>NC_016948.1:0-5501090 GCF_000276825.1 Mycobacterium paraintracellulare | reverse complement strand
ACGACGCATCTCCCTGGTTCTCGAACGTCCCGGGTCGAAGTACAACTCACGCTTGGCGACGAAACGGCTGTCCACATAGTTATACACAGGTGTGGACAGGGTGGTCGTCTGCAAGCCACAACCTACCGGCGACGGCTCGCGATCTCCGCGCTGGAAGAAAACCCACAAAGGTTGTCTAGGCAGCTAGTCGATCCACCATCCTCGCTTCGTTGTCGAGCGCTGCTTCAGTCTAAAACGACTTTGGCAGAAGCTAACAGTTTTCCGTGCGGCTGCCAACCGTTCCGCTGCATTCCAATCGGGTCGTTTAGGGTGAGTGGGGCCTTGGTTCGGGTCGTTATCGTAGTCACCCCGGAGCCGAGTGTGACCGGAACGGAAAATCTTTCGCCGGGTCCGCGCGGCGGCGTTGCGGCAGGCCAGGTTTGACCAGGCGAGGGCTCGTCAGTACCCTCAAACAGTCGCCCGAAAGTCGGCGATACGGCTGCGACCCGGAACCACCCGGGGACCGCGCCGGCCAGCAGCAGCAAGACCACCTCCGGTCGGACCGCAGACGAGCCCGAAGCGAACCGTCTGATCGGCCGGATGGCAAACAACGAGGAGAACGTCGTGGCCAAGGGCAAGCGGACCTTCCAGCCGAATAACCGGCGCCGAGCCCGCGTGCATGGCTTCCGCTTGCGGATGCGCACTCGTGCCGGACGCGCGATCGTGTCCGGTCGGCGTCGCAAGGGCCGCCGCGCGCTATCTGCCTGATCGCGGGTCAGGTCTTTCGGCGGTGCTTCCCGCACGCAACCGCATGACGCGGTCAATTGAGTTTGACGCGACGGTGAAGCACGGGATCCGCATGGCACAGCCCGACATTGTCGTGCACTTCCGGCGCGAAACCGACGGCGGCGACGCGACGGCGCCCCACGTCGGACTCGTTGTCGGCAAGCCCGTCGGGTCGGCGGTGGAACGTCACCGGGTCGCCCGCCGGCTGCGACATGTGGCCCGCACGATTCTCGGTGACCTTCAGGATTCCGACCGGCTGGTGATCCGGGCGCTGCCCAGTAGCCGGACCGCGTCGTCGGCCCGGTTGGAACAGGAACTGCGGCGGTGTTTGCGACGGATGCCGGCGACGGGGATCGCACCGTGACCGGACGCTCTGCGGTGGGTGCGTTGACCCACACCGTTGGACGGTCCGTGGCGCGGGGATTGATTTTCCTCATCCAGCTCTATCGGCATATGGTGTCGCCGCTGCGCCCGGCGACCTGTCGCTTCGTTCCGACCTGCAGCCAGTACGCGGTCGATGCGCTGAACGAGTACGGGTTGATCCGGGGGAGCTGGTTGGCTGCGGTCAGGCTCGCCAAGTGCGGACCATGGCACGAGGGCGGATGGGATCCGATACCGGATCGCCCCGGCTGCCAAGGGGATTGCCAAGACGCCAGCGACGCTCGGGTGGTCCGAGCGACGCGAGGGGAGAGTGAGTCTTTTGTCGTTTGACGTTTTCAGCCTCGACTTCGTCTACTACCCGGTGTCGTGGATCATGTGGGTTTGGTACAAGTTGTTCGCCTCCATGCTGGGGCCGTCGAACTTCTTCGCCTGGGCGCTGTCGGTGATGTTCTTGGTCTTTAGCCTGCGCGCGTTGCTCTACAAGCCCTTCGTGCGACAGATCCGGACCACGCGCCAGATGCAGGAGTTGCAACCGCAGATCAAGGCGCTGCAGAAGAAGTACGGCAAGGACCGGCAGCGCATGGCGCTCGAGATGCAGAAGCTGCAGCGCGAACACGGCTTCAACCCGATTCTCGGCTGCCTGCCGATGCTGGCGCAGATCCCGGTGTTCATCGGTCTGTATCACGTGTTGCGCTCGTTCAACCGAACCACCGGTGGGTTCGGGCAGCCGCACCTGTCGGTGGCCGAGAACCGGCTCACCGGAAACTACGTCTTCACCCCGACGGACGTCGCGCATTTCCTGGACGCCAACTTGTTCGGCGCACCGATCGGCGCGTTCATGACGCAGCGCACGGGCCTGGACGCGTTCACCGTTTTCAGCCGGCCGGCCGTGATCGCCGTGGGGCTGCCGGTGATGATCCTGGCCGGGGTGGCGACGTACTTCAACAGTCGGGCGTCGGTGGCGAGGCAGAGCCCGGAGGCGGCGGCCAACCCGCAGACCGCGATGATGAACAAGCTTGCGCTGTATGTGTTTCCGCTCGGCGTGGTGGTCGGTGGGCCGTTCCTTCCGCTGGCGATCATCCTGTACTGGTTCGCCAACAACATCTGGACCTTCGGGCAGCAGCACTACGTCTTCGGGATGATCGAAAAAGAAGACGAAGCCAAGAAGCAGGAAGCGATCGCGCGCCGGGCGGCCAACGCGCCGGCTCCCGGAGCGAAGCCGAAGCGCACACCGAAGGCGGCAGCGCCGGGCGGGAACGGTTCGGCGAAGGCCGGTGGGGATACCGAGGGGTCCGGTTCGGCGGAGGCGGAGTCCGATGACGCCGACGGGCAGGCGCCCGAAGCCACCGACACTCCGAGCAATCGCACCCCGCGGCCGGGCGCGCGACCGAAGAAACGCAAACGCTGATACGGCGGACAAGCTACCGGGGCGACCCTGGGCAGGGCGGCCCCAACCGGGCTCAGACCCATGGATGAGGGAGAGAAAGACATGACAGACGCCGACACCACCGAGCGCGACGTGGACACGGACCTCGAGACCCAAGCGGCGGCCGAGGACACCGTCCAGGGTGACGCCGAGGAGGGCGACGACCTGGAGGAGCGGTTGGTCGCCGAGGGCGAGATCGCCGGCGACTACCTCGAGGAGTTGTTGGACCTCTTGGACTTCGACGGCGACATCGACCTGGACGTCGAGGGGAGCCGGGCCGTGGTGAGCATCGATGGCGGCGACGACTTGAACAAGTTGGTCGGCCGCGGCGGCGAGGTGCTCGACGCGCTTCAGGAGCTCACCCGGTTGGCGGTGCACCAGAAGACCGGCGTGCGGAGTCGGTTGATGCTCGACATCGCGAGTTGGCGCCGGCGCCGGCGCGAAGAGTTGGCGGCGCTGGGCGACAAGGTGGCGCGGCGGGTGCTCGAGTCGGGGGAGCGCGAAGAGCTGGCACCGATGACACCTTTCGAACGGAAGATCGTGCACGACGCCGTCGCGGCGGTTCCCGGAGTCCACAGCGAGAGCGAGGGCGTCGAGCCGTCGCGCCGCGTGGTCGTGCTGCACGACTGACGCCCAGAGTTACAGCGGTGTAGTTCGTCTCGTGCGGAGGGCGGCCGAAGGTTGAAAGTGCACGCGCCAACTCGAGGATGTTTCACGTGAAACATGGCAGCGGCGCCGCTCCGGATTCCGCGGTCGACGCCTTCGGCGACCGCGTCGGAATCGCGCAACGGTACGCCACACTCCTCGCGGGTGCGGGCGTGGAGCGCGGGCTGCTGGGGCCGCGGGAAGTCGAACGGATCTGGGACCGCCACATATTGAACAGCGCCGCGGTCGCCGAACTCCTCGGCGCGGGCGAGCGCGTCATCGACATCGGCAGCGGGGCGGGCTTGCCCGGGATACCGCTGGCGATCGCACGGCCCGATCTCGAGGTCGTGTTGCTCGAACCGCTCCTGCGACGCAGCGAATTTCTCAACGAGGTTGTCGACGAACTAGGGTTAGCCGTCGAGGTGGTCCGCGGCCGCGCGGAAGAGCCGGGGGTGCGTGACCGGTTCGGGTCGAGGGATGCGGCGGTATCACGAGCGGTTGCGGCGTTGGACAAACTGACGAAGTGGAGCATGCCGTTGCTACGCCCAGGCGGTCGGATGCTGGCCATCAAGGGGGAGCGGGCGTCCGAGGAAGTTGAACAATTCCGGCGTGTGATGGCAGCATCGGGCGCCGCTGATGTCAGGGTGGTGACATGTGGCGCGAACTATTTGCGTCCCCCCGCAACCGTAGTTTCAGCGCGACGCGGGCAGCCGCCGCACCGCAAGTCGGCACGGACCGGGAAGGCCCGAACGCGATGACTTTTCCAGAAGACAGGCCGGTGACGGCACAGCCAGCCGAGGCCGCCCCGCAGGCGGCTCCTACGCCGGCGCCCCCAGCCGAGCCGGCGGCCGCACCGGCCGCACAGCCGAATGTTTCACGTGAAACAAGCGCCGAATACGACACCCCGATCGGCGCGGCCGCCGAACGGGCGATGCGGGTCCTGCACACGACGTATCCGCCGCTGCGCCGGCCGGCCCGCCGCCGCGTCTTCACCGTCGCGAACCAGAAGGGCGGCGTGGGCAAGACGACCACGGCGGTCAACCTCGCCGCCGCCCTCGCGCTCCAAGGCCTCAAGACCCTCGTCATCGACCTCGACCCCCAGGGCAACGCGAGCACGGCGCTGGGCATCACCGACCGGAAGTCGGGGACGCCGTCGTCGTACGAGGTGTTGTTGGGTGAGGTCTCCGTCCACGATGCCCTGCGGCAGAGCCCGCACAACGACCGGCTGTTCTGCATCCCCGCGACAATCGACCTGGCGGGCGCCGAGATCGAACTGGTGAGCATGGTTGCGCGCGAGAATCGGTTGCGTACCGCTTTGGCCGACCTCGACAGCCTCGACTTCGATTGCGTCTTCATCGATTGCCCGCCGTCGCTCGGCCTGCTGACCATCAACGCGCTCGTCGCGGCACCGGAAGTCATGATCCCGATCCAGTGCGAGTACTACGCCCTCGAGGGCGTCTCGCAGCTGATGCGCAACATCGAGATGGTCAAGGCCCACCTCAACCCGAAGCTCGAGGTGAGCACCGTGGTGCTGACCATGTACGACGGCCGCACCAAGCTGGCGGACCAGGTCGCCGAGGAGGTGCGCCGCTACTTCGGGGCCAAGGTGCTGCGGACGGTGATTCCGCGCAGCGTGAAGGTTTCCGAGGCGCCGGGCTACAGCATGACCATCATCGATTACGACCCCGGTTCCCGCGGGGCGATGAGCTACCTCGACGCGAGCCGCGAACTCGCCGAGCGCGATTGACCACCATCCGTGAAGGGACGACCATGACGCAGCCGTTACGCAAAAAGGGTGGCCTCGGCCGGGGCCTGGCTTCGCTAATTCCGACCGGTCCCGCGGAAGGTGATTCCGGTCCGGCGACCCTCGGCCCCCGGATGGGGGACGCGGCCGCCGACGTCTTGATCGGCGGACCGCCGCCGCAGGACGCGTCGGCCACCGCTTCCATGGGGGCGGTCTACCGCGAGATCGCGCCGGCCGATATCGAGCGCAACCCCCGTCAGCCCCGTCAGGTCTTCGACGAGGAAGCGCTGGCGGAGCTGGTGCACTCCATCCGCGAGTTCGGGCTCTTGCAGCCGATCGTGGTGCGGGCCGTCAAGGATTCGGCCAGCGGTGCGCACTACCAGATCGTGATGGGGGAGCGGCGCTGGCGGGCGGCCCAGGAGGCCGGGCTGGCGACCATCCCCGCGATCGTGCGCGAGACCGGCGACGACGATCTGCTGCGCGACGCCCTGTTGGAAAACATCCACCGCGTGCAGCTGAACCCCTTGGAAGAGGCGGCCGCCTACCAGCAGCTGCTCGACGAGTTCGGGGTCACCCACGATGAACTGGCGGCCCGCATCGGGCGGTCGCGGCCGTTGATCACCAACATGATCCGGTTGCTCAAGCTGCCGATCGCGGTGCAGCGGCGCGTGGCCGCCGGGGTCCTGTCCGCCGGTCATGCCCGCGCACTGCTGTCCCTGGAGGCCGGTCCCGAGGCCCAAGAGGAACTGGCCACCCGCATCGTCGCGGAGGGATTGTCGGTGCGGGCCACGGAGGAGGCGGTCACGCTGGCCAACCGGTCCGGCGCGACCGCGCCGACGCCCCCGCGGCGCAAGCCGATCCAGATGCCCGGCCTGCAAGATGTCGCCGACCGGCTCTCGACCGCCTTCGATACCCGAGTGACGGTCAGCCTGGGCAAACGCAAGGGCAAGATCGTCGTCGAGTTCGGGTCGGTGGACGACCTACAGCGAATCATCGAGGTCATGTCCCCGCCGAAGGCCTGAGCTAGGACACGGTGTAATTACGTCACTGTGACACTGGGGCCGACGCGGCGAGAAATTTCCGCGCCCCGATGCCGCGGTTTGGCGAAACAGCATGGGTAGCAACGACTTTCGATGACCGACCGCCCGCGACCGCGTTATTGCGGCGGTTCGGGCGCCCCGACGCATGTGGCCGGGCTAAAGCTGGCCCGATCACGACCACCTCTCCTATCCTGGAGGGGTTGTCGGTGCAGATGGCTGCCGTACCGCACAGGAGCAGGAGGCTAGTGTCCGCTCGAATCATGCCGCTGCGGCTCGAGGCCTTCGAGCAGCTTCCCAAGCACGCGCGCCGGTGCGTGTTCTGGGAAGTCGATCCGGCGACCCTCGGCAACCAGGATCACCTCACCGACCCCGAATTCGAAAAAGAAGCGTGGCTGTCCATGGTCATGCTGGAGTGGGGCTCGTGCGGTCAGGTGGCGACCGCGATCCCCGACGAGCGAAGCCAGGCCGAGCCGCCGTGCCTGGGCTATGTGTTCTACGCGCCGCCGCGGGCGGTGCCGCGGGCGCAACGATTTCCGACCGGCCCGGTGTCCGCGGACGCGGTGATGCTGACGTCGATGGGCATCGAACCCGGCCCCGCCGCCGACGACCTGCCGCACGGCTTGATCGCCCGGGTCATCGATGAGTTGGTGCGACGCGGCGTACGGGCGCTCGAGGCGTTCGGCCGCACCCCGGCGGCGTCGGAATTACAGGATCCGCGACTGGTGGGTCCCGATGTGCGGGCGGTGTTGGAGGCCGTCGGCGATTGCTCGGTAGAGCGCTGTGTGATGGACGCGGAATTCTTGAAAGACGCGGGATTCGTTGTGGTGGCGCCACATACGTATTTCCCGCGACTGCGGCTCGAGCTCGACAAGGGCCTGGGATGGAAGGCCGAAGTCGAGGCGGCCCTCGAACGTCTGCTGGAAAGCGCGCATCTGGAGCAGCCGGTCGGGGCCGGCTCCACGGCGGGGAATGCGTTGGGAACCACCCTGGGTGGTTGAGGGGCTACGAACCGCCCAGCTGGCTGGTGCGCTCCACCGACAATTCGTGGGCCAGTAGCTCGGCGAAAGTGAATGTGCCCGTGGGCCGGTCGTTCTTGCCCAGCAGGTAGAGCCGCTTGACCGCGGCGAGGATTCCCTCGGCGATGGCATCGCGGGTCTGGGTAGAGACCAGCATGGCGCGGTCGCGCGGGTTGGTGATGTATCCGATGTCGACCTGGACCGTCGGCATGCGGGTCAGACGCAGCAGATCCCACGTCCGGCCGTGCGTGCGGCAATCCCGTAAACCCGTGCGTGCCACCACTTCTCGCTGAATGAAGTCGGCCAGGTTGCGGCCGATGGTGGACACCGAGCCATGGGAGTTGCCGAAGTGAAAGGACGCCACCCCGTTGGCCGCGGCGCTGAGCTGACTTTCGCAGCGCAGGCTGATCATCAGGTCGGCGCCGACATTGTTGGCGGTGGCCGCACGCTCGGCGTCCGAGGGGCTGCTGTTGACCGGACGGGACAGAAAGGTCTCCATCCCGATGGCGGTCATTCGGCCCTCAAGTCGACTCGCCAAGTCCCACAACACATCCGCTTCGCTGACCGGACCGGACGCACCGTGCACGATCAGGCCGTGATCCGCACCGCCGCGGCCCGGATCGATGATGATGCGCTTGCCCGACAGCTTGGGACCCGAACGGCGCACCAGTTCTTCTTCGCGAAGCGCGTGGGGCGACCCGCCGGTGACCCGTGAACTCAGAAAGTACAAGGAGCGCAACGTTTCCGGGCCGCAGATACCGTCGGCCGACAGCCCGTACTCGCGCTGATACGACATCAAAGCGTTGTGTGTCTGCAACCCGAAATAGCCGTCGACCAGGCCGGTGTAAAAACCGAGATCCTGCAGCCGTGCCTGCAGCGTGGCGACGTCGTCACCGAAGAGGGGGGCGCCGAATTGGTGATACAACGTGCGCGCGCCCAGTCGGTAGGACGCCTCCTTGAGCGCGCGGTAGGTGGCCTCGCCGACAATGCCGTCCACGAGCAGGCCGCGATGCTGTTGGAAAGCGCGAACTGCCTGGTCAAGTTCGGCGTCGAAGAGTTCCAGGGCCACGTGCCGGCCGGTAGTGAGATCCTCGTCGTCGGAGCCGTCCAGCATCCCCAATGAGGCGAGGGTGGCCCGGATCTCGGTCACAGCGGCGCTGCGGTCACCACAGCGCAGCGCGTCGCCGTATTCGCGGCGCGGACTCGACATACCAAGGGCCCTCCGGGACAAACTGACACGCTCATAGATGGGCAACAGCTAACCGTATTGTCGCAGACGGTTCGCGAATTCCAGAAAACCCCAGGCTATGCGCCGGGGCGTGGTGCGACGATCGAAACGATCAGCTGAGGCCGGGGACCGCGTCAGAAAGCTCGCGCAGCAGCGCGGCCTTGCCCTTGGCGCCGACGATCCGCTTCACCGGTTGGCCGTCCTTGAACAAGATCATGGTGGGGATGGAGACGACCTGGAAGTTCTGGGCGGTTTCGGGGTTGGCGTCCACGTCGAGCTTGGCGACGGTGAGGTGATCGCTGCGCTCGCCGGCGATCTCCTCGAGGACCGGCGCCACCATTTTGCAGGGTCCGCACCAT
Organism: Mycobacterium paraintracellulare; assembly: GCF_000276825.1. Taxonomy (NCBI): domain Bacteria; kingdom Bacillati; phylum Actinomycetota; class Actinomycetes; order Mycobacteriales; family Mycobacteriaceae; genus Mycobacterium; species Mycobacterium paraintracellulare. The sequence continues at coordinate 5,492,486 of NC_016948.1, read as the reverse complement.
GTGGCCCAAAAGTCCACTAGCACAGGCTTATTGCTGGACAGCACCTCGGTTGAAAATGATGCGTCCGAGACTTCTATTGTGGCCCCGGCCTTTTCGGCATCGGTCATTGTGGTGCTCCAATCAATGTGTCGGTACTGCCCGGAAATTCGGTTGCGTCGCCCTGGGCGGCGGCGCTGGACTCTTCGTGGTCGGCGAGCCAGCGTTCGGCGTCGATGGCGGCCGAACAGCCGCTGCCGGCGGCGGTGACGGCTTGGCGGTAGGTGCGATCCACCAGATCACCGGCGGCGAACACCCCCTCGATCGAGGTACTGGTGGTGCGGCCACGCACCAACACATACCCATCCGCGTCGGTGTCGAGCACCTCGCGCACCAACTCCGAACGCGGGTCATGCCCGATCGCCACGAACACCCCGCTCACCGCCAACGTCGACTCCGCACCGCTCACCGTGTCACGCAACCGCAACCCCGTCACCGTCTCGGCACCCTCGACCGCCTCGACCGCCTTATTCGTCACAAACGTGATCTTGTCGTTGGCCCGGGCCCGCTCCAGCATGATCCGCGAGGCCCGGAACTCCTCACGGCGATGCACCAACGTCACACTGCGGGCAAAGCGGGTCAAAAACGTGGCCTCTTCCATCGCCGAATCCCCACCACCGATCACCGCGATGTCTTGATCCTTGAAAAAGAACCCATCACAGGTCGCACACGAGCTCACCCCACGCCCCAGCAACTCCTGCTCACCGGGCACCCCCAAATAGCGGGCCGCCGCGCCCATCGCCAAAATCACCGCCCGCCCCCGAACGGTGTCCCCCTCGCTGGTGGTCACCGACTTCACCGCACCCTCCAGCGACACCGATTCGACGTCTTCCATGCGCAGATCAGCACCAAACCGCAACGCCTGCTCACGCATCTGATCCATCAACTCCGGACCCATGATCCCGTCACGAAAACCCGGATAATTCTCCACCTCGGTGGTCGTCATCAACGCCCCACCAAACGACGTCCCCTCAAACACCACCGGCGCCAACTGCGCCCGCGCCGCATACAACGCCGCGGTATACCCAGCAGGACCCGAACCAATAATGATCACGTCATGCACAGTGTCGGCGGTCATGAAAACCTTTCGAGCGATCGTCTCTGGACCCGTATAAACGCCAGCGTGGGTACGGCTGTTCCCGGGAGTTCGCAACAGCGGGGGCACCGCCCATGGCACCACATTAGGGGCGCGGCACCTGGGTATTGGCCAACAGCCCGGTATCGGCGGCGCTGCAATTTGGTGAAACGACGTAGACGGCCAGGACGTGCGGGCTGTCGCCGGGTATCACCAGAACGACGCCGGGGCGCGCGTTGACCTCGACCGGGCGCGCGCCCAGCACCTGTGTGGCCGCCGGATAGCCGAGGCCGGTGAGGCAGGAGGCGCGCCGGGCGGGGTCGCTGAGCGTGCCTCCGGAGGAGCCGAAGTCGGGTGCGCGGTCGAGCAGGCCGACGATTTCGTCCGCGGAGAGCGGGACCTCCATCGGCGGCGTCGACACCGTGATGTGCTGGACGTCGCCCGGGGTGCTCGGGGCGGGTTCGGGAGCGTGCAGGAGCGCGACTGTGCCGAAGCCGATCGCGGCCAGCGCGGCGCACAGACCGGCGACCGTCGCGATGAGGCGCGCCGGCCGTAGACGCGGGCGTGCGGAGTGGGCGGCCCGTCCGGGCGGGGGCTCCGCGGATCGCAGGGCCGCCGAGATCCGGGCGGCGACACCCGGGGGCGGGTCCGGTGCGCAGGCCGGGTCGGCGCCCACGGCGGCGAGATCGCGACGAACCCGGTTCAGCGCGGCGAGCACGCCCGCGGCCTGCGGATCGGCGCGGACCTGCCGGCGGACCCGGGCGGCGGCCTCGTCGTCGAGCGCGCCGGCCTGCAGATCGGCGAGCAGTTCGACGGTCAGCGGCGGGTCCGATTCCGCGCTGCGGTGATCCGCCCCGTCGTTGTCCGCCGCATCCATCGGACCCAGTGTCCGTCATGCGCCGGCGGATGGCCACGGATGGGCCCGCGCGGCGACGGTCAGGCCTGGCCGGTAGCGCCCTCCGGTGTGGCGTGGGCGCCGGCGTTGAGGTAGCCGAGTAGTTCGGCGAGGCGGCCGCGGCCGCGAGCACACCGGCTCTTGATCGTGCCCTCGGCGACGCCGAGCAGCCTGGCGGTGTCGGCCACCGAGTAGCCCTGCATGTCGACGGCCACCACCGCGGCCCGTTGCTCGAGGGGAAGGCGCATCAAGGCGCGCTGCACCGCCATCGTCGTCTCGACCTGGGCGGTCCGATCGGCGACCGGGTAGACGTCCTCCAGCGGAACGGTCGGGTGGGCCTTGGTGCGGCGCAGCCGGTCCAGGCAGGCGTTGACCACGATGCGGTGCAGCCAGCTGCCGACGGCGGCGTCGTGCCGGAACGCGCCGGCGCCGCGGTGCGCGGAGAGCATGGCGTCTTGCAGCGCGTCTTCGGCGTCCTCGGGGGTGCGAGTGGTGAGCCGGGCAAGCCGGTGCAGGTGGCGCTGGTGACGCAGGAACAGCTCGCTGAAGGCGTAGCGGTCACCCGCCACATGGGCTGCCAGCAGCTCGGCGTCACTGCGGTCCCGCTTGACGTCTCCCCCGAAGCCCACGGGGCGGACATTAACTAATCCCGTATCGGGCGGCACTTCACTCGGGAGCGGTGGTGTGAGTGTGTGGAACGCGCGCGGATCAGGACGCGGCCTGGACCGTGATCTCGAAAAAGCCGGCCTGGCTCTTGCCGTTCGTGGTTCCCAGCGTGGAGATCCAGACCAGCAGATTCGACGTCGGCGAACCTGCTCTGACCGGGATGACGTTGTGGCCGGGCTTGAGCGTGAAGGCCTGAGCCAGCAGCTTGGTGTCGTTGAGGGAGGCCGGGGCCGACGAGGAGGCCGCCCGGATCTCGACCTTGGTCCCCGAGCTGGGCGTGTCGATGGTGACCTGGCCGACGACGGTGGGGTTGGGCAGCTGCAGGATCAGGCCCTCGCCCTGCTTGAAACTGGGGAAGGGCACGGCGTCGGTGTACACCTCGGTGGCCCAGGCGGTGGAGGGGTCGCCGTCGATCGCCTGTCCGGCCGTGCCCGGGTTGTCGACCTCGCCGTCGGGGGAGTAGACGCTCGCCCGGGTGGGTTTCACGACGCTGCCGGCGGCCGCGGACGGGGTGGTCGACGATGACGCCGACGCGGACGACGAGGGGCCGTTCAGCCCGAGTTCGTCCTTGTTGAGGCCACCGCCGACGTTGCCGAAGATCTTGCTCACCACAGACGCCAGCACCAGCAGGGCCACCACGATGACGGCCAGGCCGGCGCCGGCGCCGATGAGCAGGTTGCGCCGCCGGCGCGCGAAGGTCGCCTGCTCTTGACCGGGCGAGATGAGCGCCGTCGACGGCGAGGGGGAATCGTCGATCGGGCCGAGCACCTCGGTGCGGTCGGCGACCGCGGTGGCCTGCTGAAGGAGGTTCAAAAGCGTTGAGGCGCTGCGTATTCCGCCGTCCTCCTGGACCGCCCGGACGGCGACCGCGGAGATCTGGAACGGGATGTCGCGGTCGACGGCCATGGGTTCGACGGGATTGCCCGAGGAGTCGCGTTCGGCCGGCGCGAGCCCGCTGCGCACCCCGCTCTCCCGCAAGGGCCACCGATTGACCAGGAGGGCATAGAGCGCGGCGCCGATGCCGCGGATGTCGTCTTGGGGGTTGGCGTCGGGCATGGTCGCCGGGTAGGCCAGCACGACGTCGCCTTCGATGCTGACCCGCACCCGGCTGGGGTGGTCGATCGACAGCGCGACGCCGGCGCGGTGGGCCGCGTCGGCGGCGGCGGCCAGCGATTGCATGGCCCGCACCGCGCCCACCGGTGAGGGCGCGGTGTCGGCGACCTCCTGCAGCGAGCCGCCCCGGATCCACTCGGAGACCACGAGGCCGCCGGAGCCGGTGTGCACCACGTCGAGCACGCGGGCGATGCCGGGTTTGTCGATGCGGCTAAGCCGCAGCGTGCGGGACAGGATCTCCTGCAGCACCTCGTCGGGCAGCGCGCCGTCCGGGTCGACGAACGTCAGCGCCACCTGCCGGTCCAGCGCGGTGTCCAGCGCCTGCCAGAACTGCAGCGGCGGCGCGCCGCCGTGGAACACCAGCAACCGGTACCGGCCGCCGGCGATCCGGGCGCCGGGAACCAGGTGGACGTCGTCGCCCGGCGAGTCCGCGGCGCGCTCGCGGGGCGCGTCGAAAGAGGCCGGGCCGCGCCGGGTTTCGCCACCGATGTCGCCGTTGGCGGGTTCGGGCGGGCGGGACGTCGAGCGTTGCGGCTCGTCGGCGGGGATGTCGGGCTGGAAGTCGTCGGCGACCGGCCGCGAAGTCCCTGACCCTGTGCCGGGGCCGGCGCTGGATGCGGGGCTCTCCATCGGTCGGTCGGTCACCTCCGGTCCTTTCGCTAGCCGGGCTCGGTTTGCCCGCTCCGGAGGCCTGCGCCGGATCGGCTCCTGGACCGCATTGACCCCAGGCGGGGACGAATTCCTCTGCTCAGGGTACGTGACCGGGCGCCGGTGAGACGATCGATCCGCTGGCTTCGGTCTGCGGGGCCGCGGCCCCCGGCCGGTGATGCGGAACCGCAGGGCGTCCAACGCGGCCTGCGCTTCGGGGACCTGCGCGCGGAGCATGACCGTGGCCGTGATCGGCAGCATGATGAGCCCCAGCACGAAGAGGCGGACCAGAGAGCCGGCGCCGCCGTGCTCGGTCAGCCCGTCGAGCCCGAACAGCCGATCCGCGACGTGCGCGGTCAGGCCGGCCAGCATGGATGCGGTGAGGGTCACCAGGATCGTGCGCACCTCGGCGACGCCGATCAGGTGGCCGCCCGCGGGCAACAGCGCGCGTCGCAGCAACAGGTAGCCGACGAGAGCGCCGGCGAGAAAGCCGACACCGTTGGCCATCCCCAGGAAACCGGCTACCAGCTTGGGGTCGTCGGTGAGGTGGGGCGCCAGCACCGAGCCGAGGATCTTGACCGCGGTGATGACGAGGATGATCACGATCGGCGTCCAGGGCTGTTCGCGCGCGTAGAACACCCTCAGCTGCAAGAGCACCAGGCCGTAGGGGATGAGCGTGAACGCCGAGAGCGCGATCGCGGCGCCCAGGTATCCGGCGTCGACGTTGCCGAAATGACCGTAGGCGAACAGCGCGCTGCCCATCGCGGGGCCGCCGACGGTCATGAAGGCCACGATCGGGATCAGCGTGATCAACGTCAGCCGGGTGGCCAGCGACAGGTCGGCGAGCACGGCTTTGGTGTCGTCGGCGGCCGCGTTGCGGCTCAGCCGCGGCATCACCACCGTCAGCACCGTCACCCCGATCATGCCGAACGGCAGCATCAGGACCATCCACGTGTAGTTGTAGATCGCGGGCCCGGATGCCGCTGCGGTGCTGGCGATCTGGTTGCCGACCACCAGGCCGAGCTGGCTGATCAGCACGTAGAGCACCATCGCGGCTGCCATGGTGCCGAATCGTTTGAGGCGTGCGTCGATGCCCCACAGCGGGCGCAGGTCGATGCGTTGCCGGCGCAGCGCGACCAGCAGCATCCCGGTTTGCGCGAAGACGCCGAGCGTGGTGCCGATGGCGAGCACCAGCAGCTTGGCGTTGCCCATCCGCACGGGATCGACCGACAGCTCACCGGGGACGGCCGCATAGATCGCCAGGGTGGCCAGCGCCACGACGTTGTTGACGACGGGCGCCCACGCGGTGGGCCCAAACACGTTGCGGGTGTTGAGGATCGCCATGAACACCGAGGTGAGTCCGTAGGCGAGGACCTGGGGGAGAAGCAGGTAGGCGAAGGCGACGGTCAGCGGCTCGTTGACTTGCGGGTCGCGGCCCAGCATCAGCCGCACCAGCAGCGGGGCGGCCAGCACCGAGACCGCGGTGGCGAAGACCAGCAGCGCGGTCGTCAGCGTGACCAGGCGCCGCACGAACGCAGCCCCGCCGTCGGGGTCGCCCTGCTCGGCGCGCGCGAGCACCGGCACGAAGATCGCGGTGAACGTCGCCTCCAGGACGAGCGCCGCCACCAGGTTGGGCAGCTGATTGGCCACCGAGAACGCGCTGGACAAGGCGGCGCCCAGGATCGCGGCGAGCAGCACCACCCGGGCGAAGCCGGTGAGCCGGCTGATCAATGTCGCGAAGGCCATCGCCCAGGACCGCGACACCAGCGCGGCGTCCGACAGTTCCGGGCGTCGGCGATCGATCCCGGCGGGCACGGGCGGCAGCGGCCCGGTCGGCGGCGAGCCCTGCATCGGGGAACGGCGCGGCGGCTGTGGCGGGCGGTGGTGGTGCGAGGGGGCCTGCCGGTAGGCGGGGGTCATACTCGGTGCTCTTGTTCGACCCGTTGGTCGGCGTCGTCGTGCGTGGCGCCGGATTCGGCCGCGTGCCGGGCGTGGGGTGGGTCGGGGCGATCCAGGTCGGCGGGATCGGGCTGGCCGCGGAAGCGGTGCCACAGCCGCCGGCCCGCCAGCAGCACCAGCACCGCCGCAGCCGACAGCGTGATCGCGAACAGGACCTTGCCGTAGGCGTTGGAATGCACGGACAGCCGCACCGGCTCGCCCAGCCGCAGACCGTCCGACGTCCGCAACGTCACGTCGACGGCGACGCGTTGGGTGAAGTTCACCTCGATCGGAATGCGCAGCGGGAGGTAACCGGGCGGCAGTTCGATCTGCCCGACGTCGGTGACGTTCATCCCCGGCGGGGCGTCCACGTGCACCCGCACCCGGATCGGAACACTCAGGCCGTTGTGCAGCGCCAACGGCAGCGGACTGTGCTCGGTGGCCAGCGTGTACGAGCCACCCGGGTTGACGATCGTGACGGCCCCGAACAGGTCGTTGATCGTCTTACCGACCACGGCCAGGCGCTCTTGCGCCAACCCGTTGCGGGAGTCGGGCGGTTCGGACTGGCTCAGCGCGCGCAGCATGTCCTCGCGCAGCGGCGCCGTGTATTGGACGCCGGTCAGTCCGGTGCGGTCGTCGGTCATCAGTGCGGACGTCAATCCCGACAGCCGGCCGACCTGGCCGGCGATCGCGGCGGTGACGTCGTCGTTGAACTGCCCGCGCGCGGAGGCGTAGGCCCCGGCTTCCTCGGGGGGTTCGGTGTGCGACGAGGCGTCGGCGATTACCGCCGGCAGGGGACGCGGCACCGCCAGACCGGAGCGGATGGAGGTGCTCAGCGCGGTGAGCATGACCTGCGCGTCGTCGGCCTGCAGGTTCCACGTGGCCGGCGGGACCAGGATCTGGGTGCGCGGCGCGTCGCCGGGCCGGAGCGCGTGCCAGAAGATCGAGCCCAAGGCGTCCTGGCGGCGCGCGGTCACCGAATCGTGCGCCAGCCGGACCGTCAGGGACGGGTCCAGGTAGGTGGGCACCTCGGGGCTGGATCCCGCGCCCGCCAGCGCGGCCCCGACGGCCGGATCGAACGGCGCGACCGCGACCTGTGGGGACAATCGCCGAGGCGCGGTGTCGACGGCGGTCTCCGAGGAGCCCTGCGCGTCGGCGGCCGACAGGTCGGCGGCGGTGATCGCGACCGTGCTCTCGTTGGCGCCGAGCAGCTTGACCGCGCGGTTGGTCAGCGGGGCGTCGGGCACCAGCGTGGCGCCGCGGGTTGAAGAGACGTCCAGGATTTTGTCGACGATGCTGTTGCCGGTCGTGGTGGCCGTGGCGGTGAGGCCGGGATCGTTGACGCGCTGCAACGCGTCCAGGTCGGTTTGTGCGTAGGGCAGCGGGGCCACGCAGGTCCGGTGCGCGAGCGCGCGCAGGCGGTTCAGCCATTCGGTCGCGGCGGCCTGTCCCGTGCCGGCGTGGGTCGGGGTGCCCGGAATTTGACCCGGGCCGTCGGGCGAATTGGACACGATGTAACCCGCGGTCATCGCGTTGACGGTGACCAGCAGGTCGGGGTCGATCGCCAAACACAGCGCGCGGCCGACGGCGCCGTCGGGGTCGACGTCGTGGCTGGTCGCGACCTCGGCCGCCGACAGCAGGATGTCGAGCCGGCCACCGCTGGCCAGTGAGGTCGCCAGGTCGTCGTCGACCAGCCGGACCGGGATGGTTCCCCCTGGCACGCCGGGGGCCAGCCGTGGCCGATCGGCCAGCGGCCACAGCATGGTGATCCCCACGGGTTTGGAGGTATCGGGCGCGACGGCGGAGCCCACGTCGTCGGCGCGGTCGGGCGGCACCCCGACCACCGGCAGCAGGAAGCGCGCGTTGTCCAGCCGGGCTGGAGCGCCGTAGTCGGGCGTGCCGTTGACGTTGACCAAAACCGGATAGATGCCCGGCTTTTCGGCTCCCAGCGACGGTTTGGTCAGCGCGCGCAGCGGGGCCGACAGGGTGAAGCCGACCTTTTGCCCGCGCTGCAGTTCGGGCGCCACGGTGAGGAAATCGGCGGCCGCCTCGTACCGGTCGGTGTCGCCGTCCAGGGTGGTTCGCAAGCCCGCGGACGTGGTGACCGCGCCGGCGTGCTCGAGGCGGACCATCACGTCGCGAACGGGGCGGTCGCCGATGTTGATCACCATGCCGCTGACCGTCACAACGGGTGGACTGGTCGTGGTGACCACGTCCGGGGTGACCTGGTCGATGCGAACCCGCACGAACGGCGTCACCCCCGGCTCGCCCGCGGCCGCGGGTGGAACCACGGGCCCGGCGAGTACCGCGAGTCCGGCCACGATGCCAAGCACGGCCGCGATGCGCAGCAAGCCGGCCCGACGGAGAAGCGGCGCCGTCACGGCCCCGGTCCGTGGCCGTTCTTCCGGCCCGTGGCCGGTTTGTCAGAATGCCGGGTCCGCGAATGCGTCTGCGGGCGGCGCCGCGGCGCGCTGGGCGGCAGCGGGGGAAGTGCGGACGGGCCGTCGCTTTGCAGCTTGTCGATCAGTTCGTCGGCGACCCGGGCCAGGCGGCGTTCGTCGGCGTAGGCCAGCCGTGACGGCAGTTCTTGCATGGGCACCCAGGCCACTTCGGCGACTTCAAGGTCCTCGTCGGAGAGCTCGCCGCCGGAGAAGCGCATTAAGTAGTGATGCACGGTCTTGTGCACGCGGCGGCCGTCGGTGACGAACCAGTAGTCGATGCGCCCCAGCGCGGCCAGCACGCTGCCCTTGATGCCGGTTTCTTCGGCTACTTCTCTAATGGCTGTCTGTTCGGCCGTCTCACCGAGTTCGATGTGGCCCTTGGGCAGCGACCACAACATCCGTCCGCGCCGGTCGATGCGGCCGATCAGGGCGGCGACCTGCGAGTCGCGCGGTCCGTCGAGCCCGTCGATGACCAGCCCGCCGGCGGATGTCTCGTGGACCGTGCGCAGCCGCTCCGGCCCGCGGCGGGACCCGCGCGATCGGCGCGGTTTGGTGGCTGTCGAATCGCCGTTTACTTGACCGTTGGTCTGCTTCTCGGACGAAGCCGCAGCGCCACGACCGCGGCGCCGTCCCCGGCGCCGACGTGGTTTGCCTTGTTCGCCGTCCGACACCCAAGCGATAGTAGCTGGCACGGCATGCTCTCCTGGACATACTCGCCGCTGGGTGGGTGCGCGATGGTCATAACGGATTGCGTCTCGTCAGAGCGGGCCTATCGCATGCGCTATTGCGAAGGCCGTGCCGAAAAGGATCAGAGACAGCGGTCCGGACAGGCTGCCGATAAACATCGCGCGGCCTAGCCGGCCGACCGCTCCGGAAGGCCACGCCCACGCGAGAAACGCGGCGATGGCCATGTAGACGAGGACCACCGGAAGCACAAAAACTATCGAATAGGGCATCAAGAGCCACGTGGCGAGCTCGACGACGAAGATGTGGACAAGTACTAATGAAAACGTTCGGGGACCATATCGGTCCGCCGATATGTGCGACGTCGCTTTGTCGGTCATCAGCGCAGCACCACGAGCGCGAAGCTCGCTCCGCCAATCAGCACCGCGACTGAACAGCTCGCGAGGCTGAAACCGAGGCCGCGGTTGCGCGGCGACCGCGATCTGAGCAGTGCGGCACTGAACAAGAGCGACGTCAGGGTTGTGATGGCGGTGGCGGTCAGCATCCACGCGCGTTCGCCGGCGTACGCACTATGCGTTTCGAACGGCCACTTGCCCAACAGCCACATAGCGATGAGCAACACTGCCAGCACCGCTTGAACCATGAACGGCGCGGACAGCGTCGCCGTGCGCCAAACGGGGGCATCGAAACCTTTCGACCGGACAGACTACGCCATAGCTTCGTGAGACTACTGACGCGCAGTGGCCGGTCAATTCAGGTTTGATGCGCACTTTGGTGCCACGTCGCGGGTGCGAGGCTCCTCACACGGGCTTTTCGTTTCCAGCCGACTAGGCTGATCGAACGTGCCTGACGCCGCCCAGGATGCCGAACTGCTGACCGCCGCCGCGGTCGCGCTCAATCGGCATGCTCCCGTGTTGGCCGAGCTGGGCTCCGCGTTCGAGGGCGCGGGCCACCAGCTCTACCTCGTCGGCGGTTCGGTGCGGGATGCCTTGCTGGGCAGGTTGAGTCCCGACCTCGACTTCACCACCGACGCGCGCCCCGAGCAGGTGCAAAACATCCTGCGGCGATGGGCCGACAACCTGTGGGACACCGGCATCCAATTCGGCACGGTCGGGGTCGGCAAGGGCGACCATCGCTTGGAGATCACCACGTTCCGCGCCGACACCTACGACCAGGTGTCGCGAAACCCCGACGTGCAGTACGGCGATCGCCTCGAGGACGATCTGGTGCGCCGCGACTTCACGGCCAACGCGATGGCCGTGCGCATCACGCCGGAGGGTCCGGGCGAATTCCTCGATCCGCTAGGCGGTTTGGCGGCGCTGCGCGAGCGGGTGCTGGATACCCCGGCCGCACCCGAGGTGTCCTTCGGCGACGATCCGTTGCGGATGCTGAGGGCGGCGCGGTTCGTCTCCCAGCTCGGCTTCACCGTCGCGCCGCGGGTGCGCGCAGCGATCGAACAGATGGCTTCGCAGCTGGGCCGGATCAGCGCCGAACGGGTAGCCGCCGAGTTGGACAAACTGGTGCTCGGCGACGACCCGACGGCCGGGATCGATCTGCTGGTCCAAACCGGCATGGGTGAGGTGGTACTCCCCGAGATCGGTGGCATGCAGATGGCCATCGACGAACACCACCAGCACAAGGACGTCTACCAGCACTCGCTGACCGTGCTGCGCCAGGCGATCGCACTCGAAGACGACGGGCCGGACCTGGTGCTGCGCTGGGCCGCGCTGCTGCACGACATCGGCAAGCCGGCCACCCGGCGCCACGAAGCCAACGGCGGGGTGAGCTTCCACCACCACGAGGTTGTCGGCGCCAAGATGGTCCGAAAGCGGTTGCGCGCCTTGAAGTATTCCAAGCAGATGGTCGAGGACATCTCGCAGCTGGTGTATCTGCATCTGCGGTTCCACGGCTACGGCGATGGGAAGTGGACCGATTCCGCGGTGCGCCGCTACGTCACCGACGCGGGCCCGTTGCTGCCGCGGCTGCACAAACTGGTCCGCGCCGACTGCACGACCCGCAACAAGCGGCGGGCCGCGCGGCTGCAGTCCAGCTACGACCGGCTCGAGACGCGGATCGCCGAGCTGGCCGCCCAGGAGGATTTGGCGCGGGTGCGTCCCGACCTGGACGGCAACCAGATCATGGAACTGCTCGGCATCCCCGCGGGCCCCCAGGTGGGCGAGGCATGGCGGTTCTTGAAGGAGCTGCGCCTCGAGCGCGGCCCGTTGGACACCGACGAGGCCGCCGCGGAACTGTTGGCGTGGTGGCGATCTCGGGGGAACGCTTAGCGGCGGGGTTGCGTCCGACTAGTCGTGGACTACTGCTTGGCTGGTGATAATGGCGCGGCGGCGATCTGGCACGGCCAACCCGACCTCGACCTCGACGGTGACGGCCGCTTCGAATCGATCGGGATGGACTTCGACCATGACGGGTTGCGCGACGACGCGCTCGCCGATCTCGACGGCGACGGCCTCGTCGATCACGCCGTGCTCGACGTCGACAACGACGGCACGCCTGAGGCCTACTTCACCGACGACGGATCCGGGACGTGGGCGGTGGCCATGGACCGCGGTGGGCAACTGCGCTGGTTCGGCCTCGACGGTGTCGAGCACACCGGCGGCCCGCTGGTCGATCTCGACGGCCACGGGCGTCCCGATGATCGGCTCCTCGATACCGACGGCGACGGGCTGGCCGACCGGGTGCTGCGCTCCGACGACACCGGTGTGACCGGATACGTCGACACCGACGGCGACGGCAAGTGGAACGTCCGGCTGACCGACAGCGACGGCGACGGGCTCGCCGACGGTGCGAGTTCCCTATGAGGTTGCTGGCGTAGCGATTTCGCTGCGACGGCCGCTGCGATGGAACTCCGTTACATCAGCATCCCGTTTCTCGTCGCCGAGGCCGGCGGTGATCCGTGGTCGCTCAATGCCGGCCTGCAGGCCGGCCGCCCTGCACGGATCTCCGATCTAGCGCGGGCCTTCCGTGCCGCTGGGACCAGCACTAGCGAGGCCGCCGCCGCGTTCGAGGCAGCCCGCCGGCGGTTCGACGCGGCGTGGAATCACCGGAACGGCGAGCATCCCATCAATGACTCCGATGAAGTGCAACGCGTGTCCCGGTCGCTCGGTCTGCAAGCCGCGCAATTACCGAAGATCGCAATCGATTTGGAGGTGATTGCCGCAACGCTGGCCGAAGTCCAACGGGCGGCTGCGGGGTACATCGTCGCGCTGGAATACGACCTCGAAGACATCGACGACGAGATTTGCGAAGCCCTTACCGATGGGAACCACTGCGGCGTCGACGGTCTGCGCGGGGAAGCCGTCGCCGAGAGCAGGGCGATCGTGTTCGCGCTCGGCCAGATTCGCGATCGGTATGCGGCGGCACTTCGGGCGGCGCTGGACCGACTGCGAACCGACGGCGCCGACCCTGCCGAGGTCAACGGCGTCGACGAGCTGCTGATCCCGCCGTCGGACACCAGCGCGGATCGGGTCAAACGGTGGTGGGACTCGTTGAGCGCTAACCAGAAGCGGCTTTTGACCGATCAGCATCCGCCCGAGTTGGGCAACCTCAACGGGATTCCGGCCGACGTGCGGAACTCGGTGAACCAGACGGCGATGAACGACGATCTGCGCAGGGTCGAAGATGCCGTCCGTCGGCGCGGGGTGGTCCCGGACGCGCTTCGAGACAACGCGCTCAACAACAGGGATGCCGATGTGTTCGCCAACCCCGCAGAGTATGGCCTATGCGTCACCGACATCACCAGATACCAGAATGCGGTGAAGACCAACGATTTCCTCACGCGCGACGAGGGATCCGCGCCCCAGCACGGGCTCCCGATCATGTTGTGGGCCTATGACCCGCTGGCGTTCGGCGGCAAGGGCAGGGCGGCGATTGCAATCGGCAACCCGGACAAGTCCCGGAACACGGCCGTCATGGTTCCGGGGACCAACAGCAGCGTCAGGGGAGGGTGGATGTCCGACGGCCCCGACGACGCCATCAACCTCTACGAGCAGGCGGCGAAGGCCGACCCCTTCCACACCACTGCGGTGTTGGCGTGGATGGGCTATGACGCACCGGAATTCGACCATCCGCATTGGCAGCGAACCCTCACCGAGCCGGCCGAACTGGAGCAGGTCGGCACTCCGTGGAGGGCACGGCAGGCGGGGGCGCTGCTGGCCGCCGATGTCAACGGCCTGGCAGCAACCCATGAAGGGTCGACACCGAGTCATGTCACCGTCCTCGGGCATTCCTACGGATCCACGACCGTGGCCGATGCCTTTGTCAACAGCGGTATGCGCGCCAATGATGCCGTGCTAACCGGTTGCCCGGGAACCGATTTGGCGCACCGCGCCGCGGACTTTCGTCTCGAGGGCGGCAGCTTGTACGTGGGCGCCGCGTCGACCGATGCGATCAGTTGGATCGGGGAGTCAGGTAATGGGCTGCCGAACGGGCTGAACAAGACGCTCGGGGGACCGCTGGGGCCGTGGGCCGGGCTGGGCGCCGACCCGGCCCACGAAGCTTTCGGAGCGGTGCGCTTCCGTGCCGAAGTCGCCGGCTCGCACAGCCTCACGCCATGGTTCACCGACCACGCGCACTATTACGACGTGGGCAGCGAAGCGCTGCACAACATGACGCAAATCGTCACCGGGCACGGCGATCGGTTGGCGGCCGAAGGCATGCTGGCGGCCGATCGAGCCCAGGCGCGGATTGCGATTCCTCGCCAGGTCCACCTGCCGTGGGGGACGGTCTCGCTGCCCCGCGTCGATATTCAGATGCCCATCGCCGTCGACCCGGAATGGGATCGCCCTGGGCCGGCCGTCACCAACGGGCACGGCTTCTAGGGCGATGGAGGCTGCGATTCGCCGGACCGACACCCGGTGAATTGACCACTGACCGGCCTGCGTTTAGGCTGGTCAAAAGGCCTTTAGGCCATAAGAGGCCGTACCGGTCGAAGTTCGGAAGGAGTGCCAATGTTCGTCAATACCGAGCAGTTGCACTCGGGAGGCAACCAGTCCCACCGCGCTGGTGGACACGCCCAAGAAGGGGCCGATCACCTCGCCGGCGGAACCCTGGAATCGGGGATGTTCGGCGACTTCGAAGCGGCCAACTCCTTCCACAACGCCGTGACTACCGCGCACGGGCAGCACGTGAAAAACCTGCAGGGACACAGCGAGACGCTCACCAGTGTCGGGACGAAGGCACACCACGCGGCCAACGGGTTCACCAATATGGATCAGAACAACGCTGAAGAGCTGAAGGCGGTGCGGCCGAGTTCGGGCCCGTCGGCGCTGAACGCCTGAGGAAGGCTCGTGGCGGAAGAGCGCCCCTCTAATGCGGTTGCGGGTCCGCCTTTCGGGCAGTGGACGCCGGGCTATCCGCCTCCGCCATCGCAGCGCTCCCGGTTCTGGCCGGCAATCGTGTGGGCGCGTTTGTTATGGCGATAGTCGCGACGGTTGTGGCCGTCGCTGCACTGGTTGTGGTTACGACCCGCTCGCCGGCGTCTGGTTCGGCGCCTACCACGTCCGCCACTATCTACAGTGCTGCCGAAGTCGCCGCGGCGCACCAAAAGTTGTGTGACGCTTACAAGCTCGCTGCGCGAGCAGTCCAAATGGAGACGAATGGCAAGAACTCGGACCGTGCAAACCTCGCGACGGCAAACGGAGCGCTAACGCTAGAACACGCAGTTAACGCGAACCCGGCGATCACAACCGCCGACCGCGGCTGCGCTTGCCCTAGCGGAGTCATACAGCAATGTCGTAGCCACAACCAGCTTGGCAACGGGAAGCGATGATCCGGTATGGCAGTCAGCGCTGAGCAATGCCAATGCCAAAGATGCCGCGATGCAAAAGGTGTGTGGAGGCGGTTGATTTCGTGTACAAAGCACTAGCTATTGCCCGCTACCTGATTGGCTGGTCCACTGGGTTGGCGATGCGCACCGCGCAATCAGGCTTCTGTCTCGGATAGCTACTTGTCAACTATGGAGTGCACATGGCGGTGGATTTGCCCTCCACCTGCTGGGGATGGCCCAATTGCCGGTCCGCGGCCGAGTTAAATGCAGTGGGCACCGCCTTTTCCGAGCAGCGACCGCCCCGTCCCACGGGTATGGCCAGCGATCGGGTTGGCCGCGGTTGCCGTCTTACGGGGATCGCGGCGACAGACAATGTCGTGGTCGGCGGTACGGCGGCGCTCGATAGTTGCAACACTCTGCATGGGCTGCTTGAACTAACTGCGCGTCGGATAATTGTCCTCCGGATCAAGTGATCCGGCGGATGGAGGATCGTAATGCGCGGTGAATTGCCCTGGCGTCGGGTTGCCTGCTCCACTAGTGAAGGAGGGCATGTGCAAACCGTGGGCTGACACGCCAGTGACGGATTGCAAGGTGCGGCGCAAGGTGTTTGCTGACGATAGGAGGACAGATGGTGGGAGACCCGTCCGCGGGCCTTGGTCAGGGGCCAGCCGCGCAGCCGCCCGTGGGGAACTGGCCACCAAACGTCGTCAGGCAGCCCGCGACGCGCTCACACCCATGGATGGCGATTGCGGTAGTGGTGGCAGCCGCGCTGGCTGTCGCTGCACTGGTCGTGGCGCTGACGCGACCGACGCCTCCACATCCGCCGGTCACCACGACTACGACGCCCACCTATACTCCTGCGGAGATCGCCACCGCCCATCAGAAACTATGCGATACGTACAAGCTGGCCGCTCAGTCGGTCCAGGTCGACACAGCTGGTACTGACAAAGCGCTGGCTCGCATCGCTACCACTAATGGCGCCCTGATGCTCGATATGGGGGCGCGCAATCCGGCGCTTGACGCGAGCCTCCGCGACACCGCACTCGCCTTAGAGTCTGCGTACCTGACAGTTACGGCAAAGAGCACTTACGGTGTCGCGACCGACGCCGAGTTTCAGTCAGCGCTTGATGACGTCATCGCGAAGGATGCTGCAATGAAAAAGGCATGCGGTGGCGGTTGACCTTCCTCCCGGTACCTGGACGGCGGCACTAATTGGTCCGTGGTGGCCGGCGCCTTCGACGGCTCTACGCGCCGGCGCCGGACATTGGAATGAAGCGTGTGCGGAGCAGCAGCTTTATTCGCAGACCTTGCGCACCCAGTGGACGTTATTCGCTGCGCACAATCAGGGTCATACTGCGGACGACCTGATAAACCGATTCCAGCAGGGCGAGAAGTTTCACCTGGACCTCGCGGAGAAGTACCAGACAAAGGCATCGGCCTTCAGTTCGGCGGCTGATGCGACCGACTATCTACGTAGCCGATTGTCAGACATCGCGAATACAGGTAATAGAGAAATCAACGAAATCCTGGCATCGAAGAAGCTGCCTCCGCAGCAATTAGCGGAAATACAGGCGGTTCAACTTCGCTGCAACGCAGATGCTGCGAACGCTAGCCGCGACGCTGTCGACAAGATGATGACCGCGACGCAAAAGATCCTCGATGTTGAAGGAAACGGCGGCGAAGCTCGAAGTTGGGCGCGTGCAAACGGTTTCAATCTCGACGAACCAGCATCACCGAGTCCGATCACCGAAGAGGACCTGGGTAAAGCCGCCTTCAGCCCCGGTGGACACGGCACCAGTGACGGCCCCGGCGGCCCCCTACATGCACAGCCAGGCTCGGCGCCGGCAGCATTTAACCCCGGGGGGCGCGAGGGGGCGGGAAATATTCATTCCGCCGGTTCGCATGGGCCGTCTTCTGCGGTAATTAGTCCAGGAGCTATGGATAGTCGTGGGCCTTTGCCGGCATCGCCAGCAGCGTCGGGCGGTGTGCATATGCCCGGCGGCGGCGGAACCGTCTCGCCAGGGATGCCAGGCGTACAAAGCGGCGGTATGTCCATCTCACCAGCCGGCCTCGGCCAAGGCGCTCAGCCCAACCTAGCTCAATCTTTCACGTCCGGCTTCGCCACGGGCCAATCGACAGGCCCTGGGGGGCAAGCGTTTTCAGCGGGGGCCTTTAACGCGTTCGATGGCGGGGCGCCCCAAACTGCCCAGGGTGTACCGGCAGTTGCTCCGACCGTGCCCAGCGCGGGAGCATTCGTCGCGGCGACACCTCCGGACGCGCCGCCCCCCGCGGCGCCCGCGCCAATGACAACCGGCGGAGCCACTTCGGTAGCACCTGCGGTCATGACCGGTAGTTCGTGGTCGTCCGCAGCGACGGTCGGTGGCGGCCCGTCCATTCCGTCGGGATCGTTGCCCGCCTACGGCTCTGACCTACGTCCGCCCGTCGTGGCACCGCCGTCCGTGCCGTCCGCCCCGGCTGGTCCGATCTCGGGCGCGCCGGTAGCACCGTCGCCGGCGTCGTCCCCGTCCGCGGGCGGACCGCTGGTCTCGCCGGTGGAGCGCACGGCATCCGGGGCGGCCGCCGCGCAGGCCGGCACGGGCTCGTCAGCGATGGCCAGCGCATCGGCCGCGTCCGCGGCAACGGGCGCGACCGCCGGCGCGACATCCGCAAGGGCTGCCGAACAGCAGCGGCTCCAGCGGCTCGTTGATGCGGTCGCCCGCCAGGAGCCGCGCCTGTCATGGGCAGCGGGGCTCCGCGACGACGGCACCACCACGCTGCTCGTCACCGACCTCGCAGGAGGGTGGATTCCGCCCCACGTCCGGTTGCCCGCCCACGTATCCCTGCTCGAGCCGTCGGCGCGGCGCCATGACGCCAACGTCGTCGACCTGCTCGGCGCCATCACGGTCGCGGCCGCGCACCACGCCAACACCTATGTCGCAGAACCGGGTTCCGACGAACCCGCGCTCAGTGGCGACCGGCCGGCGCGCTCGGCCGCGCCCCAAGTCGACGAACTCGGACCCACCCTGGTCGAAGCGGTGCGCCGTCGCGACGGACTGCCGCGGATTGCGCAGGCCGTTGCCGCGCCCGCGGTGCGAAAGACGGGTGTGCTGGAAAGCGAAATCGAGATGTTGCACGAATGCGTCGCCGACATTCAGCACTCGGTCATGAGTGCATATCCCAATCACGATCCAGCGGCGGTCGGCGATTGGATGCTTTTAGCGGCGATTGAGGCGTTGATCGATGGGCACGAGTACCTCACCAATTACCATCTGGCCTGGTTCGAGGCGATCAGCCATCGCAGCGGTTCGTAGCGGCCCGCATTCTCGGGTGAATACCGTTCGCGTCGTCTTATGCCAAAATGGCGGTACGAGTAATCGGTAGCGCCTAGATAAGCCTCGAACGTCCGCGCGCTCTCCGATTGGGGTGGAGGTGAGATTGTGGGTACTCCCGGGGGACCCATCCGATCCGACTTGTCAACTACTTTGGGGCTAGGCAGCGGACCCCCAGCGTATATCCCGACGCCGTTCCCAATTCCGCCTGGCGGCGCCTCGCCCGCAGACGGTGGGCACGGGATGGTCGGAGCAGCCGGCAACGCCGGCGTCCCGCAAGATGCCGCCGATGCCGAAGCGGCCGACGCGGACCGCCGCGCGCACGCCGCCGATGCCGCGGCCAAATTCCCGGCCAACGAGGCAAACGGGCAGCAAGAGATGCAGATGATCCAGCAAATGCTGTCCAGCGTGACCGGCGCCATGGGCGGCGCAATGGGCGGCGTCATGGGGCCGATGACCCAGCTTCCCCAGCAGGCGATGCAGGCCGGCCAGAGCGCGCTCCAGCCGCTGATGAGCGCCGTTCAAGGCGCGCACGGGGCCGCGTCCCTCGCCGACAGCGCGCACCTGGTCGACAGTGTCGGATCCGGCGGCGCCGGACTCGGCGGCGGTTCCGGCGGCGGCGCCGGCCTCGGCGGTGGCGGCACGGTTCCGGCCAGCTCACTGGGCCCGCCGCCAGTGCCGACATCGTCGCCACCGACGACGCCAGCCGGCGCGAAGGCCCCGATAATGCCGGCAACCGGTGGCATGCCCGCCATGCCCGGACAGACGGGAATGACCGGCATGCCGATGATGCCGCCAGGTGCGATGGGCGCCGGTGGCGAAGGCGGCAACAAGGACAAGCCGGTCGAAAAGCGGGTGACCGCCCCGGGCGTGCCCAACGGCCAGCCGGTCAAGGGCCGCCTGACGGTCCCGCCGAGCGCCCCGGGCAGCAAATCCGGCGAGGCTAAGCCGACGGTGGTCACCAACAGGCCCAACCGCCGGATCGTGATCATGCCGTCCGAGGACGAGCCGAAGGACTAGCCCCAACCGACCGACAGGTGAGTGGTTCGGTAGTCCGTCCGGCAGTAGGGTCGCTACGTAATCGCGGCCGGCCGGCCCCAAGTCATATTGGGTTGCCCGTTATTGACAGCACAACTGTCGATACGTGCATGCTATGAGGTACGTCTGCAGCGACCGCGGAATCCGCGGCCAGGAGGGTGTGGGAGTACTAGCTCGAGTGTCCGGCAAGGATGCGGCGCCGTGGCGGCGCACAGGTGGTTTGGGGCGGGGACGTCGATGACCGATCCCCTGAGAATGCAAGCGGTCGCGGCATTGGTCCGCGCCCATAATCTGTTCGCGGGCACCCCGATCAGCCCGCACATCGGTGACGTGGCGGAGCAGACGCACGCGATGGCGCGCCACGCCGCGGCGCTACCGAAAACGGCGTCCGCACGCTCGGGCGCCTCGATAAAACTCCTGAACCACTCAAGCCACGCCGACCGGACGGTGGGGGACATCATCGCGGCGGCGCGCGCCGATCACGAGCGCGCTCGGGCGGCGACGCGCGCGGTGCTCGAAGCCGCCGAATCGGACGTGACCCCGGCCGCCGATACGCCGATGGGCCGGCGGGAAGCCATGGCGCGCACGGCGACACGGCTGCGCACCCAACACCGCCACGTCACCAAAGCACGACGGCGCGCAAAGCTGCTCGCGCACCGACTGCGACGCCTGCACTACCCGCAAAGGCGGTCGATGCACGGAAATCACGCGAGCGGGCGCCAGGCGGTCTTGGCGGCCATCCGTAAAGCGCTGGATATCAAAGGCATTCATGATCCGGCGGCGCGTGCCCGCTGGGAACGCGGGATGGACCTGGTCGCCCGCCGCGAGTCCAACTACAACGCAAACGCGATCAACAACTGGGATTCCAACGCGGCGCGGGGAACCCCCAGCAAGGGCGCGTTTCAATTCATCGCGCCCACGTTCTCGGCCTACCACCAGCCGGGGACCTCGCGCGACATTCACAACCTCGTCGCGCAGGCATGCGCGTTCATCAACTACGCGATGGGCCGCTACGGGGTCGCGGTCGACGCGTCGAATCTCGCCGATCGGATTCAGCAGGCCGATCCTCGCCGATCACCCAAGGGGTACTGAGCATGCCGCTGAGTTTGTCTAATCGCGACCAGAACTCCGGGCACCTGTTCTACAACCGGCGGCTGCGGGCGGCGACCACCCGGTTCTCGGTCCGCATGAAACACGACGACCGCAAGCAGACGGCCGCGCTGATGCTGTCCATACTCCTCGTGGCTATCGCCTCGGGCTGGATGCTTCTGCTGAATGTGTTGAAACCCACTGGCATCGTGGGTGATTCGGCGATCATCGGCGACCGCGACTCCGGGGCACTCTACGCCAAGATCGACGGCCGGCTCTACCCGGCACTGAATTTGACCTCCGCGCGGCTGGCGACGGGAACGGCAAACCAGCCGACGTGGGTGAAACCCGCTGAGATAGCGAAGTATCCGACCGGGCCACTGGTCGGTATCCCCGGCGCGCCGGCGGCGATGCCGGTCCATCGGGGCGCCACCTCGGCCTGGGCGGTGTGCGACACCGCCGGACGCCCGCGCAGCCCGGAAAGGCCCGTGGTGACCTCGATCGCCGGCCAGCTCGACGCCTACGACCGCGCCACTCCGCTGCGCGACGACGCCGGGCTGCTGGTCACGTTCGAGGGCAACACCTTTGTCATCTGGGGCGGCAAACGCTCCCAGATCGATCCGGTCAACCGGGCGGTCACGCTGAGCCTGGGGCTCGACCCGGGAGTGACGCTGCCGGTGGAGATTTCGCGGGCCCTGTATGACGCGCTGCCGGCGACCGAGCCGCTCGGCGTCCCGCAAGTGCCCCTGGCGGGGACCCCGTCGACATGGGTCTCGGGATCACAGGTGGGCGCGGTGCTGCAGGCCCAAACCGCCAGCGGCGGCAAGCAGTTCTACGTCCTGCTGCCCGAGGGCGTGCAAAAGATCACCAGCTTCGTGGCCGACCTGTTGCGCAGCGCCAACTCCTACGGGTCGACGGCGCCGCGCGTGGTGACCCCCGACGTGCTGGTCAACATCCCCGAGGTGACGTCGCTGGCCGTCGACTACTACCCGACCAAGCGCCTGAATTTCATTGACACGGCGGCCGATCCGACCACCTGCGTCGGCTGGGAGAAGGCGTCGACGGATCCGCGGGCGCGCGTCGTGGTCTATAACGGGCGCGGCCTGCCGACACCGTCCTACCTGGACAACCGCATCGTCCATTTGGTGCGTGACGACAACGACCCGGCATCGGTGGTCGCCAACCAGGTGCTGGTGTTGCCGGGCGCGGCGAACTTCGTGACATCGACCAGCGGCGTGGTCACCTCGGACTCGCGTGAATCGCTGTTCTGGGTGTCCGACAACGGGGTTCGGTTCGGGATCGCGAACGACGAGACCACGCTGCGGGCCCTCGGGCTTGATCCGGGCTCGGCGGTCCAGGCGCCCTGGCCGCTGCTGCGGACTTTCGCTGCGGGTCCCGCGCTGTCTCGGGAGGCAGCGCTTTTGGCGCGCGACACTGTGCCGGCGCTGGGCAAGGTGGCTGTGGTGACGACATCGGCGAAGCCGGGAGGCTAGAGAATGTCCAAGAAAGCGTTCCCCATCAACCGCGTCAAGATCGAGCCGCCGAAACCGGTTCGGGTGGCCCCCAGCGCGCCCATCGCGCTGCCGGAACGCGAGCCCCGCAACATCTGGGTGATGATCGGTGTGCCGGCGCTGATCGTCGCGCTCATCGGCACCATCGTCATGCTCTATGTCTCCGGCGTCCGCAGCCTGACCACCGGCTTCTTCCCACTGATGGGCATCGGCGCCTTCAGCATGCTGGCGTTCTCCGGACGCTTCGGCCGAGCCCGCAAGATCACCTGGGGCGAAATGGAAAAGGGCCGCCGACGCTACCTTCGCGACCTCGACAGCAACCGCGACGAAATCCAGACCGCCGTGTGCGCGCAACGCGAGTGGCAGAACTCCGTGCACTCCGACCCACGCGGCCTAGGCGCCATCATCGGCGGCCCACGCATGTGGGAACGCGGCCGCGCCGACGCGGACTTCCTGGAGGTACGGCTCGGCACAGGGGTCCAGCACGCCCCTGACTCGGTGCTGTCGGTGACCTGGCCCGACATCGCGTCCGACGAGGAGCTCGAACCCGTCACCGGGCAGGCGCTGCGCGATTTCATTTTGGAGCAGCGCAAGATTCGCGACAT
Organism: Mycobacterium paraintracellulare; assembly: GCF_000276825.1. Classification (NCBI taxonomy): domain Bacteria; kingdom Bacillati; phylum Actinomycetota; class Actinomycetes; order Mycobacteriales; family Mycobacteriaceae; genus Mycobacterium; species Mycobacterium paraintracellulare. The sequence continues at coordinate 5,469,633 of NC_016948.1, read as the reverse complement.
CGCCAAGGTGGTGAACCTGCGGTCGGCGCCCGGATTCAGCTTCGTGGGCGAGGACCTGGACCGGCTGCGGTCACTGATGCGCTCCGTATTGTGCTCGCTGGCGGTGTTTCACAACCCGCGCGACGTCAAGCTGATGGTGGTGACCCGCAACCCCGAGGTGTGGTCGTGGATCGTGTGGCTGCCGCACAACCTGCACGACGAACTGTTCGACGCGTGCGGTTTTCGGCGCCTGGTCTTCGCCACGCCGGAGGAACTCGAAGAGACCCTGGGCGCCGAGCTGCACATGAAGGGCAAGCGCGGCGCCTGGACTCCGCTGGCCGCGGCCAGCCCCACCGCCATGGGCTCGGCCCTGGAAACCGCCACGGACACCGTCGATTTGGGACCGCACCTGGTGATCGTCGACGACAACACCGGCAGTCCCGACGCCTGGGAGAGCGTCGTCGGCCAGGTCGGCAAGGCGGGAATCACCCTGCTGCGCATCGCCTCACGCGTCGGCACCGGCGTGGGCTTCGCCACCGACCAGGTGTTCGAGCTCAGCGAGCGTCACAGCTCACCCAACGGCTCGGTCAACGGCGAAGTGGCCCTGCTCCGGAACGGATCGGACTCCGACGGGGAAGACGGCCGCCCCGCGCCCCTGCTGCGCGTGCGCAACAAGTTCTTCGCGCACGCCGACCAGCTTTCGGTGCACCGCGCCTACCGCTACGCGCGCGCGATGGCCCGCTGGTCACCGACCAGCCGCAGCGAGATCGCCGATTCCGTCAGCGGCGCAACCGAATTGCTGCGCGCCCTGGGGATCAGCGACCCGCGCGACCTGGACGTCGACCGGCTATGGGCCGAGCGGCGCGGCCGCGGCGACGAGCGCTGGTGCGAGGTCCCGGTCGGGGCCAAACCCAACGGCGAGCTGCAGAACATCACCATCCGCGCCAAGGACTTCGGCGGCTTCGGTTTCCACTCGGTGGTGATCGGCACCAGCGGGTCGGGCAAGTCGGAGTTCTTCTTGTCGCTGGTTTACGGCATCGCGCTGACCCACTCCCCGGAGACGTTCAACGTCATCTTCGTCGACATGAAGTTCGAGTCGGCGGCCCAGGACATCCTGGGCATCCCCCACGTGGTGGCCGCGCTGTCCAACCTCGGCAAGGACGAGCGCCACCTGGCCGAGCGGATGCGCCGGGTCATCGATGGTGAGATCAAACAGCGCTACGAGCTTTTCACCTCGGTGGGCGCCCGCGACGCGAACGACTACGAGGAGATCCGCCTCGCCGGGCGCGACCTGCCCCCGGTACCGGTGCTGCTCGTCATCGTCGACGAGTACCTGGAGCTGTTCGCCAACCACGAGAAGTGGATCAACCTCATCATCCACATCGGTCAGGAAGGCCGCGGCGCCAACGTGTTCTTCATGCTGGGCGGCCAGCGCCTGGACCTGTCCTCGCTGCAAAAGGTCAAGTCCAACATCGCCTTCCGCATCGCGCTGCGCGCCGAGTCCGGCGACGACAGCCGCGAGGTGATCGGCTCGGACGCCGCCTACCACCTGCCGTCGAAGGAGAACGGCTTCGGCCTGCTGAAGGTGGGGCCGCGCGATCTGGAGCCGTTCCGCTGCTTCTACCTCTCCGCCCCGTTCGTGGTGCCGAAGACCAAGGAAGTCGCCGAGACGGTCGACATGACGCTGACCAAGCCCCGCCTGTACAACTGGCAGTTCCAGCCGTTGGACGCCGCGGACGCCACGGCGTTGGAAGCCGCCGCCGCCGTGGACGCCGAGCCCGACGAATTCCTGTACTACGACGACGGTTTCAAGCGGAAGAAGATCGTGGACGTGCTGCGGGAGTCGTTGCACAACGTGCCGCACCGCTCGCCGCGCCGGCCGTGGCTGGAGCCCCTGGAGGATCCGGAGCCGATCGACGTTCTGGTCGCGGGTTACCGGGGCAAGCCCTGGCACGTCGACTACGGGCAAAACCCGGGCCTGATGTTCCCGGTGGGTGTCATGGACATCCCCGAAGAGTCCAAGCAGGTGGTGCACGCGGTCGACGCGCTGCGCAGCAACGTGATCGTGGTCGGGGCCAAGCAGCGCGGCAAGACGACCACCTTGATGACGCTGATGTGTTCGGCGGCAACGATGTACAGCCCGGCCCGCGTCACGTTCTTCTGCATCGGCGGGGCGACCCTCGCGCAGGCCGCGTCGTTGCCGCACGTCACCGACATCGTGTCGCCGAAGGACGCCGAGGGCATCGAACGCATTTTGAGCAGCATGGACGCGCTGATCGATGCCCGCGAAGACTCGTTCCGGCGGCTCAAGATCGACCTCGACGGGTTCCGCGAGCGCCGGTTCGCGCCCGGCAGCGACGGGCTGGGCGGCACCGACGCGAACGACCCGTTCGGCGATGTCTTCGTGGTGGTGGACGACTACGACGATCTGTATTCGAAGGACACCGTTCTGGGTGACCGCATCATCTCGTTGAGCAGCCGGGGTCCCGAGTACGGGGTGCACGTCATGTGCAGCGCCGGCGGCTGGATTCACGGGCAACGGCAAAGCCTGCTGCAAAACGCCACGGCGCGAATCCAATTGCGCTTGGCAGATCCGAGCGAAAGCCAGATGGGGCACTCGTCGCTCGAGTCGCGCGACGCGGCCCGCCGGACACTGAACCGCCCCGGCTTCGGTCTGACCGACAGCCTGCACGAGCTGCGCGTCGGCGTGCCGGCCCTGTCCGACCCTGCGACCGGCGCGATGGTCAGCATCGTGGACGTCGGAGCCCGCATCGCGGACGTCGCCGGCGTCACCAAGCACGCAACCCTGCAGCGGCTGCCGCAGCGGGTGGAACTCAAGGCGATCCTGGAATACGAGGCCGCCCACCCGACCGGCGACCATCTGTCGATCTCGTTTGCCATCGGAGAGCGCCACGAACTCGGGCCGGTGCCGATCAAGCTGCGCGAAAGCCCGGGCGTGATGATCCTGGGCCGGCAGGGCTGCGGAAAAACGTTGTCGCTGGTCTCAATTGGCGAGGCGATCATGAATCGCTTCAGCCCCGAGGAAGCGCAGCTGACCCTGATCGACCCCAAGACCGCCCCGCACGGCCTGCGCGATCTGCACGGGCCGGGCTACGTGCGGGCCTACGCGTACGACCAGGACGAGATCGACGAGGTGATCACCGCCTTGGCGCAGCAGGTGCTGCTGCCCCGGCTGCCTCCCAAGGGTCTGAGCCAGGAGGAGCTGCGCGCGCTCAAGCCGTGGGAAGGGCCGCGGCACTTCGTGCTCATCGACGACATCGGAGACCTGCGCCCGGATCAGAGTTACCCGCCCAAACCGCCGGTGGGAGCCGCGTTGTGGAAGCTGATGGAACGTGCCCGCCAGATCGGCCTGCACGTGTTCACCACCCGCAACAGCGCGAACTGGGCGACGCTGCAAATGGATCCATGGATCAGGTTCCAGAACTCGGCGAAAGTCGCCCAGCTCTACATGGACAACGACCCGCAGAACCGGATCAACCGCAACGTGCGCGCCCAGGCGCTCCCACCGGGACGCGGCCTGCTGGTGAGCGCCGACGGCGACGTCGAAGGCGTGCTGGTCGGGCTGCCGTCGACGTTCACACCCCCGCCGCAGTAAGCAGCTGCGGCTCAGGCGTGTTCACCGCCTCGGCCATGGCGCGGCGGGGCGGACGGCTCGGCCACCAGAACCACCGGCCCAGCAGCGCCACGATGGACGGCACGACGAACGCCCGCACCACCAGGGTGTCGAGCAACAGCCCGACGGCGATCGTCGTGCCGGTCTGGGCGATGCTGAGCACGCTGCTGCTCAGCAAGGCCAGCATGGTCAGACCGAAGACGATGCCCGCGACCGTGACCACTCCGCCGGTGCCGCCGAAAGCGCGAATGATGCCGGTGCGCAGGCCCGCCGCCGCCTCCTGCTTGATGCGCAAGGCGAGCAACAGGTTGTAATCCGCGCCGACGGCGATCAGCGCGATGAACGCGATCGGGGCGACGGACCAATGCAGATCCTGATGAAGCAGGTGCTGCCAAATCAGCACGCTGGCACCGACGGCCGAGGCGTAGGACAACACGACGGTGCCGACGACGACGAGTCCGGCGACCGGGCTGCGCAGCATCGCGGTGACGATCAAGAAGATGAGCACCAGCGCGGCGCCGACCAGCAGGGTGGTGTCACTGGCGACGAAGCGCTGCAGATCGGCGGTCACCGGCCCGACGCCGGCGAGGTCGACCTCCAGCGGCGTCAGGGTTCCCTCCTTGGTGGCCTCCTTGATGGCGGCGCGAACCTGGTCCGCCCGGTTGGCGCCGTCGGCGCCCCACTCCGACCCGTCGCCGTAGACGAGAAGGTAAGCGGCGCGCCCGTTCTCGGAGATCAGATGGCCCAGCACGGCGGTGTAGCGCGGATCGGTCAGCGCTCGCTGCGGCATGTAGAAATCCGCCGCGGCGCTGCCCTGAAATTGCGTCGCGATCTCGTTCATGTAGTCGGTCAACTGACGCATCTGCGGGCCGAGCGTGTCGGTGAGCCCGAGCAGGTCATGGGTGGCCGAACGTGCCTGCCCCAAAGCCCCTTTCATCGCCGACACACTTTGCGGCAGGCCGGCCATCGCCGTGGCGGCCGTGCTGGAGCCGCTGGTCAGTTTCGTCGCGCCGGCATCGAGCCGCGCGGAGGTCTGCACCAGGCTGTCGACGGGCTGCAGCACCCGGTCCACCGTCGAGCAGATCGGATTGGCGGCGCAGTCGGGGGTCCGCCCGACGATGTCGCGCAGCGGGTCGAGATAGCCCGACACCGTCGTGACATTGCGCTGCAAGCCGTCCATCCCGGCGCGCATGTCTTCGGCGGCCCCCGACATGTCGGCCAGCCCCGCACTGCCTCCGCGCAACCCATTGCCGAGACCGTCGACCGCAGCCTGAGTCTGCGCCAGCGCGCCGTCCAGCTCGGAGACCCGCTGCAGGCGACGGGTCAGCGAGTCCATGGTGTCGCCGAACTGACGGCCCAGCACGCCCGCCTGATAGCTGAGCGTGGCCTGTTCGGGCACCTTGCCGTCGGGGCGGCTCGCGGACTGGACCGCGCGCACACCCGGTACGGCCATGATGTGGCGGGTGACCCGCTCGATCGCGATCAAACCGGCCGGGTTGCGCAGGTCGTGATCCGCCTGGATCGCGATGACGTCCGGCAACAGCGCGTTCGCCGAAAAATGCCGGTCGGCGCTGGCATAGCCGCGGTTGGAGTCGGTGGACGACGGCGTGGCCGCGGGCTCGTTGAAGCCGACGCGCATCCCGGCCAGCGGCAGCGCGGCCAGCAGGGTCAATCCCAGCGCGGCAACCAGAATCGGCCCGGGCCAGCGGGCCACGGCGGTGCCGACCCGGCGCCAGCGCCGCGCCGTTCTCGATGGGCGCGGTTCGAGATACCCGCGTCGCACGGCCAGACCCATCAGCGCGGGCGTCAGGGTCAGCGCGGCCACCATCGTCGCCAGAATCCCGATGGCGCAGGGCAATCCGGCGCTGCGGAAAGCGCCCACATGAGCGAACACCAGGCATGCCAGCGCCACCGACACGGTCAGCGCCGATCCGATCACGACGGGCGCGACGGAACGGTAGGCCTGCGTCAGCGCCCGCTCCGGCGGGATGCCGTGGCGGCGGCCTTCGTGATAGCGCCCGACCAGGAAGATCGCGTAATCGGTGCCGGCGCCCAACGTCATCGCCGCCATGAGCGCCACCGAAAACAGCGACACCTCAACGACATTGGCCCGGCCCAGCGCGGCGGCGATCGCGCGGGCCAGCGCCAGCGCCAGCCCGACCGAGATCAGCGGAATCGCGGCGGCTACCGGCGAGCGGTACACCATCAGCAACAGCAGCAGGATGAGACCGATTGTGGCTGCGGTGATTCCGAGCATCTGCCGGTCGATCGCGGAGAACTCGTCGACGATCGTGGCGCCGGGACCCGTGACATGGACTTCGAGGCCGGCCGGCGGCGACAGGGTCTGGATGGCGGCGCGCACGGAATCCACCGAGTCGCGTGCCTGGGAGGTGCCGAGCATTCCTGCGAGCCGCACCATCACGCTGACGGCTTGACCGTCGGAGCTCTGCGCGCCGGCGGCCGTCGCGGGTTGCGACCAGAGATCGGTCACCGCATACACGTGACGGTGATCGGAACCCAGCTTCGTCGTCAGCGCATCATAGAACTGGCGGTCGCCCGGGGCCAGCCGCTGATCGCGTTCCAGCACAACGTAAACGAAGTTGTTGCTGGGCGTCTGGTTGAACAGCTGGGCCGCCCGGGCGGCGGCCACCGCGCTCGGTGCCTCGGGCGGCATGAAGGAGCGCGCGTGGGAGTCGACGACTCGCTCCAGTTGGGGGACCGCCAGATTGGCGGCGGCGGCCGCCAGCACCCATAGACCGACGACCAGAACCGCGTACCGACCGGTCAGTCGCGCAAGCAATCCGGTGCGGTCATGCAACGGTCTGCCGATCGCCCGTCGGGCCGCCGAAGAGGCCCACCGCCACGTGTTCGCCGCGAGACAGCGACCGCACCCGCAGCGACCGGCGCGAGCCGATCTTCACCAGCGCGTGCAGGCCGGGCTCGGCGGCTTCGAGATCGGCCCGCACCTGTTCGGCCGATGCGCCCTCGTAGGCCGCCTGGTCCAGCTTGGCCACCAGCATGGTGATCCAGCGCTGGCCGAGCGAGAGCATCAGGCCTTCCTCGTCGCCGAACAGCTCGGGCACCTCGGATGAGTTGTCGATCAACGCAAGTGCCGCCTGCGGGTCCGTGTCGGCGGCCTTGATCACTTCGGCCATGAAGGCCATGCGGTCGTGCAGCAGTGTCCATGTCATGACTCGACGTTAGGAATGCGGGCCTTGGCTGCGCGTCGTGCCGAAGTGCAGTCTTTGTCTCCTACCACGGGCGGAGACCGGCGCCGACCCCAGCAGGATGTGGCGGGGCGCCCAGCTCTTCTAGGATTGGACGATGTTGCGCGCCGCAGCCGATCACCTGCGGGAGCAGCTTCGCCGACGCAGCGAGCTGCTTCCCGTCGGCATCACGTGGACGTCGCTGATCGCCGTCGATGTCAGCCTCGTGCTGGGCGGCGTGATCGGGACGCTGCAGCGGCCCGCGGCCGACCTGCCCGTGTCGCTGTCCGCGTTCGCCCTGGCCCTGTCAACCGAGCTGGCGTTCTTCGTTTTCAACATGAAGATCACGCCGGGGCCGTTGTGGGCGACCTGGTCGGCGGCCACCGCGCTGACGCTGTTCGGCACGTCGACGCCCATACAGGCCGATTTCGCACCGGCGTTGTTAATCCTGATGGTCTTGGTCGTCGCGACGTTGGCCTCGGTTCTGGCCGGCTTGCTGGCGGCCGTGTCGGCGGCCGCGCTGTTGCTCACGGCGTCCGCGCTGCACCGCCTCGACGCGATCGCGTTGTACCTGGGTTTCATCGCGGTGGGCTGGCTACTCGGCTACGTGATGCGCGCCCAGCGGTTGCTGCTGGCCGAACAAATCGAGGCGCAGAACTTGTTGGCCGAGCACGCCGCCGCCGACGAACGCCGCCGCATCGCGCGCGAAGTGCACGACGTCATCGCGCATTCGCTCAGCATCACCCTGTTGCACGTGACCGGCGCGCGCCGCGCGCTGCAGCAGGATCGCGACGTCGATGACGCGGTCGATGCGCTGGAGCAGGCCGAGAAGCTCGGCCGGCAGGCGATGGCCGACATCCGCCGCACCGTCGGCCTGCTCGACAACTGGCCGACCAAAACGGCGCAGACCACGCCCGAACCCGGCATCGACGACGTCCCGGCGCTCGTCGCGGGCTTTCAGCAAGCGGGCCTGGCCGTCACGCTGTGCGTCGAAGGGCCCACGGACCACGTCTCGGCCGCGGTGGGCCTCGCGCTCTACCGCATCACCCAGGAGTCGCTGGCCAACATCGCCAAGCACGCGCCGGAGTCGAAAGCCAGTGTGGTGCTCGATATTTCGCCGGTGTCGGCACGGCTCGCGGTCAGCAATCTGCTCCCGGCCGCCGTGCTGGCCGCGAAGTCGGCGGAGGGGCGTGGCTTGCGCGGCATGCGCCAGCGCGCCGACCTGCTCGGCGGCGCCCTCGACGTCGGCCCGACCCGGGACGGGTGGTCGGTGCGCGCCGAGATCCCGCTGCATGAAGGCGACACCACCTGGCGCCCGCGATGGTGCAAGCTGTGACCGACCCGGCGCCCGAGATCACCGTCCTCCTCGTGGACGACCAAGACCTGGTGCGTTCGGGTCTGCGCCGAATCCTGCGCCGCAAAGACGGTTTCGTCATCGTCGCGGAGTGCGCCGACGGTGACGAGGTGCCCGCCGCGGTGGCCGAGCATCGACCCGACGTCGTCGTGATGGATCTGCGGATGCGCCGCGTCGACGGCATCGAGGCGACCCGCAGGCTGGGCGGCAGGCCGCCGGTGCTGGCGCTCACCACCTTCAACGAGGACGAGCTGCTGTCGGGGGCGCTGCGCGCCGGGGCGGCCGGTTTCGTGCTCAAAGACTCCTCGGCCGAGGAGTTGATCCGCGCGGTGCGCGCGGTCGCCAGGGGAGACAGTTACCTGGATCCCGCGGTGACCTCGCGGGTGCTCACCACCTACCGCAAGGCGGCTCCCGGCCCGCGCGGCGCGGCGATCGCCGAGCTGACGACCCGCGAGCTCGACGTCCTGACATTGATCGGCCAGGGCCTGTCCAATACCGAAATCGCCGGCAAACTCTGCATTTCCGGCGTCACCGTCAAGAGCCACATCGGGCGGATCTTCGGCAAGCTCGACCTGCGCGATCGCGCGGCCGCGATCGTCTATGCGTACGACAACGGCATCGTCGCCCCGCGCTGAGGAGCTACAGCGGCGCCGTCGGCTCCGCGAGGTTCAGCAGGAGGTAGGCCATGCACACCAGGAAGTTCAGCACCACCATGACCAGGCCCGCGAACATCAGCGATCGGGCGCCGCGTTGCCGGAGCCGCTTGTACCTGGCGGCGCGAGACTCGCGGTCGAGCCGGATCGCGATCAACGCAAAATTCAGGTTGATCATTTCGTGAGCGGCCAGCGGCGCGCCCTCCAGCATTGCCCGCAACCGCTCCGGCGCCGTGCGGACGCCCACCCGCGCGAAACGGTGGCACAGGCGTCGCTCCCGCCTGCGGCGGAGTGTGTGATACGGCAGCCGTAGCTGCCGCGCAAGTTGCCCTCGATCGTCCCCCCAGGGGTAAGACGGGGTCATCACAAGCGGGATTCTAAATCGCTCGAGGGCACTTTCGCCCTGTGTACACGAACTATGTTGCGACAGATCATTTCGCCGCGCCGCCGCTCATTTGCTGGGCGGCCGGCAGGTCGAGGTAGCGCTCCAGGTTGCGGTGCATGTTGATCACGCGGCGTTCCTCGCTGGACAACACCAAGTGAGTGAAGCCGGGTTGGTGCATGCCGCGCTGCAGGCCGGGGAGCACCGCGATGTCCTGGGTGAGCACGACGCCCGGCTCGGCCGCGTCGGCGGCCATGCGCACATCGGCCGGCTTGGCGCGCGGCGCGCCCGGCGGCATCCGGGTCGTCAAGAACATCACCAGCTCGCCCTTATCGGGGTCGGCGCCCGGGCGCGAACACATGACGGTCAGGTGGTCGGCGTTGGCTAACAGGGTCATGTTGGGGAACACGTTGTACTGGTGCAATCGGGTCATTCGGTCGGTGTCGGCCCAGTTGAGATCGACGCCGCGGCCCGCGGCGAAGGCCCGGGTTCGCTCGGCGATCAGTTCGGCCACCGTCTGCCCGGGCCGGCGTTCGTCGGCGGGAAAGGGCGTGCCCTCGGCCGCGCCCATCAGCGCTCCCTGCGTGTAGACGTAGGCGTCCCACACCTCTTCGTCGGTCAGCGCGCCGCCCAGGCGAGGGCTCGGCACGCCGTAGGGCTGATCCGACTTTCCGGTATGGCCCCAAATCCGTTGCGGCGCATGGATGTCGTCGACGCAACGCAGTAGCTCGGGATGCAGGGTCTGGATGTGGTAGGTCTCGCTGTAGCCGTCCGCGATCGTCTTCCAATTGGCGTCGACGTCGACCGTGAGCGTGGCGTAGCAGCGGAAGTCCTCCAGCCGGCACCAGGCGATGTCGTCGGGCACCGCCTCCAGGTATTCGATCAGGGGCATCGCGTCGAGGTCGAGGTTGACGAAGACGAGTCCCGCCCACGTCTCTACCCGGGCCGGTATCAGCGGAAAGTCGGACATGCGCAGCGAGCCGAAGCCCTTGCGGTTCGGCACCCGTTTCAGCGCGCCGGCCAGGTCCCAGGTCCACCCGTGATAGCCGCACTTGAGTTCGCGCAGGCCCGAACCCGAGCCCGTGCACAACGAATTGCCGCGATGCCGGCACACGTTCTGGAACGCGCGGATCTCCCCGTCGTCGTCGCGGACGATCAGCACCCCGTACGGCCCGCAGCGGTACTCGAAATAGTCACCGGGCGCCGCGATGTGGTCGACCATGCACGCGAGCTGCCACACCCTCGGCCACATCCGCTCCACCTCGAGTGCGGCGAAGGCCGGGGAGTAGTACCGCTCGGCCGGCACCAGCGTCGGGTTCTCCGGCGGCGCGCCGATCGCATCCTCCTGGACGTGCGAGCGGGTGCGCGTCGGGTTGCGGGCGGCCGTTGCCATGGTTCGGAGCTCTCAGCGGGCTCCGCGAACCAGGCGTCCGGGGCGGGCCCCGGTGTCGACGTCCTTGCGGCGGGTGACGGTCCCGCTGACGATGGTCGCCGCATAACCGCTGGCGCCCTGCAGGATCCGGTTTCCCCCGGCCGGCAGGTCGAACGCCATCGCCGCCGGGTGCAGCCTCAGCGCGTCCATGTCGATGACGTTGATGTCGGCCTTCTTGCCGGGTTCGATGGTGCCGCGGTCGGTGAGGCCGAACAGATGCGCGGTGTCACGGGACTGTTTGCGGATCACGTATTCCAGCGACAATTTCTCGCCCCGCTTACGGTCCCGCGCCCAGTGCGTCAGCAGGAACGTCGGATAGGAAGCGTCGCAGATCATCCCGCAGTGCGCGCCGCCGTCGGACAGCCCGAGCACGCCGGCGGGGTGCAGCATCATCTCGCGGATCGCGTCGCAGTTTCCGTCGGCGTAGTTGAACAGCGGCAGCATCAGCATGTTGGTCGCGTCGGACTCGAGCATGAGGTCGTACAGCGTGGACAGCGGGTCCTCACCGCGGGCCTGGGCGATCGCGGCGACGGTGCGGTCCGGGGTGGGCTCGTAGTCGGGCGGGTTACCCAGCGAGTAGAGCCGCCCCAGCGAGTGCTGCACCAAAGCGAACATCCCGTCGAACAACAGGGTCGGGTCCACCGGCAGGTCGTCCTCGGACAGGATCGCCGCCTTCACCGCGGGATCGGCGAGCCGCCGTGCGAGCTCCTCGCGGCTGCACTCGGCCTTCAACCGGCGGTACGTGGGCCGGTGGCTGAAGCCGTGGTGGCCCTGGAAACCGATCATCATGCCGAACGGGCGCGCCGCGATCTGCGGATACAGGCGCGCGCCCGCGGCGTGTGCGTCCGCGGACAGGTCCAGCATCTCGCGCCACAGGTTCGGATCGGCGTCCACCTGGATCAGCGCGAACGACACCGGGCGGTCGATCTCGCCGCTCAGCCGTCGCATCCAATCGAGCTCCTTCTTGGGGCCGATGATGTCTTCACCCGCGGCGCCCTGCGGGGCCAGCTCGAACACCGCCTGGCCGCCGGCGGCCATGGCGCGGCCGAGGCCGAACAGTTCTTCCTCGGCGGCGAACGTGCCGGGTACGGGCTCGCCGTCCATCGCGCGGTGCCCCATCGTGCGTGACGTCGAGAAGCCGAGCGCGCCGGCCTCGATCGCCTCGCGGACCAACCGGCCCATCGCCTCGATGTCGTCCGGGGTCGCGGGCTCGTTGCGCGCACCCCGCTCGCCCATCGCGTAGGCGCGGATCGCGCCGTGCGCGACCTGGCTGCCCACGTCGACGGAGAACTTGTGCTTGTCGATCGCGTCGAGGTACTCGGGGTAGGTTTCCCAACCCCACGTGATGCCCTCGGTCAGCGCGGTGCCGGGGATGTCTTCGACGCCCTCCATCAGTTCGATCAGCCACTGCTCGGTGCCGGGCCGCACAGGGGCGAAACCGACGCCGCAGTTGCCGGTCACGATCGTCGTGACGCCGTGGCCGCTGGACGGCTCCAGCAGCCCGTCCCAGGTCACCTGACCGTCGTAGTGGGTGTGGATGTCGACGAAGCCGGGGGCCACCACATGCCCTGAGGCGTCGATGGTTTCGGCCGCCTCCCCGCCCATCTCGGGGCCGTCGGCGGAGCGGCGGACGACGTCGACGATCTTGCCGTCCTTGACGCCGACGTCGGCGCGGTAACGTTCGGCGCCCGTGCCGTCGACGATGGTTCCACCGGTGATCTTCAGGTCGAACATGAGACTCCTCTTCGCCGCCGCGGGCTGTCTCGGAGGGCTGAGCGGAAGGCGCACAGCATTTCGCTACGGTAGGTAGCGTAACTCGTGGCGTGGCGAAGGCAATAGCTTCGGCCGAATTCGCAAGCCCTACAAAGAACTCTTCAGCGCGGCGACGGTTTCCAGATCGTCGAGCGCGGCGACGCCCCGGCGCAGGCCTTCCATGGCGATGTCTTCGACCTGCATGCCGCCCATCCCGGTGGTGATCAGCGGGGCGACATAGGCGTACAGCGCGCCCTGGCGGAACCGCAGCCACAGGTCGTCGCGGTCCAGCTCGGGGCCTCCCGCCGCCACCAGCGCCCGCCGGTAGTCGTCGAGCAGCTCGCGTTGGCTGGCCCGCCGGTCCTCCGGGGTCAGGCTGGTGATCAGGGTGTAGGCGAGCTCGCGGCTGGGGTGCCCGCGTCGCACCGCCTGCCAGTCCAGCAGCCCGGCCTTGCCGCCGTGGAAGTACATGTTGCCGGGATGGGCGTCGCCGTGCATGACGGTGTGCGGGGGAGTGTCGATGAGCGCGGCCACGTCGCGGTAGTTGTCGGCGATGAACGCCGCCTTCTCGACCGGGATCGTGGTCCGCTCGGCAAGGCGCTTGATCGAGGTGTGCATCAGCGAGCCGGTCAACAACGACGTCACGTCGCCGGACGGCGTGTACAGCCAGCCCAGCGGCCCACGCCCGTCGCGCGGCAGCCGGTCCCAGAACGTGGCGTGCAGTTCGGCCAGCAGTTCGACGATGAGGCCGGCCTGGTCGGTCGAGAGCGGGTGCAAGGTGTCGGGGAACTCGCACGACTCTGCCGGGAGATCCTCCAGCACCAGCAGGTACCGGCCCGTCCACGGGTCGAAGGCCGCGCCGTAGCAGTAGGGAACGCCGATGACCTGCGGCGCGAGCTGCCGGTAGAAACGCACCTCGGTGTGCCCGAGCCGGCCGAGCTCACCCATCAGGCGGGTGGCAGCGGTCTGCGCCGCGACCTTGACGAACACCGACTCCGGGACGTTCTTGCCGGTCAGCACCAGCCGCGCGCGCGAGGACGTGCCCGCGTCCCTGCTCAGCACGCGCACCGACCGGACGGTGGTTCCCATGACGCGGGACAGGACCGCGGGATCGATCTCGTCGGCCGACCGAGGCAAGCCGAACCGGCCGCCCACCAGCGCGTCGGTCGCCACCCGGCCCGCGCCCCGGCCCAGGTGCGCGGCCAGGCCGACGAAGGAGAAGGCTTGTCCCACAGGGTTTTTCATGTCCATCCATCCCGGCTCTCAACCCGACGCCGGTGCTGCGCCAGCGACACCGACGCCGTCGGAGAAAACCAATCGAACGTCTGGACATCAGACAATATACGATTATTGTCTGATCTGTGGAACCAGGGCCCTCACCACGAGCTGTTCGACGAATTCGCGTTTGTCGGCCGCGGGGCGGTAGCGCCACGAGGGCGCCAGCAGGAAAAGGGTCGCTGCGTGCAGCCACTGCACGATCGAGCGGAAATCGACGTCCGGGTAGAGCAGCCCGGCCGCCTTCCAACGGTCGAGCAACGGCCCGTAATGCCGCAACAGCAGTTCGACAATCGGTTCGGAACCCTTCTCGAGCGCCGAGGCCACCGCGGTGCTCTCGGCCGCGAACAGCGCTTCGTTCAGCGGGTTGCCGTCCACGGATTCCACCCTTGCCAGCACCATCTCGGGCACCGACCGAACGGGGTCGTCGGGTGCGGGCAGCGAGCGCACCAACTCGCCGAGCGCGGTGTCAATCCGCGCCAGCATCAATCCCAGCAGGACGTCGTCGCGACCGGGAAAGTAGCGGTACACCGTCGAGCGCGACACCCCGGCCTCGTCGGCGACTTCGCCCATGCGGAACTGGGTGTTGCCGCGCCGGACGATGCAGCGCCCGGCGGCAGCCAGGATCCGTCTACGGGCCTCCTCGTCGTCGAGGATCGCGCGGTCGTCGCCCCACCGCCGGCTCGGTTCCATGGCGGCGATGTTACGGGATGCGTTGTGCTGCTTCGGTATCGGATGCCAATTCATCCCGGACGCAGTCCTTCGCCGAAACGCCTTGCGGCGCAACGACGAACCCCGCCAGAAAGGCCGAATGATGGCGTATTCCGCCGCCGACGAGTCGTTCACCCACCAGCTCCCGAGCACGTTCGACCAGGTGCACAACGCCGATCCGACGTGGTCGGATCGCTGCTATTTCTTCGCCGCGTCGCCGGACGGCACCTTGCTGCTGGCCAGCGGCTACGGCAACAACCCGAACACCGGCACCGGGCTGGGCTACGTCAAGGTCAGCCTCGCCGACGGCCGGCACTGGGACCTGCTGTCCGGGCGGCCCGTCACCGGCGACGACCGCGGCGACCTGAGCGCCGGACCGATGCGCTGGACCTGCGTCGAGCCGCTGAAGAAGTGGCGGCTGGACGTCGAGCCCAACAACTCCGGGATCGAGTGGGAGCTCTACTACGAACCCACCGCGCCGATGTGGGAGCTGTTGCCCATGAAGGTGCGTGGCAAAAACGGCGAGTTGCTCGCCGACATGTACCACATGAAAGAACCCGGGCGATGGAGCGGCTGGGTGACGATCGATGGGGAACGCGTCAGCGTCGACGGCTTCCACGGCGGCCGCGACCGCACCTTCGGCGTGCGGGTCTCGGACAAGATCGACTTCTGGTTGTGGCTCGACGCCGGGTTCGACGACCACGCGATCGAAGCGTGGATCATCGAATCGTCCGACGGCACAGTCAATTACGTCGACGGCGGCATCACCTACGCGGATGGGAGGCCGTCGAAACGATTCGTCAAGATCGAGCACGATGTCGAATTCGACGGCGACCGCAAGCGACCCGCCCGCGCGATACTCGTGTTCACCGACGAAGACGGCCAGGCCCATCGCGTGATCGCCGAGGCACCCCACCAGCAAGTCAACGCCTACTACGGCCTGCCGATGGCACACTGCCAATACGAAGACTTGGGTGGGGGCGCCTACTTCATTCATTTCGCCTGGGACAGCAGCGATCCCGACCAGCTGTCCGAGACCGAGAGCAAATCGATGGCGCTCGACCAGCTGATGCGATTCGAGCGGGGCGGCGAGACCGGTTGGGGCATCTTTGAATTGCTGATGGGCGGGCAGGGCTATGCCCGCTACCCCAACTGGACCGCGATGGACATGTCCGCCTTCACCCAGGACAAGACCCCGGTCGATCGCTTACAGGAGGACAGCGACGGGGTGCGGCGATGACCCTGGACGCCGATCGGGAACGGCGGTTGACCGACTGGGTGCGCACCCAGGTGCCCGACGCCGACGACGTCCGCCTCGAGGGCATCGACCGGGTGAGCTTCGGGCACTCGGCGGAGATGATGACGCTCAGCGTCGTCACCCGGCGCGCCGGCCGCCACGACCGCCGCGACGTGGTGTTGCGGCTGCGGCCCAGACCACCCGCTCTGCTGGAGCCCTACGACCTCGCGCGCCAGTTCGCCATCCTGCGCGCCCTGGCCGGCACGCCGGTCCGCGTCCCGGCGGCGCTGTGGCTCGAACCGACCGGCGAGGTCCTCGGCCGGCCGTTCTTCGTGATGGAACACGTCGCCGGCGACGTGTACGAAATGGAGCCACCCACCGGTGCGGCCGACCACACGGTGGTTCGGATGTGCCAGAGCCTCGTCGAACAACTTGCCGCCATCCATACGGTCGACCTCACCCGGACCGGGCTGGCCACCCTGGACGACGGCGCCGACCACCTGGAGCGCGAACTGGACCACTGGGCCGCGGAGATGAACCGGGTCAAGCGCGACCGCCTGCCCGCCCTGGAGCGCCTTCATGGGGCCCTGCTCGCCGGCAAGCCGGACCCGTGCCCCACGGTTTCGCTGGTGCACGGCGACGCGAAGCCGGGAAACTTCGCCTTCACCGCCGGCGAGGTGAGTGCCGTCTTCGATTGGGAGATGACGACCGTCGGTGACCCGCTTACCGACATCGGCTGGCTGGAGATGCTGTGGATGCAGCCGGTAGGGATCAACAGCCACCCCGCGGCCCTGTCCATCGATGCCCTGCTGGCGCATTACGAATCGGCCAGCGGGATCAGCGTTGCCAACCGGCCCTGGTACCGGGCGTTCAACGCCTACAAGATGGCCGTCATCTGCCTCATCGGCGCGATGCTCGTCGAGGACGGCCACAGCGACGATCAAAAACTCGTGCTCGCCGCCTACGGCACCTCGCTGCTGACCAAAGCCGGGCTCACCGACCTCGGAATCGACGAACCCCTCGACGACGGGCCGGTGCTGCCGCGCGAAGACCGCATCGCGCAGGTGCTGGCCGGATAGGCGTTCAGGCGGTGCAGGCCGACCGGGTCAGGCCGGTCCAGATCAAGGTGACACGGGTGCCCCGCGGTGTGCACTCGATGGCCGCCTCGTCGGCGAGCGCCTCCATCAACGGGATGCCGCGGCCACGCATCTGCGCGTTGCGCTGTGCCGGCACCTGCTGCCGCCAACGGCCGCGGTCGTCGACGGTCACGGCGAGGGTGTCGGAGCCGGCGTCGTAGGCCGCCCGCACATCCACGGTCCCTCGCTGCGTCGCGCCGACGTACGCGAACTCCGCGGCATTGGCGATCGCTTCGTTCACCGCGAGGAGCAGGTCGCTGAAGCGATCGGCGCACAGTGAGAAATACCGGTTCAACCAGGCGCCGAACTCGGCGCGGGTCCGGGCGGCGCTGCCTGCGTCGGCCGCCACGCCCGTTCGGACGAAAAGAGTGCGGTCATCGAGGTTCGACACGTTATGTGGCCGACCGAACCGACCCATCGCCCCCAGGTGTGTTCGCACTCGCGCCGAGGCTCATTCCCCGGCGACACCGCTCAGCGCGCCGTCCAGGCTGCTGTACAGCGCGAGCACGCTGTCGATCCCCATCAGCTTGATCGGCCTGCTCGTGGCCGAGCCGTTGGCGACGACCGCGAACTTCGTCGGCGGTTCGACCTCGGCCTGCGCGGTCACCAGCACGGTCATCCCGGCCGAGGCCAAGAAACCGACCTTCGACAGGTCGACGATCAGCGCCGCGGGCTTGGTGGCCAACGCGGTCTGGATGGCGTCGGCCAGCTGCGGCGAGCTGAGCATGTCCACTTCACCCGAGACGGTCAGCACGACCGCCTGATCTACCTGGTGTTTGCCCACTTCAAAAGCGGTTGGGTCGACGACATCGCCGGATTGTTCGCCCATGGTCTATCACTCACATTCGGTCCCGTGCGGGACACCGCTAGCTCTGGTACAGCCACTGCCATATCCGGGGGCTGCTGATTCAACCCCTCGGGGAACGCTTGCCTACGCGGGAGATCCACCCCGGTCGATCTGCGCCGCTCAGTGCAGATACAGCTACAAGTGTTTGGTCAATGGTAGGACACGCACCAATCCCGCCTCAAAATGCTGCACGATTCCCGCCGCCCGGCGGTCCCGCGACGGCCTGTCTCTTCCGGTCGGGGCTGGCCGAATATGATCGGCACGATTCAGGCTTGAGCGTGCGTGGCCTCCCCGGCCGGGTGCGCCCATTACGAGGGAGTGAAGAGTTCAATGTCGAACCAGCAGCAAGCGGACCGGATGACGTCGGGCAAGGGATTCATCGCTGCGCTCGACCAGAGCGGCGGCTCGACGCCGAAGGCGCTGCGCCTGTACGGCATCGAGGACAGCGCGTACTCCTCCGACAAGGAGATGTTCGACCTCATCCACGAGATGCGTTCGCGGATCATCACCGCCCCGTCGTTCACCGGTGACCGGGTGCTGGCGGCGATCCTGTTCGAACAGACCATGGACCGGGAGATCGAGGGCAAGCCGTCGACCACCTACCTCTGGGAGACCAAGGGCGTGGTGCCGATCCTCAAGATCGACAAGGGGCTGGCGGACGCGTCGAACGACGTCCAGCTGATGAAGCCCATGCCGGGGCTTGACGAGCTGCTGGAGCGGGCCGTGGGCAAGGGCGTGTTCGGCACCAAGGAGCGGTCGGTGATCGGCGGGGCCAACGCCGAGGGCATCGCCGCCGTGGTCGCCCAGCAGTTCGAGGTCGCCCGTCAGGTGCTCGCGCACGGTCTGGTGCCGATCATCGAGCCCGAGGTCACCATCTCGATCTCGGACAAGGCCGAGGCCGAGCGCATCCTGCGCGACGAGATCACCAAGCAGCTCGACAGCGTGCCCGACGGGCAGCGCGTGATGCTCAAGCTGAGCCTGCCCACCGAGGCCAACTACTACCGTCCGCTGATCGAACACCCGAAGGTCATGCGGGTGGTGGCCCTCTCCGGCGGCTACTCGCGCGAGGAGGCCAACGAGCTGCTCGCCAAGAACACCGGCCTGATCGCCAGCTTCAGCCGCGCGCTCACCGAGGGGCTTTCGGTCGACCAGACCGACGAGCAGTTCAACACCACGCTGGACAAGGCGATCCAGTCGATCTACGACGCCTCGGTCGCCGGCTGACCTGTTGCGCCGCGCTCGCGATCGCCGCTAATAGCGGTGCCGGGCCATGCGCGGCGGCCCCTGCCCGCTGTCGCCTTCGTCGGACACCAACGCGGGCACCATTTCACTGGTGACCAGTCCCTCCTCGCTCGTCAATTCGTCGATGACAGCGAAGGATTCGGCGACGTTGGCCGGGGTGTCGATCACGATGGTCACCACGGGTACCCGGCGAGTCAGCGAGAGCAGCTTGTCGCCGTGGGGCGGGTGATCGCCGTGAAACCCCCACACGCCACGCAGGACGGTGGCGCCGTCCGCGGTCCCGGCCTGGCGCAGCCGCTGGACGATCGCGCGGTGAATCGGCGCGCCGCCGCGCTGCGCCGACTCGGAGGTAAAGATCGTCAGCTTCTGCCACAGTGGCAAGCCGTGTTCGTCCGTTCCGGGCAGGGCGTGCGGTCTTTCCAAAAACTGTCCGTCGCGCTTGCAGACTCGGACCCGTTCGAGGGTGAACAACGGCGTGCGCAGCAGCCCGGCGAGTTCGGGCAACACGCGGGCGATGCGCTCGCCGGAGCCGACGACGACGATCATCATCGGAACGTCAGCGTTGCGGCCAAAGAAGTTGGCGCGCTGGCGTTCTCCGTGCGCGACACCGTCCACGCCCAACAGCACCGTGGCGCCGGCCAGCCCGCGCCGGTGCATCAAGTCGCAGAGCGCGATGTAGGCCGGCGTCCCGTTGACGCGTTGCTTGCGGCCGACGTAGATCGTCAATTTGACGGCGTCGTGCAGGTCCTCGGGCAGCTGCGGGGATCCGATGTCCTCGTGCAGGAGCCGCGCACGCTCCAGGGTGACCAGGCCGCGTTGTTTGATCGTCAGCACGGGGTCGAGCAGTGCCTCGATCTTCGTTCTGGTGTCGACCGCGACGATCACGACGGGCGGATCTTCGGACAGCGTCAACGACTGATCAGTACGAAAATGGCGCATCGTGCCGAAGCCGCTGATGCCGCGCAGCGCCACGCCGGCAGCGATGCGGTGCCGCTCATAAAGGCCGAGCAGCACATCGGAGACAAAGCCGCCGCCGGACCGCCGGCGCTCCGCCAGATAGGTGGTGAGCTTCAGACAATCTTCATCCACCGCCGCTCCCATCGCCTTGCGGCGAGCCTACCGCTCGGAGAGGCTATGCGCCGCAGGCGCGTTCGATGCCGTCCGGACGCCTCACCGCAGCGGTTCGGCCGGTACCCCGTAGCGGTCCTGATACGCGGTCACCCGCTCGCGGACCTCACCGGCATCGAGCCCCGTGTCCGACCAGGTGTAACGGCCGTGCCCACCGTCGGAGGGATGGGAGGCGAGGAACTCGCGCATCTTCTGCTCGGTGTCGGGCCGCAGCTCGCGGTCCAGCCGCCGGTAGATGTCTTTGATCGTGGTCCACGGGTCGGTCATGAAATCGGCGAACCGCACGTCGATGACGCGCCCCGCGGGCACGGCGCCGCTGTCGCGCAACGCCATCTCCCGGTCCAGGCCGACGACGATCTCCTCGTAGGACTGGGCCGCACACTCGGTGATGCCGGATTCGTCGCTGCACATCCGGCGCAGGTGATGGGTGAGCGCGGCGATCGACGAGATGACGTTGACCGGATCGCGGTGTGTCTGCACGATCAGCGCGTCCGGGTATTCGGCCAGCAACGCGTCCAGCTGCCACAGGTGCGCGGGCGACTTCAGCAACCACTGGCCGGGCACACCGGACTGCAAGTGCTGCAGGAAGATTCGATGGAAGCGATACGCCCCCGCGTGGTCGGCTTCATACAGCAGCCAGCGGTAATAGCCCGGCAGCCGATACTGCACCGAGAAGATCATGCTGACGAACTCGGCCGCGGTGATGCGCACGCATTCCTGCCCGACCAGGGCGCCCATCGGATGAAAAGCCAAGAAGCCCGGCATGATCTGTTCGGACATGTCGATGCTGGCCTGAATCTGGGCGATACGCGGATCGTCGTGATAGGTCTCGGGCTGCGGGACGGGGCAGGGCTCGTCGACCTCCCAGGTCAGTGGGGCGCGCAGCTCGGGATCCTGGGCGAGCAGGTCGTAGAGGATCGTGGTGCCGGTGCGTGGCTGGCCGACGATGAATATCGGCGCGGTGATCTTCTGCTCGGCGACCTCGGGATGTTGCTTGCGCCAAGCGATTACGCCGAGCCGGTTCTTCAGGGCGCGCATGAGGTCGAGGTGAGCGATCTCGACGCCGATATCCGATAGCCGCGCATCGTTGATCAACCCGTCGGTGACGCGGTGCAGCCCGGGACGCCAGCCCTCGGCGCCGAAGTCGTCGCTGCCGACTTCCTCGCAGGCGGCGGCGATCAGCCGTTCGGGGGCGAACCGGTCCTGCAGCGTCATCACCGCTGCCGTCCCTGGTGCACCGACACCGTCACGTCGGGTGGGCTCGGGTTGTCCAGCCAGCGCAGGACGATGAACCCGCGCTGCCGGCCGCCGGTGTCGAGCCAATGACCGAGCCCAAAATCCTCGTCGGAGACCGCGATTCGCACGCGGCCGTCGGCGCCGGGTCGCACACCGCGGTTGGTCACCGAACTGTGCCGGCGGCGCGGCTCCAGGCATTCGTGCCAGATGCTTTCCAGGGTGACGTTCCAGTACCGCGTGTCGGGTGGTGCGATGTCGAGTACGAGGGCCTGGCCGGGCTCGAGCCGGAAGGTTCCCATCATGTAGAGGTTGTCGGGCGTGGTGTCGGCCGCGCCCAGATCGGCGGCCTGGGCCGTCAGCAAGGTGTTCGGGGCTTCCAGGAGTTCGGGCTTGATGGTGCGGTGCAGGGTCGTGAGCTTCATCAGGGACCACGCCATCGCGGTGAACTGATCGGCGAGTTCGTCGTCGGTCAGCGCCGTCAGCGGGCCCGGGTCCAGCGCTTCGATGCGCAGCGCGGCGAGTTTCTCGGCGGTCCGGTCACCGATGTACTCCCGCACGACCACCGACGACGCGTCGGCCGGGATCTTCACCCACTGCGCGCCGGCCAGGTCGGGCGGTTCGTCGGCGGACAGGACGAGCGTGAAGTCGCCCGAGTCCAGCTTCAGGTCGGTGTCGCTGACGTAGCCCGCCATCCGCCGCGGGGTCAGCCCGGTGCCGGCCAGGATCTGAAAGCCGAGGTAGGCGCTGGTGCCGCGGGAGCCGGTGATCCGGTAGCGGCGATCCCCGCGGATCATGGCCAGGTAGTAGTTGCCGTCGGGGTTGGGGCCGCCCACCATCCGGTTGTCCGAACACATATCGAAGAACGACGGCCGTTCCGGGTCGGCCTCGACCGACATTTGCGCGCACAGCGAGGACACCCGCGCCACCACCCGCAACCCTTCGGCGAGTTCGCGTTCGGACTCGGCGTCCTCGGCCACGATCTTGCTGACGTCGGTGAGCATCTGCTGGAAGAACTCCAGCGCGGCGCGGGCCTTCGGGGCGGCCTGGACGGACGGAACACCAGTCTGAGACATCGTCTCATGCTAAGACTATGTCTTAGGCTCTTGGTGGCGATTTGGGAGAACAGGGTGGGGGCATGTCTGCAACGTCCGCCTCGGTGCCGGCTTCGGAGGCCGTGACGTCGCTGGCCGAACGGAAGCGAGCGGCCATGCGTCAGCGCATCGCCACCGCCGCCGCCCGCCTGGTCGCCAGTCGCGGTCTGGCGGGGGCGACCGTGGACCTCATCGCCGACGCCGCCGACATCGGCCGCGCGACCTTCTTCCGGTACTTCAACTCCAAGGAAGACGCCGTGGCCGAGGGCATGAATGGCCACTGGCTCGACCGGATCACCGCCGCCCTCGCGGCCCAGCCTCCGGAGCTCGGCGCGATGGAGGCGGTCATCGGCGCGTTCGGCGAACTCGCCCGCGACTTCGCCGAGATCGAGAACCAGGTCCGCGAATTAGCCACACTGACAAGGTCATCCGAGACGCTGGATGCGTGGACGCTGCACGTCTATGTGCGCTACGAGGTGGCGATCGCCGAGCTCGTCGCGCCGCGGATGGCCGGGCCGGCCGAGCACGATCCGCGGCCGCGCCTGATCGGCGCGCTGGCGATGGCGGCGGTGCGCATCGCCCTCGACGACTGGCTGAGCCACGGCGGCTCGTTGCCCGACCGGGTGAGCCGGGGGCTGGCCGCAATCTCGGTCGACCGCGCGGCGGCGGTCAGCCCCGGGTGAGTGCGTCCACGATGAGCCGGGTGGTCCGTTCCGCCCGCCGTCGGGAGTAGGGCTGCGCGCCGGACAGGATCGGATACACCACGCCGCCGACGATGGCGTCCGCGGCCGATTCGGCGACCGCCTCGTCGATGCCGTCGGCGAGCAACCGGGCCCGCACGCTATCGTGCAGCGGCGCACTGAATCCCGCGCGCAACTTGACGGCGGTGTCCTCGTGTTCCATGCAGGCGACGGTCAGGGTGCGCAGCATGGCCGAACCGCGCGGTGTCGTCAGGCTGGCGAACAGCTTGCCGACCCACCTCACCAGATCGGCAGCCAGATCGCCGCTGTGGTTGACCGACGCCAGCAGCGTGTCGGCGTCTTCCAGCATGACGTCGGCGACCAGCGCGGGACGGGTGGGCCACCACCGGTAGATGGTCTGCTTGCCCACGCCGGCCCGGGCGGCGACGGCCTCGATGGACAGGCCGTCGAACCCGCGCTCGAGGAGCAGTTCGCGCGTCGCCGTGACGATCGCCGTGCGGGACTTCTCGCTGCGACGCCGGGGCGTGTTCGCCGGCGTGCCCACCTCGGTGAGATCGCTTGGCATCTGGTGGTCCTCACTGCGGCGCTGGCCCGCTTTACATATCCTGACTACCCCCGGTAGTCTGCCACAAGACGAGACGGTCCGTCTTGTCAGACTCGCATCCGGAGCCGAAAGGGTAGCAATCAGTGCGGCCATCGTCAGTCACTATGCGGCCGCCCGCATGACCCTGGGGCTGAGCCCGGAACAACAGGAGCTCTGCGACGCCGTCGGGCAGTTCGCTGCCCGCAATGCCCCCATCGCCACGACACGCGGCAGCTTCGACGAGCTCTCGGCAGGCCGCCCACCCGGATGGTGGGATGCGCTGGTCGGCAACGGGTTTCATGCCGTGCACCTGCCGGAGGACCTCGGCGGCCAGGGCGGACGGCTGATCGACGCCGCGTGCGTGCTGGAGGCGGCGGGCAAGTCGCTGTTGCCCGGCCCGCTGCTGCCGACGGTGGCCGCGGGTGCGGTCGCCTTGCTGGCCGATCCGACACCGAGCGCGCAATCACTGGTGCGTGACCTCGCGGCCGGCGTCACCGCTGCCGTCGTGCTTCCGGGCGACGGGGATCTGCACGCCTGGGCCGTGGACGGGCGGTGGTCTCTCAACGGGGCGTCGGAGATAACACCGGGCGTGTGCGCGGCGCGGATCATCCTGGTCGGCGCGCCGACCCGGGAAGGCGACGTCGTCTGGGTGCCGGTCGACACCCAAAAGCGCGCGGTGACAGTCGAACCCGTCCGCGGCACCGACCTCGTCGCCGATGCCGGGATCATGCGTCTGGACGACTACACGGCGACGGACGACGAGGCACTCACCGGGATCGACGCGGCACGCGCGCGCTGTGTGCTGTTGGGTCTCGTCGCCGCTACGACGGCCGGCATCGTCCAGTGGTGCCTGCAGGCCGTTACCGCCCACCTGCGCAGCCGCGAACAATTCGGCAAGGTGATCGGCACGTTCCAGGCGTTGCAACACAGCGCGGCAATGCTGTTGGTCAACAGCGAATTGGCCACCGCGGCGGCCTGGGACGCGGTGCGCGCCGTCGACGAATCACTCGATCAGCACAGGATGGCCGCCGCCGGGGCGGCCGTGATCGCGATCTCGCCCGCCCCGGACCTGGTGCTCGACGCGTTGACGATGCTCGGCGCCATCGGTTTCACCTGGGAGCACGACGTGCACCTGTACTGGCGGCGGGCCATCAGCCTGGCGGGATCCATCGGCCCGGCGAACCGCTGGGCGCGGCGGCTGGGGGAGCTCACCTGCACCCAGACGCGCGACATGTCGGTGAACCTCGGCGACGCCGAGCCCGAATTCCGTTCCTGGGTGGCCGAGACGCTCGATGCGGCCCTGCAGTTGCGCAACGACAAACCCGCGCCGCACGGCGACTATGAGCACCTCGCCACCGGGCCGCAACGCACGCTGATCGCCGACGCCGGCCTCATGGCGCCGCACTGGCCGGCGCCGTGGGGCGTCGATGCGGATCCGTTGAAACAGCTCATCATCGACGAGGAGTTCGCCAAGCGACCCGGCCTGGTTCGGCCCTCGCTGAACATCGCCGAATGGATCCTGCCCTCGGTGTTGGCCGCCGCGCCAAAAGACTTGCAGGAGCGGCTGATCCCGGCGACCCAACGCGGCGACATCCTGTGGTGTCAGCTGTTCAGCGAACCGGGAGCCGGCTCCGACCTCGCGTCGCTGACCACCCGCGCGACCAAGGTCGATGGCGGCTGGCGGATCAACGGCCACAAGATCTGGACGTCGTTGGCCCAATACGCCGACCTGGGTGCGCTCCTTGCGCGCACCGACCCCGAAGCCAGTAAGCACCGCGGCATCGGCTATTTCATCCTCGATATGCGTTCCCCCGGGGTGGAGATCCAGCCGATAAAGACGGCGACCGGGCAGGCGCATTTCAACGAGGTGTTCCTCAACGACGTGTTCATTCCCGACGAGATGCTGCTGGGTGGCCCCACCGATGGTTGGAGCCTGGCGATCGCGACGATGGCCGAAGAGCGTTCGGCCATCAGCGGATACGTCAAGTTCGACCGGGCCGTCGCGCTGCGCCGGCTCGCCGCTCAACCCGGACCGGACCGTGACGACGCGTTGCGTGAGCTCGGCGAGCTCGACGCCTACACCAACGCGATCAGGGCACTCGGGGTGCGCGAAACCATTCGGCTGCTCGACGGTCAGGCCTCCGGCCCGGCGTCCAGCATCGCCAAGGTCGCGATGAATGTGCTGCTGCGGCGCACCTTCCAGGCCACGCTGCAGCTCACCGGGCAGGTCGCGATGGTCGACGACCCCGACACCGCGGTCGTGGAGCCCTATCTGCATCTGCCGGCCGAGCTGATCGGCGGGGGAACCAGGGAGATCCAGCTCAACATCATCGCGCAGATGATCCTCGGACTACCCCGAAAGTAGGACAGCTCATGGGTTTACGTGGCGAGGCCGCGATCGTCGGGTACGTCGAACTGCCACCCGAACGAATGACCAAGGCGTCGCCCGCCCCCTTCGTCATCGAGCAATGGGCCGAACTCGGCGCCGCCGCGCTCGCCGATGCGGGACTGCCCTTCGAGGTTGTCGACGGCATCGTGGCGTCACATCTGGCCGAGTCGGAGATCTTCATCCCCTCCACCATCGCCGAATACCTCGGAGTGGGGGCGAGGTTCGCCGAACACGTGGACCTGGGTGGCGCCAGCGCCGCGGCCATGGTGTGGCGGGCCGCCGCAGCCGTCGAACTCGGCATCTGCGACGCCGTCTTGTGCGCGCTGCCCGCCCGGTACATCACCCCGATGTCGCCGAAGAAACCCAGATCGCTCGGCGACGCATTGTATTTCGGGTCGTCGAGCAACCAATACGGCTCTCCCCAGGCCGAATTCGAGATCCCCTACGGAAATCTCGGCCAGAACGGACCGTATGGCCAGGTCGCCCAACGCTACGCGGCGATCTACGGCTACGACGAGCGGGCGATGGCCAAGATCGTCGTCGACCAGCGCACCAACGCCAACCACACCGAGGGCGCGATTTGGAAGGACAAGCCGCTGACCGTCGATGACGTCCTGGCCAGCCCGGTCATCGCCGACCCGCTGCACATGCTGGAGATCGTGATGCCGTGTGTGGGGGGCGCCGCCGTCGTGGTCGCGAACGCCGACGTCGCCAGGCGCTCCCGCAATCGGCCGGTGTGGGTCAAGGGATTTGGCGAGCACGTGCCGTTCAAGACGCCGACCTACGCCCAGGACCTGCTGCAGACCCCGATCGCCGCCGCCGCCGACACGGCCTTCGCCATGACGGACCTGACCCGGGAGGAGATGGACATGGTTTCGATCTACGACTGCTACACCATCACCGTGCTGCTCTCCCTCGAAGACGCCGGATTCTGCGAGAAGGGCAAGGGGATGGAGTTCGTCGCCGGCCACGACCTCACGTTCCGCGGCGACTTCCCGCTCAACACCGCCGGCGGCCAATTAGGCTTCGGCCAGGCGGGTCTGGCCGGCGGCATGCACCACGTCTGCGACGCCACCCGCCAGATCATGGGCCGCGCCGGGGCGGCGCAGGTCGCCGACTGCCACCGCGCCTTCGTGTCCGGCAATGGCGGGATCCTGTCCGAGCAGACCACGCTCATCCTCGAGGGAGACTGATCACCGATGACCACCTTCGAGCGGCCGATGCCCGTCAAAACCCCTACCAGCGCGCCGTTTTGGGACGCGCTCGCGCAGCACCGCATCGTCATCCAGTATTCGCCGTCACTGCAGGCGTATGTGTTCTATCCGCGGGTGCGCGCGCCGCGCACCCTGGCCGACGACCTGGAATGGCGCGAGATCTCCGGGATGGGCACGCTGTACTCCTACACCGTGGCCCACCGGCCGGTCAGCCCGCACTTCGCCGATGCCGTGCCCCAGCTACTCGCCATCGTCGAATGGGACGAGGGCCCAAGGTTTTCCACCGAAATGGTCAATGTCGACCCGGCCCGCCTGCGGGTGGGGATGCGGGTGAAGCCGGTGTTCTGCGACTACCCGGAACACGACGTCACGCTCCTGCGTTACGAGCCAGCCGACTGATGCTCACGTCGACGCCCGCACCACCAGGTGGGCGATGTCCGTCAGCTCGGGGGAGGGCGGGGCGGGTTGCCCCAGCCGCTCGAAGACGGCGGCGAGGGCGGCGTCGGCGACCGCGCAGGGGTCGAACTGAACGGTGGTCAGCGGTGGGGTGCTGACCATGCCCATGGGACTCGCGTCGACACCCATCACCGCGAGGTCGCTCGGACAGCGCAGCCGCGCCCGATGGATGCCGTAGAGGACGAGGCAGGCGATCTCGTCGCTTTGGGCGCAGACGGCGGTGACCCCGTCGCCCACCCATCCGGTGACCACGTCGGCGGCGTTGTCCAGGGTGACCTGGTCGACTCGCACGGGTGGCAGGTCGCGCGCCTGCGCGGCCCGCGACACGCCTTCGAACCAGTAGTCGCCCAGCGGCCTCCAGCGGTCAACCCCGGTGTACGCGAAGGCGATTCGCCGATGGCCGCGCTCGACGAGGTGCTCGACTCGCATCTCGCCGACCGAAAGATGCGGGTTGTTGAGTGCGGGCAGTGTCCCGATCTCGATGTGCGGGATGCCGGCCTTGGCCACCGCCTCGCGGGCGGCCGCGCTCAGCGGGAACAGGCTGGTGATCGCGACCGGGTCCAGGTTCTCGATCGCATCGACGACATGATGATCGTCGTCGGTCTCGAAAACCTGGACCTGAAGCAGACCCTGGCGGGCCAGCGCCGTGGTCATGCGGCTGCCCGCCTGCATCGGCATCTCGCCCACGGCCACGTGCGGCACCACGTAGAGCACCACACCGCTTTTGCCGCGCGCGAGGTTGCGGGCGGCGAGGTTGGGCCGATAACCGAGGAGTTTGGCGGCGCGGTAGACGGCATCGCGGGTTTCGGGGGAGATCCGCCGGCCCTGCGCGTTGTTCAGCACGTAGCTGACCGTGGCGGTTGACACGCTGGCCAACCGGGCCACGTCCGCGGTGGTCGGACGCGCCGCCTTATTGCTGCTCAACTTCCGTCACCTTCCGGGCCCGGTCATGCCCCATGGTGGCATGCGAGACCCACCGGCACCGCAGGATGTCGTGTGGTGGAGCCGCATCACGTGGACTATTAGTCCACATGCGCCGGGAACCTCGTACCCGAGCCGCCGGGAACAGGACGCGAAGCCCGGCAGCGCCTTGTCTCGTTGCGATGCAGCGGAAGACGCGAGAGGGGCGCGCTATGTCCAACGCACCGCGCGTCGTTGACACTGTGATCGGCGCCATTATCTACTAGTCACTATAAATTGACCGAGGAGCGCGGCATGAACAAGGACGATCTGATCCTGATCAGCGTGGATGATCACATCGCCGAGCCGGCCGACATGTTCGACGCCCACGTTCCCGCCAAGTACAAGGACCGCGCCCCGCGGGTGGTCCTCGAACCCGACGGCGTCCAGCAGTGGTACTACGGCGAGGTGCGCGGCCGAAACATGGGCCTGAACGCCGTGGCCGGCAAGCCCCGCGAGATGTACAACATCGACGCCGCGCGCTACGACGAGATGCGGCCGGGCTGCTTCAACGTCGATGAGCGGGTCCGCGACATGAACGCCGGCGGGCAGCTGGCGGGGTTGAACTTTCCGAACTTCACCGGATTCTCCGGCCAGGTCCTCAACCAGGGCCCCGACCGCGAGGTCAACCTGGTGATGATCAAGGCCTACAACGACTGGCACGTCGACGAATGGTGCGGGGCGTACCCGGGCCGGTTCATCCCGTGCGGCATCCTGCCGCTGTTCGATGTGGCCGAGGCCGCCAAGGAAGTCAAACGCCTGGCCGACAAGGGTTGTCACGCCGTGACGTTCTCGGAGAATCCGGAAGCGTTGCAGATGCCCAGCATTCACACCAAGTACTGGTATCCGCTGTTCGAGGCCGCCTGCGAGAACAAGACGGTGCTGTGCACGCACGTCGGCTCCGCCTCCCGCTCCCCGCAGGTGTCGACCGACGCGCCGCCCAGCGTGCAGATGACGGCGTCGTCGATGATGAGCATGTTCACCTTCACCGAACTGATTTGGGCGGAGTTCTGGGCGGACTTCCCGCAACTGAAGTTCTCGCTCACCGAGGGCGACGTCGGCTGGATACCGTACTTCCTCTGGCGCGCCGAGCATGTGTACAACCGTCACTCGGGGTGGACACTGGCGACGTTCCCGCCCGGCTACAGTGGTCCCACCGATGTGTTCAAGCGGCATTTCTACACCTGCTTCATCAGTGACAAGGTCGGCGTCCACAACATGGAGTGGTTCAACGAGGACATGCTGTGCTGGGAGTCCGACTTCCCGCACTCCGACAGCAACTGGCCGTTCGCGCCGGAGGACATCATCGCCACCATGGGCCACCTCGACGACCGGGTCATCGACAAGATCACCCACGAAAACGCCATGGCCGCGTACTCATTCGACCCGTTCCAACACATCCCGAAGGAACAGGCGAGGGCCGGCCGGCTGCGCGCGCAGGCCACCGATGTCGACGTCGTCACCCACGTCGGCCGCCGAGCCAGCCAGCGTGACCGGGACGCGTGGACCCGGATGACACAGTTCGCCCTGCAGGCCGGAGCGGCCGCGCCCGTGACGGCCGAGGCGGCCGGCATCGCCGGACGCGCCACCACCCTGGGTAACTGAACGTGGCGGGTGCGGCGCCGTTCGCGGGTTGGCGCGTGCTGGAGTTGTGCAACGGACTGGCGGTGTCCTACTGCGGGAAGATGTTCGCCGACGCCGGGGCCGAGGTGGTGAAAATCGAATCCCCGCAGGGCGATTCGCTGCGCGCCTGGTCGGCGGCGGGCGGGCCACCGGGGGCGCTGTTCGGATATCTGGCCGCGGGCAAGAAGTCGGTGATCAACCGCGGCCAGGCAGAGGTCGCGTCGCTGCTGGCCGGCGCCGACCTCGTGCTCACCGACCTGACCGACGGATGGACGCTCGACGGCATCACCGCGCTCAGCGCCGCGTCGGCGGTGGTGGTGGCCGTGACACCGTTCGGCACCACCGGGCCCTACGCCGAAAACCAGGTCGCGGCCAACGAATTCATCCTGCAGGCACTGTGCGGATCGATCGCCGGGCGGGGCTGGCCGGACGACGAACCGGTGCAAGCCGGCGGGCGGCTCGGGGAATGGCTGGCGGGCACGTTCGCCGCGGCGGCCGCCGCGGCCACGGCGCGGCACGCCGCCCGAAGCGGCCGCGGCCGGGTCATCGACGTCTCGACGTACGAGGCCATGGTGATCGCCATGGGCGGCCTGTCGGCGATGTCGGCGAGCGTGCTGGGCCCCGATTCGCTGCTACACGAACGCAGTTTGGAGCTGCCGTCGATCGTTCCCACCGCCGACGGCATGGTCGGCTTCTGCACCATCACCGCGCAGCAGTTCCAGGACTTCCTGGTGATGATCGACCGCGCCGATCTCGTCGGCGACGCCGAGCTGGCGTCCTTCGCCGGACGGGTCGCGCGCCGCGACGAGTTCCTGGACATGGTCACCGCCTGGACCAGAAGCCGCACCACCCAGGAGATCGTCGACGTCGCCGTGGCCTTCCGGATTCCGGTCGCCCCCATAGCGTCTCCCGAGATGCTGCCCAAACTGGACCACTTCGTGGAACGCGGCGTGTTCGTCGAATCGCGGGACGGGGTGCTGGCGCCGCGGGTGCCGTATCGCAGCGAGGCTATGGCGACCAGGCCGCCCAGGCAGCCCCCGGCGCTCGGCGCCGACAACGCACGGCTGCACTGGCCGCCGCGACCCCAATCGCCCCGCACCGACGAGGCCGACGCGCTTCCGCTGTCCGACGTGCTTCCGCTGTCCGACGTGCGGATCACCGATTTCACCGCGTTCTGGGCCGGCCCGGTCGCCACGCAACTGCTCGGCGCCCTGGGCGCCGACGTGATCAAGGTCGAGGGCGTCCGGCGGCCCGACGGCATGCGGTTCTCCGCGGGCCGCCCGCCCGACTGGGATCAATGGTGGGAGTGGGGCCCGGTCTTCTTGTGCAGCAACAACAACAAGCGCGGGGTCAGCGTCGATCTGGGCACCGATGCCGGGCGATCCGTCGCGCTGGAACTCATCGCCGCCAGCGATCTGCTCATCGAGAACTTCTCGCCCCGGGTGATGGCGAACTTCGGCCTGGAATGGGACGCGGTCCGCGCCGCCAACCCACACGCCATCATGGTGCGGATGCCCGCCTTCGGCCTCGATGGCCCGTGGCGCGACCGCGTCGGCTTCGCGCAGACGATGGAGCAGGCGACCGGCATGGCGTGGATGACCGGCCACGCCGACGGTCCGCCCGTGATTCCGCGCGGAGTGTGCGACCCGATCGCCGGCCTGCACGCCGCCTTCGCCGCCGTGGCCGCACTGGCGATCCGCGACCGCGAGGGTGCCGGCATGCAGGTCGAATCGACCATGGTCGAGGCGGCGCTCAACGTGGCCGCCGAAATGCTGGTCGAGTACTCGCGCAACGGAATCGCCCTGCGGCGCAATGGGAACCGCGGCCCCGGCGCATCCCCCCAGGGCGTGTACCGCTGCCGCGGCGACGACGAATGGGTCGCGCTCGCCGCGCTGGACACCGCCGCCCGGGCGTCGCTGGCCGGACTGCTCGACCAGCCGGATCTACACGACACCGCGTGGGACGAACGGGCCGACGACATCGACAAATTGATCTGCGCCTGGGCCGCCACGCGCTCGGTGACCGAAGCGGTCGACGCGCTGCGCGCCGCCGGCGTGGCCGCCGCGCGCGTCACCCCCGCCGCGGCGCTGCTGACCGACCCGCACCTGCACGCACGCGGCTTCTGGGAGACGGTCGACCATCCCGTCGCCGGTTCTTTCCTGTGCACCGGAATGCCTTTCGCATTCCTCGACCGGCCGAGGCGCTGGATCCGGCGGGTGCCACCGCTCTACGGGCAGCACACCCAAGAGGTACTCACCGACATTCTCGGGCACAGCGAAGCGGACCTGGCCGACCTGCGGCGCTCGGGCACCATCAGCGACCGGCCGGCGGGCCTGTGACATGGCGGTCAGCCTGTGCGTGCCGCCCCGCGCCGGGGAGCTGTGCGCGCCGGTGCGCTTCTTGGTGCGCCGGGATTCCGTGGTGATGGAGCTGACCGCCCGCCACCGCATCACCAGCGTGGAATGGGACGAGGACGAACACGCGGTGGCGATGGTCGTCGAGATCACCGACCCGCAGACGGCGCGACCGGTGGACGTGCGGATCGACGTCGTGGCAGTGGCCGGCACCGATCACAGCCCCGCGCCCGGCACCATCATCGGCACCATCACCCGCGACGGGAGACGATACGAGGTCAGGGGCACCTACCTGGGTGTCGTCGCGGACGAAAACTGAACGGCGGTAACGGGAATGGAACATCGGTGAGCGCGACGAGGCGCACCGCGGCGATCGTCGGGGTGCACAACACCCGGCAGGGACGTCGGTTGGACGGCGAAACGTCGCGCGGCCTGGCGATCAAGGCGATCCTAGGCGCGCTCGACGATGCCGGGCTGACCCTCGACGACGTCGACGGCATCAGCGCGAGCCCGCAGTCGACCTCGTTGATCTACGACCTGCGGATCGGCCCGGCCTGGCAGGGCCTGGCCTTCGGGGTCGGCATGATCACCGAGGCGGTCACCGCGATCGAGCACGGCATGGCGGACGTGGTGGTGCTGGTCGCGGCGCAGGCCGGCGAATACCGCGACCACGAGGCCACCGCGCCGTGGACCCGGCCCGAAAACGAATTCGTCGCGCCCTGGGGCATGTTCACCACCGCCGAATTCGCGCTCATCGCCCGGCGCCACATGCACGTCTACGGCACCACGCGCGAACAACTCTCGCTCGTCGCCGCGACCATCCGCAACAACGGTTCGCGCAACCCAGAAGCCGTCTACTACCAGCGGGGCCCGTTCGCGCCGGAGGACATCACCGCGTCGCGCCCCATCGCGGACCCGTTCCATCTCCTGGACTGCGCGACCACGTCCGAAGGCGGGTGCGCGCTCGTCGTGGCCAACGTCGACGCCATCGACGTCAAGAGTCAACCCATCTACGTCCTGGGCAGCGGCGCGGACTTTCACGGTCCCTCCTACCAGCACCCACCGGCGTACGACCTGGCCGGGCGGCGCGGCGATCACGTGAACGGTGTGGTGGGCCGGCGCGCGGCCGAGTGCGCATTCACCCACGCCGGGCTGCGCCGCGAAGACGTCGACGTGCTGGAACTCTACGACCCGTTCTCCTTCGAAATCATCCGCCAGCTCGAGGCATTCGGCTTCTGCGGCGACGGCGAGGGCGGGCCGTTCGTCGCCGATGGCCACATCGCCATCGACGGCAGCCATCCGATCACCACCGACGGGGGGACCATGTCGTTCAGCCACGCGGGCTCCAACCCGCAGATGATGCAGCGCGCCATCCGAGCGGTTCAGCAGTTGCGCGGCCAGGCCGGCGATCTTCAAGTCCCCGATGCGCATATCGCGTTGTGTAGCAACGGGGGAGCGGGGGCGTTGTTCACGACGGTACTGATTTTGGGAGACGAGCCACGGTGACCTCTGATCCATTGCGACCCCAAACCGGCCCCGTCCCGCACGCGAGCAGCCAGGTCAGCGTGCCGTTCTGGGAGGGCTGCCGGTCGCGGCAGCTGCGTTATCAGCGTTGCGCGGGGTGTGGCCTGGCGAACTTTCCCCCGACCGAGCATTGCCGCCAATGCCTTTCGCAGGTCGTCGACTGGCGGGAGGGCAGCGGTCGCGGCGAGATCTACAGCTGGACGGTGGTTTATCGGCCGGTGACACCCGAGTTCGAACCGCCGTATGCGCCGGCGATCGTCACGCTCGACGAGGGCTATCAGATGCTGACCAACGTCGTCGGTGTGCCGCCGGAGGACATCGAGGTCGGCCTGCGCGTGCGGGTGCGATTCCACGACGTCGGTCCCGGCGTGACGCTTCCGTACTTCACCGCGGAAGGAACCGACAGTTCGTGAGTCCCCGTACCAGCAACGGACTTCCGGTCACCGCCTACCTGGTCCTGGGCGTGCTGGCGGCCAACGACGAGCAACTCACCGCCGGCGAGATCAAGATGCGCGCCGAACTGTCCGTCGGCCACTTCTACTGGTCCCCGTCGGTCAGCCACGTGCGGCGCGAACTGACCAGGCTGCTGGCCCGGGGAATGGTCAGCGAGACCGGCGCCCAGTCCGGCAAGCGCGCCATCACCCTGTACGAGACCACCGAGGCCGGGCTCGACGCGCTGCGCCGCTGGGTGCAGCACTTCCCGGGGCAGGACCAAGTGGTCATCAAACACCCCGTCATCCTCAAAACCTGGCTGGCCCGCGGCGAGGACCCCGAACACGTCCTGGACACCCTGGACCGCCATCTCGACGCGACCCGGGCCCGCCTCGACGAGGCGCTGTGGTCGCGGCAGCGTTCCCGCGAGCTCGGCATCACCGACGACCCCGAACAGCGCTACTCCTTCGCCGTTTTGGACTACGCGATCCGCGGGCTGTACGCGGAGATCTCCAACATCACCCAGCTGCGCGACGAGATCGCCGCCGGCACCACCCGCGATCCGGTCAAACGGGTGCGACGGTCGAAGGGGCAGATCCGCCGTAGGGAGCCCCGGAGCCCGTGACCGCATAGGCTGTCCCGCGGGATTCGCGCTCCCACAACACTTCTCCCTGCCCGATCGCGGTTCCCTGGGCGATCAACTGGCGCTTGAGCACCTTGTGGGTGGCGGTGCTGGGCAGGTCGGCGGCGATGCGGACGTAGCGTGGGCGCGCCTTGGGGGACAGGTCGGGCTGGGCGTCGAGGAACGCTTCGAATTCGTCGGGCGCCAGCGTGTGGCCGTCGTTGAGCACGACGGCTGCCATCACTTGATCGCCGACATGGCCGTCCGCGACGGCGTAGACCGCGACCCGGTTGATCGCGCTGTGGCGCAACAGGATCCGCTCGATGGGCGCGGCGGCCAGGTTCTCGCCGTCGACCCGCATCCAGTCGGCGGTGCGGCCGGCCAGGTAGATCCAGCCGTCGGAGTCGCGGTAGGCGAGGTCTCCGGACCAGTACATGCCGTGGCGCATGCGCTCGGCGTTGGCGTCCGGATCGTTGTAGTAGCCGGTGAAGAAACCCGAGCCGGCCGTGTTCACCAGCTCGCCCACCGCTTCGTCGGCGTTGACGAGTGCCCCGTCGGCGTCGAACCGGGCGACCGCGCATTCGGTGACGGTATCGCTGTGGTAGATGGCCACCCCGTCGGCGCCCCGCCCGATGGAGCCCTTGGGCGTGCCGGGTTCGCGGATCACGATGACGGCGTTCTCGGTCGACCCGAAGCCGTCCTCGACCTGCACACCGAACCGGCGCGCGAACTCCTCGATGTCCTTGTCGTTGGCCTCGTTGCCGAACGCCACCCGCAGCGGATTGTCGGCGTCGTCGTCGCGTTCGGCGGTGGCCAGGATGTAGGCCAGCGGCTTGCCGACGTAGTTCATGTAGGTGGCGCCGTGGCGGCGGATGTCGTCGAGGAAGTTGCTCGCCGAGAACTTCGCCGGCACGATC
This sequence comes from Mycobacterium paraintracellulare, assembly GCF_000276825.1. Classification (NCBI taxonomy): domain Bacteria; kingdom Bacillati; phylum Actinomycetota; class Actinomycetes; order Mycobacteriales; family Mycobacteriaceae; genus Mycobacterium; species Mycobacterium paraintracellulare. Next base: position 5,433,563 of record NC_016948.1, on the reverse strand, counting down.
GCGGCACCCGAGCACACCGCCGGCGCCCATCCCGCGACCACCGCGTTGGAATGAAACAGCGGCATCGACACGTAACAGGTGTCCTGGTCGGTGAGGGTGAATCGCTCGGCCAGGCTGAGCCCGGCGACCGTGGCCATGAAGTGAGATACCTGCACCGCCTTGGGATTTCCGCTCGTTCCCGACGTGAAGATCATCATGAAGGCGTCCATCGCGGTGACCTGCCGATGCGGAGTGAGCTCGCCGGCGGAGTCGATGAGCTCGGCCCACTGCGGCGTCGAGGTGTCGAGGACGCGCGTGTCCGCCAGGTCCAGGCCGTCCAGCAGCGGGCGGTGCTCGGCGTCGGTCACCACGAACTGGCAGTCCGCGCGGCGGATGTCGGCGGCCAGCGCCTCGCCACGGCGGGTGGTGTTCAGGCCGCACAGCACGTAGCCGCCGAGCCCGGCCGCCGCCATCTGGCTCAGCATCTCGGGGGTGTTGCCCAGCAGGGCGCCGACGTGCACCGGCCGGGACGGATCGGCGGCGGCCAGCAGGGCCGCGGCCCGCGCCGTCGAGCCCTCCAGATACTGACGCCAACTCCATTGCGCATCACCGTATTTCACCGCGATCGATGAATCGGATAGGCGCTTGCGCAGCAGCGCTTGAATCGTGTCGTCAGCCATCGGTCCGATTCACCCTCACTCTGCCTACCCTACGAGACGAGACGGTCCGTCTTATAGTAGCGGCCGGCGGCGGGCGGCGTGCCGCCTAGCCACCCACCATCATCAGGCCGCCGTCCACCGCCAGCAGTTGCCCTGTGATGAAGCCCGAGCCGGAACCGGCCAGAAACACCAACATCGGCCCGAGGTCGCGGGTGGGGTCCCCCAGCGTCCCGCCCAGCGGGATCATCATCTTCATCTGCTGATCGATCAGGGCGGCGGCGTCGGGGCCGAGAAAGTCGCGCAGCCGGTCGGCACCCGGCGTCTGCACGGCGGGAGCCAGGGCGTTGACGGTGACGTTGTCGGCGGCCCAGGCCTTGGCGGCCGACCGCGTCCACGCCTGCACCGCGCCCTTGGTCGCGGCGTAGACGGCCGAGATCGGGCTGCCCATAACGGCTTCCGACGAGCCGAAGTTGATGATCCGTCCGCCCTTGGGGTCCTGGTCCCTCATGACGGCGTAGGCGGCCTGGTTGGTGAGGATGGTTGCCTTGACGTTGGTGTCCAACAGGAACGAGATGTCGTCGGCGCCGATATAGCCGGGGATGCCGGCCTGCCAGAGCCCCGCGGCGTTCACCAGCACGTCGAGCCCGCCCAGGTGGTGCGCCGCGTCCGTGACCGTCGCCGAGACGCCGTCGGGATCACGCGCGTCGCACTGAAACCACTTGGCGGCGAGGCCTTCCGGCGGCGGCGTCCGGTGATAGGTCGCGGCCACCTCGGCGCCCGCCTCGATCAGGACCCCTACCGCGGCGGCGCCGATGCCGGTGGCGGCGCCGGTCACCAGGATCCGCCGGCCTTGCAGGACATGTTCCATGCCCGCGAGCGTAACGCCATGGCGAAATCCCGCTCGGATCTCCGCCGTGGCGTTACGACCGCGAAGCAGAACGCGTTACGCGCGCACCGCGACCGTCGACAGCAGATCGGCCAGGCGGTCCGGCTGGTCGACCATGGAGAACGTCCGCGCCCCGGCGATCACCTCGAGGCGGGCGTTGGGGATGGTCGCCGCCAGCCGGGCGCCGTCCTCCTGCTCGAAGAACACGTCGTCGGCCGACCATGCGACGAGCGTCGGCTTGTCGAAGTCGTACAGCCTGGCCGCCACCGTCGTCGTCACCTCGGGGCGCATGGAAAGGGTGAACTGGCGCAGGTCCTCGGCGACCGCCGGCAGCGACTGCGCCGGGCGCACCCAGAGCTCGGTGAGGTCGTCGATGTTGCGGTGCGCCAGGCCGTCGAACGCGCGCTTGCGCACCGTGGGCACCCGCATGGCCTGGGCGACGGCCCGGAACGTCGTCTTCGACTTGGCCGCCAGGATCACCGGTTTGAGGATCGGCGGTGGAAAGTGTTCGAACGCATCGCAACTCGTGAGCACCAGCGCACCCAGCCGCTCGCGGTGGTGCACGGCGACCAACTGGGTGACGACGCCGCCGGTGTCGTTGCCGACCAGCACCACGTCCTCGAGGTTGAGCGCGGCGAGTGCCTCGGCGACCATGGCCGCCACGCCGGTGATGGTGCGATCGGCGCCGCGGCGCAGCGGCTCGGGGTGTGCGCCCAGCGGCCAGGTCGGGGCGATGCACCGCAATCCGCGGGCGGCCAGCCGTTCGCTGACCTGGCGCCACAGTTGGCCGCCCATCATGTAACCGTGCACGAAGACCACGGGCCTGCCGTTCTCGGGTCCGGTTGCTTCGTAATGGATGGTTCCGGCACTAATGTCGATCGTCGACATATGAGGACTCCTACGTCAGAGATACACTTACAAACAGGCTGTCTGTTCGTAAGTTACCAACAGGTTGTATGGAAAGCAAGAGACGCACCCAGGAGGAGCGCTCCGCGGCCACCCGCGAGGCGCTGATCGCGGCTGCCCGCAAACTCTGGGGCCTGCGGGGATACGCCGACGTGGGAACGCCCGAAATCGCCTCGGCCGCCGGGGTCACCCGCGGCGCGATGTATCACCAATTCGCCGACAAGGCGGCGCTGTTCCGTGAGGTCGTCGAGGTCGTCGAGCAGGATGTGATGGCGCGGATGGCCGTGGTGGTCGCCGAGTCGGGGGCGGCGACGCCGACGGCCGCGGTCCGGGGCGCGGTCGACGCCTGGCTCGAGGTGTCCGCCGATCCCGAAGTGCGGCAACTGATCCTGCTGGACGCGCCGAGCGTGCTCGGCTGGGCGGGATTCCGCGACGTCGCACAGCGGTACAGCCTGGGCATGACCGAGCAGATGCTCACCGAGGCGATCCGGGCCGGCGAGTTGGCCGAGCAGCCGGTGCGGCCGCTGGCGCACGTGCTCATCGGCGCGCTCGACGAGGCCGCGATGGTCATCGCCACCGCCGATGACCCGGACCGCACGCGCGACGAGACCCGGGAAGTGCTGCACCGGCTCATCGACGGGATGTTCGACGCGCGCTGACGAGGCGGTCAGTCACCGCGCACGTGCGCGACGCCGGCGATGACGCCCTGGATGAGCCGGTCGAGGTGCTCGGGGTCGTCGACGGCCGGCTGGCCCGCGACGAAGGTCAGCATGATCCCGTTGATGAAGGCCAGGGTGGCGGTCGCCTGGTCGTCGACCAATGCCGGATCCGGCGCGCTGCCCTCGGGGTGCCACTGGGTGACGACGTCGCGGGCCAGGGCGTAGAGCCGGTCCGCCGACTCACTAAGGGCCGCGGCCAGTTCCGGGTCCCGGCCGGCCAGCAGCGCCAGCTCGTAGCGGGCCTTGGCGCGGGTGAGCCAGGGTTCGCTGTTGACGTACATGACGATGCGGGCCAGGCCGGCGGTGCCGGTGAACTGGGTGGCGTGATCCTCGGCCAGTTCGGCCATCATCGAAAAGTCGGCGACGTCGAGTTCGGCCAGCCGGGTGGCGATGGCGTGCACCAGCGCCCGGCGGGTCCGGAAATAAAACGATGTGGTGCCGGCCGGCACGCCCGCGTGGTCGTCGACTTTCGGGTGACTGACCCCGTGCACCCCGTTGCTGCCCAGCAATTCGATCGCGGCGTCGGCGAGTTGGCGGCGCCGCTCGGGCGCGTTGTGCTTTCTGCGTGCAGCGATGCGCCCCAGTTTATCGGCGCCGACTTAGCCCGCGCTTTAGAACTGACCGCAGTTCGGCGTGGTGGGCTCGCCGTTGAAGCGGGCGGCGATCCATTGCATCGCCGGTTCGCCGTCGACCAGCATCGGCAGCGCGTGGTTGATGACGAGCTTGTTGAGGAACGGCGGCTCTTCGTTGGTGCGGAATTCGACGTCGGCGTCCTGGGCACACCAGTCGCGCCCGAGCTGGTTGGCCGCGGTCCACGGCACCAGCGGGTCGTAGCGATTGCTGTCGATCATCACCGGCGCGTTCGGTTTGAAGCGGCCGAGCCGTTGCGCCTCGAACAGGCTGTTGAACGGCTCCTCGTTCACCAGCTGATTGATGTCCTCGGTGAAGTAGGGCTGTATGTGACGAAACATGAAGTCCAGCAACGTCTGTCCGACGCATTGGCGTGACACCGATTCCAGCATCGCCAACCCGCGCGGCGTCATCTTGGAGCGAATGATGTCGGCGAACTCGGGATAGGCGGCCATGACGCTGTTGAGCGCGTACCCGACGACGCCGACCAGCGCGCTGCCGTCGGCGTAGGGCAACAGCTCCTTGAGGTCGGCGGGTGGCGCCCCGGCGTAGGTGCCCACGATGTGAAGGTCGGGGGCGTATTGCGAGGCGAGCTCGGCCGCCGACGCGGTCGCGCCGCCGCCCTGCGAATAGCCCCAAAACGCCACGGGCCCATGCGGATCCAGCGACGTGCCGGGTAGGCGCATGGCGGCGCGGGCGGCATCGAGCACCGCCTGTCCCTCGGCCACCCGCCCCACATACGTGTGCATCGGCGCGGTGCCCAGGCCCTCGTAGTCGGTCATCACAATGGCGAAGCCGCGCGCGACCATGGTGGCGACGAACAGTTCCTCGTAGTTGAACATGATGTCCCAGCCACCCGAATAGTGAATGCCCTGGTTGAACATTCGCGACGGCGCACACTGATTGCCCTGCCCCTGGGTACCCGGCGCGTAACTGATCAACGGGCGCGGCCCGGCGCCCGGCCAGTCGTTGTAGGGCTCGAAATAGGTGCCCGTCACCGCGATCGGGTTGCCCCGGGTGTCGGTGCTGCGGTACATGATTCGCGTGCCGGACGCCATGATCGCGCCCAGCTGGCCGGAGGGCTCCAGCACCAGTCGCGACGGTTCGGTGCGGATCAGGTCGCCGGGTTGACCGGGCGGCAGCGGATCCGGCGCGGCATAAAAGTCCGCGTACTGCGGCTCGTCCCCGCCGTCGGCGCGCGCAATTCCGGTGCCCACCAGAGCCGAAGCAATTATCAGCAGTACTGTGAATACTCCCCCGGCCCGATGCATTACGGAACGGTAACAATGGACCGCCCGCCAGCGGAAGAGCAATCTCTAATTTTTTAGAGATCTCGCGGTTAACGGAATTCCGGCCACCTCTTCCGCCCAGGGGCTCGGCTCACCGGAGCGCGGCTTCTGCGCGAGCGCCGACCGGGGGATCCACGCGAGACGTCGAAGACGTTGTCGGCCAACGAGTCCGCACCCGGCGCCGGCGGTAGCCGCCGTCAGGGTGTCTTGAGGAACACGTCGTTGAGCGTGACCGTGCGCAGGTTGCGGTCGCGGATGATGTCGACGAGCTGCGGATAGACGTGCGTCACCGGCAGATGATTGAGGTGCCCGATCACGATGGCCTGCGGCGTGAAGTACTGGTCGGCCATCTGCACGATGTAGTCCTCGGTGATCAACGTCGAATCCGACAGCGAACCCGACCACAAGGTGGGCACCTTGTAACCGAGGTCGGCGGCCACGGCATCCACGGCGGCGTTGCGCTTGGCGTAGGGCGGGCGCCAATAGGGTTTCGCGCCGATGCCGTACGTCTTCTTCAAGAACGTGTCGTTTCGTGTGAGCTGTTCGGCGACTTGCTCTTTGGTCAGTGTGGTCAGGTCCGGGTGTGACCAGGTGTGGTTGCCGAGTTGGATCTGCCCGCTGTCGACCAACGGCCGGAGCAGCTCGGAGTTTTCGGTCCACGAGTCGTAGATCCCGTTCACGAAGTACGTCAGCCGCACGCCGGTGTCCCTGGCAAACTGCGTGTAGGCACGCACCACTTCGCTGTTCACGCCGTCGTCGACGGTCAGCGCGAGCAGGTCGCCTTCGCCCGGGAGCTTCATCAATGCGCCGCCGCCGGGCAGGGGGATGCGGGCGCTGAGCGGCGGGGGCGGCAGCAGGGCCTGCGGCGCGGTCGGGCCCGAAGTCGGTATGTCGACGCCGGGCGTCTGGGCGAACGTGCGCGGCTGCGGGTCGACGATGAGCCGCGCCGTCCCGACGCCGGCAACCACCGACGCGGCGAGCGATCCAAGAAACTGGCGGCGGTTCATGGCTGCGAAGGGGCGACGTCGATCAAAAGGGATGGGCGCAGAAAAGGAGATTTCGGCCCGGTCATTTGGAAACGGATGGCGGCGCGTTGCGTACCGGGCGGGTCCCCGCAGGGACCGCCGTTCGCGCAAAACACCGAGGCCACAGCAGCGAACCGTACCATTCAAAGGCCCAAATAGTCGGCTGCGTTACGGGAGGGTCAGCTGTGAATTCTCTCGGCGGACATCGCGGCCGCTGACGGCGACCCGACCAGCGAGGATCAATGCGGTTCCCCGGCGCCGCGTTGCGGCAATTGCACGGGTTCGGCGGCGGGAGTTCCCAGCGTAAAAGCCAGCCACGGCAGGGCGGTGGCAAACGCCTGGGCGGCAAACGGCCAGTCGTGCTTGCCCTCCTGGGTGACCACCGCACAGGCGATGCCGTGCGCGGTGCCGACCGCACACAGCGACCTCGCGGCGGCGTCCTGGCCCTCTGGGTTGGCGGCGGGATCGCTGGACGCGACGAGGGTCGGACTGGCCTGTTCGGCGACGTTGCCGGGCCCCGAGGAGACGGGCACGTCGAACCATCCGGACAGGCCGGCGTAGTGACCGTGCTTGGTCATCACGGTGACCGGGTCGAAGGCGGCCCATGCGGCCTGATCCCCGCCGAACAGCCGCGCGACGGACTGGTCCTTGGAGCCGACGTTGGGACCGCGGTCGCCCGCGATGTCCACGAACGCGCTGAACAGCTCCGGGTGCATGACGGCCAGGTCGACGGCGCAGGTACCGCCCATCGACCAGCCGGCGACGCCCCAGTTGGCCCGATCGGCGCTGACGCCGAAGTTCGACACCGTGAACGGGATGACGTCTTTGGAAAGGTGGTCGGCGGCGTTGCCGCGGGGGCCGTTGACGCACTCGGTGTCGTTGTCGAACGACCCGGTCGGATCGACGAACACCAGCACCGGCGAGAAACCGTGATGCGCGGCGGCGAAGTTGTCGATGGCGGTGAAGGCGCCGCCCGGACCCAGCCAATCCGCCGGGGTGTTGAAGGCCGAGCTGATCATCATGACGGCCGGCAGCCGGGGCGGGGGATTGCTGTTGAACCATGCCGGTGGCAGATAGACCAATTCCCGCCGGTGGGCGAAATGGGAGGCCGAGGAGTCGATGTCGACCGGCACCACGACGCCCTTGGTGGGCCTCGTTCCCGCGATCTGCATCTCGGTGACGCGCAGGCGGTCGACCTGGTCGGGCAACGGCACCGAGGTCAGCTGGTTCCACGCGGCCAGCGCCGTGGGGAAGTAGCCCACCCAGCCGTTGAGCGCCATGCCCGCGCACAGGACGCACAGCGGTATCGACAGCACGGCCACCCCGCGGCGCCACCAGCGCGCGCCCCGCCAGCCCACCAGGAACACCGCGGCGGCCAGGCCGCTCATCGCGATCCACAACCACAGCGTCGTCGGCGCGGGATCCCCGGCCACCCCGAGCGAGGTGATGTACCAGCGCGACAGCGCGGTCACCGCGACGGCCGCGATCAGCGCCACGGGCAGCACTCGCTTGAGCCAACTTCGCGCGCGCCATTGGATCGCGACGATCAGCACGAGCAACGCGAGGCCCTGAACGGCGGGCGGAAACCAGCCATGCAGCAGGGACAGTTGCCCGAAGAACTGCTCCAACGGTCGTGACCTTTGCTAGATCGATCGCTGCGCGAGGGTGCGGTGATTGTCGTGATCGTCAAGGGGCCGGGCGGCGTCTCGGCGGCCGGTGGCCGGACTCACTATCCCATACGATCGCGGCCCGCCGGCCTACGCTCCGCCGGGTTCACGTGTCCGTGACGACGCTGGTGAATGAGCGCAGCCGCAGGCTGTTGCCGACGACGAGAACGCTGGAGAGCGCCATGGCGGCGCCGGCCAGCATCGGGTTGAGCATGCCGAGCGCGGCGAGGGGGATCGCGGCGAGGTTGTAGCCGAACGCCCACACCAGGTTGGTCTTGATGGTGGCCAGCGTCCGGCGGGAGAGCCGGATCGCGTCCACGGCCGCCCGCAGGTCGTCGCGGATCACGGTGAGGTCGGCCGCCTCGATCGCGACATCGGTGCCCGCGCCCATGGCCAGACCCAGATCGGCGGCGGCCAGCGCGGCGGCGTCGTTGACGCCGTCGCCGACCATGGCGACCACCTTGCCCTCGGCTTGCAGACGCTTGACGGCCGCGACCTTGTCGTCGGGCATCGCCTCGGCGATCACCTCGGCGATGCCGAGTTCGGCGGCGATGCGGGCGGCGACGGTGTGGTTGTCGCCGGTGAGCAGCACCGGGGTCAGGCCGAGTCGCTGCAACTGGCGCACGGCGTCGCCGCTGGACGGCTTGACGGTGTCGGCGAGCACCAGGAGCCCCCGCGCCGCGCCGTCCCAGCCGACGACGACGGCCGTCTTGCCGTCGCCCTCCGCGCGGGATTTGGCCGCGGCGAGCGCGGCGTCGAGGCGCGCACCGCGCTCGTCCATCAGGCTCGCGCGCCCGACGACGACGGCGTGGCCGTCGACCGTGCCGTGCACGCCCATGCCGTGGACACCCGCGAAATCGGCGGGCGTGGGGAGCGCGCCGAGCTGCGCCGCGGCGGCCCGGGCGATGGCCTGCGCGACCGGATGTTCGGAGGCGGCCTCCAGGGCACCGGCGTAGCGCAACAGCGTGGCGCGGTCGGTTCCCGCCCCGACGACCACGTCGACCAGGGCCATTCGGCCGGTGGTGACGGTGCCGGTCTTGTCGAGCACGATCGTGTCGATCCTGCGGGTGGACTCCAGCACTTCGGGCCCCTGGATGAGGACGCCGAGCTGGGCCGCGCGGCCGGTGCCGACCAGTAGGGCGGTCGGAGTCGCGAGGCCCATCGCGCACGGGCAGGCGATGATGAGCACCGCGACGGCGGCCGTCAGCGCGGTGGTGGGCGAGAAGCCCGCCGCGAGCCAGCCGCCCAGGGTCGCCACCGCGAGCGCCAGGACGACGGGAACGAACACGCCGGAGACCCGGTCCGCGAGGCGCTGCACCCGTGCCTTGCCCGATTGGGCCCGTTCGACGAGCTTGGCCATCTGCGCCAGCTGGGTGTCGTCGCCAATCCCGGTGGCCCGGACGACAAGCCGGCCCCCGGCGTTGACGGTGCCGCCGGTGACGGCGTCGCCCGCTCCGACCTCGACGGGCACCGACTCGCCGGTCAGCATCGATGCGTCGACCGCCGAGGAACCCGTGACGACGACCCCGTCGGTCGCGATCCGTTCCCCGGGACGCACCACGAACTGGTCACCCACCGCGAGCCGCTCGATCGGGAGCCGGGTCTCGGTGCCGTCACGCAAGACCCCGACGTCCTTGGCGCCCAGCGCCACCAGCGCGCGCAGCGCGTCGCCGGCGGACCGCTTGGCCCGCTTCTCGAAATAACGGCCGGCCAGGACGAACAGCGTGACGCCGGCGGCCACCTCGAAGTAGACGTGGCACGGGGCGTCATCGCGCCCGACCGTGAGCTCGAAGTCGTGCTGCATGCCCGGCTGGGCGGCGGTCCCGAGGAACAGCGCGTAGAGCGACCACAGGAACGCGGCCAGGGTCCCGATCGAGACCAGGGTGTCCATGGTGGCGACGCCGTGTTTGAGGTTGGCCCAGGCGGCCGCGTGGAAGGGCAGCCCGCACCACAGGACGACCGGCGCCGTCAGCGCCAGCGACGCCCAGTGCCAGTGGTGAAACTGCCACGCGGGAACCATGGCCATGGCGATAACCGGGCCGGCCAGCACGGCGGCGGCGATCAGCCGCCGGCGCAGCGAAGTCAGCTCGGCGTCGCGCACCGGCGAACGTCGCGGCAGGGCGGCCGCGTAACCGGCCTTTTCGACCTCGGCGATCAGGATCCGTGGGTCGTACCCGGCGGGGGCGCTGACGGCGGCCGTCTCGGTCGCATAGTTGACGGTGGCCGAGACGCCGGCGAGCTTGTTGAGCTTTCTTTCGATCCGGGCGGCGCAGGAGGCGCAGGTCATCCCGGTGATCTCGAGCTCGATGGGGGGCGCGGCGGCCGGCGTGTCCTCGGGGAGGGTGCCCTCGTCGATGTTTCGCGGGGGCGTGCTCATGCGACCTGGACGGCCTGGAAGCCCGCCTCGTCGACCGCGGCGAGGACGGCGTCCGCGTCGATGGGCACCGCGCTGGTGACGACGAGCCGGCCGGTGTCGGCGCTGACCGTCACGCCGTCGACGCCGGGAATCCCGGCGACCTCGCCCTGGACGGCGGCCTCGCAGTGCGCGCAGCTCATCCCGCTCACCCGATATTCGCTGGTGGGCATGCCGCTCCTTCTCGATCCCGCCGCGGACTTGACCCCACCATTCTGCCTGCCGGGGGGTTCGGGCTATTGGCGCAGGTGCGACCCGCCGCCGATGTACCACACCTGGCCGGTGATCCACTCGGCCTCGTCGGACAGCAGGAACGCGGTGATCGCCGCGAGGTCGTCCGGCTTGCCCAGCCGGCTGGTCTTGCCGAACGTCAGGAAGGCCTGCTGGAGCGCGACGTCGTTTTGGCGCTCCTGGGTCTCGCCCATCACCAGGCCCGGCATGACCCCGTTGCTGCGGATGTTGTGTTTGCCCCAGTTGACGGCCACGTGCCGGGTCAGGTGGTTCACCGCCGCCTTCGAGGCGCCGTAGGCGACGTGCATGGGGTCGCTGCCCAGCGCGGCGCCCGACGAGGTGTTCACGATGCTGCCCCCACCCCGGGCGAGCAGGTGCGGCAGGACCGCGCGGATCGTGCGGACGTACCCGAGCAGGTTGACGTCGAGCGTGCGCTGCCAGACGTCCATGTCGGTGTCGAGAATCGTGGTGTCGCGTCCCAGGTTTCCCTCGGACAGATCGGCGCCCACGTTGTGCAGGCCGTCGATGGCCCCGAACTCGTCGAGCGTCGTCTCGACGAGGCGCCGCACCGACTGCTCGTCGGCGAGGTCGAACTCGACGGCGATCGCGCGGCCGCCGGCCGACACGATGCGCTGCGCGGTGGCGGCGGCGCCCGCAATGTTGTTGTCGCCGATGGCAACACGGGCGCCTTCGGTGGCGAGGCGTTCGGCGGTGGCCGCGCCGATCCCGGTGGCGCCCCCGGCGACCACAAATGTCTTGCCGGTCAGGCCGCGCATCACACGTACCCGACGCCGATGTCGACCGACACCTGGGTCGCGGTCACCAATCTGGATTGGTCGGAGGCCAGCCAGGCCACGGCGTCGGCGATGTCCTCGGGCTGCGCGATGCCCTCGGGCAGCAGCGGTTTGTGCATGCCCCGCAGGTGTGGGTAGTCGTCGGCGGCGGCCTGTAACGCTTCCCGCATCCGGCCGGTGCCCATCGGGGTGGCGACGGCGCCGGGGTTGAGGCTGTTGACGCGGATGTTGTACCGGCCGAGCTCGGCGGCGAACGCCCGCGCCATCCCCACGACCGCGTGTTTGCTTGCGGTGTAATGGATCATGAACGACTGCATCTTGATGCCGGCCGCCGAACCGATGAGGATGATCGAGCCGCCGCGGCCGCCGTCAATGATGTGCCGCACCCCCGCCATCACGGTGTTCCAGGTGCCGATCACGTTGGTGTCGATGGTGTCTCGGAACGCCTGCGCGGTGATCTGATCCCAGGGCGCGGGGCTGCAGATCCCGGCGTTGGCGACGATGACGTCGAGCCGGCCCAGCTCGCCGACCCCCTTGTCCACGGCGGCGGACAGCGCGTCAAGATCGCGGATGTCGGCCTCGGCGGTGACGACCCGCCGGCCGCCTTCGCTCACCAGCCGTGCGGTTTCGGCCAGATCGTCGGACGTCGGCGAGTCGTAGGGGACGCTCGGCGGCAGCGGCCCGGCGAGATCGACCGCGATGATGTCGGCGCCCTCGGCCGCAAGACGCACGGCGTGTGCCCGGCCCTGCCCGCGCGCGGCGCCGGTGATCAGCGCGACCTTTCCCGAGAGTGACTGGCTCATGTGTGGTCTGGGTTCCTTTCAGTCGCGCGCGAGCTTGTCGAGCGGGTTGGAGCGTTCCAGCATGCCGTACGCTTCTTCGCCGTCCCATCGGTAGCGCACGCCGGCCTGCTGGACGGCGGGGAACTCGGCCATCTCCTCTTTGAGGGCGTGCATGGAGTACATGTCGTCGTCGTGGTGCACGTCGTGCGTGGAAAACACTGTCTCGCCGGCGATTTCGACTAGCCCGTCGGCGGTCTCCAGCACCAGCGAGGCATCCTCGCCGAGTGGCCGCAGGCGTGTCAGCCACGGCGCCCGCACCGCCCGCGCCGGGACCAGGCCGCCGTCGCCGGTGAAGACGAATCCCTCGTTGAAGGTGGGCTGGCCGTCGGGGCGCGGCGGATAGGCGATGTAGCCGAAGGCGCGGCCGCTGCCGAACACGGCCGACTGCCAGCAGTGTCCCCAGAAGCCGGCGAGCTTGCGCACCCCGGTGCGACGGATCCGCAGGCCGCTCCCGGTGAAGGTGTGGCGTTCATCCCCAAATCGGAATTCCCCTGTGGCGGTGAACAATTGCTCGTAGCGGGGCCCGCCCATGATGGCCCCGACAGACGTCGTTTGGAGCTGCGTGCCCGCGTCGGCCTGTAGCGCGCCCTGGACCCACGGGGGCACGGCCATCCTCGCCTCGACGTGGAAGCCGATGTTGGTCGTCGGGCCGTCCTTCCTGCCCGCCACCAGGTCGACCGACGAGGTCTGCACGGCCGGCCCGTCGTAGGACATCGTCCAGGTGTCGAAGGGTTCGAGGCACTGGAATGCCAGGCCGCCGGCGCCGAGCACGGTGGGCCGCCCGTCGGCGCCGCGAGCCGGCAGCGACGGCCCGTTGGTGCGCAGCCGGTAGACGCGCCCGTCGGGAAACGCGGCATTGACCTGAATGTCGTGGGAGTCCCAATTGGCGCCCACCGCCTCGATTCCCACGCGGGGCAGGCCGATCTCGCCGCGGTCGTCGACCACCCAGAAACTGACCGAGTCCCGCATCTCCGGATCCTCGGGGCGCTGCGCCAGCACGTACTCGCGCGACGGGTCGATGCCGCCGGTGAGATCAACCGCCATTGCTTTCCTCGCTCCTTACCTTTGGATGCCGCGTCCACCGCCGCGCGCTGTCCACATAGCGCGCGAACCGGGGCCGAACCTCGTCGAGATCGATGCCGAACTCCACCGGGTCGGCGTGCGAGCTCGGCTCGCGCTGCGCGGCGGCGTGCTCCCACCAACTGTGCATCCGCGCTTCGAACTCGTCGGACACCGGGGCCCCGAGCCAGGCGTACAGCCCGGCGACCTCGCCGACCGGGTCGGCCTGCATGGCCCGAAAGTCGATGTCGTAGAACCGATCGTCGGCACCGGCCGCGCGGAACCGCAGCGCCCGCTCCATGCCCAGCGACCAATGCTCGACGTTGAGCCGGCCGATGTAGCGGCGGTCGATCCGGGTGTTGAACGACCCGATGATGTCGGCGTACAGGTCGGCCACCGACAACAGGACGTCGGTGGGATCGCGATGGGTCATCACGAATCGGGCGTCCGGGAACACCGCGTCCAGCGCGTCGAGCCACAACACATGGGACGGGCACTTCAGCCGCCACGGCCGCTCAGGCTCGCCCCACTGCAGCAGCTGCATCACCCGCCGCTGATAGCGAAACGTCGGGGTGAGGTCGGCGTGGTGCACGAGCCACGTTGAGTACGAGGGGATTTCGGCGAACGACTGAAAGATGTGCGACTTGAAGTCGAGCGCCATCAGCTCGTGGCACTCCATGGGCCCGTGGGTGTCGCCGGGAACGTGGCGGCGGGTGCCGACCATCTCGCCCCGGTCGGCCGGGACGCGGGGATCGACGCCGTGCACCGTCGAGGGCGGGGGGCACGGTTGCGTCGACTCCCACCGGCGCAGGTAGCGCACCTCGGGATCCTGGGCCAGCAGCATGGACAGGGCGGTGGATCCGGTCCGGGGCAATCCCAGGCCGACCAGCGGTTCGCGGATGGGCACGTCGCCGATCTCCGGGTGCCGCCGAAACCAGTCCTCGACCTGCAGCCGTTGCGAGAGATAGCCCGCGATGCGTTGGCGCAGAAAGGCTTCCCCGCGCTCGTTCAGGTGGGCCTCGTCGCGCAACGCCGACAACAGGACGTTCAGGCCCTCGGTGAAGGAGTCGTCGCCGAAGTCGGTGAGCCCGGTCTGCGCCGCGGCCTCCTCCATCAGCTCACCGGATGTCAGCACGGCGTCTCCTCGATCAAAGTCCTTGCGGCGGCGCTCAACCCATCCACTGCCCGCCGGCGACGTCGATGGTCTGACCGCACAGGTAGTCGGCGGCCTCGGAGGCCAGGAATGCGACCATGTTGGCGGCCTCCTCGGGCAACGACGCGCGACCCAGCTGGACCTGGTGGGTGATCGCTTCCTGGATGGCGCCGCGGCCGGCGCGCTGCTTGTCGTCCTGAGGATCGAGCAGGTACTGCCGCATCTCCGGTTTGATCATGATGCCCGGCGCCACGCCCAACACGTTGACACCGCGCAGCGCGACCTCGTGGGCGAGGTTGCGCGTGAACCCGATGACGCCGGCCTTGCACGCGTTGTAGACGACCAGGCCGCGCTGCTGAATGCGGCCGCCGACCGACCCGATGTTGATGATCTTCCCCGAACCCTGGTCGAGCATGTACGCCAGCGCGGCGTGCGCCCCGTACATCATCATCGTCAGGCTGCCCAGCACCGTGTAGTCGATGTCCTCTTTCGTCTGCTTCTCGAACGGACCCGCGGCCACCATCACCGGGTTGTTCACCATGATGTCGAGGCCGCCGAGCTCGTGGTGAGCCTGCCGCACCGCGCCGTGCACCTGGTCCCAGTCGGACATGTCGGCCTTGACCGGGATGGCCCGCACGCCCCAGCGCCGCTCGACTTCCTCGGCCCGGCGTTCGACCTTCTCGAAGGTGCGGCCGATGAGCGCGACCTCGGCGCCGCAGCCGGCCAGCCGGTTGGCGATCGCCTGCCCCAGGCCGTCGCCGCCGGCTCCGGTGACGAAGGCCTTCTTGCCGGACAGGTCCATCAGCTCGGTCACGCGCTTGCCGACGATGTGCTCCGGTAGGCGGTCCAACCCGAGCAGCTGCACCCAGTCCTGGTCGTCCTGAACCGTCATCGTCGACCCCTCCTCAGCCAGACCGGGACGGCATCGCCGCCCCACCTCGCTGACGATATGACGGCCTCACGGCCAGCAGGTAATACCAATTCGGGAAACCAGTCATGCCGCATTTATATGGCTGGTAGATGTGGAGGCGATGGACACCCACCGGCTCAAGTACTTCCTGCGGATCGCGGAGGAAGGCTCGATCACCCGCGCGGCCGCGGTGTTGGGCATCGCCCAGCCGGCGCTGAGTCGCCAGATCCGGCTGCTGGAGGAGGACCTCGGCATCACGCTGTTCGAGCGGACCCGCCGGGGCGTGCACCTCACCGAGGAGGGCGAACGGCTGCGCTCCTCGACCGCCGCGCCGCTGCGTCAGCTCGAGCTCGCGGTCCGGTATGCGGGATCGCCGTTGGCGCGCATCGAGCGCGGGCTGCTGTTCGGGATCGTGCCGACCGCCGCCGGCGTCCTGGCCGCGCCGCTGGCGGCAAGCGTGGGCGCCGCGTTCCCGAATGTCCATTTCCACGTCGCCGTGGCCGAGACCGACGACCTGGTGGAGCGCCTCCTCAAGGGCGCGATCGACCTCGCGGTGATCAACCCGGTCTCCGATGACCGGCTCTTCCACCGGCACCTGGTGACCGAGGACCTCGTGCTGGTCGGGGGGCCCGCGTCGGAGCTCTCGCCCGCCAGCCCGATCCGCTTCACCGATCTCGCCAAGCTCCCGCTGGTCATGCCCAGCGGGCTGACCGGCATTCGAAACACCCTGGAGAACACCGCGCTGCGGCTCAAAGTTGCGATCACGGCCCGCTTTTCGACCGATTCGGTGGAGGTGGCCAAGCATCTGGTCGCCGCGGGGCTCGGCTATGCGGTGCTGCCGATGGCGGCGTGCGGCGCCGATGTGGAGGCGGGGCGGCTGCGGTGGACGTCGATCCACGAACCCCCGATCGACCAACAACTCGGCGTGGCCGCCACCGCGGCGCTGGAACTGCCCCGCGAATTCGCGGCGAAGATCGGCATCGTGTTGCGCGAAGAGGTGGCGCGGTTGACCAAATCCGGCTTCTGGCCGGCGCGTTTCGAGCCGTCACCGGTATGGGACCCCAACATCCCCGAGCCGCGGAACTGAACGGGATTACGCTGCCGGTTAGCGGAAAGGAGATTCGCAATGACCGTCACCGTTGTTGACCGGGGGCCCCGCCAGGTGAGCCGCAGAGTCGAAGTGGCCGCGCCGGCGTCCGAGCTGTACGCCATCGTCGCCGATCCGCGGCGTCACCACGAACTCGACGGGTCGGGCACGGTGCGCGACAACATCACCATGCCGCCGCAACTCCTTGAGGGCTCGAAGTTTTCGACGAGCATGAAGATGTTCGGCGTGCCCTACCGCATCACCAGCACGATCACCGCGCTGACGCCGAACGAGGTGGTCGAATGGCGCCACCCGCTGGGTCATCGCTGGCGGTGGGAATTCGAGGCGCTGTCACCGAACCTGACGCAGGTCACCGAGACGTTCGACTACCGGGATGCCGGTGCGCTGAAGAACAAACTGAAGTACTACGAGCGGATGGGCTTCGTCAAGGCGAACGCCTCGGGCATCGAGGCGACGCTGACCAAACTGCGGGATCGCTACGCTGGGTGATCAGTTCGCCACCGGATCGGCTGCGTCCCAGGGCATCACGCCGGACACCCAGTGGCTCAGTTCCGAGGCCTGGTCGTTGCGGTGCAGATGGCGTGGAGGCGTCGCGTAGGTGGAGTAGGGCCGGCACCGAATGACGACGCGGTTCTCGCGTTCGCACATCGCCTCGATGTGCGGGCGCGCCTCGTCACCGAGTGGCTGGCCGGACATTCGGCCGGCGACCGCCATCATCACGTCGATCGCCAGATCCCGGTCGTCCTCGACGGCGGCGTCGGCGTAGACCTGCAGGTAGGCGAAGGGCCACCGCTCGTCGAGGACGCACAGGCTCACCTTGCCGTCGCGCTGAACGATCCGGGCTTTGCCCCTGCCGGCCATCGTGGAGACGAGCAAGTCGTCGGTGTCGGTGGGGATGTAGTACACGACCGACATGGCGGGGCCGTCGTGGCGGCGACGGTAGCCGAACACGCACGTGCGATGCGTGCGCACGAATTCCCGTCGTTCGGAGGGAAGCATGTCGCGGTCGGCCGGAGCGGTGAAGGGCTCTGCCGCCAGGGGGAGGAGCATGACGAATTTTCCTTGCTGTCAACGGAGTTGATCCGCGCGATAATTACGGATACAGTGTCTCCGTAATGCGTGACGATGTCAACCGGGGGCCGCGGCGGTCCCGCGGCCGCCCGGCCCTGCCGATGGACCGCATCCTGGGCGCGGCCGTCGAACTCCTCGACGCGGAGGGGGCGGACGCGTTGTCGATGCGGTCGCTTGCCCAGCGCCTGGGATCGGGCACCGCCACGCTGTACCGCCACTTTTCCAATCGATCCGAACTGGTGTCGCAGGTGATCGACCACATACTGGGCGAAGTCGACCTCGATGCGCGGGCGCTGGCGGCCCTACCGTGGCAGCAGGCGTGTATCACGTTCGCGCAACACATGTTTGACGCGCTGCGCCGGCATGGCAATGTCGCGCCGCTGTTGATCGAATACACGCCGACGGGGCCGAGCGCGTTGGCCAATCGCGAGCGCTGCCTGGTGATCCTGCTGGACAACGGCTTTGCGCCGGCGGTCGCGGCCCATGCCTACGCCACGCTGGCCCGTTACGTCTTGGGTTTCGCGCTACAACTGCCCGGAGCGACGGATGGGGGCGGTGAAGCGGAGCTGTCGGCGGCGTTTCATCGGCTCGATCCGTCGCGTTATCCCGCGACCGTCACCGTCGCCGACGAGCTTCCCGTTCCGCTGGCCGACGAGTTCGCTTTTGGGTTGCGGCTCATCGTCTCCGGGCTCGAACGACTGCGCGAGTGAACGTTTTCGCGGCGCCAACCGTGGCTTGGGTGGATGACCGCGCCCGAAAGGACACCGCTCGATGATCGCAAACACGCTGAGCCGCTGGGGTCAACTCGTGGGCCGCTATGGCCTGGTGGTGGTGCTGGTGTGGATCGGAGTGGGCAAGTACGTGAAGATGGAATCGCGCGTGCTCATCGAGCACAGCCCCCTGATGAGCTGGCTCTACGACGTCTTCAGCGTCACCTTCGTCGCGCGGGCGCTCGGAACGATGGAAATCGTTGCGGCCCTGCTCATCGCGCTGCGGCCATGGCGGCCGCGGGTCTCGGCGGCGGGCAGCGCGCTGGCGGTGGTGCTGTTCCTGGGCACGGTGAGTTTCTTGTTCACCACCCCCGGCGTGATCGCAACCCATGCCCACGGCATGCCGGTGCTCTCGGCGCTGCCCGGCCAGTTTCTGCTCAAGGACCTGGTATTGCTCGGGGTTGCCGTGTGGACGCTGGGCGACTCGCTGTCCGCGGGCGGCGTCACCGCACGGCCGTATCCCGCCCGCAGCGAGTGACTATATAGTCGTGGCCACGGAGAGGAAGCCGAGGCCGTGACCGAGACCGTTGGCCAGGAGATAGGCGTCGACGCGCCACGACGCGGGCACGCCGAAGAACGCCGCGCGCAGGGCGGCCCGTGACCAGCCGAAAAGCCCGCTGGCTCTATGCCGTTGGGCGGCTGCGCGCGACGACGCGGCGCGGGCGATCGCCGCGGGTGGCGATCATCGGCGCGGGCTTCGGCGGTCTCGGTGCCGCCGTCGCGCTGCGCCGCGCCGGCATCGACGACCTGGTGATCATCGAGGGCGCCGACGGCGTCGGCGGCACCTGGCGCCGCAACACCTATCCCGGCGCCGCCTGCGACATCCAGAGCCATCTGTACTCATTTTCCTTCGCGCCCAACGCATCCTGGACCCGCACGTACGCCCGGCAGCCCGAGATCCTGGCCTACCTCGAATCGGTCGCCGACGATTTCGATCTGCGACGCCACCTCATGCTCGACACGACCGTGCGGTCCCTGCACTGGAACCCGGGCGCCGGGACGTGGGAGTGCCGAGTCGACCGCAACGGCGAGTCCGCCACGTTGGTCGCCGACGTCGTCGTGTGCGCGGTCGGGCTGTTCGGTTCGGCCAAGCTGCCCGACATCGACGGGCTGACGGGGTTCGCCGGACCGGTGCTGCATACCGCGCAGTGGGATCACCAGCTCGACCTGGCGGGGCGCGACGTGGCGGTGATCGGGACGGGCGCCAGCGGGGTGCAGTTGGTGCCGGAGCTGGCGAAGACCGCCGGACACGTCACGGTCTTCCAGCGGACCCCGCCGTGGATGGTGCCCAAGGACGACCGCCCGTACAGCGCAAGCGAATTGGCGCGGTTCAGGCGCAGCCCGGTCGCGCTGCGCCGCACCCGGTGGAAGATCTGGAAATTCCAGCACGACAACACCGCGACGTTCGCCGACGATCCCGTGGTGGCCGCGCGCACGCAGATCGCGACGTCGTTCCTGGACCGCACCGTCGACGACGAGCCGTTGCGCCGAGCGCTGACCCCGGACTATCCGTTCCGGTGTAAGCGAGTGTTGTTGGGCGACGACTATTACCGGGCCCTGCAGCGGGACAACGTCGAATTGGTCACCGAGCCCATCGCGCGGGTCGGCGAGACGTCGGTGATCACCGCGTCGGGCCGCGAAATCGCCAGCGACGCGATCGTGCTCGCCACCGGCTTCGAGACGTCCCGCTACCTGTCCGGCATCGACGTCACCGGAACGGGTGGCCGCCGGTTACACGAGCACTGGGGTGACGATCCGTGCGCCTACCTGGGGGTGGCGGTCAGCGGATTCCCGAACTTCTTCATGCTGTACGGCCCCAACACCAACCAGGGCGGCAACTCGATCGTCTACATCCTCGAGTCCGCGGCGCGGCTGGTCGCCAGCGCGGTGAGCCGCCTGGCGCGCCGTGGCGGCTACCTCGACGTGCGTCCCGAGGCCGAAAGGCGATACAACGACCAGCTTTCCGCCGACCTGGCGCGGACCATCTGGACGCAGTGCGACAGCTATTTCCGTTCGCCCACCGGCCGCATCGTCACCCAATGGCCCTATACCGAGCTGGACTACGCCCGCCGGACCTGGCGGCTGCGACGCCGAGATTGGATCCACCGCTGCGGCGCGCCACCACGGGATGACGCGCACCCGGTCGATGGTGAAACACGATGTGCACCAGCACCTTCAGGCTGAGCTGGCGGCGGCCGCCCTCGCCCGCTCGGTCATCGAGGCGATCACCCCGCCGTCGTTGAGGATGTCGGTGCCGGTGAGGTAGCCGGCCTTCTCGCTGGCGCAGAAGGCGAGCAGCTCCGCCATTTCCTCCGGCTTGCCCCACCGCGGGACCGCGGCGTCGGCCACCATCGCGCCCGCCCCCGCCTGCTCCTCCAGCCTGCCCATCTCGGTGTCGATCGAACCGGGGGACACCGAGACGATGCGCAGTCCGCGCGCGTTGAAGCGCTCCGCCTGTGACTGGCTGTACCACTTCACGAAGCTCTTGCTCAGGGCGTACGCGAGACCGGACCGCGCCTCCTCGGGGGCGATGTCGCACGCGGTCATCATGGCGCCCATGAAGGCGTCGGCGTCGTCGAGCGCGAGCGGGAATTGGCCTGTCGGAATGATCTCCGCGGGCAGCATGTGCGCCGCCATCGAGGCCACATTGACGATCACCGCGCCCTCGCCGGCGACCGCGTAGAACTCCTCGTCGACGTTGACGGTGCCGACCGCATTGGTCCGCATGACGTAATCGGCGGGTCCCATGCTCGGGCTCACGCCCGCGGTGTGGATGACCGAGACGACCGATCCGAGGTTCGTGGCGGTGCCGAGCAGGTCCACGACGGCTCGCCGGTCGGTGACGTCGCAGTTCACGACGGTGGGGTTGATCCCGAGCTCTTGCAGCGTGGCGGCGGCGGTCGTCAGCCGGTCCTGCCGGACGTCGCAGAGCACCACCGTGTGGTCGCGCCCGACGATCTTCGCGGTGGCCAGGCCCATGCCACCCGCGCCGCCTGTGATTACGGACACTCGATTCATACCTGGACGGTATACGGCGCGCGATCGCGGGACGTTACGGGTCTGGCACTGGATGTAACGGGTGGCCGGTGTGGCGGACGGCCGTCCCGAAGAACGGCGCCCGGACCGTGGCGGGCAGGTGGCGCCGGTAGCGGATCAGCGCGACGACGGCCACCGCCGCGTAGACGCCGCAGAGCAGCAGGCGGCCGTGCGTCGAGGCGATCGGGAACTGCACGACGAACATTCCCAAGAGCGCCAGCGCCGCGCCCCGGTGGAAGCGCAGCGCCAGGATCAGCGCCACGCCCATCATCGTCTGGGTCGCCGTGAGCAGCATCTCCTCCACCTGGCGGGAGTCGAGGTGCAGGGCGAACCCGCCGCCACCGAGCAGGTGGGAGATGGGCAGCGAGCCGATCAGCAGGGTCCACTGGTTGACCTTGGAAGAGATCAGCGTGGCGATGGCCGCCGTGCCCTTGCCGCGGGTGGCGAAGATGGTCGCGATGATGAACTCCGGGGCCTCCGACGCCAGCGGGGCCAGCCACTGAACCAGCAGGAACCGGTTGACGCCCAGTTCGGTACCTGCGGCCACCAGGTTGTCGGCAAACGGCTTGGCGCACAGCAGAATCACCGCGCCCGAGGCGGCGAAGAGGCCGACCACGGCGACGCGACGACGGACGTCGGGCAGTTCGCCCAGCGCGGCGGCGGTACCGATCAGGTCGGGCTCCTCGACCTCGCCGTGGCTCAGCTTGTACAGGTAGAACCCGAACCAGGCCAGCAACGCCAGCCCCAGCCCGAAATGAATCTCGCCGGCCACCGGCACCGCGAACGCGATGACGCCGGCGATCAACAGGAATCCCAGTTCGACGCGGTTTGCTGGCTCCAGCGTCAGCCCGGTGGGTTTCCCTGATCCGGACCTGCGCGCCACCACGATGCTGACCAGCACCACGACCGGCCAACCCAGCCCCATCAGCAGCCGGTTGGACCCGGTCATGTTGGCGGCCGCGTACTGCGTGTATTCGGCGTTGTGGCCGGAGACGTACGCGTAGTACAGGTCGACCGCGTATTCGGGCAGGACCGCGATCAAGGCGAGCAGCGCCGTCGCCAGGCCGCCGGACACATCGATCTGGGCGGCCTCGGCGGCCCACGCCAGCAGGAAGCTGGCCGCCACCACCGCGGCGCCGAAGATCAGCAGCGCGGGCACGGCGCCGACGTGCAGCCCGGCGATCCGGATGGCCACGGCCGGGGCGACGAATGCCCCGGTGATCAGCCCGGAACGCGTCAGGGTGCGGCGCCGCCACTGGGCCGTCATCGTGACGTCGGCAGCGGGCCTGTCTATGGCGAGCATCGTCATCCTTCGCGGGAGGCGGCGATCGGGTGGTGGTACTTCGGCTCGGTTGCCGTGACGAACTGATTACCCAAGCTACCCGTCGCCCACACCGTCAGCAACGCGGTGGGTAGGCAAAGTCGGTGACGTGCCCACGCCCATATTTGCTGTACAGGGGCCTATGGAAGCGAAAGTTAGGCAGCCCTGATTTCGAATTTTGGCAAACCTCGCCACGACTGGTTCGACGCGCAGCGAACGGTTCGGGTTCCCACTAGTGGTCCGGCCCCATGGCCGCGGCGGCGGCCTGGGCGAAAAGCTCGACGGCCTGATTGCGGCTCAGCGACGCCAGCAGCTGCGCGGCGGCGCGCATGGTGTCGCCCACCATCAGCGTCGGGCCGTTGCCCAGGTTCTCGAAGGCCTCGGCGATGACCTCGGAGACGGGGGCCGCGTCCGCCGGCGCCTCGTCGGGCGAGCCGATCTGGCCGCGGCTGTATTCGAGCGCGCGCAGGGCCGGCGTATCGGTCTTGCCGAGGATGAGCCCCAGGACGTCGACGCCCTTGGGTTGCAGTTCGGCCCAGAGCGCCTCGGCGAACACCATGTCGAAAGCCTTGGAGGCGCCGTAGGCGACCATGTTGGGCCCACCGGCCAACCCGGCACCGGAGCCGAAGAGGACGATGCCGCCGCTGCCTCGCCGGACCATCGCGGGCGCGAAGTGGTGGCACAGCTGCATGGGCACCATGCAGTTGCGCTGCACCATCGCCTCGGCGGCCTCGATCGAATTGGCAAGGAACGGTGTGAACTTCGGGTCGGCGCCGGCGCAGTAGACCAGCATCCCGATCTCCAGGTCGCCGGTGGCGGCTGCGATCGCCGCCGCGGCGCCGGGCTGCGCGAGATCGATAGCGACAGTGCGGGTTTGCGCCGACGTCGTGTTCTCGATCTCGGCCGCGACGCGGTCGAGAACGCTTTGCCGCCGGGCGAGCAGCACCACGTTGACACCGCGTTCGGCCAGTCCTTCGGCGAACGCCGCCCCCACACCGTCGGACGCGCCGGCCACCAACGCCCACGGCCCGTACTTCGTCGCGAACGTCATCTACGGGGCCCCGAACGTAGCGACGCGCACCTGAGTGAAGCGGCGCCGCGCGATGCGCCATCCCTCGCCGGTCCGCACGATCTCGTCGTCGTAAAAGCCCCACGCGTTGACGCCGGCCTGGTTGTCACCGAACATGATCACCGCGTCGACATAGGTTCGGGCAGTGGCATTGTCGCCTTCGACGGCGATGACCTGGTTGGATAGCCGATGCAGGGTGTGGCCCGCCATCGCGTGCGTCTTGTCCATGAAGTCGGTGACTTCGTCCACACCGCTCCAGCGGCCGATCTCGCCGTAGTCGAGCTCGCAGTCGTCGGTGAACACGGTGCGAAACAGCGGCCAGTCGCGCCTGTCGATGCCGGTGGCGTAACGCACCAGCAGGTCCGAAATGTCTTGCCGGTCTTCTCTTTCGCTCACGGACGATCTCCATTCGGGTGGACGATGATCCGGGGCGGACCGTCGGACCTGCGGGCCAGCTCGAGGGCGTCGGGGACCTCGTCGAGGCCGATGATCGTGCCGACGCTCGGTAGCGGGTCCAGCCGCCCCGACGCGATCGCGTCGAGTGTGCCGTACCAGTCCTGCGGGTGCGGGCCGCCGCCGAACTGGATGGTCACGCCCTGGCGGGTGGCGGTGGTGATGTCGAGGGTGTCGCCGGTGTACCAGCCACCCGCACAATAGATTCGGGTGCCCATCTCGGCGGATTCGACCAGCTTCTGGATCAACCCCGGGGCGCCGACGCATTCGAATACGACGGCCGGCCCGGGCAATCCGCGCCGCGCACGGACCTCGTTGAAGGCCTCGAACGGGGACTTCTCGGAAGGGTCGACCACGACATGGGCACCGAAGCGGTCGCGGGCCAGCTCGCGCCGGTCGGATTTGTAGTCCGCCACGATGATGGGCTCGACGCCGCGGGCGGCCAGGGCGGCGACGGCCGAAAGCCCGATCGCCCCCGCGCCGATGACGATCGCGACCTCACCCTGTCCCAACCGCGCCGACCGCACGTAGAACTCGCCGACGGCGAACGCGTCGGTCAAGGCGACGGCGTCGCTGGGCACGTCACCCGGGACGCGCTTGGTCGCGGCCTCCGAAACCACCAACAGCTCACCGAAACTGCCCTGCGCCTCGGGGTGCTGGCCGATGATGCGCATTCCGCCCGCGCCGCCGTCGACCAGCCGCACCGGCATGGCGGTCACGCGCGTGCCGGCGGCGAACTGGTCGGTGCAACCGGGACCGTGCCCGATGACCTCGCCCACGAATTCGTGACCGAGCACGATGTCTCTATCGGTGTCATACAGCGAGCGGCCGGTCGGGTCGTCGATGGCGAGTTCCGGGTGGTCCATGAAATGCACGTCGGACGCGCAGATCGCGGTGCTCAACGTGCGCAGCAACAACTCGCCCTGGCCGGGGATGGGGTCCGCGGTCTCGCGGACCTGCAGCCGACCGTCTCGCAACACCACTGCGCGCAATACGGTAGCTTTCTCGAATAATCGACATAAGATCTCGAATGTTCGTACAACTGTAAAAATCGCGTAGCGGAGGAGTCAAGCGATTCGCGGATCGACGTCAGCGCCGACCGCGCGGGTGCTCGATGTCGTCGAGCTCCTTGCGCGGTCCGGAAGCGCGCGGCTGCGGTTCTCCGACGTGGTGCGCGAGCTCGATCTCACGCAGGCGACGGCGCACGCCATCCTCAAGACCTTGTGCGACCGCGGCTGGGCCAGTCGCGATCCGATCGCAAAGACGTTCGCGCTGGGGCCGGCGCTCGCCGTGGTGGCCGCCCGCACGGACACCGCCCGCCCGCTGGCCCACGCGGCGCGCTCGGCCGCGCTGCGCCTGTCCGGTGAAGTCGGCTACGCCTGTTCGGTGGTCGAGAAGTTCGGAGACTCCCTGGTGGTCACCGCATTTGAGGGCGAACCCGCCACCCAGCCGTCGGGCATACCGGGCGACCGCATCCCCTACGCACCACCCTTCGGGGTGGCGATGGCGGCCTGGGACACCGACGAGGAACAACGCGCCTGGATCCGCCGCGGCGCGGGCAGCAATGCCGATCGCACGCAGCGCCTGCAACAGGTCCTCGCACGGACGCGGGAACGGGGATTCGACATCGACTGGACGACACCCGCACTGGCCCAGGCCGTCCAGGTGGTCGGCACCTTGGACAGCAATGAGATGCCGACACCCGTGCGGCACATCATGGACCAACTGCTTGTCGAATTCACCACCATCGGGTTCCTTTCCGACGACAACCCCGGGCGTCGGAAGCAACCCGTGGTGACGATCGCCGCACCGGTCTTCGACGACCGGGGCCGCGTTTCCCTGATGGTGGCCGTGCACCCGTTGTGCCCGCTGAGCGCGCGGCAGATCCGGGACATCGGGGCGCATCTGACGGACGAGACGACGGCACTGAGCGGATCACCAGCATCAGCCGGGTAGCCTCGCCCCGGAGGCGAAAAGTCATGGCAGAGAACTACCTTGTGGACGAGCTGGCCCAATTCGTCGTCGGCGCGCAGGCATCTGACCTGACCGGGCGGCCCCGTGCGCTGTTGACGCGCAACGTGCTCGACAGCGTCGCGTGCGCCGTCGGTTCGTTGAACGGGGAGCTCATCGCGACGGTCCGTGAACACACCGCCCAATTCAGCGGAGACCCGACGGCAACACTGGTCGGCGGAGGCCGGGCATCGGTGGACCAGGCCGCGTTCTTCAATGCGGTGCTGGTGCGCTACCCCGATCTGCTCGACACCTACCTGACCGTGGGAGGCTTGTGCCATCCCGCCGACAACTTCGGTGCCGTGCTGGCGGTGGCCGAGCACACCGGCGCCGGCGGCGCCGACTTCCTGCTGGCACTGGCGGTCGCCTACGAGGTCCAATGTCGTTTCAGCGCACAGGTTCCCGTGATGGCACGCGGACTCAACCATGCGCTGCAACTGGCGATGTCGGTGGCCGCGGGCACCGCGAAACTGCTCGGGCTCAGTGCCGAACAGACCGCCAACGCCATCGCGGCCGCCGCTGCCGACAATGTGTCGCTGGCGGGCGTGCATGCCGAACCGGTTTCCTACTGGAAGGGCATCTCCCCGGCCAGCACCGGCATGCGCGCCGTCTACACGACAATGCTGGCGGCGCGCGGAGTCACCGGTCCCAAGTCGCTGTTCGACGGCCCTCACGGGCTGGTCCAATTATTCGGTCAGCCAATCGATTTCCACACCGCCGACCGGGCACTGTCCTGCGTCGAACAGACCTATCTGAAGCAGTACTGTTCGCTCATCCACGGCCAGGTGGTGATCGGCGCGGTCCTGGTGCTGCGTGCCGAGAACAGTCTGCGCGGCGAGGACGTCGCGCGGGTCGGCCTCGAGGTCTTTCAGGGCGCATTCGACATCGCCGGCGGCGGTGCGTACGGCAACAAGGACCACCCGCGCACC
This sequence comes from Mycobacterium paraintracellulare, assembly GCF_000276825.1. Taxonomy (NCBI): domain Bacteria; kingdom Bacillati; phylum Actinomycetota; class Actinomycetes; order Mycobacteriales; family Mycobacteriaceae; genus Mycobacterium; species Mycobacterium paraintracellulare. The sequence goes on along the minus strand of NC_016948.1, from coordinate 5,406,634 downwards.
AAGGAGCAGGCCGACTACAACCTCAAATACCTGAGCGCGGTCGCCCTGCTCGACGGGGGAGTCGGTCCCGAACAGCTTGAGACCGAACGGGTTCTGCGCGCCGACGTTCAGGACCTCTTGTCGCGGGTGGACGTCACGGCGGCCGACGATCTGACCGCGGGCTATCCGCAGCGCACGGCGGCGCGGGTGCACCTCAGGACGCACGACGGACGCGAATTCAGCCGCGAGCAGGACGATTACGAGGGATCACCCACCCGTCCGATGTCCTGGGATCGTGTCGTGGACAAGTTCTGGTGGCTCGCCGGGCCCTTTTGCGAGCGGGCGCTGGGTGACGAGATCATCGCGGCGGTCGCACGGCTCGACGAGATTCCCGTCGCCACGCTCACCGGACTGCTCGGCGCCGTGAGCCCCACCGCCCGGCGTCCGCGCACCGGGCCGCGCTTCTGACGCGCGCCCCCTTGCGCGTCCGGGCACGCGCGGTCGATGATCGGCCATGCCCAAAGAACGTGGCCTCAATCGGTGGGAGCTGGTTACCTGCGCGCTCGCGGGACACGTCACCTATGCGCCCGACGATCACGCGCTCGCGCAGCGGCTGAGCGGCACCACCGGTCTGGGTGAGGTATGGCGCTGTCTGCGGTGCGGTGAATTCACCGTCGGCCCGCCGCACGGACGCGGTCACGCCGAGGACGCGCCGATGATCATGCACGGCAAGGCCTTACGCCAGGCCATCATCATTCGCGCCCTGGCGGTGGAACGCCTGTTCCGCGCGATGGTGATCGTCCTGGCGGCCTATGCGGTGTGGAAGTTTCGCGGAGCGCGGGGCGCCATTCAGGCCACCCTCGACCGGGACCTGCCGATCTTCCGCGCCGCCGGTTTCAAGGTCGATCAGATGACCATCGTGCACGAACTGGAAAAGGCGTTGGCCGCCAAGCCGTCCACCCTGGCGTTGCTGACCCTGATGCTGGCGGGCTATGCACTGCTGGAGGTCGTCGAGGGCGTCGGCCTGTGGCTGCTGAAACGCTGGGGCGAATACTTCGCGGTGATCGCCACCTCGGTCTTCCTACCGCTGGAGATCCACGATTTGGCCAAGGGCATCACGATGACGCGGGTGGTGACGTTCACCATCAACGTCGCCGCGGTGATCTATCTGCTGATCTCCAAACGTCTGTTCGGCCTGCGCGGCGGGCGCAAGGCCTACGACGAGGAACGGCGCGGCGAGCAGCTGCTCGACGTCGAGCGGGCCGCGGCCAGGACCTGAATCTGCGGCGCGTCCGCTATTCCGCCGCCGGTCTGGGATGAATGAAAATACCCTCGGCCTCCACCGTGACGCCGTGCTCGTCGGCCAGGTGACCGACGGCGAACGTCTTGACGCCCTCCACACGCTCGACATGAGCCTGGGCCCGTAGTGGCCGTCCCAGCGCCGTGGGGCGCCGGTACCGCAGCGTGAGCGTGCCGGTGAACGCGGGCTTGTCGGGCTGGTGCGCGGTCGCGCCCAGCACATGATCGAGCACCAGCGCGCACACGCCGCCGTGCACGGTGTCCGGCGGGCCCTCGTAGGCGGCGCCCAGCACGAACTCCGACCACACCAGTCCGTCGGGTTCGTGATGGATGACCAGCGGCGGTGCGATCGGGTTGCGCAGGCCCACCACCGCGTTGCCCCACGCGATGGTCTGGCCATCGGGATTGCGGTGCACGCCGAACGGCCCGGGCTTCAACGCCCCGCTCAATTCCGCTGCCGCACTGTCGATCTTGGACGTGGCCGCCGCCACCGCCGCGGCGCCGGCCTCGGTGCGGATGCTGATATCGATGAGCCGGCGAAGCGATTCGGCCAGCGGCGCGTAGACCGACTCGAGCTCGCCGAAGTCGATGCAGGGCGTTTGGTCATGCATCTTCGCAACTTAACTCAGGTGTCCACCCAGCGGGCGGCGCCCCTCGGAAGCGTCCGGCGGGCCGGGCATACTGCCTGGGGAAGGAGGACCTCGATGGGGACCTACGCGATCACCGGATCGGCGTCCGGGATGGGGCGCGAGACCGCGCAGCGCCTCCGGGACGGCGGGCACACCGTCATCGGAGTCGACATCAAGGACGCCGACGTCGTCGCCGATCTGTCGACGCCACACGGGCGTAGCGAGGCCGTCGAGCGCGTCCTGGCGGCATCGGGCGGCAGGCTCGACGGCGCCGTGCTTGCGGCCGGACTCGGGCCCAGTCCCGGGCCGGATCGCCTTCGCCAGATCGCCCAGGTCAACTATTTCGGGGTCGTCGACTTACTGACCGCCTGGCGGGCGGCGCTGGCGGCCTCCGGGCGCGCCAAAGCCGTTGTCGTCGCCAGTAATTCGACGACGACCGTGCCCGCGGTGCCCCGCCGGGCCGTGAGGTCCCTGCTCGCGCACGACGCCGACAAGGCGTTGCGCTCGGTGCGGCTGTTCGGACCGGCCGCGCCGACCATGATGTACGCGGCCTCGAAAATCGCTGTCAGCCGTTGGGTGCGGCGGCATGCGGTGCTGCCCGAGTGGGCCGGGTCCGGCGTGCGCCTCAACGCCCTGGCGCCGGGTGCGATCATGACTCCGCTTCTGGCCGAACAGTTGTCGGACCCGCGGCAGGCCAAGGCCGTCGAATCGTTTCCGGTCCCGGTCGGTGGTTTCGGCGACCCGGGGCAGATGGCAGAGTGGATGTGCTTCATGTTGTCGGACGCCGCCGACTTCCTGTGCGGCACGGTCATATTCGTCGACGGCGGCACCGATGCCTATTTCCGGTCCGACGACTGGCCGAAGGCCGTGCCGGTGGGCCGATTGTCCGGGTACCTGCGCCGGTTCAGGGCCTTTCCATAAATTCTGCTGTTGCGTGCCTTTCGATATACCGGGAATGTGCGCTATCCCACAGCGCGGCTTTTCGTGACGTTTACCTCGGCGCGGCGTCCACGCAAAACGGCTGTGGTGCAATTGAATGAATCGGCGCACGGCCGAAAAACAAAGGATCAACTGTGACCACTCTTCCGTCCTGGGTCAGCCAGGGCTCCGCCAACCTCGACGTGGGCGCGCCCCTGAAGGCGCGCGCCTGCGACGCGCTGTACGCGGTCCTCGGCAGCAAGCGGCGCCCGGGGGCCACCGCCCCGCGCATCATGCCCAGGGGCGTCGAACGCTGCTGACGTCCGTCGGTCAGACTGGCAACGGTGCCTGAATACGCGAAGCACGACGACTACTGGAACCACAATTCCGCCTATCACCCGTGGCTGGTCGGCCTCGCCGCGCGGCGGCACGGCGATGTCTTCGACGTCGGGTGCGGCGAAGGGCTGCTGGCCCAGCGGTTGGCCGCGGTGTCCCGCAGCGTTGTCGGCATCGATGCCGACCCGGTCTCGGTGTGGCGCGCGGCGCAGCGATTGCAGTCCATCGACAACGCGTCGGTGGAACATGGGCGGTTCGAGGACCTCGATGGGGCCGAGCGGCGCTACGACCTGATCACCTTTGTGGCCAGTCTGCATCACCTGCCGCTGCGCGATGCCCTGCACAAAGCGCGTCAAATGCTGCGGCCCGCCGGGCAACTGGCCGTCGTCGGGCTGTCCGCCAACAAGAGCATCGCCGACTGGGTGTGGGCCGGCCTGTGCGTGCCGGGGGCGCGCGTCGGCGGGTTACTGCATCGGGAGACCCGCGACATCGGGGTGCCCGTTGCCGATCCCCGGGAGGGCCTCGACGAGATCCGGCGTGTCGCCGCCGACGTCTTACCCGGGGCCGCCATCCGGCGGGGCCTCTATTACCGTTACCGCCTACTGTGGCGAAACCGCTGAGCGCGTTGCCTTTTCGCGTTCGCGCCGGCGCGCCCGGGACGCCCGCAGGTTGACGGCGTTGCCGCACGTCTTGACGTCGTGCCAGACCCCGCTGTTGTTCTTCGAGCGGTCGTAGAACGTCGACCCGCACCGGTGGTTGTGGCAGCGCTTGATCCGCCGCCAGGTGTCGGCGTGCTGGCTCAGCAGGATTTCGCCCCACAACGCCGAGGCCAACCAGCGCCACCCGTTGCCGCTGGGATCAAGCCGCACCTCACCGGCATCGGACAGCCCGAAGGACGCGACGACACCGTGGGCGCCCCGAGACCTCGGCGGTTCGCCGTCCACCATCCGCTCGATGGTGGACCGCACCGCGCGAAGCCTGCCTAAATCCGCCTCACCCAGCTCCGGTGGCGACACGTCCACGCCGCGCGCGGACGACCAGGCCCGCACCGCGGCGTCCGCCCACTCGCGCGCCTGGCCCGGGTCGGCCAGCAGGTCCGGTCCGTACCCGTCGACGCCCCTCGTGTTGAGGAAGTCCTGGACCAAGCCCAGGCCTCCAGGCGCCGCGGCGCAGCCGTATCGCTGTGACGCAATCCACGATGAAGACATAGGCAAATACTACTTGACTGCGTCGCTGCCGACAACTAGCTTGACGTAATCAAAGCAATTTTGCCTCAGTCAAAGGAGCAGGATCATGGTCAACGTCAACGGAGCGGCCGTGGTGGTCACCGGCGGGCAGCGCGGTCTCGGCAAGGCCATCGTGGCCGAGTTGTTGGACAGGGGCGCGGCGAAGATCTACGCGACGGCGCGGGTGCCGAAGCCCAGTGAGGACCCCCGCGTGATCGGCGTCGAATTGGACGTCACCCGGCCGGACTCGGTGGCCGCGCTGGCGACGACGGCGGCCGACGCAGAAATCGTCATCAACAATGCCGGCGTTCTCGGCGCCCGGACCCTGCTCGACAGCGACATCGAAGAGGTGCGAGCGGTCTTCGAGACGAACTACTTCGGCGCGCTGCGCGTCGCCAAGGCATTCGCACCCGTCCTGGCCGACAACGGCGGTGGTGCCCTCGTCGACATCGCCTCGATCCTGTCCTGGATGCCCGGATCCGGTGGGTACGGCGACTCCAAGGCCGCCCTGTGGTCGATGACGAATTCCCTGCGTGCCGAACTGGAGAAGCAGGGCACCCTGGTCATTGCCGCGCATCTCAGCTTCACCGACACCGACATGACCTCCGGCTTCGACGCGCCCAAGAACGACCCGCGCCAGGTGGCACGCGCGATCGTCGACGGCATCGAGGCGGACGACAAGGAGGTGCTGGCCGACGACGATACCCGCTACGTGAAGGCGGCGCTGGCCGGACCGGTCGAGGCGCTGCCCCGGATGCCGTGAACCGCCCGGCTCGACGTGGCCCGGCGCGGCGGGCGGCGCTCCGTGTTTGGATAGCGGTATGTCCGATACCGAACGCATCGTGACCGCCACCCGGGTCATGTCGGCCAACGCCGCGCGGATCTTCGAACTGATCGCCGACCCGTCGCGCCAGCCGAGCTGGGACGGCAACGGCAATCTGGCGTCATCGGCGCCCGGTCAGCGCGTGCGCGCAGTGGGTGACGTGTTCAAGACCACGCTGACCAACGGCGCGGTGCGGGAGAACCATGTCACCGAGTTCGTCGAGGGCAGCAAAATCGCTTGGCGCCCAGCCGAACCCGGCAAGCAGCCGCCCGGTCACCTGTGGCGCTGGGAGCTCAGCCCGGTCAACGCCGAGCTGACCACGGTGACCCACACGTACGACTGGACGGAGCTGACCGACGCCACCCGCCTCGAGCGCGCCCGCGCGACGACGACGGACATGCTGCGCGAGTCGATGGATCGGCTCGCCGCGCTGGCGCAGAGCGCCGAATAACAAGCCGCCCGGAAAAGTCAGCCCAGCTTGGCGCGCACCCACTGGAAGGTGCCGACGTTCTTGACCCGAACGCTGCTAAATCCGTTGTCTTCCAAGGTGTCGCCGATCTCGTCGTCGTCGAACGCGTGCGCCCCGACGTTGGGCAGCAGCTGCCAATAGCGGGCCAGCCGCCCGGCCGTCGGGACCATGATCGCCACCCTGCCCCCGGGCCGCAGCACCCGCGCGATCTCGGCGAGCGCGGCCTTCGGGTCCGGAACCAGTTGCAGCACGGCGGTCGACACCGCCGCGTCGAAGGTGTTGTCGCGCAGCGGAAGTCGCTGCGCATCGGCCTTGATGAAGCCGACCTGGGGCCCGGCCTCATTGCGGACGGCGCGGGCGAGCATCGGCTCGGAGATGTCGACGCCGAGGGCCAGCCCGTCGGGTCCGGCGGCCCGCGCCAGCGACGCGGTGACGTTGCCCGGTCCCGAGCCGACGTCCAGCGCGATACCGCCGGGCGGGATTTGCAACCACTCGAGCGGCAGCTGCCAGGCGCTGATCCACTGGCGAGCGAAGGCCTGGGCGTTGTCGTAGAGCATCGACCCGACTCGTGACGCCCACGCGGCCTGGATCGGGCCGGTGTTCTTCCCCACGCCGTCGTCGCCGGCCGAACCGGAGCCGAGCAGGTCGAGATAGCCGTGACTGACGTCGGGATCGGCCGGCGGATCGATGAGCAGGTCCAGTGCCCGCCGCAGCGCGGGAGGCAGCGTGATGTCCACGTCGGTCATGCGTAACTCCTTCGGGCAGCAGCCCCGAGCTGGACGCCAAATCGCACAGTGGGCTGGCGAAGATTCCCCCGTTGGGCAGCCTACGCCGCGCGCGGGGTTACCGGCGGACGGCGGCGTGCTCGCGGACGAGGGCGTAGAGGCGCCAGTAGCCCGGCACGCCCTTGAGGGCGGACTCGCCCCGGTCGCCGAAGCGGTGCCGCGATCCGGTGACGATGTCGCGCAGCGTCGAGGACACCAAGACCTCGCTCGGCCCGGCGAGGGCCGCCACCCGCGCGCCGATGTGCACGGCCATGCCGGCGATGTCGTCCTTGCCGGCGCCGCGCACCTCGACTTCGCCGGCGTGGATGCCGACCCGCACCTCGATGCCCAGCACTTGCACCGCGTCCACGAGAGCGTCGGCGCAGGCGAGCGCGGCGCTCGGGCTGCTGAACGTCGCGACGAATCCGTCCCCGGCGGTGTTGACCTCGCGGCCGCCGAAGCGCTGCAGTTCGTGCCGCACGATCCTGTCGTGGTTGTCCAGCAGGTCGCGCCAGCGGTAATCGCCGAGCTCGGCGGCGCGCTCGGTCGACCCGACGATGTCGGTGAACACGATGGTCGTGAGCAGCCGCTCGGCGTCAGAGGCGCCGCGGATCCCGGTGATGAACTCCTCGATCTCGTCCAGCATCGGCCCGGTGTCGCCCACCCAGTACAGGACGTCTTCGCCGGGGAGCTCGACCAGGCGCGACCCGGGGATGCGCTCGGCGAGGTAGCGCGCGTGCCCGACGGGGCTGAACCGCGGGTTGTCCCGGTGCAGGATCAGCGTCGGCACGCCGACCCGGTCCAGCCGGTCGCGCACGTCGCCCTCGCGGATCTTGCCGATGAACGCGCGCGCCATGCTGGGCGACGCCGCCCGGTTGCCGGCCATGTCCCACCACGACCGGAACGCGTCGTCGTGCGCGACGCTGGGGGCGATGATGCCGAGGATGTCGAAGCCCCGCTCGACGGCGTCCGGCTCGATGGCGACGGTGGTGTAGGGGTCGGCCTCGGCGAGATCGGAGCCGAACGGGTAGTCGGGGGCGCGCAGCGTGCGCGCCTGGCCGTTCACGATCACCAGGCTGTTCACCCGCTCGGGGAAATCGGCGGCGAGAACCACCCCGGCCAGCGACGTGAAGCTCGGAGCCAAGATCGTCGCGCGCTCGCATCCGACCGCGTTCATGACCGCGATCGCGTCGTTGGCCCAGGATTCCGCGCCGATCATGTCCAGCGACGGGACCCGGGAGGACAGCCCGATCCCGCGTTGGTCGAAGCGGATCACCCGGCAGAAGGACGCCAGGCGCCGATGAAAGCGGTACATCGACGGCTCGCTGTCGACGCAGTCGATGGGGATGAACGGGCCCGGCAGCACGAGCAGGTCGATCGGGCCATCGCCGAAGACCTGATAGGCGATGTCGATCTCGCCGCAACTGGCATACCGGGTCCGTGGAGCCGCAGAACTCCCAGCCACGGGTCGAGCGTAGTTCAGGGCACCGACACCGCAACGGCCTTCAGGGGCCGATGATCGGAACCAGATAGCGGGCGGCGTACTCGCGCACTGCCGCCGGGTCCGAGGTGTCGAGCCGGTCGGTGGGAAAGACGATGATGCCGAGCGCGACGCGCAGCAGGATGTCGGCGACGTTGTCCAGGTCGGTCCCGGACATCTCGGCGCCGCACCGCCGCAGGGTATGGGCGATCCCGTCGGCGAACTGGCGGATCGGGAACACGTGCGACCGGGAGAACATCCCGAACAGCTCCGGCTCGCTTTCGGCGATCCGCGAATACAGCGGCGAGTCCTGCACCAGGCGCACCCCGAGCGCGAACGCCTCGACCACGGCCTCCCGCGGATCACACCCCGCCGTGGCCTGATCGAGCGTGCTGAAGAACAGCTCGGCCTCGCGCCGCACTACCTGCCCGAACAGCTTCTCCTTGGTCGGAAAACGGCGATAGATGGTGCTGCGGCTGACCCCGGCCCGGGTGGCGACGTCGTCGATATTGGCCCGACGCACGCCGTAGGTCTCGAACACGCCGCGCGCGGTGTCCAGGATGGTGCGATCGAGATCGGTCAGCGCCTCGGCGGAAGCGGAGTGAGAGGCCGAGCCCGGTTCGGACTGCATGATTGGCGGCATCGTATCAACTCTCCGGCACGGTTCATCGGCGCTTTTCGGCGCGAGGAAAGCGGCGCGGCCCACCGGCGATGTGCGAGGCCGCGGGACGGCTGCTAGGCTCTGAAACAAAGATACGACTTTGTGTCACTGGTTCACAACGCGTGGCCGGCTCAGCGCGTGCATGAGGAGGTGGGCATGACCGCCCAGAACGACGAACTCGCCGCCCCGAGCGCGGGATCGCGTTTCGACAGCGGCGTGCGCGAGGCCGTGCCCATGCCCACCGACGGCCCCGACTGGTCGGCCACCGACGACACGTCACCGCGCCTGGGGCCCGATTCGTTGATCTGGAAGTTCTACGGAGACAACCGAACCCAGCTGTTCGGATTCCAGCGCACCGCCGGGGTCGAGAACTGCATCGAGCAGCTCGCGCAGGGCGTGCTGGACCACTCCGTGATCTTCAGCGACACGCTGGGCCGGGCCAAGCGGACCGCGCCTCCGCTGATGAACACGGTCTACTCCGAGGACCCCCACGAGTGGGGGCGAAAGGTGCGGGACTTCCACAAGACCATCAAGGGCACGATCAGCGACGGCTCGCGGTATCACGCGTTGAACCCGGAGCTGTTCTACTGGGCCCACGCCAGCTTCGTCGACCAGGTCATCTACAACACCGACACCTTCATCCGGCGGCTGTCACACGCCGAGAAGGAGCAGATCTTCAACGAGGGCAAGGTCTGGTACAGCCTCTACGGCGTCAGCGACCGCGGCCAGCCGCAGACCTACGACGACTTCGTGGCCTACTGGGACGAGATGCTGGACCGGTTCGTCCCGCACAAGACCGTGCTGTACGGCACCGGCTACATCCGCAAGGGCATCCCGGGCCCGCGCTGGATGCCCAAGCCGATCTGGAACGTGGTGTCGGCTCCGCTGAACGCCTATACCCGGCTGGTCGTCGTCGGAACGCTGCCGCCGCAGATGCGCGAGGTGTGCCAGCTGCACTGGGATGCCAAGAAGGAGAAGCGATTCCAGCGCTTCGCCGGGGTCATCCGGGCGCTCAACCCGCTGATCAACCGACTCCCCGTCAAGGCGCTCTACACCCCTTGGGCGGCCCGGGCGTGGGCCCGCGCCGGCGTCGACCCGCGGAAGTTGCACAACCGGGCCGCCGCGGCATAATCCCGCCTCCGGCGGCCCGCCCTCCCAGGGTGCCGGCCGTGACATCGCGCGGGTGGATAGGGCATCGTGGTTAGCCGGCTTCCCAACGGGGCATTCCGCTGCGTCGGTCGGGTGTGCCGGTCGAGCGAATCCGAAGGAGAACCGCGATGCAAATGACGGGCAATACGGTTCTGGTCACCGGCGGTGGTAGCGGAATCGGCCGCGGTCTGGCCGAATCTTTTCACCGGCTGGGCAACCAGGTGATCATCGCCGCCCGACGCAGCGACCAGCTACGGGCCGTCGCAGAGGCCAACCCGGGCATCCAAACCCTGTCGCTCGATCAGGGTGACGCCGCCGACATCCGGCGGTTCGCCACCGAGGTGACCGACCACTACCCGGACCTCAATGTGCTGATCAACAACGCCGGCATCCAGCGGGTCGAGGACCTCACCAGCGGCAATGTCGGCCTGGCCGAGCAGTCCGTCGCCATCAATCTGCTGGGCCCCATGCGGCTGACCGCGTCGTTGCTGCCGGCGCTGCTGCGCAAGTCGCACGCCACCATCCTCAACGTCACGTCGGGCCTGGCGTTCATGCCCAGCGCGCTTACCCCCACCTACTGCGCCTCCAAGGCGGCGCTGCACTCCTACACCGAATCGCTGCGCTTCCAGCTGCGCGACACCTCGGTCCAGGTGATCGAGATCATCCCGCCGCACGTGCGCACCGCCCTGCAGGGCGAGCGGGGATTCGATCCCAGGGCGATGCCGCTCGACGAGTACATCACCGAGACGATGACGCTGCTGCAGACGCAGCCACAGGCCAACGAGATCGTGGTGGAGCGCGTCAAGATGTTCCGCTACGCCGAGCGTGACGGCACCTACGACGACATCTATCCGCGGTTCAACGAGACGATCACCGCCATGTTCGGCAGCTAGCGCCGCCCCCTGTACGCCCGCGGGGCGCGGGCCGAGACCCCGTGTGACACAGGGCGATAAAACCCCGCCAGCGGGTTAGCCGCTCACTCTCCGAAACCGCCGTGCGGCGACGCGACCGACATCGCGCCGGGGCTACCCATGCCGAGGTGGCTGGAGGCGAAGGCGACGCCTTTGTCGATGATGGAGCCGTCGTCGGCGTAGGTGTTGTGGGCGGCGAAGTTCATGCCGTCGGAGCAGACGGGGTCTTCGGTGGCGCAGACTTTGAGGGTTTTGTCTTGGTAGGCGGGTCCGATGACGACGGGGGGTTCGCCGAGGAAGTTCATGGCGCGCACGTTGGGCATGCCGAAGAGCACGACTGAGGAGACGTGGTTGGCGACGTCGGGGGACAGGGGTTTGGGGACGGTGGCGGGGTCGATGCCTTCGGGGACGGCGGCGGAGGTGACAAAGCCCATGACGGCGGCGCCTTGGGAGTAGCCGCCGAGGACCATTTTGGTGTTGGGGCAGTCATGGGCCATGGAGACGACGTGGGCGCCGGCGTCGCGGATGCCGTCGATGCCGGTGTCCCATTGGTCGGTGGCGGGGTAGTTGACGGGGTAGACGTCGAAGGAGCGGTCGCCGACGCGTTGGTGCAGGGCGTCGACGAAGGCTTGGCCGGTGGGGCCGACGCCGGGTTCTTCGCCGGTGCCGCGGGCGAAGACCACTTGCACGTCGGGACATTGGGCGGCGGCGGTGGGGATGAGGGAACCGGAGACGGCCGAGGCGGCCATGCCCGATGCGGCGATAACTACTGCTGGACCAAAAGAACGAACCATGTGACGCGCAAACATGCCGCCATTGTGCCCATTCGACACGCGGCCTAAACAATGGAAACGCCGAAATTACCGTGTTCTCATAAAAGAACCGCCGCTGCTGCGGTCGGAGCGAGATCGGTTGTGCGCGGCGCTCATCCGGCGTGAGCGCCCCGGCACCTTGCGTCCCGCCCCTCATTGCGAGTGCCACCGGGTCGTCTCGGCCGGGCCGAAGCGCGGACCCGGGCCGCAATGTGGTCTGCTACTTGTAGTTACGGGTCGGGACACGGTTGAGCAGCAGCCACGTCCCGGCCAGCGGCTCGAATGAATGCGGCAGCGATGTTGAACGCAGTAGCCCAGGCCCTCAACGCGGTCCTCACCGCGGCGGGCGACCACGTGGCCAATCCGGCGCGGGTGTCGGATCCCGACAAGCTGCGCGCCGCCACCTCCGGCAAGACCGCGTTGGTGACCGGCGCCTCCTACGGCATCGGCGAGGCGACCGCGCGCAGGCTCGCGGCCGCCGGCGCGACCGTGCTGGCGGTCGCCCGGTCCGAGGGAAGGCTCGGGGACCTGACGGCGTCGATCCACGCCGGCGGCGGGCACGCGGTCGCCTACCCGACCGACCTCACCGACGAATCCGCGGTGAGCGGCCTGGCCAAGCAGATCACCGAGGAGCACGGCCCGCTCGACATCGTGGTGAGCAACGCCGGCAAGTCGCTGCGCCGCTCGCTGCACCACCAGTACGACCGCCCGCACGACTTCCAGCGCACCATCGACATCAACTACCTGGGGCCCGTCCGGCTGCTGCTGGGACTCGTGCCCGCGATGCGCGACAACGGCAGCGGGCACATCGTGAACGTGTCCAGCGTCGGCGTGCGGGTGGCGCCGGGCCCGCAGTGGGGCGCCTATCAGGCATCGAAGGGGGCGTTCGACCGCTGGCTGCGCAGCGTGGCTCCGGAACTGCACGCCGACGGCGTCGACGTCACGACCATCTACTTCGCGCTGGTCCGCACCCGCATGATCGCGCCCACGCCCCTGCTCGGCCGGTTCCCCGGCTTGTCACCGGATGACGCCGCCGACGTCATCGCGAAAGCGGTCATCGAGCGGCCCCGCACCCTGGAGCCGCCCTGGGTGCTGCCGGCCGAGTTTGCCTCGGTGCTGTTGGCCGGGCCGGCCGACCACGCCGCCCGGCTGTGGCACCGCCGATTCCTCACCGATTCCGACGGGGGCGACCGTGACCACTGACCGCGTCGCCACCACCGCCGCCCGCGCCCTGGTGCACTCCGGCCTGCTCACCCCGCCGTCGCCGGCGGCGGGCGTGCGGCTGCTTCGCGAGGCGCGCCGGGGCGGCACGAACCCCTACACGCTGCTGGCGGTCACGGCGGCCCGCTGGCCCGACCGCACGGCGATCGTCGACGACGACGGCGCCCTGAGCTACCGCGAGCTGCAACGCGAAACCGAGTCCCTGGCGCGGCGGTTGGCCGCGGACGGGGTCGCGCCCGGCCGGGCGGTCGGGGTCATGTGCCGCAACGGGCGCGGCTTCGTCGCCGGTGTCTTCGCCGCCGCGCTGCTGGGCGCCGACGTCGTCCCGGTCAGTACGGAGTTCCGCAGCGACGCGCTGGCGGCCGCCGTGCAGGCCCACCGCATCTCAACGATGGTCGCCGACAACGAATTCGCCGAGCGGATAAGGGCCGCCGACGAATCGGTCGTCACGGTCGACCCGGCCACGGTCACCGCCGAGGAAGGCGCCCGGCGGCCGCGGGTGGCCGCGCCCGGACGTATCGTGCTGCTGACGTCGGGCACCACCGGCAAACCCAAAGGGGTGCCGCGCGCACCGCAGCTGCGCTCCGCCGTGGGGGTCTGGGTGACCATCCTCGACCGCACCCGGTTGCGTACCGGTTCGCGAATCTCGGTGGCAATGCCGATGTTTCACGGCCTGGCGCTCGGCATGCTGATGCTGACGATCGCCCTCGGCGGCACCGTGCTCACGCATCGCCAGTTCGACGCCGAGGCCGCGCTCGCCCAGGCGTCGCTGCACCGCGCCGACGCCTTCACCGCGGTGCCCGTCGTCCTCGCGCGCATCCTCGAGCTGCCCGAGCGGGTGCGGGCGCGCAACCCGGTGCCGCACCTGCGCGTGGTGATGTCCAGCGGCGACCGCCTGGATCCCACGCTGGGGCAGCGATTCATGGACACCTACGGGGAGATCCTCTACAACGGCTACGGCTCCACCGAGGTCGGCATCGGATCCCTGGCGACGCCCGCGGACCTGCGCGAGGCCCCCGAAACCGTCGGGCGGCCGGTGGCGGGCTGCCCGGTGCGGATCCTCAACAAGAGCGACCGACCGGTGGGGCCGCGGGTGACCGGACGCATCTTCGTCGGCGGCGACCTGGCCGGCAAGGGCTACACCGAAGGCGCCGGGGAAGCCAAGGCCGTCGTCGACGGCATGACGAGCACCGGCGACATGGGCTACCTCGACAACGCCGGCCGCCTGTTCATCGTCGGCCGCGAAGACGACATGATCATCTCGGGCGGCGAGAACGTCTATCCGCGCGCGGTCGAAAACGCGCTCGCCCGCCACCCCGCCGTCGCCGACAACGTGGTGATCGGCGTCCCCGACGAGCGGTTCGGCCAACGGTTGGTGGCGTTCGTGGTGGCGCGGCCCGGCAGCGACATCGACGTGCCGGAGCTCCGGGAGTACTTGAAGAGCCGCGTCTCGCGCTTCGAACAACCCCGCGACATCAACGTCGTAGACCGCATCCCGCGCAACCCGACCGGCAAGGTGCTGCGCAGGGAGCTGTCCGGCTGAACAGGATCGTCCGGCTCCTTACTCGCGCCGCTCCACGGCGCTCGCCGTCGCCGGACCGCGCGATCACTCCTCGGCGGGCTCCAACGCGGCGACCTGCTTGGCCAGCCAGTTGGGCGCCAGCGCCGAGATCACGGTGGCGCCCGCGGTGGAACCCAGCACCCCCGACCAGGCGACCGGACCCAGGGGCGTGCAGCCGAAGAACTGGCTGAGCACCGGGGTCTGCACGATGCCGACCAGCACACCGGCGCTGCCCAGCGCGGTCGCGATCACCAGCGGGCTGTGCCGGCGGGTCAGCAGCGTCTGCGCCAGCTGCGTCGTCACCAGGGCGGTCAAACCCATTGTCGCCGTGCGGCGTTCGGTGCCCGGCGTCCAGCGCCCGATGGCCCAGGCCGCCGTCGCCCCGGCCGCGGTCACCGCGCCGCGGGTGACGATCTGGCGCATCAGCGGCGCGTCGAGGGAAGGCGTGGGCCCGGTCAGCACCGCGCGCCGGTGCTGCCGGCGCGCCTCCTCGGCCTCCTCGGGCGACGCGTACTCGGCTTCGTCGGGCTCGACGTATTGCGACGTGACCGCCACCGCGAGCGCGGGGAACATGTCGGTGAGCAGGTTGACCAGCAGCAGCTGGCGGGTGCCCACCGGTGCACGGCCGGCGCCGAAGGCGGTGCCGATGATGGTGAACAGCACTTCACCGACGTTGCCGCCGACCAGAATCGTCACGGCGTCCCGGACGCCCGCCCACATGCTGCGGCCCTCGACCAGGGCGTCCATCAGCACGCCCAGATCCTCGTCGGTCAAGACGATGTCCGCGGCGCCGCGGGCGGCCGACGAACCCCGCCCGCTCACCCCGATCCCCACGTCGGCCATCCGGATCGCCGCGGCGTCGTTGGCGCCGTCGCCGACCATCGCGGTCACCCGCCCGCAGCGCTGCAGCGCGGCCACGATCTGCACCTTCTGCTCCGGGCTGACGCGGGCGAAGACCTGCACGTCGGCGACCATCTTGGAGCACGCGTCCTCGTCGAGCCCGGCGAGTTCGGCGCCGGTGATCACCCGCGCGTCCGCGGGCAGGCCCAGCTGCCGGGCGATCGCCCGCGCGGTGATGGGGTGGTCGCCGGTGATCAGCACGACGTCGCGGTCGGCGTCGGTGAGCGCCTCGATCAACGGGCGCGCCGACGCCCGGGCGGTGTCCGCCAAGCCCACGTAGCCGAGCAGCTCGAGGTCCTCGGCCGCGGCGTCCACGGCGTCGGCGTCGGTGTCGTCGTCGTCGGTCTCGTGCTTCCAACCGCGCTGCGCCACCGCGAGCACCCGCAGGCCCTGTTCGGCGAGACCGCGGACGACGCCCTCGGCCCGTTCCTGGTCGGCCTGCGGGTCGGCGAACCGACAGCGCGGCAGGATGACCTCGGGCGCGCCCTTGAGGATCAGCACCGGCGCGTCGGCGGGATGCCCGTTGGAGCTGCCCAGCGCGCCGATCGCGGCGGCGAAGCCGCGACTGGACTCGAAGGGCACCTCGGCGATCATCGTCCAGTCCGAATCGCCATAACCGTTCAGCGAATTCGCGGCGGTGAGGATCGCCTCGTCGGTGGCGTGGGCATGGCCCTGGCCGTCCTGCGGCTGGGCGGACGCCCGCGCGGCGGCCCGCAGCAGCCCCGCCGATTGCGGATCGGTCAGTTGGGGCAGCGGGTCGTGCGGGTCGACCCCGACCGGCACGGCGCACACCACGCGTAGCCGGTTCTCGGTGAGCGTGCCGGTCTTGTCGAAACAGATGGTGTCGACGCGGCCCAGCGCTTCGATGGTGCGCGGCGCGCGGACCAGCGCGCCGCGGGCCGTCAGCCGCTGGGCGGCCGAGAGCTGGGAGAGGGTGGCCACCAGGGGCAGCCCCTCCGGCACGGCGGCCACCGCGATCGCGACGCCGTCGGCCACCGCCTGGCGCAGCGGGGCGCGGCGCAGCAGCGCCAACGCCGACACCGTCGCACCTCCGGCCAGCGTCAGCGGCAGCACCTTGCTGGTGAGTTCCCGCAGCCGCGCCTGGATTCCGGCCGCCGTCTCGACGTCGGCGACCGCCGAAATCGCGCGGTGCGCGGCGGTCCCGACGCCGGTGGCCACCACGATCGCCCGGGCGTGGCCGGCCACGATGGTGCTGCCCTCGAAGAGCATGCTGGCCCGGTCGGGGTCGTTGACGGCGACGGGGTCCACCTGCTTGTCCACCGGCAGCGACTCGCCGGTGAGCAGGGACTCGTCGACCTCGAGGTCCTCGGCCACCAACAGGCGGGCGTCGGCCGGCACCACCTCGGGGGCGGCCAGATCGATGACGTCGCCGGGCCGCAGCGACTTCGCGGACACCGTCGCCGTGCGGGTGGCGTGCTTGGCCGCCTCGAGCCGGCGGCGCGTCGTTGCGACCGCGGGGACGACCACCCGGCGCACCATCTGGTCCTGCTCGGCGAACAGCTCGGCGGCCGCGGATTCGGCCCGCAGACGTTGCGCCCCACCGGTTATCGCGTTGACGGTCATGACTCCCGCGACCAGCAGCGCGTCGATGTTGCTGCCGACGATCGCCGACGCGGCCGCCCCGACGGCCAGGATCGGGGTCAGCGGATCGGCGAGCTCGGTCCGGGTCGCCGACGCCAGCCGGGCCATGTTGTGCAGCGGCTTGCGCAGGGGCGCCAGGCCCGGGCTGTAGGACAGGTCGTCGAGACGGCGCCGCCACGAGGGTTCGGTCTCGACGGCCAGCGGCCGCGCGCCGCCGGCGAGCCGCGAATAGACGATCTCGGGATCCAGTGCGTGCCAGGCGGTCAGCGGTTGGGGGGTCGGGTCGGGCAGCCGCAGCACCCGGGTGGCCGAGAACGTTCCGGCCACCAGGGCCGTGGCCGCCGCGGCGTTGACCGGGTTGAGCCAGCGCCGAAAGCTCACCGGGTTGGTGGTCTTCTCCTGCTCACCGGTGACCAGCAGCAGCCCGGCCAACGTGGTGCCGCCCTGGGCCAGGTGCACCGCCGACTCGCTGGCCGATCGGGCCACCGGGATCGCCGAGAGGATCCGCACCGCGTCGGCCAGGTCGGTACCGGTGATGATGTCCGCGGTCCACGCCGTGGCGGCGCGCGGATCATCAAGCGCCACACCGACATCGGCGATCGCGAGCGCGGCCAGGGTGTCGGTCGACGCGAAGTCGCGGTGCAGCGCGGTGATCAGCAGCACCGGTCCGCGATCGGCCCGCAGCTCGCGGACCACGTTCAACAGCGGGGTGCCGGGCGGGTGCGTCGCGCCGACGCTGGCGGTCAGGTCTTCGGTCCCCGCGACGTGGCGGAGCACCACCCGCGCGCCGGTGCGGTGCGCGGTCTGGAACAGCGGGATCGCGTACGGGTCGACCTCCCAGCCCACGTCGACGCTGCCGACGCATTCGCCGTCGACGATCAGGTCGGCGCTTTCCAGGCCCTGCGCGGGCGTGGCCGAAGGCCCTTGATTGCGAACCCATTTCAGTCGTGCGCCGGTCGCCGGCAACTCGTCCGGGTCGGGCTCGGGCGCCTGTTCGCCGTGCAGCAGGGCGTCGGCGACCTCGTAGACCCGGTCGTCGTCCCAGCCGGGCGCGTCGCCGCGGACCCGCAGGACCGCGCGATGGTCGCCGCGCAGGGCGGCACCGTCGATGACGACCACCTTCACCCGATCCAGGCGGCGCAGCGCGCCCGGGTCGAGAACCAGCTGCCCGGAATTGGCGAGCCCGCGGCCCAAAATCGCCGCGAACGCCTGTCGGCCCATGTGCGCGGCCCGCGGCACCCCGGCTTCGATGGCCGCGGCCGCGTCGTCGGTGCCGCCGCCGGCCATCAGCGCGCTGACCGCGGCGATCAGCGAGCCGTTCGCCGCGGAATCGACGTAGCTCTCCACCGGCCCGGCCATCGAGCCCTTCGCCTTGTCCATCGCCGCGTCGATGGTTCCCCCGACCACGACGTGCGAAGCCTCGCCGGCCGCCGCGGCCGCCCAGCTGTGCCGGGGCACCTCCGACTTGGCGGACGAGATGACCGGGACCACCGGGGCCTGTGGCCGTTGCGGCGAGGCCAGGTGGGGTTCCCGGTCCCGCCACACCCGGCGGTGCGCCGCCGCCTCGGAGACCTGCAGGGTGCGCTGGGTCAGGTCGAGCATCGGCGTGCCGAACGACTGCGTCAGGCCATGGGCGGCGGCCGTCGTGGCGGCCAGCGCGATGTCGGTGCCCACCCGGCCCAGCCGCTCCTCGAGGATCGAGACCATGCGCGGTTGATGGTTGATGAGTGCGGCCGCGGCCCGGGTGGTCTGCGGCGCCGCGGGCAGCCGGGTCACCCATCCGGTCACCGCGGCGCCCATCGCGATCAGATCCAGTGCCGCCGCGGTGAGAGGCACCAGAATCGCCAGGGGGTTGCCCGGGTCGGCGAAGGGCGCGGACGGCGTCGCCGCCTCCGACTTCGACCAAGTGATGTCGGCGGCGATGGATGCGACGGTCGAGCGCACCTCGTCCAAGACGGCGTCGTGGTCCGTGCCGTCGGACAGTTCAACCACCAACCGGCCCAACGCACCCTCGACGTGCGCCTCGGCCACGCCCGGGATTCGGCGCACCGGCTCCTCGACGGCGGGCGCGTACTCGCCCCAGCGGGGGAACGGCAGCAACGGGTCCAGGTCCAGGTGCACGCGTTGCCCGCTGTGCCAGCGCACCGGCGGCGTGATCGGGGCGGCGGCGTTGTCGGTGGACGTGTCCGCACCGATTGCCCGGCCCGTGGTTTGAACCACCGATTGCAGGACGGGGCCCGCGAGCTCGGCGACCGGGCCGGCCAACGTCTGCAGCGCGCCGGCGGCCCCCGCCGCAGTCGACACGCCTGCCCGCACCACCTGCGCGGCTCCGCCGGCCACACCGGCGACGACGTCGGAAACGCCGGGAATCTTCACTCGTCACCCTTCAACTACGTCTCCCGCGCCTAATGATCCTGGCGTGTGAAGGACCTGTCCACACGTGGGGCGGGAAGGTAAACCGTCCGACGACATCGATGACGATGCGGGTCGATGCAGGTCGGGCTTCCCAAGATGGCAAGGGCTGCGATCACGTCCCTGGGACAAACATTACCGGGTTGCAGACAAACCAAACGCGCTGAACAAGTCGGGGTCGAGAAAGACGGTGATGCCGGCGATCCCGTCGCGACCGGGGGTCAAGACGTGGATCGAATGGGCCCGCAACACGTGATCGGCGGCGCGGCGGTACTCGGCGACGGCGGGTTGCGCGTTCGCGGCGGTCGGAACCATCGCGATATCGCCGGGCTGCGCCACCGCACGCTCGGCAAGGAACTTCAGCACCGTGTCCCGGCCGGCGAACCACACTGGGAGGGGCGGCATTTCGAGTTTGACGTCCGCCTGCAGCAGCGCGGTCAGCGCCGCCATGTCCGCGTTTTCGAATGCCGCGCAATACCGGTCGAGCAGTTCGCGCCGCCGGGCGTCGCCCGGCTCGGCCATCTGTTCCTCGCTGGGGGACAGCTCGGCGAGGTGGGCCCGGGCGCGCTGTAGCGAACTGTTGACCGCGGCCGGCGTGGTCTCCAGAAGCTCGGCGACCTCGGCGGCGCTGAACTGCACGACGTCGCGCAGGATCAGCACCGCGCGCTGGCGCGCCGGAAGCTCCTGAAGGGCGGTCATCACGGCCAGCCGCACGCTCTGCTTCGCGGTGAAGTCCTCCTCGGGGCTCTTGAACATCATGTCGTCCGGGATGGGTTCGAGCCACGCGTGTGCGCCCGCCGCACCGAGGTCGGCGTCCGGGTCCATCGAGCCCTCGCCCAGCCCGGCCGGCAGCACGCGGCGGGCGCGGTTTTCCAGTGCGCGCAGACAGGCCGTCGTCGCGATCCGGTACAGCCAGGTCTTCAACGCCGCGCGTTCCTCGAAGGCCTGATAGCCCCGCCAGCCCCGCAGATACGTCTCCTGCACGAGGTCTTCGGCGTCGTGCACCGAGCCCAGCATGCGGTAGCAATGCGCGATCAGCTCGGCACGAAACGGCGCCGCCCGCTCGACGAACTCCTCCTGCGCCGGCAATGCCCTCTCCTCTCGGCCGCGTGGTGAACCTACTCCTGTAGAGACATCCGGCCGCCGAAATTCATCGGCCGGCAGCGATGAATTCGGCCGCCCCGCCGTATCTCAATTAGTGAAGTCGCGGCACGGCCGCAGTCCACGCGAGGAAGCGAGCACGACATGAACAAGACCCCAAACCCCGGCGCCGACGGGTTCGCCGGCAGCACCGCGATCGTGACCGGGGCCGGCCGCGGCTTCGGCCGCGCGATCGCCACCGCGTTGGCGACCGCCGGCGCCGAGGTCGTCGGCGTCGCGCGCACCCGATCGCAGCTCGAGGAGGTGCGCGCCCAACTAGGCGACACCTTCACCCCGGTGGTGGCCGACGCCGCCGATCCGGTGACGGCCGGCCGGCTCATCGACCGGCACCGGCCGCGCACCCTGGTGCTGTGCGCCGGGGCGGCGCCGCGGATGGCGCCGCTGCAGGATCAGACCTGGGAGTCGTTCAGCGACAACTGGAACTCCGACGTCGCGCAAGTGTTCCACTGGGTTCGTCACGCGCTGCGGCGCCCGCTGGCGCCGGGCAGCTCGGTGATCGTGATGTCCAGCGGCGCCGCCCTGGCCGGATCACCGCTGTCCGGTGGCTACGCGGGCGCCAAGGCGACCGTACGGTTCCTCGCCGGCTATGCCGCCCTCGAATCGCAACGCGCCGGGCTCGGGATCGGCTTCACCGCCGTGCTGCCGCGGTTGACCCCGGCCACCGGCCTGGGCGCGGCCGCCGTCGCCGCCTACGCCGAGCGCCAAGGCGTCGACGTCGACACCTTCTTACAGGCCGCCGGGCCCGCGCTCACCGCCGAACAGGTGGGCAAGTCGGTGCTCGAGATCGCCACCGCCGGCCCGGACCACGACGCCTACCTGCTCACCTCCGCCGGCCTCGCGCCGCTGACCTGAAAACACCCGAGTCCGAAAGGCGCACAGCGATGAACACACCCCCGATCGTGACGGCCCAGGAGTGGGCGAGCGCGCATCGAGAGCTGCTGGAAGAGGAGAAGAAGCTCACCCGGGCCCGTGACGCGCTCGCGGCCCGCCGGCGCCGGATGCCCTGGATGGAGGTGGACTCCGACTACCGGTTCGAGGGACCCGAGGGCACGGTCAACCTGGCGGGTCTGTTCGGCGGCAGGCGCCAACTCATCGTCTACCGTGCGTTCTACGGGCCCGACATCGACGGCTGGCCCGAGCGCGGTTGCCGGGGCTGCTCGATGATGGCCGACCACGTCGGCAACCTGGCCCACCTGAACGCCCGCGACACCACGCTGGTGTTCGCCTCACGCGCGCCGCAGGCCGACATCGCGCGCCTGAAGGAGCGGATGGACTGGAAGATGCCCTGGTACACGATCACCGACGGCTTCGACGCGGATTTCGGCGTGGACGAATGGCACGGCACCAACGCCTTCATCCGTGACGGCGATCGGGTGTTTCGCACCTACTTCATCAACAACCGCGGCGACGAGGCGCTGGGGACCACCTGGAGCTTCCTGGACATGACCGCGCTCGGACGCCAGGAAACCTGGGAGGATTCGCCGGAGGGCTATCCGCAGACCGCTCCCTACGAGTGGTGGGACTGGCACGACGCGTACGGCGAGCACGAGCCCTCACGCTGGTTCGGTGACCCCGACCCGAACAACCCCAACGACATCCGGCCACCGAAGAGCTAAGTGGCACAGGCTGTTTGGCGCGGCCCGAAAACACGAATGCGCGGTAGCCGTCGAACGGCTACTCGCGCATTTGTTCCGCCGAGAATTCGTCGGCTATAAAATTCGGTGGTTCGCCCTGCCGACCTGGTAGCCGGTGGGGAACGATTTCTCGATGACCTGCAGTTGGTGATCCACCCGGGACTCGAGCTCGAGGACCACGCAGTCGCTGAGCGCCTTCGATTCGAGAACTATGTACCGCTGACCACAATCGGTGATCGGGTCGCCCGAGTGCAATTTCTCGACCGGCACCGACTCCGGAGTTCCATCTGCCTCCATCCATGACACGTTAGGTCAATTCCGCAAGCGAGGGAATAGACCGCTACGTGGCGGCGCCGGCCTGGCGCTGCTTGAAGAACACGCTGACGTGAACGATCAATCCGTCGTCGTCCCGCTCGAAGAGGATGCATTCGGGCCACGTGGTCGCGACGCCATCGATCTCGAACGTCTCGGACAGCTCGGCGTAGGAGGTTCGGGCGTCGACGTGCGAGATCCGCCGCACCTGCAACCGGTGGCCCTGCAGAGCGGTGCATACCTTGCGCAGGTAGGCGACGTAGTGCGCCTTGCCCTCGACGACGTCGCAGAACGGACCCTCCCGGGTCAGGCCGTCCTCGGCGAGGGTGCCGGCCAGTCCGTCCCAGTCGTGATCGGTCAGGCATTGCAGGTAACGCTCGACCGCTTGACCTTCCGCCGCGTCGCCCATCACGCCTCCGCTCCTGGCATTGCGCCGAGCGTAACGCTGCGGCGGAAAAACCGGCAGAATGTCGCCGTGGCGTTACATGCGCGGGCGCGGTCGCTGCTTTTCGTGCACGCCGACCGGACGCTGTCCGAGCGCGTGCCCGCGCCGCCCGATGCGGTGCGCGGCTTCTACGTGGACCTGGACAACATCAGGCTCGTGCACCCGCTGATCGTGTCAGTGGAAACGTTGTCCCGCGGCGAAACCCCGGAGGGCTACCAGCAGAGCTATCGGGTGGTCGATCGAATCCCCTTGGGGCCGCTGACCATCCGCACCGCCTATCACGCCCGGCTGCGAGTGCCGGCCGACGGCGACGTGCTGACGGAGGCCGCCCAGTCACCCGGGGTGCGGTTACGCGGCATGGTGAGTTTCGTGCCCGACGACGGCGGCACCCGGGTCACCGAGCGCATCCGGATCTCCGCGCCGCGGCTCCTGGCCGGGGTGACCGTCCGCGAGGCGGTCAAGGCGCACGCCGAGATGCTGGCCGGCATCCGCAGGCACTTCGAAGTCACGCACCCGCGAAATCGATGACGCCGCGAATGTTGCGGCCCTCGCGCAGATCCACGAACGCCTCGTTGATCTGGTCGAGCCGGTAGTGGCGGGTGACCAACTCGTCGAGTTTCACCGCGCCCGCCTGGTACAACGACAGCAGCATCGGCACGCTGGTGCGCGGATTCATGCCGCCGTAGAGCGCGCCCCTGAGCTGTTTGGCCGACAGCGTCATCTCCTGCAGGACCAACGGGACCGGGGGTTCGGTGAACGGGGTGATGCCGGTGAGCACGCAGATCCCGCCTTTGCGAAGCAGCGCCATCGCCAACGGAAGCAGGTCCACGTGCACCACGCCGGGGCAGACGACGACGCGGTCGGCCATCAGGCCGGCGGTGATCTCCCTGACCAGAGGTATCGCGTCCTCGGCGGAGGCGGCGGTGTGCGTGGCGCCGAAGACCTTGGCCGAATCGCGCTTGGACTCAACAGGATCCACCGCGACGACGTATTTGGCGCCCACGGCGCGCGCGCCTTGCAGGGCGTTCATCCCGACACCGCCCGCACCGATGACGACGACGGTGTCGCCGGGTTCGGTGCCCGCCGAGATCGTCGCGGACCCCCAGCCGGTGCTCACCCCGCACGACACCAGCGAGGCGGCATGGAACGGGATCGCGTCGTCGATCTTGATGACGGAGCGTTCCGATAGCACCGCGTATTCGGCGAACGTGCCGAGTTGCCCGTAGGCCAACAGGTTTTCGTCACCGAGGTGGCGCCGGCAGGTGCCGTCGGTGGGCATCTCCCGCACGAACAGGCTCGCGCCGATGTCGCAGATGTAGCTCTGGCCGTTGACACAGAACCGGCAGCTGCCGCACGCGGGGATGAAGGAGAGCGCCACGTGGTCTCCCGGACGCACCGAGGTCACGCCGGGCCCGATTTCTTCAACGACGCCGGCTCCCTCGTGACCGCCGAGCAGCGGGAACCAGTCCGGCGCCGGCTGGCCGCTCGCGGCCAGCGCCTCGGGGGTCGGCACCACATCGCCGGTGAACAGATGATCGTCGGAGTGGCAGATCCCGGCAACGGCCATGCGCACCAGGACTTCACCGCCGCGGGGCGGATCCAGCTCGATCTCGCGGATCTCCCAGTCCTGGCCGACCCCGCGGATCACAGCGGCGCGACACTTCATTGCGACCTCCCTGATGTCTCATGGCATTCCCGCAGCGGCGCCAGGCGGGCCCGCAGTTCCCGCTTGAGCACCTTGCCGTAGCTGTTTTTTGGTAGCTCGTCGACGAATTCGTAGCGCTTGGGACGTTTGAACCGGGCGATGCGCGTCAGCAGGTGCGCGTCGAGCGCCGCGGCGTCGACGGGATCGCCTGTGCCGACGACGAATGCGACCACCACCTCGCCCCACTCGGCGTCGGGGGCGCCGACCACGCACGCCTCCGCGACCGCGGGGTGCTCGAGCAGGACCTCCTCGACCTCGCGCGGGTAGATGTTGCTGCCGCCGCTGATGACGACGTCCTTCGACCGATCGCGCAGCGTGAGGAAACCGCGCGCGTCGAACGAGCCCATGTCGCCGGTGTACAGCCAGCCCTCTTTGAGCGTGGCGCGGGTGGCATCGGGGTTGCGCCAGTAGCCGGACATGACCGCGTCGCCGCGGCAGACGATCTCGCCGATCTCGTCGACGGGCGCCGGGTCGCCGCCGGCGCGCAGCACCGCGACGTCCATCCCGGACCGCGCATAGCCGACCGATCCCAGGATTGCGTCGTCGCCGGATTCGTGGTCGGCGCGGCGCAGCCCGGTGATGGTCATCGGTGACTCGCCCTGCCCGTAGATCTGGGCGAAGATCGGGCCGAACGCCGCAATCGCCTTGCGCAGGCTTTCGACATACATCGGGCCGCCGCCGTAGACGATCGACTTCAGGTTGGCCGGGCGGGCGCGGCCCGTGCCCACCAGGCGCTGCACCATCGTCGGGGCGAGAAACGCGCTGCCGGCGGGGTGATGCTCGCACAGATCGAGGAACTCGTCGGGGTCGAATGCGCCCGAGGCGGGCACCACCTGGCGGGCGGCGCGCAGCACGTACGGCAGGACGTAGAGCCCCGAGCCGTGCGACATGGGCGCCGCGTGCAGGAGGCTGCACCGTTCGTCCGGGTCGTCGATGTCGGCGAGGTGGGCCACGGTCATCGCGGTCAGGTTGCGGTGCGACAGCATCGCGCCCTTCGATCGGCCGGTGGTCCCGCTGGTGTAGAACAGCCAGGCTAGCGCCGACGGATCGGTGCGCGGCTTCGCCGACGGGGCGACGGTGACCCGCCGCGAGTAGTCCTGCGACTCAAAGGTTTCCATCGGTGTCGTGGTGATCGGCGCCAGTTCGCCGGCGATCGCCGTGGAGGCGAACACCCGCGCCGCGCCCGCGTCGTCGAGGATCTCGGCCATCTCGCGCGGATGCAGCTTGTAGTTAATGGGGACGACGACGCACTCGGCGGCCCAGATCGCGAACATCAACTCGATGATCTCGGGACGGTTGTGGGTCGCGATCGCGAGGCGGGCACCGGCGGCGTGCTGTTTTCGGATCGACGCGGCCAGGCGTAAGGCCCTGTCGCGCAGCTCGATCCAGGTGTACAGGCGCCGGGTGCCGTGATACACCGCGCCGCGGTGGGGGTGCCGGCTCGCGGCCTGATCGAGCATCGCGAACAGGTTCACCGCTCCGTCCACCGCGAGGACAAGGCGAACTCCGACAGATACTTCGTCGAACTCCATCCGCCGTCGACCACGATCGTCTGGCCGTTGATGAAACTTCCGCCCGGCGAGCACAAGAACGCGACCGTGCTAGCGATGTCGTCGACGCGGCCCAACCGCGGGTGCGGCGTCATCTCGGTGTTGATCTTGCGGAATCGCTCGTCCTGCAAGCGCTTCTCGACCATCGGTGTGACCGTGACGCCAGGCGCGACGGCGTTGCAACGGATGCCGGACGCGCCGTACTGGCAGGCGATGTGGGTGGTCAGCGCGGTCAGCCCGCCCTTGGCCGCGGAGTAGGCCCCGCCCCGCAGGCCGCCGACGACCGCGAACGTCGATGTCACGTTGATGATCGCCGAGCCGGGTCCCATGTGGGGCAGCACGTCACGCGCGAGCCGAAACGGTGCCCGTAGCATCAAACCCAGGAAGTAGTCCAGGGTTTCGTCGTCGGTTTCGTGCAGCGGCTTGGGGCTGCCGACTCCGGCGTTGTTGATCAGGAAGTCGATGTGGCCCCATCGCTGCACGGCGAGGTCCACGATGCGTCGCGGTGCGTCGTCGTCGGTCAGGTCGACGGCAAGTGTGGCAACGCGATCCGGATCGCCGATGGCCGTGTGCAGTTCGGCCAGCCGGTCCTGGTCGCGGCCCGTGCCCAGGACCGCCATGCCCATCTCGGCGAGTTTCGTGGCGCAGCCCAGGCCGATGCCGCTGCTTGCGCCCGTGACGATTGCGACCTGCATCTCACCCATCCTTAGTCTCCACCCGCGTGAGCGCCGCCCGGATCCGATGCTTGAGCACCTTGCCCGCGTCGTTCTTCGGCAGGGCATCCCAGATCACGACCTGTTCTGGCGCCTTGAATTTGGCGACGCCCTTGCTCACCAGCAGCGCAAGCAAACTCGCGACGTCCGGGCGCTGCGCGCCCACGGGGACGATCACCGCGCAGGCCCGCTCCCCGGTGCGCTCGTCGGGCAGCCCGACCACAGCGATCTCGGCGATGCCGGGATGGTCGGCGAGCAGGTCCTCGACCTCCTTGGCCGAGATGTTCTCGCCGCTGCGGATGATGACGTCCTTGGCCCGTCCCGTCACGACGAGGTACCGGTCTCCGGAACCGGTCGAGACCCAGCGCCCGAGATCCCCGGTGCGGAAAAACCCATCGGCATCGAAGGAATCGTCTTGGGGATGGCGGTAGCCCAGCAGCATCTGCGGCCCGCGCAGGTAGATTTCGCCGTCACCGGCGGGTGCGGCATCGTGGGGGACGAGCTTGATCTCGGCGATGCCGGCCCTGCCGTCGGTATCCGCGGCGCTGTCGGCTTCGTCGGGCCGGGGCGCGCCGACGGTCGCGACGGGCACCTCGGTGCAGCCGTACACCCGGGTGACCACCGCGCGGGCGAAATAGTCTGCGGCGCGCCGGATCAGCGACGGCGATACCGACGCGCCGCCGCAGATGAACACCTTCAGGTCGGGCAGGCGGGTGCCGCGGCCTTCGGCGGCGGACAGCAGCTGCTGCAGAAACGGCGTGGCCCCCGCCATGTGGGTGCACCGTTCGGCGTTCATCAGCGCGACCGCCTGCGCCGGATCCCACCGGTCCATCAGCACCGCGGTGGTGCCCAGCAGCAGCGGGCATTCGAAGGCATAGATCGAGCCGCCGATATGGGCGACCGGCGACGGGACCAGGAACGTGTCGCCGGGCTCGATGCTCCAGTGCTCGCGGAGCTGGCGGATCAGGGCATGCAGCGAATTGTGAGTGTGCAGGACACCTTTCGGGCGGCTGGCGGTCCCCGAGGTGTACAGGATCATCCGCGCGGCGTCGGGATCGAGCGCCGGAAGCGTCGCGGGGTCCGGCGCATGGTCGAGCAGGTCCGGATAGGGGGTGTGCGGACCGGCGTGCCCGGTTTCGCGCAGCACCACGACCTCGGGCGCGGTGTCCATCGCGGCCGTCACCCGTTCGAGCATCGCCCCGTAGTCGTGGCCGCCGAATCGGTGCGGGGCGAATAGCATTGCGGTGCCGGCGTCTTCGAGAATGAAGCGCAGGTCGCGGTCGCGCAGCGACGGAAGGATCGGGTTCACCACCATGCCGGCCAGCGTCGCGGCCAGATAGATGACGGCGGACTCATGCCAGTTCGGCAGCATGAAGGACACGACGCTGCCGGTGGGCATGCGCGCCAGCATCGCCGCGGCCAGCGCGCCGGCCTGCGCGTGCAGTGTGGCGCAGTCCAGCCGAACATCCTTGTCCACCAACACCGTTCGGTGCGGCGACGTCTGCGCGGCCGCGCGCAGGGAATCGGCGAGCGTGGTGTGCACCCACAGTCCGCGCCGGTAGGCCTCTGACGCATGCGCCGCGTCGTGGCGGGCCCGGGCGAGCAACTCAGCCGGCCTGACCGGTGACGCGACGCATGGTCATCGCATACCGAAACCTCGACGACAGGTGGGTGTTGATCGTCACCTGGGCCACCTCGCCGTCGGAGGTCGTGTAGGTGCGCCGCATCTGCAGTGCGGCCGTTCCCGCGTCCACGCCGAGGCCGTCGGCCAGTTCCGGGGAGAGCAGGACGGCCGCGATCTCCTGGTGCAACTGGGCGACGCTCACGCCGAAAAGATCCTCGATCAACGGGAAGATCGGGCCGGCATGGCGTTGCAGCAGCCTGCCCACCGCGGCGAAACTGCGGCTGATGTAGTACTCCGTCCGGCACATCGGCACCGACGCGCCGTCGGCCTGCCGGTAGCCACGCACCGAGAGCCACTGGGTGCCGGGCTCGAGTCCGGTCCGGGCGGCGAGGTCGTCGTCGATCGTCACCATCGCGTTGGATTCGATGGTCAGCTGCGCGCCGGCGGCGAACGCGAGCAGGTCGTCGATCGACATCGCGTCCTGGGCATAGGAACTCGACGCCGGGCGGGGTACCACCCGGGTGCCCGCCCGCGGCCGGGAGGCGACCAGGTTGTCCTCGCGGAGCCGGCGCAACGCTTCGCGAACGGTGTAGCGGCTCACCGCGAAGCGCTCACACAGTTGGTGCTCGGTCGGCAGCTGCGACCCCACCGGGTAGACCCCGTCGACGATCTCCTTGCGCAGCGTGCGGGCGATCTGCAGGTAGCGGTGGTCGCCCGCGATGGCCTGGGACATCAGTGGCCCGTGGGGCGCAGGGCGAGCACGCTGCCCTCGCCGTCGGCCGAGATGTACAGCGTCCCATCGGCCGCGGCCGTGATGCCGGCGAACGGACCCTGTGGCCCCGAAAACGGCGGCATGCCGCGCAGTGGCTTGGGAGTCACGCCCGGCGGGGGACCGACCGGCAGCCCGGACGCGATCGTCCGGCGTCCGTGGCCGGCGAGGTCGAAGGCGATCAGTTCCTTGGCGCCGGCATCGACCACGTAGAGCACACCGTCGCGGACCAGAATGCCCTGCGGCCGTTGCAGATCGGCCACGACGGTGTCGGCCCGCGACCCGGCCGGCCGGACCACCCGGCCCGCGCCCGCCTCCGCCACCAGCGGGGCCCCGTCGGCGTCGATCGCGACCCCGACCGGCTCGCGCAGATCGGTCGCCAGCACGTCGACACCTCCGGACCGCAGCGACAACACCCGCCCGGTCCCCAACTCCGCAACCACCACACCGCCTGGGGTCACCGCGACACCGTAGAGCTGGTCGAAACCGTCGGCCAGCACCTCGGTTTCGCCGGCTTCGGGCCGGTAACGGGCGACCTGGCCGCCCGAGGTCGTGACGACGAACTCGCCGGGCCCGCCGGCGGCGAGGCCGCGCAGGAACCCGGGATAGCCGGGGCTGAACAACATTCCCGCGGTCTGCAGGGACCCGTCGGGCAGGACGACATAGAAGTACGTGCCGTCGGCGATGTAGAGCTGCCCGTCCTGGCCCACGGCCAGGTCCAGCGGCCAGTTGAGTCCGCCCGGCAACACCGATGTCGTTGCGCC
Source organism: Mycobacterium paraintracellulare (assembly GCF_000276825.1). Lineage (NCBI taxonomy): Bacteria > Bacillati > Actinomycetota > Actinomycetes > Mycobacteriales > Mycobacteriaceae > Mycobacterium > Mycobacterium paraintracellulare. The sequence continues at coordinate 5,376,805 of NC_016948.1, read as the reverse complement.
GTCGGGCGATATCTCGGTGATCTCGCCACTGAAGTTGGAGACGAACAGCCGGTCGCCGACGAAGGTGCAGTTGTCCAGCCCCGGATTCAGCTGGGCGAGCAGGCGACGTTCGCCGCTGCGGGGATCGATGCGCAGCACCTGCCCGCTGGCCACCTGGGTGGAGACGAGGTAGCCCCGGGCGTCGAACTTCACCGAGTCGGGGACGCCGAGATCTTTTGCGACACAGTGTGGCTCGCCGCCGTCGGGGTCGACGCGCCAGATTTCGTTGGCGCCCATCACCGGGAAGTACAGCAGGCCGTCGGGACCGACCTCCATCGCGTTCGGTGAGGGCACGTTCTCCAAGAGCACCCGTGGCGGGCCGCCCGACAGGTCGAATTCCAGCAGCCGCCCGCCCTCCCGGCATTCACCGATGAACAACCGGCGGTCATGGAACGTGATGCCGTTGGCCGACGGGACGTCGTCGCGCAGCACCCGCGTCCGGCCGCTGGTCTCGCGCACGCTGACCCGGCCGTCCATCACCTCGGTCGCGTACAGGTTGCCGCGGGGATCGAACGCGACGTCGTCGGGTGCCACGATGTCGCCGCCCTTGGGACTGGTGGTCACCAGTTCCCCGGTGCGGTGGTCCAGCGCGCTGATCTGACTGCCGGTCACCTGCGCGATGTAGATGCGGCCGTCCGGGCCGGTGCGCAGCCCGTTGGCCCCGAACAGCCGGCTCGGCGCGGTCAACCGGTCGAGTTCCCAGCCCGGAGCGACGTCGATCGCGTCCGGGACTGCGTACCGCGTGGGCTGCGTTGAGAGGGCCCTTGAAATGGACATGCTCGCCGAGGTCCTTCCGTCAGCCGGTTGGGCTGGACGTTATCAATTCCTCGTAGTCCAGACAATAGCCACGACGGTGTCTCGGCTCGATCTTGACAGCGAAGTCCGCCGCTCGGAATAGTGTTCTCCCAGGGACAGAGTGCCATATTTTGTCCGGACAAACTGGTAGCGAATGTCGCGGCCGGCGCGGGACGGCGCCGTCGGGGCCGAAAGCAGGTCATGGACGATCAATTCGGGCACCTCAGGCTTGATGGTCGCGTCGTGGTGGTCTCCGGCGCCGGCGGAGGCGGCATCGGCACCACCGTCACAGCCATGACCGCCCGGGCCGGGGCCACCGTGATCGCGGTGAGCCGATCGAAAGAAAACCTCGACGAGCACATCGCCCCGCTGCCCGCCCACGGCCTGGCCGTGGTGCCCGTCGCGGCCGACGCGTCCACCGACGAGGGCATCGCCGCGGTGATCGACCACGCGCGCCGCGCCGACGGAAGCTTGTACGGGCTGGTCAATGTCGCCGGCGGCGCCGAGCCGTCGACGTGGATGCCGTCGACGCGCGTGACCCGCGGCGACTGGCGCAAGATCTTCGCCGACAACCTCGAGACGGCGTTCTTCATGAGCCAGGCCGTGGCGGCCGAGCTCGTCGCGCAAAGACTGCCGGGGTCCATCGTGTCGATCTCGTCGATCAGCGGCATGAACACCGCGCCGTTTCACATCGCCTACGGGACCGCCAAGGCCGCGATCACCGCGATGACCCGCACGATGGCCCTCGAGTTGGCGCAGGCCGGAATCCGGGTCAACGCCGTCGCGCCCGGCGTCACCGAGACGGCGGCCTCGCGCACCTACGTCGACGAGGACCCCGAACGGGATCGGCAGGCGATCGCCATGGGACGGCGGGGCCGGCCCGAGGAGCAGGCCGGCGCCATCCTGTTTCTGCTCTCGGAGATGTCGAGCTATATCACCGGCCAGACGCTGTTGGTCGACGGCGGCCTGGACCTCAAATGGAGCCATCTCGGCGCCGACAACACGTCGCTCTTCTTGCGTGACGAATCCTTCCGCGCGGCCATTAGGAGGATGTGATGACCGATCTCGCCAAGGGCACGAATTCCGCCGGGGCCGAGGAACTCTCGTCCCCGATGACGATCGGCGTCGAGGCATACATCTCCGAGGACTACGCCCGCGCCGAGCGCGACAAGCTGTGGCGGCGGGTCTGGCAGCAGGTCGGCCGCGTCGAGGAACTACCCGAGGTGGGCAGCTATTTGACCTACGACATCCTCGACGACTCGATCATCGTGGTGCGCACCGGCCACAACGAATTTCACGCGCACCACAACGTGTGCATGCACCGCGGCCGCCGGCTGATCGACACCCCCGAGGGCGCCAAGAACGCCTGTGCCCGCACCCGAAAGTCGTTCGTCTGCGGCTTTCACGGCTGGACCTATGGCTTGGACGGGGCGTGCACGCGCATCCGCGAGCAACAGGACTGGCAGGGAGCGCTCACCCCGGACAACACCCACCTTCGACCGGTTCGGGTCGACACCTGGGGCGGCTGGTTGTGGATCAACATGGACCCCGACTGCGAGCCGCTGGCCGATTACCTGTTCCCCGCCGCGAAGATCCTCGACCCGTTCGGGTGTGAGAACTTGCGCTACAAGTGGCGCAAATGGCTTGAATTTGACTGCAACTGGAAGGTCGCGCTGGAAGCGTTCAACGAGACCTACCACGTCTACACCACGCACCCCGAGTTCAACAAGTTCGGCGAGTTCAAGGGGTGGGCGAAAGCCCAAGGCAGACACAGCAACATCGGCTACGACGCCCCAGAGGACATGGAGGCCACCAAGTCCAAGATCCGCCTCGGCATCGGCGCCGACCCGCGGGTGTCCACCGCGGAGATGCAGGTGTACACGATGGAGGAGACCAACGCCACCACCACCCAGACGCTGGTGAACGCGGCCAAGCGACTCGTCGACGAGTTGCCCGAGGGGACGCCGGCCGACAAGGTCCTCGAGCACTGGCTGGCATCGGCGCGCCGCGACGACGAGGCCCGTGGCGTCGTCTGGCCGACGATTCCCGCCGACATCCTCGGGCAGGCCGGCACCGCGTGGCAGATCTTTCCGAACTTCCAGATCGGACAGGGCCTGACCAGCGCGCTGTGTTACGGCGCGCGACCGCACCCCAGCTACAACCCCGACAAGTGCATCTTCGAGGTGTCGGTGTTCGAGCTGTACCCGAAAGGCCAAGAGCCCCAGACCGAGTGGGAGTACACCCCGGTCGGGGATCCCCGTTGGCGGTCGGTCCTACCGCAGGACTTCTCCAACATGGCGGCCGTGCAGCAGGGGATGAAGTCACTCGGCTTCGCCGGCACCAAGCCCAACCCGTACCGCGAACGCAGCACCGTCAACCTGCACTACCAATTGTCGAGATACATGGGTACCGGTGAGCCCCAGGAACTGTCACGCAAGGAGTCACCATCGGCATGACCATGCACCAGGACAGCTGCGGGCCCACCCAGACGCCCGACGACGTCGACATCGCCGCGCTGCGCGAGAAGTACCGGCTGGAACGCGAAAAGCGGCTGCGCAAGGAAGGTTCCAAGCAGTACATCGAACTGGAGGACGACTTCGCCGGGTACTACGAGGTCGATCCCTACACCCCGGCCGCGCCACGCGACCCGATTTCGGAGGACATCGACGTCGCGGTCCTCGGTGGCGGCTTCGGTGGATTGCTGTCGGCGGCCCACCTGAAGAAGGCGGGCGTCGACGACGTACGCGTGATCGAACTCGGCGGCGACTTCGGCGGTGTCTGGTACTGGAACCGATACCCGGGCATCCAGTGCGACAACGAATCCTACTGCTACATCCCGCTTCTCGAAGAGCTCGATTTCATGCCGTCGAAGAAGTTCGCCGACGGCGCCGAGATTTACCAGCACTGCCGCAACATCGGCAAGCATTTCGGCCTCTACGATTCGGCGATCTTCTCCACCCAGGTGCGCGATCTGCGTTGGGACGAGGAGATCAAGCGCTGGCGAATCGGCACCAACCGCGGCGACGACATCCGCGCCCGGTTCGTGGTGCTGGCGTCGGGCCCCTTCCACCGGCCCAAACTGCCCGGCATTCCTGGGATCAAGGACTTCAAGGGCCACGCGTTCCACTCGTCGCGGTGGGACTACGACTACACCGGCGGCGACAGCGGCGGCAACCTGCACAAGCTCGCCGACAAGCGCGTCGCCGTCATCGGCACCGGCGCCACCGCGATCCAGATCGTCCCGTTCCTGGCCCGAGACGCCCAGCACCTCTACGTCTTTCAGCGCACCCCTTCGACCGTCGACGAACGCAACAACGCGCCGACCGACCCGGAGTGGGCGAAGTCGTTGCGGCCGGGCTGGCAGCGGGAACGGCAACGCAACTTCCACTCCTGGACCTTCGAGGGCATGGCGCTGGGTCAGCCGGACCTGGTGTGCGACTTCTGGACCGAACTCGGGCGCAACACCGCGGCCCGGGTGCTCGCGCTGGACGACCCCGCGTCGCTGACGCCCGAGCAGTTCATGGCGATCCGCGAGGAAGAGGATTACAAGCTGATGGAGCGGCTGCGCCGCCGCATCGACGTGATCGTCGAGGACGCGCAGACCGCCGAGGCGCTCAAGCCCTACTACCGGTTCCTGTGCAAGCGGCCACTGTCCAACGACGAGTACCTGCCGATGTTCAACCGGCCCAACGTCACCCTCGTCGACGTCTCCGATTCCAAAGGGGTGGAACGGATCACCGAAAAGGGGCTGGTGGCGGGCGGCGTCGAGTACGAGGTCGACTGCATCATCTATGCCAGCGGCTTCGAGATCACCACCGAGATCAGCCGCCGCTATTCCATGGAGACGATCGAGGGCCGCGACGGGCTGTCGCTGTTCGACCACTGGCGCGACGGCTACAAGACGCTGCACGGGATGACCAGCCGCGGCTTCCCGAACCAGTTCTATACCGGTTTTACCCAGGTCGGCATCTCCGCCAACATCGCCGCCAACTACGAGCTGCAGGGCGAGCACATCGCCTACATCATCGCCGAGGCGTTGAAGCGGGGCGCGACCACCGTGGAGCCCAGCGCGGCGGCCCAGGAGCAGTGGTGCGCGACGATCCGGGAAACCGCCGTCGACAACTCGGCTTTCGACGCCCAGTGCACGCCCGGCTACTACAACAACGAAGGCGGCGGCGGGGGAGAGGGCATCCGGTCACACCTGGGCGAACCGTACGGCCCCGGCTTTTACGCGTTCGAGGACTTGCTGCGCGTGTGGCGTGACAGGGGCGACCTGGACGGGTTGGTGCTCGGCACTTGAGCGAAACCCCTGCAGAGCAACTACGATTCGACGGCCGCGTCGCCGTGGTGACCGGGGCCGGCCGCGGGTTGGGTCGCGCCTACGCGCAGCTGCTGGCCTCGCGTGGGGCGAAGGTGGTCGTCAACGACGTCGGCGGCGGCCTCGACGGCGAAGGGGTCGACGCCGGCCCGGCGGAGCGGGTCGTCGCCGAGATCACCGCGGCCGGCGGACAGGCCGTCGCGTGCAGCGCTTCGGTCGCGACCGCAGCGGGCGGCGACGCGATCATCGCGACCGCGCTCGAGCACTATGGCCGCGTCGACATCCTGGTGCACAACGCCGGCAACGTCCGCCGCGGCTCGCTGAAGGAGATGAGCTACGGGGACTTCGACGCCGTGCTCGACGTGCACCTGCGCGGCGCGTTCAACGTCGTGCGCCCGGCGTTCCCGCTCATGTGCGGGGCGGGCTACGGCCGCATCGTGCTGACGTCGTCGATCGGCGGCCTGTACGGAAACCGCGACGTGGCCAACTACGCGGCCGCCAAGGCGGGCGTCATCGGGTTGTCCAATGTCGCCGCGCTCGAGGGCGCCGCCGAGGGTGTCCGCTGCAACGTGATCGTGCCGGCGGCGGTGACGCGCATGGCGGACGGCATCGACACCTCCGCCTACCCGCCGATGGGCCCGGAACTCGTTGCGCCCGTGGTGGGTTGGCTCGCGCACGAATCCTGCTCGGTGACCGGGGAAATATACATCGCGCTGGCGGGCCGCGTGGCCCGGGCGGTCGTCGCGGAGAGCCCCGGCGTGTGCCGGTCGTCGTGGACGATCGAGGACGTCGGCAGCCATCTGGACGCGATCCGCTACGCGGAGGCGCCGCTGATCTTCCCGGTCGTCCCGGATGGCCATGACGAGCACATCCGCTACAGCTTCGAGCTGGCGCAGAGGTCAAGCGAACTCCATGGCTCGCCCGATCAAGGAGCGCTCAATGGCTAGCCCCGCGGGCCCGATGGCCGGTGTGCGCGTGATCGATCTCACCGCGATGGTGATGGGGCCCTACTGCACCCAGATCATGGCCGACATGGGCGCCGATGTGATCAAAGTCGAACCGCCCCAAGGCGATAACACCCGCTACATCTCGGTCGGCCCGGCGCCGGGCATGAGCGGGGTGTTCGTCAACGTCAACCGCGGCAAGCGCAGCGTCGTGCTGGACCTGCAGACCGACGCCGGAAAGCGGGCGCTACGCGCTTTGGTCGAGACCGCCGACGTGTTCATCCACTCGATGCGCGCCAAGGCGATCGCCAAGCTCGGCTTCGGCTACGACGACGTCGCCGCGATCAATCCCAAAGTCGTCTACACCAATTGCTACGGGTACGGGCGACGCGGACCCGATCGCGACCGCCCGGCCTACGACGACACGATCCAGGCCGAATGCGGCCTGCCGGCGGTGCAGCAGCAGTTGACCGGCGAGGCCGACTACGTCGGCACCATCATGGCCGACAAGATCGCCGGGCTGACAGCGCTGTACGCAACGACGATGGCGTTGTTCCACCGCGAGCGCACCGGGCAGGGCCAAGAGGTCGAGGTCGCCATGTTCGAAACCATGGCGTCGTTCATGCTCGTCGAGCATGCCAACGGCGCCCTGTTCGATCCCCCGCTGGGGCCCGCGGTGTATCCGCGCACCGTGGCGCCCAACCGCCGTCCGTACCGCACCAGCGACGGCCACATCGCCGCACTGATCTACAACGACAAGCACTGGAACGCGTTCATGAACGCCGTGCGGCCGCCGTGGGCCAGCGAGCTGTACGCGACGCTGGAACAGCGCGCCCGCGAAATCGACACCATCTACGGGCTGGTGGCCGAGACCATGAAAGAGCGATCCACCGCGGAGTGGTTGGAGCTGCTGCGCGAACTCGAGATCCCGGCCGCGCCGTTGAACACGCCCGGCGCGCTGTTCGACGATCCGCATCTCAAGGCTGTCGGCATGTTCGAGACCGTGGACACCCCGCATGGGCCGGTGCGCTTCCCCGGCGTGCCCACCTGGTTCTCCCAGACACCGGGCCGCGTCGCGGGGCCGGCGCCCGAACTCGGCGCCCATACCGAGGACGTGCTCGCCGAAATCGGCGCGAGCGGTCCCGGACTCGCACGAAACACACCGCCAGAGCACGATTTTGCGTCTGCTCGCCAGGGAGAGGAACTTCAACAATGACCGTGCCGGTGTACAAGCGCATTCTCGACCTGTTCGAGGCCGAGGGGGTGAACACCCTGTTCGGGATCCCGGACCCGAACTTCGTGCACATGTTCGCCGAGGCCGACGCGCGCGGGTGGTCGGTGGTCGCGCCGCATCACGAGTTGAGCGCGGGTTTCATGGCCGAGGCGGCGTCACGGATGACCGGCAAGCCCGGGCTGTGCATCGGGACGCTCGGCCCGGGCATGGCGAACATGGCCGGAGCGATCCAGTGCGCGCTCGTGGAGAACTCGCCGGTGATCTTCCTCGGCGGCCAGCGCGCCCGCATCACCGAGCGCCGGGTGCGGCGCGGGCGCATCCAATTCGTCCGCCAGGAGCCCCTTTTCGCCCCGTCCGTCAAGTACAGCGCGTCCATCGAGTACGCCGACCAGACCGACGAGATCATCCATGAGGCCATCCGCCGGGCCATGTCCAGCACTCCCGGCCCGGCCTACGTCGAATACCCGTCGCACGTCATCCTCGAAGAGCTCGACGTGGCCGATCCGCTGCCGCCGCATCGGTATCGCCTCGTTAACCAGGGGGCGGGCGCCCCGGAGATCGCCAAGGCCGCCAAGCTGATTCGCGAAGCGAAGAGCCCGATCCTGTTGGTGGGCCACGGCGTGCACACGTCGCGCACCGGCCCCGCGGTGAAGGAGCTCGCCGACCTGATGGCCTGCCCGGTCATCCAGACCTCCGGGGGTACTTCGTACATCCCGGGCCTGCAGGAGCGGACCTTCCCCTACCTGTTCTCCCCGGCCGCCAACGAGGCGGTCGAGCAATCCGACCTGTGCGTCGCGCTGGGAACCGAACTCGGTGAGCCCATGCACTACGGCCGGACCCAGCATTGGGCGGGCAACGACGCGAATCGCAAATGGGTGTACGTCGAGCAGGACCCGGCCGCCATCGGCGTCAATCGACAGTTCGACGTGCCGCTGGTCGGCGATCTGCGCGGCGTCGTGCCGCAGCTGGTCGAGGCGCTCCGGGACACCCCGCGCACCCCGTCGCCCAGCCTCGAGAAGTTGGTCAAGGCCGACGCCGAGGAGCTCGCACAGCTCGCCGAGACCGCGCCGTCGGGTCGTTCGCCGATCCACCCGGCGCGCTATGTCGTCGAGGCCACCAAGGCGTTCAACGAACTCGACGACGCCATCATGGTCCGCGATGGCGGCGCGACCGTCATCTTTCAGTGGACCTACTCGCAGGCCAAACCGCGCGATGTCATCTGGAACCAGAACTTCGGCCACCTCGGCACCGGCCTGCCCTACGCGGTCGGGGCTTCCGTCGCCGAGGGCGGCAAGCGCCCCGTCATGCTGCTGACCAGCGACTCGGCCTTCCTCTTCCACATCGCGGAACTGGAAACGGCTGCGCGGCAGAACCTTCCGCTGGTGTGCGTGGTGGGCGTCGACCACCAGTGGGGCCTGGAGGTCGGCGTCTACAAGCGCACGTTCGCCCAGCCGTCACCGCAGCCCGGCGTGCACTGGAGCAAGGACGTCCGGATGGACAAGATCGCGGAGGGCTTCGGGTGCCATGGCGAGTTCGTCGAGAAGGAATCCGAGATCGGACCGGCCATCGCACGCGCCTACGCCAGCGGCAAAGTCGGTGTGGTGCACGTGTGCATCGACCCGAAGGCCAACTCCGAGGAGATGCCCAAGTACGACCGATTCCGCACCTGGTATGCAGAAGGCACCCAGTGAGCGCCGCAACTAAGGAAGAGTGCTAGCTATGCGCGAATACCTGAAGTTCTACATCGACGGACAATGGGTCGACCCGGTGCGGCCCAACCCCTTCGAGGTGGAAAACCCGGCGACCGAGCAGGTTTCGGGAAAGATCTCGCTGGGGTCGGCGGCCGACGTCGACGTGGCGGTTCAGGCCGCCCGGCGCGCCTTCGCGGGCTGGTCGCTGAGCACCCGCGAACAGCGCCTGGACCTGTTGCAGTCCATCCTCGCCGAATACCAGAAGCGGGCCGACGATCTCGCCGAGGCGGTCACCGAGGAGATCGGCGCGCCGCCCTCACTGGCCGCGGGCCCGCAGGTCTTCCTCGGCATCGGCCACCTCACGACGGCCATCGACGTGCTGAAGAACTTCCCGTTCTCCGAACACAAAGGGGAGACCCTGATCGCCAAGGAGCCGATCGGTGTCTGCGGCTTGATCACGCCGTGGAACTGGCCGATCAACCAGGTCGCCGTCAAGGTGTATCCGGCGCTGGCCACCGGCTGCACCGTCGTCCTGAAACCCTCTGAGGTCGCGCCGTATTCGCCGTACATCTTCGCCGAGATCCTGGCCGCCGCGGGCGTGCCGGCCGGGGTGTTCAATCTGGTCAACGGTGACGGCGCGGGCGTGGGCGCGGCGCTGGCGAGCCATCCCGACATCGACATGGTGTCGTTCACCGGGTCCACCCGCGCCGGGATCGAGGTCGCCAAGAACGCCGCCCCGACGGTGAAGCGAGTGACCCAGGAACTCGGCGGCAAGAGCCCCAACATCGTCCTCGACGACGGCGGCTTCGCCGACGGCGTCCGCGCCGGCGTGGCCAACATGATGCCCAACTCCGGGCAGAGCTGTAACGCGCCGTCGCGCATGCTGGTGCCGAATTCACGGATGGCCGAGGCCATTACGATCGCGCGCGAGGTGGCCGAACAGGTCAAGGTGGGCAGCGCCGACGACGCGACGGCGATCGGGCCGGTGGCGTCGAGGACGCAGTTCGAGAAGGTGCAGCGGCTGATCCAGCAGGGCATCGACGAGGGCGCGACCGTGGTCGCGGGCGGCCCGGGCCGACCGGCGGGGCTGGACACGGGGTACTACGTCAAGCCGACCGTCTTCGCGCATGTCACCAACGACATGACGATCGCGCGCGAGGAGATCTTCGGGCCGGTGCTGTGCATCCTCGGCTACGACGACATCGACCAGGCCGTCGAGATCGCCAACGACACCGAGTACGGCCTCGCCGGCTATGTCTCCGGGGCCGACCTCGACACGGCGCGCGAGGTTGCCCGCCGGATCCGCGCGGGATGGGTGACGATCAATCACGCGTTCGACATGAACGCGCCGTTCGGCGGCTACAAGCGCAGCGGCAACGGCCGCGAATGGAGCGAATTCGGCTTCCACGAGTACCTGGAGGTCAAGAGCACCCTGGGCTACGCCCCCGGCAAGGCCTGACGCCCGACCCCGAAATCCGAACGCAGCGCAGCGGGAAACCGTTGCGTGTCCTCCCCGCGATCCCGCGCGTCCGCCCTTAAGCTGGCTCCGTTCACGAGGAGGGGCAGCGACGTATCGGCATCAACCATGGCGCCGGGCGGGATGGTAGTCACGGCGCGCTGACAGCGAGCATCGAGCCGGGCGGGTCTCACCCCGCACCGGCTCGTCGTTCTCGGCCCCGATGGGTCGCCCCCGTGCGCCGGGTCGGCCGGCTGGGGGTCTGGGACGGGCCGGAGGGGCGCAGCGGAATCCCGGCGCTCGACGGCCTGCGCGCGATCGCCGTTGCGCTGGTGCTCATCGGGCACGGCGGCATCCCCGGCGTCAGCGGCGGATTCATCGGCGTCGACGTCTTCTTCGTCCTGAGCGGATTCCTCATCACCTCGCTGCTGCTCGACGAGCTGGGACGCACCGGTCGCATCGACCTCACCGGCTTCTGGATCCGGCGCGCGCGGCGACTCCTGCCGGCGCTGGTGTTGATGGTGCTCACCGTGGCCGCAGCCCGGCAGCTGCTGCCCGAGCGGTCGCTCACCGGCCTGCGCGACGACGCCATCGCGGCGTTCGTGTGGCTGGCGAACTGGCGGTTCGTCGCGCAGAAGACCGACTACTTCACCCAGGGCGCACCGCCGTCGCCGCTGCAGCACACCTGGTCGCTCGGCGTGGAGGAGCAGTACTACTTCGTCTGGCCGCTGCTGCTGATCGCGGTCACGCTGGCGCTGGCGGCGCGCGCGAGGCGCCGTTTCACCCGGGCCACCGTCGGCGGCGTGCGCTTCGCGACGTTCGTCATCGCCACCGTGGGGGCCCTGGCGTCCGCGGCGCTCGCCATCGTCATGGTGTCCGACGGCACCCGCGACCGGATCTATTTCGGCACCGACACCCGCGCGCAGGCGCTCCTGGTCGGCGCGTCGGCGGCGGCCCTGCTGGTGCGGGATTGGCCGTCGATGAACCGCGGCTGGTGCATGATCCGCACGCGGTGGGGGCGGCGCGCCGCCCGGATTCTGCCGCTCCTGGGCTTGGCGGGTCTGGCGGCCGCGACCCACTACGCGACCGGCGCCAGCGGCGAATTCCGCCACGGCTTGCTGATCGGCGTCGCGATCGCGGCCGTGTTCGTCATCGCCCCGGTCGCCCTGGAGCAGCGCGGCGTCGTCGCGCGCGCGCTCGCGTTGCCGCCGCTGGTGTGGCTCGGCACCATCTCCTACGGCGTGTACCTGTGGCACTGGCCGATCTTCTTGGCGCTCAACGGCGAACGCACCGGGTGGTCCGGGCTGCCGCTGTTCGCCGCGCGGTGCGCCGCCGCGGTGGTGTTGGCCGCGGCGTCGTACTGGGTGCTCGAGCAGCCCATCCGGCGCTGGCGGCCGGCGCGGGTGCCGCTGCTACCGCTGGCGGCGGCGACCGTCGCCAGCGCCGCGGCGGTGACGCTGTTGGTGGTTCCGGTGGGAGCCGGGCCGGGGCTGCGCGAACCGGGCTTGCCGCCCGGAGTCTCCGCGGTCGCGGCCGTCTCGCCGTCACCGCCCGGCGAAAGCCGGCCGCGGGATCCCAACCGGCCGTTCACCGTATCGGTGTTCGGGGACTCGATCGGGTGGACGTGGATGCACTACCTCCCGCCGACGCCGGGATTCACGTTCCTCGACCACACCGTCATCGGATGCAGCCTGGTGCGCGGCACCCCGTACCGGTATGTGGGCCAAACCCTCGAGCAGCGATCCGAGTGCGACGGCTGGCCGATCCGATGGGCCAGGCAGGTCGCCCAGGACCAACCCGACGTCGCGCTGCTGATCATCGGCCGCTGGGAAACCGTGGACCGCGTCAACGAGGGCCAGTGGACCCACATCGGCGACCCGACCTTCGACGCCTACCTCAACGGCGAGCTGGAGCGGGCGCTGACCATCGCCGGCTCCACCGGTGTGCGGGTGGTGGTCGCGACCGTGCCCTACAGCCGCGGCGGTGAAAAGCCGGACGGCCGGCTGTATCCGGAGGACCAGCCGGACCGGGTCAACCTGTGGAACACCATGCTGCGCAAGACCGTCAGCCACCACCCGAACGTCGCGATCCTCGACCTGAACAAGAAGCTGTGCCCCGACGGCGTCTATACCGCCAAGGTCGACGGCATCAAGGTGCGCAGCGACGGCGTGCACCTGACCCCGGAAGGGGTGAAGTGGCTGACGCCGTGGCTCGAGGAGTCGCTGCGCTAGCCGCTAAGTGCCTGTGCGGCAGCTGATCTCCATGCTGTCGCTGTCGCGGACCTGGAAGTTGAAGCTGACGTAGCCGTTGGCCTGGTCGCGCACGCGGTCGAGATACGGGGCCATATCGGCCGAGCTGGCGTTGTCGGCGATGACCAACGCACCCGTGGACAGCCGGGGCTCCAGCAGCTCGATCACGGGCAGGTACAAATCTTTCCAACCGTCGAGCAGCAGAAAATCGACCGCCCCGTCCACGCTTTTCAACGTGCTCAGCGCATCGCCCTCCAGGATCGTGATCACATCGTCCAAGCCCGTCTCGGCGAACGTCTTCTTCGCGGCCGCGATCTTGGCGGCGCTGAGCTCGGTGGTCACGACGCGGCCGCTCCCGTTGTCACGCACCGCGGCGGCCAGGTGAACGGCGGAAATGCCGAACGACATCCCGAATTCGACGACCGTCGCCGGGCGGGTGGCGCGAACCAACGAATACAGCAGCCGGCCGGCTTCGGGCGTCACGGGGATGTAGAACTCGCTCATCGCGTCGGCCCGCTCCTGGGCGGACATCGGTTGATCGAAGGTGCCACGCCGCTCGCGCAACAGCGACATCTGGTTCTTCGACTCGGCGTACATGCGGTCGAGCGTCGATGCGACCCGGGGATCCTGCAGCGTTGTGGTCATCTCGCCGAGCCTAGGCGTGCGGCCTGGGTGGGCGCTGGGAGCCCGCCGACGGCGCCACGCTCAGCGCAAATGAGTTTGACGAGCCCGGGCCGCGGTGCCACTATGGACTCCGCAAGCACCTCGGTAGGTGAGGCGTCTGCATGGATACAGGCCACTGACCCCGAACGTCGAGAGACGCCCCGGGTCAGGACAGCTCTTCCCGGACCCAAGGGTTGAGCCCAAGTGGCTTCTGGAACGTTCCGGATACGCCGTGCAGTGCCGAAGCTCCGACGAGAGGGGTGCGACCGGCGGCTTTGGTGCCGTCGGTCATTCCTGCCTCTCTCGTTCAGGTGAATGTGACGACACCCGCGTGTGTCCCGGCCGTGAGGAGGTGAGGGCGAGATGAGTCCCGGCGATAGTCCGCATCCGAAATTCGTTTTGTCCCGATCCGGCTCCGGCATTCCTTCCGCCGCCTGACCTTGCGTTTGGTCCTGCGCGGCTGACACGTCCCACGGACAGTGTCGATGCCGATCGGACCCCTGGCAGGAGAAGATCATGGCTTTTGTTGTTACGCACCGTTTTTCCGCCGTTCCGCGGGGACGCCGGCGGTCGATGCTGCGCGCGGGCCGGTTGCTGGCCGACAAGCTGCACCTGCGGACCAACCTGACCCCGCAGGAGCGCGCCAACCTGTACGTCTCGCGGATGCCGATCGCGGTGGTCACCGCCTCGCTGGGCGGGCACGCGTCGGGACGCCCCGACAACCACTGGTGATTCGCCCCACGCATCGAGTGCATCCGCATGCCCTCACCCGTGGTGAGAGCGATTCGTACAGCGAGGACCAGATGACGTCGATCCACACCGGCGGCGGCCGTGGCCTGGGTTCGGGCCGCACGGCCGCCGCCGCGGAGAACCCGCGCGCCGAGGCGCCGGCGTCGACGGTGCTCGACACCGCGCACGTCGGCGACATCGTCGGCGCGTTCGGTCGCATCGGGCGCACCGACGGGACCGTGACCGGCAGCTGGCGGCGGCTGAAGACACTGGCGGTCATCACCGGTCCCGGCCTGATCGTGATGGTCGGCGACAACGACGCCGGTGGCGTCGCGACCTACGCCCAGGCCGGCCAGGACTACGGGATGGGCCTGCTGTGGACGCTGGTGCTGATGATCCCGGTGCTCTACGTGAACCAGGAAATGGTGCTGCGGCTGGGCGCGGTCGCCCGGGTGGGTCACGCGCGCTTGATCTTCGAACGGTTCGGCAAGTTCTGGGGCGCCTTCAGCGTCGGCGACCTGCTGATCTTGAACGCGTTGACGATCGTCACCGAATTCATCGGTGTGTCAATGGCTCTCGGGTTCTTGGGTTGTCCGAAGTTCGTCGCCGTCCCAGCGGCCGCGGTGCTGTTGTTCGCCGTCGTGGCCGGGGGTTCGTTTCGCCGCTGGGAGCGGTTGATGTTCCTGTTGATCGCGGTGAACGTGCTGATCATCCCGATGGTGCTGCTGGCGCATCCGGCCCCGAAAGCGACTGCGGCCGGGCTGATCCCGCAGTTCCCCGGCGGGCTGAACTCGACCGTGCTGCTCCTGGTGGTCGCGATCGTGGGGACGACGGTCGCGCCGTGGCAGCTGTTCTTCCAGCAGTCCAACGTGGTGGACAAGCGCATCACCGCGCGCTGGATCCCTTACGGCCGGGCCGATTTGGTGATCGGGATCGTCGTGGTCATGGTCGGGGCGACGGCGCTGATGGCGGTGACGGCCTTCGGGATGGCGGGCACCGCCGACGCCGGGCACTTCACCGACGCCGGAGCGGTCGCCGCGGGGTTGTCGCGGCATCTGGGCGGCACGGTGGGGGCGCTGTTCGCGATCATCCTGCTGGACGCGTCGCTGATCGGCGCCAACGCCGTCGGCCTGGCGACCACCTATGCCGTCGGCGACGCCCTGGGCAAGCGGCACTCGTTGCACTGGAAGATCGGCGAGGCGCCGGTGTTCTACGGCGGCTACGCGGTGCTGCTTGCGGTGTCGGCCGCGGTGTCCTTCAGCCCCGACCACGTCCTGGGCCTGGTGACCCAGGGCGTGCAGGCGCTCGCCGGCGTGCTGCTTCCCTCGGCCACCGTGTTTCTGGTGTTGCTGTGCAACGACCGCGCGGTGTTGGGACCGTGGGTGAACACGGTGCGGCAGAACATCGTTGCGTGGAGCATCGTGTGGTGTCTGGTGCTGTTGTCCCTGGCGTTGACGGCGACGACCTTCTTCCCGGACCTGTCCACCGCCACCATCGAGACCGGGCTCGCCGCCGGCGCCGCGGTCGGCATCGCCGGCGGCGCGGTGATGGTCGTCGTCGGCCGCAGGCATCGCAGCCTGGCCGCGGCGGAAGCCATCGTGCGCACCCTCGGAGGCGGGCTGGACCCGGAGCAGGTCGACGAACTCGACGACGCCGCATCGCTCACCCGTGCCGAACGGCGGGCCGTGCGCCGCCAGGACCGGGCCGGCTGGGTCACCCCGAACCTGGCCCTGCTCGACCGGCCCGCGATGTCGCCGATGCGCCGGGCGGGGTTGTTCACCCTGCGCGGCTACCTCGTGGTCGCCGTCGCGTTCGTCATCATCAAAATCGTGCAGGCAGGGGTCGTCGGGCCGGTCTCGTCATTGTGAGTCGGTAGGCAGCAGAACGATTTTCCCGTGGGTGTGCCGTCGCTCGAGTTCGGCGAAGGCGTCGGCGACCCGGTCCAGCGGATAGGTCGCGGCGATGTCGAAGTCGACGGCGCCGGAGGCGATCAGGCCGGCCATCTCGGCGAGCACCTCGGGTGTCGAGGCGTCCATGCTGCCCTCGGTCTTGGCGCCCACCTCGCCGGCCTTCTGGAAGGCGATGATGGTGTTGATCCGCTCCGGCGCGACGCCGAGGTCCACCGCGAGCTGGACGTAGTCCGGGCCGAACAAGTCGATGAACGCGTCGATGCCGTCGGGCGCCGCGTCGCGCAATCGCCCGGCGAGCCCCTCACCGTAGGCGATCGGGACGACGCCATGCGCGCGCAGCCAGTCGGCGTTGCCGGGGCCCGCGATGCCCAGCACGCGCGCCCCGCGCAGCGCCAGAAGTTGCACCACCAGGCTGCCCACCCCGCCCGCGGCCGCCGACACGGCGACCGTCTCACCGGCCTGCGGCGCCACCGCGCGCACGGCCGCGTACGCGGTCACGCCGGCCACGTAGAGCGAACCCGCCGTCTCCCAACCGAGTTGGGCGGGCTTACGAATCAGTTGACCCACCGGCACGGCGGCGTGAGTCGCGTGGCTGGACCGGCGCAGGCTGAATCCCAAAACCTCGTCGCCGACCGCAAATTCGGTGACCCCGGGCGCCACCGCGGTCACGACACCGGCGAGGTCGCTGCCCTCCCCGGAGGGAAAGGTGGCCGGGAACCTCTCGTGCATCGCCCCGACCCGGATGCCGGCCTCGCCGGGATTGATTCCGGCCGCGCGGACCTCGACGACAACCTCGCCCGGTCCGGGCGTGGGCATGTCGATGTCCGCCACGTACAACACCTCACGCCCCCCGTACCGGTCGAACCGTACGGCGCGCGCCGCTGCAGCGGTCATGCCGATCTCCTCACCGCGACGATGCCCCCACCCACGCCAGCATAGGCACGCAAAGCGCTACCCACCGGCGGCCCGTTGGGCATATGTTCGTAGCAACTCGGGCACGGATGACGCGTGGAAGGAACATGCGTGGGGGCTCCTCGAATCGGTATCGCCGGCCGGGTCGTGTGGCACGCGGCCGCGATCGTCGCGGTCGGCGCCGCGAGCACGGGCTGCGGCGGCTCCGACAAGCCCCCACCGCCGTCGGCGGCGGAGTCGGGCCCGTCCGCGTCCCCGACCGACTCGGGCGCGGTCACCGGGCCGCCGCCGGGGCAACCCACCGATTACGGCTACCTGCTGATCAAGCCGGGCGACGTGGGCGGGGGTCTCACCGCACCCCAGTCGCCGATGCTCAACCCCAACAACGCGCCGGGGGTCGCGCAGCTGTTCGCCAACGCCGACAGCGGCCGCCGGCTGTGGGACACCATCGTGGTGACCGCCGACCCGTCGGCCGCCGCGGCCGAACTCGCCGGCAGCAAAAGCGAATACGCGGGCAAGGTGGTCGGCGACTGGCGGCCGCTCGCCGTGGGCGCCAACGGGTCGGCGATTTCGGGTGCCTCGCCCGACAACTCCCAAGCCATGACGGTCCTGCTGTTCACCGAAGGCAAGGCGCTCGTCACCCTGGAATTCGACAGCGCACCCGACGACCCGTTCGACCCGGCCGTGACCGTCGACATCGCGCGCAAGCAAGACGATGCGATCAAGCGGGGACTGCCCGGTTAGCACCGCACGGGGCTACACCAAGCCCAGCAGGCGTAGGTCGGCGACGTACTTGTCGATCAACGCCGCCGACAGGTGCGGAATGTCCTCGTCCGCACCGATTTTGGCCGTCCGCACCGCGTGGCGGAAGACGTCGGTGGGGGCCGGCGCTCCCCGCAGTGGCGCCGCGGGTTCCCGGTAGGCGTCCAGCAGCGGCAACACCGAATGCTGGCGCTGCTTGTCCGGTAACGCGCGAAGCGCCGTGGTGAAGCGGCCCAGCCATTCGTCATAGTCCTCGATGCGCCGGATGTCGTGTCCGGCGGCGATCAGCCAGTCGACGAACACGTCCAGGGAGACGCCGTCGTCGTGTGGGTTCATCACGTCATAGGAGCGGCACTCGCCGGATTCCTCGGCCGCCATCTGTTCGCCGAGCGTGGTGACCGCTTCGGCCACGAAGTCGGCGGGCAGCCCGTCGTAGTGGGCCACGGCTCGGTTTCCGTGTTCGTCGGTCCGGTAGAACGTGGTCGGCGCGATGCCGGTGGTCAGCAGGCTGAACATCAAGCGGGTGAAGGCATCTGGCACGTTCAGCTGCCCGGCATACCGGCTGTGCGCGAGGATCATGTCGGAGCGGAAGACGGCGACCGGCAACCCGCACAGGTCGTGCGCCTCACGCAGCAACACCTCACCGGCCCACTTGCTGTTCGCGTACCCGTTCGCATAGCTGTCGTCGATCGGGCGTACCGCGCTGACCGCGCGGATGTCGCCGTCTTCGGCGAACTCGCCGGGATCGACCGTCATCGCCACGGCGACGGTCGACAGATAGGTGACGGGCTTGATGCGCGTCGTGATCGCCAGGCGGATCAACTCGGCGGTGCCGACGACGTTCGGGCCGAACAGTTGGTCGTACGGCAGCACGTGGTTGACCAGCGCGGCCGGGTGGACGATCAGATCCACGCTCTGGGCCAGGCGCTGCCAAGTCGATTGGTCCAGGCCGAGATTGGGCTCACCGATGTCGCCGACGATGACTTCCAGGTGCTCGGCGGCCAGCGTCCGGAACCGCTCCAGCAACTGCGGATCCCCGCTGTCGAAAACGGCCTCCAGCCGTTTGCCGGCCGTCGCGGTGTCCGTCGCGCGGACGATGGAGACGAGCTTCCCGCCGGTCTCGGCGAGGCGCTCGAGCCATTCGAGGGCCAGGAAGCGGCCGAGGTAGCCGTTGGCGCCGGTCAGCAGGACCGTGTGGGGTGTGCCGGTCGCGCGCGGCAGGTTCGGTGCGGCGGCCAAGGTCGTCGCGTCGATGAACTTGTCGAGGGTGAGCTCCGCGGCGCGGACCTCGGCGGCGTCGCGTCCGTGCACAGTCGCGAATGTGGGCCGCCGCGATCCCGATTTGCGTTCGGATTCAACGTATTCCGCGAGCTGGCCCAGGTCGGTGGCGGGCCCGGTGATCATTCCCACCGGCACGTCGACGTCGAAGATGTCGCGCAGCAGGTTGGAGAAGGTCAGCGCCGACAGGGAATCGCCGCCGAGTTCGATGAAGAGTGCGTCGGGGGCGGGCGGGCCGCCGGCCACACCCAGTAGCGCCTCGGCGGCCCGGGTGAGGGTGAAGACGACGGGGTGTTTGTCCGCCCCCTCGCGCAGCGCACGCAACTCGGTCACGCGGTTTTCGGCCAGCTCGGCGTAGAGCTGTTCGAGCCGGTCGGCGTAGCGCTCCTTGAGCTTCGGCCGCAGCAGCTTGCCCACGCCCGAGAGCAGGCCGTTGTCCTCGCTGAACGGCTCGGTTTCGACGATGAAGTCGACGGGCACCTCGTAGGACTGCAGTTCGGCGAGTTGCGCCGACTGGCGCAGGGATTCGGCGACGGCGGCCTTGAGGCCCTCGGGATCTTCGGTGAATCGCTCCGCGGCGTCGGCCGTCGGCACGACGACGGCCAGCAGATAGGGGCGTTCGCTGTTGCCGTATACGAAGATCTGGCGGATCAGCGGCGCGCTGGCGAAGACGGCCTCCAGGCGGGCGACGGCGACGAACTCGCCCTGCGCCAACTTCAACACGTTGTTGCGGCGGTCGACGTAGGCCAGCCGGTCCGGCTCGAGCTCGGCCATCACGTCGCCGGTCCGGTAGTAGCCGTCGGGATCGAACGCGTTGGCGGTGACGTCCGGTCGTTTGAAGTAGCCCGGCGTCGCGGTCAGCGACTTCACCAGCAATTCGCCACGCGGATAAGGCTTGTCGGTGTGGAAATAGCCGAGTTCGGGAACGTCGATGAGCTTGTAGTCGAGCACCGGGGGACGGGTCATGCGCCCGTCCTTGGTCACCATGCCGACCTCGGTCAGCCCGTAGCCGTCGAGAACGTGGACGTCCAAACAGGTTTCGACGAAGGCCCGCATCTCCGCGGCCAGCGGCGCCGTCCCGCAGAAGGCGGTCACGATGCGCCCGCCGAGGACCTGCTCACGCAGCTCGGCCCGCGCCCGGGCCTCGGCGGAGCCGGCGTCGGCGCCCGAAGCCACGAGTCGGTCGACGGCGCTCTGGTAGCGCTGGTAGAGCATTTCCGCCACCCGGGGTACCAGGCCCATCTCGGTGGGGCGCACCAGGTTCCAGTCGTCGAACAACGTGGACAGGTCGCTTTCCGGCACGAAGTAGCTGGTGCCGCCGGCCTGGAACGCGGTTGACAGCGGTATCCGGCCACCGAGGTGATTCAGCGGCATGAAGTTGACGTTGAACACGGGTGTGTCCGCGAAGTCGGGCATCAGCTCGTTGGTCCACACCTTGGCCAGCATCTGCTCGGTGTACATGGCGCCCTTGGGTAATCCGGTGCTGCCCGAGGTGTACATGATCATCGCCAGCCGCTGATCGGTATCACCGGTGTACATGGGCTCGGGCGGCAGGGCGCGTCCGCGTTCGATGATTTCGTCGAGGGTCTCGATGGTCACCGCCGCGCCGGCGGCCGCCAGCGTCGCCTGGGCGCGCTGCAGCGCCTCGCGTTGCTCGTCGACCTCGGGCTGGTAATCGAAGACCACGAGCCGCCGCAACGACGAGCTGCCCGACGCCGCCTCGACCGCGAGGTCGAGATAACCGACGCCGGCGGCCAGTATCGACGGCTCGACCTCGTCGACGATCGGTCGCAGCCGTGAGGGGGTCGTATTGTGTTGCAGCGGAACGGCAACCAGCCCGAGGTAGCCGCAGACCAGGTCGAGTGTCAGATATTCGGCGCTGGCGAAACCGACCGTCGCGACGAAGTCCCCGGGCGACACGGGGTTCGCGGCGTCGTGCCGCCACGCGGCGGCGATCGCGCGCACATCGGCCCACAGCTCGCGGTAGGTCATGGTGTCGAAGCGGGGGAGCAGTCGCGTGGTGGTACGCCCGGTCGCGGGGTCGGTGCTCAGTGTCTTGGCCCGCCAGCCCACCGCGGGCCGATCGGCGTAGCCCTCGACGAACAGCTCCAGAATCTGGGGCAGGCGCAGGCCCGGTTGGCGCGCCGCCTGCTGCAGCGACAGATCGGGTTGGGCGTTGCGGAACTGTTCGTCGGTCGCGGCCAACTCGCGGATGCGGGCGGCGACCCGCTCGCGCGCCGGGCCTCTAGAGCTAACTTTCGTGCGCTTCACATCGCCGGTCATGGCCCGCCTCTCGTTCAACTGCCTCGCTCCAACGAGAACTCATCGCCGCGGGCGGGTCTTCCTGTCGGCGCGTGTGACGACGGTCACACGCCGGGGACTGCGGGTGACGCTCAGGCCACGACCTGGATGGGGTCGCCGACGTTGACCTGGTTGAAGTACCAGGCGGCGTTGTCGGGGCTGAGGTTGATGCACCCGTGGCTGACGTTGGCGTAGCCCTGGGAATCGACCGACCACGGGGCCGAGTGGACGTACACGCCGCTCCAGGTGACCCGGACGGCGTACTGCGCGGTGATCTTGTAGCCCTCGGGGGAGCTGAGCGGGATGCCGATCGTGCGCGAGTCCATCACCACGGTGCGCTGCTTCTCCAGCGCGGTGAAGCTGCCCATCGGCGTGGGCCTGCTGGGCTTGCCCATCGACGCGGGCATGGTGCGCAGCACCTCTCCGTCCCTGCTGACGGTGAAGGTGTGCTTGGAGATGCTGGCGACACCGAGCAGCGCTTCGCCGGTGTCGAAGCCGGTCGTCAGCGCCTGCACACCGACCGAAACGTGCGTGTGGGGGGCCCAGTACTGGTCGGGGACCCACTGCACCACCGTGTTGTGAACCCACTCGAAGTGCCCCGGCGTGCCGCCCGGCGACGTCACACGAATCGACCGCTCGACGGCGGCCCGATCGGCCACCGGTGCGGTGAACGTCACCACGACGGGGTGCGCCACGCCGACCACGGCGCCGTCGGCGGGCAAAATCGAGGCGACCTCGGGTGCGGCGTGCGGCGTGGGCACGGCGGCGCTGCCACGGGCCGCCGATCCCACCAGGCCCATGACCGTGATCGCGACCATAACAAATAGATAACGAACACCTCGACGCATAGCGTCCACCCTTCGAGATGGTGCGATCAACACACGGTCATTCTACGGGTTACCCACGAATCACCGGTTTCAGCAAACAATGACAGCCCACTGGACCCGCTGCGGTCACGATTCGACTGCCGATTGGGTTCGATTGGGTCGGCGGCGCGCAGCCCGGGTGGCACGCGCTTCGAAAACGGCACCGATACACCGATTTTCGCGGCCGCAGCCCCCAAATCGTGCCCGGGTGTGGTCGAAGGTGCCGCCGCGGGCTTGGCGCACCCGTCGGGCGCGCGTTAGCCTCAGCGAGATCGGCGCCCAAGCCCGAGCCCGGAACCCGAGGAGTGCGGTGCTCTTCCGCCAGCTGGAGTACTTCGTTGCGGTCGCCTCCGAGCGCCACTTCGCCCGGGCCGCCGAGAAGTGCTTCGTATCCCAGCCGGCGCTGTCTGCCGCGATCGCCAAGCTGGAGCGGGAGCTGAACGTCACGCTGATCAACCGTGGCCACAGCTTCGAGGGCCTCACCCCCGAAGGCGAGCGGTTGGTGGTGTGGGCCAGGCGGATTCTCGCCGAGCACGACGCCTTCAAGGCCGAGGTCGACGCCGTCCGTTCCGGCATCACGGGGACGCTGCGGCTGGGCACCGTGCCGACCGCATCGACGACCGCGTCGTTGGTGCTCTCGGCGTTCTGCTCGGCGCACCCACTGGTGAAGGTGCAGATCCTGTCCCGGCTGGCGGCGACCGAACTGTACCGACGCCTGCGCGAGTTCGAGCTCGACGCCGCGATCGTGCACGCGGCACCCGACGAGGCGGACGTGAACCTGGTCCCGCTATACCAGGAGCGCTACGTGCTGCTGTCGCCCGCGGAGATGTTGGGATCCGGGGCGGCGACGATGACCTGGGCCCAGGCCGCGCAATTGCCGCTGGCGTTGCTCACCCCGGACATGCGCGACCGTCAGATCATCGACAAGGCGTTCGACGATCATGGCATCACCGTCAGTCCGCAGGTCGAAACCGACTCCGTCGCTTCGCTATTCGCTCAGGCGTCCGCCGGAAAGTGGGCTTCCATCGTGCCGCACACGTGGCTGTGGACCTCCCCGCTGGGCCCGGAGGTCCGGGCGGTGGAGATGGTCGATCCGGTGCTCAAGGCCGACGTCGTGTTGGCGACCAACGCGAGCGGACCCGGTTCGCCGATCGCGCGTGCGCTGGCGGCGTCGGCCGCGGGCCTGGCGCTGAACGAGTTTTTCGACGCCCAACTCCTGGGCGTCACCCGCCGCCGCTGACCGCCGCCGCGCGAGCCGGGTTCAGGCCGGCCAGATGACCGCTTTCCACCCCGGCGGCCGGATCGAGCTCGCAGTCGATGACCGAGGGCGCCCCGGAGCCGATCGCCTCGGTCAGCGCCGCGCGCAGCTCATCGGGTGTGGCGACGTGATAACCCTTGCCGCCGAACGCCTCTGCGATCAGCTCGTGGCGCGCCCGGGCGTTCAGCACGGTGGGGGCCGGGTCCGACGGGTGTGCCGCGGTCTCGTCCCCCCGATAGACGCCGCCGTTGTTGAGGATGACGACGGTCACCGGCAGCCGGTAGCGGCAGATGGTCTCGATCTCCATCCCGCTGAAGCCGAACGCGCTGTCACCCTCGATCGCGACGACCGGCCCGCCGGTCTCGACGGCGGCCGCGATCGCGTAGCCCATGCCGATCCCCATGACGCCCCAGGTTCCGGTGTCGAGCCGGTGCCGCGGCAACTCCATGTCGATGACGTTGCGCGCCAGGTCGAGCGCGTTGGCGCCCTCGTTGACGACGTACACGTCCCGGTTGTCCTGCAGCACAGCGCGAATCGCGCCGAGGGCGTTGTAGAACCGCATGGGGTGCGGGTCGTCGGCGAGGCGCTCGCGCATCTTGGCGTCATTGCGCGCCTTGCGGTCGGCCAGCTCGGTCGCCCATTCCGTTGGCGCGGCGAACGGGCGGGCGGTCACGGCGTCACACAGCGCGGACATCGCCGAGCCGATGTCGCCGGCCAACGGCGCGGCGATCGGCTGGTTGCTGTCGAATTCGCTCGCCGCGATGTCGACCTGCACGAATTGGGTGTCGGCGGACCATTGCGGCGACTCCCCATGGCCCAGAAGCCAATTCAGCCGCGCGCCGATCAGCAGGACGGCGTCGGCCCGTGAGATCGCCAGCGACCGTGCGGTGGCCGCGGACTGCGGGTGCGAATCGGGGAGCAGCCCCTTGGCCATCGACATCGGCAGGAATGGGATGCCGGTGGCTTCGACGAATCGTCGAATCTCGTTGTCCGCCTGGGCGTACGCCGCGCCCTTGCCGAGCACGATCAGCGGCCGCCGCGCCCGGGCCAGGACTTCCAGCGCGCGGTCGACCGCGTCGGGAGCGGGCAGTTGACGGGGAGCGGGGTCGACGACCCGCCATATCGTGCCGGCGGCGGCCGAGGCCTCCAGGGCCTGGCCCAGGACGTCGCCGGGGATGTCGAGGTAGACGCCGCCGGGACGCCCGGAGACCGCGGTGCGAATCGCGCGCGCGACGCCGCGACCGATGTCCTCGATCCGGTTGACCCGAAAGGCCGCCTTCGCGAACGGCCGTGCGGCGTTGAGCTGGTCGAGGTCCTGGTAGTCACCGCGTTGCAGGTCGACCAGCGCCCGATTGCTCGAGCCGGAGATCTGGATCATCGGGAAGCAGTTCGTCGTGGCGTTCGCCAGCGCGGGCAGAGCGTTGAGGAAACCGGGCCCGGATGTCGTGAGACACACGCCGGGGCGGCGGGTGAGGAATCCGGCGGCCGCCGCGGCGTTGCCGGCCGAGGCTTCCTGCCGAAAGCCGATGTAGCGGATGCCCGCCGCCTGCGCGGTCCGGGCGAGGTCGGTTATCGGGATGCCGACGAGGCCGTAGATGGTTTCGACGTCGTTGGCCATGAGCGCGTCCACCACGAGGTGGAAGCCGTCGATCACGCGGGTCGACCCCCGCGCGTCGCTTCCCGACGCCGAAACGGTGGACATGGGCGACTCCTCGGTGCGCGGGCGGTAATGACTAGCCATCACTGTGACCCCGGCCCCCGGCGCGTGTCCAAGTCGAAGCCGCTATCCGATGATCGACGGCGTCTATCGCCACAGCTCAGAGGGGCGGCGTTGCGCTTCGATAGCCGACGGTTATCGGTCGTAAGCGGATCGGTATTGGACGCGCCGCGAGCCCGCCCGGCAGGGTGGCATCGACGGCACAAGGACGGCAACAGAGGGGAAGGAGCGCGGTGATGGGATCCGATTCGACAACCGGCGGCGAGGTCACGGCGTCCACCGGCCCGCGCATCGCCGACCTGGTCGAGGCGGCGGCGCGGCGGGCGCCGCAGGCGTGCGCGCTGGTCGTCACCGCCGAACGCGTCCCGGTCAGCTACCACGACTTGACCCGACTGGTCGACGATCTGGCCGCACAACTGGCGGCCGGCGGCCTGGTCCCGGGCGACCGGGTCGCGCTGCGCGCCGGCAGCAACGCCGAATTCGTCGTCGGGCTGCTCGCCGCGTCCCGGGCGGATCTCGTTGCGGTTCCGCTCGATCCGGCGCTGCCGGGCACCGAGCAGCGCGCCCGCAGCGAGGCGGTGGGCGCGCGGGCGGTGCTCGTCGACCGGCTCGGCGATGACGAGACCGCCGGGGCGACACCGCCGGCCTGGCCCATCGCGGTGAGCGCCGGACCCGACGGCGCCGCCCCGGCCGTCACCCTGACGGTCAGCGCCGCACCGCAGCGCGACGTGTCGACGCCGCAGGGCCTGCGCGACGACGACGCCATGATCATGTTCACCGGCGGCACCACCGGCATGCCCAAAATGGTGCCCTGGACGCGCCACAACATCGCCGGCTCGGTCGCGGCCATCGTCGCCGGATACGCCCTGGGGGAACGGGATTCGACCGTCGCGGTGATGCCGCTCTACCACGGGCACGGCCTGCTCGCCGCCCTGCTGGCGACCCTGGCGTCCGGGGGAACGGTGTTACTGCCCGCGGGTGGGCGATTCTCGGCGCACACCTTCTGGGACGACATCGAGGCGGTCCGGGCCACCTGGTACACGGCCGTCCCGACGATCCATCAAATCCTGTTGGAACGCGCCCGCACCGAGCGGCCCGCCGGCGCCGGCGGCCTGCGGTTCATCCGCAGCTGCAGCGCGCCGCTGACCGCCGAGACGGCGCAGGCCCTGCAGGACACGTTCTCGGCCCCGGTGGTGTGCGCATTCGGGATGACCGAGGCGACCCACCAGGTGGCCACCACCGCAGTCGAAGGCGCCGGGCACAGCGAAAACCCGGGCGCCACACCGGGTCTCGTCGGGCGCTCGACCGGACCGCAGATCCGGATCGTCGGACCCGACGGTCAGTCGCTGCCCGCCGAGACCGTCGGCGAGGTCTGGCTGCACGGCCCCACCGTGGTGCGGGGCTACCTCGGCGACCCGTCGATCACCGACGCCAACTTCACCCAGGGGTGGCTGCACACCGGCGATCTGGGCACCCTGTCGCCGGCCGGCGACCTCGTGATCCGCGGCCGCATCAAGGAACTCATCAACCGCGGCGGGGAGAAGATCTCGCCGGAGCGGGTCGAGGCGGTGCTGGCCAGCCACCCCGGCGTGCTGGAGGTGGCCGTGTTCGGCAAGCCGGACACGCTGTACGGCGAGACCGTGGCCGCGGTGATCGTCGCGCGCGGATCCGCCGCGCCGACGGCCGACGAGCTGGCGTCGTTCTGCCGTGACCGGTTGGCCCCCTTCGAGGTGCCGACCGACTTCCAGCAGGCGGCGGAGTTGCCGCACACCGCCAAAGGCTCGCTGGACCGGCGCGCCGTCGCCGAACGGTTCGCTCGCGGGGCCTGAACGCTCAGACGCCGGCGTTGACCCGCGCCGCGGCCGATTCCGGCATCGGCTCGTAGCGGGCGAACGACCGGGTGAACGAGGCGGCGCCGTGCGCCAGTGACCGCAGGTCGATGGCGTAGCGGGTCAGCTCCACCTGGGGCACCTCGGCCTTGACCACGGTGCGTTCGTTGCCCGCGGTGTCGGACCCGAGGACTCGGCCGCGCCGGCTGGACAGATCGCCCATCACCGCGCCGACGAAATCGTCGGGCACCAGCACCGAGATCTCGTCGATCGGCTCGAGCAGCGCCACCTTCGTCGCGGCCGCGGCCTCCCGCAGCGCCAGCGAGCCGGCCATCTGGAACGCGAAGTCCGACGAGTCGACGCTGTGCGCCTTGCCGTCGAGCAGGGTGACGCGGATGTCGACCACCGGGTAGCCCGCGTGCACGCCCTTCTCCATCTGGGCGCGCACACCCTTCTCGACGCTCGGAATGAACTGACGCGGCACCGCCCCGCCGACCACCTTGTCCACGAACTCGAAGCCCGAGCCCTCCGGCAGCGGCTCCACCTCGATGTCGCACACCGCGTACTGGCCGTGACCGCCGGACTGCTTGACGTGACGGCCATGGCCTTTCGCCTTGCCGCTGAAGGTTTCTCGCAGCGGGACGCGCAGCTCCACGGTGTCCACGGTGACGCCGTACCGGTTGGCCAGCGCGTCGAGCACCACCCCGGCGTGGGACTCACCCATGCACCACAGCACGACCTGGTGGGTTTCCTGGTTCTGCTCGATCCGCAGCGTCGGGTCCTCGGCGGCCAACCGGCCCAGCCCCACCGACAGCTTGTCCTCGTCGGTCTTGGCGTGGGCGGCGATCGCGACCGGCAGCAGGGGTTCGGGCATGGTCCAGGGCTTCA
This sequence comes from Mycobacterium paraintracellulare, assembly GCF_000276825.1. Lineage (NCBI taxonomy): Bacteria > Bacillati > Actinomycetota > Actinomycetes > Mycobacteriales > Mycobacteriaceae > Mycobacterium > Mycobacterium paraintracellulare. The sequence goes on along the minus strand of NC_016948.1, from coordinate 5,348,966 downwards.
GCACCAGCGGCTCCGACTTGTCCGAGAGGGTGTCGCCGGTCTCGGCGCGGCTCAGCTTGCCGATCGCGCAGATGTCACCGGCCACCACGGCCGCGGCCGGGCGCTGCTGCTTGCCCAGCGGGAAGGACAGGACGCCGACGCGCTCGTCCTCGTCGTGATCGGGGTGCGCATGCCCGTTTCCATTAGACGTGCCGAAGAACGACGCAAAATGGCCCGACACGTGAATCGTGGTGTCGGGCCTGATGGTCCCGGAGAACACCCGGACCAGGCTGACCCTGCCGACGTAGGGGTCCGACGTCGTCTTCACCACCTCCGCGAGCAACGGCGCGTCGGTGTCGCACGTCAGGCCGGCGCGGGGCGCCCCGACTTGCGTGAAGACCTCCGGCAGCGGGTGTTCCATCGGCGACGGGAACCCGCGGGTGGCGACCTCCAGCAACTCGTAGGTGCCCACGCCCGTGGTGCTGCACACCGGGATCACCGGGAAGAACGACCCCCGGGCGACGGCCCGCTCCAGGTCGGCGATGAGGACGGCTTCGTCGATGGACTCACCGCCCAGGTACCGCTCCATCAGCGACTCGTCCTCGGACTCCTCGATGATCCCTTCGATCAGGGCCCCGCGCGCTTCCTCGATCTGCGCGGCGTCCGACGGGTCCGGCGCCTGCACGCTGCGCTTGCCGTCGGCGTACTCGTAGCGCGCCTGCGACAGCAGACCGATCAGCCCGCGGCAGGAGGGCAGCCCGGTCGGCAGGTACAACGGTAAAACCTTGTCGCCGAACGCATCCTGCGCCGCGGCCAGCGCCTCGGAATAATTCGCGCGGGTGTGGTCGAGCTTGGTGATCACCACGGCGCGGGGCATGCCGACCTGGTTGCACTCCTGCCACAGCGATTTGGTGGGCTCGTCGACGCCTTCGTTGGCCGCGATCACGAACAGCGCGCAATCGGCGGCCCGCAGCCCGGCCCGCAGCTCCCCGACGAAGTCGGCGTAGCCGGGCGTGTCGATCAGGTTGACCTTGACGCCGTCATGCGACAGGGAGGCCACCGCGAGGCCCACCGATCGTTGTTGACGGATCTCGGCCTCGTCGTAGTCGCAGACCGTGCTGCCGTCCGCCACCGAGCCGCTTCGCGTCAGCACGCCGGCGGCGACCAACAGCGCTTCGACGAGCGTGGTCTTGCCGCCGCCGGACGGTCCCACCAGAACCACGTTGCGAATCTCGCCCGGACCGTTGGCGGTAGGAGCGTTTGCCGCGCCTTGGGAAGTAGTTGTCCTGTCTGCCATGACTTCCTCCAGGTTGCCGGGGCGCGTGGTCGCTGACCTAGCTAGCACCTATCTAGCTACCATTCACCCAACTCCCGTCGACCACAAGACCGTCGGGCCAGATCGAACGGCCGGCCGATCAGGGATACCAGCTCGACCAGCGGTGCACGGCGACGGCGATGACCGGGCCGTCCAGCGAAACCGATTGATACTGAGGGTATTTCGCGCGCAGCAGCCGGCGGCCCGATTCCAGTGCCCGGCCGTCGTCGTGGATGGTGGCGACACCGTCGGCCCGCACCCACCACAGCCGCGCCCAGTCATCGGAGTAGTGGTCCACCAGCAGGCTCACCCGCGGGTCGGCCTCGATGTTGGCCAGCCGGCGCAGCCGCCGCGTCGTCTTCGGTTTCGCGTCGACGGCCGTGTACACCACGTCCCGGCCGCCCGGGTCGGCGGCGACCGCGAACACCACCGGCACCAGGTGCGGCGCCCCGCCCGGGGTGACGGTGGCCAACCGCGCGACCGGCGACTCGATGAATCGGGCCCGGGGGTCGAATTCGCCCACCGCGTCAGCTTAGGGGCGCGCCGGGCGTGACAGCAGGGCCGGCGCGAGCCTGGGACATGCCGTGCACAGCTACCTGCATTACGGTTATGTACACGAATTGTGCCGCCCAGAGCCTGAGGCCGGGACAGTTTGTTGGTTACGGCGAAGCAGGAGGGTGACACCGATGAGCAAATCGCACCACCGCTCGGTCTGGTCCAGGATGGTCAGCGTGGTGGCCGTGGTCGCACTCGGCCTCGGTCTGGACGCCGGTATCGGCCTCGGAATGGCCACCGCGTCACCGCCCGCCCTGCCGCTGGACCCGTCGGCGATGGTCGGTCAGGTGGGGCCGCAGGTGGTCAACATCGACACCAAGTTCGGCTACAACAACGCCGTCGGTGCCGGCACCGGCATCGTGATCGACCCGAACGGTGTCGTGCTGACCAACAACCACGTGATCTCGGGGGCCACCGACATCAGCGCCTTCGCCGTCGGCAACGGGCAGACCTACGCCGTGGACGTGGTCGGCTACGACCGCACGCAAGACATCGCGGTGCTGCAGCTGCGCGGTGCCGCCGGGCTTCCCACCGCCGCGATCGGTGGTGAGGCCAGGGTGGGCGAGCCGATCGTCGCGCTGGGGAACGCCGGCGGTCAGGGCGGAACCCCCAGCGCGGTCACGGGCAAGGTCCTCGCGCTCAACCAGAGCGTCTCGGCGACCGACACCCTGACCGGCGCGCAGGAGAATCTGGGCGGCCTCATCCAGGCCGACGCGCCGATCAGGCCGGGCGACTCCGGTGGGCCAATGGTGAACAGCGCCGGGCAGGTGATCGGTGTGGACACCGCCGCCACCGACAGCTACAAGATGTCCGGCGGTCAGGGCTTCGCGATTCCGATCGGCCGCGCGATGGGTGTCGCCAACCAGATCAGGTCCGGCGCCGGCTCCAACACCGTGCACATCGGCCCCACCGCGTTCCTCGGCCTGGGCGTGATGGACAACAACGGCAACGGCGCGCGGGTGCAGCGGGTGGTCAACGGCGGGCCCGCCGGGGCGGCCGGGATCGCCGCGGGCGACGTCATCACCGGGGTCGACAACGTCGCGATCACCGGGGCGACGTCCATGACCGAGGTGCTCGTCCCGCACCACCCCGGGGACACGATCGCCGTGCATTACCGCTCCACCGACGGCGGCGACCGCACCGCGAACATCACGCTGGCGGAGGGGCCGCCGGCCTGACACACCCGGCGACGACATCCGGCCGGAGGCCAATTCGTTTGCCCCCGGCCGTGATTCGTCGCCCAGGAGTGGGCGTGATTCCGAATGTCGCGCCTCGGGTACCCGTGGCATCGTGGATTTGATGAACGACGCAAAAGAAGCTGTCGAGCACCATCCCGAAGGGGGCAGTCACGTCCAGGACGGCGTCGTCGAGCACCCCGACGCCGAGGACTTCAACAACGCCGCCGCGCTACCCACCGACCCGACCTGGTTCAAGCACGCCGTGTTCTACGAGGTGCTGGTGCGGGCGTTCTTCGACGCCAACGCCGACGGCGCCGGTGACCTGCGCGGACTGCTGGGGCAGCTGGACTACCTGCAATGGCTGGGCATCGACTGCATCTGGCTGCCCCCGTTCTACGACTCGCCCCTGCGCGACGGCGGTTATGACATCAGGGACTTCTACAAGGTGCTGCCCGAGTTCGGGACGGTCGAGGATTTCGTCGCGCTGCTCAACGCCGCGCACGAGCGGGGCATCCGCGTGATCACCGACCTGGTGATGAACCACACATCGGATTCGCATCCCTGGTTCCAGGAGTCGCGCCACGACCCCGACGGCCCGTACGGCGACTACTACGTGTGGAGCGACACAAGCGAGCGCTACACCGACGCCCGGATCATCTTCATCGACACCGAGGAGTCCAACTGGACCTTCGACCCGGTGCGCAAGCAGTTCTACTGGCACCGCTTCTTTTCGCACCAGCCGGACCTGAACTACGAAAACCCGGCCGTGCAGGAAGCCATGATCGACGTGCTGCGGTTCTGGCTCGGCCTGGGCATCGACGGGTTCCGGCTGGACGCGGTGCCCTACCTGTTCGAACGGGAGGGCACCAACTGCGAGAACCTGCCGGAGACGCACGCCTTCCTCAAACGCGTCCGCAAGGTCGTCGACGACGAATTCCCGGGGCGGGTGCTGCTGGCCGAGGCCAACCAGTGGCCGGCCGACGTCGTCGAGTACTTCGGCGACCCCAGCACCGGCGGCGACGAATGCCACATGGCCTTCCACTTCCCGCTGATGCCGCGCATCTTCATGGCGGTGCGCCGGGAGTCCCGGTTCCCGATCTCGGAGATCCTGGCCCAGACGCCCGAGATCCCCGACATGGCGCAGTGGGGGATCTTCCTGCGCAACCACGACGAGTTGACGTTGGAGATGGTCACCGACGAAGAGCGCGACTACATGTACTCGGAGTACGCCAAGGATCCGCGGATGAAGGCGAACGTCGGCATCCGCCGCCGCCTGGCCCCACTGCTGGACAACGACCGCAACCAGATCGAGCTGTTCACCGCGCTGCTGCTGTCGCTGCCCGGCTCGCCGGTCCTGTACTACGGTGACGAGATCGGCATGGGCGACGTGATCTGGTTGGGAGACCGCGACGGGGTGCGCACCCCGATGCAGTGGACGCCGGACCGTAACGCCGGCTTCTCCAAGGCCAATCCCGGCCGGCTGTACCTGCCGCCCAGCCAGGACTCCGTGTACGGCTATCAGGCGGTCAACGTGGAGGCCCAGCGCGACACGTCCACGTCGCTGCTCAACTTCACCCGCACGATGTTGGCCGTGCGGCGCCGCCACGAGGCCTTCGCCATCGGGAGTTTCGAGGAACTGGGCGGCTCGAACCCGTCGGTGCTGGCGTTCCTGCGGCAGGTGTCCGGCGACGGCGACACCGTGCTGTGCGTCAACAACCTGTCGCGGTTCCCGCAGCCGATCGAACTGAACCTGCAGCATTGGAGCGGACGCACGCCGGTCGAGCTGACCGGGCAGGTGGAGTTTCCGCGCATCGGTCACCTGCCCTACCTGCTGACACTGCCGGGACACGGGTTCTATTGGTTCCGGCTGAGCGGATGCGAGGAGGATGCATGACGATCACTCGCGCCGGCGTCAATCCAGGCAAGAAAGAGGAGCGGCGCTGATGACTTCCCCGGAGAAATTGCCCTGGTCCGAGTGGCTTCCACAGCAGCGTTGGTACGCCGGGCGCAACCGCGAACTGTCCAGCGCCGAGCCGAGCGTCGTCGTGGCGCTGCGCGACGATCTCGACTTGGTGCTCGTCGACGCCTCCTACGCCGACGGTTCCCGGGACCGCTACCAGGTGATCGTGAGGTGGGATTCCGCCCCGGTCGTCGAGTACAGCAACGTCGCCACCATCGGCGCCGCCGACGACCGGACCGGCTTCGACGCGATGTACGACGCCGACGCGCCGCAGTTTTTGCTGTCGCTCATCGACTCGTCGGCCGCGCGCGGCGCGTCGGGCGTCGAGGTGAGATTCGCCAAGGAGCCCGACGCCGAGCTGCCGCTGGAGGCGATGGCGCACGTGTCCGACGCCGAGCAGTCCAACACGAGCGTCATCTTCGACCGCGACGCGATCTTCAAGGTGTTCCGCCGCGTCAGCGGCGGCATCAACCCCGACATCGAGCTCAACCGCGTGCTGGGCCGCGCGGGCAACCCGCACGTCGCCCGGCTGCTGGGCACCTACGAGATGACGGGTCCGGGCGACGAGACGTGGCCGCTGGGCATGGTGACCGAGTTCGCCGCCAACGCCGCGGAAGGCTGGGCGATGGCCAGCGCCAGCGTTCGCGACCTGTTCGCCGAGGCCGATCTCTACGCGTACGAGGTCGGCGGCGACTTCGCCGGCGAGTCCTTCCGCCTCGGCGAGGCCGTGGCGTCGGTGCATGCCACCCTGGCCGAGACCCTCGGCACCGCGCAGGCGGTCTTCCCGGTGGAGAACGTGCTGGCGCGGCTGTCGTCGACCGTGGCCCTGGTGCCCGAGCTCGAGGAGTTCGCCGCGACCATCGACGAGCGGTTCCGCAAGCTGGTCGCCGAGACGATCACCGTGCAGCGCGTCCATGGCGATCTGCACCTGGGGCAGGTGCTGCGCACGCCGGAGAGCTGGTTGCTCATCGACTTCGAGGGTGAGCCGGGGCAGCCGCTCGAGGAACGCCGCGCGCCCGATTCGCCGCTGCGCGACGTGGCCGGCGTCCTGCGGTCATTCGAATACGCCGCCTACGGGCCGCTGGTGGACCAGGCCGATGACAAGCAGTTGGCGGCCCGGGCCCGCGAGTGGGTCGAACGCAACCGCACCGCGTTCTGCGACGGCTACGCGGCCGCCTCCGGGATTGACCCCCGCGATTCGGCGCAGCTGCTGGCCGCCTACGAACTGGACAAGGCCGTCTACGAAGCCGGCTACGAGGCCCGGCACCGGCCCGGCTGGCTGCCGATCCCGTTGCGTTCCATCGCCCGCCTGACCGCCGTCTGAGTGGCGATCGCAAGCGCGGCGTAGCCGGGCGCAGTCGCCCGTCGGCAAGCGGCGTGCGCTGCACGCGCCGCCGCCGTCTGGAACCATGTGCGTGTGCCGAACGAGATCAATAACAGTGAGTCGCGGTTGTCCTGGGTGCTGGCGGTGCTGGCGGGGATCCTGGGAGCGACCGCCTTCACCCATTCCGCCGGCTACTTCGTGACCTTCATGACCGGGAACGCCCAGCGGGCCATGCTCGGGTATTTCCGCGGCGACGTGTTGCTGTCGGTGACGGCGGGCGTGTTGATCGTTTGCTTCGTCTCAGGCGTGGTGATCGCCTCGGTGTGCCGGCGGCATTTCTGGGTGGCGCACCCGCATGGGCCGACGGTGCTGACGACGTTCAGCCTGCTGGCGGCCACCATGGTGGACGTCATCGATGAGGGCTGGGAAGAGAATCTGCTCGATTTCGCACCGATCATGTTGGTGGCCTTCGGCATTGGGGCCCTCAACACATCGTTCGTCAAGGACGGCGAGGTGTCGGTCTCGCTCAGCTACGTGACCGGGACGCTGGTCAAGATGGGCCAGGGCATCGAACGCCACCTCGCCGGTGGGACGGCGGCCGAATGGCTGGGTTATTTCCTGCTGTTCGCCAGCTTCGTGGTGGGCGCAACCGTGGGCGGGTTCATCAGCCTGTTCGTCAACGGGACGTGGATGCTGGTGGTGGCCACGGTCGTGTGCGCGCTGACCACCGGCTACACCTACTTCCACTCCGATCGGCGCGCCCTGCTCGACGCGGGTGAAAAAGAGCATCGGCAGTAGCGCTGACCGGTGCGCTACTGCCGATGCTGGCTTGCCGGGATTTAGGTCGCCGGCTGCGCGGGTTGCGCCGGCTGTGCCGGTTGCGCGGGTTGCGCGGTGGTGTTGCTGGCCAGCAGCACCTGCTGCATGTCGGGCTTCATGGCCATCAACTGCTGGTTCCAGTAGGGCCACGAGTGCGTCCCGTTGGCCGGGAAGTTGAACACCCCGTTGCGCCCGCCCGCGGCCGCATAGTTGTTCTGGAACTGCTCGTTGGTGCGCAGCGTCAGGCCCTCCAGGAACTTGGCCGGCATGTTGTCGCCGCCCAGGTCGCTGGGAGTGCCGTTACCGCAGTAGACCCAGATGCGGGTGTTGTTGGCGACCAGCCGCGGAATCTGGACCATCGGGTCGTTGCGCTTCCACGCCGGGTCGGTGGACGGGCCCCACATGCTGTTGGCGTTGTAGCCGCCCGCGTCATTCATCGCCAGACCGATCAGGGTGGGCCACCACCCCTCGGACGGGTTCAGGAAGCCGGACAGGGCGGCGGCGTAGGGGAACTGCTGCGGGTAGTACGCGGCCAGGATCAGCGCCGAGCCGCCCGACATCGACAGCCCCACCGCGGCGTTGCCCGCCGGGGAGATCTGCTTGTTCGCCTGCATCCACAGCGGCATTTCCTGGGTCAGGAAGGTCTCCCACTTGTAGGTGTAGTTCTGCCCGTTGCCCGACGACGGCTGGTACCAGTTGCTGTAAAAGCTCGACTGGCCGCCGACCGGCATGATCACCGACAGCCCGGACTGGTAGAACTCCTCGAAGGCGGGGGTGTTGATGTCCCAGCCGTTGTAGTCGTCCTGCGCGCGCAGGCCGTCCAGCAGGTACACGGCGTGCGCGCCGCCGGGCTGAAACTGGACCTTGATGTTGCGGCCCATCGACGGCGACGGAACCTCGAGGTATTCCACCGGGAGCCCCGGCTTGGAGAAGGCGCTCGCGGTGGGGAAGCCTCCGGTGGCGGCGACGAGACCGGACAGCAGGGAGGCCCCCACGGCAGCGATCGCCAGTCGGCGCGGCATGTTCGCCCCCGCGCCACGCAACTTTCGCACCTTTTCGATGAACGACATAGCTCTCTACCCATCCCAACTTTCATCTGCCGCACCATGCGGTGGAATCTGTTCTCGGGGAGTGAAACACAGGGCGAGCGCCGAATTCGGTTGTCGCGGCCGCAGCGACAGATCGCGGTTAGCTAACGATTGCGAGTCGGCCAGACATCGTCACGTTCGGGTCACGATCGGCTCTCGGAACCGCGCCGGCCCTTGCGCCGTGATGGCGGGCGCGCTAGCACCGCCGGTGGCGCTCTAGGCGACCAATCGGCGCAAAAGCGTTGACGCCGTGGTGATTCCGAGCACCGCCGCCACCACCAGCACGACGATGCCGACCGGGTTGAACGGGGTTCCGATCAGCAGCGCCCGCAGCGCGTCGACCTCGTAGCTGAGGGGATTGACCTTGCTCAGCGCGCGCAACCACGCCGGCATCACGTCGACCGGGTACAGCGCGTTGGAGGCGAAGAACAGCGGCATGGTGATCGCCTGTCCGATGCCCATCAGGCGATCGCGGTTGCGCACCAAGCCGGCCAGCGTCATCGACAGGCACGCGAAGAACGCGGCGCCGAGCATGACGACCCCCATCGCCGCCGCGATCCGCAGGGGATTGATCGTCAGGCCGACACCCATCAGGTACGCCAGCGCCATCACACCGACGACCTGGGCCACCGAACGCACCCCGGCCGCGAACGCCTTGCCGGTGATCAGCGCCGACGCCGGCGCCGGCGTCACCATGAGCTTGGCGAGTACACCGGCGTCGCGATCCCAAATGATTTGTATCCCATAGAAAATGGAGATGAACAACGCCGACTGGGCGATGATCCCGGGTGCCAGGAAGGCCAGATACGACACCGATCCGGTCGCGATGACGTGTAGGTGGCTGAAGGTGGTACCGAAAATCAGCAGCCACAGCGCGGGCTGCACCATCCGGGTGACGAGTTCGGTCCGGTCGTGTTGCAGCTTCTGCAGTTCGACGATCGCGAATGCTCCGATGCGGCCGGTCAGCGCGCCGACCCGCTGCCATCCCCGCGGCGCGCGAATCAGTGTCGCCGCCGCGGCGCCATCAACCGACACGGCGCGCCACCTTTCTGCTGGAACGGATTTCCCGGATGGAGCCGGGTTCCTCCGTCGACGCCGCCTCCTCGTCCAAACCCGTTGCCGCGTAATGGCGGAACACATCCTCGAGCGTGGCGCCCGGCGACCCGTTGGACAGCCGGGCCTTCAACGCGTCGGGTGCGCCGACGGCCCGCAACGCGCCGTGGTGCATCAGCGCCACCCGGTCGCACAGCGCGTCGGCCTCTTCCATGTAGTGCGTCGTCAGTAGCACCGTCATGCCGAACTGCGCCTGCATCTTTCGCACCTGCGACCACACGCCGTCGCGCGCAATGGGATCCAGCCCTACGGTCGGCTCGTCCAACACCAGCAGCGACGGACGGTTGACCAGCGCCTGCGCCACCTCGAGGCGGCGGACCATGCCGCCGGAGTAGGCCGACGCCATCCGGTCGGCCACGCTCAGCAGGTCCATGGCGACCAGCGCCTGATCGACGCGATCGGAGCGCTCGGCGCGCGGCACACCGTACAACCGCGCGAACCACTCCACGTTCTGCCGGCCCGTCAGCGCGGGCTCGATCGAAAGCTGTTGCGGCACATAGCCGATGTTGCTTCTGATGTCGGTGGTTTGGCGGCGCGCGTCCATCCCGAAAATGTGGAGCTCGCCCTGCTGCACCGGGGCCAGCGTGGTCAGCATCCGGACCATGGTCGTCTTCCCGGCGCCGTTGGGGCCCAACAGGCCCATGGTTTCGCCGGGCCGGACCTGCAATGTCACGTCGTCGACGGCGGTGAACTGGCCGTAGCGGTAGGTCAGATGCCGGGCGTCGATCGCCATCGGCAGCGTCGCGCTCATGATCTTCGCTCCTGAAGCATGCGGGTCATCGTGTCGAGGACCTCCAATCCCTTTGCCAAGGACTCGATTTCGTCGGCGTCGAGTTCGTCGAGCAGCTCGGACAGCAGGTCGCGCCGGGCGGCCCGGGACGCGTCGAGGATCTGCTGGGCGGGCTCGGCGAGCCGAAGCTGGCACACCCGGCGATCGGTGTCCCCGGCGGTGCGGAGCAGCAGCCCGTCGGAGACCAACCTGGTGACCAGGGTCGAGGCGGTATTGGGCACCAGCCCGAGTTCGGCCGCGGCGGCGCTGACCGAGATTCCCGGACGCCGGCCGACCAGCCACAGCAGTTCGGACTGCGATTCGGAGAGCCGCGACGAATCGAACGCCCGGCCGGCCGACCGGCGTAGTTGCCGCCGGAAGCGGCCGACCACGCCGAACAGGTCGGTTGCGACGTCGGTGCGTGTCTTCACTTCCGCCATGATACCTCTGTAGCCGAGCTATTTAGGTGGGGAAGCTCCGCGTACGGTAAGTACCCGCTACCTGGGCAGGCGATGCAGCGCGACGCCGGTCACGGCGCCGTCGTCGACGTCGACGGTCATGTACGTGCAAAACGGCTGGCGGCGCCGATCCGTCGGCGACCCCGGATTGAGCAGGCGCAACCCGGTCTCGGTAGTGCTGTCCCAGGGGATGTGGCTGTGCCCGAACACCAGCACCTGGCTGTCCGGGTACAGCCGTGACATACGCGCGTCGCGGCCCGCCGCGGCGCCGGTCTCGTGGGTGACCGTGAACCGGACGCCCGCCAGGGTCACGTCCGCCCGCTCGGGGAGCCGGGCCCGCAACGCCGGGCCGTCGTTGTTTCCCCAGCACCCGACCAGGCGTGTCGCGGCGCTTTCGAGGCGATCGAGGAACTCCGGCGAGATCCAGTCGCCGGCGTGGATGACGACGTCGGCCTGGGCGACCTCATCCCACACCTGCGCGGGCAGGTCGCGGGCGCGTTTGGGGATGTGGGTATCGGCGATCAGCAGCAGCCTCACCGACCCATTGTGGGCGAAATTCTGGGTAGTCCACGGCTGAAAGAGGAGGAATCACATGACACCGGGATTGAGCACCACGCTGCACACCTCGTTCGAGGACGCGGTGGAGCGCACCACGAGAGCGCTGGCCGACCAGGGTTTCGGCGTGCTGTCCACGATCGACGTCAAGGCCACGCTCAAGCAAAAGCTCGGCGAGGAGATGGAGGACTATCTCATCCTGGGCGCCTGCAACCCGGCGCTGGCGCACCGGGCGCTGAACGCTTACCGCCAAATCGGCCAATTGTTGCCGTGCAACGTGGTGGTGCGCTCCGACCCCGCCGGCGACGCGGTCTTGGTCGAGGCCATGGATCCCCAGCTCATGGTCAAGGTGACCGGCGAAGCCGGGGCGCTGCAGGAGGTCGCGGACCAGGCCACCACCAGGCTGCAAGCGGCGATCGGCGCACTCGGGTAACCGTCAGCCGCGCTCGCTGCGGGCCTCGGCGCCCGATTCGCCGGCGTCGAACGAGTCATCGGAGCCCGCGGCGCCCACGTACGAGCCGTCGTCCTCACCCGCGGCGGCGCGGGACCGAGCTTGGTGGGTGTCGGGTTCCACGTCTTCCTCGGCTTTGTGGCCCTTGCGGTCTGGCATGGCGGTTCCTTTCCTGGCGCGGCAACGTCCACCTCCCGAATTCCCCCGACGGCTCAGGCGAAACGGGGGCGGCGCGGCGTTCGGCGCCCGGGCGCTACCGCGCAGGAAGTCGAGCAGGGCCGCATTGAATTGGTCGGGATGGCTCGAGATGGGTTCGTCCGTCCACCGGCTGCCACCCGCGAGGGCTCGGTGTTAACCGTGCGGCCCACCGTTATTGTTAGCAGCCGAAACCAAGGAGAACACCCAATGCGCACCTTCGAATCAGTCGCCGACCTGGCCGCCGCCGCGGGCGAGGAGCTGGGCCACAGTGACTGGGCCACCATCACACAGGAAGACGTCAACCTGTTCGCCGACGCGACCGGCGATCACCAGTGGATCCATGTCGACCCGGAGCGGGCCGCGTCCGGGCCGTTCGGCACGACCATCGCCCACGGTTTCATGACCCTGGCGCTGTTGCCGCGACTGCAGCACCAGATCTACACCGTCAACGGCATCAAGCTCGCAATCAACTACGGCCTCAACAAGGTTCGCTTCCCCGCGCCGGTCCCGGTCGGCTCGCGGGTGCGCGCGCAGAGTTCGTTGGTCAGCGTCGACGACGTGGGCAACGGCGCCGTGCAGGCGACCATCTCGACCACCGTCGAGATCGAAGGGTCGGCCAAGCCGGCGTGCGTGGCCGAGAGCGTCGTCCGCTTCGTCGCCTGAAAACGCCGCGTCGACGCCTGAAAACGCCGCGTCGAACGTCGACCTGTTGCGGCGAAACGCGGCCTCTTCGCGCAACAAGTCCACGTTCGGGTGTCGCGCGGCCGCGGATCAATCCTCGCCGCGGGTGTCGATCACGCGCTGGGCGATGTCGATGAGCTTGGTCTGACTCTCCTGCGACAGCCGGCGCAGCAACTCGAAGGCACGCACGTCGTCCACGCCGTAGCGCTCCATGATGATGCCCTTGGCCTGCCCGATGCGGTCGCGCGACGACAGGGCCGATTGCATCTGCCGTCCGTGGCGCCCGGCCATGATCGCCGACGCGGCGTGCGCGGCGAACACGGTTCCGATGGTCTCGGCCTCGGTATCCCACACGTTGGGCCGGAAGCTGAACAGGTTCAGGGCGCCGGCGGTGCGCTCGGCGGTGTACAGCTTGAACGACAGGCTGCTCAGCACCCCGTGTTCGACCGCCGCCGGCGCGTACTTGGGCCAGCGTGGCTCGTCGCGCAGGTCGTCGCTGCGCACGATCGTTTCATTCAGGGCGGCGTCGTGACAGGGACCCTCACCGAAGTCGTGCTGCAGCTTGTCGAGCTTCGCGACCAGGCTGTCGGTGTCGGCGACCGATTCGAACTCCCCACCCGCCTTGAGCAGCAGCACCCCCGCGATGTCCGCGGCCGGTATCAGCTCAACCGCGGCGGTGGTCACGTCGGCGAAGACGTCGTCCAGCGAACGTGGGGTGGCGATCTCGCGGGCGAGCTCGGCAATGCGCACGGCCAACTCGTGCTTCGAAATTGGGTCCAAAGACTCCATAGGGGCGCATTCTCCACGATGGATCCCCGACGCGTAACCCCGGCGATCAGCGGCCCCGGCCGGACGGCCGACCGATGGGAAGTTGCGATGCCCCGAGTTTGGCGTCATAGGCCCCGGGTATCCGGCGTCGACCAGCCCCATCTCGATCCCCCAGGGAGGCCCCAGTGTTTGTGCACAACAAAGATCTTCAATTCGAGGTACGGGTCGACCGGCCCGACCCTCGATTCGCGTCGCTGCTGATGGACCAGTTCGGCGGCGCCAACGGTGAACTCACCGCGGCGCTGCAGTACTTCACCCAGGCTTTCGTGCTTCGCCAGAAGAACCCGAAAATGTATGACTTGTTCATGGATATCGCGACCGAGGAGCTCAGCCACCTCGAAATGGTCGGGTCGATGATCACCATGTTGCTCGACGGGCTCAACGACAACCTCAAGATCGCCAACGAGAAATGCGACTGGATGCCGGCGGTGACGGCGAACGGCGGCGGCCGGGACGGCCTCATCCACTCGGTCGCGGTCAACCCGCTGTTCCTGGTGCTCAGCGGCGGTGGACCGGACGTCAAGGACTCCGGCGGAAACAACTGGACCGGCGCCTACATCGACGCCAACGGCGACCCGACCGTCGATCTGCGCAACAACGTCGCGGCGGAATCGCGCGCCAAGATCGTCTACGAATACCTCAAGCAGTTCACCGACGACCCCGGCGTCCAGGACACGCTGACGTTCCTCATGACGCGCGAGGTCGCGCACTATCAGCAGTTCACGGCAGCGCTCAACGAGCTTCCGGTGAACTTCCCGCCGGGACAGCTGCCCGGCGACCCGCGGTTCCAGAACGTGGCGTTCAACATGTCCAACGGGGGCGGCGAGTCCGTTCGCGGTCCGTGGAACCAAGGACAGGGCCCCTGGCCCGAGGGCACGGAATGGGAGTACGTGGAAAAGCCCGAGCAGCAGTGGCTGGGCGGCGCCACGCGCAAGAACACCGGCGCCAAGGAGAACCCGCAGGGCTCGCCGGCCGTCAACGCCGAGAAACCGTTCACGCACGAACAGCACGTTCCCACAGGCTAATTGGAGACGAGATGGCCGGGCGTCCGATCAAGACGCCCGGCCATCGTCGTTGCCGGGTCAGTGCATCTGCGGATCCGGCGGATTGTCCTTGCCGCGGCCGGTCACCGCGTCGCGGACGTGGTCGACGATCGCCGCGCCCATCCCCATCGTCTTGAGCACGGCCGGGTTCGGCGGCGTGTCCGGGTGCGGTCGCGTCGGAGCGATCTTCTTTGCCGCTTCCAGCTTTTCGCCGATCTTTTCCAACTCCTCACGGCTGAGCACCGTTTCGACTTGGGGCCACACCTCATTCTGTTCGTAGGCGATGTGGTCGCGGCCCGCCGCGACGAATTCCTGCAACGCCTCGTGGTAGTCCGGCTCGCCCGGCTTACCGTCCTCGAGCCGCTGCAGCAGCTTCTTGCCGGCCTGCTCCTGCTCGATCGCCTTGTCGACGAGTCCATCGCCCATCGCGTCGCGCACCGCCGGCCAAAAGAATTGCTCCTCAATCGCTTCGTGCTGCGATTCGGCGATGATGAGGTTGTTCACCATGGTTTCCAGGCCGCTCGCCTGCGCGCCGGGGCCCGACGGCGCGCCGTCGAGCGTCTCCAACAGACCGAGCACGCTCTTGTGGTCCTGACGGAGAAAAGTGATTGCGTCCATGCTTTGCCTTCCAATTGGGCTGTCCCTCGAAGTTGGGTGCGGATACCCGGGCCCGGGGCTTCGAAACAGCTTCGAAACGACGGGTGCCCGAAGTTCGCTCAGCGCAACTTCGGCAGGACATCGGTGCGGTAGAAGTCGATCGCGGTGATGGGGTCGTCTTGGGGAAAGTGCAGGAAGGGGACGGCCCCGGCGTCGAGCACCCGCTGCACGGCGCTGATGTGCGGGGCCGCGTCGGCGCCGACGGTCCAGCCGGCCAACACCTTGTCGACGGGGTTGGACTCGGCCGCGCGCTGGATCTCGACGGGATTGGGCTGGTCGACGGCGCCGGCCGTGAAACGCCACAGCGTAGCGGCGCGGGCCGCCTCGGCATTGCCGCCGACGACCGCGAACAGTTCGGCGCGTTTACCCAACGTGGCGACATCCCGCCCGGCGGCCTGCGCTCCGGAACCGAAGGCCGCCAACAGTTTTGGGTCCATCACATCGTGGGCCTGGGTGATCCAGCCGTCCCCGTGCTGCCCGGCCAGTTTCGCGCTCTTCGGGCCGCCGGCCGCCACGAAGATCGGCGGCGGGGTGGCCGGCACGTCGTAAAGCTTCAACGAGTTCGTCTGAAAGTATCTCCCCGAGAAGGAGATTCGCGATCCGCTCCACAACCGGCGGATCAGGTCGATCGCCTCGACCAGCCGGTCATGGCGCTCCGCGTAGTCGCCGTAGGCGTTGGTGGTGGCCTGTTCGTTGAGCCGTTCACCGGTGCCGACGCCCAGGAACACCCTGCCCGGGTTGAGGATTGCCAGCGAGGCGAAGGCCTGGGCGACCGTGGCGGGGTGGTAGCGGTAGGTCGGGCAGGTCACCCCGGTGCCGAACGAGATCCGGCTGGTGGCGCTGCCGACCAGCGCCAGCGTGAGCCACGGGAACATCGAATGGCCCTGGTTGTCCTGCCAGGGCTGAATGTGGTCGCTGGCCCACACGTGGTGGAAGCCGGCCTCTTCGGCCGCCTGCGCCTGCGCCACCAGCCGGTCGGTGCGGAACTGCTCGTGGGACAGCACGAACCCCACGCCCTTGCCCGACGGCGGTGGCGGACCGGCGGACGTGGCGTGGTCGGTGCCCCGCGTCGTGCAGCCGTCCGACAGCCCGACGGACCCGAGCATGCCCGCGCCGGCGGCCACCCGCCCGAACGCTCGCCGCGACATGCCGGTCACCCGGGTCGGCATACCCGCGCCGCATCACCTCAACACCCACTAGCGTGACGTGGATGACCCCGCACGTCCGCCCGGCGCTCAAGGCCGACGTCCGCGAGCTGTCGCGCACGCTGGCCCGCGCGTTCTACGACGACCCGGTGATGGTCTGGCTGATGCCCGACCAGAACAAGCGCACCGCGGGCCTGGCCCGGCTGTTCGCGACGATGACCCGCCACCATCATCTCGGCCGTGGCGGCGTGGAGGTGGCCACCGAGGATTCGGGCATCGGCGCTGCGGCGTTGTGGGATCCGCCCGGCCAGTGGCAGGAGACGCCCGGTGCGCAGCTGGCGATGACGCCCACGTTCCTGCGGGTGTTCGGTCTGCGCTCGATGCGCGGCCGTGCGGTCCAGGAATTGATGAAGAGCGTGCACCCCGAGGAACCGCACTGGTATCTGGCGGTCATCGGCAGCGACCCGGCGGTCCGTGGCCAGGGATTCGGTCAAGCCCTGATGAGGTCGCGGCTGGACCGCTGCGACGCCGAATACTGTCCGGCCTACCTCGAATCGACCAAATTCGAAAACGTCCCGTACTACGAGCGTTTCGGCTTCACCGTCACCCGCGAGATCGTGCTGCCGGACGGCGGCCCGACGATGTGGGCGATGTGGCGGGCGCCGCGGGCCGTTTAGTCACCCAATCCGGCGGGCAACCGTTTTGGCATGAGCGAGAACCCCCAAGCCGACGATCTGGTCGATCCCGCCGACTTTCCCGAGGAGGGCGGACCGGGCGACACCCTGAACGCGAGCGAAGGAACCGACTCCGACGAACTGCGCAACGACGACGGTGACATCGTCGTCGATCCCCCCGTGGGCTGGAGCGAGGCCAATCGCTTCGGTGTGACGGCGAGAGAAGAACGAGAGGGCGAATCCCTCGACGAGCGACTGGCCGCCGAGGAGCCCGATGTGCCCGATGACATCGAGCCCGTGGACGACGGGCCGCGGCGCGCGCATCGCGGCCAGATCGACGGCACCCCGGAAGACGGCGATTCGCTCTACGACGTGGTCGACGAGTGAGTCAGTGCTCGCCCGTTTACTGCAGCCAATGTGAATCAGGGAGTGCTCTGCCACCCGGCGATGCCGGTCGCGATCATCCGCAACTGCTTGACCGCGAGCCGGCGGATGTCCTCGGTCGCCTCGGCGCTCTGCGAATCCTCGATGGCCTCCGCGATGACGATCATGGCGTTGACGAACAGGGTCGCCAGCACGTTGAGATCCTCGGTGGTCCACTTGTTCAAACCGGGGAAACGCGCCAGGTCGGTGGCCAGCTCGGAGGTGATCAGCCGGATCTCGGTGCGAATGGCGTAGCGCAGCACGGACAGGCCGCTGTTGCGCTCGCGACCGATCAGCCTCCAGTGCTCGCGCCGGTCGGCCACGCTGGCGACCAGGATCTCGACGGACGACTCGATGACCCGGTTCGGGTCGAGCTTGCCGGCGCGGGCGTCGCGCAAGGTGTCACGCAGGCTGCGAAACGACTCGTCGATCAGGACCAGGCCGAGCGCCTCCATCGATTCGAAGTGGCGGTAAAACGCCGCCGGCACGATCCCGACCTCGCGGGTCACCTCCCGCAGGCTCAGGCTGGAAAAGCTGCGGTCCTGCAAGAGCTTGAGCGCCGCGGCGATGATGGCGCGCCGCGTCGCCTCCTTGCGCTCCTCGCGCGACTGGCTTTCCCGCGAGCGTTCGCGTCCGGAGCCGCGCGCCCGTGAGCTAGGAGTACGGCTGTTCACTGTGTGAACCCTACCACATCGGGCCAGTAAACCCTTGACTACCTGGCCGTTGCGGCCGCACGGTGTACATATGTTCACTCAAAACGCTCAAGCTTCTGGCCGGGTCCTCGCAAGGACGTTCCGCCAGCGCGTGTTGGGTTCGGAGCTTCTAGACCTGCTGACCGGTCCGCACGGCGTCGACCGCTACACCGAGCTCGTCGCACCGACATGGACGCTGGGCGACGCCCGCGCCAAGGTGACCGACGTGCGCCGGACCACACCCCGCAGCGTCACGCTCGCCCTGACACCCAACGACACCTTCCTGGCCACCCACACCGTCCGGGCCGGCCAGTACGTCAACCTGACCGTCGAGATCGACGGGCGCCGGCACACCCGCTGCTATTCCCCGACCAACGCCGAAGGGGCCGCCACCCTCGAGCTGACCATCGGCCGCCACGAGGGAGGGCTGGTGTCGAACCATCTGTACGAACACGCCCGTCCCGGCATGGTGGTCGGTTTGGCCGGCGCCGGCGGCGACTTCACGCTGCCCGCGCCGCGTCCCCGGCGGATCCTGTTCGTCTCCGGGGGAAGCGGGATCACCCCGGTGATGGCGATGCTGCGCACCCTGGTAGCCCAGGGGCATCGCGGCGAGATCGCCTTCGTCCACTACGCCCGCACGCCCGCCGAGGCGTGCTACCGCGACGAGCTGGCCGCGCTGGAGTCGGTGCGGGTGCTGCGCGGTTACACCCGCGCCGACGGCGGCGACCTGGCCGGACGCTTCGGCCCGGAACACCTGGCCGCCGCGATGCCCTCACCCGACGCGGTATTCGTCTGCGGCCCACCGGCTTTGGTCGAGGCCGTGCGGGAGCACTGCGACACCGTGTACACCGAAAGCTTCGTACCGCCGGCCTTCGAAACACCGGCTGACCCGTCAGGAGGGCGAGTCACGTTCTCCGACAGCGGCGTTGACATCGTCGACGACGGACGCCCGCTGCTGGAACAGGCGGAATCCGCCGGCTTGTCCCCGGAAAACGGGTGCCGGATGGGCATCTGTCACACCTGCACGCGGCGCAAAACCGCCGGCACCGTGCGCAACCTGGTCACCGGCGCGGTCTCGACCGCACCCGATGAGGACGTGCAGATCTGCGTGTCCGTTCCGGTCGGTGACGTGGACGTCTCGCTGTAGACAACGGACTTGAGAGGAAAAGCCATGACACCCAACAAGATCACCCTGACATCCGAGCAGGCCGAGGATTTCGGCCGCGAACTCGACGCCATCAAAGAGCGCGTGATGGCGGACCTCGGCGAAAAGGACGCCGACTACATTCGCCGCGTCATCAAGACCCAGCGTGCGCTGGAGGTCGGCGGGCGCGTGCTGCTGTTCCTGCCGCCCGCGTGGCTGCTGGGCACCGGCATGCTCGGCATCGCCAAAATCCTGGACAACATGGAGATCGGCCACAACATCATGCACGGCCAGTACGACTGGATGCGTGACCCGGCGATCTCCGGCCGCACCTTCGAATGGGACACCGCGTGCCCGGCCGATCAATGGCGGCACTCGCACAACTACATGCACCACACCCACACCAACATCGTGGGAATGGACCGCGACATCGGCTACGGGATCCTGCGGATGAGCGAGGACCAGCGCTGGCAGCCGTACTTCCTGGGCAACCCGCTGTATGCCTTCCTGCTGATGGTGCTGTTCCAGTACGGCGTCGCGCTGCACGAACTGGAAACCGAGCGGATCCGCTCCGGCGAGATCCGCCTCGAGGACAAGCGCGAGGTGCTGCGCGCCATCTGGCGCAAGACCCGGCGACAGACGCTCAAGGACTACGTCGCCTTCCCGCTGCTGGCCGGCCCGTTCGCGCCGTTCGTATTCACCGGCAACCTCACGGCCAACCTGATGCGCAACGTGTGGTCGTACATGATCATCTTCTGCGGCCACTTCCCGGACGGCACACAGGAATTCACCGTCGAGGAAACCCGGGACGAGTCGCGCGGCATGTGGTACTTCCGCCAGGTGCTCGGCTCGGCGAACCTCACCGGCGGCCGGCTCTTTCATCTGCTCTCCGGCAACCTCTCCCACCAGATCGAGCACCACCTGTTCCCGGACATGCCGGCCCGCCGCTACGCGGAGATCGCGCCCGAGGTGCAGGAGATCTGCGAGCGCTACGGCATCCCGTACAACCGCGGTCCGCTGCTGCGGCAGTTCGGCACCGTCGTCCGCAAGATCGTCAGGCTGACCTTCCCGGACAGCTGGCGGCCCAAAGCCGGCGCCGACGCGCCCGCCGCCCGCGAGCCGGTCGCCGCGTAACTCGGTGCCGTCGACGCATTGCCTTGCGCCGGACGAGGGGGACAATGAGGTCCGTGGAATGGACCGGCGCGCGCTACGCGGACACCCCGACGGTGGAGGCCTCGACGTGGATCGACGCCGACCCGCAGCGGGTCTGGAACCTGGTCTGCGATATCGAGCTGATGCCCGCGGTCAGCAACGAGCTCCAGGCCGTGGAGTGGGCCGAGGGATCGGACGGCCCGCGGGTCGGCGCCCGCTTCGTCGGATACAACGAGCACGAGGCGTTCGGGCAGTGGAGCACCACGTCTGAGATCGTCGCGTGCGACGAGCCACGCGAATTCGCCTGGGCCGTCGGCGGTCCCGATAACCCGGCCTCGATTTGGCGATTCCGGCTGGCGCCCCGCGACGGCGGCACGGCCCTGAACTACTGGATGCAGATGGGGCCGGGACGTTCGGGGTTGTCGACCGCGATCGACTCGATGCCCGACAAGGAACAGAAGATCGTGTTCGTGCGGATGCGGGAGTTCGAGGCCGCGATCGGAAAGACCCTGGCCTCGATCAAACGGCTGGCCGAGCACGGAGTGCGGTGATGCGGACCGCCACCACGGTGGAGTTCTCCGGTACCGGGGACGACGCCGGGCAGGCGGTGGCGCTCGCGGTCGAGGCGGAAAAGCTGGGCCTCGATGTGTGTTGGGTGGCCGAGGCGTGGGGCGCGGACGCGCCGTCGGCGCTGGGCTACCTCGCCGCCCGCACCGAGCGGATGCTCCTGGGATCCGGCGTGATTCAGGTCGGCACCCGCTCGCCCGTCCTGATCGCCCAGACCGCGATCACGCTCGCCAATCTGTCGAACGGGCGGTTCCTGCTCGGGTTGGGCGCCTCGGGCCCGCAGGTGATCGAGGGTCTGCACGGCGTCTCGTTCGAGCGGCCGCTGGCGCGCACCTCCGAAACCATCGACATCATCCGGCAGGCGTTCGCGGGCGGAAAGATCTCTTACACCGGTAAGGAATTCGAGCTTCCCCGCCCCGGCGGCGAGGCGGTGCCGATGCGGTTGTCGACGCGGCCGCAGCACCCGATCCCGATCTATTTGGCCACGCTGTCACCGGCGATGCTGCGGTTGACCGGGCGGGTCGCCGACGGGTGGCTGGGCACCAGCTTTGTCCCGGAAGGCGCCGAGGACGCCTATTTCCGCCACCTTGACGACGGCCTGGCGGCCGCCGGCCGCGCCCGGGCCGACATCGACATCTGCCAGGGAGCCGAGGTCGCCTTCGCCGCTGACGAAGTCGAGTTGCGGGGCATGGTCGCGGGCCGCAAGAAGGAGCTCGCGTTCAGCCTCGGCGGCATGGGATCGTCGAGCACGAACTTCTATAACCGGGCCTACGGCCGGCAGGGCTGGTCCGAGGTCGCCGCCGAGGTACGCGAGCGCTGGCAGCGCGGCGACCGCGACGGCGCGGCCACGCTGGTGACCGACGAGATGGTGCTGGCGACCACGCTGATCGGGACCGAGGAGATGGTGGCCGCGCGCCTCGCGGTGTGGCGCGACGCCGGCGTGAACACCGTGCGGCTTTATCCCGCGGGCGACACGCTGGACGCCAAGCTCGAGACGCTGGGCCGGGCCATCGAGCTGGTCCGCGCGGCTTCGGATTCTTGACGGCCGCCGAACGTGCACTGGTGGCGGGTTTTCCGCGCGTTTGTCGCCCTCGTTACACGCTCGGCGGTTCAGCTGGTCGTCGTCGGCGCGTCGGCCGCCTTGACGAGCTTCACCTCCGGCCGCTGCGGCACGCCGTCGGCGAGGAACCACCGGAAGGCCAGGTTGCCGCGCGGATAGCCGAGCGTGGTCAGGGAATTCGGGTGCGCGGTCTTCGCCCCGGACAGCACGATCGTCACCGAGCCGTCACTGTTGGCGACGGCGCTGTGGCCGTTGATCGAGCAGCGCGCGTCGGGGCCCTCCGAGGCGCCGTAGGTGGCCATGAACTGGTTCCACACCACCATGTTCCAGAACCTGCACGCCGGCGGCCGATGCGTGATCACCAGCGCCTCGTCCTCGTCGAGCACGAAACTGCCATACGAGTAACAGGCGTCGCGCGCCGACCAGCCGAAGTTGGCGTCCGGCACCTGGTAGGGCTCGGCGAACGCATTTGCGGCGTGGGCGGTTTCGTGCCCGAGGGCGTGCGCGTCTTCGACCCGGTTGCCCACGGCCAGCGGCACGATGGCGAACATGGTTTGCAGCCAGGTCGCGACCGCGCGCAGGCGCGCCGCCGTCTCGGCGTCGCCGTGGCGGATCGGCGCCGGCTCGTCGAGCGCCTCGATCCGCCAGACAACCGGGCGCCCGGTCAGGGGGTCGGCCTGGTAGTCGCGGGTCATCAACACGGCCGCGTCGGCCGTCGGGGGGAATTCGAAGGCGAAGTTGCCGTCGGCGTCGACGTCGAGGTCGGTGTCGCGGACGATCGCGACCACCCGGTCCGACCACGCCCCGAGCGTCGGCTCGTTGTAGGCGGTGACCGAAAAGTACACGCTGTCACCCTTGTTCCCGCTGATGCGGTAGCGGCGCGCCGGGTCGACCGGGCAGATGTGGTAGTAGGCGTCGGTGTTGTCCCCGCCCCAGCGGCGGTCGCGGCGGAACGGGGTGTTGACCGCGACGAATTGCGGCCGATCGGGTTCGGGGAACAGGTAGGTGTCCAACGCCACGCCCAGCGTGGTGGCGAGCATGCGGTAGCCGTCGGCGATGTGCCGGTCATCGGTGACGGCGCGGTCACCCTCCAAAAACGAGCGATCAAGGCCGCCAAGGGTTTTCAACAGATCCTGCCACGCGACCGTCGATTCGTGCGTCATGCGCTGATTCCTTCCAGGAGCAACCGTGTCGTGCGATCGACCCACGCGTCATCGAGCTCGGTGGGGCGGGTGAGCAGGGCGACCAGCGTGATGCCGGCGATGGTTTCGGCCAGTTCCGCGGCGGTGACCTCCGGGCGCACGTCGCCGCGCGCCGCCGCCGCCGCGAGCCAGTCGCCCAGCCCGCCACCGATGACGCCGGCGAAGCGCTCCAGCAGAGCCGAGTGCAGGCTCGGATCCGCGGCCATCTCGCCGATCAGGCCCGGCAGGGCCGCCCGGGCGGACGGCGTGGTGAGGAAAACCATTGTGCGGCGCACCATCTCGCGCAGGCCGTCGGCCGTCGAGCCGGTATCCGGGATGGCGGTGCCGGCGCCGATGGGGAACACCGCCTCATGCACCAGATGCGCCTTGCTGGGCCAGCGGCGGTAGATCGCGGGCTTGCTGGTGCCGGCCCGCTCGGCGATGGCCGACACCAACAGCCCCGGATAACCGGACTCGGCGAGCAGTTCAACCGTCGCGCGCAACACCGCGGCGTCGATACGCGGATCACGGGGCCGGCCAAAATCACCATCCATTACGAAACTGAGAGTAACATAAGTCGCCGTGACCGATGCCGTTCGCTCCGTTTCCCTCGATGACCTGGCCACGCCCCGATTCAGCGTCGAGGGTCAGCAGATCCTCGACATGATGAGCGCTATGGCCCCGCAGTGCCCGTTGGACGCCGACGCGCTGCACGCCCAGGCCAGTGCGGACACCGGCCTGCACGATTTCGGGCCCGACGACTACCGCGAACGGCTCGACGTCTTCCTCGCCGCGCTGCGCGAGATCGACGGGCTGCACGGCGCCGGGGCGGTCAACTTCTACGGGCAGCTGCTGCAGATCCTGAAGAACCGGCTACTGCTGGCCGACCTGTTGCGGCGCCATCCCGAGATCAACGACATCGAACTGACCTCGCCCGTGGTGATCGCCGGGCTGCCCCGCACCGGCACCACGCACCTGCACAACCTGCTGGCCGCGCCACCCACCTTCCGCACCATGCCGTACTGGGAAAGCAACGAGCCCTTCCCGATGCCGAACGAGGTTGCCGTGCAGCCGGATCCGCGGCGGGCCCGGATGGACGTCGCGGTCGGGGTGATCAACACGGTGATGCCGCATTTCGCGCTCATGCACGAAATGACCACCGACCACGTCCACGAGGAGATCCAGCTGCTGGCCAACGATGTCTCCACGATGCTGCTGGAGACTCTCGCCGACGTGCCCCACTGGCGTGACTACTACCAGTCCCACGACCAGACGCCGCACTACGAATACCTGGCCACCCAGCTGCGGGCGATGCAGTTCCTGCGCGGGGGCCGGCGCTGGCTGCTCAAGTCGCCGCAGCACCTCGAACAGGTGCCGGTGCTGGATCGGGTGTTCCCCGACAGCATCGTCGTGTTCACCCACCGCGACCCGGTGCCGGTGGCGCTGTCGATGATCACGATGATCACCTACTCCGCGCGCATGCACCGCTCGCCGGTGCCGGTCGAACAGATCGCCAACTCCTGGATCGACCGCCTCGATCAGATGCTCAGCGCGCTGGTGCGCGACCGCGACACCATCGGCCCGGACCGCTCGGTCGACATCCGGTTCGACGACTTCATGGCCGACGAAGCCGGCGTGGCCGAGCGCGTCTACGCCCTGGCCGACGAGCCCTACACCGATGAGGCGCGCCAGGCCGTCGCCGGCTACCTGGCGGGCCACCGCCGCGGACGCCTGGGCAACGTCAAAACGTCGTATGAGATGTTCGGCCTGAACGAGCACAGCCTGCGCCAGCGCTTCGCGCCCTATGTGGAGCGGTTTCTGGCCTAACCCTTTCCGAGCCGCTACGTTCTCAACACATGGTCACCATGCCCACGCTGGACGGCGTCGAACACCGCTACGTCGAGCTCGGAAACGGCGTGACGATCCACGTCGCCGACGCGGGCCCGGCGAGCGGGCCGGCGGTGATGCTGGTGCACGGCTTCCCGCAGAACTGGTGGGAATGGCGCGAGCTCATCGGCCCGCTGGCCGCCGACGGGTACCGGGTGTTGTGCCCGGACCTGCGCGGCTCGGGCTGGAGCTCGGCGCCGCGCACCAGCTACCGCAAGGACGAGATGGCCGACGACCTGGCCGGGGTGCTGGATCGGTTGGGCGTCGCGTCGGTCAAGCTGGTGGCCCACGATTGGGGCGGACCGGCCGCGTTCATCATGATGCTGCGCCATCCGGACAAGGTGACCGGCTTTTTCGGGGTAAACACCTCGGCGCCGTTCGTCAAGCGCTCCCCGTCGATGCTGCGCAACGTCTGGCGGTTCTGGTATCAGATCCCAATCTCGTTGCCCGTCATCGGCCCCCGGGTGATCAGCGCGTCGAACCCGCGGTTCCTCCGCCTGCTGGGGTCATGGGTCGGCGGCGGCTACACGCTGCCCGAGGAGGACGTGCGGCTGTACCTCGAGTGCATGCGGCAGCCCGGCCACGCCGAGGCGGGGTCGCGGTGGTACCGGTCGTTTCAGACCGGGGAGATGCTGAGCTGGATGCGCGGCGAGTACGACGGGGCCCGCGTCGACGTCCCCGTTCGCTGGCTGACGGGCACCGAAGACCCGGTGATCACGGCCGACCTGACCGAGGGATATGCCGACCACATCAAGGATTTCGAGGTCGAACTGGTCGACGGGGTCGGCCATTGGATCGTCGACCAGCGACCCGATCTCGTGCTGGATCGGGTCCGGGCCTTCCTCGCCGAAAAGTAAACCGGGTGCGGGCTTTTCGGCGCACCTAGTCGACGCCGATGGTGACTTCGGTCGATTTGATGAACACGGTCGCCGGCTGGCCCACCTTGAGCCCGAGGTCGGTCGCGGCGTCCCTGGTGACCGACGACGTGACGACCTGATCGCCGCCGTCGAGCGTCACCTTCACCACGGCCATCACGGTGCCGAGTTCGACCTCGGTAATCTTTCCCCGGAGCTGGTTTCGAGTCGAGAGCCGCATCGCAGAATCCTCCATGTCAGAACGGGCGGGGTCTGCGGTGAGCCTAGCCCCGCCGGGCCGGGCCCGGGATGGCTTGCGACACCTCGATTTACGGCGCCGGACGCGCTCAATGCCGCGGACCGAGCAGGGCTACGGACGCATCCACCGCCGGTTCCACGATTTCTCGGACCGGTGTTCCGTCTTCGACCGCAAGTGCGGTCAGCTCCCGCAGACCGCCCAACAGGATCACGGCCAGGGGCGCGGTCAACGGCGGCAGCTTCGCGCGCCGGAACCCGGGACTGGCGCTGAGGTCGATCAACAGGCTGGTCAACAGCTGCAACCCGCGGCGCTGGACCGGTCGAGCGGCCGCACCCAGCGACGGCAACTCACGGATCCAGCTCAACGTGATGGCCGGGCGCGCCTCGATGTAACCGACATAGGCCTCGACCGCCTGCCGGATCTGCGCGTGCCAATCGGCGTCGGGATCGACCGACGCCGCGATCTTCGCGCCCAGTTTCTCGATGTCGACGGCCAGCAACTCGAGAAAGCACTCCTCCTTGCCCGCGAAGTGGTCGTAGAAGGTGCGTTTGGACGTGCGCGCGCAACGGACGACGTCGGCGACTGTGCTGGCGCGATAGCCGCGTTCGGTGATCGACGTGGCCAGGCCGTCGAGGAGCCGGAGGCGGAAAGGATCGACCTCTTCGAGAGCGGGGTCGCCATCCGTTGCTGTCATTGCTGAGGTCACGGCCCGCACCCCCTTTCGGTTCGAAACGCACCTTGTCAGCTTTGGTACTGCAGAGTACCGTACTCGGAAAGGTCCGTGGTACATCGCGGTACCAACTCCGGCCCGGCAGACGTGGGGAGCAATGACGCCATGAGTGAACTAGCCACCGTCCCGCCGGCCACGGTTCACCTGCCCCCCGCGGTCCGAAGCCCGAAGCTGGTGCAGGGCATCGGTTTTGCCGTGTCGCGGCGGATGATGATGCGACGCCTGTCACGCCGCTACGGCAACGTCTTCACGCTGCGGCTGCCGATGTGGGGGCGCGTCATCATGGTCAGTGATCCACAGCTGGCCAAGCAGATCTTCACCACCAGCCCAGACGAACTCGGCAACATCCAACCCAATTTGAGCAGACTGTTCGGTCCCGGCTCCGTGTTCGGACTCGAGGGCGACGACCATCGCCGGAGGCGGCGGCTGTTGGCGCCGCCATTTCACGGCAAGAGCATGAAAAATTACGAGAGCATCATCGAGGAAGAAACGCTGCGCGAGATGGCCGGCTGGCCGGAGGGCAGCCCATTCGCGACGTTGCCGCCGATGATGCGGATCACGCTGAACGCCATCCTGCGCGCGGTGTTCGGCGCCGAGGGGGCCGAACTCGACGAGCTGCGCAGGCTCATCCCGCCGTGGGTCACCCTGGGCTCACGCCTTGCGGCGCTGCCGAAGCCGAAGCGCTATCCCCGGTTCGGCCCGTGGGGCAGGTTGGACAAGTGGCGGCGCCAATACGACATCGTCATCGAGAAGCTGATCGCCGCGGAGCGGGCCGACCCGGACTTCGCCGAGCGGACCGACGTGCTGGCACTGCTGCTGCGCAGCACCTACGACGACGGTTCCGCGATGTCGCACAAGGACATCGGCGACGAGCTGCTGGCCCTGCTGGCCGCCGGGCACGAGACCACCGCGTCCACGCTGGCATGGGCATTCGAGCGGATCAGCCGACACCCCGAGCTGTTGGCGAGGCTGGTCGAGGAGGCCGACGGGGCCGATGAGGGCGGCAACGAGCTGCGCCAAGCGACGATCCTCGAGGTGCAACGGGCCAGGACCGTCATCGATTTCGCCGGTCGCCACGTCTACCCCGAGGCCTACCGGCTCGGCGAATGGGCGATCCCGCGCGGCTACTCGATCATCGTCGGCATCGCGCAGATACACGACAACCCCGACGTGTTCCCCGATCCGCGGCGGTTCGACCCGCAACGCTTCATCGACACCAAACCGTCGGCGCTGTCCTGGATCCCGTTCGGCGGCGGGACCCGCCGCTGCGTCGGCGCGGCGTTCGCCAACATGGAAATGGACGTCGTGCTCCGGACCGTGCTGCGCCACTTGACAATCGAGACCACGGATGCGCCCGGTGAGCGGTGGCATTGCCGCGGTGTGGCGTTCACCCCGAAGGACGGCGGCCGGATCACGGTGCGCCGGCGCTGAATTCGCCGGGGACCGCTACTGGCTGGAGGCGGCCCGATGCGGCAGCTTCCAGCCCGGCCGGATGAAGTGGCAGGTGTATCCGCTCGGATAGCGCTGCAGGTAGTCCTGGTGCTCGGGCTCGGCCTCCCAGAAGTCGCCGGCCGGGCTGACCTCGGTCACCACCTTGCCGGGCCACAGGCCGGACGCCTCGACATCGGCGATGGTGTCCAGCGCGATCCGCTTCTGCTCCTCGTCCAGGTAGAAGATCGCCGACCGGTAACTGGGGCCGCGGTCGTTGCCCTGGCGGTCTTTCGTTGTCGGGTCGTGGATCTGGAAGAAAAACTCCAGGATCGCCCGGTAATCGGTTTCCGCCGGGTCGTAGATGATCTCGATGGCCTCGGCGTGGGTGCCGTGGTTGCGGTAGGTCGCGTTGGGGACGTCACCGCCGGTGTAGCCGACCCGGGTCGAGACCACCCCCGGCTGCTTGCGGATCAGTTCCTGCATTCCCCAGAAGCAGCCGCCGGCGAGAATCGCTTTCTGGTTGGTCATCGCTCGTCCTCCTCACCCGCCACAGTGAGGCCCAGGCTACACTCCGCCGATGAGCTGCAATGGTGCCGCGAAATCATGAGCACGCCGAAGTTCTCCCGTAGCGAACTGGCCGCCGCGTTCGAGCAATTCGAAGCCACCGTCGATGCGGCCGCGCAGTCGCACGACTGGGACGCGTGGGTCCAGCACTACACACCCGACGTCTTGTACATCGAACACGCGGCGGGCACCATGCACGGCCGCGACGAGGTCCGCGAGTGGATCAGCAGGACGATGGGCAGCTTCCCCGGCAGTCACATGGTCGCGTTTCCGTCGCTGTGGTCGGTGATCGACGAGGCCACCGGGCGCATCATCATGGAACTCGACAACCCGATGCGCGATCCGGGTGACGGCACGGTCATCGGCGCGACCAACATCTCGATCATCACCTACGCCGGTGATGGCCTGTGGCGTCAGCAGGAAGACATTTACAACCCGCTGCGCTTCGTGCAGGCCACGTTGAAGTGGTGCCGCAAAGCGCAGGAGCTCGGCACCCTCGACGAGGCCGGCGCGCAATTCATGGAGCAATACGGAGGCGCCCAGTGACCGCCAGGCCCAAACTCGTCATCGGCGCCAACGGCTTCCTGGGTTCGCACGTCACGCGCCAGCTGGTCGCCAAGGGCCATGAAGTGCGGGCCATGGTGCGCGAGAACGCCAACACCCGGTCCATCGACGACCTCGAGCTCACCCGGTTTCACGGTGACGTGTTCGACACCGCCGTGCTGCGGGAGGCCATGGACGGGGTCGACGACGTCTACTACTGCGTCGTCGACACCCGCGCCTGGCTGCGCGACACCTCGCCGCTGTTTCGCACCAACGTCGAGGGGCTGCGCAACGTCCTCGACGTGGCCGTCGCGCAACCCGACCTGCGTCGGTTCGTCTTCACCAGCACCTACGCGACGGTCGGCCGGCGGCGCGGGCGCGTGGCGACCGAGGACGACATCGTCGCCACCCGCGGGTTGTCGGACTACGTCCAATCCCGGGTCCAGGCCGAGAACCTGGTGATGCGCTACGTGGCCGAATCCGGGCTGCCCGCGGTGGCGATGTGCGTGTCGACGACCTACGGCAGCGGCGACTGGGGCCGCACCCCGCACGGCGCGTTCATCGCCGGCGCCGTCTTCGGCAAGTTGCCCTTCACCATGGACGGCATCCAATTGGAGGTCGTCGGCGTCACCGACGCCGCGGAGGCCATGCTGTTGGCCGCCGAGCGCGGCCGCGTCGGCGAGCGATACCTGATCTCCGAGCGAATGATCGCGTTGACCGAGGTGGTGCGGATCGCGGCCGACGAGGCCGGCGTGCCGCCGCCGCGACGTTCCATCCCCGTTCCGGTGCTGTACGCCCTCGGCGCCCTGGGCAGCCTGCGAGCCCGGCTCACCGGCAAGGACGCCGAGCTCAGCCTCGCGTCGGTGCGCATGATGCGTGCCGAGGCGCCCGTCGACCACAGCAAGGCCGTCCGCGAATTGGGTTGGCAGCCACGCCCGGTCGAGGAGTCCATCCGCGAGGCGGCCCGATTCTGGGCCGCCATGCGAAATGCCAAGGGTAAGAGCGCGACTCCCCGCTGAACGCCACGCCGACCGCTGTTCAGGACGCGGCGCGGCGCTGGGCGTGGGACTAGCCTCGAGCGGGTGAATACCGAGCGAGTGTCCGTCGATCTCACCGGGGCTCCCCAGACCATGCTGGCGACGTTCTACGCCAAGGCGCTGGACGCCGACTTCGACAAGCCGATCCTGGGTGATCGGTACGCGAAGGAGATCGTCGATCGCATCGACTACGACTGGAAGAAGACGACCATCACCGCCCGGCGGGCGCCGTCGGTCACTACCCGTTCGGCACACTTCGACGAGTGGACGCGCAAATTCCTTGCGGCGCACCCGCGCTCGGTCGTCCTGCACGTGGGCTGCGGACTGGACAGCCGGTTCTTCCGCGTGCAGCCGGGTCCGGACGTGCAGTGGTACGACGTCGACTACCCCGAGGTCGCGGCGCTGCGCGCCCAGCTCTACCCGAGCCGCGAGCACTATCGCGTGATCGCCGCCTCGGTCACCGACCCGTCATGGCTGAGCGAAATCCCCACCGATCGCCCCACGCTGATGATCGGGGAGGGGCTGACCATGTACCTGACCGAGCAGGACGGCACCGCGTTGCTGCGCCGGGTGGTCGACCGGTTCGGCTCGGGTGAGCTGCAGTTCGACGTGTTCAACTGGCTCGGGATCAAGTCGCAATGGCTCAACTCCGTGGTGCGACGGTCGGGATCCACGCTGCGGTGGGCGATCAACGGGCCCGACGACATCATCGCGGCCGTACCGGCGGTGCGGCTGCTGGCCTGCGAGCGCTGGTTCGAGTCGGACACCTTCGCACGATTGCCACGCTCCTCCCGACTCCTGGGAAGGGTGATGTCGCTGATCCCCGCCGCCGCGAACATGTCCCAGTACCATCGCTACGCATTCGGCCCGCCGGACGGGAAGGGTTGACGGCGGCCGGGTGTTACAGCCCCAATAGGCGTCTGTAGGAGGTATCGACCATGGCCCACCGGCAAGTCCTCGAGCCGAACGCGGGGCACCCGATCACCATCGAACCCACCCAGGGCAGGGTGCAGGTCCGCGTCAACGGCGAACTGGTGGCCGACACCACCGCCGCGCTGGAACTGCGCGAAGCCACAATCCCTGCGGTGCAATACATTCCGATCGCCGACGTGCAACAGGATCGGCTCACCCGCACCGACACCAGCACGTATTGCCCGTTCAAGGGCGACGCCAGCTATTACAGCGTGACGACCTCGTCCGGTGACACCGTCGACGACGTGATCTGGACCTATGAGCAGCCGTATCCGGCGGTCGCCGCGATCGCCGGGCACGTCGCGTTCTACCCGAACAAGGCCGACATCACCGTCTCGGCTCAGTAGGGGACCCATCCGGGGAGGGCGGACGCCGTCGCCCGGGTGTCGCCGTAGAGGCGCATCGAGACGATCAGCCCGGCGCGGGTGTCGAAGATGCACACGAACGGGCTGTCGTAGGAGGTGCCGTCGGACGTCGTGCCGGTGGCCTGTGCCTCCACCACCACCGTCTCTCCCTCGTTGACGCAGCGCACCAGGTCGATGACCAGCTCGACGTCTTGTTTGCGCCGCTCGACCGCGCGCCGGAAGGTGTCCTTGTCGCATGCGGTGCGCGTGTAGAGCGTCCAGAAGGTGAAGTCGTCGCGCAGCAACGCGAAGCCCTCGTCCAGATCGCCGCCGTCGCTGATGCTCTGCAAAAACATCCAGGCCAGTTCGCCCTGAGGGTCATCGAAGGGCGTCATCACACCGCAATACTGACTGGGGACGGAGTTCAGGGTCAATCGAGCGGTCGGAGAGTCATCAGGTGAAAAGCACGCGCACGGTCGTGTTCCCCGGGGCCGCCAGCTTCGGGCACACGTTGTCGCCGCTGCGCCGCGGCCCCGCGGATCCCTGCTTCCGCGCGACCGGCGACGGCTCGATCTGGCGGACCAGCCTGCTGCCCACCGGCCCCGTCACGGCCAGGATCAGCCGCGCGGCCCCCAACGCCGCGCACTGTGTGGCGTGGGGGAGCGGCGCGGGTGAGTTCGTCGAAATGCTGCCCGCCCTGCTGGGTCTCGAGGACGACGCCTCCGACTTCGTGCCGCGGCATCCGACGGTCGCCGCCGCGCACCGGCGGGTTCCGCACCTGCGGCTGGGCCGCACCGGGCTGGTGCTCGAGGCGCTGATCCCGGCGATCATCGAGCAGCGGGTGCCCGGCGCCGACGCGTTCCGCTCCTGGCGCGTGCTGGTGACCAAGTACGGGACACCGGCGCCGGGGCCCGCCCCCGAGGGCATGCGGGTGGCGCCGTCGGCGCAGCGGTGGCGAACCATCCCGTCGTGGGAGTTTCATCGCGCCAACGTCGACCCCAGGCGCGCACAAACGGTGGTGACCTGCGCGCAGCGCGCCGCGTCGCTGGAGCGGCTGACATCACGGCCGGCGGCACAGGCGCGGGCGGCCTTGACGTCCCTGCCGGGCGTGGGGGAATGGACCGCCGCGGAGACGGCCCAACGCGCCTTCGGCGACGCCGACGCCGTATCGGTGGGCGACTACCACATCCCCAAGATGATCGGCTGGACACTGCTGGGTGAGCCCGTCGACGACGCGGGAATGCTCGACTTGCTGGAGCCGATGCGGCCACATCGCCAGCGCGTGGTCCGGCTGCTCGAGGCCAGCGGATTGGCCTACGAACCGCGCCGGGGCCCGCGCCTGCCGGTGCAGCAAATCCACTCACTGTGATCCGTCGCGTTTTTCGGCGTCGCCATCGGGTACCCAGCAGAGCAAGAAAGTGTGTGGGAACCCCACGGAAGGAAGCTAGGAAACACGCGATGACTCAGTTCACAATTCCGGGATTGACCGACAAGCAGGCGGCGCGGCTCACCGAACTGCTGCAAAAACAGTTGAGCACCTACAACGATCTTCACCTGACGCTCAAGCACATTCACTGGAACGTGGTCGGCCCGAACTTCATCGGCGTGCACGAGATGATCGACCCGCAGGTGGAGGCCGTGCGTGGCTTCGCCGACGATGTCGCCGAACGCATTGCCGCCCTGGGCTCTTCGCCGCAGGGCACGCCGGGTGCCATCATCAAGGACCGCTCGTGGGACGACTATTCGGTGGGCCGCGACACCGTCCAGGCCCACTTGGCCGCGCTGGACCTCGTCTACAACGGCGTGATCGAGGACATCCGCCAATACATCGACGAGACCGACGAACTCGACCCGGTGACCCAGGACCTGCTGATCGGCCAGGCGGGCCAGCTGGAGAAGTTCCAGTGGTTCGTCCGGGCGCACCTGGAAAGCGCCGGCGGTCAGCTCGCCCACGCGGGCAAGAGCACCGAGAAGTCCGCCGCCAAGAGTGCGCGCAGCAAATCCTGACACCCTCAGTCGCACACTTCGCGCCATCGCCCCGGCAAATCGATGCCGGGGCGATGGCGCGTCGGCTTGGCCGCCACGAAGGTGCCGACCGCCCGGAATAAGTGGACCCTAGTCCGGTTATACCGGGTAGTCCGCTCTACGAGGAGGTCAAATGCCTGCAGTTACGGCCAACCCACTGACATTGCCGCGCGTCCGCGGCCCCGGCCCCGCCGACACCGAGCGGCCGGTGCGATCGATCACCACCGGCCCGCGCGGGTACGAGGGTGAGGGGTTCCCGGTCGTGCGCGCCTTCGCCGGGGTCGGTAGCGCCGCCCTGGATCCCTTCGTCCACATGGACCAGATGGGCGAGGTGAACTACCAGCCCGGCGAACCCAGGGGCACCGACTGGCACCCGCACCGCGGCTTCGAAACGGTGACCTACATGCTCGACGGGAAATTCGCGCACCAGGACTCCCACGGCGGTGGGGGGCTGATCACCGACGGAGCGACCCAGTGGATGACCGCCGGCTCGGGCATCCTGCACATCGAGACGCCGCCGGCCGAACTCGTCGACAGCGGCGGCCTGTTCCACGGCGTCCAGCTCTGGGTGAACCTGCCGAAAAAGGACAAGTTCGCGCCGCCGCGCTACCAGGCCATCGAGGGTGGTGACGCCGCATTGGTCGCGTCCGACGACGGCGGGGCGCTGATCCGCATCATCGCGGGCGAGATCGACGGCCACCGGGGGCCCGGGGTCACGCACACGCCGGTCACGCTCGCGCACGCGACGGTCGAGAACGGCGCCCGGCTCAACATCCCCTGGCGGCGCGACTTCAACGCGCTCGTGTACGTGCTGTCGGGCAGCGGGTACGTCGGGCCGATCGCCCACCCGATCCACCAGGGGCAGCTGGCGGTCCTGGGCCCAGGCGACCGGATCACCGTCGGGGCGGAGCGAGCTCGGGATTCGGGCGACGCGACCGCCATTGATGTCCTGCTTCTAGGTGGGCGGCCCATTCGCGAGCCGGTATTCCACTACGGGCCTTTCGTGATGAACACTCGCGCGGAATTGATCGAGGCGCTCGAGGACTATCAAGCCGGAAAATTTGGCGCTATTCCGCCAAATGCACTAATGCCCCACCATGGCGGTGGCACACTCTAGCAATGCTTCCACGGGGGACTCGCAGGCCGGGCCGTCCGCCTGCGGCGAAGGCGGACGAGACCCGGAAACGAATCATCCAAGCTGCTCGTTTGGTGTTCAGCGAACGCGGCTACGACGGCGCGACGTTCCAGGCCATCGCCTCCCGTGCCGACCTGACCCGCCCGGCGATCAACCATTACTTTTCGAGCAAGCGAGCGTTGTATCGGGAAGTTCTGGAGGACACCAACGAATTCGTCATTGCGGCCGGTATCAAAGAGGCGGACGCCGAAACCGGGCTGGTCGCGCGGCTGACGGCCTTCATCTCCGTGGCCGTTAGGGCTAATTCGGAAAATCCCGCCGGATCGGCGTTTTTAATCAGCGGCGTACTCGAGTCCCAGCGCCATCCGGATTTGACCGGAACCGACAACTCGTCGGTGCGCGTGTGCCGCGAGTTCCTGTTGCGCGCCGTCAACGACGCGATCGAAAACGGTGAGCTCGCGGCGGACGTCGATGCGTCGGCACTGGTCGAAACCCTGCTCGTCATCATCTGCGGGGTGGGCCTGTACTCGGGCTACGTCGAGAGCTACCAGCAGATGCTGGCCGTCACCGGAATGCTGCGCCAGCTGCTGGAGGGCGCGCTCTGGCGTCCGGGGGCCTAGCCCGCCGGGCGGCGCAGTGAAGTTGCGCACAAAGCGTATAGGCTAACTAACTTATCCCGGTACCATGGTCGGGATATGACTGACCTGGATGCCTCGACACCGCCTTCCGTGCGGTCTGCCGGCGACAGCTGGTCCATCACCGAACTCGTCGGCGCCACCGCGCTGGGCGTCGCCGCGTCGCGCGCGGCGGAGACCGCCGGCGCCGACCCGCTGATTCGTGACGAGTTCGCCCGCCTGCTGGTGTCGTCGGCCGGCCCGGCGTGGGCGCGGCTGGCGGACCCGGAGCTGTCCTGGCTCGCCGACGATCAGCACGGGCGGCGCGCGCACCGAACCGGCATCGACTACCAGGCCGTGCGCACCCACTTCTTCGACGAATACTTCGACGGCGCAGTGCGTTCCGGAATCCGGCAGGCGGTGATTCTGGCCGCGGGCCTGGACTCGAGGGCCTACCGGCTGGACTGGCCCACCGGCACCACCGTCTACGAGATCGACCAGCCCAAGGTGCTGCAGTACAAGTCGGGCATCCTGCAGCAGCACGGCGCCGTGCCCACCGCGATCCGCCATCCCGTCCCGGCGGACCTGCGCGAGGATTGGCCGACCGCGTTGGCCGCCGCGGGATTCGACCGCACGCAGCCGACCGCCTGGCTGGCCGAGGGGCTGCTGCCGTACCTGCCCAGCGATGCCCAGGACCGGCTGTTCGAGATGTTGACCGCGCTCAGCGCGCCCGGCAGCCAGGTCGCGATCGAGGTGTTCGGCATCAACTCGCGGAGCAACTCGCAGCGCTGGTTGCGGATGCGCGAGCGGCTCGGCCTGGACGTCAACGTCCAGGCGCTGACCTACCACGAGCCGGACCGCTCGGACGCCGCCGCATGGCTTTCCGACCACGGCTGGCACGTGCACGCCGTGGACAACCGCGAGGAGATGGCCCGACTCGGCCGCCCGGTGCCCGACGACCTTTCCGACGAGGCGGTGCGCAGCACGTTGCTGCGGGCGCGCCTCGGCGAAACCACCTTTTGACCTTCGCCTGCCCAAGACCCAAGGAGTTAATGCATGAGCTCACTGCGCACCCACGACGACACCTGGGACATCAAGAGCAGCGTCGGCACCACCGCGGTCATGGTGGCCGCCGCCCGGGCCATCGAGACCGAGCAGCCCGACGCGCTGATCCGCGATCCCTACGCCCGGCTGCTCGTCAACAACGCCGGTGCCGACGTCCTGTGGGAAGCCATGCTCGACCCGGACGTCGTGGCCAAGATCGAAGCCATCGATGAGGAATCCGCCGCCCGGATCCAGCACATGCGCGGCTACCAGGCGGTGCGGACCCACTTCTTCGACGAGTACTTCGCCGACGCCGTCGCCACCGGGATCCGGCAGGTGGTGATCCTCGCGTCGGGGCTGGACTCGCGGGCCTACCGCCTCGACTGGCCGGCCGGCACCACGGTGTACGAGATCGACCAGCCCCAGGTGCTGGACTACAAGACCACCACGCTGGCCGAAAGCGGCGTGACGCCGTCCGCCGATCGCCGCGAGGTGGCGATCGACCTGCGCGAAGACTGGCCGGCCGCGCTGCGCGCCGCGGGTTTCGACCCGACCCGGCCGACCGCCTGGCTGGCCGAGGGACTGCTGATGTACCTGCCCGCCGAGGCGCAGGACAAGCTGTTCACGCAGATCGGCGAGCTGAGTCCGGCCGGCAGCCGGGTCTCCGCCGAAACCGCACCGATGCACGCCGAGGAGCGGCGCCAGCAGATGCGGGAACGGTTCAAGAAGGTCGCCGACCAGCTCGGCCTGGAAGAGACCATCGACGTCGGCGAGCTGATGTACCGCGACGAGCACCGCGCGAACCTCGCCGACTGGCTCAACGACCACGGCTGGCGCGCGACGGCGCAGAACTCGATCGATGAGATGCACCGCCTGAACCGCGGGGTGCAGAGTTTCGAGCTGGACCAGGACAAGGACGCCTTCTCCGACTTCGTGATCGCCGAGCGCCTGTAACGGCGCGGTTACCGCCGTTTCGGCAGGTCATCGCCCATAATGATGACTCATTATGGGCGGCGGCGCGGCGCAGCGATCACACCGCTGGGTGCTGTTGAAGGGCCGGCTCGTCGCCGGCATCGCTTCGGCCTTCGTCATGGCCATCACCGGAATCGGCTGGACGGGTTACCACACCGCCCTGGGCCGGATCATCATCTCCCACGCGCTGCCGAATGGGGCCGCCTCGCTCGGCGACAACCAGAACATCCTGCTGATGGGCCTGGACAGCCGGTTGGACCAGAACGGTCGGCCGCTACCGCAGGAGGTTTACGACGCGCTGCACGCCGGCGACGAAACCTCGGGCGGCTACAACGCCAATGTCCTTATCGTCGTGCACATTTCGGACCGTGACGGTCCCGTCACCGCGGTGTCGATTCCCCGCGACGACTACGCCGAGCTGCCGGGCTGCCCCGGCTCGGTGTGCACGGGCAAGATCAAGCAGGCGTACGGCCTGGCCTATCAGCAATCGTTGAACACGCAGGCCGCCGGGGACTCGGGCGGCGCGGGGTCGACCGATCTGGCGGCCCGCGAGCAAACCGCCCGCGAGGCCGGCCGCAAGGCCGAAATCAGCGCCGTCAGCGACTTTTTGGGTATCTCGGTCGACCACTTCGTCGAGGTCACGTTGGGCGCCTTCTACCAGATCGCCAAGGCGGTGGAGCCAATCACGGTGTGCCTCAACGGCGATACGCGTGACAGCTACTCGGGCGCGGACTTCCATCAGGGTGTACAGCGCATCGATGCGGCGGAGGCGATGGCCTTCGTGCGGCAGCGGCGCGACGAAAACGACGGCTCGTTCACCGATTTCGATCGGACGCGGCGCCAGCAGGCGTTCCTGGTGTCGTTGGTCGAGGCGGCCCGCAGCGGCGGCGCGCTGTCCAGCGTGAGCGGGCTGCGCAAAATGCTCGAGGTCGCCCGGGACAACGTCGCCGTCGACGCCGGGCTCGACCTCGGGCAGTTCGCCGCGCGGGCCTCTCGGCTGACCGGGCGGCCGCTGTCGCTGTACACCCTGCCGATCTCCGGCTTCGGCAAGGACGCGAACGGCTCCGACATCAACCTCGTCGATCTCGCTGCGATCCGGCGCATCGTCAACGAGCGCTTCATGTCCGACGCGCCGGCCGCGCTCGACGCCGCGTCGCCGGCGGCCCAGTCACCGCCCGCGCTGACCGAACCCGTCATCCTCGACGTCGTCAACGCCAGCTCGCGCGACGGACTCGCGGCCGCGCTCGAGGAGGCCCTCACCGGCCGGGGCTTCACCCGGGGCAGCGCCACGACCGCCGCCGCCGCGGCCGACGACAGCACGATCGAATACGGTCCCGGCGCCGACGCGGGCGCGCAGGTCCTGTCCGGGCAACTGCACGTGCCGGCGACCGCGGATCCCTCGGTGGCCTCCGGAACCGTCCGGCTGACCGTGGGAACGCGGTTTCCCGCGGCGGACTACCTCTCCCATTCCGAAGCCCAACCCGGCGCGGCCGGCGACGCGCCGTCGTCCGGGCAGGTGAGTGCGGTCGCCGCCACCGGCAGCGGCGACCGCGCCCCGGCGCCGACCGACCTCAGCCAGATGACGGCCTCGAGCGTCCCCTGCGTCAAGTAACCGCGCGGCCCGATCCTTTCTACTGCTCTCCCAACCGGATGGTTAGTATCGCGGTTATCACCGATGAGCGGCCGCCCCGCGGCGGGACTCTGCTCGGGAAGGACAATGATGACCACCGAATCGGTTGCATCGCAGGCATCGCTCTCCAAGGACTCCACGAACGGGACCGGCTCGGCCGACGTCGCCGCCACGGTTGCCCGGCTTCGTCAGACCTTCGCCACCGGACGCACCCGCGACGTCGACTGGCGCAAGCGGCAGTTGCTGCAGCTGGTGAAGCTGATGGAGGAGAACGAGGCCGCGCTGGCCGCCGCGCTCGCCGAAGACCTGGACCGCAGCCCCTTCGAGGCCTACATCGCCGACATCGCCACCACCGCCGGTGAGGCCAAGTACGCGGCCAAGCGCGTGCGCAAGTGGACGCGGCGCAAGTATCAACTGCTGGAGCTGCCGCAGCTGCCCGGCCGCGGCTGGGTGGAATACGAGCCCTACGGCACCGTGCTGATCATCGGCGCCTGGAACTACCCCTTCTACCTCACGCTGGGCCCGGCCGTCGGGGCGATCGCCGCCGGCAACACCGTGATCCTCAAGCCGTCGGAAATCGCGGCCGCGTCCTCGCGCGTGATGGCCGAGCTGGTGCCCAAGTACCTCGACAACGACGCCATCGCGGTCATCGAGGGCGACGGCGCGACCAGCCAGGAGCTCATCGCCCAGGGCCTCGACCGGGTGATGTTCACCGGCGGCACCGAGATCGGCCGCAAGGTCTACGAGGGCGCGGCGCCGCACCTGACCCCCTGCACGCTCGAGCTCGGCGGCAAGAGCCCGGTGATCGTCGCGGCGGACGCCGACGTGGAGGTGGCGGCCAAGCGGATCGCCTGGATGAAGCTGCTCAACGCCGGACAGACTTGCGTCGCACCGGATTACGTGTTGGCCGACGCCACGATTCGCGACGAACTGGTCGACAAGATCGGCGCCGCCATCACCAAGTTCACCTCCGACAAGCCGGACGGCATGCGGGTGGTCAACCAGCGGCAGTTCGACCGGATCAGCGGCTACCTTTCCGGCAAGGACGGCACGGTCACGGTCGGCGGGGCGTGCGACGCGTCGACGCTGCGCATCCAGCCCGCGGTGGTGGTGGACCCCGACCCGGACGGCCCGCTGATGCGGAACGAGATCTTCGGTCCGGTCCTGCCGGTGATCACCGTCCAAAACCTGGACGAGGCAATACGTTTCGTGAACTCGCGGCCCAAGCCGCTGTCGGCGTACCTGTTCACCAAGCGGCGCGAGACCCGCGAGCGGGTGATCAAGGAGGTGCCGGCGGGCGGCATGCTGGTCAACCACGTCGCCTTCCAGGTGTCGACGGCCAAGCTGCCCTTCGGTGGCGTCGGCGCGTCGGGCATGGGCGCCTACCACGGCAAGTGGGGCTTCGACGAGTTCAGCCACCGCAAGGCGGTCCTGACCAAGCCCACCCGGCCCGACCTGTCGAGCTTCATCTACCCTCCATACACCGAGCGGGCCTTCAAGATGGCCCGCCGGATGTTCTGACCCGGCTTCGCCGAACCAGTTGCTAGACAAAGTTTTTCACAGCAGAGAGGAACCTAATGCCCGGAGTGCAGGATCGCGTCGTCATCGTCACCGGAGCCGGTGGGGGACTGGGCCGTGAGTACGCCCTGACCCTCGCCAAGGAGGGCGCCAGCGTCGTGGTCAACGATCTCGGTGGCGCCCGCGACGGCACCGGCGCCGGCCACAACATGGCCGACGAGGTGGTCAAGGAGATCAAGGACGCCGGTGGCCGGGCGGTCGCCAACTACGACAGCGTCGCCGAGCCCGAGGGCGCCGAGAACATGGTCAAGACCGCGCTCGACGAATTCGGCAAGGTCGACGGCGTGGTCAGCAACGCGGGCATTCTGCGCGACGGCACGTTCCACAAGATGTCCTTCGAAAACTGGGACGCCGTGCTCAAGGTGCACCTCTACGGTGGGTACAACGTCATCCGCGCCGCGTGGCCGCACTTCCGTGAGCAGAGCTTCGGCCGTGTCGTCGTCGCCACCTCCACCAGCGGGCTGTTCGGCAACTTCGGGCAGGCCAACTACGGCGCGGCGAAGCTCGGCCTCGTCGGGCTGATCAACACGCTGGCCCAGGAGGGCGCCAAGTACAACATCAAGACCAACGCGGTCGCGCCGATCGCCGCCACCCGGATGACGCAGGACATCCTGCCGCCGGAGGTCTT
The DNA here is from genome assembly GCF_000276825.1 of Mycobacterium paraintracellulare. Lineage (NCBI taxonomy): Bacteria > Bacillati > Actinomycetota > Actinomycetes > Mycobacteriales > Mycobacteriaceae > Mycobacterium > Mycobacterium paraintracellulare. The sequence goes on along the minus strand of NC_016948.1, from coordinate 5,307,710 downwards.
CGAGAAGCTCACCCCGGAGTACGTCGCCCCGGTGGTGGCCTACCTGATGACCGAGGAGCTGACCGACACCGACTCGGTGTTCATCGTCGGCGGCGGCAAGGTGCAGCGCACCGCGCTGTTCCAGAACGACGGCATCACCTTCGACAGCGTGCCGTCGGTCGAGGACATCGCCGCCAAGTGGGGCCAGATCACCGACCTGTCCGCCGCCCAGCAGGCCAGCTTCAAGCTGGGCTGAGCCCGGCCTTCCCGAGTGGTCGGCGGGTCAGGCGAGCAGCGCCTCGCGCAGGCGCTCCACGTCTGACTCGCTGACGCTCGCGGCGCGCAAGTAGGCGTCCAGCGACCCGAATTCCTCGTCGATGGTTTGGCGCGCGGCGGCCAGGTAGACCTCGCGGACCCCGAGCACGCCGTCGGACAGCCGCGCCTCGGTCCAGGTCACCACCTCCGGGGTCAGCTCGGCGTCCTGGCGCTGCGCGATCATCGCGGAGATCTGCGCCCGCAGGGCGGGCGCGGCGTCGTTGCTGCGCAGGAAGTCGGCCAGGATGGTGTCGCGGTCGATGCCGATCGCCTCCAGCACGGTCGCCACCACGAAGCCGGTGCGGTCCTTACCGGCGAAGCAGTGCGTCAGCACCGAATGCCCGTCGGCCAGCAGCGAGATGACGCGGTGCAACGCCCGCTGCGCCCCGTTACGCGTTGGGAATTGGCGGTATTCGTCGATCATGTAGCGGGTGGCGGCCTCGTTGACCGACTGCTCCGATTCCTCGACGCCCTCGCCGGTGAGCAGGCGCTGGAAGGCGTGTTCGTGCGGCGCCGCGTCGTCGGTCCCGGCGTCCTGCTCGCCGAGATCGGGGAAGGGCAACAGGTGCACCTCGACGCCGTCGGGAACCAGCCCCGGCCCGCGCCGCGCGACCTCGCGGGCCGCCCGCAGATCGGCGACGTCGGTGATGCCCAGCCGGCTCAGCGTCGCGCGGCCGTCGTCGTCGAGCCCGCTCAGTTCGCCGGAGCGGAACAGCCGCCCGGGTTTGAGCGCCGGTGCGCCATCGGAGACGTCACGAAAGTTCCACGCGCCCGACAGTTCTCGCAACGCCTCAGTCATGCGCGGTGACCGCCGCGGCGAGCGCCGACTTCTCCCGGCCCAGCTCGGCGCGCGCGATGGTTCGCATGTGCACCTCGTCCGGGCCGTCGAAGATCCGCATGGCGCGGTGCCAGCCGTAGAGGCGGGCCAGCACCGTGTCGTCGCTGACGCCGGCAGCCCCGTGCACCTGGATGGCGCGGTCGATGACGTCGCAGGCCACCTGCGGGGCCACCGCCTTGATCTGGGAGACCAGCAGGTGCGCGGCCTTGTTGCCGTGCTGGTCGATGGTCCACGCCGCCTTCTCGCACAGCAGCCGTGCCTGGTCGATCTCGTTGCGGGACTTGGCAATTGACTCCCGAACCACGCCCTGCTCGGCCAGCGGGCGGCCGAACGCCACCCGCTTTTGGGCCCGGTCGGACATCAGGGCCAGGGCGCGCTCGGCCCCGCCGAGGGCGCGCATGCAGTGGTGGATGCGGCCCGGCCCGAGCCGGGCCTGGGCGATCGCGAAGCCGCCGCCCTCTTCGCCGAGCAGGTTGGTGGCCGGCACGCGCACGTTGTCGTAGACGATCTCGCAGTGGCCGTGCTGGTCCTGCCAGCCGAAGACCGGGGTGGAGCGCACCACCGTCACGCCGGGCGTGTCCATCGGCACCAACACCATCGACTGCTGCTGGTGGCTCGCGGCGTCGGGGTTGGTGCGGCCCATGACGATCAGGATCTTGCAGCGCGGGTCGGCCGCGCCCGACGTCCACCACTTGCGGCCGTTGATCACGTAGTCGGCGCCGTCGCGCACGATCGAGGTCTCGATGTTGCGGGCGTCGCTGCTGGCCACGGCCGGCTCCGTCATGGAGAAGGCGCTGCGGATCTCGCCGGCCAGCAACGGCTCCAGCCACTGCTTGCGCTGTTCCTCGGTGGCGAACAGGTGCAGCGTCTCCATGTTGCCGGTGTCGGGTGCCGCGCAGTTGAGTGCCTCGGGGGCGATCTCCAGGCTCCAGCCGGTGATCTCGGCCAGCGGCGCGTATTCGAGGTTGGTCAGGCCCGATTCGGCCGGCAGGAACAGGTTCCACAGGCCCTGCTGCTTGGCCTTGATCTTCAGTTCCTCCACGACGGGCGGAACCGTGTGGTCGCGCGGGCCGGCTTCGTGACGGAACTTGTCGTAGTCGGCCTCGGCAGGGAACACATACTCGGTCATGAAATCGGTCAGCCGCTTGTGGTAGTCGCTGGCCTTGGCCGACATCGCGAAGTCCATGCCCGTCACGATAGGTCACGCGCGACAAGGGGGCGCGAGCAGACGCAGAAGCACCGCGACACGCCGTTGAGGAGGTGCTCGGGTGTCTGTTCGCGGCAGGATTGGGGCGTGACCGAATCCCGCCCCCCGTTCCCGCCGTTCACGCGGGAGACCGCGCTGCAGAAGGTGCAGGCGGCCGAGGATGCCTGGAACACCCGCGACCCGCACCGCGTCAGCCTGGCGTACACGGTCGATTCGCGGTGGCGAAACCGCGGCGAGCACATCGTGGGCCGCGACGAGATCGTGGCGTTCCTGACCCGCAAGTGGCAGCGCGAACTGGATTACGCGCTGCGCAAGGTTCTTTGGGACTTCCACGACAACCGCATCGCGGTCCGCTTCCAATACGAGTGCCGCGACCAGTCGGGGCAGTGGTATCGCAGCTACGGCAACGAGCTGTGGGAGTTCGCCGAGTCGGGGCTGATGGCCCGCCGCGAAGCCAGCATCAACGACGTGCCGATCGACGAATCGCAGCGACGCATCTTCGGGCCCCGCCCGTCGTCCGAACACGCCCACGACATCCCGCTCTGGTAGCGGCGCGCAACAACGACGCCTTGTGACCTCACAACGGTGTGGCCGCTACTGCATCGGCATGCGGCGGCGAACCATCGACCGGGAGTCGATCGCCCGTCGGCGGGGTATCCCGCCCCGGGTGGCCCAGAGCCGATCACCCATCCATGGCGGAACCTGGTTAAGGTAGCGAAGCGCGCGGCCGAGCCAGCGCCACGCCCATCGGCACGGACAGTACGTAAGAGTACGGAAAGTAGATGTACGCGCCATGACAGATGCGCAGACGACGGTAGGAGTGGTCTCCGAGTCCGGGGCCGACGAGCGGCGGGTCGCGCTGGTGCCGAAGGCGGTGGCGTCGCTGGTGGGCAGCGGCGTGGCGGTCGTGGTCGAGTCCGGCGCGGGCGAACGGGCGCTGCTGCCCGACGCGCTCTACACCGAGGCCGGCGCCACCATCGGGGACGCGTGGGCCGCCGACGTCGTGGTCAAGGTCGCGCCGCCGACCGCGGACGAGGTCGGCAAGCTGCACAGCGGGCAGACGCTGATCGGCTTCCTGGCGCCGCGCAACGCCGAGAACTCGATCGGAGCTTTGAAGCAGGCGGGCGTGCAGGCGTTCGCGCTGGAGGCCATCCCGCGGATCTCGCGGGCGCAGGCGATGGACGCCTTGTCGTCGCAGGGCAACGTGGCCGGCTACAAGGCGGTGCTGCTGGCGGCCTCGGAGGCGACCCGGTTCTTCCCGATGCTGACGACGGCCGCCGGAACGGTGAAGCCGGCCACGGTGCTGGTGCTCGGGGTCGGGGTGGCCGGGCTGCAGGCGCTGGCGACGGCCAAGCGGCTCGGTGCCCGCACCACCGGTTACGACGTGCGGCCCGAGGTGGCCGATCAGGTGCGCTCGGTGGGCGCGCAGTGGCTCGACATCGGGATCGACGCGGCCGGTGAGGGCGGATACGCCCGCGAGCTGACCGACGAGGAGCGCGCGCAGCAGCAGCAGGCGCTGGAGAAGGCCATCAGCGGTTTCGACGTCGTGATCACCACGGCGCTGGTCCCGGGCCGGCCCGCGCCGCGGTTGGTGACCGCCGCGGCCGTGGAGGCGATGAAGCCCGGCAGCGTGGTGGTGGACCTGGCCGGCGAGACCGGCGGCAACTGCGAGCTCACCGAACCCGGCAAGACGGTCGTCAAGCACGACGTCACCATCGCGTCGCCGCTGAACCTGCCGGCGACGATGCCCGAGCACGCCTCCGAGCTCTACAGCAAGAACATCACCGCTTTGCTGGACTTGCTGCTCACCGACGGCAAGCTGGCGCCGGACTTCGACGACGAGGTCATCGCGGACTCCTGTGTGACGCGGGACTGAGAGGACTACATGTACGACGAACTGTTGGCCAACGTGGCGATCCTGGTGCTGTCCGGGTTCGTCGGGTTCGCGGTCATCTCCAAGGTGCCCAACACGCTGCACACGCCGCTGATGTCGGGCACCAACGCCATCCACGGCATCGTGGTGCTGGGCGCGCTTGTGGTGTTCGGCTCGGTCGAGCACCCCTCGCTGGCGGTGCAGATCATCCTGTTCGTGGCCGTCGTGTTCGGCACCCTGAACGTCATCGGCGGGTTCATCGTCACCGACCGGATGCTGGGCATGTTCAAGGGCAAGAAGAAACCGGTGCCCGCCGCGAGTGAGGAGCCGGCCGCCAAATGAACTACTTGGTCATCGGCCTGTACATCATTTCGTTCGCCCTGTTCATCTACGGCCTGATGGGCCTGACCGGGCCCAAAACCGCGGTGCGGGGCAACCTGATCGCCGCGGTGGGCATGGCGATCGCGGTGGCCGCGACGCTGGTCAAGATCCGCCACACCGACCAATGGGTGCTGATCATCGCCGGCCTGGTGGTGGGCGTGGTGCTCGGTGTCCCGCCGGCGCGCTACACCAAGATGACGGCGATGCCGCAGCTGGTGGCGTTCTTCAACGGCGTCGGCGGCGGCACCGTCGCGCTGATCGCGCTGTCGGAATTCATTGAGACGCAAGGCTTTTCGGCGTTCCAGCACGGTGAGTCGCCGACCGTGCACATCGTGGTGGCGTCGTTGTTCGCCGCGGTCATCGGCTCGATCTCGTTCTGGGGATCGATCATCGCGTTCGGCAAGCTGCAGGAGATCATCTCGGGCGCACCGATCGGTTTCGGCAGGGCCCAGCAGCCGGTCAACCTGCTGCTGCTGGTCGCCGCGGTGGCCGCGGCGGTGGTGGTCGGGGTGCACGCCCATCCCGGCACCGGCGGGGCGTCCCTGTGGTGGATGATCGGGCTGCTGGCCGCGGCCGGCGTGCTGGGCCTGATGGTGGTGCTGCCCATCGGCGGCGCCGACATGCCGGTCGTCATCTCGCTGCTCAACGCGATGACGGGGTTGTCTGCCGCGGCCGCCGGTCTGGCGCTGAACAACACCGCGATGATCGTGGCCGGCATGATCGTCGGCGCGTCCGGCTCGATCCTGACCAACCTGATGGCCAAGGCCATGAACCGCTCGATCCCCGCGATCGTCGCCGGCGGCTTCGGCGGCGGCGGGGTGGCCCCCAGTGGCGACGGCGGGGGAGACAAGACCGTCAAGGCCACCTCGGCCGCGGACGCCGCGATCCAGATGGCCTACGCCAACCAGGTGATCGTGGTGCCGGGCTACGGCCTGGCCGTCGCGCAGGCGCAGCACGCGGTGAAGGACATGGCGGCCCTGCTGGAGGACAAGGGCGTGGAGGTCAAATACGCCATCCACCCGGTCGCCGGCCGGATGCCCGGGCACATGAACGTGTTGCTGGCCGAGGCCGAGGTCGACTACGACGCCATGAAGGACATGGACGACATCAACGACGAGTTCGCGCGCACCGACGTCGCGATCGTCATCGGCGCCAACGACGTCACCAACCCGGCGGCCCGCAACGACGCGTCCAGCCCGATCTACGGCATGCCGATCCTCAACGTGGACAAGGCCAAGTCGGTGATCGTGCTGAAGCGATCGATGAACTCCGGGTTCGCGGGAATCGACAACCCGCTGTTCTACGGCGAGGGCACCAGCATGCTGTTCGGCGACGCGAAGAAGTCGGTGACCGAGGTCGCCGAGGAACTCAAAGCGCTGTAAAGACTGCGGTCCTCCGCGCCGGGGCTAAACGGGCGGGTAGGCCGGCGGCGGGTACCCGTTGCCGTCGGTGACACCGCGCAAGCCCCAGGTGAGGTACCGCATGAAGAACTCGATCTCGTCGCTTCCGTCGTAATCCGGGCTCGGATCCATCGGTCCCACCTCTCGAATCTCGTTCGAGGAGGAGTCTAGTCGCATGCCCGTCGACGTGACACCCGGCGTTTTTGCTTAAACTGTCCAACCAGTTGATTGATAGTTATTCTTGGCCGAACCGGGCCTGGCCTGCCCGTACCGACGATAGTGAGAACAGATGCCCACCGACAGCGTCACACCCAATGGGCAAACGCGGCGCGAAGAGCTGCTGGCCGTCGCCACCAAGCTGTTCGCGGCGCGCGGCTATCACGGCACCCGGATGGACGACGTGGCCGACGTGATCGGCCTGAACAAGGCGACCGTCTATCACTATTACGCCAGCAAGTCGCTGATTCTGTTCGACATCTACCGCCAGGCCGCCGAGGGCACGCTGGCCGCCGTGCATGACGACCCGTCCTGGACCGCGCGCGAGGCGCTCTACCAGTACACCGTCCGGCTGCTGACCGGCATCGCCAGCGATCCCGAGCGCGCCGCGGTGTACTTCCAGGAGCAGCCCTACATCACCGAGTGGTTCACCAGCGAGCAGGTCGCCGAGGTCCGCGAGAAGGAAGCGCAGGTCTACCACCACGTGCACGGCCTGATCGACCGCGGGATCGCCAGCGGCGAGTTCTACCAGTGCGATTCGCACGTGCTGGCGCTGGGCTACATCGGCATGACGCTGGGCAGCTATCGCTGGCTGCGGCCCAGCGGGCGGCGCTCCGCCAAGGAGATCGCGGCGGAGTTCAGCACGGCGCTGCTGCGCGGACTGATCCGCGACGAGGCGATCCGCACGACGTCTCCGCTGGGTCCTTAACCGCGCAGGTGCTTGTCGAGGAACGCGAGCTGGTCGGCGACCGCCCGCTCGAACGCGTCGTCGACATAGATCGCGAAATGGCACTCGGGATACAGCTTGACCTCGCCGCGGGGCGCTCTGGCCGCGTGGCGCAGCGTCGCCGCCGCGGGGGCCACCGAGTCGGCCTCGCACACGCAGAACAGGATCGGGCAATCGATCTTCGGTGTCAGGCGTCCCGGGCGATAGGTGAAGACCTGCAACGCGATTCGGGCGGCGACCTCGTTGCGTACGTCGGCGCCGTCGGGCACCAGCCGCAGGTAGCCCTCGTACGCGTCGGGCGTGTTCATCAACGCGACCTCGCCGGGCCGCCCCGCCGTCGCGACCATCACCGGTGGCCGGCCCCGCTTGCTCGCGAGCACGTCGCGCACCGCCCGCGCGGTGATGCGCGCGGTGATCAGCGGGTTGGTGATGGTGCGCGCGGACGCGATGCCGTCGGTGAAGGGGCACTGGGCGACGGCCGCGGCGATGCCCGGCAGCCGCGCCGCCGTCGCGATCACGTGACCGCCGGCAAAAGAGGTGCCCCACAACGCGATTCGGTCGGGATCGACACCCGGCAGGGTGCGCGCGTAGTCGACGGCCGCGGCCCAGTCGGCGAGCTGCATGCCGACGTCGAGGACCTGACGGGGCCGGCCCCCGCTGTCGCCGAAGTTGCGGTAGTCGAACACCAGGCACGCGTAGCCGGCCGCGCTGAAGCGTTCGGCGTAGGCGTCCAGGCGCATGCTCCGCACGGCGCCCAGGCCGTGGGCCATCACCAGCAGCGGCGCGGGGCCGTCGCCCGGCGGGCGGTAGAGCCAGGCGCTGATCAGGTCGTCGCCGGACGGGAACCGAAGGTCTTCGCGTGTGGTCATCAACGGTTGATTCTGCCCCCGCGGTCCACGGGCGTCCGCAGGTATGCGCGCCCAAATTAATGGACTAGTGTCTAGAAACGTTTTGAGCGCTCAACGGACGGAGACTGTCATGGCGATCCGCGTCGCGCACGTCGGTACCGGCAACGTCGGTGGGCTGGCCCTCGCCGAACTGATCACCAACCCGCAGTTCGAGCTGACCGGGGTGTGCGTCTCCACCCCGGAAAAGGTGGGTAAGGACGCGGGCGAGCTGTGCGGCGTCGGCCTGGACGCCGGCGTGGTGACGGGCGTCGCGGCCGTCGACGACCTGGACGCCATCATCGCCGCCAAGCCCGAGTGCGTCGTCTACTGCGCGATGGGCGACACCCGGCTGCCCGAGGCGATGGCCGACGTCATGCGCATCCTGGCCGCCGGCATCAACGTCGTCGGATCCTCGCCGGGGCTGCTGCAGTACCCGTGGGGCGTGATGCCCGACAAATACATCGCCCGCGTGGAAGACGCTGCCAAGCAAGGCAATTCAAGCATCTTCATCAGCGGCGTCGACCCCGGGTTCGCCAACGACCTGATCCCGTTCGCGCTCGCCGGGACGTGTCAGCGCATCGAGCAGGTGCGCTGCATGGAGATTCACGACTACGCGTCCTACAACGGCACCGAGGTCATGGACTACATGGGATTCGCCAAGCCCATGGACGAGATCCCGATGCTGCTGCAGCCGGGCATCCTCAGCATCGCCTGGGGCACCGCGATCCGTCAGCTGGCGGCCGGCCTGGGCATCGAGGTCGACGAGATCACCGAGTCCTACCAGCGCGAGCCCGCGCCCGAGGACTTCGACATCGCGGTCGGCCACGTCGCCAAGGGGACCGTGGCCGTGCTGCAGTTCGAGATCCGCGGCATGGTCAAGGGCCACCCCGCCATCGTCATCGAGCACGTCACCCGGCTGCGGCCCGACCTGCGCCCGGACCTGCCCCAGCCCGCCGCGGGCGACGGCTCGTACCGCGTCGAGATCACCGGCGAGCCCTCCTACGCGGTCGACATCATTCCCAGCAGCCGCAAGGGCGACCACAATCACGCCGCGATCGCGGGCGCCGCGGGCCGCGTCGTCAACGCCATCCCGGCGGTGATCGCGGCGCCCCCCGGCATCCGGACCACGCTCGACCTGCCGCTGGTCACCGGAAAAGGCCTTTACGCACCAAGCACTTTGGTGACCAGTTAATCGAAAGGAGACCCAGGTGGGTCGCGTTGACGGAAAAGTTGCACTGATCAGTGGCGCCGCCGGTGGGATGGGCGCCGAAGACGCGCGCCTGCTCGTCGAGGAGGGCGCCAAGGTTGTCATCGGCGACATCCTCGACGACCAGGGCAAGGCGCTGGCGGACGAGATCGGGGAATCCGCGCGCTATGTACACCTCGACGTCACCCAGCCCGACCAGTGGGAAGCCGCGGTCGCGACCGCGGTCGGCGAATTCGGCAAGCTCGACGTTTTGGTCAACAACGCCGGCACCGTCGCGCTCGGCCCGCTCAGGAGCTTCGATCTGGCCAAGTGGCAGAAGGTCATTGACGTCAATCTGACCGGAACATTCCTGGGCATGCGGGTGGCCGTCGACCCGATGATCGCGGCCGGCGGTGGCTCGATCATCAACGTGTCGTCGATCGAGGGCCTGCGCGGTGCGCCCATGGTGCACCCGTATGTCGCATCCAAGTGGGGAGTGCGGGGCCTGGCCAAGTCGGCCGCCCTGGAGCTGGCAAAGCACAACATCCGGGTCAACTCCATACACCCCGGCTTCATTCGCACCCCGATGACCAAGCACCTGCCCGAGGACATGGTGACCGTCCCGCTGGGCCGGCCCGGGCAAGTGCGGGAGGTCGCAACGTTCGTGCTGTTTTTGGCCAGCGACGAATCGTCGTATGCCACCGGCAGCGAGTTCGTCATGGACGGCGGCCTGATCACCGACGTGAACCACAAGGACTTGTTCTAGTGCGGTGCTATAACCGCAATCATGCTGCGTAGGCTGGCCGGCCTGGTCGGATCGAATCACGTCGTCACCGACCCCGACGTGCTGGCGGCGCGCAGCGTCGACCACACCGGCCGCTACCGCGGGCGGGCGAGCGCGCTGGTGCGGCCCGGCTCGCCCGAGCAGGTCGCCGAGGTGCTGCGGGTGTGCCGCGACGCGGGCGCGCACGTGACGGTGCAGGGCGGCCGGACCTCACTGGTGGCCGGCACCGTCCCCGCACACGACGACGTGTTGCTGTCCACCGAGCGGCTGCACGCCATCGGGGACGTCGACACCGTCGAGAGCCGCATCGAGGTCGGCGCCGGAGCCACCCTGGCCGCGGTGCAACGGGCCGCGGCCGCGGCCAATCTCGTGTTCGGCGTGGACCTGTCCGCCCGCGACACGGCGACCGTCGGCGGCATGGCGTCGACCAACGCCGGCGGCCTGCGCACCGTCCGGTACGGCAACATGGGTGAGCAGGTGATCGGCGTCCAGGTCGCGCTGCCCGACGGCTCGCTGCTGCGCCGCCATAGCCGGGTGCGCCGGGACAACACCGGCTATGACCTTCCGGCGCTGTTCGTGGGCGCCGAGGGCACGCTGGGCGTCATCACCGGGCTGGATCTGCGGCTGCACGCCATCCCCCCGCACCGGGTGACGGCCATCTGCGGATTCGCCGACCTCGACGCGCTGGTTTCCGCCGGCCGGATCTTCCGCGACGTGGACGGCATCGCGGCCCTGGAATTGATCGACGGCCGGGCCGCCGCGCTGACCCGCGAGCATCGCGGCGTGGGGGCCCCGGTCACCGGGGACTGGCTGCTGCTGGTGGAGCTGGCCGCCGATCACGACCAGACCGAGCGCCTCGCCGGGCTGCTCGAGAACGTGCCGATGTGCGGTGAACCGGCGGTGGGCGTGGATCTTGCCGCGCAGCAACGGTTGTGGCAGGTGCGCGAATCACTCGCCGAGGTGCTCGGCGTGTACGGCCCGCCGCTGAAGTTCGACGTGTCGCTGCCGTTGTCGGCGATCAGCGAATTCGAAAGGCACGCCGTCGAATTGGTCAGCACGCACGCCCCCGGGGCGGTGCCGGTGCTGTTCGGGCATATCGGCGAGGGCAACCTGCACCTGAACGTATTGCGTTGCCCGGGCGAGCAAGAGCGGCACCTCTACGAGCCGATGATGGACCTCATCGCCCGCTGTGGCGGCAACGTCAGCTCCGAGCACGGCGTCGGCAGCCGCAAGCGGCCCTACCTCGCGATGTCACGCGAGCCCGCGGACATCGCCGCGATGCGCACGCTCAAGGCGGCGCTGGACCCGACCGGCTATCTCAACGCCGCGGTGCTGTTCGAGTAGCGCGCCTTCGCGAGCCCCTCGTTACCGACGCTGCTACTCGGGAAACGCGCTGCCAGTTACAGTTTCGCGGGGCTAGGACGAGCCCTTGATCCCGACCGCGTGGCGCAGCTGCGCCAGGAACTGGTCGGCGTCGTCGCTGCGCACGATGTAGTGCGAGATCGCGATCCGGATCACCGTCGCCGCCTTCACCGCGGAGTTGGGCCCGGGCAGGTGCCGCTGCAAGCCCTCGCGCATCTGCGGGATCACCCACGAGAACTGGGCGATGGTGTGCTCGGGCTCGACGTCGACCATGCGCACGCCGGAGTACGAATGCTGGTAATCGACGATGAACCGCAGCACGGCGTCGAGCTTGTCCACGCCCTTGAGACCCGCGGTGGCCTTCACGAGGCCGCTTTCGAAGATCTGTCGCTCGTAGGCCGAAAACGCCGACAGCAACTCCTCTTTGGAAGCGAACCAGCGGTACAGCGTCGGGCGGGAGACGCCCGCCTGGGTGGCCACGTCGGACAGGCTCAGCTTGGTCTTGCCGTTGCGGCCGAGCACCTCGGCGGTGGCCGCCAGAATGCGCTGACGGGTCGAGGTGTCAGTGTCGGCGATCGTCGTCGCCCGGATCGGGTGGCTCATGTTTTCGCCTCCACGTTAGGCCCGAGGCGGGCGCCGGCGCACCAGCACCGACTGCTGGATGGCGCCGACCGCGCCCTGTTCGTCGAACAATGTGCCGATCGTCGTCCCGATCCCGTCCGGCCCGTAACTGGTTTCCGCCCTGATCCCGATCCAATCACCATCGGGGACACGAAACACGTGCACGGCCAGATCGGTGTTGAGGAAGGTCCATTTGGTGATGTCCAGCTTGCTGCCGATGCCGTTGGCGCAGTCGGCGACCGCGAACAGCCGTTCCAGCTGGGTCATGGGCTCGCCGTTGACCAGATCGACGGTCGGGTTGATCCACGATTCGCCCGGGCCTTCGCTCAGCGGCTCGGTCAGCCACAGCCACTCGAGGCTGTGCACGTAGTTGCGGTCCCAGTCCTTGGCCTTGAGGTTGCGGTCGTAGGCCTCGGCCCTCGGCCGGGGCAGGGGAGCCGCGGCGTGCGCGAGCTCCTCGGTGTCCTGGTGCTGCAACCGCCAACCGGTGGCGCGCGCCACCGGCCGGGGAGCGCCGTCGGGACCCGGCGCCAGCATCTCGGCGCTGACGAGTTCGATCTGCTTGCCGGGCCGTTGCACCTGCGAGCGGACCCACAGGTCGCCCTCGGCCGGCACCCCGCCCAGCAGGTCGATCACGACCCGGGACAGGCGGGTGTCATCGCGCTGTTCGCAGCGCTCCAGCGCCCGGACCAGCAGCCCCGACACCGGACCACCGTGCTGGATCGCCGCCGACCAGGTGCCGCGCGCCAGGTCGGTCGCCCGGAACTTCTCGCCCGGCGCGTCGGCCGGGTCGATCAGCTCGTAGTAGGCGTCGGTCATCGTCAACCTCTTCGGGGGTCAGGGCAGGCCGGCGCCGGGAGTGGTCACCGTGACGGCGTCCAGCCGGGAAAGCCGGGTGCCGGCCAGGCGCTGAGGATAGGCGTCCGTGCTCGACAACAGAAACAGGGTGCGGCGCTGCGGGCCGCCGAGGGCGCAGGCGATGGCGACCCGGTCGCCCATGTCGATCCGGTCGGTCACGTCCCCGCCCGCCACGATCCGCTCGAACTGGTGGGCCAGGGTCATCGACGTCCACACCCCGCCCTCGGCGTCGAGCGCGATGCCGTCGGGCGGCCCGTCCAGGCCGTCGGCGAAGATCCGGCGGTCGGTCAGCCCACCGTCGCCGCCGATCGAAAACGCGGTCAGCCGCCGCCCGGTCGACTCGGCGACGATCAGCGTCTTGCGGTCCGGGGTGATCACCATCCCGTTGGGGAAGTCGAGATCCTCGGCTACGACGGTCGCGCTGTCGTCGGGGTCGAGGCGGACGATGACGCCGCCGCGCAGCGCCTGGCATCCGATGTAGGCGCGGCCCACGTCGTCGATGACCATGTCACCGAGGTTGGCCGGCGCCACGTCGGCGAGATCGGCGATGGTGGCGACGCTTTCGCCGTCGTAGCGCAGCACCCGCCGGTCCTCGGTCGACGCGATCAGCAGCGAGCCGTCGGGACGGAAACCCAAGCCCGACGGCGAGTGCCCGGGCAACGGCAGCGTGGTCAGCGAGCCCCCCATGGTCGAGGTGTGGACCGCCTCGCCTAGCATGTCGGAGAACCACAGCAGGCCCTCGAACCAGCGCGGCCCCTCGCCGAAGCAGAACCCGTTGGCCAGCGGCTCGGGGATCATCCGCTCATGCCTTTGGCCAACCTTCCGCTTTACAAAACACCGAAAAAGTGTCACGCACCGCGGGTACCGGTGTCAATCTGCCGACCGGGCGAGTTCTCGTGCGACGGCCTCGTGGTAGGCGTCGATCTTCGCCGGGTTGGCCTGGATGAAGAGCTGATCGGGCAGGGGCGCGTGCTTGTACGCCTCGATCGTCATGGTCCGGGAGAACAGCGTGACGTCCTGGCCCGGCCGGGTGAAGTGGTACGACACGGTGATCCTGCCCTCCATGCCGCCGTTCCCGTCGCGGCCATGGCCCAGGCGGCCGATCGAGGTGAACACGAACAGCGTCGGCCGCACGGCGGCGGCCAGCTGCCAGCGGAAGATCCGGTCGCCGTCGGGCCCTGCTTCCTCCCAGGTGTCACCCACCTTGAGGGGTAGGTCGGGCAACCCGCCGATGTGCGCGCTGCCGGGGTAGGTCTTGGTCCAGTTCAACGGGTTGGTGACGAAGTCGTAGACGGTCTCGGCGGACTGCGTGAACGCGGTCTCCGAAGTGGTGGTCACGATGCCCAATGGCGTTGCCTCCCTGCGCTTTTCGTCGGCGGGCTGGTCCGCCGGGCCGCGGTCTTGTTAGCCAAGCTTTACAAATCCTACTCAAAGTGTCACGCTGAGCCCTGAGCTGCTAGCGCGAGAGGTGGAGCGGATTTGACGAAAGCTTCCGAGGAGTCTCAGCAGACCGAGTGGACGGTGCAAGGCCTGCTGGATCTGTTTGACGTGCAGGCCGACGGGCAGGACCGGTTCACCGGCGAGACCGGCATCGCCGGCGGCGACGAACGTCAGGTGGTGGAGGGCACCCAGGTGCTCGCCCAGGCGATTGTCGCGGTGGCCAAACGATTCCCGGACAAGTCGGTGCGCTCGGCGCACGCCGTGTTCTCCCGAGCCGTGACCGTCGGCCCGCCGATCGAGCTGATCCTCGACGTCGTGGCCGAGGGCCGGTCCACCGCCACCGCCGTCGTGGCCGTGCACCAGAACGGCCGCCGGTGCCTGAGCATCACGGTGCTGGCCGACGTCCCCACCGCCGACGTCATCCGTCACCACCTGCCGCGCCCCGAGGTGGCCGCGCCGGCCGACGCCAACCCCTCAGCGATGCCGATGGTCGGCCGCGAGCTGCGCCTGGTGGACGTCGTCGACGTCAACAGCCCCGACGAGGTCGGCCCGCCGGAGCTCTACGCGTGGCTGCACTACGACCCCATCCCGACCCGCGACGACCTGGCCAAGGCGCTGCTGGCGTACTTCACCGGTCACCTGGGGATCTCCACCACCATGCGCGCGCACGAGGGCATCGGCACCGCCCAGGCGCACCTGACCGTGTCCACCGCGCCGATGAGCATCTCGGTCGCCTTCCACGAGCCGGCGCGCTGGAGCGGCTGGCTCCTCTACACCCATGAGAGCACCCAGGTGGGCGCGGGCATGTCGTACGTGCGCGGCACCGTGCACGCCGAGGAGGGGGAGCTGCTGGCGTCGTTCTCCCAGGAGGCGCTGATCCGCCCGCTGCGGACCAGCGACACCGCGATCGATTCCCGCGCGCGCTTCTGACGGCTGGAAAGTCAGATGCGCTTCACCATCACCCACCCGATGCACAGCCATCCCTACAACCCGGAATTGGTCAGTGGGGACGGCATCGGCAAGGTGGCCGCGGCCACCGAAGCGGCCGGGATCCACGGTTTCGGCTTCACCGATCACCCCGCGCCGTCGCAGCGGTGGCTGGACGCGGGCGGGCATGACGCGTTAGACCCCTTCGTCGCACTGGGTTTCGCCGCCGCCACCACCTCCACCCTGCGGCTGATTCCCAACATCGTCGTGCTGCCGTACCGAAACCCGTTCGTGGTGGCCAAGTCCGGCGCCACCCTGGATCTGCTGTCCGGCGGCCGCTTCACCCTCGCGGTGGGCGTGGGCTACCTCAAGCGCGAGTTCGCGGCGCTGGGCGTCAGCTACGACGAGCGCGCCGAGCTGTTCGAGGAAGCGCTGCAGGTGATCCGGGCCGTCTGGACCGAAGACGACATCTCCTTTGAGGGCAAGCACTTCAGCGCGCGCGGCATCACCGCGCATCCCCGGCCGCTGAGCAGCCCGCACCCGCCGATCTGGATCGGCGGCAACACCACCGCGTCGCGCCAGCGGGTGGCGCAGTACGGCGACGGCTGGTGCCCGTTTCCCGCCCCGCCCCAGTTGGCGCAGACCGCGGGCACGGCCACCATCGACTCGGTGCCAAAGCTCGCCGAGGGCATCGAGGACCTGCGACGCAGATGCGATGCGGCGGGCCGGGATTGGTCGGCGATCGACATCACCTTCACCAACTTCGAGGGCGGCAGCCCCGCCGATGACGCGTTCAACGCCGACGCGTACCTCGACGGCCTGGACAGGCTGGCGAAGCTGGGCGTCACGTGGGTCAGTGTCCACCTGCCCGGCGACAGCATGACGCACGCGCTCGAAACCCTCGACCGTTTCCGCACCCTCGTGATCGACGCGGCCTGAATGGACTTCTCCCGCGTCGCGCTCTCACCCGAGGACCAGGATTTCTACGATCAGTTCCGGGAGTTCATCGCCGAGCATGTCACCGATGAGGTGCGGCGGCGTGACCGGGAGACCGGTGAAAACTTCAGTGAACCGGTGCATTTGGCGTTGGGCGAAGCCGGCTATCTGGAATCGGACTGGAAGCTGGAGTCCGAGGGCGGCTTCAATCCGGTGCGCCGCCGGATCTTTCACCTCGAGATCGGTCGCGCCCACGCCCCGTGGTTCCACTGGGGCACCACGGCGGTCGTCGCGCGGTTGGTGCAGCAGTTCGGGGCGGCCGAACTCGTCGACGCGGTGCTGCCGGGCGTGCTGTCCGGCGAGATCCGGCTCTGCCTGGGCTACACCGAACCCGAGGGCGGCTCCGACGTCGCCACCTGCAAGACGCGCGCCGTGCGCGACGGTGATGCGTGGGTCATCAACGGGTCCAAGATGTTCACCTCGAACGCGCAGAACGCCAAGTACGTCTTCCTGCTCACCAACACCGATCCGCAGGGACCCAAGCACAAGAACCTGACCATGTTTCTGGTGCCGCTGGATTCGGAGGGCATCGAGATCCAGGGCATCCGCACGCTGGATGGTGACCGCACCAACATCGTGTACTACAGCGACGTGCGGGTCGATGACCTCTACCGGATCGGCGAGGTCAACGGCGGCTGGACGGTGATGCGGTTCGCCCTCGACGCCGAACACGGCATCACCGAGGTCCAAGACCATGGCCTGCAGAACATTTCGATGCTCTCCGAGCACGGCCAGCTGATGGCCGAGGCGGCCGACGGAGTCGCGGCCATCCTGGCCACGCCCGACGCCGACGGGCGCCGCCCGATCGACGACGAGGCGACGAAATACCGCCTCGGGCGCGCCATGGCCCGGATCGAGGCGGCCATGTCGACTCCCGGGATGTACGGGCGCGTGGGCCTCATCCAGACCATGCGGGAGGTCTCCCAGGAATTGATGGACCTGCTGGGGACGGCCTCGGCATTGCCCACCGCCACAACGGGTTCCGCGGACGACGGTGCCATCGAATTCATCTTCCGCCACGGCGTGCCCGCCGGAATCTACGGCGGCACCATGGAGGTGTTCCGCAACATGATCGCCCAGCACGAGCTGGGGCTCGGGCGTCCCAGCTACGGCCGCTGACTTTTGCCGCGAGAGTGTCACCACCGACGGCGGCACCCGGGAGATGCGTTGCCAGTTACACTCTCGCGGGATCGTGCGGGCCACCGGGCAGCTCGGCGAGCACGTCGGCGCGGGTGTCGTCGAAGCTGAGAAATCCCTTGATCGGCAGGCTTTCCGGCGGCGGATCGGGATAACACCAGGCGACGTCCTCGACGACACGCTCACCCGAGACCAGCGACCAATACGTCGCAAAGCCCTTGTAGTTGCAGTAACTCGACGTCTCGGAGCGCACCAGCAGATCGGTGCGCACGTGCGCCGGGTCGACATACAACCTCGGCTCGAGCGCCGTCTCGAAGAGGATCGTCGTGTCGTCGGTGTCGACCAGCGTGGTGCCGCCGACGCGGACGCGCAGGCGGCGCTGCGTCGGACGGCAGTCGACGCGGTGATAGGGATTGGGCGGGTAGTGCACGAGTTTGCGCCCCTCCTCGAACCACGTGTCCACCGCGTCCCAGGGAACGTGAACGAAACCGGGGGCCTCCGGCTCGGGCTCAGTCGGCAGGTCGCCGACGTCGTCGGGCGCGAAGACGTAGCTCAGCGGTCGGCCCCGCCGGTGCACCATCAGCGCCCGCTCGGTGTCGATCACCAGCCGCCCGTCCTTGACCGCCTGCACGCGCCGGGGATGCGGCTCGACGTACACAATCCCTTCTGGCCCGTCGGGTATCGCGGGCGAGAAGCGCCCCGCCGGATCGCTGCTGAGCGGTCCCCGCCCGGCCACCAGAGTCATGCGTTCCTCCCGGTTGCAACCACTCATCTAGCTCCCGCGTAGGCCATTGTGGTGCACACCGGCCTCGATCCGACAGACCCGGTTAGGGCGGGAGCCCGACTTGAGCGCGGCCGAGTAAGCGTGGCGGCATTCGGATTCGTGATTGAGAGTCAGGATGTGACGCGATCTCCGGGTGCGAGCAGGGCCGCGTACTGCTGCTCGAGCAGCTTGGCGACGCCCACCTGCCAGCGCTGCGCCAACGAACGCGACATCGGGTCGGGAAAGATCTCGTCGTCGCCGTTCTCCAGCCCGTCGAAGATGCCTTGCGCCACGGATTGCGGTGAGGCCTTGGGGATGTCGAGGCCTCGGGTCATGTCGGTGTCGACGGGACCGGTCAGCACCGCATGAACCCGCACGCCCCGCCCGGCCAGGATGACACGCAGCGATTGCGTGAGGGAGAACGCCGCGGCCTTGGAGATCGAATACGCCGGGATCAGCGGCAACGGCGCCAGGGCGTTCACCGACAGGTTGTTGACGATCGATCCCCCGGATCGCGTCAGCATCGGCAGGAAGGCCTGAATCACGTCGTACGTGCCGAGCAGATTCACCGCAAGGTGCGTCCGCAGTGCGGAGGCGTCGCTGAGATCGTCGTACACCGCCAGGCCGGCGTTGTTGACCAGGACATCGAGCGAGTCGACCCTGGCCGCGGCCCGCCGAATCTGCGCGGGGTCGGTGATGTCCAGGGCCAGCGGGGTCACGCGGGAATCGCCGTTGCCGGCCAAGGCCTTCCGGGTGCCGACGTACACCCGTCGGGCGCCCCGGCGTAAGGCCTCCGCGACCAGCGCGGCGCCGATGCCACGATTTCCCCCGGTGATCAGCACCGTCCTGCCTGAGATTGTGGCCACGATGACGGCCTCCTTCATTGATTGGTGTCGGATTGGGCAGGCCGCATAGGTGAGGTGGCTTGCCGCGGTCAGTCGTTGCGCGACGCCCGCATGTATTCCGATCCACGGGGCCGCCCAGATTCATCGGCGGGCAGATCAGAACGGCGAACCGGATGACCCGGTGGCATCGGGCGGCCGGCGCAGGGAGTAGGAACTTACGCATGGCGGGACCGGTGGAAGGCGTCAAGGTCGTCGAACTCGGGGTGTGGGTGGCCGGACCGGCCGCCGGCGGCATCCTGGCGGACTGGGGCGCCGACGTGATCAAGATCGAGCCGCCGACGGGTGACCCGGCGCGCATGTTCGGCCGCATGCTGGGCTGCGACATGGGCCTCAACCCGCCCTTCGAAATGGACAACCGCTCCAAGCGCAGCGTGGTCCTCGATCTCGGCACCGACGCGGGCCGCGCCACCGCGTTCGAATTGCTCGCCGGCGCAGACGTTTTCCTGACCAACGTGCGACCCGGCGCGCTGCAGCGTCTGGGGCTGGACTTCGAGTCGGTGTCGGCGACCAACCCCCGCCTGGTCTACGGGCTCATCACCGGGTACGGCGAAAACGGGCCGGACGCCGATCGCGCCGCCTTCGACGTGGCCGCGTTCTGGTCCCGGGCCGGGGTGGCCCACCTGCTCACCCGGCCCGGCGAGACGCCCCCGTTCCAGCGTGGTGGCATGGGCGACCACTCCGCGGGGATGACGATGGCCGCGGCCGTGTGCGCGGCGCTGCTCGCGCGCGAACGCACCGGGGCGGGCCAACTGGTGACCACCTCGCTGTACCGGCAGGGCGCCTACACCGTGAGCTTCGACCTGAACACCTACCTGATGAGCGGGCAGCCGATCGCGATCGGGCAACGCGAGTCGATGGGCAACCCGTGCATGAACAACTACGCCGCCCAAGACGGGCGGCGGTTCTGGGTCGTCGGCCTGGAGCCCGAGCGGCACTGGCCGGCCCTGTGCCGCGCCGTGGGGCGACCCGAATGGCGCGACGACCCGCGGTTCGCCGACGCCCGCTCCCGCGCGGCCAACTCGGCGGCGCTGATCGTCGCGTTGGACGAGATCTTCGCGACGCGCCCGCTCGACGAATGGGCGCAGATCTTTGCCGGCGAACCGGATTTCTTCTGGTCGCCGGTCAACACGCTCGAGGACGTCGTGGCCGACGAGCAGTTCCACGCCGCGGGCGGCATCGTCGACGTGCCCGACGGGGACGCGGCCGTGCCGATGGTGGCCACGCCGGCGGATTTTCACGGCACCCCCTGGGCACCGCGTTCTGCGGCACCGGAACTCGGGCAGCACACCGAGGAGGTCCTGGCCGACCTCGAGGCGCGCCGCGGGTCGTGAGGACCCGACCGGACCTTTACAAATTTCGCCGGAAGTGTCACGCTGTGCGGTGAGTCGCTTCACCCGACGCGTGCAGCGGCTCCAGCCCTTGAGAAAGCCGTGACAAGCGCGTGAGGCCCGCCAACGGAGTCGTTGGGGCCGTGGTGAGGAATGGATCGATGGTCGCTCCAACGTTCGACATCAGCAAGACCGACGCCGCCCGAGCAACCCAGGCCAACGCCGACGGCCTGCGCTATCGCCTGGACGTCGTCGCCGCCAGCGCCGTCGACGTCGTGCAATCGGCCGGGGGGTGGCTCTACGACCGGGCGATGGCCGGCTGGGAGGTGACGGTGCTGCTCCCGCAGGGCCGCGACACCCGCGCGCTGCGGATCCTGGGGGTGCGGGCGTCCGACCTCGAGCCGTCCCTGGGCGCGCTGGGTGCGGGCTCGACCAGCCTGGCCGTCAGCGCCGACGCGTTCACCGCCGACGCGCGGGTGCGCGACGCGGTGCTCGAGTCGCTGGATAACCGGCTGACGGAGGTCGCGTTGTGGGGCGACGGGTGGCCGCT
The DNA here is from genome assembly GCF_000276825.1 of Mycobacterium paraintracellulare. Classification (NCBI taxonomy): domain Bacteria; kingdom Bacillati; phylum Actinomycetota; class Actinomycetes; order Mycobacteriales; family Mycobacteriaceae; genus Mycobacterium; species Mycobacterium paraintracellulare. The sequence goes on along the minus strand of NC_016948.1, from coordinate 5,287,030 downwards.
GGGAGTGCAGCGTGCCACGACCCGCGCCCAGCACCTGCTCAGCGGGGCGGCGCGCATGTTCAAGGGCTATGCGCTTGCAGCAGAGGGTATTTCGGACGCCACGGTCGCCCCGACGGAGACGCTGCTGTGCGACGTGGGTTCGGGGGCCGACTCCGAGCTGATCCGGCTCGACTAGGCCATGAAGAAGTACTACAAACACGCGTTGCTCTACCTGCACGAGACGATCTCGCTGGGATCCGGGCGCAGCGACCGGTTCACCGAGGCCTTCGCCGACACCTACCAGCCGATGATGGAACAACTCGGCGCCCGGCTGTTCGCGATCTGGGAATCCACCCTGTACAACGGCCACTGGCCACAGGTGACGGTGATCTGGGAGATCGACGGGTTCGCCGATTACGCCAGGATCGGCGCCGCCCAGGCCCGCGGCGGCAGTCACGAGGCCGCCGCCGGCAAATGGTCGGCGTTCCTGGCCGACCTCGGCGCCTCGGGCGAGGGCCGCATCATGTACGCCGGCCCCAGCAACAGGACGCTCGCCCAGCTGCGCGAGGCCAATTTCACTGCGCCGCTGGTGATCCAGGAGATCATGCAGACCAAGCCCGGCCGGCAGGACGACTACATCCGGGAGCTCGAGCGGCTCTACGTGCCGTGGTCGGAACGCACCGGAAAACGCTGGCTCGGTTCGTTCACGACGACCTTCCGCTTCAACGAGGTCATCCACTACTGGGCGCTGGACGGGGGATGGGACTGCTTCGCCGAGCACTACCCGTCGTGGAAGGAGAGCCCACCCGCCGAGATCGTCACCTGGATGAGCGTGGCCCCCGCGTTGCGGGACGGGTGGGAAGATTCCATCCTGCAGGCTCTCCCGCCCTCACCCCTGCAGTGACCGAGCGCCAAGGACCCATGGACCACACCGACTTCAGCTACGACCCTTTCGACGCTGCGGTGATGGCAAACCCCTTGCCGTACTACCGAATCCTGCGCGACCAGCACCCGGTGTATTACATGCCGCAATGGGACACCTTCGCGCTGTCGCGTTTCGAGGACATCTGGAAGGTGCTGGAAGTCAACAACGGCACGTTCGTCGCCTCGGAGGGCACGCTGCCGGCGGCATCGGTTCTGGCCCAACACAACTCCGGACCGGTCGACGACCCGCCGCTGCACCCGCTTCCGTTCCACGCCATGTTCGACGCCGACCTGTACGGCGAGATCCGGCGCACACACTCCCGGCCGTTTCGGCCGCGTTCGGTCACCGACCTCGAGGGCAGGATCCGCGAGCTGGCCAACGAACGCCTCGACCTGCTGTTGCCGCGCGGCTCGTTCGACCTGACCCAGGACTACGGTGGCGTCGTGGTTGCCGCGATCGTCTGCGAACTCCTCGGCATTCCCACCGATCTCGCGCCGCAGGTCCTCGCCGCGGTCAACGCCGGCAGCCTCGCCCAGCCGGGTGTCGGCGTGGACACCGGGCAGGCGCGCCCGAACTATTTCGAGTTCCTGCTGCCCGCGGTCGCGCGCCGCCGCGCCGACCGGTCCGGGCCGCCGCTGGACGTGGTCGACGGCCTGCTCGGCTACCACCTGCCCGACGGCAGCGCCCTGGACGACATGGAAGTCGCCACCCAGATGCTGTGCATCTTCATCGGCGGAACCGAGACGGTCCCCAAGATCGTCGCCCACGGGCTGTGGGAGCTCAGCCGGCGGCCCGACCAGCTGGCCGCCGTGCGCGCCGATCCCGAAGGCAACGTGCCCGTCGCCCGCGAGGAGATGATCCGATACTGCGCGCCCGCGCAGTGGTTCGCGCGAACGGCGCGCAAGCCCTTCGACATTCACGGTCAGACCATCAATCCCGGCCAGCGCGTCATCACCCTGCTCGCCTCGGCCAGCCGCGACGAGCGGGAATACCCCGAGCCCGACGAGTTCATCTGGGACCGGCCCATCCGCCGCTCGCTGGCGTTCGGCCGCGGCCAGCACTTCTGCATCGGCTACCACCTGGCCAGGCTGGAAATCGATGTGCTGCTTGCCGAATGGCTGCGTCGGGTGCCCGACTACGCGATCCAGACCCACGCCGCCACCCGGTTGCCGTCCAGCTTCCAATGGGGCTGGAACAACATCCCGGTGGAGGTCTGAGGTGTGGTCCTACCGGCTCATCGCCCCGTATCTGTTCGAGCGGACGACGATCGCCGACACCGCCCCTGAGTCCCTGACCGACGGGCAGGTGCTGCTGCGGTTCCTGGCGGCCGGCGTCTGCGGCAGCGATCTGCCCGCGTTTCGCGGCGCCAAGGGCCGAATCCCCGGCGACGACGGCCGCAGCGGACCCGAGAAGGACGGCTTCCCCATCCACGAGGTCGCCGGCGAGGTGATCGCCAGCCGCCACCCCGCGCACCGCCCCGGGGACCTCGTCGTCGGCTGGGCCTCCGGGTTCGACGGCATGATGGAACGCATCGTCACCGACGGTGACGGTTTGGCGCCCTACGACCCGGCGCTGACGCCGGCGCAGGCTATCGGCCTGCAACCGCTGGCCTGTGTGCTCTACGCCTGCGAGCAGCTCGGCGATCTGGCCGGGCGGCGCGTCGCGATCATCGGCCAGGGATCGATCGGCCTGCTGTTCTCCTACGTCGCCAAGGCGGCCGGTGCGCGCCGCGTCACCGGGGTCGATCCGATCGACCGCCGCGATGTGGCAAGGGCATTCGGCGTCGACGAACCGGTGCGCGCCACCAGCGACCGCTGGGCGAGTCAGCTGGAACCGGGGGACCGCGCCGACGTCGTCATCGAGGCGGTCGGTCACCAGGTGGCCACCCTCACCCACGCCATCGACGCCACCGCCCCCGGCGGCACCGTCTTCTACTTCGGTGTCGCCGACGACGAGATGTATCCCATCAGCATGCGGGCCATGCTGCGCAACAACCTGACGCTGAAATCCGGTGTGACGCTTGACCGTCGGCGGATGCTGGAGCTCGCGAGCAAGTTCGCCGCCGAGCATCCCTGGCTGCTCGGCGCGTACCTCACCCACACGTTCGGCGTCGAGCAGGTGCAGGACGCGTTCGAGCTGGCCTGCCGACCGGTGGCCGAGCGCATCAAGATCGCGATCGCCGGGTGAGGGGCCGACCGTGACCGACGCTTCGCCGGGCAATCTGCAGCTGGCGCTCAGCAGCAAGCCCGCCATCTTCGGCGGCTGGGTCACCGGCCCCACCTGGCTGGGACCCGAGGAATTCGCCCGCGCCGGTTACGACTACGTCGGATTCGACGCCCAGCACGGCTATCTCGACGACGCCGGCATCGCCCGCATGCTGCGCCGCACCGAACACCTGCCGCTGGGCACCGTCGTGCGCCTGCCCAACGCCGACGCCGCACCGATCGGGCGGGTGGCCGACGCCGGGGCCGACGCCGTCGTCATCGCGATGATCGAATCGGCCGGCGAGGCCGCCGCCGCCGTGGCCGCCACCCGCTACCCGCCGGCGGGCGTGCGCAGCTTCGGACCGCTGCGCGCCAGCCTGGGGCACGACCCCGCCGCCCACGAATCCCGGATCGGCGTGTTCGCGATGATCGAGACCGCGGCGGCGCTGGCGGACATCCGCGAGATCTGCGGGGTCGACGGCCTGACCGGGATCTACGTCGGCCCGGCCGATCTCGCCATCTCGATGGGCGCCGGCGTCCTCGGTGCGACCCGGCATCCCGAGGTGCTCGACGCGATTACGCGCATCCACCGGGCGGCCTCGGATGCGGGGCTGGTCACCGGCATTCACGCCGGGGACGGCATGACGGGCCAGGCCATGGCGCGGCTGGGCTTCGGCATGATCACCCTGGCCGCCGAGTCCCAGGCGCTGCGGCGCGGGGCCGCCGAACACCTGCGTGAGGCGACGCAATGACCGCCTACCCGCCGGACGACGAGGCAGCGATCCGCGATTTGATCGCCGGCTACGCGCTCGCTCTCGACGCCGGTGATGTCGACGGTTGCGTCCGGCTGTTCGCCCCCGACGGCGAATTCCTGGCGTACGGCCGGACTTTCGCGGGCCATGACGGGATCGCCGACATGTTTCGCGCCGCGGCGCGCGGCCTGCATCTGACCGGCGTCTCGCGGATCACAGTCGACGGGGACCGCGCGAGCGCCCGATCGCAGGTGCTGTTCGTCCGGGCCGGCGACCTGCAGTTGCGGCCCGCCCTCTACGACGACGAGCTGACCCGCGTGGACGGCCAGTGGCGTTTCGCGCGGCGCCGGTGCCGCTTCATCACCAGCGGCGGATTGGCCGAGAGCCCGGAGGTGACGCCGGCATGAATCCACGTGTCGCACTGGTGACCGGCGCGGCCGGCGGGCAGGGCCGGGCCATCGCCGAACGGCTACGCGCCAAGGGGTTTTCGGTGGCGGCCTGCGATCGGCGGGCCGACGATCTCGCCGCCGCGGTGCGCGAATCGGGCGACGAGGAACTGATCGCGGTGGAGCTCGACGTCACCGCGGAGCGGCAGTGGGACTCCGCGGTGGCGGCGGTGGTCGAGCGCTTCGGGTCGCTGAGCACGCTGGTCAACTGCGCCGGCGTGCTGCACCGCGCGTCGTTGACCGAGGAGACCGCCGAAGGATTCGAAAACTCGTGGCGGGTCAACTGTCTGGGCGCGTTCCTCGGCATGCGCGCCACGCTCGAACACCTGCGCGCGGCGCCCGACGCCTCCATCGTCAACATCTGCAGCACCGGCGCGATCCGCCCGTTCCCCCAGCATGGCGCCTACGGCTCGTCGAAGTGGGCGCTGCGCGGCCTGACCCAGACCGCGGCCGCCGAACTCGCGCCCTCCGGCATCCGGGTCAACGCGGTGTTCCCCGGGCCGATCGCCACCACGATGCTCGACGAGACCACCCAGGCCCGGCTCGCCGCGGCATCGATGTTCGGGCGGATAGGCCGGGCCGACGAAGTCGCCGACGCCGTGGCGTTCCTGGTCTCCGGTGAGGCGTCGTTCATCACCGGCTCCGAACTCATCATCGACGGTGGTCAATGCCTGCAGATCCGATGACCGACCTGTCGGTCGGCATCATCGGCGCGGGCCCGGGCGGCCTGGCGCTGGGAATCATGCTGTCCCGCGCCGGTTTTGGCAACTTCACCATTTTCGACCGCGAGGATGGTGTCGGGGGCACCTGGCGGATCAACACCTATCCGGGACTGGCGTGCGACGTCAAGTCGCACCTCTACTCGTTCTCATTCGACCTGAACGCCCACTGGTCACGGCTGTGGTCGGGCCAACCCGAAATCCTGGACTACTTCCAGCGCAGCGCCGACAAGCACGGCCTGGGGCCGCACCTGAAACTGCGCACCGAAATCCGTTCCGCACGATGGGATTCGGACACCCAGCGATGGTGCCTGACCACCGCGACCGGCGAACGGCACCACTTCAACGTCGTCGTCTCGGCCGTGGGCCTGTTCACCCGGCCGCTGCTGCCCGACCTCGTCGAGGAAGAGCCCTTCACCGGAACGGTGATGCACTCGTCACGCTGGGACCACTCGATCCCGCTGGAAGGCAAGAAGATTGCGGTGCTCGGCACCGGATCGACGGCCTCCCAGCTGATCCCCGAATTGGCCAAGGTGGCCGGCACGGTGTATTCGGTGCAACGATCGCCCACCTGGATACTGCCCAAGCCCGACCGGCGCTACACTCGGGGGGAGCGCTGGGCCTTCGCGCACCTCCCGTTTGCCAAGAAGATCTACCGCACCCGGCTGTGGCTGCGCAGCGAATCCAACATCGCGGTGATCGAGCACGGCAGCGAAAAGACCGAGCAATTCACCGCCCTTGCCCTGCGGCTGCTCGAAAACACGGTCGACGATGAGGAATTGCGCCGCAAGCTCACACCGGACCACCCGATGGGCTGCAAGCGGCTGGTGTTCTCGTCGGACTACCTGCCCGCGCTGACCCGCCCCAACGTCGAGGTGCTGACCAGCCCGGCGCGCTCCCTGCGCGCCCGGTCCCTGGTCACCGAAGACGGCACCGAACGCGAGGTCGACCTGGTGGTGTGCGCCACCGGCTACGCCGCCGCCGACTATCTCGGGGAGCTGGACGTTTCCGGCGAACACGGAATCACGCTGCGGCAGGTCTGGCGCGACGGCGCGCACGCCTACCTCGGCATGGCCGTGCCGGATTTCCCCAATTTCTTCATGCTGTACGGGCCGAACACCAACGTCGGCTCCAACAGCGTCATCTTCATCCTCGAAGCCCAGGCGCGCTACATCGTGCGAGCGGTGCGGCACCTGCGCCGCCGCCGCAAACGCTACGTCGCGGTGCGTGCCTCGGCGCTGGCCGAGTTCGTCGCCAAGGTCGACCGCTGGATGGTGGGCACCGTCTGGACCACCCAGTGCAGCAACTACTTCCGCGCCCCCAACGGGCGCGTGGTCACCCAGTGGCCGCGCAGCGCCCGAACCTTCTGGGGGATGACGCGCAGGTTCAGGCCCGCCGACTTCCGTTTCGAACCGCCCGCCACCTCCGCCGCGCCCCCGGTCGCGGTGCCCGAGCGGGGCACCCGATGACGGAGCTCGACGGCGCCGACCGCCTCGACCCGGCGCTGCGCGCACTGGCGACCACGCGCACGGACTTCTCGGCCGCCGCGATCCAGCTGACGCGTGGACCGTTCAACGAACGCCGCCGCATCACCGCCGAGCAGACCGACGCCGGTGACGTCCGGATCGACGAGGACAACGCCGCCGGCGTCGGGGTGCGCATCTACCGCGGCGGCCCGGCCCCGGCGCCCACCGTCGTGTATTGCCACGCCGGTGGTTTCGCGCTGGGAAACCTGGACACCGATCACCGCCAGTGCGTGGAGCTCGCCCGCCGCGGGCGCTGCACGGTGGTGTCGGTGGACTACCGGCTGGCTCCGGAGCACCCCTATCCGGCCGGGCTCGACGACGCGAGCGCCGTGCTGCGCTGGGTGATCGACGACGCGGCGTCGCTCGGCGTGGACCCGGCGCGGGTGGCCGTCGCGGGCAGCAGCGCCGGCGCCGCCCTGGCCGCATGCCTGGCGCAGCGCGCCGCCGACGGATCATTGCCGCCGGTGGTGTTCCAGCTGCTGCACCAGCCGGTGCTCGACGACCGGCCCACCGGATCGAAGTCGGAGTTCCGCACCAGTCCCGCCTTCGACGGCGAGGGCGCCGAGCTGATGTGGCGCCACTACCTCGACCCAAAGGCCGCGCCGGAGGCCGCGGTGCCCGCACGGCGACCCGAATTCGCCGGGCTGGCACCGGCTTTGATCACCTGCGCGGAGATCGATCCCTTCCGCGACGAGGCCATCGACTATGCGCTGCGGCTGCTGCACGCCGGGATCTCGGCGGAGCTGCACGTGTTTGCGCGCGCCTGCCATGGATTCGACTCACTGCTGCCGGAATGGCCGGGCTCGCAACGCCTGTTCGCGCTGCAAGGCGAGGCGCTGGCCGGCGCGCTGCACGGCGACTAGGCGTCGAATCGGATCAGCTGGCGCACGGCGGTGCCGTCGGCCAGGTGGTCCATCGCCTCGTTGATCTCGTCGAGCGCGATCGTCGACGACACCAGCGATTGCACCGGCAGCCGGCCGGAACGCCACAGCTCGACGAACCGCGGGATGTCCCGGCTGGGCACCGCCGAACCGAGGTAGCTGCCGATCAGCGACCGGCCCTCGGCCACAAAACCCAACGGCGACACCGTGATCCGGGCGTCCGGCGGGGGCAAGCCGACGGTGATGGTGCGCCCGCCCGGCGCGGTCAAGGCGATCGCGGTCTCGAGCGCGGCGGGGTGGCCGACGGCCTCGACGACCACGGCCGCCTTCACCCGCGCGTCGTCGGCCTGCTGCGGCGTGTAGGCCTCGTGGGCGCCCAGGGCGCGGGCGGCGGCCAACTTGTCGGGCAACTGGTCGACGGCGACGACGCGCACGTCGTCATAGGTGAGGGCGGTGAGCAGCGCCGCCATCCCGACGCCGCCCAGCCCGACCACGGCGACCGTCTGGCCCGGCCGCGGCTGCCCCACGTTGAGCACCGCGCCGCCGCCGGTGAGCACCGCGCACCCCAACAGCGCGGCGACATCGGCGGGCACGTCGGGCGGCACCGCGACCGCGCTGGCCCGATTGACGACCGCGTGCGTCGCGAAACCCGAGACCCCGAGGTGGTGATACACCGGTTGGCCGGCCCGGCTGAGCCGGATGTCGCCGCCCAGCAGGGTGCCGGCGCCGTTGGCGGCGCTGCCCGGCTCGCACGGCGTCAGGCCTTCGGTCGCGCACGCCGCGCAATGGCCGCAGCGCGGCAGGAACACCAGCACCACCCGCTGGCCGACGGCCACATCGCCGACACCGTCACCGACCCGCTCGACGATCCCGGCGGCCTCGTGGCCGAGCAGCATCGGCACCGGGCGCACCCGGTTGCCGTCGACCACCGACAGGTCGGAGTGGCAGAGGCCGGCCGCCTCGATGCGGACCAGCACCTCGTCGCGACCCGGCGGCGCGAGGTCGACGTCGGCGATGCTGATGGGCCGCGACCGCGCGTAGGGCCGGGGCGCCCCGATGTGCTCCAGTACCGCGCCCCGAATTCCGGACATGCTGGAATACAACCATGGCGTCGGCTCCAGTAGTTCCCCCCGCCCCGGACGGGTTGACCAGCAACGACTTCCCGGTGCTGTGGCCGGTCGGGACGCGATGGGCCGACAACGACATGTTCGGCCACCTCAACAACGCTGTCTACTACCAGTTGTTCGACACCGCGATCACCGCCTGGATCAACACCGCCACCGGGCTGGACCCGATCACCACGGCGGCGCTGGGCATCGTCGCCGAGTCGGGCTGCCGCTACTTCTCCGAACTGCATTTCCCCCAAGACCTCACGGTGGGCCTGGCCGTGACCCGGCTGGGCCGCAGCAGCGTCACCTACCGGCTGGGCGTGTTCGAGTCCGGTGACGGCGACCCGCGGCCGATCACCGCGCTGGGACATTGGGTGCACGTCTACGTCGACCGGGTTACGCGCAAGTCCGTCCCGATTCCCGACCCGGTCCGGACCCTGCTGTCGACGGCCAGCGTCGGCGAATCGGCCTAGCTCCGGGCCCAGATACCGCCCTGCGCTGGGGTTTTCGCGCACCCCGTTATGCTGCGCGCATGCCAGTGTTGAGCAAGACCGTCGAGATCGGCGCCGACGCCGGGTTGATCATGAAGATCGTCGGCGATTTCGAGGCCTACCCGCAGTGGAACGAGGAGATCAAGGGTCTCTGGGTGCTCGCCCGCTATGACGACGGGCGGCCCAGCCAGGTGCGGCTCGACACCGATTACCAGGGCATGCAGAGCATGTTCATCCAGGCCGTGTACTACCCGGGGGAAAACCAGATCCAGACCGTCCTGCAGCAGGGCGACCTGTTCACCAAGCAGGAGCAGCTCTTCTCCGTGGTGGCCATGGGCGCTTCAAGCCTGCTGACCGTGGACCTGGACGTCGAAACGTCGATGCCGGTCCCGGCGCCGATGGTCAAGCAGCTCCTCAACAACGTCCTCGACCACCTCGCCGAGAGCCTCAAGCAGCGCGCCGAGCAGCTGGCCGCGACCTAGAAATTGGCGGCGACCCGCTTCGCCCGGCTAAGCCGCGCTCGCGATCGCCGCTAGGAGATGGCGGCGACCCGCATCGCCCGGCTGCGCCGCGCTCGCGATCGCCGCTAGGAGATGGCGGCGACCCGCATCGCCCGGCTGCGCCGCGCTCGCGATCGCCGCTAGAAGGGATTGCCGGCGCGGTCGCGCATCTCGGTCAGCCGGGCCGCCGCGTCGGTGAACTGCCATACGGTGTGCTCGATCACCGCGGCGGTGTCGCGGTGGCGCAGCGCGGCGATCAGCTTCCGGTGGTTGTCGACGGCGGCCTTGCCCCAGTGCGGATCGGCCGCGTACACCAGCACCGGCATGTAGCGGGCGGCGTTGAGCAGGAACCACGCCAGCTTGATCCGGCCGCTGGCCTGGTTGAAGACCCGGTGAAAGGCGAACTCGATGCCCGCGATGGTCTCGGCGTCGCCGGATCCGACGGCCGCGGCGAGCGACTCGTTGATGCGGTCCAGCTCGTCGATCTCGGCGTCGGTGATGTGGTCGGTGGCCGCGGCCGCCAGCTCCTTGGCGATCGAGGCCTGCAGCCAGAAGATGTCCTCGATGTCCTGGCGGGTGAGCGGCAACACGACGTGGCCGCGGTGCGGCTCCAGCTGCACCATGCCCTCGCCGCGCAACTTCAGCAGGGCTTCGCGCACCGGGGTGACGCTGACCCCTAGCTGGGCGGCGGTCTCGTCGAGACGGATGAACGTCCCCGGACGCAGCGTTCCGGACATGATCGACGCCCGCAGATGGCCCGCGACCTCATCGGACAGCTGAGCCCGCCGCAGCGGCCGCCGGCTCCTCGGCTGCATGGACATCGGTGCGTTCACAGGGTCTGCCAGGACTTTCAGTGACTTGGCGGGACGGGATTCAAGTTTTGACGGACCTTGACGGGCGCTTGTCGAGGACTTGTCAGTGGACCGTCAAAGCCATAGTGTGACCCACACAACACTATGTTTTATCAAATATCAACCTGGCGCAAGCGGTGCGCGAGTGAAGGGAAGTGTCGAGTTTGACCGCGCAATTGGCAGACCATCTGACAGAGCAGCCGTACCTCGCCCGGCGGCAGAACTGGGTGAACCAACTCGAGCGGCACGCGCTGATGCAGCCGAACGCGACCGCGCTGAGGTTCCTGGGCAAGACACTGACGTGGGGCGAACTGCGCGGCCGGGTGGCGGCGCTGGCCGACGCGCTGAGCCGCCGGGGTGTCGGCTTCGGCGACCGCGTCATGATCCTGATGCTCAACCGCACCGAGTTCGTCGAATCGGTGCTGGCCATCAACATGCTCGGCGCCATCGCCGTGCCGCTGAACTTCCGGCTGACCGCGGCCGAAATCGCCTTCCTGGTCCAGGATTGCGAAGCGCGGGTGATCATCACCGAATCGGTGCTCGCCCCGGTGGCAACCGGCGTACGCGACATCGAGTCGATGCTCGGCACCATCGTGGTCGCCGGCGGTTCGACCGACGACACCGTGCTCGGTTACGAAGACCTCGTCAACGAGACCGGGGAGTCGCACCAACCCGTCGACATCCCGAACGACTCGCCGGCGCTGATCATGTACACCTCGGGCACCACCGGCCGCCCCAAGGGCGCCGTGCTCACCCACACCAACCTGACCGGACAGACGATGACCGGGCTGTACACCAACGGCGCCGACATCAACAGCGACGTCGGGTTCATCGGGGTGCCGTTCTTCCACATCGCCGGCATCGGCAACTTGCTGACCGGGGTGCTGCTCGGCATCCCCACGGTCATCTACCCGCTCGGCGCGTTCGAGCCCGGGCAGCTCCTCGACGTGCTGGCGGCAGAAAAGGTCACCGGGATTTTTCTGGTTCCCGCGCAGTGGCAGGCGGTCTGCGCCGAGCAACAGGCGCGCCCGCGCGACCTGAAACTGCGGGTGATCTCGTGGGGTGCCGCCCCGGCTCCCGACGCGCTGCTGCGGGAGATGTCGGCGAGGTTTCCCGGCACCCAGATCCTGGCCGCGTTCGGCCAGACGGAGATGTCGCCGGTCACCTGCATGTTGCTCGGCGAGGACGCCATCCGGAAGCGCGGCTCGGTCGGCAAGGTGATCCCGACGGTCGCCGCCCGGGTCGTCGACGAGAACATGAACGACGTGCCCATCGGCGAGGTCGGTGAAATCGTTTATCGCGCACCAACTTTGATGAGCGGCTACTGGAACAATCCCGAGGCGACGGCGGAAGCGTTCGCCGGCGGCTGGTTCCACTCCGGCGACCTGGTCCGCATGGACTCCGACGGCTACGTGTGGGTGGTCGACCGCAAGAAGGACATGATCATCTCGGGTGGCGAGAACATCTACTGCGCCGAGGTGGAGAACGTCCTGGCCAGCCACCCGAGCATCGTCGAAGTCGCCGTCATCGGCCGGGCCCACGACAAGTGGGGCGAGGTGCCGATCGCGGTCGCCGCGGTGGCGGGCGAGGGGTTGGCGCTCGACGAGTTGGACGAGTTCCTGACCGAGCGACTGGCGCGCTACAAGCACCCGAAGGCGCTCGAGATCGTCGACGCGCTGCCGCGCAACCCGGCCGGCAAGGTGCTCAAAACTGAGCTGCGGATCCGCTACGGGGCCGCAAAAATCGACTAAATCCATTCTAGGGCAAGAGGTTTTAGGACCAGAAAGGAAATTGGGCAGGAGCTGTAACGTTTGCCAGTCGTTGGCGAAGGGTTAATTGTGCGGATGCGGTTCACACGTGCTTGGCCATCGGGTACATTCCTGTGGTCTCCGTTACTACTTGCCAGTAGGGAGCCGATGGTCACAGACGTCGAATCGGGGCGAGGAGGGGGCGTGCTATATGTTCCGCCGCGGCGCCGGACGGCGCGCGGTGACGGCCAGAGGGGGCAGCGGTGACTTCGACGTCGACTAGTCGACGGGGCCCCTACCTGGTCGGCTATGTGCGCGATCAACTGCAAACCCCGCTGGAGCTTGTCGGCGGGTTCTTCCGGATGTGCGTGCTCACCGGGAAAGCCCTGTTCCGCTGGCCGTTCCAGTGGCGCGAATTCGTCCTGCAGTGTTGGTTCATCATGCGAGTGGCGTTCCTGCCGACGATCATGGTGTCGATCCCGCTGACGGTTCTGCTGATCTTCACCCTCAACGTTTTGCTGGCGCAGTTCGGCGCCGCCGACCTGTCCGGCGCCGGCGCCGCGATCGGCGCGGTCACCCAGCTTGGCCCGCTCACCACGGTGCTGGTGGTCGCCGGGGCCGGGTCGACGGCGATCTGCGCCGACCTGGGCGCGCGCACCATCCGCGAAGAGATCGACGCGATGGAGGTGCTCGGCATCGACCCGATCCACCGGCTGGTGGTGCCCCGGGTGATCGCCGCGACCCTGGTCGCCACCCTGCTCAACGGCCTGGTGATCACCGTCGGCCTGGTCGGCGGCTACCTGTTCGGCGTCTACCTGCAGAACGTGTCGGGAGGGGCATACCTGGCCACCCTGACCACCATCACCGGCCTGCCCGAGGTCGTCATCGCGACGGTCAAGGCCGCGGTCTTCGGCCTGATCGCCGGACTGGTCGGCTGCTTCCGCGGGCTGACGGTGCGCGGCGGATCCAAAGGCCTGGGCACCGCCGTCAACGAGACCGTCGTGCTCTGCGTCGTCGCGCTGTATGCGGTCAACGTCGTGCTGACCACGATCGGCGTGCGATTCGGGACGGGGCACTGACATGTCGACGACCACCGTCTTTCGCTCCCGCTTCCCGCGGGCCGCAGAGAATCTCAACCGCTACGGCCTGGCCGCGGCGCGCGGGCTCGACGACATCGGCCAGATGGCGTGGTTTGGCGGGGTGGCCCTGGCGCACATCCCGCACGCGCTGCGCAACTACCGCAAGGAAACCCTGCGTCTGGTCGCCCAGATCGGGATGGGCACCGGCGCCATGGCCGTCATCGGCGGCACCGTCGCCATCGTCGGCTTCGTGACGTTGTCCGGTAGCTCCCTGGTCGCGATCCAGGGGTTCGCCTCGCTGGGCAACATCGGCGTCGAGGCGTTCACCGGATTCTTCGCCGCGCTGATCAACGTGCGCATCGCCGCGCCCGTCGTCACCGGCATCGCGATGGCCGCCACGGTCGGCGCCGGCGCGACGGCCGAGCTGGGCGCGATGCGCATCAGCGAGGAGATCGACGCGCTGGAAGTGATGGGTATCAAGTCGATTTCGTTTTTGGCGACCACCCGGATCATGGCCGGGCTGGTGGTGATCATCCCGCTGTACGCGCTGGCGATGATCATGTCGTTCCTGTCGCCGCAGATCACCACGACCGTGCTCTACGGACAATCCAACGGCACCTACGAGCACTACTTCCGGACGTTCCTGCGCCCCGACGACGTCTTCTGGTCGTTCCTGGAAGCCATCCTTATCACCGCGGTCGTCATGATCACCCACTGCTTCTACGGCTACAACGCCGGCGGCGGGCCGGTCGGCGTGGGCGAGGCCGTCGGCCGATCGATGCGCTTCTCGCTGGTGTCGGTGCAGGTTGTCGTGTTGGCCGCCGCGTTGGCGCTCTATGGCGTCAACCCCAACTTCGCGCTCACGGTGTAGCCATGCCAGCGCCGATCCAGACCAACGCCCCCCGGACCCCGCCGTACAAGTGGGCCGGGTTGGCGGCGCTGGTGATCGCCGCGCTGGTCCTCGGTTTCGTCTACGGCCAGTTCCGCGGCGACTTCACCCCCAAGACCAACCTGACGATGCTGGCGTCGCGGGCTGGGTTGGTGATGGATCCGGGCTCGAAGGTGACCTATAACGGGGTGGAGATCGGGCGGGTCGGCAGCATCGCGGAGACGGTGCGCGACGGCAAGCCGGCGGCAAAGTTCACGCTCGAGGTCTATCCGCGGTATTTGAAGCTGATCCCGTCCAATGTGAATGCCGATATCAAGGCGACGACGGTGTTCGGTGGCAAGTACGTGTCGTTGACGACGCCGGCGCACCCGTCGCCGCAGAAGATCTCGGCGCACACCGTGCTCGACGCGCGTTCGGTGACCACCGAGATCAACACGCTGTTTCAGACGATCACCTCGATCGCGCAGAAGGTCGATCCGGTCAAGTTGAATCTGACGTTGAGCGCGGCGGCGCAGTCGTTGGCCGGGCTGGGGGAGAAGTTCGGGCAGTCGGTGGTGAATGCGAACGCGGTTTTGGATGAGGTGAATCCGCGGATGCCGCAGGCGCGCAAGGACATTCAGCAGTTGGCGGCGCTGGGGGACACGTATGCGGACGCCTCGCCGGATCTGTTCGACTTTTTGAACAACGCGGTGGTGACCTCGCGCACGATCAACGCGCAGCAAAAGGATTTGGATCAGGCGTTGTTGTCGGCGGCCGGGTTCGGCAACACCGGCGCGGACCTGTTCACCAAGGGCGGCCCGTATCTGGCGCGCGGGGCGGCCGATCTGGTGCCCACGGCCCAGCTGCTCGACACCTACAGCCCCGAACTGTTCTGCGCGGTCCGCAATTACCACGACATCGAGCCCAAGGCCGCCTCGTTCCTGGGCGGCAACGGCTACTCGCTCAACAGCCACACCCAGGCCCTGTCCGGGCTGGGCCTGATCGCCAACCCGCTGTCGCTGGTCGCCGTCGCCGCGCTCACGCTTGGGCTCGGTGCCACGGCAGGTTTGGTCGGTGGGGCGCCCAACCCCTACGTCTGGCCCGAGAACCTGCCGCGGGTGAACGCCCGCGGCGGCCCCGGCGGCGCCCCCGGTTGCTGGCAGCCGCTCACCCACGATCTGTGGCCGGCACCGGAGTTGGTGATGGACTCCGGCAACAGCATCGCGCCGTACAACCACCTGGACACCGGATCGCCGTACGCGATCGAGTATGTCTGGGGCCGCCAGGTAGGGGATAACACGATCAACCCATGAAAATCTCCGGAACCATTACCAGGCTCAGCATCTTCTCGGTGGTGCTGTTGATCTTCACCGTGATGATCTTCGTGGTGTTCGGTCAGATGCGCTTCGACCGCACCAACGGGTATTCGGCGGAATTCAGCAACATCAGCGGCCTGCGGGCGGGCCAGTTCGTCCGCGCCTCGGGCGTCGAGGTCGGCAAGGTCGACAAGGTGGAGCTGGTCGACGGCGGCAAGCGCGCCCGGGTGAAATTCAACGTCGACCGCTCCATCCCGCTGTACCAGTCGACGACCGCCCAGATCCGCTACCTCGACCTGATCGGTAACCGCTACCTGGAGATCAAACGCGGTCAGGGCGAAGGCGCGGACAAGGTCCTGCCGCCCGGCGGGTTCATCCCCTTGTCGCGGACGACGCCGGCGCTCGACCTCGACGCCCTGATCGGCGGTTTCAAGCCACTGTTCCGGGCGCTCGACCCACAGAAGGTCAACACCATCGCGACCGCGCTGGTCACCGTGTTCCAGGGCCAGGGCGGCACCATCAACGACATCCTCGACAACACCGCGCAGCTGACCAACCAGCTCGGCGAGCGCGACCAAGCGATCGGTGAGGTCATCAAGAACCTGAACATCGTCTTGGACACCACGGTCCGGCACCGGCAGCAATTCGACCAGACGGTCGACAAGCTCGAGGTGTTGATCACCGGCCTCAAGAACCACGGCGACTCGCAGGCCGCGGGGTTCGCCCACATCAGCAACGCCGCCGGGACGGTCGCCGACCTGCTCGCCGAGGACCGAGCGCTGCTGCACAAGACGATCAACTACCTGGACGCCGTTCAGCAGCCGCTGATCGACCAGCAAGACCAACTGCAGGACTACCTGAAGAAGGTGCCCACAGCGCTGAACATGATCGGGCGCGCGATCGGCTCCTACGGGGACTTCGTGAACTTCTACGCCTGCGACATCACCCTCAAGATCAACGGTCTGCAGGCCGGCGGCCCGGTCCGCACGGTCCGGTTGTTCCAGCAGCCGACGGGTAGGTGCACGCCGCAATGAGAACACTGGAACCGCCGAACCGGGTCCGCATCGGGCTGATGGGCATCGTCGTGACGGTGCTCGTGATCGGCGTCGGCCAAAGCTTCACCAGCGTCCCGATGTTGTTCGCCAAGCCGAGCTACTACGGCCAGTTCACCGACTCCGGCGGCATCAACACCGGCGACAAAGTGCGTATCGCCGGCCTGGACGTCGGCAAGGTGGAGGGCATCAAGATCGACGGGGACCACATCCGGTTGAAGTTCTCCATCGGCACCAACACCATCGGCACCGAGAGCCGGCTGGCGATCAAGACCGACACCATCCTGGGGAAGAAGATCCTCGACGTCGAGGCCCGCGGCAACCAGCCGCTGCGGCCCGGGGCGAGTCTGCCGCTGGGCCAAAGCACCACGCCGTACCAGATTTACGACGCGTTCTTCGACGTCACCAAGGCCGCCCAGGGCTGGGACATCGACACCGTCAAGCAGTCCCTGCACGTGCTCTCCCAGACCATCGACCAGACCTACCCGCACCTGAGCCCGGCGCTCGAAGGGGTGGCCAAGTTCTCCGACACGATCGGCAAGCGCGACGAGGAGGTCAAGCACCTGCTCGCCCAGGCCAACCAGGTGGCCGGCGTCCTGGGGGATCGCAGCGACCAGATCGACCGGGCCTTGGTCAATGCGAAAACGCTCCTGGCCGCCTTCAACGAGCGCGGCCAGGCCATCAACGCCTTGCTGGCCAACATCGCCGCCTTCTCCGAACAGGTCAAGGGGCTGCTCGACGACAACCCGAACATCAATCACGTGCTCGAGCAATTGCGCACCCTCAGCGACATCCTGGTGCAGCGCAAAGACGACCTTGCCAATGGGCTCACCGAGGTCGGCAAGTTCCTGCCGTCGTTGAACGAGGCCATCGCCTCGGGACCGTTCTTCAAGGTGGTCCTGCACAACCTGGCCCTGTATCAGATTTCGCAGCCGTGGGTCGACGCGGCGTTCAAGAAGCGTGGGATCGACCCGGAGGACTTCTGGCGCAGCGCCGGATTGCCGGCCTACCGGTTCCCCGACCCCAACGGCACCCGGTTCCCCAACGGCGCGCCGCCCCCGGCGCCCCCGGTGCTCGAGGGCACGCCCGACCACCCGGGGCCGGCCGTCCCTCCGGGATCGCCGTGCTCGTACACGCCGGCGGCGGACGGGCTGCCCCGCCCCGACAACCCGCTGCCCTGTGCGGGTGCGGTGTCCGGGCCGTTCGGTGGACCGGGCTTCCCGGCGCCGGTGGACGTGATGACGTCACCGCCGAACCCCGCGGGCCTGCCACCCACGCCCGGCATCAATATCGCGGGCCGGCCGGGCGACCCGCCGCCGGACGTGCCCGGGACACCCGTCCCGTTGCCCACACAGGCGCCCCCGGGTGCGCGTACCGAGAACCTGGCGCCGGCCGGACCGGTGCCGCCGCCGTCGACGTTCGCGCCGGGGCTGCCGCCGGGTCCGCCGGCACCGCCCGGGCCGGGCAACCAGTTGCCGGCGCCGTTCATCAACCCCGGTGGAGCCGGAGGCAGCGGTGTCACGGGAGGTAGCCAGAATTGAGCACCATCTTTGACATCCGCAACATTCGACTCCCGAAGCTGTCCCGGGCGTCGGTGATCATCGGATCACTGGTGATCGTGCTGGCCCTCATCGTCGGCTACGTCGGCTGGAGGCTCTACGAGAAGCTGACCAACAACACCGTGGTGGCCTACTTCCCGGCGGCCAACGCTTTGTACCCGGGGGACAAGGTCCAGATCATGGGCCTGCGGGTGGGTGCGATCGACAAGATCGAGCCCACCGGCGACAAGATGAAGGTCACCTTCCACTACGAGAACAAATACCGGGTGCCGGCCAACGCGTCGGCGGTGATCCTCAACCCCACCCTGGTGGCCTCGCGCGCCATCCAGCTGGAGCCGCCGTACAAGGGCGGTCCGGTGCTGGCCGATAACGCCGTGATCCCCGAAGAGCGCACCCAGGTTCCGGTCGAATGGGACCAGCTGCGCAACAGCATCACCAACATCATCTCGAAACTGGGTCCCACCGCCGAGCAGCCGAAGGGCCCGTTCGGTGAGGTCATCGAGTCGTTCGCCAACGGGCTGGCCGGCAAGGGCAAGCAGTTCAACACCACGCTGAGCAACCTGTCGCAGGCGTTGACCGCATTGAACGAGGGCCGCGGCGACTTCTTCGCCGTGGTGCGCAGCCTGGCGCTGTTCGTCAACGCGCTGCACCAAGACGACGCGCAGTTCGTCGTGCTCAACCAAAACCTGGCCGACTTCACCACCCGGCTCGCGCACAACGACACCGACCTGTCCAACGCGATCCAGCAGTTCGACAGCCTGCTCACCACCGTGCGCCCCTGGCTCGACAAGAACGCCGGGGTGCTGACCTACGACGTCAACAACCTCGAGACCGCGACGAACGCGTTGCTGCAACCGGATTCGCTGAACGGTTTGGAGACCGCGCTGCACGTCCTTCCGACGGCCGCGGCGAACATCAACCAGATCTATCACCCGTCGCACGGATCGGTGGTCGCCATCCCGTCGATCACCAACTTCGCCAACCCGATGCAGTTCATCTGTAGCGCGATTCAGGCCGGCAGCCGGCTTGGGTACCAGGAGTCGGCCGAACTGTGCGCGCAGTACCTGGCGCCGATCCTCGACGCGATCAAGTTCAACTACCCGCCGTTCGGCTTGAACCTGTTCAGCACCGCCGAGACATTGCCCAAGCAAGTGGCCTACTCTGAGCCGCGGTTGCAGCCGCCCAACGGGTACAAGGACACGACCGTCCCCGGCATCTGGGTGCCCGACACCCCGACCTCGCACCGCAACACCCAGCCGGGCTGGATCGTCGCCCCGGGCATGCAGGGTCAGCAGGTCGGTCCCATCACCGCGGGCCTGATGACGCCGGAGTCGTTGGAAGAGCTCATGGGTGGCCCGAACATCGAACCCGTCCAGTCGAACCTGCAGACCCCGCCGGGTCCGCCGAACGCCTACGACGAGAACCCGATCCTGCCGCCGATGGGACTGAACGCCCCGGTGCCGATCCAGCCGCCGCCGCCCGGGCCGGGCGTGGCCCCGGGCCCCGTGGCGCCGACCCCGGCGCCGGTGTCCGCGCCCGCGCCGAACGCTGGCGGGCCGGCGTCGGCCGCTGACTTCGGAGGTGGCCAGTGACGAGCGCGATGAGGCTGATCCGCCACCGTGCGTGGCAGACGCTGGTGCTGCTGGTGGCCGCGATGGTGCTGAGCTCGTGTGGCTGGAAGGGCATCTCGAACGTCTCGATTCCGGGCGGCCCCGGCAGCGGCGCGGGTTCGATGACCATCTATGTGCAGGTGCCCGACACCCTGGCGATCAACGGCAACAGCAAGGTGATGGTGGCCGACGTGTTCGTCGGCTCGATCAAGGCCATCAACCTGAAGAACTGGGTGGCCACCCTGACGCTGGGCTTGGACAAGCACACCAAGCTGCCCAAGAACGCCACCGCCAAGATCGGCCAGACCTCGCTGCTGGGTTCGCAGCACGTCGAGCTCGCGTCGCCGCCGAACCCGTCGCCCGAGCTGCTCAAGGACGGCGACACCATTCCGCTGAAGAACTCGTCGGCGTATCCCACCACCGAGCAGACGCTGGCCAGCCTTTCATTGATCCTGCGCGGCGGCGGCATCCCCAACCTGGAGGTGCTGCAGAACGAGATCTACAACATCTTCAACGGCCGCGGCGAGGCGATCCGGTCCCTGCTCGGCAAGCTGGACACCTTCACCACCCAGCTCAACGCGCAGCGCGACGACATCACCCACGCCATCGACTCCACCAACCGGCTGCTGACCTACGTCGGCGGGCGGGCGGATGTCCTGGACCGGGTGCTCACCGACATCCCGCCGCTGATCAAACACTTCGCCGACACGCAAAACCTGCTGATCAACGCCGTCGATTCGGTGGGGCGCCTGAGCCAGGTCGCCGACCAGTACCTGTCGGAGGCGCGAGCGCCGCTGTACACCGACCTGCAGGCGCTGCAATGCCCGTTGAAGGAGCTCGGCCGGGCCTCGCCGTACCTGATCGGCGCGCTGAAGTTGATCCTCACGCAGCCGTTCGACATCGACACGGTGCCGAAGATCTTCCGCGGCGACTACATCAACATCTCGTTGACGCTGGACCTGACCTACAGCGCGGTCGATAACGCGTTCCTGACCGGGACCGGGCTGTCGGGAGCCCTGCGGGCGCTCGAGCAGTCGTTCGGGCGTGACCCCGAGACGATGATCCCCGACGTGCGCTACACGCCGAACCCGAATGACGCGCCGGGTGGACCGCTGGTGGAAAGGGGGGACAGGAATTGCTGACTCCCTTCATCCGACGCCAGCTGATCGCCTTCGGGATCCTGACCGTCATCTCGCTGCTCGTGCTCGGGGTGTACTACCTGCAGATCCCGAGCCTGATGGGCATCGGCCGGTACACGCTGAAGGCCGAGCTGCCCGCCTCGGGCGGGCTGTATCCGACGGCGAATGTCACCTATCGCGGCATCACCATCGGCAAGGTCACCGACGTCGAGCCGACCGAGCGCGGCGCCGAGGCGACGATGAGCATCGACAGCCACTATAAGATCCCGACCGACACGATCGCCAACGTGCACTCGGTCTCGGCCGTCGGTGAGCAATACCTGGACCTGGTGTCGAGCGGAAACCCCGGCAAGTACCTCGCGGACGGACAGACCATCACCAAGGGCACGGTGCCCGCCGAAATCGGGCCGGCCCTGGACACGGCCAACCGCGGCTTGGCGGTGCTGCCCAAGGAAAAGATCGGCCAGCTGCTCGACGAGACGGCGCAATCCGTCGGCGGGCTGGGTCCCGCCCTGCAGCGCTTGGTCGACTCCACCCAGGCCATCGTCGGCGATTTCAAGACCCAGATCACCGACGTCAACGACATCATCGAGAACTCCGGCCCGGTGCTGGACAGCCAGGTCAAATCGCGCGACAACATCGAGCGCTGGGCACGCAACCTGAACAGGCTCGCCGCCCAGTCCGCGCAGCAGGACCAGCGTCTGAAAAGCCTGCTGCACCAGGCGGCGCCGACGGCCGATCAGGTCAACGACCTCTTCAGCGGCGTCCGGGAGTCGCTGCCGCAGACGCTGGCCAATCTTGAGGTCGTCTTCGACCTGCTCAAGCGCTACCACACCGGCGTCGAGCAGGTCCTGGTGTTCCTTCCGCAGGGCGCGTCGATCGCCCAGACGGTGGCCGCCCCATTCCCGAACATGGCCGCGCTCGACCTGGCGCTGTCGATCAACCAGCCGCCGCCGTGCCTGACCGGCTTCATCCCGGCCTCGGAGTGGCGGTCCCCGGCGGACACCAGCATTCAGCCGTTGCCGACGGGCACGTACTGCAAGATCCCGATGGAGACACCGGCCAACAGCGTGCGCGGGTCGCGCAACATCCCCTGTACGGACATCCCGGGCAAACGGGCGGCCACCCCGCGGGAATGCCGCGACCCCAAGCCGTACGTTCCGGCGGGCACCAACCCCTGGTACGGCGACCCCAACCAGATCCTGACCTGCCCCGCGCCGGGAGCGCGATGCGATCAGTCGGTGCGCCCGGGCATGGTGATCCCCGCGCCGTCGATCAACAACGGGCTCAACCCCGCGCCCTCGGACCGGGTGGCGGGGACTCCCCCGCCCACCAGCGATCCGTTGTCGCGGCCGGGGTCGGGTAGCGTGCAGTGCAACGGCCAGCAACCCAACCCGTGTGTCTACACCCCCAGCGGGCCTCCCACGGCGGTCTACAGTCCCCAAAGCGGTGAACTGGTGGGGCCAGACGGGGTTAAATACTCCGTCGAGAACTCGACCAGAACAGGAGACGACGGATGGAAGGAGATGCTGGCACCAGCCGGCTGAACCCCATCGACACGGACGACGATTCGTTGAGCCCCGAAGACAAGGACGAGGATTCGACGGCACCCGACAGCGGAGCCGAGCAGGCCAATCCGCAGGGTGACCCCCAGGATCCGGCGGAATCCGGTGAGCCCGGTGCGACCGCGCCGCGCGGCCCGTCGCGGGTGGGACGCGGGTGGCTGGCCGCCATCGCGGTGCTGCTGGTGCTGTGCGCGGGCGCGATCGGGGCGGGGGGCTACCTCGCGCAGCGCTATCACCGCGACAGCCTGGTGATCGCCCGCAACGATGCCACCGCGCTCAAGGCGGCGGTCGAATGCGTCACGGCGACGCAGGCGCCGGACACCAACGCGATGACCGCGGCTGAGCAGAAGATCATCGAATGTGGCACAGACACTTTCCGCACGCAGGCCTTGCTGTACACCAGCATGCTCGTTCAGGCGTACCAGGCCGCGAACATCCACGTTCAGGTGTCCGATGTGCGGGCGGCGGTCGAGCGCAACAACCCCGACGGGTCGATAAATATCCTTGTCGCGCTCCGCGTCAAGGTGGCCAGCGATCAGACTGAGAACGAGACCGGCTACCGCCTGCGGGTGAAAATGGCCTTCGCCGAGGGGCAATACAGGATCTCCAAACTCGACCAGGTGACGAAGTGACGGTGGTGGTCGAACAGACTGCACCCACGGACGTCCCAGAGCCACCGCGGGAAGCCTTGGCGCCCTGGCATTCTCGCGTCGGCGCCTTCGCCATCGACGTGCTGCCGGGCGTGGCGGTGCTGGCGACGCTGGCGTTGGTGTCGCTCACGGTGCCGGCGCGCGGCGTGTGGTGGTGGGTGTCCATCTGCGTCATGGGACTCGCCGTCCTGGCGATGCTGGTCAACCGGTTGCTGCTGCCGACGATCCTCGGCTGGAGCCTGGGCCGCGGCGTGGCGGGCATCGCCGTGACGCGTCGCGGCGGTGAGGCCGCGGGGCCCTGGACGCTGCTGCTGCGCGACGCCGCCCACCTGCTCGACACCGCGACGGTGGTGGGATGGCTGTGGCCGCTGTGGGATTCGCGTCGCCGCACCTTCGCCGACATGGTGGCGCGCACCGAGGCGCGACGCCTGCAGCCGGACCAGGCGCCCCCGAACGTCCGGCGCTGGGCCGCGGGCGCGGTGCTGGCCGCGACGGCGGTGTGCCTGGGCGGTGCCGCGCTCAGCTACGGCGCGGCGTACGCCCCACAGCGGGCGAGCGATCAGACCCGCGCCGAAATCGCCACGCAGGGGCCCAAGATCGTGGCCCAGATGCTGACGTATGACCCCAAGTCGCTGCAGGACGACTTCGCCCGGGCGCAGTCGCTGGCGACCGACAAGTACCGCGGACAGTTGGCGGCCCAGCAGGACCTGGTGCGCAAGGGCACCCCGGTCATCAACGAGTACTGGGTCACCAACAGCTCGATCGAATCGGCCGCCCCGAACCGGGCCACCATGCTGCTGTTCATGCAGGGACGGCGCGGCGCGGCACCCGAGGTGCGCTACATCAGCGCAACTGTGCGGGTGAACTTCGCCAAGGGCGGCGGAAACGCTTGGCGCGTCGACGATCTCACCGTACTGTCCAAGCCGAAGCCGCCGGGGAACGGCAAATGAGCCCGCGCCGCAAGTTCACGCCCGGCGAGCGGCCACTGCTTGTCGAGCACCCGGTGCCGCCGCGGCAAGGATGGCTGGTGCCGCTGGCCGCCACGGTGGCGGCGGTGCTGATGGTCGCGGCGATCGGCGTCTGTGCGCTGATGTGGGGCTCCCACGAATCCCGGGCGCGCGCCGCCTCCCGGGACCGCGAGGTGCTCACCTACGTGACCGGATTCATGACGCAGTTCACCTCCATCGACCCGTTTCATGCCAACGACTACGTGAACCGGATACTCGCCCAGGCGACCGGCGATTTCGCCAAGCAGTACGAGAAGAACGCCAACGAGATCCTGCTTCAGGTCGCCCGTGCCGAACCGGCCACGGGCAGCGTGCTCGACGCCGGCCTGGAGCGATGGAACGACGACGGCAGCGCCAATGTCATGGTGGCCACGGCCATCACCACGAAATCACCGGACGAGAAACAGGTTTTGGAGAACGCCAATCGTTGGGCGGCAACCGCGACGCAGGAAGGTAACCAGTGGAAGATCAGCAACCTGCAGCAGGTGATCTGACCGCCGAGGACGAGGCGACCGTTGACGAGGCGACCGTTGCGGCACCGGACGACGCCGACGCCGGGGCCACCGACGACGCTACCGACGCCGAGGCTACCGACGACGCCACCGACGCCGAGGCTACCGAGGACGCCGCCGAGCAGGCGACGGACGGCCCGGCACCGGCGCCACGCAAGCGACGCCTCGCCGGCAAGGCATGGGCGATCGTCGCCCTGGTCGCCGCTGTGCTGTTCGTCGGCTCCGCCGGGTTCGCCGGCGCGATGGTGCAGCCCTACCTAACCGACCGGGCCGTCGCCGAAACGAAAATCAACGTCGCGCGCACGGCGGCCAACGCGATCACCACCCTGTGGACGTACACCCCGGAAAACATGGACACCCTCGCCGACCGCGCATCCGCCTATCTCACCGGCGATTTCGCGGCGCAGTACCGCAAATTCGTCGACGCCATCGTGGCGCCCAACAAGCAGGCCAAGATCACCAACCACACCGACGTCACCGGCGCGGCGGTCGAATCGCTCGACGACAACAACGCCGTGGTCATCATCTACACCAACACCACGTCGACCAGCCCGCTGACCAAGAACGTGCCGTCGCTGAAGTACCTTTCCTACCGGCTGTTCATGAAGCGCCAAAAGAGCCGCTGGCTGGTGACCAGGATGACGACGATCACCTCACTGGATCTGACACCGAAAACCTGACGCCGCAGCGACGGGCACGCCGAAATAGACTGCACCCCATGGCGGTTACCTCACCGGTCTCACAACGATCGACGGTGGCGGCGCTGCTGTTGCTGACGTTCGCGACGGGACTGGCCGACGCGATCAGTATCCTGGTGCTCGGCCACGTGTTCGTCGCCAACATGACCGGCAACGTGATCTTCCTGGGTTTCTGGCTGGCGCCGAGAACCAGCATCGACCTGACCGCCGTCGTGGTCGCCTTGCCGACCTTCGTGTGCACCACCGTGCTCAGCGGCCGGCTGTCCCGGCATTTCGGCGAGCGGACGCGGGCGTGGATCACCACGGTGCTGGCCACGGAGATCGTCCTGCTGGTTACGGTGGCAATCCTGGCGGGCGCGGGAGTGCTGACCTACCAACGGAATTCCACCCTCGTCATGATCGGCATCCTCGCCGTGACGTTCGGGCTGCAGCACTCGAGCGCGCGCCAGTTCGGCATTCCGGAACTCTCCACCACCGTGCTGACGTCGACGATCGTCAGCCTCGGCCTGGACAGCCGGCTGGCCGGCGGCACGGGTGAGCGCCAAAGGCTGCGGGTCGGCGTTGTCGTCACGATGGGCGCCGGCGCCTTCGTCGGCGCGACGATGTCGAGGTACACGGTCGCCCCGGTGTTCGTCGTGGCCGCGGCGGTGATAGCGACGAGCCTGCTGATCTTCAGGTTCGGGCCTGGTGCAACGAAAGGCGCTGCGGCCGTGGTTAGTTGAACGCGAGCCAGCTCGGCAGCGCCCGCTCGTGTGAGTCGCAGAGCACCTGTCGGGTGTCGCACGACCCCCTGGGGGAGCCGGCGCCGGCCCACATGCCGCCGGTGTCACGGCGCAGCACGATCGCCGAGGAGCCACCGCCGTCGAGCAGCACGGCGTTGTCGCTGCCCAGCCCGCGGAACAGGTCCTGCATGTTGTCCGGGGTGTAGTTGCCGCCCTCGAAGATGTACATCTCGTCCTTTTGCCGCGCGTAGGCCAACGCCGTTCGCGCGGCGCTGGGCCCGCCGTCGTGCAGCTGTTCGGTGTTGCCCGGCGCCAGCAGCCCGATGCCCGACACCGCCACGAACCTCTCGTTCTTGCTGAGCAGATCCTGGACGACCGGGGTCGCGGCGTCGTAATCCTTTTTTGTCTTGGGCCACACCACATACGGCGCGCCGCCGGACGGCAGGATCATGGTCGTCAGCGCGCTCCAGCTCTCGCCGCCGCCGGAGAGACCCTGCTTGCCGGGATAGGCGAGGGTGCCCGTGACCGCCTGGTTGGCGCGGCCCCGGCCATTGGTGTTGTCCACGAAGGCGCCCAACGGTGAGCTGCACCCGGTCTGGCGCCACGAACCGCCCTTTTGCCCGCGCACGTCGAAGAAGTTGGCGTTGATCGCGATCGTCGGCTGGCCCATGCGTTGCCACGCCTGCAGCGGTGTGTAGAGCTCCGAGGCCTGCCACAGCCCCTCCCCGGTGCGGGCACCGGGATTGTTCTCGCAGCGGGCCTGGTCGCCCTGGTGCGTGTCGACCAGCAGGTGCGGTGAGAGACGTCCGGCCGCGTTCTTGATGATCATCAGGTGGCCGCCGTTGTTCATCTCATACCAGCTGCCGGCGGCGTTGAGCATCGGCGCGGGATGGCCGGGGCCGAAGTTGTACACCAGGTAGGAACCGCGGGTGCTGCCGATGGCGTTGGCGAGCAGATCGCGCCCGTCGGCGGCTCGCGCCAGGGGCAGCCCGTTGGTGGCGGCCAGCGTGAAGCAGGCGAGGAGGGCGGTGCAGCACGCCGCCAGCCGGCGGAAGCTGGCGCGTCGGGTCAGCACGATAGCCCTTTCGGCCATGATCTGGATGCAACAGAGACATCATCAGCCTCATTAGTCACACTGTCAATAAAGATAACGAGCCGATGACGCTGGGGCCACGTGCGAATTACGTTTGCTCGCTGGAACTTTCGGGCTCGGCGACGTCCGGGGTTGATTCGGTGGCGGCGGGCTCGGCCCGCTTGCCGCGGCGGGCCTTGTGTTGAGCCTGGTGTTCCTGCGCGAGCGCCAGGGCGGCCGCGCCCTGGATCCGGTGAAAGCCCTTGCGGTCGTAGAGGTGCGTGACGATGCCGCCGAGCAGCAGGCCGATGACGAGGCCCACCGACGTCATGGTCAGCGCCTGGCTCAGGCCCGCATCCCCGCGGCCGCCGAAGTACAGCAGCGATCGCGCGCCCAGGAAAACCTGATGCATCGGCTCGAATTCGGCCAGCCATCGGAAGAAGGACGGCGTCGCCTCCAGCGGCACCGTGGCTCCGGCCGACGGCAGGCCGAGGATCACGAAGATGAGCATGCTCACCAACATCCCCGCCGTGCCGAGCACCGAGAGCAGCGAACTGGACGTGATGCCCACCGCGGCGATCGCGAACACGCCGAACGCCCAGAGCTGCCAACTGAGATCGATGGGCATACCGAGCGCGTCGGCGATCCAGACGTACACCGCCGAGGTGAGCAGCCCGAGCAGCACCATCATGGCCCACTTGAGCAGCAGCGTCTGGAATCTCGAGATCCTGACCTGCTCGGCGAATCGGTACACCGGGCCGAATTCGGCCGGCACGTAGCCGAGCAGCGCGTCGACCAGCGTGCTGACCACGATGCTGCCGGTGAACCCGGCAAGCAGGAGCAGCAGCGCGTAATAGAACGCGGACAGCCCGTTGCCGGTGCCATTGGGCAGCGGGTTGTAGACGACCGACTGGATCTCGATGGGGGCGGCCAGCCCCACCTGGGCCGCGCCGGGTAGCGGCGCGCCGCCGGTCTGCGCGGCCACCTCCGCTGTAACCCGTTGCCCCGCTATGCCGTTGGCCATGCCCATGGCCGTGCTGAGGGTTTGGCCGGCGATGCTCGCGCCCAGCGTGCCGGCCCGCGGGTTGGTGGAGACGGTGATCGACGGCCGTTCGGCGCGGGTCGGCGCCACGGCGCTGGTCCCGAAGTCCCGCAGCTTGGACGAGAAGCTGGGCGGTATCACGACCGACCCGTACACCCGGCCGGTGTCCAGTTGACGTTTGGCCTCGCCGCGGGAGAGCACGCGGACGTCGAACTTGTTCTTGTCCAACCCATTGACCAACCGGTCGGTGATCTGCGCACCCCCGGGGCCGGCGTCCTCGTTCACCACCGCGATGGGGAAATGGTGCAGGTTGGTGCTCGGGTTCAAGATGCCGCCGAGGTAGAGCGCGCACAGCGCCGACATCAGCGCCAACGTGATGATCAGGGGCGCCGCCCAGAACCGCACGGTGCGGATCGCCTTGATGTTGTGCTTGGGATTGGGCGCCGCGTGCTGCGCGTGCGACTGAGGCATGCCGACTCCTGTCTGTCGTGCCCACTCTATGGGCTGCGTCGCCGGCCCTCCATGTCTCAGTCGCCCAGCTTGGCGTGCATCTCCCACAGCAGCAGTTCCGAGGGCTCGCTCGCCGCCGCGCGGCGGCCGTCGGCGTCGGTCAATCGCACGGCGTCGCCCGCGTGCAACTCCCCGATCCCTTCGACGCTGACCCGGCCGCGGGCCAGGAAAAGATGCAGGTAGGGCGCGGCCGGGAGGTGCGCGGCCGCCCCGGCCCGCAGGCGCGTGCCGTGCAGCGCGGCGTGGCGGTTGTGCAGGGTGATGGCCGCGTCGTGGGTGGGGATGCCAGAGGCGATCGTCACCAGGTTGTCGTCCAGCATTTTCGGGTCGATCTCGTGCTGTTGGTAGCTCGGGTCGATGCCGGACTCGTCGGGTACCACCCACATCTGCACGAAATGCACCGGCTCGCTGGGGGAGTCGTTGCGCTCGGAGTGCAGGATGCCGCTGCCGGCCGACATGCGTTGCGCCAGTCCGGGATAGACGACTCCGTGGTTGCCGGTGGAGTCGCGGTGGGACAGTTCGCCGCGCAGCACCCAGGTCACGATTTCCATGTCCCGGTGCGGGTGCGTGTCGAATCCCGTTCCGGGGGAGACGATGTCGTCGTTGTTGACCAACAGCAACCCGTAGTGGGTGTTGTCCGGGTCGTAGTGGTCGCCGAAGGAGAACGAGTGCCGGGAGGTCAACCACGGCGTGGTGGTGACGGCCCGATCGGCCGCGCGGCGGATCTCCGCGGTGGCAGACATGATCCCAGCGTAATGCCCGGGCGGGTCAGCCGACCGCCGCGGTGAGCAGCCGCTGGGCGTGGCGGAGCGCGGCGTCGAGCTCGGGCAGAGTCAACCCGGTGGCGTGGCCCAGGTGGATCTCGATCTGATACTCCGGCTGGCCATCGGGGGAGAAGATCGGCAGCACGACGAATTCGGCGGTGGCCAAGTCCGTTTCGAGGACATCGGTGACCGACCGCAGCGTCACCATCGTCATCAGCGTGGTGAGCTGACGCGTGACGTGGGCCGTCGGCTCCAGCGAGGCCAGCACCTCGGCCAGCCGATGGTGCAGCGACTGGTGGGTGTCGTCGAAGCGCCACGCGCCATAGCCGCGGGCACGGATATCGGCCAGCACCCGCTGGTGCTCGGAGATTTCGGCGCGGGTGAGCCGGGGCATCACGCGATGCAGCCAGGCCTGGACGAAATCCTCGTCGCGCCAGGCCATGGCGACCAGGCCGAAGGGCGGGTCGATGGGAAAGCGCTGGCCCACAGCGTGTTCGCCGTCGGTGCCGTGGCCGACCGTGTCGACGGTGATCAGGTGCCGGGCGCCGATCTTCGACATCGAGCAGCCCGCGCCGAGCCTGTCGTGCAGGAAGCGCAGCGCGTCGCGCCCGCGGTCCAGCAGCGGAAACTGCTCGCGCAGCCCGTGCACCAGCCCGAACAGCCCGCTGCCCAGCACGTAGCGACGATCCCCGCGCCGCGCCACCCAGGCGCGCCGTTCCAACTCGGCCAGCACGAGGGCGCACGTCGAGGTGCTGATGGCGCAACGTTTTGCCAGTTCCGCCGATGTGAGCCCACCCGGCGAATTCGCCAGGGCGGCAAGGACATCCATCACCCGAGCCGTCGGCGGCGATTTGGGGCGTGGTTCGCCGCGCGCCTCCGCCATTGACGTAGCCACCGCCGCCTCCCTACGATCCGTCCAAAATGCCAGATTATACGTCCTAATATTAGGAGAACAATCGTGTTGAAGGTGGGGGTGTGGGGGCCCGGGTCCATGGGAGTGGTCGCCCTGCGTGGCGTGATCGACCATCCGGAGCTGCAACTGGTCGACGTCGTGGTGCACAGCGATGCCAAGGCCGGCCGAGATGCCGGGGAGCTGTGCGGCATCGCACCGGTGGGCGTGGTGGCCACCCAGGATCCGGCGGCCATGCTCGCCGGCGACGCCGACGCCGTGGTGTACGCCGCCGCCGCCAACCTGCGGCCACTGGACGCCGTCGAGGACATGGTGTCGATCCTGCGGGCCGGAAAGAACGTGGTGTCGTGTTCGGTGGTGCCGCTGGTCTTTCCCGACGCCGTCGACGCCGCGTTCACCGAGCCGCTGCGCCAGGCCGCGATCGACGGCGGGGTGTCGTTCTTCACCACCGGCATCGACTCCGGATTCGCCAACGACGTTCTGCCGCTGATGCTTACCGGCGTGTCGCGGGTGATCGAATCGGTGCGCGTGACCGAGATGTTCAACTACGCGACCTACCCGGACCGCTCCGCCGTCTACGAGATCCTCGGGTTCGGGCAGCAACCGGACTACCCGGCCTTCGCGGCCCAGCCGGGGATTTTCACCTTCGGCTGGGGGCCCGTGTTGCACCAGCTCGCCGCCGGGTTGGGGGTCAAGATCGACAACATCGAGGAGGCCAACGAGCGGATCCCCGCCGGCGAATCTTTCGACACGCCAACGGGGCACATCGCGGCCGGAACGATCGCGGCCATGCGCTCGACGCTGACCGGTTACGTCGGGGGGAAACCGACCTTCGTCCTCGACCACGTGACGCGCATGCGAGACGACATCGCCCCGGACTGGCCCCAGCCCCGCATCTGCATCGAGCCGAAGGACCTCGGTTACGGCCCGGCGTCCGGCCGCGGGTTGTACCGCGTCGAGATCGAGGGTTCTCCGAGCATGCGCTGCGAATTCGAGATGGCCGAAGACCACGACCACGATCTGGGGGCGCGCATCGCGGGCTCCTCGAGGATGGTCAACGCCATCCCCGCCGTGTGCGCCGCCGCGCCCGGGCTGCTCTCCGCGCTGGATCTGCCGCTGATCACCGGGAACGGCCTGGTGCGTCCGGTGCCGGGCCCGCCGCCCGACAGCCGGCTGTTCTAGTTGGTGACGGCGCGAGTGAGGAGGCGGGCAATCTTGCCTCGCCCGGTGACGGCGAGCGCCGGAACGGCGCGAGTGAGGAGGCGGGCAATCTTGCCTCGCCCGGTGACGGCGAGCGCCGGAACGGCGCGAGTGAGGAGGCGGGCAATCTTGCCTAGGACCGCGCGCCGGGGTACGTCGCGGCGGCGAGCTCCAGGATCTCGGCGCGGTCGGCCGCCAGAATGAATCCGGAGCGGATCGCCGCGTCGAGCGCGCCGGTGAAGCGCTCCAGGTATTCCGTGTTCCCGCCGGGATAGAGCCGGCGCAGCGTGGCGGCGTCGAAAAGCTCGCCGGAGCCGAAGATCATGGACATGATGCTTTCCTCGCCACCCAGCCCCGACGTCCGGGCGACCGGCACGTCCACCCAGGGGGTCCTGAGCCCTCCGCGGGCGAGGCCGTTGCCATCCAGAACCGGTTGCGGCCCTTCGGTTTCCCGGGCCTTAAGGGGTTCCGCGCTCGGCGCCGGCTCGCCGCTGGCGACCCACGTGTTGAGGGCGGCGAGCGCGGCCTGCACCACATAGTGGTGTTGCGGCCCGAAGTTGATGCAGTGCGCCAACTGCTGGCCCATCAGCATGTTGGTCGGCGTGTAGGCGGCGGCGATGTCCGCGAGCGGCGCCGACCCGCTGTCGATGAACGCGACCTGGATGGTGTAGTTGTCGGCGTGGGCGGCGCCGGCGATCTCCCAGACCCGCAGGTAGTTGCTGTCGGGCTGGCGGGCGAAGTAGTAGCCCTGCCGGGCTCCGCCGAACACGTCGGTTTCCGTGACGACCGTCAGCAGCGGGACGCGCAGCTCCGGGCGGAACGCAACCCCTTGCGGCTCTTCGGTTTCCGCGAAGATCGAGGTTCCGTCGAGCGGGGCGGCCGAGCCGAAACGGGAATGGACGAGGAACCCGTCGTAGCTGCGGGCCAACGGGTCGACGGCGTTGATGTAGGTCGTGAGGAACATGGCCGATTGCGATTCGCCCAGAGCGATGACGCGCCGCACGGGCAGATCCCCCAGCAGGGCCCGGCCTTCGTCGCTTTTGAGCAGGCCGCCGATCTGGGAGAAGATGTCGTAGCAGAAGGCGTCGCCCGGGTGGTGTAGGGGCGCATACCGTTGTGGGTCCTGGGTTTTCAGCGACATGTCCGCGCCGAGCAGGCTGTCGCCGCCCTCGACCCCCACCCGCTGCGCCGAGACCCCGACGTAGGCGTAGCCCGACCGGATGATTTCGCGGTGCGCCATCATCCATACCGCGGGAGCGTCGATGCCGCCGCTCACGTTGAGCCATTCGACCAGCACTGTTCCGTTGAATCGGGCCGGATCGGTGGGTGTCAACACCACGATCCGCGTCGTGAAATCGGCGGAGCCCGAGGGTGTTACGTCCCAGCGGCCATCGGGTCCCAACTCGGTCACCGGGGTATAGGACGAGGCCGTCGCGGAAACGAAGAATTCCTTGACGCGGTAGCCCACGTCGGCGAGGTCATAGGCGCTCAGCAGCAGCAGCGGCTTTCCGGGCGCGGCTGTGACCAGGGCGGTGGAATTCGTCATGTGCGCAACCTTCTTACTCCTGACCGGCGGACAGTGAACCGGGCAGCCCGAACTTCGTGAACAACGTCTCATCGAGGAACGCCACCACGTGAGACACCTTCTCGCCGTGCACATCCAGCACATGCAACTGGAAGGGGACATGCACGTCGCCGGCGCGCATGTACATCGCGGCGGCGAGCTGACCGTTGGCGACCAGCGGCAGCAGCCGCATGTCTCCGCCCGCCTCGGCCGGGCATTGCTGGTGGATCAGGGTCACGATGTCCGCCGCGCCCCGATACCAGCCGGCGTACGGCGGCATTTCCCAGATCGCCTCCGCGGTGAACAACTCCACCAGGCGGTCGATGTCGTAGGTCTCGAACGCGGCGATGTAGCGGGCCAGCAGGTCTTGGGCCTCGGGCGAATCCGGCGGCGCCAGTTGGTCGTCGGCGCTGGGACCGACGGCATCCAGTTGCGACCGGGCCCGCTGCAGCAGGCTGTTGACGGCGGTCGTGGTGGTGCCGACCGCCTCGGCGACCTCGGCGGAGCGCCACTGCAGCACGTCGCGCAGCAGCAGCACCGCCCGCTGCCGCGGCGGAAGGTATTGCAGCGCAGCCACGAACGCCAGCCGTACCGACTCCCGCGACCCGACGACCACCGACGGGTCCGCCGGGTGATCGGTCAACTCCGGCAGCGGCTCGAGCCAGGGCACTTCGCGGCGCTCCACCAGCTCCGCGGTCGGGTCCGAGCTCGGGGCGCCCAGGCCCACCGGCAACGCCCTGCGCCCCTTGCCCTCCAGCGCGCTCAGGCAGGTGTTGGTGGCGATGCGGTGCAGCCAGGTCCGCAGCGAGGACTTGCCTTCGAAACGGTCGTAGGACTTCCAGGCCCGCAGCAACGTCTCCTGCACCAGATCTTCGGCGTCGTGCAGCGACCCGGTCATTCGATAGCAGTGGGCGAGCAGCTCGCGGCGATAGGGCTCGGCCTGGGCCGAGAAATCGGTCCCCAGCACCGCGTCGCCTTCGGGGTCTTGGGCGAGAAGACTCACGCGGATGAGCCTACGCAGTGTCCGCAACCCCGGCCGGGATCCCAGCCATTACGCTGCACCTCAATGACTAGGACCAGCCGATGAACCGCACCGAACGCAGTTTCGACGGATTCGGCGGTGTGCGTATCGTCTACGACGTCTGGACCCCCGACACGCCGCCACGGGCGGTCGTGGTGCTGGCGCACGGTCTCGGCGAGTACGCCCGCCGCTACGACCACGTCGCCCAGTGCTTCGGGGCGGCGGGCCTGGTCACCTACGCGCTGGACCATCGCGGGCACGGCCGCTCGGGCGGCAAACGGGCGGTGGTGCGTGACATCCACGAGTACACCACCGACTTCGACACCCTGGTCGGCATCGCCGCGCGCGAACACCACGGCCTCAAGTGCGTCGTGTTGGGCCACAGCATGGGCGGGGGGATCGTCTTCGCCTACGGCGTCGAGCGCCCGGACAACTACGACCTGATGGTGCTGTCGGGGCCCGCGGTGGCGGCCCAGGACCAGGTGTCACCGCTGCTGGCCCTGGCCGCCAAGGTGCTGGGGGCCCTCGTGCCCGGCCTGCCGGCGCAGGACCTCGACGTCGACGCCATCTCGCGCGATCCCGCGGTGGTGGCGGCCTACAAGAGCGATCCGCTGGTGTACCACGGCAAGGTTCCGGCCGGCATCGGCCGCGCGTTGCTGCAGGTCGGCGAGACGATGCCGCAGCGGGCGCCGGCGCTGACGGCGCCGTTGCTGGTGGTGCACGGGTCCGAGGACCGGTTGATTCCCGTCGCCGGCAGCCGTCGGCTCGTCGAGTGCGTCGGGTCCACCGACGTCGAGCTGAAGGTGTATCCCGGCCTGTATCACGAGGTCTTCAATGAGCCCGAGCGCGAGCAGGTGCTCGACGATGTCGTCTCCTGGATCACCGCTCGGCTGTGAGCGGGCGTGTCGGACCGCTCCCGTACGTTGGCGCTAATGACCCGCACGGGCGATGAGGCGCAGAGCGCAGCGATGAGGAGGAACGGCGCTAATGACTCGCGCCGGTGACGATGCAGAGCGCAGCGATGAGGAGGAACGGCGCTAATGACTGACGACAAGATGCTGGCGCGCATCGCCGCGCTGCTGCGTCAGGCCGAAGGCACCGACAACTCCCACGAGGCCGACGCGTTCATGTCGGCCGCGCAGCGGCTCGCGACGGCCGCGTCCATCGACCTCGCGGTGGCGCGCTCCCATTCGGCCCAGCGTTCGGCCGCGCAGGCCCCGACGCAGCGCACCATCACCATCGGCGCGGCGGGCACCAAGGGGTTGCGGACCTACGTTCAGCTCTTCGTGCTGATCGCCGCGGCCAACGACGTGCGGTGCGACGTCGCGTCCAATTCGACGTTCGTCTACGCCTACGGGTTTGCCGAGGACATCGACGCCAGCCACGCCCTGTACGCCGGCCTGGTCGTGCAAATGGTGCGCGCGTCGGACGCCTACCTCGCCTCGGGCGCGCACCGTCCCACGCCGACGATCACCGCCCGGCTCAACTTTCAGCTGGCCTTCGGGGCGCGCGTGGGCCAACGGCTGGCCGAGGCCCGCGACGAGGCCCGGCGGGAAGCCACCAAGGACCGGCAACGTGCGCCGGGAACCGCTATCGCCTTGCGGGACAAGGAGGTTGAGCTCGTGGACTACTACCGCGGTGCGTCCAAGGCGCGCGGCACCTGGCAGGCCAGTCGAGCCTCGGCCGGGTATTCCTCGGCGGCGCGGCGCGCGGGCGACCGGGCCGGCAAGCGAGCGCGGCTCGGCAACAGCCCGGAACTCCCCGGGGCGCGGAGCGCGCTGAGCGGGTGACTCCCGGGAACTTCCCGCGGCGGGATTCTCAACGCTCCAGGGTCTATGCGGCCGAGGAATTCGTCCGCACGTTGTTCGACCGCGCCGCCCAGCACGGTTCACCCGCCGTGGACTTCTTCGGCACACAATTGACGCTGCCGCCGGAGGGCCGCTTCGGCTCGGTGGCCTCCGCCCAGCGCTACGTGGACGACGTGCTGGCGCTGCCGGCGGTGCGCAGCCGGTGGCCGGGGGTGGCCCCGTTGCGGGTCCGGCCGCGCCGGGCTGCCACCGCCGCGCACTACGAAAACCAGGACGGCGCAGGCGTTATCGCGGTCCCCGACCGTGACACCGCCGACTGGGCGCTGCGTGAGCTGGTGATGTTGCACGAAGTGGCGCATCATTTGTGCCGGGCCGAGCCGCCGCACGGCCGCGAGTTCGTCGCGACGATCTGCGAGTTGACGGAGCTGGTGATGGGACCCGAAGTGGGGCATGTGCTGCGCGTCGTCTACGCCAAAGAGGGTGTGCGGTGAGCGATCCCGACGAGAGGGCCCGCGAGATCGAAGCCCAGATGACCGACGACGAGCGGTTCTCCCTGCTGGTCTCGGTGATGGGCGCCGGCGACCTGTGGCCGGTGCGCGACGAACGCATCCCGGCGGACACGCCGATGAGCGCGGGGTACGTGCCCGGGATTCCCCGCCTCGGGGTGCCGCCCCTGCGGATGAGCGATGCCGGCCTGGGCGTCACCAACCCCGGCTACCGTCCGGGCGACACGGCCACCGCGCTGCCCGCCGGGCTGGCGCTGGCCGCGGGTTTCGATCCGGCGCTGGCCCGGTCCGCAGGCGAAGTGATCGGCTCAGAGGCGCGCAGCCGCGGATTCAACGTGCAGCTCGCCGGGGCGATGAACCTCGCGCGCGACCCGCGCAACGGCCGCAACTTCGAATACCTTTCCGAGGACCCGCTTTTGACCGCCGCGATGATCGCGGAGTCGATCGACGGCATTCAGCGCCACGGCGTCATCTCGACGGTCAAGCACTACTCGCTGAACTGCAACGAGACCAATCGGCACTTCCTGGACGCGGTCATCGATCCCGACGCGCACCGCGAGTCCGACCTGCTCGCCTTCGAGATCGCGATCGAGCGGGCGCAACCGGGCGCCGTGATGACCGCCTACAACAAGGTCAACGGCGTCTACGCCGCGGCGAACGATGTCCTGATCAACGAGGTGCTCAAGGGCGCCTGGGCGTATCGCGGTTGGGTCATGTCCGACTGGGGCGCCACGCCGAGCTGGGAGTGCGCGCTGGCCGGCCTCGATCAGGAGTGCGGCGCCCAGATCGACGCGCTGCTGTGGCAGGCCGAGGCCTTCGGCGCGCCGCTGCGCGACGCGTACGCCGAGGGCAGGCTACCCAGGGAGCGGTTGTCGGACATGGTCCGACGGATCCTGCGGTCCATGTTCGCCGTCGGTATCGACCGCGACGCCGCGCCGCCGGAGCCGGATCGGGCCGCGCACAACGAGATTGCGCTGCGCATCGCCCGCCAGGGGGTCGTGTTGCTGACCAACCGGGGAGCGCTCCCGTTGACGCCCGAGCCGGGCACGCGCATCGCCGTCATCGGCGGATACGCGCACCTGGGCGTGCCGGCCGGTTATGGTTCGAGCACCGTCGTTCCCGACGGCGGCTACGCGGGCGTGGTCCCGATCGGCGGCGCGGGGCTGGAGGCCGGGCTGCGCAACCTGTACCTGCTGCCGTCGTCGCCGTTGCAGGAGTTGCGAAACCAGTTGCCGCGGGCGCAGATCGAATTCGACCCCGGCATCAGTCCGGCCGAGGCGGCGCTGGCGGCGCGGCTCGCCGATGTCGCGATCGTGTTCGCGGTGCGCGCGGAAGGGGAGGGATACGATCTCGCCGACCTGTCGCTGCCCTGGGGCCAGGACGAAATGATCGCGGCGGTGGCGGCGGCCAACCCCAATACCGTGGTGGTGCTCGAGACCGGCAACCCGGTGAGCATGCCGTGGCGCGACGCGGTGAATGCCGTTGTGCAGGCGTGGTATCCGGGTCAGGCCGGCGCCCGGGCGAGCGCCGAGATCCTCACCGGCCGGGTCAATCCTTCGGGCCGGCTTCCGATCACCTTTCCCGCCGATCTGGACCAGACGCCTCGCCCGCGGCTACCCGGTGTCGGCACGCCGTGGGGGACCGCGAGCACGATCGAATACTTCGAGGGCGCCGATGTCGGCTATCGATGGTATGCGGCCAGCGGCCACGTCCCGATGTTTGCCTTCGGTCATGGCCTGTCCTACACCAGGTTTGACTACCGTGACCTGGTGGTCACCGGCGGGGAGACCATCACGGCCAGTTTCACCGTCGTCAATGCCGGCGACCGCGCCGGGGCCGACGTGCCGCAGCTGTATGTGACGGCGGAGCCCGGCGGACCGTGCCTGCGGCTGCTGGGATTCGAGCGGATCGAGTTAGAACCGGGCGCCAGCCGCCGGCTGAGGATCGAGGCCGATCCGCGCCTGCTCGCACGCTACGACGGCGGCGCCGGATGCTGGCGGATCGAGGCGGGCGATTACACGGCGGCCGTGGGCATTTCGGCGTTGGCCATGCGGCTCGCGGCGGGGGTCGAACTGACCGGCCGTACGTTCGGGCGATGACCCCCTCGGGCTGACGCCCGAACGTACGACCGGCCCGAGGCGTTACTCGACGGGGGTCAGCGCGTCGCCGCACGTGCAGCGGTAGCCCTCGCCGGCGCCCGAGCAATGGCAGGGCACCTCGATGCGGACACGGCAGCCGCAGCCTTCGTGACCGCACGTCAGCAGGGTCCCGGCTTCGTAAGTTGCCATTTGACTCACCCTTTTCTCCTGGTGTGACTCGTGCGGCGCGGTTCGGCCGCACCCCCACTATATACCCCCCATGGGTATACGTAAACGGTCGCGACGGGTTTCGTGGCGGGGACGGCTGTCGTGCGGGGGCCCGGCGGGCGCGGCTAGCGTTGACGTCATGAGCGAGAAACCGACCCCCCACGACGTCGACGCATTCCTGGACAGCACGGTGGTGGGCGACGATCCGTCCTTGACCGCGGCGCTCGAGGCCAGCAACGCGGCCGGCCTACCGCCGATCGCGGTGTCGGTGCAACAGGGAAAGTTCCTGAGCCTGCTCGCCGGCGCCATCGGCGCGCGGCGCATCCTCGAGATCGGCACCCTGGGCGGCTTCAGCACCATCTGGTTGGCGCGTGGCGCCGGGCCGCAGGGCCGCGTGGTGACGCTGGAGTACGAGCCGAAGCACGCCGAGGTGGCGCGGGGCAACTTGAAGCGCGCCGGCGTCGACGATCGGGTGGAGGTGATCGTCGGCGCGGCGCTGGATACACTGCCGACGGTCACCGGACCCTTCGATCTGATCTTCATCGACGCCGACAAGGAGAACAACCTGGCCTATGTGGAGTGGGCGGTCCGATTGGCCCGGCCCGGTGCGGTGGTGGTGGTGGACAACGTGATTCGCGACGGGCAGATTCTGCGGCCGCATTCCGACGATGCCAGGGTGCGGGCGACCCGCGAGACGCTGCAGGCGATGGGCGAGCACCCGCGGCTGGACACCGCGGTGATCCAGACGGTGGGGGCCAAGCACTGGGACGGCTTCGCCTTGGCGCTGGTGCAGTAGCTCAGCGCGGGGACAGGTCGGCGACCGCCTGCGCGGCGGAGGTGAGTTCGCCGATCCGCAGGGCGGCTTCACCGGCGTACAGGGCGGCGCCGTCCAGCCAGGAGTCGGGCACACCGGCCACCGGTGCCAGCGGCGTGAAGAACGGGAGGGCCGGCGACTGCAGGCGCATCAGTGCGCCCGCATCGAAATAGCCCAGCGCCGACAGGGGACGACTGGCCGCGTTGAGCGCCGCCGGCACCGCCTTGGCCCGCCCGTCGGCGCGGCACCACCGGCGCGTCGCCTCGTTGGGCACGACGCGGTGCCGTAGCGGCCAGCTCAGGCCGAACAGGTTTGTCTCGATCGTCCTGTCGGCCCGAAGGATTCGCCGCTGATACTCGCGGCTCGCGTTGGCCTCGTGCGTCAACAGGAATCGCGTGCCCGCGATGACACCGCTGGCGCCGCCGTCGAGCGCGGCGCGAGTGTCGGCGGCGGTGGCGACGCCGCCGGCCAGGAACACCGGTCGGTTCCCGGCCGCGCGCAGGGCGTGCGGGAGAAAATCCAGGGCCGGCACGGTCCCCACGAGGTGCCCGCCGGCCTCGCGCCCCTGAGCGATCAAACCGTCAGCGCCGCAGGCGATCGCGGCCCGAGCCTGCGCCTCGGTGCCCACCATCACGAAGACGAAGACCCCGGCGTCGCGCAGATGCTCGACGAGGCCCCGCTTGTCGCCGAACGCCAACACCACCGCGTCCACCCGGGCGTCGACGCAGGCCGCGACGTGATGGCGATGCACAAAGGGCAGCAACAGGTTTACCGCGACGGCACGACCCGGCGCCTGCTCGCGCACCTCGTCGATCGAGGCGCGCAGCCGGCGCGGGGTGTCGATGCCCAGCGTGCCGAGCCCGCCCGCGTTGGCGACCGCGGCCGCCAGGGCCGCCCCCGCAAGACCGCCGCCCATGCCGGCCTGTCCCACCGGGTGATCGAGCCGCAATCGATCCGCGAGGTCCATGCCTCAAGAGGCTACGCGGTTTCTCGAACTGGGCCGCGATCGAGCGTAATGTTGATCACAGATGGATGGGTGCAGCCCAGCTCAAAAGGCTTGCTGCATAACAGAAAGGTCACAAAATGAGTACAGTCCATTCATCAATCGATCACCACCCCGATTTGATGGCGTTGCGCGCCCGCTACGAGCGTGTCGCCGAGTCGATGAGTGCGCATTTCACCTTCGGCCTGGCGCTGCTGACGGGTCTGTATGTGGCCGCGTCGCCGTGGATCGTGGGGTTCAGCGCGACGAGGTCGCTCGCCACGTCTGACCTGATCGCCGGTATCGCGGTGGCGTTCCTGGCGTACGGGTTCGCCACGACGCTGGATCGCGCGCACGGCATGACATGGACGCTGCCGGTACTCGGCGCGTGGATCATCGTGTCGACGTGGATCCTGCCGGACGTCACGCTGACCACCGGCATGACCTGGTCGAATGTCGTCGCGGGCGCGTTGCTGACCTTCCTGGGTCTCAACGCCACCTACTTCGGCATGCGCACGCGCGCCACGGGAACGCACGCCTAGCCCCGAACTCGGTTAGGGCACAGGTCGATTCGCCGCCTGGCCGGGCGATCCGGTCAGGCGGAGATCAACCGCAGACTGCGCCGATGGCGGCCGAGCTGACCAGCTTGACGTACTTGGCCAGCACCCCGGTCTTGTAGCGCGGCGGCGGCGGTGTGAAACCCTTTCGCCGCGAATCGAATTCAGCCGGATCGGCGAGCACGTCGAGCACCCGGTTGGCGACGTCCAGCCGGATGCGGTCGCCGTCGCGCAGAAACGCGATCGGTCCGGCGTCCACCGCCTCCGGGGCGATGTGACCGACGCACAGCCCCGTCGTCCCGCCGGAGAACCGGCCGTCGGTCAGCAACAGCACGTCCTTGCCGAGACCGGCGCCCTTGATCGCGCCGGTGATGGCGAGCATCTCGCGCATGCCGGGTCCGCCCTTCGGGCCCTCGTAGCGGATCACCACCGCGTCGCCCTTGGTGATGGTGCCGTCCTCGAGGGCATCGAGCGCGGCCCGTTCACCGTCGAAAACCCTTGCGGTGCCCTCGAACACGTCGGAATCGAAGCCGGCGGACTTCACCACCGCGCCCTCGGGAGCCAGCGATCCGCGCAGGATGGTGATGCCGCCGGTGGGGTGAATAGGATTGCTCAGGGCCCGCAGCACCTTGCCGTCGGGGTCGGGCGGGGCGATCTCGGCCAGGTTCTCGGCCACGGTCGCACCGGTGACCGTCAGGCAATCGCCGCGCAGTAGGCCGGCATCCAGCAACGCCTTCATCATCACCGGCACGCCGCCGATGTGGTCGACGTGCGACATCACGTGGCGGCCGAACGGCTTGACGTCGGCCAAATGCGGAACCTTCGACCCGATCCGGCTGAAGTCGTCGAGCGTCAGCGCGACGTCGGCCTCGTGGGCGATGGCCAGCAGGTGCAGCACCGCGTTGGTGGACCCGCCGAACGCCATCACCACCGCGATGGCGTTCTCGAACGCCTCCTTGGTGAGGATGTCGCGGGCGGTGATCCCGCGCCGCAGCAGTTCGACGACCGCCGCGCCGCTGCGCCGCGCGAACCCGTCGCGGCGGCGGTCGGTCGCCGGCGGCGCCGCGCTGCCCGGCAACGACATCCCGAGCGCCTCGGCGGCGCTGGCCATCGTGTTGGCGGTGTACATGCCGCCGCAGGCGCCCTCGCCGGGGCAGATCGCCCGCTCGATGGCGTCGACGTCCTCGCGCGGCATCAGCCCGCGGGCGCAGGCCCCCACCGCCTCGAACGCGTCGATGATGGTGACCTCGCGCTCGCTGCCGTCGGAGAGCTTGGCCACCCCCGGCAGGATCGAGCCCGCGTAGAGGAACACCGAGGCCAGGTCCAGCCGCGCGGCGGCCATCAGCATCCCGGGCAGCGACTTGTCGCAGCCGGCCAGCAGCACCGAGCCGTCGAGGCGTTCGGCCTGCATCACCGTCTCGACGCTGTCGGCGATCACTTCGCGCGACACCAGGGAGAAGTGCATCCCCTCGTGGCCCATCGAGATGCCGTCGGACACGGAGATGGTGCCGAACTCGAGGGGGTACCCGCCGGCCGAGAACACCCCCTCCTTGACGGCCTTGGCGAGCCGGTCCAGCGAGAGGTTGCACGGCGTGATCTCGTTCCAGGACGACGCGACGCCGATCTGCGGCTTGGCGAAGTCCTCGTCTCCCATGCCTACTGCCCGCAGCATGCCACGGGCGGCGGCCTTCTCCAGGCCGTCGGTGACGTCACGACTACGCGGCTTGATGTCGGCGGTCCGAGCCGAATCGGTGGTGGGCATCGTTCAAGTATGCGCTGGCCAGTCGCGATGCCCGTTCCCGGGGTAATACCCCGTCGGGGTATAAGCTGGGATGGGCGGGCCAGACGGAGCGGCAGGGGTGAATCGACGATGACAGACGAACACGGGTACTCGCAGCAGAAGGACAACTACGCCAAGCGGCTGCGGCGCATCGAGGGCCAGGTGCGGGGCATCGCCCGCATGATCGAGGAAGACAAGTACTGCATCGACGTGCTGACCCAGATCAGCGCCGTCAACAGCGCGCTGCGGTCGGTCGCGCTGAATTTGCTCGACGAGCACCTGAGCCACTGCGTCACCCGGGCCGTTGCCGAGGGCGGCGACGAGGCCGACACGAAGCTCAGCGAGGCCTCCGCCGCGATCGCTCGCCTCGTCCGCTCCTGATCGCAGGGCGTGTTGCCGCGCCAAGTTGGAGGAACCGGTAGCCGGTGTGCGTACGGTATGGGGAGCGTGACCTCGGCGACGTTGCTCAGCCGATTGCGCACACCCAAGCGATGACTGTGATGACTGCCGAAACCGCCAACGCAGCCGCGCGAACGTGGACGCCACGGATCGCGGCTCAGCTCGCCATCCTCGCGGCCGCGGCCTTCACCTATGTCACCGCCGAGATCCTGCCGGTGGGGGCGCTGCCGGCGATCGCCCGCAACCTCAACGTCAGTTTGGTCCTGGTTGGGACCCTGCTGTCCTGGTACGCCCTGGTCGCGGCCCTGACGACGATCCCGCTGGTGCGCTGGACCGCGCACCTGCCGCGCCGCCGCGTGCTGGTCGCGAGCCTGACCTGCCTGACCGCCTCCCAGCTCATCTCGGCGCTGGCGCCCAACTTCGCGGTGCTGGCCGCCGGGCGGGTGCTGTGTGCGATCACCCACGGGCTGCTGTGGTCGGTCATCGCGCCGATCGCGACCCGGCTGGTGCCGCCCAGCCACGCCGGGCGAGCCACCACATCGATCTACGTCGGCACCAGCCTGGCGCTGGTCGTCGGCAGCCCGCTGACCGCGGCCCTGAGCCTGATGTGGGGATGGCGCCTGGCCGTCGTGTGCGTCACCGTCGCGGCCGCGCTCGTCACGGTCGCCGCCCGGCTGATGCTGCCGGAGATGGTGCTCACCGAGGATCAGCTGGCCCACGTCGGGCCCCGGTCCCGCCATCACCGCAACCCGCGGCTGATCATCGTGAGCGTGCTGGCGATGATCGCGGTCACCGGCCACTTCGTGTCCTACACCTTCATCGTCGAGCTCATCCGCAACGTCCTGGGCGTGCGTGGGCCGAACCTGGCCTGGGTGCTGGCCGCCTACGGGCTGGCCGGCCTGCTATCGGTGCCGCTGGTGGCGCGGCCCCTGGACCACCGCCCCAAGGGCGCCGTCATCCTGTGCATGACGGGTCTGACGGCCGCCTTCGTGGTGCTGACGGCGCTGGCGTTCGGCGGCCGGTCCGGCGCGACGACGGCGCTGATCGGCACCGCCGCCATCGTGCTGTGGGGGGCCATGGCCACCGCCGTATCGCCGATGATGCAATCCGCTGCCATGCGCAACGGGGCCGACGACCCCGACGGGGCCTCGGGCCTCTACGTGACGGCATTCCAGGTCGGCATCATGGCCGGCTCGCTGGCGGGCGGTCTGCTCTACGAGCACAGCGTCACGATGATGCTGATCGCTTCGGCGATCCTG
The DNA here is from genome assembly GCF_000276825.1 of Mycobacterium paraintracellulare. Classification (NCBI taxonomy): domain Bacteria; kingdom Bacillati; phylum Actinomycetota; class Actinomycetes; order Mycobacteriales; family Mycobacteriaceae; genus Mycobacterium; species Mycobacterium paraintracellulare. The sequence goes on along the minus strand of NC_016948.1, from coordinate 5,242,628 downwards.
ATGGCGGTCGCGCTGGTCGGCATCGCCGCCAACCGGCGGATGCTCGACGTCCCCCCGCCGCGGCCGACAAGCTCACTCGATTCATAACCGCCCAGCTCAGAGGCGTGTTCTTGGCGGCTCCGGGGCCGCGGACGCCCGCCGGCGACGGTCGACGGCGCCCGCCCTATGCCAGACTGTGTCGGAGTAGACGAGTGGAGGTATGCATATGTCGGGCTGGACGAAGGCCTGGACTTTCAAGGGTCTCTTCGCCGCTCTGAACGTCACCGGCTGGGGCGCAGTGTTGACCCTGGCGCTGGTGCTGAGCGCCGCCCCCGCGCTGGCCGACCCGGACCCGGCTCCCGCCGACCCGGGCGCCGTCGCCGCCCCGCCCGGCCCACCCGCGCCGCCGGACCCCTTCGCGCCGCCACCCCCGCCCGACCCGCTGGCACCCCTGCCCCCGCCCGACCCGGCGGCGACGCCACCATGGCTCCCGCCCATGGCGGAACCCGCTGCGGCCTCGGCCGCCGGGCAGAACCCCACCCCGTTCACCGGGACGGCCCCGTTCGGGCCCCCCAAGATCCAGCCCGCCAACGGGTCGACCGTCGGCGTCGCCCAGCCGATCATCATCAACTTTCCGGGACGCGTCGACGACGCCGGCGCCGCGGAGGGCGCGGTCCACGTCTCGTCGGTGCCCGCGGTCCCGGGCAAGTTCTACTGGATGACCCCGACGCAGCTGCGCTGGCGGCCGTTGAGCTTCTGGCCCGCCCACACCGCGGTGACCGTCGACGCCGGGGGCACCGTGTCGAGCTTCCGCACCGGAGACACGCTGGTCGCCACGGCCGACGACGCCACGCATCAGCTGACCGTCACCCGCAACGGCACGGTGGAGAAGACGATCCCGATGTCGATGGGCATGACGTCCGGCAACCACCAAACCCCCAACGGCACCTACTACGTGCAGGACAAGAAGGCGTCGGTGGTGATGGATTCGTCCACCTATGGGGTCCCGGTCAACTCGACCTACGGCTACAAGGTGACGGTGGAGGACGCGGTCCGGTTCGACAACGTCGGCGACTACGTGCACAGCGCCCCCTGGTCGGTGGACGACCAGGGCAAGCGCGACGTCAGCCACGGCTGCATCAACATCAGCCCCTCCAACGCGAAGTGGTTCTTCGACAACTTCGGCGCGGGAGACCCGATCATCGTGAAGAACTCCACCGGCGGCAACTACAAGAAGAACGACGGCTCCGCCGACTGGATGAACTAGCTGTCCGAGAGCAGTCGCAGAATCGCCCGTTTCCCCCGCGAAATCGGGCGATTTTGCGTCTGTTGACCATCTCCTCCCCGAGGGGGCTTCCGCGGACCCGGCGGTTATGTATAGCATCATATATAACTTCGGCCCCTGAGGAGCGGCGATGCGCGGTCCACGCGACCGGATGGTGGTTTCGGCCGCCCTGCTGATCAGGGAGCGCGGCGCCCACGCCACCGCCATCTCCGACGTCCTCGAGCACAGCGGCGCGCCGCGCGGATCGGCCTACCACTACTTCCCGGGCGGGCGCACGCAACTGCTTTGCGAGGCCGTGGACTACGCCGGCGACCACGTCGCCGCGATCATCGCCGACGCCGCGAGCGGCCTCGACCTGATCGACACCCTGATCGACAAATTCCGCCAGCAGCTGCTCGACAGCGACTTCCGCGCCGGCTGCCCCATCGTCGCCGTGTCCGTGGAGGCGGGCGAGCAGGACGCCGAGCGCATGGCGCCGGTCGTCGAGCGCGCGGCGGCGGCGTTCGACCGCTGGACCGACCTGATCGCCCAGCGCTTCATCGCCGACGGCGTAGCCCGGGAACAGGCGGGCGAATTGGCGGTCCTGGCCACCACCGCGCTCGAGGGCGCGATCCTGCTGGCCCGGGTGCGCCGCGACCTGATGCCCCTCGACGTCGTCCGCCGCCAGGTGCGCGAACTGCTCTTGGCTACGTCGTCGTATCGGGTGACCGGAGAGGATGTCCCACAGTGACCACAGACACGACCGGTGAATGGCACTCCACCGCATGCATCCTGTGCGAATGCAACTGCGGCATCGTCGTTCAGCTCGACGATCGCCGGCTGGCCCGCATCCGCGGTGACAAGGCGCACCCGGCATCGCAGGGCTACACCTGCAACAAGGCGTTGCGGCTGGATCACTACCAGAACAGCCGCACCCGGCTGACCGCCCCGCTGCGCCGACGCGCCGACGGCAGCTACGAGGAAATCGACTGGGACACCGCGATCGTGGAGATCGCCGAGGGATTCAAGCACATCCGCGACACCTACGGCGGGGACAAGATCTTCTACTACGGCGGCGGCGGGCAGGGCAATCACCTGGGCGGGGCGTACAGCGGCGCCTTCCTGAAGGCGCTCGGCTCACGGTACCGCTCAAATGCGTTGGCGCAGGAGAAAACCGGCGAGTCCTGGGTCGACGGGCAGCTGTACGGCGGTCACACCAGGGGAGAGTTCGAGCACGCCGAGGTGGCGGTGTTCGTCGGCAAGAACCCGTGGATGTCGCAGAGCTTTCCGCGCGCCCGGGTGGTGCTGAACGACATCGCCAAGGATCCGGCCCGGTCGATGATCGTCATCGACCCCGTCGTCACCGACACCGCCAAGATGTCCGACTTCCACCTGCGGGTGCGGCCCGGCACCGACGGGTGGTGCCTGGCGGCGCTGGCCGCCGTCCTCGTCCAGGAAAACCTCTGCGACGAGACGTTTCTCGCCGAGCACGTGCGCGGCGCCGACACCGTCCGCGACGCGTTGCGCGACGTCGCGGTCGCCGACTACGCCCAACACTGCGGGGTCGACGAGGAACTGCTGCGCGCGGCGGCGCGGCGCATCGGCGCCGCGGCGAGCGTCTCGGTCTTCGAGGATCTCGGCGTGCAGCAGGCACCCAACAGCACGCTGTGCTCCTACCTGAACAAGCTGCTCTGGGTTCTCACCGGCAACTTCGCGAAAAAGGGTGGCCAGCACCTGCATTCGTCGTTCGCGCCGCTGTTCGGCCAGTTCTCCGGCCGCACCCCGGTCACCGGCGCGCCCATCATCTCCGGGCTGGTGCCCAGCAACGTGGTCCCCGAGGAAATCCTGACCGACCATCCGGACCGCTTCCGCGCCGTGATCGTGGAAAGCAGCAACCCCGCTCACTCGCTGGCCGATTCGACCGCCTGCCGCGAAGCCTTCCAGTCGCTGGAACTGATGGTGGTCATCGACGTCGCGATGACCGAGACCGCCAGGCTCGCCCACTATGTACTTCCAGCCGCGTCCCAATTCGAGAAGCCGGAAGCCACCTTCTTCAACCTGGAGTTCCCGCACAACACTTTCCAATTGCGCCGTCCGCTGCTCGAGCCGTTGCCGGGAACACTGCCCGAGCCCGAGATCTGGGCGCGGTTGGTGCGGGCGCTCGGCGTGGTCGACGACGCGGATCTGCGGCCCCTGCGCGAAGCCGCCCAGCGGGGTCGGCAAGCGTACGCCGAGGCCTTCCTGTCCGCCGCCGCCACCAATCCCACGGTGGCTCAGCTACTTCCGTACGTGCTCTACGAGACGCTCGGACCGACCTTGCCGGACGGGCTGCGCGGGGCGGCCGCCCTGTGGGGCCTGGCTCAGAAGACCGCGATGAACTATCCCGACGCCGTGCGGCGCGCCGGTCACGCCGACGGCAACGCCCTGTTCGACGCGATCCTCGACAACCCCTCGGGCGTGACGTTCACCGTCCACAATTACGAGGACGACTTCGCGTTGATCAGCCACTCCGACCAGAAGATCGCGCTGGAAATCCCGTCGATGCTCGACGAATTGGCAGCGCTGGCCCGGACCCCGGCCGAGCTGACCACGCCCGATTTCCCGATCGTGCTGTCGGTGGGGGAGCGGCGCGCCTACACCGCCAACGACATCTTCCGCGACCCGTCGTGGCGCAAACGCGACGCCGACGGCGCGCTGCGGGTGAGCGTGGAAGACGCCCAGGCCCTAGGGCTCGTCGACGGATGCCGGGCCCGCATCAGCACCGCGGCCGGCAGCGCCGAGGCCACCGTCGAAATCACCGAGACCATGCTCGCCGGACATGCCGCCCTGCCCAACGGTTTTGGGCTCGACTATCTCGACGACGACGGTCACACCGTGGTGCCCGGAGTGGCCCCGAACGCCCTGACCTCGATCGGGTGGCGCGACCCCTACGCGGGCACGCCGTGGCACAAGCACGTGCCCGCGCGCATCGAGGCGCTGACGCCGGTCAGTTCCAGATCTTGACCCGGCGCTCCGGTTCCAGGAACAGCGCGCCGGTGTCGGCGCCGTCGAACGCGTCGTAGAAGGCGTCCATGTTGCGCAGCACGCCGTTGCAGCGGAATTCCGGTGGCGAGTGCGGGTCCACCGCCAGCCGCCGGATCGCTTCGGCCTCGCGGGATTTGGTGCGCCACACCTGGGCCCAGCCGTAGAACACGCGCTGCACGCCGGTCAAGCCGTCGATCACGGGGGCGGGTTGGCCGTTCAGTGACAGCTGATAGGCCAGCAGCGCGATCGACAACCCACCCAGATCCCCGATGTTCTCCCCGACAGTGAACGCGCCGTTCACGTGGTGGCCGCTCGACAGCCCCCTCGGGATGTACGTGTCGTACTGCGCGATGAGGGCCTTTGTGCGAGCACCGAATTCGGCGCGGTCGGCGTCGGTCCACCAGTCGACCAGGTTGCCGTCGCCGTCGTACTTGGCGCCCTGGTCGTCGAAGCCGTGACCGATCTCGTGCCCGATCACCGCGCCGATGCCGCCGTAGTTCGCGGCGTCATCGGCCTCGGCGTCGAAGAACGGCGGCTGCAAAATGGCCGCCGGGAAGACGATTTCGTTCATCCCCGGGTTGTAGTACGCGTTGACCGTCTGCGGGGTCATGAACCACTCGTCCTTGTCCACCGGGCCGCCGAGCTTGGCCAGCTCGCGGTCGTGGTTGACGGCGTACCCGCGCTGGTAGTTGCCGTAGAGGTCGTCGCGGTCGATCACCAGCGTGGAGTAGTCCCGCCATTTCGCCGGGTAGCCGACCTTGGCGGTGAACTTGTCGAGCTTGGCCAGCGCCCGCTCCCGCGTCTGGGGCGTCATCCACTCCAGGTCGTTGATGCTCATCCGGTAGGCCGCCTGCAGGTTGGCCACCAGCTCGTCGATGCGCGCCTTGGCGCCGGGCGGGAAATGCCGTTGCACGTACAGCTTTCCGACGGCGTCGCCCATCAGGCTCTCGACCAGCGAGACCGCCCGCTTCCACCGGTCCCGGATCTGCTCGGTGCCGGTCAACCGGCGGCCGTAGAAGTCGAAGTCCGCGGCCACCACCTCGTCGGTCAGCCAGGCGGCCCGCGCGCGGATCACCCGCCACCGCGCCCAGCTCTTCCACACCTCGAGGTCCTCGCTGCGCCACAGCTCGGCGAATGACCGAACGTAATCCGGTTGGCGCACAACGACTTCCGCGAGCGCTTCGGGCTGGGTGCCCAGCGCGGCGACCCACGTGCCCCAGGCGAAACCCACCGACTCGTCGCGCAGTTCGGCGAACGTGCGCAAGTTGTAGGTGAGGTCGGCGTCGCGGCGCTTGACCACATCCCAATGCGCCTCGGCCAGCCGGGTCTCGAGCGCGACGATGCGCTCGGCGGTCCGGATGTGGCTTTCCGGGTCGCCGCCGAAGACCAGGCCGAACATCCGGGCGATGTGCCCGGGGTACGCCTCGAGCACCTCGGCGTGCTGTTCTTCGCGGTAATAGGACTCGTCGGGCAGCCCGAGTCCGGACTGGGTGAAGTGCACCAGGTAACGGGCCGAGTTCTTGGCGTCGGTGTCCACATACATCGCGACACCGCCGCCCACCCCGGTGCGCTGCAGGGCGCCGAGGGCGGCGGCCAGCGCGTCGGCGTCGGCCGCGTCGTCGATCACGGCCAGTTCGTCGAGCAGCGGGCGCACGCCGCGCCGCTGGACGGTCTCCTCGTCGAGAAAGCTCGCATACAGGTCGCCGATGCGTTGCGCGTCCGCGTCGCCGGCGGCCGCACCCCGCTCGCTGGCCTCGACGATCAGGTCCCGCACCTGCTCCTCGGCGCGGTCGTACAGCTGCCGGAAGGCGCCGTCGGTGGCCCGGTCCGCCGGTATCTCGTATTCGGCCAGCCAGCGGCCGTTGACGTGACCGAACAGGTCGTCTTGGGGGCGGATGCTGTCGTCTACGTAGCTCAGGTCGATGCCCGAGCGGAGGGCCGTATTCGTCACCCCGCCATCCTTCCATCTTTCCCGGGTGCGACGATCGGGCCATGTCCGAGGGCGCGCGCACCGAGCCACCTGCCGAAGAAGATGTCGTCGACGCCGGCGACGACGCCGAAGAGGGCGGCCACCCGACCGCCGACGACGCTGACGACGGCGAACCCGGCGATGGGGTCTTCTCGCATTACGGGGTGGCGTCAACGGTTCTCGGCGTGCTGTCGGTGGCCGCGGTCGTGCTCGGGGTGATCATCTGGTCCGGCCACCGCGACCAGGTCGCCGAGCGCGGTTATCTGAGCCGCGTCATGCAGACCGCCGCCGGGTGGACCAACGTGCTGATCAACATGAACAGCGGCAACGTCGACGCCAGCCTGCAGCGGCTGCACGACGGCACGGTCGGCGAACTCAACACCTACTTCGATGCCGCCGTGCAGCCCTACCGGGCGGTGGTGGAAAAGCTGCAGTCCAAGAGCGCCGGGCGGATCGACGCGGTGGCGATCGAAACCGTGCACCACGAGCTGGACGCCCAGCCCGGCGCCGACAGGCCCCCGGGGTCGGAATCGGTGACGACCAAGCTGCCGCCGTTCGCCAGCCGGACCGACTCGGTGCTGCTGGTCGCCACGTCCGTCAGCGAAAACGCCGGCGCCAAGCCGCAGACCGTGCACTGGAACCTGCGGCTGGACGTGTCCGACGTCGACGGCAAGCTGATGATTTCCGGACTGAGTTCGATCCGATGAGAAACATCTGGCGACTGTTCGCATTCGACATCGCGGCCCCGCTGGCCGCGATCGCCGCGTTGGTGGCCATCGGGGTGGTGCTCGGCTGGCCGCTGTGGTGGGTGTCGGCCTGCTCGGTGCTGGTCCTGCTGACCCTCGAGGGCGTCGCGGTCAACTTCTGGCTGCTGCGCCGCGATTCGGTCAGCCTCGGCACCGACGACGACGCGCCGGGGCTGCGGTTGGCGGTGGCCCTGCTGTGCACGGCCGCCCTGGCGGCGGCCGTCGCGACCGGATACACGCACTGGACGAAGACGGACCGCGACTTCACCGACGACTCCCGCAAGGTCGTGCGGATCGCCACCGGCATGGCCGAGGCCATGGCGTCGTTCAGCCCCACCGCCCCGACCGATGCGATCGACCGGGCCACGGCCATGGTCGTCCCCGAGCATGCGGCGGCGTTCAAGGAGCAGTACACCAAGTCCAGCGCCGAGCTGGGCCAGCACAAGGTCACCGCCCAGGCCGCCACGGTCTCGGCCGGCGTCGAGGCGCTCGGGCCGACGGCGGCCAGCGTCGCGGTGATCCTGCGGGTGACCCAGAACGCGCCGGGCCAGCCACCCAGTCAGGTGGCGCCGGCGCTGCGGGTGACGCTGACCAAGCGCGGTAGCGACTGGCTGGTCGCCGACGTGCTGCCGATCAGGTAGCTCAGTTGGATTCGGCCGAGGGGCCGGACTTCACCTTCACGAACCGGTCCGACAACCGGCGGATGCGGATCATCAGTGCGGCCGTCGGGCTGGTGCTGCCGTCGAGGTAGCCGCCCAGCTCCTCGGGGCTGACCCCGATGCGGGACGCGAACTCCTGCTGCGCGAGTCCCGAGCGGTCGATCAGTAGCCGCACGTGGCGGGCCACCTCGGCGCGCTCGTTGGCGTCCAGGTGGGTGCGGGCGCGCTCGAGCACCTCCCACAGCGCCTTGGCGATGCCGTAGGGGCGGGTGCCGCCGAGGACCTCTTCGACCTGGCGGGCGGTGCGCCCGTACGGGTCGCGCTTCAACGCGCCGGCGATGCGCTTCCAGGTGGCGATGTCACCGCCCTGCAGGGCCGACCGGATGGCGGCGGTCGGCCAGAACTCCACCGGCTGGTCCAGGTCCGGAACGGATCCGGACGGCCCCTCGGACGGGCCACCGCCGCGGTTGCGCTGTTCGGGGGCCGGCCGGCGGGGCGGCGGTGGGGGGCGTCGGTCGGATGCCAACGTCACCTCGCCTCCTCCAGCATCGCTACCGCCACGGACAGGCAGCGTTCCCTGATCCCCTCCCAGTCCGAGTTCGCGTCGGCTTCCGACCCCTGGTCTTCCGGGTAGTCGCACGGATCGGGATCTGCGAGTCGACGGACCAACTGGGTGGCGATGCATTGCCGCCTGGACGATTCACAACAGTAATACCTGTCCATTCCGGCCAGCACCACCGCGGCGGTCTCGGGTTCCATCGCATCCACCATGTCTGCAAAGTCGGCATAATCGCGGCGACTGTTACGGCACATGATGAGGTAGCCCTTGAGCCGCAGGGTCTCCGCGCCGGTCGGGACCAGCAACCGGTCGCCGGTGGGCAGCTGCACATGGGTCGTCTCCACCGGGCTGCGCCGCGCGTACCTCGGACGGTCGGTGGCCCCCGCCGGTGCGGCGTCCGGGTCGGTCTCGAGCGCGTCGATCGCCACCGACAGGCGGCCCCGCCACAGCGTCACCGGATGAACGGGCCGGTCCGACCCGGAAATGGCCTTGGCGATCCCGTTGCGCGCCGCCAGCCCGCCGACGAGCTTCTTGGGGCCCGACGAACCGTTGGCATGGCCGTTGGTGGCGGTCTTCCTGTCGGCCGCGGTCACCCCGACGGCGACCTTCTCCTCGCCCAGCGCTACCTGGTGGGGGATCTGCCCGGGCCCCAGGCCGCGGGTGCGTTCCTCGTCGGGGCCCGACGAAGCCTGACCGCGGCCGCGACCGCAGCCGCTGAAGGCCAGTGGATCGGTCACGCAGATGGCGTCGGGCGCCAGGTGCTTGAGCTTGGCGGCGGACTTGAGCACCATCCGCAGGTCCGCGCTGGGCGCCACCAGCGCCGAGATGTCGTCGGGAATGACGACGACGTCGCCGAGGTCGACCTCCGGCAGCGGCCGGTCGAAGTCGACCGACGGCAGCACGCGGGACAGCCACGGCGGCAGCCACCAGTTCCACTGCGCGAACATCGCCATCAACGCCGGAACCATCACCAGCCGCACCACGGTGGCGTCCACCGCGATCGCCACGGCACAGGCCACGCCGATCTCGGCCACCAGCGGCATGCCGGCGAAGGCGAACCCGACGAACACCGCGATCATGATCAGCGCCGCGCTGGTGATGGTGCGGGCGCTGGTGCTGACGCCGTAGGCCACCGCGTCACGGGTGTTGCCCGAATGCAGGAACCGTTCCCGGATGCGGGTGAGCAGGAAGATCTCGTAGTCCATCGACAACCCGAAGGTCATCGCGAGCACCAACGGGGGAACCGTGCTGTCGATCGAGCTGATCTGGGCGAAGCCGAGATCCTTCAGCCATCCCCACTGGAACACCATCACCAAACTGCCGTAGGCGGCCGCGACCGACAGCAACGTCATCAAGACGCCCTTGAGCGCCAAGAACACCGAGTGGACGGACACCAACAGCATCACGAACGCGATCAGCGCGACGAAGCCCAGCACCAACGGTTCGGTCGCCGACACCTGGTCGTCGAAGTCCTTGATCAGCGCGGTCGGGCCGCCGACGTCCACGCGCGCGGTCCCCAACTGTTGGACCTTGGGGAGCTCCGCGCGCATCCAGCCCACGGTTTCGCGGGCCCGCATGTCCTCGGGGTCCACCGACAGCACCGCGGACAGCAGCGCGCTGCCGTTGTCCTCGGCGTACTGGGGCGGTGACACCGAGACGATGTTCGGCGCCTGCGTCATCCGCTGGCGGACCGCGCCGACGGTGTGGCTGTGCTCGGGCGAGGCCGCCCCGCCCTCGGGGAAGTTGATCAGCACCCGGATCGGCCCGAGCGCGCCCGGACCCAACGCCTGGGCGGCGGCGCCGACGCCGGCGCGGATCTCGTGGGACGAGTCGAACTGGCGTAACAGGCTGTTGCCCAACACCATTGACGCCGCGGGCGCGGCCATCACGAGCAGCACCAGCGACGCCGCCAGCGCGGACATCCACGGCCGGCGCATCACCCATCCGATCCACCGGTTCCAGAACCGCGACTGGGTGCTTTCGGGCCGACGGGACCAGTGCAGGAAGCCCGACCGCTTGGCGGCCGCCCGGCCGAACGTCGCCAGCGCCGCCGGTGTCAGGGTGGTCGAGGTCAGCATCGCGACGGCGACGGCCAGGATCGCGCCGGTGGCCATCGACTTCAGCGCCGGGGTGTTGATCACGTAGATCCCGGTGAGGGACGCGACGACGGTCGCGCCGGACAGCACCACGGCCAGCCCGGAGGTCGCCATCGCGGCGTCGACGGCCTCGCGGGGCTGGCGCCCGCTGCGCAGTTCCTCGCGGAAGCGCATCAAGATGAACAGCGAATAGTCCACGGCCAGCGCGATCCCGAACATCGACACCGTCGAGGTCACGAACACCGACATGGTGGTGTACGCGGAGAGCAGGTACACCAGGCCCATCGTCACCACGACCGTGCACACGCCCAGTGCCAGAGGGATCGCCGCGGCGGCCAGTGAGCCGAACACGGCGAGCAGGACGATGAGGATCACCGGCAGGTTCCACCGTTCCGCGGCGGCGATGTCGTGCTTGGTGTTGGCGGCCGCGGCGGCGCTCAGCGCGCCCTGGCCGATGACGTAGAGCCGCACCCGGCCGTTGGCGGTCTGGCCGGGCTGGTCGCCCTTGATGCCGACCTTCGTGCGGAGCTTCTTGGCGACGTCGCTGGTGTTGCGGGAATCGAGCCGCACCGACAGCACGTAGGGGCGATCGGGTTGCGGCGGCCGCTGGGTGGGGTTGGGGATCTCCGAGGTGCCGGGGACCTCGGCGGTGAGCCGTCGCAACTGTGCGACCGCCTCGTTCATGTCCTGGTAGGTGGCGTCGGCGCGGGGCGCGGCCACCAGCGCCAGCGATGACCCGCCCTGGTCGTGGTAGAGCTCCTCGAGCTGGTCGTGGACCGCCAGCGATTGGGAACCGGCCACGTCGAAACCGCCGCCGGTGAGGTTGCCGGATTGCGTCAGCGCCAGGTAGACCGCAGGAACCAACGCCAGCAACCAGCCTGTGAAGACCAACCAGCGGTACTTACGCAGGCTGCGGCTGAGGCGCATCATCAACTGCTGGATTTTTCTCGCTCCCCGGTTCTCGCGTAACGCGTGCAGGCGAGGATACCGGAGCACGCTGTGGTTTATGTGGGGTTATGTAGTTCCTGAGCTGCGGTGACGGCGTCGTTGCCAAGAAGCTGCGGAGTCGTTGTGAACCGGTGACCAAGCGGGATCTCGGTCACATCCGCAGTTCGCGGCTGGCCGGGCGATATCGGCGGTGGCAGGATGTCGGTTGGCCTGGCGGGTCCTCGGGGGATTCAGGGGGACCCGGCCATCGGTAAGGCCGTCCATTGCAGCTGTTTGCGACGCGCTCATCCGTGGCGGTCCGCGCAAACTGTGAGGAGTTCTCGATGACGACAGGCAGCGCTGGACGGCGTGGCAAAATCTTGGCCGGCCTGATCGCCGCCGCCGCGCCCGGCGCCGCCCTCGCGGTGCTCGCCGGTCCGCCGGCGACCGGCGCCAACGATCCGTGCGCGGCCAGCGAGGTCGCCCGCACCATCGGCTCGGTCTCGAAGTCGATGGGTGACTACCTGGATTCGCACCCCGAGACCAACCAGACGATGACCTCGATGCTGCAGCAGCAGGCGGGGCCGCAGTCGCTGAGCGGGCTGAAGAGCTACTTCGACGCCAACCCGAAGGTCGCCGGGGACATGACGTCCATCGCGCAACCCCTGACCAGCCTGTCGCTGCAGTGCAAGCTGCCGATCTCGATCCCGCAGATGATGGGCATGATGCAGCAGGCGCAGGGGGCCGCGGGCGCCCTGCCCGCGCTTCCCGGTAACCCCCCGGGCGCCTCCCCGCTGGGCGGAACGGCCGCCCCGCCCGCCGCGCCGCAGCCCGCTCCTCTCCCTGCCGGCACCAACCCGCTCTCGGGCCCGCCGCGCGGAAACACCGTCGGCTAGCTGTCCCGGCCCTCGGTCTCCGGGTTTCGGTCGGGCGGCAGCGGCCCCTGCAGGGCGGCCTCGGTCGGGTCGGCGGAAGCGTCGCCCGGCTGCGGCACGATCGGCAGCGGACCGGTGATCGGGTCGTCGTCGGAGTCGTCGACGTTCTCGGTGCGGAACACGAAGAAGAACACCACCCAGCCGACCGCGGCGATGAGCAGCCAGCTGATCAGCCGGTAGATCAGCATGGCCGAGATCGCGCTCGACAGCGACATCCCACTCGAGACCAGCCCCGGCACCAGCACCGCCTCGACGACCAGCAGACCGCCGGGCATCAGCGGGATGGTGCCGACCGCGCGGGCGGCCGCGTAGGCGACGGTCAACCCGGCCACCGACGCGTGGTCCCCTGCGGCGTACGCGGCGAACCCGAGGCAGGCGACGTCGGCGACCCAGTTGAACATCGACCACCCGAACGCCACCCCCAGGTCGCGCCGGCCCAGGCTCACCGATTCGAGTTGCCTCAGCGTCTCGCGCCACTTGTCCAGGCCGGTGTCCGCCGGCCGCCCGCGAACCGAGTTGACCCACGCCAGAACCCGGCTGCCGATGCCCTCGATCAGCTCCGGCCGCGAAGCGACGGCCTGCGCCAGGAGCAGCAGCGCGACGAAACCGCCGAGGGTGAACAGCAACGAGAACGGGTTGTTCTTCGCGCCGAGCAGGAAAGCCCCGCCCAACCCGAGCAAAGCCAATCCCACCGCCTGCAGCACGCCCGACATCACCAGCTGCCACGACGCCACCACCGTCGAGGCGCCCCAGAGCCGCTGCTGGCGAAACAGGAAAGTCGCCGACAGCACCGGTCCGCCGGGCAGCGTGGTGCTCAGCGAGTTGGCGGCATAGAACGCGGCCTCCGAACGCAATTGCTTGACGTGCACCCCGGCCGACCTGAGCAGGGTGCGCTGGATCTGAGCAAAGCTGTGCATCGACGCGGCCGCCGCCACCACCGATGCGAGCAACCACCACCAGTTCGCCTCGTACAGGCTCATCCAGCCTTTGGCCAGCTGATCCCAGCCCAGTGAAACCTCGACGGCAAGCACGATGGCAACCATGCCGAGGATGACCCACCGCACCCACCAGTACTTCCCGCGCGGGGTTTGTTCGCGCGGGAAGTCGAGATGGTGGGCGGGCGCGTCGTGCGACACGTGATTTAGGGTAACGGTGCAGGTGGCGCGGCGATCGCTGCGCGCCGCCGACTGTGTCGCCGTCGTGACCGGATCGTGCCGGCTCCGACGGCTGCAGGCGACCCGCAGGCGCCTCGGAACGGGTTCGGAGCGGCACCAGCGCCCCTTGCGGCCGATAGGCTGGCCAGATGTCAGCAAACATCGACGACGCCTCGGTTGAACCCGTCATACGCAAGACCGCAGCCTGGGCGTGGCGGTTGCTCGTCATTTTGGCGGCCGCGGTCGCCCTGTTGTGGGTGATCCAGAAGCTGGAAATCATCGTCGTTCCGGTGCTGGTGGCGCTGCTGTTGAGCGCGTTGCTGCTGCCGGTGGTCGACTGGCTGGACCAACGGGGCCTGCCCCGTGGCGGCGCGGTGGCGTTGGTGTTGCTGGGCGGCTTCGCGATCCTGGGCGGCATCCTGGCCTTCGTCATCCTGCAGTTCATCGACGGTCTGCCCGGTCTGACCGAACAGGTGGCGCAGAGCATCGAGTCGACCCGCCGGTGGCTGATCAACGGGCCGACGCATCTGCGCAGCGAACAGATCGACAGCGCGGGCAACGCGGCGATCGAGGCGCTGCACAACAATCAGGCGAAGCTGACCAGCGGTGCACTGTCTACCGCGGCTACCGTCACCGAGCTGGTCACGGCGGCGGTGCTGGTGCTGTTCACGCTGATCTTCTTTCTCTACGGCGGGCGCAACATCTGGCAGTACGTGCTCCAGGTCATCCCGTCGGACGTTCGCGCCCGGGTGCACGAGGCTGGCAAGGCCGGGTACGGGTCGCTGATCGGGTATGTGCGGGCCACCTTTCTGGTGGCGCTGACCGACGCGGCCGGGGTCGGTGCCGGCTTGGCGATCATGGGCATCCCGCTGGCGCTGCCGCTGGCCTCCTTGGTGTTCCTGGGTGCCTTCATCCCGCTGATCGGTGCGCTGATTTCGGGCCTGCTGGCCGTGGTGGTCGCCCTGTTGGCCAAGGGCATCGTGTACGCGCTCATGACGCTGGGTGTGTTGATCGCGGTCAATCAGGTCGAGGCCCACCTGCTGCAACCGCTGGTGATGGGCCGCGCGGTCTCGATTCACCCGCTCGCCGTGGTGCTGGCCATTGCCACCGGCGGCGTGCTCGCCGGGATCGTCGGCGCGCTGCTGGCCGTCCCGACGGTCGCATTCCTCAACAACGCGTTCCAGGTGCTGCTGGCGCCGAATCCCGAGGCGGAAGCCGAAAGACAGACCGAGGAGGCGGACGAGACGAACGCCATCCTGCAAGCCGAACCGGACAAACCCGGGGACGGCTCCGGCTGATACAGCTTCAGCAGGCGCCGAAGCGCTTGCCCTATAGCCGTCCCTCGCGCCGCAGCAGATCCGCCGCGGACAGCCCGCCGCCGGAGCGGCGCCGCTGCCGCGCCGGGTCTCCGTTCTCGGCCTGGCCGCGCGGGTTCACCTGCTCGCCGGCGGCGTCGCTGTTGGTGTCGTCGGGACGGTTGCCCGGGACGGGGATGGCCCGCGTCTGATCGCCGGACGGCGGCGTCGCCGGCGCCGGGGGCCGCTTCGGCGCCTGCGGTGCCTGCGGCGCCTTTGGTGCGGCCGGCCGGTCCCGGGCAGGGGCGCCCTGTGCCGAGAACCGCGTCGTCTTGGCTTCGGTCGGCTGACTGGGCCGGGCCGGGATGCGGGTGGTGTCCACGCTGTCGTCGGCCCGGGTGGTCGACGCGCTCGGGGTGGGTTCCTTTGCGGGCCTGGGTTCCGGCGCCGGCCGCGCCGATCGCGACGGCTCCAGCGGCGCGGGGTGGGTGGGGTCGTGCGGCGGACGCGGCGCGGCGGCGACCAGGCTGGCCGCCACCGGCGGCCGCGCGGGGCGCCCGTTGAGCGTCGGCCGCTTGCGCTCGTCGGGCAGATCGATCTCGCCCAGCCCGATCTTGTTCTGCAGGCGCCGGGCCCAGCGCGGCGCCCACCAGCAGTCGTCGCCGAGCAACTTCATCACCGACGGCACCAGGAACATCCGGACGACCGTCGCGTCCAGCAGCAGCGCCGCCATCAGACCGAACGCCAGATACTTCATCAACACCAGGTCGGAGAACACGAACGAGCCCGCGACCACGGCCAGCACCAGCGCGGCGGCCGTGATCAGGCGGCCGGTGGTCGCGGTGCCGATCCGGATGGCCTCGGCGGTCGACATGCCGCGTTCGCGCGCCTCGACCATGCGCGAGACCAGGAACACCTCGTAGTCGGTGGCCAGGCCGAAACCGACGGCGACAACCAGCGCGATGACCACCACCATCAGCGGGGTCGGCGTGAAATTCAGCACCCCCGACAGGTGACCGTCGACGAAGATCCACGTCAGGATTCCCATCGTGGATCCCAGCGTGAGAGCGCTCATCACCGCGGCCTTGACGGGCAACACCACCGAGCCGAACGCCAGGAACATCAACAGCATGGTGGCGCCGAGCAACAGCACCAGCATCAGCGGAGCCTTGTCGAACAGGCTGTGGATGCTGTCCTGCTCCAGCGCCGGGGTGCCGCCTACATAGAGGTTCAGCCCCTTCGGGGGGTTGACCGCCCGCAGTTCGGTGATCTTCTTGGCGGCGTCATTCTTGTTGACCAGGCCGTTCTGGATCACCCGCACCGAGCCGTCCTTGGGCACCGTGGTGCCGTTCGGGCCGGCGACGCAGGGATTGCCGGCGATGGTCGGGCAGGCCCGCTCCTCCCATTGCTTGTCGGTGAACCCGCCGATCGAGGAGATCCTGTTGCGGATGTCGGCCACCTGCTGGTCGGTGACCTTGCTGTGGTTGTCGCTCTGGATCACCACCGTCAGCTGCTCGGTGCGGTAGCCGGGGAATCGCTTGTCGAAGTGTTCCTGCGCCAGGCGCACGGCGTTGTCGGGCGGCAGATACTTCTCGCTCATGCCGCCGAACGAGAGGTTGCCGAGCGGGATGACCAGCAGGATCATGCCGACGGCGATCGGGATGGCAAACGCCAACGGCCGCTTCATCACCCAGTTGACGAGTTTGCCCCAGAAGCCGGCCTCGACCTCCTCGCGGGTCTTGGTCTTCTGCAGCCGGTCGGCGAGCCAGTTCAGGTAGGCGCGTGAATACTTCCAGTTGCGCAGGAACGGCACCCGGAACGCGGTCCGCACGCCCAGCGCATCGACGTGGCGGCCGAGGATGCCCAGGCACGCGGGCAGGAACGTGATCGACAACAGCGCGGCAAGCCCTACCGCCGCGAAGATCGCGTAGGTCAGCGAATGCACGAAGCCCTGGGGCAACACCAGCAGGCTGGCGCTCGAGGCGATGATCAGCACCGCCGAGAACGTCACTGTGCGCCCGGCCGTCATCACGGTTCTTCGCACGGCGGCCTCGGTGTCGTAGCCCTCGGCGATCTCCTCGCGGAACCGGCTCACGACGAACAGCCCGTAGTCGATGGCGATACCCAGGCCGATCAGCGAGACCACCGGCTGGGCGAAGAAGTGGACCGGCCCGAACAGGGAGACGAGCCGCAGGATGCCCAGCGAGCCCGCAATGCTCAGCCCGCCGACGATGGCCGGCAGGCCGGCGGCGACCGCGCCGCCGAACACCAGGAACAGGACCACTGCCACCAGCGGCACCGCGAGGACCTCCATGCGGCGCTGGTCGGTCGCGATCGTGCCGGTCAGGGCGTTGGCGATTGGCTCGAGGCCGGCCAGCTCCACGTTGCCGCCGCCGAGCTTCTGCAGGCCGGGCGCGATGGCCTTGTAGTTGTTGAGGATGCTGTCGTCGTCGTCGCCCTTGAGCGGAACGCTGACGAAGGTGTGCTTCTTGTCCTCGCTGACCATCCCCTTGATCACGGGGTTGTCGCTATTGGGGGCCGCCAGCCAGCCCGCCCACCCGACGACCTGGTCGGGATGATCGGCCTTGAACTTGTTGAGCTCGGCGACGACCTTGTCCCGCCACGCCGGGTCCTCGACCGTCTTGCCGTCGGGGGCGGTGAACGTCGCGACCACGTGGCTGGTGCGGTCGCGGCCGTAGGTCTCGTCCCCCAGCACCGAGGCTTTGACGGATTGACTGCCGTCGTCGTAGAAGCCGCTCTGTGTAACATGCTTGCCCAGGCTGATGCCGAAGACGCCGCCGAGCAGACACAGAGCTACCGTGACCCCGATCACGATGTACCGATACCGGTACACAGTTCGACCCCACCAGGCGAACACGCAAGCTCCTTACTGGATCGTCTTAGTCGTCAACGACCCGCGCACTGGTTTTTCAGTGTCACACACGCGCGGTCAACAGCGCTGACAGCGGCCGGAATGGCTGCAGCCATGCGCCCTGGTCAGGCAGCGAATCTAGGCCGATCCGCGGCAATGGTTCCCGGAAGACGCCGGCGATCTCCTCCAGGTCAACGAAGTCCAAGGTATCCGACGCTAGCGCCCAACTCGCATGTTCGCGAAATCCGATCACTTGGACGCTGGTGCCGCTCCGGGCGATCTCCTCGAGCGGTTGGCGGAACGCCTGTCCGTCGGCCGAGGCCACCACCAGGGCCGCCAGCCCTTCGGTCCGCCGGAGTTCGATATGGGCCAGCATGTCGCGGTCGACGTCGCTGTCCTCATCGATCTTCGGCTTGGCGAACACCGCGAACCCAACGTTACGCAATGCGTCCACCCAAGGCCGGACGACGTCGGCGCTGCCCGGCGCGATGTTGGTGAACACGGTGGCCTCGGGCTCGACGACGACGCCCGGTCGCTGCGCGCTGATCTCGGCCGTGCGCGACAGCAGCCAGCGTCCCAGGGCGTCGAACCGCGGGCGTTCCAAGGCGGTCGGCCGGCGACCCAGGATCGAGCCCAGACCCATGTCGAGGTTGGGGGCGTCCCACACCAGCAACACGCGTCCGCCGGACGGCGAAAAGCCGCCCAGGGCGCCCACGCCGTCGTCCGGCAGCACCGCCGGCGGCGCGACGGGTTCCGCTCCGGCGTTGGTCGTCTCAGTCAGGCTCATCACTCATCGCCTACTCATCGTTTAAGCCAAACGAACTCGGTGACGGCGCTGCCCGCTTCTTGGGCTTTCGTCTCGTACTTGGTGGTCGGGCGGACAGTCGAGATGGGCAGCGGGGTTTCGGGCTCCGCCCGGCGCAACCGGGACTCGCCCGCGCCGACTTCGGCGATGTGCTCGGCGTAGCCGGCGTGGTCCGTCGCAACGTGGAGGACACCACCAGGGAGTAGCCGGTCGGCTATCAAGCCAACCGTGCCCGGCTGCAGGAACCGGCGCTTGTGGTGCCGCGCCTTGGGCCACGGATCGGGGAAGAAGACGCGGACCCCGGTCAGCGAAGCCGGGGCGATGAGCCGCTGCAGCACGTCGAGCGCGTTGCCGCGGACCAATCGGATGTTGGTCACCGCGTCGCGGTCGATCGCGCACAGCAACTGCGCCAGCCCCCGCCGGTAGATCTCGACCGCGATCACATCGACGTCGGGCTCGTCCTTGGCCATCGCCAGCGTCGATGTGCCGCTGCCACAACCGATTTCGAGCACCAGCGGCGCCTGGCGCCCGAACCACGAGCGGGTGTCCAGCGGCGGCTCGTCGCCGACGGTCCCGTCGGCGGGGGCGCCCACCGACAGGCCGAGGTCGGGCCAGCGCCGCTCCCACGTCTGGCGCTGCGCGTCGGACAGCGCGGATCGTCGCGACCGAAACGCCGTCGCGGGCAGGTAGCGCTGGTCGGGGCGGGCCGATTCCCCGATCGGCGTGTCGGCAGACATCGCCACCCCGCGCTGCGCATGCATTTGTCCATGGTGGCCTATAAACCTCGGATGTAGCCGCCCCTGGTCCGGATTGATACCCAACAGTTGCCTTGAACTGGTAACTGATTAACGGTGGCTCGCTTCTTGGCGACGTGAATGCCACCATTCGGTGGGACCGACGGGGCGATCGGGTCATTCGGACCGAACAGGCGGGGTATGAGGGGACAAGGACACCAGATTTTCGTCGACGAGCTGACGCGGTTTGCCGACGGCGTCGTCGATCCGCGCGTGACGGCGATCGCCAGGCGAACCGCCGCACCCCTGCGCGTCGTGGTTCGCGGCCGCCGGGGGGTCGGCCGCCGCACGGTGGCCCGCGCGCTGGACCGCGCGGGAACCGCGTCGGGGATCGCGGCCGACCTCCAGCTGAGCGCGTCGGCGCCCGATCCCGGCGCGGACGCGGTGGTCTACGTGGTCGCCGAGGTGGTCAAGCCCGAGGACGCCCACGCCATCGCGGCCGCCGCGCAGCCGGTGGTGGCGGTGCTGAACAAGGCCGACCTGTCGGGCCGGCGCGGCGACGGGCCGATCGCGGCGGCCCGGGCGCGGTGCGCCGATCTGTCGGCGCTGATCGGCGCTCCCATGGAACCGATGATCGGCCTGCTCGCGGTCGCGCTCGACGAACTCGACAAAGCCGACGACCACGCGCTGTGGGCGGCGCTGCACACGCTCGCCACGCACCCCGGTGCCGCGGCGTGCCTCGACGGCTCGTTCGCCGGGTTCCTGGCGGCGGACGGCCCGGTGCCGACCGGCGTGCGTCAGCGCCTGCTGGACACCCTCGACCTGTTCGGCACCGCGCTGGCCGTCGCCGCCATCCGCCAGGGCAGGACCCCGGCGCAAGTGCTCACCCTGCTGCGCCGGGTGAGCGGTGTCGACGCCGTCCTGGGCAAGGTCGGCGCGCTCGGCGCCGAGGTTCGCTACCGGCGGGTGCTCGAGGCCGTCGGGGAATTGGAGGCGCTGGCCGTGGGCGGCGGCGGGCTGGGCGAGCAGATCGGCGGATTCCTGTCCCGCGACGACACGGTGGTCGCCCGGATGGCGGCGGCCGTGGACCTGGCCGAGGCCGCCGGGTTGGACGCGGACGATTCCGGGTTCGCCGACGCGGCTCGCTACCCGTCCGCGCACCTGCCCCGCGCGGTGCGATGGCAGCGCTACAGCCGCGCCTCGATGAGCGAACTGCACCGCACCTGCGGCGCGGACATCGCCCGCGGATCGCTGCGGCTGTGGTCGCAGGCCCGCGCGTCACTGCCGGGGGAATCCTGGTGAGCGGCGAGGGAAACAACGATCCCGTCGCGCAGGTGGATGCGTTGGTGGCAGCGGCCGCGCCGGACCTGGATCCGCCGGCCGTGCACCGCTGCGACGTGGTCCTGGTGACCGGCCCGTGGATGGCCGGGGTGAGCGCGGTGGCCACGGCGCTGCAAGGCCGCCTGCCGCAGCACAAGTTCGTGGAGTCGACGGACCTGGGGCCCGGCGAGGTGCCGATGGCGGTGGTGTTCGTCGTGTCCGCGGCGGCCCACTTGACTGCCTCCGACTGCGCGCTGCTGGACGCCGCGACCGAGCACACCGACGCGGTGGTGGGGGTGGTGTCCAAGATCGACGTGCACCGGGGTTGGCGTGAGGTGGTCGACGCCAATCGCGAAGCGCTGGCCGCACATTCGCCGCGCTACGGCCGGGCGCCGTGGGTGGGCGCGGCCGCCCTGCCCGATGCCGGTGAGCCGGACGTCGACGCCCTGGTCGCCGCCGTCTCGGCGCAACTCGACGACCCCGACCTCGCCCGGCGAAACAGGTTGCGGGCGTGGGAATCTCGCCTACAGACCGTCAAACGGCGGTTCGACCGCGACGTCGAGGGATCTGGTCGTCGCGCGCGGGTCGAGGCGCTGCGCGAGGAACGCAGCACGGCGTTGCAGCGGCGGCGTCAGGCGAAGAGCGAACGCACCATCACCCTGCGCGGCCAGATCCAGCAGGCTCGGGTGCAGTTGTCGCACTCCGCGCGCAACCAATGCGCGACGGCGCGCACCGAGCTGCAGGAACACGCGGCCGGGTTGTCGCGGCGCGACATGTCCGGGTTCGAGGCGCACACCCGCGCCCGCCTCGACGAGGTGGTGGCCGAGGTCAGCGACGGCACGGACACGCAGCTGTCCGACGTCGCGCAGGCGGTGGGTGTGCCGGTGGACCTGCCGGCCCTCGAGAAGATGCCGGAGGTCGACGTCTCGGCGCCGCCGCTGAAGTCGCGCCGGCAGGAAACCTGGCTGATGATCGTGCTGGGCGTCGGCTTCGGGCTGGGGGTGGCGCTCACGCTGAGCCGGCTGCTGAGCGGCGTGGTCTCGCGGCTCAACCCCGCGCTGGCGGTCGTCGCGGCGGTGGTGTGCGTGGCGATCTCGGTGGCGCTCACCTTCCTGGTGATCAACATTCGCGCCCTGCTGCATGACCGGGCGCTGCTGGACCGCTGGGCGGGCGACGCGACGTCCTCGCTGCGCTCGGTGGTCGAGGAACTGGTCGCGACCCGGGTGCTGGTCGCCGAGTCGGTGCTCAGCAAAGCCTTGCTCGCCCACGACGAGGCCGAGAACGCGCAGGCGTCCGCCGCCGTCGGCGTCATCGACACCGAACTGCGCGAGCACGCCATGGCCGCCGCGCGGGCCGCGGCCGCGCGGGATCGGGAGATGCCCGCGGTCGCCGCCGCCCTGCGGGCGGTGCGTGCAGAACTCGGAGAACCGGGTATACAACCGGCTGAAAGTCCCGCCGAAACCGGCGACGGTGACGAAACCGAAAAACCCGCTTCGAGGAGCGAAGATGGCGACCCGTCGGGAGCTTCTGAATCGTTGTTGTGAGAAGGCTTATACCTGCCCGAGACTTCCCCGACAAGTTCCTCACGATAACCTGTAGTTAACGCCACCAAGTCCTTAATTATGTGGGCGACGGCATACCGAGCAACACAAGCCCGATACGCAACGGATCCAGGAGAGTTCGATGACCTCAGCGACCATTCCCGGTTTGGACACAGCACCCACGAAGCACCAGGGCCTGCTGTCATGGGTGCAGGAGGTTGCCGAGCTCACCCAGCCCGACCGGGTGGTGTTCGCTGACGGCTCCGACGAGGAGTTCAACCGGCTGGCCGCGCAACTGGTCGAGGCCGGCACGCTGAAGAAGCTGAACGAGAAGAAGCACCCCAACTCCTACCTGGCGCTGTCCGACCCGTCCGACGTGGCGCGCGTGGAGTCGCGGACGTTCATCTGCACCGAGCAGGAGAGCGGCGCCGGCCCGACCAACAACTGGATGGACCCGTCCGAAATGCGGTCCATCATGACCGACCTGTACCGCGGCTGCATGCGCGGCCGCACCATGTGGGTGGTGCCGTTCTGCATGGGCCCGCTCGGCGCCGACGACCCGAAGCTGGGTGTGGAGATCACCGACTCCGAGTACGTCGTCATCTCGATGAAGGTGATGACCCGGATGGGCAAGGCCGCGCTGGAGAAGATGGGCGACGACGGGTTCTTCGTCAAGGCGCTGCACTCGGTGGGGGCTCCGCTGGAGGAGGGCCAAAAGGACGTCCCGTGGCCGTGCAACGACACCAAATACATCACCCACTTCCCGGAGACCCGCGAGATCATGAGCTACGGCTCGGGTTACGGCGGTAACGCGCTGCTGGGCAAGAAGTGCTACTCGCTGCGGATCGCCTCGGCCATGGCCCACGACGAGGGCTGGCTGGCCGAGCACATGCTGATCCTCAAGCTCATCTCCCCGGAGAACAAGGCGTACTACTTCGCCGCGGCGTTTCCGTCTGCCTGCGGCAAGACCAACCTGGCCATGCTGCAGCCGACCATTCCGGGCTGGCGCGCCGAGACGCTCGGCGACGACATCGCCTGGATGCGGTTCGGCAAGGACGGCCGGCTGTACGCGGTCAACCCCGAGTTCGGTTTCTTCGGCGTCGCGCCCGGCACCAACTGGAAGTCCAACCCCAACGCCATGCGCACCATCGAGGCCGGCAACACCGTCTTCACCAACGTCGCGCTCACCGACGACAACGACGTGTGGTGGGAGGGCCTCGAGGGCGACCCGCAGCACCTGATCGACTGGAAGGGCCGCGACTGGACGCCGGACTCCGACGAGAAGGCCGCCCACCCGAACTCGCGCTACTGCACGCCGATGTCGCAGTGCCCGATCCTCGCGCCGGAGTGGGACGACCCGCAGGGCGTGCCGATCTCGGGCATCCTGTTCGGCGCCCGCCGCAAGACCACGGTCCCGCTGGTGACGCAGGCCCGCGACTGGCAGCACGGCGTGTTCATGGGTGCCACCATGGGCAGCGAGCAGACCGCCGCCGCCGAGGGCAAGGTCGGCACCGTCCGCCGCGACCCGATGGCCATGCTGCCGTTCCTGGGCTACCACGTCGGTGACTACTTCCAGCACTGGCTCGACCTGGGCAAGAACGCCGACGAGTCCAAGATGCCGAAGGTGTTCTTCGTCAACTGGTTCCGTCGCGGCGACGACGGCGGCTTCCTGTGGCCGGGCTTCGGCGAGAACAGCCGCGTGCTCAAGTGGATCGTCGACCGCATCGAGCACAAGGCCGGCGGTCAGGACACCCCGATCGGCATCGTGCCGAAGGCCGAGGACCTCGACCTGGACGGGCTCGACGCCAGCGGCGACGAGGTCGCCCAGGCGCTGGCGGTCAACCCGGCCGAGTGGCGCGAGGAACTGCCGCTGATCGAGGAGTGGTTCGAGTTCGTCGGCGACAAGCTGCCGACCGGCGTCCGCGACGAGTTCGAGGCGCTCAAGCAGCGGCTGTCCGAAGCGGGCTGATCAGCCCGCCAGCCGCGAATTGGGGCTGGCCTTCTTCTGCGCGTACATCAGCTCGTCGGCGCGGGCGAGTAGTTCGCCCACGTTCGCGGTGTCGGAAACCGGCGCCCGCACGAAGCCGATGCTGGCCGAGAGACGGTAGGGCCGTTCACTCGTCTTGTTGAAATTCCCGAACGCGAGCGCGAGCCGCTCCTCGAGCGACGGGGTGTCGCCGTCGCTTTCGGTGATCATCACACAGAATTCGTCGCCGCCGATGCGGGCGAGGATGTCGGACTCGCGCCGGATGGTGCGCAGCACCCCGGCGACGTCTTTGATCAGTTTGTCGCCCGTGTCGTGGCCCAGCTCGTCGTTGACCTTCTTGAGGCCGTCGACGTCGAGGAAGGCGAGCACGCAATTGTGGCCGAGGTGGTGCGACCCGCGCAGTTTCTGCTCGGCCAGCAGGTAGAAGCCGCGACGGTTGTTCAACCCGGTCAGCTCGTCGGTGACCGACAGCCGGCGGATCTCCTCGTTGGCGTCCTCCAGGGCGGCGGTGCGGTCGCGCACCCGCCGTTCCAGCTCGGAGTACACCCGCACGTTCTCCATCGCGATCGACGTCGAGTCCGCCAGGGCCTGCAGCAGGTGGACCTCCTGGTCGGACGGCTGGTGCCGGCTGGCCCAGTAATTGCCGATCGCGCCGATCGGCTCGAGCTTGCGGATGGGCACCATCACCAGGCTCTTGACGAAGGTGGGGCGGTACAGGGCGTGCGGGATGCGCGGGTCGCCGTAGATGTCGGGGATCACCGCCGCGTCGCGGTTGAGCATCGCCCAGCCGCTGATGCAGGACCCGATGGGGAAACGGCTGCCCTTCCACAGCGGGGCGATCGCGTCCTCGTCGGCGTAATAGCAGCTGTCGTTGTCGCGGAGCACGAACGTCGCGCCGTCACAACCGGTGAGCTCGCGCGCCGAGGAGCGGACGATGCGCTGCAGGTCGGGCAGGGTGCGCGCCAGCGACAGCTCCTGAATGGCGTGCACGAGCCGCTCCATGCCGTCGACATAGTCGGAATCGGCGAACGAAGATGCGGCAGGCTCCGATTCTTGCTCGGCGGTCATGCGCACCTCCGTGCGGCAGTGGCGTATCCCGCCGCGCGTTGCTGACCAAGGTCGGGTTCCAGGGCCCACGGCGCTCTACTTGACTGCATTATGGCTGGCGCCGCGCGCCCCGCGCCGGGATTGACGCAGAAACTCGCCGGGTCCACCCACCACTTAACACCCGTCAAGTTTGGCGGCGGTACAGTCTGCGCATGCAGATCCGCCCGTATATCGGCGCCGACAAACCTGCTGTCATCCTGTACCCGTCCGGCACGGTCGTCACCTTCGATGACCTCGAGGCCCGCGCCAATCGCCTGGCGCACCGGTTCCGTCAGGCGGGCCTGCGCGAGGGTGACACGGTCGCCATCCTGATGGAGAACAACGAGCACATCCACGCGGTGATGTGGGCTGCTCGCCGCAGCGGTTTGTACTACGTGCCCATCAACACCCATCTGACCGCGGCGGAGGCCGCCTACATCGTCGACAACAGCGCCGCCAAGGCGATCATCGGCTCGGCCGCGCTGCGCGACACCTGCGCCGGCCTCGCCGAGCAGCTGCCGCGCGGGCTACCGGAACTGTTGCTGATCGCCGCCGAGAAGCACGACGAGGGCCTGCCGGGCTGGGAGCGCTACCCGGAATGCGTTGCCGGCCAACCGGATACCCCGATCGACGACGAGATCGAGGGTGACCTGCTGCAGTACTCGTCCGGAACCACCGGCCGGCCCAAGGGCATCAAGCGCGAATTGCCGCACGTTCCCCCGGCCGACGCCCCCGGCATGATGTCGGCGCTGGTCGGCTTCTGGATGACGCCCGATTCGGTCTACCTGAGCCCCGCGCCGCTGTACCACACGGCGCCGTCGGTGTGGTCGATGAGCGCGCAGGCCGGCGGCATCACCACGGTGGTGATGGAGAAGTTCGACGCGGAGGGCTGCCTGGATGCCATCCAGCGGCACCGGGTCACCCACGGACAGTTCGTGCCGGCGATGTTCACCCGGATGCTGAAACTGCCTGATGCGGTGCGTCATTCGTACGACCTGAGCAGCCTGCAGCGGGTGATGCACGCCGCGGCGCCGTGCCCGGTGGAGATCAAGAAGCAGATGATCGACTGGTGGGGTCCGATCATCGACGAGTACTACGCCTCCTCCGAGGCGCACGGGTCGACGCTGATCACCGCCGAAGATTGGCTGGCGCATCCGGGTTCGGTCGGCAAGCCCATGGGGGGCGCCGTGCACATCCTGGACGAGAACGGCGACGAGCTCCCGCCCGGCCAGGCCGGCGAGATCTACTTCGAGGGCGGGTATTCGTTCGAATACCTCAACGACCCAACGAAAACCGCGTCATCGCGCTCCAAGCACGGCTGGGCCACCGTCGGCGACATCGGCTACGTCGACGACGAGGGCTACCTGTACCTGACCGACCGGCGCCACCACATGATCATCTCCGGCGGGGTCAACATCTACCCGCAAGAAGCCGAGAACCTTCTGGTCACACACCCCAAGGTGATGGACGCGGCGGTGTTCGGCGTTCCCGACGACGAGATGGGCCAGCGCGTCACCGCGGTCGTGCAGACCGTCGACCCCGCGGACGCCACCGACGCGTTCGGCGATGAGCTGCTGGCCTGGCTGCGGGATCGCCTGGCGCACTACAAATGTCCGCGATCGATCGCCTTCGAAGCGCAGCTGCCGCGCACCGACACCGGCAAGCTCTACAAGAATGGGCTGATCGAGAAGTACTCGGTGTGACCGATGCTCCGGGTGGTCGACCTGTCGAGCGCGCCGGAGGACGGTCCGGCGTCGCCGCCCGGCGTGATCATCGCCGTCGGCTCGGCCGACGACATCGCTAGGGCCGGAACCTGGCTTGACGCAGCGACTTTCACGCTGACCGAGGACGCCTGCGCCGACCGCCGGGTCATCACCGTCGATTCCGTGTCCGACGCGCTGGTCGAGCTGACCGATCGCTGTCGACGTTGGCCGCACGCCGGCGGGATCTGTGACGACGTATTGCGCGCGGTGGATCCCGAGGGGCCGACGCTGGCCGGGGTGGTGGCCGAGTCGCTGGGGTATTCAACGCTGCAGTCCGGCCCGGAGTTCGCGCGGTGGCTACAGGAGCGCGGCCGGGTCCGCATGCCCGACATCGCCGACCCGGTACTGGCGGACCGTGACGGCGACATCCTGCGCATCGCCTTCAACCGGCCGCAGCGCCACAACGCGTTCTCCACCGACGCCCGCGCGGCGCTGTTGGAGGCGCTGTCCGTCGCGCAGCTGGATCCCTCGGTCACCGGCATCGTGTTGATCGGCAACGGCCCATCGTTTTGCAGCGGTGGAGATCTCGCCGAATTCGGCACCTTCGCCGACCCGGCGAGTGCCCACCTCGCCCGCACCCGGCACAGCCCCGCCCTCGCGCTCGACGCGCTGACCGCGCGACTCGGCCGCGCGTGCCGCGCCGAGGTGCACGGCCGGGTGATGGGCAGCGGACTGGAGATGGCCGCGTTTTGCGGGTGGGTCACCGCCCGCGGCGACGCGGTGTTCGGGCTACCCGAATTGGCGCTCGGCCTGATCCCCGGCGCCGGCGGCACCGTCAGCGTCACCCGGCGGATAGGCCGGTGGCGCACGGCGTATCTCGTGCTGTCCGGCCACACCGTGGACGCCGAGACCGCGTTGGCCTGGGGGTTGGTGGACGAGGCCTAGCGATCGCGCCGCGGCACGCTCGACGTGGCCCGGGTTCGGCGTCAGAAGCCCGAATACGTGGTCGTGGTCGTCGAGGGCAGATGGGAGACGACCAGCACCCCGGCGACGACGTAGATCAGCACGAAGATCACCGCCGCGACGACGCCCACGATGGCGCCGATGATGGCCCACTTCTTGGCGTTGTTGGCCGCCTCGTGCGCCTCGGCGTAGCGGCCCTGCGCCCACAGCCCGGAGACCTTGTTGGAGTACACAATCGAGACGATCCCCAGCGGCAGGCAGCACAGCACCGTGCACAGGATCGCCCAGACCAGATAGTTCTCGGGTTCCGGCTGGCCCTGCCAGCCCGGCTGGGCCGCGGGCCATCCCGCGGGCGGCTGACCCGGCCACGCCGGCGGCGGCTGCGGCGGATACCCCGGCGGCGGCTGACCTTGCCAGTCCGGCGGCGGTTGGCCTTGCCATTCCGGTTGTTGCCCTTGCCATTCCGGTTGTTGCCCGGGCCATTCAGGCGAACCGCCGGGCGGCGCGGGAGGATAACTCATGGCGGCTGCCTTTCCCTTTGGTTCGGAAGTCAGGCAAATATACTCCCAAACGCCGTTCTGCCGCCGCGCGATTGACAAGCCCGCGTCAGATCCCGCCGCGGGTCACCAGTTGCCGGGCGATCACATTGCGCTGGATCTCGTTGGTGCCTTCACCGACGATCATCAACGGCGCGTCCCGAAAGTAGCGTTCGACGTCGTACTCGGTGGAATAGCCGTAGCCGCCGTGGATTCGCACCGCGTTCAGCGCGATCTCCATCGCCACCTCGGAGGCGAACAGCTTGGCCATCCCGGCTTCCATGTCACAGCGTTCACCGCTGTCGTAGCGCTCGGCGGCGTAGCGGGTGAGCTGGCGGGCGGCGGTGAGTTTGGTCGCCATGTCGGCCAGGTAATTGCCCACCGACTGGTGCTGCCAGATCGGCTGCCCGAAGCTCTCCCGCTGCTGGGCGTAGGCCAGCGCATCCTCGAGCGCGGCGGTGGCCACGCCCAGGGCGCGCGCCGCCACCTGGATGCGGCCCGTCTCGAGTCCCTTCATCATCTGTGAAAAGCCCTCGCCCGCAACGCCACCCAGTATCGCCGTTTCCGGCACCCGGTAATTGTCGAAGGACAGCTCGCAGGACTCCACGCCCTTGTAGCCCAGCTTGGGCAGGTCCCGCGACACCGTCAGCCCCGGCCCGTGCTCGACGAGCACGATCGAGATGCCCGTGTGGCGCGGCTTGGCGTTCGGGTCGGTCTTGCACAACAGGGCGATCAGCCCGGAGCGGCGGGCGTTGCTGATCCAGGTCTTGGACCCGTTGATCACCAGGCCGCCCGCGTCGTCGCTCAGGGCGGTGGTCGCCATGTTCTGCAGGTCCGAGCCGCCGCCGGGCTCGGTCAATGCCATGGTGGCGCGCACCTCGCCGCCGGCCATCGGCGGCAGGTAGGTCCGTTTCTGCTCCTCGGTGCCGAACAGCGTCAGCAGCTTGGCGACCACGGTGTGCCCGCCCATCGCGCCGGCCAGGCTCATCCAGCCCCGCGCCAGTTCCTCGGTGACCCGCACGTAGCAGGGCATGGACACCGGCGAGCCGCCGTACTCCTCGGGCACGGCCAGCCCGTAGATGCCGATCCGCTTCATCTGCTCGATCCACGCCTCGGGATAGGTATTGGCGTGTTCGGTCTCGCGCACGCTCGGCTTGACCTCGCGGTCGATGAACGCCCGCACCGTCGCGACCAGCATGTCCTCTTCGTCGTTCACCTATGAGCACCTCGTCGATTCGCGCCGAACGTCGACTTGCTGGGGAAAATCGGCACCAGCAGGTCGACGTTGGGCCTGATCCGGATTGACCCTCGATTCCACAGCCTGCCAGCATGTGGCGTTGTGACTAGTGACGGGTATGCGCGGATTCGCGAGGGTGGGCCGTACTTCGACGACCTCTCGGTGGGGCAGGTGTTCGACTGGGCGCCGTCGATGACGCTGTCGTCCGGCCTGGCGGGCGCGCACCAGGCGATCGTTGGCGACCGGCTGCGCCTGGCGCTCGACGCCGATCTGTGTGGGGCGGTGACGGGGCTGCCCGCCCCGCTGGCCCACCCGGGGTTGGTGTGTGACGTGGCGATCGGCCAGTCGACGCTGGTGACCCAGCGGGTCAAGGCCAACCTGTTCTATCGCGGCCTGGTGTTTCACCGGTTCCCCGTCATCGGCGATTCCCTCTACACCCGCACCGAAGTGGTTGGGCTGCGGGCCAATTCACCCAAGCCGGGCCGGGCCCCGACGGGCTTGGTGGCGCTGCGGATGATCACGATCGACCAGGCCGACCAGTTGGTACTCGACTTCTACCGTTGCGGGATGCTGCCCGCCGGACCGGATTTCGATGCCGACAACGCACCGCACGACGATCTGTCCACCATCGGCGCCGACGTGCCCGGCCCGGCCCACGATCCCACCGCGCAATGGGACGGTGAGGTTTTCCGCACCAAGGTGCCCGGGCCGCACTTCGATCCCGCTCTGGCGGGATCGGTGCTGCACAGCACCGCCGACGTCGTCACCAATGCCCCCGAGCTCGCCCGGCTCACCCTGAATATCGCTGCGACCCATCATGATTCGCGGGTCGGCGGGCGCCGGCTGGTGTACGGCGGACACACCATCGGGCTGGCGCTCGCGCAGGCCGGCAGGCTGCTGCCCAATCTGGTGACGGTGCTGGGCTGGGAGTCGTGCGATCACACAGGTCCCGTACACGAGGGCGACACCCTCTACAGCGAGCTGCACATCGAATCCGCCGAGCCGACCGAGCATGGGGGAGTGCTCGGGTTGCGGTCGCTGGTGTATGCCGCCGGTGACGCGGAGGGCGGGCCGGACCGGCCGGTGCTGGATTGGCGGTTTCGCGCGCTGCAGTTCTAACGACGATGCGCGCCACGAGCACAATGGGGGGCGTGAGCTCGGCCGCAACCGCCTGGGGAAGCAGCGGGCTGGCCTACCTGACCGGCCCGCCCGACGGACCCGCCGACTTCTCCCGCGCCCGCGTGCTGTCCCGCGCGCACGAGGTGGCCGCGGCGATCGGCGGCCGCTGGGGCATCGACGTCGACGCGGCCGGGCTGCTGACCGGCCGGGCCGCCCTGCGGGGCCTGACCCGCGCCGGCCGGGTGTCGCCCGGCGGCGCCACCCGCCTGCTCGCGGCGCGGGACGGCTGGTGCGCGCTCACCCTCTCCCGCGCCGACGACCTCGCCGCCGTCCCGGCGCTCCTGCAGGTCGACGACGCCGCGGTCGACCCGTGGCCGCAGCTGCGACGGTGGGCCGCCACCCGTGCGGTCCCCGACATCGTCGAGCGGGCGGCGCTGCTCGACATCCCGGCGGCGGGCCTGGGCGAGGCGACGGCCGCGCCGCCGCACACACGCCGCATCGGACCGCCGGCGCCACCGCGCGCGCCGCGGGGATGCTGGTGGCCGATCTGTCCTCGATGTGGGCGGGCCCGCTGTGCGGTCGGCTGCTGGCCCACGCCGGGGCGACGGTCGTCAAGGTCGAAAGCCCTCGCCGCCCGGACGGAACCCGCGCCGGGGACCGAACCTTCTTCGACTGGATGAACCACGAAAAGCTGTGCTATGGCATCGATTTCGACAGCCAGACCGACGAATTACGCGAGCTCCTCACGGTCAGCGACGTCGTCATCGAGGGCTCCCGCCCGGCCGGGCTGGCGCGCCGGGGCCTCGGGCCCGACGACGTCGCGCCACGACCGGGCCGAATCTGGTTGCAGATCACCGCCTATGACGGGCGCCGGCCGGGATTCGGGGACGACGCCGCCGTCGGCGGCGGCCTGGTCGGGACCAGCGCCGAGGGGCCGGTGTTCTGCGGCGACGCCATCGCCGACCCGCTGACCGGCCTGCAGGCGGCGCTGGCGGTGGCCGAATCCCTGGCGCGCGGCGGCGGCGAATTGATCCGCCTCTCCATGGCGGCCGTCGCCGCGACCTACGCGGCGCTGCCCACGGGGCCCTCGGAGTCGCCCGCGCCGGTGTCACCGCCGCTAATGCCGCCGGCGGCGCCACCCGCGTCCGGGCTGGGCGCCGACAACGCGGCGGTGCGCCACCTCGTCGGCCAAAGACGTTGCCCGTCATGCTGATTCGTCAGGCGACCCTGCTGGATGGGACCGTGACCGACATCCGCGTTGGCGCGCAGATCGAGGAGATGGCGCCCTCGGGCGAGGGTCTGACCCCGCGGGCCGGCGAGGGCGTGCTGTACGCGGGCGGCGGAACCGTGCTGCCCGGGCTGCACGACCACCACGTGCACCTGCGCTCGGCGGCCTCGGCGCTCGATTCGTTCTTCGTCGGACCGCCCGGGGTCAGCACCGAAGCCGAGCTCACCCAGTTGCTGGCGAACGCCACGCCCGGGCCCGACGGGTGGATTCGCGCCGTCGGCTACCACGATTCGGTCGCCGGGGAACTCGACCGGACCGCTCTGGACGCGATGGTCCGCAGCGTGCCCGTGCGCATCCAGCACCGCAGCGGCGCGCTGTGGATCCTCAACTCCGAGGCGCTGGGCCGGATCGGCCTGGCCGAACACCCCGACGGGCGACTGCGCAGCGCCGACGACGGCTGGTCGCAGGCCCTGGACCGACGCGAAACCGACCTCGCCGAACTCAGCCGCCGCATCACGGCGACCGGCGTCACCGGGGTCACCGACGCCACCCCCGACCTCGACGCCGACGACAGGGCCTTGCTGGCGGCGGCGCACGGCCGCGGCGAGTTCCGGCCACGGGTCAGCTTCCTGTCCCCGGGCAAGAAAATCCTGCACGACGACCGCCTCAACCTCGACGGCCTCACGGAATGGATTGCCGGCCAGCACAACACGGGCCAACCGGTCGCCGTGCACTGCGTGACCGCGGCCCAGCTGGTGGTGACCATCGCCGCCCTGCGCGCGGCCGGCGGCCACCCGCAGGACCGCATCGAACACGCCGCGGTGGTGCCCGACGACAACGTGGCCGACCTCGCCGAGCTCGGGGTCACCGTGGTCACCCAGCCCAACTTCGTCGCCGAGCGCGGCGATCAGTACCTCGCCGAGGTTTCCGCCGCCGAGCACGATCAGCTGTGGCGCGTCGCGGCGCTGCGCGACGCGGGCGTGCCGGTCGCGCTGTCCACCGACATGCCGTTCGGCCACGGCGACCCGTGGACGGCGATGCGCGCCGCGGTGCACCGCACCACACCGAGCGGTGCCGTTCTGGGCGCCGACGAATGTGTCTCGCCGTCAACGGCTTTGACGATGTTTCTGGGCTGCGCGGATCGACCGGACCGGGTGCGCGCGGTGCGCACCGGGCAGCCGGGCGACCTGTGCGTGCTCAGCGAGCCACCGGCGACGGCGCTGGCCGAGCTGGACGCCGGCATGGTGGCCGCCACCGTCATCGGCGGCGAGCTGGTGTACTTCGCGATGTGACCCGGCGGTCAGGACGCCGGGGCGAGCGCGGCGCGCAGGATGTCGCATTGGCTGCCGAAGAACTGTTGCGACACTTGAAGTTTCGGCGCGATCAGGTCGAACCCGTGGAAGGCGCCGGGAACGATCTCGACCTGGCACGGCACCCCGGCGGCTTTCAGCCGTTCGGCGTAGGCCAGGTCTTCGTCGTGGAACAGGTCATGGGTGCCCACACCGATCCATGCCGGGGGCAGCCCGCTCAGGTCGTCGCGCCGGGCGGGCACCGCGACCTGCGGGTCCGCGCCGCCCAGGTATGCGGCCCAACCGAATCGGTTGCTGCGGTTGTCCCAGAGCCGGTAGTTCGCGCTGGGCTCGGTCGCCGAACTGCGGTCGTCGAGCATGGGATAGGTCAGCAGCTGGAACGAGGGGCTCACCTCGGCGCGGTCGCGGGCCAGCAGGGCCAGGGCCGCGGCGAGGCCACCGCCGGCGCTGGCACCCCCGATGGCCACCCGGTACCGGTCCACCGACGGCAGCCCGGCGAGCCAGGTCAGCGCCGCGTAGCAGTCTTCCAGCGGTGCGGGGTACGGATGTTCGGGCGCCAGGCGGTATTCCACCGACGCCACGGTGATGCCCAGCCGCCTGCTGAACCCGCTGCACAACCGGTCGTCCTGCTGGGCGGTGCCGATCACGTATCCACCGCCGTGAATCCACAGCAGCGCGGGCGTCGGCTCGCTGACACCGGCCGGCCGGAACAGCCGGACGCCGGCCCCGGACTCGAGGGTGATCACCTCGACGTCGCGGACGGGCTTGCCCAGTCGCGCCCGCCAGTCCATCGCCGCCCGCATGATGGGCAGGGTGCGTGGGCCGACGAGCCGCCGGGGAGCGAAGCGGGCGAGTTTTTGCAGGTCAGGATGAACAGCGTCGTTCGTCACCGATCCAGTATCACCGACGGGGAAAATGAAGGGACCGCTATCGGTGTTCTGCCGTTCATGACACGAGGAGGCCGCGTGCCCGCAAACGTCCCCCACCTCGCCACGCGATTGGTCGACACGACGCTCGGGACGCTTCGGGTCCAGGTGAGTGGCGGAACCGGTCCCGCGGTCCTCATGTGGCCGAGCCTGCTGATGACGGGCGACCTGTGGGCCGGGCAGGCCGCCCGGTTCGGCGACAGCCATCGCCTGGTGCTCGTCGACCCGCCCGGCCACGGCGGCAGCGCGCCGCTGAGCGGGCCGTTCAGCTTCGCCGACTGCGCGCGCTGCGTCGTCGACCTGCTGGACGGGCTCGGCATCGACCGCGCCCACTTCGTGGGCAACTCCTGGGGCGGGATGATCGGCGGCACCTTCGCCGCGCTGCACCCCGAACGGCTCGACCGCGCCGTGCTGATGAATTGCACCGCCTCCAAAGCCGGTGTCGCACAAAAGATTCAGTACGCCGCCATGCTGTGGCTGGCGAGACTGCTCGGCGGCATCCGGCCGCCGCTGACCCGGTCGAGCATCCGCGCCTTCCTGGGGCCGACCACGCTGCGCACCCGCCCGGACGTGGTCGAGGCCGTGCGGACGAACGTGGCTGCGGTGAACGCCGATTCGGTCCGCTGGGCGGTGCACAGCGTGGTCTCGGCCCGGCCCGATCAGCACGCCCTGCTGGCGCGCGTCACGGCGCCGGTGCTGGTGGTCGCCGGCGCGGAAGACGCCACCTTCCCGGTGGCCGAAACCCGGGCCATGGCCGAGTCGATCCCTACCGCGTCCTTCACCGTCCTGGACGGGGTCGCGCACCTCGCGGCGCTCGAGGACCCCGCCCGGGTGAACGCGCTGCTGGAGTCGTTTCTGTTCGGGTGACGCGGCGCCGCTATCGAACCGAAACACGCGTTGCCACGTAGCCCTAACGGGCCCGTGCAGGGCCCACAAGGCAGTGGATTAACCGAACCGCGATCGGGGTATCGGTGCAATGCTGGCGAACGTGCTTGCCGTCAGCTTGTGGGGTTTGTCGGCTCGTGTTCGCTACGTCCCGCCTGGGGCCGCGCGTCGCAGGCCGCCCGATCGGCCGCGACGCGAGGGGCGAGACATGCTGGGGCAGCTATACGATCGGGCACTCGGCGGGGAGCGATGTTGGATCCGCCATGACGACGGCGAACTGCGGCCGCTGCCGGCGCACCGCTGGTTGGGCGTGCGATGTCCCCCCGACGGCTCAGGCGGATCCGGTGACGCCGTCGACGAGGTTTTCGACGAGGCCGTCACCCAGATGTGCACCGGGCCGACCATCGAGCTGGGCTGCGGTCCGGGGCGGTTGGTGGCGAGACTGATCCAGCGGGGCATCCCCGCACTCGGTATCGACCGATCCGCGACCGCGATCCAGCTGGCGGGCCGGGGCGGTGCGCCGGCCCTGTTGGGTGACGTGTTCGAGGAGCTGCCCGGAACGGGCTTGTGGCAGACGGTGTTACTGGTCGACGGCAACGTCGGGCTCGGTGGAGACCCGCTGCGGATTCTCGCGCGCGCCTTCGAGTTGTTGGCCCGCGGCGGCCGTTGCATCGCCGAATTCGAAGCCGAGACCATCGGCATCCGGTCGCGCTGGGTCCGCCTCGAGTCGTCGTGCGAGGTCGGGCCCTGGTTTCGCTGGGCCACCGTCGGGGTGGACAGCGCCGCCGCGCTGGCCGCGCAGGTGGGGCTGACGCTGACCGGCGTCCGCCTGATCGGCGACCGGGTGATCGCCAGCCTGGCGGCGGTCTGAGCGTGTCGCGCGCAGCTAAATCAGGCGCACGTAGCGAACCGCCAAATGCGTTCCAAACAGGGTGAATAACCCCGTCAGCGACACCCCTGGGCAAAGCGTGAGCGCAACCATAGCCGGTTCTACGTAAACACCGGTTTCGGCGACCTGCCCGGGGGTACAGTTCCCGACATGACGGCGAACCGACCGGGTTTCACACCGTGGATGAAGTGGTTGCTGCGGGCCGGTCCCGCCGACTATGCGCTGGCGCTGAGCGTGGCCGGGGCGTCGCTGCCGGTTGTCGGCAAACACCTCGAGCCGCTGGCCGGCATCACCGCCATGGGCGTGTGGGGCGCGCGGCACGCACCCGAGGCGATCTCCGCGGCGAAAAAGGACTGGTTCACGCCGGGGATCAACGACGCGCGGCGCCGGGACCGTGAGAGCACGCGGCAGGTCTCCCTCGCGGCGTTGCGGGGGGTCGTGTCGGCGGCGGACCTCGAGATGGATTGGCCGGCGGCCGAACGGACACCGCCGATCTGGGACGGCCTGCGCCAGCGGCGCCACCTTTATCGCCGGGGCGTCCACTACGGGGACCACCCCGCACAGGTGCTCGACGTCTGGCGCCGCAAAGACCTGCCCGCGCAACCCGCGCCGGTCCTGATCTTCCTGCC
This sequence comes from Mycobacterium paraintracellulare, assembly GCF_000276825.1. NCBI lineage: Bacteria > Bacillati > Actinomycetota > Actinomycetes > Mycobacteriales > Mycobacteriaceae > Mycobacterium > Mycobacterium paraintracellulare. Next base: position 5,206,251 of record NC_016948.1, on the reverse strand, counting down.
GGGCGGCGCCTGGGTGCACGGCAGGTGCATGGGTCAGGGGTCCGCGCTGATGTCGCGGCTGGCCGAGCAGGGGTGGGTGTGCCTGGCGGTCGACTACCGCGTCGCGCCACACCACCGCTGGCCGCGCCACATCGTCGACGTCAAAACCGCCATCGCGTGGGCGCACGCCAACGTCGACAAGTTCGGCGGCGACCGCAATTTCGTTGCGATAGCGGGGTGTTCGGCCGGCGGCCACCTGTGCGCGCTGGCCGGGCTGACCCCCGACGACCCGGAGTACCGGGCGAAGCTGCCCGAGGGTGCGGACACGTCGGTGGACGCGGTCGTCGGAATCTATGGCCGGTACGACTGGGAGGACCGCTCCACGCCGGAGCGCGCCCGGTTCGTCGAATTCCTGGAACGGGTCGTGGTGAGAAAGTCGATCGCCCGTCATCCCGAAGTATTCCGGGCCGCCTCGCCGATCGCCCGAGTGCACCGTAATGCGCCGCCCTTCCTCGTGATTCACGGCAGCAAGGACAGCGTCATCCCGGTGGAGCAGGCGCGCAGCTTCGTCGAGCGGCTGCGGACGGTGTCGCATTCGACGGTGGGCTACCTGGAGTTGCCGGGCGCGGGCCACGGATACGACCTCATCGACGGCGAGCGCGCCGGCGCGGCGGCACACGTCGCCTCCCTGTTCCTCAACCAGGTTTATCGCACCAAGACACGGATCGGGGCAAAAGAGGTTATCTGAGCCGGCGCCGCTGAGTATGGTCCCTCTATGGGTAAGGGGCAGCGGTGAAGAGGCTTAGCGGCTGGGACTCGGTGCTGCTGTACAGCGAAACGCCGAACGTGCACATGCACACCATCAAAGCCGCCGTCATCGAACTGGACGTTGATCGGCGTTCCCTGGACGTCGACGCGTTCCGGCAAGTCATCGCCGGCCGGCTGAACAAGCTCGATCCGTTCTGCTACCAGCTCATCGAGGTCCCCCTCAACTTCCACCACCCGATGTGGCGGGAAAACTGCGAGGTCGACCTCGACTATCACATCCGTCCCTGGCGAGTGTCGCCGCCCGGGGGCCGCCGCGAGCTGGACGAAGCCATCGGGCAAATCGCCAGCACCCCGCTCGACCGCAGCCGCCCGCTCTGGGAGATGTACTTCGTGGAAGGGTTGGCCAACAACAGGATTGCGGTCGTCGGCAAAATTCACCACGCGCTCGCCGACGGCGTCGCATCCGCGAATTTGTTGGCCCGCGGCATGGACCTGCAGCCGTGCCCGGACGGCGGACCGTACATGTGCGACCCGCCCCCGACCACGCGGCAGCTCGTCGCCTCGGCGCTCGCCGACCACGTCCGCCACGTTGGGCGGCTGCCGCACACGATCCGCTACACCGCGCAGGGTTTGGGCCGGGTGCGCCGCAGCACACGCAAGTTCTCCCCGGAACTGACGCGGCCGTTCGAGCCGCCGCCGACGTTCATGAACCACAAGCTCACCCCGGAACGCCGGTTCGCCACCGCCACACTGGCCCTGGCCGACGTCAAGGAGACCGGCAAGCGGCTCGGGGCGACGATCAACGACATGGTGCTGGCCATGTCGACGGGCGCGTTGCGCACCCTGCTGTTGCGCTACGACGGCAAGGCCGAGCCGTTGTTGGCTTCGGTGCCAATGAGTTTCGACTTCTCGCCCGAGCGGATCTCCGGCAATCGTTTCACCGGCGTGCTGGTCGGCCTGCCGACCGATTCCGACGATCCGCTGGAGCGGGTGCGGTGCAGCCACGAGAACGCGATCGCCGCCAAGGAAAGCAACCAGCTGATGGGACCGGAGTTGGTCAGCCGGTGGGCGGCCTACATGCCGCCGGGCCCCACACAGGCCTTCTTCCGGTGGGCGTCCGGCCGCGATGGCCACAACAAGATCCTCAACCTGAACATCTCCAACGTCCCCGGGCCGCGCGAGCGCGGCCGCGTGGGCGGTGCGCTGGTCACCGAGATCTATTCGGTGGGCCCGTTGACCGCCGGCAGTGGGCTCAACATCACCGTGTGGAGCTATGTCGATCAGCTCAACATCTCGGTGCTCGCCGACGGGGCCACGTGCGAGGACCCGCACGAGGTCACCGACGCCATGGTCAACGATTTCATCGAAATACGCAGGGCCGCAGGGATTTCGGAGAAGCTCACCACAATCGAAGCCGCGATGGCGCCGGCCTGACCGGGTCGGCACGGTCGCTGACCGCGCGCGGGCGGTAACCCGAATCTCGCCGGGCCGTTAACGCCATTCCCGTCGACCGTTACCATCGGTCCGACAAGTCAGTAGCGTGACGAACAAGGGAGCACCGTGAGCGAAGAGGCCAACGAACCCGAAGTCCTGGTCGAACAGCGGGACCGGATCCTCATCATCACGATCAACCGGCCGAAGGCCAAGAACGCGGTCAACTCCGCGGTGGCCAACGGCCTGGCCGCCGCCGTCGACCGGCTCGACGACGAACCCGGCCTGTCGGTCGGCATCCTCACCGGCGCGGGCGGCTCGTTCTGCGCGGGCATGGACCTCAAGGCCTTCGCCCGCGGCGAGCTCCCGATCGTCGAGGGCCGCGGCATGGGCTTCACCGAACGTCCGCCGGTCAAGCCGCTGATCGCGGCGGTCGAGGGCTACGCGCTGGCCGGCGGCACCGAGCTGGCGTTGGCGACCGACCTGATCGTGGCCTCCAAGGACTCGGCGTTCGGCATCCCGGAGGTCAAGCGCGGCCTGGTCGCCGGGGGCGGCGGGCTGCTGCGGCTGCCGCAACGCATCCCGTCCGCGATCGCCATGGAGCTGGCACTGACCGGTGAAAACCTGAGCGCCGAGCGCGCGCACGCGCTGGGAATGGTCAACGTCCTCGCCGAGCCCGGATCGGCGCTGGACGCGGCGATCGAGCTGGCCGAGAAGATCGCCGCGAACGGGCCGCTGGCGGTGGCCGCCACCAAGCAGATCATCGTCGAGTCCCGCGGCTGGAGCCCCGAGACCATGTTCGCCGAGCAGAACAAGCTGCTCGCCCCGGTGTTCTCCTCCAACGACGCCAAGGAGGGCGCGATCGCCTTCGCCGAGAAGCGCCCGCCCAAGTGGACGGGCACTTAATCGGTCAGGTAGCGCTGCAGCGTCGGCCCCAGCCGGCCGACCAGGTCCTCGATGCTGGTCGACGCGAGCGGCTCGATCTTCAGCTGGTAGCGCGCGAAGGCGAGCCCGGCCAGGTGGCTGGCCACCAGCTCGACCCGTAGCTCGGCATCGGCAACCCCGAATTCCGTCGCGACCCGCTCGGCGATCGGGCCGGCGAGGCTGTCGTGCAACACCTTTCGCGCCTCGGGGTGGATCGCCGCCGAACGCCACAGCGTCAGGAACGGCTCGAACACGGCGCCTTGTTCCCAGTGCTCGAGGAAGCGGCGCGCCAGCCGTTCGCCGACCCGTTCGGTCCCCTCGTCGAGCAGCGTGGCCAGCTGGTGCAACGGGTGCTCGGGACCGGTCAGCGTGGACGCGGTGAACAGACCTTCCTTGTTGCCGAAAAAGTAGTAGACCATCGCGACGTCCACACCGGCGTCGGCCGCGATTGCGCGGACGGTGGCCCGTTCGTACCCGTCGCGCATGAAGCGTTCGCGCGCCGCATCGATGATGCGCTGTCTGTTCACTTGGCCGGTGCGCCACCGGCCGGCGCGCCGCGCTGCTGGCATGCGCACCAGAATACTTCAACAAGCGTTGGCGAATGCCGTCGCGCGGCGTACCTTAGTTGTTGAACGAAGGTTGAAGTATTAGCTGAAGGAGGCCTTCAATGGTGACGAGGACGCGGCGACGCCTGTGGTGGCGCCACCTGATGTCGGTCCTGTTGTTCCCGGCGACGATGACGCTCGTGGTGCCGGCCCTGATCGTCGGCACGGCCGGCGTGCACGAGCCGCGCCTGGATGCCGCGCCGACGATCGCGCTGATCACGGTCGGCTGCGTGCTGATCGCCGCCGGCCTGGCCCTGATGATCTGGACGAATGTGCTGTTCGACCGGGTGGGCGAGGGGACGCTCGGGCTGGGCAACGTGATGGGGGAGCCGGTCCATCTGGTGGTGCGGGGCCCGTATCGGCACGTGCGGAACCCGATGATCACCGGCGTGCTGTGCATCCTGCTCGGCGAGGCGGCCATCATTGCATCGGGCCCGCTATTGCTTTGGTTCGCAATCTTTTTCACGTTCCAGGCCATCGCCATCCGGTTCTGGGAGGAACCCCATCTCGCCGAGCGCTACGGCCGTGAATACGTCGACTATCGAAGCAACGTGCCGCGCTGGATCCCGCGGGTCTCGGCCTGGGATCCGCCCGCCCGCTCCTGAGGCGGTGGCAAGCGCCGGCACCGATCGCAACTCGGGGTTCCCGTCCCACCGTTGCCGTCGAGGGACCCGCCGTGACCAGGGCGCCCGTCGCGCGGCAAGCTCGGCATCGAGGGACAATCCGGCTGAGTTACACTGCAGACGAGATTTGTAAAGGGCCGGGAATCCAGAAGGATCGAGGATGAGCATTTCGTTGCTGCTCGAGATGGCCGTGTCCGGCGACGCCGAGCGCACCGCGGTGGTGTCCGGCGATTTGCGGCTGACCACGCAGCAGCTCAGCGATCTTGCCGACGGCGGCGCGGGGGTGGTCGCGGCCTCGGGAGCCAAGCACCTGGTGTACGTGGGCACCGGCGGCGCGATGCTGCCGGTGTTGATCTTCGCCGCGGCGCGCGCCGGGGTGGCGTTCACGCCGATCAATTACCGGCTCTCCGCCGAGGGCATCCAGGCGCTGATCGAGCGGCTGCCCGAGCCGTTGGTGGTGGTCGACGGTCGCTACCGGGAGATGATCGGCGGCGTGTCGGACCGGGTGATGGTGTCCGACGACTTCCTCGACGCCGCCGGCGGTGCCGAGCCCGCGGCGGAATTCCCCGATCCGGACGCCGTCGCGATCGTGCTGTTCACGTCGGGCACCACCTCGCAGCCCAAGGCCGTCGAGCTCTCGCACAACAACCTGACCAGTTACGTCACCGGGACGGTGGAATTCGGGGCGGCCGCCGACACCGATGCCGCGCTGATCTGCGTGCCGCCGTACCACATCGCCGGGGTCAGCGCCGCGCTGTCGAATCTGTATGCCGGCCGCAAGATGGTGTACCTGCCCAATTTCGATGCGCAGGAATGGGTTCGGCTGATCAACACGGAGAACGTGACCACCGCGACGGTGGTGCCGACCATGCTCGACCGCATCGTCACGGTGCTGGAGAACGGGGACGGGCCGGCCATCGAGTTGCCGTCGCTGCGCAACCTCGCCTACGGCGGCTCCAAGGTCGGTTTGCCGCTGGTTCGCCGGGCCCTCGAGCTGCTGCCCGACGTGGGCTTCGTCAACGCCTACGGCCTGACCGAGACCAGCTCGACGATCGCGGTGCTGACACCCGACGACCATCGCGCGGCGCTGGCGGCGTCGACTCCGGAGGGCGCGCGGCGGCTGGGGTCGGTCGGGCAGGCGGTGGCGGGCATCGAGCTGCAGATCCGCGACGAGGCCGGCAACGTGCTGCCGCCGGGCGAGACCGGTGAGCTGTTCGTGCGGGGCGAGCAGGTCTCGGGCCGCTATACCGGGATCGGTTCGGTGCTCGACGAGAACGGCTGGTTCCCGACCAAGGACATCGCCATGCTCGACGACGAGGGCTACCTGTTCATCGGTGGGCGCAGCGACGACACGATCATCCGCGGCGGCGAGAACATCGCGCCCGCCGAACTCGAAGAGGTCCTGGTCGAGCACCCCCACGTGCGGGACGTCGCCGTGGTCGGGGTCGAGGATCCGCAGTGGGGCCAGGCGATCGTCGCGGTGGTGGTGCCGGCGCCGGGCGTCGACCCCGACCCCGCGGAACTGCGCGAATTCGTCCGCAAGAGTTTGCGCGGATCACGCACCCCCGACGAGGTAGTGTTTCGCGACGAGCTGCCCACCACCGCCACCGGCAAGGTGTTGCGGCGGGAGATCATCCAGACCCTCACGGAATTGCGCTCCGCGCCGGCCCAGCAGTAAGCGATCAAGGACGGAAATCAATGATCAAGAACGGAACTCGTCTCGCCAGCCAGGTATGCGACACCCAGGTGATCGTCGTCAGAAGCGCGGACAGCCTCGACGACCTGCGGTGTGGCGGTGCGCCGATGGTGCCGGTGGGCGCCGAGCGCTCGGGCGAACTGGACCCGGCGTTCTCCGACGGCACGGTCATGGGCAAGCGCTACGTGGACGAATCCGGCGCCGAGGTGCTGGTGACCAAGCCCGGCGCCGGAAGCCTGAGCATCGGGCAGACCGCGCTGCACCTCAAAGAGGTCAAGCCGCTACCCGCGAGCGACTGACGACGTCACTGCGAGCCGGCAGGCTTGCCCGGGATCTTGTTCCGGAGAACGAATTCCTTTGCCTTGATCAGGAATTCGAGCTGCTCACCCACTTGGTGTAGTGGGCCTGCGTTGCGGGTCGACCGCGACAGGACGATGGCGCCCTCCAGCGCGGAGATCGACATCACGGCCAGCGACGCGGCGTCAGCGTCGTCGAAGCCGTCATTGACGAACGCGCGGGTGAGCGCGGTGCACCAGCGGCCCAGGATCGCGCCGGCCTCGGTGGAGAGCTTGGGCCCGTCACCGTCGGAACACCCGATCGCCGCCGCCACCACCGGGCAGCCGGCGGTGAAGCCGCCCTCGGTGAGCAGCCGCTCCCAGTACCCGACGAACTCGGCCAACAACTCCCGGGCGCCGCGCCCGGCGGCGTCGTCGATCAGGGCGGTGATGGAGTCGCCGGAGTAGCGCAGCGCTTCGGTCAGGATCTGATTGCGCCCGTCGGGAAAGTGGTAGTAGACCGAGCCACGCGGGGCGCCACTGCGGGCGAGCACCGCGTCGATCGTCACGCCCGCGGCGCCGCGCTCACGCATCACCTCGGCGGCGCTGGCCAGCATTTTTGTCCGGGTGTCCCCGCGCTTCGTCGGGGCGTCACCGATAGTCGGCACTGTCGTACCTCCCGAGGCTGGCGTCATGCAGCGTGCGAGTGGCGCAGCGCCGGCCAGTGCATATGACGCGGGCTGAAGCGGAATGTCCGGCGCCGCAACTCTGGCATCTCGCGGGTGAATTGATAGCCGGCGACGTTGAGCTCAATGATCCACATGGTGTTCTCCCGGCCTGTGTGCGGCCCTTGATTATGCTAAGAACCATATAAGACATCCGTAAATTAAGCAATTTCTCAGGCGAAATGTGACGTACGCCGCACAAACAGGGCGCGTCGGCGCGGCGGTCCGCACTTGCGGCCGCGTGAACCGGCCGAAAATATGCTCTATTGCATAACCGCTAGAACGCGGCCAGGGACGGCCCCCCAAACGCCGAACGCGCACCCACGGCGAAAAATCGGCAGATATCTCGCCCTGCGTGCACGTTCGACGCGGGATTTAGCTTTCGATCGTGTGGCCCATCGGCATCAGCACGCTCTTCTGCTGGGTGAAGTGCTCGACGCCCTCGGGTCCGTTCTCGCGGCCGATGCCGGAGTTCTTGTAGCCGCCGAACGGGCAGCACGGGTCGAACGCGTACCAGTTGATCGCGTACGTCCCGGTGCGGATCTTCTCCGAGACCTCGATGCCCCGCTGCACGTCGGCGGTCCACACGCTGCCGGCCAGCCCGTACACCGAGTCGTTGGCGATCTTGATCGCATCCTCCTCGGTGTCGTAGGGGATGATCGAGAGCACCGGCCCGAAGATCTCCTCCTGGGCGATCGTCATCTTGTTGTCGACGTCGGCGAACACCGTCGGCTGCACGAAGAAGCCGCCGTCGAGGCCCTCGGGACGGCCGCCGCCGCACACCAGCCGCGCACCCTCCTCGATGCCCTTGGCGATGTAGCCCTCCACCCGGGCCCGCTGCTTCTCCGAGATCAGCGAACCGATCTGGGCGGCCGGGTCCGACGGCAGGCCCACCGGCAGCGCCTGCACGAAAGTGCTTACCGCGTCCACGATTTCGTCGTACCGCGAGCGCGGAGCCAGGATGCGGGTCTGGGCCACGCAGGCCTGCCCGGTGTTCATGATCCCGGAGAACACCAGCATCGGGATCGCCGAAGGCAGGTCGACGTCGTCGAGGACGATGGCCGCCGACTTCCCGCCCAGCTCCAGGGTGCACGGCTTGAGCATGTCGGCGGCGCGACGGCCGATCTCCTTGCCCACCGCCGAGCTGCCGGTGAAGGAGAAGATGTCGACGTCCGGGTTGGAGGTCAGCGCCTGCCCGGTCTCGATCCCGCCGGGCACCACCGACAGCACGCCATCGGGCAGCCCCGCCTCGGCGAAGGCCTCCGCCAAAGCGTTTGCGCTCAGCGGTGTTTCGGCCGCCGGCTTGAGCACCACCGTGCAGCCGGCCAGCAGCGCCGGGCCCAGCTTGTTGACCGCCAAAAACAGCGGCACGTTCCAGGCCACGATCGCGCCCACCACACCGATCGGCTCGCGGTGGACGATGCTCTGCCCGTAGCCGCCGGTGCGGACCTCTTTCCACTTGACCTGGTCGACGGCCGGGCCGGCGAAGAAGTTCAGCGCCCCGATCGAGCTCATCCAGTGCATCGTTTCGACGGTCGTCGGCGGCTGGCCGGTCTCGGCCGCGAGCAGCTGGGTGAACAGGTCCTTGCGCTCCTCCATCACCTTGAGCGCGTTGGCGATGACGGCGGCGCGCTCCTTCGGCGGCGTGGTCGGCCACGGGCCGTTGTCGAAGGCCGCGCGGGCCGCGGCGACGGCGGCGTCGACGTCGGCCGCGGCGGCCAGCGGCACCTTGCCGACGTAGTCACCGGTGGCCGGACAGGTCACCTCGATCACCTCGGAGGTCGACGGTTCCGTCCACTTGCCGCCGATGAAAAGCTTGTCGTATTCGGTCTTAGCGTCTGTCATCTTCCGCCACTCCTCCTGCTTGTTCAGATCGCACTGCCCTGTCATCGTCGTCGGCGGGCATGCGCGCCACCCTACCCAAGCCAGGGCAAAACGAGAACACGTTTCACTCTTGGGGTTGCAGGACCAGCACCAGATTGCTCACCAGGAACTCGCGCAGCACCGGCACGCCCGTCAGCCACCACGCCCATCGCGGGTGGTAGCGGGGAAATGCGGCCAGCGCGGCGCCGGTGTTCGCGGCCCACGTCAGGCCGTCGGCCGCCGACACCTCGAACAACGACGACCCGTAGTTGTTTTTGGCGGGATGGCCGTGCTTGCGCGCGTAGCGCGCCGCGGCGCGCTCGCCCCCCAGGTAGTGGGTCAGGCCCATCTCGTGTCCGCCGAACGGGCCCAGCCAGACCGTGTAGGACAGCACGGCCAGCCCGCCGGGCCGGGTCACTCGCAGCATCTCGGCGCCGAGTTGCCAGGGCCGCGGCACGTGTTCGGCGACGTTGGACGACAGGCAGATGTCCACCGAATCGTCGGCGAACGGCAGCGCCATGCCCGACGCGCGCACGAAGGTTCCCCCGGCCGCCGCGTCGGCGGGTCCGGCCGCGTGCATCTCGCCCGGGTCGGGCTCGACGCCGACGTAGTCGAGTCCGGCGCGGGCGAAGGCCGTCGCGAAGAAGCCCGGCCCGCCGCCGACGTCGAGCAGCGTGCGGCCGGCGGGGGAGTCCGCGTGGGCGGCGCGCCACAGGTCGCTCACCATCGCCACGGTGTCGGCGGCCAGCGCGCCGTAGAAGCGGGCGGGATCGGTCTGCTCGTAGCGAAACTCCGACAGCAACCGCACCGAGCGGGCCAGCGTCGCCCGGCGAGCGAAGAGGTCGGTCACGGCCACCGGCCAACCCTACGGCCGGGCGCGCAACCGGGCGCGCACATAGTGTGGCGGCAAAGAGGGTACGGAAGCGACGAAGACCCAGACGACGGCTCCGACGAAGGTGGCTCAGGCAGCGAAATGGATGTTCCCGATTGGGTGTGGGCCCTGACCGTCTTGGCCATCGTCGGGCTGTTGGCCTTCGACTTCTTCTTCCATGTCCGCAAGGCGCACGCCCCGACGCTGCGGGAGGCCGCGCTGTGGTCGATGGCCTACGTCGGCATCGCGCTGCTGTTCGGCGTCGGCCTGCTCGCGTTCGGAGGCCACGAGGAGGGCCCGGAATACTTCGCCGGGTACGTCACCGAGAAGGCGCTCTCGGTCGACAACCTGTTCGTCTTCTTGATGATCATGGCCAGCTTCCGGGTGCCGCGCGAGGATCAGCAGAAGGTGCTGCTGTTCGGGATCGTCTTCTCGCTGATCGCGCGGACCGGCTTCATCTTTCTGGGCGCCACGCTGATCAACACGTTCGCATGGGTCTTCTACCTGTTCGGGCTGATCCTGCTGCTCGCCGCCGGCGGCGTGCTGCGGCCCGACGAGCGCGAGGAATCCCACAAGGCCGACAACGTCGTCATCCGGATCGCGAAGAAGGTCCTGCACACCACCGAGCACTATGACGACGACAGGTTGTTCACGATGGTGGATGGCCGGCGCGCGATGACGCCGATGCTGCTGGTCATGGTGGCCATCGGTGGAACGGACATCTTCTTCGCGCTCGACTCGATCCCGGCGATCTTCGGCCTCACCCAGAACGTCTACATCGTGTTCACCGCGACGGCCTTCTCGCTGCTGGGCCTGCGCCAGCTGTACTTCCTCATCGAGGGCCTGCTGGACCGGCTGGTCTACCTCTCGTACGGCCTCGGGGCGATTCTGGGCTTCATCGGCGTCAAGCTGATCCTGCATGCGCTGCACGAGAACAACGTCCCCTTCATCAACGACGGCGAGCCGGTCTCGCTGGTCGAGATCAGCACCTACCTGTCGCTGGCCGTGATCGTCGGCGTTCTGGTCGTCACCGTCGTCGCCTCGTTGCTGAGCCCCATGGGCAAGGCCCGGACGGCCATCGCCGGCGCCCGGCGGCACGCGACGGCCTATCTCGACTCCGAATACACCCACGACGCGGGCGAACGCGAGCGCATCTTCCGCAAGCTGCTGGACGAGCGCGACCAGATCCTCGCGCTCGGTCCCAAGTACCGCCAGCTGGTCCGCGACGAGCCGGCGCTGATCGACCTGTTCGACCGCGCGGCCGCCAAGCACGACGAAGCCGTCGGCCGCGGCGAGGCCGAGCCGTTCGTCAGGATGGGCCTGACCTCCTGAGAAGCCGGCCGCCGGCGCGCGCTGTGTAGTGTTGCGCTCTAGTGTTCGATTCCCTGCTTGATGCGCTCGGCAACTCGTGGTGGGCGTATCCGCTGATCCTGGCCTCGTGCACTTTCGACGCCATCCTCCCCCTGTTGCCGAGCGAGACGGCGCTGCTGACCGGCGGCATCCTTGCGGCCAACGGTTCGATGCTGCTGGGCTGGGTGATCGTCATGGCGGCCATCGGCGCGTTCGTCGGCGACAACCTCGCGTACGCGATCGGCCACTCGGCCGACGACTTCGCCCGCCGCTGGATCACCCGCGGCGAGAAGGGACAGCGCAGCCTGGACTGGGCCCACCGGGAACTGGAGCGGCACGGGGGCCCGCTGGTGATCGTGGCCCGGTTCCTGCCCGGGGGCCGCACGGCCACCACCATCGCCTGCGGCGTGCTGGACTTCCCCTATCGCCAGTTCGTGGTGTTCGACGCGATCGGCGCCGTGGTGTGGGCGACGCTCAACACCCTGATCGGCTACATCGGCGGCAACGCGTTCGCCGATAACACGGTCGCGGCGTTCGCGGTGGCGTTCGGGACGGCGCTGGCGCTGGCCGGGATCATCGAACTGATCCGGTGGGTGCGCCGTCGCGCCCGGCAGGAAGGGCGGGTGCGGCGCTAGCGGTCCCGCATGGCGCGCCGACCGATTCCCATTAGGCTGACCGGTGATGTCTGCTCTGCGCTCGGTCCTGCTGCTGTGCTGGCGCGATACCGGGCACCCGCAGGGCGGCGGCAGCGAAGCCTATCTGCAGCGCATCGGTGCGCAGCTGGCCGCCTCGGGGATCGACGTCACGCTGCGCACCGCCCGCTATCCCGGCGCGGCGCGCCGCGAAGTCGTCGACGGCGTGCGGATCGACCGCGCCGGTGGCCGGTACTCGGTGTACGTCTGGGCGTTGCTGGCGATGGCGGCGGCCCGGCTCGGGGTGGGCCCGCTGCGCAAGGTGCGGCCCGACGTGGTCGTCGACACCCAGAACGGGTTGCCCTTTCTGGCGCGGCTGGTCTACGGCCGCCGCGTGGTGGTGCTGGTGCATCACTGCCACCGCCAGCAGTGGCCGGTGGCCGGCCCGGTGCTCGGCCGGCTCGGCTGGTTCGTCGAGTCGACGCTGTCGCCCCGGGTGAACCGGCGCAACCAGTACGTGACGGTGTCGCTGCCGTCCGCGCGGGACCTGGTCACCCTGGGCGTCAATGGCGCGCAGATCGCGGTGGTGCGCAACGGCCTGGATCTGGCGCCGGCGCAATCGTTGTCGGGCCCGCGCGCGGCCGCGCCGCGCGTGGTCGTGTTGTCGCGGCTGGTGCCCCACAAGCAGATCGAGGACGCGCTCGAAGCGGTCGCGGCGCTGCTGCCGCGGACGCCGGGCCTGCATCTCGACATCGTCGGGGACGGCTGGTGGCGCGAGCGGCTCGTCGAGCACGCGCGACGGCTCGGCATCTGCGCCGCGGTGACGTTCCACGGTCACGTCGACGACGTGACGAAACACCATGTGCTGCAAGCGGCTTGGGTGCACGTGCTGCCCTCGCGCAAGGAGGGCTGGGGGCTGGCGGTCATCGAGGCGGCCCAGCACTCGGTGCCGACCATCGGCTACCGGTCCTCGGGCGGCCTGTCGGACTCTATCGTCGACGAGGTGACCGGGATCTTGGTGGACACCCACGCCGAGCTGGTGGACCGTCTCGAGGAACTGCTCGCCGATCCGGTGCTGCGCGACCAACTCGGCGCCAAGGCGCACACCCGCAGCGGCGAGTTCTCCTGGGCGCAAAGCGCCGACGCGATGCGCGGCGTGCTGGACGCGGTGCACTGCGGCCGCACGGTGCACGGACTAGTCACCGGGCGGGGCTGACCGAGGCGCGGCGCCGCCACGCGCCGATTCCCGCGCCGGCGCCGCCCGCGACCAACAACGCCAGCCACGCCGCATGGGCGATCACCGTCGCCGCCCGGCGATCGGCCGACACCCCGGCGCTTTGCCCGCCGACCCGGTAGAGCGCGATCGCGTCGTCCCGGTAGACCGGCGCCAGCGCGCCCAGGGTGCGGGCGGCCGCCCCCATGTCGCCGGCGCTGTCCGATTCCACCACCAGCCATCCCACGCCCGCCGCCGCCAGCGCCGACGGATCGGGCCCGGCCAGAAGCAGCCGCTGCACTTCGCGGGCGTGCGCGCCCTCGCCTGCGATGGTGGACCCCGAAATCACCAGGTCGCCGCTGCTCAGCACCTCGGCGCGCACCCAGCGCGGCAGCGGGTCCAGCACCGGCGCGGCGCCCGACCAGAAGAAGAGCCGCATCGTCCCGGCCGGCAATACCGCCACCGCGGCCGGCCGTGCGTTGATCGCCGCGGCGACGGCGGTCCAGCCGTGCGGGTAGTGCACCGGCGACACCTTGCCCCACACCCCCCAGGCCAGGTCGGGCAGCGCCAGGAGCAGCGCCAGGCAGCAGACGAGCGCCGCCGCAACGTCCGCAGGCGGCGGCGTCCGCCGTCGCAACGTCACCACCGCGCCGGCGCCCGCCACCGTGTAGCCGGGCACGGCGAGCGCCACCCACTTCTGCCCGTCGCGCAGCACGCCGAATCCCGGCACGGCGTCGACCACCGCGCCCAGCAGGTGCAGGCCCGGCCCGGTGGCCAGCGCCGCGGGAACCAGCACCGACACCGCGGCCAGCACCAGCAGCGGAACCGCCACCGACCGGCGGGCGACCGCCGGCAGGCCCGCCGCCACGATCCCGAGCAGCACCACGGCCGAGGACACCGCGAAAAGCGTGGCGCGCGAAGCGGGTACGGCGTCGCCGTTCCAGATTCCGCCGAGGCTGGCCAGGCTGGCGAGCGTGCCCAGGCCGGGCTCGGCGCGCGGCGCGAACGCCTCGACCCCCAGCCGGTTCGCCGCGGTGTGGGCGGTCAGCGAAGCGCCCAGCGCCGACGCGACCAACCACGGCAGCGCGGCCACCAGCGCGACGCCCAGCGCCGCCGCGGCGCACCACCGGCGCGGCCAGGGCCCGGCCGTGCCGTCACCCGGGGCGGCCACGCAGACCAGCGCCACCGTCGCGGCCAACAGCAGCCCGGTCGGGGTCAGACCGGCCAGCGCGATCCAGAAGGCCAGCCCGAACAGCGAGCCGGATCCCGCGCGCAACGTCAGCATGGCCGTCGCCACCCAGGGCAGGCAGCCGTAGCCGACCAGCAGGCTCCAATGGCCCTGCAGAAGTCGTTCGGCGACATAGGGATTCCAGATCGCCAGCGTGATCGCGACGAACTGCCCGGGCGCGCCCGCAGGCGGCAGGGCCACCTCGACGAGCCGGGCCGCGCCCCAGCCCGCCAGCCACAACCCCACCACGAGCAGCGCTTTGACCACGATGCCGCCGTCGACCACATGCGAGGCGAGCGCCACCGCGAAATCCTGGGGGGTGGCGCGCGGCGCCGAGGTCAACCCCAGGGCGGTGTCGGACAGGTATGACCGCGGCGTCGAGACGGCGTCACGCAGCAGCAGGTACCCCGGGGCCAGCAGCGGCCCGACCACCAGCAGCGCCAGGACCAGTGCGTACCCGGGTCGGGTCCAGCGCACGGCTACCGCATCCGGGCCGGGCTATTCGCGGTCGTGCGGGCCGGGCGGGTTGGACTCGGTGGGGCCCGCCTCGGTGGGCTCGTCCGGGCCGGACGGTCCGGGGGCCCCAGGCGAGCCGGCCGAGCCGGGCGGATCCCCACCGGACTCCTGGCGCAGATCGGGACGCTGGGTGGGCAGCTTCTCCGTCTCGGCCTCGGCCCCGGGCACCGGCTCCTCGAGGCCGCTGCGGCCGAAGAAGTCCTGATCGCCGCGATCCAGGCCGGGGTCGGTCAGCGCGCTCTCGCTGCGCAGGCTGAACGAGGCGAGCAGCCCCCCGCCGACCAGCGCGATCAGCCCGACCGCGGTGAACGTGATGGGCAGCACCCGCGACCACAGCGCCAGCCGGTCGCGCTCGTCGCGGGCGGCGTTGACCTGGGATTCGACGGTGTCCTCGTTCGAGGTGACCTTGTAGTCGGCCAGCGTGAGCTCCGGCTTGAGCGGGTCCCGGGCGAAGTAGTGGTCGGCGTGCACGGTCTGCTTGACGATGGTGCCCGACACCGGGTCCACCCAGAACGTGCGCTGCGCCGCGTAGTAGCGGGTCATGGTGATCTGTTCGTTCGGATCGCCGCCCTGGACGCCCCACATCGACGCCGACGTGGTCTGCTTGGCGTCCTCGTTGCCGGCCAGCAGCGACGGGTACGCCACCGGGGCCACCAGCTTGCCGTCGGCGTTGTAGCCGACGTTCTGGGTGAACTTGTAGGTGGTCAGCCCGTTGACGTCTTCCTCGGTGTCGTAGTTGACGTCGAACGGCTTCTGGGCGATCGGATCGAAGTAGGGATAGGTCTTCTTCTCGGTGTGGAACGGAAACCGGTACGACAGCCCGTCGTGCCGCAGGGGCATCGCCGTGGGCGGGTTCTCGTCGTTCACGGCGCGCGGCTTCTGGACCGAGCCGCCGGTGTGGGTGTCGTCGGAGACGGCCAGCGCGGTCTTGCGGTTGAGCGTGACGGTGTCGACGATTGCCAGCAGCAGCCCGCTGTCCTTCTGCTTGTCCGTGCGCCGCAACGAACTTCCGACCTGCAGGGTGACCACGTCGGCGTTGGCGGGCGACTCGACGCTGATCTGCTGCTGGGAGACCAGCGGCACGTTCTGGTTGACGACGACGTGGTCGGTGGACAACGACGCGGAGTCCAGCGCCGTCCCGGTGCCGTCGCCGACCAGCGTGGCGTCGAGGTCCAGGGGGACCTTGGTGATCCTGCTGGTGGTGTACGTCGACAACAGCAGCGCGGCGATCAGCAGGGCGGCTCCGAGTCCGATGATCCCGCATGCGGCGAACCGCAACATGACTGCTCGGTTCACGTCGCTGTGCCCTCCTCATGTCCTTGCATTTCTCAGCCGCGACCCGACCCGAGCGAGCAGCCCGGGGCAAACTCGTTTGACCCTAACAGCAGAAAGTAAGGCGGCGGCTTACGAACCTGATGCTCGCGCGGGCGGGTCCTTCGGGTGTACCCATTCGCCGGGCAACCCAGCACGGGCACACTGTGGTGGTGAGCGACGACCAGCGGGTGGGCGGGGTGCGCAGCTTCCTGCCGGCGGTGGAAGGGATGCGCGCCTGCGCGGCGATGGGCGTGGTGGTCACCCACGTCGCCTTCCAGACCGGGCACTCCAGCGGCGCCTCCGGCCGGCTGTTCGGCCGGTTCGACCTCGCCGTCGCGGTGTTCTTCGCGCTGTCGGGTTTCTTGCTGTGGCGCGGACACGCCGGGGCGGCAAGGGATCTGGGACCCCGCCCCCGCACCGGCCACTACCTGCGGTCCAGGGTCGTGCGCATCATGCCCGCTTACCTGGTGGCGGTCGTGGTGATCCTGACGCTGCTGCCCGACGCCGACCACGCCAGCCCGACGGTGTGGCTGGCCAACCTGACGCTCACCCAGATCTATGTGCCGCTCACGCTGACCGGCGGGCTGACCCAGATGTGGAGCCTGTCCGTCGAGGTCAGCTTCTATCTGGCGCTGCCGGTGCTCGCGCTGCTGGCCCGCCGGCTCCCGGTGCGCGCGCGGGTGCCAGCGATCGCCGCGCTGGGGGCGCTGAGCTGGGCGTGGGGCTGGGTGCCGGGCCACGCGGCCGAGGGCGTCAACCCGCTCAACTGGCCGCCGGCGTTCTTCTCCTGGTTCGCCGCCGGCATGCTGCTGGCCGAGTGGGTCCACAGCGGCGTCGGGTTCCCGCACCGCATCGCGCGTCACCGCCTGGTGATGGCCGTCGTCGCGGCGGCGGCCTACCTGGTCGCGGCCTCGCCGCTGGCCGGGCCGGAGGGTCTGGTGCCCGGCAAGCCCGCGCAGTTCGCGGTGAAGACCGCGATGGGCGCGCTGGTGGCCTTCGCGTTGGTCGCGCCGCTGGTGCTGGACCGGCCGGACACGCCGCACCGGCTCTTGGGGACCACCGCCATGGTCACCCTGGGCCGCTGGTCCTACGGCCTGTTCATCTGGCACCTGGCCGCGCTGGCCATGGTGTTTCCGGTCGTCGGGACGTTTCCGTTCACCGGCAACATGCCGACGGTGTTGGTGCTGACCCTGGTCTTCGGGTTCGCGATCGCCGCCGTCAGCTACGCGCTGGTGGAGTCGCCCTGCCGAGAAGCCTTGCGGCGCTGGGAGAAACGCGAGCGACCCGCAGATTCCGCGCAGGCCGTCGATGCGGAGGCGGACGCGATCGCGCCCTAGCCGCTGCGGTCCGTCTATCGTTTCCAGCGCGTCAGCGCCAACCGAAGGGCAGGTTCACCGGCGCTGACAGGCTGATACGTTCGTCGGGGTGCGCACGAGATTCGACTTCGACTTGACAACGGCATCGCCTCATGGGGTCGTCGAACTCATGACCGATTTCTCGCCCAACCGACCGCACCGCTGGCCGGCATTGTCGGCCAAGGCGTTCGAGGTGTATCACGTCGGCGCGACCGAGGCCGATGTCCGCGAGGGCCAAGACTTTCCGGTGTCCACCTAGACGTCTGCTGGTGCTATTGGCATGACATACCGCTAGCTGGGCACGGCTTCGATGACGCAGAGCGGCCCTGCCGTCTGCACCACGCGCTGCAGCCGGAAGCCGCCCTGCCGGAGTAGGTCGGTCCACTGCGTGAGGCTGCGTTCCAGTGCGCCCGCCATTACCAGCATCTCCATATCGGCGTAGTGGCCGAGGAATTCGCGGTCGTGATCGGGGACGACCATCTCCAGCAGCAGCAGCGTCGCGCCCGGAGGGGCCGCGGCTTTGACGGTGCCCAGGATCGCGACGGCCTTGTCATCGGGCCAGTCGTGGATGACGTTCTTCATCACATAGGCGTCAGCGGCCGGCACGCTTTCGAAGAACGACCCGCCCGTCACGGTGACTCGGTCGGCGACACCGTGCCCGGTCAACACCGGTGGCGCCCCCTCGACCGCCTCGGGGAGGTCGAACAGCACGCCGCGGGCATCGGGGGCGGCGGCGAGAATCGACGAGAGTAGCCGGCCGTGGCCGCCACCGATGTCGGCGATGACACCGAATTGGGTGAAGTCGTAGGCCGCGACCACCGCCGCCTCCAGCACCGACGACGTGGAGGTCATGGCGCTGTTGAAGATCTCCGCGAACTCGGGGTCGTCGCGGAGATAGTCGAAGAAGTCCTTACCGAACACTTTCGGGGGGTTCGGCTCTCCGGTGCGCACCGCGTCGGCCAGCCGCGTCCAGTTCGCCCGGTGCTGCGGCGAACCGAAAAGCAGGGCGGCCCCACGCGTCGAGACCGGCGAATCGGTGCGCAAGGTGTCGGCCAGCGCGTTCAGTGCGAAACGGCCGTCGCGGCGCCTGCGAAACACGCCGCGGCTGATCAGCAACCGCATCAGCCGCGCCACGCTGTCCGGGTCGGCCCCGATGCGCCCCGCCAGTTCCTCCTTGGTCAGCGGGCCCGCGGCCAGCTCGTCGGCGATACCCAGCTGCGCGGATGCCGAGATGGCCTGCGACAGAAAGGCGCCGAAGATGATGTCGATGACCGCGATCGGCGGGGGAGCCAGGCGCAGGTATAGCCGCCCCACATGATGACGGACTCGTTCGACCGCGCGAGCCACCCGGGCGGGCGGCAGTTTCGGGGTCGATGACGGTGACTTAGGCGGCATCGTTCTCCATTACCCGGTGATGACAGGACTCGACAAGTATCACTTCTTGCTCTCGAGCGCCCCCCGCCGCCTCATATCGAGTGGCTTGCCGCCGATTTCGAAGGTGTCGGGTCAGCCGGCTTCCGCGGTCTGGAGCCGCTGCAGGATCCGGTCCCGCACCGCCGAGCGGCGGGCCTTGCCGGCGTCGTCACGCAACGGGGTGTTGACGAGTTCGATGAAGTCGGGGCTGGGTGGAACCTTGTACGCCGCCAGGTGTTCGCGCAGGAACGCCTGCACGCCAACGGAATCCAGGGTGGAGCCGTCGGCCGTGTGCACCAGGGCGTAGGGCACCTGGCCCAGGTCCCCGTGCGGAACTCCGACGACCAGACACGACAACACGTCCGGGTGCGCCGACAGCGCGTTCTCGATTTCGGCGGGGTAGACGTTGCGGCCGCCGACGGTGAACATGTCGACCCGCCGGTCCGACAGGTACAGGAAGCCGTCGTCGTCGAAATACCCGAGGTCGCCCAGCGAGTCCCAGCCGTCGCGGCTTTTCGCCGTGGCGCCGACGTAGCGGTAGGTGGGCGCGCTGTCTGGCCCGGGCCGCATGTAGATCTCGCCGACCACGCCGGGCGGGCACGGGTTGCCGTCGTCGTCGAGCACCTTCATCTCGCCGGCGACGACCACGCCCACCGAACCCCGGTGCGCCAGCCACTGGTCGCCGGAGATGAAGGTCAGCGCCTGTAATTCGGTGCCGCCGTAGAGTTCCCACACTTTCTCCGGGCCCAGCAGGTCGATCCAGGCCTGCTTGATGGCCGGCGGGCACGGCGCCCCCAGGTGCCAGAACCGTCGCAGCGACGACAGGTCGTACGAGGCGGGGTCGGCGTGATAGACCGGCAGCGTCCGCTGCATGATCGTCGGCACCGTCGTCAGGAACGTGACGCGATGATCGGTGATCAGCCGGAGGAACTGAACCGGATCGAACCGGCTCATCAGCACCAGGTGATGGCGCATCAGCAGGGCGATGGTGGCGGTGGTGAAGCCCGTGTTGTGGCTCAGCGGCACCGGCACCAGCGTGGTGTCGCCCTCCTGGGCGCCCAGCGGGTAGCCGATCAGCGGCGGTATCCGGCTGTCGCCGCCGGATTCGATCAGCTTGGGCCGCCCGGTGCTGCCGCCGGATCCCATCGCCTTCCACACCGGCGACACCGCCTCGGGCAGCGCGCCGTCCGGCAGCGCCGGATCGGGCACGAAACCCGCTGGCACGCAGGGGAATTCGACATGATCGCGCCCCACCAACAAGGCCGGTGGCCGCAATTCGAGCAGGCCCGCCAACTCCGCGTCGGGCAGCCGAGCCGACAGCGGCTGGGGCACCGCGCCCAGCTTCCAGCAGGCCACGGCGGCCTGGATCCACTCGATCGAGTTCGGCAGCACCATGGTCACGTAGTCGCCGACGCCCACGCCCCGCTCTGCGTAGGCCCGGGCCAACCTATTCGTCGAGCGGTCGAGCTCGGCCCGGGTCAGGGTCACCCCGTCACAGGTGACGGCGGGCTCGTCGGGGGCGAGTTGGGCTAGCTGCGAAATCTGGGTGCCGATCGGCGGGACCGGCTCACTCATAGCCACCCTGACGCTCGAAGATGCGGCGCGGATTGTCGACCAGCATGGTGTGCAGCTGCTCGTCGGTGACGCCGCGCTCCTTGAGCGCGGGGATGACGTCGTTGTGGATGTGCAGGTAATGCCAGTTCGGGGCCATCTGCGGCACCAGCTCTTCGGGGAGCGCGTCGAAGTAGCAGTTGGCGTCGTGGGAGAGCACCATCCTGTCGGCGTGCCCACGCTCGCACATCTCCGCCACGATCCGCACCCGCTCCTCGAACGGCGAGATCACGTCGAGGCCGAACCGATCCATGCCGAGGTAGGAGCCGGCGGAGATCAACTCCTCGAGGTAGCCGATGTCGGTGCTGTCGCCGGAATGGCCGATCACCACCCGGGTCAGGTCGACGCCCTCCTCCTCGAAGATGCGTTGCTGCTCGAGGCCGCGTCGCAGTCCGGCGTGGGTGTGCGTGGAGATCGGCACCCCGGTGCGTTTGTGCGCCTGGGCGACGGCGCGCAGCACCCGCTCGACGCCGGGGGTGATGCCGGGCTCGTCGGTGGCGCACTTGAGGATTCCGGCCTTGATGCCGGTGTCGGCGATGCCCTGCTCGATGTCGCGGACGAACATCTCGGTCATGATCTCCGGGCCGCCCAGCAATCCGCCGGGGCCCTCGTAGTGGAACCGGAACGGCACGTCGTTGTAGGTGTAAAGCCCGGTCGCCACAACGATATTCAGCTCGGTGGCCGCCGCGACGCGGGCGATCCGCGGGATGTACCGGCCCAAACCGATCACCGTGAGGTCGACGATGGTGTCCACGCCGCGGGCCTTGAGCTCGTTGAGCCTGTCGATGGCGTCGGCCACCCGCCGTTCTTCGTCGCCCCAGGCTTCGGGATAGTTCTCGGCGATCTCGGTGGTCATGATGAACACGTGCTCATGCATGAGCGTGACGCCGAGGTCGCTGGTATCAATCGGTCCACGTGCGGTATTCAGTCGCGACACGCATCCGATGCTAGAGCTCCGGCCGCCTGAATTCGACGGGTTCGAGGACCTTACCTCCGCGCATCGCTCGTGCACCGGCCGTACCAGTGGATATGACGCATCGGATGACCGCAGAAACGTGCGGCACGTTCCCGTTCTGGTAGCGGGCAGCTGCGGCGGGTACCCGCGAACTGAGCCGCATACAAGGGGAGCCGACATGGACGCCGCAACCGGGACCGATCGATGGCCGTCGCTACGGGTCGACGACTGGACTCCGACTCGCGAAACGCTGCACATGTGGACCCAGATCGTCGGCAAGGTCCGCATGGTGCGCACGCCGATGGTCAACCACTGGTGGCAGGTGACGCTGTACGTGAGCCCGCGCGGATTGACCACGGGCGCGATACCCCACGAAACCGGGGTGTTTGACATAGAATTCGACGTCATCGACGCCGTGCTGCGGATTCGTCACAGCGACGGGCGACAAGTCTCGGTGCCGTTGACGGCCAAACCGGTGGCGCAGTTCTACGACGAAACCATGTCGGCCCTGGACGATTTGGGGGTCGCGACACGCATCAGCGCCAGCCCCAACGAGGTGGATCCGGCCATCCGGTTCGCCGAGGACCATCAGCACGCCTCCTATGATTCCGACGCCGCGCGCTTGTTCTGGCGGCAACTCCTGCAGGCGCACCGGGTGATGAGCCAGTTTCGCGCATCGTTCATCGGCAAGGTCAGCCCGGTGCATTTCTTCTGGGGGGCAATGGATCTGGCGTGTACACGGTTTTCCGGGAGGCCGGCGCCCAAACATCCCGGCGGCGCACCGAACTGCGGCGACTGGGTGATGGTCGAGGGTTATTCGCACGAATTGAGCAGCTGCGGCTTCTGGCCCGGCGGCGGTGAGGAAGGCGCTTTCTACTCCTACGCCTACCCGCAACCGGACGGCTACGCCGACTACCCGATAGCGCCCGCTGCGGCGCATTTCAGTGCAGACCACGGTGAATTCGTCCTGCCCTACGAGGCGGTGCGCATTGCCGAGGATCCCGACGGGGATTTACTGCAGTTCCTGCAAACGACTTACGCGGCCGCCGCGGACCTCGGCCGCTGGGATCGCGGCGCCTTGGAGGCCGATCCCGACCGGTGGCAAAAGCCGTGAGCACCACGCCGATCGCGGACTATGCCCTGCTCTCGGATCGTCATACCGCTGCGCTGGTCAGCCGCGGCGGGTCGGTCGACCGGCTGTGCATGCCGCGATTCGACTCACCGTCAGTGTTTCGGGCGCCTGCTCGACGATGACGCCGGGTGCCGCCGGCTCGACGGCCTCCTGCGCACAAGTGCCCCGACGGGCGCGCCGTTGCAGTACCGTCACCCTCGTCTGCGTCGAGAACCGCTGGGAGTCCCGCCATGTTGCTCAACCCCAATCACCTGCAACGCCAGTACCCGGACCGCCGCTCGGCGGAGATCATGGCCGCCACGGTCGACTTCTTCGAGTCCCGGGGCAAGGCGCGGTTGAAGTCTGACGACCACGAAAGGGTCTGGTACTCCGAGTTTTTGGACCACATCGGTCGGGAGCGCATCTTCGCGTCGCTGCTGACGCCGTCGGCCTACGGTGCCCCCGACTGCCGCTGGGACACCTACCGGATCAGCGCGTTCGCCGAGATCGTCGGCTTCTACGGGCTCAACTACTGGTACCCCTTCCAGGTCACCGCCCTGGGTTTGGGCCCGATCTGGATGAGCGCCAACTCCGACGCCAAGCGCAAGGCCGCCGGGTTGCTCGAGGCCGGCGAGGTGTTCGCGTTCGGCCTGTCGGAGCAGACGCACGGCGCCGACGTCTACCAGACCGACATGAACCTGACGCCCTCCGGCGGGGGCTGGGTCGCCAATGGGGAGAAGTACTACATCGGCAACGCCAACGTGGCCCGGATGGTCTCCACCTTCGGCAAGTTCGCCGGCGCCTCGAAGAACGACGCCGAGTACGTGTTCTTCGCCGCCGACTCCCAGCACGAGCGCTATCAGCTGATCAAGAACGTGGTGAACTCGCAGAACTACGTCGCCAATTACGCGCTGCGCGACTACCCGGTGACCGAGGCCGACATCCTGCACCGCGGCCCCGAGGCGTTCCACGCCGCGCTCAACACCGTCAACGTCTGCAAGTACAACCTCGGATGGGGCGCGGTCGGCATGTGTACCCACGCGATGTACGAGGCGGTCACCCACGCGTCCAATCGCATCCTGTATGGGACCGTCGTCACCGACTTCACGCATGTGCGGCGGCTGCTCACCGACGCGTATGCGCGGCTGGTCGCGATGCGGCTGGTCGCCACCCGCGCCTGCGACTACATGCGCAGCGCGTCAACCGACGACCGCCGCTACCTGCTGTACAGCCCGCTCACCAAGGCCAAGATCACCAGCGAGGGCGAGCGCGTCATCACCGCGCTGTGGGACGTCATCGCCGCCAAGGGCGTCGAGAAGGACACCATCTTCGAGGCCATGGCCCGCGAAATCGGCCTGCTGCCCCGGCTGGAGGGCACCGTCCACATCAACATCGGGCTGCTGGGCAAGTTCATGCCCAACTTCCTGTTCGCCCCCAACGACGCGCTGCCGTCGATCGGCCGCCGGGATGACGCCGCCGACGACACCTTCCTGTTCGCGCAGGGCCCGACGGGCGGCCTGGGCAAGGTGCGCTTCCACGACTGGCGCGCGCCGTTCGAGAGCTTCGGCCACCTGCCCAACGTCGCGCTGCTGCGCTCGCAGGTCGACGTGCTGGCCGAGATGCTGGCCAGCGCCACCCCGGATGCCGCGCAGCAGAAGGACATCGACTTCGCGTTCGCCGTCGGTCAGCTGTTCGCCACGGTGCCCTACGCCCAGCTCATCTTGGAGGAGGCCGGGCTCTCGGGTGTCGACGAGGGATTGCTCGACGAGATCTTCGCCGTGCTGGTCCGCGACTTCAACGCCTACGCCGTGGAGCTGAGCGACAAGCCCGCGACGACGGACGCCCAGGCGCGCTACGCGATGCGGATGATCCGTCGCCCCGTCCACGACCCGTCGCGGTACGCGCAGATCTGGAAGGAGCACGTCCTTCCGCTCAGTGGCGCCTACCAGATGCGCCCCTAGGTTCGTTGCCTTCGGCACCCGGGCGTGACTGTGCCGTCACGCCCGGCGCCGGACGTGACTCTGCCGTCACCGTCGGCAAGCAAACCCCCGCCTGAAGTTCGCTCACCGAGCCCCCGGCCGGGCGGGCGTTGGGATTCGAGCGCCCAGGCCGCCGGGCACTCGGCGAGGCGGCTGGACCCGACCCCTTGACTGTGACGCAGGTCACCGTAATATGACCAGTGGTCATCGAAGCGAGGAGCCAGCATTGCCGACGGTCACCTGGGCGCGCGTCGACCCCGCTCGTCGCGCCGCGATCATCGAAGCCGCGGAGGCGGAATTCGGGGCGCACGGCTTCTCCCGTGGCAGCCTCAACGTCATCGCGCGCCGAGCGGGCGTCGCCAAGGGCAGCCTGTTCCAGTACTTCGCCGACAAGCGCGACCTGTACGCATTCATCGCCGACATCGCCAGCCAGCGGGTGCGGGCCTACATGGAGGGCCGCATCCGCGAACTCGACCCGAGCCGGCCCTTCTTCGAGTTTCTGACCGACTGGCTCGACACCTGGGTGGCCTACTTTGCCGACCACCCGCACGAGCGCGCGCTGCACGCCGCGGCGACCCTCGAAGTCGACACCGAGGCCCGCGTCAGCGTGCAGAACGTCATCCACCGCCACTACCTGGAAGTGATGCGCCCGCTGGTCCGCGACGCGCACGTGCGCGGCGACCTGCGCGCCGAGTCGGACACCGACGCGCTGTTGTCGTTGCTGCTGTTGATCTTTCCGCACCTGGCGCTGGCGCCCTACATGCGCGGGCTGGACCCGATCCTCGGGCTCGACGAGCCCACCCCCGAGCAGCCGGCGCTGGCCGTGCGCCGGCTCGTCGGCGTGCTGGCCGCGGCATTCTCGGCGGACTCCTCCGTCAACTCAGCCCCCCAACGATCTGAGGAGGTCTCATGAATCGAACCCGAATCGCCTCGATGGCCGAGGGCGGTCTCAACTGGGATAGCTTGCCGCTCAAGCTGTTTGCGGGCGGCAACGCGAAATTCTGGAATCCGGCCGACATCGACTTCTCCCGCGACCGGGAGGACTGGGAACGCCTCACCGAGGACGAACGCAGCTATGCGACGCGGTTGTGCGCCGAGTTCATCGCCGGCGAGGAATCGGTGACCCAGGACATCCAGCCGTTCATGGCCGCGATGCGGGCCGAAGGCCGGCTGGGTGACGAGATGTACCTGACGCAGTTCGCCTTCGAGGAAGCCAAGCACGTCCAGGTGTTCCGCATGTGGCTCGACGCCGTCGGCATCACCGAGGACCTGCACTACTTCCTCGACGACGTCCCGACCTACCGCACCATCTTCTACGAGGAACTGCCGGCGTGTCTGAACGCGCTGACGCTCGATCGGTCGCCGGCCGCCCAGGTGCGGGCGTCGGTGACCTACAACCACATGGTCGAAGGCATGCTGGCGCTGACCGGCTACTTCGGCTGGCACAAGATCTGCGTGGAACGCGGCATCCTGCCCGGCATGCAGGAGCTGGTCCGGCGGATCGGCGACGACGAGCGCCGCCACATGGCGTGGGGCACCTTCACCTGCCGTCGCCACGTGGCCGCCGACGACGCCAACTGGGGCGTCTTCGAAACGCGCATGAACGAACTCATGCCCCTCGGGCTGCGGCTGATCGAGGAGGGCTTCGCCCTCTACGACCCGATGCCGTTCGGCCTGTCCGTCGACGAGTTCATGCAGTACGCCTCCGACAAGGGGATGCGGCGGTTCGGCACCATCTCCAGCGCCCGCGGCCGGCCGCTCGGCGAGATCGACCTGGACTACTCGCCGCTGCAGCTCGAGGACACGTTCGCCGACGAGGACGAAAAGGCGCTGGCGGGCGCGTCGGCCTAGCAGCTCACTCGACCTTGTCGTCGCCCGACGAGGAGCCGCTTTCGGATTCGCCGACCCAGACGGTCTTGGCGTTGACGAACGCGCGGATGCCCAGGCCCGCGAGTTCGCGTCCGTAGCCGGACCGTTTGACGCCGCCGAACCCCAGCTCGGGGTAGGACACCGTCATCCCGTTGATGAAGACCTGGCCGGCCTCGATGTCGTCGATGAAGCGCTGCTGCTCGGCCTCGTCGTTGGTCCAGGCGTTGGACCCCAGGCCGAACGTGGTGGCGTTGGCGATCTCGATGGCCTCGTCGATGTCGGCCGCCCGGTACATCGACGCGACGGGCCCGAACACCTCCTCGGTGTAGAGGGCCATGTCCTTGGTGATGTCGGTGACCACCGTGGGCGGGTAGAACCACCCCGGCCCGTCGATGGGCTTGCCGCCGAGGCGGATGGTGGCGCCCGCGGCGGCGGCGTCGTCGACCTGCTTGGCGATCTCGTCGCGGCCGGACTCGGTGGCCAGCGGGCCCACGTCGGTGTCGGGGTCGGTCGGGTCGCCGACGGTGAGCGCCTGCATGCGCTCGGTGAACTTGTCGACGAACGCGTCGTAGATGTCGGTGTGGACGATGAACCGCTTTGCGGCGATGCAGGATTGGCCGTTGTTCTGCACCCGTGCGGTGACCGCGGTCTTGGCGGCCTCGTCCAGGTCCGCCGAGGGCATCACGATGAACGGGTCGCTGCCGCCGAGCTCGAGCACGGTCGGCTTGATCTCGTCGCCGGCGATGGCCGCCACCGATTGGCCGGCCGGCTCGCTACCGGTCAGGGTGGCCGCCGCGACGCGCGGGTCGCGCAGGATGCGCTCGACGGCGCCCGAGGAGACCAGCAGGGTCTGGAAGCAGCCCTCGGGGAAGCCCCCGCGGGTGATGACGTCGGAAAGGTACAGCGCGCTCTGGGGGACGTTCGAGGCGTGCTTGAGGATCCCGACGTTGCCGGCCATCAGCGCCGGGGCGGCGAACCGCACGGCCTGCCACAGCGGGAAGTTCCAGGGCATCACCGCCAGCACGACGCCGAGCGGTTGGTAGCGGATGTAGGCCTTCTTCGCGCCCACC
The DNA here is from genome assembly GCF_000276825.1 of Mycobacterium paraintracellulare. Classification (NCBI taxonomy): domain Bacteria; kingdom Bacillati; phylum Actinomycetota; class Actinomycetes; order Mycobacteriales; family Mycobacteriaceae; genus Mycobacterium; species Mycobacterium paraintracellulare. Next base: position 5,178,875 of record NC_016948.1, on the reverse strand, counting down.
GCCTTGGCGTCGGCCGGCTCGTCGGCGAGCAGCTGCTCGGCGTGCTCGGCGTAGTACCGAAAACCCTTGGCGCACTTCAACACCTCGGCCTTGGCCGATTTCAGGGTCTTGCCCATCTCCAGCGTCATCATGGCGGCGACGTCGTCGGCCTCCGCTTCCAGCAGGTCGGCGGTGGCGTTTGCCCACCCCGCGCGCTGGGCAAACGTGGTGTTGTGGCGGTAGTCGAGGAAGCGTTCGTAGGCACGGGCGATCGCGGCATCGACTTCTTGATCGGTGGCCGGGGTGAAGGTCTTCACCGTCTCGCCGGTAGCCGGGTTAATGGTGGCGATGGGCACCTGGCCCTCCTTCATCGGATGAGTAGCTGAAAAGTCCAACACCCACCCTGCCACTATCGTTCCTTCAAGGGAGGTGCCGGATGAGCAGAGCCGCCGAGTTGATCGTCAAGTGCCTGGAAAACGAGGGCGTTTCCGTCGTGTTCGGGGTGCCCGGCGAGGAGAACATCCGATTCGTGCAGGCCCTGGCGGCGTCGCCCATCCGCTACGTGCTCACCCGGCACGAACAGGCCGCGTCCTTCATGGCCGAGATGTACGGCCGGGTCACCGGCCGGGCGGCGGTGGTGTCGGCCACCCTGGGGCCCGGCGCGATCAACATGCAGCTCGGCGTCGCCGACGCCACCACCAACAGCACCCCGCTTGTCGCCATCTCCGCGCAGGTGGGCCACGACCGGGAGTTCAAGGAGTCACACCAATACGTCGACCTGGTGTCGATGTTCGCCCCGATCACCCGGTGGGCGGCCGGCATCCCGACCCCGCGCGCCATCCCCGAGATGGTGCGCAAAGCGTTCAAGCTCGCCGAGTCCGAACGCCCGGCCGCGGTCTATCTCGCGGTGCCCGAGCACATCGACGCCGACGAGAAGGATTACGACCTGGGGCCGTTGCCGCGCAACGTCGTGCGCCCCGACGCTCCGGCGCCCCGCCAGGTGGAACGCGCCGTCGCAATCCTGCGCAACGCCAAGCGCCCGGTGGTGCTGGCCGGGCACGGCGCCGCGCGCGCCGACGCCACCAAAGCCCTGGTGCGCTTCTCCGACGAGTTCGGCATCCAGGTGGCCAACACCTTCCACGGCAAGGGCGTCATGCCCGACGACCACCGCAACAGCATCGGCACGCTGGGCTTCATGCGGCACGACTACGTCAACTTCGGGTTCGACAACGCCGACGTCGTCATCGCCGTCGGCTACGAGTTGCAGGAATTCGACCCGGTCCGCATCAACCCCCAGGCCGATAAGAAGATCATCCACATTCACCGGTTCCCCGCCGAGGTCGACGCGCACTACTCGGTCGACGTGGGGATCATCGGGGACATCAGCGATTCGCTGAACGCCCTCACCGACGCGCTGTCCGGTCACAGCTTCAGCCACGCCGCCGACGTGCCCGGGTCGGGCCTGCTCGCCGAGGAATTCGCCCGGGGGCAACAGGATTCGCGCTACCCGCTGGCGCCGGCGCGGGTGGTCGCCGACACCCGCGCGGCGCTGGGCCGCAGCGACGTCGTCCTGGTCGACACCGGCGCCACCAAGATGTGGATGGCCCGGCTCTACCCGACGTACGAAAAGAACACCTGCCTGATCTCAAACGGCCTGTCCACCATGAGCTTCGCCCTTCCCGGGGCGCTCGGCGTCAAGCTGGCGCAGCCGGAGTCCAAGGTGCTGGCCGTCGTCGGCGACGGCGCGTTCCTGATGAACTCGCAGGAGATCGAGACCGCCGTGCGCGAGCGGATACCGCTGGTCGTGCTGATCTGGGAGGACGGCGGGTACGGCCTCATCGAATGGAAGATGGATCTCGAACTCGGGGCGCACTACTACGTGAAATTCAACAACCCGGACGTGGTGACGTACGCGGAAAGCTTCGGCGCCAAGGGATATCGGATCACTCATGCCGACGAACTGCTCCCGACGCTGCGCGCCGCGCTCGACGACGAGGGCGTCTCGTTGATCAGCTGCCCGGTCGACTACTCGGAGAACCTGCGGCTGACCGACCGGCTCGGCGAGCTGGACGAAACGCTGTGATTCGGGAATCCATTGCCGATGACCGAGCGTGATCGCGACGAATCGGGCCGGCCGCGCAGCGCCCGACCCCGCGACGCCCTGGGCCGGCCCCTGCCGCCGGGCAGCGAAGGCGTTCCACGCATTCCGGACGACCTGGCGCTGGCGCCGGTCGAGACGCTGGCATACGCCCAGGATCTGCTGGACCGAGGCCTCGCCTTCAACGCCCATGAGGTGCTCGAGGCCGCCTGGAAGAACGGACCGGCCGACGAGCAGGCCCTGTGGCAAGGCCTGACGCAGCTCGCGGTGGGGATCACCCACGCGCAGCGTGGCAACGTCAAGGGTGCGACCACGCTGCTCAGCCGTGCCCGCGCCCATCTGGCGCAGCAGGATCGGCCGGCGCCGCACGCCGTTGATGCGGCCGGGCTGGTGGACTTCGCCGATGCGCTGATCGACGCCCTCGCCGCCGGGGCGGATATCACCGCATCGCGGCTACGGCCCCGCCTGACGGCCTGAAATGGCCGGCTCGCCAACGGGATCGGCGCGTCCCGTTACCCGTCTTGTTGATTCTCCAACAGCGTGACCCGGCGAAGTTCCACAACGAACCACAAGGTTGCGGCGACGGTGGCGAGTAGCGCGATGATCGCCACCGTGCTGAGCCATTCGTAATGCTGGTAGGCGGCGACGGCCAAGCTGGCGATGATGCCGCACAATGCGACCCCCAGCAGAATGAACCCGGGCCAAAAGAAGTTGTCCTTCATCGTGAGACCGGCGCGTGGGTGTGCCGTCCGATGACGATCGGTCGGGTCGTGATGTGTGTCTCCCATGGTTCCCTCTCGTCGGTCAATTCCGCAGTGACTCGGCAACTTTGGGGAAGCCGATATCACGGGGAACGTAGACGTCGAACAGCAGGATCGCGCCGATCGTCGTCACGAGCCAGACCATGACCGTCGCGGCGAGCCACGATGCGCCGCCGTAGATGCTGAGTCCGTGCGTCGACACCGAAGCCAGGCTCATCGCGCCGATGGTCAGGGTCAGGCCGGTGCAGCCCAGCAGCAGCGACGCGTATCCATGGGGCAATTTCAAGATCTTCACCGACAGGGTCGTCTGCGTTACCGAGAAGAACACCACGGCAACGATGAGGCCCGATGCCGTCAGCACAACGTGGGGAACGGTCCTCGCCGCCAGCGCCAGCCCGATGGTCCAGGTGGCCGACCGCGCGGCGGTCCGGAGCACAAAGTGCTTCACGACACCGGGCGCTTTACCACGGCGATATCGCATCGTGGTCGGCGATGCGCGCGGGTAGCCTGATCGTCGAACCGATGGATGTGGGCGGCGCTGGTTGGCAAGGTGACCATGGCGGCTCCTGAAAACTAACAGATAAGTAATTAAACTTTAGAAATTATTCGCTGTAACGTCAAGACTTTTGTGATTTAGAAGTGGGCGCGATGGACCAACTGCAACGCGATGCCGCCGGAATCGGCGCCCTCGCCGACCCCGTGCGCTACGAGCTGTATCAGTTTGTGTGTTCGCAGCCCGGACCGGTGAGCCGCGATCAGGCGGCCGAAGTGGTGGGAATCGCCCGGCACCAGGCGAAGTTTCATCTCGACCGGCTGACGGCCGAAGGCCTGCTGGAATGTGACTACGCCCGGTTGACCGGCCGGACCGGCCCGGGAGCGGGGCGCACCTCGAAGCTGTACCGACGTGTCCGTCGCGACATCGCCGTGAGTTTGCCGCAACGTCAGTACGAGTTGGCCGGGCGGCTGATGGGCCGGGCCATCGTCCAATCCCAGCAGAGCGGCGCGCCCGTCGTAGAGGTGTTGCACCGCAACGCCCACGACTACGGCCGGAGCATCGCGGAGAGCGCGCTGAGCGCGGCCCGCCGGCGGCCGGCCGACGCGCGTGCGGCGCTGAAACTGGTGGCCAGCTTGTTGCGGGAGTATGGCTATGAACCGGGTCACGACGACGACGGCGTGTATCTGGTCAACTGCCCGTTCCATGCGCTGGCTCAGGAACAGACCGAATTGGCCTGCGGCATGAACCACGCGCTGATCAACGGGATGGTGGACGCGATGACCCCGCGTTGCCTGGATGCCCGGCTGCAGCCGACGCCGGGCCGGTGCTGTGTGGTGGTCGCGGCAAGCGCTGACTAGCTCACGGCGCTGCCGCGTGCCAAACCCGTTGCCTCAGTGTGTTATTCAGGCACCGCCGGCGTCCGCCGGGTACGTCACCCGCCCGCGCTCGTCGACGACGGGTGTGGCGCCCCATTGTCCGAGTCGATGCTCACGCGGCGCGGATCCGCTGATGAGGTGCCATACCGTCCAGCCCTGGGCGACAAGGCTGTTCGCGATCAATTGCCGATGGCATCGCCACGGCACGGGCTCACCGCACATGATCGCCACGCGGTGGGAGCGGGCGAGCGTGATCAGTTCCGCCAGGCCGCGCTGGTATTCGTCGGTGAGGGTGTAATCGGCGTAATTCTTGAAGCTGGCGTTCTGCCAGCCCGCGTTGATGGTGGGGTCGACGCTTTGCCGGCCGCGTCGTCCCCCGAGCGCGGGAAGGTGGAGGTAGCCGATGCCGGCGTCGCCGAGCCAGCGCGCCATCTCCGCACTGCGGAACTGGGGATTGCGTCGCGAGCCGGGCTGGGCGCGCACGTCGACGAGCAGGTCGATGCGGGCCTGATCGAGGGGTTCCAGGAAGGTGGGCACCGGGCATGTCCAATGCCCGATCGTCCAGATCTCGCCGTCGTCGCTCATGGTGGTGTCGCGGCGTGTCCTAGTCGATCTTCTCCAGGGCGTCGCCCTTGTGCATCGCGATGTGGTCGGTTTTGTCGCTTCTGATCTCGTATTGCGGGTCGTCTTTCGTGCAGTGCCGTTTGTGGCCCTTGTACTCGGTGTCGCGGGTGTGCTTCTTGACCACGATGCCGCTGACGTGACCGGCTTCCGAATTCCATCGGACGTGGTCCCCGACCTCGAACTGTTTGGCCACCGTGCGCCTCCTTCGCGTGCGTTGTGGTTCGCTGCGTGGGTTCCCCCACCACTGCGACGAGTAACCGTGCGCGTGGTCGAATGGGCGCATGCTGTTTCGTCAGCTGGAGTACTTCGTCGCGCTCGCGCAAGAGCGCCACTTCGCGCGCGCCGCGCGGGCGTGCTACGTGTCGCAGCCCGCGCTGTCGGAGGCCATCCGCAAGCTCGAATCCGAACTCAACGTCCCGCTGGTGCGGCGGGGGCAGCGGTTCGAAGGCCTCACCCCCGAAGGCGAGCGGCTGGTGCCCTGGGCGCGGCGCATCCTGGCCGACCGCGACTCGCTCAAACGGGAGGTCACCGCGCTGCAGGCCGGGCTGACCGGCGAGTTGCGGCTGGGGGTGGTCCCGGCCGCATCGACCACCGTTGCGCTGCTTACGGATCCGTTCTGTGCCGCGCATCCCCTGGTGCGGGTCCGGCTCGAGGTCAATCTGCGATCGGCCGGCATCGTCGAACGCGTCCGCAAGTTCGAATTGGACGCCGGCATCCTCTATCCGGACCAACAGGACACGGCCGACCTGCTGGTCACCCCGCTCTACCACGAACAACCGGTGCTCATCGCCGCCGCCGAGCTGCTGGGCGGCGAGTCGGACACCATCGCGTGGTCGGATGCCGTGCAGCTGCCGCTGTGCCTGCTCACCCAGGGCATGCGCGGGCGCCGGGTCATCGACGACGCGTTGGCCACCCACGGCCTCGAGGTGACACCGCAGCTGGAAACCGACTCCGTGGCAGCGTTGTTCGCGCACGTGCGCACCGGCCGGTGGGCGAGCATCGTGCCCCAACCGTGGATCCACACCCTGGGCATCCCCGCCGGGGCCAGCGTGCTGCGACTGCGCCGGCCCTCGGTCACCGCGCTGATCGCGTTGGTCACCAACCGGGCCGAGCCGGGTTCGTTGCTGGCGCGGGCGTTGCGGCGGACCGCGCGCGAGGCCCGCATCGGCGCCACGCTCTCCGAGCGGTCCTAGCCCCCGTCTCCACTGATCGGCGTCGCCTATCAGCCAGTCGGAATCGCGTCTTGGACAGCCCGTGGCCGCGCCGTGAGACTGGGGTTGATCGCCAGTTAAGGAGAATTCAATGGCCAAGTGTGTGATGGTGCTTTATCCCGACCCCGTCGACGGATACCCGCCGGCCTACGCGCGCGACAGCATCCCGACGATCCACGGATATCCCGACGGCAGCACCGTGCCGACTCCGTCAACGATCGATTTCACGCCCGGTGAGTTGCTTGGCTGCGTGTCGGGCGCCCTCGGGCTGCGCAAGTTTTTCGAAGACGCGGGCCACGAACTGGTGGTGACGTCGGACAAGGACGGACCCGACTCGGAGTTCGAACGCGCGTTGCCCGACGCCGAAATCGTGATCTCGCAACCGTTTTGGCCGGCCTACCTGACCAAGGAGCGCATCGCCAAGGCGCCCAAGCTCAAGCTGGCCCTGACCGCCGGCATCGGCTCGGACCACGTGGATCTGGATGCGGCCAAGGAGCGCGGGATCACCGTGGCCGAAGTGACCTACAGCAACAGCATCAGCGTCGCCGAGCACGCGGTGATGCAGATCCTGGCACTGGTCCGCAATTTCGTCCCGTCCCACCGGTGGGCCGTCGAGGGCGGCTGGAACATCGCCGACTGCGTCGAGCGCGCTTACGACCTCGAGGGCATGGACGTGGGTGTGATCGCCGCCGGACGGATCGGGCGTGCGGTGCTGCGCCGGTTGGCGCCGTTCGACGTCAACCTGCACTACACCGACACCCGCCGGTTGGCACCGGAGGTCGAAAAGGAACTGAACGTGACGTTCCATCCCACGGTGCAGGAGCTGGTGCGGGCGGTCGACGTGGTCTCGATCCACTCGCCGCTGTACGCGGACACCCGCGCGATGTTCGACGAGAAGCTGATCTCGACGATGCGGCGTGGCTCCTACATCGTCAACACCGCCCGCGCCGAGGAGACCGTCCCGGAAGCGATCGCCGACGCGCTGCGCAGCGGGCAACTCGGCGGTTACGCCGGCGACGTGTGGTACCCGCAGCCCCCGCCGGTCGCCCATCCGTGGCGGACGATGCCGAATAACGCGATGACGCCGCATGTTTCGGGGACGACCCTGTCGGCGCAGGCGCGCTACGCGGCCGGCACCCGGGAGATCCTGGAAAGCTGGTTGGCCGGCACGCCGATCCGTCCGGAGTACCTGATCGTCGAGGGCGGCAGGCTCGCGGGCACCGGGGCGCTGTCCTACCAGAAGTAGTCGCGGGCATCGGCCAGTTGGCGCTCAGCCCCCGCCTTTGCCCTTGCTCTCTTCGAGTTGTCCGGGGCAGTAGGCCTTCGCCGATATCGTGGCGAATTGGGCGGCGCCGTGGGTGGTCAGGGCGGGGTTGTTGTCGCGTATGTCGGTGAGGAGTTGCAGGCCGGATACGCCGCGAGTGATCATGCCGCACACCGACTTTCCCGCGGCGACGGCCTGGCCGGGGTCCTTGAAGCTGATCCCGACGGTGTGGAGGTCGGACAGGAAGGATCCGTTGTTGTCGTCGGCGGGTGCCTCGTCCTCGCCCGGCGTGGCGTGTGCGGGTGCCGCGAGCGTGATGCCCAGCGATACGGTGAGAAGCGCGAGCAGCCGTGTCATGGAGCCTCCTTCGGTGTGGTTATCCCAGCTGGGATTCGGGGTGTGCGGCGGCGGGCGTCGGTTCGTCGTTGACGTGCACGGCGTGCACTCCGGGTGTGGTTCTGAGTTGGGCGACCAGGTCGTCGAGGCCGGACTCGTCGACGTTCCAGTGCTGCACCTGGTCGGGCATTTCTTGTAGTTGGGCGATGATGCGGTCGAGTTTGACCGGTTGGGTGCGGCGCTGGCCGGCGATCGCGCGGGTCTGGATCCCGGTGGTGGTGTTGATGACGCGGGCGGCGGGGCCGCCGAGTGCGCCGCCGGCCAGGCTGCCCAGGGTGGCGTCGTTGACCAGCTCGGCCGGGAAACCCGCCGCGGCGGCCGCGGCCGCGCTGGTGGCCGGCAGTGCGGTGGAGGCCAGCCGGATGGCGGGGGCGGCGGTGGCCCAGCTCGAGGGCACCGACAGCTTTCCCACGGTCGGCGCGGTGCCCAGCACCGCCGATACGGGACGCACCGGGACGCCGGCGCCAAGGCCTCCGGGGGAGGCCAGACCCGCGCCCAGCGAAGCTTTGGGCAAGCCGGCGCTCCAGGGGGCATAGACGAAGGCCCCCTTCCATTCCGAGACGCCCAGGCCGCCACTGGCGCCGACGACGTTGGTCCAGGTGGCCTGCCCGCCGACGCCCTTGACGCTGGAGAACAGCGCCTCCCACAGCGGCGCGACCTCCTTACTGCCGGTCATGCCCTCGATCAGCTTCTGCCACGATTGGGTGTATCCCGTGGTAAGCGAGTTGATGTAGTCCTGCAGCTGTTGCGTCCACGAGGACGACGAGCTCGACGCCGCGGCGGCCGTGGTGCTCGCCTGAGCCGCCGACCCGGTGTCCTTGCTGACAGCGGGCGCCTGCTCGAACGGCGCCAGCTCCCCGGCGGACTGGGAGGCGGCGGCGTAGCCGAACATCGCGGTGACGTCTTGGGACCACATCTGGGCGTATTCGGCTTCGGTGGCCGCGATCGCCGCGCCGTTTTGCCCCAACAGGTTGGTCGCCTGCAGCGCTGCCAGCTGGGTGCGGTTGGCGGCGATCAGCGCGGGCGGGACGACGGAGGCCAGCGCGGCCTCATAGGCGGCAGCCGCGGCTTGGGCTTGGGCGGCAGTCTGCTCAGCGAGGCCCGCCGTGGTCGAGATCCAGTTCACGTACGGTGCCGCGGCGGACGCCATGGAGTCCGACGACGGGCCCTGCCAGTCCTCGCCGATGAGTTCGGAGATCGCCGCGCCGTACGAGGATGCGGTGGAATGCAATTCGGCGGCCAGCGCCTGCCATGCGGCGGCCGCGGACAGCATGGGCGCCGCGCCGGGGCCGGCGTAGAGCTGGATGGAGATGACCTCTGGTGGGAGCGCTGCGAAATCGGTGAAAACCATGGCGGTGCCTTTCCTTATTTCGGGTTCGGCGGGATCACGATGACCGTGGAGGTGGTGGCGATGTCATCAACGGCCACCGCCCCGGGCACCCGGACCGCCGGCCCGGCCACCGCGCGGGTGGCGCTGCCCCCGACGGCGCGTCCGGCCAGGCTCGACAAGGCGGTGGGGCCGAACAGGCCCTGGCCGGGGTTCATCGTCATCGCGGGTGCGGCGTCCAGCATCGTCTCGGGCAGCTCGGCGGCCAGGGTCCTGATCGCGGGCGCGGCCGAGGCCCAGTTCGCGGGAACCGACAACGATCCGACCACACCGGCACGACCCACCGCCGCCGACACCGTTCCCGCACTCGGTGCCTGAAAGGAGGTGGCGCCGGTCAGCAGATCGCTGTGCAGCAACGGGGCCAGAACCCCATGGAGACCCTTGGGATGCAGTGTGGGGTCGACACTTTGAACGTTGCCGCCCATCGCCTTGGTGTTGAGCGCAAGCTGATAAAAACCCTTCCCCGCGTCTGCGACCCCGAGCGGCGAGTAGGGCCCGGTCAGGGTGCTGAGGAAGCTGTTGAAACTTTTCAGGCCTCCCGTGGCTTCCCCGAGACCGAGCGAGATTCCCGGCGACGTCGTCGCCGCGGTTTGTGCCGCGGCCGGGGCCTGCGAGAGCGCCTGGGAGACCGCGGTTTCCACATTGGAGCTCGCCGAGGACTGAGTCGCGGCGGCGACCGCGGTGGTCTGGTTGGTTTCCGCGCTGCCGTCGGTGGTCGTCGGCGGCGTGGTGAACGGTGCCAGTTGAGTCGCGGCCGCCGAGGAACCCGCATAGCCATACATCGCGGCCGCGTCTTGGGCCCACATCTCGGCGTACTGGGCCTCGGTGGCCGCGATGGCCGGGGTGTTTTGGCCCAGGATGTTGGTCGCGACCAGTGTCGCCAACAACGCCCGGTTGGCCGCGATCACCGGCGGCGGCACCGTGGCCGCGAAGACGGCCTCGTACGCGCCCGCCGCCGCCTTCGCCTGACTTGCCGACTGCTCGGCCTGCGCGGCGCTGCCGATCAGCCACGCGACGTACGGCGCGGCCGCGGCCGCCATCGACGTCGACGAGGGGCCATTCCACGCGGTTCTCAGCTCTGCGACGACGGACCCGTAAGACGCTGCCGTGGCGCGTAATTCGGACGCTAATCCGTCCCAGGCGGCCGCGGCGGCCAACAACGGGGCCGGCCCGGGGCCTGAGTAGATCCTGCCGGAGTTGATCTCCGGCGGTAACGCTCCGAATTCCATTTGTTTCCTCCGCCTCCGGCCGCGAACACCACGGACCCCGCGCTCGTCCTTGCCGATAAGGTTGGTCTTCAACAACATTGAGCAACTTCGGTCGGCACCCGCCAGTGGATGCCAGTTGCTTGAAATGTTCGGGTGCTCAGAAGACTAGCCAGCTCTGCCCGAAGAGCTCGTGGCAAATGCAGGCCGACGCCGGGGGAACACCGCGTTCGAATGGCAAGGCCTGCAACGCAGCGGTTTGATTGGCAAGGCGCCGATAGCCCCGTCTACCTCGGGCGAATTCGTACACGTCCCAGAGTGAAAACACGATCAACACCCGGCAAACATGAGCGTGCCAGGGGGTTTCCTCAATAAAAATCTCACCATCCAAAATTCGCTGCCCCGCACCGGGCGCGGTCATCCGCGTGCGCTTGACCAGAGTCCACTGGCAACACGACGTCGCCGTCGCGGCCCGGAATCACCGGCGCAGCGACGACCGCGAATGTTGTTTCGCTCCACAGCCTCCGGTGCCTGAGCCGGCCGCCCCGGCGGCGTCAACCGATGCGAACACCACTACGTCGGCCTTGCCGCGCCCACTATCGCGGGGCGGTCTGGCCTCGTCATCAGAAGTCCCACCTCATGCGGGTCAGTGAGTTTCGGCGGCGGTGGCGGCAAAGCGACGATCCACCCAGTTGCCGAAGCGCGGTGCGGACTTGATCTGGCCCGCCGCCGCCAGTAGGTCGGTGAGGCGCTGTTCGGCGTCAATCACGGTGTCGTCGAGGGGGATCGGCTGTCGCAGAGTGCGCCCCTGCGCGACGGCGGCGACGGCGGGGTCGATGCCGGCGGACCCGGCGTACTGAGCGGCCCACTCCTGCGGGTGCTCGCGCGCCCAGACCGCGGCTCGGGTGTATCGCGCCAGCAGATCCGCCAGGGCGGTGTTCCGTTTGGCGTCGGCCAGCGTTTGGTCGGAGGCGATCCCGAACGAGTACTTGTACTTGCGTGTGACCAGGCCCCGCACCGGGAGTTGCTGTTCGGCCTGCGCGGTATAGGGATCCCACACGGCCCACGCGTCGACCTGGCCATTGCGGAATCCCGACAGGGCGTCGGCCGGTTGCAGGAACACCAGGTGGACGTCGTCGGGTTTGAGTCCGGCCTTGTCGAGCTGATCAAGCACATTGGCGTGCGCCGAACTGCCCTTGGCCAGCGCGATGGTTTTGCCTCGCAGGTCGGTGACGGAGTGAATAGGCGAATCGGCGTGAACCAGAATCTGATCGCCGGGGCCCCCACCGTCGAATGCGGACACCACCTTGATGCGGGCGTTGGCGACCGCGCCGAAAATCGGTGGGGTGTCACCGGTGATGGCGAAATCGATCTTGCCGGCGGCGGCGGCCTCGACCATCGGTGGTCCCGAGGTGAAGGTGGAGAATTCGATCCGGTACGGAAGGTTCTGCAGCTCGCCGGCGGCCCTCAGCATGGCTTCGGTGCCAACGCTCTTTTGATCGCCGACCTTGAGAGTCAGGTCGGCCAGCTGTGACAGCGGAACTCGGTCCGGCACCGCGCCGGGGCCGGCGGCCTGTTGGCGGGAGACGCACGCCGGCAGCAGCAGAGCGATGGCAGCCAGCAGTAGCGCGGTATGGCGTCGTGTCGACATCGAGCTCCTCAGATCAGGACACCGAGCTGGCTGAGCACGTCGGTGCGGTACCCGGGACGGGGCCGGTTGGCACGGGATTCGCGCAGGCAAGGCTGCGGCGCTGTGGAAGGCGAGGCTATGGCAGATCGGTTGGGCGGACAACGGTTTGAATTTCCGTGAACGCAACCGCGCCTAGAGGGGGTTCACGCGGCCTTGCGTCGCGTCCTGGCCGATACGACCGGTGACGCCGAGATTGGCCTCAATTGGTGGTGGTAGGTGTCGACAACGTCATGGGCGGCGCATAGCCACCCACCAGGGCGCGATGCCACCACGCCCGGTCGCGGCGCAGCTCGGCCGGGGTGGTGAAGCGGTACTGGTACAGCTGGGCGCGCACAAACCGCGGTGGCGCATCCGGGAACGGGTTGTGGCGCAACAGACGCAGGGTCGGCCGGTCGTTGCGCAGCAGCCGCTGCAGGAACGGCCGCAGCCAGGGCTGCGCGTAGCCCGGCGAGATCGCGGCGAACCACATCAGCCAGTCCAGGCGCAGATGATAGGGGGCCCACTGTCGCGGCAGCCGGCGCGGCCCACCCGGCTTGCCTTTGAATTCATATTCCCGCCAGACGGTCTGGTCGCTGAGCTGGTCATCGTCGGTGCCCTCGATCACCACCTCCCGACGGATCCGCCCGATGCTGCCGAAGGCCCCGTAGGTGTTCACCAAGTGAAATGAGTTGAACGACATGTTCATTCGCTGGCGCGACGACAACATGTTCCGTATCGGCCAGTAGCTCATGAACAGCACCGCCGCCGACACCGCGGCAACCAGGACCGCAAACCACGCGGGCGCCGCCGGGCCGTCGTGCGCCGGGACCAGCCCCCCGGGAAGCAGCGACGCGACCGACGCGTCGTCGATGGCGCTGCACGCCAACAGAATCGTCACCCAGTTCAGCCAGGCGAAGTTGCCCGACGCGACCAGCCACAGCTGCGTGATGACGATGATCGCCGCGGCCACGCTGGCCACCGGCTGCGGCGCGAACAGTCCGAACGGCACGATCAGCTGCGCGAAATGGTTGCCCGCCACCTCGACCCGGTGCAGCGGTTTGGGTAGGTGGTGGAAGAACCAGCTCAGCGGCCCGGGCATGGGCTGCGTCTCATGGTGGTAGTACAGACACGTCAGGTCGCGCCAGCACGGATCGCCGCGCATCTTGATCAGCCCCGCACCGAATTCGACTCGGAACAACAGCAATCGGACCATCCACAACGTCAGCACCGGGGGCGCCACGTCTTCGTTGCCGAGAAAGATCATCAAAAACCCGGTCTCGAGAAGCAACGACTCCCAACCGAACGAGTACCAGGTCTGCCCGACGTTCACGATCGAGAGATAGAGCACCCACAGCACGAGCCACATCGCCATCGCGGCCCACAGCGGCGCCGCGTCGGCCGCGCCGGCGGCGACGGCCGCCGACAGTGCCGCGCCGAACCAGGCGACCGCCGCGAACAGCCGATCGGAGTAGCGCAGATGAAAGATGCTCGGCGTGCGCCAAAACGACTGCGCCGCCACAAACCGCGGAATGGGCAGCATCCCGTGTTCGCCGATGAGTGCGCGGAATTGCGCGGCCGCCGCGACGAACGCCAGCAGATAGATCGCCGCGGCGCCGCGCTCGAGGACCAGTCTGCCCACCCAGTATTCGGGCGCGGAAAACCAGGTCATGGCGCTCACTCCCCGATCGGCGGCTGTCGCACCGACCGCATATCCAGTCAATCAGCCGATAAACGGGGGTAGCCACTACGCGCCAAAACTATTCGGCACTATTCGTCGCCGGACCGGCGCTCCCGGTCGGGCATGACGATCACCGAGGCGGTCAGCACCGCGAGCGAAACCAGCGCCAGCAGTTGGACGTTCGCCGAATGACCCGCGTAGCCGTCCGCCGAGCGCCAGGGCTGGCGCGACAACGCCGCCCCCGCCACAATCAGCCCGCCGGCGCTGCCCACCAGGGCGAGGCGTTCCCAGCGCCGGGCGCGCAGCGCGTAGCGCAACCCCAGGGCGGCGCCCATCACGACGACGCCGCCGGCGCCGGCGATCAGCGCCCCGGCGGCCAGCGCCGGGACCGCCGCCCATGCCCCGGGCCGCCATGGTTGCGTGGGGGCGCCCGCGTCGCGGGTTCGGGTGCGCCAGAACGCCAGCAGCGCCAGCAGCGGCAACAAGGCCAGTCCCACCACCAGTCCCGCGCGGTAGAGCGGGTTGGAGGCGAACGTCAGCGTGATGGTGCCGGGGTCGCCCGCGGGGACCACCCACCCCTGCTGCCAGCCGTTGACGGCGATCGGCGTCAGCCGGGCCCCGCTGCCGGTGCGCGCCACCCAGCCGGGGTTGATGCTTTCCGGGATGACCATCACCCGGGGGGTGGCCGACGGGGGAGCCTGGACCTCGCGCCGGGCCGGTCCCCATGCCCGCCAGGACGAAAGACGTTCGGCCCGCGCGCTTTCGGGGGCCCGCGAGGTCGACAGTTGGGCCCCGTCGACGACGAACTGCGCCCCCGGGCTGATCAGCAGCTCCTGGTCGCCGGCGGGCAGCGCGATCGGATCGCGGTCGCACGGCACCGCAGCCAGGGGCTGATCGTCAAGTATCGCCCCGACGGTGGTGTGGATCGCGGTGTGCACGAACCGGCCCGCGACCGCGATGACCGGGCCGCGATCGCACCCGAGGAAGATCTCCCGGCCGCGGTTGCGGGCGGCGTCGGCGGGCGCGATCGCGTTGCCGTCGGCGCCGAGCGCGGCCACCTCGGCCAGCCCGGGCGGCTTGAGCTGGTCGAAGCCCAACGCGTTGCGGTCGATGACGTCGTCCCAGTCCAGCAGGCTGAGCGTCACCGTGTCGGTCACCCGGGGCTTCAGCGCGAGCGTCTGCGCCCCGCCTGAATCGGCCTTGACCGCCGCCACTTGCGGGCCGTCACCGAGGTTGACGGCCACCATCGTCGGACGCACGGGCAGCGCCGCCCGGCTGGGCACCAGCCGCAACCCGGTGACCTCGGTGGGTCGAGGCAGCCTCAGCGTCAGCGTCGGCGGGGTCTTGTGCTGCACCACCCGCTGCGGCGCCGTCCAGGCGGTGGCCGGGTCGCCGTCGGTGCCCGCGTAGGCCGAGCCCAGCACATCGACCGCATCCGAATCACCCTGGGCAACAGTCGCATCGGGCTCGGCGATCAGGGCGGCCAGCTTCGGGCCCTGCCGGGGCCGCACCCACACCGTCGGGGTCACCGACACCGGCGCCGGCACGGTCAACGTCCGGCTGAAGTTGACCGGCTCCTCCGGGGTGAGCGCCATCGACGGCGCGCAGCGCACGGTGTCGGGCGCCGGGGCGCAGCCGGGCCTGCCGAGCAGTTCCGAGCCCAGGTCCCACCCTGCGATCGGGGCGCCGGGGGGCGGCCCGGGCACCCGCACGGTGTGCCGCAGGTCGACCTGGTGGGCGAACCCGGACGCGTCGTACTGGGTGATCGTCAGGTCGGTGATGCCGAATTGCACGCCGGCGGACCCGTCATCGGTGCCCGCGGCGGTGATCCGGACCCACGGCGTTTCACCGTAGGGGAGCGCCGCGGCGAGCGGCTTGCCCGGCTCGTCGAACCGCAGCGTGGTGCTGCCGGTGGCGGTTTCGATCAGGATGCGGCGGACCTGGGCGCCGACGGCGGTTGCACTGGGGGTCAACGTGATTGCCGCATTCGTCACGGGGTGGTCGAAATCGATCCGCATCCACTGGCCGACGGCGGCCTGCAGCGAGTTGGACACCCAGGCGGTCGCGGAGTCCCCGTCGATCGCGGCGGCCGGGGAGGTCGCCGGGGCGACGTCGGGCATGGCGGTGGAATCCGACGACGAGCTCGACACGGTGATCCGCCCGCCGGTCCACGCGCCGGCCACCGGCTCCGCGCCCGGGACGGGATAGTCCGGCACCCGGTTGTAGGTGTGCCGCGCGTCGCCGGGGGCCCGGATCGCCGACGAATGTTGGTCCACCCGACCGTAATCCGTCTCCCGGGTCACCGGGGTGTCGGTGACGGTCACGCCGCCTCCCGGCGGCAGCGGCAGCCCGGCGGCGCCCGCGTCGGCGGTCAGCAGCGCCGGGCCGAGCGGCGGCTGGCCCAGCAGCCGCCGCCGTTCGTCCAGGCGCAGCAACGCTTCCGGGCCGCCGTCGACGCGGGCCAGCCGGTCGGCGTCGACGAGGTAGGGCGCGGCGGGGTCACTGACGTCACCGCCGCCGGTGACCCGGTAGATCTCGACCGCCGGGTAGCGCGGCCGCAACCCGCTGTCGGCGACGAAGCCGGCCAGCGTTCCGGGGCCCACCGGGGCGCCGAACTGCGCCACCTTCCGCAGCCCCGGCGAGCCGTCCACGGCGCGGTGCACCAGGATCGGGCGCGCCGAGCGCGACGTGTCGGGATCCAGGTCGTTGCGCACCGCAAGGTAGGAAATACCTTGGCGCGCAAGGGTATCGGCCAATCCCGCCGAGGGCCGGCCGGCGGCGAACAGGCGCTGCACCGAATCCAGCGCCCGGATGGTCTGCGGCGGGGTCAGCGGGATCGAATCGCGCACCCCCCACGGGCTGCTGCCCAGCACCTGCAGCGGCTCGTCGTGGCTGGTGCCCCACACCTGCGTGGCGAACGGCGCCCCCGGCACGACGAGCACCCGCCCGGGTGTGGGGGCGCCCGTGTTGTGCTCGGTGAGCCAGTCGGCGGCCTCATGCCAATACGGCGGGATGGCGGTGAACGTCCCCGGCGGCGCCAGCCGACCGGTCCACGCCAGCGAGGTGCTGACCATCAGCGCCGTCAGGACCACCATCGCGGCCGCCACCCGCCTGTCGCGCTCCGGGTGGGCGAACGCGCGCAGCCACACCGGCGTCGGGGCGGCGCCCGGCAGCGGTATCCGGCCGAGCAGGTGGGCGATGCCCAGCGCCACCGGGATGCCGATCACCGACCCCAGCTTGTGCACGTTGCGCAACGGGGCGCCGCCGGCGTCCAGGAAGGCCTGCACCGCGTGCGCCACCGGAGAGCCCAGCCCGCCGCTGTAGCCGACGGCCATCAAGACCGCCCCGACCAACAGCATCGTGACCAGGCGGCCACGCGCCGGCATGGCGGCCGAGGCCAGCCCCGCCAGCCCGGCCGCGGCGACCAGGCAGGTGCCCAGGATGGCCGCCGATCCGGTCACCAGCGGGGCGCCCGCGGTGGCGTTGGGCGCCACGTACGGGGTCCAGCTGTCGGTCCCGCGCAACATCTCGGTCAGTGACGACCATTGCGTTGTCACACCGGAGGATTCGATGAAGTCCAGGAACGGCGGGCTGATGGCGCGCAGCATCACCAGCGCCACCACCCACCACAGCGTGGCCAGCAGCAGCGCCAGCAGCCACCACCCGGTGTAACGCCACCACCGCCGGTTCGGTCGGTGGCATGCCCACCAGATCACCGCGGGCAGGCAGCCGGCCAGTGTCGCGATGGCGTTGACCGCGCCCATCAGCGCGACGGCCAGGCCCGCCCGGGCGGCCAGCGCTCGCACGGACCGATCCGTCGACGCCCGCAACGCGAGGATCGTGGGCAGCAACACCCAGGGCGCCAGCATCATCGGCAAGGTTTCCGACGAGATCGATCCGAGGGTGGTCAGCACCCGCGGCGACAGCGCGAACGCGGCCGCGGCGATCACCCGCGACGCCGGGCTGCCGATCCGCAGCGCCTCGGCGACGCGCATCAGCCCCCAGAAGCCCGCCGTGAGCAGCAGCGCCCACCACAGCCGCTGCGTGATCCAGCCGGGCACGCCCAGCGCGTGACCGATCAGGAAAAAGGTGCCGTGCGGAAACAGGTAGCCGTAGGCCTGATTCTGCGCCTGCCCGAACGGCAGCTCGCTGTTCCACAGGTTGGTCGCGCGCGCCAAAAAACGCAGGGGGTTGGCGGTCAGGTCGAGCTTCGTGTCGGGGGAGATCCGCCCCGGCGACTGGGCGAACGTCAACGCCAGCGCGATCGCGCCGACCAACCACAACCAGCGGCGCGACACAGCCGACGAAGTGAGGGTCGTCTCCGCGGGCTCCGGCCGCGCTGCCCCTACCTCGCCGCTAGCTACGGTTGCCGTACTCGACCCGGTTGAGCACTGACGACTGCGGATCGCCCCCGGGAAGTGGCGGCTTCGTGTCTTGCTGGACCATCAACGTGATCCCGAAGATCGCGGCCGCGCCGAGCAACAGGCCAACCACAACGCTCGCTGCGGCGGGCGCAACGATCCGGTTCATCGACGGCTCCTGGGTAATTGCGGGGCTTGCGGTCGTGACTTCAACCTAGCGCCAACCTAGCAGAAGAGCGTTCGACCGAGCGCTCGTCACCAGTGCAGACAGTGTCCGTGGAAACAGCGGTCGCCGTATTGCACCTGATAGGGCAACGCCGGGCGCGCCGGCGCCTGCACGCGGACGGCGGTGTCGTCGGCCACCGCGAGCGTGATGCCGACCGTCGTCGCGATCCCGACGGCCAACCCCGCCGCGATGCTGGCCGCGGCCGCCACCGTGAAACCGCTCATCGCCTGCTGACCTCCCCTGATGGGCAACCTACCGCTTGTGCCCCCTGGGGCCGGGGACGAAACGCCCCCCTGTGAAAGCATGGCCCGATGGCATTTTCGCGCACCTTCGCCGTGCTTGCGGCCGCGTCGGCGCTGGTGGCCGGCTGCGGCCACCACCCCGCGCCACCCGCCCACTCGTCGACGTCGAGTAAGCCGGCGGCCGCGCCCGCGCCCCCGGTGTGCGCCGACCCGGCGGCGGTGCCGGCCGCGCTGGGCATCCGCGACAAGCTGGCCCAACTCCTGATGGTGGGCGTGAAGAACGCCGATGACGCCCGGGCCGTCGTCAACGGCTACCACGTCGGCGGGATCTTCATCGGCAGCTGGACCGACCTGACGATCTTCCAGGGGCCGTTGGCGGACATCAGCGCCAAGGCGGGACCGCTGCCGCTGGCGGTCAGCGTCGACGAAGAGGGTGGCCGGGTGTCGCGGCTGAAGACCCTGATCGGCACGTCGCCGCCGGCCCGGGAGCTGGCGCAGACACAAACCGTCCAGCAGGTCCACGATTTGGCCGCCGACCGCGGCCACAAGATGCGCGACCTGGGCATCACCGTCGACTTCGCTCCCGTGGTCGACGTCAGCGACGAGGACGACGACGCCGTCATCGGCAACCGTTCCTTCGGCGCGGACCCGCAGACGGTGACCGACTACGCCGGGGCGTACGCGCAGGGCCTCCGCGACGCCGGGCTGCTGCCGGTGCTCAAGCATTTCCCCGGGCACGGGCACGGCTCGGGTGATTCGCACACCGGCGGGGTAGTCACGCCGCCGCTCGCCGACCTGCAGACCAGTGACCTGGTGCCCTACCGGTCGCTGGTGGCCGCGGCGCCGGTCGCGGTGATGGTGGGCCACCTGCAGGTCCCGGGCCTCACCGGCGATGTCCCCGCCAGCCTGAGCCCCGAGGCGGTGCAATTGTTGCGCAACGGCGTCGGCTACAAGGGTCCGCCGTTCACCGGCCCGGTGTTCAGCGACGACCTGTCCAGCATGGCCGCCATCTCCGACCGGTACGGGGTGTCGGAGGCGGTGCTGCGCAGCCTGTTGGCCGGCGTCGACGTCGCGCTGTGGGTCACCACCGACGAGGTGCCCGCGGTGCTGGACCGCTTGCAAAAGGCCGTCGCCTCAGGCGAACTGCCGACACGACGGGTGGATGAGGCGCTGGTGCGGGTGGCGAAGATGAAGGGCCCCGGCCCGACCTGCGGGCACTAGCGGCGATCGCGAGCGCGGCGTGAGCCGGCCGCCGCAACCTTGAGTGTGAACTGACGGCTTTGAGTGTGCAGTGGCGGCGCGCCCGATCGGCGTGTCGCCGCCGCAGATTCACACCGAAAGCCAACGATTCACACTCGACGGGCCAAGGCGAGGCGAAGACGGGGCAAGGCGCGGCGAAGACGGGCCGAGGCGCGGCGGCGAAGAGGGGCGCGGCGGGGCCGGCGAAGCGGGTCGCCGCATAGTCCACCCCGGGCGAAGCGGGTCGCCGCCGTGGGCACTAGTGCTGTGCGGTCCGGCCGCATTGCTTACTCTTGAGTCAGATAGACGGGCTAGAGAGGCGAGCGATGGCGGGTGGTACCAAGCGATTACCGCGCGCCGTGCGCGAGCAGCAGATGCTCGACGCCGCCGTGCAGATGTTCTCGGTCAACGGCTACCACGAGACCTCGATGGACGCCATCGCCGCCGAGGCGCAGATCTCCAAGCCCATGCTGTACCTGTATTACGGCTCCAAGGAGGACCTGTTCGGTGCCTGCCTGAACCGGGAAATGACCCGGTTCATCGACGTGTTGCGCGCCGACATCGACTTTCGCCAGAGCCCGAATGACATGCTGCGCAACACGATCGCGTCGTTCATGCGCTACATCGACGCGAACCGGGCGTCGTGGATCGTGATGTACACCCAGGCCACCAGCTCGCAGGCGTTCGCCCACATGGTGCGCGAGGGACGCGAGCAGATCATCGACCTGGTCGCCGGGCTGATGCGGGCCGGCAGCCGCGCGCCGCGGCCGGACATCGAGCACGAGATGATGGCCGTGGCGCTGGTGGGCGCCGGCGAGGCGGTGGCCAATCGGTTGTCCACCGGCGATATCGATGTCGACGAGGCGGCCCAGCTGATGATCGACCTGTTCTGGTACGGCCTCAAAGGCTCACCGGAGGAGCGGGAAGCGGCCCGGTCCCAGTCGGACGGCTCGGACGCCGCCGGCGACTAGACCCCTCCTTCGTCAGGTGGCCCCGATGCCCGTCGCCCGCACGGACCGCGGCAACCTCGACTTCTTTTGCGCGGTCGTCATCGTCGGGTTGCTGGCCGGCGTCGCCGGGTTGGCGACGACGCTCGTGCTGCGGGCGGTCCAGCACGCGACCTACCACTACAGCTTCGGCACCCTGCTGGCCGGGGTCGCCGCCAGCAGCCCGATACGCCGCGTGGTCGGCCCGATGATCGGCGCCGCGTTGGCCGCGCTCGGGTGGTGGCTGCTGCGGCGCCGCACGGACGTGCCGCCGCTGGCGGAAACCATCGCCCGCCGAGAACGCGTGCCGCGGCTCTCGTGGAGCATCGACGCCATGCTGCAGGTGGTGCTCGTCGGGTCGGGAGCATCGCTCGGCAGGGAAGGGGCGCCACGCCAATTCGCCGCGGTTCTAAGCGATTTGGGAACCGGATGGCTCAAGCGGCTCTCCGGGCGCGACCGTGAGATCCTGCTGGCCTGCGCGGCCGGGGCGGGGCTGGGCGCGGTGTATGCGGTCCCGCTGGCCGGGGCGCTCTTCTCGACCCGGATCTTGCTGGGCACCTGGCACCCGCGCGCGGTGGGCGCGGCGTTCCTGTCCTCCGGCCTGGCGGTCGCCATCGGCTCGGCCATCACGCGCGATCAACCCAACCTGCAGTGGCCGATCGAGGAATCGACCTATCTGTTGACAGCGCACGGATTGCTGTTGGCGCCGGTGGCTTTCGCGGCGGGCTGGGCCTTCAACCGGTTGATGGCCGCGGCGCGGCCGCCGCGCCCGGTGCGAAGCTGGGTGCTGATCCCGGCGCTGGCCGGGGCGGGCCTGGTAATGGGCGTCTGCTCGCATTGGTGGCCCGAGTTACCCGGCAACGGCCGCAGCATCCTGACGGTCAGCCTGGCCAGCGGCATGACCCTGGTGTCCGCGCTGGCGATCCTGGCGTTGAAACCCCTTCTGACAGCGTTGTTCCTGCGCGCCGGGGGTACGGGCGGGCTGCTGACGCCGTCGCTGGCCACCGGCGCGGCGGCGGGGGCGGCGCTGGTGCTGGCGATCAACTGGGCGAGCGGGACGCACCTGCACGTGCCGGCGGTGTCGCTGGCCGGCGCCGCCGGTGTGCTCGCGGTGACCCAGGGCTCGCCGATCTGGGCGGCGATTTTCGTGTGGGAACTCGCCCGCCCGCCGCTGTGGTTGTTTGCGCTGTTCCTGCTGACCGCGACCGCCGCCCACGCGCTGAAAGTGCTTGCCTGCGGGCGCGGTTCGACGCACGCCGGCTAGCCGGTCGCCACCGGTAGAAGCTAAAGCGGCCGGACTGTGCCGGTCAGGTGCGGGTATCCCTTGGCGATGTTGCGCAGCGAAAGGTCCCAGCCGTCGTCGTTTTCGTCGATGTAGAGACCGGCCGTCGCGGGCAGCACCAGCGGCTTGCCGAAGCGCACCGAGTACCGAGCCGCGTCCGGGATGGCCGCCTCGATGTTGGCCAATACGGCCGCGGCGCTGAACATTCCGTGCGCGATCACGGTGGGGAATCCGAACAGCTTGGCCGCGATCGGGTTGGTGTGTATCGGGTTGTGATCGCCCCCGACGACGGCGTAGCGCCGGATCAGGCCCGGGCTGATGCGCAGCACGGTGGGCGGTGGCGGCAGCTTGGGCTGTTTCTGCGGGGGCGGTTTGGGTTCGTCGGACAGGCTGGTGCGTTGCTGGTGCAGGAAGGTCGTGACCTGGTGCCACGCGGTGTCGTTGCCGACGCTGACATCGGTCACCAGGTCGACCAGCAGACCTTTGCGGTGTTCGCGCAGGTTCTCGGCGTGCACGTGCACGCCGACGGTGTCGGTGACCGCGATGGGGCGGTATTGGGTGATGTGGTTTTCGGTGTGCACCGAACCCATTGCGGCGAAAGGAAAGTCGAACCCGGTCACCAGCGACATCAGCGCCGGAAAGGTCAGCGCGAACGGGTAGGTCAGCGGCACGCAGTTGCCGTAGCGCAGGCCGGTCACCGCCGCGTACTCGGCGACGTTCGTGCGGTCGATGGGCAGTTCCTCGATGGTGACCGTGCGGGTGGGCAGTCCGCCGCCGCGGGACACCACCGGCAGGGCTCCCGCGGCCGCGCGCAGCAGATTCTTCAGGCCGCTTGGCTGGTTCATCAAGTTCTCCTATGCGCCCAGCATGGCCTGGCCGCATACGCGAATGACGTTGCCGGTCACCGCGTTCGAGGCCGGGCTGGCGAAGTAGGCGATGGCCTCCGCGACATCCACCGGCTGGCCGCCCTGCAGCAGTGAGTTCATCCGGCGGCCGACCTCGCGGGTGGCCAGCGGGATGGCGGCCGTCATCTGGGTCTCGATGAATCCCGGTGCGACGGCGTTGATGGTGATGCCCTTGTCGTAGAGCTCCGGGGCCAGCGCCTGGGTCAGGCCGATCATCCCCGCCTTGGTGGTGGCGTAATTGGTCTGGCCGCGGTTGCCCGCGATGCCGGCCATCGACGACAGGCCGATCACCCGGCCGCCCTCGCCGATGCTGCCGTTGCCGACCAGCCCCTCGGTAAGGCGCAGCGGGGCAAGCAGATTGACGGCCAAGACGGCGTCCCAGCGCGCATCGTCCATGTTGGCCAGCAGCTTGTCGCGGGTGATCCCGGCGTTGTTGACCAGGACGTCGGCGTGGCCGCCGTGATGCTCGCGCAGGTGCTCGGTGATCTTGTCGACGGCGTCGGGGGCGGTGACGTCGAGCCACAGCGCGGTGCCCCCCACCCGGCTGGCCGTCTCGGCCAGCGCCTCGGCGGCCGATTCGACGTCGATCGCGACGACGCGCGCACCGTCGCGGGCGAACACCTCGGCGATCGTCGCGCCGATGCCGCGGGCCGCGCCTGTCACGATGGCGACCTTGCCGTCCAGCGGCCGTTCCCAATCACCCGGCGGTGTGGAGTCCGCCTCCCCGACGTAGAACACCTGGCCGTCCACGTACGCCGACTTGGCCGACAGGATGAACCGCATGGTCGATTCCAGGCCCGTCGCAGCGGGTTTGGCGTCCGGCGACAGGTACACCAGCGCGACCGTGCTGCCGTTGCGCAGCTCCTTGCCCAGCGAGCGGGTGAAGCCCTCCAACGCGCGCTGGGCGATCCGCTCGTGCGGGTTGGCGGCGCCGTCGGGCGTGGTGCCGACCACCGCCACGCGGGCCGAGTGGCCCAGGTTGCGCAGCAGCGGGGTGAAGAACTCGTACAACCCCTTGAGCCCTTCGGGCGTGGTGATGCCGGTGGCGTCGAAGACCAGCCCGCCGAACTTGTCGGCCCAGCGCCCGCCCAGGTTGTTGCCGACCAGGTCGTAGTCGGCGTCCAGCGCCGCGCGCAGCGGCTCGACGACTCTGCCCTGCCCGCCGATCAGCAGCGCCCCGGCCAGCGGCGGATCACCGGCGCGATAGCGGCGCAGCGTCTCGGGTTGGGGAACACCGAGCTGCTTGGCGAGAAACGAACCAGGACCGGAGTTGACGATCTGAGAGAACAGATCGGACGAGACCTTGGGAGCCACCGGAGCTACCTTCCATGTTCTTGCGAAGTCGGGGTATGCCTACAGCACAACCGTATCGAGGACGAACTTACTGCAGAGTAAGAACAGTGGGTAGTATGGCCCCAGACGGGCGAATCCCAAACCGATAGACCGCACGAGCACGGAGAAAACAGTGGCCCCTGCAAGTTCTGAGGCAAGTACACCGGCTGCTCAGCGCAGCTCCGAGCGGCGGCGCGTCGCCATCCTGGGCGGCAACCGCATCCCGTTCGCCCGGTCCGACGGCGCCTACGCCGAGGCCTCCAACCAGGACATGTTCACCGCCGCGCTGGGCGGGCTGGTGGATCGCTTCGGGCTGGCCGGCGAGCGGCTCGGCGTGGTGGTCGGCGGCGCCGTGCTCAAGCACAGCCGGGACTTCAACCTCACGCGCGAATGCGTGCTCGGTTCGCAGCTGGCGTCGTACACGCCGGCGTTCGACCTGCAGCAGGCGTGCGGCACCGGCCTGCAGGCGGCCATCGCCGCCGCCGACGGCATCGCGGCCGGCCGCTACGAGGTGGCCGCCGCCGGCGGGGTGGACACCACCTCCGACGCGCCGATCGGCCTCGGCGACAACCTGCGCCGCACCCTGCTGAAGTTGCGCCGCGCCAAGTCCAACGTGCAGCGGCTGAAGCTGGTGGGCACTCTGCCCGCGACCCTGGGCGTGGAGATCCCGGTCAACAGCGAACCGCGCACCGGGCTGTCCATGGGGGAGCACCAGGCGATCACCGCCAAGCAGATGGGCATCTCGCGCGTCGCCCAGGACGAGCTGGCCGCCGCCAGCCACCGCAACATGGCCGCCGCCTACGACCGCGGCTTCTTCGACGACCTCGTCACGCCGTTTTTGGGGCTGTACCGCGACGACAACCTGCGAGCGGACTCGTCGGCCGAGAAGCTGGCCAAGCTGCGGCCGGTGTTCGGCGTCAAGGCCGGCGACGCGACGATGACGGCCGGCAACTCGACCCCGCTGACCGACGGCGCCTCGGTCGCCCTGCTGGGCACCGACGAGTGGGCGGAGGCCCACTCGCTCACACCGCTGGCGTACCTGGTGGACTCCGAAACGGCGGCGGTCGACTACGTCAATGGGCGGGACGGCCTGCTCATGGCGCCCACGTACGCGGTGCCGCGGCTGCTCGCCCGCAATGGCCTGAGCCTGCAGGACTTCGATTTCTACGAGATCCACGAGGCGTTCGCGTCGGTTGTGCTGTGTCATCTGCAGGCGTGGGAATCCGAGGAGTACTGCAAGGGGCGGCTGGGGCTGGACGCCGCGCTGGGCTCGATCGACCGGTCCAAGCTCAACGTCAACGGCTCCTCGCTGGCCGCCGGCCACCCGTTTGCCGCCACCGGCGGGCGGATCCTGGCTCAGGCCGCCAAGCAGCTCGCGCAGCGAAAGGCCGAGCAGAAGGGCGCGGGCAAGCCGGTGCGCGCCCTGGTCTCGATCTGCGCGGCGGGCGGCCAGGGAGTGGCCGCGATCCTGGAGGCCTGACCGTCGGGCCCATGAGATGGGTCACATCGGGTTAGCGATCGAAGGCGGCGGGTATCCGTGACCCCGGATGGCCCCGTGTTGTGGTCTGACCCCCCGACCCCGACGGCAATACGGGGCATCCCCCGGAACGACCGCCTGTCGGTCTTGGCCGATGGGCGTCCGAAAAGGGCCGCCGCTGGAGTGAGGGGATCCAGCGGCGGCCTTTTTGGTGTTCTGACGGTCAGACCGACGCAAAATCCCCCGCCTCGCACGCGAGGCGGGGGATTTGTGCGTCCCTACGAAGCGGCCTAGAAGGCGGCCTCGTCGAGCTCCATGATGTCGTTGTCCAGCGTCTCGATGACCTCGCGGGTGCTGGTCAGCATCGGCAGGAAGTTCTTCGCGAAGAACGACGCCACCGCGACCTTGCCCTCGTAGAAGGCCTTGTCGTCACCGCTGGCGCCGGCGTCGAGCGCCGCCACGGCCACCGCGGCCTGACGCTGCAACAGCCAGCCGATGACCAGGTCACCGACGCTCATCAGGAAGCGCACCGAACCCAGACCCACCTTGTAGAGGCTGGTCACGTCCTCCTGCGCCGCCATCAGGTAACCGGTCAGCGAGGTCGCCATGGCCTGAACGTCGGTCAGGGCCTTGGCCAGGTACTCCCGTTCCGTCTTCAACCGCCCGTTGCCGGACTCGCTGTCGACGAACTTCTGGATCTGCTCGGACACGTGGGCCAGCGCCACACCCTTGTCGCGGACGATCTTGCGGAAGAAGAAGTCCTGCGCCTGGATGGCGGTGGTGCCCTCGTAGAGCGAGTCGATCTTGGCGTCCCGGATGTACTGCTCGATCGGGTAGTCCTGCAGGAAGCCGGACCCACCGAACGTCTGCAGGCTCTCGGTCAGCTTGGCGTAGGCCTGCTCCGAGCCGACACCCTTGACCACCGGCAGCATCAGGTCGTTGACCTTCACGGCCAGCTCGGCGTCCACACCGTGCAGGGCCTCGGCCACCGAGGCGTCCTGGTAGGTCGACGTGAACAGGTACAGCGCCCGCAGACCCTCGGCGTAGGCCTTCTGGGTCATCAGCGACCGGCGCACGTCGGGGTGGTGCGTGATGGTCACCCGCGGTGCCGTCTTGTCGGTCATCTGGGTCATGTCCGCGCCCTGGACCCGGGACTTCGCGTACTCCAACGCGTTCAGGTAACCCGTCGACAGGGTCGCGATGGCCTTGGTGCCGACCATCATGCGGGCCTGCTCGATCACGTCGAACATCTGCGCGATGCCGTTGTGCACCTCGCCGACCAGCCAGCCCTTGGCGGGAACGTCGTGCTGGCCGAAGCTCAGCTCACAGGTCGCCGACACCTTCAGGCCCATCTTGTGCTCGACGTTGGTGACGAACACGCCGTTACGCTCGCCCAGCTCACCGGTCTCGAAGTCGAACAGGAACTTGGGCACGAAGAACAGCGACAGGCCCTTGGTGCCGGGTCCGGCGCCCTCGGGGCGCGCCAGCACCAGGTGGAAGATGTTTTCGAACAGGTCGCCGGAGTCGGCCGAGGTGATGAATCGCTTCACACCGTCGATGTGCCAGGACCCGTCGTCCTGCTTGACAGCCTTGGTCCGCCCGGCGCCGACGTCGGAGCCGGCGTCCGGCTCGGTGAGCACCATGGTCGAACCCCAGCCGCGCTCGGCGGCCAGGACGGCCCACTTCTTCTGCTCCTCGGTGCCGAGGTGGTACAGGATGTTCGCGAAACCCGCGCCGCCGGCGTACATCCACACGGCGGGGTTGGCGCCCAGGATGTGCTCGTGCAGCGCCCACAGCAGCGACTTGGGCATTGCCACGCCGCCGAGGGCCTCGTCGATGCCGACCTTGTCCCACCCGGCCTCGATGACGGCGTGTACGGACTTCTTGAAGGATTCCGGCAGCGTCACCGAGTGCGTCTTCGGGTCGAAGACCGGCGGGTTGCGGTCGCCCTCGACGAACGAGTCGGCGATCGGCCCCTCGGCCAGCCGGCTCATCTCGTTGAGCATTTCGTTGGCGGTGTCTACGTCCAGGTCGCTGTATTCGCCCTGGCCCAAGGCCTTGTCAACGCCCAATACCTCGAACAGGTTGAACGCCTGGTCGCGGACGTTGCTCTTGTAGTGGCTCACTACGGTCCTCCTCGTTGAGAATGCCACTTGTGGTTGGGTACTAGGTCTAAGTTACCCACCAGTAACAACACCTAAAATATCGTTAGCGTCAGTGGGATGCAAGCGGATGTGAGCTAGATTTCATTGCCTAATTAACCAACCGGTTGGGAAGGGTGCGCCGATGCCGTCGAAAACCCGCGCTACCTGCGGAGACGGGCGCGGGACGGGCGATGTGCCGGGCGTCACTGCGGTGCCGGTCGTCGACCTGCGGGCCGATCCGGCGCGGTTGCGGGACGGTCTGCGCGAGGCCGCCCACCGGGTCGGATTCTTCTATCTGACCGGCCATGGGGTCGCCCCGGAATTGGTGACGCGGATGCTCGAGGCCGCGCGCCGGCTCTTCGCGCTGCCGCAGCACGACAAGGACTCGGTCGCCATGGTGCGCAGCCCGCATTTCCGCGGCTACACCCGCCTGGGCGGCGAGGTGACCCGCGGCGAGGTGGATTGGCGCGAGCAGATCGACATCGGGCCGCAACGTCCGCCGATCGGCGGGCTGGGCAAGTCCGACTACCGGTGGCTACAGGGTCCCAACCAGTGGCCGGCCGCGCTGCCCGAGCTGCCCGGACTCGTCGAGGAGTGGGACGCCGCGCTGTCGGCGGTGGCCCGCACCCTGCTGCGGCACTGGGCGGCCTCGCTGGGCAGCCCGGCGGACGTGTTCGACCCCGCCTTCGCCGAAACCCCGGCCACGCTGATCAAGATCATCCGCTACCCGGGGCGCGCGGCCGGCTCCCAGGGCGTGGGCGCGCACCGGGACGCCGGGGTGCTCACGCTGCTGCTGGCGGAGCCGGGCAGCCGGGGCCTGCAGGTGCGGCGGGCGTTCGACGACGCCTGGATCGACGTCCCCCCGCGCGAGGGGGCGTTCATCGTCAACATCGGTGAACTGCTGGAGGCGGCGACGCGCGGCTACCTGCGGGCCACCGAGCACCGGGTCAACCTGCAGGGCCCGGCGACCGACCGGATCTCGGTGCCCTACTTCTTCAATCCGCGCCTCGACGCGCGGATACCCGTGCTCGCGCTGCCCCGCGAACTCGCGGCGGGCACCGGGACTGACTGGGCGGCGTCGCAGGATCCCGCCGACCCCATCTTCTCGGTCTACGGCCGCAACGCCTGGAAGAGCCGGCTGCGCTCGCACCCGGATGTCGCTTCCGCGCATGGGTATTCGGCAGAGCGCTTAGAAAACGAGTAAGGGTGTCCGCGCCGGGACGATGCGCGCCGGGTAGGGTCGGACCCGAAAATACGTCTGGCGCTCTAGGGGCGAAAAAGTCCGGTGAACTCGAACAACAAGCTGACAGCGTCGTCACTTCGTGAGGCCTTCGGTCATTTTCCGTCTGGTGTGGTGGCCATCGCCGCCGAGGTGAACGGAACCCGGGAAGGGCTGGCCGCCAGCACCTTCGTGCCGGTCTCGCTGGACCCGCCGTTGGTGTCGTTCTGCGTGCAGAACACCTCGACGACCTGGCCCAAACTCAAGGACCTGCCCATGCTGGGCATCAGCGTGCTCGGCGAGGCGCACGACGAGGCCGCCCGCACGCTGGCCGCCAAAACCGGCGACAGGTTCGCAGGCCTGGAGACCGTCTCCCGGCCCACCGGGGCGGTGTTCATCAAGGGCACCGGCCTGTGGCTGGAAAGCGCCATCGAGCAACTCGTTCCCGCCGGTGACCACACGATCGTCGTGTTGCGGGTCAGCGAGGTGACCGTGGACGCCGACGTGGCGCCCATCGTGTTCCACCGGAGCAATTTCCGCCGCTTGGGCGCCTGAACCGGGGCCGCCGGCGCGCGCTAGGGCCGGTGGCTGAGTTCTTCCCGGAAGCCCTGGATGCGGCTCTCGAGTTCGGCGGCGTCGTTGTGCCGCCCCTCCTTCTGCGCGAGCTGGGCGCGCACGGACAATTGCCGGATTGCGGTCCGAATGTTGTTGATGCTGGCGGTTTCTCGCCTGGGTTCCATGAGCTGCCTTTCCGGTCGTTGGTACAGCGGCCGTCCATCCGGACGGCCCGACAGGATGCAGGTTGGTTACCCGGGTACCGCGACGCCCTAACCCCGCCAGCCGGTGAGGGCGCGGCGGGAGCGCTCAGCGACGGAACAGCTTGTTACCGAGCCAGACCACCGGGTCGTACTTGCGGTCGGCGACGCGCTCCTTCATCGGGATCAGCGCGTTGTCGGTGATCTTGATGTTCTCCGGGCAGACCTCGGTGCAGCACTTGGTGATGTTGCAGTACCCCAGGCCGTGCTCTTCCTGGGCGTCCTTGCGCCGGTCCCGGGTGTCCAGCGGGTGCATCTCCAGCTCGGCGATCCGCATCAGGAAGCGGGGGCCGGCGAACGCCTTCTTGTTCTCCTCGTGGTCGCGGACCACGTGGCACACGTTCTGGCACAGGAAGCATTCGATGCACTTGCGGAACTCTTGGGAGCGCTGGACGTCCTCCTGCGCCATCCGGTACTCGCCGGGTTGCAGGTCCTTGGGCGGCGCGAAAGACGGTATCTCGCGGGCCTTCTCGTAGTTGAACGAGACGTCGGTGACCAGGTCCCGGATCACCGGGAACGTCCGCAGCGGCGTGACCGTGACGACCTCGTCCTCGGCGAACGTCGACATCCGGGTCATGCAGAGCAACCGCGGATAGCCGTTGATCTCCGCGGAGCACGAGCCGCACTTGCCCGCCTTGCAGTTCCACCGGACCGCCAGGTCGGGCGTCTGGGTCTGCTGCAGGCGGTGAATGATGTCGAGGACGACCTCACCCTCGTTGACCTCGACGGTGAAGTCCTGCAACGCACCGTTGGCGTCGTCGCCGCGCCACACCCGCATCGTCGCGTTGTAGGTCATTTACTTCTCCGTCCTGGGTGTCCGCCCTGGATGCCCGGCGAGCTCCTCGTCGGTGTAGTACTTCTCCAGCTCGGCGATGTCGAACAGTTCCAGCAGATCGGGCCGCATCGGCGTCTGCTCTTTCTTCGTGATGGTGATGTCGGGGATCACCGCGCCTTCAACGTCGCCTGGCTCGGCGACTGCCTCGCAGACCAGCAACAGCTTGCGCCACGACGAGTCCATCGACGGGTGGTCGTCGCGGGTGTGCCCGCCCCGGCTCTCGGTGCGCTGCAGCGCGGCCTTGGCGACGCATTCGCTGACCAGCAGCATGTTGCGCAGGTCGATGGCCAGGTTCCAGCCCGGGTTGTAGCGGCGCTGCCCCTCCACATGCAGGTTCTTGAACCGCTCCCGCAGCTTGTCGAGCCGGGCCAAAGCCTCGGAGATCTCGTCGGCATTGCGGATGATGCCGACCAGGTCGTTCATCGACTGCTGCAGCTCGAGCTGCAGGGTGTAGGGGTTCTCGCCGGGGCCGCCGCCCGCCGGCGCCTCGAAGGGGGACAGGGCCCGCTTCGCCGCCGCCTCGACGGCGCCGTCGCCGACCGTCGGACGGCTGCTCAGCGCCCGCACGTAGTCGGCGGCGCCCAGGCCGGCGCGCCGGCCGAATACCAGCAGGTCCGACAGCGAGTTGCCGCCCAGCCGGTTCGAGCCGTGCATGCCGCCGGAGCATTCGCCCGCGGCGAAGAGCCCGGGCACGGTGGCCGCCCCGGTGTCGGCGTCGACCTCGACGCCGCCCATCACGTAGTGGCAGGTCGGCCCGACTTCCATCGGCTCCTTGGTGATGTCGACCCCGGCCAGCTCCTTGAACTGGTGGTACATCGACGGCAGGCGGCGGTTGATCTCCGCCGGCGTCAGCCGCGACGCGATGTCGAGGAAGACGCCGCCGTGTGGGCTGCCCCGGCCGGCCTTGACCTCGGAGTTGATCGCGCGCGCGACCTCGTCGCGCGGCAGCAGGTCAGGGGTGCGGCGGGCCGAGTCGTTGTCCTTGAGCCACTGGTCGGCCTCTTGCTCGGTCTCGGCGTACTGGCCTTTGAAGACCGGCGGGATGTAGTCGAACATGAACCGCTTGTCGTCGGAGTTCTTCAGCACCCCGCCGTCGCCGCGAACGCCCTCGGTGACCAGGATCCCCTTCACGCTCGGCGGCCACACCATGCCCGTCGGGTGGAACTGGACGAACTCCATGTTGATCAGGGACGCGCCCGCCCGGAGCGCCAGGGCGTGCCCGTCGCCGGTGTACTCCCAGGAGTTCGAGGTGACCTTGAACGACTTGCCGATGCCGCCGGTGGCCAGCACCACCGCGGGCGCCTCGAACAGGATGAAGTTGCCGCTTTCGCGGATGTAGCCGAACGCCCCGGCGATCGCGTCGCCGTCCTTGATCAGTTCGGTGATCGTGGTTTCGGCGAACACCCGGATGCGGGCCTCGTAGTCGCCGAGCTCGGCGTAGTCCTCCTGCTGCAGCGAGACGATCTTCTGCTGCATGGTGCGGATCAGCTCCAGGCCGGTGCGGTCACCGACGTGCGCCAGCCGCGGGTAGGTGTGCCCGCCGAAGTTGCGCTGGCTGATCTTGCCGTCCTTGAGGCGATCGAACAGCGCGCCATAGGTTTCCAGCTCCCAGACGCGGTCCGGGGCCTCCTTGGCGTGCAGTTCGGCCATCCGCCAGTTGTTGAGGAACTTCCCACCGCGCATCGTGTCGCCGAAGTGGGTCTTCCAGTTGTCCTTCGGGTTGGTGTTGCCCATCGAGGCCGCGCACCCACCCTCGGCCACTCACCGTGTGTGCCTTGCCGAACAGGGACTTGCACACCACCGCGACCCGCAGGCCGCGTTCGCGCGCCTCGATGACCGCGCGCAATCCCGCGCCGCCGGCGCCGATGACGACTACGTCGTAGGCATGCCGCTCGACATCAACCATGAAAACCCTCGCTAGCTACGTTCTGATTTGTAAGTCAAATGGCTTTTCAGCCAACGAATCTCAGGTCGCTGATGGCGCCGCTGGCCACCAGTGCGATGTAGAAATCGGTGAGCATCAGGGTGCCCAGCGTGATCCAGGCGAACTGCTTGTGCCGGGTGTTCATCGCGCTGACCTGCGTCCAGATCCAATACCGCACAGGGTTTTTGGAGAAGTGCTTGAGTCGCCCACCGGTGACGTGCCGGCAGGAGTGGCAGGACAGCGTGTAGACCCACAGCATGATGACGTTGCCCAGCAGGATCAGGTTGCCCAGCCCGAAGCCGAATCCGCCCGGCCCGCTGTCGGAATGGAACGCGACGATCGCGTCGTAGCTGTTGACGATCGAGATGAGGCAGGCGATGTAGAAGAAGTACCGGTGGGTGTTCTGGATGATCAGCGGGAACTTCGTCTCGCCGCTGTAGTGCACGCGGGGCTCGGCCACCGCACACGCGGTGGGCGACTGCCACACCGTGCGGTAGTAGGCGCCGCGGTAGTAGTAGCAGGTCAACCGGAACAGCAGCAGGAACGGCAGCGACACCGCCGCATACGGCAGCCACCACACGTCGGGCAGGAACTGCGGCCAGATGTCGCCGGCCTCACCGCAACCCTTGCTGACGCACGGCGAGTAGAACGGCGTCAGGTAGTGGTATTTGGGGACAAAGAAGTAGTTCTGCTGGAACGCTCGTGCCGTCGCGTAGATGACGAATGCGGCGAAGCCGAGGTCGATCCTCAGCGGCGACATCCACCACCGGTCGGTACGGAGGGTCCGCTGCTGGATACGGGCGCGCGTGGGTGAAAAGACACCGGACGCAGGACGGTTCGCCGTGGGTGCGCTCATCTAGTTGTTCCTCTTCGAACGGGCTGTCTGTCGAAGGGTACACAGAGAGAAGGCCCCCTCCAGCGGGGGGCATGGAGTCGGGGCGCTCGGGTTGTTCAGGCCCTGTTGTGACCGCCGACGCCCTCGTCGTCGACATCACGCCAGAATTCGCTGTCGTACTGGGTGTCGGGGATGACGATCTTCTCGCCCGACTGCTGCACGGTGGCGCCCGCCAGGTCCAACTCGGACACGTCGGTGTCGAGCAGATCGACGTCGGACAGGATGCGGTCGGCGTCGATGACGATGCGACGCATCGCGGGGCTGTCGCCGTATCGCGACCGCAGCGAGCTCACGCACCGCCGCAGGCCGCCGATCAGATCGTGCAGTTCGGCGAATTCTGTCGTGCCAGTCGTGCTCGTCAACGCATCTCCTCGGCAGTGTTTCGGATCACAGTACGTCCCCAATACTATCCACGGCACAGGCGAACGTCAGACCATTGAGCTCCGACGCCAAGGGAGCAAACACTGATGACGGGCCCCAACACGCCGGCCGAGCGCGCCGCCACCCTGTTGAAGCTGCACCGGCCGGGCAACCCGGTCATCCTGCCGACCGTGTGGGACGCCTGGTCGGCGCGACTGGCCGTCGGCGCGGGATTCGCCGCGCTGACCGTGGGGAGCCATCCGATGGCGGACTCGATCGGCAAATCCGACAACGAGGGCATGTCGTTCGACGACGTGCTCACCCGCGTCGCGCAGATCACCGCGGCGGTCTCGGAAACGGAAGGCGTCCCGGTCTCGGTGGACATCGAATCCGGCTACGGACTTCCGGCCGACCGCCTGATCGAGGGCCTGCTCAGCGTCGGGGCCGTCGGGCTGAACATCGAGGACACCGTGCACTCGGAGGGCGGACGGCTGCGGTCCGCCGAGGAACACGCCGAGCTGGTCGGCGCGCTGCGGTCGGCCGCCGACGCGGTGGGGGTGCATGTGGTCATCAACGCCCGGACCGATCTGTTCCTGCGCCAAGACGGCGAGGAGTCCGATCGCGTCGACCGCGCCGTGGCACGGCTGAATCAGGCGGCCGCCGCCGGCGCCGATGTCCTGTACCCGGTCGGCCGCCACCACCCCGACACGTTGCGGCGCTTGACCGCGGAGTTGGTGTTGCCGGTCAACGCGATCGCGCTGCCCGACCAGGACGACCCCGCGGCCTTCGGTCCGCTGGGCGTGGCGCGAATCAGCTTCGGGCCCTTCCTGCAGGCCGCGCTGACGGGCCGGGCCAACGAGCTGCTCGCCCGCTGGGGCTGACGCGCAGCGACGCAAAAGCCCCCGACACGCGGTGCGTGCGGGGGCTGTTGCGTCTCGTCGGCGCCTTACTTGGTGATCGCGATGCGTTGCGCCTGGTTCCCGGCGTACGCGCCGCTGACCCGCACCGTCAGCACTCCGGCGTCATAGGACGCCGTGATGGCGTCGCCGGTGACGTGGGCGGGCAGCTGGAACGACCGGCGGAACGAGCCGTACCGGATCTCGCGCAGCGTCCGGCCGTCCTTCTCCTCCGCGTGCTCGTCGCGGTGTTCGCCGTGGATGACCAGGCGACCCCGGTCGACCTCGACGTTCACGTCCCGGTCGACGTCAACGCCCGGGAGCTCGACACGTACGACCGCGTCGTCACCGTCCTTGACGATCTCGGCGGCGGGGCGCCAACCGCTGCTCAGCGGGTTGTTCCAGTCCGCCGCGGCGGCGGGGCCGAAGAAGTCGCGCAGCCACCGGTCGGTGTCCCAGGCCGGTCGCGACCACAGTGCGAGGTTGCTCATGGTGCTTCCCCTTTCGATTCCTTGATCTTCGTTGTGAGATTCCTGTGACCGGCGCTCCGATGACCGGCTACTAGTACAAACATGAGTCGACCACGCTTAAGTTCCAACTGGCTGTTCGCCGGCAGCGAACGATCAATCACAGCCGTCCCTGTGAGTTGTGAGATCCTCGTCATAGGACTGTCACATTGCGCGAAAAAGACGTAATTTCTGGCCGTTACTCTCAAAGCCATGTCTGCAGACGGGATTTCGCGCGCAAGCTGTGCGCCGCGTCACATCATCGTAGTCGGACATGGCATGGTGGGCCACCGGTTCGTCGAGGCGCTCCGCGCCCGCGACACCGAGGGCCGTTGGCGCATAACGGTTTTCGCCGAGGAGACCGACGCCGCCTATGACCGCGTGGGGCTGACCTCCTACACCGAAAGCTGGGACCGCAAGCTGCTCGCGCTGCCCGGCAACGAGTACGCGGGCGACGACCGGGTCCGGCTGGTGCTGAACCAGCGGGTCACCGAAATCGACCGCGCGACAAAGTCGGTGCTCACCGCCGACGGGCGGCGCCACGACTACGACACCCTGGTCCTGGCGACCGGCTCCTACGCGTTCGTGCCGCCGGTGCCCGGCCACGACCTGCCCGCCTGCCACGTGTACCGCACGCTCGACGACCTCGACGCCATCCGCGCCGACGCCCAGCGCGCGGCGCAAAGCTCACACGCGACCGCGGGCGTGGTCATCGGTGGCGGCCTGCTGGGGCTGGAGGCCGCAAATGCGCTGCGCCAGTTCGGGTTGCGGACCCACGTCATCGAGATGATGCCGCGACTGATGGCGCAGCAGATCGACGAGGCCGGCGGCGCGCTGCTGGCCCGGATGGTCGGGGACCTGGGCATCTCCGTGCATGTCGGCACCGGCACCGAGTCGATCGAATCGGTCGACCACCCGGACGGGTCGACGTCGGTGCGGGTGCGCCTGACCGGCGGGCAGGTGGTCGACGCCCGCCTGGTGATCTTCGCGGCCGGGATCCGGCCGCGCGACGAACTGGCGGTCGCCGCCGGGCTGACGCGCGCCGAGCGCGGCGGTGTGCTCACCGACGTGTCCTGCCGGACAAGCGATCCCGACATCTACGCGATCGGCGAGGTCGCCGCGATCGGCGGCCGGTGCTACGGCCTGGTGGGTCCGGGCTACACCTCGGCCGAGGTGGTGGCCGACCGCCTGCTGGACGGCGTCGCGGAGTTCGGCGAGGCGGACCTGTCCACGAAGCTGAAGCTGCTGGGCGTCGACGTCGCCAGCTTCGGTGACGCGATGGGCGTCACCGAGAACTGCCTCGAGGTCGCCGTCAACGACGCGGTGAACCGGACGTACGCGAAGCTGGTGCTCTCCGACGACGCCAAGACCCTGCTCGGGGGCGTCCTGGTCGGCGACGCCTCCTCCTACGGGGTGCTGCGGCCGATGGTCGGC
The DNA here is from genome assembly GCF_000276825.1 of Mycobacterium paraintracellulare. Classification (NCBI taxonomy): domain Bacteria; kingdom Bacillati; phylum Actinomycetota; class Actinomycetes; order Mycobacteriales; family Mycobacteriaceae; genus Mycobacterium; species Mycobacterium paraintracellulare. Next base: position 5,142,154 of record NC_016948.1, on the reverse strand, counting down.
AGCGAGCTGCCCGGGGATCCGCTCGCGCTGATCGCGCCGGCCCAATCCGGCGGCGGCGAGGCGTTGGGCATTGGGGCGCTGCCGGATTCGGCCCAGATCTGCTCGTGCAACAACGTCACCAAGGGCGATCTGAAGTGCGCGATCGCCGACGGCTGCGCCGATGTGCCCTCGCTGAAGTCGTGCACCTCGGCCGGGACGTCGTGCGGGTCGTGCGTGCCGCTGCTCAAGCAGCTGCTGGAAGCCGAGGGCGTCGAGCAGTCCAAGGCGCTGTGTGAGCACTTCAGCCAGTCGCGCGCCGAGCTTTTCGAGATCATCTCCGCCACCGAGCTGCGGACCTTCTCCGGACTGCTGGAGCGCTTCGGTCGCGGAAAGGGTTGCGACATCTGCAAACCCGTGGTCGCCTCGATCCTGGCGTCCACCGGTTCGGACCACATCCTCGAGGGCGAGCAGGCGTCGCTGCAGGACTCCAACGACCACTTCCTGGCCAACATCCAGAAGAACGGCAGCTACTCGGTGGTGCCGCGGGTCCCCGGCGGCGACATCAAGCCCGAGCACCTGATCCTGATCGGCCAGATCGCCCAGGACTTCGGCCTTTACACCAAGATCACCGGGGGCCAGCGCATCGACCTGTTCGGCGCGCGGGTGGACCAACTGCCCGAGATCTGGAAGCGCCTGGTCGACGGCGGCATGGAATCCGGGCACGCGTACGGCAAGGCGCTGCGCACGGTGAAGAGCTGTGTGGGCACCGACTGGTGCCGTTACGGGCAGCAGGATTCGGTGCAGCTGGCCATCGACCTCGAACTGCGCTACCGCGGCCTGAGGGCGCCGCACAAGATCAAGATGGGCGTCTCGGGTTGCGCGCGGGAGTGCGCCGAAGCCCGCTCCAAGGACGTCGGCGTCATCGCCACCGAAAAGGGCTGGAACCTCTACGTCGGCGGCAACGGCGGGATGACCCCCAAGCACGCGCAGCTGCTGGTCAGCGACCTCGACACCGAGACGCTGGTCCGGTACGTCGATCGGTTCGTCATGTACTACATCCGCACGGCTGACCGGCTGCAGCGCACCGCGCCGTGGGTCGAGTCGCTCGACGGCGGTCTGGACCACGTGCGCGAGGTCGTCTGCGAGGACTCACTGGGCCTGGCAGCCGAATTCGAGGCCGCGATGGAGCGGCACGTGCGCAACTACAAGTGCGAATGGAAGGGGGTGCTCGACGACCCGGACAAGCTCTCGCGCTTCGTTTCGTTCGTCAACGCCCCCGACGCCGTCGATTCGACGGTGACGTTCACCGAGCACGCCGGGCGCAAAATCCCTGTGTCCATTGGCATGCCGACGGTTCGCGAGCACAACTCCGAAGGAACGAGGAAGGTATCATGACGCTTCTCAACGACATTGCCGTGTGGACGAGCGCGTGCGCGTACGACCACCTCATTCCGGGCCGCGGCGTCGGCGTGCTGCTCGACGACGGTTCCCAGGCCGCGTTGTTCCGGCTCGACGACGGGTCCGTGCACGCGGTGGGCAACGTCGACCCGTTCTCCGGGGCGGCCGTGCTGTCCCGCGGCATCGTCGGCGACCGCGGAGGCCGCGTCACGGTTCAGTCGCCCATTCTCAAGCAGGCGTTCTCGCTCGAAGACGGTTCCTGCCTGGACGATCCGAGCGTTTCGGTGCCGGTGTACCCGGTGCGGATCACCGCAGACGGCTTCGTGCAGATCGCCCGCGACGCCGAGGCCCGGGCGGCCTGAGCGCGCGACCGCTCACCGGGTGATGTCGCCGACCAGGTAGCGCTGCATCGTCGGACCGATCGCGTCGACCAGCGCGTCCACCGACATCGAGTGCAGCGGCTCGGAGCGGATGCCGTAGCGCATGATGCCCAGGCCCACGAGCTGGGAGGCGCACAACGAGGCCCGCGTGGCCGCCTTGTCGGCGCCGAGGATTTTCAGCAGCGGGCCGAAGACCGGGCCCACGAAATTGCTTTGGACGATTTCGGCGGTCTTGGCCATGCCCGTGGACGCGACGGCGCTGGCCGCGAACGGCCCACCCCCGGCGGCATCCCAGGTGGTGATCAGCATCGTCAGGGTCCGGCGGCCGATTTGATTGACCCCTCCGGTGACGAGCCGGTCGATGAATTCCGGTGTGCCGAACGGCAAACGCAGCGCCTTGGCGACCGGATCAAGGATGCCACGCGACGGCTCTTCGCGACGGGGCATGGTGCCAGGATCGCCGGTTCGAGCCCAAAGATCAAGGAATTGGCCGTAACGCGCGCGTGTGGGTGACCTGTTGGGGGGCCGATCGACGCGACGCATGCCGGGCGGTGGCGGCCAGGGCGGGCGGCAGGGCGCGGCGGAAGCGGTTCGCGATCAGGCGCGCCAGGCCGGGATGGGTGCCCAGCGGTTGACTGACCAGATCGGCGCCGCAATCGTGCAGCCGTTGTTGGAACAGGCCGTCGGCCAACAGGTAGGAGGCGACCACGACGCGTCCACCGCGGCGCCTCGCCCGGTCGACGGACTCGTGCAGTTGCGGGTCCCCGGTGGCCGCGAACGCCAGGCTCACCCGCGATCCGGTGAGCGCCGACAACAACGTCGCCGTGGTGTGCAGGTCGGCGCGGGCCTTGTCGTCCGAGGTTCCCGCGGCCGCCAGAATCACCGAATCGCCCGGCCGCCAACCGCATTTCAGCAGCTGATCGCCGACGATCCGCGCGACCTGCCCGCTCGGGCCCAGCGCGGGGGTGACGGTCACGTTCGGATGACCGCTGATCGCGATGTGGGCGGGCAGGTCGGCCCGGACGTGATATCCGCGCGACAGGAACGCCGGCACCACGATCGCCGGCCGGCCGGCGGCCATCGCTGTGGCCAGCACCTCGCTGGGGGTGGGTCCCACCACGTCGACGAACGCCACGTCGACCGGGCTGCGGACGAGCGTACTCACCTGTGCCGCAAGGTCTTCGACCATCGCCACGCCGCCGGGCCTGCGGGTGCCGTGCGCCACCAGGATCAGTGCCATGGGGATTCGTCCGGATGGTCGATCGCGAGCCGGTAGCCACGCTTGACCACCGTCGCGATGATGTTCTTGTCGCCCAGCGCCGTTCGCAGCCGCAGCACGGCCGTGTCGACGGCGTGGGGATCGTTGCTGTTGCCGGGAAGCACCCGCAACAGGTCGTTGCGCGCGACGACGTCGCCGGGGCGCTCCGCCAGCGCGCGCAGCGTCGCCATTCCCGATCCCGACAGGGACCGCGGCGAACCGTCGACCAGCACGCAGGTCCCGCGGATCTCCATCTCGTGGCCGGCGGCCCGGATGGTGGTCGAGCGAAGGGTCGGGAGCTCCTGGGCGATGTGACGGGCCAACGCCCCCAACCGCATTCGCTCGGGCGACGACGTGGGGACCCCGGCGCGGAGCAGGGGCTGCGCGGTGACCGGGCCCACGCACATCGCGTGCACGTCGCTGCGAAGCGCTTGCAGCAGTTGCTCTTCGACGCCCAACTCGCGGCTGCGCTCCAGCAGCGCCGCGCCCGCGGGCGCCGAGGTGAAGGTCACCGCGTCGAACTGCCGCCGGGCGACCGAGGTGACGAGTTGGTCGAACTCGCCGCCGGCCGGCGTTGGTTTCCAGCGATATACGTGGATGGGGACCACCTGGGCGCCCGCGGACCGCAACCCGTTGAGGAATTCCGGGAACGGATCCCAGGTGTCGGCCGCGCCGTGCAGCTGGACCGCGACCCGCTTACCGGCGACATCCGATTCGAGCAGGTAGCGCAGGACCTCGCTCGACGATTCGGACCTGGGCGACCACTCCTCGTGCAGTCCGGCGGCGCGCAAGGCGCCGGTCGCCTTCGGCCCGCGGGCCACGATCCGCGCCCGGGACAGGGACGCCAGCAGCTGGGTGGCCAGTCCCCAGCCGTCGGCCGCGGCGACCCAGCCGCGGAAGCCGATGCCGGTGTGCGCCACCAAGATATCGGGAGGCTCGGCGATGACCGCTTCGGTGTGGCGCTGCAGTTCTTCGTCTTCGGGCAGCGCGATGAGGTCGATGGCCGCGGCGCTGGACACCTCCGCGCCGTTGCGGCGCAGCAACGCGCACAGCTCTTCGGCCCGGTTCGCCGACGTCACGGCGATCCGGTAGCCGGTCAGCGGCGCGGAGTCTGGTGGGGCCAGTTGGGGGGCCATATGAAGTGTGTATGCCTGCGACATTTCGGTTGCGTTACCGGGCAATTGCTGTGGCATTGCCCGTGTTGCGAGTCCGCTCACACACGGGCGGCCTCGGCTTCCGCCCGCGCCCCGGAGCGGCCCGGGGCCGAGACGGGACGCCGGACGTAGACCATCCAGGTCATGATCGCCGCACCGACGTAGGAAGCCAAAAACGCCCAATACGCCGCCGTTTCGGTGCCGGTGCTCAGGTAGGACTGCCGCAGCGCCAGGTTGATTGCCACGCCGCCGAACGCGCCGACCGCGGAGCAGATGCCGATCAGCGATCCCGACTGCGCGCGCGCCCAACGACGACGGTCGTCCTCGCTCATGGCCAGCCCGCGACTGCGGGCCTCGTAGACCGTCGGGATCAACTTGAACACCGACCCGTTTCCCATGCCGGACAGGACGAACAGCACCATAAAACCGGCGACGCAGCCGATCATGCTGACGGAACGTGTTACGGCGTGCTGGTCCTCGAGGGCGCTGATGGTGACCAACAGCGCGGCCGCCAGGGTCATCCCGGCGAGGACGCCAAGGGTGACGCGGCTGCCGCCGATGCGGTCGGCCAGCCGCCCCCCGTAGATGCGCGCCACGGAGCCCAGCAGGGGGCCGACGAAGGCGACCTGGGCGGCGTGCAGCGCGGCGTGCTTGGCGGTTTCCCCGCTTTCCAGGAAGTGGACCTGCAGCACCTGCCCGAAGGCGAAGGAGAACCCGATCCAGGAGCCGAAGGTGGCGATGTAGAGCAGCGAGATGACGTGGGTGTCGCGCTCGAACAGGATCGAGCGCATGGTGCGCAGCTGGGTGCCATGGTGGACGTTGTCCATGACCAACGCGGCCGCGATCCCCACGGCGACGAGCAAGACCAGGTAGATCGCGCACACCCAGTACGGGGCCTGGTGCCCGGCGGTGGCCAGCACCAGCAGGCCGATCAGCTGGATCACCGCGACGCCGAGGTTGGCGACGCCGGCGTTGACCGCCATCGCGGCGCCCTTGAGGCGCTGCGGGTAGAAGGCGTTGACGTTGGCCAGCGAGGCCGCGTAGTTGCCGCCGCCCAGCCCCGTCAGCGCGGCGCACAGCACGAAGAGCCACAGGGGCAGGCCGGGGTTGGCCAACAGGGCGATCGTGCCCGCCGTCGGGATCACCAGCACGAAGGCCGAGAACGTCGTCCAATTGCGACCGCCGAAGGCGGCGATGCCCAGGGTGTAGGGGATCCGGGCGCAACCACCGACCAGGGTGGCCACCGCGCCCAGCAGCAGCTTGTCGCCCGCGGAGAAACCGTAGACGGCGCCCGGCATGAACAGCGCCATGACGGGCCACAGCGTCCAGATCGAGAAGGCCACGTGGTCACCCGCGATGGTGCCGAGCAGATTGCGCCGGGCGATCTTCTTGTTCCCGGCCTCCCAGGCCGCCGCGTCTTCGGGATTCCAGTCCGCGATGCGATGGCTGCGGCGCGGCGAAATCACCTGGGCGCGTTGGCATATGGACGCTGCGCGTGCGTGCATACCGATCCCTCTCTTTGGAAGCAGTTCGGGGTCTGGCCGGCGACGCGCGTGGGCGTCCCGCATGAAGGGGCATGCCCCGCCGTAGGTTTCCGATGCTCACATCTAGGACGCGAGCGGGTCAACCGGAATCGGCCGATATGGGCTGTTAGTTGATTACCAGTTATCTGGTAAGTCCCTGAAGGTTGCCGGCGCGCGCGAATGCCGATCGCCGCCAAGTGATCTCACGCCGGTGCGTCGGACTTTGTGAGCTGTCCTACAGTCGAACGCCGGAATTGCGTTAGCCGAACGGCCAACTCGCGACGCCGGCCCCGGCCACGGCGCCGATCGGGGTACGCGGCCGCGCCCAGTGCAGCCGCACCGACTGGCCGGGCCGCACCTGGGCGACCTTGTCGACGTCCTCGTCGATCACCACACCCACCACCGGATAGCCACCGGTGACCGGGTGGTCCGGACCGAGGATCACCGGTAAACCGTTGGGCGGCACCTGGATTGCGCCACGGGTGGCACCCTCGCTGGGCAGCTGCCGGTCCGGGTGGAGGCATTGCAGGGGACGGCCGACCAACCGCATCCCCACCCGGTCGCTGCGATCGGACGCCACCCAAGCGGTGCGCACCAGCGCGTCGGGGTCGAGGAACCAGTCGTCGCGCGGCCCGGGCACCACGGACAGCTCGACGACGCCGCCGGTGATGGCCGCCACCGGCGCCTGGTCCAACTCGGGGTAGTCCGCGGTGTGCTCGCCGATCGGCAGCCGGTCCCCGGCCCGCAGGGGTGAGGGCCCGATGGCCGACATGACGTCGTAGCTGCGCGAGCCCAGCACCGGCTCCACGCAGATCCCGCCGCGGACCGCGAGGTAGCTTCGCAGCCCCGCCCGCGGGGCGCCCAAAGAGATCACCTGACCGTCGCGCACGTGCTGAATGCTGTTGGTGCCGAACTCGATTCCGTCGACGGTCGGATCGGTGTCGGCGCCCGTCACCGCGATGTCGACGTCGCTGCCCCGGACCCTGGTCGCGAACCCGCCGAACGTCACCTCCACGGTGGCGCGGTCGTCGGGGTTGGCCACCAGCCGATTGGCCAGTTTGTGCGCTCGCCGGTCGGCGGCCCCGGACCGGCTGACGCCGAGGTGGGCCAGTCCCGGCCGGCCGAGGTCTTCGACGACGGCGAACGGCCCGGTGCGCAGGATCTCCAGGACTGCCACGACTGCCTCCTTGAATGGTGCGGCCCGGTTGGGCTAGACGGCCCGGAACTGAACCCACATGCCTTGCATCAGCAACGCAGGGTCCGGGCGCTGCAGGTCCCACAGGACCGCGTCGGTGTGGCCGATGAGTTGCCACCCGCCGGGGGATTGCCGGGGATAGATCGCGCTGAATTCTCCGGCGAGGGCGACGGATCCGGCCGGCACGGCGGTCCGCGGCTCGGGACGCCGGGGCACCCGCAGGCGCGGGTCGCCGTCGACCAGGTACGCGAAACCGGGTGCGAATCCGCTGAATCCGACCCGCCACAGGGTGGCGGTGTGGGCGTCGATCACCTGCGGGATGGTCAGCCCGGTGTGGCCGGCGACCTCGGCGAGGTCGGGGCCGTCGTAGACCACGTCGATCACCACGTCGGCGCCGCGCTCGGACGGGGCCGGTGGCGTGGCGGTGACGCGCATCGCGTGCAGCCTCCGGCGGACGACGCCCTGGCGGCGTGGGCCGTCCAGCTTCACCAGCACGGTGCGGGCGGCCGGCACGACATCGACCACGCCCGCGATCGGCTCGGAGCGCAGCGCGGCGGTCCACGCCAAAACCTCTGCGGCACTGCCACATTGCACCATCAGCGCCCGGTCGCCGTAGTCCAGGACGGTGTTGCCGGCCAGCTCGGTCGGCAGTTCGTGGGCCAGGTCGCCGCTAAGGTCCGTCACGCTCATTACTCGACGGTAACCCCGGGATCGGGGCTCGTGCGAGGGGCGGCGGCGGGATTTTCGAGCACTGCCAGAGCTGCCTTAGCAAACGCTCAAACAGCCAGGATGCGCGCGAGCGGCTAGCCCAGGATTTTGGCGAGCAGCGGGGGCAGTTGGTCGGCGACGAGGGGGTAGCTCAGCGGTGAGGCGAAGGCGATCGCGCCGGCTTGCTCCGCGGTGGTGAAGATGTGGCGGTTCTGCGCGGTGGTCAGTGACCCGGCCACCTCGGGGTCGGCCAGCAGGGCCTTCTGATCGTCGGGGTTGCGGGTCGTCCAGATCACCACGTCGGCCGAATCGAGCACGGACTTGATGTGATCGCGCGGGATGACGGCGCGCTGATCGGTGCCGAACGGTTTGATGGTGTCGGCGATGACCAGCCCCATCTGGTTCAGGAAATCCGTGCGCCAGCCCGCCATGGTGGCCACGACGGTCCCCTGCCACAGCGCGCCGTGCATCAGCAGCGCCTTCTTGCCGGTCCACTGCGGGTTTCTCTTGCCGACGTCGGTGAACTTCTGGTCGACACCGTCGACCAGCGACTTCATCTGGTCCGCCTGGAACACGGCCTGCCCGACGGCGGCGGCCTGCTCCTTCCACGGTTCGAAGAAGGCGTCGCCCCCGGATTGCGCGACGGTCGGGGCGATCGCCGACAGTTTCTGATAGGTGTCGGCGTCGAGGCCGGCGTTGACGGCCACGATCAGGTCCGGTTTCAGCCCCGCGATCTGGTCGACCGGGATGCCGTTGTCCAGGTTCAGCACCACCGGCCGCGCGCCGCCGAGCTTGGGCGCGGCCCACGGCCAGACCGCGAACGGCTGGTCACCGAACCAGTTGGTCACCGCGATCGGCACCACACCGACGGCGAGGAGGTCGTCCTGCTCGGTGAAGCCGGCGCTGACGACGCGCTTGGGCGGCTCTTTGATGACGGTCTGACCGAACAGGTGGGTGAGGGTCACCGATCCCGGCGTGGCTCCCGGTGCGGATTTGTTTGACGAGCACCCCGCCGAAAGCGCCGAGGACCCGGCCAGCGCGGCGACGCCGGAAGCCCCTGCGAGCTGCAAGAATCCCCGTCGATTCCATCCCTGTCGCATCGCGTGAGAGTATCGCGTTCCGCCACCCGGCGGCTCGCGTTGCAGAGTTCTGACAAACGCGCCCGCCCCGTTGCGATTTCTGCGTATCGCCCGCGTAACTGTGCACACCCGGACCGGTAACAGTGCCTCTCTAGCGTCAAGTGGTCACCGCCCGCGCCTACCCACAAGGGAGTCCCACCAGATGACCACGACCCTCAGCCCGGCATCGCAGCCCGCGCCGACGCGCGAGCGTCCTGCCGGACGGCACTGGATCGACGACTGGCGACCCGAAGACCCGGAGTTCTGGGAGGCGACCGGCAAGCCGATCGCCCGCCGCAACCTGATCTTCTCGATCTTCGCCGAGCACGTCGGGTTCAGCGTGTGGATGCTGTGGAGCATCGTCGTGGTGCAGATGACCGCGGGCGCGCACGGGCTGCCCGCCGCGTCCGGCTGGGCGCTGACCCCCAGCCAGGCGCTGTGCCTGGTCGCCGTCCCCAGCGGGGTGGGCGCCTTCCTGCGGCTGCCGTACACCTTCGCGGTGCCGATCTTCGGTGGCCGCAACTGGACGACCATCTCGGCGGCGCTGCTGCTGATCCCGTGCCTGCTGCTGGCCTGGGCGGTGAGCCATCCCGGCATCCCGTTCGCGGTCCTGGTGGCGGTCGCGGCGACCGCCGGCTTCGGCGGCGGCAACTTCGCCTCGTCGATGGCCAACATCTCCTTCTTCTACCCGGAGAAGGACAAGGGCTGGGCGCTGGGCCTGAACGCGGCCGGCGGCAACGTCGGCGTCGCCGTTGTGCAGAAGATCATCCCGCCCGTCGTCGTCGCCGGCGGCGGGGTGGCCCTGGCGCGCGCCGGACTGTTCTACGTGCCGCTGGCCGTCGTGGCCGCCGTGTGCGCGTTCGGATTCATGAACAACCTGAGCGAGGCGAAGGCCGACGTGAAGCCGGTGTGGCAGTCGCTGCGCCACCCCGACACCTGGGTCATGTCGCTGCTCTACATCGGCACGTTCGGGTCCTTCATCGGCTACTCGGCCGCCTTCCCGACCCTGCTCAAGACGGTGTTCGGCCGCGGCGACATCGCGCTGACCTGGGCCTTCCTCGGCGCCGGCATCGGGTCGGTGATCCGGCCCCTCGGCGGCAAGCTGGCCGACCGGATCGGCGGGGCGCGCATCACCGCCGCCAGCTTCGCGCTGTTGGCCCTCGGGGCGGCGGCCGCGCTGTGGTCGGTGCGCGCGGTCAACCTGCCGGCGTTCTTCGCCAGCTTCATGTTCTTGTTCGTCGCCACCGGCATCGGCAATGGCTCGACCTACCGGATGATTTCGCGGATCTTCAAGATCAAGGGCGAGCTGGCCGGCGGCGATCCGGACACCATGGTGCAGATGCGGCGCCAGGCCGCCGGCGCGCTGGGCGTCATCTCGGCGGTGGGCGCCTTCGGCGGCTTCATCGTGCCGCTGGCCTACGCCTGGTCGAAGTCGGAGTTCGGCAGCATCGAGCCGGCGCTGCGGTTCTACATCGCGTTCTTCCTCGCCCTGCTGGGCGTCACCTGGTACTGCTACCTGCGCAGGCACAACGCGATAACCCGGGTCGGGATCTAATTACGGCTGCTGCTTGCCGCTGTAGTTGGCCCAGGGGCTGTAGTCGGCGATCAGCTCCTCCTGCGGCGGCCGCTGGTCCTCAGGAACGTGCTGCAGGTTGATCCGGATCCGGTACCAGATCGAGCTGGGCCCGCGCATGCCGTCGACGAGGACGTCGACCGGCTGCAGCCGCTCGGCCGCCGCCGGATGGCGGCCGCGCCAGGCGTCCAGCGCCGCCATCGCCTCGTCCTTGGTCTTGGTGCGGGCGATCTCGATCAGGGGCATCGAGGATTGACGCCGGCCGCCGGTGCCCTTGTCGCGCTTGCCCGACCCTTTGGGCGCCCGCTCGGGAGGCCCCATCTCCTCGGCCAGCACCAGCAACCGGTCGAGGTCACCGACCGCGTCGTCCATTCCCTCCCAGGGGTCACCGATCTCGGCGAACCGCGCGGGCACGGTATCGATCGTGAACGCCTCGGGCCGGCACCCGGCGACCTCGTCCCAGTGCAGCGGGGTCGAGACCCGGGCGTCGGGCGTCGCCCGCACCGAATAGGCCGAGGCGACCGTGCGGTCCTTCGCGTTCTGGTTGAAGTCGACGAACACCCCCTCGCGTTCTTCCTTCCACCACCGGCTGGTCGCCGCCTCGGGCACGCGCCGCTCCACCTCCCGGGCGACGGTCTGCGCGGCCAGGCGCACCTGGCGGAACTCCCAGCGCCGGGCGATGCGGGCGTAGATGTGGAAGCCGCGCGACCCCGACGTCTTCGGCCACGGGGTCAGGCCGTAGTCCTCGAGCACCTCGCGCGCCACCAGGGCGACGTCCACGATGCGCCGCCAGGAGACCCCGGGCATCGGATCGAGGTCGACGCGCAGTTCGTCGGGATGATCGAGGTCGTCGGCGAGCACCGGGTGCGGATTCAGGTCGACGCAGCCCAGGTTGATCGCCCAGGCCAGCCCGGCGGCGTCGCGGATGACGGCCTCCGCCGCGGAAGTGCCTCGCGCGTAACGGAGTTCGGCGACGTCGACCCAGTCCGGCCGTTTCGCCGGCGCGCGCTTCTGGAACACCGCCTCTTCGGTGATGCCCTTGACGAAGCGCTTCAGGATCATGGGGCGCCCCGCCACGCCGCGCAGCGCGCCGTCGGCCACGGACAGGTAATAGCGGACCAGGTCGAGCTTGGTGTAGGGGCCCGATGTTTTGTGGCCGTCCGCGCGGGGGAACACGACCTTGTCCGGATGGGTGACGGTGACCTCGCGCCCGGCCACCTCCAGCAAAACCGGACGGGTCATGCGGTTCATGTTAATTCGCCAGAATTTCTGGCCGTGCTGAGACGGACGTCACATATGGTGGATTCCATGCCTAACCTCCTCGGCCTGCCCGGTCAGGCCTCCAAAGCGGTAGCAAAACTGCACCAGTACGTCGAGCGCGGCTCCGCCGAACTGCACTACGTGCGCAAAATCTTCGAGTCGGGCGCGTTCCGGATCGAGCCGCCGCAGAACTACGCCGCGATGGCGGCCGACATCTACAAGTGGGGCGAGTTCGGCATGTTGCCAGCCCTCAACGCGCGGCGCCATCCCGACCGCGCGGCGTGCATCGACGAAGAGGGCGAATTCTCCTACCGCGAACTCGACGAGGCGGCGCACGCGGTGGCCAACGCGCTGATCGAGAAGGGCGTCAAGGGCGGCGACGGCGTCGCCATCCTGGCCCGCAACACCCGCTGGTTCCTGATCGCCAACTACGGCGCCGCGCGGGTCGGCGCGCGCATCATCCTGCTCAACAGCGAATTCTCGGGTCCGCAGATCAAAGAGGTGTCCGAGCGCGAGGGCGCCAAGCTGATCATCTACGACGACGAGTACACCAAGGCCGTCAGCAAGGCCTCGCCGGAGCTGGGCAAGCTGCGGGCGCTGGGGACCAACCCGGATAGTGACGAGCCGTCCGGCAGCACCGACGAGACGCTGGCCGACCTGATCGAGCGCAGCAGCAAGGAGCCCGCCCCCAAGGCGGCCAGGCACGCCTCGATCATCATCCTGACCAGCGGGACCACCGGCACCCCGAAGGGCGCGAACCGCAGCACCCCGCCGACGCTGGCGCCGGTCGGCGGAATCCTGTCGCACGTCCCGTTCAAGGCCGGCGAAGTGACGTCGCTGCCGGCGCCGATGTTCCACGCGCTGGGTTATCTGCACGGCACGATCGCGATGTTCCTGGGCTCGACGCTGGTGCTGCGCCGCAAGTTCAAGCCGCCGCTGGTGCTGCAGGACATCGAGAAGTACAAGGTGACCGCGATGGTCGTCGTCCCGGTGATGTTGTCGCGGATCCTCGAAGCGGTCGAGAAGATGGACTCCAAGCCCGACCTGTCCAGCCTGAAGATCGTGTTCGTGTCGGGATCGGCGCTGGGGGCCGACCTGGCGGAGCGCTCGCTCAAGGACCTCGGCCCGGTGATCTACAACATGTACGGCTCGACCGAGATCGCCTTTGCGACCATCGCCGAACCCAAGCACCTGCAGTACAACTCGTCGACCGTCGGGCCGGTCGTCAAGGGCGTGCGCGTCAAGATCTACGACGACAACGGCAAGGAGCTGCCGCAGGGCGAGGTCGGCCGCATCTTCGTCGGCAACGCCTTCCCGTTCGAGGGCTACACGGGCGGGGGCAAGAAGCAGATCATCGACGGCCTGTTGTCGTCGGGCGACGTCGGCTACTTCGACGAGAACGGCCTGCTCTACATCAGCGGGCGTGACGACGAGATGATCGTCTCCGGCGGCGAGAACGTCTTCCCGGCCGAGGTCGAGGACCTCATCACCGGGCACCCCGACGTCGTCGAGGCCACCGCGATCGGCGTCGACGACAAGGAATGGGGCCACCGCCTGCGCGCCTTCGTGGTGAAGAAGGACGGCGCGGACCTCGACGAGGACACCGTCAAGCACTACGTGCGCGATCACCTGGCCCGCTACAAGGTGCCGCGCGAGGTCATCTTCCTCGACGAGCTGCCGCGCAACCCCACCGGCAAGATCCTCAAGCGCGAGCTGCGCGAAATGGAGATCGAATAGGCCTCAGCGCCGTTCTTTGATGGCCCGGGTGATCTGGGCCGTGAGCTTCGGGTCGACCAGGAGTTGGTCGATCAGCGCGGTGAGCACCTCTTGCCCGGTCACGCGGGCGACGCCGAGCCGATCGGCCGCCTCGCGCTGCCAGATGTCGAGGGCCCGGTGAGTGGCGGCCGCCAGGTCGACGGTCCGGCGGGTCCGCTGGGTGCGCCCCGCCTGGTTGGCCGACGGCTCGCTGGCGATGCGCTGGCCGCGGGGCTGCCCGAGGCTGAGGCGCTCGGTTGGCGCGGCGTCTCCGGCGGGGCCGCCCGCCGGGGTGGGGGCGCGAAAGGATCCGGCGCTGGGTCCGTTGGGACTGGGCTTGAAGTTCACTTCGGTGTCTTCCTCCGTGAGTGCGGATCAGTAAATCAGCGCTCGTCGCCTATGTGTCAATACTGATTCTCTCACCGACGCCACCCTAAGTCGCGTCGCCGGGCCGCGGACGGCCCGGGTGGGACGCCGACGGATTTACGCGCGGCTGCGCGACGCCGGATGCAGGCGAAAGCGCAAATTCCTGCAAATAGCTGACGTCGGTAAAAACGGGCGACAGCATTGCGGTGATCCGACGACCCGTGGTCGGTAATTCGGAGACGAATCAGTGGATCTGACAATGCGCATATTCGGACTTCAGTAAATACGGTAGGCTCGCGCAGTACATCAGTATACGGGATACTACCTGCGGGTATAAGCCGATCACCGTGCGCTGGCTCAGTATTCGCGGATAAATGAATTGCGTAAATAGGGATTGATCAGCGCGCGTTGGATTGGGCGCTATCACGTCATTGTTGCGCAATTCACACCGCAAAAGCCCTGAATTCGCTTGTTTGCTTAGAAATGTCCGGTTAGCGTTTTAAGCATCGATATCAAGTCTTTGAAAGGAGCGCCCTCGATGATCTCGTCAGCATCGTTACGTGGCGCGGCCGTAGGTGTTGTGGGCGCCGGAGCCGTGGCGGGCGCGCTGCTCTTCGGCGGCGCCCCCGTGGCTTCGGCCGCCCCCGGGCCGAGTCACTCCACAAGCTTCGCCAGTGCCGGGCCGCAGAGCGGACCGGGCTTCATTCCCGAGCGCCCCGGCGGTCGTGGATGGGGTGGCCATGATGGTCGGGGATATGGCAATTGGGGTCCCGGCGGCTGGGGGCACGGTGGCTGGGTCCACGGGCCCGGCTACTGGAAGCCCCAGCACTGGTGGAACTGGTGGTGGTGACCACCATATCCGCGCGGTAGCCGGCCATCACCGACACGCCAACCCTCGGGATGGACGGCCCGCGTATGGGGGGAACCATGCCGGCTTGACTCAGTCAGGCCGGCATGGCCCATTTCTGCGCCCGGTTACGGATCGCGCGGCAGGCCCAACAACCGTTCGGCGATGATGTTCAGCTGCACCTCGGACGTCCCGCCGTAGATGGTGGTCGCGCGGCTGGCCAGCAGGTACTCGCCCCATTTGCCGGGCAGTTGGTCGGTGTCGCCGATCGCGGCGTCGGTCCCGAAGGACGAGACCGCGAATTCGGCGTAACCCTGGCCGGTGCGCATCGACAACAACTTGGAGATCGCCGCCGACGGCATCGCGTCCCCGCCGGCCAGCGTCAGCAGCGTGGAACGCAGGTTCAGCACCTTGGCCGCATGGCCCTCGGCAATCAACTGACCGGCGCGGTGCTGCGCGACCTGATCGAACTGCCCGTCACGAACGAACTCGACGAACTGCGACAGCGTGGCCAGGAAGTTCGCCTCGCTGCTGCCGATCGACACCCGCTCCGCGGTCAGCGTGTTGCGGCTGACCTCCCAGCCCCGGTTCACCTCACCGAGCACGCACTCGTCGGGCACGAACACGTCGTCGATGTAGACGGTGTTGAACATCGCGTTGCCGGTGAGCTCGCGCAGCGGCTTGACGTCGACGCCCTCGCTCTTCATGTCCAGCAGGAAGTACGTGATGCCGCTGTGTTTCGGCGCGCTGGGGTCGGTCCGTGCGAGCAGCGCACCCCACTGCGAGAACTGCGCGGCGGTCGTCCAGATCTTCTGGCCGGTGATGCGCCACCCTCCGTCGGTCCGGGTGGCCTTCGTGGACAGGCCGGCCAGATCCGAACCCGCGCCGGGCTCGGAAAACAGCTGACACCAGATCATCTCGCCGCGGAAGGTCGGCGGCAGGAACCGCTGCTTTTGCTCCTCGGTGCCGAACGCCACGATCGACGGGACGATCCAGGTGGCGATGCCGGTCTGGGGCCGCTTGACCCGCCCGGAGGCGAACTCCTGCGCGATGATGATCTGCTCCACCGGCCCGGCCGCCCGGCCCCACGGCTTGGGCAGGTACGGCAGCACCCAGCCGCCCTCGGCGATGGCGACCTTGCGTTGCTCGCGCTCGATCTCCTTGAGCGCCGCCACTTCAGCCCGGATCTCCGCCCGCAGCTTCTCGGTCTCGGGATCGAGGTCGATGTCGACCGCGCGCATCCCGGTGGTGGTCGCGGTGTCGACCACCTTTTGCGGGTAGTCCGAGCTGCGGCCGAAGGAGGCGGCCAACATCAGCGCCCGGCGGTAGTACACGTTCGTGTCGTGCTCCCACGTGAAGCCGATCCCACCGTGCACCTGAATGCAATCCTGCGCGCACCGTTGAGCGGCCGCCGGCGCCAGTGTCGCCGCCACGGCGGCGGCGAACTCGACGTGGGAACCCGCGGTGTCCCAACGGTTTTCGCGGGCCTCGTCGATCGCGCGGGCGGCATCCCACACCGCAGCCGTGGCCCGCTCGGTGTCGGCGATCATCTCGGCGCACTTGTGCTTGATGGCCTGGAATTGGCCGATCGGCCTGCCGAACTGCTCGCGGATCTTGGCGTAGCTCGACGCGGTGTCGGTCGCCCAGCGCGCCACGCCGATGGCTTCGGCGGACAGCAGCGTCGTCATCAGCGCGTGCGCGGTGCCCATGCTCAGGTTCGTCAAGACGACGTCGTCGCCGACCTCCACGGCGTTGGCCCGCACGTCGGCGATGGGCCGCAACGGGTCCAGGCTTTTCACCGGCTCGATCTCGAGCTGGTCGGCGCGCAGCACCACCCACGCCTCGCCGCTGTCGATCGCGACGGGCAGCACCAGCAGCGACGCCTGCGCGGCGGCGGGGACCGCGCGGAGCTCGCCGCGGATCACCAGAGAACCGCCCTGCCGGGTGGCGGTCAGCGCGCAGCAATTCAGGCCGTAGGCGGCGATCTCGGCGCCGGATGCCAGCCCGGCGAGCACCTTGGCGTCCGGGTCGTGCGCGGAGATCAACGCGCTGGCGATCGCGGACGGAACGAAGGGGCCCGGCACCGCCCCGTAGCCGAATTCCGCGAGCACGATGGCCAACTCGAGAACGCCGAAGCCCTGCCCGCCGACGGATTCCGCCAGATGAACGCCCTGCAGGCCCTGCTCGGCCGCGGCCTGCCAGTACGGCGGCGGGTTCTGGACCTCCGTCTCCATCGCCTCGTGCAGCGTCTCGGACGGGGCGATGCGCGCCACCAGCGCTCGCACGGAATCGGCCAGTTCTTGATGCTCGGGATTTATCGCGATCGGCATTGGTCGCCTTCCGTTGCTGCAGGACGCCGTCTCGGCCAAGTACCTTCCAAGCTAACAACCAGTCGGTTGGTTGACGACATCACCTACCGCCACCGCTTGCCGATCCATCCGGCGACGATGTCGGCCTGCTCGCTGCGGGCCCCGGGGGTGGTGAAGTAGTGATCGGTGTCCACCGAGGCCCGGGTCTTGTCCGCGCCGGCGAGGGCGTCGAAGATGCGTTGCGCGTCAGAGGGAAACACCCCGGTGTCGGCGTCGGCGTTGATCACCAGGGCCGGACACCGGATCCGAGCCAGGTGCGGCTCGGCCCGGGTCTGGGCCACCCGCAGGCTCCACATGCCCAGCCAGTTGCGCAGCGTGCACGCCGCCACGATGCCGTGCGCCGAGCGGTTCGCCTTGGCCGGGACACCCGCATAGCACATGTTGGGCTGCCGGTTGGTCGGCTCGATGCCGGGATCGACCATGCGCGGGTCGGCCCAGGTGCGCATCACCGAAAACGGGCGATCGGAAAACCCCGCCGCGCGAACGCGTTTGAGCTCTCTTTCGGCCCAGTCGGTGATGGCGTGATTGCGCGCGACCTGCGCGCTGCGGTACCGGGCGAGGAACTCCGCGGTGTAGGGCGGCCCATTGCGCCCGTTGAACAGGTCGAGATCGGCGTCGGTGGCGACGGGATCGTTCTCGTCGACGACGGCGGCGTCCATCCAGGCGGTGAGCACTTCGGGTCGCCCGGGATGGGCGGCGGTGGCCACGTAGCCGTCGGCGGCCGGCAACTCGGTCACCCCGGCCGCGGGGCGCATGCCTTCCAGCGGGGTCACGTTCGGCTCGACGGCCTGGGACTGGTAGGCGGCCATCAACGACCCCCCGCCCGAGTTGCCCAGCAGCACAACGGTATCCACTCCCTGCACCTCGCGCAGCCAGCGCACCCCCACCCCGATGTCCACCAGCGCGTGGTCGAGCAGGAAGCTGCTTTCGAAGCCGCGGAACCTGGTGTTCCAGCCGAGGAATCCGATGCCGCGAGTGGCCATGTAGTCGGCGAGGTAGTGCTCGGAGAAGTCGATCTGGTAGTGCGCCGCGATCATCGCCACCTTGGGCTTGCGTCCCACCCCCCGGTGATACAGCCCCTGGCAGGGGTGCCCGCCGGCGCCGGCGCGCCCGGCCGTAGGCGACGGCAGCCCGACGAACTCGCGGATGACTCCGGCACCGGTGCGACGAGTCAATTCAGCGGTCCCCCTCAGTGGCGTAGATGGCCCGGTAATAGATGTTGGCCAGGGTTTGGATGCAGGCCTCGTCGTCGGGTTCCCCGCGTGCCGAACCGAGTTGGATGTAGCAGAACTGGTTGAACATCGCCACGATCGCCTCCGCGATCAGCTGCGGGTCGTCGTCGCGGCAACGGCCCTCGGCCTGCGCGCGACGGACCGATTCGGCGATGAAAGAAATTGGTATCGAGCAGATTTCGGCCCAGTACTGGGCGAAGTCGTCGTTGATCATCGCCAGCTGTGACACGCTGATCACCTCGGCGAGCCGGTTGCGGTAGGTGTGCCAGTGCGCGGCGGCCGCCCCGTACGCGCGCTCGCGATCGGTCAACCCGTGCTGGGTCACCGCCAGCGCGCGCTGGTTGGCCTCGTCGCGGAAGCGCAGCGCCCATTGGCGCACCATCGCCTCTTTGGACTCGTAGTAGTTGTAGAAGGACGCCGCCGAGCGGCCGGCCTCCGCGGCGATGTCGGCGATGGTCGTGGCCAGGACGCCTTTGCGCGCGATGACGGTCCGGGCGGCCAGATCGATCGCGGCCTGCGTCCGCCTGCCGCGATGCGTGGGCAGCTCCAAGGGGGGCCCGCTCCGGTCAGCAGGGGATGCCGCGGTGGACACCGGCGCACCTCCCTGGGCCAAAACTGAATCTGATGTTAGATTCAGATTCGGATCTTGGCCAGGCTCGTCGAGCCGGGAACCGAGGGGAGCCGCACGATGATCAAGCCGCACAACACCAACGCGGAATTCGAACTCGGCGGGATCAATCATGTCGCGCTGGTGTGCTCGGACATGGCCAAAACCGTCGACTTCTACAGCAACATCCTGGGCATGCCGCTGATCAAGTCGCTCGATCTGCCCGGCGGGGCGGGCCAGCACTTCTTCTTCGACGCCGGCAACGGCGACTGCGTCGCCTTCTTCTGGTTCGCCGACGCCCCCGACCGGGTGCCGGGCATTTCGTCGCCGGGCGCCATCCCCGGCATCGGCGACATCACCAGCGCGGTCAGCACGATGAACCACCTGGCCTTCCACGTGCCGGCCGAGAAGTTCGACGCCTACCGCCAGCGACTCAAGGACAAAGGGGTGCGGGTCGGGCCGGTGCTCAACCACGACGAGAGCCCCATGCAGGTCTCGGCGACCGTGCATCCCGGCGTCTATGTGCGCTCGTTCTATTTCCAGGACCCCGACGGCATTACCCTTGAGTTCGCCTGTTGGGTGAAAGAATTCGAAAGCGGCGACGCGACGGCCGTGCCCAAGACCGCCGCGGACCGCCGGCCCCCGGTGGGCGCCGGTCGCTGATCGCGCCGCTGCTCCGCGAGTCGGAGAATGCTAGGTATGACCGACGGCATTTTGACCGACGAACAGATCGCCGCGCTTACCCCCGGGCAGCGCCGCGACCTCATCTCCCGGCTGGAGCGGCCCCTCGGCGAGGTCATCGACCCGGACTTCCTGGACCGGGTGCGCCGCGTCCGGCTGAGTCTGATGATCGGCGGTTCCATCGCGATGGTTCCCTGGCTGGGGTACCTGGCGATGACGCTGCCCGAGAAGTACGTCGCCCACAACTGGCCGGTCACCTGGATCGGCTTCGATGTGCTGCTGGTCGCCTTCATGCTGACGACGGCCGCGCTGGGGTATCTGCGCCGCCAGCTGCTGGTGCTCGCCGCGTTCACCACCGGGGTGCTGCTGATCTGCGACGCGTGGTTCGATCTCATGACCGCGGGCCCCAAGGACGTGTGGCTGTCGGTGGTCACCGCGCTGCTGATCGAGGTGCCGCTGGCGATCTTCATGATCTTCAGCGCCATGCGCATCCTGCGGCTCACCATGATGCGTTTGTGGCTGCTGCGTCCCGGCATGCGCCTCTGGGAGCTGCCGCTGTTCCCGTGAGGCGGTGCGGGTTTGGCCCGCGCACCGGCTCGAGGGCCGGACAACTGTATCCCGACTTGCGGGCGTAGCGGGCCGAATCGGCGATAAGTCGTCGCGAATCGACCCCGCCCGGCGTGGCCAGGGCCGTTGAGGGGGAAAAGATTACTGCACCGCCGGCGATCTCGCGGCGGAATTCGAGTCTTGACAAAACCGCGAAATCTTCGCCTGCGTCAGCTAGCGTCCACAGCAGCGACATAGGGGTATGAGCGGCGGGGTAGTTCACCAACACAGGCGAAAGTCCGTCGGACAATTTCAAGCGCGACACACATCGACGATCCTCGAAAAGCCAAGCGCCAACCGCACTTCCAGCACCCCCAGACCGCCCCGCAAACGTCGTCGTCTCACAGCACAAGGACTCGAGGAAATGGTCGCACTCGGAAATATCAACGAATGGCACCCGCCGCACGGCCCGGTCACCATGTGGATGGCCGCACCCGACGCACGCGAAGCGGCCCGCGCCGCACGGCGAAGCGACCTAGCGCCGAGTTACCAACAGAATCAACACCTCTGGGCCTCCTACCAAGGCAAGGCCATGAACCGCCAGCTGCCCCGTCTGATGATCGTCGCGTGGGACATCCCCGGCACCTGCGACATTGCGGCGATGACGGCGACGATCAACGCCCACGTTCGCCGCCAGGACACCTATCACAACTGGTTCGAGTACGACAACGGCACGTTCGTGCGCCGGGTGATCGACGATCCCGAAGCGATCGAGTTCGTCCCCGTGGCGCTGGGGCACAAGACCGCGGACCAAGTCCGCGCCCATGCCTTGACCACCACCCCGGACACCCTCGAGTGGGGCTGCTTCACCTACGGAATCGTCCAGCACGCCGACTATTTCACGTTCTACGCGAGCGTCGACCACCTGCACATCGACGGCTTGTCGGCCGCCCTCATCTTCCTCGATGTCCACCTGACGTATCAGGAACTCGCGCAGACCGGGCACCAGCCCGCCGGCCTACCGGAGATCCGCAGCTACCGCGACTACGTTGCGCGCCAACGCGAGAAGGCGGCGACGTTGACGCTCTCGTCGCCCGAGATCAAGGACTGGATCGAGTTCGCCCGCGACACCGACGGCGACTGGCCCAGTTTCCCGCTGCCCCTTGGTGACACGTGGTCCAGCACCAGAGGCGACCTGTTGACGGTCGAGCTGATGAATGCCGAGGACACTGAGTCTTTCGACGCCGCCTGCGTGGCGGCCGGCGCCCGGTTCATCGGGGGAGTGCTGGCCTGCACGGGCCTGGCCGAGCACGAATTGACCGGCAAGAAGACCTATCACGGGTTCACGGCCAAGGACACCAGGACACCGGGCGTCGACTCGATGACCGTGGGCTGGTTCGCGAGCCTGATTCCGATCACGGTGCCGACCGCCGGCGAGACGTTCGCTCAGGCCGCCCGGACGGCGCAGAAGTCGTTCGACGACGCTCAGCGCCTCGCCGACGTGCCGGTCGAGCGGGTGCTGGAGCTGGCCACCCCGGACGAACTGGGCATCAAGCTGCCCACGCAGCTGCCGATGATGTTGTCGTTCCTCGACTTCCGCAAGATCCCCCTCAACGGGTTGTGGGCGGAGACGAAGTTCGGCACCTACGGCGACAGCCTGTCCCACGGCGGGGTGAACATGTGGATCAACCGCCAGGCCGCGAACACCACGGTGACGATGTCCTTCCCGGACAACGCGATCGCGCGGGAGTCGGTGCTGCGCTACATCGCGACGCTGATCCAGGTGTTCGCGCGTGTCGCCAGGCCCACCGGGGACGAGCCAATTGTGGTTGTGCCCCAGGTGAACCCGGACGACACATTCGCTCCGGCGCCGGACACGGACGATCACGAAGCGGCGTAGCGATGAGCAACGTGCTGGACCTGGCCGACCAAACACTCTTCCTGGGTGAGCGGGCGACGGGTGCCACCAGCTTGCTGCAGTGCGTCTGGGTGTACGACCGCGCCGTCGACGTCGGTGGGCTGCGTGAGTTCCACAGCCACCTCGGCCGGGGGCGGCTGTCGCGGCGAGTCGAGCGCTCCGCCTTGCCGTTTGGCCGTCATCGCTGGGTGGCGGCCGCCGAGTGCTCCCCCTTGGAGATCGTCGCGCCGCCGCGGGAGCGCGAGGACATCGACGCGTGGCTTGACGAGCAGACCCACAAGCGACCGGACGCCGAGCGTGGGCCCGGATGGCACTTGGCGATGCTCCCGCTGTCCGACGGCGGCGCGGTGGTGAGTCTGGTCACCACCCACTGCCTCACCGATGGCGTCGGGCTGTGCGAGGCCCTGGCCGACGCGGCTCGCGGACGCGGCGACCGGACCCGCTGGCCCGCAGCGGGAGGCCGGCGGCGCTGCCAAGCCCTGCGCGAGGACGCGCGCCAAACCGCGCACGACGCGCTCGATGTCGGCCGCGCCGTCGGCGCCGCGGCCCGGATGCTCCGGCAGGGCCGCGACGGCACCGCGGCCGTCGCCCCGCCACGCGGGAAGCGGCCCGCGCCGCCGGCCGCGCCCGACGACCCCATCGTCCTGCCGATGGAGACGATCTTCGTCAGCGCCGACGACTGGGACGCGCGCGCAACCGCCTTGGGCGGCACCAGCAACGCGCTGCTCGCCGGGTTGGCGGCCCACCTCGCCCAGCGGGTGGGGCGGGTGGCCCCCGACGGCTCGGTCAACATCGGCATGCCCGTCAACGAGCGCGCCCCGGGCGACACGCGCGCCAACGCGGTCACGAACGTCGACGTCACGCTGGGGTCCGCGGCGATCACCACGGACCTGCGCGAGATCCGCGCCGCCATCAAGCGGGCGCTGGTTCGCCATCACGACGAGCCCGACGAGCGGTGGGCGCTGCTGCCCCTCGTCCCGCTGATCCCGAAGCCGGTGTTTCGGCGGTTGCTCAGCGTGGTCACCGGCGGCGCGGCGACCGTGGTGTCGTCCAATCTCGGCGCGCTCGACCCGGCCGCCAACCGGCCGGACGGCACGGACGCCGACTACTTCGCCATGAAGTCGGTGTACCCGGGCGTGACCGCCGCGACGATGCACCGCACCAACGGGGCCCTGGCGTTGCTGTCGGGGCGGGTCCACGGCCGGGTCTTCATCTCGGTCCTCGCCTACGAATTGGGCCGCCGCAATTCGAACGAGGGTCTGCGACAAGCGCTTTCCAAGACGCTGAGCGACTTCTCGCTGACCGCGACGACGGGCTGGCACACGGTCTGCCCCGTGTGAGCCGCTAGGCCTCGGCCCGTGTTTCGGTGAGCCGGTACAGGTTTGGCTCGGCAAGCTCGTCGAGCAGGGCGGCCAGGTGATCGACGAGCTCACCCGGTTCGAGCCGGACGTCACCGGCCAGCCAGGCGCTGATGGTCTGCCCGACCCCGCCGACCACGAAGTGCGCGGCGGCCTTGATGCGATCGTTTGCCGGCACCTGAAGCGCGTTGCCGACATGCTGGCCGGACAGCATCGCGAACAGGGCGCTGGACTCGGCGCGTTTGCGCACCACCACGGGGTCGGCCAGCTGCGTGCTGAACAACAGGCGGCCGACGCGGGCGTCGTCGGTGATGGTCCGCACGATGTTGGCGATGCCCGCGCGGGTCTGCTCGTCGGCGGGCACCGTGGCGACCGCGGCCTGCGTGGTGGCGGCCAGCTCGGCGACCACCCAGTCGAAGACGCAGGAGACGAATTCGTCCTTGTCGGTGAAGCTCTCGTAGAAGTACCGGGCCGCCAGCCCGGCGCGGCGGCACACCCCGCGGACGGTGACCGCCGAGATGTCCGGCCGCTGATCGCCGAGCAGGTCCAGGCCGGCGGCCAGGAGCCGGTTACGGCGGGTGGCCAGGCGTTCGGCGGCCTCCACCCCGCGATACGGCCGCGCGCTGGACGTGTCGCTCATGCGGACCATCTTGACACTAACGCCGCGGCGCGACAATATCAGGAAACAAGCGTTCGCACATTAGCGGCCGCGCTGCGGGAGGATCTGACGATGGCAACTCACCAGTCGGTGCAGGCACCGATCGGGCACGTCGAGCGCGGGGCCACCGATCCGCCGCGCCCGCAGCGGCGCAGGCGCGGGCGGACGCTGGGCATCGACGAGGGCCTGATGGGCGTCGCCCTGCTGGCCGGTCCGGCGAACGTGATCATGCAACTCGCGCAGCCGGGTGTGGGCTACGGCGTCATGGAAAGCCGCGTCGAAAGCGGCCGGGTCGACCTGCACCCGTTCAAGCGGGCCCGCACCACGTTCACCTACCTGGCCGTGGCGACCAACGGCAGCGAGGCCCAGAAGGCCGCCTTCCGCCGGGCCGTGAACAAGGCCCACGCGCAGGTTTACTCGACGCCGGAAAGCCCGGTGTCCTACAACGCCTTTGATCCCGCGCTGCAGCTCTGGGTGGGGGCCTGCCTGTACAAGGGCGGCCTCGACATCTACCGGATGTTCATCGGTGAGCTCGACGGCGAGGACGCCGAGCGCCACTACCGCGAGGGCATGGCGCTGGCCACGACCTTGCAGGTGCCGCCGAAGATGTGGCCGGCCGACCGGGCGGCGTTCGACCGTTACTGGGAAGAGTCGCTGGCCAAGGTGCACATCGACGACGCGGTGCGGGAATACCTGTACCCGATCGCCGCCAACCGCATCCGGGGCGTGAAGCTGCCCGGCCCCATCCAGCGCCTCTCCGAGGGCTTCGCGCTGATGATCACGACGGGCTTCCTGCCGCAACGGTTCCGCGACGAGATGCGGCTGCCCTGGGACGCGACCAAGCAGCGGCGCTTCGACAGGCTGATCGCCGTGCTGGCCACGGTGAACCGGTATCTGCCGCGGTTCATCCGGCAGTTCCCGTTCAACGTCTTGCTGCACGACCTGGACCGCCGGATCAAGAAGGGGCGGCCGCTGGTGTAGCGGCCCGCGGCGGGGCGGTGCCCGCCAAGTTGATAACGACAATCATATTCATTAAGCTCTCCTCAGTCTGGTAAGCCCTCCAGCCCGAGGAGTACCTATGACGGCGCCGATCTTCATGGCCTCGCCGCCCGAAGTGCATTCCGCTTTGCTCAGCAGCGGCCCCGGCCCCGGGCCGCTGCTGGCGGCCGCCGGCGCGTGGTCCGAGCTGAGCGCCGAATACGCTTCCGCCGCAGAACAATTGAGCACCTTGCTGGCGGGGGTGCAGGCGGGGGCGTGGGAGGGACCCAGCGCGGAGTCCTATGTGGCCGCGCACGCCCCCTACCTGGCGTGGCTGACAAAATCCAGCGCCGACAGCGCCGCCGCCGCCACCCAGCACGAGACCGCCGCGGCCGCCTACACCGCCGCGCTGACCGCCATGCCGACGCTGCCCGAACTCGCCACCAACCACGTCGTCCACGGGGCCCTGGTGGCAACGAATTTCTTCGGCGTCAACACGGTTCCGATCGCGGTCAACGAGGCCGACTACGCACGGATGTGGACCCAGGCGGCGACCACGATGTCGACCTACCAGGCGGTGTCCACCGCCGCCGTCGCCGCGACACCGCAAACCGATCCGGCGCCGCCGATCGTGAAATCCGATGCGTCAAGCGATGATTCGGGTGACGAGGATCACGACCCCAAGATCGACAATCCGTTCAACGACTTCATCGCCAACATCCTGAAGAACTTGGGCATCAACTGGGACCCGTCCGAGGGCACGGTCAACGGCCTGCCCTACGACGCCTACACGAATGCCGGGCAGCCCATCTTCTGGGTGGTGCGCGCCCTGGAACTGCTCGAGGATTTCGAGCAGTTCGGCTATTACCTGGTGCACAATCCGGCGTTGGCCTTTCAGTACCTGGTGCAACTCATCCTGTTCGACTGGCCGACGCACATCCTCGAGATTTTCATCAGCCAGCCGGAGTTGTTGGCGCCCGCGCTCCTCCTCGCGGCCGCGCCCCTCGGCGCCGTCGGCGGATTCGCCGGGCTGGCCGGCCTCGCCGCCATCCCCCAGCCCGCGGCCCTCCCGGTGGTGGCCGCGCCGCCGCCGCCGACGCCCAGCATCCCGCCCGCCATCGCCATGGCCCCCACCGCCCCCGTCGCGCCGGTGGCGGCGCCGGCCTCCGCCCCGGCACCGGCGCCCGCCCCCACGGCGACCACCGTGACCGCCGCTCCCGCCGCACCCGCTGCGGCGCCGGCCGCGGCGGGCTTCTTTCCTCCGTACGTCGTCGGTCCGCCCGGAATGGGAACGGGCTCGGGGATGGGGGCGAGCGCCAGCTCCAGCGCGAAAAGGAAAGCGCCGGAACCGGATAGCGCCGCCGCCGCGGCGGCCGCGGCCGCGCGCACGCGCAAAGCGGCCCGGGCGCGGCGGCGCCGGGGCGCGACGGACCGCGGGTACGGCGACGAGTTCATGGACATGAATGTCGATGTCGACCCCGATTGGGCCGCGTCGCTGGCATCCGATCGGGGTGCCGGCACGCTGGGATTCGCCGGCACCGCCGAGCGTGAGGCGGTCGCCGCGGCGGCCGGGCTGACCCGGCTGGCCGGGGACGAATTCAACGGCGGCCCAACGGCACCGATGATGCCGGGCACCTGGGGCGACGACGGTGCCGACGAGGCGGGCCGCGACGGCTAGCGCCCCGGCACCCCATCGCCGGGTTCGTCAGGC
The DNA here is from genome assembly GCF_000276825.1 of Mycobacterium paraintracellulare. NCBI lineage: Bacteria > Bacillati > Actinomycetota > Actinomycetes > Mycobacteriales > Mycobacteriaceae > Mycobacterium > Mycobacterium paraintracellulare. The sequence goes on along the minus strand of NC_016948.1, from coordinate 5,115,582 downwards.
GTCAGTTGCGTCGATGCGAGTCGCGCGTCCAGCGCTGATGCCGATCGAGTTGCCTTGGGACGGGGATGTTTTCCCATTGACCGAGCACCAGCCAGTCGCGCAGCGCCGCGGCTGAATCGCTGTCGGCGATGGGTCCTATCCACCGCGCCGGGCCGCTGGCCACCCGATCGTTCGTGCAGGGCTGGACCAGGGCCATCACGCCCCCGCCGGTCGGCCGAGAGGCGCAGGTGAGTGGTCCGAGCATGCAGGCGACCGAGACCAACATGGAATGCGGGCAGCGCCGGATGGCGGGGCGCAATTCGTCGATGACCGACAGTCGATCGTCGACGGCGCATGCGGCACAGACGATTACGGTGAACGGGCGATCGGTGCCGCGGCGTGGGGACGTCAAGGCGCCGTGTGCCGTCCGGGGTAGGGCAGGAGCGCCATTTCGCGGGCGTTCTTGATGGCGGCCGCGACCTGTCGTTGTTGTTGGACGGACAGGCCGGTCACCTGGCGGGAACGGATCTTGCCGCGTTCGGAGATGAACACCCGCAGCGTCGCCGTGTCTTTGTAGTCCACCGTGCGCAACCCGAGGCTGTCGAGCAGATTCCTCTTGGGCGAGCGGGCGGCGGGCGCGGTGGCCCGGCGACGCGCGACTTTTCTGGCCATCACCAGCTCGCCTTCCGCACGCCGGGGAGCTGGCCGGCGTGGGCTAGTTCGCGGACCCGGACCCTCGACAGCCCGAACTTGCGGAGGTGGCCGCGGGGTCGGCCGTCGACGGCGTCGCGGTTGCGCACCCGCACCGCGCTGGCGTCGCGGGGCTGGCGCGCCAACTCGTCCTGTGCCGCCGCCCGTCGCTCGGGGGTGCTCGCCGGTGAGCGGATGATCTTTTTGAGTTCGGCGCGGCGTTCGGCGTAGCGGGCCACGATCGCGCGGCGACGCTCGTTCTTGACGATCTTGGATTTCTTGGCCATGGTCAGCGCTCCTCGCGGAAGTCGACGTGGCGGCGGATGACGGGGTCGTATTTGCGCAGGACCAGTCGGTCGGGGTCGTTGCGTCGGTTCTTGCGGGTGATGTAGGTGTAGCCGGTGCCCGCGGTGGACCGAAGTTTCACCAGGAGACGGATCTCGTTGCGCGCCATCAGATTCGCTGCCCTTCGCGGCGCAACCGCGCGACGACCGCCTCGATGCCGTCGCGGTCGATGACCTTGATGCCCTTGGCGCTGACCCGTAGCCGGATCCGGCGGTCCTCCGAGGGCAGGTAGTACGTCTTGAGTTGGATGTTCGGCGACCAGCGCCGACGGGTCCTGCGATGGGAATGCGACACCGCGTTACCGAAACCCGGCCGCCGGCCGGTCACCTGGCAGTGGGCGGACACCTGCACCTCCACATCTCTTATTGAAAATCATTTTCGACAAGGTCCCCCACGGACGGTACCGTAGGAACGGCTTAGATGAAAATGATTATCAATAAGGAGGACGATGCGGACGCCCGTCATCCTGGTCGCCGGCCAGCGGGACACCGACGCCGTTGTGGGCGCGATGCTGCAGACGCCGGGAACGCTGGTCGTCGAGCACCGATTCGACGGTCACGTGGTGCGCCGCACGACGGCGTCGCTGTCCGACGGCGTGTTGACCAGCACCGAGAACGGACTGGAACTCGCGCACGGCTGTGTCTCGTGCACCATCCGCAACGACCTGTTGGTGCTGCTGCGCCGGCTGCACCGCCGCGACGACGTGGACCGGATCGTGGTGCACCTGGCGCCCTGGTTGGAACCCGAACCAATCTGCTTGGCCATCAAGCACGTTCGGGTGCGGGTGGCGCCGGGGTACATCGACGGGCCCGCGGCCCTGGACGTGGCGATCGCCGCCGTGGTGACCTGCGTCGATTCGGCGGCCTGGCTGGACCAGGCGTTGGGGGAGGAGGAACTCGACGACGGCCGCACCCACGCCCAGGTGGTGATCGGACAGGCCGAGTTCGCCGACGTCGTCGTGCTCGACCGCGCCAACCCGTTCGTGGCGGCCGTGCTGCGTCGCCTGTCGCCGCGCGCCCGCGTCCGCGTGGGGGCCGGCGGCATCGAGGACGCACTGAACAACCTGTACCGCGACGCGCGCCGCGGCCGAAGCGACGACCCGCACGGCCCGCTGCTGGCTGGGCAGCCGCCGCTGGAGTCCCGCGGTCCGATCAGCCTGGTGGAATTCAACGCCCGTCGCCCCTTTCATCCGCAGCGCCTGCACGCCGCCCTGGATCTGTTGCTCGACGGCGTGATCAGGACCCGGGGACGGCTGTGGCTGGCCAGCAATCCCGACCGCGCGATGTGGCTGGAATCGGCCGGCCCCGGGCTGCGGGTGAGCTCGGCCGGCAAATGGCTGGCGGCGATGAGCGGGCCGGAGCGCGACGGCGTCGACGCCGAGCGACGCGCGCTGGCCGCGCTCGGCTGGGACGACCGGCACGGTGATCGGCATACCGCGATGGCCATCCTGGTGTGCGGCGCCCGGACCGACGAGGTCCTCGACGCCCTGCGCGGCGCGCTGCTCACCGAGGAGGAGATGCGGAACCCGCGCACCTGGATCGCCTACGACGACCCGTTCGGCGATTGGCACGAGGATCCGTGCGCGGAATTGACCGAGGCCGCCGACAACGTGGCCGGCCACACCCAGCAAGGCAAGGACCCTTCATGAAGCCCGGCGTGCATCCCGACTACCACCCCGTCGTCTTCCAGGACGCCACCACCGGCGCCATGTTCTTGACGCGGTCGACCCGCACCAGCCCGCGGACGGTCGAGTGGCAGACGGCGCGGGGAACCCGGACCTATCCGCTCGTCGTCGTCGACGTCACCGCCGACTCCCACCCGTTCTGGACCGGCAGCCGCCGCATCGTCGACAGCGCGGGACAAGTGGAGAAGTTCCACCGCCGCTACGGTCGCCGGTAGCCCGTACCGCGCCGACGCGCTCCACTACCGTTGCGCGCCAGCCGAAAAGGGGCCGAGTCGCGGCGGCGTACTGTGGGCGGGGTGCGAAGCGAAGGCGATACCTGGGACATCACCACGAGCGTGGGCTCGACCGCGTTGTTCGTCGCGACCGCGCGGGCGCTGGAGGCGCAAAAGCCCGACCCGCTGGCCGTGGATCCGTACGCGGAGATCTTCTGCCGCGCCGTCGGCGGTGCCGCCGCCGACGTCCTCGACGGCAAGGACCCCGACCACCAGCTGAAGACCGCCGACTTCGGCGAAAACTTCGTCAACTTCCAGGGCGCCCGCACCAAGTACTTCGACGACTACTTCCGGCGCGCCGCCGACGCGGGCGTGCGACAGGTGGTGGTCTTGGCGGCGGGCCTGGACTCGCGCGCCTACCGCCTGGACTGGCCGGCCGCGACCACGATCTTCGAGCTCGACCAGCCGCAGGTGCTCGACTTCAAGCGAGAGGTGCTCGCCGGCGTCGGCGCCGAGCCGCGCGCCGAGCGCCGCGAGATCGCCATCGATTTGCGCGAGGACTGGCCGCAAGCCCTGCGCGACAGCGGCTTCGACCCGGCCAAACCCTCGGCGTGGATCGCCGAGGGCCTGCTGATCTATCTCCCGGCGAGCGCCCAGGAGCAGCTGTTCACCGGTATCGACGGGCTGGCCGGTCACGGCAGCCACGTCGCCGTCGAGGACGGCGCCCCGATGAACCCCGAGGACTTCGAGACCGCCGTCGCCGAAGAACGCGCGGCCACCGCGCAGGGCGACCAGCGCGTGTTCTTCCAGCTGGTCTACAACGAGCAGTGCGCGCCGGCCACCGAGTGGTTCGGCAACCGCGGCTGGACCGCGGTCGGCACCCCGTTGGCCGACTACCTGCGCGAGGTCGGCCGCCCGGTGCCGGGGCCGGAGACCGAAGCCGGCCCGATGATCGCGCGCAACACGTTGGTGAGCGCCGTCCGCACCTGAGCCCTCGGGCGGATTTCACGGAAGGCCGGGCGAGTTCGCTCGGGCAGCGACCAACGCCGGAACTTTTTCGGTCCGCCAGCCGACTAGTGGCTGCGTGATCGTTCCACCGGCCTGCGGGTCGGGGCGATCGTCGAGCACAACCCGATCGTCGAGGAGTCCTTGCCATGACCGCGCCGGTGCGGACGATGTCGTGCCTGATCCGCTCGGCCGAGCCGGTGGGCGCCGAGGTGGCGTGCCGAGATTGAAAATGAAAATGATTTTCAGTAAGGTGAGGCCTTGCTGTGAGGCCGCACGGCGTGCGGCTGTGAGTATGCCGAAAATGCGGCTAAACCCTCTCCAGAACGTCCTCATCGGCGGTAGAAGAAGGGCAGTGCAGTGGTGAGTCGGACAGGCCCAAACGCCTCGACAGTTAGCTTATGCAATGCTAACTTCAGGCGGGTCAGGTTAGGGGAGACTACATACATGAAAAGACGCGGCCGTGGAACACGGTGACACCGGCATGCTCACAGTTCAGCCGGCCAATTCGCGCGTGGACACGCGCGTTGACGGCGACGTCGTCAGCCGGTTCGCCACCTGCTGCCGCGCGCTGGGCATCGTCGTCTACCAACGCCAGCGGCCGGCCGACCTGGCCGCCGCGCGTTCGGGTTTCGCCGCGCTGACCCGCATCGCCCACGATCAATGCGACGCGTGGACGGGGCTGGCGGCTGCCGGAGACACGTCCCTGCGGGTGCTCGAGGCGGTGTCGCGCACCGCGGCCTCCGCGGGCGTGCTGCAGCGCCAGGTCGACCTGGCACCCAACTCGCTGGGCTTCCGCTACGACACCGGACTGTATCTACAGTTCCGCGCGACCACTCCCGACGACTTCCACCTTGCCTACGCGGCCGCGCTCGCGACGGCGGGACGGTTTGCTGACGCCGACGCGATCGTCGCGGGCCTGACGACCGAGCGACCGAACTGGCGTGAGGCCCGCTGGGTGTCCGTCGTCATCAACTACCGCGCCGAGCGCTGGTCGGACGTCGTCAAACTGCTGACCCCGATCGTCAACGACACGGACCTGGACGAGGCGTTCTCGCACGCGGCCAAGATCGCGCTCGGCACCGCGCTGGCCCGGCTGGGCATGTTCGCCCCGGCGCTGTCCTATCTGGAGGAGCCCGAGGGGCCGGTCGCGGTGGCGGCCGTCGACGGCGCGCTGGCCAAAGCGCTGGTGCTGCGCGCCCACGTCGACGAGGACGCGGCGAGCGAAGTGCTGCAGGACCTGTACGCGGCCCACCCCGAGAACGAACAGGTCGAACAGGCCCTGACCGACACCAGTTTCGGCATCGTGACCACCACGGCGGCGCGCATCGAAGCCCGCACCGATCCGTGGGATCCCGAAACCGAGCCCAGCGCCGAGGATTTCGTCGACCCCGCCGCCCACGAACGCAAGGCCGTGCTGCTGCACGAGGCCGAACGCCAGCTCGCCGAGTTCATCGGCCTCGAAGAGGTCAAGAACCAGGTGTCGCGGCTGAAGAGCTCGGTCGCCATGGAGCTGGTCCGCAAGCAGCGTGGGCTCGCGGTCGCGCAGCGCGCCCACCACCTGGTCTTCGCCGGCCCGCCCGGAACCGGTAAGACCACCATCGCCCGCGTGGTCGCCAAGATCTATTGCGGCCTGGGGCTTTTGAAGCGGGAGAACATCCGCGAGGTGCACCGCGCCGATCTCATCGGCCAGCACATCGGCGAGACCGAGGCCAAGACCAACGCGATCATCGACAGCGCGCTCGACGGCGTGCTGTTCCTCGACGAGGCCTACGCGCTGGTCGCCACCGGCGCCAAGAACGACTTTGGGCTGGTGGCCATCGACACGCTGCTGGCGCGGATGGAGAACGACCGCGACCGCCTGGTGGTCATCATCGCGGGGTACCGGGCCGACCTGGACAAGTTCCTGGACACCAACGAGGGCTTGCGTTCCCGATTCACCCGCAACATCGACTTCCCTTCCTACGCACCGTCGGAACTGGTCGAGATCGCGAACAAGATGGCCGAGCAGCGCGACAGCATTTTCGAAAAGGCCGCGCTCGACCACATGGAGGAGTTGTTCACGAAGTTGGCGACCGAGTCGACACCCGACGCCAACGGGATTTCGCGACGCAACCTGGACATCGCCGGTAACGGTCGATTCGTGCGAAACATCGTCGAACGCTCCGAAGAAGAACGAGAGTTCCGGCTCGACCATTCGGAACACGCCGGAACCGGCGAATTCAGTGACGAGGAGCTGATGACGATCACCGACGACGACGTCGCAAGGTCGGTTGAGCCGCTGCTGCGCGGCCTCGGGCTGTCGGTGCCGGCATGACGTCCAATCAGCAACCCGACGAACGCCGTTCGTTCTCGTCTCGGACCCCGGTCAACGACAATCCCGACCAGGTCGAGTACCGCCGCGGCTTCGTCACCCGGCACCAGGTGAGCGGCTGGCGTTTCGTGATGCGCCGGATCGCCTCCGGTATCGCGTTGCACGACACCAGGATGCTCGTCGACCCGCTGCGCACGCAGTCGCGCGCGGTGGCGATGGGCGCCGTCCTGCTGGTCACCGGTTTGGCCGGCTGCTTCGTGTTCTCGCTGATCCGTCCGAACGGGACGGCGGGCACCAACGCCGTGCTCGCCGACCGGTCCACCGCCGCGCTGTATGTCCGTGTCGGTGAGGATCTGCATCCGGTGCTCAACCTGACCTCGGCCCGACTGATCACGGGTCGGCCGGTGGACCCGACCATGGTGAAAAGCAGTGAGCTGGACCGGTTTCCGCGCGGCAACCTGATCGGCATCCCCGGTGCGCCGGAACGGATGGTGCAAAACCCCTCGACCGATGCGAACTGGACGGTGTGCGACGCGGTCAGCGAGCCCGGGGGGCACGCCGCACACAGCACCGGTGTCACGGTGATCGCCGGCCGGCCGGACAGCAGCGGCGCCCGCGCCGCCACGCTCCCGCCGCGGCAGGCGATGCTCGCCGACCGTGACGGCACCACGTGGCTGTTGTGGGACGGCAAGCGCAGTCAGATCAACCTCACCGACCAAGCGATCACGAACGCACTTGGCTTGGGGCAGGGCAACTCCGAGATCCCCGCGCCCCGCCCGATCGCCCTGGGCCTGTTCAACGCGATTCCCGAAGCCCCGCCGCTGACCGCGCCCGGCATCCCGAACGCCGGTGCGCCGGCGCCCTTTACCGTGCCGGCACCGATCGGTGGGGTCGTGGTGTCCTACACCCTGGACCAGAGCTCCTCCGGGGCGCCGCGCTACTACGCGGTGTTGCCGGACGGCCTGCAGCAGATCTCGCCGGTGCTCGCCGCGATCCTGCGGAACACGAATTCCTATGGGCTGGACCAACCGCCGCGGCTGGGCGCCGACGCGGTGGCCAAGCTGCCGGTGTCGCGGATGCTGGACACCGCGCGGTACCCCGACCAGCAGGTCGGGGTGGTGGATGCGGCCAAATCGCCCGTCATGTGCGCCTATTGGAGCAAGCCCGCCAAGGCCGCCAGCAGCTCGGTGAACCTGCTGACGGGCTCGGCCCTGCCGGTCGCCGAATCGATACGCACCGTCGACCTGGTGGGCGGCGGCTCGCCGGCCACCGCCGCCCGCGTCGCCCTGGCGCCGGGCACCGGCTACTTCACCCAGACCGTCGGCGGCGGGCCGAACTCGCCGGGCGCCGGGTCGCTGTTCTGGGTCTCTGACACCGGTGTCCGCTACGGCATCGACAACGAGGCCGAGCACTCGGCCGCCGGGCAGAACAAAACCGTTGAGGCCCTTGGCCTTACCGGGTCGCCGGTCCCGATCCCGTGGTCGGTGCTGTCGCTGTTCGCGAGCGGCCCGACATTATCGCGCGCCGACGCGCTGCTGGCACACGACGGGCTGACGCCCGACCAGAAGCCCGGCCGCGTCACTGCCGCTGCTAGGGAAGCCGAGGGAGCCCCCCGATGAGCCGACTGATCTTCGAAGCGCGCCGCCGGCTGGCGCCGCCGGTGACCCGCAAGGGCACCATCGCCATCGAGGCCCCGCCCGAGCTGCCGCGGGTGATCCCGCCGTCGTTCCTGCGCCGCGCGATGCCGTACGTGCTGGTGATCCTGATCGTCGGCATGATCGTCGCGCTGTTCGCGACCGGAATGCGGTTGATCTCCCCGCAGACGCTGTTCTTCCCGTTCGTGCTGCTGCTCGCCGCGACGGCGATGTACCGCGGCAACGACAACAAGACGCGCACCGAGGAGGTCGACGCCGAACGCGCCGACTACCTGCGCTACCTGTCGGTGGTCCGGGACAACATCCGCACCCAGGCCGCCGCGCAGCGCGCCGCCGCGCAGTGGTCCCACCCGGAGCCCGCGGCGCTGGCCGCCGTGCCCGGATCGCGCCGTCAGTGGGAGCGCGACCCGCACGATCCCGACTTCCTGGTGCTGCGGGCCGGACGCCACCACGTGCCCCTGGCGACCGCGCTGCGGGTCAACGACACCGCGGACGAAATCGACCTGGAACCGGTGTCGCACAGCGCATTACGCAGCCTGCTCGACACCCACCGCACGGTGCGTGACGTGCCGACCGGGATCGACCTGGCCAAGGTCTCGCGAATCACCGTGCTGGGCTCCGAGGACGAGGCGCGCTCGGCGATGCGGGCCTGGGTGGCCCAGGCGGTCACCTGGCACGACCCGACCGTGCTCGGGGTCGCGCTGGTCACCCCCGACCTCGAGAGCCCGGACTGGTCGTGGCTGAAGTGGTTGCCGCACATTGACATTCCCGGTGAGCTCGACGGCGTCGGGCCGGCCCGCTTGATGGCCACCAACGTCGACGAACTGGTCGCCAAGCTGGGGTCCGCGCTAGTCGACCGCCCGGCGTTCACCGGCGAACCCGCCGACGCGCTGCGGCACCTGCTGATTATCGTCGACGACCCGGACTACGACCTGAACGCCTCGACGCTGGCGATGGGCCGCGCGGGCGTCACCGTCGTGCACCGCGGCGCCACCGCCCCGCACCGCGAACAGTATTCGGACCCCGAGAAGCCGATCCTGCGCATCACCGCGGCGGACGGCGCGGGCGCCCGGACCCACTCCATCGAGCGTTGGCAGACCGGCGGCTGGCAGCCGTACATCGACGACGCCGACCAACTGGGCGCCGACGAGGCCGCCCACCTGGCGCGCCAGCTGTCGCGCTGGGACTCCAACCCGACCCACACGGGGTTGCGTTCGGCGGCCACCCGGGGCGCCACGTTCACCACGATGCTGGGCATCCCGGACGCGTCGCAACTGGATGTGCCGACGCTGTGGGCGCCGCGGCGTCGCGAGGACGAGCTGCGCGTTCCGATCGGGGTCACCGCGACCGGTGAGCCGCTGATGTTCGACCTCAAGGACGAGGCCGAGGGCGGGATGGGCCCGCACGGTCTGATGATCGGTATGACGGGATCGGGTAAGTCCCAGACCCTGATGTCGATCCTGTTGTCGCTGTTGACGACTCATTCCGCGGACCGGTTGATCGTCATCTACGCCGACTTCAAGGGTGAGGCGGGGGCCGACAGCTTCCGCCACTTCCCGCAGGTTGTCGCGGTGATCTCCAACATGGCCGAAAAGAAGTCGCTGGCCGACCGATTCGCCGACACGCTGCGCGGCGAGGTGGCCCGCCGGGAGACGCTGCTGCGCGAGGCCGGCCGCCGGGTGCAGGGCAGCGCGTTCAACTCGGTGGTCGAGTACGAGAACGCCATCGCCGCCGGGCACGACCTGGCGCCGATCCCGACGCTGTTCGTGGTGGCCGACGAGTTCACGTTGATGCTGGCCGACCACCCGGAGTACGCGGAGCTGTTCGATTACGTTGCCCGCAAAGGCCGTTCGTTCCGCATCCACATCCTGTTCGCGTCGCAGACGCTGGATGTCGGCAAGATCAAGGACATCGACAAGAACACCTCCTACCGCATCGGGTTGAAGGTGGCCAGTCCCAGCGTGTCCCGCCAGATCATCGGGGTGGAGGACGCCTACCACATCGAATCCGGCAAGGAGCACAAGGGCGTGGGCTTCTTGGTGCCCGCGCCGGGCGCGACCCCGATCAAGTTCCGCAGCACCTATGTCGACGGCATCTACGATCCGCCGCAGAAGGCCAAATCGCTTGTGGTGCCGTCTATCCCGGAGCCCAAGGTGTTCACGGCCGGGCGGGTCGAGCCCGATCAGGACACCGTGATCACCAGCCCCGACGAGGTCGAACTGACCGGGCCGCCGCGCAAGCTCATCGCCACCATCGGCGACCAGCTGGCCGGGTACGGGCCGCGCGCGCCGCAGTTGTGGCTGCCGCCGCTGGACGAGCCGATCCCGGTGAGCGCGATGCTGGCCCGGGCCGGTGTGCCGCCGCGGCAGTGGCAGTGGCCGCTGGGTGAGATCGACAAGCCGTTCGAGATGCGCCGCGACCCGCTGATCTTCGATGCCGCGTCGTCGGCCGGGAACATGGTCATCCACGGTGGCCCCAAGTCGGGGAAGTCGACTGCGCTGCAGACGTTCATGTTGTCGGCGGCCAGCCTGCACTCGCCGCGCGAGGTCACGTTCTACTGCCTGGACTACGGCGGCGGAAAGCTCCGTGCGATGGAGGGCCTGGCGCACGTCGGCAGCGTCGCCTCGGCGCTGGAGCCCGAACGGATCCGTCGCACCTTCGGCGAGCTCGAGCAGCTGCTGTTGTCGCGGCAGCGCCGGGAGGCGTTCCGGGACTCCCGCGGTGGGGTCCCCGACGACGGGTTCGGCGAGGTGTTCCTGCTCATCGACAACCTCTACGCGTTCGGCCGTGACAACACCGACCAGTTCAACACGCGAAACCCGTTGCTGGCCAAGGTCACCGAGTTGGTCAACATCGGGCTGGCGTATGGCATCCACGTCGTGGTCACCACGCCCAGCTGGCTGGAGGTGCCGCTGTCGATGCGGGACGGCCTGGGGTTGCGGCTCGAGCTCAAGCTGCACGATCCGCGGGACAGCAACGTGCGGGTGGTGGGCGCCCTGCGCCGGCCCGCCGAAGCGGTGCCGCACGACCAGCCGGGTCGCGGATTGACCATGGCCGCAGAGCATTTCCTGTTCGCCACCCCGGAGCTGGACCAGATCGCCGCGATCAACGACCGGTACCCGGGTATGGCGGCGCCCCCGGTGCGGCTGCTGCCCACCAACCTCGCCCCGGATGCCGTCGGGTCGCTGTACCGCGGGCCGGAACAGGTGGTCATCGGCCAGCGCGAGGAGGACCTCGCGCCGGTGGTGGTCGACTTCGCCGACAACCCGCTGCTGATGGTGTTCGGTGACAGCAAGTCGGGGAAGACGACGCTGCTGCGCCACCTCATCCGCACGGTCCGCGAACACTCCACGCCGGACCAGGTGGCCTTCACGGTGCTGGATCGACGGCTGCACCTCGTCGACGAACCGTTGTTCGCCGACAACGAGTACACGGCCAACATCGACCGCATCATCCCGGCGATGCTGGGGCTGGCCAACCTGATCGAGTCGCGCCGGCCACCGGCCGGCCTGTCGCCGGCCGAGCTGTCGCGCTGGACGTTCGCGGGCCAGACGCACTACCTGATCATCGACGACGTCGACCAGATTCCGGATTCGCCGGCGATGAGCGGCCCCTACGTCGGGCAGCGCCCGTGGTCTCCGCTGATCGGGTTGCTGTCGCAGGCAGCCGATTTGGGGATCCGGGTGATCGTCACCGCGCGGGCCACCGGTTCGGGACACGCGTTGATGACCAACCCGCTGCTGCGCCGCTTCAACGACCTGCAGGCCACCACGTTGATGCTGGCGGGCAACCCGCAAGACAGCGGCAAGATCCGCGGCCAACGATTCGGCCGCTTGCCGGCCGGGCGGGCGATCCTGTTGGGCGACAGCGATGGTCCGACGTACGTGCAGTTGATCAACCCCTTGATCGGGGAATCCGTAATGGCAAGTGAAGCGCAACGGGAGGAGTAGAGATGACGCTGCGAGTGGTTCCCGAAGGACTGGCCGCCACCAGCGCCGCGGTGGAGGCGCTGACGGCACGGCTGGCCGCCGCACACGCGGCGGCGGCCCCGGCGATCACGGCGGTGGTCCCGCCGGCGGTCGATCCGGTGTCGCTGCAGACGGCCATGGGATTCAGCGCTCAAGGCCAGGAGCACTCGGCCATGGCGGCCCAGGGCGTCGAGGAGCTGGGCCGCGCCGGTCTCGGCGTCGGGGAAGCCGGCGCAAGCTATCTCGCGGGTGACACCGCGGCCGCTGCGACGTTCGGGATCGCGGGCGCCTGACGATGACTGCCCCCCTCGCCCCCATCTGGATGGCGTCGCCACCAGAGGTGCATTCGGCGTTGCTGAGCGCCGGTCCGGGACCGGGGCCGCTGTTGGCGGCCGCCGGTGCGTGGACCTCGCTCAGCGCCCAATACGCCACGGCGGCCGGGGAACTCAGTGCGCTGCTGGGGGAGGCGCAGGCGGGCGCGTGGGAAGGGCCGAGCGCCGAGCAGTATGTGGCGGCCCACCTGCCGTACCTGGCCTGGCTGCAGCAGGCCAGCGCCGACAGCGCGGGCGCCGCGGCGCAACAAGAGGTCGCGGCGACGGCGTACACGGCGGCGTTGGCGGCGATGCCGACACTGGGGGAGCTCGCCACCAACCACGCCGTGCACGCGGTGTTGGTGGGGACGAATTTCTTTGGCATCAACACCATTCCGATCGCGGTCAACGAAGCCGACTACGCGCGGATGTGGGTTCAGGCGGCCACCACCATGGGCACCTACCAGGCCGTCTCGGGTTCGGCGCTGGCCGCGGCGCCCCGCACCATGGCCGCGCCGACCATCGTCAATCCCGGGAGCGAGACCAACAACCTCACGTCCAACGCCGCACAGAACACCGGGGACTGGTGGCAGAACTTCATCCAGCAGTTGTCGAAGTTCCTGCAGGACTTCTTCCAGAACATCCAGCAGATGCTGCAGGACTTCTTCTCGAACCTGCCGGCGTTCCTGGCGGCCAACGGACCGCTGCTGTTCTTCATCGCCTACCAGGTGTTCTTCAACGCCGTCGGCTGGCCGACCTGGGGCGCGATCCTGACCGCACCGTTCCTGATTCCGCTGCTGCTGGGGATCGGCCTCAGCTCCCTGCTCACCACGCCGGCCGAGGCCGCGCCGGAGGCGGCGGCCCCGGCCGCGGTGGCCCCCGTGCTGGCGTCGAACAAGCCGTCCATGCTGCCGGCGGTCGCCATGGCGCCGACGGTGGCGACTCCCGCCGCCGCCCCAGCCACCACAGTCGCGGCCGGCACCGGCGCGCCGGCGGCCCCGGCGCCGGCGGCGGCGGCCGGAAACTTGGCCTACGTGGTCGCCTACGGCGCTGACCCGGACACCGGCGTCGGTCCCACCCTGACCGGGCGCGGCGGGGCCAAGGCGCCCGCGGCGACGATCCCGGCGGCCGGCGCGGCGGCACCGGCCCGCGCCGAGGCGCGGGCTCGGCGCAGGCGGCGAGCCGCGCTGCACGACCACGCCGACGAATTCGCGGACATGGAATCCGATTTCGGTGTGCCCCCGGACTACGGCGACGAGGAAGAGCTGGCTGCCGCGGTGGCTTCGGCCCAGGGGGCCGGACCGCTCGGGTTCGCCGGAACCAAGCAGAGGCAGAAGGCGTTTCAGGCGGCGGGATTGACCAAGCTGGCCGACGACGACTTCGGCGGCGGCCCACGGATGCCGATGGTGCCCGGCACGTGGGAGCAGGACGCCGTCAACGGTAGGGGCCCAGCCGAACCGGGGAAGGGGGGATAAGGCAGTCAGCCACATCCAGGTGAACTACTCCAAACCCCAACGGACGCAATAGAAAGGAATCACCATGAGTATGTTGGACGCTCATATCCCGCAGTTGGTTGCCTCGCAGTCGGCGTTCAGCGCCAAGGCCGCGTTGCTGCGCAGCACGATCAGCCAGGCCGAGCAGGAAGCGATGTCGGCGCAGGCCTTCCACCAGGGCGAGTCCTCGGCGGCGTTCCAGGCCGCGCACGCGCGGTTCGTGGAGGTCGCCGCACGGGTCAACACGCTGCTGGATATCGCCCAGGCCAACCTCGGCGACGCCGCCGGCACCTACGTGGCCGCGGACGCGGCGGCCGCCTCCGGTTACACCGCGTTCTGATCCAGCCACCCTTAGACGCCACCAAACCGCGAAAGGACTTCTGATGTCGCAGATCATGTACAACTACCCGGCGATGTTGAGCCACGCCGCCGACATGTCGGGCTACGCCGGCACGATGCAGGGGCTCGGCGCCGACATCTCCGCCGAACAGGCCACGCTGTCCAACGCCTGGCAGGGTGACACCGGTATGACCTACCAGGTGTGGCAGGCCCAGTGGAACCAGGCCATGGAAAGCCTGGTGCGCGCGTACCAGTCGATGGCCAGCACCCACGAGGCCAACACCATGTCGATGCTGGCCCGCGACCAGGCCGAAGCCGCCAAGTGGGGCGGCTAGTTCGTGGCTGAACGAGCCTGATGGAACCAGCTCCCAACGCCGTCGAGCTGACGGTCGACCACGCGTGGTTCATCGCGGAAACGATTGGGGCGGGAAGCTTCCCGTGGGTATTGGCAATCACCTGCCCCTATCGTGATGCCGCGGAACGCAACGCGTTCCTCGACCGTCAGAAGGCGGAGCTCACCCAGATGGGCCTGGTATCGGAAGGCGGGCTCATCAACCCCGCGGTTGCCGAGTGGATCAAAGTGGTGTGTTTTCCCGAGCGGTGGCTCGACCTGCGCTACGTCGGCCCCGCCAAGGACGCCGGTGCGGCCGGCGGCGCCGGCGAGCTACTGCGCGGCATCGTCGCGCAGCGCGCCGGGGCCGGCGGCCGGCCGTCGAGGACGGTGGTCGCGTTGCGCAGCGCGCAGCTGATCACGTTCACCGCCATGGACATCGACGATCCGCGCGCCCTGGTTCCGGTCCTGTGCGTCGGGCTCGCCCAGCGGCAACCGGCTCGGTTCGACGAGTTCAGCATGCCGACCCGGGTGGGCGCCCGCGCCGACGAGCGGCTGCGTTCCGGTGCTCCACTCGCCGAAGTCCTTGACTATCTTGGTATTCCGCAATCGGCGCGTCCTGTGGTGGAGTCGGTGTTCAACGGGTCGCGAAGCTACGTCGAGATCGTCGCCGGCTGCCACCGCGACGGTCGACACTCCACCACCGAGGTGGGTATGAGCATTGTCGACGCAAGCGAGGGCCGGGTCCTGGTCAGCCCGTCCCGCGCGTTCGACGGCGAGTGGGTTTCGACCTTCGCGCCCGGCACCCCGTTCGCGATCGCCGTCGCGATCGAACAATTGACCGCCCAATTGCCCGACGCCGGATGGTTCGCCGAACACCGGCTAGCACGAGACTTTTCGAATTCAACACTGTCCGTCCAACACTGAAAGAAATAGAGAAGAGAGCACGATGTTCCAGGAACGGCCGCAACAATCTTCGAGGGTCCGGTGACGTCCGGAACCGTCATGCCGATCGTCCGCGTGGCAATTCTCGCGGACAGCAGGTTGACGGAAATGGCCCTGCCCGCCGAGCTGCCGCTGCGCGAAATCCTGCCCGCGGTCCAGCGTTTGGTGGTCCCGGCCACCGCGAACGGCGACGGCGAGGACGCCTCCGGCTCGCGCGGCGCCGCCGAGGTCGGTGGCGCGACCCAACTGAGCCTGGCGCCCATCGGTGGCGCGCCGTTCAGTCTGGACGCGAGCCTGGACACGGTCGGCGTCGTCGACGGTGACCTGCTCGCGCTGCAGCCGGTGCCGGCCGGCCCGGCCGCACCCGGAATCGTCGAGGACATCGCCGACGCCGCGATGATTTTCTCCACCTCTCGGCTCAAGCCTTGGGGCACAACGCATATCCAGCGTGGCGCGCTGGCCGCGGCGATCGCCGTGGCCTTCCTGGCGACCGGCCTGTCGGTCACCTACCGCGTCGCCACCGGCGCGCTGTCCGGGCTGGTTGCGGTCAGCGCGGTGGCGGCGCTGACCGCGATCGTCGGCCTGCTCGTCACGGCGCGCTCGGCGCGCACCGGCACGGCGCTGTCGATCGCCGCGCTGGTGCCCATCGCCGCCGCGCTGGTGCTGGCGGTGCCGGGCAGGTTCGGCCCGGCGCAGGTGATGCTGGCCGCGGCCGGGGTCACCGCGTGGTCGCTGATCGCCTTGATGGTGCCTAGCGCCGAACGGGAACGTATCGCCGGATTCTTCACCGCGACGGCGGTGCTGGGCGCCGCGGTGCTGCTGGCCGCCGGAGCCGAATTGCTCTGGCACGTCAAGCTGGTCGCCATCGGCTGCGGACTGATCGTGGCCGCGCTGCTGGTCACCATCGAGGCGGCGCAGATGTCCGCGCTGTGGGCCCGTTTCCCGCTGCCGGTCATCCCGGCGCCCGGGGATCCCACGCCGTCGGCGCCCTCGCTGCAGGTGCTCGAGGACCTGCCCCGCCGGGTCCGGATCAGCGACGCCCACCAGAGCGGATTCATCGCCGCCGCGGTGTTGCTCAGCGTCCTGGGCTCGGTCACGATCGCGCTGCGCCCGGAGACGCTGAGCGGCGCGGGTTGGTACGTGGTCGGGGCGACCGCCGCGGCATCGGTGCTGCGCGCCCGGGTGTGGGATTCGGCCGCCTGCAAGGCATGGCTGCTCGCCCAGCCCTTCCTGGCCGCCGGCGTGCTGCTGGTGATCTACACGGCGACGGGACGCTACGGCGCCGCCCTCGGTGCGGCCGTGGTGCTCCTGGCGCTCGTGGCGGTGTGGATCGTGCTGGCGTTGAACCCGGGAATCGCTGAGCCGGAGAGCTATTCGCTTCCGGTGCGCCGGCTGGTGGGCTTCGCCGCGGCGGGACTCGACGCCTCGCTGATCCCCGTCATGGCGTTCGTGGTCGGGTTGTTCAGCCTGGTGCTCAATCGATGATTCGATCGGCATCAGCCTGCTTCGCGGCGGTGTTGGCCCTGTTGCCGGCCACCGCGACGTGGACGAGTCCGCCGGCTTTCGCGATCAGCCCGCCGACCGTCGATCCCGGCGTCCCCCCACCGAGCGGGGCGCCGGGGCCGGTGCAGCCGATGGAGCAGCGCGGACCGTGCGTGACGTCCGGGGTCATCCCGGGCAGCGATCCGGGCGCCCCCACGCCCAGCCAGTCGGCGCTGAATCTGCCTGCGGCATGGCAGTTCTCGCGTGGCGACGGTCAGCTGGTCGCCGTCCTCGACACCGGGGTGCGGCCGGGTCCGCGGCTGCCCAATGTCGAGCCGGGCGGCGACTTCGTCGAGGCCACCGACGGCCTGACCGACTGCGACGGACACGGCACGCTGGTCGCCGGGATCATCGCCGGCCAGCCGTCGCCGGACGACGGGTTCTCGGGCGTGGCCCCCGCGGCGCGGGTGGTGTCGATCAGGACGTCGTCGGCCAGGTTCTCCCCCCGCACGCCGGGCGGCGACCCGCTGATGGCGCGGGTGTCGACCGAGGTCACGACCCTCGCCCGGGCCATCGTGCACGCGGCCGACCTCGGCGCCCGGGTCATCGACGTCGGCTCGGCCACCTGCCTGCCCGTCGACCGCCCCGTCGACCAGGCCGCCCTCGGCGCCGCCGTGCGCTACGCGGCGGTGGACAAGGACGCGGTGATCGTGGCCGCCGCGGGCAACAGCGGACCGACCGGATCGTTCGCCGGTGGGACGTCGTGCGAATCCAACCCGCTCACCGACCTGAGCCGTCCGAACGATCCGCGCAACTGGGCCGGCGTCACCTCCGTGTCCATCCCGTCGTTGTGGCAGCCCTACGTGCTTTCGGTGGCGTCGCTGACCCCGGAGGGCCAGCCGTCGAAATTCACCGTGGCGGGCCCGTGGGTGGGTGTCGCGGCGCCGGGCGAGCGCATCGTGTCGGTGGGCAACGGTGACGGCGCGGGCCTGGCGAACGGCCTGCCCGACGACCATCAGCAACTGGTCGCCCTCAAGGGCACCAGCTACGCGGCCGGTTACGTCGCCGGCGTCGCGGCGCTGGTGCGCAGCAAGTATCCCGATCTGTCCGCCACCGCGGTGACGCATCGCATCACCGCGACCGCGCACAACGGCGCCCGCGACCCGTCCAACGTGGTCGGCGCCGGCAGCGTGGACCCGGTGGCCGCGCTGACCTGGCAGTTGCCCGCCGGCGACCAGCCGAGCGGGGCGGCGGCCAAGCAGGTCGCTCTGCCTCCGGCCCCGGCGCCCGAGAACACCACACCGCGGACCGTCGCGGTGGTCGGCACCGCCGTGCTGGCCGTGCTGGTCGCCGTGGCCGGCGCGGTCACCACCATCGCCGCACGCCGTCGAAAGGACCCCACCCCGTGAAGATGTCGATACCTACCCCCGGGAGCGGGCGAATCACGTTGGCGCTCTTGGCCATTGTGCCCGCGGTTATGGCCTACCCGTGGCGATCGCCACGAGACTACTGGCTGCTCGGCATCGCGGCGGCCGTCGTGATCGTGCTGTTCGGCTGGTGGGGTGGCCTGTATTTCACCACCTTGGTGCGCCGCCGCCTGGCGATCATCGGGCGCGCCAACGCGTTCACCCCGCAGCCCCCCGCCACGGCGACCACCGCCCTGGTCCGGGTGGGCGCACCGGAGGACGACTCCGATGTGCTGCCGCTGCCGCTGATCGCCGGCTACCTGGACCGCTACGGCATCCGGGCGGACAAGATCCGGATCACCAGCCGGGACAACGCCTCCGACGCGTCGCGGCGCGAGACCTGGATCGGGCTCACCGTGTCGGCGCCGGAGAACCTGGCCGCGCTGCGGGCCCGCTCGCCGCGGATCCCGCTGCAGGAGACCGCCCAGGTCGCGGCGCGGCGCCTGGCCGACCACCTCCGCGAGATCGGATGGGAAGCGACCGCCGTCGCACCCGACGACGTTCCCCGGCTGTTGACGTCCAACCCCCGCGAGCGGTGGCGCGGCGTGCAGCGCGGCGCATCGGATTACATTGCGGCATACCAGATCCGGGTGGATGAGGCCTTGCCGGAGACGTTGGACGCCATCCGGTCACATGCGGCCCGCGAGACCTGCACCGCGTTGGAGATCGCCGGCGACAAGGCCCACCCCACCGTCGCGGTGGCGTGCGCGTTCCAGACCGACACCCCGCCGGAGCGCACGGCGCCGCTGGACGGGCTGACCCCGCAGCGCGGGAACCACCTGCCCGCACTGACGGCGCTGGACCTGTTGTCGACGGCGCGGCTGGACGGACACACGACCGCGCCCGCGGGCCTGCTCGCCCAGCTGCACTGGCCCACCCTGGTCGGCGGGGCCCATCGGGCGTCGTCGGCCGGCGGCCCGGAAACCAACTCGGCAACCACCGAGACCACCGACACCCTCGAGGCCGCTAGAACATGACCTCCTGCAGGAACGCGGTCATCCGGCGCAGGTAGTCCAACTGGCTCACGTGCAACACGTGGCTGCCCGGAAACCAGTGCAGCGCACAGTGATCCCAGTGCCGCCATAGCTTGACGGCGTGGTCCGGCGGCGCCATCCGGTCGCCGAGGCCGGTGATGATCATCCGGCGGTCCCGGCCGACCAGCGGCGGGTAACTGAGCGGGCAGTGGTACGCCATGCCGGCGCTCAACGCCTCGTGGCTGATATCGGAGAGGCGCAGGCCCATCCGCACCAGCTTGTTGGCCGGGAACCATTCGTCGAACAGCGTCGCGGGAGTGACGACCGGGCAGTTGGGGATGGCGGCCTCGAGCCGATCGTCGGCGGAGGCCACCAGCGCCGAGGTGTAGCCACCCAGCGAGATGCCGGTGAGCGCGATCCGGTCGACACCGGTGTGGCGCAGGTAGTCGATGATGGAACGAAAGTCGTGCACGGCCTGGGCCATCGCCTCGGCGAAACCGCTGAGACCGCCGGCGAAATAGCCGAAACCGCTGAAGGGCGAGAACTTTTCGGCCCGCTTGCCGTGAAAGGGCAGCGTGTACATCAACACGTCGTAGCCCGCCCGGTAGTACCAGGGCAGCGAGAAGAACCGCCCGTTGGCCAGATACCACGACCCCATGAAGCCGTGGATGACGCACAGCGTGGGCCGCGGCCCGTCGTCGTGGCGCCAGTGCTGCGCGCGCACCATGTTGTTGGATCCCCACGCGCTCCAGCGCGCGCGCATCGCGGGGTTGATCGCGGTGAAGCTGCTGGGGAACGCGATGTTGTCGACCGTGCCGCGCGCGACCCACTCCGCCAGCGGGCTGGCGCGACGCGAGGTCACCCGCGGCAACTCGGTGGGCGCCGGAAAGGACCGCGCGGGATCTCCCGCCGCCCCCAGCTCGGCGTAGAAGTCGAGGTTGCTCCGCTCGGTCGAGGCATCGGATTGCCGCAGGGCGCCCGCGACCACGAACGGTGTCACCGTGGTGGTGAGCAGCGAGGCCACCCAGGTGCGCAGGGCCAGATCACCGAGGGCCGATGCCTCGACTACCATTCGCTGACGGGGCGACAACGCCGAGTGGGGGGGTAATCCGCCGGCGCCGGCCGGCACATCGGCGCCGGGAACGTCTGGAACGGGGACCGGCGGGTCGATCGGATCCATGTCGGGCGCCACGAACGCCGATGGTAGCCGGACGGGCTCGCGCTTCCAGGATGTTCGACCGGTTTCGGTCGCTACGGTCTTATCCCGGGACCACGGCGGTGATGCCGGTGCACCATAGGGGTAATACGGTTTGCTATCAGCCGGCTAGCGACGGCGCGTTGATCAGGAGGACCGACATGTGGGACCCGGACGTCTACCTGGCCTTTGCCGATCACCGCGGCCGGCCCTTCTACGATCTGCTGTCGCGGGTGGGCGCCGAGCGGGCGCGCCGCGTCGTCGATCTCGGTTGCGGGCCCGGACACCTGACGACATACCTGGGCCGGCGCTGGCCGGACGCGGTGATCGAGGCGATGGACAGCTCCCCGGAGATGGTGGCCGCCGCCAAGGAGCGCGGCATCGACGCCGTCACCGGCGACCTGCGCGACTGGAAGCCCCAGCCCGACACCGACGTGGTGGTCAGCAACGCGGCCCTGCACTGGGTGCCCGAGCATGCCGACCTGTTGCTGCGGTGGGCGGGCGAGCTGGCGCCCGGATCGTGGATCGGGGTGCAGATGCCGGGCAACTTCGAGTCCCCGTCCTACGCGGCGGTGCGGGCGCTGGCCCGCCGTGAGCCGTATGCGAAGTTGTTGCGCGACATACCGTTTCGCGTCGGTGCGGTGGTGCAGCCGCCCGCGCACTATGCCAACCTGCTGCTGGACGCGGGATGCCGGGTCGACGTCTGGGAGACCACGTATCTGCATCAGCTG
Source organism: Mycobacterium paraintracellulare (assembly GCF_000276825.1). Taxonomy (NCBI): domain Bacteria; kingdom Bacillati; phylum Actinomycetota; class Actinomycetes; order Mycobacteriales; family Mycobacteriaceae; genus Mycobacterium; species Mycobacterium paraintracellulare. The sequence continues at coordinate 5,094,463 of NC_016948.1, read as the reverse complement.
ACCGGCGAGCATCCGGTGCTGGAGTGGATCACCGGCACGGCGCTGGTCCCGGTGCGCGAGCGGCTCGACGACGACACCTGGCAGCAGTTCCGCGAGGAGTTGATTCCGCTGCTGTCCGACGCCTATCCGGCGCGCTCAGACGGCTCGACGATCTTCCCGTTCCGGCGGGTCTTCGTCGTCGCCGTGGTGGGCGGCGCGGGCCGCGCGTAGCGGGTCGCCACCATCGGACCAGCCGCGACTATCGCTGCGCGGGCTTGCCTTCTTCGATGCCCCGGTCGGCGGCGATGGCCGACCGCGGGGTCGGCTTGGCGCCGTGATGGATCTGCAGGTACGTCTCGGTGTACCGCGCGGCGATGCGGGTGCCGGCGAACTCCGAGGGGATGACGTCGCCGGTGCGCTGGCGCCAATCATGCAGCAGGACAGCGAGATCGGCCGCGACGTCCTCGACGTCCGCGCCGTCGTCGGCCAGCAGGTTGGTGGTTTCGGTGGGATCGGCGCGCAGATCGTAGAGCTCCCGCTCGGACCGCGGCGCCGTGACGAGCGGGGCCACGGCCACCCCCGACGGGCTTTCCTCGATGTCCCAGGGCAGATCCAGCAGCGGCCGCGACGCGTAGTTCTCGATGTAGCTGTAGTCCTTGGTGCGGATCGCGCGAATCGGATCGAACGAGTCGTGATAGGTCTTCATCGTGTACACCTCGTCGCGCACCGGCGTGGCGGGCGGGTCCGCCTCCAGCAGGACGCCCGCGTGCGACACACCGTCGACGTCGGCGGGGGCGTCGATTCCCAACAGCCCCAACAGCGTTGGCACCAGGTCGACGGCGCTGAACAGCTCGTCGTAGACGCGTGGCGTCACACCCCGGTCAGTGGGTGGCCGGATGATCATGCCGATGCCGGTTCCCGCGTCGTACAGCGTGGATTTCGCGCGAGGGAACGCCGGGCCGTGGTCGGTGAAGAACACCACCCAGGTGGTGGCGTCTAATCCCGTGTCCGCCAGCGTGTCCAGCAACCGCCCGACGGCGGCGTCGGCCGCGCTGATCGCCCCGTAGAAGGCGGCCAGGTCGCCACGCACCTCGGGGGTGTCGGGCAGGTAGTCGGGCAGCTCGACGTCGGCGCCCTCGGCCGGGGTGTATCGGTCCTCGGGGTAGGGGCGGTGCGTCTCGAAAAACCCGGCGGTCAACAAAAAGGGTTGTCCCACCAGGCCATCGGCGCTTTGCCGCAACCATTCGTCGGCCTTGTCGGCGACGTAGTCGCAGTAGGAGTTCGATACGTCGAACTCGTCGAAACCCAGCCGCTTAGGGTAGGACGTCTCGTGCTGCATGCCGAAAAGCGCTGAATACCAACCCGATTCGGACAGGATTTGGGGGAGTGTGCGGATTCCGCTGCGGTATTCCCAGCCGTGGTGCGCCAGGCCGATGAGGCCGTTGGATTGCGGATAGCGTCCGGTGAACAGCGACCCGCGCGACGGCGAGCACAGCGGCGCGGTGGCGTGCGCCCGGGTGAACAGGATGCCCTCGGCCGCAAGGCGGTCCATTCGCGGGCTCGACACGTCCGGGTGCCCGTAGACGCCGAGGTAGCGGCCCAGGTCGTGCCAGTGCACGATCAGCACGTTGTCCTTGCCCGGCGTCAATTGCGTCACCTCTCACCTTGCCCCGCGACCGGCGACGATACCGCAACGTGCTGCGGCGATCCCCGCCGCGTCGGCTCGTCAGGCGGACGGGAGGCGCCCCCACCGGTTCTCGCAGACGAACTCCGACAGCGGCCGCGCCACGGCCCAGCCGTCCAGTTCGAGGGCCGGGCGATCGGGGAATTCGGGCACCGGCCCCAGGCACAGGATGGCCACCGGCTCCGCCCCGTCCGGCATGTCGAGCAGCGAGGCCAACCGTTGCGGATCGAAGAGCGACACCCAGCCCATGCCGAGCCCTTCGGATCGCGCTGCCAGCCACAGGTTCTGGATGGCGCACGACACCGACGCCAGGTCCATCTGCGGCAGGGTGCGCCGCCCGAACACGTGCTTGTCGCGGTCGTCGCCCAGCGCCACCACCAACAGTTCGGCGCAATCGAGGATGCCCTCCACCTTGAGCGCCAGGAATTCGTCGCCCCGCTCGCCCAGCGCGGCGGCCGTGCGCGGGCGTTCCTCGTCGACGAGTGCGTGGATGCGGCGCCGCAGCGCATCGTCGGTGATCCGGATGAAGCGCCACGGCTGCATCAGCCCGACGCTGGGCGCGGCGTGCGCGGCCTGCAGCAGGCGTGCCAGCAGCTCCTCGTCCACCACCGCGCCGGGAACGAACCGGCGCATGTCACGGCGTTCGGAGATGACGCGATAGACGGCGCGCCGCTCCTGCGGGCTGAATGCCTGATCGGTCACGTCAGCCATCGTAGGAAATCCGCATTAGCGTGGACGTGTCCCGAAGGGAGTGTCCCGTGAAGCCTTCCGATGTCCTCGAGCAACTGGCCGCCGATCCCGCCGCCGGCCGCGGCTATGGCGAGCCCTACCAGACCCCCGACGGCACCACCGTCATCGTGGTCGCCAAACCGCTGGGGGTCTTCGCCATCCGCGACGGCCGGGCCACCTGGACGCCGGCCGTGGACGCGAATCGCATCGCCCTGATCGGGGTGGTCACCGGCCTGCTGGCCGGGGTGATCGGCAGCCTGGCGGTGCTGCGGCAGCCGCCGTGGCCGCGGATCACGATCAGGGACTATAGGTAACGCCAACCGCGCGGAAGACGTATTCCGGCGGCATGTCGAACGCCAGCGACCGCCGCGGCAGGGTGTCGAGCACCTCGGCCGGGATGGCGACCTTGTAGTGCAGCGACAACTCGCCGCTGAACTTTTGGTCGACCGCGGAGACATCGACGTCGACCTGCAGGCCCGTCGACGAGATCTCCACGTTCGCGGCGCCGGTCTGCGGCGCGTCCCAGCGCACGCTGACGGTCGGGCCGGCCAGCCGGGGCAGCATCGACAGCGTTGCCAGCACCCGCTCCGAGGTCAAGGCCAGCGACCCCGTGTAGCTGGCGACGCCGTGCGGCAACCGCACCCCGGGGATGGTGCCGCTGAAACGCCGGGTCACCGCGACGTAATCGGCAAGGTAGATAAGGCCTTCCGATTCGACCTGGGCGTGCAGCTCGTCGGGCAGCTTGCCGATGCCGAACAACCTGCGGACAAAGACGGCCATACCGCCAGTATGACCGCGCGGCGCGACTCCGTGGGGCGGGCGCACGGCCGCCGCCGCGGCCGTGCTGGTATCGGTGGGTGATGACCCGCCCGAGGACGCCGTTGGCCGCCGGGATCGCCGCGCTGGCCGCGGCGGTGTACGCGCTCATGTGGGTGGGCTACCGCCAGCACTGGGCGTGGCTGTACCGCGTGGACTGGTCCCTGCTGGACGGGGCGCGGGCGCTGGCGATCAAGCACCCGTCGTGGCTGCGGTTCGCCGAATCGGTGTCGTTCGTGCTGGGACCGGGCGCGCTGGCCGTGCTGGGGATCTCCGTGACGGTGCTCGCCCTGGTGATGCGCCAACTGCGGGCCGCGCTGGTGCTGGTGCTGGCGTGCGCGCCGTGCAACGAGTTCGCGACGGCGGCGGTCAAGGCGCTGGCCGACCGCCCGCGGCCGCCGACCATGCTGGTCCCGGCGGCCGCCACCTCGTTTCCGTCCGGTCATGCGCTCGAGGCGACCGCCGGGCTGCTCGCGATGCTGTCGTTCGCGCTGCCGATGATGAACGTGGCGGTGCAGCGCATCGCGGTCGCCGCGGTGGCGGTGGCGCTGCCGGCGGTCGGCCTCTCCCGGGTGGCGCTGAACGTGCATTACCCGTCCGACGTACTGGCCGGCTGGTCGCTGGGATACCTGTATTTCCTGGTGTGCCTCTGGGTTTTTCGTCCCCCCGCCCCGACCGTCCGAGCTAAAGCCCTGCGGCGGTGGGCATTTGGTCACGGCGCGGTGACCTAACCGGGGCTAAAGCTTTACTTGACCGCGAGGATGCGCGGGTCTGACGATGGAGTGCATGCACCGACTGCTCACGTCACTGTGCGCTGCGGCGTGCGTGATTTTCGCCTCGGTGGTGCTCGCGCCGATCGGCGCGGCTGCCGGCGCTCCCTGGTTCGCGAACGCGGTCGGCAATGCGACACAGGTGGTTTCGGTGGTGAGCACCGGCGGCTCGAACGCGACTATGGAGGTCTTCCAGCGCACCGGCACCGGCTGGCAGTCGCTGCGTTCCGGCATTCCCACCCACGTCGGTTCGGCGGGGATGGCGCCGCAGGCCAAGAGCGGCGTCCCGGCCACTCCGATGGGCGTCTACACCCTGGACTCCGCCTTCGGCACCGCGCCGAATCCCGGCACCGGGCTGCCCTACACCCAGATCACCGGGGGAAACTACTGGTGGAGCGGCGACGACCACAGCGCCACCTTCAACTCGATGCAGGTGTGCCAGAAGGCCCAGTGCCCGTTCAACACGGCCGAGAGCGAGAACCTGCAGATTCCGCAGTACAAGCACGCGGTCGTGATGGGCGTCAACAAGAACAAGACCCCGGGCGGGGGCGCCGCGTTCTTCTTCCACACCACCGACGGCAAGCCCACCGAGGGGTGCGTGGCCGTCGACGACGCTCAGCTGGTGTCGATCATGAAGTGGCTGCGGCCCGGCGCCGTCATCGCCATCACGAAGTAGCGCCTCAGTCGGTGGCGATGGCGCGACCGGGTTTGAGCGTGAAGTTCATGCCCTCCAAAGACATTGTGGCGTCATAGGTTCGGTCGTAACCGGTGCCGCTGATCTTCCACCCGGCCTCGGTGCGGCGGTAGGTGTCGCGGTAGAAGGCCGCCCCGATCAACATGAAGTTCAGGTCGGACACCATGACCCGGTCCTGCAGATACCAACTGCCCGTTGCGGTGTCGCCGGTGACGGTGATGTCCGGATGGGTCACCCGGTGCTCGGTGATGACGTTCGCGGGCAGCGACGTTCGCATGTACTCCACCAACTCGGCGCGGTTGGTGAAGTGCAGCTCGTTGCCGATCGACGGCCCGTAATCGGCCTTGATGTCCTCGGCCAGGGTGTCGGCGAAGTCATCCCAATGCTTGGTGTCCAGCGCGCGCAGATACCGGTATTTGACTTGCTTGATCGCTTCGATATCGGCGAGATCGTCGAGGGTCATCAGGTCATTGCAGCACACGCTGGTGCGCCGTCCGCGTTCGCATCGAAGAGCCGGCGGGTCACGTGTCGTGGTGGGCGAGGTAGGAGGTGACCATGTCGATCAGGGCACGCCGTTCCAGGCTCCAATCGATGGCCGTGCCCGTGACCATCTGCGCCAGCACCACACCGCGCAGCGTGGCCCAAATGACCTCGGCCACACCGGCATGCGCGGGTTCGGTGGTGATCAACCGCCCCAGCTGGCCGATCGCGGCGTTCATGTCGAGAAGGTGGCGCCGCGACGACGGGTCCGGGCCGCCGCGGGTCTCGCGCAGGATTTCGAAGGCGGCCATCGACGTCGGGCTGCTGTAGCAGCCCCACGCGCTGTCGACGACGACCTCGATGCGTTCCCGCAGCGGCAGCTCGCTGACGTCGGCCGACGACAGGCTGTCCACCAGGCGGGCCACGCCGTCGTCCACGACGGCCATCAGCAGGCCGTTGCGGTCCCCGAAGTGGTACTGGATGACCCCCCAGGTCACGCCGGCGCGTTCGGCCACGTGCTTGGCGGTGGCGGCGGAAAACCCCTCCTCCACGATGCAGCGGACCGTCTCATCGATGATCTTCGCCCGGGTGTCATCGCCGCGCTTGCGGGGCGCGGTGGTACGCCGAGTGGGCCCGACGGGGCGACCGGGCGGCTGGCCGGCAACGATGGACATTGTTGACTTTATAACATAGCCGAGTCTATTTTTGGGGCGTGAGCAGCCCCTCGCGATACGCGCAACTGTCCCGTGACGAACTCGTCGTCCTGGTTCCCGAACTGCTGCTGATCGGACAGCTGATCGACCGGTCGGGGATGGCCTGGTGCATCTCCTCGTTCGGCCGCGACGAGATGGTCCAGATCGCCATCGAGGAATGGGCGGGCGCCAGCCCGATCTACACCCGGCGCATGCAGAAAGCGCTGAACTACGAGGGCGACGACGTGCCCACGATTTTCAAGGGCCTGCAGCTCGATATCGGTGCGCCACCGCAATTCATGGATTTCCGCTACACCGTCCACGACCGTTGGCACGGCGAATTCCAGCTGGACCACTGCGGCGCCCTGCTCGACGTGGAGCCGATGGGCGAACAGTACGTCTTCGGGATGTGCCACACCATCGAGGACCCGACCTTTGACGCCACCGCGATCGCGACCAACCCGCGCGCGCAGGTGCGCCCCATCCACCGCCCGCCGCGAACGCCGGCGGACCGGCATCCGCACTGCGCGTGGACCGTCATCATCGACGAGTCCTACCCCGAGGCGCAGGCCATCCCGGCCCTGGAGGTCGTCAGCCAAACCCGCGCCGCGACATGGGAACTCGACCCCATCGATCGCTCGGACGAGGGGCAGGCGGACTACTCGGGCCCGTTGCTGTCCGACTTCGACTTCGCCGCCTTCTCGCATTCGGCGCTGGTCCGGATGGCCGACGAGGTGTGCCTGCAGATGCACCTGCTGTATCTGTCGTTCGCGATCGCGGTGGCCGCGCGTGCCGCCGGCGACGACGAATCCCTCGGCGTGTGCACCCGCGGCCTGATCGGCATCGCGGGCGTGGCCGCCGAACGCATTCACCGCGCGCTGAAGCTTCCGGGCGGGGCCGAAGGCGTCCTGCGGGTGCTCGAGCTGCACCCGCTGCTGAACCCCGCGGGCTACGTTGTCGCCGAGACGGAGTCGAACCGGCTGCACGTCCGCCCGTCGCCGGCGCACGACGACCGTGCCTGGATCTCGTTGTGCTCCCCGGAATCCGTGCAGCCGCTGCAGGCGATCGCCACCGCGGTGGATCCGCGCATCGAGGTTCGACTTAGCGGAACCGCCACCGACTGGACCGCCGAACTGGTTGAAACCGACTCGCCCACCGAGGAACTGCCAGAGGTTTCGGTGGTCCGGGTCAGCGGCGGATCGACCTTCCAGTTCGAGCCCAGGCGTTCGCTGCCGCTGACGGTGTTGTAACGAAAAGCTACTTGTCAAGGGGTTTTCGGTACCGCTTCGGTGACGCAAGTGCATCGAGCGGATACCAATGACATTGCGAAGCATCGGCTTTGGGCGTGTCCGAGGCTATGGTTAACGCTGGCCACCGACCCCTATAGACGAAGGTTTTCGCTCTATGTACGACCCACTTGGGTTGTCGATCGGGACCACGAACCTGGTCGCTGCGCGTAATGGAAGCCCACCGGTTAACCGCCGCTGCGTGCTCACCCTTTATCCGCACTGTGCACCGAAAATTGGTGTGCCCGAAGAGAATCCGCCGCTAGCCGAACCCGGCGTGCCGATGAGAAACTTCGTCGAGCGCATCGGGGACTCGGTCGCGCTGGTGTCGCCCGACGGTTCCGCGCATGATCCGGAGCTGCTGACGGTGGAGGCCCTGGACGCGATGGTGCTCGCCGCCGGCGCCGATGCGGCGGCTTCGGAGATCTCCATCGCCGTTCCCGCGCACTGGAAACCGAGCACGGTGCAAGCGCTGCGCGACGCCCTGCGGACGCATGTGGGGTTCGTCCGAAGCGGAATGGCGCCCCGCCTGGTCTCGGACGCGATCGCGTCGCTGACCGCGGTGAAATCCGAGCTCGGCCTGCCCGACGACGGCATCGTCGGGCTGCTCGACTTCGGCGGCAGCGGCACGTCAGCCACCCTGGTGAACATTGCCGGTGACTTCGAACTCGTCAGCGCCACAATGCGCTACACCGCGTTGTCCGGCGACGAGATCGACCAGGAATTGCAGCTGCGCGCCTTCGAGGAGCTGGGCCACGGCAGCGGCCTGGACCCCGGCAGCACCGCCGGTGTCGGGCAGCTCGGCGAACTCAGGGAACAGTGCCGCGCGGCCAAGGAACGCCTTTCGGTCGACATGGCCACCGACATCGTCGCCGAGCTGGGCGGGCGCAGTTGCAGCCTGACGGTGACGCAGGACGACCTCGAAGAGCTGATCCAGGATCGGCTGACTGGCTTCATCTATGCCTTCGACGACATGCTGGTGCGCTACCGCAAGAGCTGGTCGGACCTCGCGGCGGTGGTCACGGTCGGTGGCGGGGCACGCATTCCGCTTGTGACCGAACGACTTTCGATGCACGGGCGCACGCCGATCCTGACGCCGTCGCAGCCGGCCTTCGCGGCGGCCTGCGGCGCGCTGATCCTGGCCTCCCGCGGGGGCGAGCTGGATCTGCGGACCCGCACGTCGATCGGGCTGCTCGCGACGGCCGACGCCGCCGGCGACGTCGTGGACCTGGGCGCCGGCGACGTGCTGGTGATCGACGACGAGGCGCTCACGGATCGCGAACTGGCGTGGTCGCAGACCGACGACCCCGGCGACCTGCGGATGCGATTCGGCGGCGAAACCTACGACGAAGACGGTCCGGCCGGCTGGTCGATGCGGCTCAACGTCATCGACCCACCCCGGGAACGGCGGCCCTGGCGGCGCCTTCGGATCTCCCAGCTGATCATCGGGATGTCCGCGGTGGTCGCCATGACCGCGGTCGGCGGCGTGGCCTACACGCTGACCGGGATCGAGAACCGTCAGGCCCCGCCGGCGCCGTCGGTCGCGCCGCCGCCCGCGCCGTCCGTCAAGCCTGCGGCGCCGGCTCCGGCCGCCCCGCCGCCGCCCACCGCCGTGCCCCCACCCCCGCCGCCGAGCGCGCAACCCGTCCCAAGTCCTGCGCCGCCGCCGCCCGAACCCCCGCCGTCGCCGGCACCGCCACCGCCTCCGGTCTTGGTGACCACGGCGCCGCCGGCGCCGGTCTACACCCCGCGGCACACGGCACCACCGACGACGACCGCGCCGCCGCAGCCGACGGTCACCACTACGGCCCCGCCGTCACCGACGGCCACGACGACGTCGCCGCCTCCGCCCACGAGTGAGGAGCCCGTCACCACCAGCACCACGACCACGGTGCCCATGACGACGGAGTGGATCCACGTCCCGCTGCTGCCGGTGCCGATACCGATCCAGGTTCCGCAGAAGCAGGCCCCGGCGACCCCCCAGTACCCGCAGTACTCGCCGCAGTACCCGTCGAACGAGTATCCGCAGTACCAGCCGTATCCGGGGAATGAGTATCCGCAGTATCCGGGAAGTTCGCAGAATCCCTACTGGGGCCCGGGTTATTAGCGTCGGTCCTGCTTAGGCGGTCCATCTGCGCGGCCATGCGCGCGCGGGTAACGTTTGTGTCACCAAGTTCGGATGGGGTTTCCCCGTCATGCCCTCGCTCGGGGGGCGTTCGAAAGACCTTGGAGGCGTTACGTGGACATCGTGCTTGGGGTGTCGATAGCTCCCGGGACGGTCCGCCTGGTAGCGATCGAAGGCCAAGACGCCGACGGTGTGACCGTCGAACAAGAAGAGTTCGAGGTGGGTGCCGCCGGCAATGCGGTCGATCGGGTGATCGACGCGATCGGCGGCACCCGCGAAGGAGTGGTCGAGGGCGGCCACCGGTTGAGCTCCACCGGGGTCACCTGGACGAACCCCGCCGACGTCGCCGCCCTGCGGGCGGCCATCAACGCCAGCGATCTCGGCGACGTGATGATGGTCGCGCCCTTGCTGGCTGCGGCCGCGCTGGCGCAGACGGTCGGCGACGCGCTGGCCTACGAGCGCATCGCGATGCTGTTCGTGGAGACCGCCAGCGCGACGCTGGCCGTGGTCGAGGTCGGCGACGGTTCCATCGTCGACCTGCACCGGCGCCGGATCACCGGCACCGCGGCGCCCGCCGAGCTGGCGACGATGGTCGCCGGTCTGGACGCGGGCGGGTCCGCGGCGGACGGCGTGTTCATCGTCGGCTGCGGCGCCGACATCGTTGCGCTGAAACCCGCGATCGAGGCGGCCACCTCGCTGCGGGTGACCGGACCCGAGGAGCCGGACATGGCGCTGGCCCGCGGGGCCGCGCTGGCCTCGGCGAACGCGCCGCTGTTCGCGTCGTCGACCGCGGCCCTGGCCTACGCCCTGGACCCGGGCACCGGGGAATTCGGCCCTTTGGCCGTCGGTCCGAGCCACCTCGACCTGTGGGGCGACGCCGGCACGGGCACCGGTTTCCGCGCGTACAGCGCCCTGGCCGACGACGCCGAGGAAGACGAAGACCAGCGGCCTCCGCGCCGGAGCCGCGCCATGCTGCTCGCCGGCAGCGCCCTGGGCGGCATCGCCGCCGTGATCGCCGGGGTCGTGCTGGTGACGCTGACGGCGGATCAGCCGACCGGTGAGGGGCACAACGCCGGCGTCAGCGTTGCCACCCCCGGCATCCAGCTGCCGGCCGCGCCGCCCAGCACCCCGCCCCAAGCGCAGCCGCCCGCCCCGAGCACGTCCCCGCCGGCGCCCGCGCCCACCGCCGAGGTGGCCGCCCCCGCGCCCGCGCCCGCCCCGATCGCGCAGCAACCCGCGCCGCAGACCACGGCCACGTCGGCGCCCCCGGCGCCCGTCCGTCGCGCCCCGACCCGCCAAACGCCGCAGTACGTGCCCCAACCGGTAGAGCAGGCGGCCCCCCCGCCGGCCGCGCCTGCCCCCGCGCCCCCGCCGGTCGCACCGCCGCCGCCGCCACCGGCCGCGCCGCCGCCGCCCAGGCCCGCGCCGGTGACCATGTACCTGCACTTCCCGTTCGTCACCGTGCCGATCCCGATCACCCCGCCGGCGCCGCCCCCGGCCCCCTAGCACGTGGCACACGCGCGGAGTTGAGCGCACACTGGCAATGACGGCACGCGCTGGCGAGGAGGTCGGATGGGCGAGCACGGTGGGTTCGGATTCGACCCGGACGAATTCGATCGCATGATCCGCGAAGGCAGCGAAGGGCTGCGCGACGTGTTCGAGCGCGTCAGCAGGTTCGTCGCCGCTCCCGGTGGCAGGTCGGGCTGGTCGACGATCTTCGAGGACATGTCGCGGCGACCCCGCCCCGCGCCCGAGACCGCCGGCGAGGCCGGCGAGGGCGTGTGGGCCATCTACACCGTGGACGACGGCGGCGGCGCGCGCGTCGAACAGGTCTACGCGACCGAGCTCGACGCCCTGCGCGCGAACAAGGACAACCTCGACCCGAAACGCAAGGTGCGGTTCCTGCCCTATGGCATCGCGGTCAGCGTCCTCGACGACGACTCCGAAGAGACTGCGTAGCAGTCGTTTTCGGCTCAGCCCTGGGTGACGACGTTCGAGTCGCCGGAGTTGCTGATCTTCGGCGTGCCCGAGTGGTAGGTCACCTTGTTGTTGAAGCCCGACGCGGTGATGGCGTCGGCGGCCTCGATGGTGACCGCGTTTTGCACCCCGGAGACCGAGAGGCTGGCGCAATGCCCGGTGATCGTCACCGTGTTGGACACGCCGCTGACGCTGACGATGTTGTCGTTGCACGCGATGGTCCGGCTCTCGTTGATGCCCGCGACGCTGAGCCGGGCGCCGCGCGGCGGGGCGGGTGAGGTCGACGGCGCTGCTCGCCGCGAGGCCGACGGGGCGGGACTCGTCGAGACGCTCGGCGGCGAGGTGATGAATGACTTCACGCCGGAAATCTGGTGTGCGGCAAAGGCGGCGATGCCTCCCGCGAGTGCGATCACACCGATCACGATGACGGTGCCAAGGATCCACCACACGCGGTTGCCCGAGGGGCTCGGCGGCGGCGGTCCGGTGACCGGGCCGCCGTAGGTCCACGCCGGCGGCGGTGGCGGGGCGCCCGGGGTCGGCGGCGGATGGGCCTGGCCGGCGGACGCGGAGCTGCCCTGCTCTGAGGCCCACGCCGACTCGGCGAGCGGGCGCTCGAGTTCCCGGATCCGCTCTTCCGGGTCATCGTTTGCTGCCATGCATTGAATATGCCATTCGCTTCTGCGTTTTCGGCCCGTTCGGTAGTTTTGGGGATCGTGCCCGATTTGCCGAACCGCCAGGTGTTGTTGCGTCGTCGCCCGTCGGGGCTCGTCCGGCCCGACGACACGGAAATGGTCACCGCGCCCGCGCCCGAACCCGCCGAGGGGGAGGCGCTGCTGCGCACCACCTACGTCGGCATCGACGCGGCCGCCCGCACCTGGCTCGACGACCAGCCCAGCTACCTTCCGCCGGTGCAGCTGGGTGAGGTCATCCGCGCGGCCGGCATCGGCGAGGTGGTCGCGTCGCGGTGTGACGCGTTCGCCGTCGGCGACGTCGTCACGACGCTGACCGGGTTTCAGGAATACGTGATCATCCGCGACGACCTGTTCAGCACGCCGATCCCGGGCGAGGACGACCAGCTGGCGATCATGTCGGTGTACGGGCCGACCGGCGCCACCGCCTATTTCGGGATGACCGACATCGGCCGACCGCAGCCCGGGGAGACGGTGGTGGTGTCGGCGGCCGCGGGGGCCACCGGATCGGTGGCCGGGCAAATCGCCAAGATCGCCGGCGCCCGGGTGGTGGGCATCGCGGGCGGCCCGCAGAAATGCCGGGCGGTGGTGGAGGACTTCGGGTTCGACGCGTGCATCGACTACAAGAACGACGACATCGTCGCGGCGCTCAAAAAGCATTGCCCGCAACGGGTGGACGTCTACTTCGACAACGTGGGCGGGCCCATCCTCAACGCCGTGCTGGGCCGGCTGGCCCCCCGCGCGCGGGTGGTGCTGTGCGGCGTCATCTCCAGCTACCTGACCGGCGACCACCCGGGGCCGGCGAACTACGTGAACCTGTTGTCCAAGACCGCGCTGATGCAGGGCTTCAACGCGCTGGACCAGTGGGGCCGCTTCGACGAGGCGTTCGCCGCGCTGCGCGGCTGGGAGGCCGAGGGCCGACTTCACCACCGGCAGACCATCTTTGAGGGCATCGAGTCGTGTGTCGACGCCCTCAACGGCCTGTTCACCGGCGTCAACGTCGGCAAGACGCTGGTCAAAATCAGCGAACCCGGCGCGCGCTGAGGCCGCGGGATGCGCCGCACCCCCACCGCGTGGTGTTATAACACCGTTTGCGAGAGTTGCCTGGGGAGAGCGCGCCGGGCTTGACGTGCCGGCTTTCAACGATGGGTGGTTTGTAGATGGATCGTCGCAGCATGATGTTGATCTCGGGGCTCGGCATGCTGGGGGCTGCGATGCGCTTGCCGGGTGCCTGGGCCACCCCGCCGGCGCCGCAGGCGCCGCCGGCCGCCGGCGGCGGGCCCTACATCTTCGCCGACGAGTTCGACGGGCCGGCCGGCTCGCCTCCCGATCCCGGCAAGTGGACGATTCAGACCTGGCAGGACGACGTGTTCCCGCCCGTGGAGGGGATCTACCGCGACGATCGCCAAAACGTGTTCCAGGACGGCAATTCCAACCTCGTCCTGTGCGCAACCCACGATCTGATGAGCAACACCTACTACAGCGGCAAGCTGCGCGGCAACTTCCGCAGCATGATCAACCAGACCTGGGAGGCGCGGATCAAGCTGGACTGCTTGTTCCCCGGCCTGTGGCCGTCCTTCTGGGGTGTCAACGAGGACCCGCTGCCCGACGGCGAGGTCGACATCTTCGAGTGGTACGGCAACGGCGACTGGGCCCCCGGCACCACGGTCCACGCGGCGTCCAACGGGAAGACCTGGGAGGGCAGGTCGATTCCCGGTCTGGTCGACGGCAACTGGCACACGTGGCGAATGCACTGGGGCGAAGAGGGATTCGAGTTCTTCCGGGACGGGGCGCAGTACTACAAGGTGCCCAACAAGCCCATCCACGTCGCCGGCGGCGCGCCCGACGACTTCCGGTGGCCGTTCAACAACCCCGGCTACTGGATGACCCCGATGTTCACGCTCGCCGTAGGCGGGGTGGGCGCCGGTGACCCCGCCGCGGGTGTCTTCCCGGCGTCCATGCTGGTGGACTACCTGCGCATCTGGTAGCGGTCATTTCGTGGCTTTGAGCACCTGAACCAGGTTGAACTGCCACCGCTCGACCAGCCGGAAGCCCAGGTCGTGCGGCACCGCGAACGCCGGGGTCGGCCCGTAGCGGGGGCCCGGCGGCAGCGCGGCGCCCCGCTCGTGCGCCGGCTGTGACGGGTCGGCCTGGGTGATGATCCAGACCACGCCGCAGTGGCTCAACGGCTTGGCGACGACCTCGGGGATGAGGTTGGTGTCGAAGACGTCGTTGCGGTCGGTCGCGCGCTGCCACAGCGTCAGGTCGACCAGCTTGCGATAGGCATCCGGGCGAGCCGCCAGCAACGGGCGCATGGGGGCCGGCATGAACGTCACCGTGTCGTTCACCAGCAGACAATCGCCCGGCGCGGCCCGCGCGGTGATCAGGTCGGCCACCTGGCTGTAGTCCATCCCGTATTTGGCGTACGGGTTGCGCTGCGCCCGAACATAATTCGGCGCCGCCGCCACGGCGAACAGGCCGACCAGCGCCGCGGTGACCCAGGGCCTGGCGGCCACCGCGCCGCCGCAGACCCCCAGGATCAGCGCCATCGCGGGCGCGGTGAACGACAGGTAGCGCGGCGTGTAGATCGAGTGCACCAGCACCGAATAGGTCAGGATCGCGGCGGTGGGAATGGCCAGCCACCCCGCCGCGAGCACCAACAGCTGCCGCTCCGATGGCGCCAGCCGCGCGGACCCGCTGAGCCACAACACAATCGCCGCACACATCAGCAGCGCCGCCAGGATGGCGAACGGGGGGCTTCGCTCGAAATACTGTTGCATCACCACGTCTTCGATGGTGCGGTGACCGATCGGGGCGACCCAGCTGATCTGGTGCGCCTGGCCGGCCACCGTCAACAGGAACGGCAACACCGCACCCACCGCCACGGCCGAGGCAGTGGCGAAGCGCGCCAACACGGTTCGGCCGCGGTGGAAGACGACGACGAAGACGACGTACGCCCCCAGCAGCAGCGCGATATACGCGTCGAGCACGATCGAGAGGGCCAGCGCGACACCGTAACCCAGCCACAACCGCCGGGTGTCGCGGCGCGCGGCGTGGACGAGCAGGACCGTCAGCCACACCGCGGCCATCATCGACAGGGCATAGGGCCGCGCCTCGATGCCCGCCCACGTGGTGCGGGGCAGGATCGCGCAGAACGTGCCGGAGGCGATCGCGACTGTCCGCGACGAGAACTGCTTGCCCAGCACCACCACGCCGGCGGCCGCGCCCCCCGCCGCCAGGCCACTCGGCGCGCGCGACCAGAACTCGGTGGCCGGAAAGACCTGAAACCACCCGTGCATGAGCAGGTAGTACAGGCCGTGGACGGCATCGACATTGCCCAGCATGTGCCACATCTGGGCCAGCGAACGGCTGTAGGAGGCCGAGATGGTCGCGGCCTCGTCGTACCAGAAGGAGGGCCGGGCGGCCCCGGCCATGCTCACCGCGACGGCCAGCGCCGCGACGAGCAACGGGTCCAGCGCGGCCGCCACGGCAGGCCGGCGGCTGCCGAGCACGCCGGGGCTGAACACATCGCTATGGTGCCAGAACGGCCCGGGAGGATCGGCCGACCGGGCCCCTGATTCGAACGTATGATCGATCAATGGGACGGCTCGCATCGATCGGGTACAACGGCCAACCGGTCCGTGACCCGTTTCGCGCGGTCCGCCCGCCCATCGCCGTCCTGGTCGACCTGACGGTGCTGTTCCCGCGTGAGCCGCACCGCTCGGGGCGCTATCAGCCCAACGGGCTGCAGCTGCACAAGGTCGTCGAGGGCCGGCTGAGCTGCTGGGCCCTGTGCGAGCAGGGCGACTGGTGGGGCCTGGTGACCTATCCCGTCGCCTACGGATCCCGGCGCAAGACCGTGACGCACTGGGTGCCGGCCTGGACGCTGCGCCGCAAAGCCTGACCGCACCGCGCAATGCGATGATTGCTGCCCGTGGACGCAAGTTGGGCCTCGGTCCTGAGCAAGCTCGTCGCGCTGGCGGCCGTCATTGCGCTGTCACCGATCACGGTCATCCCCGCGGTGCTCGTGCTGCACGCGCCCCGGGCGCGCCCGGCCAGTCTCGCCTTCCTCGGCGGCTGGCTGGTGGGGCTGGTCGCCTTCACGGCGGCGTTCGTCGCCGGCTCGGAGGCGCTCAGCGGCTTCCATGCGACCCCGCCGAAATGGGCGTCCTGGGTGCGCCTGGTCTTCGGGGTGGCGCTCCTCGCGCTCGCGGCGTTCCACTGGTTCACCCGGCACCGCCACCGCAGCATGCCGCGGTGGATGCGGTCGTTTTCCACGCTCTCCCCGGCGCGCGCCGGGGTGGTGGGGGCGGTCCTGGTGCCGCTGCGGCCCGAGGTGCTCATCCTGTGCGCGGCGGCGGGTTTGGCCGTCGGCAACAGCAGCCTGAGCGCCGGCGGCGAGTTGGTCGCGGCCGCGATCTTCGTCGTCGTCGCCGCGTCGACGGTGGCGATCCCGATCCTGGCCTATGCCGGCTCGGGTGACCGCTTCGAGGGAACGCTGGAACGTCTCAAGGCCTGGATGGAGGCCAACCACGACGCGATGCTGGCCGTGATCCTGTTCCTGATCGGGTTGATCGTGCTCTACAACGGGATTCGCGCGCTGGCCTGACCCGCGTTCGGCCGACTCCGGCGCGTTTCGGCGTCACTTCGGCACGGCAATGGGAGGATGCCGCCCATGGCAGGAAGCTGGGGCACGGTGCTGACCGGGCTCGTTCCGCTCGGACTGGTCATCTCGCTGTCGCCGCTCACGGTCATCCCGGCGGTGCTGGTGCTGCAGGCGCCGCGGCCGCGGCCGAGCAGCCTGGCGTTCCTGGGCGGTTGGCTGCTCAGCCTGGCCGCGCTGACGGCGCTGGCCGTCGCGGCCTCCGGGCTGCTCGGCGGCTTGGACAAGGCGCCGCCGCGGTGGTCGTCGTGGCTGCGCGTGGTGCTGGGCGCGGCGCTGATCGCGTTCGGCGTTTACCGGTGGCTCCGCCGAAACGACCAATCCGAGTCGCCGGCGTGGATGCGCTCGTTCGCCAACATCACCCCGGCCCGCGCCGGGATCACCGGCGCGGTGCTAGCCCTCGTGCGCCCGGACGTGGCGCTCATCTGCGTCCCGGCCGGATTGGGGATCGGCACCAGCGGGCTCGGCGTCGCCGGCGACTGGGCGGCCGCCGCGTTCTTCGTCGCCATCGCGGCCTCAAGCGTCGCGATCCCGATCCTGGCCTACGTGGCCGCCGGCAGCCGCCTCGACGACACGTTGGCGCGCCTCAAGGACTGGATGGACCGCAACAACGCCGCCCTGCTCGCGGCCGTCTTGGTGGTGATCGGCGCGATGGTGCTCTACCACGGGATTCACGCCCTGTAGCCGCCGTCGGCCAGGCCGGCGTCGGCTTCGAGCCTGTTGGTCGCCCCAAAGGCCAACTCGCGGAACAACTCCCGACCGTAGCCGGTGAGCATGCCCAGATAGCCGCGGGCCGCCCATTGCTGCGCGTGCCGCTCTTCGTGGTGCAGCACCCGGTCCAGGTCCAGCCGGGTGCAGCGCGGCGCGCCGTGCCCGTCAAGGCACCAGGTGTGCCCGGAGGCGACGACCCGGCACAGCTGCTCTGCCGGGTCGTCGAGCCGGCCCAGGTTCACCATGAAGATATCGCCCCACGTGGTGCCGCCCCGCTGGCTGAACAGCCGCTGGATCCAGTTGCCGCCCAACCCCATCAGCATGCCGTTGGGGGTGGTGACCAGGCGCCCCCCGTTGCGGTGCACGAACGGGACGTCGCGGGTGTAGCTCCAGCCGTTTGCCTGCTGCCGCAAGCGGATTCGGGTCACCTCGGCGGCGCAGTGAGGGGTGGCCGGGAAGTCGGTGGGTCGCTTGCCCGCCGCGCCGTAATCGCTGCCGGCGTTCAGGATGTAGGTCATCAGCGCCGCCGCGCGAGCGTCGCCCCCGCCGGCGCTGGGCGGCAGCAGGAAGAAGGATTGGCCGGCCGGGTCCTTGATCTCTTGCATCCTCGCGAGGACCACGAAGCTGGCGCGCGTGATGTCGTGGCGCCGGCTGATCTCGGCGAGCGCGTGCGGGGGCACGCCGCGGCGCTCGGCGTTCTCCCGCCATCTCGTGCAATAGCCCTGTGCGTCCATGTCTTTCCGATCGATTGTCACCCATGGTTAGGGTGGAGCGAATGAACAGGCGGCCCTGGCGACGCGCGCGCGGCGTCAAACAGATCACCCGAGGACTCGGCACGCTGGATCGCGAGCTGTTCGACGCGATCGCCGAGACGGACACCCCGCTGCTGGACACGGTCATGCCGCGGTTGACGCGCGCGGCCGACCATTCGAAGCTGTGGCTGGCCATCGGCGCGGCCCTGCTGGCCACCGGCAGGCACAGCGCGCAGCGCGGCGCGACCCGCGGGCTGGTGACGCTGGCCGCCACCAGCCTGGTCACCAACCAGTTCGCCAAGCGCATCCGGCGGCGCCCGCGTCCCGGCTACGACTTGGTGCCCCTCGTCCGGCAGGTCCGCCGCCGCCCGACGTCGAATTCCCTGCCGTCGGGGCATTCGGCCAGCGCGGCCGCGTTCGCCGTCGGGGTCGGCCTGGAGAACCCGCCGCTGGGCTTCGGGCTGGCGCTGCTGGCCGGGCTGGTGGGCCTGTCGAGGGTGGCGACCGGCGCGCATTACCCGGGCGACGTCGTCGCCGGGTTCGGGATCGGGTCCGGCCTGGCCGTGCTGGGTGGCCGCCTCGTGCCGCCGATCGTCGAAACCGCCCTTCCGCGAACGGAACCGCTGCGCGTCGAGACGCCGCCGCGGCCGGACGGCGCCGGCGTGGTCCTGGTCATCAACCCGGAGTCGGGCAGCGGCACCGGGGCCCGCGTGCTCGACGAGGTGCGCGCCGAGCTGCCGAAGGTGGACATCCGCGAGCTGGGTCCCGACGACGACCCCGTCGAGGTCTTGCGTGGCGCGGCCGCCGGCGCCGAGGTGCTCGCGGTGGGCGGTGGCGACGGCACGGTGGCGGCCGCGGCCGGGGTGGCCATCGACGCCGGGCTCCCGCTGGCGGTCTTCCCCGCCGGCACGTTCAACCACTTCGCCAAGGACATCGGCTGCGACACCGTGGCCAAGACCGTCGACGCGATTCGGCGCGGCAGCGTGGCGTGCGTGGACCTGGTGTGCCTCAACGACTCTCAGATGGTGCTCAACACCGCCAGCATCGGCGCCTACCCGGCGTTCGTGCGGCGGCGCGAAAAGCTCGAGAAGCGCATCGGCAAGCCGCTGGCGGGTCTTTACGCGATGCTGCGCACGCTGCGCAAGGAAGAGCCGGTGCGCATCTGTTACGACAACAAGACCCTGCTGACTTCGCTGTTCTTCCTGGGCAATTCGCTGTACCTGCCCACCGGTTTCGCGCCGGCGCGGCGGACCCGCATGGACGACGGCCTGATCGATGTTCGCATCCTCGAGGCGGGCCGGCCATGGGCCAGGACCCGGATCCTGACCGCGCTGGCGCTGGGCCGGCTGGAACGCAGCCCGCTCTACCACGAGTTACAGGTGCCCGAATTCAGCTTCAGCGCCGTCGACGGCCCCACGACCGTTGCCCGCGACGGCGAGGTCGGGGACAAATACGACCAGGCCCGCTTCACCGCGAAATACCGGATCCTTCCGGTGTTTCGTCCGCTTCCCGACGCGCGGCCCCCTCGGTGAGATCGCGCACCCGCGCGTAGCGGGCGGGCACCTCGGGCGAGGGTTCGGCGGTGTATTCGTGCGTCGGCGGCGGCTCCCACGCAGGCGGCCGGGGCGAGCCGCTCAGCGCCCAGGCCGCCTGCCGCGCCGCGCCCGCCGCGACGTACTGCGCCGGGGCGGGCGCCAGCACCGGCATGCCGAACACTGCCGGCGCTATCTCGCGCAGCGCCCTGGATTGCGCGCCGCCGCCGACCAGCAGGATGCGGCGCGCGACGACACCGCGCGCGGCCAGATGCGCGACGCCGTCGGCGAGCGAGCACAGCAGTCCCTCCACCGCGGCCCTGGCCAGGTTGGCCGCGTTCGCGTTGGAGACCCGCAGGCCGTGCAATGCCCCGGTTGCGTTGGGCCGGTTGGGTGTTCGCTCACCTTCGAGGTAGGGAACCATGACCACACCTTCGCTGCCCGGGGGCGCCGACAGCGCGAGCGTCGACAGCTCGTCGTGATCGACCCGCAGCATCGCGGCCGCGGCGTCGAGCACCCGCGCGCCGTTGAGCGTGCACACCAGCGGAAGGTAGCGCCCGGTGCCGTCGGCGAATCCGGCGACATACCCCGCGTCGTCGCGGACCGGATCCGCGGTGACCGCGGCCACCACCCCCGACGTGCCGATCGAGACGATCACGTCGCCCTCTTGGGCGCCGAGGCCCAGCGTCGCGGCGGCGTTGTCGCCCAGACCCGCACCGAATAGTGTTGTGCCACTGCTTGTCCCGTCGGATGGGCCCAGCACGGTGGGCAGCCGCGGACGTCGGCCGCGCAGCGCCAGTTCCAGCAGATCGAGGCGGTAGTCGCCAGTGGCGGCGTCGTAGTAGCCGGTGCCGCTGGCGTCGCTGCGATCGGTCGTCAGCCCCGCGATGTCGGCGTCACCGCGCAACCGCCACGTCAGCCAGTCGTGGGGCAGGCAGACCGCCGCGGTGCGGTCCGCGTGGCGCGGCTCGTGGTCGGCGAGCCAGCGCAACTTCGCCACGGTAATCGCGGCCAGCGGCACGACGCCGACGGCTTGGGCCCACGCGCGCGCCCCGCCCAGCTCGCGCACGAGGGCGTGCGCGGCGTCGGCCGAGCGCACGTCGTTCCACAGCAGCGCGGGCCGCACCACCGCGCCGGTTTCGTCCAGGCACACCATGCCGTGCTGCTGCGCGCCGACGGCCACAGCATCGACGCCATCCAGCCCGCCCGCGTTCGCAATGGCCTCTCGCGCGGCGGATTCCCAAGCGCGCGGGTCGATTTCGGTCCCGCTCGGGTGGCCGGCCTGGCCCTCGCGGACCACCGCTCCGGTCTCGGCGTCGCACACCAGCACCTTGCAGGATTGCGTCGAGGAGTCGATCCCGGCGACCAGCGTCATGACGCGTCGTCCCCGACCAGGGCCCGCAGCGTGGCGCGCGCGCCGCGGCGGTGCAGGCAGTCCAGGGTCCACCGGTAGGCGTCGCGGAAGCGCGGGGCGTCGATGAGGTCGCCGAACACCGGGCGGTTGGCCAGAAACGCGTCCTGGTCGTCGCGTTGCGAGCGGGCGAGCGGCACCAACGTGTCGGACAGCCGGTCGATCACCTCGATCGGTTGGCCCTGTTCGTCGACGCCCTCGGCGTAGCGGGCCCAGCTCGCGACGATCGCCGCGGACAGCCGCACCGGACCGCCGGTGCGCAGATTGTCGTGCACGACCGGCAGCAGCCATTTCGGGATGCGGTCCGAGGAGTCGGTGCACAGCCGGGCGACGGTGTCGCGCGCGTAGGCGTTGGCGAACCGGGGGAGTAGTTGGTTGCGGAACTCGGTCAGCCCCGGGATTCGTGTCAGCGTCGGCATGGCCTCCGAATCCAGGTAGCGGGCCAGGAATTCGGCGATCACCGGATCCTGGGCGGCCTCGTGCACCAGGCGGTATCCGGCCAGGTATCCGAAGTAGCACAGGCCCTGATGGCCGGCATTGAGCAACCGCAATTTCATTGCCTCGTACGGCGCGACGTCGTCGACCAGCTGCACACCGGCCTGGTCCAGGGGCGGGCGCCCGTCGGCGAAGTCGTCCTCGATCGCCCACATGGCGAACGGCTCGGCCACCACGGGCCGGGCGTCGCGCACGCCGTATTCGGCCTCCAGCCGCTCGGCCACGTCCGGCGTGGTCACGGGCGTGATCCGGTCGACCATCGAGTTGGGAAAGCGTGTCTTCTGGTTCATCCACTGTGCGAGTTCGGGATTGGTGCGCTGTGCGTAGGACGTGAATGCGCGCCGCGCCGTGTCCCCGTTGCCGACGATGTTGTCGCAGGACACGACGGTGGGGGAGGGCAGGCCGCGCGCCCGGCGCCGGTCGCACGCCTCGGTCACCAACCCGAACACCGCGCTCAGGGGCGGCTGGTAGCCGCCCTCGGTGATGGTGAGTGAGATGATCCGGGTTGCCGGGGCGGCGAGCAGTTCGATGACCGCGTCGGGATCCTCAGGCGCATAACGGAAGTCGACGATGGAGCCGATGACCCGCGGTTCCCGCGTGCCGTCGGGGTGTTCGAGGGTCAGCGTGTACAGGTGGTCCTGGTCGCGCAGCGCGTCGCGCATCTGTTGGTCGCCCGGCAGCACGCCGACACCGCAGATGCCCCAGTCCCGCGCGAGCCCGGCGTTGAGCAGCCGGTCGATGTACATAGCCTGGTGGGCGCGGTGAAAGCCGCCGACACCGAAATGCGCTATGCCGATGCCGATTTGGCTGCGGTCATAGGTCGGGACGGGGATGTCGAGACCGGTCAGGTTCCGTGCGTTCAGCTTCACTCGAGTGTCACCTTAGCGCGGAGTCCGCTGCGGCTAGCTGATTGCTAGGCGTTGGGGCAGAGGTCGCGCAGGGCGAAGATCACCACGTCGGCGGCCTGGCGGCCGTTGATCCCGCCGGAGCCCTGGTCGGCATCGGAGCGCTGCAGCGCCAGCAGCTCCAGCTGCTGCGGCGAAGCGCCCCACGAAAGCTGCTGACACAGATCCGCGCCCATCTGCAACAGCGCGTCGTCGCCGCCGTCGACGGCGTGGATCCCGGCGTTGTGCAGGTCGTTGAGGAAGGCGGCCTGGTCGGCCCGCGCCGGGCCGGCCCAGGCAATTCCCGAGATCAGAAGTGGACCCAACGTCAGCGCCGCTCCGATGAACCGGCCGTGCAGCCTGCGTGCCGCCATCCCACGTTCTCCTTGTGTCTTTGCGCGATGCGGATGATGCACCTTTACACAAAAGTGCATGGACCGCCGCGCGGGAGATCCGGAGGATGAATAGTCGGCGAAGACTGGCCGCGCGGCTGCGCGCGCGGTGTGCGAGGACTCAGCTCGGCGTGGCTAGCTTGGGCACAGATCGCGCATGGCGAAGACGACGATGTCGCCGGCCTGCTGGGGGCTGAGGCCGCCGGCTCCCTGTCGTTCGTCGGAGCGCTGCAGCGCCAGGCCCTCGAGCTGCGCGGGCGGGGCGCCCCAGGAAATTTGCTGGCAGATGTTCAGGCCCGCCTCCAGGAGTGCGGCGTCGCCGCCGGTCACGGCGTGGATCCCGTCCTTGTGCATGTCATTGAGAAAGCTGGCCGCGTCGGCCTGCGCGGGGCTGGCCCAGACGAGGCCGGCGAGAAGCGGGGCACCGAACAGCGCCGAGGCGATGAAACCGCCAGCTAGACGACGTGGTGACATATGCCCTTCCCCTCTGTCTGTCAACGGTTGCTCTCACGGTGTTCACTTCTATGTAACCTCCTGGACAGACTTTGTGCATCAAAAATTCCCTGTGAATGACCTGCGGGTAAATAAAGTCCGCGGGATTCGAAGTCGGCGGCCGACCCCGGGAGAAGCCCCAGAACGCATGCGTGTCGGCGCAGGTCAGCGATGTCCGTCGGCGGTGTTCCGATTCGTGACAGCGTTGTGACGTCACCATTTGGAAACGGCGCGGTGCGGCGTGGCTCGTGTCGCGTGTCGGCTGCTGACAATTGGCCCGGTCGTGAAGGACGGCCTCGGTACGGCTAGGCGGGCCTGCTGCACTGATTGATTGCGGAAATAGCTGAGCGTGAATGAAGGAGAGTTGGCGCTGATGGCGATCGTCGATCGGTTCAACATGAAAGTAGTTGCCGGCGCTGGGTTGTGCGGAGCAGCTATAGCGTTGAGCCCCGACGCGGCGGCCGCCCCGCTGATAACGGGCGGCCACGCGTGCATCCAGGGGCAAGCGGGCGACGCGGCGCCGGCCGCCGGAGGTCCCGTGGCCGCGGGCGCGCCGGCGGACATGTGCGCGGCGCCGCTCACTGACATGTCCGGCGTGCCCATGGCCGTGCCCGGACCGGTGCCGCTCGGTGCTCCGGTGCCGATCGTGCCGCCACTGCCGCTCGCGCCGCCCGTGCCGGTCGTGCCGCCGGTGCCGGTGGTGCCCGCCGGTGCGCCGCTGATCGCCCTGGGCGGGCCGGTGGCGGGTGCTCCCTTGGAGGCGGCCGCTCCGATCATCGACATGGCCGGGGTGAAGGACGCGCCGACCGGCCCGGCGCCCACCGGCGGGCCGACGTCCGGTCAGCCGATTCGCCCGGGCCCCGCGAGCTGAGCCCGAACGTGTGCGGGCCCCTGGTTCCTACCAGCGGGCCCGTTCCGTTGCGTGCCCCAACACAATCGAAGCTCCGCACCCGTCTTGCATGTGGGTGCGGAGCTTCGTTTGCGAGGGCCGCTTGACGCAGCCCGGTCTGACTGAGGCGCTAGTCCTGGACGATCACCGGGTCGCCGACGTTGACGTGGTTGTAGTACCACTCGGCGTCATCGGGGCTCAGGCTGATGCAGCCGTGGCTGACGTTCTCGAGCCCCAGTGATTGGACGGCCCAGGGGGCCGAGTGCACGAACAGTCCGCGGTTGGTGATGCGGACGGCGTAGTTGACCGTGAGCAGGTAGCCGTTGGGGTCGTCGACGGGGATGCCGACGCTGCTCGAATCCATGGTCACCGCAGGCTCTTTCGAGAGCACGGTGTACGAGCCGACCGGCGTCGCGTATTCCGGCCTGCCGAGCGAGGCCGGCATCACGCCCTGCTCCCCGAAGTGCGGGCGATGATGCGGCGCCGGGAGTTGGGTCGGCGGTCCCGCCTCGGCCCCGTCGATGCTCACGGTGAACGTGTGCTGCGAGATGCTGGCCACCCCGATGACGGCGGGACCGGTTTTGATCTCCGAGGTCGCCTGGCCCACCGTCAGCGCAATTGTGCTGTGCGCCGGCCAGTATCGATCGGGCACCCACTGGACGACCTTGTTGTCGAGCCATTCGAACTTGCCCGTCATCGCGGGCGTCGACTTGACCTCAACCGCCCGCTCGGCCGCGCTCCGGTCGGTGACCGGACCACGGAACGTCACCACCACGGGATGCGCCACGCCCACGACCTCGCCGCGCGCCGGTGAAACCGACGCGATGGCAGGACCATGCGACAGGTTGGCCGACGCGAGGCCCACACCGGCCGGCGCTACGACCATTCCGGCAGCGACCCCGACGACCCCAAGAACACACCGAACACCGGTCCGCATGGCCTCAATTCCCTTTTAACTGACATCGTTGCAATAGGGATGATAAATGGCGTCTGACCTGCGAAAGCGCAAGGGCACGTGGATATTCGGCCACGCAACGGTCACGTTTTGACAACGGGAGGTTTGGTTCGGCGGCCTGGCGACGGGACGCGGGCGCTTCCAGCGAAGCGATCAGCGGAGCTGTTGACGATGGATCGCGCCGGCAATATGGTCAACTGGCTGATATCAACTACTTGACACCGGCTGTCGAATCAGAGGTTGCGTCATGGAATCACCGGACCTCGCTCGTCCGTTTGCACCGCACCGTCAGCGCGCCTATGTAGGCCTGCTGACGGTCGTCGGCGTCGTCTTCGTCTTCATGACCATTGCGGAGGCCACCCGGCTGCTACCCCCGACGCTGACGGTGGATGTGGCGGCGAATTTGATCTTCGGCATCCCGGTGCTGCTGCTGCCGCTCATCCTGTTCTGGAAGGGAAGGGGAGAGCAGCGATCCCGTCTGCAGCTTGCGGCCGAGCTGACACTGATCTACATCCCTCTGACGGCGGGAAGCCAGCTGACATATGAGTTGCCGTTCTTGCTCGGTCACCCGTTCAACCTGTGGACCGCCACCACGGACCCCGGGTGGCGGTGGCTGTGGTGGCAGTACGGCCTGGCCGATACCCGCTACCGCAGCGACGACCCGTGGATCTTCGGCCTGGAATTCGGCGCGGTGCTCGTCGGCATCATGCTCACCATCGTGTGGCTTCGTTTGTTGCGCAAGGATTTACCCGACGAGTCGCGGATCAAGTGTCTTTGGCTGACGTTCTTCGGCGTCGCGGTGCTGCTCACCGGGACCCTCGTCTATTACGTCAGCGAAATCCGCACCGGCTTCAACGACATCGGCCAGGGCGCTTACGGCCTGTGTTTCAAGCTGGTCGGGGAGAACGTCCCCTACATGATCCTGCCGGTCTTCGTCCTCTACGCCATTTATCTCCAGGTCGATTACCTGACCAGGCGCGCCGGGGCGACTACACAGGCGCCCGCGCCGGTCAACGCCGGGGTGTAGTTGAAGCGTCGGGCGGCACCGCCACGGGATCGCTGAGCCGGGTAGGGCAGGCCAACGCGTCGGCACCCTCGACAGGCGCGCAAAACCGTTGGGACAAGCCAGGTTCGGTGCTTTCACAGCCTCGCGATTCCGCGGAGGATCTTCATGAAGGGCAACGCGCTGGACAGCCCGCGACTGAGTTGGGGCTGGATGGTGCTCATGTTGAGCAGCGTCGGATACCGGACACCGTGATCGCGGTAGGTGGCGAGCTGATCGAGGACCTCGTCAGGTGTTCCGCTGAGCAGGCATCGCCGCATCAAAGCCCGCGGTACCGCATCGATGTGGGCGAGCGTCGTCGCCTCGTCGAGTAGCTGCGGCAGGAGGTCCTGATATCCGGTGCATCCCTCTCCCATCGGGTGACGGGCGCCGTGCTCGGCCCATTCCACATCCGGGAGAAGGAGGGCATACGTGCGGGCGGGCACTGACTCCAAGGCGTCGTCGACCTCGGCCGTACTGCGCCCGGTCACGACGAACTGCGTGATCGCGGCGACGATGGAGTACGGATCCCGGTTGGCGTCGTCGGCGGCCGCGCGAACCTGTTCCAACCCGGTTGCGTACCGTTCCGGGCTAACGATCGCCACTGGGAACCACCCGTCGGCGTAGCGACCCGTCGCCCGCAACATCCGCGGTCCGTGCGAGGCCACCCAGATCTGCGGCCGGTTGCCTTTGACGGCAGGCAAGGTGAAAATCGCGTTGCGCAGGGGGAACCATTCCGAATCTCGATTCACCAACTGCCCGTTGGAGTTCCACAGCGCACGGATCGTCGCCAGCCCCTCCTCGAATCTGGCCACCGGCTTGGACCAGTCCACCCCATATGGCTCATTGCCTTCGCGTTCCCCGGTTCCGATCCCGAGGACCGCGCGGCCCCGGGTCATCAGGTGCAGCGTCGCCGCGGTCTGCGCCGTCACGGCCGGATTCCGGCGGCCGGTGTCGGTCACGCAGGTGCCCAGTCGCATCCGGTTGAAACGATGCCGGCCGGCGAGGTGCCCGAGCGTCGTCCACGGCTCCAGGAATGCGTCCGCATGGGGCGCCAGTCGGGCTATCCCGCTGTACTTCGGCGTCATCACCGCTCGCGGCAAAAAGGCATTGAGATGGTCGGGCAGCCAGTACGAATCAGCACCGGTCAGCATGGCTACCCGATAACCCATTTCGGCCGCCGCCGTCGGCCCGAACCGGCTATGCAGTGGCGCTTCGACGACACCGAACTTCACTGCCTCGCCCCCCGGTTGACGCGGCGGAAGACCGCATGGTGGCCAGCGGTGAGACTTAGCAGCGGTCGTTGCCCTAGCGCCGGCATGGACAGCCGCGCCGTGGGTGCCGTATCACGCCGCCAACGTTATGTAGGGCCGAGCAAACGGGACTAGCCATCGCGCGCGGCTCTGTGGCCAGACTGCGCATGGCCCGCCGATCGCCGTGGCGTCGCCTCGACCAAGGAAGAGATTCGGTGCCCGGGCCGCGCTGCCCAGCATGTGAAAGCGTTACCGCTGGTGGATGTGGAGCCGATGACGGGAATCGAACCCGCGTATTCAGCTTGGGAAGCTGATGTTCTGCCATTGAACTACATCGGCACAGTCGCCTCAGAAGGCTAGCATCCAGCACCGCGCCCGCCGGCGCGCCCAGGAGGCCTGACCTCCCCCGGCAACCGGGTCCTAAGAGCGGACACGCGAAATCTAAGACGCCTATCTAACTATTCTCATAACGCTCAGATTTATTATTTCGTTATCGCAACGTAATGTGCTCCGGGTGGGTCGACACGAATTAGCCAGGAAGCGACGTAAACCGTCAGTGGTCCTGGCTGCGGTGCTCGCCCCCGCGGCGGTGTTCTTCGCGGTGTCCGCCGACGTCCATCCATTTGCACCGCACAACCAGGCCAAACCCGTTATCAGCGAGCCCGCCCCCTGTTGCGTGCAAATCGTGACAGCCGCGTCGAAGCGGCCCGCTAAAGCGCTGGTTGACGGCGAGCCCGCCGCGGCATCGCGCTACCACACGCGATCGCGCTTCCTGCCCGCCGGCGTCGCGCCGGAGCAGGGCCTACAGGTCCGCACGATCTTGGTCGAGCGCAGCATCAGCGCGGAGTTCCCCCAGATCCACGAGATCGGTGGGGTGCGGCCAGATTCGCTGCCCTGGCATCCCCGCGGGTTGGCGCTCGACGTCCTGATCCCCAACCCCGGCAGCGCGGAGGGCATCGCGCTGGGAAACTCCATCGTCGCCTACGTGATGCAGAACGCCACCCGGTTCGGGATCCAGGACGCGATCTGGCGCGGCGTCTACTACACCCCCGGCGGAGCGCAGGCCAGCCGGCTCGGCCACTACGACCACGTGCACGTCACGACCACCGGCGGCGGATATCCGACCGGCGACGAGGTCTATCTCCGCTGAACCCGCTGCCCAGCAGATAGGCTCGTCGCGTGCTGCTCTCCGATCGCGACCTCAGGGCCGAAATCAGCGCCAGCCGGTTGGGCATCGACCCCTTCGACGACGCCCTGGTGCAGCCGTCCAGCATCGACGTTCGCCTCGACTGCATGTTCCGGGTGTTCAACAACACCCGCTACACCCACATCGACCCGGCCAAGCAGCAGGACGAGCTGACCACCCTTGTCGAGCCCGTCGAGGGGGAGCCGTTCGTGCTGCATCCCGGCGAGTTCGTGCTCGGCTCGACGCTGGAGCTCATCACGTTGCCCGAGGACCTCGCGGGACGGCTGGAGGGCAAGTCGTCGCTGGGCCGCCTCGGCCTGCTGACGCATTCGACCGCCGGCTTCATCGATCCCGGCTTCAGCGGTCACATCACCCTCGAACTGTCCAACGTCGCGAACCTGCCGATCACGCTGTGGCCGGGCATGAAGATCGGTCAGCTGTGCATCTTGCGGTTGACCAGCCCGGCCGAACACCCTTACGGCAGTTCGAGAGTGGGCTCGAAGTACCAGGGCCAGCGAGGACCCACGCCGTCGCGCTCCTATCAGAACTTCATATCGTCTACATAGGTTCTGCGGGGCCCGCTCGCCCCCGTTCTGCGCGATACTTAGTTAGCCATGGTTTTTACCTCCGCCTGGCCGTGGTTCACCGCAATGCCTTTGGAGGGGTTTGTTTTGGATATCGTGCTCGGGGTGTCGATGGCACCGTCGTCGATCCAAATGGTTGTCCTGCAAGGCGAATACGCCGACGGCGCCACGGTAGAAGAGGACGCGATCGACGTCACCGGCGCCGACGACGCGGCGACCGTGAGCGCGTCCGACCGGGTGATCTCGGCGATCTTGGGCACCCGTGAGGGTGCCGCCGATGCCGGCCTCGAGCTGTCGTCCATCGGGGTGACGTGGACCGATCAGTTCGAAGCTGCCGCCCTGCGCGACGCGCTGACCGCTCACCGGCTCGACAACGTGATGCTGGTCTCGGCGTTTCTTGCCGCGGCGGCGCTCGCGCAAAACGTCGGCGGCGCAATGGGTTACGAACGCACCGCCGTACTCCTGGTGGAGCCCGATACCGCCACGCTGGCCGTCGTGGAGACCTCCGACGGCTCCATCCCCGATGTGTACAAGCAGCAGATCCATGCCGAGTCCTACGGCGCCGCCGCCGAGCAGCTCAGCGGAATGGTCGCCGGGCTGGAGAAGCTGGAATACCGCCCGGACGGGCTGTTCGTGGTGGGCTCGGGCGTCGATGTCGCCCCGTTGAAGCCGGCGCTGCAGACGACGACGGCGCTCGACGTGAGCGTGGCCGAGGAGCCGGAGACGGCGCTGGCCCGCGGCGCGGCGCTGGCGTCGGCGAATGCCCCGCTGTTTGCCTCCTCGACCGCCGCGCTGGCCTATGCGCAGGACCCCGGCACCGGCGCCGTCGACCAGCACTCCCTGCCCGAGTACCTCTATGTCCCGTTCGGTCCCGACGCCGGCGACGACGAGCTCGCCTACAGCGCGGTGGCCGATGAGGACGCCGACTCGCCGACCGTGGTCATCGAACGGCTCTTCCTTCCCGAAGAGAGTCAGCCGCAGCGGCGGCCGGCGCTGCTGATCGGCAGCGGGCTGGCGGTGGCTGGCATCAGCGCAGTGTTGGCGCTCGAGATCGCGCTCGCGATCGGGATCCGCACGACGGGCACCGTCGCGTTGCAGCCCACCCCGAACCAGCACCTGATCGTTCCCACCGAGCAGGCGCCGGCGCCGGTGCAGGCGTCCGCGCCGGAGGCGAAGATCAGCCTGCCGGCCCCGGTGGCGGCCCCCAAGCCGTTGAATCCCCCGGTCGCGGCCCCGCTGCCCGCGCCTCCGCCGCCGGAAGCCCCTCCCGTACCGGCGGCGCCGCCGGTGGTCCCCGTTCCCGTCGTGGTTCCGCCCCTGCCAGTCCCGGTGCCGGTGCGCATCCCTGTTCCCAACCCGGTGGTAAGGCCGCCGCTGTTCGAGGCACCGCCGCGCGTGTCAATCCCTCAACCGGCGCGGCCGCAACCGCCGGTGCAAATTCCTCAGCCGCCGACGCCCCCGAAGGTGGGCGGCACCGTTCCGCAGTCGCCGCCGCATCAAACGCCTCCCGGTGAAGGCACCCCGCCCAAGCCGGGCGCTCCGGGTAACTCCGGTGGCGGTCACGTGCCGACGCCGGGTTCGGGGGGTTCCGGTGGTGGGCATGTCCCGACGCCGGGTTCGGGTGGTTCCGGTGGCGGCCACGTGCCGACACCCGGTTCGGGTGGTTCCGGTGGCGGCCACGTCCCGACGCCCGGGTCGGGCGGCTCCGGCGGAGGCCACGTGCCGACGCCCGGGTCGGGCGGTTCCGGTGGCGGCCATGTCCCGACGCCCGGGTCGGGTGGTTCCGGCGGTGGTCACGTGCCGACGCCCGGATCAGGTGGTTCCGGTGGTGGCCATGTCCCGACGCCGGGTTCGGGTGGTTCCGGTGGTGGCCCATGTCCCGACGCCGGGTTCGGGTGGTTCCGGTGGTGGCCCATGTCCCGACCCCGGGTTCGGGTGGCGGCCATGTCCCGACGCCCGGTTCGGGTGGCGGCGTACCGAAGCCTGGTGGGGGCGGCCCGGGCGGACTCGGCGGCGGCCACGCTCCTGCGCCCGGCGGCGGACTTGGCGGCGGTCACGCTCCTGCGCCCGGCGGCGGACTTGGCGGCGGGCACGCTCCTGCGCCCGGCGGCGGATTTGGCGGTGGCCACGCTGCGCCGGCGCCTAAAGGCGGCGGTGGCTTCGGCGGCGGGCATAGCGGCGGTGGCCTGGGCGGCTTCGGCGGCGGCCACAGCGGCGGCGGCCTGGGCGGTTTCGGCGGCGGTCACGGTGGCGGCGGTGGCTTCGGCGGCGGTCACGGTGGCGGTGGCGGCGGCCACAAATAGCCTCGGTTTGCCGAGCCTCCTCCCACCAAGCGGCGCATGGGGCACAGCTTCGGCGGTCACGGCCACCGATAACTCAGCAGGCTAGGGTGGCGTCGCGAACCCCCATGCGGCGCCGGCGCGGCTGTGCTGGCGCAGCACAGCAACCAAGCGTCTGGCGATTTGGAGGAGCGGTGGAGGTCGTACTCGGTGTGTCGATGGCACCGGAGACAGTCCGCATGGTGCTCGTCGAAGGCGCTGCCGCGGGCGGGGTGACCGTCGATCAGGACGGCTTCGACGTCGTCGGCGACCCGACCCCAGCTGCCGCCGCGGATCACGTCGTCGCGGCCATTCTCGGCACCCGCGACAGCGCGGCCCTGGGCGGTTACCAGCTCAAATCGAGCGGAGTGAGCTGGACCGACCCGGCCGAGGCGGCGGCCCTGCGAGATGTGTTGGCGGCGCGCAGGATCGAGAACGTGATGCTGGTCTCGGCGGTGATGGCCGCCGCGGCGCTGGCGCAGGCGATGGGCAGCGCGACCAACTGGGCCCGCACGGCGTTGCTGCTCGTCGAACCCACCAGCGCGACCCTCGCGGTCGTCGACACCTCCAACGGGACCGTCACCGACGTGCACCGGCACCCGCTGCCCGGCCGCGACGACGTCGCGCTGGCGAAGCTGACGGCGATGGTCTCGGGCGCCGAATCAATGCGGGCGCGGCCTGACGGGCTGTTCCTCGTCGGCTCGGACGTGGACATCCCGTTGATCAAGCCAACGCTCGAGGCCGCCACGTCGCTCTCGGTGACCACGCCTGAGGAACCCGAGATGGCCCTGGCCCGGGGTGCCTCGCTGGCCGCGGCGAACGCACGGTTGGGCGCGCCGCGGACGATCACGATGCCGTCCGCGCGGATTTCCTCGACCGAGGCGACCGGGTCCGCCCACAACCCCGACGCGCGGGCCGCCCGGTCACGCGAGCGGCACAGCCGAAAGCCGGCGGCCACCGTCGCGCTCGTGATGACCATTTTCGTCACCGGCTTCGTCGCGTTGGCGCTCGCGCTCGTCTTCGGCCGCGATCCGGACACGGGCCAACCACCGGAGGTCAGCACGAACGTCGTCGCTCCGCAGGCCCCGTCGCCCCCGAACACCGGCCCGCCCCCGCCGCCGCCCCCTGCGCCGGCGCCGCCCGAAGCCCCGACGCCCGAAGCGCCCCAGGCACCTGCGCCGTCCCCGCCGCAATCCGGCGACCACCCACACTGGGACGACTGGCTGCATCGCCATTTGGGGCCCGATTTTCCGGTCCCCTAGCCCCGCCGCGGACGGGTCCCGGCCCACCCCCCGGCCGCCGAACACGCGTAAAATCGGGGCACTAGGGGAATAACGGTGGGGACTCAGCGATGTCACGCGCCATCATTTCGTGCGACGGCGACGCCCTCACCGCGAATGACTAGCAACCGACTATTGGAGGAGCTTTGGACACCGTACTTGGTGTGTCGATGGCGCCGACCGCAGTCCGGATGGTGCTGGTCGAGGGGGAAAACGGCGACGGTGCGACCGTCGATGAAGACAATTTCGACGTGACGACGTCCACTGACGCAGCAACTGTCACCGCCTCGGACCAGGTAGTCTCCGCCATCTTGGGGACGCGTCAGGGCGCGGCGGAGGGTGGCTACCAACTGGCGTCGACCGGGGTCACCTTCACCGACCCCGTCGAGGCGGCCGCGCTGCGCGACAAGCTCGCCGCCCACAAGGTCGAAAATGTGATGCTGGTCTCGGCCTTCCTGGCCGCGGCCGCGCTGGCCCAAGCGGTCGGCCACCGAACCAACTACGCGCAGACCGCGCTGCTCTACATCGAGCCCGACACCGCAACGCTGGCGATCGTCGACAGCGCCGACGGATCCATCGCCGACGTCCGGCGCCAAGTCCTTCCCGAAGACGACGAGGCGGCCGTCGCCGAGCTGACGCGGCTGGTCTCCGGCGCGGAGAACATGGAAAGCCGCCCGGACGCCGTGTTCGTCGTCGGCTCCGGCATCGACATCCCGCTGATCAAGCCCGCGCTGGAGGCGGCGACCACCCTGCCGTTGACGGCGGCCGAGGAACCGGAAACGGCGCTGGCCCGCGGCGCCGCGCTGGCGTCGGCGCATGCCCCGCTGTTCGCGTCGTCCACCGCGGCCCTGGCGTACGCGCAGGATCCCGGCACCGGCGCGATCAATCCGCTGGCCGTGGCGCCCGGCTACTTCGACGCACCCGGCGACGCCGGGGTGGATGCCCTGGCGTACAGCGCCGTGCCCGACGACCCCGACGACTTCTTCACCGGCTCGCAGACCGCCGCGACCGAGCTCGTCGGCGCGGACTATCGCGGGCGCAACTTCAGGTTGGTGGGCAGCGCCGTGGCGGCGGTCTTCGTCATCGGCGTGGTGGCGCTGGTCGTCTCACTGGCCATCGCCATCCGCCCGACGGCGAATGTGCGGCCCAGCCCGAATGAGAACGTCGTGGTCGCGCCCACTCGGCCCGCCCCGGCGCCCGCGGCCCCGGCTCCGGCGCCTGCCCAGGCGCCGGCGGCTCCCGCGCCCGCCCCGGAGGCGCCGGCGCCCGTTCCAGAGGCTCCCGCGCCGGCTCCGGCCGCTCCGGCTCCGGCCCCGGTGGCGCCCGCGCCGATTCCGGTTCCGGCGGCCCCGCCGCCCGCTCCGCCGCCGGTCGCGCCCGTTCCGGTGCCGATCCCGCTGCCGATCCCAGGCATCGGCGGTCCGCCCGGTGGCGGGTGGGGCCCCGGTCACGGCGGAGGCCACGGGGACCACGACGACGGCTTCCCCGGTGGCCCGCGCGGCGGCTTCGGCGGCGGGCCGCGCGGCGGTTTCGGCGGTGGCCACGGTCACGGCGGATTCGGCGGGGGTGGCCCACGCATCAACATCCCGGGCATCCCGGGGATTTAATAGGCCGGCGGAGCGGCGGCCACCCGTCATCTTCCGTTTGCCTCCCGCTTAGCCCGGCGACGCGGTTAGCTCATCGGGGTCGCTTACACCAGTGGTATGCGATGCACCGTGTTCGGCACGGGATACCTCGGTGCCACCCACGCGGTCGGGATGGCGGCGCTCGGACACGACGTCCTCGGGATCGACATCGACCCGGGCAAGGTGGCCAAGCTCGCCGGGGGTGACATCCCCTTTTACGAGCCAGGCTTGCGAAAGTTGTTGAACGAGAACCTGGCTGCGGGTCGGCTGCGGTTCACCACCGACTACGACGCGGCCGCCGACTTCGCCGACCTGCACTTCCTGGGCGTGGGCACACCGCAGAAGAAGGGCGAATACGGCGCCGATCTGCGCCACGTCTATGCCGTGATCGACGAGTTGGTGCCCCGGTTGACCAGTTCGGCGGTGTTGGTGGGCAAATCGACGGTCCCGGTGGGCACCGCGGCCGAGTTGAACCAACGCGCCGCCGCGCTGGCGCCGCGCGGGGTGGACGTCGAAATCGCCTGGAATCCGGAGTTTCTGCGCGAGGGCTACGCGGTGCAGGACACCCTGCGCCCGGACCGCATTGTGCTTGGGGTCCACCAGGATTCGGTGCGCGCCGAGGCCGCGGTTCGTGAGCTGTACGGTCCGCTGCTGGACGCGGGGGTGCCGTTCCTGGTGACGGATCTGCAAACCGCGGAGTTGGTCAAGGTCTCCGCCAATGCCTTTCTGGCGACGAAGATCTCGTTCATCAACGCCATTTCCGAGGTGTGCGAGGCGGCCGGCGCAGACGTCAGCCTGCTGGCGGATGCGCTCGGATACGATCCCCGCATCGGACGCCAATTCCTCAACGCCGGTTTGGGTTTCGGCGGTGGCTGCCTGCCAAAGGACATCCGGGCATTCATGGCGCGCGCCGGGGAACTCGGGGCCGACCAGGCGCTGACGTTTCTGCGTGAGGTGGACAGCATCAACATGCGTCGCCGCACCCGGATGGTGGAACTGGCCAGCGCGGCGTGCGGCGGGTCGCTGCTGGGCGCCAACGTCGCGGTGCTCGGCGCGGCGTTCAAGCCCGAATCCGACGACGTGCGCGACTCGCCCGCCCTCAACGTGGCGGGGCAACTGCAGCTCAACGGCGCCGCGGTCAACGTCTATGACCCCAAGGCGCTGGACAACGCGCAGCGCCTGTTCCCGACCCTGAACTATGCGGTCTCGGTCGAAGAGGCCTGCGAGCGCGCGGATGCCGTGCTGGTGCTCACCGAGTGGCGGCAATTCGTCGAGCTCGATCCCGACGACCTGGCCGACGGGGTGCGCGCCCGCGTCATCGTCGACGGCCGCAACTGCCTGGACACCGCCCGGTGGCAGCGGGCGGGCTGGCGGGTGTATCGGCTCGGCGCGCCGCGACCGTAGGGACACAAGAGCGGGCTTTCCTTCAGTTCGATTTCAACCCCTCTCGCGGGATCGGATCGTCGTTACCCTCAAAAGTCCGACACCGTAGGTGTCTACCAAGGCCTTTCACAACTGGTGCGTGGCTTCATCGACGGGCTTCCCGGCGAGCACCGGTTCGGTGCCACGCTGGCATTCGAACGCAGCGCCGAGAAGATCGGCGAGCTGGTTCGCGGCAAGCCGTTGGCGGCAATCCATCCGGTGGTGCGGGTGCACCCCGAGACCAACGAGCGCGTGGTGTATGTCCACCAGTTCTTCACCAAGGAGATCGTCGACCTGTCCCCGCGGGAGAGTCGTCACGTCCTGGACCTGTTGTTCGAGCAGATCTCCCGCCCGGAGTATTCGGTTCGATTCAAGTGGGAGCCGGGAAGCGTTGCGTTCTGGGACAATCGGGCCACGTTGCATCTCGCGCCGCGCGACTTCGAGCATCTCGATCACGAGCGCGTGCTGCATCGGATCACGCTGGTCGGCGACATCCCGGTCGGCCCGGACGGGCGCCCATCGGAGCCGTTGGAGGGCCAGTTCTTCGGGGCCGCCTGACAGGGCGTGGGCCCGACCTCACCGGCTCCGGTGCGACCACAGCAGGCCGAGCACCCCGAACGCCGCCACCGCGGTGGTGGTCAGCGCTACCGGCCACAACGCCCCGCCCACGTGGGCGACCACCGAGGTGAGCAGCAACGGGATGAGTCCGCCGATGATGGTGGAACTCTGGCCGGACAACGACATTCCGGTGTAGCGGACCCGGGCCGGGAAGGACTCGGCGAGGTATTTGGGCAACGCGCCCCACACGACCCACATCGGCGCGCCGATCAAGGTCTCGGTGATCAGCAGCGCCGCCACCGTCGACGAGGCGGAGAGGACGGCCAGCAGCCCCGCCGTCGGCAACACGAGCAATCCGAGTAGGCCCGCGCGGACCACCCTCGGCGCGCCGACCCGATCGGCGAGCCAGCCGCCCAGCAGCGTCAGCACCCAGAACACGGTGACGTGCACGGCGGAGATTCCCAGCAGCACCGACGAGGCCGGCCGGGCACGGCTTTTGGTGCCGTAGCCGGTGAGAAAGACGGTCTCGACGAAGAACGGGACGGTCACGCCGCCCAAATAGACCCCGAAGCAGACCAGCATGGTGCGGCCGTGCTGACGAACGGCCTCGCGCAACGGGAAACGCGACAGTTCGCCGCTGCGGTGCAGCGCGGTGAACTCCGGCGATTCCATCACCCGCAACCGGATGAACAGGCCGACGACGCTCAGCGCGATCCCGAACAGGAACGGCACCCGCCAACCCCACGTCACGAAACTGTGTTCGCTCAGCAACGAGGCCAGGATGAACAGCGAGCCGGTGGCCAACCCCTGGCCCAGCGTCGCCCCGGTCTGCACCAGCGATCCCCAGAAACCGCTGCGGTGTGGCGGGCTGGTCTCGGTGACCACCAGGACCGCGCCGGCCCATTCGCCGCCGAGCCCCACCCCCTGAAGAAACCGCAACAACACCAGCAGCGCGGGCGCCGACCACCCTATCGCGCTGTAGCTGGGCAGCAACCCCATCAGAAACGACGGGATGCCCATGATCAAAAGCGTTGCCACCAGCATCTTCTTGCGTCCAAGGCGATCACCCAAGTGCCCGAAGACGACCCCGCCCAAAGGGCGGGCGACGAACCCCACCGCGAAAGTGCCAAGTGCGGCAAGCACTCCGGCCGTGGCCGAGGCGCGCGGGAAGAACAGCGGACCGAAGACCAGGGTGGCCGCAAAGCCGTAGAGGAAGAAGTCGTACCACTCCAGCACGCTGCCGGCGAGACTGGCCAACGCCACCCGGCGCATGCCCGGGACGGGTGCCGCCTCTGCGGGCGGGGTCACCGCCCGGGTGCTTTCCTGCTCTGCGATCGTCATCGAGGTCTCCGAATGGTCGGCCGGTCAAGCTCCGCGCACCCGCGCCGGCGATCGAAATGACCGGCGCGAGTGGGGCATCGCGGCGAGTACGACCGTCCGGAGCCCCTGCCCAGTTCAGCGCCATCGGGCGCGATTGACGACGGTTGAAATCAGCTTGAAAGCAACTGATTACGCGGCACAACCCGATTTCGGAGGAACCCGGCGCGCGTCACCGTCATGAAATATTTTGCGGCTCGGCGCTATTGGCCGGCCCGGGCGTGCAGCATGGCTCGGGGGTATTCCCCGCCATCTTGAGAAAGGTCGATCCGAACGTGCTCGAACCCGGCCGCCCGGAGCGCGTCGGCCACCGGAGCAGCGTCGGAGAGCGCGCGAAACGGCAACGCGGCGGCGACGTCGTCGGCGTAATGGTGGCCCGCCACGTGCGGGTTCAGCGAGACGTCGGCGATCAGCGTCGCGTCCGGGGCCAACACCCGCCGCCACTCCGCGAAGGCCTTCTCCGGTTCGAGCAAGGTCCAGATGAAGTGCCGCGCCGTCAGCGCGTCGAAGCTGGCGTCGGGGAACGGCAGCTTTTCGGTGACACCCTCCACGAACTCGACAGTCGCGGCGGTGGCGGCGGCCTTGGCGCGGGCCCGGGCCAACATCGCCTCGGAGGCATCCACGCCGGTCACCCGGTGGCCGAGCTCGCTCAGCAACAACGCGACAAAGCCCGTGCCCGTGGCGATATCGAGCACCCGCGAACGCTCCGGGATTGCGCTCAGCGCCGCCGTCCACAGTCGACGTTCCGGCTCCGAGGAGATACCGTGCGCGGCCCGCTGGTCATATTCCGAACCCTCGCGCTCCCAAAACGCGCGGATCGCCGCGTGCGCGTCCGGGAGGCCCGCGCTGTCAGCAAGCACGGCACCTGGTCCATCGCCTCGTCATCGACGACAGTCTGCAGGGCGCGGGATCCCCACGGCAAGGCGAGCGGGCGCGGCCCACGCGAGTAGCCTGACCGGCGTGGACTATGCCGGCGCATTCCTCGACGAGAACCGGGCTTTCGCGGAGCTGTTCGACGGTGCCGACGAGTCCACGCCGGTGCCCACCTGCCCGGAGTGGACCCTGCGGCAGCTGTTCCGCCACGTCGGGCGCGGCGACCGTTGGGCGGCCCAGATCGTGCGCGACCGGCTCGAGAGCTACCTCGACCCCCGCACCGTGGAGGGCGGCAAGCCGCCGCCCGACCCCGCCGACGCGATCTCCTGGCTCCACGGCGGCGCCCAGCGGCTGGTGGACGCCGTCGAGCTGACCGGGGTGGAGACGCCGGTCTGGACGTTCCTCGGGCCGCGCCCGGCGAACTGGTGGATCCGGCGCCGGCTGCACGAGGTGGTCGTGCATCGGGCCGACGCCGCGATCGCGCTGGGCACCGATTTCGCCCTCGAGCCCGACATCGCGGCCGACGGGATCACCGAATGGCTGGAGCGGGTCGCGATCCAGGCGGGCGGCCAGGGGGCGCCGCTTCCCCTCGAGGACGGGACCACCCTGCACCTGCATGCCACCGACGCCGGCCTCGGCGAGGCCGGGGAGTGGACGGCCGCCGTCGATCAGGGCCGGGTCACGTGGTCGCACGAGCACGGCAAGGGCAGCGTGGCACTGCGCGGCGGCGCCACCGAGCTGCTGCTGGCGATTTTGCGCCGGCGCCCGCTGGCCGACACGGGCGTCCAACTGTTCGGGGACGAAGCCGTGTGGGAGCGCTGGTTGGACCGTACGCCGCTCTAGCCGCGGCGCCGCACGGTAATTTGCACACCATGACCACATCGGAGATCGCCACCGTTCTGGCATGGCACGACGCCCTCAACGCCGCGGACATCGAGACCTTGGCCTCCCTGTCCAGCGACGACATCGAGATGGGCGACGCGCACGGGGCCGCACAGGGCCACGAGGCGCTGCGCAGCTGGGCCGCCTCGCACCGGCCGGCGACCGAGCTCGGCCGGATGTATGTGCACGACGGTGTCGTCGCCGTCGAACTCAAACCCGGCAGCACCGGCGATCCGGGGGCCGCCACCGACGCCGCGCTGACGTTCCGGGTGGTGCGCGACCACGTCACCTCCGTGTTCCGGCACGACAGCCTGGCGTCGGCGCTGGCGGCCACCGAGCTCACCGAATCCGACGCCGTCGACTAGGGCCAGACCAGGACCACAGGCACAGGAGCTATCCATGCGCGGAATCATCTTGGCCGGCGGGTCGGGCACCCGCCTGCATCCGATCACCACGGGCATCAGCAAGCAGTTGCTGCCGGTCTACGACAAACCGATGGTCTACTACCCGCTGTCCACCCTGATGATGGCCGGAATCCGCGACATCCTGGTGATCACCACCCCGCATGACGCGCCGGGATTTCAGCGGCTCCTGGGCGACGGCTCGCAATTCGGCGTCAACATCACCTACGTGACACAGGACCGGCCCGACGGTCTGGCCCAGGCGTTCGTTTTGGGCGCCGACCACATCGGCAACGAGTCGGTGGCTTTGGTGTTGGGAGACAACATCTTCTACGGACCGGGACTGGGCACCAGCTTGCGCCGATTCCAAACCATAAGCGGGGGAGCGGTTTTCGCGTACTGGGTGGCCAACCCGTCGGCCTACGGTGTGGTCGAATTCAGCGACGACGGCCTGGCGCTGTCCTTGGAAGAGAAACCCAAGACACCGAAATCCAACTACGCGGTGCCGGGTTTGTACTTCTACGACAACGACGTGATCGAAATCGCCAAGGGGCTCAAGAAATCGGCGCGCGGCGAGTACGAGATCACCGAGGTCAACCAGATCTATCTCAACCGGGGCCGGCTCTCGGTCGAGGTGATGGCCCGCGGCACGGCCTGGCTGGACACGGGCACGTTCGACTCGCTGCTGGACGCCAGCGACTTCGTCCGCACGCTGGAACGACGCCAGGGCCTCAAGGTCAGCGTGCCCGAGGAGGTGGCGTGGCAGCAGGGCTGGATCACCGATGAACAATTGGCGCAGCGCGCGCACAGCCTGCTCAAGTCCGGGTATGGCTCCTATCTGCTGAACCTGTTGGAGCGGAGCCGGTTTCACTAGGCCGGTAGCGGCGGCCCGCTGCGCGCGGCTTCGCCGCGCTTGCGACCGCCGCTAGGCTTCGCCAGCACCGCCGCGATCCCCGTGGTCAGCGGCACCGACAGCGCCAACGCCATCCCGCCCACCGCCGACCGGGCGATCTCGATGGCCACGCTCTCCCCGGTCAGCACGTCCGTCAGCGAGCGGTTGGCGACGCTGAACAGCAACAGCAGCGGCAGCGAACTGCCCGCGTAGGCCAGCACCAGCGTGTAGACCGTGCTGGCGATGTGATCGCGCCCCACCCGGATGGCGCCCACGAAGATCGCTCGCCGCGAGCCCCCGAGGCGGGCGAGCTCGAACACCGTCGAGGACTGGGTCACCGTCACATCGTTGAGCACACCCAGCGACCCGATGATGAAACCGGCCAGCAGCAGGCCACCGATCGACACGTTGCCCAGGTACGCGCTGACGGTGGTGTTCTGCTCGTCCGACAGACCGGTGAGATGCGCCAATTGTATTGCCGCCCAAGATAATCCGGCTGCGAGCAGCAGGGCCGACAGGGTGCCCAGCAGCGCGGCACTGGTCCGCAGGCTGACCCCGTGGGCCAGATAGATGACCGCGTAGAGGATCGCCGCCGACGCCACCAGCGCCACCGGCACCGCGGGGGCGCCGTCCCGCAGGGCCGGCAGCAGAAACATGACCAGCACCACGAACGCGACCAGGATGCCCACCAGCGCGAGCAGCCCGCGCCAGCGCGCCACGGCCACGATCACCACCGCGAACGCGATCGCCAAACCGACCAGCGCCCAACCCCGTTCGAAGTCGTAGAACGCGTAGCTGGTGGCGCCCTGGTCGTCGACCTGGCGCACGACCCGAATGCGGTCGCCCACCGCAAATTTCGGTTGACCCGGCCCAGGGGAGGACTCGAGCAGGGTGGTGGCGCCCGCGTTCGGCCCGGAATCGACGGCGACCTGGGTCAACACGCAGCGCCCGGCGCCGGGCGCTGCGGGCTGGGGCGGGCCGGTGAGGACCTGACTGACCGACGGGCTGCCGCAGTCGCCCAACCCACTGGACAGCACGTGCCCGGCCTGCGTGCTCACCGCGCCGCCGGACGCGTTCTGCAGCGGCATCGGGATGTCGACGCGCTGCCGACTAGGCCACAACAGGATCGCGCCGACGGCCACCGCCACTCCGATCGCGACCAGCAGCCCGACGACGATCCTGGCGGGCAACGGATCGATGCCGGACGGGCCCGGCGGCAGGCTGTGCGAGTGGGAGTGCGTCACCCGGTCGAGCGTAGAGGCGTTTTCCTGGGTGCTTACTGGCGATAGGCGACGAGGAAGTTGCCCAGCCGCTCGATGGCCGCCGCCAGATCGCGGGCCCACGGCAGGGTCACGATGCGCAGGTGATCCGGTGCGGGCCAATTGAAGCCGGTGCCCTGGGTGACCAGAATCTTCTCCTGCAGCAGCAAATCGAGGACGAGCTGCTCGTCGTCGTCGATGTCGTAGACCTCGGGGTCCAGCCGCGGGAAGGCGTAGAGAGCGCCGTCCGGCTTGACGCAGGACACCCCCGGAATCTCGTTGAGCTTGGTCCAGGCGACGTCGCGCTGCTCGAGCAGCCGGCCGCCGGGCAGGACGAGGTCGTCGATGCTCTGGTAGCCGCCCAGGGCGACCTGGATCGCGTGCTGCGCCGGGACATTGGGGCACAGGCGCATGTTGGCCAGCAGGTTGATCCCCTCGATGAAGCTGCCGGCGTGGTCCTTGGGCCCGGTGATCGCCAGCCAGCCGGCCCGATACCCGGCCACCCGGTAGGCCTTGGACAGCCCGTTGAACGTCAGGCACAACATGTCCGGCGCCAGCGAGGCCAGGTTGATGTGCTTGGCGTCGCCGTAGAGGATCTTGTCGTAGATCTCGTCGGCGAGCAGCAGCAGCTCGTGCTTGCGCGCCAATTCGACGATCTGCGTGAGCACTTCGCTGGTGTACACCGCGCCGGTCGGGTTGTTCGGGTTGATCACCACCAGCGCCTTGGTGCGGTCGGTGATCTTGGACTCCATGTCGGCGATGTCGGGCTGCCAGCCCTGCGTCTCGTCGCACAGGTAGTGCACCGGGGTGCCGCCCGCCAGCGACGTCGACGCCGTCCACAGCGGGTAGTCGGGTGACGGGATCAGCACCTCGTCACCGTTGTCGAGCAGGGCCTGCAGCGTCATCGTGATCAGCTCGGAGACCCCGTTGCCCAGGTAGACGTCGTCGACGTCGAAGCGGGGGAATCCGTCGACCAACTCGTAGCGGGTGACCACCGCGCGGCGGGCCGGCAGGATGCCCTGCGAGTCGGAGTAACCCTGCGCGTACGGGAGGGCCTGGATCATGTCGCGCATGATCACGTCGGGCGCCTCGAAGCCGAACGGCGCCGGGTTGCCGATGTTGAGCTTGAGGATGCGATGACCCTCGGCCTCCAGCCGCGCGGCCTGCTGATGTACCGGGCCGCGGATCTCGTACAGGACGTCCTGGAGCTTCGACGACTGCGCGAAAGTGCGCTGCTGCCG
Organism: Mycobacterium paraintracellulare; assembly: GCF_000276825.1. NCBI lineage: Bacteria > Bacillati > Actinomycetota > Actinomycetes > Mycobacteriales > Mycobacteriaceae > Mycobacterium > Mycobacterium paraintracellulare. The sequence goes on along the minus strand of NC_016948.1, from coordinate 5,051,173 downwards.
GTGATGGGCCGACGGGTGCGGTGGCAGCTGATGAGGCAGCTGGTGGGTGGTCACATCACCAATGGTGCCATCACTGTCCACTGAAATTTGCTGTCAAGCGCAAAAATCGCAGGTCAGCGCTTGCCCGGGGGTCGCGCCCCGCGGGCGATGCCCAGGCCTTTGACCGGCGGCTGCGACGGTGCGTCGTCGCCGTCGGCCTGCTTTGCCGGCTCCGCTTTCGGTGCCGGCTCGGCCGGCGCCTGTTCGGCGGGCTCGGCTTCTGCTTTCGGCGCCTCGGCTTTCGGGGCCGCCTTCTTGGCGCCGGGTCGCTTGGCGCCCGCGGCCAGGCCCAGGCCCTTCACGGGCGTGGCGGCGGGTGCCTTGGCCTCGGGTTCGGCTTCCGGTGCCACTTCCGCCTCGGGTGCTTCGGCCTTGGGGGCCTCGGCCTTCGGGGCCGCCTTCTTGGCGCCGGGTCGCTTGGCGCCCGCGGCCAGGCCCAGGCCCTTCACGGGCGCGGCGGGCGCCTTGGCCTCGGTCTCGGCCTCGGGCGCGGCCGCTTCGGCAGGTGCCTCGGCCTTGGCCGGTGCCGCCTTCTTGGCCCCGGGTTTCTTGGCGCCGCCGGCGATGCCCAGCCCCTTGACCGGGGCGGCCGCTTCGGCCTTGCCTTCCGCGGCGGGCGCGGCTTTCTTGGCCCCGGGTTTCTTGGCGGCGCCGGCGATCCCGAGCCCCTTGACGGGAGCGGCGGGTGCGGCCGCGGCCTTCGGGGCCGCCTCGGCGGGAGCCTCCTCGGCCTCTTCGGCGGGTGCGGTCGCCGTGGCCGTCGCGGCCTTGGGCGCCGCGGCCGCCCGCTTTTCGGCTTCCTTGGCGGCCGTGCCCTTTTCGGGCAGCGTCGCCTTGTCGTATTCGAGGGACGCGAGCAGGATCTGGGCGACGTCGAGCACCTCGACACCGCTGCGCCCGGCCTCCTCCTGCCGGTCGTTGACGCCGTCGGTGACCATCACCCGGCAGAACGGGCACGCGGTGGCGATGGTGGTGGCCCCGGTGGCCAGCGCCTCGTCGACACGCTCGTGGTTGATCCGCTTGCCGATGTGCTCTTCCATCCACATCCGCGCGCCGCCGGCGCCGCAGCAGAAGCTGCGCTCGGCGTGCCGCGGCATCTCGGTCAGGTTCGCCCCCGACGTACCGATCAGCTCACGCGGCGCCTCGTAGACCTTGTTGTGCCGGCCCAGGTAGCAGGGGTCGTGGTAGGTGATGTCCTGCGACACCGGCGTCACCGGCACCAGCCTGTTGTCCCGGACCAGCCGGTTGAGCAGCTGGGTGTGGTGCAGCACCGAGTAGTTCGCGCCGAGCTGGCGGTACTCGCGGCCCAGGGTGTTGAAGCAGTGCGGGCAGGTCACCACGATCTTGCGGTCGACGGTCTCGGTGCCCTCGAACAGCCCGTCCAGGGTCTCGACGGCTTGCGCGGCCAGCTGCTGGAACAGGAACTCGTTGCCCGAGCGGCGCGCGGAGTCGCCGTTGCAGGACTCGCCGGTGCCGAGCACCAGGTACTTCACCCCGGCGATGGCCAGCAGCTCGGCGACGGCCTTGGTGGTCTTCTTGGCCTTGTCGTCGTAGGCGCCGGCGCAGCCGACCCAGAACAGGTACTCGTAGCCGTCGAAGCTGTCGACGTCCTCGCCGTAGACCGGCACGTCGAAGTCGACCTCGTCGATCCAGTTGGTGCGGTCCGACGCGTTCTGGCCCCACGGGTTGCCCTTGGTTTCCAGGTTCTTGAACAGCACCGACAGTTCCGAGGGGAACTCGGACTCCATCATCACCTGGTAGCGGCGCATGTCGATGATGTGATCGACGTGCTCGATGTCCACCGGGCACTGTTCGACGCAGGCGCCGCAGGACACGCAGGACCACAGCACGTCGGGGTCGATGACGCCGCCCTGCTCCTCGGTGCCGACCAGCGGCCGGGTGGCCTGCTCCGGGCCGGAACCCATGACGCGGCCGAAGCCCGACTCGGGAACGTGGTGGGCCTCGGCGTGCTCTTCGCCGGACAGCTCCTCGCCGAGCCCGCCCGCCGGCGTGCTCTCCAGCGGGCTCTCCTTGTCACCCAGGATGTAGGGCGCCTTGGCCATCCAGTGGTCGCGCAGGTCCATGATGACGAGCTTGGGGGACAGCGGCTTGCCGGTGTTCCACGCCGGGCACTGCGACTGGCAGCGCCCGCACTCGGTACAGGTGGCGAAGTCCAGCATGGCCTTCCAGCTGAAGTCCTCGACCTTGCCGCGCCCGAATGTCGCGTCGTCGGGCGGGTTTTCGAAGTCGATCGGCTTGCCGTCGTGCTCGAGCGGCAGCAGCGGGCCGAGCCCGTCGGGCAGCCGCTTGAAGATGACGTTGATCGGCGCCGTGAAGATGTGCATGTGCTTGGAGTGCAGCACGATGATCAGGAAGGCCAGCATGACCGCGATGTGCAGCAGCAGGGCCACCGTTTCGATGATCTCGTTGGCGGGCTGCCCCAGCGGGCGCAGGATCGCGCCGAACAGTTGCGACAGGAAGGCCCCGTTGCCGTACGGCAGCGTGCCGTTGTTGACCGCGGATCCGCGCACCAGCACGTAGGTCCACACGACGTTGAAGATCATGAACAGCACCAGCCAGGCGCCGCCGGTGTGCGAGCCGTAGAACCGGGATGAGCGGCCGATCTCCTTCGGGCTGCGCATCAACCGGATGACGGCGAAGGTGGCGATGCCGAGGAAGACGGCCGTGGCGAAGAAGTCCTGCAGGAAGCCCAGCGCGTCCCACCGCCCGATGAACGGGATGTGGAAGTTGTCCTGGAACAACAGCCCGTAGGCCTCGATGTAGACCGTGAGGAGGATGAAGAAGCCCCACATGGTGAAGAAGTGCGCCAGGCCGGGGATCGACCACTTCAACAGCTTGCGCTGCCCGAAGACCTCGGAGAGCTCGGCCCAGATTCGTTTGCCGGGTTCGTCGGTGTGCCCCGGGGCCGGCTTGCCGGACGTGATCAGCTTGAACAGCCACAGGACCCGTCGTGCGGCGAGCGCGGCCACGACCAGCGTCATGCCCATGCCCACGACCAGCCTGATGAGCATCTGCGTTGTCACAGAAGGTCTCCCCAATGCATAGATAATTCGGCCTGTGCTTTATTTGCCTGCTTAAGCCCCGCTCATAGTTACATCTTCGCGGCTTTCGGCGCGAGAAAGGCTGCCCTAACTTCGGGTTCGTCGGCGCCTCTGGCCTGCTAGTTGATACCCGTTCGCCGGGTGTGACGTTTGTCGGAGTGACCAGCGCCACCAAATTTCGTTAAATGACCCTTTTCGGAGCCCTTTTCCGGCCAGACGCAATCGTTCGCGTCAGCGCCCGAATGGGGGTTGGAAGATCGGCGGCAGGGGTCGCACCCGGGTGGTCGTCGTCGGCGCCGCGGACGTGGTGGTCGCCTGCGATGTCGTGGTGGGCGGCGCGGTGGTGGTCGTCGTGGTGCTCGGCGGGGGTGTCGTCGTCGTGGTCGACGGCTCCGGCGGCGGTGTCGTGGTGGTCGTGGTGGCCGGCGCCTCGCTGGACGGTGGCGGCGGAGCCGGAACGACGGTGACGGTGGTGCTGTCGTTCGGCCCGGTGATGGTCACCGTTTGTGGTGGTGGCGGTGGGTTGGGCGAGGACGTCGGGGGGGCCGGGGTGGACTTCGTCATCAACAGGCCGATCGCCAGTGCCGCGGCCACCAGCACCGCCACCCCCGCCCCAACGACGGTCAACACCAGCGCCGTGCGCTTGTACCAGGGCAGCCCGCCCTGCTCGGCGTACTCGAATTCCCGTGCCTCGCTGGCATATTCGCCGGTTGCGTCGCGGCCGGTATAGGGCACCGGCTCGTCGGAGTCGGCGTCTTGCGACCACGCCAGGGCGTCATCCACATCGGTGGCCTGGGCGGCCCACGCGGCCTGGGTGGCCCCGATTCCCGCGGTGCCGACCATTTCGGTCGGCGTCTCCACGGCGGCGGCCGCGGTGGTTTCGGCGCCCCCCGCTGCGTACTGCGCACCGAGCGCCGCGGCGCCGAGTGCGGCGAGTGACGCCGGCTGCGCCGCGCTGCGGACCGGAACCCCGAAGCGCTGCGACAACCGCGCGGTGATCAGCGGGATGCTTGCGCCCCCGCCGACGATCGCCACGGCGCGCAGGTTGGTGTTCGGAATTCCGTTGCGCCGCAACGTGTCTTGCAGCGAGGTGACAAACCGGTCCAGCGGTGGGGAGATCAGTTGCTCGAACTCGGTGCGGGTCAGTTGGGTGGACTCCCCGGACGCCCCCGCGACGGTGCTCACCGCGGCGGTCGACAGTTGTTCCTTGGCGCGCCGGCAGGCGGCCAGCAGGCGGGTCTGCGATCCCATCCGCGCGCCGCCGCCCAGGACGGCGGTGCTGACATCGGAGGCCAGCAGGTGATCGACGATGAGCTGATCGATCGCGTCGCCGGAGAAGTCGGTGTGCCGCACGGCCGGGGCGACGGGCGCAAAGCCGGCATTGGCGTCCAGCACCGTGACGGTAGTGCCGCCGGCACCGAAGTCGCACAGCGCGACGACGCCGTCGGCGGGAAACCCCGGCGTGCCGCGCAGGGCCGCCACCGCGGCCGTGGCGTCGGAAACCAGCATCGGCGCGACCCCACCGCGCGCGAGATCCGACTGGGCGAAGAACTCGTCGCGCAGCGCCGCGAACTGTTCGTCGGACCAGTAGGCGGGGACCGCGATGCTGATCGGTGTCCCGTAGCCGACCGTGCGGGCCATCGCCTCGATCGCCTCGACCGTCAGCGCCGCGCCCAGGTACTTGGTGCCGTCGGCCGCCACCAGCGGGGCCCGGTCGCCGACCCGCTCGACGAACCCGCGCAGCACCAGGCCGGGTGCGGTCAGGTTCGGATTCTCTTCCGGCAGGCCGACTTCGGTGGGACGGTGCTCGAACAGGGTGACCACCGAGCTGCGGGTGACCGGGGCGGTGCCGGCGCGGGCCGCCACTAGATTGGCCACCCCGATCGATAGCCCGAGCGACTGGCTCATGTCCGCACCCCTGTGTCAGTAGTCCCGTGGATTGCAGCGAGTCTAGGGCGCCGCCGGCGCCGCGTCGCCGAGCGTGATCGGCCTGCCGCCGACTCGCTAACGCAGGCCCGGCGGAACCGTGATGACCGTCGGCACCTGCGGAATGGTGATCACCGGCGGCAGCTGCGGCAGATGGTGGCGATGCGTGGGCTGCTGCGTTTGTTGCCCGGTGGGCTGCTGCTGCGTCGGCTGCTGGGCCGGCGGCTGCTCTTCGGCGCTGCTGCTGGACTCGGTGGTGGTCGTGGTCGTCGTGGTCGACGGCGTCGTTGTTGTCGTTGTCGTGGTGGTGCTCGTCGTCGACTTGGGGACGTGGTTGACGGATTGGTCGTCGTGAATGAGCTCGATGATCCCGAAGACGATCAGGCCGATCAGGATGACGACGGAAATCAACCAGGCGATGAGCATCGCGGGCCTGCGGTACCAGGGCGTGGGCTCGGGTTCCTGGTCGAACGGGTCGAAGCCCTGGGGTTGCTCGAACCCGTGGGGCGGCTGGGGCGGGAAGTTCGGTGGCGGGACTTCACCGGTCGGCGGCTCGCTCATGCCGAAATCGGCATGCTGGGTCGGCCGATTGTGGAAGTCATCGCGTGGACCGTTGGATGCCACGGCACCGATGGTACTGACCGCACCTGCCAGCCTGCTGATGCCAACCCCTAAGGGGCGGTCGCGTCGCTCAGAAGGAGGGGTGCGGGTTCCCACACAGAGCGTGCACTCAGGGTCCACAGCCTACCGCCAGACTGTGGCGCTCAACACACCCGCCACACCATTTCCGGACGAATGATATTGCAGTACAGCACAGTTCGACCGCCCCATCGCTTTTGACTTACCAACATATTCGTGACAGTCTCTTTTCCCGAATCGATGTGGAGGTCGAACGGCAAGCCCACATCAACTGCGGCGCCTCCCGGGCTGGGCAGGCCGGCGAGTGAGCCGCCAGCGACCGACACGTACCCGCCGTCACAGCAGCGACGCCCGGTATGACATTGGGTCCTGGCGCCGCGGCGAGCGGCCATGCAATCCGAGCGCAGGGTAGGGAGGCGATCACGATGCCCGGCCGGCCCGCCCATGCGCCCCGGGTTCGTCGTCTCTGCTACAACGATCGGCCCTGCTAATGGCCGCCGATCCCACAGACCGCGAATGGTGGTCAGAAGCCGGCGACGACGCCCCGACCGCGGCGAGCCAGCACCGTCGCGCGGCGGAGTCGCCCGATGGGACCGACCCGGCAAAGTGCGCAGCTGCGGCTCACGAGGAAACGTCGCACGGTGCAGTCGGCGCCGTCGCGGAGGCGGGAAACCAACTGACGAGCGCCGTGGTCGTCATTGCGCTCGTCTCGGCGATCTCGGGCTTGCTCTACGGCTACAACACCGGTGTCATCTCCTGGGCCCTATTGCAGCTCACCGAGGAGTTCAACCTCACCGCGGCCTGGAAGCAGGTGGTCGCCGCCAGCATCCTGCTCGGCGCCATCGTCGGGGCCTTGGCGTGCAGCTGGCTATCCGACCGGTTCGGCCGGCGCGGCACGCTGTTGATGCTGTCGGTGCTGTTCATCGTCGGCGCGCTGTGGTGTGCCGACGCGCCGGATGTCGTAGTGCTGTCGCTGGGAAGGCTGGTCCTGGGCTTCGCCGTCGGCGGGGCGACCCAGACGGCCCCGATGTATGTCGCCGAGCTCTCGCCGTCGGCCTACCGAGGGCGGTTGGTGCTGTGCTTCCAGATCGCCATCGGGGTGGGCATCCTCGCCGCTAACCTCATCGGGGTCTTCGACTCGGTCTCCTGGCGGGGGCCGACCGGAATCGCGTGCGTACCCGCCGCGATCATGCTGTGGCTGTTGCTGCGCCTCCCGGAAAGTCCGCGCTGGCTGGTCAAGCAAGGTGATCGAAACGCCGCGCGAGCCGTGTTGGAGCGGGTCCGGCCCGACGGCTACGACGTGGGCGCCGAGCTGGACGAAGCGACCGAACTCGCGCGCATGGAACGCAAGGCCAGCACCCGCGGGTGGAGCGGGCTGCGCGACTCCTGGGTGCGCCCGGCCCTGGTCCTGGGTTGTGGCATCGCGGTGTTCACCCAGCTCAGCGGCATCGAGATGATCATCTACTATGCGCCGACCATCCTGACTGACGACGGCGTGTACCGGTCCGTGGCTCTGCTGGTGTCGGTGATGTTGGGTGCGACGTACGTGATCGCCCAACTAGTGGGGCTGGCCATTATCGACCGGGTCGGCCGGCGCCGGCTCACCCTCATCATGGTGCCGGGCGCGGCGATCAGCCTGTTCGCGCTCGGCCTGATCTTCGTCACCGCCGACAGCGGCCACGATGTGATCGCCTACATCATGATTTCCCTGATCGCCTTCATGGTGTTCAATGCCGGCGGCCTGCAGCTGATGGGATGGCTGACCGGCTCGGAGACCTATCCGCTGGCGGTGCGACCGGAGGGCACCGCCGTGCATTCGGCGACGCTGTGGGGGACCAACCTGCTCATCACGCTGACGCTGCTGTCGCTCATCAATGCGATCGGGGTCGGACCCTCGATGTGGCTCTACGCGTTGTTCAACGTGGCGGCGTGGATCTTCGTATTCTTCCGCATGCCCGACCTCACCGGTAAAAGCCTGGAAGAAATCGAAAAGAACCTGGCGGAGGGGAAATTCCGACCGTCTGACTTCGCACGCTGACGAATACGCTTGCGCGGCACGTCTTTTCGGGCAGCAGTGCGGCGCGGTCACACGCCAGCCATTGACCGGCCCCGAAGGATCCGTTCGATCCGGTCGAGCAGCTCGCTCGGGTTGTCGTGGGCGCCGTTGTTCCAGGCCGCGAGGGCGTCGAGGAGGTTGCTCGGTTGAACACTCAGATACATCCCGAGCATCACCGTCGCGGTCGCCTCGCCGCTGACATCGGCTGGCTGGTAGGCGACTTCGACTTGCAACCGCTCGGTACCGGCCGCCACGCTCGGGACGAGCTTTGGCTCGATCGAACGGACATGCTCACGCCGGATGTCGGTCAACTCACTGCCGCGCTCTGCGATCCGCACGGTCAACGCCGCGGGGGTGATACGGAGAAGGGATCGGCGCCAGATCCAGAGGGAGACTCCCACCAATAAGGCAGAGATGGCCAGCAGAATGACCCCGCCGTACCACAGCCACGCCGGATTACCGGGTGCACATCCTGCGCCAATCATGGCGAACGCGATTAGGGGGAACAGCAAGGTCGCCATGTATGGGTTGCTCTCGTACCACGGAAGATAGCGGCAGACAATCTCCTGCCCGGTCCGCCTGACCCCGGCGCCGAAAATTCGGCGGCCGCTCCCATAAATGATGCCGACGCCGACCGCAGCGGCGCCGACAGGCAGATACCAAGCCGACCCAACCAGCACATTTATGCCCGCCAATAGGCACAGCGCGCCGCCGAAGGAATAGCGCAGCACGCGCCACCAACGGCCTTTTGCTTCGCCGCCGGCCATCAGTGACCGCCTCGTGTGGTCACTGTCGATTGCCCCGAAGGATCCCTTCGACCCGATCCAGTAGCTCGCACGGGTTTTCGTGGGCGCCGTCTTTCCAGGCGATTAGTGCGTTAAGAAGGTTAATCGGCTGGATGGTCAACTGCAGGCCGAGCAGCACAGTCTTGGACTCGCTGCTCAAACCCGTTGCGCGGTAGCTGATTGCGACTTGCAGCGACTGGCCGCTCACACCATTCGGGACGATCTTGGGCTCGATCGACACGACACACTCACGGCTTATTTCGGTCAACTCTTCTTTCGGCGCAGTCAGGCGCACCGTCAACACCGAGGGCGAAATGCACAGAAGGCACCGGCGCCACATACATACCGCGCTGGAAACGAAGATGGGCGTCAGAACCAGCAGAAGGATTCCGATGAACCGAAGCCACGCGGGATTGCCGGGTGCACTGCCCGCGCCGATACCTGCGACAGCGAGCAATGGGAACAGCACGTTCAAGACGTACACATTTCCCTCGTACCACGGGATGTATCTACAAATAATCTCGTCGCCCGCCCGGGTGACTCCCGCCCGAAAAATTCGGCGTCTTCCGAGGATGAACATGAGTGCCGCGCAGAATGCGATCAGGGACAGGTACCACTGAACTCCGACCGAAGTTGCTACCGCCGCAAGAAGGAGTAGAGCCGCGCCAAAGATGTACCGCAGTCCCCGCCGCCACTGGCCGCTCGTCTCGCCGTTGATCATCAGTGACGGTCTCGTGTTGCGGTGACGGGCGCCGGACCTGCCGGCGCGGCACCCAGTTGTACAGACAGCCAGACGTTTTCCCGCCGCACGGGTGAATCATCTAGCGCGGTCACCGTAAGTTGCGCAATCAGTGTCTCCTGTTCAGCCGAGATGATCCGCGATCGTGACACACTGTCGATGGCGCCGAGCTCATGGATAATCTTCATCGCCAGCAACCCCTGAATTCCGATGGATTCAGCTGCCGGGCCGAGTTCACGGCGCACCTCGTGACATCCCGGAGTCGACTGCAGCTGCTGCTCCACCAGCATCGCGAAAACTTCGGCGGGGTCCAAAGCGGCCTCGACACGATGCATCGTCAACACCGCGTTAGCGCCGAATGTGTCGATGCACGGGTCGGCGCGACAAACCCATACCCGGGCTCCGACTGCGGAATCGAACGGTTCCCAGCCCTGTGGTACCCCGACCTCCACGACAAGCCCGGCGAATCGGTCGACCGGGGATACTGCAACGCCGTGCTTCTCTATGAACTCATCAAATCGCATCGTCGCCGACCTACCCGAATCCGAAAACCGATTCCACGCCGTGCACCGCACTCCCGACCGCATCCGCGACCGGATGCCAGACTTCTCCGACCACCTTCGATCCACCCCAAGCGGCGATAGCTCCCACGCCCGCGCCCACCACCAGGCCAAGGGCCGTCCCCGCCCCCGGAATGACCGAACCGATCGCTGCACCAGCAGCCGCGTCTCCTGCCAATGTGCCCAGGCCCAGCCCTAACACGGTTCCGACAGACTCCCGGGTGACGGCCTCGGAAACCGAGTTGCCGTCATGGATGTCGGACATGACGGCGGGCACCGCGCTGGCCGCAGCGACCACCCCGCCGACGCGGGAGAAGCCTTTCAGCTCGATGCCGCCGATCTTCGGATCCTCGAACCATCTCAACAAGCCCGGATCAGCCTTGCCGGGACCCGTACCGGGGGACTCGGCGATCAATCTGGTCGTCGCCCCGCGCACACCGTCGGCGGTACCGCCGGCGATCGCGCCCGCGGCGCCGGTCAGCACCTCGCCCTTCGTCGGGGCCAACGCGGGACCGCCGCCGGGCTGCTCGGCCGCGCCGCCGCTGGGCTGCTCGGCCGCTCCCTGGGCGGGCCCGGCCTGGGGGGCCGTGAGGTCGTATCCGTCCGCGTGCAGGGTCCCCATTGCGTTCTGGAACGAGTTGGCGTAGCCGTTGCGGGTGGATTGCAGCTGGCCCAGCGCTGCTTTGGTGTCGCGGATGGCGTCGTCTTCGCGGCCGCTGATAAACGCATCCAGCGCGTGTCGGTCTTCCGCGGTCAGTGTGGGATCTTTTTCCAGCTCCACCGCTTGGCCGATGAAGCCGTCCAGCTGCTGCAACTGACTTTCTAGGGCCGCGATCTGCCCGGCCGCCGTCTTTTGCGCCTCGGCCAGATTGGCAGCGATGTTTTCCAGGTCCGCACCGATCTTGGGCAGCTGCAAGGACTGCGCCCCAAGGGATTTCGTCACGCGCTGCACTTCGGCGGAGCCGTTGATCGGATGATCCCCATTCTGATGGTTCCACGCGGCGTCGAAGCGGCTACGGGCCTGGTCGAACGCATTGGTGGCCTCGGCGGTGCATCGGCCCGCCTTGAGAAACGCCTCCGCCAGCTGAGCAATCTGAAACGGGCTACCGGCCTGCAGGCTCTGATTGATCGCCCACGGGTCGCCACCGGCTTCGGCGATCAGCGCCGCGACGCTGATGTAGCGCAGTTGCATGGAGTCGTGAGGTCTTCTTGGTTAGGCCGGGACTGAGCGAGCACCGGTAGCTGGTCGGCGACATCACGCGGCAGACCGATCCCCCCGCCACGCCGTCGACAAGGTTACCGCCCTAGAACGTGTTGACCTTGTCGATGCTGACGAACATGCCGTGCTTGGTCTGGTCGTTGGTGAAGCGGGTGCCGTCGACGTTGGCGATGATCGTCCAGCCCTGGGCGGCGTAGGTCTGGTAATCGATCTTGACGGTCGGGATGGCTCCGAGGTTGCCCAGCACCCACTGCACCTTGCCGCCGGTGGTGACGCTGACGCCGTTGGCGTGCTCACCGTCCTGCAGCGGGGAGTTGGTGAAGGGCGCCTCGCAGCCGACGGTGTCCTTGTTGATCTGGCAGCGCGTCACGCCGGATTTGGTCTCGATGAAGACGTAGCCGTTCTGGTCGGGCGGCAGGGGGATGGCGCCGGCCGGATTCGTGGGGCCCGTCGGCGCGGCCGGAGCCGTCGGGGCCGGAGCGGCGGTGGCCGACGGCGGCGACGGCGTGGATCGCGGCGTGGGGAAGGACGGTTCGCCCGCGCCCGCCCCGGGCGAAGCCACCGGCCGGCCGCCGATGACGGAGCTGCAGCCGGACACCAGCCCGGAGCCGGCGAACAGGGCTACGAGCAGCAGCGAACCACCGGCCAGGCTCCGCCGCGCATTATCCGAAAACCGCACCCGCCGCTCCCCAGACGATTCGAATGGCGGCACTCAGGTTACCCACCCTCCGACGACAGTCGCTGCACTCGAGTGCCTATCGATGCGGCGCCGATGGTGAAGCTTTACCGCCGCGTGACCGACTCGCGGGGCGACTGTGCGCCGCCACCGCTGGCCCCGGGAACAACACGGGACCGCGGGCCGTTAACATGATCGACAAGTTGAGTGAACCAGGCTCAAGACTGGGTTGACAGCCTATCGCCCTCAGGGGCAGGCTTGAGCGGGGTTCACTCAGCATAGTGGCACCAGACAAGCTCTACACAATCAGGAGGAATCACTATGGCTCGTGCGGTCGGTATCGACCTCGGGACCACCAACTCCGTCGTCGCAGTCCTCGAGGGCGGTGACCCCGTCGTCGTCGCCAACTCCGAGGGCTCGCGGACCACCCCGTCCATCGTCGCGTTCGCGCGCAACGGCGAGGTGCTCGTCGGCCAGCCCGCCAAGAACCAGGCGGTCACCAACGTCGACCGGACCATCCGTTCGGTCAAGCGGCACATGGGCACCGACTGGTCCATCGAGATCGATGACAAGAAATACACCGCCCAGGAGATCAGCGCCCGTGTGCTGATGAAGCTGAAGCGCGACGCCGAGGCATACCTGGGCGAGGACGTCACCGACGCGGTGGTCACCGTGCCGGCGTACTTCAACGACGCCCAGCGTCAGGCGACGAAGGAAGCCGGCCAGATCGCCGGCCTGAACGTCCTGCGCATCGTCAACGAGCCGACCGCCGCCGCACTGGCCTACGGCCTGGACAAGGGCGAGAAGGAGCAGACCATCCTGGTCTTCGACCTCGGTGGCGGCACGTTCGACGTGTCGTTGCTCGAGATCGGCGAGGGCGTGGTCGAGGTCCGCGCCACCAGCGGTGACAACCACCTCGGTGGGGACGACTGGGACGACCGTGTCGTCGACTGGCTCGTCGACAAGTTCAAGGGCACCAGCGGAATTGACCTGACCAAGGACAAGATGGCGATGCAGCGGCTGCGTGAGGCCGCGGAGAAGGCCAAGATCGAACTCTCGAGTTCGCAGAGCACCTCGATCAACCTGCCTTACATCACCGTCGACGCGGACAAGAACCCGCTGTTCCTCGACGAGCAGCTCACGCGCGCCGAATTCCAGCGCATCACACAGGATCTGCTGGACCGCACCCGTCAGCCCTTCCAGTCCGTGATCAAGGACGCCGGCATCTCGGTCTCCGAGATCGACCACGTGGTCCTGGTGGGTGGTTCCACCCGGATGCCCGCGGTGACCGAACTGGTCAAGGAGCTCACCGGCGGCAAGGAGCCCAACAAGGGTGTCAACCCCGACGAGGTGGTGGCCGTGGGTGCCGCTCTTCAGGCTGGCGTGTTGAAGGGCGAGGTGAAAGACGTTCTGCTGCTTGACGTTACGCCGCTGAGCTTGGGTATCGAGACCAAGGGTGGCGTGATGACCAAGCTCATCGAGCGCAACACCACCATCCCGACCAAGCGGTCGGAGACCTTCACCACGGCCGATGACAACCAGCCGTCCGTGCAGATCCAGGTGTACCAGGGTGAGCGCGAAATCGCTTCGCACAACAAGCTGCTCGGCTCCTTCGAGCTGACCGGCATCCCGCCGGCGCCCCGCGGCGTCCCGCAGATCGAGGTCACCTTCGACATCGACGCCAACGGCATCGTGCACGTCACGGCCAAGGACAAGGGCACCGGCAAGGAGAACACGATCAAAATCCAGGAGGGCTCCGGCCTGTCCAAGGAGGAGATCGACCGGATGATCAAGGACGCCGAGGCGCACGCCGAGGAGGACCGCCAGCGTCGCGAGGAGGCCGACGTCCGCAACCAGGCCGAATCGCTGGTCTACCAGACGGAGAAGTTCGTCAAGGACCAGCGCGAAGCCGAGGGCGGGTCGAAGGTTCCCGAGGACACGCTGTCCAAGGTCGACGCCGCGATCGCCGAGGCCAAGACGGCCCTGGGCGGCACCGACATCACCGCGATCAAGTCGGCGATGGAGAAGCTGGGCCAGGAGTCGCAGGCGCTCGGGCAGGCCATCTACGAGGCCACCCAGGCCGCGGGCGAACAGGCCGACGCGACCGGTGGCGGGCAGGCTGGCTCCGCTGACGACGTCGTGGACGCGGAGGTGGTCGACGACGACCGGGAGTCCAAGTGACAGAAGGAAACCCACAGGAACAGGTGACCGTCACCGACAAGCGGCGAATCGATCCTGAGACCGGTGAAGTACGGCAGGCCCCTCCCGGCGATACGCCGGGAGGGCCGGCCCCGGCCGACGAGCCGGCGGTTCAGGGCGAGGGCAAGCTCGCCGAGCTGACCGCCGATCTGCAACGCGTGCAGGCCGACTTCGCGAACTACCGCAAGCGGGCGCTGCGCGACCAGCAGGCCGCGGCGGACCGGGCCAAGGCCGCCGTCGTCAACCAATTGCTGGGCGTGCTCGACGATCTCGACCGGGCGCGCAAGCACGGCGACCTCGAGTCGGGCCCGCTGAAGGCGGTGGCCGACAAGCTGGAGGGCGCGCTGACCGGGCTCGGCCTGACGGCGTTCGGCGAGGAGGGCGAGGACTTCGACCCGGTGCTGCACGAAGCCGTCCAGCACGAGGGCGACGGATCTCGACCGGTGATCGGCACCGTCATGCGGCAGGGCTACAAGCTCGGCGATCAAATCCTGCGCCACGCCATGGTCGGCGTCGTCGACACGGTCGACGACGAAGGCGACGAATCGGCCTCGGCCGGTGAGGCTGAGGAAACCGCGCCGGTCGAATCGGACGATAACGCCGGCACGTCCGGTGACTAGACCACACAATCAGCACAACGCAACGCCACAGGTGAGGGGGTGACGCGACATGGCCCAGCGTGAATGGGTCGAAAAAGACTTCTACAAGGAGCTGGGCGTCTCCTCTGACGCCAGTCCCGAAGAGATCAAACGCGCCTACCGCAAACTGGCGCGCGATCTGCACCCGGACGCCAACCCGGACAATCCCGCCGCCGGTGAACGATTCAAAGCCGTGTCGGAGGCGCACAACGTGTTGTCCGATCCGGCCAAGCGCAAGGAATACGACGAAACCCGAAGGCTGTTCGCCGGCGGCGGTTTTGGCGGGCGCCGGTTCGATACCGGCGGCTTCGGTGGCTTCAACGTCGGCGGCGACGGGGCGGAGTTCAACCTCAACGATCTGTTCGACGCCGCCGGCCGCAGCGGCGGCACCAACATCGGCGACCTGTTCGGCGGATTGTTCGGGCGCGGCGCCGGCGGCCGGCCCAGCCGGCCGCGCCGCGGCAACGACCTCGAGACCGAAACCCAGCTGGAATTCGTCGAGGCCGCCAAGGGTGTGGCGATGCCGCTGCGGCTGACCAGCCCGGCGCCGTGCACCAACTGCCATGGCAGCGGCGCGCGGCCGGGCACCAGCCCGAAGGTGTGTCCCACCTGCAACGGCTCCGGCGTGATCAACCGCAACCAGGGCGCGTTCGGTTTCTCCGAGCCCTGCACCGATTGCCGGGGCAGCGGCTCGATCATCGAGCACCCCTGCGAGGAGTGCAAGGGCACCGGGGTCACCACCCGGACCCGCACCATCAACGTGCGCATCCCGCCCGGCGTCGAGGACGGACAGCGCATCCGGCTGCCCGGCCAGGGTGAGGCCGGTCTGCGCGGCGCGCCTTCGGGCGACCTGTACGTGACGGTGCACGTGCGCCCGGACAAGGTGTTCGGCCGCGACGGCGACGACCTGACCGTCACCGTTCCCGTCAGCTTCACCGAATTGGCCTTGGGCTCAACCATTTCGGTGCCCACGCTGGACGGCAAAGTCGGTGTCCGGGTGCCCAAGGGAACTTCCGACGGCCGCATCCTGCGGGTGCGCGGACGCGGTGTGCCCAAGCGCAGCGGCGGCAACGGGGACCTGCTGGTCACCGTAAAGGTCGCCGTGCCACCGAATCTGGAGGGCGCGGCCCAGGAGGCGCTGGAGGCATACGCCGCCGCCGAGCGCTCCAGCGGGTTTGACCCCCGGGCAGGATGGGCGGGTAATCGCTGATGGCCAAGGGCTCGAGTAATTCACGAAATGAGGATGCCCGAACGTTCCTGATCTCGGTCGCCGCCGAGCTGGCCGGCATGCACGCCCAAACCCTGCGCACCTACGACCGCCTCGGCCTGGTCAGCCCGCGCCGCACTTCCGGTGGGGGACGCCGCTATTCGGAGCACGACGTCGACCTGCTGCGTGAGGTGCAGCGGCTCTCGCAGGACGAGGGGGTCAACCTCGCCGGCATCAAGCGGATCATCGAGCTGACCAACCAGGTCGAGGCCCTGCAGGCGCGGATCAAAGAGTTGAACGAGGAATTGGCGCAGTTGCGCGCCAGCCAGCGCCGCGACGTGGCGGTGGTGCCCAAGAGCACCGCGCTGGTGGTGTGGCAGCCGCGCCGGGGGCGTTAATCGTCGGGAAGTTTGTTTTGCGCCCCAAGGGTTCCTGTCTCCGGAGCACACAACATTCGCAAAAGCGCTAGCGCATGTGCTAGCGCTTTTCGCATGCTCCTGGTGATCAGCAGACAGCGACTGCGGTGACCCAGGTGGTCACTGTGATCGCACCCGGATCGAAAACTGCGTCACCACCGGCTCACCCGGCGCAGCGCAGCGATAGCCGCCGCGGCGCAGCGCGTCGGTCGGTGCGGCCATCGGCTCGAAACAGATGATGGCCTTGGACGGATCGTCGACCGGCGGCGCGAAGATCTGCGCCGCCGAATAGCCCCGCTCGAAATGCACCTCGATGCGGCGTCCGCCCCCGGACACCGCGAACACCGCGCCCTCGGTGACGTCGTCGTAGGCATCGTCAAAGGCCTTGTTGCGCAACGCCTCTTCACCTGCCGGCTGCAGCTCGGACTCTCCGGTGGGCAGCCCCTTGTCGTCGAGACCGAGGTGCCGCAGCGCCGGCGTCTCGACGACCCAGTCACCGCGGGCCACGCCCAGCAGCTGCAGGTAGGGATGAAACCCGAAGCACAGCGGCACCGCCGAGTCGCCGGTGGCGGCGACGGTGCTCCGCACCGTCAGGGTGCGATCGGCCAGTCGCGCGGTCACTGTCAGCACATGCGGGTACGGGAAGCTGGCCAGCAGTCGTGGATCGGCACCGAAATCCACCAGAGCGGTCAGCTCGTTCGGGGACTCGTCCGTCACCCGCCAACCGGGATAGGCGGCCAGGACGCCGTGGATCGGCAACCCGTTGGGGTCGGCGCGCACCCCGTTCTCACCCGGCGTCAGGTCCACCGTCGCGCCCTGCGCGGTATAGGTGTTCGCGCCCAACCGGTTTGCCCACGGATACAGGATCGGGATGCCCATCGTCTTGCCGTCGCTGACATAGGCGTCCAGACCGCGACGTTGGCCGAGCAACTCCGCGCCGGCGTCGCGCAGCGACGTGCCGATCATCCCCGCGTCCGGAACGAACTGGGCAACCAGTGGCGACGAAGGATCGCGCAGGGTGACGACGTGCATGGCTACCTCCAGAGCGGATCGTGCTGAATGCGTTCGGGCGGAGCGCCTTTGGCGAGCAGCGCGGACTTGGTGGCGCTGACCATCGCCGGCCCGCCGCAGATCAGGATCTGACGGTCGCCCCAGCCGCCGTACTTGGTCACCACGTCGGGCAGCCGGCCGATCTGGTGCACGTGCAGGCCCCGCGGCGGCGTGACGTCGGGATAGTCGGCGGCCCACGCCGGGTCGGCGCTGTACTCCGAGACCGGCGACACCGACAGCCACGGGTTGTGCGACGCGACCTGCCACAGGGTGGGCAGGTCGTAGAGTTCGCAGCGGTAGCGCGCGCCGAAGAACAGATGTATCCGCGGGTTGACCGCGTAGCGGGACAGGTCCATGATGAGCGCCCGCAGCGGCGCCAGGCCCGTGCTGCCGGCGACCATCAGCACGTCGCCGCCGTCTCGGTCGACGCCCAGGCCGCCGTGTGGGCTGGACAGCCGCCACCGGTCGCCGATGCGGGTTTCGTTGACGATCGCGGTGCTGACCAGGCCGCCGGGCACCAGGCGCACGTGGAACTCGATCCCGCCGCCGGGATCGGCGGGAATGGCGGGGCTCAGATATCGCCAGCGGCGCGGGCATTGCGGCACATGGGCGTTGACGTATTGCCCGGGGTGGTAGTGCATCGGCTGGTCGAGCTGCAGCCGAACGACCGCCAGGTCCCGCGACACCCGCAGGTGTTCGATGACGGTGCCGTCCCACCAGGCGGGTCCCTCCTCAGCGTCCGCGGCGCCGCTCATCACCCCGATGATCAGGTTCAGCGACTGCCTGGCCGCGTCGTCGACCGCGCCGGTCCAGGCCGCACCCAGATGCGAGCGCAGCGTCGCCAGCAATGCGCGGCCCAGGGTGTCGTAATGGTGCGGCAGCACACCGTATTTGCGGTGGTCCCGCCCGAGTTGGGCCAAAAACGCCACCGGCTCCCGCGCGCGCCGCGCGACCAGTTCGCCGTACACCCAGTGCATCGCGTGGCCGAAAGCGGCGCGCTGGGCACTCATTTCGGGTGGGAAGAGATCGCGCACCGAGGCGTCGAGGGCGAACCAATGGGTGTAGAAGCGGTGCACCAGCTCGCCGGAATCACCCTGGGAGCCCGAGCGGCCCGCGCCGTCCGGTTCGAAGGCGTCGCGCAGCACGGCCAGCGCTTGGACGTCCTCGAGGCTCACGGGCCCCGATTCTAGGCTCGGATTCCGTGGATTCAGCCCTGCCGGACGACGTTGGCGGTCCCGGCGCTGACGATCTTGGGTGAACCCCAGTGGTAGACAACGACGTTGCCGGCTCCGGATGCGCTCAGCGCGTCCGTGCTGTCGACCGCGACGCGATTGTCGTTGCCGGAGACGGTGACGCTGGTGCAGTGGCCGGTGAGGGTGATCGTGTTGTTCTTTCCGCTCACCGACAGGTAGCCGGCGTGGCAGGGCAGCGTCTTCGTCGTACCGGCGCCGCTCACCTGCAGCGTCCCGGCGTCGGGCACCTCACTGGACTGGCTGCCGTGGGCGAGGTCGGTATGCAGGCCGACCGAGACAAGGCCCACGACCGCCACTCCGGCGAGGGCGGCCAGCCATAAGCTCCTGCCCCGGCGCGGGGTTCGGGCGGGGTCGGCGGCCTGGTCGGGGTGTTGCATCGTCTGCGTCATCGCTACGGGGGTACCCCGTACGGCGTAGTGCCCAAAACTCGGTAGAGTTGAGCGGAACAGACTCAACATTGACGACGTTGAACAAGCAGACAAGCATTTTTGCCAGCTCCCTTTCGACCCGAATGGAGGCGTCGTGGACTCTTTCAACCCGACCACCAAGACCCAGGCGGCGCTGACCTCGGCGCTGCAGGCGGCCTCGGCCGCCGGTAACCCGGAGATCCGGCCCGCCCACCTGCTGATGGCGTTGCTGACCCAGGCGGACGGCATCGCCGCGCCGCTGCTGGAGGCCGTGGGGGTCGCGCCCGCCACCATCCGCGCCGAAGCCGAGCGCCTGCTCGAGCGGCTGCCGCAGGCCAGCGGCGCCAGCTCGCAGCCGCAGCTCTCGCGCGAGTCGCTGGCCGCCATCACCACCGCCCAGCAACTGGCCACCGAGATGGACGACGAATACGTCTCCACCGAACACCTGATGGTCGGCCTTGCCACCGGCGACTCCGACGTCGCCAAGCTGCTCACCGGGCACGGCGCGTCGCCGCAGGCGTTGCGGGAGGCGTTCGTCAAGGTCCGCGGCAGCGCCCGGGTCACCAGCGCCGACCCCGAGGCCACCTATCAGGCGCTGGAGAAGTACTCGACCGACCTGACCGCGCGCGCCCGCGAGGGCAAGCTCGACCCGGTTATCGGGCGTGACAACGAGATTCGCCGCGTCGTGCAGGTGTTGAGCCGGCGCACCAAGAACAACCCGGTGCTGATCGGCGAGCCCGGCGTCGGCAAGACCGCGATCGTGGAGGGTCTGGCCCAGCGCATCGTCGCCGGCGACGTGCCGGAGAGCCTGCGCGACAAGACCGTCATCAGCCTGGACCTCGGCTCGATGGTCGCCGGCGCGAAGTATCGCGGCGAGTTCGAGGAACGCCTCAAGGCCGTCCTCGACGACATCAAGAACTCCGCCGGGCAGATCATCACCTTCATCGACGAGCTGCACACCATCGTCGGCGCCGGCGCAACCGGCGAGGGGGCGATGGACGCCGGCAACATGATCAAGCCGATGCTGGCCCGCGGCGAGCTGCGCCTGGTCGGCGCCACCACGCTCGACGAGTACCGCAAGTACATCGAGAAGGACGCCGCGCTGGAGCGCCGCTTCCAGCAGGTGCTGGTCGGGGAGCCGTCGGTGGAGGACACCGTCGGCATCCTGCGCGGGCTCAAGGACCGCTACGAGGTGCACCACGGCGTGCGCATCACCGACTCGGCCCTGGTGGCCGCGGCGACGCTGTCCGACCGCTACATCACCGCGCGCTTCCTGCCGGACAAGGCCATCGACCTGGTCGACGAGGCCGCCAGCCGGCTGAAGATGGAGATCGACTCGCGGCCCGTCGAGATCGACGAGGTCGAGCGCCTGGTGCGCCGCCTCGAGATCGAGGAGATGGCGCTGGCCAAAGAAGAGGACGAGGCGTCCAAGGAGCGGCTGGAGAAGCTGCGCTCCGAGCTGGCCGACCAGAAGGAGAAGCTCGCCGAGCTCACCACGCGCTGGCAGAACGAGAAGAATGCGATCGACGTGGTGCGCGAGCTCAAGGAACAGCTCGAGGCGCTGCGCGGGGAGTCCGAGCGCGCCGAGCGCGACGGCGACCTGGCCAAGGCCGCCGAGCTGCGCTACGGCCGCATCCCCGAGGTCGAGAAGAAACTCGACGCCGCGCTTCCGCAGGCCGAGGCCCGCGAGAACGTGATGCTCAAGGAGGAGGTCGGCCCCGACGACATCGCCGACGTGGTGTCGGCATGGACGGGCATCCCGGCCGGACGGATGCTCGAGGGCGAGACCGCCAAACTGCTGCGCATGGAAGACGAGCTGGGCAAGCGCGTCATCGGGCAGCGCAAGGCGGTGACGGCGGTGTCCGACGCCGTGCGGCGCGCCCGCGCCGGCGTCGCCGACCCCAACCGGCCGACCGGTTCGTTCATGTTCCTGGGCCCGACCGGTGTCGGTAAGACCGAGCTGGCCAAGGCGCTGGCGGAGTTCCTGTTCGACGACGAGCGCGCGATGGTCCGCATCGACATGAGCGAGTACGGCGAGAAGCACTCGGTGGCCCGGCTGGTCGGCGCCCCTCCCGGCTACATCGGCTACGACCAGGGCGGTCAGCTGACCGAGGCGGTGCGGCGGCGTCCGTACACGGTGATCCTGTTCGACGAGATCGAGAAGGCGCACCCGGACGTGTTCGACGTGCTGTTGCAGGTGCTCGACGAGGGCCGGCTCACCGACGGGCAGGGCCGCACGGTCGACTTCCGCAACACCATCCTGATCCTGACGTCCAACCTGGGCTCGGGTGGCACCGAGGAGCAGGTGATGGCCGCGGTGCGCTCGGCGTTCAAGCCGGAGTTCATCAACCGGCTCGACGACGTCATCGTCTTCGCCGGCCTGGAGCCCGGTGAGCTGGTGGCCATCGTCGACATCCAGCTGGCGCAGCTGCAGAAGCGGCTGGCGCAGCGCCGCCTCACCCTCGAGGTGTCGCTGCCGGCCAAGCAGTGGCTGGCGCATCGGGGATTCGACCCGGTCTACGGCGCGCGGCCGCTGCGCCGGCTGGTGCAACAGGCCATCGGCGACCAGCTGGCCAAGCTGTTGCTGGCCGGCGACGTGCACGACGGCGACACCGTGCCGGTGAACGTCAGCCCCGACGGCGACTCCCTGATCCTGGGCTGAGCCGCGCTCGAACGTCGACTTGTTGTGGTGCTTTCCCCCGAAACCGCCCAACAAGTCGACGTTCGGCGTTTGGACGCGCATTGGTAGCGTCCCACCGACGGCAGATCGGAGGCCAACATGGCGTGGGACTTCAGCACCGAGCCGGATTTCCAGGCGAAGCTCGACTGGGTCGAGGATTTTTGCCGTGAGGAGATCGAGCCGCTGGACTTCGTGTTCCCCTACGCGGTGCGCTCGCCCGATCCCCGGGTGAAGGCCTACGTGCGCGGTCTGCAACAGCAGATCAAGGACCAGGGGCTGTGGGCGATCTTCCTCGACGAGGAGTTGGGTGGCCCCGGTTTCGGTCAGCTCAAGCTGGCGCTACTGAACGAGGTCATCGGCCGCTACTCCCAGGCCCCGCAGATGTTCGGCGCCGCCGCACCCGACACCGGCAACATGGAGATGCTCGCCGCGTTCGGCACCGAGGAGCAGAAGAAGCGGTGGCTCGAGCCGCTGCTCAACCAGGACATGTTCTCGGCGTATTCGATGACCGAGCCACAGGGCGGATCCGACCCCAGCCTGTTCAAGACCCACGCCGTGCGCGACGGCGACGAGTGGGTCATCAACGGCGAGAAGTGGTTCACCTCGGCGGGACGGGTGGCCGACATCCTCTTCGTGATGTGCACCAACGGCATGTTCGTCGTGCCGCGCCGCACCCCGGGCGTCGAGATCCAGCCGGAGCCGCGCAACCACAACCACATCATCTACAACGACGTCCGGGTTCCGCTCGACCACCTGCTCGGCCCCGAGGACGGCGCCAAGACTCTGGCCCAGCGTCGGCTCGGCGGCGGCCGCATCCACCACGCGATGCGCACCATCGCCCAGTGCCGGCTCGCGTTCGACATGATGTGCGAGCGGGCGCTGTCGCGGGAGTCGCACGGCAAGGTCATCGCGGAGCATCAGATGGTGCAGGAGAAGATCGCCGACTCCTACGCCGCGATCCGCATGCTGCGGCTGCTGGTGCTCGAAACGGCGTGGAAGATCGACAATTCCAGCACCAAGGAGGCCCGCACCGACATCGCGACGGTCAAGTTCACGATGGCCAAGGTGCTGCGCGACGTGTCGTACAACGCCCTGCACATCCTCGGGTCGCTCGGAACCACCGACCTGACGCCGCTGCAGGCGATGTATGCGAGCGCGCCGACGATGGGGCTGGCCGACGGCGCCGACGAGGTCCACAAGGCCACCGTCGCCCGGCGCCTGCTGCGCGACTACAGCCCGCAGCAGCATCCGTACTGGCCGACGGAGTACTTCCCGGCCAAGCGGGAGGCGGCGTGGGCGAAATTCGAGCCGAAGTTCCAGGCAGAACCCGAACTGCGGGCCGCGGCCGAGGACTCCAAGAAGTACTTCGCCCGCCGGCGCTGACGCCCGCCCGGGCCGCAATGCATCCTGTGATTGGGTTGTGACCTGGTCGCCTTCTGTGTTCCGGGCCAATAGCAGATACGCTGTTTTGGATGGTCCCCCTCTGGTTCACGCTCTCCGCGCTGTGCTTTGTCGGCGCGGGGGTGCTGCTGTACGTCGATGTCGACCGTCGGCGCGGACGCAGCAGGCGCCGTAAGTCGTGGGCGCGGTCGCACGGATTCGACTACGAGCGGGAATCGGCCGACATCCTCAAGCGCTGGAAGCGCGGCGTGATGTCGACGGTGGGTGACGTGACCGCGCAGAACGTGGTGCTGGGCCAGATCCGAGGCGAGGCGGTCTACATCTTCGACCTCGAAGAGGTCGCCACGGTGATCGCGCTGCACCGCAAGGTGGGCACCAACGTCGTGGTGGACCTGCGGCTCAAGGGGCTCAAAGAGCCACGGGAGAGCGACATTTGGCTGCTGGGCGCGATCGGGCCGCGGATGGTGTACTCGACCAACCTGGACGCCGCCCGCCGGGCCTGCGACCGCCGCATGGTCACCTTCGCCCACACCGCGCCGGATTCCGCCGAGATCATGTGGAACGAGCAGAACTGGACGCTGGTCGCCATGCCGATCACCAGCACCCGCACCGAGTGGGACGAGGGTCTGCGCACCGTGCGGCAGTTCAACGACCTGTTGCGAGTGCTGCCGCCGCTGCCGGAGGAGACCCCGCAGGAGTCCGGGGCACCGGCGGGACCGCGCAACGCGTCGCCGAGCCGCCCGTTGGCGCCGGCGGGCCGCGCCGAGCTGCCGCCCCGGCGCGCGCAGCAGGATGTGGCCGGCCTGCTCGGGCCCGACGCCGCGCCGGGCCGCCGCGCGGCCGAGCCGGTGCGCCGCGACCAGCCGCGACCGGAGCCGCGCCCCGATACGCTGCGCCGCCCGCCCCCGACCGGGCGCAACGGCCACCAGGCCACCAACTATCAGCGCTGACGGCGGGTAGCCGGGAGGCCGGTGGGGCCGCCGTAACTAGGATGGCGCTCATGCCCCGCCCCGTCGCCCTGATCACCGGGCCCACCTCCGGGATCGGCGCCGGGTACGCGCGACGCTTCGCCCGCGACGGCTACGACCTGGTGCTGGTCGCCCGCGACGCCGATCGGTTGAACCGGCTGGCGGACGAATTGAAGAGCACCGCAGGCGACGTCGAGGTTCTCCCCGCCGACTTGGGCGATGCGGCCGACCGGCAACGGGTGTCCGATCGCCTCGCCGCCGGAGTGCGCGTCCTGGTGAACAACGCCGGCTTCGCGACGTCCGGCGACTTCTGGTCCACCGACCCCGCCGTGCTGCAATCCCAGCTCGACGTCAACGTCACCGCGGTCATGCACCTGACCCGGGCGGCGCTGCCGGGCATGCTCGACGCGGGCGCCGGCACGGTCATCAACATCGCCAGCGTCGCCGGGCTGGTGCCCGGGCGGGGCTCGACGTATTCGGCGTCCAAGGCGTGGGTGATCTCGTTCAGCGAAGGCTTGTCCGTCGGGCTGCAGGGCACCGGGGTTTCGGTGCACGCCGTGTGCCCGGGCTACGTGCGCACCGAATTTCACGCCCGCGCCGGCATCGACATGTCCAAGTCGCCGTCGTTCATGTGGCTCGAGGTCGACGACGTGGTCAGCCAGAGCCTCGCCGACATCGCCCGCGGCAAGGTGATCAGCATCCCGGGTCTGCAGTACAAGGCGATCATCGCCGCCGAGCGGATGATCCCGCGGACCCTGATGCGGGCGGTCACCAAACGAGTCGGTGGTGGCCGTGGCCGAACCTGAGCGCGAGGAGCTGGCCGAACTGGTGCGCCGCCTGGCGGTGGTGCACGGCCGGGTCACGCTGTCGTCCGGCAAGGAGGCCGACTACTACGTCGACCTGCGCCGGGCGACCCTGCACCATCGTGCGTCGGCGCTGATCGGCAAGCTGATGCGCGAGCTGACCAGCGACTGGGACTACGCGGTGGTGGGCGGGCTGACCCTGGGCGCCGACCCGGTGGCCACCGCCATCATGCACGCGCCGGGCCGGCCCATCGACGCTTTCGTTGTGCGCAAGTCCGCCAAAGCCCATGGGCTGCAACGACTTATCGAAGGCTCCGAGGTCTCCGGGCAGCGGGTGCTGGTGGTCGAGGACACCAGCACCACCGGCAACTCGGCGCTCACCGCGGTGCGCGCCGTGCAGGACGCGGGCGGCGAGGTGCTGGGAGTGGCCACCGTGGTGGACCGCGCCACCGGCGCCGCCGAGGCCATCGAGGCCGAGGGGCTGCCGTACCGCAGCGTGCTGGGACTGGCCGAGCTGGGGCTGGGCTAGGTGCCGGCTTTTTCGATGCACCGATTGCCACATCCGCCGCAGCGGTCCCTGGCCGGGGCGATGTGCGTGGTGCCCGCCTCCCAGCGACAACGGCGTCGAGGCGCGCAGGCGCCCGACTTGTCGCTCGGAGGTGGGCAATTCGCCACTCCCTTCCGGCGGGGACTGCTGTGCCGCATGTGGCCCGCGTGGCCGATGCGTTCTGGTCCGACCCCGGGGCGCTAATTCAATGCGGACCATCCTTGCGATCGCCGCGTGCCTGGCGCTCTGCCTGGCCGGCTGCTCATCGACCAACCCCGCCGCCGCGCCCTACGGGGCCCAGGGCGCGCGGCTCGGCGAATCGCTGGTGCTGCTGGGCTGGAACATGTCCGTGTCGAACCTGCGCTGGGATGGCGACTATGTGCTGGTGGACGTCGACGCGAGTCCCGCCTCGACCAAGGACCCGCACGCCAAACCCGAGGACATCCGCTTCGGCCTGTACGGCGCGCTGGCCCACCCCATGGAGGCCGACGGCCTGGGCAGCTGCGAGAACGCGAAGACCGGCGTGCACGACATTCGCGCGACGCTGTCCGCGCCGCCCGACCGGCTCACCGGCACGGTTTGCCTTGGGCCGCTGAAGGATCGGAGTCAGGTCCGCGGCATCTACGGCTACTCGCCGCGCGACCGCATCCCGAACAGCTCGTCGGCCTACCCGGTCGCCTTCCCGGTCGGCCTCCTGCCGACCAACCCCAACGACAGCGGCGGGCTGGCGGTCAAGACCGCCAGCCTCACGGCGTGGCGGGCCGACGGCAAACCGGTGACCAAGGCGCAACTGGGTGATCCGGGGGCGTTCACCGGCAACGGCTACATGCTGCTCGGGTTGGAGGCCACCGCCATCGCGGCCCGCTACCGCGACGAGTCCGCCAAGCGCGGCGGCCCGATGATGTTGCTGGCCTCGCCGACGCTGCCCGCCCCGGGACTCAACCCCGCCTGCGCGACCTACGGCTCGTCGGTGCTGATCCTGCCCGACGCGTCGCTGGACGCGGTGCATGTCAACGCCTCGCTGTGCACCCAGGGGGAGATCAACGACGCGCTGCTCTACGCGACGCTGGCCATTGACGGCACGCACGCCGGGGTGTGGACCCAGCGATGAGCGGACCCGGGCCCACCGAATGGTCCGCGACCCCGCCCGCCGGCGTCGGGCCGTGGCCGGGCGAACCACCCGACGACCCGCGGTATGACCCGATCCTGTTGCGCGAGGGCGACACTCGCAACGTCGTCGACGCCTACCGGTACTGGACCCGGGAAGCCATCGTCGCCGACATCGACCGGCGACGCCATCCGCTGCACGTGGCGATCGAGAACTTCGGTCACGACGCCAACATCGGTTCGGTGGTGCGCACCGCCAACGCCTTCGCCGTGCACACCGTGCACATCGTGGGGCGGCGGCGGTGGAATCGCCGCGGGGCCATGGTGACCGACCGCTATCAGCGGCTGTGCCACCACGACAGCACCGCCGAGCTGCTCGACTTCGCGGCGGACGCCGGCCTGACCGTCGTCGCCGTCGACAACGTCCCGGGCGCGGCGCGGCTCGAGGAGACCGCGCTGCCGCGCGAGTGCCTGCTGGTGTTCGGTCAGGAGGGGCCCGGCATCACCGACGACACCCGCAGCGGCGCGACCCTGACGGTGTCGATCGCCCAGTTCGGCTCGACGCGCAGCATCAACGCCGGCGTCGCCGCCGGGATCGCCATGCACACCTGGGTGGAGCAGCACGCCGACCTGTCCCGCGCCTGGTGACACCCGCCGGGCGCGTTGAGTGTGAACCGGCGGCGTTGATTGTGCGCTGACGGCGGGCCAGCTCGGCGTGTCGCCGCCGCACATGCACACCGAAAGCCCTGCGTTCACACTCGACGCCGCGCGCTCACACGCATGGGGCAGGATCGGCAGGTATGGATCAGCTATGGGCCAACCGGGCGGCCAGCTGCGAAGCCGCTGTCACACAACGGCACCTGAAGCGGCTGTGGGGTCTACCCGCCACACAGCTCGGGGTGGTGGCCTGGCCGGCGCAGCGCAAAGACCGGCTGTTCGGGACCTGGCACTACTGGTGGCAGGCGCATCTGCTGGACTGCCTCATCGACGCCCAGCAGCGTGATCCCCAGCCCCACCGGCACACCGAGATCAACCGGCAGGTCCGTTCGCACCGGCTGCGCAACAACTTCTCGTGGATCAACAACTACTACGACGACATGGCCTGGCTGGCGCTGGCGCTCGAACGTGCCGCGCGCATCGCCGGCGTCGAGCGCCGAAAAGCGTTGCCCAAGCTGGCGAACCAATTCCTGACGGCGTGGTCGCCCGAGGACGGCGGCGGCATCCCCTGGCGCAAGCAGGACAAGTTCTTCAACGCCCCCGCCAACGGCCCCGCGGGGATCTTCCTCGCCCGGTACGGCGATCACCTGAAACGTGCCGAGCAGATGGCGAATTGGATCGAGGCGACGCTCATCGACCCCGAGACGCACCTGGTGTTCGACGGCATCAAGGCGGGGTCGCTGGTGCGCGCGCAGTACACGTACTGCCAGGGCGTGGTGCTGGGGCTCGAGACCGAGCTGGCCGCCCGCGCCGGGGTGGAGGTGAGGGCCCGGCACGCCGCGCGGGTGCATCGGCTGGTCGCGGCGGTGCGCGAGCACATGGCCCCGGCGGGCGTGCTGGTCGGCACCGGCGGCGGCGACGGCGGCCTGTTCGCCGGTGTGACCGCCCGCTACCTGGCGCTGGTGGCGACCACGCTGCCGGGGGATTCGCCGGAGGACGCGATGGCCCGCGACACCGCCCGCCAGATCGTGCTGGCCAGCGGGAAGTCGGCGTGGGACTACCGCCAGACGGTGGACGGGCTGCCGGTGTTCGGCCCGTTCTGGGATCGCGACGCCCAGGTGCCCACCGCGGACGGCAAAGAGGCGGAGTTCGTCGAGGGCGCGGTGATGGCCTCCGAGGTCGCCGAGCGGGACCTGTCGGTGCAGCTGTCGGGGTGGATGCTCATGGAGGCCGCCTGTAACGTCTCCGCCGAATCGTCGCACGAGGACAGGAGCGCCCTGTGAAGAAAGTCCACCCCGACGCGGAGTCGGCGCTGCACGGCCTGCTGAAGGACGGCATCACCATCGCCGCCGGCGGCTTCGGCCTGTGCGGCATCCCGGAGAAGCTGATCCGGGCCCTGGTGGACAGCGGCATCAAGGATCTCACCATCGTCGGAAACAACGCCGGCGTAGACGATTTCGGCATGGGCCTGCTGCTCAAGGGCAGGCAGGTGAAGAAGGTGATCGCCTCCTATGTGGGGGAGAACAAGGAGTTCGAGCGGCAGGTGCTGGCCGGCGAGCTCGACCTCGCGCTCACGCCCCAGGGCACGCTGGCGGAGAAGCTGCGGGCCGGCGGCGCCGGCATACCCGGGTTCTACACGCGCACGGCCTACGGCACCAATCTCGCCGAGGGCAAGGACACCCGGGTCTTCGACGGTACGGAATACGTTCTGGAAGAAGGCATCCGGGCGGACGTGGCGCTCGTCAAGGCGTGGAAGGGCGACACGGCGGGCAACCTCGTCTACCGCAAGACGGCGCGCAACTTCAACCCCATGATCGCCACCTGCGCGGCGGTCACGGTGGCCGAGGTCGAGGAGCTGGTCGAGGTCGGCGAGCTGGATCCGGACCTGATCCACACCCCCGGCATCTACGTGGACCGCATCATCGAGGGCACCGGCTACGAGAAGCGCATCGAGTTCCGCACCACCAGCGGCGGCGCAGCGCTGAAGAACGACAGCCCTATTCGCGAGCTCATGGCCCAGCGCGCGGCCCGCGAATTGCGCGACGGCTACTACGTGAACCTGGGCATCGGCATCCCGACGTTGGTGGCCAACTTCATTCCCGACGACATCAACGTCACGCTGCAGTCGGAGAACGGCTTGCTCGGCATCGGGGCCTACCCGAGCGAGGACAGCGTGGACCCCGATCTCATCAACGCCGGCAAGCAGACCATCACGAGCCTGCCCGGCTCCAGCTTTTTCAGCAGCGCCGAC
Source organism: Mycobacterium paraintracellulare (assembly GCF_000276825.1). Taxonomy (NCBI): domain Bacteria; kingdom Bacillati; phylum Actinomycetota; class Actinomycetes; order Mycobacteriales; family Mycobacteriaceae; genus Mycobacterium; species Mycobacterium paraintracellulare. The sequence goes on along the minus strand of NC_016948.1, from coordinate 5,021,888 downwards.
TCCTTCGCGATGATCCGCGGCGGCCACATCGACCTGTCGATCCTGGGCGCGCTCGAGGTGGCCGAGAACGGCGACCTGGCCAACTGGATGGTGCCCGGCAAGATGGTCAAAGGGCCCGGCGGCGCAATGGATCTCGTGTCGGGTGTCAAGCGGGTGATCGTCGTCATGGACCACACCGCGAAAGACGGCAGCCCGAAAATCCTCAAGCAATGCACGTTGCCGCTGACCGGCAAGGGCGTCGTCGACATGATCATCACCAACCTGTGCGTCTTCGACGTCGAGCCGGGGCAGGGGCTGGTGCTCACGGAACTGCATCCCGGGGTGACGGTCGAGGACGTCCGCGCCAAGACCGGCTGCGATTTCACCGTCGCGGTCTGAGCCGCGCGCGGGCCGCTACTCGGAGGCCGGCAGCTTCTCGGGTTCCCTGTCGGCGGTCTCCGTCACGCGGCGGCGGCCCCGATAGCCGCGCCAGGCAGCGATGAACGCCGGGATCATCGACACGAACAGGATGGCGAGGATGATCTTTTCCAGGTTGTGGTGCACGAACGGCACGTTGCCCAAGAAGTAGCCCGCGAGGGTCGCGCCGCCGCCCCAGGCGATGCCGCCGACGATGTCGAACCCCAAGAACAGCGGATAGCGCATGTAGGACACCCCGGCGATCACCGGGACGAACGTCCGCACGAACGGCGCGAACCGGGCCAGGATGATCGCCCAGGGCCCGTACTTCTCGAAGAACGCGTGTGACTCGGTCACGTAGTGCTTCTTGAAGAACCGCGAGTCTTCCTTCTTGAACAGCGCGGGCCCGATCCGCCGCCCGATGAAATATCCGGTCTGATCGCCCAGGACCGCGACCGTGGCGACGCACGGCGCCAGCACCCAGATGCTGACCGGTGGGTGCGGATGCGCGGCCAGCAGACCGCCGGTGAACAGCAGCGACTCGCCGGGCAGCAACGGAAACAGCAGCCCGGTCTCGATGAAGACGATGACCAGGATCCCGGGCAGCACCGCCGACCCGAAGACGCCGTCGGCGCCCAACCAATACATCGGGTCGAGGATGGCGGGCAGGGCCGTCACGGCGGTACTCATGATCCATCAACATACCGGCCCGCGGTGAGCCGCCCGCCGACCTGGACGATACTGGGTGGACCCGGCCGCAGAAGGGGCAGAAGGGAGTTGCCATGCCCATCGCCACGCCCGAGGTCTACGCCGAGATGCTGCGCCGCGCCAAGGAGCACTCGTACGCCTTCCCCGCGATCAACTGCACCTCGTCGGAGACGGTGAACGCCGCCCTCAAGGGCTTCGCCGATGCCGGCAGCGACGGAATCATCCAATTCTCCACCGGCGGAGCCGAATTCGCGTCCGGCCTCGGAATCAAGGACATGGTCGCCGGGGCGGTGGCGCTGGCCGAGTTCACCCGATCCATCGCGGCCAGGTACCCGATCAACGTCGCGCTCCACACCGACCATTGCCCCCAGGACAAGCTCGACACCTACGTCCGCCCGCTGCTGTCGATCTCGGCCGAGCGGGTCAGCAGGGGCGGCGAGCCGTTGTTCGGATCACACATGTGGGACGGGTCGGCGGTGCCGATCGACGAGAACCTGGCGATCGCCCGGGAACTGCTCACCGAGGCGTCGGCCGCCAAGATCATCCTCGAGATCGAGATCGGCGTGGTGGGCGGGGAAGAGGACGGCGTCGCCAACGAGATCAACGACAAGCTCTACACCACGCCGGAGGACTTCGAGAAGACCATCGACGCGCTGGGCCACGGCGAGCACGGCAAGTATCTGCTGGCCGCCACGTTCGGCAACGTGCACGGCGTGTACAAGCCCGGCAACGTCAAGCTGCGCCCCGACATCCTGGCCCATGGCCAGAAGGTGGCGGCGGCCAAGCTCGGGTTGCCCGACGACACGAAACCGTTCGACTTCGTCTTTCACGGCGGCTCCGGATCCGAGAAGTCGGAGATCGAGGAGGCCCTGCGTTACGGCGTGGTGAAGATGAACGTCGACACCGACACGCAGTACGCGTTCACCCGCCCGATCGCCGGCCACATGTTCACCAACTACGACGGCGTGCTGAAGGTCGACGGCGACGTCGGGGCCAAGAAGGCCTACGACCCCCGCAGCTACCTCAAGAAGGCCGAGGCGTCGATGTCCGAGCGGGTGGTCCAGGCGTGCACGGACCTGCACTGCGCCGGAACGTCGATCGCCTGACCCCGTCGAGCGTCGACTTCTGCGGCTGAATCCGCCCCATTTCGCGCAACAACTCCACGTTCGGCGGGCAGGGGCGGGCTAGCGGGTCAGCCGCTGGCGGACTGGCAGATCTTCCACTGGTCGTCGCGGTACTGCAGGTCCAGGCTGCGGGTGGAGCGCACCTGCGGGTCGTAGGCCATGAACGTGGTGACGTTGGCCTCGGCGTGCTGGCCGTTGACGACGACCTGGTCGATGCTGGCGATCACCGGATACTGCTTGGCCGCCGAGACCCGCCGGTACGTTTCGTCCCAGGAACGTTCGTCGTAATCGGCGTAGCCGTCGCGGGTGGTGCCGCAGGTGATGGTGCGCAGCGTGGTCAGGTCGCCCCGCTGAATCGCGACGTCGAAGTTGCCGATGGTGTGCCGGACCTGGTCTTCCTGCGAGACGCCGGTGTGTTTGCCCCGGGTAAGCAGCACCGTGCCCAGGATCGCGATCGCCGCCAGCGCCAGCACGATCACGACGATCGCCAGTATCCACCCCCAGTTGAATTGCCTGGACGTGCGCAGCTTCCCGCCGAGCCGGGGTGGGATCGATTGCGGGACAGCGGCTTTGGGCGGGGCCCCGAACTGCGCGGTCCCGTCCTGTCCCGGCGTGGCGAAGACCTCGGTGGCGGGCTCCGGGGTGGTGGAGATGATCGTGGTCTCTTTCGCGTCAAACCCCGGGGCGGTGAAGCGACGCTCGCGCTGCGGTGCCTCCGGCACTTCCTGGGGACCGCTGCGCGGATCGGGTTTGTTGATCACCACGGTCTCGGTCTCGGCGTCGTTGGGGACCATGGGCACGCTCTCGGTGGCGTCGTCACCGGTCTCGAAGCCGGCTTCGGGGCCGGATTCGGCCCCCCACTCGTCGCTCGGATCGTTGCGAGACTCGCGTGGATCGAACCCGGGCCGGTTCGGCGGGCCGCCGCGGTCGGGCTCGGATGGGTTGGGCATGAGTACTACTGTCCTCCCGCTGTCGAGTGGGGTAGTTGCAGAGCTTAGCGACCGAGACCCCGGCCCGGGGCGATGGCCGAGGTGCGTCCTGCGGGCAAAACGGGCGAGCTGCAGAATAGAGCCATGACGCCGATGAAGGATCTGCTAGGGCCCGACCCGATCCTGCTGCCCGGGGACCCCGACACCGAGGCGGAACTGCTGGCCGGCGAGAAGCCGGGCATCGTCGCCGCCGCGCATCCGACGGCGTCGCTGGCCTGGGCGGCGCTGGCCGAGCAGGCGCTGGCCGACGACCAGGCCATTACCGCGTACGCGTACGCCCGCACCGGCTATCACCGCGGCCTGGACCAGCTGCGCCGGAACGGCTGGAAGGGTTTTGGCCCCGTCCCGTATTCGCACGAGCCCAACCGCGGCTTCCTGCGCTGTGTGGCCGCGCTGGCGCGCGCCGCCGACACGATCGGCGAAACCGACGAGTACGCACGGTGCCTGGACCTGCTCGACGACTGCGACCCCGAGGCGCGCAAAGCGCTTGGGCTGTAACGCCTTAAAAGCTTTCCGAGCAATCGGTGTCGTCGGGGCAGTCGATCTGAACGGTGGCGTGTTCCAGCCCGCGGGCCGATAGCACCGCCCGCGCGTCATGCAGGACCCGGGCGGGGTCCCCGGTGCTGGTCAGGTGCGCCGTGCACATGTCTTTGCCCGGCGACAGCGTCCACACGTGCAGGTCGTGCACCCCGGTCACGCCGTCGACGGCGCCGAGGGCGCTGCGCAGCTCCTCGACGTCGATGTGGGTCGGTGACGATTCGGAAAGGATCCGCAGCGCGTCGCGTGCGAGCGCGATCGCCCGGGGCAGCACCCAGAGCGCGACGAGCACGGCAACCACCACGTCGGCGTAGGGCCAGTGCGTCGTCACGGTGACCATGCCTGCGATCAGCACGCCCAGGCTGCCGACGGTGTCGGCGACGACCTCCATGTAGGCGCCCTTGACGGCCAGGCTCCCCGACGAGTGGGACCGCAGCAGCAGCGCGACGGCGAAGTTGGCGGCCAGCCCGGCCAGCGCGACGACGATCATCGGCACGCCCGGGACGGCGGGCGCCTCGCTGAGCCGCCGGACGGCCTCGTAGAGGATGAACGCCGCCACCCCGATCAGCAGGCCCGCGTTCGCGACGGCGGTGAATACCTCGGCGCGATGCCAGCCATACGTGCGGGCCGGCGACGAGCTGCCGCGGCGGGCCAGCGTGACGGCGGCCAGCCCCATGAACACGGCGACCACGTCGGTCAGCATGTGGCCGGCGTCGGCCAGCAGCGCGATCGAGTTGATCAGCAGCGAGGTCGCCAGTTCCACGACGAAGAACGCCGCCAGGATCGCCGCGGCGGTGACCATGCGCGGGATCAGCCGAGCGTCGTCCGTCTCGGCCGGGGTGTGATTGTGGCCGGCGCCCATGTCCGGAAATATATGCGTGACGACGCATATATGGCAAGGGTCAGAACCAGCGGCTCCAGAAGCGGGTCAGCCCGTTGCCCCAGCTCACCAGCACGTCCGGCACGCCGGACAGGTCGAACAGCGACAACACGATCCCGAAGAACCAGTGGTTGAGCACCGGCGCCAGGAGCAGGAACAGCAGGATGACGAAGCCCCATTGCTTGGCCGGGGCCAGTGCGCGCTGCGTCTCGGGGTTCAGGTGCGGTTCCAGGGCGTCGTAGCCGTCCAGCCCGGGGATGGGCAGCAGGTTCAGCACGACGGCGGTGAGCTGAAGGAATCCCAGGAACGCCACCGCGGCCCACAGCACCACGTGCGTCGGGTCGAAGAACAACCGGATCAGCGCCAGCAACAGCGCCGCCAGCACCAGGTTGGCCGCCGGCCCGGCCAGGCTGACCAGCGTGCGACGGGCCGGCGTCATGAACCACGTCCGCACGTAGACCGCCGCCCCGGGCAGGCCGATCCCGCCCAGCGCGACGATCACCAACGGCAGCACGAGCGACAGCGCCGGATGGGCGTAGCGGCGGGGATCCAGCGTCAGGTACCCGCGCACGGCCGCGTCGTGGTCGCCGAACCGCCAGGCGGTGACCGCGTGCCCGAACTCGTGCAGGCACAGCGACACCAGCCAGCCGGCGATCACGAAGATGAACACCCCGACATAGGCGAGCGGCCGCGCGCTGTAGCCGGCCTGCCAGGCCAGTCCACCACCGACCGCCGTCAACCCGAGCAGGGCCAAAAAGATCGGGCTGGGCCGGACCGATTCGCGTTGGGGCGAGGGGAAGCTCACCGCACGAAACTATCGGACCAGCAGCCAGCCCTCGATGTTGCGGTAGAACGCCGAGCGGCGGCCGGGCCGGGGGGCGGGGACGCCGTCGCGCAGCACGACGACGCCCGTGCTGCCGAGCTGGGCCGCGCGGCCGGTGACCCACCGGCGCCAGCGCCCCTGGAGCGAGGCCCGCAGGCCGGGCATGGCCAGCGTCGGCTCGACGAGCACGCCGGCGGCGTCGCCGTCGAACAACGTGGTGTCGTCGACGACCGCCTCGCCGTGGATCACCCGCTCGCCGTCCGGCGGCACCCAGGCGGCGCGCCCGACGACCACCGAGCCGGTCTCGTCGCGGATCAGCGTCACCCGTTGCGCGGAACCGCGGACGGCCCGGCGCGCCGCCCGGCGCGCAGCGGGCAGGCGATAGATCCGGGTCGCCCGGGTGCGCCGCCGCGGCACGTAGGCCACCTCGACGTCGAGCCGCTCCGCGCGCAGCAGCCGGGTCAGCACCGCCGCCAGGTCGGCGTCGGCGCCCACCACGACCAGGCGCGGGAAGGGGCCTATCGCGGCGTCGAGGTCGGGTTCGCCGGCGATGCGGTGGGCGCGCAACCCCCGCAACGGGCCGTAGGTCCGCCCGTGCGTGAACACCAGGACCGCGGCGGCCGGATCGTCTTGTGTCACAAGCTATCCAATCAAGCTGTTCCAATCTGTTTGACTTCCAACGACTCTGGCTCGATCAATGGGCCATAACGACACAGTCACAACATGGTGTCGGACTGCGAAAGTTGTTGCGGCGCCGCCTGGAAACACCCGGATACTTTACTCCTGCCACAGGGCCTACGTTGTGCGGAATCCCGCCAACGAGTGGCTGAGAGAACGGAGAACGACCATTCGCCGCCTCACCCCCATTTTCTCCGCCGTGCGGCCCGCGCCGCTCGGGTACGGCGCCGGCCCCGCCCGCCTCCGTTGCTGACGACGCACCTCGGTCGCCTTGGCGCCGTGCTGCTTTCGGCCGTCCTGCTGTGCCTCGCATCGGCGCGGGCGTCGGCCGACGAGTCGATCGTGATCGATTTGGTGCGCCACGGGCAGTCGGTGGCCAACGCCGCGAGGGTGATCGATACGGCGGTGCCCGGGGCCGCGCTCACCGCGCTTGGCCAACAACAGGCGCAGGACGTCGCCAATGTGCTCGCGGCGAAGGGCCCGGTCGCCGCGATCTTCGCGTCGCAGTTGATCAGGACGCAGCAGACCGCGGCGCCGTTGGCGGCGGCGTTGGGGATGAATGTGCAGGTGCTGCCCGGGCTCAACGAGATCGACGCGGGCATCTTCAACGGGATGCCGCAGTTCAGCCTGGCGGGGCTGGCGTACCTGCTGGCACCGGTCGCGTGGTTGCTCGGGCTGCGCGTCGTGCCGATGCTCGCGCCGGGCTCGGCCGACCCCAACGGGTACGAGTTCCACAGGCGTTTCAGCGGCGCGCTCCAGACGATGTCCGGCAACGCGGCGACGACCGCGAGCGGCTTCAACGACATGCTCGCAAGGATGTACGGCAGCGCGTTGGCCAACCCGGTCCGCGCGTCCGACGGCAGGATCAGAGAGGTCGCGTTCTCCAGCGAATTCGACATCGGCATCGGGACGATGACGACCGTCACAAACCCCGAACAGTTGCTCCTGCTTTTCGACCCGCTGCCCAACACCGGCATCGTCGAGATCCAGGGCAATCCCCACGATGGCTGGACGCTGGTCAGCTGGAACGGGAAACCGGCGTGGCCCGGTTGGGCGGCCAAGCGATACGACCGTGACGCCAACGGCCTGTGCCTGATGCTGGACGCGCCGTCGCGCAACGGCGTGTGCGCGGCGAAGCCGCCGGTGGCGGCAAGCCCCTGAGCACCATGCGAGGCCCGACGTCTAGGATCGCCACGTGAGCGCGGCAAGCAAAGACGCGTGCAGCTACGCGCACGGTCACGACGCGGCCAACCGAGGCGCCGTCACCCGACGGCAGTGCGAGCCATCGGGCGATGTCGAAAACCGTTGCAGCGGTGCAAGATCTGGCGTTCTGCCAGCAGAACCACAGTAGGCAGGCGGGAGCAAACTCATGCCGGCAATCGTCCTGATCGGCGCCCAGTGGGGCGACGAGGGCAAAGGTAAGGCCACCGACCTGCTGGGTGGGCGGGTGCAGTGGGTGGTGCGCTACCAGGGTGGCAACAACGCCGGGCACACGGTCGTCTTGCCGACGGGGGAGAACTTCGCCCTGCACCTGATCCCGTCGGGCGTGCTCACGCCCGGCGTCACCAACGTCATCGGCAACGGTGTGGTGATCGACCCCGGCGTGCTGCTCGACGAGCTCAAAGGCCTCGAAGACCGCGGTGTCGACACCTCGAGGCTGCTGATCTCCGCCGACGCGCACCTGCTGTTGCCCTACCACGTGGCCATCGACAAGGTCACCGAGCGCTACATGGGCAACAAGAAGATCGGCACCACCGGCCGCGGCATCGGGCCCTGCTACCAGGACAAGATCGCCCGGATCGGAATCCGCGTCGCCGACGTGCTCGACCGGGAGGTGTTGACCCACAAGGTCGAGGCCGCGCTGGAGCTGAAGAACCAGATCTTGGTCAAGATCTACAACCGCAAGGCGCTCGACCCGCACCAGGTGGTCGAGGCCCTGCTCGAGCAGGCGGAGGGTTTCGCGCACCGCATCGCGGATACCCGGCTGTTGCTCAACACCGCGCTGGAGTCCGGCGAAACCGTGTTGCTGGAGGGTTCGCAGGGCACCCTGCTCGACGTCGACCACGGCACGTATCCCTATGTGACGTCGTCGAATCCGACGGCGGGCGGGGCGGCGGTGGGTTCGGGGATCGGGCCGACGCGGATCACCGCGGTGCTGGGCATCCTCAAGGCCTACACCACCCGCGTGGGCTCCGGCCCGTTCCCCACCGAGTTGTTCGACGAGAACGGCGAATACCTGTCCAAGACCGGGGGCGAATTCGGCGTCACCACCGGGCGGCGCCGGCGGTGCGGCTGGTTCGACGCCGTCATCGCCCGCTATGCCACCCGGGTCAACGGCATCACCGACTACTTCCTGACCAAGCTCGACGTGCTGTCCAGCCTGGAAACCGTTCCCGTGTGCGTCGGCTACCAGATCGACGGGGCACGCATCCACGAGATGCCGATGACCCAAAGCGATTTGCACCGCGCCGAGCCGATCTACGAGGAGCTGCCCGGCTGGTGGGAGGACATCTCGCACGCCCGCGAGTTCGACGACCTGCCCGCCAAGGCCCGCGACTACGTGCTTCGGCTCGAAGAGCTTGCGGGAGCCCATGTTTCGTGCATCGGTGTGGGACCCGGGCGCGAACAGACCATCGTGCGCCGCGACGTCCTGGCGGCCCGCGCGTGACGGACCCGGAACCGAACCCGATCGACCTCGATCCCGAATACGAACACCACGGCGGCTTCCCGGAGTACGGGCCCGCCAGCCCCGGACCCGGCTTCGCCCGGTTCGTCGCCTCGATGCGCCGGCTGCAGGACCTCGCCGTGTCGGCCGACCCGGGCGACGACGTCTGGGACGACGCCGCCGACCGGGTCGCGGCGCTGACCGAGCTGCTGGGGCCGTTTCAGGCCGAGGCCGAGGGCCAGGCGCCCGCGGGCCGCACCCCCGACCTGCCGGGCATGGGCAGCCTGCTGCTGCCGCCGTGGGTGCTGACGCGGTACGACCCCGAGGGCGTCGAAATGACCGGCCACTTCAGCCGCTTCCACGTCGGCGGCAACCACGCGGTGCACGGCGGCGTGCTGCCGCTGCTGTTCGACCACATGTTCGGCATGATCTCCCACGCCGCCAACCGGCCCATCAGCCGCACGGCCTTCCTGCACGTCGACTACCGCAAGGTCACCCCGATCGACGTGCCGCTGCTGGTGCGTGGCCGGGTCACCGGCACCGAGGGCCGCAAGGCGTTCGTCTCCGCCGAATTGGTCGACGAGGAGCAGACCGTGCTGGCCGAGGGCAACGGCCTGATGGTGCGGCTGCTTCCCGGTCAGCCCTAGCACTCGCCGAACCGACCTATCCTTGAGCCGTGACTGACGGCGTGACGGACGGACGCGACGACGAGACGACGGCGCTCGTCGTGCCCCCACCGGCCCCCGCCGACGCGCGCCCGACGGTGCTGCTGCTGGGTTCCGGCGAGATCAGCCGGGAGCTGGCGATCGCCCTGGGACGCCTCGGGGCCCGGGTGATCGCCGCCGACCGGTACCCCCACGCGCCCGCGCACGGGGTCGCCGACCAGGCGCTGGTGCTCGACATGACCGACGCCGACGAGCTGGCGCAGGCGATCGGGCGGCTGCAACCCACCCTCGTCGTCACCACCACCGACGCGGTCGCCACCGGGGCCCTCGACGCCCTCGACGGCGAGCTGGTGCCCAGCGCCCGCGCCGTGCGGCTCACCGCCGACCGCGAAGGGCTGCGCCGGCTGGCCGCCGACGAGCTGGGGCTGCCCACCGCGCCGTTCTGGTTCGTCGGATCGCTGGGCGAACTCGAGGCGGTCGGCGCGCACGCCGGGTACCCGCTGCTGGTCAAGCCGGTGGCCGGGCCGACCGGGCAGCGGCAGTCGGTGGTGGCGCGCCGCGAGGACATCGAACCCGCCTGGCGCCGCGCGGTGGGCGACCAGTCCTCCGCCCGGGTGCTGGCCGAAACCGTGGTCGAGGTCGAGTTCTACGTGACCCTGCTGGCGGTCCGCAGCGAGGGCCCGTCGGGGCCGGCCATCGAATTCTGCTCACCCATCGGGCACCGCGGGTCCGACGGGCAGGTGCTGGAATCCTGGCAGCCCCAGAAGATGAGCGCGGCCGCGACGGACGCCGCGAGGTCGATCGCCGCGCGGATCGTCAAGGCGCTGGGCGGGCGCGGCGTGTTCGGGGTCGAATTGATGGTCAACGGCGACGAGGTGTACTTCGCCGACGTCACGTCGCGCCCGGCCGACAGCGCCTGGGTGACCCTGCGCAGCCAGCGACTTTCGGCGTTCGAGCTGCAGGCCCGCACCATCCTGGGCCTGCCGGTGGACACCATGATGGTGTCGCCGGCCGCCGCCCGGGTGGCGGGCCCGGCCGATCCCCATGACCCCGCCGCGTTGATCGGCGCGCTGAGCGTGCCGGAGAGCGACCTGCGCGTCTCCGGGAGCGGGTTCCGGGCGTTGGCGACCGCGCCGGAGGTGACGGCGGCCCGCGAGCGCGCCGGCCAGGCCGCCGAACGGCTGGCCGCCCCGGCGCCCCGCGGCTGAGCCCCGAGATGCGCGCGGCGCCGGTCTCGATACGATCGCAGGTCAGGTAGCGCCGCGCGGGGGGCAATCTCGCCGGGGTGGCTGACGATGCGTACGAAGGACGAGGGAATACGAGCATGAGCACAGAGCGCGGACACTCCTACGCGGGCGACATCTCGCCCCTGGAGGCATGGAAACTGCTCAGCGACAATCCGAACGCCGTGCTGGTCGACGTGCGCACCGACGCCGAATGGCGATTCGTCGGGGTGCCCGATCTGTCCAGCCTCGGCCGCGAGGTGCTGTTCCTCGAGTGGAATTCCTCCGACGGCAGGCCCAACGCGAACTTCGCCGACCAGCTGCGCGAGCAGGTGGCGCCGGCCGAAACCGACGCGGATCGCCCGGTGCTGTTTTTGTGTCGCTCCGGAAACCGCTCCATCGGCGCCGCCGAGGTGGCGACCCAGCTGGGCATCACGCCGGCCTACAACATCCTGGACGGCTTCGAGGGCCAGCTGGACGCCAACGGTCATCGCGGCGAGTCGGGCTGGCGGGCGATCGGATTGCCTTGGAAGCAAGGTTGATCCGGGCATGACGCCCGCCGATCACGACTCGGTTCGCACTCCCGCACCGTTGCCCGAAGGCGTCAGCCAGGCGACCATCGGCGTGCGCGGTGGGCTGCTGCGCTCGGGGTTCGACGAGACCGCCGAGGCGCTGTACCTGACGTCGGGCTACGTCTACGAAACCGCGGCGGTCGCCGAGCAGTCGTTCACCGGCGAGGTCGACCGCTTCGTCTACTCGCGGTACGGCAACCCGACCGTGACGATGTTCGAGGAGCGGCTGCGCCTGCTCGAAGGCGCACCGGCGGCGTTTGCCACCGCGAGCGGCATGGCGGCGGTGTTCACGTCACTGGGCGCGCTGCTGGGCGCGGGGGACCGGTTGGTCGCGTCGCGCAGCCTGTTCGGCTCGTGTTTCGTGGTGTGCAACGAGATCCTGCCGCGCTGGGGTGTCGAAACCGTCTTCGTCGACGGCGACGACCTGTCCCAGTGGGAACAGGCGTTGTCGGTGCCCACCACGGCGGTGTTCTTCGAAACCCCGTCGAATCCGATGCAGTCGCTGGTGGACATCGCCGCGGTGACCGAGCTGGCCCACGCCGCGGGCGCAAAGGTGGTGCTGGACAACGTTTTCGCCACACCGCTGCTGCAGCAGGGCGTCCCGCTCGGCGTCGACGTGGTGGTGTACTCGGGCACCAAGCACATCGACGGCCAGGGCCGGGTGCTTGGCGGGGCCATCCTCGGCGACAAGGAGTACATCGACGGCCCGGTGCAGAAACTGATGCGGCACACCGGCCCGGCGATGAGCGCGTTCAACGCCTGGGTGTTGCTGAAAGGCCTTGAGACGATGGCCATCCGGGTCGAGCACAGCAATTCCTCGGCGTACCGGATCGCCGAATTCCTCGAGACCCATCCGGCGGTGAGCTGGGTGCGCTACCCCTATCTGTCCTCACACCCGCAATACGACCTGGCCAAGCGCCAGATGTCGGGCGGCGGAACGGTGATCACCTTCGCGCTCGACTGCCCGGACAGCAGGGCCAAACAGCGGGCCTTCGAGGTGCTGGACAAGTTGACGCTGATCGACATCTCCAACAACCTCGGCGACGCCAAATCCCTTGTCACACATCCCGCGACCACCACTCACCGGGCGATGGGCCCGGAGGGCCGCGCGGCGATCGGGCTCGGCGACGGCGTGGTCCGCATCTCCGTCGGCCTGGAAGGCACCGACGACCTGATCGCCGACATCGATCGGGCCCTGAGCTAGCCGGCCGCCTTCTGCTCGGCCGTCTCGGCGCGCTCGGCGGCCGCGAGCGTGCCTTCGGCGGCCTGCTGCTCCACCCAGTTCACCAGCGGCCGGGCGTAGATCATCTGGCTGGTGATGGCCATCTGGCCGCGGGTGCGGCCCAGGAACGAGATCCCCCAGGCGAACATGGCGGCCAGTCGGTTCCGGTGGCCGATGAGGTAGTACAGGTGCAGCACCAGCCACGCCAGCCAGGCGAAGAACCCGGCGAATTCCACCTTGCCGACCTGCGCGACGGCACTGTAGCGGGAGATGAGCGCCATGCTGCCCTTGTTCACGTACCGGAAGGGCTTGCGGTCGGCGGGATTGTCCTCACCCTTGAGCGCGTGCTTGATGACGGTGGCGGCGTATTTCGCGCCCTGGATCGCGCCCTGCGCCATCCCGGGCACGCCGGGCACCGACATCAGGTCGCCGACGACGAACACGTACGGGTGCCCTTTGACGGTGAGGTCGGGTTCGACGATCACCCTTCCGGCGCGGTCGGTTTCGGTTCCGTCGGACTGTTCGGCGAGCATCGCGCCCAGCGAGCTGGCCTGCACGCCGGCCGCCCACACCTTGCACGCGCATTCGATGCGGCGCTCGCCGCCGTCCTTCTCCTTGATCGTGATGCCCATGTAGTCGACCGCGGTCACCATCGCGTTGAGCTGGACCTCGACGTCCATCTTTTCCAGCCGCCGCTGGGCCTTGAGGCCCAGCTTGGTGCCCATCGGCGGCAACACCGCGGGCGCCGCGTCGAGCAGGATGACCCGGCATTCGCTGGGGGTGATCGTCCGGAACGCGCCGGCCAGGGTGCGCTCGGCCAGCTGGACGATCTCGCCGGCCAGCTCGACGCCGGTGGGCCCGGCGCCGACCACCACGAAGGTCAGGCGGCGTTTGCGCTCGGCCGGGTCGGTGGCGACCTCCGCGGCCTCGAAGGCGCCGAGGATGCGGCCGCGCAGCTCCAGGGCGTCGTCGATGCTCTTCATCCCGGGCGCGAAGGCGGCGTACTCGTCGTGGCCGAAGTAGGACTGCTGTGCGCCGGCGGCCACGATCAGGCTGTCGTAGGGCGTCACCGTCTCCATGCCCATCAGGTGCGATGTGACCGTCTTGGCGGTGAGGTCGATGGCGGAGACTTCGCCCCACAGCACCCGGACGTTGCGCTGCCGGCGCAGGATCAGTCTGGTGGTCGGCGCGATGTCGCCTTCGGACAGGATGCCTGTGGCCACCTGATACAGCAGCGGCTGGAAGAGGTGCGTTGTCGTCTTCGAGATCACGGTGACCTCGACTTCGGTGCCCTTGGGGGCGCGTTTGAGCGCCTTTGCCGCGGTCAACCCGCCAAAACCGCTTCCGATGATGACCACACGATGGCGCGACATGCCTCCACCGTACGACGCCGCACCCACGAAAGGCGAGGCCGACGTGCGCGCGGATGCGCGGCGCGTCGGAGTCACCGGGCTAGCAGAAGGAGCCGCAGAGGCCGAAAATGCGTGCGGCCAAGCCGATCTCGACGCCTCTGGGGACGCCATAACCCGAAATGGCGTGTGTGGTAACGGATCCCGGCCGGGGCCGCGGCGCGCATCAGGGCATGCTGTGGCCCCGGCCGATCACCTTGTGCTCTTCGCTACGCGAAGCGTGATGTGAGTGAACGGGCCCCAATTGAGCTCGGGGCCCGTTCGGTTACCGCTATCCGGTGCAGGTCAAACCGGGTCCACAGTCGATAACGAGCGGAATCGTGCATGCCGAGGTCATTGGCGCTGCGAAAGCCAGCACCACGGCGATGACGATTTTGCTAGTACGACGTGACATTAGAACCCCCTACGTCTGGGAGACGACATTCTAAGGCCCGATGTCGGCGAGCTTACGTTGTCAATCGCTCGCAGATAAGCGATTTCGCGAATATTTCCGACCAATTCGTCAAACGGATGACCGACGAACCCAGCTCGGATGCGACCGCCTGGCCGCGAACGGAATTCAGCAAAATCCGGTGGCTCGGTGAATGGGAATTATCCTGCGCGGGGCCTATGTCGCGGCTATATTGGATCGCTATTTACCCGCCGCTCGCCGGCGCGGCTGCGCAAATTGGATATGAATTCAAATAGGTCCCGAGCTCGCGCCGCCCGACGCGCGGCGAAACCGTCGGGATGGCAATTTGTTTCAGCGACGGGTGGGAGGGCATCGCTGCCGCTCAGAACGGCCACGCGCTGGCGTCGCTCTTGTACTTGGCGTTGAGATCGCTGCAGAAGTCGGCGGCGGTGCCCGCGAGCAGGATGTAATAGGTCTCGCCGCGGCGGCTGTCGTAGGACGTCGGCGTGGTCCAGCCGTTGTTGCACATGGCGGTTTCGCCCCCCGCGGCGGTCCTTCGCCAATTGGTCTTCACGCAGCCCACCAGGCCGTCGAGGCTCGGCGTCGCGCTCTTGGCCGCAACCAGCATCGCTCCGCCCCACTGCCCGTCGCTGCGCCGATAGGCGCGCGCCCCGAATCCCGAATTGTCGGTCTGGCACGCCAACGCCCGGCGCAGCAGCGAGAAGGGCCCCGCGAGTTGCGGGTTGGCGGCTCCCGCCGCGGACGTGATGAACTGCGCCGCGTCCGAGCCGTCGACCTCCTGCACGACGTTAGGATTGCCAAAGCTGAAGAGCTGCTGGGCGATTCCCTGCGCCGCCGCGGAGCCCCCGCCGATGATCGGCCCGCTGCCGCTGGACGCCATCGGGGGCAGCGCCGCGGCCGGATCGGCGCCCGCCACGGGCAGGCCGGCGGCGGCTCCCAGGGCCAACAAGGCGATCGTGCCGCGGACGCGGCGTGCGGTGACTCCCATGCCCCTCATTCCAGCACGTGCGCGTAGTCGACGCGGCGGTCGTCGGCGATCAATCCGCCCAGCACGTGGCCGATCTGCAACGCGATGTATTCGTCGAGGGTGTAGGTCGGCCCGAAGTGCCAGTGCTTGAGCGCCCAGCCATGGGCGAGCAGCATGATGTCGAACACGGTGAGGTCGACGTCGACCCCGCGGAAGACGCCCTGGGCGACGCCGGCCTCGATCACCGCGCGCAGCGGTGCGGCCGTGGCGATTTCGAGGTCCTTGATCTGGGTGCGGCCGGGCGCCCCGAGGGTTCGGCTCTCCCGGTAGGTCAGGACCACGCCGTCGAGGTTCTCGTCGACGATCTGGATGTAGCGTCGGACCCCCGCGGTCAGCTGGTCCACGACGTCGTCGCCGGCGGCGGCGATGACCGGCGCCAGCTGATCGCGGAACGCGTCGAGGATGCGCACGATCGTGGCGAGCAGCAGGTCTTCCTTGCCGCCGAAGTATTTGTAGAGCAGGCCGACGCTGACCTCGGCCTCGGTGGCCAGGTCCTGCATGGACATCTGGTGAAACCCGGTCCTGCCCATGACTTTGACCGCGGCATCGAGCACCTGGCGGCGCCGCGAGCTGACGCGGGCGGCGCGCACCGCCTCCTCGGCGGGAAGGGCGCTGTAGTCGGCGACGTCGGTGGCCATCGGCTGTCCCTACAGGCCCAGGTCCTTGGCGATGATCGTCTTCATGATCTCGTTGGTGCCGCCGTAGATGGTTTGGATGCGGGCGTCGACGAACGCGCGCGCCACGCTGTACTCGCGCATGTAGCCGTACCCGCCGTGCAACTGCAGGCAGCGGTCGGCGGTGCGCACCTGCAGGTCGGTGGTCCACCATTTCAGCCGGGCGGCCCGGGCGGCCGTCAGCTCGCCCTCGAGGTGCTCGGCGAGGCAGTCGTCGAGATACGTTCGCGCGACGTCGATTTCGGTGGCCAACTCGGCGAGCACGAATTGGCTGTGCTGGAAGCTGGCGATCGGTGATCCAAAGGCCGTGCGATCGCGGACGTAGTCGAGGGTTGCGGCCAGGATCGTTTCCGCGGCGGCCACCGCCCCGACACCGAGCGCGAGCCGCTCCTGGGGCAGGTTCTTCATCAACTGATAGAAGCCGCGGCCCTCTGATTCGAGCAGGTTGTCCTTCGGCACCCGCATATCGGTGAAGGTGAGCTCGCTGGTGTCCTGGGCGTGCAGGCCGATCTTCTCCAGGTTGCGGCCGCGGGAAAAGCCCGGGGTGTCGGCGTCGACCACCAGAAGCGACAGTCCCTGATGGCGATCCGGCGAGGTGCGCGCGGCGATGACGAACAGGTCCCCGACCTGACCGTTGGAGATGAACGTCTTGGCGCCGTTGACGACGTAGTCGTCGCCGTCTCGCACCGCGGTCGTGCGGATCCCGGCCAGATCGCTGCCGGTGCCGGGCTCGGTCATCCCGATGCCGAGCACGGTCTCGCCGGTGACCACGCCGGGCAGCCAGCGCTGTTGCTGCTCCGGGGTCGTCAAGTCGGTGAGATAGGGCAGCACCACGTCGTTTTGCAGCGTGAAGGCGATGGCCTCCGCGGCCGCCCCGGCCCGCTGCAACTCGTCGATCACGATCGCGTTGTAGCGGAAGTCGTCCACCCCCGGGCCGCCGAGATGCTCGGGCACCGAAAAGCCCAGCAGCCCAAGCTTGCCCGCCTCGATGAACAGCGAGCGGTCCCACTGGCCGTCGCGTTCCCAGCTCTCGTGGTTGGGCGCGACCGTCTGCCGCACGAAATCCCGTACCAGTTCCCGGAACTGGTGATGCTCGTGCGTGTAGGTCAGCCGGCTCATCAGCGGAAGGCGTCGCTGCCGGTGAACGCCTGGCCGAGGACCAGCTGATGCATCTCCGGTGTGCCCTCGTAGGTCAGCACCGATTCCAGGTTGACCATGTGCCGGATCACGGGATACTCCAGCGATATCCCGTTGCCGCCCAGTATCGTTCGGGCGGTCCGGCAGATCTCGATCGCCTCCCGGGTGTTGTTCAGCTTGCCGAAGCTCACCTGCTCGGGACGCAGGCCCACACTGTCCTTGAGGCGGCCGAGGTGCAGCGACAGCAGCTGGCCCTTGTGCAGTTCGACGGCCATGTCGACGAGTTTGGCCTGGGTCAACTGGAATCCGGCGATCGGGCGGCCGAACTGGGTGCGCTGCGTGGCGTAGTCGAGGGCCGCCTGCCAGGCCGAGCGCGCGGCTCCCATGGAGCCCCAGATGATTCCGTACCGGGCCTCGGACAGGCACGACAGCGGCCCGCGCAACCCCTGGGCCTCGGGCAGCATCGCCTCGGCGGGCAGCCGCACGTCGTCGAGCACCAGCTCGCTGGTGATCGAGGCCCGCAACGACAGCTTGTGGTGAATGGTGTTGGCGCTGAAGCCCGCCGTCTTGGTGGGCACGATGAAACCGCGGACCCCGTCGTCGGTGTTGGCCCACACGACCGCGACGTCGGCGACCGAGCCGTTGGTGATCCACAACTTGCGGCCGTTGAGCACCCAGTCCGAACCATCCCGTCGCGCACGGGTTTTCATCGCGGCGGGGTCGGATCCGACGTCGGGCTCGGTCAGCCCGAAGCAGCCGAGCAGCTCGCCGGTGGCCATGCCCGGCAACCATTCCTGCTTCTGCTCCTCGGACCCGAAATTCCAGATCGCGAACATCGCCAGCGAGCCCTGCACCGAGACCATCGACCGAATGCCGGAGTCGGCGGCCTCGAGCTCGACGCAGGCCAGCCCGTAGTGCACGGCGGAGGCCCCGCCGCAGCCGTACCCGTCCAGGTGCATGCCCAGCAGACCCAGCTGGCCGAACCCCTTGGCGAGTTCGCGGACCGGGAGGTCGCCGATCTCGAACCACTCCGCGACGTGGGGCAGGACGTGCTCGGCGCAGAATTCCCGGACGGTCTCGCGCACGGCGCGTTCGTCGTCGGACAGGGAGGCGTCCAGGCCGAGCGGGTCGTAGCGGTCGAAGGCGGGCGGCGTCTTGGTGCTCATAGGAGTCAGCCTGCCACTAGCCGGCCATCGTCAAACCGCCGCTGACGCTGATCACCTGTCCGGTGATGAACGAGGCGGCCTCCGACGCGAAGAACAACACCGGCGCGGCGACCTCGTCGGGCCGGGCCAGGCGGCGGAACGGGATCGCCTTGACCAGTGCCTCCTTCAGCTTCTCGGGCTGCGCGTGAAACAGCGGCGTGTCGGTCGGTCCGGGGCACACGCAGTTCACCGTGATCTGGTGACGCGCCATCTCGCGGGCCAGCGACTTGGTCAGGGCGATCACCCCGCCCTTGGCGCCGGCGTAGATGCTCTCGCCCGCGCTGCCCACCCGGCCGGCGTCACTGGCCAGGTTGACCACGCGCCCGCCGCCGTGCGTCTCGATCATCCCCGGCAGGAACGCCGAGCAGACGTGCACGGGCCCCAGGTAGTTGATCGCGACCACCTTCTGCGCGAATTCCGCCGTGGCGTTGAGGAATTGGTCAGTGCGGTCCCATCCGGCGGCGTTGACGACGATGTTGGGCACCCCGAGGTCGGCGTTGATGCGATCCCGCAGCGCGTTGACTTGATCCGGGTCGGCCACGTCCACCGGCAGCGCGGTGATCTTGTCGGGGTGTTCCCCGGCGGTGGCCGAGGCCGCCGCCTCGTCGAGGTCCGCGGCCACCACGTGGTCGCCGCGGGCGGCGAGTCCGAGCGCGATCGCCCTGCCGATGCCGGAACCGGCGCCGGTCACCACCGCGAGGCCATCAGGTGAATGGGTATTCATCGCCGACGAATCTAGGTTCACTGCGACCGCCGGGTCAAGGATCGAGGCCCTGCCCCGGTAGTCTCGCTGCATGCTTAGGCTCCGGTGGCTGGGCTGGCTGGCCGTGGACGTCGTCGGCGTGCTGGTGTTCTGCGCCCTGGGGCGCCGCAGTCATGACGAAGGGCTCAACCTCACCGGCATCGCCACGACGGCGTGGCCGTTTCTCAGCGGCACCGCCGTCGGTTGGCTGGCCGCACGCGGCTGGCGGCGGCCCACCGCCGTGGCGCCCACCGGGGTCGTCGTCTGGTTGTCCACCGTCGTCGTCGGCATGGTGCTGCGCAAGGCGACGTCTGCGGGCGTGGCCGCCAGTTTCGTCGTGGTGGCGACGGCGGTCACCGCGTTGTTGTTGCTGGGCTGGCGAGTGGCCGTGGGGCTTACCCTGCGGCGCCGCTCCGACGTCTGAGCGCGCGATGGCACCGACGGCCGATGTGGAGGTGACCGCGACGTTCGGGGCCGCCGCGCGGGCCGTGGCCACCGACAAGGGCCTGCTGAACGACCCGTTCGCCGAACCGTTGTTGTGCGCGGTCGGGATCGACTACCTCACCCGGGCGATCAAGGACCACGCGTTCGCGGCCGACGACGGCGACGACGCGGCGATGACGGCGCTGATGGACGCGCTGGCGGCGCACACCCGCTTCGTCGACGAATTTTTGGCCGACGCGGGCCGGGCGGGCATTCGCCAGGTGGTGATCCTGGCGTCGGGCCTGGACAGCCGGGCCTACCGGCTGTGGTGGCCGCGGGGGACGACCGTCTACGAGATCGATCGGCCGCAGGTCCTCGACTTCAAGTCCGACGTGCTTCGGGGGCTGGACGCCACTTTGGCCACCAACCGATGCGCGGTCGGCATCGACCTGCGCGACGATTGGCCGGCGGCGTTGCGGCGGGTGGGTTTTGACGCCGCCCAGCCCACGGTGTGGGTCGCCGAGCAGTTGCTCGTCGGGTATCTGCCGCCCCAGGAGCAGAGCCGGTTGCTGCGCGGCGTCACCGCGGCGAGCGCCCTCGGCAGCCGGTTGGCCGCCGATCACATGCCCACCTGGAATCCGTTGCAGCTGGGGGCCGAACGCGCCTTCGTCGACGGTTGGCGGCGGCGCGGCCTCGACGTCGATCTGGCCAGCCTGACCTATCCGGGCGAATACCACTATGTCCCTGAGTATTTGGCGGCCCACGGCTGGGAAACGCGCGGGCGTGACATCGCCGACTTGCTGCGCACCATGGGGCTGGGCAAGCGGCGGCGCACCGGGCGCGGCGACGCGGAGTTCATCCCGGAATATGTCACCGCGACACGCGTTTGAGTTTTCGATGATGCCGGAATCCATTCCGCCAGACGGCCGGTTGCGGTTCGTCTCGGCGACCCATGACGATCCGCTGGCCCAACCGCTGTTGGCCGAGTTGGCCGTCGAGTACGCGGAGCGCTACGGCGGCACGCCGAGCACGCATCTGTCCTGGCTGCCCGTGCCGGAGGCCGAGCTGGCGCCGCCGGACGGCGGGTTGTTGATCGGCGTGGTGGGCGGCGTGCCGGTGACCGGCGGCGCGTTTCGCCGCTACGACGCCCACACCGCCGAACTCAAGCGGATCTGGACCGACGCCGCCCATCGGCGCCGCGGCTATGCGCGGGCATTGCTGGCCGCGCTCGAGGCCGAGACCCTGGCGCGCGGGTACCGGCGGCTCTACCTGATCACCGGCAACCGGCAGCCCGAGGCCGAGGCGCTCTACGACGCGACGGGCTATACCCGGGTGGCGCCGGACCCGCTGCCGTCCTGGGGGCCGTTCATCCCGATCGCCTTCGAGAAGTGGCTGGCATAGCCGGCGCCGACGCCCAGACCGGGGCAATCGAGTTGACAACCGTCACAACGGATCTCAGGGCAATCAGGACCTTCACGGGCCGGTGTGGTCTCCGTGGCGATGATCTGGCCCGAGGCCATCAACCGCCGGCCAGCGAGATGGCCCGGGCCGTCGCCTCGCGGATCGGGCCGCGCCACACGTCGCCGTGCCCCGGCAGCAACACCTCGGTGTCGAGCAGGGCCAACGCGTCCAGGCTACGCAGCGAATTCTGCTGGCTGTGGCTGAACACCTCCGGCAGCAGCTGCGGCCCGTCGTGCTTGAGCAGGGGGTGGCCGGTGATCAGGGCGTCGCCGCTGACCAGGACCCCGTCGACCACGTACGAGCAGTGCCCGCTGGTGTGCCCCGGGGTGAAAACGGCCATCGGATGCCCGGGCAAGCCTGCGGCCACGTCGGCGGTCAGCGGCCGCGTCGACGGGATGCCGTCGCGGATCAGGCCGCCGCTGCGCACCACGTGCAACCCCCACGCCGCCCAGCGCGGCCGCCAAATGCGAACGGCGACATCGAAAACCGAGGCCTGCTCCAGGTATTCGCGCTTGGCGTGCCCCACCTCGTCGGCGTGGCAATACACGTCGGTGCCGTATTCGTTGGCGAACCAGATCGCCGAGCCCAGGTGGTCGATGTGGGCGTGGGTAAGCAGGATGGCACGCACGTCTCCGGCGTCGAAGCCCAGCTCGCG
Organism: Mycobacterium paraintracellulare; assembly: GCF_000276825.1. Taxonomy (NCBI): domain Bacteria; kingdom Bacillati; phylum Actinomycetota; class Actinomycetes; order Mycobacteriales; family Mycobacteriaceae; genus Mycobacterium; species Mycobacterium paraintracellulare. The sequence continues at coordinate 5,000,261 of NC_016948.1, read as the reverse complement.
CAGCGACGCCAGCACGTCGGGGCGGTCCCCCGGATAGCCGGCGTCGATCAGCATCACGCCGGTGTCGTCGGCAACGATCGTCCAGTTGACGGCGTCGCCCCGGGCGAGGTGCACCGTGTCGGTGGCTTGAACAAGAGTTGGCGCCGGTCCCATGCCCGCGAGTGTAGGTCTGAGGCGCGGCGTAGCCGGGCGCGGCGGGTCGCGACCGTCAGCACAGGAGCGATCGCAAGCGCGGCGTAGCCGGGCGCGGCGGGTCGCGACCGTCAGCACAGGAGCGATCGCAAGCGCGGCGTTTCGCCGGGCGCGGCGGGTCGCGACCATCAGCACAGGAGTAGAAAGAACTCGTGGCTGAACTGAAACTCGGATACAAAGCGTCCGCCGAACAATTTGCACCGCGCGAGCTCGTCGAGCTTGCCGTCGCCGCCGAAGGTCACGGCATGGACAGCGCAACGGTCAGTGACCATTTCCAGCCGTGGCGGCACGAGGGCGGGCACGCGCCGTTCTCGCTGGCCTGGATGACCGCGGTCGGCGAACGCACGAAGCGGATCACGCTGGGCACCTCCGTGCTCACCCCGACCTTCCGCTACAACCCCGCCGTCATCGCGCAGGCCTTCGCCACCATGGCCTGCCTGTACCCGGACCGCATCTTCCTCGGGGTCGGTACCGGCGAGGCGCTGAACGAGATCGCCACGGGATACGAGGGCGACTGGCCAGAGTTCAAGGAGCGGTTCGCCAGGCTGCGCGAGTCGGTGCGGTTGATGCGCGAGCTGTGGCGCGGCGACCGCGTCGACTTCGACGGCGAGTACTACCGGCTCAAGGGCGCCTCGATCTACGACGTGCCCGAGGGCGGGGTCCCGATCTACGTCGCGGCCGGGGGCCCCGCGGTCGCCAAGTACGCGGGGCGCGCCGGCGACGGCTTCATCTGCACCTCCGGCAAGGGCGAGGAGCTCTACAAGGACAAGCTGATCCCCGCCGTCAAGGAGGGCGCCGCGATCAACGACCGCAACGTCGACGACATCGACAAGATGATCGAGATCAAGATCTCCTATGACCCCGATCCCAAACTGGCGCTGGAGAACACCCGGTTCTGGGCGCCCCTGTCGCTGACCGCCGAACAGAAGCACAGCATCGACGACCCGATCGAGATGGAGAAGGCCGCCGACGCGCTGCCGATCGAGCAGGTCGCCAAGCGCTGGATCGTGGCATCCGATCCCGACGAGGCGGTCGAAAAGGTCGGCCAGTACGTGAAGTGGGGCCTCAACCACCTGGTGTTCCACGCGCCCGGTCACGACCAGCGCCGGTTCCTGGACCTCTTCGAGAAGGACCTGGCGCCGCGGCTGCGGCGGCTGGCCTGAGGGGCGGACGAGTGGTCTCGGGCGCCGCAACGGCAATCTACATCGCCGCGCCCGAGCCGGAGACCGGAAAGTCGACGATCGCGCTGGGCCTGCTGCACCGGCTGACCGCGACGGTCGCGAAAGTCGGTGTGTTCCGGCCCATTACGCGTTCAGATGGCGGCGATCGCCAACGCGGCGAAGCCGGGCGCAGCGGGTCGCCGCAGGACCTGGAAAATCGCGACTACATCCTGGAACTGCTGCTGTCGCGCACCACGGCGGGCCTGTCGTACGAGCAATGCGTCGGCGTCACCTACCAGCAGCTGCACGCGGACGGCGACGCGGCGATCGCCGCCATCGTCGACGCCTACCACGCCGTCGCCGAGAAGTGCGACGTCGTGGTGATCGTCGGCAGCGATTATTCCGAACTCGGACAGGCGATTCGACCCGCGGAGCTTTCCACCAACGCGCGCATCGCGGTCAACCTCGGCGCGCCGCTGCTGCTGACGGTCAGCGGCAAGGGCCGCACCGCCGGTGAGGTGGCCGACGTCGTCAAGGTGTGCCTGGCCGAGCTGGACGCTCAGCACGCCCACACCGCGGCGGTGGTGGCCAACCGCTGCGAACCGGCCGAGCTGGACGCCATCCGGAAGAAGTTGGACGAGGCGCTGCGGCCATCGTCCCTGCGCAGCTACGTCCTGCCCGACGAACCGCTGTTGTCGGCGCCGACGGTGGCCGAGCTTCAGAGCGCGGTGCGCGGGACGCCGGTCAGCGGCGAAGAGTCGCTGCGCGAACGCGAGGTCACCGGTGTGATGGTGGCCGGGATGACCGCCGACCACGTCCTGGAACGGCTGCGCGACGGAATGGCGGTCATCACCCCCGGCGACCGCTCGGACGTGGTGCTCGCCGTCGCGAGCGCCCATGCCGCGGAAGGGTTTCCGTCCCTGTCGTGCATCGTCCTCAACGGCGGCTTCGAGCTGCACCCGTCCATCGCGGCCCTGGTCGCCGGGCTGCGGCTGCGGCTGCCGATCGTCGCCACCGCGCTGGGCACCTACGACACCGCCAGCGCGGCGGCCACCGCCCGGGGCAGGGTCACGGCGGCGTCGCAACGCAAGATCGACACCGCGGTCGAGCTGATGGACGGCCACGTCGACATCACCGATCTGCTGGCGCAGCTTGCCATTCCGATCCCCACCGTGACCACGCCGCAGATGTTCATCCATCAGCTGACGCTGCAGGCGCGTTCGGATCGCAGGCACATCGTGCTGCCCGAGGGCGACGACGACCGCATCCTGCGCTCGGCCGGGCGGGTGCTGCAACGCCGTGTCGCCGACCTGACCATCCTGGGCGACGAGGCCCAAATCCGCCAGCGCGCGGGCGAACTCGGGGTGGACCTGGCCGACGTAACGGTGATCGATCCGCGCGCCAGCCGGTTGCGCGACGAGTTCGCCGACCAGTATGCGCAGTTGCGCAAGGCGAAGGGGGTCACCGTCGAGCAGGCCCGCGAGATCATGCGCGACACAACGTACTTCGGCACCATGATGGTGCACAACGGGATGGTCGACGGCATGGTGTCCGGCGCCGCCCACACCACCGCGCACACCGTGCGGCCCGCGTTCGAGATCATCAAGACCGTCCCGGACGTGTCCACCGTGTCCAGCATCTTCCTGATGTGCCTACCCGATCGTGTCCTGGCCTACGGCGATTGCGCGATCATCCCCAATCCGACACCGGAGCAGCTGGCCGACATCGCAATCTCCTCGGCGCGCACCGCCGCACAATTCGGCATCGAACCGCGGGTCGCGATGCTGTCCTACTCGACCGGCGACTCCGGCTCCGGTGCCGACGTCGACAAGGTCAGAACGGCAACGCAATTGGTGCGTGAGCGCAACCCCGACCTGCCGGTGGAGGGCCCCATCCAGTACGACGCGGCGATCGAACCGTCGGTCGCGGCCACCAAGCTGCGCGACTCGCCGGTGGCCGGGCGCGCCACGGTGCTGATCTTCCCCGACCTCAACACCGGCAACAACACCTACAAGGCGGTCCAGCGCAGCGCCGGAGCCCTCGCCATCGGACCCGTGCTGCAGGGTCTGCGCAAGCCGGTGAACGACCTGTCGCGGGGCGCGCTGGTCGAGGACATCGTGAACACCGTTGCCATCACCGCGATTCAGGCACAAGGCGGCCCCGATGGGAAGTAGCAGCGCGCGCCTGGTGCTGGTGATCAACTCCGGCTCGTCGTCGGTGAAGTTTCAGCTGGTCGATCCCGATTCGGGCACGGCGCTCTCGACCGGCCTCGTGGAACGCATCGGCGAGGAGGGGTCTCCCGTCCCCGACCATGACGCCGCGCTGCGCCGCGCGTTCGACACGCTGGCCGACGACGGCATCGACCTCAAGACATGCGGCGTCGTCGCGGTCGGCCATCGAGTGGTGCACGGCGGCAACGCCTTCTACGAGCCCACCCCGCTGGACGACGCGGTGATCGCCCGGCTCGGCGAACTGTCGGACCTGGCGCCGCTGCACAACCCTCCCTCGCTCAAGGGAATCGAGGTCGCCCGGCGGCTGCTGCCCGACATTCCGCACATCGCGGTCTTCGACACCGGGTTCTTCCACGACCTGCCGCCCGCTGCCGCGACCTACGCCATCGACCGCGACCTGGCGCAGCGGCATCAGATCCGCCGGTACGGGTTTCACGGCACCTCGCACCGCTACGTCAGCGAGCAGGCCGCCGCCTTCCTGGACAGGCCGCCCGGCGACCTGAAACAGATTGTGCTGCACCTGGGTAACGGCTGCTCGGCCTCGGCGATCGCCGGCACCCGGCCGATCGACACCTCGATGGGCCTCACACCGCTGGAGGGGCTGGTGATGGGCACCCGCAGCGGGGACATCGATCCCAGCGTCGTCAGCTACCTGTCCCACACCGCCGGGATGGGCGTCGACGACGTCGAGACCATGCTCAACAAGCGATCCGGGGTGCTGGGCCTGTCCGGTGAGCGCGACTTCCGCCGGCTGCGAAGGATGATCGAATCCGGTGACGAGTCAGCGCAATTGGCCTATAGCGTGTTCACGCATCGGCTGCGCAAGTACGTCGGCGCCTACCTGGCGGTGCTGGGGCACACCGACGTCATCAGCTTTACCGCGGGGATCGGCGAGAACGACGCGGCGGTGCGCCGCGACGCGGTCGCGGGCATGGAGGAGCTGGGCATCGTGCTCGACGAGCGCCGCAACCTCGGTGGCGGCAAGGGTGCGCGGCAGATCTCCGCCGACGATTCGCCGATCGCCGTCCTGGTGATCCCGACCAACGAAGAGCTCGCCATCGCCCGCGACTGCGTAAACGTGCTGGCGGGCTCCTAGCGGGCGTCGAGTGTGCATCCTGGGCTTTGATCGTGAACCGTCGGCGGCGACACGCCGATAATCGACGCCGTAGGTTCACACCGAAAGCCCCAGGTTCACACTCGATTTCGCGAGCGCCTCGCGCACCCGGCGCAGGATGCTGGCCGGGCGATCCTCGGCGACCACCCGGACTATGGTCCAGCCCATCTCCTCGAGCATCTCCATGCGCCGGAGGTCTTTGACGAATTGGCGCCGGTCGGTGCGGTGGTGATCGCCGTCGTACTCGACAGCCACCAGCGATTCCTCCCAGCCCAGATCCAGGTAGGCGAACGGTAGGCCGTCGGCGCCCAGCACCGGGATCTGCGTCTGCGGCCGGGCCAGGCCGGCGTCGATGAGGAGCAGTCGCAGATAGCTCTCCCTGGGGGACTGAGCGCCGGGGTCGACCAGGTCGAGCGCGACCTCCAATCGCCGCACGCCGGGTGCGCGAGGATGCGCCGCCGCAACATCCAGCACGTCGTCGACCTTGAAACCCGTTGCCCGGGCGAGCGCGTCCAGCCTCACCACGGCCGAGCGCACCGCGCCGCGCCGTCCGATGTCGAAAGCGGTCCGCTCCGGAGTGGTGACGGCGAGCCCGTCGCGGATCTGGGTCTCGCCGGCGCACAGCGTTTCCCGGCGTGTCAGCACGCCGCGGGGAGGATGAGTGTTGGTGTGTATCAGCTCGACCGGGACGTTGTCGGGGATCCACTGGGCGCCATGCAGCGCGGCCGCGGCGGCTCCGCCGATGACCGCCCTCCGCCCCGACCACAGCCAGGCCGCCCGAATGCGCAATTCGAGCGGCACCTCGGCATGCGTCGGCACGTAGACGTTCGGAAACACCGCTCGGTAGGACATCCGCAGCTGGTGGCGGCTGAGACTTCCCGACGCCAACTCCTCGCTGCCGATGAACGGCACTCGTCTCATGCCGCGAACGATTGCACGTCAACCACGGTCGGCGAGTGCGTCTGTGCACAGGGCGGGCCACGCGACGGCAAGCCGCCGGACGGGCTGACGCCGGGTCCGCGAGGCCCCGGCTAAATCGACTGTGAATCACCGACTTTGAGTGTGAACTCACGGCTTTCAGTGTGAACCCACGTCGGGGTTTGTCGGCGTGTCGCCGCCCAGGGTTCACACTGAACGCCCAGGATTCACACTCGACGGCGAAGGGCCGACGCGGGAAAGGCCGACGCGGGAAAGACCGACGCGCGAAAGGCCGACGCGCGAAGGGCCGACACGGGAAAACCGCCAGGCGGCGCAAACCGGCAAACCCGCAAATACCTCAGAACGTGCTCGTGGGCCGCACCCGGTTGGCCATGTCCACCAGCTCGTAGCGATGCCGCTGCGTGGGGGCGACGCGGGCCAGATTGCGCAGCGCCGCCTCGACGCCCAGCCGCAGCCCGTGCTCGGTGAACGGAAAGCCCAGGATGTGATTCGTGCTGGCCTTGTTGTCCTCCAACCAGTCCATCGCACAGCCCAGCACCAGCGCCCGGATCTGCAACACGCGTGGTTCGGTGGGCGGCAGCGCCTCCACCCGTCGCGCCGCGTCCCGGATGTCCTCCTCGGTGATCTCGCTCTTGGACCGGCCGGACAGCAGCGTCACCGCGCTCGTCAGGCGCGCGGTGGTGAAGTGCCGGGAGGTGGCCGGCACCTCGTCCAGCGTGCGCACCGCGGCGGCCCGATCACCTTCCGCGGACAGCGATCTGGCCAACCCGAAGGCCGCCGAGATCACGCCGTCGTTGGTCTTCCACACCGTCTCGTAATGCTTGTGCTCGTCGACGTCGCCGGCGAGCTCGGCGGTGGCGGCCAGCGCCAGCTTCGGTGCGAGCTCACCCGGGAACGTGTCCAGCACCTCGGTGAAATGTGTTGTGGCCGAATCGTAATCACCGGTGAGCAGGTCGGCCACCGCCTTGTACCAGACCAGCCGCCACTGCCAACCCACCCGCTCGGCCAGGTCCTCGAGCTTGCGGGTGGCCTTGGCGACGTCGCCGAGATCCAGCAGCGCGCGCACCTCCATCAGCGGTAGCTCGACCGACTCGGACAGCTCGGCGCCGTCGGCGTCCAGCGTCCCGTGCCGGGCCGCGCGCAACGAGTCCAGCGTCTGCACCGGCTGCGACAACACCGTCGCCTGCAGCACCGACGCGGCGACGTCGGCCGGATTGACCAGCGGCACTTGCAGTGCGGTGACGATTTCGCGGGCGGTCAGCTTCTCCGAATGGACCTGCCCGTCCAGGTACACGTCGGTGTGCGCGACCAGCAGATCCACCCCGAACGTGGAGCGGCTGGGGGAGAAGATCGTCGACAGGCCGGGCCGCGGCACCCCGGTGTCGTGGGCGACCACCTCACGCAGCACGCCGATCAACTGCGCCGACATCTCCTCGGTGCTGGCGAACCGGCGACGCGGGTCGGGATCGGTGGCGCGGCGCAGCAACCGGTGGAACGAGTCGTAGGTGCTCAGCACCGGGTCGTGCTCGGGCAGGCCGTCGACGTAACGGCCGTTGCGGGTGCGCAGGTTGAGCGTGAGCGCCGCCAGCGTGCGGCCCACCGTATAGATGTCGGTGGCGACCGTCGGGCCGGTGCGCACAATCTCCGGCGCCTGGAAACCCGGTGTGCCGTAAAGGTATCCGAACGAATTGATCCGCGACACCGCGCCCAGGTCGATGAGCTTGAGCTGCTCCTCGGTGAGCATGATGTTCTCCGGCTTCAGGTCGTTGTAGACCAGGCCGATGGAGTGCAGATAGCTCAGCGCGGGCAGGATTTCCAGCAGGTAGGCGATGGCCTCGGCGACCGGAAGCTTCTCGCCCTTCCCGTGCTTGAGCGACTGCCCGCCGACGTACTCCATGACGATGTAGCCGACCGGATTGCCGTGCTGGTCCTTGTGTTCGACGAAGTTGAAGATCTGCACGATCTGCGGGTGGACCACCTCGGCCAGGAACTGCCGTTCGGCCATCGCGATCGCCTGCGCCTCCGCGTCGCCGGAGTGGACGAGACCTTTGAGCACGACCGGCCGGTCGTTGACGTTTTTGTCGACGGCCAGATACACCCAGCCCAGCCCGCCGTGCGCGATGCACCCCTTGACCTCGTACTGGCCGGCGACGATGTCGCCGGGATTGAGTTGCGGCAGAAACGAATACGGGCTGCCGCAGGCCGGGCACCAACCCTCCGACGTGCCCTTGCTCTTCTTGCTGGACCGGCCCACCGGCTTCCCGCAGTTCCAGCAGAAGCGCTTGGACTCGGGGACCACCGGGTTGGTCATCAGCGCTTCGCGGGGGTCGATGTCGCGTCCCCGCGGGATCTCGACGAGTCCACCGCCGAGCTGTCGGACCGCGGGCAGCGCCCGCGTCGCCACCGTCATGCGGTCGCCGGTGTCGGTGTCAAGGGCGCCCAGCGCGATGTGCGGAAAGTCGTCGTCGTCATCGTCGAAGTCGGGCCGAAACAGCGCCTGCGTGGCCTGCAGCCGCCCCGTCGAGGCGCCGGTCTGGACCTCCGCCGGCTGGGTGCCGGGATTCACGTCTTCCACCGCTTCCGGGCCCGATTCCGGCTTCTCGGATTGCTTGTCCGGCTCGGCCATCAGTCCAGATACCTCGGTGTGGGCGGGGCCGGCGCGGGGCCCAGCACGGTCAACCACTTGCGGTACAACGTGTTCCACGTGCCGTCGCGGCGGATCCTTTCCAGGGTCCCGTTGACGAACCGCACCAGGGGAGTGTTGTTCAGGTTGATGCCGATGCCGTAGGGCTGCGTGGCCATGTTGGGGCCGACGATGTGCAGGTAAGGGTCCTCTTCGACCAGCCCGGCCAGGATCGAGTCGTCGGTGCTCACGGCGTCGATCTCGCGCTGCTGCATCGCGACCAGGCAGTCGGCCCAGTTGACCACCGACACGATGACCGGCGGCGGGTCGATCTGCCGGATGCGGTGCAGCGAGGTGGTGCCCTTGGCCACGCACACGCGTTTGCCCGACAGGTCGCTCACCTTGACGATCGACGAGTCGCGCGGGGCGAGGATGCGCTGGTTGGCGTCGAGGTAGACGGTGGAGAAGTTCACCAGCTTGCGCCGGTCGCAGGTGATGGTCATGGTCTTGACCACGATGTCGACCTCGCCGCGTTGCAGCGCGGTGACCCGCTCGTCCGACGACAGGATCCGGTACTCGACGTGGGACGGCGCGCCGAAGATGTCGCGGGCGATCTCGCCGGCGAGGTCGACGTCGAATCCGGTGATCTCGCCGGTGATCGGGTCGCGGAAGCTGAACAGGTTGCTGCCGATGTCGAGCCCGACGATCAGCCTGCCGCGCGCGCGGATGTCGGCGACCGCGGCGTCGGCCTCGGCCTTGGTGGGGAAGGGGCGCAGGCTGGCCGTCAGGTCGCAGTCCTGATTGGGGCCGTCGGGCGGCAGCGGCGGCTGCGGCGGCAACTGTTCCATGCCGACCGGGGTGGGCGGCGGCAACGTCGGGACGCTGGCCACATGCAGCGATTCCGTGTGCCCGCAACCCGCCAGCACGCAAACCGTGGCGGCCACGGTGCACGCCCGGCGCAGCAGGGGCAGGCGGATCATTATCGATACTCTTTCAGCCGCGGCCACAGGCCCAGCGCCACCGCGATGGCCGCCCCGAGGCTGAGCACCACGCCGCCCACCTGGGCGCCGGAGAGCCCGCTGCGCGCGTTGATGACGTCGTTGCGCAGGTGGATGCGGCCCTGGTCCATGGCCTTGACCAGCTCGTCTTCCAGCTTGTCGAACGCCGGCGTGGAATCCTCCTCGCTGCTGCCCAGCGCGACCTGGGTGGCGGCGCGGTAGTTCCCCACCGAGATGTACGAGCTGATCCGGTCATTGGCCTGACGCCAGCGCAGCAGCAGCTGGTCGGCGCCCTCGAGGTCCGGTTTGTCCACGGCGTCGCTGCGGGACATGTACTGGTCGAGCTGGCGGTGCATCGAGTCGATCCGCTGATAGAACGACTGCTTGCGCTTCTCCTCGTCCCCGCGGCGGATCAGCGACAGCGTCTCGTCGGCGCGCGCCTGCTGGGCGGTGATCGCGACGTTGGTGACGGTCTTGAGGGACTCCGCGGCGGTGTCCTTCGCGCTACGACTTGCCGTCGTAGAGATGGTTAGCGCAGTCCCGACCCACACCACCATGACGAGGATAGCGAGAGCGCCCACGACCAGGCCCGGGTTGATGCGGCGCCGGGTGCGCCGGGCCAGCCAGCGATGCGAGAAGGCGCCGAAGACGACGGTGGTGCCGACGACCATGATGACCGGCGCCGGAATCTGGGTCGACGCCGTGGTTTCCACGTCCACCCGCTCCGAGGTGGCCCGGTACAGCCGCGCCGCGTCGGGCAGGATCGTCGACTGCATCAGCCCCGATGCCTCTGACAGGTACGACGAACCGACCGGGTTGCCCGCCCGGTTGTTGGTTCGGGCGATCTCGATCAGTCCGGTATAGACGGCCAGCTGGGCGTTGATCCGGCCCAGCAGCTGCACCTGCGGTTCGTCGGTGAGCCCGCTGGAGGCCCTGGTCACGGCCACGGCCGCGTCGGTGATGGCCTGTTCGTAGCGCTGCCGCACGGGCGGCGGTTCGGCTTCGGCGATGAACGCCGTGGCCGCGGCGGCGTCGGCCACCGACAGCGTGGTGTAGAGCCGCCCGGCCGCGAACGACAGCGGCTCGGTGTGGTTGAGCACCGTGGTGAGCACCTGTTGCCGGTGGTTGATGGTGGTCGAGGTGGCGAAGGCGCTGATCCCGCCGAGGGCCGCCAGCACGATGCCGATGGTCAGGATGCGGCCCGGCGTCGTGGAGATGAACCACCAGCGGGGATGGGCTGGTTCGGCCGGTGACCGCGATCCCTGCGGCTCGGTCGACGGGTGCGCCAGCTCAACCGTCACGTCTGATCAGCCCTCATCTCTTGGCCACTGGATTTCGCTGCACGGACCTCTATAAGCGAAGTCTAAGAGCATGTTCGGGTGGATGGGTGGAGGCCGACGCAATTGCCGACGCGCCGAAGACCGCCAAGAACCAAGTCTGCCTATCCTTGATCCGTGCAGGGCGACGGCGACGGTTGGGTGATCTCGGAGCGCGGCGCCCATTACTGGGGTCGGTACGGCGCCGCCGGTCTTTTGCTGCGCGCCCCGCAAGCCGACGGCACGCCCGCGGTGCTGCTGCAACATCGGGCGGTGTGGAGCCATCAGGGCGGGACCTGGGGGCTGCCGGGCGGGGCCCGGGACAGCCACGAGACGCCCGAGCAGACGGCGGTCCGCGAGGCGAACGAGGAGGCCGGGCTGCTCGTCGACCGGCTCGCCGTGCGCGCGACGCTGGTCACCGCCGAGGTCGCCGGGATCGGCGGCACGCGGTGGAGCTACACGACCGTCGTCGCCGACGCCGACGAGTTGTTGCACACCGTCCCGAACCGGGAAAGCGCGGAAATGCGGTGGGTGGCCGAGGACGAGGTGGCCGACCTGCCGCTGCATCCGGGCTTCGCGGCCAGCTGGCAACGGCTGCGCACCGCGCCGGCGCTGTTGCCGCTGGGCCACGGCGACGAACGCCGGCAGTATCTGCCCCGCACGATCGAGGTCGAGGCCGGCGTCTTCGTGTGGTGCATGCCGGGTGACGCCGACGAGGTTCCGTCGCAGCTGAGCCGACGGATCAGCTCGCTGCTGCCAGCGCCGAACTGAGCCGCCGGGCGGCCGCCCGCGGGTCGGACGCCGCGGTGATCGCTCGCACCACCACCACGCGGCGGGCGCCGGAGTCGAGCACCTCGGGCAGTCGCTGCGCGTCGATGCCGCCGATCGCGAACCACGGTTTGTCGGTCCCGAGCCCGGCGGCGGCGCGGACGAGTCCCAGGCCCGGCGCCGCGCGGTCCGGCTTGGTGGGCGTCGGCCAGCAGGGGCCGACGCAGAAGTAGTCCGCTTCGCTGACGGCCGCGGCGCCGGCCTGGTCGGCGCTGTGGCTGGAGAGCCCGAGCAGCACGTCCGGACCGACGATGTCGCGCGCGACGTCCAGCGGCAGGTCCCCCTGCCCGAGGTGCAGCACGTCGGCGCCCGCCGCGCGGGCGATGTCGGCGCGGTCGTTGACCGCGAACAGGGCGCCGTGCCGGCGGGCGGCGTCGGCCAGGATCTCGCAGGCGGCCAGTTCCTCGCGCGCCTCCAGCGGCCCGAACCGCTGCTCGCCGGCCGACCCCTTGTCGCGCAGCTGGATGATGTCCACGCCGCCGGCCAGGGCGGCGTCGGCGAACTCGGCCAGGTCGCCGCGCTCGCGGCGCGCGTCGGTGCACAGATACAGCCGCGCGGTGGCCAGGACGGAGAGTCGTCTATCCATGGGACGCTGCACACCGAGACGCTAGCGCGCTAGCGTGGAGCGCAGAGAATTACCAGACACGGGAGTCCCGGGAGCGGGGCTGAGAGTGGGCACAGCCGCGAGGACCTGCCCTTACCGTCACACCTGATCCGGATCATGCCGGCGAAGGGAGGCTCGACAATGACCGGGATGCCTTCGGGCCCACCGCTGGGGTCGCTGGCCGTCATCGGCGGCGGCGTCATCGGGCTGGCGGTGGCGCGCCGCGCCGCCCAGGCCGGCTGGTCGGTGCGGGTGCACCGCAGCGGGGAGCGGGGCGCATCCTGGGTCGCCGGCGGCATGCTGGCCCCGCACAGCGAGGGCTGGCCGGGAGAAGAGCGATTGCTGCGGCTGGGCCTGGAATCCCTGCGGTTGTGGCGCGACGGCGGTTTCCTCGACGGCCTGCCGGCCGGAGTGGTCACCGCCCGCGAGTCGCTGGTGGTGGCCGTCGACCGCGCCGACGCCGCCGACCTGCGCACCGTGGCGGACTGGCTGTCCGCTCAGGGACACCCCGTGGTCTGGGAGTCGGCCGCCCGCGACGTGGAACCCCTACTCGCGCAGGGCATCCGGCACGGCTTTCGGGCGCCCACGGAGCTGGCCGTGGACAACCGGGCGGTGCTCGACGCGCTCGAGGCGGAGTGCGAGCGTCTCGGGGTGCGGTGGGCGCCGCCGGTGCACGACCTGTCGGCGGTCGAGGCCGACGCGGTGGTGATCGCCAACGGCATCGACGCGCCGGCGTTGTGGCCCGGGCTGCCGGTGCGCCCGGTCAAGGGCGAGGTGCTGCGACTGCGGTGGCGCAAAGGCTGTATGCCGTTGCCGCGGCGGGTGATTCGCGCCCGGGTGCACGGCCGGCAGGTCTACCTGGTGCCGCGCGCGGACGGCGTGGTGGTCGGCGCGACCCAATACGAGCACGGGCGCGACACCGCCCCGGTCGTCTCGGGGGTGCGTGACCTCCTCGACGACGCCTGCGCGGTGCTGCCGGCGCTCGGTGAATACGAGCTAGCCGAGTGCGGGGCCGGGCTGCGCCCGATGACACCCGACAATCTGCCGTTGGTGCATCGCCTGGACGCGCGCACGCTGGTCGCCGCCGGCCACGGCCGGTCGGGGTTCCTGCTGGCGCCCTGGACGGCAGAACAGATCGTTTCCGAACTGGCACCGGTGGGAGCACACTAATGATCATCCTGGTGAACGAGAAAGAGGTCGACGTCGACGCGCACACCACGGTGTCGGCGCTGCTCGATTCCCTGGGCTTCCCGGACCGCGGCGTCGCCGTGGCGATGGACGACGCGGTGCTGCCGCGATCACGATGGGCGACAGAGCTTTCGGAGCTTCCCGGCGCTCCCGTGCGTCTCGAAGTGGTGACGGCGGTGCAAGGTGGCTGACTCGAAACTGACCATCGCGGACCGCAGCTTCGCCTCGCGGCTCATCATGGGGACCGGGGGAGCGAGCAACCTGGCGGTGCTGGAAGAGGCGCTCGTCGCGTCGGGCACGGAACTGACCACCGTCGCGATTCGCCGGGTCGACGCCGAGGGCGGCACCGGGTTGCTCGATCTGCTCAACCGGCTCGGAATCACGCCGCTGCCCAACACCGCGGGATGCCGCGGCGCCGCCGAGGCGGTGCTCACCGCGCAGCTGGCGCGCGAGGCGTTGAACACCAACTGGATCAAGCTCGAGGTGATCGCCGACGAGCGCACGCTGCTGCCCGACGCGGTCGAATTGGTGCGCGCGGCAGAGCAATTGGTCGACGACGGGTTCGTCGTGCTGCCCTACACCAACGATGATCCCGTGCTTGCGCGCCGGCTGGAGGACGCCGGATGCGCGGCCGTCATGCCGCTGGGATCGCCGATCGGGACCGGGCTGGGCATCACCAATCCGCACAACATCGAGATGATCGTCGCCGGGGCCCACGTCCCGGTGGTGCTCGACGCCGGCATCGGCACCGCCAGCGACGCCGCGCTGGCCATGGAATTGGGTTGCGACGCCGTGCTGTTGGCCTCCGCGGTGACCCGGGCCGCCGACCCCCCCGCGATGGCCGCCGCGATGTCGGCCGCCGTCACCGCCGGCTATCTGGCCCGGCGCGCCGGGCGGATCCCGAAGAGGTTCTGGGCGCAGGCCTCGAGCCCCCAACGATGAAACGCTATGTCGCGCTGGGCAGTTCGATGGCCGCCGGTCCCGGTATCCGGCCGCGCGCCGCGGGTGCCCCGCGCTGGTCGGGCCGATCCGCCCGCAACTATGCCCACCTGATCGCCCGGCGATACGGCTACGACCTTGTCGACGTCACCTTTTCCGGTGCGACCACCGCGAACGTGCTCGCCGAGCGTCAACGCGGCGCGCCGGCGCAAGTCGACGCCCTGGACGGTTCGGAGGGTCTGGTCACCATCACCATCGGCGGCAACGACGTCGGCTACGTACCGCTGTTGATGGCGGCCGCACTGCCGCGCCCGCTGCGGCGCGTGCCGCTGTTGGGCGACCGCATCCGCGAACTGCTCGATCCCGACGCGCGAGATCAGGCCCTCGACGCGGTGTTCGAATCGCTGTGCGCGGTGGGCCGCGCGGTGCGTCAACGATCCGCAGGGGCGCGGATCTTCTTCGTCGACTACCTGACGATGCTGCCGCCCGCGGGCACGCCTGCCCCACCGCTGTCGCCCGCGGACGCCGACCTGGGCCGGCACGTGGCCGCCACGCTGGAAAGGATGACTGCCGACGCCGCCGCGGCGGCCGGCTGCGGAATCGTCCACGCCGCCGCGGCCAGCCGCGAGCACCACGCCTGGTCGGCGGAGCCGTGGACGACGCTGCCGGCGCGCTACGGTGTTCCGCTACCGGGTCGCCCCGCACCGTTGCACCCGAATCCCGCCGGGATGTGCGCGGTAGCGGATTTGATTGCGGCTCAGCTGTAAACGTCAGCCGTTCGTGCGCCACCACTGGTAGAGCGCGTTGACGTCGGCGTTGGCCGCGGTCAGGTGACCCAGCACGTTCTTGGCGTCGGTGGTCCAGGTCAACGTCGCGTAGTTCTTGTAGGTGCCGCAGGCGATCTGGCCGCCGGTCTGGCCGTTCTGCTTCCACGTTCCCGGCGACTGCCCGGCGTCCCCGCACGCGGCCAGCGACACATCCTTGATGGTGGAACTGAAGGCAGAGCCCAGGTTCGTGCTGTTGGAGAAGAGCGCGTAGACGCCGGAGCCGGGTCCGCCGGAGTCGGGGCTCTGCCCGCAAAGCAGTTCGGCCAGTTCGCCGGTTTCGGTCAGCTCCTGCGGCTTGCAGTTGTTCAGGCCGTAGCCCTTCGACAGCGAAGCCGCCAGCGTGTTCATGTCCGTGGCGCTACCGGTGTTGGGTTCGGCGACCGCGGTGGCGCTGCCCGCGAGGACCAAACCGCCCGTGAAAGCTGCGGCCGACGCGACGCGCAGCGCGGTGATCAGATGTGACATTTTGACTCCCTGCGGTTGTGGGTGGTTGATGCAGAAACCCCTTGCCCCCCAAGAAGATTGTCAACCGTTGGCGCGCCACCACTGGTAGAGCGCGTTGACGTCGGTGTTGGACGCACGCAGGTAGCTCAGCGTGTTTTTCGCGTCCGTCGTCCAGATGATCTCGGCGGCGTTTTGGTACGTGCCGCACGCCGCCTGCCCGGCGTTGGCGGCCGAACCGTCCTTGTGCCAACTGGACGGCGACTGGTTGGCGTCCCCGCACGGCGTCAGGACGTCCTCCTTGATGGTGGCCCGAAACTCGGTGGCCAGGTTCTCGGCGGTGGTGAACAGGACGTACTTGGCCTGTGCCGGTCCTTTCGGATCGGGGCTTTGTCCGCACGTGAGTACGGCCAGTTGCCTGCCGCGGTCGATGTTCTGGGCGGTGCAGTTGTTCAAGCCGTAGCCCTTCGAGAGCGTGGCCGCGAGCGTGTTGATGTCCGACGAGTTGCCGGTGCCGGCGGGGTCGGCGGCCGCCGTGACGCCGCCCGCTAACGCGAAACCGGCCGTGAGCGCCATTGCCATCGCCGTCTTCAGCGCGTTGCTGAAATCAGACATGAATGGCTCCTTAACGGCCGTTGCTAACACGGATAGTAGGGCTATGTCGTGGTAATGCAACACGTTCCGGCGGCAATTGTCTGTGTGGGCATTAGTTCGGGGCGTCGCCCGCAAAGCCCCAGGGCAACGGACCGCAGGGGCAATTCGATGCGTCGAATATCGAATGACGTTGAGGCCGGGCGACAATCGGGTCTTCGGGCCGATGCGCCGACGCCGCCGATGCGCCGCGGCCGTCGTTGCGCGGATCGGATTTTTTCATTGCTAGTGCCGACGCCACGCCGAGCGGGTATGGTTAGCACCGCTTTACGCCAGCTAACTTCTCTGAGTGGAGAATCCATGACACAACCGCCGCCCCCGCCGCCGCCTCCCGGTTACCCGCCGCAGCAGCCGGCCGCCCAAGCGCCGAACAACTATCTGGTGTGGTCGATTCTGGTGACCCTGTTCTGCTGCCTTCCGTTCGGGATCGTGGCGATCGTCAAATCCAGCCAGGTCAACGGGTTGTGGGCGCAGGGCCGCTACGCCGAGGCGCAGGCATCGGCCGAGAGCGCCAAGAAATGGGCGATCTGGTCGGCGGCCATCGGCGTCGTCGTCGGCATCATCTACGTCATCTTGATGTCGGTCGGCGCGCTGAACACGAACACGAACGCGGCGCTCGCCGCGATGTTCTAAGCCCGGATCTCGATGTTGGTGACCCGCCGGGGGGCGGCGCACGCGGGCCTGGGTGCACCACTAGTGGTGGCCGCATCCACGACGTTGATGTGCGCCGCCATCTGGGCGGGTGACCCGACCACCCCGAACGGCCCGCTGCCGGTATGCCCCACCAAGGCGTTGTTGGGGATCGACTGTCCCGGTTGCGGCAGCCTGCGCATGCTGTATTCCCTCATGCACGGCAATGTGTTGGCGGCCGCCAGGTTCAACGCTCTGGGCCTGGCGGCGGTCGTGCTGCTGGTGTGGGCGTACCTGGCCTGGACCTACGGACACGTAGTGGGCCGGCGGGTCCGCAGTTGGCAACACCGCCGCTGGGCCGCCGCCGTGACACTGTCATTGGTGCTGGCGTGGTTCGTGGTGCGCAACATTCCCTTCGCCCCCTTCACTGCGCTGTATGTCTGATCCCGACGTGTCCTGATCCCGCCCGCTCGGACCGCGGTCTAACCTGGGCGCG
Source organism: Mycobacterium paraintracellulare (assembly GCF_000276825.1). Classification (NCBI taxonomy): domain Bacteria; kingdom Bacillati; phylum Actinomycetota; class Actinomycetes; order Mycobacteriales; family Mycobacteriaceae; genus Mycobacterium; species Mycobacterium paraintracellulare. Next base: position 4,983,084 of record NC_016948.1, on the reverse strand, counting down.
ATGGTGAACAAACTCGCGACGTTGCCGGCGGCGCTCGCCGTGATCGCCCTGACCGCATTCTCGACCGGTTGCTCCCACCGGTCCGGCTCGGAGCAAACGACGGGTGCGGCCGAGTTCGCGTCCGCGCTGAAGGGCAAGGTGACGACCGACGCCATGATGGCCCACCTGTCCAAGCTGCAAGACATCGCCAACGCAAACAACGGCACCAGGGCGGTGGGGACCCCCGGCTATGAAGCCAGTGTGGACTATGTGGTTAATACCTTGCGAGACAGCGGTTTTGACGTGCAGACGCCCGAGTTCTCGGCGCGAGTGTTCCATGCCGAGAAGCCGGAGCTGACCGTCGGCGGCAGGCCGGTGGAGGCGCGCGCGCTGGACTTCAGCCTGGGAACCCCCCCGGGCGGGGTGAGCGGGCCGCTGGTCGCCGCGCCGGCGAACAGCTTGGGCTGTGCGGCCGCCGACTACGGCGATCTCCCGGTGCGGGGCGCGGTGGTGCTCGTCGATCGCGGCACCTGCCCGTTCGCTCAGAAGGAAGACGCCGCGGCGCAGCGCGGGGCCGTGGCGATGATCATCGCCGACAACGTCGACGAAGAACAGATGGGCGGCACGCTCGGGCCGACCACCGAGGTGAAGATCCCGGTGCTCAGCGTGACGAAATCCACCGGGGTGCAGCTGCGCGGCCAGCCGGGGCCCACCACGATCAAGCTCGATGCCAGCGCGCAAAGCTTCAAGGCCCGCAACGTGATCGCACAGACCAAGACCGGTTCGGACGCCAACGTGGTGATGGCGGGGGCGCACCTGGACAGCGTGCCCGAGGGGCCCGGGATCAACGACAACGGATCGGGAGTGGCGGCGGTGCTGGAAACCGCTGTGCGGCTGGGCAGTTCGCCGCCGGTGCACAACAAGCTGCGATTCGGCTTCTGGGGTGCGGAGGAACTCGGGCTCATCGGGTCGCGGAACTACGTCGAGTCGCTGGACCTGGCCGCGCTCAAAAACATTGCGCTCTACCTCAACTTCGACATGCTGGCATCGCCGAACCCCGGCTATTTCACCTACGACGGGGACCAATCGCTGCCCATGGACGCCCGCGGCAAGCCGGTGGTCCCCGAAGGCTCGGCCGGCATTGAGCGCACGCTGGTCGCTTACCTGAAGTCGGCCGGCAAGACCGCGCAGGACACCTCCTTCGACGGCCGGTCCGACTACGACGGATTCACCCTGGCGGGCATCCCCGCCGGCGGCCTGTTCTCCGGCGCCGAGGGGAAGATGTCCGCGGACCAGGCCAAGCTGTGGGGCGGGACGGCCGACCAACCTTTCGACCCCAACTACCACCAAAAAGGCGACACCCTCGACCACATCGACCGCACCGCGCTGGGAATCAACGGCGGCGGGGTGGCCTACGCGCTCGGGTTCTACGCACAGGACCTCAGCGGACACAACGGGGTCCCGGCGATGGAAGACCGCGTCCGGCACGTCCTCGCCAAGTCATGAATCCCCGCTGGGGTGCAACGCTGTTGCTGATCGCGGCGCTCGTGGCCGGGTGTTCGTCGACGCGGCCCGCCCCGCACGCCGCGACACCCGACCTCGGGCACGGCCTCGCCAAAAAGATCACCGTCGAGGGCATGGTCACCCATCTGCGCGCCCTGCAGGACATCGCCAACGCCAACGGCGGCAACCGCGCGGACGGCACGCCGGGCTTCAACGCCAGCGTGGACTACGTCGCCAAAGCGCTGCGCGACAAGGGGTTTGACGTGCAGACGCCGCAGTTCGACCGGTTGTACACCGTGTCGATGGGTAAGCCGTCGCTGACCGTCGCGGGCCGCACCTATCCCGTCGACCAGGCCTCGCTGCTGGTGCAAACGCCGCCCGGCGGCCTGACGGGGCAACCGATCCGGCCGGCACAGCCATCGGGTTGCGCCGCCCACGACTACCCGGCCGCGATGCCCAAGGGCGCGATCGCCGTCGTCGACGACACCCGCTGCTCGGTCGTTGACAAGCAGAACGCCGCGCTGGCCAAGGGGGCGAGCGGGCTCATCGTGCTGAGCGCCCCCACCGGGCGAGGGGCGCCGCCCACGTTGTTCAGTCCCGGTTATTTCAAGCAGCTGACCGTGCCGGTTGCCGTCGTCAACCCGTACGGCGCCTCCGCGCTGACCGGTGTGACCGCACCGATCCGCCTGGTGCTCGACGCCGTCAACACCAAGATCACCTCCCGAAATGTCGTGGCACAGACCAAGACCGGTTCTCCGCACGACGTCGTCGTGGTGGGTGCGCAGCTCGACGGTTCACGCGCCGGACCCGGCATCAACGACGACGGCTCCGGGGTCGCCGCGGTGCTCGAGACGGCGCGTCAACTGGGACCGCTGGCCCCGGTGAACAACGCCGTGCGGTTCGTGTTCTGGGGTGCCGAAGCCGAGGGGCTGAACGGGGTCATGGATTACGTGTTCGGCATGGACCGTGATCAGCTCAACGACATCGCGCTCTATCTGAACTTCACCATGCTGGGCTCGCCCAACGCGGGTTTCTTCACCGACGACGGCGATCAATCCGGCCCGCCCGGACCCGGAGTCTTCGCCGCGGACGTCCCCGAAGGCTCGGCGGGCATCGAGCGCACGCTGGCCGGCTATCTGAACCTGGCCGGCAAGCGTCCCGCGGACATGCCGCTGAATTCCCGGGCCGACTACCACCCCTTCATGGTCGCGGGCGTGCCGATCGGCGGACTGACGACCGGTTCCTCCCAGACGAAGACCACCGTGCAGGCGCGCTTGTGGGGCGGCCAGGCCGGCGTGCCGTTCGATCCGAACTTCCAGAGCCCGCGCGACACCGTCGACAACATCAACCGGGAAGCCTTGGGGATCATGGGTTCTGGCGTCGGTTTCGCGGTCGGCAGCTACGCCGAGTCCATCGGCGGGGTCAACGGCGTGCCGTCACACGACAAGAGGCATCGCACCCGAATGCCGTAGGGGCGTTTTGTCGGACACTGCAAAATAATGCGCTGCGCCAAGCGCTATATCGCTCGCGGGAGTTTAGCAGGCGTCCGCGATCCCAGCAGCAGAATCATCGAACTCCTTTCCTGGGAACACAAGAGCTTTCACTATCAAGCCGGATCGCCCACCGAGCCCGCGCGTATCGATTAAGCTCTCGCCCTACCAGTAGCAGGCGAGGGACGAACCAGATGGAAATACTTGTCACGGGGGGCGCAGGCTTTCAGGGAAGTCATCTATGCGAGTCGCTACTGGCCGACGGGCATTGGGTCACCGTCCTGAATACGTCGTCGAAGAGCGCGAACCGAAACACCAATGACTTTCGTTCGCACCCGCGAGCGGCCTTTATCTCCGGCTCGGTGACCGACGGCGAAACTGTCCATCGCGCGGTGCGGGAGCACCACGTCGTTTTTCATCTGGCCGCCAATATCAACGTGGACCAGTCTTTGGGTGATCCAGAGAGCTTTCTCGAAACCAACGTCATGGGTACCTACCGCGTGCTCGAGGCGGTAAGGCGCTATAAGAACCGGTTGATCTACGTGTCAACCTGCGAAGTGTACGGCGACGGACACAATCTGCGGGACGGCGAGCTTCTCGACGAGACAGCTGAGCTCAAACCGAACAGCCCCTACGGCGCCTCCAAGGCGGCGGCGGATCGGTTGTGCTACTCCTACTACCGCTCCTATGGGCTTGACGTCACGATCGTTCGGCCATTCAACATCTTCGGGGTGCGCCAGAAAACCGGGCGCTTCGGTGCGCTGATTCCACGACTCGTCCGGCAGGCCATCAACGGCGAAAACCTGACGATCTTCGGCGACGGTTCGGCAACGCGCGACTACCTGTACGTCAGCGATATCGTGCGCGCATACAACCTGGTATTGGAAAACAGCGCGCTTCGTGGGCGGGCGATCAATTTCGCGAGCGGCATAAACACACGGGTGAAAGACATCGTCGAATATGTCGCCGGAAAGTTCGACGCCAAAATCGAACGTCGCGAAGCACGCGCCGGCGAAGTCGCTCGTTTCCCCGCCAACATCGACTTCGCGAAAAGCCTCGGATTCAAGCCCGAAGTCGGTATCTGGGAAGGCATCGACCGCTACATCCAATGGGCCAAGGATCAGCCACAATACTCCTACCAACAAGACGGGGTCAGCGGCGTCTTGTCGCCCCTATGAGTCCGGCGATTACCGATCTTTCAAAAAGTGCATCTTGCCCAGCACATCGCCGTTAGGCTGGTGAAAGCTTCCATCCCACAAATGGCTCGGTGTTACGTGTTCGCGGAGCAAGGACCTTGAAGTGAACAGTCCGGCTGAAGTGTCGATGCGTGGCGGCGAGTTTGATGGTGAGTTTTTGACGTCGCTGCGCCAGGAGGTCGACGCGTGGAGTGCGCATGACGCGCTGGCGCAGCTGGTTGCGATGTTCGGCGGAGTTTTCCCGCGGCACGCCAACCTGGCAGCCCGGTTGGCCGCCCTGGACGAGTTCAGTGAGGTATGGGATTACCGGGGCCGTGCGAGGGCGCGTCGGGGCGGAGAGCAGGTGCGGTGCCAAGACGCCGACGGCGGGGCGCGGTGGATGATCCCGCGCCTGGACCTGCCGGACCGGCAACTCGACACGATCACGACGCTGGCGCAACAGCTTGGCCTTACCGACGAATCACGGCGCACTGACGCAACGTTCGACTACATGCTGGTGATCGGCACCGGACGCTACTCGAACATGCTTCGGGCCCGGTGGGCGCGGAATCTGGCCGCCGAGAATCGCGTCGGTCATATCGTGCTGGCCGCCGCTTCTCGGCAGCTATTGCCGTCCGAACACGACGCGGCCGCGTCCTGCGCGCCGGGCGCGCGTACCGAATTCGAGTTGTTGGCGGCCGCTGCGACCGACGCGTTCGGGGTGGATACCCGCGAAGCGGTACGGCATGGGCGGCAGCGAGTCGGCGACCCGCATCGGGGCCAGATGGTCTGGCGCTTCAGCGAAGACAGCAACGACGTCGGGCTACCCATCACACTGCTCGAGGCGCCGTCGCCGGACCCCAACAACCGCCGCGCCACCTCCGCGGATACCTTCACCTTTACCGCGCGGAGCCTGGATATGCAGCGATCGAGTTGCCTACTGGTGACCGGTCAGCCGTTCGTCCCCTATCAGAACTTTGACGCGCTGCGAACTCTGACCCTGCCGTTCGGAATTGGCATCGAGACGGTGGGCTTCGGCATCGACCGCTACGAAGGACTGCACGACATGGACCTGCAGCATCCCGCCAAACTGCTGCAGGAGGTCCGCTCGACGATCCGGGCCGGCCGCAGCCTGCTGGAACGCGTCGAGGCCGCCCAACTCACCGCTACCCGTCGGCGGTGATTGTGCACGGTGTGGCGGGCGGGTAGTTGCCCGATACCGCGCGCAGCCGCCCCGGTGGCGGCCAGGGCCGCAGGCCCATGTTGCCCAGAAGGCGCAGCGGATTGACGTGTGCGCCCCGAACCCGCGTCTCGAAATGCAGGTAGCCGTCGGCTGATTGACCTTCCGCGCCGATGCTGCCGATTTGGGTTCCCGCATTGATTCGATCACCGACCGCGATGTGCGTGGCGTCACCTGGCCGAAACACGTAGCGGATTTCGGAGTCGCCGTCCGAGATGGTCACCGAGCAAAGGTGATCGACTTCGCCTGTGCGGCAAACAGTTCCGGATATGACTGCGTAGATCGGGCTACCGGGGTCAGCGGCGAAGTCGACCCCGGGATGGAAACCGTCCGCGCGGGGTCCGTATCCGCGCCCGATCGCGCGTGGCTCCGCCTCGATCGGCAGGCGCGCCCCCGGCTCGGTCCGGTCGAAGTCGCCACGCACCCGCCGCCGGTAGTCCGCTTTGAGGAGGTCGACCTCGTCGAGTGCGTAGCCGAACAGCAGGGATCGGTCATAGGCCACACCGAAGTTGTGCCGAAAATCGGGATCCAGCCGCATGTAGTGCCTGACGCGTGCGATCCGTTCCTCCAGCGTCGACCAGCCGTTGTGCGTCAAGCGGATTCCGTCCAGCCGCCCTATCCGGCCGTGGTCGGTGATGTTGGCCGGCCAGTGCGAATTGTGCATCAACTTGGAGCCCGCATACAGGCCCGGGTACCAACGCCAAAACGGCCCGCGCAGCGCCTCGGCGGTGCCCATCACCGGCACCATGTCCGGGTAGTCGGGATCATCCCAGCGGGAAACCATCGGACACATCAGCGCCGCCACGTCCTGCGGTGTCCGGGCAAGCACTTCACGGATGTCGACGTCGATCTGGAAAACCCAGTCGGCGTCGACCATCACCATCCAGTCCGGGCGACAGAAATCGGCCATCCGGTAGAGCAGATCCAGGCCGGTGGACTCGGGGATCAACCATGGCGTGGACGGTAGATCCGCCCGGGCGCGAACAACATTGGTGACCGCGGGATGGTTCGCGAGAATCGCGGCGGTGTCGTCGGTGCTGCGGTCGTCGATCGCGTAGATCTCGTCACTGAAGGCGGCCAGCGAGTCCAAGGTATCGGCCAAGGTTTCCCCGGCATTGTGCGCGCGCGTTACCGCCAGAATCCGCATCCTGCTGTCCTCTACATCGCGTCTATCACGCGAGAACCGAAATGTAGTAGCTGGGCTTGTCGGAAGGCGGGCGGTGATTGCCGGGCATCGCGGGCAGGCCGTGATCGGCCAGCAGCTGCGCGGCCGTGGTCCCCACCGAGCGCCAACCGTGGTTGTCGAGGTAGTCGGAAACGTCGCTGCGGGCCCCGGAATAGTTCAGCGACCAGATGTCGAGATGGAATCCATGGTCGCGCCAGCTGCGAGTCGCACCGCGGATGATCTCTTCGACCCGCTGGGAGTCCAGATCCGACGATCCCACGAACGTCTCCATGGCCATCTGGCTTTCCGACGCGCTGAGATGGGTGACGTTGTCCAGCAGGCGATCCTGGGCTTCCGGGGGCAGATAACCGAACAGTCCTTCGGCGATCCAGGCGGTCGGTTGCGCCGGGTCGAATCCGCTACGCAGCAGCGCGGCCGGCCAGTCGTGGCGCAGGTCGGCCTGCACCATCCGCAGATGTGCCGTCGGCTCGGCGCCCAGCTGTGCCAGGGTTTCGGCCTTGAATGCCAGCACATCCGGTTGATCGATCTCGTACACCGTCATCCCGGGCGGCCACGACAGTCGGTAGCCGCGCGTGTCCAGGCCGGACGCCAGGATCACCGCCTGTCGGATTCCGGTGGCAGTGGCGTCGGCGAGGAACTGATCGAAGTAGCGGGTGCGGGCCACCAACTCGGTTGTCATTCGCTGTAGACCCCACGCCGCCTCGGGATCGTCGACGTCGGACGCGCGGAGCTCTCCGGTGGCCCATCTGATGAGGAATTCGATACCCACCGCGCGGACCAACGGTTCGGCGAACGGGTCCTCGATCAACGGCTCGGCCGAATTGGTGGCTCTGGCACGGCCTGCGGCCACCAGCGTTGCGGTTGCGCCGACATGGCTGGTCAGATCCCAGCTATCGTCGTCTCTCCGCACCGCCAATCCTCCCTTTTCGCTCGCGCCGCCACCCCCGGGAATTCGTCGACCAATCCGAACCTTTTCCTCCGCCGTTCCGCACCACTCTGGCCAAAGAATCGCATACAAACGAGGTGTTGGGTGGCGCTATTCGCCCGAAACTCAATGAGCCGAGGGCGACTGGACCGATTGGCAAGGGGCGCCGCCCTGCTCGCGAACCTCCGGGATATGTGGGATCCCGGATATCGGGAGTCTGCAATCGCGCCAACGCGAACCGGCGCCAACAAACGCAGGTCGACAACCACCACATTGGCGCGCACGCAGACCGTGGATGCTGATGAGGTGCACGACGAGCTAGGCGGCCGAGTGATGTGAACGAATCCCGTTATGCCCCAGCGTGTTTGATCGACAGCACTGACCGGGCTAGTTGTTTGTCGGTGGTGGTTGGGGTTGGAAGGGGTCATACCACCACCAGTGGGCGCGTTCCCCGGTAGGACCGGGGCAGGGCGGTACCGCGGGCGGGGGCCCGGTGGGTGGGTGTGCCAGTGATCCCGGGCTGAGGATTCGGCCGGCCTCGCCGGTGATCACGAGAGCGTCTGCGGGTCCGGTGATGGTGATCAGGCCACGGTGGTGCAACCGGTGGTGATACGGGCAGACCAGCACCAGGTTGGCCAACTCGGTGGGGCCGCCGTCTTCCCAGTGCCGGATGTGGTGGGCGTGCAAACCACGGGTGGCACCACAACCGGGCACCGCGCACATGGTGTCACGGTGCTCGAGCGCGCGGCGCAGCCGCCGATTGATCACCCGCGTGGTCCGGCCGGCACCGATGACCTCGCCGTGGCGTTCGAACCAGACCTCACAGGTGGCATCACAGGTCAGGTAGCGGCGTTCGGCATCGGGCAGCAGCGGACCCAGATGCAGCGCGGCGACGCGCTGCTCGATGTCGAGGTGTGCCACCACGGTGGTGTGCTGGCCATGCGGGCGGCGGGTGGCCTCGGCGTCCCAGCCCGCCTCGACCAGGCGCATAAACGCGTCGGCGGTGGTAGGCAACGGCGGCACCTGAGCACCGGCGTGCTCGCCATTGTCGTGATCGCGCTTCCACTCGGCGATCAGCGCATCACGATGAGACGCCAACGCCGCGTGGAACTTCGCCGCGTCGTGGTGCGGAAGTCTGATCCGGTAACAGCTGCCCGCCTCGTCGGTGGTCGTGGTGATCGAACGCTCGGGCCCAGGATCGGGGCGAGGTTCGGGTTGCGGTCGCGGTTCCAGCTTGACCGCGGTACGCAACTGGTTCACCGTGGCGACCGCGGCCAGCTGCGCGTAATGCTCATCAGATCCCTCGCCTGCGTGTGCGGCGATCACCCCGACCTGATCGGCCGACAGGCGACCCTCTCGCATGCCGGCGGTGCAGCGGGGAAACTCCTCGAGCCGGGCCGCGATCGCGGCCAGCGTGTGCGCGTTGGCCGACGAACACCCCAACTTCCAGGCCACCAACGCCGGCACCGAGCGCGCCCCGGTCACACCGCACAATTGGTCGCGGTCGATCTCGGCCACGATCTCCACAATGCGCCCGTCGATCGCATTGCGCTGACCACTCAACTCCGCCAACTCCTCGAACAACACCTCAAGGCGGTCACTCGCAGTGACCACCACGGCCTCAGCGGACGCGATCGACGACATGACCACATCATCACAGCCACCACCGACAAAACCGGGCCGCCAATCCCGATACGTGAGCCAAGTCAGGCCAGAGCGCCGCTGATGAAGAGGGTGTCGTCGTCGTCTGGAGCGGGCGCATCGAGGCCGCTGCGCCGGAACAGTTCTGCCAGCGGCACACCTTCGAGCTGCCAGCCCTTGGCGCCGAGGTAGTCGAGGGCGTGGTTGCGCTGGCCGGTGTAGACCAAGGAAGCCAGGTCGATGTCGACGCCATGGTCGCGGAACGGGTTGGAGATCGTCCGCGCTCGCTCGGCGTCGAAATCCACGATGCTGGTGACGAATTCGGTGGCTACCCTGCTTCCTGACGCGCTGAGTGCCGTGATGTTGTCGAACAGCCGGTCCTGGTCTTCTGGCCTCAGATACATCAGTAACCCCTCGGCCAGCCACGCCGTCGGTGCCGCCGAGTCAAGGCCGGCGGCGCGCACCGCCGTCGGCCAATCCGCGCGCAAGTCGACGGACACGGCGCGCAGCGTCGTCAACGATCGGGCGCCGAGGCGGGCCAAGGTCGTCGCCTTGAACTCCATCACTTGTGGTTGGTCGATCTCGTACACCACCGTCCCGGTCGGCCACGGCAGACGGTAGGCCCGGGTGTCCAACCCGGACGCGAGGATCACCACCTGTCGAATCCCGCGGCCGGTGGCGTTGAGGGCGTAGTCGTCAAAGTACTTCGTGCGGACCGCGTTTCCGTCGACCATCGCCCGGGCCACGGCCGGTGAGACGTCGGCGATCGCCGACATGTCGAGCTCGCCGTCCATCATCTTGGTGAACAGATCCAATCCCACCGCACGGACCAGAGGTTCGGCGAACGGATCGTTGATCAAACCGCGCGGATCCTTGGTGGCCATCGCGCGCCCGGCCGCGACAATCGTCGCGGTGACGCCGACGCTCGACGCCAGATCCCAGCTGTCGTCGTCGGTGCGCGGCATCAGGCCACCTTAGCCGCGGCCTCGTCGTCGGCTGTCCGCGTTGGGTGGATTCATCGGTGCGGTGCTATTGGCGTCGGAACAGGCGCCCATGCAGGGTGCAGAACCAGGCGATGTTGCCGTCCGCTCCGCGGACGAAGTTGGACCGACTGCCGGTGGGTTTGCCGTCGGGTCCGATGTCGATCCCGTAATCGGGCCGGTAAAAGGCGAGCCCCAATTCGGCGGTATCCGGGCCGTCCGGGTTGGCATCAGTCAGGGTTCCGGCGAGCTGGCCGTCCCTCGCCCGGAATTCGATGACCGTATGCTCGAGACTGCCATTTTGCGAGACTTGCCCGGCGACGTACCGGCCCTCGTAGGGTGCCAGGTCGGCGGGGCCGAGGCGTTGCGGTGCGGCGGGCAGGTTGCTGATTCCTGCGAATCTTCGCAACGCCCAGTCGCGGGCGAAAAGATCGTTGATCAGATGAAATCCGCCGTCGGAGTTGGTGAGTACGGTCATGGCGAAGTCGCGATCGGGCACCATGAAGAAACCGGAACGTTGCCCCTTCCAGGTACCGCCGTGCTCGACGATGGTCACATTCTCCGCGGACGGCCGCAGCATCCAGGTCACCCCCATCCCGGTCAGCTCGACCCAAAGCGTTCCGCCCGCGCCCGGGTTCGAGCGCATTGCCTCCAGCGACCGTCGGCTCAGAATCTGCTCGCCGTTCGGCGCGCTGCCGTCGCCGAGGTGGAACCGCGCGTAGCGCAGCTGATCTCGCGCCGTGGACATCAACCCACCGGTGGGATTGCAGCTGCGTGGAAAAGCCCAAAACTCGCTTTCGACAATGGGTCTTCCGCCGACCACGGCGTGCGGCGCCGCCACATTCAGACCGATGATCTGGTCGGAGAAGTAGTGGGTGTGGGCCAGCTGCAGCGGATCAAGTACCAGCTTCTGCACGGCGGACTCGTAGGTTGTTCCCGTGACAAGCTCGATGATGCGCCCCGCCACCACGAGACCCGAATTGTTGTACGCGAACGCGGTTCCCGGAGCCGTCAGCTGCGGTAAGTGTGTCATCGCGTCGACGTAGCGCGCCACCGCGTCATCGCCACGCCCAAAGTCCTGGCCGTTGCGGCCATCCCAGCCCCCGGTGTGATTGAGCAGCTGACGGACGGTCACCGTGGCGCCGACCGACTCGTCGGTCACCGCGAAGTCGTGGATGTAGCGGCGCACGGGTGAATCCAGGTCTACCTTGCCCTGCTCGACCAGGCGCATCATCGCGGTTCCTGTGAAAGTCTTTGTGGTGGAACCGATTCGGAAGACCGTGTCGCCGTTGACGGGCAACGGATGGTCGACATTGGTGACCCCGTAGCCCTTGACGAATTCTTGGCCGTCGACCCAGATAGCAACCGCGACGCCCGGAATCGCGTAGGCGTCCATGCCGGCGTTGATCTTGGCATCGAGTTCGTCGAACGCCACGCCAAGGTCCGCGCGCTGAGCGGTTTCAACCACTGCAGCGGCGATTTCGCGCGGCGGTCGATCCGAATGGCTTTGTGGTGTCTTTGGCCTTCAGTGGCACCGTCCACATGACCGTCAATATAGCCGGGCTTACGTAACCATCGCGAGGCCTTCGACACGCCGAGCCGTCAGCCGAAGGCGACGGCGAGCCACCGCCTTTCTAGCGCAGCCGCGTCCTGCCGGGGTTTGCTGGGTCTCTCGATTTCGCCCGCCGCGGACAGTCGGCACCTCTAGAATGAGTCCCCTTGGTGCTGCCGTGTCGCCGGTCGGGATGAGGTTGGTCATGAATAGCCATGCGCTCAGGTCGGCACTGGTCTGGGCGGCGGCGGTGCTGGTGGTGGCCGGCTGCACGACATTCGTCGACGGGCGCGCGCTGTCGATGCTCAACGACCCGTTCCTGGTGGGCGGGCTGCCCGCGACCAACGGGCCCAGCGGGATCCGCTCGAACGCACCCAGCCCCACCGGCAAGGTTCTCAACACCGACAACGGACCCATCGACAGGTTGGCGTTGCTCTCGGTCAACGACATCGAGGACTACTGGCAGTCGGCGTACAGCCGATCGCTCAAGGGCACCTTCGCTCCCGTCAGCAAGATGGTGTCCTACGACTCCAACGACCCGAGCAGCCCGATCGTGTGCCACAACGACACCTACAAGCTCGTCAACGCCTTCTACACGTCGCGCTGCAACCTGATCGCCTGGGACCGCGGCGTGTTCATGCCCGTCGCGCAAAAGTACTTCGGCGACATGTCCGTCACCGGCGTGCTCGCCCACGAATTCGGGCACGCGTTGCAGCAGATGGCGAAGCTGGTGACCAGACGGGACCCGACCATCGTCCACGAACAGCAGGCCGACTGCTTCGCCGGTGTCTATCTGTTCTGGGTCGCCGACGGCAAGTCGCCGCGCTTCACGCTGAGCACCGCCGACGGCCTCGACCACGTGCTGGCCGGAATCATCACCACGCGCGACCCGGTGATGGACAGCGAGACCGAGAACGACGACGCACACGGCTCGGCCCTGGACCGGATCAGCGCCTTCCAAATGGGTTTCCTCACCGGCGCCTCGGCGTGCGCGGCGATCGACCGCAGGGAGATCGAGCAGCGCCGCGGCGATCTGCCGAACGCCCTGCGGGTCGACTTCAGCACCGGAACGCCGGAGACCGGCGAGGTCCCGATCAACCAGGACACCCTGTCGACCCTGATGGAACTGCTGGGCAAGATCTTCGCCCCGGCCAATCCGCCGGTGCTGTCCTACCAGCCCGCCAATTGCCCGGACGCCAAACCCACCCCACCGGCGTCCTACTGTCCGGGCACCAACACCATCGCGGTCGACCTGCCCAAGCTCGCCGTCATGGGCAGGGTCGCCGACGAGAGCGAACAGTCCCTGCCGCAAGGCGACGACACGGCCCTGTCCCTCGTGATGTCGAGATACGCACTGGCGGTGCAGCATGAGCGCGGCCTGCCGATGCAGAGCCCGTGGACCGCGCTGCGCACCGCATGCCTGACCGGCGTCGCGCACCGCAAGATGGCCGAACCCATCGAGCTGCCCTCGCACAACCAATTGCAGCTCACCGCCGGCGATCTCGACGAAGCGGTCGCCGGGCTACTCACCAATCACCTGGTGGCCAGCGACGCGGACGGCACCAGCGTGCCCGCCGGCTTCACCCGCATTGCCGCGTTCCGTGGTGGCGTGACCGGCAACGCGGACGCGTGTTACTCCCGTTATCCGGGATAACGAAAGACTCCGCGGATCAGCCTATTTCGGCGAGCCGGGGAATCACCTCGTCACCCAGGCGGCGGACGAACCCGACCGGGTCCGGGTTGCCCGGCAGCGGGCCGACATTGATCATGTCCACACCGAGCCTGGCGTAGCGTTCCGCGGTCTTCAGGTACTCGTCGATGTTCTCGAACGGGTCCGTCGTCGCGAGACCGCCGGACGTCTTGCGAATGTCGGCGGGGTTCCTGCCCACCGCGTCGCAGTGCCGGTGCAACACGTCGATCTTGTGCTCGAGCTCCTCGACGTCATTCGACATGCTGTTCCAGATGTCGGCATACTGCGCGACCAGGCGCAGCGTCTTCTTCTCGCCATCCCCGCCGATCAGGATCGGGGGACGCCGAATCGGTTGCGGCACACAGATCGTCTCGGCCAGCCGATAGTGCGCGCCTTCATACGGGCCGTCGTCGTCACTCCACATCTGCCGGCAGATCTGCAACGTCTCCTCGAGCATTTCGAAGCGCGCGCTCAGCGGCGGATACGGAATGCCCAGCGCGGTGTGCTCACGCTCGTACCAGGCCGCACCCAGCCCCAGCATCGATCGGCCTTGCGACAACACGTCCAGGGTGGTGACCGTTTTGGCCAACACGCCCGGGTGGCGGTAGGTCACCCCGGTGACCAGCAGGGTCAGGTCGATCGTGGCGGTCTGGGCGGCCAAGAACCCCAGCGACGTGTAGCCCTCGAGGAACGGGTCCTGGGCCGGGCCAAGCTCTTCCATTTGGAAGAAGTGATCGGCCAGGGTGAACAACGTGGCGCCGCCCTGCTCGGCGGCCTTGGCCGCGTCGGCCAGCGTCGGGCCCAGTCGCGCCGGGTCTCCGGGTAGAAAGTCGATGAAGTGCAATCCCAATTCCATTGCGATGACGCCCCTTTCTCAGTGTTCGGTCAAGCGCTCGAGTAGCGACAGCGCGTCGACGATGACGCGCCGCTCCGCCTCGGTGTAGCGCTCCTGGATGGTCCGGGCCAGCCATTCCTCCCGGGCCCGACGGTCGCTCTCGGCGCGCTTTCTCCCCGCCGGGGTCAGCGAGACCACCTGTCGCCGACCATCGTTCGGGTCCGGGGAGCGTTCGATGAGCCCCCGCTGCCCCAATCCGGCCAGGATGGTGGCCATCGACTGGGGACGCACCTGTTCCGCGCCGGCCAATGCGCTGGCCGACGACGGCCCCTCCTTCCAAAGCCGCGTGAGCACCGCCGTCTGCGACGGTGTCAAACCGTCGACCGCGATGTCCTTCAATCGGCGCCGCAGCCGGCTGAACACCACCCGGATATCGCGTGCCGCCGCTGCCGCGGAGTCGCTGATGCCATCCACGGCACCACTCTAAATTAGACAGCCAAAACTGTCCAGTTCGGACTGTCTATTCCCGGCCGAGCAGCTGTAGCGCGGCATCCACGGCCAGGGCCGGGACGTTCAGCGTCTTGGACCGCAGATCGTGTCGGGCGCTGGCGATCTCGACGACGGCGGTCGTTCCGCCGATCAGCGCGGCCGCGGTGCGCAGCTCGTCGGGCGTGCCGAAGGGATCCGAGGTTCCGTGGGTGAACACCGTCGGCACCGTGATGTCGGGCAGATGCTCGGTGCGCAGGCGCTCCGGCTTGCCCGGCGGGTGCAGCGGGTAGGAGAACAGCGTCAGCACGTCCACCGGGGCCTCGCCGGCGGCAACCACCATGGATGTCTGCCGGCCGCCGTAGGAATGCCCGCCGGCGATCAGCGGCCCGGGGGCGAGGTCGCGGCACACCGTGATCGCCTCGACGATGCCGGCGCGATCGGTGGCGGCCGACCCGGATGGCGGGCCGGTGGGGCGCCGGCGCCGGTAGGGCAGGTTATAGCGCACCGCCAGCCAGCCCCGTTGGGCCCATTCGTCGCAAACCTGTTGCAGCAGTGAAGAATCCCGGTTACCACCGGCGCCGTGGGTTAGAACCACGACCCCTTCTGGGCGACTTGCATCGTCCGGTTCGTGCGCGATGCCCGCGATCTGATCGAGGGGGCGAGCCATCATGACAGCCTAAACAACGGCGAGACGGGGCCGTGGCCGTGGCCCAGGGGATAGGAGGCACGCAGAGATTCGGTGACCCACCGCTTCCCGAAACCGACCGCTTCCGGCACGGTGAAGCCGTGCGCGAGCGCGCAAGCCGCCGCGCTGGCCAGGGTGTCCCCGCCGCCGTGGTCGTTGCCGGTCGCGATCCGCTCCGCGTCGAACTCGTGGTAGGAGGTGCCGTCATAGAGCAGGTCACAGCTGCGGTCCGACGAGCGCAGGTGGCCGCCCTTGACCAACACCCACCGCGGGCCGAGCGCATGCAGGGCCTTGGCCGCCGCCCGCTGCGACGCCGGGTCCACGACGTCGATGTCCACCAGCAGCCTTACCTCGTCAAGGTTCGGCGTCACCAGCGTGGCCAACGGAAACAATTGATTCCGAAGCGAATCCAGGGCCGCCGGCGCCATGAGCGCGTCGCCGTGCATGGAGGCCGCCACCGGGTCGACGACGAGCGGGACGGTCAGTCCGAGCCGGCGCCACGTGGTGGCGACGGTGTCGATGATGCGTGGCGACGCGAGCATCCCGGTCTTGGCGGCCTGGATGCCGATGTCGCCGACCACCGCCTCGATCTGGCCGGCGACTACGTCATCGGGAATCTCGTGAAAGCTCTTGACTCCCACGGTGTTCTGCACGGTCACCGCGGTCACGGCGACGCACCCATGCACACCCAACAGCGCCATGGTGCGCATATCGGCTTGGATGCCCGCGCCGCCCCCGGAGTCCGACCCGGCGATCGACAACACCCGCAGGGGTGTCGTGCCCGGCGCGGGCAGCGGCAGGAAACTCACTGTTCTGGATGGCGGCGACCCGCTGCGCCCGGCTGTGCCAGTTGGTGGCGACCCGCTGCGCCCGGCTGTGCCAGTTGGTGGCGACCCGCTGCGCCCGGCTGTGCCAGTTGGTGGCGACCCGCTGCGCCCGGCTTCGCCGCGCTTGCGATCGCCACAGTCGCGCTTGCGATCGCCACAGCCGCGCTTGCGGTCACCGCAGCCGCGCTTGCGGTCACTGCTGTGCCAGCGGCAGATACACCCGATTGCCGTGCTCGGCGAACTCGCGAGACTTCTCCGCCATGCCCTCGGACATGACCGCCTCGATCGCTTCCTCGCTGTCCAGGCCGTGTTCCGCCGCGTACGCCCGCACATCTGCGGTGATGCGCATCGAGCAGAACTTCGGCCCGCACATCGAGCAGAAGTGCGCGGTCTTGGCGGGTTCGGCGGGCAGCGTCTCGTCGTGGTACTCCCGCGCGGTGTCGGGATCCAGCGACAGGGCGAACTGGTCGTTCCAGCGAAATTCGAAGCGCGCCTGGCTCAATGCGTTGTCGCGCTCCTGGGCGTGCGGATGCCCCTTGGCCAGGTCGCCGGCGTGCGCGGCGATCTTGTAGGCGATCACCCCGTCCTTGACGTCCTTGCGGTCCGGCAGCCCCAGGTGCTCCTTGGGCGTCACATAGCACAGCATCGCGGTGCCGGCCTGGGCGATGATCGCCGCGCCGATCGCCGAGGTGATGTGGTCATACGCCGGGGCGATATCGGTGGCCAGCGGGCCCAGCGTGTAGAACGGGGCCTCCTCGCACCACTCCTCTTCCAGCCGCACGTTCTCGACGATCTTGTGCATCGGGACGTGGCCCGGGCCCTCGATCATGACCTGCACGCCATGGGATTTCGCGATCTTGGTCAGCTCACCGAGAGTGCGCAGCTCGGCGAACTGCGCGGCGTCGTTGGCATCGGCGATCGAGCCCGGCCGCAGCCCGTCACCGAGGGAGAAGGTGACGTCGTAGCGGGCGAAGATCTCGCAGAGTTCCTCGAAGTTGGTGTACAGGAACGACTCCCGGTGATGCGCCAGGCACCAGGCGGCCATGATCGAGCCGCCGCGCGACACGATGCCGGTGACGCGCTTGGCGGTCAGCGGCACGTAGCGCAGCAGCACACCGGCGTGCACCGTCATGTAGTCCACGCCCTGCTCGCACTGCTCGATCACGGTGTCGCGGTAGATCTCCCACGTCAGCTCGGTCGGGTCGCCCTTGACCTTTTCCAGCGCCTGGTAGATCGGCACGGTCCCGACCGGCACCGGTGAGTTGCGCATGATCCACTCGCGGGTTTCGTGGATGTTCTTGCCGGTGGACAGGTCCATGATGGTGTCCGCACCCCACCGGGTGGCCCACACCATCTTGTCGACCTCCTCGGCGATCGAGGACGTCACCGCCGAGTTGCCGATGTTCGCGTTGACCTTGGTCGCAAACGCCTTGCCGATGATCATCGGCTCGATCTCGGGGTGGTTGTGATTGGCGGGGATCACCGCGCGCCCGCGGGCGACCTCGTCGCGCACCAACTCGGCGGGCATGCCCTCGCGCGCGGCGATGAACGCCATCTCCGCGGTGATCTCGCCCGCGCGGGCGCGCTGCAACTGAGTGCCGCGGTCGCGAACCACACCCGGCCGCGCCGGCAGCCCGGCCGCCAGGTCGATCGTCGCGTCCGGATCGGTGTAGGGGCCCGAAGTGTCGTAAAGATCGAAGTGATCGCCATTGGACAGGTCGACCCGGCGGAACGGAACCCGTCCGCCGGCAACATCGCGATAGATCTTGTGGCTGCCCGCAATCGGGCCGGTGGTCACGGAGGGTGCAGCGGTTCCCGATAGGGTCTCGGTCATTTTTCATCTCCCTACGCCGGCATTACCCGGTCAGGTTCGTACGGTCGACGGCCCCGAGCCGTCCTCTCAGCGCACTCGGCATGCGCTCCCGCGTTGATGGATGGGTCCGCACGCGACGTTACCCCCACGCCGGAACACATGGCAGGGCGACGGCCCATCTTCCGGGGCGGTAGCCGAGGACGTCCCCCGAGTGGAAAGATGCAAACGTGCAAGCTGGCGACCCGTCCACGAACGGCGATGGCGCGCGGTCCCGTGGGCCGTCCGAATACCTGAACATCGGCACCTTCCGCTTCTGGTTCGGGGGACAACGCTGGGAATGGTCCGACGAGGTCGCCAGGATGCACGGCTACGAACCCAACGACGTGGAGCCGACGACCCAACTGCTGTTGTCGCACAAGCATCCCGACGACCGCGCGCACGTCCAGGAGTTGCTGGACTACGCGCTGCAGTCGGAGGGATCGTTCTCGAGCCGGCACCGATTCCTCGACACCGCGGGCACGGTGCACGACGCGATCGTCGTCGCCGACCGCATGCTGGACGAGTCGGGCGCCGTGCTGGGCACCGAGGGCTATTACATCGACCTCACCGACACCCTCGACGAGACCCGCCAGGAGGTGCTCGACGAGGCGCTGCCGGATCTGGTTGAGAGCCGCGCGGCCATCGAACAGGCCAAGGGTGTGCTGATGTCCGTCTACCGGGTCAGCGCACAACAGGCCTTCCGCGTGCTCCAGTGGCGCTCGCAGGAGACCAACGTGAAACTGCGTGCGCTGGCCAAGCAGCTGCTCGACGAAATGGCCAACCTGCCGGCGCCGTCGACGGCCGTGCAAAGCCAGTTCGACCATTTGCTGCTGACCGTGCACGAACGGATTTCGTCCGAGCCCGCCGACTAGGATCTCGACGTCGGCTGCGGCGACAGGCCCGACGCTATCGGTGGCGCTACGAGGTCAGACCTCCTCCATCGCCTCGCCGAGTTCCTCGAGAAGCTTGTTGTGGTGGTTGCTCGCCAGCAGGTGTCCGGCGGCGATCACGACGGCCACCGGCCAGTCGATGAGTTCGAACGCCGCCAGGGCGGCCAACCCCCCGAAGTAGGCCAGCTGCTCGGGCCGGGGAATCTGCACCTGGCCGATCGCCGGCAGGTTCACCACAAACGTTTCGCCCTCGCGGATCTTCTCCACCGCATCGCGCTGGGACGTCTGGCGCCGCGACTTCTTTTCCGCCATCATTTGCCTTTCGGTAATGAAGGGTTTCCCGCCTCGCTGGGTCACGCGTACAACGTCGGACCTATGTCGACGATGACAGGCACCGGGGGCGATCCGCTAGTTTCGTCGATTGCTTCGGTGCTCAGGGTGCCGTTACTGGAACTCTATGCGCTGTTGTGGCGCGCCGGGGTGGTCGAGATTCGGAACTCGGAGCGGGAGGCTCGGCGGGATCCGGCGGCGGCTCCGGGTTTGATTTGTCCCGACCCGTCAGCGCACGTGACAGCACGCCGGTCGCGACCGTCGCCGCCGCGGCGGCGCCCAGGCCCTGGGCCCAGCCGAACGGTCCGAGTGGCGTACAGCCGAGCAGCTGGCTGACGCCCGGCGTGCTGATCAGGACCCCCACCAGGCCGAG
This sequence comes from Mycobacterium paraintracellulare, assembly GCF_000276825.1. Lineage (NCBI taxonomy): Bacteria > Bacillati > Actinomycetota > Actinomycetes > Mycobacteriales > Mycobacteriaceae > Mycobacterium > Mycobacterium paraintracellulare. Next base: position 4,963,442 of record NC_016948.1, on the reverse strand, counting down.
TGAACCCAGCGCGGTGAGCACCACCAGCGGGGCCTGAGACTCCACCAGCGTCTGGCCCAGTTCGGTCCCCACCAGCGCGACCAGCGCGACGGTCGAGGCGCGTTGCGGACTACTCAGCGGACCGGACAGGCCCGCCATCGCCCACGCCGCCGTCGTCGCCGCCGCCGTGGTGACGCCGCGGATGGTGACCGCCTGCCACAGCGCGGCCTGATCCGCGCCGCGCAGCCGCGGGTCGATCGGGCCGCTGGGCTTGCTGACCGCGAGCGCGGCGGCCGGCAGGGCGTCGGTCATCGTGTTGACCAGCAGCAGCTGGCGCGTGTTCAGGGGCGACGTGCCGGTGATCGCGCTGCCGATGATCGCGAAGATCACCTCGCCGGCGTTGCCGCCGAGCAGCACCGACACCGCCGACTGCACCCGCCGCCACAGCTGGTGTCCTTCCCGGATGGCCTCCATGAGCGCGTCGATCCTGCCGTCGACCAGCACCACGTCGGCCACCAGGTGCGCCGGGTCGCTGCCATGGGCGACCACACCGATGCCGACCGTGGCGGACCGGATGGCGGCGGCGTCGTTGGCGCCGTCGCCGACCATCGCCGTCCGCACGTCCGCGTTCTCCAGCGCCTGGACAACCTGGACCTTGTTCTCCGGTGTCATGCGGGCGAAGATCACCCGCTCCGCCGCGACGCGCTCCTGGTCCTTGCGCGACAAGGCCTCCCATTCGGCGCCGCTGATGACCTGATCGGCGGTCACGTTGAGCCCCAGCTCGGCGGCGATGGCTTTGGCGGTGATCGGATGGTCGCCGGTGATCAGCTTCACGCCCACCCCGAGGCCGCCGAGGTCGGCGAGCAATTTCGCGGCCTCGGCGCGCGGGGTGTCGGACAGGCCGAGGAAGCCGGTCAACGTCAGCCCGCCGGTGCAGTACTCGGCGATGTCATCGGGGTTTTCCGCGATCGCCCGGGCCTGTTGGGCGGTCAGCTCGCGGCGCGCCACCGCGATGACGCGCAGGCCGCCGGCGGCGAGTTCGGCGACCGTGCCTTCCATCGCGCCGGTGTCCCCGCTGGCGGCCAGGACCACTTCGGGCGCGCCCTTGACGGTCAGCTCGGTGCCGGTCACCGAGGCGGAGAAGGACCTGCCGGAGCGGAACGGCAGGTGCGCGGTCGGCGGTGCGGACGCCGAGCCGTCAACGGCCGAACCGGCCTCGACGATGGCGACATCGGTGGCGTGCACCTGGGTGCCGCCGTTGGTCACCGGCGCGGCGTGCACGGCGCAGCGCAGCACCTCCTCGCGCGAGTACCCGGGCGCGGGATGGACCTGCGAGACGCGCAGGCGGTTTTCGCTGAGCGTTCCGGTCTTGTCGAAGCACACCACCTCGATGCGGCCGAGCGCCTCGACCGAGCGCGGAACTCGCACCAGCGCACCGAACTTCGTGAGCCGTCGCGCCGACGACGCCTGGGCCAGCGTGGCCACCAGCGGCATTCCCTCGGGGACGGCGGCGACCGCGATGGCGATGGCGCTGCCGACCGCGTGCTGCAGGGGGAGGCGGCGCAGCAGCCCGAGCGCGCCGACCAGCGCGCCGCCGGTGATGCTCACCGGGAGCGCCTTGGTGGTCAGCTGGCCGAGCTGGTGCTGCAGACCGATGTCGGAGGACAGCTCGCCGGAGATGAGGTCGGCGGCGCGGCGCTGCTGGGTGTCGGGCCCGACCGCGGTCACCAGGGCCAGCGCGGTGCCGGCCACCACGGTGGTACCGGCGAACACCATGCAGCGACGCTCGGCGAGCGGCGCGCCGGGCGTCGCCTCGACCTGCTTCTCGACCGACAGCGATTCGCCGGTGAGCGCCGATTCGTCGACCTCGACGTCGACCTCTTCGATGACGCGGGCGTCGGCGGGCACCACCTCGTGCGTGCGCACCTCGATGACGTCGCCCGGCCGCAGCTGCGCGGCGTCGACGAGCGTGTACGTGCGCGCGCCGTCCGGGCCGACGATGACCTTCCGGGCGGGCGGAGTCTGTTGGGCCAGTAGATAACTCAACCGCTTCTCGGCGCGCAGCCGCTGCGCGGCGGCCAGGATCGAGTTGCCGGTGAGCACGGTGCCGACCAACATCGCGTCGACGGGCGAACCGAGCACGGCGCTGGCGGCCGAGCCGAGCGCCATCACCGGGGTCAGCGGGTCGGACAATTCGGCGCGCACCGCCTTGGCGAGCTGCCACACCGCCTGCGCGGGCGTCTCCGCCAGCCGCAGGGCCGCGGGGGTGCCTCGCTCCGTCGGGACGGGCGCCGCGGAATCCTGCTCGGGCAACGCCTTACGGACCTGCTCGACCGACATCGCGTGCCATTCGTGCATGGCCGCCGGGCGCGGGGTGTCCGCGCCCAGGACCCCGCGGGCGAGCAGGTACCCCGAGAGCAGACCGGCCGCCGCGCCGACGTTCACCGTTTCGGCTCCGAGGTTGCCCCGCACGCCCGGGATCATGAACAGCGACCCCATCGCGGTGGCGCCGGCCGAAATCCCGATGCCGCGCTGGGTCGCGGCGGCGGCCGCGGGCAGCGCGTGCAGCACCCGCCAGGCGGCCTGAAGATCCGGCAACAGCAGGTCGGCGTTCCACAGCGGGGCACCCACGCCGTCCTGCGGCAACACGCCGAGCGCCAAGTGCGCCGACGAAATGGCTTGTGCGGCAGTCGACGACAGCACGGCCACGGTGCGGCCGGCCTCCTGCAGGTCGTCCACCGCGGCGGCCAGCGCGTCGTCGATGGACTTGTCGGTCCCGCTCTTCAGCGGCCGGACCTCGTCGAACGCCGGCCGCAACTCGTCGAGCGACTCGTGGTCGACCGTCACCAGTTGCGCCCCGGCGCGGTTGGCCTCGCCGACGACGGCGGAGGCCAGCGGATCGTGGGCGGGCAGGAACAGCGCCTCGACCTGGGCACCGGACCGGCCGCTCGATATGCCGGACACCTTGCGCCAGCCGGCGCGCAGGCCGCTGTTCTCCAGCATGAGCTGGGCGCGATTCCAGGCCGCGGGTAGCTCGCTGTCGTCCGCGCCGCGGATGCGGGACACCCGCAACGTGTCGGTACACAACACGCGGGGGTCGATGACGATGGTGTCGACCTTGTTCAGCCGGCGCAGGCTTTCGGGCCGCAACGGCAACACCGAATGTCGCTCGGCCAGGCCGCGGCCCAGCGTCGCGGCGAACGCCTCGGGGGTGGTCCGGTTGGCCTTGGGGGTGGTCACCTGCACCGCGGTGGCGGCCATGTTCAGGTTGCGGGTGCCGGCGCCGATCGCGCCGGCGCTGAGCGCCTGAAGGAGGGCGAAGCGACCGGGCGCGCGCTCCATGCCCCTCGACGGCTGCGGCCGCGGCGAGCGGTGGGTCAGCGGTTGGTCGGCGTGGCGCGCCAGCTCGGGCTCATGCTGCTCCCAGGCTCGTGCCTCGGCGCGGCACTCGGCGACCTTCAGCGACTGCATCGTCAGCCCCAGCGACAGCGACGTCGGCGACTGCGAGAGCGTCTGGCTGGTCGCCTGCACCAGCGTCATCACCGTGTCGGTGGCGGGGCCGCCGATGCGGTCTTCGAGCCGACGGCGCAGCCAGGGCTGGTAGTCGAAGAACGTGATGCCCGCGGCGATGGTGACCGGCAGCCGGGGTAGCCGCGTGGCCCGGCCGAAGAGCGCGACGCCCAGCCCGGCCGCATTGGCGGCCACGGTGACCGCCCTGGTCGCCAGCACCAGGCCGTCGCCCGGCAGGCTCGCCGACACCGGTTGGCCGGCATCTTGCGTTGGCGGGCAACGGTTTTCGGCTTCCTCGACGACGCGGCAGAGGTCGCTCAGCGAGGTGGCCGGGTCGTCGAGGTCCACGACCACCCGGGACAGGGGACGATTCAGCTTTGCTGACGCCACGCCGGGATGGGCCAGGATCGCCTCGAGCACGGTTGAACTGAGTGGGCCGTCGGCCGCGTCCGCCAGCCCGCGCACCTCGATCCACGCGCGGCCGTTGCCACGCCAGCAATGCCGGCGCAACGTGGCGCGGGAGAGTTCGCCGGACAGCGCCTTGGCCCCCTCGCGCAGGGGGATCGTCGCGACGTCGATACCGGTTTCGATCCCGGCTCGCGCCAGCTCGGTTGTCGCCTGTAGGCCCGCAGAAATCAGTCGCGACGGCAGCGACCGTCGCAGAGACGTTGTGATACTCAAGGGTTCAGTAAGGATTCCGTGTCAGTTGGTGCTGCGCAGCGCGGCGCTGCCGGCGCGGCGGCCGGTGGCCTTCTTGGCCGGTTTACTGGCGGCCGCCCGCTTGGTGGGGGCCTTTTGCGGCGGCGATTTGCGCGTCTGGGGCTCGGGTTCGGGCTTGGTCGGCACCGTCGTCAGCTTTGCCCTGGACGGCGGGGCCGACTCCTTCTGCTGGCGGGCGATCCGCTGCAACACCAGCGCCCCGCCGCCGACCGCGAGCAGCACCGGCCACTCGATCAGGCCGATGGCGCCGAGCGCTCCCAGGCCCACCGCGGCGGCCGTCGTCGATTTGCTGCCCTTGCTGATGCCCTGCTGAATGCCGTCCGCGGCGCCCTTGATGCCGCCGACGACACCGTTCACCGCCGCTCCGCCGACCGCGCCGGCAGTGGAGGTGGTGACCGATGCCGCACGATTCAGTGTTCGCCCCACGCTGCGAACCGCTCCGTCGACGACACCCATGTTGACTCCCTGGCCCAATTTCGTATTCATGCAATTCGCGTTCGCTGTTTTCATGTATACCGTGGATCGCACAGTTGAGGGGATCTACGGAATTGCGCTGCCAGTTAGCCTACGCCGGGTCGCGGCGTCAGTCGACGCGCAGATCGACGAGCACGGGCGCGTGATCGCTGGCGGCCTTGCCTTTGCGTTCCTCGCGGTCGATCCGCGCGTCGGTCACGCGACTCGCCAATGCCGGTGAGCCCAGGATGAAGTCGATGCGCATGCCCTGCCGCTTCGGGAACCGCAGCCGGGTGTAGTCCCAGTACGTGTAGACGCCGGGCCCCGGTGCGAAAGGCCGTACCAGGTCGGTGAATTGCGCCTCGACGATCGCGTTGAACGCGCGGCGCTCCGGTGCGGAGACGTGCGTGGCGCCGGCAAAGAACTCCATGCTCCACACGTCGTCGTCCTGTGGAGCGATATTCCAGTCGCCGGCCAGCGCGATCGCGGCGCCGGGGTCGTCGCGCAACCATCCTTCCGCCGAATCACGCAGCGCGGCAAGCCAATCGAGCTTGTACGCGTAGTGCGGGTCGCCCAGCGCGCGGCCGTTGGGAACGTAGAGGCTCCACAACCGCACGCCGCCGCAGGTGGCGGCCAGCGCGCGGGCCTCCGCGACGGCGGCGACCTCCGGCTTGCCGCTCCAGGTCGGCTGGCCGTCGAATCCGATCTGCACGTCGTCGAGGCCGACGCGGGACGCGATCGCCACGCCGTTCCACTGGTTGAAACCGACATGGGCGACCTCGTAGCCGAGTTCGAAGAACGGCAGGGTCGGGAATTGGCTGTCGGAACACTTGGTCTCCTGCATGGCCAGCACGTCGACGTCCGTGCGGGCCAGCCAGTCGAGGACGCGCGGCAGCCGGGAGCGGATGGAATTGACGTTCCAGGTGGCGATCCGCATTTCAGGCGCCCTGCCGGACCGGGAAGTAGCGGCGGTGGTGGTGCAGGCGGAAGCCCAGCCACCCGGTGTCGGCCTCGGCGTCGGGGACGGCGACGTAGCCGCGCGTCGCGCCGCGACCGGCGCCCCACGCCAACAACGCTTCGCACAAGGCCGTCGCGGCCCGGTCGTCGCCGCGGATCGCCGACAGCCCGATCCAGCGCGCGCCGTCGGGGGCGTCGGTCACCGCGGCACGCGCGACCGCCGCGCCGCCCAGTGTCCCGAACATGAGCTCGCCGTTGCCCACCGCGGTGAGCACGTCGACGTCGACCTCGGGCCCGAAAATCGACAGCCAGGCATCGTCGGGGCGCGCAGAGAGACCGGCGGACGGGTCGGGTTCGCGCGCGGCCATTTCCGACACGTCGCGCACCAGCACGCTTTCGGGCTGTTCACCCGTCGAACCGGTCGGCACCGACAACAACCGATCGGGTATGGCCAGCCGCGTTGTCAGGCCGCGGCGCTCGTACCAGTCCACGATCGCCGGTACGGTACCCAGGCGAGCCGAAAGATCCAGCGGCACCGCTGAATTCGCGGGCAGCTCGGTGTCCCTGTTGTTTGGGGAGCCGGCCCGCAGCAGCCAGCCCTCAAGCCAGGCGTGTTCGACGCCGGGCCAGGCCATGGCCGCCGCGTGCTCGAGCGCGCGGATGTCGGAGGTGCGCACCGGGGCGAAGGTCAGCACCCGCAGCATCACCACATCGGCGGGCGAACATTCGACGACCGCGCCCGTTTTGGTCTGCAGCCGCACCACCGGGTCGACCGACAGCAGGTGTCCCACCGCGTCGGTCAACGGCGGTATTGATCCTTCGGCGAGCCGGTAACGAATCATCACCCGCGTTCCCAGGGCCGGCCACGAGATCATCAGTGACCGAACGGGTCCGGTCCCTCGCCGGGCATCCAGGAGAGGCCGGGGACGCCCCAGTTGTGGGATTTGACGGCGCGTTTCGCGCTGCGGGCATGCCGGCCGACGAGGCGATCCAGATACAGGAAGCCGTCGAGGTGTCCGGTCTCGTGCTGCAGCATGCGGGCGAACAGGTCGTTGCCCTCGAGGGCGACCGGGTTGCCGTCGGCGTCCAGCCCGGTGACCCGGGCCCACTTCGCCCGGCCGGTGGGGAACGACTCGCCGGGGACGGACAGGCAGCCCTCGTCGTCGTTGTCCGGGTCGGGCATGGTCTCGGGTACTTCGGAGGTCTCCAGCACCGGATTGACCACGACGCCGCGCCGGCGCTCGGTGCGCCCGCGTTCGTCGGCGCAGTCGTAGACGAAGACCCGCAAGCCGACCCCGATCTGGTTGGCCGCCAGCCCGACCCCGTGCGCGGCGTCCATGGTGTCGTACAGGTCGGCGATCAACGCCGGCAGCTCCGCGGGCAGCGAACCGTCGGCAGCGACGGGCACCGGCTTCGTCGGGGTATGCAGGACGGGATCTCCCACAATGCGGATCGGAACGACTGCCATGGTCGGCTAAGCTACCGCACGCCCGTGGGCTGCTCAGCCGCCGATCTTCGGGGTGGGCAATTGGGCCAATCGGCCGACTCGCGGGTCTGGATGACGGCTTGAGGGTTTGGGGCGTGTTTCAATATTCGCCGAAACACGCCCTTAGCTAAGTCAAGTCATTCGAGCAGTTCGGAATTCGCCGAAAGGGTCCAGGGGAAGCAATATGGACAGCGCCATGGCGCGGGCAAATCGATCGGGGGACGATTCTGAGGTCGCCGATGGCCTTACCCGCCGCGAACACGACATCCTGGCCTTCGAACGCCAGTGGTGGAAGTTCGCCGGTGTGAAGGAAGACGCAATCAAGGAGTTGTTCTCGATGTCGGCGACGCGGTACTACCAGGTGCTCAACGCGCTCGTTGACCGGCCTGAGGCGCTGGCGGCCGATCCGATGCTGGTGAAACGGTTGCGCCGGCTGCGCGCCAGCAGGCAGAAGGCACGGGCGGCGCGGCGTCTCGGCTTCGAGGTGACCTGACTCGTTACAGTAGGGCTCGATGAAAGAACGAGTTCCCGACTCCACTGGGCTGCCCCTGCGGGCCATGGTGATGGTGCTGTTGTTCCTCGGCGTCATCTTCCTGCTGCTCGGCTGGCAGGCGCTGGGCACCTCCGGAAGCTCTGACGACGATTCGGCGTCGCCGGTACCGAGCGCGACCGCCACCGCGTCGGCCACGTCGACGAGCAACAAGCCGGCCGCCACCCAGGCCGAGGTGCAGGTGTACAACATCTCCACCAAAGAGGGCGTCGCCGCGCGCACCGGAGACCAGCTGACGTCCGCCGGCTTCAAGGTCATTAAGGTCGACAACATGACCGTGCCCGACGTCTCGTCCACCACGGTCTACTACACCGACGCCGACGACGAACACGCCACCGCCGACGCGATCGGCAAGAAGCTGGGCGCCCCCGTCGAACCGCGCATTCCCGCCCTGAGCGGGGAGCCGCCAGGTGTCATCGTCCTCGTCGCCGGCTAGATAAGCGCCGGGTTTGATTGCCCGCCTCCTCAGCGAGCCGTTCCGGCTCGCATCGTCACCGGGCACGGTTCGATTGCCCGCCTCCTCAGCGAGCCGTTCCGGCTCGCATCGTCACCGGGCACGGTTCGATTGCCCGCCTCCTCAGCGAGCCGTTCCGGCTCGCATCGTCACCGGGCACGGTTCGATTGCCCGCCTCCTCAGCGAGCCGTTCCGGCTCGCATCGTCACCGGGCTAGGCTGCTGGCTATGGCTAAGCTGCCCCCCTCCCTGGTTCTGGCCGGTTGCGCCGCGCTGCTGGGCGCCTGCTCGACGCCGCAGTACGCGTCGTCCGTCCCGGGCACCACGCCCGCGATCTGGACGGGATCGCCGTCGCCATCGGGCGCCAAGGCCGCGGAGGCGGGGCCGGCGGAGGTGCCCACCGTCACCACGCACCTGAAGGCACCGGACGGCACCCAGGTCGCGATCGCCAAGTTCGAATTCAACAACGGCTACGCGACGGTCACCATCGAGACGACCGCCAACGGCGTACTCGCGCCCGGCTTTCACGGCGTCCACATCCACAAGGTGGGCAAGTGCGAGCCCAACTCGGTCGCCCCGAACGGCGGTGCGCCCGGCGACTTCCTGTCCGCCGGTGGGCACTTCCAGGTGCCCGGACACGCCACCGAACCCGCCAGCGGGGACCTGACCTCCCTGCAGGTGCGCAAGGACGGTTCCGGGACGTTGGTGACCACCACCGACGCGTTCGCCATGGAGGACCTGCTCACCGGGCAGAAGACCGCGATCATCATTCACGCCGACGCGGACAACTTCGCCAACATCCCCGCCGAGCGCTACAACCAGACCAACGGCACGCCGGGCCCCGACGAGACGACGAAGAGCACCGGTGACGCCGGCAAGCGGGTGGCATGCGGTGTCATCGGTGCCGGCTAAAAGGCGTGACGCGCGCATCGATTTCGCCCGTTCGTCACGGCCGACCATCGGGGTGGAGTGGGAGTTCGCGCTCGTCGACGCGCAGACCCGCGACCTGAGCAACGAAGCCACCGCGGTGATCGCCGAGATCGGCGAAAACCCGCGTGTGCACAAGGAATTGCTGCGCAACACCGTCGAGGTCGTCACCGGCATCTGCCAAACCGCGGGCGAAGCGATGGAGGACCTGCGGCAGACCCTGGGCCCGGCGCGGCGCATCGTGCGGGATCGGGGCATGGAGCTCTTCTGCGCCGGCGCACATCCGTTCGCGCAGTGGACCACCCAGAAGCTCACCGCCGGCGCGCGCTACGCCGAGCTGATCAAGCGCACCCAGTGGTGGGGACGGCAGATGCTGATCTGGGGTGTGCACGTGCACGTCGGGATCTCGTCGCCGAACAAAGTGATGCCGATCATGACGTCGCTGCTGAACTACTACCCGCACCTGTTGGCGCTGTCGGCGTCCTCACCGTGGTGGACCGGCGTGGACACCGGGTACGCCAGCAACCGGGCGATGATGTTTCAGCAGCTGCCCACCGCCGGGCTGCCGTTTCAGTTCCAGACCTGGTCGGAGTTCGAGGGGTTCGTCTACGACCAGAAGAAGACCGGCATCATCGACCACGTCGACGAAGTCCGTTGGGACATCAGGCCTTCCCCGCACCTGGGCACGCTCGAGATGCGGATCTGCGACGGTGTGTCCAACCTGCGGGAGCTGGGCGCGCTGGTCGCGCTCACGCATTGCCTGGTGGTCGATTTGGACCGCAGGCTCGAAGCCGACGAGTCGTTGCCCAGCATGCCGCCGTGGCACAACCAGGAGAACAAATGGCGCGCGGCGCGCTACGGCCTGGACGCGGTGATCATCCTGGACGCCGACAGCAACGAGCGATTGGTCACCGAGGATCTCGACGACGTGCTGAACCGGCTGGAGCCGGTCGCGAAAAAGTTGAACTGCGTCGACGAGCTCGCCGCGGTGGCCGAGATACCCCGGCAGGGCGCGTCCTACCAGCGCCAGCGCCGGGTGGCCGAGGAACATGACGGCGACCTGCGCGCGGTCGTCGACGCCCTGGTGTCCGAGCTGGAAATCTGATGATGGAATCCCTTGAGCTGGCGATGTTTCCGCTCGAGTCGGCGCTGCTGCCCGACCAGGACCTGCCGCTGCGGATCTTCGAGCCCCGTTACGGGGCGCTGGTGCGGCACTGCGTGGACACGGGCGACCCATTCGGGGTGGTGCTGATCTCGCGGGGGCGCGAGGTGGGCGGCGGTGAGGAGCGTTGCGACGTCGGCGTGCTGTCGCGGATCACCGAATGCGTCGACCAGGGCGCCGGCCGGTACGCGCTGCGCTGCCGGACCGGGGAACGGATCCGGGTGCGCGAATGGCTGCCCGACGATCCCTATCCGCGCGCGCGGATCACGTTATGGCCCGACGAGCCGGGACCCGAGGTCTCGCCGGCCCAGTTGCTCGACGTCGAAGACCGCGCGGTGGCCCTGTTCGAGCGGATCGCGCAGGCGCGCGGGATCACCCTGCCCGGCCGCGAGGTGCTGTTGGGTCACGACCCCCAGGCCCCGGCGGGGGAGCGCCTGTTCGCGTTGGCCTCGCGCATCCCGATCGGCACGGCCGACCGCTACACGGTGCTGGCGGCCCCGACGGCCGCCGAGCGCCTCGCCGCGCTGAGCGAAGCCGTGAACGCGGTCGCCGAGGTAGTCGAGTTTCAGCTCTCCGAATAGAACTGCGCGACAGGAGCTTACGATGAAGGTTCACCTGCAGGTGGACGGTTCACCGGCGGGTGCGGCGGCCAGCGCCGCCGACATCGCCGCCACGGGCGCGGATGGCCTGTTCACGTTCGAAGGCCAGCACGACGTCTTCTTCCCGCTGCTCCTCGCCGCCGGCACGACCGGCCTGGACCTCATGACGAACGTGGCGATCGCGCCGCCGCGCAGCCCGTTGCACCTGGCGCACTCGGCCTACGACCTGCAGTGCTACAGCGGCGGGCGGTTCCGCCTCGGCCTCGGCTCCCAGATCAAGGTGCACATCGAAAAGCGTTATGGCAGTAAATGGGACAAGCCCGCGGCCCGCATGGCCGAGGCCATCGCCGCGATCAAGGCGATCTTCGCCGCGTGGGAAAACCAGGGCCGCTTGGACTTTCGCGGCGAGTTCTACACGCACACCGTGATGGCGCCCAACTTCAACCCCGGGCCCAACCCGTTCGGGCCGCCGCCGGTGCTGCTGGGCGCGCTGGGACCGGTGATGACCCGTACCGCCGCCGAGGTCGCCGACGGATTGTTGGTGATGCCGTTCAACAGCGCCCGCCATTTCGCCGAACGCACCGTGCCCGCGATCGCCGAGGGGCTGCGCCGTTCGGGCCGGGCGTTCGGTGAGTTCACCGTCATCGCCCAGGCCATGGTTGCCGTCGGCCGCGACGAGGCGGATCTGGCGGCCGCGGTCAACGGCGTGGCGTCCCTCATCGCGTTTTACGGCTCGACGCCGGCCTACCTGCCGGTGCTGCAGGTCGAGGGCTGGGACGATGTCCAGCCCGAGCTCAACGCCCTGTCCAAGCAGGGCCGCTTCGCCGAGATGCGCCGGCTGGTCAGCGACGAGATGGTGGCCCGGATCGGGATCGTCGGAACGCCCGAGGAATGCGCGCGGCAGATCGCCGGCCGGTTCGGCGAGCACGCGGGGGAGGTGTGCTGTTACTTCCCCGGCTACACGCCGCGCGACGCCGACATCGCCGACCTGATCGGCGCCCTGCACCGGGCGCCGGCCCTGCCATGAGCGATGACCTGACGGTCGAAATCGACTCCGGCGTCGCGGTACTCACGCTCAACCGCCCCGAACAGCTCAACGCCTACACCGCCGAGATGGGCGCCCTGCTGAGCCGCGCGTACCGGGAGTGCGACGAGGACGACGACGTGCGGGCCATCGTGGTGACCGGGGCGGGACGCGCCTTTTGCGCCGGCGCCGACTTCTCCGGTGGCGCAAGCCCGTTCGATGCGCCCGCCGCCGACGGCACGTTCTCGGCGTCGCCGATCACCCCGGCGGCCTTCGAATTGCGCAAACCGGTGATCGCCGCGGTCAACGGCCACGCCATCGGAATCGGCCTCACGATCGCGTTACAGGCGGACATCCGGATCCTGGCCGAGGACGCCAAATACGGTGTGGTGCAGGTACGGCGGGGCGTGATCCCCGACTGCATGGCGCACTGGACGCTGACCCAGTTGACCACCCTGGGGGTGGCCGCCGACATCCTGCTCACCGGCCGGACGTTCGGCGGGGCCGAGGCCGTGACGCTCGGGATCGCCAATCGGGCCCTGCCCGGCGAGCGGGTCCTCGACGACGCGCTGACGGCGGCCCGCGACATCGCGGTCAACGTGGCCCCGATGTCGGTCGCGCTGTGTAAACGCCTGCTGTGGGACAGCGCGATCCATCACTACACACCGCGGCAGGTCGCCGCGCTGGAGACCCGGTTGCACGAGCGGGTGATGGGCGGCGCCGACGCCGCTGAGGGCGTCGCCGCCTTCCTGGACCGCCGCCCGCCGAATTTCACCGCGCGGCTGTCGCAAGATTGGACACCGCTTCCCGAACCGTGACCGAATCAGTGCGCGGCGCAAAGCCTTTCGGAGAGCTCCCACAGTTGCGCCGCGCGCCGCTCGTCGCGAGCGTGCGGCGCTGCCTCACCGATCCCGCAGTCCTGCAGGTAGAGGCCGCCGCGGCCGGCGAGGTCGGGGCTTACCGCGGCCCATACCTGCGTTGCCGCACCGTGTTCGGGCATGACGAAATCGAGGAAGCCGTCGGAGGGCTCGCGGCTGTTTTCGGCGACGAGGCTGCGCAGCGCGGAGAAGTCCGAGCGCGACATGTACCGCGCGAGCGCGGTCGCCACGGTGCCCGGATGCACGGCGTAGGCGCGAATTCCCGCGTCGCGCAGGCGCCGGTCGGCTTCGATCGCATGCAGGACGTTCGCCGTCTTGGAGGCGCCGTAGGCGGCGAACTTGTCGTATTCGCGACGCTCCCAGTTGGGGTCGTCGACGTCGACGTCACCCATCACGTGGCCACCGGACGACAGGATCACCACCCGGGCGGCGCCGGCGGCGGTGAGCTGGGGGATCAGCAGCCGGGTGAGCTCGAAATGCCCGAAATGGTTTGTCCCGATTTGCAGTTCGAAGCCGTCCCGGGTCCGGCCAAAGGGTGTGAACATCACGCCGGCGTTGTTCATCAACACGTCGACGACCGGCGTGATGCCGGCGACCGCGCTCGCCGCCGCGCGCACGCTGGACAGGTCGGTGAGGTCGAGCGATACCGTCGACGTCCGGGCAGCCGGAACCTCGGACGCGATCCACCGGGCCGTCTCCGCCAGCGCTTCGGGGTTGCGTGCGGCCAGGATGACGTGCGCGCCCCCGGCGGCCAGCGCCCGGGCCGACTCGCGGCCCAGTCCCGACGACGCGCCGGTGATCACACATGTCTTGCCGGACAAATCGATTCCCTCGACGATCTGAAGTGCCGTTGGATGCTCGGTCATGCGGTCCAACCTATCGACGCGGCTGGTTCGCGGCTGCGAAGTCCTTACCGCCGGTGACTGGCGGCGCGGGCTCGGGAGCCGGAGACTGGCATGACGAAAAGGAGTGCACATGTCTGACGGCCCAGATCAACCCGCCGACGCGGCCGATCCGGTTGCGCGCGCCGACACGGAATGGCGCTCGGCGCTTGCCACATTCGGGCCCCATCACGAGTCAACCTTGACCGCGCTGCTCGCGCTGGCGTCCGCGCGCTGGACCGCCGGGGACAGCCTCGGTGCCGTCCACGATGCCGGCCAGGTGCTGGCCGTCAGGCGCGAAACACTCGGAGACGAACATCCCTCCACCCTTGGCGTGGCGGGGCTGGTCGCGATTTGGCGCTACCACCGCGGCGACGAGGGCAGCGTCGATGAGCTGCGCGAGCTCGTCCCGGTGATGACCCGGGTACTCGGCGCCGAGCAAGCGGACACGTTGTGGGTCACCCACACTTTGGCCGCCGCCGAGGATGCCGGCGGTGATCCCGCCGCCCGGCTGCTGCGCTGGGTGCAGTTGTGCGGCGCCGAGACTCGGGTCTTCGGCCCCCGTAACGAATTGACCTTGGCGGCCGCCTTCGGGGTGGCACAAGCACGCCACGACCTCGGAGACCCCTTCGGCGCCAGCACCGACGCGTTGATCGTCGTCGGCTACCGCCGGCGTCTGCTCGGCGAGCATCATCCCCACACGCTGGCCGCGCAACTGTCGCGGCTGACGTGGCTGGGGGAGGCCGAGGGTATCAATGATCACACCCTCAACGAGTTCGACGAGCTGATCGTGGCCCTGCAGAACACGCTCGGCCACGACCACGAGCACACGCTGATCGCGCGCTACAACCGCGCTGTCTGGACACCGGAGACTGCCGACGAGGTCGAGCGAGTTTCCGAATGGGAGGTCCTGGCCGAGGATCTCGCGCGCGTTCTCGGCGAGCAGCATCCCGTGACGGTCGAGGCTGCCCAGAGACTCGGCGCCGCCCGCGCCGAATGGGAGGACAGCGTCAACGAGACCCGCAACATTGCTTTCGATCTCTTCGTCGACGCCGAATCCGAAGACCGCGAGATCGATGTCATGCCCGGGCGGGACTGGATGGACCCGGGCAATCTCGACGACGACGCCGTGGCCAAAGTCGCCGAAGACGCCGACGAACAACGCTCCGAGCGCGTGGATCTCATGGAACACGCGGTGGAGGTGAAAAGGGCGCTCGCCCGCTGCGCCCGCACGCTGGGCAACGATCACATCGAAACGTTGCAATGGAGGTACTACCTCGCCTGGTGGCTATGGAACGGCCACGAATTCGACCCGGCCGCGGCGCGCACCCGAAAGCTCATCGATGACGGTGGTCGTGTGCTCGGTGAAGATCACCCACTCATCGATGCGACGCGGACCCTCGACCACCACATCACCAACCGGGTCTGGGGTGGGTTGAGCCCGTTCTGGGATGGGAGCGCGCTGGTGTGAGAGCTGGAATCCGACGGTGGCCGGCTTCGGTCTCGGCCAATGACTTCAGCGTGAGCAACTGCTTGCGCATCATCAGCAGGTCCCCCAGCGCCAGGGCCTGAGCGAGGAGCCGGGGCCCGGCGAACAACACGCGCGCATGCAGCCGCGAGCCCTCCCCTTCGGGGCGGATCGCATACGTGACGGCCACACCCTTGGACCGCAACGTGATCTGCCGACCGTCGAGAAACGACCGCAAGACGAAGATGGTCATGAATCGCTGCCCGACCGCAAGTCGCGTCAGCTCGGGGTCGCGCCGGCGGGGGCTGCGGCGCCCGAGGTTATCGAGGCTGTCGTAGCTGTAAGGCGCCACGCGCAACTGGCACAGCCAACCGAACACGATCGACGGGGGCGCGGCGATGCTGATCGCGCGGTCGGCCCGGACGCCGGCCGAGGGCAGGACGCCGTCGCAGGGCAGCGGTGTCGTTCGCTCCCAGGGCCTGACCCCCCACGTCAGGCCCGGCGTCACGGAACCGGCGTACTACGTGAATGAACCCTTGCCGCAACGCGTTTCAGCGTCCACCTTACGGCGACGCGGTGCGCGCCGGTGCCGATGACGAGCGCCCGATACGCCTTCCCGTGGATGCCCGGGAACGCGGCCCAGGTCGCCGCGCGCAGCCGGGTGCGGGCGGTGCCGTCGAGTTCGTCGAGCTCGAACACCCACCGGTAGATCGCGAACCAGTGGCGGCCCTTCAGCGCGAACCGCGCCGGTGCGCGCGCTTCGTCCAGGACGAAGCCGACCGGCACCGTCGTCGCGTCATGCGGGTCGCGGCACATCACCCGCAGCAGCGCCGACCACGTGTCTGCGCGGTTCGCGTCGAGGGTTATGGCATG
This sequence comes from Mycobacterium paraintracellulare, assembly GCF_000276825.1. Classification (NCBI taxonomy): domain Bacteria; kingdom Bacillati; phylum Actinomycetota; class Actinomycetes; order Mycobacteriales; family Mycobacteriaceae; genus Mycobacterium; species Mycobacterium paraintracellulare. The sequence goes on along the minus strand of NC_016948.1, from coordinate 4,947,522 downwards.
CTCGTCGATATAGGGTAATCGTTCCATATAGAAGGACTGTACTAGATCATGGCGCCTCCGCGGAAGCATGAAACCGATGTGATCCTCGACGCCGCCCGGGCGCTGGTGCTCGACGGCGGACCGCGCGCGGCCAGCGTCGCCGCCATCGCGAAAACCAGTGGAGCACCGGCGGGCACGCTGTATCACCGCTTCGGCAACCGCGACGGCGTCCTGACGGCGGCGTGGCTGCGGGCGCTGGAACGCTTCCAGGCGCGGGCGCTGGCAGCCGACGGGGACACGCCGGCGGACACGGCCGTGGCGATGGCGGTGGCGGCCGTCGGCTTCGCGCGCGCCCTGCCCGAGGACGCCCGGCTGTTATTGACGATCCGCCCGGGCGACCTGCTCGACGAGGAGCCCGACGCGGCATTCCGGCAGACGCTCACCGCGATGAACGCCCCGCTGACCGAGCGGATCGCGGTGTTGGCCCGGCAGCTGTACGGGAACGCCAGGCCGCGCTCCGTCGACGCCGTCGCGCGCGCGGTCGCCGACCTGCCCTACGCGGTGGTGCGCCGCCACGCCCACGACGACCCGATGCCGTCCTGGCTCGAAAAGGACGTCGCCGCCTCGGCGCTGGCCGTGCTAAACAGCTTTGGCGAACGCCCGTAGGGACTCGACCTGCGCGGGATCCAATGAGGGGCGGACGGTTTCGCGCGCCGCCGCGAGATCGGCGGCCGTCACGTCGGTGGCATCGAGGGATCGGCGCATGGCCGTGAGGGCGGCCTCCCGCAGCAGCGCCACGCAGTCGGCGGCGCTGTAGCCGTCGAGCCCGGCGGCCACCTCGTCGAGGTCGACGTCGGCACTCAGCGGAACCGATTTGCCTGCGGTGCGCAGGATGTCGCGGCGGGCGGCGGCATCGGGGGGTTCGACGAAGACCAGCCGCTCCAGCCGGCCGGGACGCAGCAGCGCCGGGTCGATGAGATCCGGGCGGTTGGTGGCGCCCAGGACGACGACGTCGCGCAGCGGATCGACGCCGTCGAGCTCGGTCAGCAGCGCGGCCACCACCCGGTCGGTGACGCCCGAGTCGAAGCTCTGCCCGCGCCGCGGCGCGAGCGCGTCGACCTCGTCGAGGAAGACCAGCGAGGGCGCCGAATCCCGGGCGCGCCGAAACAGTTCGCGCACCGCCTTTTCCGAACTGCCCACCCACTTGTCCATCAGCTCGGAGCCCTTGACCGCGTGCACGGACAGCTGCCCGGTGCTGGCCAGCGCGCGCACGACGAATGTCTTGCCGCAGCCGGGCGGGCCGTACAGCAACACGCCGCGCGGCGGGTCGACGCCCAGCCGGGCGAAGGTGTCGGGATGCTGCAGCGGCCACAACACGGCCTCGGTCAGCGCTTGGCGGGCCTCGGCCATGTCGCCGACGTCCTCGAGGGTGATGTCGCCGACGCTGACTTCTTCACTGGCCGAACGGGACAGCGGCCTGATGACGCTCAGCGCGCCGACCAGGTCCTCCTGGTTCAGCTCGGGGGGCCGGCCGTCGGCGCTGGCCCGCGACGCCGCCCGCAGCGCAGCCTCGCGCACCAGCGCGGCCAGGTCGGCGACGACGAAACCCGGTGTGCGTGAGGCGATCTCGTCGAGATCCAGCCCGCCGGCGGGGACGTTCTTGAGCAGCGACTCCAGTAGCGCTTTGCGGGTGGCGGCGTCGGGCAGCGGCAGGCCCAGCTCGCGGTCACACAGGTCGGGCGCCCGCAGGCGGGCGTCGAGCTGGTCGGGTCGCGCGGAGGTGGCGATCAGCGCGACGCCGTCGCTGGCCACCGCGGTGCGCAGCTCGCCCAGAATCAGCGAGGCCACCGGGTCGGCGGCGGCCGGCAGCAGGGCGTCGACGTCGGTGATCAGCAGCACGCCACCGCCGTCGCGCACCGTCTGCACCGCCGAGGCCACCGCCTTGAGGCGGTCTTCGGCGGCCAGCGCGCCGACCTCCGGGCCGTCCAGCGTGACCAGCCGGCGATCGCCACAGACCGCGCGGACCAGCGTCACCTTGCCCACCCCGGCCGGGCCGGACACCAGCACCCCGAGGTTGGTGCCGGCGCCCAGGGTCTTGAGCAGGTGCGGTTCGTCGAGCGCGAGCTTGAGCCATTCGACGAGCTTGGCGGCCTGCGGCTGGGTGCCCTTGAGCTCCTCGACGACCATCTCCGGCCGGGCGACCTCGACCGAGATCCGCGACGGCGTCGCGGCGCCGGACGCGACATCGCCGGTGCCCCAGGTGACCAGCGAGTTGGGCTGCACGCTGACCGGCCCCACGGGGTCGACACCGGTGACGGTCAACAGCTCCGAGGTCCAGCTGATGCCCACCGCCGTGGCCAGCGCCCGGGTGGCGGCCGAGGTGGACGTGCCGGGTCCCAGGTCGCGGGGCAGCAGCGACACGGCGTCGCCCACCATGAGCACCTTGCCGAGCAGGGCCTGGCGCAGCGTGTCCGGCGTGATCGACTGGGTGGCCAGCGTCGAGCCGGACAGCGTCACCGACCGCGCGCCGTAGACCGTGACCGCGCCGACGACCACCGCGGACCCCTCCCGCAGCCCCGCGTTCGACAGCGTCACGTCGTCGAGCAACACGGTGCCGACCGGCGTGCCCGGGCCGGCCAGGCCCGCGACCGCCGCCGTGGTCCGCGACCCGATCAGCGACACCGCGTCCCACTCCCGAATCCCCAGGGCGGCAACGGCGCTCGGATGCAATCTGATGACGCCGCGGCGGGAGTCGACGGCCGAGGTGTTCAGCCGAGCCGTCAAGGTGAGCTGACGGGACGCGGGATTGATGGCTCCGCTCCTCAGCGGCCCGGAGCGGCCCGCATCGTCGCCGGACCCGCCGGCCGTCACGGCACGCGCCTGCCCGGCTTTCGCAGGCCCAGCCGCGCGACCGATCGACGGTTGGGCTGCGCCCGGCGGATCGCGCGGCGGGTGGCGCGACGCTGCTTGGGTTCGTCGTCCCACGCCTCGGGGTGGGCGGCCAGCCAGCGCTGGTTGCGGATGGCGAACGGCACGTGGCACAGGTAGGCGATGATGATCACCCAGATCAAAACGTAGGGCGCCAGCACCGCCGCGGCCGCGCAGATCGCGAGGATCGCCAGCAGCGGGGCGGCCCAACTCGGCGGCACCGCGACCGCGTGCATCTTGCGCATCGGGATCTTGCTGACCATCAGGATCGAGGTCCCGGTGATCCAGATGCACAGGAACAGCGGCGAGGTCCACCAGCCGTCACCGAACTGCAGCTTGAGCCCGATCAGGCCGATCATCGAGATCGCCCCGGCCGGCGCGGGCATGCCGACGAAGAATTCGTGCGTGTAGGCGGGCTGGCTGCCGTCGTCCTGCAACGCGTTGAACCGCGCCAGCCGCAACACGACGCAGACGGCGTAGAGCAGGATCACCACCCAGCCCGCCGGCGAGTTGGTCAGCAGCGTCACGTAGAGCACGATCGCCGGCGTCACGCCGAAGTTCACCGCGTCGGCCAGCGAGTCGATCTCCTCGCCCATCCGCGACTGGGCGTCCAGGATGCGCGCCACCCGCCCGTCCAGACCGTCGAGGATGGCCGCCGCCGCGATCAACGCCATCGCGGCCTTGGGCTGGTGTTCGAGGGCGAACCGGATCGAGGTCAAGCCCGCGCACACCGAGAGCACCGTCATCGCGCTGGGCAGGATCTGCAGGTTGACCGCCCGGCCGCGCGGCTTGCTGATCATGGCAGCTCGGCCAGCACGGTCTCGCCGGCGATCGCGCGCTGGCCGACTTTCACCAGCGGTTCGCAGCCGGCCGGCAGGTAGGTATCGAGCCGGGAGCCGAACCGGATCAGCCCATAGGTGTCGCCGATCGACAGCTTGTCCCCGACGTGCGCGTCGCAGATGATCCGCCGCGCCAGCAGCCCCGCGACCTGCACCGCGACCACGTCGGCACCGCCCGGGGTGCTGATGACCAGGCTGGTCCGCTCGTTCTCGGTGCTGGCGGCGGCCAGGTCGGCCGACCCGAAGCGGCCCGGCCGGTGCTGCACGGCGATCACCTCGCCGCTGACCGGTGCGCGCTGCACATGGGCGTCCAGCAGCGACAGGAAGATGCTGACCCGCGGCAGCGCCGCGTCGCCCATGCTCAATTCGGCGGGCGGGGTGGCGAAGTCGATCACGCAGATCTCGCCGTCGGCGGGGGCGACGACGGCCCCGGGCCGGGTGGGCGGCACCCGTGGGGGATGCCGGAAGAACCCCGCGCAGGCCCCCGCGGCCAGCAGGCCCGCCCGTCGCACCCAGCGGTGACGGCGGCCGGCCAGGGCCAGCGCCAGCCCGGCGCCGATGAACGGCCGCCCGGCCGGGTGCACCGGCGGGACGGCGGAGCGCACCAGCTCCAGCGCGTGTTGGGGGCTGAAGCCCGGGTCCGAAGCCGTGGGGCCGATAGTGCGGGGGCGTCGTGCCACGCGGCCATCTTACGGAGCCCGCGATTGATTCGTGGACGCCCGCAGAGGGAACGTTCACCTTCGACATGCAACCGCACAGTGCTGATCGGCGGGCGACACCGGTGCGTCGGGCGAAACGCGGTGTCACGGCCGCATTCATCGCCCACGGTCTGGTGTTTTCGTCGTGGGCCGCCCACATTCCGCGGGTCAAGGACGAGCTGGGCCTCTCCGACGCGGCGTTGGGAACGGCGCTGTTCGGCGCCCCGCTGGGATCGGTGGTGGCCACGCTGGCAAGCCACTGGGCGCTGCGCCGCTGGGGCAGCCACCGCCTGATCCCGGTCATGGTCGCCGGCTATGCGGTCGCGGGGACGACGGTGGGGCTGGCCAAATCCGGGGCCGCCCTCTTCGGCGCGCTGGCGTTGTGGGGGACGTTCCAGGGCGCGCTGGACGTCGCGATGAACACCCAGGCCGCGACCGTCGAGCGGGCCGCCCGGGCGCCGATCATGGCGCGGTTCCACGGCATGTGGAGCGTCGGGACGCTGGTGGGGGCCGTCATCGGCGCGGCGTGCGTCGGCGCGGGCATCGGGCTGACCGCCCAGCTGACGGTCCTCGGGGCGGTCGTGCTGATCGTGGTGGGAACGCTCACCCGTCGCCTGATCCCCGATGCGGCAGATGACTCCGACGCGTCTTCGGGACCCACCCCCCAAGGCCGGCGGGCCTGGATGACGCCGACGGTGGCGATCCTGGCCGCGGTCTCGTTCGCGTCGTTTCTGTGCGAGGGCGCGGCCACCGACTGGTCGGCCAACTACCTGCGCAACGTCGTGGGCGCCGGCCCGAGCGTCTCGGCGTTGAGCTACGCGGCCTACACGCTGACGATGGTGATCACCCGGTTCGGAGCGCCCCGGCTGCACGCGCGGGTTCCCAGTCGCCGGCTGCTGCCGGCCCTGGCGGTGGTGGCTGTGGCGGGCATGAGCGTGACGCTGGCGACCGCCAACGCGGCCGTCGGCGTGCTCGGTTTCGCCGCACTGGGCGTCGGCGTGGCGCTGCTGGTGCCCACCGCGTTCAGCGCGGCCTACGGCGCGAGCGAAGCGGGATCGGCGATCGCCATCGTGGCGGCGACGGGCTGGCTGGGCTACCTGCTCGGCCCGCCGCTGATCGGTCACCTGTCCGGCTGGGTGGGGCTGTCGGCGGCGCTGGCCACCATCCCGGTGATGATGTCGATCGTCGGCATCGCGATCCGCTACAACCCGGCCTTCGACAAGGCCGACGAATTCCACCGGGACGTGGCCACGCCCGCGGGCTAGGTCACCAACGTCCCCGGTCAGTACAGCTAGCGCAGATCCCAGACCTGCAGCCGCGTTCCCTCGGGCACCTCGACGACGTCTTCGGGGATGTCGAGCAGCCCGTTCGCCGACGCCAGCCAGCGCAGGTGGTGCGAGGCCGGCGGCCCGTAGCTGGTGACCGAGCTCGCGTCGTCGCTGAGCACCGCGCGCCGGAACTGCCGCTTGCCCCGCGGCGAGGTCAGCGACTCGGCGAGCACGGCGGACCGGTGCGGGCGTTCGGGGTCGGGCAGGCCCATCGCCGTGCGCAGCGCCGGCCGGATGAACACCTCGAAGGACACCAGCGCGCTGACCGGGTTGCCGGGCAGCGTGACGATCGTCGCGCCCGCCACCCGGCCCACGCCCTGCGGCATCCCGGGCTGCATCGCAACCTTGACGAATTCCACGCCCTGATCGCCCTCGCGCCCGAAGGCGTCCTTGACCACCTCGTAGGCGCCGGCGCTGACACCGCCGCTGGTGATGATCAAATCGGAGTCGGCCGCGTACCGGTCGATGATCGAACTGAATTGGGCCACATCGTCTTCCGCGGTCGCGACGGCGACCAGATCGGCGCCCGCATCCCGGACCGCCCCGGCCAGCATGATCGAGTTGGACTCGTAGATCTGCCCCGGCCGCAGCGGGACGCCCGGGGTCACCAGCTCCGATCCGGTCGAGATCACCAGCACCCGCTGGCGCGGGATCACCGGCAGCTCGGCGATCCCCAGCGCGGCGGCCAAGCCGAGCACCGCCGGCGTCACGACCTGGCCGCGGCGCAACACGGTGGTGCCGGGGGCGACGTCCTCACCCGCGCGCCGGATGTGCTTGCCGGCCTCGCGGGGCTCGCGGATCGACACGACGTCCACCCCGCCGTCGGTGGCCTCGACCGGAACGATCGCCGTCGCCCCCGCCGGCAGCGGGGCGCCCGTCATGATCCGGTGCGCCGTACCGGGTTGCAGCGTCAGCTCGTCGGTGCGCCCGGCCGGAATGTCCTCGGCGACCGGCAACACCACCGGGTTTTCCGGCGTCGCGGACGCCGTGTCCTCGGCGCGCACCGCGTAGCCGTCCATCGCGGAGTTGTCGAAGACCGGCAGGGCCAGCTGTGCGATGACGTCCTCGGCCAGCACCAGGCCCTGGGCGTCGGTCAGCGCGACCGAAACCGGCGGCCGCGGACGAATCAAATCGGTGACGACGCGCTGATGTTCCGCGACTGATCGCATCGGGGCCATTATCCGCGCGTCAGACCGGGAAGCGGACGCCGGTGAGCTCTTCGGAGACGGCCCACAGCCGGCGTTGCAGTTCCGCGTCGTGGGACTGGGCGCTGGACTTGACGAGCTTCGGGTGGCCACGCTGCTCGAGGAATCCGTCCGGGCCGAAGTACTGCCCGCCCTGGACGTCCGGATCGGTGGCGGCCCGCAACGTCGGCAGCGCACCCATGGCCGCGCTCTGGAACAGCACCGGGCCCAGCGCCGCGGCGGCGGGCCGGAAGATCGCCGGCAGGTTGCGGGTCAGCTCGGTGTTGGAGCCGCCGGGGTGCGCGGCCACGGCGATCGTCTTCGCGTCGGGCGTGGCCGCCAGCCGGCGCTGCAGCTCGTAGGTGAACAGGAGGTTGGCCAGCTTGGATTGCCCGTAGGCGGCGATCCGGTCGTACCGGTGTTCCCATTGCAGGTCGTCGAAGTGGATCGCGGCGCGCAGCCGGTGGCCGAGGCTGCTGATGGTCACCACCCGCGAATCCCGCACGCGGAGCAGGTGGTCGAGCAGCAACCCGGTCAGCGCGAAGTGGCCCAGATGGTTGGTGCCGAACTGCAATTCGAATCCGTCCGCGGTGACCTGCTTGGGCGTCCACATCACCCCGGCGTTGTTGATCAGCAGGTCGATGCGCGGGTAGGCCGCGCGCAGCGCGTCGGCGGCCGACCGGACCGCGTCCAGCGAGGTCAGATCCAGCTGCTGCAGCGTGACGTCTACTTCTCGGGACCCTTGCCCCCCGGCGGCGACGATGCGCGACAGCGCCGCGTTGCCCTTCTCGAGGTTGCGCACCGCGAGCACGACGTGGGCGCCGCGGTGGGCCAGCACGGCGGCCGCCTCATACCCGATGCCGGTGTTCGCGCCGGTGATGACGACGACGCGCCCGCTCTGATCCGGGACGTCACTCTCCGACCAGGCGCGGGTTTCTTTGTCGTTGGAAGCCATGGCCCAAAACATACTCACCCCGGCCGGATGTTGCCGGGCGCGTCATCGCTCGGTTGTCATCTGCGCGCGCAGCCAGGCGATGACCCGCGGCACCACCTCGGGCGCCTTGCTCATGGCGACATGGCCGGTGCCCTCGATGAGGTGCACCTCGGTGTCGGGGCGGCCCTGGAAGACGAGCGTGTCGGACTGCGGGACGAAGTAGTCGTCGGCGCCATTGATCACCAACATTTCCGAATTGCCTTGCCGGGCAAGCAGATCCCGTCGGTTGAGTCGGCTGAGGCCGACGCTGAGCTCCTCGAGGGTGGGGGAGTGATCCCAGTGCATGGCGTTGCCCACGATGTCGCGCATGCCGTAGGGCAGCTTTGCGATGTTCTCGACGGCGAACGCGTCGACCACCGGGCCGCCGAGTTCGATTGCGGCGTCGACGATTCCGGTGAGCCCGGACATCGCGGCGAAGTTCCCGCCGAATGACGCGCCGAAGTGGGCGACCCGGCCGTCGCCCAGCGTCCGGGCGTAGCCGATGAGGCCGCGGATCACCTCGTCGGCGTGTTCATCGAGCGGGATGTCCGTCTCGCCGGTGCCGGGATGGTCGAAGGCCAGCGTGGTCACGCCCGCGCCCTGGGTGAATGCGACCCACCACGGGTGGATGTCCATCTTCCAGGTGTCCACACCGCCGCTGGCGATCAGCACCGCCCGGTCCACGTATCGGCCGTCGGCCGAATACAGGTGCACCGGCACCTCGACCGATCCGCCGCGGTACCCGACGGCGACGATGCGGCGCTCGAAGTGCACCGGAAAGCCGTTGGCCGCCAACTGAAATTGCTCGAGCTGGTGCTGCAGCGCCTTGACCCGGGCGGCGTCCGTCAGGCAGGGGAACTTGGCGCACCCATACACCAGGGACGCCATCCGGTGGTCCCCGCGCTCGGCGTAATCCCTTGCCACCCGCGACCATTCGTAGACCCAGCCGCCCGGCGCGTCGTCCCACATGTCGTCGACGGCGGAGCGGACCCGCTCGATGTCCTCGAGCGGAACGCCGAACTTCGCGAACTGGTCGGTGCGGTCGTCGAACATGGCCGCGGCATCGATGTCGTAGGTGTACATGGGACCGCTCCTCAAGATTTTCACGGACCGTTGAGACTAGTCTCACGCTACGATGAAATTAGTTTCAACGCAAGGAGAAATTCACGCTACGATGAAACTCGTGGCGAAGACGGCGACGACGCCTGGACCCCGGGACAAACGGGGGGTGCTCGCCGCGCGGATCGCCGCGGCGGCGCGCGACGAATTCGCCGTGCACGGCTGGGCCGGCACCACGATCCGGGCGGTCGCGCGGCGGGCCGACGTCGACCCGGCGCTGGTCTACCACTACTTCGGGTCGAAGGAAGGGCTGCTCGACGCCGCGACCAACCCGCCCCAGCAGTGGCTGGACCGCGTGGCCGAGGTGTGGGCCACCCCGGTCGAGCGGCTCGGCGCCGCGCTGCTGCAGCTGCTGCTGGCCAGCTGGGCCGACGACGAGATCGGGCCGACGCTGCGGGCCATCCTGCAGACCGCGGCGCACGACCCCGTCACCCGCGACAAACTCCGTCGAGTGGTCGAGGGCAGCCTGATGGGGGTCTCGGGGCTCGGCAGCGACGACCGGGACCGCTTGATCCGCAGCGGCCTCATCTCGTCACAGATGATGGGGTTCGCGCTGATGCGCTACGTGTGGAAGATCGAGCCCGTCGCCTCGATGACCGACGACGAGGCCATCGCCGCGATCGCCCCCAACCTGCAGCGCTACGTCGACGGCGACCTGGGCGGTCAGACCCAGTAGTTGTCGTGGCGGACGAACCACTCCCGGCGTTCCTCGTCGGTCATGTCGGCCAGCGCCGCGAAGCCTTCGAAGTAGGCCTCGCGGGGGGCGCCCGGCGCGAACAGCATCAGGATCGACGCCGGCTCGTCGGCCTCGTTGCGGAAGCCGTGGACGCCGCCCGGGGGGACATAGAGGAAATCGCCCTGGTGCCCGTCGGCCCACTCGGTGCCGTCGTAGAGCTTCATCGTCCCGGAGAGCACGAAGAAGGCCTCCGACATGGCCCGGTGGAAGTGAGCCGGGGGACCGCCGCCGGCCGGGGCGATGTCGACGCGATAGAGGCCGTAGTCGCCGGCGGTGTCCTGTTGGTTGGCCAGGTAGTGGTATTTGACGCCGGAGGTCTCGTAGTCCGGGGGCTGGTCGGCCCGCTTGAGCCAGGCGTTGATCTCCGGCTCTTCGGCGGTGTAGCGGGCCGGCGGGTAGGGCGGCACGACGAGGGACATGGCTCCAGTGTGCGCATAACATCGCGTGGATGGAGGCCGCGGAGGAACTGCGCGTGGAACGGCTGCTGGACGCCGAACGCAAAGCGGCGCAACTGTTCGACGAGATCGAGCGGCGGGCCATGATTCGGCCCGGGGTCGGGGAGAAGGAGCTCTCCGATGAGATCCACGATCTGGCCGGCGAAATGTTCGGCGTGACCCGGCACTGGCATCGGCGGATCGTGCGCGCCGGGGAGAACACGCTGCAACCGTTCCACGAGCGCCCGCCGGACCGGCTGATCGTCGACGACGACATCGTCTTCCTGGATCTGGGGCCGATCTTCGAGGAGTGGGAGGCCGACTTCGGCCGGACCTTCCTGTTGGGCGACGACCCACACAAGAGGGCCGTCCGCGACGCGCTGCCCCGCGTGTGGCAGGCCGGCCGCGACTACTTCGCCGGCAATCCCGACGTCACCGGCGCCGAGCTGTTCGACTTCGTCGTCGGGGCGGCCCACGCGGAGGGCTTCGCGTGGGCCAGCCGGATCGCCGGGCACCTGGTGGGGGAGTTCCCGCACAAGAAGATCGCCGGCCCCGGCATCGAGTGGTACATCATGCCCGGCTCGGACAAGCCGATGCGCCGCACCGACCCGCGCGGGCGCATCTGCCACTGGATCCTCGAGATCCATCTGGTCGACCGCCCGCGCGGCTTCGGCGGCTTCTACGAGCAGCTGCTCGACCTGCCCTGAGCCCCACTACTTCTTGCACTCGGCATAGGCGAGTGCTAAGAATGACTTGGCACTCGCGACCAGTGAGTGCTAGGTCGGGACGGTGAGACCAGGTCCAACGACAGCCCGGTCGTCCGTCGCGGGCACTGCACCCGGCCAGAACGTGTCATCCCCAATCCGGAGGAATCACTTCGCAATGGCCAAGACAATTGCGTACGACGAAGAGGCCCGTCGCGGCCTCGAGCGGGGGCTGAACGCCCTCGCCGACGCGGTAAAGGTGACGTTGGGTCCCAAGGGCCGCAACGTCGTCCTGGAGAAGAAGTGGGGCGCCCCCACGATCACCAACGATGGTGTGTCCATCGCCAAGGAGATCGAGCTGGAGGACCCTTACGAGAAGATCGGCGCCGAGCTGGTCAAGGAAGTCGCCAAGAAGACCGACGACGTTGCCGGTGACGGCACGACGACGGCCACGGTTCTGGCCCAGGCGTTGGTCCGCGAGGGCCTGCGTAACGTCGCCGCCGGCGCCAACCCGCTGGGTCTCAAGCGCGGCATCGAGAAGGCCGTCGAGAAGGTCACCGAGACCCTGCTCAAGTCGGCCAAGGAGGTCGAGACCAAGGACCAGATCGCTGCCACCGCGGCGATTTCGGCGGGCGACCAGTCGATCGGTGACCTCATCGCCGAGGCGATGGACAAGGTCGGCAACGAGGGCGTCATCACCGTCGAGGAGTCCAACACCTTCGGCCTGCAGCTCGAGCTCACCGAGGGCATGCGGTTCGACAAGGGCTACATCTCGGGCTACTTCGTCACCGACGCCGAGCGTCAGGAAGCGGTCCTCGAGGACCCCTTCATCCTGCTGGTCAGCTCCAAGGTGTCGACGGTCAAGGACCTGCTGCCGCTGCTGGAGAAGGTCATCCAGGCCGGCAAGCCGCTGCTGATCATCGCCGAGGACGTCGAGGGTGAGGCTCTGAGCACCCTGGTCGTCAACAAGATCCGCGGCACCTTCAAGTCGGTGGCCGTCAAGGCCCCCGGCTTCGGTGACCGCCGCAAGGCGATGCTGCAGGACATGGCCATCCTCACCGGTGGTCAGGTCATCAGCGAAGAGGTCGGCCTGTCGCTCGAGAGCGCCGATGTCGCCCTGCTGGGTAAGGCCCGCAAGGTCGTCGTCACCAAGGACGAGACCACCATCGTCGAGGGCGCCGGTGACTCGGACGCCATCGCCGGCCGGGTGGCCCAGATCCGCAGCGAGATCGAGAACAGCGACTCCGACTACGACCGCGAGAAGCTGCAGGAGCGCCTGGCCAAGCTGGCCGGCGGTGTTGCGGTGATCAAGGCCGGGGCCGCGACCGAGGTCGAGCTCAAGGAGCGCAAGCACCGCATCGAGGACGCGGTGCGCAACGCCAAGGCGGCCGTGGAGGAGGGCATCGTCGCCGGTGGTGGCGTGGCCCTGCTGCACGCCACCCCGTCGCTGGACGAGCTGAAGCTCACCGGTGACGAGGCGACCGGCGCCAACATCGTCCGCGTCGCGCTCGAGGCTCCGCTGAAGCAGATCGCCTTCAACGGTGGTCTGGAGCCCGGCGTGGTGGCCGAGAAGGTCCGCAACTCGCCCGCCGGTACCGGCTTGAACGCCGCCACCGGTGAGTACGAGGACCTGCTCAAGGCCGGCGTCGCCGACCCGGTGAAGGTGACCCGTTCGGCGCTGCAGAACGCCGCGTCGATCGCGGGCCTGTTCCTGACGACCGAGGCCGTCGTCGCTGACAAGCCGGAGAAGGCCGCCGCTCCCGTCGGCGACCCGACCGGTGGCATGGGCGGCATGGACTTCTAAAAAGTCGCCAACGAAAAAACCCGGCCCTCACAAGGGGCCGGGTTTTTTCGTGGCGATGGCGCCGAGCGTGAGCTCACGGCGGGCTTTTCGCGATTCTCCCGCCCTGGTTTCACGTTCGGCGGGTACGCCGCCGCGGCGCGCATCGAGTGTGAGCTCAGGGCTTTGGGTGTGAGCTCACGGCGAGCTTTTCGCGATTTTCCCGCCCTGGTTTCACTCGCGAAGCCCTGGCCTCACACTCGACGCCCAGAGTGCACACTCGAGGCGCCTGGCCGGCCTTGTACGTTTGAACGCGTGGCGCTTCCCGCTCCCTCACCCACCAGCACCGCCGTCGTGACGGGCGCGTCGTCGGGCATCGGCGCCGACATCGCCCGCGAGTTGGCCGACCGCGGCCACGGCGTGACGCTCGTCGCCCGCCGCGAAGACCGGCTGCGCGATCTGGCCGACGAACTCGCCGGCCGAGTGCGCGTCGAGGTGATCGCCTGCGACGTCGCGGATTCCGCCGCCCGCGCCGGCCTGTTCGACGAGGTCGAGCGCCGCGGCCTGACGGCCGACATCCTGGTCAACAACGCCGGCATCGGCACCATGGGCTCGGTGACGAAAATTCCCGTGGCCGACGAGATCGCGCAGGTGCGGGTCAACGTCGAGGCCGTCATCGACCTGAGCACCCGCGCGGTCCAGCGGATGGTGCCGCGCGGCCGCGGCGCGATCCTCAACGTCGGCTCAACCGCCGGCTACCAACCCTTCCCCGGGCAGGTCGGGTACGCGGCCACCAAGGCGTTCGTCAACAACTACACCCAAGGGCTGCGCGGTGAACTCGCCGGCACCGGCGTCACCGTCGTGCTGCTGTGTCCCGGCCCGGTGCGCACCGAGTTCGTGAAGAGCGCCGGCATGGACGAGCGCGACTTCGCCGACGCGTTCCCGAAGTTCATGTGGAAGCCGTCGCGTGAGGTGGCGCGCGCCGGGGTCGACGCGCTCGAGAGCGACCGCCCAACCGTGATCCCCGGCCTGCCTAGCCAGATCAGCACCCGCCTGTTCCAGTTCATGCCGCGACGAGTGCTGCTGCCGCTGTTGAAGAGTCAGCATCCGAGCCTGCGCAGGGACCGGTCAGCCGGCTGACCCCGGCCAGGGCCGCATCCAGCCCTCCACCGGAAGCGCGAGCGCGTTGCACAGCGTGCAGATCGTGCGGTACCAACCGACGGCCGTGAGCAATTCGATGCGCTGTTCGTCGTCCAGAAAGTCGCCGAGCGCTTCCCATGTCGCCTCCGACCACGAGCCGATGCGCTCGCACTCGTCGACCGCCGCGATCAGCGTCCGCTCGGCCGGGCCCCACCGCGGGTCGTCGGCCCCCGCCAACACTAGCGCGTCGCACTCGTCGTCGCTGACGCCGGCGATCGGGCCCCAGAAGGCGGCCTGCCCGCCCCACTCGTAGGCGCAGCGCAGCAGCGCGCAGATGCGAAGGATGGCGATGGTCCGCGTCCGGGGCGGCAAAAGCGCTGCGGTGTAAAGGGATTCGCCGAGTTTGCGCAGCCGGGAGGCCAGCACCGGATGGCGCTGCAGGCAACGCACCAACAGCAGCGGCTCGTAGGTGCGGTCCGGGTGGCCCCAGCTGTTGATGCCGGCGGCATCCTCTTCGCTCCACGGCGGGGCGAGGGGCGCGATGCGGCTCACGGATGAGACTGTACGGCCCTAGGCCGATGGCGGCGACCCGCTGCGCCCGGCTAGGCCGATGGCGGCGATCGCTGCTAGGCCGGCAGCGAGAACACCACACAGTCGTGCAGGCAGCCCCGGGCCGCATCGGGGGAGTCGGCGTCGCGGTGCAGCAGCGCGCGGGTGGGCGTCACCGTGAGCCGCACCGCGTCACCGGCTCCGCCTTCGGGCGACACCTCGGCCGCGCCGTCGACGATCAGCGAGTAGCCGCCCGGTTCGGCCGGGGGCCACAGCAGGGTGACGTCGCGGCGCCGGGCCAGGTTCTGCTGCGTGCGGCCGCCGATGAGACCGACCTCGAGGGTCTGTCCGCGCAACTCGGGTTCGACCGTCACGGTGTGCGAGCGGTATTCGTCGTCGACGGTGATCAGGTACGCGTACGGGTAATCGACGAGCGCGTCGGCGAGCGCCGCGAAATCGACTTTCTTCTTGCTGCGCATGATGTCCCAGGATAGGCGCGAACCGATGCGGCCCCGCGCTACTGCGGCGCCGGGGGCGTGAGGAACCCGGCGATGCGCGACGTGTAGCCGCGGGCGACGGCGCCGGAACTGGCGGGCCGCGTGACCGCGGTGGTGGTGTTGGAGAACCCGAGGTTTTGCAGTACCTCGTTCCAGGGCGGCAACTTCGCCACGGCCGCCGACGCGTCGGCGTGATACCCGAACATCGCCGCCACGTCCGAGGCCCACATCTGGTCGTAGGCCGCCTCGATGTCGGCGATCGCCGGGGTGTTCTGGCCCAGATGATTGTTGGCCGCCAACGCCCGCACCAGGGCCCGGTTGGCCGCCACCACCGCGGGCTGCACCGTGGCCGCCAGCGCCACCTCGAACGCGGTCGCGATGGCCGAGGCCTGGTGGGACACCTCTTCCGCCTGCGCGGCCGCCGCGGAAAGCCAACTCACGTATTGGCTGGCGACCGTCATCATGGCCGCCGACGACGCGCCCTGCCACGACCCGCTGGCCAGATCCGACGTCACCGAAGAAAAGGACGACGCCGACGACGCCAACTCCCCGGCGAGCCCGTCCCACGCCGCCGCGGCAGCAAGCAGCGGCCCGGGACCAGGACCGGAGAAAATTAGTGCCGAGTTGACTTCCGGCGGCAACCACGCAAAATGCGGGTTCGTCACGGGACCCAACTTAGCTGGTATATGCCACTTTTGGTGGCGTTATTGCAAGGGCGCCGGAGCGGGCTGACGGCCCCGCACCAACTTGCCCGGACGGGCGGCGGTGGGGACGCCATATTCAGCGATGATTTCCCCGGACACGATCGTGGCGACATACCCGTCCGCCGTCTGGTCCAGGCGTCGCCCGCCGGCGGGCAGGTCGTAGGTGATGACCGGCTTGTGCAGGCGCAGGGCGGCGTGGTCGATGACGTTGAGATCGGCCTTGTAGCCCACGGCGATACGGCCGCGATCGCTCAGCCCGGCGATGCGCGCCGGCACCGAGGTGAGCTCGCGAACCGCCTCGGGCACCGTGAACCGTCCGGCCTTGCGGTCCCGCGCCCAGTGCGTCAGGAAGTACGTCGAGTAGCTGGCGTCGCAGATCATGCCGTAGTGCGCGCCGCCGTCGCCGAGGCCGAGCACCACGTCGTCGCGGTGCAACAGCTCCCCGACGGTGTCCAGCGAGTTGCCCTGCAGGTTGCTGGTCGCGACCAGCAGCATGGCTTTGCCGTCGTCGTCGAGCAGCCTGTCGTAGGCCTCCTCCATCGGCTCCACGCCCTTGGCGCGGGCGCGGGCACCGATGCTGGTCGACGGGTCGGGCTCGTAGTCGGGGTCCTCGCCCAGCGGGTAGATCCAGTCCCACATCTGGGCCACGTACAGGATCGGGTGGCCCTGCCCCGGCTTGTCGGCCAGGATGCGGGCGCGGACCTCGGGCTTGCGCATCTCGGCGACCCGCTCGGCCAGCGGCAGGTGCGCGATTTCGCGGTAGCTGGGGTAGAGCACGAAGGGGTTCGCCGACAGCTGCAGCCCGATGATCAACCCGATGGGCCGCGGCAACAGCTGCGCGGTGATGTCCCCGCCCGCGGCGTTGGCCTTCTCGATCATGGTGATGGCGTCCGGCCACGACGGGTCACCCGAATTGGCGACGACGAGGGTGAAGGTCAGCGGCAGCCCGACGTCCTCGGCAACGTCGAACACCGTCTGCAGCACGGGCTGGTAGCCGCCGGCCGGGATGTCGGGGACGAACTGCAGCAGGCCGCCGCCGCCGTCCACGACGCCGCGGGCGATCTGCTCGATCTCCTCGCGGGCGGCGTCGTAACTCGGTATGGGCGAACCACTTTCGGTCTTGTGGATGGTCAACCGCGACGAGGCGAAGCCCAGCGCGCCGGCCTCGATCGCCTCCTTGGCCAACGCCCGCATCTTCGCCAGGTCGTCCTCGGTGGCCGGCTCGCGGTCGGCGCCGCGCTGCCCCATCACGTACACGCGCAGCGGCGAGTGCGGCAGGTACGCGGCCACATCGATGTCACGCTTGCCGGCATCGAGGGCGTCCATGTATTCGGGGAAGGTTTCCCACGTCCACGGCAGGCCGTCGGTCATCACGACGCCCGGGATGTCTTCGACGCCGGCCATCACGTCGACCAGGACGTCGTGGTCGGACTGGCGGCACGGCGCGAAGCCGACCCCGCAGTTGCCCATCACCACCGTCGTCACCCCGTGCGCCGACGACGGCGTCAGGCGCTCCGACCAGATGGACTGGCCGTCGTAGTGGGTGTGCAGGTCGACGAAGCCGGGCGTGACCAACAGCCCGGTGGCGTCGATCTCGCGGTTCGCCGCGGCGCCGTTCACGTCGCCGACCGCCTTGATGACGTTGTCGGCCACCGCCACGTCACCGACGTACGGCTCACCCCCCAGCCCGTCGACGATGGTGCCGTTGCGGATGATGAGGTCGTAAGTCATCCAAACAATCTACGACCGTGGCGGCGGCTCGTGCCAGGATCTTCTCCGTGATCGACCACGTGGGCATCAACTGCGCCGACTACGCAAAGTCCCAGCGGTTCTACGACGCGGTGCTGGAGACGCTGGGCTTCTCCCGGCAGCTGGATGTGGGCCCCGCCATCGGGTATGGCCGTGGGGGCAAGCCGACCTTCTGGATCTCAGGCGCGCTGGCCGGACCCAATCGCGAGGTTCACCTGGCGTTCGAGGCGCCCGACGAGGACGCCGTGCGCGCCTTCTATCGGGTGGCCGTGGAGTTGGGCGCCGAACCGCTGCACGAGCCGAGGCTCTGGCCGGAATACCACCCCGGCTACTTCGGCGCGTTCGTGCGCGACCCCGACGGCAACAACGTCGAGGCTGTCTTCCACGGCGCGCTCCCGTAGTGTCGCGAGTATGGCCCGCACCGACGATGCCGCCGTAATCCAAGACCTCCTGCGCGACGCCTTCACCCGGTTGATCGAACACGTCGACGAGATCACCGAGGGATTGACCGAGGAGGTGTCGTCCTATCGGCCGACCCCGGACGCCAACAGCATCGCGTGGCTGCTCTGGCACAGCGCGCGGGTGCAGGACCTCCAGCTGGCCGACGTGGCCGGGGTCGAGCAGGTCTGGCTGCGCGACGGGTGGGTGGACCGGTTCGGACTGGACCTGCCACAGGGCGACATGGGCTACGGGCATTCGCCCGACGACGTCGCCAAGGTGAAGGCGCCCGCGGACCTGCTGTCCGGCTACTACCACGCGGTGCACGAGCTCACCCTCGAATACCTCAGCGGGATCACCGCCGAGGAGCTAGCCCGCGTCGTGGACACCAACTGGGATCCGCCGGTGACGGCCAGCGCCCGGTTGGTCAGCATCATCGACGACTGCGCCCAGCACCTCGGGCAGGCCGCGTACGTGCGGGGGATTGCGTAGATTCGCAGGCGTGCGATTCGCGGCGAGCGTGCTGTTGTGGCTCATCACCACGCTGGCGCTGGCGGTGGCCATCCCCGCGGCGTGGACGCAGCTGCACGTCGTCGACGCCGACGGCTACGCGGCGCTGGCGCGCGGGGCGGCGGCCGACCCGGACCTGCAGTCCGCCATGGCGGCCGAACTGACCACGCGGGCAATGGCTCTCATCGCCGAACACGGCGGGGGCCGTTATCCCGTCGACAGCTCCGACGTGCACGATGCCGCCAGCGCTTTCACCGCCGGGCCAACCTTCCCGCCGCTGTTCGCCCAGGCCAACCGCGCGGCGCACGGCTGGCTGTTCGGTGACCCGGGGGGCGGCGAGAACGGCGATCAGTGGGCGGTCGACGTCGCCCCGATGCTGGGCGACGACTCGATCCGGCCGCTGCTCAGCCGTTACAACGTGACGGTTCCCGCGAAACTGGCTGTCCCGCTGACGGTTTCGATGCCACAAGCGATGCGTCAGGGGCGGCTGAGCCGGCTATCCACCTGGGGGCCGTGGGTGAGCGTGGGGGCGGCGGCGTTGTGCGGGGTCTGCGCGCTGCTCACGCTGGCCGCCGCGCGCCGGCGCGGCAAGGCGCTCAGCAGCCTGGGGGTGTCCGCCCTGCTCGTCGGCGCGGCCGGGTGGGCCGGCCTCGAGGTCGCCGGCCGCTACGTCGACAAGGCGCTCAACCGCACCACCGGCGACATCCGGCGCGTCGCCGAGGCGATGGTCGGACACGCCGAAGCCGGTCTGCACCAATGGCTCAACGTCACGCTGCTGGCCGGCGCCGCCCTGGTGGGACTCGGCGTGGTCGTCGCGATGGTCGGCAGTCTGTGGAAGAAGTCGTGAGCCGCCCCGCTACCCGAACGTGAACGAGAAGACCTGCAGGCCCTTGCTGACCCGCATGTCCAGCTGGTCGCGGTGCGCGGAGTCGTCGGCGACGATCCGGTGCAACGTGGGCGCCCCGCCGATCGGTGTGGTGGTGGTCGTGCCGTCCCGGGTCACGGTGAGCGTGCCGGTGCCGCCGATGACGGCGTAGACGTCCTTCGCGGTGTAGTTCAGCCGGACGGTGGCGTCGTCGCCCTCGGCGGTGGCGCCCTGATCGTCCAGGGTCCAGCGCCCGCGCAGGGCGAACTTGTCGTCGGCCAGGGTCGGCGGAAAGCTCAGCGTGACGGTGCCCGACGTGTAATCGCCGGTGCCGCCGTAGTTTCCGGACCTTTCGACACCGAGGTAGGTTTCGGGCGTGAGCCGGGTCTGCGGGGTGGTGTCGGCCGAACTCGTCGGCGCGGGCAGCGGCGCGCCGGGGTGGGCGTCCGCGAGCAGTTGGCGGATCAGTTTTTCGGTGCCGTCGTAGTCGCCTTCCCCGAACTTCGTGTGCCGCACTTGCCCGTTCGCGTCGATCAGGTATTCGGCCGGCCAGTACAGGTTGTGGAAGTTGTTCCACGTCGCGTAGTCGTTGTCCAGGGCGATGGGGTAGGGGATGTGCAGGTCGGCGGCGCCGCTGGCCACGTTCTCGGGGACCCGCTCGAACGCGTACTCCGGCGTATGCACCCCGATGACGACGAATCCGGCGTCGTGATACCTGTTGTACCAATCGATTACGTGCGGGATCGCGCGTTGGCAGTTGATGCACGAGTAGGCCCAGAAGTCGATCAACACGACCTTGCCGCGCACCTCGGCGGGGTCCAGCGGCTTGCCGTCCGGGGTGTTGAGCCACCCGGTGACGCCGGTCAGGGCGGGCGCGGGCCCGCACTGTTGCAGCTCGTCCGAACCGCTGGAGCAGTCGCTGAGCGCCCCCTCGACGGTGACGCTGGGCGGGCTCAGCGCCAGCCCGGTGCCGCGGTTCGGCTGCTGCGCGGGGGTGGGGTTTAGGCTGTGCCCGATGTCGTTGGCGCCCAGCTTGTTCTGCATCGCCGTCGTGTAGTCGGGGACGGCCCGCTGCAGCATCGCCGGCAGGTTGAACACCAGCGCCACGGCCAGCACGATCATCGCGATCCCGCCGGCGATCTGAATCGCACGCTGCCGTCGGCGGAACGCGGCGACGCGCTCGGCGACGCGGCGCCCGGCCAGCGCGAAGGCCAACAGCGGCACGGCATTTCCGAGGGCGAAGGTCGCGGTCAACACCAGCGCGCCCGGACCGATCGACGAGGTTCCGCCGGCGACCACGATCGCCGCGAGCACCGGACCGGCGCACGGCACGTAGAGCGCGCCCAACGTCAGACCGAGACCGAAACCGTCTGCGTTGGCGCCGATTTGGCGCTGCGGGAGGTAGGCGAACGGCCGTTCGATCAGGTGCTGCACCGGCGGGAAGATCAGCCCCAGGCCGATGAGGGTCAACACCACCAGGGCGGCCCACCGGATCGCGTCCTGCGGCAGGTGCAGCGCCGTCAGCAGCGCGGAGCCGAGCAGGGTGGCCAGGCTGAAGCTGCACACCAGCCCCGCGATCACCAGATACGGGCGGGACACCGAACTCACGCGGCGGGAGTCGGCTCGGGTACCGCCCGCACCGGACAGCAGGATCACCGGGAGCACCGGCAGGATGCACGGCGAGATGCCGGTGATCAGCCCGCCGAGAAACCCGATCAGGGCGATGGTCTGCACGCGCTATTTCCAAGGACGCGACGGGAGCATGGTTCCACCTTTACCCGTTCGCGCCGCCGACGAGAGTGACCTCGCACAAATCACGCAACGTGCGTTATACAAATCACACGACGTGCGTTACGCTCTTCCGGTGGCGCAACTGACATTCCAGCGTGCCCGCACCGAGGAAAAGAAGCGCCAACGTGCGGAGGCCCTCGTGGAAGCCGCACGCTCGCTGGCGATGGAGACGGGCGTCGCGTCGGTCACCCTGACCGCGGTGGCGAGCCGCGCCGGAATTCACTATTCGGCGGTGCGCCGCTACTTCACCTCGCACAAGGAAGTGCTGCTGCGCCTGTCCGCCGAGGGGTGGGTGCGGTGGTCGAACACCGTGTCGGACAAGCTGGCCGAGCCCGGCGCCAAATCGCCGTCGCGCATCGCCGGGACGCTGGCCGAGGCGCTGGCCGACGATCCGCTGTTCTGCGACCTGCTGGCCAACCTGCACCTGCACCTGGAGCACGAGGTGGACGCGGAGCGGGTCATCGAGGTCAGGCGCATCAGCACCGCCGCCACGCGCTCGCTCGCCGATGCCATCGAGAGGGCGCTGCCCGAGCTCGGGCGGTCGGGGTCGCTCGACATCCTGCTGGCCGCGTACTCGCTGGCGGCCACCCTGTGGCAGGTCGCGAACCCGCCGGCGGATCTCACTGACGTCTACGCCGAGGAGCCGGAAGTGGCTCCGCCGGAGTGGAATCTGGACTTCGCGACCGCGCTGACGCGCCTGCTGACTGCCACGTGCATCGGGCTCATCGCGGAAGCCGCATGAACTCAGGGAGGGAGGCCGGTAACGCTGTGGCTTGGCGATCTTCAACCGGTGAACACGGGAAGGGACTTGGAGCGCCCATGACGACGACTGAGCCAAGGACCGAGCCGCTGCAGCAGCAGGGCTCCGCCGGCGGGGAGGGCGAAAAGGCCGCTCCGCAGCGCGCCAAGAAAAAGGGGGTTTTGGGGCGTTTCTGGCTGGTGCTCACGATCGCGGCTGTCGTCGCGCTGTCGGGTTTCGTCGTGTACCGGTTGCACGGCGTCTTCGGCGTTCACCGCGGTTCGTTCGGTGGTGGCACCTCGGGAGAGGTCCTCGACGAGTTCAACGCCAAGACGATCACGCTCCAGGTCTGGGGCCCGCCGGGCAGCACGGCGACCATCAACTACCTCGACGAAAACTCCCATCCGCAGCAGGCCCTCAACGTGCCCTTGCCCTGGAGCAAAGTATTGAGTTCAACGAAGCCCGGCATCCCGGCAAACCTGGTGGCGCAAGGCGACGGCAGTTGGATCGCCTGCCAGTTCGTGGTGAACAAGCACGACGGAAGCGGTGACGTCATCAAGACGCCGAATCGCTCGGATCCCAACCAAACCGTGAACGCCTTCGTCTATTGCCTGGACAAGTCCGCATGAGCGAGCCGGGCGAGGTTCCGCCGCGCGTCGATCAGCCGCTGATCCCGCCGTTCCTGCCGCGGATGATCCACAAGCTGGCCCTGCCGATCGTCCTGGTGTGGTTGGGCATCGTGTTCGTCACCAACACCGTGGCCCCGCAGCTGGAGGTCGTCGCCAAAACCCACTCGGTGTCGATGAGTCCGACCGACGCGGCGTCCTTCCAGTCGATGATGAAGGTCGGGTCGACGTTCAAAGAGTTCAACTCCGACAACTCGGCCATGATCCTGCTGGAGGGCGACAAGCCACTCGGGGCCGAAGCGCACCGCTACTACGACGAGATCGTCAGGCGCGTCGAGCAAGACAAGAAACACGTCCAGCACGTCCAGGATTTCTGGAGCGATCCGCTCACGGCGGCGGGTTCCCAGAGCCACGACCAAAAGGCCGCGTACGTCCAGGTTTACCTCGCCGGCAACATGGGCGGCGGCCTGGCGAACGAGTCCGCCGCGGCCGTCCGCAAGATCGTGGACTCGGTACCCGCGCCGCCGGGAATCAAGGCATACGTCACCGGCGCGGGTCCGCTGTTCGCCGATCAATCCCACGCGGGTGAGAAGGGCGTAGCGAAGGTCACGCTCGTCACGTTCTTGGTGATCATCTTGATGCTGCTGTTCGTCTATCGGTCGGCGATCACCATGCTGATCATGCTCGTCATGGTGTTCATCGAACTGGCGGCGGCCCGTGGCGTCGTCGCGGTCCTGGGAAACTACGGGATCATCGGGCTTTCCACCTTCGCCAACAACATGCTGGTGCTGATGGCGATCGCTGCCGGGACCGACTACGCGATCTTCGTGGTCGGCCGCTACCACGAGGCCCGTGGTCTGGGCGAATCGCGCGAAAAAGCGTTCTACACCATGTTCCACAGCACCGCGCATGTCGTGCTCGGGTCGGGATTGACCATCGCCGGCGCGATGTACTGCCTGAGCTTCTGCCGGCTGCCGTACTTCCAGACGCTGGGCGTGCCGTGCGCGGTCGGCATGCTGGTGGCGGTTCTAGCGGCGTTGACGCTGGGCCCGGCGGTGTTGACGGTGGCGTCGTTCTTCAAGCTCATGGACCCGAAGCGCAAGCTGCAGACCCGGGGCTGGCGTCGCATGGGCACCGCGGTGGTCCGCTGGCCCGCACCCGTTCTCGCGGTGACCATCGCGGTCGCGTTGGTCGGTCTGCTCGCCCTGCCCGGTTACAAGACGGACTACGACAACCGCCACTTCCTGCCGGCGGACACCCCGGCCAATGTCGGTTATGCCGCCGCGGATCGGCACTTCGACCAGGCTCGGCTCAATCCCGAGCTGTTGATGATCGAGACCGATCACGACCTGCGTAACCCGGCCGACTTCCTGGTCTTGGACAAGGTCGCCAAGGCGGTGTTCCACATCCCGGGTATCGGCCGGGTGCAGACCATCACCCGGCCGTTGGGCACGCCGCTCGACCACAGCACCCTCGGGTTTCAGATGGGCGCGCAAGCCGCGGGGCGGATCCAGACCCAGCACTACCAAGAGGAGCAGGCGAACAATCTGCTCAAGCAGGCCGACGAGCTGCACAAGACGATGGCAACGCTGCACGAGCAGATGCAGGTGACCCAGGATCTGAGCAACACCACGCACGAAACCACCAGGCTCACCAAGGAAACCGTGCAGATCACCGAGAGGTTGCGCGACGACATCGCCAACTTCGACGACTTCCTCCGGCCGATCCGCAGCTACTTCTACTGGGAGAAGCACTGCTACGACATCCCGGCCTGCTGGGCACTCCGGTCGGTCTTCAACGCGCTCGACGGCATCGACCAGGTGGCCGAGAACATCGTGAACCTGAGCGCGAACCTGGACAAGCTGGATCGGATCCAGCCCAAGCTGGTGGCGCTGATCCCCCCGCAGATCGAGAGCCAGCAGCGCAACCTCGACACCATCATGTCGAATTACGCGATCACACAGGGACTTAACGAACAGGCGAAAGCGCAGGCCGACAACGCCACCGCGCAGGGCGATGCCTTCGACAAGGCGAAGAACGACGACACGTTCTACCTTCCGCCGGAGGCGTTCAAGAGCCCGGATTTCGCGCGGGGTCTCAAGCAGTTCATATCGCCGAACGGGCACGCCGTCCGGCTGATCATCTCCCACGAAGGCGACCCGGCGACCCCCGAAGGCATCAACCACATCGAGCCGATCAAGCAGGCCGTGCACGAGGCGATCAAGGGCACCCCCTGGGAGGGCGCCAAGGTCTACCTCGGCGGCACCGCGGCGACGTACAAGGACATGCACGACGGCTCCGACATCGACCTGATCATCGCCGGAATCGCCGCGGCCACTTTGATTTTCGTCATCATGCTGGTGATCACCCGAAGCGTCGTGGCGGCCGTCGTGATCGTCGGCACGGTGTTGCTGTCGCTGGGCGCCTCGTTCGGACTCTCCGTGCTCTTATGGCAGTACATCCTGGGTTTGAAGTTGCACTGGATGGTGCTGGCGATGGCGGTTATCCTGCTGCTGGCGGTCGGCTCGGACTACAACCTGCTGCTGATATCGCGGTTCAAAGAGGAAATCCACGCCGGGCTCAAGACCGGGACGATCCGCGCGATGGCCGGTTCGGGCTCGGTGGTCACCTCCGCCGGTCTGGTGTTCGCCGCGACGATGGCCACGTTCATGTTCAGCCCGCTGCTGGTGATGGCCCAGGTGGGTACGACGATCGCGCTGGGTCTGCTGTTCGACACCTTGATCGTGCGGTCGTTCATGACACCGTCGCTGGCCACCTTGCTCGGGCGCTGGTTCTGGTGGCCGCAGCACGTGCGGCCACGGCCGGCCAGCACCATGCTGCGACCGTACGGACCGCGTCCCGCGGTGCGCGAGCTGATCCTCAACGACGTCGAGGAGCACCCGCCGGGCGGATTGGTACAGCCGCGCTGATCCTACGAAGCGTGAGCAGCCCGCTGCGGGTGGTCAGAAGTCCCAGTCCGCGTCCTCGGTGGCCTGGTGGGAGCCGATGACATAGGAGCTGCCCGACCCGGAGAAGAAGTCATGGTTCTCGCCGGCGCCGGGATCGAGCGCCGAGAGCACCGCTGGGTTCACCCGGCAGTCCGAGGGCCCGAACATCGGCTCGTACCCGAGGTTGGCCAGGGCCCGGTTCGCGTTGAACCGCATGTAGGGCAGTACGTCGTCGGTCCAGCCCAGGCCGTCGTACAGATCGTGGGCATAATCAATCTCGTTGGTGTACAACGCATTCAGCAGCTCGTAGGTGTACTCGCGGTGGCCGGACCGCTCTGATTCCGAAAGCTCGGCGAGTCCGCACTGACACTTGTAGCCGATGTAGAAGCCGTGCACGGCTTCGTCGCGGATGATTAGCCGGATGATGTCGGCGGTGTTGGTGAGCTTGCCGCGCGAGGACCAGTACATCGGCAGGTAGAAACCGGAGTAGAACAGAAACGATTCCAGCATGACCGACGCCGCCTTGCGTTTGAGGGCGTCGTCCCCGCGGTAATAGTCGACGACGATCTGAGCCTTGCGCTGCAGGTGCGGATTGCGCTCGGACCAGTC
This sequence comes from Mycobacterium paraintracellulare, assembly GCF_000276825.1. Lineage (NCBI taxonomy): Bacteria > Bacillati > Actinomycetota > Actinomycetes > Mycobacteriales > Mycobacteriaceae > Mycobacterium > Mycobacterium paraintracellulare. The sequence goes on along the minus strand of NC_016948.1, from coordinate 4,921,655 downwards.
GAAGGCGTCGTCGATCTGGCGGGTGGAGCACAGCGTCGAAAAGATCGAACTGTAGCTCTTGGCGTGGACCGATTCCATGAACGCGATGTTGGTCAGCACCGCCTCCTCGTGGGGCGTGACCGCATCGGCGATCATCGACACCGCGCCGACGGTGGCCTGCGTCGTATCGAGCAACGTGAGCCCGGTGAACACTCGCACGGTCGTCTGCTGCTCCTGCGCGGTCAGCGTCTGCCATGACGCCGAGTCGTTGGACAGCGGCACCTTCTCCGGCAGCCAGAAGTTGCCCGTCAGCCGATCCCATACCTGCGCGTCCTTGGGGTCGGGCAGGCGATTCCAGTTGACCGCCCGCATTCGATCCACCGATCGGATGCTCATCGCGCGCCGCCGATCTCGTCGCTGCTGTGTAGCCCGGACAGGTCGCCGCGGCGAGCGGCCTCGAAGCGGACGGCGACGTCGGCCCAATTCACGATGGACCACAGCCTGTCGACGTAGTCGGCCTTGACGTTGCGGTACTGCAGGTAGAACGCGTGCTCCCAGGCGTCGAACACCAGCAGCGGAGTGCTGGTGATCGCCACGCTGACGTGGTGATCGTGAATCTGGTGCACGACCAGACGACGCCCGATCGGGTCCCACGCCAGCGCACCCCACCCCGAACCCTGCACGCTGGAGGTGGCCCCGGTCATCTCGGCGCGGAACGCCTCGAATCCGCCGAAGAACTCGTCGATGGCGGCGGCCAGTTCCCCCTCGGGCCTTTCGGCGGCCTCCGGCGAGAGATTCGTCCAAAAGATCGAGTGCAAGGCATGGCCGGCGAGGTGAAACGCCAGCGTCCGCTCCAGGCCCGGCAAGTGGGCGAGGTTGCGCTCGGCACGCGCCTCGGCGAGCTGGTCGACGGTCGAGTTGGCGCCCTTGACGTAGGCGGCGTGATGCGCGTCGTGGTGCAGCTGCATGATCTCGCCGCTGATCGCGGGCTCGAGCGCACCGTAGTCATAGGTCAGGTCGGGCAGGACGTAGTGGGGCATGGCTCTCCCTCGTCGGTGTGGGCTGTCGTCCGAACATACCGCGAGATTTCGGGTAGCCAAATAATTTGTTCCGAGGTACCGTAATTCGTGTCGGTGGGTGTACCGACAGCCACGCGGCCCGCACCGGTTCTCCGGTGCGGGCCGTACCTTTCAGTGGTGAAACGGCAGCAGGGCACACCAAAAGACTCAGCGCCCAGGAGGAGATTCCTGGGCGCTGGGTGGGTGAATACCGCTTATGCCGTGAGGATTACGACCAGTTCCACACCGACATGTCGCCGGGCGGGTAGGTGTTGCAGATGTCGGTGGCCTTGGCGACCACGCCCTTGTTGTTCCAGAAGATCTTCATGTGGTTGGGCCAGGCCAACCACAGCGGATCGGCCTGTGGCGCATAGAAGTTCTCGGAGTAGTTCCGGCGGTCGGCCGGCGACAACGCATAGAACCAGTGGGCCTTGTCGATGGCGGCCTGGTTCACGTTGGGGTGGTTGTTGAAGTCGATCATGTAGCGCTGGTAGTACACCGGGCTGGTGTCCCGGGTTGCCGCCAGGATCTGCTCAGCATCACATGTGGTGTTGATCATCCGGCGGGGGATCGGGAAGTCCTCCGTGGAGTCGGCTACCGCGGTCGACGGGAAGATCGCAGCGGTAACACCCAGAGCAAGGAACACAGCGCCTGCACGCAGGCCGGTACTCAGCCGAGACATAGCAGTTACGGTAGCACTTTTTGGCCGGACGCGGATATTTCCCAGCTGACTGCCAGGGGATCTCTAGCCTGTCTCAGTATCAGTCCCGATCAGGGACGATGACGTGTGACGGGTCCGGCCGCAGCTCCGGCGGGGCCTGGCTGTAGTCCCCGAACGGGCCGTCGCGGCGCTCGACGGCGGCGCGCACGCCCTCGTCCTCCGCGATCTTGATGAAGCCCAGGGCGTCGGGCGTATTGCGCATCAGGCCGTCGAGGATGCCGCCCAGCGTCTGGGTGGAGGCCAGGCCCATGTTCTCGTAGGCCTGGTTAACGATCAGCTTTTGCGCCTGCAACTGCGACAAGGGGATCTGCGCCAGTTCGGCCGCGATCTCGGCCACCCGCGCTTCGAGGCGCTCGAAGGGCACCGCCTCGTTGATCAGCTCGATCTCCGCGGCCTGCACGCCGGTCAGGGGACGCCCGGTCAGCGAGTGCCACTTCACCTTGGCCAGGCTCAGCCGGTAGAGCCACATCCCGGTCAGGTACGCGCCCCACATCCTGCTGTAGGGGGTGCCGATCACGGCGTCCTCGCTGGCGATGACGAGATCGGCGCACAGCGCGTAGTCGCTGGCACCGCCCACGCACCAGCCGTGCACCTGGGCGATCACCGGTTTGGACGCCCGCCAGATGGCCATGAACTTTTGCGTCGGCCCGGTCTCGCGGGCGCTGACCATCGCGAAGTCCTTGCCGGGATCCCACTTTCCGTCGCTCATCATGGATTCGCCCCAGTGCTGGAAACCGCCGCCGAAGTCGTAGCCGCCGGAGAACGCCCGGCCCGCCCCGCGCAGCACGATGACCTTGACGGCCGGGTCGCGCTCGGCCAGGCCGACCGCGGCCTCGATCTCGTCGGGCATGGGCGGCACGATCGTGTTCAGCTGCTCGGGCCGGTTCAGCGTGATGGTGGCCACCGGGCCGGCCGTGCGGTAGAGCAGGGTCTGGAAGTCGCTGCTTGGCATGGCGTCCTTAAGGGTCGGGCTGCCGGTTTTCCGGTGACGAGGCGTAGATCCGCCCGGCGATCTTCAGATACGGCGTGGTGAGGTAGGCCGAGAAGGCGACGATGGCCGAAAAGATCGCCGCCACGACGACCCCGTTGGGCCACAGCTGGCCGGTCCCCACCGCGAAGCAGGCGATGCCGATGATCGCAGTCGCCCAGTAGAACCGCCGGCCCGCGCGACGGTCGTTGATGAAGCGGTACCGTGCCTGGGCCGCCGACGCCAGGATGAAGATCAGCCCGGTCGCCAACAGGGTGAGTTCGATGCGCTGCGCCGCTGACACGTCGTTGATCCTATGACTGCGTGCGCCCGCCCAGCATCTGCCATAGGAACGAGTAGGTCAGCGCCGACTTGAAGGCGACCTGCTCGTTGTCGGCCGCGCCGGCGTGGCCGCCCTCGATGTTCTCGTAGTAGAACACCGGGTGGCCGGCGGCCTCGAGGGCCGCGGTCATCTTGCGGGCGTGCCCCGGATGCACCCGGTCGTCGCGGGTGGACGTGGTCATCAGCACCGGCGGGTACCGGCGCGTCGCCGAAATGTTTTGGTAGGGCGAGTATTCGGCGATGAATTTCCAATCGTCGGGGTTGTCCGGGTCACCGTACTCGGCCACCCACGACGCGCCGGCCAGCAGCAGGTGGTAGCGCTTCATGTCCAGCAGCGGGACGCTGCACACCAGCGCGCCGAATTTCTCCGGGTACTGGGTCAGCATGATGCCCATCAGCAGGCCGCCGTTGCTGCCGCCCTGCGCGCCGAGCTGCTCGACGCGTGTGATGCCGCGGTCCACCAAATCGGTTGCCACGGCGGCGAAGTCCTCGGCGACCTTGTGCCGGCCCTCGCGTATCGCCTGGGTGTGCCACTCGGGGCCGTATTCGCCGCCGCCGCGGATGTTGGCCAACACGTACGTGCCGCCGCGGGCCAGCCACAGCCGCCCCAGCACGCCGCTGTAACCGGGCGTGTTCGACGATTCGAATCCGCCGTAGCCGTAGAGCAGGGTGGGCGCCGGTCCGTCGGACGCCGGGCCGGCGGGCCGCACCACGAAGTAGGGGATCGGCGTGCCGTCCTTCGACTTCACGAAGTTCTGTGTCACGGAGATGTTTTCGGCATCGAAGAACGCCGGGGCGGACTTGAGCTGTTCGAGGGCCCCGTCGTCGGTGCCCCGCATCAGCCGGGACGGTGTGTCGAATCCACTGGAATCCAGGAAGAACTCGTCGCCGGTGTCGTCGGCGGAGACGACGACGGTGTTGGTGGCGGCCGGGATCCCGGCCACGGGTTCGCGGCGCCAGGATGCCCGTGACGATCGCAAGCGCGGCGGAGCCGGGCGCAGCGGGTCGTCACCCGATGCCCGTGACGATCGCAAGCGCGGCGGAGCCGGGCGCAGCGGGTCGTCACCCGATGGCCGTGACGGCGTGACGATCTCGACGCGACTGGCCACGTCCACCAGCGAGACGATCACCAGCCGGTCGCGGGTCCACGCGTAGTGGTTGAGCGCCGTGTGTTCGTCGGGTTCGAAGACCACCTGCAATTGCGCTGTGCCGCCGAGGAATTCCTCGTAGTCGGCGGCCAGCAGCGACCCGGCGCCATAGGTAGTGCCGCCGAAGAACCAATCGCTGCGCAGCTCGACCAGCAGCCATTCGCGGTGCAGGCTCACGCTGGCGTCGGTGGGGGTGTCGATGCGGATGAGTTCCGGCCCGCGCAGCTCGTAGAGTTCTTCGTTCCAGAAGTCCAGCGCCCGCCCGATCAGGGTGCGCTCGTACCCGGGGATCCGGCTGGCGCTGGCCGCCACGTTCACGTCGGAACGGGCGCCCTCGAAGACGGTCTCGGCCTCGGCCAGGGGTGTGCCCCGGCGCCACCGCTTGACCACCCGCGGGTAGCCCGAATCGGTGAGCGTGTCGGGCCCGAAGTCGGTGCCGACCAGGACGGTGTCGGGGTCTTCCCAGCTGACCTGCGACTTGGCTTCCGGAAGTTCGAATCCGTCGGTGACGAATTCCCTTGTCAGCATGTCGAATTCGCGCACGATCGAGGCGTCCGAGCCGCCGCGGGAGAGGCTGACCAGCGCGCGGGTGTACTCGGGGTAGATGACGGCGGCGCCGGCCCACACCCATTTCTCGCCGTCGGCCCGGCCCAGTTCGTCGACGTCGATCAGCACGTCCCACTCGGGGGTATCGGTGCGGTAGCTGTCCAGCGTGGTGCGCCGCCACAGCCCGCGGGGGTTGGCCGCGTCACGCCAGAAGTTGTAGAGGTATTCGCCGCGGCGTACCACGTAGGGGATGCGGGCGTCGGTGTCGAGCACCTCGAGCGCCTCGGTGCGCATCCGCTCGAAATCGGTGTCGCGGAAGCGCGCCAGCGTCGGCTCGTTGCGCGCCCGCACCCAATCCAGCGCCTCGTCGCCGGTGACGTCCTCGAGCCAGAGGTAGGGGTCTTCGCTGTCCTGAGGGTCGGTGCGCGCGTGCGGCGTCGTGGAAGCGTTGGAAGCCATGGAAGCCATTGTGGCCACGGCGGTACTGTGAGGTGTATTACACAGCCGAACGAGGAGTGAGAGCAGTGACCGTTTTCGCACGTCCAGGTGCCGCCGGGGCGTTGATGTCGTATGAGTCTCGCTACGAGAACTTCATCGGGGGGCAGTGGGTTCCGCCGGCGCGGGGGCGCTACTTCGAGAACCCGACACCGGTCACCGGCCAGACGTTCTGCGAGGTGGCCCGTTCGGATGAGGCCGACGTCGACAAGGCGCTCGACGCCGCCCACGCGGCCGCGCCGGCGTGGGGTAAGACGGCGCCGGCCGAGCGCGCCGCGATCCTGAACAAGATCGCCGACCGCATCGACGAACACACCGCCGCGCTGGCGGTGGCCGAGGTCTGGGACAACGGCAAGCCGATCCGCGAGGCGCTGGCCGCCGACATCCCCTTGGCGGCCGACCACTTCCGGTACTTCGCCGCGGCGCTGCGCGCCCAGGAGGGCTCGCTGAGCCAGATCGACGACGACACCGTCGCCTACCACTTCCACGAGCCGCTCGGCGTGGTCGGGCAGATCATCCCGTGGAACTTCCCCATCCTGATGGGCGCCTGGAAGCTGGCGCCCGCGTTGGCCGCCGGCAACGCGGTGGTGCTCAAACCCGCTGAGCAGACGCCGGTTTCGGTGCTCTACCTGATGTCGCTGATCGGCGATCTGCTGCCGCCCGGGGTGATCAACGTCGTCAGTGGGTTCGGCGCCGAGGCCGGTAAGCCGCTGGCATCGAGCAACCGGATCGCCAAGATCGCGTTCACCGGCGAGACCACCACGGGGCGACTGATCATGCAGTACGCGTCGCAGAACCTGATCCCGGTCACCCTCGAACTCGGGGGCAAGAGCCCCAACATCTTCTTCTCCGATGTGATGGCCAAGGCCGACGACTATCAGGACAAGGCTCTGGAGGGCTTCACGATGTTCGCCCTCAACCAGGGCGAGGTGTGCACCTGCCCGTCGCGCAGCCTGGTCCAGGCCGACATCTACGACGAGTTCCTGGAGCTGGCCGCGATCCGCACCAAGGCGGTCCGGCAGGGCGACCCGCTGGACTCCGAGACCATGCTGGGGTCGCAGGCGTCCAACGACCAGCTGGAAAAGGTGTTGTCCTACATCGAAATCGGCAAGGACGAGGGCGCCAAGGTGATCACCGGAGGCGAACGCGCCGAGCTCGGCGGCGACCTGTCCGGCGGCTTCTACATGCAGCCCACCATCCTGGGCGGCGACAACTCGATGCGGGTCTTCCAGGAGGAGATCTTCGGGCCGGTGGTGGCGGTGACGTCGTTCTCCGATTACGACGACGCCATGTCGATCGCCAACGACACCCTCTACGGCCTGGGGGCGGGGGTGTGGAGCCGCGACGGCAACACCGCCTACCGGGCCGGGCGCGACATCCAGGCCGGCCGGGTGTGGGTGAACTGCTACCACGTCTATCCCGCCCACGCGGCGTTCGGCGGCTACAAGCAGTCCGGCATCGGCCGGGAGAACCACAAGATGATGCTGGACCACTATCAGCAGACCAAGAACATGCTGGTGTCCTACTCCGAGAAGGCGCAAGGGTTCTTCTGACGCGCCGGCGACGATGCAGAGCGAAGCGATGAGTGGAAGCGGCGCGAGGGGTCTCGCGCCCGCCGGAGTGGCCATCACCGCCCCGGCCGCCGAGGTACTGACGCGGCTGCAGGCGGCGCACGGCCCGGTGATGTTCCACCAGTCCGGCGGCTGCTGCGACGGCTCGTCGCCGATGTGCTACCCGCTCGGCGACTTCCTGGTCGGCGATCGCGACGTCCTGCTCGGCGTGCTCGACGTCGGACCCGACGGCGTGCCGGTGTGGATTTCGGGCCCGCAGTACGCGGCCCACTATCGCGACAAGCACACCCAGTTGGTGATCGACGTGGTGCCCGGCCGCGGCGGCGGGTTCAGCCTGGAGGCACCCGACGGCGTCCGGTTCCTGTCCCGCGGCCGCGTCTTCACCGCCGAAGAACAGGCGTCTTTGGCCGGCGCGCCGGTCATCACGGGCGCCGGTTACGAGCGGGGTGAACGGCCCGCGACACGCGGTCCGGTGGTGGCCGGCGCGGGCGCGCAGACATGCCCTGCGCCTCGGTGACCGCAGTACAGTCGAGAAAGTGATTCCCCTGCCCCGTCCCTGGTTACTGGCCGGCGCCATGCTGATCGGAAGCGCGGTCGGGGCCCTGGCGTGCGTGGCGTACACCGTCGTGGTCCACGCCAGCGTCCGCCCGGACATCGCGATCGCGTCGGTGGTTGGCATCCCCAGCGTCGTCGGGCTGACGATGATCCTGTTCTCCGGGCGCCGCTGGGTCACCGCGCTGGGCGCGTTCATCCTGGCGGCGGCGCCGGGCTGGTTCGGTGTGCTCGTCGCGTTGCGGGTGACCGCCGGTGCCTGACGACAAGGACGCCGCGAGCCCAGGGACCGAGGCCTTCGTGCCGGACTTCTCCGACGATGAACGCGAGACCGAGGACACCGGGACCCAGTCCTGGGTCCCCGATTTCGACGACGACTCCGACTCCGAGATCGCGGACACCGGCGAGCGGCCGGCGGCCACCGAGCCCGAACCCGGCGAGCCAGAACCGGAGGCCGCCACCGGATCCGCCGTCCCGGTGCAGTCGGTCACCGTCCCCGGTCGCTACTTCTACGTCAAGTGGTGGAAGTTGGCCCTGATGCTGCTGGGCGTGTGGGCCGCCGCGGCCGTGGTCGGGCTGGGTTTGTTCTCGTGGTGGTACGGCTCGATCGACAAGACTCCGGCGCTGTTCGCGGTGCTGGTCTACGTGGCGGTGTGCGTGGTCGGCGGCGTGATGCTCGCGATGGTGCACGGCAGGCCGCTGGTTTCCGCGCTGTCGGTGGCGCTGATGTCGGGGCCGTTCGCCGCCGTGGCCGGCGCGGCACCCCTGTACGGCTATTACTACTGCGAGCGAGTGGGCCACTGCCTGGTCGGCGTCATTCCGTATTGACCTGATTCCGAGGCGCCCCGCGAGTGTGGGGGTGAGGGACGAATTTCCGGCGTTTCCGGTACGTAGCGCCCACCCTCGGCGCGTTGGAAGCGGCGCGACTCACGGCGTTGTCCGCTGCGAGCCGGCGCCCACTAGGGTGGGCACGTGACTTCTCACTATGACGTCGTCGTCCTCGGGGCCGGCCCCGGCGGATATGTCGCGGCCATTCGCGCCGCACAACTCGGCCTTTCCACCGCGGTCGTCGAGCCGAAGTACTGGGGCGGGGTTTGCCTCAACGTCGGCTGCATTCCGTCCAAGGCGCTGCTGCGCAACGCCGAACTCGCGCACATCTTCACCAAAGAGGCTAAGACCTTTGGCATCAGCGGAGAGGCGACCTTCGACTACGGCGTCGCCTTCGACCGCAGCCGCAAGGTGGCAGAGGGCCGCGTCGCGGGCGTGCACTTCCTGATGAAGAAGAACAAGATCACCGAGATCCACGGCTACGGCCGGTTCACCGACGCGAACACCATCTCGGTCGAACTCAACGACGGCGGGACCGAGACGGTCACGTTCGACAACGCCATCATCGCCACCGGCAGCAGCACCCGGCTGGTTCCGGGCACCTCGCTGTCGGCCAACGTGGTCACCTACGAGGAACTGATCCTGTCCCGCGAGCTGCCTGAGTCGATCATCATCGCCGGTTGCGGAGCGATCGGCATGGAGTTCGGCTACGTGCTGCGCAACTACGGGGTCGACGTGACCGTCGTGGAGTTCTTGGCGCGCGCGCTGCCCAACGAGGACGCCGAGGTGTCCAAGGAGGTTGAGAGGCAGTTCAAGAAGCTGGGCGTCAAAATCCTCACCGGTACCAAGGTCGAGTCGATCTCCGACAACGGTGCCGAGGTGACTGTGGCCGTCAGCAAGGACGGCAACACCCAGGAGCTCAAGGCCGCGAAAGTGTTGCAGGCCATCGGTTTTGCGCCCAACGTCGAGGGCTACGGCCTCGAGGCCGCCGGGGTCGCGCTGACCGACCGCAAGGCCATCGGCATCACCGACTACATGCGCACCAACATCGAGCACATCTACGCCATCGGCGATGTCACCGGGAAGCTGCAGCTCGCCCACGTCGCCGAGGCCCAGGGCGTCGTGGCGGCCGAAACCATCGCCGGCGCAGAGACTTTGGCGCTCGGTGACTACCGGATGATGCCGCGCGCGACCTTCTGCCAGCCTCAGGTGGCCAGCTTCGGCCTCACCGAGGAGCAGGCCCGCGAGGAAGGCCACGACGTGGTGGTGGCGAAGTTCCCGTTCACCGCGAACGGCAAGGCCCACGGTGTCGGCGACCCGAGCGGGTTCGTCAAGCTGATCGCCGACTCGAAATACGGTGAGCTGCTGGGCGGTCACCTGGTGGGGCACGATGTCTCGGAGCTGCTTCCGGAGCTGACGCTGGCGCAGAAGTGGGATCTGACCGCCACCGAGCTGGCCCGCAACGTGCACACCCACCCGACCATGTCCGAGGCGCTGCAGGAATGCTTCCACGGGCTGACCGGACACATGATCAATTTCTGAGCCGCGCATGATTCGCACCGTCACGCCCCAGACGATCGCGGGCGCCGTCGCCGGCCTGGCGACCGGTTATGTCGTGTGGCTGCTCGGCATTTCGACCGGGGACAACGCGACGGCGGGCCAGTGGGGTCCGCTGGTCTTGCTGGCCTCGGTGGTGCTGGGAATCGGCGCCGCGATCTGGGGTGCCTGGCAGCGACGACGCGGGAAGCTGGGCTGGGCGGCGTTCGCCTTCGGCCTGCCGGTACTTCCCGTGGTCCTGACGCTGGCCATTTTGGCCGACGTCTACCTATAGCTGCTGCGGGTTGTCCAGCGGAATCTCGAGCGTCGCCATCGTCGCGGCCAGCCCATCGTATTGGCTTGCCAGCAAGCAGAATTCGATCAGCTGCCGCCGGTCCAGGTGAGTCGCCAGCTCGCGCCAGGTGGCGTCGGTGACGGTGCGGTCGTTGACGAACTCGTCGGTCGCCGCCAGCAGCGCCTGCTGACGCACAGTCAGGCGCCCCTCGACCGGGTCCAGCCGTTCCGGCCACGCGAAGATCGCGGCCTGCGCGTCGGCGTCGAGCCCGGCCTTGCGCGCCATCCGGCGATGGTGCTGCAGTTCGTATTCGCATGCCCGTAGGTGTCCGACCCGCAGGATCACCAGCTCGGTGTCGATGGTCGGCAGCTTCCCGCGCAGCAGCCGGCCCCCGTAGGCCAGCCACGTCCAAAACAGCAACTGGCGCTGGCCCAGGATGGTGAACAGGTGCATCTCCGGTGCGCGCACGGTGCGCGCGCCCAGCTTCGCGATCACCCAATTGATCGGTCCCAGTTGGCGGAATCGCCCCGGCGGGATGCGGCCGTCGGGACTCACGGTTGCGTCACCAGGTACGGGGACACCGTGCTGCGATGCTCGTCGAGATCGAGCGCGCGCCCGAGCGCCGGGAAGGCGCGCTGCGGACAGTTGTCGCGCTCACAGACCCGGCATCCCGCGCCGATCGGTGTGGAGATTTCCCCCGACAAGTCGAGTCCTTCCGAGTAGACGAGCCGGTGCGCGTGGCGAAGCTCGCACCCCAGGCCGATCGCGAAGGTCTTACCGGGCTGACCATACCGGGCCGCGCGTCGTTCCACGGTGCGGGCCACCCACATGTAGTTGCGGCCGTCGGGCATCTGCGCGATCTGGACCAGGATCTTGCCCGGGTTGGCGAAGGTTTCGTAGACGTTCCACAGCGGGCAGGTGCCTCCGCTGGAGGAGAAATGAAAACCGGTGGCGGACTGGCGTTTTGACATGTTGCCGGCGCGGTCGACCCGGACGAAGGAGAACGGCACCCCGCGCATCGACGGGCGCTGCATCGTCGAGAGCCGGTGCGCGATGGTCTCGTAGCTGATCGAGTAGAAGGAAGACAACCGTTCGACGTCGTAGCGGAAATTCTCTGCGACGTCGTGGAATTGGCGGTAGGGGAGCACGGCGGCCGCGGCGAAGTAGTTGGCCAGACCGAGCCGGGCCAGCGTATGCGACTCGTCGCTGGTGAACTTGCCCTGCGCGACCAGGTCATCGATCAGATCCCCGAACTCGAGGTAGGCCAGTTCGGCGGCCATCTTGAACACCTGCTGCCCCAGCGAGAGGTGATTGCTGATCTCCAGCGTCTTGGTGGCGGGGTCGTAGCGGTGCAGCACGGTGTCGCCGAGATCGATGCGGCGGTTGATGTGCACCCCGTGCACCTCGGTGAGCCGGCGCGTCAACTCCCGGGCCAGATCGCCGTGGTGCAACCGCATCTTGATGGTGAGCTCCTCGGCGGCGGTGTCCAGCTCGTGCAGGTAGTTCTGCCGTTGGTAGAAGTAGTCGCGCACCTCCTCGTGCGGCATGGTGATCGATCCGCTGCCGCTGCCGTCGGAGAACCGCTCCTCGGTGGCGGCCGCCAGCTGCGCGGTGGTGATCCGGTAACGGCGGTGCAGGTTGACCACCGCCCGCGCCAACCCGGGATGAGCGCTGACCATTTCGGCGACCTCGGTCGGGTCGACGTCGATGTCGAGGTCGCGGTCCAGGGTGACCTCGCGCAGCTCGGCGACCAGCCGGGTGTCGTCCTGTGAGGAGAAGAACGTGGCGTCCACCCCGAACACCTCGGTGATGCGCAGCAGCACGGCCACCGTCAGGGGGCGAACGTCGTGCTCGATCTGGTTGAGGTAGCTCGGGGAGATTTCCAGCATCTGAGCCAGCGCGGCCTGGGAAAACCCGCGCTCGTTGCGCAGCTGGCGGACCCGCGAGCCGACGAACGTCTTGGACACCTCACCGAGGTTACCGGCCTTGCGAAGCTTTGGTTCGCAGAGTTGGCAGCGGGTCTCGCGCGTCGCGATTGGTGTTCGATGGCCCTCGTTGGCATTATTCGACCGGGGCCTCGGGCCTTAACCTGGGGTAACCGCGAGGAGGAAACGGGGAGCGCACCGTGAGCCTGGATAAACAACTGATGCCGGTGCCCGACGGTCACCCGGACGTTTTCGACCGCCAGTGGCCGTTGCGGGTCGGGGATATCGACCGCACGGGCCGGCTGCGACTGGACGCCGCGTGCCGGCACATCCAGGACATCGGCCAGGACCAGCTACGCGAGATGGGTTTCGAGGAGACCCATCCGCTGTGGATCGTCCGGCGCACGATGATCGACCTGATCCGACCGGTCGAATTCAGCGACATGCTGCGGATGCGCAGATGGTGCTCGGGCACCTCCAATCGCTGGTGCGAGATGCGGGTCCGCATCGACGGCAAGCGCAAGGGCGGGCTCATCGAGTCCGAGGCCTTCTGGATCAACATCAACCGGGAGACCCAGATGCCCTCGCGCATCGCCGACGACTTCCTGGCGGGCCTGCACAAGACCACGTCGGTCGACCGGCTGCGATGGAAGTCTTATCTGAAGCCGGGCAGCCGGGACGACGCGGTCGAGATCCACGAGTTTCCCGTCCGGGTCACCGACATCGACCTGTTCGACCACATGAACAACTCCGTGTACTGGAGCGTGGTCGAGGACTACCTGGCCTCGCACACCGAGCTGATGCAGGCGCCGTTGCGCATCACGATCGAGCACGAGGCGCCGGTGGCGCTGGGGGACAAGCTGGAGATCATCTCGCACATCCACCCCGCCGGATCGACCGAGCAATTCGGTCCCGACCTGGCCGATCGCACTGTTACAACGCTCACATACGCCGTCGGCGACGAGACGAAAGCCGTCGCGTCGATCTTTGCTAGGTAACAGGACAAGCGTCCCGGTTAAATTGCCCTCTGACCTGCTGCTTTGGGGTTACTGACGGGTAGCTTCTGAAACGGTCAAGCAAGTTAGCAACTTAACAAGATTCGCAAATTTGCCCGTTCCCGTTGCTGAAATTGGCAATTGAAACGGGTGGACCGGCCCCCCTGAGCTGTGCCATCTTCGAGTTAGCACACCAGTGAAGTTGAGCCGCTAGCTACCGCCGGTGAGGCGTTCAGCAACCCAGTAGTGAAGATCGTGAAGGAGCATGCCCATGTCTGTTGTTGGCACCCCCAAGAGCGCCGAACAGATTCAGAAGGACTGGGACACCAACCCGCGGTGGAAGGACGTCACCCGCACCTACAGCGCCAAGGACGTCGTCGCCCTGCAGGGCACCGTCGTCGAGGAGGCCACCCTGGCCCGCCGCGGCGCCGAGGTGCTGTGGGAGCAGCTCCACGACCTCGAGTACATCAACGCGCTCGGCGCGCTGACCGGGAACATGGCCGTCCAGCAGGTGCGCGCCGGCCTCAAGGCCATCTACCTGTCCGGGTGGCAGGTCGCCGGGGACGCGAACCTGTCCGGGCACACCTACCCCGACCAGAGCCTCTACCCGGCCAACTCGGTGCCCCAGGTGGTCCGCCGGATCAACAACGCGCTGCTGCGCGCCGACGAGATCGCCAAGGTCGAGGGCGACACCTCGGTGAAGAACTGGCTGGCCCCCATCGTCGCCGACGGTGAGGCCGGTTTCGGTGGCGCGCTCAACGTCTACGAGCTGCAGAAGGCCATGATCGCGGCCGGTGTGGCGGGCTCGCACTGGGAGGACCAGCTGGCTTCGGAGAAGAAGTGTGGTCACCTGGGCGGCAAGGTGCTGATCCCGACCCAGCAGCACATCCGCACCCTGACCTCGGCCCGGCTGGCGGCCGACGTTTGCGACGTGCCGACCGTCGTCATCGCCCGGACCGACGCCGAGGCGGCCACCCTGATCACCTCGGACGTCGACGAGCGTGACCAGCCGTTCATCACCGGTGAGCGCACCAAGGAGGGCTTCTACCGGGTCCGCAACGGCCTGGAGCCCTGCATCGCCCGGGCCAAGGCGTACGCGCCGTACTCCGACCTGATCTGGATGGAGACCGGCACTCCGGACCTCGAGCTCGCCGCGAAGTTCGCCGAGGGCGTCAAGTCCGAGTTCCCCGACCAGATGCTGGCCTACAACTGCTCGCCGTCGTTCAACTGGAAGAAGCACCTTGACGACTCCACCATCGCGAAGTTCCAAAAGGAGCTCGGCGCAATGGGATTCAAGTTCCAGTTCATCACCCTGGCCGGCTTCCACGCCCTGAACTACTCGATGTTCGACCTGGCCTACGGCTACGCCCGCAACCAGATGAGCGCCTACGTCGAGCTGCAGGAGCGCGAGTTCGCCGCCGAGGAGCGTGGCTACACCGCCACCAAGCACCAGCGTGAGGTGGGTGCCGGTTACTTCGACCGCATCGCCACCACGGTCGACCCGAGCTCGTCGACCACCGCGCTGACCGGCTCCACCGAAGAGGGGCAGTTTCACTGAGCCCGAGCGGCGCAGGCCGCGAGGACGAAGTGCAACCGACGGCTTGAGTCACTGAGCCCGAGCGGCGCATGCCGCGAGGACGAAGTGAAACCGACGGCTTGAGTCACTGAGCCCGAGCGGCGCAGGCCGCGAGGACGAAGTGCAACCGACGGCTTGAGTCACTGAGCCCGAGCGGTGCTTGCCGCGAGCGGCGCATGCCGCAAGCGCGCCGAGCGTGCATCGGTGGCGAGAATTCGGCCGAACTTTCGCCCTGAGTACACGCTCGTCGCACCGAAAATGAGATGAAGTAGCGTAGGCCCCGCCCAGGCCAACCCTGGGCGGGGCCTATTGCGGTGCAAGACGATACGGTCACCGCAGAGAACCGGAGAGAATTGAAGTGAGTGACGCAGCGATTCAGCGAGTAGGCGTGGTCGGGGCCGGCCAGATGGGATCCGGCATCGCCGAGGTCTCGGTCCGCGCCGACGTCGACGTGACGGTGTTCGAGACCACCGAGGCCCTCATCGCGGCGGGACGCAACCGCATCGTCAAGTCGCTGGAGCGCGGCGTCAGCGCGGGCAAGGTCACCGAGCGCGAACGCGACCGCGCGCTGAGCAAGCTCACCTTCACCACGGACCTGAACGACCTCGCCGACCGCCAACTGGTCATCGAGGCGATCATCGAGGACGACGCCGTCAAGGCGCAGGTCTTCGCCGAACTCGACCGGGTGATCACCGATCCCGACGCGGTGCTGGCGTCCAACACCTCCAGCATCCCGATCATGAAGATCGCCGCGGCCACCAAGAACCCGCAACGCGTGCTGGGTCTGCACTTCTTCAACCCGGTGCCGGTGTTGCCGCTGGTCGAGTTGGTCAGCACGCTGGTCACCGACGAGGCCGCCGCCGCGCGCACCGAGGAGTTCGCGAGCGCGGTCCTGGGCAAGCAGGTAGTGCGCTGCTCGGACCGGTCCGGCTTCGTGGTGAACGCGTTGCTGGTGCCCTACCTGCTCTCGGCGATCCGCATGGTGGAGGCCGGATTTGCCACGGTCGAGGATGTGGACAAGGCTGTGGTGGCCGGGCTGTCGCACCCGATGGGCCCGCTGCGCCTGTCCGACCTGGTCGGCCTGGACACCTTGAAGTTGATCGCGGACAAGATGTTCGAGGAGTTCAAGGAGCCGCAGTACGGGCCGCCGCCGTTGCTGCTGCGCATGGTGGAGGCCGGCCGGCTCGGCAAGAAGACCGGCCAGGGCTTCTACAAGTACTGACCACTCGCGGGTGACATACCGCGGGGCGCATGACACGCTGGCCGCTATGCCGTCGGCTAGTATGCGTGCGTTTAATACGACGAAAGGTATGTACCGCGGATGACGAGGCTTGAGCCGTATTACGAGGAGTCGCAGTCCATCTACGACGTCTCGGACGAATTCTTCGCATTGTTTCTCGACCCGACGATGGCCTACACGTGCGCCTATTTCGAGCGCGACGACATGACCCTCGAAGAGGCCCAGTATGCGAAATTCGACCTGGCGCTGGGAAAGCTGAACCTCGAGCCGGGGATGACCCTGCTGGACATCGGCTGCGGCTGGGGCGGCGCGCTCAAACGGGCCGTCGAGCGCTACGACGTCAACGTCATCGGAATCACGCTGAGCCGCAACCAATTCGAGTACAGCAAGAAGATGCTGGCCGGATTGCCGACGGACCGCAACATCGAAGTGCGCCTGCAGGGCTGGGAAGAGTTCGAGGACAAGGTCGACCGGATCGTGACGATCGGCGCCTTCGAGGCCTTCAAGATGGAGCGCTATCCCGCATTTTTCGATCTCGCCTATGACATCCTTCCCGACGACGGCCGGATGCTTTTGCACACCATTTTGATGTATCAGTGGCAGGAATATCCCGCTCTCGGCGTCACATTGACGATGAGCGATATCCGGTTCGCGCGATTCATCGGCCAGGAGATTTTCCCGGGTGGCCAACTGCCGGCGCAGGAGGACATTTTCAAGTTCGGCGAGGCCGCCGGATTCTCGGTCGAGCGGGTGCAGTTGCTGCAGGAGCATTACGCGCGGACCCTCAACATCTGGGCGGCGAATCTGGAAGCCAATAAGGAAAAGGCGATCGCCGTCCAATCCCAAGAGGTCTACGACAAGTACATGCACTATCTGACCGGGTGCGAGAATTTCTTCCGCAAGGGCATCAGCAACGTGGGGCAATTCACGTTGGTCAAATAGCCCAGTCGAGTCAGCCCCGAACGGTGATCCGTTCGGGGCTGATTGTTTCCGTGGAGGGGGTTACTTCTTCTCCATCGTGAACTGGTTGACGTCGGTGTACCCATCCCGGAACAGCTCGGCGCAGCCGGTCAGGTACTTCATGTACCGGTCGTAGACCTCTTGGGACTGGATGGCGAGGGCCTCCTCGCGGTTGGCTTCGAGCGCCTCCGCCCACAGGTCCAGCGTCCTCGCGTAGTGCAGCCGCAGCGACTGGACGCGGGTGAGCTCGAAGCCCACCGTGACCCCGTACTCGCCGACGGTCTGGGGCGTCGGAAGCCAGCCACCCGGGAAGATCTCGGCCAGGATGAATTTCGAGAACTCGACGATCTCGTGGGTCAGGCTCAGGCCCTTGGCCCGGGCGTCCTTGAACGACGGCCGAACGATGGTGTGCAGCAACATGATTCCGCCGGGCGGAAGCGCGTTGTAGGCCATCTTGAAGAAGCGCCCGTAGCGCTGGCGGCCGAAGTGCTCGAACGCGCCGATCGAGACGATGCGGTCCACCGGTTCGTGGAACTTCTCCCAGCCCTCCAGCAGCACCCGGCGGGTGCGGGTGGTGTCCATCTGGTCGAAGGATTTCTGCACGTGCTCGGCCTGATTCTCCGACAGCGTCAGGCCCACGACGTTGACGTCGTAGCGCTCGATGGCTCGCCGCATGGTGGCACCCCAGCCGCAACCGATGTCCAGCAGCGTCATTCCCGGCTCGAGCTTGAGTTTCCCCAGCGCCAAATCGATCTTGGCGAGCTGCGCCTGTTCCAGGGTCATGTCGTCGCGCTCGAAGTAGGCGCAGCTGTAGGTCTGGGTGGGGTCCAGGAACAGCCGGAAGAAGTCGTCAGACAAGTCGTAATGGGCTTGCACGTTTCCGAAATGCGGCGTGAGCTGCACAGACATGTCGACACGAGCCTTTCTTTTCGCGGAGGGGCAGGGGCGCACAGCCGAACAAGAACCCCGCTATGTCCCCCGACGCTTCCTGCATGCTAATCCCTGAGGCAGGTGAAGTCGTCCTACCCAGGGGTTGCGTCCCAGCCTCACATGAGACCGACAGGATTCCAAAAGCGCCGGCCGGGCCGTCTCAGCCGGCGGCCGCGTCGTCGTCGTCCCGGGGCGGGACGATCGGCGACGGGTGCGGCTCCTCGCGGAATTTCTCCAGCGACCCGCCGACCTCGACGATCCCCTTCAGCGCGTTCCAGCTCAGCATCGTCAGGTAGTCGATCAACTCGTCGCGAGTCATCCGCGGATAGGACATCCAGGAGTGGGTGGCCAGCTGCACGCCGCCGACGATCAGGTACGCCCACGGCTCCGCGCCCCCGGTGTCCATGCCCGCCTGTTGCATGCGCCGGCGCATCAGCACCGCGAGCATGCGGGCGATGATCCGCTCGGAGTCGGCGATGACCTTGCTCTTGCTGGCGGAACTGTTGGCCATCACGAAGCGATAGGGCTCGGGTTCGTTCGCGACCGTTTCGACGTATACCCGGATGACCTCGCGGGTCAGGTCGAAGCCGTCGAGGTTAGACGTCAGCGCCGCAGCCATATTCGGGATCAGCGTGGTCTGGGTGAACCGCATCATCACGGCGGTGGTGAGGTCGTTCTTGTCGACGAAATAGCGGTAGAGCACCGTCTTCGAGACGCCGATCTCGGCGGCGATCTCATCCATGCTCAGGGCGCCGCCGAGGCGGCGAATCGCGTCGATCGTGCCGTCAACGAGTTCGTTACGACGCTCCACCTTGTGCTGATGCCAGCGCCGCTTGCGCCCATCCATTTTGACGCGCACAACCGTGATTTGTTCTGTCACTGTCGCCGAGTTCCCATTCCCTAGACGCCCTCGATACTACGGCGTGGACAGGTCGGTTTGTGGCGCTGGCCGGGCATGTAGCGGCGTTTGAGGGGCTCGGCAACCAGTGTCGTCACACCAATCGCCGGGAACATAGATGATGAAGTGGTGGCACACAGAGCCTCGGTGCGAGGCGACGCATCCGGCCCGCCGACGGCGAGGCCGAGTTCGGCGACGCCGTTGACGGCCGCGGGCCGGGGACGCACCTCGTTGGCCGAGTCCTTCGCGGGCGCCGATCGTGAGGCTGACGCGCAGCGACGGGTGGCGCTGCGCCGGATGAAGATGGTCGCGCTGAGCTTTTTGATCGGTGCCACCGGCGTGTTCCTCGCCTGCCGGTGGGCCCAGGCGCATGCCGGCGCGGGCGTCTGGGTGGGTTATGTCGGTGCCGCCGCGGAGGCCGGGATGGTGGGCGCCCTGGCGGACTGGTTCGCCGTGACCGCGCTGTTCAGGCACCCGCTGGGCATACCGATCCCGCACACCGCGATCATCAAACGCAAGAAAGACCAGCTGGGCGAGGGCCTGGGCGCGTTCGTGCGGGAGAACTTCCTGTCGCCGGAGGTCGTGGAAACCAAGCTGCGCGACGCCGAGGTGTCCGGCCGGCTCGGGAAATGGCTGTCGGAGGCCGCGCACGCCGAGCGGGTGGCGAGCGAGACGGCCACGGTGCTGCGGGTGCTCGTCGAGCTGCTGCGCGACGAGGACGTCCAGCAGGTGATCGACCGGATGATCGTGCGCCGCATCGCCGAGCCGCAATGGGGACCGCCCGTCGGCCGGGTGCTGGCGACGCTGCTGGCCGAGAACCGACAGGAGGCGCTGATCCAGTTGCTGGCCGACCGGGCCTTCCAGTGGTCGCTGAACGCCGGCGAGGTCATCCAGCGGGTGGTCGAGCGCGACTCGCCGACCTGGTCGCCGCGGTTCGTCGACCATCTGGTCGGCGATCGCATCCACCGCGAGCTGATGGACTTCACCGACAAGGTGCGCCGCAACCCCGACCACGAGCTGCGCCGGTCGGCGACCCGCTTCCTGTTCGAATTCGCCGACGACCTGCAGCACGACCCGGACACCATCGCGCGGGCCGACGCCATCAAAGAGCAGCTCATGGCGCGCGACGAGATCGCCAACGCCGCCGCGACGGCGTGGACGACGCTCAAACGCCTGGTGCTCGAGGGCGTGGACGACCCGTCCAGCACGCTGCGCACGCGGATCGCCGACACGGTCGTGCGCATCGGGGAGTCGCTGCGCGACGACGTCGACCTGCGGGACAAGGTCGACAACTGGCTCGTGCGGGCGGCCCAGCACCTGGTCTCGCAATATGGGGTGGAGATCACAGCGATCATCACCGACACCATCGAACGCTGGGATGCCGAGGAGGCCAGCCGGCGCATCGAACTCCACGTGGGCCGTGACCTGCAATTCATCAGGATCAACGGAACGGTGGTCGGCTCGTTGGCCGGCCTGGTGATCTACGCCGTCGCGCAGCTGCTTTTCTAGTAGTGCTAACAAGTGCTTGCAATAGCAAGCACTTGTTGTACCCTGGTGGCGTCAAGATCAACCGCCCGACCCAGGAGCACGCATGGCACCCGAGGAGAAGCTCTCCGCCAAGGTGTCCAACGCTGCCTCCGACATGGCCTCCGACATCGGCAGCTTCATCCGCAGCCAGCGTGAACTCGCGCAGGTTTCGGTGCGGCAACTCGCCGAGAAGTCCGGGGTCAGCAATCCATATTTGAGCCAGGTGGAGCGTGGATTGCGCAAACCCTCCGCCGACGTCTTGAACCAGATCGCGAAGGCCCTCCGGGTTTCCGCCGAGGTTCTCTATGTGCGCGCCGGGATTCTCGAGCCCACCGACAAGAGTCAGGTGCGAGACGCGATCGTCACCGACACTGCGATCACCGAGCGCCAAAAGCAGATCCTGCTCGACATCTACGCATCGTTCACCCAACAAAACGAATCCACCGATGAGGAGTGTTCGACCCAATCCGACACCGAGTGAACAGTCGCTCTCGGGTCGGTGATGTATAGACGACCGGCCGCCGGGGTTACCCCACAAAGAGGGATTTACCGATTCCAGCTCACGTGCTGGGCGAACTACCCCGGGTTCTGGCGGCCCCAGTTGCGAAGGAGACGTTTGCACCTAACTTCCCGACCAGACACCTGACAACGGAAAACACCAAATGCCAAACCACACCATGAAAGGAAAAACCATGGCGGAAAACTCGAACATCGAAGACTTGCGGGCTCCTTTGCTCGCGGCCCTGGGCGCGGCCGACCTGGCCCTGGCCACGGTTAACGACCTGATCGCCAGCCTGCGCGAGCGCGCCGAAGAGACCCGCGTCGAAACCCGCACCCGGGTGGAAGAGCGCCGCGCGCGCCTGACCAAGCTGCAGGAGGACCTGCCCGAGCAGTTCACCGAGCTGCGCGACCGGTTCACCGCCGACGAGCTGCGCAAGGCCGCCGAGGGCTACCTGGAGGCGGCGACCAGCCGGTACAACGAGCTCGTCGAGCGCGGCGAGGCGGCCCTGCAGCGGCTGCGCAGCCAGACGGCGTTCGAGGACGCCTCCGCGCGTGCGGAGGGCTACGTCGACCAGGCCGTCGAGCTGACCCAGGAGGCGCTGGGCACCGTCGCGTCGCAGACCCGCGCGGTCGGCGAGCGCGCCGCGAAGCTGGTCGGCATCGAGCTGCCCGGCAAGACCGAAGCGACCGCCAAGAAGGCCCAGAAGGCCGTCGGCAAGGCGCCCGCGAAGAAGGCGCCTGCCAAGAAGGCTCCGGCCAAGAAGGCTCCCGCCAAGAAGGCGGCGGCCAAGAAGGTCACCCAGAAGTAGTACGACGCTCACACGACGTTCGGCTCCGAGTCGCCCCCGGGTGACTCGGAGTCGACGTTTTGGAGGGTGCCCGCCTACGCTTGAGGCGTGAACCACCTCGTGGGTACCGTCATGCTGGTTTTGCAGATCGCCGTCTTGGTCACGACGATCTACGCATTCGTGCACGCCGCGCTGCAGCGACCCGACGCCTACACCGCCGCCGACAAGCTGACCAAGCCCGTGTGGTTGCTGATTCTGGCCGGGGCCGTGGCCCTGACATCCATCCTGGGCTTCGTCTTCGGGGTGCTGGGCATGGCGATCGCGGCCTGCGCGGCCGGCGTGTACCTGGTCGACGTGCGGCCCAAACTCCTGGAAATTCAGGGCAAGTCGCGCTAGCGGGATGAGGCTGCTGCTGACGGCGCCGGCCGCCGCGCTCGTCGCGCTGTGCTGCCCGCCCCCGCATGCGATCGCCGCCCCCGAACCCTTGGTCGACCACACCGAATGGGCGCAGTGGCAGGGCCGTAGCAGCCTGCGGGTCTTCCCGACGCCGGCCGGCCGGACCGCCTCCCGCACGCCCACGAGCATGGCCTGGGGCGACGAGGCCTGGTCCGAGGTGCTCGCCCTGGCGCCCGACGCCGACACCCCCGGGATGCGTGCGCAGTTCCTGTGCCACTGGCAGTTCGCCGAACTGGCGCGGCCCGGCAAGACCAGCTGGAACCTCGAGCCTTGGCGGCCGGTCGTCGACGACGCCGAAATGGTTGCCTCCGACTGCAATCCGGGCGGTGGGGAAGAATCGTTCGGATGACCGGCCACCCCACCCGGGCGGAGTTGGCGGCGTTCGTCGACCACACCCTGCTCAAACCCGAAGCCAGCGCCGCCGACGTGACCGCCCTGGTCGCCGAAGCGGCCGAACTGGGCGTGTACGCGGTCTGCGTCTCGCCCTCGATGGTTCCCGTCGCCGTGCACGCCGGCGCCGGGGTGCGGGTGGCCAGCGTCGCGGGATTCCCGTCGGGCAAGCATGTTTCGGCGGTCAAGGCGCACGAGGCCGCGCTGGCCGTGGCGTCCGGCGCCTGCGAGGTCGACATGGTCATCGACGTCGGCGCGGCGCTGGCGGGCGACGTCGATGCGGTGCGCTCCGACATTCAGGCCGTGCGCGACGCCGTCGGCGGCGCGGTGCTCAAGGTGATCGTGGAATCCTCAGCGCTGCTGGCGCTGGCCGACGAGCGCACGCTGGCGCGGGTGTGCCGCGCGGCCGAAGACGCCGGCGCCGACTTCGTCAAGACCTCGACCGGGTTTCATCCGACCGGCGGCGCGTCCGCGCGGGCCGTCGCGCTGATGGCCGAGACGGTCGGTGGCCGGCTGGGCGTGAAGGCCAGCGGCGGCATCCGCACCGCCGCGGACGCGCTCGCGATGCTGGATGCCGGCGCGACCCGGCTGGGCCTCTCGGGAACCCGGGGAGTGCTCGACGGGCTCGGCTGAAACCGCCCGAGCCCGGCCATCAGAGGTTGGCGAAGCAGGGGTTGTTGTTGTCGCCGGCGGGAATGCTGGCGTTGCGTGTCGAGAAGTGGCTGGTCACACCCTTGTCGGTGACCTGCACGCTGTCGGCGTGAATGCCCAGCGGGTAGTTCTTGGTCAGGTTCGAGGTGAAGTCGTCCAGGGTCGACTGCACGGATTCCTTGGGCATCGTGAAGCCGAGCGCGTTGAAGCTGACGATCTGCAGCTTCAGCCCGGTGCCCTCCACCACCGGCTTGGCGGTGATGTTGTCCAACATGCCCTTGAGCTCGATCGTGCCGTCGGCGGGATGCGTGGTCACGGTGTTGGTGACGAAGGGCCCCAGCACCGGGATCGCGTTCTGCACCGATTCCTTGATGCCGTCACTCGTCCAGCTGATGGTCGCGTCCAGCGAGCCGATGGTGCCCTTCGAGTTGGCCGTGTCCTTGATCCGGACGTCGTTGATGTTGAGCGAGAGCTTCATGCCCTTGGCGTCGCGGATGTTGTTGCCGGCAGTCTGCACCGAGATGTTGGTGTAGTGCTTGGTCGCCTGCTGCCACAGCATCAGGGGCGTCACCCCGAAGGACGCGGTGGCCTGGTCCTTGACCTCGCAGGCCACTGCCTCGGCGACCTTGGTGTCCGCGACGTGGCGCACGTACAGCTCGGCCCCGATGAGCCCGGCGATGATCAGCGCGAAAACGATGATGAAGATCAGCAGGACCGAGACCGGATCACGACCGAAGCGGCGCTTCTTCTTCCCCGGCGTTGCGTCATCGCCGGGCGCAGTGGCCAGCCGCTCGGTCGGGCCGGCGGGCGGGGTGGTCGGCGGCGGGTAGCCGCGCTGCTGCATGTTGGGCTGGGGCGTCCCGAACCGCTCCGTCTGGCCCGGCGGGGGACCCTGAGCGGGCGGCGGTGGCGGTGCCGGCGGGGGCACGTGACCTGGGCCGCCTGTGCTGATCCGCTCGGTTGGCCGTTCCGTGGGAGGCTGCCCGAACGGTCCCTGGTTGGAGGGACGGGCCCACTTCGACGGGTCCTGGTTCGGGGGTCCTTGTGGGTTCGTCACCGTACCGATTCTGCCCTATCCACCTGAGCAAAGGCCGAGCGGTTGCTGAGGACTGCGATGGCTTTGCGCGCCTCGGCGACCCTGTCGACGTCGACGTCGGCGACCACGAGCTGCGGCTCCGCACCGGCCGACGCGACGACCTCGCCCAGCGGCGAAACGACCAGACTGCCGCCGACCCCGGTGGGTGCGCCCGATCCGGATTCCGCCTGCGCGGCACCGGGGTCCGCCTGACCGGCGGCGGCGACGTAGCTCATCGAGTCGAGCGCGCGGGCGCGGGCCAGCAGCGTCCACTGGTCGAGTTTGCCCGGGCCCGCTCCCCAGGACGCGCACACGGCGATCACCTGGGCGCCGCGGCGGGCCAGCTCGGTGTAGAGCTCCGGGAAACGGATGTCGTAGCAAACGGTCAACCCGACGCCGACGCCGTCGACCGTGATCACCACGGGTTCGTGTCCCGGCGCGACCGTCCGCGATTCGGTGAAGCCGAACGCGTCGTAGAGGTGGATCTTGTCGTAGTGGGCGCCCGACTGATCGGGTGCCGCCGCGAGCAGCGTGTTTTTCACCCGCCCGTCGCCGGCCGGGGTGAACATGCCCGCGACGACGGTGATCTTCGATTCGGCCGCGACGCTGCGCACCCCGTCGGCCCAGGGGCCGTCGAGCGGCTGCGCGACCGGGCCGAGCGGGACGCCGAACCGGCACATGGTGGCCTCCGGGAACACCACCAGCTTCGCGCCCGCATCGGCGGCCCGGCGGCTGTATTCGCGCACCAGCTGCAAATTTGCTGCGGGATCGGTGCCGCTGAGGATCTGCGCCAGGGCGATTCGCATGAAGGCCAGCTTAGAGCGAAGTCGCGGTGAGGGCTCAGGCCGTTTTGGCGATCCACTCCGTGGTGAAGCGCTGTTCGGCGGCGATCAGCTCGGCCAGGCGCGCGCCGATGATGTTCTCCAACTTGCCGCCGATGATCGGGACGCGCACGTGGACGGTGGCCCGGAACGTCAGCCGGGAGCCCTCGGCCCGTCCGATCGGTTCCAGCACCGCGGTGCCCTCCAGGCTCACGGGCGCACCCACGATCGAGCCCACGACCGACCCCGCCGCGGCCCCATCGGTCACCGGCCCCCACGTCTCCTCGCGCCGGATGCGCAGGTCGCCGCTGTGCAACTGCGTGACCATCCCGGGCAGCTTGTCGCTGCTGATCACCTGCAGGGTGACGACCTCGACGGTGTCGTCGTCGCCGGACTGCCCGCCGACCCGCATCGACTCCAGCGTGGCGACGTCGGCCCCGGATTCGGCCAGCCTGGCTCGCCAGTAGTTCGCATCGGTGAAGGCCCGGTGCACCTCGTCAACACTGCCGTCGTAGTCGGCCGACAAGTCGAATGAACGCGGCATAGCAGGTCAGGCTACCGTTACGGGCCATGAAATCCAGCGGTGCCGGTTCGGTGTTCGCCGGTGCGTCGGTGGCCGACTCGGCGCCACTGGCGCCGCTGACGACCCTGCGGATCGGGCCGATCGCACGGCGCCTCGTCACGTGCACCAACCGCGACCAGGTCGTCGCCGCGCTGGGGCACCTGGACGCGGAATCGCGTGCGGGACAAGGCGGCCCGGTGCTGGTGTTCGCCGGCGGCTCCAACCTGGTGATCTCCGACACGTGCGCCGACCTGACCGCCGTGAAGCTGGCCAACGACGGCATCACGGTCGACGGCAACCTGATCCGCGCCCAGGCGGGCGCGGTATGGGACGACGTCGTGCTCGCCGCCATCGAGCACGGCCTCGGCGGGCTGGAATGCCTGTCCGGCATCCCCGGCTCGGCCGGGGCCACCCCGGTGCAGAACGTGGGCGCCTACGGCGCGGAGGTGTCCGACACCATCACGCGGGTAAAGGTGCTCGACCGCGGCACCGGCGAGGTGCGCTGGGTGCCGGGCGGCGAGCTGGGCTTCGGCTACCGCACCAGCGTGTTCAAACGCGGTGGCGCCGGCGGCTTCGAAATCCCTTCCGTCGTACTGGAAGTGGAGTTCGCGCTGGACGCATCGGGGCGCAGCGCGCCACTGCGCTACGCGGAGTTGGCGGCGGCGCTGAACGTCGACGTCGGGGAGCGCGCCGAGCCGCGGGCGGTCCGCGAAGCCGTGCTGGCCCTGCGGGCGCGCAAGGGCATGGTGCTCGACCCGGCCGACCACGACACCTGGAGCGTGGGCTCGTTCTTCACCAACCCGGTCGTCGCCCCCGAGGTCTACGAGCGGCTGGCGGCGACCGTCGACGGGCCCGTCCCGAACTACCCGGCGCCCGACGGCGTGAAGCTGGCCGCCGGCTGGCTGGTGGAGCGGGCCGGCTTCGCCAAGGGCTATCCGGAGCCGGGACCGGGCGGACGCGAAGCGCCCTGCCGGCTGTCCACCAAGCACGCGTTGGCGCTGACCAACCGCGGGGGCGCCCGCGCCGACGACGTGATCGCACTGGCCCGCGCCGTCCGCGACGGCGTCGCGGACGTGTTTGGTGTCACACTGATCCCCGAGCCCGTCCTGCTGGGGTGCAGGCTGTAGCCGCAAAATTTGCCGACGCGGGCCAGACCCCGATTTGTCGCGGGCGGGTCGGCGGATTTTCCCCGGTATCTTTGATTTTCGTGACCCCGTCCCGCGCCCCGCGGCCGTTCAACCGGCGCGTTGCTTTGGCGACCCTCGGGCTCGGCGTGCTCGCCCCCAATGCGCTGGCCGCATGCGGTGGCACGTCCGCGAAACAAGCCGAGAAGAAGGAGCAGCCGGCGCTGCAGCTGAAGTACCAGCCCGCCGACGCCACCCAGAACGTGGTGCCGATCGCCCCGGTCAGCGTCCAGGTGAGCGACGGGTGGTTCCAGCACGTCACGCTGTCGAATTCGTCGGGCAAGGCCGTCGCCGGAACGTTCAACCAGGACCGGACCGTCTACACGACCTCCGAACCCCTGGGCTACGACATGACCTACACGTGGAGCGGCTCGGCCGTCGGGCACGACGGCAAGGCGGTCCCGGTTGCGGGGAAGTTCACCACGGTCTCGCCCAGCAAGAAGATTGGCGGGGCGTTCCAGCTGGCCGACGGCCAGACCGTCGGCGTCGCGGCGCCGATCATCCTGCAGTTCGACGCCCCGATCACCGACAAGGCCGCCGTCGAAAAGGCGCTGACCGTCACGACGAACCCGCCCGTCGAGGGCAGCTGGGCCTGGCTGCCCGACGAGGCGCAGGGCGCCCGCGCGCACTGGCGCACCCGCGAGTACTACCCGGCGGGCACCACCGTCAGCGTCGAGGCCAAGCTGTACGGCCTGCCCTTCGGCGACAGCGCGTACGGCGCCGAGGACATCTCGCTGAACATCCAGATCGGCCGCCGGCAGGTGGTCAAGGCCGAAGTCTCGTCGCACCGCATCCAGGTGGTCCGCGACGAGGGCGTCGTCATGGACTTCCCGTGCAGCTACGGCGAGGCCGACAAAGCGCGCAACGTCACCCGCAACGGCATCCACGTGGTCAGCGAGAAGTACGCCGACTTCTACATGTCCAACCCGGCGGCCGGCTACAACCACATCCACGAACGCTGGGCGGTGCGGATCTCCAACAACGGCGAGTTCATCCACGCCAACCCGGCGAGCGCCGGCGCGCAGGGCAACACCAACGTCACCAACGGCTGCATCAACCTGTCCACGGGTGACGCCGAGCAGTACTACCAGTCGGCGATGTACGGCGACCCGGTCGAAGTGACCGGGAGCTCGATCCAGCTGTCCTACTCGGATGGCGACATCTGGGACTGGGCCGTGGACTGGGACACCTGGGTGGCGATGTCGGCGCTGCCGCCGCCCACCGCGCACCCGCCGTCGACGCAGATCCCGGTCACCGCGCCCGTCACGCCGTCCAACGCGCCGACCCTGTCGGGCACCCCGACCACGACGACGCCCGCCACCACCGGTCCGGCTACCCCCGGCGGTTAAAGCGACTGGCCGACGCCTGGTCGCGCGGCTTCATCACGATCAGGTCCAGATCGACGTGGGCGGGGCGCGAGGCGACGAATCCGATCACCTCGGCCACGTCGGCCGCCACCAACGGGGTGATGCCGGTGTAGACGGCATCCGCGCGCTGTTGGTCGCCGTCGAAGCGCACCAGCGAGAATTCCGTTTCGACGGCCCCCGGGGCGATCTCGGTCAGCCGCACCGGTTTGCCCAGTAGCTCGCCCCGCAGCGTGCGGTGCAGCGCGCCCTGGCCGTGTTTGGCCGCCGTATAGCCGGCGCCGCCGTCGTAAACCTCAAGTGCCGCAACGGAAGTGACGGTGACGATCAGCCCGTCACCGGACTCGATCAGCTTGGGCAGCAACGCGCGGGTGACCCGCAGCGTGCCGATCACGTTGGTCTCCCACATCCACCGCCAGTGGTCGAGTTCGGCATCGGCGACGGGTTCCAGTCCGCGGGCGCCGCCGGCGTTGTTGACCAGCACGTCGACGCGGCTCAGTTTGCTCGCCAGCGCGTCGACGGACGCATCGTCTGTGACATCGGCCACAATCGCGGTGCCGCCGATCTCCTCGGCCAGGTCGCGGATCCGGTCGGCGCGGCGCGCCACCGCGACGATGTGAAAGCCCTGCGCAGCCAGGGTTCGAGCGGTCGCCGCGCCGATTCCGGAGCTGGCTCCCGTGATCACCGCGACGCGTTCATTCCTGCCAGTTTCAACCATCGAAACAACCTTAGTGAACGTGCTAAATTTTCCGTGTGCTTCACAGCGCCCTGTCCGACATCACCACCGCCGCGTGTCTGTGCGCGGCGGGTGCGTGTTGTTGCTGCGCACTTTGCCGCTCCTGACCCCATGCCAGGTGTGGCCAAGATGGCCAGCAAAATTCGGACAAAAGGACGCTCGTGCCCACCAATACCCTCACCCATACCCATCTTTCGGCCGGCCGCGTCGTCGGCTATTCCGGCCAGAAGGGCCACCGCTCGGTGCGCCGGCAGATCGTGCCGCCGGCCTTGCACATCCCCGACTCCGCGGCGGCCTCCGTCTTCCGGGCCGTCCGGCTGCGCGGTCCCGTCGGCCGTGACGTCATCGCCGGCGTCACCTCGCTGAGCATCGCGACGGTCAACCGTCAGGTCATCGCCCTGCTGGAGGCGGGCCTGCTGCGCGAGCGCGCCGACCTGGCCGTCTCGGGCGCGATCGGCCGCCCGCGCGTGCCGGTCGAGGTCAACCACGAGCCGTTCGTGACGCTGGGCATCCACATCGGTGCGCGCACCACCAGCATCGTGGCCACCGACCTGTTCGGCCGCACCCTCGACACCGTCGAGACCCCGACGCCGCGCAACCCGGCCGGGCCCGCGCTGGCGTCGCTGGCCGACAGCGCCCGGCGATACCTGCGGCGTTGGCATCGGCGGCGGCCGCTGTGGGTCGGCGTCGCCATCGGTGGCACCGTCGACGGCGCCACCGGCCAGGTGGACCACCCGCGACTGGGCTGGCGGCAGGCGCCGGTCGGCCAGGTGCTGGCCGACGCGCTGGGCCTGCCGGTTTCGGTGGCCTCGCACGTCGACGCCATGGCCGGAGCCGAGCTGCTGCTGGGCATGCGCCGGTTCCTGCCCAGCTCGCCGACCAGCCTGTACGTCTACGCCCGCGAGACCGTGGGCTACGCGCTGGTGATCGGCGGGCGGGTGCACTGCCCGTCCAGCGGGCCGGGCACCATCGCGAGCCTGCCGGCCCAGTCCGAGCTGCTCGGCGGCACCGGTCAGCTGGAATCCACCGTCAGTGACGAGGCCGTGGTGGCCGTCGCCCGCCAGCAGCGCATCCTGCCGTTCGCCCCGGCGAACCGCGCCAACGGGCCCGCCACCGGCATCGCCGACCTGTTGCGGGTGGCGCGCGCCGGCAACCAGCAGGCCAAGGATCTGCTCGCCGAGCGGGGCCGGGTGCTCGGGGAGGCGGTGGCGTTGCTGCGCGACATGCTCAACCCCGACGAACTGGTCGTCGGCGGCCAGGCGTTCACCGAATACCCCGAGGCGATGGAGCAGGTGGAGGCGGCGTTCGCCGCACGCTCGGTGCTGGGGCCGCGCGACATCCGCCTCACCGCGTTCGGCAACCGGGTGCAGGAGGCCGGCGCGGGGACCGTGTCGCTGTCCGGGCTGTACGCCGACCCGCTGGGCGCGATGCGGCGGGCGGGGGCGCTCGACGCCCGGCTGCACGAGGTCACCCGGGACGAGTCGTCCGCCTGAGCCGTCCTGTAAAGATGACAGGGTGCGCCACGATGACGTTTTCCGGCTGAACGAACCGCGCCGGGTCGCAGTGTTGGCGGTCCACACCTCCCCGCTGGCCCAGCCCGGCACCGGCGACGCAGGCGGCATGAACGTCTACGTGCTGCAGACCGCGTTGCATCTGGCGCGCCGGGGCATCGAGGTGGAGATCTTCACCCGGGCGACCGCGTCCGCCGACCCGCCGGTCGCGCGGGTGGCGCCGGGAGTGCTGGTCCGCAACGTGGTGGCGGGGCCGTTCGAAGGGCTGGACAAATACGATCTGCCCACCCAGCTGTGCGCGTTCGCGGCCGGCGTATTGCGCGCCGAGGCATCCCACGAGCCCGGTTACTACGACATCGTGCACTCGCATTATTGGCTGTCCGGGCAGGTGGGGTGGCTGGCGCGTGACCGCTGGGCGGTGCCGTTGGTGCACACCGCACACACCCTCGCCGCGGTCAAGAACGCGGCGCTGGCCGAGGGGGACTCGCCCGAGCCGCCGCTGCGCACGGTGGGGGAGCAGCAGGTGGTCGACGAGGCCGACCGGCTGATCGTCAACACCGACGACGAGGCCAGGCAGCTGATCACGATTCACCACGCCGACCCGGCGCGGATCGACGTCGTCCATCCCGGCGTGGACCTCGACGTGTTCCGGCCCGGCGATCGTCGGGCCGCCCGGGCCGCGCTGGGCCTGCCACCCGACGAACCCATCGTGGCGTTCGTCGGCCGGATCCAGCCGCTGAAGGCCCCCGACATCGTGTTGCGTGCCGCGGCGAAACTGCCCGGGGTGCGGATCGTCGTGGCGGGCGGACCGTCGGGCAGCGGCCTGGCTTCCCCGGACGGATTGGCCCGCCTGGCCGACGAGCTGGGCATCACCGCGCGGGTGACTTTTTTGCCCCCGCAGTCGCGGTCGAACCTGGCCACCTTGTTCCAGGCCGCCAATGTCGTTGCGGTGCCGAGTTATTCGGAGTCCTTCGGCCTGGTCGCCCTCGAGGCGCAGGCCTGCGGCACCCCGGTGGCGGCGGCCGCGGTCGGCGGGCTGCCGGTGGCCGTGCGCGACGGGGTCACCGGCACGCTGGTCGCCGGGCACGACGTCGATCGATGGGCGGCCGCCCTGGACGGGCTGCTGCGCAGGCCGGCGCCGGCGGCCGGGGAGATGGGCCGCGCGGCCGCCGCCCACGCGGCGACCTTCTCCTGGGATCACACCACCGATGCGCTGCTGGCCAGCTATAGCCGCGCGATCCGCGAGTACACCGCCGAGCGCCGCGAGGTGGGCGCATGAGTTCCTCTACCGATGTGTCACGGGTGATCGAGGATGCCCTGCGGGCAAGCGGGCTGAACTACTCGAAACACGCTGGCGCGCATGGCGGTCCGTCGGGGTTGGTGGTGGAACTGCCCGGTGAGCGCAAGCTCAAGACCAACACCATCCTGAGCGTGGGCGAGCATTCGGTGCGGGTCGAGGCGTTCGTGTGCCGCAAGCCGGACGAGAACCACGAGGGCGTGTACCGGTTCCTGCTCAAGCGCAATCGCCGGCTCTACGGCGTGGCCTACACGCTGGACAACGTCGGCGACATCTACCTGGTGGGCCGCATGTCGCTGCCGTCGGTGGACGCCGACGAGATCGACCGGGTGCTCGGCCAGGTGCTCGAAGCGGTGGACTCGGACTTTAATACGTTGCTGGAGTTGGGTTTTCGCTCGTCGATCCAGAAAGAGTGGGAGTGGCGCGTATCGCGCGGCGAGTCGCTGAAGAACCTGCAGGCGTTCGCCCACCTGATCGACGAAGACGACGATGCAGAGCGCGAAGCGCGATGAGGAGGAGTCGAGCTTTGAGCCGCGAAGACGACGATGCAGAGCGCGAAGCGCGATGAGGAGGAGTCGAGCTTTGAGCCGCGAAGACGACGATGCGGACGACGACGACCGCTGAATGAGCGCGTGAGAGACTAACCGGCATGGGTGACTCCGCCACGCTGATCCTGCTCCGCCACGGTGAAAGCGAATGGAATTCGCTGAACCTGTTCACCGGTTGGGTGGACGTCGGGCTGACCGACAAGGGCCGCACCGAGGCGGTGCGCAGCGGCGAGCTGCTGGCCGAACACAATCTGTTGCCCGACGTCCTCTACACGTCGCTGCTGCGCCGGGCCATCTCCACCGCGCACCTGGCGCTGGACGCCGCCGACCGGCTGTGGATCCCGGTGCGGCGCACCTGGCGGCTCAACGAACGCCATTACGGGGCGCTGCAGGGCCTGGACAAGGCCGAGACCAAGGCGCGCTACGGCGACGACCAGTTCATGGCCTGGCGACGCAGCTACGACACGCCGCCCCCGCCGATCGAGAAGGGCAGCACCTACAGCCAGGACACCGATCCCCGCTACGCCGACATCGGCGGCGGGCCGCTGACCGAGTGCCTCGCCGACGTGGTCGTCCGTTTCCTGCCGTATTTCACCGACGTCATCGTCCCGGACCTGCGCAGCGGCAAGACGGTGCTGATCGTCGCGCACGGCAACTCGCTGCGGGCCCTGGTCAAGCACCTCGATCGGATGTCCGACGACGACATCGTGGGCCTGAACATCCCGACCGGCATCCCGCTGCGCTACGACCTGGACGCCGACCTGCGCCCGGTGGTGCCCGGCGGCACCTATCTGGACCCCGAGGCGGCCGCCGCCGGTGCCGCCGCGGTCGCCGGCCAGGGCCGCCGCTGACGTTTGCGCCCGGCGCAATCCGTCGCGCGAACGCCCCGTTAGCCAAACATCACGTGAACGGGAGCGGAACACCTGTGACGCAAGGTGTGACTTGTCCGATTTTGGCCTCGTTCTGCTAGGGCAGCGTTCAGGAAGATTTGTAGGATTTGCTATGTGACTGTGTTCTCGGCGCTGTTGCTGGCCGGGGTGTTGTCCGTGCTGGCGCTGGCCGCAGGAGTGGCGGTCGGGGTCCGACTGTCGCCGCGCGCGATGCAGCGCCGGCAGCGGGTGAGCACCGAATGGACCGGGATCACCGTCGGGCAGATGCTGGAATGCATCGTGGCGCTGATGCCGGTGGGCGCGGCGGTGGTGGACGTCCACCGCGACGTCGTCTACCTCAACGACCGGGCCAAGGAGCTCGGCCTGGTGCGCGATCGTCAGCTCGATGACCAGGCCTGGGAGGCGGCGCAGCAGGCGCTGACCGGTGTCGATGTCGAGTTCGACCTGCAGCCCTCGAAACGGACGGGCGCCCGGTCCGGGCTATCGGTGCACGGGCAGGCCCGGTTGCTCAGCGAAGAGGACCGCCGGTTCGCCGTGGTCTTCGCCCACGACCAGTCCGACTACGCGCGGATGGAAGCGACCCGGCGCGACTTCGTCGCCAACGTCAGCCACGAGCTCAAGACCCCGGTGGGTGCGATGGCCCTGCTCGCCGAGGCCCTGCTGGCGTCGGCCGACGACTCCGAAACCGTGCGGCGGTTCGCCGAGAAGGTGCTCGTCGAAGCCAACCGTTTGGGGGACATGGTCGCCGAGCTGATCGAGCTGTCCCGGCTGCAGGGCGCCGAACCGCTGCCCAACGTCGTCGACGTCGACGTCGATAAGGTTGTGAGCGAAGCGATTTCGCGTCACAAGGTGGCCGCCGAGAACACCAAGATTGCGGTCCGCACCGACGCCCCCAGCGGGTTGCGGGTGCTCGGCGACGAAACGCTGTTGACCACCGCGCTGGCCAACCTGGTCTCCAACGCGATCGCCTATTCGCCGCCGGGTTCGCCGGTGTCGATCAGCCGTCGCCGCCGCGGCGAGAACGTCGAGATCGCCGTCACGGATCGCGGGATCGGGATCGCCCTGGAAGACCAGGAGCGGGTCTTCGAGCGTTTCTTCCGGGGCGACAAGGCGCGTTCGCGGGCCACCGGCGGCAGCGGGCTGGGCCTGGCCATCGTCAAACACGTCGCGGCTAACCACAACGGCACCATCGGCGTGTGGAGCAAGCCGGGAACCGGATCGACATTCACGCTGTCCATTCCCGCGGCCAAGCCGTCTCCTCGAGACGAGGGCGAATCCGAGCAAGCGCAGGGTCGCGACGTGCGGCCCGACCGGTCCCAACGAGAGGAAGAACTAAGTCGATGACCCGCGCGTACGACGATGCCGAGGAGGAATCGCGCTCATGACCCGCGCGTATGACGATGCAGAGCGTAGCGATGAGGAGGAATCGCGCTGATGACCAGTGTGCTGATCGTGGAGGACGAGGAGTCGCTGGCCGATCCGCTGGCGTTCCTGCTCCGCAAGGAAGGCTTTGAGGCCACCGTGGTGACCGACGGGTCGGCGGCGCTCGCCGAGTTTGACCGCGCCGGCGCCGACATCGTCCTACTTGACCTGATGCTGCCCGGAATGTCTGGCACCGACGTCTGCAAGCAACTGCGGGCGCGTTCCAGCGTGCCGGTGATCATGGTGACCGCCCGCGATAGCGAGATCGACAAGGTCGTGGGTCTCGAGCTGGGCGCGGATGACTATGTGACCAAGCCCTATTCGGCGCGCGAGCTGATCGCGCGGATCCGGGCGGTGTTGCGCCGCGGCGGCGAGGACGACTCCGAGATCAGCGATGGCGTGCTCGAGTCGGGCCCGGTGCGGATGGACGTCGAACGCCACGTCGTGTCGGTCAACGGCGACACGATCACCTTGCCGCTCAAGGAATTCGACCTGCTCGAGTACCTGATGCGCAACAGTGGCCGGGTGCTGACCCGCGGGCAGCTGATCGACCGGGTATGGGGCGCGGACTACGTCGGCGACACCAAGACGCTCGACGTCCACGTCAAGCGCCTGCGGTCCAAGATCGAAGCCGACCCGGCCAACCCGGTGCACCTGGTGACGGTGCGGGGCCTGGGCTACAAGCTGGAGGGCTAGCGGCTACTCGGCGATGCGAGTCGCCGGGTGCACCGCGATGAGTCCTAACTTGCTGCGGCGCTTGCACATTGCGGCCAGCTCCGCGTAGGCCTTGCCGCCCAGCAGTTCGGTGAGTTCGTCGGCCAGGCTTTCCCACACCTGCTTGGCGCCGACGTGGGCGGCCGGGTCGCCGGTGCAGTACCAGTGCAGGTCGGCGCCCCCGGAACCCCAGCCGCGGCGGTCGTATTCGGTGACCCAGGTCTTGAGGATCTCGGTGCCGTCGGGCCGGGTCACCCACTCCTGGCTGCGACGGATCGGCAACTGCCAGCAGACATCCGGCTTCATGGTCAGCGGCGGCACACCGAGCTTGAGGGCCTTGCTGTGCAGCGCGCAGCCGACGCCGCCCGCGAAGCCGGGCCGGTTGAGGAAAATGCACGCGTCCTTGTGCTTGCGGGTGCGGTACTGGGGCTGGCCCTCATGCTCGTCGAGCTCCAGATATCCCTTGCGGCCCAAGCCTTTTTCGCGATACTGCCAGTCGGCGGCGGTCAGCTTTTTCACCGCGTCGTCGAGGCGGGCGCGGTCGTCGTCGTCGGACAAGAACGCGCCGTGTGAGCAACATCCGTCGTCGGGGCGGCCCTCCACCGTGCCCTGGCAGGCGGGCGTGCCGAACACACACGTCCACCGCGAGAGCAGCCAGGTCAGGTCGGCGGCGATCAGGTGCTCGGGGTTGTCGGGGTCGTAGAACTCCACCCATTCGCGGGCGAAATCCAGTTCGACCTCGTGGCCCGGCTGTCCGGGTTCTGGGTGCGAATTCGCCACGGAGTCCACGTTAGACCACATTTCGGCGCGGCCGCGCCGCTGACACTCGTGGCCCGTATGGCCGTGATCACGGTGGGTTAACCGGGTCGCGCAAAAGCCTGCCGGCGACGCCCCGTTAGGTTGTCTACGTGCGATTGGGCGTTCTCGACGTGGGCAGCAACACGGTGCATCTCCTGGTGGTCGATGCCCACCGGGGCGGTCATCCGACGCCGATGAGTTCGACGAAGGCCACCCTGCGGCTGGCCGAGGCCACCGACAGCGCCGGCAAGATCACCAAACGTGGTGCCGAGAAGCTGATCTCCACAATCGACGAATTCGCTAAGATCGCCGACAGTTCGGGCTGCGAGGAGCTGATGGCCTTCGCCACCTCGGCGGTCCGTGATGCCGGCAACTCCGACGACGTGCTAAGCCGGGTGCGCAAGGAGACCGGCGTCGAGTTGCGGGTGCTGACCGGAGTCGACGAGTCGCGGCTGACCTTTCTGGCGGTGCGCCGCTGGTACGGGTGGAGCGCGGGGCGGATCATCAACCTCGACATCGGTGGCGGCTCGCTGGAGATGTCCAGCGGCCTGGACGAGGAGCCCGAAGTCGCGATGTCGCTGCCGCTGGGCGCCGGCCGGCTGACCCGCGAGTGGTTGCCCGACGATCCGCCCGGGCGGCGCCGGGTGGCGATGCTGCGGGATTGGCTGGACGCCGAACTCGCCGAGGCCAGCGCGAAGATCCTCGACGCCGGCAGTCCCGACCTGGCGGTGGCGTCGTCGAAGACGTTCCGCTCGCTGGCGCGGCTCACCGGCGCGGCCCCGTCGGGCGCCGGACCGCGGGTCAAGAGGACGCTGACAGCAAACGGCCTCAGGCAACTCATATCTTTCATCTCTAGGATGACGACCGCTGACCGGGCGGAACTGGAAGGAGTGAGCGCCGAGCGCGCCCCGCAGATCGTGGCGGGTGCGCTGGTGGCGGAGGCGAGCATGCGAGCGCTGTCGATCGAAGTGGTGGATATTTGCCCGTGGGCATTACGGGAAGGTCTCATTCTGCGCAAACTCGACAGTGAAGCCGACGGAACCGCCCTCATGGGCCCGTCGGTGCGTAATGCTGGAGGTCAGGTAGTTGATCGGAATCAGCACCGATCGAGAGGCGACAAACCATGACCGGACCGCACTCCGAGACCGAGAGCCCGGGCACTCGGCCGATCTCGGTGGCCGAATTGCTGGCCAGAAACGGAACCATCGGTGCCCCGGCGGTCACCCGGCGGCGCCGCCGTCGCCGCGGTGACAGCGACGCGGTGACCGTCGCCGAGCTCACCGGCGAAATCCCGGTGGTCCGCGACGACGACGACGCCGAACACGGCGCTACCGACACCATCGAGGCCGTCAAACCCGCCGATTCGCCCGCCGAGGACGTCGCCGCCGAGCCGGTGACCGAAGACAAGCCCAAGACCGCCTACTGGTCCGAGCCCGAGCCGCGCTGGCCCAAGTCGCCGCCGCAGCCCAAGCGGGTGCCGGGCCTCTTGCGCAGCGCCTACCCGCGGCCCTTGGCCAACGGGACCGCCCGGCCCGAGGAGCCCTCCGGCGCCGAGGACATGAGCCCTGATCCGATGGACCATTACGCCGACATCCCCGTCGACGTGATGGATTCCGACGTGCGTGAAGCCGAACCCGCGCTGGAGGACTCCGCCTACGTGCGCTCCTACCTGCGGTCCTCGGGCTCGCTGGACGAGGATCTGGACGAGGACGGGGACGCCGCGCGCGCGGGGTCGCTCGACACCGGACTGCTCGGCCTCGAGGACGAGGACGCTCATGCGGAGGGCGCCGACGCTCACCCGGCGGAGGGCAGGCTCGACGCGCTGTGGCGCGGCGCCGTGGTTGTGCTGCAGTCGATCCTGGCGGTCGCGTTCGGCGGCGGGCTGTTCGTGGCCTTCGACCAACTGTGGCGCTGGAACAGCATCGTGGCGCTGGTGCTCTCGGTGCTGGTCATCCTCGGCCTGGTGGTCGGGGTTCGGGTGGTCCGCAAAACCGAGGACATCGCCAGCACGTTGATCGCGGTCGCGGTGGGTGCGTTGATCACCCTGGGGCCCCTGGCGCTGTCGTTGCAGTCGGGCTAGCGGCGCCCACATCCAGTGCGCCCAGCCATCAAAGTCGGCCTCTCCACGGCTTCGGTGTACCCGTTGCGGGCCGAGGCCGCCTTCGAGTACGCGGCCCGGCTCGGCTACGACGGCGTCGAGCTGATGGTCTGGGCCGAATCGGCGAGTCAGGACGTCGCGGCGGTCAAGAAGCTGTCCAGGCGCTATCGCGTGCCGGTGCTGTCGGTGCACGCGCCGTGCCTGCTGATCTCGCAACGGGTGTGGGGCCCCAACCCGATCCCCAAGCTGGACCGCAGCGTGCGCGTCGCCGAACAGCTGGGCGCGCAGACCGTCGTCGTGCATCCGCCGTTTCGCTGGCAGCGGCGTTACGCCGAGGGGTTCAGCGAGCAGGTGGCGAAGCTGGAATCGTCGAGCGACGTGATGGTCGCGGTGGAGAACATGTTCCCGTTCCGGGCGGACCGGCTCTTCGGGGCCGGCCAGTCGCTGGAACGGATGCGCCGGCGGGGCGGCGGCCCCGGCCCGGCGATTTCGGCGTTCGCGCCCTCCTACGACCCGCTCGACGGCAACCACGCGCACTACACGCTGGACCTGTCCCACACCGCGACGGCGGGAACCGACTCGCTGGACATGGCGCAGCGGATGGGTGCCGGCCTGGTCCACCTGCACCTGTGCGACGGCAATGGTCTGCCCGCCGACGAGCACCTGGTGCCCGGACGCGGCACCCAACCCACCGCCGAGGTGTGCCAGATGCTGGCCGGCGGCCAGTTCGCCGGGCACGTCATCCTGGAGGTGTCGACGTCCAGCGCGCGCTCAGCCAATGAGCGCGAAGCCATGCTCGCCGAGTCGCTGCAGTTCGCCCGCACGCATCTGCTGCGCTGATGATTCAGGAGACCCGCAAAAGTCCATGAACGCGTTATTCACCACCGCAATGTCGTTGCGGGAGGCCGGTTCCGGCGTTTACGAAGGAGAGCTCGACAAGCGCTGGACCATCGGTCCCAAGGTGCACGGCGGCGCGATGCTGGCCCTGTGCGCCAACGCCGCGCGCACCGCCTGCGGCGGACAGCCGGCCGGACCGGACCTGCAACCGGTCGCCGTGTCCGCGAGCTTCCTGTGGGCGCCCGATCCGGGGCCGGTGCAGTTGGTCACGTCGATCCGTAAGCGCGGCCGCCGGATCAGTGTCGTGGACGTCGAGCTCACCCAGGGTGACCGCACCGCGGTGCACGCCGTGGTCAACCTCGGCGAGCCCGAGCATTACCCGGTCGACGATGCGGGCCGTGAAGCGGCCCGAGGAGGAGCCGGGTCATCGAGCAGGCCGGTCGACGGCGCGGTGAAGCCGTTGCTGTCGGCCAACCCGGTGGCCGACCTGATGACGCCCGAACCACCCGACGACATCGAGCCGATCGGCCCCGGGCATCCGCTGGCCGGCCTGGTGCACCTGGGCGAGGGTTGCGACGTGCGGCCGGTGTTGTCGACGATGCAGGTCCGCGACGACGGGCGCCCGCCGGTGATCCAGATGTGGGCACGCCCCCGCGGCGTGGCCCCGGACGCGCTGTTCGCGCTCATGTGCGGCGACCTGTCGGCGCCGGTGACCTTCGCCGTGGACCGCACCGGTTGGGCACCCACCATCCAGCTCACCGCCTTCCTGCGGGGGTTGCCCGCCGACGGCTGGCTGCGCATCATCGCGACCTGCACCGAGATCGGGCACAACTGGTTCGACGAGGACCACACGGTCGTCGACAGCCTCGGGCGCCTGGTGGTGCAGGCCCGCCAGCTGGCGTTGGTCCCTGCCGCTCGCTAGCCGGCGGTGTCTGCGATGCTGTCCGGCATGGCAAGAATCGCGATCATCGGTGGCGGCAGCATCGGGGAGGCACTGCTGTCGGGTCTGCTGCGCGCGGGCCGGCAGGTCAAGGACCTGGTGGTGGTCGAGCGGGTGCCCGAGCGCGCCAAGTATCTGGCCGACACCTATTCGGTGCTGATCACCTCGGTGGCCGAGGCGGTGGAAAACGCGTCGTTCGTCGTGGTCGCGGTGAAGCCCGCCGACGTGGAGTCGGTGATGTCGGAGGTCGCCCGGGCGGCCGCCGCGGCGGAGAGCGATACCGCCGAGCAGGTCTTCGTCACGGTCGCGGCCGGCGTCACCATCGCCTACTTCGAAGCCAAACTTCCGGCCGGGACGCCGGTGGTGCGGGCAATGCCCAACACCGCGGCGCTGGTCGGCGCGGGCGTCACGGCCCTGGCCAAGGGCAGGTTCGTCACCCCGCCGCAGCTGGAG
Organism: Mycobacterium paraintracellulare; assembly: GCF_000276825.1. NCBI lineage: Bacteria > Bacillati > Actinomycetota > Actinomycetes > Mycobacteriales > Mycobacteriaceae > Mycobacterium > Mycobacterium paraintracellulare. The sequence continues at coordinate 4,881,530 of NC_016948.1, read as the reverse complement.
GGCGTCTCGGCCCTGTTCGATTCCGTCGGCGGGGTGCTGAGCGTCCCCGAGGGCCAAATGGACGCCGTCACCGCGCTGTCGGGCTCGGGTCCCGCGTATTTCTTCCTGATGGTCGAGGCGCTCATCGACGCCGGCGTTGCGGCGGGGCTGAGCCGCGAGGTGGCGGGCGATCTGACCGCGCAGACCATGGCAGGCGCGGCGGCGATGCTGCTGGAACGGATGGACGCCGATCGCCGGCTTTCCGAGGCCGAGGCGCCCGGGATGCGGGTGGACGCCACCGCGACGCAGCTGCGGGCGACCGTGACGTCCCCCGGCGGCACCACCGCGGCGGCCCTGCGTGAGCTGGAACGGGGAGGCCTGCGAGCGGCCGTGGATGCGGCGGTTCAGGCCGCCAAAATGCGCTCTGAGCAGCTAAGAATTACATCAGAGTAATCCAAGATTTTTGAACTGATTGTCCCCCACCAGTACCAGTAACCCCATCAGTCCCGCTATTCTCCTCTTTGTAAGCACGTGTCGGTGCCAGCGGAGGGGAAGCCGCTGGCATGCGCGTGCCTGACACGATTGGGTAGCGATGACGTCTACGAATGGGCCATCAACGCGAGATTCTGCAGGTAAGCCGCGGGACACCGGTTCCGTCGATGGCCAGCAGGGCAGGACGCAATTTCTCACCGTCGCCGAGGTGGCCGCGTTGATGCGGGTCTCCAAGATGACGGTCTACCGGTTGGTGCACAACGGCGAACTACCCGCGGTCCGGGTGGGTCGGTCCTTCCGGGTGCACGCCAAGGCCGTCCACGACATGCTGGAGACGTCCTACTTCGACGCGGGCTGACCCGAACCGGTGGCCGCTCGCGGGCGGCACCTGGCTTCGCGGCTCGGCGGCGATCACGCGACGCGGTTTGGCGTTGGGTGCGTCCGGCTGGGTAAAGTGTCCGGGTCCAATCTTTGAAGCAGGTCTCGGTCTAGATAGCGGAGTTCATGGGTTCAGTAATCAAGAAGCGGCGCAAGCGTATGTCGAAGAAGAAGCACCGCAAGCTGCTGCGTCGCACCCGGGTGCAGCGCAGAAAACTCGGCAAGTAACTCCCGCGGCGGCCTTCCTAAGGCCGCCATAAGGTCACCGTAAAAAGGCCCTAACTGGTCGCTTCGCGCCATAGTGCCGCCGTCCCGCCGACCGCTAGGCTGACCGGGTGGATGGGTCGAATGGGGAGAACACCGGGCCGGACGACACCGCCGGCAACGCGGCGCATTACCCCAAAATCGTGCTGGTCACCGGTGCCTGCCGGTTTCTGGGCGGCTACCTGACGGCTCGGCTCGCGCAGAACCCGATGATCAAAGGGGTCATCGCGGTGGACGCGATCGCCCCCAGCAAGGACATGCTGCGCCGGATGGGGCGCGCCGAGTTCGTCCGCGCCGACATCCGTAACCCCTTCATTGCCAAGGTGATTCGCAACGGCGACGTCGACACGGTGGTGCACGCGGCGGCCGCGTCGTACGCTCCGCGGTCCGGCGGCACCGCGGCGTTGAAAGAAATCAACGTGATGGGCGCGATGCAGCTGTTCGCGGCCTGTCAAAAGGCGCCCTCGGTGCGCCGCGTGGTGCTCAAGTCGACGTCGGAGGTGTACGGCTCGAGCGCCCACGATCCGGTGATGTTCACCGAGGACAGCACCAGCCGTCGTCTGTTCCGCGACGGTTTCGCCAAGGACAGCCTCGACATCGAGGCCTATGCGCGCGGATTGGGGCGGCGCCGGCCCGACATCGCCGTGACGATCTTGCGGCTGGCCAACATGATCGGCCCGGCGATGGACACCACGCTGTCGCGTTATCTCGCCGGGCCTTTGGTGCCGACGATGTTCGGCCGCGACGCCCGGCTGCAGTTGTTGCACGAGCAGGACGCCCTCGGCGCGCTGGAGCGCGCGGCCATGGCCGGCAAGGCGGGAACCTTCAACATCGGCGCCGACGGGATCATCATGCTGTCGCAGGCGATCCGTCGGGCGGGCCGAATCCCTTTGCCCGTACCGGGTTTCGGCGTCTGGGCCCTGGACTCGTTGCGCCGCGCCAATCGCTACAACGAGATCAGTCGCGATCAGTTCGATTATTTGAGTTACGGCCGCGTCATGGACACGAGCCGGATGCGCTCGGAACTCAACTACCAGCCGAAATGGACGACGGCGGAGGCCTTTGACGACTATGTTCGCGGCCGAGGCCTGACTCCCATAATCGACCCATATCGGGTACGCTCCTTGGAGAGTCGCGCCATATCTCTAGCCCAGCGCTGGGGTAGCCGAAATCCAATTCCGTGGGGTGGGGTCAGGTAGGTATCGTGGCGGGTGAAACCAGAGCGAATGTCATTCCACTGCATACGAATCGGGGCCGTGTCGCAGCGCGTCGGAGAGCCGACCAGAGGGCAGAGTCGGCCCGCCAGCACCCCTCGTTACTGACCGATCCGCGCGGCCGCGCCTCGGCGGAGCAGATCGCCGCGGTGGTTCGCGAAATCGACGAGCACCGCCGTGCCACGGGGGCATCGCCCGGCGAGGCGCCGCTGAATGAGCTGGCGCAGCGCGTCGCGTCGGTGGCCGCATTCCTCCGCCAGCGGCTGACGGGTGACTACAGCGTCGACGAGTTCGGTTTCGATCCGCACTTCAACAGCGCGATCGTCCGGCCGTTGTTGCGGGTGTTCTTCCGGTCGTGGTTCCGGGTCGAGGTGAGCGGGATCGAGAACCTGCCCGCTGACGGCGCCGCGCTGGTGGTCGCCAATCACGCCGGGGTGCTGCCGTTCGACGGGCTGATGCTGTCGGTGGCCGTGCACGACGAGCACCCCGCGCACCGCGAGCTGCGACTGCTCGCCGCCGACATGGTGTTCGACCTGCCCGTGGTGGGCGAAGCGGCCCGCAAGGCCGGCCACACCATGGCCTGCACGACGGACGCGCACCGGCTGCTCGCCGCCGGCGAGCTCACCGCCGTGTTCCCCGAGGGCTACAAGGGGCTGGGGAAGCGCTTCGAGGACCGCTACCGGCTGCAGCGGTTCGGCCGCGGCGGATTCGTCACCGCCGCGCTGCGGACCAAGGCGCCGATCATCCCCTGCTCGATCATCGGTTCCGAAGAGATCTACCCGATGCTGACCGACGTCAAGTTGCTGGCACGGCTGTTCGGGCTGCCGTACTTCCCGATCACTCCGCTGTTCCCGTTGGCCGGGCCCATGGGCCTGGTGCCGCTGCCGTCGAAATGGCACATCGCCTTCGGTGAGCCGATCTACACCGACGACTACGCGGCCTCCGACGCCGACGACCCGATGGTCACTTTTGAGCTGACCGATCAGGTGCGCGAGACGATCCAGCAGACGCTCTACCGGTTGCTGGCCGGCCGTCGCAACATCTTCTTCGGCTGAGCGGCGCGCCCAAAAGGAAACGCCACCACGGAAACCCGTGGCGGCGTTGACCTTTGAAGTAGTCGACTACTTCACCATGGTGAACTGGCAGACGTTGGTGTAGCCGTCGCGGAACAGATCCGAGCAGCCCCTCAGGTACTTCAGGTAGATGTCGTAGGTCTCCTGCCCCTTGAGGGCGATCGCCTCTTCCTTGTGCGCTTCGAGCGCATCGCCCCAGGCGGTCAGGGTCGGCACGTAGTTCTTGCCGATGAAGTGGTGTCGCTCGATCTTGAAACCCGCGTCCGTCGCGTACTTGTCAACCAGGTCGACCTGGGGCAGCTTTCCGCCGGGGTAGATCTCCTTCAGGATGAAGCTGATGAACCGCAGCAGGGTCATGTTGACCTTCAGGCCCATCGCGTTGCCCTCTTCGCGGGTGGGGACCACGATCGAGTGCAGCAGCATGCGGCCGTCGTCGGGCAGCAGGTCGTAGTACTTCTTGAAGAAGGTGGCGTAGCGCTCGTACCCGGCGTCACCGGCGCCGTCGGCGAAGTGCTCGAACGCGCCCAGCGACACGATCCGGTCGATCGGCACGTCGCCGGGGAATTCCTCCCAGCCCTGGATCCGCACCTCTTTACGGCGGGGGCTGTCCATCTTGTCGAACTCGGCCACGCAGTGGGCGTACTGGTTCTCGCTCAGCGTCAACCCGATCACGTTGACGTCGTACTCCGCCACCGCGTGCCGCATCGTCGAGCCCCAGCCGCTGCCGATGTCGAGCAGCGTCATGCCGGGCTCGAGGTTCAGTTTGTCCAGCGCGAGCTTGCGCTTGGCGTACTGCGCCTCTTCCAGCGTCTTGGTCAGATTCTGTGGGTCCGGGTTTTCGTCGAAGTAACCGCAGCTGTAGGTCATCGACGGGTCAAGCCACAGCTTGAAGAACTCGTTCGACTTGTCGTAGTGCGATCGCACCGCCTCGACCGGCGGGTGCAGCTGCGTTCCGGTTTCCCCCTGTAGTGACATTTACAACGCCCCTAACTTTCCTGCGGATATTGATGCGACCGCCGCAGCGGTTGCCTCGGTCTCGGCTTGGCTTGCGGCTTCCCCCAGCATTGTGACAACGCTGGTGACGATCGGCTTTCCATCGGCATCGGTCACTTCGCTGCGGATTTCCGCCAGCACGGTGCCGTGGGACTCGATCACCGAGTCTAGGTAGGTGTCGAAGAAAAGCCTATCGTGAGCCAGGATCGGGCGGTGGAACTTGAACTTCTGGTCACGGTGAATGACCCTGGCGATGTTGATGGGGATGCTGAACTTCGTGAAGATCTCCAACTGAACGCGGCGCCCGGCGATCGCGAGGAACGTCAACGGCGCCACCATGTCGGTATACCCGGCCCTCCGGGATTCATTCTCGTCGAAATGCGCCGGGTGGTCGTCTTTGATCGCCAGGGCGAACTCACGGATCTTTTCGCGCCCGACCTCGAAGTAGTCCGGTGCGCGGTAATGGCTGCCGATGAGTCCTTCGGCTTCTTTGGGGACTGTCATGCCGCTGTGCTCTCCGCTCGAATATGTCTGCGCGGCGCAGCCTATCAGCGTGATTGCCGTCGAGAGGCCACCGCGGCCAGCGCACCGCCGGCCGCGCCCAGCGCCAATGCCGACGGCACCCCGATCCGGGCCGCTTTGCGGGCGGTGCGGAAGTCGCGAATCTCCCATCCGCGCTCCCGTGCCAGCGCGCGCAGGCGGGCGTCGGGATTGATGGCGACCGCGGTCCCCACCAGCGACAGCATGGGCACGTCGTTGTAGCTATCGGAGTAGGCGGTGCAGCGTTTCAGGTTGAGCCCCTCGCGGATTGCCAGCGACCGCACCGCGTGCGCCTTGCCGGTGCCGTGCAGGATGTCGCCGACCAGCCTGCCGGTGAAGACGCCGTCGACCGATTCCGCGACGGTGCCCAGCGCGCCGGTCAGGCCGAGCCGTCGCGCAATGGTCGCGGCGAGCTCGTAGGGCGTGGCGGTGATCAGCCACACCTGCTGGCCGGCGTCCAGATGCATTTGAGTCAGCTCGCGAGTGCCGGGCCAGATCTTGTCGGCGATGATCTCGTCGTAGATCTCCTCGCCCAGGGCCACCAGCTGCTCGACCGACCGGCCTTCGATGAAGGCGAGCGCCTTGCGCCGGCCCGCGGCGACGTCGTTGCTGTTTTCCTTGCCGAGGACCTGAAACTTGGCCTGGGCGTAAATGAATCCGATCACATCGCGATAGGTGAAGTAGTTGCGCGTGGCCAGCCCACGACCGAAATGCACCGCCGAGGAGCCCTGCACCAAGGTGTTGTCGACGTCGAAGAAGGCGGCGGCGGTGAGGTCGACCGGGGGTTGCGGACGGTCCGGGGCGGCGGCGGCTTCCTCCTGCATGCCCTCGATCGCGCGGGCCGCGCTGGCGTCCGCGCCCAGCGACTCCAAGTCAACGTAACCGGTGTGGTCTGCGTTGACCGGGTCAGAGGAAGTCATCGCCCAACCTCCTAGATCGCTGTGGTGCCTGGTGACCCGGCGGGTGCCCGATATCCAACCCTATCGGGCAGTTGGCGTGGGGGCGGGTATGGCTGCCGGGCTGATGCCCCGGGCTGCCGAGCTGCCGGGCTGCCGGGCTGCCGAGCTGATGCCCCGGCTGCCGAGCTGCCGGGCTGCCGGGCTGATGCCTCGGGCCGCCGAGTGTGACGCTGGCGTCACGTTCGACGCCGAGTGTGACTGCAGCGTCACACTCGTGGCTGGGCAGGCCAGGTTGGTCGGGCGCGATGACCGCGTAGGGAAGCCCTACTGTCGCCAGCGCGTAACCTGCGAGGTGATGCTGTCCGGCATGTCCTCGAGCAGAGCTGCGGTTAGCTCATCGAATGACAATGCAAGAACTTCCATATTAGTTTGTTCGGCGGGCACCGCGAATCCGTATGAGCCAGGATCGTCCCTCAGCGTGTAACGCTTGAGATGTTGTGCGGTGTCTCTGTTGAGGGCAGGGATTTCGTTGGCCAATAAATCGATCACCCCTGAGTCGGCTGGCTCGACTGCTAATCGCGGGTTGAGACCCCGGTCGTCCCACCTGATAAATAGTGTCTCCAGCCTGAGATGACTGCGTAGGCTATCTCCCATTTGCAATATTATGTATTTCCCGGCGTCCACCGAGCGGGAAAACACGGCCTCTATACTTTCGGATCGCTGCGAAGCGCGTTCGTGCTTTAGGGAACGCAAGACGCAAAAGTACCCATTGGAAGTGGGAGCGATAATCCAAGCGGCCCAGTCGCCAAGCCTGGCCCATTCCGGCCATTCTCTCAGTTTTTCTCGATAATCAGAGCGGAAATATAACCGGCCAGCTTCCCAGTCGGCTTCTTCGTATGGCCCGCTGGCAGCAGAGTTAGCAAGCTTGCGCCACAGGTTGTAATAGCGGATCACCGCTGAGAAGCCACTATCGACGACTGGGCCGCCAGCATCCGTACTCATAGGTCGATATTCCTCCCTTACCTGCCCCTAAGACCGGCGCAGATAACCGCGTCTAAGCAAAGTCTCAATCAGCACTGTCTTTTTCTCGACGGTGTCAAATACTACCCACTGAGTTCCTCCGCCGGGCCAACCAAACGCTTCACCGACCTTTCCGAATCTAACTTCCCAACCCTGCGGCAATTGCTTTCCTGTACCTTGAAAAGCATGGTAGTCGCCAGATGTTCCGGGGGCCAGTCCACGGTGGGAATATGGGTCGCCGACGTTCCCCATAAAATCCCCACTCTTGGCGCTCACCTCTCCGATCCTATCTAGCCAAACATTTGGAGAGATGCTCCGTGCTGTTTCCCATTTCCCGTCCGCGAAGCCGTTAACTTTTGGCCAGTCCCATGTGCCTTCTTTGGGGTCCCAAAATCTGTCCAAGATATCCTGCGCCGTCATTCCCGAATATGGGCTATGCAAAGCGGATTTGGCGATATCCGGAGGGCATCCGTGATCTATGAGATCTTGCATGAGCTGCTCGGGCGACTGCGCGAGCGCTAATTGCGCTTGCCGCCAGGGCGGCAAGTCTGACGGGTCCGTGTGTCCGGGAAGGTCCGCGTCGGACCCGTCGTCCGACAGCGGTGTGTGGTCGTGCGGCTGATGGGACCCCGGCGGTTCGTTGCCATCGCCAGGGGGACGCGGGCCACCGCCATCGCCCGGCGGATGCGGGCCACCGCCATCGCCGGGCGGATGTGGTCCGCCACCATCCCCGGGTGGGTGGGGGCCGCCGTCACTGGGATGAGGCGGCCCGGGCGGATGGGCAGGAGGTTCTCCGCTATGTGGCACCTCGCCGAGGCCGGGAGGCGCTTCGGCGGGGAGGCCGCCCGCCGGGACAGAGGGAAGCGACGGCGGCTCCGGCATCGACGGCATCGAAGGAGCCGAGGCCGCCGGCATCGAAGCAGCGGGCGCCGAAGCGGCGGGCGCGACCGCTGCCGGCTCCGCAGGTGGGACCCGCGTGGGGGCAGGCTCGTGCGGCGGCGGGTGGGGTGGTGGTGTGCCTTCTGCGGGGGCCGATACCGGTGGCTTGCCGCCCGATTCTGGTGGGATCGCAATTGGTTTCGGCTCGCCGCTGTGAGGTGTCCCGCCGATTGGCGGCTTGGATTCGGTAGGACTGTGCGGCAGTGGACCATCAGCGGGACCTGGCGCCGGTTGGCCCGATCCTGGCGGCTTCGGAGCCGCCGGGGGTGATTCTGCCGGAGGCTTAACGGCCGGGGTTTTGGGAAGTCCGGGCTTTTTGACGTCTTTCAGCGCATCGGCGGCGGCGCGACTCACCTTTCCGAGTTTGGAAAGCGGCCCGCCGGGGATGGGTAACGTCAGCACATCAAAAGCTGTTCGTCCGAGTGCGTCAAGCGGGTCTTTACTCCACTCGTCCCAGTGGGTGACTTCTTTGCCAAGCGCCATCCATGACTCTTGCCAGCCGGGGCCACCGTCGGGTCCCAATCCCACGAGCGGCGCAGCGCCTTGGGCCATGCCAGCGAGCTCTTTGCCATAACCGATCGGATCGAGCACGGCGCGGACCTGGCTGATGCTGTACAGGCCTTTCAGAACTCCCCAGCCCTCTTTGCCCACCCCACCAAGGATCTTGCCCACTCGGTGGAGGGTTGCCTTGTTCAAGGCGACGAAGTGGTCCCACTCCTTACCCGCCCAGTGGGCCATATCTTCTGCCGCGGTGGCCGCCGCCGACATGGTGGCCTCGATCTGGCCGCCCAGCGTTTCGGCTTCCCGGGAAAAGCTGTCGACCACCGTTTTGATGTCGTCGGCGATCCTTTTGATCTCGTCTTCGTCTTCGTCGGTCAGGAGGTCCCACACTTCTTTGATCCCGGTCATCGGGTCGCAGATGCGGGACAACAAATCGAGGATCGCCGCGTGGACCTTGTCGATCTGGGCCGCGTAACTGTTGAGTTGCGCGGCAATCGTTTGGCATTGCTGCGCAACGCTGGCCGTGGCTCCAGACGCATCGGCCAACGCTTTGTTGATGGCCGCGGCCTCGGGAATCTGCTGCGCGGCAATGGCGGCCATGCTCCCGCCGCCGGCCGCGATCTCGGTCGTCATGAAGTTGACGCCCGCCGTCGTCCACGCCGCCGCGGCGGCACGCAACTTCGCCGAATCGCCAGTGGGCCAGATCATTCCGATATACGGCGCAACCCAGCTCCACCCCGCCGGGGCACCGCTGCCGGCGCCCACCGCCGACGGCGGATGCGACGGCGCGGTCAATGGCGCGGTCACTGGCGGTGTCGGCAAGCCTTCGGCGCGGCCCGTCACATCCGACATCGCCTCGGCGTGCGCATAGTTGTGTGCCGACATCCGCACGCCGTCGCCGATGCTGCAGAGTCCGTTGCGGGTACTGGTCATCGCCACGATGACCTTTGCCGCTGCGCCGTTGTACGTGCGGCCCAGCGCCGCACCGACGGGATCGTCACCGGCCATGCCCGCGCTGCCCGCGAGCGACGTGGTCAGGGCCGAGATCACCGATCCCAGCGACTCGCCGGTGGACAGTACCGTGGCGCCGGCGCGATCTAGGGCAGTCGGGTCACACGCCAGCGGCGCCATGTATTCACGACCACATACCGAGATTCGTCGACATCGCGCCGGTGTAGTTGCCGTGCGCTGTCGTGGCCACCTTCTCCAGTTGCCCCAGCGCCTCGCGCATCATCGCCTCGCCGCGCACCCAGTGCTGATGCGCCTCGGCGTGGGCCGCCGCGGCCTCACCCGTCCACGTCCCATGCAAACGCGTTACGCGAGAATCGATTTCGGCAATCATGTCTTCGGCGTAGCGCTGAAACGCCGCCATCCGCTGCACCGCGTCGGCCAACGCCTGCGGATCAACCCGAAACGCCTCAGGCATCGCGCACTGCCCGCTCGGCCTGGGCGGACGCTGCCTCGTTGCTGTGATACGCGCCGCCGGCCTCGCCGACCAGATGCGCCAGGATCGACAACCCGAGCTCGACCTCCCGGGCGCCCTTGTGCCACAGCTCCCATGCCGAGGCATAGGCACCCCCGGCCGCCCCCTGCCAACCACCCAGCATCTGACCCACCTGATCGTCGAGCTGGGACAGCTGAGCCGAAAGATGCTCGGCCGCACCGCTCAGCGAGACGGCGGCGCCCTGCATCACCACCGGATCGACCCGCACCGTGTTGTCGGCCATAGCCGGAACATAACTCCTGGTAGACGCCCCCACAAGTCGCTGATGACACACTGATTCCCATGACCCGAGCGACCGGCCGCCCGCATGTGGAGTTGTTGACCCGCGACGGGTGCACCATCTGCGAGCGCATCCACGCCCGGCTGGTCGTTTTGGCCGGTGAGCTGGGCTTCGATTTGTCGACGACCGACGTCGACGCCGCGGCCGCGGACGGCAACCCCGCGCTGCGCGCCGAGTTCGGCGACCGGCTGCCGGTGGTCCTGCTCGACGGGCGCGAACACAGCTACTGGGAGCTCGACGAGCCCCGGCTGCGCGCGGATCTCGCCCGCTGACGAGGCGGCCGGGTGGCCGTGGGGCAATTATTTGGTAGCCCAGCTGATAAACGTTTACCGTGGACAGCAGTTCAGTTACTGGAGGATGCAAGGGAGCTGGCCAGGTGATGCTGCCGTGAGCGTCTTGCTCTTCGGGGTTTCGCACCGCAGTGCGCCGGTCTCCGTCCTGGAACAACTCAGCATCGACGAGTCCGATCAAGGCAAGATCGTCGACCGGGTGCTGCAGTCGCCGCTGGTGACCGAGGCGATGGTGCTGTCGACATGCAACCGGGTCGAGGTCTACGCGGTGGTGGACGCGTTCCACGGCGGGCTCGCGGTGATCGGACAGGTGCTCTCGGAGCATTCCGGGATGTCGATGACCGACCTCACCAAATACGCCTACGTCCGGTACAGCGAGGCCGCCGTCGAGCATCTGTTCGCGGTAGCCAGCGGCCTGGATTCGGCGGTGATCGGAGAGCAGCAGGTGCTCGGTCAGGTGCGCCGCGCGTACGCCACCGCCGAGACCAATCGCACCGTCGGCCGCGTCCTGCACGAGCTGGCCCAACGCGCGCTCTCGGTCGGCAAGCGGGTGCATTCCGAGACCGCCATCGACGCCGCCGGCGCCTCCGTGGTGTCGGTTGCCCTGAACATGGCCGAACGCCGGCTGGGCGGGCTGTCGGGCCGGACCGCCGTGCTGGTCGGCGCCGGGGCGATGGGCGCCCTGGCCGCGGCGCATCTGTCTCGCGCCGGCATCGCCCAGGTTCACGTGCTCAACCGGTCGCTGTCCCGGGCGCAGCGCCTGGTCCGCAAGATCCGCGAAACCGGTGTGCGGGCCGACGCGCTGCCATTGGAGCAGCTGACCGACGTCCTGGCGGGTGCCGACGTGGTGGTGAGCTGCACCGGGGCGGTGAGCCCGGTGGTCTCGCTGGCCGACGTGCACCACGCGCTCGCGGCCGCGAACCGCTCGATCGTCGATGAGACCACCGACCCCTTGGTGATCTGCGACCTGGGCATGCCGCGCGACGTGGACCCGGCGGTGGCCGGCCTGCCCGGCGTGTGGGTCGTCGACGTGGACCGCGTGCAGCACGAGCCCTCGGCCCACGCCGCGGCCGCCGACGTCGACGCGGCCCGCACCATCGTGGCCACCGAAGTTGCCGCCTACCTGGCCGGCCAGCGGATGGCCGAGGTCACCCCGACGGTGACGGCGCTGCGCCAGCGCGCCGCCGATGTGGTCGAAGCCGAGCTGCTGCGCCTGGACAACCGGCTCCCCGGGCTCGCCAGCGCGCAGCGCGAAGAGGTCGCCCGCACCGTGCGGCGTGTAGTGGACAAGCTGCTGCACGCCCCTACTGTGCGCATCAAGCAGCTCGCCAGCGCCCCCGGCGGCGACAGCTACGCCGAGGCGTTGCGCGAGCTTTTCGAACTCGACCAGACCGCCGTCGACGCCGTGGCCGCGGGCGAATTGCCAGTCATAGCAAACGGTTTCGACGCGGGCACCCCGCAGCAACCTGCCGAGTAGCCGATTGGCGAACGTGATCCGGATAGGCACGCGGGGCAGCCTGCTGGCCACCACCCAGGCCGGCGTCGTCAGAGACGCCCTCATCGCGCTGGGTCACCCGGCAGAGCTGGTGACCATCACCACGGCCGGGGACCGGTCGTCGGGACCCATCGAATCCTTGGGGGTGGGTGTCTTCACCACCGCGCTGCGCGAGGCCATGGAAGAGGGCCGCGTGGACGCCGCGGTGCACTCCCACAAGGACCTGCCGACGGCCGACGACCCGAGGTTTGCTGTGGCCGCCATACCCGTGCGCAACGACCCGCGTGACGCGGTGGTAGCCCGGGACGGACTGGTGCTGGGGGAGTTGCCACCGGGTTCGCTGGTGGGTACCTCCTCGCCGCGGCGGGCCGCGCAGCTTAGAGCATTGGGTCTCGGTTTGGAAATCCGCCCCCTACGAGGCAACCTAGATACCAGGTTGAACAGGGTAAGCAGTGGTGATCTTGACGCGATCGTGGTGGCCCGGGCCGGCCTGGCCCGACTCGGTCGCCTCGATGACGTCACCGAGACGCTAGAGCCGGTGCAGATGTTGCCAGCACCGGCTCAGGGCGCGCTCGCCGTCGAATGCCGTGCCGGTGACACCCGGTTGGCGGCGGTGCTGGCGGAGCTGGACGACGCGGACACGCGCGCGTCGGTCACCGCGGAGCGAACTCTGTTGGCCGAACTGGAGGCCGGCTGCTCCGCACCGGTGGGCGCGATCGCTGAAGTGGTCGAGTCCATCGATGAGGAAGGCCGGATCTTTGAAGAGCTGTCGCTGCGTGGCTGCGTGGCGGCGCTGGACGGGTCCGACGTGATCCGCGCGTCGGGCATCGGCACTCCCGGTCGAGCACGAGAGCTTGGGCTTTCGGTTGCCGCGGAGCTGTTCGAACTTGGCGCCCGGGAGCTGATGCGCGGAGCGCGGCAAGACCCGACGCGAGGAAATTAAGTGCGAGTTACGTGGGAGCGACAATGACGACGCGAGGGCGTAAGCCGACACCCGGCCGCATCACGTACGTGGGCTCCGGCCCCGGTGACCCGGGACTGTTGACGACCCGGGCCGCGACGGTGCTGACGAACGCCGCTCTGGTGTTCACCGACCCTGACGTGCCCGAGCCGGTGCTGGCGCTGATCGGCAAAGACCTGCCGCCGGTTTCCGGCCCGGCCCCGGCCGACCCGGCCGCCTCCAGCGGCGACGGCGCCGACCAGGGCCAGACGCAGCCCGCGGTGATCTCCGGTGGCCCGGACATCCGCCCGGCGCTGGGTGACCCCGCCGAGGTGGCCAAGACCCTGACCCACGAGGCGCGGACGGGCGTCGACGTGGTCCGCCTGGTGGCCGGTGACCCGCTGACGGTCGACGCCGTCATCACCGAGGTCAACGCCATCGCGCGGAGCCACCTGCACATCGAGATCGTGCCGGGGCTGGCGCCCACCAACGCCGTCCCGACGTACGCGGGGCTGCCGCTGGGCTCCTCGCACACGGTGGCCGACGTGCGCGGCGACGTGGACTGGGAGGCGCTGGCCGCGGCGCCGGGACCGCTGATCCTGCAGGCCACGTCGTCGCATCTGGCCGACGCGGCGCGCACCCTGATCGAACACGAGCTCGCCGAGAACACGCCGTGCGTGGTGACCGCGCAGGGCACCACCTGCCAGCAGCGTTCCATCGAGACGACGCTGCACGGCCTGACCGACTCGGCCGTGCTGGGCGGCACCGACCCGGCGGGCCCCCTGACGGGTCCGCTGGTGGTGACCATCGGCAAGACGGTGTCGAGCCGGGCGAAGCTGAACTGGTGGGAGAGCCGCGCCCTGTACGGCTGGACCGTGCTGGTGCCCCGCACCAAGGACCAGGCCGGCGAGATGAGCGAGCGGCTGACGTCCTACGGCGCGCTGCCGATCGAGGTGCCGACCATCGCCGTCGAGCCGCCACGCAGCCCCGCGCAGATGGAACGGGCCGTCAAGGGATTGGTCGACGGCCGCTTCCAGTGGGTGGTGTTCACCTCCACCAACGCGGTGCGCGCGGTGTGGGAGAAGTTCGGCGAGTTCGGGCTGGACGCGCGCGCGTTCTCCGGGGTGAAGATCGCCTGCGTGGGCGAGTCGACCGCCGACCGGGTCCGGGCGTTCGGGATCAGCCCCGAGCTGGTGCCGGCCGGTGAGCAGTCCTCGCTGGGTCTGCTCGACGACTTCCCGCCCTACGACAGCGTTTTCGATCCGGTAAACCGGGTCTTGCTGCCGCGGGCCGACATCGCCACCGAGACGCTGGCCGAGGGCCTGCGCGAACGTGGTTGGGAGATCGAGGATGTCACCGCCTACCGGACGGTGCGGGCCGCGCCGCCGCCGGCGGAGACGCGGGAGATGATCAAGACCGGCGGGTTCGACGCGGTGTGCTTCACGTCCAGCTCGACGGTGCGCAACCTGGTCGGTATCGCCGGCAAGCCGCACGCGCGGACGATCATCGCCTGCATCGGCCCCAAGACCGCCGAGACCGCCGCCGAGTTCGGTCTGCGGGTCGATGTCCAGCCCGAGACCGCCGCGGTTGGTCCGCTGGTCGACGCTTTGGCCGAACACGCCGCGCGGTTGCGCGCCGAGGGCGCGCTGCCACCGCCGCGCAAAAAGAGCCGCAGGCGCTAGTGGCGATCGCCAGCGCGGCGGAGCCGGGCGCAGCGGGTCGCCACGATGAGCGGTAGCGCCTACCCGCGGCAGCGTCCGCGTCGGCTCCGCTCAACCCCGGCGTTGCGCCGTTTGGTCGCGCAAACGTCGCTGGAGCCAAGGCATTTGGTGCTGCCGATGTTCGTCGCCGACGGCATCGACGAGCCCCGGCCGATCGCCTCGATGCCGGGGGTGGTCCAACACACCCGCGATTCGTTGCGCGCCGCCGCCGCCAGCGCCGTCGCCGCCGGGGTGGGCGGGCTAATGCTGTTCGGTGTGCCGCGTGATGAGGACAAGGACGCGGTGGGGTCGGCCGGCACCGATCCCGACGGCATCCTCAACGTCGCCCTGCGCGACCTGGCCAAGGACCTCGGCGAGGCCACCGTGCTGATGGCCGACACCTGCCTGGACGAGTTCACCGACCACGGCCACTGCGGCGTCCTCGACGACCGCGGTCGGGTCGACAACGACGCGACCGTAGCCCGATATGTGAAACTCGCTGTGGCGCAAGCGGAATCGGGCGCGCACGTGGTAGGTCCGAGTGGGATGATGGACGGTCAGGTGGGCGCGATTCGCGACGGGCTGGACACGGCCGGCCATACCGACGTGGCGATCCTCGCCTACGCCGCCAAGTTCGCATCGGCGTTCTACGGTCCGTTCCGCGAAGCGGTCAGTTCCAGCCTCTCCGGCGACCGGCGCACCTATCAGCAGGAGGCGGGCAATTCCCGCGAGGCGCTCCGCGAGATCCAGCTCGATCTGGACGAGGGCGCCGACATTGTGATGGTGAAGCCGGCGATGGGTTATCTGGACGTGGTGTCGGCGGCGGCCTCGATTTCGCCGGTGCCGGTGGCCGCCTATCAGGTGTCGGGGGAGTACGCGATGATTTGCGCTGCGGCCGCGAACAATTGGATCGACAAGCGCGCGGCGGCCCTGGAATCATTGACGAGCATCCGGCGGGCCGGAGCCGATATCGTTCTCACCTATTGGGCCGCGGACGCGGCAGGGTGGCTTTCGTGAGACGGGGCTTGCGTTGACGTCAGAGACGACCAGAAGCGATACCCAACCGAAGCCGTTGTTCTACGAACCCGGCGCCACCTGGTGGTGGGTGGCGTGCGGCCCGGCCTCGGCGGCGGCCATGGTCCTGATCGAAATCTGGAGCGGTGCCAAGGTGTCGTTCGTGGTCCCCGCGATCTTCTTCGTCCTGGTGTCGGCGTTCGTGGGGTTGCAGGTGAAGGCGGCGCGGATCCACGTCTCGGTCGAGCTGACCGAAGACGCCCTGCGCCAAGGCACCGAGACCATCCTGGTCCGCGAGATCGTCAGGGTTTATCCCGAGCCCGAGAACCACGAAGCCTCCGGCAAGGAGCTGGCGCGCTGGCAGTCGGCGCGGGCGCTCGGCGAGTTGGTCGGGGTGCCGCGCGGACGGATCGGCATCGGCCTCAAGCTCACCAACGGCCGCACCGCCCAGGCGTGGGCGCGCCGTCATCGCCAGCTGCGGGCGGCCCTGACCCCGCTGGTCCAAGAGCGGGTGGAGCCCACCGGGACCGACGTCATCGACGGCGATCCGGACGACCCCACCGGCGATCAGGCCGGGCCCGCGCAATGATCGCCAGCTACCGGGCGCTGGTCGAGCTCGCCGTGGCGGTTGCCGCCCTGGCGGGCTCGGGATATAGCTGGACGCGCTCGCATCACACGGTGGCCGTCGCGCCCATCGCGGAGGGTCAGCCCTTTACGACGTCGGTGGTCTATGACCCGCAGCTGTTGCTTCTGACACTCGTGCTGTTGACGAGCGCCGGCGTGCTGGTGGTCGTCGGCGCGGCCAGGCTGCGGCGTGCCCGCTCCGGCGCTACGACGTCTTCCTGACCAGCGGCAACGCCATCGTGCGGCGGACCCTGATGGCGTCGGCCCGGTCGCGCAGTGCCTCCTGAACCGAGCGCATCAGCGGGAAATTGGTGTCATGACCGGTGTCCTCGAGCACCGCGATGACCGCCGAGCTGGCCACCAGCGTCCAATCCACACCGGCGGCCCGACAATCGGCATCGAACGCATACAAGAGCGAAATACCGGCCTCAGCAAATTGACCGACATCGGCGACATCGAGCACCACAGGGTTTTCGCCGAGCGTGAAACGCCGAATGTGGCGACTGACGCGGTCGACATTGGCGCCGTCGATTTCGCCGCGGATATGCACCACTGTCGCCAAGTGGCGGTAGTGCGCCCGCACCTGAGCGCCATCGCACTCAAAGACGCAGTTGTCGTGGCGACTCCCGGTGCCTGCGATCGTCATGAGGACCCCTCACTCTCCGTGTCGCTCGCGCGCGGCCTTGGGGCGCGCCTCCCCGCTCACCAAAGCTGCCTTAAACGCTAGGCCGCAAGCCTAAGGACACCGGTAGCCGCGCCTAACGCTTTGCTAAGAAGCAAAATGCGATTTCGCGGCGAGCAAACCTCCGTAATCGGCGTCGCGCATTCCGGGCGGCCCTGAAGGCCGTGTGCCACACCACAACCGTCCCCGCATGTCGGCGATTGCGCTGCTAGGCTGCCATGGCTGCCGGTTGCTAGTCGGGGGGCTTGCGAAATGGCGAGATCGCCCGCTCAGCCGATAGCAGGAGAACGGAACGGCAGGATCCAGACGGGAAGAGCAGCGTGCGGGGCGGAGAGATCCGGGGCGAAATCAAGGCCCTGACGGGACTCCGTATAGTCGCCGCGCTCTGGGTGGTGCTGTTTCACTTCCGGCCGATGCTCGGGGATGCCTCGCCCGATTTCCGCGACGCGCTGGCCCCCGTCCTCAACTGTGGCGCCCAGGGCGTCGACCTCTTTTTCATCCTCAGCGGCTTCGTGCTGACGTACAACTACCTCGACCGGATGGGCCGGTCCTGGTCGACCCGCGCCACCCTGCACTTCCTGTGGCTGCGGCTGGCCCGGGTATGGCCGGTGTACCTGGTCACATTGCACCTCGCCGCCCTGTGGGTGATCTTCACCCTGCACGTGGGCCACGTGCCGTCGCCGGACGCCGCCTCGCTCACCGCGGTCAGCTACGTGCGGCAGATCCTGTTGGTGCAGTTGTGGTTTGTGCCGTTCTTCGACGACTCGAGCTGGGACGGGCCGGCCTGGTCGATCAGCGCCGAATGGCTGGCGTACGTGCTTTTCGCCCTGCTGGTGTTGGTGTTGTTGCGGATGAAGCAGGCGACGCGGGCGCGCAGCCTCATGGTGCTGGCATTCGCGGCGTCGTTGCCGCCGGTGGTGATGCTGCTGGCCAGCGGCCACTTCTACACGCCGTGGAGCTGGCTGCCGCGGATCGTCACACAGTTCACCGCCGGGGCGCTGGCCTGTGCCGCCGTGCGCAGACTGCGGCTGACCGACCGCGGCCGCCGCGTCGCGGGGTACATCTCGCTGCTTCTGTTGGCCGCGATGGTGGGCGTCCTGTATTGGTTTGGCGCACACCCGATATCCGGGGTGGTGGAAAACGACAGCGGCGGCGTCGTCGACGTGTTGTTCGTTCCGCTGGTGATCTCGCTGGCCGTCGGCCTGGGGAGCCTGCCCAGGATGTTGTCGACGCGGGTGATGGTGTACGGCGGTCAGATCTCGTTCTGCCTGTACATGGTTCACGAGCTGGTGCACACGTCCTGGGGTTGGGCCGTGGAACAATTCGAGCTCGCAACGCAGGACAATCCGTGGAAATGGAACGTCATCGGCCTGCTCGCGATTGCCGTGGTCCTTTCGATCGCGTTGTATCACGCCGTCGAAGAGCCCGCCCGCCGCTGGATGCGCAAGATGGTCGACGTCCGGGCCGTGAACGCGAGGAGTGATCCCGGCGAGTCCACGAACGGCAAGCCGCATCCGATCGACCGTCCGCTGGAAGCGATTTCGGTCCGCGCGGTGTGATGGCTGCTTTTGCGCCCGGCCGCGAGTCACGGGCAATATTCGATGAGAACACGGCGGCACCCGACCATGCCGTTGACAGTGGAGGTATGAGTGAGTCGTCTGGCCACCTTTCTCATTGGGTTGAGTTTTCTGGGGGGCGTGGGCATCGCATACCCACCGCAGGTGCGCACTTACGCGACGTTGACGCTGGACTTCCGGCTCAATCACCTGGCGGTCATCGGGGATTCGTACACCACCGGTACCGATGAGGGCGGCCTCGGCGCGCGGTCATGGCCGTCGCGCGCGTGGCAGGCGCTCGGTGCGCGGGGCTCGCGGGTTTCGGCCGATGTGGCGGCCGAGGGCCGCGCCGGTTACGCCGCGCCCGGTGACCACGGCAGCACCTTCGAGGACCTGACCGCCAGGGCCGTCCACCCCGATGACGCGCTGGTGGTGTTCTTCGGCTCCCGCAACGACCAGGGTATCGATCCCCTGCTGTTGACCGAAAAGACCCACGCCGCTTTGGATCTGGCGCGCCGGTTTGCGCCGGCCGCGCGCTTGCTGGTGATCGGCCCGCCGTGGCCGACCGCCGATGTTCCGCCATCGATGTTCCTGATTCGCGACGTCCTGGGCGGCGCGGCGGGGGCCGCCGGGGCGACGTTCATCGACCCGATCGCCGAACACTGGTTCGTCGGCAGGCCCGACCTGATCGGCCCCGACGGCGTGCACCCGAACGACGCGGGGCACCAGTACATGGCCGACAAGATCGCGCCGCTGATCCGTACTCAGCTCTCGACGTGACGGGCCGCCTAGTCCTCCGCGTGGCGCTCGTAGTCCCACCGCTCCAGGCGATCTTGCAGGTGTAGCAGGCCGACTCCGGCGAAGGGTGCGGCGACCGCGATGCAGACCAGCAGCAGTGGAGACATGAGCTAAACCCTCCAAAAACCCTTCACTGATCTGACGTTCGTCCGCCGCGAGAAGTTCATCGCCGTTCACCCGTCCGCCACGGCGCGGTCCACCAGCACACCCATCACCGGCGCCAGCAGCCGCGCGTACTGCGTCGTCACATGGTTGTCGTCGCGGAACACCAGGGTGTTGCCGACGATCAGCGGGCAGCGGTCGGGGGCGCAGAACAGGTCGGTCAGGTCCGCGTAATGCCCGCCGTTGCCGACGGTCGCGGCGCGCTCGGCGGCGATCCCATCGTCGTTGACGGCCGCGGAACGCGTTGGCGCACAAGCGGTTGCGTCGTCGAGGTGGGCGGACAGGCAGGTCGGGGCGGGCGAGTGCGGATCGGCGGCGGGCCCCAGCACCAGGACGGTGGCGCCGGTGGCGCGCAATTGCGCCACGGTGCGTCCCAGGGTGTCGATCCACGCCGGATCGTAGGAGGTGAAGCCGAAGTCCCCGCCGTAACGCCGGCTCATGTCCAGCACGACCAGGCGCGGGTGTTCGGCGTTCATCCGGCCCATGATGTCGGCGCGCCACTGCTCGCATTCGGTGTACTCGCGGCCCAGATACGGGCTCACGATGTGCAGGTCCTGCAGCGGGCATGTCACCTTGGCCAGGGTCTCCAGCCGCCAGTGCCGCTGCTCGGCGAGCTGCTCGAACGCCGGGTTCCACATGGCGGCGTGCGAGTCGCCGATCAGGGCCACGGTGGTCGGCGAGGCGGTATCGCCGGTCGCGCATTCGCTTTGGCCGACGTCGCGCCAGGACCGCACGCAGCCGTTGACGAACACGGCGGCCTTGTCGGCCGGCGCCTTGTCCAGCGGGGGGTCGAGGTTCGACGGGACGGCGCGCAGGCCGGCCGCCCCCGCGAGCACGACGCGCGCCTGGTCGAAGGCCTGACGGACCGCCGCTTCCTGCGGGCTGACGGCGGCGACGCCGGCCGGGGGCGCCGCGACGATATTGGCCCGCGGCGCCGCGACGCCGTGGCCCACCGGCGCGGGGATCACGTTCAGCAGCAGCATGCATGCACACGCCGTGGCGGCGCTGGCCCCGCCCGCCACGGCCAGGCTGACCTTCGCCGAGCGGCGCAGGGCCGCGGCGAAGCGGCCCGGGTTTTCCACCAGATGCAGCGTGATGACGGCCAGCCCGGCGGACACGGCCGTCGCGCTCAGACGGGCCGGCAGCCCGGCGGGCTCGCCGAGCAGCGCCGGCATCAGCAGCAGCACCGGCCAGTGCCACAGGTACCAGGAGTAGGAGATGCGGCCGATGGCGCGCATCGCCGGGCGGCACAGCAGCCGGCCGGGCCCGAGCCCGCCGGTGACGGCTCCGCCGCCGACGATCAGCGCGGTGCCCAGCACGGGCAGCAGCGCCTCGACGCCGGGGTAGGGGGTGTGGGCGCCCAGCTGGGTGCAGGTCAGCAGGATCAACACCAGGCCGCCCCACCCGGCGATCGACGCGGTCAGCAGCGACAGGCGCCGCCACTGCTGGAGCGACAGGGCCACCAGGCCGCCGGCCGCCAGTTCCCAGGCCCGGCTCGGCAGCGAGAAGAACGCCCACGACGGCGACGTCCGGGTCCACAGCGCTCCCGCCGTCAACGACGCGACGGCGACCACCGCGAGGACCGCCGCGTACGGCGCCGCCCGCTTAGCGGCGCCGCGCAGGAGCGGGACGCGCTGGACCAACCACGCGATGGCGATGATCAGCACCGGCCACACGAGGTAGAACTGCTCCTCGACGCCCAGCGACCAGTAGTGCTGGAACGGCGACGGCGCGTCGGTGGTCAGGTAGTCGGTGCCGCGCAGGGCGAACCGATAGTTACCGACGTACAGCGCGCTGGCAATGCCGTCGAGGAACACGCTGCGGGCCTGTAGCGGCGGCAGCACCGCGGCGGCGGCGATGGCGGTGACGGTGCCGACGATGGCCGCGGCCGGCAGCAGCCGCCGGGCTCGCGCGCCGTAAAAGCGGCCCAGCGCAACGGTATTCGTGGCGGCCGCCTCCCGGAAGAGCAGCCCGGTGATGAGGAAGCCGGAGATGACGAAGAAGACGTCCACCCCGATGTAGCCGCCGCTGACCCCGGGGATGCCGGCGTGGTAGAGCACGACGGCGATCACCGCGACGGCGCGCAGCCCCTCGATGTCGGGCCGGAATCCCCTTCGGGTAATCCGCCGCTCCACGCGGTGTGGGCTGCCGGCGACTGATTCCTCCCGAAGTGTCATCGTTGGCTCAGGTCGCCATCCAGGCGAGTTCGCCGGGTAGTTGGCTGCGCCAGTAGGCGACGTCGTGACCGCCGAGCGAGAAGCTGCCCGCCGGCGGCGTCTTCAACTGGTAGACGAATTGCTTTGTGGCGAAATAGAAGCGGTCGAAGTTGCCGCAATCCACGCGCAGCGGAATGGAATTCAGCGCCGGCACACCCATCACGCTGTTCTGCACGAAGTCCTCGTTGCTGTCGAACGCGCCCGGGGCGCTCGTCGCGTACGACGTGTACAGGGCCGGGCTGATGGCGCAGATTCCGGCAGTCCGGGACGGGCCCAGCTTGGCGCCCAAACGAAGCGCCCCGTATCCGCCCATCGACCACCCCATGAAGCCGACCCGGGACGTGTCGAAACCCATCGTGGACAGCATGGGCAGCAGCTCGTCGAGCACCATCGCGCCCGAGTCCTCGCCGGAAGTCCTTTTGTGCCAGTAGGTGTTGCCCCCGTCGACGCCGACGACCGCGAACGGCGGCTTGCCCTCCTTGGCCAGCCGGGCCAGCCCGTCGGGCACGCCCATGTCGATCATCTGGTTGGCGTCGCCGTCCACACCGTGCAGCGCGATCACCGGACGCAGCATCTTGCTCTGGCCGGGCGGCATGGCGATCACGTAGTTGGTCTTGATGCCCCCACGGGCCGCCGACACGAACGACCCGGTCAGCCTGTTCGGCAGGGCGCTGCCCGCCGTCGGCGGCTCGAACGGGGCGGGGGCTTGCGGCAGCGTCGCGGCCTGCGACGTCTCCGCGGCCAGCAGCGAGCTGAACGCGTACACGCCGGCGGCTCCGAGGCTGGCACCGGCGCCCATCCGGAGCACCGCCCGGCGTGTGAGGTCAGGCATGATCGCAATGATGCCGCCCGCAGCGGGGATTACCCGCCGAGCCACGCCGTATTGGAAGCATTGTGTGATCTGGCGTGACCTTTCGGTCACGATGCGGTGATCTTTACGGGCGACACGGACGGCCCGGCGGGAGGGGCCTCCGTGACGGGTTGCGGCGTTGGCTCACATCGTAGCGGTGGCGACGAGTCTTGCCACCACCGGAAACATTGCGATCGTATTGCCTTCTGGCGCAGCGGCAGACCCCCGCGCCGGGAATGCAATCTCGAAGGTTTCAACCCTCGCCCGACGGCCGCGGATTGCGAAGGATGGAGCTTTCTGTGCACAGGGGCGAAAGAGGATTGTGACGTGAGTCTCGCGTTTCATTGGTTTCTGCCGACCTACGGCGATTCGCGGAATCTGGTCGCGGGCGGGCACGGCACGCCGATGTCCGGCGACCGGCCCGCCACGCTGCGGTATCTGCACCAGATCTGTACGGCCGCCGAAGACAACGGGTTCGAGGCGGTTCTCACCCCCACCGGATTGTGGTGTGAGGACGCGTGGTTGACGACGGCGATGCTGGTCGAATCGACCGCGATCCTGAAATTTCTGGTGGCGTTTCGGCCCGGGCTGCTCAGTCCCACCCTGGCGGCCCAGATGGCCGGCACCTTCCAGCGGCACTCGGCCGGACGCCTGCTGCTCAACGTCGTCACCGGTGGCGAACCGCACGAGCAGCGCGCCTACGGGGACTTCCTGGACAAGGAGGCGCGCTACGCCCGCACCGCCGAGTTCTTGCACGTGGTGCGGCAGCTGTGGACCTCGAGGGGGCCGGTGACCTTCTCCGGGGAGCACGTCCGGGTCGAAGGCGCGCAACTGAACGACCCGCCCGATCCGATACCGGCGGTGTTCTTCGGCGGGTCGTCGGCGGCCGCGGGGCCGGTGGCGGCCAAGCACTCCGACGTGTATCTCACCTGGGGCGAGCCGCTGCCCGCGGTCGCCAAGAAGTTGGACTGGGTCCGTGGGCTGGCCGTTGACGCCGGACGAATCCTGCGGTACGGCTTGCGGATTCACGTGATCAGCCGTGACACGTCCGCGCAGGCATGGGCGGAGGCCGACCGGTTGCTGGCCGCCATCGACCCCGCCGACATCGCACGGGTTCAGGACAGCCTGGCGCGCAGCGAATCCGAGGGCCAGCGCCGGATGCGGGAGCTGCACGGCGGCGACAGCAGCAAGTTGCTGATCGCGCCGAACCTGTGGGCCGGTGTGGGCCTGGTGCGTGGGGGAGCGGGCACCGCACTGGTCGGGTCGCACGCCGAGGTCGCCGAACGGCTGGCCGAATACGCCAATTTGGGGATCACCCACTTCATCTTGTCGGGATATCCGCATCTGGAGGAGGCCTACTGGTTCGGCGAGGGCGTGCTGCCGATTCTGGAGCGGATGGGCCTGTGGCGTCACCCCAACCGCCAGTCGCATCCGGCCGGGGCGACGCCCTTCGCGGTCGCGTCGGCGCACTAAGGGCCATGGCCGCCACGTTGCCCGCATCGGCACCCGCCGCCGGGCTGGCCGACGCGTATCCGGTCGCCGAGCGATCCGACCAGCGGCGTCGACGATTGCGCATCGTCGTCGCGGCGAGCCTGTTGGGGACCACGGTCGAGTGGTACGACTTCTTCCTGTACGCCACCGCGGCCGGACTGGTCTTCAACAAGGTGTTCTTTCCGAATGAAAGTTCCTTGGTGGGAACACTATTGGCCTTCGCCACGTTCGCCGTCGGGTTCGTCATGCGGCCCATCGGGGGCGTGGTGTTCGGTCACATCGGTGACCGGATCGGTCGCAAGCGCAGCCTGGCCTTGACGATGCTCATCATGGGCGGCGCGACGGCATTGATCGGGCTGTTGCCGACCGCTACGCAGATCGGGGCGTGGGCACCGGTACTGCTGCTGGTGTTGCGCGTGCTGCAGGGTTTCGCGCTCGGCGGCGAGTGGGGCGGCGCGGTGCTGTTGGCCGTCGAACACAGCCCCGACGACCGGCGCGGCCGCTATGGTGCCGTCCCACAAGTCGGGCTGGCGCTCGGACTGGCCATGGGTACGGGCATATTCGCGTTCTTGCAGATTGTGTTGGGGCCGAACCGATTCCTCGCGTACGGCTGGCGCATCGGGTTCCTGCTGAGCCTGCTGTTGGTGGTGATCGGCATCGTGGTGCGGTTGCGGGTCGACGAGACTCCCGCGTTCCGGGAGCTGCAAGACCTGCAGGCCGCGTCCACCGTGCCGCTGCGGGACATCGTTCGCGAGCCCCGCTCGCGGCGCAACACGCTGCTCGGGTTGCTGTCGCGCTGGGCGGAAGGCTCGGCCTTCAACACCTGGGGCGTGTTCGCGATCAGTTACGCGACGGGAGCGTTGGGGCTGAACCGGGTGTCGGTCCTGGTGGCCGTGACCATCGCCGCGTTGTTGATGGCTGTGCTGCTGCCGATTTCGGGACGATTGACCGAGCGCTTCGGTGCGCGACGGGTGTACCTGGTGGGCATCGCCTGCTACGGCCTGACGGCCTTCCCCGCCTTCGCCCTGTTCGGCACCAAGAAGCTGCTGTGGTTCGGCCTGGCGATGATCATCGTCTTCGGCGTCGTGCACGCGCTGTTCTACGGGGCGCAGGGCACGCTGTACTCCGCGCTGTATCCCACGAGCACCCGCTACACCGGGCTGTCGTTCGTCTACCAGGTCTCGGGAATCTACGCCTCC
This sequence comes from Mycobacterium paraintracellulare, assembly GCF_000276825.1. NCBI lineage: Bacteria > Bacillati > Actinomycetota > Actinomycetes > Mycobacteriales > Mycobacteriaceae > Mycobacterium > Mycobacterium paraintracellulare. The sequence goes on along the minus strand of NC_016948.1, from coordinate 4,856,437 downwards.
GGGGTCACCCCGATGATCCTGACCGCGCTGATCGCCGCCCTCGGCGGTGCGCCCTGGCTGGCCTGCGGGTATTTGGTTGCGACAGCGGTCATTAGCGTGGTCGCCACGGCGCTGATCCGCGAGCGCGACTTGTATCTTTAGGGGCGCGGACCTGGTGTCGCGGCGCTTGATGTGCTGTGGTTGATGACCAACACCGGATGCGCGCAGGGGGTGGCTGGTCATGGCTGGCACTTCGCAACTGCGCCAAGGGCTGTCGCAGCGCCAACTGAGCATGATCGCCCTTGGCGGCGTGATCGGTGCCGGCCTGTTCGTCGGATCCGGCGTGGTGATCAAGGACACCGGGCCGGCCGCATTCCTCACCTACGCCCTGTGCGGCCTGCTCGTCGTCCTGGTCATGCGGATGCTGGGCGAGATGGCGGCCGCGAACCCGTCGACGGGTTCGTTCGCCGACTACGCGGCCCGCGCCCTGGGCCGCTGGGCGGGGTTTTCGGTCGCCTGGCTGTATTGGTACTTCTGGGTGATCGTGGTGGGCTTCGAGGCGGTCGCCGGCGGTAAAGTCCTCACCTACTGGTTGCACGCGCCCCTTTGGGCGCTGTCGCTGGGTTTGATGGTGTTGATGACCGCGACCAACCTCTTCTCCGTGACGTCGTTTGGGGAGTTCGAATTCTGGTTCGCCGGAATCAAAGTCGCGGCCATCGCGATCTTCCTCGCCGTCGGCGCGGTGTACGTCCTGGGCCTGGTGCCGGGGCATCCCGGGGGCCTGGCCAACCTGCACGCACACGGCGGGTTCTTTCCCCACGGTGTGGGCGCGGTGTTCGCCGCGATCGTGGTGGTGATCTTCTCGATGGTGGGCGCCGAGATCGTCACCGTCGCCGCGGCCGAAAGCCGCGACCCCGAGCTCGCGGTCCAAAGGGCGACCAGATCGGTCGTGGTGCGCATCGGCATCTTCTTCGTCGGTTCGGTCTTCCTGCTCGTCGCGATCCTGCCGTGGGACTCGGGACAACTCGGCGGCTCGCCGTACGTGGCCGCGCTCAAGCACATGGGGTTGCCCGGAGCGGATCAGGTGATGAACGCGGTCGTGCTCACCGCGGTGCTGTCGTGTTTGAACTCCGGGCTGTACACGGCGTCGCGCATGCTGTTCGTCCTCGCCGATCGGGGCGAGGCGCCGATGCGGTTGGTCCAGCTGAGCGGCCGCGGCGTCCCCTATCTCGCGATCCTGTGTTCGTCGGCCGTCGGATTCGGGTGCGTCATCATGGCGCGGGTCGCGCCCCACACGGTATTCCTGTTCCTGCTCAACTCATCTGGCGCGGTCATCCTGTTCGTCTACTGGCTGATCGCGCTGTCGCAGATCGTCCTGCGCCGCCGCACGCCCGCGGACAAGCTGACGGTGAAGATGTGGTTCTTCCCGGTGCTGTCCATCCTCACCCTGGCCGGTATCACCGCGGTGCTGGTGCAGATGGCGTTCGATCAGCGGGCGCGCAGTCAGCTGTGGCTCGGCCTGCTGTCCTGGGCGGTGGTGATCGGGCTCTACGTCGTTGCCCGGCGGCGCGGACGCGGCGGCGTGGCTTCCCGCGACTGAGCACACACCGGCGCGCGGTCCCTCATCCCGCGTGCGCTCCGGCACGGGTGCGCAACAATCCCAGCCGCTGCAGATCGGCGACGTATTTGTCGATCAACGCCTGCGTGACGTGCGGGACATCCCGGGTGGCGCCGATCCCCGCGGATTGCACTGCCGCGCGGAACTTTTCGGCGGGCATGCCGGTGCCGTGCGTCGGCTGGCCCGGCTTGGCGTAGGCGCTCATCAGCGGCAGCAGGGAACTCTTCCGTTGGTTGTCCGGCAGCGACTTCATCGCCGCGGTGAATCTGGCCAGCCACTCGTCGTAGTCGTCGACCCGTTCGATCTCGTGCCCGTCGGCGATGAGCCAGTCCACGAACGTGTCCAACGAAACGCCGTCGTCATGGGTGTTGAGCACGTTGTAGGTGTGGTAACCCTGCCGGGTGCGCGCGCCCAACGTGGTGATGGCCTCGGCGGTGAAATCGGCTGGTAGTCCGTCGTAATGGGCGCGCTGCCGGTTGCCGGACGCGTCGAGTTGATAGAAGGATCGCGGCGCGATCCCGGTCGCCACCAGGCTCAAGATCAGCCGGGTGAACATGTCCGGCACGTTGAGCTGACCGGCGAAATCGCTGTGCGCCAGGATCATGTCGGACCGGAAGACCGCGACCGGCACGCCGCACAGGTCGTGGGCCTCGCGCAGCAGCACCTCGCCGGCCCACTTGCTGGTCGCGTACCCGCTGGCATACGACTCGTCGAGGGAGCGCGAGGGGCTGGCCGAACGCACGTCGGCGTCCTCGCCGATGAAGCTGCCATCCGGCAGCGTCGTCACGGCCACGGTGGAGATGTAGTTGATCGGCTTGAGGCGCTCACTGATCGCCAGCTTGACGATCTCGGCAGTGCCCACCACGTTCGGGCCGAACAGCTGGCTGTACGGCAGCACGTGGTTGACCAGGGCGGCCGAATGCACGACGAGGTCCACCGATCGCGCCAGGCGCTGGTAGGTGGGCGTGTCCAGCCCGAGGTTGGCGGCGCCCACGTCACCGACGAGCACCTGAAGATGTTTGTCGGCCAATTGGCGGAAACGCCGCGACAATTCGGCGTCGCCGCTGTCGATGGCCGCCTCGATGCGCTGACGCCCGGCGGTCGGGTCCGCCCCGCGGGCGAGGCAGATCACCGTGCCGCCCGTGGGGGCCAGGCGCTCCAGCCAATCCAGGCACAGAAAGCGCCCGAGGTAGCCGTTGGCCCCGGTCAGCAGCACGGTGTTGACGGCGCCGGTCGGCGCCGGCAGGTGGGGCGCGGCGGCCAACGTGTCGTCGTCGATGAACTTGGCCAGCGTCAGATCCGCGGCGCGGGCGACGGTGGCGCCCCGGCCGTGCACCGAGGCGAACGTCGGCCGCGTCGATTCCGAAGTCCGTTCGCCGTCAACGTAGTTCGCGATGGTGGAAAGCGTCGCGGTGGGGCTGACGATGGTCTGCACGGGCACGTCGATGTGGAAGATCTCCGACAGGAGCGTGGCGAAGGAGAACGCCGACAGCGAATCACCGCCCAGCTCAATGAACTTCGCGTCGCCGCGCAGCGCGGCGTCCGCCGGCAGGCCCAGGGTTGCGGCGGCCGCCCGCCGCACCGTGTCGATGGTGGGCAGCTCGCGGCTCGCGGAGCGCAGCTCGTCGAGCTGGTTGCCGTGGCTGGCCTCGATCTCGTCGTACATGGCGTCGAGGCGCTCGCCGTAGCGCGCCTTGAGGGCCGGACGCAGCAGCTTGCCCACCCCGGACAGCAGCCCGTTGTCCCGGGTGAAACGCTGCGGCTCCAGCAGGAAGTCGCGCGGGACCTCGTACGGGTGCAGGTGGGAGTCGGCGGCGATCTGCTGCAGCGACTCCGCGATCAGGGCGCGCGCGTCGCCGCCGCCGACGGCGTCGACGTTCGGCACGATCACCGCGAGCAGGAACGGTTGCTCGCTGCTGCCGTACAGGAAGATCTGGCGGATGTAGGGGCTGGTGGAGAAGGTGGCCTCCAGCTGGGAGACGGCGACGAATTCACCCTGCGAGAGTTTGATGACGTTGTTGCTGCGGTCCAGATACATCAGGTGGTCGGGCCCCAGCTCGGCCATGATGTCGCCGGTCTTGTAGAACCCCTCGTCGTCGAAGATCTGCGCCGACAGCTCCGGGTGCTTGAAGTATCCGGGAATCACGTTGCTGGCCTTCAGGTGTAGCTCGCCGCGCGGGTAGGGCTTGTCGGTGGTGAGGTAGCCCAGCTCGGGGACGTCGACGAGTTTGTAGTCGGTGACGGGCGGGCGCCTGATCCGGCCGCTGCGCATGATGCCGCCGCCGGTCTCGGTCGCGCCGTAGCCGTCGGCTACGGTGACGTCGAGCAGCGACTCCATGAAGGCGTGCATCTGCTTGGACAGCGGCGCGCTGCCGCACATCGCCGAGATGACCCGCCCGCCGATGAAGTCTTGCCGCAGTTCGGCTTTCACCGCCTCGTCGCGCTGTTCGGCGGTGAGGCCGTCGCCGGCTCGTTGGTCGAGCTCCTTGCGGTAGCGGCGAAAGAACATGTCGCACACCCGGGGGACGAGGTTCAACGCGGTGGGCCGGACCAAGCCGATGTCGTCGAACAGGGTGGACATGTCGCTCTTGGCGGCGAAGTAGCCGATGCCGCCGGAGGACAGGGTGGCGATCAGCCACTCCAGCCCGTACACGTGCGACAGCGGCATGTACTGCAGGTGGATGGCCGGGATCACCCGGCCGATGTCCACCGAGGGGCTGTGCGGGCGCTGCCAGATCCGGGTCATCATGTCGGCGGTGTACATCGCGCCCTTGGGGGTGCCGGTGCTGCCGGAGGTGTAAATCAGTGTGGCCAGCGGGTTTTCGCCCTGGCCCGGAACGTGGGCCTCCGGCGCCGGGCGCTCGCGACCGGACGCGAGCTCGGCGGCGAGCGCCACCATCTCGGCGCCGTGCCCGGCGTCGCGCAGGCGCGCGCGGGCGTCGTCGTAGCGGCCGCGCTGTTCGTCGTCGTCGCTGGTGTAATCGAACACCACCAGGCGCTGGACCGACGGTGCCTCGAGGACGACATCGACCGCGGTGCCGAGGGACTCGACGCTCACGGCCAGGATGCGCGGCGACGTCTCGGCGACGATCGGGGCGAGTTGGGCCGCCGTCGAACTGGTCTGCAGCGGCACGAACACCGCGCCCAGCCGGATGCACGCCAGGTAGTGCACGACGTAGTCGATGCTGGTGAAGCCCAGGACGCCGACGAAGTCGCCGGGGCGCAACCCGCCGGGCAGGCCGGAGCGCCACGCGGCGGCCAGCGCCGCGACCCGGTCACCCAGCTCGCGGTAGGTGATGGTCTCGAACCCCGACAGCAGGGACGTCGCCGCGCGCCCGGTCGCCGGATCGCGCGCCACCTCGCAGGCGCGCTGGCCGAGGGCGGGCCGATCGGCATAACCGCTCAGGTAGATGTCGACGACCTCGGCCAGCCGCAGTCCCGCGCGGTGCGCGGCCTCGGTCACCTCCTGCGACGGCGCGGCGGCCCGAAACTGCGGGTCGTTGGCGTACAGCTGTTCGACGCGCTCGGTCAGGCGCTGCTCGCGGCCCGAGTCGGTGACGGTGTCGGTCATCGGCGGCTTCCTCTCATCGCGGCGCGTGCCGGTGCCGTATACCCGTCCTGGCCCGTTCTAGCGGAGCCCGGTCAGCCCCACTGCCGTTCGATCGCTTTGATCAAGGCGGTCAGCGTCGCGTTCACCGGCGCCGCGACGCCGACCCGTGCGCCCTGGCGCGGCACCGCGCCGTTGATGACGTCGATCTCGCTGACGCGGCGGGCCTCGTGGTCCAGCAGCGCCGACGGTTTGGCGTCGGGCATCTGCGCGCCGAAGTCGCGCGCGTGGGCGACAGGGTCGGTGACGGCCACCGCGATGCCGGACGCGCGGGCGACGGTCCACGCCTCGGTGGCGGCGGCCCGGCTGACCGGAGCCATCTCCGGATCGTCCATCACCTGGCCGACGGTCATGCCGGTCAGCGCGCACGGCGCGCTGTAGGCGGCGTTGCAGATGAGCTTCTCCCACTGCATGGCGGCGATGTCGGTGACCGCGGCGGCGTCGAATCCGGCGTCGGTCCAGGCCCGCGCGATCGTTTCGACCGTCGCATGCGGCAGCGACGAGTGGGCGCCGAAGCGCATCGCCCGCATGGCGTTGTGATGCACATGGCCGGGGGCCACCCGCGACGCCCCGAACCCGCTGGCGATGCCGACGGCGACGCGCTCGGCGCCGACGATGCCGGCGACCGTCTCCGCCGATCCCAAACCGTTCTGGATGGTCAGCACCGGTGTGGCCGGCCCCAGCATCGGAAGGGCTTGGCGCGCACCGACTGTCACGTCGGCCGCCTTGATCGCCAGCACGATCAGATCCATCGGCTCGTCCGGCGCGGTGGTGCTGGCCCGCAGCGGCACCACCCGGTCGTAGCCCGGGCCGGTGACCCGCAGGCCGTCGCGGCTGATCCGTTCGACGCTGGGCTCGTGGCGGTCGATGGCCAGCACGTCGTTACCCGCGGTCGCCAGCCGGGCGGCGTAAATGGAACCCATTGCCCCGCAACCGATTACCGCGATCTTCATCCGCACCCTCCGGTCAGCTCCGCGATCAGTTCGGCCAGGCCGGCCTTCTCCTCGAGGCCGAACCCGGCTGCGTCCGTTGGCGCGATCCGGCCGCCCGAGACCACGCAGGCATCGGAATAGCCGCCGAACGGCGCGAACACTCCCGGGTAAGCCTCACACCCGCCCAAGCCGAGCCCGGCGGCGACGTGCAGGTTGATCAGGTGCCCGCCGTGCGGAAACGCGAACCGGCGATCGAAACCATGAGCCTCCAGGACGTCGAGCATCCGCATGTACTCGCCCAGCCCGTAGCTCAGCCCCGGATCCATTTGGAAGACATCACGATTCGGCCGCATGCCCCCGTAGCGAACCAGGTTTGTGACGTCCGGCACCGAGAACAGGTTTTCGCCGGTGGCCACCGCGCCGTCGTAGCGGTCCGTCACCGCGCGGTGCAGCGCGTAATCGAGGGGATCACCCGGCTCCTCGTACCAGCGCAGGCCGTAGGGGGCCAGCGCGTCCGCCCAGCGGGTGGCCTGTGCGCGGACGAAGCGGCCGTTCGCGTCGACCGCGACCCGTCCCGCGTCGCCGACGGCGTCGACGACGGCCTCGATCCGCGTCAGGTCCTCGCCCAGCGCGGCGCCGCCGATCTTCATCTTGACCGCGTCATAGCCGAGGTCGAGGTACCCGCGCATTTCGCGGCGCAGCTGGACGACGCCGCCCTCGGCGTAGTAGTAGCCGCCGGCGGCATACACCGGCACCGTCGGCGCGGGATCCCGCCCGGCGTGGCGGGCGATCGTCACGCACGCGGGCTCGTCGCGCAGCTTGGCGTTGAGGTCCCAGCACGCCAGTTCCAGCGCTCCCGCCGCGGCCGCCCGGTCCCCATGACCGCCGGGTTTCTCGTCGGCCAGCGCGCACGCCACGACCGCGGCCGGATCGAGGAACCCGGACGCATCCAGCAGCGCGTCGGGGGAGGCGGCCAGCACCCGCGGGATCATCCGGTCGCGCAGGATCCCGCTCTGCGCAAACCGCCCGATCGAGTTGAACGCCACGCCCGCCACGGGCCGCCCGCCCCGGATCACGTCGGCGATCACCGCGACCAATGAGACGGTGTGACCGGAGAAGTTGACCACCGCGTTGGCGGGCCCGCCGCGTCGACCGCCCTCGAGGCCGACCGCCCGCTCGACGATCGCCGCGATCCGCATCACCCGCGCGTTCAGGACGTCAGGGTGAGCAATACCGCCTGCTCGAACGGCAGCCTGGCGAAAACCCGTCGCACGCCGCGGGACACGTGCGCCGCCGCCTCGGCCTTGGAGACCACGCGCGGATCGGCGACACCCACGGTTTTGCCCCGGGTGCGTAGGCGCCCGCCGCCCGCCGCGGTCAGGTTCTTCAGCCAATCCCGGTCGGGGCCATACGTCAGCAGGATCGCCACCCCGGGTTTGCCGTCGACCTCGGTGCGAAACACGTTCACTGGTGTGCGGTACGGCTTGCCCGAGCGCCGCCCCACGTGCTCCAGGATCCCGAAGGACGGGAGCCAACCGGCCCACATCCGCTGGATCGGGTTGGTGACGTGACGGTTGAACCGGGCAAGTCCTTGGGGGAGTTGCATCCTCCCATCCAACTCGCAGGCCCCGGGCCAGGACAACCCGATCTTTGTGGGGCCACGGGTCTAATGTCGTCTCATGGGGCAGGCGGCAGGTAACGAGGCCGCCCGGCGCGCGGAGGAGCTGGTGCGCCGGGGGGAGGAACTCGCCGCGGGCAAGGCCGTCACCGTGGACGACGCGCGCCGCGCCGCCGAGCGCGCCGAGGCGTCCCACGAGCGCGACGAGGAGGCTCACCGCCGCGGAGTGCAGCGCCACTACGACGCCGCCGTCGCGCACGAGCGGGCCGCCGAAGTCCATGAGCGCGCGGTCGCCCAGCGCCTCGGCGATGTCGCCGCGCACCAGCGCGCGGCGGAAAAGGAACGCGACGCCGCGCGCCACGACTATCAAAAGGCGCAGGAAGCCGAACGGCAAGGGGCCTGACCGGCCGACCGGCCTGCCCTGCTACACCCTGTAGTTGGACGGGCCGCGAAGGCTGGGACACTAGTCGTCATGGGAAGCAGTGATCGGGCGACCGCGCACGCCACCGGAGCCCCTCGGGCCACGGCGGCCTCGGCGCGGCTGTTCGAGGACGCCTGCGCCGTCATTCCGGGCGGCGTGAACTCTCCCGTCCGAGCGTTCACCGCGGTCGGCGGGACGCCGCCGTTCATCACGCAGGCGCGCGGCTGCTGGCTGACCGACGCCGACGGCAACCGCTACGTGGACCTGGTCTGCTCGTGGGGCCCGATGATCCTGGGCCACGCCCACCCCGCCGTGGTCGACGCCGTCGCGAAGGCCGCCGCCTCGGGCCTGTCGTTCGGGGCGCCCACGCCTGCGGAGAGCGAGCTGGCCGCCGAGATGATCGGGCGGGTGGCACCGGTCGACCGGGTCCGCCTGGTCAACTCCGGCACCGAGGCCACCATGAGCGCGGTGCGGCTGGCCCGCGGCTTCACCGGCCGGGCCAAGGTCATCAAGTTCTCCGGCTGCTACCACGGCCATGTCGACGCGCTGCTCGCCGACGCGGGCTCCGGGGTGGCGACGCTGGGTCTGCCGTCCTCACCGGGCGTCACCGGGGCGACGGCGGCCGACACCATCGTGTTGCCCTACAACGACATCGAGGCCGTGCGCGAGACCTTCGCCCGGTTCGGCGACCAGATCGCCGCGGTGATCACCGAAGCCAGTCCCGGCAACATGGGGGTGGTTCCCCCCGCGCCCGGCTACAACGCGGCACTGCGGACCATCACCGCCGAACACGGCGCGCTGCTGATCATCGACGAGGTGATGACGGGCTTCCGTGTCAGCCGAAGCGGTTGGTACGGAATCGATCCCGTCGACGCCGACCTGTTCACCTTCGGCAAGGTGATGAGCGGCGGGTTGCCGGCCGCCGCCTTCGGGGGGCGGGCCGAGGTGATGGAGCGGCTGGCGCCGCTGGGCCCGGTGTATCAGGCCGGCACGCTGTCGGGAAACCCGGTCGCGATGGCCGCCGGGCTGGCGACACTGCGCAACGCCGATGCCGCCGCCTACACGAGGCTGGACACCAACGCCGACCGCCTGGCCGGGCTCTTTTCCGACGCGTTGACGAATGCCGGTGTGGCGCACCAGATTCCGCGGGCCGGCAACATGCTCAGCGTGTTCTTCTCCGACACTCCGATCACGGACTTCGGCTCCGCGCGCGCCAGCCAGACCTGGCGTTATCCACCGTTCTTTCACGCGCTGCTGGACGCGGGCGTCTACCCGCCGTGCAGCGCCTTCGAGGCGTGGTTCGTCTCGACCGCGCTCGACGACGGCGCCTTCGACCGCATCGCCGAGGCGCTGCCGGGCGCCGCGCGGGCCGCCGCCGAAGCCGAGGAGGGGAAGTCCTGATGGCCGAGCAGACCCGGGTGCACGTCGTGCGGCACGGCGAGGTGTACAACCCGAGCGGCGTCCTCTACGGGCGGCTGCCCGGGTTTCACCTGTCCGAGGCGGGCCGGGCGCAGGCGGCCGCGGTGGCCGACGCCCTCGATCACCGCGACATCGTCGCGGTGATCGCCTCGCCCCTGCAACGCGCCCAGGAAACCGCCGCGCCCATCGCCGCCAAGCACGGCCTCCCCGTCGACACCGACCCGGACCTCATCGAATCCGCCAACTTCTTCCAGGGCCGGCGCGTCAGCCCCGGCGACGGCGCCTGGCGCGACCCCAGGGTGTGGTGGCAGCTGCGCAACCCGTTCCGGCCGTCGTGGGGGGAGCCCTACACCGAGATCGCGGCCCGGATGGAGACGGCGGTGGACAAGGCCCGCGCCCGCGGCGCCGGCCACGAGGTGGTGTGCGTCAGCCACCAACTGCCGGTGTGGACGCTGCGCCTGCACCTGACCGGTCAGCGGCTGTGGCACGACCCGCGGCGGCGGCAATGCGGCCTCGCGTCGGTGACCACCCTGGTCTACGACGGCGACCGGCTGGCCGGCGTCGAGTACTCCGAGCCGGCGGCCCCTTGAACATACGAGGGCTGGCGATGACCGGGGCCGCGCTGGCGACCCTGGTTTCCGGCCTGCTCGCCGGCTGTTCCTCGGGCCACGACGCGGTCGCCCAGGGCGGCACCTTCGAGTTCGTCTCGCCCGGCGGCAAGACCGACATCTCCTACGACCCGCCGTCCAGCCGTGGCCGCCCCGGCCCCCTGGCGGGCCCCGACCTTGCCGACCCCGCGCACACGCTGTCGCTGGACGATCCGATCTTCGCCGGCCGGGTGGTGGTCATCAACATCTGGGGGCAGTGGTGCGGGCCGTGCCGCGCCGAGGTCACCCAGCTGCAGCAGGTGTATGACGCCACCCGCGGCGCCGGGGTGTCGTTTCTCGGCATCGACGTCCGCGACAACAACCGGCAGGCGGCACTGGACTTCGTCAACGACCGCCACGTCACGTTCCCGTCGATCTACGACCCGGCCATGCGCACGCTGATCGCGTTCGGCGGCAAGTACCCCACCACCGTGATCCCCTCCACGCTGGTCCTGGACCGTCAGCACCGCGTCGCGGCGGTCTTCCTGCGCGAGATGCTGGCGGGCGACCTGCAGCCGGTGGTGCAACGATTGGCCCACGAGTGACCGGTTTCACCCAGATCGCCGCCGCCGGACCGCTTTTGGTGGCGCTCGGCGCGTGCCTGTTGGCCGGGCTGGTGTCGTTCGCCTCGCCCTGCGTGGTGCCACTGGTGCCCGGCTACCTGTCGTACCTGGCCGCCGTCGTCGGCGTGGACGAACAACCGCCCCCCGGCGCCGTGAAAGCCCCGCCGGGCGCGCGCTGGCGGGTCGCGGGATCGGCGGCGCTGTTCGTCGCCGGATTCACCGCGGTGTTCATCCTGGGCACCGTCGCCGTCCTGGGCATGACGACCACGCTGATCACCAACCAGCTGTTGCTGCAGCGGGCCGGCGGCGTGCTGACCATCGTGATGGGCCTGGTGTTCGTCGGGCTCATCCCGGCCCTGCAGCGCCAGGCGCGGTTCAGCCCGCGGCAGCTGACGACGGTCGCCGGGGCGCCGCTGCTGGGCGCGGTGTTCGCGCTGGGCTGGACGCCGTGCCTGGGGCCGACGCTGGCCGGCGTGATCACCGTCGCCTCGGCCACCGACGGCGCCAGCGTGGCGCGCGGCATCGTGCTGGTGATCGCGTACTGCCTGGGGCTGGGGATCCCGTTCGTGCTGTTGGCATTCGGCTCGGCGGGCGCGGTGGCGGGCCTGGGCTGGCTGCGCCGGCACACCCGGGCCATCCAGGTGTTCGGCGGCGTGCTGCTCATCACCGTCGGCGCCCTGCTGGTCACCGGGGTGTGGAACGACTTCGTCTCCTGGCTGCGCGACGCTTTCGTGTCCGACGTGAGGCTCCCGATTTGAGGCAACTCCTCGCGTGGGGGCGCAACACGTGGCGCGCGCTGACCTCGATGGGCACCGCGCTGGTGCTGCTGTTCCTGCTCGCGCTCGGCGCCATCCCCGGCGCCCTGCTGCCGCAGCGCAACCTCAACGCCGGCAAGGTCGACGACTACCTCAAGGCCCACCCCGTGATCGGGCCCTGGCTGGACCGGCTGCAGGCGTTCAACGTGTTCTCCAGCTTCTGGTTCACCGCCATCTACGTGCTGCTGTTCGTGTCCCTGGTCGGCTGCCTCACCCCACGGATGATCGAGCACGTCCGCAGCCTGCGGTCCACCCCGGTCGCCGCCCCGCGCAACCTGGCCCGGCTGCCCAAGCACGCCAGCCACCAGATCCGGGCCGGCGCCGAGGAGCTCAACACCCTGGCCAACGCGATCACCGACCGGCTGCGCGGCTGGCGCACCGCCATCCGCCACGAAGACGGCGCGGCCTCCGACGTCGTGGAGGTATCCGCGGAAAAGGGCTACCTCCGCGAATTCGGCAACATCGTCTTCCACTTCTCGCTGCTGGGCCTGCTGGTCGCGGTGGCCGTCGGCAAGCTGTTCGGCTACGAGGGCAACGTGATCGTCATCGCCGACGGCGGCCCCGGCTTCTGTTCCGCGTCGCCGGCCGCGTTCGACTCGTTCCGGGCCGGCAACACCGTTGACGGCACCTCGTTGCACCCGCTGTGCATCCGGGTCGACGACTTCGCGGCGCACTACCTGCCGTCCGGGCAGGCCACCTCGTTCGCGGCGAACATCGCCTACCAGTCCGGCGAGGACCTGACCGCCAACACCTGGCGCCATTACCGGCTCGAGGTCAACCACCCGCTGCGGCTCGGCGGTGACCGGGTGTACCTGCAGGGGCACGGCTACGCGCCCACCTTCAGCGTCACGTTCCCGGACGGGCAGGTCCGCACGTCGACCGTGCAGTGGCGACCCGACAATCCGCAGACCCTGCTCTCCTCGGGCGTGGCCCGCATCGACCCGCCCGCCGGCACCTATCCCACCCCGGCGGAGCGCCGCGCGCACCAGATCGCGATCCAGGGCCTGCTCGCGCCGACCGAGCAGCTGGACGGCACGCTGCTGTCGTCGCGGTTCCCGGCCCTGAACGCCCCCGCGGTGGCCGTCGACATCTACCGCGGCGACACCGGCCTGGACACCGGGCGGCCCCAGTCGCTGTTCACCCTCGATCCCCGGCTGATCGAGCAGGGCCGGCTGACCAAGGAGAAGCGGGTCAACCTGCGCGCGGGCCAGGCGGTCCGGATCGACCAGGGGCCGGCCGCCGGCACCGTGATCCGCTTCGTCGGCGCCGTGCCGTTCGTCAATCTCCAGGTCTCCCACGACCCCGGCCAGACCTGGGTGCTCGTCTTCGCGATCACGATGATGGGCGGTCTGGTGGTGTCGCTGCTGGTGCGCCGCCGCCGCGTGTGGGTCCGTCTGACGCCCGACGCCGGCGGGGCACCCGGTACGGTGAACGTCGAGCTGGGCGGGCTGGCGCGCACCGACAACTCCGGGTGGGGCGACGAGTTCGAGCGATTGACCGAGCGGTTGCTGGACGGATTGGGCGGGGCCGGCCGCGCCGAGACGCCCCCCGCGTCCCAAAGGAGTTCTCAGGTGGACGTCACATGAACACGCTGCACGTCAACGTCGAGCTGGCGCGCTACTCCGACTGGGCGTTCACGTCGGCCGTCGTCGCGCTGGTCATCGCGCTGCTGCTGCTGGCCTTCGAGCTGGCGTACGCCGGCGGGCGCCGCGCGGACCAGCGCGCCCGGGTGCTGGCCGGCGCGGTGAGCGCCGACTCCGCCACCCCCGGCGTGGTCGAACAGCCGGACCAGCGCCCGCTCGACGAGCGCGTCGGGCGGGCCGGGTTGTCCGTGGTGTACCTGGGCATCGGCCTGCTGTTCGCCTGCCTGGTGCTGCGCGGCCTGGCCACGGTGCGGGTGCCGTGGGGCAACATGTACGAATTCATCAACCTGACCTGCCTGTGCGGGTTGATCGCCGGGGCCGTCGTGCTGCGCCGCCCCCAATACCGTCCGCTGTGGGTCTTTCTGCTGCTGCCGGTGCTGATCCTGCTCACGGTGTCGGGACGCTGGCTCTACACCAACGCCGCGCCCGTGATGCCCGCGTTGCAGTCCTACTGGCTGCCCATCCACGTGTCCGTCGTCAGCCTGGGATCCGGGGTGTTCCTGGTCGCCGGGATCTCCAGCATCCTGTTCCTGCTGCGCACCTCGCGGCTGGGGGATCCCGATACCGACAGCGCCGCGGCCCGGCTGGTGCGGCGCTTCCCGGACGCGGAAACCCTGGACCGCATTGCCTACCGCACGACGATCTTCGCGTTTCCGGTCTTCGGGTTCGGGGTCATCTTCGGGGCCATCTGGGCCGAAGAGGCCTGGGGCAGGTATTGGGGCTGGGACCCCAAAGAGACCGTGTCCTTCGTCGCGTGGGTGATATACGCCGCCTACCTGCACGCCAGGTCGACCGCCGGATGGCGGGACCGCAAAGCCGCGTGGATCAACGTCGCGGGCTTTGTGGCGATGGTCTTCAATTTGTTCTTCGTTAATCTGGTGACTGTCGGCCTGCATTCGTATGCGGGCGTCGGGTGAGAGCGAACAACCGCCCCGAATAACGCACACAACGGAATAGCGCACGACAAGCGCACAACAAGGGGGAATGCAGTGTCCGAGCATCCAACGGCGGGCGTGGGGGCGCCCGAACAACCGACCACGCAAATTCCCCCACAGACGTCATCGGCGCCCGCCCAGCAGGACGCGGGCGAACCGCAACCGGAGTCGGGCGGGGACGCCCCGACTCGCGCCTTCGCCGGATTCCGCACCGAGCGCCGCGTCCCCACCCCCGAACACCAGCAGGCGGCCCCGCCCACCGCGCCGCGGCCCGGCGCCATGCCGCCGTGGGACTCCACCCCGGTCACCGGCATCCCGCGCGTCGACCCGACCGCTTACGGCGCCTATTACGCCGGGCCGGACGCCCCGCCCACCCAGATGCAGGGGGCGCCGCAGCGCCCCGAGCACCTCCCGCACACGCCGTATCCGGAGCTGTCCACCGGCATGTTGCTGCGGCCGGTCCAGCCGCCGCCGTCCGACGGGTGGCGGCTGTTGCTGTACAAGATGTCCGGCGGGCTGATCAACCTGGGCGAAAGCCCCCGGGCCAGCCGCTACAACAACCTGGTCGCCCAGGTGAACCGGCCGTTGCGGGGCTCGTATCGGGTGGCGTTCCTGTCGCTGAAGGGCGGTGTCGGCAAGACGACGATCGCCGCGACGCTGGGCGCCACCTTCGCCTCCATTCGGGGCGATCGCGTGGTGGCCGTGGACGCCAACCCCGACCGCGGCACGCTGAGCCAGAAGATCCCGCTGGAGACCGCCGCGACCGTGCGTCAGCTGCTGCACGACGCCGGAACCATCGAGCGCTACAGCGACGTGCGCCGCTACACCTCGAAGGGCCCCAGCGGCCTGGAGGTGCTCGCCTCGGAGACCGACCCCGCGATCTCGGAGGCCTTCAGCGCCGAGGACTACGGGCGGATCCTGGACATCCTGGAGCGGTTCTACGGCCTGGTGCTCACCGACTGCGGACCCGGCCTGCTGCACTCGGTGATGAAGTCGGTGCTCGACAGGGCCGACGCCCTGGTCGTGGTCAGCTCGGCCTCCATCGACGGCGCGCGCAGCGCGTCGGCCACGCTGGACTGGCTGGACGCCCACGGCCACGAAGACCTGGTCCGCAATTCGATCGCGGTCATCAACGGGGTGCGCCCGCGCCCCGGCAAGGTCGACATGAACAAGGTGATCGAGCACTTCTCCCGGCGCTGCCGCGCGGTCCAGCTGGTGCCGTTCGACCCGCACCTGGAAGAGGGCGCCGAGATCGACCTGGAGCGGCTGCGGCGGCCCACCCGCGAAGCGCTCACCGAGCTGGCCGCCATCGTCGCCGACGGATTCCCCGGCGACCAGCGCAACCCGGGAGTCCTGGGCTAGCGGCGGTCGCTATCCAGCTACTAGCGCGGGTTGTTATCGCCGTGGCCCAGCCGCCGCAGGAAATCCGGATCGTCGTCGGGCCCGATGACGCGCGTCTTCGGTCGGTGGACCTGGGATCGCGCGGCACGCCAGCCGACGTAGATCAGCGTTCCCAAAATCACGACGAGCAGCAGGTAGACCACACAACACCTCCTTCGGGCGAATATACCCGCGCCGTAGG
Organism: Mycobacterium paraintracellulare; assembly: GCF_000276825.1. Lineage (NCBI taxonomy): Bacteria > Bacillati > Actinomycetota > Actinomycetes > Mycobacteriales > Mycobacteriaceae > Mycobacterium > Mycobacterium paraintracellulare. The sequence continues at coordinate 4,840,658 of NC_016948.1, read as the reverse complement.
CTTTGGCTGTGTCACACGAAGGTAGCGACAACACCATCGGGGGCCCGGGAAACGGCGCGGGCGGCGAGAGCGCCGAAAACCACGTCGTCGTCCCCGTTTTGGCATACATGGCGGCGCGGTTGCTGCTGGCGGTCGTGCTCACCGCCGTGATCTATGGCGTCGCGCGGTTGGCGGGCATCACGCAGTTCCCCCTCGTGGTGGCCGCGCTGTTCGCGCTGATCATCGCGATGCCGCTGGGCATCTGGGTGTTCGGGCCGCTGCGCCGGCGCGCCACCGCGGCGCTGGCGATCGCCGGCGAACGGCGCCGACGGGAGCGCGAGCTGCTGCAGGCCCGGCTGCACGGGGACGCCCCGCCCGACGAGACGCGCGAGGACGGGTGAGGGCTCAGCCGTTGGGCAGCCGGACGACCTGGGCGGCATAGCTCAGGCCGGCGCCGTAACCGATCAGCAGGGCCAGGTCGCCGGCCTTGGCCGCCCCGGTCGCCAGCACCTCGGCCATGGCCAACGGGATGGACGCCGCCGAGGTGTTGCCGGTGTGCTCGATGTCGTTGGCGATCACCGCGTCCGGCCGCAACTCGAGGCTCTTGGCCAGAATCTCGTTGATTCGGCTGTTGGCCTGGTGCGGCACGAAGACGTCGATCTCGTCGGGCCGGATCCCCGCCGCGTCCATGGCCTGCTGGCCGACCTTGCCCATCTCGAAAGCCGCCCAGCGGAAGACCGCGCTGCCCTCGAGCCGCAGGAAGGGGCGCGGGCCGGTGGGATTCTCCAGGTAGTCGAGCCAGTCGATGTCCTGGCGGATGGCGCTGGCCTGGTTGCCGTCACTACCCCAGACGGTCGGCCCGATGCCCTGCGTGGGCGTCTCGCCCACCACCACGCCGGCCGCGCCGTCGGCGAAGATGAAGCAGTTGCTGCGGTCTTGCATGTCGATCGTGGGGGACAGCTTCTCCGAGCCCAGGACCAGCACCCTGGCGGCGGTCCCGCCGCGGATCATGTCGGCCGCGACGCCCAGCGCGTACCCGAACCCGGCGCAGCCCGCCGAGATGTCGAAGGCGGGCACGCCGGTGGCGCCCAGCGCCGCCGCGACCGCGGGGGCGCACGCGGGGGTCTGCAGGAGGTGGGTGCTGGTGGCCACGATGACGCAGTCGATGTCGGAGGCCTCGAGGGAGGCCTTGGCGATCGCCTCCCGCCCGGCCTCGGTCGCCATCGAGGCGGCGGATTCGTCGCGTGCGGCGAACCGGCGCGTCTTGATCCCGGTGCGCGAATAGATCCACTCGTCGGAGGAGTCGATGTTTTCGCAGAGCTCGTCGTTGGTCACCACGCGTTCGGGGCGGTATGACCCGACGCTGAGCAAGCCGATGTTGGTGGGCCCGCTGGTCGCGGAAATCTGCTTCATTGCGGTCCTTCGCTATCCCCGGGGCAGACGCAAAAGTACCCCACCAGCGCCGTTTTCGGGGGCCTTTGCCTCTGCTCGCACTCTAGGTACCTATCGCCAGCGCGGCCGCCACCGCGATCGCCCACACCACCATCGCCAGCCCGGTGTCGCGCAGCACCGGGATCAGCTCCGGGCCGCCGCGGCCCGATCGCACCGGGGCCATGGCGCGCAGGGCCAGCGGCGTGGCCACCAGTCCGGCGGCGCACCACGGGGTGGCCACCATGAGCGCCAGCGTCAGCACACCGGCGGTGCCCAGCAGCGCCTGATACAGGACGCGGGTGCGGGCGTCGCCCAACCGCACCGCGAGGGTGATCTTCCCCGACCGCGCGTCGGTGGGGATGTCGCGCAGGTTGTTGGCCACCAGCACCGACGACGACAGCGCCCCGACCGACACCGCCAGCAGCAGCCCCACCCAGTCCACCCGCAACGCCTGCGTGTACTGGGTGCCGAGCACGGCGACCAGCCCGAAGAACAGGAACACCGCGACCTCGCCAAAACCGGCGTAGCCGTAGGGTTTCGAGCCGCCGGTGTACAGCCACGCCCCGGCGATGCAGGCCGCGCCCACCGCGATCAGCCACGGCGCGCTGAACAGCGCCAGCACCACCCCGGCGAGCGCCCCGATCGTCAGGCTCGCGAGCGCGGCGCCCAGCACCGCCCGCGGGGCCGCCAGCCGCGAGCCGACCAGGCGCACCGGACCGGCCCGGTCGTCGTCGGTGCCGCGGATGCCGTCGGAGTAGTCGTTGGCGTAGTTGACGCCCACGGTCAGCGCGAGCGCTACGGCCAGCGCCAGCAGCGCCTTCCACCACACCGCGGATCCCAGCCAGGCCGCGGCGCCGGTGCCGGCGACGACCGGCGCCACCGCGTTGGGCAACGTCCGCGGCCGCGCACCCGAAACCCACTGCCCGAGATTGGCCACAACGTCATCCTGCCAGGATGCGGGCCGCCGCTCCCCAGGCCCCGCGATCACCGCGTGGTCATGCACCACAATGGTCGGATGCTCGGAGTCATCGGCGGCAGCGGCTTCTACACCTTCTTCGGATCCGACGCCGACGACGTCACGGTCGACACCCCCTACGGAGCGCCCAGCGCCCCGGTCACCGTGGGCGCCATCGAGGGACACGACGTCGCCTTCCTGCCCCGCCACGGCGCCAAGCACGAATTCTCCGCGCACACCGTTCCCTACCGGGCCAACATGTGGGCCCTGCGCAAACTCGGCGTGCGGCGGGTGCTCGCGCCGTGCGCGGTCGGCAGCCTCAAACCCGAACTCGGCCCGGGCTCCATCGTGGTGCCCGATCAGCTGGTCGACCGCACCCGGGGCCGCGCCGACACCTATTTCGACTCCGGCGGGATCCACGTCGACTTCGCCGATCCGTACTGCCCGACGCTGCGCGCGGCGGTCACCGACCTCCCCGGCGTGGTCGACGGCGGCACCATGGTGGTGATCCAGGGGCCGCGCTTTTCCACCCGCGCCGAAAGCCGGTGGTTCGCCTCCGCCGGGTTCTCGCTGGTGAACATGACCGGATACCCGGAGGCCGTGCTCGCTAGGGAGCTCGAAATCTGTTACGCGGCAATCGCTTTGGTGACCGACCTGGACGCCGGCGTGAGCGCCGGGGAGGGCGTGCGGACCGTCGACGTGTTCGCCGAATTCGAACGCAACATCGGGCCGTTCAAGGCGTTGGTGCGCGCGGCCATCGGCCGGGTCGCCGCCGACCGCACCTGCACCACCTGCCTGCCGCACACCGGGGTGACGCTGCCCATCGAGCTGCCATGAGGGTGTTGTTGACCGGCGCGGCCGGGTTCATCGGCGCGCGGGTGGGCGCCGCGCTGCGCGCCGCCGGCCACGACGTCGTCGCCGTCGATGTCCTGCTGCCCGCCGCGCACGGCCCGAACCCGGTGTTGCCGAAGGGATGTCAGCGCGTCGACGTGCGCGACGCCGACGCGCTGGCCCCGCTCCTGGACGGCGTGGACGCGGTGTGCCATCAGGCGGCGATGGTGGGCGCCGGCGTGGACGCCGCCGACGCGCCCGCCTACGGCGGCCACAACGACCTGGCCACCACGGTGCTGCTGGCGCAGATGTTCGCCGCCGGGGTGCGGCGCCTGGTGCTGGCGTCCTCGATGGTCGTCTACGGGCAGGGGAACTATCACTGCCGCCGGCACGGGCGCGTGGACCCGCTGCCGCGCCGGGGCGCGGACCTCGACGCCGGGGCCTTCGAGCACCGGTGCCCGGTCGGCGGGGAGGAGTTGGCGTGGTGCCTCGTCGACGAGGACGCCTGCCTGCGCCCCCGCAGCCTGTACGCGGCCAGCAAGACCGCGCAGGAGCATTACGCGCTGGCCTGGTCGGAGGCCACCGGCGGCTCGGTGGTGGCGCTGCGCTACCACAACGTCTACGGCCCCGGCATGCCGCGCGACACCCCGTATTCGGGCGTGGCGGCGATCTTCCGGTCTTCGCTGGAAAAGGGCGAGCCGCCAAGGGTTTTCGAGGACGGCGGCCAGATGCGTGACTTCGTGCACGTCGATGACGTGGCCGCCGCCAACGTCGCGGCGCTAGCGCACGACGACGGTTTTCTCGCGGCCAATGTCTGCTCGGGGCAGCCGATTTCGATCTTCGAGGTGGCCGCGGCGCTGTGCGACGCGCGGGGCGGTTCACTGTCGCCGGTGGTCACCGGTGAATATCGCAGCGGCGACGTGCGCCACATCGTCGCCGACCCGTCCCGGGCGGCCGAGGTGCTGGGGTTTAGCGCTTCGGTCTTACCGGGTGACGGGTTGCGCGAGTTCGCGTTCGCGCCCCTTCGGTAAACCCCTACGTTTGCGGCGGGCGGAAGATCTGGGGCCCCCGCACCGGTATCTGCCGCGTGCCGGAGTCGTCGCCGCGAAAGATCCGGGGCGAGCCGGCCAGCGGCGGGATCTCCGCGGTGGGCGGGTCGCTCTCCGCGCCGGGCCCCCCGGTGGGCATGCGGGTGGTGGCCGCGGCCGACGGCCCGGCGGCCTGGCCCACGCGGACCCGGGTGGTCGGCGCCGCCGCATTCGCGTCGGCCGCGCGCTTGCGGGCGGCGCGGCGAGCCAGGCGCCGCCCGTGCAGTTGCCCGGCCACGACGGCGGCCGCCAGGATGCCCAGCGCCAGCCCGCACAGCGTCACGTCGAAGGTGCTGGTGATCTGCTGGGCGAGGTCGTTGCCGTAGACAGGTTGCTGCGCGGGCGAATTGGGCGAGTCGGCGAACCGCGGCGCCAGCGCGACGCCGACGATCACGCGGGCGACGCTGAGGGCGGCGACGAGCCCGCACAGCGACGTGACCAGTCGCGCCGAGATTCCGGCCAGGCGGCGGCGCAGCCAGATCGCCAGGGCCGCGGTCACCAGGTCGAACGCGGCCAGCACCACGCTGTCGTACCCGGAGAACGGATAGTTCAAGGCGATGCCGACGACAAGGTCGGTGAGCCGCATCGCGATCGACCCCACGGCCCAGACGGCGATGAGCAGCAAGCCATTTCGGGTCGTGGACCGCCACGCGGATTCCTCCGCCGGCGACGGGTTGCGGTGACCGAACAGGGCCCGCGGCGCGAAGATGGCCGCCCCGGCCGCCCAGGCGAGGTAACCCTCGAACCCGACCCCGGCGGTCGAGGTGTTCTGGGCGATGCCGTGGAACGCATCGAGGTCGCGGCCGACGGGCAGGATCCACACCAGGATCCCCGCGGCCAATGCCGACGCACCCAGTGCGACGGTGGTCAGCCGGCTCGCCCGGGTGCGCTGCAGCAGCCACCTGGACGCGACCAGGACCGCGACCAGCGCCACCACCCCGTACACCACCGCCGTGGCGATCACCGCGATGTTCTGCTTGCCGAATTCCGCCGCGCCGTTAGTGCTTTGCAGCGCGTAGCGCACCCGCCAGTACAGGTTGAACCCGAAGCTGAGCACCGCCGCGAGCATCGACAGCGCGCCGATCATCCGGGCGGAGCGATGCCAGCCCGTGTACTCGTCGTCGGCCGGGATCGGCCCGGCCGGCACCGCCTGGGCGCTGAGCAGCGAGCCGGCGACGCCGACCCACGCCCCGGGCCCCACCCCGCCGGGCACGGTGACCGTGCCCCCGAACCGGACGGTCTCGTACGCGTCGAACGCGATGACGGCGAGCACCAGCAGCAGATAGGGGGCGTTGAGCGCCAACCGAAGCCGCGCCGCGGACGCCGGGTTGAACCGCTCGCCGCCCGACCGCCAGGAACCGGCCACCGCGACGGCGGCGACGGCGAGCACCGTCACAGCGAGCAGCACCGCGAACAGGGCCGGACTGCTGTCGGGAATCCCGACACCGAAGTACAGATTCCACGGCAAGAACACGGCGAGCACCAACAGCACCACCGCGGTCGCGTCGCTGACGATGGCCCGGCGCCGTCCCGTGCCCGCGGCAACGGGTGTCGTGCCGCCGGTGGCGTGCGGGCGGATGATGCGGGGCGCGGGCGCCTGCTGGGCCCGGGCCCCGATGGGGCCGGTTGGCGTGTCGTCGCTGCTCTGGCTCACCATGCCCCCCGGGATTCAAGGACGACTACTTTCGGCGCAGCTGCCGGTGTCCGGCGGGGGAATGCCCTGCCGAGCCACATGCACCGCTCGCTTGCGAACATATTCTCCGTTCGGCTGCCGTGGCAGTGGCTGGGACGGGCCGCTGGGCGGAGGCGATTCCGCGGCGACCGTCCTGTCCTTCGAAAAGCTGGTTACGCTGCGCTAGTGGCGAACCTTGTCGCCGAATGACTGATACTGCCGACGGTATCGCAAGTGTAATGATGCCGGGACATTGCTGGTGCGGGGTGGCCAGGGTGAAGGAGAAGCGGGATGGACGTCGTTTTGGGGGTCGCGGTCACCGGTCCCGTCGCCCGCCTGGCGCTCCTGGGGTCGGGCGCCCAGGGCACCGACGTGATCGACCAATCCGTCATCGATCTCGCCGACAACCCGCTCGGCACGCTCACCGAGACCGTGGTCGGAACCAATCGCTTGTTGGCCGACGAGAACCACCGGTTGGTCGGCACGCGCCTGTGCTGGTCCGACGAGCCACGGGCTGACGAGCTGCGGCGGGCGCTGGAGGACTCCGGCGTTCACAACGTCGCGGTGCTCTCGGAGTCGCAGGCCGTCGCCGCCCTCATGCGGGCGGCCGGGCGGCCCGGCGCCGCGCTCGTGATGGACGACGCGACGGCCACCCTGTCGGTGGTGGGCCCGGACGCCGGGGACCCCGACGCGCCGCCGACCGTGTTGGCCAGCCAGCCGCTGACCGGCGCCACGGGCCCGGACGCTACCGCCGCGTTCCAGACGATGATGGCGAACCTCGGCACGCATCCCGACGCGCCGGGGGAGGTGTATCTGCTCGGCGCCTCGCCCGACCTCAACCGGGTCGCCGACGAATTGCGCGACGCGTCCACCATGCGGGTGCAGGTCGCCGAGGACCCCACGTTTGCGCTCGCGCGCGGCGCCGCGATCGCCGCGGCGGCGGCGTCCGCGCCGGATGCGACGGCCATGGCGCCGGCCGTCGGCCTGACCGGTGACGCGACCGCGATGGCCCCCGCCGCCGGCCTCACCGGGGACGAGACGACGGTCGTGCCCGCGCCGGACGCCGAGGAGCCGCAGCTGGCGTACTCGATGGCCGACGAGGGCGGGGTCTATCCGGGCGAGATGGACGAGTACGACCCCGAATTCGACGACTACGACTACGGCCCGGAGTTCGGCGACGACGCCGAGGCCGGCGAGGACGCGCCGACGAAGCTGTCGCGGCGGTCGCTGGTGATCGGCAACGCCGTCATCGCCTTCGCGGTCATCGGATTAGCGTCGCTGGCCACCGCGATCGCGGTGGCCGTCCGCCCGACCGCCGCCCAGCAGCCGGTGGTGGGCGTGCAGAACGGCACCCCGGGCAAATTCATGCCGATCTTGCCGAGCCAGCAGCAGGCGCCGCTGCCCCCACCCCCGCCCGAGGCGCCCAACGCCGGGTTCCAGGGCGGCACCGTCCCGGCTCCCGAACACGTCGCGCCCCCGTCCGGAGGCGGCCCGCAGGTCGCTCCCGTTCCCGAGGCGCCGAGCAACCCCGGTGTCGTGCCCAACCCCGATCCGGGTTGGGCGCCGCGGCCGAATCCTATTGTGCCGGTTCCTATTCCGATTCCCATTCCGATCCCGGGGTGGCAACCGCCCTACAACCCGCCGTACAACCCGACGACGCCCTACACGCCGCCGACCATCACGACGTCCCAGCCGCCGACGACGACGTATTCGCCCCCGACGACGACGTATTCGCCGCCGACGACGACGTACTCGCCGCCGACGACGACGTATTCGCCCCCGACGACCACGTATTCGCCCCCGACGACGACGTATTCACCCCCGACGACCACGCACGCACCCCCGACGACGACGTATGCGCCGCCGAGCACCAAGGCGACCACCCAACCGCCGGTGCAGACGCACACCCAGCAGACCGCGCCGCCGACGCACTCGCAGCAGCCGCTGTTCCCGCAGGAGCCCCGCACGCACCGCGGGTTCTGACGCGTGCCCGGCGCCGACGGCCTGGTCACGGTGGTCCTGCCGTGCCTCAACGAGGAGGAGTCGCTGCCGGCCGTGCTGGCCGCCATCCCGGCCGGCTACCGGGCGCTGGTGGTCGACAACAACAGCACCGACGACACCGCCGGCGTCGCGGCGCGCCACGGCGCCCGGGTCGTCGCCGAACCACGGGCCGGGTACGGCGCCGCCGTGCACGCGGGCGTGATGGCCGCGACGACCCCGATCGTGGCGGTCATCGACGCCGACGGCTCGATAGACGGCGCCGACCTGCCGCGGCTGGTCGCCGCGCTCGAGCAGGGCGCCGACCTGGTGACCGGCCGGCGCCGGCCGGTGCCCGGCCTGCACTGGCCGTGGGTGGCCCGCATCGGGACCGTCGTCATGAGCTGGCGGCTGCGCACCCGCCACGGCCTGCCGGTGCACGACATCGCGCCCATGCGAGTGGCCCGGCGCGAGGCGCTGTTGGCGCTGGGCGTCGCCGACCGCCGATCCGGTTATCCGCTCGAGCTTTTGGTGCGCGCCGCGGCCGCCGGCTGGCGCGTCGTCGAACTCGACGTCAGCTACGGCCCGCGCACGGGCGGCAAGTCGAAGGTCAGCGGATCGCTGCGCGGCAGCATCACCGCGATCCTCGACTTCTGGAAGGTGATCTCGTGACCGCCCTGCCGGTGACGCTGCTGGTGGTCGCCAAAGCGCCCGAGCCGGGCCGGGCCAAGACGCGGCTCGCGGCGAGCGTCGGCGACCGCGTCGCCGCCGAGATCGCCGCCGCCGCACTGCTCGACACGCTGGACGCCGTGGCCGACGCGCCGGTGGCGGCGCGGGTCGTCGCCCTCACCGGGGACCTCGGCCGCGCCGCGAGCGCCGCCGATATCCGGCGGCGACTGGCGTCCTTCACCGTGATCGCCCAGCGCGGCGACGATTTCGCCGCACGCCTCGCCAACGCGCACGCCGACGCCTCGTCGGACGGGCTGCCGGTGCTGCAGATCGGGATGGACACCCCCCAGGTCACCGCCGAGCTGTTGACCGGCTGCGCGCGCCGGCTGCTCGAGGCGCCGGCCGTGCTCGGGCCGGCCCGCGACGGCGGCTGGTGGGTGCTGGGCGTGGGCGCACCGGCGATGGCCCAGTGCCTGCGCACCGTACCGATGTCGGCGCCCGACACCGGGGAACTGACGTTGAAGGCGTTGCGCGACACGGGCATCGACGTCGCGACGGTGCAGACGCTGGCCGACGTCGACGTCGTCGACGACGTCGCCGCGGTGCGCGAGGCCTGCGGGCCCGACAGCCGCTTCGCGCGGATCACCCGCGCGGCCGGCCTGTGAGCGCGGAATCGGCGGTGCGTCTGGCGCTTTGAGTGTGAATCGTTGGATTTGGGAGTGCAGCCAGGGCGGAGAAATCGCTGAAATCCCGCCGCTCGTTCACACTCAAAGCCCAGGATTCACACTCGTTGCCCTCAGCTCACACTCGTACCGGACCTACCAGTTCGTCAGGATGATCGTGTTGAGCGCAATCGCGCCGGCGGCGTTGAGCGCCAACCAGATCCGGTGCGAGCGCACCGGCAGCAGCGCGGTCGCCGCGGTGAGCCAGATGGTGAACGGCAACCAGATGCGTTCCACCTCGGCCTTGCTGAGCATGCTCAGGTCCGCGCACACGACGGCGGCCAGCACGCCCAACAACAGCAGGTGAAAACCGGAGCGGCGACGGACGGCGGCCCCGTCGAACACCCGCCCGAGCCCGGCGACGCCGCCCAGCCCGATCGCGCACACCACGCACGCCAGGTTGGCCCAGCTCCAGTACTGAAACGGCCGGTCCTTGGCGATGCCCTGCCAATAGCGTTGCTGCACAAGGTGATAGCCGTCGAACCAATAGAACCCGGCGACGGCGAAGGCCACCGCCACCCCGATCGCGGCCAGCGCCGCCGGACCGAGCGCCCGCAGGATCGCCCTCCAGTCCGCCGCGGACGCCAGCACCGCCGCCGCCGGCAGCCCCATCAGCATCAGGCCGTAGTTGCAGAACACTCCCCAGCCCAGCAGCAGCCCGGCCGCGGCGGCGGTCAGGGCGGGGAACCGGACCGGGCGGTGCACCGCCACGGCCAGCAGCGCGATGCCCCACGCGGCCACGCCGGCGAAGTATCCGTCGGCGGAGACGGCCACCCAGATCGCCGTCGGCGCCAGCGCCACGAACGGGGCTACCCGCCGCGCGGTGGACTCGTCGGCCAGCGCGCGCACGCCGACCACCACCGCGGCGGCGGCGCTCGAGCCGGCCAGCAGGCACAGCAGCCCGGCCCAGGCGCCGCCGTGCAGACCGATCCGGTCCAGCCAGACGAACGTCAGCAGCGCCCCGGGCGGATGCCCCGACACGTGGGTGGTCCACGAATGCGGTTGGTAGTCCACGATCCGGCCGGCGAACGTGCGCAGCGTGGCTGGAATGTCGGTGACGCCCGGCACCTGCGACAGGTATTCGTCCCGGGTGGTCAGCCGGCCGGCGAAGCCGCGCTGCCAGCCGTCGATCATCGCCAGCGCGAACGCCCACCCGCCGGCGACGGCCCAGCTGCCCAGCGTCAGCGCCCGCCACGAAAGTCGTTGCGCCAGAGTCGGTCCCCACGCGACGACGACGACGGCGAGGGCAATGGCCGGGCCGGTGCCCCAGCCGGCGTGGATCAGCCACTCGCCGAAGATCGGCGCCGAGCCGGCGTGGGTGGCGAACTTTTCCGCCCCGACATCCAGGCGCGGCCGGACCCCCAGGTTCATCCGCGGCAGCACGAACGCCGCCGCCACCAGCGCCGCGCCGATCGACACCGCGACGGCGTCGCGCACCGCCTGCCGTCGACCCCGCCTCACGGACGCACAGCCTATTGATCGCTCGCGCCGGCGAAGCGGCGCACCAGCGCCGCGCGGTCGACCTTGCCGATGCCGCGGCGCGGCAGCGCGTCGACGACGTGCACCTCGCGCGGCGCCGCGGTGGCGTCCAGGGCGCGCGTCACGTGCGCGCGCAGCGCCTCCACAGTCGGCGCCACGCGGCCGTCGTGCACCACGATCGCGGCGACCACCCGCTGCCCGAGGCGTTCGTCGGCCACCCCGAACACCGCGCAATCGCGGACGGCCGGGTGGCTGCACAGCGCCGCCTCGACCGGCTGCGGCAACACCGTCAGCCCGCCGGTGCTGATCGCGTCGTCGGCGCGGCCCAGGACCGTCAGCACGCCCGCGCCGTCGATGGCGCCGAGGTCGTCGGTCACGAACCAGCCGGGCTCGGCGAACGGGTCGGGGTCGATGGGGTCGCGGTAGCCCTTGGCCACCGTCGCGCCCCCGATGACGATGCGCCCGTCGGCCACCCTCAGCCGCACCCCGGCCAGCGGGACGCCGTCGTAGACGCACCCGCCGGCGGTCTCACTCATGCCGTAGGTGCGCACGACGGTGATTCCGGCCGTGGCCGCGGCGTCCAGGACCGGACGCGGCGCGGGCCCGCCGCCGAGCAGCACGGCGTCGAGTTCGGCGAGGGCGGCCGCGGCCGCCGGGTCGGCGAGCGCCTTGGCCAACTGCGCGGCGACCAGCGAGGTGTACCGCCTGCCGGGGCCCAAAGCGCCGATGGCCCTGGGCAATTCGGTTTCATCGAAGCCGCCGGTGACATCCATCTCGACCGGCGACGTGCCGGCGAGCAGGCTGCGGACCAGCACCTGCACCCCGGCGATGTGGTGTGGCGGCAGGGCGAGCAGCCAGCTGCCCGGGCCGCCCAGGCGGTCATGGGTGGCCGCGGCGCTGGCCCGCAGGGCGGCCGCTGTCAGCAGGGCGCCCTTCGGGTTGCCGGTGGTGCCCGACGTCGCCGCCACCAGGGCCACGTCGTCGTCGATGGTTTCCCCGACGCGCAGCCCCGCCCGCAGCGCCGCCGACTCGCGATCGTCGCCGACGGCTACCAGCGCCGGGTCGCGTCCCTCCAGCACGCCCGCCAGGGCGGGCAGCAGCGTCTCGGCCGCCGCGCCCGGCGGGACGTGCAGCGCGCGCAGTACGGCTATGCCGGATCCCCGGCCTGATCGGCGTCGTCGAAGGGCCAGCCCTGGGCCGCCAGCCGCACCCGTACCCGCTCGACGTCCTGCGGCGACGGCAGCTCGTCGGTGATCTGGGTGATCAGCACGCCGATGTCGACGTCGTCGAACTCGCCGCGCCGAACCAGCTCGCACGCCACGGCCTTGGCTTCGTCGTTGGACAGCCGGCGGGCCAGCAGCGCGAGCACCGGGAACGTGTCGGTGGGTGGCACGCCCTCGGGGTAGCCCGCGCGGAGCCACGAGACGATGGAATTGAGAAATCCGTTCACGCGGATACAGCTCTCCCCGGCGTCCGGTTCGCCGACTCGATGGGCATCAAACGATGCTACTTGGGTTTCGCTCCAAGCAGCGGATAGCCGGTGTGATGGGCGATGAAATCGCGGGCAATGTAGAGCAACGCCAGCGCGATCACCGCGATGACCAGCGCGTAGATGCTCCACGCCAACGCAGTCAGCATCGGGTTGCGCCGCGGGGCGGAGCCGTTGCTGGCGCCGTCCAGACTGATGTCGCCCGCCCCCGCGGACTGCAGCCGGATCCCGAGGGCGAACAGCCCCGGCAGGGCGGCGCCGGCCAGCATCGCGAAGACCAGAATCTTCAGGCTCGCCTGGTAGTTGAACCAGTCGCCGATGTGGCTCATGAGGCGTTGGCTTTCAGCGACGGGTCGTCGGAGTCGTACCGGGCGGACACGCCGCCGAGCGTGGGTCCGTCATCGCCGGGCGGCGGCTGGTCGGCGGCCTGCAGCCCGCTGGTCAGATCGCCCTTCCATTCGGCGTTGACGTTGTGGTGGTCGACCTTGACCCTGCGCGACCGGAGGTAGATGGTGGCCGAGACCGCGACCAGCAGCGCGAAACCGGTGATCGCCCCCGGGTAGCCGCCGATCAGGTGCACGATGCCGTAGGTGAAGGCGCCGACCAGCCCCGCCAGCGGGAGGGTGACCAGCCAGGCGACCCCCATGCGGCCGGCGACGCCCCAGCGGACCTCGCCGCCGGGCTTGCCCAGCCCGCTGCCCAGCACCGAACCCGTGCACACCTGGGTGGTCGACAGCGCGTAGCCGAAGTGGGCCGACAGCAGGATCACCGCGGCCGAGGAGGATTCGGCGGCCATGCCCTGCGGCGACTGGATCTCGACCAGGCCCTTGCCCAGCGTGCGGATGATGCGCCACCCGCCGAGGTAGGTGCCGGTCGCCATGGCCAGCGCGCAGCTCACGATGACCCACAGCGGCGGCATGGTGGCGGTCTTGCTGACCGAGCCGTAGGAGATGAGCGCCAGGAAGATGATGCCCATCGTCTTCTGTGCGTCGTTGGTGCCGTGGGCGAGCGAGACCAGCGACGCCGAACCGATCTGGCCGCGCCGGAAACCGGCCTCCGTGCGGGCCTTCGGCACGCCGCGGGTGATCCGGTAGACCAGCCAGGTGGCGACCGCGCCGATCGCGATGGCCAGGATCGCCGACACGACGGCCGGGATGATGGCCTTGGAGATCACGCCCTTCCAGATCACGCCGTGCGCGCCGACGGCAGCGATCGTGGCGCCGACGATGCCGCCGATCAGGGCGTGCGACGAACTCGAGGGGATGCCGAGCAGCCAGGTCAGCAGGTTCCAGACGACGCCGCCGACCAGGCCGGCGAACACCAGCTCCAGCGTCACGATGTTGGAGTCGATGAGGCCCTTGGCGATCGTGGCGGCGACGGCGGTGGACATGAACGCGCCCACCAGATTCAGTACCGCCGAGAGCAGAACCGCCGTTTTGGGCTTGAGCGCGCCACTGGCGATCGAGGTCGCCATCGCGTTGCCCGTGTCATGAAAGCCGTTGGTGAAATCGAAAGCCAGTGCCGTGATTACGACAATGATCAAGAGGAACAATTGGATGTTCACAGGGCCTGATTCTGGTGGTAGGGGCAATCCATTGTCGAATGCGGCATGACATGAAACGCGGGTGTACCTTGAGTCGTCGCCAGATGTTACCTCTCAGTTAACCGGAATTTCCCTGCCGTTCACCTCGGGTGTCGCGGCGCAACGGGTGGTCCGGGGGGATCTGGATGAAAATGAGCGTGATGCCGTCGGGGTCGAGCACGTGCATCTCGTGCAGGCCCCAGGGTTCCTGACGCGCCTCGCGGGCGATCGACACGCCGCGGCCGCGTAGCTCGGCCTGGGTCGCCTCGAGGTCGCGGACCTGCAGCCACAGCGCGCCCGGGAACGGGCCGCGGGAATGGTCCGGGGAGCCGTACCCGGCCAGCTCCAGCAGCGACTGCCCGGCGAAAAACACTGTGCCGCCGCCGTATTCACGCGCTATCGCCAGGCCGATCTCGTCGCGGTAGAAGGCCAGGGACCGCTGGTAGTCCGCGGGCCGGAGCAGCATCCGGCTGGCCAGGATCTCCATAACTCGTGTCTATCACACGGGCCCGATCGCGCCGGTCCGGTCAGCGGTCGCCCTTGCGATTGGGCTGGATGCTCTGGCGCTGCATGACGGCGTTGACCCAGCGGGGGCCAAAGGTGTCCAGCGCCTTGGCCGCGATCGCCATGCGCGGCGCGATGCGCACCGGGCGGGTGCGGGCGGCGGTGATCATCCACTCGCCGGCCTCTTCCGGCGTCAGCGCCGGCACGCCCTCGTAGGCCTTCGTGGGCGCGATCATCGGGGTGGCCACCAGGGGGTAGTACAGCGCCGTGGAGTGCACACCCCGCTCGCCCCACTCCGTTTCGATGACCCGGCTCACGGTCGACAGCGCGGCCTTCGACGCGTTGTACACCGAGAACAGCGGCGACGCCTCCGAGAGCACCCCCCACGTCGAGACGTTGATGATGTGGCCGTCGCCGCGTTCGATCATTCCCGGCGCCAGGCCGCGGATCAGCCGCAACGGCGCGTAGTAGTTGAGCACCATGGTCCGTTCGACGTCGTGCCAGCGCTCCAGCGACTCGGCCAGCGGCCGGCGGATGGACCGGCCGGCGTTGTTGATCAGGATGTCGACGCCGCCGAGCCGCTTCTCGACGTCGGCGACCAGCGCGTCGACGGCGTCCATGTCCGAGACGTCGCAGGCGATCGCCGTGGCGTCACCGCCCGCCGTGGTGATCCGCTCGGCCAGTGCGTCCAGCAGCTCCTGGCGACGGGCCACGACGACCACCGTGGCCCCCTCGCGGGCGAACTGCTCGGCGGCGGCCTCGCCGATGCCCGACGACGCCCCGGTGAGCAGGATGCGCTTGCCCGCCAGCTCGATCGGCTTGATCAGCGGCCGGTTGACCAGCACCTGCGGGGCCATCGGCGGTCGCATGGTGGCCAGCACCAGCTGGTCGGTGAACCGGCGAAGCGGACTCTTGCTCACGGGACGCGAGTCTAGGCGGGCGGGCGGGCTCAGAAGTACCGGGGAAACCGGCTCCAGTCGGGGTCGCGCTTTTCCAGGAAGGCGTCGCGGCCCTCGACGGCCTCGTCGGTCATGTAGGCCAGCCGGGTGGCCTCGCCCGCGAACAGCTGCTGGCCCACCAGGCCGTCGTCGAGCAGGTTGAACGCGAACTTCAGCATGCGTTGCGCCTGAGGGGATTTGGCGTTGATCTCGCGCGCCCATGCGATGGCTTCGGATTCCAGCTCGGCATGGTCGACGACGGCGTTGACCGCGCCCATGTGGTGCATCTGCTCGGCGGTGTAGGCCCGGCCCAGAAAGAAGATCTCGCGGGCGAACTTCTGGCCCACCTGGCGGGCCAGGTAGGCGCTGCCGTAGCCGCCGTCGAAGCTGCCGACGTCGGCGTCGGTCTGCTTGAAGCGGGCGTGCTCGCGGCTGGCCAGGGTGAGGTCGCAGACCACGTGCAGGCTGTGCCCGCCGCCGGCCGCCCACCCGTTGACCAGGCAGATGACCACCTTGGGCATGAACCGGATCAGCCGCTGCACCTCGAGGATGTGCAGCCGTCCGGCCCGGGCGGGGTCGACGGTGTCGGCGGTCTCGCCGCTGGCGTACTGGTAGCCGCTGCGCCCGCGGATGCGCTGATCGCCGCCGGAGCAGAACGCCCAGCCGCCGTCCTTGGGCGAGGGGCCGTTGCCGGTCAGCAACACCACGCCGACTCCCGCGGACATCCGGGCGTGGTCGAGCACCCGGTAGAGCTCGTCGACGGTGTGCGGCCGGAACGCGTTGCGCACCTCGGGCCGGTCGAACGCCACCCGCACCGTGGCGTCGTCGACGTGCCGGTGATAGGTGATGTCGGTCAGGTCGCCGAAGCCCTCAACGGGACGCCACTGGTCGGCATCAAACGGGTTGTCACTCAACGTCTTTGAACTCCTATGCCGGGTCCAGCCGGAATACCGGACACACGCCGGCCAGCGCCTCGAACTCTTCGGGGCGGCCGTCGGTGACCAACCCCGAGCGCTTCATGAAGCCGACCCCGGTGGGCACCTCGGTGGGAAACGCCCGCAGGAACGGGCGCGCCACGTCGGCGGGCAGCTCCACCATCCTCACCCGCTCGCGGTGCCGGCCGCGGGCCAGCGTCGCGTGCTCGGCGGCGCGGACGTTGCGGATCCAATCCGCGCCCGGAAACCCGCCCACCACATAGCGTTTGCCGTCCACCGTCATCGGTGTCACCGGCGTCGACCGTGGCGTGCCGGACTTGCGGCCCGGCACGGTCAACACCACCGGGCTTTCACCGCCGAAGCTGAGGCCCAGCCGGGAGAGCTGAATGAACACCTTGTTCGCCGGCTTCAGCCACCAGGGCGGCTTGAGCCCGTCAGCGCGTGCCATGCCTGACACACTAGTCAGCTCCGGGACGCCTCCCGGAAGGGCTCGGCGCCCTGCGCCCAGGGGTCGACGCCGGGTGTGGCGACCGCGTCGAGCCGGGCGATCGCCTCGGCGCTCAGCGTGACGTCGGCCGCGGCCATGTTCTCCTCGAGGTGGGCGATCGACCGGGTGCCCGGAATCAGCAACGTGTTCGGCGCATGCGCCAGGATCCAGGCCAACCCGACCCGGGCGCCGGAGACGCCCAGCTCGCCGGCGATGCCGGCCACCACCGGATCGTCGGCGACCTTCGGGAATCCGGGCAAGGCGGAGCCGAGCGGGAAGTACGGCACCCACGCGATGCCCTCGTCGACGCACAGCTCGAGCGCGGCTTCCTGGGAGCGGTCCAGCAGGCTGTAGGCGTTCTGCACACAGGCGATGCCGGCGGGCAGCGCCCGCCGCAGCACGTCGAGCGACACGCTGCTGAGCCCGATCGCGCCGATCTTGCCCTCGTCGCGCAGGGCGATCATCTCGGCCAGCTGGTCGTCGAGGTCGACGATCTGATCGCCCTCGGCGGCCATGCCGATGCCCGAGTCGAGCCGCCGCAGGTTCACCACCGGGACGCGGTCGAGGCCGAGCTGGCGCAGGTCGTCCTCGACGGCGGCGCGCAGCTCGGAGGGCCGTTGCGCTGGAGCCAGCGGGATGGGTTGCTCGCCGGTGTAGCGGGCGCCGACCTTGCTGACGATGACGAGGTCGTCCGGGTAGGGGGCCAGCGCCGCGCGGATCCGGCGGTTGACCTCGCCGGGACCGTAGAACGACGCGGTGTCGATGTGGTTGACGCCGAGGTCGATCGCGCGCCGCAGCACCGCCGCCGCGTCCTGCGGGGAGGTCTCGAACAGTTGCATGGCGCCGTAGCCCATGCGGGCGACGGGATGCGATCCGATGGTGCCGATGCCGCCGGGGTTGAGATCGGTCATGGTGCTCCCTTGATCGTGAGACACTGGAAAAATGCGGAGGGTCCTCCGCTTTCGTCAGCGTAGCAGAAACGGAGGTGCCTCCGCTTTGGTGGGAAGGTCGGATGCGCGCCGCAATCGCGAGCGGCTGCTGTTGGCGGCCACCGCGGCGTTCACCGAGCACGGCGCGGCGGCCTCGCTCGAGTCGATCGCCCGCGACGCGGGCGTCGGGATCGGCACGCTGTACCGCCATTTCCCCAATCGGGAGGCCCTCGTCGAGGCCATCTACCGGGCCGAGCTCGCCGAGGTGGCCGCGGCCGCCGAGCAGCTGCTCGGGCGGCATCCGCCCACGACGGCGCTGCGACGCTGGATGGACCGCTACGCGGGCTTCGTGGCCGCCAAGCGCGGCATGGCCGAGTCCCTGCAGGCGATCTTCGATTCTGGCGCAATGGAACCCAGCCAGACCCGCGACAGCATCGTCGGCGCCGTCGAGCTGCTGTTGCGGGCGGGCGCCGACGACGGCAGCCTGCGCGCCGACGTGCGCGCCGACGACGTGGTGTCCAGCCTCATCGGCATCTTTTTGGTCAGCGGTTCATCGGAGCAGACCGGCCGCATGCTCGACCTGCTGGTGGCCGGCGTCTCGGCGACCTGACCGAGCGCCCGGCCAGCCGGGCGCCGCGCCGCCAGCGCCCGGCGGGCCGGGCGCTCGGCGCAACCCGCGCAATGCTCAACCCACCGAGCGTTCGGCGCCCTCCCAGAACTGCGCGCGCACGGCCTTCTTGTCCGGCTTGCCCAGCCCGGTCAACGGCAGCGATTCGGCGATCACCACCCGCTTGGGTGACTGCACCGAGCCCTTGCGGTCCTTGACCGCGGCCTGGATCTCGGCGGTCATCTTCTCGATCGCGGCGTCGTCGCGGGGCGCGTCGGAGCGCAGCACCACCACTGCGGTGACGGCCTCGCCCCACTTCTCGTCCGGCGCGCCGACCACGCATACCTGGGCGATCGCCGGGTGCTCGGCGACGACGTCCTCGACCTCGCGGGGGAAGACGTTGAAGCCACCGGTGACGATCATGTCCTTGACCCGGTCGACGATGAAGTAGAAGCCGTCCTCGTCCTCGCGGGCCATGTCGCCGGTGTGCAACCAGCCGTCTTTGAAAGTCTTCGCCGTCTCGTCGGGCAAATTCCAGTACCCGCCGGCCAAAAGCGGTCCGCTGACACAGATTTCGCCGGGCTCGCCCTGGGGGACCGGCTTGCCGTCCTCGCCCAGCAGCGCCACCCGCGCGAACAGGGTCGGGCGCCCGCACGAGGTGAGCCGCTTCTCGTCGTGCTCGTTCTTGGCCAGGTAGGTGATGGCCATCGGCGCCTCGGACTGCCCGTAGTTCTGCGCGAAGATCTTGCCGAACCGGCGGATCGCCTCGGCCAGCCGAACCGGGTTGATCGCCGACGCGCCGTAATAGACGGTCTGCAGCGACGACAGGTCGCGGGTGTGCGAATCGGGGTGGTCCATCAGCGCGTACAGCATCGACGGCACCAGGAAGGTGGCCGTAATGCGTTTCTCCTCAATGGTTTTCAGCACATCTGCCGGGTCGAACTTGGGCAGCACGTGCATCTCGCCGCCCTTGATCAGGGTGGGCAGGAAATACGCCGCCCCCGCGTGCGAGAGCGGGGTGATCATCAAGAACCGCGGATCCTCCGGCCACTCCCACTCCGAGAGCTGGATCTGGGTCATCGACGAGATCGACTGCGCGGTGCCCATCACTCCCTTGGGCTTGCCGGTGGTGCCGCCGGTGTAGGTCAGGCCGATGACCTGATCCGGCGGCAGGTCCGCGGCGACCAGCGGCTGCGGGTCGTACTGGGCCGCCTCGGCCGCCAGGTCGACCGCGACACCGTTCAACGCCTCGGGCACCGGCCCGATGGTCAGGATCTGCTTGAGCCCCGGCACCTTCTCCAGCAGGGCCAGCGCGCGCTCGACGAACATCGGGTTGGGGTCGATGATCAGCGAGCTGATGCCGGCGTCGTTGAGCACGTACGCGTGGTCGTCCAGCGAGCCCAGCGGGTGCAGGGCGGTGCGCCGATAGCCGCGGGTCTGGCCGGCGCCGATAATCAGCAGCACCTCGGGGCGGTTGAGCGACAGCAGTCCGACCGCCACACCGGTGCCCGCGCCGAGCGCCTCGAACGCCTGGATGTACTGACTGATCCGCTCGGCCATCTGACCACCGGTCAGCGTGGTGTCGCCGAGGAACAGCACCGGCTTGTTCTTGTGGCGCTTGAGGGCGCCCACGAGCAGGTGGCCGTTGTGGGTCGGGTTGCGCAGCAGCTCGTCACTCATGTGGCAAGACTAGAACGTGTTGCAATTTGGGTCAGCCGCACCCTCGAAGACCCCACCGATCATTACCATCCCTATCCATGGGGCAGGCAGATCTCGTCGTGACCGGAACCATCCTGACCGTCGACGAGGCCCGGCCCACTGCCGAGGCGCTCGCCGTGGCCGACGGCCGGATCGTCGCCGTCGGGACTCGTGCCGAGGTCGCCGACGCGATCGGGCCCGACACCCAGACCGTCGACGTCGGTGACGGCTGCGTCATGCCGGGATTCGTTGAGGCCCATGGCCATCCGCTGATGGAGGCGGTCGCCCTGTCGGACCGCCTCGTCGACATCCGCCCGGTCACCATGCGCAGCGCCGACGACGTCGTCGCCGCGGTGCGTTCCGAGGTCGCGCGGCGCGGATCCGACGGCGCCTACCTCAACGGCTGGGATCCGCTGCTGCAGAACGGACTTCCGGAGCCGACGCTGGGCTGGCTCGACGGCATCGCGCCCGACACCCCGCTGGTGATCATGCACAATTCCGGGCACAAGGCGTACTTCAACTCGCGCGCCGCCCAGCTGCACGGCCTGAACCGCGACACCCCCGACCCCAAGGGCGCCAAGTACGGCCGCGACGCCGACGGCGAACTCGACGGCACCGCCGAGGAGACCGGGGCGGTGTTCCCGCTGCTGGGCGGGGTCATCGACTTCGCCGACTATCCGCGGATGCTGCTCGCCGAATGCGCCCGGCTCAACCGGGCCGGGCTGACCACCTGCTCGGAGATGGCCTTCGACCCCGGCTTTCGGCCGTTGGTGGAAGGGCTGCGCTCCCAGCTGACGGTCCGGCTGCGGACCTACGAGATCTCCAACCCGCAAATGTCCACCGACGCCACACCCGGGCAGGGCGACGACATCCTGCGCCAGGTCGGCATCAAGATCTGGGTCGACGGCTCGCCCTGGATCGGCAACATCGACCTCTCATTCCCGTACCTGGACACCGAGGCCACCCGCATCATCGGCGTCGCGCCCGGGTCCTGCGGCTGCGCCAACTACACGAAAGAGCAGCTGCACGAGATCGTCGGCGCCTACTTCCCGCTCGGCTGGCCGATGGCCTGCCACGTGCAGGGCGACGCGGGCGTCGACACCATCCTCGACGTCTACGAAGATGTCCTCAGGCGCCATCCGCGCGACGACCACCGGCTGCGGCTCGAACACGTCGGCGCCATCCGGCCCGAGCAGCTGCGGCGCGCCCACGACCTCGGCGTCACCTGCAGCATCTTCGTCGACCAGATCCACTACTGGGGCGACGTCATCGTCGACGGGCTGTTCGGCGAGGAGCGCGGAACCCGTTGGATGCCAGCGGGATCCGCGGTGGCCACCGGGATGCGGATCTCGCTGCACAACGATCCGCCGGTCACGCCCGAGGAGCCGCTGCGCAACATCAGCGTGGCGGTGACCCGCACGGCGCCCAGCGGCCGGGTGCTCGGACCCGAGGAGCGGCTGACGGTCGAGCAGGCGATCCGCGCCCAGACCATCGACGCCGCCTGGCAGCTGTTCTCCGACGACGTGATCGGCTCGCTGGAGGTCGGCAAGTACGCCGATCTCGTGGTGCTCTCGGCAGACCCGCGCACCGTGTCCCCCGAGCGGATCGCCGACCTCGACGTGCGGGCGACCTATCTGGCGGGCCGCCAGGTCTACAGCGCGTGACGCCGCCCCTCGAGGACCTGCTGGACCGCCTGCACGTGGTGGCGCTGCCCATGCGGGTGCGGTTCCGCGGCATCACCACCCGCGAGGTCGCGCTGATCGAGGGCCCGGCCGGCTGGGGGGAGTTCGGGGCTTTCGTCGAATACGAGCCGCCCGAGGCCGCGCACTGGCTGGCCTGCGGCATCGAGGCCGCCTACCGGCAGCCGCCGCCGGTCCGCCGGGACCGCATCCCGATCAACGCCACGGTGCCGGCCGTGCCCGCCGCCCAGGTGGGCGAGGTCCTGGCCCGCTTTCCCGGCGCGGGGACGGCCAAGGTGAAGGTCGCCGAGCCCGGCCAGACGCTGGCCGACGACGTCGCCCGGGTCAATGCGGTGCGCGACCTGGTGCCGACCGTGCGGGTGGACGCCAACGGCGGCTGGAGCGTCGAGCAGGCGGTCGAGGCGGCCGCGGCGTTGACCGCCGACGGCCCGCTGGAGTACCTCGAACAACCCTGCGCGACGGTCGGCGAACTCGCCGAGCTGCGGCACCGCGTCGACGTGCCGATCGCCGCCGACGAAAGCATCCGCAAGGCCGAGGACCCGCTGGCCGTGGTCCGCGCCGGGGCGGCCGACATCGCGGTGCTCAAAGTCGCCCCGCTGGGCGGTATTTCGGCCATGCTCGCCATTGCCGACCAGATCGACATCCCCGTCGTGGTCTCCAGCGCGCTGGACTCGGCGGTCGGGATCGGCACCGGGCTGACCGCGGCGGCGGCACTGCCGCGGCTTCGGCACGCCTGCGGGCTGGGCACCGGCGGGCTGTTCGTGGACGACGTGGCCGAGACCGCCCCGCCCGTCGACGGGCACCTGGCCGTGGGGCCGGTGACGCCGGATCCGGCGCGGCTGGCCGCGCTGGCGGCACCACCCGAGCGTCGGCAGTGGTGGATCGACCGGGTCAAGGCGTGCCATCGGTTGCTTGTACCGTCGTCCGGGTGATCAACCTGGCTTACGACGACCGCGGCTCCGGTGAGCCCGTGGTCTTTATCGCCGGCCACGGCGGCGCCGGACGGACCTGGCACCCCTATCAAGTCCCCGCGTTCCTGGCGGCCGGATACCGCGTCATCACCTTCGACAATCGCGGGATCGGCGCCACGGAGAACGCCGACGGCTTCTCGACGCAAACGATGGTCGCCGACACCGTGGCGCTGATCGAGGGGCTGAACGCCGCCCCCGCCCGCATCGTCGGAATGTCGATGGGCGCCTTCATCACCCAGGAACTCATGCTCGCCCGGCCGGATCTGGTCAGCGCGGCGGTCCTGATGGGCACCCGCGGCCGCATGGACCGTGCGCGGCAGTTCTTCCGCGACGCCGAGGCTGAGCTGGCCGACGCCGGCGTCACGCTGCCGGCCGCCTACGAGGCGAAAATCCGCCTGCTGGAAAACTTTTCCCGCAAGACGCTCAACGACGACACCGCGGTCGCCGACTGGATCGCGATGTTTTCCACCTGGCCGGTCAAGCCCACCCCGGGCATGCGCGCCCAGCTGGACGTCGCGCCCTACACCAGCCGGTTGTCGGCGTACCGCAGCATCGCGACGCCGGTGCTGGTGATCGGCTTCTCCGACGACGTCCTGACGCCGCCGTATCTGGGCCGGGAGGTCGCCGACGCGCTGCCCAACGGCCGCTACATGCAGATCCCCGACACCGGGCACCTCGGGTTCTTCGAGCGGCCCGACGCCGTCAACGCCGCCATGCTCAAGTTCTTCGCCGAGCCGCGATAGGCGCCCGGCCGAGCCGCGCTAGGTTCCCGGCCGAGCCGACGTAGGCGCCCTCGCCGAGCCGAGGTAGGCGCCGAGTGTCGACTTGTGGGGCGAAATCGCGGCGATTTGCCCCAACAACTCCACGCTCGACGTGTGCTAAGCGGGCTGTGACACCCTGTAGGAGTGAACCCCTCGACGACCCAGGCTCGCGTGGTCGTTGACGAGCTGATTCGCGGCGGCGTCCGCGACGTGGTGTTGTGCCCGGGTTCGCGGAACGCGCCGCTCGCCTTCGCGCTGCAGGACGCCGACCGGTCGGGCCGGATCCGGCTGCACGTCCGCATCGACGAACGCACCGCCGGCTACCTGGCCATCGGCCTGGCGATCGCAGCCGGCGCGCCGGTGTGCGTCGCCATGACGTCCGGCACGGCCGTGGCCAACCTGGGCCCGGCCGTGGTGGAGGCCAACTACGCGCGGGTGCCGCTGATCGTGCTGTCGGCCAACCGGCCCTACGAACTCCTGGGCACCGGGGCCAACCAGACGATGGAGCAGCTGGGCTACTTCGGCACCCAGGTCCGGGCCACCATCAGCCTGGGCCTCGCCGAGGACGCCCCCGAGCGGCTGGACGCGCACAACGCCACCTGGCGCTCGGCCACCTGCCGGGTGCTGGCGGCCGCCACCGGATCGCGCACCGCCAACGCGGGACCCGTCCAGTTCGACATCCCGCTGCGCGAACCGCTGGTGCCGGATCCCGAACCCCGCGGCGCGGTGCTCCCGCCGGGCCGCCCGGGCGGCCGGCCATGGACCTACACCCCGCCGGTCACCTTCGACCAGCCGCTGGAGATCGACCTGACGCCCGACACGGTCGTCATCGCCGGCCACGGCGCCGGCACCCATCCCGCCCTCGCCCAGCTGCCCACCGTGGCCGAACCGACCGCGCCCGCCCCCGAAAACCCGCTGCACCCCCTGGCGCTGCCGTTGCTGCGGCCCAAGCAGGTGATCATGCTCGGCCGCCCGACCCTGCACCGCCCGGTGTCGGCGCTGCTGGCCGACCCCAAGGTGCCGGTGTTCGCGCTGACCACCGGCCCCCGCTGGCCCGACGTCTCGGGAAACTCGCAGGCCACCGGCACGCGGGCGGTCACCACCGGGGCGCCGAACCCGGCGTGGCTGCACCGGTGCGCCGAGACGAACCGGCACGCGAACGACGCGGTGCGGGGCCAGCTCGCGGCGCACCCGCTGACCACCGGTTTGCACGTCGCGGCGGCGGTGGCCGACGCGCTGCGGCCCGGCGACCAGCTGGTGCTCGGGGCGTCCAACCCGGTCCGCGACGCGGCGCTGGTCGGCCTGGACACCCACGGCATCCGGGTGCGCTCCAACCGCGGGGTAGCCGGGATCGACGGCACCGTGTCCACCGCGATCGGGGCGGCACTCGCCCACGAACGCGTGGGCGACCCGGACAACCCGGCGCGGACCGTCGCGCTGATCGGCGATCTGACCTTCGTGCACGACAGCTCCGGGCTGCTGATCGGCCCCACCGAACCCACCCCGCGCCGCCTGACCATCGTGGTCTCCAACGACAACGGCGGCGGCATCTTCGAACTGCTCGAGCAGGGCGACCCCCGGTTCTCCGACGTGTCGTCGCGGATCTTCGGAACCCCGCACGACGTCGACGTGGGGGCGCTGTGCCGCGCGTATCACGTGGAGAGCCGCCAGATCGAGGTCGACGAATTGCACGCCGCCCTCGACGATCCCGGCCCCGGGATGCGGGTGCTGGAAGTCAAGGCAGATCGCTCCTCGTTGCGGCAGCTGCACGCCGCCATCAAGGCGGCGCTGTGAGGCACGCATAGATGGCGAGATCCCCAAAGGTTCTGCTGCACTTACTGATTCACGGACGCAGCGACGAACCTCCGAAAACGCCTGCCAGGGTCGCGTTGCGATGGGCCCGGATCGCGGTGCTGATCGTCGCCGGCCTGGTCACGCTGCAGTCGGTGCTGCTGGTGGCCGGCGCGTGGCGCAACGACCTTGCGATCACCCACAACATGGGCGTCGCGCAGGCGGAGGTGCTCAGCGCCGGGCCGCGCCGCTCCACCATCGAATTCGTCACCCCGGAGCGGGTCACCTACCGCCCCGAACTCGGGGTGCTCTACCCGTCCCACCTGGCCACCGGGATGCGAATCTACGTCGAGTACAACAAGAACGACCCGAACCTGGTCCGCGTGCAGCACCGCAACGCGGGGCTGGCGATCATCCCGGCGGGGTCCATCGCGGTGGTGGCCTGGCTCGGGGCGGCGGCGCTGCTGGTGGCGCTGGCGCTGCTGGACAAGTGGCTGGACCGCCGCGCCGAAACCGCCGAACCTGCAAATTTCGCGTGACGGACGCCCGTTGGCAACCTTGTCGACAGGCGGCGCTGAGACGGTGATGGGGTGCGCGTTGCCATCGTCGCGGAATCTTTCCTGCCGGAAGTCAACGGTGTCAGCAACTCGGTGATCCGGGTGCTCGAGCACCTGCGCCGCACCGGCCACGAGGCCCTCGTCATCGCCCCCGACACGCCACCCGGCGAACCGCCGGCGGAGCGCATTCACGACGGCATCCGCGTGCACCGGGTGCCCGCACGAATGTTCCCGAAGGTGACCACGCTGCCGCTCGGCGTGCCGACGCCCCGGCTGGTGAGCGTCCTGCGCGGATTCGACCCGCACGTCGTGCATTTGGCGTCGCCGGCGCTGCTGGGGTATGGCGGGGTGCGCGCGGCGCGGTGGTTGGGGGTGCCGACGGTCGCGGTGTATCAGACCGACGTCCCGGGTTTCGCGGCCAGCTACGGCATCCCGATGACGGCACGGGCCGCGTGGGCCTGGTTCCGGCACCTGCACGGCCTCGCCGACCGCACGCTGGCGCCGTCCACGGTGACGATGGAAGCGCTTGTCGCCCACCGTTTTCCACGGGTGCACCGGTGGGCGCGCGGCGTCGACGTGCTGCGGTTCGCGCCGTCGGCGCGCGACGAGGCGCTGCGGCGGAGGTGGTCACCGCACGGCAAGCCCATCGTCGGGTTCGTGGGCCGGCTCGCGCCGGAAAAACACGTCGAGCGGCTCGCCGGGCTGGCCGCCGGCGGCGCGGTGCAGCTCGTCATCGTGGGTGACGGCGTCGACCGCGACAAACTGCAATCGGCAATGCCGACAGCGGTTTTCACGGGTGCGCTCTACGGCGACGAGCTCGCCGCGGCGTACGCCAGCATGGACGTGTTCGTGCACCCCGGTGAGCACGAGACGTTTTGTCAGGTCGTGCAGGAAGCGCTGGCGTCGGGGTTGCCGGTCATAGCCCCCGACGCCGGCGGCCCACGTGACCTCGTCACCCCGTGGCGTACCGGTCTGCTGTTGGGGGTCAACGAGTTCGAGGCCCGGCTGCCCGAGGCCGTCGCGCACCTGCTCGCCGAACGGGCGCGCTACGCGCCGGCCGCACGGCGCAGCGTCGTCGGCCGCAGCTGGTCGGTGATCTGCGACGAGCTGCTCGGCCACTACGAGGCGGTGCTGTCGCCGTTCGAGCGGCGCCGGCTGTCCGCCAGGCGGTACGCGCAGGGGGAGTGACGGCGCGATCAGCCCTGCGCCAACTCGGCGACGGGCTGCCATTCCTCCCAGGTGCGGAGCCGGCTCTCGTAGTCGGCCTTGGCCGTCTCCAGCGGGGACGAGCCGAAGAACACTCGCAGCGGCGGCTTTTCGGCGTCGACCACCTTCAGTAGCGCGGCCGCCGAGGCGGACGGGTCGCCCGGGCTGGCCCACCGCCGGCTGCGTTCGGCCTCGACGGCCGCGCGGAGGTCGTCGTAGGCCGGCAGCCGCTCGGCGTGCCTGGCCGAGGCGCCGGCCCAGTCGGTGTCGAAGCCGCCCGGCTCGATCAGCGTGACGTGCACACCGAACTGGGCGACCTCCTGGGCCAGCGCCTGGGAAAAGCCTTCCAGCGCCCATTTCGACGCGTGGTAGATGCCGACCAACGGGAACGCGGTGATGCCCCCGATCGAGGACACCTGGATGATGTGGCCGCTGCCCTGCTCGCGCAGGTACGGCAGCGCGGCCTGGGTGATCCACAGTGCGCCAAACACATTGGTCTCGATCTGGTCGCGGGCGTCTCGCTCGGAGAGTTCCTCGACGAACCCGAACTGCCCGTAGCCGGCGTTGTTCACCACGATGTCGAGGCGGTCGAAGTGATCGTGCGCCCGCTTGACGGCCGCGAAGTCCGCGGCGCGGTCGGTCACGTCCAACTGGATCGGCAACAGCGCGTCGCCGTGCTTGCGCACCAGATCGTCCAGCGACGCCGTATCGCGCGCGGTGGCGGCGACCCTGTCGCCCCGCTCGAGTGCCGCGATCGCCCACGCCCGTCCGAAACCGCGCGATGTACCGGTGATGAACCACACTTTGTCAGTCACGCAGAGTTGCAACGCTGCTGTCGCCGCGGAATTCCCTGGGGGTACCGTCCGTGTGGTGAGCCGCGCCGAGTTGGACAAGGACCCCCGCGACGTCGCGTCGATGTTCGACGGCGTCGCCCGGCGCTATGACCTGACCAACACCGTGCTCTCGATGGGCCAGGACCGCCACTGGCGCAAGGCCACCCGGGCGGCGCTGGAGATCGGGCCGGGCCAGCGGGTGCTGGACCTCGCCGCGGGCACCGCGGTATCGACCGTCGAGCTGAAGAAATCCGGGGCGTGGTGTGTGGCCGCCGATTTCTCGGTGGGCATGCTGGCGGCGGGGGCGGCGCGCCACGTGCCGAAGGTTGCCGGCGACGCCACCAGGCTGCCGTTCGCCGACGACGTATTCGATGCCGTCACAATCAGTTTCGGGCTACGCAACGTCGTCGACACCCAGGCCGCGCTGCGCGAGATGGCGCGCGTCACCCGCCCGGGCGGCCGATTGGTGGTGTGCGAGTTCTCCACCCCCACCAACGGCCTGTTCGCCACCGTCTACAAGGAGTACCTGATGCGCGCGCTGCCGCGGGTGGCGCGCGCGGTGTCCAGCAACCCCGAGGCCTACGTGTACCTGGCGGAGTCGATCCGGGCGTGGCCCGATCAGGAGGGGTTGGCGCAGCAGCTCACCCAGGCCGGCTGGGTGGGAGTGCGGTGGCGCAACCTGACGGGTGGCATCGTCGCCCTACACGCCGGGCACCTGCCCCCGCGCTGAGACGGACTTAGTGGTTGCCGGCCGCTTGGACGACGTCGATGTGCTCCGGGCAGTAGTGGTCGACCGCCGCGCCCAGGAACTGCAGCGACTGGCCCTCGGTGGTGCCGCGCGGCAGGTTGCGCTGGATGAACGTCGCGGACTGGTGGGCGTCGTGGTCGACGCCGTGGTCGATCCGGTCGCAGGTGATCTTGCCCAGCCAGGCCAGTTGGTCCTGCGGCTGGTAGATGCCGAACCCGTTGACCGTGTTCTTGAACGGCGCGTCGTAGTCGCTGGGCGGCGACGGCGTCCGCGGGGTCGGGTACGGCGCCGTCGGCGGCGGGTCCGCCTGGGCGGGCGCGGAGAGCGGCGCCGGCGCGGCCAGCGCGAAAGCAGCAACAGCAGCGGCAGCGGCACCGATAGTAGCCAGCATCGTTCCCTTCATTAGCTGGACTATACACGCCCGGTTCCGGCCGCGCCGACAAACGGCGGGCGCCGATCGTGCGTCCCGGCAGGGTCGCCGCGCCCTCCGACCAGCGGCGATGCGGCCGCGGCTCAGCTGAACGGGGTGCGGCGGTCGATCAGCCGGGACAGCCGGCCACCGCCCCGCCAGGCGCGCGCGACCCAGTCCGCGTCCTCGTCGGTGACCAGGTTGGCCATCACCCGCACGGCGATGGTCATCAGCGTCGTCGAGCGCATCGCGATCGGCCCGGTCGCGGGCAGGAATCGCTGAAAGGTCAGTAGCAGCGCCAGCCGGCGCGCCACCGAGAAGCCGCGACCGTAGTGCTCCCGCAGCAGCGACGGCCACGCCTGCGACAGGTCGCGGCCGTCCAGCAACTCGGCGGCCAGCCGGCCCGTCTCCAGCCCGTAGTCGATGCCTTCGCCGTTGAGCGGGTTCACGCACGCCGCGGCGTCGCCGATCAGCATCCAGTTGGGCCCGGCGACCCCGGACACCGCGCCGCCCATCGGCAGCAGCGCCGACGACACCGCCCGGGGCGGGCCGACAAAGCCCCACTCGTCGCGGCGCAGGTCGGTGTAGTGGTCGATCAGCGGCCGCAGCGCCAGCTCGGCGGGTCGTTTCGATGTCGACAGCGCCCCGACGCCGATGTTCACCTCGCCGTTGCCGAGCGGAAAAATCCAGCCGTAGCCGGGCAGCACTGTGTCCTTGGAGCCGTCGGGTCCGCGTAGCTCGAGATGCGAGGTCAGCCAGGGGTCGTCGGCGCGCGGCGTGCTCAGGTACCCGCGGGCCGCCACGCCGTACACCGTCTCCTGGTGCCAGCGCCGGCCCAGCTTGCGCCCCAGCGACGAACGGGCGCCGTCGGCCACGATCAACTGCCGGCACCCGACTTCGGTGCCGTCGGCCAAGGTCAACGATGTCACCCGTCCCGATGAGTCATGTTGCACGCCAACGGCTTTGGTGCCCAGCAGCATCCGCGCTCCGGAATCCTCGGCGACTTTGCGGATCCGGTCGTCCAGCTCGACGCGGGCCACCGCGCTGCCGGTCGACGGGAAGGACGGGCCGGGCCAGTCCACCTCCACCTCGCCGCCGAACCCGCTCATCCGCAGCCCGCGGTGCCGGATGCGGGCGTCCAGCCAGTCCCCGAGCCCCAGGCGTTCGCACTCGGCGACCGCGCGCGGGGTCAGCCCGTCACCGCAGGCCTTGTCGCGGGGGAAGCTCGCCGAATCGATAACCAGGACCTCGCGGCCTGCGCGCGCGGCCCACGCCGCCGCCGCCGAACCGGCGGGTCCGGCGCCCACCACCACCACGTGGGCTCGGGTCGCTCCCGTGTTCATGCACACCAGTATGTTTGGTCCCGTGAATACTCCGGCGACGGTGGTGGCGGGCGTTGATCTCGGCGACGCGGCCTTCGCGGCGACGGTGCGCGACGGTGTCGGGCGGATCGAGCAGCTCATGGACACCGAACTGCGCAGCGCCGACGAGATCATGACCGAGTCGCTGACCCACCTGTTCAAGGCCGGCGGCAAGCGGTTCCGGCCGCTGTTCACCGTGCTGTCGGCGCAGCTGGGGCCCAATCCCGACGCCGCGGACGTGACGATCGCCGGCGCCGTGATCGAGCTGGTGCACCTGGCCACGCTGTATCACGACGACGTGATGGACGAGGCCGAGGTGCGCCGCGGCACGCCCACCGCCAACGTGCGCTGGGGCAACAACGTCGCGATCCTGGCTGGGGACTATCTGTTCGCCACCGCCTCGCGGCTGGTGTCCCGGCTGGGGCCCGAGGCGGTGCGGCTGATCGCCGAGACATTCGCCCAGCTGGTGACCGGGCAGATGCGCGAGACCCGCGGCCTGACGGGGGCGGCCGAGGGGGCGGACCCGATCGAGCACTACCTGAAGGTGGTCTACGAGAAGACCGCGTGCCTGATCGCCGCGGCGGGCCGCTTCGGCGCGATGTTCTCGGGCGCCGACGCCGACCAGGTGGAGCGGCTGAGCCGCCTCGGCGGCATCGTGGGCACCGCCTTCCAGATCTCCGACGACATCATCGACATCGACAGCGACTCCCGCGAGTCCGGCAAGCTGCCCGGCACCGACGTGCGCGAGGGCGTGCACACCTTGCCGATGGTCTACGCGCTGCGCGAACCCGGCCCCGACGCGGCGCGGCTGCGCGAGCTGCTGGTCGGGCCCATCGACGACGACGAGACGGTGGCCGAGGCGCTGGCGCTGCTGCGGGCGTCGGAGGGCATGGCCAAGGCCAAGCGGTCGCTGCAGGATTATGCGGCGCAGGCACACCAGGAGCTGGCGCTGCTGCCCGACGTGCCCGGCCGGCACGCGCTGCAGACGCTGGTCGACTACACCATCAGCCGGCACGGCTAGCGCGTCACGGAACTCCTTCGGCCGTCTCGGGCGTTCAATAGTCGACAATGAACGAGTGTTCCGGAGTGTGCTCCGGAATGTCCTAGGAGGACACCGATGACCTGGCATCCGCATGCCAACAGGTTCAAGACGTTTGCCCTCTTGGTCGGCATGTCCGCGTTGATCGTGTTTGTGGGCTCGTTGTTCGGCAAGACCGCGATGTTTCTCGCGGTGCTGTTCGCCATCGGCATGAACGTCTACACCTACTACAACAGCGACAAGCTGGCGCTGCGGGCGATGCATGCGCAGCCGGTTTCCGAGCTCCAGGCGCCGGCGATGTACCGGATCGTCCGGGAGCTGGCCACCGCCGCGCACCAGCCGATGCCCCGGCTGTACATCAGCGACACCAACGCGCCCAACGCGTTCGCGACCGGCCGCAATCCGCGCAACGCCGCGGTGTGTTGCACCACCGGCATTTTGGGCATCCTCACCGAACGCGAGCTGCGCGCCGTGCTGGGACACGAGCTGTCGCATGTCTACAACCGCGACATCCTGATCTCCTGCATCGCCGGTGCGATGGCGTCGGTGATCACCGCGTTGGCCAACATGGCGATGTTCGCCGGCATGTTCGGCGGCAACAGCCGCGACGGCGAGAATCCCTTTGCGCTGCTGCTGGTTTCGTTGCTCGGCCCGATCGCGGCGACGGTCGTGCGCCTCGCGGTGTCCCGGTCGCGGGAATACCAGGCGGACGAATCGGGCGCGGTGTTGACCGGGGACCCGCTGGCCCTGGCGTCGGCCCTGCGCAAGATCTCCGGTGGGGTCCAGGCGGCCCCGCTCCCGCCCGAGCCCCAGCTGGCCAGCCAGGCACACCTGATGATCGCCAGCCCATTTCGAGCCGGCGAGCGGATCGGGTCGCTCTTCTCGACGCACCCGCCGATCGAGGACCGCATCCGCCGCCTCGAGCAGATGGCCGGGCGGTAGGAAACGGCGGTAAAACGCCGCGTGCACACCGGCCGAACCGCACGTAACATCGGAGTTAGCTGTAGTCCTAGGCTTTCCATTGATGGAAGCGGTGATGGCGATGTCGCACTCTGACTCGATCGATATTCACGAAGCCGGGCTGGCGCTGAATCTGCCCGATTTGGTCTTCGAGACCCGTGCCGGTGCCGGGATGAACCAGGAACAACTGGCGCACGCACTGGGCACCACCCGCGAGGCCGTGGCCGCGTGGGAGAGCGGGGACGAGGTGCCGCGCGTCGACGTGCTGCAGCGCCTGGCGCAGGTGTGCGGCAAGCGGCTGCACATCAGGATCGACGTCGACTGAGCGCGCGGCGCGCTATAAGCGCGGGGCGCGCAATTACGCTGCGGCCCCGGGCGCCTGGGCCTCGACCAGCGGTTCGTCCGCGGCGCGGTGACCCGTCTCCATCACACCCCGGATTTCGACGGTCCCGCCTGTCGCCTCGTGCTGCCGCTGCCAGTCGGTAATCGTTTGGTGCGCAGCGTGATCGAGGTAATGGACCGAGATCGCCACCGTCACCGTCGCGCCCCGCGGAACCGACGTCAGCATCCGCGTCAGCCTCGGGAGCGCCAGGAAGGTGCAGGCCGCGCCCTCGATCGTCACCCGCCATTCGTCGCCAACCGGCTCCGCCTCGATCTTGGCCCGGATCACTCGCCATCCGGTCAGCGCGATGGCCAGTGCGAGGCCGATCAGCACGCCGTGCAGCAGATTGAGGAAGATGACGCTGACGGCGGTCACCACGTACACGGCGAGATCGCCGTGCTTCATTGCGGTTTCGATGTGCGCCGGCTTGAGCAGCTGGACGCCGATGACGATCAGCAGACCGGCCAGCGCGGCGGTGGGGATCTGCTCGACCAGTCCGGCGAACGGAATGGTGAACAGCAGGATCCAGACGCCGTGCATGATCGCCGACGCCCGGGATTTGGCGCCCGCGTTGACATTTGTGGAGCTGCGGACGATGACCCCGGTGATCGGCAGCCCGCCGACGGTCCCCGAGATGATGTTGGCGGCGCCCTGTCCCACCAGCTCCCGGTTGAAGTCGGTGCGTGGCCCGTTGTGCATCCGGTCGACCGACACCGCCGACAGCAGGCTCTCGACGCTGGCAATGAGCGCGACGGTGATCACCCCGACGGTGAACGCGCCCCAGTTGCCGTGGGGAAGGTCGGGCAGCCTCAGCGCGTCCAGCGGTGACCCCTCGAGGTCGATCCGGCGCACGTGAAATCCGAAGACGACCGAGAGCGCGGTGACCGCCACGATCGCGACCAGGGGACCCGGTACCCGGCGAGCCTTGGCGGGCACCCACCGCCAGGCGACCATGATGACGATCACCAGGACGCCCAGGATGACCCCCGGCCGGTGCGCACCGACGACCTGCCCGGGCAGGCCGATCAGGTTGTGCCAGGCGGTGCTCTTGGATTTTCCGCCCAGCAACACGTGCGCCTGCTGCAGGGCGATCGTGATGCCGATGCCGGCCAGCATGGCGTGCACGACGACCGGTGAAATCGCCAGGGCGGCGCGCGCCACGCGGCTCAGCCCCAACAGCACCTGCAGGGTCCCGGCGGCGACGGTGATCAAACACGTGATGCCCCAACCGAACTCGGAAACCAGCCCGGCGACGATGACGGTCAGCCCGGCCGCGGGGCCGCTGACTTGCAGCGGGGAGCCCCCCACGCTGCCGACGACGATGCCCCCGACGATCGCGGCGATCAGGCCGGCGAGCACCGGGGCGCCCGAGGCGATCGCGATTCCCAGCGACAGGGGGAGCGCGACCAAAAAGACCACCAGCGAGGAGGGCAGGTCGTGCCGGATGATGCCGCGCAGCCGGTCGGCGCGTGACGCGGTGGGGAGCCGATCGCCCGCCCGTTCAATGTCTTGCATCGGTCACGTCCCTCGTTGGGAGTTTGCGGGGGATGTTCCGATATCCGCCCTTCTTGCGGCCAGTTACATCTTCGTAACGGGTTGGCGTGCAGCGGATTACATCCGGACGACGAGCAGGATCGCAACCGGAAAATCACTGACTACCTGGTCTGACGGTATTTTGCTGGCAAACCGGGGTCAAGCGGACGTGAGCGGCCCATAGAGAACGCAAAGATTTGAATTTGGCCAGCCCGCGACGCCCAGGTCAGAAGCCCGCGCCGTGCACCTCGTGGCCGGGCACCTCGGCGATCAGGCCGCGGTAGGCCTCCTCGACGGACGAGCCGTGGTTGATCACGGCGTCGACCTCACGGGCGATGGGCATGGTGAGGCCGAATTCGTTGGCAAACTCCATGATCACGCTGGCGGCCTTGACCCCCTCGGCGACCTGGTTCATCGAGGCGATGATCTCGTCGATCGGTTTGCCCGCCCCCAGTTGTTCACCGACGTGACGGTTGCGGCTGCGCTGGCTGGTACACGTGACGATCAGGTCGCCCAGCCCGGCCAGCCCCGGGAAGGTGTCCGGGTCCCCACCCACCGCGACGCCCAGCTTCGTCATTTCCCGCAGCGCGCGGGCGATGACCAGCGCTCGGGTGTTTTCGCCGATGCCCAGCGAGTACCCCATGCCGACGGCGATGGCGAACACGTTCTTCAAAGCCCCGGCCATTTCGGCCCCGATGACGTCGTCGGTGGTGTACACGCGGAAGCGCCTGGTGCGGAACAGCCCGGACAGCCGCGTCGCCAGATGCTGGTCGGGCATGGCCAGCACCGCGGCGGCGGCGTAACCCTCGGCGACCTCGCGCGCGATGTTCGGACCGGCCAGGATGCCCGCGGGGTGCCCGGGCAGCACCTCCTCGACGATTTGGGACATGCGCATGTTGGTGCCCTGCTCGAGGCCCTTGACCAGGGACACCACCGGCACCCACGGCCGCAGCTCCCGGGCCAGCTCGGTGAGCACCCCGCGGAAGCCGTGCGAGGGCACGCCCATGACCACGACGTCGGCGGAGTTCGCCGCCTCGGCGAAGTCGGTGGTGGCGCGCAGGGTGTCGCTCAGCTCGACGTCGTTGCCGAGGTAGCGACTGTTGCGGTGGTTGTCGTTGATGTCGCGGGCGGTCTCCTCGGAGCGCACCCATTGCAGCGTCGGCCCGCGGCGCGCGCAGATTGAGGCCACGGTGGTGCCCCAGCTGCCGCCACCGAGGACAACGACTTTGGGTTCGCGCTTCTCAGATGCCATGGCGATCAGCGTATTGCCGACATCTGAGATTTGGGAGTAGTTCACGAACTCCCGTGCGTGGCTATCCGGCCAGCGCGGTGCGGTCGGCGGTCCGGCCGAACACCATTGCCTCCTCGATGCGGTCGAAGCGGTAGTCGATGGCGTCGGCGAGATAGTTCTGCCGCACGTTCCACGGCCGCTTGGTGCCGGACTTAGGCAGCGCGTGCACCGAGCGCAACACGTAGCCGGCGTTGATGTCCCACGACGGCTTCTCGGTCATCGGCTCGTTGCCGCGGTGCGGGGCGGCGCGCGTGTAGCCGTGAGAGGCCATGTGCTCCATGAGTTTTGCCGTCGCCCGGGCGGTGATGTCGGCCCGCAGCGTCCACGACGCGTTGGTGTAGCCCACACACCAGAACAGGTTCGGCACGTCTTCGAGCATGTGCGCCTTGTAGACGAACCGGTCGCTGGTCTTGATCTCGTTGCCGTCCAGGCTGATCGTGGCCCCGCCCAGCGCCTGCAGCTGCAGGCCGGTGGCGGTGACGATGACGTCGGCGTCGAGGTGCCCGCCGGACTTGAGTGCGATGCCGGTCGCGTCGAAATGGTCGATGTGGTCGGTGACCACGTCGGCGCGCCCGGCGCTGATGGCCTCGTACAGGTCGGCGTCGGGGATCAGGCACATCCGCTGGTCCCAGGGGTTGTACCGCGGCTTGAAGTGGGTGTCGACGTCGTATCCGGCCGGCAGGCTGTTGATCGCCTTGCGCCGCAGCAGCCACCGCACGAACCCCGGCGCCTTGCGGGACAACGCGAAGAACACCGCCTCGGTCAGGGCGCTGTACATGCGGACGACCAGATGAGCGGGCTTGCGGGGCAGCAGTTTTCGCGCGACGGCGGCGACCGTGCCGTACTTGGACGCCGAGATGAGATAGGTGGGCGAGCGCTGCAGCATGGTCACTTTCGCGGCGCGGTCCGACAGCGACGGCAGCAGCGTCACCGCGGTCGCGCCGCTGCCGATCACCACGACCTTCTTGCCGGCGTAATCCAGGTCCTCGGGCCAGTGCTGGGGGTGCACCACCGTGCCCTGGAACTCCTCGATGCCCGGGAAGTCGGGGGTGTAGCCCTCGTCGTAGTTGTAGTAGCCGCTGCCGAAGAACAGGAAGCGGCCGCGGTAGAGCCTGCGCTCCCCGCCCTGTTCGACGGTGACCGTCCAGGTGTCGGTCGCGGAGTCCCAGTCCGCCGAGCGCACGTAGCTGTCGAACCGGATGTGGCGGTCGATGCCGTACTTGCGCGCGGTGGCGGCCAGGTACTCGCGGATGTGCACGCCGTCGGCCACGCCCTCTTCGCGGGTCCACGGCTCGAACGGGAAGGACAGCGTGAAGATGCTGCTGTCGGAGCGCACCCCGGGGTAGCGGAACAGGTCCCACGTCCCGCCGATCTGCGCGCGCCGCTCCAGGACGGTGTAGGTCAGCTGGGGATTGCGTTCGGTGATCCGGTAGGCGGCGTCAATGCCGGAGATGCCGGCGCCGACGATGATGACGTCGAAGTAGTCGGCCTCGGTCGCGCCGTGGCCGGCGGCCTCCTGGGGCGTCACGGTCATCGTGAACCTCGCTCAAATTGTGGGACTCGTCACTAGCCTAGAGACCCACCGGTTGGTCGGGCTAGGAAGTCGCGAAACCGCGCGGGCCGCACCGTCGCGCTCGCGACCGGCGATCACCGGTAGTTGACGAACTGCAGCGCCACGTCCAGGTCGGCCTGCTTCAGCAGCGCTTGGACGGCCTGCAGGTCGTCGCGCTTTTTGCTGGTGACCCGGATCTCGTCGCCCTGGATCTGGGTCTTGACGGACTTGGGGCCGTCGTCGCGGATCAGCTTGGTGATCTTCTTGGCGTTCTCGCTGCTGATGCCCTGCTTGAGCGAGCCGCTGACCTTGTAGGTCTTGCCGGAGGCCTGGGGCTCGCCGGCGTCGAAGGCCTTCATGGAGATGTCCCGGCGGATCAGCTTCTCCTTGAAGACGTCGACGGCCGCCTTGACGCGTTCCTCGGTGGACGACGTCAGCTCGATAGCCTCGTCGCCCTTCCAGGCGATCGTGGTGTCGGTGCCGCGGAAGTCGAACCGCGTGGCCAGCTCCTTTGCGGCCTGGTTGAGCGCGTTGTCGACCTCCTGGCGATCCACTTTGCTGACGATGTCGAACGATGAGTCCGCCATGCATTCCGTCCCTTCATCCGGTGATAGGCGTTTGTGCTTTGTCTACTCGCTCGTTGTAACCTGTCTGGCGGCAGGTTGCCCGAGCGGCCAATGGGAGCGGACTGTAAATCCGTCGCGAAAGCTTCACAGGTTCGAATCCTGTACCTGCCACCACAGTTTTTGGTAGGCCCGCGCGCCGTCGCACACCGCGAATTTCGGTTTGCCGGGGCGCACTCGTGTGGCGCTCCGCGCGGTCGTTCCGCCCGCCGCGATTCCCGGTCGCCCGGGCGGCCGACCAGGGGCCGGCGGCGACGTTGTGCGACACGTGCGCAATTTCTACAAATTGGTTGTAAAAATTTGCGCCACGGCGGTGTGGCGGGCCCCGGGGCGAGTATCGCTGTGAGAGCGCGATTTGTAGGGGGCGACATGTCTATCAGTCCCGCCACACTCTCAATACTCCGCGAGTGCCGCACGGCACTGGCGACGGCGCGCGAATCGGCCCTCGCCGCGCAGGCCGGGCTGGCCGGCGTCCGCAAGGCCCGCGCCGCCGAGCTGGCCGAGAAGATCGCCGATGCCATCGCCTTCGCCGACCGGCTCTGCTTCGTCGTCCAATGCGACCTGCGCGCCGGGCAGTGACCTTCGAGCGTCAACGCCAAGCCAGGCACCCTCCCGGTTCGACTCCTCCAACCCATCGACCGGGAGGGTGTCTTCTGCCCAACCAGGACAGCGTGTTTCAGGCCGGATGCAGGCTGACGGGCACCCCCGAGTAGCGCACCATGCCGGTCACCACGTCGATGTCGTCCTTGTTGGTCAGGCGGTTGACGTTGGCCGCGTGGTGGCCGTGCGGGATCGACACCGCACCGCGCCGAATGGAGTCGTCGACCTTGGCGATGCCGGTCAGTTCGCCGTTCGCGCTGCGCACCGTCACCTTCTGCCCGTCGGCGACACCCGCGGCGGCGCCGTCCTCGGGGTGGATGAGAACCTCGGGGGCTTCACCGAGAAAATCCAGCTGCCCGTTGAGCTTTCGGCGCTGCCGGCGCGGCACCAGCACCAGCGGCGCGGGCGGTTTCAGGCCCGCGAGTTGGTCCACCAGCAGCGGCGGCGCCAGCCGCCAGCCGCCCATCCGCGCG
Organism: Mycobacterium paraintracellulare; assembly: GCF_000276825.1. Lineage (NCBI taxonomy): Bacteria > Bacillati > Actinomycetota > Actinomycetes > Mycobacteriales > Mycobacteriaceae > Mycobacterium > Mycobacterium paraintracellulare. Next base: position 4,801,896 of record NC_016948.1, on the reverse strand, counting down.
ACGTGCTCGTCGACCCAGGCCGCGGGCAGCTCGCGCGGGGCCTCGGCCCAACCCACCGCCGCCACCTCGTCGAATCCCGTTCGGGCGCCGGCCAACAGGACGGCGAGCACGTCGTCGTCGGTGCTGGTGTCGGGATCGCCGAGATTGCCGAGCTCGTAGCCGAGCCGGCGGCCGAGTTCGGCGAACACCCACCACATCGAGCGGCGTTCGCCGACCGGCTCGACGACGGCCGGGCTGTATTGCACGGACACATGCGAACTCAGGATGTCGTGGATGGTGATGTCGGGGCGTTCCAGCGGGTCCTTGGTGGGCAGGACGTGGGTGGCCAGCTCGGTGGTCTCGTTGTTGATGATCTCGGTGGTCGCGAACACCTCGAGGCTCTGTAGGGCCGGAATCAGCTTGCCGGTCTCGGGGAACGAGGTGACCAGGCTGCCGCCGACGTTGATCAGGGCGCGGATGTTGCCCGCGGCGATCTCGTCGGGCAGCGCCGCGCAGGGCCACTCGTTGATGAACGCCTGCGCCTCGGGGCGGCTGCGCGGTCCCGGACCGAAGGATCCCTCGATCGGCGTGACGGGCAAAAACTCGCCGAAAGTCTCGAGCTGGTAGGCGAATCCGGGGTGAAACCACGTCCCGCCGGGCCGGTTCATCGCGCCGGTGAGGATCATCAGCACCCAGGCGAGCCACTGCGTGACGTTGGCGCGCTCGGCGGTCATCGTGACGCCGGTGCCGGTTTCGACCGCGACGCACTTGGCGGCCCGCACGCCCGCAAACAACCGGGCCAGGTCGGCCTCGGCGACATCGGCCAGCTTCGCGGTGTGCTCGAGCGTGAACGGCTCGACCGCACGCGCCAGCTCGTCGATGCCCTGCACGGGAACGTCGGATTTCATTCCGTCGCGCAGGATCTCGCGCACCAGGTAGGCGAGGACGGCGTGGTCGGTGCTGGGCCGCGGCGCCAGATGGGCGGTGGCCAGCCGGGCGGTCTCGGTGCGACGGGGATCGATCACCCACACCTGCCCGCGCCGCGCGATCTCGCGCACCGTGCCGGTCGGATTGGGCATCGAGATCGCATGTCCATGCGAGACAACGGGATTGACGCCGACGAGCATCAGGAAGTCGGCGTTGTCCAGGTCGGTCCGGCCCGATAGCCCCATGAATCCGCCGACCAGATCCGAGACCAAAGGCTTGGCGGTGCCGTCGATGGTCAGGGGGCTGAACTTGGCCGGTGTGCCAATCGCGGCGTGCAGCGCCTCGGCCATGCGGAAGCCGGCGCTTTCCATGGTGGAGAAGTAGAACGCGACCGATTGCGGCCCGTGCCGGTCGATGATGTCCTTCAGCCGCGTGCCCAGGTCGTCGAGGCAGGCGTCCCATGTGGTGTCGCGCAGGCGGCCGTCCGCCCGCATCCTCGGGCGTTCGAGCCGGTCGGGGTGGTGGTGCAGTTGCGGCAGGGCGCGGCCCTTCGGGCAGGTGTAACCGCGGGAGAAGGGATGCTCCTGATCGCCGCGAACGCGGAGCACCTCGTCACCCTCGACGTCGACGAGGATGCCGCAGACGGAGGTGCAGACGCGGCAGAAGCTACGCACCGTTTGCATACTTGGGCAACGTACTCTCGCAATTCGAGAACGCCTATCGCATTTTCGAGAATGGCGGCACATTTTCGGCCAATGGCGCTCTCCGGCAAACGCCCGTGGTTAGGCGGCCCCTAGTTAGGATCCACCGGTGACCGATACGACCACCCCGCCGGTGGCGGACGAATCCGAGGACCGGCCGCAAATACCGCTGCGCACCCGTGGCCGCTGGCTGCGATGGGGGCTGCTGTCGGTGTGGGGCCCCGGCCTGGTGGTGATGCTGGCCGACACCGATGCCGGGTCGCTGATCACCGCGTCGCAGTCCGGCGCCCAGTGGGGCTACCGGATGGTGCTGCCGCAGCTGATCCTGATGCCGGTGCTCTACGTCGTGCAGGAAATGACCGTGCGGCTGGGCATCGTCACCGGGCGCGGCCACGGCTCGCTGATCCGGGAGCGGTTCGGCCGCGGCTGGGCGTGGCTGTCGGCGTTCACCCTGTTCGCCTCGGCGATCGGGGCGTTGCTCACGGAGTTCGCCGGGGTGGCCGGCGTGGGTGAACTCTTCGGCGTCTCGCGCTGGGTGAGCATTCCGGTCGCGACCGTCGCGCTGCTGGCGCTGGCCCTGACCGGTAGCTACCGGCGCGTCGAGCGCATCGGCCTGGTCGTCGGCGCCGCCGAACTGGCCTTCCTGGTGGCGATGGTCATGGCCCGGCCCGACCCCAGAGCCCTCGTGGACGGGTTGTCGTCGATGCCGCTCGGCAACTCGTCATACCTGCTACTGGTCGCGGCCAACGTCGGCGCGGTCATCATGCCGTGGATGATCTTCTACCAGCAGGGAGCGGTGGTCGATAAGCGCCTGTCGGAGAACACGATTCGCCAGGCCCGTTACGACACCGCCTTCGGCGCGGTGCTGACCCAGCTGATCATGATCGCGGTGGTGGTCACCATGGCGTCCACCATTGGGACGAGCGGCGCGCACGGCGGCGGCGCGGAACTGGAGACCGTCGGCCAGATCGCCCAGTCGCTCACGCCCTACCTCGGCCGAGTCGGCGGGACGGTGCTGTTCGGGCTCGGCATGCTGGGCGCGGCGCTGGTGGCCGCGATCGTCGCCTCGCTCGCGGGCGCGTGGGGGCTCGCGGAGGTGTTCGGCTGGAAGCACACGCTGAACGAGCGGCCCAACCGCGCCACCGCCCGGTTCTACATCACGTATTCGCTGGCGCACATCGTGGGCGCGGTGCTGGTGCTGGCCAGCGTCGACCTGGTCAATCTGGCCGTCGACGTCGAAGTCATGAACGCGTTGCTGCTGCCCATCGTGCTGGGCCTGCTGCTCGCGCTGGAAGCCAGGGCCCTGCCCGAGCAGTGGCGCATGCGCGGGCTGCACAAATACGTCACCCGCGCGCTGTGCTTCGTGACCATCGGGTTCGGCCTGTACATGGTTCCGCAGGCCCTCGGCTGGATCTGACCGCGGGCGACCGTCAGAACCAGGGCCCGGGGTAGTGGCCGTCCTGGTCTTGCACCATGACGATCTCCTTGCACTCGCCGTTGGACGACGGCGCGGTCTCGCCGCGGCACACCAGCGTCCATCCGGATATCCGCTCGAACGGGCGTGTCGACCAGCCGGACGCGACGGGATCCGTTGCAGGAAGGGCGATTACCGAGAACGTGCCGCCGCTGCCGGTGAGGTAGAGGTGGTCTTCGAAGAACGCCAGCTTCGAAATCGACATCTTCTTGGCGTCGTCGCGGCTCTTGAGCAAGTCCCACTGTTGGCTGCGCAGGTTCCACACCCCGAACCCGAACGAGGAGTTCTCCGAATTGTGCCCGTCGACAAACAGTTTCCCGTCGGACAGGGCCGCGCTCAGCCCGCCGCCGGAGATCCGGTCCGAATCGCCGATCTTGATGAGGGATTTGGCGTTGAGGTCATAGAACATCGTGGAGACGGCCGGTGGGTTGCGCGACTCCCGGTGGGTGATCTTCACAAGTTTGTCTGGGCCCTCGGCCAATTCGGCGTCCACGGATTGCGCGTCGTCGTCCTGGTAGATCGCCTCCCCGTTCGGGCGGCGCAGCTCGGCCCCCGAGGCCTTGCCGGGATCGGCGTTGCGGGGGAACGCAATGACGTCCTGCCAAACTCGGGCGGGCTGGGGATCGTCCCACATGATCGACAGGTCGGCGCCGGACAGGACCACGGTTCGGGGCGGCGACGCGGGGGCGTGCCCGTCGGTGAAGGCGTTCACCCACGCCACGCCCGAGGCGGTCGGGGCCAGTCCCCATTCCTTCGGCGCCGCCAACCTCAGGCCGGGGGTCGGCGGCTGCAGTTCTTTGGTGGCGACCTGGTGGCCCGAGGACCAGTCGTAGGAATACGCGGTGGTCCTTGAGATTTCGGGCGCCGGGGCCTGGGCGGGCTTGACGGTGGTGACCACGTAGACGACCTTGAGGTCGGCGGCGGCGCCGGTCAGCGCGCACATGGCGCCGGTGAGGTTCTCGCCGGCGGCGATCGTGGGGATGGCCGGCGCGACGTACTGTCCCGTCTTCGGGTCGAAGATCTTCGGCCGGATGTCGTCGAGTGCGGATTTGCCGGCCGAAAAGGTCTGCGGGCAGCCGAAATACGCCGTGCCGCCGTAGCTCTTCCAGTCCTTTTCCAGCGGGCCCGTGATCGGGGCGGGTCCCGCACGGGTGGTCGTTTTCGACGCCGACGTCGGCGCGGTGGGGGTCAGCGGGGGCGCCGACACGGTTTCCGAGCAGGACGACAGCGCCAGGCAGGCGACCGCGGCGGCCGCCGGTCCCCAGGTTGCGCGCATCGAAAACCCCCGTGAAGTTCGTGTAACCCCCGCAGCGTAAGGCCGCCCCGGCGCCACCGCGACTCGGCGGATTGCCAACGGCGTCGCGTTGGGTGTGAAGCCTTGGCTTTGACTGTGAAGCCACGGCGGCCGCGCTCGGGGTGGTTTCAAGGTTTGGTTGCAACAGTGGTTTGTGGCGGGTTTGACAGTAGCCGGTTGAGGACTTGGGCGGGGCTGTCCCAGCCGAAGCGTTTGCGTGGGCGTTCGTTGAGTTCAGCGGCGACTTCGGCGAGGTAGTCGGCCGAGTGCACGGATAAGTCGGTGCCTTTCGGAAAGTATTGGCGCAATAGGCCATTGGTGTTTTCGTTGCTGCCGCGCTGCCAGGGTGAGTGTGGATCGCAAAAGTAGATGTCGATACCGGCATCGATACTGATGCGGGCATGGCGCAACATTTCGTGGCCTTGGTCCCAGGTCAGCGAGCGCCGCAATGCCTGGGGCAGGGTTTTGATGGTGGCGATCATCGCATCAGCCACCGTCTCAGGGTCGCGACGGGCGGGCAGGTGCAGCAGTTGCACGAACCCGGTGGAACGTTCGACCAGGGTGCCGATCTGAGAGTGCTGATTTTTGCCCAGGATTAAGTCACCCTCCCAGTGCCCGGGCACCGCGCGGTCAGCGGCCTCAGCGGGCCGCTCACTGATGTTGACCATGCCCGGAATTCGGCCGCAGCCGCTACGGGCGCCGACTCTGGCCCGTGGCTTGCGCAATGCCCGCCCGGTCCGCAAACACTTAGTCAGCTCGCGGCGTAGCTCCCCGCGTCCTTGCACGTAGAGCGCCTTGTAGATGGTTTCGTGGGACACCTGCATCTCCGGGCGGTCGGAATACGTCGTGGCCAACATCCCGGCAATCTGCTCCGGGCTGTACTTCTTGACCAACCACGCTTGCACCTGATCACGCAACGCAGGGCAGCGACCCAGCTTGCCGATCTTGGGCCGGCGCGCTCGCTGCTCGCTGCGAAGCTGAGCAATCCGCGCCGAATAGCCCGATTTCGCATCCACGCCCGCTCGGCGGGCTCCGAAGCGGTAACGAGAACGATAACGGCCCACATACCCCCGCATCACGCCGTTGTTGGCGATCTCGCGCATGACTGTCGACGGGGCCCGGCCCAACCGGGCTGCCATCGAGCGAATCGATTCGCCCTGAGCGGTGCCGATCATGATCTGTTCACGCTCATCAGCCGACAACCGCGGCCGTTTCTGCCCCTGAGGGGCTAACCATCGCGGATTCACACCACCAAACCTGCGAAACCACTTGCCGCCGCACGTTGCCGACACGCCGACCGCAACCCCGGCATCCTCCGAGGACACCCCGGACGCGATCAACTCCCAATACCGGCGCTGCACCGACAACAACTGAGGCTGACCCGTCATCAACACCCCTAACTACGAAGTGTTGCAATCACCCCTTGAGCCCAAGCGGCGTGTCGTCGCCCTCAGCGCACAGTCAAAGCCGTGGATTCACACCCGAATCCGCGAGCTCACACCCGAATCCCTGAGCGGCGCCGGATGCCTAGCGGTCGAACTCCAGCGGCAGGCTCAGCGGGCCGCTCAGCGTTCCCATCGGCTTCCACGGAGCCGGGCCGGCGATGCGCGGATTGCGCAGGCGGGCGGTCAAGACGGTCAGCGCCTCGGCGATCTCGCGCCTGGCCAGGTTGGCGCCCAGGCAGTAATGCGCGCCGCCGCCGAACGTCAGGATCGGCGGGGCGCCCTCGCGGGTGATGTCGACGCGGTCCGGGTCGTCGTAGACGGTGGGGTCGCGGTTCGCCGCCCCGGTGTTGAGCAGGACCATCGTGCCGGCGGGAAACACGTAGCCGTCGACCTCGGCGTCCTCGGCCACCAGCCGCAGCGTCCCGCACACGATCGGCGAGTGCCGCATGGTCTCCTCGACCGCGCGCATCGCCAACTCGGGTCGCCGGCGCAGCAGCTCCCACTGTTCCGGGTGCTCGCACAGCAGGTGCACCGACGCGGCGACCTGGTTGCGGGTGGTGTCCGTCCCCGCCAGCAGCAGCCCCCCGGCCAGCATGCGCAGTTCGGCCGCGTCGAGGCGGTCGCCCTCGTCCTCGGCGCGGATCAGGTCGGACAGCAGGTCGTCGGTCAGGCTGCGGCGGCGCCCGGCGACCATCTCGTCGACATAGGCGTCGAGTTGGCGCCACGCGCGCATCACGACGGGCTCCACTTCGGTCAGGTCGGCGGTGAAGCTGAACGCCTTGAACACGTCGTCCGCCCACAGCGAGAACCGTTGCCAGTCCTCGCGGGGCGCCCCGAGCAGCGCGCAGATGATCGGCACGGGATACGGGCGCGCGATGTCGGTGACGACGTCGCAGCGCCCGGCGCCGGCGACCCGATCGACCAGTTCGTTGAGCACGCCGACCATGGTGTCGTGCAGGCGCAGGGTGGCCTTCGGCGTGAACGCCTTGGAGGTCAGGCTGCGCAGCCGGTGGTGCGCGTCGCCCTCGAGGCACAGCAGGCTGTTGACCACCTTGTCCCACAGCGGGCCCGAAGTGATGCCCTGGACAAGGAGATTCAGGCCGGGCGGGATCTGGAACCGCGTGTCCCGCAGGACGGACCGGACCATGTGGTACCCGAGCACCTCGGGGCCGTGCGGCCCCAGTGCGACGGGCGCGTGTCGTTGCGCCTCCCGCAGGCGCGGGTAGACCTCCGCGGGTGTTTCGTCGTCACGGTAGGACAGAGTGGGCAGGTCGGCGTCGAAAACGCTTGGGGGAGCGGCACCGACGGTCATGACGGTCTCCTCATCGATCCCCCACCAGCTGCGGACGACTCCCAGACAATGTATGGCCACCCCGGGGCGCTGTCAACGATATCGATCCGCGCATCGGCGAAACGCCATACACCAGCGAGAAAATGCATTGCCGCGACGCGGGGGCGACGCCGCTCAATCCTGCGCGCGCAGCCGCACCATCCGCGTCGTCGACGTCTCGTCCAGCTCGACGATGTCGGAACGCGACCGCAAAAAATCGCTGAATGACCGGAAACCCAAAGACCTTTCGCTGAACGACGGATCCATGCGCCGCATCTGCGCCTTCACCGCGGAGTTGTGCAGCCAGTCGACGTCGTCTTTCTCCAGGCCGATCTGTAGCGCGCGCGTCAGCAGCGCGGTGGCGGCGGCCTGCGCGTCGGGCGGCTCGGGCTCCTCGGCCTGTGCCGCCTTGGTGCGCCCGCCGCGCCGCTTCGGCGGGGCGGTGTCGGCCGGCCCGGGCTCGCGGTCGAGCGCGGGAACCCCCGGCAGCGCGTCGTACACGACGAACTCCTCGCACGCGGCCGCCAGCGCCCGGCTCGACGCCCCGGCCACCCCGATGCCCACCACGTACCGGCCCAGCCTCTTACAGCGCTGGGCCAGCGGGATGTAGTCGGAGTCGCCGGCCACGATCACCACGTGGGTCAGGTCGGGCAGCCGGAACATGTCCTCGACCGCGTCGACGGCCAGCCGGATGTCGGCGCCGTTCTTGCCGTAGGCCGCCGCGGGGAACAGCTGCACCAGGTCGACCGCGCGGGCCACCAGCTGCCCGCGGTATCCGGCGTTGATATCCGCCGACCAGTCCGCATAGGCGCGGGTGAGCACCAGGGTCCCGAACGACGACGCGTAGTCGAGGATGGCGCCGACGTCGACCGTCGCCTGGCCCAACCGTTCGGAATGCTGCTCGAGCCCCTTGGCCTTGTCCTTCTGAAACGAGTTTCGCCCGTGTATCTGGTCGTACCGCGAGATCACGATGTTGTCGAAGTCGAGGTAGACGGCCACGCGGGCCGCAACCGGTTCGGTCATGCCCTTGATCATTGCTCAACGGGCGGGCATTTGCCCTGCCCGCGTCGTCAGCAGGGCCAAAGCGGGTACACAGCCCGAATGAGTGACATGAAGTTTCTCGAGTTACATGGGGATCGCATCGCCTATCGCGACGAGGGTGACGGCGAAGCGTTGCTGCTGATCCACGGTATGGCGGGGAGTTCGGAGACCTGGCGATCCGTGATACCGCAGCTGTCGAAGAAGTTCCGGATCGTCGCGCCCGACCTGCTGGGCCACGGCCAGTCCGCGAAGCCCCGCACCGACTACTCGCTGGGCGCGTTTGCGGTCTGGCTTCGTGATTTCCTCGACGAACTGGGTGTCAGCCAGGCCACCGTGGTCGGTCATTCGCTCGGCGGCGGTGTCGCCATGCAGTTCGTCTATCAGCACCCCGACTACGCCAAGCGGTTGATCTTGATCAGCAGCGGCGGCCTGGGTCCCGACGTGGGATGGGTCCTGCGGCTGCTCTCGGCCCCCGGGGCGGAGCTGGTGTTGCCGATCATCGCGCCCACGCCCGTCCTGTCCGTCGGCAACAAGCTCAGGTCCTGGTTGACAAGCGCGGGCATCCAGTCGCCGCGCGGGGCCGAGCTGTGGAGCGCCTACTCGTCGTTGTCCGACGGTGAGACGCGCCAGTCGTTCCTGCGGACGCTGAGGTCGGTGGTCGACTACCGGGGCCAGGCGGTCAGCGCGCTCAACAGACTCTCGCTGCGTGAGGACTTGCCGGTCATGGCGATCTGGGGGGAACGCGACGGCATCATCCCCGTCGATCACGCGTACGCCGCGCACAAGGCTCGCACCGACGCCAGGCTCGAAATCCTGCCCGACGTCGGTCATTTCGCGCAGGTGGAGGCGCCGAACCAGGTGGTGGAGCTGATCGAGGACTTCATCGCCACGGGCGAGCGCCGCGACACACAAAGTCCGCAGCCGAGCTTGTGATCGGTGGCTAGATGCCGTAGTCGGGCAGCTCGAAGTCGTCGCGCACGTCGCGCGCGAGAAGCCGTGTCATCGGGGCGAAATTCATGGTGCGCAGCGCCAGGTCGCGGAACCACAGCCCGAATCGGGTCCGGGTGGCGAAGAACCCGATGAACCGCGCCGCGCCGGCCTGCTTGCCCTCGATGAAGGGACGCAGCCGCATCTCGTAGGCGTCGAACGCGCGGCGATGGTCGCCCCCGGCGCGCCCGAGTTCGCCGGCCAGCACGTAGGCCTCGGCGATCGCCAGGCCGGTGCCCTCACCGCCGAGCAGCGAAATGCAGCCGGCCGCATCCCCGATGAGCAGCACGCGCCCCCGCGACCAGCGGTTCATGTGGATCTGGCTGACGACGTCGAAGTAGAGGTCGTCAACGTCGTCGAGCGCGGCCAGCATGTCGTGGGCTTCCCAGCCGCAGTCGGCAAAGGTGTTGCGCAGCTGGTCTTTCGGCGGTGTGTCGGTGCCGTCGTGGTCGGCGCGGAAGATGAACAGGAACGTGGTGCGGTCGCCGCGCAGCGCGAAACGCGCCAATTGGCGGCCGGGTTCGGCATAGGTGACGTAGGCCAGCTCGTCGCGCGGCCGGTAACGGTCGACCACGCAGGCCGCCACCTTGCAGCCCAGATAGCGCTCGAATTCTCGTTCGGGCCCGAAGACCAGGCGGCGCACGTTGGAGTGCAGCCCGTCGGCGCCGATCAGCAGGTCGAAATCGCGCGCGCCGCCGCGCTCGAACCCGAGTCGGACCCCGTCGTCGCGCTCGTCGACGAACGAGATGCTGTCGCCGAAGACCGTTTCGACCTCGTCCTCGATGGTGGCGTAGATCGCCGCGGCCAGATCGCCGCGCGGCAGGCTGGTGAAGTCGGCGCCGAGCAGGCGGCGAAAGACGTCGACGTCCACGTCCGCCTTGATCTCGCCGCGAGGGCCGACCGAGCGGAGCCGTTCCATCTCGTATCCGGCGGCGCGGATCGGCCCTTCGATGCCCATCCGCTTGGCCACCTGGTAGCCCACGCCCCAGAAGTCGATCATGTAGCCGCCGGTGCGCAGGTGCGGCGCCTGCTCGATCAGCGTCGGCGTGTGGCCGGTCCGATGCAGCCAGTGGGCGAGCGCCGCCCCGGCCACGCCGGCACCGCTGATGGCGATCCTCATGAGGCGACCGGGTGGCCGCCTCGGTAATCGACGGGCCAGTGCTTGATGCCGTTGATGAACGACGACCGCAGGCGCTCCGGATTTCCCAGCGGGGCCAGGTCGGGCAGCCGGTCGGCCAGCGCGTTGAACATCACATCGATCGTCATGCGGGCCAGGTTGGCGCCGATGCAGTAGTGCGCCCCGGTGCCGCCGAAACCGAGGTGCGGGTTGGGGCTGCGCAGGATGTCGAAGGTGAACGGGTCGTCGAAGACCTCTTCGTCGAAGTTGGCCGAGCGATAGAACAGCACCACCCGCTGACCTTCTCTGATGGCCACACCGCCGAGTTCGGTGTCCTCGCGCGCGGTGCGCTGAAACGCGGTGATCGGTGTGGCCCAACGGATTATCTCGTCGGCCGCGGTCTTGGGTCGCCGCGCCTTGAACAGCTCCCACTGGACCGGATAGTCGGTGAAGGCCATCATTCCCTGCGTGATCGAGTTGCGCGTGGTCTCGTTTCCCGCGACGGCCAGCGTGACCACGAACATGCCGAACTCGGCCTCCGACAGGCGCTGGCCGTCGGCATCGGCCTGAATCAGGGTGGTGACGATATCGTCGCCAGGTTCTTCGGCCTTGCGCGCCGCCAATTGCATGGCGTACCACATCAATTCGCCGGCCGAGGTCAGCGCGTCGTTGCCGGCGAATTCCGGATCGTCGCTGCCGATCATGTTGTTGGTCCAGTCGAACAGCTTGTCGTAGTCCTCATGCGGAACCCCGAGCAGCGCGGAGATGGCCTGCAGCGGCAACTCGCAGGCCACCTGGCGGACGAAGTCGCCCGACCCCGCCGCCGCGGCCTCGGTGACGATGCACCGGGCCCGCTCGGACAGTTCGGCGCGCAGCCGCTCGACCGCGCGCGGTGTAAAGGCCCGCGACACGATCCTGCGCAACCGGCTGTGCTCGGGGTCGTCCATCATGATCATCGACGCCCGGCCCGCCTCAATCTGCCCGGCCGCCAAGTCTTCCCGGTAACGCGGCACGATCGACTTGGCGGCCGACGAGAACACGTCGCTGCGCAGCGAGACGTCGCGGATGTCGCGATGCTTGGTCACCGCCCAGTAGCCGCCGTCGCCGAACCCGCCCTTATCCGGCGCCTGCTCGTTCCACCAGACCGGTTCGGTGGCGCGCAGTTCGGCGAACTCCCGCACCGGCAGCCGGTGCGCGTAGATGTCGGGATCGGTGAAATCAAAGCCCGGCGGGAGGTTCGGTGTGGCCATGGGATTTCTCCTCGGCTGTGGCTACGGACCGCGGCGGTCAGCACGATGGTAGCCGCGGCCGCGCGCGATCGGTAGCAAAGCGCCTCAGCGTGACGCGGGCTCGGCCGTCCGCACGCGTTCGCGTCCACCGAGGTTGGTGGCGGCGGTGATGACGGCCCGCTCGATCTGGCGAAGGGCGTGCACCGCGGTGAGGTACCGCCGGGTCTCGGGCCGCGGCTCGGCGCCGTGGCCGTCGCCGTCCTGTTGTCGCGCCAGGGTTTCCGCGGCGTCGAGGTCGTCGGCCGCCGAGACCAGGGTCGGTGCGTGACCCCCCTCGATGGCCTCCTGCAACGCCTCGATGTTGCGTCGCGTCTGGGCGGCGGCCGCCGAAAACGCCTGCGCCAGTTTCGGGGCCGGCGGCGGTGACCCGACGGGGTCCCGATACTGCTCGCTGCTGCGTGCCAGGCTGCGGCCGTATTGGTCACACGCGGTGAAGATGCCCAGGGCGCGGCGGATGCTGCGCCGCCCCGCGAGTCCGGCGACGCCCGCCAACAGCGGCTTGGCGGTGACCCGGAACTGCTGCAGATCCCGATCGACCTGACGCGCCTGCTCGGACGGGCTGGCGCCGCCCTCTCCGCACATGGTGGCGGCGCACACCTCGATCAGCGCCGACAGGCTCGTCAGGAAGGTGCGGGTGTCGGCGCGGATCGCGGTTCTGGTGTTCGTCGGCAACACGACGACGGCCACCGTCGCCCCGATGACGGCGCCGATCGCGGTCTCTTCGATCCGCAGCATGAGCACGCCGAAGGAGAACTGGCCGAGCAGGCCGTACAGCAGCGCCAGCATCGTGGTGATCCAGAAGGTCATCAGGCTGTAGGTGACCGTCATGAAATAGAAGGCGCAGAACAGACACACGAAAATGCCGGCGAGAGCGCCAATTTCGTGGCCGGTCAGCAGCGTGGCCACCAGCACGCCGGCGGGCACGCCGAGCAGGGTGCCGAGCAGGCGTTGCCAGCCCTTGGTCAGGGTTTCGCCCCACGAGTTGGTGCCGGCGAAGATCACGAACGCGGCGATCACCGCCCAATACCACCGGTCCGGCGAGACCAGCTCCCCGGTGACGATGGCCAGCGAGGCGGCGATACAGACCTGGATGGCTTGCCGGGTGGTCGGCAGCAGCCCGCCGGGGCGTGCCTCGTCGGCGGCCCCCTCCGGCGCGGCGCGCTCGTCGGCCGCCGGCCGCTCGCCGCCGGTTTCGTCAAGGGGGGCGCCGGCGGCCATCCGATCGACGATCGCCCGCACGTCGGACGTCGCCCCCGCGGCGTTGATGATCGCCAGGGCGAGGCGGCGGACCGCGGTGGCGCCCGGGTCGTCCTCGGCCGCGGCTCCAGCCTCGGGCAGCTCGTCCAGCAGCCGTTGCGCGCGGGCGGCCGCCCGCCGCAGCCCCTCGGGTTCGGGCAGGCGGATCGCGCGGGCCAGCTGCGAGAGCGCGTCGACGAGCGGGACCCGCGTGCCGATCGGGATGGATTCCGGGGCCTCACCCGCCACGGCGGCGGCCCGCCGACCGGCGGTGGCGACCCATTCGATGGCCAACTCGGCGTCCAGCAGCCAGGGGGCCAGCTGTTCGGCGGTGACGCCGGGCCACAGCGCGCCGGGATCGGCTTTGTCCTCGATCTGGCTCTGCACCAGCAGGGCGGTCTCGTTGAGCCGCGTGGTGCGCGCCCGCATGCGGCGGCGCCGCCGTTCGTCGAGGCGGCCCGTCCGCACCGCTTCGGCGGTGGTGTCGATGACGATCGCCATCCGCGCCCGCAGCGCCCGGATGGTGGCGCGCAGCACCCGCTCGGGGCGGTCGGGCAGCACGTAGGCGGTCATCACGTACGTGCACACCGTGCCCACCGCGACCGCCCCGATCATCCAGGGCAGCTCCGAGACGCGGGCCCGCAGGTACAGCGTGAAGAAGTACGACATGAACGCGACCATCCCCAGCGCCCTGCCGCGCGCCCCGAAGCGGCGGATGTAGGCCGCGGTGAACACGATCAGCACGAAGACGGCATCGCTGGCCACCACGTGCGGGGCCAGCAGCGCGGCGGCGGTGATGGCCAGCGCGGCGGGAACGGGCAAGAGCGCCATGGTGATTCGTTGCTGGCGCGGGTCGGGCTCGTTGACTGACCGCGACGCGACCATGGTGATGACGACGCCCAGCAGCGCGACGGTCAGGGGTTGTCCCGTCGCCCTGGTGAGGACGAAAAGGACCAGCAGCGAAAGGCCCAGCGCGGCCGTTGTCCGAGTCGCCATCCGCAGCCGAAGCAAGCCCGGATCGGAGCCGATCACCCAGTTGCGGGCGCGTTCGTACAGGACAGTTATTCCGGTGACCGCCTCTCTATCGCGTACCCCCATGGTTACCCGAACCGGGTGCCGGCGACCAAGCTAGTCTTCGACATCGTGACTGAGCCGACGCGAGCGAAGCTGGCTGACGGCCGTGACCTGCTGTTCTTCTCGCTGCCCGGGCATCGTCCGGCGCCGGTCGAGGACCGCCGGCCCCTGCCGCCGCGTACGGCCGAACAGTCGCAGTTGCGGTTCGACCGGACGACCGGGCAGTGGGTGATCGTCGCGGCGCTGCGCCAGGACCGCACCTACAAGCCGCCGCCCGACGCGTGCCCCCTGTGCCCGGGCCCGACCGGGCTGACCAGCGAGGTGCCCGCGCCCGACTACGACGTCGTCGTGTTCGAGAACCGCTTTCCCAGCCTGTCGGGCGCCGCGACGCCGCTTCCCGATCCCGGCGACGCCGACGGCTTCGTGTCGACCCCGGCGCCCGGGCGCTGCGAGGTGATCTGCTTTTCGGCCGATCACACCGGCTCCTTCGCGGCGTTGACGCCGGCGCACGCGCGGCTGGTGGTCGATGCGTGGCGCCACCGCACGGCCGACCTGATGGCCGCGCCGGGCGTCGAGCAGGTGTTCTGCTTCGAGAACCGCGGTGAGGAGATCGGGGTCACCCTCACCCATCCGCACGGCCAGATCTACGGCTATCCCTACCTGACGCCGCGGACGGTCGCCATGCTGGAGCAGGCGCGGGCGCATCGAAACAAGCACGGCGGCAACCTGTTCGGTGATCTGCTGGCCCGCGAGGTCACCGATGGGGGCCGCATCGTCGCGCGCAACGAGGTGTTCACCGCGTTCGTGCCCTTCGCCGCGCGCTGGCCGGTCGAGATGCACATCTACCCGAACCGGTTCGTGCCCAACGTGATCGGCCTCGACGAGGACGAGCTGGACGGGTTCGTGGCCATCTACCTTGACGTGCTGCGGCGCTTCGACCGCATGTATTCCACGCCGCTGCCCTACATTTCGGCGCTGCACCAGTATTCCGGGGCCGGGGTCCAGGCGGACGGGTACTTCCACGTCGAACTGATGTCCATCCGCCGCAGCGCGACCAAGCTCAAGTACCTGGCGGCCTCCGAATCGGCGATGGACGCCTTCATCGGTGACGTCACCCCCGAAAGCGTGGCGCAGCGGTTACGGGAACTGCAGTGACGGTGCGCTACGGCGCGCCGGGACGGATCAACCTGATCGGCGAGCACACCGACTACAACCTGGGTTTCTCGCTGCCGATCGCCTTGCCGCAGCGCACGGTGGCGACGTTCAAGCCCGGCCCCGGCGACGCGATCACCGTGACCAGTGAGCGCGCGGACGCCCCGGTGCGCATTGCGCTCGGCACCGCCCCGGGGGAGGTGACCGGTTGGGCGGCCTACGTGGCCGGGGTGATCTGGGCGCTGCGCCAGGCGGATTACCCGGTGCCCGGCGGCACGATGTCGATCACCAGCGACGTGGAAATGGGCTCGGGCCTGTCCTCCTCGGCGGCCTTGGAATGCGCGGCGCTGGGGGCGATCGCCTCGGCCGCGGGCGTGCGCATCGACCGCAAGCACCAGGCCCGGCTCGCCCAGCGCGCCGAAAACGAGTACGTGGGCGCCCCAACGGGTTTGCTCGACCAGCTCGCCTCGCTGTTCGGCCGGCCGGCGACGGCGGTGCTGATCGACTTCGCCGACCTCGCCGTCTCGCCGGTGGCTTTCGACCCCGACGCCGCCGGCGTCGCCCTGCTGCTGATCGACTCCCGGGAGCGCCACAGCCATGCCGGCGGTGACTACGCGGCGCGGCGCCAGTCGTGCGAGCGCGCCGCCGCCGACCTCGGGGCGTCGTCGCTGCGCGAGGTCGGCGATCGCGGGCCCGCCGACCTGGGCGCCGTGCGGGACCCGGTCGATGCCCGTCGCGCCCGCCACGTGCTGAGCGAGAACCAGCGGGTCATCGATTGCGTTGCGGCACTGGGCGATGGGAACTACGCCGAGGCCGGGCGGATCTTCACCGCCTCGCACGCCTCCATGCGTGAGGACTTCGACATCACCACCGAACGCATCGACCTGATCGCGG
The DNA here is from genome assembly GCF_000276825.1 of Mycobacterium paraintracellulare. Classification (NCBI taxonomy): domain Bacteria; kingdom Bacillati; phylum Actinomycetota; class Actinomycetes; order Mycobacteriales; family Mycobacteriaceae; genus Mycobacterium; species Mycobacterium paraintracellulare. Next base: position 4,785,956 of record NC_016948.1, on the reverse strand, counting down.
CGGCAGCGGTGCGCGCGGGCGCGCTGGGGGCCCGGATGACCGGCGGCGGATTCGGTGGCTGCGTGATCGCGCTGGTGCCGATCGCGCGCGCGGGGGCGGTCGCTGAGGCGGTGCGGCGCGCCGTGGTCGACGCCGGCTTCGAACAACCCGTCGTCACCCGGACCCGGGCGGCCGCCGGCGCGGGTTCGTGCCAGTGAGCGCGCCGAAAACTTACTCGCCCGGCAATTTCTTGATTTCCGCAGTGACCACCGGTCAGAAACTGTAATCTCACGGCCATGGGGGTATCTCACTCCTGCATGTGCAGTTCCGGATTTCCCGCCCGGGGGTCGGCGATCCATTCGAGATCGCCCATGCACGCTGTTACCGGTCCGCTTGCCGTCGACGCGAAAAACCCACCGTGGCTTGGGAATTAGACCGCCAGGCCGCGGCGATCGAGCGCGGTTTGGCCGGCGCCGTTCCGCAGCGGGCCGGCTGGTTCCGCTTCTACTTCGAGGGCCACCGCTGGGTATGGTCCGACCAGGTCCAGCGCATGCACGGTTACGAGCCCGGCACCGTGACCCCCACGACCGAGCTGGTGCTGTCGCACAAACACCCGGCGGACCGGCCCCAGGTGATCGACGGGATCAACGACATGATCAGGCGCCGTCAGGCGTTCAGCGTGCGGCATCGCATTGTGGACACCCGCGGGCTCATCCACCACGTCATCGTGGTGGGCGACCGGTTCTGCGACGACAACGACGAGGTCGTCGGGACCCACGGCTTCTACATCGAAGTCACGCCGCCGCCCGCGCGCAACCGGGAGGATTCCATCAGCGCCAAGGTCGCCGAGATCGTCGGGCGCCGCGGGGTCATCGACCGCACCAAGGGGATGCTGATGCTGATCTACGGCATCGACGAAGACGCCGCCTTCACCATGCTCAAAACCCTGTCCCAATCGAAAAACACGAAGCTCGGCGTGCTCGCCCAACGCATCGCCGACGACTTCACGGCGCTGGGCAAGGAGGTCATCACGGCGCGTTCGCGCTTCGACCGGTGCCTGCGCGCCGCGCACCTGCGGGCGCCCGGCGGCCCGCCGGCTGACGGCTAACCGACCGGACTGAGCCGGACGGCCCCCAGGTGGAGCCGGTCGACCGCCTCGGCGAACTCGTCGCGGGTCGGAATGCGGTGATCGCGGAACCTCAGCCCGATCATGCGCTGCGCGCGCGCCACGCCATACGACTCGGCGGCGCGCAGCAAGAGATCGGAGACCGCGGCCCGGTCGCGGATGAGCTCGCCGCGCATCGCCGTCGTCGTGCCGTCGTACACCACATCGACGGGGCCGCCGTCGCGGAAGTTCTGCTTCCACGGCGCGCCGGTCAGCGCGTAGAGCTGACCGTCAATCAGGTGCGCGCTCAACGGAATTGAGTACGGACGCCCGGTCTTGCGCCCGGTGAAACTCAACACCATGAATTGCTTGCGCGCGGCGCCGGCAAGGGGGCTGCGCAGCAAAAGCCCCATCACCGGGTTGACGAGACGCAATAACGCCGACGGCGGATGCCCGGCATCGACCGCATATGACTGCTCTGCCATGCGTTTACCGTAGATCCCTGCGGCGCCGCACTACTTCTCAGCCGGTGATGGTGGTCTTTTCGTCGATGACCATGGCGGCGTCGATCAACGAGGCTTGATCGCTCTGAAGTCCATCGGCTTTGAGCAGGAGCACATAGACCGCCCCCTGCGCGGGGATCACCACCGTCTTCTGCGCCCTGACGCGGGTGTTGCCGGCCTTTTGGTAGGTACCGCCCAGCTGCCAGGCCTGGAAACCGCCGAGCGTGGACGCGGAACCAGCACCACCCTGGCCTTGGTATCCGGGCAGATTCTGCACCTCGCCCGGGGCGTATTGAAGGACCTTCGCCGGGTCGACGTTGCCGGTGAGCTTGGAGAACAGCGTCGCGATGGTGGGCGGATCGGAGGGATTGGCGGGCTGGCTTTGCACGATGCCGCCGTAGGAGGTGCCGGAGTCCTGGGTGAGTTGCCAGCCTGGGGGCACCGGCAGGTCGACGTTCGGACCGGGATCGCCGTGGTGGACGGGCGTCTGCGAGATGTTGTTGTCCTTGACGTAGTCGGCGATCGTGTAGTGGGCTTTCGCCGCCGGCGCCGCGCTGGTCTGCGACGAGGTCCCCGAGGAAGTGGACGTCGACGCCGACGTGGACGTAGTCGTTTTGTCAGCAGACTTGTGGTCGTGGCCGCAACCGACAAGCGCAAAACTCAGCGCCAAGGAGATGATTGCTAGAGGCAAGTGTTTCATTTATCCAGGCTTTCCCGAGAATTGGGCCGATACCAGCGCCAGCCACGCTGGATGACAGTAGCCGAAATGTGCCGCAAGTTTGCCGCTATCTTTTAGACATTTTGCTGCCTGTGCCGCGCCGGCCGCTCGTCAGTCAATTCATAGGGGAAACGCCACCGCAATGCGCCGCTGCGCGGTCGTATCGGAGTAAGAGACTTCTATGCGGTCACGAAGGGCGCTGATTGCGGTCATCGCGGCGTCGGCCGTCTTCATGACCTTCATCGCCGCCGCCCCGCCGAAGGGGTATGACGGCCCACCCGTCTTCGTGGCCAATCCGGTCGACCACGTCGCGACGCTCATCGGCACCGGCACGGGCGGCGAGACGGTCGGCGAGATCAACAACTTTCCCGGCGCCACCGTGCCGTTCGGGATGGTGCAGTACTCGCCGGACACCGTCGGCAACTACGCCGGATACAACTACGACAACCCGCGCTCGACCGGGTTCAGCATGACCCACGCGTCGGTGGGATGCGCTGCGTTCGGCGACATCTCGATGCTTCCGGCCACCGGCGGCGTCGGCCCGCAACCCTGGAACGCCTGGGAGACGATCGCCCACGACGACACCGAGCAGGGCGTGCCCGGCTACTACGCCGTGCGGTTTCCCGACACCGGCGTGAGGGCCGAACTGACCGCCACCGCGCACACGGGCGTCGGGCGATTCAGTTACCCGCGCAACGGCCGCCCCGCCCTGTTGCAGGTCCGCTCGGGCTCGTCGTTGGCGGGAAACTCCCGCGCGACCATCCAGATCGGGGAGGACAACACCACCATCACCGGCTGGGCCACCAGCGGGGGGTTCTGCGACAAGCCGAACGCCTACACGGTGTATTTCGCCATGAAATTCAGCCGGCCCTTCACCTCCTTCGGATCCTGGGACGGCGCCACGGTCTACGCCGGTGCCCGCAGCGCGAACGCGCCGTACAGCGGCGGCTACGTCGAATTCCCGGCCGGCACGACGCTCGAGGTGCGCACCGCCATCTCCTACGTCGGCATCGAGGGCGCGCGGGCCAACCTGGCGGCCGAGGACGCCGCCGGCTTCGACGACGTGCGCGCCGCCGCCTCGCGGGAATGGAACGCCGCGCTGTCCCGCATCTCGGTGGCCGGCCGGAATGTCGACGATCTGACCACCTTCTACACCTCCCTGTACCGATCCCTGTTGCACCCCAACATGTTCAACGACGCCGACGGGCGCTACGTCGGGTTCGACGGCGCTATCCACACCGTGGCCGCGGGCCACACCCAGTACGCCAATTTCTCCGACTGGGACACCTACCGGTGCCTGGCGGCGTTGCAGGCGATGCTCTTTCCGGACCGGGCCAGCGACATGGCGCAATCGCTGGTCAACGACGCCCAGCAGAGTGGTTCGTTGCCGCGCTGGGCGTTCGCCAACGCCGCGACCGGCGAGATGACCGGGGACAGCGTGGTGCCGTTCATCGTCAGCCTGAACACGTTCGGGGCCAAGGACTTCGACGTCCGTGCCGCGTTGCGCTACATGGTGGACGGGGCGACCAAGGGCGGGGCGGGGCTGGCCGGTTACGTGGAGCGGCCGGGCATCGAGACCTACCTGCGGTTCGGTTATGCGCCGTTCACCCTGGTATTCGGCCGTAACGGCTGGATCGCCGACGCCTCGATCACGTTGGAGTGGTCGGTCGACGACTTCGCCATCTCCCGATTCGCCGACTCGCTCGGGGACGCCGCGACCGCCGCCGAATTCCAGAATCGGTCGCAGTACTGGCAGAACCTGTTCAATCCCACCACCCGATCCGTGGTGCCCCGCAGCTGGAGCGGGTTCTTCCGCCCCGGCCCCGCGGTCGTGGTGTCCCCGGAGAACTTCGGCCAGGTCGGGTACGACGAGGGCAACGCCGAGCAGTACGTCTGGTCGGTGCCGCACAACGTCGCGGGCCTGGTGACCGCCCTGGGCGGCCGCGCGGCCGTGGCCGACCGGCTCGATCGGTTCACCGAGAAGCTCAACGTCGGCCCCAACCAGCCCTACCTGTGGGCGGGCAACGAGCCGAGTTTCGGTGTGCCATGGCTATACAACTACATCGGGCAACCGTGGAAGACCCAGCGCACGGTCGACCGGGTGCGTGGACTGTTCGCGCCGACCGCCGACGGGGAGCCGGGCAACGACGACCTGGGCGCGCTGGCCGCCTGGTACGTGTGGGCGGCGCTGGGCGTGTACCCGGCCACCCCGGGCACGCCGATCCTCACCGTGGGCGCGCCGCTGTTCGACCGAATCGAAATCGCGCTGCCCGCAGGCAAATTCCTCCGGATCTCCGCGCCGGGCGCGTCGGGGCCGCACCACCTCAAATACATCAGCGGCCTGAAGGTCGACGGCCGGCCCACCGAGCACACGTCACTGCCGGAGACGATCATCACCACCGGCGGCACGCTGACGTTCTCGCTCGCCGCCTATCCCGACAAGCGTTGGGGCACATCCGAAGCGGACGCGCCGCCGTCGTTCGGGGCGGGCAGCTCGGCGTTGACCGTCAACGTCGCTCAACCCGTCGTGACGATCGCGCCGGGGCGCACGGGCACGGTCACCCTCGACGCGCAACGGATGATCGACGGCCGCGACGTCCCCGACGGCTACACGGTTTCCGGCACGTCCACCGACGCCGGGATCACCGTGGCGCCCACGCCCGGCCGCTTCGGCAACGGCGGATCGGCCGCGGTTTCCGTCCCGATCACGGTGGCGCAGTCGGTGCCCGAGGACTACCATCTGGTGTACTTGACCACCACGGCCGGCGAAAGCGCCCGCAGGTCAACGGTTCTGGTGGTCACGCAGGCCGAATCCGGCAACTCCTGACCGGGATTCCTCAGATCATCTCGTTGGTGGTCAGCCAGCGCATCACCGGCCACCCGACGAACACCGGCAGCCAGCAGGTCAGCATCCGGTACAGCAGCACCGACGGCACACCGATCGCCGCCGGCACCCCGAAGGCGGCCAGGCCACCGATCAGCGCCGCCTCGACGGCACCGACGCCGCCGGGGGTCGGGGCGGCCGAGGCCAGCGTCCCACCGACCATCGTGACGACCGTGACGGCGACGAATGTCGTTCCCCCGCCGAAGGCTTCGATGCTGGCCCACAGCGCGAGCGCCGCGCCGAGGGTGGTGCCCGCGCAGCCCAGCAGGATCAGCGCCAGTCGCCGCGGCTCGCGGGCGAGCTTCACCAGGTCGCCGACCACCTCGTTCAGCTTCGGGCGCACCTCGGTGGACAGCCACCGCCGCAGCGTGGGCACGAACAAGAACGTCCCGATGATGCCCAGCGCCACACCCGCGATCAGGTACAGCAGGGTCGCGCTCGGCACGAAATGGGAGAGATTCATCGAGGCGCCGGCGGCGGCGCTGAACACGACCAGCAGCGCGATATGGGCGATCACCTGCACCGACTGCTGCAGCGCCACCGCCGCGGTCGCCCGCATGGCCGACAGGCCGCTCTTCTGCAGAAACCGCGTCGACAGCGCCAGCCCGCCGACCCCGGCGGGCGTGGTGGTCGCGGCAAAAGTGTTGGCCACCTGGGCGATTGACAGCGTCCAGAAGTTCACCATGCCGTCGGCGCAGGCCCACAGCGCCGCGGCCGCACCGACGTAGGTGAGTGCCGACACCAGCAGGCCCACCAGCGCCCACGACCAGTTCGCCGTCTTCAGCTCCGAGAAGAACGTCGGTGCCGTGCTGATGAAGGGATACGCGACATAGACCAGCGCGCCGAAGAGCACCAGCTGGATCATCTGGCTGCGGGTGAAGCGGGTGATGGTTTGCGGCTTGATCTGATCGGCGCCGGTTTGGCGCTTCACCTCCGCGCGTGCGGCGGAGATGACCGTGCCGGCGTCCGGCACCGACCGCCGAATGAACCGCGGCACAGCGACTTTGGTGAGCCGGCGGGACGCCGACAAAATGGTGTCTGCGCCGAACACCTCGATCGCGGCGCGCACCGCGGACTTCGGGTCATACAGCGCCGACGCCGTCACCAGCAGCTGCGCGATATCCGACTGCAGCTGGGCATCGGTCGCGCCGTACTCGGCGCTGCCGAAGCTGCCGAACAACACCGCGCCGTCGTCGACGGTGATGTGCTGGCTGCGCAGATCGCCGTGGGCGATCTGGCGGTCGTTGAGGATCCGCAGCGCTTCCCACAGCCGGACGACGGGCGTCGTCGCCGCGCAGCGGTCGATGGGCGTGCCCCGAGCGGGCTTGTGCGAGTGCAGCATCCATCCCCGGTCCAACGGGGCGAGGGCGACCGTCGCGGTGTTGGCCAGGCCGGCGTCACCGATGGCGATCGTCATCAACGCGCGATGCTCCACCGCGCGGCGCATCGACGTCACCAGGGGAGCGGTCTCGGTGTCGCGCAGCTTCAGCTTCCCCCACAGCTGGCGTAGCGCGCCGCCGCTGCGCTGGTGCGGGCCGTACAGCTCGACCAGCGCGGTCCGGCCGGAATCGTCGTCGCCGTCGGCCGAAAGAATGAGCGGGCCACGCCCGGCCGGCCGGACCACAGTGAGCCGCGAGACGACGAAGCCGGCTTTGGCCATCGCGCGCACCGCGGCGTCCAGCGGCACCTCGAGCGCGGGGGTGCCGACCACCAGCACCACCAGCGCGCCGACCACCCACCCGACCGCCAGCCCCACCAGCGATCGCGCCGGAACGACGGCGCTGATCACCAGGTGGATCGGGACGAAGGCCCACAGCAGCGCCCACCACCAGTGCCGCCAGCGCGCCGGCAGCCAGGGCCCCGACACCGTCAGCACCGCCGCCAGCATCCCGATCCACCGCGGGTCGTCGAGCAGCTGCGCCGGCAGCGTGCTCAGCCGGTCGTGGACGTCGAAGTGCCACCGGGGCGCCGCCAGGCCGGTGCCGCTGATCGACAAGAGCACGATCGCGCTCAGCCCCGCGGTCGCGTAAGCGCCCAGCAGTTTCCACTGCCCGGCGACGATCAGGCCGATGAGGATCATGAACGGTAGGGCCACGATCGCCAGCCCGTACGCCAGGTACACCACGTCGGATTGGGTGGGCGACAGGACGCCGACGATCTGCGAGACGGATTTCTCCAGCGCGATCCACTGCGGGCGGGTGACCACCGAACCCGTGATCACCAGCGCTAAAAAGAGCGAGGCCAGGACGAGTCGCAGGATGTCGTTGGTCCGTCGGGTCAGTGGCTGCAGCAGGCTGCCGGAAACGGGGATGTCGCGCCCGTCAACTCGCATGTATCAACGATCCTTCGGATTCGCCCCTGCCGATGGGCTCGCCGACAAGTTAACTTCAATACCCGGCTCGGGGACAGCTGCCACTCATCCGCCGCGCGTAGGGTCGGGTACGTAGCCCTGCTAGCGAAGTGGGAAGGACGTGCGCGTGGCCAGGACCGACAACGACAGCTGGGAGATCACCGAGAGCGTGGGGGCGACCGCCCTGGGCGTGGCCGCCGCCCGCGCCGCGGAGACCCGCGGCGAGAACCCGTTGATCAGCGATCCGTTCGCCCAGGTCTTCCTCGACGCCGCCGGTGACGGCGTGTGGAACTGGCATTCGGCCGGGCGATTACCTGACGCTGTCGTCGAAGCCGAACCGACGCTGCCGCTGCAGATGCAATCGATGGTCGGCTACATGGCCTCGCGCACCGCGTTTTTCGACCAGTTCTTCCTCGACGCGACGGCCGCCGGCATCCGGCAGGCGGTGATCTTGGCGGCGGGTCTGGACGCGCGGTCGTGGCGGTTGGCCTGGCCGGCGGGGACGACGGTCTACGAGCTCGACCAGCCCCGGGTGCTGGACTTCAAGGCGTCGACGCTCGCCGAGCACGGCGCGCAGCCCGCCTGTCACCGCGTCCCCGTCGCGGTGGACCTGCGCCAGGATTGGCCGGAAGCGTTGCGGCAGGCGGGTTTTGACGTCAGCGCGCCCAGCGTGTGGTCGGCCGAGGGGTTGATGCCCTATCTGCCGGCCGCGGCGCAGGAGCTGCTGTTCGAACGCATTCAGGGACTCACCGTCCCCGGCAGCCGGGTGGCCGTGGAGGCGCTGGGCCCCAAGTTCCTCGACCCCCAGCTTCGCGCGAGGCGCCGGGAGCGGATGGATCGCATCGCGGCGCTGATGGCCGAGGTCGATCCCGACCGGCAGGTGCCGAGGACCGACGAGCTGTGGTACTTCGAGGAGCGCGAGGACGTCGGCGAGTGGTTCGGCCGTCATGGCTGGGACGTGACGGTGACACCGTCCGACGAGTTGATGGCCGGCTATGGCCGAGCGGCGGCCAAGGAGGTGCGGGACTACGTGCCCGGGAACCTGTTCGTCGCGGCGCAGCGGGCGGCCGGCTAGGGTCCCGAGTCGCCTTCTCTCTTTGGCCAAGCCGTCGCGACGCCTGACGCGGACGCGTTTTCGAATACGGAAAACGCATATCGAAATTCCTTGTGTCACTGTGGTTTCAGTGGTCACAATCCGGGGTTTTTTGTCGGTGGGCCTCGATAGTTTGGCGGTGTGAGTTCCACTGGTCTGCCCGATGTCGACGCGGTGTTCGACGCGCTCGATGCCGAGGTGGACCGCGCGTGTGCGTTGGTGCTCGACGCGTTGACCGTTCAGCAGCAGCTGGCGGTGTTGGAGCGCTGTGAGAGGCTGCGCCGGCGCATCCCGGTCATTGAGCATCCGCTGCTCAATTCGCTGGCCCGCCAAGTCCCGTCCCAGGATCTGGGCGGCGGCTTGTCCCATGCTTTGACGGAATGCACCCTGATCAGCCGTCACGAAGCGTCTCGGCGTATCAAAGAGGCCGCCGATTTAGGTCAGCGCCACGGCCTGACCGGTGAACCGTTGCCGCCGGTGTTGGCGGCCACCGCGGCGGCCCAGCGCGCCGGAGACCTGGGCGCGGGTCAGGTGGCCGTGATCCGCAAGTTCTACTACCAACTACCCGGCTGGGTGAGCGCTGCGGCGCGTGAGTTCGCCGAAGCCCAACTGGCCGGGTTCGGCACCCAGTTCGGCCCCGAACACCTCAAAGAATTGGCCCGCGGGCTCACCGATGCGCTTAACCCCGATGGCACGTTCACCGACGAGGACCGGGCCCGCAGCCGCGGGGTGACCCTGGGCAACCAACAAGCCGACGGCATGTCGGAGTTGCGGGGCCTGATCACCCCCGAGCTGCGGGCCACCCTCGAAGCCGTGGAGGCCAAACTCGGTGCCCCGGGGATGTGCAACCCGCTCGATGACATTCCGTGTGTGGAGGGCACGCCTAGCCAGGCCGCCATCGACCGTGATACCCGTTCGGCTGCTCAGCGCGGCCACGATGCCCTGCTGGCCGGGCTGCGTGGGCTGTTGGCCTCTGGGGAGTTGGGTCAGCACAACGGGTTACCGGCCTCCATCATCGTCACCACCACCCTGGCCGAGTTGGAGGCCGCCGCCGGGCGAGCCCTGACCGGCGGGGGCACCATCCTGCCGATGAGTGAGGTGATCCGCCTGGCCCGCCACGCGCATCACTACTTGGCGATTTTCGATAAGGGCAAGGCCCTGGCGCTGTATCACACCAAGCGGCTGGCCTCCCCGGGGCAGCGAATCGTGTTGTACGCCAAGGACCGCGGCTGCACCGCCCCGGGCTGCACCGTGTCGGGCTATTACTGCGAAGTCCACCACGTCACCGACTACAGCAAGTGTCACAGCACCGACATCAACCAGCTGACCTTCGCCTGCGGCCCGCATCACCGCATGCTGGACCCCGGCGGCTGGACCACCCGAAAGAACACCCGCGGCGAGACCGAATGGAAACCACCACCCCACCTCGAGCGCGGCCAACCCCCCACCAACACCTACCACCACCCCGAAAAACTCCTCCACCACGAAAGCAACGACGACGAAGCCGACAATCCAGGGGCGGCATAACGGGGTTCGCGATCGCCACTAGATCCGATCGCCGCTAGGTCAGATCGCGCCGACCCGCTTCGCCCGGCTGGTTGGCTAGCGGGCTTCGGAACCCGGCTCTGGCGAACCGGTGTCCGCGTCACGGCCGGCGTGAGTGCGCCATCTCCGGTACCCGCGGTGGGCGGCGAACGCGCCGACGATGGCGCTCACGCACCACACCGCGATCGCCGCGTAGGCCAGCGGCGACGACCGGTTGCCGATCGAGGCGCCCAGTGCGGTGTAGACGAAGGCCCGCGGAACCGAACCGATGAACGCGCCAGCGGCCATCTGCCACAACGGAACTCCGAACGCCCCGAACGCGTACGAGGCCAGCGCGTCCGAGATGCCGGGAACGAAGCGCTGCCCGACCACCGCCCACAGCCCCCGGCGCCCGATCAGGGCGTCGAAGCGGTCGGCGCGCTGCGCGCCCAGCAGCGCCCGGGCGCTGTCGCGGCCCGCCCGCCGGCCGACGAAACTCGCCACGATCGCGGTGCCCACCGTCGCGCCCAGCGTCACGAACACGCCCAGTAGCGGACCGAACAACAATCCGCTGCCCGCGGCCAGAATCGAGCCCGGCACGAACAGCGCCCCGGCCACCGCCGAGACCACGACGTAGGTCAGCGGGGCCGCCGGCCCGGTGGCCGACACCACCCGCCGGATCTCCTCGATGTCGATGACGTGCGCGACGGCCACCAGATAGAACGCCACGGCCAGAAAGGCCGCGAACACGGCGAGCCGCACGACCGGGCCCCGCCGCGAGACGGGTTGGGACGCCGGGGCGGGACCGTCGCCCTCGCCCCCGCCGTCCGTCACGTTGCGGCGGCGTCGGCCCGCAGCCGTTGCCGCAATCCGGTGGCCCGCATCGCCCGGCGCTCGATCGCCGCGCGCACCGAGGCCTCGGGCCCCACCACCCGCACCCTGGTCTGCGCCCGGGTCACGGCCGTGTAGAACAGTTCCCGCGTCAGCAGTCGCGAATCCTCCGGCGGTATCAGCACGGTCACCTCGTCGGCCTGGCTGCCCTGACTCTTGTGGATGGTCATGGCGTGCATCGTCTCCACCTCGCCGAGACGGCTGGTCGCGAAGTCTAGCGGCCCGCTGGCACCGGCGATGACCGCCCGCAGGCCCTCCGCGCCGGTCACCGCCACACCGGTGTCGCCGTTGTAGAGCCGCAGGCCGTAGTCGTTGGCGGTCACCAGCAGCGGGCGCCCGGCGTACCACTGCGACCATGCCGGCTGCCCCGTCGCCTCGGCAATCCACTTCTGCACCAACGTGTTCCAGTGTGTCGCCCCATACGGGCCCTCGCGGTGCGCGCACAGCAGCCGGTGTTCGTCCAGCGTGGCCAGCGCCTCGTCGGCCGCGCCCAGCAGCGCGGCCGACCGCAGCCGCAGCGCGTGCGCGACGAGCACCTCGCGCAGCCGATCGGCCGGGCGCTGCGCATCCACCCACTCGACGTGCTCGCCCCCGGCCGCCAGCAGCTCCACCACCCGGTCCGCGTCGCCGACCCGAATCGCCTCGGCCAGCGCGCCGATCGACGTGCCGTATCGGTGCGGCGTGCGCAGGGCGGCCACCCGCACGTCGCCGCGGGCGGACAGCCCGTCCACCAGGTCGGCCAGCACGGCGCCCGCCTCCACCGAGGCCAGCTGGTCCGGGTCGCCGACCAGAATCAACCGGGAGTCCGGGCGGACCGCTTCGGCCAGCCGGGCCATCATCGTCAACGACACCATCGACGTCTCGTCCACCACGATGACGTCGTGCGGCAGCCGGTTGGCGCGATTGTGCTTGAACCGCACCGACGTATCCGGCCGGGGACCGAGCAGCCGGTGCAGCGTGGTCCCGGACAGGCCGGCCAGCCGCGCCCGGTCGGCCGCGCCGAGCCGTTGGGCCCCCGCGGCCACCGCCTCGGCCAGCCGCGCCGCCGCCTTGCCGGTCGGTGCGGCCAGCGCGATCCGCGGCGGCGGCATCCCGGCCCGCTCGGCATGCTCGAGGAGCAGGGCGAGCAGCCGCGCGATCGTGGTGGTCTTGCCGGTGCCGGGGCCACCGGTCAGCACGGTCACCGCCTGCGACACCGCGATTTCGGCGGCGGCCCGCTGCTCCTCGTACCCGGGCTCGAAAAGCCGTTCGTAACTGGACGATTCGATGCCGACCGGCGACGCCGACAAGGCCAGCAGGTCGGTGCACACCTGCTCCTCCTCGAGCCAGTACCGGTCGAAGTACAGCAGATCGCCGAAAAACCGCAGCACCGGCGGCGGCCCGAGCAACGCGCTGGCCCGCACCACCGCCAGCCAGTCGTCGGCGCCGGGCCACGGCAGGTCGGCGTCGCCGAGCAGCCCGGACGCCGCGCGGAGATCGACGCAGACCGAACCGCCCCGCAGCGCGCGCACCACCAGCGCGACCGCCAGGGCCACCCGTTCGTCGGACTCGCCGGTGAGCGCGGTAAGCCGTTGCGCCACATGCACGTCCGCCGCCTCGAAGACGCCGGCATCGCTGAACGTGCGCAGCAATCCGGTCGCGAACATCACGTCTGCCGTCATGCCGGCACCTTCCGGGCGTCGAGCAGGTCCGACAGGGCCGAGGTCAACGACGGCGGTGGCCGCCAACTGAAGACGCCGCACGGGTGCCCGTCGCGCACCGGGGTGTCCGCGCCGCACATGCCGCGCACGAACAGGTAGAGCACACCGCCGAGGTGCCGGTCCGGGTCGTAATCGCGTATCCGCCACCGCAGGAACCGGTGCAGCACCGCGCAGTACAGCAACGCCTGCAGCGGATAATCCGAGTGCAGCATCGCCTCCGCCATCCGTGGTCGGTCGTAGTCGGCGGCGGTCAGCGGCCGCTCGGGATCCCCGAGCAGGTTGGTCTTGTAGTCCACCACCACGAAGCGGTGCCCCGCGCCGTCGGGAATCCGGAGCACGGCGTCGATCGAGCCGGTGAGGTACCCGCGCAACGACTGGTCACCGAGCGCCCGGTCCGTCAGCCGGTCGGCATACGACACCAGCGGATCGTCGGGCGGCAGGTGCTCGCGCAGCAGCGGCGCCAGGTCCGCCAGGCGGGCCTCCGGCCCCACCGACGGCCGATCGCCGCCGGCCAGCGGTAGCTCGAAGTCCAGTTCCCGCAACCGATCCGAGAGCCCGATGCGGCGCAGCGTCAACCCGCCCGCCAGGGGTCCCAGCGGGGTGTCGTGCATCGGCACCATCGCCGCGGCCAGCTCCTCGGGGGTCGCGGCGACCGGCCACCACGCCGAATGCTCCCGGATGTGCTCCTCGAGCTCGGCGGCCAGATCCGCGGCGAACGGGTCGGCCGTCTCCAGCACGGCGTGGACGAGGGAGCCGAACGTCGCGCCCGCCGGAAGGTCCGCCATCGGCGAGGGCACGTCCGGCCCGGCGGCCGGGGAGGACAACGGGATATCGCCGACCTCGTCGTCGAGCCCGACGACGTCGGGCTCGCCGCTGACCCCGCTGGCCTGGGCCACCCGGATCAGGCCCGAATAGGAGGTGCGCCGCCACGTGGTGTCGATGGCGCGGTGGAAGTGGCGGCTGTCCAGGTGCCGGGGCACCGGCGCCGGCGGCAGCGACGGCGCGGGCGCCACCACCGAGTCCTCGATGACCGGCCCGCCCGCGGCCTCCCATTCGCGCAACCGGGCCAGTGCGTCATCGTCGGAGACCTTCGCGGGTTCGCATCGGTCCGGAACGACCGGGTCGCCGGGCCGGCGCCCGCGTAGCAGCCGCGACAGGCCGCCGTTGGGCTCGAAGTACGCCGGTGACCACCACGCCACCACCTGGGCCTGCGCCCGGGTCAACGCGACGTAGGTCAGCCTGCTGTCGTCGCTGGCATCCTCTTTACGGCCCAGCCGCTCAACGGTTTTGAAGTCGGGGCTGTCCTTGCCGCCGACGTGCAGGCAACGCGTGCCGTCCTCGTCGTGGAACAGCACCACGTCGCTGTCCTGGGTGTTGCGGTTGAACGCGAACGGCAGGTACACGATCGGATACTGCAGGCCCTTGCTGACGAAGACGGTCATGATCTGCACGGCGGCGGCGTCGCTGTCGAGCCGGCGGTTGCGTTCGGGGGCGCCGCCGCGCTCGTCGCGTTGCCGGCGCAGCCAGTCGCGCAGCGCCGGCAGTCCGTAATGCTCGCGGTGGGCGACCTCCTGCAGCAGCTGGGTGACGTGCGCCAGGTCGGTCATGTGCCGCTCGCCGCCCCGCCAGCCGAGCACGCGATCGCGCATCCCCAGCAGCTGGGCGGCCTCGAAGATGGCCGCGACGCCGCGTTCCCTGGCGTGACCGGCCCACTCCCGCAGCGTTTTCGCGATCCGGTCCGTCAGTGCGTCCCCGCCGGCCGCCAGCGTTTGGGCCGTCTCGCCGAAGAACATCGTCGCCGCGGCGGCGCGGACCATGCCGGGCCGGTGCGGTTGGTCGAAGGCCTCCAGCAGGCACAACCAGTCCTCGGCGGCCTCGGAGGTGAACACGTCGGTGTTGCCGGTGTAGACCGCGGGAACGCCGGCGGCGCACAGGGCCTTGAAGCAGGCGTGCGCGTCCCGGTGCCGTTCCACGATGACCGCGATGTCACGGGCCTGCAGGGGCTCGCCGTCGAACGTGGCGCCGGCGGCGAGCAGGGCGCGGATGTCGGCGGCGAGGTCGGCGCCGATGTGCTCGCGCAGTTCGTCGATGGGCAGGTTTTGAATGCCGCGGCGTCCCAGTGTTTTTCGCGACACGACGCGCAACCGGAACGGGTCGTTGCGGGGCGCGCCGGCGAGCCGGTGGCCGCGGTGATGCGCGCCGACATCGTTCACCACGATCGCGGGGTCACCGAGCTGGGCGCCGCGCAGCACCACCTGCAGCCGCGCCACGAGCGCGGAATCGCTGCGCCAGTTGATGTCCAGCGTCTTGCGCTCACCCGCCGTCTGGGCCGCCCGCAGGTAGGTCACGATGTCGCCCCCGCGAAACGCATAGATCGCCTGTTTGGGGTCGCCGATCAGGATCACCGTGGAGCGCCCGCTGAACGCGCGGTCGATGACCTGCCATTGCACCGGGTCGGTGTCCTGGAACTCGTCGACCATGACGATCGGCCAACGCTGGTGCATCCGCAGCCGGGCGGGGGAGCCGTCGGTGGCCAGCGCGTCGGCCAGTCGGGTCAGCAGGTCGTCGTAGCCGAGGACTCCCAGCCGGCGCTTGCGCGTATCAAGCTCGGCCAGAACGTCATTGGCGAACCGGAGGCAGACGGCGGCCCGCGAATCGGGGTCCGGGTCGCGCGGCCGCAGCTGGGTCGACGGGTTGTTGACCACCTCGCGGGCCAGCCGCAGCGCCTCGGAGTAGTGCAGCGCCGGGTCGTCGCGCTCCTGCCCGAAGTGCGCCAGGTAGAGGTCGTCGACGATCTCGGTCACCAGGTCGTCGAGGCTGTCGAGCAGGGTCACGCTGGCGGCGGTGTCGCCGGCCACGCCGAGCGAGCGCAGCACCAGCTGGCAGAACTGGTGGGTGGTGGCGATGGTCGCCGCGTCGAAGCCGGCCAGCGCGTCGCGGAGACGCTGTCGGCGCGCCGCGCGCTGATCGTCCGTGCCGTCCAGCAGGTACGCCACCAGCTGGTTGTCGCCGACCGTCGACGGGTCGGCGAAAGCCCTTACCGCGTCGACGATTTGGCAGCGGACACGTTCCCGCAGTTCCTGGCTGGCGGCGCGGCCGAACGTGATGAGCAGCATCTGATCGAGGCTCGCCGCGCCGTCGGCGAGATACCGCGTCACCAGGCCCGCCAACGCGAACGTCTTGCCGGTGCCCGCGCTGGCCTCCAGCACGGTGGTTGAGCGCTCGGCCGGCAACGGGCCCAACAGGTCGAAGCGCTGCATCAGATGAGCTTCCGCTCGGCGCGCAGCATCGGCAGCCACAGCCGGGCCGCATACGCGCCGAGCCGGTTGTCCTCGCCGTCGCACTCCTCGCCCGGCCGCACCGGCTGCATCAGATCGTCCAACGGCGCGCCGCGCCCCCACGCCCGCACGTGCGCCGGCGCCTGGTCCTCACCCGGGAAGCGGTCGCTGGTCTTCCACCGGCGCCGCGCCTCGGCCGCCGGGTCGTCGCCGCCGTGCCGGGCCGCCGCCCACGCGTAGGACGTCTTGATGGGCAACGGAATCGGTTCCCGCCGTCCCGCGTCGTAGATCGTCACCAGCTCGCGCAGCACCTCGACGGGATCGCCGTCCGGTGGCCCCAGCCCCTCGACCCGGATGCTTCTGCCGCGGCGCATCCGGCCGATGCACACCGCCGACCAGTCGCGGCCGGGGTCGTGAGCGGCCAACGCCAGCAACGGAATCCACGATTCGAGCAGGTGCTTGCCGTCCAGCCTCGAATAGGTCACCGACACCAGGGCGTCGTCGTAGACCGGCGACACCGTGCCGGTGAGCCGGCGACCGGCGCCCAGGTCGACGTCGACGTCATAGGCGGCGGCCGATCGGTGGTCTTGCCGATGCCGCAGCGCCTCGAGCGCCAGCGCGGCGGCCTGGTCGCGGATCTCGGTGACCTTGCGCCAGCCCAGCTGGCCGGGGGGCAGTGTGCCGCGGCGCCATTCGGCCTGCCGCGCGTCATCGGGGCTCATCCCGCGCAGGATGTCGCCCAGCATCCGGTCGCCGACGGTCCACTCCTCGAGGCCGTTGATGTCGACCGGCATGGCGTCTTGGACGCCGTCGACGTCGTAGGGCAGCGTGAATTCCAGGGCGCGGAAGAAGCCCTTCACCGGGTCTTTGAAGAAGCCGACGAGGTCGGCGAGGTTGACGTCGTCGGCCGGCGGGGGCGGCAGCGGCGCCGCAACGAATTTGGGTTGTTCGGTGTGTTCGCCGGTGGCCGCGCGCGCCGCGCGCAGCACCGTGGGGTCGAAACTGAACGGCACCTTCGGCACCAGTTCGCCGGGGATGACGTTGCGAACGTCGAACGGCTGCAACGGATGCTCGATCACGATGCGGTGGCGCACCTTCGTCGGCGTCGTCACGTCGAGGGCGTCCAGCAATTCGGCCAGCGGCACCGCGGGTGGGCGCGGCTGCCCCGAATATTCGTTGGCGCCGGTGTACGTGATCACCAGTTTCTCGGTGGCGGCGCCGATCGCGTCGAGCAGCAATTGCCGGTCCTCCGAACGGATGTCGCGTTCCCCGGTCATCGGGCGGCGGGCCAGCGCGTCGTCCCCGTCGACGACACCGAGACGCGGGAACAGCCCGTCGTCCAGGCCGACCAGGCACACCACCCGGTGGGGGACCGAGCGCATCGGGACCATGGTGCACACCGTCAGCGTGCCGGTGCGGAAGTTGGCCCGCGTGGGGCGCCCGGCGAGGTGCCGGGTCAGCAGCGCGCGGATGTCGGGCAGTCGCAGCATCGTGCCGCCCCGTGACCCGGCCTGCGCCAGGACCGCGGCGAACTCCCGTTGCACCTGACCGGTCTGCCACTCCTCGGACTCGTGCACCCGCGTCAACGAGGCGATGGCGCCGGCGAGGGTGGCCAGCCACTCGGTCAATGTCCTTGTGCCGGTGAGGGAGTCGACCACGTGGTGCAGCCGGGCGACGAATTCGGCGAACTGGCCGGCCAACGGGACCCGGTTGCTGCTCACGTCGTCGAGCGGCAGCGTCGCGTCGATCCATGCGTTCGAATCGTCGGACATCGCGACGCCGGCCAAGATCCGGTCGATGCCGAAACGCCAGGTGTTGTGCACGAAGTCGACGTGGTAGGGCCGCCGGTGCTCCTGGTCCAATCCCCACCGGATGTTGGCCTGCCGCACCCAGCGGGTGATGGCCTCCAGATCGTCGTCGGTGAACCCGAACCGGGCGCGCACCGGGGCGGCCTGTGCCAGGTTGAGCACCTCGGTGGCCGTCACCCTGCCGCCGGCGAGCCCCAGCAGTTGGGAGGCCACAGCCAGCAGCGAATTGGTCTGGACCAGTGAGCGATCCGCCAGGAGCACCCGTAGCTGGTGGGCGGGATGCGCGCCGTGCACCACGTCGCCCAGGCCGAAGTCGGCCACGATCAGCGGCGCATAGGTTTCGATGTCCGGGCACATCACCAGGATGTCGCGCGGTTCGAGCGTCGGGTCGTCGGCCAGCAGGCCGAGCAGCACCTCGCGCAGCACATCGACCTGGCGGGCCGGGCCGTGGCAGTTGTGGATCTGGACCGACCGGTCGTCGTCGGCCAGCGCGCGCCCCTGCGGCCGCACGGCGTTGGCGGCGATGTCGGACTGCACCCAGCCGAGCAGCGTGTCCGGGCGCGCCTCGCCGGGCAGGTACTCGTCGGTCTGCGCGTCCGCCGGCAGGCCGCGCTGCAGCTCGCGCAGGTCCCGCCCCAGGGTGGCGAGCAGCGGGTGGCCCACGGCGCGGTGGCTGGTGTCCTCGCGGCGGGGGATCGCCCCGCGCGTGCCGGCCAGCGCGCGCCACAGCCGGTCGCTGGGGTGCGGCAGCCACAGGTGCAGCTCGTGGTGGATGGCCAGGGCGGCCAGCAGCTCGGAGTCGGTGCGCGACAACCGGGTGTGCCCGAACAGCGACAGCCGCGCGGGCAGGTCACTGGGCGCCTCGGACAGCCGCGCGAGGGTCTTGGCGTGGCGAATGTGCGGGGGATCGGCCGCGACCCGCGACACCAGCGCCCGCCACAGCTCCGGCTGCCAGCGCAGGTCCTCATCGAGATCGCCCGGGTCGCCGCCCAGCCAGTCGATCAGCAGTTGCGGGCGCTGCCGTGCGTAGGAGGCGAACAGCCCGGCCAACCGGCGCGCCACCTCGTACCGGCGCCCCCGGCGCAGCTCGGCCTCCGCGCCGGTGTGGAAGTGACCGACATGGGTCGCCAGCGGGCGGCACCACGGTTCGTCCAGCGAGTGGTCGATCGCCTCCAGAAGGGGCCACGCCATGGCCTCCGGCGACCACGGATCGTCGTCGGCGGTGCCGGCGATCTCGGCGATCAGCGAGCCGGGGCTGCGGAACGAAACCCCGGCGCACACCCCGCCGGAAACCCCGCCGCCGCGGGCCCGACCGAGCACGTGCGACAGCCGCTGGCTCAGCCAGCGCTCCACCCCGCGCGCCGGGACCACGACGAGCTCGGGGGCGAACGGGTCGGCCGGGGGATCGGCCAGCAGAGCGCCGAGCCCGTCGGCCAACAGATCGGTGCGCTCGGCGCGGTGCAGATGAAGCGGCATTGCGCTGTCACGATAAACCCCGGCGCCCGGGGCGGGGTGCCTACTTCGCCAGGGTGAACTGGTTGACGTCGATGTAGCCGGCCCGGAACGCGTCGGCGCAGCCGGTCAGGTAGCGCATGTAGCGCTGATACACCTCTTCGGACTGGATCGCGACGGCCTCGCTGTGGTGGGCCTCCAGGGCCTCGGCCCAGTGGTCGAGGGTCCGGGCGTAGTGCAGCTGCAGCGACTGCCGGCGTTTGAGGTTGAAACCCATCTTGGACGCGTGGAACTCGACGATCTCGATGGCCGGCAACTGCCCGCCCGGGAAGATCTCCGTGGCGATGAATTCGTTGAAGCTGGTCTGCTCCTCGGTCATCGGCAGGCCCCGCTCGACGATCTGCTGCGGGGTCAGCATGGTGATCGTGTGCAGCAGCATCACCCCGTCGTCGGGCAGGAGGCGGTGTGCCATCGCGAAGAAATCGTCATAGCGGTCGTACCCGAAGTGCTCGAAGGCGCCGATGGAGACGATCCGGTCCACCGGCTCGTCGAACTCCTCCCAGCCGTGCAGCAGCACCCGCCGGCTGCGTTCGGTGTCCATCGAGTCGAAGAGCTTCTGCACGTGGGCGGCCTGGTGTGCCGACAGGGTCAATCCGATGACGTTGACGTCGTACTTCTCGATCGCGCGGCGCGCCGTGGCGCCCCAGCCGCAGCCCACGTCCAGCAGCGTCATCCCCGGCCGCAGGCCCAGCTTGCCCAGCGAGAGGTCGATCTTGCGCAGCTGGGCCTCTTCCAGCGTGATATCTCGGCCGCGGTCCCAGTACGCGCAGCTGTAGGTCATGGTGGGGTCGAGGAACAACCGGAAGAAGTCGTCCGAGAGGTCGTAGTGGGCTTGGACCTCTTCGAAGTGCGGCGTCAGGTGCTCTGCCACGGCGGCCACCCGCCTTTCTGACTTGGGGCATTCAGTTGTTCACGAGCCGCCCGCCCGGGTGGTTCACCACGTCACCACGACTTTCCCGATTTCGTCGTACGCAAACTTGGGCGGGCTTCGCCGATACTTGGGGAACAGCCGCGAGGGAGGGAACCAGATGGATGCTTGGGACGCGATCTGCGCGCGGCGCAATGTGCGCGAGTATCAGCCGCGGGCGATCTCCGACGAGGACCTCGACCGGATCGCCGAAGCCGGATGGCGTGCGCCGTCGGCCAAAAACCGTCAGCCCTGGGACTTCGTCATCGTCACCGACCGCGCCCAGCTGCAGGAGCTTTCCACGGTCTGGCGGGGCGCCGGCCATATCGCCGCGGCGCCGGCCGCGATCGCGATCGTGGCGCCGGTGCCGCCCGACGAGCGCCGGGTGGTCACCGACAACTACGACATCGGCCAGGCCACCATGGCGATGATGATCGCGGCCACCGACCTGGGAATCGGGACCGGCCACTCGTCGGTCGGGGATCAGGAGAAGGCGCGCGCCATCCTGGGTGTTCCCGACGATCACCTGGTGGCTTTCCTGCTCGGGGTGGGCTATCCCGCCGATCGCCCGCTGCGCCCGATCCGCACACCGAATCGCCGGCCGTTTTCCGAGGTGGTGCATCACGGCCGGTGGTGAGACGCGTGAAAAACCTTCGGCGACTTGCTGAGTCGTAAGCTAAGGGGCATGCATGACCACCAGGGCGATTACGGAGTCGACGGTTCGTTTCACAAGTTCTCGGCGCGAACCCAGGCGCTGGGCGTCGGCGCTCAAGTTGTCGCCCTGGCCGTCTGGGCCGCGATCAGCTGGGCGCGCGGCAAGCGGCTCCGGGCGGGGCTGGCGGCGGTGTCGAGCGCCGGCATCGCCGGCAACGCGCTCCTGTACATGTACGCGACGCGGTCCGGGAAATTCGTTGTGTGGGACCGGGTTCTGCGCGATCTGCGGCTCGCCGGCGACGAGACGGTGCTCGACCTCGGGTGCGGGCGCGGCGCGGTGCTGCTGGCCGCGGCCAAGCGGTTGCCGCGGGGCCGCGCGATCGGTGTCGACCTGTGGCAGGCCGACCAGACGGACAACTCGCGGCAGGCCACGCTGGCCAATGCGGTCGCCGAAGGCGTCGCCGACCGCGTCGAGGTGCGCACCGCCGACATGACCGCGCTGCCGCTGGCCGACGAGAGCGTCGACGTGATCGTGAGCAACCTGGCCATCCACAACATCGACGGCCACGCCGGCCGGCGGCGGGCGCTCGACGAAGCCGCGCGGGTGCTGCGGCCGGGCGGCCGGCTCGCGATCGCGGACCTCTGGGAGACGCGTCAGCACGCCGAGCGGCTGCGCGAACTGGGCTGGCGCAATGTGCGGCGGCGCAACCTCGGCTGGCGGATGTGGTACGGCGGCCCGTGGTTCTCCACGCGGCTGGTCACCGCGACCAAACCGGGCTGAGGCGCGATCGGGCCGGCGTGCATGCTGGGACCCATGACGAGAACCGAACTCACCGAACAGATCGTCGTCGCGCGCCTGGCGAAGGGGCTGACGTGGCAACAACTGGCCGACGCCATCGACAGGCCGGTGGTGTGGACGACCTCGGCGTTGCTCGGGCAGCACCCGATTCCGGTCGAGCAAGCAAAGACCCTGGCCGAGCTGCTCGGCCTCGACGAGTCGGTGGTGCCCGTGCTGGCGGCGGCGCCCATGCGGGGCGGCCTGCCCACCGCCGTACCGACCGACCCGACCGTCTACCGCTTCTACGAGGCCCTGCAGGTCTACGGCGGAGCGCTCAAGGAGCTGATCGCCGAACAGTTCGGTGACGGGATCATGAGCGCGATCAACTTCAGTGTCGACATCCAGAAGAAGCCGCACCCGTCCGGTGACCGCGTCGTGGTCACGTTCGACGGGAAATTCCTTCCCTATCAATGGGTTTCGTCGGAGCGGTAGATGGAATCCACCGCACACCAGCCGAAGCCCGTCGATCTGGTGCTCTCCGGCGGGGGCGTCAAGTTCATCGGGCTGGTGGGCGCCATCGTCGCGCTGATGGATGCCGGGTATTCGATCAAGCGGGTGTCGGGGGTCTCGGCCGGTTCGGTGGTCGCGGCGATCCTGGCGGCCGGATCCACCGATGGGCAGCTGACCGGCGCGCAGGTCAAGGAGCTCGCGTTCTCGGTCCCCCTGCGTAAGTGGCGCGACGCCGGACCCGTGCCCTACCTGGGTGCGGCCTGGGGGCTGGTCACCGATTCCAGCATGTACCGCGGCGACGTGGCCTACGACTGGATCCGCAGCGAGTTGAAGAACTTCGGGGTCACCCGCTTCGGCGATCTGCACCTCGACGACGACCGCCTGCTCGAGGGGCGGCGCGACAAGCTGGTGGTCACCGTCGCCGACCTGACCGCGGCGCAGCTGGTGCGGTTCCCGTGGGACTTTCGGCGGCTCTACGGCCTGGACCCCGACGAGCAGCCGGTGGCCGACGCGGTGCGCGCCTCGATGGCGATCCCGTTCTTCTATCGCCCGGTCAAGCTGACGGGCGCCGACGGCTCGACGTCCACCCTGGTCGACGGCGGCGTGCTGTCGAATTTCCCGATCGACACCTTCGACCGCCCCGACGGCAGGGCCCCGCGCTGGCCCACGTTCGGGATCACGGTGCTGCCGAGGCTCACCGAGGGCATCGGCGCGGTGATGCCGGCCCTGAAACCGTTGCGCTTCTTCGAACAGACGGCGTTGCTGGAAAGCCTGGTCACCACCATGCTGGCCGGCCACGACCAGACCCATCTCAGCCGGCCGTGGGTGGCGGCCCGCGCCATCGCGGTCGAGTCGACCGATGTCGGCGTGCTCGACTTCGACATCCCCAAGGGCCGCCTCGAAGAGCTGTACGAGAGCGGCTATGCGGCGGCGCAGGCGTTCCTGTCGACGTGGGATTGGCCGGCTTATCTGGACCGGTTCCGGTAAGCCGTCGCCCCGCCGGGTGAAGTGACGGCTCGTCGCGCACGTGCCAGACTGGCGGCGAGGAGGCGAGAGGAACGCGGTGGCCGCCGATGGCGGTCACCGCGTTCGCCGTTTCAGTTCATCAACACTTGCGGCGAAAGCTCTTTGAGCATCGCGTTGGCCCAGCGCATCTGGCGCAGCGTCTCGGGATGACAGCGCGAGGCCAGGCTCAGCAGTTCGGAATCCTTGGCGGCCTGCGCCCCCTGGGCCAGCAGCTCCCAGTCCAGCGACACCCCCGCGGACAGGCGGTGAATCCGGCGTAGGTCGGCGAGCAGCATCAGCCCCGGCTCCGGCCGGTGCCGCAGCAGGCCGCTGAGGCGCGATTGCAGGAAACCGGTGACCGCGCCGGTGCGGGGATCGGTGGACAGGTGCAGGCCGTAGTGGCGGCCGTGCCGCGCCAGCTCGGCGAGGTGATGGCGTGACCAGCCGGCCAGGTCCTGCGCCAGGTGGCTGACGTCCTGGTCGCTGTGGTGTCGCGCGGCGACCACGTTGAGTTCGTGGGCCAGCTTGCGTTCGGAGCGGTGCAGTTCGCGCAGCGCCATTTTGAGCTTCACGCCTGACCCCCCAAGGCTTCGGCAACCGTCGCGGGCGGGGCGGCGGCGCCGTTCCCGCCGGCTCGCCGCATCCGGCTTTTGCGCAGCCGGGCGGCGGCCGTCTTGAAGATCGGCTGCTTGGACACCGGGTCCCAATCGGTCAGCGTGAGTTCGTTGCCGGCCCGGTGATGCCCGTTGGTCCCGGCATCCCAATAGCCATAGTGGAAGGGCACGAACAACACGCCGTCGCGGATGCCGCAGACCCGCGCCGCGCACCTGATGCAGCCCCGCGGCGTGCTCACCTCGACCAGGTCGCCGTCGGCGATGCCCAGCCGGCGCGCGTCGCCGGCCGAGACCTCGACCCACACCTCGGGGGCGGCCCGCTGAAGTTGCTGTGCCCGCGCGGTTTTCGTGCGGGTATGGAAGTGGTAGACGGTGCGTCCGGTGATCAGCGCGAACGGGAAATCCGGGCTGGTCCGCTCATGGGGAGGAACGTATTGGGCCGCCTTGATGATCGCCCTGCCGTAGGGGTTCATCGAGCGGTACTCGTCGGGCTGCAGCGGGGCGCCGGTGATCATGTCTTTGCCGTAGGCCTCACAGTAGTCGGGTTCCGCCCAGAACTTCGCGTCGGCGTAGAGACGCTCGGTGCCGTCGGGATGTTCTGTGTTGCAAGGCCATTGGATGCCGCTGCCGCCGCGCAGTTTCGCATAGCTCAGACCGGTGTAGTCGCACGGCCGCCCCGCGCTGCATTTCTTCCACGCCTCGAACGCCGACTCGGCATCGGTCCAGGGTGGGAAGGGTTGGCCGTCCTTGTCGCGGAAGTCCATGCGGCGCGCGTAGTCCAGGAAGATGTCGAGGTCCGGGCGCGCGGAACCCGGTGGATCCACGGCCTTTTCGGACAGGTGCACGGTGCGGTCGGCGTTGGTGAAGGTGCCGGTCTTCTCGGCCCACGCCGCGGCGGGCAACACGACGTCGGCCAGCGCGGCGGTTTCGGTCAGGAAGATGTCCTGGACGACGAGGAACAGCCGCTCCTGGGAGAAGATGTCGCGGATGCGGGCCAGCTCCGGCAGCGACACCAGGGGATTGGTGGCGGTGACCCACAACATCCGCAGCGTCCCCTCCTCGGCGAAGCGGAACATCTGCATGGCGTGCGTCGGCGGGGCGTAGTGCGGAATCTGCAGGGGCTCGAGGTTCCACAACGCGGCCAGCTCGGCGACGTGAGAGTCGTTGGACCAGTTGCGGAAACCGGCCAGGTCCCCGTCGGCGCCGCATTCGCGGGTGTTCTCGGCCGTCGGCTGCCCGTTCATCTGCAGCACCCCGCAGCCGGGCTTACCCAGCATGCCGCGCACCAGGTGAATGTTGTTGACCTGCACGGCCGCCGCGGTGGCCTGGTGCGACTGGTAGAAGCCCTGCAGCACGGTGGACAGCAGCCGCTTAGCGGTGCCGAGCAGCCGCGCGGCGCGCCGGATGTCCTCGGCCGGCACGCCGCAGATGTCGGCGACCCGCTCGGGTCCGAACTCTTCGACCCGGCCGCGCAGCTCGTCGAAACCGACCGTGTGCGAGTCGATGTAGTCCCGGTCGATCCAGCCGTTGCCGATGATCTCGTGCAGCAGCCCGTTCATCAACGGGACGTTGGTGCCCGGCACCGGCGCCAGGTGAACGGTGGCGTGCCGGGCGACCGGCGTCAGCCGGGGGTCGACGCAGACGATCGCCGGCGGCGAGGCCCCGGCCAGCCGGTCCAGCATCCGCGCCCACAGCACCGTCTGCGTCTCGGCGACGTTGTGCCCGAACAACGCGATGACATCGGCGTGGTCGACGTCGGTGTAGGACCCCGGCTGCCCGTCGCAGCCGAACGATTCCTTCAGCGCCTCGGCCGCCGTCGCGGTGCACAGCCGGGTGTTGCCGTCGACGTGGTTGGTGCCGATCGCGCCGTGCGCGATGGCGCCCTGCGTGTAGTAGGCCTCCAGGAACAACTGTCCGGACGTGTAGAAGCCGATCGAGCTGGGGCCGTAGCCGTCGAGCAGCTGCTTGCTGCGGTCGACGATCCGCTGCATGGCGGTGTCCCAGTCGCACGGCTTCAGCTCGCCGCGCTCCCTGATCATCGGGGTGGTGAGCCGGTCGGCGGAGGCGTTGGCCTGCCAGCCGAACAGGTCCTTGGGGTCGAGGCGCCCGTGGTTGACGCGGTCGACGGCGCGCCCGCGCACGCCCACGATGCGGCCGTCCTTGACGGCGATGTCCAGACCGTCGCCGTTGGAGTGCAGCACCGCCGCCGATTGCACCCAGCGGTCCACCGACTCGGCGGTGATGCCGTCGGCGAGGTAGGTGTCGACCCGGTCCGGCCATGGGGTGCCGGGTTCGTACGGGGTGCGCGCCCCCCAGGGATCCGCGATGCGATCTGTGGCCACAGGCGTGGACTTCCCCGGCAGCGGGCCCCGAAACCACTTCAGCCAGGGGCAAATCAGCGGGCTAGAGCCCGAATTCGGCCTCGATCCCGTCGATGCCG
Organism: Mycobacterium paraintracellulare; assembly: GCF_000276825.1. Lineage (NCBI taxonomy): Bacteria > Bacillati > Actinomycetota > Actinomycetes > Mycobacteriales > Mycobacteriaceae > Mycobacterium > Mycobacterium paraintracellulare. The sequence continues at coordinate 4,759,703 of NC_016948.1, read as the reverse complement.
GCGCGGATGGCGGCCAGGGCGTCGGCCCGGGCGCGCAGCTTGGTGGCGGCATGCGCGCGCTGATTGAGGCCGGCGAATTCGGCGGCGGCCTCCTGCGCGCGGTCCAGCACCATCTCGGGCAGCACGATCTCGTCGATAAAGCCTGCGGCAAGGGCGGTTTCGCCGAAGAACGTCTTGGCCAGCCCCGCGGCCTGCTGGTACCCCGACGGCGTCAGCCGCAGCTTCATGATCTCCAGCGCGGCATACGGGATGACCATGCCGATCGCGACCTCGTTGGCCTGGATGTTGTAGGCGTGGGCCGCCACCCGGTGATCGCCCGACGACAACAGGAACGCCCCCATCGCGATCGCATGGCCGGTGCACGCCATCACCACCGGCTTCGGAAACGACAGGAGCCGGTAGGCCAGCTCGAACCCGCCGCGCAACATGTCGATCGCGGGCTGCACCTCGCCGGAGGTGAGGATCTTCAGGTCGAAGCCGCCGCTGAACACCCGCTCGTTGCCGGTGATCACCAGCGCCCCGGCGTTGTCCCGCTCGGCCTGGTCGATCGCGTCGCCCAGAGCCCGCTGCATGGTCGGGCCCAGCGCGTTGACCTTGCCGTCGTCCATCCTGATGACGGCGAGGGAGTCCTTGGTGCTGTAGTGGACCGGGGCGGTCATGGGTGCTCCTGCTCCTTGCCGTCAGGCGGACTGGTTGTGGTGTTTGCCCAGATCGTCTTCGGCGTTACTCCAGCGCAGGCTCACATCGGTGGGTTCGTCGAGTTGGCGGGTGCGCCAGCGGTCTTGGGTCTCCCGAACCGCGGCGTTGATCCGTTCGATCTCGCTGCGGAAAACCTCGGGCCGGGTCTCCTTGCTGGCGTAGTGGAAATAGGTCAGCAGGCCGCGCAGCAGCTCCAGCTTTTCCTTCTCCCGCTTCGCCAGGTCGTGGGTGGTCATCAACTCGATGCGCTGCACGGGTGGCAGGGCGTCCCAGTCCAGGACGACGTCGGTGCGCAGGGGAGAACGCTCGCGCTGCCAGAATCGCCATCCGCGCGGCTGGTCGGGGCGGTCGTAATAGCTGACGGTCCCGGTGAAACGCGACTCGATGCCGCTGCCGATCTCGGCGCGGTCGAGGGCGGAGTCCCACACCAGGCGCCATTCCTGGCCGGGCGCCAGCACCGGCAGCTCCCGGGGCAGGCGCAGTTCGACGACATCGGCGTAGCCGTCGGTGGCGCTTTCGTATTCGGCCACGGTCGGCGGATTGTCGAACGAGAACTGAATGTCATAGGCCGCGGTCTGGCCGAAGTTGCGGACCACGAGTTCGATCACGTGCCAGTCGGCGGAATGCGGCTCCATGAACACCCCGACGTGCGGGCGGGTCTGCTCGGCGGCGGCGCGGCGGTTGCGGGTGATCTGGCTGTTGGTGAAGACCAGTGTGACGACGGCGAGGGCGATCGCCGCCCACGCTGCCCACGCTATCCAGGTGCTGGACCCGACGTGCGTGACCCCATGCCAGCTGTCCTGGATCCAACCCATGGAATCCACCCTCCGCTTATATCACAGGGCCGGACGCCGAAGGGGCCCATCGAGCGATCACCCACCCATCAGCATTCGCCATTGGTCAAGGTCCGCGGCCCGATACACATAGTTGGACCGCTTGACGTCCGACAGCGAGGCACTGGGCTGCGTCGAATACCAATGCCCCGGAAACACCGTCGGGTCGCCGGGCAGGGTCGCGAGCCGCTGCAGGCTGCGGTACATCTCGTCGGAGTCGCCGCCGGGGAAGTCGGTGCGCCCGCAGCCCTCCAGGAACAACGTGTCACCGGCGACGAGGCGGCCGTCGAGCAGAAAACACTGGCTGCCCGGGGTGTGACCGGGCGTGTGCAGCAACTCGATCTCGATGTCGCCGATGCTGACCTTGTCGTGGTTCTCGTGCGCGGTCAGGTCGCCGACCCCGATCCCGGTGACTCGCGAAACCCACAGCGCCTCATGGGTATTGACGTGCACCGGCACCGGCGCCCGTTCCAGCAGTTCGGCCAGGCCGGCCAGCGAGAAGCCCATCATCGATCCGCCGACGTGGTCGGGGTGGTGGTGCGTCACCAGCACCCCGGACAGGTGCATGCCGTCGGCCTCGAGGGTGTCGAGGAGATCACCGGCGGCATACGCCGGGTCGACGACCACGCAGTCCCCGGTTTGCCGGTCGCCGATCAGGTACGCGAAGTTGCGCATCTGCGTCGCGAACATGTCGCCGGCGGCGAAGTCGCGGCCGGCGAGCAGTTGACGGAAGTAGAGCCGGTCATCTGACACGTGACCAGACTAGGACCCGGATCGCGGCGGCCCGGCGGGTAGTCCGCCACCGCTTGGTTCGCGCCGCCCGGCGGCGGCGCGACACCCCTTCGGAGCACCGGGTTGGGCCCGTTGCCAGTGGGTATTGTTGGCGCATGAGGAAGAAGGTCGAAATCGAGGTCGACCTCGATTTGGTCGACGAGGCGATCCAGCGCTTCCGTGTCGCCGACGCGCGTGAGGCCGTCAATCTCGCGTTGCGCACCCTGCTTCGTGAGGGAGCTTCCGACGAAGAGGAAGACGAGTACGACGAATTCAGCGACCTCAACGCGTGGCGGCCTCGCCGTTCCCGCGAGACCGGGTGAGCCGGGCATTTCGGGTGACCACCGCGGGCCGCTGTCCATCGGTACTCGTGGTTTGGTGCCGCTGCGAGCCGGGTTGTACCCTCTTTTAGGCCCGCGCGACTGATCGCTTCGGGTGAACGGCCCCCTTAGCTCAGTCGGTAGAGCGTTTCCATGGTAAGGAAAAGGTCAACGGTTCGATTCCGTTAGGGGGCTCGGCGGACGCCGAGCAGGCGTGGCGGCCCCGACCCCAAAACGGGGTGGCCAGAGGCGATGTAGCTCAGTCGGTTAGAGCGAACGACTCATAATCGTTAGGTCGCCGGTTCGAGTCCGGCCATCGCTACAACAGAACAGCACAGATCTTTTCAAGAATCGAGAGAGAACCGTCATGGCGTCCAGTACCGACGTACGGCCGAAGATCACCTTGGCATGCGAGGTGTGCAAGCACCGCAACTACATCACCAAGAAAAACCGCCGGAACGACCCGGACCGACTGGAGCTGAAGAAGTTCTGCCCCAACTGCGGTAAGCACCAGGCGCATCGCGAGACACGCTAGCGGCGCCCCGCCAGCGTTTACTCCGATTGACTAGGTAGTTTAAGAACCGTGCCGTTAACCGAGAGCATCGTCGGGATGCACTACCGCTACCCCGATCATTACGAGGTAGAGCGGGAGAAGATCCGCGAGTACGCGGTCGCCGTCAAACACGACGACCCGGCGTATTTCGAGGAGAAGGCGGCCGCCGACCTCGGCTACTCGGGGCTGCCGGCCCCCCTGACCTTCGTCTGCGTGTTCGGCTACACGGCGCAGACGGCCTTCTTCAAGCACGCCAACGTCGCCGTCCAGGACGCCCAGATCGTGCAGGTCGACCAGGTGCTGAAGTTCTTCGCGCCGCTGGTCGCCGGGGACAAGCTCTACTGCGACGTCTACGTGGACTCGGTGCGGGTGTCGCACGGCACCCAGATCATCGTCACCAAGAACGTCATCACCAACGAGGCGGGTGACGTCGTGCAAGAGACCTATACGACCCTGGCGGGCCGTGCCGGCGAGGATGGAGAAGAGGGATTTTCTGATGCCACTGCGTGAGTTCAGCTCCGTGAAGGTGGGTGACCAGCTTCCGGAGAAGACCTACCCGTTGACCCGACAGGATCTGGTGAATTACGCGGGCGTCTCCGGCGACTTGAACCCGATCCACTGGGACGACGAGATGGCCAAGGTCGTCGGCCTGGAGACCGCGATCGCGCACGGCATGCTGACCATGGGCATCGGCGGCGGCTACGTCACCGCGTGGATCGGTGACCCCGGCGCGGTGACCGAGTACAACGTGCGGTTCACCGCCGTGGTGCCGGTGCCCAACGACGGCAAGGGCGCCGAGCTGGTCTTCAACGGCCGCGTCAAGTCCGCCGATCCCGAAACCAAGTCCGTGACCATCGCGCTCACCGCCACCACCGGCGGCAAGAAGATCTTCGGTAGGGCCATCGCGTCCGCGACCCTGGCATAGCGCATGGCGCTCAAGACAGACATCAGGGGGATGATCTGGCGCTACCCGGACTACTTCGTCGTCGGCCGTGAACAACTGCGCCAGTTCGCGCTGTCCATCAAGAACCGCCACCCGGCCCACTTCGAGGAGGACGCCGCCGCCGAACTCGGCCACGACGCGATCATCGCGCCGCTGACCTTCGGGACCATCTTCGCCAAACTGGTCCAGCTGGATTTCTTCCGGCACGTCGACATCGGCATGGAGACGCTGGTGATCGTCCAGGTCGACCAGCGGTTCGTGTTCTCCAAGCCGATCAAGGCCGGCGACAAGCTGTGGGCCCGGATGGACATCGTTTCGGTGGACGAGCGTTTCGGCGCCGACATCGTCGTCACCAAGAACATCTGCACCGACGAGAACGACGAGGTGGTCCTAGAGGCCTACACCACGCTGATGGGCCAGTACGCCGACAACTCCGCGAACCTGCGTTGGGACTCGGAGTCCGGCCAGGTCGTCAGAACGGCGTAATTAGTATCTGACTCCCGCGTCGATGTACACTCGGACCTCGGGGTTTTCCCAGCATCAGCGCGCTTTCCGTGAGTCGAGCAATCGGAAGGCGCGCGTGTCATGTAAGCCCCGGTAGGTAAGCGCAGGTTGGCCTGCCAACCGCGAAGGGGCGTAGCTCAACTGGCAGAGCAGCGGTCTCCAAAACCGCAGGTTGCAGGTTCAAGTCCTGTCGCCCCTGCTGAAGACGGACGGAGCCGGACCATGGGCATGAGCATGTGCCATGGTGGACACTGGAAGGTGCGCCGCCACCGATGGGACGGCTCTCGGGGTACTAGCAAACAAAGGAGCGTGCGGTGAGCGACGAAGGCGACGTTGCCAACGACGCCGCAAGCGACGGCACTGACACGACGGAGGGCCGCGCGAGCGGTGTCCGGACGGCGGTGGTGACGCGGCCACAACGCCCGACCGGTAAGCGGTCCCGCCAGAAGGCGGCCGACGCCGGCGAGGATGCCGACGCCGCGTCGCCGGACGAAATCGAAGCCTCCGGCAAGGACAAGGCCAAGAAGGGCGCCAAAGCCAAGAAGGCCGCCAAGCCGAAGAAATCCGCGGACAGCCGGGCCAACCCGTTCCTGTTCGTCTACAACTACCTCAAGCAGGTCGTTGCGGAGATGCGGAAGGTCATTTGGCCCAACCGCAAGCAGATGCTCACGTACACCTCCGTCGTGCTGGCCTTCCTGGCCTTCATGGTGGCGCTGGTCGGCCTGGCGGATTTCGGCCTGACCAAGCTGGTGCTGTTGGTGTTCGGCTGAGCGAGCGACGCCGCTGTGAAAAGTGACAGAGAGGACTGACACCGTGACTAGCTTCGACGGTGACCCGTCCGCGGGTGACGCGGTCGACCTGAAAGAGACCACGGAAGCTGCCGAGGTTTCTGACGACACGGCGACCTCCGAGGTTTCCGAGGCGACCACGGACGAGGCGACCACGGACGAGGCCGCCGACGCTGCCGGGGCGCCCGACGAGCCGGCCGAAGAGGTCGACCCGGCCGTCGCGCTCAAGGCGGAACTGCGCAGCAAGCCCGGCGACTGGTACGTCATCCACTCCTACGCGGGATACGAGAACAAGGTCAAAGCCAACCTCGAAACGCGGGTGCAGAACCTCGACGTCGGCGACTACATCTTCCAGGTCGAGGTGCCCACCGAAGAGGTCACCGAGATCAAGAACGGCCAGCGCAAGCAGGTCAATCGCAAGGTGCTGCCCGGCTACATCCTGGTGCGCATGGACCTGACGGACGACTCGTGGGCCGCGGTGCGCAACACCCCCGGCGTCACCGGGTTCGTCGGGGCGACCTCGCGCCCGTCGGCCCTGACGCTCGACGACGTGGTGAAGTTCCTGCTGCCGCGCGGCGCGACGAAGAAGGCCGCCAAGGGGGCGGCTACAACCGCCACCGCCGCCGAGGCCGGGGGGCTGGAACGCCCGGCCATCGAGGTCGACTACGAGGTCGGCGAATCGGTCACGGTCATGGACGGCCCGTTCGCGACGCTGCCGGCCACGATCAGCGAGGTCAACGGCGAGCAGCAGAAACTCAAGGTGCTGGTGTCGATCTTCGGCCGCGAAACCCCGGTCGAATTGACCTTCAGCCAAGTCTCCAAGCTCTAAACCGGCGGCTCCGCCGGGCACAAACCAGGAAGGAACGAACAACATCTCATGGCCCCGAAGAAGAAAGTCGTCGGGCTGATCAAGCTTCAGATCCAGGCGGGGCAGGCCAACCCGGCGCCGCCGGTCGGGCCCGCGCTCGGTCAGCACGGCGTCAACATCATGGAGTTCTGCAAGGCGTACAACGCCGCCACGGAGAACCAGCGCGGCCAGGTCATCCCGGTCGAGATCACGGTCTACGAGGACCGCAGCTTCACCTTCGCGCTCAAGACCCCGCCCGCCGCCAAGCTGCTGCTCAAGGCCGCCGGCGTCGGCAAGGGTTCGGCCGAGCCGCACAAGACCAAGGTCGCCAAGGTCAGCTGGGATCAGGTCAAGGAGATCGCCGAGACCAAGAAGGCCGACCTGAACGCCAACGACATCGACGCGGCCGCCAAGATCATCGCCGGCACCGCCCGGTCGATGGGTATCACCGTCGAGTAGTCCGAGCATGACGAAGCGGGGCGAGGAACGAGGCCCAGCGTAGGTATGGGAAGGACGAATCGACGCAAAGACACCGTCGAGTAATACCCCGCACCACCACCGTGGGAGGGCTGGCTTCGGCCCGATAACCACGACCCAACACCAGATTGGATGAATCAATGAGCAAGAACAGCAAGGCATACCGCGCCGCCGCCGAGAAGGTGGACCGCAACAGCCTGTACTCCCCGCTGGAGGCGGCCAAGCTCGCCAAGGAAACGTCGTCGAGCAAGCAGGACGCGACCGTCGAGGTGGCGATCCGGCTCGGCGTCGACCCGCGCAAGGCCGACCAGATGGTCCGCGGCACGGTGAACCTGCCGCACGGCACCGGCAAGACCGCCCGGGTGGCGGTGTTCGCGGTCGGCGACAAGGCCGAGCAGGCGCAGGCCGCCGGCGCGGACATCGTCGGCAGCGACGACCTGATCGAGAAGATCCAGGGCGGCTGGCTGGAGTTCGACGCCGCGATCGCGACCCCGGACCAGATGGCCAAGGTCGGCCGCATCGCGCGGGTGCTCGGTCCGCGCGGCCTGATGCCGAACCCGAAGACCGGCACCGTCACCCCCGACGTCGCCAAGGCCGTGGCCGACATCAAGGGCGGCAAGATCAACTTCCGCATCGACAAGCAGGCCAACCTGCACTTCGTCATCGGCAAGGCCTCCTTCGACGAGAAGTCGCTGGCCGAGAACTACGGCGCCGCGCTCGACGAGGTGCTGCGGCTCAAGCCGTCCGCGTCGAAGGGCCGCTACCTGAAGAAGATCACCGTGTCGACGACGACGGGGCCGGGCATTCCGGTCGACCCGTCGGTCACCCGCAACTTCTCCGAGGCCTGATCTCTCTCCTGGTCGAACGTCGACTTGTGGCGCGATCACCCAAGTAATCGGCGCCACAAGTCGACGTTCGGCGGGAATTACCCCCCGCACTCGGCGATGCGGCGCCGCAGGAACGCGCGTCCCGGCTCAGACCCGTTGGACTCCAACGCCGCTCGGTACCACGTCAGCGCATCGGCCGGCCGGCCCGCGCGGCGCAGCAGGTCGGCGCGCACGGTCGCGACCAGGTTCGAGCGGGCGAGCCGCGGATCGCCAGCCACATCGTCCAGGGCGGCCAGCCCGGCGTCGGGCCCGTCGCGAAAGCCGATCGCCAGCGCGCGATTGGCGGCCACCACCGGGGACCCGGTGAGCTGCCACAGCCGGTCATAGGCCGAGCAGATGGCGACCCAGTCCGTGCGTTCCCAGGACGGGGCCGTGGCGTGCAGCGCGGCGATCACCGCCTGGGGCAGGTAGGCGCCCGTCGAGCCTCGGGCGTGACGCAACCGCTCGAGCCCGCGGGCGATGCGCGCGCGGTCCCACCGGCGGCGGTCCTGGTCCTCGAGCGGCACCAGCATCCCGGACTCGTCCACCCGGGTCGCGCGTCGCGAATCGTGCAGCAGCATCAGGGCGGACAGCGCGTGCGCCTCCGGCTCGGCGGGCAGCAGCGCGCACAGCTCGCCGCCCAGCCGGATCCCCTCGTCGCACAGGTCGTCGCGGATGGCCGACGGGCCCGCCGTCGACCAGTAGCCCTCGGTGAACACCGAATAGACGCAACCCAGCACGTGCGGGGTGCGCTCGGGCAGCAGCTCGGCGGGCGGGACGCGCAGCGGGATGTTGGCGTGCCGAACCTTGTTCTTGGCGCGCGTGATTCGCTGGCCGATCGCCGCCTCGGTCTGCAGCAGCGCGCGGGCGATTTCGCCGACGGTCAGGCCCGAGACCAGCCGCAGCGTCAGCGCCAATTGCGATTGCCGGTCCAGCGCCGGGTGCGCGCAGGTGAACATCATCCGCAACTCGTCGTCGCGAACCGGGTGCGGGTCGGTGTGCTCGGTGCGCGCCCTGATGTCGTCCAACACGGCCGCCAATTCCTTTCCGGGGCGCACCGATTCGCGGCGCAAGCGATCACGGGCCCGATTACGGCCGACGGTCACCAGCCACCCGCCCGGGTTGGCGGGCAGCCCGTCGCGCGGCCAGGTGCGCAGCGCCTCGGCGCAGGCCTCCTGGACGGCGTCCTCGGCGACGGTGAGGTCACCCGACCACCGCGCGAGCGCGGCCACGGCCGGGCCCCACTCCCGGCGGAAGACGCCGTCCAGGTCGGCCATCTGGCTACAGGCCGGAGACGCCCGCCAACTGGCGCAGCTGCACGGACGAGGCGGGGATCATCGAGGCGATCTTGACCGCCTCGTCACGATCGGCGGCGCTCAACAGGTAGATGCCGGTGGCGATTTCGGCGCCCTCCACGTACGGCCCGTCGGTGATGAGGACCTCGCCGTCGCGCACCCGCACGGTCGTCGCCGTGGACCGGTCGTGCAGCGCGGCGCCGCCGATCACGTGATCGCCGGCGGCGGCGTGCAGCTCGACGTGCTTGGCCGCCACCGCCTCCCACTCCGGCGTGCCCGGTGTGTGCGCGGATTCGGCGGGCTCGAGCAGCAGCGCGAGCCAGTCGTTGCCGGTGAGCGCGCGGGACGGCTCGACGGCGTGGACCACCGGCCACAGCTCCACCGCCCCGAACTCGGCCACCGGGACGTCGCGCGCCAGCGCCAGCGCCTCGTCGAGGTTTTCGGCCTCGAACACGTAATAGCCGCAAGCCACTTCGGCGGATTCCGCGAAGGGACCGTCGGTGACCGTCGGCGCGTCCGGGCCGCCGGAAATGGCCACGGCGGACGCGGCGGGCGCCAGGGCGTCACCGGCCTTGATCGCCGGCCCGGCCTTGGCGTGAAAGTTCTCCCAGGCGGCCATCGCGGCGGCGGCATCGTCGGGCGCACGGTCCTGTTCCTTGCTGATCAACAAGGCGAAGTACTGCATGGTCGTCACCTCCGGTAGTGAGCGAAGCCGTCTGCTCCACTCTCTACCTACTCGACGAACCGCGCAGCGCCAATCCGACAGGCGCCGCAGAAATTCAGGCGGCCGCGCCCGGCTTGAGGTAGGTCACCAGGCTGACGTCGAGCATCTCCTCGGTGAAGTAGTGCTCGCAGCCGCGCAGGTACTTGATGTAGCGGTTGTAGACCTCTTCGGAGGTGACCTCGATGGCCTTGTCCCGGTTCGACTCGAGCGTGTCACCCCAGATGTGCAGGGTCTTGATGTAGTGCGGCCGCAACGAAAGCGGTTCGGGCACAACAAAACCGGCCTTCTCGCCGTGGTCGACCATCATCTGGGTGGAGGGCAGCCGGCCGCCGGGGAAGATCTCGGTCACGATGAACTTGATGAACCGCGCCGTCTCGAAGCTCAGCTTCTTGCCGCGCGCGGCCAGATCGTACGGGTGGTAGCTGACGCTGCTCTGGACGGTCATGCGGCCGTCGTCGGGCATGATGTCGTAGGTCCGCTTGAAGAAGTCGTCGTAGTTCTCGTGGCCGAAGTGCTCGAAGGCCTCGATCGACACGATGCGGTCGACGGGCTCGGAGAAGTCCTCCCAGTTCTGCAGGCGCACCTCCCGCGAGCGGTTGCTGTCGATGGAGCCGAGCAACGCTTCGGCGCGGGCGTGCTGGTTCTTGGACAGCGTCAGGCCGATGACGTTGACGTCGAACCGCTCGACGGCGCGCTTCATGGTGGTGCCCCACCCGCAGCCGATGTCGAGCAGGGTCATGCCGGGCTTGAGGTCCAGCTTGTCGAGGTTGAGGTCGATCTTCGCGTACTGGGCCTCTTCCAGGGTCATGTCGTCGCGCTCGAAGTAGGCGCAACTGTAGATCCGTGACGGGTCCTGGAACAGGCCGAAGAAATCGTCGGAGACGTCGTAATGCGCCTGGATGTCTTCCGAGCGCGTCCGCGTCTTCGTCGGGCCAGTCGGTTGCTCAGCCATTTTCGTCCTGTTCTCCTCGATGACGTTCGCTGCCTCTAGTCGCGCGCATCGAGGGGTCCGGTGTGAGCAGCAACGATACCCAACGTCGAGGCGTCGTTTCCGAAGGGTGCGAGTGCGCGTCGCGGGCCCGACCGCGCAGCCAAACTCTACTTTCCGCCGACGCTACTTGGTGAGCGTGTACTGGGCCACGTTCGAGATGCCTTTGCGGAAAAGGTTCGCGCAGCCCGTCAGGTAGCGCATGAAGCGGTCGTAGACCTCTTCGGACTGGATGGCGATCGCGCGGTCGCGGTTGGCCTCCAGGTTGGCCGCCCAGGTGTCCAGCGTCCGGGCGTAGTGCGACTGCAGGTATTGCGTCTGCTCGAGGCCGAAACCGCTGGCTCGCGAAAGGTCGACGATGTCGGCTTCGCCGCACATCTGCCCGCCGGGAAAGATCTCCTTGCCGAGGAAGTGCAGGAAGCGCAGGTCCGACATCGTGATCTTGATGCCGACTTCCTTCCAGTGCGATTGCGGGTAGGTGAAGATGCTGTGCATCAGCATCCGGCTGTCGTTGGGGAGGGTTTCATATGCCCAGTCCCAGAACGCGGGCCAGCGTTCCTTTTTGAACGCGTCGAAGGCCTCGAAGCTGATAATCCGGTCGACGTGCTCGTCGAATTCTTCCCACCCCTGCAGCCGGGCCTCGGCGCGCCGCGTCGTCGGGATCGCGGCCAGCCGCGCCTTGGTGCGCGTGTAATGGTTGCGGCTGAGCGTGATGCCGATGACATTGACGTCGTATTTCTCCAGCGCCCGGACCACGGCCCCGCCCCAGCCGCACCCGACGTCGAGCACCGTCATGCCCGGCTCGAGGTTCAGCTTGTCCAGCCCCAGGTCCAGCTTGGCCAGCTGCGCCTGTTCCAAGGTCATGTCGTCGTCTTTGAAATACGCGCAGGTGTAGACCATGTTTGGGTCGAGGAACAACGCGAAGAAGTCGTCCGAAATGTCGTAGGTAGCCTGCGACTCTTCGTAATACGGCTCCAGCTTCACCATTGCGACACCCACCCTCCTTCGACAACCGTACAACCCTGCGGCATGGACTGAAAATGCGGGGAAATGTTTCTGCGGAATGCCTTTTGGCTCAACACGCCCTGGCGAAATTGTTAGTCAGCACGCCGATCACCTGATCCCACAACTGCTGTGGCAGATCATGACCCATCCCGTCGAATAACACCAATCGGGCGCCGTCGATGGCCCGGGCCACCGCGCGGCCACCGAAGGGCCGCATCAGCTTGTCCGCCCGGCCGTGGATCACCACGGTCGGAGCGACGGTGCCGTGGTTGTAGCGCCGCAGGCTGCCGCTGCCCAGCACCGCGGCGAAGTGCCGCGCCACGCCCTGCGGGTAGTAATTGCGGTCGTACCCCTCGGCGGCCTCGGCGCGGGCCTGCTCGTCGGGCACCCGGTAGCGCGGGCTGCCGATGATCTTGCCGACCCGCACGGCGTTGTCGACGATCACCTCGCGCGGCGAGTTCGGCGGCGGCCCCTTCAACAGGGCCAGCAGCGCGCGCGGTGCCGGCGGCGGCAACAGAGCCGCGTTGTTGCTGGAGAAGATGATCGCCAGGGATTGGGTCCGCTCGCGGAATCGCGCGGCGAAGATCTGGGCGATCATGCCGCCCATCGACGCCCCGACGATGTGGGCGCGTTCGATGCCCAGATGATCGAGCACGGCCGCCGCGTCGTCAGCCATGTCCTCGAGCTTGTACACCGCCCGGCTGGGCAGACCGAGCCAGGACCGGACCAACCGCGTCGCCAGCGGCTGTCCCGAGCTGCCGTACTGGGTCTTGCTGGACAGGCCGACGTCTCGATTGTCGTACCGGATGACGCGCAGCCCTTGGTCGATCAGCTTTTGGCAGAACGCGGTTCGCCACAGCAGCAGCTGGGCCCCCAGCCCCATGATCAGCAGGACGGGCGGGTCGTCGACGTCGCCCATGTCCTCGTAGTACAGCTTCAGGTCGCCTGATATGGCGTATCCCGTGCGGACCTGCACGCCTATACCTCGACGTCCGAGGAGTGCTCGCGGCTGACTTCGACCATGAAGTTCGCGAAATACCCCGTCAGTTGCGGATCCGACATCATCTGCCACTTCGGCGCCAGCAGCTTCATGTACCGCTCGACGTAGAGGAACTGCTTGCCGATCAGCACCAGCTCGCGGGGCAGCTTGACGTCGTAGGCGTCGGCCAGCGCCGACAGCTGCCGGCCGATGTCGGCGTAGGACATGTCGCCCAGCGTCTGCATGGTCAGCGGGGTGGCGAACTTTTCCAGATCCTTGGCGGCCTGGGCCTCGGGCTTCATGGTGCCGACGGCCCCCATCAGCACCACGATCTTGCCCGCCGCGGCATGGTCCTTCTTGACCAGCAGCGCGTACACCAATTCGCGCAGCAGCCACCGGGTGCGGGGATCGATGCGGCCCATGATCCCGAAGTCGAAGAACACGATCCGGCCCTGATCGTCGACGTAAAGGTTGCCCGCGTGCAGGTCGCCGTGGAACAGCCCGTGCCGCAGCCCACCTTCGAACAGCGAGAACAGCAGCGCCTTCACCAGCTCGACGCCGTCGAACCCGGCCTTGCGGATGGCGGCGACGTCGTCGATGCGGATGCCGGACACCCGCTCCATGGTCAGCACCCGGTCGCTGGTGAAGTCCCAGTACACCTGCGGCACCCGGATGTTGCGGCCCAGCGGGGAGGCGTGCAGGTGCGAGACCCACGCCTCCATCGACTGCGCCTCCAGCCGGAAATTGAGCTCCTCGGCCAGGTTGTCGGAGAAGTCGGCCACGACGTCCTGCGCGGACAGCCGGCGGCCGAGCTTGGCCACCTCGACGGCCTGGGCGAAGCGCTTGAGGATCTGCAGGTCGGCGGCGACCCGGCGGCGAATGCCCGGCCGCTGGATCTTGACGACGACCTGCTCGCCGCTGTGCAGGGTCGCGTAGTGCACCTGGGCGATCGACGCCGACGCGAACGGTTCCTCGTCCCAGCTGGCGAACAGCTCGGACGGGTCGGCGCCGAGCTCCTCGATGAACAGCTTGTGCACCTCGCCGGGGTCGGCGGGCGGCACCCGGTCCAGCAGGCCGCGGAACTCCCGGGACAGCGATTCGCCGAACGCCCCCGGGCTCGACGCGATGATCTGCCCGAACTTGACGTACGTCGGTCCCAGGTCGGCGAAGGTCTGGGGGAGCTGCCTGATCACCTTCTGCTGCCACGGACCCCTGCCGGGCAGCTTGGTGACGATGCGAGCGGCGGAGCGGGTGACCTGCCAACCGGTCACCGCTACCCGGGCCGCTTCGACCGGCAACGGCACCCGGTCGAGCTTGGCCACCTCTCGATGCTTGGTAGAACTCATTCCAGCAGTCTGCCAAACCGGTGCTGGCAAGTCCCAATCTCTACTGGTGCCGGTGCCCGCCTCGCCACGGCTGCACCCACCCCTCGATCGCCCAGCCTTCGTGCCCGGCGATCAGCTCGTACATGGTCGCGCCGTCGATCGTCTCCCGGACGATGTCGGCGTGACCGGCGTGCCGCGCCAGCTCGTTGATCACGTGCAGGATCACCCAGCGCACCGACCACGCCCGCTGGTCCTTGGGGAACCAGGGGATGTCGCGCGGCACGGGCACCGCGGCGTCGAGGTCCGCGGTCTCGACCAGCCGCAGCGACGTCGCGTTCTGCGCCTCGAACGCCCGCAGCAGCCCGTCCAGCGTCTCGTCGGGACCCATCACATGCTGGTCGGCGAACTCCTTGCTGATCTGCTCGAACGGACGGGTGTCCTTCGGCGGCGCGTCGGGCGCGGCGGCGACGCGGGTCATCCAGCTGTGCTGCATCCCCGTGGCGTGCTTGACCAGCCCGCCGATCGACAGCGCGCTGGCCGACGGCGTGGAGCGGGCCTGTTCGTCGGTGAGGCCGTAGCTGACGGCGAAGTACGCGCTTTGGTGGAACGCCAGGAATTCGCGCAGGGCGCTGCGTTCATCGGACACCGGTGGTGCGAGGGCGGGCATTGTCAATCCATCCTGTTGTGAACGTAAAGGTCGCGCAGGCAAGCGATTTCGGCGCCATGGTGGATCGCTTCCCGATTGATGTGCAAGACCAGCGCGCTCAGCGGGTAGTCGGCGTACGGCCCTTCGGCCGCGCCGCAGCGGCGGGTCAGGTCGGCGGCGGACAGCGACCGTACACCGTTGATCCACACCGCGTACGTCTCGTCCAGTTGCCGCAGGGCGGTGGCGGCGGTGGTGGCGTAGTTCCAACTCTGGTAATCGGCGGACGGTCCACCGAAATGGTGATGGGCACGCATCGCGAACACCCCGACAATCACGTGTGCCATGCGCCACGCGATCGTGGTGAACGGTGCCGGGCTGGGCGCCGGGAACGCGAAGTCGATCGACCCGTCCGGGTGCACCGTCCAGCAGTGGGGCACCGGCTGCCAGAAGTACTCGTCGTCGGTCAGGCCGCCCAGGCGAGGGCGCAGCTGGTTGCGCCAGTGCCAGTCGAGTTGGTCGGCCAGTTGGGCGCTCAGATCTGCCATGGCACCGAGCTTTCCACCAATGCGACGGGTTCGCGGTCAGGCGACGGGTTTCTCGGTTGGCCGCGCCGCCGTAAAGTGCGGGGATGCAGCTGGTTTCGGCGGAGTCGACGGAGCTTTTCGTCGGGCCGCCGGAAGCCCCGCTGCAGCTGGCGCGCGTCACCGTCGCCGGGGTGGGCGAGCCGAGGCGGGTCCGCATCGACGGGGACGGCCTGACCGGGGAGGCGGTCGCCGATATCGGCGACGAGCTCGTCGAGGTCCCCGTCACCCTGGACCGTCCGGTGGTCGGCGAGCGACGGTCCGCGCGGGTGCGCGCCGGGCGCGCGGACCTGCCGTTCGAGTTCACGGTCGCCGAGCCCGGCTGGACCATGTTCATGGTCAGTCACTTCCACTACGACCCGGTGTGGTGGAACACCCAGGGCGCCTACACCAGCGAATGGACCGAGGATCCGCCGGGGCGGGCCCGGCAGACCAACGGCTTCGAGCTCGTGCACGCCCACCTGGAGATGGCCCGCCGCGAGCCCGAGTACAAGTTCGTGCTCGCCGAGGTGGACTACCTCAAGCCGTACTGGGACACCCGCCCCGAGGACCGCGCCGACCTGCGCCGGTTCATCGCGCAGGGCCGTGTCGAGGTGCTGGGCGGCACCTACAACGAACCGAACACCAATCTCACCAGCCCGGAAACGACCATCCGGAACCTGGTGCACGGCATGGGTTTTCAGCGCCACGTCCTGGGTGCCGACCCGGCGACCGCGTGGCAGCTGGACGTGTTCGGCCACGACCCGCAGTTCCCGGGCCTGGCCGCCGACGCCGGCCTGACGTCGAGTTCGTGGGCCCGGGGACCGCACCACCAGTGGGGCCCGATGCACAGCGACGGCGGACTGGGCGGCATGCAGTTCTGCAGCGAGTTCGAGTGGATCTCGCCGTCGGGCCGCGGCCTGCTCACCCACTACATGCCCGCGCATTACTCGGCGGGGTGGTGGATGGACTCCGCGACCACGCTGCGCGAGGCCTCCGACGCCACGTACGAGCTGTTCGATCAGCTCAAAACGGTGGCGCTGACCCGCAACGTGCTGCTGCCCGTCGGCACCGACTACACGCCGCCCAACACATGGGTCACCGCGATCCATCGCGACTGGGCCGCCCGCTACACCTGGCCGCGATTCGTGTGCGCGCTGCCGCGCGAGTTCTTCGCGGCGGTGCGCGCCGAGCTGGCGCAGCGCGGGTGTGAGCCGTCGCCGCAGACCCGGGACATGAACCCGATCTACACCGGCAAGGACGTGTCCTACATCGACACCAAACAAGCCAACCGGGCCGCCGAGAACGCCGTGCTGGCGGCCGAGCGGTTCGCGGTGTTCGCGGCCCTGGCGACCGGCGCCGACTACCCGCATGCGGCCCTGGCCAAGGCGTGGGTGCAGCTGGCCTACGGCGCGCACCACGACGCGATCACCGGGTCGGAATCCGACCAGGTCTACCTCGACCTGTTGACCGGCTGGCGCGACGCGTGTGAGCTGGGCCGCACGGCCCGGGACGCCTCGCTGGCGCTGCTGTCCGGGGCGATCGAGGGCGACGTCGTCGTGTGGAACCCCCTGGCGCACCCACGCACCGATCTCGTCACCGCGCGCATCGATCCGCCGCTGCCCGCGGGCGTGCGGGTGCTGGACGCCGACGGCGCCGAACTGCCCGCGCTGGTCGAGCACGACGGGAGCTCGGTCACCTGGCTGGCCCGCGATGTCGGGTCGCTGGGCTGGCGGGCCTACCGGCTGGCACCCGCCGACCAAGCGGCCGGCTGGGCGGCGGTGCCGGGATCGGTGATCGCCAACGAGCACTACCGGCTCGAGGTCGACAAGGCCCGCGGCGGGGCCGTCGCCTCGCTGATCGACTTGTCTGCCCAGGGGGGCCGCGAGCTGATCGCCGAGGGCCGGGTGGGCAACGAGCTCGCCGTCTACGAGGAATACCCGTCGCACCCCACGCAGGGCGAGGGACCGTGGCACCTGCTGCCCAAGGGGCCGGTGGTGTGCTCGTCGGAATCGCCGGCGCGGGTGCGGGCCTTTCGCGGACCCCTCGGTGAGCGGGTGGTGGTCCGCGGTCGGATCGGCACGCTGCTGCGCTACACCCAGACCCTGACGCTGTGGCGGGGCGTCGCGCGGGTGGACTGCCGCACCACCATCGACGACTTCACCGGCGCCGATCAGCTGGTGCGGCTGCGCTGGCCGTGCCCGGTGCCGGGCGCCATGCCGGTCAGCGAAGTCGGCGACGCCGTCGTCGGCCGCGGTTTCGCGCTGCTGCACGACGGGCCGCGCGCGGTGGACACCGCCCGGCACCTGTGGGCCCTGGACAACCCGGCGTACGGCTGGTTCGGCCTGTCCTCGGCCGCCCGGGTCCGGGTGTCGGGGGCCGGGGTGCGGGCGATCTCGGTCGCCGAGGTGGTGTCTCCGGCGGAGGCGGTGTCCGGGCCGCTGGCGCGCGCGCTGATGGTGGCGCTGGTCCGCGCCGGAGTCACGGCCACCTGCAGCGCCGCGGACAAGCCCCGCTACGGCCACCTGGAGGTGGATTCCAACCTGCCCGACGTGCGGATCGCGCTGGGCGGGCCGGACCGCAACGCCTTCACCGAGGCGGTGCTGGCCCACGCCGATGCGGTGTACGCCCGGGAACTCGACCGCCAGCTGGCGGCGACCGGCCGGGCCCGGGTCTGGGTGCCGGCCGAGACGCCGCTGGCCGCGGTGTGGGTGCCCGGCGCCGACCTGCGTGGACTGCGGGCGCTGCCGGTGCTGGTCGTCGACGGCCGCGCCGACGAGGACCTGCGCGCGGAGATCGCCGCGCTGGCCGACGATCTCGGTGACGCCGAGATCGTCGCGCAGCGGCCCGCGTCGGGAACGGAGGCGTTCGAGGACCGCACCGTCGCCCTGCTCAACCGCGGGGTGCCCAGCTTCGCCGTCGACACCGAGGGCACCCTGCACACCGCGCTGATGCGCTCGTGCACCGGCTGGCCGTCGGGCATCTGGATCGATGACCCCCGCCGCACCGCGCCGGACGGCTCCAACTTCCAGCTGCAGCACTGGACCCACGATTTCGACTACGCGTTGGTCAGCGGCGACGGCGACTGGCGGCGCGCGGACATCCCCACCCGCAGCGCGCAGTTCGCGCAGCCGCTGCTCGCCGTCGCCGGGGGCCGGCGGCCCGGTGCGCTGCCGCCGGTCGGTGCGCTGCTGCGCGTCGAGCTCGCCGACTCGGTCCACCTGGCGGCCCTCAAGGCGGCCGGCGATCCGCTGACCGCGGGCCGCGCCGCGCCGGTCGACCCGCACTCGGTCGCCCTGCGGTTGGTGGAGACGACCGGGGCGGGCGCGCGGGTGACGCTTAGCTCGGACGTCGCGGCGATCAGCGACCTGCGGGCCGCCGACCTCCTGGAGGCTCCCGAGGGGCGGCTGGATTCGGTCGACCTGCACGGCTACCAGGTGGCGACCGTGCTGGCCCGGTTCGACCTGCCCGCGACGCTCGCGGACGCCGCCGCCCTGGCGCCGAACGCCGAGGCCGCCCAGCCGCTCTACGCCCGCTATTGGCTGCACAACCGCGGGCCCGCGCCGCTCGGGGGCCTGCCCGCGGTCGCCCACCTGCACCCGTCGCAGATCAGTGCGCAGCCCGGCCGCGACGTGACGGTGCGTCTGACCGCGGCCAGCGACTGCAGCGACGCCACGCTGCGCGGCGGGGTCGTCCTCGCGTGCCCGGACGGCTGGTCGGCCACGCCCGCCGAGCTGCCCTTCACCCTGTGCAGCGGCGGCCACCTGGAGGCCGACGTGGTGGTGTCGATCCCGCCGACGGCAGAACCGGGCCTCTACCCCGTCCGGGCACGGCTGCGCCTCACCGGCGAACACATCCCCGCCCCCTGGCGGCAAGCGGTCGAGGACGTGTGCGTGGTCGCGGTGGGCGGCGCGGCGGTCGACCCGGGCGGGCTGGTCTACCTCGCCGACGGGCCGCGCGAGGTCACGCTGCGACCCGGCGAAGCGGGTGAGGTGACCGTCACCGTCGGCACCCACGCCCGGGCCGATTTGGCGCTCGAGGCGCATCTGATCAGCCCCTGGGGCACGTGGGAATGGATGGGACCCGCCGCCCTCGGCGCGGTCCTGCCCGCCGGCGGCACCGTCGGCCTCGGCTTCCGGGTGACCCCGCCGGCCTGGCTGGGACCCGGGCAATGGTGGGCGCTGGTGCGCATCGGCTGCGCCGGGCGGCTGGTCTACTCGCCCGCGGTCCGGGTGACGGTGACATGAGCGGCCACCCTGTCGCGACCGTCGCCGGCATCCCCGTGTCGTGCGCGGAGGTCGACGCGGCCGAAACGCGGCTGCGCGCGGGGCGGGGAGCGGGCGCACTGCCGGCCGCGGGCACCAGCGAGGGCCGCCAACTGCGACGCTGGCTGACCCAGCTCATCGTGACCCGGCGGGTGGTCGCCGCCGAGGCGGACGCGCGCGGGCTGGACCCGCGCGAAGCCCCGACCGAGACGGAGCTGCTGCCCGACGTGACCGCACGGCTGGAGATCGGCAGCATCGCCGCGGCCGTACTGGCCGACCCGCGCGCCCGGGCGCTGTTCGCCGACGTCACCGCCGACGTGCACGTCACCGACGACGAGGTGGCCGCCTATCACGCCCGCAACCCGCTGCGCTTCGCCGCGGCACGACCGGGTGAAAACGGCTGGCGCACAACGGCGTTGGCCGCTCCACCGCTGGCCGAGGTGCGATCGGCGATCGCCGAGCAGCTGCGCGGCGCCGCCCGGCGGCGCGCCTTCCGGCTGTGGCTGCACGCCCGCCGCGCCGAGCTGGTGCGGCTCGCGCCCGGCTACGAGCATCCCGGCGACCCCCGCCAACCCGACAACACCCACCGGCACTGAGACCATGCCAACCCTCTGCCTGGACATCGGCGGCACCAAAATCGCCGCCGCTCTGGTCGATTCGGCCGGCGCGCTGGTGCACAGCGCGATCCGCCCCACCCCGGTCACGACCGCCGCCGGCGACGTGTGGGCCGTCGTCGAGGCGATGATCGCCGACGCGGTGCGCGCGGCCGACGCCCCGATCACCGCCGTCGGCATCGCCTCGGCCGGGCCGATCGACCTGCACACCGGATCGGTCAGCCCGATCAACATCGCGGGCTGGGACCGATTCCCGCTGCGCGACAGGGTCGCCGCCGCGGTGCCCGGGGTGCCGGTGGTGCTGGGCGGCGACGGCCTGTGTATGGCGTTGGGCGAGCACTGGATCGGGGCGGGCCGCAGCGCGGGGCCGGACGCCCGGTTCCTGCTGGGCATGGTGGTCTCCACCGGGGTGGGCGGCGGTCTGGTGCTCGACGGCGTCCCCTACGCCGGGCGCACCGGCAACGCCGGCCACGTCGGGCACATCGTCGTCGAACTGGACGGGCCGCCGTGCACGTGCGGCGGCCGCGGCTGCGTGGAGACGGTGGCGTCCGGGCCGTGGATGGTGCGCTGGGCGCGCGATAACGGGTGGGCGGCGCCGCCCGGCGCGGGCGCCAGGGACCTGGCCGTCGCGGCGGCGGCCGGAGACCCGGTGGCCCGGCGGGCCTTTCACCGATCGGCCAACGCGCTCGCCGCGATGATCGCCTCGGTCGGCGCGGTCTGCGATCTGGACCTCGTCGTGATCGGGGGAGGGGTGTCCAAATCCGGGCCGCTGCTCTTCGACCCCCTGCGGGCGAAGCTGGCCGACTACGCGGGGCTGGACTTCCTGTCCGGGCTGCGGGTGGTGCCCGGCGAGCTCGGCGGTGCGGCCGGCCTGATCGGCGCGGCCCGCCTCGCTGCCCTGGGCTGACGCGCCGCACGCCGCGCCCGGCTTTCTACGCTGACTGGCATGAACCACAGCATCGACGCGCTCGCGGTCGTGATCACCGGCCTGCTGGTCGGCGTGGAGCTGGCGGTCGCGGTGTTCTTCCACCCGCTCATCGCGCGGCTGCCCGACGACGCCTTCCGTGCGGCCCGCGTCGGCGCCGCCCGATCGCTGGGCACGACGATGCCGTTCTGGTACGCGCTGAGCCTGTTGCTGTTGGTGGCGCTGGCCATCAAGGAGCGGGGCGCGACTGGCCCTACGGGGCCGCCGGCGCCCTGATGGTGTTGGTCGTGCTGCTGACGGTCACGCTGCTGGTGCCGATCAACAACCGCATCGCCAAGTGGCCGGCCGCCGGTGAGCTCTCGCGTGACCTCGCGGCCCGGTGGGATCGGCTGCACCGGCTGCGGGTGGCCCTGCTGCTGGCGGTGTTCGTCCTGCTGACCCTCGGCGTCACCCGCGCGGTCATCTGAGCCGGCGTCCGGGGTCGCCGTTTTGGCTGACCGCGCAGGCCACGCTATTGTGTTAGCCGTTCCACCGAAGACCGTCGGTCACCGAGCAATCGGTCGAAGGTCCGGGAGGTATCCCGGCGGCCCACGCAGGAGGACGAGGCATGACGCCGGCTCGCGCCGGCGTGTTTGTACGCCCCGGCCGTTTCCTGCGCCGGGGCGTTCGTCGTTTTCGGGGGAATCGAGACGACACGTCGCATGACTTCACTTCAGGAGGTAGGCATGGCCAGGGCTGACAAGGCCACCGCCGTTGCGGACATCGCCGAGCAGTTCAAGGAATCGACCGCTGCCCTGGTCACCGAGTACCGCGGCCTGACGGTCGCCAACCTGGCCGAGCTGCGGCGCTCGCTGGGCGCGTCGGCCACGTACTCGGTGGCCAAGAACACGCTGGTCAAGCGGGCCGCGTCGGAAGCCGGGGTCGACGGCCTCGACGAACTCTTCGCCGGCCCGACGGCCATCGCGTTCATCACCGGGGAGCCGGTCGACGCCGCCAAGGCCATCAAGACCTTCGCCAAGGAGCACAAGGCGCTGGTCATCAAGGGTGGCTACATGGACGGCCGCGCGCTGACGGTCGCCGAAGTCGAGCGCATCGCCGACCTCGAGTCGCGCGAGGTGCTGCTGGCCAAGCTGGCCGGCGCGATGAAGGGCAACCTCGCCAAGGCGGCCGGGCTGTTCAACGCCCCGGCGTCGCAGGTCGCCCGGCTCGCGGCCGCGTTGCAAGAGAAGAAGGCCGCAGAGGGACCGGCGGGGCCAGCAGCTTCCGAGGCCGCTGCCGAGCCCGCCGCGGAAGCCGCCCCGGAACCCGCTTCGGAAGCACCCGCCGAGCCTGCGGAAACCCCGGCCGAAGCCGAATAACAACCACCCCGGAACCTGGGAAAAACAAGGAAGGACCCACACCCATGGCAAAGATGTCTACCGACGACCTGCTCGACGCGTTCAAGGAGATGACGCTCCTGGAGCTCTCCGACTTCGTCAAGAAGTTCGAGGAGACCTTCGAGGTCACCGCGGCCGCCCCGGTCGCCGTCGCCGCGGCCGGCCCGGCCGCCGGTGGCGCGCCCGCCGAGGCCGCCGAGGAGCAGTCGGAATTCGACGTGATCCTCGAGTCCGCCGGCGACAAGAAGATCGGCGTCATCAAGGTGGTCCGCGAGATCGTCTCCGGCCTGGGCCTCAAGGAGGCCAAGGACCTGGTCGACGGCGCGCCCAAGCCGCTGCTGGAGAAGGTCGCCAAGGAGGCCGCCGACGAGGCCAAGACCAAGCTCGAGGCCGCCGGCGCCACCGTCACCGTCAAGTAAGTCACTGCGCGCAAGCCCCCGGGATCGAGGTCCCGGGGGCTTCGTGCGCTCAGCGCGCGCCCATCGCCGTCTGCAGCGACTGCGCCACCCGCTCCGGTGAATCACCAAGGGCCACAAGCAGGTTCGACGTCATCGACCCCAGCACCGGGACGACGGCCGAGCTGTCGTCGCCGTAGTAGCCGGCCAGTTCCAGCATGACGAAGCCGTGGATCAACGCCCAGAACTGGGCCGCGGTCGCCACCACGGACGCGTCGTCGACACCGTCTTTCACGGCGCCCGCGGGTTTGATGCGGCCGGCCACCGCGCACCGGTGCACCCCGCGCACCACGTGAGCGAAGCTCGGGTAGTCGCGCTCGATCTCGGCGACCGTCAGCGTCAGGACGTTGTGGGCGGGCGCGTTGATGCCGTGCGCGCTGGTGCTGCCGAACATCAGCCGATACACGTGCGGGCGCTTGATCGCGTAGCGGCGGTAGGCCGCCCCGATCATGAACAGGTCGGCGACCGGGTCGGCGGTGTGCGGCACGGTCAGCGCGGCGTCGAACTGGCGCAGGCCCTCCTCGGCCACCTCGGCGATGAGCCCCCGCATCCCGCCGAAGTGGGTGTAGACCGCCATGGTGGAGGTCCCCGCGGCGCCGGCCACCTTGCGCGTCTGCAGGGCGTCGGGGCCGTGCTCGTCGAGCAGGCCGACCGCCGCGCGCAGCATCTCCTCGCGAACGCTGCGCTGAACGTCTGAAGTCATCGTTGCCATCTTCTCATCGGGGGCGTACGGTGCCAATAACGCTGAAATAACAATGTTATAGGAGCTCAGCCATGGCGACCACGACAACCGCCAAGCCCGGCAACCCCTACCTCGAGGACTTCCTGGCGCCGGTAAGCGCGGAGGTCACCGCCACCGACCTCAAGGTCACCGGACGCATTCCCGAACACCTCGACGGGCGCTACCTGCGCAACGGGCCCAACCCCGTCGCCGAGGTGGACCCCGCCGTCTACCACTGGTTCAGCGGTGACGGCATGGTGCACGGGGTGGCGCTGCAAGGCGGGCAGGCCCGCTGGTATCGCAACCGATGGGTGCGCACCGCCCACGTCTGCACCGCACTCGGCGAGCCGGCGCCCAGCGGGCTGAACCCGCGGGCCGGCATGCTCTCCGTCGGCCCCAACACCAACGTGCTCAGCCACGCCGGCCACACGCTCGCGCTCGTCGAGGGGGGCGGGGCGAACTACCGCCTCACCGACGAGCTGGACACCGAGGGGCCCTGCGACTTCGACGGAACCCTGTTCGGGGGATACACCGCCCATCCGCACGCCGACCCGCGGACCGGCGAATTGCACGCGGTGTCCTACTCGTTCACCCGCGGGCGGACCGTGCAGTACTCGGTCATCGACACCCAGGGCCGGGCGCGGCGCACCGTCGACATCGAGGTGGGCGGGTCGCCGATGATGCACGACTTCTCGCTGACCGACAAGTACGTGGTGATCTACGACCTGCCCGTCACGTTCGACCCCGTTCAGGTGATGCCGGCGAACGTGCCCCGTTGGCTGAGCCTGCCGGCCCGCCTGGTGATGCAGTCGCTCATCGGGCGCGTGCGGCTGCCCAGCCCGATGGCGACGGCGATCAATCGCAACCAGCGGCCGACCAGCCGGATGCCGTACCGGTGGGACGACAACTACCCGGCGCGCATCGGGGTGATGCCCCGAGAGGGCGGAAATCGGGACGTGCGCTGGTTCGACATCGAGCCCTGCTACGTCTACCACCCGCTTAACGCGTACTCCGAGATGCGCGACGGCACAGAGGTTTTGGTGCTCGACGTGGTGCGCTACGCGCGGATGTTCGACCGTGACCTGCGCGGTCCCGGCGACAGCCGGCCGACGCTGGACCGCTGGACCGTCAACCTGGCCACCGGGACGGTGACCAGCGAACGCCGCGACGATCGCCCCCAAGAATTCCCGCGCATCAACGAGACCTTGCTGGGCGGGCCGCACCGGTATGGCTACACCATCGGCACCGAGGGCGGTTACCTGTCCGGCGGGCGATCCGAGATGTCGACCGCCGTGTACAAGCACGACTACGCGACCGGATCCGCCACCGCTGCCGATCTCGATGCGTGCCTTTTGCTCGGCGAGATGTCGTTTGTGCCCAATCCCGCACCGGGCGCCGAGGATGACGGCATCCTCATGGGGTTCGGCTATCACCGCGACCGCGACGAGGGCCAACTGGTCTTGCTGGACGCGCAGACGCTCGAGCACGTCGCCACCGTGCATCTGCCGCAGCGGGTGCCGATGGGATTCCACGGCAACTGGGCGCCGGCTGGCTAACACGTGCGTCAAATAAGTTGCGCCATCGGGGCTTCCGGCTGATCTCGGGACGGCCAATTTTTCCCCGCTGTGTGCCGCAACCCTGATGCCGTGTGGCAGGCGTGCGCTACAGTGACTCATGCCACACAAAAGGGCAGGTGGCAGGCATGAGTGTCGACGGAAGGATTTCCCATGGGCGTCGCAATCGAGGTGAATGGACTCACGAAGTCCTTCGGTTCCTCGAGAATCTGGGAAGACGTGACGCTGGAAATCCCCGCCGGGGAGGTCAGCGTCCTGCTGGGGCCGTCGGGTACCGGCAAATCGGTTTTCCTGAAGTCACTGATCGGTTTGTTGCGCCCCGAGCGCGGCTCGGTCGTCATCGACGGCACCGACATCCTGCAGTGCTCGGCCAAGGAGCTCTACGAGATCCGCACGCTGTTCGGCGTGATGTTCCAGGACGGCGCGCTGTTCGGGTCGATGAACCTCTTCGACAACGCTGCCTTCCCGCTGCGCGAGCACACCAAGAAGAAGGAAGGCGAGATCCGTGACATCGTCATGGAGAAGCTGACCCTGGTCGGCCTCGGCGGCGACGAGAAGAAGTTCCCCGGTGAGATCTCCGGCGGTATGCGCAAGCGCGCCAGCCTGGCCCGCGCCCTGGTGATGGACCCGCAGATCATCCTGTGCGACGAGCCCGACTCCGGTCTGGACCCGGTTCGTACCGCCTACCTGAGCCAGCTGATCCTCGACATCAACGCCCAGATCGACGCCACGGTGCTGATCGTCACGCACAACATCAACATCGCCCGCACGGTGCCGGACAACATGGGCATGCTGTTCCGCCGCAAGCTGGTCATGTTCGGCCCCCGCGAGGTGCTGCTGACCAGTGACGAGCCGGTCGTGCGGCAGTTCCTCAACGGCCGCCGCATCGGGCCGATCGGCATGTCGGAGGAAAAGGACGAAGCGACCATGGCCGAGGAGCAGGCGGCGCTGGACGCCGGACAGCATGCGGGCGGTGTAGAGGAGATCGAGGGCGTGCCGCCGCAGATCGTCGCATCGCCCGGCATGCCGGAACGCAAGGCCGTCGCCCGCCGCCAGGCGCGGGTGCGCGAGATCCTGCACACCCTGCCCAAGACCGCTCAGACCGCCATCCTCGACGACCTCGAAGGCACCCACCGGTACCGCGCACACGAGATCGGCGAATGAGGGGCGCCGGGCCGGCGGGTTCCGTGATAACTCCGCGTAACACTCCCGGCCCGCCCTCTTGACGACGGGCCCTAAACGAGCCAGTCTGTTGGGCAGCATGTACCTGAACAGTCCGAGGGAAGTCGAGATCGCCAGCCAGCGTCGATGTCCCTGGACCCCCAGGGCTGGGAAGTTGAGGAATGCGCCGTCCTGCGCTATTGTTGGACGTTGCGCTGGCTACCTCCTGCCCACCTCACCCGCCACCTGACACCGTGGTCTAAGCCTGAGCCCCCTACGTGGCTTAGTTCTTTAGTTGCGCGCGTGAGATCCGGACAGTTCGTTCGCCGGCCGAACCGACACAATTCGCGGCGAGCTGGCCGGTGGTCCCGGCCTTCGTGAGTCGCACGAGGTGCTGGAAGGATGCATCTTGGCTGATTTCCGCCAGAGCAAGACGGATCGCCCACAAAATTCCTCTAACGGAAGTTCGTCGAACGGCTCCGTGCCCGGAGCGCCCAACCGAGTTTCCTTCGCCAAGCTCCGCGAGCCCCTCGAGGTTCCGGGCCTGCTTGACGTGCAGATCGACTCCTTCGAGTGGTTGATCGGCGCGCCGCGGTGGCGCGAGGCGGCCGCCGCGCGCGGCGACGGCAAGCCGGGGGTCACCCCGGTGGGCGGCCTCGAAGAGGTGCTCTTGGAGCTCTCGCCGATCGAGGACTTCTCCGGCTCGATGTCGCTGTCGTTCTCCGACCCGCGCTTCGACGAGGTCAAGGCGCCGGTCGACGAGTGCAAAGACAAGGACATGACGTACGCGGCCCCGCTGTTCGTCACGGCCGAGTTCATCAACAACAACACCGGCGAGATCAAGAGCCAGACGGTGTTCATGGGTGACTTCCCGATGATGACCGAGAAGGGCACCTTCATCATCAACGGCACCGAGCGCGTCGTGGTCAGCCAGCTGGTCCGCTCGCCCGGTGTGTACTTCGACGAGACCATCGACAAGTCGACCGAGAAGCTGCTGCACAGCGTCAAGGTGATCCCCAGCCGGGGCGCGTGGCTGGAGTTCGACGTCGACAAGCGCGACACCGTCGGCGTGCGCATCGACCGCAAGCGCCGCCAGCCGGTCACCGTGCTGCTCAAGGCGCTGGGCTGGACCAACGAGCAGATCACCGAGCGCTTCGGCTTCTCCGAGATCATGATGTCGACGCTGGAGAAGGACAACACCGCCGGCACCGACGAGGCGCTGCTGGACATCTACCGCAAGCTGCGTCCGGGCGAGCCGCCGACCAAGGAGTCCGCGCAGACCCTGCTGGAGAACCTGTTCTTCAAGGAGAAGCGCTACGACCTGGCGCGTGTCGGCCGCTACAAGGTCAACAAGAAGCTCGGCCTGCACGCGGGCGAGCCGATCACCAGCTCGACGCTGACCGAGGAAGACGTCGTCGCCACCATCGAGTACCTGGTGCGCCTGCACGAGGGCCAGCCCACGATGACCGTCCCCGGCGGCATCGAGGTGCCGGTGGAGACCGACGACATCGACCACTTCGGCAACCGCCGCCTGCGCACCGTGGGTGAGCTGATCCAGAACCAGATCCGGGTCGGCATGTCGCGGATGGAGCGCGTCGTCCGCGAGCGGATGACCACGCAGGACGTCGAGGCCATCACGCCGCAGACCCTGATCAACATCCGGCCGGTCGTCGCCGCGATCAAGGAGTTCTTCGGCACCAGCCAGCTGAGCCAGTTCATGGACCAGAACAACCCGCTGTCCGGTCTGACCCACAAGCGCCGCCTCTCGGCGCTGGGCCCCGGCGGTCTGTCCCGTGAGCGCGCCGGCCTGGAGGTCCGTGACGTCCACCCCTCGCACTACGGCCGGATGTGCCCGATCGAGACCCCGGAGGGTCCCAACATCGGTCTGATCGGCTCGCTGTCGGTGTACGCGCGGGTGAACCCGTTCGGGTTCATCGAGACCCCGTACCGCAAGGTGGTCGACGGTGTGGTCACCGACGAGATCCACTACCTGACCGCCGACGAGGAGGACCGCCACGTCGTAGCGCAGGCCAACTCGCCGATCGACGCCAAGGGCCGGTTCGAGGAGTCGCGCGTCCTGGTCCGCCGGAAGGCGGGCGAGGTCGAGTACGTGCCCTCGTCCGAGGTGGACTACATGGACGTGTCGCCGCGCCAGATGGTGTCGGTGGCCACCGCGATGATCCCGTTCCTCGAGCACGATGACGCCAACCGTGCCCTGATGGGCGCCAACATGCAGCGCCAGGCGGTTCCGCTGGTGCGCAGCGAGGCGCCGCTGGTGGGCACCGGCATGGAGCTGCGCGCGGCGATCGACGCCGGCGACGTCGTCGTCGCGGACAAGGCCGGGGTGATCGAGGAGGTCTCCGCCGACTACATCACCGTGATGGCCGACGACGGCACCCGGCACACCTACCGGATGCGCAAGTTCGAGCGGTCCAACCACGGCACCTGCGCCAACCAGTCGCCGATCGTCGACGCGGGCGACCGCGTCGAGGCCGGCCAGGTGATCGCCGACGGTCCGTGCACCGAGAACGGCGAGATGGCGCTGGGCAAGAACCTGCTCGTGGCGATCATGCCGTGGGAGGGCCACAACTACGAGGACGCGATCATCCTGTCCAACCGTCTGGTTGAGGAGGACGTGCTCACCTCGATCCACATCGAGGAGCACGAGATCGACGCCCGCGACACCAAGCTGGGCGCCGAGGAGATCACCCGGGACATCCCGAACGTCTCCGACGAGGTGCTGGCCGACCTCGACGAGCGCGGCATCGTGCGCATCGGCGCCGAGGTCCGCGACGGCGACATCCTGGTCGGCAAGGTGACCCCGAAGGGTGAGACCGAGCTGACCCCGGAGGAGCGGTTGCTGCGGGCGATCTTCGGCGAGAAGGCCCGCGAGGTCCGCGACACCTCGCTGAAGGTGCCGCACGGTGAGTCCGGCAAGGTCATCGGCATCCGGGTGTTCTCCCGCGAGGACGACGACGAGCTGCCGGCCGGTGTCAACGAGCTGGTCCGCGTCTACGTGGCGCAAAAGCGGAAGATCTCCGACGGCGACAAGCTGGCCGGACGGCACGGCAACAAGGGTGTGATCGGCAAGATCCTGCCCCAGGAGGACATGCCGTTCCTGCCGGACGGCACTCCGGTGGACATCATCCTGAACACCCACGGGGTGCCGCGACGGATGAACATCGGCCAGATCCTGGAGACCCACCTCGGGTGGGTCGCCAAGTCCGGCTGGAACATCGAGGGCTCACCCGATTGGGCGGTGAACCTGCCCGAGGAGCTGCGGCACGCGCAGCCGGACCAGATCGTGTCGACGCCGGTGTTCGACGGCGCCAAGGAGGAGGAGCTTGCGGGCATGCTGTCCTGCACGCTGCCCAACCGCGACGGCGAGGTCATGGTGGACGGCGACGGCAAGTCGGTGCTGTTCGACGGCCGCAGCGGCGAGCCGTTCCCGTACCCGGTGACCGTCGGCTACATGTACATCATGAAGCTGCACCACCTGGTGGACGACAAGATCCACGCCCGCTCCACCGGCCCGTACTCGATGATCACCCAGCAGCCGCTGGGCGGTAAGGCGCAGTTCGGTGGCCAGCGCTTCGGTGAGATGGAGTGCTGGGCGATGCAGGCCTACGGCGCGGCGTACACGCTGCAGGAGCTGTTGACCATCAAGTCCGACGACACCGTCGGCCGGGTCAAGGTGTACGAGGCGATCGTCAAGGGCGAGAACATCCCGGAGCCGGGTATCCCCGAGTCCTTCAAGGTGTTGCTCAAGGAACTGCAGTCGCTGTGCCTCAATGTCGAGGTGCTGTCCTCGGACGGCGCGGCGATCGAGTTGCGCGAAGGCGAGGACGAGGACCTCGAACGGGCCGCGGCGAACCTGGGAATCAACTTGTCCCGCAACGAATCCGCGTCCGTTGAGGACCTCGCCTAACAAACGTTTTCAGTTACTAAACCCGCAAGGGGAAAGGGAGTTACGTGCTCGACGTCAACTTCTTCGATGAACTCCGGATCGGTCTGGCCACCGCGGAGGACATCAGGCAATGGTCTTACGGCGAGGTCAAGAAGCCGGAGACGATCAACTACCGCACGCTGAAGCCAGAGAAGGACGGCCTGTTCTGCGAGAAGATCTTCGGACCGACTCGCGACTGGGAGTGCTACTGCGGCAAGTACAAGCGCGTCCGCTTCAAGGGCATCATCTGTGAGCGCTGTGGCGTCGAGGTGACCCGCGCCAAGGTGCGTCGCGAGCGGATGGGCCACATCGAACTGGCCGCGCCCGTCACGCACATCTGGTACTTCAAGGGCGTGCCGTCGCGGCTGGGGTACCTGCTCGACCTGGCGCCGAAAGATCTCGAGAAGATCATCTACTTCGCCGCCTACGTCATCACCTCGGTCGACGAGGAGATGCGCCACAACGAGCTCTCGACGCTCGAGGCCGAAATGATGGTGGAGCGCAAGGCCATCGAGGACCAGCGCGACGCCGACCTGGAGGCCCGCGCCCAGAAGCTCGAGGCCGACCTGGCCGAGCTGGAGGCCGAGGGCGCCAAGGCCGACGCGCGCCGCAAGGTCCGCGACGGCGGCGAGCGCGAGATGCGTCAGCTGCGCGACCGGGCCCAGCGTGAGCTGGACCGGCTCGAGGAGATCTGGACGACCTTCACCAAGCTGGCTCCCAAGCAGCTGATCGTCGACGAGAACCTCTACCGCGAGCTGATCGACCGCTTCGGTGAGTACTTCACCGGCGCCATGGGCGCGGAGTCGATCCAGAAGCTGATCGAGAACTTCGACATCGACGCCGAGGCCGAGATCCTGCGCGACGTCATCCGGAACGGCAAGGGGCAGAAGAAACTTCGCGCCCTGAAGCGGCTCAAGGTGGTCGCCGCCTTCCAGCAGTCGGGCAACTCGCCGATGGGCATGGTGCTCGACGCCGTCCCGGTGATCCCGCCGGAACTGCGCCCGATGGTCCAGCTCGACGGTGGCCGGTTCGCCACCAGCGACCTCAACGACCTGTACCGCCGGGTGATCAACCGGAACAACCGCCTCAAGAGGCTGATCGACCTCGGCGCGCCCGAGATCATCGTCAACAACGAGAAGCGGATGTTGCAGGAGTCCGTGGACGCGTTGTTCGACAACGGCCGTCGCGGCCGCCCGGTCACCGGACCCGGTAACCGCCCGCTGAAGTCGCTGTCCGATCTGCTCAAGGGTAAGCAGGGCCGGTTCCGTCAGAACCTGCTCGGCAAGCGTGTCGACTACTCGGGCCGCAGCGTCATCGTGGTCGGCCCGCAGCTCAAGCTGCACCAGTGCGGTCTGCCCAAGCTGATGGCGCTGGAGCTGTTCAAGCCGTTCGTGATGAAGCGGCTGGTCGACCTCAACCACGCGCAGAACATCAAGAGCGCCAAGCGCATGGTGGAGCGCCAGCGTCCCCAGGTGTGGGATGTCCTCGAAGAGGTCATCGCCGAGCACCCGGTGCTGCTGAACCGCGCGCCCACCCTGCACCGGCTGGGTATCCAGGCCTTCGAGCCGATGCTGGTGGAAGGCAAGGCAATTCAGCTGCACCCGCTGGTGTGTGAGGCGTTCAACGCCGACTTCGACGGTGACCAGATGGCGGTGCACCTGCCGCTGTCCGCCGAGGCGCAGGCCGAGGCCCGCATCCTGATGCTGTCCTCGAACAACATCCTGTCGCCCGCGTCGGGCCGTCCGCTGGCCATGCCGCGTCTGGACATGGTGACCGGGCTGTACTACCTGACCACCGAGGTCGACGCCGCCTTGGGCGAATTCAAGCCCGCCGCCAAGGACGAGCCCGAGGTCGGGGTGTACTCCTCACCGGCCGAGGCGATCATGGCGTCCGACCGTGGCGTGCTGTCGGTGCGGGCCAAGATCAAGGTGCGGCTGACCCAGCTGCGCCCGCCCGCCGAGATCGAGGCCGAGCTGTTCGGCGCCAACGGCTGGCAGCCGGGGGACGCCTGGATGGCCGAGACCACGCTGGGCCGGGTGCTGTTCAACGAGCTGCTGCCGGTGGGCTATCCGTTCGTGAACAAGCAGATGCACAAGAAGGTGCAGGCAGCCATCATCAACGACCTGGCCGAGCGCTACCCGATGATCGTGGTCGCGCAGACCGTCGACAAGCTCAAGGACGCCGGTTTCTACTGGGCGACCCGCAGCGGTGTCACCGTGTCGATGGCCGACGTGCTCGTGCCGCCGCGCAAGAAGGAGATCCTCGACCAGTACGAGGAGCGGGCGGAAAAGGTCGAAAAGCAGTTCCAGCGTGGCGCTTTGAACCACGACGAGCGCAACGAGGCGCTGGTGGAGATCTGGAAGGAAGCCACCGACGAGGTCGGTCAGGCGCTGCGTGAGCACTACCCGGCCGACAACCCGATCATCACGATCGTCGACTCGGGTGCCACGGGTAACTTCACCCAGACCCGGACGCTGGCCGGCATGAAGGGTCTGGTGACCAACCCCAAGGGTGAGTTCATCCCGCGTCCGGTCAAGTCGTCGTTCCGCGAGGGCCTGACCGTGCTGGAGTACTTCATCAACACCCACGGCGCCCGAAAGGGCCTGGCGGACACCGCGTTGCGTACCGCCGACTCCGGGTACCTGACCCGTCGTCTGGTGGACGTGAGCCAGGACGTCATCGTCCGCGAGCACGACTGCGAGACCGAGCGGGGCATCGTCGTCGAGCTGGCCGAGCGTCAGCCCGACGGCACCCTGATCCGCGACCCGTACATCGAAACCTCGGCGTACGCACGGACTTTGGGCACCGACGCGGTCGACGAGGCCGGCAAGGTCGTCGTCGCTCGCGGCGAGGACCTGGGTGACCCGGAGATCGAGGCGCTGCTGGCGGCCGGCATCACGCAGGTCAAGGTGCGCTCGGTGCTGACGTGCACCACCGGCACCGGGGTGTGCGCGACCTGTTACGGGCGGTCCATGGCCACCGGAAAGCTGGTCGACATCGGCGAGGCCGTCGGTATCGTCGCGGCCCAGTCCATCGGTGAGCCCGGTACGCAGCTGACCATGCGGACGTTCCACCAGGGTGGTGTCGGTGAGGACATCACCGGCGGTCTGCCCCGGGTCCAGGAGCTGTTCGAGGCCCGCATCCCGCGCGGCAAGGCGCCGATCGCCGACGTCACCGGGCGGGTCCGCCTCGAGGAGGGCGAGCGCTTCTACAAGATCACCATCGTTCCCGACGACGGGAGCGAGGAGGTCGTGTACGACAAGCTCTCCAAGCGGCAGCGGCTGCGCGTGTTCAAGCACGAAGACGGTTCCGAGCGGGTGCTCTCCGACAACGACCACGTCGAGGTGGGCCAGCAGCTGATGGAAGGCTCGGCCGACCCGCACGAGGTGCTGCGCGTGCAGGGCCCCCGCGAGGTGCAGATCCACCTGGTCCGCGAGGTCCAGGAGGTCTACCGCGCGCAGGGTGTGTCGATCCACGACAAGCACATCGAGGTGATCGTTCGCCAGATGCTGCGCCGCGTCACCATCATCGACTCGGGCTCGACGGAGTTTTTGCCCGGCTCGCTGATCGACCGCGCGGAGTTCGAGGCGGAGAACCGCCGGGTGGTGGCCGAGGGCGGCGAGCCCGCCGCCGGCCGTCCGGTGCTGATGGGTATCACGAAGGCGAGCCTCGCCACCGACTCGTGGCTGAGCGCGGCGTCGTTCCAGGAGACCACGCGAGTGCTGACCGATGCGGCGATCAACTGCCGCAGCGACAAGCTCAACGGTCTGAAGGAGAACGTGATCATCGGAAAGCTGATCCCGGCCGGTACCGGCATCAACCGCTACCGCAACATCCAGGTGCAGCCGACCGAGGAGGCCCGGGCCGCCGCGTACACGATCCCGTCCTACGAGGATCAGTACTACAGCCCGGAC
Source organism: Mycobacterium paraintracellulare (assembly GCF_000276825.1). Lineage (NCBI taxonomy): Bacteria > Bacillati > Actinomycetota > Actinomycetes > Mycobacteriales > Mycobacteriaceae > Mycobacterium > Mycobacterium paraintracellulare. The sequence goes on along the minus strand of NC_016948.1, from coordinate 4,725,629 downwards.
TTCGGCCAGGCCACCGGCGCCGCGGTTCCGTTGGACGACTACGGCTACAGCGACTACCGGTAGTTTCTGCGACAACGACAAAGCCCCGGGTTTCGCCCGGGGCTTTGTCGTTGCGTGGGACGCCGAGCCGGTCGGGTGTGCGGCCAGCCGCACGTTCGGACTCGGGTGTGCGGCCAGCCGCACTCTCGCCGCCGTCAGGACCCCTCACTACACTGGCCACCGTGCTCATCGGTTCGCATGTCCACCAGGATGACCCGCTGGCCGCCGCGCAGGCCGACGGCGCCGACGTCGTCCAGTTCTTCCTCGGCAACCCGCAGAGCTGGAAGAAGCCCAAGCCGCGTGACGACGCCGAGGCGCTCAAGGCGTCGACCATCCCGCTCTACATCCACGCGCCCTACCTGATCAACGTGGCCTCGGCCAACAACCGGGTCCGCATCCCGTCGCGCAAGATCCTGCAGGACACCTGCGACGCGGCCGCGGCGATCAGCGCGACGGCGGTGATCGTGCACGGCGGCCACGCCGACGACAACGACATGGACGCCGGCTTCGAACGGTGGGTCAAGGCCCTGGACTACCTGGAAACGGACGTGCCGGTCTACCTGGAGAACACCGCCGGCGGCGACCACGCGATGGCCCGCCACTTCGACACCATCGGCCGGCTGTGGGATCACATCGGCGACAAGGGAATTGGGTTCTGCCTGGACACCTGCCACGCCTGGGCCGCCGGCGAGCAGCTGATCGACGCGGTCGACCGCATCAAGGCGCTGACCGGCCGCATCGACCTGGTGCACTGCAACGACTCGAGGGACGCGGCGGGCTCCGGCGCCGACCGGCACGCCAACTTCGGCACCGGCCAGATCGATCCCGAGCTGCTCGCCGCGGTGGTCAAGGCCGCCGACGCCCCGGTGATCTGCGAAACCGCCGACGAGGGCCGCAAGGACGACATCGCGTTCCTGCGGGAGAAAACGGGCGGCTGAGCGCGGGCCAGCGCTTACCTTTGATCCATGCTGCGCCGGCTGGCCACGATCTCGGGTGTCGTCCTGGTGCTCGCGGGCTGCTTTCCCGGAGTCGCCAACGCGCCGACGGGCTTCGTGACCGGCACCAGCGTCCACCACCTCAAGGTCGGCGATCTCGATCGCAGCTATCGGCTGTACAAGCCCGCGGGAGTGGCGGCCTCGGCCCCGCTCGTGGTCATGATGCACGGCGTGTCGGGAAGCGCCAGGGAAGCCGAAAAGGACTACCACTGGGACGGTTTGGCCGATTCGGGCAAGTTCGTCGTCGCCTACCCTGACGGCCTCGACCACGCCTGGAACGTCGACGGCCAAACCTGCTGCGGCCGGTCCGGACGAGAGGGCGTGGATGACGTCGGTTTCATCAGCGCGGCCGTCGCCGACATCGCCAAGAACGTCGGCATCGACACCGCGAAGGTCTATGCCACCGGCATGAGCAACGGCGGCATCATGTCCTACACGCTGGCCTGCACCACGGAGATCTTCGCCGCGATCGGTCCGGTCGCGGGCACCCAGCTGAACTCCTGCCGCACGCCGCATCCGATGTCGGTCATGCACATTCACGGCACCGCGGACGAGCTGGTGCCCTACGGCGGCGGACCGGGCTACAGCGTGATCAACGGCCCGCCCGTGCCGAACGTGAATGCCTTCTGGCGCAACGTCGATCAGTGCGGCGCCCCGTCGGCCACCACCGACGGCCCGATCACCACCTCGACCGCGGGATGCGCCGAGGGTCGCGGGGTCGTGCTCATCACGGTCGACCACGGCGACCACGAGTGGCCCGACTTCGCGACGCGAGAACTGTGGGACTTCTTCGCCGCGCACCCGCGCTGATCATTACAGCTCTTGTGCAACTGTCGGAAAAATGTAACATTGATCCCATGTCGGACACCCATGTCGTCACCAACCAGGTCCCGCCCCTGGAAGACCACAACCCCGCCACCTCGGCGGTGCTCATCGAGGCCCTGATTCGCGAGGGAGGGCAGTGGGGCCTGGACGAGGTGAACGAGGTCGGCGCCCTGTCGGCCAGCCGCGAGGCGCAGCGCTGGGGCGAGCTCGCCGATCGCAACCGGCCCATCCTGCACACCCACGACCGCAACGGTCACCGGATCGACGAGGTCGAATACGACCCGGCGTACCACGAGCTGATGCGCGCGGCGATCGAACACGGCATGCACGCCGCGCCCTGGGCCGACGAGCGGCCGGGTGCGCACGTCGTGCGGGCCGCCAAGACCTCGGTGTGGACGGTCGAACCGGGGCACGTCTGCCCGATTTCGATGACGTATGCCGTGGTGCCCGCGCTGCGCTACAACCCCGAGCTGGCCCAGGTCTACGAGCCGCTGCTGACCTCCCGCGAATACGACCCGGAACTCCGGCCGGCCACCGCCAAGCCCGGCATCACGGCGGGCATGTCGATGACCGAGAAGCAGGGCGGCTCCGACGTGCGCGCCGGCACCACGCAGGCCACCCCCAACGCCGACGGCACCTACAGCCTGACGGGCCACAAGTGGTTCACCTCGGCGCCGATGTGTGACATCTTCCTGGTGCTCGCGCAGGCGCCCGGAGGGTTGTCGTGCTTCATGCTGCCGCGCGTGCTGCCCGACGGCACCCGCAACCGGATGTTTTTGCAGCGTCTCAAGGACAAGCTCGGCAACCACGCCAACGCCTCGAGCGAGGTCGAGTACGACGGCGCGATCGCGTGGCTGGTGGGCGAGGAGGGCCGCGGCGTGCCGACCATCATCGAGATGGTCAACCTCACCCGGCTGGACTGCACGCTGGGCAGCGCCACCAGCATGCGCACCGGTTTGACCCGCGCGATCTACCACGCCCAGCACCGAAAGGCGTTTGGCGCCTATCTCATTGACCAGCCGCTGATGCGCAACGTGCTGGCCGATTTGGCCGTGGAGGCGGAGGCGGCCACCATGGTCGCGATGCGGATGGCCGGCGCCACCGACAAGGCGGTGCGCGGCGACGAGACCGAGGCGCTGCTGCGCCGGATCGGCCTGGCCGCCAGCAAGTACTGGGTGTGCAAGCGCTCGACCCCGCACGCCGCCGAAGCCCTGGAATGCCTGGGCGGCAACGGCTATGTGGAGGACTCCGGCATGCCGCGGCTGTACCGGGAGGCGCCGCTGATGGGCATCTGGGAGGGTTCGGGCAACGTCAGCGCGCTGGATACGTTGCGCGCCATGGCGACTCGTCCCGAATGCGTCGAGGTGCTGTTCGACGAAATCGCCGAGAGCGCGGGCCAGGACCCGCGCCTGGGCAACCATGTCGCGCGGCTGCGCGCCGACCTGGCCAACCTGGAGTCCATCGCCTACCGCGGCCGCAAGGTCGCCGAGGACATCTGCCTGGCGCTGCAGGGCTCGCTGCTGGTGCGCCACGGGCACCCCGCCGTCGCCGAGGCGTTCCTGACGACCCGGCTCGACCGCCGGTGGGGCGGCGCGTTCGGCACCATGCCCGACGGGCTCGACCTCGCGCCGATTCTCGAGCGTGCTCTAGTAAAGGGATGACTCACGCGATCAGGCCGGTCGACTTCGACAACCTGAAGACGATGACCTATGAGGTCACCGACCGGGTCGCCCGGATCACGTTCAACCGGCCGGAGAAGGGCAACGCGATCGTCGCCGACACGCCGCTGGAGCTCTCCGCGCTGGTGGAGCGCGCCGACCTCGACCCGAATGTGCACGTCATCCTGGTGTCCGGTCGCGGCGAGGGATTCTGCGCCGGATTCGACCTGAGCGCCTACGCCGACCGCACCGGGTCGGCCGGCGGCACCGGCGCGTACGCGGGCACCGTGCTGGACGGAAAGACCCAGGCGGTCAACCATCTGGCGGATCAGCCGTGGGACCCGATGATCGATTACCAGATGATGAGCCGCTTCGTGCGAGGCTTTTCCAGCCTCATGCACGCCGACAAGCCCACGGTGGTCAAGATCCACGGCTACTGCGTGGCCGGGGGCACCGACATCGCGCTGCACGCCGACCAGGTGATCGCCGCCGCCGACGCCAAGATCGGCTACCCGCCCACCCGGGTGTGGGGCGTGCCGGCGGCCGGCCTGTGGGCGCACCGGCTCGGCGACGCGCGCGCGAAAAGGCTGCTGTTCACCGGCGATTGCATCACCGGCGCGCAGGCCGCCGAGTGGGGATGGGCGGTCGAGGCGCCGGATCCGGCGGACCTCGACGAGCGCACCGAGCGGCTGGTCGAGCGGATCGCCGCGGTGCCGGTCAACCAGCTGATCATGGTCAAGCTCGCGCTGAATTCCGCCCTGCTGCAACAGGGTGTGGCCACCAGCAGGATGGTCAGCACGGTGTTCGACGGCGTCGCCCGGCACACGCCCGAGGGCCACGCGTTCGTCGCCGACGCGGTCGAGCACGGATTCCGTGAGGCGGTGCGGCATCGCGACGAACCCTTCGGCGACCACGGCCGCCGGGCGTCCGGGGTGTAGCGATGCCGGACATGACGGCGCGGTCGGTGGTGCTCAGCGTGCTGCTCGGCGCCCACCCGGCGCGCGCCCGCGCCAGCGAACTGGTCAGGCTCACTTCCGATTTCGGCATCAAGGAGTCGACGCTGCGAGTGGCGCTGACCCGGATGGTCGGCGCGGGCGACCTGGTCCGCAACGCCGACGGCTACCAGCTCTCGGACCGCCTGCTCGCCCGCCAGCGGCGCCAGGACGATGCCATCGACCCGCGCGTGCGTCCCTGGCGCGGGGAGTGGGTCACCCTGGTCGTGACCAGCGTGGGGGACGACGCACGCACCCGGGCCGCGCTGCGAACCGCCATGCACGACAAGCGTTTTGGTGAGCTGCGCGAGGGGGTGTGGATGCGCCCCGACAACATCGACGCGGAGCTGGGCCCCGACGTCACCGCCAGGGTCCGGGTGCTGCGCGCGCGCGACGGCGACCCCGCCGAGCTGGCCGCGCAGCTGTGGGACCTGCCCGCCTGGGCACGGGCCGGGCACCGGTTGCTCGACGACATGGCCGCCGCGCCGGACATTCCGGGCCGTTTCGTGGTGGCCGCCGCGACCGTCCGGCACCTGCTCACCGACCCGGTCCTGCCCGACGAACTCCTGCCGGCCGACTGGCCCGGGGCCCGGCTGCGGGCGGCCTACCATGACTTCGCCGCTGAGCTGCTGCGGCGGCGCGAACCACTATGTGCGGAGGCGAGATGAGCGATCCGGTGCGCGTCGAGCGCAACGGCCGGGTGACCACCGTGATCATCGACCGGCCGGGGGCGCGCAACGCGGTCAACGGCCCGACGGCCGCCGCGCTCTATGCGGCGTTCGAGGAGTTCGACCGCGACGACACCGCGTCGGTCGCCGTGCTGTGGGGCGACGGCGGGACATTCTGTGCCGGAGCCGATTTGAAGGCGTTCGGCACACCCGACGCCAACGCCGTGCACCGGAGTGGCCCGGGCCCGATGGGCCCGACGCGGATGGTGCTGTCCAAGCCCGTCATCGCCGCGGTCAGCGGCTACGCCGTCGCCGGCGGCCTCGAGTTGGCCATCTGGTGTGATCTGCGGGTGGTCGAGGAGGACGCCGTGTTCGGGGTGTTCTGCCGGCGCTGGGGTGTTCCCCTGATCGACGGGGGCACGGTGCGGCTGCCGCGCCTGATCGGCCACAGCCGCGCGATGGACATGATCCTCACCGGCCGCGCCGTGGCCGCCGACGAAGCCCAGGCCATCGGGCTGGCGAACCGGGTGGTCCCCAAGGGCCAATCGCGCCGGGCCGCAGAGGAATTGGCGGCACAACTGTCGGCGCTGCCGCAGCAGTGCCTGCGCTCGGACCGGCTCTCGGCGCTACACCAATGGGGGGCAACGGAATCCGAGGCGCTCGACTTCGAATTCGCCAGCATCTCCCGGGTCGCCGCCGAGGCGAACGAAGGGGCCGGGCGGTTCGCCGCCGGCGCGGGGCGTCACGGCGCGGCCGCCGATTGAGGGCGCGTTAGCCGCCGATCAAGGCCGGTGAGCCGCCGGTCAGCTGCCCTTGTTGATCGTGTTGTCCGAGCCGAGGTTATCGACCTTGGGATCGCCGTCTTTGTAGGTGATGGTGTTGTTCATCCCGAGCACGGTGATGCGCTTCTCGACCTTGTCGAGGGTGATCTTGTTGTTGGTGCCGCCGATGTTCACCGTCGAGCAGCTGCCGGTGACGGTCAGGGTGTTGTCCGAACCGGCCACGTTCAGCGACTTGCCGGTGGCGCAGTCGAGGTTGGTGGTGGTGCCCATCGACCCGTAGTTCACCGTGTTGCCGATCTCGAGGGACGCGGTGGTGCTCGCTCCGCTCGATCCCGTCGTCGGCGCGGCGCCGGCACTGGTCGTCGGGCTGCTCTTCGTCGTGGTGGTGGAGGAGGAGCCCGCCGGCGGGTTGGCCGTCGAGCTGCAGCCGGCCAGCACCAGGATCGCGGCGGCCGGTGCCAGGGCGAAGGTGTGCACACGCATCGTTGTTTGATTCCCCTCGGTATGGTGCCTCAGCCCGGCACCTGCTGGAGCCGGTTGGTCATGCCCAGTTCGCGGCCCCGGTCCCACAGGAACGGCTGACCACCCTTGTAGAGCACGGTCTGGTCGTGGCCGTACACCGTGATGTCGTGCGAAACCGAGTCGGCGATAACGACATTCGACGAACCCATCACCGTCACGGCGTAGCAGTTGCCCAGCGCGGTGACCGTCAGGAACGAGCCGTTGACCAGCAGCGTGGCGTCGTTGCAGTCGACCGTCTGCTCCATGTCCTCCCCGATGACATGGGTGTCGCCGTTCTTGGCCTGCGCCAGCCCCGGCACGGCGGCGAAACCGGCGACGACGGCGACGGCGCACGTGGCCAACGACCCGGCGACAGTTGTCCACTTCACTGCGGGCCCCCTCTTGGACGGGTCGTCTGCTCGAATGAGCCAAGCATGACATTACGTGCATTCGCCCGCCCGATGGCAGATTTTCTTTTGGTTTGCCGGGCGCTCATGCCCCTGCGGGGAGATTAATGTCTGACCGGGCGTCAACTAGAGTCATTAGTTAACCGCAACCCGTTCCCGCGATCGAAGGGCGACCGCCATGGCAGCTCAACCGGAATCGCCGTCGGCGGCCGGGCGCCAACGCGCGGGACGGCCCGGTTCGCGCCCGACCAAGCTCAGCCGGGAAGGGATCATCGACGGCGCGCTGACGTTCCTGGACCGCGAGGGCTGGGACGCCCTGACCATCAACGCGCTGGCGACGCAGTTGGGCACCAAGGGGCCGTCGCTGTACAACCACGTGGACAGCCTGGAGGACTTGCGCCGGGCGGTCCGGATCCGGGTGATCGACGACATCATCATGATGCTCAACCGGGTGGGCGAGGGCCGCGCCCGCGACGACGCGGTGCTCGTCATGGCCGGCGCGTACCGCAGCTACGCCCACCACCACCCGGGCCGCTACTCGGCCTTCACCCGGATGCCGCTGGGTGGCGAAGACGCCGAGTACGCGGCGGCGACCCGCAGCGCGGCCGCCCCGGTGATCGCCGTGCTGTCCTCCTACGGTCTAGACGGCGCCGAAGCCTTCCACGCCGCGCTGGAGTTCTGGTCCGCGATGCATGGCTTCGTGTTGCTCGAGATGACCGGCGTCATGGACGACATCGACACCGACGTGTTGTTCTCCGACATGGTGCTGCGCCTGGCGGCGGGTCTGGAACGGCGCACCGCCCACGACGGCGCCAGGGGCTAGGCCCCCTTGCGATCGCCGCTTTGACCTGCGAGACCGGCGGCGGGTATTGTGGTTCCTCGTGCCTGGCGGCTTACGGCGCCTAACCGTAAGGAAGTGAATGCCGGGCGAATTCGCGTGTCCACCATGCATCGGACTTACGTCCGGTGCGCAGCGCATGCGACACACCCGGCCGCGGGGTGAAGCGGACGGTCATAACTGCAGTACACAGACTTGAAGACGCCAGAAATATGCCGAACACGAACAGAGAAAGCCGGTAGATGCCAACCATTCAGCAGCTGGTCCGCAAGGGTCGCCGGGACAAGGTCGCCAAGGTCAAGACCGCGGCCCTCAAGGGCAGCCCGCAGCGCCGTGGCGTATGCACCCGCGTGTACACCACCACCCCGAAGAAGCCGAACTCCGCTCTTCGGAAGGTCGCCCGCGTGAAGCTGACGAGCCAGGTTGAGGTGACGGCCTACATCCCCGGCGAGGGACACAACCTGCAGGAGCACTCGATGGTGCTGGTGCGTGGTGGCCGGGTGAAGGACCTGCCCGGTGTCCGGTACAAGATCATCCGCGGTTCGCTCGACACCCAGGGCGTCAAGAACCGCAAGCAGGCTCGCAGCCGTTACGGCGCCAAGAAGGAGAAGAGCTGATGCCGCGCAAGGGGCCCGCGCCGAAGCGCCCGTTGGTCAACGACCCGGTCTACGGGTCGCAGCTGGTCACCCAGCTGGTGAACAAAGTCCTGCTGCAGGGGAAGAAATCGCTCGCCGAGCGCATTGTTTATGGTGCGCTCGAACAAGCCCGGGACAAGACGGGCACCGATCCCGTGATCACGCTCAAGCGTGCTCTCGACAACGTCAAGCCCGCCCTGGAGGTGCGCAGCCGCCGCGTCGGTGGTGCCACCTATCAGGTGCCGGTCGAGGTGCGTCCGGATCGGTCCACCACGCTGGCACTGCGCTGGCTGGTCAGCTTCTCGCGGCAACGCCGGGAGAAGACCATGGTCGAGCGCCTGGCAAACGAGATCCTGGATGCCAGCAACGGCCTGGGTGCCGCCGTCAAGCGACGCGAGGACACCCACAAGATGGCCGAGGCCAACCGCGCCTTCGCGCACTACCGCTGGTAGGTCTTTGCGGCCCGCGCGCCGGGGCGCTGGCCTGACCGCGACAGACAGCAATTAAGCAATCGAAAGAGTGGGAAGACTTCTGTGGCACAGAAGGACGTGCTGACCGACCTGACCAAGGTCCGCAACATCGGCATCATGGCGCACATCGACGCCGGCAAGACGACGACGACCGAGCGCATCCTCTACTACACCGGTATCAGCTACAAGATCGGTGAGGTGCACGACGGCGCCGCCACCATGGACTGGATGGAGCAGGAGCAGGAGCGGGGGATCACCATCACCTCCGCGGCCACCACCTGCTTCTGGAAAGACAACCAGATCAACATCATCGACACCCCCGGGCACGTCGACTTCACCGTGGAAGTCGAGCGCTCGCTGCGTGTCCTCGATGGCGCCGTCGCCGTCTTCGACGGTAAGGAGGGCGTGGAGCCGCAGTCCGAGCAGGTCTGGCGGCAGGCCGACAAGTACGACGTCCCGCGCATCTGCTTCGTCAACAAGATGGACAAGATCGGGGCCGACTTCTACTTCTCCGTGCGCACCATGGAGGAGCGCCTCGGCGCCAACGTCATCCCGATCCAGCTGCCGGTCGGCTCCGAGGGTGACTTCGAGGGCATCGTCGACCTGGTCGAGATGAACGCCAAGGTGTGGCGCGGCGAGACGAAGCTGGGCGAGACCTACGACACCATCGACATCCCGGCCGAGCTGGCCGAGAAGGCCGAGGAGTACCGCACCAAGCTGCTCGAGGCGGTCGCCGAGACCGACGAGGCGCTGCTGGAGAAGTACCTGGGCGGCGAGGAACTGTCGGTCGACGAGATCAAGGGTGCGCTGCGCAAGCTCACCATCAGCTCCGAGGCCTACCTGGTGCTGTGCGGCAGCGCGTTCAAGAACAAGGGCGTGCAGCCGATGCTGGACGCCGTGATCGACTACCTGCCCTCGCCGCTGGACGTGCCGCCGGCCGTCGGCCACGCGCCGGGCAAGGAGGACGAAGAGGTCACCCGCAAGCCGTCGACCGACGAGCCGTTCTCCGCGCTCGCGTTCAAGGTCGCGACGCACCCGTTCTTCGGCAAGCTGACCTACGTCCGGGTGTACTCCGGCAAGGTCGACTCCGGCAGCCAGGTCATCAACGCCACCAAGGGCAAGAAGGAGCGGCTGGGCAAGCTGTTCCAGATGCACTCCAACAAGGAGAACCCGGTGGAGACCGCCTCGGCGGGTCACATCTACGCGGTGATCGGGCTCAAGGACACCACCACCGGTGACACCCTGAGCGACCCGAACCAGCAGGTCGTGCTGGAGTCGATGACCTTCCCCGATCCGGTCATCGAGGTGGCCATCGAGCCCAAGACCAAGAGCGACCAGGAGAAGCTGTCGCTGTCGATCCAGAAGCTCGCCGAGGAGGACCCGACCTTCAAGGTGCACCTGGACCACGAGACCGGCCAGACGGTGATCGGCGGGATGGGCGAGCTGCACCTGGACATCCTGGTGGACCGGATGCGCCGCGAGTTCAAGGTCGAGGCCAACGTCGGCAAGCCGCAGGTGGCCTACAAGGAGACCATCCGCCGCAAGGTGGAGAACGTCGAGTTCACCCACAAGAAGCAGACGGGCGGCTCCGGCCAGTTCGCGAAGGTCATCATCAACCTCGAGCCGTTCACCGGCGAGGACGGCGCGACCTACGAGTTCGAGAACAAGGTCACCGGTGGGCGCATCCCGCGTGAGTACATCCCGTCGGTGGACGCGGGCGCGCAGGACGCCATGCAGTACGGTGTCCTGGCCGGTTACCCGCTGGTGAACATGAAGGTCACCCTGCTCGACGGGGCGTTCCACGAGGTCGACTCGTCGGAGATGGCCTTCAAGATCGCCGGTTCGCAGGTGCTGAAAAAGGCTGCGGCGCAAGCGCAGCCAGTGATCCTGGAACCGATCATGGCCGTCGAGGTCACCACGCCCGAGGACTACATGGGCGATGTGATCGGCGACCTGAACTCCCGCCGTGGCCAGATCCAGGCCATGGAGGAGCGGAGCGGTGCGCGCGTCGTGAAAGCGCATGTGCCGCTGTCGGAGATGTTCGGCTACGTCGGCGACCTGCGGTCCAAGACCCAAGGCCGGGCGAACTACTCCATGGTCTTCGACTCGTACGCCGAAGTGCCGGCGAACGTGTCAAAGGAGATCATCGCGAAGGCGACGGGCCAGTGAGCGAAGACTCACGATTCCAGAGGCGAGTAAGCGGAGCTTACGAGCAAGGAGTCGAGCCAAAAGCTCAAGTCCGCTCGGAGTAATCTTGCCGGGTCATTGGAATGCCTTGGGCGCGGCACAACTGAAAACACCAACACTGCTTTAACAAGCACCAACTAGTCCAGGAGGACACAGAAGTGGCGAAGGCGAAGTTCGAGCGGACGAAGCCGCACGTCAACATCGGGACCATTGGTCACGTTGACCACGGCAAGACCACGCTGACCGCGGCTATCACCAAGGTTCTGCACGACAAGTACCCGGACCTGAACGAGTCCCGCGCGTTCGACCAGATCGACAACGCGCCCGAGGAGCGTCAGCGCGGTATCACCATCAACATCTCCCACGTGGAGTACCAGACCGACAAGCGTCACTACGCCCACGTCGACGCCCCGGGTCACGCCGACTACATCAAGAACATGATCACCGGTGCGGCCCAGATGGACGGCGCGATCCTGGTGGTCGCCGCCACCGACGGCCCGATGCCGCAGACCCGTGAGCACGTGCTGCTCGCCCGTCAGGTCGGTGTGCCCTACATCCTGGTCGCCCTGAACAAGGCCGACATGGTCGACGACGAGGAGCTCCTCGAGCTCGTCGAGATGGAGGTCCGCGAGCTGCTGGCCGCCCAGGAGTTCGACGAGGACGCCCCGGTGGTGCGGGTCTCCGCGCTCAAGGCGCTCGAGGGCGACGCCAAGTGGGTCGAGTCCGTCGAGCAGCTGATGGAGGCCGTCGACGAGTCGATCCCGGACCCGGTCCGCGAGACGGAGAAGCCGTTCCTGATGCCGGTGGAGGACGTCTTCACCATCACCGGGCGTGGCACCGTGGTCACCGGTCGTGTCGAGCGCGGTGTGATCAACGTGAACGAGGAAGTCGAGATCGTCGGCATCCGCCCGACCAGCACCAAGACCACGGTCACCGGTGTGGAGATGTTCCGCAAGCTGCTCGACCAGGGCCAGGCCGGTGACAACGTCGGTCTGCTGCTGCGTGGTATCAAGCGTGAGGACGTCGAGCGCGGCCAGGTCGTGACCAAGCCCGGCACCACCACGCCGCACACCGAGTTCGAGGGCCAGGTCTACATCCTGTCCAAGGACGAGGGCGGCCGGCACACGCCGTTCTTCAACAACTACCGTCCGCAGTTCTACTTCCGCACCACCGACGTGACCGGTGTGGTGACGCTGCCGGAGGGCACCGAGATGGTGATGCCCGGTGACAACACCAACATCTCGGTGAAGCTGATCCAGCCCGTCGCCATGGACGACGGTCTGCGGTTCGCGATCCGCGAGGGTGGCCGCACCGTCGGCGCCGGCCGGGTCGTCAAGATCATCAAGTAGTTCGCTACTGAGTCAGGTCGAAGCCCGGATTGCCCACACGGCAATCCGGGCTTCGTCTGCTGTGCGCATCGCCTCGCCGGACCGGCGCGGAAATGATGCGGCCGCAGAGCGCCCTGCACTAGGATTTCGGCATAGTTCTCGGTGACCGTGAGGCGTGGCGGGGAGGTGCCGATGTCGTTCGTTCAAACGACTCCCGAATTCGTTGCGGCTGCCGCGACGGACCTGGCCAGGATCGGGACGACGATCACCTCCGCCAACACGGCGGCGATGGGGCCGACGTCGGCGGTGCTCGCCCCCGGCGCCGACGAGGTGTCGGCGAGCATCGCCGCCCTGTTCGACGCCCACTCCCAGGTCTATCAGGCACTCAGCGCCCAGGCGGCCGCCTTCCACAGCCAGTTCGTCCAGCTGATGAACGGCGGTGCGATGCAGTATGCCGCCGCCGAGGCGGCCAACGCGACGCCGCTGCAGACCGCGGCCGCGCCCGCATCGATGGCCGCGCAGGTACCGACGATGACGGCCGGCGCCATGAGCGCCTCCGCGCCGACCGCGCCCGCGGGGCCCCTGGCGGCGGCGGTGGCCCCGGCGGCCGCGGTGCCCGCACCGGCCGGCACGCCGGTCGCGGCGGCGCCGGTGGGGTAGGCGACGCTGGCCTCGGCCACCGCACCCGCCGGACCGGCGCGGGTGGCGACGCCGGCCTACGCACCGGCCGGGCCCGCGAGCACCGTCACGCCCGCGGCGTCGGCACCGACCGGCACGTCCGCCGCGCCGCCGGCGCAGGTGGCGCCGCAGGCCTCCCCGGCCACGACGCTGCCTGTATCGCCGCGCACCGCCCCGCACTCGCCGGCGGGGACGCAGCCCGCGGCGCCCCCGGTGCGCCGGGTGCCGATCGTCCCGCCCGAATCGCTGGCCTGATCGCGGCCGAACCGGTTTGCGCGTATCGCGTTCGCGGCGAGCCCCCGAGCGCTAATCTGACACAAATCCCCAGCAAGCCTAGGAGGGGCAAGTGTTAGCGCGCTACCTGAAGGCACAGTTAGTCGTTTTGCTGTGCGGAGGCCTCGTGGGGCCGATTTTCCTGGTCGTGTATTTCGTCATGGGGCTCGACAGCCTGCTGCAGTGGATGTTTTACGTCGGCCTGCTGATCACCGCGGCCGACGTGCTGATCGCGCTCGCGCTGGCCAACTACGGCGCCAAGACGTCGGCGAAGGTGGCCGCCCTCGAACAGAGCGGCGTGCTGGCGCTCGCGCAGATCACCGGCATCACCGAAACGGGCACGTGGGTCAACAACCAGCAGGTCGTCAAGGTGCACCTGCACATCGCGGGGCCCGGGCTGCTGCCGTTCGACAGCGAAGACCGCGTGATCGCCAGCGTCACCCGGCTGGGCAACCTCAACGCCCGCAAGGTGGTGGTCCTGGTCAACCCCACCACCAACGAATACCGGATCGACTGGGAGCGAAGCGCTTTGGTCAACGGCCTGGTGCCCGCGCAGTTCACGGTGGCCGAGGACAACCGGACCTACGACCTGAGCGGGCAGGCGGGCCCGCTGATGGAGATCCTGCAGATCCTCAAGGCCAACAACGTTCCCCTCAACCGGATGGTCGACATCCGGTCGAACCCGGCGCTGCGCGGCCAGATCCAGGCGGTGGTGCGCCGGGCCGTCGAGCAGCAGTCATCGGCCGCCCAACCGGCGCCGGGTGCCCCGCCGTCCGCGGGCGCGGCGCCGTCGGCGGTCGTCACGCCGCCCGAACCGTCGATCGCCGCGCGGCTGCAGGAGCTGAACGATCTGCACGCGAGCGGCGCGCTCACCGACCAGGAATACAACAGCCGCCGCGCTGCGATCATCGCCGAAATCTAGGGGCTCGTCCGCCCACCTGCGGGCGAATTAGAACACGTTTCAGTTCCGCTGCTAGCCTGGCTTGGTCTGTCGGCGGTCGAAGGGGTTACACGTGGCTGGATCACTGCACGGGCGGGTGGCATTCATCACCGGGGCCGCCCGCGGCCAGGGGCGATCGCACGCGGTGCGGCTGGCCGCCGAGGGCGCCGACATCATCGCGCTCGACATCTGCGCGCCGGCATCGGCCAGCGTGACCTACCCGCCCGCCACGCCCGAGGACCTCGACGAGACCGCGCGCCTGGTGGAGGGGCAGGGGCGCAAGATCCTGACCCGCGTCCTCGACGTCCGCGACGACGCCGCGCTGCGGGAGCTGGTGGCCGACGGGATGGAACAGTTCGGCCGGCTCGACATCGTGGTCGCCAACGCGGGAGTGCTGAGCTGGGGCCGCGTCTGGGAGCTCACCGACGAGCAGTGGGACGCCGTCATCGGGTTCAACCTGACCGGCACCTGGCGCACGCTGCGCGCCACCGTGCCCGCGATGATCGAGGCGGGCAACGGCGGTTCCATCGTCGTGGTCAGCTCCTCGGCGGGGCTCAAGGCGACACCGGGCAACGGCCACTACTCGGCCAGCAAGCACGGGCTCACCGCGCTCACCAATACCCTCGCGATCGAGCTCGGCGAATACGGCATCCGGGTCAACTCGATCCATCCGTACTCGGTCGAAACCCCGATGATCGAGCCCGAAGCGATGATGGAGATCTTCGGCAGGCATCCCAGCTTCGTGCACAGCTTCCCGCCAATGCCGGTGCAGCCCAACGGCTTCATGACGGCCGACGAAGTCGCCGACGTCGTGGCGTGGCTCGCCGGCGCCGGGTCCGGCACACTGACCGGCACGCAGATCCCGGTAGATAAGGGTGCCCTAAAGTACTGACCGGCCACCGTGCTAAGAACTCCACGTGAGTACTGACGCGAGCGCCACCAACGGAATCGTGATCGTCGGCGGCGGATTGGCCGCCGCCCGCACCGCCGAGCAGCTGCGGAAATCGGAGTATTCCGGGCCCATCACGCTCGTCAGCGACGAGGTCCACCTGCCGTATGACCGCCCGCCGCTGTCGAAAGAGGTGCTGCGCAAAGAGGTCGACGACACCGCGCTCAAACCGCGCGAGTGGTACGACGAGAACGACATCACCCTGCGGCTGGGATCGGCCGCGACACGCCTGGACACCGCGGCGCAGACGGTGACGCTCGACGACGGGACGACGCTTCGCTACGACGAACTCGTCATCGCCACCGGGCTGGTACCGCGACGCATCCCGTCGATCCCCGACCTCGAGGGCATCCGGGTGCTGCGCTCGTTCGACGAGTCCCTGGCGCTGCGCGAGCACGCGTCCGCGGCGCGGCGCGCCGTCGTCATCGGCGCCGGCTTCATCGGCTGCGAGGTGGCGGCCAGCCTGCGCAGCCTGGGGGTGGACGTGGTGCTGGTGGAGCCCCAGCCCACTCCGCTGGCCGCGGTGCTCGGCGAACAGATCGGTGAGCTGGTGGCCCGGCTGCACCGCGCCGAAGGCGTCGACGTCCGGCTCGGGGTCGGCGTGGCGGAGGTGCGCGGTGACACGCGCGTCGAGGCGGTGGTGTTGAGCGACGGCACCGAGTTGGCGGCCGACGTGGTGGTGGTCGGCATCGGGTCGCGCCCGGCGACCGAATGGCTCGAGGGCAGCGGAGTTGACGTCGACAACGGCGTGATCTGCGACGAGGCCGGGCGCACCAGCGCGCCGAACGTGTGGGCGCTCGGGGACGTCGCGTCGTGGCGTGACGCGACGGGACACCAAGGGCGCGTGGAACATTGGAGCAATGTCGCCGATCAGGCCCGCGCCGTGGTGCCCGCGATGCTGGGGCAGGACGTGCCCACCGCGGTGGTGGTTCCCTACTTCTGGAGCGACCAATACGACGTCAAGATCCAGTGCCTGGGTGAGCCGGAGGCCGACGACATCGTGCACGTCGTCGAGGACGACGGTCGCAAGTTCCTGGCCTACTACGAACGCGACGGCGCCCTGGCCGGCGTGGTCGGCGGCGGGATGCCCGGCAAGGTCATGAAGATGCGCGCCAAAATCGCTGCGGCCGTGCCTATTTCGGAAGTGCTGGGCTGAGCCTTCGCTAGCCGACGGCGGTCGCGTACCGGTCGCCGGCCTTCTCGGTGTTGCGGATCACCGTCGCGAGTTGCTCGGCGATGCCCGGCGCGCTGATGACCGTCGACGCGGACTTGTGGGTGTGGGGATTGCCCTGGGCGTCGGTGAGCTGCGCCCCCGCTTCCCGGGCGATGAGGGTCCCCGCCGCGGTGTCCCAGGGCTTGTTGGACATCATCACGCAGGCGTCCAGGGCGCCCTCGGCGACGAACGCGAGGTCCAGGGTCGCCGCCCCGATCATGCGGATGCGCTCGACCCGCGGCACCAGCTCGGCGGTGAGCGCCAGCCGGTGCTCGTTCAGCCTGCCGGCGTCGTGGCCGACGGCGTAGTCGCCGAGCGACACGATGGCCCCGCTGAGGCTGTCGGCGGCGCTGGCGTTGATCCGCTGGCCGCCCAGGAAAGCGCCCTTGCCCTCGATGGCGTGGTAGGTCTTGCCGAGCAGGGGAGCGTGGGTGACCGCGACCACGGTGCGCCCGGTGCGCATCAGCGCCAGTGATACGGCGCACAACGGCAGCCCGTGGACGAAGTTCGACGTTCCGTCGATGGGGTCGAGCACCCAGAGCCACTCGGAGGTTTCGATGTCCGGGTGTTGCTCGGACTCTTCGGCCAACAGTGGGATCTCGGGTGTGGTTTGGGCCAGGTAGTCGGCGATGTCACGCTGGATCGCGAGGTCGATGTCGGTGACCAGGTCACGGTCTCCCTTGTGCTGCACCGAGCTCGGCTGTGATTTCTTGAGCGTGGCGGCACCGATTTGCGTTGCTTGCCAGGCAATTTCGAAAAGCTCTTGCATTGTCTTCATGCGACAGACTTGCCTCGCTTCCAGGGGTAGCGCGTGGTCGCGTCTCTCGAGGATAGGGGACAGGTGATTTCACATCACAGTCGCATCACGGTATATCACGTTCGCATCACGACGCAGCTATGTCCGTTCCCCCGGGAGTGAAACACGCACCATTGTCGGTGTTTTCGCCGGTAGGGCGCCTGCCCCAGGGAGAATTACGCTGAAATCGGTGATGCGCCACAACGCAATTCGATGGTGCTGCACATCACATCGGTTTGAGGTTTCGTTTGTCTTCGTCGAGGGCACCGGGCGCTCGTGTTTGCGGTGTCACAAAATTGCCAAAATTCCATCGCCAATCTTATTGTGCTGGAAAGACGTAACTTCTGAGCTCGCGTTTTTTTGCTAATGCGACGTCGACCGCCTCGGTCCGGGCGCCGTCCGCCCGGCTCGGTTATTGTCTCCAAGCGAACGATGTATGGGGCCCATACGCACCAGAAGGGGTTGGCATAAGCCGCCTGGTGTGTTGTCCCTGAATCGTTTACGTCGAAGAAACCCCACACCCCAACCTGGCAGGCAGGTGATTGAAAAGTGACAGTGATTGATGAGATATACAGCGCTTCCAGCGTGATTCCGACCGTCGCTCTCAACGACGAGGCGAAGATGCCCGTACTTGGCTTGGGCGTAGCCAAATTGTCCGATGAGGAGACGGAAAGCTCGGTACTCGCGGCCCTGGAGGCTGGCTGCCGCCTCATCGACACCGCTGCCTCGTACGGAAACGAAGAAGCCGTCGGGCGGGCGATCGCCGCGTCGGGCATCCCGCGTGAGGAGTTGTTCGTCGCCACCAAGCTGGGCACCTCGAGGCAGGGCTTCCAGAGTGCCCAGGAGTCGTGCAAGGAGAGCCTGGACCGTCTTGGGCTGGATTACCTCGATCTCTACCTGATCCACTGGCCGGCGCCGAAGCTGGGCAAGTACGTGGAGAGCTTCGAGGGCATGAAGGTCGCCCGCGACGAGGGGCACGTCCGCTCGATCGGCGTCTGCAACTTCACCGAGGAACTGCTGGCGAACGTCATCGAGGAGACCGACGAGGTGCCCGCGGTGAACCAGGTCGAGCTGCACCCGCGCCTCAACCAGGCCGAGCTGCGCCAGGCGCACGCCCAGCACGACGTGACCACGCAGTCCTACAGCCCGCTGGGCGTCGGCAAGATGCTCGAGGACCCGACCGTGACGGCGATCGCCGCCGAGTACGGCCGCACGCCGGCGCAGGTGCTGGTCCGGTGGAACCTGCAGTTGGACAACGTGGTCGTCTCGCGGTCGTCCAAGCCCGAGCGCGTGGCCCAGAACCTCGACGTGTTCGACTTCACTTTGGAGCCCGAGCACATGGAGGCCATCAACGGATTGCACGACGGCACCCGGGTGCTGCACGATCCGATGACCTTCATGGGGACCTAGTACACGCAACGTCAATGCGGCCGAATTGCCGGGCATAGTCCGGCAATTCGGCCGCATGCGTTTTACCGCCAGTGCACCGGCGGGCCGTGCGGGTGGCATTCGCCCAGCACGCGCGATTGGCCGGCCGGCCAGCTGCGGGCGCACACCTCGAACCTGATCGGGGTGCCGGGCCCATCGCTCGCCGGCTCCATCGTGAGGTGGGCGAACGGTGAGCGCGCGCCGGCCCGTGCGGCCAGCGCGTCCACGTGGGCGCGCACGGCGTCGCGCTCGTCGGCCGACAGGTATTGCCAGGTGATGGAATGCCAGAGGACGGTGAGCGCGCCGTCGGCCACCCGCAGGCCGGCGACCGCGCCGGCCGCCGTCCGGCGTTCGAGCCGGGCCGGGACCCGGCGGGCCACCTCGATGGCCCCGCGCAGCCGGGCCAGCCGCGCGGCCTGGTCGGGCCAGACGTAGCTCAGCACGGTCAGCTCCCCGTCGGTGTCGCCGACGTCGATCGGCGCGATGTCGTAGCCACGCCGCTCGGCGATCCGCACGTCACGCCCGGGCGGCAGCGCGCCGCGCCACGCGTCGTCGATGGCCACCGGCGAGTCGGGCGCCCCCCACTGGCTCCCGGCGAACCGGTAAAGGTAGTGATCGGCGCGCAGGTTCAGCCCCGCGCTCGCCCCGATCTCGAAAAGCCTTATCGGCAAACCGGATTGATTGAGGTGCAGCAAACCGCCGATCAGTGCGGCCGATCGGCCCACCTCGTTGGTCTGCGGGGGTTGATCCAGCGCCGCGCGCAGCGCATCGGCGTGGCCGGCCGCGGCGTCGCGGATCTGAGGCCAGGCCGGCCCGGCGTTCCAGCTGCCGCCGGTGCTGGGGTACCAGCGGCGCAGGTGCGCCGCCCGGCCGTCGAGCACCAGCCGGTGCAGCCCGCCGAGCAGCCGAAGCGGCACCGCGTCGCGCGAGGGGGCGTGGCGGTGCCGGGACAGGATGGCCGCGAACACGCCGCCGGCTTCGACGTCGGCGGCCACCAGCTCGAACAGCTCGCCGTACATCGCGGAGCCCGACGAGGCGCAGAACCTGCCCTGGGCGCGCAGCGTGTGCGCCAGGTGCTCGACGCTCAAGTGTCCAGCTCGTTGAGCCCCGCGCCGACCACGTCGAAGGCATTGCCCAGGGCGACCGGCAGCGGGACGGACTCATCGCTGAGCCAGTGTTCGTAGGCCGACAGCGCCACCCCCAGCATCGTCCAGGCGGCGGTCTGCGGCAGCAGGTCGGTTGTCTTGCAATCGCAACGGCGGGCCACGAACCCGGCGATCACCTCGCGCCAGCCGGCGTACATCGTCATCGAATAGGCCTGCAGCTCAGCGGTTTGCAGGATCACCCGCATGCGCTGGCGGTGGCGGGCGGTCTCGGACTCGTCAAAGGTGTTGAACGCCAACAACGCCGCGCGCAGGGCATCGCCCAGGCGCACCCGGGAATCCACGTTGTCGAGCAGGTCGCGCAGGTGGGCGAGGTGAGTGTCGAAATCGCCCCACGGGATGGCGTTCTTGGACGCGTAGTAGCGAAAGAGCGTGCGGCGGGAGATGCCGGCGGCGTGGGCGACGTCGTCGACGCTCACGTCGGCGAAACCGCGGGCGGTGAACAGGTCGATGGCCACGTCGGTGATGTGGGCCGGCGTGGTCGAGCGGCGCCTGCCCACCCGCGGCTGCGGCATCTTCGGACCCCGCCCTTCCATTTCGGCACTCGATGCCATATTCTGGCGGCGAGTGTGACTCAGACCCCATCGTTGTCAAGACCCGACGAAAGGCAAGGCCCCGTGGACCACGAGACCGAAACTGACACCCAGCTCGTCACCGAGACCCTGGTCGAAGAGGTGTCCATCGACGGCATGTGCGGGGTCTACTGACCGTGCCTGCGCCCGCGCAGGCCGAAACGGCTCGCCCCGCCGGCGACACCGTGTTCGATCCTGATCGCGGCTGGCGACTGCACCCGCAGGTGGCGGTGCGGCCGGAACCGTTCGGCGCGCTGCTCTATCACTTCGGCACCCGCAAGCTGTCGTTTTTGAAGAACCGCACCATCCTCACGGTGGTGCAGTCGCTGGCCGAGCACCCCGACGTCCGCTCCGCTTGTCGCGCGGCGGGCATCGACGACGCGGGGCAGGGTCCTTACCTGCACGCGCTGGGTGTGCTCGTCGACTCCAAGATGCTGGTGCCCCGGGAGGACCATCAATGACCGCACCGACCCAAGCGGCCGTACCGCGGCTGATCGAGCAGTTCGAGCACGGGCTCGACGCGCCCATCTGCCTCACCTGGGAGCTCACCTACGCCTGCAACCTGGCCTGCGTGCACTGCCTGTCGTCGTCGGGCAAGCGGGATCCGCGCGAGCTGTCCACCCGTCAGTGCATGGACATCATCGACGAGCTGGAACGCATGCAGGTGTTCTACGTCAACATCGGTGGTGGGGAACCCACTGTGCGCCCGGACTTTTGGGAGCTCGTCGACTACGCGACCGCCCATCACGTCGGCGTCAAGTTCTCCACCAACGGCGTCCGGATCACGCCCGAGGTCGCCGCGCGGTTGGCGGCCAGCGACTACGTCGACGTCCAGATCTCGCTGGACGGCGCCACCGCCGAGGTCAATGACGCGGTGCGTGGACCCGGGTCGTTCGACATGGCGGTGCGGGCGCTGGAAAACCTGGCCGACGCCGGCTTCAAAGACGCCAAGATTTCCGTGGTCGTCACGCGGCACAACGTCGACCAGCTCGACGAATTCGCCGCGCTGGCAAGCCGTTACGGCGCCACGCTGCGGATCACCCGGCTGCGCCCGTCCGGGCGCGGCGCCGATGTCTGGGAGGAGCTGCACCCCACCGCCGACCAGCAGGTCCAGCTGTACGACTGGCTGGTCGCCAAGGGCGAGCGGGTGCTCACCGGCGACTCCTTCTTCCACCTGGCCCCGCTCGGTCAGTCCGGCGCGCTGGCCGGCCTGAACATGTGCGGCGCGGGCCGCGTCGTGTGCCTGATCGACCCCGTCGGCGACGTGTACGCCTGCCCGTTCGCCATCCATGACCGCTTCCTGGCCGGAAACGTGCTGTCGGACGGCGGCTTTGACAACGTGTGGAAGAACGCCCCGTTGTTCCGCGAGCTGCGCGAACCGCAGTCGGCGGGCGCCTGCGGCAGTTGCGGGCATTACGACAGCTGCCGGGGCGGCTGCATGGCGGCCAAGTTCTTCACCGGGCTGCCGCTGGACGGGCCGGACCCCGAATGCGTTCAGGGCCACAGCGCGTCGGCGCTGGCGCACGACCGCGAGACGCCGCGCCCCCGGGCCGACCACTCCCGCGGCAAGCGCATCCGCCAACCGGTGCCGCTCACGCTGTCGCTGCGGCCACCGACGGTCACGCCCGCGGCGCCGCCGGCGCGCCTGTGTAATGAAAGCCCGGTGTGACAATGGCCGAGAAATGGTTTGAAACCGTTGCCATCGCGCAGCAACGCGCCAAGCGCCGGCTGCCGAAATCGGCCTATTCGTCGCTGATTTCGGCCAGCGAAAAGGGAATCACGGTTTCCGACAACGTCGAAGCCTTCGGTGAGCTCGGTTTCGCCCCCCACGTCGTCGGCGCGCCGGCCAAGCGCGACATGTCGACCAGCGTTATGGGGCAGGACATTTCGATGCCCGTCCTGATCTCACCGACCGGCGTGCAGGCCGTGCACCCCGACGGCGAGGTGGCCGTCGCGCGGGCCGCCGCCGCCCGCGGCACCGCCATGGGCCTGTCCTCGTTCGCCAGCAAGCCGATCGAAGAGGTCATCGCGGCGAACCCCAAGTTGTTCTTCCAGCTGTACTGGCTGGGTGACCGCGACGCGATCGCGGCGCGGGTCGAGCGCGCCCGGGCGGCCGGCGCGGCAGGCCTGATCGTCACCACCGACTGGAGCTTCTCGCACGGCCGGGACTGGGGCAGCCCCTCGATCCCGGAGAAGATGGACCTCAAGACCATCCTGAAGATGAGCCCGGAGGTGATCACCAAGCCGCGGTGGTTTCTG
Source organism: Mycobacterium paraintracellulare (assembly GCF_000276825.1). Taxonomy (NCBI): domain Bacteria; kingdom Bacillati; phylum Actinomycetota; class Actinomycetes; order Mycobacteriales; family Mycobacteriaceae; genus Mycobacterium; species Mycobacterium paraintracellulare. The sequence continues at coordinate 4,703,033 of NC_016948.1, read as the reverse complement.
CAGTGGGCGAAGACCATGCGGCCGCCGGAGCTGCGGGTGCCCAACCAGGGCCGCCGCGGCGAGCCCGGGCCCCCGTTCTTCGCGGCCTACGGCGAGTGGATGGGCACCCCGCCGCCGACCTGGGAAGACATCGCCTGGCTTCGCGAACTGTGGGGCGGGCCGTTCATGCTCAAGGGCGTGATCCGCGTCGATGACGCCAAAAGGGCTGTGGACGCGGGGGTTTCGGCGATCTCGGTGTCGAACCACGGTGGCAACAACCTGGACGGCACCCCGGCCTCGATCCGCGCCCTGCCGGCGATCGCCGCGGCCGTCGGGGATCAGGTCGAAGTGCTGCTCGACGGCGGCATCCGGCGCGGCAGCGACGTCGTGAAGGCCGTGGCGCTGGGGGCGCGCGCGGTGATGATCGGCCGGGCGTACCTGTGGGGCCTGGCCGCGGCGGGCCAACCGGGCGTGGAGAACGTCCTCGACATCTTGCGTGGCGGCATCGACTCGGCCCTGATGGGTCTGGGACATTCCTCGATCCACGACCTCGGGCCCGGCGACATCCTGGTGCCGCCCGGTTTCACCCGGGCGCTGGGCGTGCCGCCGGCCGGCGGATAACGAAAGCCGGGCTATCCAGGGCGGCTTTGTCGGAATTATTTGACGGCCACGGAAATCGTGGTACGGGCGGGGTAACCGTGACGAACGAGCCGACAATTCGAATGACCGATGAACGGCGCGGAAAAAAAGTTATTTTCAAGCTTCAACAATTGGTGCACGCCAGGTGAATTCGTCCTACCATCACCGAGTGCCCGTACTCGGCGAACTAGGAACAGCGACGTCGAGCCAGCTGTCCGGCACGGCGGCATCGGTCATGATTCCGCTGGGTTCGACCGAGCAACACGGGCCGCACCTGCCGCTGGACACCGACACCCGGATCGCGACGGCGGTCGCCCGGCGCGCTCGCGCGCGCCTCGGCGACGGGTGGCTGGTGGCGCCGGCCATCGCCTACGGCGCGAGCGGCGAGCACCAGAGCTTTGCCGGGACGATCTCGCTCGGCACCGAGGCGCTGACGCTGCTGCTGGTCGAGTACGGCAGGTCGGCGGGCACGTGGGCCCGGCGCCTGGTCTTCGTCAACGGCCACGGCGGCAACGTCGCCGCGCTGGGCGCCGCGGTGGCCAGGCTGCGCGCCGAGGGCCGCGACGCCGGGTGGTGCCCCTGTGTGGCCCCCGGCGGTGACGCCCACGCCGGGCATACCGAAACATCGGTGTTGCTGCATATCTCGCCAGCCGATGTCCGGACCGACCGGTGGCGCGCCGGCAACACCGCACCGTTGCCGGAGTTGCTCGGGCCGATGCGCCGCGGGGGAGTCGCGGCGGTCAGCCCGGTCGGCGTGCTGGGCGACCCGACCACCGCCACCGCCGCCGAGGGCGAGCGCATCGTCGCCGAGATGGTCGACGAGTGTGTCCGCCGCGTCGCCCGCTGGGGGCCCGGCCTCGACGGGATGCTGACATGACCTCCTCGGCGCCCCGGCTGCCCGACGGCTTCGCGGTCCAGGTCGACCGCCGCGTGCGGGTGCTCGGCGACGGCTCGGCGCTGCTCGGCGGTTCGCCGACCCGGCTGCTGAAGCTGGCCCCGGCGGCACAGGACATGCTCTGCGACGGCCGGCTGAAGGTGCGCGACGATCTCAGCGCCCAGCTCGCCCGCACCCTGCTGGACGCCACGGTCGCCCATCCCAGGCCCGCCGGCGGGCCGTCGCACCACGACGTGACCGTGGTAATCCCGGTGCGCAACAACCTTTCTGGCGTGCGCCGGCTGGTGAGCTCGCTGCGCGGGCTGCGCGTCGTCGTGGTCGACGACGGCTCGTTCAACGCCGTCGAGCCCGAAGACTTCGTCGGCGCGCACTGCGACATCGAGGTGTTGCGCCACCACCGCAGCAAGGGCCCGGCGGCGGCCCGCAACACCGGGCTGGCGGCCTGCCGGACGGACTTCGTGGCGTTCCTGGATTCCGACGTCGCGCCGCGCCGGGGCTGGCTGGAGGCCCTGCTCGGTCACTTCTGCGACCCCACCGTCGGCCTGGTCGCGCCGCGCATTGTCGGCCTGTCGCACAACGAGAACGTGGTGGCCCGCTACGAGGCCGTGCACTCCTCGCTCGACCTCGGTGAGCGCGAGGCCCCGGTGTTGCCCCACAGCACGGTGTCGTATGTCCCCAGCGCGGCCATCATCTGTCGCTGCTCGGCCATCCGGGAGGTTGGCGGGTTCGACGAGACATTGCAGTCCGGCGAGGACGTCGACCTGTGCTGGCGGCTGATCGAGTCGGGCGTCCGGCTGCGTTACGAGCCGATCGCGCTGGTGGCCCACGACCACCGCACCGAATTGCGGGATTGGCTCGCGCGCAAAGCGTTTTACGGCGGCTCGGCCGCCCCGCTGTCGGTGCGCCACCCGGACAAGACGGCGCCGGTGGTGATCTCCGGCTGGGCGCTGATGACCTGGACGCTGATGGCCTTCGGGTCCACGCTGTCGCGGCTGGCGTCCATCGTGCTGGCCGTCCTGACGGGGCGGCGCATCGCGCGGGCGATGCGCAGCGCGGAGACGTCGATGGCCGATGTCGCCATGATCGCGGGCCGCGGCCTGTGGTCGGCGGCGCTGCAGCTGGCGTCGGCGCTGTGCCGGCACTACTGGCCGCTGGCGCTGATGGCCGCGACCATGTCGCGGCACTTCCGGCGGGTGGTACTGGTCGCGGCCGTCATGGACGGGGTGGTCGACTGGCTGCGCCGCCGGGACGCCGTCGGCGACGACGTCGAACCGATCGGGCTGCCGACCTATCTGGTGCTCAAGCGCGTCGACGACCTGGCGTACGGCCTCGGGTTGTGGTGGGGTGTGCTACGGGAGCGCAACGTGCGCGCCCTGAAACCCCAGATCCGCAGTTAGCCGCCGCCTTGACCGCAGCCGTCTCGCACAGCGATGTGCTGATCGTCGGCGCCGGCAGTGCTGGATCGGTTGTCGCCGAACGCCTTTCCGCCGACGCGGACCGCACGGTCACCGTCCTCGAGACGGGCCCCGCCCTCGACGATCCGGGCCTGCTCGCCCAGACCGCCAACGGTCTGCAGCTGCCGATCGGCGTCGGCAGCCCCCTGGTCCGGCGCTATCAGACCCACCTCACCGACGAACCCGTCCGCCAGCACCCCCTGGTGCGGGGGGCCACGGTGGGCGGATCGGGAGCCATCAACGGCGGCTACTTCTGCCGCGGATTGCCCCGCGACTTCGACCGCATCGGCCTACCGGGCTGGGGATGGTCCGAGGTGCTGGACAGCTTCCGGGCCATCGAGACCGACCTGGACTTCGACGGTCCCGCCCACGGCGACAGCGGCCCCATCCTGGTGCGCCGCACCCACGAGATGACGGGAACCACGGAGCGTTTCATCACCGCCGCCCAGCGCGCCGGATTCGGCTGGATCGCCGACCTCAACGACGTTGCGGCTGAACCAATTTCGGGGATAGGCGCCGTCCCGCTCAACATCGTCGACGGCGTGCGCAGGGGGTCCGGCACCGCGTATCTCATCCCGGCGCTGAGCCGGCCGAACCTGCGCCTGCACGCGCGGACCCGGGCGGTGCGGCTGCGCTTCGCCGGGAGCGTCGCGGTGGGCGTGGACGCGATCGGGCCGGACGGCCACACCGTGTTCACTGCCGACCGAATCGTGTTGTGCGGCGGCGCCATTGAAACGGCGCATCTCCTCATGCTCTCGGGCATCGGCGACCCCGACGCGCTGGCGGCCGCCGGGGTGCCGGTGGTCGCGGCGCTGCCGGTGGGGGCGTCGTTCAGCGATCACGCCGAGTGGGTGCTGCCCACCGACTGGACGGTGGCCCCCGGGCGCCCGGTGCTCGAGGTGGTGCTGAGCACGGCCGACGGCCTCGAGATCAGGCCGTACACCGGTGGATTCGTGGCGATGACCGGCGACGGCACCGCCGGGCACGCCGATTGGCCGCACATCGGGGTGGCCCTCATGCAACCGCGCGCGCGGGGCCGCATCACGCTGGTCTCGCCGGATCCCGACGTGGCGCCGCGCATCGAGCACCGCTACGACAGCGAGCCCGACGACGTCGCGGACCTGCGCCGGGGCATCGACTTGGCCCACGAATTGGCCGGCAGCACAATCGGTTCCGCGACGGCGGTCTGGTCCACCTCGCAGCATCTGTGCGGCACCGCGCCGATGGGTGTCGACGGCGACCCGCGGGCCGTCGTCGACCCCCTGTGCCGGGTCTACGGCATCGACAACCTGTGGGTGATCGACGGCTCGGTCCTGCCCACGATCACCAGCCGCGGTCCGCACGCCACCATCGTGATGATCGGGCACCGGGCGTCAGAATTCGTTTCGACCCGATAGTCTCGTCTCAGACAGGAGGTGGTCGCCATTACCGCCGGGACGACCGACCCGCGCCCCGCGAGGTCGCGGGCCAGGCTGCTGGACGCCGCCGTCACGCTGCTGCGGGCCGGGGGTCCCAGCGCGGTGACGGTCGACGCGGTCACCCGCACCGCCAACGTGGCCAGGGCGACCCTGTATCGCCACTTTCCGAGCGGAAACGACTTGCTGGCAGCGGCTTTCAACAGCCTGATACCGGCGTCACCGACCCCGCCGGCCGAGGGATCGCTGCGGGACCGGCTGGTCGCGGTGGTGTTGGCCCAGGCCGAATCCGTGGCCCACGCGCCCACCCTCATGACGGCGATGTCCTGGCTGGCGCTGGGGCGTGACCTGGAGGGGCTGCCCGAACCCCGGCACAGCGCCAATGCCGACAGCGCGGCGATCACCACCCTGCGCGAGCGGATCGCTCAGCAGTACGCGGAGCCGTTCGACGTCATCTTCGACAGCCCGGAGGCCGCCGAGCTGGGCGAGGTGGACCGATCCCGGGCGATCGCCATGCTCATCGGACCCCTGGTGCTCGGCCGCCTGTCCACCCTGCCCGATTTCGACTACCGCGAATGCGCGCTGGCGGCGGTCGACGGCTTCCTCCACGTCCAGACCAATCGGGCTAACGCAGCGAATACCGAATCGGCAGGTGCTTGAGACCACCCACGAACGTGGTGGCGACGAGTTCGGGTTCCCCGGCGCACTCGACGGACTCCAGCCGGGGCAACAGTTCGGTGAAAAAGCTGTTCACCTCCATGCGGGCCAGCGCGGCCCCCAGGCAGAAGTGCACGCCGTAGCCAAAGGCCAAGTGCTTGTTGGGGTCTCGGCCGACATCGAACCGGAACGGGTCGTCGAACACGTCCTCGTCGCGGTTCGCCGACACGTAGGACAGATACACCGATTCGCCCGCGGCGATCGGCACCCCGCGAACGGCGGTGTCGGCGACCGCGGTGCGCATGAACTCTTTGACCGGCGTCACCCAGCGGATCATCTCCTCGGTCGCCAGCGGCATCAGTGCGGGGTCGGCGGTCAACCGGGCGCGCTGGTCGGGGTTTTCGATCAGCGCCTGCAGCCCGCCGGCGATGGTGGCGCTCGTGGTGTCGTGCCCGGCGGTCGCGATGATGACGTAGTAGGAGGCCGTGTCGACGTCCGACAGCGGCTCGCCGTCGACGCGCGCGTTGGCGATCGCCGACGCCAGGTCGTCGGTGGGGTGGGCCCGCCGCGCCGCGGTGAGATCGCTGAAGTAGCCGAAGAAGTCGAGCAGGATCTGCATCTGCTCCTCGGGCGTGGTGCCCCGCTTGAACTCCTCGTCGTCGCCGCCGAACAGTTCCTGGGTGAGTCTGAGCATGCGCGGGAAATCCGATTCCGGCAGGCCCAGCAGCGACAAGATCACGTACAGCGGGTAGTTCACGGCGACCTCCTGCACGAAATCGCATTCGCCGCCCGCGGCCATCATCTTGTCGACGTAGCTCTTGGCCAGCTCGTCGACCCTGACCTTCAGCGCGCGCATGGCCTTGGGGCGAAACCAGTCGGCACCGATCGCGCGCACCACCTGGTGCCGGGGGTCGTCCATGTGGATCAGGGTGCGCAGGCCCATCCCGGCGTCCAGCTGGGCGCGCGCGAAGTCGTCGGCCTCGGCGGGGGCCAGCAGCGGCCGCGGCTCGTTGAGGAACAGGTCGTTGGCCCGCTCGATCTCCATGACGTCGGCGTGCTTGGTGATCGCCCAGAACGGCCGGTACGGCGGACAGTCGACCAACGACACCGGTGCGTGCGCGCGCAGGTGCGCCAGCGCCGCATGCAGCCGCGGCTCGTCGGCGTACGCGATGGGGTCGGCGAACACCTTGACGGCCTGCGCGGTTTCCGGATCGACGGTCGGTGTGCTCATGGCACTAGTCTTGGCCTCGGCACCGGCCATCTCAAGGCCTCTGACCTGGGCGTTAGCGTCGCGTAGCGACGGCGTCCGGGCCGGGCGTGACGGATTGGGCCCGGGATCTCGCCCGAATTTTGTTCGGGCCCCGATCTAGGGCATACTGTTCAGGTTGCCTTGAGCCGGGTTTGCGCCTGGTCGGGCATACGACCAGCGTCCAAACGGGCGCGTCCGGTCCCATCCTTCGAGTGCGACGAATTTCGATCGTGAAATCGGCGCGCCGAGGCCGCGTGAGGGTGACACACCCGACCGCGGGGGCCGGTGGACCACGACAGGTAAACAGCGGCGCACTATCCGGCGCAACGCTCGATCGGCCAACATCGGCCGGCCCGATCGGCGCGCCGGTGGCACTGAGGACATGGATTATTTGAGCCCGGAAACCGGGCCTCAACAGGAGCGAGGGTAGGAGAAGCGTGGCGGGACAGAAGATCCGCATCAGGCTTAAGGCCTACGACCATGAGGCTATCGACGCGTCGGCGCGCAAGATCGTCGAGACCGTCGTCCGCACGGGTGCCAGCGTCGTAGGGCCGGTGCCGCTGCCGACCGAGAAGAATGTGTATTGCGTCATCCGCTCTCCGCACAAGTACAAGGACTCGCGGGAGCACTTCGAGATGCGCACGCACAAGCGGCTGATCGACATCCTCGACCCGACGCCGAAGACCGTTGACGCGCTGATGCGCATCGACCTTCCGGCCAGTGTCGACGTCAACATCCAGTAGGGGGTTACAGAGCAATGGCGCGTAAGGGCATTCTCGGTACCAAGCTGGGCATGACGCAGGTATTCGACGAGAACAACAGGATTGTGCCGGTGACGGTCGTCAAGGCCGGGCCGAACGTGGTGACCCGCATCCGCACGCCGGAGCAGGACGGCTACAGCGCCGTGCAGCTGGCGTACGGCGAGATCAGTCCGCGCAAGGTCAACAAGCCGGTGACCGGTCAGTACGCGGCCGCGGGCGTCAACCCGCGCCGGTTCTTGGCCGAGCTGCGGCTGGACAACCCGGACGCGGCGGCGGAATACCAGGTCGGCCAGGAGCTGACGGCCGAGATCTTCACCGACGGCAGCTACGTCGACGTCACCGGAACCTCCAAGGGGAAGGGCTTCGCGGGCACCATGAAGCGCCACGGTTTCCGTGGTCAGGGCGCCAGTCACGGTGCCCAGGCGGTGCACCGTCGCCCGGGTTCCATCGGTGGTTGCGCCACCCCCGCCCGCGTGTTCAAGGGCACGCGGATGGCGGGCCGGATGGGTAACGACCGGGTGACCGTCCAAAACCTGTTGGTGCACAAGGTCGATACCGAGAACGGCGTGCTGCTGATCAAGGGTGCGGTCCCCGGCCGCACCGGTGGACTCGTGGTGGTCCGCAGCGCGGTCAAACGAGGTGAGAAGTGATGGCAGCACAAGGTTCCAAGACGCTCAAGATCGACGTCAAGACACCGGCCGGCAAGGTCGAAGGCTCGATCGAGTTGCCGGCCGAATTGTTCGACGCCCCGGCCAATATCGCGCTGATGCACCAGGTCGTCACCGCCCAGCGGGCGGCGGCGCGCCAGGGCACGCACTCGACCAAGACGCGCGGCGACGTCAGCGGCGGTGGCCGTAAGCCCTACCGGCAGAAGGGAACCGGCCGCGCCCGGCAGGGTTCCACGCGGGCCCCGCAGTTCACCGGCGGTGGCGTCGTGCACGGCCCCAAGCCGCGTGACTACAGCCAGCGCACGCCCAAGAAGATGATCGCCGCGGCGTTGCGCGGTGCGCTGTCCGACCGGGCGCGCAACGGGCGCATCCACGCGGTCACCGAAATCGTCGCCGGCCAGACCCCGTCGACCAAGAGCGCCAGGGCGTTCCTGGGCACGCTGACCGAGCGCAAGCAGGTGCTGGTCGTGATCGGACGCAGCGACGAGGCGGGCGCCAAGAGCGTGCGCAACCTTCCCGGTGTGCACATCCTGACGCCCGGCCAGCTCAACACCTATGACGTGCTCCGCTCCGACGACGTGGTGTTCAGCGTGGAGGCCCTCAACGCCTACATCAGCGCCAACACCGGTACTCCCGAGGAGGTTTCGGCCTGATGGCGACCGTCACTGACCCCCGCGACATCATCTTGGCCCCGGTCATCTCGGAGAAGTCCTATTCGCTCCTCGATGACAACGTGTACACGTTCGTGGTGCACCCCGATTCGAACAAGACGCAGATCAAGATCGCCATCGAGAAGATCTTCTCCGTCAAGGTCGCATCGGTGAACACCGCGAACCGGCAGGGTAAGCGCAAGCGCACCAGGACCGGGTTCGGCAAGCGCAAGAGCACCAAGCGGGCCATCGTCACGCTGGCGCCGGGTAGCAAGCCGATCGATCTGTTCGGGGCACCGGCCTAGCCGCCGCGAGAGGAAGACCTGATTAGACATGGCAATTCGTAAGTACAAGCCGACGAGCCCCGGCCGTCGCGGCGCAAGCGTGTCCGATTTCTCCGAGGTCACCCGTTCCACCCCGGAGAAGTCGTTGGTTCGGCCGCTGCACGGCCACGGTGGGCGTAACGCGCACGGCCGCATCACCACCCGCCACAAGGGTGGCGGCCACAAGCGCGCCTACCGGGTGATCGACTTCCGTCGCAACGACAAGGACGGCGTCAACGCCAAGGTCGCCCACATCGAATACGACCCCAACCGGACCGCCAACATCGCGTTGCTGCACTTCCTGGACGGCGAGAAGCGCTACATCATTGCGCCGCAGGGACTTTCGCAGGGCGACGTGGTGGAAACGGGTCCGAACGCGGACATCAAGCCGGGCAACAACCTGCCGCTGCGCAACATCCCGGCCGGTACCGTGATCCACGCCGTGGAACTGCGGCCGGGCGGTGGCGCCAAGCTGGCGCGGTCGGCCGGCGCGAGCATTCAGTTGCTCGGTAAGGAGGGCACCTACGCGTCGCTGCGTATGCCCAGCGGCGAGATCCGTCGCGTCGACGTGCGTTGCCGCGCCACCGTCGGCGAGGTGGGCAACGCCGAGCAGGCGAACATCAACTGGGGGAAGGCCGGCCGCATGCGGTGGAAGGGCAAGCGCCCTTCGGTCCGTGGTGTGGTCATGAACCCGGTGGATCACCCGCACGGTGGTGGTGAGGGCAAGACCTCCGGTGGTCGCCACCCGGTGAGCCCGTGGGGCAAGCCCGAGGGCCGCACCCGCCATCCGAACAAGGCCAGCAACAAGCTCATCGTGCGACGCCGGCGTACCGGCAAGAAGCACGGTCGCTGAGGAAGCCCAGGACCAGGAGTAGTCAGCACATGCCACGCAGCCTGAAGAAGGGCCCGTTCGTCGACGGCCACCTGCTCAAAAAGGTGGACGCGCAGAACGAGAAGAACACCAAACAGGTGATCAAGACATGGTCGCGCCGTTCGACGATCATTCCTGACTTCATCGGCCACACGTTCGCGGTCCACGACGGACGCAAGCACGTCCCGGTGTTCGTCACCGAGTCGATGGTCGGCCACAAGCTTGGTGAATTCGCCCCCACCCGCACCTTCAAGGGACACATCAAGGACGACCGGAAGGCCAAACGGCGATGACCACGACTGAATTTCCCTCGGCGGTGGCCAAAGCGCGCTTCGTGCGGGTGTCGCCGAGAAAGGCGCGACGGGTGATCGACCTGGTGCGCGGCCGCTCGGTGGCCGACGCGCTCGACATCCTGCGCTGGGCGCCGCAGGCCGCCAGCGAGCCGGTGGCCAAGGTGATCGCCAGCGCCGCGGCCAACGCGCAGAACAACAACGGGCTGGACCCGTCGACCCTGGTGGTCGCCACCGTCTACGCCGACGAGGGCCCCACCGCCAAGCGCATCCGGCCGCGCGCCCAGGGCCGCGCGTTCCGGATTCGCAAGCGCACCAGCCACATCACGGTCGTGGTGGAGAGCCGCCCGGCCAAGGACCAGCGGTCGGCGAAGTCGACCCGGGCCCGCCGCGCCGAGGCGAGCAAGGCCGCCGCCAAGAAGGCCCCGGCCACCAAGGCGCCGGCCAGCAAGGCACCCGCCAAGAAGGCCGCGGCAAAAGCGCCCGCGAAGAAGGCCGCACCGAAAGCCGAAGCCAAGACGTCTGAGACTTCTGACGCGAAGGGAGGCTCAGACTAGTGGGCCAGAAGATCAATCCGCACGGCTTCCGGCTGGGCATCACGACCGACTGGAAGTCCCGCTGGTACGCCGACAAGCAGTACTCGGACTACGTCAAGGAAGACGTCGCGATCCGGCGGCTGCTGTCGACCGGCCTGGAGCGGGCCGGGATCGCCGACGTGGAGATCGAGCGCACCCGCGACCGCGTCCGGGTGGACATCCACACCGCGCGTCCGGGCATCGTCATCGGCCGCCGCGGCACCGAGGCCGACCGGATCCGCGCCGACCTGGAGAAGCTGACCGGCAAGCAGGTGCAGCTCAACATCCTCGAGGTCAGAAACCCTGAGTCCCAAGCGCAATTGGTGGCCCAGGGCGTCGCCGAGCAGCTGAGCAACCGCGTGGCGTTCCGCCGGGCGATGCGCAAGGCCATCCAGTCGGCGATGCGCCAGCCCAACGTCAAGGGCATCCGCGTGCAGTGCTCCGGCCGTCTCGGCGGCGCCGAGATGAGCCGCTCGGAGTTCTACCGCGAGGGCCGGGTGCCGCTGCACACGCTGCGCGCCGACATCGACTACGGCCTGTACGAGGCCAAGACCACCTTCGGCCGGATCGGCGTGAAGGTGTGGATCTACAAGGGCGACATCGTCGGTGGCAAGCGCGAACTGGCCGCCGCCGCTCCCGCGGGCGCCGAGCGTTCCCGCCGCGAGCGCCCGTCGGGCACCCGCCCGCGCCGCAGTGGCGCCTCAGGCACCACGGCCACCAGCACCGAGGCCGGCCGGGCCGCCAGCGTCGAAGAGGGCGCCGCGGCCGCCGCACCCGCTGCAGAACCGCAAAGCACGGAGAGCTGAATCATGTTGATTCCACGCAGAGTTAAACACCGCAAGCAGCACCACCCCCGCCAGCGCGGCATCGCCAGCGGCGGCACGGCGGTGAACTTCGGCGACTACGGCATCCAGGCCCTGGAGCACGCGTACGTCACCAACCGGCAGATCGAGTCCGCTCGTATCGCCATCAACCGGCACATCAAGCGTGGCGGCAAGGTGTGGATCAACGTGTTCCCCGACCGCCCGCTGACCAAGAAGCCCGCGGAAACCCGGATGGGTTCGGGTAAGGGTTCGCCGGAGTGGTGGGTCGTCAACGTCAAGCCGGGCCGGGTGCTGTTCGAGCTCAGCTACCCCAACGAGCAGATCGCCCGCGCGGCGCTCACCCGCGCAATCCACAAGTTGCCGATCAAGGCGCGCATCGTGACTCGAGAGGATCAGTTCTGATGGCAGTGGGAATTTCGCCGGGCGAACTGCGCGAGCTCACCGACGAGGAGCTGACCGAGCGGTTGCGCGAGTCCAAGGAAGAGCTGTTCAACCTGCGCTTCCAGATGGCGACCGGCCAGCTCACCAACAACCGCCGGCTTCGCACCGTGCGTCAGGAGATCGCGCGCGTCTACACCGTGCTGCGCGAACGAGAACTGGGCCTGGCTTCCGGGCCGGATGGTAAGGAATCGTGATGGCAGAAGCCAAGAAGGCCGCCCCCAAGAAGGCCGCCGCAGCCCAAGCCGCGTCGAAGGACAAGGGCCCCAAGCACACTCCCGCGAACCCGAAGGTGCGTGGCCGCCGCAAGATGCGCATCGGTTACGTGGTGAGCGACAAGATGCAGAAGACCATCGTGGTCGAACTGGAAGACCGCGTCCGTCACCCGCTGTACGGCAAGATCATCCGGACCACCAAGAAGGTCAAGGCGCACGACGAGAACAGCGCCGCCGGGATCGGCGACCGCGTCTCGCTGATGGAGACGCGCCCGACGTCGGCGACCAAGCGCTGGCGGCTCGTCGAGATTCTGGAAAAGGCGAAGTAAGCCCCGAGCGGCATGGAAACGCCCGAGACCCGATGGTCTCGGGCGTTTTGCTTGCCGCACGTAACGCCGCTGCGAAAAAACGCGGAAAGTTCGCGGCCACGTTACGCTCGGCGCATGTCCACTGACTCGCGAGCCTTCAACGGCAAGATCGAGCTCGATATCCGCGATTCCGAACCGGATTGGGGTCCCTACGCCGCGCCGACCGCGCCGCAGGATGCACCGAACGTCCTCTATCTGGTTTGGGATGACACCGGCATCGCGACCTGGGACTGCTTCGGCGGCCTGGTCGAGATGCCGGCCATGTCGCGCATCGCCGAACGCGGCGTCCGGCTTTCGCAGTTTCACACCACCGCGCTGTGTTCGCCGACCCGGGCGTCGCTGCTCACCGGGCGCAATGCCACGACCGTCGGCATGGCCACCATCGAGGAGTTCACCGAGGGCTTCCCCAACGCCAACGGTCGCATCCCGTTCGACACCGCCCTGCTGTCCGAGGCCCTCGCCGAGGCGGGATACAACACCTACTGCGTGGGCAAGTGGCACCTGACGCCGCTGGAGGAATCGAACCTGGCGTCGACGAAGCGGCACTGGCCGCTCTCGCGCGGCTTCGAACGGTTCTACGGGTTCCTGGGCGGGGAGACCGACCAGTGGTATCCCGACCTGGTGTACGACAACCATCCGGTCAGCCCGCCGGCCACCCCGGAGGACGGCTACCACCTGTCAAAGGACCTCGCCGACAAGACGATCGAATTCATCCGCGACGCCAAAGTGATTGCGCCGGAAAAGCCGTGGTTCTCCTACGTGTGCCCCGGCGCCGGGCACGCGCCGCATCACGTCTTCAAGCAATGGGCCGACCACTACGCCGGCCGCTTCGACATGGGCTACGAGCGCTACCGCGAGATCGTGCTGGAGCGGCAGAAGTCGATGGGCATCGTGCCGGGCGACACCGAACTGTCGCCGGTCAACCCGTACCTCGACGTGAAGGGTCCCGACGGCCAGGAGTGGCCCCTGCAGGACACGGTGCGACCCTGGGATTCCCTGAATGACGACGAGAAGAGGCTGTTTTCCCGGATGGCCGAGGTGTTCGCCGGGTTCCTGAGCTACACCGACGCCCAGATCGGCCGGATCCTGGACTATCTCGAGGAATCGGGTCAGCTCGACAACACCATCATTGTGGTGATCTCCGACAACGGCGCCAGCGGCGAGGGCGGGCCCAACGGATCGGTCAACGAGGGCAAGTTCTTCAACGGCTACATCGACACGGTCGAAGAAAGCATGAAGCTGTTCGAGCATCTCGGCGGGCCGCAGACCTACAACCACTACCCGATCGGGTGGGCGATGGCATTCAACACGCCCTACAAGCTCTACAAGCGCTACGCCTCCCACGAGGGCGGGATCGCCGACACCGCAATCATCTCCTGGCCCAACGGGATTGCCGCGCACGGCGAGGTCCGCGACAACTACGTCAACGTCTGCGACATCACGCCGACCGTCTACGACCTGCTCGGCCTGACGCCGCCGCAAACCGTCAAGGGCATCGCACAGAAACCACTGGACGGCGTGAGTTTCAAAGCGGCACTTGACGATCCGAAGGCCACCACCGGCAAAAGCGCCCAGTTCTACACCATGCTGGGTACCCGCGGGATCTGGCACGAGGGCTGGTTCGCCAACACCGTGCACGCGGCCACACCGGCCGGCTGGTCGCATTTCGACGCCGATCGCTGGGAGCTGTTCCACATCGAGGCCGACCGCAGCCAGTGCCACGACCTCGCGGCCCAAAAGCCGGAGAAACTCGAGGAACTCAAGGCGTTGTGGTTCTCGGAGGCCGCCAAATACAACGGGCTGCCCCTCTCGGATTTCAACATCCTGGAGACCCTGGGGCGCTCGCGGCCGTATCTGGTCGGCGAACGGTCCAGCTACGTCTACTATCCCGATTGCGCGGACGTGAGCATCGGCGCGGCCGCCGAGATCCGCGGCCGCTCGTTTTCGGTGCTGGCCGAGGTGACCATCGATACCACCGGCGCCGAGGGTGTGCTGTTCAAGCAGGGCGGCGCGCACGGCGGGCACGTGTTGTTCATCCAGGACGGGCGGCTGCATTACGTGTACAACTTCCTCGGCGAGCGCCAGCAGGAGGTCTCCTCGGCGCAGGCCGTGCCGTTGGGCAGGCATCTGTTCGGCGCCAGCTATTCGCGGACCGGCACGGTCGAGAACAGTCATACGCCGCTGGGTGACCTGACGCTGTTCATCGATGACGAGGTTGTCGGCACGCTCGCCGGGGTGAGCACCCACCCCGGCACCTTCGGGCTGGCGGGCGCCGGCATCACCGTCGGTCGCAACGGCGGGTCGGGTGTGTCCAGTCGCTTCAAGGCGCCGTTCGCGTTCACCGGCGGGACCATCGCCCAGGTCACCGTCGACCTGTCCGGCCGGCCCTATCGGGACGTGGAAACCGAGATCGCGCTGGCCTTTTCGCGCGACTGACGCGGCCGCGCGAGCGAGCGCCGGCGACGCCTGGATCGATCGAGCAGGGTTCGTCATACCCTGGACTGGTGCTGAGCGAACTGGTCGACCTCCCCGGCGGGTCATTCCGCATGGGCTCGACCAGCTTCTACCCGGAAGAGGCGCCGATCCATACGGTCGCCGTCGGTCCTTTTGCGGTGGAACGGCACCCGGTGACCAATGCGCAGTTCGCCGAATTCGTCGACGCCACCGGGTATCTCACGGTGGCCGAGCAACCGATCGACCCGGCGCTGTACTCCGGTGCGGATCCCGACGATCTGTGCCCGGGCGCAATGGTTTTCCGGCCGACGCCGGGGCCGGTGGACCTGCGTGACTGGCGACAGTGGTGGCAGTGGGTGCCGGGCGCGAGCTGGCGTCATCCGTTCGGGCCCGACAGCGACGTGGCCGACCGCGGCGATCACCCGGTGGTGCAGGTCGCCTACCCCGACGCGGCCGCCTACGCGCGCTGGGCGGGGCGGCGGCTGCCGACCGAGGCCGAGTGGGAGTACGCGGCCCGCGCCGGAAGCACCACGACGTACTCGTGGGGTGACGAGGTCACCAGCGATGGCCGGCTGATGGCCAACACCTGGCAGGGCAGCTTCCCCTACCGCAATGACGGGGCGCTCGGCTGGGTGGGGACCTCGCCGGTCGGCACGTTCGCGCCCAACGCGTTCGGCCTTATCGACATGATCGGCAACGTCTGGGAATGGACCGCCACCGAATTCTCGCCGCACCACCGGCTCGATTCGCCGCCCAAGGCCTGCTGCACCCCGCCGGGCCCCGCCGACCCGTCCGTCAGCCAGACGTTGAAGGGCGGCAGCCACCTGTGCGCGCCGGAGTACTGCCACCGATACCGGCCGGCGGCCCGGTCCCCGCAATCGCAGGACTCCGCGACCACCCACATCGGGTTTCGCTGCGTGGCGGATTCGCGGTCAGGCTAGGTGGGGCGGTTTGTCGGACCCCCGTGGCATAGTCGAACGTATGTTCGATGAGGTGCGGCGGCGTGCGGTGATCGCGGAGCTTGATGAGCTCGTTGAGCGTTGTCATCCGTCGTCGACGCGGGAGTCGGCGGCGTTGTTGGAGCACCTCGGGGTTGTGGCGCGGGTGGAGAATCGGGCGGCGGCGGCGCAGTTGGTGGCGATCGGGGAGTTGTTTGCCTATCGGCTCTCGCGCTGTGCGGAGAGCGAGGAGTGGGCGGTGGACACCGAGGCGGCGGTGGCCGCGGAGGTGGGCGCGCAGTTGCGGATCGGCCAGGGGTTGGCCGCGAGCCGGGTGCGCTATGCCCGCGCGATGCGCGAACGCCTGCCGAAAGTGGGGGCGGTGTTTGGCGCCGGGGATATCGATTATCGGATGTTTCAGACCATCGTGTTCCGCACCGATTTGATCGTCGATCCCGAGGTTCTGGGGGCGGTGGACGCGGTGTTGGCGGCCAATGTGGGCCGGTGGCCGTCGTTGAGTCAGGGCCGGTTGGCGGCCCAGGTCGACAAGGTCGTGGCCAAGGCTGATGTGGATGCGGTGCGGCGGCGCCAGGAGCGCGCGGCCGGCCGGCAGGTGTGGATGGCCGACATGGGCGATGGGCTGGCGCATCTGGAGGCCACCCTGTATGCCCCGGATGCCCACGCGCTGGATCGGCGCCTGGATGGGTTGGCGGCCACGGTGTGTGCGCATGACCCACGGACTCGGGAGCAGCGCCGCGCTGATGCATTGGGGGCGTTGGCCGCCGACGCCGATCGGCTGGGGTGTCGCTGCGGGCGCGCGGATTGCGCGGCCGGGGGGCGGGCCGCGGGCCCGGTGACTGTCCATGTGATCGGCGAACACGCGGTGCTGGAGGGTCGCGCATCCACCCCGGGTGCCGAGGTCGGCGCCGAGGGATTGATCCCCCCGGAGGTGCTCGCCGAGCTGGCGGCCTCGGCCACACTGGTGCCGTTGACCCATCCCGGCGACGCCGCCCCGGAGCCGGGGTATGTGCCCTCGCGGGCGCTGGCCGATTTTGTGCGGTGTCGGGATCTGACGTGTCGCTGGCCCGGCTGTGATCGCCCGGCCACCGCCTGCGATGTGGACCACACCATCCCCTACGCCGCCGGTGGCCCCACACACGCGTCGAACCTCAAGGCGCTGTGCCGTACGCATCATTTGGTGAAAACGTTTTGGGGCTGGCAGGAAAAGCAGCTGCCCGATGGCACGCTGATCTTCACCTCCCCGGCCGGGCACACCTATGTGACCACCCCGGGCAGCGCGCTGCTGTTTCCCAGCTTGTGCGCGGCCACCGGCGCGATCGCGGCCCCCGAAGCCGACCCACCCCCGAACCACTGCGCCCAGCGCACCGCGATGATGCCCCAACGCCGCCGCACCCGCACCCAAGACCGCGCCACCCGCATCGCAGCAGAACGCAAACACAACCGCGACGCCCGGCTGGCCCGGCGGGCCCCGTCGGCGACCTGCTCCTGGCCCACCGTCTACGGTCCCGACGACGATCCGCCGCCGTTCTAGGTGCGGAATTTCCTGATCTCGATGCCGTCGGAGCGGAATTTGGCTCTGAGCTGGTCGTCCCCTAGACTCTAGGGGTTGCCTTGGGCAGACCTCGGCCGGTGCGAATCGGCCCCGCGTGCCCTTCGGTGACAAAGACCGCGCACGTCAGGTTTTTGGTGGGTCATGCCCGCCGAAGGCTCACCCAGGTGGGTTCTCCTGCCGTGCACACGCAACCAGGTCAGGAGATCGAGTGATTCAGCAGGAATCGCGGCTGAAGGTCGCCGACAACACCGGCGCCAAGGAGATCTTGTGCATCCGTGTGCTCGGCGGTTCGTCGCGACGCTACGCCGGCATCGGCGATGTCATCGTCGCCACCGTCAAGGACGCCATCCCCGGCGGCAACGTCAAGCGTGGGGACGTCGTCAAGGCCGTCGTGGTGCGCACGGTCAAGGAGCGCAGGCGCCCCGACGGCAGCTACATCAAATTCGACGAGAACGCCGCGGTGATCATCAAGCCCGACAACGACCCACGCGGGACGCGCATCTTCGGGCCCGTCGGCCGCGAACTGCGCGAGAAGCGGTTCATGAAGATCATCTCGCTGGCTCCGGAGGTTTTGTAGATGAAGGTCAAAAAGGACGACACCGTCCTGGTGATCGCGGGTAAGGACAAGGGCGCCAAAGGCAAGGTGCTCAAGGTCTACCCCGAGCGCAACCGGGTGCTGGTCGAGGGCGTCAACGCCATCAAGAAGCACACCGCGATTTCGACCAACCAGCGCGGAGCCCAGTCGGGCGGAATCGTCACCCAGGAAGCCCCGATCGACGCGTCCAACGTGATGGTGGTCGACTCGGACGGCAAGCCGACCCGCGTCGGCTACCGGGTCGACGAGGAGACCGGCAAGCGCGTCCGCATCTCCAAGCGCAACGGCAAGGACATCTGACATGACCACTGCAGAAAAGGTGCAGCCGCGCCTGAAAGAGCGCTACCGCAACGAGATTCGCGATGCGTTGCACAAGGAATTCGGCTACGGCAACGTGATGCAGATCCCGACGGTGACCAAGGTCGTCGTCAACATGGGTGTCGGCGACGCCGCCCGGGACGCGAAGTTGATCAACGGCGCCGTCAGCGACCTGGCGCTGATCACCGGGCAGCGGCCCGAGATCCGTCGCGCCCGCAAATCCATCGCGCAGTTCAAACTGCGTGAGGGCATGCCGATCGGCGCGCGGGTCACCTTGCGCGGGGACCGGATGTGGGAGTTCCTCGACCGTCTCACCTCGATCGCGCTGCCCCGTATCCGCGACTTCCGCGGCCTTTCGCCCAAGCAGTTCGACGGTGTCGGCAACTACACCTTCGGGCTGGCCGAGCAGTCGGTGTTCCACGAGATCGACGTGGACAAGATCGACCGGGTCCGCGGCATGGACATCAACGTCGTCACCTCGGCGACGACTGACGAAGAAGGACGAGCGCTGCTGCGGGCCCTCGGCTTTCCCTTCAAGGAGAACTGAGTACATGGCAAAGAAGGCACTGGTCAACAAGGCCGCACGCAAGCCGAAGTTCGCGGTGCGCGGCTACACGCGCTGCAACAAGTGCGGCCGGCCGCGCGCGGTCTTCCGCAAATTCGGCCTGTGCAGGATCTGCCTGCGCGAGATGGCGCATGCGGGCGAGCTGCCCGGCGTGCAAAAGAGCAGCTGGTAAACAGCGCAAACCCCCAAACCAACCCAGAAAAGTGCGCGACAGGCCCGGACCGGGAACCACCGCGAGGAAGGTGACAGACACTGTCATGACTGCGACATCGACGATGCAGAGCGCAGCGATGAAGAGGAGTGGCGCTCGATGACTGCGACAGCGACGATGCAGAGCGCAGCGATGAAGAGGAGTGGCGCTCGATGACTGCGACAGCGACGAAGCAGAGCGCAGCGATGAAGAGGAGTGGCGCTCGATGACTATGACGGACCCGATCGCAGACTTCTTGACACGTCTGCGCAACGCCAATTCGGCGTATCACGACGAGGTGACGTTGCCGCACTCGAAGCTCAAGGCGAACATCGCCCAGATCCTCAAGAGCGAGGGCTACATCAGCGATTACCGCACCGAGGATGCTCGGGTCGGCAAGTCGCTGATCGTTCAGCTCAAGTACGGGCCGAGCCGGGAGCGCAGCATCGCCGGCTTGCGCCGCGTGTCCAAGCCCGGCCTGCGGGTGTACGCGAAATCCACCAATCTGCCGCGCGTGCTCGGCGGCCTGGGAGTGGCGATCATCTCCACCTCCTCGGGCCTGCTGACCGACCGCCAGGCAGCCCGACAGGGCGTGGGCGGCGAAGTCCTCGCGTACGTGTGGTGAGGGGGTAAAAGATGTCGCGTATTGGTAAGCAGCCGGTTCCGGTTCCCGCCGGAGTCGACGTAACGATCGACGGTCAGAAGGTCTCGGTGAAAGGCCCCAAGGGCACGCTGGATCTGACCGTGGCCGAGCCGATCACCGTGGCGCGCAACGACGATGGCGCGATCGTGGTCACCCGCCCCAACGACGAGCGGCGCAACCGCTCGCTGCACGGGCTGTCGCGCACCCTGGTGTCCAACCTGGTCACCGGCGTGACGCAGGGCTACACCACCAAGATGGAGATCTTCGGTGTCGGTTACCGCGTGCAGCTCAAGGGCTCCAACCTCGAGTTCGCGCTGGGCTACAGCCATCCCGTGGTGATCGAGGCGCCCGACGGCATCACGTTCGCCGTGCAGTCGCCGACGAAGTTCACCATCACCGGGATCGACAAGCAGAAGGTCGGCCAGATCTCGGCGAACATCCGTCGTCTGCGTCGCCCCGACCCGTACAAGGGCAAGGGCGTGCGCTACGAGGGCGAGCAGATCCGCCGCAAGGTCGGAAAGACAGGTAAGTAATCATGGCGCAATCACAAGCTGGCGCCGCCGCGCGAAAGCCGGTGGGGCAGAGCGTATCCGCGACTCGGCGCGTCTCTCGGCTGCGCCGGCACGCCCGGCTGCGCAAGAAGATCGAGGGCACGCCGCAGCGTCCGCGGCTGGTGGTCAACCGATCCGCGCGACACATTCATGTGCAACTGGTCAACGACGAGAACGGGACCACGGTGGCCGCCGCGTCGTCGATCGAGGACGACGTGCGCAGCCTGCAGGGGGACAAGAAAGCCCGCAGCGTGCGGGTGGGCCAGCTGATCGCGGAGCGCGCCAAGGCCGCCGGCATCGACAGCGTGGTCTTCGACCGCGGCGGATACACCTACGGCGGACGGATCGCGGCGCTGGCCGATGCCGCACGCGAGAACGGATTGCAATTCTGATGACTGAGAACGTGTACACGACTGGAAGGACCGCATAATGGCGGAGCAGCCCGCCGGCGGACAAGGCGCCGGCGACAGCCGTGACTCGCGCGGTGACCGCGACAGCCGCGGTCGGCGCGGCGACGGCGGTCGTGGCCGCGACCGCGACGGCGACAAGAGCAACTACCTGGAGCGGGTCGTCGCCATCAACCGCGTCTCCAAGGTGGTCAAGGGTGGTCGGCGATTCAGCTTCACCGCGCTGGTGATCGTCGGTGACGGCAACGGCATGGTCGGCGTCGGCTACGGCAAGGCCAAGGAAGTTCCCGCCGCCATCGCCAAGGGCGTCGAGGAGGCCCGCAAGGGCTTCTTCCGGGTGCCGCTGATCCGCGGGACCATCACGCACCCGGTGCAGGGTGAAGCGGCCGCCGGCGTGGTGCTGCTGCGCCCGGCCAGCCCGGGTACCGGTGTGATCGCCGGCGGCGCCGCCCGCGCGGTGCTGGAATGCGCTGGCGTGCACGACATCCTGGCCAAGTCGCTGGGCAGTGACAACGCCATCAACGTGGTGCACGCGACCGTCGCCGCGCTCAAGCTGCTGCAGCGCCCCGAGGAGGTTGCCGCCCGCCGCGGACTGCCCATCGAGGACGTTGCGCCGGCCGGAATGCTCAAGGCGCGACGGGAAAGCGACGCGCTGGCCAGTGCGGCGGCACGTGAGGCGCAGATTTCGGGGACCCAACCATGAGCAGTCAACTGAAGATCACCCAGGTGCGCAGCACCATCGGGGCCCGCTGGAAGCAGCGTGAGTCCCTGCGCACCCTCGGCCTGCGACGGATCCGCCACTCGGTGATCCGCGAGGACAACCCGCAGACCCGCGGCCTGATCGCGGTGGTCAGCCACCTGGTCGAGGTAGAGGAGGCCAAGTGACTATCAAGCTGCACGACCTGAAACCCGCCCGCGGCTCGAAGACCGCCCGCACCCGCGTCGGTCGCGGTGAAGGCTCCAAGGGCAAGACCGCCGGCCGCGGTACCAAGGGCACCAAGGCGCGCAAGAACGTGCCGGCCACCTTCGAGGGTGGTCAGATGCCGATCCACATGCGGCTGCCCAAGCTCAAGGGGTTCCGCAACCGGTTCCGCACCGAGTACGAGATCGTCAACGTCGGCGACCTCAATCGGCTTTTCCCGCAAGGCGGTTCGATCGGCGTGGACGAGCTGGTGGCCAAGGGCGCCGTTCGCAAGAACTCGCTGATCAAGGTCCTCGGCGACGGCAAGTTGACCGTCAAGGTCGAGGTGACCGCGCACAAGTTCAGCGGCAGCGCACGCGAGAAGATCACCGCCGCCGGCGGCTCGGCCACCGAGCTGTCCTAACTCAGCTGCGGAATCACTTCCGCGGCAAGGCGTTCCATCTGCTCGCGGTTCTCGCTCGCGTCGATGCCGACGGGATTCAGTAACAGCATCTGCGCCCCGGCGTCGATGACCTCGCGCAGCCCGCGGGCCACGTCGTCGGGGGTGCCGGAGACCGGCACGTCCTGCACGCCGGGCATCCGCCCGTAGATGCGATCCAGCCCGGCGAGCACGCGTTCCCGCGCCCTGGCGGCGTCGTCGTCGACCGTCAGGTAGACCCGCTTGGCGATGGTGAACCCGGCGGGGTCCTTGTGTTGCGCGTCGAGCTCACGGCGCACGACGGCGACGGCCCCGGCGAACGCCTCCGTGGTCGACGAGCCGGCGCCCAGGAACGAATCGCCGTGCCGCACGGCGCGGGCCAGGGCCTTCGGGGCGAGGCCCCCGAACCAGATCGGCGGGTGCGGTCGCTGCACCGGCTTGGGCGCGACGGGCAGGTCGTCGACCTCGCGAAAACGGCCGTGGAACGTCACCCGGGGGTCGTCGGACCAGGCGGCCTTCATCAGCTCCAGGCCCTCGGTGAAATACGAGATGAAGGTGTCCTTGTCCACGCCGAAGGCGGCGAATTTCCGCCGCCCGCCACCGGGGGCGACACCCACGTCGAGGCGGCCGTGGCTGAGCCGGTCGACGGCGGTGATCGCCGAGGCCAGCTGCAGCGGTTCGTGCAGCGACGTCACCAGCACGCCGACGCCCAGGCGCAGCCGCTCGGTGCAGGCGGCGCAATAGGCCAGCAGCTCCATCGGGGCCAGTAGCGGCGCGGGTCCGATGATCTGTTCGAGCACCCAGCCACCCTCGAACCCGAGCTCCTCGGCGCGGGTGAGAAAGGACCGCAGCCCCGCCGCGTCGAACGTCTCGTAGTCGAACTGCGGGATGGCGATGGAAAACCTCACCGGACCACCGTACGGTGGCCGGTCGGTAGTCTGCAGGCATGTTCGCTTTCCTGCCCTCGATACCCGGTTTGTCAAAAGGCGCGGACGAGGTGCGCGCGCTGGCCGACCGGGTCGACACCGCACGTCATCACGGCGTGCCCAACGGCTGCGTGCTCGAATTGGATCTGCGCTCAATGCCGCCGGAGACGTCGGGGTTCGACCCGCTGGCGATGATCACCGGTGGGAGCCGTCCGGTGTCGCTGCGCGACACGGTGTCCGCCATCTACCGGGCGGCCGAGGATCCGCGGGTCGCCGGGCTGATCGCCCGCGTGCAACTGACGGCGTCGCCGTCGGCCGCGGTGCAGGAACTGCGCGAGGCCATCGTCGCGTTCACCGCCGCCAAGCCGTCACTGGCCTGGGCCGAGACCTACCCGGGCACGTTGTCGTACTACCTGGCCTCGGCCTTCGGCGAGGTCTGGATGCAGCCGGCGGGAAGCGTCGGGCTGATCGGCTTCGCCAGCAACGCCACCTTTTTACGCGACGCGTTCGACAAGGCCGGCATCGAAGCCGAAGTCGTCGCGCGCGGCGAATACAAGTCCGCGGCAAACCGTTTCACCGAGCACGGCTTCACCGAGGCCCACCGCGAGGCCGTCACCCGGATGCTCGAGAGCATCCGGGAGCAGGTGTGGGAAGCGGTGGGGACATCACGCAAGCTCGACGCCGCCGCCCTGGACGCCCTGGCCGATCGCGCCCCGCTGTTGCGCGAGGAGGCCGTGTCCTCGGGCCTGGTCGACCGTATCGGATTCCGGGACGAAGCCTATGACCGCATCGCGGAACTGGTTGGCGTGAAAGATGTTTCGGAGGAGAATGCGCCGCCGCGGCTGTATCTGTCGCGCTACGCCGGCGCCGCACGGTCGCGGCTGATCCCGCCGGCGCCGTCGGTGCCCGGTCGCCGGCCCAAGCCGACGGTGGCCGTCATCAACGTCGACGGCACGATCGTCGACGGGCGCGGTGGACCCCAGTTCCTGCCGTTCGGCACCTCCACGGTCGGCAGCGACACCATAGCGCCGGCGCTGCGGGAGGCCGCCGCCGACGATTCGGTGTCGGCGATCGTGGTGCGCGTCAATAGCCCCGGCGGCTCGGTCACCGCGTCGGAAACCCTGTGGCGCGAGGTGAAAAAGGCCCGCAAACGGGGCAAGCCGGTGGTGGCGTCGATGGGGTCGGTCGCCGCCTCCGGCGGTTACTACATCGCCGTGGCGGCCGACGCGGTCGTCGCCAGCCCCGCGACGATCACCGGTTCGATCGGCGTGCTCACCGGCAAGCTGGTGATCCGTGATCTGCTCGGGCGGCTGGGCGTCGGCTCGGACACCGTGCGCACCAACGCCAACGCCGACGCCTGGGCGATCGACACGCCGTTCACGCCGGAGCAGCGCGCCCACCGGGAGGCCGAGGCCGACCTGCTGTACGCCGACTTCGTGGCGCGGGTGGCCGACGGGCGCAACCTGACCAAAGACGCCGTCGACCGGGTCGCGCGGGGCCGGGTCTGGACCGGCGCCGACGCGCTGGAGCGGGGCCTGGTCGACGAGCTGGGCGGGTTCCGAACCGCGCTGCGGCGCGCGAAAATCCTTGCCGGACTGGACGAGGACGCCGACGTGCGCATCGTCACCTACCCGGGCGGTTCGCTGCTGGACATGCTTCGGCCCCGGGCGTCCTCGCAGCCGGCCGCCGCGTCGCTGCCCGACGCGCTGGGGGCGCTGCTGGGCCGCACCATCGGCGGCATCGTGGACAACGTCGAACGGTCCGTCAGCGGCGCCAGCGCGCTGTGGGCGGGGCCCTGGCGGCTCTAGGGTTTAGCTAGCCGCCGAGCCTGCCGCTGATGAAGACGATCTCACCGAGCGGGTCGTCGTCCTCCGGGGCGCGCACGTCGAACCCGCCGCGCTCGAAAAGCTCGGTGCGGGTCACGCCCTCGGCGTGCCACCCGGTGCTCGACAGGTAGTCCACGACATGGTTGCGGTCGCCGGTGTAGACCAGCGACGCCATGTCGATGTCCACGCCGTGGTCCCGGAACGAACCGGACATCTCCCGCACCTTCTCGGCGTCGAAATCCACGATGCCGGGCACGAATTCGGTGGCGATGGTGCTGCCGGGCGCGCTGAGCGCGGTGATGTTGTCGAACAGCCGGTCCTGGGCGTCCGGCGGCAGGTAGATCAGCAGGCCCTCGGCCAGCCACGCCGTCGGTGCGGTCGTATCGAACCCGGCGTCCTTCAGCGCGGTCGGCCAGTCCGCCCGCAGGTCGATGCCGACGGTGCGCCGATCGGCGGTCGGCTCGGCGCCGATGCCGGCCAGCGTGCTGGTTTTGAACTCGATCACCTGGGGCTGGTCGATCTCGTAGACGACCGTGCCGTCCGGCCACGGCAACCGGTAGGCGCGCGCGTCCAGCCCGGAGGCCAGGATCACCACCTGACGCACGCCGGCGCCGACGGCGTCCATGAAATAGTCGTCGAAGTACCTGGTGCGCACCGTCATTCCGTCGATCATCGCCTGAACGCGCACCGACGAGGCGTTCTCGATCGCATCGATGTCGAGCTCGCCGTCCATCATCTTGGTGAAGAATTCCACCCCGACCGCCCGCACCAGCGGCTCGGCGAACGGATCGTTGATCAGACCCCGCGGATCCTTCGTCGCCATCGCCCGCCCCGCCGCGACCATCGTCGCGGTGGCGCCGACGCTGGACGCCAGATCCCAGTTGTCGTCGTGAGTGCGTGGCATGGGAAAAACCTTACTCGAGCGTCGCGGCGACGTAGCTCAGCTCACCGAAGGTGGCCGCCATCTCGTCCTCGGGAAACTCAAACCCGTTGCGGGCGTATAGTTCCCGGGCGGGATGCGCGCTCACCTGCCAGCCATGGCCGTTCAGGTAGTCGACGACGACGTTGCGCTCGCCCCGGTAGAACAGGTCGGCCGCATTCAGGTCGAAGCCGAAGCGCTGCCACCGCTCGGAGATGCGGCGCAGGCGCTCGTCGGAGAACGCGTCGGGGTCGGGCACGTGTTCGGTCGCCACCCGGCTGCCCGGCGCGGACAGCGCGGTGATGTTGTCGAACAGCCGGTCCTGCGCCTCGGGCGGCAGGTAGGGCAGCAGCCCCTCGGCGCTCCAGGCGGTCGGCTGGGTGACGTCAAAACCACCGTCGCGCAAGGCCGCCGGCCAGTCGTCGCGCAGGTCGATGCTGATCGTGCGGCGCTGCGCGGTGGGGGCGGCGCCGAGGCCGGCCAGCGTGTCGGTCTTGAAGGCGATGACGTCGGGCTGGTCGATCTCGTAGACCACGGTTCCCGCCGGCCACCGCAGGCGGTAGGCCCGGGTGTCCAGGCCGGAGGCCAGGATGACCGCCTGCTTGATGCC
This sequence comes from Mycobacterium paraintracellulare, assembly GCF_000276825.1. NCBI lineage: Bacteria > Bacillati > Actinomycetota > Actinomycetes > Mycobacteriales > Mycobacteriaceae > Mycobacterium > Mycobacterium paraintracellulare. The sequence continues at coordinate 4,676,907 of NC_016948.1, read as the reverse complement.
CGCGTTCGTCGCGTCCAGGAAGAAGTCGTCGAAAAACCTGGTGCGCACCGTGATCTGCTCGGCCCGCGCCCGGCGGTTGAACAGCGGGTCGTCCTCGAAGTCGATCTCGCCGTCGATGATCCGGATGAAGGGATCCAGGCCGACGGCGCGGACCAGCGGGTCGGCCAGCGGATCGTCGAGCAGCGCGTCGGGACCCTTCGACGCGACCGCGCGGGACGCGGCGACCATGGTCGCCGTCGCCCCCACGCTGTGTGCCGGCCCCCAGCTGTCGCCCTCGGCGCGCCCCTCACTCATAGGTGCCGCTCGTGTAGAGCATCTCGCCCATCCGCATGTCGTCGTCGCCGAGCGGGTCAAGCCCGTTGGCGGCGAACAGATCCCGGATGCTGGCGCTGTTCAGGCGCCACCCGTGAGCGGCCAGGTAGGGGGCGGCCTCGTTGCGGTCGCCGAAGTAGACCAGCCCCGCCATGTCGAGATCGAAGCCGTGCGCGCGCCAGCGCTCGGAGATCGCCTGCATGCGCTCCTTGAGCTTCTCGTCGTCGCCGGGTGCGGGGTTGGGCGCGCTCTCGGTGGCCAGCCGGCTGCCCGGCGCGCTGAGCTCGGTGATGGTGTCCAGCAGGCGATCCTGTGCCTCCGGCGGCAGGTAGCCGAGCAGGCCCTCGGCGCTCCACGCCGTCGGCTGGGCGGGATCGAATCCGGCGTCCTTGAGCGCTGTGGGCCAGTCGTCGCGCAGGTCGACGGCCACCACGCGCCGCTCGGCGGTGGGGGCGGCGCCCAGCTCGGCCAGCGAGCGGGTCTTGAATTCGATGACCTGCGGCTGGTCCACCTCGTAGACCACCGTCCCGGCCGGCCACGCCAACCGGTAGGCCCGCGCGTCCAGCCCGGAGGCCAGGATCACCGCCTGCTTGATGCCCGCGTTCGTGGCGTCCATGAAGAATTCGTCGAAGAACTTGGTGCGCACGGCCATGTTGTCGGCCATCCGCGACATTGCCCCGGCGGAGCTGGCGGCGCCGTCGTGGACGTCGTTCAGCTCGGCCGGGTCGAGCTCGCCGCTGGCCAGCCGGGAGAGCAGGTCGACTCCGACCGCCTTGACCAGCGGCTCGGCGAACGGGTCGTTGATCAGCGGGCTCTCGGCGCGGGTGGCCATCGCCCGGGCCGCCGCGACCATGGTGGCGGTCACGCCGACGCTGGAGGCGAGGTCCCAGGTGTCGCCCTCGTACCTGGTGGAAGTCATGGTGGTGCCCCTATCGGAGGTAGTCAATCTAATATTTAGCCGATATAACAAGCTTCCCCCACTGTACGCTTCCCGCGATTCGCGGCAACCTTTACTGATGGCGTACGAGCGGGTGCTGATCACGGGCGCTTCGTCGGGTCTGGGCGCGGCCCTGGCCCGGCGTCTGGCCGGCGGTGGCGCAGTGGTCGGGCTGGTCGCGCGCCGCCGGGATCGGCTGGCCGAGGTCCTGGCCGACTGCCGGCGTACCGCCCCGGGATCGGCGATGTGGGTCGCCGACCTGGCCGACACCTCCGCGCTGCGTGACCTGGCGGCGACCGCCTGGGACACGCTCGGGGGCATCGACGTGCTGATCAACAACGCGGCCGTCCCGAAGCGGCGCCCGGTCACCGCGCTGGATCCCGACGAGGTCGAAGAGGTCATGCGGGTCAACTTCTTCGCCCCGATGCGGCTGACGCTGGCCCTGTTGCCGCGGATGCGCGAGCGGGGATCGGGCATGATCGTCAACGTGTCCAGTGTCGGCGGCCGGCTCGGGATAATCCACGAAAGCGCCTACTGTGCAAGCAAATTCGCGCTGTGTGGCTGGAGCGAGGCGATGGCCGTGGACCTGCACGGCACACCTATCGCGGTGAAGCTGATCGAGCCCGGCCCGGTGGACACGGAGATCTGGGATCACCCGGGCAGCGAGGAACCCCTCTACCGGGGTCCCAAGGTTTCCGCCGACGAGGTGGCCGACGGCATCCTCGCCGCCCTGGGCACCGAGGGCTTCGAGCATTACGTGCCGGACATGAAACCGGTCGTCGACGCCAAGAACGCCGACCTCGACGCGTTCATCGCCGGGGCGGCGGGGCTGGCGGCGCCATGAGGGCGCTGGTCTACGGCGTGCCACCGGAGCCCTTCGAGGTGCCCGAGCGCGCCAACGCGCTCACCCAGAACCTGGCCCGCACCCCGACCGCGCTGCGCGAGGTGCCGGATCCGCAACTGCCGCAGGAGGACTGGGTGCTCACCCGGCCGCGGCTGACCGGCATCTGCGGGTCGGATTCCAAGCAGATCCTGATGGACTTCGGCGAAGGCGACGCCGACAACGCCATGTCCGCGTTCTGTTCGTTCCCGCAAGTCCTGGGCCACGAGGTGGTGGCCGACGTGGTGGCGCTGGGCCCCAGGGCGCGCGGCCTGCAGGTGGGGCAGCGGGTGGTGCTCAACCCGTGGCTGTCCTGCGGGCCGCGGGGCATCGCGCCGCCCTGCCCGGCGTGTCAGGCCGGCGACTACAGCCTGTGCTGGAGCTTCACCGACGGCGCCCTGAGCCCCGGCATCCACACCGGCGTCTCGGCCGACGTGACGGGCGGCTACGCCGAATTGATGCCCGCCCACGACAGCATGCTGTTCGCGGTTCCGGACTCGATCCCCGACGAGGCGGCCGTGTTCGCCGACCCGTTCTCGGTGTCCCTGCACGCGGTCACCCGCCACCCTCCGCCCGATACGGGCCCGGTGCTGGTGTACGGGGCCGGCTCGCTGGGTTTGTGCGCGGTCGCGATCCTGCGGGCGCTGTATCCCGACGTGGCCGTGGCCGTGATAGCCCGTTTCGGTGCCCAGGCCGAGCTGGCCCGCCGGTTCGGCGCCGCGAAAGTCCTTGCCCACGAGCCGCGTTCGGACCTCATCGAGGAGCTCGTGGCGTGGGGCGGTGGCCGGCTGCGCCGGCCGCTGCTGGGCCTGCCGATGGCCCACCCCGGCGCGGTCGACGTCGTCTACGACACCATCGGAAAGCCCGAGACCTTCGAGGTGGGCGTCCGGGTCCTGCGCTCGCGGGGCACCCTGGTGAAGGCCGGCGTGCACGCGCCCGGCCGCTGGGAGGACAGCCCGCTCTACTTCAAAGAGGTTTCCCTGGTGGGCTCCAACGCCTTCGGCGTCGAGGAGGTCGACGGGCGGCGCAAGCACGCCATCGCCCACTACCTCGACCTGGCCGGCGCCGGACGCGTCGACCTGCGTCCCATGCTCACCCATACCTTCGGGTTGGCGCGGTGGCGCGACGCTTTTTGGGAGCTCGCCGATCAGGGCGAGAGCGGCGCGGTCAAGGTGGCGATCGATCAGCGGTGACCTCGCACGTCACAGGGCCGGAATGTCCAGCCACTCACCGACTTCGAATTCGTCGCCGAGCGCGCGGATCGTCGCGCCGCCGCGGCCGGGGTAGTGCGCGGGTATCACCGTCGCTGTCGCCTGCGCGGCCTCGGTGAAGATGCGGCGGCGGGTCACTGCGGCCGCGGCGGCGTCGATGTCGAAGGCACACGCGTCGCCGGGGCGACGCACCTGCAACGGGCTGTGGGTGAGATCACCGACGAAGACCGCGGGTTGGCCCGCGTCCAGCCAGAGCACCGAGGAGCCCGGCGTGTGCCCGGGGGCGGGCCGCAGCCGCAGCGAATCGCTGACCGCGTAGTCGTCCGACCACCGGATCAGTTGCCCCGCAGCGTCGATGGGTAACACGCTGTCCGCGAACACCAGCTGGTCGCCGCGCTGCTGGGCAGCTTCGGCTTCGGTGCGCGGCGACCGCCGCGCGGCGGGCCCGTCGGGTTCGAAGTGGCGATAGTCGGCGGCGGGCAGCAGGTACCGGGCGTTGGGGAACGTCGGCACCCAGGTGCCGTTGTCCAGCATGGTGTTCCAGCCGACGTGGTCGGAGTGCATGTGGGTGTTGACCACCACGTCGACGGCGTCGCGCTCGACGCCCGCCGAACGCAGCGCGGCCAAGAACGCCGTGTTCAGGTGGTCCAAGGGCGGCATGTGCGGGCGCAGCCGATCGTTGCCGACGCCGGTGTCGACGATGACCGTCAGGCCGTCGACCTGGATGACCCAGCTCTGGATCGCGATGTGCCACTGATCGGTGTCGGGATCGAAGAAGTCGGGCACCAGCAGGTCGGCATTGTCGTGCCACCCCGACGGCGGGGTATGGGGAAAGGACTTGGCGCCCAACGAGAATCGCAGTTCGACTACCCGCGCCAGGGTGGCGCGGCCGAGCCGGAACCGCCGCATCAGGCGTTGGCCCGCAGATAACCGTAGACCGCGGCGAAGTTGTTGTTGACGTCCTCGGGGATCGGCACCGGCCCCCCGAGAGCGCGTGCGCCCCAAACGATTTGGGCGGTGCGCTCCACCAGCGCGGTGACATGCAAAACCTTGTCGGGCCGCGGTCCCGCCGCCACCAGGCCGTGGTTGGCGATCAGGGCGGCGGCGCGGCCCTCGAGCGCGGCGACCGCGTTGGTACCCACGTCGGCGGTCCCGGACGCGGCGTAATCGGTGCACCGGACGTCGCCGCCGCAATACACCGCGAACTCGTCGATGCACGCCGGGATCGGTTGGTGGGCGATGGCGAACATGGTCGCCCACACCGGATGACTGTGAATGACGCTGCCGATGTCGTCGAACGCGGCAAAGCAGGCCAAGTGCAACTGCATCTCCGAGGACGGCGACCGGCCATCGGCCGCCTGCAGCACCGAGCCGCCCGGATCGACCAGCACGAGGTCGTCGAGCTGCATGTCGCGGTAGTCGACGGAAGACGGGGTGATGACGATGTTGCCGTCGGCGCGGCGCGCCGAGATGTTGCCGGCGGTGCCCTCCACAAGGCCCCGGCGCAGCATGTCCTTGGCCGCGTCCAGCACCGCGGTCTCCGCGTTCTCGACGAATTTCATGGGCCTAGTACCTCCGGGTTGACGAGATGGGCGGGCGCGTCACCCTTCAGCAGCGCCTCGAGGTCGTCGGCCACCATCTGCGCCTGCCGGGCCTCGGTGTTCCAGGTCGCGCCGCCGATGTGCGGGGTCAACACGACGTTTGCCATCCCCACGAGCGGATGGTCGGCCGGCAGCCATTCGCCGGCGAAGTGATCCAGGCCGGCGGCGGCCACCTTGCCCGCGACCAGGGCGTCGACGAGCGCGTCGGTGTCGTGCAGCTGGGCGCGGGCGGTATTGAGGAAGACCACGCCGTCGCGCATGGCCGCGAACTGCCCGGCGCCGATCATGCCGGCCGTGTCATCGGTGACCGGCGCGTGCAGCGACACGATGTCGGCCTCGGCCAGCAGCTCGTCGAGGCTGTGGCGCGCGTCGGGGTTGTACGGGTCGTGCGCGATGACCCGCAGGCCCAACCCGGACAGCCGCCACTGGGTGGCGCGGCCGACGGCGCCCAGGCCCACCAGCCCGGCGGTGCGCCCCGCGATCTCGCCGCCGCGGAAACGCTGATAGGGGATGCTGCCGTCGCGAAAGATGTTGCCGCTGCGCACATCCGCGTCCGCGGGCAGCACGTGGCGGGTGGCGGCCAGCAGCAGCGCCACCGTCATCTCGGCGACGGCGTCGGCGTTGCGGGCCGGGGTGTTCAGCACCGGGATGCCGGCCGCGGTGGCCCCGGCGATGTCGACGTTGTTGGGGTCGCCGCGGGTGGAGGCGATCGCGCGCAACCCCTGGGCGAACACCGGGCCGCGCACCGAATCGCTTTCCACCACCACGATTTCGGCGCCCTCGCTCGCGATCCGTTCGGCCAGCTGCTCGGCGCTGTAGATGCGCAGCGGGGTCTGCTCGATCCAGGGGTCATAGATCACGTCGGCCAGTTCCCGCAGCTTGGCGAAGCCCGGGCCCCGCATCGGGGCCGTGACCAAGGCGCGCGGTTTGGACGTCACGAATGCCAATGCTGGCGTACGGTGACGCCCGTGTCACGCATAGACGTCACAATCGGCATCGACGTCGGCAGCACCGCGGTCAAGGCGATAGCCGCCGACGCCGACGGCAACGTGGCGGCGCGGGTGCGCATCCCCCACGCGCTGCGGGTCCCGGCGGCCGACCGCCTCGAGCACGACGCCGACGAGGCGTGGCGGCGGGGGCCGTCGGCGGCCCTGGCCGAACTGGCCGACCGGACCGATGTCGCGGCGGTGGCCGTCTCGGCGATGGTGCCGTCGATGACCGCCGTCGACGCGACGGGCACGCCGATCACGCCGGGGCTGCTGTACGGCGACGGCCGGGGCCGCACCCCCGGAGGGGACGCGCAGCCCCTGCCCGCGCTCGGCGAGGCGGCGGAGTTCCTGCGGTGGACGGCCGCGCAGGAGCCCGACGCCGCCGGCTACTGGCCCGCGCCGGCGGTGGCCAACCACGCGCTGGCCGGCGACGCCGTGATCGACATCGCCACCGCCGCCACGGCGTTCCCCCTGTTCGACGGGACCGGCTGGGACCCCGCCGCCTGTGCCGAGCGCGGCGCCCGCGTGGAACAGATGCCGCGGGTGGAAAGTATGGGGGCCGTCGTCGGGGAGGTGCGGGGCAGCGGCGCCGCGGTGGCCACCGGCGCGATCGACGCGCTGTGCGAACAGATCGTGGCCGGCGCCGACCGCGACGGCGACGTGCTGGTGATGTGCGGCACCACGCTGATCGTGTGGACGACCATTTCCGAGCCCCGGCAGATGCCAGGGCTGTGGACCATTCCCCACACCACGCCCGGCAAGAGTCAGATCGGCGGGGCGAGCAACGCCGGCGGGCTGTTCCTCGGCTGGGTGGATCGCGTTGTGGCGCAAGCGGATCCGACGGCCGTCGAACCCGGCCGCGTACCGGTGTGGTCGCCCTACCTGCGCGGCGAGCGCAGCCCGTTCCACGACCCGGACCGCCGCGGCCTGCTCGAGGCGCTGGATCTGACCCACGACGCCGCCGCGCTGCGGCGGGCCGCCTACGAGGCGTCGGGCTTCGTGGTGCGCCAGCTCATCGAACTGTCCGCCGCGCCGGTGTCGCGCATCGTGGCCACCGGCGGCGGCACCCGGGTCGGGCCGTGGCTGCAGGCCATCGCCGACGCCACCGGGCGCCCCGTCGAGGTGTCCGCGGTGGCGGAGGGGGCCGCGCTGGGGGCCGCCTTCCTCGCCCGCATGGCCGCCGGCCTGGAGACGACGATCGCCGACGCCGCCCGGTGGGTGCGCACCGAGCGCGTCGTCGAGCCCGATCCCGTATGGGCGGCGGCGGTCGAGGACCGCTACCACCGCTTCCTACAGATGGCAGAGCGCCGATGTGGCGCGGTGGCACCACCGCCGTTCTAGGCTGGTGCAATGACCGACCACGACCGCAAAGCCACCCGCCGGGAAATCGCCGACGCCCTGTCGAAAGCCGTGGAGCGGCGGCACGAAATCGCCGACGCCATCGTGGAATCAGAGAACAGGGCGGCCGCGGTGGAGGCGATCGTCCGGCTGCTCGACACCTCCCACCTGGCCGCCGAGGCGGTGATGGGCATGTCGTTCGATCAACTCACCATCGACTCGCGCCGCAAGATCCTCGCCGAACTCGAAGACCTCAACAAGCAGCTGAGCTTCACCCTGGGCGAGCGCCCGGCGAGCTCGGGGGAGACCCTGGAGCTGCGGCCCTTCTCCGCCGCCACCGACCGCGACATCTTCGCCGTGCGCACCGAGGAGATCGGCGCGGCCGGCGACGGCTCGGGCGGGCCGGCCGGCAGCCTGGACGACGAGATCAGCGCGGCCCTCGGGCGCGTCGACGACGAGGAGGCCGCGTGGTTCGTGGCCGTCGACTCCGGCCAGAAGGTCGGCATGGTGTTCGGCGAGCTGGTCCGCGGCGAGGTCAACGTGCGGATCTGGATTCACCCCGATTACCGCAAGCGGGGCTACGGCACCGCTGCCCTGCGCAAGTCGCGCTCGGAGATGGCGTGGTGTTTCCCCGCGGTCCCGATGGTCGTGCGCGCACCGGCGGCCAAACCCCCCGGCTGAGCGCGCGGTTATGAGCCCAATGTCGCGGTGACCGCAACGATGTTGGGGTGCTGGGCCGCCTCGTCATCGTCGGGGAATTCCAGGCCGTAGTCGCCGAACAGATCGCGCCGTGGCCGGGTGCTCACCCGCCATCCCCGGCCGGTGAGGTAGTCGACGACGTTGCTGCGCTCGCCGTCGAAGAACAGCCCGGAAAGGTCGATGTCGCAGCCGACTTTCGCCCACCTGTCGTTGAACTCCCGCGCGCGTTGCGACATCGTCGTCCCGTTGTCGGGGTGATATTCGGTGGCCAGCTTGCTGCCGGGCGCGCTGAGCGCGGTGATGTTGTCGAAGAGCCGGTCCTGCGCGTCGGGCGGCAGGTACATCAGCAGGCCCTCGGCACTCCACGCCGTCGGCCGCGTCACGTCAAAGCCGCTGCCGCGCAACGCCGCCGGCCAGTCCTCCCGCAGGTCGATGCCGACGGTCCGCCGGTCCGCGGCCGGGGAGGCGCCCAGGCTGGCCAGGGTGGCGCTCTTGAACTCGACGACCTTGGGCTGGTCGACCTCGTACACCACGCTGCCGGGCGGCCAGCCCAGCCGGTAGGCGCGGGCGTCGAGGCCGGCGGCCAGGATCACCGATTGGCGAATCCCGTCGCGGGCGGCATTGAGGAAGAAGTCGTCGAAGAAGCGGGTGCGCACCGCCATCGAATCGGTCTCCAGCGCCAGCTCCTTCGCGCCGCCTCCGGCCGCCCCGTCGCCCTCGGGCTCGGTGACCTCGCCGTCGACCAGACGGCGGAAGAAATCCAGGCCGACCGCCCGCACCAACGGCGCGGCGAACGGGTCGTTGATGATCGGATTGGCTCCCCCGCTGGCCAGCGCGCGGGCCGCGGCGACCATCGTGGCGGTGGCGCCGACGCTCGAGGCCAAGTCCCAGCTGTCTTGGTCGGTGCGTGTCATACTGCTCCCAAGTTACTTAGCAAATGCAACGAGACAGCCGCACTCTACGCCGCCGGCCTGACGGCTTCCTGTGCTTTTTCCGGGGCCCCGTCCGAGCATTTCCGGTGGCCGCGGGAAAGGCCCTGACCGGACCTGACCGGACCAGCTGTTAGTCTCGTACACGGTTCGACGCGCGACGCCGTACGTCCTGGCCTGCGGGAGTTGGGCGCGTGATGCAGGAAACCCCCGGCTGCGCAGGAGGAAGAGTTGCTTTCCGCTTTCATCTCATCGCTGCGGACAGTCGACCTGAGACGGAAGATCCTCTTCACGCTTGGCATCGTCGTCTTGTACCGGGTCGGCGCCGCGCTGCCGTCCCCGGGCGTCAACTATCCGAACGTCCAGCAGTGCATCAAAGAGGCCAGCGGCGGCGCGGCCGGACAGATCTATTCGCTGATCAACCTGTTCTCCGGCGGGGCGCTGCTCAAACTCACGGTGTTCGCGGTGGGCGTGATGCCCTACATCACCGCCAGCATCATCGTCCAGCTGCTCACGGTGGTCATCCCGCGGTTCGAGGAACTGCGCAAGGAGGGCCAGTCCGGCCAGGCCAAGATGACGCAGTACACCCGTTATCTGGCGATCGCGCTGGCGATCCTGCAGGCCACGAGCATCGTGGCGCTGGCCGCCAACGGGGGGCTGCTGCAGGGCTGCTCGCTGGACATCATCGCCGACCAGAGCATCTTGACGCTGATCGTCATCGTGTTGGTGATGACCGGCGGCGCGGCCCTGGTGATGTGGATGGGTGAGCTGATCACCGAACGCGGCATCGGCAACGGCATGTCGCTGCTGATCTTCGTCGGCATCGCGGCCCGCATCCCCGCCGAGGGCAAGACCATCCTGGACAGCCGAGGCGGCATGATCTTCACCGCCGTGCTCATCGCCGCGCTGATCATCATCGTCGGCGTGGTGTTCGTCGAGCAGGGCCAGCGGCGCATCCCGGTGCAATACGCCAAGCGCATGGTCGGCCGCCGGATGTACGGCGGCACGTCGACGTATCTGCCGCTCAAGGTCAACCAGGCCGGTGTCATCCCGGTGATCTTCGCGTCCTCGCTCATCTATATCCCGCACCTGATCACCCAGCTGATCCGCAGCGGCAGCGGCGGCGTGGGCAACAGCTGGTGGGACAAGTTCGTCGGCAGCTACCTGTCCGACCCCAGCGACCCCGTCTACATCGGCATCTATTTCGGGCTGATCATCTTCTTCACGTACTTCTACGTGTCGATCACCTTCAACCCCGATGAGCGCGCCGACGAGATGAAGAAGTTCGGCGGGTTCATCCCCGGGATCCGGCCGGGCAAGCCGACCGCCGATTACCTGCGGTTCGTGCTGAGCCGGATCACGTTGCCGGGTTCGATCTACCTCGGTGCGATCTCGGTGCTGCCCAACCTGTTCTTGCAGATCGGCAACGGCGGGGCGGTACAGAACCTGCCGTTCGGCGGCACCGCGGTGTTGATCATGATTGGCGTGGGCTTGGATACGGTCAAGCAGATCGAGAGTCAGCTCATGCAGCGCAACTATGAAGGGTTCCTCAAGTGAGAGTCGTTTTGCTGGGTCCGCCGGGGGCGGGCAAGGGGACGCAGGCGCAGAAGCTCTCCGAAAAGCTGGGGATCCCGCAAATCTCCACCGGTGAGCTGTTCCGCAGCAACATCGAGAACGGCACCAAACTGGGCCTGGAGGCCAAGCGCTACCTGGACGCCGGTGACCTGGTGCCCTCGGAGCTGACCAACCAGCTCGTCGACGACCGGTTGAGCGACCCGGACGCGGCCAACGGCTTCATCCTGGACGGGTTCCCGCGGTCGCTGCAGCAGGCCAAGGCGCTGCACGAGATGCTCGAACGCCGCGGCACCGACATCGACGCGGTGCTGGAGTTCCGGGTCTCCCAGGACGAGCTGCTGCAGCGGCTCAAGTCGCGCGGCCGCGCCGACGACACCGACGACGTCATCCTGAACCGGATGAAGGTCTACCGGGACGAGACCGCCCCGCTGCTGGACTACTACCGCGACGAACTCAAGACCGTCGACGCCATCGGCACCTTGGACGAAGTGTTCGCCCGCGCGCTGCAGGCGCTGGGCAAGTAGAAATGACCCCGCTGGCGCGGCTGCGGAGTCGCAAGGTGGTGCCGCAGCGCAGCGCCGGCGAACTCGACGCGATGGCCGCGGCGGGCGCGGTCGTGGCGGCCGCGCTGCAGGCCGTCCGGGCCGCCGCGGTGTCCGGCGTATCGACGCTGAGCCTCGACGAGATCGCCGAATCGGTGATCCGCGACGCCGGGGCGGTGCCGTCGTTCCTGGGCTATCACGGCTACCCGGCATCGATCTGCGCGTCGGTCAACGAGCGGGTGGTCCACGGAATCCCTTCGGCCGCAGAGGTTTTGGGCTCCGGTGACCTGGTATCGATCGACTGCGGCGCCGTGCTGGACGGCTGGCACGGCGACGCCGCGATCACCTTCGGGATCGGGACCCTGGATGCGGCCGACGAAGCGCTGTCCCAGGCCACCAGGGAATCGCTGGAGGCCGGGATCGCCGCGATGGTGCCCGGCAACCGGTTGACCGACGTATCGCACGCCATCGAGATGGGTACGCACGCGGCCGCGGCCCGCCACTCGCGGTCCTTCGGGATCGTCGAGGGATACGGCGGCCACGGCATCGGCCGGCAGATGCACATGGACCCGTTCCTGCCCAACGAGGGCTCGCCCGGGCGCGGGCCGCAGCTGGCCCCCGGGTCGGTGCTGGCCATCGAGCCGATGCTGACGCTGGGAACCGGCAAGACCGTGGTGCTCGACGACCAGTGGACGGTCGTCACCACCGACGGCTCGCGGGCGGCACACTGGGAGCACACCGTCGCGGTCACCGAGTCCGGACCGCGCATCCTGACCCTGGGGGCCTGAACGAGCCGCGATCGCAGGCGCGGCGAAGCCGGGCGCGGCGGATCGGGGCGGGTCGGGGCCGTTGAACGAGCCACGATCGCAAGCGCGGCGAAGCCGGGCGCGGCGGGTCGGGGCCGTTGAACCGGGCGCCTGCTCGGCTCGTTCTCCCGGCAGGAGGTGATCGAGTGGCTCGTGTGGCTGGCACTCGGAACGCGTCAGCGGCTGCCGAAGCCGCTCTGATGAAGGCGCTTTTCGACGAACACGCCGCGGTTCTGTGGCGCTACGCGTTGCGCCTGACGGGGGACACGAGCCAGTCCGAGGATGTGGTCCAGGAAACGCTGCTGCGGGCGTGGCAGCATCCCGAAGTCGTCGGGGACACCGAACGCTCGGCGCGGGCGTGGTTGTTCACCGTCGCCCGCAACATGATCATCGACGATCGGCGCAGCGCGCGATACCGCAACGTCGTCGGTTCGACCGACGTCTCGGGGGCGCCCGAACAGTCCACGCCGGACGAGGTCAACGCGGCCCTGGACCGGTTGCTGATAGCGGACGCGATGGCCCAGCTGTCCGCCGATCACCGAGCGGTGATCGAACGGTCCTACTACCGCGGTTGGACCACCACGCAGATCGCTGCAGACCTCGGCATCGCCGAGGGAACGGTGAAGTCGCGACTACACTATGCCGTACGGGCGTTGCGACTCACTCTGCAGGAACTTGGGGTTACCCGATGAGGGGCTCCGAAGGCTTGAGGGGTGAAGGACATGGATGAAATGAACACGCCGGTGGCCGATATCGGCCCTCCCGAAGACCGCTACGCGATGTGGGATGCCGCATACGTGCTGGGATCGCTGTCGGCCGCGCAACGCCGCGAATTCGAGACGCACATGGCGCGCTGCACGGCTTGCCGTGAGGCGGTCGCCGACCTCAGCGGCGTGCCGGCCCTGCTTTCGCAGCTGGACCGCGACGAGGTGGCCGCGATCGACGAGTCCGGCCCGGCGCCGGAGATGTCCGAGGAGATGCTGCCGTCGTTGCTGGCCGCGGTGCGGTGGCGCCGGCGGCGCACCCGGGTGGTGACCTGGGTGGCCTCCGCCGCGGCGGCCGCGGTGCTGGCGATCGGGGTGTTCGTCGGCCTGCAGGCCTGGTCGTCGACTCCCGCCCAGCAGGTGACCGCGTCGGCCGAGCCGATGGCGCAGGTGGGCACCTCGCTGCTGACCTCCAGCGTCCAGGTCACCGGCCAGCACTGGGGCACATCCATCGCGCTTCGGTGCGTGTGCCTGGCCCCGCTGAACGCGCACCATGACACGCTGGCGATGGTCGTGGTGGGTCGCGACGGCAGCCAAACCCGGCTGGCGACCTGGGTGGCCGTGCCCGGTCACACCGCGACACCCGTGGGCGCGATCTCGACCCCGGTCGACCAGATCGCCGCCGTGCAAGTGGTCGCCGCCGACAGCGGCAAGGTGTTGTTGCAGCGTTCGCTGTAGAGATCGGAGCCAGCGTGTTCGGGCGTCCGCTTCGGGTGCTGGTGGTGGGCGCCGGCGTGGCCGGCATCTCCGTCGCCCGCGGCTTGGTGAGGGACGGACATGACGTCACCGTCTTCGAGCGCCGGCCCGACGTGCGGGCGCCCGGCGGTGCGGTGACGATCTGGTCCAACGGTGAGACGGTGCTGAACCAGCTGGGCGTCGACATGGGCGGCGCCGGCCGCCTGCTGGCCACCGTGCGGGCCGTGACGTCCCGCGGCCGGCCGCTGGCCACGCTGGACGTCACCGCGATGGTGCGGCGGCTGGGCGCACCCGTGCGGATGGTTCCGCGCCGAGTATTGCTGGAACGCCTTCTCGACGGGTTCGACGCCGAGCGCATCCGGTGCGGTTCCCCGGTGATCGCGGTGAACCGTACGGACGTCGGTGTCTGCGTGGAGTTCGGCCACGGCACCGTGGCTGATGCGGACGTGGTGATCGGTGCCGACGGTCTGCACTCGATGGTGCGCAATTGCGTTGGCGCGCAAGCCGCCAAGCCGACCGGCTGGTGCAGTTGGCAGGGGCTTGCGACTGTCCCGGAGATCGCCGATTCCGATGCCGCGCTGATGATCATCGGTGCGCGCGGAAACCTCGGCCTGTGGCCCGCCGGCGGGTCGGAGGTGCAGTGGTGGTTCGACCTGCCGTGGTCGCATGGCTTCGTCCGACCGCAGCGTCCGATCGAGATGATCCGGTCCCACTTCGCCGGATGGTCCGACTCTGTCGACCGGGTGCTCGCGACGCTGAGCGACGACGACTTGGCCGGCTCGCCGTTCCCGCATTTTCGCCATCCGATTCCGGGCCCGGGGCACGGCCCCGTCACGTTGCTCGGCGATGCCGCGCACGCGATGCCGCCCACCCTGGCGCAGGGGACCAACCAGGCGCTGCTCGACACGATGGTTTTGTGCAAGGCGCTGAGGGATTTTCGCGGTGGGACCAACGGCGGCGCCGATGTCTCGGCCGCCCTGCGGTGGTACGAGAGGACCCGTCGACGCAAAGTCATGGCCGTGTCCTGGGTGGCGTCACTGCCGGTGTCGCACGGTGAGTTCGTGCTGCGACCGGCCGCGCTGATCTCCGACCGGCTGCAGGCCGGCGCGCTGACGACGTTTCTGCGCCTTACGAGTCACCGCCGGATGTCCGCCGAAATCAGCCGAAACTTGGGGGTAGCGGCGACGGTCCCGTCAAGCCCGTGAACAGCCCGGCCGATTCCGTAAGAGTGCGAGGCGATCTCGACGCGCCCTCGCGCTGGCTCTGGCTGGTGAAGTGGTGCGTGCTGGCCGTGCCGCACTACCCGATACTGATACTGCTCTACCTGATCTATCCGTTCTCGACCGTGGCGGCCGGAGTGGCCATCCTGTGCACCGGGCGATATCCGCGGCCGCTGTTCGCATTCAACGTCGGCGTGCTGCGCTGGTCGTGGCGGCTGATGAACTACCGCTTCCCGATGAACAGCACCGACAGGTACCCGCCTTTCACGCTGGCGTCTCGGCCCGACTACCCCGGCGATCTCGCGGTCGACTATCCCGAGCGGCTGAAAAACTGGGCGGTGCTGGTGAAGTGGCTGCTGGCCATCCCCCAGGTTCTGCTGTGCTGGTCGATGGAGGCGCCGCTGCAGGTGCTGTGTGTCATCGCCGCGCTGGCGCTGTTGTTCACCGGGACGATCCCACCGGGCGCGTTCGATCTGCTTATGGGCATGGTCCGCTGGCGATACCGGGTGGCGGTGTACGTGTCGTTGATGCGCGACGAATACCCGCCGTTCCGAATGGATTTGGGCGCACGATGACCCTGCGAAGCCTGGCGTTCCCCTACGTGTACCGATTCGGCCAGCCGCTTTTCGACCGGCTCTTTTACCACCGCTACCGACGGGCGGCGCTGAGTAACGCGACCGGCCGGCTGCTGATGCTCGGGCTGGGGCCGGGAACCGACTTGATGTTTCTGCCCGACACGGTGACGTCGGTCGCCGCCGTGGAGCCCGCGGCGCCGTTCCGGCGGATGGCCGCGAGGCTCGCCCGGCGCCGCGGCATCGCGGTCGACCTCGTCGAGGGAACGGGCGAGTCGATTCCCTTCCCGGACAACTCTTTCGAATCCGTCCACGCCGGGCTGGTGTTGTGCTCGGTCGGCGACGTGGCCGCAACCCTCGGCGAGATCCGGCGGGTGCTGGTGCCCGGCGGTAGGCTCGTGGTCCTCGAGCACGTGCGCGGTGACGGCGCGACCGGCCGGTTCCAGGATCTGATCGCCAAGCCGTGGTCGTGGCTGGCCGGTGGCTGCGAGCCGAACCGGCGCACCCTCGAGGCCATCGCCGCCGCCGGATTCGACACCGCCGCGCTGCGCAGCATCCGAACGCCGGTGCCCTTCCCGTGCAAACCCCATCTGCAGGGATTCGCCACCGTCACTCGACGCTGACCGCCTCGATGATGGACAGGCGCGCCGCGCGCCGTGCCGGTGGCACCGAGCCGAGCAGGCTGATCGCCACCGCCCCGAGCGTGAAGGCGAGCGCCAGGGGGTTCGGGTGGAAGCCGACTTCGAAATTCATGATGTCGTCGCTGATGCGGCTGAACAACCACTGGTCGGTCAGACCGAGCGCCAGCCCCAAAACGCCGCCGACGACACCGATTCCGGCCGCCTCCGCCAGCACCATCCGCAAGGTGAACCGCCGGCTGGATCCCATGGCGCGCAGCACGCCGATTTCGCGGCGGCGTTCGTTCACCGAGAGCGTCAGCGTGTTCAGTAGTGCGACCGCGGCCACCGCCACGACGATGACCCACACCGCGTTGGCGATGAACATGCTCTGACGCAGCGGGGCCTGCAGCCCCGCCAGCGCGGTGGGGCCGTCGTACACGTGGTTCGGGGCCGGCGCCGCCTCGCGGACGCCGGCCAGCAGCCGCTGCCGATTCACCCCCGGGGCCGCGGCGATTTGCAGTGTCGTCGCCGCCGGGCGATCGAACCAGGCCCGCATCTGGTCGACGTCGATTCCGACGGTACCGATCACGGTCGAGAAGAACGGCACCAGGGCCAGCACGGTCACCGACCGCGGGCCGTGCGGCGTTTGGAGCCGCAGTTGGTCGCCGGCCCGGACGCGCAGAGTGGTGCCGAGATTCCGCGTGAGCACCACACCGCGGCCGGTGAGCACCTCGGTGCGCACCCGTTCGTCCAGCGCCCGGAAGAGCGCATCGTTGCTGCCGGCGGAAAACCCGTCGAGCAGGACGCGGGTACCGCCGACCACGGCGAAACCGAACGCTCCCTCGGTCACGCGCGCCACGCCGGGAAGCGCGGCGACCTTCGCGGAAAGCCCCTGTGGCAGAGCGTCGGTGGGGTAGCTGTCGGGCGGGTCCGCGCTCACCCACACGTCGGTATCGGTGACCGGTGCGAAGATGTCCCGCGCGGACCGAATCATGTCGGCGTTCGTGCCGGTGATCACGACGGTGGTGAGTACCCCGATGAGCACGGTCATCACGGTCGCCCACACCCGGCGCGGCGCACGCTGGATCGTCGCCGCGGCCAGCGCCCCGAACGACCCGAACGTGCGCGCCATCGCCGCCGTGGCGTGGACGATGGGCGCGGTGAGCGCGAAGCCCAGGGCGATCTCGGCGCCCAGCACCGCGGCCATCGCCACGACGGCGTAGCTGCCGCGCTGGCCGGTGACGACCGGCGTCGACACCGCGAACACCGCCACCGCACCAACCCCGCCGGCGATGCGCAGCCACCGCGGCACCGTGTCGGCCGCCGAGGCCCCGACCGGCGCGAGCGCCTCGATCGGCGAGACCTTGTACACCTGCCGCGCCGCCATCGCCGAGGCCGCCACGCTGGTCAGCGCCGTCGCCGCGAGCGCCAGCGGTATCGCATAACCGGGCAGCCAATACTGCACGCGGGCTTCGAGCCCTTGCGTCATCGCCGGGGGCAAGCGCCCAATCGCGATGTGGCCCGCCACAATTCCCATGCCGGACCCGATTGCCCCGCCGATCAGGCCGAGCACCGCCGCCTCCGCCAGCATGTCGCCGACGATGCTGGCGCGCCGGCCGCCGATAGCCCGCAGCATCGAGATGACCGGCCGGCGCGCGGTGATCGCCATCGTCATCGTGGTGTAGATCAAAAACGCGCCGACCACCAACGCGACCGCGGCGCCCAGCAGGGCCATGTAGTTCATCAGCTTGACGCCGTCGCCGGCGCGGGCCGCCCGAAAGCTCGGGGCCGCGACGATCGCACGGCCGTGCACGGCGGCGGTGACCGCGGCGCGGACGGCGCCGGGGTCGGCGCCCCGCTTCGTGGTGATGAGTATCGAGTCGAGTTGACCGGTGCGGCCGGTGGCGTTCTGCGCCAAGGCAAGTGGCGCAAGCACGTAGTGCCCGCCGTTGAGGTCCTCGTATCGCTTGCCCGCGAGCACATCGGTCACCGTGACCGACGCCGAACCCAGTTGAAACGCCTGGCCTTTCGCATAGCCGACGCGGGGTCCGGCCTGAACGCCGGACGGCGTCGAGGACAGCGCCTGCACCGGCCGGGTCACCACGTCCTTGAGGGCGCCGCCCAGGGCGGCGGTGCTCGCGTCGGCGCCCAGCAGCAGCACCGGCCCCGACGGTGTGGACGCCGACGCCCGGATCATCGGTGCGGCGGTGGCTACGCCGGGAACGCCGGCCACGTCGGCCAGTATCGAGTCGGGGAATCCGCCGTCGGTGATGCCGGACACCTCGAGCGCGGCGACCCCGGCGATCCCGTCGGCCAGCCGGCCCACCGACCCGGTGATCGACCCGAAGATGCCGAAGATCGCCACCAAATACGTTGCCGAGACCGCCATTACGGCGATCGACGCAAACGTGCGGCGTCGATGCACGGCCAGCTCGCGCAGGCTGAACACGCGCAGCCTGCTCGCCGCGGCCGTGAGCTTGAGGCCGCGCCGCGCCCCGGGCCTCACCCCGCGACCGCCATCACGTCCGAACCGACGCGACCGTCCTGCAGCGTGATCACCCGGTCGGTGGCCGCGGCCGCGTCGGCGTTGTGGGTCACCATCACCACCAGCCGACCCCCACCCTCCTCGTGCGCCACCTCCGCCAACAGCGCCAAAATGGACGCGCCCGTCGCGGAGTCCAGGTTTCCGGTCGGCTCGTCGGCGAGGATCAGCGGCGGGTTCATCATCAAGGCACGCGCGACCGCGACCCGCTGCATTTGGCCGCCGGACAGTTCCGCCGGCCGGTGCTGCGCCCGGTTGCCGAGCCCGACCCGGTCCAGCAGGCGGATCGCGTCCGGCTTGGCGCTGCCCAACCGGACTCCGTCGAGCAGCTTGGGAATCGCCACGTTCTCCCAGGCCGACAGCGTCGGCAGCAGGTTGAAGAACTGAAAGATGAAACCCACCCGCCGATGGCGGAACCGCGACTGCTGTTCATCGCTAAGGCGGGCGATTTCCTCGCCATCGAAGGCGATCGACCCGGAATCGGGGGAATCCAAGGCGCCGAGCACGTGCAACAGCGTGCTCTTGCCCGCCCCGGACGGTCCGACGACCGACACGAACTGCTCGTCCGCCAGCCGCAGGCTGACGCCGTCGAGCGCCCGCACCGTTTGACCGCCGACCCGGTATTCGCGCACGACGTTGCAAAGTTCGACGGTCATTCAAACATCACGATGGCCGCCGGTGAACGGTTCATGTACTGGATCTGGACGACGATGAACCGACCGGGCCGCTACCTCGTTTCATCAGGCATGCTTGGCAGGCACCGGGTGGTCGACCATATCGTCGGGCACCTCGCGGCGATCGGAGTCGATCACATCTTCGGTGTGGACGGCGCCAACATCGAGGACGTGTACGACGCCGCGCACTTTTGCCCCGACATCGACGCGGTGCTGGCCAAGCACGAGTTCTCCGCGGCCACCATGGCCGACGGGTACAGCCGAAGCGGGGCCGGGGTGGGCGTGGTGGCCGCGACCTCGGGCGGGGGCGCGCTGAACCTCGTTGCGGGTCTGGGCGAGTCGCTGGCGAGCCGGGTTCCGGTGCTGGCGTTGGTCGGCCAGCCCGCCCGCACGATGGACGGCCGCGGCAGCTTTCAGGACACCAGCGGCGCAAACGGGTCGTTGAACGCCGAGGCATTGTTCTCGGCGGTATCGGTGTTCTGCGAGCGGCTGCTGACGCCGGCCGACATCGTCTCGCTGCTGCCCCGGGCCATCGCCGCGGCGCGCATCGGCGGACCGGCGGTGTTGTTGCTGCCCAAGGACATTCAGCAGGCCCATCTTGACGCCGGGCGTGACGACAATGACGCGGATGGCATGCGGGCCGCGATCGGCAACCCGCATCCGATCGTCGCCGAGCTGCGGCGGGTGCAGGGACGGGTCACCATCCTGGCCGGCGAGCAGGTGGCGCGCGATGACGCCCGCGCCGAACTCGAAGAGCTACGCGCGCTGCTGCACGCGCGGGTGGCGACCGTGCCGGACGCGAAGGATGTCGCGGCTGCAGACGGGGGGCCGGCCGCGTTGGGGGTGACCGGCGTCATGGGTCACCGCAACGTGGCCGAGGCGGTGGCCACCAGCGCGGTGTGCCTCATCGTCGGCACCCGGCTGGCGGTCACCGCGCGCGGCGGCCTGGACGAGGCGCTGGCGGCGGTGCGGACGGTCTCGATCGGTTCGGCGCCGCCGTATCTGCCCTGCACCCACGTGCATACCGATGATCTGCGCGGCTCGCTGCGCGCGCTGACCCATGCGGTTCGCCACCGCGGGCGGCCGGCCGGTCCGCGCATCCCCGGCGCGGGCCGGCCCGCCGAAATGACGCCCCCGCCCTTCACCGGGCCGGGCGTGCGGTACCGCGAGGCCATGGCGGTGCTGGACGATGTCGTGCCCGACGGGTCCGACATCGTGGTCGACGCCGGCAACACCGGCGCCGCGGCCATCCACTACCTCCCGGTGCGACGCGGCGGCAGGTTCGCCGTCGCGCTCGGCATGGGCGGCATGGGCTACAGCTTCGGCGCCGGGATCGGAATGACGTTGGGGCGAGCCAACACTGGCCGCCCGGCCGGCCGCACCGTGGTGATCGCCGGTGATGGCGCGTTCTTCATGCACGGCATGGAGGTGCACACGGCCGTGCAGTACCGGCTACCGATGACGTTCGTGTTGTTCAACAACAACGCGCACGCCATGTGCGTGACCCGCGAGCAGCTGTTCTACGACGACCTGTACAGCTACAACCGGTTTCGTCCCAGCCGGCTCGGCGCCGGCCTGGCGGCGATGTTCCCCGGCCTGGCGGCGGTGGACGTCAGCGACGCCGATGGATTCGCCGCGGCCATGGGCGCGGCGCTCGACATCGACGGCCCGGCGGTGGTCAGTGTCGAGTGCGCCGCCGACGAGATCCCGCCGTTCGCACCATTTCTCACCGCCGCGCCCGCTAAAGGCCGCGGGGTGGACCAGATTTCACTTGCTGAGGAGAACTTGACCAATGTCGCTGCCAGCGCTTGAGGATATCCCGGACCTCATCGACGGGGTCACCCGCATCGAAACCAGCCCCAGGGAGAAGGCCACGCCGATCATCATGGACATGATGCGGTCGGTGTACCCGCACGACCAGGTCTTCGGGCAGTACTGCACCGTCAACGACTACGTCGACTGCCCGCCCGACGAGCTCTACGAGTACATGGCCGACACCCGCAGCCTGGAGGAGTGGACGTACAGCCTGCGCGGGTTCACCCCCACCGACGAGCCCGGATTATGGCTGGCGCACGACCGGCTCGGCTCGGAAACCGAGATCTACACGCGCACCGTCGCCAACGCCCAGGCGCGGACCGTGGATTACCACTGCGCCTGGGATCAAGGCAAACATCTGTGGATGATCTACCTGATGCGTGTCGTCGACGCCCAGACCGTCCTCGACAAGCCGGGATCGGTTGTGCTGTGGACGAATTGCCACCACCCCTTCTACGACCACAACCCGTACCCGGAGACCGCTCCGGCGCAGCGGCCCGTGTGGGTCGGCGACTTCTGGGACATGTTCGCCGCCGGCCACCTGCTGGAGTTGCGCAACCTCAAGGCGATCGCCGAGTACCGCCACCGCAACGGCCTGCCCGTGACGCCGGTGTGGATGAGATGAGCAGACCATGGCTAAGCCGACCGTCAGCCTGATCGACGTTTCCACCTATCTGCCGGGGGATCCGATTCCCGCCGGCTACTACGCCCGATTCGCCGAATCCGACGACCTGCGCGACAACGTGATGTTCCGCGCTCCGAAGTTTCGCCATCACGTCGGCGCGGACGAGAGCTCGGTCGACATGATCGAGCGTGCGGCCCGGGGCCTGATCGAACGGCACGGCCACGACGTCGTCGCAGGTGCGGACGTGCTGATCACCCACACCCAGGTACCCGACATGGCGTTCTACGGCCAGGGTGGCGGCATCGCGCATCGGCTGGGCATGCGGCCGTCCTGGGTGCTCGACCTGAACAACGGCGGCTGCGCCGCATTCGTGTTGGCGCTCAACGTGGCCCGCACATTGTTGTCCGCGGGCCAGGGCCGCACCGCGCTCATCGCGATCGCACAGAACGCGGCCGGACAATTCTTCGATCAGCCGACCATCCGCCGCAAGGCGCAGTCGGCGGTGCCCGGTGACGGCGCCGCCGTGGGACTGGTCGCGCTGAGCGAACACTCGCCCATCCTGGATGTCGAGTGCCGCACCTACGGCGAGTATGCGGGCGAAATGACGCTGTCCTACGACCCGCCCCGCAAGTGGTGGCAGGCCGGCCCCGGCGAGGGCAGCATCGGTTTCACGGAGAGCAAGATCACCAAGGTGCTGGCCCGCGGCAACCGGCAGGTTCCGGAAGTGGCGCTGGCGGTCTGCGACCGAATCGGGTTGGCCGCCAAGGACATCGACCTGCTGGTCACCAACCAGCCCAACAGGGCGTTTCTGCGCAATTGGCGTGACGCGCTCGAGTTGCCCCCGCAACGTCATCGGGACACCTTTGACGAGTGCGGCAACCTGTTCGGTGCCGGGATCCCGATCAATCTGGACCGCGCGATCGCCGACGGCCAGCTGGGTGCCGGGGAAGTGGTCATGATGGCGGCCTTCGCGCATGCCGGCGACTTCGCCGGCGCCGCCGCGGTGCGCTGGGGCGGACGAGACTGATGCACGCGGTTCCGGCCCCGGTTGCCGGCCAGATCTGCGATGCGCTGCCCGACGCGGTGGATCCGTTCGCCTTGTCGCTCAACGAGAATCCGTTTCCGCCGCTACCGTCGGTGCGTTCGGCGTTGATTCGGTCCGTTTCCGCGGCGAACCGGTATCCGGAGTTCTTGCCGGAGCGGTTGCGCGGCTTGGTCGCCGGCCACATCGGTGTGCCCACCGAGCGGGTGGTGCTGGGCGCCGGGGCGACGGGCGTCGTGTTGCAGGCGCTGCAGGCGCTGACCGCGCCGGGCGACACGATCGCCATGGCGTCGCCGACGTTCGATGGCTATCCGATCGTCGCGCAACTGGCACGATTGAACTCGTCGTTCGTTCCGCTGGACGCGCACGGCCAGCACGACCTCGACGCGCTGGCCGACGCGGCCGGCGCCGCCCGCGTGGTGGTGGTGTGCCGGCCGCACAATCCGACCGGCACGCTGGAGCCCGCGGCCGCCGTTCTCCGGTTCCTGCGCCGGGTGCCGCGCGACACCGTCGTGCTGCTCGACGAGGCCTATATCGAGTTCACCGCTCCCGAGCACCGTTTCGACGTGGCGGCACTGGTCACCCGTTTTCCCAACGTCGTGGTGGTGCGGACCTTCTCCAAAGCCTACGGCCTGGCCGGGCTGCGAATCGGTTACGCGGTGGCGTCCCACCAGCTGGCGCCGACGCTGTGGACCCAGCAGCTGCCGTTCGGCATCGCGATCACGGGCCTGCTCGCGGTCGCGGCGTCGTATGCCGCGGAAGGTGAACTGCTGCGCCGGATCCGGCTGATCACCGCCGAACGCCGCTATCTCCGGATGCGCCTGAGCGCGCTGGGGATCTACACGACCGACGCGCACGCGAACTTCATGTATCTGCCGTCTCAACAGGGCTTGTCGTGGCGTGAGGCTTTCGGCGACGACGCTCCACGCGTGCGGTATTACGCGGACGGTGCCGCGCGGATCACCGTGGGCGGCCGCGCATCGACGACGGCGGTGCTGTCGGCGTTGGGAAAGGCCACGCTCGGGCTCCAAGTGCGGTAAGAAGGGGCGTGGCCGACTCACGACCGGACAAGCGTGATCCGATCGCCGCGGCGCGGGCCAACTGGGAGCGCGCCGGGTGGGGTGACGTGGCGCCGGGCATGGTCGCGGTGACGTCGGTGATGCGTGCGCACCAGATCCTGCTGGCCCGCGTGGAGACGGCGTTGCGGCCCTACGACCTCAGCTTCTCCCGGTACGAATTGCTGCGGCTGCTGGCGTTCAGCCGCTCCGGCGCGCTACCCATCACCAAGGCCTCCGACCGGCTGCAGGTTCACGTCACCAGCGTCACCCACGCGATCCGCCGGCTGGAGGCCGACAGGCTGGTGCAGCGTGTTCCGCACCCCACCGACGGGCGCACCACGCTGGTCCAGATCACCGACCTGGGCCGCTCCACGGTCGAGGACGCGACGATCACGCTCAACAAGCAGGTGTTCGCCGATCTCGGGATGTCCGACGCCGAATCGCAGGACCTCGCGTCGTCCATCGAGACGTTGCGCCGCAACGCCGGCGACTTCTGAAGCTCTTCGTCCCGCGCGCCCAACGTGGAGTTGTTGCGCCGAATCGGCTTATTTCCCGCCACAAGTCGACGTTCGGCGCGCGGTCAACGCAGCGTCTCGATGATCGCGCTGAAGTCCTTGTCACCGTGATCGGCGGCGAACTCAGCGTAGATCTCGGCGGCGTGGCGGCCCAGCGGGGCGGTCGAACCGCTCGAGGACACCGCATCCATCGCCAGTCCAAGGTCCTTGTTCATCAGCGCGGTCGCAAACCCCGGCTTGAAGTCGTTGTTGGCCGGCGACGTCGGGACCGGGCCCGGCACAGGGCAATTGGTGTGCACGGCCCAGCAGTTTCCGGTCGCCCCGGTGATCACGTCGAACAGCGACTGCGCCGACAGGCCGAGCTTTTCGGCCAGGACGAACGCCTCGCCGATCGCGATCTGCTGCACCGCCAGCACCATGTTGTTGCACACCTTGGCGGCCTGGCCCGCCCCGGCCGCGCCGCAGTGAATGATCTTGCCCGCCATGGGTTCCAGCACCGGCCGCGCGCGTTGCAGGGCGGCGTCGTCGCCACCCACCATGAATGCCAGCGTCCCGGCGACCGCGCCGTTCACCCCGCCCGAGACGGGCGCGTCCAGCTGTGCGATGCCGCGCGATTCCGCCAGCGCATGCACCTCGCGGGCGTCGTCGACCGAGATCGTGGAGCTGTCGATGAACAGAGCACCGGGCCGCGCCGCGGGCAGAATCTCCGCGTAGCAGCGCTTCACCAACTCGCCGTTGGGCAGCATGGTCATGACCACGTCCGCACCGGCCACCGCGTCGACGGCGGTGTCGAAGGCGGCGACGCCGGCCGCCGCGGCCGCGGACAGCGCCGCGGGCACCGGGTCGAATCCGCGCACCGCATGGTTGGCCGCAACGAGGTTCGTCGCCATGGGCCCGCCCATGTGGCCCAACCCCAGGAAAGCCACGGTCACGTGCTCGGTCATCTGAAGACCCTTCTATGCGGTTGCCGGAGAAGCTCTGAACCGTGCGGCTTCTGCCCGACCGATGACCACTCGCATGATTTCGTTGGTGCCTTCCAGGATCCGGTGCACCCGCAGGTCGCGCACGATCTTTTCCAGACCATACTCGCGCAGGTAGCCGTAGCCGCCGTGCAGCTGCAGGGCCTTGTCGGCGACCTCGAAGCAGGTGTCGGTGACGTAACGCTTGGCCATCGCGCACAACTCGACCTTGTCGGGGTCGTCGGTGTCCAACGCATTGGCCGCGCGCCACAACATCATGCGCGACGTCTCGAGGCCGGTCGCCATGTCGGCCAGGGCGAACCGGATGGTCGGTTCGTCGAGCAGGGACTTGCCGAACGCCTGCCGATCGCGAACGTAGGCTCCCGCCTTGTCGGCGGCGGCCTGGGCGCCACCGAGCGAGCACGCGGCGATGTTGAGCCGGCCGCCGTTGAGGCCGTTCATCGCGATGCCGAATCCGGCGCCCTCGCCGTCCGCGCCACCCAGCATCGCGTCGGCCGGCACCCGCACGCCCTCCAGGATCACCTGGGCGGTGGGCTGGGCATGCCAGCCCATCTTCTCCTCCAGCGCGCCGAAACTCAGCCCCTCACTGTCCTTTTCGACGATGAACGCCGAGATGCCGCGCGGGCCCTCGCCGCCGGTCCTGGCCATCACCACGTAGACGTCCGACGCGCCCGCGCCCGAGATGAACTGCTTGACCCCGTCGAGCACATAGTCGCCGCCCTCTTTGACCGCGCGGGTGCTCAACGCGCTGGCGTCGGAGCCGGCGCCCGGCTCGGTGAGGCAGTAGCTGGCGATGACGTCCATCGACGCCAGGCGCGGGACCCAGTCCTTGCGCTGTTCGGCGGTGCCGAACGTGTCGATCATCCACGCGCACATGTTGTGGATCGACAGGAATGCGGCGGTGGTGGGGTCGGCGATCGCCAGCTGCTCGAAGATGCGGACCCCGTCGAGCCGGCGCAGCCCGCTGCCGCCGACGTCCTCGCGGCAGTAGATCGCCGCCATGCCGAGCTCCGCCGACTCACGCAGCACGTCGGTCGGAAAGTGCTTGGCCGCATCCCATTCCAGGGCGTGCGGGGCCAGGCGCTTGGCGGCGAACGCGGCTGCCGTCTCGGTGATCACCCGTTCGTCGTCGTCAAGGGTAAACATTCGCGGCCCTAATCCATTGTGGGAATGACGAATTCGGCGCCGTCCTTGATGCCGGACGGCCACCGCGACGTCACCGTCTTGGTCTTGGTGTAGAAGAGGATTGACGACGGACCGTGCTGGTTGAGGTCGCCGAAGCCGGAGCGCTTCCAGCCGCCGAAGGTGTGGTAGGCCACCGGCACCGGGATCGGCACGTTGACACCGACCATCCCGACCTGCACGCGGGAGACGAAGTCGCGGGCGGCGTCGCCGTCGCGGGTGAAGATGGCCACGCCGTTGCCGTACTCGTGCTCGGACGGCAGACGCAGGGCCTCCTCGTAGTCGTGGGCGCGCACGATGCACAGGACGGGCCCGAAGATCTCGTCGGTGTAGATCGACATGTCCGGGGTGACGTGGTCGAACAGGGTCGGCCCGATGAAGAAGCCGCCTTCGAGGTTGGCGTCACCGAAAGTCAGGTCGTCGCTGGCGCGTTCGCGGCCGTCGATGACCAATTCGGCGCCCGCGTCGACGCCCTGGCCGATGTAGTCGCGCACCCGCGCCACGGCGGCCTCGGTCACCAGCGGACCGTAATCGGCCTTGGGGTCCAGGCTGTGGCCAACGCGCAGGTTGTTGATCCGCTCGATGAGCCGGGCGCGCAGCCGGTCCGCGGTCTGCTCACCGACCGGGACCGCGACGCTGATCGCCATGCAGCGCTCGCCCGCGCTGCCATATCCCGCGCCGATCAGCGCGTCGACGGCCTGGTCCAGGTCGGCATCGGGCATCACGATCATGTGGTTCTTGGCGCCGCCGAAGCACTGCGAACGCTTGCCGGTGGCCGCGGCCCCGGCGTAGATGTACTGGGCGATGTCGGAGCTCCCGACGAACCCGACCGCCTGGATGTCCGGGTGGTTCAGGATGGCGTCGACGGCCTCCTTGTCGCCGTGCACGACCTGGAACACGCCCGGTGGCAGGCCGGCCTCGACGAAGAGTTCGGCGAGGCGCACCGGGACCGACGGGTCGCGCTCGCTGGGCTTGAGCACGAACGCGTTGCCGCAGGCCAGCGCCGGGCCGGCCTTCCACAACGGGATCATCGCCGGGAAGTTGAACGGCGTGATGCCCGCGACCACGCCCAGCGGCTGGCGCAGCGAATAGACGTCGATGCCCGGACCGGCGCCCTCGCTGTATTCGCCCTTGAGCAGGTGCGGGATGCCGATGGCGAACTCGATGACCTCGATGCCGCGCTGGATGTCGCCCTTGGCGTCGGCCAGGGTCTTGCCGTGCTCACGCGACAGCAGCTCGGCCAGCTCGTCGTTGTGTTTGTTGACCAGCTCGATGAAACGCATCATCACCCGCGCGCGGCGTTGCGGATTCGTTGCGGCCCAACCTTTTTGGGCCTCGAGGGCCGACGCCACCGCGGCGTCGATGTCGGCCTGGCCGGCCATCGGCACCTGGGCCTGGACACTCCCGGTGCTGGGGTCGAAGACGTCGGCGGTGCGGCCGGACTGGCCGGCGGTGCGCCGACCGTCGATGAAGTGGGGAATCTGTGTGGTCATGGGGCCCTCGGATGTGGTTGACGCGCTTAAGCGGATACTTGCATATCCTAGTAACCCGGTTCGGGCCTTGGCAAGGTGGGTGGCGGGCTAGCCTGACAGCGGTATGCACACCATCGAGGCCGACTACCTGGTGGTCGGGGCGGGCGCCATGGCCATGGCGTTCATCGACGCGCTGGTCGCCGAAGCCTCAGCGGCGCAGGCCCGCGTCGTGGTGGTGGACCGCAACCACGCGCCCGGTGGGCACTGGACCATGGCCTACCCGTTCGTGCGGCTGCACCAGCCCTCGGCGTTCTACGGCGTCAACTCGCTGCCGCTGGGTGGCGACGCCATCGACCAAGTCGGTTGGAACCGGGGGCTTTACGAACTGGCCACCGCCGGCGAGATCTGCGCCTACTACGACCACATCATGCGCCGGCGGCTGCTGCCGAGCGGGCGGGTCAGCTACTTCCCGATGAGCGAATACCTCGGCGAACACCGTGGTGAAGCCCGGTTCCGCACGCTCGCCGGCGCCGACTACACCGTCCGGGTGGCGCGCCGCGTCGTCGACGCCACCTACATGCGGGTCACGGTCCCCGCGATGCGCCCGCCGCCTTATCGGGTCGCGCCCGGCATCGACTGCGTCCCGCCCGGCGACCTGCCGCGGCGCGGCGCCCACGAGCGCTACGTCATCGTCGGGGCGGGCAAGACCGGCATCGACACCTGCCTGTGGCTACTGGGCCAGGGCGTCGACCCGGATCGGCTCACCTGGATCATGCCGCGCGATTCCTGGCTGCTGGACCGCGAGACCATGCAGCCCGGCGCGTTGTTCGCCGAGAAGATCAAGGCCAGCTTCACCGCGCAACTGCGCGCCATCAACGACGCGGCGTCGGTGCGGGATCTGTTCGACCGCCTCGAAGAGGCCGGCCTGCTGCTGCGGATCGACCCGGCGATCCGTCCCGCCATGTACCGCTGCGCCACCGTCACCCGCCTCGAACTCGAGCAGCTGCGGCGGATTACCGACGTCGTGAGGATGGGGCACCTGCGGGCCATCGAGGCCGACACGATGGTCCTCGACCGGGGCGCCGTGGCGGTCAGCGGCCGCGAGCTCTATCTCGACTGCACCGCCGACGGCGCCGAAAAGCGGCTCGCCACACCGATATTCGATTCCAACCGCATCACCCTGCAGAGCGTGCGCGGCTGCCAACAGATCTTCAGCGCGGCGCTGATCGCCCACGTGGAGGCCGCGTACCGCGACGACTCGCTGAAAAACGAGCTTTGCGTGCCGCTGCCGCATCCGGACACCGACATCGACTGGCTACGGCTGGCGTGGGCCGATTACAGCAACCAGCTGCGCTGGTTCGACGACCCGGACTTGATGTCGTGGTTGTCGACGGCGCGCCTGGACCTGTTCGGTCACCTGATCGGCCACCTGCTGCCGTCCGCGTCGGCGAAGCCCCGGGTCCGCGACCGGATACTGGGCATCGCCAAGTCCGTGTTTTCCGCCACCGCCACCAAGCTCGACGAGCTGATGGCCGCCGAAGCCGCGCTCGCCGCGCGCTGACCCGTGTAACCCGAGCCGATATTGATCGGGTGAAGGAGGCATGTGGCGGCAAGAAGCGATCCCGTCGGGCCGCGACCCCTGCGCGCGGTACCCGGCGCCGGGCATGAGGCCGGCTACCCGGACTGGGAGGCCGTGTACTCCGACAACGTGGGGTGGGTGTACCGCACGCTGTTCGCGCGCGTCGGCAACCGGACCGACGCCGAAGACCTCACCGCCGAGGTGTTCCTCGCCGCGCTGCGGCCGCTGCGCCTGACCGTGAGCGTGGCCGAGGTGCGCGCCTACCTGCGGGCCACGGCCAGGACGGTGCTGGCCGCACACTGGCGCCAGACCCTGGGACGGGAGATCACCTCAATCGAGGACATCGAGCAACCGGCCGACAGCGAGGAGGCGATCAGCACCGCGCCGCAGCGGGTGGCCCGCGTCCTGGACGCCCTGCCGGATCGGTATCGCCTGATCCTGGAATCGCGCTTTCTGCGCGGCAATTCGATCAAGGAGTCGGCCGCGGAACTCGGAATCAGCGTGCCCAATGCCAAAGTGCTCCAGCACCGCGCCCTGCGGCTGGCGGCGCAGGTCAACGATGGGGGCAAGCAATGAATGCGCGGGGCTTGCGACGCTATGTCGACGATCTGTTGCGGGGGCGCCGGCCCAGGCCGTTCGCGCCCGACGACTTCGAGGCGGCGCAGCTGCGCACCGCCATCGAGCTGCGGGCCGCCCGCAGCGGGGATGACACGCCGCGCCCGGAATTCCTCGCCGATCTGCACCGTCGCATCGGCGAGCAGATGTCAGGCACGCCGCCGCGAACCCCGCCCGGGCGCACCGGCACGCGCCGCCAGGTCATCGTCGGCACGTCGGCCGCGGCGACGGCCGCGGTCGCCGCGGTTTCCCTCGATCGCGCAGTGATCTCCGGTCGCCATCGGCGACCGAGTGCCCCGGATAACGCCGCCGGGCGACTCACCCCCAACGAGGGAAGCTGGCAGCGCGTCGCCTCCAGCTCGGACGTGCCCGACGGGGCCATGCGAGCTTTCGATCTGGGTTCGGTGACCGGATTCGTCCGGCGCATCGACGGCAACGTGCACGCGATATCGGGGGTGTGCACCCATCAAGGGTGCAAGCTGTGGTTCGACGCGTCCGAAGACACCTTGCGCTGCCCCTGCCACACCACGTCGTTCTCGCCCAGCGGGCAGGTGCTCACCCACCAGTTGCCGATCGCACCAAAACCGTTGCCCGAATTGATGGTTCGTGAGGTCGACGGTGTCATCGAGGTGTTCGCCCCGGGGCGCCGCACCTGAACGGTGTAACCCGCCGCCCTATCTGTGGGCATGGATATCGCCCTGCGTCGAAGGCTTTTGGCGGCCGTGCTGGCCGCGAGCGTGATCTCATCGCCCGGCTGTGGCCGGCCGCGTCCCGTGGCGACCACCCCCGCGCCCACCACCGGGGTGTCGATCACCGCGCCAACCCCCGCAGCCGGCGCCAACCAGGTCACCATCGACGGCTTCGCTTTCGCGCCGCCGAACCTGACGGTGCCCGCCGGGACCACCGTCACCTGGACCAACCGCGACGAGGAACCCCATACGGTCGCCGCAAGTGACGGCTCATTTCACTCACCCGGCATGGGAACCGGAGCGACCTTCGCCCACACCTTCTCCGCCCCTGGGACTTTCGACTATGTCTGCTCAATTCATCCGATGATGCGCGGCACCGTGGTGGTGACGGGATGACCGGCCGCCCGGGCGACGATGCCATGACCCGGCGCCAGCTCCTCCGGCACACGGCGTGGTTCGGGGCGGCGGTCGGGTTGATCGTGGCCGGGGGCGAGGTCATCTCGCATGTCGCCGGGGAGGCGGCGGCTCAGCGCGCGCACGTCCGGCCCACCCTGCGGTTCGCCCAAATCAGCGACAGCCACCTCGGCTTCAACGGTGCGCCCAACAGGGACGTCGCGGCGACGTTCAGCGACGCGATCGACAAGGTCAACAGCCTCGGCTACACACCGGATTTCGTCATCCACACCGGCGACCTCACTCACCTTTCCAGCACCGAACAGTTCGACCAGGCGAAGCAGATGATGAGCGGTCTGAAGACGCACCACGTGTTCACCGTGCCGGGCGAGCACGACTCCGTCGACGACGCGGGACAGAAGTACCGAAACACCTTCGGCGCGGGCGCGGTTGGCGACGGCTGGTACAGCTTCGACATCGCCGGTGTGCACCTGATCGCGCTCGTCAACACGTTGAACCTGCGCAAGCTGGGCCATCTGGGGGTGGATCAGCTGGAGTTCGTCAAGAAGGACGTCGCCCATCTGCCGAGCGACACCCCGATCATCGTGTTCAGTCACATCCCCTTGTTCGCGATGTACCCCCAATGGGGCTGGGGCACCGACGACGCCGCCCAGGCGCTGAGCTACCTGCGCCGGTTCTCCTCCGTCACGTGCCTCAATGGCCATGTCCACCAGCTGTTTTCCAAAACGGAGGACAATGTGACGTTTCACAGCGGCACCGCCACCGCGTACCCGCTGCCCAGACCCGGTGACGGGCCCGCGCCCAAACCGGTGACGCTGCCGGCCGGCAAGCTGCGCGACGCATTGGGTATCCGCGAGGTCGGCTACACCACGGGAGAGTCCGCGCTGGCGCTGAAAGAGCGGGCGTTGCGGTGATCGGCGTCCTGGTGCGGCTCGGATTCGCCGCGTCGTTGGCCCTCAGCGCCGTCAGCCACGCCTACCTCTATGTCCATGGCTACCAACGCATTCCGGCCATCGGCACGGGATTCCTGGTGCAGGCCAGTGTGTCATTGGCGATCGCTCTGCTGATCGTGGCCGGCGGTCCCGCGTGGCTGCGCTGGGCCGGTGCCGCGATGGCCGCCGGATCTCTGGTCGCTTCGCGCTGTCGCGGACCGTGGGGCTTTTCGGCTTCTCCGAACGGGGCTGGGATCCGTCGCCTTATGCGGCGATCAGCGTGGCCGCCGAAGTGGTCATCCTGCTGCTGTGGTGGCGGGGTGGCCGCCTTCGGCTTTCGTGGCGTCAGACCACTTCCGTTTGAGCCGGCGCTTGAGAGCCATCGAGGGCTTTTCGATGAGGAACCAGCTCGCCGCGGCCACGGGTAGCGTCGCCGCGGCGGCGACGAGAAAGAACGCAACGGGTTGCAGACGCGCAAGCCCGCACACGGCCAAGAGTTGCTGGGTCGGGAACGCGTAGATGTAGACGCCGTAGGACAGATCCGTGCGTAGCCTCAAGCGGCTGCTCTTCAGCAAGGCTCCGGACACGATGATCGCGTAGGCCAACGGAAGGGCGGCGACCGTACGGTAATCGGGCAGCATGCTGGACGCCAGCACGATGACGACGCTCACCCCGACGAGCGGCCACCGCGCGGGGATCACCTCTCTCCATTGATAGAGGACGGCTCCGGCCGCGAACATGATCGCCGAACGCACGGCGATCTGGGGGATGGTCCATACCCCGGGGAACGTCATCGGCGGCATCGCCGTCGCCAGACCCGTAGCCACGACGAGTATTGCCGGAGAGACCCAGCGGTGATGGGCCAGGCCCGCCAAACCGACACCGGCGACGGCGAGATAGCAGATCACTTCCCAGACCAGCGACCACAGCGAACCGTTCCAGAGCCCGGAATGAGGTATCCCGCTTGGTGTTCCGCCGACATCGAGATGGACATAGGCCACCGCGCTGTTTTTCAGGACGTATTCGAGCGGCCCGCCGGAGCACACGAGCTCCCCGACCGAGCCGCCCTGGAGCGCCACGCTGAGCGGGGCGAAGGCGAACGCCGTCACGATGAGGCACGCGTAGTAGCCGGGCAGGATACGAAGGGCGCGGGCGGTCAGGTAGTCACGCACGTGCGGGTCGTCGAGCCAACTCCTGGTGATGAGGAACCCCGAGATCGCGAAGAACCCGTCCACCCCTATCGAGAACAGAAGTTGCAGCGTCGCCGCCGGTGGCATCCGGCCGGTGATGGGCCAGCAGTGCCACAGCATCACCTCGGCAGCCAGCACCAGCCGCCACGCGTTCAGCGCGTTGTTTCCCGCGTTGAAAGCTTGTCCGAGGGTCATCGGCCACCGCCCGTCGTGCACCCCCCGCTTCGCGGATATTACCGCCGTTGGAGACGACCCGGCCTAGGCGGTACCCGGGGCCTCCGTAGCCGGCCGGTCGGCCACGGCGTTGGCCGCGCTGACGGGGCCCGCCTCGTCGGAGCTGGACGGGACCGGAGCCGACCACTTGACCCGAAGCCGGCGTTTGAGGGACATCGAGGGTTTCTCGATGACGAACCAGCTGATCGCGGCGAGCGGCAGGGTGGCCGTGACCGAGGCAAGAAAGAACAGCACCGGGTGGAGGCGCGTCGCGAGTCCACAGACGGCCAGCAATTGCTGGGCCGGGAAGGCGTAAATGTAGACGCCATAGGACAAATCGGTGCGCAGCCTCAACCGTTCGCTCTTGAGCAAGGAGCCCGAGACGACGACGGCGTAGGCCAGCGGAAGCGCACCGACCACCCGGTAATCGGGCAGTAACCCGGACGCCGCCACGATCACGAGGCAGACCGCGACCAGCGACCATCGGGCGGGGATGACGTCTCGCCACTGATACATGACGGCTCCGGCCGCGAACATGATGGCCGCGCGCACCGCGAGCTGCGGAATGGTCCACACCCCGGGAAATGTCAGGGGTGGCAAGACCAACGCTCCCAGTGTTGCCACCGCCAAAACCACGGGGGATACCCAGCGACGATTGCCCAGTCCCGCCAGGCCGATAGCGGCAACGAACAAGTAGCACAGCAGTTCCCAGACCAACGACCACATCGAGCCGTTCCAGGTGTTTCCACCCGGTAGATCGTGCAGCGTTCCGTCGATCGTCGGCTGCAGGTAGGCGATCGCACTGTTTTTCAGGACGTACTCGAGCGGCGCGGTGGACCCCAGCAGCTTGGCGGCCGACCCCCCTTGAATCGCCAAGCTGAGCGGGGCGAAAACGAACGCGGTCACGATCAGACAGACGTAGAAACCGGGCAGAATGCGAAGGGCGCGGGCGGTGAGGTAGTCACGCAGGCGCGGGTCGGTGAGCCAACTCCGGGTGATCAGGAAGCCGGAGATCGCGAAAAACCCGTCCACACCCACCGAGAAGAAAAGCTGCAGAGTCGACTTGGGGGGCATGTGTCCGGTGATCGGCCACGAATGGAACAGCATCACCTCGGCCGCCAGCGCCAGCCGGAGCGCGTTGAGCGCGTTTCTTCGCGGATCGAATACCTGTCCGAGCTTCATCTGCCTCCAACCCCCGTCACGCCACGCACCATCGGCGCCATCGTATCGGCCAGAGGCCGGTGGTCGGTGACAACCGGTGAAGCCGGTCGCGCCGTCGCGTGAGTCCTTGGGCTGTGGCCACGACCGCAGCTACGCGGCGCCCGTGACCTCCGGAGGCAGCACCATCGCCGCTTCGCGGGCACCCGCCGCTTTTCGTTTGATGCGCGCCTTCAGGGACCTCGCCGGCTTTTCGACAAGGAACCAGCTCGCCGCGGCCAGCGGCAGTGTCGCCGCCGCCACGGTGAGGCAGAACACGAACGGATTGAGGCTGAGCAAGCCGAGGACCGCCAAAAGCTGCTGCATCGGGTACGCGTAGATGTACATGCCGTAGGACACGTCGGTGCGTAATCTCAAGCGTTTGTTGTGCAGCAGGGAGCCGGAGACGACCACGGCATACGCCAGGGGGACGGCGGCCACCACCCGGTAATCCGGCAGCTGGCCGGCCAGCAACACGATGACCACGCTCACCGCGACCAGCGACCACCGCGCGGGAATGACATCGCGCCATTGGTACAGCAGCGCTCCCGCCGCAAACATGATTGCGGCGCGGCACGCCAGGAAGACGATGACGATGCCCACGTTGCCGGTCGGACGATTGAACACCTCGGGGAAGGTGACCGGTGGCATCATCGAGGCCCCGATCGCCGCGACCACCAAAATGGCCGGGGAAACCCACCGGCGGTTGGCGAGTCCGGCGACGCCGATGATCGCGACGACGAGATAGCACATCACTTCCCAGAACAACGACCACAGCGACGCGTTCCAGATGCCCGCGTTGGGAATGTCGTGCGGGGTGCCGCCGACGTCGGGCTTGAGCCACATCACCGCGATGTTCTTGAGGACATATTCGAACGGGGCGAACGAGAACAGCAGCCTGGCCGCGGAGCCGCCCTGGATCGCCACGCTCAGCGGGGCGAAGACGAACGCCGTCACGATCATGCAGACGTAGAAGCCGGGCAGGATGCGAAGCGCCCGCGCGGCCAGGTACGCGCGCAGCCGCGGGTTGCTGATCCAACTCGCGGTGATGAGAAAGCCCGAGATCGCGAAGAATCCGTCGACGCCGACGCAGAGCAGCAGCTGAAGAACCGCCCGCACCGAAGGCAGATGACCCCGGACCGGGTAGGTGTGCCAGAAGATGACCTCGCCCGCGAGCGCTAACCGCCATGCGTTGAGCGCATTGCTTCGCGGATCGAACACCTGCCCGAGTTTCATCGGCGCAATCCTAGCGCCACCGAATCCTGAATTGGGCCGGTTTACGGTACTGGTCCAATTCGGCGACCGCAATGGGAACGTTAATAGATATGCGTCTAATAGGCAGCTCAGGCGGTGCAAATGATTTTGCGCGCCGCGCGCGTCAACAATGGTGCGGGATAACGCACATCGCCTCAGATGGGCATGCCGATCACCCGCGTCAATTCGTGGGCTTTGCCCGCAAACCCTCGACGAACGCGTTCGTCTCCTCCCACGTGGGGAGTAGGCCGGAGGCGCGTACGTCGTCGAGGCTGGGGGCCGCCGCGTCGCGGTCGGACAGGGTGGGCGGCGCGCCGTCCACCAGCGGCCAATCGATCCCCAGCGCCGGATCGGTTGCGCAAATGGTGTGTTCGCGTTGCGGGTTGTATTCCGCCGAGCACAAGTACATCACCGTCGAATTGTCTTGCAGCGCCAGGAAACCGTGTCCGAGGCCCTCGGAGAGGTAGATCGTCCTGTGCTCGGTGTCGTCGAGCAGCACCGAGTCCCACTGACCGAATGTCGGTGAGCCCACCCGGATGTCGACGACGACGTCGAATACCGCCCCGCGCACGCAGGTCACGTACTTGGCCTGGCTCGGCGGTACCTGGGCGAAGTGCAGGCCGCGCAGCACGCCGGCCGATGACACCGAGCAATTGGCCTGCCGAACATCCAACCGGTGACCGGCGAAGGACCTGAATCCCTTGTCGGTCAGCCATTCGAAGAAATGACCCCGCGAATCGCCATGAACGGCGGGGGTGATCTCCCAGGCGCCGGGAACTTTCAGCTCGCGAACTTCCACGTCACTGCCCACGTTCTTCGTAGCGGGCTTCGGAGGCGTCCTTCAACGGGCGCCACCATGATTCGTTCGCGCGGTACCAGTCGATGGTCTCACGCAGCCCCTCCTCGAAGTCGGT
Organism: Mycobacterium paraintracellulare; assembly: GCF_000276825.1. NCBI lineage: Bacteria > Bacillati > Actinomycetota > Actinomycetes > Mycobacteriales > Mycobacteriaceae > Mycobacterium > Mycobacterium paraintracellulare. The sequence goes on along the minus strand of NC_016948.1, from coordinate 4,640,314 downwards.
ATGCTTTGGCGCCCAACACAATTCGTCGTACAGCGTCGATGGGTCGATCGCGTAGCGCAGGTCGTGGCCGGCGCGATCGGTGACATGGTCGAAGTCGTCGGGTTCGCGGCCCATCATCTGCAGCAGCGTCCGCAACACGGTCAGGTTGTCGCGCTCGCCCTCGGAGCTGATCAAATACGTCCGGCCGATCTCGCCGGATTCCAGGATGCGCCGCACCGCGCTGTTGTGGTCGTCGACGTGGATCCAGTCCCGGACGTTGGCGCCGGCGCCGTAGAGCTTGGGTCGCCGCCCGGTGAGCACGTTGGTGATCTGCCGCGGGATGAACTTCTCGACGTGCTGATACGGCCCGTAGTTGTTGGAGCAGTTCGAGATCGTCGCGCGCACCCCGTATGACCGCACCCAGGCCCGCACCAGCATGTCGGCGGCGGCCTTGGTCGCCGAATAGGGGCTGGACGGGTTGTACGGCGTCGCCTCGGTGAACCGCTGGGGGTCGTCGAGCTCCAGGTCGCCGTAGACCTCGTCGGTCGAGATGTGGTGCAGCCGCACGCCGTAACGCCGCACCGCTTCGAGGATGGTGAAGGTGCCGACCACGTTGGTGTGCAGGAACGGCTCGGGGCCCTCCAGCGCATTGTCGACGTGGCTCTCCGCGGCGAAGTGCACCACGGCGTCGGATTCGGCGACCAGCCGCGACACCAGTTCGGCATCGGTGATGTCGCCGACCACCAGCTCGATGGCGTCCTCGACGCCGGCCAGTGACTCGCGCCGGCCCGCATAGGTCAGGGCGTCGAGCACGGTCACGGAGTCCTCGGGGTGCTCGCGAACGGTGCTGTGCACGAAATTGGCGCCGATGAAACCAGCGCCGCCGGTGACCAGTAACCGCATGCCCCAAACCCTAACCGAGCCGATGGGTCAGTTTGCGGCAGTTAGCCCCAGAGCGCCGGCCAATTCGGTCAGCGCAGGTAGCAGGGTTTCTTCGGAATAGCCGCCCAGCACCTGGATGGCCACGTGGTCGGCTCCGGCGTCCAGGTGCTCGCGCAGCCGGCCCGCGATCGCCTCCGGGGTGCCGTGGGCGACCACCGCGTCGATCAGCCGGTCGCTGCCGGGCGTGCGCACATCGGCTTCGGTGAACCCCAGCCGCAGCCAATTGTTCACGTAGTTGCTCAGGCCCAGATAATGCTCGACGGTCTGGCGGCCGATCTCGCGGGCCTGTTCGGCGTCCGTGCTCAGCACCACCTTGTGCTCGGGCGCCAAATACACTGCCCCGCCGAGCAACTCGCGTGCCTTGGCCGTGTGTTCCGGGGTGGTCAGGTAGGGATGTGCGCCGGCGCTGCGTCGCGCGGCGAGCCGCAGCACCCGCGGCCCGAGCGCGGCGACCACCCGGCGGCTGGTCGGCACCAGCGCCGCGTCGAGTTCGTCGAGGTAGGAGACCAGGGCGTCGTACGGTTTGACGTACTCTCCGGTGTGCTCGGGGTGGCCGACCCCGACGCCGAGCAAAAACCTTCCCGGGTGGTGAGTTTCGATGCGGCGGAACGACTCGGCGACGGCCGCGGCGGGCGCCGACCAGATGTTGACGATTCCGGTGGCCAGCTGCAGCGACGTCGTGCGCGCCAGGGCCGGTTCGACCCAGGACAACTCGGCGTCCGGCGAGCCGCCGATCCAGGCGGCGCCGTAGCCCAGCGATTCGATCTGCGCCGCCAACTCGGGCTCGATGGATCGCGTCGGCAGCCACACGCCGAACTGGCCCAGGTCGGGCTTGAGCGAAACTCCCTCGATCATCCAGCTCCCCCTGCCGGTCGTCAGGACGGATTCAGTCCCAGTGGCCCCGCCAGTTCGGCCAGCGCCGAGACCAGGTTTTCATCCTTGGTCAGGACCTGCACCGGGACGTGGTCGGCGCCGGCCTCGAGGTGCTCGGTGAGCCGCGCCGCGATCTGGTCCACGGTGCCATAGGCCACCACCGCGTCCACCAGCCGGTCGCTGCCCGGCCGGGTGACCTCGTCCTCGCCGAAACCCAGCCGCTTCCAGTTGTTTCGGTAGTTGGCGAGATTGAAATAGACGTCGAGCGCCTTGCGGCCGACCGCCCGCGCCTTCTCGGCGTCGGTGGTCAGGATCGCCTTGTGCTCGGGGGCCAGGAACGCCGACGGGCCGATGATCTCGCGGGCCCGCGCGGTGTGTTCCGGCGTGGTCAGGTACGGGTGTGCCCCGGCGGAGCGCTCCGCGGACAGCTTGAGCACGCGCGGCCCGAGCGCGGCGACGACCCGGCGGTTGGCGGGCACCCCGTAGTCGTCGAGCTGCTTCAGGTAGTCCACCAGGGCGTCGTAGGGCTTGCGGTACTCGGTATGAGCCTCGGGATGGCCGACGCCGATGCCGAGCAGGAAGCGGCCCGGGTACGCCTTGTCGATGCGGTGGAAGGACTCGGCGACCGGCTTGGCGGCCGCGGTCCAGATGTTGACGATGCCGGTGCCCACCTGAAGCGTCGTCGTGGCTTCCAGGAGGGGTTCGACCCAGGACAGCTCGGCGGGAGGCGACCCGCCGACCCAGACGGCCCCGTAGCCCAGCGCCTCGATGTCCTTGGCCTGCTGGGGTGTGACGCCGCGTCCGAACGATCCGAACCGGCCGAGATCGGGCTTGCTTGCTGCATCGGTCATGGTCTTCCCAACCGGGCGCGGTGCGGCCCTATTCCAGTCCTATTCCGGGGTCGTGACGTTTTCTTCCGGGCCGTCGAGGTCGGGGGCGACGTCGGCGGCGGGCGGTTGCAGCGGCAGCAGCACGATGAATCGGGTGTCGCCGGGCGCCGATTCCACCCGCAGGTCCCCGCGATGCTTCTTGACCACGATGTTGAACGCCAGATCCAGGCCCAGGCCGGTACCCTCGCCGAACGGCTTGGTGGTGAAGAACGGCTCGAAGATGTGCTCCCGCACGTCCTCGAGTATGCCCGGGCCGGTGTCGCAGATCTCGACGCGGGCCATGTGCTCGCCTTCCCGGCAGGTGCGGATGGTCAGCGTGCCGCCGGTATCGCGCATCGCGGCGATCGCGTTGTCGATGATGTTGGTCCACACTTGATTGAGATCACCCGGATAGCAAGGGATTTCGGGAAGCGACTGGTCGAAGTCCTTGACCACGGCGATGGCGTGCGAGTTTTTGCCGCCGTCCTTGGTCAGCCGGTCGGCGAACATCACCAGCGTGCTGCGCAGCAGCTCGTGCACGTTGGTCACCTGGAACGGCGCGCGATCCAGCTGCGAATACTGTTTGGCGTCGGCGACCAGGGCCGAAATCCGTTTGCTCGCTTCGAGGATCTGGTTCATCAGCAGTTCGCTCTCGATGGTGTAGTTGATCCACCGGATCGCCTGCTCCGCCGATGTCGACGCGAGCTCCTCGCTGACCGCGGAAATCCGCTCCAGCCAATCGGTGTCGATGCCGCCCTCGACGAACGTCGGCGCGATGTCCCAGCCGCCGTCGATGCCGTGGGCTTCCAGCCAGTCGCCGACGGCGTCCTCGCGGTCGGCGGTCTCCAGCGCACTCAGATGCTGCGAGGCGGACTTGGCGACCTGCTCGGCGACCCTCTCCTGCAGCCGGACCAGGGCGCTGAGCGCCTCGGGGGAGACGGTGCCGTCGGCGAGCATCGCCAGCTTGTGCCGCATGCTGGCCACCCGTTCGCGCAGATCCGACGCGGCCCGCGAGATCGCCGCGGCCGGGTTGTTGAGCTGGTGGGTCAGCCCGGCCGACAGCCGGCCCAGCGCCAGCAGCTTCTCCCGGTTGTCGATGATGCGGCGGGTCCGGTCGGTGCCGACGGCGATGCCGTCGAGCAGGTGGACGGCCATCGGGAACTGGTCGCGCATGAATTGGGCGAACACCGGGGCGTCCATCACGAAGAACCGCGACGGCCGGGTCACGTGCACCGAGGCGTCGTAGCTCTTCTGCTTTCCGCCGGTGAACGCCCGCCAGGCCCCGCAGTACACGCCGCGCTGCGAGGTGCGGTTGGTCTCGATGTCCTGGCCGCCGGAGAGCTTGGACATCATCAGCTCGCCCTCGATCAGCACGTAGAAGCAGGTCGCCGGTTCGCCTTCGACGCAGATCGGGCCCGGTTCGTAGGTTTCGATGTGGCCCGCCGCGCACAGCACCGCAAGCTGCTCGTCGGTGAGCGCCTCGAACAGAAACAGGCTGCGCAGCTCGTCGGGCTCGCAGGGGACCTTGATCGATTCGGCGCCGGTCATGATTCGGCCAGGTAGCGGTGGACCAGCATCACGGCCATCGACCCTTCGCCGACGGCGGCCGCGACCCGCTTGGCCGACGTCGAGCGGACGTCGCCGGTGGCGAAGACCCCCGGCACGCTGGTTTCGAGCTGATGCGGCGGGCGGTCCAGCGTCCAGCCGCACACGTTGCGCAGGTCGGGGCCGGTCAGGATGAAACCGTGGTCGTCTCGGGCCAGCACCCCGTCCAGCCAGTCGGTGCGCGGGGCGGCCCCGATGAAGATGAACATCCGGCCGCAGGTGACGTCCTCGGTCTCGCCGGTCCGGTTGTTGACCAGGCTCAGCTGCTCGAGGTGGCCGTCGCCGGTGGCGCGCTGCACCTCGGTGCAGGTCAGCACGTTGATCTTGGGGTTGGCCTCGATCTGCTGGATCAGGTAGTAGGACATCGACGCCTCCAGGGAGGGGGCGCGCACCACGATGTTGACCGATTTGGCCGTGCGCGACAGGTACATGGCGGCCTGCCCGGCCGAGTTGGCCCCGCCGATCACGTAGACCTCTTCGTCTTCGCACTCCGCGGCGATGGAGACCGCCGCCCCGTAGTAGATGCCGCAGCCGGTCAGCTCGGCGCACCCTTCGGCGTCCAGCTGGCGGTAGGCGACGCCGGTGGCCAGGATGACCGCGTGAGCGTCGATCGAGCCGCCGTCGGCGAAGCGCACGGTGCGCTTGGACCCGTTCACCTCGAGGGCGGTCGCCTTGCGGGCGGTGATCAATTCGGCGCCGAACTTCTCGGCCTGGCGGCGGGCGCGGTCGGCCAGCTGGCCGCCCGAAACCCCGTCCGGGAAGCCCAGGTAGTTCTCGATGCGCGAGCTCTGCCCGGCCTGACCGCCCGTCGCGATGTGTTCGATGAGCACCGTGCGCAGGCCCTCGGAGGCGCCGTACACCGCGGCGGCCAGGCCCGCGGGCCCGCCGCCGACCACGATCAGGTCGTAGAACTCCTGCGACGGCGTGGTGGTCAGGCCCAGGGTCTCGGCCAGCTGCGCGTCCGTGGGTTCGACGAGGGTGTCGCCGCGCTGGGTGACCACCACCGGCAGCCGCAGTCCGTCCTCGCCCGCCGCGTTGAGCAGCCGCTCGCCGGCGGGCTCGTCGGCCATGAACCAGGTGTAGTAGAGGCCGTTGCGGGCCAGGAAGTCGCGCACCTGCCAGGACCGCGCCGACCAGCGGTGGCCGATCACCTTGGTGTGCGGGACGGGGTGCTCGGGGGCGGCCCGCCAGGCGTCCAGCAACCCGTCGATGACGGGGTAGAACTTCTCCTCGGGCGGGTCCCACGGCTTGAGCAGGTAGTGGTCCAGGTCGACGACGTTGATCGCGTCGATGGCGGCGTGCGTGTCGGCGTAGGCGGTCAGCAACACGCGGCGCGCCGCCGGATACAGGTCCATCGCCTGCTCGAGGAACTCGATGCCGCTCATCTGCGGCATCCGGTAGTCGGCGATGAGCAGCGCGACCGTCTCGCCGCGCAGTTTGAGCTCCTTGAGGGTGCCCAGCGCGTCGGGCCCCGACTCCGCGCGCACGATCCGGTGGTCCTCGCCGTAATGACGACGCAGGTCGCGCGCGACCGCCCGCGAAACCGAGGGGTCGTCGTCGACGGTGAGCATGACGGGCTTGCGCTGGCTTGAGGGGTTGGTCATCGGCGTTAAGTATGCGCTCGTCAGCGGGCGTGTGGGAGGTCGAGCGGGCGGCCCGCCTTCCGCCGACAGCGATTTTGGTGGACGCCGATGACCAGGTATCGTGGAACGACGGTGCGGCATCCGCGCCGACTTTCGGTGTGTCCAGTCCTAGGAATTTCCTGTCACCGGCTCACGTTACAAGTCGGTGCGCCATGTCGCGCCGATCTGGGCGCAGACGCGAACGAGACTAAACGATGAGGATTGTTAACTAGTTATGGCCAAGAAAGACGGCGCCATCGAGGTCGAAGGCCGCGTGGTCGAGCCGCTGCCCAATGCGATGTTCCGCATTGAGCTGGAGAACGGTCACAAGGTGCTTGCCCACATCAGTGGCAAGATGCGGCAGCACTACATCCGCATCCTGCCCGAGGACCGGGTGGTGGTGGAGTTGTCTCCCTACGACCTGTCCCGGGGCCGCATCGTGTACCGGTACAAGTAACAAGCCCGATCAGAACAACCTACGAACGACACAGAACAGGATCGAACAGCCGTGAAGGTGAACCCGAGCGTCAAGCCAATCTGTGACAAGTGCAGGGTGATCCGTCGGCACGGGCGGGTCATGGTGATCTGCTCCGATCCGCGCCACAAGCAGCGCCAAGGCTGAGCCAGGCGCCCCGCGGTACCAACACAACTGAATGCAGACCTCCCAGCACCACTGAGCGAATACGTCGCTCATCCACGCCCGGACGGAGGCCGGGCCCCGGATAGATCGGGAACGGGCTGGGATCAGACCTCCGCCGAGAAAAAGAGGAAACGCCACCTATGGCTCGACTAGTAGGCGTCGATCTGCCGCGTGACAAGCGGATGGAGATCGCGCTGACGTACATCTTCGGCGTCGGCCGGACCCGTTCGAACGAGATTCTCGAAGCGACCGGGATCGACAAGAACCTGCGCACCAGGGACCTCACCGACGACCAGCTGACCCACCTGCGCGACTACATCGAAGCCAACCTGAAGGTGGAGGGTGACCTGCGCCGCGAGGTCCAGGCCGACATCCGCCGCAAGATCGAGATCGGCTGCTACCAGGGCCTGCGGCACCGCCGCGGCCTGCCGGTGCGCGGCCAGCGGACCAAGACCAACGCGCGCACCCGCAAGGGCCCCAAGCGCACCATCGCCGGCAAGAAGAAGGCCAGGTAACCCCCCATGCCACCAGCCAAGAAGGCAGCGTCCGCCCCCAAGAAGGGGCAGAAGACCCGTCGCCGGGAAAAGAAGAACGTCCCGCACGGCGCCGCCCACATCAAGAGCACGTTCAACAACACGATCGTGACGATCACCGACCCGCAGGGCAACGTCATCGCCTGGGCGTCGTCGGGTCACGTCGGGTTCAAGGGCTCGCGGAAGTCGACGCCGTTCGCCGCGCAGCTGGCCGCCGAGAACGCGGCCCGCAAGGCGCAGGAGCACGGCGTCAAGAAGGTCGACGTGTTCGTCAAGGGACCGGGCTCGGGCCGGGAGACCGCGATCCGGTCGCTGCAGGCCGCCGGACTGGAGGTCGGCGCGATCTCCGACGTCACCCCCCAGCCGCACAACGGCGTTCGCCCCCCGAAGCGCAGAAGGGTCTAGGAGATACTCATGGCTCGTTACACCGGACCCGTCACCCGCAAGTCGCGCCGGCTGCGCACCGACCTCGTCGGTGGCGACCAGGCGTTCGAGAAGCGCCCCTACCCGCCCGGCCAGCACGGCCGCGCGCGGATCAAGGAAAGCGAATACCTGCTGCAGCTGCAGGAGAAGCAGAAGGCCCGCTTCACCTACGGCGTGATGGAAAAGCAGTTCCGCCGCTACTACGAAGAGGCCGTGCGGCAGCCCGGCAAGACGGGTGAAGAGCTGCTGCGGATCCTGGAAAGCCGGCTCGACAACGTCGTCTACCGCGCCGGACTGGCGCGCACCCGCCGGATGGCACGCCAGCTGGTCAGCCACGGACACTTCAGCGTCAACGGCGTGCACGTCAACGTCCCCAGCTACCGGGTGTCGCAGTATGACATCATCGACGTGCGGGACTCCTCGCTGAACACCGTGCCGTTCCAGATCGCGCGGGAGACGGCGGGCGACCGGCCGATCCCGAGCTGGCTGCAGGTCGTGGGGGAGCGTCAGCGCATCCTCGTCCACCAGCTGCCCGAGCGGGCACAGATCGACGTCCCACTCACCGAGCAGCTCATCGTCGAGTTCTACTCGAAGTAAGTGACTTTCGGGCCGGCCGGCCCGAAAACCCAACGGCATCAAATAGCGGGTGCCGAGAAGGAGAAGAAGAAACACCATGCTGATCTCTCAGCGACCCACACTGTCGGAGGAAGTCCTCACCGACAACCGCTCCCAGTTCGTCATCGAGCCGCTGGAGCCCGGATTCGGTTACACCCTGGGCAATTCGCTGCGCCGGACGCTGCTGTCCTCGATTCCGGGTGCGGCCGTCACCAGCATCCGCATTGACGGCGTGCTGCACGAGTTCACCACCGTGCCCGGCGTCAAGGAAGACGTCACCGCGATCATCCTGAACCTCAAGAGCCTGGTGGTGTCCTCCGAGGAGGACGAGCCCGTCACGATGTACCTGCGCAAGCAGGGTCCGGGCGAGGTCACCGCGGGCGATATCGTGCCCCCCGCCGGTGTCACGGTGCACAACCCCGACCTGCACATCGCGACGCTGAACGACAAGGGCAAGCTCGAGGTCGAGCTGGTCGTCGAGCGGGGCCGTGGCTACGTGCCGGCCGTTCAGAACCGGGCTTCAGGCGCCGAAATCGGCCGCATCCCAGTCGATTCCATCTACTCGCCGGTGCTCAAGGTCACCTACAAGGTGGACGCCACCCGTGTCGAGCAGCGCACCGACTTCGACAAGCTGATCCTCGATGTCGAGACCAAGAGTTCGATCAACCCCCGCGATGCGCTGGCGTCCGCGGGCAAGACCCTGGTCGAATTGTTCGGTCTGGCACGCGAACTCAACGTCGAGGCCGAGGGCATCGAGATCGGGCCGTCGCCGGCGGAGGCCGACCACATCGCGTCGTTCGCGCTGCCGATCGACGACCTGGACCTGACGGTGCGGTCCTACAACTGCCTCAAGCGCGAGGGCGTGCACACCGTCGGCGAGCTGGTGTCGCGCACCGAGTCCGACCTGCTGGACATCCGCAACTTCGGTCAGAAGTCCATCGACGAGGTGAAGGTCAAGCTGCACCAGCTGGGCCTGTCGCTCAAGGACAGCCCGGCGAGCTTCGACCCCTCGCAGGTCGCGGGCTACGACGTCGCCACCGGCACCTGGTCCACCGAGGCCGCCTACGACGACCAGGACTACGCGGAAACCGAACAGCTGTAGCAGTTCCGTCCCGGTCCTACCTGATACGGGGACCGGCCCCAATTAGGAGAAGTCGCAATGCCCAAGCCCACCAAGGGCCCTCGCCTCGGCGGGTCGTCATCGCACCAGAAGGCCCTTCTGGCCAACCTGGCGACGTCGCTGTTCGAGCACGGCCGTATCAAGACGACCGAGCCCAAGGCGCGTGCGCTGCGGCCGTATGCGGAAAAGCTGATCACCCACGCGAAAAAGGGTGCGCTGCACAACCGTCGAGAGGTGCTGAAGAAGATCCGCGACAAGGACGTCGTGCACACCCTGTTCGAGGAGATCGGGCCGTTCTTCGCCGACCGCAACGGCGGCTACACCCGGATCATCAAGGTCGAGCCGCGCAAGGGCGACAACGCGCCCATGGCCGTGATCGAGTTGGTGCGGGAGAAGACGGTCACCTCCGAGGCCGATCGGGCCCGCCGGGTGAAGGCGTCCAAGAAGTCTGACGCTCCTGTCGCGGCAGCGGCGGCGCCTCAGGCCGCCGTCGAGCCTGAGGAAGCCGTCGGGCCGACGGCCGAGGAAGCCACCGCCGAGGCCGGGGAGACCAAGCCCGAGACCGAGGCCTCCGACGAGCCGACCAAGGCCCAGGCCGAAGCCGAAGACAAGGCCGACAAGGCCGTGGCCGCGAGGGCCGAAGCCGAGGCCGCCGAGAAGGCGAACGACGAGGCTGACGAGAGTTAGCGAGGACGTCCGTCTGCGGCTCGATATCGCCTACGACGGAACAGGTTTCGCAGGCTGGGCAACTCAGACCGGCCAGCGTACCGTGGCCGGGGTTCTCGACGAGGCGCTGACGACCATCTTCCGCACACCCGTGCGGCTGCGGGCGGCGGGACGCACCGATGCCGGAGTCCACGCCACCGGGCAGGTGGCCCATGTCGACGTGCCCGCGGCGGCCCTGCCGAACGCGTACTCGCGTGCACCGCACGTCGGTGAGGCGGAGTTTCTGCCGTTGCTGCGCCGGCTGGGCCGGTTCCTGCCGACCGACGTCCGGGTCGTCGACATCGTCCGCGCCCCTGCGGGTTTCGACGCCCGGTTCTCGGCGCTGCGGCGTCACTACGTGTACCGGCTGTCGACGGCGCCGTGGGGTGTGGATCCGCAGCAGGTCCGCTACGTCACCGCCTGGCCGCGCCCCCTGGACGTCGAGGCCATGGCCACCGCCTCGCCGGACCTGTTGGGATTGCACGACTTCGCCGCGTTCTGCCGTCACCGCGAGAACGCCACCACCATCCGCGACCTGCAGCGGCTGGAGTGGACGCGCGAGGGTGACCTGATCACCGCGCGGGTCAGCGCCGACGCGTTCTGCTGGTCGATGGTGCGCTCCCTGGTCGGGGCGCTGCTGGCCGTCGGCGAACACCGGCGTCCCGTCTCCTGGTGCCGCGAACTGCTCAGCGCCACAGCCCGATCCAGCGACTACGCGACCGCCCCGGCGCACGGGCTGACACTGGTCGGCGTCGACTACCCGCCCGACGACCAGCTGGCCGCGCGCAACCTCATCACCAGGGACGTGCGCTCGCGCTAGACCCTCGCCGCGGCGAAACTCGCGGCTTTGTTGGTCAATCCGGGCACGTAGCTCAAATGCGACGCCCACCGCAGGCCGCCCGAACAGATCGGGTCGCCCGGGTTGCACAGGTCGATGGTCTTGCCCTCGAAATTCGGGCTCAGCGCGCTCATCAGGTTTCCCGCCCGGCCGGACGGATTCCCGAAGAGAGCGACGGCGGCGACGTGATCGGCGGCCGCCGGCGGCAACGGCCTGCGAAACCCGAAGCCGGACACCGGTGCGGCCGTGACGATGTCGATGACGGCGGCCCCCTGCGAGTAGCCACCCAGCACCAGCTTGGTGTTGGGGCAGTTCACCGCCATGCGCTGGATGTGGCTGCTCGCGTCGTTGGCGCCGTCCGCGGCGGCCAGGAAGTCCTTGTCGGCGGGATAGTTCACGCCATATGCGCCAACGCTTTTACGGGTCTGCTCGCGCAACGAGTTGACGAACGCCCCGCCCACCTTCCCGACACCGGGCGCCTCATCCGTTCCCCGGGCAAACACCACTTCAACGCCGGGGCAGGACGCCGATGCACGGGGAACCAATTGCGGGGCAACCAATAACGCTGCCCCCGCGAGCAATCCGACGCCCAGCCCTAAAGGGATAAGCCTCACACAGAGATGTTAAGCGCGCGTTGATAACCCGCCGGTAACGATTTAGACGAGAGGTGCTTGCGGTACGGACGTGACCGGCCCGGGCGCGAGCGGCGCGGGCGCCGGGGCGGTGCCGGTGCCGCCGTGGATCGAGGGGCCCGACCCGGGCGGGGTCTGCCCGTACACCGGCGTCTGCTGGCCGTACCCGGGCTGGCCCGGAACCTGCGGGCCGGCGCCGGGGAACGACGGGCCGTACCCGGGCACCGACTGGCCGGCGCCGACGAGCCGGGACGCGACGAACGCCGCGGCCTGGGTGGTGTAGACGGGGACGTAGCCCTCGGTGTGCCCACTCCACTCGTTGCCGGGGCCCGCGTGGCAGATCGGGTCGTTGGGGTTGCACAGGTCGATGGCCTTGGAGCCCAGCAGCTTGCTCTGGCTGGGCAACGTGCCGCCGGCGCGGTCGGCCACGTCGCCGAAGGTGGCGACGGCCGCGATGTTGTCGGCGTACTGCGGCGGCAGCGAGTTGCCCCAGTTGATTCCGCCGATGGGCACGCCGGCCACGATGTCCATCACCGAGGCGCCCTGCGAGTAGCCGCCCAGCACGATCTTGGTGCTCGGGCACTTCTCCACGCTTTTCTTCACGCGGTCGATGGTGTCGTTGGCGCCGTCACCGCCGTGCAGCTGCAGCTTGCTGGCGGCGTAGTTCACGCCGTAGGGCAGGATGTTCAGCCCGCCCGTCTGCTGACGCAGCGAGTCCACGAAGGCATCGCCAACCCGGCCCAGGCCGGGGGGCTCGTTGGTGCCGCGGGCGAAGATGACCTCGACGTCCGGGCAGTCATCGGCGGAGGCGACCGGCGTCGCAGCCGGTGCGGCGAGGAGGCCGGCGGCGGTCACCAGGGCCGAAGCGCCCAGGCCGACGAGGCGAGCTGCACGGTGAGTTTTCACCGGGCAATTTTACCCAATTTCGGCCGGGGCGAAACTCCTGCGACCTGTGGATAAGCGCTCCGGCGGGGCCGTTCGGCGGCCTACCGTGGGCCCAGACGGATTTCGCAGGGTGGGGGGATCAGTGCCGCGTCAGCCGACCACGTGGCTGCGCGTCAGCGCTCACCGATACCTCGTGCGCCGCACCGAATGCGCGTTGCTGGGCGAGGCGATATACCCGACCGGTCCCCGGGCGCGGATGCCGTCGGCATCGCTGGCAGCCGGCTGTGTGGTCACGGTCCTCGCACTGGCGGGCTGTGCGCTGCTGGGTTTGCTGAGCCCGCACGTCGCGTTGGATCGGGCGCAGATCGTGATGTCCCGGGACTCGGGTGCGCTGTTCGTTCGAGTGGGCGATGTCTGGCATCCGGTGCCGAACCTGGCCTCCGCGCGGCTCATCGCGGGGAGCGCCGCCGATCCGCAGCCGATCCGCGAGGCCGACCTGGAGCGCGCCAAACGCGGCCCGCTGCTGGGCATCCCGGGTGCACCGCAATTCGTCGGCAGGCCCCTGCCCGCGCAGGAACTGGCCTTCTCGATGTGCGACAGCGATGACGCCAGCAGCACGACGGTCGTCGTCGGCCCCGTCGCCGACAACGGGGTCACCCGCATGCCCCCCGGGCAGGCCGTCCTTGCCGCGGTCTCCTCGGGTTCGCCGGCCTATCTGCTCTACGACGGGCACCGGGCCATTGTGGACCTGGAAGATGCGGCCGTCGTGCGGGCGCTCCGACTCGAGGGCCACGCGCCGCGGCTCGTCTCGCAAGCGTTGCTGAACGCCATGCCCGAGGCGCCGCCGATCTCGGCGCCCCGCATCCGCGGCCTCGGGGGCGCCGCGCCCGGGCTGCCGGGGTTTCGCGTCGGCAGTGTGCTTCGCGTCACACGCGCCGACGGTGACGAGTATTACGCGGTGCTGGCCGACGGCGTGCAGCGGATCGGCCAGGTCGCCGCCGACCTGATGCGCTTTGGCAGCTCCCAGGGCACGGTCAGTCCCATCACCGTCGCGCCCGCGGCGATCCGGGCCGCGCCCGTCGTCGCCGAGCTGCCCGTGGCCGGTTTCCCCGACCGGGCGCCGACGCTGCCGGAGGCCGCCGGCACGTTATGCGCCAGCTGGGCGGGCGGGCGAGCGGGGGTGGCTTTGCTGGCGGGGGGCCGGCTGCCCGTGCCGCCCGGTCAGGCGGCGGTGACGCTGGCGCAGGCGGATGGCCGGGGCCCCGCGCTGGATGCCGCGTACGTGCCGACCGGCCGCAGCGCCTACGTGCGGGCGGGCGACAAAGCCGGCACCCGCTACCTGATCGTCGACACCGGGGTGCGATTCGCCATCCCCGACGACGACGCCGCGCACGATCTCGGCCTCTCCGAGCCGACCCCGGCGCCCTGGCCGATCCTCACGCTCTTGCCGGCGGGACCGGAGCTGAGCAGACGCGGCGCGTCAATCGCCCGGGACGCGGTCGCGGGCTCCCCGTAACCGGCTTCTGACCGCTCCGGCGGCGAGCGCGACCGTCAGCGCGACGAGGCAAACCGCGGCGCCGCGCACCGCGGTGTCCCGGGCGCGGGTATCGCGCGATCGGGTCGTCGGCGGCGACACGGCGGCCGGCGCCGCGGCAGGCGGCGGCTTGGGAGTGGTGGCGGGCGGGCCCGTCCCGGTGCTGACCGCGGCGAGCGGATCGATGGTGCCGTTGCCGACGAGCGGATCCCACCCCGCGGGCGGATGATGCGCGGTCGACTCGATGCGCTGCATCACCTGCCGCGCGGTCAGCGCCGGGAAGCGGGCCCGGATGAGAGCGGCCAGACCGCTCACCACCGGGACGGCATAACTCGTGCCCGACACCGGATCCGGCGCGAGGGAGGCCACGGCCTCGCCGGGCGCGGCGACATCGACCCAAGGTCCGGCAAGGCTGAAACCCGAGGGAGCCCCTTCGGCGTTCACCGAACCGACGGTCAGCACGTAGTCGTCGTACCACGCGGGACTGACCGCGACCGTGATGGTCTGCCAGGTGGCGTCCGGTCGCTGCGGCGGGCACTGCGCGGCGCCGCCGGTATTCCCCGCCGCCGCAACCACGACGGCATTCTTGACGTCGACGGCGTAGGCCAGCGCGGCGCCCAGCGCGCGGTCGTCGAGCGCGGCGGCCACCGGAACGCACGCCACCGAGGAAATGTTGATCACCGACGCGCCCAGATCCGCTGCGGTCCGAACGGCTTTCGCCATGGTGTCGACGTCACCCACCCCTGAGCGGGACCGGTCGGTGGCGGGCGCGAACTTCGCGCTGGACTGCCGAATGCTGATCAACGTGGCCTCCGGAGCGATCCCGCTGAAGCCGTCCGACTTGGAATCCGCCGCGGCCGCAATGATTCCCGCGACCAGCGTGCCGTGCGCGTCGCAGTCCTGCGTGCCGTCGCCGGTCGACACGTAGTCACCCCCGGGCACCACGTCGGGCAGCCGGCGGTGCCGCGAGACCCCGGTGTCGATCACCGCGATCCGTTGTCCGGCGCCGCGGGTGAGGCGCCACACCTCCGAGAGATCGAACGCCCCGGGCGGCTGGTTACGGCCCGGCCTCGAGTCGCGCGTCAGCGCCGCGCAGACCTCGCGCTGCACGGTCGGCCGCGTCGGCGCGGGCAAGGCGGGCTGGGGCAGCCACTTGTCGTCGATGCCGGGTGGCGAAACCGCCTGCGCCGGCGGCGTTCCGAACGCGGCGAGCATCGTCAGCGCCGACACCGCGAACACGCGCCCAACGTGCGAGTTCCTCACGTGAGATGCAATCCCCGGACCGCGCCGTAGAGCCCGCTGATCCAGCAGGCCAGCGGGACCAGTGCCGACCACGCCAGCCACTCGAGCACTTCGACACATCGGAGCGCGACGGGCGAGGAGGGTGTCGCGGCAAACCCGAGGTACATCGCGGCGGCGGCCAGCGCCGTCGCCGCCGCGAGGAGCGGTCCGGGCATCTGCATGCGCAGTACCGTGACGCCGAAGGTCGTTGCCGCGATGAGGGTTCCGCCGATGGCAAAGCTCAGCAGCCCGGCGCCTGCGCCGGACCTGCAGCGCAGCAGGAACAGGGCGGCGGTGACGGTCCCGAACGCCATGCAGGACAGCCGCGGTGCGCCGGCGAGCACGGTGAGAGCGGCGCCGACGCCGGCCGACGACGACAGCCCCGCGCGCAGGCTCACCAACCACCGGTCGGCGCGGATCGCTTGCGCGGGCACCCGCGAGTCACTCGGGCCGGGGACAGCGAAGTCCGCCGTCGCAAATCGGGGCGACAACCCCGCCAGCGCAATGGACATGCGCGGCGCCGCCCCGAGCAGACCGAGCGACAGGACCGCGGATGCCGACGCGATGACATGCACAGGCGCGGCGGTGATCGCGCCCACCAGCGCCGCCGCGGCGACGGCCGCCGCGAAGCACGCCGCCGCCGTCAACGCGACGACGCCGCAGCCCGACAGCCGCATCGCCAGCACGGCGGTGACGGCCGCCGCCGCCGCGGCCAGCAACACGTTGGAAACGCTTGGGCCACCGGGCACCATCACAAACCCGGCCACCGCCGCGAAGACGATGGCGATCACGCTCAGCGCCAGCCCGGCGATCGGGTCTCGGTAGGCCCGGTGCGCGACCGCGGCAAGCCCGAGCGCGACGAGGGCGGCCGATCCCAAAGCGGCGCCCGTCATCCCTTCGTCTCGAGGGTGGCTGTCGCTGAAGGTGTTTCGGACCAAAGTCAGCCCGCCAACCGCCGTCAGGACGACGGCCGCAGTCGCTCCGCAGAGCCGGGTGACCCGCCGGGTTGCGGCACCGCCACGCAACCGAGCGGGCCCCTCCAGCGTGGCCGCCACCTCCCGCGCGATGTCGACGTAACGCGGCGCGGGTAACGGCACGGAGGGTGTGCTCAGCACCAAGACCGCGCCGTCGCCGATGCGGTTCTGCGCCAACGTCGTCGACGGGTTCAGCGCGGACGCGCCGGGGATCGACACCTGGTAGCGCACCGCCTCCTGGTCGGCGGGACGGACCCCGAGGGCGTCGATGAGCGACGGAATCAACACCGCGACAGGCACTCCGGCGGGCAGCACCAGATCGGCGACGGCGGTGCCCCAATGAACGCGGACCCGGCACAGCCCGGTATCGGATGCAGCCAACGGCGGTCCCTTCGGTCGGATCCTGGCGAACATAGCCGGGTTTCGACGTCCCGGCATCCGGCTGTCCACAGGTGACTTGTCGCCGTTTTCGGTGCTCCCTACCGTCGTCGAACTGGAGGCGATGCGATGACCGAGATGTTGGTGCCCGAGGCACAACAGGCGCCAATCGTGGTCGAGGCGCCACCGGACCTGCCGCCACCGGCGGGGCCCGGCCTACTGCCCCGCCTGCTGCCGGTGGCGATCTCCGTGGTGAGCATCGGCATCATGGCCGCCGCGTTCGCGTCGGGGACCGCCATGGCCCGCACCCCCGTGTTCCTGGCCTTCCCGCTGATGATGCTGGTCTCGGCCCTGGCGTCCGGGCTGACCGGCCGGGCCCACCGGCGCGGCGATGGCATCGATGCCGACCGCGGACGGTATCTCGACTACCTGAGTCGGCTCAGTCAATCCGTATCCGAGGTCGCTATGGCGCAGCGCGCGTGCGCCATTCGGCGTCATCCCCATCCCGACACACTGTGGACGTTGATCGGCGGCGCTCGGATGTGGCAGCGCGGACCGGGCGACGCGGACTTCTGCGTCGTGCGGCTGGGCACGGGACCTCAGCCGCTCGCCCGTCGTTTGGTGGCGCCGGAGCTCGCCGCCGAGGAGCTTCGCGATCCGGTCACCGACACGGCGTTGCGCCGGTTCCTCCACGCATATTCGACAGTCGTTGCGCCGGTACCGATCGACCTGCGGGACGGATCGCTGGTGACGATCGACGGCGACGCGAGGGCCGCGCGTGGCTTGCTACGCGCGATGATCTGCCAGCTCGCCGTGCAGCATGCGCCCGATCAGGTGCGGATCGCCGCCGCGGTCAGCGAGCCGCATCGCGCCCACTGGGAATGGCTGAAATGGTTGCCGCACAACCAACATCCCGGCGATTCCGACGCGGCCGGTCCGGTGCGGATGGTCTATTCGGATGCCGCGCAGGTGCAGGGCGCGCTCGCGGGCGTTGCGGCGACCCGGGTGGTGGTGGTCGCCGAGCTGGACGAGGGTCCCACCGCGCTCGGCGGCGCCACCACCATCGCGATCGGCGGCGGCAATGACGGTGCGCCGCTGACGATCCGGCGCTCCGGCGAGGCCGCGCCGGTTTCTTGCCCCGACCGGATGGAGCCCGTCGACGCGCTGGTGTGCGCCCTCCGGCTGGCCGGTCATCGGGGGAGAGCGGGGGGCGGTGATCCCGGTTGGCCCGGATTGGTCGGTCTGCGCGACGTGCATCGTTTCGACCCGGCGACGCTATGGCGCGGCCAGGCGCGCCGCGACCGCCTGCGCGTCCCCATCGGCACCACCATGCAGGGCGCACCGCTCGAGCTGGACATCAAAGAGCCGGCCGAGGGCGGGATGGGCCCGCATGGGCTCTGCATCGGTGCAACCGGGTCGGGAAAATCGGAGCTGTTGCGGACCATCGCGCTGGGCATGATGGTCCGTAACTCCCCGCTGACGCTCAACCTGTTGCTCATCGACTTCAAGGGCGGGGCAACCTTTCTCGACTATGCGCGAGCGCCACACGTGGCCGCCGTGATCACCAACCTGGCCGACGACGCGCCGCTGGTGAGCCGCATGCGCGACGCGCTGGCCGGCGAGATGAATCGTCGCCAGCAGCTGCTGCGCACGGCGGGCTGCGTCAGCGTCGAGGCCTACGAAGGCGCGCGCCGCAGCGGCGACCCGCCTGAGCCGCTGCCGGCCCTGCCGACGCTGTTCATAATCGTCGACGAGTTCTCCGAATTGCTCAGCCAGCAACCAGATTTCGCCGACACCTTCGTGGCGATCGGTCGTCTCGGCCGATCCCTGGGCATGCACCTGCTGCTGGCCAGCCAGCGCCTCGACGAGGGACGGCTACGCGGGCTCGAGGCCCACCTGTCGTACCGCCTGTGCCTGAAGACCCTGTCCGCCGCCGAATCCCGCACGGTGCTGGGCAATCTCGATGCGTACGAGCTGCCCGCCGCGCCCGGCGCCGGCTTCCTGCGGATCGGCGGCGGCGAACCGATTCGCTTCCAGGCCGCCTCGGTTTCGGGACCGCTGCGGACGGACGCTTCCCCGGATAAGGCCCCCGCCGCGGCGCGCTCGACCCAGGCGTTCACGACCCGCGTCACCGGCGCGGTCCGTCGCACCCACCGGGCGAACATGACTTCCCCGCCGGCCATCTACCATGCGGTCCTGGACCGGCTGCGCGGCCAGGGGCCGCCCGCGCACCGGGTTTGGCTGCCCCCGCTGGGGCCGGCGCCGCAGCTGCACACCCTGCTGCACAGCGCGGAGCCCACGCCGGCCGGCCTGACCGCCGTCCCCATCGGCCTTGTCGACCGCCCCTTCGAACAGCGCCGAACGCCACTGATGATCGACCTGTCCGGGGCCGCCGGCAACGCGGCGATCGTCGGGGGGCCCCAATCCGGCAAGTCGACGGCGCTGCGCACACTCATCACCGCCCTGGCGGCCACGCACGACGCGAGCCAGGTGCAGTTCTACTGCTTGGATTTCGGTGGCGGGACGCTGTCGTCGGTGCGGTCGTTGCCGCACGTCGGTGCGGTCCCCGGCAGGGCCGAGTCCCGACTCGTCGGGCGGATCGTCGCCGAATGCGAGTCGGTCGTGCGGCGGCGTGAAGCCATATTCGGTGAGCACGCGATCGGCTCGATCGCCGACTATCGCCGGCGGGCCGCAGCCGGCGTCGCCAACGATGATCCGTTCGGCGACGTCTTCCTCGTCATCGACGGCTGGGCAACCGTGCGCCAGGAATTCGAGGCGCTGGAGGCCTCGATCACCGCCCTT
The DNA here is from genome assembly GCF_000276825.1 of Mycobacterium paraintracellulare. NCBI lineage: Bacteria > Bacillati > Actinomycetota > Actinomycetes > Mycobacteriales > Mycobacteriaceae > Mycobacterium > Mycobacterium paraintracellulare. Next base: position 4,621,064 of record NC_016948.1, on the reverse strand, counting down.
GCGACCCATGGGCTTTCGTTCGGTGTGCACGTGGTGTTGTCGGCGTCGCGCTGGGCCGACGTCAGGCCGTCGCTGCGGGATCAGCTCGGCACCCGCGTCGAGTTGCGGCTCGGCGATCCCGCCGACTCCGAACTGGACCGCAAGGCCGCCGCGCACGTCCCGCACGACAGCCCGGGACGGGGGCTGTCCCGGGACGGCCTGCACATGGTGGTCGCAAGGCCCGTAGCCGAGGTGCTCGCCGGTCACTCGGTTGCGCCGCCGATACCGCTCTTGCCCGATCACGTGGACCGCGAGACCTTGGTGCGCGGGTCGGGAGCCGAGCTTCGCGCCCAAGTGCTGCTCGGCCTGCGAGAGCGCGAACTGCGCCCGGCGGCAATAGATTTCGACGGTCAGCCGCATCTGGTGATCCTCGGCGACAGCGCGTGCGGGAAGACGGCGACGCTGCGTACCTTGTGCCGTGAGCTGGTCCGGACGAAGACCGCCGCGCAAGCACAGCTGTTGATCGTCGACTTCCGGCGCACGCTGCTCGGCGTTGTCGAGTCGGAGCATCTCCGCGGGTATGCGATGTCGCCGGCCGCGTTGGCCGCGCTGCTGCCCGACGTGCTCGCCCTGCTGAGCGCACGAATGCCGCCGCCCGACGCGAGCCAGGCCGAGTTGCGCAGCCGCTCGTGGTGGTCCGGGCCGCAGATCTACGTCGTGGTCGACGACTACGACCTGGTCGCCACGCCGACGGAAAATCCGCTGGGACCGATCGCCGAATTCCTGCCCTACGCACAAGATTTGGGATTGCACCTCGTCGTCGCCCGGCGCGGCGCCGGGGCGGAGCGCGCGATGTTCGAGCCGGTGCTCGCGGGTCTGCGTGACCTCGGTTGCATGTCGCTGATGATGAGCGGATCTCCCAGCGAGGGCGCGCCGTTCGGCCGCGCTCGGCCGGCGCAATTGCCGCCGGGCCGCGGCTTGCTGACCAACCGTACCGGCGACGAAGACCTCGTCCAGGTGGCTTGGAGCCCGCCGTGAGCGAACACCGTCCGATCATCGAGGCCGGGCCGGGCACTATCCGCCGGTTATGTTGTGGCACAGGACCGATCGACGAGGGCGAGACGGCCGACGTCATCCGGTCCGCCCTGGACGCGATAGACGACCGCGTCGCGCTGGTGGGGGAGCGGCCGGTAACCGTCGACGCGTTGTGGGAGGCCGCGCTGCGGGCGGCAACCTGCGGAACCGCCGACGGCATGGTCGTCGTGCACCCGTCCTGGTGGTCCTCCTCGCGCGTGGGCGTGGTGACCGCGGCCGCCGCGAGGGTGGCCGGCGCGGTGCGGACGCGCCCGCGATCATGGCTGCTGACGCGGGCGTCTCGCGCGGAACCGACGGTGGCGGTGGAAATCGCCGAGCGGCTGGTGGCGGTCACCGCGAGCGAGATCACCGCCGTACCGCGCAACGCCGATCCGCAATCCGTCGCCGAAGCCGTCGCGGATGTCATCGCCGGCGCGGCCCCCGCGGCGGTGGTGATCGACACGCCGAGCACGGTCGCCGGGGCGTCGCCGCTGGCGGCGTCGATCATCCACGGGCTACGCGGGAGCGGGCCGTCGGCACCAAGTGTGCTGGAAATCAACCATATTCGCTTCACCCGGCTTGCGCGGGCGTCCTTCCCGGTGCGCCCGCTGCCGTCGGGGGCGCGTCCCACCGCCCGCCCGTCGCGGGTGCGGGCCCTGGGCACACTGGGGGCCGCCGCCATCGTCGTCGCCGCGGCGGCGCCGGCTGCGATGGCGCCGGACCGGCGTGGCGTAGTGCCCCCGACGCGAGTAGAGGCCACGCCCACGACGTTTTTGGTGGAAGGCCGGGTGGCGCTGTCGGTCCCGGCGACATGGCCGGCGCGACGGGTGGTCACCGGGCCGGGCTCGGCGCGGGTCCAGGTCACGTCTCCGGCCGATCCCGAGGTCGCGCTGCACATCACCCAGTCGCCGGTGGCCGGCGAGACGCTCAGCGGCACCGCCGAACGGTTGAAACGCGCGATCGACGTCGAGCCCGCCGGGCTGTTCGTCGACTTCAACCCGTCCGGTACCAGCGCGGGCCGGTCGGCGGTGACCTACCGCGAGGTGCGCCCGGGTCATGAGGTGCGCTGGACGGTGCTGCTCGACGGCCCCCTGCGGATCAGCGTCGGATGCCAGAGCAGACCCGGCGACGAGGGCGGGGTCCGCGATGCGTGCGAGCAGGCGGTCAGATCCGCCCACGCGATCGGATGACAATTCGTGGAACCGAACGACCCCCGTCACGGTCGTAATAGGTATGGCTGCACCAAACCCACTGAGCGCCGACGTCGACCTGATGCGGTCGGTGGCGGGCACCACCGACGCGCGCAACGAGGAAATCAGGGCAATGTTGCAGGCGTTCATCGGCCGGATGAGCGGCGTGCCGCCGTCGGCGTGGGGCGGGCCGGCGGCCACGCGCTTCAAAGACGTGATCGATCGCTGGAACGCCGAGTCGGTGCGGCTCTACCACGCCCTACACACCATCGCCGACACCATTCGGCAGAACGCGGCCACCCTGCAGGAGGCCGGCCAAAGCCACGCCGACCGCATCGCCGCCGCCGGCGGAAACCTGTGAGGAGGAAAGATCCCGTGGATTCGGTGTTGTCCTACAACTTCGGTGAAATCGAATACTCGGTGCGCCAGGAAATTCACTCGACATCGGCCCGCTTCAATGCCGCGCTCGACGAGCTGAGAGCACACATCGCGCCCTTGCAGCAGCTCTGGACCAGCGAAGCGGCCGCCGCCTACCAGGCCGAGCAGCTGAAATGGCACCAGTCGGCGACCGCGCTCAACGAGATGCTGGCCGCGCTCGGAAACGCGGTCCGCGACGGCGCGGACGAGGTGGCCAACGCCGACCGCCGCGCCGCCGGGGTGTGGGCGCGGTAGCGGCCGACGAGACACCCGCGGTCTGGCCGCGCGTGAGACTGTGTGGTCCTGACGGGGGAGAGCCGTCGGGGCCACACAGTCATTTTGACCTGCGGGGATGGCGGTCGGTAAGCTGCTCCGTTGGCGTGCGGTACGCCAGGGCCTCGGGTCAACGTCGGTCGCCGAGACCAAGCCCTTACCGCGGACGCCTGACCGGCACCCGGTCACACCGGGATCCACAGCCTCGGAACAGAGGCTCGCAGAGAAAGAGTGGTAAGCGCTGTGCCTACGTACACGCCAAAGGCGGGTGACACCACGAGGTCGTGGCACGTCATCGACGCCACGGACGTGGTGCTTGGCCGCCTTGCCGTCGCGGCAGCCAACCTGCTGCGCGGCAAGCACAAGCCGACGTTCACCCCCAACGTCGACGGCGGTGACTTCGTCATCGTCATCAACGCCGACAAGGTCGCCTTCAGCGGCCAGAAGCTGGACAAGAAGCTGGCGTACCGCCACTCGGGGTACCCCGGCGGTCTGAGCAGCCGCACCATCCGCGAGCTGATGGCCAAGCACCCCGACCGCGTCGTGGAGGACGCGATCGTCGGCATGCTGCCCAAGAACAAGCTCGCCCGGCAGATCGCGCGCAAGCTGCACGTCTACGCCGGCCCGACGCACCCCCACGTCGCACAGCAGCCCGTTCCGTACGAGATCAAGCAGGTGGCCCAGTGACCGAAACGACCGAGGGCCTGGAGAACCCAGAGAACCCGGACAACCCAGAGACCGCAGAGGAAACAGTGGCCGCCGCCGAGGTGACCGAAGCCCCGGTCGAGGCCTCGGAGCCCGCCGACGTCGCCGCGCCCGCCGAGCCCTACGTGTTCGAACGGCCCATCCAGACCGTCGGCCGCCGCAAGGAGGCCGTGGTGCGGGTGCGCCTGGTGCCCGGCACCGGCCAATTCAACCTGAACGGCCGCACCCTGGAGGGCTACTTCCCCAACAAGGTGCACCAGCAGCTCATCAAGGCCCCGCTCGTCACCGTGGACCGGGTGGAGAGCTTCGACGTCTACGCCCACCTGCACGGCGGCGGCCCCTCGGGGCAGGCCGGCGCGCTGCGCCTGGGCATCGCGCGGGCGCTCATCGTGGCCTCGCCGGACGACCGTCCCGCGCTGAAGAAGGCCGGGTTCCTCACCCGTGACCCGCGCGCCACCGAGCGCAAGAAGTACGGCCTGAAGAAGGCCCGCAAGGCGCCTCAGTACAGCAAGCGCTGATCAGCCGTCGCTTTCCGGCCACAACTTGGCATCGCGGTGCACAAGTTGTGGCCGGTTGCGGCGTGTCTGCGCCCACCCGCGCCTGGTTTCGGCCACAAAGGAACGGGCACGTTAGGTGCTAGCCCGACAACTGTGAGAGGTTTGTTCGCATGGGTCGACTATTCGGCACCGACGGTGTCCGTGGGGTCGCCAACCGCGAGTTGACCGCCGAGCTGGCGCTGGCGCTGGGTTCCGCGGCGGCGCGGCGTCTGGCGAGCGCGTCGGCGCCGGGCCGCCGCGTCGCGGTGATCGGCCGCGATCCGCGGGCCAGCGGCGAGATGCTGGAGGCCGCGGTGATCGCCGGGCTGACCAGCCAGGGCGTCGACGCGCTGCGGGTGGGGGTGCTGCCCACCCCCGCGGTGGCCTACCTGACCGGCGCCTACGACGCCGATTTCGGGGTGATGATCTCCGCCTCCCACAACCCGATGCCCGACAACGGCATCAAGATCTTCGGGCCCGGCGGCCGCAAGCTCGACGACGGCACCGAGGACCAGATCGAAGCCCTCGTCGGGGATCCGGGGCCGCGCCCGGTCGGAACCGGCATCGGGCGGGTCGTCGACGCCGAGGACGCGGCCGACCGCTACCTGCGTCACCTGAGCAAGGCCAGCACGCTGCGCCTCGACGGGTTGACCGTGGTGGTGGACTGCGCCCACGGCGCGGCCTCGGCGGTGGGCCCGCGCGCGTACCGCGCGGCCGGCGCGAGGGTGATCGCGATCAACGCCGAGCCCAACGGGCTCAACATCAACGACAACTGCGGCTCCACGCACCTGGATTCGCTGCGCGCGGCGGTCGTCGTGCACCGCGCCGACCTGGGCCTGGCGCACGACGGGGACGCCGACCGGTGCCTGGCCATCGACGCCGACGGCAACCTCGTCGACGGCGACCACATCATGGTGGTGCTCGCGCTGGCCATGCACGAGGCCGGCGAACTGTCCTCGCGGACGCTGGTGACCACCGTGATGAGCAACCTGGGGTTGCATCTGGCCATGCGTTCGGCCGGAATCACGGTGCGCACCACCGGCGTCGGCGATCGCTACGTCGTGGAGGAACTGCGGGCCGGCGACTACAGCCTGGGCGGCGAGCAGTCCGGGCACATCGTGATGCCCGCGCTGGGCTCGACCGGCGACGGCATCGTCACCGGGCTGCGGCTGATGAACCGGATGGCGCAGACCGGCTCGTCGCTGGCGCATTTGGCCTCGGCCATGCAGACGCTGCCGCAGGTGTTGATCAACGTCACGGTGGCCGACAAGACCACGGCCGCCGCCGCGCCGTCGGTGCAGTCCGCGGTCGGGCAGGCCGAGGCCGAGCTGGGCGACACCGGTCGAATCCTGTTGCGCCCGTCGGGAACTGAGCCCATGATCCGCGTGATGGTGGAGGCCCCCGAAAAGGAGATCGCTGCGCGGATCGCCACCCGGGTCGCCGAAGCGGTCAGCGCCGCGCACTGATCCCGCAGCGCCGGGAACCCCGACCCGCCTACCGGCGTCGGATTAGGCATGAAATTCGTTGGGGGAACACGGCCTGTCGCCGCCGCCCGCGCCCAGATCGACGCGTCGGCCACGCACCGGGTCGCTAACCAATTCGCCATGGCCGCGGAATTTCTCGACCGCGCGGTCAGCGATCACCTGGCCAGGCTGGCCTTCGGCGGGGCCTGCGCCGGGCGGGCGCACGCCGCGCGCGGCGACGCGCTTCGCGTCGAGTTGGGGCGCCTGACGCAGCAGGTGACGCAGTGGTCGCGCGCGTCCAGCGAGATCGCCGCCGCCCTGCGGTCCAGCGCGCAGCGCTACGCCGACGCCGAACTGTATGCCGCGGCGCGGATCGCGTAGCTCGTGGCCGACCGGTTGGACGTGGACGCGCGCCTCGCCGAGGGCCGGGTTGCCGTCGAGCACACCCAGACCTACGTGCAGGCGTCCCACGCGCTCGGCTACCAACATCCTGACCTGACAGCGCATCCCGCGCAGATCCGGGAATGGTATGCGAGCGAGGACGGTCTCGACCTGCGCGCGCTCGACCGTGACTGCGCGGAGCTGCGGGCCGCCGGCGTGGTGGCCGCCGAGGCGCTGCGCATGCAGCGCGCCCAGGTGGCCGAGCTGGCCGTCGCGTGGCAGGGCGCGGGCGGCGACGCCGCGGTGCAGCTGTTGCAACGGCATTGCGACAGCGCGGACGCGGTCGTCGGCGAACTGCGCGCGGCGGCCCAGCGATGCGAGTCGCTGCGCGACAACCTGTGGCACCTGGTCGATTCGAAAGTCGCGACGGCCATCGCCGTCGACGACCGCGCGCAGGCGCAGCGGCCGGCGTGGTTGGCCGCCGCCGCCGCGGTCACGGCCGGGGACCGGCGGGGCGCCGAGGATGTGGTGCGGCATCAGGTGATTCCCTACGTGGACAACGACATTCGTAACGACTGGCTGGCCGCGATGCGGTCCGCGTCGGACGGGGTCCAGACGTCCTACGCGATGGTGATCGACAGGGCCGCCGCCGCCCCGGCGGCGCGGTTCGAGTTTCCCGGTGATCTCGGGGCGGGGGCCGTTCCGGTGCAGCTCGCCCCGCCGGTGGCCGCCGCGTCCGCACCGCGGGTGGACCGACCCCGCGGCGACGGTGGCGGCCGCGGCGCCGGCGCCGGTCGCCCCCCTGCCGGCTCCGCCGGCGCCGGTCGCGGGCTGGGATAGCGGCCTCGGTGACGCGTCGGGGTGGCCCGCCGAAAGCTTGGGCGATCTGGGCGGGCTCGGCGGCGGTGGGCTCGGCGACGGCCTCGGCAGTGGTGGGCTCGGTGGGGGTGGCGGCGGTCTTCTTGGGCTCGCCGCCAGGATCGTCGACGCGATGGGCGATCTGCTCGGGTCGGCGGGCGACGGGTCGGATGGCGCGGCCGCGCTCGGCGATTCGGCGGACGGAAACGCGTTCGACGAGAACCCTTTTCACGCCGAGGATCCGACTGACGCGAAGGGCGCAGAGGACGCCGGCGACGCCGAGGACGCCGGCGACACCGCCGAGGGGAGCGGTCCAGCCGAACCTGTCGACGGGGAGGCGGGTCAGCCCGATCCCACGGAGCCCGAACAGCAAGCCCAACCGGTCGAGACCCCGCCGCCGGCGGATCCGGCGCCGGCCGAGCCGCCGGCTCCCGCGGCAGCGCCGGCCGCCGAACCCGCACCCGCCGCGGGGGAGGGGTCGACGCCGTGCGAGATTGCCGCGGACCAGCTTCCGCAGGCGGGGCAGTGACCGCTCAGGGCTGCAGTTGCAGGGCTTCCTCGACGAAACGCATGGACTCGTCGCGGTCGGTGGCCTGCGGGCTCAACAACAGCGTGGTCACGCCGGCCTCGGCGAAGGCGGCCATCCGTTCGGCCACATACCCGCGCGGCCCGATCAGCGACATGCCCCGCACCAGCTCGTCGGGCACGGCGTCGATGGCCTCCTGCTTGCGGCCGGACAGATACAGCTCCTGGATCCGGTCGGCGACCTCGCCGTACCCGTAACGCGTCGCCAGATTGTGGTAGAAATTGCGGCCTTTGGCGCCCATCCCGCCGATGTAGAGCCCGAGCTGCGGCTTGACCCAGGCCAGCCGCTCGTCGACGTTGTCCCCGATGGCCAGCGACGCGTGCACCATGACGTCGAGCGGACCCAGCGCGGGATCGCGTTTGGCGGCGCCGGCGGCCAGCGGCTCACCCCAGATCGACGCGGCCTTGTCCGGAAGATAGAAGACCGGCTGCCAGCCCTCGGCGATCTCGGCGGTGAGCTCGACATTCTTGGGACCCAGCGCGGCGATGCTGATCGGAATGCGTTCGCGCACAGGGTGATTGATGAGCTGCAGCGGCTTGCCCAGACCCGTTCCGCGGTCGGCGGGCAGCGGTAGCTGGTAGTGCTTGCCGGCGTATTGCACGCGCTCGCGGCGCCACACCTTGCGGCAGATCTCCACGATCTCGCGGGTGCGCCCGAGCGGGGCGTCGAACGGGACCCCGTGAAAGCCCTCGATCACTTGCGGTCCGGAGGTGCCGATGCCGAGGCGGAATCGCCCGTCGGACACGAAATCCAGGCCCGCGGCCGTCATCGCCAGCAGCGACGGCGTGCGGATGTAGAGGGGAAGCACCCCGGACGCCAGTTCGACCGTGTTGGTTTTGGCGGCCAGGTATCCCAGCTGGCTGATGGCGTCGAACGAATACGCCTCGGCCACCACCGCGACCTCGATGCCGGACTTTTCGAGTTCGACGACGCGGTCCACGGCTTCGTGAAAGCCGCCCGAATAGTTGAGAGCGATCCCGATTCGCATCCATGACACTTACCACGCGCCCGTGCGGGACGGGGCGCTCAGCCCGCGGAAGTGCCCGTCCAGTACTCGGCGAAGCGCCGGCCGTCGGCGGCCAGGCGCAGGATGTCGTTACCGGTGAACGAGACCGGGCCGTCCGGGCCGTGGCCGGTGCCCACCCAGCGCCCGGCCACCAGATCACCCTCGGTCAGCGGGCCGACCTCGATGCCGAAGCTCAAGTCCGAGAACATGTTTCGTGTCTGCTCGATGATCTGCGCGAGAGCGTCCGGTCCCTGTACCTCCCGGCCGGGCCAGTGACCGACGAAGTCGTCGGTGACCAGCTCGGCCGCGACCGGCCGTCCGTTCCAGAGTTCGGTGATCCAGCGGGCGTACAGCGCGTGCGCGCTCGACATCAACTCCCCCTCACTTCAGCAGGGCGACGATCTTTTCTTCCAGGGGAATCGCCTCGGCCTCGGGATCGATGGCGTCCGTCCCGGGCAGGTGCACGTCCGGGTCGGCGAAATCGCGATACTTCTTGTCGCCGCCGAGCGTGTAGAGCAGGTAACCGGTCAGCAGCGCCCGAACCGACCGCTGGGTACGCCGGTGCGGGCCGGGCAGGCCGAGCACCGTGGCCAGCCGCCGACCCTCCACCAGCCCGCCGGGCTCGGCCTTGCTGACGATGCGCAGCGTCGCCGGCTTCCACGCCTCGGCAAGCGCCAGCGCGTTGGAGTTCAACGTCGTCCGGTCGCCCGGCGCGGTGAAGATCACTCCCGGCACCTTGAGCGTCGCGGCGGGCTGCTGGGCCGGCGGGCTGGTGACGCTGGGGAAAATCGCCGCCACCGCCGCGAGCTTGGCGGGCATTCCCGCGGCGGCGAATACCGCGGCCGAGCCGCCGAAACCATGACCGACCACGCCCAGCTTGGCGGGATGCACGCTGATCTTGCCCGGCCCGAGGCGCACACCCGACACGATGTCCAGGGCGGTGCCCAGATCGAAGGCGAAGTTCAGCACCGAGGGGGCCACACCCCGCTGGGTGTCGGGAGCGCCGGCCACGATCCCCCACGACGCCAGATGCTCGAGCAGATTCGAGTACCGGGCGGCGCCGGCCAGCCACTCGTGGCCGAACGCCACGCCGGGCAGATTCAGGCCCTCCTCCGGGGTGTACACCACACCCGGCAGACCGGCAAAGGCCAGGTCACCCCGCAAAACCCGGTGCGGACCACGGCGGTGCAGAGCGGCGACGAGCTTGCGGATGCGGGCCACGCGTCGACGTTAGCGCATCGCAATCGCGCGCCGGCGCAGATGACTAGGCCGTGACCTCGATGACCCCCGCCCGCCACAGCGCCGCGTAGAGCTGGTGCAGCGTGGCGGTGAGCACGTGGGTGGTCAAGTCCATCAAGGCGTTTCCGGAGCCCGCGGACGGGTGCCGGCGTGGCCGGGCGGCGTGCCCGGGGGCCGGCGCCGAGGGGGCGGGCACCACTTCGTCGTACCGAACTGCGGTCATGATTGCCTCCTCATGGCGCACGGTTGTCGGTCGGAGCAAGTTACGCATTTCAATGCGACCCGCTGCACAATTCCCGGTGAACAACCATCGACGGCTGAATTCATGTGTCGGCGAAAACGGGAATCGAGGTAGCCAGAAACTCTGGGCAGCCTCACGCAGCTCGTCCTTTGGTCGGTGACGATCTTTGCTGACAATTTGGAATGCTAGAGGCGTTAAGCGCGGCCGCGATGACGTGAACGAAAACGTCGCGCGCACATCAGATGAAAGAACTCCCGCCGGTTATGACGGTGACATGAATGGCTGGGGACTGGGCGGATTGGTCCAGGACGTCCACCTGAGGCCGTCCCAGTCGCGGTGCCCGGGCACGCCTTCCTGCAGGTGGGCGGCCTAACCATAGCGCCGGATTGCGGGCCCGGTGTGCCGCCTGCACTACCCTGGTCAGAATGTGCGGAATTGTCGGCTATGTCGGGCAGCAGCCCGCCTGTGACGTCGTCATGGCCGCGCTGCGGCGGATGGAGTACCGCGGGTACGACTCGTCGGGCATCGCGCTGGCGAACGGCGACGGCACCCTGACGGTGAGCCGCCGCGCCGGCCGGCTGGCCAACCTGGAAGAGGCGGTCGCCCAGATGCCGCGGCACTCGCTGACCGGCACCACCGGCCTGGGCCACACCCGGTGGGCCACCCACGGGCGCCCCACCGACCGCAACGCCCACCCGCACCGCGACGCCGCCGGCAAGATCGCGGTGGTCCACAACGGCATCATCGAGAACTACGCGAACCTGCGCCACGAGCTCGAGGCCCAGGGCGTGGAGTTCGCCAGCGACACCGACACCGAGGTCGCGGTGCACCTGGTGGCGCAGGCCTACCGCCACGGCGAGACCGCCGGCGATTTCCCCGCGTCGGTCCTCGCGGTGCTGCGCCGCCTCGACGGCCACTTCACGCTGGTGTTCGCCAACGCCGACGACCCCGGCACCATCGTCGCCGCCCGCCGCTCCACCCCGCTGGTGCTCGGCATCGGCGACGGCGAGATGTTCGTCGGCTCCGACGTCGCGGCCTTCATCCCGCACACCCGCAACGCCGTCGAACTCGGCCAGGACCAGGCCGTGGTGATCACCGCGGACGGCTACCGGATCACCGACTTCGACGGCAACGACGATGTCGAATACCGCGAGTTCCATATCGATTGGGATCTGGCCGCCGCCGAAAAAGGTGGCTACGAGTACTTCATGCTCAAGGAGATCGCCGAGCAACCCGCCGCCGTCGCCGACACCCTGCTGGGCCATTTCGTCGACGGCCGGATCGTGCTCGACGAGCAGCGGCTCTCCGATCAGGAACTGCGCGAGATCGACAAGGTGTTCGTAGTGGCCTGCGGCACCGCGTACCACTCCGGGCTGCTGGCGAAGTACGCGATCGAGCACTGGACGCGGCTGCCGGTCGAGGTGGAGCTGTCCAGCGAATTCCGTTACCGGGACCCGGTTTTGGACCGCAGCACCCTGGTGGTCGCCATCTCGCAGTCCGGCGAGACCGCCGACACGCTCGAGGCCGTCCGGCACGCCAAGGAGCAGAAGGCCAAGGTGCTGGCGATCTGCAACACCAACGGCTCGCAGATCCCGCGCGAGTGCGACGCGGTGCTCTACACCCGCGCCGGCCCGGAGATCGGGGTGGCGTCGACGAAGACGTTCCTGGCGCAGATCACCGCCAACTATCTGGTCGGCCTGGCGCTGGCGCAGGCCCGGGGCACCAAGTACCCCGACGAGGTCGCGCGCGAGTACCACGAGCTGGAAGCCATGCCGGACGTCGTCGCGCGGGTCCTCGCGACGATCAAGCCGGTGGCCGCGCTGGCCTACCAATTCGCCCAGTCGCCGACGGTGCTGTTCCTGGGCCGCCACGTCGGCTACCCGGTGGCGCTGGAAGGTGCGCTCAAACTCAAGGAACTGGCCTACATGCACGCCGAGGGGTTCGCCGCCGGCGAGCTCAAGCACGGCCCCATCGCGCTGATCGAGGACGATCTGCCCGTCATCGTCGTCATGCCGTCCCCCAAGGGGTCCGCGGTGCTGCACGCCAAGCTGCTGTCCAACATCCGCGAAATCCAGGCCCGCGGGGCGATCACCATCGTGATCGCCGAGGAAGGCGACGACACCGTGCGCCCCTACGCCGACCACTTGATCGAAATCCCTTCCGTGTCAACGCTTTTGCAGCCCCTGCTGTCGACGATCCCGCTTCAGGTGTTCGCCGCGTCCGTGGCCCAGGCGCGCGGCTACGACGTGGACAAGCCGCGCAACCTGGCCAAGTCCGTCACCGTCGAGTAGGCAGCGCGCACCGCTTCGCGCGTATCGGCGACGGACCCGCGGCCGATCCATTACATTGCCCTGGGAAGCATTTCGGCCAGCTGGTCACGGCGTCCGTGCGGGAGGAAGTATGCGATCGGGCGGCATCAGATACGTCGTCGTGGGCCTCGTCGTGCTCATCGTCGCGGCATACATCGTGTCGATCATGATGTACGCCCAAGGCGATGCCGTCCGGCGTCTGGACGGTATAACCCCGGTCGTGAGCGCCGACGAGCCCTCGGCGACGATCAACGTCGAAGAGATCCAGTCGAACTACAGCGTGCTCGCCGTCAACCTCGCCTTCAATCCGGGATCGGCGTTGCTGGATCCGAAAACCCACCATCTCAAGGAGGATCTCAGCCTCCGCGTCCGATCCTCGGCGATGCCGTCGCGGCACACCTGGACCAAGGGCATGCTCCCCGGCCTGATGTCGGTCCCGCTGACCATCGCCGGGCAGATCGAACGCTGGCCGTTCGACCAATACCGCTCGGGGCTGATCGAAGTCGAGATCTTCTACGGCCCCGACACCGACCGCGCGCCCGCACACGTGCCCGTCACGTTCGTCGACCACCTCTCGGGGTGGCAGCTCACCGCGACCAGGCCCCAGGCGGACGGCCCCTACCGGCTGCAACTGCGGCGGTCGCTGAGCACCGCGGCGTTCGCCATCGTCATCCTCGGCGTGCTCATCACGATCGCCAGTCTGGCTGTGTTCGTGGCGGTTCAGACCGCGCGGGACCGGCGGCCGTTCCAGCCACCGATGACGACCTGGTACGCGGCGATGCTGTTCGCGGTGGTGCCGTTGCGAAACGCCCTGCCCGGTTCACCACCCTTCGGCAGCTGGGTCGACATCACCGTCGTGATCTGGGTCCTGGTCGCGCTGGTGGCCTCGATGGTGCTCTACATCGGCTGCTGGTGGCGACATTTGACACCGCCGGCGCCCGCCGCCGCGCCGCCGGCCGAGGTCCCCGCGCCATCGGGTAGCTGAGGGGTGGCGGCGTGTTAGCCGCCGAAGTCGTAGGGGCGCGGCGCCCCGCGTGCGAAGGTTGATGTCGTGGCGCCTGCATCGGTTCGAGCACGAGTGCGCAGCATGACGCTGGCGGTGTGGCATTTCGTCAGCACCGCGCCGCTGACCTACGGCTGGCTGTTGGTGCTGATGGTCACGACGATCATCCAGAACCATCTCACCGGCCGGCAGTTGCACTCGGTGTTGTTGCACCGCTCCACCAACATTCACGAGTTGGGCAAGGATCCACTCCACGTACTGTTTTCCAGTCTGCTGTGGATCGACGGCAAAAGCTTCGAGCCCCACCTGCTGCTGTTCACCCTGTTTCTCGCGCCGGCCGAGCATTGGCTCGGTCAGCTGCGCTGGCTCAGTGTGGGATTGAGCTCTCACATCCTGGCCACCTACATCAGCGAGGGCATCCTCTACTTCGCGATCGAGGAACGCGATGCGTCGCAACGCCTCGTGCACGCCCGCGACATCGGGGTCAGCTATTTCCTCGTCGGCGTGATGGCCGTGCTGACCTACCACATCGCCCGGCCCTGGCGCTGGGGCTATCTGGGGGTGCTGTTCGTCATCTTCGGCTTCCCGCTGATCACGATGGACCGCGTCGACCTCGACTTCACCGCGATCGGGCATTTCGCCTCGATCCTCATCGGACTGTGCTTCTACCCGATGACCCGCACCCGGTCCCGGCGCAGCCGGCAAGTGAGTCCCGCGCGACTCAAGGCCATGGCGCGCCGCAGCGTGCCCCCGAGCTGATGGCGGTCCGCGGCGAAAGATGGTGGGCGCCAAGCCCCCGCGACGGCGACACGTAATCTGGCTCTGATGCGGCATTACTACTCCGTAGACGCGATCCGCCAGGCCGAGGCGCCGCTGCTGGCCAGCCTGCCTGACGGCGCCCTGATGCGGCGCGCGGCCTACGGGCTGGCCGCCGAGATCATCGGCGAGTTGGCGGCCCGCACCGGCGGGGTGAGCGGGCGACGCGTGTGCGCCGTCGTCGGCTCCGGAGACAACGGCGGTGACGCGCTGTGGGCGGCCACCTTCGTGCGCCGTCGCGGGGCGGCCGCCGACGCGATCCTGCTCAACCCCGAGCGCACCCACCGCAAGGGGCTGGCGGCGTTCCGCAGGGCCGGCGGCAGGATCGTCGAAAGCGTCTCGCCCGCAACCGATCTCGTCATCGACGGTGTCGTGGGCATCTCCGGCTCGGGATCGTTGCGGCCCGCCGCGGCCGAGGTGTTCGCCGCGGTCGATGACGCGGGGATCCCGGTGGTTGCCGTCGACATCCCCAGTGGCATCGACGCGGCCACCGGGGCCACCAGCGGCCCCGCCGTGCGCGCCGTCCTGACCGTCACCTTCGGCGGGCTCAAACCCGTGCACGCGCTCGGCGAGTGCGGGCGGGTGCGGCTGATCGACATCGGCCTGGACCTGCCCGACACGGACGTGCTGGGCTTCGAGGCCACCGACGTGGCGGCACGCTGGCCGGTGCCGGGACCCCACGACGACAAGTACACCCAGGGTGTCACCGGCGTGATGGCCGGCTCGTCGACGTACCCGGGTGCGGCCGTGCTGTGCACCGGCGCCGCGGTCGCGGCGACGTCCGGGATGGTGCGCTACGCCGGCAGCGCGCACCGCGAGGTGCTCGCCCATTGGCCCGAGGTGATCGCCTCTCCCACCCCCGCGTCGGCCGGGCGGGTGCAGTCCTGGGTCGTCGGGCCGGGATTGGGCACCGACGACGCCGGGGCCGCGGCGCTGTGGTTCGCGCTCGACACCGAGCTGCCGGTGATCGTGGACGCCGACGGGCTGACCATCCTGGCGGCCCATCCCGAGCTGGTGGCCAAACGCGGCGCGCCGACGGTGCTGACCCCGCACGCGGGTGAATTCGCCCGCCTGGCGGGTAACCCCCCCGGTGATGACCGGGTGGGCGCGTGCCGCAAGCTGGCCGACGCGTTCGGCGCCACGGTGTTGCTCAAGGGGAACGTCACGGTCGTCGCCGATCCGGGCGGTCCGGTCTACCTCAGCCCGGCCGGGCAGTCGTGGGCGGCCACCGCGGGTTCCGGCGACGTGCTGTCCGGCATGATCGGCGCGCTGCTGGCGGCGGGCCTGCCGCCGGGGGAGGCGGCCGCGGCCGCGGCCTTCGTCCACGCGCGCGCGGCGGCGAGCTCGGCCGCCGACCCGGGCCCCGGCGACGCGCCCACCTCGGCCTCGCGCATGGTGCCACACATCCGAGCCGCCCTGGCCGCCCTGTAGACCTATCGAGAGGATTCCCCAGTGCCACAACACCCTTCGCTGCCCGCGCACTCCATCGCCCCCGCCTACACGGGCCGGCTGTTCACCGCACCGGTCCCCGCACTGCGGATGCCCGACGAATCGATGGATCCCGACGCCGCCTACCGCTTCATCCACGACGAGCTGATGCTCGACGGGAGTTCGCGGCTGAACCTGGCCACCTTCGTCACCACCTGGATGGACCCCGAGGCCGGCAAGCTGATGGCCGAGACGTTCGACAAGAACATGATCGACAAGGACGAGTACCCGGCGACCGCGGCCATCGAGCAGCGCTGCGTGTGCATGGTGGCCGACCTGTTCCACGCCGACGGCCTGAACGACGCCGACCCCTACAGCGCGTGCGGGGTGTCCACGATCGGCTCCAGCGAGGCGGTGATGCTCGGCGGGCTGGCGATGAAGTGGCGGTGGCGCGCGAAAATCGGCAAGGACTGGAAGGGCCGCACCCCGAACCTGGTGATGGGGTCCAACGTCCAGGTGGTCTGGGAGAAGTTCTGCCGCTACTTCGACGTCGAGCCCCGCTACCTGCCGATGGAGGAGGGCCGCTACGTCATCACCCCCGAACAGGTCGTCGACGCCGTCGACGAGAACACCATCGGCGTGGTGGCGATCCTGGGCACCACCTACACCGGCGAGCTGGAGCCGGTCGCCGACATCTGCGGCGCGCTGGACAAGCTGGCCGCCGGCGGCGGTGTGGACGTCCCGGTGCACGTCGACGCCGCCAGCGGCGGGTTCGTGGTGCCCTTCCTGCACCCCGAGCTCAAGTGGGATTTCCGGCTGCCCCGGGTGGTGTCGATCAACGTCAGCGGCCACAAGTACGGGCTGACCTATCCCGGCGTCGGGTTCGTGGTGTGGCGCAGCAAGGAGTACCTGCCCGACGACCTGGTGTTCCGGGTCAACTACCTCGGCGGCGACATGCCGACCTTCACGCTGAACTTCTCCCGCCCCGGTAACCAGGTGGTCGGCCAGTACTACAACTTCCTGCGGCTCGGCCGGGAGGGCTACACCAAGGTCATGCAGGCGCTGTCCGGGACGGCGCGCTGGCTCGGTGAGCAGCTGCGGGTCAGCGAGCACTGCGAGCTGGTCTCCGACGGCTCGGCGATCCCCGTGGTCGCGTTCCGGCTGTCCAAGGACCGCGGCTACACCGAGTTCGACGTCTCCCACGAGCTTCGGACCTACGGCTGGCAGGTGCCCGCCTACACCATGCCGGACAACGCCACCAACGTCTCCGTGCTGCGCATCGTGGTGCGCGAGGGCCTGTCCGCCGACCTGGCCCGGGCCCTGCACGATGACGCCGTCTCGGCGCTCAGTTCGCTGGACAAGCTCCGGCCCGGCGGCCACTACGCGGATCAGCACTTCGCGCACTGAGGTGGTGGCGCCGCGCCGTCGAGCGTGGAGTTGTTGCGCCGATCACGCCGAAATCTCGCCAACAAGTCCACGCTCGGCGGCGGGTGGCGCGGTTCTGGGACAATGGCGCCCATGACCGGGCGGGCCGCTACGCCGATATCCCTGACACCGGGCCTCCTCGCCGAGGCCCTGGTGGACCTCGGCGCCATCGCGCACAACGTGCGGCTGCTGTGCGAGCAGGCCGGCGGCGCGCAGGTGATGGCCGTCGTCAAGGCCGACGGGTACGGCCACGGAGCCGCCCAGACGGCGCGCGCCGCGCTGGCCGCGGGGGCCGCCGAGCTGGGGGTGGCCACCGTCGACGAGGCGCTGGCGCTGCGCGCCGACGGCGTCCGCGCGCCGGTGCTGGCCTGGCTGCACCCGCCCGGCTTCGACTTCGCGCCCGCGCTGCTGGCCGACGTCCAGATCGCCGTGTCGTCGGAGCGCCAGCTCGACGAGCTGCTCGACGCCGTGCGCCGCACCGGCCGGACCGCGACGGTCACCGTCAAGGTCGACACCGGGCTGAACCGCAACGGCGTGCCGCCGGAGCACTACCCGTCGATGCTTACCGCGCTGCGCCGCGCCGTCGCCGAGAACGCCATCGTGCTGCGCGGCCTGATGTCCCACATGGTGTACGCAGACCAACCCGCCAACCCGGTCAACGACCTTCAGGCCCAACGGTTTACCGAGATGCTCGCCCAGGCGCGCGATCAGGGGGTGCGGTACGAGGCCGCGCACCTGTCGAACTCGTCGGCCACGATGTCGCGGCCCGACCTCGCCTTCGACATGGTGCGCCCCGGCATCGCGGTGTACGGACTGAGCCCGGTTCCCGAGCGCGGCGACATGGGACTGATTCCGGCGATGACAGTGAAATGCCCGGTGGCACTGGTGAAGTCGATTCGTGCGGGCGAGAGCGTGTCCTACGGGCACACCTGGACCGCGCGGCGAGACACCACCCTCGCGCTGCTGCCGGTGGGCTATGCCGACGGCGTCTTCCGGTCCCTGGGCAACCGCCTGGAGGTGTTGATCAACGGCCGGCGCCGACCGGGGGTCGGGCGGATCTGCATGGACCAGTTCGTCGTCGACCTGGGACCCGGCCCCACCGATGTCGCCGAGGGCGACGAGGCGATCCTGTTCGGTCCCGGCGCGAGCGGCGAACCCACCGCGCAGGATTGGGCGGATCTGCTCGGCACCATCCACTACGAAGTGGTGACCAGCCCCCGCGGGCGGATCACCAGGACCTACCGCGAGGCGCGAACCATTGAGCCCTGACGGAACCCGCAGGCGCTATAGGGGCAGGGCATGGCTTGCGGGTGGTGCGGGGCTGACGGCCATCGCCACGATCATCGGAGCCTCGGCCCGCCGCTCGATCACCCAACGCGCCACGGTCGAAGACCCTTACGCCCACGAGGATTTCAACCGGCTCGAGGACGACCGCAGCCTGGTGGTGACCACGCCCGACGGGGTGCCGCTCGCGGTCCGCGACGCGGGCCCCGCCGACGCGCCGCTGACGCTGGTGTTCGTGCACGGATTCTGCCTGCAGATGGGGGCCTTCCACTTTCAGCGGACCCGGCTGCCCGACCAGTTGGGCCCCGACGTGCGCATGGTCTTCTACGACCAGCGTGGCCACGGCCGATCCGGCGAGGCCGAGCCCGAGACCTACACGCTGACCCAGCTCGGCAGGGACCTGCAGACCGTGCTGAACGCGGTGGTGCCGCGCGGAATGATCGTGCTGGTGGGCCACTCGATGGGCGGCATGACGGTGTTGTCGCACGCCCGCCAGTTCCCCGAACAGTACGGGCGCCGAATCGTGGGCGCCGCGCTGATTTCCTCGGCGGCCGAAGGTGTGGCGAGATCACCACTGGGCGAGATCCTGAAAAACCCTGCGCTGGAAGCGGTCCGGGTCGCCGCGCGGTCCGCGCCGAACCTGATGCACCGCGGGCGCAACGTATCCCGCTCGCTGATCGGCCCGGTGCTGCGCGCCGCGTCCTACAGCGATCTGCAGGTCAGCCGGAGCCTGGACGCGTTCTCGCAGCGGATGATGAACAGCACGCCGATACCCACCATGGTGGGGTTTCTGGACGCGTTGGAAAAGCACGACGAAACCGCCGGGCTGTGGACCCTGCTGCGGGTCCCGACCCTGATCGCCTGCGGGGACCACGACCTGCTCACCCCGGACGAGTATTCGCGAAAGATGGCCGCCAGCCTGCCGCGGTCCGAGTTGGTCATCGTCGTCGGCGCGAGTCACCTGGCGCTGCTGGACAAGCCGGAGGCGATCAACGGTGGCCTGGTGCGGCTGGTCAGGCGTGCCACCCCGACCAAGGCGGCGCTGCGGCTGCGGCGGATACGGGAAAGGCTGTGGCGTCGTGGGTAAGGGTGAGGGCACCGCGACCTGCGAGCGCGTCGAGGACACGATCGCGTTGGGGACCCGGCTCGGTGAGCAGCTGCGGGCGGGCGACGTGGTGGTGCTCTCCGGTCCGCTCGGTGCGGGAAAGACCGTGCTGGCCAAGGGGATTGCCGCGGCCATGGACGTCGACGGCCCGGTCACCTCGCCGTCCTACGTGTTGGCGCGGGTGCATCCGCCGCGACGGGAGGGCGCCCCGACGATGATTCACGTCGACATGTACCGGTTGCTCGACCACACCGACAACCAGGGCGCAGACCTGCTCGGTGAGCTCGATTCGCTGGACTTGGACAGCGATCTCGACGACGCTGTCGTCGTGGTGGAATGGGGTGAAGGTCTGGTCGAGCGCCTCGCGGAACGCCACCTCGACATCAGGCTGGAACGCCTCAGCGGGTCCGACGTGCGGATCGCGACCTGGCAGTGGGCCGACAGGCCCGAGAGGGGCCACAGGGCCGGCGGTGAGGCGCACCCATGAGCATCGTCCTTGCCCTCGACACCTCCACCCCCGCGGTGACGGCCGGCATCGTGCGGCGCGAGGACCTGTGCGCGCTGGCGCAGCGGGTCACCGTCGACGCCCGCGCCCACGCCGAACGCCTGACCCCGAATGTGCTTGCCGCCCTTGCCGATGCGGGGCTGACAATGGTCGACCTCGACGCCGTCGTGGTGGGCTGCGGCCCGGGTCCGTTCACCGGCCTGCGGGCCGGGATGGCCACCGCCGCCGCCTACGGGCATGCGCTCGGCATCCCGGTGCACGGTGTGTGCAGCCTGGACGCCATCGGCGTGCACACCACCGGGGACGCGCTCGTGGTGACCGACGCCCGACGGCGCGAGGTCTACTGGGCCCGCTACCGCGACGGCGTCCGGACCGGCGGACCGGGCGTTGATGCCCCCGCCGACGTCGACCTCGGCGGAGCGCAGGCTGTGGCCGGCTCACCCGACCACGCGGCGATGTTCGGCCTGCCGGTGTGCGGCCCCGCCCACCCGACACCGGCCGGACTCGTTGCCGCGGTGGGGGATTGGCGCGATGACCCGGCTCCGCTGGTGGCCCTGTACCTGCGTCGGCCCGACGCCAAACCCCTGGCGGCGCGGCAATGATCGCCGAGCCGGTGACCGTCGGCGCGTTGACGCGGGCCGACGCGCAGCGCTGCGCCGAGCTGGAGGCGCAGCTCTTCGACGGCGACGACCCGTGGCCGGCGGCGGCGTTCAACCGCGAATTGGCCAGTGCCCACAACCATTACGTGGGCGCGCGCGTCGGCGGAACGCTCGTCGGCTACGCCGGCATCTCGCGATTGGGCCGCACACCGCCCTACGAGCACGAGGTCCACACCATCGGCGTGGACCCCGCCTACCAGGGGCAGGGCATCGGCCGCCGGTTGCTCGACGAGCTGCTGACGTTCGCCGACGGCGGCGTCGTCTACCTGGAGGTGCGCACCGACAACGAGGCGGCCATCGCGCTGTACCGCAGTGTCGGGTTCGAGCAGATCGGCGTGCGCCGGAGCTACTACCGGGTCAGCGGCGCCGACGCCTACACCATGCGGCGGGAGGCGCTGTGACGACGATCTTGGCCATCGAAACGTCGTGCGACGAAACGGGAGTCGGCATCGCGCGGCTGGACACCGACGGCACCGTCACCCTGCTGGCCGACGAGGTGGCCTCCAGCGTCGACGAACACGTGCGGTTCGGCGGCGTGGTCCCCGAGATCGCCTCGCGCGCGCACCTGGAGGCGTTGGGGCCCGCCATGCGCCGCGCGCTGGCGGCCGCGGGCCTGGACAGGCCGGACATCGTCGCCGCCACGATCGGGCCCGGGCTGGCCGGCGCCCTGTTGGTGGGAGTTGCTGCGGCCAAAGCCTATTCGGCCGCCTGGGGGGTTCCGTTCTATGCGGTGAACCATCTGGGCGGGCACCTGGCCGCCGACGTCTACGAGCACGGGTCGCTACCCGAGTGCGTGGCGCTGCTGGTCTCGGGCGGCCACACCCACTTGCTGCATGTGCGCTCGCTCGGCGAGCCGATCGTCGAGCTGGGCAGCACCGTCGACGACGCGGCCGGCGAGGCCTACGACAAGGTGGCGCGGCTGCTGGGGCTGGGCTACCCGGGCGGCAGGGTGCTCGACGAGCTGGCCCGCACCGGCGACCGCGACGCGATCGCCTTCCCGCGCGGCATGACGGGGCCGCGCGACGACCCCTATGCGTTCAGCTTCTCCGGCCTCAAGACGGCCGTGGCCCGGCACCTGGAAAGCCACCCGGACGCGGTGAACGCCGACGTCGCGGCCGGGTTCCAGGAGGCGGTGGCCGACGTGCTGACCCGCAAGGCCGTGCGCGCCGCGACGGACCTCGGCGTCTCGACACTGCTGATCGCCGGGGGAGTGGCCGCGAATTCGCGGTTGCGGGAGCTGGCCGAGCAGCGCTGCGCGGCGGGCGGCCTGACGTTGCGCATCCCCAGGCCCCGGCTGTGCACCGACAACGGAGCGATGATCGCGTCGTTCGCCGCGCATCTGGTGGCCGCCGGGGCGCCGCCATCCCCGCTGGACGTGCCCAGCGACCCGGGCCTGCCGGTGGTGAAGGCGCAGGTCGGCTGATCGCTGAGGGCGAACGCGCGGGGAGCAGCGGGGCCCCCTTGAGTGCTAGCACTCCCGTGTATAGAGTGCTAGGTGGCAATCGGCCACGCCCTGTGTCGGCACCCGCGACGACGGCGCTCGGGCATGGACGAATGCCGAACACCTGATAATTCGGCAGGTTCCGGGCCCGCCCCGGACCGGCCACCAACTCCCGGTCCGGGCTCGTCCCGGACCCGACCCAAACACTGGAGGGCTCCAATCGTGGCGAAGGTGAACATCAAGCCACTCGAGGACAAGATTCTCGTGCAGGCCAACGAGGCCGAGACCACGACCGCGTCCGGTCTGGTCATTCCCGACACCGCCAAGGAGAAGCCGCAGGAAGGCACCGTCGTCGCAGTCGGCCCCGGCCGGTGGGACGAAGACGGCGAGAAGCGCATCCCGCTGGACGTCTCGGAAGGCGACACCGTCATCTACAGCAAGTACGGCGGCACCGAGATCAAGTACAACGGCGAGGAGTACCTGATCCTGTCGGCGCGCGACGTGCTGGCTGTCGTCTCCAAGTAAGAACCGTGTCCCGCCCCGGCGATCCCCGCGTCCGCGCGGGTGATTTCCGGGGCGGCATGCGTTAGAGCCTCAGAGCTGGGGCGTGAAGGAGCCTGATGAGCAAGATTATTGAGTACGACGAAACGGCGCGCCGCGCCATCGAGGCGGGCGTGAACACGCTCGCCGACGCGGTACGCGTGACGTTGGGCCCGCGCGGCCGGCATGTGGTGCTGGCCAAGGCATTCGGCGGGCCCGCGGTCACCAACGACGGTGTCACCGTCGCGCGGGAGATCGACCTGGAAGACCCGTTCGAGAACCTGGGCGCCCAGCTGGTGAAGTCGGTGGCGACCAAGACCAACGACGTCGCCGGCGACGGGACCACCACGGCGACTGTGCTGGCCCAGGCGCTGGTCAAGGGCGGCCTGCGCCTGGTTGCGGCCGGCGCCAACCCCATCGAACTCGGTGCGGGAATCTCCAAGGCCGCCGACGCGGTGTCCGAGGCCCTGCTGGCGTCGGCCACCCCGGTCTCCGGGAAGGAAGCGATCGCCCAGGTGGCGACCGTGTCGTCGCGCGACCAGCTCCTCGGCGAGCTCGTCGGCGAGGCGATGACCAAGGTCGGCACCGACGGCGTAGTCAGCGTCGAGGAATCCTCCACGCTGAGCACCGAGCTCGAGTTCACCGAGGGCGTCGGCTTCGACAAGGGCTTCCTGTCGGCGTATTTCGTGACCGACTTCGATGCCCAGCAGGCCGTGCTGGACGACCCCGTGATCCTGTTGCACCAGGAGAAGATCAGCTCGCTGCCCGACCTGCTGCCCATGCTGGAAAAGGTCGCCGAATCCGGCAAGCCGCTGCTGATCATCGCCGAGGACATCGAGGGCGAGCCGCTGGCGACCCTCGTGGTCAACTCGATTCGCAAGACGCTCAAGGCCGTCGCGGTCAAGGCGCCGTTCTTCGGCGACCGCCGCAAGGCGTTCCTCGAGGATCTGGCGATCGTGACGGGCGGCCAGGTGATCAACCCCGACGCCGGCCTGCTGCTGCGCGAGGTCGGCACGGACGTGCTGGGCTCGGCCCGCCGCGTGGTGGTCAGCAAGGACGACACCGTCATCGTCGACGGCGGCGGCGCCAAGGACGCGGTGGCCAACCGCATCAAGCAGCTGCGCGCCGAGATCGAGTCCACCGACTCCGACTGGGACCGCGAGAAGCTGCAGGAGCGGCTGGCCAAGCTGGCCGGCGGTGTCGCCGTGATCCAGGTGGGTGCCGCCACCGAGACCGCGCTCAAGGAACGCAAGGAGAGCGTCGAGGATGCCGTCGCGGCCGCCAAGGCCGCCGTCGAGGAGGGCATCGTCGCGGGCGGCGGCTCGGCGTTGCTGCAGACCCGCAAGGCGCTTCAACAGCTGCGCGGCTCGCTGACCGGTGATCAAGCGCTCGGCGTCGACGTCTTCTCCGAGGCGCTGGCGGCCCCGCTGTACTGGATCGCCACCAACGCCGGGCTCGACGGTGCGGTGGCGGTGCACAAGGTGACCGAGCTGCCCAACGGCCACGGGCTGAACGCGGACAAGCTCACCTACGGTGACTTGATCGCCGACGGTGTCATCGACCCGGTCAAGGTCACCCGCTCGGCGGTGCTCAACGCGGCGTCGGTGGCGCGGATGGTGCTGACCACCGAGACGGCGGTCGTCGACAAGCCGGCCGAGGAAGCCGATGACCACGGCCACGGCCACGGTCATCA
Organism: Mycobacterium paraintracellulare; assembly: GCF_000276825.1. NCBI lineage: Bacteria > Bacillati > Actinomycetota > Actinomycetes > Mycobacteriales > Mycobacteriaceae > Mycobacterium > Mycobacterium paraintracellulare. The sequence continues at coordinate 4,596,908 of NC_016948.1, read as the reverse complement.
CCACCACTAGGCGACTAGACACGGAACACCCCCGGCGAAACCGGGGGTGCTTCGTTTTTGGAGGCAATTTCTGGCGTCGCACCTAACCGCCCAAAAGGCTGCATCGACATCGAATGTAATTCTGGTTCAGGTAAGTTGCGGCAAGTGAACTCGCAGGGGCGATTGGTGCCGCGGATCCTGCTGACTCTCGTGCTGACCTTGTCGGCCGCGGGTTGCGGCAGTGGCACATCGGATTCAAGTAAGACCACGACTGCTACGACGGCCTCGACCGCATCCGGCGCCCCCACCCAACGCATCCTTTCCGAGAAGGCGCTCACCGAGGCGCTACTTGGCGTGCAGGACCTTCCTGCCGGGTACAGCCAAGACCCTCCCTCGGACAGGTCGGTCGACAAGACATTCTGCGACTACAAGCCGGCCTTCCAAGAGAAAAGCTATGTGAAGCGGGACTTCACCAAGGGAGGTGGCCTGTCCGCTGAATTTCTCAAAGTCGGGTTGCGCCAGTACGCCGACGCCGATCAAGCTAGAGCGTCGTTCAAGTCCTTAACCGATGCCCTCGCAACCTGCACGGGCGAAACCTACAACGGTTCCAATCTCACTTACGCGCCGATGTCCGCGCCAAAGGTCGCCGCTGGCTCAGTCGGAGTCAAGATCACTGCCGATGGCGCCAGCCTGCTTTCGTTCTTCGCGGTCGATGGGCCTGTCCTCATCAATACTGGCGGTGGCGGATTAGTGAATGCCAACGCCGACGAGGTCATAAAAACCCTGGAATCCCAAGTTAAGAAGTACGAAGCATTGGCGAAGTCATAGCCAGCTTATGCTTCCGAAGCTCGATGTGCGGACCGCCGCATGACCCGGGGTAAGTCTCTCGATTCTTCCGCCCCGGCGCCCCGGGGTGTTTTCCTTCAGGGCTCGGTGCGGCCCGCGGCCAGCAAGCCGGCGGACGCGAACTTCAGGCCGGCCCGCAATTCGTCGAGCCGGATGGGATCGTCCGACTCGATGTAGCGCATGGTCGTCGCCACGGCCATGTTGAAGAACAACCACGCCAACGCGCTGGGGCTGAGCTCGTCGCGGTATTGGCTGCGGTAGTGATTCATGTGCAGCGTGGTCATCGCCAGCAGCGTGGCGTTGAGTCCCGAGACCTTGTCGAACGTGCGGACGTGGTCGGGCCGTTCGGCGAGGTAGCGGATCAGCCGACGGTTGGCGATGGTGTAGTCGATCAGGATGTCGATCGATGACTCCATCGCCGACTCCGGCCGGTCGAGGGTGATCCCCCTGAGCATGTCCTCGATTGCGGGAGCCTGCTCGGCGGCGAGCCGTTCGATCGCCGCGTTGATGATTTGTTCCTTGTCGGCGAAGTACTGATAGATCGAGCCCTTGCTGACGCCGGCCTTCTCGGCGATCAGGTTGGTGGTGATCTGCTCGGGCGCGTGCTGGCGCAGCAGCAATGTTGTCGACGACACGATTTTCGCGACCATCTCGCGAGAGCGTGCTTGCTGCGGCGCTTTTCGGCGCCTTGAGCTGGACTTTGCGGTGCCCACATGAACTCCTAACGCGACTTGAACGCGACCTTACGGTCACATTAGCGTCGGCGCCATGACCGCAAGTCCCGAAGTCGATGTCCGCCGGCACTCCGAGGACCAACAGGACGCAGAAGAGATCGAACTCGTTCCGCCGGAATCGCTGACCGCCGAGCACACCGGGCGCTGGACATTCCTCATCCTCGAGGGCGCGGCGTTCATGATGCAGGCCATGCACCCGGTCATCGCCGAAATCACCGGCCGCTACTCCGCTGCCTTCCACGGGGACCCCGGCGGCCGCGCGATCCGTTCCGTCGACTCGGTCCTGCGCTGGACCTATGGCGGCACCGAGGCCAGGGCGGAAGGTGACCGCGTCCGTGCGATGCACCAGCCGATCACCATGAAAAGCGCCGAGACCGGTAGGCAGATCAGCGCTTTGAATCCCGAGGCCTATCAGTGGGTGATCGCCACCGGCTACATCGTCAACGCACAGGCCGGGCGGTTGTTGATCGGGCGCGAGTTCACCGAGGCCGAGAAAGAGGAGCTGCTGCGCGACAACCGCCGGCTGGCCCGGCTGCTCCACGTGCCCATGCGCGGCTATCCCGAGTCGCAGCAAGAGATGGCCGACTATTTCGAAGCGATGATCGACACGCTGCGGGGCACGCCCCAGGCGCTGCAGCTGATGGAGGACATGAAAACCGGCAGGGTCGACGTGCCGCCGTCGTTGCCGAAAGCGCTGGCGCCGTTGGTGCGGGCCGCGGTGCTGCCCGCGCTCCGGCTCAACTACCTGTCCGTCGTGGGGTTGCTCGACCCGCGTCTTCGCGAAAAGCTCGGCGTCACTTGGAGTCCCAAGGAGGAACGTCAACTCATCCGCGTGTACACCGCGATCCGCACCGCCTACCGCGTGCTGCCCGACCGGCTCACCTACTTCCCGCTGGCGTATCACGCCCGCAAGCACCACCAGTGCCTGGAGAAGATGAAGCAGCGTCAAGAGAAGTCGTTCGCCTATCACCTTCGGTGACGTTTCCGGATAGGTCTGTGGCGCAACGCGTTCCACTCGACCGCACGCGTCAGAACTTGGCGCCCAATCCCGCGATCAGGTTGATGGTGACCGCCAGGACGACCGCGCCGAGCAGGTAGGACAGCAGCGCCTGGCGCAGCACCGTGGCCCTGATGGAGGTCAATCCGATCTCGGTATCTGACACCTGATAGGTCATGCCGACCGTGAAGGCGACATACGCAAAGTCGCGAAAGCGCGGCGGCTCCGGGTCGTGGAAGTTGATTCCGCCCGGTTCGTCCGAGTAATACAGCCGCGCGTAGTGCACGGTGAACAGCGTGTGCACGGCGAACCAGGACGCCGCGACGGTCAGGATGCCGACGACGGCGGCTTCCACGGCGCCGGGACCCGAACGCGACGCCGCGGCGACCACGTAACCGACCCCGCCCAGGCTCGCGACGCTCGCCGACACGATGACCGCGTCGGATGCCCACCGGGTGGGATCCTCCCGGGTCGCATATTCGCGGGTTTGATCGGCATCCATTCCGCCCAGGATGAGCCGCGTCCACACCACGTAGACACCGGCGGTGACGATCCAGCCGGCCAGCGCGAACCGCCAGCCGACCGTGTTGCCCACCCCAAGGGCGACGGCGACTCCGAGCACGGCGGCCACCGCTATCCGCGCCCCGACCGTGTCGCGAAAGAAGTCGGCGAGGGGTTTCACAATCCCGACCTAAGCACGATCCTCAGCGCCCGACGAGGACCCCGACGATGACGATGCCTACGCCCACCAAGATCGCCAGCGAGAGCGACACCAACCCGAAGCTGACAAAGCTCTCCTTCGCCGTCGAGGCCTCAAAGTCGCCCGCCGCGATGGGCGCGAATCTGCGACCGGCGCCCCACGCCGCCGCGAGCAGCGTCGTCAACCAGTTCGCGTAGGCCGCGTACACGATGAGCGCGACCGCGGCGATTCCCCACGCGTGGGGCAGGTGAATGTGCGGCCACAGCAGACCGAGCAACACGAGGAACATGCCGTTGAGCAACGCCTCCAGGTGGCTCGACAACCCCATGCGCCCGTTCTTCAGGGCGGGGACGGCCAGCCCGGTGAGCAGGCCGAGCAGAAACAGGACCAGACCCAGGGTGAACAGCGCGGTCTGCATCTCAGCACAGTAATTCGCCGTCGCGGGGCCGGCGCCGTTTTCGGGGCCTCAAGCGTCAGCGGGTGCCCGGCGGCAGGCTGGGCGGGGTCGTCACGGTCGTGGTCGGCGCGGACGTCGTGGTCGGGGTGCTGGTGACCGTGACGGTGCTCGTGCTCGTGCTCGTCGACGGCGGTGGCACGACGACTGTGCTGGTGCTGGTGCTGGTTGTGACGCTGGTGGTCGACGAGGTCGTCGTCGCCGACGCCGCCGCGATCACACCGCAGGCGATTCGTTTGTTCGACTCGGCGGTGGGGCCGCCGCCCAAGTTGTCGACGCTCTGGTGCAGGATCAGGGCGCTGCCCGAGCTGCTTCTCAGGTCCGCGGCGGTAAACGAGTTGCTGGTGGTGACCAGCTTCGCCGAGCCGTCGGAGCGCACCTGCAGCGCGGTCAGGTCTCCGCTGGCGGGGTAGCCCGTGTGATCGGCCGCCTGGTAGACGCTTCCCGCGGAGTCGAAGTCGCCCTCGCATTTGCCGACCGAATGGATTTGCAGCCCATGGAAACCGGGGCTCAGCACCTGGTTGGGGCCGGCCTCCACGGTCACCGTGGCGTAGCCGTTCGCGAATTCGAAGGTGGCGTTGGCGACCGGGATCCCGTCGGCGGTCTTGAGCTGGGTGGTCAGCCGCTCCGCGCCCGGGGCGGGGCTGGTCAGCGGCGACGTATTGGGTTGGCTGCCCTGCTGGTTCGCGCAGGCGGCCAGCGGTGCGAGGGTCGCGGTGAGCGCCGCGACCGCAAAGGATGCGCCCTTGTTCATGGGCGGTGCCTACCCAATTCGCCGATTTCAAAAACGGGCACGCCTCGCCGCAGCGCCACATCCCCGCCGGTCACAGCGAACTGAGCAGGGCCGCGCGGCCGCGGACGCGCAGCCTGTTGAGCCTCGACTGCCGTAGCCGGGCCATGCGCTCGACCATTTGATTCCCGAGACTTTCGAGCAAGTCCTCACTCAAATCTATTGGAGCCGGACACAAGTCGCGTTCCTCCTCGCTGGCGTGGGCGTCGAGGACCCGGACGAATGAGGACCATTCGTCTTGGTAATTCGGCGCGGTCGGCGCCGTCCGCAGGAGCACCGCCAGCTGATCCCACACTTGGCGGTGTTCCGCGTGGGCGATGGCGACAAGTGCGCTCGCCGCCGCTACCGCCGGATAGAACAGGTCGTCTTCGATGCGCATGTGGATGTCCAACTCGAACAGCAGCTCAGCGAGGGCGGCCTGGCGCTCGTCGGCCTCGGGCGGTATCGCGCTGATCCTCTCGCAGAGTCCGCGTAAAACTCTGTGGTGCTCGAACAGGACGTCGTAGGCATTCATCGCTTTACTCCGCGCACCTCGACGAGTCCGTCGCGGATCCGCACCGGATAGCGCGGCAGCGCCGCTGTTGCCGGTCCGCGCAACACTTCTCCCGATTCGCACGCGAACCTGGAACCGTGCCAGGGGCAAACGATTCGATCGCGGTCGATCCAGCCGTCGTTCATCGGCGCGCCCAGGTGGGGGCAGTGCTCGCCGACGGCCAGCACCCGGCCTTCGTTGCGATAGAGCACCACGCCGACGCCGGCCACCTCCACACGCCGCGGCTGGCCATCCAAGGACGCGACCGCCAGCACCGGTGTCCACCGATCTCCGCTCAGCCGGGCGCCGGAGCGGTCAACCCCGGTGCCCGATGCGAACACCAACGTGCCGCCGAGGTAGCCGGCGCCGAGGGTGAGGCCGTAGCCCAGCGCGCTCGCCGCCATCCCGCGCCGGTGCCGCCCGCCCCGGCGGTCCCACCAGGACACCGCGTACAGGCCCGTCGCTATGGCGTTGAGGGCGCCGTGGACGAGACCGATTCGACGCGATTGTTCGTGGGTGTGCTGCCAGTCCGTCAGTCCGGTGGCGGCCGCGCCGACGCTGCCGGCGAGCCCGACGCCCAGCGCAAACCTCGACGCGTCGTGCAGCTGCGCGGCGCGGCGCGGCAACACGCTGACCGCATCCATTGCGACCGTCGTCGTCAGCGCTCCCATCGGAATCGACGTCAGAGCCGGATGCAGCGGATGACCGAGCCAGGTGCCGTGCAAGAAATTGCTGATCCGATCCCGGTGCCGACCCGCCGCGGCGAACACGAAGGTCAGAGCGTGCTCGAGTCGGTAGCTCGGCCGATCCAGCCACGCTTGTCGTCCCAGTGTGGTGCGCCCATGTGCCACAGTGCATCCCCTTCGGGTGCGAGGACCGGCGCGGCGCAACGCGTCTCGACGCCGCGTCGGCTATAGACCGCGGCTGGCCCGCCGCGTCCATGTCTGGTTCACGGACTGCGGATGCGAATCGTTCATTCGACGGCCGGCCGGGCCGTGCGGCGGCGACGACATTGTCGGGGCTCGACAACGAGCCCCCTCCCCGTTGTCCGGTGGGGGCAAGCGCCACTGCGGCCGGTCACGCGACCATGGAATCAGCAAGGGACGCAGACTTCGCCCAACCCAGGGCGCGCCCAGTCGTCAGGGGCGGTGCACCGGCCCGCCCGCCCCTGGCGGCAACCCCCTCCGACACGAAAGGACGCCACGCGCCATGACCACCATCCAGCGCATCCGGATGACGCCGCAGGACTACACCCGATTGCACGACGAACTGGCCGGGCTGCGTTCGCGCCGCGGGGCCGAGGTTCCCGACGACCTCATGGACTACAACCCGAATCGCCGTGCGCGCCAGTCCGTGTGGCGCGCGCGCATCTGCGAGATCGAGGGCCTGCTGTCCCACGCGGTCGTCGTCGGCGAAGGGGCGGCCTTTGACCCCGTCGCCGAAGCGGGCATGGTGTTGACCATCCGCTACGACGACACCGGCGAGACGGAGACGCTTCTGCTCGGCCGGCCGTGCCCCGAGGCCGCCGGCATCAAGGCCTATTCGATGGCGTCCCCGCTGGGTCGCGCGATTGCCGGCGCCCGCCCCGGCGACCAGCGTTTCTACGCCATCCCGGGTGGGACGGGGCGGTCCGTGACCGTGCTAAGGGCCCTGCCGTACGAAATGCATGCGGCGAAAAGCCTTGGGCCACAGGTGGTCTTACGGTGATGCAGACTATGGAAGCAACCATGCCCGCGGAGAAGGCGAAATCGCTGTTCACCCAGCGTGATTCGGCGCACGTTCCGGACAAGCAGATCCACCGCTGGGAAGGCGAGGGCGGCGCGGAGTACCTGCCCAGGTCGCATCGACGGCCGGAATACTAGGCCCGCGCCGAAAGACGATCGGGGGTCAGGCGCTGCGCCGGATGCCGCGGCCGATGTCACCCTTGAGCAGGAGGTCGCGCTCGGATTCCGACAGGCCGCCCCACACCCCATAGGGCTCGCCGACTTCGAGGGCGTGCGAACGGCATTCCTGGATCACCGGGCATTGCCGGCACATTTCCTTGGCGCGTTGCTCGCGTTGCATGCGGGCGCGGCCGCGCTCGCCGTCGGGGTGGAAGAACATTGCTGAGTCAACGCCGCGGCACAAGCCCTGCAGTTGCCAATTCCAGATGTCGGCGTTGGGTCCAGGTAGCTGCTCCGGCTGTGGCATTGGTTCGTTCCCTCTCTGCACGGCCCGCCCACGTGCGGTCGGGTTCGCGAAAGCGATTGTGTGCAACTTAAATTAAGTGGAGTGGAGTCCCCGATGACTACCCGTCATGTGTAGACGTTAGGGGCGACGGTGAATTTCCGTCAATAGCCACTTAGCCCGGCAAAGTATGTGTCCCTTGGTGCAAAATTAACGTTGCGTTCATCTCGAATGAAATGGCGCCTCCGACGGGGTGCTACCAGGCGGTTGTCCGAAACGTGATTTCCCAGCTCAGCGCCGACCGCGCCCGCGGGCCGAATTTATCCATGGGCTATAGTGATTAACTGTTCGGTAACAGGAAGACCACAAACTGTTTACTACATCATTGTGATTGAAACTCGTCACACTTCCTTGATTGGGCGGCGGTTGGCCGACGCCGCGTTCGGAGACGGGCCCGGCGACTGGCCGCTGCCGTCGGCGACGACGCCCGCGCAACTGTGGCTGCGCGCAGTCGCCGCCGGGGGACAGGGGCGCTACGGCGCCGCGCAGCGCGACCTCGCGGCGCTGCGGCGCGCTGCGCCGGCCGGCCGGCTGGCCTCGCTGGGCATGAGCACGCAGGGATCGTTCCTGCGCCAGCTCGGTTGGCACACCGTCGCGCGCCGCTGGGACGGGCGCGCCCTGGCGCTGGCCGGCGCCGATCCCGAGGCGGGCGCCGACGCCCTGATCGGGCTGGCGGCCGACGCGCTGGGCGTGGGGCGATTCGCGGCCGCGGCGGCGCTGCTGGCGCGTGCCGACCCGCTGCTGGCATCCCCGGACCCCAAAACCCCCGTGCCCGACCGGATTCCGGTGCGCCGGCGGTGGGTGGCCGCCGAGCTCGCGATGGCCCGCGGCGAGGGTGACGTCGCCGTCCGCCATGCCGGCGAGGCGGTGGAGCTGGCGGCGGCCATGAGCGTCCCGTCGGCCCGGCACCGAGTCAAGAGCGAGGTGGTGCTGGCCGCCGCGCTGTGCAGCGCGGGAAACATCGAGCGCGCCCGTGCGGTCGCGGACGCCGCGCTGCAGACCACCGGCCGGTTAGGTCTGCTCCCGTTGCGTTGGGCGTTGGCGTGCTTGCTGATCGATATCGAAAGCGTCACGTTTTCGGCACAGCAACTGCACGAAATCCGGGATGTCTGCGCAGGCCAGGTGCGGCACGCCGGTGGAACGTGGCGTTCCGCTTGAATCGGGCCCCCGCCCGTTATTGTCATTTCGTTAGTTAGCCCAGTTGGCCCGCGATGTGTCCGGTTCGTAACGTTAGGGATATCACCGTCGATGACAATTCCAGCAGGGGAACGTCTCGATGCCGTGGTCGCCAAGGCCGTCACCGGAGACCACGGCGCGCTGAGGGAGGTGCTGGAGACCATCCGTCCGATCGTCGTGCGATATTGCCGGGCCCGTGTCGGCACGGTCGATCGGGGTGGCCTGTCAGCGGATGACGTGGCGCAGGAGGTGTGCTTGGCGACCATCACGGCGCTGCCCCGCTATCGCGATCGCGGACGCCCCTTCCTGGCTTTCCTGTATGGCATCGCGGCCCACAAGGTCGCCGACGCCCATCGGGCCGCCGGTCGTGACCTGGCCTATCCCACCGAATCGATTCCCGAACGGTGGTCGCCCGACGCGGGGCCCGAACAGCTTGCCATCGAAGCCGATTCGGTGAGCCGGATGAGCGAACTGCTCGAAATCCTGCCCGCCAAGCAGCGCGAGATCTTGATCCTGCGCGTCGTCGTCGGCCTGTCCGCCGAGGAGACCGCGGCCGCGGTCGGCAGCACCACGGGGGCGGTCCGAGTTGCCCAGCACCGCGCGTTGTCGCGGTTGAAGTCCGAGATGATTGCGGCAGGTGACTGTGCCTGAATCCCTGGATGAATTCGCCCGCACCGACCTGCTCCTCGATGCGCTGGCCCAGCGCCGGCCGGTGAGCGTCGAGGACCCCGACGTCGACGTGCTGACCACGATGCTCGAGGACTGGCGCGACAACCTGCGATGGCCGCCGGCCAGCGCGCTGGTGACGCCCGAGGAGGCCGTCAACGCGCTGCGGAAAGGACTGGTCGAGCGCCGGCGGGGCCGTCGCGGCCTGACCGCCATCGCCTCGGTCGCCGCCGCGCTGATCGCGCTCAGCGGTTTCGGCGCCATGGTGGTCGAGGCCCGTCCCGGCACCCCCCTGCACGGATTGCACGCGATGTTCTTCGACCAACCGCGGGTCCACGAAAAGCAGGAAATGCTGGCCGCCAAGGCCGACCTGGCCAAGGTGCAGGAATCGATCGACCGCGGCGAGTGGGAGCAGGCCAAGAATCAGCTGACCGACGTGAGCAGTTTGGTGCAGTCGATCGACGACCCCGTCGCCAAGCGGGAGCTGATGAATCAGCTGAAGCTGTTGAACGCCAAGGTCGAATCGCGCAACCCGAACGCGACGCTGCCCTCGTCGGCGGCTACGCCGGGTGCGCCCAATCAGTGACGGCGGTGGAAGCCGTCGGCGTCTGACGTCGCCTCGTTGAGCGAGGCGTCGGCGTAGCCCCGGCAGTAATCCCACGTGACGTAGGCGTCCGGCTCGGGGTCATAGGCGGGCTCGTGCGGGCGCACGGTGCCGTCGATCAACAGCTGCAGGAGGTTGGCCCGCAGCATGTCCCAGTCGTGGTAGTGATCCTGCTGACACTCGTCGCAGCAGACGACGAGCCCGCGAATGCCTTTGTGCGCCAGCAACGCTTCGTACACCGCCAGATCAGCGAGGTCGGCCTCGACGGCCATCCGCTCCTGCTGATCCAGGGGCTGGCCCGGCTCGACGGCTTCCAGTGCCGCCGACGGATCACAGGGGTCGTCGGCGAAAGGGTCGGGCGGCAAACCCGGTGGGAGGTGGTCGCGCACGCCCCTAGCCTACGCAGCCCGGTCGGGATAACGCCAGCAGGGAGCCACCCGCCGTTCCCGTTCCGTTCGGGGTGCGCGGCGCGCCCCGAGCAAGCGAACTCTCACGCTGTGCCCGATTGGCCGGCTTCCTCCTCGCGCCGTCCCGGCGCGCATCGTCACCCGGCGAAGGGGAGCCGATAGGATGGGTTTTCTCACGCCGCATCGTATGGAGGGCCCCACTGATGACCCGTGGCACGTCCCACCTGGAAGCCAGCTCTGACCTCGTCGGCAGTCCGTATGTGCGGGTCGGCGGCCTGGTCGACGACCCGGTGCCCACGGGGGGCGACAACCCGCACAAGATCGCGATGCTGGGGCTGACCTTCGACGACGTCCTGTTGCTGCCCGCCGCCTCCGACGTGGTCCCCGCCACCGCCGACACGTCCAGCCAGCTCACCAAGAAGATCAGGCTCAAGGTGCCGCTGGTGAGCTCGGCGATGGATACCGTCACCGAGTCGCGCATGGCGATCGCGATGGCGCGCGCCGGCGGCATGGGTGTGCTGCACCGCAACCTGCCGGTCGCCGAACAGGCCGGCCAGGTCGAGATGGTGAAGCGCTCCGAGGCGGGCATGGTCACCGATCCGGTCACCTGCCGCCCGGACAATACGCTGGCCCAGGTCGACGCGCTGTGCGCCCGGTTCCGCATCTCCGGCCTGCCGGTGGTCGACGAATCCGGCGCGCTCGTCGGCATCATCACCAACCGCGACATGCGGTTCGAGGTCGACCAGACCAAGAAGGTCGCCGAGGTGATGACCAAGGCCCCGCTGATCACCGCGCAGGAGGGGGTGTCCGCCGACGCGGCGCTGGGCCTGTTGCGGCGCCACAAGATCGAGAAGCTGCCGATCGTCGACGGCCACGGCCGGCTGACCGGGCTGATCACCGTCAAAGACTTCGTCAAGACCGAACAGCACCCGCTGGCCACCAAGGACAGCGACGGCCGGCTGCTGGTCGGCGCCGCCGTCGGTGTCGGCGGCGACGCCTGGGTGCGGGCGATGATGCTGGTCGACGCCGGGGTGGACGTGCTGATCGTGGACACCGCGCACGCGCACAACCGGCTGGTGCTCGACATGGTCGGCAAACTCAAGGCCGAGGCCGGCGACCGCGTCGAGGTGATCGGTGGCAACGTCGCCACCCGGTCGGCGGCCGCCGCGCTGGTCGCCGCCGGCGCCGACGCCGTCAAGGTGGGCGTGGGGCCGGGGTCGATCTGCACCACCCGGGTGGTCGCGGGCGTCGGCGCGCCGCAGATCACCGCGATCCTGGAGGCCGTCGCCGCCTGCGGGCCGGCCGGGGTGCCGGTGATCGCCGACGGCGGGTTGCAGTACTCCGGCGACATCGCCAAGGCGCTGGCCGCCGGGGCGTCGACGGCCATGCTGGGCTCGCTGCTGGCGGGCACCGCCGAGGCGCCCGGCGAGCTGATCTTCGTCAACGGCAAGCAGTTCAAGAGCTACCGCGGCATGGGGTCGCTGGGGGCCATGGCGGGCCGGGGCTCCGGGACCGGAAAGTCGTACTCCAAGGACCGCTACTTCGCCGACGACGCGCTCTCCGAGGACAAGCTGGTGCCCGAGGGGATCGAGGGCCGGGTGCCGTTCCGCGGCCCGCTGTCTTCGGTGATCCACCAGCTGACCGGCGGTCTGCGCGCGGCGATGGGGTACACCGGATCGTCGACCATCGAGGAACTGCAGCAGGCCCAGTTCGTCCGGATCACCGCGGCCGGGCTGCGGGAAAGCCACCCGCACGACGTCGCCATGACGGTCGAAGCCCCCAACTACTACGCGCGCTGAGGCCCAGATGGTCGAGATCGGGATGGGCCGCACCGCCCGTCGCAGCTATGAACTGAGCGAAGTCAGCATCGTCGCGTCCCGGCGCACCCGGTCGTCGCAGGACGTGTCGACCGCCTGGCAGCTCGACGCCTACCGATTCGAGATCCCGGTGCTGGCGCATCCGACCGATGCGCTGGTGTCGCCGGAGTTCGCGATCGAGCTGGGCCGCCTCGGCGGGCTGGGCGTGCTCAACGGCGAGGGGCTGATCGGCCGGCACGCCGATGTCGAGGCCAAGATCGCCCAGCTGGTCGAGGCCGCCAGCAAGGAGCCCGAACCCTCGGCGGCGATCCGGCTGCTGCAGGAATTCCATGCCGCCCCGCTGAACCCGGACCTGCTGGGCTCGGCCGTCGCCCGCATCCGGGAGGCCGGCGTCACCACCGCGGTGCGGGTCAGCCCGCAAAACGCCCAGGCGCTCACCCCGGTGTTGCTGCAGGCCGGCATCGACCTGCTGGTCATCCAGGGCACCATCGTCTCGGCCGAGAGGGTGGCCAGCGACGGCGAGCCGCTGAACCTGAAGACGTTCATCTCCGAGCTCGACGTGCCGGTGGTCGCCGGCGGCGTGCAGGACCACCGCACCGCGCTGCACCTGATGCGCACCGGTGCGGCCGGCGTCATCGTCGGCTACGGCGCCACCCGGGGCGTGACCACCAGCGACGAGGTGCTGGGCATCAGCGTGCCGATGGCCACCGCGATCGCCGACGCGGCCGCCGCGCGCCGCGAATACCTCGACGAGACCGGCGGCCGGTACGTGCACGTCCTGGCTGACGGCGACATCCACACCTCGGGCGAGCTGGCGAAGGCCATCGCCTGCGGCGCCGACGCGGTGGTGCTGGGCACCCCGCTCGCCGAGTCCGCCGAGGCGCTCGGCGAGGGGTGGTTTTGGCCGGCCGCGGCCGCGCACCCGTCGTTGCCGCGCGGGGCGCTGCTGCAGATCGCCGTCGGTGAACGCCCGCCCCTGCGGCAGGTGCTGGGCGGGCCGTCCGACGACCCGTTCGGCAGCCTCAACCTGGTCGGCGGGCTGCGCCGGTCGATGGCCAAGGCCGGCTACTGCGACCTCAAGGAATTCCAGAAGGTCGGGCTGACCGTCGGTAGCTGACTCGTCATCGGCGAGTGCCCGGCCAGGCGGGCGCGGGACGCCGACCGCGCGGCCAGCCGGGCGCCCGCGCATCGGCGGAGGCCGCTGGTTTGTTACCCGCGAGTAAGGCCATACTGGTGCGATGAAGCCGGATTACGACGTACTGATCATCGGTTCGGGTTTTGGGGGCAGCGTCAGCGCATTGCGGCTGACGGAAAAGGGCTACCGCGTCGGCGTCCTCGAGGCCGGACGCCGGTTCGCCGACGAGGATTTCGCCGAGACGTCCTGGGATCTGCGCAAGTTCCTGTGGGCGCCGAAGCTGGGTTGCTACGGCATCCAGCGCATCCACCCGCTGCGCAACGTGCTGATCCTGGCCGGCGCCGGCGTGGGCGGCGGCTCGCTGAACTACGCCAACACGCTGTATGTGCCGCCGGCGCCGTTCTTCAAAGACCAGCAGTGGTCGCACATCACCGACTGGCGCGACGAGCTGATGCCGCACTACGACCAGGCGCGACGCATGCTGGGTGTGGTGGAAAACCCGACCTTCACCGACGCCGATCGCGTCGTCAAGGAGGTCGCCGACGACATGGGCTGCGGCGACACGTTCGTGCCGACACCGGTCGGGGTGTTCTTCGGCCCCGACGGCACCAAGGCGCCGGGCAAGACCGTGCCGGACCCCTACTTCGGCGGCGCCGGACCCGAGCGCACCGGCTGCCTTGAGTGCGGCTGCTGCATGACCGGGTGCCGCTACGGCGCCAAGAACACCCTGCTGAAGAACTACCTCTATCTCGCGGAATCGGGTGGGGCGCAAGTCATTCCGATGACGACGGTGAAGCGGTTCGAGCAGCGCCCCGACGGGCTGTGGGAGGTCCGCACGGTGCGCACCGGCAGTTGGCTGCGCCGCGACCGGCGCACCTACACCGCCAAGCACCTGATCCTGGCCGCCGGGACGTGGGGCACCCAGCACCTGCTGTTCAAGATGCGCGACGAGGGCCGGCTGCCCCGGCTCTCCAACCGCCTCGGCGTGCTGACCCGCACCAACTCCGAGTCCATCGTCGGGGCCGGGCGCCTGGAGGTCTCTCCGGATCTGGACCTCACCCACGGGGTGGCGATCACGTCGTCGATCCACCCGACGCCCGACACCCACATCGAGCCGGTCCGCTACGGCAAGGGCTCCAACGCGATGGGGCTGCTGCAGACGTTGATGACCGACGGGCCGGGCCCCGAAGGCACCGACGTGCCGCGCTGGAAGCAGTTGCTGGACACCGCCCGTGAAGATCCGCGCGGAATGCTGCGGCTGCTCAACCCGCGCCAGTGGAGTGAGCGCACCATGATCGCGCTGGTGATGCAGCACCTGGACAACTCGATCACCACGTTCACCAAACGCGGCAAGCTCGGCATCCGCTGGTACACCAGCAAGCAGGGCCACGGCGAGCCGAACCCGACGTGGATCCCGGTGGGCAACGAGGTCACCCGCCGCATCGCCGCCAAGATCGACGGCGTGGCCGGCGGCACCTGGGGCGAGCTGCTCAACATCCCGCTGACCGCGCACTTCCTCGGCGGCGCGGTGATCGGCGACAACGCCGACCACGGGGTCATCGACCCCTATCACCGGGTCTACGGCTACCCGACGCTGTATGTGGTGGACGGCGCGGCGATCTCGGCGAACCTGGGCGTGAATCCGTCGCTGTCCATCACCGCCCAGGCCGAGCGGGCCGCGTCGCTGTGGCCGAACAACGGCGAAAACGACCGGCGCCCGGCGCAGGGCGAGCCGTATCGCCGGCTGGATCCGATAGCGCCGGCGCACCCGCGGGTGCCCCTCTCCGCCCCGGGCGCGCTGCGCTGGTCACCGGTCGATCCGGTCAGCTCGGTGGGCTAGCTAGCTCCCGTGACGATCGCGAGCGCGGCGTAGCCGGGCGCTGCGGGTCGTCACCATCAGCTCCCGTGACGATCGCGAGCGCGGCGTAGCCGGGCGCTGCGGGTCGTCACCATCAGCTCGCCAGCACCTCGAGCGGCGTGCCGCTGACCACCCGGCTGCGCTCGCCGTGCACGTTGACCGGCACATCGCCCATCAAGGTGATGCGGTGCATGAGCCGGGGCTGGTCGTCGTAGTCGTCGATGGCCCGGTGCTGGGTCGCGCGGTTGTCCCACATGGCGACGTCGCCCGGCGCCCAGGCCCAGCGAATGGTGTTCTCCGGCATGGTGATTCGTCGCTGGAGTAGCTCGAGCAGCACGCTCGACTCGTGGTTGTCCAGGCCCACGAAGCCGCGCACGAAATCGCCGGCCAGCAGCGCGCGTTCACCGGTCTCCGGGTGTACCCGCACCACGGGATGCTCGGTGCGGAAGTCGGGCTTCTCGAAGGCTTGCCGAAACGCCCGCTGCGCGTCGCTCATCGACATGACCGCCTCGGTGGACACGTAGTCGTAGCGGTTGGTGTGCAGCGCCCAGAGGTTTTCCACCAGGTGCTTCAGCGGCTCCGGCAGATGCTGGTAGGCCGCCACGGTGGAGGCCCACAGCGTCGAGCCGCCATAGGAGGGCAGGGTGACCGCCCGCAGGATCGAGGCCGCCGGGTAGTTGGCGGCGAACGTCACGTCGGTGTGCCAGCGGGTCGCCTTGCCGTACTCGGAGTCGATCGGCGTGATCACCGGCATGTGCTTGGCGGCCAGGGCGGACGCGGCCGGGTGGCCGATGGGGGTGCCCAGCAGGCGCGCGAAGTCGAGCTGCTGCTCGTCGTCAAGGTGGTGCTGGTGGCGAAAGAAGACGACCTTGTGCGTCAACAGCGCCCGGCGGATCGTCTCGACCGCGGCGTCGTCGAGGTGGCCGCCGAGGCTGACGCCGTCGATTCGGGCCCCGATGCGACTTCCCAGCTTGGTGACGGTGATTTGAGCAGTCATGTCGTGTTCCTCGAGTCAAAACGGGTGTAGTCAAGTGACTACGTTTGGTAGTGTAGTCAGATGACTACAACGTCCGCAAGAGGCCGCGGGAAACCCCCGACCGGGCGGGCGGAAGTGGCCGCGGCGATCCTGGAGGCCGCCACCGAGCTGTTCGCCGAGCGCGGCCCGGCGGCGACCTCCATCCGCGACATCGCCGCGCGGGCAGGCGTCAACCACGGGCTGGTGTTCCGGCACTTCGGCACCAAGGAACAACTCGTCGGCGCCGTGCTCGACCACCTGGGGGACGACCTGAGCGCCCAGCTGGAGACCGACACCCCCGCCGAGGTGGTGCAGCGCTCCCTGGACCGCCAGATGCGGGTGATGGCCCGCACCGTGCTCGACGGCTATCCGGCGGGCCAGCTGCAGAAGCGCTTCCCCAACATCGCCACCCTGCTCGACGGGGTGCGGCCGCTCTACGACGACGAGGTCAAGGCGAGGCTCGCCGTCGCCAATGCCCTTGCCCTGCAATTTGGTTGGCGGTTGTTCGCGCCGGTCCTGCGCTCGGCGACCGGGATCGAAGAGCTGACCGACGCCGAATTGCGCGCCGCGGTGGGCGCCGAAGTGGAGCGGATGCTCGGGCCCGCCGACACTCAGTGAGGCCGCGACAGCACCCGCCGGTGCATGGGCGCGCGCCCCAGCGGCTGCTGCGGCGGCGGCAGGAGCGGCTTGCGGGGACGCACGGCGACCGTCGTCGGGGATTCGGTGCTCAGCTCGAGGTCCTCGCCGGCGTGCCGGATGGTCAGCTCGCCGCCGGGCCCGTCGCGCAGCGTGTACGTGACATCGACGTGGTTGACGTCGATGGTGACCCGGAAGTCGCGCCACCGCAGCCGGAATCGCAACCGCGAAATCCCGTCCGGCAGAGCGGGATCCAATGACAGCATGCCCTCGTCGTCGCGCAGGCCGCCGAAGCCGGACACCAGCGCGGTCCAGGCGCCGGCGAGCGAGGCCATATGCAAGCCGTCACGGGTGTTGTGGTGCAGGTCGCGCAGGTCGATCAGGGCGGCCTCATACGCGTAGTCATGGGCCAGGTCCAAATGCCCGACCTCGGCGCACATCACCGCCTGGGTGCAGGCCGACAGCGACGAGTCACGCACCATGCGCGGCTCGTAATAGTCGACGTTGCGGGCCTTCTGTTCGGGCGTGAACGCGTGGCTTCGCCAATGCATCGCCAGCACCAGGTCGGCCTGCTTGATCACCTGCGCGGGGTAGAGCCGCACGTAGGCCTCGTGCAGCAGCAGCGGATAGGTGGTGTTCTTGTCGAAGTCCCATTCCGCGAAGGTGGTGAACCCCTGGCACTGCTGATGGACCTCCAGGCCGGCGTCGTAGGGAAGGTTGGCCGCGTCGGCGGCATCGCGCCAGGCGGCCGCCTCCTCGGTGGTGACCCCCAGCGCCTTGGCCGCCTCGGGATGGCGGTTACAGGCGTCGGCGGCGGTATGCAGATTGTGCGCGGCCATCAGGTTGGTGAAGGCGTTGTCGCGCACGATCGCCGTGTACTCGTCGGGGCCGGTGACACCGTCGAGGTGCCAGACCCCGTGCCGGTCGTGATGGCCCAGCGAGAGCCAGAGCCGGGCGGTCTCCACCAGCACCTGCAGGCCGCAATCGGCTTCCAGGTCGTTGTCCCCGGTGACGACGCGGTAGCGCTCGAAGGCCATTGCGATGTCGGCGTTGATGTGCCAGGCCGCCGTGCCGGCCGGCCAGTAGGCCGAGCACTCCTGCCCGCGGATGGTCCGCCAGGGGAAGGAGGCGCCCTCCAGGCCCAACTCGGCGGCCCGCTCCTTGGCCAAATCCAGGGTTGAGGCCCGCCATCGCAGCGCGTCGGCCACCGTGTGCGGCGCGGTGTAGGTCAACACCGGCAGCACGTAACCCTCGGTGTCCCAAAAGGCGTGTCCGTCATAGCCGGTTCCGGTGAGCCCCTTGGCGGCGATCGCGCGGCGTTCGGCGCGAGCGCTGGCCTGCAACAGGTGGAAAAGCCCGAAGCGCACGGCCTGCTGGGATTCGGGGTCGCCGTCGACCTCGACGTCCGCGCAATCCCAGAAGTCGTCCAGATACTCCCGCTGCGAGTCCAGCAGCCCCTGCCATCCGCTGTAGCGGCCGCCGTGCAGCGCGGCGGCGACCTGGTCGCGCAGCGCCGGACGCGAGCGCATGCTCGACCAGCCGTACGCCAGGTACTTGACGATGCGCAACTTCTGCCCCTCGCGCAGCCCACAGATCACGGTGGTCCGGGCCAGATCGGCGCGCGCATCCGTGCTGACCTCCACGCGCCCGGGAACCTCGACCTCGTGGTCCATGCCGGCGGCCATCATCAGCGCGCTGCTGCGGGTGCGGTGCATGAGAACTGCTCCGGTATCGGTGTTTTCGTGGTCGACCTCTTCGAGAGGGTTCTCCAGGATGGCCGACACCCGCGGGTCGCCGGAGGTCTGCGGCTGGTCCTCGTTGGCGACCAGTTCGGACTGCACGGTGACCCGCACGAAATCGCCGACCGCTTCCACGACGTACTCGATGGCGGCGAGACCGCGGTGGGGCAGGGAGACCAGTCGGGTGGAGACCACCTTGACCTCTTTGCCCGCGGGCGAGCGCCAGTGCGCGGTTCTCGTCAGTGTTCCGGCGCGCAGATCGAGATTGCGCACGTGGGAGATCAATTCGCCGTAGCGGACGTCGAAGGGCTCGTCCTCGACCAGCAGCCGGATGATCTTGCCGTTGGTGACGTCGATGAGCGTCTGGCCGGCTTCCGGGTAGCCGTAGCCCGCCTCGGCATACGGCAGCGGCCGGATCTCGTAGAAGGAGTTCAGGTAGGTGCCCGGCAGGCCGTACGGCTCGCCCTCGTCGAGGTTGCCGCGCAGCCCGATGTGCCCGTTGGACAAGGTGAACAGGGATTCCGACTGGGCCAGCAGGTTGAGGTCAAGCTGGGTTTCGCGAACGTGCCATGGGTCAACGGGAAACGATGCATCGGTGATCATGACTGCAGCAACTCGGCGAGGTCGCTGACCACCACGTCCGCGCCGTTGCGGCGTAAGTCCTCGGCTTGGCCCACCCTGTCGACACCTATCACGAAACCGAAGTTACCGGCCCGGCCGGCGGCCACCCCCGACAAGGCGTCTTCGAACACGGCCGCCGCCTCGGCGGGGACGTCGAGCAGTTGCGCCCCGCGCAGGTAGGAGTCGGGCGCCGGCTTGCCGGCGATGTGTTCCTGGCGCAGGGTGATGCCGTCCACCCGCTTTTGCACGAACCGGTCCAGCCCGGTGACCTCGAGGACGTCGCGGGTGTTGGCGCTCGAGGACACCACCGCGATGCCCAGGCCCGCGGCCGACGCCGCCTCGAGGTAGCGCCGCGAACCGTCGAA
Source organism: Mycobacterium paraintracellulare (assembly GCF_000276825.1). NCBI lineage: Bacteria > Bacillati > Actinomycetota > Actinomycetes > Mycobacteriales > Mycobacteriaceae > Mycobacterium > Mycobacterium paraintracellulare. The sequence goes on along the minus strand of NC_016948.1, from coordinate 4,577,611 downwards.
GACCTTGACGCCGTCCTGCTTGAGGACCTTCTGGAACATGTCGTTCTTGCGGTTGCCCAGGCCGTAGACGGTCTCGGCGTCATCGGGGTCATCGGGGCTGCCGTCGGGCAGTTCGATGCCGCGGCTTTCCAGAAACGACCGGACCCCGTCCTCGCGTTTCTTGCCGTCCACGTATTTGCGGTAGTCCGCGGCCGCGTCGAAGGGGACGAATTCGTCGCCGGTGCGCTGGGCCCGGTCGGACAGGTAGGCGTCGAACATCGCCTTCCACGCCTTGGTGTGCACACTGGCGGTGTCGGTGAGCACGCCGTCGAGGTCGAACAGGCAGGCGCGCACCTTTTCTGGCAGACCCAGCTCTGAGCTCACCGGCGGTCCTCGCTTTCTGGTCTCGGGGGCTGGTTGACCGATACCCACTCCACCATGTCCGCCATGCGTGCCGCCAGCGTTTCGGTGCCCGCGCCGCGGCGGGGCGGATGCCTGCGGGGACGGCCGGTCGCCGGTCAACGCGTTAACGCGCTGTGCCGCAGGTGATTTCGTCGACGACGGAGTCAGCCCCCGCTGCCGGGCGCCCCCTTGCCGTCGCCCGGGGGCCAGGTGCCCGGCACCATCGGCATGCGGGGTGCGTCGCCGAATTCGTCGGCCGCCAGGGTGGTCAGGCCCGCCGCGGCGACGGGTTCCTTGCGCGCCGTGCCGGCGAAGCCCAGGTTTGCGGCGCCGCCGTGCGACGCCGTCGTCTCCGGCTCGTTCCAGTCCGGATCGACGTCGACGTTCATGTCCATGAACTCGTCGCCATGGGCGCGCTGCCGCGCCCGCCGGCGCCGGCGGGTGCGCGCCGCCTCCCGCGCGGCCGCGGCCGCGACGGCCGCGGCCGAATCGGGTTCGGGCGCCTTCTTTTTCGCGCCGGCGGCGGCGCCCGCGCTCATCCCCGAACCGAAACCGATGCCGGGAGGCGCGAGGGCGTACGGGGGCACGAACGGGACGGTGCCGGCGGCCGGCGGCGCGGGCGGCGCCGGGCTGGCCACCGTGGCGGCCGAGGGCGCGGGCGCGGGCGCGGGTGCCGGCGCGGCGGCCGCGGCTGGCGCGGTGACGGGGCTCATGGCGGGCGCCGCCGGCAGGCTCGGAGGTGCGGCTGGGGCCGGGGCGGCCGGCACCGCGGCGGGCGCGGCCGGGGGGGCCGGGGCGGCCAGGCCGGCAAAGCCGGCCAGCGCCCCGAAGGGGGCCGCGGCGACGAGCATCGGCAGCAACAGCAACTGGGGCTGCGTCGGGAGCCAACTGGCGAGCTGGGCCAGGTGTGTCGGCCAGTCGAGCAGCACGAGTTGCGTGATGAACTCGAAGGCCGCCGCCGGGTTTTCCTGCAACAGGGCCCCGAACTGCTGGAAATCGGAAAACAGCTCGAGGGCCCGGACCACCCACCACATCAGGTCCCCGGGGTTGGTGTAGGCCTCGTAGGGCAGGCCGTTGAGGGTCCCCTCGACCGGATCCCAGTCGAGGCCGAACAGCCGCAGGATCTGGGCGACGAACTGGTTGAGCGGGCTGTCGAACCCGTGCTCGTGGTCGTGGTGGTCGTCGTCCTCCTCGTGGTCGTGTTGCGCGGTGGCCTCGGACTTCAGGATCGGCGGCGCCGGGTCGGTCGGCGGTACGGCCGCCACCGTCGCCGTGGAGACGGCTTCATAGGTCGCCATCGTGCCGGCGGCCTGGACCCACATCCGCGCATAGTCGGCCTCGTTGACCGCGATCGGAATGGTGTTGATCCCAAAGAAATTCGTCGCCACCAGGGCACCGTGGACGACGTGGTTGGTGGTCAGCTCCGGCAGGGTCGGCATCGCCGCCAGCGCGGCGGTGTAGGCGGTGCCCGCCGCCTCGTGCTGGGCGGCCGCCGCGGCGCTGTGCGCGCTGGCCTGTGTCAACCACGCCAGGTACGGGGCGTGCGCGGCGACGTAGGATTCGGCGCTGGGCCCCTGCCACGCCCCGGCCTGCGTCGACGTCAACAGCGCGCCGAGTTCTTCTGCGGCCGAGGCGTATTCGGCGCTCATTGAGCTCCACGCCGCCGCCGCGGCGAACAGCGACGCCGGCCCCGGTCCGCTGCTGAGCAACGCCGAGTGCACCTCGGGCGGGGACGCCATCCACACCGGCGCGGTCATCGCCGGACGCCTCGTCGGCGGTCGGCCATCGGCGGCGCGCTTGCGGCGGGCAACGTCATCACGGCAACTCCTGGGCTGGGCAGTGTGCAGATCCTCGACCAGTCAATTGAAAATGATTGTCGTTATCAATACTCGACCGCCGACCTCATGCCAAAGGCATAGAATTCGCCGCGGCGGCGCGTTACGCACCGCGTTTTCGCCGTGGGCCTCTCGGGCGGCGGCGGCGCAGGCGGCCACTAGACTCGCCTGCGTGGCCGAATCCAGGGAAACTGAGGCAACCGAGCCGGCGGGCGCGTCCGGACCGCCCGCTCGACCGGTGCTCGTCGTGGACTTCGGGGCGCAGTACGCGCAGCTGATCGCCCGCCGGGTCCGCGAGGCGCGGGTTTTCTCGGAGGTCATCCCGCACACCGCCACGGCCGAGGACATCAAGGCCAGGGACCCGCTGGCGCTGGTCCTTTCCGGCGGGCCGTCCAGTGTCTACGCCGACGGCGCCCCGCAGCTGGACCCGGCGCTGTTCGACCTCGGGGTGCCGGTGTTCGGCATCTGTTACGGGTTCCAGGCCATGGCCCAGGCGCTGGGCGGGACCGTCGCCCACACCGGCACCAGCGAATACGGCCGCACCGAACTGAAAGTCCTTGGCGGCGAACTGCATTCGGGCTTACCGAGCGTCCAGCCGGTGTGGATGAGCCACGGCGACGCGGTCACGGCCGCGCCGGACGGGTTCGAGGTGGTGGCCAGCAGCGCGGGCGCGGCGGTCGCCGGGTTCGAGAACCGGGCCCGTCGGCTGGCCGGCGTGCAGTACCACCCGGAGGTGATGCACAGCCCGCACGGGCAGCAGGTGCTCAGCCGCTTCCTGCACGACTTCGCCGGGCTCGGCGCGGACTGGACGGCCGCCAACATCGCCGAGGCGCTGGTCGAGCAGGTGCGCGCCCAGATTGGCGACGGCCATGCGATTTGCGGGCTGTCCGGCGGCGTGGATTCCGCGGTGGCCGCCGCGCTGGTACAGCGCGCCATCGGTGACCGCCTGACCTGTGTCTTCGTCGACCACGGGCTGCTGCGCGAGGGCGAGCGCGCGCAGGTGCAACGCGATTTCGTGGCCGCCACCGGCGCCAATCTGGTGACCGTCGACGCGGCCGACACCTTCCTCGACGCGCTCGCCGGCGTGACCAATCCCGAAGGCAAGCGCAAGATCATCGGCCGCCATTTCATCCGGGCGTTCGAGGGCGCGGTGCGAGACATCGTGGGGGACAACGCTTCCGACGGCTCCGGCGTCGAGTTCCTGGTCCAGGGCACGCTGTATCCCGACGTGGTGGAGTCCGGCGGCGGCAGCGGCACAGCGAACATCAAGAGCCACCACAACGTCGGCGGCCTGCCCGGCGACCTGACGTTCAAACTCGTCGAGCCGCTGCGGCTGCTGTTCAAGGACGAGGTGCGCGCGGTCGGGCGCGAGCTGGGCCTGCCGGAGGAAATCGTTGCGCGCCAACCGTTCCCGGGTCCCGGCCTGGGCATCCGGATCGTCGGCGAGGTCACCGCGGAGCGGCTGGAAACGCTGCGGCGGGCGGACTCGATCGCGCGCGAGGAGCTGACGGCCGCCGGCCTGGACACCCTGATCTGGCAGTGCCCCGTGGTGCTGCTGGGCGACGTGCGTTCGGTCGGCGTGCAGGGCGACAACCGCACCTACGGGCACCCGATCGTGTTGCGGCCGGTGACCAGTGAGGACGCCATGACCGCCGACTGGACCCGGGTCCCCTACGAGGTGCTCGAACGCATCTCGACCCGCATCACCAACGAGGTCGCCGAGGTCAACCGCGTGGTGCTGGACATCACCAGCAAGCCGCCGGGCACCATCGAATGGGAGTAGTCGCCCTCGCGTGGGTGCAGGACTTTTCGGCGTTGTTTTCGGTGGAAGTGATCACCGCTCGGCGTGCCCGCTGAGCTTCCGCCGGAAGGTCCGCCTCCTGGACAAGATGCGCGAGCGGGAGATGCGGCCGCCGAGTGATGCCGCACAACATGGGTAACAGGCGCCACAGGAGTCGCTGCGCGGGTGGACAGGCGTTGTGCCCACCTCCGAGCGACAATCTCGGGCGGGCCCGTGACCAGCGAAAACGTGTTGTCGCTCGGAGGTGGGCACACGCACTGCGCCCTCCGCCAGGGTCTGGTGTGGCCGATGGGACTTGTGAGGCGCGACGTGCGGCGACGCCGGCCCCGTGCCCGGGGCCGCGGCGGCCGGCCGGCTGGCATGGTTCAGCGTCGACGGAGTGGGCGTTGCCGCCGAAAAAATCACGCCCGAAAACACCATCAGCCACACCGGCACCGAGCGCATAAAGCAGCCCCTCACGTTGCTTGACGGTTGTCAGAGGGCCGGTGTTTACTTCGAACATACTTTCGAACGCCCGGTGAAGGAGGCTAGGTCATGACCGCGGCTTTTGCCTCCAGTCACCGCGAAGAAACCCGCGCTGAGCAGCTCGAATCGCTTCGACGGCGGATGGCGAGCATCTCCTCGAAAAAGGCCGGGCCGACCGTCCCCGACGACCTGCTGGACTCGGAGTCCCAGCTGGCGCTGCCGCAGTGGCTGGCGGACCTGCTGCCGGCGCCGCTGCCGCGGGGAACGGTGGCGGTGCTCTCGGGTGCCCGGTCGCTGTTGTTGAGCATGGTCGCCGCGGTCACGGCGGCCGGTGGCAACGCCGCGATCGTCGGCCAGCCGGACATCGGGCTGCTGGCCGCCGCGGAGATGGGGGCGGATCTGAGCCGGCTCGCGGTGATACCGGATCCCGGAACCGATCCGGTCGAGGTGGCCGCGGTGCTCGTCGACGGCATGGATCTGGTGGTCCTCGGGCTGGGCGGGCGCCGGGTGCCGCCGACGCGGGCGCGGGCGGTGGTGGCGCGGGCCCGCAGCAAGGGGTGCACTCTGCTGGTCACCGGCGGCGATTGGCAGGGCGCGCCGACGCGGCTGGCGGCCCGGGTCTGTGGCTACGAGATCACCCCGCACTGGGGAATGCCCGCCCCCGGATTCGGGCGGATCAGCGGGGTGCGGCTGCAGGTCAGCGGGATGTGTGCGGGACGACGGGTGATGGCCCAAGCGCGAGCGGGGTGAACTCCGGTGGTAACCCCTTCTGGTTCAAGGGTTTTGGCGATCTGGTGCATGGATTGGCCCGCGGTCGCGGCGGCGGCGGCCGCGGATCTGTCCGCGTCCGTGCCGGTCGCGGTCACGCTGGCCAACCGGGTGGTCGCCTGTTCGTCGGCCGCCCGCGCGGTGGGGGTGCGCCGGGGGCTGCGACGCCGGGAGGCGGCGGCCCGGTGCCCGCAGCTGCATGTCACCACCGCCGACGCGGACCGCGACGCCCGCTTCTTTGAAGCGGTGATCGCGGCGGTGGACGACCTGGTGCCCCGCGCCGAGGTGCTGCGGCCCGGGCTCCTGGTGTTGCCGGTGCGCGGGGCGGCCCGCTATTTCGGGTCCGAGGCCGTCGCCGCCGAACGGCTGATCGATGCCGTGGCCGCCGCCGGCGCCGAGTGTCAGGTCGGGATCGCCGACCAGTTGTCCACCGCGGTCTTCGCGGCGCGGGCGGGCCGCGTCGTCGAGCCGGGAGGCGACGCGAGGTTTTTGTCGGTCCTGTCCATCCGCCAACTCGCCACCGAGCCGAGCCTGTCCGGTCCGGGCCGGGAAGAGCTGACGGACCTGTTGTGGCGGATGGGGATTCGCACCATCGGGCAGTTCGCCGCGCTGTCGCGCAGCGATGTGGCCTCCCGGTTCGGCGCCGACGGGGTGACCGCGCACCGGTTGGCCCGCGGCGAGCCCGAACGGCCGCCCTCCGGGCGGGAGCCGCCGGCCGAGCTCGAGGCCGTGCTGGACTGCGATCCGCCGATCGACCGGGTCGATGCCGCGGCGTTCGCCGGGCGCTCGCTGGCCGGAACGCTGCATCAGGCGCTGATGGCCGCCGGCGTGGGATGCACCCGGCTGGCCATCCACGCCGTCACCGCCAACGGCGAAGAACGCCATCGGGTGTGGCGGTGCGCCGAGCCGTTGACCGAGGACGCCACCGCCGACCGGGTGCGCTGGCAGCTCGACGGCTGGCTGAGCAATCGCACCGCGCGCGATCCCCGGCCCACCGCCGCGGTGACGCTGTTGCGGCTGCAGGCGGTGGAGGTGGTATCCGCCGAGGCGCTGCAGTTGCCGCTCTGGGGTGGGCTGGGGGAGGAGGACAGGCTGCGGGCCCGCCGGGCGCTGGTGCGGGTGCAGGGGTTGCTCGGTCCGGAGGCGGTGCGAGTGCCGGTGCTGTCTGGGGGTCGCGGGCCGGCCGAGCGCATCACGCTGATCCCGCTGGGCGACGAGCCGGTGCCGCGGGCCGATCCCGATCTGCCGTGGCCCGGCCGGCTGCCCGCGCCGTCACCGGCGGTGTTGCTGGACGATCCGGTGGAATTGCTTGACACCCAAGGGAACCCGATACGGGTGACCAACCGCGGGCTGTTCTCCGCCGACCCCGCCCGCATGATCAGCCAGGGCCGAGACGAGCGGCTGTGCTGGTGGGCCGGCCCCTGGCCGGTCGACGAGCGGTGGTGGGACGACCGGCCCGTGGGCGGTCAGGGGGCCGGTCAAGGGTCCGGCCGCACCGCCCGCGCCCAGATCCTGCTGGAAAGCGAGCGTGCGTTGCTGTTGTGCTATCGCCAGCGGCGCTGGTACCTCGAGGGCAGCTACGAGTAGATGGGCCGCAGCGCCTCCGGCGTCAGGTCCTTGAGCGAGGGATATCCGTCGACGGCCATGATCAGGTCCGCTTCGGCCAGCAGCGAGCGCAGCACGTGCACGACGCCCTCGACGCCCCCGAGGGCCAGCCCGTAGGCGTAGGGGCGGCCGATCCCGACGGCGGTCGCCCCCAGCGCGAGGGCCTTGATGATGTCGGCCCCGCTGCGCACGCCCGAGTCGAACAGCACAGGCAGCCCGTCGGCCGCCTCGAGCACGTCGGGCAGGCAATCCAGGCAGGGCAACCCGCCGTTGGCCTGCCGGCCGCCGTGGTTGGAGCAGTAAATGCCGTCCACGCCAATGTCTTTGGCGCGGCGGACGTCGTCGGGGTGGCAGACGCCCTTGACCATCAGCGGCAGGTCGGTCTCCGCCCGCAGCCACTCCAGGTCGTCCCACCGGAACGGGCCGCCGAAAATGGGCAGCTTGCGCACCGCCGCCTCGGTGGCGTCTTCGCCCCGGCTCAAGCGGGAGCGAAAAACGGGATCGCTGGTGTAGTTGGCCAGGCACCCGCTGGGCACCTGGGGGTAGTTCCCCCCGCTGAGGTCGCGGGGCCGCCAGCCGGTGACCCAGGTGTCCAGGGTGACCGCGATGGCCTTGAAGCCGGCCGCCTCGGCGCGGTGCACCAGGCTGGCGGCCATCTTGCGGTCCGGCGGCGTGTACAGCTGGAAGAACGCCGGGCTATCGCCCAGTTCGGCGGCGATATCCTCCATCGGGTCGGAGGTGAGCGTGCCCACGAAGAACGGGACGCCGGTGCGGACGGAGGCCCGGGCGCAGAGCATGTCCCCGTGGCCCTCCGGGTCGCACACCCCGATGACGCCGATGGGCGCCATGAAGATCGGCGACGGAAACCTCATGCCGAACAGCTCGACGGACATGTCGCGCTCCTCGGGGGCGATCCCCATCCGCGGGTACAGCCCCCACCGTTTGAAGGCCGCGCAGTTGGCGCGCTGGGTGTGCTCGTCACCGGCGCCGCCCGCGACGTACTGCAGCACCTTCGGTGCCATCGCCGCCGCCGCCTTTTCCTCCAGGTCCTCGAACCTGATCGGGTACTGCGGCTGATTACCGTGCAGCGACTGGTCGTACAGCTCTTTTTGATAGTCGGCGAAGGCCATAGTCGGTCCAGTACCCCGCACCCCGTGCACCAAACCGTGTTCGAGGATGCGGTCCGACGGGTCGCAGGTGTGGCGAAAACGCGTTCGGCACTAAGCGGTTTCGATGCGCTTCGCTATGCGCGCGTCAGTAGCGTCCGAAGACGGTCGCCACGTTGTGTCCGCCGAAGCCGAACGAGTTGTTGATCGCGTACTCGTAGTTGCCGGGGCGGGGTTTGCCGGCCACCACGTCCAGGTCGATCTCGGGGTCGAGGTTTTCCAGGTTCAGCGTGGGCGGCACGACCTGGTCGCGCAGCGCGAGCACGGTCAGGATCGATTCGACGGCGCCCACGGCGCCCACGGAGTGGCCCAGGGCGGCCTTGGGGGCGTAGACGGCGGCGTTGCCGCCGTGGGGGCCCAGGGCGTTGTTGATGGCCCTGCCCTCGGCGACGTCGCCGACCGAGGTGCCGGTGGCGTGGGCGTTGACGTGGTGGATGTCGCTGGGGGAGAGCCCGGCGAGCTGGATGGCGCGGCTCATGGCGTGCCCGGCGCGTTCGCCGTTGGGGTCGGGGGCCACCATGTGGTAGCCGTCGGAGGTGATGCTGGCGCCCATGATGCGGGCCAAGATGTTGGCCCCGCGGGCCTTGGCGTGCTCCTCGGTCTCGATCACCATCAGGGCGCCGGCCTCGCCGAACACGAAGCCGGTCCGGTCGCGGTCGAACGGGCGGCACGCGCCGACGGGGTCGTCGTTCTTGGTCGACATCACGATCCGCATCTGCGCGAACGCCGCGATCGCGACCGCCTCGATCCTGACCTCCACGCCACCGCAGATCGCGATGTCGGCCTCCCCGAAGACGATGTTGCGCCACGCCTGGGCGACGCCCTCCGAACCCGATGCGCACGCCGACACCGGGGTGATGACCCCGGCCTTGGCGTGCCGCTCCAGGCCCACCGCAGCGGCTGCCCCGTTGGGCATGTACTTGGACACCGCCAGCGGGGAGACACCCTTCATCCCGCGGGCGCGCAGGTCGTCGTAGCTGAACACGATTTGCTCCGCCGAGCCCAGGCCCGTGCCGACGGACACCATCAGCCGGTTGCTGTCGACCTCGGGCGAGCCGGCGTTCTCCCAGACCCGCCGGCCCAGGACGGTCGACATCATCTGCAGGTAGCCCATCCGGTGGCGTTCGGCGCGGGTGAGTCCGCCGTCGAAATCCTCGAGTAGATGACCGCCGATGCGCACCGGCAGGTCAAACTCCTCGACGAACGAGTCCTCGAGTTTGCGGATGCCACTTTGCCTGTCCAGCAACAGCTTCCACGTGGACTCGGCGTCAGTCGCCAGTGCGGTCGTCATGGCAATGCCCGTGACGACCACGTTCGGCAGCGTTTTCCCCGTAACCAGCTCCGCCATGACTTCCGAAACCTTTCATTTGATGAGAGCTGCTAACGAATTGACGCCGAGCCCCACACATCCCACCAAATCATGCCAACACAAACTCCCATTGTCCCTGACGTCAAGGGCGTGGCGTTAATCGGCGCGTACCGCCTGCGCCTGCGCCACCAGGGCGCGGCCGCCGGGCAACGCCCGCAGAACGGCGCGGGCCAGCCGGTCGCGGCCGCGGAGAGCGCCGGTCCTGGCCTGACCGGTGCGCAAATGGCGCCACCCCAGGAACGCCCACGACGCCGCGACCACGGCGTCGGTCACCCCGCCGCGGGCCCGGCGCCGGTCGACGAGGGCCAGGCCGAGCGCGGTCGCCGAGTGCACCGTGTCGACCCAGACCCCGGCCGCCAGCTCCTCCGGGCCGGGGTCGACCCCCGACAACGCCGCCTGGACCAGATGGCGAGCGCCCAGGATCCGGGTGACGACGATCGCCTTGCGATCGACCCGTACCCCGTGGATGTGGCTCAGCACCTCGGCGGGGGCGGCCAGCAGCACGCCGCCCCACCCCGCCCGGATCAGCTCGATGGCACGAAACTTCATGGGGTATCGGCTAACCGGCGCGCGAAGGGGCCCACCCGCTCGATGAACCGATCGAAGAACCCCGCTGCGTCCACGTCAATCCCGATGAGCGCGTTGGGTTCTCGTCGACCCGACCAGTCGGTCACCGTCATGGCGCGGGTCAGGGTCCCGGTCAGCTCGATGTCCACCGTCGCCGGCCGGGTGTTGACGAGCCCCGGATCCAGCGCGACGGCGGCGGCCAACGGATCGTGCATGTGTGCTTGATACCCGTGGCCGAGGTCGTGGTAGGCCTCCAGGTAGAACCGGGTCGCGTCCTCGATCACCCTGATCAGGGGGTTGGACGCCGTGGACCGGGTTGCGCGTTCGTCGTGTTCGCTCAGCGGCGTGGTCGTCGACCCGGCGGCGGCCGCCAGCCGGGCCAGGTGCTCCGGTGTCATCGCGACCTTACGGGTCAAATCCAGCCCGCACAGGATCGGAAGCCGTTGGTGGCCAACGGTTTCCTGGCCCCAGGCCGCCAGCACCTCGGCCGCGGCCTCCGGGTCCACGCTGATGTTCCATTCCGCGACCGTGGTGGTGTTGCCCCGGTGGTCGTAGGAACCCCCCATGATCACCAGCCGGCGCAGCAGCGACGGCAGGGTGGGTTCGGCGCGCAGCGCCAGCGCCAGATTGGTCAACGGGCCGGTCGCCACGCCGATGAGCTCCCCGGGGTGGGCCTTCGCCGCCCGCACCCACGCGTCCGCGGAGTCGTAGTCGGTGAGCCCGTCCCCACCCGGTGGCAGCTCGGCGTAGCCTAATCCCCTGGGGCCGTGGACTTTTGACGGCAAACACATCGGTCCGGTCAGGGTTTGATCGGAGCCTCTCGAAACCGGTATGCCGGTGACCTCGCACAGCCGCAGCAGGCCGAGATTGTTTTCGCAGACCTGCTCCACCCCGACGTTTCCACCGGTCGAGGCGATGCCGACCACCTCGGCGTCCGGGCTGGCGAACAGGTAGATCAGCGCCAGCGCGTCATCCACGCCGGTGTCGACGTCGACGAAAACGGGAGCGTTCATTGTCTACAACATAGCCATCTCGGCTATTAGGCTGAGCTGATGCCCACAACGTCGGAGCCCCCGGAGGGCACTGAATTAACGCCGCACTTCGACGACGTGCAGGCCCACTACGACTTGTCGGACGACTTCTTCCGGCTATTCCTCGACCCGACCCAGACGTACAGCTGCGCCTACTTCGAGCGCGAGGACATGACGCTGGAGGAAGCGCAGATCGCCAAGATCGACCTCGCCCTGGGCAAACTCGGGCTGCAACCGGGCATGACGTTGCTCGACGTCGGCTGCGGCTGGGGCGCCACCATGATGCGCGCCGTGGAGAAATACGACGTCAACGTTGTCGGCCTCACCCTGAGCCGCAACCAAGCCGAGCACGTCGAGCGGCTGATCGCGCAGTCGAAGAGCCCCCGTTCCGCGCGGATCCTGCTGCAGGGCTGGGAGGAGTTCGACGAGCCGGTCGACCGGATCGTCAGCATCGGCGCCTTCGAGCACTTCGGGCACGAGCGCTACGACGCGTTCTTCACCATGGCGCATGACCTGCTGCCTGACGACGGGGTCATGCTGCTGCACACCATCACCGGTCTGCACCCGACCGAGATGGTGGAGCGCGGCATGCCCATCTCGTTCACGTTCGCCCGATTCATCAAATTCATTGTCACCGAGATCTTTCCGGGTGGGCGGTTACCGTCGATACCGATGGTGCAGGAGCGCGCCACCGCGAACGGCTTCACCGTGAGCCGCATCCAGTCGCTGCAGCCGCACTACGCGAAGACCCTCGACATCTGGGCCGCCGCGCTGCAAGCCCACAAGGAGCAGGCCATCGCGGTGCAGTCCGAGGAAGTCTACGAGCGGTACATGAAATATCTGACCGGCTGCGCCGACGCCTTTCGGGTGGGCTATGTCGACGTCAACCAGTTCACGTTGGAGAAATGATCACCAGTGCACGCCGGGCACCCGGCGCACCAGCCGCTTGACGCCCCGCGGCGTGCGCAGGCCGCCGGTGACGGCGCGGACGGGCCGGTTGGGCTTGCGGCGCACGGCCGGCGGCGGCGCTTGGGCGGCGGGTGCCAGCCCGCGCGCCGCGGCCGAGTCGGGATAGCCGAGATAGAGCTGGTGCAGGATTCGTCGAGAAGTCCTGGGGACGAAGTAATTTCCGGCCTCGGCGAGCGTGCCCAGCGGGGTGTCGATGCGCGCGGGCTTGTCCACCAGCCCGCGCACCACCATCGCGGCCGCGCGTTCGGGGCTGATCGCCCGGACCGGGTTGAGCCGGTGCGACGGCACGATCATGGGGGTGCGCACCAGCGGCATGTGGATGTTGGTGAAGGTGATGTGATCGGACAGCACCTCGGATCCGACCACGTCGGAGAACGCATCCAGCGCGGCCTTGGTCGGCAGGTAGGAGCTGTATTTGGGGTTGCGTGCCTGCACGCCGGCGCTCGACACGTTGACGACGTGGCCGAATCGCCGCTCGCGCCAATGCGGCAGCAGCGCCAGCACCATTCGCACCGCGCCGAAGTAGTTGACCGCCATCACCCGTTCGTAGTCGTGTAGCCGGTCGGTGGAGTTGACCACCGAGCGGCGGATCGAGCGGCCGGCGTTGTTCACCAGGTAATCGACGTGGTCGAAGCGCCCCAGGATGTCTTTGACGGTGTGCTCCACCGACGCGGAATCGGTGACGTCACAGGTAAAGGCATGGGCGGCACCGCCATTGGCGCGGATCTCGGCGACCAGCTCATCCAGCGCGGCGCCGTTGCGGGCCAGGGCGAACACCGTGGCGCCGCGCTCGGCGATCGCGATCGCCGACGCCCGGCCGATGCCGCTGGACGCGCCGGTGATGATGACGTGCCGGCCGTGCAACGGTCCTCGCGGATCGTCGCGGCGCGCGCGGTCCGGATCGAGGTGTTCCGCCCAGTACCGCCACAGCTTCGGTGCGTAGGAGGAGAACTCGGGAACCCGTATCCCGTAGTCCCGCAAGGCGTTTCGGGTCTTCTCGCTGACGAAGGTGGGCGGCAGGTCGACGAGGTCGAACACCTCGGCGGGGATGCCCAGCTGGGTGGCCGCCATATTGCGCAGCACCCTGGCCCGGCCGCGCACGTTGAGGACGGGGGCGGCCACCGAGCGGGGCAGCGACCCGCGCAGCGGCGGCAGCCCGGCCGCCTTGGCCACGCCGCGGTAGATGCCGCGCAGGCCGATCGTCTTCTCGGCGGTGAGGTGGAACGTCTGCCCGTCACGACCGTCGGCGTGCAGGAGCGCGACCAGCGCGTCGACGACGTAGTCGACAGGGACGATGTTGGTGCGGCCGGTGTCGGGCAGCAGGATGGGCGTCAGCGACGGCAGGACGGCCAACTTGGCCAGCACGCCGAAGAAGTAGTACGGCCCGTCCACCTTGTCCATCTCGCCGGTGCGCGAATCGCCCACGACCACCGCCGGGCGGTAGATGCGATGGCGCAGGCCGGGCGTCGAGCGCACCAGCAGTTCGGCTTCGAACTTGGTCTGGTGATAGGGCGTCGGCAGTTGCTGGCCGACGTCGAAGTCGTCCTCGGTGTATTCGCCGCGGAAGTCGCCCGCCACGGCGATCGACGAGACATGGTGCATCGTCGCGCCCAGGCGCCGCGCCAGCCCGATCACCGCGCGGGTGCCCTCGACGTTCGCGGCGCGCTGCTCGGGCTCGCCGGCGGTGATGTCGTAGATCGCCGCGCAGTGCACCACGTGGTCGATCTCGCCCAGCTCGGCGAGGACCTCGTCGCTCAGGTCCAGCTCCGGCAGCTCGGCGACCAGCGGTTTGACCCGATCGCCCCACCGCGCCGCGAGGCGTTCGAAGCGGCCCAGCGACCGCCGTCGCACCAGGACCCACACCTGCGCGTCGGGCCGGGATTCCAGAAGACGAGACACGACGCGGCGACCAATAAACCCGGTACCGCCGGTAACGACATACCGCATGAAGACATGGTGGCGTCGGCAGCCGCCCACGTCAACTGCCGATCCGCGAGGGCTGGCCGCGGGCTAGCTGTGGAAGTCGCGGATCCCGTCCCAGTCGACCAGCGTCCAGCCGGTCATCGGGTTGCCGGTGATCACCACGCGGCCAGTGTTGGGCAACGGGTGGGTGTTCATCAGGCTTTCCTTGCCGTTGCGGGTGTTCATCAGCGTCCACACCATGATCGCGTTGGCGTGCGAGAACACCACCGGGTTGCGGTGGCCGCTGTAGTAGACCTTGTTGACGGCCGCGGTGAACTGGTCGTTGAACTCTTTGCCGCTGATCGAGCCGGGGATGCTGTAGGACACATCGCCCTTGATCCAGTTCACCGGGGCCACCAGGTAGGTCGACTTCGCCATCGACTCGGGTTTGCCGTTGTACCAGCCGGCGTTGATCTCCTGGATGCCGGGCAAAATCTCGACCTGCTTGCCGAGCTCGGCGGCCAGCGGCGCGGCGGTTTGCTGCGTCCGGGTCATCGTGGAGGCGTAGACGCTGTCGTAGTCCTTGCGGCCGAGTTGGTGCGCGATCTCTTCGGCCTGCCCCTTGCCCTCCGGGGTCAGACCCGGGCCCGGCACGTCGGTGTCGATGGTGCCGGCGGCGTTGGCCTCCGACTGGGCGTGCCGGACGAACGTCACCGTGATCGACCGCGCCTGCGGCGAGCCGCCGCAGCCGGCGACGATTACCGTTGCGGTGAGGGCGGCGACCGCAACCGAGGCCTTCCGGAACAAGCTGCGCTTGGACATGGGAGATAGCCTGCCCTGCCGACGCCTTCGGTGGGAAGGGTTTGCGATGGTTACGTGCAGAAAAGCTCTCGATTTCTGGAATAGGAGACCCCATGGCGATTGACCCGAGTGCCGTCGGCGCGGTGACCGAACCCATGACCTTCGAATGGACCGACCGGGACACGCTGCTCTACGCGCTCGGTGTCGGCGCCGGCATCGACGACCTGGCGTTCACCACCGAGAACAGCCACGACATCGACCAGCAGGTGCTGCCCACCTACGCGGTGATCTGCTGCCCGGCCTTCGGCGCGGCGGGCCTGGTCGGAAAGTTCAACTGGGCCATGCTCTTACACGGATCGCAGAGCATCCGGCTGCACGCCCCGCTGCCGCCCGCGGGGAAGCTCTCGGTGGTCTCCGAGGTCGCCGACATCCAGGACAAGGGCGAGGGCAAGAACGCGATCCTCGTGCTGCGCGGCCGGGGCACCGACCCGCAATCGGGGCAGCTGATCGCCGAGACGCTCACCACCCTGGTCATCCGCGGCGAGGGCGGGTTCGGCGGGATGCCGGGTCAGCGGCCGGTCGCGCCGGAGTTCCCGGACCGCGAGCCCGACGCGCGGATCGCGCTGCCCACCCGCGAGGACCAGGCGCTGATCTACCGGCTCTCCGGCGACCGCAACCCGCTGCACAGCGACCCGTGGTTCGCCCGCGAGCTCGCCGGGTTCCCCAAGCCGATCCTGCACGGGCTGTGCACCTACGGGGTGTCGGGTCGCGCGCTGGTGGCCGAGCTCGGTGGGGGCGTCGCGGCCAACATCACCTCGATCGCCTCGCGATTCACCTCGCCGGTGTTCCCCGGCGAGACGCTGACCACGCTGATCTGGCGCACCGGGGAGGGCAAGGCGGTGTTCCGCACCGAGGCGTCCGGCGCCGAGGGTTCCGGCGTTCGCGTGGTGCTCGACGACGGCGCGGTGGAATACGCCTGACTAGGCTTCGAGCTGATCGGCCAGCCGGTCGGTGAACGCCGCGGCCCGCGCGGGGCTGTCCAGCGCGAACAGCGCCGCGGTGGCGCGGTCGCCATCGTCGCTGTGCCGCACCAGGATCGGGACCCCGTCGTCGTGCACCGCGTCGAACGCGTCCTCGTCGGTGATGTCGTCGCCGAGGTAGACCGGCGTGAGCGATCCCGACCCGGCCCGGTGTAGGTGATCGATCACCCAGCGCAGCGTTTTTCCCTTGTCCCAGTCCAGATCCGGGCGCAGCTCGATGACCTCGCGGCCGGTGGTCACCCGGAGCGCGTCGCGGCGCCCCGCCGCGCGCACCGCGGCCAGCACCTCGCCCACGCGGTCGCGTTCGGCGTTGCGGTAGTGCACGGCGACGCCGAATCGCTTGTGCTCCACCACCACTCCGGGGATTCCGCCGAGCTGGTCGCGCAGCCGGGCCGCCGCCTGCTCGAGCACCGGGATGGCCGCGGCCGCGGCGTCGTTCTGATGGTGTGTCCCGTCGGGCGCGGTCAGCTCGAAACCGTGACTGCCCGCGTACCAAATGCCAGGCACGCCAACGCGATTCGTCACATCGGCGAGATCGCGGCCCGACAGCACCGCGACCGGACAGCCGTCGGCCAGCTTCGCCAGCGCCTCGGTGGCCCCGGCGACGGGCCGCGCGGCGTCGGGGTCGTCGACGATGTCCGAGAGCGTGCCGTCGAAGTCGAAGAATACGGCCGGCCGCCGGCCGGCCAGGCCATCGGCGGCGTCGGTGAGGGCCCGCATCGCATCCGGCAGTTGCGACATCCGAAGATCCCCGGTGCGCACGCCGACCTCGCCGAGGTCGCTGACCACGGCGTCGGCCCCGGCGTCACGCAGCGCGCCGGCGCTCTTGGCCGGCCCGACGCCGATCACCGACGCGAATCCCGCGGCGCGGGCGGCCTCGACGCCGGCCGCCGCCCCGGCGACCACGACGGCGCGGCCCGGGCGCACCTTCAGGTCCGCGGCCGCCCGCGCCGGGCCGTCCGCGGGGACGACGGCGGTGCCCACCCCGACGTCGCGCAGCCGCGCGGCCAGCGTTGAGCCGAGGTCGGTTTCCAGGTCGAACAGCACCGCGTCGTGGCGGCGCGGGTCGATGATGACCGGCATGTGCCAACCCTCTCACGGCGACCTCTATCGAACATATTTTCGATAGACTGCGCGTATGGGCTGGTTCAACGGGCCGCCGAGCTGGGCGGAAATGGAGCGGGTGCTCGACAGCAAGCCACGCCGTGCCGGTGAGCCGGCGGGGCTTCCCGAGGACGCCCCCCTGTCGCGCAAGCGCGCCACGTACCGGCCGCCGGGGGACGGCCGGGCACCCCGCCCGTCCGTCGGCCGTTCCGTTCCGTATGCCGAACTGCATGCGCATTCGGCGTTCAGCTTCCTAGACGGGGCGAGCACGCCCGAGGAACTGGTCGAGGAGGCGGCCCGGCTGGGCCTGCGCGCCCTGGCGCTCACCGACCACGATGGCCTGTACGGGGCGGTGCGGTTCGCCGAGGCGGCCGCCGAGCTCGACATGCGTACCGTGTTCGGCGCCGAACTGTCGCTGGGCGGTGAGGCCCGCACCGAGCGGCCGGACCCGGCGGGCCCACACCTGCTGGTGCTGGCCCGCGGCCCCGAGGGTTACCGGCGGCTGTCGCGGCAGCTGGCCGCGGCGCACCTGGCCGGCGGCGAGAAGGGCAAGCCCCGTTACGATTTCGACGCACTGACCGAGGCCGCCGGCGGGCACTGGCACATCCTGACCGGGTGTCGCAAAGGCCATGTGCGCCAAGCGCTTTCCGACGGTGGTTCGGACGCCGCCGAGCGGGCGCTGGCCGACCTGGTGGACCGGTTCGGTGCGCAAAGGGTCAGCGTCGAGTTGACCCATCACGGGCAACCGCTCGACGACGAACGCAACGCGGTGCTGGCCGCGCTGGCCCCGCGCTTCGGGGTCGGCGTCGTCGCCACCACCGGCGCGCATTTCGCGGGGCCGTCGCGGCGCCGGCTGGCCATGGCGATGGGCGCCATCCGGGCCCGGGAGTCCCTGGATTCGGCCGCCGGGTGGCTGGCCCCGCTGGGCGGTTCGCACCTGCGCTCCGGCGCGGAGATGGCCCGGCTGTTCGCTGGGGGCCCCGACGTGGTGACCGCGGCCGCCGAACTGGGCGAGCAGTGCGCGTTCGGGCTGGCGCTCATCGCGCCCCAGCTACCGCCGTTCGACGTGCCCGACGGGCACACCGAGGACAGCTGGCTGCGGCAGCTGACCATGGCCGGCGCGCGCGACCGCTACGGTCCGAACGCACCGCGCGCCTACGCACAGATCGAGCATGAGCTCAAAGTCATTGCCCAGCTGCAATTTCCGGGCTACTTCCTGGTGGTGCACGACATCGCCCGGTTCTGCCGGGACAACAACATCCTGTGCCAGGGCAGGGGATCGGCGGCCAACTCCGCGGTCTGCTACGCCCTCGGCGTCACCGCCGTCGACCCGGTGGCCAACGAGCTGCTGTTCGAGCGCTTCCTGTCGCCGGCCCGCGACGGGCCACCCGACATCGACATGGACATCGAGTCCGACCAGCGCGAAAAGGTCATCCAGTACGTGTACGACAAATACGGCCGGGACTACGCCGCCCAGGTCGCCAACGTCATCACCTACCGGGGAAAGATCGCGGTGCGCGACATGGCCCGCGCCCTGGGCTTCTCGCAGGGCCAGCAGGACGCGTGGAGCAAGCAGATCAGCCACTGGGGCGGGCTGGCGGACTCGCCGGAGGTCGAGGACATCCCCGAGCCGGTGATCGACCTGGCGAACCAGATCCGGAACCTGCCGCGGCACATGGGCATTCACTCCGGCGGTATGGTGATCTGCGACCGCCCGATCGCCGACGTGTGCCCGGTTGAGTGGGCGCGGATGGAGAACCGCAGCGTCCTGCAATGGGACAAAGACGACTGCGCGGCAATCGGTTTGGTGAAGTTCGACCTGCTCGGGCTGGGCATGCTCTCGGCGCTGCACTACGCCATCGACCTGGTGGCCGAGCACAAGGGGATCGAGGTGGACCTGGCCCGCCTGGACCTCTCCGAGCCGGCGGTGTACGAGATGCTGGCCCGCGCCGACTCCGTCGGCGTGTTCCAGGTGGAGTCGCGCGCGCAGATGGCCACGCTGCCGCGGCTGAAGCCGCGGGTGTTCTACGACCTGGTGGTGGAGGTCGCGCTGATCCGCCCCGGCCCGATCCAGGGCGGGTCGGTGCACCCCTACATCCGGCGGCGTAACGGTGAGGACCCGGTGGTCTACGACCACCCGTCCATGGAACCGGCGCTGCGAAAGACGTTGGGGGTGCCGCTTTTTCAGGAGCAGCTGATGCAGCTCGCGGTCGACTGCGCCGGGTTTTCCGCCGCCGAGGCCGATCAGCTGCGCCGCGCCATGGGGTCCAAGCGCTCCACCGAACGCATGCGGCGGCTGCGCGGCCGGTTCTACGAGGGCATGCGCGCGCTGCACGGCGCACCCGACGAGGTGATCGACCGGACCTACGAAAAGCTGGAGGCGTTCGCCAATTTCGGTTTCCCGGAAAGCCACGCGCTGAGCTTCGCGTCGCTGGTGTTCTACTCGTCGTGGTTCAAGCTGCACCACCCGGCGGCGTTCTGCGCCGCGCTGCTGCGCGCCCAGCCGATGGGTTTCTACTCGCCGCAGTCGTTGGTGGCCGATGCGCGCCGGCACGGCGTGACCGTGCACGGCCCGGACGTCAACGCCAGCCTGGCGCACGCCACCCTGGAAAACACGGGAACCGAGGTCCGGCTCGGTCTGGGTGCGGTCCGCCATATCGGCGACGACCTGGCCGAGCAACTGGTCGAGGAGCGAAAGGCCAACGGCCCCTTCGCCTCCCTGCTGGATGTGACGTCACGGCTGCAATTGAGCGTGCCGCAGACCGAGGCGCTGGCCACCGCCGGGGCCTTTGCCTGCTTCGGCATGTCCCGGCGCGAGGGGCTGTGGGCGGCCGGGGCGGCGGCCACCCAGCGGCCGGGCCGCCTGCCCGGGGTGGGCTCGTCCTCGCACGTCCCGGCGTTGCCGGGGATGAGCGAGCTGGAACTGGCCGCCGCCGACGTGTGGGCCACCGGCATCTCCCCGGACAGCTACCCGACGCAGTTCCTGCGGGAAGACCTGGACGCGATGGGGGTGGTCCCCGCCGAGAAGCTGGGATCGGTGCCCGACGGCGACCGCGTGCTGATCGCCGGGGCGGTGACCCACCGGCAGCGCCCCGGCACGGCCCAGGGGGTGACGTTCCTGAACCTGGAGGACGAGACCGGGATGGTCAACGTGCTCTGCGCGCCGGGGGTGTGGGCGCGGCATCGCAAGCTGGCGAACTCGGCGCCGGCGCTGCTGGTGCGCGGGCAGGTCCAGAACGCCAGCGGCGCGATCACCGTCGTCGCCGAGCGGCTGGGCCGCATCACCCTGGCCGTCGGCTCCAAGTCCCGCGATTTCCGCTGACGTGCCACGCCGTTCGGCGTGAACCGGCCGGCCCGCCGCGTCGGTAGTCTCCACCCATGACCATCAACCTGTCCGTCGACGAAGTCCTCACCACCACCCGCTCGGTCCGCAAGCGCCTCGACTTCGACAAGCCGGTCAGCCGCGACGTGCTCAGGGAATGCCTCGAACTCGCGCTGCAGGCGCCCACCGGGTCCAACGCGCAGGGCTGGCAGTGGGTCTTCGTCGAGGACGCCGAGAAGAAGAAGGCGATCGCCGACGTCTACCTGGCCAACGCCCGCGGCTACCTCAGCGCTCCGGGGGCCGCGTACCCCGACGGGGACACCCGCGGCGAGCGGATGGGCGCGGTCCGCGATTCCGCCACCTACCTCGCCGAGCACATGCACGAGGCGCCGGTGCTGTTGATCCCCTGCCTCGAGGGCCGCCCGGACAAGTCGCCGTTGGGTGGGGTGTCGTTCTGGGCGTCGCTGTTCCCGGCGGTCTGGAGCTTCTGCCTGGCGCTGCGCTCGCGGGGACTGGGGTCGTGCTGGACGACGCTGCACCTGCTGCGCGACGGCGAGCAACAGGTCGCCGACATCGTGGGCATCCCGCGCGACCGTTACAGCCAGGGCGGCCTGTTCCCGATCGCCTACACCAAGGGCACCGACTTCCGCCCGGCCAAGCGGCTGCCCGCCGAGCAGGTCACGCACTGGAACAGCTGGTGACCGCGGCGTTCGCGCGGGCGACGTAGCCGGGCGCGGCGGGTCGCCACGATCAAAGAGAGCTAGGTCGGCCAGGACATCAGCGGCCACACCTCGACGACCCCGTGCGCGACGGCGCACGGGGTCTGGCTCACCCGCTCGATCGCCGCGTCGAGATTGTCGGCCTCCAAGACCGCGAACCCGGCAATCGGCAGCGCCGAATGCAGATAGGGCCCGGGCTCGATCCGCACGCCGGCGCCGTCCGGATTGCGCACCTGAACGGGGTGTCCGGCGGTCCCGATGAGGGCACCCGCGGCGCGCAGCGCGTCATCGCGCGCGTGCGCGGCCTGCCTGCACTCGTCGCTCACGCGGTGGTACCCGGCCGCGTCCCCGTAACCGATGGTGATGAAGGTAGCCATGCCGTGCTGACTTCCCGCGGGCGCGAAACTCACCGCGGCGATCACGAGCTAGGTCGCTCCCGCGTACCCGTGCTGGCGCCACGCCTCGTAGACGGCGACCGCCGCGGCGTTGGACAGGTTCAGCGAGCGCCGGCCCGCCAGCATCGGGATGCGGACCTGCCCGGTGATGTGCGGGTCGGCCAGCGTCGCCGCGTCCAGCCCGGTGGGCTCGGGGCCGAACATCAGCACGTCGCCCGCGCGGTAGCGCACCTGCGCGAACGAGGTGGGCGCGTGCGAGGTGAACGCGAAGACCCGCTCGGGCGACAGCGCGTCCCAGGCCGCCGCCAACGAGGCGTGCACGGTGACCGAGGCCAGGTCGTGGTAGTCCAGCCCCGCCCGTCGCAGCTTGGGTTCGGACAGGTCGAATCCCATCGGCTCGACCAGATGCAATTCGCAACCCGTCGCCGCCGCCGTGCGGATGGCGTTGCCCGTATTGGGGGCGATGCGCGGGGAGTAAAACATCAGCTTGAACACAACGCGATAATGGTCGCATGGTCGAGCAGAGCATTTGGATGCAGAAGGTCGCTGCCGATCCCGGGCATTCGCATTGGTACATCGAGCGGTTCCGCGCCATGGCCCGCGCGGGTGACGACCTGGCCGGCGAGGCCCGCTTCGTGGACGCCATGGCCCCCCGCGGCGCCCGCATCCTCGACGCCGGCTGCGGGCCCGGGCGGTTGGGCGGCTACCTGGCCGGCGCCGGCCACCGGGTGGTCGGCGTGGACGTCGACCCCGCGCTCATCGCCGCGGCCGAACAGGACCATCCCGGCCCGCGCTGGCTGGTCGGCGACCTCGCCGAGCTCGACCTGCCCGCGCGCGGCATCGCCGACCCGTTCGACGTCATCGTCTCCGCCGGCAACGTCATGACGTTTCTGGCCCCCAGCACCCGGGTCCGAGTGCTGAGCCGGCTGCGCGCCCACGTCGCCGGCGACGGTCGCGCGGCGATCGGCTTCGGCGCCGGGCGCGACTATGACTTCGACGTGTTTCTGAACGACGCGGTCGACGCGGGATTCGCGATCGACGTGCTGCTGTCCACCTGGGATCTGCGGCCGTTCACCGACGACTCCGACTTCCTGGTCGCAATCCTTCGGCCCGCCTAGCGTTTTCGCGGGATCGGTGTTTGCCAGGACCGACCGCGGGCGCGCGGCGCCACCTTGGAGGGACCTGTCTGCTCAGTAACGATTCTGGTGGGCTGGGCCGCGGGCTGTCATACTCGTCGGATTGCCACACTTACACGCGCGCGCCTATCTGGCGCGGGGCGGGTGGAAATAAAGCAGGAAGTTTCATGAGCCTCTCGTTTTGTTCAGCGCTCAGGGTCAGCGCGGCGGCCGGTCATGCGGCCGCGATGACGTGACCATGTTCGCCCGCCCGGCCGGCGCGGCCGAGGCGGATGCCGCCCCGCCCGCACCGGTTCCCGGCGCCGACGCGGCGGCCAAACGCCCGCCCGCCTGGTCGCTGAGCAACTGGCCGGTCGGTTGGAAGGTGCTGGCGATCGTGCTGGTGCCGCTGATCTTGGTGACGGTTTTCGGTGTGCTTCGCATCGACACCGCGATGGACAGCGCGGCGCGCCTGAAACTGGCCGCCACCCGCGCCGACGTGGTCCCGGTGATCACCAAATACATGTCGGCCCTGGACGTCGCGCTGCAGGCCGGCTCCGCCGGGCGCGACGTCGAGGGCGCCAAAAAGAACTACGAGGCCCGCAAAGGCGAACTGCAGGGCCGGCTGGCCGACACCGACGTCACCGACGATGTCCGATCGGGCGTCAACACGCTGCTCGACGCCGGCCAGATGCTGGTGAGCAAGGCGTCTGACAGCGGCCTCGGTCTGCGGGAGCGGGTGACCCTGTACGCGCCGATCCTGTTGACGGCCGAAGACGTCATCAACGCCTCGGTGCGGGTCGACGACGAGCACATCCGCGCCCAGGCGCAGGGGTTGAGCCGGGCGGTCGGCGCGCGCGGGCAGATGACGATGCAGAAGATCCTCATCACCCGCGGGGCCGAACTGCCCGAGCCGCAGCTGCGCACCTCGATGGCCACCCTGGCGGGCACCGAACCGTCGACGCTGTTCGGCATGAGCGAAGTGCTCGGGGCGGGATCGCCCGAGGCCAAGACGCTGCAACAGCAGATGGTGGCCCGGATGGCGATCATGTCCGACCCGGCCAGCGTGCTCGTCGACAACGCGGACCTGCTGCGGTCCGTCCAAGCCACCGACGACATCGCCGACCAGGTCATCAAGAACGTCACCGCCTCAGTGACCAAGGCGGTGCACGCCCAGGCCGCCGACCGGCGCAGCGCCGCGATCCTCGACACCGTGTTGGTGCTGGCGGCGATCGTCATCGCTCTGGTCGTGGTGCTGCTGGTGGCGCGCGCGTTGGTGCGGCCGCTGCGCATCCTGCGCGACGGCGCGCTCAAGGTCGCCCACACCGATCTCGAGGAGGAGGTCGCCCGGGTGAAAGCCGGTGGGGCCGAACCGATTCCGACGCCGCTGCCGGTCTACACGACCGAGGAGATCGGTCAGGTCGCCCACGCCGTCGACGAACTGCACACCCAGGCCCTGCTGCTGGCCGGCGACGAGGCGCGGTTGCGGCTGCTGGTCAACGACATGTTCGAGACCATGTCGCGGCGCAGCCGGTCGCTGGTCGACCAGCAGCTGGCGCTCATCGACCGGCTGGAGCGCAACGAGGAGAACCCCGAACGCCTCGACAGCCTGTTCCGGCTGGACCACCTGGCCGCCCGGCTGCGCCGCAACAGCGCCAACCTGCTGGTGCTGGCCGGCGCGCAGCTCGCGCGCGACCAGCGCGACCCGGTGCCGCTGGCCACGGTGATCAACGCCGCGGTATCCGAGGTCGAGGACTATCGCCGCGTCGAGATCGCCGGGCTGCCCGAGTGCGCGCTGGTGGGCGCGGCCGCGGGCGGCGCCATCCACCTGTTCGCCGAGCTGATCGACAACGCCCTGCGCTACTCGCCGCCGACGACGTCGGTGCGGGTCTCGGCGTCCCGCGGCGGTGACGGCGGGGTCGTGGTGCGGATCGCCGACTCCGGTCTGGGGATGAACGACGCCGACCGCCGCATCGCCAACATGCGCCTGCAGGCCGGCGGCGACGTCAGCCCCGACAACGCGCGCCACATGGGGCTGTTCGTGGTGGGCCGGATCGCGGGCCGGCACGGCATCCGGGTGGGGCTGCGCGGCCCCGCGGCCAACGAGACGGGTACGGGCACCACCGCCGAGATCTACCTGCCGCCGACGGTCCTCACCGGCCTGGCCGCCGCGGAATCGGCTGCGCCCCGGCACATTCGGGCGGTGTCGTCTCCGAGCGCCAAACTCGCCAGCGCGATCGCCGCGCCCCCGCCCGCCGACGACGCGCGGCGGCACGACGGCACGCGCGAGCCGGCGGCCCGCAACGCCCCGCCCGCGCCCGGGCCGTCGGTCACCCTGCTGCCGCGCCGCAACCCGGGTTCCAGCGGCATCACCGACGTCCCGACCCCGCCCGCCGAACCACCGCCCCCGCGGCGGCGCCGCGAGCTCGCGACCCCCTGGTGGGAAAACGCGCCCCAGGCCGCGCCGGCCGCCAGGCCCGAGGCCGCACCGAAGCCACCACCGCAGCCCACGCCCGCGCCGGAGCCCGCGCCCGAACCGGCGCCGGCTCCGCCGGTGCGGGCGGCATCGGACACCTCGGCCTTCTTCGCCGCCCGGCCCCGCGAACCCCGGCAAGACAAGCCCGCCGACCCGGCGACCGACGATGACGTCATCTACCGGCGGATGCTCTCGGAGATGCTGGGCGACCCGCACGACCTGGTCAACAGCCCCGACCTGGACTGGCAGTCGGTATGGGACCGCGGCTGGACCCTGGCGGCGGCCGCCGAGGACAAGCCCGTCGAGTCGCACACCACCGACCACGGCCTGCCGGTGCGCACGCCCGGCGCCCGGCTGGTGCCCGGCGGCGCCAACGCAACGGGTCTGGCCGAACGGGACGAGCCCGAGCACGGCCAGAACGGCAGATCGCACCGGGAGCCGCAGCACGCGGCCGTCACCCGCGACCCCGAGGCGGTGCGCGCCTCGTTCAGCAACCATTTCGGCGGCGTGCGCAGCGGACGCTCGCATGCCCGTGACACGGAGCAAGGACCCGACGAACAATGACCTCCCCCGACAACTCACTGGACTGGCTGGTGACCAGGTTCGCCCGCGAGGTCCCCGGCGTCGCGCACGCGCTGCTGGTGTCCGTCGACGGGCTGCCCATCGCCGCCAGCGAGCACCTGCCCAGGGAACGCGCCGACCAGCTGGCCGCCGTCGCCTCCGGGCTGGCCAGCCTGGCGACCGGCGCCGCGCAGCTGTTCGAGGGCGGGCAGGTGCTGCAGTCGGTCGTCGAGATGGCCAACGGCTACCTGCTGTTGATGCGCGTCGGGGATGGCTCGCATCTCGCGACGCTCGCCGTGACGTCGTGCGACATCGGTCAGATCGGCTACGAGATGGCCGTCCTCGTCGAACGGGTCGGGGGCGTGGTGCAGTCGACCCGCCGGTCCGCCGCCCACTCGTGAGCCGCGATGGACACCCCCGAGAGCTGGCCCGCACACCGTAAGGGGAACCTGGTCCGCCCGTACACCCTGACGTCCGGCCGGACCGACACCAACGTCGAGCTCCCCCTGGAGGCGCCGCTGCAGACTCTGCAGCCCGGCGCCCCCCACCGGTATCCGCCCAACGACGCGCGGGGCAGAATCATCCAGCTGTGCGGCCAGGGCCCGCCGAGCCCGTCGGTCGCCGAAATTTCGGCCCGGCTGGACCTGCCGCTCGGCGTCGCGCGCGTCCTCGTCGGGGATCTGGTGCTGTCCGGCTACCTTCGGGTGCACAGGACGTTGTCCGAGCGTTCGACCCGAGATGAGCGTCACGAACTCATAGGAAGGACCCTGCGTGGCTTACGCGCACTCTGAGGTGCAGCAAGATTCCGGCGCGCACGCGTCGACGAAGATCGTGATCGCCGGCGGATTCGGCGCCGGCAAGACCACCTTCGTCGGGGCGGTGTCGGAGATCATGCCGCTGCGCACCGAGGCGATGCTGACCGACGCCTCGACCGGCGTCGACGCCCTCGAGGCCACCCCGGACAAGCGGACCACCACCGTCGCGATGGACTTCGGCCGGATCACCCTGGCCGAAGACCTGGTGCTCTACCTGTTCGGCACGCCGGGGCAGCGCCGCTTCTGGTTCATGTGGGACGACCTGGTCCGCGGCGCCATCGGGGCGGTGGTGCTGGTCGACTGCCGGCGCCTGCAGGACAGCTTCGCCGCCGTGGACTTCTTCGAGCACCGCAACCTGCCGTTCCTGGTCGCGGTCAACGAGTTCGACGGGGCCCCGCGCTACCCGGTCGCCGAGGTGCGCGAAGCGCTGACCCTGCCCCCGCACATCCCGGTGATCACGGTCGACGCCCGCGATCGCCGGTCGGCGACCGACGCCTTGATCGCGGTCAGCGAATACGCCCTGGCCACCCTGACGCCCAATTGAGCGAGGAGTGGGTCGACCGCGAGTTCGACGGCCACGACTTCACCGACGAAGACCTGAGCCGCTTGCGGACCGAGCGGACCGTGTTCACCGAATGCAATTTCAGCGGCGCCAACCTGGCCGAGTCGCAGCACCGCGGCTCGGCCTTCCGCAACTGCTCGTTTCACCGGACGTCGTTGTGGCACAGCTCTTTTGCCCAATGCTCGATGCTGGGGTCGGTGTTCGTGCAGTGCCGGCTGCGGCCGATCACGTTCGACGAGGTGGATTTCACGCTCGCCGTGCTCGCCGGCATCGACCTGCGGGGCGTCGACTTCAGCGGCTGCCGGCTGCGGGAGGCCAGCCTGGTGGAGGCCGACCTGCGCAAGGCCGTGCTGCGCGGCGCGGACCTGCGTGGCGCGCGGACCGCCGGCGCCCGGCTCGACGGCGCCGATCTGCGCGGCACCACCGCCGACCCCGGGTTGTGGACGACCGCGTCGCTGGCCGGCGCCCGCGTCGACGTCGACCAGGCGGTGGCCTTCGCGCTGGCGCACGGGCTTCGACTGGATGGGGGCCCGCACGACGACGGCTGAGGTTCAGCGCGCGAGCCGGATGCGCCAGCGCACCAGCGCGCCATAGCCGACCGAGAGCGCCGCGAGCATGCCCATGTCGAGCAGCCAGGCCGCCGGCGCGTGCTGGAAATGGCTGTCCCGGGGACTTTGCGGGCCGGGCGAGACCGCCCACAGGTCGACGGTCGACCCTTGCGCGGCGTATCCCCACCGCGACGGCATCAGCCAGGACGCCTGGTCCAGAAGGATCCGGTCGGTGACCGGCACCATCCCACCGCAGAGCACCATCTGCATCATCAGCGACACCACCAGCATCGGCATCACCTGCTCGCCCGTGCGGGCGAGCGCCGAGAGCAGCAGGCCCAGCATCGCCGCGGCCACACACGTCGCCGCCACGGCGACGAACAGCTCGACGGTGGCCGCCGAGCTAGAGGGACCGAGCAGCACCGCTGGTCGCGTCGGCGGCCCCTTGCCCAGCACCACGATGGCGGTGGCGATGGCCGCCTGGGCGACGGCGAACCCGCAGAACACCGCGACCTTGGCCAGCAGGTACGCGGTGGTCGACAGGCCGACGGCCTGTTCGCGCCGGAAGATCGGCCGCTCGCCGATGAGGTCGCGGATGGTCAGCGCGGTGCCCATGAACGCGGCCGCCATGGTGAGCAGGGTCAGGATCATCCCGGCCTCGCCCGCCGACTCGCCGGCCGGGTCGGCGTAGCCGAAGCCGGCGCTGCCGGGAACGGTCAGCGACAGCGCGCCCATGACGAACGGCAGCACGGCCAGGAACACGAAATAGGCGCGGTCGGACACCACCAGCCGGACCTGTCGGCGCGCGATGGTGGAGAACTGGTGGCGCTTGCTGGTGCGTGGCGGCGCGCCGAGCTCGGCCGGCGCCTGGGTCCGCCGCGGGGGCGGCGGTCTGTTCTGGGCCAGAAAGCGGCGATTGGCCTCGTCCGGGTCGGCGCCCACCTTCGCGAAGATGTGCGCCCAGTTGGTGGTTCCCATGGCGGGACCGATCCGGGCGGGCGGACCCAGGAACGCCGTCTTGCCGCCCGGCGCCATCAGCAACACCTGGTCGCAGACGTCGAGGTAGGTCAGCGAGTGCGTCACCACCAGCACGACGCGGCCGGCGTCGGCGAGTTGCCGCAGCATCGTCATGACCTGCAGATCCAGCGCGGGGTCCAGGCCCGACGTGGGTTCGTCGAGGATCAGCAGCGACGGCCCGGTGAGCAGCTCGAGCGCCACCGACGCGCGCTTGCGCTGCCCGCCGGACAGCCTGTCGACCCGGGTGTTCGCGTGCTCGGTCAGGCCGAGCTCGTCGAGGACCTCGGCGACGACCCGGCCCCGGTCGGCTTTGCTGGTGTCCGGCGGCAGGCGCAGCTCGGCGGCGTATCCGAGGGCCTGGCTGACCGTGAGCTGCCGGTGCACGACGTCGTCTTGGGGGACCATCCCGATCCGGGTGCGCAGCGACGCGTACTCGGTGTGAATGTCGTGGCCCTCGAAGGTGACCGAGCCCGACGTCGGGGTGGCGTACCCGGCGATCAGCCGCGACAGCGTCGTCTTGCCCGCGCCGGAGCCGCCGATGAGCGCGGTCAGTGTGCCGGGGCGGGCGGTTAGCGAGATCCGTTCCAGCAGGCGCTTGTCACCGATGGCGAAGTTGACCTCGCGCACCTCGAGGCCGCCGGCGCGGGTCGCCGCCTCCTGCAGGCGAACCAGCGCGCCGCCGCGCAACACCAGGTCGACGTTGCCGATCGTCACCACGTCGCCCTCGGACAGCGCCGCCGAGGTGACCCTGACCCCGTTGACGAAGGTGCCGTTGCTGCTGTTCGCGTCGCGGATCTCGGGGCCGGCCGGTGTCGGCGTCAAGAAGGCGTGGCGGCGCGAGGCCAGCACGTCGTGGATGACGATGTCGTTGTCGAGCGCGCGGCCGATCCAGGCGGCCCGCCCGGTCACCGGCCGGCGATCGCCTTCGGGTCCCGCGACGGCGACCCGGGTGGTGGGGAACTCCCCGGCGTCGGCCGGCGGCTGCGGCGCGGTGCGCCCGGCGTCCCTGCGCCGAAAGGAGCGTGCCGGCGGGCGTCCCAGTTCGAAGGTGATCCGCGGGCCGTCGGGCTTGCCGATGTTGATGCTCTGGCCGTCGCGGATGTCGACGACCGGCACCCGCCGGCCGTCGAGGTAGACGCCGTTGAGCGTGTTGTTGTCGACCGCGAGCCACCGGCCCCGATCGAAGCGCAACAGCAGGTGCGCGCGGGCGATCAACGGGTGCGCGACCCGCAGGTCGGCGCGCAGGTCGTTGCCGACGACGACGTCGCGGCCGGCGGTGAAGCTGCCCTGCGAGTGCTCGGATCGCGCCGTCAGCAGGGGCTGGGCAGGTCGGGTCATCGCATCCCAGATTAGGGTCGCCGCCTGAGAGCCGCCTCAGCGTTTCAGCCGGATGTGCCAGCGCACGATGCCGGTGTAGGCGATCGAGAGCAGCGCGAGCATGGCCATGTCGAAGACGAAGATGTGTTTCGAGTGCTGCCAGATCGGGTCGTTGGTGGGGATCTGCTTGACCTTCACCAGCGACGGGAAGTCGATCGAGGACGCGCCCGCCGCGTAGCCCCAGCGGGCGGGCGTCAACCACGCCAGCTGTTCCAGCCCGATGCGCTGATACACCGGGATCATCCCGCTGGAGAACACCAGCTGCGACATGATCGACACCACCAGCAGCGGCATGATCTGCTCGTTGGACTGCGCCAGGGCGGACAGCAGCAGGCCGAGCATGGCCGAGGCCACACAGGTGCCCGCGACGGTGACGAACAGCGAGAAGGTGGAGTTGCCGAAGAACTGCGGGTGCGCGGTCGGCGCGCCCTTCCCCAGCCGCACGATGATGGTCGCGATCGCCGCCTGGCCCGTGGCGAAGACGCAGAACACCGCGATCTTGGCCAACAGATAGGCGGTGGTCGACAGGCCGACGGCCTGCTCCCGCTTGAAGATGGCGCGCTCGCCGATGAGATCCCGGATGGTCAGCGCGGTGCCCATGAAGACGGCGCCGATGTTGAGCAGCACCATGATGTACTGCGGCTGGGTGGGTGCGGGGCCCATCGGGTCGGCCGGCCCGAGGCCGGGGTGCGGGCCCTTAACCGTCAGCGACAACGCGCCGATGAGGAACGGCAGGATCGCCAGGAAGATCGTGTAGCCACGGTCGGACACGACGAGGCGAACCTGGCGGCGCGCGATCGTGGACAGCTGCCGCCACAGGTTGGTTTGGGGTGGTTCGCCCAGGTCCGCCGGGCTCTGCGGGGTCGGCGGCTGCGACGACTGCTGATTGCGCTCCTTGAAGCGCCGGTTGGCCTCGTCCGGGTCGGCGCCCACCTTGGCGAAGATGTCGGCCCAATTGCGGGTGCCCATGGCCGCCTCGACCTGGTCGGGTGGCCCGCAGAACGCGGTCTTGCCGCCGGGCGCGACCAGCAGGATCTGGTCGCACACGTCCAGGTAGGACACCGAGTGGGTCACCACCAGCACCACGCGGCCCGCGTCGGCGAGCTGGCGCAGCATCAGCATGACCTGGCGGTCCAGCGCCGGGTCCAGCCCGGACGTCGGCTCGTCGAGCAGCAGCAGCGACGGCTGGGTGAGCAGCTCGAGCGCGACCGAGGCGCGCTTGCGCTGGCCGCCCGAGAGCTTGTCGACCCGCGTCTCGGCGTGCTGGGTCATGTCGAGTTCCTCGAGCACCTGGGCGACGACGCGGGCGCGTTCCTCTTTGCTGGTGTCGGGCGGCAGGCGCAGTTCGGCGGCGTAGTTGAGGGCCTGGTTGACCGTGAGCTGGCGGTGCACGACGTCGTCCTGGGGGACCATCCCGATCCTGCTGCGCATGGACGCGTACTCGGTGTGGATGTTGTGGCCCTCGAAGGTCACCGTGCCCGACGTGGGGCTGGTGTAGCCGACGATCAGCCGCGACAGCGTGGTCTTCCCGGCGCCCGAACCGCCGATGATGGCCGTGAGTGTCCCGGGCCGGGCGGTCAGTGAGATGTGGTCGAGCAACTGCTTGCCGTGGTCGACGGTGTAGCAGACGGAGTTGACCTCCAGGCCGCCGGTCCGCGTCGCCGCCTCGGTGCGCCGGACCAGGCCGTCGCCCGTGAACACCAGGTCGACGTTGCCGATGGTGACCACGTCGCCCTCGGTCAACACCGCGGACCCGACCCGGACGCCGTTGACGAAGGTGCCGTTCACGCTGTGCGCGTCGCGGATCTCGGTGCCCAGCGGCGTCTGGATCAAGAACGCGTGATGGCGCGAGGCGAGCACGTCCTGGATGACGATGTCGTTGTCGGTGGCCCGCCCGATGGTTTGCGACCCGGCCGGTTTCTGGATCGCGCCGGACCGCGACGGCCGCAGCGCCTGGAACATCTTGGTCGCCAGGTTCGCCACCTCGGGCGGCTTGGCGTTGGCGGGTGCGGCCCGGGTGGGCGCGGGGATGTGCTGCGCCGGCGGGGGGCTGTGGACGGGTGCTTGCAGGGGGGAATTGTGCGGCGGGGGTGGCGCGGCGGGCGGGTAGGCGGGCGGTCGCCCACCGCCGGCGCCGTACATGGTTTGGCCCGCCGGGCCGGGCCGGGGAGCGGGCTGCGGCCGCCGCGGCGGCGCCGCCCAGTTGGGCGTGCGCCCGGCTGGAGGCGGCGGCGGCCCGGGTGGAGCGGCGACGGGCGGGCCCGGTTGCGCCGACCACGCCGCCGGCTGCGGCGGGGCCGCCACCGGGATGTTCATCGATTCGGTCTTGGGCGGGCGCCCGGCCATGCCTTGGTGGCGGCCGACGTCGAACGTCAGCAGCGGCCCGTCGGGGTTGCCGATGTTGAGGGTCTGCCCGTCGTGGATCTCGACGACGGGCACGCGCCGGCCGTTAACGAAAGTTCCGTTGAGCGAACCGTTGTCGATGGCCAGCCACTTGCCCTGGTCGAAACGCAGCAACAGGTGGGCCCGCGAAATCAGCGGATGCGTGATGCGCATGTCGGCCCGCAGATCGCGCCCGACGACCACATCGTGGCCGGCTGCGAAGGTACGTTCGGACCCTTCGTGATGGACGGTTAGCGCTGGCGGGGCTGGTGCTGACATCGCCACAACTGTAGCTTGCGGCCCTGTGGATCAGCGTGGAGCGGCCGCGGCGTCGGGCGCGCCGGTCACGACGCAGTGCGTCCGGCTGTAGATCGTCGGCATGCACTGATTGCAGTGCGTGCAGGCGGAGTGCACCCGGTGCTGGGCGTCCTCGGCGGCGATCCGGTTGATCAGGTCAGGCTCGGCGAGCAGCGCGCGGGCCATCGCGACGAACTCGAAACCCTCGGCCATCGCCAGGTCCATCGTCTCGCGGTTGGTGATGCCGCCGAGCAGGATCAACGGCATCTTCAACTCGGCGCGAAACAGCTTGGCGTCGCGCAATAAATAGGCCTCGCGGTAGGGGTATTCGCGCAGGAACTTCTTGCCCGTCATGCGCATGCCCCAGCGCAGCGGCGGCTTGAACGCGCCAGCGAACTGCTTGAGCGGCGCGTCGCCGCGGAACAGGTACATCGGATTGACCAGCGAGCTGCCCGCGGTCAGTTCGATCGCGTCGAGCCCACCGTCCTCTTCCAGCCACTTGGCGGTGGTCAGCGATTCGTCGGTGCTGATGCCGCCGCGAACGCCGTCGGCCATGTTCAGCTTGGCGGTCACCGCGATCGGCGTGCCTTCCTTTTCGACCGCGCGGCGGACGGCCATCACCATCCCGCGGGCGACCTTCGCCCGGTTCTGCAGCGATCCGCCGAATTCGTCGTCGCGGCGATTGATCAGCGGGGACAGGAACGAACTCGCCAAGTAGTTGTGGCCCAGGTGGATTTCGACGGCGTCGAAGCCCGCTTCGATGGCCAGCCGGGCGGCGTTCGCGTGGCCTTCGATGACGTCGTCGATATCCTCACGGGTGGCCTTCTTGGCGAACCGCATACCGATCGGGTTGAAGAATCGGACCGGCGCCAGCGCCTTCGCCTTGTTGGACTTGGCGTTGGCGACCGGGCCGGCGTGGCCGATCTGCGCGCTGACCGCCGCGCCCTCGGCGTGGATCGCGTCGGTGAGCCGCCGGAACCCGGGCACGGCCTCGGGCCGCATCCAGATGCCGTTGCCCTCGGTGCGACCGCCGGGGGAGACGGCGCAGTAGGCGACGGTCGTCATGCCGACCCCGCCGGCGGCCGGCAGCCGGTGGTATTCGATGAGGTCGTCGGTCACCAGCGCCTCGGGCGTGCGCGCCTCGAACGTGGCTGACTTGATGGTGCGGTTACGCAGCGTTATCGGACCGAGCTTCGCGGGGCTGAAGACGTCCGGAGGGGTAGACATACCGGGAGCCTAATGGCGATCGCGAGCGCGGCGTAGCCGGGCGCGGCGGGTCGCCATCATCGAGATCTGCCAGACTGTCAGCGTGGGAGCAATCACGCTGGACGGCAAGGCCACCCGGGACGAGATCTTCGTCGACCTCAAGCAGCGCGTGGCCGTATTGACCGCATCGGGACGCACCCCCGGTTTGGGCACCATCCTGGTGGGCGACGACCCGGGCTCCCAGGCGTACGTGCGGGGTAAACACGCCGACTGCGCCAAGGTCGGGATCACCTCGATCCGCCGCGACCTGCCCGCCGACATCAGCACCGCCACGCTCAACGAGACCATCGACGAGCTCAACGCTAACCCCGACTGCACCGGCTACATCGTGCAGTTGCCGCTGCCCAAGCACCTGGACGAGAACGCGGCGCTGGAGCGCGTCGACCCGAACAAGGACGCCGACGGGCTGCACCCGACCAATCTGGGCCGGCTGGTGCTCAACAACCCTGCCCCGCTGCCGTGCACGCCGCGCGGCATCGTGCACCTGCTGCGCCGCTACGACGTCGAGATCGCCGGGGCGCACGTGGTCGTCATCGGCCGCGGTGTGACTGTCGGTCGCCCGTTGGGGCTGCTGCTGACCCGCCGTTCGGAGAACGCGACGGTGACGTTGTGCCACACCGGAACTCGCGACCTGCAGGCGTTGACCAAACAGGCCGACATCATCGTGGCCGCCGTCGGGGTCCCGCACCTGCTGACCGCCGACATGGTGCGTCCCGGCGCCGCGGTGCTCGACGTCGGGGTGAGCCGGACCGACGACGGACTCGTCGGCGACGTGCATCCCGACGTGTGGGACGTGGCCGGGCACGTATCGCCCAACCCGGGCGGCGTGGGCCCCTTGACCCGGGCGTTCCTGCTGACCAACGTCGTCGAGCTGGCCGAACGGGAATGACCGCGCGGACCGTGCTGCGAGCCCAGTGGCCGATTCTGTTGGTGGGCTTGATCTTTGCCGCGGCACTGGTATTGGTGGGAGCCAACTTCTGGCGGCGGGGCTCGCTGTTGATCGGCATCGGTGTGGGCGTGGCCGCGCTGCTGCGATTGGTGCTATCCGAGGAGCGGGCCGGCCTATTGGTGGTGCGCGGCAAGGGAATCGACTTCATCACCACCGCGGCGGTCGGGGCGGCGATGGATTACATCGCCTGGACGATCGACCCGCTGGGCACCGTCTAGTAACTCGGCAGCGCCGGAATCTGTCCCGGCATCTGGCCGGCCATGCCCGGGATTTGGCCCGTCATTCCGGGGACCTGGCCACCCATGCCCGGGATCTGGCCCCCCATGCCCGGGATCTGGCCCCCCATTCCCGGGATCTGGCCGGGCATTCCCGGAACCTGCGGCATGGCGCCGGACAGGTTGCCGCTGGCGATGTTCGCCATCTCCTGGGGGCAGTACGTCTGGATCGCGATCGTGGTGAACATGCTCGCCATCTGCGGGGACATGCCACGGCCGGAGATGCTGGACGCTGCCCCGGCGAAGCTGCCGCCCGGCTGCGCGAGCATCGGGCAGATCGACTCGCCTACGGCCATCGCGTTTCCGGGTTCGCCGAAGTCGATGCCGGCGTGATTGAGCGCGTCGATGAAGTCGTCGCCGTTGCCCTCCGCTTCGGCCGGCGCCGCAAAGGCCGAGGCCACGGTGAGCAGGCCGGCGGCCGCGGCGAGCAGGCGAATGGTGAGGGGCTGTTGGCGCAAGACCCAGATCCATTGATGAGTTCGTGCAAGTGCCTTCACGCCAGCCTCCCCGTCCGCATGGAGTGCACCGACGGCACTCGAATCACGCCTACGAACTCTGATCTATCACTGTCACGTTTACGAAACGGTGGGGTAAAGGTTCGCACAATAAGCGTTTCGTGAGGTCGTTGTGTTCGCGATGTGGCTTATTGAGCAGCCGGAGGATCGGCCTTGTTCTCGGGATGGGATTTTTCGAAACCAATTGCGCGAGTGTGAATCTAGGGCGGCCTCAGAGCCGATTTTTGTCGGTGTGTGTCGATAGTTTGGCGGTGTGAGTTCCACTGGTCTGCCCGATGTCGACGCGGTGTTCGACGCGCTCGATGCTGAGGTGGACCGCGCGTGTGCGTTGGTGCTCGACGCGTTGACCGTGCAGCAGCAGCTGGCGGTGTTGGAGCGCTGTGAGAGGCTGCGCCGGCGCATTCCGGTCATCGAGTATCCGCTGCTCAATTCGCTGGCCCGCCAAGTCCCGTCCCAGGATCTGGGCGGCGGCTTGTCCCATGCTTTGACGGAACGCACCCTGATCAGCCGTCACGAAGCGTCTCGGCGTATCCAGGAAGCCCGCGACCTGGGACCCCGCCATGGACTGACCGGTGAACCCTTGCCGCCCGCCTTGGCCGCGACGGCCGCCGCCCAGCGCGCCGGAGACCTGGGCGCGGGTCAGGTGGCCGTGATCCGCAAGTTCTACCACCAACTTCCCGGCTGGGTGAGCGCTGCGGCCCGTGAGTTCGCCGAAGCCCAACTGGCCGGGTTCGGCACCCAGTTCGGTCCCGAACACCTCAAAGAATTGGCCCGCGGGCTCACCGATGCGCTTAACCCCGATGGCACGTTCACCGACGAGGACCGCGCCCGTAGCCGCGGGGTGACCCTGGGCAACCAACAAGCCGACGGCATGTCGGAGCTGCGGGGCCTGATCACCCCCGAACTACGCGCCACCTTCGAAGCCGTGGAAGCCAAACTCGGCGCCCCGGGC
The DNA here is from genome assembly GCF_000276825.1 of Mycobacterium paraintracellulare. Lineage (NCBI taxonomy): Bacteria > Bacillati > Actinomycetota > Actinomycetes > Mycobacteriales > Mycobacteriaceae > Mycobacterium > Mycobacterium paraintracellulare. Next base: position 4,541,264 of record NC_016948.1, on the reverse strand, counting down.
ATGTGCAACCCTCTCGACGACATCCCGTGCGTGGAGGGGACGCCCAGCCAGGCCGCCATCGACGGTGATACGCGTTCGAAGGCTCAGCGCGGCCACGACGCCCTGCTGGCCGGGCTGCGTGGGCTGTTGGCCTCCGGGGAGTTGGGTCAGCACAACGGGTTACCGGCCTCGATCATCGTCACCACTACCCTGGCCGAGTTGGAGGCCGCCGCCGGGCGGGCCCTGACCGGTGGGGGCACCATCCTGCCGATGAGTGAGGTGATCCGCCTGGGCCGCCACGCGCATCACTACTTGGCGATTTTCGATAAGGGCAAGGCCCTGGCGTTGTATCACACCAAGCGGCTGGCCTCCCCGGGGCAGCGAATTGTGTTGTATGCGAAGGACCGCGGCTGCACCGCCCCGGGCTGCACCGTGTCGGGCTATTACTGCGAAGTCCACCACACCACCGACTACGCCACCTGCCACAGCACCGACATCAACGACCTCACCTTCGCCTGCGGCCCGCATCACCGCATGCTCGACCCCGGCGGCTGGACCACCCGCAAGAACGCCAAGGGCGAGACCGAATGGAAACCACCACCCCACCTCGAGCGTAATCGGCCACGCACCAACACCTTCCACCATCCGGAGAAACTACTGCGTGACGACGACGATGACGGGTGGTAACCGGGCTGGGGTACTTGAACGACGGATCAGGCTTCCGAGAAGTCGGGCACTGTGATCGCGCCGTCGTCGGCTAGCGCGAACCCGGGGTTGTGGGCGATCTCCCATGCGTGACCATCGGGATCGCGGAACGCGCCCGCATACCCGCCGTAGAACGTTTCGGCAGCGGCGCGGGTGATGGTGGCTCCGGCATCTGTTGCCGCGGCCAGGATCTCGTCCACTTCGGCGCGCGACCGCACGTTGTGAGCCAAGGCGATGCCGCCGAAACCGTCATCGCCTTGATCGGCGATGCCGAGATCGGCCGAAAGCTTCTCTCGCGCCCACAGACTCACCGCGATGCCGCCCGCCTGAAAGAAGACGGTCTCCTGCACCACTTGACCGTGCCAGCCCAGGCGCTCATAGAAGCGGCGGGCGCGGTCCAGATCGGCAACGCCCAGGGTGATGAGACTCAGTCGCTGCTCCATGCGACGAGACACTACGCGGGCGCTCAGCCGGCCAGCGTCGCCCGGGTGCACATGGTGATATAGGGCAGCGCCAGCCCGGTCGCATTCGCCAGGGCCGGATGGGTGGCCAGCAACTGGCGCACCTCGTCGAGCGTTCTGGAGCGAACCTCGGTCGGCGAGGTGATGCAGTAGCTGCGCGACGCGACGAGGTCGATCAATGCTTGCGGCGTAAGGTAACTCGTCCACTCGACCCGATGCTGCGCGAGGTCGGTGAACGGCTCGGGCAGCTGCACCTGGGTGCGGCCGCCGTCGCCGTCGCTGCCGATGATCCGGCCCAGTTCGCGCACCCAGCCGAGCCGTTCGTCGCGGGTGTTCCACACCAGGCCCAGCCGCCCGCCCGGCCGTAGCACGCGGGCCACCTCGGGTATCGCGCGCTCGGGGTCCACCCAATGCCAGGCCTGGGCCACCAGCACCACGTCAACGCTGTTGTCTTCCAACGGAATCTCTTCGGCCGTGCCCAGCAGGGCGCGGGTCTCGGGCAGCGAGGTCCGCAGCACCTCCAGCATGTCCGGGATCGGATCGACGGCCACGACGTCCAGGCCGCGCTCCACCAGCCGGGTCGTCAGCTTGCCGGTGCCCGCCCCCAGGTCGAGCACCTGGCGCGCGCCGACCGGCAACAGCCAGTCGATCGCTTCCGGGGGATAGGACGGGCGGCCACGCTCATAGGCCGCGGCCGCCGAGCCGAATGACAAGGAGCGGTCGTGCCGCGAGCGGGTCACCGTTGCGACGTGCCTTCCCTGCTGTCCGCGCCGGCCAAAACCAGTGTCTTGCGGATCAATTCGCCCACCGCGTCGGATTCCACCAGGAAGCCGTCGTGCCCGCAGAGGGAGTCGACCACCTGCAAAGCGGTGCAGCCCGGCAGGTGCTCGGCCAACTCCTCCTGCAGACGCAGCGGGTAGAGCCGGTCGGATGTGATGCCGCCCACCACCGCCGGCACCGGGCAGCCGCGCAGCGCCTTGGCCACCCCGCCGCGGCCACGGCCGACGTCGTGAGTGTTCAGCGCCTCGGTCAATACCACGTAGCTGCCCGCGTCGAAGCGCTCGAGCAGCTTGTCGCCCTGGTACTCCAGGTAGCTCTGCACCGCGTAGCGGCCGCCGGCGGCGGGATCCTCGTCGCCCTGCGCGTCATTGGCGAACCGGGTGTCCAGGTCCACCTCGCCGCGGTAGGTCAGGTGCGCGAAGCGCCGCGCGATCGCCAGCCCGGTGTCGGGCGCCAGCCCGGTGTCGTGATAGTCGCCGCCCTGCCAGTTCGGGTCGGCCTCGATCACCGCGATCTGCGTGGACTGGGTACCGATCTGATCGGCGGTGGCGCGCGCGCCCACCGCCAGCAGCAGCCCGGACCGGACCCGGTCCGGGTGACCGACCATCCACTCCAAAGCCCTTGCGCCGCCCATGGATCCACCGACCACCGCGGCGACCTCGTCGATCCCCAGCGCGGCCAGCGCGGCGATGTCGGCCTCCACCTGGTCGCGGATCGAAATCCGCGGGAACCTTGAGCCCCAAGGCTTTCCGTCCCGGGTCCGCGAGCTGGGCCCGGTGGAGCCGCGGCAACCGCCGAGCACGTTGGTGGCCACCGCGCACCACCGGTCGGTGTCGATCGGGGCTCCCGGCCCGACCATGCCGTCCCACCAGCCGCCGGTGGGATGTCCTGGTCCGGCCGGGCCGGTGACGTGCGAGTCACCGGTCAGCGCGTGCAGCACCACCACCACGTTGTCGCGCGTGGGCGACAACTCGCCCCAGCGCTGCACGGCGATGTGCACGTCGTCGATCACCGCGCCGCTTTCGGTGGTCAGCGAGCCGATGTGGACAAAGCCGATTTCGCCTTCGTCGGGCAGCGTTTGGGTGGGCGCGTCGGGGATCGTCATCGGGGCGGTCTCCTTCAGAACGCCGCCACGGCGTGCGGATCGGTGCCCGAGGCTCCGGCGGTCGCGCCGAATTTGGCCGCCGCGGCGAAGCCGAGCTCCAGGTCGGCCAGGATGTCGTCGATCCCCTCGATGCCGACCGCCAGCCGCACCAGGCCCGGGCTGACCCCGGTGCTCAGCTGCTCCTGCGGGGACAGCTGGGCGTGCGTCGTGGAGGCCGGGTGGATCACCAGGGAACGCACGTCGCCGATGTTGGCGACGTGGCTGTGCAACTTGAGCGCGTTCACGAAGGCCTTGCCGGCCTCGATGCCGCCGGCCAGCTCGAACGACAGCACCGCCCCGGTTCCCTTGGGCGCCAGCTTCTTTGCCCGCTCGTGCCAGGGCGAGCTGGGCAGTCCCGCATAGTTCACCGAGAGCACGCCGTCGTGGCCGGACAAGAACTCGGCCACGCGCTGGGCGTTGGCGACGTGACGCTCGACGCGCAGGCTCAGCGTCTCGATGCCCTGGGCGACCAGGAACGCGTTGAACGGCGCGGCGGCCGAACCGAGGTCGCGCAGCAGCTGCACGCGCGCCTTGAGCGCGTAGGCCGGCGGACCGAGCTCGGCGAACACCACCCCGTGGTAGCTCGGGTCCGGGGTGGTGAACCCCGGGAAACGGCCCTGCGTCCAGTCGAACGTGCCGCCGTCGACGACGACCCCGGCGATCGCCGAGCCGTGGCCGCCGAGGTACTTGGTGGCCGAGTGCACGACGATGTCCGCGCCGTGCTTCAGCGGCTGGATCAGGTAGGGCGTGGCGATCGTGTTGTCGACGATCAGCGGGACGCCCGTGTCGTGGGCGACCCCGCCGACACCGGGGATGTCCAGGATGTCGATCTGCGGATTGGAGATGGTCTCGGCGAAGAACGCCTTGGTGTTCGGCCGCGCCGCGGCCCGCCACGAATCCAGATCGTCGGGGTCCTCCACGAAGCTGACCTCGATGCCGAGCTTGGCCAGCGAGTAGTGAAACAGGTTGTAGGTCCCGCCGTAGAGCCTGGGGCTCGAGACGATGTGATCTCCGGCACACGCGATGTTCAAGATGGCGAACGTGGCCGCCGCCTGGCCGGAGCTCAGGAACAGCGCCGCCACACCGCCCTCGAGCGCGGCGATGCGCTGCTCGACGACGTCGGTGGTCGGGTTGCCGATCCGGGTGTAGATGTTGCCCGGCACCTCCAGCCCGAACAGGGCGGCGGCGTGCGTGGTGTCGTCGAAGACGTACGAGGTGGTCTGGTAGATCGGCAGGGCGCGGGCGTTGGTGGCCGGGTCCGGCTGCTGCCCGGCGTGCACCTGCTTGGTCTCGAACGACCAATGCGCGGTCGGATCGGTGTTCTCGCTGGTGGTGCCGTTGGAAGAAGAACTGTCGGAACTCACGTGGGTTGGCTTTCTCCTGAAATATGGGCTCGGGTCTTCAGCGGGGCCTTACGGCCGGCCGGCTAGCAGCGGCGCACGGTCGCGCACATCAGCGGCTCCACCAAGGCGAGCCGATGATCGCAAGGAGCTGGACAGAAGCACATCACGTGTCCCCTCTAGTCAGGGGTCCGTTATGGCGGACCCGCGCTTGCCGCGCAGCCTGTGGCTACTAGACCTGGTCATCACCCGGGGCACCCCACCGCGGTTGGAGGGTTGCCGGCCAGCAAGCCGGGGCTTGTCGCTGGCGCTCATGACCAATACGAAGACTATCTTACTGTGCCGACCCGCTGCCAACTGTCGCGGTGCAGACGCAGGTCGACACCTGTCCAAACACCCTTGATAACGTGGCAGTTAGATTGCTGAGCCCCCCACAGATCTGACCATAATCACGCCGGGAGAGGGACCGTGAGCGCCGAAAAGCCGACCGTCATCTACACGCTGACCGACGAGGCGCCGCTGCTGGCGACCTACGCGTTCCTGCCGATCGTGCGTGCCTTCGCCGAACCCGCGGGCATCGAGATCAAGACCAGCGACATCTCCGTGGCCGCCCGGATCCTCGCCGAGTTCCCCGAACACCTGACCGAAGAGCAGCGGGTCCCGGACAACCTCGCGGAGTTGGGCCGGCTGACCAAGCTGGCCGACACCAACATCATCAAGCTGCCCAACATCAGCGCCTCGGTGCCCCAGCTGATCGCCGCCGTCAAGGAACTGCAGGGCAAGGGATTCAAGATTCCGGACTTTCCGCAGAGCCCGAAGACCGACGAGGACAAAGAAATTCGCGACCGCTACGCCAAGTGCCTGGGCAGCGCCGTGAATCCCGTACTGCGGCAAGGCAACTCGGACCGACGCGCACCCAAGGCCGTCAAGGAGTATGCGCGCAAGCATCCGCACAGCATGGCGCCCTGGTCGCCGGCGTCGCGCACCCATGTCGCGACCATGCGCGGCGGCGACTTCTATCACGGCGAGAAGTCGATGACGCTGGACCGCGCGCGCAACGTGAAGATGGAGCTGGAGACCGAAAGCGGCGAGACGATCGTGCTCAAGCCGATGGTGTCGCTGCGCAACGCCGACGTCATCGACTCCATGTTCATGAGCAAGAAGGCCCTCGTCGAGTTCTACGAGGAGCAGATGCAGGACGCCTACGAGACCGGCGTGATGTTCTCGCTGCACGTCAAGGCGACGATGATGAAGGTCTCCCACCCCATCGTCTTCGGCCACGCCGTGAAGATCTTCTACAAGGAGGCCTTCGCCAAGCACCAGGAGCTCTTCGACGAACTCGGCGTCGACGTCAACAACGGATTGGTCGATCTGTACAGCAAGATCGAGTCGCTGCCGGCGTCGCTGCACGAGGAGATCATCCGCGACCTGCACGCCTGCCACGAGCACCGGCCCGAGCTCGCGATGGTCGATTCGGCCAAGGGCATCACCAACTTTCATTCGCCCAGCGACGTGATCGTCGACGCGTCGATGCCGGCGATGATCCGCGCAGGCGGCAAGATGTGGGGCGCCGACGGTCGGCAGAAGGACACCAAGGCCGTCAACCCCGAGTCCACCTTTTCCCGGATCTACCAAGAGATCATCAACTTCTGCAAGACCCACGGGCAGTTCGATCCGACGACGATGGGCACGGTCCCCAACGTCGGGCTGATGGCGCAGCAGGCCGAGGAGTACGGCTCGCATGACAAGACCTTCGAGATCCCCGAGGGCGGCGTCGCCAACATCGTCGACCTCGACACCGGGGAGGTCCTGCTCACCCAGAACGTGGAGGCCGGCGACATCTGGCGCATGCCCATCGTGCGGGACGAAGCGATCCGGGACTGGGTCAAGCTGGCCGTCACCCGGGCGCGCAACTCGGGCATGACCGTGGTGTTCTGGCTCGACACCGAACGCCCGCACGAGGTCGAGCTGCGCAAGAAGGTCAAGGAGTACCTCAAGGAACACGACACCGAGGGCCTGGACATCAACATCATGCCGCAGGTGTGGGCCATGAGGTACACGCTGGAGCGCGCGATGCGCGGCCAGGACACGATCGCCGCCACCGGAAACATCCTGCGCGACTACCTCACCGACCTGTTCCCGATCCTGGAGCTGGGCACCAGCGCCAAGATGCTGTCCATCGTGCCGTTGATGGCCGGCGGCGGAATGTACGAAACCGGCGCGGGCGGTTCGGCGCCCAAGCACGTCCACCAGCTCGTCGAGGAGAACCACCTGCGCTGGGACTCCCTCGGTGAATTCCTGGCTCTGGGAGCGTGTTTCGAGGACATCGGCATCAAGACCGACAACGAGCGCGCCAAGCTCTTGGGCAAGACGCTGGATGCCGCGATCGGAAAGCTGTTGGACAACAACAAGAGTCCGTCGCGCAAGACCGGTGAACTCGACAACCGCGGCAGCCAGTTCTACCTGGCGCTGTACTGGGCCCAGGAACTCGCCGCGCAAAACGACGACGAGGATTTGCGCGAGCGCTTCGCCGCGCTGGCGGACTCGTTGGCCGAGAACGAGGACACCATCGTGGGCGAACTCGCTGAGGTGCAGGGTGAGTCGGTCGACATCGGTGGGTACTACTACCCGGACAGCGAGAAGACGACGGCGGTGATGCGGCCGAGCAAGACGTTCAACGAAGTGCTGGCCGCCGCACAAGGCTGACGCCGCAGGAAAGGCACCGATGTCGAGCCCGGGTTCCAAAGAAGCCAAGATCAAGGTCAAGGGCCGCGTGGTCGAGCTCGACGGCGACGAGATGACCCGCGTCATCTGGAAGCTGATCAAGGACCAGCTGATCCTTCCGCACCTCGACATCGATCTGGACTACTACGACCTGGGCATCGAGCACCGCGACCGCACCGACGACCAGGTGACGATCGACGCGGCCTACGCCATCAAGAAGCACGGCGTGGGCGTCAAGTGCGCGACGATCACCCCCGACGAGGCTCGCGTCTCGGAGTTCAACCTCAAGAAGATGTGGCTGTCGCCGAACGGGACGATCCGGAACATCTTGGGCGGCACCATCTTCCGCGAACCGATCGTCATCTCCAACGTGCCGCGCCTGGTTCCGGGCTGGACCAAACCGATCGTCATCGGCCGCCACGCGTTCGGCGACCAGTACCGGGCGACCAACTTCAAGGTCGACAAGCCCGGCACCGTCGCCATCACGTTCACCCCGGCCGACGGCAGCGAGCCGATGGTCCACGAGATGGTGTCCCTGCCCGACGACGGCGGCGTGGTGATGGGGATGTACAACTTCAAGGACTCCGTGCGCGACTTCGCGCGCGCGTCGTTCAAGTACGGCCTGAACGCCAAGTGGCCGGTGTACCTGTCCACCAAGAACACCATCCTCAAGGCCTACGACGGCATGTTCAAAGACGAGTTCCAGCGCATCTACGACGAGGAATTCAAGGAGCAGTTCGAGGCCGAGGGCCTGACCTACGAGCACCGGCTGATCGACGACATGGTCGCCGCCTGCCTCAAGTGGGAGGGCGGCTACGTGTGGGCGTGCAAGAACTACGACGGCGACGTGCAATCCGACGCCATCGCCCAGGGCTACGGCTCGCTGGGGCTGATGACCTCGGTGCTGATGACGGCCGACGGCAAGACGGTCGAGGCCGAGGCCGCGCACGGCACCGTCACCCGGCACTTCCGCCAGTACCAGGCCGGCAAGCCGACCTCGACCAACCCGATCGCCTCGATCTTCGCCTGGACGCGGGGACTGGCGCACCGCGGCAAGCTGGACGACACCCCCGAGGTGGTCGAGTTCGCGCAGACGCTGGAAAACGTCGTCGTCTCCACCGTCGAGAGCGGGAAGATGACCAAGGACCTCGCCATCCTGATCGGGCCCGACCAGGAGTGGCAGCAGAGCGAGGAATTCCTCGACTCGATCGCGGAGAACCTGGAAAAGGAACTGGCTAGCTAGCCGGCGGCCGGTGCCGGTCGGAAAGCCGGTCCGGGCCCGCGGTGCACTCGTCGATGAAGTCGGCGATGGCCGCGGTGATCCGCTCCGGCGCCTCGAACATCGGCACGTGCCCGACGCCGTCGAGCTTGGTGATCTTCGTTCCCTCCGGCAAAAAGTCGGTGAAATGCCGGCTGAACCTGCTGGGCGGCACCACCCGGTCCTTCTCGCACAGCACCAGCTGCACGGGCACCGCGGTCTGCGCCAGCTCCAGCAGGCCGGGCTGCAGCAGCGACTTGATCAGCAGCTGGAAGTACGCCGGGCAGTGCGCGGCGTCGTCGACCACACCGCGCAGTTGCTCGTCGCTGACCCCTTCCGGGGTGGCGCTCAGCGGCAGGGTGGCCAGGCGGCGGCTCAGCGGCAGCCGCAGCGCGCGCGGGCCCAGCAGCCGGGCCAGTCCCAGGATCGGCATCCCGGCGATGAACTTGCTGATGACCTCGAATTTGACCGGGCTCCAGCGCGTCCACCCGCCCGCGGCGCCGACGCCGGTGACGCTGCGCGCCCGCCCGCGTCGCTCGAGCTCGAAGGCCACCCAGCCGCCCAGCGAGTTGCCCACCAGGTGCGCGCTCTCCCAGCCGAGCTGGTCGAGCTGGCGTTCGACGTGGTCGGCCAGCACCGACGAGCTCAGCAGCCAGGTGCCCGCGTAGGGGCCGCCGTTGTGCCCGGCCATGGTCGGGGCGAAGACCTCGTAGCGGCCGGTGTCGGCCAGCCGCGGCGCCACCGGATCCCACACCGTCTGCGACATCAAAAACCCGTGGAGCAGCACGACCGGCTCGCCGGAACCGAGATGAATCGGGGGACGGGCCGAGTGCGACGCCGAGTGAGCGGGGCTCACGAGCGAGGAGCCAAGCAGACGAGGTTGTGCATAGCCCGACATTAAAGGCGGTACCGCCGGTATCGCAAGGCGGGCCGATCGCGAGCGGCCGGCACGCCGCGCACTCGGCATCGAGGGTGAGGCTGGCCGCACACCGGGCGGGGCGGCCGCGCGTGAAAAGATCGGTGCATCATGAGCACCGCTACCGGATCCAGCCGCATTTTCTCCGGCGTGCAGCCCACGTCCGATTCGCTTCACCTGGGTAACGCGTTGGGCGCCGTCACCCACTGGGTCGAACTGCAGGACGACCATGACGCGTTCTTCTGCGTGGTCGACCTCCATGCCATCACCGTCGCCCAGGATCCCGAGGCGCTGCGGCGACGGACCCTGGTCACCGCCGCCCAATACCTGGCGCTGGGCATCGACCCGGCGCGCAGCACCGTGTTCGTGCAGAGCCACGTGCCCGCCCACTCCCAGTTGGCGTGGGTGCTGGGCTGCTTCACCGGCTTCGGGCAGGCGTCGCGGATGACGCAGTTCAAGGACAAGTCGCTGCGCCAGGGCGCCGACTCCACCACCGTGGGTTTGTTCACCTATCCGGTGCTGCAGGCCGCCGACGTGCTGGCCTACGACACCGACCTGGTGCCGGTGGGCGAAGACCAGCGCCAGCACCTCGAGCTGGCCCGCGACGTGGCGCAGCGGTTCAACGCCCGATTCCCGGACACGTTCGTGGTGCCCGACGTGCTCATCCCCAAGGCGACCGCGAAGATCTACGACCTACAAGACCCCACGTCGAAGATGAGCAAATCCGCGGCCACCGACGCCGGGCTGATCAACCTGCTCGACGATCCGGCGTTGTCGGCCAAGAAGATTCGGTCGGCGGTGACCGACAGCGAGCGCGAGATCCGCTTCGACACCGACGCCAAGCCCGGCGTGTCCAACCTGCTGACCATCCAGTCGGCGGTCAGCGGCGTCGGCGTCGACAAGCTCGTCGAGGGCTATGCCGGAAAGGGTTACGGCGATCTGAAGAAGGACACCGCCGAGGCGGTGGTCGAGTTCGTCGCCCCGATCAAGGCCCGCGTCGACGAACTGACGGCCGACTTGGCCGAATTGGAGGCCGTTTTGGCGGCCGGCGCCGAACGGGCCCAGGATGTCGCCGGGAAGACGGTCCAGCGGGTTTACGATCGGCTTGGGTTCCTTCCGCAACGGAGGTAAGACGTTTCACCATGAGCGAGCCGGCCGAGGAGGGGTTTCTTGATCGGCTGCGGTCCCGGCACGGGTGGCTCGACCATGTCATCCGCGCCTACCAGCGTTTCGACGAGCGCAACGGCGGGTTCTTCGCCGCCGGCCTCACGTATTACACGATTTTCGCGTTGTTCCCGTTGCTCATGGTCGGTTTCGCGGTGTTCGGCTTCGTGCTGGCCCGGCGGCCGCACCTGCTGAGCACGATCGACGACCACATCCGGTCCCAGGTGTCGGGCACGCTGGGTAATCAGCTGCAGGAGTTGATGAACTCGGCCATCGACGCCCGGACTTCGGTCGGTGTCATCGGTCTGGTCACCGCGGTGTGGGCGGGGCTGGGCTGGATATCGCACCTGCGGCAGGCGCTGACCGAGATGTGGTGGGACTCGCACGTGGAGTCGCCGGGCTTCGTGCGGAGCAAGTTCTCCGATCTGCTGGCGATGGTGGGGACGTTCGCGGTGATCCTGGCCACCGTCGCGCTGACCACCGTCGGCCACGCCGCGCCGATGGCCGCGTTGCTGAAATGGCTTGGCGTGCCGCAATTCGCGGTGTTCGATTGGCTGTTCTGGCTTTTCTCGATCCTGATCGCGACCTTGGTGTCGTGGCTGCTGTTCACGTGGATGATCGCGCGCCTGCCCCGGGAGAAGGTCAGCTTCGTCGATTCGATGCGGGCCGGGCTGATCGCGGCCGTCGGCTTCGAAGTGTTCAAGCAGGTGGGGTCGATCTATTTGAAGACGGTGTTGCGCAGCCCCGCGGGCGCGGCGTTCGGCCCGGTGCTGGGGTTGATGGTGTTCGCTTACATCACCGCCTATCTCGTGTTGTTCTGCACTGCGTGGGGGGCGACGGCATCCACCGACCCGCGCGACCGCCCTGTGGAGCCCCCGGCCCCGGCGATCATCGCGCCGCGGGTGCACATGGACGAAGGTCTGAGCACCCGCCAGACGCTGACCGCAATGGGGCTGGGAGCCGTTGGGGCGCTGGCACTTTCGCGGATCGCAGGGTTGGCCCGCCGTGGCCGCTAGCTGACCAACTTCAAGCCCGCGATGCAGGCCACGATGCCGCCGATCAGCAACAGCTTGGTCAACGACGCCGGTTCCTCGCCGATCAGCGCCGCGTAGCCCACCGTCAGCACGGCCCCGACGCCGACCCAGACCGCGTAACTGGTTCCGACCGGCAGCGTGCGCATCGCGGTCGCCAGCCCGGCCATCGAAAGCGCCAGTGCGACAACGAAGACCAGCGAAGGGCCGAGCCGGGAGAAGCCGTCGGACTTGTTCAGGGCGGTCGCCCACACCGCCTCCAGGACGCCCGACGCGATCAAGACGAGCCATGCCATTGCGCACCTCCACGGCGCCCGTCTTGTCGCTGGCCGGGTACGGGGCCCCTCGTCCGGTGTCAGGTGCTGACGTCTCCGATGTTAACGCTCAGAGCCAGTCGCCGCGCACCATGACGTCGCTCACCCGCAGATCACGGTCGAGCACCACAAGATTGGCGTCGTAGCCGGGCCGCAGGCTACCGACCCGTTCGAGCCCGAGCGCGCGCGCCGGGGTCGCCGACGTCACCTGAACCGCCGCGGCCAGCCCGGCGTCGCGGTTCGCGCCGAACCCGGCCACGGCGCGAAAGAGCCGATCCATGGTGGCCGTGCTGCCCGCGATCGTCGACGTCCCCTGCACCCGCGCGACGCCGGAGACCACGTCGATGCGTACCGCGCCGAGCCGATACGCGCCGTCGGCGCGGCCCGCCGCGGCGATCGCGTCGGTGATCACGGCGACGCGGTCCGCGCCGGCGGCCTCGATCACCGCGCGCGCCACGTCCGGGTGTAGGTGCACGCCGTCGGCGATGAGCTCGACGGTCACCCGTGGGTCCCGCAGCAGCGCGAGCGCCGGGCCGGGCTCCCGATGGTGCAGCGGCGGCATCGCGTTGAACAGATGCGTGCCGAGCGTGGCGCCCAGCTCGATGGCGCGGCGGGTCTGCTCGTAGGTCGCGTCGGTATGGCCCACCGCCACAACGACTCCCGCGTCCAGGAAACGCCGGATGGCGGCGTCGGCACCGGGCAGCTCCGGCGCCAGGGTGACCATCTTGATCGCGTCGCCGGCGGCGGTCAGCAGCGCGTCGATCTCGTCGGGGTCCGGGTCGCGCATCTGGGTGTGGTCGTGGGCCCCGCACCGTGCCCGGTTCAGCCAGGGGCCTTCGAGGTGGATGCCCGCGATCGTGCCACTCCTGGTGGCGTCGGTGAGCGCGCGCACCCCACTGAGCAATTCCGGGGGAGCGGCGGTCACCAGGCTGGCCAGCGTCGTGGTGGTGCCGTGACGCAGGTGGAAGGCGGCGGCCTCGCCGATGCCGTCGGCGTCGGTGTAGGAAGCGCCCCCGCCGCCGTGCACGTGCATGTCGATAAATCCCGGCACCACAGTGCAATCGGGGTAGTCGCGGTCGGGCGGGCGCGGCGGCGGCCCGGGCGCGGCGGCCGCGATCCGCCCGCCAGCGGTCTCGAGCCAGCCCGGTCGGCAGAGTCGCCCGTCCACGACCATGGTTCCCGCGGCGATCAGTCCCACCGGCCGCCATTCTCCCAGAAGTGGCGGATGTCCTCGAGCTGGCGGCCCTTGGTCTCCGGCGCATACCGATAGACGAAGACGAACGCGATCAACGCGAACGCGGCGAACGCCGCGAAAGTCCCTGCGCCGCCCAAGGAATGCAGCATGGTCAGGAAGACGGCGGCGATGATGGCGTTGGCCACCAGGTTGGAGGTCAGCATGGTGCTCGACCCGATGGAGCGCAGCCGGGACGGGAAGCTTTCGCTGGCGTACACCCAGCCCAGGGAGCCGAAACCCATGGTGTAGCCGAAGATGAACAGCAACACGCCGGCGAACCCGGCGACCGCGCCGCCGATCCCACGGCCGAACACGGCCATCAGCACGACATCGGCGCCGATCATCATCGCGGTGCCGCACAACAGGATTGGCCGCCGGCCCACCCGGTCGACCAGCAGCAGCGCCGTGCCGACGGCGGCCAATCCGGCCACCTGGACCAGCGCCGGCAGACCCAGCAGCGCGAAATTTCCGGTGAAGCCCATGGCCTCGAAGATCCGGGGGCTGTAGTAGATGATCGCGTTGATGCCCGTGATCTGGATCAGGAAGCCGAGAACGACGACGAAGACAGTCGCCCGAAGATAGGGCCTGCGAACCATTTCCGGCAGCATCTCGGAGAGCCGGCCGCCACCTTCGCTGACCGCCCGGCCGATATCGGCCAGCTCGTCGTCCACCCGCGCGTCGGGCTCCACCCGCAGCAGCGCCCGCCGGGCGTCGTCGACCCGGCCTTTGAGCACGTACCACCGGGCCGTATCGGGCATCCGAATCACCAACGGCGCCAACAGCAGTGCGGGCACGCACGCCAACCCCAGCATCCACCGCCAGCTGTGCGTGCCGGCCAGCAGGTAGCCGGTCACGTATCCGACAATGAGCCCGCTGACGATCGCCAGCTGGTAAGCCGTCAGCAGCGAGCCACGCACCGCCGTCGGCGCCGATTCCGCCACGTACACCGGGACGACCACGACCGTCACGCCGATGGTCAGCCCGACGAGCAGGCGCGCCCCCAGCAGCATCGTCAGCGACACCGAGAACGCGGCCAGCAGCGCGAAAGCCGCGTAGGCGAACAGGATCAGCACGACCGAGCGTTTGCGGCCGATCACGTTGGCCAGCACACCGGCGCCGAGCGCCCCGATGATCTGGCCGATCACCACCATCGTCGTCAGCAGTTCCTGTTGCCGCGTGGACAGCCCGAAATCCTCGGTGACGAACAACTGCGCACCGGCGATGATGGACAGGTCATAGCCATAGATGACGCCCACGCTGGCGGCGGTCAGCCCGACCAGCAGGCCGCGCCGCGATCCGGTGCCCACCGGCGCTCAGCGGTGTTGGGGTCGGCGGTTCATCGAGCGTGCGGCCATGATCAAGCTAAACACGATGATGGCGCCGATGACAGCGACGCCCACCCGGACCGGCATGGCGTCCGCCGAGCCGATGATCGCGCCGGCCGCAGCGTTATTGGCGAGCCGGTCGGCGGCGGTGTCGCTCTTGGCGGGCGCCAGCGACGGGTCGGGAGCGACCAGCGAGCCGACCTGCGTGCCCTGCGGGGTGGCGAACCCGTAGTCCAGCAGATGGGCGGCCTGTTCCCACGGCGCGATCGGTTGCCGCGTCCCGTGCAGCAGCACCGCCACCAGCCGCCGCCCGTCATGGTTGGCCGCGCCCACGAACGTCTGGCCCGCGTCGTCGGTGTAGCCGGTCTTGCCGCCCAGGGCGCCGGGATACTTGTAGAGCAGCTGGTTGTCGTTCTCCAGCTCGTAGCCGGGGTGGTCGCCGTGGCCGGGGAAGTCGAACGTCCGGGTCGCGACGATGTTGGCGAACGTGGGGTTCTGCCACGCGTAGCGATAGAACAGCCCGATGTCGTAGGCCGAGGTGCTCATGCCGGGCGCGTCCAGCCCGGACGGCGTCGCCACCCGGGTGTCCTGGCCGCCGAGCTTGGCGGCCAGCACGTTGATCTTCTCCAGCGCTTGCTGCATGCCGCCGAGCTGCATGGCCAGCGCGTGGGCGGCGTCGTTGCCGGAGTGCATCAGCAGCCCGTGCAGCAGCTGGTTGACGGTGAACACGCCGCCTTCCTGGACGCCGACCTTGGTGCCCTCGGCGGCCGCGTCGTCGGCGGTTCCGGCGACCGACTTGTTCAGGTTGAGCGTGTTGATGGCGGCCATTGCCACCAACACCTTGATGATGCTGGCCGGGCGGTGCCGGCCGTGCGGGTCTTTGGCGGCGATGACCGCGCCGCTGTCCAGGTCGGCCACCAGCCAGGCCTCGGCGGACACATCGCCCGGGAGCGGCGGCGTGTTGGGTGCGGCGACAATGCCGCAACTGGCCAGGGCGTCACCCCCCACCGGCTTGGCGGGCACCGCCAGCGGGATCGGGGGATCCCCGGCCGTGGGGACCTCCGACGAGTCCACCACCGGCGGGGTGTTCACCTTGTACGGGCAGCTCGCGGGCGCGGCGTTGGGTTCGGCGCCGGGTTCGGCCTTGGCGAGTGGCAAGGCAATCGTGGCGGGAGCCCAGGCCACGAAACCCGCTGCGACCAGGCACGACATCGAACGTAGGAAGCTCATCGTCTGTGCACATTAAGCGATCGGGGGCCCGAATTCGGGGAGCCGCGCTGTGACTGATGAGACGGAAGTTACTCAGCCGGGGCGGCGGCCCCGGGATACGCTGGGCGCGCGGTCCGCGGGAAGCGCCCGCCCGCACCGACTTCAGAGGATTCGCCATTCCCGACGACCGATTGTGGGCCAGGCTGCGGCGCCGGCGCGACGGCGCGGCCGGTGTCGTCCCGCGCGCGCTGAAGGATCTGCTCAAACAGGTGGAGAAGGCGACCCAGGTGCGGCGTTCCGGGCTCGATCAGGTGCTGGCGGAACTCACGCTGCATCGTGACGCCGCCACCGAGCCGGAGCTGCGCTCGGCGCTGGCATGGTTGTGCAATGCCGTCTCGCGGTTCGGGCGCAACCCGAGCGCCCCGCACGCCCGCGAGGTGATGCTGGCCGCCGACGCGGTCAGGCGCGCGGGCTAGTGTCTAGTGGCGATCGCAAGCGCGGCGAAGCCGGGCGCAGCGGGTCGCCACCATCCGGCTAGAGCCGCGCCGACTCCTCGTGCAGCACCTCGCGCAGGATGGCCTCGATGGTGTCGAACTCGGCCTGGCCGCTGATCAGCGGCGGCGCCAGTTGAATGACCGAATCGCCACGGTCGTCGGTGCGGCAATACAACCCGGCATCGAACAGTGCCGAGCCCACCCGCGCCAGCAGCGGCCGGCGCTCATCGTCGCTGAACGTCTGCTTGGTCGCCTTTTCCTTGACCAGTTCCACGCCGTAGAAAAACCCCTCGCCGCGAACGTCGCCGACGATCGGCAGGTCGTAGAGCTTTTCCAGGGTGGCGCGCAAGGCCGGCGCGTTGGCCCGGACGTGATCGTTGAGCCCCTCGCGCTCGAAGATGTCGAGGTTGGCCAGCCCGACGGCCGCCGAAACCGGATGGCCGCCAAAGGTATAGCCGTGCGGGAACATCGTCGCGCCGTCGTTGAACGGCTCGAACAGGCGCTCGCTGGCGATCATCGCGCCGATCGGTGAGTAGCCCGACGTCATTCCCTTGGCGCAGGTGATCATGTCGGGCACGTAGCCGAAGTCGTCACAGGCGAACATCGACCCGATGCGGCCGAACGCGCAGATCACCTCGTCGGAGACCAGCAGCACGTCGTATTCGTCGCAGATTTCCCGCACGCGCTCGAAATAGCCTGGGGGAGGCGGGATGCTGCCACCGGCGTTCTGCACCGGTTCCAGGAATACCGCCGCCACGGTGTCGGGGCCCTCGAACTCGATGGCCTCGGCGATGCGGTCCGCGGCCCACTGCCCGAAGGCTTTCGGGTCGGTGCGCAGCGGTTCCGGTGCCCGATAGAAGTTGGTGTTGGGCACCCGGAAGCCGCCGGGCGTCACCGGCTCGAAGGGCGCCTTGTACCGGGGCAGCCCGGTGATCGCCAGGGCGCCCTGGGTGGTGCCGTGGTAGGCGACCGATCGCGAAATCACCTTGTGCTTACCGGGTTTGCCGGTGAGCTTGAAGTACTGCTTGGCCAGTTTCCACGCGGTCTCGACGGCCTCGGTGCCGCCGGTGGTGAAGAAGACGCGGTTGAGGTCACCCGGGGTGTAGCCGGCGAGGCGCTCGGCGAGCTCGATCGCCGTCGGGGTGGCGTATCCCCACAGCGGAAAGAACGCCAGCGTGCCCGCCTGCCGGACGGCGGCCTCGGCGAGCTCGGCGCGGCCGTGACCGACCTGCACGGTGAACAGCCCGGATAGGCCGTCGAGGTAACTCTTGCCGCGGTCGTCGAAGATGGTGACGCCCTCACCGCGGGTGATGATCGGCGGCGTGATTCCCGGGCCGTGCCGGGAGAAGTGCAGCCACAGGTTGTCGGTCATTGGTGGTGAGCGTAGCGCCCGCTTCGGGCTCGGTTGGATTGCCCGACTCCTCACTCGCGCCGTTTCGGTGCTCGCCGTCGCCGGGCTTGGTTGGATCGCCCGGCTCCTCACTCGCGCCGTTTCGGCGCTCGCCGTCGCCGGGCTTGGTTGGATTGCCCGGCTCCTCACTCGCGCCGTTTCGGTGCTCGCCGTCGCCGGGCTTGGTTGGATTGCCCGGCTCCTCACTCGCGCCGTTTCGGCGCTCGCCGTCGCCGGGCTAGGCTCGGCGATATGACCTCAGCGCAACAGGTCAGCGAATTCGAGTCGTTGCGACCGCATCTCATGTCGGTCGCCTACCGGCTGACCGGCACGGTCGCCGACGCCGAGGACATCGTCCAAGATGCCTGGCTGCGCTGGCACCGCCAGGACCCCGACAAGGGAACGCAGATCACCGACCTGCGGGCGTGGTTGACCACGGTGGTGAGCCGGCTTGGTCTGGACAGGCTGCGCTCGGCGGCGCACCGGCGCGAGACCTACACCGGAAACTGGCTGCCCGAGCCCGTCGTCACCGGATTCGGCCCGCCTGCTTCCGAAGCCGACCCGCTGTCCGCGGTGGTGGCCGGCGAGGACGCCCGGTTCGCGGCGATGGTGGTGCTGGAGCGCCTCTCGCCTGACCAGCGGGTCGCGTTCGTCTTGCACGACGGGTTCGACGTGCCGTTCGCGGAGGTTGCGGAGGCGCTGGGTACCAGCGAGGCCGCCGCCCGGCAGCTGGCCTCGCGGGCCCGCAAGGCCGTCGCGGCCGAGCCACCGCCCGAACCCGACCCATCGCACAACGAGGTGGTGGGAAAGTTGTTGGCCGCCATGGCCGCCGGCGATCTGGAGGCCGTGGTCTCCTTGCTGCACCCGGACGTCATCTTCACCGGCGATTCAAATGGCAAGGCGCCCACGGCCGTTCACGTCATCCACGGCCCGGACAAGGTGGTCCGGTTCATGCTCGGCCTGGCAAACCGCTACGGGCCCGCCTTCTACACGTCCTATCAAGCAGGACTGGTCAACGGCGAGCTGGGCATCTACACCGCCGGCTTCCCCGCTGCCGACGGCTACCGCGAGATGTGCCCGCGGATCATGGCGATGACGGTGCGCGACGGAAAGGTTTGCGCCTTATGGGATGTCGCCAATCCCGAGAAGTTCACCGGCTCTCCGCTGCGGCGCGAGCAGCCGTAAGTCAGTCGAGTCAGGCGCAGATTGGAGAGAGCACATGGGCGGCAGCGTCACCGAAACGATGGGCAAATTGATGTTCCGCGGTATGGACATGATGCGCCACCGCAGCGCCTTCGACGTCGGCGCTGCGACCCCGCAAGGTAAGGACTTCACCGGTTTCGACAAAACGCGGCAAATCTTGTTGGTGACGTCCAAGCGTTCCGGCGAGGCGATGCCGAGCCCGATCAACCACGGTGTCGCCGACGGAAAGATCTACGTGCGAACGGATGCGTCCACCGGAAAGGTGAAGCGGATCAACAACAATCCGCGTGTCGTTGTGGTGCCCAGCAGTCTTCGCGGCAAGCCAAAAGGGCAAGCGGTCGCCGGAAAGGCCAGGATCTTGCCCGAGTCCGAACACGCCCACGCGTACAAGGTGATTGCGGCGAACTGGAGCCTGCCGATGAAGTTATTCGAGCGCGGTCTGGACAAGGGCAGCGCGGCGCTCAGTATTCCGACCACCTATATCGAGATCGAACCCGCCCAAGAGGGCTGATCAGCCCACGCTCTGGTTTGCTAGCCAACGGGCGACGACCCGCTGCGCCCGGCTACGCCGCGCTTGCGATCGTCGCTAGCCCAGGGAATCCGGCACGCGTCACCCGAATTGAAGCCTTGCTCGGTGATGCCCAGCGCGGTGTTCACCCGCGCCCGCATGTTCTCCAATCCAATTTGATAGGTCAGCTCGAACACCCCGGCATCGCCGAAGCGGGCCCGCAGGTCGTCGACCTGCTCGTCGGTGACGGTGTGCGGATCTGTGGTCATCGCGTCGGCATAGGCGATGGCGGCACGCTCGTCGTCGGTATAGGCCGGCGAGGTGGCGTAGTTGTCGATCTCCTTGAGCCGCTCCACGTCCAGGCCGTCCAGGCGCTGCAGCATCGATCCGAAGTCGACGCACCACGAGCAGCCGATCTGGCGCGCGGTCCACAACACCGCCAGCTCACGCACGCTGGCCGGCAGGGTTTTCGACGCCCGCTCGACCATCGTCTCGTGCATGGCGCTCGCGGTCATCAGCTTGCGATGATGCGCGGCCACGGCGAACGGCTCGGGAACTTGGCCGTAGCGACGCTTGGCTATCCGATACATGGCCCGGATCAGCAATCCGGCGCGCTTGGGGGGCAGGGGCTCGATGCGGGTTTTCTGTGTCATACCCCTCAGACGAGACAGCCCGGCGATGTGTGACGAGCAGACGCGGCAGGTCAGCGCGAGAACATGATCGCGCGCTTGACCTCCTGGATCGCCTTGGTGATCTGGATACCGCGCGGGCAGGCCTCGGTGCAGTTGAACGTGGTGCGGCACCGCCACACGCCGTCGACCTCGTTGAGGATGTCCAGGCGCTCGGCGGCCGCCTCGTCGCGGCTGTCGAAGATGAACCGGTGGGCGTTGACGATCGCGGCCGGGCCGTAGTAGCTGCCCTCGTGCCAGAAGATCGGGCAGCTGGTGGTGCACGCCGCGCACAGGATGCACTTGGTGGTGTCGTCGTAGCGGGCGCGGTCGGTCGGGCTCTGAATGCGTTCGCGCGTCGGCGGGTTGCCGGTGGTGATCAGGTACGGCTTGACCGCGCGGTAGGCGTCGAAGAACGGCTCCATGTCGACCACGAGGTCCTTCTCGACCGGCAGCCCGCGGATCGGCTCGACCGTGATGGTCAGCGGTTTGCCCGCCTTCTTGGGGAGCAGGTCGCGCATCAGCACCTTGCAGGCCAACCGATTGACACCGTTGATCCGCATGGCATCCGACCCGCACACCCCGTGCGCGCAGGAGCGCCGGAAGGTCAGCGTCCCGTCCAGGTAGCTCTTGATGTAGATCAGCAGGTTGAGCATCCTGTCGCTGGGCAGGCAGGGCACCCGAAAGCTTTGCCAGCCACCGGTTTCCGCGTAGGCATCGGGCTGGTCGGGGTTGAACCGGGCGATCTTGACGGTCACCATCACCGCCTCGTCGGGAACCGGCGGAAGGGGCGGTTCCAGACTTTCGGCCTGCGGCTCTGCAACGTCCGTCATCAGTACTTCCGTTCCTTGGGTTCGTAGCGCGTCTGCACCACGGGCTTGAAGTCCAGCGCGATGTCGCTCAAAAGGTCGGTGCCCTGCTTATAGGCCATGGTGTGGCGCATGTAGTTGACGTCGTCGCGGTTGGGGTAGTCCTCGCGGGCGTGCCCGCCGCGGGACTCCTTGCGGTTCAGCGCGCCGACCACGGTGACCTCGGCCAGCTCGAGCAAGAAGCCCAGCTCGATGGCCTCCAGCAGGTCGCTGTTGAATCGCTTCCCCTTGTCGTGCACGGTGATTCGCGAATAGCGCTCCTTCAGGGCGTGGATGTCGGTCAGCGCCTGCTTGAGCGTCTCCTCGGTGCGGAACACCGCGGCGTTGTTGTCCATCGACTGCTGCAACGCGTTGCGGATGTCGGCGACGCGCTCGTTGCCGTGCTCGGACAGGATGTCGCCCACCCAGCCGACGACCATCGCCGCCGGATCCGGCGGCATGTCCACGAAGTCGTGTCCCCGTGCGTAATTGGCGGCGGCGATGCCGGCCCGGCGGCCGAACACGTTGATGTCCAGCAGCGAGTTGGTGCCCAGCCGGTTGGCGCCGTGCACCGACACGCACGCGCATTCGCCCGCCGCGTACAGGCCCGGGACCGTGGAGGTGTTGTCCCGCAACACCTGTCCGGTGACGGTGGTCGGGATGCCGCCCATCACGTAGTGACACGTCGGGTACACCGGGACCAGCTCCTTGACCGGGTCCACGCCCAGATAGGTGCGGGCGAACTCGGTGATGTCGGGCAGCTTGGCCTCGAGCACGTCCTCGCCGAGGTGCCGGACGTCGATGTATACGTAGTCCTTGTGCGGGCCGGCGCCGCGGCCCTCCAGGACTTCCAAAACCATTGAGCGAGCGACGATGTCGCGCGGTGCCAGGTCGACGATCGTCGGTGCGTAGCGTTCCATGAACCGCTCACCCTCGCCGTTGAGCAGCCGGCCACCCTCGCCGCGCACGGCCTCGGAGATCAGGATGCCCAAACCGGCCAGGCCGGTGGGGTGAAATTGGTGAAACTCCATGTCCTCCAAGGGAAGTCCCTTGCGGAAGACGATGCCGATGCCGTCGCCGGTCAGCGTGTGCGCGTTGGAGGTGGTCTTGTACATGCGGCCCGAACCGCCGGTGGCGAGCACGATCGCCTTCCCGTGGAAGACGTGGATCTCGCCGGTGGCCAGCTCGTAAGCGACCACGCCGGTGGCCACCGGCCCGCTCGGCGTCTGCGTCAAAACCAGGTCCAGCGCGTAGAACTCGTTGAAGAACTGCACGTCGTGCTTTACGCAGTTCTGGTACAGCGTCTGCAGGATCATGTGGCCGGTGCGATCGGCGGCGTAACAGGACCGGCGCACCGGGGCCTTGCCGTGGTCGCGGGTGTGTCCGCCGAACCGGCGCTGGTCGATGCGGCCCTCGGGGGTGCGGTTGAACGGCATCCCCATCTTTTCCAGGTCGAGCACCGCGTCGATGGCTTCCTTGCACATGATCTCCACCGCGTCCTGGTCGGCGAGGTAGTCGCCGCCCTTGACGGTGTCGAAGGTGTGCCATTCCCAGTTGTCCTCTTCGACGTTGGCCAGCGCCGCGCACATGCCGCCCTGGGCGGCGCCGGTGTGGCTGCGGGTGGGGTAGAGCTTGGTCAGCACCGCGGTGCGCACCCGGGGACCCGCTTCCACCGCGGCGCGCATCCCTGCGCCGCCCGCGCCGACGATCACCACGTCGTACCGGTGTTGCTGGATCACGGGTCAGCCTCCCTCCGTCAGGCGTGAATGTTGGGGTCGAACGTCAGCAGCACGTAGGTGCCCAGCACCAACGTGAACCCCATCGACAGCAACAGCAGGCTGTTGAGCCAGAACCGGGTGCTGTCCTTGCGGCTGTAGTCGTCGATGATCGTGCGCAGGCCGTTGCCGCCGTGCAGCTGCGCCAGCCACAGCAGCGCGAGGTCCCAGAATTGCCAGAACGGCGACGCCCAGCGCTGCGCCACATAGTTGAAGTCGATGCGGTACACGCCGTTGTCCCACATCAGCATGATGAACAGGTGGCCGATCGCCAGCACGAACAGCGCGATGCCCGAGAACCGCATGAACAGCCAGGCGAACTTCTCGAAGTTGGGGATGCCGGCCCGGCGCCGCGGCGAGCGGGGATTGTCCAGGCTGGCGGGCCGGTCGTAGCTGCGTTGTTTGACCGGCGCCGTCTGGCCGCGGGTCAGCTGAAGGTCGGGGCTGCTCATCGGAAGTGCTCCATCATGTGGATGACGGTCACGACGCCGGCCGGGACCATCAGCAGCAGGAACACGACGCCGACGACCCAGAACATCAGGCGCTGGTAGCGCGGGCCCTCGGACCAGAAGTCGATCAGGATCACCCGGATCCCGTTCAGGCCGTGGAAGAGCACCGCGGCGATCAGGCCGTATTCCATCAGGCCGACGATGGGCATCTGATAGTCGTGGATCACCGCGTTGTAGGTCTGGGGGCTGACCCGCAGCATCGCCGCGTCCAGGACGTGCACGAACAGGAAAAAGAAGATGGTCGCGCCGCTGATGCGATGCAGCACCCACGACCACATTCCGGGATCGCCCCGGTAGAGGGTCCGCGGCGGCCTGCGTTTGCGCGAGGTCGCCGGTGCGGGTGCCGCCGGATCCGCGGTTGTCGGTTGTGTAGTCACCCCAGTCCTCACCAGCCTTCTTGCGACCTTCTTGCGACGTTGCGCGACAGTCACGCCGGGCACTTGAGCTTAGCTCGCGCACGGTGTGGCTTGCGTCAATGTCCGTCAAGCGAAATGCCGTTTTGCGGCTAGGGTGACTGTCGGAAACGGCCACCGACGAGCGGGGTTGCGCGATGCCGGAGATCGACTGGAAAACGTTGCGGGACAAGGCAATCCAGGCATCCGAAGGGGCCTATGCGCCGTACTCGCGGTTCGCAGTGGGTGCGGCTGCGCTGGTCGACGATCACCGCGTGGTCACCGGGTGCAATGTGGAGAACATCTCATATGGCCTTGGTCTCTGTGCCGAGTGCGCCGTGGTGTGCGCCCTGCATTCCACCGGCGGCGGCCGGCTGATCGCGCTGGCGTGCGTGGACCAGCGCGGATCGGTGCTCATGCCGTGCGGGCGATGCCGCCAGGTGCTGCTCGAACACGGCGGTCCCGAGTTGCTGATCGACCATCCGCGCGGGCCGCGCCGGCTCGGCGACCTGCTGCCGGATGCCTTCGGTCCCGACGACGTGGCCGCAGGTCGCCGCTGATGCCGCCCGCCTTCGACGCGCCCACGGTGATCAGGACCAAGCGCGACGGCGGCCGGTTGTCCGACGCCGCCATCGACTGGGTCGTCGACGCCTACACCGCCGGCCGGGTGGCCGAGGAGCAGATGGCGGCCCTGCTGATGGCGATCCTGTTGCGGGGCATGGATCGCGGCGAGACGGCCCGGTGGACATCGGCGATGCTGGCCTCGGGCGAGCGGCTCGACTTCAGCGACCTCGGCGTCCCCACGGTCGACAAGCACTCCACCGGCGGGGTGGGGGACAAGATCACCCTGCCCCTGGTGCCCGTCGTCGCCGCGTGCGGCGCCGCGGTGCCGCAGGCGTCGGGCCGCGGGCTCGGCCACACCGGCGGCACGCTGGACAAGCTGGAATCCATCGCCGGATTCACCGCCGCGCTGTCCAACCGGCGGGTGCGCGACCAACTGCGCGACCTCGGCGCGGCCATCTTCGCCGCCGGTGACCTGGCCCCGGCCGACGCCAAGCTGTATGCGCTGCGCGACATCACCGCCACCGTCGAGTCGCTGCCGCTGATCGCGAGCTCGGTGATGAGCAAGAAGCTGGCCGAGGGGGCCGGCGCGCTGGTGCTCGACGTGAAGGTCGGTTCCGGGGCGTTCACCGACTCGGAAGTGCAGTCCCGCGACCTGGCGAGCGCCATGGTCGCGCTGGGCGCCGCGCACGGGGTGCCCACCCGCGCGCTGCTGACGGACATGAACACCCCGCTGGGCGCGACCGTCGGCAACGCCCTCGAGGTCGCCGAGTCGCTCGAGGTGCTGGCCGGGGGCGGGCCGCCCGACGTCGTCGAGCTGACGCTGCGGCTGGCCTCCGAGATGCTCGAGCTGGCCGGGGTCGACGGCCGCGATCCCGCCGAGACGCTGCGGGATGGCACCGCGATGGACCGGTTTCGCCAGCTCGTCGCCGCCCAGGGCGGCGATTTGTCGGTGCCGCTGCCGATCGCTCGGCATGCCGAGACCGTGACGGCCGCCCGGGGCGGCACAATGGGCGATATCGACGCGATGGCAGTGGGGCTGGCGGCTTGGCGGCTCGGAGCGGGCAGATCCCGTCCGGGCGATCGCGTGCAGTTCGGCGCCGGCATCCGGCTGCACCGCCGCCCCGGCGAGCCGGTCACGGCCGGTGAGCCGCTGTTCACCCTGTACACCGACACCCCGGAGCGCTTCGGCGCGGCGCTCGCCGAGCTGGACGGCGCCTTCGGCGTCGGCGACGCCGCGCCGGCTTCGCGTCCGCTGATCATCGATCGGATCGCGCAATGACCGCGCCGCTGGGCCTCGAGCAGATCCGCAAGGCCCCCAAGGCCCTGCTGCACGACCACCTCGACGGCGGGCTGCGCCCGTCGACCGTGCTGGAGATCGCCGGGCAGACCGGCTACGACGAGCTGCCCGCCACCGACGTCGACGAGCTGGCGACGTGGTTTCGCACGCGTTCGCACAGCGGCTCGCTGGAGCGCTACCTGGAGCCGTTCTCCCACACCGTCGCGGTGATGCAGACCCCCGAGGCGCTGCACCGCGTCGCCTACGAGTGCGTCGAAGACCTGGCCGCCGACTCGGTGGTCTATGCCGAGGTGCGGTTCGCACCCGAGCTGCACATCGACCGCGGGATGTCCTTCGACGCGATCGTCGATGCCGTGCTGGCCGGATTCGCCGACGGCGAGAAGGCCTGTGCCGGCGCGGGCCGTCCGATCGTGGTGCGCCTACTGGTCACCGCGATGCGGCACGCCGCGGTGTCCCGCGAGATCGCCGAGCTGGCAATCCGGTTCCGGGACAAGGGCGTTGTCGGCTTCGACATCGCCGGCGCCGAGGCCGGCAACCCGCCGACGCGCCACCTGGACGCCTTCGAGTACATGCGAGACCACAACGCGCGCTTCACCATTCACGCCGGCGAGGCGTTCGGCCTGCCGTCCATCCACGAGGCGATTGCGTTCTGCGGCGCCGACAGGCTGGGCCACGGGGTGCGGATCGTCGACGACATCGACGTGCTGCCCGACGGACAGGTCCGGTTGGGTCAGCAGGCGGCGATCCTGCGGGACAAGCGAATTCCGCTGGAACTGTGTCCGAGCTCGAACGTGCAGACCGGCGCCGTCAAGAGCATCGCCGAGCATCCGTTCGACCTGCTGGCCCGCGCCCGGTTCCGGGTGACCGTCAACACCGACAACCGGTTGATGAGCGATACCTTCATGAGCCGCGAGATGCTCCGCCTGGTGGAGGCGTTCGGCTACGGCTGGAGCGACCTCGAACGGTTCACCATCAACGCGATGAAGTCCGCGTTCATCCCGTTCGACGAGCGGCTGGCCATCATCGACGAGGTGATCAAGCCGCGATACGCGGTGCTGATCGGCTGAGCCGCCGGTGCGACGTTCTCAGATGTGCCCGGGCATCCCCATCGACGGGTCGGCCGCCGGCATGGGTGGTGGCTCCACCATCGGCGGCGGGGCCATCGGCGGTGGTTCTACGGGGGCCGCGGCCATGGGCGCCAGCGGTTCCGGTGGCGGCGCGATGGGCGGCGGGGGTGGCGGCGGGGCGTACGGGCCACCCGCGCACACCGGGTCGCTGGGCATGCTGATGCAGCTCAAATCCGCGGGGCCGGTGGGCGCCCCGCCCATGGCGTACGGGCCGCCCTGGCACTGCGCCAGCCCCGGCATCCCCGCACATCGGGGATCCGACGGGTTGGTGGGAAGGCCGGGATCGGGATCGTCGAGCGGCGCGGCGGGTGTGCGCGCGAAGCCGGGTGCCGCGTTCGCCGGGATCGTCGCACCCGCCGTGGCCGCCCCCAAAATCGACAGGGCCACAACCGTTTTCGTCATCGTGCCGCGCAACCTCGAGGCCGTCACCCAGGTCATCGTTCCCCCCGATACATGCGGACCGGGAGCGCTGCGCCCCCGCGTTATTCGATCAGTCTGCTCCATCGCGGCCAAATCCGGTAGCCCATAACGGATCCGGGTCGACGGACAGGCCGATGGCGCGCACCGTGCCGGCCAGGTGGGTCTGCACCGCGGTCGCCGCCCGCGCGCGATCGCCGTCGCGCAGGGCTTCGGCGATACCCCGATGCTCCTCGAGAAT
Organism: Mycobacterium paraintracellulare; assembly: GCF_000276825.1. NCBI lineage: Bacteria > Bacillati > Actinomycetota > Actinomycetes > Mycobacteriales > Mycobacteriaceae > Mycobacterium > Mycobacterium paraintracellulare. The sequence continues at coordinate 4,514,247 of NC_016948.1, read as the reverse complement.
CGTGGCCACCCGGTCGGGGTCGCGCAGCGTCGATTCGCCGATCATTCGCATCTGGCGGTCGCGCAGGGACGCGTAGAAGCCGGACAGGATGGCGTTGCCCGACTCCTGCAGCGTGATGGCGTGGAAGGCGCGGTCGGCCTCCACGAATTCTCGCCAGTTTGCAGCGGCGGCCGCGTCGCGTTGCCTGGCAAGCTCGCCGGACAGGCGCCCGAACACGGCGGCGCATGCGGCGCCGCCGCGCCCGATCACCTTGCCCGCCGCGAACTGCTCGAGCACCAGCCGCGCCTCCATCACCGCGCGCACCTCGTCGGGCGACACCGGAACCACCAGGGCCCCCCGCTGGGGATACAGGCGCAGCAGTCCCTCGGCCTCCAGCCGCAAAAACGCCTCGCGCACCGGCGTGCGCGACATCCCCAGCGCGCTGGCCACGTCGCCCTCGCTGATCAGCTCGCCGCCGGGGAACTCGCCGGTGAGCACCCGCATCTTGACGTAGTCCAGCGCGCGGTCCTTGGCCGTCCCCGTCCGCCTTTCCTTCGCCGCCACACCCGGCCCTTCTGGTAGCTAAGTCGTATCTCAACCGACCAATTGACCGTACACCGACCGCGTCTAGCTGCGACGTTTGACGCTTAGATACAAGATAAATACTATTTAGATACCAGATCCACCTGAGCGGCAAGGGAGACCGACATGCAGCAGCTAGCGACCCCGAACCTGGACCCGACGGTCCCCGCGCCGATGGTCAACGTCGCCGAGTACGCGTTCGAGGGGCGGTTCGAAGAGTGGGCCGAGCAGGCCGAATACTTCGAGTACTCCAGGGCCGCCAACCCGATCGGCTCCGGGCTGACCCCGCGGGTGCCGATCAGGCGGTTCGGTCCCGAGCTCTACCTCGACGCGCCGACCGGCGTGATCCCGCTGGACCTGTCGGCCGAGCTGGGCGGCCCCGCCGGCGCGGCGACCAGCCCCGCGCTGCTGGCCAACTTCGTGTCCATTCGCGCGAACGAGCACGTCGACACCCACCCCAACGCCACCTCGCAGCTGTATTACGTGCTCTACGGGCGGGGGTTCGCGGCGGTCAACGGCCGCCTGATCGAGTGGGAGAAGGGCGACTTCGTGACGCTGCCCGCCGGCGCGCACTCGGTGTTCTACGCCGGCGCCGACACGGCCATGTACTGGGTGCACGACGAGCCCCTGATGCGTTACCTCGGCGCCGACGCGACCCGGCCCCGCTTCCGGGCGACCAAGTTCCGCCGCGCCGACGCCGTCGCCAAGCTGACCGAGATCGCGTCGCGCCCCGGCGCCAACGAGAAGAGCCGTGTCAGCGTCCTGCTGGCCAACGCCGAGCAGGACCAGACCCTGACCATCACGCACGTGCTGTGGGCCATGTTCGGCGTGCTTCCGCCCCATCAGGTGCAGCGCCCGCACCGGCACCAGTCGGTCGCGCTGGACCTCATCCTGGACGCGCCCGCGGCCGGCTGCTACACGCTGCTGGGCACGCGTCTCGACGAGCGGGGCGACATCGTCGATCCCATCCGGGTGGACTGGCAGGCCGGTGGCGCCTTCACCACCCCGCCGGGCATATGGCACGCCCACTACAACGAGACCGACGAACCGGCCCACCTGATCCCGGTCCAGGACGCCGGGCTGCAGACCCACCTGCGCAGCCTCGACATCAAGTTCACCCAGCGCCGCGATCTCGCCGCGGGCTGAGCCGGGGCCCGATGCGGGGCCCGGATTCGACGCCTAGTGTGGCTCGACATGAAGGTGCCGCTGCTGGGCCCGGTGTCGCTGACTGGATTCCAGAACCCCTGGTTCTTCCTCGCGCTGCTGGCCGTGCTGCTGGTGATCGGCCTTTATGTCGTGCAGCAATTCGCCCGCCGTCGCCGGGTGCTGCGGTTCGCCAACATGGAGGTGCTGGAGCGCGTGGCCCCGCCGCACCCGAGCCGGTGGCGGCACGTGCCGACCATCCTGCTGGCCACGTCGCTGGTGCTGCTGACCACGGCGATGGCCGGGCCGACGTCGGATGTCCGGATCCCGCTCAACCGCGCGGTCGTGATGCTCGTCATCGACGTCTCGGAATCGATGGCCTCCAACGATGTTCCGCCCAACCGCCTGGCCGCGGCGAAGGAGGCCGGCAAGCAGTTCGCCGATCAGCTGACGCCGGCCATCAACCTGGGGCTGGTGGAATTCGCGGCCAACGCCACGCTGCTGGTGCCTCCGACGACGAACCGCGGCGCGGTGAAGTCGGGCATCGACAGTCTGCAGCCCGCCCCGAAAACCGCTACGGGAGAAGGCATTTTCACCGCGCTGCAGGCGATCGCGACGGTCGGCTCGGTGATGGGCGGCGGCGAAGGCCCGCCGCCGGCGCGGATCGTGCTGGAGTCCGACGGCGCCGAGAACGTGCCGCTGGACCCCAACGCCCCGCAGGGGGCGTTCACCGCCGCCCGGGCCGCCAAGGGCCAAGGGGTGCAGATCTCGACGATCTCGTTCGGCACCCCGTACGGGACCGTCGACTACGAGGGCGCCACCATTCCGGTCCCGGTGGACGATCAGACCCTGCAGAAGATCTGCGAGATCACCGACGGCGAGGCGTTCCACGCCGACAGCCTGGACTCGCTGAAGAACGTGTACACGACGCTGCAGCGCCAGATCGGCTACGAAACCGTCAAGGGCGACGCGAGCCTGGCGTGGATGCTGCTCGGTGCCGTCGTGATGGCCGGCGCCGTGCTGGCCGGCCTGCTGCTGAACCGCAGGCTGCCCGCCTGACCCGCCGGGCGGGCTCGGTCGGTGGACGGGCGCTAGGTCGGCAGGCGCCGGTTGATCAACAGCGCCAACGCCGTCGCGATCAGCGCCGCGAGCACCCCCAGGCGCAGCCAGCCGGAACTGCCGGGTCCCGGCACGGTGCGGTAGCCGATCTCGTTCTCGATCGCGTTGTAGCTCTTGTTGAGCTCGCCGATGTTGGTGGCGGTATAGGGCTGCCCGCCGGAGAGCCGGGCGATCGTCTTCATCTGGTCGGTCGACACCGGGACCGCGACGCGCTGCCCGTCCATCTCGATCTCGCCGCCCTTGGTGCCGAACGAGATCGTCGAGATGGGCACGCCCTCGTCCTTGGCCAGGCGGGCCGCGGTGTAGACACCGTCGTGCGGATCGCTGGGGTTGGAAGGCTTGTTCTCGCGGCCGTCGGAGAGCAGCACGATGCGGGCCGGCGGCGGATTGTCGCCCCCGGTGACCGCCGTGGCGCCGATCGCGTGCAGGGCGGTGAAGATGGCCTGGCCGGTGGCCGTGCTGTCGGCGAAGTCCAGCTTCTTGAGCGCGTCGATGGTCGCCTGGTGCTGCGGCGTGGGCGGCACCAGCAAGTAGGGCGTGCCGGCGAAGCCGACCAGCCCGAGGTTGATGCCGGGTGTCAGCTGGCTGGCGAATTGGCTGGCCGCTTGTTCGGCGGCCTTGAGCCGGTTGGGTTCGACGTCGGTCGCCCGCATTGACTGCGACATGTCGATGACGAGCATGATGACGGCGCGGTTGCGCGGGATGCGCATGTCGTGGGTGGGGGTGGCCAGCGCGATCGTCAGCAACGCCAGGCTGAGTAGCGACGCGGCGATCGGCAGGTGCCGCCACCGCGACTGCGCCACGGGGGCGTCGGTGTAGCGGTGCAGCCGTCGGTTGCGACGGGCCTGCACCACGACGTAGACGGCCAGCAAGGCCAGGGGCACCAAACCGAACAGCAACATGGCCGGGCGCTGGAACCCGTACAGCGGCAGCGGGCCGATTCCGGGAAGCGACACGTCACCAACCTAGCCCGTGAAACGCCCTACTCGCGGCGGAGCCGGCCCTCGACGAATTGCTCCAGCTTCTCCCACTCGCGCACCGCCGCGGCGTACGGCGGCGACGGCTTGGTGACCGAGCCGGGTTCGAGCACGGCGGCCACCAATTTGCCCAGCGGCCGGTTGGTTTCGAGCGCCTTGTCCACCGCGGGATCCTCGGAGTAGTCGCCGATGTCGCGGAGCACCTCGACGGCCAGTTCCAGTTGCTCCCGGTCCACGGCCTCGGGCCCGTCGGCCAGGTCGTCGGCCAGGCCGGTGAGCACGTAGATGTTGTCGTCGGTGACCTTGACCGTGAGCGACCCGTCGGTGGCGGCGGTGCGGATGTCGTCGTAGGTGCTCAGATCGGACAGGTCGTGGTCGTGCTCGTCGGCCAGGTAGCGGGCCAGCGCGCGCTCGGACGGGAACACGCTGATCCGTCCGTTGCGGCCCAGGAAGATCGGCTCGTCGTCGAGGTAGCAGCGCAGGGTGAAGAAGGTGCCCGAGCTCGTCATGATCCGGATCGGATCGATGCCGACCTGCAGCCAGAAGTCCTTGTCGCCGCCGAGCACCGCGGTGTCGCCGGCCGCCCGGGCTTCGGTGTCGTCGTCTTCGTCAACTTCGTCGTCAACGTCGTCGTCAATGTCGTCGGCCGCGGATTCCTCGACGGCGTCTTCGGTCTCGTCCTCTTCGCGCTCCTCGGCCAGTTCGTCTTCGGCCTTGGCCGACAACTTGGCGTCGACGTCGGGGGTGGTGGCGATGTCATCGATCGCGCCCAGCACGTCGTCCCAGCTGCGCCCGATGACCTCGGCGATCGCATGCCAGCGTTTGGCGCCGGCCTTGCCGGTGAAGTGCTCGACCCCGCCCGACACCGTGCCCAGGCTGGGGTTGCCGTTGAAGAACTTCGACACCGCCGCCAGCTCGCACACCGATCCGATGGACGACACGATGGCCAGCGTGCCCGCCAGCGCGGACACCGATTCCGCGGTGGGCTTCTCGGAGACCAGCTCCTCGACCGCGACCAGATCGAACTGCTTGTCCTCGGCGGGCTCGAAGTCATGCGCGTGCGCCGACGTCAGGGCCTTCCACGCCGGGTGGTCGGTCAGGTCGTTGTCGGTGTCGGACCGCACGAACGCCACCAGGTCGGCGACGGAGGAGAAGACGAACAGGTCCTCGTCCTTGCCCAGGAAGGCCTCCCACTCGTCGCCGGAGTCACGCCAGCGGGGCGCCCACACGGTGTAGCGGTCGCCGGCGGACAGGCTCAGGCGAATGGGCACGAGGTCAGCAGCCATGCGGCACAGAATAGCGACGACCGGCCAAGGCGCCGCCGGGCAGTGGTCTAGTCCCAGATGTCGGTGATGGGCGCGGCGCTGGCGGCATAGCCCGTCTTGGGTAGCCCGTACATCTGCTCCACCGTGGAAAGCACGTTGTAGTGGTTGATCTGCTCGCTGTAGTTGCCGGGGCGGACGTGCGCGCCGTAGAACACCGTGGGGATCTGGTTGTGGCTGCCGTTGTCGTCCTCGTCGAACGTCAGGATCAGCAGGCTGTTGTTGGCCACCGCCCAATTGGCGTAACCGGACAGCTGGCGATTCAGCCAGGCGTCGGCCTGCGCGATGGACCCGTCGTGCATGTTGTTGTCGTTGTTGGGGATGACGAACGACACGGTCGGCAGGCTGGCGTAGTTGCCCATCGGGAACGCGGAGAACGGCATCGAGTTCGCCGCCGGCACGTTGGTGAAGTTGGCCCATGGCACGTGCTTGCGCGCGTACTTGCCCGCGGTGCACACCGGCGAGCCGACGGTTGGCAGGCCTTCGGCGAAGCCGACGAACGTGTGGCCCGCGGCCAGCAATTCGGATCCGAGATTGGGGGCCGCGCCGGCGTTGATCGGGCACAGGTCCTTGGTCACCCCGAAGGTGTTGCCCGCGAACAGCGCCAGGTAATTCGGTTCGCTGGGGTGGGTTTCGGCGTATGACTGCGTCATGTTGGCGCCATTGGCGGCCAGGGAGGTGATGAAGGGCGCCGACTTGTTGCCGATGATGCCGTTCTCGGAACGGTTTTCCTCCACCACGATCACGATGTGCGCCGGTTGCGGAATGGCCGCTGCCGCAAGGCCTATGCGCGGGGTCAGCGGACTTGCCGCCAGTGCCACCAATGCGACCACGCCGAGCGCCGGCAGGAGGCGATGCGCCCTGCCGAGTAGGCTTCTCGGACTTCGATTTTCGCGCGACACCCCGGGAGTATACGAACGCGCGTGCGGTGTGGCTGGGACGAACGCAAGCGTGTCAGAAGGGCTTTGCCCGATCGTTATATACCCTTCATGGGATGGACGTGCGCGTGATCGACCACCCGCTGGCCGCGGCCCGGCTGACGGTGCTGCGCGACGAACGCACCGACAATGCCGGGTTTCGGGCCGCGCTGCGTGAGCTCACGCTGATGCTGGTGTACGAGGCCAGCCGGGAGGCGCCGCGAAAGTCGGTCAGGATCCGCACCCCGGTGGCCGCGACGGCTGGGACGCGACTGGTCAACCCGCCGCTGCTGGTTCCGGTGCTGCGGGCCGGGTTGGGCATGGTCGAGGCCGCCCAGGCCGCGATACCCGAGGCGGAGGTGGGTTTCGTCGGTGTCGCCCGCGACGAGGAAACCCACCTGCCGGTCCCGTATCTCGAGGCGCTGCCCGACAAACTCGCGCGCCGGCCGGTGATGGTCCTCGACCCCATGCTGGCCACCGGCGGGTCGATGGCCCACACCATCGGCCTGTTGCAGCGCCGCGGCGCCACCGACATCACCGCGCTGTGCGTGGTGGCCGCGCCGGAAGGCCTTGCGGCCGTGCAGAAAGCGGCGCCGGACGCGCGAGTGTTCACCGCCGCGGTCGACAAGGGGCTCAACAAGTCGGCCTATATCGTGCCTGGCCTCGGCGACGCGGGGGACCGCCAGTTCGGGCCGAACCTGTTCACCAGCCCCGCATCGCAGCGACCAGCTCGGCGCGCAGGGCACCGGCGCGCCGCCGCGAAGAATCCAGATCGTCGCTAGGCGCGCAGCGAATCTCCAAGTAGCACTTCAGTTTCGGCTCGGTCCCGGAGGGCCGCACCACCACCCTGACCGACGTGTGGTCGTCACCGCCGGTGAAGATCAGCGCATCGGTGACGTCGGTGAGTTCGGCGGGGAACCCGGCCAGCGTCGCCGGCGGGGTGGTCCGTAGCCGGTGCATCAGCGCGGCCGCCTCGGCGGGGTCGGCGACCCGGCGCGAGATCGCGGCGACGTCGTGCACGCCGTATCGGCGAGCCAGCTCGTCGAGCAGGTCGACGACCGAACGGCCTTGGCGCAGCAGCGTGGCCACCAGGTCGCACACCAGGACCGCGGCGCTGATGCCATCCTTGTCGCGTACGGCGTCCGGGTCGACGCAGTGCCCGATCGCTTCCTCGTAGGCGTATACCAGGGTGCCGCCGGGGACCTCGGCATCGGCGCGCGCCAGCCATTTGAAGCCGGTGAGGGTTTCGACGTGGACGGCGCCGCGGTGCGCGGCGATGGCCGACAGCATCCGCGAGGACACCAGGGTGCTGGCCACCACCGGCGTTTCGGCGCGCTGCGGCTGGGAAAGAATGTAATCTCCTAGCAGCCAACCGGTTTCGTCGCCGGACAGCATCCGCCACCCCGCTTTGTCGGGAATGCCGACGGCGCACCGGTCGGCGTCGGGATCCAGCGCGATCGCCACGTCGGCGCGCACGTCGGAGGCCAGGGCCAACAGCGCGTCGGCGGCACCCGGCTCCTCGGGGTTGGGGAAAGCGACGGTGGGGAAGTCCGGGTCCGGAGCGAATTGCGCTGCGACGGTGTGCACTTGGGCGAAGCCGGCGCGGCGCAGCGTCTCCACGGCCACCGCGCCGCCCACCCCGTGCAGGGCCGTCAGGGCGACCCGCGCCGAGCCGGCCCCGCGCCGCAGCCCGGACGCGCGCTCGACGTAGCGCTCGACCAGATCGGCCTGGCCCGGTTCGATGGGGGCCCTGCCGATCTGGTCGGCGGGCGGGGCGTCGGCCATCGCGGCCTCGATCTCGCGATCGGTGGGGGAGACGAGCTGGATGCCGCCGTCGACGTACACCTTGTAGCCGTTGTCGGCCGGCGGGTTGTGCGACGCCGTGATCTGGATCCCGGCCAGCGCGCCGGTGTGGCGCACCGCGAACGCGACCACCGGGGTCGGCACCGGACCGGGCAGCAACAGCACCGAAAACCCTTGATCGGCAAGCACTTCGGCGGCCACCGTGGCGAATACCGCCGAACCGTGCCGGGCGTCGCGCCCCACGATCACCCGCGCACCGGCCGGGGCGCGCCGCTTGAGCACCTGCGCCACCGCCCAGGTGGCGTGCGACACCACCGCGACGTTCATCGCGTCGGGCCCGCCGCGCACCGGGCCGCGCAGGCCCGCGGTGCCGAACCTCAGGGGACGGGCGAACCGTGCGGCTGATTCTTCCGCGTCGCACGCGGCGAGCTCGGCGGCCGTCCGCGGGTCGGGGTCGTGGGCGATCCACTCCTCGGGCGTCATGGCCCTAAAACCGGGGCAGCCGCTCGAGGATCAGGGCCAGGAGGGCGCCCATCCGGCTGGCGGACGCAGCCCCCGCGGAGAGCACCTCGGCGTGGCTGAGCGGCTCGCCGCCGATGCCGGCGGCCAGGTTGGTCACCAGCGACACCCCGAGCACCTCGGCGCCGGCCGCCCGCGCCGCGATGGTCTCGTGCACCGTCGACATGCCGACCAGGTCGGCGCCCAGCGTGCGCAGCATCCGGATTTCCGCGGGGGTCTCGTAGTGCGGGCCGGGCAGGCCGGCGTAGACGCCCTCGGTCAGCGTCGGGTCGGCCTGGCGGGCGAATTCGCGCAGCCGCGGGGAGTAGGCGTCGGTCAGGTCCACGAATTGCGGGCCGACCAGCGGGGAACGCGCGGTCAGGTTGAGGTGGTCGCTGATCAACACCGGTTCGCCGACGGCCATGTCCGGGCGCAGTCCGCCCGCCGCGTTGGTGAGCACGACCGCGCGCACGCCGGCCGCGCAGGCCGCCCGCACCGGGTGCACGACGTGGCACAGGTCGTGGCCCTCGTAGGCGTGGATGCGGCCGACGAGCACCAGCACGCGGTGTGCGCCGATGCGCATCGACAACAGCTCGCCGGTGTGCCCGATCGCGGTGGGCGGCCGGAAGCCGGGCAGGTCGGCCTGGGGCAGCACGGCGGTCTTCCCGATCGCCTCGGTGCCGAGCGCGGCGACCGCCGGCGACCATCCCGAGCCGAGCACGATGGCGACGTCATGCTCGTCGATTCCGGTGCGCTCGGCGATGACCGCGGCGGCGCGGCGCGCGAGGTCGCCTGGGTCGGACGAGGTTTGGGTCACAGCGGGAGCCTAGCCCGGGGACGGCGAGCGCAGGTGAGGCGCGAGTGCGGAGCCGGGCGATCGAACCTGGCCCGGCGACGGTGTCGCCGGTATGTGTCAAGATCTGGCGTATGAGTCTTCGTAGGTGGCCGGTGGTTGGCCCGGTCATTGCCATCGCCGTTGGTGTTGTGCTGTCAGTGGTTTCGGTCACAGTCGGCCCGGCGCCGTCGGCCAAGGCGGACTGTCCGAACGTCCAACTGATCTTCGCCCGAGGCACCGCCGAGCCGCCGGGCCTGGGTGTGGTGGGCGACGCGCTGTTCGCCGCCCTGCAGCCCGCGCTGGGGTCGCGCACCGTCGATTCCTATGCGGTGAATTATCCGGCCAGCTACAACTTCCTGACGACCGCCGACGCCGCCAACGACGCACGCGACCACATCGCGGAGATGGTCGACCAGTGCCCGTCCACGCGGCTGGTGCTCGGCGGTTTCTCGCAGGGCGCCGCCGCGATCTCGATGCTCGCCGGGGTGCCGCCCGTCGGCCAGCGCATCGGGAACTTCGGATCGGCGCCCCCGCTGGATCCTGCCCTGGCCAACAAGATCAGGGCCGTCGCGGTGTTCGGCAATCCCGGCAACCGCTTCGACACACCCCTGTCGTCGACGGGCGCGTTCGCCGGCCGCACCATCGACCTGTGCAGCGAAGGTGATCCCGTCTGCGTCGTCGGCGGTCGCGACCGGGATGCGCACCACGACTACTCCGCCCCGCCCTACCCGGGCCAGGCGGCGAGTTTCATCGCCGGGCTGGTGTAGCCCTCAGGGCCTCAGGGCCGTAGGCCGGTGAGTGACATACTGCGAGAGTGCCCACCGCCCCGTTAGACAGCCTGCTGGACAGCGTCGAAGCTGTCGTGCGGCGGCGCGGCGGCGACCTCGTCGAGTTGTCGCACGCCATTCACGCCGAGCCCGAGCTGGCGTTCGCCGAGCACCGCAGCTGCGCCAAGGCGCAGGCACTCGTCGCCGAGCGTGGCTTCGAGATCACCGCCGCCCCCGGCGGTCTGGACACCGCCTTCCGCGCCGACTACGGCAGCGGGCCGCTGACCGTCGGGGTGTGCGCCGAATACGACGCGCTGCCCGAGATCGGGCACGCCTGCGGCCACAACATCATCGCCGCCTCGGCGGTGGGCACCGCGCTGGCGCTGGCCGAGGTCGCCGACGAGCTGGGCGTGCGGGTGGCGCTGCTGGGGACTCCCGCCGAGGAGGCCGGCGGCGGCAAGGCGCTGTTGTTGCGGGCGGGGGTGTTCGATGACATCGCCGCGGCCGTCATGCTCCATCCCGGGCCGACGGATATCGCCGCGGCCCGCTCGCTGGCCCTGTCCGAGGCGACCATCACGTACCGCGGCACGGAATCCCACGCCGCCGTCGCGCCGCACCTCGGGATCAACGCCGCCGACGCCGTGACCGTCGCGCAGGTGGCCGTCGGGCTGCTGCGCCAGCAACTGGCGCCCGGGCAGCTGGTGCACGGGATCGTCACCGACGGCGGGCAGGCGGTCAACGTCATACCCGGGCGCGCGACGCTTCAGTACGCGATGCGCGCGGTCGAAGCCGACTCGCTCCGGGAACTCGAGGGCAGGATGTACGCCTGCTTCGCCGCGGGCGCGCTGGCCACCGGCTGCGAATACGACATCGACAACCCGGCACCCGCCTACGACGAACTCACCCCCGACCAATGGCTGGCCGACGTCTTTCGCGAGGAGATGCGACGGCTCGGCCGCGAGCCGGTGGCCCGCGAGTATGAGGCGGCGCTGCCCATGGGCAGCACCGACATGGGCAACGTGACCAAGGCGCTGCCGGGGATCCACCCGGTGATCGGGCTCGACTCCGGCGGGGCCATGGTGCACCAGCGTGGCTTCGCCGAGGCCGCCACCAACCCCAGCGCCGACCGCGCCGTGATCGAGGGCGCGATCATGCTGGCGCGCACGGTGGTCCAGCTGGCCCAGACGCCCGCCGAACGCGACCGGGTGATGGCGGCGCACGAACGCAGACGCGGCGGGGAGCGCGCATGAGACTCGCCGACGCCGCCGAATCCTGGCTGGCCTCTCATCACGCAGACCTGGTCGAATGGCGCCGGCACATCCACCGCTACCCCGAGCTGGGCCGCCAGGAGTACGCCACCACCCAGTTCGTCGCCGAGCGGCTGGCCGAAGCGGGGCTCAACCCGAAGGTGTTGCCCGGCGGCACGGGACTGGTCTGCGACATCGGCCCCGAGCACGAGCCCCGGATCGCGTTGCGGGCCGACATGGACGCCCTGCCGATGGTCGAACGCACCGGCGCCCCCTACGCGTCCACCATGCCCAACGTCGCGCACGCCTGCGGCCACGACGCGCACACCGCCATCCTGCTGGGCACGGCCCTGGTGCTGGCGTCGGTCCCCGAGCTGCCGATCGGGGTGCGGTTGCTCTTCCAGGCCGCCGAGGAACTCATGCCCGGCGGGGCGATCGACGCCATCGCGGCCGGCGCCATCAGCGGGGTGTCCCGGATCTTCGCGCTGCACTGCGATCCCCGGCTGGAGGTCGGAAAGATCGCGGTCCGGCACGGCCCCATCACCTCGGCCGCCGACCAGATCGAGATCACGCTGTACTCACCCGGCGGCCACACCTCGCGCCCCCACCTGACCGCCGACCTCGTGTACGGGCTGGGCACGCTGATCACCGGCCTGCCCGGGGTCTTGTCGCGGCGCATCGACCCGCGCAACGGCACCGTGCTGGTGTGGGGCGCGGTCAACGCCGGCGTGGCCGCCAACGCCATCCCGCAGACCGGCGTGCTGGCCGGCACCGTGCGCACCGCCAGCCGGCAGACCTGGGTGGGGCTCGAGGAGATCATCCGCGAGACCGTGGCCGGGCTGCTGGCGCCGCTGGCCATCGAGCACACGCTGCAATACCGCCGCGGCGTGCCGCCGGTGGTCAACGAGGACGTCTCGACGCGCATCCTCACCCACGCGATCGAGGCCGTCGGCCCCGACGCGCTGGCCGACACCCGCCAGTCCGGGGGCGGCGAGGACTTCTCCTGGTACCTGGAGGAGATCCCCGGCGCGATGGCGCGGCTGGGGGTGTGGCCGGGGGTGGGGCCGCAGCTGGACCTGCACCAGCCGACGTTCAATCTCGACGAGCGGGCCCTGGCGATCGGGGTGCGGGTGCTGGCCAACATCGTCGAGCAGTCGGCGGCGTTCGAGCTCTCTTAGCGGGTGCCGTCGCGGTTGGTGGCGCGCACGACGTGGCCGGCGATGTGGGCGTACGCGCGGCGCGTGACGTCGCCGGCCTGGCTCATGATGTTGTATCCGTGGTCGACGCCGGCCACCTCGTAGTACTCCGCCAACGCGCCGGCCGCGTCCAGCTTCTTTGCGTACCGGCGGGCTTCGCCGCAAAGGCGGTCGTGCTCGGCCGTCACGATCAGCGCCGGCGCGATGCCGGCGATGTGGTCGGCGTTGTTCCCCCAGGCGGGCGAGGCCAGGCGGTCGCGGCGCTGCGCCCGCTCGGGTATGTAGGCGGTGTCGAAGACCTCGCCCATCCACGGTTTCATGATCGCCCGGCGGCCGAGGGTGGACGGCTTGTCGCGGGTGGGCGTGACCAGGTCAAGCGGGGCGTAGTGCAACACCTGCAACGCGATCGGCGGGCCGCCGTTCTCCCACGCGAGCCGGGCCGCCGCGGCGGACAGGTTGCCGCCCGCGCTCTGGCCGCCGACGCACAGCCGGGCACCGTCCCAGTCGGGGTGTGGGCCGGCCGCCCAGCGCACCACGTCATAGATCTGGTGCACCGCGGCGGGAAAGCGGTGACGCGGCGCCAGCACGTAGTCGGGGTTGATCACCACCACGCCCGCGTTGGCGGCCAGATAGCGGCACCACGGGTCGTCCTGTTCGGGGTGCCCGACCACGAACCCGCCGCCGTGCACGTTGACATAGACGGGCGGGTCGGTGGTGCCGGCCGGCGGGTGATAGACGGTCGCGCGGGTGGGGCCGTGCCGGGTGGGGACGGTGATTTCGCTCGTGCGGCCCGAAACCTCGGGGTAGCGCACGGCGGCCTTGGGGGCCGGGTTGACGGCGGCGGCGAACGCCCGCGCCAGTGCGTCGGCGACCGGCGGTGCGGACAGGATTGACAGTCGAATTTCCTTCCGTGGAAGTACGCGTAGGTTTTCGGTCTGTCTGTTTACACTCCTGATCGCCCAGAGGCGAGTGATTTTTCAGGCGCTGGTGCCCGGGCCGATGTTGCGGGCCGGTCGAGTGCGCAGGCTGTGCACGTAATCGCTTGGCGCACCGGCGATTTCGGCGGCGTCCGCCATGACCCCGAGGTATCGGGCCGACGGTAGTCCGCCCTCCCACGCGTCCAGCACGTACAGCCACGCCAGGACCGGGTCGGTGGTGGTGTCCGACGAGATGCGCTCGACCCGGCAGCGGATCTTCTGGTGGACGCCGAACTCCGAGCCCTCCCAGCGGTCCAGGTTGACCTCGTCGGCCGGTGTCATGTCGTAGAGGACGACGAACACCTTGGAGTCCGGATCCTCGACCACGGTCGCCAGCGCGCCCTCCCAGCCGATGTCCTCGCCGCCGAACGTCAACCGCCACCCGTGCAGCCAGCCCGTTCCGGCCATCGGCGAATGGGGTGCGCGCTTCAGCATCTGTTCGGGGTCCATGTTCGACCCGTACGCGGCGTAGAGCGGCACGGGGAAAGCTTAGACGTCCGAGCTGGCCCGGTCTTCCCCCGAGCGTTGGGCGGCGTGCGCCCGGCTTCGTTAGGTTAGGGCTGTGGCGACGCGCATCGTGATCCTCGGTGGCGGCCCGGCCGGTTACGAAGCCGCGCTGGTGGCCGCCACTTCCCACCCCGACACGACGCACGTCACCGTCATCGAGTCCGAGGGCATCGGCGGGGCCGCCGTCCTGGACGACTGCGTGCCGTCCAAGACGTTCATCGCGTCGACCTGGCTGCGCACCGAGCTGCGCCGCGCGCCGCGGCTGGGCTTCGAGATCGACATCGACGACGCCAAGCTCTCGCTGCGGCAGATCCACTCCCGCGTCAAGCAACTCGCCACCGATCAGTCGTCCGACATCGCCGATCAGCTGCTCGGCGTGGGAGTGCACGTGGTGGCCGGCCGCGGCGAGCTGATCGACCCCACGCCCGGGCTGGCCCGCCACAACATCAAGGCAACCGCCCAGGACGGCACCACCAGCGAGTACGAGGCCGACGTGGTGCTGATCGCCACCGGCGCCAGCCCGCGGGTGCTGCCGTCGGCCCAGCCCGACGGCGAGCGCATCCTGACCTGGCGCCAGCTCTACGACCTGGAGGCGCTGCCCGAGCACCTCATCGTGGTCGGGTCGGGGGTCACCGGGGCGGAGTTCGTGCACGCCTACACCGAATTGGGTGTGCCGGTGACGGTCGTCGCCAGCCGCGACCGGGTGCTGCCGTATGAGGACGCCGACGCCGCCCGGGTGCTGGAGGCCGCGTTCTCCGAGCGCGGCGTGAAGCTGGTGAAGAACGCCCGCGCCGCGTCGGTCACCCGCACCGGGGACGGCGTGCTGGTCACCCTGGCCGACGGGCGCACCGTGGAAGGCAGCCACGCGCTGATGACCATCGGTTCGGTGCCCAACACCAGCGGCCTGGGCCTCGAACGGGTCGGCATCGAGCTGGGCCGCGGCGGCTACCTGACCGTGGACCGGGTGTCGCGGACCTCGGTGTCCGGCATCTACGCCGCCGGCGACTGCACCGGCCTGCTGCCGCTGGCCTCGGTCGCGGCCATGCAGGGCCGCATCGCGATGTATCACGCGCTGGGCGAGGGCGTCAGCCCGATCCGGTTGCGCACGGTGGCGGCGACGGTGTTCACCCGCCCCGAGATCGCCGCCGTCGGGGTGCCGCAGACCATGATCGACGACGGTTCGGTGTCGGCGCGCACGATCATGCTGCCGCTGCGCACCAACGCGCGCGCGAAGATGTCCGGGCTGCGGCAGGGGTTCGTGAAGGTGTTCTGCCGCAAGTCCACCGGCGTGGTGATCGGCGGCGTGGTGGTGGCGCCGATCGCCTCCGAGCTGATCCTGCCGATCGCCGTGGCAGTGCAGAACCGCATCACGGTCAACGAGCTGGCGCAGACGCTGGCGGTGTATCCGTCGCTGTCCGGCTCGATCACCGAGGCGGCGCGGCGGCTGATGGCGCACGACGATCTGGACTAGCGGTTAGCCTTGGTGCAGCACGCCCCTACTGATGAGTAACCCAGTGAGGAGTCCAGGTCGTGACTGATCCCATCCACGCGTCCACCCAGCGAAGCTCGCCGGTGTCCGTGCTGGGTCCGGAACAGCGGCAGGCGGCCTGGGACCGGCTGGGCGCCGAGCAGTTCGACGTGGTGGTGATCGGCGGCGGCGTGGTGGGTTCGGGCTGCGCGCTGGACGCCGCGACCCGCGGGCTCAAGGTGGCGCTGGTGGAGGCGCGCGATTTCGCCTCGGGCACCTCGAGCCGCTCGTCGAAGATGTTCCACGGCGGCCTGCGCTACCTCGAGCAACTGGAGTTCGGCCTGGTCCGCGAGGCGCTCTACGAGCGCGAGCTGTCGCTGACCACGCTGGCGCCGCACCTGGTCAAGCCGATGCCGTTCCTGTTCCCGCTGACCAACCGCGTGTGGGAACGGCCCTACGTCGCCGCCGGCATCTTTCTCTACGACCGGATGGGTGGCGCGAAATCCGTTCCGGCGCAAAAGCATTTGACCCGTGCGGGCGCGTTGCGGTTGAGCCCGGGCCTCAAGCGCAGCTCGTTGATCGGCGGAATCCGTTACTACGACGCGGTCGTCGACGACGCCCGGCACACGATGACCGTCGCGCGCACCGCAGCGCATTACGGCGCGGTGGTGCGTACCTCCACCCAGGTCGTCGCCCTGCTGCGCGAGGGCGATCGGGTGACCGGGGTGCGGGTCCGCGATTCCGAGGACGGCGCGGTCACCGAAGTCCGCGGCCACGTGGTGGTCAACGCGACCGGGGTGTGGACCGACGAGATCCAGGCATTGTCCAAGCAGCGCGGGCGATTTCAGGTGCGGGCCTCCAAGGGCGTGCACATCGTGGTGCCGCGCGACCGCATCGTTAGCGACGTCGCGATCATCCTGCGCACCGAGAAGTCGGTGATGTTCGTCATCCCGTGGGGCAGCCACTGGATCATCGGCACCACCGACACCGACTGGAATCTCGACCTGGCCCATCCCGCGGCCACCAAGGCCGACATCGACTACATCCTCACCACGGTCAACACGGTGCTGGCCATCCCGCTGACCCACGCCGACATCGACGGCGTGTACGCCGGGCTGCGGCCGCTGCTGGCCGGGGAGAGCGAGGAAACCTCGAAGCTGTCCCGCGAGCACGCCGTGGCGGTGCCCGCGCCGGGATTGGTGGCCATCGCGGGCGGCAAGTACACCACCTACCGGGTGATGGCCGCGGACGCGATTGACGCTGCGGCCCAATTCATTCCGGCGCGGGTGGCGCCGTCGATCACCGAGAAGGTCAGCCTGCTGGGCGCCGACGGCTACTTCGCGCTCATCAACCAGGCCGAGCACGTCGCCGAGCTGCAGGGGCTGCACCCCTACCGGGTGCGCCACCTGCTGGACCGCTACGGCTCGCTGATCGGTGACGTGCTGGCGTTGGCGGACGACCGCCCCGACCTGCTCGACCCGATCAAGGAGGCGCCGGGCTACCTGCGGGTCGAGGCGCTCTATGCCGTGACCGCCGAGGGGGCCTTGCATCTGGAGGACGTCCTGGCCCGCCGGATGCGCATCTCCATCGAATACTCACACCGCGGTGTCGACTGCGCCCGCGAGGTCGCGGATGTGGTTGCGCCGGTGCTGAATTGGTCCGCGGCGGACATCGACCGCGAGGTCGCCAACTACACCGCCCGGGTGGAGGCCGAGGTGCTGTCCCAGGCCCAGCCCGACGACGTGTCGGCCGACGAATTGCGGGCCAGCGCGCCCGAGGCCCGCGCCGAGATCCTCGAGCCGGTCCCGCTCAAGTGAGGCCCGCCCCGCTTCCCGTGCGTGACGGGCTCGGCCCGGCGCGGGTGCGGCTGCGGGGCGGACCGGTGCTGGCCGAGCTGAGCGCCCGGTTCGGCGCGCCGGCCCGCGCCAAGGTGCTGGCCGGGGAGGTGGTGGGCGCCGACGGCGCGGTGATCGATGCCAAGACCGTGCTGCCCGCCGGGGCGAGCGTCTACCTCTACCGCGAGCTGCCCGATGAGGTGCCGGTGCCGTTCGAGATCCCGGTGCTCTATCGCGACGACGACATCGTGGTCGTCGACAAGCCCCACTTCGTGGCCACCATGCCGCGGGGACGCCACGTCGCGCAGAGCGCGCTGGTGCGGCTGCGCCGGGAGCTGGAGCTGCCCGAGCTGAGCCCGGCGCACCGGCTGGACCGGCTGACCGCCGGGGTGCTGGTGTTCACCGCGCGCCGCGAAATGCGGGGCGCGTTCCAGACGCTGTTCTCGCGGGGCCTGGTGGACAAGACGTATCTGGCCCGCGCCGCCGTGGACCCGGCGCTGCGGTTGCCCCGCGTGGTGAAAAGCCGCATCGTCAAGCGCCGGGGTCAGCTGCAGGCGGTCTGCGAGCCGGGAGCGGCCAACGCCGAGACGCTGGTGGAGCTGGTGAGCGCGGACGGCCTCTACCGGCTGACCCCGCGCACCGGGCGTACCCACCAGTTGCGCGTGCACATGGCCTCGCTGGGGATACCGATCGAGGGGGATCCGTTGTACCCCAACGTGATTGACGTTGCGCCCGACGACTTCAGCACACCGCTGCGGTTGTTGGCACGGCGCATCGAGTTCACCGACCCGCGCTCGGGCGTGCGGCGCGAGTTCGTCAGCCGCCGTGATCCCTACGCGGACAGGGTGCGCAAGCGGTAGCGTCACAAGCAGTCGGCAACGCCGCAGGGCCCCAGGGGCGAGGTGACGGGAGGCGACCATGAAGCGCGGCATCGTGTCGGGATCGGCGGCCCTGCTGACGGCCGCCGGGCTCATAGCCTGGGCACCGCCGGTGAGCGCCGGCTGCCA
This sequence comes from Mycobacterium paraintracellulare, assembly GCF_000276825.1. Taxonomy (NCBI): domain Bacteria; kingdom Bacillati; phylum Actinomycetota; class Actinomycetes; order Mycobacteriales; family Mycobacteriaceae; genus Mycobacterium; species Mycobacterium paraintracellulare. The sequence continues at coordinate 4,496,068 of NC_016948.1, read as the reverse complement.
GTACGGGGGAGGCGTGCTCAGCAAGTGCGACGGGCCCGTCCAGCCCGACGGCACCTGGCAACGCTGCGTGGCCGTCACCCGCCTGATTCCCAACGGCGCCAGTTCCTACCTCGTGCCCGACGGGCACTGCGACGTGATGGGTCCCGACCAGCGCCCGTCGGACCTCGCGTTCGCCGACCCCCCGTCGCACATCGACTGAGGCGGGCAACCCGCGGCGTGGACCGCCCGGGATCGGGTAGCCCGCGCGTATGGACATCGCCGTCACGTTCGTCGGCAACGCCACCACGCTGATTTCCGTCGGCGGGCTGACGCTGCTGACCGACCCGAATTTCCTGCACCGCGGGCAACGCGCCTACCTCGGCCACGGGCTGGTGTCCAAGCGCCTGAAGGAGCCGGCGTTGGGCATCGACGAACTTCCGCGCCTCGACGCCGTCGTGCTCTCCCATCTGCACGGCGACCACTGGGACAGGGTGTCGCAGCGGGGTCTCGACCACGACCTGCCCATCATCACGACGCCGCACGCCGCCAAACGCCTGCACCAGCGCGGCTTCGCGCACGCGCGCGGCCTGCAAACCTGGCAGCAGCACACGATCACCAAGGGCGACACCACCGTGACCCTCACGTCGCTGCCCGGGCGCCACGCGCCGGGGTGGAGCCGGCGCCTGCTGCCGCCGGTGATGGGCACCATGGTCGAGATCGGCTCCGCCGACGGCGCACCCCGGCGCCGGCTCTACATCTCCGGGGACACCCTGCTGATCCAGGAGCTCAACGAGATCCCGGCGCGGTTCGACCCGATCGACGTCGGCATGCTGCACCTCGGCGGCACCCGGCTGCCGGCCGGCCGGCGGCTTCCGTTCGGGCTGACCGTAACCATGGACGGTCGCCAGGGGGCCGAACTCGTCGCGATGCTGGGCCTGCCGAAGGCCATCCCGGTGCACTTCGACGACTACGCGGTGTTCGCGTCGCCGCTCTCCGACTTCACCCGGCAAATGCAGCGTCGCGGGCTGGGCGACCGGATCGTCACGGTGAACCGCGGCGACTCGGTGACCGTCTGATAGAGGGCCCCCGCTCCCGACCAGCGGCGGGGGCCAAGTCCCCGGCTCGATTAAATGGGAAGAGGAGGCCGTTGCTGGGGGTATAGGGTGTCCTAGCGGCTTGCGGTCGAACTGGGAGGTACCGACGGCAGGTAGCAGGCATCGACGTACAGAGTTTGGGGCTTTTTCGCGGCCTGGTTAACGGAAATTTGCTGAGGCGTTCTCAGCGTGGGCATTGTGAGACGAGATGGATCTACTAGCACCCCCCGAGGTCACCTCGACACTCATCCACACCGGGCCCGGAGCGGGCTCGCTGATCGAGGCCGCCGGCGCCTGGCAGCGCCTGGCCGTCGAACTGGAGAATTCCGTCTCCACCTATACCTCCACGTTGACCTCGCTCATCGAATCGTGGGACGGCCCGTCCGCGACGGCCATGCTGCAGTCCGTCCAGCCCTACCTGCTGTGGTTGCGCGAGACCGCGCAGCAGTCCGCGCAGATGGCCTCCTCGGCGGAGGCGGCGGCCTCGGCCTTCAGCGCCACTCGCGCCACGGTGGTCCACCCCTCGGTCGTCACCGCCAACCGGACGCGCCTGCGGCAGTTGCTGGCGACCAACCGGTTCGGGACCAACACCGCGGCGATCGCCGAGGCCGAAAACGAATACCAGACCATGTGGGCGAACAACGCCGCGGCGATGACCCGCTATCAGGCGACGACGTCGCAGGCGACGGGGCAGCTGTCCCGGTTCACCTCGCCGGTTCCCGACACCAATCCGGACGGGACGGCCAACCAAGAGGCGGCGGTGATGAAAGCCGCGAGTGACTCGTTCGGTCCGCAGGTCCAGGACGCGCTCGGCGACAGCGTCACCGGCTTCGACCCCAACGCCAGCTGGTTCGGCTGGGCGAGCACCTGGGGCAACCAGTTCATCTCGTCGGGTTTCCCCATCAATCTGCTCGGTGTGTGGGCGCAGTTGGCGACCGCGCAAGGCGTCGCGTCCGTCGGTGGCGACATCGGCTCGGGCCTGTCGGAGGGCCTGGGACTGACCTCGGCCACCCTGGCCAACGCGATCAAGGGCATCGGCGCGGGAGCGTCGGCGGCCCCGACCGGCGCGCTGGGCGTCGGGGTATCGCTGGGCAAGTTGACCGCGCCCCCCGCCGTGGTCGGCCTGCTGCCGGGCACGCAGACCGGGGTACAACTCGCGTCCGCGGCGTCCCCGCTGCCCGCCGCGGAATCCGGATTTCCCATGATGCCGATGATGGTGCCGCCGCCGACCGCCTCGGCGGGCACCGGCTGGCGAAAACGCAAACAGCAAAAGTACGAGGACGTTGCCGTGGGCCGGGAGGTCAAAGGCAAAGTGATGCCTCGAAACCCGTCGGCCGGATGACATTGACGGTGGCGCCGCACGACTGCGGGCGCCGATCGCATGCACCGGGTAGGCCGGGTCTGACAGGTCCCTCAGCGGCCACCAGCACCCGCGCCGACGCGCGGCGCTCGCCCCACCCACTTCTTCCCCAAGGTAAAGGTTCATGGATTTTGGGATACTGCCGCCCGAGATAATCTCGGCGCTGATCCACTCCGGACCCGGCGCTTGGTCACTTATCGAAGCCGCCGGCTTCTGGCAGGAATTGAGCGCCGAGCTGGAGCAATCGGCGAGTAGCTACACCGCGGAGCTGTCGTGGCTGTCCACGACGTGGCACGGTCCGTCGTCGATGGCGATGGCCCAGGCGCTAGAACCCTATCTCGCCTGGCTGCGCCTCACCGCGCAGCAGTGCCAGCAGACCGCGGCGTCGGTGCAAGTCGTTGCCGCGGCGTTCGAATGGACCCACTGGACGGTGGTTCATCCCTCGCTGGTGGCCGCCAACCGGGCGCGCCTGGCGATGTTGTTGGCCACCAACTTCTTCGGGGTCAATTACCCGGCCATCGCCGAAACCGAGGCCGAGTACCACACCATGTGGGTGAACAACTCCGCGGCCATGTATCGCTACGCCGCGACCTCGGCGGGCGCGGTCAAGCTGCCGCAGTTCTCGCCGCCGCCCGAGGTGGCCAACCCCTCGGGGGCCACGACACAGGCCGCCATGGTGCACGCGGCGACCACGGGCAATTCCGGGGCGCAGCTCCTGGCCGCCGACTCGATCGGCCAAGGGTCAAGCGCCGCAGACGCTTTCGACCCCAACGAGGGCTGGTTCGGGTACTGGAGCACCTGGGGGAATCAGTTCATCGCGGGCGGGGTGCCCGTCAACATCCTGGGTGTGTGGGCCCAATTGGCCACCGCCCACGCGTTTGCGTCGCTGGGCGAGGACATCGGTCCGGGGTTGGCGGACGGCGCCGCGGCGCTGGCCTCGGCGGAGACGCGGCTCGTCAGCGCGATCGGCGCCGCGGGGTCGTCACTGGCGCCCCGAGCGGCGCTGGGTGTGGGAATTTCGCTGGGCCACCTGACCATGCCGCCCGCGACGGTGGGAATGCTGGGAACCTCGCAGGCGCCGGTGCAGCTCGCCTCGGCGGTGTCGCCGCTCCCCCCGGGCGGCGCGGAGCCGCCCATGCTCCCGATGGCCCCGGTGCGCCCCGGCTCGGGTGCGAGCGGCGCTCGCCGCCGCAAGGGCCGCGACTACGACGACATCGAGTACGGCGCGGAGCTTCCGGGCACGGTGATGCACCGTCCGCCGTCGGCGGGCTGAGAAGATCGCCTGGTGCAGACCGCTCCGCAGATCCAGGGCCGCGTGTGGCGCGGCGGCAAGGCGCAGGACGACTTCGAGTTCGGCAAGATCTCGGACTACCTCGCCGAGCCCGACACCCTGGTGTGGGCCGACCTGTGCAATCCCGACCACGACACCCTGGGCGGCCTGGCCGGCGAGCTCGGCCTGAACCGTTGGGCGGTGGAAGACGCCGTGGCGGCGGCCGAACGGGTCAAAGCCACCGGCTACGAGACCCACACCTTCTTCACCGTGTACGCCGCCGAGATCGCCGGCGCCGCAACGAACGTCGTCGACGCCCCCGGTCGCACGCTGTCGATGCGCCGCATCTCGGCGTTCGTGCTGCCGCAGGGGTTGATCACCGTGCGCCTGACGCCCGACTTCGACATGGCGCTGGTGACCCGGCGGTGGGAGGAGATCGGCGGCCAGGCCTACGGCGTCGGCGCCCTGGTGCACGGCCTGCTCGACGTCGTGGTCGACAGCCATTTCGCCGCCGTCGAGGCCCTCGACGACGGCATCGAGGCCATCGAGGACGAGTTGTTCGACGGCACGTCGCGCAAGGGCGACTTTGCGCGCCGCACCTTCGGGTTGCGCCGGGACCTGGTGAACCTGCGGCGGGTGGCGTTACCGATGCGCGAGGTGGTCAATTCGATTCAGCACCACCGCATTTCGGACGGCGCCGACCGCCAGCTCGACCCGCTGTACGCCGACCTCTACGACCACGTGCTGCGGGTGTCCGAATGGACGGAGTCGCTGCGCGACATGGTCACCACGATTTTCGAGACCAACCTGTCGCTGCAGGACGCCCGGCTGAACACCGTCATGAAGAAGTTGACGGGATGGGCGGCCATCATCGCCGTGCCGACGGCGATCACCGGGTTCTACGGGCAGAACGTTCCCTACCCGGGCTTCGGTACGGCGGCCGGATTCGCCGCCAGCACCAGCGTGATAGCCGTCCTGATGGTGGTGCTGTACGTGATGTTCAAACGTCGCGACTGGCTCTAGACCGCGCTCACTGTGCGACCGGGGGTGCGGCGGAAAGACCGTGCTGGATGCCCTGGCTGATTTTGTCGCGCTGGGCGGAGCCGCCCGGTGGATCCAATTCCTTGCAGGCGCAGCTGAGATGACTGAAGGGATTAGGGTCGGTGCTGGCCGATGCTGCGGTCCAACCGGAAGCGCCAAGAACGATGGCGACACCCGCAACACCGACCAAAAGTTTCGGAATCATTTTGGCCTTGTGGTCGTCACATTAGTTTCGGATGTTCCAACTTTAGCCGCGAATTGGTCACCAGTCTGTCAACCGGCTGTAAATTTCAGGACCCGGATGCCGCCGCCGCGTACTTGGGGCAGTACGCCTTGATGCTGACGCCGACGAAGTAACCGGCGTGATAGCTGTCCAGCGAACTGCTGGACAGCACGTTGTTGGCAACCTGTTCCGGCGTTTGGCCCGAATCGAGTTCGTGGCACACGGTATGACCGGAGTTGACCACCGCCTCGGGCGACTCGAAATTGATCCCCTTGGCTTTCAGCGCGGCGAGGAACGCGTCATCGGCGGAGGTGGCGTGCGCGCTCGCCGGTGCCGTCATCGCGCTGAGTAGGCCGGCGACCGGCACGGCGCCGATAGCCAGGAGCGACCGCGCCCGGCCGGGCTTGCGGATCTGGGTGCTCGTCATCTGTGATACTCCCGTGGAACAGAAGAGCCGTAGCTTGCTGAGGGCGGGGCCAGTTCGAATGCTCGCACGCCGCGGCGTTACCCGATGGAGGATCGCCGATAATGCGGTCCGTGCCACATCAATGTTTGCTCTGTTTTCGGCGGCGCGTAACCGTTCGTTGTCCGTCGCTGCGCCGTCGGCGACCTGACAACATGCCGTACGCGCGATGGCTGTGGCTCGCTGTGGTGGCGATATGCGTGGCCGGCTGCGGGGTGCGGCACGTGTCGGCGGCAAGCGCTCGAGACGTTTCCGGTACGTTCCGATCCGGCGGCATGGACCGAACCTACATGTTGCACGTGCCGGCGGGCGACCCCATCGGCCTGGTGCTCAGTTTGCACGGCGGCGGCGGAACCGGGATCGCGCAGCGCGCGCTGACGGGGTTCAACTCCGTTGCTGACGCCCACGACCTGTTGGTCGTCTACCCCGACGGGTACGACAAGAGCTGGGCCGACGGGCGCGGCGCGTCACCCGCGGATCGCCGCCACATCGACGACGTGGCCTTCCTCGTCGGGCTGGTGGGCAAGCTGCGAAACGACTTCAACATCGCGCCCGGACACGTTTTCGTCACGGGGATGTCCAATGGCGGCTTCATGTCCAACCGGCTGGCCTGCGACCGGGCCGACGTCTTCGCCGCCGCGGCGCCGGTGGCCGGCACCCTGGGCGTGGGTGTGGCCTGCAACCCGTCGCGGCCGGTGTCGGTGTGGGAGGCGCACGGGACCGCCGACCCGCTGGTGCCGTTCAAGGGTGGCGCGGTCCGCGGCCGTGGCGGGCTCAGCCATTCCATCTCGGCGGATGCCATGGTGGCCAAGTGGCGCGCGGCGGACGGGTGCGCCGGCGAACCGTCGATGGAGCTGCTGCCCGACGTCCGCGACGGCACGGTCGTCCGCCGGTTTGTCTCCGCGGCGTGTGCGGCGTCCACCGAGGTGGTGTTCTACAAGATCGACAAGGGCGGGCACACCTGGCCGGGCGGCAAGCAATATCTGCCCGCGGCCGTCATCGGGCCCACCACGCACGCGCTCGACGGGTCGGAGGCCATCGCCCAGTTTTTCCTCGCGCACGCACGGGACTAGCGCTGACACGACGGGCACCAGTAGGCCACCCGCTCTTTCGTGTCGTCGACGTTGATGGGGGTGGCGCAGCGACGGCAGCGCTGCCCGGCGCGCCCGTATACCCAGAGCTGGCGCCCGCTGCGGGTGTCACCGGTGGTGCACCGATTCCAGCGAAAGCGGTTGAGCCACAGCATTTCTCGTGCGCGGGAGACCAGCCGGAGCGGATCGGCGATGGCGCCCACCGGCGCGGTGGGCAGATGCCCGCTGACAAAACACAATTCGTTGCAATAGACGTTGCCGATCCCGGCCAGCAGCCGCTGGTCCAAGAGCGCCTCGGCGATCGGCCGGTGCGGGTCGGCCATCAGGTTGGCCGCGGCACGCGCGGCGTCCCAATCCTCGCCCAGCAGATCGGGTCCCAGGTGCGCGACGGCCTCGCCGTCCCGGTCGCGGTCCAGGATCTCCAGCACGCCCAGGTCGACGCCGACGGCCCGGACGGTGCCGGTCTCCAACACGATGCGCGCCCGATGGTCGACCCGCACCGGGCGCTCGCCGACCCGCCAGCTGCCCTCCATCTTCAGATGCGAGTGAATACTGGCCCGTCCCACCCGGATGAACAGGTGCTTGCCGCGGCTGACGACCTCGTCCACCACCTCGCCGGTGAGGTCGACGGTGGCGAACCGCGGCACCCGAACGTCGCATCGGGTCAGCGTCGCGCCGACCAGGTGCTCGCGCAGCACGGCGGCGGTGTGCCAGACGGTGTCACCTTCGGGCATCTCAGCGCAGCCGCAGTCCGCGTGGCGTCGTGTGGAATCCGGCCTCGGTGAGGGCGCCCAGCGGGCCGGACGCCTCCGCGCGGGGCGCCAGGGCCGGCACCCCGTCGATGCGCTCCACCAGCATCCCCGCCACGCGGCGGGAGGCGACCAGGTCGGCCAGGGCCGACGCCGCCGCGTGGTGGGCCCCGGGATCGTCGGTGAATGTCAGCAGCGAGCGCCCACCGCGTTCCAGGAACCAGGCCAGCTCGCCGTCGACCAGCACGACGAGCGCGCCGGCCTTGCGGCCGGGGCGCGCGCCCTCGCCGCCGGAGGCGGGCCAGGGCAGCGCCGCGCCGTACGGGTTGGCCGGGTCCGCGGCGGCCAGCACCACCGCCCGGTACTGCGGCCGTTCCGGATCGACCCCCTCGCTGAAGTTGCGCAGCCGATCGACGGTCGACGCGACGGCGAACTGCGCCCCGCCCAGCGACTCGATGAAGTAGCCGCGCTGGCAGCGGCCCGCGTCCTCGAAGGCGCTCAGCACCTTGTACAGGGTGGCGAACCCGCCGGGGACGCCCTCGGTGGCCACCGCGCCCCGGGTCAGCACGCCGTGGCGGCCCAGCAACAGCTCGGCCTGGTAGTGGGCGCGCAGCGTGGAATCCGGCTCGGGGGCCGCCAGGATGGACCAGCGGCCGGCGACGGTGGGGTCGGCGGGCCGGGACTGCGCGTGCGCGACGCTGTACCGGCTCAGCCGGGGCGGGCGTTGCGAGCGGTGCGCGGGCGCCGAGCGCTTGCGCGCGCCGGCGCCGCCGAGGACGGCGCGCACCGGGGCGAACGTGTCGCCGGTGATCCAGCCGGCCCAGATCAGTTCCCACAGCGCGGTTTTGAGCGCGGCGTCGGGCACCCCGCTGTGCGCGAGTTGGCGGAAGAAGTAGGCGCCGCCCCCGGCGAGCGTGTCCAGGATGGCGCGGTGGGCGTCGCCGAGCTCGATGTCGGCGGGCCCGCCCAGTGTCAGCGGCGCGGATTCGCCGGCGTGCAGCGCGATCCAGCCGTCGCTACCCGAGATCGACCCGGCGCCCGACCAGGTGACCTCGCCGGTGGCCAGCAATTCGTCGAGCATCGCGGGGGAGTAGTCGCGGACCCGGGGGGCCAGCACCAGCGGCTCGATCGCCGAAGCGGGGATCCGCACGCCGGCCAGCTGATCGATCACCGACATCAGCCCGTCCAGCCCGGAATGGCCAGGGGCGCGCGGCGATTCGGCCGCCCCCACGTGATGCCAGGCGGGCAGGAAGCGCCCGTAGGCGGCGGTGCTGACCGGCTCGACCTGGGCCCGCAGCGCCGCCAGCGACCGCCGCCTCAGGATGCGCAGCACGTCGGCATCGCACCACTGCTCGGCCCCGGCGACACCGCCGGACGGCCCCGGGGTCTCGGCGACGAAGTCGCCGCGCACCAGCCTCCCGTCGGCGGCCAGCCGGCCCAGGACATCGGAGGTCACCCGCAGCCCCAGGCCGAATCGGGCCGCCACTTCGGCCGTGGTGAACGGGGTGTGGGTGCGCGCGTAGCGGCCCAGCAATTCGCCCAGGGGATCGGCGACCTCCCCGGTGAAGGCCGTCGGCACGCCCAGCGGAACCGGGATGCCGATGCCGTCGCGCAGCCGCCCGATGTCCTCGATGGCCACCCACCAGCCGCGGCCGGCGAACGACACCGTCAGCGCGCGCCGCGCCGCGCGCAGGCCCTCCAGCCAGCCCCCCACGTCGGCGCCACCCGCGCGGGCGGCCACCTCCTCCTCGGTCAGCGGGCCCAACAGCCGCAGCAGGTCGGCGACGCCCTCGGCGTCGCGCGCGGCCCGTTCCGCAGAGAGGTGCTGCAGCTGGCGGGCGGTGGCGGCGATGACCTCGGGGTCGAGCAGGTCGCGCAGTTCCACCCGGCCCAGCAGCTCGGCCAGCAGCGTGCTGTCCAGCGAGAGCGCGGCGGCGCGGCGCTCGGCCAGCGGGCTGTCGCCCTCGTACATGAACGCGCCGACGTAGCCGAACAGCAGCGAGGCCGCGAACGGCGAGGGCCGCGCCGTTTCCACCTCGACAACCCGCACCCTGCGCTGGGCGATGCCGGTCATCAGCGCCACCAGGGCGGGGACGTCGTAGACGTCCTGCAGGCATTCGCGGATGGTCTCCAACACGACGGGGAAGTCGGGGTATTTGCGGGCCACCTCGAGCAACTGGGCCGCGCGCTGGCGCTGCTGCCACAGGGGCGAGCGGCGGCCCGGGTGCCGGCGCGGCAACAACAGGGCGCGCGCCGCGCATTCGCGGAACCGCGATGCGAACAGCGCCGAGCCGCCCACCTCGTCGGTGACGATGGGGTCGATCTCGTCGGCGTCGAAGACGAAAAGGTCCGCGCCGGGCGGGGTTTCGATCCCCGTGTCCGACGCGAAATCGGACACGGTGTCGGGCAGGCGCACCACGACGCCGTCGTCGGAGGCGGTGGGCTTCTCGTCGATGCCGTAGCGTTCCCGCAGCCGCCGTCCCACCGCCAGCGCCAGCGGACCGTTCACCGGCAGCCCGTAGGGCGAGTGCAGGATCACCCGCCAGTCGCCGAGCTCGTCGCGGAACCGCTCGACGAGCAGGGTGGTGTCGGTGGGCACCACCCCGGCGGCGGTACGCTGCTCGTCGAGCAGGCGGGCCAGGTTGTCGGTGGCGTAGGCATCGAAACCCAGTCCGGCGCAGCGGGTTTCGAATTCCTCCCGGGTGAGCCCGGCCAGCTCACCGGTGAACGCGCCCAGCGCGGCGCCCAGCTCGGCCGGGCGGCCGACCCCGTCGCCGCGCCAGAACGGCAACCGGGCCGGCTGGCCGGGCGCCGGGATCACCAGCACCCGGTCGTGGGTGATCTCGGTGATGCGCCAGCTGGTGGCGCCCAGCGAGATGACGTCGCCGGGGCGGGACTCGTAGACCATTTCCTCTTCGAGTTCGCCGACCCGCGAAGGCTTTTCGGCCTCGGAGGCCAGATACACCGTGAACAGCCCCCGGTCGGGGATGGCGCCGCCGGAGGTCACCGCCAGGCGTTGCGCGCCGGGGCGCGCGGTCAGCGTGCCGGTATCGCGGTCGTAGACGAGCCGCGGACGCAGCTCGGCGAAATCGGTGGAGGGGTACTTGCCGCTCAACAAGTCCAGGGTGGCCTCGTACACGCTGCGCGGCAGCGTCGCGAACGGGGCGGCCCGGCGCACCGTGTCGAACCATTTGTCGGCGTCCAGCGGCTCGAGCGCGGCGGCCGCCACGGTCTGCTGCGCCAGGATGTCGAGCGGATTGGCCGGCACCCGCATCGTCTCGATCTGGCCGGCCAGCATGCGCTGCACGCTGACCGCACAGCCGATCAGGTCGGTGCGGTGCTTGGGGAACAGCACCCCCTGGGAGACCTCGCCGACCTGGTGCCCGGCCCGGCCGATGCGTTGCAGCCCGCTGGCCACCGACGGCGGCGCCTCCACCTGGATCACCAGATCGACGGCGCCCATGTCGATGCCGAGCTCCAGGCTGGAGGTCGCCACCACCGCCTTGAGCAGTCCGCGTTTGAGGTCCTCCTCGACCAGGGCGCGTTGTTCCTTGCTGACCGAACCGTGGTGGGCGCGCGCCAGTATCGCCTCGGCCCCGTAGGTCTGGCCGGAGCCCATGATGTGGGCCGGGGCGCCGCCCGCCACCTTCGGGTTGGCCTCCGTGGATAGCTCGACGCCGCTGCGCTCGGCATGAATCTCGTTGAGGCGGGCGGTAAGTCGTTCGGCCAGCCGACGCGAATTGGCGAACACGATCGTCGAGTTGTGCGCCTCGATCAGGTCGACCAGGCGGTTCTCCACGTCGGGCCAGATCGTGTTGTTCGCCAGGTTCGCCATGTCAGGCACCGGCACGGCCACGGTGAGCTCGACGGTCTTGGCCGACGCCGGCGCGACGATCGTGGTCGGCTGCCCCCCGGACAGGAACCGGGCGAGTTCCTCAGGTGGCCGCACCGTCGCCGACAGCCCGATCCGCTGGGCGGGTTTGTCCTCCCGCAGCGCGTCGAGGCGCTCCAGCGACACCGCCAGGTGCGCGCCGCGCTTGCCCGCGGCGATGGCGTGGATCTCGTCGACGATCACCGTCTGCACCCCGGCCAGGGTCTCGCGCGCCGCGGAGGTGAGCATCAAAAACAGCGACTCCGGTGTGGTGATCAGCACGTCGGGAGGCCGGTTGATGAGCTGGCGGCGGGTGGCGGGCGGGGTGTCGCCGGAGCGCACGCCGACGCTGATGTCCGGCGGCGGCAGGCCCCGGCGTTCGGCGATGCGGGTGAGCCCGGCCAGCGGGGTGCGCAGGTTGCGCTCGACGTCGACGGCCAGCGCCTTGAGCGGGGACACGTAGAGCACCCGGGTGCCCGGCGGGCGGCCGGCCGCGCCGGCGAGGCTGTCCAGCGCCCACAGGAACGCCGCCAGCGTCTTGCCGGACCCGGTGGGGGCGATCACCAAAGTGTGGTGACCGTCGGCGATGGCCTCCCAGGCCTCGGCCTGCGCCGTGGTCGGCGCGTCGAAGGTGCCGGTGAACCACTCTCGGGTGACGGCGCTGAACCGGCCCAGCGGGTCGGCGGGGCCGGGCGGCCCGGAATCAGCGCGAGTGCTCACCCATCCATGGTGCCAACGGGGACCGACATGCCGCGCCTAGAGCCGCGAGGTGGACATCGCCTCGCCGAGCTTCTCCGGGATCTCGGGCACCCGCGCGATCGCGTCGAGCAGCGCGTGCGCGCAGGCGTCGGCGAGCTTGTCGGCGTCGGTGGTGGGGTCGATGATCCGTTGCCGGCAGATCTCGAAGGTCAGCGCCAGCCAGCCGTGCAGGATCACCCGCAGATGCCGCTCGACGTCGGGTTCCATGCCCGTGTTCAGCTCGGTGAGCAGCTGGTTGATCCGGGACATGATGTGTTCCATCTGGCGGTTCTTGGCGTCGTCCTCGACGCCCAGCAGCACCGGGTCGGACCGGCCCAGCCCGACGTACGCCGCCCAGGCGGCCTCCGGGTTCTGCTCGTGGTAGGCCATGTAGGCCAGCACGCCGACTCGGATCTCCTCGTACATGGTCAGACCGGTGACGTCGTCCATGTTGGTGTTCTCGTACAGGCGGTCGGCCTCGTCCTTGACCACCGCTGCGAAGAACGCTCGCTTGTCGGGGAAATAGTGGTACATCAGGGCCCGCGACACCCCGGCGCGTTCCGCGATCTCATCGATGCGGACCTCGTCGTAAGGTCGCTTCCCAAAAACCTCTGCCCCTAAAGCGAGCAGCTCAGCGCGCCGATCCTCGGGGGATAGACGCCTTCGGGCTGTCGGCATGTGTCAGATAGTACTCACACGACATGAGACGACCGCCACAATGGATTCACAGGCTTCATCCGAACTCCACGCCCTGGGCCAGCGGCAACTCACCGGAATAATTGACGGTATTGGTACTTTGGCGCATGTAGGCCTTCCACGAGTCCGTGCCGGATTCCCGCCCGCCGCCGGTTTCCTTCTCGCCGCCGAACGCGCCGCCGATCTCGGCGCCCGAGGTGCCGATGTTGACATTGGCGATTCCGCAGTCGGATTCGGCCAGGAACCGTTCGGCCTCGCGCAGGTCCGTGGTGAAGATGGACGACGAAAGCCCCTGTGGCACGGCGTTATTGAGGGCGATCGCGTCGCCCAGCCGGTCGTAGGTCAGCACGTAGAGGATGGGCGCGAAGGTCTCGGTCGCCACGACGGCGGTCTGAGCGGGCATGCGCACCACGGCCGGCGCGACGTAGTAGGCGCTCGGCTGCTCGCGACCCTGCGGGTGCCTGCGGTCGCCGTCGATGACCTCGCCGCCGTCGGCGCGCGCGGATTCCAGCGCCCCCACCATGTCGCGGTAGGCGGTCTCGTGGATCAGCGGCCCGACGAGCGTGCCCGGTGCGGACGGGTCGCCGATGGGCAGTCGCCGGAAGGCGGACACGACGCGGTCCACCACCTCGTCGGCCACCGATTCGTGGACGATGAGCCGGCGCAGGCTGGTGCAGCGCTGGCCGGCGGTGCCGGCGGCGGCGAACACCACGGCGCGCACCGCGAGGTCCAGGTCGGCCGACGGGGTCACGATGGCGGCGTTGTTGCCGCCCAGCTCCAGCAGCACCCGGCCGAACCGCGCGGCGACGCGGGGGCCCACCTCGCGGCCCATCCGCACCGAACCGGTCGCGGACACCAGCGCGACCCGGGGGTCGTCGACCAGCAGCCCGCCGAGGTCGCGGTCGCCGAGCACCAGGGAGCTCACCGCGGGCGGGGCGCCGACGTCGGCCGCGGCGCGGGCGATCAGCGCCTGGGTGGCCAGCGCCGTCAACGGCGTCAGCTCCGAGGGCTTCCACACCACGGGGTCCCCGCACACCAGGGCCAGCGCGGCGTTCCACGCCCACACGGCGACCGGGAAGTTGAACGCGGTGATCACCCCGACCACGCCGAGCGGGTGCCAGGTCTCCAGCAGCCGGTGCCCGGGCCGTTCCGACGCGATGGTGCGCCCGTACAGCTGGCGCGACAGGCCGACGGCGAACTGGCAGACGTCGATCATCTCCTGCACCTCGCCGGCCGCCTCGGAGGTGATCTTGCCGACCTCGACGGTCACCAGGGTGGCCAGTTCGCGCTTGTGTTCGGTCAGCAACTCGGCCAGCCGCGCCACCAGCGCGCCGCGCACCGGCGCGGGCGTGGTTCGCCACACCGAAAACGCTTGGGCCGCTTCGGCGATCGCCCGCTCGGCGCGCTCGGGCGTGGTGGGGGCGACGGTGAAGAGCACCTCGCCGGTGATCGGCGTGCTGGCCGGCAGCCCATGAGCGTCCGGCTCGCCGAGGCTCGCGGTGACGCCGATCGCGTCGAATGCCCCCAGCACCCGGGCGCGTAACTGTTCGGTGGTCATGCGCAGGCCTCCTCGTAGAGCGCGTAGGGGTCGGCGATGTCGCGGCCGATCGCCCCGGCCAGGCACTGCGCGTCGTAGCCGGATTCGTCTGGCGCGTCGGCGGTTTCGGCGTCGCTGTCCAGGTTCGACCGGAAGATGCCCGCCGCCGACGCCGGCAGGAAGTCCTCGTAGACGATCGGCGCCGACGGGTCACCGCCGCGGTAGTAGCCCAGCCCCTCGGCGGCCATCTGCTCGTCGGTGGGCGGAAAGTGCTCCGCCCACACCGCGGCCGGGTCGGCGGCGCTCATCGCGGCGTCGTAGCGCGCGCGGCCCTTCGGGGTCAGCGCGACACCGCGGGCCTCCACCTCGCCGAAGCGCACCCGCAGCGCCCCCTCGGTGATCCGGCCGTCGGCGCCGCGGAACCGGCGGGGTTCGGCCAGGGCGCGAAAAGAGGTCTGGCGCAACAGAACCGCCGGCCCGTCGGTGCGCGGCGGCCCCTGGATGGCGTCGATCATCGTGATGCCCCGCCCGGTCATCCGCCGGTACAGATCGTCGATGTCGAGGACGCGCGGCGTCAGGTGGTTGAGGTGGGTGGAGCCGACGCCGGCGATGTCGGCGGCCACCGCGGACACCCGCGACAACTCGTCGTACCAGGACTTGTCGATGGGCTCGGCCGACAAGGCGAACGCCGCCACCGCCGCCGCGACGAACTCGTGCGCGCAGTCGCGGGCGCAGCCGCCGTCGGCGGCGATGGTGCGCGCGCCGGCGAGCAACGCGGGATCGAACAGCCGGCGGCGCGCCAGGAAGGCCTCGACGCGGCGGCGCAGGTCATGGTCGAAGAAGCGCGCGTCGCGCGTGGCCAGCATCGAGGTGAACACTCGAAAAGGGTTGAGCGACAGCTCGTTTGCATCGACGGGCCGGAAGGCGGTCGACACCACCGGGACGGGGGAGGCCGCGCAGCGCAGGTCGTAATAGCCGACCGGGAGCATGCCGAACGCGGCGAACAGGTCGGCGACCGCGGCCAATTCGGCCGGGCTGCCGACACGGATGGCGCCGTGCCGCTCGGCGGTGACGCGCCGCAGCGAGCCGAACCGTTCGGCGTCGGGCTGGCGCGCCACGACATCGGCGTTGACCTGCTCGCTCACCGCGACCAGGGTGCCGTAGGCGGGCACCTCGGCGGCGTACATCGCCGAGAGGCCCGCCGCGAACAACGCGCGAAGCTGCCACGCCGGCAGCCATTTCGCGCGGGTCACGGCGCGCCGTTCCTGCGATAGTCTCCGGCCATGAGTGAGACGCTCGACGATGTCGACCGGATCCTGGTGCGCGAACTGGTCGCCGACGGGCGCGCGACGCTGGCGGAGCTGGCGGCCAGCGCCCGGCTGTCGGTGTCGGCGGTCCAGTCGAGGGTGCGCCGCCTCGAGGCCCGCGGCGTGATCGCCGGAT
Source organism: Mycobacterium paraintracellulare (assembly GCF_000276825.1). Classification (NCBI taxonomy): domain Bacteria; kingdom Bacillati; phylum Actinomycetota; class Actinomycetes; order Mycobacteriales; family Mycobacteriaceae; genus Mycobacterium; species Mycobacterium paraintracellulare. The sequence goes on along the minus strand of NC_016948.1, from coordinate 4,480,513 downwards.
ACTCGGCGCGCGTCGACCCGGAGGCCGTCGGGCACCTGCTGTCGGCGTTCGTGGCCATCACTCCTCTGGATCCCTCTCAACCCGATGATGCGCCCGCCCGCCTCGAGCACATCGAGGAAATCGAATCGTGTCACTCGGTGGCCGGCGAAGAAAGCTACGTCCTGCTGGTGCGCGTCGCGTCCGCCCGGGCGCTCGAGGACCTGCTGCAGCGGATCCGGACGGCCGCGAACGTCAAGACCCGCAGCACCATCATCCTGAATACTTTTTACGCGGATAGGCAGCATATTCCATAAATTATCCTGGCACAGCGCCATAATAGTGTAAAAATACGTCGTCATGCCCGTAGCATGGGCGTCATGACGGCCGCCCTGGAACGTTTCGCCCGCGCCGGTCGCCGCCCGGACGGCGACCGCGATCCCGGCCGCGTCCATGAGGTGCTGGCGCGCAGCATGCTGATCGACGGCTTCGACTTCGTCCTGGATCTGGACCGCTCGCGCGGCTCCTACCTCTATGACGCCCGCGACGGCCGGCGCTACCTCGACATGTTCTCGTTCTTCGCCTCCTCGGCTTTGGGCATGAACCACCCGGCGCTGGCCGGCGACGACGCATTCCGGGCGGAGCTCGTCGCCGCCGCGCTGAACAAGCCCAGCAATTCCGACGTGTACTCGGTGGCGATGGCCCGTTTCGTCGAGACGTTCGCCCGGGTGCTGGGCGACCCGGCGCTGCCGCACCTGTTCTTCGTCGACGGCGGGGCGCTCGCGGTGGAGAACGCGCTCAAGGTGGCGTTCGACTGGAAGAGCCGGTTCAACGAGGCGCGCGGCCTCGACCCCGCGCTGGGCACCCGGGTGCTGCACCTGCGCGGCGCCTTCCACGGCCGCAGCGGCTACACGCTGTCGCTGACCAACACCAACCCGGTCACCGTGGATCGCTTCCCCACGTTCGACTGGCCGCGCATCGACGCCCCCTATATCCGGCCGGGGGCCGACGTGGCCGCGCTCGAGGCCGCGTCGCTGGCCCAGGCCCGCGCGGCCTTCGAGGCCCACCCGCACGACATCGCCTGCTTTGTGGCCGAACCGATCCAGGGCGAAGGCGGGGACCGCCACTTCCGGCCGGAGTTCTTCGCCGCCATGCGCGAGCTGTGCGACCGGCACGATGCGCTGCTGATCTTCGACGAGGTGCAGACCGGTTGCGGCCTGACCGGAACCGCTTGGGCCTACCGGCAATTCGGCGTGCAACCCGACGTGGTCGCATTCGGCAAGAAGACCCAGGTGTGCGGCATCATGGCGGGCCGCCGCGTCGACGAGGTCGCCGACAACGTGTTCGCGGTGCCGTCCCGGCTGAACTCCACGTGGGGCGGCAACCTGGCCGACATGGTGCGCGCCCGCCGCATCCTGGAGGTGATCGAGGCCGACGAACTCTTCGATCGCGCCGCCGCCCAGGGCGCCTACCTGCTGGGCTGCCTCGAGCAACTCGCCGCCGAGTTCCCCGGCGTCGTCCTCGAGCCCCGCGGCCGCGGGCTGATGTGCGCGTTCAGCCTGCCGAGCGCCGCCGACCGCGACGAGCTGATCCGCCGGCTGTGGCGGCGCGCGGTGATCGTGCTGCCCTCGGGCCGCGACGGCGTCCGGTTCCGCCCGGCGCTGACCGTCACGCGCGCCGAGATCGACGCCGCGATGCGGGCCATTCGCGGCGCCCTGACCGACCGGCCCTGACGGCCTGACCAGAGCCCCGGGCCGTTTGCCCCGGTTTGTCCGGGGGTATTTCTTAGACCCGCCGCCGGGGGGCGTCGCCGCGAGGGTTGTAACCAAAACGACGCGGCTAGCGATGAACGTAGGCGGGCCGAATCCGGGGAGGTGAGGACGATGCAGAAAGCAGGCCAGCGACCAGGCGGTGACCGCCTGGGACAGGAAGACCGCGAGGTGCTCGCCGCCGTCCGGTTCGCCGCCGCGGCGACGGCCGCCGCCGTCGGCTTCCTGCTGATCGCCGCGGTGTGGGTGAGCACGTGTCCGGCCGGGGGCGTCGACACGGTGGCCTGCGGCCCGCCGCAGCGCACCCTGCTGGCGATCGGCGGTCCGATGATCGCGCTGGCCGGCGGGATCTGGGCGTTCGTGCGCACCTACCGCGTGTGGAAGGCCCGCGGAACCTGGTGGGGGTGGCAGGGCGCCGGGTGGTTCCTGCTGACCGTCATGGCGCTGATGGTCGCCATGGGCGTCGCCCCGATCGCCGGTCCGGTGCTGGCTCTTTAGGTTTGCCTCCCCGGGATCTAACGTTGATGGTGCGCTGAGGAGCAGGGAGCAGCCATGGGAGACACCTATCACGACCCCGTCGACCATCTCAGGACCACGCGGCCGCTCGCCGGCGAGTCGCTGATCGACGTCCTGCACTGGCCGGGGTACCTGTTGGTGGTCGCGGGGGTGATCGGCACCTGCGGGAGCCTGGCGGCCTTCGCGACCGGACACCACCATGAGGGCATGACCGCGGGCGTCACCGCCGTCGTCGCCGCGGTGCTGGGTCTGATCTGGCTGGGCTTGGAGCACCGGCGGATACGCAGGCTCGCGGATCGCTGGTACTCCGAACATCCCGAGGTGCTGCGGCAAAGGCCCGCCAGCTAGGGGGCCGTCCGCGCATGCGGCGCCCCGCTTTTCCCGGGTGACCTGCCACGACGTCGCCCGCGGTCAGATCCTGCCGGAAACCCGAATCCGAGATTACGGGCGCCGTCGGGTGGGTATCAGGTGTGCACCATGATGAGTGCCGAAACGGTTGCGTTTGCTTGGACAAAAATGGCGTCACCCCATCATGGGGGACAGAAACACGAGCACATCGACATAAATGCCCACTGCGACCACCAGCAAGACGATCAGCGTGACCCCGGCGATTACTGCGACGCGCCTAAGCCGGCGCGTCCGGTCTGTATCGGTCGCGTCAGGCCCGTCCATGGCGGGCCGGATACCCGGCGGCGATCATGACTGACCGGCTCGAACGCACGGTCCACGGCGGGCTGCGGAGCAGTAGTAGTGTCAGTCAAACCATGCCGGGAGACCATATGAACGATGCTGGATCGCACGCTAACAAGCGTCCGCGCGGCCATCGCGCCGTCGAACTTCACGTCGCAGCGCGGCTGGAGAACCTCGCGATGCTGCGCACCCTGGTCGGCGCGATCGGCACCTTCGAGGACCTGGATTTCGATGCGGTGGCGGACCTGCGACTCGCGGTCGATGAGGTGTGCACCAGGTTGATTCGCTCGGCCACTCCCGACGCGACGCTGAGCGTCGTGGTCGATCCGCAGGACGACCAATTGGTGGTGGAGGCTTCCGCGGCATGCGACACCCACGATGTGGTGTCGCCCGGCAGCTTCAGTTGGCATGTGCTGACGTCGTTGGCCGACGACGTGCAGACTTTTCACGATGGTCGCGAACCCAATGAAACCGGCAGTGTTTTCGGCATCACACTGACGGCGCGACGGGCGGCCTCCAGCAGGTGACACCGCGAGCTGCCGGCGGTTCGGTCTCGCGTCCGAACGAGTACGCCGATGTTCCGGACATGTTCCGTGAGTTGGCCTCCGTCGCGGCCGATTCCATGGAACTTCAGCGCCAACGGGACAAGATCGTCGAGCGCTGCCTTCCGCTGGCCGACCACATCGCGCGCCGCTTCGAGGGCCGCGGCGAGCCGCGCGACGACCTCGTCCAGGTGGCGCGCGTCGGGTTGGTCAACGCGGTGGTGCGTTTCGACGTCGACGCCGGCTCCGACTTCGTTTCGTTCGCGGTGCCCACGATCATGGGCGAGGTCCGCCGCCACTTCCGCGACAACAGCTGGTCGGTCAAGGTGCCACGGCGCCTCAAGGAACTGCACTTGCGGCTCGGCACCGCCACCGCCGATCTGTCCCAACGGCTGGGCCGTGCGCCCACCGCGACCGAACTCGCCGCCGAGCTCGAGATGGACCGCGAAGAGGTGGTCGAGGGCCTGGTCGCCGGCAGCTCCTACAACACCTTGTCGATCGACAGTGGGGGCGGGGGCGAGGAAGAGGAAGCTCGCGCGATCGCCGACACCCTCGGCGACGTGGACACCGGCCTGGACCGCATCGAGGACCAGGAATCGTTGCGCCCGTTGCTCGAGGCGCTGCCCGAGCGGGAACGAACGGTGTTGGTGCTGCGGTTCTTCGAGTCGATGACGCAGACGCAGATCGCCGAGCGGGTCGGCATCTCACAGATGCACGTCTCGCGCCTACTGGCGAAATCGCTAACGCGGCTGCGGGACCAATTGCAATAGCGGCCGGGGGTTTTCGCCCTCATCGACCCGCAGCGGCTCGAGCAGCGGCTCGGCCTTCGGCGTCGTCACCGGGAGCGTGCCGTCCGGATCGCAGACGCGCAGCAACCTCGACACCGCCGGGCTCGGCGCCATGGCCCACGACACCTGCGCGGCCGAGCACACCACGTTGATCCGGTGCAGGGTCGAAAAGCCCGCGGTGCCAATGAACTTCAGGCCGCGCAGGTCGAGGATCACCCGCCGGGAGCGGTTGACGCTCTGTTGGACGTACGCGGCGAGCTGATCCGCATTGGCCGCGTCGAGCTCACCGTCGACCGTGATCAGGGTGCCCGTCGGGCCCCACCGGGCGGTGAACTGCGCCGTGCGGCTTTGTTGCCACGATTGCGCCACAGACATTGCTGACTCCATCCGTGCGGAGGATTCCTGCTGTGGAATACGTCAGCCGACTGCAAAAAGTTCGCAGAAGCAGGGAGTTTCGCCTGTCCCCACGCCAACAACGTACCCCGGGCGGCGGCTGTGAACTCAACCTTGCCCGCCACCCTACTCGTGGTGGCCAGGGGCGACAACGCTCCCGGTGATCCCGGTGAAGTCCGTCGGGCCGCTACTTGATCTCGGCCAGCACCGTGCCCTGCGTGATGGCCGCACCGGGCTCGACCGCGAGCCCGGTGATGACGCCGTCCTTGTGCGCGGTGACCGGGTTCTCCATCTTCATCGCCTCGAGGACCACCACCAGGTCGCCGGCGGCAACCTCCTGGCCCTCCTCGACGGCGACCTTGACCACGGTGCCCTGCATGGGCGCGGTGACCGCGTCGCCGGAGGCGGCCGCACCGGCGTGCGCCCCCCGCTTACGGGCCTTGGGCTTCTTGCGGATGACACCCGCCTCGCCGCCGCCGGAGCCCCCGCCCGACAGCGCCAGGTCACCGGGCAGCGACACCTCGAGCCGGCGGCCGCCGACCTCCACGACGACCTTCTGGCGGGGCCGGGCGTCGGCTTCGTCGTCCAGGGGCTCGCCGGCGGTGAACGGTTCGATGGTGTTGTCCCACTCGGTCTCGATCCAGCGCGTGTGGACCGAGAAGCTCTCGCCGTCACCGATGAACGCCGGGTCACTCACGACGGCGCGGTGGAACGGGATGACCGTGGCGAGCCCCTCGACGTGGAATTCGTCCAGGGCGCGACGGGAGCGGGCCAGCGCCTCCTCGCGGGTGGCGCCGTACACGATCAGCTTGGACAGCATGGAGTCGAACTGCCCGCCGATGACCGAACCGGCCTCGACGCCCGAATCCAGCCGGACCCCGGGCCCGGTCGGGATGTCGTAGCGGGTGACCGGGCCGGGCGCCGGCAGGAAGCCTCGCCCGGCGTCCTCGCCGTTGATCCGGAACTCGATGGCGTGCCCGCGCGGGGTGGGGTCCTCGGTGAGGTCCAGCTTCTCGCCGTTGGCGATCTTGAACTGCTGCAGCACCAGGTCGATGCCGGCGGTCTCCTCGGTGACCGGGTGCTCGACCTGCAGGCGCGTGTTGACCTCCAGGAAGGAGATCAGGCCGTCCTGGCCGACCAGGTATTCGACGGTCCCGGCGCCGTAGTAGTGGGCCTCCTTGCAGATCCGCTTGGCCGACTCGTGGATCTCCTTGCGCTGCGCGTCGGTCAGGAACGGCGCGGGCGCCTCTTCCACCAGCTTCTGGAACCGGCGCTGCAGCGAGCAGTCGCGGGTGCCGGCGACGATGACGTTGCCGTGCTGGTCGGCGATCACCTGCGCCTCCACGTGGCGCGGCTTGTCCAGGTAGCGCTCGACGAAGCACTCGCCGCGGCCGAACGCCGCGACGGCCTCACGCACGGCCGACTCGTAGAGGTGCGGGATCTCCTCGATGGTGCGGGCCACCTTCATGCCGCGGCCGCCGCCGCCGAAGGCGGCCTTGATCGCGATCGGCACGCCGTACTCCTTGGCGAATGCCACCACCTCGTCGGCGTCCTTGACGGGGTCGGGGGTGCCGGGCACCAGCGGCGCCTGGGCGCGGGCGGCGATGTGGCGGGCGGTGACCTTGTCACCGAGGTCGCGGATGGACTGCGGGCTGGGGCCGATCCAGATCAGGCCCGCGTCGAGCACAGCCTGAGCGAAATCGGCGTTCTCCGAGAGGAATCCGTAGCCGGGGTGCACGGCGTTGGCGCCGGACTTGGCCGCCGCGTCGAGGAGCTTGCCGAAGTCCAGGTAGGACTCCGCGGACGTCTGACCGCCCAACGCGAACGCCTCGTCGGCCAGCCGCACGTGCGGCGCGTCGGCGTCGGGTTCGGCGTACACCGCCACGCTGGACAGGCCCGCGTCGCGGGCCGCGCGGATCACCCGGACAGCGATCTCGCCGCGGTTGGCGACGAGGACTTTGGAGATCCTCGAGCTGGCGTGACTGGCCACAGCGCCTCCTGTATGGCATCGGTCGCAGACGTATTTCTGCGGGGCTTCTCTAAGAGAATTTCTTACAACGAGTTCTCGGGAAGTCTAAGCGCCGCGCCGTTGGGCCGACGAGGCGGTCCGGGTTTATCCGGTCGACTCGCGCAGCCTGCGCTTGATGCGCGCGAGCATCGCCGACAGGCCGCGCAATCGCAGCGGGCTGATCAGCGCGGCCAACCCGAGGTCGTCGTAGAAATCCTCGGGCACCGCCAGGATTTCGGCGGCCGGCTGCTCGTCCAGGCCGGTGGCCAGGATCGACGCGAAACCCCGGGTGGTCGGCGATTCGGCGGGCGCGCTGAAGTGCAACCGCACCCGGTTCGGGTCGCTGGCGTCGACGTGCAGAAACAGCGGCGTCTGGCACTCGGGCACCGGCTCCATGGCCCGCTCTTCGAGCTCGGGCGGCAGGTCCGGCAGCTCGTCGGCGAATTCCAGCAGCAGCTTCAGCTTGTCCTGGCCCTCGACCTCGGCGAAGTCGGAGACCACCTCGGCCAGCGGCGCGGGCATGCTCATGACGAACCCATCAAACGGAGACGGGCCCCGGTGCCGGTCCCGGTTCGGGGCCCGCGACGATCGGGGTGCGCACGGTGTTGCCCCACTCGGTCCACGACCCGTCGTAGTTGCGCACGCCGGGCTTGCCCAGCAGGTGCGTCAGGACGAACCACGTGTGGCTGGACCGTTCGCCGATGCGGCAGTACACGACGGTCTTGTCGTCGGGCTCGAGGAAGCCATAGAGCTCCTCGAGTTCCTCGCGGCTGCGGAAGCGGCCGCTCTCGTCGACCGCCTTGGCCCACGGGATCGACCGGGCGGTGGGGATGTGGCCGCCGCGCAGCACGCCCTCCTCGGGGTACTCGGGCATGTGCGTGCGTTTGCCGGTGTACTCGTCGGGCGAGCGCACGTCGATCAGCGGCTGGCTGCCGAGGATCCCCAGCACGTCGTCCTTGAAGGCGCGGATGGGCTCGTCGTTGCGCGTGACGACGGGGTAGCCGGTGGACGTCTTGGTGGGGACGTCCAGCGTGGTCTCCCGGCGTTCGGCCAGCCACAGGTCGCGGCCGCCGTTGAGTAGGCGCACGTCCGGGTGGCCGAACAACGTGAACACCCACAGCGCATAGGCGGCCCACCAGTTGCTCTTGTCGCCGTAGATCACCACGGTGTCGTCGCGGGCGATGCCCTTGCGGTCCATCAACTCCGCGAACTGCGCACCGTCGATGTAGTCGCGGACCCGCGGGTCGTTGAGATCGGTGTGCCAGTCGACTTTCACCGCACCGGGGATGTGGCCCACGTCATAGAGCAGCACGTCCTCGTCGGACTCGACGATCACCAGGCCGGGGGTGCCCAGGTGGGCCGACAGCCAGTCGGCCGTGACCAGTCGCTCGGGGTGGGCGTAGTTCGACAGTGTCGGGCTTGGATCGGGGGGTAATGCCACGCTGCCGAGCCTACTCATCCCGGGATTTCGTCACCAACGTCGACTAGTTGCCGCGGTTGGAGCGGGATTCGGCCCCACAATTCGGCGCTCGGGGTCAATTGCCGGCCCACAGCGCGGCCACCGACAGCCCGGCCCGCCCCAGCAGGCGCCGCAGCAGCGGCAGGCTCACGCCGATCACGTTCGACGGGTCGCCGTCGATGCCGTCGACGAACCAGCCGCCCAGCCCGTCGAGGGTGAAGCCGCCAGCCACGTGCCACGGTTCGCCGCCGGCCACGTAGGCGCGCAGATCGGTCTCCGTCGGTTCGGCGAAATAGACTGTGGTGCAAGCGGATTCGACCTCGCAATGGGTGATCGCGCCGTCGGACATCCGCAGCAGGCAGTGCCCGGTGTGCAGCCCGCCGGAGCGCCCGCCCATGCGGCGCCACTGGCTCGCCGCGGCGTCGGCCGACCCGGGCTTGCCGCACAGCCGGCCGTCGAGGGAAAGCATCGAATCACAGCCAAGGACAACGCAATCGGCCGCGACGGCGCCGTCCAGCCCGCCGGCGACCTGTTCGGCCTTGGCCCGGGCCAGGGCGCACACCACGTCGGGCGGCTCCGCGCCGGGTCCCAGCGCGGCCGCGACCGCGTCCTCGTCGACGCCGGACACCACGACCAGCGGGTCGACGCCGGCCTGACGCAACACCTTGAGCCGGCCGGCCGAGGCCGACGCCAGCACCAGGCGGGTCAATGCCTCATGTGGGTCATTTGCTGGAACGTGAGCCGCTGGTAGTTCGACATCGCGAACCGCAGCCGGTCGACCGGCAGACCCCAGCGGGTCTCCTCGGGCTGTTCGGGCTCGGGCGCACCGCCGACGCTGCCCAGCACCGCGACCAGCGCGGCCACCTCCTCGACGGTGGGTTCGCCCTTGAGGATCTGGATGTGCGGCTCGTGCGCCTCGGGCGCGGCTTCGGTTGCCGCAGAACCGTTTTCGTCACTCACAGCGGCCGAATTGTTCGTCTCGTTCCCGTCGCTCACTCGACTCACAGCGGAATGTTCCCGTGCTTCTTGGGGGGCAGGTGGGCGATCTTGCGTTCCAGCAGGCGCAGCGCCGTGCCAATGTAGCCGCGGGTGTGCGAGGGCGGGATCACCGCGTCGACGTATCCGCGCTCGGCGGCGACGTACGGGTTGACCAGGGTGTCCTCGTACTCCTGCTGCAGCTGCAGGCGCAGCGCGTCGACGTCCTTGCCCTCCTTGGCCGCCTCGGAAAGCTGCTTGCGGTAGACGAATCCGACGGCGCCGGAGGCCCCCATCACGGCGATCTGCGCCGACGGCCAGGCGATATTGACGTCGCAGCCCATGTCCTTGGAGCCCATGACGCAGTAGGCGCCGCCGTAGGCCTTGCGGGTGATGACGGTGATCTTGGGGACGGTGGCCTCGCCGTAGGCGTACAGCAGCTTGGCGCCGCGCCGGATGATGCCGTTGTACTCCTGGCCGGTGCCCGGCAAAAAGCCCGGCACGTCGACCAGCATGATGATCGGGATGTTGAAGCAGTCGCAGGTCCGCACGAAGCGGGCCGCCTTCTCCGAGGCGTTGATGTCCAGGCAGCCGGCGAACTGCGTCGGCTGGTTGGCCACGATCCCGACCGGGCGGCCGTCGATGCGGCCGAACCCGACGACGATGTTCTGCGCGTAACCCCCCTGGACTTCCAGGAATTCGTCGTCGTCGAGGATGCGGGTGATCACCTCGTGCATGTCGTAGGGCTGGTTGGGCGAGTCCGGGATCAGCGTGTCCAGCTCGAGGTCCTCCTCGGTGAGGTTGTCCTCGATGGCGCCGGGCGGGTGCGGCTCGGCGTAGCGGGGCGGGTCGGTCGCGTTGTTGGGCGGCAGGTAGCTCAGCAGATCGCGGACCCAGTCGAAGGCGTCCTGCTCACCGGAGGCGACGTAGTGCAGCGTGCCCGACTTGGCCATGTGGGTGTGGGCGCCGCCCAGCTCCTCCATGGTGACGTCCTCGCCGGTCACGGTCTTGATGACGTCGGGCCCGGTGATGAACATCTGGCTGGTCTGGTCGACCATGACCACGAAGTCGGTCAGCGCGGGGGAGTAGACGTGCCCACCGGCGGCGGCCCCCATGATCAGCGAGATCTGCGGGATGACGCCGGAGGCCAGGATGTTGTTGCGGAAGATGCGGCTGTAGAGGCCGAGCGAGACCACGCCCTCCTGGATGCGCGCCCCCGCGCCGTCGTTGATGCCGATCAGCGGGCGCCCGGTCTTGATCGCCAGCTCCTGGACCTTGACGATCTTCTCGCCGTACACCTCGCCGAGGCTGCCGCCGAACACCGTGGCGTCCTGGCTGAAGATGCACACGTCGCGGCCGTCGATGGTGCCGTAGCCGGTGATCACGCCGTCGCCGAGCGGGCGGTTGTTCTCCAGGCCGAAGTTCTTGCTCCGGTGCCTGGCCAGCGCGTCGAGCTCGACGAACGAGTCCTCGTCGAGCAGGGCGAGGATGCGCTCGCGGGCGGTCAGCTTGCCCTTGGCGTGCACCTTCTCGACGGCCTCTTCACCCACCGGGTGCAGCGACTCCTCGCGGCGCTTGTGCAGTTCGGCCAGCTTGCCCGCGGTGGTGTGGATGTCGATGGTGTGTTCGGCAGCGGGTTCCGCGGTGTGGTCGGTAACGCTCGTCATGGGAGTCGAGCTTAGCGTGGCTGGTAGCCCGTCCCTTTCATGGGCTTTAAAGGGGTTTGAAGGGCTTTGACGGTAACCTCCGCTGATGAACGCCGATCCGGCGCGCATGTCGCAACTGGGTTCCGATTCCGCCTCTGTGCTGCGGATCATCTCCCACTTCGACCGGCTCCACGAGTCGGCGGCCGACGCCGACACCGTGGTGCGCTGCGCGGCGTTGCTGGCCGAGTGCCCGATCGGCGCGCGGTGGGCGTCGGGCACCGTGATTCGTTACGACGCGACGGGTGGCCTGGAACCGGGCGGGGATGTGCCGCCGCCGGCACCGGCGGACGAGCCGAGCGTGTGGCTGGAGCGCGACGGTCCCGCGCACGCCCTCGATCCGGTGCTGCTCGATCGGTTGGCCCACACGCTGCGCGCGGTGCCGGCGCGCGCCGGGGCGTCGGGCGAGTTGCACATCGGGGACCCGGCGCTGCTCGAAGTCGTGCTGTCCGGCAAGGAGCGCCGGGAGGACCGGGTGCGGGCGGTCCGCCTGCTCGGGCTGGACGAGAAGCGCAACATCTGCGTGCTGGCGGTGTCGGCGCACTCGCCGCCCGAGGCGCTGCGGATCATCGCCCGCCAGCTCCCGGGCTCGTCGGTGCGCTCGACCGCCATCGGAAACGCGACGGCCGTGCTGTGCCAGGGGCCCATCGACACCCGGGCGCTCTCCGACGGGCTGGAGGGCGCGATCACCACCGCGTTCCCGGGACGGCGCACCGAGGGGGCGAACCGGGGTCCCTGGGTCGGCATCGGTGCCAGCGTCGAAGCGCTGGCCGCGGCCACCTCCTGGCAGCAGGCGCTGGGCGCGCTGCGCTTCGCGTCGTCGACCGGTTACGGCAGGCGCGCCGTGGCCTACGAGCGGCTCAGCGCGCTGGAGCTGTTGGCCGACATCCCCCTGGAACGTGTGCGCCGGCAACGAGATGTGTTGCGGATCAACGAGATTGCCGCGACACCTACGGGTGCGCTCGACGTCGACACCGTGGAGGCCTTCCTCGTATTCGGGTCGCTGCGGCGCACGGCCGCCGAACTGCATCTGCATCACAGCACCGTCGCGGCGCGGCTCGCGCATGTGGGGTCGCAGATGGGGTGGGATCTCAACGATCCGATGGACCGGTTCATCGCCACGCTGGTGCTCATGATCCGGCGGATCGCGCTGTCCTCGACCGAACTCGACGAACCGGAACAGGCCTGACCGACGATCGTCGGGCGGATCGGCGAATACGGGCGACGGCTGGCGGATGACCGCGGGCCGGCGGATTCGTGATGATGACCGCATGGCGATCATCGACCCCAACCGGACCTGGGAACCGCTGGAGAGGCGGTTGGCCGAAACCACCAACGAGCGGCACCGGGCGGTGCTGAGCGTGGTGATCGAACATATGAAGGCCGAGGCCGCACCGGATTTGGAGCGGTTGATGGCGACGCTGAGCCCCGATCCCGCCTACCACTTTTGGCACGGGGCCCAGGATGTGGGCGCGAAAACCACCGACGGGGTGCGCAGCTACTACGTCGACTTCCTGGCGACCCGCACCAACATTCTCGAGTTCGAGGTGCAGCGGCTCGTCGTCGACGACGACTGCCTGGTGACCGAGGGTCTGCTCAAGCAGCTCTACCCGGCGGCGGAGCTGACGCGCATCCTCGGGATGCCGGTCGACGACCCCGACGGGGATTACCTGGTGGTGTTCCGGCAGCTGCTGCTGTGGCCAATCGACAAGAGCGGCAAGATCATTGGTGAGGACTCCTACAACCCCGGTGTGGTCAGCGTGACCAAGCTGTCCCGCGACGAGCTGCCGCAGGAGTACCTGGACCTCGTGCACGCGTCGGCCTGAGATGGCCGCCGACATCGCGACGATGCTCCTCGATCGCCTCGGTGACGAACACGTCGGGCTGCGCACCCGCGACCGCGACTGGACGTGGGACGAGGTGGTCCGCGAATCCGCCGCGCGCGCCGCGCTGGCCCGATCGATGCGCCGTGACGGCCCGTTTCACATCGGGGTGCTGCTGGACAACGTGCCCGACTTCGTCTTCTGGCTCGGCGGCGCGGCGCTGGCGGGGGCGACCGTGGTGGGCATCAACCCGACCCGCGGCGCCGCCGAGCTGGCCGAAGAGATCCGGCACACCGATTGCCAGATGATCGTCACCGACGCCGCGGGCGCGGAGCGACTGCGCGGGCTCGGCCTGGAACTGGCGGCGGACCGTTTTCTGCAGGTCGACGACCCCGGCTACCGCGAGCGCGTGGACCCCCTTCGCGGCCAACCCGACGTCGCGCCCGGGGTCGGCCCGGAGTCGTTGTTCCTGCTGCTGTTCACCTCGGGGACGACGGGCGCGTCGAAGGCGGTCAAATGCAGCCAGGGGCGGCTGGCCTTAATCGCGCACACGGCCACCGAGAAGTTCGGGCATGTCCGCGACGACGTCGACTACTGCTGCATGCCGCTGTTCCACGGCAACGCGATCATGGCGCTGTGGGCGCCGGCGCTGGCCAACGGCGACACGGTGTGCCTGACGCCGGTGTTCTCGGCGTCCCGGTTCCTGCCCGACGTGCGCTACTTCGGCGCGACGTTCTTCACCTACGTGGGCAAGGCGCTCGCCTATCTGATGGCCACACCCGAGCGGCCCGACGACGCCGACAACGCGCTGGTCCGCGGCTTCGGCACTGAGGCGTCACCGGACGACCAGGCGCAGTTCCGGCGCCGCTTCGGCGCGGAGCTGCTGGAGGGCTACGGCTCGAGCGAGGGTGGCGGCGCCGTCGCGCACGCCCCGGACGCACCGCCGGGGGCGCTGGGCCGGCCGGCCCACCCCGGTGTCGCGGTGGTCGATCCGGAGACGCTGACCGACTGCCCGCCCGCGCTCCTCGACGAGCACGGCCGGGTGCTCAACCCCGACGAGGCCGTGGGCGAAATCGTCGACAAGGCCGGCACCCGGACGTTCGAGGGCTACTACAAAAACGACGACGCCGACGCCGAGCGGATCCGCAACGGCTGGTATTGGACCGGCGACCTCGGGTACCGGGACGAGGCGGGGTTCCTGTACTTCGCCGGCCGCCGCGGCGACTGGATCCGGGTCGACGGCGAGAACACGTCCGCGCTGACCATCGAGCGCGTGCTGCGCCGGCACCCGGACGTGGTGGCGGCCGGGGTCTACGCGGTGCCCGATCCGCGCTCGGGCGATCAGGTGATGGCGGCCCTCGAGGTGGCCGATCCCGAGAGTTTCGACGCCGCCGGGTTCGCCGCCTACCTGTCCGCCCAGCAAGATTTGGGCAGCAAGGGCGCTCCCCGGTTCCTGCGGCTGTCGACGAGCCTGCCCGTCACCGGCTCCAACAAGGTGCTCAAGCGCGTGCTGCAACGACAGCGCTGGCATACCGACGAACCGGTGTATCGGTGGGCCGGGCGGGGAGCGCCCGCGTACCACCGGATGAGCGCCGACGAAAAGCGCTCGCTCGACGCGGAATTCGCGTCGCACGGCCGGCAGCGCTACCTGTGAACGCGGCGAGGTAGTCTCCGCTGATGGACGCCCGCCTCTTGGGACCCGCGGACTGGACGGCCGAATGCGACGTACTGGTCGCGGGATCGGGCGGCGGCGGCGTGACCGGCGCGTACACCGCGGCGCGCGAAGGCCTCAACGTGCTCCTGGTCGAGGCCACCGCGAAATTCGGTGGCACCACGGCGTATTCCGGCGGTGGCGGCGTGTGGTTCCCGTGCAATCCGGTGCTGCTGCGCGCCGGCACCGACGACACCATCGAGGACGCGCTCACCTACTACCGCGCCGTGGTCGGCGATCGCACCCCGCGCGAGCTGCAGGAAACCTACGTCCGCGGCGGCGCGCCGCTGATCGAGTACCTGGAGGCCGACCCGAACCTGAAGTTCGTGCCGCTGCCGTGGCCCGACTACTACGGCAAGGCGCCCAAGGCGCGCCTCGACGGCCAGCGCCACATCGCGGCCAAGCCGCTGGCGGTGGCCGCCGCCCCCGAGTTCCGCGACGCGATCCGCGGGCCGCTGGACACCGACCGGCTCGGCGCCGAACCGCCGTCGGACTACTACGTCGGGGGCCGCGCGCTGATCGCCCGCTTCCTCAAGGCCATCGGCGAGTACCCGGGCGCGTCGCTGCAGCGCGACACCGCGCTGGTCGACCTCGTGGTAGACGACGGCCGGGTCACCGGCGCGATCGTCGAGACCGGCGGGCAGCGCCGCGCCGTCCGCACCCGCCGGGGCGTGCTGCTGGCCGCCGGCGGCTTCGAGGGCAACGACGAGCTGCGGCGGAAGTACGGGGTGCCGGGCAGCGCGCGAGACACCATGGGGGGCCCGGGAAGTCGCGGTCTGGCGCTGCAGGCCGGCATCGCCGCGGGCGCGGACACCGACCTGCTGGACCAGGCCTGGTGGTCGCCGGGCATGACCCATCCCGACGGCCGGTCCGCCTTCGCGCTGTGGTTCACCGGCGGCATCTTCGTCAACCAGGACGGCGACCGGTTCGTCAACGAGTCCCGGGCCTACGACCGGGCCGGCCGCGAGATCATCGCGCAACTGCAGGACGGCTCAATCACGTTGCCGTACTGGATGATCTACGACGACTCCGAGGGCGAGGTGCCGCCGGTCAAGGCGGCCAACGTCTCCATCGTCGAGACCGAGAAGTACGTCGCCGCCGGCCTGTGGCACTCCGCGGACACCCTCGAGGAGCTGGCCGCCAAGATCGGGGTTCCGGGCGAGCGGCTCGCGGCAACGGTGGAGCGGTTCAACGGTTTTGCCGCCTCCGGCGTCGACGAGGACTTCGGCCGCGGCGACGAGGCGTTCGATCGCGCGTTCTCGGCGGGCGCCTCGCCGCTGGTGCCCATCGACTCGCCGCCCTATCACGCCGCCGCGTTCGGCATCTCGGACCTGGGCACCAAAGGCGGCCTGCGCACCGACGCCGCGGCGCGGGTGCTCGACACGTCCGGCCACCCGATTCCGGGCCTGTACGCGGCGGGCAACACGATGGCCGCGCCCAGCGGCACCGCGTATCCCGGTGGGGGCAACCCGATCGGAACC
The DNA here is from genome assembly GCF_000276825.1 of Mycobacterium paraintracellulare. NCBI lineage: Bacteria > Bacillati > Actinomycetota > Actinomycetes > Mycobacteriales > Mycobacteriaceae > Mycobacterium > Mycobacterium paraintracellulare. The sequence goes on along the minus strand of NC_016948.1, from coordinate 4,464,679 downwards.
AGCATGCTGTTCAGCCACCTGGCCGTCCTGGACATGCGCGACCGTCGGTCCTGAGTTCTAGGCTGGGTCCGGTGACAGACCGAGATCAACTTCGAGCACCACTGGACGCCGCCGCGCTGCGCGCCGAGTTGATCGGCACCGGGCTGGGCTGGCGTCAGCTCGACGTCGTCGAGCAGACCGGATCCACCAACGCCGACCTGCTGGCGCGGGCGGCGTCGGGCGCCGACGTCGCCGGCGCCGTGCTGATCGCCGAGCACCAGACCGCCGGCCGCGGGCGGCACGGCCGCGGCTGGTCGGCCACCCCGCGCGCCCAGATCACCATGTCGGTCGGCGTCAGCGTCGTCGACGTCCCCAGCACCGGGTGGGGCTGGCTGCCGCTGGCCACCGGGGTGGCGGTCGTTGACACCGTCGCGCCGCTGCTGGAAGGGTCCGCGGCCCGGGTGGGGCTCAAGTGGCCCAACGACGTGCTGGCCGGGCCGGGCGATTCGCCGGGCAAGCTGGCCGGGATTCTCGCCGAGGTGGCCAAGCCGGTGGTGGTTATCGGCTTGGGGCTCAACGTGACTCAGTCCGCCGAGGAGATCGACGGCCCCGGCGCGACGTCGCTGCTCGATCTCGGCGTGGCCGAACCCGACCGCACGCGGTTGGTGTCGGACCTGCTGCGGGAGCTGGGGCGGCGGATCGTGGCCTGGCGCGCCGCGCGCGGCGCCGACTGGGCGCTGGCCGCCGACTACCGGGCGCGCAGCCTGACCCTCGGCAACCGGGTGCGCGCGCACCTGCCCGGCGGCAAGCAGATCGACGGCACCGCGACCGCCATCGACGATCAGGGCCGGTTGTGCCTGGACAGTGGCGGGCAGACCGCCGTCGTCGCGGCCGGCGATGTGGTGCATTTGCGCTAGTTAGTCGCGCCGCGCGGCTAAGGTCGGCGGGCATGGGCTATCCGGACAATGTGCTGGCCGCCGGCGAGCACGTCATCGTGCATCGGCACCCGCACTGGAAGCGGTTGATCTGGCCGGTGCTGGTTCTCATCGTGGTGACCGGGCTGGCGGCGTTCGGCTCGGGATACCTCAACTCGACGCACTGGGAGCAGCTCGCCAAGAACATCATCCACGGCGTCATCTGGGGGATCTGGCTGGTGATCGTCGGGTGGCTGACGTTGTGGCCCTTCGGAAGCTGGCTGACGACCCATTTCGTGGTGACGAACCGGCGGGTGATGTTCCGGCACGGGGTGTTGACGCGCACCGGGATCGACATCCCGCTGGCCCGGATCAACAGCGTGGAATTCCGCGACCGGATCACCGAGCGAATGTTTCGCACCGGGACGCTGATCATCGAATCGGCGTCACAGGATCCGTTGGAGTTCTACGACATTCCGCGGCTGCGCGAGGTGCACGCGCTGCTGTATCACGAAGTCTTCGACACCCTCGGTTCCGAGGAATCGCCGAGCTGACCCAGGCGGCCGGCCCGATTGCGCCAGGCGCGCAGCAGGGTGACGTTTCCGCCCTCGATCTCGTCTTCGAAGATCTCGGCAATACCGCCGGCGGTGAGGGCGGATTCCAGGGCCTTGTCGGGGGTGCGGGCAAACTGGTCCGGAAATACCCAGCGGCGGAACGCCCAGAAGCGGAACGCCATCTGCAGCAGGTTTCCGATGATGTAGGCCGAGATGAAGTCGGCGAGGTTTTCCACCGCCAGCGACACCGTCGGCACGCGCAGTTGCAGCACGTAGCTGGAGAACCACAGCGGCGCCATGGACAGCAGCACCCCCACGCCGCTGAACGCGAAGAACAGCAGGGCCTCGTGGTGGCGCTCGCGGCCGCCGCGGTTGCGGAAGCTCCATTCCCGGTTCAGCACGTAGGAGGCGATGACCGCCACGATCCCGGCGATCACCTTCGCGGTGACCGGTTTGGGTTCAAGAATTGTCAGCTTGAGCGTGTAGAAAATCGCCGAGTCGATGACGAACGTGGTGCCGCCGACAATGGCGAATTTGATCAGTTCGTGGTGGCGTAGCAAATAGGGCTGCAAAACCCTTGGCAGACGCGCGATCGTGGCTTCGGCGAAGGACACAACACGTCAGTGTACGGACGGACACAAATTCGACGCAAAATCGTACATAACAATTCAGTGTCAGCGCCGGTCACACGCCTTGGCGGCGGTGTGCGCGGCCGTGACACGATGATGGCCGTGCCGAGTACACGCCCCCCGGGCGCAGCCCCCCTCGAAACGCGCCCCCCGGCCGCCCGAGCCGTTCCCCGGGTCATCCCCGTGGTCGCGATGGTCGGAGGCGGTCAGCTCGCCCGGATGACCCACCAGGCGGCGATCGCCCTGGGGCAGACGCTGCGGGTGCTGGCCACCGACGCCGACGAATCGGCCGCGCTGGTCGCCCCCGACGTGGTGATCGGTTCGCACACCGATCTCGAGGACCTGCGCCGGGTGGCCGAGGGTGCCGACGTGCTGACGTTCGACCACGAGCACGTGCCGACCGAACTGCTGGACAAGCTCGTCGCCGAGGGCATCAACGTGGCGCCACCGCCGCAGGCGCTGGTGCACGCGCAGGACAAGCTCGTGATGCGGCGGCGGTTGGAGGCCCTCGGCGTGCCGGTGCCCCGCTACGCCGAGATCCGCAGCGTCGACGAACTCGACGAGTTCGCGCGGGGGATCGCCGGGCCCGTGGTGGTCAAGGCGATCCGCGGCGGTTACGACGGGCGTGGGGTGCGGATGGCCCGCGACCCGGTGCACGCCCGCGAGATCGCGGCCGCCTTCCTGGCCGACGGCGTGCCGGTGATGGCCGAGGAGCAGGTGAACCTGCGCCGCGAGCTCTCCGCGCTGGTGGCCCGGTCGCCGTTCGGGCAGGGGGCGGCGTGGCCGGTCGTCGAGACCGTGCAGCGCGACGGGATCTGCGTGCAGGTGATCGCCCCCGCGCCGGACCTGCCCGGCGACGTCTCCGCCGAGGCGCAGCGGCTGGCGTTGCGGCTCGCCGGCGAACTCGGGGTGGTCGGCGTGCTCGCGGTCGAGCTGTTCGAGACCGGTGACGGGTCGCTGCTCGTCAACGAGCTGGCGATGCGGCCGCACAACTCGGGGCACTGGACCATGGACGGGTCGCGCACCAGCCAGTTCGAGCAGCATCTGCGCGCGGTGCTCGACTACCCGCTCGGCGACACCGACGCGCTGGCGCCGGTGACCGTGATGGCCAACGTGCTGGGCGCCGCGACGCCCCCGCAGATGAGCGTCGACGAGCGGCTGCACCACCTGTTCGCGCGGATGCCCGACGCGCGGGTGCACCTGTACGGCAAGCAGGAGCGCCCCGGCCGCAAGGTCGGCCACATCAACTTCGTCGGCCTGGACCCGGCCCGCGAAAGCGTGGCGAAGCTGCGGGAACGCGCCCACCTGGCGGCACACTGGTTGTCACACGGGCAGTGGACGGACGGATGGGATCCACACGCCGGCGACGATGCGGAGCGCAGTCGATGAGGAGGAGCGGCGCAAATGACCATGACCATGAGTGAGCAGGAGGCTCGCGTCGGCGTGATCATGGGCAGCGACAGCGACTGGTCGGTGATGCAGGACGCCGCGGCGGCGCTGGCCGAGTTCGACGTGCCGGCCGAGGTCCGGGTCGTCTCGGCGCACCGCACCCCGCAGGTGATGTTCGACTACGCCCGCGACGCGGCCGGGCGCGGCATCGAGGTGATCATCGCCGGCGCCGGCGGGGCGGCGCACCTGCCCGGCATGGTCGCGTCCGCGACGCCGCTGCCGGTGATCGGCGTGCCGGTGCCGCTCGCGCGGCTCGACGGCCTGGACTCGTTGCTGTCGATCGTGCAGATGCCCGCCGGTGTCCCGGTGGCCACGGTCTCCATCGGCGGCGCCCGCAACGCCGGCCTGCTCGCCGTGCGCATCCTCGGATCGTCGGACCCGGCGCTGCGTGCCCGGATCGTCGACTTCCAGCAGCAGCTGGCCGAGACCGTGCGGGCCAAGGATGAGGCGCTGCAGCAGCGCCGGGGTAAAGTTACCGACTAGTAGCTTGGCGACGAGGCGCGCCGCGCCCGCGCAGGAGTCGGGCGGTTCGGCAGGGCGCCACAGGAGAGCGTAGGAGGCTCGAGATGGCTGGATGGGCCGGAAATCCCACCTTTGATCTGTTCCAGTTGCCCGAGGAACACACCGAATTGCGGGCGGCGATCCGCGCGCTGGCGGAAAAGGAAATCGCCCCGCACGCCGCCGACGTCGACGAGAACTCGCGCTTCCCGCAGGAGGCGCTGGAGGCCCTGAACGCGTCGGGCTTCAACGCCGTGCACGTGCCCGAGGAGTACGGCGGGCAGGGCGCCGACTCGGTGGCCGCGTGCATCGTCATCGAAGAGGTCGCCCGCGTCGACGCCTCGGCGTCACTGATTCCCGCGGTCAACAAGCTCGGGACGATGGGGCTGATCCTGCGCGGCTCCGACGAGCTGAAAAAGCAGGTGCTGCCCTCGATCGCGGACGGCTCGGCGATGGCGTCCTACGCGCTGTCCGAGCGCGAGGCCGGCAGCGACGCCGGATCGATGCGGACCCGGGCCAAGGCCGACGGGGACGACTGGATCCTCAACGGCGCCAAATGCTGGATCACCAACGGCGGCAAGTCCAGCTGGTACACGGTGATGGCGGTGACCGATCCGGACAAGGGCGCCAATGGGATTTCGTCGTTCATGGTGCACAAGGACGACGAGGGATTCAGCGTCGGGCCCAAGGAAAAGAAGCTGGGTATCAAGGGTTCGCCGACCACCGAGCTGTACTTCGAGAACTGCCGGATCCCCGGCGACCGGATCATCGGCGAGCCGGGCACCGGGTTCAAGACGGCGCTGGCGACGCTGGACCACACCCGGCCCACCATCGGCGCGCAGGCGGTCGGCATCGCCCAGGGCGCGCTGGACGCGGCCATCGCCTACACCAAGGACCGCAAGCAGTTCGGCCGCCCGGTCAGCGACAACCAGGGCGTGCAGTTCATGCTCGCCGACATGGCGATGAAGGTGGAGTCCGCCCGGCTGATGGTGTACCACGCCGCCGCCCGCGCCGAGCGCGGCGAATCGCACCTGGGCTTCATCTCGGCGGCGTCGAAGTGCCTGGCGTCCGACGTCGCGATGGAGGTCACCACGGACGCGGTGCAGCTCTTCGGCGGCGCCGGCTACACCGTCGATTTCCCCGTCGAGCGGATGATGCGTGACGCCAAGATCACCCAGATCTACGAGGGCACCAATCAGATTCAGCGCGTGGTGATGTCGCGGGCGCTGCTGCGCTGATTCGTTCCGCGGGTCCGTTGGGAAAACCCCGCCCGCACCGCATAGGATCTCCACGGCGCGTGAAGTCCAAGCCGACGGTCGGTAAACAGGCACCGGCAATCCCGTCCGACCACCGCCAACGAGCAAGGGTCTTATCGCGGCCAGGGGGTCTGCAAGTGCAGAACGTGACTTCCCACACCCGTCCACAGATGGCCGGGAATTGATTCCGGCACGTGCTCCGGTCACGCCGACGGCGAGTTGGCAATCCTTGTCGTTGCTCTTGGTCGAGGACGACCGCGCCGACGCGGTGCTCGTGGAAGACCTGATCTCCGACGCGGCCGCCGACATCCGGGTGGTGTGGGCCAAGTCGATGGCGGACGCCGAACGCGAGCTGGAATCCGCCCGCCCCGATTGCGTGCTGCTGGATCTGCACCTGCCCGACGCCAGCGGGATCGACGCGTTGGACCGCGTGGCCAAGCTGGACGCCACCGTGCCGATCGTCGTGCTGACCGGGCTCAACGACGAGTATTTCGGGGCGTCGGCAGTCGCCGCCGGCGCCCAGGACTACCTGGTCAAGGGCCGCGTCGAGCCGGAAATGCTGCGTCGCGCGCTGCTGTACGCGATCGAGCGCAAGCGCGCCGAGCTGATCGCCGCCGACCTGCACGCGACCCAGCTGCGGGCCCGGGAGAACGCGCTGCTGGAACGCGGACTGCTGCCCTCCCCGCTGCTGCTGGACGACCCGGGCGTCGACATCGTCGCCCGCTACCGCCCCAGCCGCGAAGGCGCTTTGCTCTGTGGCGACTTCTACGACGTCGTCCAGACGCCCGACCGGATCGTGCACGTCCTGATCGGCGACGTCGCCGGGCACGGCCCGCACGAGGCGGCCCTGGGCGCGGCGCTGCGGATCGCGTTTCGCACGCTCACCTTCGCCGGCGTGCACGGCGTCGACCTGATGCGCCAGCTCGAGCGGGTGCTGTATTCGGAACGCACCGGCACCGGCATCTTCGCGACCGTGCTCAGCCTCGAGATCTGCCCGGAGCGCCCGGAGGTCAGCGTCATCCGCGCCGGGCATCCGGGGATGTTGCTGCAGGGCGGCGGCGCGGTCCAGTGGGTGGAGCCGCCGGGCGGCCCGGCGCTGGGCCTGCGCGCCGACGGCTGGCCGCGCCACGAGCTGGAGGTGCCCGCCGGCCACGGCCTGCTGTTGCTGACCGACGGTCTCTACGAAGGCTATTCGGGGCAGGGGACCGAGCGGCTCGGCGAGGACGGCCTGCTCGAGCTTGCCCGCTCGCACGCCAACCGACCCGGCCCGGCATTCGTCGACGCCCTCATCGACGGCGCCCAGGAACTCGCCGAGCCGCGCGGCGGCCTCACCGACGACATCGCCGTGCTCCGCATCGAGAGGACCACCACGTGACGGCACCGGCTCCGCTTCGGCTCGCGCAGCTCACCGTGCGGGGGTGGCTGGCCCTCGTCCTGTGGATCATGGGTGCGACGGTGCTCCTCGGCGCGGTCGTCGGCGGGGTGCTACTGGACCGCACCGACCAGGTGTCGCGCCAGGTGGGCGAGGACATCCAGCCGGCGCGCGTCGCCGCGACCCATTTGCAGGCGGCCCTGCGGGACCAGGAAACGGGCGTGCGCGGTTACCTGATCACCGCCGACCGGCAGTTCCTCGCGCCGTATTACGACGGGCAACGCGCCGAACGGGCCGCCGCCGACGAGATTCGCCGGCTGGTCGGCGGGCGCGCGGAGCTGATCGCCGACCTGGAGGCGGTCGAAACCGCCGCCGCGGACTGGCGCACCAGCTACGCCGAACCCGTCATCGCGGCCGTGACCCCCAAGGTTCCCAGCGTCGTCAGCACCTCGATGGCCGACCTCGGCAAAGCCAAATTCGACCGTCTGCGAGTGCTTTTCGACACGCAGAACACGCACCTGGCCGACGCGGCGGCCAGCGCCGTCGACGAGCTCAACGACATCAACGGCTGGCGCGACTGGGTGCTGGGCGCGATGGTGCTGATCGTTTTGGGCGCGGCCGCGCTGTTGGGGTTGCTGAGTCGCGCGGCGATCACCCGGCCGATCGCGAGCCTGGCCGCGGCCTGCCGCCGGATCACCCAGGGCAACTTCGACGAAGTGATCTCGGCGCCCAAGCGGCCCAAGGACATTCGCAACATGGCCATCGACGTCGAGAATATGCGCAAGCGCATGGTCGAAGAGCTCGACGTGTCCCGTTCGGCCCAAACCCTGCTCGATGAGCAGACCGCCGAATTGCGCCGGTCCAACACCGAACTCGAGCAGTTCGCCTATGTCGCCTCGCACGATCTGCAGGAGCCGCTGCGCAAGGTGGCCTCCTTCTGTCAGCTGCTCGAGAAACGGTACGCCGACAAGCTCGACGAACGCGGCATCGAATACATCGGGTTCGCGGTCGACGGCGCCAAACGCATGCAGGCGCTGATCAACGACCTGCTCACCTTCTCCCGGGTCGGCCGGCTGGGCACCACGGAGACCGAGGTGCAGCTCGACGCGACGCTCGACGCCGGCCTGGCCAACCTGGCCGTCGCGATCGAGGAGACCGAAGCCCAGATCGTGCGCCCGACGGAGCCGCTGCCGGAGATCGTGGGGGATCCGACGCTGCTGACGATGCTGTGGCAGAACCTGATCGGCAACGCGATCAAGTTCCGGCACAAGGATCGCCCGCCCCGCGTCGTCATCGAATGCGCACCCGGCGAGGGCACCCACGACGGCGAATGGTTGTTCAGCGTGTCGGACAACGGCATCGGCATTCCGGAGGAATTCTCCGACAAGGTCTTCGTCATCTTCCAGCGGCTGCACGGCCGGGAGGTGTACGCGGGAACCGGCGTGGGTCTCGCGTTGGTCAAGAAGATCGTCGAGCACCACGGCGGCACCGTGCGGATCGACACGTCCTACACCGAGGGGACGCGATTCGAATTCACGTTGCCCATGCCCGGGCGCGTCGAGGAAGAGGACTCAGTCGCTTTGGAAGGAGCGCATCAGTGACACCCGAAGGAAGAGCGATCGACATCCTGCTGGTCGAAGACGACCCGGGGGACGAGCTGATCACGCGAGAAGCGTTCGAGCACAACAAACTCAAGAACCGGCTGCACGTCGCGCACGACGGGGAGGAGGGACTCAACTACCTGTACCGGCGCGGCGAGTTCGCCGACGCGCCGCGGCCCGACCTGATCCTGCTGGATTTGAACCTGCCCAAATACGACGGCCGCCAGCTTTTGGAGAAGATCAAGTCCGACCCCGAGCTGGCCCAGATCCCGGTCGTCGTGCTGACCACCTCCTCGGCCGAGGAGGACATCCTCAAGAGCTACAAGCTGCACGCCAACGCCTACGTCACCAAACCCGTCGACCTGGACCAGTTCATGAAGGCGGTCCGGCAGATCGACGAGTTCTTCGTTCAGGTGGTGCGGCTGCCGACCGCCTGAACGAGGCTGAGGCGCAACCGAATCGGGCTACCCGGATTCCGAGTGCCGCCGCGCGAACCAGGTGATCATCCGCCCGAGGATGATCAGCAGGAACACGAACACGATCAGCAGGAACGCGGCATCGTAGGACAGGTCGCGGGCCGCCTTCGACGGCAGGTTGTAGAACGTCCAGATCGGGTAGGTCAGGTAGCCCACCGGTGAGTCGGTGAGCTTGCCGGTCGGGGCCGAGTTCGACCAGCCCGCCGTGTACAGCATCGGCGCCGTCTCGCCCACCGCCAGCGCGAGCGCCACCAGCAGCCCGGTGACGATGCCGGGGATCGCCGACTTGAGCACGATCTTGCGCAGGGTCCAGCCGAGCGGCAACCCGAGCGCTTCGGCCCCCTCCCGGTAGGCCGTGGGCACCTGCGCCAGCGCGGACTCGGTGGCCTTGGCGATGTACGGAATGCTCATCGCCGAGAGCGTCAGCACCCCGGCCGCCAGGGAGAAGCCCCAGTGGAATTTCACCACCAGGGCCAGGTAGCCGACGTAGCCGAGCACGATCGACGGGATGCCGGACAGGATCTCGTAGGCGCCGCGCAGGATGGAACGCGTTCTGCCGCCGGCGAATTCGGAGAGATAGATCCCGGTCAGCACGCTGACGGTGCCCCCGACCAGCATGACGCCGACGCCGATGACCACGGTGCCGATGATGGCGTTGCGCAGCCCGCCGCCGTTGCCGCGGGTGTTCTCGGTGAGCACGCTCCATTTGAAGACCGGCAGGGCGCGCCCGACGACCTCGACCAGCATCCACAGCGTCGGCACGACCACCACCGCCAGGCAGCACACGCAGCCGATCCAGAACAGCGCGTTGACGATCTTGCGTCGGGTACCGACCATGTCAGACACCCCGTCCCACCGGCAGCGCCGTGCCCGACACCCGGCGCACCATCGTGCGGGCCGCGACGTTCGTGAGCAACGTGATCACCATCAACACCAGGGACACCTCGGCGAGGGTCTTCACGGCGAAGTCGGTGAAGTCCGTCATCGCCGAATCCAGCTGCGACACAACGGTGGCCGCGATGGTGGTCATCGTCGCGTAGATGTTGGCGGGTATCGCGCCCAACACCGCACCCGACACCATGGCGACGGCCATCGTCTCTCCCAACGCGCGGCCGAGCCCGAGCACCACCGCTCCGACGATGCCGCTCGACACCCACGGCAGGGTGACCCGCCGCGCGCACTCCCAGTCGGTCATCCCCAGCGCGACCGCGCCCTCGCGGGGCAGCACCGGCACCTGGCGGATCAGGTCGCGGGTGGTGCTGGCGATGATGGGAATGACCATCACCGCCAGCACCAGCCCGGACACCAACAGGCCCTCCCCGTTACCGGTGTTGCCGCGCAAGTAGCTGAGCACCGGCACGTCGGGCGCGTTGCGGGCGATCACCGGGGCCACGTAGTGGGCGATGAACGGCCCGAATGTCATTGCGCCCCAAAGGCCGACGATGACGCTGGGGATGCCGGCGAGCAATTCGAGCACCATCCCGATGGCCGACGCGAGACGCTTCGGCAACCGCTCCACGATCACCAGCGCCGCCCCGATCGACACCGGCACCGCGATGACCAGGGCGATCGCCGAGGTCGCCAGGGTGCCCACGATCAGCGGCAGCGCCCCATAGTAGGCGCCGACGGGATGCCGGACGCCGCGGGTGACGACGGCGTCCCCGTAGGTGTTGCCGGGGTTCCACTCGGTGGCGGTGAAAAAGTGCAGCCCGTTGACCCTGATCGCGGGCAGCGCCTCGAGAAGCAGGGTCGCGAGCACGAACACGAGCGCGAGCAGCGGAACCACCGCGCCCGCCGCACCCAGGGAACGGATGGCCAGGCCCGGGCGGCGCGCGCCGCGGATCCGCGCCCGCGCGCCGCCCATCGCGATGTCGGTCACCAAACCCCTACTGGCCGCTGATCTTGGCGATCTGGGCGTCCGACAGCTTCGCCACGTCGGCCGGCAGCGGCTGGAAGTGCACCTTGTCCAGGAACGAGGCGTTGTTGCCGTCGCTGATCGCCCAGTGCAGGAAGGCCTGCAGGGTCTGGGCGGTGGCGGCGTCCTTCTGACCGCTGTTGACGATGGCGTACTCGTAGTTGACGATCGGATAGCCGTCCGGCGCCGGGCCGTTGATCAGCGAGATCGCTTGGTTCGCCGGGGTTTTCGAGGCGAATCCGGCGGCCGCGGCCTGAATGCTCTTGGCGTCGGGCAGCAGGTACTTGTCGGAGGCGTTGGCCAGCTGCGCCTCGCCGAGCCCCTTGCCCTGCGCTTGGTCGAGGAAGCTGATGCCGATGTAGGCCACGCAGCCCGGGGTGTCCGCGCAGCCGGTCACCATGCCGCCGTTGCCGTTCTCCCCGAGCGCGCCGGGCACCGTCGGGAAGGCGACGGTGGTGCCGAAGCCGGGCGATTTGCCCCAGCCGTCGGGGTCCTGCTTGGACAGGTACTGGGTGAACAGGAAGGTGTCACCGGAGCCGTCGGAGCGGTGCAGCGGAACCACCGGTGTGGCAGGCAGATTCACGCCGGGGTTCAGCCCGGCGATCTGCGGGTCGTTCCAGGTCTTGACGGAGCCGTTGTACATGCCGGCCAGCACCTTGCCGTTGAGCTTGATGTGTTCGGTGACACCGGGCAGGTTGTAGTTGACCTGCTGCGCGGAAATGGCCAGCGCGATGTTCATCAGTCCCTTGTGCGCGGCCATGTCGCCCTCGGACAGGTAGGCGTCGGAGGCGCCGATCTCGACCGCCCCGGCCGCGGCCTGGGAGATCCCGGTCCCGGAGCCGGTGCCCTGGGTGGTGATCGTGACGTTCGAGTACTTGTCGTGATAGGCGGGGCCCCACAGGTTGAACAGCGGGTACAGCAGCGTGCTGCCCGTCTCCGACAACGTCACCGGCGATGACGCCGGCGTCGTCGCGACCGGGCCGCCGCCGCCCTGACTCGGCGCACCGGTCTGCGAGTTCGAACCACACGCAGCCGCGGCGAAAACCAGGGGCGCGGTCGCGGCCATCGCCAGCAACCTACTCATACGAACTTTCACGGCCTTCTCCCTTTCTCTTTCCTTTAGGTCCCTTGCGTCCCTTTGCTTTTCTGCGCTCATCCGCCGATCTTGGCGATCTGGGCGTCCGACAGCGTCACCACCTCGGCCGGCAGCGGCTGGAAGTGAACCTTGTCCAGAAACGACGGGCCGTTGCCCTCGGTGATCGCCCAGTGCAGGAACGCCTGCAGCGTTTGGGCGGTGGCGTCGTCGCGCTGGTCCGCGTTGACGATCGCGTACTCGTAGTTGACGATCGGGTACCCATCCGTGGCCGGGCCGTTGATCAGCGAAATCGCCTGGTTCGCCGGGGTTTTCGAGGCGACGCCGGCGGCCGCGGCCTGAATGCTCTTGGCGTTGGGCAGCAGGTATTTGCCGGAGGCGTTGCCCAGCTTGGCCTCGCCGAGGCCGTGCTGGTCGGCCTCGTCGAGCGAGCCGATGCTGGTGTAGGCCACACACCCCGGGTTCGCGGCGCAGCCGGTCACCATGGCGCCGTCGCCGTTCTCGCCCAGCGCTTCGCCCACGGCCGGGAAGGAGACGGTGGTGCCGAACCCGGGCGAGCGGCCCCAGCCGTCGGGGTCCTGCTTGGACAGGTACTGGGTGAACTGAAACGTGCTGCCGGACCCGTCGGAGCGGTGCAGCGGCACCACCGGGATCGCGGGGAGCTGCAGGCCGGGGTTGATGCCGGCGATCTGCGGGTCGTTCCAGGTTTTGATCGTGCCCCGGTACATGCCGGCCAGCACCTTGCCGTTGAGCTTGAGGTGCTGATGCACCCCGGGCAGGTTGTAGTTGACCTGCTGCGCCGAGATGGCCAGCGCGATGTTCATCAGCCCCTTGTGCGCGGCCATGTCGCCCGCGGACAGGTAGGCGTCGGAGGCGCCGATGACGACCGCCCCGGCGGCGGCCTGGGAGATCCCGGCGCCCGAGCCGCTGCCCTGGGTGGTGACGGTGACGTTCGGGTGCTTGGCGCGGTAGGCGGCGCCCCACTCGCTGAACAGCGGGTAGAGCAGCGTGCTGCCGGTCTCGGAGAGCTCGATCGTGGACGTCGCCGGGGCGGTGGCGACGCTGCCGGCGGCCGGCCCGGTGCTCGGCGCCCCCCGCGTCGCGTGCGCACCGCAAGCCGCGATCCCGAGGACCGGCGGCGCGATGGCCACCAGACCCAGCAGCGTACCCAGACGACTCTTCACGTCCCCGCTTCCTCTTCCCGGCGAGACCCTTTCCCGCTATTGGCTTTCCGCGACACCGGCCGTCTGCGAGGACCCCCGATCCGAGCCCTGTGCCGGCCGGAAAGGCGCGAAGTAGCGGACGGTCTCCTCGTGCTGCGGCGACAGGAACAACTGCTTGGTCGGCCCCTCCTCGACCAGCCTGCCCTCGAAAAAGAAGGCGGTCCGGTCGCCGGTGCGGGCGGCCTGCGCGAGATCGTGGGTGACCATGATCACGGTCAGCCGGTCGGCGAGGGAGCGGATGAGTCCCTCGATCTTCTCGGTGGTGGTCGGGTCCAGCGACGAGGTGGGCTCGTCGAGCAACAGCACGTCCGGGTTGACCGCGAGCGCGCGGGCCAGGCACAACAACTGCTGCTGGCCACCGGAGAGCCGGAACGGCGAATCCCCGAGGCGATCCTTGACCGCGTCCCAGAGGCCGACCTCGGTGAGCCGGGCCTCGGCGACAGTTTTGAATTGCTTGCGCGGCGCCATTTTGTGCGCGCGCACGCCGGCCACCACGTTGTCCATGATCGACATCGGGAACGGGTTGGGACGCTGGAACAGCATGCCCACGCTGCGGCGAAACTCCATCAGGTCGCGGTCGGCGAAGATGGTGCGCCCGCCCAACAGGACGTCACCGCTGTGCCGGAATCCGGAGACCTTGTCGTTCATCCGGTTCAGGGTGCGCAGGAAGGTGGTCTTGCCCGAGCCGGTCGGCCCCAGCAGGGTGGTGACGGAACGGGCGGGGAAGTCGAGGCTGACCTGCTCGAGGACCGTTTTGGGGCCGAACCCCAAAGTGAGGTCGACGGCCCGCATGAGCTGGCCACCATCGGCGACAGGAGCCGCAACTGCGGCCGGTAACTGTTGTTCGCGACGCATTGACAACCGATGCTACGTGTTTGCGTCCGGCACGCGGTCACCGGCCATTAACCTCTTATTCTTTGTCAAGGGTTTGTATATTCGCGATTGGTTAACTTTTGTTGACGATCGAAGGAGTTTCGTGAGGTTCGCTCGATCTGGTGTCGCCCTGAGCGTGGTGGCCGCCGTCGCCCTGGCGCTGGCGGGATGCGGCGACAACAACTCGTCGTCGGGATCGAGCGGCAAGCAGGCGTCGGTGGACTGCGGCGGTAAGAAGGTCCTCAAAGACAGCGGCTCGACCGCGCAGCAAAACGCCATCGAGCAGTTCGTCTACGCCTACGTTCGGGCCTGCCCGGGTTACACGCTCGATTACGACGCCAACGGCTCCGGCGCCGGCGTGACCGAATTCCTGAACAACCAAACGGATCTCGCCGGTTCCGATGTCCCGCTGGACCCGTCCACCGGTCAAAATGACCGGGCGGCGCAGCGGTGCGGTTCGCAGGCCTGGGATCTGCCCACGGTGTTCGGACCGATCGCGGTCACCTATCACCTGACCGGGGTGAGCGGGCTGAAACTGGACGGGCCCACCGTGGCGAAGATCTTCAACGGAACCATCACCAAGTGGGACGATCCGGCGCTGAAGGCGATCAACTCGGGCCTCAACCTTCCGTCGACGCCCATCACGGTCATCTTCCGCAGCGACAAATCCGGCACCACCGCCAACTTCCAGAAGTACCTCGACGGCGCGTCGGACGGCGCCTGGGGCAAGGGCGACAGCGAGGTGTTCAACGGCGGCGTCGGGCAGGGCGCCAGCGGGAACAACGGCACGTCCGCGCTGCTGCAGAACACCGAGGGGTCGATCACCTACAACGAGTGGTCGTTCGCGGTGGGCAAGCAGCTGAACATGGCGTCGATCATCACGTCGGCGGGCCCGGACGCGGTGCCGATCACCAAGGACACCGTCGAGAAGACGATCGCTGGGGCGACCTTCAAGGGGCAGGGCAACGACCTGGTGCTGGACACCTCGTCGTTCTACAAGCCGACACAGTCCGGCGCGTACCCGATCGTGCTGGCGACCTATGAAATCGTCTGTTCGAAGTACCCGGACGCGGCGACGGGCAAGGCGGTGAAGGCGTTCATGCAGGCCGCGATCGGGCCGGGCCAGGAGGGGCTGGACCAGTACGGTTCCATCCCGCTGCCCAGCTCGTTCACGGCGAAGCTGTCGGGTGCGGTCAATGCGATTTCGTGACATGGAGACTCGACGGTGAGCGATAGCGGACCGGCCTCGCGGGCCGGGTCCTGGTTCGGGCCCTATCGGCTGGTGCGCCTGCTGCGCCAGGGCGGCATGGGCGAGGTGTACGAGGCCGAGGACACCCGCAAGCACCGCATGGTGGCCCTGAAACTGATCTCACAACAGTTCTCCGGCAACTCGGAGTTCCGTGCGCGCCTGCAGCGCGAGGCCGATATCGCCGGACGGCTGACCGAACCGCATGTGGTGCCGATCCACGACTACGGCGAGATCGACGGGCGTTTCTATGTGGACATGCGCCTCGTCGACGGCGTCGATCTGGGCACGCTGTTGCGCCGGGACGGGCCGCTGGCCGCGCCGCGGGCGATCGCGATCATCAGCCAGGTCGCGGCCGCCCTGGACGCGGCGCACGCCATCGGGGTGACGCACCGCGACGTCACACCGGGCAACATCCTGATCACCGGCAGCGACTTCGCGTACCTGGCGGATTTCGGAATCGCCCGGGCCGCAACCGATCCGGGGTTGACCCAGTTCGGGACCGCGATCGGCACGTATTACTACATGGCGCCGGAACGCTTCACCGACGACACCGTCACCCACAGCGCCGACATCTATTCGCTCGCATGCGTTTTGAGTGAGTGCCTGACCGGCTCGCCGCCGTATCGGGCCGACACGATCGAACGGCTGGTCGCCGCGCACCTGACGAAGGCACCCCCGTCGCCCAGCCAACTGCGCCCCGGGGCGTTTCCGCCCGCCCTGGATCAGGTGATCGCCAAGGGCATGGCCAAACGTCCCGAGGAGCGCTATCGCACCGCGGGCGAATTCGCCGCCGCCGCGCATGACGCGCTGACCACGTCCGAGCAGCGCAAGGCGACCACAATCCTGCGCGAAGGGGAGGACGCGGTCCAGCGTGCGGAGGCGTCGGCCCAGCGCCCGGAGCGCGAGCCGCAGTCCTGGCCCGCCGCCGAGACCATGGCCGGTCCGGTGGCCCCGAGGCCCGGCGGCACCGGCTGGTCCGAGCGCTCCGGCCATCACCCCTCGCTGATCCGTCCCGCCCCAACGACGTTCGGCCACACCTACGGGTCCGGGCCGGACTTCAGGAGTCCCGCCGTGCCGATCGACAGCAAGCGAAAGCAGTGGATCATCGTCGGCGCCATCGCGCTCGTCGCCCTCGTCGCGTTCATCGTGGCGGTCGCCGGTTACCTGTCCACGCGGTCCTCGGGGCCGGCACAGGAGGCGTCCGGTCAAAGTGTGTTGCCCTTCAACGGGATTGACTTCCGCCTGTCCCCGGGCGGGGTGGCGCTGGACAGCGCCGGCGACGTCTACGTCACCAGCGAGGGCATGTACGGGCGCGTGGTGAAGCTGACGGCCGGTTCGAACGCCACGACGGTGCTGCCGTTCCACGGGCTCTACCAGCCGCAGGGTCTGGCCGTCGACGGCGCCGGCACGGTGTACGTCGCCGATTTCAACAACCGGGTGGTCAGCCTGGCCGCGGGCTCCAACGACCAGAAGGTGCTGCCGTTTTCCGGTCTGAGCTACCCCGAGGGCGTCGCGGTCGACAGCCAGGGCGCGGTGTACGTCGCCGACCGCGGCAACAGCAGGGTGGTGAAGCTGGCGGCGGGATCCAAGACCCAGACCGAGTTGCCGTTCAACGGACTGATGAATCCCGACGGTGTCGCCGTCGACGCCGCGGGCACCGTGTACGTCGCCGACACCGACAACAACAGGATCGTCAAGCTCGACGCCAATTCGAATACCCAGGCGGAGTTGCCATTTCAGAACGTCTCCGTGCCGTGGGGCATCGCGGTGGACAACAGCGGCACCGTCTACGTCACCGAACACGACAAGAGCGACGTGCTGAAGTTCCCGGCGGGCTCGAACACGCCGACCGTCCTGCCGTTCGACGGGCTCAACACGCCCTTGGCGGTGGCGGTCGACAAGGAACGAAGCGTCTATATCGCCGACCGCGGCAACGACCGGGTGGTCAAGCTGACGCCCTGAGGCTCACGACGCGGGTTGCGGTGCGCCCAGATACTCCTCGGTGTGCTGCCCGAGGGCCGGGGGAGGGTCGGTGGCGTCGGCGTCGAAGCTGGAATAGCGTGCCGGGGTGCGGATCACCGTGACCGCGTCCTCACCCTCACCGACCGGCAGGGCGAGCTCGTTCTCCGCGAACAGCGCGGTGCCGACCACCTGCTTCCAGGTATAGGCGTGGCAGGCCATCAGGCCGCCGTCCTGCAGCAGCCGGACCCATTCGTCGGCGGTCTTGGCGGCCAGCGCCTTCTCGAGTTCCTCGGTGAGTTCCGGATAGTTGAGCGCCCGGGCGCGCTGGTCGATGAACCGCTCGTCGTCGCGCATGTCGGGGCGGCCGATGATCTCGCACAGCTTGTCCCAGTGCTTGGGCACGTACGCGCTGATCACCAGGTATCCGTCGGCCGCCTTGAAGGCGTCCGACGGCTGGGTGGCGAACCCGACACCCTTGCGCCGCTTGGGCTTTGGCGTTGAGTCGGACGGCTTGGGTTCCGCGTTGGGCTTGTTCAGGTGGATGGTCAGCTGGCTGGCCTGCAGGCTGACCGCGACGTCGTACATGGCGACCCGCACGACGTCGGCCACGCCGTGGCGCTCGCGGTTGAGCAGCGCGGCCAGCACCGCCTGCGCCAGCACGTGTCCGCTGGCGGCGTCGACGAGCTGGAACGGGATGATCTGGGGTTTGCCGGTGGGCGTGGGCATCCCGGTGGTCATGCCGGACTCGGCGGCGACCATCAGGTCCACGCCGGGCCGGCTGCCCTCCGGGCCGTTGCCGCCGTAGGCCGAGAGGCGCGCGTAGATGAGTTTGGGGTTGCGGGATTGCAGCTCGTCGGGTCCCAGTCCCATGCGTTCCATCACCCCGGGCCGAAACCCTTCCAGCACAACGTCTGCGGTGTCGACCAGCCGCATGATCTGCTGCTTGGCCTCGTCGTCGCGCAGGTCCGCCATCACCGACTTCTTGCCGCGGTTGTGGGGGAGGAACAGGGTGGCCAGCGGCGGGCGGCCGGGCAGCACCGCGGTGATGTGGCGGGCCGCCTCGCCGACGGGCGCCTCGACCTTGATGACCTCGGCCCCCAGGTCGGCCAGCACCTGGCCGGCCATCGGCCCGGCGATGTTCTGGGTGAAGTCGAGCACCCGAAATCCGTCAAGTGGCTTGGGTGGCTTGCTGTTTGGCACTGGTGCCTGCCTTCCTCAACGCGCCGCGCTGCGCACCGCGGTGCAGTAGTAGTTCTGGGCGAAGGGCGCCTCGGGGTCGGTCGATTGCAGCGGGAGCCCGGTGTTGGCCAGCAGCTGATTCAGCGGCGTGCGCACCGGCTGCCAGCCCTTCTGCTGCAGGTAGGTCGCCACGTCGTTGCGCGGCCCGGGGAAGCCCAGGTCGCCCAGCGCGATGTCGAGGCCGCCCTGCCGCCACTTTTCGCTCGCCGCGTTCAGCGCGTCCCCGCTGGTGCCTGTGTTCGCGAACACCTCGGCAACCAACTGGCTGCCGTCGGCGGACAGGTCGGTGATGTTGTCCAGCAACCGATCCTGGGCTTCCGGCGGCAGGAAGCCGATCAGCCCCTCGGCGGCCCAGGCGGCGGGTCGCCCGGCGTCGAAGCCGGCCTGGCGCAGCGCCGACGGCCAGTCGTGGCGCAGGTCGACCGGGACGTTGCGCACCTCGGCGGTCGGCTCGGCGCCGAGGTCGGCGATGGTGGCGGCCTTGAACTCGAGCACCTGCGGCTGGTCGATCTCGAACACCGTGGTGCCCGCGGGCCAGGGCAACCGGTAGGCGCGCGCATCCAGGCCGGAGGCGAGGATGACCACCTGACCGATGCCGGCCGCGCCCGCCTCGGCGAAGAACGCGTCGATGTAGCGGGTGCGGGCGGCCATCATGTCGGTCATGCGCTGCATGCCCCACGCGGCACCGGGCTCGTCGACGTCGGCGGAGTCGAGTTCACCGGCCGCCCACCGGGTCATGAAGTCGACGCCCACCGCGCGGACCAGCGGCTCGGCGAACCGGTCGTCGATCAGGCCGTCCCGGGTGGCCCGGGCCCGTCCCGCGGCCACCATGGTGGCGGTCGCGCCCACGCTGGTCGCCAGGTCCCAGGTGTCGTCGTCGGTGCGCGCCATCGCGGAAATCCCTTCGGGTCTACTGGTTAGCCACAATAACTACCAACGCCGGGCGGCGGCCGGCGGGCCGGGCCCCGCCGTGCCGGCGGCGCGACACAGATCGATCACGGCCGGGTGTTGCGACCCCGGCCCCGCCGCGCGCTCGCTAACCTGGCCCAATGACCACATCGGCCGCCCTGACGCAGGAATGCACCGCCGCGCACGACGCCGGCTGGCGGCGCGGCGCCGCGTGGGCGCGCCGGCTGGCGTGGATCAGCCTGGCCGTGGTGCTCGTCGAGGGCGCCGTCGGGCTGTGGCAGGGGCTCTCGGTCGGCTCCATCGCCCTGACCGGCTGGGCCCTCGGCGGGGCGTCGGAGGCGCTGGCCAGCGCGATGGTGGTGTGGCGGTTCAGCGGCGCGCGCACCTTTTCCCCGAGCGCCGAGCGGCGCGCACAACGCGGCGTCGCGGTGTCGTTCTGGCTCACCGCCCCGTACATCGCCGCCGAATCCATCCGCGAGCTGGTCGGCGAACACCGCGCCGAGACGTCGATGATCGGCATCGCCCTGACCGCCCTGGCCCTGCTGCTCATGCCGGTGCTGGGCCGGGCGAACCACCGCTTGGGCGCGCGGCTGGGCTCGGGCGCCACCGAGGCCGAGGGGATTCAGAACTACCTGTGCGGCGCCCAGGCGGCCGGGGTGCTGATCGGCCTCGCGGCGACGGCGCTGTGGTCGAGCGCCTGGTGGATCGACCCCGCCGTGGGGCTCGCGATCGCCGGTGTCGCCGTGTGGCAGGGCGTGCGCGCCTGGCGCGGCGAGCAGTGCGGCTGCTGAGCCGGGTCAGTTGCCGCTGCCGTTGCGCGGCGCATCCAACCGGTATCTGATCAGCCGGGAGCTGTTGGCCACCACCGCCACCGACGACGCGTTGTGCAGGATCGCGGCCAGCACCGGGGACAGCGCGCCGCCCGCCCCGATGATCAGCCCGGCGGCGTTGACGGCGATGGACATGCCGTAGTTCTCGCGGATGACGTCGACGGCGCGGGCCCCGAGGTCCCGCACGTCGAGCAGGCGATGCAGGTCGTCGTTGGCCAGGGCCACGTCGGCGGTCTCCACGGCGACGTCGGTTCCGGCCAGCCCCATCGCGATGCCGATGTCGGCGGCCGCGAGCGCGGGCGCGTCGTTGATGCCGTCGCCGACCATCCCGACGATGAAGCCCTCGTCCTGCAGCTCGCGCACCGCCGCGAGCTTGTCCTCCGGCATCACCTCGGCGTGCCACTCGTCGATCCCGAGTTCGCGCGCCACCACCTCGGCGATGTCCGGGTGATCCCCGGTGAGCATGACCACCCGGCGAATACCGTTGGCGCGCAGCTTCTTCAGCACGTCGGCGGCCTCCGGCCGCACCTCGTCGCGCAGGCTGATCAAACCCACCAGCGTGCCGTCGACGGCCAGCAGCAGCGGCGTCTCGGCCTGGCGGCGCAGCCTGTCCACCCATTCCGACGCCTTCTTGGACACCCTGACCTTTTCGGAGCGCAGCAGCCCGGGGCTGCCCAGCAGCAGGGTCCGGCCGTCGGCCCAGGTCCGCATGCCCAGCCCGACCAGCACCTCGCACTCCTCGTGCGGCGGGATGGTGATGTGGCGTTCCTCGGTGGAGCGGATCACCGCCTCGGCCAGCGGGTGCCGCGAGTGGATCTCCGAGCTGGCCGCGTAGGCCAGCACCTGTTCGGGCTGCCAGTCCTTGTGCAGCGCAATGATGTTGGTGACCACCGGGCGTCCGACGGTGAGCGTGCCGGTCTTGTCGAACACGATCGCGTCCACCTGGCCGGCCTGCTCGAGGTGCGAACCGCCCTTGATCAGGATGCCGCGGCGCGCGCCGTTGCCGATCGCCGCGCTGATCGCCGTCGGGGTGGCCAAACCCACCGCGCACGGGCAGGCGATCAGCAGCATCGTCATCGCCCGGCGGACGTCACCGGTGATCGCCAGCGTGATGGCCGAGACGATGAACGAGGTGGGAACGAAACGGCGGGAGAAGTTTTCGCCGACGGTCTGAATCGGCGCCCGGTCGTGTTGCGCCTCTTCGACCCGGGCGATGATGCGCCCGATGGTGGTCTGGTTGCCGACCGCGCTGGCCCTCACCACCAGGCGTCCGCGCACCACCACCGAACCTGCGTGCACGTGCGCGCCGGCCACGATGCTGACCGGCAGGTTCTCCCCGGTGATCGCGGACTGGTTGACGACGGCCTCGCCGTCGACCACCTCGCCGTCGACCGGGATCGCGACGTGGTCGTGCACCACGACCTCGTCGCCGATCTGCACGGTGTCGATCGGCACCTGGACCTCGCGCGGGGTGGGGCCGTCGTCGAGCCGCAGCCACGCCGTGTCCTGGTTGCCGCGCAGCAACTCCGAGATGGCCCGACGGGTCCGTCGCAGCGTCAGATCCTGCAGGTACTCACCGATGTTGAGCAGCCATAGCACCGTCAGCGCGACCACGTTCTCCCGCAGCACCAGGCTCGCCACGGTCGCCGCGGAGACCAGCGCGTCGGTCCCGGCCTTGCCGGAGCGCAGCGAGCGCAGCGCGCCGCGCAGGAAGGGGTAGCCGGTGAAGACGGTGACACCGGTGGCGAACAGCCGGCCGCTGGGGCCGAGCAGCGGCGGCCGCGCGAACACGTAGCGGCGCATCCCGAGCAGCGCCAGCGCCGCGCCGCCGATCACCATGCGCAGCACGTCGGCGTTGCGGATCTCGGTGGAGTGCGGCGCGCGCGCCGGGATCAGTTCGGCGGCGACGTGCGCCGCGTCGCCGATGGCCGCCAGCACCGAGGAGCGGTCGCAGCGCCGCGGCGAATACCAGACGACCACCGACCCGGTGCGCGGGTAGGCGTGCACCACGCGCACGCCCTCGCACTTGGCGACGGCCTCCTCGACCGCCACGGCGCGCCGCGAATCGGCGCGCACCCAGGCGACCGCGACCCGCATACGTCCGGCGGCGTCGGAAATCACCTGCAGCGCGGGGTCTTTCGCCCGCACCTCGTCGTCAACGTCGGGGACTAGGGCGAGGTCCATAGCGGCGATCAGTGCTCGTGGTCGTGGGGTTCTGCGATCGACGGCGTGGGCGCCTCCTCGCCGATGCGCTCGCGGGCCTCGGCCATGACGTCGGCGAGGCGCAGGCGCGCCGACTCGGCGGCCTCCTCGGCCCTGCGGGTGCCGCGCAGACCGAGCTCGGCGCCCTTCACCGCGGTCTCGTGCAGCGGCGCCTTGGCCACGGCCTTGCGCACCACCTCGTAGGCCGTCACGCCGACCAGCCCGGTGACGACCGTCCCCGCCGCCTTCGCCAAGAGCCCGTACACCGCCATTGCCGCAACCTTCCTCGTCGTCCGCGTGTTCAGCCCGTGCTCGCTCGACGTTAACATCGAAATATTGCGATATCAATATGAATCGTGCCGGGGCGGGTGGCGCCGCCTCAGAGCACCCGGGTGACCTTTTCGGTCTCGATGCGGCGCGACTGCGCGTCCGGATCGGCGTTGGCCACCTGCACCAGCGAGGCGCCGACGGCCATGATCGCCAGCAGGTTGTCCACCAGCTCGGCGGGTTCGGTCCACGGCTTGCCGGACAGCACGCGGTCGCTCGACGTCAAACCCCTTGCCGCCGCGGATGTTTGACAATCCGCCAGCACGTCGTCGACCGAGCGGCCACCCAGCGCGGGCCCCGGGCGCGGTTCGGGAACGATCTGGTCGCCGTGCACCCGCACCGCGGTGGCGTAGTCGGTCACACCGATCGGCAGGTCGGGTGCCGGGCGGCCGAACGCGTCCAGCGACAGCACCGCGACCTCGCCCCCGGCCACCGCGTCGTCGGCTTCGTCAAGGCGCTCGGTGGTGCAGAGCGCCAGGTCGGCCGGCCCCGCCAGCACCGCCTCGGCGCCGATCCACCACACCCCGAACAGCACCGCGGCCGTCTGCCAGTGCGCGGGCAGCAGGATCGCGACGCGACTGGCCGGCCCGGCCCCCAGTTCGTCGCGCAACAGGTTGCCGGTCTTGGCGGCCCAGTTGGCCAGCGTCACCCCGGACAACTCGATGCGCTCGCCGGTCGCGTCGTCGTAGTAGGTGATCCGCGGGCCGACCGGGTCGGCCCGCAACATCGGATCGAGGATGGCCCCGCTCAGCGTGCTCGGTTGCTGCACGGGTCGTTAGTTTATGCACTCCGGTTTGTCGGAGCCGGCGGTCAGGATCGGCGACGGCGGGGGGACGTTGGGGTTGGTGGCCACCGCGCCGGCGGTGGACACCCGCGCGGGCATGATCGTCTCGGTGCCCGACAGGCCCGAGCCCGGGCCGCTGTAGTCGTTGGCCAGCACCACCCGCACCGCGCCCGGCGCCAGCGAGGCGTCGGCGATCACCGGCAGCCCACCCAATTCCTTGGAGACCTCCTTGGCCCCCATGTCGTCGCTCTTGGCGGCGCGGACCTGGCTGGCCTTGACGTGCCCGCCGTCGTTGTTGCCCACCGTGCCCGTGGCAAAACCCTTGGCGCTCAACACGTCTGACACGGCCGCGGCCAGCCCGTTGATGTCGGTGTCGTTGACGACGCTGGCGGTGGTCTTCGCGGGCGTGTAGGCGATCTCCTCGGTCTTGCCCTCCTCCTGCTCGTGCAGGAGTCCGTTCACCCAGTCGGCCACCTGGTGCGGGTCCACCCGCACCACGCTCTGCATGCCGTCGTCGCTCCAGCCGGCGCCGTCGAGCACCGGGATGGTGGCGAACGCGACGTTGCCGCCGGCCAGCTTCTGCATCTGCTGCACGAAATCCATCACGTCCCACCCGGCCGAGATCACCACCGAACGCTGCACGGCGGCTTCCAGGCGCCGCACCGTGGTGGGGCTGGACAGCGTCTTGCCGGAGATGACCCGGTGGGCCAGCGAGGCCATCACCACCTGCTGGCGCACCACCCGGTCCAGGTCGCCGCGCGGCAGTTCGTGGCGCTGGCGCACGAAGCTGAGGGCTTCGGGGCCGCTGAGCCGTTGCGGGCCCGCCGGGAAGTCGGCACCCGAAAGGGGCTCGAACACCGGCTCTTTGAGGCAGACGTCGACGCCGCCGAGGGCCTCGGTGATCAGCGAGAAGCCGAGCAGGCCGATCTCGGCGTAGTGGTCGACGGTGACGCCGGTCAGGTCGGCGACGGTCTTGATCAGCGCCTCGCGGCCGGCCTCGGTGCCCTGGGCGGCCGCGTCCGCCGCGGCGTCGCCGGCGCGGACCAGGCTGGCGCGCTTGGCCTCCCGGGTCTGGCCGTAGACGCCGTTGATCTTCGTCTTGCCCAGGCCGGGGGCGGCGACGTAGGAGTCGCGCGGGATCGAGATCGCGGTTGCCGACTTCCCGTTGTTGGGGATCCGGATCAGGATGATCGTGTCGGTGTTGGTGGCTTCCTCGTCGCCGGCCCGCAGCGTGTCCAGTTCCTCTTGGGACAGCGGGTTGCCGTGCGCGTCGGTGCGGCTGTCGAGGCCGACCAACAGGATGTCGATCGCGCCGTCGTCGCCGCCCTTGCCCAGCGAGGGCGCCGACATGTGAAAGATGCCGTCTTCGAAGGACCGGACATTGCTCCACGCGATCCCGGTGCCGACGACGACCGCGAGCGTCAGCACGGTGGCAATCACACGAACCACACGTTGCACAGGCATCCCACTACATTACTTGCGACACACGAGCTTCACGGGTAGCCGATCGCGGCGTGGCCCGCGCTACCCCGCGATTTCTTGGGCCCCGCGCTTTTCTGGGCTTCGCCGGGCCATGCCAAACTCGAACCATGTCAGGCAGGATCGTGATCGCCGGCGCCGGTGGGCAGCTGGGCGGCTATTTGAGCTCGCTGGCGGCGGATCAGGGCCGGGAGGTCCTGGCGCATTCGTCGTCGCAGTGGGACATCACCGACCCCGCGGCCGCCGAACGGATCGTGCAGCGCGGTGACGTGGTGATCAACTGCGCGGCCTACACAGACGTCGATGGCGCCGAGACCGACGAGGCGGGCGCCTTCGCGGTCAACGAGGCCGGTCCCGGGCACATCGCGCGGGCCTGCGCGCGGGCCGGCGCCCAGTTGATCCACGTCTCCACCGACTACGTCTTCAACGGCGATTTCGGCGGCGCCGCACCGCGGCCGTACGAGCCCAGCGATCAGACCGCGCCGCAGGGCGTGTACGCCCGCAGCAAGGCCGCGGGGGAGCAGGCCGTCCTGGCCGCGCTGCCCGAGGCGGTCGTCGTCCGCACCGCCTGGGTCTACACCGGCGGCGCCGGCAAGGACTTCGTCGCCGTCATGCGCCGGCTGGCCGCCGGGGACGGCCCGGTGGACGTGGTCGACGACCAGATCGGCTCGCCGACCTACGTCGGCGACCTGGCCGCCGCGCTGCTGCAGATCGTCGACGACCGCGTGCCCGGCCCGATCCTGCACGCCGCCAACGAGGGCGCGGTCTCGCGGTTCGAGCAGGCCCGCGCCGTCTTCGAGGAGTGCGGCGCCGACCCGGCGCGGGTGCGTCCGGTCGGCACCGACCGCTTTCCCCGGCCGGCGCCGCGACCGGCCTACTCCGCGCTGTCGGGTGGCCAGTCCGCGGCGGCCGGGCTGCGGCCGCTGCGGCCCTGGCGCCCCGCGCTTGTCGCGGCCCTGGCCGCGGCCGATCGACCGTTACCCTCTACGCGTGACTGACGTGCTGCCGGTCGTGACGGTGACCTACTCGCCGGGCCCGCATCTGGAGCGCTTCCTGGCCTCGCTGTCGCTGGCCACGGAGCGGGAGGTGTGCGTGCTGCTGGCCGACAACGGCTCCACCGACGGCACCCCGCAGGCGGCGGTCGATCGCTATCCCAACGTGCGGCTGTTTCACACCGGAGCCAACCTCGGCTACGGCACCGCGGTGAATCGCGCCGTCGCGCAGCTGGACCGCGACGACGAGTGGGTGATCGTGGCCAACCCGGACGTGCAGTGGGGACCGGGCAGCATCGACGCCCTGCTGGACGCCGCATCGCGCTGGCCGCGCGCCGGTGCGCTGGGCCCGCTGGTCCGCGATCCCGACGGCTCGGTGTATCCGTCGGCGCGGCACCTGCCCAGCCTGATCCGCGGCGGCATGCACGCGGTCGTCGGGCCGTTCTGGAAAACCAACCCGTGGTCGGCGGCGTACCGCCAGGAGCGGCTGGAGCCCAGCGAGCGCCCGGTGGGCTGGCTGTCGGGGTCGTGCCTGCTGGTGCGGCGGTCGGCGTTCGGCCAGATCGGCGGGTTCGACGAGCGCTACTTCATGTATATGGAGGACGTCGACCTCGGCGACCGGCTCGGCAAGGCGGGCTGGCTGTCCGTCTACGTGCCGTCGGCGGAAGTCCTGCACCACAAGGGCCACTCCACGGGCGGGGACCCGGCCAGCCACCTCGCCGCCCATCACAAGAGCACGTATATGTTTCTGGCCGACCGGCATGCCGGTTGGTTGCGCGCGCCGCTGCGCTGGGCGCTGCGCGCCTCGTTGGCGGTACGTTCCCGCCTGATGGTGCGCAGCGCGGTGCGCGCGTCGGGCCGGGCGAAACTGGTAGAAGGGCGACACTGAGGTGGGAACTCCGCAAGTCGACGTCGTGATCCTGGTCGGCGGCAAGGGCACCCGGCTGCGGCCGCTGACGCTGTCGGCGCCCAAGCCCATGCTGCCCACGGCCGGACTGCCGTTCCTCACCCATCTGCTGTCGCGGGTCGCCGCGGCGGGCATCGAGCACGTCATCTTGAGCACGTCGTATCGGGCCGGCGTCTTCGAGGCGGAGTTCGGTGACGGCTCAAAGCTGGGCCTGCAGATCGAATACGTCACCGAGGAGAGCCCGCTGGGCACCGGCGGCGGCATCGCCAATGTCGCCGGCCACCTGCGGCACGACACCGCCATGGTGTTCAACGGCGACGTGCTCTCCGGCGCCGATTTGGGCCAGATGCTCGACTTCCACCGCGCCCAGGAATCCGACGTCACCCTGCACCTGGTGCGGGTGGGCGACCCGCGGGCCTTCGGCTGCGTGAGCACCGAGGACGGCCGGGTCACCGCCTTCCTGGAGAAGACGCAGGATCCGCCGACCGACCAGATCAACGCCGGCTGCTACGTGTTCTCGCGCCGCGTGATCGACCGGATCCCGCGCGGCCGTGAGGTTTCGGTGGAGCGCGAGGTGTTCCCCGCGCTGCTTTCCGATCCCGGCGTCAAGGTCTGCGGCTACGTCGACGCCAGCTACTGGCGCGACATGGGCACCCCGGAAGACTTCGTCCGGGGATCGGCGGATCTGGTGCGCGGCATCGCGCCGTCTCCCGCCCTGCATGGCCACCGCGGCGAGCAGCTGGTGCACGACGGCGCGGCGGTGTCGCCGGGCGCGGTGCTGATCGGCGGGACCGTGGTGGGGCGCGGCGCCGAGATCGGGCCCGGCGTCCGGCTGGACGGCGCGGTGGTCTTCGACGGGGCCAAGGTCGAGGCGGGCAGCGTCATCGAGCGCTCGATCATCGGGTTCGGCGCGCGCATCGGCCCGCGGGCGCTGATCCGCGACGGGGTGATCGGCGACGGCGCCGACATCGGCGCGCGGTGCGAACTGCTGCGCGGCGCCCGGGTGTGGCCCGGTGTCTCGATTCCCGACGGCGGGATCCGCTACTCGTCCGACGTCTGAAGGCCGTTCCCGACGAGTGCCCGGCTAGCCGGGCACTCGGCTGCGAATGTGCGGCTAGCCGGGCGCTCGACCGAGCGCCCGCGACACCAGGTACGCCAGCGCGTGATCGGTGCCCTCCGGCAACTCGTCGGCGGGCCACCAGCGCAGGTCCTCCGACTCGTCGCTGATCGCGATCCGCGCGCCGGCCGGCGCGTGCGCCACGAACTGCAAATCCAGATGCCGGGTCGGCACGCCCAGCGAGCACACCACCGGGTGCACGTGCACGGCCGCCAATTCGGGCTCGATCCGCAGCCCGTCGACCCCGGACTCCTCGGTGGCCTCGCGCAACGCCGCGGCGACGATGTCGGCGTCGTCGTCGTCGCAATGGCCGCCCAGCTGCACCCACCGGCCCAGGCGGCGGTGCAACGTCAGCAGCACCCGGTCGCCGGCGTCATCGAGCACCAGCGCCGAGGCGGTGACATGCCCCGGCACACACTCGCGGCGGCACGCGTCGTCGCGGGCCGCGACGAACGCCAAGACGGCGTGCCGCAACGAATCCTGGCCCGCGTCGGGGGGTTCCCAGCCGGACAGGGTCGCGATCACCGACTCCCGCAGGCTCACCGGGTGCGCCGCCGTTTCCTGCGATCGGCCAGCGATGCCCACGCCCGGCGGCAGTCCGCCACCGCCTCGGCCGGCAGTCCCAGCCCGTCGATCAGCACGCGACGGTCGACGAGGTCGAGCGCCTTGTCGATCTCGCCCGCCTTCAACAGCAGGTCCACATCGACGGCGAGGTCGGGATCGGCGTGTGCCGGCGCGGGGATGGGCAGCTGCTCGGCCTCGCGGGGTTCGAGCTCCAGCACGCCCCCGCCGTAGCTGCGGCCCATGATCTCGGCGAAGGCGAACGTCACGCTGTTGTGGAACACCGCGGCCAGCGCCGCTGGGTCGGCGGGGTCCTCACCGGACAGGCGCACCCGATGCACGGTGTCGGTACTCACCGCGCCCACGCCGTTGACGGTCAGCCGCGGCGCCCGGTGAATCTGGCGCAGCAGGAACAGATCCGGCGCCCACAGCGACGGCGTCCGCCACCAGGGCGTGCGGATCGAGCACTTGTAGCCGCGGTGCACGCCGGCGGCTTCCCCGGCGAGGATGTGGGCGATCAACGCGGGATCGGCCGGCTCGCGTGGCGCGTTGAGCAGCCAGCCGCGGTGCCCGGCCGCGAGATCGCTTGCCCGGCAATCGGTGTCGTAGACCAGCCCGGACAACTGGGCGCTGCGCGAGACCAGCGGGACGCAGTGCGGCCGCAAACCCAGCTCCGCCGCCTGGGCGTCGGTCAGGGTGAAGAACGCGTTGCGCCCGGTCACGATGCCGACGTCGACCTCGGCGACGGACCCGAGCGGGAGCAGGGCGCCGGAGCCCTTGAGCGCGCGCAGCAGCCGGATCGCGGCGGGGTCCAGAAAGTACTTGGTCCACTTCTCGTTTTCGTGCAGCAGCGCGGGCGCCCAGCCGGCCTCGAGGTCCGCCCGCGCCAGCGCGTCGGCGTTTGGCAGGTGCACGGTCCGGATGCGGGCGGGGCCGGACCCGACCGTGTCCCTTATGCCGCAGAACAGCACGACCTCTTGCAGGATGCCGTCGAACACCAGGCGCTGGAAGGTCAGCAGCGTGATGTCGCGGAATCGGCTCACCAGAAAGTCGCGCAGCGGCGCGGCGTAGGAGACCTGCAGCAGCTCGGCCGGCAGCACCAGGCCCACCCGCCCGCCGTCGCGCACCAGCAGTGCGGCGGCCACGACGAACGGCACCCACGCGTTGGTCAGCCTGGTCGGGCGCAGCCCCGCGCGGCGCATCAGCTCCAGGGCCGGGTCGCGGTGCTGCGACGCCCAGTTGCCGAACCGGATGTAGGGCGGATTGCCGGCGACCCCGTCCCAGCCGCCGGCGCCGGCTTCGGCGGCGCGGGCCATCCAGGTGAACAGGCTGTCGGTGTCGACGGGCGCGAACCGGCGGGCCTTGGCCGCCTCGCGCGCGATCAGCTCGACGCCTTGGGCGCGGTCGCTGAGCGCGGCCAGCTCGCGCAGGATCGCGCCGTCACCGCAGGAGGGTTCGACGATCTTGGGGCCGGCCTCGCGAACCCAGCGGGCCAAAAAGCGCGCCACCGGCGCCGGGGTGTAGTAGCCGCCGCGGACTTTGTCGGCCGAGGCCGCCGCCTTGCCCGCGAAGTTCATGGGCTTAGTATCTCGGAAAAACGACGGCTCACTTGCGGATCAGCAGGTCCCCGGGATCCGCGGCGTCGCGCGGGCCGGCGGGCTCGGCGGCGTAGCCGATGGCGATGGCGCCCAACGGCTCCCAGTCGGCGGGCAGGTCGAGCTCGGCGCGCACCAGGTCGGCGGCGAAGATCGTCGACCCGATCCAGCAGCTGCCCAGCCCGCGCACCGCCAGCGCGACCAGCAGGGCCTGCACGGCCGCCCCGACGGCCACGGTGAACATGGTGTGCTCGGCGTCGGTGCGGGCGGCGTCCGGATAGGAGTGGGCGCCGTCGGGAACCAGGATCGGGATGACGACTTCGGGCGCGTCGTAGAGGATCTGGCCGCGCGCCACCCGGCGCTCGATGGCCTCGGCGGGCCTGCCGTCGCCGGCGAGGTCGCTGCGCCACTTGTCCTTCATGCGGTCCAGCAGCCGGGCCCGGGTGCCCGGGTGCTGCAGCCAGACGAACCGCACCGGGCGGGTGTGGTGGGGGGCCGGCGCGGTGAGGGCCTCGGCGACGGCCGCCTCCACCAGATCGGCCGGGACCGGCTCGGCGCTGAACCGGCGCACCGATCGGCGCAGCAGCTGCGCCTCGCGGCGGCCCATGTCGATCGCCTCGGCCGTGCCGAGCCAGAACAGGTCTTCGGTGCCGGGCCGCAACAAGTCCCGTGCCGTCGAGCCGTCGTCGGTCACGGACAGGCCGCGCACCACCGCCACCGGCATCGCGGTCAGTTTGCCCTTGACCAGGTCGGCGGCCGCGGCGATCTCGTCGGCGATCGCGACCTCGGTGACCAGCAACTCGTTGCCGTGCTGGTCGAGCGCCCCCGAATAGCCGTGCAGCACAGCCAGTCCCGCGGCGCCCACCGCCGCGTCGGTCTGGCCGTTGCGCCAGGCGCGGCCCATGGTGTCGGTGATGACGACGGCGACCTCGACGCCGAGCCGCTCGCGCAGCGCGGCGCGCAGCGTGGCGGCGCTGCCGTCCGGGTCGACGGGCAGCAGGGCCAACTCGTCGCGCCCGACGTTGGAGCCGTCCACGCCCGCGGCGGCCTGCACCAGCCCGATCCGGCTCTCGGTGATCAAGGTCTTGCCCTTGCGGGCCAGCACCCGAACGGCCTCGTCGTCGACCAGCTTGCGCCGCAGCCGATCGCGCTCCTCCGGGTCGCGGGGCGCCGGCACCAGCCGGCCCTCGCATTTGGACACCGCCTTGCTGGTGACCACCACGACGTCGCCGTCGCGCAGCCACGGCGCGGCCGCGGCGACGGCCGCGCCCAGATCGTCGCCCGGCCGGAATTCGGGCAGCCCGGCGACGGGCAGGATCTCGATCGCGGCGGCGGTGCCGTGCTCGCCGGGGGAGGGGGTCAAAACGCCACCCCCGCCAGCTCCAGCCCGGCGCGGACCATCTCGGCGGTCGCCTCGGGGTCGGTCATCACCAGCGGCACCGAGCGCACCGCGACGCCCTCGATGTCGGCGCCGTCGCCTTCACTCACCAGCCAGCCATCCAGGATGCCGGTGCCCCGACGCGCGCCGTAGTGGCGGCCGACGGCCTCGGCGGTGGACTCGACGCCGATCACCGACAGGCAGGCATCGGCCATGCCGCGCAACGGCTTTCCACCGATGATCGGCGAGTAGCCGACGACCGGGGCCTTCGCCGCCCGCAGCGCGCCGCGAACGCCGGGGACCGCCAGGATGGCGCCGACGCTCACCACCGGATTCGACGGGGCCAGCAGGATGACGTCCGCCTCGGCGATGGCCGCTGTGGCTTCGGTTGTGGCCGCTGCCTTTTCGGCGCCGACGAACGCGAAGCTGTGGGTGGGCACCTGGGCGCGGTAGCGCACCCACCATTCCTGGAAGTGGATGGCCCGCCGGCCGCCGTCGTCGGGATCGGTTATCACCACGTGCGTCTCGCAGCGGTCGTCGGTGACGGGCAGCAGCCGCGCGCCCGGTTGCCAGCGGTCGCACAGCGCCGTGGTGATCTGCGACAGCGGGTAGCCGGCGTTGAGCATCTGGGTGCGCACCAGGTGGGTGCCCAGGTCGCGGTCGCCGAGTCCGAACCAGTCCGGCTGCACCCCGTAGCGCGCCAATTCCTCTTTGGCGTGCCAGGTTTCGTCGCGGTGCCCCCACCCTCGCTCCGGGTCGACACCTCCACCTAAGGTGTACATGCAGGTGTCCAAATCGGGGCAGACTCGCAGTCCGTGGATCCAGGCGTCATCGCCAACGTTGACGATCGCCGTCAGCTCGTGACTGCCGGCTTTCGTGTCTGGGCGCCCTTGCGTGTGAAACTGACCCAGCCCGAACAACTGTTGAATCCCCAGCAGGAAGCGGGCGCCGCCAACCCCACCGACCAGGACGGTGACCTTCACTTGAGCCTCACACAGCACGACAGTACTGCCCGACGAGCGTGCGGTGGTGGGCCCGTCGGGCCTGCCTCAAAGTCGGGGCTCCCCACGACTTGTGGGGAAGTTGTGAGCTATGTGATCAACACGCCGACGGCCCAAAGCAACAGAAACGCCGAAATTCGATCACGAGATGGTATGGAAATGCGCCGAAGTGCTTGACCCGGCAGATCAACCCGTGTCTAATCACATCAGTGTCATTTCCCGGTTGGCCGGCCGACTCCGGTGTCGCAGACCGAGATTCGATCACTTGTTCGAATTGTCTGTACATCAGAACAGTGGGAAATCAATCACTCTTTCTCAATCAAGCTGAGGAGGCGGACGACCGTATGTCTTACGAAACTTTTCGAGGCGCAATGGCGAGCACGCCGCACACCCCGATCGACTCGGCGCCGGCCCGACCCGCCCGGCCGCATTTGACCGTGGTTCCTGATGCGCCAGGCGCATTCGAGCCCGAGCCGTTGCCGGCGCCCGTCGCCGACCAGTGGCAGGACCGGGCGCTGTGCGCCCAGACCGACCCCGAGGCCTTCTTCCCGGAAAAGGGTGGTTCCACCCGCGAGGCCAAGAAGATCTGCCTGGGTTGCGAGGTGCGCCACGAGTGC
Source organism: Mycobacterium paraintracellulare (assembly GCF_000276825.1). Classification (NCBI taxonomy): domain Bacteria; kingdom Bacillati; phylum Actinomycetota; class Actinomycetes; order Mycobacteriales; family Mycobacteriaceae; genus Mycobacterium; species Mycobacterium paraintracellulare. Next base: position 4,431,698 of record NC_016948.1, on the reverse strand, counting down.
CTCGAGTACGCCCTCGAGCATGATGAGCGCTTCGGGATCTGGGGCGGTCTCTCCGAACGCGAGCGCCGCCGCCTCAAGCGCGGCATCATCTAAAAGCCGCGCACCGTCGTTATTCGTCGTCGATCGTCGGATCGATGACCGATGGCTCAACGTCGAGATAGATGGCGACCTGGGCCACCAGGATTTCGTGCAGCAAGTCGCCGAGTTCGATGGTGTCCTTCGCCCGTCGCTCAATTGGCTTGCGGAACAGGACAATTCGCGCCCGCGTGGAGTTGCCGCGGATGTCGACACCGGCCGGGATCAACCGGGCCAGGGGGATCGGCCCGTCGGCGATCACCTCGGCCGGCCACTGCACGCTGTCGGGATCCTTGGCCGCGATCCGCGGAATCTCATCGACCGCCACGTCGAGGTCGGCCAGCCGGTCGTGCCAGCTCCGCTCGATGGGCTCGTAGGCCTCCAGCACCGCCATGTCGAACCGCTCGGCGCGGCTGCGCCACCCCGGCACGCTGGGGGGCAGCAGCGCCCCGCGCATCTCGCGACCCCGGCGGAACCGTCGATGGCCGGCGGGCCGGCGCGGAGCCGATCCGTCCGAAAACCGATCTCTTTGCGGGGAGCTGCGCGAATCGCCGCGGGATTCACTCATTGGGCCGATGGTAACGGTTGGACATCGGCGGCCGTCCGGTTGCGCGTGTCCGGCGCTTCGGCGGCGTTTGCGCACGATAGCCTTTCGAGCGTGAACGTTCCCCGTCGCTGTTGCCGGCCCGGGTGCCCGCACTACGCCGTGGCGACCCTAACGTTCGTCTATTCGGACTCGACGGCAGTCGTCGGCCCGCTGGCGACCGCTCGGGAACCGCACTCCTGGGATCTGTGCGTCAACCACGCCGGCCGCATCACCGCCCCCCGCGGATGGGAGCTGGTGCGCCATGCCGGCCCCCTGCCCACCCACCCCGACGAGGACGACCTGGTCGCCCTGGCCGACGCCGTCCGCGAAGGAGGTTCGGGGGATCGCGGCGCGCCGTACGGCGGCGCCCCAACGCCCGTGAACGGCTTCGCCGACCCGCACCTCCATCACGGCGGCACCCAGGCCACCGCGCCCAGCAGCAGCGTGCTCGCCCCGCCGGAGCATCGGTCCGGAAGGCGCCGCGGGCACCTGCGTGTGTTGCCCGATCCCAGCGACTAGGCGAATCCGCCCGCACCGCGGCTCGTGTTCTCTTCGGCCCGATAGGCTGACGGCCAAGAGTTCACGTCGTCAGGAGTCCCGCATGTCTCGGCCCGCCGCGACTGTCCACCGTGTCGTCAAGGCGTACGACGTGCGTGGTCTAGTCGGCGAAGAGCTCGACCAGCCGCTGGTCACCGATTTGGGCGCAGCCTTCGCCAGACTGATGCGCGCCGAGGGCGCCCGCCAAGTCGTGATCGGCCACGACATGCGCGACAGTTCGCCCACCCTGGCCGCGGCCTTCGCCGCCGGCGTCACCGGCCAGGGCCTCGACGTGGTGCGCGTCGGTCTGGCCTCGACCGATCAGCTCTACTTCGCCTCCGGGTTGCTGGACTGCCCCGGCGCGATGTTCACCGCGAGCCATAACCCCGCCGCCTACAACGGAATCAAGCTCTGCCGGGCGGGGGCCAAACCGGTCGGCGCCGAGAGCGGATTGCGCGTCATCGCCGACGACGTCATCGCCGGCGTGCAGGGTTACGACGGCCCACCCGGCACCGTCTCCGACCGCGACGTGCTGGCCGACTACGGGCAGTACCTGCGGTCCCTGGTGGACACCTCGGGGCTGCGCCCGCTGCGCGTGGCCGTCGACGCCGGCAACGGCATGGCCGGCCTGACCACCCCCGCGGTGCTCGGCCCGATCGCCTCGATCACGTTGTTGCCGTTGTACTTCGAGCTCGACGGCTCCTTCCCCAATCACGAGGCCAACCCGCTCGAGCCCGCCAACCTGGTGGACCTGCAGACGTTCGTGCGCGAGACCGGCGCCGACATCGGGCTGGCCTTCGACGGGGACGCCGACCGCTGCTTCGTGGTCGACGAACGCGGCAACCCCGTGTCGCCGTCGACGGTGACCAGCCTGGTGGCCGCGCGCGAGCTGGGCCGCGAGATCGGCGCGACGATCATCCACAACGTGATCACCTCGCGCGCGGTGCCCGAACTGGTCAGCGAGCGCGGCGGCACACCGCTGCGCTCGCGGGTGGGCCACTCCTATATCAAGGCGCTGATGGCCGACACCGGCGCGATCTTCGGCGGCGAACATTCGGCCCACTACTACTTCCGCGACTTCTGGGGCGCCGACTCCGGGATGCTGGCCGCGCTGTACGTGCTGGCCGCGCTCGGCGAGCAGGACCGCCCGCTGTCCGAGCTGACCGCGGACTACCAGCGCTACGAATCGTCCGGCGAGATCAACTTCACCGTGGCCGACGCCGCGCAGTGCACCGAGGCGGTGCTGAGATCGTTCGGCACCCGCATCCACTCCCTCGATCACGTGGACGGCGTGACGGTCGACCTGGGCGACGGCAACTGGTTCAACCTGCGCAGCTCGAACACCGAGCCGCTGCTGCGGCTCAACGTGGAGGGCCGCACCGCCGAGGACGTCGGCGCCGTGGTCGCCCAGATCAGCGCCGAAATCGCCGCGCAGACCCCGCGCGCGGGGGCCGCCCCGTGAACGCCACCCAGGCAATCGATCTCGAAGACACCGACGGCCTGCTGACCGCCGACCGCGACGGCCTGCTGCGGGCGGCGTCGTCGGCCGGCGCGCAGGTGCGTGCGATCGCCACCGCGGTCGAGGAGGGCGCGCTGGACCCGCTGAGCGCCGAGGACCGTCCGCGCAGCGTGATCTGGGTGTCGGGCCGCGGCACCGCCGAGACCGCCGGGGCGATCCTGGCCGCGACGTTGAATTCGGTGGCGTCCCAGCCGTTCACGCTGGCCGGCGAGGCGCCCCCGTGGGTGGGGCCGCTCGACGTGCTGATCGTCGCGGGCGACGACCCCGGCGACCCCGCGCTGGTCGCCGCCGCCGCGACCGGGGTGCGCCGTGGCGCGCGGGTCGTGGTGGCCGCGCCCTACGAGGGTCCGTTGCGCGACGCCACGGCCGGGCACGCGGCGCTGCTGGCGCCCCGGCTGGGGGTTCCCGACGAATTCGGGCTGTGCCGGTATCTGGCCGCCGGGCTCGCGGTGGTGCACGCCGTCGACCCACGGCCCAGCGTGGACCTGGCGTTGCTCGCCGACGAGCTCGACGCCGAGGCGCTGCGCAACAGCGCCGCCCGCGAGCTGTTCACCAATCCGGCGAAGCTGCTGGCCGCGCGCATCGCCGACCGCCAGATCGCGCTGGCCGGCGACGGCGCCGCGACGCTGGCCCTGGCCCGGCACGGCAGCTCGGTGCTGCTGCGGATCGCGAACCAGGTCACCCCGGCCACCGGGCTGGCGGACGCGGTGGTCGCCCTGCGCGCCGCGGCCTCGTCCGGTTTCGGGGGCGCCATCGCCGATCCGGACGCCGCCCTGTTCCACGACGAGGAGATCGACGGGCCGCTGCCGCCGCGGCTGCGGGTGCTGGCGATCATCCTGGCGGCCGAGCAGACCGTGGTGGCCGCCCGGACGGCCGGGCTCGACGACGTGTACCTGCTCGCCGCCGAGGATGTGCCCGACGGTCCCGGCGGCTCGGCCGGCTCCGGTGTTTCGCCTGCGCTGGGGGGTCCCGGTCGCGTCGAGCAGCAGCTGGCAGTATTAGCCGTCCGGCTGGAGATGGCCGCGGTTTACATGCGACTGGTGCGGGGATAAATAGAACAGTGGAACTGCTTCGCGGGGCCTTGAGAACGTACGCGTGGGGTTCGCGTACCGCGATCGCCGAGTTCACCGAACGTCCGGTGCCGGCGGCGCATCCGGAGGCCGAGCTCTGGTTCGGCGCCCACCCGGGCGACCCGGCCTGGCTGGAAACCGACAACGGTGAGATCACGTTGCTCGAGGCGCTCGACGCCGACCCCGAGGGCCAGCTCGGCCCCGGGTCGCGGGCCCGCTTCGGGGACGTGCTGCCGTTCCTCGTCAAGGTGCTGGCCGCCGACGAGCCGCTGTCGCTGCAGGCGCACCCGAGCGCCGCGCAGGCGGCCGAGGGCTACCTGCGCGAGGAGCGGGTCGGCATCCCGCTGACCTCGCCGGTGCGCAACTATCGGGACACCTCGCACAAGCCGGAGCTGCTGGTGGCGCTGCACCCGTTCGAGGCGCTCGCGGGCTTCCGCCAGGTGTCGCGCACCGTCGAGCTGCTGCGGGCCCTGGCGGTCTCCGACCTCGACCCCTTCATCGATCTGCTGAACGACCAGTCCGACGCCGACGGCCTGCGCGCGCTGTTCACCACGTGGATCACCGCCCCGCAGCCCGACATCGACGTGCTGGTGCCCGCCGTGCTGGACGGCGCGATCGCGTACCTCAGTTCGGGGGCAACCGAATTCGCGGCCGAGGCCAAGACGGTGCTCGAGCTCGGCGAGCGCTATCCCGGCGACGCCGGCGTGCTGGCGGCGTTGCTGCTCAACCGCGTCAGCCTGGGCCCGGGTGAGGCCATCTTCGTGTCGGCCGGCAACCTGCACACCTACCTGCGGGGTTTCGCGGTGGAGGTGATGGCCAACTCCGACAACGTGTTACGGGGTGGGCTGACCCCCAAGCACGTCGACGTGCCCGAGCTGCTGCGGGTCCTGGACTTCGCGCCCACCACCGAGGAACAGTTGCGGCCGCACATCCGCCGCGAGGGCTTCGGGCTGATCTATGAGACGCCGACCGACGAGTTCGCCGTCGCGCTGCTGGACCTCGAAGACGAGTACGTCGGCCACGAGGTGGATGCGACGTGCAGCCACGACGGCCCGCAGATCCTGTTGTGCATCCAGGGTTCCACGACGGTGCACGGCAAGTCCGGCTCGCTGACGCTCAAGCGGGGGATGGCCGCGTGGGTGGCGGCCGACGACGCCCCGATCCGGCTGGTCGCGCACGAGCCGAGCAAGTTGTTCAGGGCGACGGTAGGGCTGTAGCGGCTAGGACTGATGGTGGCGACCCGCAGCGCCCGGCTGGTGCCGAGCGCGGCGACCCGCTTCGCCCGGCTCCGCCGCGCTTGCGGTCGCCGCGGCCGCGTTTGCGGTCGCCACGCGCCGCTGCCTGACCGCCTGACGACGCTCGCCTAACCACAGGCGCGCGTTGTGCGCGATGGCGCGGCCGATGATCCGCGGCGGCGGCACCATGTAGAGGCTGTCCAGCAGGGAGAACCGGCGCAAAAACCATTCCGCCAGAACGGGTTCGGTTTCGGCGGCGCCGAGGAATTGGTCGAACAGCGCGCCGGAGGGCCGCCACCACCAGGGAATCGGCCCCTTCGTGCCGGCGTGGTGGAAGGTGATGTCGCCGATGGCGTTCATCATCCACACCGGGAAGGTGCTCCTGGCGGTGGCGCGGTGCAGCGTCGCGGCGAGTTGATCGTCGGGGCCTTGCAGCGCGCGGCGCAGATGGCCGGCCTGCAGGGAGGTCATCGTCATGCCCTGGCCGAAGGTGGGATTGAAGCTGGCCACCGCGTCGCCGAAGGCGATGATGCCGCCGGGGAAGCGCTCCAGTTTGTCGTAGCGGCGCCACCGGCTGGCCGGGAACGCGTGGAAGGCCGGATCGCCTAGCGGCTCGGCCTGTGCCAGCGCCACGCTGAAGCGGCCCGGAAGCAGCTGCCCGGCCAGACCCAGCATTTCGGGAAACGTTCTCGGCGGTTTGACGTCGGCCACGCCGAACGTGGTCAGGACCCAGGTGCCGTCCTCGTAGCACAGCATGCCCAGCCCCAGGGACTGGTCGTGGGAGGCGCCGGCGACGACGACCTTCTCTGCGATCAGCCCGTCGGGAATGCGGAACTGCTGGGTGGCGTAGTTGATGCCGATGTCGACGGCCTGTTCGACGGGGCGCGCAAAACCCCACTGCGCCAACCACACCGGCAGCCGGGTACCCCGCCCCGCCGCGTCGACGACGAGGTCCGCGCCGACGAATTCCGGCTCCCCGCCGTCGGGATCGGCCGGATCCACCAGCGCACCGGTCACCCGTTGTCGCGCGGGGTCGAACCGCGGTTCGGCCACCGAGCGCCGCACGATGGTGACGTTGTCGAGGTCGTGAACCCGTTTGCGCAACTGCCATTCCAGGTGCGGCCGGCTCGGCACGTAGGCGGTGAATTCGTCGCGCAGGGTTTGCCCCGTGCCCAGGACGTGGCCCGCCGCGCCGAGGTGGATGCAGTCGGGCCGGTTCTTCAGCTTCGGCACGCCCGCGGCCACCATGTCGTCGAGCAGGCCGGGAAAGAGGTTCTCGAATTCGATCGCGCCGCGCGCCATCAACATGTGCAGGTGCCGGTCCTGGGGGACCGTCGCCCGGTTCGCCGGGAAGGCCGGCAACTCGTCGCGCTCGTAGACGGTGACCCGCGAATACGCGTCCGACAGCACCCGCGCGGCGCACAGCCCGGCGATGCTCCCCCCGATGACCAGCGCGTGGTCCCGCGCGTCTGCTTTGCTGTCCGGCATCTGGGGGGAGTACCCAGTACTGTGTCGGACCAATGGCTCCCAGCGTTGGGAAAGGGCGGTTGCATGGCCAATCGGTGGCGCACGAAGTCGGTGGAACAGTCGATCGCCGACACCGACGAGCCGGACACCAAGTTGCGCAAGGACCTGACCATGTGGGACCTGGTCGTCTTCGGCGTCGCGGTGGTGATCGGCGCCGGCATCTTCACGGTCACCGCGTCGACGACCGGCGACATCACCGGGCCGTCCATCTGGCTGTCGTTCGTGATCGCGGCGGGCACCTGCGCGCTCGCGGCGCTGTGTTACGCCGAGTTCGCCTCGACGCTGCCGGTGGCCGGTAGCGCCTATACGTTCTCGTATGCGACCTTCGGTGAGTTCTTGGCCTGGATCATCGGCTGGAACCTGCTGCTGGAATTGGCGATCGGCGCCGCCGTGGTGGCCAAGGGCTGGTCGAGCTACCTGGGCACCGTGTTCGGGTTCGCCGGTGGCACAGCCGAATTCGGATCGGCCCAGGTCGACTGGGGCGCGCTGGTGATCGTCGCGGGGGTGGCGACGCTGATCGCGTTGGGCACCAAGCTGTCGTCGAGGTTCTCCGCGGTGGTCACCGGCATCAAGGTGTCGGTCGTGCTGTTCGTCGTGGTGGTCGGGGTCTTCTACATCAAGCGCGCCAACTATTCGCCGTTCGTTCCCAAACCGGAGGCCAGCAGCGAGGCCAAGGGCATCGACCAATCGGTCTTGTCGTTGCTGACGGGGGCGCACAGCAGCCACTACGGCTGGTACGGCGTGTTGGCGGGGGCGTCCATCGTCTTCTTCGCGTTCATCGGATTCGACATCGTGGCCACCATGGCCGAGGAGACCAAGCATCCGCAGCGCGACGTCCCCCGCGGGATCCTGGCGTCGCTGGGCATCGTGACCCTGCTCTACGTCGCGGTCGCGGTCGTGCTGTCGGGCATGGTGTCCTACACGCAGCTCAAGACGGTCCCGGGCCGCGGGCAGGCCAACCTGGCGACCGCCTTCACCGCGAACGGCATTCACTGGGCCAGCAAGATCATCTCGATCGGCGCGCTCGCGGGACTGACCACCGTGGTGATGGTGCTGATGCTCGGCCAGTGCCGGGTGCTGTTCGCGATGGCGCGCGACGGGCTGTTGCCGCGCTCGCTGGCCAAGACCGGTTCGCGGGGCACCCCGGTGCGGATCACCGTGCTGGTCGCCCTGGTGGTGGCCGTGACCGCGTCGGTGTTCCCCATCACCAAGCTCGAGGAGATGGTCAACGTGGGCACGCTGTTCGCGTTCGTCCTGGTCTCCGCCGGCGTGATCGTGCTGCGCCGGACCCGGCCGGACTTAGAGCGCGGCTTCAAGGCGCCGTGGGTGCCGCTGCTTCCGATCGCCTCGATCGCGGCCTGCGTGTGGCTGATGCTCAACCTCACCGCGCTCACCTGGGTCCGGTTCGGGGTCTGGCTGGTGGTCGGCACGGCGATCTACGTCGGCTACGGCTACCGGCATTCGGTGCAGGGCGAGCGTGAGGCGGCTGCGCCCGAGCCCAGCGACTCGCTCGAGGCGGACCCGAACAGCCCGGTGCCGTAGCGGCTGTTGGTTTACAAAATCATGGTGTTTGTCTAGACAGGAGACGCAAACGCCGGTATTGTCCAATCTCAACGTGGTGTGACTCACAAGGAGGTTGGGCAGATGACCACACTCGAACCGCAGGTAGAACAGGCAGCCGGCGCGCCCGCGTGGCGGGACAAGAAGCGCCGACTCTGGCTGATGGGGCTGATCGCGCCGACGGCGTTGTTCGTGATGCTGCCGCTCGTCTGGGCGCTCAACCGGCTCGGCTGGCACGCCGCCGCGCAGGCGCCGCTGTGGATCGGGCCGATCCTGCTCTACGTCCTGCTGCCGATCCTGGACCTGCGCTTCGGGCCCGACGGGCAGAACCCGCCCGACGAGGTGATGGAGCGCCTCGAGAACGACAGGTACTACCGCTACTGCACCTACGCGTTCCTGCCGTTCCAGTACCTCAGCGTGGTCTTCGGCGCCTACCTGTTCACCGCGTCGAACCTGAGCTGGCTCGGCTTCGACGGGCCGCTGGGCTGGGCGGGCAAGCTCGGCGTGGCGCTGTCGGTCGGGGTGCTGGGCGGCGTCGGCATCAACACCGCCCACGAGATGGGCCACAAGAAGGATTCGCTGGAGCGCTGGCTGTCCAAGATCACGCTGGCGCAGACCTGCTACGGCCACTTCTACATCGAGCACAACCGCGGCCACCACGTGCGGGTCGCCACCCCGGAGGACCCCGCGTCGTCGCGCTTCGGGGAAACCTTCTGGGAGTTCTTGCCGCGCAGCGTCTTCGGGAGCCTGCGCTCGTCGCTGCGGCTGGAGGCCCAGCGGATTCGCCGGCTGGGCAAGAATCCCTGGAACCCCCTCACGTACCCGTCCAACGACGTGCTCAACGCCTGGGCCATGTCGGTGGTGCTGTGGGGGATCCTGATCGCGGTCTTCGGGCCGGCGCTGATCCCGTTCGTGATCGTCCAGGCGGTCTTCGGCTTCAGCCTGCTCGAGGCGGTCAACTACCTCGAGCACTACGGCCTTCTGCGGCAACAGAATTCGAGCGGCCGCTACGAGCGGTGCACCCCCGCGCACAGCTGGAACTCCGACCACGTGGTGACCAACCTGTTCCTGTATCACCTGCAGCGACACAGCGATCACCACGCCAACCCGACGCGGCGCTACCAGACGCTGCGCAGCCTGGACGGCTCGCCCAACCTGCCCAGCGGGTACGCGTCGATGATCTCGCTCACGTACTTCCCGCCCCTGTGGCGCAAGGTCATGGACCACCGGGTGCTGGCGCACTACGACGGTGACATCACCCGGGTCAACATCCAGCCGCGGCTCCGCGAGAAGCTGCTCGCGCGCTACGGGGCCCAGGAGGCCCGCGCATGACCGCCTACCGCTGCCCCGGCTGCGACTACATCTACGACGAGGCGAAAGGCGCTCCGCGGGAAGGCTTTCCGCCGGGCACGCCCTTCAGCGACATTCCCGACGACTGGTGCTGCCCCGATTGCGCGGTGCGCGAAAAGGTCGATTTCGAAACTAGCCCGATAGGAGTGAACCGATGAGCGAGGACTACAAGCTTTTCGTCTGCGTCCAATGCGGATTCGAGTACGACGAGGCCAAGGGGTGGCCGGAGGACGGCATCGCGCCCGGAACCCGGTGGGCCGACATCCCGGAGGACTGGAGCTGCCCGGATTGCGGCGCGGCCAAAACCGACTTCGAGATGGTGGAGGTCGCCCGTTCGTGATTCGTTCGGCCGCCACCGCCAGTAGCGAAAGAGCCGATTTCGGCTCGCGAGCCACTATTGTCGCGCCTGTGAAGCGGATGCCGTACGCCGAGGCGTCGCGCGCCCTGCTGCGTGATTCGGTGCTCGACGCGATGCGCGAGGAGCTGCTGACCCGGGACTGGTCGGCCATCACCCTGTCCGACGTGGCCCGCGCCGCGGGCATCAGCCGGCAGACCATCTACAACGAGTTCGGCTCGCGGCAGGGGCTGGCGCAGGGGTACGGCCTGCGCCTGGCCGACCGCCTGGTCGACGCCGTCAACGCCGCGCTGGGTGCCCACGTCGGCGACATCTATGCGGCGTTCCTGCAGGGCTTCCGCGACCTGTTCACCGAGCTGTCGGCCGATCCGCTGGTGATCTCGCTGCTGACCGGCGTCGCCAAGCCGGACCTGCTGCAGATCATCACCACCGGCAGCGCGCCCATCATCACGCGGGCCTCCGAGCGGCTGACCACTGCGCTCACGCACAGCTGGGTGGCCACCAGCGACGAGGATGCCGGTGTGCTGGCGCGCGCCATCGTGCGGCTGGCGCTGAGCTATGTGTCGATGCCGCCCGAGGCCGACCACGACGTGGCCGCCGACCTGGCGCGGCTGATGACCCCGTTCGCCGAGCGGCACGGCGTCGTCAAGGTTCCCTGAACGTTCCCTGGCCCGTGCGGCGCGCGGGCGCACGACTACAGTGGCGCAAGAACATACCTAAGCTAATTACCGCTTGGATCCGAGCGAGCCCCGAGACGGCAGGAAAAAGGAAGAGAAGCCATGACGACGACCGAAAACGCACTCACCCCCGACGTTCGAAACGGCATCGACTTCAAGGTCGCCGATTTGTCGTTGGCGGATTACGGTCGCCGGGACATCGAGCTCTCCGAGCAGGAGATGCCCGGTCTGATGTCGCTGCGCCGCGAGTACCACGACGTGCAGCCGCTCAAGGGCGCGCGCATCTCGGGTTCGCTGCACATGACCGTGCAGACCGCGGTGCTGATCGAGACCCTCGTCGCGCTGGGCGCCGAGGTGCGGTGGGCGTCCTGCAACATCTTCTCCACCCAGGACCACGCCGCCGCGGCCGTCGTCGTCGGCCCGCACGGCACCCCCGAAGAACCCAAGGGTGTGCCGGTGTACGCGTGGAAGGGCGAGACGCTCGAGGAGTACTGGTGGGCGGCCGAGCAGGTGCTGACCTGGCCCGACGAGCCGGCCAACATGATCCTGGACGACGGCGGTGACGCCACCATGCTGGTGCTGCGCGGCGCGCAGTACGAGAAGGCCGGCGTGGTGCCGCCCGACGACGAGGACGACTCGACCGAGCACCGGGTGTTCCTCAACCTGCTGCGCAAGCGCTTCGAGACCGACAAGGACAAGTGGACCCAGATCGCCGCGTCGATCAAGGGCGTCTCGGAGGAGACCACCACCGGCGTGCTGCGGCTCTACCAGTTCGCCGCCGCCGGCGACCTGGCGTTCCCGGCGATCAACGTCAACGACTCGGTCACCAAATCCAAGTTCGACAACAAGTACGGCTGCCGGCACTCGCTGATCGACGGCATCAACCGCGGCACCGACGTGCTGATCGGCGGCAAGAAGGTGCTGATCTGCGGCTACGGCGACGTCGGTAAGGGTTCGGCCGAGTCGGTGGCCGGCCAGGGCGCCCGGGTGACGGTCACCGAGATCGACCCGATCAACGCCCTGCAGGCGCTGATGGAGGGCTTCGACGTCAAGCGGGTGGAGGACGTGATCGGCGAGGCCGACATCATCATCACGACCACCGGCAACAAGGACATCATCACCCTCGAGCACATGAAGGCGATGAAGGACAAGGCCATCCTGGGCAACATCGGCCACTTCGACAACGAGATCCAGATCGCCCGGCTGGAGAAGTCCGGCGCCACCAAGACGAACATCCGCCCGCAGGTCGACCTGTGGACCTTCCCGGACACCGGCAAGTCGATCATCGTGCTCTCCGAGGGCCGGCTGCTGAACCTGGGCAACGCCACCGGCCACCCGTCGTTCGTGATGAGCAACAGCTTCTCCAACCAGGTCATCGCGCAGATCGAGCTGTGGACCAAGAACGACGAGTACGACAACGAGGTCTACCGGCTGCCCAAGCACCTCGACGAGAAGGTGGCCCGCATCCACGTCGAGGCGCTCGGTGGCAAGCTGACCAAGCTGACCAAGGAGCAGGCCGAGTACATCGGCGTCGACGTCGACGGCCCCTACAAGGCCGACCACTACCGCTACTGAGCCGGCTTTGGCCGAACGCCCGGCGAACCGGGCGTTCGGCACCGAGTGCCCGGCCAGCCGGGCACTCGGCGAGGGACTAGGCTCGCGCCGTGCTGATCGCGATCGAAGGCGTCGACGGCGCCGGCAAGCGGACGTTAACCGAAGGGTTGCTGTCCGCTTTCGAAGCGGCCGGGCGGTCGGTGGCCACGCTGGCCTTCCCGCGGTACGGGCAATCGGTGACCGCCGACATCGCGGCCGAGGCGCTGCACGGCGAGCACGGGGACCTGGCGTCCTCGGTCTACGCGATGGCGACCCTCTTCGCGCTCGACCGCGCCGCCGCGGTCCAGCAGCTCGAGCGGCTGCGCCGCGACAACGACGTGGTGATCATGGACCGTTACGTCGCCTCCAACGCCGCCTACACCGCCGCCCGCCTGCATCAGGACGCGGGCGGACCCGCGGTGGCGTGGGTGCACGGCCTCGAATACCAGCGCCTGGGTCTGCCCGCGCCCGACTGGCAGGTGCTGCTGGCGGTGCCGGCCGAACTGGCCGGGCAGCGTGCGCGCAGCCGCGCCGCATCCGATCCGGGTCGGGCGCGCGACAGCTACGAACGCGACGACGGGCTCCAGCAACGCACCGGCGACGTCTACGCGGGGCTGGCGGCCACGGGCTGGGGTGGCCCGTGGCGGGTCGTCGACAAAGACGTCGATCCGGGTGGTTTGGCCGCCAGTTTGATGGCCAGATAGCACAGATTTGTCACGATTCGGCCGTATCGGAGAAGAAACGCCCGTGTGGCGCCCGAGTTTTGTCCCGATCTGGTGACACCATGGACTCCATGAGGCAAAGGATTTTGGTCGTCGATGACGACGCTTCGCTAGCCGAGATGCTCACCATCGTGCTTCGTGGGGAGGGTTTCGACACTGCGGTCATCGGTGACGGCACCCAGGCCCTGACTGCGGTGCGCGAACTGCGCCCCGATCTGGTGTTGTTGGACCTGATGCTGCCCGGCATGAACGGCATCGACGTGTGTCGGGTGTTGCGCGCCGATTCCGGCGTGCCGATCGTGATGCTGACCGCCAAGACCGACACCGTCGACGTGGTCCTTGGCCTCGAGTCGGGCGCCGACGACTACATCATGAAGCCGTTCAAGCCCAAGGAGCTGGTGGCCCGGGTGCGGGCGCGGCTGCGGCGCAACGACGACGAGCCCGCCGAGATGCTCTCCATCGCCGACGTCGAGATCGACGTGCCCGCGCACAAGGTCACGCGCAACGGCGAGCAGATCTCGCTGACCCCGCTGGAGTTCGACTTGCTGGTGGCGTTGGCGCGCAAACCGCGGCAGGTGTTTACTCGTGATGTGCTGCTCGAACAGGTGTGGGGCTATCGTCACCCGGCGGATACCCGCCTGGTGAACGTGCACGTCCAGCGTCTGCGGGCCAAGGTCGAGAAAGACCCTGAGAACCCGACCGTGGTGTTGACCGTTCGAGGAGTTGGGTACAAGGCCGGACCTCCGTGACCGGTAGGAACACGTGATCTGGGGCTCCCGGCGACGCACACGGAGCCGCTGGGGGCGCTCCGGCCCCATGACTCGCGGCATGGGCGCAGTGAGTCGGGCCGTCGCCATCGCCTGGCGCCGCTCGCTGCAGTTGCGGGTCGTCGCGTTGACGCTTGGGCTGTCGCTGGCGGTCATCCTGGCGCTCGGCTTCGTGTTGACGTCTCAGGTCACCAACCGCGTGCTCGACGTCAAGGTCAAGGCCGCCATCGAACAGATCGAGCGGGCGCGGACCACGGTCGGTGGGATCGTGAACGGCGAGGAGGCGCGCTCGCTGGACAGCAGCCTGCAGCTGGCCCGCAACACGCTGACATCCAAGACCGACCAGGCCTCCGGCGCGGGGATGGCCGGCGCCTTCGACGCGGTGCTGATGGTGCCGGGCGACGGACCGCGCGCCGCCACCACGGCCGGCCCCGTCGACCAGGTGCCCAATTCCTTGCGCGGCTTCGTCAAGGCCGGGCAGGCGTCCTACCAGTACGCGACCGTGCACACCGACGGGTTCTCGGGCCCGGCGCTGATCGTCGGCACCCCGGCGTCCTCGCAGGTGGCCAACCTGGAGCTGTACCTGATCTTCCCGCTGAAGAACGAGCAGGCCACCATCCAGCTGGTGCGCGGCACCATGATCACCGGCGGCGCGGTGCTGCTGGTGCTGCTGGCCGGGATCGCGTTGCTGGTGTCGCGCCAGGTCGTCGTGCCGGTGCGGTCGGCGTCGCGCATCGCCGAACGGTTCGCCGAGGGGCACCTGTCCGAACGGATGCCGGTGCGCGGCGAGGACGACATGGCGCGGCTGGCGATGTCGTTCAACGACATGGCCGAAAGCCTGTCGCGACAGATCACCCAGTTGGAGGAGTTCGGTAACCTGCAGCGCCGCTTCACTTCTGACGTGAGCCACGAACTGCGCACCCCGCTGACCACGGTGCGCATGGCCGCCGACCTGATCTATGACCACAGCGCGGACCTCGACCCGACGCTGGCGCGCTCCACCGAGCTGATGGTCAGCGAGCTGGACCGGTTCGAGTCGCTGCTCAACGACCTGCTGGAGATCTCCCGGCACGACGCCGGTGTCGCCGAGCTGTCCGTCGAGGCGGTCGACCTGCGCACCACCGTGCGCAGCGCGCTGAGCAACGTGGGGCATCTGGCCGAGGACGCCGGCATCGAACTGCAGGTGGATTTGCCCACGCACGAGGTGATCGCCGAGGTCGACACCCGCCGGGTGGAGCGGATCCTGCGCAACCTGATCGCCAACGCCATCGACCACGCCGAGCACAAGCCGGTCAAGATCCGGATGGGCGCCGACGAGGACACGGTCGCGGTCACCGTCCGCGACTATGGGGTCGGGCTGCGCCCGGGCGAGGAGAAGCTGGTCTTCAGCAGGTTCTGGCGCGCGGACCCCTCGCGGGTGCGCCGGTCCGGCGGCACCGGGCTCGGCCTGGCGATCAGCATCGAGGACGCGCGGCTGCACCAGGGCCGGCTGGAGGCGTGGGGCGAACCGGGCGACGGCTCGTGCTTCCGGCTGACGCTGCCGTTGGTCCGGGGCCATAAGGTCACCACCAGCCCGCTGCCCATGAAACCGATCCCGCAGCCTTCTCAGCCGGGTGGTCAATCCGCCCCGCAGTCCGGGTCCGAGCGCAAGGAACGTCCGCAGCGCCAGCGTGAGCACGCCGAGAGGACCCTGTGATGCGGCGCCTGCTGGGCCTGCTGATGCTGGCCGTCCTGCTGGCGGGTTGCGCCGGGGTGCCCAGTTCGTCGGCGCCGCAGGCGATCGGCACCGTCGAGCGGCCGGCTCCGTCGAACCTGCCCAAGCCGACCCCGGGCATGGACCCCGACGTGCTGCTGCGCGAATTCCTCAAGGCCACAGCCGATCCGGCGAACCGGCACCTGGCCGCCCGCCAGTTCCTCACTCAGTCGGCGTCCAACTCGTGGGACGACGCCGGTAGCGCGCTGCTGATCGACCACGTCGTGTTCGTCGAAACCCGTGCGGCCGAACGTGTTTCGGCAACCATGCGGGCGGACATCCTGGGCTCGCTGTCCGACATGGGGGTGTTCGAAACCGCCGAGGGCGTGCTGCCCGATCCCGGGCCGATCGAGTTGGTCAAGACCTCCGGCGGCTGGCGCATCGACCGCCTGCCGAACGGGGTTTTCCTGGACTGGCAACAGTTCCAGGCGACCTACAAACGCAATACTCTTTACTTCGCCGACCCGACCGGCAAGACCGTGGTCCCCGATCCGCGCTATGTCGCGGTGCCCGACCACGACCAGCTGGCGACCGAGCTGGTGTCGAAGGTGATCGCCGGGCCGCGGCCGGAGATGGCGCACACGGTCCGCAACCTGCTCGCCCCGCCGCTGCGGCTGCGCGGGCCGGTGACCCGGGCCGACGGCGGCAAGAACGGGATCGGGCGCGGGTATGGCGGGGCGCGCGTCGATCTGGAGAAGCTGTCCACCACCGACCCGCACAGCAGGCAATTGGTTGCGGCGCAGATCATTTGGACGCTGGCCCGCGCCGACATCCGGGGACCGTACGTGATCAACGCCGACGGCGCGCCGCTGGACGACCGATTCCGCGACGGGTGGACCACCTCCGATGTCGCGGCCACCGATCCCGGCGTGGCCGACGGCGCGGGCGCCGGGCTGCACGCCCTGGTGAACGGCTCACTGGTGTCGCTGGACGGGCAGCACACCTCGATGGTGCCGGGCGCGTTCGGTCGCATGGGGGATCAGACCGGTGCCGCGTTGTCGCGCAGCGGCCGGGAGGTGGCGTCCGTGGTGACGCTGCACCGCGGCGCCCCGGACATGGCGGCCTCCTTGTGGATCGGTGATCTGGGTCAGGAGGCGGTGCAGTCCGCCGACGGGCACAGCCTGTCGCGCCCCACCTGGTCGCTGGACGACGTGGTCTGGGTGGTGGTCGACGGCAACAACGTGCTCCGGGCGATCCAGGAGCCGGCGTCGGGGCAACCCGCGCGCATTCCGGTGGATTCGGTGGCGGTGGCCACCCGGTTCCCGGGGCCGATCACCGACCTGCAGCTGTCCCGCGACAGCACGCGGGCCGCGATGGTGATCGGCGGGCAGGTGATCCTCGCCAGCGTCGAGCAGACCCAGGCCGGCCAGTACGCGCTCACGTATCCACGCCGGCTGGGCTTCGGGTTGGGCAATTCGGTGGTGTCGCTGTCGTGGCGCACCGGCGACGACATCGTGGTGACCCGCACCGACGCCAACCATCCTGTCTCGTACGTGAACATCGACGGGGTGAACTCCGACGCGCCGGCCCGCGGCCTGCAGATGCCGGTGACCACCGTGGTGGCCAACCCGTCCACGGCCTACGTCGCGGGACCCGAAGGGGTGCTGCAGTATTCGCCGTCCGCCGACGGTCAGCAGGGCTGGTCGGATGTGCCCGGGCTGACGATTCCCGGCGCGGCGCCGGTGCTGCCGGGCTGAGTCAAACCTTTGGCGATCGGGAGCGCGGCGAAGCCGGGCGCGGCGGGTCGCCACCATCAGGCCTCGTTGCGATCTGCAAACCGGTGTCACCATCGCTCAGCATGATGGGCGCCGATGCCGGTCGTAGGCCCGCGCCGCGTTGCCAGTCGGCGATGTCGCGGGCGGTCCAGGTGCCGGATCGGCTGGTGATACCGAAGTACAGCTCGTTCAGGGCCGCCAATTGTTCGACGACGTCACCCGTCTCGGGCCGGATGGGTTCGATCACCGCGAACACCCCGCGGGGGCGCAGCGCTCGTCCCAACCGGCCGAACAAATCGGCATTCTGGGACTCATTGAAGTGATGGGCGAGATTGGACAGCAGCACCAGGTCGTAGGCATCGACGCCGAAATCGTGGGTCAGCGCGTCGGCCTCGAGGTGGGTGACGCGAGGTCCCATCTGCTCGGCGGCCAGCAACGGCGCCGCGGCCCTAACGGCATCGGGCAGGTCCAGCACCACCGCATGCAAGCGGGCATGACGCCGGCACAGGGCAACCGAGTAGTGTCCGTGCGAGCCGCCGACATCGATCATGGCGGTGGCGCCGCAGGGCACCGGAATGTGGCGCGTGACTTCCTCTGCCGTCTGGCCGGCCAGTGCGCGCATGCACCGCTGGTAGTGGCGCCACTGGTCGTCGGTCATGCGTTCGTGGATGTCAATCGACGTCCCGCTGCGCACGTAGTTTTCGATATGGCTCATCAGCTCCCATTCTTCGGAAGCGAAGAGCACGGCGTCCACCAGCGAGTGGGGACTGCCCGCAGCCAGCCAGGTACGGCTCGTTGGTGTCAACGCATACCGGTCTGCGCGGACCGAGAGGTAGCCGGACCCGGCCAGGGCCGTCAGCAGCTTCTTCGTTGCCGACGGGTCGATTCCGCACCGCTTGGCAGTTTCGTTGGCCGTTGCCGCCTGCGGCGTCAATGACTCGAATACCCCGAGCCTTGTTGCGGTGATCACCGCGTGCGCCAGCCCGAAGGCGAAGTGAATTTGCAAGAACGGCACCGGGACTCGTCCGGAGGCCAACGCCTTCCATTCTTCCGGGGTGTCGGGAATCAAACCGAGGCGCATGTTACCCAGTTGCCTTGGCTGGTAGGATATTTGGGTTGTTGCGAAATATATTTTCCGGATCGTATTTGGCCTTGATTATTGCCAGCCGCTCGTACTTTCCGCCGCGGTAAGCGTCTTTCACCCGGTCGTCATCGTCGACGGCCATGAAGTTCGAGTACAACCCACCCGTCTGCCATGGGGTCGTCTCAGCGAACGTCGCCCGTACCCAATCGATGTGACGCCGCGCATCGTCGGTGGGCTGCCACCGGCCCAGCACGTTGATGAGGTGATCGGCGTGACGGTCGGCAAAGGCGGTGTCGTCCTCACCGACGCGGTCTTGGGCGCCGTGTTGGTAACCGAATTCTATAGCTGAGAGCTGGTTGGGCAATCGTGTCGCTGACTCGACGAGACTTTCGATGCAGCCGTCGATTTCGCCGACATAGCCGCCCTTCGTGTAGTTACACGCACCAGGTCCGAGTTCACTGTCGTTCAATGACTGCAGCTCGAGATACGGCAGCTCTTGAATCGCGCCGGACACACGCGGTGCTCCGGCCCACAACTCGTGGTGGACGTCGGACGCCTCGGCGGGATCTCCGGTCCACACGCTCACGAATGCGCATACGGGCGCGCCGACCAGTTCGTCGGGTACGCCGGGCTCCGCCGCTGCGCGCCGCAGATACACCATGACCTTGAGGTCATCACCGGCGCGCCGCACCACTTGTCCATGGTGGGCGATCGCGTCCGCGGCGTGCCCGAGGCGGTAGAGGGCGATGCCGAGCGGAACCGTTCTACCCACAACCTGGGTTGCGAACTCGAACTCCGTCACTACGCCGAAGTTGGCTCCCGCACCCCGCAAACCCCAGTAAAGGTCGGGATTCTCGTCGTGGTGAGCGGTCACCACGCGTCCGTCGGCCAGCACTACTCGCGCCGACAGGAGATGGTCGCAGGTAAGGCCATACTTCCGGCTCAGCCAACCCATACCGCCCCCCAGCGCCAGCCCCGCGACACCGGTTTCGGACATCACGCCCGCGGGTGTAGCAAGGCCGAAAGGCGCTGTAGCGCGGTCCATATCGCCCAGTACGCAGCCGCCCCCGACGCGCACAAGGCCTGCGTCCGGGTCGACGGTTACCCGCCTGATTGGACTGAGATCGATCACGGCCCCGTCGTCGATCATGGAATGGCCGGCGACGCTATGCCCGCCGCCCTTGACTGTCAGCGGAATGGCGTGGTCACGGGCGAATGCAATCGCCGTGGCGACATCCGCTTCGGTGGCGCACCGAACCACTACCGCCGGGTTGCGATCGATCATGTAGTTCCAAATTCGACGGGCTCCTTGATAGTCGGGGTGCTGCGGGTGCACCGCATCGCCGACCAACCGAGTGTTCAACGCGGCGATCTGTCGGTCCGAAAAGTGCTGAGTGGGAGCGAACTTGGCGTGGTTAATAGGATCACTTCCCGGTATCGACAACGGCTCGGTAAGCACGATCCCGACAGTAGGTGGGTGTCCGCCGATCGCCGAGCCGAATAGCGCGGCGCTGTGGACGGATCGCGCAGTGTCGCTCTCGCGACATAGCGCAGCAGGCTCTGGCAAAGATAGACGTCAGATGCGAACCTGCTCAGCACCCGTCGACGCGCTCGCAACTGAAGCGGCGGTTCTCGTATTTATCGCTCTGGGCCGAAATGCTGTACGCAAGGTCGCCGAAGGCGCCTCGCCGTAGCGCGTGGCATGCGCGCTGGCGAAGCGGCCAAGGTTGGTGAAGCCCCAGCGGTAGGCAACCGAGGCCACTGTTACCGTCGACGGGTTCGACTCCAGCAGGGTCTGGTGCGCTTTGCGCAGCCGAACCTCACGTAGATATGCCATCGGTGATGTGTCCAGATGGCGTTGGAAACCTTGCTGCAGCGAACGAACACTGACATGACTACGGGCGGCGATCGAAGACAGTGTCAAGGGCAAATGTGCTTCCTCTTCGATTATCTCGATTGCGGTGCGGATAGCCTGTGGCGCAATGTATTTCGCGTCTCCGGTCAGAGCGTCACGGTGGGGGTGGTTAGCGGCGAGTAAGAAGCCGCGCACCAAGCTCTCGACGAACGGCGTTCCGACCAGTGGTTGATTGATCAGGTTGTCGGGACTGAAGAGCTGTTTCGTAAACAGCACTAGCATGCTCACCCAGCTCTGTGTCACCGCGGAGCTGAGTGGCATGACCGGCACGAAGTCGATTTGAGACGCTATCTGCTGACCCAATGCGTCGCTAAGGGCATCATCGACAATGCAACGGTCGAATCTCACAGCTGTCAGGCGGGTGCCTGCCGCCCAGTGCGCCGCGGTCTGACCCTCAGGTGCTAACACAGCGGCTGTGCCGAGCCCGGCTGTTACCGCTAAATCTCGATACACAGACACCGCGTGGCCCGACTGCGGCACAAGCACTCGATACGAGTTGCAAAGGTGCCCGCGTTCGATCGAAATATCCGAAGGGACTGCCCCGCATTCAGTTGACTCGCGGGGTGGGATTTTCAGGCCGCGGTTGCGGCTTGTGTGTGGAGCAGTTCGAACTCTATCGGGGTGAGTCTGCCGAGTGCGCGTTGCCGGCGGCGTCGGTGGTAGGTCCGCTCGATCCACGACACGATCGCCAGGCGTAGTTCGGCTCGGGTGGACCAGCGTCGCCGGTCGAGCACGTTGCGTTGCAGAAGGGCGAAGAACGACTCCATGGCAGCGTTGTCACCGCACGCGCCGACACGACCCATCGATCCGTGTAATCCGTTGTGCGACAGTGCATGGACGAACTTTCGTGAGCGAAATTGGCTACCCCTGTCCGAATGAACGATCGTCGCGGCAGGTGAACGCAACGCCACGGCGTGATCGAGGGCGGCCACTGCCAGCGAGGACTTCATCCGCGAGTCCATCGAGTAACCCACCATCCGGTTGGAATAGACGTCTTTGATCGCGCAGAGGTAGAGCTTGCCTTCATCGGTGCGGTGTTCGGTGATGTCGGCCAGCCAGACCTGGTTGGCGGCCTGGGCGCTGAACTGACGCTGCACGAGGTCGTCGTGAACTGGCGGCCCGGATCTGCGGTTCAGTCCTCGCTTCTTGGCGAAGACCGACCAGATGCGCTCCTGGGAACACAACCGTGCGACACGGTTCTCGCTGGCGAAGATACCGCGTCCGGGAAGTTCGTCGGCGATGAATCGGTAGCCGAATGCGGGGTCGTCGGCATGGATGTCGCGGGCGGCGTTGATCAGGTGCGCATCATCCCAATCTCGCTGCGATAGAGGTGCTTTGCGCCATTTGTAGAACGCCTGGGTGGAAAATCCCAGGACCCGGCAGGTCACCGTGACGGGCACGCCGTCATCGGCAAGGTCGAGGACCAGCGGGTACATCATTTTGGGTTGGCATCCCGGGACAAGTAGCCGACCGCGCGACGCATCACTTCAGCCTCCTGCTCGAGGAGCTTGATCCGCTTATGCGCCTCGCGCAGCTGCGCCGACACATCCTCAGAGACCGCCGCAGGCGACAGCCGGTTGGCACCGTCCTCGCGGTCGGCGATCTTAAGCCAGCGATGCAGGCAGGCCTCCGAAATCCCGAAGTCCTTCGCGATCTGGCGCAACGGCGCCTCACCCTTGCGGGCCACAGCGATGACATCGGCTCGGAACTCGGCGGGAAACGGTCTCGGCACGAGGTTGATCCTTCCAGCAAGGACGAATCCTCACAGGTCAGGAGTCAACCAAACCGGGGGCAGACCCAATCGCGAAAGTATGCGTTTAGAGATCTCAATACCTAGATATGTGGTGTGGCTATCGGTTATACGCCAGCCTCGCCACCCAGGCGGAAGTAAAATCGTATGCGCAACCCTGGGGTTCACAAGAAGATGTTCGTGATGATGGTGCGGCAGCACAATCGCCGCCCGTGCTTGGGCGCAGGTGAATAGATGATGCCGACTAACGCGTTCGAAATGGCTTTGGACATGACGTTTTCCGCAGCCAGCTTCAAGTCAGCGTCGCGTTGATCTGCAGCGTGCGACTCGGTCAGCGCGGCCGACTGGACGATGGGGCATTCCCACATCGCCAACGTTCTGGCGGCGTTGCATCACCACCACATCGCCGAAGACGAACTGCTGTGGCCGACGCTGCACGCCCGGGTACCGCTGCGCGCAGAAGACGTCCACCGTATGGAGACCGAGCACGCACTGATAGCGAAGTTGGCGGGCAGTGTCGAACGATGGCTGGCCCAATGGATTGCTACAGCCGATTCGACTCCGTCCCAATCGCGGGCCGCGGAGGCGTTGATCTCTGAGATGACGTCGCTCGCAGATCTGGTCGGTGACCATCTCAATGCCGAAGAGGAACGGGTCGTTTCTCGAGGCCAGCACAACCGAAGAGCGGCGACGCTTCCTGGCCGGCATGCCGCCGCCGCAGAGGTTGCTGGTGAGGTTGTGCGTACGACACGTTACGGCCCGCTATCGCGCCCGAGTTGAAAGCAGAACAAAGCCCGGCGACGCGGGACCAGCCGAGTCGCCGCTCTCCTACGCGGCGATCACCGCGTCGTCCGGCTCGCGAAGGTATCCGCGCTGAATCGCGAAATTCGCCAGCAACTTTCGCAGGTTCTGACGCCCCCGGTGGATGCGAGACATGACCGACCCCAGCGGCATGTCGAGCACGGCCGCGATCTCCTTGTACCGCAGCCCTTCGACGTCGGCGTAGTACAGAGCCATCCGTTGCCCCTCGGGAAGTTTCTGTAGCGCCTCGCGAACCTCGTCGTCGCCGAGCAATTCGAGCGCTTCGCATTCCGCCGACAATTGACCGGTGTGCGAGTACCGCGTCCGGACCGAGACGGAGACATCGCCGATTTCGCCGGACAACCACTCGTTCGGGCGTCGGGATGCGGTGCGGTGGTTGTTGATCCAGGTGTTGTTCATGATCGTGAACAGCCATGCGCGGATGTTGGTGCCGGCCTTGAATGAGGGGAATCCCGCGTAGGCCCTGAGCATGGTTTCCTGGACGAGATCTTCCGCGTCCGCATGCGTCCGGGTATACCGGCGCGCCGCGCGATACAGCTGATCGAGCAGCGGCAGTGCCTCGTGCTCGAACCGCGCAACGAGATCGTCGACACCCCGGGGGTCCGGATGCGTTGCGGAGGACGGCATGATCGTCACCTCGTGATCGTCGGGTGTGGGCAGGTACTTCCATCAGACCTCGCCAAAGCCATCTTGTCCAATGAACGGTTGTGATCTGTTCTATCTCTAGATGAGATGACTGGTTGCCACGCAATCAAAGCCGCTGGTCCGGTGTTCCATCGGTCGACGGACTGCACGTGAAACGGGACACACAAAGGCGTGTGGTGTCACAACAAGCCGAGCCACGGTGTCCTAAGGCATAGAGACCCACAGAAACCCACGAGGAGGTTCGGTCATGAAAAACAAAACCACGCAACCACTTTCGTTCCGCAAGCACCGGGTGGTCGTGATCGGCGGCGGCTATTCGGGCGCCTTGGCCGCCAATCGGTTGCAACAGCGCCCCGATGTCGACATCACGGTCGTCAACGCCCGGCCGATCTTCGTCGAGCGCATCCGACTGCATGAGATGGTTGCCGGCAGTGGCGAGGCCACGAGGGATCTGGCGGCCATGCTCGGCAAGACCGTGCGATTGATCGTCGGCACGGTGGAGCGCATCGATTTCTGCCACCGCCGCGTGGAGTTGGCGTCGGGCGAAACGCTGCCCTACGACTACCTGATCTATGCCGTCGGCAGCACCGGCGCGGTACCGGCCTCGGTGCCGGGGGCGCATGAATTCGCCTACCCCATCGCCGAACTCGAACAGGCCGAGCGGGTGCGCGCGGTCCTCGCCGGCTTACCGGCGGACGCTTCGATCTGCGTCGTCGGCGGCGGATTGACGGGGATAGAGGCGGCCTCCGAACTCGCCGAACAACGACCCACGGTCCACGTGACGCTGTTGTGCGGCGGGACCTTGGCCCCATCCATCGGCGAGAAGGCCCGCCGTTCCGTGCGGCGACAACTCACCCGTCTTGGCGTCGAGGTGCTCGACGACGCCGTGGTCGCGGAAGTCGACGCCGGCTATGTGCGCTTGACCGACGGGCGTGAGCTGCCCAGCGCGCTGACGGTGTGGACCGCCGGCTTCGGGGTGCCCGAGCTGGCCGCCCGCAGCGGACTGAGCACCGACGGACTGGGCCGCCTGGTCACGGACGAAACCCTCACCAGCATCGACGATCCCCGCATCGTCGCGGCGGGAGACGCTGCGGCACCGAGTAATCAACCGCTGCGGATGGGTTGCCAGGCGGCGCTTCCGCTCGGCGCGACGGCGGCGAATACGGTGCTCGACCGCATCGAGGGCAAACAGCCCGGCGTCATCAACCAGGCGTTCGTCGGGCAGAACATCAGCATCGGGCGCCGGCACGGGACGATTCAGTTGTCCTACCGCGACGACACGCCCCGACGAATCTATCTGGTGGGCAAGCTGGCGGCCTCGGTGAAGGAATTCGTCTGCCGCAGCACCGTCAAGGTGATCACCAAGGAAGCCCGCAAGCCCGGCGCCTTCCGCTGGCCTTCCGGGGACCGGGACGCGAGGGCGCCTCAGGTCGTCCGGCAAGCCGCGCCCACGGCGTGAGGCGACGGTGGCGTGCGCCGGCCGAGATCGCGCGCACGCCACCGTTCACCTATACGCGCGCCCAGGCGCCGATCAGCGCCGGCGTGATCGTGATGGCTTGCGCGGCGGCCGCTTGATCGAGCAACCGCTGCGCAAGCGTGTCCAGATCGGCCAGCTCCTCCGAGACCAGGCCCGCGCGTTCGGCCACGGGCAGCATCGAACGCCACGTCTCGGCCAGCTGAATCGCGACGTCGGTGTCGCCGCCCACCGCGCCCAGCCGCACCCGTGGCGCTCCCAGGCCGGCGCGGCGAAACACCGCGTCCAGCTTGACGCCGAAGGTTGTGTCACAGCCCGCGTACCGAAAGGCCTGGACGACACTGTCCACCAGCGAACGCCACAGCGGCAGGTCCGGCAGGCTGCCCGCCACCGCCGAGTTCATTTCGCAGAAGGCGATGACGCCGCCGGGGCGCACCATCGTGGCGAGCCGGCGCAGCGCTTCGACCGGATCGGGAAGATACATCAGGATCATTCGTCCGATCACCGCGTCGACGGGCTCGTCGAGGAAGACATCGGCGATCGCGGTCGCTTCGAATCCGACATTGTTCAGACCGTGCTCGCGGGCCCGGGCGCGGGCGAACTCGATGATGTCCGAGGAGGCATCCACGCCGAGCACCCGTCCCGTCGGCCCCACCAGGCGCGAGGCGATGAACGACACATCGCCGGGGCCGCAACCGATGTCGAGCACCCGCATCCCGGGTCGCAGGCCCGCCAGCTGCAGCACGTAGGTGGTGTAGTCGTCATACAGCCTGCCCTGCAACAGGAGCCGCCGGACTTCGCGATCGACGTGACCCAGCACGTAGCTGCCGTCATCCGGCCCTTGAAAGCTTGGTGCGTTGCTCATAGACGATTCCGAGTCACTTTCTGCGTCGTAGTTGTGGCGCGGGTTCTTCCCGACCTACCTCCCCATAACCCCGGCAACCCTGATTTGAATCCGCTTGCCGACGACTGGTCGGATACTTTACGGTCCGTTAAATGAAGGTCGAAACACGCAAGTTCTACGAGGAACTGGGCTACCCCGAACAGTGGCTCGGAGAGGCCGAGCGGTATCGGGCGGAAGACGCCTATGTGATGTTCGATCCGGACTGGGCCGAACCGCTTCCGCCCATACCGGAGGAGACCGTCGATGTCATCGTGCGGGCGAACGCCGGGCAACGGCCCGACGCGCCGGCGATCGTCTACCTCGGTCACACCATCACCTACGGCGAGTTGCACGCCCTCGTCGGTCGCGCGGCCGCCGTGCTGCAGAGCAACGGGGTGCGTCGCGGGGACGTGGTGGCGGTGATGGTGCCCACCTCGGCGATGCACTGGATAGTCTTCTTCGCTCTCGCGCGGCTCGGCGCCGTGCATTGCGGCGTCAACGTCATGTACCGCGCCGACGAGCTTCGGTTCGTGCTCGACGACGCCGAGCCACGGGTCATCGTCTGCCTCGACAAGCTGCTGCCCGTCGTCGAGCGGGCAACGGTTGGTGCCGCGCGCACGAGCGTGTTCACGGTGTCGATCGCCGATCTGGCCGATCGGGGCTTCGCCCCCTATCCCAGCCTGGACGCATGGTGGCCCTCGTCGGACGAGCCTGAAACCTCCTCGGCGCCAAATCTTCTCGACCAGATGATGAAGACCCGCCCGCGGATGCATCCCGCTGAGGTCGGCGACGTGCGCGTGGAGGTCGGCCAGATCGTCTACACGGCGGGCACCACCGGTCACCCGAAAGGGGTGCTGCAGAGTCACTACAACCTGATTCACAACGCCATCACCCACACCGCGGCCATGCCGGGCGTGAGCACTCCGGTCACCGTGTCCATCCTGCCGCTGTTTCACACCGGTGGCTTCTTCGTGTACTCGCTGCCGACGTTCGTTCGCGGCGGCACGGTCATCCCGCGTCCGTTGTTCGAGCCTGGCGACTTCATGGGGTGCGTCCAGCAGCACGCCGCCAACGTGCTCTTCGGTCCGCCCACGCTGTACGCGGCCCTGGTGCAGCGCGGTGTGGAGCGCGCCGCCCTGCGGGGGGTGCGAATCTGCGCAACGGGCGCGGCGCCCATCCCCGCCGACTTGCCGCGGCGGTGGAAGGCGATGACCGGACTCGACCTGCACGGCGGATGGGGGATGAGCGAACTCAACAGCCTGGGGACGTTCAACGCCCTGCCCGGCAAACCGACCCCGGATACGCTCGGAGTGCCCGTCGTCGGGGAGGTCCGGGTGACCGTCGACGGGCGCGTCGCCGCACGGGGGACCAACGGCGACATCGAGTTTCGCGGCCCGCAGGTGTCGCGGGGCTATCTCGGCCGGCCCGAGGACACCCTGGAGAGCTTCGGCGCCGACGGGTGGCTGCGCACCGGTGACATCGGCTACATCGACCACGCCGACGCCCTGCACTACGTCGACCGCAAAAAGGACCTTCTGGTGATTTCGGGTTACAACGTCTCTCCGGCGGAGATCGAGGCGACATTGCTGCGGCATCCCCGGATCGCCGAGGCCGCCGTCGTGGGCGAGAGCGATCCCTATCGCGGTGAGATTCCCGTCGCGTTCGTCGTCGGCGACGTCACGCCCGCCGATGTCGACGCCCACTGCCGCGCGCACCTGGCGGCGATCAAGGTGCCCCGCCGCGTCGAGATCGTGGCGTCGCTGCCGAAGAACTCGATGGGGAAGACTCTCAAACGTGAACTGCCGACACGACGGACGGGGGAGTGATGCCGAACGCGAACGAGCTGTCGGTGGCGGCGCGCCGACGCCGCGAGCGCGAACGCAACGCGCGACGGGACAGCATCCTGGCGGCCGCCCAAGAGACCTTCAGCACCCGCGGGTTCGCCGGTTCCACGATGGAGGAAGTGGCGCTGCGCGCCGAGATCACCAAACCGACGCTCTACGGTTACTTCCGCACCAAAGACGAACTGCTGCTCACGCTGATGCTTCCGGTCTTCGCCGACATCGGCTCGCAGCTGCAGGCGCTGCAGCGCGACCTCGAGGCCGGCGCGATCGGCAGCTGCCCGCAGCTGATCGGCCACTTCCTCGACGCCGTCCTCACGCCGTACCGCTCCGACCCCGAGCGCTTCCGGCTCACCCAGCTGCTCCACCAGACACGGCTGGTCGAGACGCTGGACCCGGACACCCTTGCGGCGCTTGACACCCAGGGCCGAAAGGACTTCACCCTGGCGCGCTCGATCCTTCGGACCGCCGTGCAACTCAAACTGATTCGCGACGTGCCCGTGGCCCCGCTGGCCGATGTCATCTGGGGCATCGTGGTCGGCACCATCCAGGTCGAGGACATCAAGAACCGCACGGGCGGCCACGCCCAACACACCGCGACCCTGCAGCTCGCCGCCGACCTGCTCGCCGCCGCGCTCGATCCGGCGACCGAGCCGGGAGATCCGCGTTGAGCGAGGACCTCGCGGACAAGGTCGCCATCGTCACCGGGGCCGCCCGCGGGATCGGCGCCGCGATCGCCCGGCGCCTGTCGGTGGCGGGCACCATCGTCGTCATGACCGACCTCGACCGCGCCGAATTGCGTTCGGCGGCAGCGCAACTTGCGGGCCCGTCAACCGCCGTGGCCATCGATCTCACCGCCGCCGGCGCGCCCGACGCCGTGGTCGACGCCGCGGTGCGGGCCCACGGCCGGTTGGACATCGTGGTCAACAACGCCGGATATACCTGGGACGGCCCGATACACACCATGTCGGACGAGCAGTTCCAGGCCATGCTCGACATCCATACCGTCGCGCCATTCCGGCTGCTGCGCGCAGCGGCACAGCCGATGCGCACCGCGGCCAAGGAAGAGCTTGCGGCCAAGAGGCTTTCGCATCGCAAGGTGGTCAACGTGGTCTCGCTGGCCGGACTGATGGGGCAGGGCGGCCAGGTCAACTACTCGGCCGCCAAGGGCGCGACCATCGCCATGACCAAGGCGCTCGCCAAGGAGTGGGGGCACCTCGGCATCAACGTCAACGCCGTGGCCCCCGGCTTCATCGAAACCCGGCTGACCGCAGCCACCGATGCCGGCAACCGCATCGAGGTGGCCGGCCGCGCACACCACCTCGGCATCTCCGCGGCGGTGCGCCAAAGCGCGTTGGCCACCAATCGTTGGGGCGCGTCGGATCGCCGGCCGAGATCGCCGAGGCCGTCGCGTGGCTGGCCTCGCCCGCTTCGGATTACGTCCAGGGCCACGTGCTGACCGTCAGCGGTGGCCAGATCGGGGGCATGACATGGTGACTGAATCCAACGTCGTGAAATACGAGGAGCGAGGGCGCGTCGCAGTCGTCACGCTCAATAGGCCGGAGCAACGCAACGCGTTCGACCGCGAACTCTCCGCCGCCACGCTGGCCGCCTGGGACCGCATCAAGGCGGACCCCGACATCCGTGTCGCCATCGTCACCGGCGCGGGTCCGGCGTTTTCGGGCGGCGCGGACTTGAAAAAACTCATCCCGCACATCCGCGCCGCCAGCGACGAGGACAACCGCCGCCGGGCCTGGGAAGGGCCGGGGTGGGCGGGAATCTCGGGTGGCTACACGATCAACACCCCGATCATCGCCGCCATCAACGGCGACTGCATCGCCGGGGGGCACGAGCTGGCGGAGTTCTGCGATATCCGAATCACCGTGCCGCATGCCCGTTTCGGGCATCAGGAGATCAAATGGGGTCTGATGCCCGGTGACGGGGGGTGTTCGCGATTGCCGCGCATCATCGGGCTGGGCCGGGCGATGGAGCTGATCTTGACGGGACGGATTTACGACGCCGAGGAAGCGCTCCGAATCGGGTTCGTCACCAAGATCGTCGACCCGCAGGAGCTCATGCCCGAGGCGCTCGCCCTGGCCGAGACGATCGCCTCCAACGGTCCGTTGGCGGTGCGCGCCGCCAAGCAGACGATTCTTCGGGGCATCGGCCGGCCGTTGAACGACAACATCCCGTTCGAGACGGAAACCTTCAGCTACCTGTGCAAGTCCGACGACTGGACCCGGGGCCAACGCGCGTTCCTCGCGGGCGAGACACCCGACTTTCAGGGACGGTAGACGCGCCGCGGTCAACGGTCCTGTGCGGCGGCGTTGCCGTGCACCCGCTTGGCGTGGGAGGCGAACGCCCGCTTGCCCAGGCGCGGTATCAGGATTCGCCCGGCAAGCGGTGCATCGTCGAGCGCTCCCTTGACGACGTCGGGGTCGCCCTCATGCATCATCAGACCGAAACACAGCAGCAGGTCCTTGGCCGAGAAGGAGTGCATGCCGTGCTTTGCCATCTGCTTCCACTCCTGCGCCGTGACACAGCGTTTGGCGAGCGGAAGGACCTGCTCTTCCTCCATCACGGTGTGCTCGACGAGCACGGTGAACAGATGGTCGAACACATCGGCAAGGTTGGCTCCCCGCCGCGCGGTCGCTCGCCAGATCGGCATCAGTTCGGCCGCCCGCGCCAGAGCGGCGTCGATGGCCGCGTGTTGCTCCACCATCGCGGCCACCACAACGGTGGCCTGTGTCCCCGCCCGTTCGCGCAATATCGGCCACAGAACGGCGTCTTCG
This sequence comes from Mycobacterium paraintracellulare, assembly GCF_000276825.1. Taxonomy (NCBI): domain Bacteria; kingdom Bacillati; phylum Actinomycetota; class Actinomycetes; order Mycobacteriales; family Mycobacteriaceae; genus Mycobacterium; species Mycobacterium paraintracellulare. The sequence continues at coordinate 4,401,451 of NC_016948.1, read as the reverse complement.
GCCTCGTGGTGCACGTGAAGCAGGCGGCACAGCAGGTCGGCGTGCGCGGCGACGGCCGCCGCGCGTCTGGTGTCGCCCCGGGCGACACCTCGGAATAGTCCTGGCATGAGGCGGAATTCGCGCCGAAGCGTGTCGTGCATCAGGTACATGTCACGCACGTCGGCCATCGCGGGGGCCGCGGGGAAGGGTTCGTGCCTCCTACCGAGTTGAGCCATAGCCGGAAACTCTCCTTGCGTTGCGGGGATACAAATGCTCGTCGTTGGGTATGCGCATCATTTCGCGCGCGCCTCGATCACGCTGTGTCCCAGCGGGTTACGATGGATCGCGGTGCGCCGCAGGCCCGCGCCCTGCAGCAATGCGTCGAACTCGTCCAGCGTGCGTTCCCGACCGTCCTGGCACGACGTCAGCATGTTGAGGTCCATCAACGCGGCGAAACCCGGGTCATCGGGATCGCCCATGATCCATTCGACGATGACGACCCGGCCGCCGGGTTCCATCGCCTCGCGGCACCGATCGAGGATGGTGACACAGTGTTCGTCATCCCAGTCGTGCAGGATCATCTTGAGCAGATACAGGTCTCCGGGCGGCACCGCCACGAAGAAGTCGCCGCCGACGGCGTCAAGCCGCTGGGCCTGACCGCTCGCCGCGATCGACTGGGCGACCTTCTCGGCAACATTGGGTCGGTCGAAGATCACGCCGCGCAGTTGGGGATTGCGCCCCTGCAGCTGCCGCAGCAGGCTGCCGGTGGCGCCACCGACGTCGATCGCGCACCGGACGTCGGTCGTGTCGAGCCGGTCGGCGACGTCGCCCGCCCAGTGCACCGTCAGCGCCGCCATGAGATCGGAGAACTCGCGCCCCTGCTCCGGGTTTTCTTCCAGGAAGGTGAACAGGTCTGTGCCCAGTGCGGTGGTCGCCGGTTGGATACCCGTTCGGATCGCGTCCGCCAGTAGCCGCACCGACAGCGTGTGCCATGGGGCGGTGAATCCCATGATGATCGGATGAAGCGATCGTGGCGCACCGCTCTGCATCGCCTCGAGCAGCGGCGTGCTCTCGAACAGTCCCTGTCCGGTCGACCTGAGCATGCCGATGGCCACGCCCGCCCGCATCAGGCGGTAGGTGCGGTCGGGCAGGCTGCCCTCGCGCGCGGCCACCTCCGCGGCGGTCAGGGGACCGTCGGCGAGGTGATCGGCCACCGAGAGCGTGGCCAACGCGCGCAGGATCTGGCTGCGCCAGTGGCCGTAGACGATGTCGAGCACCCGTGCCTCGATGTCCGCCTGGTCGAGTTGTGTCGATTCCCCCTGTGGCACTTGCTGTCTCCTCGAGTCGTGTCCGGTGCATGGTCAGTTGCCTACACCGAACACCGCCCGGGAAGAATTAATTGCACACCGTCCCGCGGGCGTGGATGTCGCCAGCGGGGCGCGAAAGATGCTGCTGGATAAGGCTATTTGTCCTTGGACCTGCGTCGCGGCCGCGGCGCCGCCGCGAGTAGCATCTCGGCGAGCTTGGCGGCGGCCGGCGCGATCTGCGCTTGCCCGCCCGTGGCGAGGAAGATCGGCCACACGATCTCGGGCTGCAACGGGACCGCGCGCAGGTCCGGAAAGCGGCCGGCGTCGCTGGCGGGCATGAATATGGTGCCCAGTCCGTGCTGCACCAAGCCGGCCGCCATCCAGTAGTTGACCGCCGCTTCATAGGGTGTGCGCGGCGTGACGCCGGCGGCCCTGAATGCGTTCTCGACGACGCGGCGCAAGCCGAATTCGGCGGGGAAGCCGATCAGGTCCTCGTGCGCGAGTTCGGCGATGGCGATGTGCTTGCGTTGCGCCAGCCGATGGTCGGGCCGACAGACGAAGAGCATCGGCTCCTCGCAGAGGAGCCGCATCTCGACGCCCGCCGGGAACCGATCGGGTGCCGACACGAACGCCAGGTCGAGCGAACCGTCGGCAATGGCCGAGACGTGCGGCATCGAGCCAGTCGGGCTCAGCCGCAGGATGATTCGGACGAACGGGTACGTGCGGTGAAAGTCCCCCAGGATCTTCGGGACATCCAGCGGGCCGAAGGATATGAGCGATCCGATCTCGACGGTTCCCGACAGCTCGCCGCGGTAGTCGTCGATCGAATCCTTGGCCAGCCGGGCGGTATGGATGACGCGGCGCGCATGCTCTCGAAACAGCTCGCCCGCCGGGGTCATCTTGATCTGCTGCTTGGATCGGTCGAACAGTTCGACGCCGAGTTCCTTTTCCAGCTTGCTCACCGAGGTGGACAGGGCGGACTGAACGACGTGGACTCGTTGCGCCGCACGTGAAAAGTTCATTTCGCTCGCGACCGCGATGAAGTACTCGAGTTGGCGCAGTTCCATCCCCGACATGTTATCTCTTTGCGAGAAGGAACATATCGAAACCGATCATTGGACTTGATGGCCCCGAGCTGCTGTCCTAAAGGGGGCCGAACCACGCCCCGCGTATTTCGTTGCACAGCTATCGAATTCGAGCGGGCGGACCGAACGAGTCCGGCTCGGCCGAGGAGGATGCAATGTCGATCGATGACGTCGGGGCGCCGCTGGACGCGCTGACCGTGATTCAGTGCGTCGCCCCGCCCTTCCTGCCCGCCAACGCGGAGGTCATGACGGTGACGGTCGACTACCCGCCCGGCTGCCCCGGCATCGCCCCGCACCGCCACGGCGGGCCGGTCTTCGGTTTCGTGCTCGAGGGCGAAATGCTTTTCGAGCTGGAGGGCGAGGCCCCGCGAGTGATCAAGGCCGGTGAGGCGTTCTGGGAGCTCGGGGGAGACGTCATCCACTACTCCGACGCCAACAACCGCGCCGACGCGCCGCTGCGCTTCCTGGCGACGATGATGTGTGCGCCCGGTCAACCGATGTTGACCTTTGTCGACGACGACGAACTCGAGCGGCGCTGCGACCGCAGGGTCAAGGCGCGCCGGGAGTGATGCCCCGGCCGCGGCATCGGCCGGCGATGTCGGCCCCGCCCGCCACACTGGCGGCGTGCTCGATCTCATCCTGCCGGCCGAATGCGGCGGCTGCGGCGCGCCGTCGTCCCGGTGGTGCGAAGCCTGCGCCACGGAGCTGGCCGTCAGGCCGGACGAGCCGCACGTGGTGAACCCGCGCATCGACGCGGGCGTCCCGGTGTTCGCGCTCGGCCGCTACGCCAACGCCCGCCGGCAGGCGATCCTGGCGCTCAAGGAACACGGCCGCGCCGATCTCGTCGCGCCGCTGGCGCGCGCACTGGCGCTCGGGGTGCACCGGCTGCTGTCGTGGGGGATCCTCGACACCCCGCTCACGATCGTGCCGGCACCGACCCGGCGTTCGGCCGCGCGCCGGCGCGGCGGTGACCCCGTTCTCCGGTTGGCCCGCGCCGCGGTGGCGCAGCACCCGGAGATCGCCGTGGCCCAGGCACTGCGGATCAAGGCCTTGACCCGCGACTCGGTGGGGCTGGGCACCGCCGCGCGGGAACGCAACATCACCGGCCGGGTCGTGCTGTGCGGCCGGCCGCCTGCCGCCGACGTCATGGTCGTCGACGACATCGTCACCACCGGGGCGACGGCGCGCGAGTCGGTGCGCGTCCTTCAGGCCGCGGGGGTCCGGGTCGTCGCGGTGCTGACGATCGCCGCCGCGTGAGGCGGTGAACCGGCCAAGAGGTTGTGAAGAACTCGCAACAGCTCTGCGAAATTAGTGGCATGGGTAGGCGAACACGAGCTAACGTCGGAATCAACATTCATTGACTCACTTGGTCGGGATATTCCCAGGTTGAGCCCCACTTGCGGGAAGGGGTGAGTAATCGACACCTTGCACCGGCGGGCAGCCTGCGGCGGTAGCCAGTCTCGAACCGCTCTCACCTCGTCGGCGCATCAAGCCAGCCGGGCACGCAACGCGCGTGCGACGTGTAAAGAGAAATGAGTTGTCACGTATGTCAAGGCTATCCGTGGATTCCGGTCAGATTCTGGACCAACCTCCCTCCGCCCCCGATGGGCAAGCCCAACCGACAACCACCGCCGACGTTGTGTTCAAAGGCCGCAACGTAGAAATCCCCGATCATTACCGCCTGTACGTCTCCCAAAAACTCGCCCGCCTCGAGCGGTTCGATCGCTCCATCTACCTCTTCGATGTCGAGCTCAAACACGCTCCCAACCGGCGGCAGCGCAAATCCTGTCAACGCGTGGAGATCACCGCCCGTGGCCGGGGCCCGGTGAGCCGGGCGGAGGCCTGCGCCAACAGCTTCTACGCCGCGTTCGAGTCCGCGGTGGACAAGCTGGAGAGCCGGCTGCGCCGCGTCAAGGACCGCCGCAAGGTCCACTACGGCGACAAGACGCCGGTCTCGCTGGCCGCCGCCACCGCGGTGCCGCCCCCCGAACCGGCGCGCGGCGCGCCCGAGGCGCCCGTCGACCACGGCGCATCGAATGACGGCGTGGACCAGGACCACGAACCCGGACGGATCGTGCGGACCAAGGAGCACCCGGCCACGCCGATGACGGTCGACGACGCGCTCTACGAGATGGAGCTCGTCGGGCACGACTTCTTCTTGTTCCACGACAAGCACACCGAGCGGCCGTGCGTGGTCTACCGGCGGCACGCCTACGACTACGGCCTGATCCGACTGGGCTGATCCCGTCACCCTGCCGAACGTCGACTTATTGCGAGATTTCAAGCAAATTGGCGCAAGAAGTCGACGTTCGGCGCCCAAAGAGCGACGTCACCTAGGATGGGTGTCGCCAAAGACTCCGATCCGGCCCGGTGACGATGCAGAGCGCGTAGCGCGATGAGGAGGAGCCGGGCGATCAAACCGTAGAGGACATAGCTGTGCTGTCGAAGTTGCTGCGCCTTGGCGAAGGTCGCATGCTCAAGCGTCTCAGGCGGGTGGCTGACTACGTCAACACCTTGTCCGACGAGATCGAGAAGCTCACCGACGCCGAGTTGCGGGCCAAGACCGACGAGTTCAAGAAGCGGCACGCCGACGGCGAGAGCCTCGACGACCTGCTGCCCGAGGCCTTCGCCGTCGCCCGCGAGGCGGCCTGGCGGGTGCTCGACCAGCGCCCCTTCGACGTGCAGGTGATGGGCGCGGCCGCGCTGCACTTCGGCAACGTCGCCGAGATGAAGACCGGTGAGGGCAAGACCCTGACCTCCGTGCTGCCGGCCTACCTCAACGGCATCGGCGGCAAGGGCGTGCACGTCGTCACCGTGAACGACTACCTGGCCAAACGTGACAGCGAGTGGATGGGCCGCGTGCACCGCTTCCTCGGGCTGGACGTCGGCGTGATCCTCGCCCAGATGACGCCCGACGAGCGGCGGGTGGCCTACAACGCCGACATCACCTACGGCACCAACAACGAATTCGGGTTCGACTACCTGCGCGACAACATGGCGCATTCGCTCGACGACCTGGTCCAGCGCGGACACAACTTCGCCATCGTCGACGAGGTCGACTCCATCCTGATCGACGAGGCGCGCACCCCGCTGATCATCTCCGGCCCCGCCGACGGCGCCTCCAACTGGTACCTCGAGTTCGCCCGGCTCGCTCCGCTGATGCAAAAGGACACCCACTACGAGGTGGACCTGCGCAAGCGCACCGTCGGCGTGCACGAGCTCGGCGTGGAGTTCGTCGAGGACCAGCTCGGCATCGACAACCTCTACGAGGCCGCGAACTCGCCGCTGGTCAGCTACCTCAACAACGCGTTGAAGGCCAAGGAGCTGTTCAACCGCGACAAGGACTACATCGTGCGCGACGGCGAGGTGCTCATCGTCGACGAGTTCACCGGCCGCGTGCTCTACGGCCGTCGCTACAACGAGGGCATGCACCAGGCCATCGAGGCCAAGGAGCACGTCGAGATCAAGGCCGAGAACCAGACGCTGGCCACCATCACCCTGCAGAACTACTTCCGGCTCTACGACAAGCTCGCCGGCATGACCGGTACCGCCCAGACCGAGGCGGCCGAGCTGCACGAGATCTACAAGCTCGGCGTGGTGCCCATCCCCACCAACAAGCCGATGATCCGCGCCGACCAGTCCGACCTGATCTACAAGACCGAGGAGGCCAAGTACATCGCGGTCGTCGACGACGTCGTCGAGCGCTTCGAAAAGGGCCAGCCGGTGCTGATCGGTACCACCAGCGTCGAGCGTTCCGAGTACCTGTCGCGGCAGTTCCAGAAGCGCCGCGTCCCGCACAACGTGCTCAACGCGAAGTTCCACGAGCAGGAGGCGACCATCATCGCGGTCGCCGGCCGCCGCGGCGGCGTCACCGTGGCCACCAACATGGCCGGTCGAGGCACCGACATCGTGCTGGGCGGCAACGTCGACTTCCTCACCGACCAGCGGCTGCGTGAGCGCGGCCTCGACCCGGTGGAGACGCCGGACGAGTACGAAGCGGCGTGGCACGAGGAATTGCCGAAGGTCAAGGAGGAGGCCTCCAAGGAGGCCGAAGAGGTGATCGAGGCCGGCGGCCTGTACGTGCTGGGCACCGAACGGCACGAGTCGCGGCGCATCGACAACCAGCTGCGCGGCCGCTCCGGCCGGCAGGGTGACCCGGGCGAGTCGCGCTTCTACCTGTCCCTGGGCGACGAGCTCATGCGCCGCTTCAACGGCGCCGCGCTCGAGGCGATGCTCAACCGGCTGAACCTGCCCGACGACGTGCCCATCGAGGCCAAGATGGTCACCCGCGCGATCAAGAGCGCCCAGACCCAGGTGGAGCAGCAGAACTTCGAGGTCCGCAAAAACGTCCTCAAGTACGACGAGGTGATGAACCAGCAGCGCAAGGTGATCTACGCCGAGCGCCGCCGCATCCTGGAGGGCGAGAACCTCAAGGAGCAGGCGCTGGACATGGTCCGCGACGTGGTCACCGCCTACGTCAACGGCGCGACGGCCGACGGCTACGCGGAGGACTGGGACCTGGAATCCCTGTGGACGGCCCTGAAGACGCTGTATCCGGTGGGCATCGACCATGCGCCGCTGACCCACCACGACGCCGACTCCGAGCGCGACGACCTCACCCGCGAGGAGCTGCTCGAGGCGTTGCTGAAAGACGCCGAAAACGCCTATGCTGCAAGGGAAGCCGAGCTCGAGGAGATCGCGGGCGAGGGCGCGATGCGTCAGCTGGAGCGCAACGTGCTGCTCAACGTCATCGACCGCAAGTGGCGCGAGCACCTCTACGAGATGGACTACCTCAAGGAGGGCATCGGGCTGCGCGCGATGGCCCAGCGCGACCCGCTGGTCGAATACCAGCGCGAGGGCTACGACATGTTCATGGCCATGCTCGAGGGCATGAAAGAGGAGTCGGTCGGCTTCCTGTTCAACGTGACCGTCGAGGCGGTGCCCACCCCGCAGGTCGCCCCGGTCCAGGCGCCCGAAGGGCTCGAGGAATTCGCCACCGCCGCAGCCGCCCAGCAGGGCGGTACCACGACCGCCGTGCGCGAAGAGGCCCCAAGTACGCTGCGCGCCAAGGGGATTGACAACCAGGCGCCGGCGCTCACCTATTCTGGCCCCTCGGAGGACGGCTCGGCGCAGGTGCAGCGCAACGGCGGTGACGCCAAGACACCGGCGGGGGTTCCCGCCGGGGCCAGCCGCCGCGAGCGGCGAGCGGCGGCGCGCCAACAGGGCCGCGGCGCCAAGCCACCCAAATCGGTGAAGCGGCGCTAGCGGGGCGCATTCGCCTTTCCGGCTTTCCGCCCGCCGCCCGACTGTCCGGGCGCTCGCGGCCCAACGCCCGACTGGCCGGGCGCTCGCGAACCGGGCGCGCCGAATTTGAGGCATCCGCCCCATGCGCCGGGGCGGTGGCCGCGCGGACCATCCAGGGATGACCACAGCACGCACCCCCCTCGACGCCGCCACCGCCGTCCTGCACCACCCCGTCCTGCCCGCCGGAGATGACGAACGATTCGTCGGATTCGGCGTGCTGGGGCTCCCCTTCGCCAGCGGGCACTACCTGGCGCTGCGGCAGTTCCCGGCGACGTCGTTCTCGCCCGGCTATCGCTCGGTGTGGCACCGCGACCCCCACGGCGCCTGGACCTTCTACGCGACCACGCCGGGCCCGCAGAGCTGCGCCCGCTTCTTCAGCGCGGCGACCAGCCGCGACGCGGTCCAGTGCGACATCGACGTCGCGTGGGTCACCCCGTGGTCGTTGTTCGTCGCCATCCCGGGGCTGCTGGCCTGGCAGATCGACCTGCACGCCACGTGGTCGACGCGACTGATGAGCGCGGTGGGCGCGCGACTGCCCGCCTGGGCGTGGACCAACCGGGCGGCCCTGGCCGTCCTCGGCCGCATCGCCGGGCCGACGCTGCGGGCCGGCCGGATCCGGCTCGCCGGAACCGCGCCCAACGGCCAGCGATTCATGATCGCACCCGCACAGGTGTGGGCGGTGGGACACTCGCGCGCGGTCTTGCGCGAGGTGGACCTCGGGCCGGTGGGGCCGCTGCGCCCGCAGGCGCGACTGGCCGGCTTCCGGCCGCCGCAACGCGGCGTGTTCGCGGTGGGCTCCGGGCATTTCGACAGCTTCGACGCCGCCCGGCACGAGGCCGTGCGGCGCACCGCCGCAATCGGGTGACCCCGCGGCCGCCGGCTGGGCACAATGAGGCTCATGCCAGAGTCCGAACTACCGACGCGGGCGGAGCTGCTCGCGGCGTTGTCGGTGGCGATCGATCTCGGCCTCGGCCAACCCGCCGAGCACATGCTGCGCGCGGCGCTCATCGCGACCCGGCTCGCCGACCGGCTCGGGCTGTGTGCCGACGAGCGCGACTGCGCCTACTACACCACGCTGATCATGTGGGTCGGCTGCCACGCGGACTCCCACGAATACGCGCGCTGGTTCGGCGACGACATCGCCGTCCGCCACGATTCTTATCTGGTCGACTGGTCCGGGATCCCGTACCTGCGCTTCCTGGCGAGCAACGTCGGCCGCGGCCAGCCCCTCGCGCATCGAATGGCCGTGCTGGCAACGCTTTTCGCCAACGCGCGCGGTCACATCTCCCGGCTGATCCACTCGCACTGCGCGTCGGCGGCGCTGCTGGCCGACCGGATCGGGTTGAGTCCCGACGTGCAGGCCGCGCTCGCGTTCGCCTTCGAGCGCTACGACGGCGGCGGGCTGCCCGCGGGAGCGCGGGGGGAGACCATCCCCATCCAGATGCGCATCGCGCAGCTCGCCGACATGGTCGAGGTTCATCACCGCACGTACGGCGTCGCCGGCGCCGTGGCCATGGTGAGCAGCCGGCGCGGCGGGCAGTTCGATCCCCGGGTCGCCGACGCGTTCCTGCGCGACGCCGACGCGATCCTGGCCGGACCGCCCGCAGGCGATGCGTGGGCGGCGGCGCTGGGTGAGGCGCCCGATCGCCATCAGCGGCTTGACGATGCGGCGCTGGACGCGTTGCTCGTCGCGCTGGGCGACTTCGTCGACCTGAAATGCCCGTTCACTCTTGGGCATTCGCGCGCGGTGGCCCGGCTCGCGGGCGACGCCGCGCTGGCCGCCGGAATGGACACGGACGCGGTGGCGCTGACCCGGCGCGCGGGCCACGTCCATGACCTCGGCCGCATCGGGGTGTCGAATCACATCTGGTCGCGGCAAGGCCCGTTGAGCGCATCGGAATTCGAGCGGGTACGGCTGCACCCGTATCTGACGGTGCGCATCCTCAACCAGGTCCCCGGCCTGGGCCGGCTGGCCGAGGTCGCCGGCAATCACCACGAATGCCTCGACGGCTCGGGATATCCGCGTGGGCTGGCCGGGCCCGCGCTGCACATGCCGGATCGCATCCTGGCCGCCGCCGTCTGTTACCAGTCCGCCCGCGAGCCGAGGCCGTACCGGGAGCCGATGTCGGCCGGCGCGGCGGCCCGCCGGCTGCGCGGGCGTGCGCAGGCCGGGGAACTCGACGCGGTCGCGGTCGAAGCGGTGTTGCACGCGGCCGGACAACCCGCGCAACGACCGAACCTGCGGCCGGACCGGCTGACCCCCAGGGAGGTCGAGGTGCTGTGCCTGGTCGCCCGCGGCGCGTCCAACAAGGAGATCGCGGCGTCGCTGGTGATCAGCGAGAAAACGGCCCGCAATCACGTCGAGCGGACGTACGCCAAGATCGGCGTTTCGAACCGCATCGGCGCCAGCATGTACGCGCTGCGGCACGGCCTGGTGAACCCGGTGCCCAGCTAACCCGACGGGCGTCTGGAAACGTGCCGTACGCGGCCGAAAATGAGGCATCCGCCCCATGTTCAAACGCGCCGGCGAGGCGCACAATCAGCGAATGAAGCGATTCTTGATTGTCGGTTACGGCGCCGCCGCTTACCTGCTCTTTCTTGCCGCATTTCTGTACCTCGTGGCGTTCTTGGGAAACTTCTGGGTGCCGCGAACCGTCGATCACGGCCTGCCGGCGCCGATCGGTGAGGCGGTGCTGATCAACATCGGGCTGCTTGCCGTGTTCGCCGTCCAGCACAGCGTCATGGCGCGGCCGTCGTTCAAGGCGTGGTGGACGCGGATCGTGCCATCGCCGATCGAGCGCAGCACCTACGTGGTGCTGTCCAGCGCCGTGCTGGTGCTGCTCTACTGGCAATGGCGGACGATGCCGGCCGTCGTCTGGGACGTGCGGCCACCGGCCGGGCGCCTGGCGCTGTGGACGTTGTTCTGGCTCGGCTGGGCCATCGCGCTGGCCGCGACGTTCATGGTCAGCCACTTCGACCTGTTCGGCCTGCGCCAGGTGTATCTGGCGTGGCGCGGAAAACCCTACACGCACATAGGTTTTCACGCCCGGATGCTGTACCGGTTGGTGCGCCACCCGCTCATGCTCGGCTTCGTGATCGTCTTCTGGGCGGTGCCCACGATGACGGCCGGACACCTGCTGTTCTCGGTCGCCATGACGGGCTACATCCTGGTCGCCACCCACCTGGAGGAGCACGACCTGGTGGAGGCGCTGGGTGAGCAGTATCGCGACTACCGTCGCCGGGTGCCGATGTTGCTGCCGCTGGGACACCGCCCGCGGCGCGACCCGGCCCAACCGGCGGAGCTGCATTAGCTTTCGGGCGAGCGGTTCACCGCGGACGGCCGCTCGCTGCGAGGTGACCGGTGCGGTCACCCGATGTGTAGGGCCACGACCATCCACCGGGCGCCGCTCGCCGCGCCCACCTGCTCCACCCGGCAGGCGATGGCGTGGACTCGGTTCCCGCGGCTGTAGGAGCCGAAGACCTCGGCGGCCGCGTCCGGGTCCCGGTGGCCCGCCGGCTGCAGTCGCATGCGCCGCAACACGGCGGCACCCGCGTGGCCGGGCGCCCGCCCGGCCACCGAACGCCCCACCGCGACAACCGAATCCACCAGGCTGGGCGACAGCAACGGATGCAGCTGGGCGGCCGGGCGGCGCCGGTCGATGACCTCCAGCACGCGCCGCAGCGCCGCGTCGGCGAAGGTCGCCGCCTGGCGCATCCGCGCGGACATGACCGGCGCCGGCGCTCTGCTGAGTTGCCCGGTGTAGGACCGGGGCGTGGCGTGGCCGCCGCGGCGGCGTAGCGGTGTGCGCGAGGACGGCCGGCACGACGGGACGGTGCGCGGCACATCCCGGGTTTCCGGTTCGTAGTCGACGACCGGCATGACGGTGAAAGCGCCGGATGGATTCGCAACGGGGCTAGTGTTCAACGCGCACTCTCCAACTTCTCGGCCGGACCGGAAGCCTGCTGGAGAGGGGCAGACAGTCGTCATCATGGCATAAGTCGCAATCGCGCGTCCCCATGCCGACGTGCGCCGCGGGCTGGACGATTACCGTTGGCCAGACATCGTTTGAGGCGACAGGGCGATGAATCGACGAGGAGGACTGCGCCGTATGGTGACCCGGTTGTCCCCGCCGGACGCGTCGTTCTATCGGCTGGAAAACACCGCCACCCCCATGTACGTCGGATCGCTGGCCATCCTGCGCCGTCCGCGGGCCGGGCTGAGTTATGAGACGCTGCTGGCCACCGTCGAGCAGCGGCTGCCCCAGATCCCGCGCTACCGGCAGAAGGTCCGCGAGGTGCCGGTCGGCACGGCCCGGCCGGTGTGGATCGACGACGCCGACTTCGACATCACTTATCACGTGCGGCGCTCGGCGCTGCCCTCGCCGGGCAGCGACGGTCAACTGCACGAACTGATCGCGCGGCTGGCCGCGCGGCCGCTGGACAAGTCGCGGCCGCTCTGGGAGATGTACCTGGTCGAGGGCCTGTCCAAGAACCGGCTCGCCCTCTACACCAAATCGCATCAAGCCCTGATCAACGGGATGGCGGCGCTGGAGATCAACCACGTCATCAGCGACCGGACGAGGCGCCCGCCCCCGGCCCCCGAAGACATCTGGATCCCGGAACGCGACCCGGGCAACACCCGGCTGGTGCTGGGTGCGATCGGTGAGTGGCTGACCGGTCCGAGCGCGCAGCTGCAGGCCGTCGGGTCCGCGATCGGCGGCCTGGTGACCAACTACGGCGAGCTCGTCGGCGCCGGGCGCCGGGCTTTCGATTTCGTGCGCAACCTGGCCCGGGGCGACGCGCCCAGCAGCCCGCTCAACGCCACCGTTTCGCGTCATCGCCGGTTCACCGTCGCCACCGGCAGCCTCGAGGACTACCGCGCCGTGCGCGCCCGCTATGACTGCGACGTCAACGACGTGGTGCTCGCGGTGATCGCCGGCGCGCTGGGCAACTGGCTGATGTCGCGTGGGGTGGCGGTGTCGCCGACGGCGACGGTGCGGGCGATGGCGCCGCTGTCGGTGTACGACGACGGCGACCTCGACGCGAGCGGCCCCGGCCAGGCGATCAGCCAGGTCATGCCGTTCCTCGTCGACCTGCCGGTGGGGGAGCCCAACGCCGTGGTGCGGCTCTCGCAGATCGCGCACGCCACCGAGTCCAACCCGACGGCCGCCCAGCTGGTGGACGCCAGGACCATCGTCACGCTGTCGGGGTTCGCCCCGCCCACGCTGCACGCCATGGGAATCCGCGTCGCGACCAGTTTCCCGAGCTTCTCCAAGCGCACGTTCAACCTCCTGATCACCAACGCGCCGGGGGCCCAGTCGCAGATGTACGTCGCCGGCACCAAGTTGCTGGAGACCTACACGGTGCCGCCGCTGCTGCAGAACCAGGCGCTGGCGATCGGGGTGACGTCGTACAACGGCATGCTCTATTACGGCATCAATGCCGACCGCGAGGCCATGAGCGACGTCGACCTGCTGCCGGGACTGCTGAGCCAGGCGCTCGAGGAGCTGCTGGAGGCTTCCCGGTCCTAGCCGGCGGTGAAAACCCCTGCGTGCGGCTATCCTTCGTTGCTGTGAAACCAGCCGCGCCCGAGATCTCCGACGCCTCCACGCCGATCTAGCCAACATGACCGTCGTCTACATCCCCGCCACGCTGGCCATGCTGCAGCAGCTCGTCGCCGACGGCTCGCTGCGTCCGGTCAGCGGCACGGCGTTCGCCCTGACGCCAAAGTTGCGCGAGGCCTACGCCGCGGGCGACGACGACGAGCTCGCCGACGTGGCGCTGCGTGAGGCGGCGCTGGCCTCTCTGCGCCTGCTGGCGGGCGAAGCGCCCTCGGATTCCCGGCCGCCGCGCCGCGCGGTGCTGGCCGCCGACGTCGACTTCGACGCATCCGGGGTCACCTACCGTCCCGACCTCGACGACGCCGTCGTCAGGCTGCCCGGCGCGGTCCCGATCGAGGACGTCATCGCCGCGTACGTCGACAACGCGGGTGCCGAGGAGGCGGTGGCCAGGGCCATCGAGGCCGTCGACGCCGCGGACCTGGGCGACGAGGACGCCGAGCTGATCGTCGGCGACGCGCAAGACCACGACTTGGCCTGGTACGCCAACCAGGAGCTGCCGTTTTTGCTGGAGCTGATGTGACGCTGTGAGGCATTCCCGCCCCGGGCGCTAGCTACGACACCGTAGGTTACGGTACCGTAGGTTTCGTGAAGCACACAGAATCGATCACAATGTGAGCGTAAGTAAAGCGCCACGTCGTGAGCAGGAGCTTCCTCTGGGCAAACGGAACCCATCGATCGCGGGCAACGTCGTCGACACCAAGCGGCCCGTGGTCGCCGGTGCCGACCGGCATCCCGGCTGGCACGCCCTGCGCAAGCTCGCCGCGCGCATCACGACGCCGCTGCTGCCCGACGACTATCTGCACCTGGCCAATCCGCTCTGGTCGGCGCGCGAACTGCGAGGACGCGTCGTGCAGGTGCGTCGCGAGACGGAGGACTCCGCGACCCTGGTCATCAAGCCGGGTTGGGGCTTCAACTTCGACTACCAGCCGGGCCAGTACATCGGCATCGGACTGCTGATGGACGGGCGCTGGCGCTGGCGGTCGTATTCACTGACCTCGACCCCGGCGGCGACGCCCGCGCGCTCCGGTTCGGCGCGCACCGTGACCATCACCGTCAAGGCGATGCCGGAGGGTTTCCTCTCGTCGCACCTGGTGGCCGGCGTGGAACCGGGCACTGTCGTCCGGCTGGCCGCGCCGCAGGGCAACTTCGTCCTGCCCGACCCCGCGCCCGCCTCGATCCTGTTCCTCACCGCCGGCTCCGGGATCACGCCGGTGATGTCGATGTTGCGAACCCTGGTGCGCCGCAACCAAATCGGTGACATCGCCCACCTGCATTCGGCCCCCACGGAATCGCACGTGATGTTTCGCGGCGAGCTGGCCGCGCTGCAGGCCGACCACCCGGGCTATCGGTTGCAGCTGCGCGAGACGCGCACTCAGGGCCGGCTCGACCTGTCCGCGCTGGACGCCGACGTGCCGGACTGGCGCGAGCGCCAAACCTGGGCCTGCGGGCCGGAGGGCCTGCTCACCGCGGCCGAGCGCGTGTGGTCGGCCGCGGGCATCGCCGAGCGTTTGCATCTCGAGCGCTTCGCGGTGTCCAAGGCCGCGCCCGCCGGTGCGGGCGGGACGGTCACCTTCGCGCAAAGCGGACGCACCGTCGCCGCCGACGCCGCGACGTCGTTGATGGATGCGGGGGAGAGCGTCGGCGTGCAGATGCCGTTCGGGTGCCGCATGGGTATTTGCCAGTCCTGCGTGGTCGGCCTGGTGGAGGGCCACGTCCGCGACCTGCGGACCGGCCAGGAGCACGACCCGGGGACCCGGGTGCAGACCTGCGTGTCGGCCGCGTCCGGCGATTGCGTGCTCGACATTTAAAGGCTACTCACAGGTAACCTACGGATTCGTAGGTTACGATAGCGTAGGTCTAGTACCGAACAAACGACCGCAGGGAGATGACGACGATGGCGATCAGTGACGTCGACGTATTCGCCCATCTGACGGACGCCGATATCGAAAACCTGGCCGTTGAGCTCGATGCCATCCGCCAGGACGTGGAAGACTCGCGCGGCGAGCGGGACGCTCGCTACATCCGCCGCACCATCGCGGCCCAGCGCGCGCTCGAGGTGACCGGCCGGCTGCTGCTGGCCGCCAGCTCGCGGCGCTCGGCCTGGTGGGCGGGGACGGTGACGCTGGGCGTGGCCAAGATCGTCGAGAACATGGAGATCGGCCACAACGTCATGCACGGGCAGTGGGACTGGATGAACGACCCCGAGATTCACTCCTCGACGTGGGAGTGGGACATGAGCGGGTCGTCCAAGCACTGGCGCTACACCCACAACTTCGTGCACCACAAGTACACCAACATCCTCGGGATGGACGACGACGTCGGCTACGGCCTGCTGCGCGTCACCCGCGACCAGCGCTGGAAGCGCTTCAACATCTTCAACCTGGTGTACAACACTCTGCTGGCCCTCCTCTTCGAGTGGGGCGTCGGCCTGCAGCACGTGGAGCTCGGCAAGATCGCCAAGCGACGCATGGACAACGACGAAGCCCGGGAGCGGGTCGACGAGTTCCTGGCCAAGGCCGGGCGGCAGGTGTTCAAGGACTACGTGGCGTTCCCCGCGCTGACCTCGTTGTCACCCGGAGCCACCTACATGTCCACGCTGAAGGCCAACGCGCTTGCCAACGTGATTCGAAACGTGTGGGCCAACGCGGTGATCTTCTGCGGCCATTTCCCCGACGGCGCAGAGAAATTCACCAAGACCGACATGATCGGCGAGACCAAGGGGCAGTGGTACCTGCGCCAGATGCTGGGCAGCGCCAACTTCGAGGCGGGCCCCGCCCTGCGCTTCATGAGCGGCAACCTGTGCCACCAGATCGAGCACCACCTGTACCCGGACCTGCCGAGCAACCGGCTGCACGAGATCTCGGTGCGGGTGCGCCAGGTCTGCGACAAGTACGACTTGCCTTACACCACAGGGTCTTTCCTGTTCCAGTACGCGAAGACGTGGCGCACGCTGGCCAAGCTGTCGCTGCCGAACAAGTACTTGCGCGACGACGCCGACAACGCCCCGGAGACCCGCAGCGAGCGGATGTTCGACGAACTCGAGCCGGGTTTCTTGGGTACCGACCCGGCCACCGGCCGCCGCCGCGGTTTGAAGTCCGCGATCGCCGCCGTGCGCGGTTGGCGGCGCGGGAAGCGCGCGGCCGTCGCGCGCAGTGTCGACGACGGCCTCGCCGCCTAGGGCGCTTGCTACCTAGAGGTTCTCGCCGAACGTGTTCTGGCGGCGAATATTTCGCTGGCTTTTCGCCCTGAGTGCACGCTCGCCGCGGGCGTCGTCAGGGGTGCGCGACGAGGTAGGTCTCGTTGCCCAGGTCGGCGGTGAGTTCGTCGACGTCGAAGGGCCGGTCGAGCCGCGCGGCCAACGCCTCCTTGTCGACGAGCAGGCCGATCTCCGCGGTCTGGCGCGCGAAAAGCCGACCGATGAACGGGTAGATGCGGCGCATGATCGCCCGCTCGGCCGACGTGCAGCGTGACGCGCAGTAGCCGACGTGGCCGATTTCGTCGGTGAGGATCTCGCTGTAGAGCAATTCGATTCGCTGGGCGACGTCCGGTTCGTCGGCGAAGAGCCTTCCGCCCACCCGGCGCAGTTCGTCAAACATGATGCAGCCGGCCATCTCTGCGGCCCCGACGAACAGGAAGCCGAGCCGTTCGGGCAGGAATACGCTCGTCTTGACGAACTGGCGCATCACGAAAGGCGGGGGCACAACCTGGAAGGTGAGATCGAAGACGTCCAGCGCGTAGGCGAGCAGCCGCGTGTGGTAGTGCTCCTCGAGTTCGAGGTAGACGTTCTCGGGCGGCAGGCTCTCGTCGCTGTTACGCCCATAGGTTTCGCCGAGTCCCACGCCGAACCGCTCGGCCTGATTCAGCTTGGCGGTCGCCAGCAGGAACAGCATTTTCGGGTCCAGGCCGGGTTCGGGTCGCCGGCGGCGCAGGTTGCGCAGGAACGTCTGTCGGTCGGCGGGATGGGCCGACCGGACGGGGTTGGCTTCGAGTTCGCCGAAGAACCGCTCTCGGTTCGCCAGCCGCCTGTTGAGCAGGTCGGCCTCGCCGTCGCGGCGGGCCAGGAAGTCCCGGTAGCCCTCGATGCCCGTGCGATTCATCGTTTCTCCATTCCCTTGACAATCGTTGCCACGTAACGGCCCAACAGCGCTTCGTCGTGCGCTCCGGTGGACAGCAGCGCGAAAAGCCCGGTGAGGAAGAACGTTCCGAGTTCCGCCGCGTCGGCGTCGGCGGGCACCTGTCCCTCGTCTTGGGCCCGGCCGATCACGCCCACCAGGAACTGGGCGAGGGGATGCTGCGTCAGTTCGTCTTCGACCGGACGGGTCGAGGAGAAATGCAACCCGAGCATGTCGCGGAAAACGGCGTCGCCCAGCCGGCGTTCGGCACGCAGAACGTGCTGTACAACTTGTGACAGCACGGAGGCCAGATCGCCCTTGGCATCGCCGAGTTCGCTGATGATCCGGGTCTCCTCGTTGCGCTCCACCTCGATAAGGACGTGCTCCTTGGTGGGGAAGTGGAAGTAGAACGTCCCCCTCACCACGCCCGCCGCGGCGGCGATGGCGCTGACGTCGGCGGCGGCAAACCCGCGTTGCGAGATCTCGGACAACGCCGCGTCGAACAGGCGCGCCCGCGTCTCGAGCCGCCGGGCCTCCCGGACGCTCGCGGCTGCAGAGTTGGCCGGGGATGCTGCGCGTGCCGACGCCATGCAGGCACGGTACGCCAATCGCTGACGCCCGTCAATGACGGGCGTCAGCGAATTTGGTCGTCAGGAGCCGCCGGTCACCTTTTCGGCCAGTGCCGCCAGCTTGGCGTCGAGTTGCTCGGCGGCGCTGAGCAACTCGGGATTGGGCTCGACGACCATCAGCGACGACGGCTTGACATAGGTCACGCTGCTGCCATCGTCGCCCTCGTCGGCGACCAACAGCTCGACCGGGGCGAACAATCCGGCCTTGACGTCGTGGCGCAGCATGGTGATGGCGATCAGCGGGTTGCCGAGGATGACGCGCAACGCCTTGCGGTCGATGCCGGCCTTGGTGATCCAGGCGCCGTGGTCGACCGTGCCGAATAACATGAATCCACTTGGGCCGGCGTGGTTTTGGATTCGACCCTCGTATTCCTGCCAGTCGCCGGTCGTCGTCGTAATGTCGTCGATCGGCACCGGGCTTTCTCCGATGTCGGCGAGCAGCGCGCCGACCAGCGCGTCATAGCTCTTGGCGCTGTCGTAGCGCACCCGAATGCCCTCGAACTTGGTTTCAGACGCAGACACTTTCGACCTCCTCTGGTCCGATGCTCTCGTGTACCTGGGTACGTGGGGTGCGATCGATGAGCAGGCTGAGCGTTTCGGGCCGGCTGTAGTGGCCGCCGGCATCCATCAGCGCCTTCCGCGTGTTGATCAACGACAAGTCGAGGTCAGCGATGACGTCGCCCTCGCCCGTGCGCAGCGGCTCACCCACGTATTCGCCCTGGGGCGTGATGATCGCGGTGAAGTGGCCGCCCGAGATAGGTCCGATCGGACAGTCGGTGTCGGCCATGATCTGCGCCTGCTGATCCGCTTCGAGCCACGCGGTCGCGTTGACGACGAAGGCGCCCGACTCGAGCGCGTGATTGCGCACGCTGATCTCCATCTGCCGCGCGAACAGGTCGCCGCCGAAAGATCCGGGGAACATGCTCGAGTGGATCTGCTCGTCGTCGGCGATCAAGGCGTAGCGGGCCAATGCATTGAAGTGTTCGTAGCACGCCAACTGTCCGACGCGCCCGACTGCGCTGTCGACCGCGCGCAGCCCACTACCGTCGCCCTGGCCCCAGACCATCCGTTCGTGGTAGGTCGGCATGATCTTGCGGCGGCGCTGCAGCAGGGTGCCGTCGGCGTCGAACAACAACTGCGTGTTGTACAGCGAAGCACCGTCGCGCTCGTTGACACCGATCGATACGACCATGCCTGCCGCACGGGCGGCCTCGGCGATCGCGTCGACCGCCGGCGACGGGATCGCCACGGCCTGGTCGAGGAGCCGCAGGTGCTCCGGTCGCATCTCGAAGGGGCGCTGGACGAACGAGAAGTACGGGTAGTAGGGAATCACCGTTTCCGGGAATGTCGCGAACTGCACGTCGCGGCGTGCCAGCTGCGCGATCTTGCCGACCACCTTTTCCACGGTGCCCTCGCGACTGTAAAGGACGGGGCTGAGCTGCACTGCGGCGGCGCGGATTACGTCCATCGCCCCGTCTCCTAGCCCAGTCGCTCGATGATGGTGGCGTTGGCCATGCCGCCGCCCTCGCACATCGTCTGCAGCCCATACCGGCCACCGCGCTGCTCCAAAGCGTTCACCAGCGTCGTCATGATGCGAGCGCCGCTGGCGCCCAACGGATGACCAATCGCGATCGCTCCGCCGTTGACGTTGGTCTTGGCCAGATCGGCTCCGGTGTCGTGCGCCCAGGCCAGCACCACGGGCGCGAACGCCTCGTTCACCTCGAACAGGTCGATGTCGGCCAGCGTGAGCCCGGCTTTCGACAACACCTTCTCGGTGGCGGGAATGACGCCGGTCAGCATGTAGAGCGGGTCGGAGCCCACCACGGTGGTGGTGTGGATCCGGGCCAGCGGGCGCAGGCCCAGTTTCTGGGCGACCTCGCTGCTGGTGATCATGACCGCGGCGCTGCCGTCGGACAGCGGCGACGAGTTGCCCGGGGTGATCTCCCAATTGATCTGCGGGAAACGGGCTTTGGCCGCCTCGCTGTAGAACGCCGGCTGCAATCCGGATAGGGTCTGCACCGTCGTACCGGGGCGGATGATCTCGTCGGTGGCGAGCCCGGCAATCGGGATGAGCTCGTTGTCGAATAGCCCGTCCTTGGTGGCGCGGGCCGCCTTCTCGTGGCTGCCCGCGGAGAACTCGTCGAGTTCGGTGCGCGAAAAGCCCCACTTCGCGGCGATCAGTTCGGCGCTGATGCCTTGGGGCACCAGGCCCTCGGGATAGCGCGCGTCCATCCCCTCGCCGAACGGGTTGCTGCCCGGTGACACCTGGCTGCCCATCGGGACGCGCCCCATCGATTCCACGCCGGCGGCGATCACCAGGTCGTAGGCGCCGGCGATCACACCCTGTGCCGCGAAGCTGATGGCCTGCTGGCTGCTACCGCACTGGCGGTCGATGGTGACACCGGGCACCGTCTCCGGGAATCCCGCGCCCAGCAGGGCATTGCGGGCGATGTTGACGGCCTGGTCACCGACCTGGGTGACGGCGCCGGCGATGACATCGTCGACCTGTGCCGGATCGACACCGGTGCGCGTCACCAGCTCGCGCAGGCTGTGCGCGAGCAGGTCGGCGGGCAGCACATCGTGCAGCGCGCCACTGGCCTTGCCCTTGCCGATGGGCGTGCGCACTGCTCCGACGATGACGGCGTCGCGACCCTGGTTCATGGCTCCTCCTCGAGTCCATCTGGGTATATCAAGCTATACTCAGATAAACACCTCGGTATGCTGAAAGCAACCCAGCTGGGGAGGTGATTTAGATGACACTGCTGCAGGGGCCGCTGGCCGACCGCGACGCCTGGTCGGCGGTGGGCGAGTGCGCGATCGAAAAGACGATGGGGGTCGTCGGTACCAAATCCGCGATGCTGATCATGCGCGAGGCGTACTACGGCACCACTCGTTTCGACGACTTCGCCCGCCGGGTGGGCATCACCAAGGCCGCCACCTCGGCGCGGCTGGCCGAGCTCGTCGAGCTCGGACTGCTACGGCGCCAGCCCTATCGGGAGCCCGGCCAGCGCAGCCGCGACGAGTATGTGCTCACCCAGGCGGGCATCGATTTCATGCCGGTGGTGTGGGCGATGTTCGAGTGGGGGAGGCATCATCTGCCGGGGCGTCACCGGCTGCGGCTGACACACGTGGGCTGCGGTGCCGAGGTCAGCGTCGAAATCCGGTGCGCCGAGGGACATTTGGTGCCGCCGGATGAGCTCGGCATGCGGCTGGCTAAGAAGCCTGGTTGAGTGCGGCCAGCAGTCGGCGGGCGGCCGCGACGCGGCGGGCGGCGGGCCCGGTCAGTGTGTCCAGCGCGCACTCGGGGTCGGCCGGCGGGCCCATGTGCCCGCAGCCGCGCGGACAGTCCTCGATGGCGTCCGCCAAATCCGAGAACGCCATCATGACGTCGTCGGGCTGGATATGGGCCAGCCCGAAGGAGCGGATGCCCGGCGTGTCGATCACCCAGCCCGACGTCGCCAGTGGGAGCGCGACCGATTGCGTGGAGGTGTGCCGCCCCCGGCCGATGTCGGTCACGTCGCCGACGGCGCGGTCCGCGTCGGGCACCAGCCGGTTCACCAACGTTGACTTGCCGACGCCGGAATGCCCGAGCAGCACGGTGATCTTGCCGGCGAGCAAATCCGCCACGGCGAGCAGGGGATCGTCGCGGCCCGCGACGACCACCGTCAGATCCAGGTCGACGAACTGCTCCGCGAACGGCTCCGGCGGGGCGAGGTCGGTCTTGGTCAGGCACAGGATCGGGGTGAGTCCGCCGGCATAGGCGGCGATCAGCGTCCGGTCCACCAGCCCGGTGCGGGGAGGCGGGTCGGCGAGCGCCACCACGATCAGTAGCTGGTCGGCGTTGGCGACGACCACCCGTTCGGTCGGATCGGTGTCATCGGCGGTGCGCCGCAACACAGTTCGGCGCTCACCGCGGCGCACGATGCGGGCCAGCGTGTCCGTCCGCCCGGACAGATCGCCGACCACATCGACCTCGTCGCCGACGACGATCGGCGTGCGGCCCAGTTCCCGGGCCCGCATGGCGGTGACCCGACGGTCGACGTCGCCGCCCAGCACGCACCCCCAGCGGCCGCGGTCGACACTGACCACCATGGCGGCCTGGGCGTCGGCGTGCTCGGGACGCGTCTTCGTCCGCGGCCGCGAACCCCGGCCGGAGCGGATCTTGACGTCGGACTCGTCGTAGTCGCCGGGCTTCACATGCCGCGGTCTTCCTGTGCGGTCAGCATGTCGGCCCACAGCCGCGGAAAGTCGGGCAGCGTCTTGGTGGTGGCGCCGATGTCGTCGACCTCGACGCCGGCTACCCGAAGCCCGACGATTGCGCCCGCCATCGCCATCCGGTGGTCGGCGTACGCGCGCCAGACGCCCGGCCGCAGCGGTGTCGCGGTGATCACCAGGCCGTCGGGCGTTTCGGTGCAATCGCCGCCCAGGCGGTTGATTTCGGCGCTCAGCGCGGCGAGCCGATCGGTCTCGTGGCCGCGCAGGTGGGCGATGCCGGACAGGCGCGACACCGAGCCCGGGGCCGCCAGCGCCGCCAGGGCGGCCACCGACGGGGTCAGCTCGCCGACCGCGCGCAGGTCGACGTCAAAACCGCCGTAGTCCCCGGAGCCGCGCGCCTCCAGGTGCGAATCATGTTGGGTGACAACAGCATTCAACTTGCCCAACACGGCCAGGATGTGCTCGGCGGGTTGCACGCTGTTCGCCGGCCAGCCTGTGATGCGCACCGCGCCGCCGGTGACGACGGCCGCCGCCAGGAACGGGACGGCGTTCGTCAGGTCCGGCTCGACCACCCAGTGCCGGGCCGCGACCGGCCCGGGTCGCACCCGCCAGCGGTTGGGGACGGAGTCGTCGACGTCGACGCCGGCCTGGCGCAGCATCGTCACCGTCATCGCGATGTGCGGCGCCGACGGCAACGCCGAACCGGTGTGCCGCACCGTCAGCCCCTCGGCGAAAGAGGCCGCGCACAACAGCAACCCGGAGACGAACTGTGACGAGGCCGAGGCGTCGATCTCGACGGTGCCCCCGGGGACCGCGCCGGTGCCCAGGACCCGAAACGGCAGACCCGAGCCATCGATCCGCACGCCCAACCCGCGCAGCGCGTCGAGTAGCGGCGCGATGGGCCGCGCCCTGGCCTGCTCGTCGCCGTCGAACTCGACGATCGATTCGGCGAGCGCCGCCAGCGGCGGGACGAACCGCAGCACCGTGCCCGCCAGGCCGCAATCGACCTGTGCCATCGGTTCCGGCACCACGCGGCCGCTGACCGTCAACTCCGTCCCGTCGCCGTCGACGCGCAGGCCCAGCGTGCGCAGCGCGCCGATCATCAAGTCGGTGTCCCGGCTGCGCAGTGCCCCGCTGATGGTCGGGGTGCCCTGGCCCTGCGCCGCCGCCAGCGCCGCCAGCACCAGGGTCCGGTTGGTCTGCGATTTCGAACCGGGAACGGTCACGGTCGCGTGCACCGGTTGCGGTGCCCGGGGGGCCGTCCACGTAGTCACCGGTCCATCATCGCCTGTCACCGGTTGTTGCCACCAATAGGAGTTCGCGACTTCTGCCACCCACAGGAGTTCGGTGGCTTCTGCCACCCATAGGAGTTCCGTGGCTTCTGCCACCCATAGGAGTCCCGTGGCTTCTGCCACCATGGAGGTATGTGCGGACGGTTTGCGGTCACGACCGACCCGGCCCTGTTGGCCCAGAAGATCAAGGCGATCGACGAGACCACCGGCGCCGACGCCGATTCGAGCGCGCCCAACTACAACGTGGCTCCGACCTCGACCATCGCGACCGTCGTCAGCCGGCATTCCGAACCCGAGGACGAGCCGACGCGGCGGGTGCGGCTGATGCGCTGGGGCTTGGTGCCGCCGTGGGCCAAGGCGGGCGCCGACGGCGCGCCCGAAACCAAGGGTCCGATGCTGATCAACGCCCGCGCCGACAAGGTCACCAGCTCGCCGGCCTTCCGGACCAGCGCCAAGTCCAAGCGTTGCCTGATCCCGATGGACGGCTACTACGAATGGCGGGTCAATTCCGACGCCGCGGCCGGCAAGAAGTCTCGCAAGACACCGTTTTTCATGTACCGGGAGGACGGCGAGCCGCTGTTCATGGCGGGCCTGTGGTCGGTATGGAAGCCGGCCAAGGACGCGTCGCCCCTGCTGAGCTGCACAATCATCACCACCGACGCGCCCGGGGAGCTCGCGCAGATCCACGATCGGATGCCGTTGGTGATGCCCGAACGCGATTGGGACCGATGGCTCGACCCCGACGCCCCGATCGACGAAAAACTGCTGGCCCGCACGCCCGACGTGCGCGCCATCCGCACGCGTGAGGTGTCGACGCTGGTCAACAACGTGCGCAACAACGGCCCGCAGCTACTCGAGCCGGCCGAGCCGGAGCCCGAGCAGATGAAAATCCTGTAGCGCTCGGCTGGCCGCTATTACTGCGCTCGGGACCGCGTGGACGTCTGAATAACCGATTTGCCTAAGGGCAGGCGCGATTTCGCGTCGTCTTTTGCGCTTCCGTAGTTCTTCGCCGGCCGCCAGCAGCGCGATGGCCGGGTTGTCGGATCACGCACAGCTTCTTCGTCGTATGGATAGACAGCCGAAACGCCCGGAACCACGACGAATCAGGAGAACACAATGAACATCACGAAACTCAACGACAGCGCACGCCAACTCATCGGTTCCGACCCGGCCACGCTTGTCACGATCAATCGCGACGGAAGCCCGCAAGTCAGCCTGGTCTGGGTGACGGTGCAGAGTACAGCCGACGGCGGTGACCATCGCGTCCACCGACCGCAGCGGGCCGCAGACGCCCTATCTGTTGATCAGGGGCACGGCGCGCGTCGAGGAGGGCGGTGCTCCCGAACTACTCGACAAGATCGCCACGACTATCTTTGGCCCCGGCACGGGGTTCCCCCCGCCTGACGCACCCCCCGGATACCTGACTCACATCACGATCGAGAAAGTCGGCGGCGTGGGCCCATGGGCGGCATGAACGTCAAGTTCACATAGGTTCGTCATCCTCGCAAATGGGGACGTGTTGAGCTATACCGCCTCATCGTCGCCTCCGTCGCGCAGCAGCTTTTCCGGGTGGTGGAAGGTGTAGGTGCAGGCTTGACGACGAAACGCTCCTCGGCGAGTCGTTGTTCGCGTTCGGAGCGTCGCCGAATGACACGTGCACCCGAGGGGCGCAACGCCTGACGGCCGGATCAGTTGCTGAGCACCGACTTCCAGTTGCCGTTGACGTTACGGTCCGCAACGCACCAGAAGTTGTTCCAGCTTCCCGGCGCCGTGGCCTTCACGCCTGGGCCCGCGTTCTGGCACGCCTCGCGCGTCGGGTAATTGCCCTCCGTCTGAATCGTGTCGGCGTCGCTGACGCCCACGCCAATCGTCAACGGCCCAGCCATGGCCAGCAGACCCGCCGCGGCGCCTAACCCCGCTGCGCCGCGAGCGCCACGGCGGTGGCCACCGCCTCCAGCAGGTGGGTGAGTTGCTCGGCGGCGCCGACGGTGCGGTCGCCGGCGGCCAGCCGGGTGAAGATGCCGGCGATGAAGGTCGTGACGGCGGTGGTCTGCGCGGCCAGCAGTTCGGGGTCGCGGGTGTCCGGCTGCAGATGGGCGATGGCGTCGCGGGCCATCGCGTTGATCCGGGCGACGAACACCTGCGCCGTCTCGGCCAGATCGGGATCGCGCGCGGCGCCCAGCAGCAACTCGTGGCGCGCCCGGTTCAGCATCAGCCCGGTCCCGTCGGCCTGCATCATGGTCAGCCGGGCCAGGTGCGCGAACGGCGAGACCGGGTCGACCGGCTCATCGATCACCGACTGCAAATTTGCGACGTCGATCTCGGCCACCCGCTTGCCGACGCCGCGCAGCAGGGCCGTGCGGGTGCGGTAGTAGTACGACGTGGTGCCCTCGGGGACGCCGGCGCAGCGGTCGACCTGCCCATGGGTGAGTCCACGCGATCCGTGCTCGGCCAGCACCCGGATCGCCGCGTCGCACAGGTCGCGGCGGCGTTCATCGCCGTCGCGCTTGCGGGATCTCGTACTGGCGGCCATGGGTCACCGAAGGACGGTGCCGCCGTCGATGTTGACGACCTGACCGTTGATCCACTCGCCCTCCCTGGACAGCAGGAAGGCGACCAGCGCGGCGATGTCGCCGGGCTCGCCGACGCGCGGTCCGCGAATGCGCTTGAGCGCGCCGGCCTCCAGGTCCGGCCACTGCGGCACCGAGCGGATGGTCTCGGTCGCGGTGAAGCCGGGCGCGACCGCGTTGCACCGGATGTTGTCCTTCCCCCACCGCGACGCGACGTGGCGAGTGAGCGCGCCGATGCCTGCCTTCGCGGTGGCATAGGCCGGGCGCGCGGGCTCTCCTTGGAACGCCGCCGCCGACGACATGTTGACGATGGCCCCGCCGCCGCGGTCCAGCATTCTCGGGATGGCGTATTTCATCGCGGCCACATACCCGCGCAGGTTCACCGCCATCACCCGATCCCAGACGTCGAAATCGATGTCCACCACGTCGGTGTCGGCCCGGATGATGCTCATGTCGGCGCCCACGTTGAACAGCAGGTCCACGCCGCCGAAAGTCGTTGCGGCGGTGTCGATCAGCGCCGCGACCGACGCGGGATCCGCCAGGTCGAAGGCCACGTGCGTCGCCGCGCCGCCGGTCGCGGCGATGCGTTCGGCCGTCCGCCGCGCGCAATCGTCGGCGACGTCGCCGACGATTACCCGGCAGCCTTCGCCGGCGAGACGGGCGGCCGTCGCCGCGCCGATGCCGGTGGCGCCGCCGACCACGACCGCCACCTTGTCGATCAGACCCTGCAATCCCATGGATATTGACTTTACCTCTAGAACTGTAGAGGATCGCCAGTCATGGCTGGGATTCATCGGGAGCGGCCCGGGGCCGGCGACCTGTCGGCGGCGACGGACACGCCCGCGCTGGCCCTCGGCGACGGCGTGTGGATGTCGCCGGGCGTCTCCAACGCCTACGCGGTGGCCACCGACGAGGGGCGGGTCATCGTCAACAGCGGGCTGGTCTTCGAGGGGCCGCTGCACCGCAAGGCTTTTGCCAAGGTGCCGGGCCCGACACGGGCCATCATCGTCACCCAGGGGCACGCCGACCATTGGGGCGGGGTGAAGGCGCTGCGCGACGAGGGCACCAACGTCGTGATGCACCGCAACTACCGGTACTGGCGCGACGACAACACACTGCTCATGGGCTACCGGGTGCCCAAGACGTCGTTCGCCTTCCAGAAGTTCTCCGACGCCGTGCTCGAGCACTTCAAGACCCTCGACCCCGCGACCATCGACTTCTCGTTCCCCGAGCCGACGACGACCTTCGACCAGCGCCACAACATCACCGTCGGAGGGCGTACCTTCGAGCTGGCGTGGACGCCGGGCGGCGAGACCACCGACGCACTGGTGGTGTGGCTGCCGCAGGAGCGAATCCTGTTCACCGGCAACCTGTTCGGCCCGCTGTTCGGGCATGTCCCGAATCTGATGACCATCCGCGGCGACCGCTATCGCGATCCCATTCTCTACATCGAGTCGTTGAACACCGTGCTCGACTACGGACCGCAGCGGCTGATCACCGGCCACTTCGACCCGATCGAGGGCGCCGACCGCATCGCGGAGGAAGTCAGCGCGATGCGTGACGCCATGCAGGCCGTGCACGACCGCACCGCCGAACTGATGAATTCCGGCGCCGACGTCCATACCGCGATGCGCGAGGTCACCGTGCCCGAGCACCTCGACATCGGTGAAGGGTACGGCAAGACCTCGTGGAATGTGCGCGCCATCTGGGAGATGTACACCGGGTGGTTCCGGCATCGCTCCACCACCGAACTGTATGGGATCGCACCGGATTCCGTTGCGGCCGATGTGGTGAGCGCCGCCGGGGCCGACGCGCTCGTGGACGCGGCCCGCGCGCACCTGGCGGTCGGGCGGCCGGTGCAGGCCATCCACCTCACCGACCTGATCCTGGCCGCCCAGCCGTTGCACGCGGCGGCACGTGCCGTCGCCGCCGAAGCCCACGAGGCACTGTTGGCCGACGCCGACAACTTCTGGGAAAAAGCGTGGCTCACCAAATCCATCAACGAACTGAGGTCACCCGAATGAACACCGTCAACTTCGATTTCACCGGCGCCACCGTGCTGGTGACCGGCGGCACCAGCGGCATCGGCAACGCCATCGCCGCCGCATTCGCCGGGGCGGGCGCGGCCGTCACCGTCACCGGCACCCGCGGGTCCGCCACGGACTATTCCGAGACGGATCTGAGCGCCTACACCTACCGCCAATGCCAGATACAGGACCCGAAATTGGTTGACGCCCTGGCGGATTCGCTGGGTGAACTGGACATCTTAATCAACAACGCCGGCGGCCCCTACCCGGCGGGTGACGAATACGACCCGGACGGATACGTCGCGTCGGTGACGCAGAACATGTTCGGCCCGATGCGGCTGACCATGCGCTGCCATGACCTGCTCAAGTCCAGCCAGGCTCCCGGCGGGGCGAGCGTCGTCAGCGTCGTGTCGATGTCCGCGTTCCGCTCCGCCGTGTTCGTCCCCGGCTACGCCTCGTCGAAGATGGGCCTGCTCGCCCTCACGATGAACCTGTCGCGGCGGTGGGCCAACGACGGGATCCGGGTCAACGCCATCGCACCCGGCCTCATCGACACCCGAATGACCCACCCGGCCATGGGCATTCCCGAGGTGATGGACGTCGAGATCGGCTTCCACACGCCCCTGGGCAGGCCCGGCACGCCCCAGGACTGCGCCGGCGCGACGCTGTTCCTGTGTACCGACGCCGCCTCGTACATCACCGGCACCACCATCGCCGTCGACGGCGGATACCTGACGGTCTGAAACGATGAGCGACAACAACTTCGACAACGTCTCGACCACCGACGACGTCTTCAAGCTGGCCGCACAGCGCACCGGCCTCACCGAAATCGATTCCGATTCTTGGCGAGACGGCCTGGCCATCATGCTCGACGAGCTCAACAGTTCGGCCGCGTTCACCCCCTTCGGCCGCGAACGGGTCCTCACCGACGCCACCGACGCGCTCGGGCGGCGCATGCAGGTCCACGCCTACATCCAGGAGCACCCCGAAGTCCTCGACGCGCCCGTCGAGCGACCGCTGATCGTGCTGGGCATGCCCCGCACTGGAACCACGGTCATCAGTTACCTGCTCGACCAGGATCCGGCCCGGCGCTCGCTGCTGCACTGGCAGTGCGTGCACCCGATCCCGCCGGCCACCACCGAGGCGCTGCGCACCGACGCGCGCTGCCTGGCCCTGCTGGAGGAACAGCGCAAGATTTTGGACATGGTCACGCAGGCCAAAGTGCCGCTGCCGCACTGGGAAGACGCCGATGGGCCCACCGAGGACATGTTCATCCACAATCAGGATTTCAAGGGGCTGTCCTGGGACTCGTTCCTGTCGACCTCGCGCTACGCCGAATGGCTGTTCCACGAGGCCGACATGACCAGCACGTACGAATATCAGAAGCGTTACCTGCAGGTGTTGCAGTCCACCGCGCCCGGCAACTGGAGCCTCAAGATGCCGTCGCATTCGGTGCACATCGAGGCGCTGCTCAAGGTGTTCCCCGACGCCCGGCTGATCTGGGCGCACCGGGACCCCTACAGGGCGACGGGGTCGCTGTGCAACCTGTGGAAGCTGCCCAAGGGGATGGTGCTGCATCCCGATGCCATCGACCTGAATGCCATGGGGCGCAACGCCATGGCGCAGATGCGCTACCACGTCCAGCGGCCGCTGCGCGCCCGCGATCGCATCGGCGACGAGCGCTTCTTCCATATGTACTACCACGAGATGATGCGTGACCCGATGGACGTCATGCGGCGCATCTACGAATGGGCCGACGAGCCGCTGACCGCAGAAACCGAAGCGCGGATGCGCAATTGGCTCGCCGGGCACCCCCAGGACCGGTTCGCGCTCAATGCCTACACCCTCGACCAGTATGGCCTGACCGTCGAAGCGCTCGAACCGATCTTCGCCGAATATCTCGATACGTTCGACATCGAACTGGAAGGCACAGCATGAACCCGGCGGACTGCTATCACACCGGGCTGGTGGTTGACGATATGGCCGCCGCCGCCGAACGGCTCACCAGGGTGATGGGGTACCGGTGGACCAAACCGGTCGATGCCGCGTTGAGCGTGGCCACCGCGGACGGCGACATCGAGGTGCCGTTCCGCTTTGTGTACTCGGTGGACGCACCGCACCTGGAAGTGATTCAGGCGGTGCCCGGCACGATCTGGACCCCGCCGCCCAGGGGCGGCGCCCACCACCTCGGCTACTGGGTCGACGACATGGCCGGTGCCGCAGCGCAACTCGAACGCAGCGGGTACCGGCTGGAGGCGCGACCCAGCGGCGAGACGCTGTCGATGTTCGCCTACTACGTCGACCCGGCTGGAGTCCGCATCGAGATCGTGGACCGGGCACTGTTTCCCGACTGGCCGGGGTTTCTGCAATCCATGGCGGCTTGACCGTAAGACCGAGGAGTCACCGATGAAGATGTCAATGGTCACCGGCCCGGGCAAGGCCGAGGTGCTCGACGCCGAGCGTCCCACGGTGGGCCCCAACGACGTACTGGTCCGGATGCGCGCCTGCGGCATCTGCGGCTCGGACGCCTTCTACATCACCATCGGCGGGCTGCCCCCGCGCCAGGGACACACGCCGCTCGGACACGAGCCCGCCGGGGAGATCGCCGAGGTCGGCGCGAAGGTGAGCGGCCTGGCCGTCGGCGACCACGTCGTCATCAACCCGATGGCCGCCCCGAGCGGCATCATCGGCAACGGCGGGCCCAGCGGCGCGCTCGCCGACTACCTGCTCATCGAAAACGCCGTACGCGGAACGAGTCTCGAGGTCATCCCCGACCACGTCCCGTGGGAGGTCGCGGCGCTCAACGAGCCGATGGCCGTCGCGCGCCACGGCGCCAACCGGTGCCGACCCAAGCCGACGGACAAGGTCGCCGTGTTCGGCGCCGGACCGATCGGCCTGGGCGCCACGCTGGCCTTCAAATCCCTTGGCGTGAGCCACGTCGTCGTCGTGGACCTGCTCCCCGGCCGGCTGGACAAGGCGCTGCAGATCGGCGCCGACGCCGTCATCAACTCCGCCGACGAGGACGTGGTGGCGCGGCTGATCGAACTGCACGGCGCGGGCGATTCCATGTACCCCGGGAAGGCCGGCACGAACATCTATCTCGACGCGGCCGGTGTGCCCGCCGTCGTCAACACCGCGCTCGCCGCGGCGCAAAAGGGCGCCACCGTCGGCATCGTCGGCGTCCACAAGGAGCCGGTGCCCGTCGACCTCATCAACCTGATGAGCAACGAGATCACCCTGCTCGGGAGCATGGGCTACCCCGACGAAATCTTCGAGGTGACCAAGGATCTCGTCGCGAACTGGGAGAAGTACGCGCTGATCGTCAGCCACACCATCCCGTTCGGCAGCGTCGGTGATGCGCTCGAGCTCGCCCAGACTCCGGGCGCCGCGGACAAGGTCGTCGTCACGTTCGGCTGATGTCGGCGGTGATCGCGCCGGTGAGGCGGATCAGGTCCCGGGGCGCGACCGCGACGTCGTAATGCCGCTTGCCGGCGCTGCACAGGATCCGATCCCAGCGCAGCGCGGAGCCGTCCAGGACCGTGCGGAGCCGCTTGCGCTGACCGAACGGCGAAATGCCGCCCACCACATAGCCGGTGGCCCGCTCGGCGGCGGCCGGCTCGGCCATGACGGCCTTGGGCACACCCAGCGCCGCGGCGACCGCCTTCAGCGACAACCGCCACGGCACCGGCACGATCGCGACGGCCAGCTCACCCGGCAGGGCGACGATCAGGGTCTTGAAGACCTGTTCGGGCGCGACGTCGGACGACTCGGACAGGTCGGTGACCGCGTCGAAGTGCAGAACCTGGTGCGGCACACCGGCTTTCATCAACGCGGCGATGCCCGGAGTGGCCGCGCCGCCCACCGGCTACCTCCGCTGGTCGTGACCCGCGGCGCCCGGCTGCGCCGCGCTTGCGATCACGACTAAGGCCCCGAGTACCCCGGCGGGTTGACGCCGTCGACCCAGAAGTCCACGCCCAGCTTCGAACCGGGCACACAGTCGTATGTCGAGAGGTCCTTGACGCCGGATTCCACCAGCACGTCCTCGCACAGCAGCATGTTGCCGGTGTACTCCCTGGACGGCTTGTTGAGGACGACGTAGGCGGCGTCCGAGTACACCTCGGGCTTGCGGGCCCGGCCCATCGCCTCGTCGCCGCCGAGCAGGTTCTGCACCGCGGCCGTCGCCACCAGCGTGCGCGGCCACAGCGTGTTCGACGCGATGCCCTCGTCCCGCATTTCTTCGGCGATGCCCAGCGCGCACAGCGTCATCCCGAACTTGGCCATCATGTACGCCGTCGGCTTCAACCACTCGCGGCCCAGCAGCACCGGCGGCGACAGCGTCAGGATGTGCGGGTTCTCGCGGCCCTTCAGATGCGGGATGCATGCCTGCGACACCGCGTACGTGCCCCGCACCTGGATGCCGTTCATCAGGTCGAACCGCTTCATGGGCACCTCGGTGACCGAACCCAGGTTGATCGCCGACGCGTTGTTGACGCAGATGTCGATGCCGCCGAACTGCTCGACGGTCTTGGCCACGGCCGCCTCGACCGAATCGGGATCGCGGACGTCCCCGACGATCGGCAGGGCCTGCCCGCCCGCCTCTTCGAGCTCCTTCGCCGCGGTGAACACCGTTCCCGGCAGCTTCGGGTGCGGCTCGGCGGTCTTGGCGATCAGGGCGATGTTGGCACCGTCCTGCGCGGCGCGCTTGGCGATCGCCAGGCCGATGCCGCGGCTGGCGCCGGAGATGAACATGGTCTTGCCATTCAGGGACATGGCGTCACACTAACGCCACGCCCGAATCGGTCCGATCGGGGTCTACGCCGGGGAGCGGGCACCGATATCGCGGGCCGAATTCCGCCCGGAAATAGTCGGATCGCGCGCGCGGTTGATCCAATTGGTTTTCGATGCGGTGGGTCACACCCGGGCAAAAGCTGTCGGGGTGAGCCTTTAGATTGGGAGGAGCAGCGTGGTGTCAACGGCGACGAGCCTGTTAGGCGAGGAGCAGTTGGCTGGCGTCCTTGCGAGTCCGGTGGCACTTTCGGTGCTTTCCGGTAGCACCGCAGCAGAAGGGACCGGGTTAATCGATATGGCCGATTCTCTAGATGGCCGCGATAGCGCGGCGGGGCCGTCCATCACCGAACCCGCGGCGCCCGAAGAGACGGACGCGGAACTGACGGCGCGGTTCGAGCGCGACGCGATTCCCCTGCTGGACCAGCTTTATGGCGGTGCACTGCGCATGACGCGGAATCCCGCCGACGCCGAGGATTTGCTGCAAGAGACGATGGTGAAGGCCTACGCGGGCTTCCGCTCGTTTCGCGCCGGGACCAATCTCAAGGCGTGGCTGTACCGGATCCTGACCAACACCTACATCAACAGCTACCGCAAGAAGCAGCGCCAGCCCGCGGAGTACCCGACCGAGGAAATCACCGACTGGCAGCTGGCCGCCAATGCCGAGCATTCCTCCACCGGGCTGCGTTCGGCCGAGGTGGAGGCGCTGGAGTCGCTGCCGGACTCCGAGATCAAAGACGCGCTGCAGGCCTTGCCGGAGGAATTCCGGATGGCGGTCTATTACGCCGACGTCGAGGGATTTCCGTATAAGGAAATCGCGGAAATCATGGACACGCCCATCGGAACGGTAATGTCACGGCTGCACCGCGGTCGACGGCAACTGCGCGGCCTGTTGGCCGACGTTGCCAAGGAGCGGGGCTTCAACCGCGGTCAGCAGGCGCACGAGGAGGTGTCGTCATGAGCGAGTTCGCCGGCCAGGGCGGTGCTTCGGCGGATGCCTGCCCCAACGACGAGTCCCACGGCAGCGTCGGCTGCGCGGAGGTCATCCGCCAGGTATGGCTGCTGCTCGACGGTGAATGCGGCCCGGATACCCGCGAACAACTGCGCAGGCATCTCGAGGCGTGCCCCGGCTGCTTCAAGCACTACGGGCTCGAAGAGCGGATCAAGGCGTTGATCGCCACCAAGTGCAAAGGTGAGAGGGCCCCGGAGGGCCTGCGCGAGCGGCTACGGCTCGAGATTCGGCGCACCACCATCATCCGGGGTACGCAGTAGCGTCCTCAGGAATTGGGCCGCTTGCCGTGGTTGGCCTTGCTGTGCTTGCGGTCGCGCTTCTTACGGCCTCGTTTGGCCATGGGTCGAACCTCCGTTGATTGCTGTCAAACCAGGCGCCTGGCGCCGGTTGGCTTGTCGTCCAGTCTCTCATGAGACGCGCCGCGCACTGTCTTCGCCCTGGTGCGGCCCGCGGGAGGGGCCGGGCGCCGTCGTCGCGGTGGGGCCTGTGGTTCGATGTAGGCGACCTGATAGAACGTTGATGGACCAACCAGCGATGGACCAACAACCAGCGATGACCAGCGGCCAGCCTGCGCAGAGGCCGAAACGAGTGGGGTGAAGATGGCCGAGGATGTGCGCGCCGAGATCGTGGCCAGCGTGCTCGAAGTCGTTGTCAACGAGGGTGATCAGATCGGCAAAGGCGACATCGTGGTGCTGCTGGAGTCGATGAAGATGGAGATTCCCGTCCTTGCGGAGGTCGGCGGCACCGTCAGCAAGGTGAGCGTGTCGGTGGGCGACGTCATTCAGGCGGGCGACCTCATCGCGGTGATCAGCTAGCCGGTCGGGCCCTTCGACCAGCCGCCGGGGAACGACCCGGGGAGTAAGCGATGTCAACTCTCGGTGATCTGCTCGCCGAACACACCATGCTGCCGGGCAACGCGGTCGACCATCTGCATGCGGTGGTAGGGGAGTGGCAGCTGCTGGCCGACCTGTCGTTCGCCGACTACCTGATGTGGGTGCGTCGCGACGACGGCGTGCTGGTGTGCGTGGCGCAATGCCGCCCCAATACCGCGCCCACGGTGCTACAGACCGATGCGGTGGGCACCGCCATCGCCTCCGAGCGGCTGTCCCTCGTCGCCGACACCTTCGCGTCGGGCACCGCCAAGAGGGATGACGTTGCGGGTCAAGAGAATTCGTGGTTGCCGGGCACGCACGTCGAGGCGTCCCCGGTGCGCTACGGCGGCCAGGTGGTCGCCGTGCTCACGCATCATCAGACCGCGGTGGCCGCCGACCGCGCGTCCGGCCAGTTGGAGATCGCCTACCGGCAGTGCGCCGGCGACCTCGTCCACATGCTCGCCGAGGGCACCTTTCCCGACGCGGGGGACGTCGTGATGTCGCGCTCCACCCCCCGGGTCGGCGACGGCTTCATCCGCCTCGACGTCAAGGGCGTCGTCGACTACGCCAGTCCCAACGCGCTGTCGGCCTACCACCGCATGGGCCTGACCGCCGACCTGGAGGGACACAACCTCATCGAGGTCACGCGCCCGCTGATCTCGGATCCGTTCGAGGCGCAGGAAGTGGCCGAGCATGTGCGGGATCTGGTGGCCGGCGGGCGCAGCATGCGCATGGAGGTCGACGCCGGGGGAGCCACCGTGCTGCTGCGCACGCTGCCGCTGGTGGTCGACGGCGCCAGCGCCGGCGCGGCGGTGCTGATCCGCGACGTCACCGAGGTCAAGCGCCGCGACCGGGCCCTGATCTCCAAGGACGCCACCATTCGCGAAATCCACCACCGGGTGAAGAACAACCTGCAGACCGTCGCGGCGCTGCTGCGCCTGCAGGCCCGCCGCACGGCCAACGCGGAGGGGCGGGAGGCGCTCATCGAGTCGGTGCGCCGGGTGTCGTCGATCGCGTTGGTGCACGACGCGCTGTCGATGTCGGTGGACGAGCAGGTCAACCTCGACGAGGTCATCGACCGAATCCTGCCGATCATGAACGACGTGGCCTCGGTGGACCGGCCGATCCGCATCAACCGGGTCGGCGATCTGGGCGTGCTGGACTCGGACCGCGCGACGGCGCTGATTATGGTGATCACCGAGCTGGTGCAAAACGCGATCGAGCACGCCTTCGACCCGGCGGTCGAGGAAGGGTCGGTGACGATTCGGGCCGAGCGCTCCGCGCGCTGGCTGGATGTTGTCGTGCATGACGACGGCCGGGGGCTGCCTGACGGCTTCAGCCTCGAGACCTCCGACAGCCTCGGGCTGCAGATCGTGCGGACGCTGGTGTCGGCGGAACTCGACGGCACCCTGGGGATGACCCAGGCCCCGGCCCGCGGCACCGACGTGGTGCTGCGCGTCCCGATCGGTCGGCGGACCCGAATGCTGCTGTAGGCACACGCAAGAGTGCGGCCCCGACAATCGTCGAGGCCGCACCGTTTTGCGTTATCTGGGTTAAACCCCGCTGCGGGCTTTCGTCCGGGCGTTGCGACGCTTCAGCGCACGCCGCTCGTCTTCGCTCATGCCGCCCCAGACGCCCGAGTCCTGGCCCGTGTTCAGGGCCCAGCCGAGGCACTCTGTCGTCACCGGGCACCGATTACAGACCAGTTTCGCGTCAGCGATCTGCGCGAGCGCCGGACCACTGTTCCCCACCGGGAAGAACAGCTCCGGGTCTTCGTCGCGACAGACCGCCTTGTGGCGCCAATCCATACGTCTTTACTCCTTACTGAGTGCGCAGCAAGGCGCACGGCTATTTTCTTCGGCTGTTAAACGCGTGCAGAAGAAAAGGGGCCGCACCCCTACGTAATTTCTGCATGCAACCTTTTGATCGTTTCACAGGCTCAACAGATGTCAATAGTGTGAGTTCGCTCGTGGGCTATCTCACTTTGATCATCTCGTAGTCAAGCCCTTACTCCGTTGTACTACACTGACGGGCCTCTCCCCGTCCGTGTTTGTGTCGCGTGCGCCACAGGCCACGCGTTGCCGCAGGTCAGCGTCGTTTTTGCTGAGGAGGGGCGGCCACCGCAAGCGCGTCGGGCACCGACTTGAACGTCATGGTTTCGCGCACGCCGAGGTAATCCCCGTCGAACTGGCAGGCGACGGGGCCCCCGGTCGAGGTAACTCGCACGCACGGCAGGTCGTCCTCGGTGACGAGGTGCTTGAAGTTGAACGCGGGCCGTTTTGCGAACATCTGCCGGACGATCCGCAGCGTCGGGATCGTCTTCAGGTTGGTCGGCGCGAACACCCCGAGTCCCGACTCGAAGCTGCAGCCGGGGTTGGTCCACACCGGCCGCTCGTTGGCGAACGTCCACGGGCTGGAGTTGGAAACGAACGCGAAGCTCACCCCGGTGATGGGTTCGCGGCCGGGAAGTTCGAGCGTCAGCATCGGCTCGCGGCGGGTGTAGGCCCACACGGCCGGCACCGATGCGCGGATGTAGCGCCACGCGGTGACCTTGCCGCCTTTGCTGCGTTCGGCCTCGACCGCGGCCACCACCTCGGCGTCGACGCCCATGCCGGTGTTGAACACGGCCCACCGCTCGCCGCAGTCGATCAGGCCGATCCGGCGCCATGTGCCGCGCCGCTGGTAGTCGTCGAGCAACTGGATGAGCTGGTTGGTGGCCGCGACCGGATCCGCAGAGATGCCCAGCGATCGCGCCAGCACGTTCGCCGAACCGCCGGGCACCACGGCCACCGCGGGCACCGGGCCGCTCGGAAGCGTGCCGGGACGGCCGAGCAGACCGTTGACCACCCCGCTCACCGTGCCATCGCCGCCGTGCACGACCACGAGGTCGACGCCGTCGGCGACGGCCTTCTGCGCGAGCTCGGTGCCGTGCCCGCGGTGGTTGGTGTGTTCGACGCTGAGCTGTAGCCGGCTCTTGAGGGCGTGGGCCAGCAGATCGCGACCGGCCGGTGTGGTGGAAGTGGCTGTGGGGTTGACGATCAGCACGGCCCGCATGAAGCACGAGCTTAGGCGGTGCGACGATGCGCGCCGCAGCGCGGCGTGAGTAGGAGCGCCGCAATCGGGTTAGGCGGTGCGACGATGCACGCCGCAGCGCGGCGTGAGGAGGAGCGCCGCCGCCCTGACTACGCTGGCGCTGTGACGCCGCCATCCGCCCCGACCGCCGTCCGCCGCGCCGGCGTCGTCGTCGCCGTGCAGGGGATGGCCGCGCTGATCGTGGCCGTGGTCCTGGTGGTGCGCGGGATCGCCGGGGCCGACCAGCACGTGGCCAACGGTCTGGCCACCGCCGGCTGGTTCGTCCTCGTCGGCGCCGGGGTGATCGCCGCGGGCCGCGCGCTGATGCTGGGCAAGCGCTGGGGCCGCGGCCTGGCCGTGATCACCCAGCTGCTCCTGCTGCCGGTGGCCTGGTACCTCGCGGTCGGATCACACCAGCCCGGCTACGGGATCCCGGCGGGGCTTGTCGCGCTGGTCGTGTTGGGGTTGCTGTTCAGCCCGGCCGCGGTGCGCTGGGCCGCCGGCGGTCAGGGCGACTCCGCCAGCCCCGCCAACCGCGACCCCGACAGCCGGTAGGTGGTCCATTCGTTCTGCGGTTCCCCGCCGATCCCGTCGTAGAGCGTGATGGCGTCGGTGTTCCAGTTCAGCACCGCCCAGGACAACCGGGTGTAGCCCCGCTGCACGCATTCGTTGGCCAGCGCCGCCAGCAGCGCCCGGGCCAGCCCGCGGCGGCGAAATCCCGGGCGCACGAACAGATCTTCCAGATAGATGCCCGCCACGCCGTCCCAGGTGGAGAAGTTGACGAACCACAGCGCCATCGCCGCGACCTCGCCGTCCACCTCCGCCACGTGTCCGTACACCGTCGGGCGGTCGCCGAAAAGCGCTGCGGATATTTGTGTTTCGGTGACCGTGCACTGATCGGCGGCGTGCTCGAATTCGGCCAGCGCGTGGATCATTTCGGTGATGGCGGCGACGTCGTGGGGCGCGGCGCGACGGATGTCTGTGGTCATCGTTGGACTTCTAGTGCGTTGAGTATCGTGGCGAATTTGGTTGTGGTCTCGGCGACTTCGTCGTCGGGATCGGACTCGGCGACGATACCACCGCCGGCGCGAGCGAGCGCGCTGCGCCGGTCCGCCGACAGCTGCGCGCAGCGCAGCGACACCACCCAGCGGCCGTCGCCGGCGGCGTCGCACCAGCCGACCGCCCCCGCATAAAACCCGCGGTCGCCCTCCAGCTCGGCGATCAGCTGGACCGCCGCGTCGGTCGGGACGCCTCCGACAGCCGGGGTGGGGTGTAGCGCTAGCGCCAAATCGATTGCGCTCGTTGAGGTATCGCGAAGCCGTCCGCTGATCGGTGTGCACAGGTGCCAGACCGCGGCGGTGCGGCTCAGTTGCGGCTCGGCGGCGATCGACAGGTCGTCGCACAACGGCTGCAGGGCCGCCCGGATGGTCTCGATCACCAGCTGATGCTCGTGCCGGTTCTTGGCCGAGGCGGCCAGCGCGGCGCCGTTGGCGGCGTCGGCATCCGGGTCGGCGGCCCGCGGGGCCGACCCCGCGAACGGCCGGCACTCGACGCGGTCGCCGCTGCGCGCCACCAGGAGTTCGGGGCTGGCGCCCACCAAGGCCACGCCCGCGTAGCCGTCGCCGGCGGCGCTCAGATCGACGAGGTAGCCGTAGGCCGCCGGGTCCGCGGCCACGAGCCGGCGCAGGACGGCCCGCGCATCCATGGGGGCATCGGCCACCAGCTCCAAGGCGCGCGCCAAGACCACCTTGTGCAGCGGGTTGTCGGCTGCGGCGAGCTGATCGCGGGCGCGGCGGACCCGGTCGCGGTAGTCACCCGGCGGCGGAAGCGCCGCGGCCACCCGCACCGGCGGCAGCGGGCCCGTCGGCCAGTCCGGGAGCCCGTGGGTGACGTCGACGGCGCGCGGCGTCAGCAACGCGGCCGGGCTGCTGAGGTCAAAAGGCAACGCGCCCAACACAATCGGCGCCTGATTCGACCGCAGCGCCGCCTGCGCCGCGCCCACGTCGCAGTAGCGCCGCGACACGCCGTCGGCGATCAGGGTTCGGGTCGGCCCGCACAGCGCGAACGGTGGTTCGCGGTTCACTGGCCGGTCAACCCGAGCGCCCGCAGCTGTCGCACCCCGTGCTCGAACCCGCAGACCGCGACCGACGCGGTGATCATGCCGAAGCGACTGCCCTCGACCAGCGGCAGTTCGACCCAGCGGGTGATCACCGCGCGCGAGAAGTGGCCGTGGCTGACGAAGACCACGTCGCGCGACTCCATGTGCCGCAGCGCCGTCGTGACCGCCGCGTCGGCGCGCTCGCTGACCTGCGCGACGCTCTCGCCGCCCGGACATCCGTGCGTCCACACCAGCCAGTCGGGCACCGACTCCCGGATCTGTTCGGTGGTCAGGCCCTCATAAGAGCCGTAGTCCCACTCGGCGAGCTGTTCGGTCGCGTCGTCGACGGACAACCCGGCCAGCTCGGCGGTGACCAGCGAGCGTCGCCGTGGGCTGCTGATCACCAGTGGGTCAACAAGTTTGAGCTCGCCCAGCACCCCGGCGGCCAGCTGGGCCTGTTCACGGCCGGCGTCGGTCAGCTCGACCTCGGTGCGGCCGGTGTGCTGGCCAGACTTCGACCACTCGGTCTC
The DNA here is from genome assembly GCF_000276825.1 of Mycobacterium paraintracellulare. NCBI lineage: Bacteria > Bacillati > Actinomycetota > Actinomycetes > Mycobacteriales > Mycobacteriaceae > Mycobacterium > Mycobacterium paraintracellulare. The sequence goes on along the minus strand of NC_016948.1, from coordinate 4,360,941 downwards.
GCCGTGGCGCAGCAGCACCAAACGGTGATCATGCAAGCCCATAGAGAATGATTCTGCCGGACGACATGCGGTGGCTGCCGGGCCCGAGCGCATGGTGGACGAACATGCCAGGATGGCACTGTGAGCGCGCGGCGATGCGGAGGGGCGGGCGGCCAGTGAGTAGGACCCGGGTATTGGCGGTGGCCAACCAGAAGGGTGGCGTCGCCAAGACGACCACCGTTGCCTCGCTGGGGGCGGCGATGGTGGAGGAGAAGAAGCGGGTCCTGCTGGTCGACCTCGACCCGCAGGGCTGCCTGACCTTCTCGCTGGGCCAAGACCCGGACAAACTCCCGGTCTCCGTGCACGAGGTATTGCTCGGTGAGGTCGAGCCCAACGCCGCGCTGGTTGAGACGGCCGAGGGAATGACGCTGCTACCGGCCAACATTGACCTGGCGGGCGCCGAGGCGATGCTGCTGATGCGGGCGGGGCGCGAATACGCGCTCAAGCGAGCGCTGGCCAAACTCGCAGACCGGTTCGACGTGGTGATCATCGACTGTCCGCCGTCGCTGGGTGTGCTGACCCTCAACGGGCTGACGGCCGCCGACGAGGTCATCGTGCCGCTGCAGTGCGAGACGCTCGCGCATCGCGGTGTGGGCCAATTCCTGCGGACGGTCGCCGATGTCCAGCAGATCACCAATCCGGAGCTGCGCCTGCTCGGCGCGTTGCCGACGCTGTACGACTCGCGCACCACCCACACCCGCGACGTGCTGCTCGATGTCGCCGACCGCTATAGCCTGCCGGTGCTGGCCCCGCCGATTCCGCGCACGGTGCGTTTCGCTGAGGCCAGCGCCTCGGGTTCGTCGGTGATGGCGGGCCGCAAGAACAAGGGCGCGTCGGCGTACGGCGAGTTGGCGACGGCGCTGCTCAGGCATTGGAAGAACGGCAAGCCGCTGCCGACGTTCGCGGTCGAGGTCTAGCGGCGATCGCCCGCCCGGCGCTCAGCGCCGAGCCGCAATCTTGAGTGTGAACTGACGGCTTTGAGTGTGAACTGGCGGCGCGCCCGATCGGCGTGTCGCCGCCGCAGATTCACACCGAAAGCCAACGATTCACACTCGACGGGCCCTAGGCTGCCCGACGGGCTAACTCGGGCGACGGCCGTCGCGGCCCGATGGGCTAAGACGCCCGGGCGGCCGTCGCCGCCCCGAACGCTCAGCCCAGGGCGACCACGGTGTCGCCGCGCTGCTCGAACACCCGCGACCCCGACACGGCCGGGACCACCGCCCTCCCGGGTGGCGGGGGATTGGCCGCACGGTCGACCGGAATGTAGCGTTCGCCGGTCCCGCTGACCGGGTCGTAGACGCCGATCGCGCCGGTGACGGGCACCAGCAGCCGGCCCGCCATCATTACCCCCGGCCCCAGCGGCGCCGTCTTGTCACCCGCGGCGATGGTGTAGCGCAGCGCCAGGGTGTTCACGTCGAAAACCATCAGCGAATCGCCGGTCCACCAGGTCATCAGGCTGCCGGCGTGCGAGACCGCCGCCGAGCGCGACGGCGGCTTGGGCAGCAGGGTGCTCGCCACGGTGGCGCCGGTTTCGTCGATCACGTCCACCCGGGGCTGGGGCGCCGGCAGGTACACCGCGGTGGTGGTGTCCCGGACTGCCAGCACCCGGGCACCCGAATCGGGCGCGATCCCCGGCTCGGCCACGACGTGTTGCTGGGGTTCGTCGTCGTCCTTGCCCGGCCGGAGCAGCACCAGGCGCAGGTCGGCCTGATTCGCGCAGCTCTCCAGCACCGAGACCGCGGACGAGCTGGCCGCGGCCGAGATCAGCCTGCAGCCGGAGTGCAGCCCTCGCGACGACGGCTTCACCCGGGCGTCGGTCTCGCCGTAGGCCACCATCCGGACCATGTCCGAGCGCCACAGCTCCAGGCGGGTGTCACCGACCGACAAGACGGTCATGCCGTCGGAGGAGAGCCGCACCCGCGGGTCGGCGTAGCCACTGCGGGCGGGGCCGCGGTGACCGGTGGAGCCGTCCAGGGTGCTCACCTGCCCGCAGCCGCGGTCGTCGCGGTAGACCCCGACGGCGTAGCGGTACAGCCACGAGACTCCGCAGAGGCTGGTGTCGCGGGCGTAGCTCCAGCGGGACTGGCCCGTGCCGGCGTCGCGCCCGTCGATCCGCACGCCCGCACCGGTGACGACCACCCCGCCCACCACCACCGGCTCGGTGGTGGCCGGACTGGAGGCGGTCCACAGTTGTTTCAGGCCGGCGGGAACCTGCCGGGCCGGGCTCGGGTTGGGCGCCGGGACGGCGGCCGGGCGGCTGCTGGTGGCCCGCGCGTCGCTGGTCCACCAGATGAGGGCCGCCGTCACCGCGACGACGACCGCGATGGTCGCGGCGGCCAGGATGTCGCGCTTGGTCCGGCGCTCGGGTCTGACCATGCGTGGCGCGGGGAATTAGTTGTTTTGCGCGGTGGGGGCCGCCGCGGCGGCTTCCGCCGGCTTGCGGCGCCGACGGCGGCGACGGCTGGAGCCGGCGTTTCCCGGCGGGGAGCCGGCCGGCGTTTCCGCGGCGGCATCACCGTTGCTGCTCGCGGCGCCGTTGCCCGACGGGTGCGCGCTGACCGGCTGGCCGCCGCGGGTGCGCCGCCGCGTCCCGGACCGCCGCGCGGTCTTCTCCGATTTCTGTCCCGGCTTCTGGGTGGCGCGCTCACCGGTGCGGCGCGCGCCCTGCGCCTTGCGGGCCGCACCGACGGTGCCTCCGGCATCGGCGGGGATGCTCAGCTCGTCGTACAGGTGCGGCGAGCTGGAGTAGGTCTCGGCGGGTTCGGGGTTGTCCAGCCCCAACGCCTTATCGATCAGCGCCCAGCGGGTGAGCTCGTCCCAGTCCACCAGGGTGACGGCGACGCCGGTCTTGCCGGCGCGGCCGGTGCGCCCGATGCGGTGCACGTACGCCTGCTCGTCCTCGGGGATCTGGTAGTTGATGACGTGGGTGACGTCATCGATATCGATGCCGCGCGCGGCCACGTCGGTGGCCACCAGCACGTCGATGTCGCCGGTCCGGAAAGCCTTGAGCGCCTTCTCGCGTGCCACCTGTCCGAGGTCGCCGTGGACGGCGCCCACCGCGAAACCGCGCTCGGCCAACTCGTCGGCGACCTTCTGGGCGGTGCGCTTGGTGCGGGTGAAGATCATCGTGGCGCCGCGGCCCTCGGCCTGCAGGATCCGGCTGACCAGCTCCACCTTGTCCAGGGCGTGCGCCCGGTAGGCGTACTGGACGGTGGTGTCGTGGGTGGCCGCCGAGTGCGGCGCTTCGGCCCGGATGTGGGTGGGCTGGTTCATGAAGGTGCGGGCCAGCGTGATGATCGGGTCCGGCATGGTCGCCGAGAACAGCATCGACTGCCGGTCGACGGGGATCTGCCGCAGGATGCGCTCGATGTCGGGCAAAAAGCCGAGGTCGAGCATCTCGTCGGCCTCGTCGAGCACCAGCACCGAGAGCCCACCGAGCTGCAGGTGGCCCTGCTGGCTCAGGTCGAGCAGCCGGCCCGGGGTGCCCACCACGACGTCGGCGCCGGCGCGCAGCGCCTCGATCTGCGCCTCGTAGGGGCGGCCGCCGTAAATGGGGACGACGGAGAGCCGGCGGCCTTCGTCGGCGGTCAAATGCTTGGCCGCCAGCGCCAGGTCATCGGTCACCTGCAGGCAGAGCTCGCGGGTGGGCACCACGATCAGCGCGCGGGGTGTTCCGTTGAGCGGCCGCGCGGCGGTGCCTGAGGTGATGCGCTGCAGCAGCGGCACCCCGAAGGCGAAGGTCTTGCCCATGCCGGTGCGGGCCTGCCCGATCAGGTCGTCGCCGGCGAGCGCGAGCGGCAGGGTCAGTTCCTGGATGGCGAAAGGGCTTTCGATCCCCTTTTCGGCGAGTGCGCGCACGATTTCGTCGCGGACACCGAGTTGAGCAAAGGTCAGTTCAGTTGTGCTGGTCAGTGTGGTCATGCGTGGGTAGGTAGCCTCTCGAAGACGTATCGGATTGTGTCGGGTGTTTCTCTGTCGCGGTCACGCGCGCACGAGTTCCGACTCCGAATACGTCGCCGAGTCGCGGGCTCCGGCTCAGTCTGGGGGTCCCAGCCCGGGCGGGCCTGCTGTGCACGCACATTTCGCCGATAGCGGCGTGGGAAGAACATTTGGCACAAATAACACCGCCATCTACCTACATGATAGCTGGTCGAGCTCCGGCACCCGTTTCGCGCCAACTCCGCCGACTACAGTGTTGCCATGACCCGGCCCTCTTACCAGCTCTCTTCCACCGACCAAGTGGAGGAGTCGGCTGCCCCGCGATTGTCGGCCGATCACCCCGGGGTCAACGAGTTGTTCGCGGTCTTGGCCTACGGCGAGATCGCCGCGTTCTACCGGCTCACCGACGAGGCGCGGATGGCCCCTGACCTGCGCGGACGGATCTCGATGGCGAGCATGGCCGCCGCGGAGATGCAGCACTACGAGCAGCTGCGCGACGCGCTGGAAAGCCGCGGCGTCGACGTCGTGTCGGCGATGTCGAAGTACGTGTCGGCGCTGGAGAACTACCACCGCCTGACGATGCCCAGCACGTGGCTGGAAGCCTTGGTGAAGACGTATGTCGGTGACGCCCTGGCCGCCGATTTGTACCTGGAGATCGCCGACGGGCTGCCCGACGAGGTTGCCGACGTGGTGCGGGGGGCGCTGGCCGAGACCGGGCACTCGCAGTTCGTGGTCGCCGAGGTGCGCGCCGCCGTCACGTCCAGCGGCAAGCAACGCAGCCGGCTCGCGCTGTGGTCCCGTCGGCTGTTCGGCGAGGCGATCACCCAGGCCCAGTACCTGCTGGCCGACCACGACGAGCTCGTCGACCTGGTGATGTCGGGCGCCGGCGGGCTGGGCCAGCTCAACGCGTTCTTCGATCGGTTGCAGCAGACGCACGACCGCCGCATGCACGAGTTGGGCCTGAGCTGACGGCCGTCAAACTCAGCGCGAGCAGGTCGCCATGTTCGACGGGCTGCCCGACGCCATGATCCGCTGACCGGCGGCGTTGAAGACCGAGCAGCTGAGCTGGCCGTAGAAGCTGGTCGCGACCACGGATTCGGTCTGCACGCCGGGATTGAGGACCACCACCTTCGACCACGGCAGCGAGACGTTGAACTCGCTCTGCGGGACGCCCCGCGCGTCGGTGTAGACCACGTTCACCAGGTCCAGCAGCTGCTTGGTCCCGCTCACGCTGTAGACGACGGTGCGCGGGTTCAGCGCGGCCGTCGGCGGCGCGGGCGCGAGAGGCGGTGCGGCCGTGGGGGTTTGGGCCGCCGGGGTGCTGGGCGCGGCGCTCGGTGTGGTGACGGTCGTCACGGTCTCCGGCGGCAGCTGGGCCACGCGCGAGGGGCTCGGTGGCGCGGACGCCTTGGTGGTCGCGGGTGCCGAGGTCACCGGGTGGGGGGCCGGCGCTCCCAGCGTGGCCTTGGTTGACGCGCTGTCGCCGCTGTTGATGATGACGGCGGTGGCGATGGCGCCGACGGCCACCACCGCGCCGAGGATCGCCGTCGCGGGTCGCCAGCGTGAATCGGCCGGCCAGCCCGTCCAGTTGTAGTCGGCGTTCAGGTAGGGGTCGGTGTCGCAGTCGTCAGCGTCGTCGTCCGGGTAGCTCCGGATCCGGTCGTCGAGGTGCGGCAATGTGGTACCCATGGGGCCGAAGTTAGCCATGCGAAAGCGCGGATCGGGTATCGCGCGGGTGTGTGAGACAACCTGCAAGCGAATCGTTATCGGCGCGCGACCGAAGTTTCGCTGACCGCGAAGTGTGGGGACGCGACGAGGTGGGGGTCGGCCGCGTCAACTAGCCTGCTGCTGACGGGGCTGGGACTTCGCCGCCCGCGCACGACTTCAATGCCTACGGAAGGGGTGACCGTGGAGGTCAAGATCGGGATCACGGATAGTCCGCGCGAGTTGGTCCTTGCCAGCGACCAGACGCCCGCCGAAGTCGAAGACCTGGTCAGCGCCGCGCTCGGCGAGGGGTCGGGGCTGCTGCGACTGAGCGACGAGCGGGGCCGTCGCTTCCTGATCCACACCAGCAAGATCGCCTACGTCGAGATCGGCGTCGCCGACGCGCGGCGGGTCGGCTTCGGGATCGGTGCCGAAATCGAAGCCGGCAAACATGCCGGCAAGGGACGCTAGGAGCGGGTCAGCGGCACGTGTGACAGTCCGCCCCAGGCGAACTGGACGGTGCCCTCGACGGCGTCCGCCTTCGAAATCGGGCGATCGGAGTCGAGCCAGTACCTGGCGCAGTCGACGCTGATGCCGACCAGCCCGACGGCGATCATCCGCGCGCGGTGCGGGTCCAGCCCGGAATCCTCGCTGATCAACGCGAACACCGCGTCGATGCAGGATTCGGTGGCCACGCGCACCTGGGCGGCCACCTCGGGCTCGGTGACGTAGTCGTTTTCGAAGATCAGCCGGTAGCCCTGGCTGTCGTGCTCGATGAAATCGAAGAACGCCTGCACCGCGGCGTGCAACCGCCGGCGGTTGTCCTTGGTGGTGCTCAACGCCTGCTGGACGCCGGAGACCAGGTTTTCCACGTGCCGCGCCAGCACGGCGAGGTACAGCTCGAGCTTGCTCGTAAAGTGTTGGTACAGAACGGGTTTGCTAACCCCGGCGCGATCGGCGATCTCGTCCATGCCGGCCGCGTGGTAGCCGCGGTCGACGAAGACGTCGCTGGCGACGATGAGCAACTGGCCGCGGCGCTCATCGCGGGGCAGCCGGTTGCCCCGCCGGTTGGGGGCCGCGGCGCCGTCCGCCGGCCTGCCGCGGTCAGCCGATCTGACGGCACGCCGTGCCGGCATCTTGGCGAGTTCGCTCATCGAGTCCTCATCTGATTGTCGACGGCCGGCCGTCGGTCCACCGGGGCTAGCCGCTCGCAGCTCGTTGAAAAGACCTTACTACCCGCGGGGTTGGAGCTCCCGCCGTCGGCGTCGTCGTACCTGGCAGAAGCGGTGTCGGGCGCCGGATTCGGGCGCGCCACGGTCGGCGTGGGTGGTCCGCTGTGTAATCCTGGGAAAATGACGTCGCAGCGACCCCCGCGCAGCAGCGGTCGCGTGCCGGTGCTGCGCGACGAGTGGCGCGAGCCGCTGCGGGCGCTGCGTGACCCCCTGGCCGCCCCGGAAGCCGGGCGGGCGCGGGCCGACCGTGAGCGGCAGCGGCAGTGGCGCAAACAAACGTGGCTCGGGCGGTTCGTCTCCACCTACGGCTGGCGCGCGTACGCGCTGCCGGTCCTGGCGGTGCTGACGGCCGTGGTCATGTACCAGACGGTGACCGGCGCCGGCGCGTCGAAGCCCACGAACAGCCAGCCCATCGAGAGTCCGCCCGCGATCGGCGCGGTGGGCACCACGATCATCGACGCGCCGCCGCGTGGGCTCGCCGCGTTCGACGCCAACCTGCCGGCCGGGACGTTGCCCGACGGCGGCCCCTTCACCGAAGCCGGCGACAAGACGTGGCACGCGGTGCCGGGCGCGACGCCCCAGTTCGGCCAGGGCACCGCCAAGGTGTTCCGGTACACCGTCGAGGTGGAGAACGGCATCGACCCGACGATGTTCGGCGACGACGAAGCGTTCGCGCAGATGGTCGACCAGACGTTGGCCAATCCGAAGGGCTGGACGCACAACCCGCAGTTCGCTTTCATCCGGATCGACGGCGCCAGTGGGGCAAAGCCCGACTTTCGGATCTCGCTGGTGTCGCCGGTGACGGTGCGGGAGGGGTGCGGCTACGAATTCCGGCTGGAGACGTCCTGCTACAACCCGGTTTTCGGCGCCAACCGCGAGGCGCGGGTTTTCATCAACGAGGCGCGCTGGGTGCGCGGCGCCGTGCCGTTCGAAGGGGACATCGGTTCGTACCGGCAATACGTGATCAACCACGAGGTCGGCCACGCCATCGGATACCTGCACCACGAGGCCTGCGAACAGCAGGGCGCCCTGGCGCCGGTGATGATGCAGCAGACGTTCTCCACGTCCAACAACGACGCCGCGCAGTTCGACCCCGACACCGTCAAGGCCGACGGGAAAACCTGCCGCTTCAACCCCTGGCCGTACCCGATCGCCTAGCGGCCGAGTGCCTTCGTTGCCGTCGCCCCGGCGGGCTGCTGTGATGGATTCATAAGCAGAACCACGAAGCTGACCGAGGAGATGTTGTCCGTGTCGTCGTTGCCGCCGCTGGTGGCACCCGCAGACCACCTGACCGGCGACGAGGTGGCCCGCTACAGCCGTCACCTGATCATTCCCGGCCTGGGGGTCGACGGGCAGAAGCGACTCAAGAACGCCCGGGTGCTGGTGATCGGCGCCGGTGGCCTGGGGGCGCCGACCTTGCTGTACCTTGCCGCGGCCGGCGTGGGCACGATCGGCATCGTCGAATTCGACGTCGTCGAGGAATCGAACCTGCACCGCCAGATCATTCACGGCGTGGCCGACGTCGGGCGTCCCAAGGCCGTGTCGGCGCGGGAGTCGATGCTCGCGATCAACCCGCTGGTGGACGTGCGCCTGCACGAGGTGCGCCTGGACTCCACCAACGCCGTCGAGTTGTTCAGTTGCTACGACCTGATCGTGGACGGCACCGACAACTTCGCGACCCGGTACCTGATCAACGACGCGGCGGTGCTGGCGAAAAAGCCGTACGTGTGGGGCTCGATCTACCAATTCGAGGGCCAGATCTCGGTGTGCTGGGAGGACGCGCCGGACGGACGCGGCCTCAACTACCGCGACCTGTACCCGGAGCCGCCGCCGCCCGGCACCGTTCCGTCGTGCGCCGAAGGCGGCGTGCTGGGCATCGTCTGCGCATCCATCGCCTCGGTGATGAGCACCGAAGTGATCAAACTCATCACCGGCATCGGCGATTCGTTGCTGGGCCGGTTGATGATCTACGACGCGCTGCAGATGACCTACCGCACGATCGCGATTCGCCGGGACCCGTCCGACGCGTCGAGGCCGAAGATCACCGAGCTCGTCGACTATGAGCAGCTGTGCGGCGCGACCGCCGACACCCCGGCCGGCGACGCGACGGCCATCACCCCGCGGGAGCTGCGCGAGCTGCTGGATTCCGGCAAGGAGCTGGCCCTGATCGACGTCCGCGAGCCCGTGGAGTTCGACATCGTGCACATCGAGGGCGCGCAGCTGGTCCCGCAGTCGTCGATCAACTCGGGTGAGGGTCTGGCAAAGCTGCCGCGGGACCGCATGCCGGTGCTGTATTGCAAAACGGGCGTGCGCTCGGCGCAGGCGCTGGCGGTGCTGAAGCAGGCGGGGTTCGCCGATGCGGTGCACCTGGAGGGCGGAATTGTGGCCTGGGCGCAGCAGATGCAACCCGACATGATCCTGTACTGAGCTTCGCCGCTGTTGGACTCGTTTAGAGTACCGGTGTGACAGTCGAGCCACCGCCGGACCATGTGCTGTCGGCGTTCGGTTTGGCCGGCGTCAAACCCATCTATCTGGGCGCCAGCTGGGAGGGCGGCTGGCGGTGCGGCGAGGTCGTCCTGTCGCTGGTGGCCGACAACGCCCGCGCGGCGTGGTCCGCCCGGGTCCGCGAGACGTTGTTCGTCGACGGCGTCCGGCTGGCCCGCCCGGTCCGGTCCACCGACGGGCGCTACGTCGTTTCCGGGTGGCGGGCGGACACCTTCGTCGCGGGGACGCCGGAGCCTCGCCACGACGAGGTCGTCTCGGCGGCGGTGCGCCTGCACGAGGCGACGGGCAAACTGGAACGCCCCCGCTTTTTGACCCAGGGCCCCGCGGCGCCCTGGGGGGACGTCGACATTTTCATCGCCGCCGACCGCGCGGCGTGGGAGGAACGGCCCCTGGCCTCGGTGCCGCCCGGCGCGCGGGTGGCCCCGGCCACCGCGGACGCCGAGCGCTCGGTGGAGTTGCTCAACCAGCTCGCCACGTTGCGCAAGCCGACCAAGAGTCCGAACCAGCTGGTCCACGGGGACCTTTACGGCACAGTGCTTTTCGTGGGCACCGCGGCGCCGGGCATCACCGACATCACCCCGTACTGGCGGCCCGCGTCGTGGGCGGCGGGCGTGGCCGTCATCGACGCGTTGTCCTGGGGTGAGGCCGACGACGGACTCATCGAGCGCTGGAACGCCCTACCGGAATGGCCGCAGATGTTGTTGCGGGCGTTGATGTTTCGCCTGGCGGTCCATGCGCTGCACCCGCGGTCCACCGCCGAGGCGTTCCCCGGTCTGGCCCGCACCGCGGCGCTGGTCCGGTTGGTGCTCTAGGTTAGTTGCGTGGCGACCCGCTGCGCCCGGCTTCGGCCTGTAGTGGCGACCCGCTGCGCCCGGCTGCACCGCGCTTGCGATCGCCACGGCCGCGCTGGCGATCGCCACTAGGCCCCGTCCGGGAATTCGTAGCGAACCTCGCCCAGCGCGATCCGGCCGTCGCGGGCAAGCACGCCTTCGGCGCGCAGCAGCTCCAGCTGCCGGGTGGTCAGGTGGCGCGCCGGGCGCCCGGAGGCGGTGATGACGCGGTGCCACGGCAGGTCCGAGGAGTCGGTCCGCATGATCCAGCCGACGATCCGCGGGCTGGAAAGCCCTGCGACCGAGGCGATGTCGCCGTAGGTGGCCACCCTGCCGGACGGGATGGCGGCGACCAGCGCCCGCACCCGCTCGACCTGATCGTCGGTCACCGGCGCCACGGTCAGCGGGCTTCCAGTAGCTCGCGGGCCAGCGCGGCGACGTCGTCGGGCTTGGCGTAGGGCACCATGTGGTTGCAGTCGAAATCCAGCAGCCGGAAACGCGATCCCAGCCGCTGCGCAAGGCCCGCGATGAGTTCGTCGGTGACATACGGCGGCGATGTTCGCTTGGCGCGCACCAGGATCGTCGGCGTTTGCGCCTGCGGCAGCACCGCGTCGCGGGCGAGCTCGCTCCAGTACGCCATCATCGCCGGCAGGCTGATGCGCCAGCCGTAGCGGCCGTTGGGGAGGGCGACCAGATGCTCGTCGAGCTCGGCCTCGAGCAGCGCGGGCTCGACGTCCGACCACGAGCCGTGCACCTTTTCCAGGCGCGCTTCCTCGGCGTCGGGATAGTCGGGCGAGGACAACATGGCCTCGGCGATTTCGCGCATCCACGCGCCGTCCAACCCGATCGCCGGATCGAGCAGCAGCAGCCCCGAAACCTGGCTCGGCCGGGCCGCGGCCAGGTGCATGGCGAGCCCTGCGCCGAACGAGTGGCCGACCACCACCACCGGCGTGCCGGGCTGCGCGTCGAGCAGCGCGGACAGCGCCGAGACGTTGGCGTCGATGGTCCACGGCGCCGCCCACGAGGACCGGCCGTGGCCGAGCAGATCCGGTGCGGCCAGGCCGATCTCGGGCAGCAGGCCGGACAGGTGTTGCCACCGCTGCCCGTGCCCGGTCAGCCCGTGCAGCGCGAGGATCCGCGCCGGACCGGACGGACCGTAGCGGTGGACGTACAACTTCGCGGTCACCCGTCGATGGTGCCAGCCGCCGTCACCGGGCGTCGCGGGCGGTCCTCAGCGATCGTCGTCCCGATCGTCGTCCGCGGACACGACGTAGGCCTGCTCGATCACGTCGGCTTCGTTGGCCTCGCGGTCCCGGGCGCTCACGTAATCGGTGTCCAGGCCGGCGTCGTCGTCGGAATCGGCGGGCCGCAGTTGCTCCACCGCGTCGCCCTCGGGCGCCTCGTCGATGGGAAAGCCGTGCTCGTCCGTCATGGTCGTCAACCCCTCCTTCTGCAGCCTTGAGACCATTCTTCGCGCTGCTGCGACTTCCAGGGTAAGAGCTCGCGTCGGCGCTGGCCGGGTCCACTTGTCACACCCTGGTGATTGCATGCAGCCATGGCACACACCTGGGAGGCCGACGCGAGCGCTGTGCTGGCGCCCGGCGCGCGCGGGATCGTTCGCGTGCTCGGCGGGCCCGGAACCGGAAAGAGCAGCCTGCTGATCGACGCCGCGGTCGCCCGGATCGACGCCGGGATCGACCCGGAATCGGTTCTGCTGCTGACCGGTTCGGGCCGGCTCGGGATGGCCGAGCGCAGCGCGTTGACGACGGCGTTGCTGCGCTCCCGACCGGGCCGGGTCGCCGTCAGCGAACCGCTGGTGCGGACCGTGCACGGGTATGCCTACGCGGTCTTGCGGCGCGCCGCCGAACGGGCCGGCGATGCGCCCCCGCGGCTGGTCACCAGCGCCGAGCAGGACGCCATCATCCGGGAGCTGCTGGCCGGAGACCTCGACGACGGCCCCCGCGCGACGTCCGCGTGGCCGGCGCAGCTGCGGCCGGCGCTGAGCACCGCGGGGTTCGCCACGGAACTGCGAAACCTGTTGGCCCGCTGCGCCGAACGCGGTATCGACCCAGGGGAACTGGAGCGGCTCGGCCGTCGTTGCCGCCGGCCGGAATGGATCGCCGCGGGGCAATTCGCACGCCAGTACGAGCAGGTGATGTTGCTGCGCGCGGCGGTCGGCACGGCCGCGCCGGAGGCGACGACACCCGCGCTGGGCGCCGCCGAATTGGTGGGCGCGGCGCTGGAGGCGTTCGCCGTCGACCCCGAGCTGCTGGCGGCCGAACGCGGCCGGATCCGGGTCCTGCTGGTCGACGACGTCCAACAGCTCGACCCTCAGGCGGCCCGCCTGGTGCGGGTGCTCGCGGCGGGCGCCGAGCTGGCGCTGATCGCCGGGGACCCCAATCAGGCGGTGTTCGGCTTCCGGGGCGGCGAACCGGCCGGGCTGCTCGACGGCGACGGCCCGGCGGTGACGTTGACGACGTCGCATCGCTGCGCGCCCGCCGTGGCCCGCGCCGTCAGCGGCATCGCCGCCCGGTTGCCCGGCGGCGGCGCCGGCCGCCGGATCGACGGCGCCGGGGCGGGGGAGGGATCGGTCACGGTGCGCCTCGCCGCCTCGGCGCACGCCGAGGCGGCGGCGATCGCCGACGCGCTGCGGCGGGCGCACCTGGTCGACGGCGTGCCCTGGTCGCAGATGGCGGTCATCGTCCGGTCGGTACCGCGGGCCGGCGCGCGGTTGCCGCGCGCGCTCGCCGCCGCCGGGGTGCCGGTGGCCGCGGCCGCCGCCACCGGGCCGCTGGCCGAGGAGCCGGCGGTGCGCGCGCTGCTGACCGTGCTGCTGGCCGCCGCCGACGGGCTGGACGGGCAGCAGGCGCTGGCGTTGCTGACCGGCCCCATCGGCCGCGTCGACCCGGTTTCGCTGCGGCAACTGCGCCGAACCCTGCAGCGCGCCAACCCCGATCGCCCGCCGGGCGACTTCGCCGAGCTGTTGGTCGAGACGCTGTCGGGCGCCGTGCCGCCGGGTCCACAGTTCCGTTCGTTGCGCAAGGTCCGCGCGGTGCTGGATGCTGCCGCGCGGTGCCACGAAGCCGGTGAGGACCCGCGCTACACCCTGTGGGCCGCCTGGGACCGGTCCGGGCTGCAGCGCCGCTGGCTGTCGGTCAGCGAGCGCGGCGGCCCCGCCGCGGCCCAGGCCACCCGGGATCTCGAGTCGGTCACCGCGTTGTTCGACATCACCGACGACTACGTGTCGCGCACTTCCGGCGCGTCGTTGCGCGGCCTGGTCGAGCACGTCGCCGCGCTGCACCTGCCGAACGCCAACCCCGAGCCGGCCGCCACGGCGGGGCAGGTCAGGGTGCTCAGCGCGCACGCCGCGCTGGGACACGAATGGGATTTCGTGGTCATCGCCGGATTGCAGGATGGTTTGTGGCCCAACACCGTTCCGCGGGGCGGTGTGCTGGGCACCCAGCGGCTGCTCGACGAGCTGGACGGGGTCACCGCGGACGCCTCGATGCGCGCACCCCTGGTGGCCGAGGAGCGGCGGTTGCTGGTGGCGGCGATGGGCCGTGCCCGCCGGCGGCTGTTGGTGACGGCGGTCGACAGCGACACCGGTGGGGCGGACCACGCGGCCGCGCTGCCGTCGCCGTTCTTCTTCGACATCGCGCAATGGGCCGACGAAGACGTGGAAACGACTGCGCTGCAACCTGTTTCGGCGCCCCGGGTGCTGTCGGCGGCTGCGCTGGTGGGCCGGCTGCGGGGCGTGGTCTGCGCCCCCGACGGGGCGGTGGACGAGCTCGCCCGCGACTGCGCGGCAACGCAATTGGCCCGCCTGGCCAAAGCCGGGGTGCCCGGCGCCGACCCGGCCGGCTGGCACGGCCTGACCCCGGTCAGCACCGGTGAGCCGCTGCGGGGTGGCGGCGACGTCGTGACGCTGACCCCGTCGACCCTGCAGACACTGACCGACTGCCCGCTGCGCTGGCTCGCCGAACGCCACGGCGGGACCAATCCGCGCGACCTGCGCTCCACCATCGGTTCGGTAGTGCACGCGCTGATCGCCGAACCGCATCGAAGCGAATCCGAACTGCTGGCCGAGCTGGAGCGCGCCTGGCAGCACCTACCCTTTGCGGCGCAATGGCATTCGGACAACGAGCTGGCCCGTCACCGCGCGATGCTCGAGGCGTTCGTCGAGTGGCGAAGCCAGAGCCGCGGCGCGCTCACCGAGGTCGGCGTCGAGGTCGAGATCGACGGAACCCTTCAAACCGGTGACGGGGAACAGGTTCGGCTGCGCGGCCGCGTCGACCGGCTGGAGCGCGACGCCGCCGGCCGGCTGGTGATCGTCGACGTCAAGACCGGCAAGTCCCCGGTCAGCAAGGACGACGCCCAACAACACGCCCAACTGGCGATGTATCAGCTGGCGGTATCCGAAGGCCTGGTGGCCCCCGGAGGCGACACCGTGGAACCCGGTGGGGCGCGGCTGGTTTACGTCGGCAAGGCCGGGGCGGCCGGGGCCGTCGAACGCGAACAGGACCCGCTCACCGCGGACGCCGGCGACGAATGGCGACAGGTCATCCGGCGTGCCGCCGCCGCCACGGCCGGCCCGCAGTTCGTGGCGCGGCGCAACGACGGTTGCACGCACTGCCCCATCCGGCCGTGCTGCCCGGCGCACACCGACGGGGCGGCCCGATGAACGCCCGCTACAACCCGAGCGAATTGGCTTGCGCGCTCGGCCTTTTCCCGCCGACCGAGGAGCAGTCCGCGGTCATCGCCGCGCCGCCGGGCCCGCTGGTCGTCATCGCGGGGGCCGGAGCCGGTAAGACCGAGACCATGGCCGCACGGGTGGTGTGGCTGATCGCCAACGGCTACGCCGAACCCGCCCAGGTGCTGGGACTGACGTTCACCCGCAAGGCCGCCGGCCAGCTGCTGCGCCGCGTCCGGTCCCGGCTGGCCCGGTTGGCCGGCGTCGGCCTGGGCCCGGTCGGCGATGCCGTCGCCGAGCCCGAGGGCGCCCCGGTGATCAGCACCTACCACGCGTTCGCGGGTTCGTTGCTGCGCGACTACGGGCTGCTGCTGCCCGTCGAGCCCGACACCCGGTTGCTCAGCGAAACCGAGCTGTGGCAGCTGGCTTTCGACGTGGTCAACGGCTACCGCGGCGAGCTGCACACCGACAAGACCCCGGCCGCCGTCACCTCGATGGTGTTGCGCCTGTGGGGACAGTTGGCCGAACACCTCGTCGACACCGGACAGCTGCGCGATACCCACGTCGAGCTAGAGCGGCTCGTCCATGGCCTGCCCGCGGGGCCCTATCAGCGGGAGCGCGGTCCCAGCCAATGGTTACTGCGCCTGCTGGGCACCCAGACCGAGCGCGCGGAGTTGGTGCCTCTGCTGGACGCGCTCGACGAGCGCATGCGCGCCGAGAAAGTGATGGATTTCGGCATGCAGATGGCCTCGGCCGCGCGGTTGGCGGCGGGCTTCCCCCAGGTCGGTGAGGACCTGCGCGCCCGCTACCGGGTGGTGCTGCTCGACGAGTATCAGGACACCGGCCACGCCCAGCGCATCGCGCTGTCGGCCCTGTTCGGTGGCGGGGTCGACGACGGGCTGGCGCTGACGGCCGTGGGCGACCCCATCCAGTCCATCTACGGCTGGCGCGGGGCCTCGGCGACCAACCTGCCCCGGTTCACCACCGACTTTCCCCGCTCCGACGGCACACCCGCGCCCGCCCTGGAATTGCGGACCAGCTGGCGCAATCCGCCGCGGACCCTGCGGGTCGCCAACGCCGTATCCGCCGAGGCGCGGCGGCGATCGGTGGCCGTGCACGCGCTGCGCCCTCGCCCGGACGCCCCGCCCGGCACGGTCCGCTGCGCCCTGCTGCCCGACGTGGTGGCCGAGCGCGAGTGGATCGCCGACCAACTCGACGCCCACTACCGGCGGGCCCGGGCCGACGGCGTGAGCCCGCCGACGGCCGCGGTGCTGGTGCGCCGCAACGCCGACGCCGCGCCGATCGCCGACGCGTTGCGGGCGCGCGGCATTCCCGTCGAGGTGGTCGGGCTGGCCGGGCTGCTGTCGGTGCCCGAGGTCGCCGAGGTGGTGGCCATGCTGCGGCTGGTCGCCGACCCGACGGCCGGCGCGGCGGCGATGCGGGTGCTCACCGGCGCGCGCTGGCGCCTCGGCGCCCGCGACATCGCCGCGCTGTGGCAGCGTGCGCGCGCGCTCGGCGGGACCGCGGGGGACCCCGCGCCGCCCTCGCCCGAGGCGATTGCGCGCGCCGCCGACCCCTCGCACGTCGACGCCGACACCGTCTGCCTGGCCGACGCGATCGCCGACCCGGGTCCGGCCGGCTCGTATTCGGCGGCGGGGTATCAGCGGATCACCGCCTTGGGCGCCGAGCTGAGCGCCCTGCGCGCCCACCTCGGCCATCCCCTTGCCGACCTGGTGGCCGAGGTGCGCCGCGTGCTGGGCGTCGACTGCGAGGTCCGGGCCGCGGCGGGGGTGGCGGCGGGTTGGGCCGGCACCGAGCACCTGGACGCGTTCGCCGACGTCGTCGCCGGTTACGCCGAGCGCGCCGACGGCGCGGCCACGCGGCTGGACGCGTCCGCAACCGCCTCGGTGGGCGGGCTGCTGGGGTTTCTGGATGCCGCCGAGGCGGTCGAGAACGGTTTGGCGCCGGCACCTTTGGCGGTCGCGCGCGACCGCGTCCAGGTGCTCACCGTGCATTCGGCGAAGGGACTCGAATGGGAGGTGGTGGCGGTCGCGCACCTCTCGGGTGGGACGTTCCCGTCGACCGCGTCCAGGAGCACCTGGCTCACCGACGCCGCGGAGCTGCCCCCGCTGCTTCGCGGCGACCGCGCCGCCGCCGGGGCGCTGGGCATCCCGGTGCTCGACACCTCGGACGTCACCAACCGAAAACAACTGTCGGACAAGATCTCCGAGCATCTCCGCCAGCTCGATCAGCGGCGCGTGGACGAGGAGCGCCGATTGTTGTATGTCGCGATCACCCGGGCCGAGGACACCCTGCTGGTGTCCGGGCACCACTGGGGCGCCACCGGGGTCAAGCCGCGCGGCCCGTCGGATTTCCTGGTGGAGATCAAGGACGTCATCGACCGTGCGGCCGCGGCGGGCGACCCCTGCGGAACCGTGGAGCACTGGGCGCCGTCGCCCGCCGACGGCGAGCGAAACCCGCTTCGCGACAACGTTATCGAAGCGGTGTGGCCGGCAGACCCGCTGGCCGTGCGGCGCGAGGAGGTCGAGCGCGGTGCGACGCTGGTGAGGCGGGCGCTCGCCGCCGGGCCCGGTCGGCCGTGCGCCGATGTCGACGGCTGGGCCGCCGACGTCGATGCGTTGCTGGCCGAACGGGCGCGGTTGATCGAGCCACCGGTCCGGGAACTGCCCGGCCAGCTGTCGGTCAGCTCCCTGGTCGGCCTGGCGCGCGACCCGGCGGGCACCGCGCAGCGGTTGAGGCATCGGCTACCGTCGCGGCCGGATCCGCATGCGTTGCTGGGCAATGCGTTTCACTCCTGGGTCCAGAAGTTCTACGGCGCAGAATGCCTGTTCGATCTCGGCGATCTGCCGGGTGCGGCGGACTCCGACGTCGGCGACAGCGCCGAATTGGCCGCGCTGCAGGCCGCATTCACCGAATCTCCTTGGGCCGCAAGGACTCCCGTCGCCGTCGAGGTGCCGTTCGAGATGCCGATCGGTGAGACCCTGGTCCGCGGGCGCATCGACGCGGTGTTCGCCGATCCCGACGGCGGCGCGACCGTCGTGGACTGGAAAACGGGCGAACCGCCGCACGGCGCGGAGGCGCTGCGCCAGGCCGCCGTCCAGCTCGCGGTGTACCGGATGGCCTGGGCGGCGCTGGCCGGGGTCGCGGAATCGTCGGTGCGCACCGCCTTCTACTACGTGCGCGCCGGTACCACCGTGGTCCCCGGCGAACTGCCGAGCGCCGCCGAGCTGGCCGGGTTGCTGATCGATCCGGACGGTACGCGGTGTGACCCGCGCCGCCCGAGTATCGGGGAGGCGGTGCCCGTGGTTACATAAGACGCGTGCGTGTCTCGTGCGCGGAAATCAAACCGATGACGGGCCGCCGTGGGCAACGGTAGGTCCCGAAAGCTGAGCGGTCTGGACGAAACGCTGACCGCCCAGCGCGGTCACCAGCTGATCGGCGTGGTGCGCATCCCCGAAGAGCACGCCAGCCCCATTCGGGTCATCACCCGCCGCCTGGCCATCGCCCTGGTGGTGCTGTTCGGCGCGGCCGTCATCGTCTACCTGGACCGCGACGGGTTCCGCGATGTGCGCAACGAGCCGCTGACATTTTTGGACTGCCTGTATTTCTCGGCGGTTTCGCTGTCGACCACCGGCTATGGCGACATCACGCCGTACACCGAAACCGCGCGCCTGGTGCACACCCTGATCTTCACCGCGCTGCGGATCGCGTTCCTGGCCGTGCTGGTCGGCACCACGCTCGAAGTGCTTTCCGAGCGGTCTCGCCAAGGGTGGAAGATTCAGCGTTGGAGGAGCAGAGTGCGCAATCACACCATCGTGATCGGTTATGGCACCAAGGGCAAAACGGCGGTGGCCGCGATCCTCGGCGACGAAACCATCCAGGCGGAGGTGGTCGTCGTCGACACCGATCGCAGCACGCTCGAGCACGCCGAGAGCGCGGGCCTGGTCACCGTCCACGGTGACGCCACCAAGGCCGATGTGTTGCGGCTGGCCGGGGCCCAGCACGCCGCGTCCATCATCGTCGCCACCAGCCGCGACGACACCGCGGTGCTGGCGACGCTGACCGCGCGCGAGATCGCGCCCAACGCCAAGATCGTCGCCTCGATCCGGGAGGCCGAGAACCAGCACCTGCTGCAGCAGTCGGGGGCGGACTCGGTCGTGGTCTCGTCGGCGACCGCGGGCCGGCTCCTCGGGCTTGCCACCACGACGCCCAGCGTCGTGGAGATGATCGAGGACCTGCTGACGCCCGACGCCGGGCTCGCCATCGCCGAGCGTGAGGTCGAGCAGAGCGAAGTGGGCGGCTCGCCGCGGCATTTGCGCGACATCGTGCTCGGTGTGGTGCGCGACGGGCACCTGTGGCGCATCGACGCCCCGGAGGTGGACGCCGTCGAGGCCAACGACCGCCTGCTCTACATCCGAAGCGTGGGGCATTGATGGCGATCGCGGATTTTCAGCTGCGCAGCGTCCCGTTGCTGTCGCGCGTCGGAGCCGACCGAGCCGATCAGCTGCGCACCGACGTCGAGGCGGCCACCGCGGGCTGGGCCGAGGCGGCGCTGCTGCGGGTGGACTCGCGCAATCAGGTGCTGGTTTCCGACGGCCGGGTGGTGCTGGGTGCCGCCGCCGAACTCGGCGACAAGCCGCCGTCGGAGGCGGTGTTTCTGGGGCGCCTCGAGGGTGGCCGCCACGTGTGGGCGATCCGCGGCGCGCTGCAGGCCCCGGAGGACCCCGACGCGCGCACCGAGGTGGTGAACTTGCGCAGCCTCGGCCCGATCTTCGACGACACCAGCGGCCAGCTGATGTCATCGGCTGTCGCACTGTTGAATTGGCATGAGAAGTCTCGATTCAGCTCGGTGGACGGTTCACCCACACGTCCGGCCCGGGCGGGTTGGTCACGCGTGAACCCGGTCACCGGGCACGAGGAGTTCCCGCGCATCGACCCGGCGGTGATTTGTCTGGTGCACGACGGCGGCGACCGCGCGGTGCTGGCGCGCCAGGCGGTGTGGCCGGAGCGGATGTTCTCGCTGTTGGCCGGATTCGTCGAGGCCGGTGAGTCTTTCGAGGGGTGTGTGGCTCGGGAGATCCGTGAGGAGATCGGGCTGACCGTGCGTGACGTGCGCTATTTGGGCAGTCAGCCGTGGCCGTTCCCGCGCTCGCTGATGGTCGGCTTCCACGCCGTCGGCGACCCGGCGCAGGACTTTTCGTTCAACGACGGCGAGATCGCCGAGGCGGCGTGGTTCACGCGCGACGAGGTGCGCGAGGCGCTGGCGGCCGGGGACTGGTCGAGTTCCTCGGAGTCGAAACTCCTGCTGCCCGGGTCGATTTCGATCGCGCGGGTGATCATCGAATCCTGGGCCGCGATCGACTGACTGGGCCTGCTCAGCTACCGGTCTCGGCCAGCTTCGCCTTCACCTGGGCCGCGCTCGGGTTGGTCAGCGTCGACCCGTCGGCGAACTTCACCGTCGGGACCGTCCTGTTGCCGCCGTTGACCGAGCTGACGAAGTCAGCGGCCGCCGCGTCGTGCTCGATGTCGACCGCCTCATACGGTATTCCGTTGGACTTGAGCACCGTCATGAGCCGATGGCAGTAGCCACACCAGGAGGTCGTGTAGACGGTGAGCGGGGCAGTGGTCATAGCCCGATAACGTAGCCCGGCGACGATGCATTCCGCGCAGCGGGATGCGGAGGAGTGGGCGCTCGGGGGTAGCCCGGCGACGATGCATTCCGCGCAGCGGTATGCGAAGGAGTGGGACGCGACGCGCCGTGGCGACACGCCAGGCCATCCGATTCGGGCGTGGCGATGCCTCAGCTCGCACGGCGACTTGTCAGTATGGGAAGCCACTATGGACGCCATGCCGACGGTCGCCGATCCACTGACAGCCGGGCTGGACGACGAGCAGCGCGAGGCCGTGCTGGCTCCGCGCGGCCCGGTCTGCGTGCTGGCCGGCGCCGGAACGGGCAAGACCCGCACCATCACTCACCGGATCGCCCAGCTGGTCGCCGGCGGTCATGTCGCCGCCGGCCAGGTGCTGGCGGTCACGTTCACCCAGCGGGCGGCGGGGGAGATGCGCTCCCGGTTGCGGGCGATCGACGCCGCGGCGGGCACGGGGCCGGCCGTCGGCGCGGTCTCGGCCCTGACCTTTCACGCCGCCGCCCACCGGCAGCTGCGGTACTTCTGGCCGCGGGTGGTCGGTGACACCGGGTGGCAGCTGCTGGACAGCAAGTTCGCGGTGGTGGCCCGGGCGGCCAGCCGCACCCGGCTCAACGCCAGCACCGACGACGTGCGCGACCTGGCCGGCGAGATCGAGTGGGCCAAGGCGTCGCTGATCGGCCCCGAGGAATACCCCGCCGCGGTGGCCGCCGCCGGGCGGGACATCCCACTGGACGCCGCCCAGATCGCCGGCGTCTACGCCGCCTACGAGGCCCTCAAAGCGCGCGGCGAACACGTCACCCTGCTCGATTTCGACGACCTGCTGCTGCACACCGCGGCCGCGATCGAAAACGACCCGGCGGTGGCCGAGGAGTTCCGCGACCGCTACCGCTGCTTCGTGGTCGACGAATACCAGGACGTCACGCCGTTGCAGCAGCGGGTGCTGACCGCCTGGTTGGGCGACCGCGACGACCTGACGGTGGTGGGCGACGCCAACCAGACCATCTACTCGTTCACCGGGGCCTCGCCGCGGTTCCTGCTCGACTTCTCCCGCCGCTTCCCCGACGCCACCGTCGTGCGCCTCGAGCGCGACTACCGGTCCACCCCCCAGGTGGTCTCGCTGGCCAACCAGGTGATCGCCGCGGCCCGCGGGCGGGTCGCCGGCAGCAAGCTGCACCTGGTGGGCCAGCGCCCGCCGGGTCCCGCGCCGACGTTCCACGAGCATCCCGACGAGCCGGCCGAGGCCGCCGCGGTCGCGGCGTCGATCGCGCGGCTCATCGAATCCGGCACCCCGCCGTCCGAGATCGCCGTGCTGTACCGGGTCAACGCGCAGTCGGAGATCTACGAGGAGGCGCTGACCGAGGCGGGCATCGCCTACCAGGTCCGCGGCGGCGAGGGATTCTTCAATCGCCAGGAGATCAAACAGGCCCTGCTGGCGCTGCATCGGGCCGCCGAGCGCGGTGCGGAGGGTCCCCTGCCCGACGTCGTCCGCGCGGTGCTGGAACCGCTGGGCCTAACGGCCCAGGAGCCGGTCGGTACCCGCGCCCGCGAGCGCTGGGAGGCCCTGAGCGCGCTGGCCGAACTGGTGGACGACGAAGTCGCCCAACGCCCGCAGCTGGACTTCCCGGGGCTGCTGGCCGAGCTTCGGATGCGCGCCGACGCCCGGCACCCACCGGTGGTGCAGGGCGTCGCGCTGGCATCGCTGCACGCCGCCAAGGGGCTCGAGTGGGACGCGGTGTTCTTGGTCGGGTTGGCCGACGGCACGCTTCCCATCTCACACGCGCTGGCCCACGGCGCCGAGAGCGAGGCGGTCGAGGAGGAGCGCCGCCTGCTTTACGTCGGAATCACCAGGGCCCGAACGCATTTGGCGCTCAGCTGGGCGCTGGCCCGCAGCCCGGGCGGGCGCCAGGGCCGCAAGCCGTCGCGGTTCCTTAACGGCATCGCACCCCAGGCACGGGCCGAGCCGGGGCCGAACAAGTCTCGGCGCAACCGGGCCACCGCGACCCGCTGCCGGATCTGCAATAACAACCTCACGACCCCGGCGGCCGTCATGCTGCGCCGCTGCGAGACCTGCGCGGCCGACATCGACGAGGACCTGCTGCTCCGGCTCAAGGCGTGGCGGCTGGACGTCGCCAAGGAACAGAAGGTGCCCGCCTACGTCGTCTTCACCGACAACACGCTGATCGCCATCGCCGAGCTGCGGCCCGACGACGACGAGGCGCTGATCGCGATTCCCGGCATCGGCGCGCGCAAGCTGGAACAGTACGGCCCCGACGTGCTGGAGCTGGTTCGCGGTCGCTGACCGGCAAACGCGCAGGTCAGAAAATCGGTTGTGACGACGACGGTGACCGTTTACCCTCGATACCGCGACTCGGCACTACGGACGAAGGAGGGTGGCCGCGATGCTCAGCGACGCGTTCGGTGTAGGCGTGGCCCGCGCGGAGCTGTCCGCGGGTACCTCCCATGCCGCACCCGCCGCCGTGTCGGCGGCCGCGCGTAAGCATCGCGCCGCCGCCGCGACCGACGCGTCCGTAGGAGTCGGGGGCCCACCGAAGGCAACGTAAGCAGCAGCCCCGGTTTTCACCCAGATGGCCACGGACCCGAAGTCAAGGATCCGTGGCCATAGTTATCGGTCGGCAACGAAGCGACCTGGTCCGGATCACCGCTCAAGGACAGCAACCCAGACCAGGAAGTAGGTGGTAGGACATGTCGGCACGGATAGCCCCCAGGCCGGACCTGCCGTGTCACGCCGGCGATCCCGATCTCTGGTTCGCCGAAGCGCCGGCCGATCTCGAACGCGCCAAGTCGCTGTGCGTCGACTGCCCGGTGCGCCGCCAGTGCCTGGCGGCCGCGCTGGAACGGGCCGAGCCCTGGGGCGTGTGGGGCGGCGAGATCTTCGACCGCGGTTCGGTGTTGAGCTTCAAACGACCCCGCGGCCGCCCCCGCAAGGCGGCCTAGCGCGCGAGACTAGACGACCGCGTTGTCGGGTTCGGCGAACCCGGGCACCAGCTCTTCGGACAGCGCCTTGATCGGCACGTGGGCGTCCAGCTGACACAGGATCGCGGCCACCGACATGATCACCCGCATCGGGATCACCAGCTTGGGCGGCAGGTCCATCTGCCGGGCCGTGCGGATCTGCGACACGGACCGGTCGATCTCGATGGCCGACATCTTCTGCAGCCACTTGCGGGTGTAGTGGAAGACCTCGACCTCGACCGGTTCGACGTACTGGCGCAGCATGTCGTCGATGTCGCGCACCGACACCTGCTGGCCCTTCTGGATGAACCCGGCCTTCTCCATCGTCGGCAACAGCAGGTCGTAGTTCTTGTCGCGGGCCAGCCGGATGCTCATCCCGAGCTCGATCGGCAGGCCGCCGGGCAGCGGCGCGACGGCGCCGAAGTCGATGACGCCCATGCGGCCGTCGTCGAGCAGCATGAAATTGCCCGGGTGGGCGTCGCCGTGCAGCATCTCCAGCCGGCGCGGCGCGTCGAACGTGAGCTCGAGCAGGCGGGTGCCGACCAGATCGCGCTGCTCGGTGGTGCCGTGGCGGATGATCTCGGCCATCGGGATGCCCTGCATCCACTCCTGGATCACCACTTTCGGTGCGCTGGCCACGATGCGCGGCACCGCGAAGTGCGGGTGGTCGTGATACGCCTTGGCGAACGCGCGCTGGTTCTCGGCCTCGAGCCGGTAGTCCAGTTCCATCTCGGTGCGCTCGATCAACTCGTCGACCACGCCCTGGATGTCGGCGCCCGGCGCGAGCTGCTTGAACACCCCGACCAGCCGCTGCATGGTCTTGAGGTCGGCCCGCAGCGCCTCGTCGGCCCCGGGGTACTGGATCTTGACCGCCACCTCGCGGCCGTCGGACCACACGCCCTTGTGCACCTGGCCGATACTCGCCGAGGCCACCGGGGTGTCGTCGAACGAACTGAACCGCTCGCGCCACTTGGTGCCCAGTTGGGCGTCGAGCACCCGGTGCACCTTGGCCGCCGGCAGCGGCGGGGCGTCCTTTTGCAGCTTGGTCAACGCTTCGCGGTAGGGCTCGCCGAACTCCTCGGGAATCGCGGCCTCGAGCACCGACAGGGCCTGGCCCACCTTCATCGCGCCGCCCTTGAGCTCACCCAGGACGGTGAACAACTGGTGGGCGGCCTTTTCCAGAAGCTCGGCCTGGACCTCGTCCCTGGACTTGCCGGTCAGCCGCTTACCGAATCCGAGCGCTGCCCGACCGGCGAATCCGACCGGAATGCTGGCCAGCTTGGCGTTACGCGCAGCCCGGCCCCGTTTGATGTCTGCCACGTAACCATCATCCATGATGGCCCACGCGATGTGGAGAGAAGCCGACAACGCTTGTTGTCAACTCGCGTCGCCGCAGGTCAGCGCACGGGACCGCCCTCAGCAGGCGCACAACGGGTGCTTGACCCACTGCCGCGCGACGATCGCGCCGGCGTGCAGATCGAATTCCAGCGTCGCGTTCAGCGTCTGGGGCGGTTCGGGCTCGGACGCCGCGCCCTGGCCGCGCACGGCCGCGATCACCCGGTTCACCTGAGACAGCGCCAGCGCCGCGGTCGCCAGCACGGTGGCCCGGTCGGCGACGCCGACGGTTTCCCGCAGCTGCGCACAGATCGCCGGCCACGCCGCGTCGCGGTCGCTGCGGTGCAGGTCCGCGCAGCCCAGGCAGCTCGTCACCCCGGGGATCACCAGCGGACCCACCAGCCCGATGCCGTCGCGCACCCGCACCAACAGATGCGCGACGCCCTGGTCGTGCAGATCGCGCACCATGCGCGGGTCGGCGACGAGGTAGTCCGACAACACCACCAGGTCGACGTCGCCGGCCGACACCGCCGCGTGCGGTTGGCTGCTGTGCGCGATCCGGGCGCCCGAGCAGCGCAACGATTCCACGAGCAACTCCGAGAGCGGCCCGCGGCCGTGCACCCGCACCGACGGCGCCCGGCCGCGCGGTCGCCCGCATTCGGTCGCCACCCCGGCCCGAACCAGTTGCGCCACCAGGCTTCTCAGGCCCTCGGTGTCGGTCAGGCCACGGTCAAGCGCCCGTCGCTGCAACTCCGGCAGCGGGGTCGGCGACGACATGGTCCGCAACAGCGTGGCCAGCTCGGCGGCGGCCAAACCGCCCGGAGGACGTACCAGCACCGCGCGACGGGGATCCCAGCCGACCTGCACCGCGCCGTCGGGGCGCAGCAGCACCGGCATCGCCGGGTCCAGCGCGTAGGTGGACAGCGCGGCCTGGCACTGCTGAGTCACCGCGCCACTGTGTCACGGCGGGGGCGACGGCCCGTTCAGTTGTCCACAGGGCCGTCGGAGTCGGGGTCCTCGCGTTCGAGTTTGGCGATCGCCTCGTCGATGCCGCTGGTGTCACCACCGATGACACGGTCGATGAAACCGGCGGGCTCATCGAGGTCCTCGGCGTTGGGCAGTAGGTCGGGGTGCTGCCAGATGCCGTCGCGCGTGTCGACCCCGGCGGCCTGCGTCAGGCGCTCCCAGAACGCGGCCGCTTCACGCATCTTCCGCGGCCGCAGCTCCAGCCCGACCAGCGTCGCGAAGGTCTGCTCGGCCGGGCCGCCGCTGGCCCGGCGCCGGCGCAGCGTCTCGCCGAGCGCGCCCGCGCCGGGAATCCGGTCGCCCAGCGCGGCGGCCACCACCACCTGCACCCACCCTTCGATCAGGGCGAGCAACGTCTCGAGGCGCTCGAGCGCCTGCGTCTGCGCGGGCGTGGCCTTGGGCTCGAATACGCCTTGCCCCAACAGGTTTTCGATCGCCGCCGGATCCGACAGCGACGCCGGATTGAAGTCGCGGGCCAGCTCCTCGATTCCCGACATGTCGATCTGCATGCCCATCGCGTAGGCCTCGACCGCTCCCAGCAATTGGCTCGACAGCCACGGGACGTGGCTGAACAGCCGGTGGTGGGCGGCCTCGCGCGCGGCCAAAAAGGTCAGGATCTCGCTGCGCGGACGCTCGAGCCCGGTGGTGAACGACTCGACGGCGTCGGGCATGATCGCCGCAATTCCCTTGGGCCCCAACGGTAAACCGATATCGGTCGACGTCAGCACCTCCCGGGACAACCGGCCCAGCGCCTGCCCGAGCTGCGAGCCGAACGCCATGCCGCCCATCTGCGACATCATCTGCAGTAGCGGGCCGGCCATGCTCTTGGCTTCCTCGGGGAGCGACGCCGCCCACACCGTCGAGATCTGTTGGGCCATCGGGTCACACAGCCGCTTCCACGTCGCCAACGTGTTGTCGACCCAGTCGGCGGGAGTCCAACCCACCGCCTTGGCGGTGCCCGCGGGCAGCGCCGTCGCCCCGTCCAGCCAGGTTTCGGCGAGGTGCACCGCGTCGGCGATCGCCGAATTCGTCGTATCCGGCACCGGCGCCACGAAGCCGATCGAGTTCGAGGCGACGCGCCGCGCCAATTCGTAATTGACCGGCCCCGAAGCCGTTCCGCCGGGTCCGACGGTGCCGGCGCTGCTGAACATCTGACCCAGCTGGGTGAAGATCTGGCCCAGGTCACCCATGCCGAAATCACCGCTCATTCCGAACGCGGCGAACGGGTCGGAGGGGTTCGACCCCGAATCGGGATCTTTCTTCCCGTGTTTGTCGGGGTCCTCCCCGGGGGAGAAGCCGAACGGCAGGTCAGCCATGACCCCAACGGTACTCACCGTGGGATCGGAAGGCGCGCGACGGCGGGTCAGCTTGTAGCTGAACCTCGTACGGGGGGCCTTGCAGCCGAATGACCGGCGACGCGCTCCGTCTAGTGTATTCGGCGTGAACAGGCGCATCCTGACCCTGATGGTCGCGCTGGTGCCGATCGTGGTGTTCGGTGTGTTGCTGGCGGTGGTGACGGTGCCGTTCGTGTCGCTGGGTCCCGGCCCCACCTTCGACACGCTCGGCGAGGTCGACGGCAAGCAGGTGGTGGCGATCCAGGGCACCCTGACGCATCCGACCACCGGTCACCTGAACATGACGACCGTCTCGCAGCGCGACGATCTGACGCTGGGCGAGGCGCTGACGCTCTGGCTTTCGGACACCGAACAGCTGGTGCCGCGCGACATCATCTATCCGCCCGGCAAGTCGCGGGAGGAAGTGGACAAGGCCAACAGCGCCGACTTCAAGCAATCCGAGGACAGCGCCGAATACGCGGCATTGGGCTATCTGAAGTACCCGTCGGCGGTCACGGTGGCGAAGGTCCCCGAACCCGGTCCCTCGGCGGGCAAGCTGAAGGCCGGCGACGCCATCGACGCGGTCAACGGCACCCCGGTCGCGACCGTCGACGCCTTCACCGGGCTGCTGAAGAACACCAAACCCGGTCAGACCGTGACGATCGACTACCGCCGCAAGAACGAACCCGCCGGTGTGGCGCAGATCACGCTGGGCTCCAACAAGGACCGCGACTACGGCTACCTGGGCGTCGCGGTGCTCGACGCGCCGTGGGCGCCGTTCGTCGTGGACTTCAATCTCGCCAACATCGGCGGCCCGTCCGCCGGACTGATGTTCAGCCTGGCCGTGGTCGACAAGCTGACCACCGGTGGCCTGGCGGGGTCGAATTTCATCGCGGGAACCGGGACCATCACCGCCGACGGCAAGGTCGGCCAGATCGGCGGCATCACCCACAAGATGGTCGCCGCGCACGCGGCCGGGGCGACGGTGTTCCTGGTGCCGGCGAAGAACTGCTACGAGGCCAGTTCGGACAATCCGTCCGGCCTGCGGCTGGTCAAGGTCGAGACGCTCAGCCAGGCGGTAGATGCGCTGCACGCGATCACGTCCGGTGGGCAGCCGCCGAGTTGCTAGGCAAGCGCGGGATCGCCGGTTGTGCAGTGCGTAGAGTTGTCACCGTCTAGCAATCGATCAGGGAGCGTAGCCAGTGGGGATGCGGCCCACCGCAAGAATGCCGAAGCTGACTCGGCGTAGCCGGATTCTGATCCTGATCGCACTGGGTGTGATCGCTCTGCTGCTCGCGGGCCCGCGGCTGATCGACGCCTACGTCGACTGGCTGTGGTTCGGCGAGCTCGGCTACCGCTCGGTGTTTTCCACCGTGCTCGTCACCCGATTCGTGGTCTTTCTGATCGCGGGCCTGCTGGTGGGCGGCATCGTGTTCGCCGGGCTCGCGGTGGCCTACCGCACCCGGCCGGTGTTCGTACCGAGCAACGACAACGATCCCGTGGCGCGCTACCGCGCCCTGGTCCTTTCCCGGCTGCGGCTGGTAAGCGCCGGCGTCCCGGTGGCGATCGGCCTGCTGGCCGGCATCATCGCCCAAAGCTATTGGGTGCGGATCCAGTTGTTCCTGCACGGCGGCGACTTCGGCATCAAAGACCCGCAGTTCGGCAAGGACCTCGGCTTCTACGCGTTCGAGTTGCCGTTCTACCGGCTGCTGCTCAGCTACCTGTTCGTGGCGGTGTTCCTGGCGTTCGTGGCCAACCTGTTGGCCCACTACATCTTTGGCGGCATTCGGCTTTCCGGACGCACCGGCGCGCTGAGCCGGTCGGCGCGGATCCAGCTGGTCACCCTGGTCGGTCTGTTGGTGTTGCTCAAGGCGGTCGCCTACTGGCTGGACCGCTACGAGCTGCTGTCGCACACCCGCGGCGGCAAGCCCTTCACCGGCGCCGGCTACACCGACATCAACGCCGTGCTGCCGGCGAAGCTGATCCTCATGGCGATCGCGCTCATCTGCGCGGGCGCGGTGTTCTCCGCGGTCGTCCTGCGGGACTTGAGGATTCCCGCGATCGGCCTGGTCCTGTTGCTGCTGTCGTCGTTGATCGTGGGTGCTGGCTGGCCCTTGATCGTCGAGCAGATCAGCGTCAAACCCAATGCCGCGCAAAAGGAAAGCGAATACATCAGCCGCAGCATCGCCGCGACACGGCAAGCCTACGGCCTGACCGCCGACGTGGTCACCTACCGCAACTACACCGGCGACGCGCAGGCCACCGCCCAGCAGGTCGCCGACGACCGCGCCACCACCTCCAACATCCGGCTGCTCGACCCGACGATCGTCAGCCCGGCGTTCACCCAGTTCCAGCAGGGCAAGAACTTCTACTACTTCCCCGACCAGCTCTCCATCGACCGCTACCTGGACCGCAACGGGTCGCTGCGGGACTACGTCGTGGCGGCCCGCGAACTCAACCCCGACCGCCTCATCGACAACCAGCGCGACTGGATCAACCGGCACTCGGTCTACACCCACGGCAACGGGTTCATCGCGTCACCGGCCAACACGGTGCGCGGAATCGCCAACGACCCCAACCAAAACGGCGGCTACCCCGAATTCCTGGTCAACGTCGTCGGCGCCAACGGCAACGTGGTGTCCGACGGTCCCGCGCCGCTCGACCAGCCGCGCGTCTACTACGGGCCGGTCATCTCCAACACGGCCGCGGACTACGCGATCGTCGGGCGCAACGGCGCCGACCGCGAATACGACTACGAGACCAGCAACGAAACCAAGAACTACACCTACACCGGACTCGGCGGCGTACCCCTCGGCGACTGGCTGTCGCGCAGCGTGTTCGCCGCCAAGTTCGCCGAGCGGAACTTCTTGTTCTCCAACGTGATCGGCTCGAACAGCAAGATCCTGTTCAACCGTGACCCGGCGCGTCGGGTGGAGGCGGTGGCGCCGTGGCTGACCACCGACAGCGCCGTCTACCCGGCGATCGTCAACAAGCGACTGGTGTGGATCATCGACGGCTACACCACACTGGACAACTACCCGTATTCCGAACTCACGTCGCTGGAGTCGGCGACCGCGGACTCCAACGAGGTGGCGTTCAACAGGCTCGCACCCGACAAGCGGGTCTCCTACATCCGCAACTCGGTGAAGGCGACCGTCGACGCCTACGACGGCACCGTCAGCCTGTATCAGCAAGACGAGCAGGATCCGGTGCTCAAGGCGTGGATGCGGGTGTTCCCCGGAACCGTCAAGCCCAAGAGCGACATCACCCCCGAGCTGGCCGAGCACCTGCGCTATCCCGAGGACCTGTTCAAGGTGCAGCGGATGCTGCTGGCGAAGTATCACGTCAACGACCCGGTGACGTTCTTCTCCACGTCGGACTTCTGGGACGTGCCGCTGGACCCGAACCCGACCGCCAGCAGCTATCAGCCGCCGTATTACATCGTCGCGAAAAACATTGCGAAGAACGACAATTCGTCGTCGTATCAGTTGACCAGCGCGATGAACAGGTTCAAGCGCGACTATCTCGCCGCCTACATCAGCGCCAGCTCCGACCCGGCGACGTACGGGCGGATCACCGTGCTGACCATCCCGGGCCAGGTCAACGGGCCCAAGCTGGCCAACAACGCGATCACCACCGACCCGGCGGTGTCCCAGGACCTTGGGGTGATCGGGCGCGACAACCAGAACCGGATCCGGTGGGGCAACCTGCTCACGTTGCCCGTGGGGCAGGGCGGGCTGCTCTACGTCGAACCCGTGTACGCCTCCCCGGGGGCCAGCGACGCCGCGTCGTCCTACCCGCGGCTGATCCGGGTGGCGATGATGTACAACGACAAGATCGGGTACGGCCCGACCGTGCGCGACGCGCTCACCGGGCTGTTCGGCCCCGGCGCGGGGGCGGCGGCGACGGGCATTCAGCCCACCGAGGCGGGGACCCCGGCGAATCCGCCGCCCAGCGCGCCGGCGCCCGCCGCGACGCCGGGATCGCCGCCGCCCGCGGCCGTCCCGCCGGCGCCGGACGGGTCGGTGGCGCTGTCACCGGCCAAAGCGGCTGTGCTGCAAGAGATCCAGGCTGCGATCGGCGCGGCCAAGGACGCGCAGAAGAAGGGCGATTTCGCCGGTTACGGCGCGGCGCTGCAGCGATTGGACGACGCGATCACCAAGTACAACAACACCAAATAGCGTTCAGGCGTAGGCGGTTCGGAACCTGTCCCGATAGGCCTTCGGGCTGATGCCCAGGTGATTGACGAACGCGCGTCGCAGCGTCTCGATGCTGCCGAAGCCGGCCATGCCCGCGGTCTCGGTGACCGATCGGCCGGCCTCGAGCGCGTTACGGGCGAAGTCGACGCGAACCAGTTCGACGTAGCGCGCCGGTGTCATCCCCAGCTCGGATTGAAAGAGCCGGGTCAGCTGGCGGGTGCTCAACGATGCCAGGGCCGCAAGCTTTTTCACGCTGTAGTCGGCGCCGGGGTCCGCCGCGACCGCCTCGGTGACCGCGCGCAGCGGCGACTGCGGCGGGGGATCGGCCTCGACCAGCACCGAGAACTGTGATTGGCCGCCGGCCCGTTTCAGATAGACGACCAGCCACCGGGCGACGTCGCGCACCAGTTCGGTCCCGTGATCCATTTCGACCAGTGCCAGCGCCAGGTCGATACCCGAGGAAATCCCCGCCGAGGTGAACACGTCGCCGTCGCGCACGAAGATCGCGTCGGGCTCGACGGTGACGTCCCGGAAGGCGCGGGCCAACAACCGGGCGTCGTGCCAGTGCGTGGTGGCGCGCCGGCCGTCGAGCAGGCCGGCCTGCGCGAGGATGAACGACCCCGTGCAGATGGACGCCATCCGCCCGGTCCGCGCGGCGACCGACCTGACGGCCTCGACCAGCGCCGGATCGATCGGTCGCCCGGGCAGGTGGTCGCTGCCGGCCACCAGGACGATATCGGCGGAGTCGATGGCCGACAGGCAATCGGTGACCCCCAACCGGGTCCCGATCGAGCTCGTCACGTCGCGGCCGTCCACCGACGCGATCTTGAGCCGGTAGTCGGCGCCGAAGCGGTTGGCCTCGACGAAGACCTCACCCGCCCCCGCGACGTCGAGCAGCGTCACCCCGTCGAAGACGACGATGACCACCACCCGCGAATGCTTTCCCTCGTGCGCCACGTCAGCCATTGTGTCGCTTTTTGAGGAGTTGACGGCTCAAACGAGCGGCGTCGGATCGACCGGACCGTCGCACACTGGGCACAACCGTCGCCGCAGAAGGAGACACGACCATGACCACCAGCTCGATCGACGCCATCGCCGGCATCCACGTGCCCGACACCGCGCTGGCGCGCGAGGTCACCGAATTCATTCGCGACACCGAAGACGAGTTGCTGTTCAACCATTCCCGGCGGGTGTTCTTCTTCGGCGCCCTGCAGGGCCTGCGCCGCGGGATCCACCCCAACCTGGAACTGCTCTACGCCGCCGCGATGTTTCACGACGTCGGCCTGACCGACCACTACCGCAACTCAACCGTCCGCTTCGAGGTCGACGGCGCCAACGCGGCGCGGGACTTCCTGATGGACGCCGGCGCCGACAAGGCCGACGCCGACACCGTGTGGCTCGGCATCGCCCTGCACACGACGCCCGGCGTGCCCGAGTTCCTGGCGCCCGAAGTCGCGCTGCTGCAGGCCGGTGTGGAGGTCGACGTGGTCGGCGTCGGGCGCGAGCAGCTGGCTCCCGAGGCGCTCGCCGCGGTGACCGCCGCCCACCCGCGCCCCGATTTCAAGAACCGCATCCTGGCGGCGTTCAACGACGGCATGAAGCACCGCCCGCACACCACGGCCGGCACCATGAACGCCGACGTCCTGGCGCACTTCGATCCCAAGTTCGAGCGCGTCGACTTCGTCGACAAGATCCTGCACAACAGCTGGCCAGAATAGCCCGGAAGGGAGTAGACAGATGGACATCCACGAGGCGCTGTACACCACCAGGATGATGCGGCGGCTGCGGCCGGATCCGGTTCCGCTGGACACGCAGGCCCGCATCCTCGACGCGGCCATTCGCGCCCCCAACGGGGCCAACACCCAACGCTGGCACTTTGTCGCCGTCGACGATCCGGCGCTCATCGGTGAGTTCGCCCAACTGTTCCGGCGGGCCCGCGCCCTCGAATACGAGAAGTTCGGGGCGGGGACGGGACCGATGGTGGCGCCCGCGCCCGGTGCCGACGCGGCCGCCCACGCCGAGACGATGCGCCGAATCAAGGGGTCGGGGGACTACCTGGCCGACCATTTCGAAGAGATTCCCTTGCTGCTCTTCGTCTTCGCGATCGACGACCTCGGTGGAGCCAACATCTTCCCGGCGATCTGGAGCGTGCTGCTGGCCGCCCGCGCCGAGGGCGTCGGCGGCGTCATGACCATGGTGCTCCGCAACTTCGAGGACAGGGTCAACGAGTTACTGGGCGTCCCCGTCGAGGAGGGCTGGACGATGTCGGCCATGCTGGCCCTCGGCTACCCGCGGGGCAAATGGGGTGTCGCGGCCAATCGGCATCCCGTGCACGAGGTTTCATCCCGAAACGGCTGGAACACGCCGTTCGGTGTCGAAGTGCCGCAACCGCTTTGGCCGCCGCAGGACACGGCGAGCCTGCCCGCGGCAGGATGAATCGGCCGTGCGGGCCAACGCGGCGTCCGGGAAGTCCAGAGGGACGAGAACTAGCCATCGGCGGATGCGATCACCCGATAGGCTAGTCAAGCTTTCCATATGGGTCGCGACGTCATCGTGGTCACCGGTGCATCAAGCGGGTTCGGCCGCCTCAGCGCGGAAGCGCTGGCGTTAGCCGGCCACAGGGTTTATGCGTCGATGCGGGACACGGACGGCCGCAACGCGTCTCAGGTTGAGGCGATCGGCTACTTCGCGAAGGACAATGGCGTCGAGCTGCGGGCTGTGGAAATGGACGTGCAGTCGCAGACTTCGGTGGATGCCGCGATTGAAAGGATCTTCGAGGCCAACGGGCGGATCGACGTGGTGGTTCACAACGCGGGACAGATGGTGTTCGGCCCGGCCGAGGCGTTTCAACCGCAACAGTTGGCAGAGCTCTATGACGTGAACGTGCTGAGCACGCAGCGCGTCAACCGCGTGATCCTGCCGCACATGCGACGGCAACGGCAAGGCCTCCTGGTGTGGGTATCGAGCAGCAGTGCGGCCGGCGGCACGCCACCCTATCTCGCCCCCTACTTTGCGGCGAAGGCCGCGATGGATGCGTTGGCCGTGGCTTACGCCCGGGAGCTCGCGCGGTGGGGCATCGAGACGACCATCATCGTTCCCGGCGCGTTCACCAGCGGCACCAACCACTTCGCACGTGCCGGCTCACCCGCTGATGAGGCGGTGGTCGACGAGTATGAGGGCGGACCGTACGCGGGGTTCGCCGCCCGCATTCGTGAGGCCGTTGCAGCGATCGTGCCTCCGGATGCCGATGCATCCACAGTGGCCGAAGCCGTCGTCAACGTGGTGCAAGAACCCTTTGGGCAGCGTCCTTTTCGGGTCCATATCGACCCTGCCGATGATGGCGCGGAGGTCGGCTTCGCCGTGCTCGACAGGCTCAGGGCCGAGATGCTCCACCGCATCGGGATGCACGACCTGTTGCAGCCGGCCCGGTTGTTTCAGTCGTAGGAGGTGCGGAAACGATCCCGATAGGCGCTGGGGGTGATGCCCAGGCGGCTGAGAAAAACCCGCCTGAGTGTTTCTGTGCTCCCAAAGCCCGCTACCCGTGCGGTCTCGGCAACGGTCCGGCCGGCTTCGAGTGCGGCACGAGCGAAATCGACGCGAACCAACTCGACATAACGTGCCGGCGTCAAACCCAACTCGGACTGAAACAGTCTGGACAATTGGCGCGTACTCAAAGATGCCTGAGCCGCAAGCTTTTTCACGCTGTGGTCGGCACCTGGATCCGCGTTGACGGCATCGGTAACCGCCCTGAGTGGAGAATCCGGCGGAGGGTCGGCCTCCACCATGACGGAGAATTGCGATTGTCCGCCAGCGCGTTTGAGATATACCACCAACGACCGGGCGACCTTACGGACCAACTCGGCTCCATAATCCGCCTCCACCAACGTCAACGCGAGATCAATGCCCGACGACACTCCCGCCGAGGTGAATACATCTCCGTCGCGGACAAAGATCGCATCCGGTTCGACGCTCACCTCGGGGAAGATGCGGGCCAACCGCCCGGTATGCCGCCAGTGCGTGGTCGCCCGCTTGCCGTTGAGCAGGCCCGCCTGCGCCAGGATGAACGAACCCGTGCAAACGGATGCCAAGCGCCGGGTCCGGCCCGGGACGGTCTTGAGTGCTTCGATGAGAGCGGGATCGATCGGCCGCCCGATCAGCGTGTCACCGCCCGCGACCATGACGGTGTCGACGGATTCGAGGGCCGAGAGGGGACACGTCACAGCGAATCGGGTGCCGATCGACGTGGTCACATCGCGTCCGTCTACCGATGCGATTTCGAGCGAATAGCGTGCGCCGAACCGATTGGCTTCGGCGAACACCTCGGCGGGACCCGCAACGTCCAACAGTTTCACGCCGTCGAAGACGACGATCACCACCACACGAGTTGTTGCGTTGGCCTCCGCCATACGCCCATCGTGTCGCGCCGGCGACGACGAGTACAAGCCGGAGGATGTCACAACGTGTGGATCGGCGACACGAACGGCGATCACCTGAGAAACGCTGCCGGATAAGTGGCGGCGTGCGCGACGCTGGACTCACACTGCGACAAAGAAATTCACCGGGCGCGGAACCTGGGGGCTCAAGCTCTTGTCAGCGCGTGACATCATCGTGAACGACGCCTGGCGCCCGAACAGCATCCTTTGGCCAGCGGGTGGCTGACCACGCGACTATTCTCGACACCGTGGACCCGGTGTCGCCGCCACGGAATGGTGGTGGCCTGATAGGCCGGCACGCGGAATGTGTTGCGCTGGAACAGCTTCTCACCCGCGTACGCGCCGGTGAGAGTCGTGTTCTGGTACTTCATGGAGAGCCGGGTGTCGGCAAGACGGCCTTGCTGGACTACGTCGGTGAACGGGCCGCCGGCTGTCGCGTCATCCGTGCCAGCGGGGTCGAGTCGGAGATGGAGCTGGCCTACGCCGCGGTGCACCAGTTGTGCGCGGCGATGCTCGATCGTCTCGACTATCTGCCGGTGCCGCAACGCGACGCTTTGAGCACGGCATTGGGTCAAACGATAGGTCCCGCACCGGACCGCCTTCTCGTCGGGTTGGCGGTGTTGAACATGTTCTCCAGCATGGCTGAGGTCGAGCCGCTCGTTTGTTTGGTCGACGATCTGCAGTGGCTCGACCAGGCCTCGTCGCAGACGCTCGTATTTGTCGCCCGGCGGTTGGCCGCTGAATCTGTGGGTTTGGTCCTCACGACGCGGGTTGTGAACCCCGAGCTGAAAAAGCTCCCGACGCTGGAGGTCAACGGGCTCACGGAAACGGACGCGCGAGCTTTATTGGAGACGGTTTTGGCCACGCCGCTGGATGCGCGGGTGCGCGACCAGATCATCGCCGAGACTCGCGGCAATCCACTGGCGCTGCTCGAATTGCCCCGTAGTCTCGCGGGGCGAGAACTGGCCGGCGGGTTCGGGTTACCAGGGGCGCCGCGGCTGTCAGCGGCGATGGAGCAAAGTTTCCGCCGCGGGGTGGAGGCCTTGCCCGATCAGAGCCGTCGATTGTTGGTGTTGGCGGCGGCGGAGCCGCTCGGCGACCCGGGGCTGCTGTGGCGCGCCGCCGCACGTTTGGAGATCCGTGCGCAGGCCGCCACCCCGGCGATCGAGGCGGGCTTGGCGGAATTCGGTGCGCGGGTGCGTTTCCGCCATCCGCTGGCACGCTCAGCCGCCTACC
Organism: Mycobacterium paraintracellulare; assembly: GCF_000276825.1. Taxonomy (NCBI): domain Bacteria; kingdom Bacillati; phylum Actinomycetota; class Actinomycetes; order Mycobacteriales; family Mycobacteriaceae; genus Mycobacterium; species Mycobacterium paraintracellulare. The sequence continues at coordinate 4,323,797 of NC_016948.1, read as the reverse complement.
GGGCGGCCCCGTTGCACATCAGACAGCAGGTACACGCCGCGCTGGCCGAGGTGACCGACCCGGACTCCGATCCTGACCGGCGCGCATGGCATCGCGCACATGCTGCGCCAGGTCCGGACGAGGACGTCGCCGCCGAGTTGGAGCGTTCGGCAGGGCGGGCGCGGGCCCGTGGCGGCATGGCGGCCGCGGCCGCCTTTCACGAGCGGGCGACGATGTTGACCCTCGATCCGGCCCTTCGCGTCGAGCGCGCTCTGGTTGCCGCGGCATCGAAAGCCGACGCCGGCGCGTTCGACTCGACGCTGGATCTGCTTGCCATGGCCGAGCGCGGACCGCTCAGCGAACTGCAGCATGCTCGGGCGGACCTCATTCGTGCCCAGTTGGCATACGCCACGAACCGGGGCGGCGATGCTCCGCTCCTGCTGCTTCGGGCGGCGCGGCGCCTCGAGCCGATTGACGCCAGACTGGCCCGGGAGACGTACCTCGACGCGATTTCCGCCGCTGAGTTCGCAGGCCGTCTCGCCAGTCCGGGGGGTCACGTACTCGAGGTAGCAAGGGCTGCGACCGCGGCCCCCCGATCGGCGGAGCTGCCACGCGCTCCCGATCTCGTGCTTAACGGGCTGGCGGCGAATTTCATCGAGGGGTATTCGGCCGCGGTGCCATACCTGCGTGCGGCGCTGGACGCCACGGGAACCGGTATGTCGGTTGATGACGAGCTTCGCTGGATGTGGCTGACTAGCCAAGCGGCACTGCACCTTTGGGATGACGCACACTGGGACAGGCTCTCGCAACGTTACCTCACGTTGGCACGTAAGACGGGCGCGATGAACGCGCTTCCGCTCGCCCTGAGCACACGGGCGATGTTGCTGACGTTCGTTGGCGATCTGACGGCTGTGAGCGTGCTGGTCGAAGAGCAGCACACGGTGACAGAGGCCACGGGAAGCAACCTCGCGCCGTACGCCGCCATGACCCTGGCCTCGATCCGCGGCCATCAAGCAGACGCGGAGGCGCTCATCTCGCGGACCGTTGCAGAAGCCCCTCAACGGGGAGAAGGCATCTCGATCGCCGTGGCCGAGTGGACGAAAGCCCTGCTTCATAACGGCCTCGGCAACTACGCGGAAGCACTGGCGGCCGCCCGCCGCGGGCTCGAGCAACAGGAGTATCCCAGCCTTCGTTACCCGGGGGTGGCCAACTGGGCCGCGGCAGAGTTTGTCGAGGCCGCCGTGCGAAGCGGAATGCGCGAAGAGGCAACCCAAGCGATGGAGTGGATCACCGAGATGACCAGCGCTTCCCGCACCGGATGGGCGCTCGGTGTGGAGACGCGCTGCCGTGCGCTGCTGGCCGACGGTGAGGCCGCCGAGCTGCTGTACCGAGAGTCGATCGCACACTACGGGCACAGTCGTGTCCGTGCCGAGCTCGCCCGCACGCATCTGCTCTACGGTGAATGGCTGCGGCGGGGGCGCCGGCGCACGGAGGCGCGGACGCAGCTGCGTATCGCGCACGAAATGCTCGACGCGATGGGGATGGAGGCATTCGCTGAACGGGCCCGACGTGAGCTGCAGGCCACCGGTGAGACCGCACGAAAGCGCACTGCCGGTGTCGACGGTGAAAAGCTGACGGCGCAGGAAACTCAGGTCGCGCGGCTGGCTCGGGACGGCTTGTCGAATCCGGAGATCGGCGCCCGGTTGTTCATCAGCCCCAGAACCGTCCAGTACCACCTTCGCAAGGTGTTCACCAAGCTCGATATCAGCTCGCGCAGTCAACTTGACCGGGTCTTGCCGACAGATCGTCCAGGTTCAGGGTGACAAACAGATGCCCAAGCGCCGGCGTCAGAGTCCGTGCGCCGTTTTGAGGATGTCGCTGGCGCGCTCACCGATGACGACACAGGGCGCCATGGTGTTGCCGGTGGTGATCCGAGGCATGATTGAGGCGTCTGCAATCCGAAGCCCTTCTATGCCATGAACTTTGAGGTTCGAGTCGACCACAGACATGCTGTCGCGTCCCATCTTCGCCGTGCAGCTTTGGTGGAAATAGCATTCGGCCCCATAGCGGATGAACTGTTCGAGCTCGGCACGTGTGAGATCGCCCGGCATGACCTCGCGCTTGTTGAAACGCCGAAGTACTGTCGAGTTGCCGATCTCACGGGCGAGATCCACGCAGGCGATGGCGGCCGCGAGGTCGTCGTGGTGTGCCAGCATGTTGTCTTCGACCGACACCGGGTCGCATGGCCTTGCTCCGGTAATCCGGACTCGGCCAGAGCTTTTCGGGCGCAGCACCCCGGCGCACGCCGTCCACCCGTGCTCGGGCAGGCCATAAGCGGCAGCGTTCGCGCTGCTGGACAACGGAACTTCGCCGAAGCAGATCTGCAGGTCGGGTGCCTCCAGGTTCTGGTCGCTCTTCCAGAACACCCCGGCGCCCCCGGCGTTGTTCCGTGGCTCGAGTGGCTCGCGGAATTCCCACACGCAGTCGATCCGTGGATGGCTCTGATAGTTTCTGCCGACGCCCGGAAGATGCGCCACGACGGGAATTCCGAAGCGCCGCAGCTCGTCAGCGTCGCCGATACCGGAGTGCATGAGGACTTTTGGCGTGTTGATGGCCCCAAGCGAGACAACTACCTCGTGTGCCGCGACGACCTGGTGCGTCCGATCGTTGTGCGAGAACTCGACCGCCGTAGCCCGGTTTCGGCCGACGACCAACCGAGTCACCGTCGCACCGGTGAGGACTGTCATGTTCGGGCGGTGCAGGTGCGGATGAACGTAGGAGCGATACACGGACTGCCGCAGCCCGTTTCGCAATGTCACGTCCAAGAGCGCTGCGCCGCCGCCGCGGTCCATCATGGCGCCGTTGTTGCTCGGATAGCTCGGGATCCCCAGCGAGCGAGCAGCCTCGACGATGGCCGGAGCGATCGGATTGGGGTCGGGCGGGGACGTCACGGACATGGGGCCCCCGGTGCCGCGGGCGGAGACTGCCGGCCCGTGCCAATCCTCAATGCGACGGTAGATGTCAAGCACCGATTCATAGCCCCAGGCTTCGTCACCCGCCTGGGTTGCGAAGTAGTCCCAGTCGCTTCGATGTCCCCGAGCCCACACCATCACGTTGATGCTCGACCCCCCGCCGAGCACCTTCCCCATCGACAGCAGCACCGATCTGCCCTTGAGATGGGCGCTCGGCTGCGAGACGAAACACCAGTCACGCTCGCTACCCAAGTTCAGCGGCCACTGCGTGGGATCGTGGACTGCCGAAACATCATCGGTTTCACCGGCCTCGAGCAAAAGCACCGTAACGTCCGGATTCTCCGAAAGCCGACCGGCGACGACCGATCCAGAAGACCCTGACCCACAGATCACGAAGTCGTAGCGCGCGGCAACCTCGGGTGCCGGCATTGGTGTCGAAGTCATCTGACGCGGGCTTCGACGACGCTGAAATCCGTTGTAGTGTCGGCTTTCCGGACCATCCGGAACCCGGTTTGGCCGAGCAGCCGCTGATGCCCGTTCACAGGGCGTCCACGCGCGTCGTCGTGGCGTCGAGCGAAAATGCCCTTGTTTGAAGTGCTCACGCAATCTCCCCGATTTGATCGATGTGGAATGGAATCCTTGGCTCTCAACACCGGGAGTCGGGATTCACCTGCCGCAACCGATTGCCCAGGATTGGTTCGTCGCTACCGGGCCACAGTGGTCGCGGCACGTCGGTGCCGAAAGAAGCGCCCCAACGGTTACGAGATGAGACTTCGTGCACCGGGCGGCGATTGGCGGCAACGTCCCACCTGCCGAGTGGATACCCGAACGCCACCATGGCCGACATCGTCCACCCCTGCTCGATCGGCACCCCCAAGAGCTCATTCACCGCATCTGGGAAATAGCGAAGCAAAGTTGTCATGGCACCGCCGACGCCTTCGGCGCGGGCGGCCAGCAGCGCGCTCCAGATGGCGGGAAAGATGTTGGCACCGCCGTGGTCGTCGATCGCGAAAACAAAGAGCAATAGCGGTGTCTCGTCGAAATGATCGGCCAGGTAGTCGCCCGAGCGGATGACGCGACGCAGCGTGTCGGCGTGCGCGGTGGGATCCAGGCCGGGCGCGGGCGCGGCCATTGTCCCTGTCCTGAATTCTTCGTGCTCTTTCTCGCGGCCGCGGCGGTACAACTCACCCAGCGAGCGCTTGAGCGCGGGATCGTCGACCGCGAGGAAATGCCAGCGCTGGGTGTTGCCGCCGTTGGGCGCACGGATCGCCGCATCAAGTATGCGGGCCTGCGTGCCCAGGGGTATCGGGTCCGGCCGCATGCGGCGCATCGTTCTGGTCGTGTAGAGCGCTTCATAGATGTCCATTGACCTGTTCCTCTTTGCAGGGCTGGGCGCTGACGTGCGTTTTGTCCTTGGTCGCCCGCCTCGACTTCGTCATGACACGCAACACCATCGAGGGGCGCAGCAGGCGCGACGGACGGTCGACCATGCCAATCAGCCGCATGAATTGCTGGACGACGACGGGGTCGGTTTCCGCGGCTGCCATAACCCGACGGAGGTACGCGTTTGTTATTCGCATGGACAAAGGCCGCGGCCCCTGGATTTGAGGAAGCGTTAGGTCTGCCCCGACGGCGGCCTGCCAAGCGGTCCGGATCTCCCTGGCGGCCGCTCGGAAATACCGCCGCTGAAGGTCGCGGTCGCCGCGCTCAAGGCACGTGCGCAGGATGAGCGCCTCGACAGCGGCGATCGACATTCCTTGCCCGTAAACTGGATTGAAGCTGCACATGGCGTCGCCGATGACGATCAAACCCTGAGGCATCGCCGTCAACTTGTCGTATCGGCGCCACCGATTCGCTGGAAAGCGATGCTGACGCAGCGGTCCGAGTGGTTCGGCGCGACGCACGGCTTCAACGACATGCGCGGGCGCGACTTCTGCCAAGCGGGCCAGCAGCGAGTCGTGGTCGGAGGGCGGCTGGCCTCCCGCCATCATCTGCATTCCAACCATGTAGGTGTCGTTTTCGCCGGCGAACATTGCGAATCCCGTTGGCCGGCCGGGCAATGCGCCACTGACAGCCATGTATTCGCGCAACGTTCCAGGTGGCACGTGCAACAACGTGCTCGCGTAGGCGGCATGCACCATCAGCTCATCTTCGTGGGGGCGACGGTAGCCGAGATCGTCGAGGAATACCGGGGTCCGCGAACCGCGTCCTGTGGCGTCGACCACCAGATCGGCGGCCAAGATTCTTTCCGCACCTGAGTCACGCTGTGCGGTCACGACACCCGTAATCCGGTTACGGGCCGGAGTCGAAGTCAGTCTCACCGCATCGTGGCCAACGAGGAACTCGATATTGGGAATGTGGCGTGCTCTGCGTCCGATGCACCACTCGAGTAGGGGCCTATTGACGTAGTACTTGATCACCGTCTCGGGATCCGGGATGGTGCCGGATTGCAGAAATTTGTGCCCAGCGAACGACATCCAGATTCGCGATAGGTCACCGTCCTTCCACACTCGCGCTCCCATCGCCACCAACTCATCGAGGAGCCCGGGGAACAGCTCCTCCATGGTCTGCGTGGCGCGAACTTGGGGAATGTGCGGACTGGGGCCATGGGGCACTCCGCGGCGGGCCACTGGGCGTTCGGGCAGAACGTCTCGTTCCACCACGGTCACCGTGGTGTAGTAGTCAGCCAGAACACGGGCGGCCATCAGGCCGGCGATGCTTCCCCCCAGAACGACTGCGGTTTCGCCGAATTCAGGCACACTGAGTCTCCTTCTGATCCGTTTTTGTCGGCGGACGACGCGCGAGGACTAACAGCTGATTGCGAAGGCGGCCATCATCAGCAAGACCGTGGCGAGGCCGTGCAGGACAAGTTGTCGTAAAACGACATCCCGGCCAAGCGAGTCGTCCAATTCGGTCGACCGCGAATAATCCGGGATCACAAAGCGATAGCGCTCTGAGCCGAATCTCGTTCTCGTGCTTCGGTGTGTGTTCATGCCCATCTTCATCGACTGAGGCGGTCAGCCGAGCCCGCCGGGCCGAAGTCGTATTGAACGCAATGTGTGGGAGGCTTGACGAACATGGGAAGCTCGCCGAATGTTGCCGCCCACAACATGGCGCTTGCGAACACCAGCGATAGCGCGACAAAGCTGTGAAAGCATGCTTGCCCTGCAATGCTCGTCACGGACGGCAGGGGCAGGGGGCGGTGCTCCGGAAATCGAGCGTTCGGTCTCGCTTGAGACTTGGCCGATTTCTCCGCCGTGACCGTGGATGCCGCTTGGGCATCCAACCGATTGACATCCATCGTGTTCCTCCGCGTGTAAAACGAAACGTTCGGACGTGTCTACCGCGACAGGTGGGTGACTGGCGTGTCTGCGGCGCGTACCTTGTGCACGAGACACGCACCGATTTCGGGAATGTCGTGCGTAGCCGGACGATGTCGCTATCTGTGGGAAACGTGTCCCATCATCGGTGGCTGAAGGCCCGACACCGAGTCGAGACTTGTCTGTGTGATCTCGGATGACCGCGACCGGTCCGCGCGCGGCGTCCACACGGCGCCTGGGCAGGGCGTCCAAGCATGACTGGGCCCGCATTCGTCACGCCCGAAGATGTTTCTGAGTGCCTGGGCTTCAAGCCCGGACAACGCATCACAGGCTCCGGCGGTGTTCTTACCGCAGCGATCTGGCGGTTCGAAAACAAATCGGCATACGAATTGGTGGGTCCGGCCGTCGACACCACGGACCTTATCGCCATGCCCCTGAGCGGACATCACCACCACACGTACTTTGGTGACGGGCGCCGCAAATGGGGCCGCGAACATCCGGCTTTCCACATGAACGTTGTGGTCGCCGGCGAACAGCCAAGAGGAGTATTCAGCGCTGAGCGGCCATTTAGTTATCTGCATGTGTATGTGCCGCACGCGATGGTGGAAATGCTCGCGGTGGAAAGCGGCGCCGTCAAGGTGGCTCGGTCGGTCACGTTGATCGATCCAATGTGTTCCCGGGACCCCTTGGCAGAGAGCATATGCCGGCAGATTGTTCGCGAAATGACTCACCGGGACGGGTGTTCCCGGATGATGATTGACTCTCTCGGTCAACAACTCGTTGTTCGACTTATACGCCAGCACTCGAGTGTGTCGGGATCCCCGTCCTTAGCGAAGAAAAGCGGTCCAGGCTATCGGGATTGGCGCCTGCGGCGCGCAATCGACTACCTAGAGGCGCACCTCTCGGATGATGTCGGCCTGAACGAACTGGCGGCGGTGGTGGGCTTGTCGACGACACGCCTTTCAGGACTGTTCCTGGAGGGCACCGGAGAGCCGCCGCACCGGTGGCTGATGAATCGTCGGTTCATGCACGCCTGTGAGCTGCTGGGCAACCCGTCACTGAGCATCACCGATATCGCCCACCAATGCGGGTTCGCGAGTTCTCAGCATTTGGCGGCGGTGATGCGCCGGAGGCTCGCGACGACGCCGACCGCCTACCGCCGGGACTTGCTCGCGTGACGCGTGGGATTTCGACATGCCGGAGGCTGGCGACAGTGCGTGCGTCGAGCGCAATCACCGCGCGCGGCGTGTGCACAACGGCAGCGATTTGCACGGGACTTTCTCGCTTCGGCTGAACAAGGCGGCGCAGCAGAGCGCCCAGGCGTTTGTACGGCCATGGCGCTAATTGTGGGAAAGATGTCCCGTCTGATAAGTGGGCACAACCTTTCGGCAACGCATAGTGAACCGAAGGGTTCCGGAGCATGGGCCGTCGGACCCCTTATGGCGTGAAGATCGACGACCCCGCATGACTAGCCACCGGCGGATGCGACGGCCGTTCGGTTCGCCGCAGACTTGGATCCACGACGGAAGGATTGCCGTGGGTACCGCCACCCGGCCCCCATCTGAAGGGAAGCATGATGACGATCTCACTGTCCGCCAACCGGCGTAACGCCGCCGACGTACGGCCCTTTCGGGCCGCGGCGAGCCTGTTCGAAGACCTGCAGAGGGTCCTGGTCGACCTGATCGAACTGCACCTGCAAGGCAAACAGGCGCACTGGAACCTCGTCGGCACGAACTTCCGCGACCTGCACCTGCAACTTGACGCCATCGTGGACACCGCCCGCGAGGCCAGCGACACAATCGCCGAACGACTGCGCGCGTTGGACGCGGTCCCGGACGGCCGCTCGGACACGGTGGTGGCGACGACGACGGTTCCGGCTATCCCCCCGGGTCTGATCGGCGCCGCCGAAGCCGTTGACCTGATCACCACCCGCATCTACGCCGTCGTCGGCACCATCCGCGCCGTGCACGACGACGTCGACGCTGCTGACCCCGCGACCGCCGACCTATTGCACGCCATCATCGATGACCTCGAGAAAGAGGCGTGGCTGCTGAAGTCGGAAAACGTTACGCCGTAGCTGTTCTCGAGCGGCGATCCGTGAAAGGAGGAGGTCATGAGATTGGTGATTGCCATGACCGGAGCGACCGGTGCCGCTCTGGGCATCCGCCTACTGGAAACCCTCGGGCACTTGGGTGTCGAGACGCACCTGGTGTTGAGTGACTGGGCGCGGGCGACGATCAAGCTCGAGACCGATACCAGCGTCGAGGCGGTTCGGGCGTTGGCCTCACACGCGTACAGCGCACGCGACCTCGCCGCCGGCATCTCCAGTGGATCGTTCCGCACCGACGGCATGGTGGTCTGCCCGTGCAGCATGAAGACGTTGAGCGCCATCCGAATCGGCTTCAGCGACAACCTGATCACGCGCGCCGCCGACGTGACGCTCAAGGAACGACGCAGGCTGGTCCTGGTCGCGCGCGAGGCCCCGTTGAGTGAGATCCACTTGGAGAACATGCACTACCTGGCGCGAGCCGGAGCCGTGATCTTCCCACCGACGGTGGCGTACTACGCGCGGCCCACCTCGGTCGACGAAGTGACCGATTATGTGGTCGGCCGGGTCCTTGATCAGCTCGGCATCGAACACAGTCTGATCAAGCGCTGGAAGGACGATCAGCAACACCCAAACGGCGACTCAGCTCTAACGGAGGCCGACCGGTGGGCCACCCGGATCGAGCAGGAGTTGCGCCAGCCGCTGTGCGCCCCGATCGAGTGAGGAGACCGAAATGACCACGGGCACAAGCCTGCCGGAAACGACGAGTATCACCCAACCGGACGGGGCCGGTGCGGGACCCGACCTGCGTAGCTGGCTGGCAACACTGGAAGCGGCGGACCAGTTGCGTCGGGTCAGGGCCGCTGTCGACTGGGACCAGGAAATCGGTGCGATCACCCGCGCCAACCTGTCTCTGGGCGGCCCGGCTCTGCTGTTCGAAAACATTGTCGGCCATGAGAACACCAGGTGCACAAAGCTGTTGACGTCGGCACTGGGCAGCCGGCGCCAGGTCCAACTGAACCGTCCCGCGTTTGATGCGCACCTCTCTTCTTGGGAAGGTGCATGTCGTGGCGAGCAAGTACGACCCGGAGACCCGGGCCAGGGCTGTGCGTTTGGTGCTGGATCATCGTGATGACTATCCAAGCGAGTGGGCGGCGATCACTGCGGTGTCTCAGCGGCTGGGGATGACCGCCGAGACGCTGCGAAGTTGGATCCGTCGGCATCAGGTCGACGAGGGTGAGCGCGACGGTGTGTCCAGTGACGCTGCGGCGCAGATCCGCGCGCTCAAGCGCCGTAACGCCGAGCTGGAGCAGACCATCGAAATCCTCAAAGCGGCAACGAGTTTCTTCGTGCGGGAGAGCGACCCGCGCAACCGCCGCTGACAGCCACGGTCTGCGAGTTCATCGCCGAGAACAGGGACCGTTTCGGGGTCGCTCCGATCTGCCGCGTGCTCTCCGAGCACGGGATGCCGATCGCCCCGAGAACGTTTCACGCCTGGGCTACGCGGGCGCCCTCGAAACGGGCCCTGTGGGATGCCACGATCACGCAGATCCTGGCCGGCTGCTACGAGCCCGACGAGCAGGGCCGCCGCAAACCGGAGTCGCTGTACGGGTCGCTGAAGATGTGGGCCCATCTGCAGCGCGAGGGCATCCCGGTGGCCAAGTCCACGGTGGAACGGCTGATGCGTAAAAACGGCTGGCAGGGCGTGCGACGCTGCAAGAAGGTGCGCACCACGATCCCGGACCCGGCCGCGGTGCGGCCACCGGATCTGGTGGACCGCCAGTTCGCCGTGCCCGCTCCCAACCTGCTGCTCGTGGCTGACTTCACCTACGTGAAGTTGGTGACCGGGATCTTCGTCTATGTCGCGTTTGTCATCGACGCTTATGCCGGAGCCATCTTGGGGTGGGAGGCGTCGGCCTCCAAGCACACCCGCTTCGTCGAATCAGCCATCCGTCAGGCCGCCGCACTACGCCGCCGCCAGGGGCATCCGATCGACGGTGCGATCCACCACAGCGATGCCGGGTCGCAATATACGAGCGTGAGATTCGGTGAGACACTGAGTCTTTCGGGGATCCGACCGTCGGTCGGTAGTGTCGGTGACGCCTACGATAACGCGTTGGCCGAGACCACGATCGGGCTCTACAAAAACGAGTGCGTCCGAGCCGACTCCCCGTTCCGCCGCGGCAAGCTCAACACCGTGGGCGACGTCGAGTACATCACCGCCGACTACGTCGCCTGGTACAACCAGCAGCGCCTCATGCACCGCCTCGGACGCATCCCACCCGCCGAAGCCGAGACCCGCTACTATTCCCAACTCGTGACCGACCAATCGGCCGGCTCACAGAACCCCGAGGGTGCATGAAACTCGGGATGGTTCAAACTGATGCTCGGGCTGCCAGAAGGCACCAGCGATTCGGCCATCGTTCGTCACTTGCGAGAGGCGTTCAAAAAGCCCATCCCACCACGCGTTGTCGACTCGGGCCCGGTCAAAGAGAACATCGTCGAAGGCGACGACATCAATTTGTGGGAGCTCCCCGTCCCGAAGTGGCACGGTGAGGACGGCGGCCGCTACATCGACACCTTCTGCGGCGTCGTCACCGAAGACAAGGTAACCGGACGCGACAACATTGGTCTCTACCGCGGCCAGATCGTCGACCGCGACAAGATCGCCAAATTGTTGGTGCCCAGCCAGGGCTGGGGCGGCCATATGGAGGAATACAAGCCAGAGCCGATGCCGGTTGCGGTTGTCTATGGGTGGCACGACGTGCTGCCGTTCTGCGCCGGCAGCCCCTTTCCCAAGAACGTCTGTGAGTGGGACATGATGGGGGCGCTGCTCGGCCGACCCGTTGACCTGGTGCCCTGCGAATCTGTGCCGTTGCACGTGCCGGCGACCGCGGAGATCGTCGTCGAGGGCTTCATCGATCCCGACCCCTCGACGTTCGTCGTAGAGGGTCCGTTCGCCGAGTATCCGGGCTTCATCGGCGGCGCGGCACCGGCGCCGGTCCTGCGGGTCACCCGCATCACCCACCGCAACGACCCGGTGCTTCGCGGCACCCTCGAGGGCATCCGGCCGGGGATGTTCAACGAGGACAGCATCACCAACTTCGCACGGTCGGCGATCACCTGGAACGTGCTCGACGATCTTGGCATCGGCGGCATCACCGACCTCTGGATGACCGAGGTGACCAACGGCCAGAACACACTGGTGCAGATCCAGAAGCGGTACCGCGGCCACGCGCAACAGATCGCCGCGGCGCTCTGGGGCACCGGGGGATCGGTGTGGTTCCACAAAAACGTGATGGTCGTCGAGGAGGACATCGACATCCACGATCCGGTCGCGCTGGATTGGGCCATGTCCTATCGGGTCAACGCGGGGCTCGGCGACATCGCTTTCTTTGGACCGGGTTTGGGCTCCTCGCTCGATCCGTCGACCCCGCCGGAGAAGAACGACACCAACAAGTACGGGGCCGGCCAGTGGACGCGGGTGCTCATCGACGCCACCCGTAGCTGGGAGATCGAGCCTCGCGCGGAATGGGGCGGGCGCCGCTTCCCGCCGACCGATCGGTTATCGCCCGAGCTGGAATCCATAATTGCCGGCCGGTGGGAAGAGTACGGGATCGGCATCCCGTACCTCGACGACGAAGGACGCGAAATGCTGACGCTGCAAAAACTCAGCAAGCGAATGCCGGAGGTGTAGAGAGGCGATGACGGATGTTGCGGTAAGCGTCGCGTTACCACCGTCGATCGAGTCGGCTCAGCACATTGCCTCAGCGGAGAAACTTGGCTATCGGCGCGCCTACTGTTACGACAGTCCGTTCGGTGGTGATGACGTCTGGCTGGCCTTGCACCGCGCCGCCGAGCGGACGACGACGATTGAGCTGGGTCCCGCGGTACTGATTCCGACACAGCGTCATCCGTTGGTCAACGCCGCAGAGACCGTCTCACTGCACCGAGTGGCACCCGGACGCATTCTGACGTCGTTCGGCACAGGATTCTCCAGCCGCGCGGCCATCGGCCAGCCCCCGATCGCATGGTCGTACATGGAGGCCTATATCCGTGCCTACCAGGCGCTGTTGGCCGGCGAGGTGGTCGACTGGGAAGGTGCGGCCATAAAATTGATGCTCAGCTCATCGCAATCGGAGGTGCTGCCTCTGCGAATCCCGTTGCTGCTGGCGGCAACCGGTCCCAAGGGTGCAGGCGTCGCCAAGCGGGTCGGCGCCGACGGGATCATCTCGATGTTCAATGTCGTGCCCGGACAGCGTGATTTTGCGCGCACAGTGGTAGCGACAATGGGCACCGTACTCGACGAAGGGGAGAGCCTGGCAGACGAACGGGTCCGCTCGGCGGTGGGTGCCCCCTGGGCGGCGGCATATCATTTCGTCTACACCACGCAGGGTGCCGACGCGTTGCGCGAGATGCCGGGTGGCGCAGCGTGGTTGGACGTGATCGAGCGGATCCCGCAACGCCTGCGCCACTTACACATTCACCAGGGGACCATGGTCGAGATGAACACGGCCGACATGGCGGCCTGGCATGCCGGAGGCTACGCCTCGGTTCCGTCGGTCACCCTGAGCGGATCGGCCGACGCGGTCGGGAGGGCCGTCGCGGCGATGGCGGAGGCCGGTGCCACCGAGGTCATGATCGAGCCCTCGGGACCCGACATCCCATGCGAACTCGAAAGATTCATGGCGGCCGTGCGTGGTTAGCACGGCCGGTTCGGTCGCCCCGATGGGGTCGCTGATCTGCTCGCCTTCCTTGGCGGCATAGCGCCGGCCAAATCCCTACTCGTTCGAAAGGACTCCCACGAAATGCCCGTCTACCAGTGTTACAGTCCGCCAGGACTGCTGAGCGAGTCGGCGAAGGCTCGAATCGCCGACGAGATCACCACCATTCACACCAGCGCCACCGGAGCACCGGAATTATTCGTCAACGTTCTTTTCCACGAGATCCCGGTGGGTGACTGCTTCGTTGGCCGCAAACAGGCGAGCCACTCCTACCTGTTCGGCGCCATCCGCCACGGGCGCGATGCCGCGACCCGCCAAACGATGCTGCGCGAATTCTCGCGGATGTGGAGTCGTGCCACCGGCCAGTCTGAAGCCGAATTTCTCGTCGCGTTGACCGAAGTCGACCCGGCAAATGCAATGGAGGCTGGATTGGTTTTGCCTGAGCCTGGTCGCGAACAGGAGTGGTTCGACGAGAACCGGGTCAGACTGACGCAAATGGGGATGGCGCTCTGACGCGCCCGGCGCAGTCCTGTCAGCGAACGCCGGGCCGCTCACCCCGCTGAGCGCGCGATTTGGTCGCCGTGACACCGGTTCGGTAACCTGGCATTCACCAACGCGGGGTGGAGCAGCTCGGTAGCTCGCTGGGCTCATAACCCAGAGGTCGCAGGTTCGAATCCTGTCCCCGCTACCAGGTAAAACGGCCCCCGGAGATTGCTCCGGGGGCCGTTTTCACGCCCGGCGGGGGCGTTGGCGCGAACGTTCGCAAAGCGAATGATCAGTCGGGAACGTGTTCGCCAAGCACGCGATGGCATATCTTTACCTCCGTCCGTCGCATCGGTACCGCGAGTTGTCGGAGGAGATCCCACATGCGCAGCATCCAGGTGGCAGCGTCCGCCACGGCCCTCGTTCTCTTCGGCTCGGCGGGCGTCGCCGCCGCCGCGCCGCCGAAGGACTACTGCGCCGAACTCAAGGGTGCCAACACCGGCCAGGCATGCAAGATCCAGATGGCCGACCCCGGCTACAACGTCGACATCAGCTTCCCGGTCAACTACCCCGACGAGAAGTCGGTGGCGGACTTCATCACCAAGGAGCGCGACGATTTCCTCAACGCCGCCAAATCGTCCGCACCCCGCGACCAGCCCTACCAACTGACCATTTCGTCGACGAATTACGGGTCGGCGATACCACCGCGCGGCACCGAGGCCGTGGTGTTCAAGGTCGTCGAGAACACCGGCGCCCCCAAGACGACGTTCAAGTCGTTCAACTGGGACCAGACCTATCGCAAGGCGATCGTGTGGACCGCCGCCTCAGACGACAAGAACAACACGCCCTTGTGGCGCGTCGACGACCCGCTGCAGACCGTCGCGCCGATCGTGCAGAGCGAGCTGCAGAAGCAGGCCGCGCCGCCCGCGAACCCGGCGCAGACCCCGCCGGGGAACCAGCCGCAGACCACACCTCCCGCGAACCAGACGCCGACGCCCCCGCCGGTGGCCATCGCGCCGGCCGCCGCCTACGACCCCGCCAACTACCAGAATTTCGCGGTCACCAACGACGGTGTGATCTTCTTTTTCGACCAAGGTCGCATGGTGCCCGACGCCACTCAGGTGTTGGTGCCGCGCTCCGCGATCGACCCGATGCTCGCCTAGCGAGCGCCGACCTACCGCGGCAGCACGGCCTCGATGGCGCTGATGACCTCGGGGGCGTCGGGCTCGGTGCGGGGCCGGAAGCGCTGCACCACCGCACCGTCGGGTGCGAGGAGGAACTTCTCGAAGTTCCACTGGATGTCTCCCGCCTGGCCATCGGCGTCGGCGGCTTTCGTCAACTCGGCGTACAGCGGGTGGCGGCCGTCGCCGTTGACGTCGGTCTTCGCCAACAACGGGAACGTCACCCCGTAGGTCGTCGAGCAGAACTCCTGGATCTCGTCGGCCGTGCCGGGTTCCTGTCCCATGAACTGGTTACAGGGGACGCCGACGACGGTCAGGCCGCGGTCGCGGTAGTCCTTGGCCAGCTTCTCCAGGGCCGTGTACTGCGGAGTGAGCCCGCATTTGGAGGCCACGTTGACGACGAGCGTTGCGCCGTCGGACAATTCGGCCAGCGTGGTGGGCCGGCCGTCGAGGGTGTTCAGGGCGATGTCTTTGAGGGTCACGCCGACGACGCTAACGCAGATCAGAGCCAACCGGTACGGGCGGCGGCAACCGGCTCGGCGGGTTCGGGGGCCAGCTCCCCGTCCCGCACACCGTCGAGCAACCGCTTCACCGCGGCGACGATCTCCGGCGCCGCGGCGGCGAGCCCTTCCTTGTCGGCCTCGCTGACCGCGTCGGCGTCGACGCCGGCCCGGGTCAGCACGGCGGACGGGTCGGCCAGCTGCTCGGCCAGCCACGACACCGGGTCCGCTGAGAGCTCCGGGACGAAGTGCCGGCGTCCGGGTTCCCAGCCGTCGAAACGCGGGTGGTGATGGGCCCGGTCCAGCGTCCCCGGTGGGCTTTCCGTCGATCCGAAAAGGTCCACCCGCCACACCGGGCGGGTGAAGGCGATCGGGACACCGGCATAGATCGAGCCCTGGGGCTCGGCCCGGTCGACGAGGCGCAGTTCCAGTCTGACGCCCCGCTCCGGGGTTTCCTGACCTTCGAGCGGGGACGGGTCGACGAAATACATGTCGCCGACGACCACACCCAGGGATTCGAATCCGAACGCTGCGAGCATTGCGCACCTCTCCTTACCGCTACCCGAGCGTAGACCCGCACGCGGACGGGTGCGCCGCCACCGAAGAGGGGACGCGCCAGCGCGTCTCGTAAAGTTGAGCGCTGGAACAGGCGCCAACACGAATTTTGTTAATGGCGGTTCGCATAAGTGCGGGCGCCGCGGTAGATTTTAATGATCTTTCTATCAAGGGCTCCTGGTATCGGCTCTGACCCGGGGGAGAACGTAAGGGGCGGCGACGGTGGTATCGAGACAGCAGAGTCCCGGTTCACCTGTGCAGATCAACTCGCAGCGGACCCCGCCCTATAAGTGGATCGCGGTCGCCACGCTGCTCGTGCTCGCGGTGATCTTCACCTTGGTGTACATCCAGTTCCGGGGCGGCTTCACGCCGAAGACCGAGTTGACGATGCTGGCGTCGCGGGCTGGGTTGGTGATGGATCCGGGGTCGAAGGTGACCTATAACGGGGTGGAGATCGGGCGGGTCGGCAAGATCGCGGAGACGGTGCGTGATGGCAAGCCGGCGGCGAAGTTCACGCTGGAGGTCTATCCGCGGTATTTGGCGTTGATCCCGTCGAATGTGAATGCCGATATCAAGGCGACGACGGTGTTCGGTGGCAAGTATGTGTCGTTGACGACGCCGGCGCACCCGTCGCCGCAGAAGATCTCGGCGCACACCGTGCTGGATGCGCGTTCGGTGACCACCGAGATCAACACGCTGTTTCAGACGATCACCTCGATCGCGCAGAAGGTCGATCCGGTCAAGTTGAATCTGACGTTGAGCGCGGCGGCGCAGTCGTTGGCCGGGTTGGGGGAGAAGTTCGGGCAGTCGGTGGTGAATGCGAACGCGGTTTTGGATGAGGTGAATCCGCGGATGCCGCAGGCGCGCAAGGACATTCAGCGGCTGGCGGCGCTGGGGGACACCTATGCGGACGCCTCGCCGGATCTGTTCGACTTCTTGAACAACGCGGTGGTCACCTCGCGCACGATCAACGCGCAGCAAAAGGATTTGGATCAGGCGTTGTTGTCGGCGGCCGGGTTCGGCAACACCGGGGCCGACTTGTTCACCAAGGGCGGCCCGTATCTGGCGCGCGGGGCCGCCGATCTGGTGCCCACGGCCCAGCTGCTCGACACCTACAGCCCCGAGATCTATTGCCTGATGCGCAGCGAAGTCGATGCGCTGGGCCCCACGGGCGCGGCCGAAGGCGGCTTCAACGGTTACTCGCTGAACATGGACACCGAGGTGCTCTCCGGGCTCGGACTGATCGCGAACCCGGTGTCCGCGGTGCCCGTCATCGCGTCGCTGGTGGGCGGCATCGCCGGGGTGGTCGGCGGGGCGCCCAACCCCTACATCTGGCCCGAGAACCTGCCACGCGTGAACGCCCGCGGCGGCCCCGGCGGCGCCCCGGGTTGCTGGCAGAAGATCAGCCGCGACCTGTGGCCCGCACCCGAGTTGGTCATGGACACCGGCAACAGCATCGCGCCCTACAACCACCTGGACACCGGATCGCCGTACGCGATCGAGTACGTCTGGGGCCGCCAGGTCGGCGACAACACCATCAACCCGTAGCAGCCGAAAAGCTTGCTAGAGGCGGTGATTCGCGTCCCGCTCCGGCCCGCTCACGCTTGGGTGGCGGCGGTCGGCCGCTCATTGGATTTCACGTCGCGCCCCGCGCCGGCCGACACCGTGGCCGCCTCACCGCGCGCCAGGCCCACCGTCGCGACGATCACCACCACCGCCGTCACCGCCAGGACAAACCACTCCCAGCCGCCGGCCGCAAGCGTCTCGCCGAGCACGACGATTCCGAGGATCCCGCCCACCACGGGCTTCGCCACGATGATCGTCGGCAGCGACGCGGTGAGCGCGCCGGCCCGATACGCCGATTGGTGATAGATCATCCCGGCCACCCCGCAGCCCACCAGGGCATAGAGCTCGAAGGATTGCCACACCTGGCCCGGATGGCGCTCGAGGATGTCGACAACGCCCTTCATCAGGACCGCGAACACCGCCAGCAGCGAGCCGGCCACCGCCGCAAGCAGCAGCGCCGCGACGGGACGATCCACCCAGATGCGGGCGCCCAACAAGCCCAGCAGCAACAGCGGGCCGATCACCGCGGCCACCACGAGCCACGTCTGCAGCGGCGCCCGCTGCTGACCGCCGGTCGGGTCTCCGATCGCGATGAGCACCGCCAGCGCGACCGCCAGCAGCAGCGCCCAGGTCCACTCCCGGCGCGTGATCGGGTGATGGCTCATCCGCGCGTAAATCGGCAGCGCGAACAGCAGCGCCGTCACCTGCAGCGACATCACCAGCAACACCGAGCCCTTGTCGAGGGCGGCGGCCAGCAGCACGTAACTGCCGATGTCGCCCAAACCGCCCAGCCACCACCGGGTGTCGCGCAGCAACATGCCGAACAACGTCAGGTGGCCCACCCGCCTGTCGGTGACCTCCTGCGCGGACCGCTGACGCACGACGTTGCCGATCGCGGATGCCAGCGCGGCACACAGGGCGAGAATGGCCGCCAGATGCACGTCGGACATGGCATAACCTCCTCACCCAGCTGGCTTGTGCTCGAACTACTAATTTAATCGCGGCCCCGACCGGCGCGCCTCGCGGTTGCCGGGCCGCACAGACGCGGCCCGCTCAGAGCGGGAATGCGGTTCCGGTGAGCCGCTCGGACAGTTCCCAGAGCGCGGCGCCGGTGCCCGCGCGCTTGGCCGGCCAGTTGCGCCACGTCGGTTGGGTGCGACCGTACAGCCCGAACCGCGGGCCGACGAAAGTGTTGCCCGGCAAATCCTGCGACACCGCGTACAACGTCTGGCGGGCGCCGAAATCCGCGTCGGTCGACACGATGCGGTCGACCGCCAGGACCGCCGCGTCGCCCAGTTTGCGGCCGGAGTTGCCCTGCAGGTTCGTGTGCGACCAGCCCGGGTGGGCGGCCAGGGCGCGCAGCGACGCGCCGACGCCGTCCAAACGCCGCTGCAGCTCGCTGGTGAACAGCAGATTGGCCAGCTTCGACTGGCTGTAGGACAGCCAGGCCGAATAGGGCCGCGACTGAAAGTTCAAGTCCTTGAGGCTGATATAGCCGAAGTGGTGCATCAGCGAGGACACCGTCACCACGCGGTCGGTCAGCTTGGGCAACAGCAGGTTGGTCAAGGCGAAGTGGCCGAGGTGGTTGGTGCCGATCTGACCCTCGAAGCCGTCGACGGTCACCGCGTGTTTGGTGGCCATGATGCCGGCGTTGTTGACCAGGACGTCGACGGTGTCGATGCCCTCGGCGAAGCGCCGCACCGACGACAGGTCCTGCAGATCGAGCTGGCGCACCTCGGCCCGACCGGGGCCGGCCATGCGGGCGGCGGCGGCGTGCCCCTTGTCGGTGTTGCGGACGGCCAGGATGACGTGGCCACCGACCCGGACCAACTCGCGGGCGGTGATCTCACCCAGCCCGGCGTTGGCGCCGGTGATGATGATGGTCCGTCCGGCGAACGAGGGCAGCCGGGCTGCGGTCCAATCGGCCATGGCAGACACCCTAACGACGCGCCTGCCGAGCGCGGCGCTGGGCCGAGCGGCCGCGCGGTGGCGGTGAGGACGCATTGCTCGTCCGGCGGCGCTCGCAGGTATCGTGCCTGGGATGACCAGCGACATCCCACCGGCGCGGGTAGCACGACAGCGGTGTTTTGTCAGGTACGCGTGGGGGACCGCCGGATGTTTCTAGGCGTCATCGTCAATCCGAAAGCGCGGAAGAATCGTGCCGCGCCCCGCGAGCGCATCGACGAACTGCGTCGCCTCGTCGGTCCCTGGGGCGAGGTGCATGAGACCGCATCAATCGACGATCTCCGCGACACCATCGCGCAGATCGGTCCCCGGGTCACCCACCTGGTGGGCGACGGTGGCGACGGCGCGCTGCACTGGTTGATCAACGAAACCGAGCGATGCATCGGCGACCCGGAAAGTTGGCCGGCGTTCGTCCCGTCCAACGGGGGCAGCGTGAACGCGGTGGCCCGCAAGGCCCGGGTCCGCGGCCGGCCGGAGACGATCATCCGCGCATTGGTCGCCGCCGCCGAGGCCGATCAGCCTCCGCCCGAGATGTGGCTCGACACGCTGGTGCTCGACGGCGAAACCGCCGACGGCGCGGCGTTTCATCGGCTCTGCTTCGGGCTGGCCGCGGGCGGGGTCGGGAACCGCTTCTACGACCGGTATTACGACGCCCCCGATCACGGTCGGCTCGCCGTCGCGCGGGTGATCGCCCGCAGCTTCGGCGACTACATCACGTCCAAGATCGCCCCGAGTCGGGTCAAGACGCCGAACTACGCCTCGATCCTGTTCACCCCCACGAGCGCTCACGTGGTCATCGACGGCGAGGAGGTCCCGTCGCGCACGCACAGCCTGCTGCACGCCGGCGCGATCGATCTGCGCATCGGCGGTCCGCTGCGGTTGTTCCCCAAGGCTTCCGAGCCGGGTGCGCTGCACTTTCAGGCCGGATACCTGCGGCCGTCGCGGATCGTGGCGCAGCTTCCCACGGCGCTGACCAACGGCATGCTCCGCGGCAAGGGGCTGCGCGATGTCAACGGCCACGAGATGATCATCGAGGCCGAGGACGAGCCGCTGTCACCCATCATCGACGGGGAGCGCTTCCTGGGCATCGTGAAGCTCGTGGCCCGGGCGGGACCGCGGATCCGCATCGCGCAGGTCGCCCCGTCCACCATCGCCCGCGCGCACAGCGCGCCCGCGCCGTGACGCCTGTCACTTTCTAGTTCCGCAATCCACTTCCGGCGCCTGGGCACAAAAAGCCGGCAAAATCGGAATCTGGAAATCTTTTCTGGCTCAGCGATTTGACCATAAGGCGACGCGGGTGGCAGGGTTATTATTGCGGGCGCCGCGGGACATATGAATTGCGTGGATTAGTACATCCGTACGTCAGTATCTGAGGAGCAACGCCGAGCATAATCCCTGCTCACTAGCCACTGAGATACTGAAGTCCGTATCGACACAGATCAGGATTTATGCAATTAAATTCGCCGCTTAAGTCGAAGCTGTGAATGTGTTGTGCATAGCCCATTAATGCTGCTGGATGTTTTGCTCTTCACCGGGCGTCAGGGTTACATTGGTTTTATATTCATGACGGAAGTCGTTCCCGGGCTCAGTCCAAACCTGGAAGGGGGGTCGCTCCAAAGATGGAGACGCTGATCGATTACCTGCACAAGTGGGAAGCGCTGAAGCCGGACCAGACTCTCTTCCGCTTCGTCGACGTCGACGGGCGCGAACTCGAGCACTACACCTATCAGAGCTTCGCCGACCGCACCCGCGAGCTGGCCGCCTACCTGTCCAAAGAGGCCGGCCTCAAAGCGGGCGAGCGCGCGTTGCTCGTCTACCCCCCCGGCCTGGAGATGATCGCGGCGCTGTATGCCTGCGCCCGAATCGGGGTGATCGCCGTCCCCGTCAGCCCACCGCTGCCGATGTCGTTCGAGTCCGGACTGGCCAAGCTCAGTTTCATCGCGCGGGATTGCGGCGCCAAGGCCGTGCTGTCGACGAAGCAGTTCGAGTACGACTTCCGGCTGCTGCTCGGCCAGCGCCACGGTGGGCAGGCGTGGTCCGACGCCGCCCTGCCGGAGCTGCCCTGGTTCGCCACCGACGGCGCCCAGGAATTCGGCGGCGCCCCGGTGGCGGACACGCCGGGGGACGTGCTCTTCCTGCAATACACCTCGGGCTCGACGAACGACCCCAAGGGCGTCATCGTCAGCCACGCCAACGTGATTGCCAACGGGTCCGCCTTCACCGGCGACGTGGTCCTGGCCTCGTGGCTTCCGCAGCATCACGACATGGGCCTGATTTCGGCCTACATGTTCATTCTGCTGCTGGGCGGGTCCACCCATGCGATGTCGCCGCTGGACTTCCTCGCGCGGCCCTCGTCCTGGCTTCGGCTGATCAGCGACGTGCGCGCCACGCACACGCCGGGACCGAACTTCGCGCTCGAATACTGCCTGCGTGAAGACAAGCTGCCCGCGTCCGAGCTGGCCGGTGTCGACCTGAGCAGCCTCGAGTGCATCGTCGTGGGGGCAGAACCGTTGCGGGCCAACACCTTCGACCAATTCCGGAAGCGGTTCGGCGACTACGGCCTGCGGCCCGAGGCGCTGACCGGCGCCTACGGCATGGCCGAGTCCACCCTGATCGTCTCGATCCGGGGGCGCCAGACCATCACGGTGAACAAGCGCGGGCTGGAAAAGAATGTCGCGCGGGTCGAAAAGGCGTTGCCGGAGAACAGCAACCAGGTCCCGTTGGTCAGTTGCGGCAAGCCCATCGACGAAACCCTGGTTCGCATCGTCGATCCCGAATCGCGAACGGCGCTGGGCGAGGGCCGGGTCGGCGAAGTCTGGCTGGACGGGCCCTCCAAGGGCGGCGGCTACTGGAACCGCCCGGAGCTCACCACGGAGATGTTCGGGGCCCGCATCGCCGGCGATGACCACCACACCTATCTGCGGACCGGCGATCTCGGCTTCCTCTACGAGGGTGAGCTGTTCGTCTGCGGCCGCAGCAAGGACCTGATCATCGTGCGCGGCGTCAACTGCTACCCCTCCGACGTCGAAGCCGTCGTCGAACGCTCCGCCGGCCAGGTCCGCAGCGGGTGCGTCGCCGCGCTGTCGGTCGAGCGCGACGAGCAGGAGGCGCTGGTCGTGGTCGCCGAGGTGCGAGACGAGCACAACCTGCCCGACGCGAAGGCCCTGGCCCGCGCGATCCGGCGGCACTGCCACATCGATCCGCACACCATCGTGTTCGCGCCGCCACGCAGCATCCCCAAGACGACCTCGGGCAAGATCCGGCGCGCGCGGACCCGCCAGCTGTGGCTGGACGGCACGCTGCCCGCGTTCACGAGTTGGGTCAACCCGGCGGCCACCCGGGGCCGCGACGCCGTGGAGGTCGGTGCGGGCCCGCTGGAGCGCTTCCGCAATCTCATCGAGAGCTACGACCTCACCGGCGACGAGGACTGCTCGTTCGCCGACCTCGGCATCGATTCGCTGGCGCTGGCCGAACTCCGCACCGACCTGCAGGCCGTGCTCGAGGAGCACGGCGCGGGCGAGCTCGCCGACGAGGTCAACACGCGCCTGCTGCAGCGGCTGACGGTGGCCGAATTCTTCGGGCTGATGCGCCAATTCGGCGAGGGATCCGGCCAGCCGCTGGACGCCCTGCGCCGGGCGCTGGATCAGATCTCGGCCGACTACGAGGCCTACGAGACCGCGCAGATGCGCGCCGACGCCGCCCTGCCGCTGCCCGAGCTCGCGCCCGCGCGAGCGGGTGCGCCCACCGACATCCTGCTGACCGGCGCGACCGGGTTTTTGGGGCCGTTCCTGGTGGGCAGCCTGCTCAGCCGGACGTCGTACAACGTGCACGCGCTGGTGCGGGCCACCGACGCCGCGCACGGTTTGGACCGTATCGTCGCGTCGCTGCGCCGCGCCCAGCTCTGGACGCCGGCGCTCGAGGCGGAGGTCCGGGCGCGGGTGCGGGTGATCTGTGGCGATCTCGCCGAGCCCGCGCTGGGCATCGGGGAGGCGGCCTTCCAGCAACTCGCCGAGGACGTCGACGCCGTCGTGCACAACGGCGCGCTGGTCAACTACGTGCGGACCTACGACGCCCTGCGGCCCGCGAACGTGGAGGGCACCCGCGAGCTGTTGCGACTGGCGATGACCGCCCACCGCAAGACCTTCCACCTGGTCTCGAGCACGTTCATCTACGGCTGGAGCACCGAACCGGTGGTCGGGGAGTGGGACGCGAACGAGAAGATGGCCGGGCTGGACTTCGGCTACTCGCAAACCAAGTGGGTCGGCGAGCAGCTGGCGCTGGCCGCGCAGCGGAAGGGCCTCGACGTCCGCATCTACCGGCCGTCGCTGATCTCTCCGACCCGGGCGGGCTTCGGCAGCCAGGACGACATCCTGGTGCGCCTCACGGCATTCATGATCGAGCACGGTCTGGCCGTCAACGCGCTCAACCAGATCAGCCTGCTGCCGGCGGACCTCATCGCGGATCACATCGTCGCGCTGATGGACCTCCCCGACGAGTCGGGCAGTGTCTTCAACTTGACGGCCGACGACTACTACAACCTGACCGACATCACCCGGATCTTGACCGAGCGCTACGGGTACCGCTTTGAGTACCACGACATCGAATCGTTCGCCGAGCAGCTGGACCGTCAGTGCACGCCGAACGACCAGATGTATCCGCTGGTCGACTTCCTCACCCGGTCGGCGGGCAAGATCGCGGCGATGCGCGACAAGCGCTACGACAACACCCAGTACCGTCACCGGCGGGGGCTGGCCACGGTCCGCCTGCGCGAGCCGGCGCTCACCGAGACGGTCGATCACCTCGTCCGGTTCTTGCGCAGCGAGCGTCTGATCACTGAAGTAGAGGACGAGACCCAACGCAGCGCCTAGCACGAAAAGGGGATGGCAACGATGTTCACCGTCGATGACATGGCAGCGGGCCCGCATGACGCCTCGCTCGATCACGAGCGCATCGTCCTGCAGGCGCGTGACGTCGACTTCGACTGGTCGACGCTGCCGTTCTACTACGTGCCGAACGAGCCCTTCACCACCCACTTCTGCAACGTGCTGCACCTGCTGTTGCCGGCGGGTGAGGAGTTCATCGTCGACGCGTTCAAGGACACCCTGCCGCTGATCAAAGACGATCAATTGCGGCGCGATGTGCAGGGATTCGTCAGCCAGGAGGCCATGCACTCCCAGGCGCACGCGGGGGTGCTCGGGCACTTCGCGGCCAACGACATCGACGTCACGCCGTTCACCGACCAGATGCGCTGGCTGTTCACCCAACTCATCGGTGACCGGCCGCACTGGAGCCGGCGCCGCCGGCAGAGCTGGTTGCTCGAACGGGTGTCGATGGTGGCGGCGCTCGAGCACTACACCGCGATCCTGGGCGAATGGATTCTGGACACCCCGCAGCACGACGCCCTGGGCACCGATCCGGTGATGCTGGACTTGCTGCGCTGGCACGGCGCCGAGGAGGTCGAGCACAAGGCCGTCGCGTTCGACACCATGAAGCACCTGCGCGCCGGGTATTGGCGGCAGGTGCGCACCCAGCTGCTCGTGACGCCCGCGTTGCTGTGGCTGTTCATCCGTGGCGTGCGGTTCATGTATTCGGTCGACCCGTACCTGCCACCGGGGACCAAACCGCGCTGGCGCGACTACTTCCGCGCGGCCCGAAGGGGCTTGGTGCCCGGGCCATTCCAGTTCCTGCGGGTCATCGGCGCCTACTACACGCCGAGTTTCCATCCGTCCCAGCTGGGCGGGGTGGGTCGCGCGGTCGACTATTTGGCCCGCTCACCCGCCGCCCGCGCGTCGCACTGAACACGGGAGCGTTCGGGATGACTCAGTCCAGCACAGTGATCGCCTCCGACGGGGTTTCGCTGGCCGTCCACGCCTACACGGAGATCGACCCACGGCGGCCCACCGTTCTGGCGATCCACGGCTACCCGGACAACCACCACGTGTGGGACGGTGTCGCAGGCGAACTCGCCGGCCGGTTCAACGTCGTGGCGTATGACGTGCGCGGGTCTGGCGACTCCTCCAAACCGGCACGGCGAACGGATTATGTTCTGCCGCAGCTGGTTTCCGATGTCGGCGCGGTGATCGACAGCCTCGGGGTTGGCCAGGTCCACCTGTTGGCCCACGACTGGGGTTCGATCCAGGGCTGGGCGGCGGTCACCGACGATACGGTGATGGCCAAGGTCGCCTCGTTCACGTCGATCTCCGGGCCGCACCTGAACTATGCCGGCAGGTTCCTACGGTCCCCGCGCACACCGCGCGCCGTCTTCGACGTCGTCAAGCAGGCCCTCGCGTCGTCGTACATCTGGTTCTTCCTGTGCCCGGTTGTGCCGGAGCTGGCAATCCGCTCGCGCGCCACGGGGAAAGTCTTTGCCGCGGTGGAACGTATCGGCCGCAGCCGCGGCAGCGACCGGCAGCGGGCGGCGGCGACCCGGTCGATCGACGACTACCTCAACGGCCTCAACCTGTACCGGGCGAACATGCCGGCGCCGTTCTTCGTGCCCGTGAAGCAGTTGCCGCAGACACGGGTGCCGGTGCAGGTGCTCGTCGCCCGGCGGGATTATTTCGTATCGCCCGCCCTGCAACGGTTTACCGGCTCCATTCCGGACGGCGGCAGGATCGTCCCGATCGAGGGTGGCCATTGGGTGGTCACCTCGCATCCCGACGTCATCGCCGGATTCACCGGCGAGTGGGTCAACCTGACGTCGGAGCCCGCGGGCCGTCACGGCATGGGGCAGGCGTGAGGATGGCTGTGACACGGGCTATTTGGGACAGCATTCCGGCCGACCTCTACGGCCGGCGCAAACGCGACCGGATGTACACCGCGTTGTACGGCGTCGGCACGCTGTTCGGCGGCATGGCGTCGGCGTCGCGGTGGACGCCTTCACGGGTCCAGCCCGTGCGGCGGACCACGACCGCGGTGATCACCAAACGTGAGGAGCCGGCCCCCGACGTGGTCGCGTTGACGCTGGCCGACCCGGACGGCGGATTGCTGGCATCCTGGACGCCCGGCGCGCACATCGATGTCCGGCTCCCGTCGGGACGCCGCCGGCAGTACTCGCTGTGTGGTGCGCCCGGGCGGCGCACCGACTATCGCATCGCCGTGCGCCGCATTCCCGACGGCGGCGGTGGTTCGATCGAAATGCACGACACCTTGCACGTAGGGGACTCGATCGAGTTCGAAGGCCCCCGCAACGCGTTTTATCTCGTCACCGACGAGCACGAGGTGTTGTTCGTGATCGGCGGCATCGGGGTCACGCCCATTCTGCCCATGATCCAGACCGCGCAGCAGCACGGAATCGATTGGCGCGCCGTGTATGCCGGGCGCAGCCGCGATTACATGCCGCTGCTCGACGAAGTGGTGGCGGTCGCGCCGGACCGCGTCACAGTCTGGGCCGACGACGAGCGCGGCCGGATCCCCACCGCGGCGGACCTGCTCGCCGACGCCGGCCCAACCACCGCCGTCTACGTGTGTGGCCCGACCGCGCTGCTCGAATCGGTGCGCATCGCGCGCGACGAACACGCGAACGCGCCGTTGCACTACGAACGTTTCGGACCGCCGCCGGTGATCGACGGCGTCCCGTTCGAACTGGAACTCGCGCGTTCGCAGCGGGTGCTCACCGTGCCGTCTAACCGGTCGGCGCTGGACGTGATGCTCGACCGCGACTCGACGACGGCCTACTCCTGCCAGCAGGGCTTCTGCGGCACCTGCAAGGTGAAAGTCCTTGCCGGACAGGTTGATCGACGGGGGAGCGCCGCCGAGGGCGACGACGAGATGCTGGTCTGCGTGTCCCGGGCCAAAAACGGGCGCGTGGTCATCGACGCCTGAGCGTTTCGAATCGCCTACATGGGGCCGGGAAGCTCTCCCAGGCTGGAAAGTTCGGCATGCACGGGTCCGATGGCGGCCTGGTATTGCTCGTCGGTGATGGTCTTGGCGTAGTAGCGGCTCATGCGGAGCTGGTATTGCTGGTCCCGGAGTTGGCGGATCCGATCGAGCCTGGCGGCGTCCGCCGCGCCGAATTTGAGCTGCTCGACGCTGATGTGGCCGGCCATGACCTGTTCGATGGGCGAGAGCCGGTAGCCGCAATGGGCGAGCAGCTCCAAGTAGACCTTGTGGGATGGCTGCTCTCCTGCCCGCCACGTGCCGCGCTGGGTTCCCCATTCGAAGGCGGCCAGCACCATCGCGAGCGTTACGACGAGGGGGTGCGCGTCGGCGTTGGCCGCTGCCGCCAAGTCCTCATCGCGGGAGGCGTCGACGCCGAGAAGCTCTGCGGCTATTGACATGCTGGCCGGGCAGTGCAATTCGGTCAGGTAGTGGAAGTTGCGGGCGATGAAGATGTCGATCCATGGCGGCGGCGCCGCAAGGAGATTGGCCCGAACCCAGTCGCGGCGCGCCCCGGCGACGCTCCGCGCGAGTCGGTCCAGCTCGCGCATCAGCACCCAGTCGCGTTTGGCGTCGGCGGCGGCCTCGGATTCCAGCTTGGTGGGCCGGCATCCGGTGAACGTGGAACTTCCCTCAACCTCGTCGAGGCTTAAGGGTCGCGCTTGATCGAAGGTCAAGTACGACGCATAGACGTCGAGTTCCGACGATCCGGTCCATCGCGCCAAATCGCCCAACGTTCTCTCGCCGGGCGACAACCTGCAGATGTGGTCTCGCTGTCTAAGGTCGTCACGGGTGTAGATCAGGCCGATTTCCCAATGCTGCCGCTCGTGACGAGTTCCGACGTACACGTACCATCCGGCCGGCCCGGCGACTCCCGGTAAGAAGTGCGAAGAAATCTCGACCAGCAGGTCATCGATGGTGGCCGAGGCGGGATAGACCCAGAACTCGCGATGGGAGTCGACGTCGTCGCCCATGGCGACCGAGTCGCGGTCGACGGTCACCTTCACCGTGTCAGACATGTGCAGCCCTACCTACCTTGACCCTGGGGCTACAAAGTATCGGAACGCGTTGGCGTTCGGTATTCGATTGCGCGCCGCTGCGTCATGCTTGAGCGATGCCGAAGAAACCGCTACGCCCGCCGGCGCCGCCGGAATCCGGTCCAAACGGTCCGCTGCTGGGGACGTGGCAAGCGGCCGGGCTGAGCATGGCCGTGATCGCGTCCGCGGCGGCGGATGGGCTGGGCGCGCTGCTCGGGGCGGTGACCGTGATTCCGGTGATCTATGCCTTGACGCGGCTGCGCGCCTACGCCCCGCACGCGCGCAGTACCGCCGAGTTGATCGGCGCCACGCTGGGACCCCGGGCGGGTTTCGCGGCGGGCGCCATTCAGCTGCTTGCCTATCTCGCGTTGGCGGCCAGGTTCGCGGTCGCGCTCGGAGCGGTCGTGCTGGTGGACTTTTCCTCCGGTGACGACCCCGCCAAGGTTGTTCTGTCGCTGCCGGCTTGCGCACTGGTGGCCGCGCTCGCCGTCGGTGCCGTCGTCTGCTGGGTGACGACTCGGGTCGTCGCCTCGGTGGTGACGCTGCTCGTGGTCGCGGGTTTGCTCGTCTACGTCTACCTTGCGCTGGCGGTCACCGCCCGCGTCGCCGCGGGCAGTGACGCGGTCGTCATCGGAACGGCCGCAACGCCGAGCCAGCTGTCCGGCCAGCTCGTCGGCTTCGGTCTGGGGATGGTGGGCGTCGAACTCGTCACGGCCCGCGCCGCGCGCATCGCCAGGCCGGGCCGATCGATGTCGCTGGCGGTCGCGGTGGTGATCGGCGCGGCGGTCATCTTGTGGGTGGGCGACCACCAGGGCGTCGCGGGGCCGTGGCGGTGGAACGCCAAGTTTCTGACCGAGGCTGTTCCGGAGTTCTACGCCGACGCAGGCTGGACGTGGATGGCCGTCGCGGGCGTCGCGTTGACGGCGGCGGCCGCGTTGGCTTCGGGGTGGGCGGCGGTGCGCGTCGCCGCCGGGCTGGCGGCCGCTCGTGAGGCAACGCCGAATACCGGCCCGCGAGTGGCGGTAGTAGGGCTTGTCGCGGCGATGGCGGCCACCGTTTCGGCGCACGGGATGCGCGGGATCGCCACGGTCGTTTTCGGCGCGGCGGCCCTGTTGCTCATCTTGTTGTATGTGTTTGCCACAGAGGCAAATTCACGCATTCCCGGTGACAGCCTCGTGGCGTGGTGGGTGCGGCTGATCGTGCCCGCCCTCGCCGTGGTGTTGGTGGTCAAACCGGTCGTGGATGCCCACTTCGCCGTGGTGGAGGTGGCGACGGTGATCGCCACGATGCTCGGGGCGTGCGCCGCGAGTGTTGCGGCGTCGCTGTCGAGGGCACCCCGAGTCGTCGCCAAATCTGAGTAGTCTTACGGATCCCCGCCACGGGTGTGCCGTCGCAGGCTTATTGGCATGACCGTTCTGAACCATCCCGAGTTTCATGCACCCTCGGGGTTCTGTGAGCCGGCCGATTGGTCGGTCACGAGTTGGGAATAGTAGCGGGTCTCGGCTTCGGCGGGTGGGATGCGTCCGAGGCGGTGCATGAGGCGCTGCTGGTTGTACCAGGCGACGTAGTCGGCGGTGATGTACTCGACGTCGCCCACGGTGTTGAGCTTGCCGCGGCGGAACGGGGAGTCGGCTCGGACGCACTCGTTTTTGTAGAGCCCGATCGTGGTCTCGGCCAACGCGTTATCGTAGGCGTCACCGACACTACCGACCGACGGTCGGATCCCCGAAAGACTCAGTGTCTCACCGAATCTCACGCTCGTATATTGCGACCCGGCATCGCTGTGGTGGATCGCACCGTCGATCGGATGCCCCTGGCGGCGGCGTAGTGCGGCGGCCTGACGGATGGCTGATTCGACGAAGCGGGTGTGCTTGGAGGCCGACGCCTCCCACCCCAAGATGGCTCCGGCATAAGCGTCGATGACAAACGCGACATAGACGAAGATCCCGGTCACCAACTTCACGTAGGTGAAGTCAGCCACGAGCAGCAGGTTGGGAGCGGGCACGGCGAACTGGCGGTCCACCAGATCCGGTGGCCGCACCGCGGCCGGGTCCGGGATCGTGGTGCGCACCTTCTTGCAGCGTCGCACGCCCTGCCAGCCGTTTTTACGCATCAGCCGTTCCACCGTGGACTTGGCCACCGGGATGCCCTCGCGCTGCAGATGGGCCCACATCTTCAGCGACCCGTACAGCGACTCCGGTTTGCGGCGGCCCTGCTCGTCGGGCTCGTAGCAGCCGGCCAGGATCTGCGTGATCGTGGCATCCCACAGGGCCCGTTTCGAGGGCGCCCGCGTAGCCCAGGCGTGAAACGTTCTCGGGGCGATCGGCATCCCGTGCTCGGAGAGCACGCGGCAGATCGGAGCGACCCCGAAACGGTCCCTGTTCTCGGCGATGAACTCGCAGACCGTGGCTGTCAGCGGCGGTTGCGCGGGTCGCTCTCCCGCACGAAGAAACTCGTTGCCGCTTTGAGGATTTCGATGGTCTGCTCCAGCTCGGCGTTACGGCGCTTGAGCGCGCGGATCTGCGCCGCAGCGTCACTGGACACACCGTCGCGCTCACCCTCGTCGACCTGATGCCGACGGATCCAACTTCGCAGCGTCTCGGCGGTCATCCCCAGCCGCTGAGACACCGCAGTGATCGCCGCCCACTCGCTTGGATAGTCATCACGATGATCCAGCACCAAACGCACAGCCCTGGCCCGGGTCTCCGGGTCGTACTTGCTCGCCACGACATGCACCTTCCCAAGAAGAGAGGTGCGCATCAAACGCGGGACGGTTCATTCCCAACAGCATGTCAAAAACCACCGCCGCCTTCTTCGTTCAGGCCGCCGTCGCCTTCGCGATCAGCTTTCTCACCGCGCTGGCCGGGATTTACTTTCTTCCCCTTGACGCGTGGCAACGCCTGTTCCTCGGCATCACCTTCCTCTTCTTGGTGTCGAGCGCGTTCACGCTGGCCAAGGTCATTCGCGACCAGCAGGAAGCCGCAACCGTGCGGGTCCGACTCGACGAAGCCCGCATCGAGAGGCTGCTGGCCGACTACGACCCACTCAACACCGCGAGCTGAGTAGTACTACTCAGCCCCAACGCGTAGAACCGCTCAGGCTCACAGCCGCGCGGTCGGCAATGCTTCTCTCATCGCACGACTTCGGCCCCGCCGCAACGCTTTCATCCCGATTCGCAGAAGGACACCCATGTCAACTCTCGCCAGATTTCCCGACGTCGCCGAGGTGGCCGCGCGCACGCCGGCCGACCGTGATCGCGTCCTGGACGTCATACGCATCACCTCCTTGATCGGTGTGGTGCTCGGCCATACCGTGATGGCCATCAGCGTTATCGAAAACCATGTCCTGATCTGGGACAACCTGCTCACCACCTCGATGCTGTTCCAGGCGGCGACCTGGCTGCTTCAGATCATGCCGCTGTTCTTCTTCGCCGGCGCCGCGGCCTGCCTGTCCTCCTGGTCCCCGGGCACCAACTGGGGAGACTGGCTGATGAAACGCTGCACCAGGCTGTTCCGGCCGGTGTTCTACTACCTGGCATTCTGGGCGGTCGCGCTGACCGTGCTGTATCGGGCTCTGCCCCAACACATTTACGAGCCGATTGCCGGCGTCAGCACGCAGCTGCTGTGGTTCCTGGGCGCCTACGTCCTGGTGCTGGCCGCCATGCCGATGCTGTATCGCATCACCACGGCGCGGCGCCTCGCCGCGGGGGTGGCAGCGGTCTACGGGGCGATCGCGCTGATCGACGTCATAAGGCTGCATTCGCCGGGGATGATGCCGCTGGGCTACCTCAACTTGTGCGTCTGGCTCATTCCGGCCATGTTCGGCGTCGCCTACCGCCGCCGGCTGCTCGACGGCCGCGCCGCGCTAACCGTGGCCGGCGTCTTCTTCGCCGTGGACATCGCACTGGTGCGCTGGGGGCCGTACCAGATCAGCATGGTCGGCACCGGGGATCACCATCTTTCCAACACCAGCCCGCCGTCGTTGCTCTTGGCCGGGCACGCAATCATCTTGAGCGCCTTGGCCATCGCGGGCGCACCGGCGATCGCGCGCTGGGCGCAGCGACCGCGGGTGTGGTGGTGGACCGCGATCGGCAACTCCGGAGCGATGACCCTCTACCTGTGGCACATGCCGGTGCTGCTGGGCGTGCACCTGCTCTTCGATTACCTTGGCTCCCCGCGGTTTCCGGGCCAGCCGGATTTCCTCGCCGTCAGCGTCGCGCAGGTGCTCATCGTGGTCCTCGCCGTGGCCGTGCTGTTCGTCGCGTTGCGGCCGCTCGAAAACAACCCGCTGGCCGGCTGGGACGGCGCCGGGACCGTCACCTCGCGCGGGCGGGGCGCGGTCGTCGGCGCGCTGCTGTGCGTGGCCGGTGTCGCGATCCTGGCCGCGATCAGGTGGGGCCTCAAGGACGACGGGCTGGTGTGCATGGCCGTGGTCGTGGCCGCACTCGTCGCCGCGCGGGCGGTGGCCCACGAGACCGGCGGGGGCACCCCGCTAACAGCGGGTCACGGTTCGGAGTCCAGGCCATGCTCGATCACGTAGCGCGCCAATTCCACCCGGTTCGCGACCTGAAGCTTACGGAATGTCGCCTGCACATGGTTTTCGACCGTGCGGTGGCTCAACGACAGCTTCACGGCGATCTGCTTGGCGGACAGCCCTTTTGCGACGTACCGCAACACCTCTGTCTCGCGTTCGGTCAGGCTGGGACGGGCGGGGCCGTCGTCCTTGCTCTGCGCGATGCGCCGGTATTCACCCAGCACCAGTCCGGCCAGCCCCGGGGTGAACACGGCCCGGCCCGCGGCCGTCGCCGTCACAGCCTGTGCCAGTTCGGATTTCGAGGCGCTCTTGACCAGGTATCCCGTCGCACCGGCTTTGACGGCTTCCAAGACGTCCTCACGTTCGTCGGAGGCCGACAGCACCAGCACCCGCGTCGACGGCGACGCCGCGAGCACCGCCGCGGTGGCCTGTGCGCCGTTCCCGTCGGGCAGCTGCATATCCATCACCACCACGTCGGGTTTGACCACGGCCGCCCGCCGCCCCGCGGCGGCCACCCCGTCGGCCGTGGCCACCACGGTGAATCCGCCCTCGGCCAGGTCGCGCGCGACCGCATCACGCCAGATCGGATGGTCGTCGACCACCATCACCGTCGCCGGCGCCGCATCCTCAGCCACGACGTCCCTCCCCGCGGGGCACGCACAACTCCCACTCGGTGCCCTCGCCGGGGCCGCTGCGCAGTTGCGCGGTGCCGCCGAGCGACGCCAGCCGCCCGACGATCGATTGGGAGACGCCCAGGCGTCCCTGACGCGCCGCCTCCTCGAGTCGACCGGCCGCAATGCCCACGCCGTCGTCGCGGACACTGACCACGACGGAATCGCCGAGGTCCTCCACGAGTACGTACGCGCGTGCCTCCGGTCCCGCATGGGCACCGACGTTGTCCAGGGCATTGCCCACCGCGGCGTCGAGCTCCGTCCCTATCCCGCGTCCCAACAACACCGGAGTCGCCGGCAGGCTGATCGACACCCGGTCGGACGCCCGGCATCGCAGCAGCGTGCGCAGATCCATCGTGGCGCCGTCGGCATCGGGATCGATATCGGCGCATGCCGCCCATCGACGCAGCGCTCGTTCTTGCTCGCTCGCCAGGTCGGCGAGTTCCGCTGTGGCGCCGCCGATTTCATGGCCCTTCTTGGCGACCAGCGCCAGCACCTGGATGGCGCCGTCGTGCACCTCGCGGGACAGCCGCTCGCGTTCCTGCACCGCGGCGCTCAACTGGGCGGCCCGTTGCAGTTCGGCGTGCGCGCGGCGCGCGGTCTGCGCGGCCATGCCGATCGCCATGCCGATGGCCAGCTCGATGATGACGGTGGCGTTGTGCCCCAGGTTGAGGGCGAGGTAGTCCTTGACGGCGAAATTGGTGGCCATCACCGCCAGGCCCGTCAGCATCCCGCCACCGGGGCCGAACTGGATCGCGGCGGAAATCGTGGGATTGCTCGCCCACAACGTCGTCGGCCAGGTCTGGTTCTCGGCCGCCCAGTGCGGCGTCGCGACGACGGTGTTCGACCACATGAGCAACACCGCGATCGCGATCTCGGCCAGCACCCAGGACGGTCGTCGCCCGAACCCCCGCAGGTAGGCGACGGCGCACGCCGCGCTCCAGCCGATCAGCACAGTGAACAGGACCCAACCGAGCGCGGGCCGGCGCAGATCGGGATTGATCGCGATTTGAAACCCGGCGGCATACACGCAACTCAGCAACCGAAAAACCTGCGCCGCGCGCCACAGCGGCGTCGTGGGATCGGGGCCG
Organism: Mycobacterium paraintracellulare; assembly: GCF_000276825.1. Taxonomy (NCBI): domain Bacteria; kingdom Bacillati; phylum Actinomycetota; class Actinomycetes; order Mycobacteriales; family Mycobacteriaceae; genus Mycobacterium; species Mycobacterium paraintracellulare. Next base: position 4,289,295 of record NC_016948.1, on the reverse strand, counting down.
TGATTCGCCATCGTGGTCAGCATAAATGCGGACGGTCCCCAGCGGGTCGCCCACGCCGAAAAGACGTGGGCTGCAGTGCCTTACCCGCGGTCGTCGGCGGGACGGACGCGCTGGTGCGCCGTCAGGAGCAAATGGTCGAATTCCGACTGGGTATTGAGCGGCAAGCCCGCGCCGCGGAAGTCCTCGGCGATCTGCTCGGCGAGCGTGCGCAGCTTGACATTCGCCTCCTGCGAGAGCCATCGGAGCAACTCGAAGGCCGCGCTGTCGCTGAGGCCGTAGATCAGCATCAGCATGCCCTTGGCGCGTTCGATGCCCGCCCGATTCTCGCTGATCTGAGCGAGTTTTGCGCTGACCGCGTCCTCGTGCACCTGCCCGTTCGATGCGGAGACGTCGATGTAGAACCCGTGCGTCCCGATCACGTCGCCGTCGTCGTTGTAGAGCCGATCGCCGACCACGACGACGTGGCGTACGTTTCCGCCGGTGTCGATGATCCGGTGCCGGGTGCTGAACGCCTGGCGGGTGTTCACGATCTGATCGATGGTGGCCGCGACCTGCCCGCGGTCATCGGGGTGTTTGTGCGAGAGCACCAAATCGGTGGTGGGCACGACGGTGCCCGGCTCGTAGCCGTGCATCCGCTGCACCTGTTCCGACCATTCCCACCGCTGATCGGTGAAGTGGAACCGAAACCAGCCCGCGGGTTGCGCGTTGCCGCCGGACAACGCCTGCTCGACGCTGGCCGTTTCGCCGTTGAGTTCCCATGTCGATTCCACCGTGGCTCCTCGCTCACTGCCGTGGCGGGCGGCGGCCGCGAGGCCGGCACGCGAGCGCGTGCGCCTGCGGCCGCCGCCCGGTCCGTCGCCCGGTCAGGCGTTGATGACCTCGCGCTGGGTGGCGCCCTCTGCGACGGCGCGGTGCCCGTCGCCGCGGCCGACGGCGATCTTGCGGGGCTTGGCCTTCTCGGCCACGGGGATGTGCAGACTCAGGACACCTTCGGAATAGGAGGCCTGGATCTTGTCGGTGTCGAGGTTTTCGCCGAGCACCAGCTGGCGGCTGAACACGCCGCGCGGGCGCTCGGTGGCCAGCATCTCGCGGTTGGGGTCGAGGGCCGGGCGTTCGGCGCGCACGGTCACGACATTGCGCTCGATGTCGATGTCCAGCGAGTCGGCATCGATGCCGGGCAGGTCGAACTCAACGACGAACTCCTCGCCCTGGCGCCAGGCGTCCATCGGCATCACTGCAGGCCGGGCGGCCGTGCCGAGGACCTGGTGGGCAAAGCGGTCGAGCTCACGGAAGGGATCTGAACGCATCAGCATGGTTGTCACCTCTCACTCCGATCTACGCGGTGGTCCGACAAATTTCCTGTGTCTGACGACATAGATTCGGTATAGCATTGTCGACATATTCATGCAAGTGTGCTAAACAGATTTTTTGAATGAATCAGCTGAGGGGATGTGCGATGGTCGAACATCGCGGCGAGGCCGGGGCTCCGGCGTCCGGCCACGGCGTGTACGGAATCTCGGTGGCCGCCGAACTGTCCGGGATTCCGGTGCAATCGTTGCGGCTCTACGAACGCTACGGGCTGCTCACGCCCGCGAGAAGTCAAGGGGGAACGCGCCGTTACAGCGCCGACGACCTCGCGCGGCTCCGCCGCATCAGCGGTCTGGTCGAGGCCGGCGTCAACCTGGCCGGCATCGCTCGCATCCTCGAACTCGAAGACGACAACGAGACGTTGGCGGCCGCCAACACCGACCTGCGGTCCACCAACCGCACGTTGCGAGAAGCGGCGAAGGCGGCCAAGCCCGCCGAGTCCCGGGACCGGGAGGGCACGCGGCGGTGAGCTGATCGCCGATTGCGCCGGGCGGCGCCGGGTACTCGACCCCCTATGCCTTCAAGGAGAAGCGATGGGTGAGTTGACGGAAACCGGCGCCCAGGTGGTGGACGGTGCACGCAAGGAGGCGGACGCCTACCGCGGCGACAATCCCCGCCCGCTGGGGGGCTACCTGGCGGTGTTGGTGGTCTACGGCCTCGTCGTGACGGCGGCGGTAATCGCCGCGGTGGTCAGCGGGCGCACGTTGCCGTCGCGCTGGCGGATTCAGGACCTGATCATCCTCACGCTGGGCACCCACAAGCTCTCGCGAACGTTGACCAAAGACGCGGTGACCAGCCCGCTGCGCGCCCCGTTCACGCATTACGCGGGCACCGGCGGCCCGGCCGAGGTCCAGGAAGAGGTCCGCGAGCACAGCGAGCTTCGGCACAGCCTGGGCGAGTTGCTGACCTGCCCGTTCTGCCTGGACATGTGGGTCGCCACCGGATTCGCCATCGGTCTGGTGTTCGTACCCCGGTTCACCCGGCTGATCGCGGGCGTCTTCAGCGCGTTGGCCGGGGCGGATTTCCTTCAGCTCGCCTACGCGATGGCCCAGCAGTCCGCCGAAGGCTGACGATCAGCTGGTCTTGGGCATCGGGATGCCCTCGCTGGCGGTGAATTGCGCGTCGTCCTCGGAGGACAACCCGATGGAGACGACGGAGCGGTTGAACAGCACGTCGGTCAGGTAGGCCAGCGAGACCGCCCATCGGTTGACGCCGCGCGGAATCGCGTACAGGTGGTAGGACCTCGTCACGAGTTTGGCCGGCAGCCCGGACAAGTGGATGTTCAGCGGGTTGGCCACCGCGTAGCGGGGCCCCAGATCGACCACCAGACCCAGGTTGCGGTGCTTGTATTGCTTGGGGCTGCCGTAACCGAGGCTGGCGGCGACGTTGCGGGCCAGCACCTTGCCCTGCCGGGTGGCGTGCTGGGCGGTCGGCGGCGTGATCTGGCCGGGCTGGGTGAGGTCGGGAACCGCGGCCGCATCGCCGGCGGCGAACACCTCCGGGTGACCGGGCACCTGCAGATCGGGCCGCACCGTGATCCGGCCTTTCTCGGTCGGCAGCCCCAGGTCTTGGATCAGCGGGGCGCCGGTCACCCCCGTCACCCAGGCGATCGTGTGCGTGTCGATGCGCGAATCGTCGCTCAGCACAACGTGATCGGCGTGCGCTTGCTTGAGCGTGACGCCGAGCCGGACGTCGATACCGCGCTTGCGCAACACCTTCATCGCGGCCTCGCCGAGCTTCTTGCCCACCTCTGGCATCACCTGCTCCGCCAGGTCCAGGAGCAGGAATCGCACTTCGGCGGGGTTGAAGCCCATCTGTTTGGCCGCCGCGTCGGCCAGCGCCCGCAGCTGCGCCACCAACTCGGTGCCCGAGTAGGACGCGCCGACCACTACCACGGTGCGCCGGGCGGCGGCCACCTGCGGATCGTCCTCGATGTTGGCCAGCTCCAGCTGCTCGACGAAGTGGTCGCGCAGGTAGAGCGCCTCGGCGGTGGTCTTCAACCCGCGCGCATGCCTCGCGAGGCCCGGGACGTCGAACAACCGCGTCACCGACCCCGGCGTGAGCACCAGCCGGTCCCAGGACATGGAATGGCTGCGTTCCTCGGGATCGCAATACGTCAGCGTCTGTTGCGCGAAGTCCACCCCGTCGACGCGGCCGCGCACCGCGTGCACGCCCCGCAACGAATTAGCCAGTGGGACAGCGACAAACCGGGCGTCGACCACCCCGCCCGCCACGTCGGGCAGCAACGGTGTGTACAGCATGTAGTCGACCGGAGAAATAATCGTGATGTCCACGGGCGCGTGCCGCCGGCGCAGAATCCGGGCCAGACGGCGGGCGCAGGTGAATCCGGTGAAGCCGCTTCCCACGATCACAATGGAGGTCACCGACCCGAGTGTAGGCGGACTTCGGTGGTGAGGAGTGTCCCGCGCCGCCCCGGGACCGACGACGGCTTGAAAACGACTGTTCGACAAGGGAATCCAAGGGGACAGGCCGGGCAAAACGGCCCAGGGCGTCCTCCCGCTCGGATGCCGCCGCCTACGCTGTTGTCCTGGCGTTTCGTTATCGTGCCTTGCGCTTCGTTGTATGGCTCATAGACTTCTGGTGAGCGTTGGTATGCGCGACTTTGCGATGCCATCGCGACGCCTATCAGGAAGGGCTCTGCGGGCCACGAACGGTTCCGGGGGTGATGTGATGCGAGACGGCAGCGCCACGATTGCCAATCATTTGGTGGAGCTGGTGGCCAATCTGGAGCGTGAACATAGCGGCACCGCGGCCGGCCTGCACGAACTGCTCGACGACGGGGTTCAGCACGTCACCGGCGCCCAGTACGCGGGGATCACCCTGGCCGAGAAGGGCGCTTCGGTCAGCAGTGTGGCCGCCACGCATCGCTACCCGACGGTGCTGGACGCCATCCAGGACACCTCCGGCGAGGGGCCTTGCCTGGCCGCGGCCTGGGAGCACCACATCATGCACATCGCGGACCTGAGCTCCGAACGGCGCTGGCTGCGCTACCGCCGCATGGCGCTCGAGCAGACCCCGATCCGCTCCATCCTGTCGTTCGAGTTGTTCATCGACGGCGGCAGCATGGCGGCGCTGAATTTCTATGCCGACCACCGCACGCGTTCAGCGAGGAGTCGGTGGAGATCGGCACGGTGTTCGCCACACACATTGCCCTCGGGTGGTCGATGATGCGCCGCAACGATCAATTCCGCAGCGCCCTGGCCTCGCGCGACATCATCGGGCAGGCGAAGGGGGTCATCATGGAGCGCTTCGGTATCGACGCCGTTGAGGCGTTCCAGTTGCTCACCCGGGTCTCGCAACAATCCAACATCAAGCTGATCGAGATCGCGCGGGCGCTGATCGAGAGCGAGCATCCGCTCAAGCACCGCGCGCACTGACCACGACGGGCGCCGGCGCCGTCGTTTCGTCGGGTGGCAGACGGGTATGCGCCCTTTCCATGAAGGCTGTCACGTGGCACGGCAAGCGCGATGTCAGGGTGGAGTCGGTGCCCGACCCGAAGATCGAGCAGCCCACCGATGCCATCGTCGAGGTGACATCGACCAACATCTGCGGGTCGGACCTGCACCTCTACGAGATCCTCGGGGCCTTCATGAAGCCGGGGGACATCCTCGGCCACGAACCGATGGGCATCGTGCGGGAGGTCGGCACTCAGACGGGCGACCTTCGGGTGGGGGACCGGGTCGTCATCCCCTTCCAAATCTCTTGCGGCAGTTGCTACATGTGCGGCCAGCAGCTCTACACCCAGTGCGAGACCACCCAGGTGCGCGACCAGGGCATGGGGGCAGCGCTGTTCGGCTATTCGGAGCTCTACGGCGAGGTCCCCGGCGGGCAAGCGGAGCTGCTGCGCGTCCCCCAGGCCCAGTTCACCCACATCAAAGTCCCTGTGGGACCGCCCGATTCGCGGTTCGTCTACCTGTCCGACGTGCTTCCCACCGCGTGGCAGGCGGTGGCTTACGCCGACATCCCGGAGGGCGGCACGGTCACCGTGCTCGGATTGGGCCCCATCGGGGACATGGCGGCCCGCATCGCCGATCACCTGGGTTACCGCGTCATCGCCGTCGACCTGGTCCCGGAGCGGCTGGGCCGCGCGGCGCAACGCGGCATTCACACCATCGATGTGGGCCGGCTCGACTCCTCGCTCGGTGACGCGATCCGTGACCTGACCGACGGGCGTGGATCCGACTCCGTGATCGAAGCGGTGGGCATGGAGGCGCACGGCTCGCCGACGGCCAAATTGGCGCAGCAGGCCACCGGGCTGTTGCCGGACGCGCTGGCCAAGCGGCTCATGCAAACCGCCGGCGTGGACCGGCTGTCCGCCCTGTACTCGGCCATCGACATCGTGCGGCGCGGCGGAACGATCTCGCTGATCGGCGTGTACGGCGGCATGGCGGACCCGCTGCCGATGCTCACCCTGTTCGACAAGCAGGTCACCCTGCGGATGGGGCAGGCCAACGTCAAGCGCTGGGTCGACGACATCATGCCGCTGCTGACCGACGACGACCCGCTCGGCGTCGACACCTTCGCCACCCACGTGCTTCCGCTCGATGAGGCGCCGCACGCGTACGAGATCTTCCAGAAGAAGCAGGACGGAGCGGTGAAGGTCATCCTCAATCCGTGATCGGCTATGCCACAAGGCTTTCCGTGTAGTGACGCCGCCCCGTCGAGCGGCCCGGGAGTTTGACCGGCGCTTTCGCCGGGTATTGAATGCGCCATGACTCCAGCAGAGGCCGCAGACGCCGGCGCCCCCACACCCACCGGCGAGGTGTGGCCCGGCAGGGCCTACCCCCTGGGCGCGACCTACGACGGCGCGGGCACCAATTTCGCGCTGTTCAGCGAGGTGGCCGAGCGGGTGGAGCTGTGCCTGTTCGACGCCGAGGGCACCGAGAGCCGCATCACCCTGCCCGAGGTCGACGGCTTCATCTGGCACGCCTACATCCCCAACATCGAACCCGGCCAGCGCTACGGCTACCGCGTGCACGGTCCGTACGACCCGCAGGCGGGGCACCGCTGCAACCCGAACAAGCTGCTGGTGGATCCGTACTCCAAGGCCATCGACGGCTCGTTCGAGTGGAATCAATCGCTCTTCAGCTATAACTTCGGCGACCCCGACAGCCGCAACGACGACGACTCGGCGGCCAGCATGCCCAAGTCGGTCGTGATCAGCCCCTACTTCGATTGGGGAAACGACCGCCCACCGGACCGCCACTACGCCGACACCGTCATCTACGAGGCACACGTCAAGGGCCTGACCCAGACCCACCCGGACATCCCCGAACAGCTGCGCGGCACCTACGCCGCGGTGGCCCACCCGGTGATCATCGACCACCTCAAGGATCTCGGCATCACGGCCATCGAATTGATGCCGGTGCACCACTTCGCCAACGACTCCACGCTGGTCGACAAGGGCCTGTCCAACTACTGGGGCTACAACACGATCGGTTTCTTCGCGCCCGACTTCAAGTACTCCAGCGCGACCACACCGGGCGGCCAGGTGCAGGAGTTCAAGGCCATGGTGCGCTCGCTGCATGAAGCCGGCATCGAGGTCATCCTCGACGTGGTCTACAACCACACGGCCGAGGGAAACCACCTGGGGCCGACGTTGTCGATGCGCGGCATCGACAACGCCGCCTACTACCGGCTGGTCGACGACGACAAGCAGTACTACATGGACTACACCGGCACGGGTAACAGCCTCAACGTCGGGCATCCGCACGCGCTGCAGCTCATCATGGATTCCCTGCGCTACTGGGTGACCGAGATGCACGTCGACGGCTTCCGCTTCGACCTGGCCTCGACGTTGGCCCGCGAGTTCTACGACGTCGACCGGCTGTCGACGTTTTTCGAACTCGTGCAACAGGATCCGACCGTCAGCCAGGTCAAGCTGATCGCCGAACCGTGGGACGTCGGGCCGGGCGGCTATCAGGTGGGCAACTTCCCGCCGCAGTGGACGGAATGGAACGGCAAGTACCGCGACACCGTCCGCGACTTCTGGCGCGGCGAGCCCGCCACCCTCGACGAATTCGCCTACCGGCTGTCCGGTTCCGCAGACCTCTACGAGCACACCGCGCGGCGACCGGTGGCGTCGATCAACTTCGTCATCGCCCACGACGGGTTCACGCTGCGGGACCTGGTGTCCTACAACGAGAAGCACAACGAGGCCAACGGCGAGGACAACAACGACGGCGAAAGCCACAACCGGTCCTGGAACTGCGGCGCCGAAGGCCCCACCGACGACGAGGCCGTCAAGGCGCTACGCGCCCGGCAGCAGCGCAACTTCCTGACCACCCTGCTGTTGTCGCAGGGCGTTCCGATGATCTGCCACGGCGACGAACTCGGCCGCACCCAGAACGGCAACAACAACGGCTACTGCCAGGACAACGAGCTCACCTGGATCGACTGGGCCAACGCCGACGCGGGCCTGCTGGAGTTCACCCGCACGGTGTCGGCGCTGCGTGCCGAGCATCCGGTGTTCCGGCGGCGCCGGTTCTTTTCCGGAAAGCCGGTGGGCCGCCGCGGCCAGGGCGGGCTGCCCGACATCGCCTGGTTCACTCCCGACGGCACGGAGATGAGCGACGAGGACTGGGGCGCGGGCTTCGCCAAGTCCGTCGCGGTGTTCCTCAACGGCCACGGCATCCCCGGCCGCGACGAGCGGGGCCAACGGGTGCTGGACGATTCGTTCCTGCTGTGCTTCAACGCCCACCACGAACCGATCGAATTCACCCTTCCGCCAAAGGAATTCGGTGCCGCCTGGCAGGTCGTGGTGTACACCGGGCCCGACGAGACCACCCCCGCCGACGAGGTGCCCGGCGGAGGCACCCTCAACGTGGAGGCCCACACCGCCGTGGTGCTGCAGGGACTCCCGTCGAGCTAGTCCCCGACGACCGCCCCGTTCCCCGGATCGGGTGAATCGCTCTCGCCGACAAGCCACATCGGCTAATTTTTTCGGCGGCGGCATTGATGCTGCGCGCCGAGCGCCGGGAACGAGAGGGACAGCCGATGGACAGGCCCGGTCCTGACGCGCGACTGGAATCGGCGATGAACACCTCTGGGCGGGCCGCCGCGCTGTTGGTGCTCGTGGTCGCAGCGCTGACGTGGGTGGGCTGGACGGCCGGCATCGAGCGCTTGACGCGGATCTATCCGACCTGGCCGCAGATGATGCCGTGGACCGCGCTGTGGCTGGCCGCGCTGGGCGCGGCGATCCTGCTGCAATGGGGGAGTCCCTCGCGCGAGCGCCGATGGGCCGGACGGTGTTTGGCCGCGGCCGCGGCCGCCTTCGCCGTCCTCGTGCTCGCGGAGTACGCGAGCCTCGGCTCGTTCACGGTGGACAGGATCTGGTTCGGTGAGGCCGTCGGCATGCGCGAGTGGTCGTGGCCGGGGCGCCCGAGCGTTCAGACCGCGTTGTCGGCCCTGCCGTTGGCGACCGCCGTCGCGCTGATCCGGGTGGATCGGTGCACCCGCGCGGTCTGGCCGCTGTGCCTGGCGGCGAGCGCTGCCATCCCGTTCGTCACGGCCGGGGCCTACCTGTTCGACGCGCTGGCGCTGGTGGGGGTCTCGCCGTCAAAGGGCCAGGCGTTCCTGACGGCGGCGGTCCTGTTGCTGCTCGTCGCGGCCACGTCGCTGGCGCGCGTTGACCGGTTTCCGCTCGCGTGGCTGCTCGCGCGGCCCGACCGGTCCTCGCTGGTCCGGTTGCTCGCGATCCTGGCCGGCTTTCCGCTCGTCGTGGCCGTGGTGAGGCCGATCTTTTTGGAGCTCGGCCCGGACGCCAACGCGCAGTGGACCTTCTCGATCCTGTTGGGAACCGCGGTCGTCGGCGCGGTGACCTTCTACTTCAGCCAGCGCGAGCAGCACCTGCTGATCGCCAAGGAGCTGGCCAGCAAGCAACGCGCCGAGGCCGAGACGCGATATCGCATCCTCGCGGACAACGCCGTCGACATCATCGTGCACTTTCGCGGCGGCGGGGTCGCGTGGATCTCCCCGTCGGTGGAACCCGCGCTGGGCGGCCCGCTGTCGAGGTGGACGGGCCCGGATTTCGCCCGCCGCATCCACCCCGAGGACCGCGACAAACTCCAAACCGCCCTGCGCCGCATCGCGGGGGGCGAACAGGTGCTCCAACGTTTCCGGGTGTGTTCCCTCGACGGCGAATACCACTGGGTCGACGGTCACGGGAAGCCCTACACCGATGCCCAGGGCAACACCGATGGGCTGATCGCGGCGTTGCGGGTGGTCGACGATCAGGTCGAGGCGGAACAACAGTTGGAACGGTTGGCACGGTTCGACACCCTCACCGGCCTGGTGAACCGGGCCGAGGCCATGGCCCGCCTGGACGCCGCGCTGCGGCAACCGCGCCCCCCCGAAACGCATGTGGGCGTGCTGTTCTGCGACGTCGACCACTTCAAGGCGATCAACGACCGGTGGGGACACGGGACGGGCGACGTCGTGCTGGCGACCGTCGCGGCGCGGATCCGGGCGAGCGTCCGCCGCGAGGACACCGTGGGGCGCACGGGCGGGGACGAAATGCTGATCCTGTTGCCCGGCGTCCGCAGCGCCGACGAGCTCGCTCAGATCGCCGAGAAGATTCGCCGGCGCGTCGCCGAACCCATCCACGTTTCCGGCAACACGATAGGCGCGACCTTGAGCATCGGTGCCACGCTCGCCCTTCCCGCCGAGTCCGTCGACGCGGTCACCGCGCGCGCGGATGAGGCCATGTACCGGGCCAAGTCGGGCGACCGGAACGCCGTCGTGGCGACTTAAGTAGCGAGTGATCGCCAACGGACGAGTCGCATCCGGTAGGTTTCTGGCGACAGCGTCTTGCGTTACAAGAGAGGGCGAATATGTCAAGGACAGTGGTGGTCGGCGCCTCGAGTGGGCTGGGGCGTTGCATCGGGGTCGGTCTCGCGCAGCGCGGCGATCAGGTCGCGTTGCTTGCCCGGCGTCTGCAGCGCATCGAGGCCGCGGCCAAGGAGGCCGGCCCGAACGCGACCGCCATCGAATGCGACGTCACCGACGAGGCGTCCTGCCGGGCGGCGATCGGTCGGGCCGTCGACGCCCTCGGCGGGATCGACAACCTCGTCTACACACCCGCCGTCGGGCCGCTCGTGCGCATGGTGGACACCGACGCCGACACGTGGCGGCGCATCTTCGACACCAATGTGATCGGCGCATCGTTGGTGACGGCCGCGGCGATGCCGCACTTGACGGCGTCGGCCGGCAAGGCGGTGTACCTGTCCTCCGATGCGGGTACCTTCGGACCGCCGTGGCCGGGCCTGGGCGCGTACGGCGTCAGCAAGGCCGCCCTGGAACGGCTCGTGGAGGCGTGGCGGGCCGAACACTCCGACGTCGGCTTCACCAACCTGATCGTCGGGGAGTGCGCGGGCGGCGAGGGCGACGCGGCAACCGGAATGAACGCCGACTGGGATATGGATCTCGCCATGAAGGCGGTTCCGCTGTGGTCGTCGCGCGGCTGCATGCCCGGCAAATTGATGCCGGTCGACGACCTGATCGACGTCGTGCACACCATCCTGCGGACCAACGCCTCGACGTCGATGCCGCTCGTGGTCGCGCGCGGCGCGCCGGCCAGCCCGGCCGCGTTCGCCGAGGCCAACCAGTCCTAGCGCCGGCTGAGTTTCTCGCGCGCGAGGTCGGTGAGGAAGCGCGCCGCCGACGTCGGCCGGAACGCCAGCGCCGCCTCGGTGAGCGCGTCACGGGATTCGGTCGGCAGCTCGATGTCGGCGGCTGCGACGTTGAACTCGAGCTGCTCGACGCTGGACGCGCCGGGGATGGCCACCACGCCCGGGTGGCTGATCAGCCAGGCCAGCGCCACCTGTGCCGGCTTGGCGCCGAGTTGCGTTGCGACGTCGCGCAACAACTGCAGCAGCGGCTCGACGCGGCGCAGGTTCTCGGTGCCGAACAACGAGTTCATCGCGCGAACGCCGCCGGGGCGGTTGGCGACGCCGTACTTGCCGCCCAGCAGCCCCTGCTCCAGCGGGCTGTAGGCGATCACGATGCGGTTCTCCCGTTCGGCGAACGGCACCAGGTTCTTGAGTGCCTTCGGATAGGCGAGCGAGAAATGCACCTGGTTGCTGATCACCGGCCGGCCCAGCGCGGTATCGGCCTTCTGCCATCGCTGCAGCGAATAGTTCGAGACGCCCGCCGCGCCGATCGTCCCGCGGTCCAGCAGGTCCCGCATCCCCGGCATGATCACCGAGTCCGGCACCACCGGGTTGGGCTGGTGGATCTGGTACAGCGGGATGCGGTCCAGTCCCAGCCGCCGGGCGCTGGCTCGCGCGCGTTGCCTGACGACGGCGGGGAAGGGAGCGACCGGCATGATCTTGCTGGCCACCGCCACCTCGGCGCGTTCGTCGCCGAGCGCCTCGCCCAGAATCCGCTCGCTCTTGCCCAACCCGTAGACCTCGGCGGTGTCGAACAGCGTCACCCCCAGGGCTCGGGCGCGCCGCACGATGTCGCCCGCGGCGCCGGCGGCGTAGCTGTCGCCGTAACCCCATTCGCGCGAGCCGAACTGCCAGGTGCCCAAGCCAATCCGGCTGACCCGTCCGACCCCGTCGACGTCGACGTATTTCATCCGGTCAGCCTAGTGGTGATCGCAAGCGCAGCGGAGCGGGGCGCGGCGGGTCGCCACGCGTGAGCCGGTGGCGATCGCAAGCGCGGCGGAGCCGGGCGCGGCGGGTCGCCACGCGTGAGCCACTGACCTTGCCTGCCGCTCAGCCCGGGATCTTGCCGAGGATGTAGTTGGCGATGGTGACCGCGGCCAGCCGCGGGCGCTCGCTGTCCGTGGTGCCGCTGGCCGACACGTTCAGGTCGAGGACGACGTTGGCCTTGGCCGCGACCGCTCGCGCCGAGCGCACCTGTATTCCCTTGGGCGTCAAGTCCAATGTGGTGATGCCGTTGCCGGCGTCGGCGGGAGCGCTCACCGCCATCTTGATCGGCTGCCCACCCGAAGCCGTCACGGTGACGGTCGAGCCGCCGCACTGGCGCCATCCGGACAGCAGCGTGTCCAGTTGGGACTGCGCCCCGGCCGGATCGCGGAACGCCGCCACGCCCTGGATGACTTGGATCGACTTGAACATGCTGCGCGTGTCGGTGAATTCGCCGGCGTGATACCCGGTGAAGGAGCCCGGGGTGTAGGCGTCCGGGCTGCCCGCGGCGATGCTTCCCCAGCATTCCGGGCGGTCGATGCTGCCGTCCTGCGCCGAGCGGCCGGGGCTGTTCCACGTCGGACCGACCTCGAGGTTCGCGTCGGAGGTGATGTTCCGCAGCGCGTCCAATCCGGGCAGCAGCGTGGTGATCGTGTCCGGTGGGACGGTCGGGGGCGGCGGTCCGGCCGACGTGGTCGAGTCGTGGGCCGTCCGGTGCGACGACGTGGACCCGCCCAGCGTCGCCCATCCGGCCAGCGCGACGACCGCCAACAGAATGAACACGTACGACAGCGTCACCCCGACCAGGGCGCGGTCGCGGCCGAGTTCGCCGGTGCGCCGGATCCGCGCCAACCCGAGGTGCCCCAGAACCGCTCCGGCGGGCGCGAAGACGAACGCGAACACCAGTGACAGCGTCGCGAGGGTGTTGACGGCCGGGCGGTACGGCGGGGGTGCGGGCGGCGGCGGGATCCCGGGCGGTTCCGCCGGCGGCTCGATCGGCTCCATCGGCTCGATCGGGGGGACCCGGCCGAGCGGGTCGTAACTCAGCGGGTTCTGCCAATACGGGTCCTGGGGGTTGGTCACGCCGTGCCTCCTTCGCGGCCGAACCTGCCGAAATGTAGCCCACGACCAGGGACACATACCCCACCCGGGCGCGGCCACACCCGTTTGATGGCCGATTTCGCCGGGTAGCCGCTTCGGTGAGCGCGCAACAGCCCTGCGCGTCGAACCAAGGGAGATGGGAGGGACACCATGGCACGCGCCATCACGTCGCCCACCGACGTGGTCGACTATCTCGTCAGTCAGCACGAGCAGATCAAGGCGATGTTCGCCGACACCCTGGCGGCGTCCGGAGAAGCACGGGAGAAGGCCTTCGTCGAGCTTCGGCGGCTGCTCGCCGTGCACGAGACCGCGGAGGAGGAAATCGTTCACCCGCGGGCCAAGCGCAAGATCGCCAATGGCACCACCGTGGTCGACAAGCGGCTGCACGAAGAGCACGAGGCCAAGACCGTGCTGCAGCGGCTGGAAAAGCTCGACGTCGACAGCGAGGAATTCACCCGCGAGTTGACCAAGCTGCGCGACGCGGTGATCGACCACGCCGAGCACGAGGAGCACGACGAATTCGCCAAGCTGGGTGAGGAATTGAGCGCCGACGAGCTGGAACGGATGGGCCGCGCCGCGCAGCTCGCCGAAGCCATCGCGCCCACCCGGCCCCACGCCGGTGTGGAATCACAGGTGGCCAACCTGGCCGCGGGCCCGTTCGCCGCGATGCTCGACCGTGCCCGCGACGCCATCGTGGGCAAGGGCTGACGAGCCACCCGAGGCTGGGTACCCCCGCTCGGTGGGGGAGCGGGGGTACCCACGCCGCCACATTCTCATGACAGCCACCGCGAAGGCCCCCGGCGCCGACCGCTATCTCCCCGAGGAGCGGGACATCGACGCGCTGCGCAGCGCGGCCGAAACATGCCACGGCTGTGCGCTTTTCGAAGATGCCACCCAAACCGTGTTCGGCAACGGGCATCCCGGGGCGCCGATCATGTTGGTGGGCGAGCAGCCCGGTGACCAGGAGGACCGCGCCGGTGAGCCGTTCGTCGGGCCGGCGGGCCGACTGCTCGCCCGGGCGCTCGAAGACGCCGGCATCGACCCGGTGCTGACCTATCAGACCAACGCCGTCAAGCATTTCAAGTTCACCCGCAAGGGCGGCAAACGGCGCATCCACCAAAAGCCCGGCCGCACCGAGGTCGTCGCCTGCCGGCCCTGGCTGATCGCCGAGATCGAGGCCGTGCAGCCCGAGGTCATCGTGTGCCTGGGGGCAACGGCCGCACAATCGTTGCTGGGCACCACCTTTCGGGTTTCCGAGCAGCGGGGCCGGGAGCTGAAGCTCCCGGCGTCCGTCGACATCGCAAGGACGCCCGAGCCCATCGTGGTGGCGACCGTGCACCCGTCGTCGGTGTTGCGCGACCGCAGCGAGCGCCGCGACGAGGTCTACCAGTCGTTCGTCGACGACCTGCGCATCGCCCGCTCCGGGCTGGCGTAGCCGCTCGGCTGACCCGGTCGGGTCAGCTTTTCTTGTGCGGCATGAACTCCTGCATCTTGGTTTTCAGGCCAACCTTGACGAAGCCCACGCGGTCCTCGTCACCGGACAACACCGCGGTGGTGGCCGACTTGAACTGCTCCCAGGTGGCGTGCGGCGGGATGGGCGGCATGTCGGGATCGGTGAAGACGTCCAGCACGGTGGGGCGGTCGGCCGACAAGGCATTGCGCCACGCGTCGGACAATTCGTCCGGATCCTTGATCGCCATGGCGTTCAGGCCCAGGCTGGCCGCGAACGCGGCGAAGTCGACGTCGGGAAGGTTTTGGGACTCCGCGAATTTCGGGGCGCCGGCCATCGCACGCATCTCCCAGGTCACCTGGTTTAGGTCGTTGTTGTGCAGGATCGCGATGATCAGGCGGGGGTCTTTCCACTCGCTCCAGTAGCGCTTGATCGTGATCAGCTCGGCCATGCCGTTCATCTGCATGGCGCCGTCGCCCGCGAACACGATGACCGGCCGGTCCGGGTGGCCGAATTTCGCGCCGATGCCGTAGGGAACCCCGGGGCCCATCGTCGCCAGCGTCCCCGACAGCGAGCCGCGCATGTTGCCGCGGAAGCGCAGGTTGCGCGCGTACCAGTTGGCCGACGAGCCGGAATCGGCTGTGACGATGGCGTTCTCGGGCAGCTGCGGGGACAGCTCGGAGAACAGCCGCATGGGGTTGATCGGGTCGGCGCTGACCATGGCTTCCTTGTCCATCGTCTCCCACCAGCGCGCCACGTTCTTCTCGACGCCTTCGCGCCACGACCGGTCCTCCTTGCGGCGCAGGTGCGGAATCAGGGCGCGCAGTGCAGATTTCGCGTCGGCGACCAGGTTGACCTCGTACGGGTAGCGCATCCCGATCATTCGCCCGTCGATGTCGATCTGCACCGCCCGGCACTGGTCGAACTGCGGCAAGAACTGCGTGTAGGGGAAACTGGATCCGACGGTGAGCAGCGTGTCGCAGCCCATCATCAGCTCGTAGCTCGGCCGCGTTCCCAGCAGCCCGATCGATCCTGTGACCCAAGGCAATTCGTCCGAAAGGACGTCCTTGCCCAACAGCGCCTTGGCCGCGCCGGCGCCGAGCAGGTCGGCGACCTCGGCCAGCTCTTCGTGGGCCCCGCGCGCCCCGGTGCCCACCAGCATGGCGACCTTCTTGCCGGCGTTGAGGACGTCGGCGGCGCGCGCGATGGCGGCGTCGTCGGGGGCGATGTCCGGGTACTCGATGCCCAGGCTGGAGGGCACCATCTTGAACGCGTGCTCGGGCGGCGAGTACGGCAGCTCCTGGACGTCGCTGGGGATGATCAACGCCGTCGGCGCCCGCTGGGTCATCGCGATGCGGATCGCGCGGTCCAGCACGTTGGGCAATTGCTCGGGGACGGTGACCATTTGGACGTAGTCGCTGGCGACGTCCTTGAACAGGTTCAGCAGGTCGACCTCCTGCTGGTAGTTGCCGCCCATGGCGCTGCGGTTGGTTTGACCGACGATCGCCACCACCGGGACATGGTCGAGTTTGGCGTCGTAGAGGCCGTTGAGCAGGTGGACCGCGCCGGGGCCCGATGTCGCCGCGCAGACGCCCACTCGGCCGGTGAACTTCGCGTAGCCGACCGCCTCGAAGGCGCTCATCTCCTCGTGGCGCGACTGAATGAACTGGGGCTTGTTGTCCGCCCGGCCCCACGCGGCGAGCAGGCCGTTGATGCCGTCGCCCGGGTAGCCGAACACGTGCTCGACGCCCCACGCCCGCAACCGTTCCAGCAGGTAGTCGGAGACCTCTTGTTTGGACATGTTGTTCCCTCCTGGGCAGACGGTTCTTCAGTGCTGGCGGGTGGGCGTGTGTGGCTGTTGGTTGAACCACCTGCAGGCAGGCGTGACTACGGCAGGCGGCCGCGCATGGGCGGCTTTGGCACTTCCCACAGGTGCCGGGTTACCCGCAAAGAGGGTTGTTATTCCCCTTCACGGTCCGGCCGGCGGACTCACAGCGAGTTAACAGCTGACGGTGGGGAATCGTTCATGCCGTCTTGCGCAGGCCGGACGATCCGTTGGCGCTGTCGGCCTTGGCCACGCGCCGGATCAGCATTCGGGTGGCCTTGTCCAGAATCTCCTGCGCCAGGTCGGGCGATTTGGCGCGCTCGGCGCGGCGCGCCGCCGCGGCGATGGTCAGACCCTGCTCATAGCCGGTGACGACGCGGGGATCCACGTAGGAACCGCGCGCCACCGCGGGCGTGTTGCCCAGCTCCTCGGCGACCTCTTTCATCACGGCGGCCTCGACGCGCTTGGCCACCCGGCCCGATACCGCCGGGTCGGCGTCGGCGAAGGCCGCGGCCGCCAGCACCGTCCCGTGCCACGTTCGCAGGTCCTTGACGGTGTAGTCGTCGCCGGCCAGCTCCTTGAATCGGGCGTTGAGGTCATCGGCGCGCACATCGATCCACCCGGAAGAGTTGCGGCACACCAGCAATCGCTCGGTGCGGTCGGGCCTGCGCATCAGCGCACGCACCGCGCGGACCACGTCGGGGTCCTCGATTTCCACGGTGCGCCGAACCCCGCTCTTGGCCGGAAAGTCGAATTCGACGGCGTCACGCCGGACAACCACATGCTCACATAGCAGGGTGGACAACCCGTAGGACTCGTGCTCCTCGGCGTATTGCTCGCCGCCGGCGCGGAAGTAACCGCGGTCGAGCAGCCGCAGCGCGAGCGCCAGCACGCGCTTGCGGGTCAAGCCGTGGCGCGCAAGGTCTTTGGCGATCTCGGCGCGGCACGCGGGAAGCCGCGTCGAAAGTTCCAGCACCCGGTCGAACTTCTCCTCGGCGCGTTCGGCCTGCCACGCGGAGTGGTAGAGGTACTGCCGGCGCCCGGCGGCGTCGACGCCGACGGCCTGGATGTGGCCGTTCGGATGCGGCGAGATCCACACCTTCTTCCACGCCGGCGGGATGACCAGATCCTTGATGCGCTGCAGGGTTTCCGGATCGGAAACCGGCTTGCCGCCCGGCTCGTAGTAGGAGAAGCTCTTTCCGCGACGCTTGCGCGCGATTCCCGGCTTGCTCAGCACGCTGCGACGCAGTCGCATCATCGGCCCTCCACTCCCGTTCGCCGCCCGCACCGATATTCGCCAGAAGTACCCGCCCGCAAAGCCGTTCACACGGGTCCTCGGGCTCAACGCGGAAACGACCCGCCACATCGTCGTGGCGGGTCGTCTCGTGGGCTGGATCAGCCGGCCATGAACTCGTGGTAGGCCGACTCCAGGTAGGGCGGCAGGGCGGTGACATTGCACTGCCGTTCGGTCTCGCCGATCGGCGCCAGGATGCCGCGCAGGTCGTAGTACTCCTGCGGGTGCCCGGTGAAGTAGCTGCGCAGGCTCGATGCGGCCTCGGGGCGCGGCTGGCCATAGGCGGCCGTCACCACCTGGTTGGCCCCCGGGTGCGCAGCCAGATACTGCTCGGCGGATCCTTGCACCGAGGAGACGGTGGAGTTCACACCGGCGGGGCTGCAGTCGGGTGCCGCGGCAGCCGACGGCGCGCCGACGATGCCCATGGCCATCCCCCCGAGCAGGCAGCCGGCGCTGACTCCGGCCACTCGGCGGCGCGCGACAATACTGCTGATTTTCATGATGTTTGTTGTCCTTCGAAACGAAATGGATTTCTTTCGACTGAGGCTCCCGATCCTCGAAATCCAAAGTAGCGGAGGCAAACAGTGGCGATGTTCGCTGACGACGAACGATCGGGCGCGCTTGGGCCGTTGAGGGCGCTCGCGGCCGTCTTTGCTAAGCGAACCGTGAAGCGGTCCGCAAATTTCTAAGAGAACGCACCCGTTCTTAACCAATCGTGATGTCGATCGTGACGCAATCGTTATTCGGGGTGCGGCCCACCGTGGACGGTTGATCATGCCGTGCGACGGGTATCCCGGACCGTCCCCGCGATACGAGGGCGAAAGGTAGGCATCGGGGTGGGCATTGCGGCGCGTGCGCAGCGGGTGGTGGCGCTGACGGCGTGGGCTTTTGCGGTGTGGATCCTGCTGACCTGGACCCCGACAGTGGAAAACCTGCTGGTCGGCCTGGTGGTCGCGGTGGGGTGCGGGTTCGCTTTCGCTCCGCTGGGCCCGGTCGCCGGGCCGTGGTCGGCGTTGGCGCCGCGCCGCCTTGCCGCATTGGTGGCGCTCGCGGCCGCCTGTGCGGCGCGCATCGTGGCCGCCAACCTGTCGCTGTCGCGCCGCATCTTGTCGCCGTCGCGGCCGCTGTGCTCGGGCATGATCATCGCGCCGACCCAGGCGCGCTCCGACGGGGAACTCGCCGCGACGGGCCTGCTGACGTCCCTGGTCGTGGACAACCAGTTCGTCGACCTCGATCGCGGCCGGCACCTGTTGCAGTATCACGCGATGGCCGTGCCGCGCGGCCCGGCGCGGGAATCGGTGAACGGGCCGCTGGAGAGCCGAGTGATCGCGGTGAGCCGGTCTCGGGGCGGGACAAGCGGATGAGCGGCGTGCTTTCGGGGGTCTGCATCGCGCAGCTGCTGGTGGCGTGCGTCCTGCTGATTCGGCTGGCGCGGGGGCCGTCGGTGTCGGATCGCGTGGTCGCGCTGAACACCATCTCCACGCAGTGCGCGCTGGTGGTGTTGTTCTACGCCGCCGTGGCCGACCGCGCGATTTATCTGGACGTGGCGCTGTGGCTGGCCTCGTTCAGTTACCTCGGCGCGCTGGTGTGGGCGCGGTACCTGGAGCGGGGTCTGCTGTGAGCTCCGTCGTCACCGACGCACTAGTGATCGTCTTATGCGTTGTGGGAGTGTTCTTTTCGCTGAGCGGGGCGATCGGCATCCTGCGCATGCCCGACGTCTACACGCGAATCCAGTGTTCCTCCAAGACAATCACCGCCGGCGCGTTACCGCTGTTGGCCGGTCTGGCGGTGGCCAAAGGGCCTTTCACCGAGTACGGCTCGAGGGCGCTGCTGGTCGCCGTGTTGCTCCTGCTGGTCAATCCGATCGCCGCGCACGCGCTGGCGCGGGCGGCGTACAAGACCGGGGTGCCGATGTGGCACGGCGCGGTCATCGACCAGCCCGAGGGGCCCGGAGCGGGCCGGTGACATCGCTGTGGGCGGTCGACTACCTGTGCCTGGCGCTGGTCGTCGGCTGCGCGGTGCTGGTGGTGTTCCTGCGCAGCATCACCGGTTCGGTGATGGCCCTGTCGGCGATGGGCACCGTGCTGGGCGCGCTGTTCGTGGTCATGGCCGCGCCGGACGTCGCGCTCGCCACGGTCGCGGTCGGCGCGATCGCCCAGCCGGTCCTGTACCTGATCGCCATCGGGAAGATTCGCACCGACGTTTTCGACCGGGGTGAGCTGGGCGAGGCCCTCGACGATGGTGGTGCCCGCGATGACTGATCGACGACCCCCGCGCGAGGCCGGGTGGCATCGCGCGTGGCTGGGCGGGCTGCTGGTCGGCGGTTTCGCCGCCGTGGTGGCCGTCGGCTTCACGGCCTTGCCCGACGGTTCAAACGCGTTGCCGGACATCGCAAGACACGCGATGGCGATCGCGCTGCCGCGGTGGGGGACCACCGAGGCGGTCAGCGAAGTGGTCTACGGCAGCCGGGCCTTCGACACGTTCGGCGAGACGTTCTTGTTGCTGGCCGCCGTCGTCGCGGTGCTGCTGCTCTCGCGGGGCCGCGAACCGCGATCGGAGTTCGTCGGCGAAGCCAGCGCCGGGCGCGCCGAGCAGGAGAAGGCCGACCCCGACGAAGGCCCCGACCGGCGGGAGTCACAGGCGCGTGCGGCGGAAGACCAAGAGCGCCGGGACGAGCCGGAGCCCGCCCCCGAGCACGCCGACGACGACGCGCTGGGCGCGCCCGCCCCGGAGCGGGCGGTCGCGATGACGGTGGTGGTGCGAGTGGGCGCGCGCGTCGCCGCGGTCATCCTGGCGGTCGCCGGGGTCTACCTGGCCGCGTGGGGCTACACGCCCGGCGGCGGTTTTCCCGCCGGGGTGGTGCTGGCGGGCTGCGTCGTCCTGCTCTATACGGCGCTCGGGCACCGCGCGGTGCGCGCCGCGGTGCGCCCGGCGACGCTGGAGGTCGCCGAAATGGCCGGCGCCGCAGCCATTGTCGGGGTTGGCCTGGTGGGCATGTGGCTGACCGGTTCATTCCTGGACAATTGGCTTCCGCTGGCGCCCCAACAGACGATCCGCGCCGGTGGCACGCTGCAGGTGATCTCGACCGCCGAGTTGGTGGAGGTGGCCACCGGCATCACGATCGCGGTGTTCGCGTTGCTGGGCATGGGACATGACTGGACACCCGACGAGCACGAATCATGATCGTCGCCAACTACGTCGCCGCCGGGGTGTTGTTCTGCCTCGGTTTGTTCGCGGTGACGTCGCGCCGCAACCTGATCAAAATCGTCCTCGGCCTGTCACTGATGGAGTCCTCGACCTATCTGCTGCTGGTGTCGATGGCCTATCGCAACGACTCGACCGCGCCGGTGCTCGCCGGGCTGCCGGGCGGGCGCACTCAAAAAGACCTGGTTGCCGGGAATGTGGCAGATCCGGTGCTGCAGAACTTCTGCATCACCGCGGTGGTCATCGGGGTGGCCATCACCGCGGTGTTCTTGACGGTGGTGGTCCGGGTGGCCCAGCACTACCGCAGCGTCGACGCGGCGGACCTGACCGAGCTGCGGGGCTGAGCCGGTGCCGACGCCCGCGCAGCTGCTCCCGTTGCCAGTGGTGCTCCCGCTGATCGGCGCGGTGCTGGCCCCGCTGGCCGCCCGGCGGGCGCCGCGGGCGCCGCTGTGGGTGGCGGTGACCGCGTTGAGCGCATCGCTGGCGGTGCTGCTGGGCGTCGCCGCGCGCGTGTTCGCCGGTACCGGTCATCTGTTGACGCACTTCCTGTCCAACGAACACCCGGTGCGGGGCGCGTCGCTCGGAATCGCCTTGGTGGCAGACCCTTTCGGGCTCACCTTCGCCACGCTGGCCGCCGGGGTGGGCATCGTGTTGGTGGTCAGCGCGCTTTCCGAACTCGGAGACCTCGGCCGCCGAGAGCTGGGTGGCCTGGCCTGCCTGGTGCAGCTGCTGTTGGCCGCGCTGATCGGGGCCGCGCTCACCGCCGACACGGTCAATCTGTTCGTCTGGTTCGAGGTGGCCGCGCTGGCCAGCTACGGCCTGACCGGTTTCTTTCTGGAACGCCCCATCGCGGTGGAGGCCGCCTTCAAAAACCTGGTCCTCACCAGCATCGCCGGCTTCTCGGTTTTCATCGGCAGCGCGATGCTCTACTCGGCGACCGGGGCGCTGAACTTCGGGCAACTGCACGGCGCCGTCGCCACCGGTGCCACCAGGGCGACGCTGCTCGCGGTCGCGTTTCTGGTGGCGGGCTTCGCGACCAAGGCCGGCCTGGTGCCGTTCCATGCCTGGCTGCCCGACACTCACACCCCCGTCCCGGGCGCCGTGTCGGCGCTGTTCTCGGCGCTGATGGTCGACCTCGGGGTGGTGGCGCTGGCCCGCCTCAGGCTGCAGGTATTCGTGAACCTGCCGTCGCTGCCGGCGCTGCTGACCGGACTCGGCCTGGCCTCGGCGCTGGTCGGCGCGGCGATGGCGTTGCTGCAAGACGACCTCAAGCGATTGCTGGCCTGGGACACCGTCGCCCAAACCGGAGTCCTGACAACGGGATTCGCGAGCAGGACCGCGGACGGCGTCGCGGGTGCGGTCTATCACCTTGTCAACCACGGACTGTTCAAGGCGCTGCTATTCCTGTGCGCCGGCGCGGTGGTGCACGCCACCGGGCTGACCAAGCTCTCCGAGATGGGCGGGCTGGCGCGTCGGCGTCCGCTGCTGACCGCGGCGTTCACGGTCGGGGTGTTGTCGATCGCCGGCCTGCCGCCGCTGAACGGCTATGCCTCACTTGGCTTGATACACAAGGGTTTGTCCGACCGGCCCGCCGTGCTGGGCTGTGCGCTGCTGGCGCAGGTCCTGACCGTCGCCGCCCTGGGGCGCGCCGCATACCTGGGCTTCTACCGCCGCCGGAACCGGGCATACGCCCATTTGGAGCCGATCCGGCCGGGCATGAAGGCCAGCCTGATCATGTTGAGCGCGTGCTGCCTGGGCTTCGGCGTGCTGGCCGGCCCGTTCGTCGCGCACGTCGCCGGCCCTGCTACCGCCGGGCTGCTCGACCCGGCCGGATATGCGGCGGGCGCCCTGGGGTCGGCGGTCACGCTGCCGAACCCCGGCGTGGGATTTGGCTATTTCGAACCCAAGACGTTGGGAACCATCGCCATCGAGCTGATCCTCGGGGTGGCGCTGCTGGTGCTGGCGCTGCGGCGCGACGGCGTTGCGCGATCGCTGGGGTGGCTGCGGCGCGTCCACACCGGGAGCATCAACGACTACGCCGCGTTCGTCACCGGCGGGATGATCGTCGTCAGTTGTGCGCTGCTGCTGTGAGCTAAGCCCCGCCGGGTTTTTCGCCGTCGGCCGCATGGTGCCCGTCGGTGCTCGGCGCCAATGTCCGCAGCCACGTGTCGACGTCGGGACCGACGACCACCGCGTGCCCGGACGCCAACAGCGCCCCGTTGGCGAGCGCGGCCACCGCGGGCCGCACGGTCCGCACCTGCCGGCCATCGCCTTGCTGGGCAAGCAGTTTCGATGTCAGTTCGGGCAGGCGAATGGGGTGCGGGCCGGTGATGGTGCGCGGGGTGTGCGACTGTCCCAGCGCCGCCTCGACGAGCACGTCGGCGACGGTGTCGGCGGCGATCGGCTGAATCAGCCAGTCCTCGACGATCACCTCGTCACCGTCGCAGCTCACCGCATCGCAGTGGGTGGCGCATTCATACCACTGGGTGGACTTCACGATCGTGGTCGGCACCGGGCCGTCGAGCACGATGTTCTTCGCCGCCCGTTTGCCTTCGTAGTAGGGGATGCCGTCGAATTCCGGGTCGTCGATGCCCGCGATCGTCGGCACCACCAGGCGGTGCACCTCCTGGATGGCACAGGCGCCCACGATGTTGTGCGAGGCGGTGGCCAGAGATTGACCGATGTCGGACGGCTCGGGCGGCACCGGATCGGACACGTCGATCGCGACGTCCACCCCCTGGAGCGCCTCGCACAGGTCCAACCCGCTGAACACATCGACGCCCTGCTCGCGTGAGATCTCGACCACCGCGACGTCGCGCGACCTCAGCCGGGCGACAACGCGGGACCCGGCCGTGCCGGTGGCCCCTATCACGGCGATGGTGGTCACCGCCTTCACCCCCCTTCGCGCCGCCGGCTAGTACTACTACCCGGTAAAAGCCCGTTCAAACCGACCGATCGACGCTCCGATACGTGGGGCGTGGATGCGACGGCGGGGCGTTTGGCGAGGCGTGCGGCGGGAACGCCCTAGGTGCCATCGAGCGCAAGCTCACTCACCACCGAGAGGGAGGTCGACCCATGGGGGACCAGAAGAGCGGGCCGCAGGAAGCGGTGCAGGGCGCCGTCGAGGGCGTGAAGGGCAAGGCCAAGGAGGTCGGCGGGGCCGTGCTCGGCCGTGACGACCTTGCCGACGAGGGCCGGGCCCAGCAAGACAAAGCCGACGCCCAACGCGACGCGGGCAAGAAGGAAGCCGAAGCCGAGTCGGCGCGGGCCGGCGCGGACGCGGCCGAAGAGCGCCAGAAGAAAAACCAGTAAGCCGCTTGCTCGAGGGGTCGTGTCCGGGCCCGGTTTCAAACCGCCGCGCCCGGTTATCCCTGCCGTGTCCCGCTGGAGCGGGCGGGCGGTGGATGAGCGAGGTGGAACATGAACCTTCAAGCTCGGGTGTCCAGGGTTGTCGCGTTTCTGCGTGCGGGCTGCCCGCCGCTCGCGCCGGCCACGGGGTACGCACCGCTGCTGGCGTTGTTGCCGCGACGGGTGGCCGACGACGAGGTCATGGCCATCGCCCGCAAACTTGTTGCGCCCCAGCGTCACCCGGTCGACAGCGCCGACGTCGGAGTGGAGATCATCAGGGTCACCGGCGAGGCGCCGTCGACGTACGACATCGAGCGTGTCCTGGGTGCCATGAAATCGGCCGGCGATCGCCCGTGCTGACGCCGCGGGCTCAGACTCGCTGGAGGTCGACCACCAGCGGTCGGTGATCGGAAATCGGCATGGGGCTGGCGTCGACCGCTCCGCCGCACAGCCGGGGATCGTCGGTCAAGATGTGATCGAGCTGGCGGTTGGGGTTATCGGCGGGAAACGTTTCGGCGGTGGCCAAGGCCCGCATACCCGACCAGCGGCCAACGGTTTTCGGCGTCATGTTCAGGTCGCCGGTCAGCAGCCGTGGACCGGGGAAGCCGCGCAGGTCATGAATCACCCGCAGCAGCTGGCGCCTGTTCCAGCCCGGAACGAAGGACAAATGCGTGTTGGCCACCGTCAGCCCGCCCATCGGGGTGCGCAGCTGCGCGATGACCGCCGCCCGCGGCTCCTCGTCGACGATCATCACCCGGTTGGGGCCGGGCAGGTACATCGGAAACCGCATCGGGATGCGGGGCAGTCGCAACACCTGCCAACTGGCCACGGGGTATCGGGACAGCAGGGCGATTCCGTACGCGGCTGTCCCGGGTTGTTCCCGGCCGGTGGCGGCCATCCAGGTCGCGCCCGGGGTACCGGAAATCGCCGCCACGAACCGGTGCTCGACCGCGCCCATGGCCTCGGCCGCCGCGGCGGTCAGGTCGGCCCGCTCGGAGCGTGGCTGATCGCAGTCGACCTCCTGCAGGCTGAGCACGTCCGGATCGAGACGGCGCACGCAATCACGCAGGCGCGCAACGTCGACACCGTCCCCGATCGTGCGGCCGTGCAGGATGTTGAAGGTCGCCACGCGCATAGGTTTTCACCTACCCACTTTGCCGCCTGGGCACTCACCGCGGCATTTCGTCGCGGGTCGGCGCGGGGGTCACCGGAATACGAGTTCCCCCATCGCGGCGCCCACCGCGAGCAGCCGCGCAAGCACGAAACCCGGCAAGGTGGGCGAGGATTCCCCGCCGGCGGGCTCGAGTTGGCTCCGATAGCATTGCGCCGCGCGGCGTTTGCGGCACATCGCCCAACTCGGTGACGGCACCGAATAGGCCCGGTCCCACGGCACCGCAGGGTCGGCGACGCGCGCCCAATGCCACATCAGCACCGGATATTCCAGCAGTGTCGTGCCGGTGCGGGCGCACGCCGCGGAGGCAGCGCGCCCGGCGGCTTCGTGATCGGGATGCCCGTCGCCCCGCCACGTCGCCGCGCACCAGGTCGCCGGGCCGCCACCGTCGAGGATCTCCGCCAGCGTGTCGGCCAGCGTGTCCTCGTGATCGGTCAGCTCACCGTCGGGAAAACCCAGCGAGATCGGGCTGGGGACATTCAAAAGGCTGGCCGCCCGGCCCAATTCGTATCTGCGGATGGTTGCCATACGAAGTCGGTCCGTGACCGACACATCGGGCTGGGCAGCCCCGCCGTCGCTGACCGAGACCACCTGAACGTCAACCCCCAGCGCGGTCAGCTGCGTGGCCATCGCGCCCAGGCCGAGGGTTTCGTCGTCGGGATGCGGGGCTACGACGATCAGCCGTCGGCACTCCGCCAGATCCAGTGTCGGCAGGGGACTTTCGGCAAAAGCGGCCAGCCACAACGGCACCGGTGTGCCGCCGTGGGTCAGCGGATCGGCCGCGAACGCGCAGTTGCCCGCCGGCACGGTTTTCACGGCGCCCTCATCGCCTGTCTGCCCGCCAGCTGCCCGAGTTCGGCCAGGTCCCGCTCCGCATGGCTCTGCCGGATGTAGATGCTCAGGTCGGCGACCCGTTGAGCGTGCCGTCCGTCCTGGCACAGCGGGCCGGGGCCCAGGGCCCGCCCGGTGCGCGTAATCGCTTCGTCGACAGCGTGTTCCACGACCGTGCGGACGCGGCGGGCCAGCAGTTGCGCGGTTCCGGATCGGTCGAACGGATCCGCGTCGACCTGCGCCGCGGCCTCGGCCAGCATCGCGTCACTGGCGGCCAGCGCGGCGTCCACCGCGCCCAGGTGCGCCAGCGAGTACGCGTCGGCGGATCGGCTTGCGGCGCAGCGGTATAGCGGGTCGGCGACCCTGCGTGCACCGCCGAGCCAACAGGCGGCGACACCGATTGCGCCGTGCCAGAAGCCCGGTCGATTCAGGTAGGCCCCGGGGTCACCCACGGCGACGGCCTGGGCGTTGGTGAACTGGACCGGCCTGGTGTCGCTGCCGGCCATCCCCGCGTTCCACCAGGTGCTGGGCAGGGCCTTGACGGCGGGGTCGGTCACGGTCACCGCGAACAGGCCTTGGGTCCCGTCCTCGAGCCGCGCCGTCACCAGCGCATGCGTGCAGAACCCGGCGCCCGCGCACCAGACCCTGGTGCCGTTCAGGGTGAACGCGCCGTCGGTGTCGGTTGCCGTCAACGCCGTGTCCGGCGCTTCGGCGGCCCACACGCCCCACAGCTGACCGGGGTCGGGGGGCTTGCCGCCCAACTCGTGCAGGATCGCGACCGCATCCACGTGCGACTCGGCGATCCTGGCCGCGACGATGTTGTCCTCGGCCAGCCGCGCCAGCCGCTGCCAGCGTTCGGCCGTGCGTCCCGACGCGGGCAGGGGAAGCTCGAGCCGTCCGGACTCGAGCCAGTGCTCGACCAGCCCCGCCGTCACGCCGGGCCGCCCACCGGGAGCGTTCCCCCTCGCCTGATGGGGTCGGGGGAGGGGGCCGAAATCACGACGGCCGCAGCATCGTATGAACGTGGCACCGCGGTTGACATAACGGACGATTTCCCCGTTGCGCGCAAGTTAAACGGCCTTACGACCGCCCGTCGTCAGGTTGCCGGTCCGGCCCGCGGGGTATCACCTAATGCACCATGGAACCCCTCGACGCACATGCCGACGCAACCAGCTGCGCCTCGCGGTTGCGGGAGGCGCTGAGAGGCGCCGCCTCGGCGCTCAAGGAACATGGGCCGCGCTTCGCCCTGGCCGGCAGCTATGCGTTATGGGCTTACGGCGCACCGGAACCCAGCCACGACGTGGACCTCGTGGTGGCCGAGGCCGACGTGGAGACGGCGGTGGCCACCCTGACCAATGCGGGCTTCGCCATCGAACGTCCCCCGGAGGATTGGTTGTTCAAGGCCCGCACCGGCGACACGCTCGTCGACGTCCTGCATCGCATCAACGGCGTGCCCGTCGACGCCGCGACGCTGGATCAGGCCGAACAGCAGGAGGTCCTGGCGATCGGCATGCCGGTGCTGCCCCCGACCATGGTGCTCGTCCAGCAGTTGCGCTCCCTGGGGGAGCATCACTGCGACTTCGGCCGGTTGTTGCCGGCCGTGCGCGCGGTGCGTGAACGCCTGGACTGGCAGCGCATCGAGGCGGAGACCGCCGAAAACGATTACGCGGTCGCCTTCTTGGTGCTGGCCGACCGGCTCGGCCTGTCGCGTCAGTGATTACGCAGCTTGGCCACCAGCTTGTCCTTGGTCAGGCTCGAATAGCCTGACATGCCAAGCTCTTTGGCCCGCTTCTTCAGTTCCGGAACGGTCCAGTCCTGGTAAGACCCGGACTTGCCGCCCTTGCGGCCCACCGAGGACTTGCCCCGGCCGGCGGCCGCATTCGAAATCCGCGCGGCCTTCTCCTTGGAGTCGCCCTTCTTGCGCAGATCCTGGTACAGCTTCTCGTTCTTGATCGACGAACGCGGCATGATCCATCCTCCTGTCCACGATGAGACACCTTTTCAGTTATGCCCGCCCCGGCCGCGGGGAAAACACCGGCGCTAGGCCGGAACCGGGTCGGTGCGCCGTTGCCAGCAACGGTGTTGAGCGAGCGCGCCGGCGAATTCCTCGACGAAGCGATCGGGCAACTCGTCGGCGGCGGCCTTGGTGGTGATGACGGACTGGTCGTTGAGCACGTCGGTGTCCTCGGCGAGGCGGTTGGTGATACCGGCGGTGCGCAGCAGGTCGACGCCGGCGCCGTACGCCCCGATGGGCTTGAGGTGCTTGTAGGCCTCGGTCACGAAGTGCACCGCATACCCGTCGTTGGACAGCGTCGCGATCGACCGCGGCCCGCACGCCACCACGACTGCGTCGTAGAGCACCGACGCCATCGTCGTGAAGGACCGGTCGACGGGCAGTTCGCCGCCGGATCCGCCCTCCAGTGTGCCGCCGGCCACCGGCGCCAACACCTCGACCACGGCCCCGCGCTGTCCCATCAGCTCGATAAAGCGCTGTGTCCCCACAACATCGACGCCGTTGGCGGCCAGCACGGCGACCTTGCGCGATTCGATGGTGTCGCCGGCATCGGTGACCTGTGACAGCGCCGGTGAGGCGGTCACCGTGTCGACCTGCTCCTCGGGCGGCGCGGGAAGCCCCAGCTTCGCGGCCACCTGGGCGGCCAATTCGCCGTCGACCCGCGCGAGCTGTGCCACCACCGCCGAACGGATCTCGGGCGTCTCCACCTTGCCGAGCTCGAAAGCGAACGCGGCGACGATGTGTTCGGCCTCCACGCGCGTCATGCTCATCCAGAACATCCGCGCCTGGCTGTAGTGATTCTCGAAGGACTCGGCCCGCTTACGCATGGTCTGCCCGTCGAGCCGCTGGGTGTAGTGCCGGAACACGTTCTCGTCGGCCAGCGCTGGGCAGCCGCCGCCGATGGTGTTCTTGTAGTAGCTGGAGCGGCCCTGCGGAATCGCGTGCTGTCCGTAGCCGTCGTGCTGGTTGGTCCGGACCTCGGCCACCGGCCGATTGATCGGCAGCTGGGCGAAGTTGGGGCCGCCCAGCCGGATCAGTTGGGTGTCCAGGTAGGAGAAGTTGCGGAATTGCAGCAGCGGATCATTGGTGAAGTCGATGCCGGGCACCACGTTCGCCGTGTGGAACGCGACCTGCTCGGTCTCGGCGAAGAAGTTGTCCGGGTTGCGGTTCAACACCATCTTGCCAACCGGGCGCACCGGAACCTGTTCCTCGGGAATGATTTTCGTCGCGTCGAGAAGATCGAAATCGAAGCTGAACTCGTCCTCCTCGGGAACGAGCTGGACGCCGAGCTCCCACTCCGGGTACTGGCCCGACTCGATGGCCTCCCACAGGTCGCGGCGGTTGTAATCGGGGTCTTTGCCGGCGATCTTTTGGCATTCGTCCCAGATCAGTGAGTGCACGCCGAGCCGCGGCTTCCAGTGGAATTTCACGAAAGTGCCCTCGCCGCGGTCGTTTACCAACCGGAAGGTGTGCACGCCGAAGCCCTGCATCATCCGGTAGCTACGCGGCAATGCCCGGTCCGACATCAGCCACATGATGGTGTGCAGCGTCTCGGGCTGCAGCGCCACGAAGTCCCAGAGCGTGTCGTGGGCCGACTGCGCCTGCGGAATCTCGTTGTGCGGCTCCGGTTTCACCGCGTGCACGAAATCGGGGAACTTGATGCCGTCCTGGATGAAGAACACCGGGAAGTTGTTGCCCACCAGGTCGTAATTGCCTTGTTCGGTGTAGAACTTGGTGGCGAAGCCGCGCACGTCGCGCACGGTGTCGGCCGAACCCCGCGAGCCGGCCACCGTGGAGAATCGCACGAACACCGGGGTCTGCAAGCCTGGAGTGGTCAAGAATCTCGCCGCGGTGTATTGCGACAACGAGTCGTCGTACGGTTCGAAATAGCCGTAGGCGCCGGCGCCCCGCGCGTGCACCACGCGCTCCGGGATGCGCTCGTGGTCGAAGTGGGTGATCTTCTCCCGGGCGTGAAAGTCCTCCAGCAGCGTCGGTCCCCGCTCACCGACCGACAGCGAATCGTCGGTGTGGTCGACGCGCACGCCCTGCTGGGTCGTCAGGTATCCCGTGTCGCGGCGGAACCGTGCGGATTCCAGGTCGCGCTGCTTGGGATTCTGGTCGGTGGCCATGGCCTCCCTCTCTGCCTGATGTGGAATCGGGACTGATTTGCTGTGATGGGCCGCTCAACGGTGTGGGGTACCACAGCGAAACCGGTGTAAAACGGCCCGAATCCGGCCCTGTCCATCGCGTCGACGGTTGCCTACCATCGATCGGGGTAGACGGAAGTGGTGATTGTGGCGGCGGACGGTGGCGACCTCGAGGGCGACCTCCAGGGCCTCCGATCGCCACCTGCTCGTCTCCGACCATCACGTCCTGCTGTCCCAGGGGCCCACCGAGAACGGGCATCGGCCGGCTATCAATGCGTTGTTCCGATCGGTCGCCGTAGCATTCGGGCCCCGCGCGATCGGCGTGCTGCTGTCCGGCGTGCTCGACGAC
Organism: Mycobacterium paraintracellulare; assembly: GCF_000276825.1. NCBI lineage: Bacteria > Bacillati > Actinomycetota > Actinomycetes > Mycobacteriales > Mycobacteriaceae > Mycobacterium > Mycobacterium paraintracellulare. Next base: position 4,258,520 of record NC_016948.1, on the reverse strand, counting down.
TCCGTGCTGGGAATGGGAGCCATCCGTGCCCGAGGCGGCACCGCCATCGGCCAGTCACCCGAGGACGCATTGTTCCCCGCGATGCCCGTCAACGCCGCCGAGGCCGGCGTGGTGGATCGGCAGGCCGACGCGGCCGACATCGGAGCCGTCCTCAAAGAGCTGTCGCACCGAGAGATAGAGGGTTTTGCCATGGAGTGCGACGCCGCGATGGAGCTCGAGAACCGCATCGCCATGAGGTCGCGGTTCGCGACCGACTTCGACACGGAAAAACTGGGGTCGCCGTCCGGCTACACCTGCCCCGATTGCAACGGTTCGCTGGTTTCCATCAGTGAGGGCAACTTCCGCTGCCAGGTCGGCCACGCCTGGACGGCCGAAGCCTTGCTCGGCGCGCGGGACAACGAGCTCGAGGGGGCGCTGTGGATCGCGGTGCGCAGCCTGCGGGAAAAGGCCCGGCTCGCAAGGGACATGGCCGACAGGGCCGGGCCGGGACTGCTCGTCCGCCGCTACGCGGCGATCGCCGAGGAAACCGAACGCGCGCTGCACGTGCTCAGCGACCGGCTGTCCGGCGCCGCCCGACAGCCGGGTGACGCCGGATGACCGGTCGCAGCCCCGCTCCGCGGATCGCGCTGGAACCCGTTGAGGATGCCGCCATCCTGACGGTGCAGGGAGTGCTGGACAGCTCCACCTATCGAACGATCCGCGACGCCGTGATCAAGGCCGCGATCGCCGCGCCGCGCGCGGTGATCGTCGACATCAACGGGCTGCATGCGCCGTCAGCCTCGGCGTGGACGGTGTTCACCAGCGCTCGCTGGCACGTCAGCGTGTGGCCGGACGTCCCGATCCTGCTGGTGTGCGAACAACCGGTGGTGCGCCGCGCGATCACCAGGGCCGGGGTCACCCGATATGTGCCGATGCATCCGGATCGCAAGCTCGCGCTGGAGGCGGTGCACGGGCAGTCGGTCAAGGTCCGGCGGCGGGCCCGCACCGAGCTGTCGCGATCCAGCGCCAGCATCGATCTCGCCCGCACCGTGGTTGCCGATTGGCTTACCAACTGGGACATTCGCGAGGTGATCGCGGTCGCGGCCACCGTGGCCACCGTCTTCGTCGAAAACGTCCTCGACCACACCGAGAGCGTTCCGGTGCTGATCGTCGAGAGCTACCAAGACATCGTCTCCGTAGCGGTCGAGGACAACAGCCCGCAGTTGCCGGCCCGGCACGAAGATGCCGACCGCGGCGCCCACATCGTCTCGGGTCTGGCGATCGTGTCCGCCGTGTCTCGGCGGTGGGGGGCCACCCCCACGCTGTCGGGCAAGACGGTCTGGGCATTGGTCGGTCGGGAAAACCGCCTCTGATTTCGCGAGTAGTGTTCAAGTCCTTCGTCGAACCGTTGTCGGACGGGACTTGCATTGGAATCCGCCACTGACGAGGCTTTCGAGGCCCTGTTGCGCTATATGCGCGATTCGCGGGGCTTCGACTTCACGGGCTACAAGCGCACCTCACTGATGCGCCGCGTCCGTCGCCGGATGGACCAGGCGGGTTACACCTCGTTCGAGGAATACCTTGACTTTCTGCAGGCCAGCTCGGACGAATTCACCGCGCTCTTCAACACCATCCTGATCAACGTCACGTCGTTCTTCCGCGACGCGGAGGCCTGGGACTACGTGGGCGCCGAGGTCATCCCGCGGCTGCTGGCCGAGCGGGGACCCGACGACCCGATCCGGGTGTGGAGCGCCGGATGCGCGTCGGGCCAGGAGGCCTACACGCTGGCCATGATGCTGGCCGAGGCGCTGGGAGCCGAGGAGTTTCGCCAGCGGGTCAAAATCTATGCCACGGATGTCGACGAAGATGCACTCGGCGAGGAGCGCGGGGCGTCCTACGACGCCAAGGCGGTCGAGTCCGTGCCGCCGGAAATGCTCGGGCGCTACTTCGAGCAGGTCAACGGCCGCTACGTCTTTCGCAAAGACCTGCGCCGGGCGGTGATCTTCGGCCGCAATGACCTGGTCACGGATGCGCCGATATCACGGGTCGACCCTCTGGTGTGCCGCAACGCGTTGATGTATCTCAACGCGGAGACGCAGCGAATGTGTTGGGGCGTCTACACTTTGCGCTCATGCCCCAGGGCACGCTGTTTCTCGGGCACGCCGAGATGCTCCTCAGTCATGGTGACCGATTCACGCCGGTGAGCCTGAACCACCGAATCTTCCGCAAGGCGGCCGGGACCCATGTCGGCGCGGATCGCTACGAGCCGGGCGGGGCGTTCTACGAACGTCACGCGGAGCTACCGGGCCTGGCGACCGTGCGCGACCTGGCCTTCCGCGCCAGCCCGGTGGCCCAGATCGTGGTGACCGGCGAGGACACCGTCGCCATGATCAACCAGCAGGCCGAAACCCTGTTCGGCCTCTCGGCGCGCGACATCGGCCGGCTGCTGCGTGATCTCGAGGTCTCCTATCGTCCGGTGGAGCTACGCGCCTACGTGGAGCAGGCCAAGGTGGAGCGCCGTCCCGCGCGGATCCAGGACGTCAAATGGCAGCGGCCGGGCACCGAGACGGTGTGGTTCGAGATCCACGTGAATCCGCTCGTCGACGCCGAGAACGGTCTGCTCGGCGTGTCGATCGTCTTCTTCGACGTCACGAGGAACTGCAATCCACGGTCGAGGAACTCGAGACCACCAACGAGGAACTGCAGTCCACCAACGAAGAACTCGAGACGATGAACGAGGAGCTGCAGTCCACCAACGACGAACTGCAAACCATCAACGACATGCTGCGCGAACGCAGCCTGGAACTGGACGAGGCGAAGAGCTTCCAGGATTCCCTGGTCGACTCGATCCAGAGCGGCATGGTGGTGGTGGACCGCGAAATGAAGATCGTTCTGTGGAACCGCGGCTGCGAAGACCTGTGGGGGCTCCGCGCCGACGAGACGCTCGGGTCGCGGCTGACCGCCCTCGACATCGGCCTGCCGCTCGACGGCGTGCTGCCGTTGATCGGGAACGCCTTCGTCGACCCCGACACCTCCGGGGAAGTCGTGGTGGACGCGGTCAACCGGCGCGGGCGCCCCGCTCGGGTGCGGGTCACCTGCACGCCGTTTCGTTCGAACATCGGCACGGTCGGCGGCGCCCTGCTGCTGATGGAGGTTCTGGGCTAGCAGTCCACGCCAGCACACGTGTGGTCCATCAACCGAATTCCCGGCCACCAAACGAAGCGGTGATCTTGTTCGTTTCGCGGACGCCCCAGGGTGGTATGCCCAGGTGATGTCGGGGTGGATGGATGACGTGCGCGGAGGGAACCGCGAGTGAAGATCGCAATCGTCAGCGGCGATGACGTGGTCGGGGAGGACCCCGAGCAGCTGGGCGCCGCGCTGACCACCCAGGGGCACGATGCGGTGGTCTGCCTGCGGCAAAACGGCCGGCGGCGTGCCAGGGCCGGTGCCTGCCGCAGCGTGTCGGTTCCCGTCGGTCCGCGCGCCGCGGCCTCCGCCACCGACGTGCTGCCCTACGTCGGGGACTGGGCGGCCAGACTCGAGCGGGTCTGGTCGAAGGAACAACCCGACGTCGTGCACGCGTACGGGTGGCTGGGCGGGTTGGCCGCCCAGCTGGCCGCACGACGTCAGCGTGTCCCGGTAGTGCAGACGTTCTTGGGCCTCGCCACGGCATCAGGCGCCCACGCGGGGAATGGGAGCGAACGCCGGCGCATCGAGCCGTTGCTGGCGCGCGGCGCCGCCTGGGCGACCGGCGAGAGCAGCGCCGACGTCGACCTCCTGGCCCAACTGCGCCGCAGCCGGGCGCGGGTGTCCGCGTTGACCTGCGGGGTGGATTCCGAGCGATACACCCCGGCCGGTCCCGCAATTGCCCGTGACGGGCTGCAGCGTGTTCTCTGCATAGCGCCGAACCCCCTGCAGCATAACGGTTTTGACATTGCGATCAGCGCGCTGTACCGCGTCCCCGGAGCGGAGTTGGTCATTGCGGAAACCGAGGCGACCAACCCCGCGCACGACGACGCGCGGGCCCAGCTGCAGTATCTCGCCAAGGAATTCGGGGTTGCCGACCGCGTCCGCTTCGCGGGCACGATCCCCGGCAACGAAATGCCGATGTGGGTCCGGTCCGCCGATGTCATGGTGTGCACCCCTCGCGAACCGTTGCGCCCCTCGACCGCGTTGCAGGCCATGGCCAGTGGCGTGGTGGTGGTCGCCGCGACGGTGGGCGCCCTCGCCGACGTCGTCCTCGACGACATCACCGGCGTCATACTGCCCCCGGAGAATCCCGTCGGCCTGGCAGCCGCGCTGAGACGGCTTCTCGCCCAGCGCTTTCAGTGCGAAAGCATGGGCGCGGCCGGACGCAGCCGCGCACAGTCACGCTTCGCATGGGAGCGAATCGCGCTCGACGCGCTGAATGTCTACCAGAGCCTGGGCGCGCAGGGCCGGGCATCCACAGATCTGTCCTCGACGGCGGCACGGTGATGCAATGACGAGGCTGCCCCCGGTCTTTCCTCCGAGCCGGCCATGACCACCGCGACCCGCGCGACCGCCAGTTTGCCCTCTGGGGGGCTCCTGGGTTCCGCGGGCGAGGAGACCCGGGCCGAGTACCGCCCCGCACGTCCCGAGCTCGGAGGTGAGCACGAGCACGGGGTTCAGCCAGTCGCGGTGGAATACAAGCAGTTTCGCGGCATCGATGCGCGGGCTGCGCGCCGGCTTTTCGCCGCCGCCTATCGGCCGGGCTGGCGGCTCTCCGGCTTCACCGGACACTGCGCGGTGTCGCATCGGCGCCGGGACACCGGATCGATGACGGTGGACGAGGTGGCGATCCAGGGTCGATTGACGCTCGAGATCCCGGCGGGCGACACCGTTGTCGTCATACAGCCGCGCGCGGGATCGTTGAGCGTCGCGGGCGGCCCCTCGGCGACCGCGGACTTCCCCATCCTCGTCGCGCACGGCATGTCGTGTGTATTGCACTGCAACGGGGCACGTTTCGATGTGGTTGTCCTCGCGGCGGAGGTGCTGCACGCGGTCGCCGCCGAATGGCACACGGCGCTGTCGCAACGGACCCAGTTCTTGAAGTGGCGACCACGTTCGCGTGCCGCCGTGCGGGCCTGGCATCGCGCGCTCGACTACGTGTTGACGACGTTGGCGTGTGCCGACACCGCCCAGCAACCGATGATCGCCGCGGGCATGGCCAACCTGTTGGCCGGCGCGCTGCTCGAGTGTTATCCATCCAATCTGACCGAGCAGGATCCGGGCGGCGACGGCACGCTGCCCGAAACGCTCAAGGAGGCGGTGTCTTTCATCCACCGTCACACCACCGAGGACATCGGCATCAACGATGTCGCGGCCGCGGTGCATCTGACCCCCCGGGCGGTCCAGTACCTGTTCCGCCGCCAACTCGACACCACACCCACCGAGTACATGCGCCGTGTCCGGCTGCGCCGCGCCCATCTAGAGCTGATCGCGGCGTCGGCGGGCACCTCGACCGTCACCGAAATCGCCCAGCGGTGGGGGTTCGCGCACACCGGGCGGTTCGCGGTGCTGTACCGGCAGACCTACGGGCAAAGCCCCCACACCACGCTGCGCCAGCAGACCCCGGCGTGACGGCCGCGCGATCAACCGCTCACCCGGTGCAGCAGTTGCTTCGCGGCATAGCGCCCACCGACCACCGCGCCGGTCGCGGTGGCCGGAGCCGGGCGGATCCACGTCCGTACGTCGGTCAGCGCGATGTGGTACCCGAAGAGCCGGATTTCCCAAACCCATACCGAATGTCGGGATAAAATCGTCTCATCCTTAGCTGCGGCGACGGGGCCGTGTTCGAGGGGGGAGCGGCGCATGAGTGCTCGACGGGCGGTACGCGCCTTTGACCCGTTCCCCGAACGGCTGCCACCGAGCGAGACCCTGCCGGTCCGCGCGGCCGACGGCACCTGGCTGCACGCGGAGGTGTTCGGGCCTGCTGACGGTTATCCGATCGTCTTGACGCACGGCATCACGTGCGCGATCCGCGCGTGGGCCTACCAGATCGTCGACCTGGCCGGCGACTACCGGGTGATCGCGTTCGACCATCGCGGGCACGGCCGCAGCGGCGTACCGCGGGCCAAGGCGTACAGCCTCAAACACCTTGCGTCCGATCTGGATTCGGTGCTAGACGCGACGCTGGCGCCGCATGAACGGGCGGTGGTGGCCGGCCACTCGATGGGCGGCATCACGATCGCCGCGTGGTCGGAGCGCTACCGGCACAAGGTTCCGCGGCGCGCCGACGCCGTCGCGCTGATCAACACCACGAGCGGCGACCTGATTCGCAACGTGCAACTTCTCGCGGTGCCCCACGGGTTGTCGCCGGCGCGGGTGCTCGCCGGGCAGGCCCTCATCGGCGTCTTTGGTGGGTTTCCCGTCCCGGGTGCGGCCCGCATCCCGAGCCGTTATGTGGTCGCGATGCTGGCGACCGGGCGCGACGCCGACCCGAGCATCGCCCGCCTCGTCTACGAGCTCTTCGAGAACACGTCGCCGCGGGGCCGGGCCGGCTGCGCGCGGGCGCTGGTCACGTCGATGGGGTCCCGCTATCTCGACCTGAGCGGGCTGACGGTGCCGACGCTGGTCATCGGCAGCGAACGCGACCGGCTGACACCGATCAGCCAGTCCCGCCGGATCGCACGCGACGTGCCCAATCTGATCGGTCTGGTGGAGCTGCCCGGTGGGCACTGCTCGATGCTCGAGCACCCGCGCGAGGTGAGCCGCCAGCTGCGCACGCTGGCCGAAGCGGCGATCCACCAATCGGCGACCAGCCGGATCAGCTCATAGCAGCGCGGTGATCTCGGCGGCCGCACGCTGGCCGGACCTGATCGCCCCGTCGAGGAACCCGGTCCATTCGTCGGCGGTCTCGGTGCCCGCCCAGTGGATCGGGCCGACCGGTTCGCGCAGCCACCGCCCGAACCGCGTCCACGACCCCGGCGGCACCGCCGCGGTCGGGCCGCCCGGCGCGAATTCCTCTGCGCCCCAACGATGATCGACGTAGTCGAGCGGTTTGAGTGCGTCGTCACCGAAAAGCGTTGCAAAGCAACGTAACACGTCGCGACGGCGCTGGTCGCCGGGCAGTGAGTCGAAGGCGCGGGCGTCGACGAAACCCATGAGGATGCCCGGACCGTCCGGGTGCGGGCTGACGTCGAACGTGATGAAAACGGGGCCCCGGTCGGACAGCGCCTGCCCGGAAAAGCCGTTGGCCCGCCAAAACGGCGTGGAATAGGCCGCGTACGCCTTGCTGAGCCGGCCCTGCGGCCAATGCCGGGCGAGCTGCTCGTACTCGGCGGGCAACGGGGGAGTGAACTCGATCGAGGCGCGATGGGCCGGCGGGATCGCGACGATGACGAAGCCGGCCTCGGTCTCGCCGACATCGGTCGTCACGGTCACGCCCGCACCGTGGCGTTCGATGCGCCGCACCGGTGCGCCCAGCACCACCCGCGTGTCCAGTTCGGCGGCCGCGGCTTCGGCGATCTGTTGCGTGCCGCCGGGAAAGCGGTCCTGTTGGGCGCCGTCCTCGACGTCGAGCAGTCGGTCCAGGCCGCCGGCCGCGTGCGCGTAGCGGGCGGCGTGCAGCATCGACACGTCGTCGGGCTCGCACCCCCAGGTCACCCGCGCCACGATCGCCAGCAGGTCGCGCGACGAGGCGGTTGCCCGCACCGAGCGCAGCCAGCCGCCGAGCGACAGGCCGTCGAGTTCGCGCGCCCGGCGGGCGTCCCACGGGGCCGCCAGCGGGACGCCGCGGGCGATCCGGTCGAACTGCCAGCGCAGCCGGCCGATGTCCAGCAGCCCGGTCAGGGACAGCTTGGGAATGGTGCCGCGATACGCGTGCGTCCAGTCGCGCCAGTGGATCAGGTTCTTGCCGTCGTGGTGCGTGGGCGTGGTGGGAACGTCGAGTTCGGCCGCCATCGCCAGCACGGCGTCTTGGGTCGGCCCGACGAAAGTGCCGCCCAGATCGGCCGGCAATCCGGCGACGCTGCCGGTCAGCGACCGCCCACCGACCCGGTCGCGGCCCTCGAAGACCACCACGTCGTGGCCCTGCCGGTTCAGCTCGCGCGCGGCGGCCAGCCCGGCAAAGCCCGCTCCGACCACGACGACGTCGACGATCCGGGGCGGCTGTGACACGCGGTCTAGTGAACCGCATTTCTGCGAGTTGCAGGGCGAAATCGTGAAGCGCGGACCGGTTACGGCGCGACCGTCAGCCAGTCCTTGAATCCCGACGGGTCGTGGCGGCCCAGCGCGCCGTGCTCGTAGAGGCCCCAGCCCTCCACCGGTGGCTTGTCGCCGTCGCGGCACAGCGCCCGGCCGACATGGTCGATCACGCCGAACCCCGCGCGCGCGACGATCGCCGGGTCCGTCATGTCGTAGGTCAGCCGCTCGGCGAACTTCTCGCCCTTCCACATGCCGTGTATCCAGTCGGAATCGCCGCCGTAGCCGCCGCCGACGTGAATGGGGACCGGCAGCTTGGACTCCACGTCGAAGTGGACCTCGGTGCCGTCGGGGGAGGTGGCCTCGATGGTCGCGCCGGTCGGGATGCGGGTGCCCGAGCGGTAGTGGATCTTGACCCGCGGCCAGCCGAGCTGCTCGACGCGGCCGTCGCGCCAGATCCGGGTGCAGTCGTTGAGCGAACGGAACCCGTTGGGCTCCTCCTGAATGATCAGGACGATCGCGAAATCGTCGAAGGCCATGGGCACATAGAGCCACCACATGCCCTCGAACGGCGGGTCGGCGGGCCGTCCGGCGGGCTCGGCCTCGCCGATCGGGCGGATGCCCCAGGACCGGTCGCGGCTGCCCAGCCAGGTGTTGGGGTCGACGGTGATTTCCTCCCCGTCGACGACGATGTGGCCGCTCCAGCTGCCGAGTTGCGCGAAACGCTGGGCGTCCAGCGTCACCCGGTTGCCCGAACGCAGGATGTGCGGCTGCTCCTGGACGACGTCGAACAACCCCTTCCAGGTGAGATCGGCTGCGATGCCTTCCGTTTCGTCGAGCACGATGCGCAGCCGGTGCAGCGGTTCGATGACCTCGATCCGATAACCGTTGACGTGCTGGTTGAGGCGGTCCTGATCGATGGCGTCCGAAACGTGCACGGCGGTCTGCGTGTCCCCGCGCCTGACGAGCAGGAACGCGTCCTTGACCCCGAGGTTGGGGTAGTAGCCGATGCCGCTGATGACGAAGATGTTCCCGGTGCGGTCGTGGGCGTTGAAGTAGGAGCGGTCGTAGAAGTTGCGGTCCGAGGAGCCCGGCCACGCGATCGGCTGGGGGATCTGGTGTACCGGGTATTCGTCGAGCGGTCCGAGCATTACTGGTCCTCTCCGATCAAACGTCGCATCAATCCGGCGTGGTAGAACAGCGATTCGACATCGTCGGGCTTTTCGGTCTCGCCGAAGTGCACGCGCCGCGCGCCGGTGCGCATGAACACGCACGCCCACATGACGCCCGAGTACACGTAAAACCAGTGCAGGTCGCCGACTTCGACGCCGGCCAGGCGCGCGTAGGTCGCGCGCACGTCGTCCTCGCGCATCACCTCCGGCAACCCCGGCAGCGTCGCCAGGCCGGCGAGTTCTTGAAAGACCATGTGCGCGAATATCATCCACGCCACATCCAGCTCGCGCGGCCCCAGCGTCACCATTTCCCAGTCCAGCACCGCCACCGGCGCGAAGTCTTTGTACAACACGTTGCCGACGCGCGCGTCGCCCCACAGCAGCACCGGCTCGGCGGCGGCCGTTTCGGTCGGCCAGTTGGCCTCCAGCCAATCGAAGGTGCGTTCCAAAAGCGGCGATCGCCCGATGTCGGGCACGGCGAAGTCATACCAGGACCGCACCCAATTGAAGTGCTTGCGCAGCGCGGTGTCCCCGATTTGTCCCTCGGTGAGGAAGCCAAAGGTGTTCCGCGCGTCGGGAATCGAGTGCAGCGAAGCCAAGACGCCGACGGTGGCGTCTTGCAGTTCGCGTTGCCGCTCGGCGGGCGCGTCGGCGAACCAGTTGCCGCCGAACGTGTAGGGCATGACGTCGGGCGGCACCTCCCCGTCGACGTAGTCCATCACGAAGAACGGTGTGCCCAGGATGTCACCGGTGTTCTCCAGCCACCGCACCCGGGGCACGGGCACGTCGGTGAGTTCGCCGACCTTGCGGATGACGTCGAATTGGTGGTCGAGCCGGTAGGTCGGGAAGACCTGCACGTCCTCGGCGGTGGGCGCCACCCGCGCCACCAGCTTTTGCTCGGTCGGTTGCCCGTCCTGCTGCCAGCGGACGGTCAAGATGATCGTCTCCGACGACATGCCCGTCGAATCCACGCCGCTTTCGACGGTCACCTCGGGTTTTGCGCCGTCGGGCAGTACGGTGGAGAGCCAGCGCGACATCACCGTCGGCAACGTGGTGACGTCGCGGCTGGAGCGCTGCAGCCGGTCGACGTTGTCGACTGCCGGTTCAGTGGCCACGGGGAGTGCCTCCATCCTTTGAGACTTTTTCGCGGCAATTACGATACGGTAGGTAGCGTTATGAAAGCAGACCCGTCCGGCCTTGACAAGGCCCCCGGCGCCGGCCGCCCGCGCGATCCGCGTATCGACTCGGCCATCCTATCGGCGACCGCGGAACTGCTTGTCCAAACGGGCTATTCAAACATCAGTCTGGCCGCGGTGGCCGAGCGCGCCGGCACCACGAAGTCGGCGCTGTACCGGCGGTGGTCCAGCAAGGCCGAGCTGGTGCATGAGGCGGCCTTCCCCGTGGCCCCCACCGCGCTGGAGGCGCCGGCCGGGGATATCGCCGCCGATACGCGGATGATGATCGAGGCCGCCCGCGACGTGTTCACCACCCCGGTGGTGCGCGCCGCGCTGCCCGGCCTGGTGGCCGACATGACGGCCGATCCCGCGCTCAACGCGCGGGTGATGTCGCGATTCGTGGACTTGTTCGCCGCGGTGCGGGTGCGGCTGCGCGAGGCCGTCGACCGGGGCGAAGCCCATCCCGACGTGGATCCGGATCGCTTGATCGAGTTGATTGGGGGAGCGACGATGCTGCGGATGCTGCTGCGCCCGGAGGAAGAGCTCGACGACGCATGGGTGGAGCAGACCACGGCCATCGTCGTGCACGGCGTGCGGCGATGACGGGCCGGCTCGCCGGGCGCGCCGCGATCGTCACCGGTGCCAGCCGCGGCCTCGGTCGAGCGATCGCGTTGGCGCTGGCCGCCGAGGGCGCGGCGGTGGCGGTCGGCGGGCGCACCGAAGAGGTCTGGGATGACCGGCTGCCGGGAACGATCGGTGAGACGGTCGCCGACATCGAGGCCGCGGGCGGACGCGCCGTCGCGGTGCGCGCCGATCTGACCGACCGCGACGAGATCGCCCGACTGGTGGACTCGGCGCGAGATGCGTTGGGCCCGATCGCGATTCTGGTCAACAATGCGGCCTTCACCGCGCCCGGCCGCCCGCCGGCGCCCGGCGGCGAACCGCGCCCCAAGCCCGCCAAACCGCCGAGCGGCGCCGCCAAGCCCGGCTGGCCGGGGTTCGTCAGTACGCCCTTGCACGCGTATCGCCGGCATTTCGACATCGCGGTGTTCGCGGCTTACCAGCTGATGCAGTTGGTGTGCCCCGACATGATCGAGGCGGGCGGCGGGTCGATCATCAACATCACCTCGGTCGCGTCGCGACTGCCCGGTGATGGCCCGTACGCCGACCGCAGCGGCGGTGTGCTGCCCGGGTACGGTGGGTCCAAGGCGGCGCTCGAGCATCTAACCCAATGCGCGGCATTCGATCTCACCGACCACAACATCGCGGTCAACGCGCTGTCGCCGTCCAAGCCCATCCTCACACCGGGGCTTTCCTACTACGCGCGCAACTTCGACGACACCGCGTCCGCGGATGAATTCGCCCGCGCGGCAGTGGAGTTGGCGCTCGTCGACCCCGGCAAGGTCACCGGACGCACCATCGGGCACCTACAAGTGCTCGACGGCAGTTTCCGGCCGTTCGCGCTGGACTGAGCCGGGGCGGTCGATCGCACTCCGGCGAAGCCCGGACCACGCCACCGACGCTATCGAACGCCAGTCCTGGCCCTAGGGCCGCCTGACGTGCAAGTATGAGCAAAGCCAGTGCCGCAACGGCGGCAGGCAACCGGTTGAGTGGTGTGCCCATGCCTGGTATGAATAAGCCGACAGGGCGGGTCGTGGCCCTGATCGTTCTCCTACTCGTGGTCGCGGCCGCCCTGCGCGGGTATTTCCCGGCTCAGCAGCATGCGACCCGCAGCGAGTCGGGGGGCCGGGCGGCCATGGTGTTCGTGGTCGCCATCCTGGCGGCGACGCTGGCCTTGGTCGCGATCGCGGTCGTCGCGCGGTTGCGAGACCCCCGTGCGCCCGCGCCGTCCGCCGGGGCGCTGTCCGACATGCTGGGCACCGGGAGGGGCCGACCGAGCTGGCGGGTGTTGCTGATCGGCCTCGCGGTGATCGTCGCGTGGCTGCTGATCGTGATGCTGCTGAGCAGGCTCCTGGCGCCCCACGGCATCGGCCCGGCTCCCTCCCCATCCGAGACCGGCGGCCAGCCGCCGTCGGGGCATGGCGGCTCGCCGCCACCACCGCAGCAGCAGCACCGGCCGCGCGACGGTTCCCAGAGCATGCTCGGCGTGCTGCTCGCCAGCACGGCCGCGATGTTGTTCGTGATCGTCGCCGGAACGGTCGCCACGGCGAGGCGACGGCGGCACCCGATCGCACTCCGCATCGCCGACGAGCCGGCCGAATCCCCGGCGGCCGCGGCGCCGCCGCGGTCACTGGCGCGGGCCGCCGAGCGTGGGCTGGCGGAGATGACGGACCTCAGCCGCGAGCCGCGCGAGGCGATCATCGCCTGCTACGCCGCGATGGAACGCGAACTCGCGCATGTTCCCGGGGCCGTCCCCCAGGACTTCGATACCCCGTCCGAGGTGTTGGCCCGTGCGGTCGAACGCCATGCCCTGCATGCCGATAACGCCGTACAACTGGTGAACCTGTTCACCGAGGCGCGGTTCAGTCCGCACGTGATGAACGAGGGACACCGCGACGTGGCGGTGCGCGTGCTTCGATTGGTCCTCGACGAACTCCGATCGCTGAGCGTCGCATGAAAAAGACCGCGACCCTAGGAGTTTGCCTCATCATCGCCATCGAACTGCTGACGCTGACGCAGCATGACCGCCGACTCGTGTTGGCGGCCTCCGGTATCGGGCTGGCCGTGGTACTGCTCGGCCTGCGGCGCACGCTGGGACGCGCGCCCGAGGCCGGCACCGAGCCCGAGGCCGACGACCTCGGGGATTCGTTGCGCCGCTGGCTTTCCACCACCGAGACGACCATCCGCCGGTCGGAGGCCACCCGGGCCGACTGGGACCGGCATCTGCGCCCGATGCTGGCCCGACGGTACGAAATCGCCACGGGCCAACGGCAAGCCAAAGATCCGGCCGCCTTCCACGCGACCGGCCGAATGCTCTTCGGTGTCGAGCTGTGGGACTGGGTCAACCCCAACAACGTCATCCGCAACGGTGACCGCCAGCCGGGGCCGGGCCGGGCGGCGCTGGAAGAGATTCTGCGAAAGTTGGAGCAGGTATGACAGGGGGCGCGATCCAGAAATGACGCTGCCGGCAGCAACCACGACCGCACACTGCGAGGCGATCCTCGACGAAATAGAACGAGTGGTGGTGGGCAAGCGCGCCGCGCTCAAGCTCATCCTGACCGCCGTTCTCGCGCGCGGTCACATCCTCATCGAGGACCTGCCGGGCCTGGGCAAGACGCTGATCGCGAGATCCTTTGCGGCCGCGCTGGGGCTGCAATTCACCCGTGTGCAGTTCACCCCCGACCTGCTGCCGGCGGACCTGCTCGGGTCGACGATCTACGACATGCAGTCGGGGCGCTTCGCGTTCCGGCCCGGACCGATCTTCACCAACCTGTTGCTCGCCGACGAGATCAATCGCACGCCACCGAAAACCCAGGCGGCGCTGCTGGAGGCGATGGCCGAACGACAGGTCAGCATCGACGGCGAAACACACCAGCTGTCACGGCCTTTCATCGTGCTGGCCACCGACAACCCGATCGAGTACGAGGGCACGTATCCGCTGCCCGAGGCGCAGCTCGACCGATTCGCGATCCGGCTGGAACTGCGGTATCTCTCCGAACGCGACGAGACCTCGATGCTGCGGCGGCGCCTCGAACGCGGATCGGCCGAGCCGACGGTCAATCAGGTCGTGGACGCGCACGACCTGCTGGCGATGCGGGAATCGGTCGAGCAGGTGACCGTGCACGAAGACGTCCTGCACTACGTGGTCTCGCTGGCCAACGCGACGCGGCACCACCCGCAGGTCGCGGTCGGGGCCAGCCCGCGCGCCGAACTCGATCTGGTCCAGCTCGCCCGCGCCCGCGCGCTGCTGCTCGGCCGCGACTACGTGATCCCCGAGGACGTCAAGGCGCTCGCCACCGCGGCGCTCGCGCACCGCATCACCTTGCGCCCGGAGATGTGGGTGCGAAAGATCCAGGGCGCCGACGTCATCGGGGAGCTGCTGCACCGGCTGCCGGTGCCGCGCACCGGCGCGAGCCCGGGGGACACCGGATGAGTCCGGCGTGACGCAGGGCCGCGAGATCGAGTTTCGCTGGCGCGCATCGGGATTGACGCGCGCGGTTGCCACCTGCGCGGGGTTCGCGATGGCCGCGGCCGTCATCGGCGCCCGGTGGCAGCTGATCGCGTTCGCGGCGCCGCTGCTCGGCGTGCTGTGTTCGATCAGCTGGCAGCGGCGGGTGCCGGAAATTCGCGTGCACGGCGAGCCCGACGCCCAGCGATGCTTCGAAAGCGAGCAGGCGCACCTGCGGGTGTGGATCAGCGGGGAAGAACAAGGGTTGTCGGCCGCCCGGCTCACGGTCCCGGACGTGGAGGGGATGGAGCTCGAGATCGCCGATGCCGATGCGGGCCGGGCGAAGACGGTGGCGGCCACGGCGCAGCGCTGGGGACGGTACCGGATCGCGGCCCGCGTCGAGGTGATCGCACGCGGTGGGCTGCTCACCGGCACCGGCGTTGTCGACGCCGCCGAGGTCATCGTGTTTCCGCTGACGCCGCCGCAGGCCACGCCCATCCCGCAGATCGAGTTGCTCGACCGGCTGGGCGCCCACCTGACCCGGCACGTCGGCCCCGGGGTGGAATACGCCGACATTCGTCCCTACGTGCCGGGAGACCAACTGCGCGCGGTGAATTGGCCGGTGAGCGCGCGCCGCGGCCAGCTGCACGTCACGGAGCGGTTGACCGACCGCGCGGCGGACGTGGTCGTGCTGATCGACGGGTATCGGCAGCCGGCGGGTCCGGCGACCGCAGCCACCGAACGGGTCGTCCGGGGCGCGGCGCAAGTGGTGCAAACCGCCCTGCGGCACGGTGATCGGGCCGGGATCGTCGCGCTCGGGGGCAACCGTCCGCGCTGGCTCGGCGCCGACATCGGGCAGCGCCAGTTCTATCGGGTGCTCGACACCGTGCTCGGTGCCGGTGACCGATTCGAGCGCACCACGGGCACGCTGGCGCCGCGCGCGGCGGTGCCTGCCGGGGCGATCGTCATCGCGTTCTCCACGCTGCTCGACACCGAATTCGCTCTCGCCCTCATCGATCTGCGGAGGCGGGGCCATGTCGTGTTGGCCGTGGACATCCTCGACAGTTCGCCATTCGAAGACGATCAGGATCCGTTGGTCGATCGGATGTGGGCGCTGCAGCGCTCCTCGATGTATCGCGACATGGCCACCGTCGGCGTGGACATCGTGTCGTGGCGGGGCGACAGCGGTCTCGAGCAGTCGATGGGTGTGCTGCCCGATCGCCGCCGCCGGGTGCGCGGGAGGCTGCGTGGATAGCGGTGGTGCGGGCGCGCTGGGTCGGCTGGGCTCGCCCGCGTTCGCGACCGGGTTCGGTCTGCTCATGGTGGGATCGGCGGCCGGGGGCTCGCACGGTTTCGCCGTGGCCGCGTGGGTGGCGGCCCTGGTTTCGGTGGGCGCGGGGACGGTATTCCGGTTCGCCGCAACGGTTGCCGTGCTGCTGGCGGTCGTGACGGTCACGCTGTCCGATCCGCCGGTCGTGTTCGTCGCGCTGTCCGGATTGTGCGCGGCCGCCTACCTGGTGTGCCGCCATGCGACCGGCGCGGCCGCCCCGGTTGTGCTGAGCAGCTGGCCGACGGCCGTTGCCGCGGTGGGGTTTACGTTCGCCGGGTTGGTCGCAACGTCGTTCCCGTTGCAGTTGCCGTGGTTGCCGTTGGCCGCCCCGCTGGGTGCGCTGGTGATCTACCTGCTGGCGATCCGGCCGTTCTTGGCCTGAGCGCCGACGTCGATCACCGTCAGTGCAGCAGGTGCGCGGCGTGATCGGCCAGGTCGAGCAGCGGCTGCGGGAAGATGCCCAACACCACGGTGACCGCGGCGCAGACCGCGATCGCGGCCTTGCTCAGGATGCCCGGCGCCACCACGTGCGGGGTGTCCTCGGTGGCCTCGGTGAAGAACATCGACACGATCACCCGCACGTAGAAGTAGGCGGCGACACCGCTGGCGACCACACCGACGATCACCAGGGGCGCGGCGCCCCCCTGGGCGGCGGCCTTGAACACGGCGAGCTTGCTGACGAATCCACTGGTCAGCGGGATGCCGGCGAACGCCAACAAGAACATCGAAAACATCACGCCCACAATGGGGGAGCGCTGTCCCAGCCCCGCCCAGTGCGACAGCGCGGCATCCTCGACACCGTCGTCGTCGCGAATCAGGCCCACGATGGCGAACGCGCCCACGGTGCTGAAGCTGTAGGCGAGCAAATAGAACAACGTGGAGGAAAGCCCGGTGTGGTTGTCGGCGATGACGCCGGTGAGGATGAATCCGACGTGGGCGACCGAGGAGTAGGCCAGCATCCGCTTGACGTCGGTCTGGTTCACCGCGGTGATGGTCCCCACCACCATGGTCAGGATGGAAATCGTCCACAGCACCGGCCGCCACTGGTCATGCAGCGGCGGCAGCGCCACGTAGATCACCCGAAGCAGCGCGCCGAACGCCGCCACCTTGGTGGCCGCCGCCATGAATCCCGTGATCGGGGTGGGGGCGCCCTGGTACACGTCCGGAATCCACGAGTGGAACGGAACGGCGCCGACCTTGAACAGCAGGCCGACCGACAGCAGTGCGACACCGACCAGCGCCAGCGAGCTGTCGCCGCGTGTGGTCAGCGCATCGCGGATACCGGTCAGCAGCAGCGTGCCGGTCGCGCCGTAGAGCAGCGCCACACCGTAGAGGAAGAAGGCCGACGAAAACGCGCCCAGCAGAAAGTATTTCATGGCCGCTTCCTGCGACAGCAGGCGACGGTGGCGGGCCAGGCCGCACATCAGGTACAGCGGCAAGGACAACACTTCCAGCGCGACGAACATCGTCAGTAGGTCGTTGGACGCCGGAAAGACCATCATGCCGCCGACCGACAGCATCGCCAGCGGGAAGAGCTCCGTCTGGGCGGCTCCGGCCCGCTCGGCCTCCCGCTCCGCGTCACTGTCGGGCACCGCCGACGCCTGCGGGGTGAACGAGTCCAGGCCTCCCGTGCCGCCGGCGCCCGTTGCGACGGAAACCTTGCTCTCCGTTTTGGTTTGGGTCCGTTCGGCGATGAAGATGACGGCCATCACCGCGACCAGCAGCACGGTGCCCTGCAGGTACAGCGTCGGACGGTCGATGGCCATGGCGCCCAGGACCGCGGCCCGCCCCGAGCTCTTGATCGAGCGGCTCACGGCGACGACGGCGACGAACGCCGCGATCAAGCCGCCGAGGGCCAGCGTCACCTGGCCGGCGTAGCGGATGCGCCTGGGCAGGAACGCTTCGGCGAGGACCCCCACCACGGCGATGCCGAACACGATGAGGGTCGGGGACAGCAGGAAGTACTGGATGCTGGGGGTGGGGAGGGTCATCGCGGTCCTTCAGCGGTCCGGGCTTGGGCCGGCCTGGGATTGCCCACCGGCACCGTTGGTTTGGGGTCGTGCTGGCCGATGGTGGTCATGGTGTTCTCGACGGCCGGATTGATGATGTCGAGGACGGGCTTGGGATAGATCCCGAGCACGAGCAGCAGCGCGATCAACGGTGCGACGACGATCAATTCGCGCGCCCTCAGGTCGCCGATCTTCTCGTTGCCGGTGGCCACCGGCCCGGTCATCACGCGCTGGTAGAGCCACAGCATGTACACGGCCGACAGCACCAGCGCGGTGACGCCGAATCCGGCGGCCAGCCAGTACCGGTTGAAAGTTCCCAGCAGGACCAGGAATTCGCTGATGAACGGGGCCAGGCCGGGCAATGACAGGGTGGCCATGGCGGAGACCAGGAAGGTGCCCGCCAAGATGGGCGCCACCTTCTGCACGCCGCCGTAGTCGGCGATCGCCCGGCTGCCGTGCCGCGAGATCAGGAAGCCGGCGATCAGGAACACCGCCGCCGTGGACAGCCCGTGATTGAGCATGTACAGCGTCGACCCGCTCTGGCCCTGGCTGGTCATCACGAAGATGCCGAGGATGATGAACCCGAAGTGCGAGATCGACGTGTAGGCGATCAGGCGCATGATGTCGGTCTGGCCGATGGCGACGATCGCCCCGTAGACCACCCCGATGACCGCCAGCACGACGATCAGCGGGCGGAAATACGTTGAGGCATCGGGGAACAGCTGCAGGCAGTAGCGCAGCATGCCGAAGGTGCCGACCTTGTCCATCACGGCCATCATCAGCACCGCGGTGGCCGGGGTGGCCTCGACCGCGGCGTCGGGCAGCCAGCGGTGGAACGGCCACAGCGGGGCCTTGATCGCGAACGCGAACATGAAGCCCAGGAAGAGCGCCTTGAACACCGCGGAATCCGCCCCGTAGCGCCCGGAGGCGACGCCGGCGACGATCTCACGGAAGTCGAACGTGCCCGACCCGTGCTGCGAGGTCACCACATACAGCCCGATCACCGCGGCCAGCATGATCAGCCCGCCGAACAGGTTGTACAGCAAGAACTTCACGGCCGCACGTGAGCGGCCCGACCCCCCGCCGAAGCCGCCGATCAGGAAGTACATCGGGATGAGCATGGCTTCGAAGAACACGTAGAACAGCAGCACGTCCAACGCGATCACCGAGATCAGCACCATGGATTCGATGGCCAGCGTCAGCGCGACGTAGGCGTGCACGCCGCGCGTGCGCTGGCCCCCGTCGTTCCAGCCGGCGATCTGCAGCACCGGGATCAGCACCGCGGTCAGCAGCACCAGCACCACCGCGATGCCGTCGACGCCCAGGGTGTAGCCGGCCCCGAAAGCCGGGATCCACTGGTGCTTTTCGACGAACTGATACGGGGCGCCGCCGGTCTTGAACCCGAGGGTGACGACGATCGCGACCGCCAGGGTCGCGACGCCGAACACCAGGCCCGTCCACTTGGCGAGCTGCCGCAGCCCGGGTGGCATCAGGATGATCAGCACCGCTCCGGCCAGCGGCACCAGCCACAGCACGCTGAGCCATGGAACCGAGGTCATCGGGTTCACCACAGTTTCACCGCCAGGATCAGCGCGACCACCAGCACCGCGCCCGTCAGCATCGACAGTGCGTAGTTGCGGGCGAAGCCGGTTTGCAGGCCCCGCAGCCGATTCGACGCCTGGCTCACGAGCGCCGCCAGCGCGTTGACCGAGCCGTCGACGCCCGCGTTGTCGACTTCGACAAGCGCGTGGGTCAGTTGCGCACCGGGGCGCATGAACACCTCCTCGTTGAGGGCATCGCCGTAGAAGTCCTTGCGGACGGCCGACGTCAGGGGCGAGACCGACAGGGGGGCCACCCGGGGGATGTCCGCGGTGGCGTAAAGCCGGTAGGCGACGGCGATCCCGATGGCGACCACACCCAGTGCCAGCGCGCTGCTCACCCAGACCGGGAACGCGTGGGTGACTTCTTCGTGTTTCCCGACGACCGGTTCGAGCCAGCGCGCCAAGGTGCCACCGACCGCGAGCAGGCCGCCGGAGAACACCGAGCCGATCGCCAGCAGGATCATGGGCCACGTCATCAGGCCGGGCGCCTCGTGCGGGTGGGCGCCGGGCGCCCAGCGCTTTTTACCGAAAAAGGTCATCAGCATGACGCGGGTCATGTAGAACGCGGTGACGCCCGCGCCCAGCAGCGCCGCCGCGCCCAGCACGTAACCCCGGACGCCGCCGGCGGCCAGCGCCGCCTCGATGATGGCGTCCTTGGAGAAGTAGCCCGCGAAGGGCGGCACACCG
The DNA here is from genome assembly GCF_000276825.1 of Mycobacterium paraintracellulare. Taxonomy (NCBI): domain Bacteria; kingdom Bacillati; phylum Actinomycetota; class Actinomycetes; order Mycobacteriales; family Mycobacteriaceae; genus Mycobacterium; species Mycobacterium paraintracellulare. The sequence goes on along the minus strand of NC_016948.1, from coordinate 4,238,335 downwards.
ATGATCGCCAGGTATCCCAGGCCGAACGTGGCGAACGTGATCGGCAGCGCGGCGCGCAGGCCGCCGTAGCGGCGCATGTCCTGCTCTTCGTCCATCGCGTGGATCACCGCGCCGGATCCCAGGAACAGCCCGGCCTTGAAGAAGCCGTGGGTGAGCAGATGCATGATCGCGAACGCGTAGCCGGCCGGACCCAGGCCCGCGGCCAGCACCATGTAACCGATCTGGCTCATCGTCGAGGCCGCCAGCGCCCGCTTGATGTCGTCCTTGGCGCAGCCGATGAACGCCCCGAGCAGCAACGTGACCGCACCCACGACGACCACCGCCAGTTGCGCGTCGGGCGAGAGGTTGTACAGCGGGTTGGACCGCACGATCAGATACACCCCGGCGGTCACCATGGTGGCGGCGTGGATCAACGCGGACACCGGGGTGGGGCCCTCCATGGCGTCACCCAGCCAGGCCTGCAGCGGCACCTGCGCGGATTTGGCGCAGGCGCCCAGCAGCAGCAACAGTCCCATCGCGGTCAGCGCGCCCCGCCCTGCGGCCGGCGCCCCGGCGAACACCCCGGCGTACGACAGCGTGCCGAAAGTGCTGAACATCAAGAACATTCCGAGCGCCAGCCCGGCGTCGCCGACCCGGTTCATCACAAAAGCCTTCTTGGCGGCGGTGGCGGCGGTCGGCTTGTGGTACCAGAACCCGATCAGCAGGTAGGACGCCAGGCCCACCCCTTCCCAGCCGACGTAGAGCACCACGTAGTTGTCGGCGACCACGAGCAGCAGCATCGAGGCGAGGAACAGGTTGAGGTAGCCGAAAAACCGCCGGCGGTCGGGGTCTTCGGCCATGTAGGCGACCGAATAGATGTGGATCAGTGAGCCGACCCCGGAGATCAGCAACACGAAACACACCGACAGCTGGTCGATCTGGAGCCCGAGGTCGACCTGGAGCTGGCCGACCGGGATCCAGCTGAACACCTTTTGGTGGATGACGCGGTCGTCGGCGGGGCGGCCGAGCAACTCGCCCAGCAGGCTCAGGCCCAGGGCGAATGCCGCCAGCGCGGTGGCGCAGCCCAGCCAATGCCCCCAGCGGTCGGTGCGCCGCCCGCCGAACAGCAGGATGGTGGCACCCGCCAACGGCAGCGCGACCAGCAGCCAGCTGTATTGAGTCCCAATAAGATTCGTCACGTGGCGCTCTTCAGCCTTTGAGTAGGTTCGCGTCGTCGACGGACGCCGATTTGCGGGCACGGAAAATGGTCATGATGATGGCCAGGCCGATGACCACCTCGCAGGCGGCCACCACCATCGTGAAGAACGCGATCATCTGTCCGTCCAGGTGGCCGTGCATCCGCGCGAACGTGACGAACGCGAGGTTGACGGCGTTGAGCATGAGCTCGACGCACATGAACATCACGATGGCGTTGCGGCGCAGCAACACACCGGCGGCCCCGATGGTGAACAGCAGCGCCGAAAGGTACAGGTAATTAGCGGGATTCACGACGGACCGCCTTGTGACAGACCCGAGCTTGCCTCGGGGGACGGGGTCTTCTTGCCGTCGGCGCCGCGGCTTTGCAGCATCGGCGACACCGACAGCTTCGAGTACGAGCCGTCCGGCAGCAGCGCGGCCACGTCGACGGCGTTGTGGCGGGCGTACACGCCGGGGCCGGGCAGCGGGGTGGGGTGCCCGCCGGGCCGGAATCGTTCCTGGGAGAGCTCGCGTTGCGTCTTGCGGCGTTCGAAACGCTCGCGATGCGCCAGCACCATGGCCCCGACGGCCGCGGTGATCAGCAATGCGCTGGTGAGTTCGAATGCCCACAGGTAGCGCGAAAAGATCAGCGCCGCCAGCCCTTCCACGTTCCCGGCGGCGTTCGCGGTGGTCAGCCCGGCGAAGCCGCCCGCGGCCACGTCGCCGATGGCGGCGATGAGCAGGATGCCGAATCCGACACCGGCGGCCACCGCGGCGACGCGCTGGCCCCGCAGCGTCTCCCGCAGCGATTCGGCGGAGTCCACGCCGATGAGCATGAGCACGAACAGGAACAGCATCATCACCGCGCCGGTGTAGACGACGACCTGAACGACGCCCAAGAACAACGCGTCCTGGATCATGTAGAACACCGCCAGGATGATCATCGTCATGGCCAAAAACATCGCCGAGTAGACGGCGTTGACCGCCAACACCACCCCGAGCGCACCGATCACCGCCAGCGCCCCCAGCACCCAGAACGTCACCGCTTCGCCGGTGGAGGTTCGAGCGATGGTGTCGTGGGCGAAACTGGAGGCCATCACGGACGTGACGGCGTGGCCCGCGAAACCGGTCACCGGGAGTCTCCGGCGTGCTGGTTGTCCCGCAGCCCGTGTGCGGTCACGTTGCCCAGGTAGTAGTCCTTGTCGGTGGCGCCCTCGGCCCTGGGATGCGGCGGCGCGAGCATGTCTTGCAGCAGCGGGGCCAGCAGCCGGTCCTTCTCGTAGATGAGGTCGGCGCGATTGTCGTCGGCCATCTCGTAGTCGTTGGTCATCGTCAGCGCCCGGGTCGGGCAGGCTTCGATGCACAGGCCGCAGCCGATGCAGCGCAGATAGTTGATCTGATACACCCGGCCGTAGCGTTCCCCGGGGGAGTACCTGAGTTCCTCGGTGTTGTCGGCGCCCTCGACGTAGATCGCGTCGGCCGGGCACGCCCACGCGCACAGTTCGCAGCCGATGCACTTCTCCAGGCCGTCGGGGTAGCGGTTCAGCTGGTGACGCCCGTGATAGCGGGGCATGACCGGGCCCGGCTTTTCCGGATACTCCTCGGTCACGCGCTTTTTGAACATCGATCCCAGCGTCACGCCGAATCCGGCCACGGCGTCCAAGAATTTAGCCACGTGCTTCCTCCTTGCTCGCCGCCGCCAGCGACTTCATCTCTTTCGCCGGCAGCGGCGGTGTCGGGAATACCGGTGTGGAGATCGATGCGGCCGGCAGCTTCTTCGCCTGACGCCGCAGCTGGCGCTCCAGCGCGCGAATCCCCGGCGCGCTGAACGGTTTTCGCAGCAACATCACCAGGACCGTGGCGAACACGATGCTGCTCACCACGAGTACCGGGGTCCAGTGCTGATACCCCTGGTTGCGCAGTGTGCGGACCACCGCCGCGATCAGCACCCAGACCAGCGAGGCCGGGATCAAAAGCTTCCAGCCCAGGCCCATGAACTGGTCGTAGCGCAGCCGGGGCAGCGAGGCCCGCAGCCAGAAGTAGATGAACAAGAAGGTCCACATCTTGGCGGTGAACCACAGCACCGGCCACCACCCGGTGTTGGCGCCGGCCCACATGTTCAGCGGCCACGGCGCATGCCAGCCGCCGAAGAACAAGGCCGTGGCGAGCGAGGACACCGTCATCATGTTGACGTACTCGGCCAGCATGAACATCGCGAACTTCAGCGACGAGTACTCGGTGTGGAATCCCGCGACCAGTTCACCCTCGGCCTCGGGCAAATCGAAGGGCGCCCGGTTGGTTTCGCCGACCATCGAGATCAGGTAGATCACGAACGACGGCAGCAGCAGGAACACGTACCAGACCCGGTCCTGTGCGGCGACGATCTGTGACGTCGACATGGAGCCGGCGTAGAGGAACACCGCCGCGAACGACAGTCCCATCGCCACCTCGTAGGAGATGACCTGGGCGGTGGAGCGCACCCCGCCCAGCAGTGGATAGGTGGACCCGGATGCCCAGCCGCCCAACACGATTCCGTACACCCCGATGGCCGACAGCCCCAGAATGAACAGCACCGCGACGGGGAGGTCGGTCAGTTGCAGCGGCGTCCGGTGGCCGAACACCGACACCACCGGGCCGAACGGGATGAACGCGAAGGCGGTGAACGCCGGGATCGTGGAGATGACCGGCGCCGCGAAGTAGACGAACTTGTCGACACCACCGGGCGTGATCGTTTCCTTGAGCGCCAACTTGATTCCGTCGGCCAGGCTCTGCAGGACGCCCCAGGGTCCCGCCCGGTTCGGTCCGGGCCTGCGCTGCATCCAGCCGAGGATCTTGCGTTCGAGCAGGATCGCGACGAGCACGTTGAGCATGAGGAACACGAAGATGGCCAGGGCCTTGCCGAGCACCAGCCACCAGGTGTCGTGCCCGAAGACCGTCAAGCCGGTGGTCATGTGCGCCGCTCCTCCTCATCGCTTCGCTCTGCATCGTCGCCGGCGCGAGTCATTTGCCCACTCCGATTTTCACTGTGCTGCCGGGGGTTGCCCCGAGCTGGCGGTACACCGCCGACGCCGACGAGTTGAGTGGGAGCCACGCCACCCGGTCGGGCATGTCGGTGACGAGCAGCGGCAGGCTGATGGACCCGCGTGACGTGCTGACGGTCACCGCGTCGCCCTCGGCGGCGCCGATCTCGGCGGCCGTGTCGGCGGACAGCCGCACGACGGATTTGCGGGCCGTTCCCGCCAGATGTGGCTCACCGTCCTGCATTCGGGCGTTGTCCAGCAACATCCGCCAGCCGGCCAGCACCGCCTCGCCAGCGCCGACCTCGGGTGGCTGCGGCGCCGCGACGTCCGGGCTCGCGGGGCGCTTGCCGTCCCAGTGCCGCAGCGCGGCCAGTTCTTCGCGGGCCGCGTCGACGGTGGACATGCCCAGGTAGACGCCCATCTCGTCGGCCAGCGCGTCGAGCACCTGGTGGTCGGACTGGGTGGCGTCCTGGGTGTTGCGCAGCGCGGCGTCGAAGGGCCGGAAGCGGCCCTCCCAGTTGATGAACGCGCCGGCCTTCTGTGTCGTCGACGCGACCGGGAACACCACGTCGGCGCGCCGCGTGACGGCGCTGTCCCGCATCTCGAGGCTGACCACGAAGCCGGCGCCGTCCAGCGCCGCCAGCACCGCTTCGGGGTCGGCGAAGTCGTCGGGCTCGACGCCACCCACCAGCAGCGCGCCCAGCGTCCCGTCGGTGGCGGCGGCCAGGATGCCGTCGGCGTCACGCCCACGGCCGGAGGGCAATTCGGACACGTTCCAGGCCCGCGCCACCTGCGCCCGGGCGGTCTCGTCGTCCACCGGACGGCCGCCGGGCAGCAGCCCGGGCAGCGCACCGGCCTCCAGCGCGCCCCGCTCGCCGGCGCGCCGCGGCACCCAGGCCAGGCGGGCGCCGGTGGTATCGGCGAGCCGCGCCGCAGCGGACAATCCGCCCGGCACGGTGGCCAAGCGTTCGCCGACCATGATGACCGCGCCGGGGGTGGACAGCAGGTCACCCACCTCGCCGGTGGCCAACCCGTCCAGCGCCGCGGCTTCGGCGCCGGGCACGGTCTTGATCAGCCGGCCGGACATCTTGTCCAGCGCCCGGGTGGCGAACGGCGCCACCGCGTAGACGGGCAACCCGCGTTTGCGGGCCGCCTTGCGCAGCCGCAGGAACACGATCGGCGACTCGTCCTCGGGCTCGAACCCGGCCAGCACGACCACCGGCGCCGACTCCAGATCGGCGTAGCTGACGGTCATCGGCCTGCCGGCGATGCGGGCCGCCAGGAAGTCGGCCTCCTCGGCCGAACTCGGCCGGGCGCGGAAGTCGATGTCGTTGCTGTCCAGCACGATTCGCGCGAACTTGGAGTAGGCGTAGGCGTCCTCCAGGGTCGCGCGGCCGCCGACCAGCACCCCCGTGCGCCCGCGCGCCGCCTCGAGGCCCTGCGTCGCGACGGCGATCGCGTGTGACCACGAGGTCGGCTGCAGCGAGCCGTCGGCGTCGCGAACCAGGGGAGTGGTGATCACGTCGGGCTGGGTCGCGTAAGTGAACGCCCACCGGCCCTTGTCGCAGTTCCACTCCTCGTTGACTTCCGGGTCGTCGCCGGCCAGCCGGCGCAGCACCTTGCCGCGGCGGTGGTCGGTGCGCTGTGCGCATCCGGAGGCACAGTGTTCGCAGACGCTCGGGCTGGAGACGAGATCGAACGGACGGGCCCGGAAGCGGTAGGCGGTCCCGGTCAGAGCGCCCACCGGGCAGATCTGCACCGTGTTGCCCGAGAAGTAGGAGTCGAACGGCTCGTTGGCGTAGATGCCGACCTGCTGCAGGGCGCCCCGCTCCTGCATGTCGATGAACGGGTCGCCGGCGATCTGTTCGGAGAACCGCGTGCAGCGCGCGCACAGGATGCAGCGCTCGCGGTCGAGCAGCACCTGCGAGGAGATGTTGATCGGCTTGGCGAAGGTGCGCTTCTCGTCGGTGAAGCGAGAATCGGCCCGCCCGTTGGACATTGCCTGGTTCTGCAGCGGGCATTCGCCGCCCTTGTCGCACATGGGGCAGTCGAGCGGATGGTTGATCAGCAGCAGCTCCATCACGCCGTGCTGCGCCTTGTCGGCGGCCTCGGAGGTGAGCTGGGTGCGCACGACCATGTCGTCGGTGGCCACGGTGGTGCATGAGGCCATCGGCTTGCGCTGGCCCTCGACCTCGACCAGGCACTGGCGGCACGCGCCGACCGGCTCCAGCAGCGGGTGGTCGCAGAACCGCGGGATCTGGATGCCCATCAGCTCGGCGGCCCGGATCACCAGAGTTCCCTTGGGAACGCTGATTTCGATGCCGTCGATGGTCAGCGTCACCATCTCCGGTGGACGCACCTCGTCGCCGGTCTCGGTTTTGGCAAGGCTCGTCATCAGCTCGTCATGCCTTTCCGTTCGGTATCAGCATGGAGTCTCGTGGGTCGAACGGGCATCCGCCGCCCTCGACATGGGCGACGTACTCGTCGCGGAAGTACTGGATCGACGACATGACGGGGCTGGCGGCGCCATCGCCCAAGGCGCAGAACGCTTTACCCAAGATGGAGTCGGAGATGTCCAGCAGCTTGTCGAGGTCCTCGTGCGTGCCCGTGCCGGCCTCCAGCCGCTCGTAGATCTTGTCCAGCCAGAAGGTGCCCTCGCGGCACGGCGTGCATTTGCCGCACGATTCGTGCTTGTAGAAGTACGTCCAGCGCTGCACCGCACGCACCACGCAGGTGGTTTCGTCGAAGATCTCCAGCGCCTTGGTGCCCAGCATCGAGCCGGCGCCGCCCACGCCCTCGTAGTCCAGCGGGACGTCGAGATGCTCGTCGGTCAGCAGCGGGGTCGACGAGCCGCCGGGCGTCCAGAACTTCAGCCGGTGACCGGCCCGCACCCCGCCGGCGTAGGCGAGCAACTCCCGCAACGTGATTCCCAGCGGGGCCTCGTACTGCCCGGGGCGGGTGACGTGCCCGGACAGCGAATAGAGCGTGAAGCCCGGGGATTTTTCGCTTCCCATCGAGCGGAACCAGTCCACGCCGTTGCCGATGATCGACGGCACGCTCGCGATGGTCTCGACGTTGTTGATCACCGTGGGGCAGCCGTACAGGCCGGCCACCGCGGGGAACGGCGGGCGTAGCCGCGGCTGGCCGCGTCGGCCTTCCAGCGAATCCAGCAGCGCGGTCTCCTCGCCGCAGATGTAAGCGCCGGCGCCCGCGTGCACGACCAGCTCCAGATCGAATCCCGAGCCGTTGATGTCGCGGCCTAGGTACCCGGCGGCGTACGCCTCGGCCACCGCGTTCTGCAGGCGGCGCAGCACCGGCAGCACCTCGCCGCGCACATAGATGAACGCGTGGTTGGCCCGGATCGCGTAGGCGGCGATGATGACGCCCTCGACGAGGACGTGCGGTGTCGCCAGCATCAGCGGGATGTCTTTGCAGGTACCGGGTTCCGACTCGTCGGCGTTGACCACCAGGTAGTGCGGTTTGGCGGCCGCGCCGGTGTCGCCCTGCGGGATGAACGACCACTTGGTCCCGGTCGAGAAGCCCGCGCCGCCGCGCCCGCGCAGCCCGGAATCCTTCACCACCCCGATCACCGCGTCCGGCTCCATCGCCAGCGCCTTCTTCATCGCCTCGTAGCCACCGTGCCGGCGGTAGGTCTCAAGCGTCCAGGACTCGGGGTCGTCCCAGAAGCGGCTGAGCACCGGAGTGAGCGGCGTGGCGCCGGACGTCTCGGAAGTGGTTGTCATGGCTGGCCTTCCGGCGCGCCGGGCGCCTGCATGCCGTGTTCCTTGGCTACCTTCAGGCCGGCTAGGGTCGCCGCACCGGCGCCTCCCTGCCCCTGGTCGGGCCGCTCGTCGGGCAGGCCGGCCAGGATGCGCGACGTCTCCCGGAAGGCGCACAGCGGCGCGCCGCGGGTCGGGGCCTTGGGCTCACCGGAACGCAGCGAGTCGACGAGTTCGCGTGCCGATTCGCAAGTCTGGTTGTCGAAGAACTCCCAGTTGACCATCACCACGGGCGCGTAGTCGCAGGCGGCGTTGCATTCGATGTGTTGCAGGGTGACCGATCCGTCGGCGGTCGTCTCGTCGTTGCCGATGCCCAAATGTTCTTTCAGGGCATCGAAAATGGCGTCGCCGCCCATGACGGCGCACAGCGTGTTGGTGCAGACGCCTACCAGGTAGTCGCCGGTGGGGCCGCGGCGATACATGGTGTAAAAGCTCGCCACGGCGGACACCTCGGCTCCGCTGAGTCCCAGCTGCTCACCGCAGAACTCCAGGCCCGCCGGCGTCAGGTAGGAATCCTGCGCCTGCACCAGGTGCAGCAACGGCAGCAGCGCCGAGCGCTTCTCGGGGTAGCGGCCCATGATCTCCTTGGCGTCGACCTCCAGCCGGGCCCGCACCTCGGGCGGATACGACGTGGGCGCGCCCTCGACGACGAACGCGTTGGGCTCGTCCGGCGGCGGGCCGAGCCGCAGGAAGACCGGCTGTCCCTGCGGGCCGGTCACCGGTCCACCCCGCCCATGACCGGGTCGATGCTGGCGACCGAGGTGATCAGGTCGGCGACCAACCCGCCCTCGCACATCGCGGCGACCGACTGCAGGTTGGTGAACGAGGGGTCTCGGTAATGCACTCGGTAGGGCCGGGTGCCGCCGTCGCTGACCATGTGCACGCCGAGCTCCCCGCGCGGCGACTCGACCGCGGTGTACACCTGGCCGGGCGGAACCCTGATGCCCTCGGTGACCAATTTGAAGTGGTGGATCAAGGCCTCCATCGAACCGCCCATGATCTTGGCGATGTGCTCCGGCGAGTTGCCCATGCCGTCCGGCCCCACCTTCAGGTCGGCCGGCCAGGCGATCTTGCGATCCTCGACCATGGTCGGGCCGGGCTTCAACTTGTCCAGACACTGCTCGACGATCTTGATCGACTCCCACATCTCGTTGACACGAATCATGTAGCGCCCGTAAGCATCACACGTGTCTTCGGTGATTACGTCGAATTCGTAGTTTTCATATCCGCAGTACGGTTCGCTCTTGCGCAGATCGTGCGGCAGCCCGGTGGCACGCAGGATCGGCCCGGTGATGCCCAGCGCCATGCACCCGGTCAGGTCCAGGTAGCCGACGTCCTGGGTGCGGGCCTTCCAGATCGCGTTCTCGTTGAGCAGACCGCTCATCTCGCGCAGCACTTCCCGCAGCGGTTCGAGGGCCTCGGCGATCTCGGTCTGCGCGTTCGGTGGCAGGTCCTGGGCCACGCCGCCGGGCCGGATGTAGTTGCTGTTCATCCGCAAGCCGGTGATCGATTCGAACAGGGTCAGCACGATCTCGCGGCCCCGGAAACCGACGAACATCGGGGTCATGGCGCCCAGTTCCATGCCGCCGGTGGCCAAGGCCACCAGGTGCGACGAAATCCGGTTGAGCTCCATCATCAACACCCGGATGACGTCGACGCGCTCGGGTATCTGGTCGGTGATGCCGAGTAGCTTCTCCACGCCCAGGCAGTAGGCGGTCTCGTTGAAAAACGGTGCGAGGTAATCCATCCGGGTCACGAAGGTGACGCCCTGGGTCCAGTAGCGGTATTCGAGGTTCTTTTCGATGCCGGTGTGCAGGTACCCGATCCCGCAGCGGGCGTCGGTGACCGTCTCGCCCTCGATTTCCAGGATCAGCCGCAGCACCCCGTGCGTGGACGGGTGCTGGGGCCCCATGTTGACCACGATGCGTTCGCCGGGATCGGCGTTGCGGGCGGCTTCGACGACCTTGTCCCAGTCCTGGCCGCCGGCGACCACGAGGGTCTCGCCGGCGCCGTCGTGCGTCGATTCGGTGGTGGTGCTCATCAGTTGTACGCTCTCCGCTCGTCGGGCGGGGGGATCTGTGCGCCTTTGTATTCGACGGGAATTCCGCCGAGGGGGTAGTCCTTGCGCTGCGGATGTCCGTGCCAGTCGTCGGGCATTTCGATGCGGGTCAGCGACGGGTGACCGTCGAAGATGATGCCGAAGAAGTCGTAGGTCTCACGCTCGTGCCAGTCGGTGGTCGGATAGATGCCGAACAGCGACGGGATGTGCGGATCATCGTCGGGCGCAGACACTTCCAGGCGGACGCGGCGGTTGTGCGTGATCGATTGCAGCGGATAAACCGCGTGCAGTTCGCGGCCGGCCTCGTGCGGGTAGTGCACCCCGCTGACGCCCAGGCACATTTCGAAGCGCAGTTGCGGTTCGTCGCGAAGGCGCTGGGCGACCTGCGGCAGCGCCTCCCGGCGCACATGCAAGGTGAGCTCGTTGCGGTACACCACCACTTTTTCGATCGCGTCCGTGAATTCGACGCCGCCCTTTTTCAGGGCCTCGGCCAGTCCGTCGACGAGCTCGTCGAAGTAGCCGCCGTAGGGCCGCGGGCTGCTGCCCGGAAGCAGGACTTCGCGCACCAGCCGGCCGTAGCCGGACGTGTCACCCGAGCCTTGGACGCCGAACATGCCGCGGCGCACGTCGATGACTTCTTCGTCGGCGCGGCCGATCGCCTCGTGTGGATCCTGATTCGGCGAACTCATCGCAGCAGTCCGCGCATCTCGATGGTGGGCCGGGCCGACAGCGCCGCCTGCTCGGCCTCGGCGATGGCGTCTTCCCGGTTGACGCCCAGCGGCATCTCCTGAATCTTCTCGTGCAGCTTCAGGATTGCGTACAGCAGCATCTCCGGCCGCGGCGGGCATCCGGGCAGGTAGATGTCCACCGGGACCACGTGATCCACGCCCTGGACGATCGCGTAGTTGTTGAACATTCCGCCCGACGACGCGCACACGCCCATGGCGAGCACCCATTTCGGCTCGGCCATCTGGTCGTAGATCTGCCGCAATACCGGTGCCATCTTCTGGCTGACCCGGCCGGCGACGATCATCAGATCGGCCTGCCGGGGGGTGGCCGAGAAGCGTTCCATGCCGAACCGAGCGATGTCGAATCTTGGCCCGGCGGTTGCCATCATCTCGATGGCGCAGCAGGCCAACCCGAATGTCGCCGGCCACAGCGAGTTCTTGCGGACATAGCCCGCCACCTTCTCGACCGTGGACAGCAGAATCCCGCCGGGCAGCTGTTCCTCAAGACCCACGTCTTACCTCAATCCCACGTCAGGCCGCCGCGGCGCCACACGTACGCGTAGGCCACGAAGACCGTGAGCATGAACACGACCATTTCGACCAGAGCAAACGTGCCCAACGCGTCATAGCTGACCGCCCACGGATACAGGAACACGATTTCGATGTCGAAGACGATGAACAGCATCGCGGTCAGGTAGTACTTCACCGGAAACCGCTGTCCTGCCGTCGCATGCGGCCCGCTCACCGAGGTCTCGGTGGGCTCGATCCCACACTCGTAGGCCGCCATCTTCGACTTGTTGAACCGTGACGGGCCCGCCAGGCTCGCGATCACCACCGAGCCCACGGCAAAGGCCGCGGCGATCGCACCGAGCACCAGGATGGGTATGTAGACGTTCAATTCGCTCCATGATCCGTCGTACGAGCCGCCTGCAGCGGCCAGGCGGTAACCGGGCTGCTGTGACGAACTGGGTCTGAAGCCCGTCACAGTGATCTTCAACATAGCGTCGCGGCGCGCGGTGCGCTTGCCCGGGGTGGGCGTTTTGCACTATTGGGGGGCCGCGCGCGTGCTGTGCTGCGCGAACTCGGACCGGCGCCGGTGGTCAGAACCGCCGCAGGCGGTCAGCGGAAGGCAAAAGCCGCGGCATGGCCGCGGCGAGGAGAAGGTCAGCGAACCGGGGTTCGCAGCAAATTGAGGACCGTGCGGCCCAGCAGGATGGGGTCGATGGGATGTGGCACCGCACCCTCGGCGCGCGACCAGGATGCCAGCCACGCGTCGTCGGGACGCCCGGTGAGCACCACCAGCGGTGGGCAGGTCTCGAGTTCGTCTTTGAGCTGTTTCGCGATTCCCATGCCGCCCGTCGGGGTGGCCTCGCCGTCCAGGATGGCCAGGTCGATGCCGCCCTCGTCCATCGTCCGCACCACCATCGGACCGGTCGCCACCTCGACATAGCTCAACTCGGGCAAATCCGGGTGCAGCTGCTTGCCGAGCGCGCGCATCACCCGTTCGCGGGTTTGGGCGTTGCTGCTGTAGACGAGGATCCGCAGGGCGACGCTGGATTGGGGGAGGCTGTCGGACACGGTGCAGATGCTACTGGGGTCGCTGCGGGCTTATCGCCGGTGCCCGCAGAAATCTCATCGCGATTCGCGCACGAAGATCGCTTCCGCCGCCGCGGTCACCGTCGGGCCGATCATGCCGAGCCGGTTCCAACCCAGGTCGAACCGGGCACGATCGAGCGTGGTCTCGCCGGCGACGCGGACCGAGCCGTCGTCGAGTTCGGAGATCGTGACGGGCAGCGGCAGCTCCGCGGTGATGCCCTTGATGGTGAAGTTGGCCCGAACGTCGGCGGCCTTGCCCGTCGTGGGGCGCAGCGCGGTGACGACGACGCCGATCTCGGGAAAGCGGTCCACGTCGAAGAAGTCCGCCGAGCGCAGGTGTTTGTCGCGGCGGCCGATCCCGGTGTCCAGCGAGGCGGCCCGGATGTCGACGCGCCCGAAAACCGCTCCCTTGCCGGTCAGTTGGCCGTCGCCGGTGAAGTCGGTGAAGCGGCCCTTGACGTTGACGAGCCCCCACATGTTGCGGACCTTGAACGTGATGGCCGAGCGATCCAAGACCAGGTTCCACCCGCCGGCGAGGTCGGGATCGTGAAGCAGTGTCTCCAAAGTCGTCATCGTCACCCCCATGTCTGGTGGCGAATCTAGTCTCAATCCAGCAACGGCGCGATCCCGGCGGGGTCGAAATATTCGTCGATGCGCTCGATCCGGCCGTCGGTGCCCACCCGGATCACGATGCACACGCGCAGCGAGATCGATTGCCCCGCATGCCCGGTCGCGTGCAGGACGTGCTGCTGGACGAAGCCCTGAGCGGACCCGTCGTCGAAGAGCTGCCGGTCGAGAATTTCGTAGCGGCGCTGCGTGGTCGCGCCGATGAACCACTCGATGACCCGCATCGCGCGGGCCTTGTCGTCCGTTTTGAGGGGGTCGTGGCGCGAGCCGACGCGCCATACCGCGATGTCGTCGCTCCACATCGCGCCGACCGCCGCGACATCGCCTCGCTCGATCGCCGTGAACAGGCGGTCGGCGGCCTCGATGACCGTTTCTGCGCGGGACGCGGGCATGGCGGTGGCTCCTATTCGCTGTCGTATCCGGGGTGGGCGACGGCGAGCCGGCGCCGTACCAGGGTGCGCAGGCAGGCCGTGACGTCGGCCGCCCGGTCGTCCATCTCGCCGGACCGGATCGCGGCGGCCAGCTGGTCCTCGTCGGCGACACCCAGGCCGGCCAGCGCCGCACGGGATTCGGCCCCGCTGTCGTCGAGTAGTTCGCGCTCGACGATGCGCAGGGCGTTGGCCGCCACCCTGGCGTGAAAGTTGACCTGGCCGTCGGTCGCGGCCCGGACGTCGGTCTCCAGGAATTCGGCCACCGCGGCCACGAGTTCGGCCGCCTGCGGGCGGCCGTACGCACCGCTCACGGGGCCGCCCGGCCCCGATTGCCCGCCTCCTCCTCGCGCCGCCGCGCGGCGCCCATCGTCGGCGGGCGCGAGCAGGTTGAGCAGGTCCCACTCGGTCTCGCAGACGCGGCGCCCGATGGTGGCCAGCTCGACCGAGCGGTGCTGACCGCTCAGATGCCGTTCCGCCTGGAATCGGCAGATGACACCCCAGCGCAGCGTGGCCAGCACCAGCCACCAGTGAAACGCCACCCGGTCGACGGTAGTCGCGCCGGCCTGCTCGTAGGCCCGCAGGAAGCTCTCGATGCTGCCGAGGCCGCCGGCGCCCAGGCTGGCCGGGGCGCCGAATCGCCAGGCCCTAATGCAGAACCACGCCAGGTCTTCGTACGCCTGGCCGACGTGCACCAGTTCCCAATCCAGCACGGCGGCAAGGTCGGATCCGTCGACGATGAGGTTGCCCATCCGGAAGTCGCCGTGCACCAGCACCGCCGGCGTCGGGTCGGGCCGGTTTGCGGCCAGCCAGCGAAACCCCCATTCGAAGGTGGCGGTGGTGTCGCCCATGTCGTCAAGGCGCCGGCGCCATTCGTCGAGCTGGTCCTCGTGGGCCAGGCCCGGGCCGTGTGGGTCGGCGCGGTGAATGGCGGCCGCCGCCTGCGCGCACTGCTGCAGCAATCGGGCGCGGCCGGCGTGCCCGTCACCGGAGTCGAGCCGGCGTTGGATGCGCCGCACGATGGTCTCGCCCTTGATCTCATCGCAGATCAGAAACGGATTACCCAGTGCCGCAGGCGAATCGTCGGCGATCAGGACGTGGGGGACCGGAGCTCCGGCGGCCGCGGCGGCGGCCTGGGACCGGGCCTCGAGTTCCATGCCGGCATGCACGTCGTCGGGCGGACCGGTGCGCAGGATCAGCGAGCGGCGTTGCGCGCCGGTCACGGCCTCGAACGCCCAGGTGGTTCTGCTGGCGCCGCCGGTTAGCGCGCGCAGGTTCTCGACCGCCGTGTCGGTGCCGATGGCCGACGTGAGCACGGCGGCGAGTTTGGCGGTCAGCTCGGCCGACTCGTCATCGTGCATCATTTTCGGCCGAAGTTGAACAGCCGCTGCGCCACCCGGCGAATCTGGATCTCTTCGGCGCCCTCGGTGATCCGGTAACGACGGTGGTGTCGGTAGATGTGCTCGAACGGCTCGTGCCGGCTGTACCCGAGGCCGCCGAAGATCTGCATGGCGCGATCGGCGGCGTCGCAGACCAGGCGATTGGCGCGGTAATTCGCCATCGACACCTTGTCGGAGACCTCCATGTGGTGGTCGCGGTCCAGATGCCAGGCGGCGTATTGGACCAGCAGGCGCACCATCTGTGCTTCGGTCTGCAACTCGGCCAGCGGCCACTGCACCGCCTGGTTGACCGACAGCGGCTTGCCGAACACAGTTCGGCCGCCGGCGTATTCGGCGGCGCGGTCGATGCAGTATTGCGCGGCGCCCAGGCTGCTGGCCGCCTGCCGAATCCTGTTCTCGTGCAGGAAGGTTTGCGCCACCTCCAGGCCGCGATCCACCTCGCCGAGCACCGCGTCCGCGGGCACCCGAACGTCGGTCAGCTCGACCTCGCCGTGGTCGGTGGGCATGTTGAACGTCCACCAGTAGTACGGAACGTCGAACCCCGGCGTATCGGTCGGCACCAGAAACGCGGTGATTCCGCGTGCGCCGCCGGGCTCCCCGGAGGTGCGGGCGAAGACCAGGTCGTGGGTGGCGCGGTGCACGCCGGTGTTGAACCGCTTGGAGCCGTTGATCACCCAGGTGTCGCCGTCACGTTCGGCGTGTGTTTCCAGCCAGGTGGCATCCGAGCCGTGCTTGGGCTCGGTCAGTCCGAACGCCATCGAACGTTCCCCGGTGATCAGCGCTTCCGACCACACCCGGCGTTGCTCGTCGGTGCCGAAGCGCTCCATCATGATCACCTGCGGGAAGTTCCCGACGATCGACGACTCGTTCTGCAGGTCGTTGTGCAGGCCAAGTCCCTTGCGCGCCAGGTGTTCCCGGATGACGGCCATGTCGACGTTGCTGCCGTCGCGGCCGCCGAGCGAGGCCGGCAGGCCGTAGCGCAGCCAGCCCGCCTTGTCGGCGCGCCTGCGCATCTCGGCGAGCAGGTCCTCCCACTCGCGGGTGGGAATGCCGTCGTTGTCCCAATCGGTGCGCGCGTGCTCGCGGCGCTGGTCGAAATACTGGATGTTCTCGCGTTCCAGCGGTTTGATCTCGGTCTCGATGAACTCGTCCATCTCGGCGAGCACACCCGGAAGGTGCTCGGGCAGCGTGAAATCCATGGTTTTCTCCTTATGCGCCGTACAGGGTTCTCTTCCAGATCGTCGACAGCGTGGCGATGGCGTCCTTGTCGCTGATCTTGATGCCCAGGTTGGAGGGACCGACGAACACGGTGGTGAAGTTCTCGAACAGCAGCGCGATGGCCGCCGCGGTGTGTTCGGGGTTCAATTCGGCGCCGTAGCCCTGCTCCTGGGCGCGGCGCACCGAGGCCGCCACGAGATCGATGCCCAATCGCCGGAATTCGTTCTGCACGGCGGCGAACCGGCGCTGGGTGGCGGCCAGCTGGGCCACCGCGATCATGATCCCGATGTTCTGCTTGAACATGTTCCAGTAGCCGGTGACCACCGAGGTGAAAAAGGCGTCGTCGTCGGGGGCGTCGGGCAGGTGAACGCTGGCCCCCGACGGGGTCACCACCTCGTGCAGGAACGATTTCGCCAGCGCCGCCAGCAGGTCTTCCTTGTCGGTGAAGTAGCGGTAGAACACCGCCGGCGATTTCCCGGCGGCCGACGTGATGTCGGCCACCGTGGTGCCGTGAAAGCCCCGTTCGGCGAACAGTTTACGGGCGGCCTGCTCGATGGCCTGCCTGGTTTGGCGGCCTTTGGCGGTCAGCTCGCGGGTTGCCTCCGGGGCGGACATCAATTCTGTATCCGGTCGCCGGCGCGCAGCAGGGAGCTCGGTAAATCGTGGCCCACCAACGACTTCGCCACGGCGGCCGCGGCGATGGCGGCTTGCAGGTCGACGTCGACGTCGACACCGCTGTCGCGCAGCAGATACACCAGGTCCTCGGTGGCGATGTTGCCCGTGGCGCCGGGGGCGAACGGGCAGCCGCCCAGCCCGCCGACCGAGGCGTCCAGCCGGGTCACCCCGGCGGTGACCGCGGCGTAGGCGCTGGCCAGTCCGGAGCCGCGGGTGTTGTGGAAGTGGCCGCCCAGCGGCATGTCCCCGATGACCGGACGCAGTTGCGCGATCAGCGAACTCACGCGGCCCGGGGTGGTGGTGCCGATGGTGTCGGCGATCGACAGCCGGTCGGCGCCGCGCTCGCGTGCGGCCGCGGCGATGTCGAGCACCCGCTGCGGCGGGGTGGGGCCTTCGAACGGCGAATCCCACGCCGTGGCGATGACGACCTCGACGGTAACAGGGACGCCGGTGGGGCCGTCGTGCGCGATCGCGACGATCTCGTCGATTTGGTTGGTCGCCTCCGCGCTAGTGCGCCCGACGTTGGCCTTGCTGAAGGTGTCGTCGGCGGCCACCACGTACTCGATGGAGCGTAGCCCCGCGGCGACGGCCCGCCTGGCCCCGTTGGGGCTGGCGACCAGGGCGGAGAATTCGATGTCGGGGTAGTCGTGCAGGTGGGCGGCGAGCTCGGCGGCGTCGGCCATCGACGGCACCTTCGTCGGGGAGACGAACGCGGTGGCCTCCACCTCGCGGACGCCGGTGGCCGCCACCGCGGCCAGCAGTTCGAGCTTGGCCGACAACGGGATTGGCGCCTCGATCTGCAGGCCATCGCGCAGGGCCACTTCTCGAATCTGGACATGCTGGGTGGTCATAGCACCTCCTGGGCCCGCAGCTCCTCGAGTTCCGCGGCGGTCTTGCCCAGCAACCCGACGTAGACGTCGTCGTTGTGTTCGCCCGGACGCGCCGGGCCGGCGTTGCGCAGCCGGCCCGGAGATTCCGAGAGCACCGGAACGATGCCGGGTCCGAGCACATTGCGCTGCAACCGCTCGTCGTAGTGCTCGACCAGCATGTCGCGGGCCCGCAGCTGCGGGTCGTTGACGACCTCGGCGACCGTGTTGATGGGACCCGCGATCACCCCTGCGGCGGAAAGGGTTTCGATGATCTCGCCCGGCTGGCGTTCGGCCGCCCAGCAGCCGATGATGTTGTCGAGCTCGTCCTGGTTGCGGCCGCGCGCGACGTGCGTGGCGAACCGGTCGTCGGTGGCCAGCTCCGGGCGCCCCATGGCCTTGCACAGCCGGGCGAAGACGGTGTCCTGGTTGGCGGCGATCACCACCCACGAGCCGTCGGCGCTGCGGTAGATGTTGGACGGGGCGATGCCCTCGAGCCGGGTGCCCGACGGTCCGCGCACCACGCCGCCGACGTCGTAGTCGGGGATCGTGGATTCCTGAACGGCCAAACAGGATTCGGTGAGCGCGACGTCGACCACCTGGCCGCGCCCGGTCACGCTGCGGCGGTACAGCGCGGCCAGCGCTCCCTGGGCGCCGAACATGCCCGCGAGGCTGTCGCCGAGCGAGAGCGCCAGCCGGGGCGGTGGGCCGCCCGGGAAACCGTTGAGGTGTCGCAGTCCGCTCGCCGCCTCGGCGACCGACGCGTAACCGGCCTTGGACGCGTCGGGTCCGGTCTGTCCGTAACCGGAGACGCGCACCAGGATGATGCCGGGGTTGCGCTCGGACAGCACGTCGTAGCCCAGGTTCCACTTCTCCAGGGTGCCCGGGCGGAAGTTCTCCACCACGATGTCGGATTTCTCGACGAGCTCGCAGAACAGTTCGCGGCCCTGGGCGTGGCGCAGGTCGAGGGTGATGGCTCGTTTGTTGCGCGCGTGCACCGTCCAGAAGACGTGCTGCCCGTCGACTTCGGCCTGGCCCCAGGTGCGCAACGGGTCCGGGGCCTTGGGAAGTTCCACCTTGATGACGTCGGCGCCCATGTCGCCCAGCAGCCGCCCGGCGAACGGGCCGGCGATCAGGGTGCCCAGTTCGAGCACCCGGACGCCGTCCAGCGGACCTGTGGGAATCACTCGGCGCTCGCGAAGTCGTGCCGGACGAGCCAGTCCGTGACGATGGTGACCGCCGTGCGCAGCGCGTCACGCTGGTCGGGTCCCGCGTAATAGTGTGTGGCGCCGGGGATTTCGTGTATCTCCTTGTCCGGGTGCCCGATCGCTTCGAAAAGCCGGCGGGTGTGGCTGGGTGTGCACGCGTCGTCGGCCAGGTTACCGATCACCAGCGCCGGGATCGCGATATCGGGCCCGCAGGACACCGCGTCGCCGCGGGCGTCGTCGTAACTCCACTGCGAGAGCCAGCCGCGCAACGTGGAGAACCGGGCCAACCCGACGGGGCTCATGTTCACCACTTGAGGATCCCCCAGGTAGCACGTCCCCGGGGCGCGTTCGTTGGGATCGACGGTCGGGTCCAGCCATCGCGGGTCGGCCATGGTGCCGTGCACGACGAACCCGAACTCGTCGTCCGGCCGGCCGGCGGCCCTCAGCTCGGCCAACTTGTCTTTGACCCACGCGGTGATGCGGCGGTTGCGGTCGATCTGCGCCTGCCGGTACCGGGCCAGGAATTCTTGGCTGTAAGGCGGCTGGTTGGGGTTGTCGGGGTTGTACAGGTCAAGCTCGGGATCGCGCTTGGTCGGGTCGGATTCGTCGAGGATCGATGCGTCCAGCCACTCGGTCAGCGTGCCGTGACGGCTGATGTGCGCGGCCAGCAGCATGATGCCGTCGGCGGCGGGCAGGTCGAGTTTGGTCAGGTCCGGGCCGTCACCGGTCGGGCTGGAGGTGATCGTCGGATTCTGCGCCTGCTGCTGGTAGAACACCGACAGCGAACCGCCGCCACTCCATCCGGCCAGCACCACCTTGGAGTACCCCAGCCGTTTCTTGGCGTCCTTGATGCACTCGCCGAGGTCCTCGACCACCTTCTCCATCAGCAGCGCCGAGTCGGTGCCGCGGAAGCGGCTGTTGCAGTAGATGACGTGATGACCGGCGCGGGCCAGGGCATTGATCATCGGCAGGTAGGCGCCACCGCCGATCGGGTGCATGAACACCAGCACGGTGTCCGACGGATTGTCCCTGGGCTTGAGCAGGTAGCTTTCCAGCACGGTGATCTCGGCCAGGCCGCCGTAGACGTCCCGGACACCGGAATTGTTCTGGAAGGCAACGAGATAGGGGATGCGATCGTACTCGTGCTTCTTGGGTTTCACGGCGTGCGTCATTAGCGCCGCTCCTCCTCATCGCGGGTCATCAATGTTGTCCTAGGTCGTGGGCGAGTATTTCCGCCGACGGGGTCAGCCGGCGGCGGGTGTCGATGGCGATCACCTGCCAGTCGACGCGGGAGTATTCGTCGAACTTGCGGCGCGCCCGTTCGCGCGCCTTTTCGGGTGCGCCGTGGTGAACCCCTTGCGGCGCATGCGAAATCAAACCTGGCGGCATCGGGATGCCGTAGAGCGAGCCGCCGTGGAAGAAGGCGATCTCGTCGTAGTCGACGTTGCGGTGATACCACGGTGTGCGCTCGGTGCCCGGGACGCCCTCGGCGGGCTTGGGCAGGAAGTTCATCACGTAGACGCCGGTGGCCTGCATGAACAGGTGCACGGTCGGCGGCAGGTGGACGCTGTCGGAGGTGACCACGTTGTAGTCTGCGATGTTGAACGTGAACGCGAAGTTATCGCCGCGCCAGCCCTCGACGTCGAGCGGATTGTGTTGGTAGAACAGCGTTGTCGGTCCGCCCTCGTGGATCAGCCGGACCTCGTACTCGCCGCCGGACGCGTCGTCGTCGGCGGGGACCGGCTCGGGGATGACGACCTGCGACGGGTCGAAGGGGAAGTGGCGGCCGAGCGCGCCGGGGGGCGGTATCCGAAACTCGTCGCGGGCCTCGATCATCAGCATCGTCGTCGCGGTATCGGGCAGCTGGCGCCAGGTGCACGCCTTCGGGATGTACAGCCAATCGCCCTCCCGATAGCGCAGCGGCCCGAACTCCGTCTCGGCCAGACCGGTGCCTTGGTGGACGAAGCACAGCAGGTCGCCGTCGACGTGACGAGCGAAGAACGGCATCGGCTCATGGCGACGGCTCAACAGAATTCGGCAGTCGTCGTTGCTGAACATCAGCAGCGGCCCGCCACCCGCGTCGGTGGCGTCGCCGGGCTTGAGCTCGCTGGACAGCACGTCGAGGGGGCGCAGCGGGCCGACCGACCGGTAGGCGGTGGGATCGTTGCGCCGGTAGAGGTTGGCGGTGCGACCGGTGAACCCGCCGCGGCCCAGCTCGTCGTCCTTGAGCCCGTCAAGATCCGCATGAAGCCGGCGTGGCGTCTTCCCTTTCCGCAGGTGCACAAAGGATTCCATGGACGGCTCCTCCGATGGGCCAAGCTCGGCGGTCACAAAACTGAAAGTGACATTACTTTTTGTTTTGGTCGGACACAAGGGCCGCAAGAGCGCCAGGCCGTCGTCGTCTCGCGTCAGTCACAGTCGCCACAGGCGTCTCCGGCAGGCCGGACCCGCTCGGTGCCCACCTCCCAGCGACAACTCCGATGGCAACGCGCCCGCTCGCTGGGAGGCGGCCAACAAATACGTCCGTCAACCCCGGACGCGCAGCACGACCTTGCCCTTGGCGGTGCGGTTTTCGAGTGAGGCGACGGCGGCCGCGGCCTCGTCCAGCGGGTAGGTGGCCGGCTCGGGCGGAGCCAGCTCCCCGGAGGTGAGCAGACGTTCGAGGCCGGCCCATTGCTCGGCCAGCGCGCCCGGATGCGTGCCCGCCCACGCGCCCCAGCCCACGCCGACGACGTCAATGTTGTTGAGCAGCAATCGGTTTACCTTGACGGTGGGGATCTCACCGCCGGTGAATCCGACGACCAGCAGTCGTCCGCCGGGGGCGAGCGAGCGCAGGGAATCGGTGAACCGGTCGCCGCCGACCGGGTCGACGACGATGTCGACGCCACGGCCGTGGGTCAGCTCCTTGACCGCGTCCTTGAACCCGTCAGCCAGCACCACGTCCGTCGCGCCGGCGGCCGTGGCGATGTCGGCCTTGTCCTGCGTGCTGACGACGGCGATGGTGCGCGAGGCGCCCAGCGCCGGCGCCAACCGCAGCGCCGAGGTGCCGATGCCGCCGGCCGCGCCGTGGACCAGCACCGTCTCGCCGCGCTGCAACCGGCCCCGCACGGTGAGCGCGAAGTACACCGTCAGGTCGTTGAACAGCAGGCCGGCGCCGGCCTCGAAGCTCACGTTGTCGGGCAGCTTGAACACCCGGTCCGGGGCCAAGATTGCGACCTCGGCCATGCCGCCGGACAGCATCGTGAGGCCGACGACCCGGTCGCCGGGACCCACGTGCGCGCCCTCGGGCGCCGACCGGACCACGCCGGCGATTTCGGCGCCCAGCACAAAGGGCAATTGCGGGCGGTACTGGTACAGGCCGCGGGTGAGCAGGGCGTCCGGGAACGCCACCCCGGCGGCGTGCACGTCGACGACGACCCCGTCACCAGTCGGTTCGTCGATGTCGGCCAACTCGACCGAGTCTGGACCATCGAGCCGAGTCACCCGTACCGCGCGCATGCCAGCAGAGCCTACTGCCGCCTCAAAAACCGCCCGCGACCCGCACCACGGCCCGGCCGGAGAACTTGCCGGCGCGCACCTGATCGATCACGCCGACGACGTCCTTCACGTCGACGTCGCTGACCAGCGAGTCCAAGTGACGCGGCCGCAACGAATCACCCAGCCGGGCCCACAGCGCGCGCCGCGGCCCGATCGGCATCAGCACCGAGTCCATGCCCAGCAGCGCCACACCGCGCAGGATGAACGGCATGACCGTGGTGTGCAGGGCGGGACCGCCGGTGAGACCGCTGGCCGCCACCGCGCCGCCGTAGTCGATGGTGCTGAGCACGTCGGCGAGCGTCGCCCCGCCCACGCAATCCACCCCGCCCGCCCAGCGGGCCTTGCCGAGCGGTCGCGGTTTGGCGTCGGGATCGGCGGGCAGGCGACCGATAACCTCCGCGGCACCAAGGGTTTTCAGCCGCTCGGCGGCGTCGGCCTTGCCGGTCGAGGCGACGACCCGGTACCCGGCGGCCGCCAGCAGGTCCACGCTGACCGAGCCGACTCCGCCGGTCGCGCCGGTGACGACGATGTCGCCGGCGTCGGGTGCGATGCCCCAGTCGATCAGCGCCTGCACGCTCATCGCCGCGGTGAAGCCCGCGGTTCCGATCGCCGCGCCCTCGTGGGGGCTCAACGCGCCGAGCGCCACCACCTGGTCGGCCGGCAACCGCGCGTATTCGGCGTAGCCGCCGTGGTGGCCGGTGCCGATCGCATAGCCGTGGGCCAGCACCGCGTCGCCGACGGCGAAGTCCGGTGAGGTGGACTCCACGACCTCGCCGGTCAGGTCGATGCCGGGCACCACCGGATAGTTGCGCACCACGCCGCCGCCGGGCGTCAGCGCCAGCGCGTCTTTGTAGTTGACGCTCGAATACAGGACCCGGATCGTCACGTCCCCGGGCGGTAGGTCGTCGGGACGAAGCGTCTCGACCGACGCGGTTATCCGGTCACCATCTTGGCGCGCGACGAGCGCGTGAAACGTGTCCATGCTTCGACGCTAACCTCACCGTATGGATCCCTTTCCACTCGGTGGGTTTTCGGTCAACCGCGTGGGCTTCGGCGCCATGCAACTGCCCGGTCCGAACGCGTTCGGCCCGCCGCGCGACCGCGACGAGGCGTTGGCCGTACTGCGGCGCGCGGTCGAACTCGGCGTCGACCACATCGACACCGCCCAGATCTATGGGCCCGACGTTGCCAACGAGTTGATCCGCGAGGCGCTGCATCCCTATCCGCCAAACCTGGCGCTGGTCAGCAAGGTCGGCGGGCGCCGCGACGGCGACGGGGCCTGGCTGCCGGCCGGCGAGCCGGCCGAGCTGCGCCGCGACATCGAGACGAACCTGCGCACTCTCGGCGTCGAGCGGCTCGCCGTGGTCAACCTGCGGGTGTTCGACAGCTCGGCTCCCGATCAGCTGTTCGACGACCAGCTCTCGGCCATGATCTCCGCGCGCGACGCCGGGCTGATCGGCGCAATCGGACTGAGCAACGTCAGCCGCGAGCAGCTGGCCCATGCGTGCGAGCGCACCGAAATCGCCTGTGTGCAAAACGCATTCAATCTCATTCACCGCGAGTCGGCCGCGGTGCTCGGCGAGTGCACGACGCGGGGGATTGCGTTCGTCCCCTTCTTCCCGCTGGGCGCGGCGTTCATGCGTCCCAACCCCGTGCTCGGCCATCAGCTGGTCCAGGGGATCGCGCAGCGCCTCGGCCGCACCCCGGCCCAGGTCGCGCTGGCGTGGACGCTCGGCGTGGCGCCCAACGTGCTGCTGATCCCCGGCACCTCGTCGCTGCGGCACCTGGAGGAGAACGTCGACGTCGCCTCGATCGAACTGGACGACGACGACCGCGAGCGGCTGAACGCGGTCGCTACCTGAGCTCGGCCGAGGACAGGCCCAGCAGTCGGCGCGCGACGACCAGCTGCTGGATCTGTTGGGTGCCCTCGAAGATGTCCAGGATCTTCGAGTCGCGCGCCCACTTCTCCAGCAGGGTCTGTTCGGAATACCCTGCGGTGCCGGCCAATTCGACGGACTTGAGGGTGACGTCGGTGACCATCCGGCCGGCCTTGGCCTTGCTCATCGACGCCTCTTTGGAGTTGGGGATCTTGTTGTCGGCCTGCCAGGCCGCCCGCAACGAGAGCAGGTAGCTGGCCTCCCAGTCGGCTTCCATTCGCAAGAACTCGGCGGCCGCCGCGCTCTGAACGTGCGCCGGTCGGTCGTAAGAGATCTCCACGCCGGCCTCGGTCAGGATCTTGCGGATCTCCTCGAGCGCCGCGCGCCCCACGCCGACGGCCATGGCGGCGACGATGGGCCGGGTGTTGTCGAAGGTCTCCATGACACCGGAAAAGCCCTTGCCGACCTCGATTTCGGGGTTGCCGAGCAGGTTTTCCTTCGGGATGCGGACATTGTCGAACCGGATGGCGGCGGTATCGGAACCCTTGATGCCCAGCTTGTGCTCGAGCCGCTCGACCGTGACCCCGGGGTGCTCGCGCGGCACGACGAACGACTTGATCGCCGCGCGGCCCTGCGACTTGTCCAGGGTGGCCCACACCACGATGTGCGTGGCGCGCGACCCGGCGGTGACGAAGATCTTCTCGCCGTTGATCACGTACTCGTCGCCGTCCAGGGTGGCGGTCGTCGCGACCGCCGCCGAGTCCGACCCGAAGCCGGGTTCGGTGATCGCCATCGCCGCCCACACCTTGCCGAGGCGTTGTAGCTGCTCGTCGTTCGCGACGGCGGAGATGGCGGCGTTGCCCAGCCCCTGGTAGGGGACCGACAGCATCATCGCGAGGTCGCCCCAGCTGGCTTCCAGCGTCTGGAGCAGCGCGGCCATGTTGGCGCCGTTGTGGTTTTTGTCGCGCTCTTCGTCCTCGCCGCCGAGCGCGTTCGCTCCGGCGAATTCGAATGACTCCGAAGCGCCTTCGAAGAGGCTGAACAGGGTGTCGAGCTCGACCGGGTACGCGTGCTCCTTGAGGTCGTACTTGCGGGCGATCGGCCGCATCAACTCAGCGGCGCCCTGATGCGTCTTGGTCGTGACCGCTTGCATCTTGCGGGGCAGTTCCAGATTGATTGCCATGATTGAACTTTCAGCTCGAATGAGTTAACGACTTAGATGACGACGACACCCTCGGCGACGCCGATGGCCCGCAGGTCGCGGTACCACCGCTCGACTGGGTGCTCCTTGGTGTAGCCGTGGCCGCCGAGCAGCTGAACGCCGTCCAGTCCGATCTGCATGCCCTTGTCGGCGCCGAGCCGCTTGGCCAGCGCCGCTTCGCGGATGAAGGGCAGGCCCTGCTCGGCACGCGCCGCGCCGCGCCAGGTGATCAGCCGCAGCCCGTCCAATTCGATGGCGATGTTGGCGCACATGAAGGCCACCGCCTGGCGGTGGGCGATCGGCTCACCGAAGGCCTCGCGTTCCTTCACGTAGGGGACGACGTAGTCGAGCACCGCGTGCGACGTGCCGACCGTCAGCGCCGCCCAGCCCAGCCGGGACAGCGCGATGGCCTCGGAGTAATCCTGATCCGAGGCGTCGTCCTCGCCGAGGCGCGCGCCCAGCGGCACCGACACCCCGGAGAGCTCGACGTGGCCCAGGGCCGCCGCGCGCAGCCCCATGCTCGGATCGGCCTTTACCGTCAGGCCTTTCGCCGACGACTCGACGATGAACAAGGCCGGCTTGCCGTCGAGTTGGGCGCCGACGATGAAAAGCTCGGCGTCGGCCGCGGCCGGCACCAATGACTTCACGCCGTCGAGGCGGTAGCCACTCGGGGTGCGCACCGCGGTCGTCTTGAGCCGGGTGGGGTCGAAGAGCGGTTGCGGCTCGGCGATGGCCACGCAGGCCTGCGGCACGTTCTCGCCGGCGAATTCCGGTAGGTAGGTCGCCTGCTGATCGGCGCTGCCCCAATGGGTCAGCGCGGAGGCGACGCCGCCCGGGGCGAGCAGCGGCAACGCCAAGCCCATGTCGCCGTAGGCGAGTGCCTCGGCGACCAGCACGTTGGTCACGCTGGAGCGGTGCGCGGCGATGCCGTCGAAATCCTCGGGAATGTTGATCGCCGTGATGCCCAGCTCGGCGGCCTTGGCGATCAGGTCTTGCGGGTAGGTGGCCGCCTCGTCGGCGTCGTGCGCCGCGGGGCGCAGCACTTCCTCGGCGAATTCGTCGAGGGTCTCGACGATCATCTTCTGCTCGTCGTCGGGCGTCAGGTCGAAATAGTCCTTGCCGCTGGACTTGAGCCGGGTCGGCCCGGTGCGCAGATTCTGGACCCGCTTGAACTGCCGAGAAGTCGTGGCGGCCGTAGAGAAAATCGTCTTGGTGCCGTAGCGCAGGGCGCGGTTGAGCGGGTCGCGCAGCTGGTATTTGTCCAGGAACTCCTGGCCGACGAGCGGGGTGATGAGCGCGATGGCGATGTCGACGCCGGTGCGTTTGTGCGGTTGCAGCCCGACCGCGGACTTATGGTCGCGCCGTTTGACGCGCGAGCGGGCGGTTGTTTTTGGTGAACCGGTATCGGTCATGGGTCAGCGGCCTCAGGTTGATGGGCAAGCGGATACAGCCGATCTTACTCCGGAGTAAGATCACAGAGAACACTTGTTAACTAATTCACAGTGAGGCTGCCGAGCACCTGCCCCTGCAGCAGGCCGTTGGTGGCCACGGCGCTGCCATGATGCGGTCCCGCGGTGCCGTCGAGCGCCGTCAGCGTCCCGCCCGCTTCGCGCACCAGGATGTCCAGCGCGGCCAGATCCCATACCGACACTTCCGGCTCGGCGGCGATGTCGACCGCCCCCTCGGCCACCAGGCAATAGGACAGGAAGTCGCCGAACGCGCGCACCCGCCACACGGCATCGGTCAGCGCGATGAAGCGGTCCCGCACGCCCAGCTGCGCCCACCCGGAAAGACTGGAGAACGACAGACTGGCCGAATTCAGTTGCGCCACTGAGGAAACCGATATCCGGCGGGGTGGTGTGCCGTTGAAGGCGACGAACGCGCCGTGGCCGTCCGCGGCCCACCACCGGCGCTGCAACGCCGGGGCGCTCACCACGCCGACGACGGGGACGCCGTCGTGCAGCAACGCGATCAAGCTGGCCCAGACCGGCACCCCGCGGACGAAGTTCTTGGTCCCGTCGATCGGGTCGATGATCCACTGCCGCCCGGTGAAGGTCGTGTCTCCGCCGAATTCTTCGCCGACGATGCTGTCCTTCGGGCGTTCGCGCGCGAGCGCCTCCCGCAGCTCGGTTTCGACCGCGCGGTCGGCATCGGTCACCGGCGTCAGATCCGGTTTGGTGTCAACGCGCAGGTCCAGCGAACCGAATCGGGAGGACGTCAACGAGTCTGCGCGGTCGGCAAGCGTCAGTGCCAGCGCCAGATCCTCGGTGCGACTCATGACGCAGTCTTATCACGGCCCTACGATGGCGGGGTGTGGGAATTCGGACTGCTGATCCTCCTGATCGCGGTGCTGGCGGTATTCCTGGTCCAGCGGTTCGTCCCGCGCGGTCCCCGCGGTGAGCTGCTGAGTGGCACGCTGCTGGTGACCGGGGTCAGCCCGCGTCCCGATGCCACCGGCGAGCAATTCGTCACCATCGCCGGAGTGATCAACGGCCCCTCGGTCAACGAACATGCGGTGTATCAGCGCATGGCCGTCGACGTGGATCAGTGGCCGACCATCGGTCAACTGTTCCCGGTGCTGTATTCGCCCAAGAATCCGGACAACTGGAGAATCGCCCCGCCGACTCCGCCCGCACCGCAGGAGCCGCAGTCCTAGGGCGCGTCAGCCGGCCGCGGGCGGGCGCGTCATGACCGTGATGCGAACGCCGTAGCGGGGCACCACAAGCGGTGCCCGCCGAACCGTCCCTCCGGGTATGCCGGGGACGCCGGCGGCGGCGGGCCCGGTGCGGGCGAGCGCCTCGGTCGCCGGCAGCCCGGACAACCCGCCGCCGGGCAACGCCGGGACGGGGTCACCCGCCGCGGCGGCCCAACCCGCGGGCACCGACATCGGGCCGATTCGGCCGGCGCGGGCCAGCACCGCATTGACGTTCCCCAGACCGGACGCGGCGCCGCTCAGCGCGGGCGCCTTCGGGAGCGCGGCCGGGACCGCCGCGAGGTTCGGCAAAATGCCCAAGTTCTTGTCCGCCTGGATGATTCCCGCGTTGAACCCCTCCGCCGTGAAGATTGATCGGAACGCGACCTGGGCGCCCTGGATGGTGTCCAGGATTCGCGCGAATCCGTCCCTTCTGGAAAACGCGAACAGCTGCGAACCCGGGCCCGCATTCGAGTTCGCGGCATTGGCGGTAGCTTGCGTAACGGCGTCCTGCTGCGCTGTCACCCCATCCTGAGTGGTCGCTTCGCGCGGGGCAGAGAACGGCGAAAACTGC
Source organism: Mycobacterium paraintracellulare (assembly GCF_000276825.1). Lineage (NCBI taxonomy): Bacteria > Bacillati > Actinomycetota > Actinomycetes > Mycobacteriales > Mycobacteriaceae > Mycobacterium > Mycobacterium paraintracellulare. Next base: position 4,209,674 of record NC_016948.1, on the reverse strand, counting down.
ACCGTTGCAGCAGAACTGGCGGAATAGCTGTACATCGCGGAGGCGTCCTGGGCCCAGTATTCGGCGTACTGGGCCTCGTTCGCCGCGATCGCGGCGGTGTTCTGCCCGAAGAAGTTCGTTGCCACCAGCGTCGCCAATTGGGTGCGGTTGGCCGCGACCGCGGGCGGGGGCACGGTCATGGCGCGCCCCAGCTCGTAGGCTGCCGCCGCCGCCCGAGCTTGGATGCCCGTCTGCTGTGCGCGCTCGGCCGTCGCGTGCAGCCATCCCACGTAAGGGGCGGCGCTGGCCGCCATCGCCTGGGAGGCGGGCCCGTACCAGGACAGGCCCGTCAGGCCGGACAGCACCGATTCGTACACGGCGGCCGTGATGCTCAACTCGGCCGCCAGTGAGTCCCAGCTTCCCGCGGCGGCCAACAACGACCCCGAGCCGGGGCCCGCGTACATGCGGCCAGAGTTCACCTCTGGAGGTAGAAACCCGAAATCCATTGTCTTACAGCGCTATCAGCTGCGTACAGCGGCCCTGTTGGCGGTGCGTCACCCGGCGGCCGGAGGGCGTGGCATCACCGTGAGCCGCACGCCGTAGCGGGGCGGGACACCCGCTCCGACGGATCGCGAGGCGCCGCCGCCCGGCATGCCGGGGTAGCCGGGGTAACCGGACGCTACCGGCTCCTCGGTTCCCGGCAGCGTGGTGAAACCGGCCGGCTCCAACGGCGAGATATGGGTGCTCGTGGGCGCGGCCCAGCTTGCGGGCACGGACATCGGCCCGATCGATCCGGCGTGCGAGAGGGTTGCGGTGACGTTGCCCAGGCCTGCGCCGAGACCCCCGCCGAGACTCGTTGTGGTGCTGCTGAGTGCGGGCGCCGCGAGAGCAGGGGCGGCGGCCAAGGGCTTAGCGAGAATACCCAAATTGTTCTCGGCCCCGATGATGCCGGATACGAACTGCTCCATGTTGTAGGGAGCGCTGAAGCCGACGCCGGTGCCCTGAATGGCGTCGAGGGCCGCAAAGAAGGGTTTGCCGCCGGCCGCCGCTGTCGTATCCGACAAGTCATAGATGTCGCCGTAGTAGTTGTAGGTGTCGCCCGTTTGCTGCGTGGATAACGGTGAATAACTCTGCGTGACGGCCTTGTTGGCGGCGGCGTTGCTGTTGGCCGCGGTCACGGCGGCCTTCTGGGCGCTCACCCCGGACTCGTTGGTGGAGTTGGTCGCGGGCGCAAACCGCGGCAACTGGGTCGCGGCCGCCGAGGACACGGAGTAGGCGGACATGGCGGCGGCGTCCTGGGCCCAATAGTCGGCGTACTGCGCCTCGGTGTCCGCGATGGCCGCGGTGTTCTGGCCGACGATGTTCGACGCCACCAGCGCCGCCAGCAGGGTGCGGTTGGCGGTGATCACGGGCGGGGGCACCGTCATCGCATACGCCTGCTCATAGGCCGCCGCGGCCGTCCGGGCCTGCATGGCCGTCTGCCTGGTCTGCTCGGCGGTCACCTGCAGCCACTCGGCGTAGCGGATGGCGGCGAACGCCATCGCCTGCGCTGCGGGACCGCGCCATTGCAGGTCCAGGCCCGAGAGCGCCGATTCGTAGCCCTCGGCGGCCGAACTCAGCTCGGCCGACAGCGCGTCCCAGCTTCCCGCCGCGGCCAACAGCGAGCCCATGCCGGGGCCCGTATACATCCGGGCGGAGTTGATTTCTGGTGGAACAAAAGCCCAATCCATTGTGGATACATCCCCTCGAAGTGCGGTCTGCGGACAGACGCCACTGGCGCCGGCGCTTGCCGCAACGGCGTTGATCAAAGTTGGTGGGGCCGATCCCAGGCCGGCATGACAAGCCGGCAAAGCTCACCCCCGCGTCGGGGGACGGGACGGCCGGGCGCGATCGCTCCGCGCCTGCCTAGCGGGCAGCGCGGTACTTATCGAGTTGGCGGACCGTGCGCACAGGGCATCGCGGGAGACCTTCGGTTTTTGGGCCCTTCAAAGGTCGCAGGTGCGGCCGACGTGTGCGGGGTTTTGTGTATTTCACGGCGCCGACCAGGCAGAATTAAGACTACGTTTGCCCATCGTTCATCTTCTGTTCACCGAAGCGGCCTCTAGATCTACGCGTGTCGAATATTGAAAGTAATTGACGCGCTTGATATTTGGGCTAACCCCGGCGTCGGCCCGCCGTCAACCGCGATGGTTGAAGCTGTCGACCACACCCCGTAGCATCTCGGGATTTCGGAGGAACGGCGTGATGATGTCGACCGGCAACGGGAAGACGACGGTCGAGTTCTGATCGGCTCCCAGCTCCAGCAGCGTCTGCAGGTAACGCAACTGCAGTGAGGCCGGGCTCTTCGACAGGGTCTCGGCGGCCTCGCGCAGCTCCTCCGAGGCCTGCAACTCGCCGCGGGCGTTGATGACCTTGGCGCGGCGCTCGCGTTCGGCCTCGGCCTCACGCGCCATCGCTCGCTGCATCGACTCGGGGATCTCGACGTCTTTGATCTCCACGACACGGACCTGGACGCCCCAGGGTTCGGTCTGCTTCTCGATGATCGTGCGCAGGTCGCTGTTGAGGTCCTCGCGGTGCGCGAGCAGCGTGTCCAGGTCCGCCCGGCCCAGCAGCGAACGCAGGGTGGTCTGGGCGATCTGCGAGGTCGCGACCGCGTAATTCTCCACCGCCAGAATCGCTTTCAGCGCATCGGTCACCTGGAACATCACGACGGCGTTGACGCGGGCCGGCACGTTGTCGCGGGTGATCACCTCCTGCGGCGGAATGGTCAGCGTGACCAGGCGCTGGTCGACGCGAATCATCTTGTCCAGAAGCGGAATGAGGAGCCGCAGCCCCGGGGCGTACAGCGGACGTACATGCCCCATCCGGAACACCACCCCGCGTTCGTACTCGCGCAGCACCACCAGCGACCACGTCGCGAGCACCACAAGCACAACGATTCCGGCGGCGATGAGGCCGATCACCAGCGTGGTCATGTCGTGTTGTCCTCCTTGGGCTTCCAGCCGCCCCAGCGCGTGGAGTAGCGGTCGATCGCCGCCGCCACCTGATCCTCGATCGCGGTGCGGTGCGGCAGGTGTTCAGGCGCGTTCGACGGAGTGTTCCACAGGTGGCGGACGAGCGGCGCTCCGAGCAGTGCGACCAGCAGCACGGTCGCCATCAGGACCAGCGCGTCCGCGGCCGAGTGGTTGGCGATCAAGGTGGCCAGCGGCAACACGATGCCCAATGCCGCCACGCAGCAGGCGATTCCGCGGTGAAACCGGCCGGCGTCCGAATGCGGCCACGGGTCGATCTCGCGGCTGATCTCGCGACCGTGCTCCGATGTGGTGCAGTCGGATTTGACGGGGCAGCTGTTGCAGACCACCGGCAGCGCGCGGTACCGCATGACCCGGTGCTTGGGATCGAACGACGTCGGCCACAGCCAGTGGTCCTGCGGACATATCCAGGCGTCATGGTCGGGCCGGTAGGTGAATTGGCCTGTGCGCCAGCGCGCCGCGTGCGCCGACGCCCGTCGGGCCATGACGTCGAAACTCCACCCGACGGCCAGCAGGGCCAGGGAGTACCCCGCGATCAACCACACCGAGGTCGCCGGCGCGGTCACCGTCAATCCTTCGCCGGCACCGCGGCGCCGGCCTCCGGCTCGACCGCGGCCTGGGTGTACAGCGGACTTTCGGGCAGCTCCTGCGCCGTCGTGCCCGACCGGAAATTGCGCAGCGCGATCCAGGCGATCCAGACGAACGGCAGCACGCCGCCGACGATCAGGATGACGTCTCCGGGTAGCCGCAGCCATTCGAGTACCGCGTTGCCCGGCTTGGTGATGTAGCCCAGCGACCGCGCCTCGAAATAGCCGTCGTTGACCGAATGGTAGAGCTGCAGCACGCCCAGCGGCAGCAGGGTGGCGAACACCATCCACGCCAGCCCGATGTTCATGCACCAGAACGAGATCCGCGCCAGCTTCTCCGGCCACTTGTCGGCCGGGATCACGTACCGGAAGGCGAACATGGCCAGGCCGACGGCGAGCATGCCGTAAACACCCATCATCGCCGCGTGCCCGTGGTTGGCCGTCAGGGCGGTGCCGATCTGGTAGTAGGACACGATGGGCAGGTTGATCAGGAACCCGAAGATGCCCGCCCCCAAGAAGTTCCAGAATCCGACCGCGACCAGGAACATCACCGCCCAGCGATGCGGGAAGGGATTGGCGTCGCCGGATTGCTGGCGCGCGCCGAGTTGCAGGAACGCCCACGCCTCGACGGTCAGGAAGGTCAGCGGTATGACTTCGGCGGCGGAGAAGAACGCCCCCAGCGCCATGTGCTCCACCGGCGTGCCGGAGAAGTACAGGTGATGCATGGTGCCGATGACGCCGCCGGCCGAGTACAGGATGACGTCGAGGAAGATCACGCCGAGTGCGATCCGCTCGCGCACCACACCGAGCAGAACGAACATGTAGGCCACCATCACGGTGGTGAACAACTCCAGGAAGTCCTCCACCCACAGGTGCACGACCCAGAACCTCCAGAAGTCCGCGACGGTGTAGTGGGCGTCGCTGCCGGCCAACAGGCCGACGGCGTAGAAGGCCGGGATGGCCAGCCCGGAGAAGAAGAACAGCCAGGGCATGTTCATCTTCGACTCGGTCTTGAGCCTGCCGCGGATGCCGCGCCAGATGATGGCGATCCACAAGAACATGCCGACGATCAGCAGGACCTGCCACAGCCGCGGCAGGTCGAGGTACTCCCACTGCTGGGAGAACAGCCCGCCCGCGGGGATCACGCCATAGATGGACAGCGCTTCACAGATCAGCGAGCCGAACACCACCACGGCGACCGCCCCGAGCAACACGTAGGCGAGCAACGCCTGACGCCTGGGTTCGCGACGCGCGATGAACGGCACCAAGAAGATGCCACCGGCCAAAAACGCCGCCGCCGTCCAGAACAGCGAGAGCTGCAGGTGCCAGGTGCGGGCGAGGTTGTACGGCAGCACGCGGGCCAGGTCCAAGCCGAAGAAGTTCGACAGGTCGGCCCGGTAGTGCTCAGCGGCCGCGCCCAGCAGCGTCTGCGCCAGGAACAGCACCGAGACGATGGCGAAGAACCAGATGCAGGCTCGTTGCGCGGGCGTCAGGCTCACCTCGCCGGGTTGGCGGAAGGACAGGGTGGACGACTCGGCGCTGTGCCAGCCGACCTTCTGGCTCCAGCGGCCGTAGACCGCGAACATGATGCCGATGCCGCCCAGCAGGGCGATCAGCGACAGCGCCGACCAGACGATCACCGGAGCGGTGGGGCCGTTGTCGACTCGCGGCTCGGCGGGCCAGTTGTTGGTGTAGGTGTACCGGTGCCCGGGGCGTTCGGCCGCCGCCGCCCATGCCGTCCAGGCGAAGAACCCGGTCAGTTCACGGATTTGCGCCCGGTCGGTGATCATGTGGGGCAGCAGACCGTATTTCGTCGAATTCTCCCCGAAGTAGGCCGCGTACCGGTTCTGGATGTGGTCGAACGCCGCGGCCTGCCGATCGGTGAACACCAACGTCTTGGTCGCCGGGTTGTAGCGGTTGGTGCGGAATTCGGTGACCACCCGATCGCGCGGCTCGCTGACACCCTGCGCCCTCAGCTGATCGGCGACGTCCTGCGTTGCCGCGCGCAGGTATTCGGCGGTGTAGTCGGGTCCCAGGTAGGCGCCATGACCGAGCACCGAGCCGTATTCCATCAGGCCGCGCGCCTGGTAGAGCTCCTGTCCGCGGGTGATGTCCTCGCCGGTGAACAGCAGCTGACCGGATTCGCTGACGACCTTGTCCGGCATCGGCATCGACGCCGAATAGGTGCGGTAGGCCAGAATGCCCATCACCAGGAAGCCGAAGATCATGACGAGGGCGACACCCTGGACCCAGCCTTTGCCGACCAGCGGCTGTGACGATGACTGTTGGGCGGAGGTCGGTTGAGCGGTCATGCGCGAGGTCTCCCGTCTAGGTGGTGGCTGTGGTGCCGCTGTCTCGCATGTCAAACAAACCCGGTTTTCGTCCGCACCCAGTATTCGGTTGCCGGCATCGCGATGGCAACAGTGAATTCGCAGCGTTTCGCGGCCAGTCGGTTCCAATGGCGCCAAATTCGAGACCGATCTCCTTGGGGGAGAGCGCTTTACGGCCAATAGCCTGAGAACGCACCGCTCAACGAAGGAAGTCGCGATGAGCAAAATGTATTCGGCTCCGGCGATTGTCGTGGGAATCGACGGATTACCCGACTCGCCGTCGCGCGCGCCGCGCTTGCCGACGCCCATCGGCCGTCGACGCGGCCGGCGAACCGCGCAAGGTGGAAGCGGACATCCTCTGGGGCAAAACGGTTTTCAAGCTGATCGGTTGCGTTCTCGTTGGTCCGCGCGGCCCTATTCCCGGTCGCCGTGATCCATCGGTCGACCAGCCGAAGGCTCGCGCAGGTCGGCACCGTCGTCGCCGAGGTGGACAACGGCACGGTGCTGCGGCACGCTTTCGAGGAAGCGAGGCTGCGCGGAGCCACACTGCGAGCGGTGTCGATCTCGCGCGATGCTGCGCTCGGAAACTTCACGGCGCCCGCGCAATTGGATCGCCGACTCGCACGGTGGATGCGGTTGTATCCCGACGCGCACGCGGAGCAGGCACTCCGTGCTCGCGATCCGCTGTGGCAACCTATGAATCGGGCTCCGGGCCGAACCGGAAATGACGACCGGTGACCTCGGTCGGGGTGATCCGCACATAGTGCGGCTTGCGCATGGCGGTCCACGGCAGTAACTGCGCGCGGTCTGCGTGTGCAATGTCCGCGTCGGTTTTCAGCAGCCGGGCGCGACCGCGGACGATGACGCTCCAGCCTTCGACGAGGTTGTGGTCGTCCACCTCGAAGACCACCGCGTGGTTCGCCACGGCCGAGAACAGTTTGGTGCCCTCGGCGGTGCGGAACAGCACGGTGCGGTCCTGCGCCACGAAGTTGACCGGAAAGATCTCGGGCTCACCGGCGAAGTTGGTGACCAGCCGGCCCAGCGTGACACTGCCCAACCGATTCCAGTTCTCGTCCTCGGTGAGTACGCTCACCGGTTCGTCGCTACGCACGACCCCAACGCTACGGAGAATCGCCGGCGTTGAGTAGGGCCGGCGATCTAGCCGTGGCTGACCCGAAGCAACTTGGCCAAGCTCGGCAGCTTGACCCGGGGGCGCCCGTGCGGCTCGCCGGCCGCCCGCTCGTGGGCGTCGATGAGCTCCCAATGCGCCGAGGTGACCAGTTTGGGCTGGCGCGAGGCCAGCCATTCGGCCAGCTGATCGGCGTGGTCGTCCGGGAAATCCGCCAGGCCGCCACCATCGGGGCGGGCGGCGCTGGCCAGGTCGGCGAGCAGCGTGTCCACGGTGTCCTGGGAGTCCTTCTTGTTGGTGCCGATGACGCCGGTCGGCCCGCGCTTGATCCACCCGACCACGTATTCGTTGCGGCTCCCGTCGACCCGGCCCCCACTATTGGGGATCGTCGCGGTCTTCTCGTCGAACGGTAGCCCCGGCGTGGGCACGCCGCGGTAACCGACCGAGCGCACCACCAGCTGCACCGGCAGCTCCTCGCGCTCGCCGGTGTCGTTGGCGGAGACCCGCCCGTTGGCGTCGGTGACGAGCTCGTTGCGGCCGAGCACAATCCGCTCCACCCGGCCCTCGCCCTTGATCTCGATCGGCGAGGTCATGAAGCGCAACACGATCCGGCGATGCCCCGGGCGCGGGGAGCGCTTCGCGTAATCACGCAGCACGTTGATGTTCTGCTTGGCCGTCTTGCCGGCCGCGGCGGCGTCCTCGTCGCTCACGCCCTCGAGCTGCGCCGGGTCGACGATCACGTCGACGTTCTCCAGATCGCCCAGCTCGCGAAGTTCGAGCGTGGTGAACGCGGTCTGCAGGGGCCCGCGCCGGCCGATGACCACCACTTCGTCGACCCCGCACGGCCGCAACGACTCCAGCGCGTGGTCGGCGATGTCGGTCTGGCCCAGCACGTCGGGATCGGTGACCAGGATGCGCGCGACGTCGAGGGCGACGTTGCCGTTGCCGACGACCACGGCGCGCGCGCCCGACAGGTCGGGCGTGGCCTCCTCGAAGTTGGGATGCGCGTTGTACCAGCCCACGAAATCGACGGCGGCGATGCTGCCCGGCAACTCCTCGCCGGGGATGTTCAGCGCGCGGTCGGACTGGGCACCGACGGCATAGATGACGGCGTCGTAACGCTCGGCGAGCTCACTGGCTTGCACGTGCTCGCCGACCGAGACGTTGCCGAAGAAACGGAACCGCGGATCTTGGGCCGTCTTCTCGAATTGCTTGCTGATCGACTTGATCTTCGGATGATCGGGCGCGACGCCGGAGCGCACCAGCCCCCACGGGGTGGGGAGCATCTCCAGCATGTCAACGGCGACATCGATGTCCTGCGACGCGTCGGCCGCCTTCAGCAAGGAGGACGCGGCGAAGAACCCCGACGGTCCGGAGCCGACGATTGCAACGTGGTACGGGCGCATTCTCGACCTTCTATTCGGGCCACGTCAGCGCCGGGGGCTTCCAAAATAGGCCGGCGCGCAACGCGGGGCGCACATGATCGTGCCTCGACTCTAAACGCATGACCGCTGGTCGTGACCTCAGCACTCGCCGGTGGCCGGGCAGGCTGGCGGCCCCCGGTAACGTTGTCGGCTGTGGAACCCGACCGTCAAGCCGACATCGCCGCCCTCGACTCCACCCTGACCACGGTGGAGCGGGTGCTCGATGTGGACGGTCTGCGCGCCCGCATCGAGAAGCTCGAACGCGAGGCTTCCGATCCTCAGTTGTGGGACGACCAGACCCGCGCCCAGCGGGTGACCAGCGAGTTGTCCCACGCCCAGGGCGAGCTGCGCCGGATCGAGGAGCTGCGGGGGCGTCTGGACGACCTGCCGGTGCTGTACGAGCTGGCGGCCGAGGAGGGCGAGGGCGCGGCAGAGGCGCTGGCCGAGGCGGACGCCGAGTTGAAGGCGCTGCAGGCCGAGATCGAGGCCACCGAGGTGCGCACCCTGCTCTCGGGCGAGTACGACGAGCGCGAGGCGCTGGTCACGATCCGTTCCGGCGCCGGTGGGGTGGACGCCGCCGACTGGGCCGAGATGCTGATGCGGATGTATATCCGGTGGGCCGAGCAGCACAAGTATCCCGTCGAGCTGTTCGACACCTCCTACGCCGAAGAGGCCGGCATCAAGAGCGCGACGTTCGCCGTGCACGCCCCGTTCGCCTACGGCACGTTGTCGGTGGAGCAGGGCACCCATCGGCTGGTGCGAATCAGCCCGTTCGACAACCAGAGCCGGCGTCAGACCTCGTTCGCCGAAGTCGAGGTGCTGCCTGTGGTGGAGACCACCGATCACATCGACATTCCGGAAGGCGATGTGCGCGTTGACGTTTACCGTTCGAGCGGCCCGGGCGGCCAATCCGTGAACACCACCGACTCCGCGGTACGTTTAACCCACGTCCCAACGGGTATCGTCGTCACTTGCCAGAACGAAAAATCGCAATTGCAGAACAAGATCTCGGCGATGCGAGTGCTTCAGGCAAAGTTGTTGGAGCGCAAGCGATCCGAAGAACGCGCGGAGCTGGACGCGTTAAAAGGCGAAGGCGGCAGTTCGTGGGGCAACCAGATGCGCTCCTACGTGCTGCACCCCTATCAGATGGTCAAGGACCTGCGGACCGAATACGAGGTCGGCAATCCGGCGGCCGTCCTGGATGGAGACATCGACGGATTCCTGGAAGCGGGAATCCGTTGGCGCAACCGAAAAGATGACGAATAACACAAGCATTCTTGCGGCCTCGATGACGCACCGTTGGCACGACTTCTGGCGGGGCGAGATCGGTGAGTGGATCATCACCAGGGGTCTGCGGATCGCCATGGTGCTGATCGCGGCGGTGCTGGCGGCGAGGTTCGTCAACTGGGTGGCACAGCAGGTGACCCGGCAGCTCAACCTCGGCTTCGCCGAAAGCGACGCGCTGGTGCGCTCGGAAGCCTCCAAGCACCGCCAGGCCGTGGCCTCGGTGATCTCCTGGGTATCGGTCGTCATCATCGGCATCTGGGTCATGCTGCAGATCGCCGACGTGCTGCAGTTCTCGGTGGGGGGTCTGGTCGCCCCGGCCACCGTGGTCGGCGCCGCCCTGGGTTTCGGCGCCCAGCAGTTGGTGAGAGACCTGCTGTCCGGCTTTTTCATCCTGGTGGAGCGGCAGTACGGCTTCGGGGATCTGGTCACCCTCACCGTCGTTGCGGCCACGGAAGCCAGCGGCACCGTCGAGAACGTGACGTTGCGGGTGACCCGGCTGCGCTCGCCGGACGGCGAGGTGCTGACCATCCCGAACGGGCAGATCGTCAAGGTGGTCAACCTGTCCAAGGATTGGGCGCGCGCGGTGGTGGACATTCCGGTGTCGACCAGCGCCGACCTGAACCGGGTCAACGAGGTCCTGCACCAGGAATGCGACCGCGCGATGGACAACCCCGTGCTGGGGGCATTGCTGCTGGATGCGCCCACCGTGATGGGGGTGGAGAGCATCGAAGTGGACACCGTCACCTTGCGAATGGTGGCCCGCACCCTGCCCGGTAAGCAGTTCGAGGTCGGCCGGCAGCTGCGTGTCCTGGTCATCCGCGCGCTGGCCCGCGTCGGGATCGTGACGGCGGCGGACGCGCGGGTGGAGCTGGTCGACGACGCGTCCGTCCCGGCCGCCGAACGGCAAACCGATAATGACGTCCAAGGTGCGGGGCAAAAGCGGTGAAATTCACCCTGAACATCCTCGAGAAGCGCGGCGACGACACGGATGCCGAACATCGCTGGCCGAATTACGTCTTCGGCGGGCGGATGCGCACGTCGACCCTGGTGCTGATCATCGCCTTTTTCCTGGTGTGGTGGACCTACGACACCTACCGCCCGGCGCCGGCGCCAAAGCCCCCGGCCCAGCAAGTGGTGCCGCCGGGGTTCGTGCCCGATCCCAACTACACGTGGGTGCCGCGCAGCCGCGTGCAGCAGCCGCCGGCGACCGTCACCTATACGCCGACCCCGACGACCACGCCGCCGCCTCCACCGCCGCCACCCCCGGTGACCACGACCACCACCACTACGCCGCCGTTCCAGATGCCGCAGCTGCCGTGCATCCTCCCGGCGCCGTTCTGCCCGCCGAGCACGAGCCCGCCCACGCCGACGCCCGAGCAACCGCAGCCGGGCCCCGGTCCGACCCCCACGACGTCGCCCCCGGCCCGTTGACTTCGCCTGCCAGCGAAAATCACCGCTACACTGGCGTGCCGTGATGATCACCCTGGACCACGTCAGCAAGAAGTACAAAAGCGCGGCCCGTCCCGCATTGGAGGACGTCAACGTCAAGATCGACAAGGGTGAATTCGTCTTCCTGATCGGCCCGTCGGGTTCGGGCAAGTCGACGTTCATGCGGCTGCTGCTCGGCGAGGAGAGCCCGACCTCCGGCGACATCCGAGTGTCGAAGTTCCACGTCAACAAGCTGCGCGGTCGTCACGTACCGAAGCTGCGTCAGGTGATCGGAACGGTCTTTCAGGACTTTCGCCTGCTGCAGCAGAAGACCGTGTACGAGAACGTCGCCTTCGCGCTGGAAGTGATCGGCAAGCGCAGTGACGCGATCAACCGCGTGGTGCCCGACGTGCTGGAAACCGTCGGCCTGTCGGGGAAGGCAAACCGGCTGCCCCACGAGCTGTCCGGCGGCGAGCAGCAACGCGTGGCGATCGCGCGGGCCTACGTCAACCGGCCGCTGGTGCTGCTGGCGGACGAGCCGACGGGCAACCTCGACCCAGATACCAGTAAGGACATCATGGATTTGTTGGAGCGGATCAACCGCACCGGGACGACGGTGTTGATGGCGACACACGACCATCACATCGTCGACTCGATGCGCCAGCGCGTCGTCGAGCTGTCGTTGGGCAGGCTGGTGCGCGACGAGCAGCGTGGCGTCTACGGGATGGACCGCTAAGTGCGCTTCGGCTTCCTGCTCAACGAGGTCCTGACCGGCCTTCGCCGCAACGTCACGATGACGGCCGCGATGATCCTGACGACTGCCATCTCGATCGGGCTGTTCGGCGGCGGCCTGCTGGTGGTACGGCTGGCCGACAACTCCCGGGAGATCTATCTCGACCGCGTCGAGACGCAAGTCTTCCTCACCGACGACATCTCCGCCAACGACGCGACGTGCGCGTCCGCTCCGTGTAAGGCGCTGCGCGACAAGGTCGATGCGCGACAGGACGTCAAGTCGGTGCGGTTCGTCAACCGGCAGGACGCCTACAACGACGCCATCAAGAAGTTCCCGGAGTTCAAGGACGTCGCGGGCAAGGACTCGTTCCCCGCGTCGTTCATCGTCAAACTCAACAACCCCGAACAGCACGCGGAATTCGACGCCGCGGTGCAGGGGCAGCCGGGGGTGCGCAGCATCCTCAACGAGAAGGACCTGATCGACCGGCTGTTCGCGGTGCTCGACGGGTTGCGGGATGCCGCGTTCGCCGTCGCGCTGGTGCAGGCGGTCGGGGCGATCCTGTTGATCGCCAACATGGTGCAGGTCGCGGCCTACACGCGACGCACGGAGATCGGGATCATGCGGCTGGTGGGCGCCAGCCGGTGGTACACCCAGCTGCCCTTCCTGGTGGAGGCGATGCTGGCCGCGTCCATCGGTGTCGCCATCGCGGTCATCGGCCTGATGTTGGTGCGGGCCTTGTTCCTGGACAACGCGCTGAGCCAGTTCTACCAAGCTCACCTGATCGCCAAGGTCGACTACGCCGACATCCTCTATATCTCGCCGTGGCTGTTTCTGCTCGGCGTGTCGATGGCGGCCCTGACGGCGTACGCGACCTTGCGCCTCTATATCCGGCGGTAGCTGTGGCCAAGGGATCCGGCCGGGCCAAGGCGGCGGGCGGCAAAGGCGGCAGCAAACAAGTTGTGGCCACCAATCGCAAAGCGCGGCATAACTATTCGATCATCGAATCGTTCGAGGCCGGGGTCGCGCTGCAAGGCACCGAGGTCAAAAGCCTGCGCGAGGGCCAAGCTTCGTTAGCTGACGCCTTCGCAACGATCGACGACGGCGAAGTGTGGTTGCGCAACTTGTACATTGCGGAGTACCAGCACGGTAGCTGGACCAATCATGACCCCCGGCGCAACCGAAAGTTGTTGTTACATCGGCAACAAATCGACAGGCTGGTCGGCAAGATTCGAGATGGTAACCTCGCCTTGATGCCGCTGTCTCTGTATTTCTCCGAGGGCAAGGTCAAGGTCGAACTGGCCCTTGCGCGCGGCAAAAGGGCTTACGACAAACGCCAGGACATGGCCCAGCGCGACGCACAGCGCGAAGTGGTCCGTGAACTAGGGCGCCGAGCGAAGGGCATGACCTGATCGGCGCCGCGTACGCCCAGCTGTCAGCCGTTACGTACGGTGTCAGCGATTTTGTGGGCGGTGTCGCAGCTCGGCGGGTGGCCGCGCTGCGCGTCATGCTGGTCGCCTATCCGATCGAGACAGTCCTACTCGGTGTGATGGCCATCTTCGTCGGTGGCCCTATTCATGTCGGGGCCGTTCTGTGGGGGACCCTCTACGGAATCGGCATGGCGTTCGGCATGTGGGCGTTCTTCGCGGCGCTGGGTTCGGGACCGATCTCCGTCGTCTCACCGCTGGCGGCCGTGCTGAACGCCGCGGTACCCGTCGCAGTGGGTATGGCTCTGGGGGAGCGGCCGGGGCAGGCGGCCCTGGTGGGTGTCGTGCTGGCCCTGGGGGCGGTGATGCTGGTCAGCCGCGAGGCCCCCGTCGAGGGGACCCCATATCGGTTCACCCCAAAAGTGGCCTGGCTCACGGTCGTTGCGGGCTCGGCGATGGGACTGAACCTGGTGTTTCTGCACCAGGCACCCCACGTCTGCAAGCTCTGGCCGCTGGTGTTCGCCCGGGTGGCGGCCAGCCTGGTGATCTTCGCGATGGCCGCAACCAGCCAGAACCTGAAGATGCCGCGCGGCAAGCCGTTGCGGTTGGCGGTCGCCGTCGCCGTCCTAGACATCTTCGCCAACATCACCATGCTGGCGGCCCTGCACACCTGGCTGCTGTCGTTGGCCAGCATCCTGATCTCGCTGTATCCGGCGGCGACGGTCGTCCTGGCGATGGTCGTGCTGCGGGAGCGGGTGACCCGCTGGCAGGGGATCGGCATGGTGCTCGCGATGGGGTCCGTGGCGATGATCGCGTCGGCCTGACCGGCCTACGATCCTGACCATGGCCGATCGCCCCGTCACCAAACTCGACAAGTCCACCGTGCTCACCGGTCTGTTCGCCGTTTGGGACGACCTCGACGCGCTGTTGGCGGGCCTGTCCGAGGCGCAATGGCGGGCGGCGAGTCCGCTGCCGGGCTGGGACGTCAAGGCCTTGGTGTCGCACATGATCGGCACCGAGTCCTTCCTCGCCGGCATCGCCGCGCCCCAGCCCGACATCGATGTCTCCGTGCTGGAGCACGTGCGCAACGACATCGGAGCGATGAACGAGTGTTGGGTTCGCCATCTGGGCACCCACGCGGATGCCGATGTGCTGGAAAGCTTCCGGGCGATCACCGACGACCGGCGCGCGGCCCTGACGTCCCTGTCCGACGAGGAGTGGAACGCGGTGACGGCGACCCCCACGGGCCCGGACACCTACGGCCGGTTCATGCGGATCCGGGTGTTCGATTGCTGGATGCACGAGCAAGACATCCGCGTCGCATTGGAGCGGCCGCCCTCCGACGACGAGCTCGCCGGCCCGGCGGCCTCGCTTGCCGTCGACGAGATCGCCGCCACGATGGGCTATGTGGTGGGCAGGCTGGCCAAGGCCCCCGAGGGTTCGCGCGTCCAATTCGAGCTCACCGGCCCGCTGGCCCGCACCATCCGGGTCAGGGTCGACGGTCGGGCCGCCGTCGTCGACAGCTTCGCGGGACAAGAGCCGACGGCGACGATCCGGCTGGACGGGCTGCAGTTCACCAGGCTCGCCGGCGGCCGGCCGATGTGCCCCGCGCGCGCCCAGGACGTCGAACTCGGTGGCGACAAAGACGTGGCCGGCCAGATCGTCGAGCACCTCAACTTCGTGATCTGACCGCTCTTCGTCGCCTTTCGCGACGAACGTCGGATTGATGCGTTGATATGGGGGTTTTTCGCGCAACGAGTCGACGCTCGTGGCCGAGCGGGGAAGATAATCCCATTGCCGCTGGTTGATAGGCGGGTACCATTGATATTCCTGCCGAAAGTCGGCGGGATGCGAGGGGCTGAAAGGTTTCGACTTCGCGCATCGAATCAAGGGAAGCGTGCCGGTGCAGGCAACCGACCACCGTAAGCGTCGTTGCAAACAGATAAGCGCCGATTCACATCAGCGCGACTACGCTCTCGCTGCCTAAGCGACAGCTAGTCCGTCAGACCGGGAACGCCCTCGACCCGGAGCCTGGCGTCAGCTAGAGGGATCCACCGATGAGTCCGGTCGCGGGACTTATCGGGACACCAACAGCGACTGGGATCGTCGTCTCGGCTTGTTCGCGTGACCGGGAGATCCGAGTAGAGGCATAGCGAACTGCGCACGGAGAAGTCTTGAGGGAATGCCGTAGGACCCGGGTTCGATTCCCGGCAGCTCCACAGAGAATGTGCTGGTCAGAGCAACCAAGCTCTGGCCAGTTTTCTTTCTGATCAATTCGGCCTCGGTGGTAGGGCCGGTTGCGCTGGAGGCGCAGAATTGCCAATCATCGAAGCATTTCCGAAGTGGGGCGCTCATCGCCGGGCGGACCTAGGCATGCTTCCCGCCTGTAGTCGGGGTAAGCGGGCGCGGTCGACCTCATCACGCGCGCTTAGCGCTTGCGGCGAACAACGATGCCGTTGAGCAGGTTTTCCAGAGCCGCGAGCGAATCTCTACTCTCGCGCATCGGGTCCGCTGAGCGGGCAACCGTCATCGCGGCTTCACACATCGCGCCATGAACGAGGTGCGCCAAAGGCTCCACCCGCTGGCGCCCGAGGTGGCCGTCGGCGATCGCTTGGGAAAGACCCTGCCGGAGCAGGGAAGTGACATGCTCGTCTTCGAGCTTGCGCATCGTCTCCCAACCGAGGACTGCGGGAGCATCGATCAGCGTGATGCGCTGCACCCCTGGATCCAGCACCGCGTCGAAGAACGCTCGGCAGCCACTCAGGACATTCTGCCAGCTGCTGTTGCCGCGTCGGGCAGCGCGCAGCACAGCCTGGCCGATCGCAACCTGCTCGGCTTCATAAACCGCGGCGAACAACGCGCGTTTGCCCGGGAAGTGATGGTAGAGCGCGCCCTTGGTCATGCCGGCACCTTCGACGATGCCATCGACGGAGGTGGCGTCGAAGCCGTCCTCGGCGAATGCGCGGCGCGCCACCGACACGATCTGCTCGATGGTGACGCGCGTGCGCTCTGCTTGGGTACGCGGGCCGGTCACGGGTCTCAGCATACGCGATACATACCCAGGGTACATACTTGTGGTACATACTGTCAGTATGTATATACTGCCGGTATGCAAATCCAACGGCATGTCTGTCCGCTCTGCGAGGCCGGTTGCGGTTTGGAGAGCAGCGTGGATGCGGGCGAGGTCAGCTCCATCCGTGGCAATCGCAACCACGTATCGAGCCGCGGACATGTCTGCCCGAAAGCCTTCGGGCTCAAAGAGCTTCATGAAGATCCCGACCGGTTACGTGCACCGCATCTCCGCAGCGCCGACGGTCGGCTTCAGCCCGCGTCCTGGGAGGAGGCGTTCGCGGTCGTCGATCGACGACTCACCGCGGTCATTGACCAGCACGGCGCGGATGCCGTGGCCTTGTACCTCGGCAACCCGGTGGCACACGACTTTGCCACGACGCTCTATGGCAGCGCCGCGATGCGGGCGCTCGGCTCACGCAACATCTACACCGCGAACACCGTCGACGCGATGCCGAAATTTGTTGCCTGCCAACTCATGTTCGGCGGGATGTACACAGTGCCGCTGCCCGACGTCGACCGCTGCTCATATCTATTGATCTTGGGCGCTAACCCGATGGTGTCCAACGGGAGCCTGCTCACCGCTCCGGGTATGCGGGGACGGCTACGTGCGCTGCGGCGCCGCGGGGGGCGGTTGGTCGTGGTCGACCCCAGCCGGAGTCGAACTGCCCAAGAGGCCGACGAGCACTACCGGATCCGGCCGGGCACCGATGCACTGCTCCTGCTGTCGTTGGTGCATGTTCTGTTCAGTGAGGATCGCATCGATCTTGGCCGGCTGGGCCCGCACACTCGCGGCGTCGAAACCGTTGAGCAGGTCGCACGCGAGTTTTCTCCGGAGACCGTTGCTCCGCACTGCGAAATCCCGGCCGAGGAGATTCGCCGGCTCGCGCGTGATCTGGCCACCGCGCCGGCTGCGGCCGTGTACGGCCGCACCGGCACTTGCACTCAGCGCTTCGGGACCGTGTCGAGCTGGCTGATCGACGTCCTCAATGTCCTGACCGGCAACCTCGATCGGCCCGGCGGTGCCATGTTCGCCCGCCCTGCGGCCGATCTGCGACTGGTCACGGCGGGGCGGACGGGCACCGCGATCGGGCGGTGGCGCAGCCGGGTGCGTGGCGCCCCCGAGACTCTCGGAGAGCTGCCGCTGGCCTGCCTTGCCGAGGAGATCGACACGCCTGGAGCAGGGCAGGTGAAGGCGCTGATCACCGTAGCCGGAAATCCGGCGCGCTCAGCTCCGAACAGCTCGCGCCTCTCGGCTGCGTTCGAGCAGCTCGAACTCATGGTCAGCCTGGATCTGTACCGCAATGAAACGACACGGCATGCGCACGTACTGTTGCCGGCGCTCTCGCCGCTGACCAAGCCCCACTATGACTTGTTCTTCGGCCATTTTGCGATCCGCAACACTGCCACCTACTCACCGCCGGTGCTGCCCGCGCAGCCCGGCGACAAAGCGGACTGGCAGATCTTGCTGCGCTTGATCGGAATCCTGGCACGACAAGGCGCCACGGCCGACCTGAAGGCCATCGACGACATGGTCGCCGAATCGCTGGCGAAGGCTGTCGGCGGCGATGCGCATGGACAGCTTCGCGGCCCCGAGCGTCTTCTTGACTTGTTGTTACGCGCAGGACCCTACGGCGACGCCGATGGGCCGCTCACCCTGGCCCGGTTGCGCGAGTATCCCAACGGGATGGATTTCGGCCCACTGAGCCCACAGCTGCCCGGGATACTCAACACACCGTCGGGGCAGATCGAGCTCGCCCCACCACCGTTGGTGGACGATGTTGCCCAATTGCGCGCCAGCTTCCTCCGGCCCCGTAAACACAGCATGGTGTTGGTCGGGCGGCGTCACCTGCGGTCGAACAACTCCTGGATGCACAACTTGCCCACGCTGGCCAAAGGACCAGACCGGTGCACATTGCAAATTCACCCCACCGACGTCGCACGTCTCCAGCTCGGCAAGCACGCCCGGGTGAAGTCGCGCGCCGGCGTAATCGACGCTCCGGTGGAGGTGACCGACGCAGTGACCCCCGGCGTGGTCTCACTACCGCATGGTTGGGGACACGACGAACCAGGAACGGCTGCCGCTATCGCGGCACAACGGCCGGGAGTCAACAGCAACCTCTTGGCCGACGGCATAGAACTCGATCCACTATCCGGCACCGCGGTGCTCAATGGCATCCCGGTAGAGATCACTGCAACCCCCACACCAACGCTCGACGCCACGCAGGAGAACTCCCATGTCCACTGAGGCTGTGCTGCGCGAGGCACTGCGCAACTACGCCGAGGCTAAGAACCGACACGACGTCGAAGCGATCGTGGCCGCATACGCACCCGACGGCAGCTACCAAGACTCTGGGGTTCGCCAGCCGGTCACCGGCCACGCGCAATTGCGCAAGTTCTACGCGGCCTTCTTCCAATCAGTGCCTGATTACCAGGGCCACTTCGATGGGACGGCATTCGGCGACGACACGGCCGTGGTGTGGGGGCGCATGACCGGGACGGTGGGGAACAATCTCCTCGGCCTGACCACTGATCCCGGCAGCCGCATCGATGTCCCCGTCACGTTCGTGTGCACCTTCCGCGGCGGACAGCTCACCAGCGACTGCGGCTACTTCGATACCAGGATCCTTCATCACCAAGTTGGTTTCGCCGGGCCGGCTGCTGCGCTGGAGCCGCCGGTGTCAACGGTCGCATCCTTCGTCGCGGGTTGGGCCCGATTCTGGGCTGCGCCCACCGACACCACCCGCGTTCACGGCCTCGTCACCGACGATGTTGCGCTGCACTGGCCGGGAATTGCCGAACCATTGCGCGGACGCAATGCCTATGTCGCCCAACTGGCCGCCGCGGTCAAGCACGTTCCGGACCTGACGTTATCGGTCGCCGACTACGCGCACCGCGGCAACGTCCTCCTGATCGCGTGGGAAGGCCGTGGAACGGTGGATGGTTCGGTACGGCGCTGGTGCGGTGCCGACCGGTTCCGGCTTCGAGACGGCCAAAGCGCCGAGACGACGGTCGTATTCGATACGAGGGGCATGACGCCCAGCCGCAAGCGGCACCTAATTCCGGCCAAACCATAACTGAGGAGGCAGTTTTCGTGCGCGCAATCATCCAACATGAGTGGGACGGCCCCGCCTCCCTGCGGTTAGCGGAGGCCCCCGAACCGCAGCCGGCCCCGACCGAGGTGAAAGTCCGCGTTCACGCCGCTGGTGTTAACCCAGTGGACTACTACACAAGTGGAGGTCGGGCATATAACCGGGTGCTCAATCTGCCGTTCATTCACGGCTGGGACGTCGCAGGGGTAATCGAGGAGGTCGGCTACGGCGTCAACCGATTCAATGTCGGCGATCGGGTTTTCGGAATGCCGTGGTTCCCGCGCCAAGCGGGCGGATACGCCGAGTTCGTCACCGGGCCGTCACGGCACTTCGCGGCTATGCCCGCCGGGTTGGACTTCACCGAAGCAGCCGCCCTGCCGCTCGCGGGGCTCACCGCATGGCAGATGCTTGTCGACGTCGCCCACGTTGCGCCCGGCCAGCGCGTGCTGATAGCTGGCGCCGCTGGGGGAGTCGGGCATTTGGCGGTCCAGATCGCCAAGGCGCACGGCGCTTACGTCATTGGGACCGCCCGCGCCGCCAAACACCGCTTCCTTGCCGAGCTGGGTGTTGACCAGGCGTTGGATTACACCGTAACGCCGGTCCACGAGGTAGTCGGTGATGTTGACGTGGTGATCCAGATGTTCGGTGGTGATGCTGGTGTCGAGGCATTGGGATGTCTTCGTCCCGGGGGGATTCTGGTCAGCGCTCAAGCCGCCTGGACGCCAGGCCTGCACGAGCGTGCGAAAGAGCTCGGAGTTCACGCCTACGACTACCTGGTCGAGCCCGACGCGGCCGGCCTCCGGGGCATCGCGCAGCTCGTCGAATGCGGAAAATTGCGGGTGCATATCGCCGAGCGGCTCCCGCTAGCCGACGCGGCGCGTGCCCTGACCATCAGCAGCCAGGGCCGCACCAGCGGCAAGATCATTCTCACCGTGGTGTGAACGAACCGGACGTGGGCCCCATGACTTCTCTTGCATCTCACCGGCAACTGCACGATCCAGGTGGGAAAGGCGCATTGCGTGTCGGGATCGTGGCGCTGCTTGCCGCTGACCAATGGCCGGGTACCGAACCTGACCAACTCGCCCGCATGGTGCGCACCATCGAGGATCTCGGCTTCGACTCGCTATGGGCCAACGACTCACTGATTGGCCCACGTATCGAAGCGTTGACATTTCTCGCGGCTGCCGCTTCGGTGACTGAGCGGGTGACACTTGGCACCGCTGCGCTTCTTCCTGCGTTGCGCAGACCTGTACAAGCCGCGCAAGCGCTAGCCTCCATCGATCGATTGGCGCAGGGCCGCCTCGTCGTAGCTGTCGGTGCCGGCTTTCCGGGGATATCGGAGACCGAATACGCGGTGTCGGAAGTGTCATGGCGACGGCGCTCCAGGCGGCTCGACGAGACTGTTGCGCTCTGGCGACAGCTATGGGCCGGGGCAGGGCCGAGCGCGTTTCACGGCGATACGATCGCCCTGAGTGACATTCCTTCTGGGATAAGGCCGTTCAACCCTGCCGGGCCGCCGGTCTGGCTTGCCGGCGACACGCCGCGCGCCCGCGCTCGCGCGGGGGCGGCATATGACGGTTGGCTGCCCTACCCGCCGACGCCGTCGGGTTTCGCGACGGGTCTAGGTGACGTTCGCGCCGCAGCCAAGCTGGCTGGGCGGCCGACTGACGCCGTCACCCCAGCCCTTTTTGTGACGGTCCTTGTAACGGACTCGCCAGATGGCGGTCGATCCGAACTTGATCGGTTCACCACCGCAACGTATGGATTTCCGCTTGCGGCCGTCGAGAGTCTCCAGGCCTTCGCCGCCGGGTCCGCTGAGGCGGTTGCGGCCAAGCTGGCGAACTACATCGATGCCGGAGTGCGCCACTTGGTCTGCCGTATCGGGGTGCTCACGCAGGATGGGTTCCGGGTGCAGCTCGAACGACTTCGAGATGTGAAGGATCGCTTGGAGGAGGCGTCCCGTGCTTACCCGTGAGCGCACGACGGTCGGCCTGCTCCGCGAGTACCAGAACTTCTCGGATTTGTTGGCCAGGCTCGATATGTCGATGTGGACCCGAGCCACCCGCTGCGCCGGTTGGCAGGTGCGCGACGTCGCCGCCCATGTTGTGGGTCAGGCGATCGACACCGTCACGGGCGCAAGCGGTACGCGAAGCGCCGATGAACAGGCGGCGTCGCTGCGCGCCCAACCGCCCAACGACCTTGCCGCCCAGATGCGGCAGATCGGAGAGTCGACGGCAGGGCTGTTGACCGCGTTCGGCGACGACATGTGGGTCCGACCCAGTCCAGCACCGCGTTTCACTGTTGGCCGGGCAATACATGCTCTATTGATGGACGCGTACGTGCACGCCGACGACATCCGCGACGCCATCAATCAGCCATCAGATCTACGCGAAGGACTTTATGACAGCCTTGATTTCGTCCTCGACATCCTAAGCCGCGATCCCATCATCGCAGCCGACTCGCACGTAGTCCGCCTGCTTGCGATACCGGCCGCGGCATTCCCGAAGGAAAGCGGAATCGACGCCCACAAATTCCTTCTCGCTGCTACAGGGCGACGCGACCCACGGATGCTGGGTCTTCCCGAAACAGTGAATATCTTTCGCGCGTGACTGGAGCGTGCCCGCAGCTCAGTAACGGGCTTTTCCGAAATGGCGTGCAGCCCTGGGTGAGTAGTCCTGACGAGCCGCGCTTAGGCCGTCCGCGGTCTGCGAGGTTCGGCTAGTCGTCTGCAGGTTGATTCCTGCGAGCATCCCAAATTCTTTGTGTGTGCTCACCGATCGATCGGTGATGGATTTCCTGAAAGTTCCGTCCACCGCGCCGGAATGTGGCAATGACCGCGGACGGCACCTCCTGCTCAGGCGTCGGTGCCGACAGCCACTCGCACGGTCTTACGTGCACCAAATCCACTGCGGCGGCCGCTTCGCCGGCGTCATAGAAGTACGGCCCGCAGATGCGGCCCAACCAGAACCACCCGTCGGTGTCGCGGCTCCACACAAACGAGCCGTCATCGAGGTCGGCGAATCGGCCGACCCGACGGACAAGCCGTTCCTGTTCGCCCGAGCGATCCACGTATTGCCCGAAGCCGCACAGGCCGAGCCGTCGAGCGCGGTCGATGGCAGCTTGCGGCTCGACGGCATCGTTGCGGGAACGCATCGGCGCGCGGTGGACGGCGACCATGACAAACATCGTGCCCTGATTACCGCCGGCAACCCCCAGGCGTGCGCCGATCGCCAAGCGCCGATGCTCGATGCGCTAGGACCGAAGTGGCTGCATCGGGGCGAACCCAGATGTGGCGGCGCTTACGGCGCCGTTAGCTCTTCCAGACGACCTTGTCGATGCCGGCGGCATCCCGGTAGACAACGCTGTCCGGCGCCGTGCCGCCTCGAACGTCGAAGTAGAGCCGCCCGGTCGCCTGGGCGCCCGGCGCGATCGGCTGGTTCGGCAGGCCGTCTACTTCATGCCCTTTCATGACCGCGTAGGTCGAGCTGTTGACGGCACGCGCGTTGAAGTCGGCAATGACCGGAGTCGCATTACCGCGCACACCTGTGGCCGTGACGTCGGAGTACCAGATGCCATCGTTGTGGCCGCTGGGCTGCAAGTTGTTCACGGTGTAGTTGATGGCTTCTGCGCCGTTTGCGCTTGGAATCTCTGCGGATTGGCCAAACGCTACGACTTGCGGATCCGCCAGCGCCGGCGACGCCATCAGAATTCCCGCCGTCGCGATGCCGGCGGCGGCCGCCGTCGTCTTCATGGCAACCTTGGAGAGCATCATGGCAAAACCCCTTCCCTAGGTCCCTGCGGTCAAGAAGCGCTAGCCGCTTGCTCGACATACCGGGAGGTATCCAGACTCGCCGGTTTCAAACCTGCTCGGGCGAGGTCAGAGGGTGAATCGTTCTAGCCTTTCGGACTCAGGACGACCACCGGGATGGGTCGTGACGTCCGCTTCTGATACTCCACGTAGCGGTTTTGGTTGTTGTTGTTGACGATCTGCCATAGCCGCGGGTAGTCGGGGTCATCGGGCAGCACCGGTCGCGCGGTGACGGCGAAACGCCGTGGTCCGACGTTGATCTCGACGTCGGGGTTGGCTTTCAGGTTGTGGTACCAGCCGGGGGCTTCGGGGGCGCCGCCCTTGGAGGCGACGACCAGATACTTGTCACCGTCGCGGGCATAGGTCAGCGACGTCGTGCGTCGTTTACCGGTCTTCGCGCCGACGGTATGCAGCAGCAGGCTCGGTATCCACAGCGCGCGGTGACCGATCCAGCCATTCGTCTTCTGATACACCGTGTCGTGCACTCGCAGCAGCTGCGGAAGCACCTTTTCCTCCACGAAACTCATAGCTGTCAGTTTCGCTCGGCGGCGCCGGTATTTGCCAGGGGGTTCCTCGAAGCGGGAGGCAATTCGGACGTATATCCGCACATGGCCGCGGAGATAGCTATAGTCACCTCGGACTGAAGGGGCGGTTGGGGTCAAGGGGGGTCAGACGGTAATTGGCGCAGATACTGACATAGCTGCCCCGTCGCGATTTCGCATGTATCTACCATTCTCGAGAGTTGCCCTTCACCCAGTTGGTGACGATGGCAGACGTTGAGAGCGTCAGCCCCGTCACGCAAGCGCGGGGCCTGCGTCCGCCGAAGCCGGCATTTCGCCAAGACCTCGAAGGCCTGCGTGCCGTCGCGGTGTTGGCCGTCGTGCTCTTTCATGCCGGCGTGCCCGGTGTGGGCGGTGGGTTCACCGGCGTCGACGTGTTCTTCGTCATCTCGGGATTCCTCATCACCGGAATGCTTTACCGCGAGGTAAGCACTGCAGGCACCGTCCGGCTGGGCCGCTTCTACGGGGCGCGAGCCCGCCGGCTGCTGCCGGCATCGGCTGCGGTGGGCGTTGTCACCGCGATCGCCTCGGCGATCCTGTTGCCCCCGTTGCAAGCCGAGGGCGTCATCGGTGACGGCATCGCCAGCGCGCTGTACATCGGCAACTACTGGTTCGTCTTCCACGGCATCGACTACCAACTTGCCTACACGCCGCCGTCGCCGTTCCAGCACTACTGGTCCCTGGGCGTCGAGGAGCAGTTCTACCTGGTGTGGCCGGCCGTCATCATCGGTACGGCCTGGGCCACCCGGCGGCGGCGTCGGCGCGCCGCGGGCGTGTCGTCCGAGCGTCCTTATCTCCTGGTCCTTGCGCTGGTCGCGGTCCTGTCGTTTGCCGCGTCACTGCTGGCCACCCCGATCGTGCCTTCCGTCGCGTTCTTTTCACTGCCCACCCGGGCGTGGGAGTTGGCCGTGGGCGGCCTGGTGGCCCTGACGACCACCCAGTGGCGCCGGCTGGCGGCGCTGCCCGCCGCGATCGCGGGATGGGCGGGCCTGGCACTGATCCTGCTGGGTTGCACGGTCTTGAGCGTGATGACGCCCTACCCGGGCACGGCCGCCCTGCTGCCCGTGCTCGGCACCGCACTCGTGATCGGCGCGGGCTGTGTCCACCCCACCCGAGGGTGCGGGCACCTTTTGGCGTGGTCGCCGATCGGAGCCATCGGCCGAATTTCGTATTCGTGGTATCTCTGGCACTGGCCCGTGTTGTTGCTCGCGCCGCCGTTGCTGGGCCATCCGCTGGGACTGGTGGGCAGGCTGGCGACGGTCGCGATATCCGGCGGTCTGGCCGTGCTCACCCTGCGCTTCATCGAAAACCCGCTCCGCTTCGCCCCTTTCGTGCGCCGGTCCGCGTTCCGCAGCCTGTTGCTCGGTGGCGGTGCGACCGCGGTGGCGGTATGCGTGGGCGCGGCGTTGTTGGTGGCGATCCCCGCCCCCGTCGGTCACGGTGCCCCGGCGGCGGCGCTGAAAGTCACCGGGCCGATACCACCGGCGGGTGACAGCCTCGACGCGTACGACGCGGCGGTGCAGTACGCGTTTGCGCAAGTGCAGACGATGGTCGCGGTATCCGCCGATCTCAAGGCAGTCCCGTCGAATCTCGACCCATCGATCGGCGCTGCTTCAGCCGAAAACCCGATCGCCTACTTCAAGGGCTGCTTGCGCAATTTTTTGGAGGCCGATCAGCCCGAGTGCATCAGCGGCGACAGGGCGTCAAAGACCGGCGTCGCCCTGGTCGGTGACTCGACCGCAGCGATGTGGATCCCTGCATTCCAGCAGGTCACCGGGCGGCGGCACTGGCGGCTGGAGGCCCTGACCAAAGGCGGCTGCCCGATGCTGGACCTGCCCATCATCAACCCGTTCCTGCGCCGGGAATTCACCGAGTGCGACAAGTGGCGCGATCTGGTCGTCGCCCGCCTGCGCAACCAGCATCCACAGTTGGTCGTGTTGAGCCTGTGGCGCAAATACGGTGACCGTTACGACTTTCCGGCCGGTGTCACGTCATACGACTCGGCCTGGCTCGGCAGCCTGACCCGACTCGTCCAGCAGCTGCGCGGTACCGGTGCCAAGGTGCTGGTGCTCGGGCCGGCCCCGGATCCGCACGCATTGGTGCCGACCTGCCTGTCCGGTCACCTCGATGACGCGACGGCCTGCGCGCCGCCGAGATCGACGGCGGTGAACGATCCGGGCATCGCCGCCGAGGCGGCGGCCACCAAAGCCGGCGGCGGACAGTACGCCGACCTCACCGAGCTGTTCTGCACCTTGGACCGGTGCCCGGTCATCGTCGGCAACACCGTGGTGTTCCACGACGCCAACCATCTGACGTTCGAATACGCCCGGGAACTGGCGCCGGTGATGGGCGCGCTGGCCGATCGCGCGCTGCTCCCCGGCTGAGCTTTGCGACGATCCTCACCGGAACCGTTCAGCCGGTGCGCTCATGTTCGCTACCCTTAACTCGATCATCAGTTGCCTGGGAAGTTGAGGCCACGAAATGGCTGAAAGACCCAAGGCTCGCCCCCGGGCGCCGGGACCGAGCGACATCGTCGCGGAGTTGGCTGCCGCCGGATTCGACAACGCGCGCCAGATCGCTCGAGGCGCCGCCGGCGTGGTGTATCGCTGTCGCGAGACTGCGCTCGGTCGCAACGTCGCCATCAAGGTGTTGCCGACCTTCGGCGACGACGAGAGTCGCGAACGATTTCTCCGCGAGGGCTACGCCATGGGCGGCCTGTCGGGCCATCCGAACATCGTCAACATTCTGCGCGTCGGCGTCACCGCGGGCGGCCGGCCTTATATCGTGATGTCGTACTGCGCCGCCGGTTCCCTGGGCCTGCGGGTGCAGCGAGAGGGGCCGATCGCCTGGCCCGAAGCGATGCGGATCGGTGTGAAATTGTGCGGGGCGCTCGAAACCGCTCACCTGACAGGAACTTTGCACCGCGATATCAAGCCCGCGAACGTTCTCGTCAACGACTACGGCGAACCGCAGCTCACCGATTTCGGGACGGCGCACGTCGCTGGAGGCTATGAAACGGCGTCCGGGTTGTTTTCCGGCACAGTCGATTTCCTCGCGCCCGAGGTCATGACCGGCGATCCGGCGACGGTCGAGACCGATGTTTACTCGCTCGGTGCCACGCTCTATGCGCTCATCGCCGGCAACGCCGCATACGAGCGCCGCAGCGGCGAAGACCTCCTCGCGCAGTACACCCGGATCAAAAGCACGCGGGTCCCGGACCTGCGCCCCAATGGGATCCCCGACGCGGTCTGTTCGGCGATCGAAAAAGCGATGCGGTTCGATCCCGCCGAACGGCCGGCGTCAGCGGCGGAGTTCGGCCGCGAATTGCAGGAGAGCCTGCGCCGCAACGGATTAAAGCCCGATTCCATGGCGATTACCGCCGCGGGTGCGGGTTCGGGGCGCATCGCGCGGCCGGTGCCGAGACCGCCGAGGATCGCCAAACCGGGCCCACGGATCGCCGGCCCGGAAAGTGCCACCTCGCTGATGAATGCGCTGGGAGATCGCACCACCTCGACGCCACCGCATCCGCCGTCACGGCCGCCCGGTCGCCCGCAGCCGGGCCGCGCACCCGCTGTCTCGCGCGGCCCAAACACGTCCGAGCCCACCCAGATGATCCCCGAACAGACAAGTGTCACCGACGCGATCGCGCCGACGAGTTCTGCCGACCGTGTTCCGGATACGCCGCGCGGATTGGCGACCGGCGCGGTGGCGTGGCCGAAACCGTCGAAAGCGAAGCGAAGCCGCGCCACCGCGGCGCTGATCGCCGTCGCGATCGTGGTGGCCGTGTTGGTGCTGGGCAGCGGCGTCTACGTGCTGCTGACGCACGGCAAGCGGCACCCCCAGGCCGCCGCGAGCCCGCCGAGCCAGGCGTCGGTGAAGTGGCAGCCGATCACGAACGCGCGCATCGCACGCGACGCGGCGGCAACCACCCAGGCCGACGGCACGATCTGGATATTCGGCGGAATCGGCAGCAACCACGCCGTCGTCGCAAACCACGAGGGGTATGACCCCGTCATCGACAGCTGGAAGAGCGGCGACGATCTCCCGGTCCCGGTTCAACAGGCCATGGCCGTGACGTGGCAGGGAAACCCGATCGTGCTCGGCGGCTGGCGCGCCGCGGGCGCGCAAAAGGTTGCCAGCGACCAGGTTTGGCGCGTGGTCAACAGTCACTGGGTGGAGCTGCCCCACCTGTTGCAGCCCCGCGCGGCAGCGGCGGCGGCCGTGGTGGGTGACCGCATCATCGTCACCGGCGGCGTCGACGCCAACGGAGCGCTGCTGAACTCCACCGAGATCTTCGACGGCAACGCCTGGACCCTCGGCACCCCCATCCCGACCCCGCGACAGATGCTGGCCGCGGCCTCGGACGGGAAACTGGTGTACACGGTCGGCGGGACCAACGGGAACGCCGACCTGGTAGCGGTCGAGGCGTACGACCCGGCCGCGAAAACCTGGACGAAATTGCCCGACCTTCCCCAGCCTCGCAGTGACCTTGGCGTGGCGATCGCGGACCGGCGCCTGGTCGCCGCCGGGGGTCAGTCGGCGGGGCAAGTCCTCAAGAGCGTGGCGGTGTTCGATCTGTCGACGAAGACGTGGGATGGCTTGCCGGACATGGGGACTGCGCGCCACGGCATGGCGGTCGATGCGGTGGGGAAGTCCATCTACGCCGTCGGGGGGTCGACGGCCGTCGGTGACGACCAGGTGACCGCGACGGCCGAGGCGTTACAGCTGCCGCCACGCCTGGCCCAGCCGGCCGCGCAGTGGCGTTCGCTACCGGACGCGCCCACACCCCGGCTGATGACGGCGTGGACCGTGCTGGGCGACAAGATCTGGATCATGGGCGGACTGCGCGACGGAGTCGCACTTCAGACGGTCGAGAGTTACGACCCGCGCACCGGCGCCTGGCAAGCCCAACCCCCGCTGCCCGTCCCGCTCCACCACGCCGCCGCGGCCACGTATCGCAACGAGGTGGTGGTCCTCGGCGGCGCCAGCGGCGACCTCACGCAGGCGTCCACCAAGGTGTTCGCGTTGCGCGGCGGCAATTGGGTGGAGCTGGCCGGCCTCAGCCACGCGCGGGCGGCACCGGCGGCCGCGGTGGTCGGTGACAAGCTCGTCGTCGCCGGCGGACAGAACGCCAAGCAGCTCGTCGGCCAGACCGAGGTCTTCGACGGCAGCTCGTGGCGCGACGCGGCCAACATGCCCACCCCGCGCGAACACTTGGCCGCGGCGTCCGACGGCACCTACATGTACGCGGTCGGCGGGAGGTTCCTGTCCGCCGACAAGAATTCCGCGGCGTTCGAACGGTTCGATCCCCAAGCAGGGACCTGGACCAAGTTGGTCGACATGCCAACTCCGCGTGGAAGTTACGGCGCCGCGTTCATCGATGGCCGAATCGTGGCGGTCGGTGGTGAGGAACCAACCCAGGTGTTGGGAGTCGCAGAAATGTACGACATCGCAAATGCGAAGTGGTCCACGCTGCCCCCGCTGCCGACGCCGCGTCACGCTGAGGCGGTCGCGGCGGTGGGCAACACCGTGTACTGCATTGGCGGTGCAAACCGGCCCACCCATGAGGGCCCCGTCGCGACGGTCGAGGCTTTGGACTTCGTCTAGCGACGGATCAATGGCGCTTGAGCCGGCTGCGCCACCCCACGATTCCCGCGTACACGACCGTCAGCAACACCAGCATGCCGACGTCGAACAGCCATGTCCCCGCCGTGTGTTTAAAGTGGCGGTCTTTCGGGGCGAGCGGCCCGGGCTCGATCGTCCACAAGTCGACCGTCGAAGCCTGCGCCGCATACCCCCAACGGGAGGGGACCGCCCAGGACATCTGATCCAGCCCGATCCGGTCGGTGACCGGGACCATCCCACCGCAGAGCACCAGCTGCAACATGAGCGACACCACCAGGAGCGGCATGATCTGCTCGTTCGAGCGCGCCAGCGAGGACAGGACCAGGCCGATCATCGCCGCGGCCACGCACATGGCGGCGGTGGCGACGTACAGCTCGAGTGTGGCGCTGCCAAGGAGCAGGGCCGGCCGGGTCGGCGCGCCTTTCCCCAGAATGGTGATGGTGGTCGCGATCGTCGACTGGACGATGGCGAACACAAAGAAGACCGCCATCTTCGCGAGCAGATAGGCCTTGGTCGACAGGCCGACCGCCTGTTCGCGGCGAAAGATCGGGCGCTCGCCGATAAGATCGCGGATCGTCAGCGCGGTGCCCATGAAGACGGCGGCCATGGTCAGCAACATCAACACCGATCCGGGCTCGTCGGACCCGTCGCCGTTCGGATCGGCCACGCGGAATCCCGTCGAGCCGGGAACGGTCAGCGCCAGCGCGCCCATCACGAACGGCAGCAGCGCCAGGAAGATGAAGTAGGCGCGATCGGCGACGATCAGCCGGACCTGGCGGCGGGCGATCGTCGAGAATTGACGCCAGGTGCTGGAGCGCGCCGGAGCGCCGAGATCGGCCGGCTTGTCCGCGTCGGATACAGGAGGCGGCGGTTTGGCTTGGGCCAGGAATCGACGGTTGGCTTCGTCGGGGTCCGCGCCCACCATTCCAAAGATCTTGGCCCAGTTGGTGGTTCCCATGGTCGCTTCGATGTCGCCGGGTGGACCGCAGTAGGCGGTCTTGCCGCCCGGCGCCATCAGCAACACCTGGTCGCACAGATCGAGGTAGCTCAGCGAGTGCGTCACCACCAGCACGACGCGGCCGGCGTCGGCCAGCTGCCGAAGCATCGTCATGACCTGCAGGTCCAATGCGGGGTCCAGGCCCGACGTGGGCTCGTCGAGGATCAGCAGCGACGGCCCGGTGAGCAGTTCCAGGGCCACCGAGGCGCGCTTGCGCTGCCCGCCGGACAGCTTGTCGACTCGCGTGTCGGCGTGCTTGGTCAAGCCGAGTTCCTCGATGACCTGCGCGACGACCTGTGCGCGGTCGGACTTGCTGGTGTCGGTCGGCAGCCGCAACTCGGCCGCGTAGTTCAGCGCCTGGGTCACCGTGAGCTGGCGGTGCACGACGTCGTCTTGGGGCACCATCCCGATCCGGCTGCGCAACGACGCGAACTGGGCGTGGATGTCGTGGCCCTCGAACGTGATCGAGCCCGAGGTCGGACAAGTGGCGCCGGCGATCAGCCGGGACAACGTGCTCTTGCCCGCTCCCGACCCACCGATGAGCGCGGTCAGCGTCCCGGGCCGCGCCGTCAGGGACACCTTTTGGATCAGCCGCTTGTTGTCGACGTGAAAGTCGACCTCCCGCACTTCCAGCCCGCCGGTGCGGGTGGCCGCTTCGGCGCGGCGCAGCAGGATTTCACCGTTGAAAACCAGGTCGACGTTGCCGATCGTGACCACGTCACCCTCGGTGAGCGGTGCCGACAAGATGCGGGTGCCGTTGACGAAAGTCCCGTTGATGCTTTGCGCGTCGTGGATCTCCATGCCGGTGGGGCCCGGCACCAAGTAGGCATGATGGCGCGACGCCAAGACGTCCGAGATGACGATGTCGCTGTCTTCCGCGCGGCCGATGACCGCCGCCCCCGCGGGGGGCGCCCCGAGCCTCGAACGTGACCGCTGCACGGCGCGCCGCAGGTTGGCGCTGTCGAAGCCCGAGGCTTCAAGGGTCTGTGCCCCGATCTCGGTGAGCGGCTGGAGCCCCGCCGGCTGCGGCGCCGGGTGGGGAGCGCGCGGGGGCTGGCCGGCGGGCGGGTAGCGCGGCGGGGCGGGTTGCGGTCGCGCGATGCGGGGCGGCGGGACGCCGGGCCGCCGTGGCGGTTCCGGACGGGCGGTCTTCGGGGCGCCCGGCGGCGCGATCACCGGCACCGCCTCCAGGGTGGGCGGTAGTTGGCCCACCGCCCCGTCGTGCCGGCCGATCCCAAAGCTCAGACGCGGCCCGTCGGGCCGGGCGAGGTTGAGGCTCTGGCGATCGTGGATGTCGACGGCCCGTACCCGGTGACCATTGACGAAAATGCCGGAGGGCGAACCGTTGTCGATCGCGATCCATTTGGCCCCGTCGAAGCGCAGCAGGAGGTGGGCGCGGGCGATCAGCGGATGGGCGACGCGCATGTCGGCGCGGAGGTCACTTCCGACCACGATGTCGTGGCCCGGCGCGAAACTGCGCTGTGACCACTCCGATTGAACCGTCAGCACGGGCGGTGCAGGCCTACTCATCACCTAAGTATTGGACTCGCCGCCAGCAAACGCTCACTTTTTCGCTTTATAGGTGCAGACGGCCGGTTTTGCCGCCTCAGCTTCGCGCGGTGTTCTCGGTGATGATGTCGCACGCCGTCTCGTAGAACGCGCTGATCAACGTGGAGAACGAGAGCTGGAAGGGATGGATCATGTAGACGTCAAGCTGCTCGAGGCGCCATTCGGGCAGCACCGGCACGATGCTGCCGTCCCGCAACTCGGAGGTGACGATGATCTGGCTCGGCATCGCACCGACACCGAGCCCGTTCAGGATGTACTGCTTGCACACCTGAAAATTGTTGGCTCGCGCCCGAACCGTCGGCGAGAGCTCATGGCGCCGCTTGTTCTTGGCGACGGTGAGCCTGCGCGGTCCCTCGCTGACTCCGCAGTCGATGAACGGCACGGTATCCAATTGGGTGGGAGCGGTGATGGGTTCGGGTAGTTCCCGTATGAACTCCGGTGATGCACAAAGGAACAGTTCGAGGCTGAAGACCTTGCGCGCGATCAGCGTCGAGTCCTGCAGCGGCCCCGTGCCGAAAACCACGTCGAACCCGTCGTGGACGGGATGAACGACGTTGTCCACCAAGCGGATATCCAGCCGCGACTGGGGATATTGCTTCAGGAATTTGGCGCCGACTCGCGATGCGTAGTCGATGCCGACAAAGACCGGGATGGCAACGCGCAATTCACCCTGCGGCTCGAGCTTGCTACCTTCCACCAGCGCCCGCACCCCGTTGGCCTCGGCCAAGATGTTCACGCCGTGGCTGTAGATCTTCTCGCCAAGGTCGGTGACGGTGAGCTGGTGCGTGTTCTTGCGCAGCAGCTTGATCCCGAGGTCCGCCTCGAGCTTGCTGAGCTTACGGCTGACGGTGGACTTGGGCATGCCCAGCAGCGCGGCCGCCTTCGACAGGCTGCGGCACTCGACCACCTTGCCGAATACGAGCAAGGCATCGAGGTCGAACGGCAGGTTCTGCTCCACGTGGTGTTCCAAAATTGCAACAGGGTGTTGCAATTGAAGGCCTATTTGCGCATTTGGTCAAGTGCTACCTTCGGCCGAGAGACGGAGGAGGGCCCGATGAGTCAGGACGTCTTGGTGACGAAGCCGTCGAGCGGGCACTGGACGGACGCCTATCCCGAATTGGGCCGTGGCCCAGTGTCACTCGAGGACTGCGTCTCAACCGAGTTCTACGAGAAGGAACGCGAGCACGTTTTCAAGAAGACCTGGCTCTACGTCGGACGGGTTGAGCGGGTGCCGAAGTCGGGAAGCTACTTCACCCGCGAGCTGAGATTCCTCGACACGTCGATCATCATCGTTCGCGGCAAGGACGACGTGATCCGCGCTTTCCACAACATCTGTCCGCACCGCGGCAACAAGATGCTGTGGGAAGACGACCCGTTCGAAGAGGTGCAAGGTCGCGCCCCGGTGCTGTACTGCCGATTCCACGGCTGGCGCTACAAGTTGGACGGTTCGCTGCACGCGGCCACCCGCAAGGATCTGCTGCTCGACTTCGACGCCGAGAGCTGCCGGGTGCCGGCGATCCAATGCGAGGTGTGGGAGGGGTTCATCTTCGTCAACCTCGACCCGCACAACACCGAGCCGCTGCGGTCCTACCTCGGCGAGCTGGCCCACGGCATCGAAGGCTATCCGTTTGCGGGGCCACACAAGGTGTATCGGTTCAAAGTCGAATTGCAGTGCAACTGGAAGATTTTCGTCGACGGATTCGCCGAAAGTTACCACGGGCCGTATCTGCACGCGTCCTCGTTCGGCGCCCTCACCGCGGAGGCGCGAGACGCCTTCGACCAGCCGAACCCGTTCACCGACGCGCTGGCCTACCGGCTCAAGGGTCCGCACCGGATGTTTTCCTTCGCCGGCGAGCCGTCGCAGAAGACGCCGTACTCCAAGCCCATTGAATGCGTGATGGAGGCGAGCGCGGCCGGGCCGTGGAACAAGCGGACCGATCGCGGCCCGATGCCGCCCGGGCTCAATCCGACTCGTTCGGAAAAGTACGGCTTCGATTCGTTCCAGTTCTTCCCCAACTTCGTGCTGATCTTCGGTTCGTCCGGTTTCAGTACGCACACGCACTGGCCGACGGGCCCGCACTCGCACATCTTCGAAGTCGAGATGTTCTACCAGCCGCCCAAGACGCACAAAGAACGGCTGGGCCAAGAGCTCACCGTTACCTTCCTCAACGACATCATCCTGGAAGACGCGAGCCCGTCGGAAGGGTTGCAGGCGATGCTGAACAGCGGTGCGCTCACGCATTTCACGATGAATGACGAGGAGATCCTGCTGCGTCACCTGCACAAGGTGGTGGGCGATTATGTGGCGGCCGGCGAGAAGGCGAAGGCCGGCCGATGAACGCCCTTTTGCCGCACGAGTTCTCGCAACTCGAGCACCTGGTGCCCGAAT
Organism: Mycobacterium paraintracellulare; assembly: GCF_000276825.1. Taxonomy (NCBI): domain Bacteria; kingdom Bacillati; phylum Actinomycetota; class Actinomycetes; order Mycobacteriales; family Mycobacteriaceae; genus Mycobacterium; species Mycobacterium paraintracellulare. The sequence continues at coordinate 4,175,212 of NC_016948.1, read as the reverse complement.
GGGCCATCGAGGATGGGCATGAGCGCTACGTGAAGCGTGTGAACAGCTCCATGGCCGAGATACAGGCGTTCTACGACGAGGTTTTTCCGCACGCCGAGGACGCGGTCGCCTACATCGACAAGTTCGACTATGCCGAGCCGCTGCCCGAGGACGTCGCGAACCTGCGCAATCTGCTGTACTCGCTGATCACGGTCTCGTTGGCGGTGGAGCTGTGGAGGCAGCCGCGGGTAAAGCATTCGGCGAAGACCATTCTCACGAGATTGAGCTGACGCATGGGACTGTCCACCACACGACTCGACGTCATCGACTGCACACCGTTGATCGGCAGCGAGATCAAGACCGATCTCGACACGCTGCTCAGTGGTCGCGAAGCCGAGGCGATCCGCGCGATCCTCGAGCAGCGCGGGGTGGTCTTCTTTCGCGGACTGCAGATCAGCGACGAGCAGCAGGTCACGATCGCGAAAACCCTTGGCAGCATTGTGCAGAACGAGGGTGAGGGCGGGATCTACAAGATCTCGCTCGACACGAACGTCAATCAGCGCGCCGAGTACCTGAAAGGCTCGCTGTTCTGGCATTTCGACGGTTCGCTGCAGCCCTATCCGAATCTGGCCACGCTGTTGCGCGCCATGAAACTGTCCGACTCCGGCGGTCAGACCGAGTTCTGCAACACCTACGCGGCCTACGAGGAGTTGCCGGAGGCCGACAAGGAGACGATCGCCGGCCTTCGGGTGGTGCATAGCGCGGAGCGCTCGCAGTACTACGTGCGACCCGAGATGAGCTACGAGGAGATCGCGTTCTGGCAGAAATCGCCTACGAAATCCTGCCCCATGGTGTGGACTCACCGATCGGGGCGTAAGTCGTTGCTGCTCGGTGCGACGGCGGATTACGTGATCGACCTGCCGGTGGAAGAAAGCCGCGCATTGCTTGCGCGCCTTCGTGACTGGGCGACCCAGCCGCGCTACGTCTACCGCCACGAGTGGCAGCTGGGCGACCTGCTCATGTGGGACAACACCGGGACCATGCACCGGGCGCTGCCGTATGCCGCTGACAGCGGTCGGCTCATGCACCGCACGGTCCTTGCCGGTGAAGAGCCGCTGGATTGAAACTCGGCATCGCTACACCCGTCGTCACGAACGTCGCCGGCGCGGCGTTGACGTGGGAGAAGACGGCCACCATCGAAGACATCGGTCGCGTCGCCGAAACGGCGGACGGCCTTGGCTATCACCACCTCACCTGCAGCGAGCACATCGGCATACCGTCGACCGAGGCCGCCCGCCGCGGCTCCCGATACTGGGACCCGCTGGCCACGCTCGGCTACGTGTCGGCGCGCACCAGCCGGATTCGGCTCGTCACGATGACCCTGGTGCTTGGCTATCACCACCCGCTCGCGATCGTAAAGCGTTATGGCACATTGGATCACGTCAGCGGCGGCCGGGTGATCCTGGGCGTCGGCGTCGGGAGCCTCAGGGAGGAATTCGACCTGCTGGGCGCGCCGTTCGACGACCGCGGTGCTCGTGCCGACGACGCCCTGAAGGCGCTGCGGGCGGCGTTGCCCACCAACGAGCCGGTGTATGACGGCGAGTACTACTCGTTCGGTGGGCTCACCATCGATCCCTGTGCGCTGCAGCCACATATGCCGATCTGGGTCGGCGGGCGCACCAAGCGGTCGTTGCGCCGTGCGCTCACGCTCGCCGACGGCTGGTGTCCGTACTACGTGTCCATTGCCACCGCCGCCGAGTGGCTGCGGGCGCGAGAGCTGCCGGACGGCTTCGAGGTCGTCTTGCCCGCGGACCAGCCACTGGACCCGGTGGGTGAGCCGGCGAAAACCGAAGACGCGTTGCACACCATCGCCGCCGCCGGGACCACCACGTTGTCGGCCAGGTTCATCCACCATTCGCTCGAGCACTACCTCGAACAGATTCACGCGCTGGCAGAGTTGCACGACAAAACGTTCTGACCGGGCAGCATCAGAACGGCCGCACCGCAGATCGCGGGAGTCTAATCTCCTCGCATGGACCGCATCTGGCAGTGGGCGTGGGATCGGTACGGGGCGAGGTACACCTGAGCGGGCGGCGTGATCGCATTCGTCATCTCGGTGCCGATCTACCTCACCCTTGTCTCGTATCCGATCGTCGTGTTCGAAAAGTCCGATCGCTACGTTGCAGCGGCGGCAGCCGTGTGGGACGCCGCTGTCTGGGCTGCCGCGTTGTCGGTCGTCGTCGGTGTGATCGCCGGAGCGAGTTGGTTGCGGCTACTCCAATACGGGAGCGTGGCTGCGACCTTGCATTGGCGGTCCAGTTGGTCGCGCTTCACAACAGCGTCGAGGCGGCATGGCGGCCCGCCGTCAACGTAGCCGCGCGCGTCGAGCAGCTAACCAGGACGACGGGCGACGCGATCCTGCTCACCCAGTCGTGCGTCGATGCGCCGGCTTCTCGACCTGTCGGCCTCGTCGATCGGGGGCCCCACACCCTCAAGGGCAAATCCGCAGCGGTGCAGGTCTTCACTCTGGAAAAAAAGAAGCTGGTCAGCGCCTTGACCCGCAAGAGGTGAAGTGCGCGGTCCTACGCAGCAAATTAAGATTCGGAGCGCAATCCCGGCGAGCCGTAGGAGACATTCGTGGCAGATGGATTGAAGGTCGATCCCGCCGCACTGCACGTCGGCAGCAACGACATGTTCAACGCGATCGGCGAGGCCGCGTTGGATTTCTTCAGCCATGAGGACGGCCTTGCGGCGGCCGCGCCCGGCTGGATCGGATCCTCGGAGCTGGCGCTGGGTGAGCTCGCGGCGCGCTGGCAGGCCCGCCACGACCACCACCAGCTGCAGGTGGACGGCCTGGGGTCGCACGTCGCCGAGGCGATGCTCGGCTACCTCACCAACGAGGACGAGTCGGCGCGAGCTTTTCGGTCGGTGCGGGAGTAGGGGCCACGAGTGGGGCAACTGACCCCCAATGACGTCAAGCGTTGGGATCTCGGCGCGATCCAGAAGGTGTTCGAGACCGCGAACGGACGCGCCAACACCTTGCAGGCGTTGGGGGAGAACCTCCAGCAGGTGCATAACGTTCTCAGCGGCTGGCAGGGGGAAGCCGGAGAGGCGTTTCGTGCTGACCTCGGTAAGGCTCGGCGTGACATCGAGGCCGACGGTCAGGAGTCCCGGCAGGTAGCCGCGGCGGTGGCACGCGCCGAGGGGGATGTGCGCGCATGCAAGCGCGAACTCGAGGACATCGAGCGGGCGCTGAGGCCAATGGCTGGACCATCACGCCGGACTGGCGAATTGACGTGGGCGACACGTGGATTGGGCGCGATCCCATAGAGTTCGCCGCGCAACAACAGCTGCTGCAGGATCAGCTCATAGCGTTGAACGTGCACGCCCACAGCGCCGATCACGAGCTTGCCACCGCCGTCCGCTTTGCCGTGGGCGAAGTCCCGCTGGATACCGGCGGTCATGCACCAAGTGGTGGCGCACCGCCGCAAGGTCCGCCCAATCCGGCAGCAGAGCGCAAGCCACGGACGTGGCAAGACATGTTGTTGTCCGATGGCCCGGCAGACGCTGGGCCGGACGGCGCCTCGCCGAAGGGCCCGTCTGTTCGCGCGGGCGCCGTTGGCAAGCCCCTGTCGCTGCAAGACATGCTGTTGCCGGCTGGACCTGCCGGACCCGGGCGCGGCGGTGTCCCGCCGCCGCGGCTGAACCCAGCAGATGTCGAGAGCTTCAAGGCGATGGCGCGCCAGACCATGATTCGCGACGGTGTGCCGCCGAATCAGATCGAGGCGCGGCTGAATGACGTTGTGAGCCAGACACAGCAGTGGATCGACAACGGGATGCCCAACTACGTTCCACCCGAGCCGAAGGCCCCGCCGCCACCGGGATTCTCCGAAGGCTTTAGTGACCGTTGGTTCGCTACCGAGCAGGGGATCAAAAACCTTTTCGGGCAGGGAGGCCCCGGAGCTCCAAGTGTGCTCAAGTCATGGGAGCAGATGCTCAAAGGCACCGCCGAGACGGCCCTGAACCCCGTGGGCACCGGACTCACGGAAATCAAGAGCGCAATAGACTCCCCAAGTCTCGCCTACTATTTGGGCGGCGAGACCTCCGACGCCGCCACCACGCTGCCCACGATGCTCTTCGGTGGCGAAGGAGCGATGGTTAGAGCGGGGCTCCCGGCTGAAGTCGTCACCGAAGGCGGTGCGCCATTGGCGGTTGTGCGGGGATGGAATCCCACGGGCGGGATGGCGTGGGACGATTTTGCGTCCCAGTTCGGCACCCCGGCATCGCGGAGCTACCCGTTGAACGATGGCTTCCCGTTAGGGTATGAACCCCAGCCCGCGCGCCTGCCTGAGGGTGCCATCATCGACCGGTTCGGATCCGAACACGGCCGCTACCTTGCGCCGGATGGCACCCCGTTCGCCGACCGCGCCTTGGCGCCAGAATCTGTGGGGGGCGCCTACAACCGATACATGGTGACGGGACAACCGCTGCCGCCGGGCTGGCAAGTCGTGGAAGGTCCTGTGCAACCGTATTATGGCCAGACGCCGTCGCCCGGCAGCCTTCAATACATGATCTTGGGTCCGGATGGCGTGGAACCATCGGTTTGGAAATTAGTCAGGTTAGGCATATTGGATGAATATGGACCGCGCCTTGGACGATAAATCTGCGGCACTTCAAAGTGAAATCGATCGTTTGTCGGAAAGGCTCGGCGTGCGTCCCATGCCGGTTGGCTTCCGGACGACCGATGGTTTGAACATTTTCGTTGCCGAGGACGGTTCCTACCACTACACCTTCTACGAGCGCGGAAAACTCGGCTTCGACCGGGCGGGCAGCCTCGATGACCTTCTCTACTGGTACATGCAAGGCGTGGTTACGAGCCAAGCGGCTAAACGAGTCGGAGACAGGGCACAACGCTTCAAATACGAGTACCAGGTGCTATGCCAGTTCAATACTGATTGGGCTATCAGAAATATTCGGGAAACTGCGGCATTGTTTCGCCGGTACGGCCAGCCAGAGGACATCGCCCTACTCCCTGACATCGGCGAACCGTTATGACGCCAGTAGGCCCCGCCTAGCTGTTGGTCCAGCGGTCGAAAGCAGCCTCCATGTCGGGACAGAATGTCCCGACGGCAGCGCCCATGATCTGACCCGCTTGCGCGGATGCGTAGCCGTTGCTCGCCACCGTCGGGTAGATGGTGTCGAAGTCGGTGCCGCCACGCGCTTGCTGGCAGACGTTGTTCCCGATGTCGACAATCCTGCCCGGATTGTCGTACGGCACATGCAACACGTTCAGTGTGTGCAGATAAGCGCCGACGGAGATGGGATCGGGGTCGGCGTGGGCTGTGGGCGCGAGCCACACCAGCCCGGTCAGCGATGCGGCAATCAGTGCCGACGGAGACAAGGCCTTGCCGTGGCCGATGCCGGCCGACACTCTCGGGTCCATGGACAGGGAGCGTAAATGCTGCGAAGCGCAGTTTTATGTGTTTTCGGCGATCCACGTAGTGGTGAAGCGCAGCATCTCGGGGATTCCCTCCGCCAAACCTGCCCCGATGGACTTTTCGAGTTTGCCGCCCACCAAAGGGATTTTGACGTTCACCTGAAGGGCGGCGCGCAGTTGCGAACCGCTGTCATCCGTCGGCGCCAGCCACGTATCCGCATGGCCTGATCCCAATCCGCCCGAAGCGGACACGGTGACCCGCCCACGCACCTGGCGATCGCTGTCCGGACGCCACGTCTCGGTCTGCACGATCTTCACCTCGCCGGTAACGAATTTGGCGACCAGCCCGGGCAGGAGCTGACGACCGAGGCGTTGAGTCGTGCGCACCGTCACCGTGCCGTCGGCGTCGGCCACCAGTGAATCCAAGGTGGTGTCGGCGGCGCCGGCCGCGATGCGGGCCAGCCAATAGTCCTCTCGGCCGAACGCGGCGTGAATCTGCTCAACGCTGGCGGGCGACTCGGTCAGGACGTCGAATGATCGCGACATATCGGACCATTCTTGCAGAGGCGGATCGTCCGAGGCGGTGAAGCCGCCCCGCATCTATGCGTCGGGACCAGATCCCAACAGCCGCAACGGATGCAAGCCATCGACGTTGCCGACGAACGGCGGGTGGATGCTGTAGCCGAGCATGCGGCGGATGTCGTCGGAGACCGTGCGCGCGATGTCGCGCGACACCGACAACGTATAGGCCTCCATCGGCCGCAGCCACGGCTCACAGTATTGAGCGGTGATGGCCAGCCGCTCGTGGGCGGTGTTGTTGGCACCCCCGCCATGCCAGAGGGTGCCGACGAAGAAGACGCAGGAGCCGGCGGGCATGACCACCGGCAACGCCTCGTCGTCGGAGTCCGGCCGGCGCTTGCCCCACCGGTGGCTCCCCGGGTACAGGACCGTGGCGCCGTTGTCGGCGGTGAAGTCGTCGATCGCCCAGATCGTGGCGGCCGCCAGCGGCGCGCGAGGGCGTGGAATCGGGTAAAAGCCGTCGTCATGGTGTGCCAGCTGTGCGGCCTCGCCGGGCTGAATGTTGATGGCCTGCAACGCCGAAAGCAGATAGTTGGGCATCAGCAACCGGTCGAGAGCGGCGAGCACCCGGGGATGGTCGACAAGCCGATCGCACGCCCGTGTCCTGCTCAGCACGCTGTAGATCCGCTGCGTACGCCGGCCCTCGAACGAGTTGCGTCCGGTATGCCCGAGCCACGGCCGCACGGTCTGGCGAATGTGCGCGCATTCTTCGGCGCTCAGCAGGTTCTCCCAGATGACGTAGCCGTCGCGGTCCAGGGCCGCCATGTCGGCTTCGGCGATCGCGCTGTCGATCGAACTTCCGCCCGTCGGCGTCCTCTTGTACCGCTGCGCCAGGTCGCCCCGAAGGTCCTCCAACGTGGTGACGGATTCGTCGTCGATGCTCATGGGTGCTCGTCCTTAGTCCACTGGCACTTCTGCCCAGACTAGGCCGAGTCCGGTTCGACTCACACCCCAATCGCCGGCGCGTTAACCCCGGAGGCCGGTGATGAAGCGTTGCACGCTTCGGCTCAGCGACCGCGGCACATGGTCGGGGTCCATCAGCTCGTTCTCGGCCAGCGGGCCCGCCTCATCGGCCACGGTGCGCTCGGTGAAGGGCTGCAACGTCTTGCCGTCGCCTCGAAGCGCCTCGACGGCCTTGTGCACCGACCGGTGTTCGGCGATCGCTCTGTTGAGCTCGCCAGGCGACACCCCTAAGTGCTCGGCCACCAAACCGTTTCGCACGGAGGCGATTTCACGGCGCACGTCATCGTCGGAACTTGCCGGCGGCGCCTCGATGGCCACATCGCATTCGCTGTCGAATCCCAATGACCGGTTGTTGAAATTCGACGACCCGATCCGCAGCAGCCGATCGTCGACCACCAGCACCTTGGAGTGGATGTAGATCGGCGCGCCGCGGTCGGTCACCGGCCAGTAGATGCCCAACCGGTCATGCTCGTCGGCCCCCCACAGCTGGTGAAGCAGGAGGTGGCGTGCGCTGTCCATCGTTCCCCGTTCGAGCGGGTTATTGCCTTTGCGCGCAAGAACGATGACGATCTCGGGGCCGTCGGCTTCCCGCAGCCGCGCCGCCAGGGCGTCGGCGATGGTGCGCGACGCCAGGTATTGGTTCTCCACGTAGATGGTGTCGCGGGCCGCCGCTATGGCGGCAAGGTTGAGCGCCTCGACCTCGCGGACCTCGGGGCGATCGTCCAGTTCGGGCAGGGTGAGAGCGATCCCGATGTCCACGTTGCGCAGCGTCGGTTCCAGCTTGCCGGGCCACGCGCTGTGCCGTGCCTCCACGGGCGCCAACGCTTGTTTCGTCGCCGTCTGCCACCGCGCCAACGCTTGCTCGCCAAGAGCCCGCGCCGCCGCACCGTCGACCGCCGCCGCGACGTCGTGCCGTGGCCCGTAGCTGCGGCGTGCCGTGCGGCGGTGGCGGTTGACATGCTCGTGGGCGCGGGTGTCCCAGCGGTCAAGGGTGAGGTCAATGCCGCCGCAGAAGGCCACCGCGTCGTCGACGACGACGATCTTCTGATGATGCACCGAGCCGAGCGGATGGGCGCCGTCGATGGCGAAATGCATTCGCTTACTGCTGATCTGGTTCACCAGCGATACCGGGGCAAGCCCATACCAGAGGCCATCGAAGGCCGGGAGCAGACGCAAATTGGACTTCAGCAGGTAGATGTCCAGACCCGGCCGCTTCCACAGCATCCAATAAAGGAAGGTGCCCAGCTGGTTCGGGCCGGGCAGCGTCTTGCGGCCGCGCTCGAACGTCACTCGGGAGTCGAAATCCCAGCCGATCAGCATGATTCGGCGGCGGGCGCGCAGCATCGCCGCCTTGACGTGTTTGAAGTAGTCCGCCGCATCGACGATGGGGGCGAACTTGTCGGCACGCGCCGTACGCCAGCACGTCTGGCCGGGACTCAGCAGTCGATCGTCGTGCACCGCTGGGGCTCTCAACAGGGTTGATGGGTCAGCGCGGACATAGCCACTGTGTACCACACCCAGGCCCTTCGCCCAGGTGGCCAAGGGCTGCCGGCGCCAGGACCGCGGCTCTGTACCAAGATGAAAGCCATGCGCATCCCTGTAGTGCTTGCGGGCTTCGTCGTCTTCATCGGTGTGGCCACGCCTGCGCACGCCGATCCGGCCGGCAATTCGGCCGCGGATGTGAGCTTCCTGACCGCGCTCAACAAGGCCGGCATCACCTATGAGAGCCCCGCCACCGCGGTCGGGGTCGGCAAAAGGGCGTGCGAGCTGATGGACCAAGGCCATCCCCAGGTCGACGTCATCCACAACGTGTCGTCGAGCAATCCGGGGTTCACCGTGGACGGCGCCGCGCAGTTCACCATGATCGCCGCGAGCGCTTACTGCCCCCAGCACCTAGGGCAGCCGGTTACACCGACTGGAAGCTGAGCTCCACCTCGGAGCGGGTGCGGACCTGATCGGTGCCGGGCACGTAGATCGGCACGGTGTGGGGAACGGTGGTGCCTCCTTTGACCCGGGCCTGGGCCTGCCGAAACTCCGGTGTCGGGCCCGCCGCGGCGTTGATCCCGTTGATGATCGACCACACCGCGGTACGACGGGCGGTGCGTTCGATGATGTTGGGGTCACGGTGCTGCAGCAGCTGCTTGGCCCATTTCGGCATCGTGTCGCGAATGGCCCAATCGACGGCCGCCTGCGGCATGGGGACGTTGGGGCCGGTGCCCATCGCTTTCCCATGAGTCACAGCCAATTTCGGCAAGTACGACTCCAGGCACTCGAGCGTCTCGGCCTTGGTGGTCGGCAGATCGGTACCGCCCAGGGCGTGTCCGACCCGGACGAACTCGCCGTAATAGCGGTCGAGGTTCTTGCCGCGCAACGGCATTGGGTGATAAAGCTCGTGCGCGGTGGCCAGCCCCCAGACGACCGTCGCGTAGTTCCATCGCAGCCACTCGGGATCGTCGGCGTCGTAGCGGGCTCCGTCGGGACGGGTGCCCTTGATGGTGTGATGCATCGCGCGCACGGACGTCGCCAGGCGCTCGGCGGTTTCCGTCGACCCGTACGCCGTGCCGATGAAGAAGGCGACCGAGTGGCCCAGCCGCGTCGCGGCGCCCTCGGGGTCGATCTGCGGCACGCGCGATATCGGGTTTCCGTTGCTGTCGCGCTTGATCAGGCGCGAATGGTGCATGCCCATCCAGTAGATCGACGGGTCCAGGGATTCCATGAAGGCGGCGCAATACAGGCCGAAGATCAAGGCGGGCAGGTGCGAATGCACGCGCCACACGGCGCTGTCGGGACCGAACCAGCCCGGATCGCCGACGGGCGCGGCGAATTCCATGCCGCGGAAGAAGCGCCGCCGCATGGTGTCGTCCAACCGCTTGTTGATCATCTGCCCGACTATCTGGTGTGGCAGGAACACGAATCACTCCCTCGGGACTTCTGGTCACGACTGTAACCAGAATATGTTTTGGTTACGGGTGTGACAAGACCCGCGCCGTGTCGACCTACGCTGTAGGGATGTCGAGTCCCACCCGGTGGGCCGGTGTACCGCTCAAGGACCGCCGCGCCGAGCGTCGTGCGCTGCTCGTCGAGGCCGCGTATCGCCTGTTCGGCAGCGGGGGCGAGGCCGCCGTCTCGGTGCGCTCGGTCTGCCGGGAGTGCGGGTTGAATACCCGGTATTTCTACGAGAGCTTCGGCGACACCGACGATCTGCTCGGCGCGGTGTACGACCGGGTGAGTGAGCAGCTCGCCGAGGTGATCGCGGCCGCTATCGAGGAGGCGGGGGATTCGCTGGGCGCGCGCACCCGCGCCGGCATCGCGGCCGTGCTGGGCTTCTCCTCGGCCGATCCGCGGCGCGGCCGCGTGTTGTTCACCGATGCGCGCACCAACCCGGTGCTGGCCGCTCGCCGCCGCGCCACCCAGGACATGTTGCGCCAGGGGGTACTGACCGAGGGCTGGCGTCTCAACCCGGGTTCCGATCCGGTGGCCGCCGAGGTCGCCGCGGCGATGTACACCGGCGCGATGGCCGAGCTTGCCCAGCAGTGGCTCGCCGGTCATTTGGGCAATGATCTCGACGCGGTCGTCGATTACGCTTTGAAGCTGGTGTTGCGGTAGCGGGGAGTGCGGTGATGGGCCAAATCGAACATGCGATGGACCCGGTACGGCGCGTCCTCGGGCGCAAGGTCAGCATCGGCGGGCTGATCGAGCTGGCCGTGTGGCTCGCGATTCCCTACCTCTGTATCGGTTTCGCGTGGACCGTTTTTCACCCCGAGCAGACCCAGCGAATTCACGCAAGGATAGAAGTGGTGTCACCCGCCGCCGCCGACGCCTTCGCCTTCGGTGTGGCCACGGTGCTGTGGCCGGCCGCGCTGCAGATCGCCGACGCATGCCCGGCGCCATGACCGGCATTCGGAGCGAATGCGTGCGCGAGACGGGCTTTTGCTCCTAGGCTCAGGGACCATGTCAATCGACCGGTTCGGCCTCTCCGCGGGCACCATTCGGCTCGCCTCTGGCGTTTCGTTTCTCGTTGACCCCCTGCGCGCAAACAAATTGTGGGGCGACCCCGAGGAGCCGACGCCGACGGCGCAACTGTTGTTGCGATCGATGGGTTATCGCGACGCGCTGATCGGTGCACTGCTGGCCGGCGCGGCGCTGCGCGGCAAGAACACCCGCGGCTGGTTCCTGGCCTCCGCCGGAGCCGACGTGGCCGACCTGGTCGGCGGGTTGAGCGTGCACAGCGAGTTGAAGCCCTCGCAGCAACTGATCGGCCTGGGCGGCGCCGTCGTCGGGATCGTCACTGGGCTGTGGGGCGCGGTACGTCCGGCCAGGCGGACGGGCGAAGCGCCAGAGCCTGCCTGAGCGCTGACAGCCGAGCGGAGATGCTGTTGACTGAGCGGCATGGGTTTCGGTGTGCTGACATTTGTTACCGACGAGGGCATCGCTCCGGCGGACTTGGGTAAGGCGCTCGAGCAGCGCGGTTTTGAATCGCTCTTTCTCGCCGAGCACTCGCACATTCCGGTCGACGCGAAAACTCCGTACCCCAGCGGGGGACCGATTCCGCGAAAGTACTACCGCACACTCGATCCGTTTGTCGCGCTGACGGCGGCGGCGGCCGTCACCGAGAGGCTCCTCGTGGGCACCGGCATCGCGTTGGTGCCGCAGCGCGATCCGATCCACGTCGCCAAGGAGGTTGCGTCGCTGGACCTGGTGTCGCAGGGTCGATTCCGCTTCGGCGTGGGCGTGGGGTGGCTGCGCGAAGAGATCGCCAACCACGGCGTCGATCCCGCGGTCCGGGGACGCGTGGTCGACGAGCGCCTCGACGCGATGATCCAGATCTGGACGAGCGAAAAGGCCGAATTTCATGGTGAATTCGTGGACTTCGACCCCATCTACAGCTGGCCCAAGCCCGTGCAGCAACCGTATCCGCCGCTGTATCTGGGCTGTGGACCCGCGGGCTTCAAACGCATCGCCCGGCTCAACGCGGGCTGGCTCTCGATGACAGGCTCGGCGGGAGAGCTAGCACCGCAGCTGGACCAACTGCGCGAGCTGGTCGGCCGGGACGTGCCGGTGATCCACTTCCACGGCGGGGAGGCCACGGCGGCTGAGCTCGAGGGCTACCGAGATCTGGGATTGCAACACCTCTTGGTGAACCTGCCGACGGAACCGCGGGATCAGACGCTGCAACGCCTCGATGAGTTGCAGGACGAGTTCGCTAAGCTAGCGTAAGGCTAAGTGCCGCAGAAGGTTTGGTACTTCCCGAAGTCCTCGGGGGCGGGACTGGCGTAGCGCTCCCAACCGGGCCGTTCCACGTACGGCTCGGTCACCGCCGCCAGGAGCCGCTCGACGGGCGCGAGATCGCCGTCCGTCGCCGCGGTGAGGGCCTCCTCGACCAGATGGTTGCGCGGGATATAGATCGGGTTGGTGCGATCCATCGCGTCGGCGTCGGGGCGCAATGCTTGCCAGCGCGCCAACCACGCGTCAAAGCCGGCCAGGTCCATGAACAGTCCGCGCGCGGGCTCCGCGTCGCCTCGCGCCACATGGCTGAGCTGTCGGAAGAACGACGTGTAGTCGACGTGGTTCTGTTTGAGCAGAAGGAGTAGCTCCTCGACCAAGGCCGTGGCGAATTCGGCGTCGACGCCGGCGGAGAGGCCGAGTTTGGCCCGCATGCCCGAGGTCCACACCGCGTCGTAGCGGGCTTGGAACACCCCGAACGACTGCTCCGCCAGTGCGATGGACTCCTCGCTGCTGTCCGACAGCAACGGAAGGAGTGTCTCGGCGAAGCGCGCGAGGTTCCAACCGGCGATGACCGGCTGGTTGCCGTAGGCGTAGCGGCCCCAGAAATCGATCGAACTGTAGACCGTGTCCGGGTCGTAGGCGTCCATGAACGCGCAGGGACCATAGTCGATCGTTTCCCCGGAGATCGTCATGTTGTCGGTGTTCATCACCCCGTGAACGAACCCGACCAACATCCACTGGGCGATCAGCGCGGCCTGGACCGCGACGACCGCTTCGAACAATGCGAGATAAGGGCGTTCGGCCTCGGCCGCGGCGGGATGGTGGCGGGCGATTGCATGGTCGGTGAGGCGGCGCAGCAGGTCCTTGTTGCCGGTGGCCGCGGCGTATTGGAAGCTGCCCACCCGCAGGTGGCTGCTGGCCACCCGGGTCAGCACGGCGCCCGGCAGTGTGGTCTCGCGATACACCGGGCGGCCGGTGCCGACCACGGCCAACGACCGTGTCGTCGGAACGCCCAACGCGTGCATCGCCTCGCTGACGATGTATTCGCGCAGCATCGGTCCGACGGCCGCCAGGCCGTCCCCGCCCCGGGCGAACGGTGTGGCTCCGGAGCCTTTCAGGTGGATGTCGCGCAGCCGCCCGTCGGTGTCGACGAGCTCGCCGAGGAGCAGCGCGCGCCCGTCGCCCAATCGAGGGACGAAGCCGCCGAATTGATGCCCCGCATAGGCCTGGGCGACGGGGGCGGCCCCGCTGGGCACCAGGTTGCCCGTCAGGAAGCGCAGCCCGTCGTCGCCGCGCAGCCAGGCTGCGTCGAGCCCGAGGCTCTCGGCGAGCCGGTCGTTGAGCACGAGCAACCGCAACCCGGGAAATGTCTCGGCTTGCCAGCGGACCGCCATTTCCGGCAATTCGCGGAAGAACCGGTCTTGCAGGGCAACGGTGGTGTCCGGGGCAACGCTCATTTGATCGAGCCTACGGAAACTCAGCCGACGGCATGTCCGATGAGGTCGCGGGCGCGATCGAGCATGGAGGCAAACGGGCCGAGTGCAAAGTTCAGCTTTGCCGACTCGACGCCTGGGTGGGGGTGGGTCGGCGCGATGGCTTCGGCGGCGCGCACCGCCGTGCCCATCCGCTTGAGATCGTCGTCGTCGAGCTGGCGTGTGAGGACCGGGAATTCCTCGGTCTCCTCCTGCTTGGCGTGCTCGAGCACGGCCTCGCGCAGTTTGGTGAGTTCGTCGATGAACCGCTGCGAGGTGACGTCGAGCTGCTCGATCTGCGACAGCAGCTCCTTGGCCCCATGCTCTTCATTCAGGCGGGCGTCGACGATGGCGTCGCCGTCGTCGGCCTCCTTGCGTGCGCGCGGGTGCACGATCATTTCCTCGGCGGTTTCATGGACCGCCAGCAGTTGGCGCAGCGCCGCGAACGGCTCTTCCCGCGCTTTGGGATCCGTAGCGTGCAGCACCTGGTCAAACATGTCCTCGATGAGGTTGTGCTGTGCTTTCAGGAACGCGACGACCTCGTCGGGTGACTGGATAATCATGTCGGCCATCGCCGATACCTCCAGTGATCGGGAGTTGTGAAACGCACGCTGGGCTGTGTGCGGCTTGGCGAGGTATACCCGCTGCAGAAACGGCCAAACGGCGCCCCGCGGTGCGGGACGCCGTTCGGCAGGGCTAACTGAAACCGGGATACGTTGGGAAACAATATATTTCGTCGCCAAACCCGGTGCCCACAGGTCGGCGAAGGGGCTAGACGCCGCGGTCGCGAGGGGTGGTCGGTGCGACGCCGGGCCGCGCGGCGGCGTCCTTGCGGCGCATCAGCCCGGCAAGCCCGCCCAAGCCGAGGAGGCCGAGAAGGCCCCACAGTCCGCTGTTGTCGCTGTGCTGACTATTGTCGTTGTCCGCCAACGTCGTTGTGGTCGGCGACGGCGCCGGGGCGCTCGGAACGGCGGCATTGGCGACACCTGCTCCACCGAACAACAGCGCCCCGGTGGTTGAAACGATTGCAATGGCCCTACGCATGTTTACTCCTAATGGGTTTTCTCGGTCGCGGCCAGACGGCTGATCGAGAGGCATTTGGGGACCAGGGTGCTCTAGTCTCCGCAGGAAACGGCGTCGGCCGGCGGCCGCGACGTCCAGGAAGGTGGCTACCCCGGGCGGCCACGGCGAAACTCGGCGGCGGGTGCGTTTCGTTTGCTGGCCCGTCCGGCGATTCGCCGCTCCGCTCAGGAACTCCGCGGGCGGCGCGGCCGAGGCGTCAGCACGTCCGCGGGGGATTGCCCGACCAGTTGTTCGGGACATCGCTACGGTTAAGGGGCACACGCCCGCCGTTCGAAACCACGAGAAGACGACAGATCAGCGAAATGTACGAACAGGTCAACAGCAGCGCCGCCGCACCCGAAGACATCGGCTCTCGCATCGACCCGGTACTGGCCCGAAGCTGGCTACTGGTCAACGGCACGCATCCCGACCGGTTCCAGTCCGCGGTGGACTCGCGCGCCGACATCGTCGTTTTCGACATCGAGGACGCGGTCGCGCCCAAGGACAAGCACGTCGCGCGCGACAACGTGGTGAGTTGGCTGGGCGCCGGCAACGTGGACTGGGTCCGCATCAACGGCTTCGGCACCCCCTGGTGGGCGGACGACCTGGCCGCCCTGGCCGCTACCCCGGTCGGCGGGGTGATGCTGGCGATGGTCGAATCGGTCGACCACGTCACCGAGACCGCGAAGCGGCTGCCCGACGTGCCGATCGTGGCCCTGGTCGAAACGGCCCGAGGCCTCGAGCGCATCACCGAGATCGCCGCGACCAAGGGAACCTTCCGGCTGGCGTTCGGTATCGGGGACTTCCGCCGCGACACCGGCTTCGGGGACGACCCGGCGACGCTGGCCTACACGCGATCTCGCTTCACCATCGCCTCCAAGGCCGCCGACCTGCCCAGCGCGATCGACGGCCCGACCATCGGCTCCAATCCGCTGAAACTGATCGAGGCCACGGCGGTCTCCACCCAGTTCGGGATGACCGGCAAGATCTGCCTGACACCCGACCAGTGCGCCGTCGTCAATGAGGGTCTGTCGCCGTCGCAGGACGAAATTTCTTGGGCGAAAGAGTTTTTCGCCGAGTTCGAACGTGACGGGGGAGAGATCCGCAACGGCTCCGATCTGCCCCGCATCGCTCGGGCGACCAAGATCCTCGAGCTGGCTCGCGCGTACGGTATCGAGGCGTTGGACATCGACGAGGAAGAGCGCGATCACTCACCCGCGCCGTCGGACACCTATCACTACTGAGTGTCAGGCCGCATGTCGCGCGAGCGCGACGCCGACGCGGACTTCGAGCTTGCTCATCGTGATGGTGGGGCCGCGCGGCGGCGCCGTCGAACAGTAGGTTGTGCCCGTGGGCGTCGTGAAAAGCGCCGTATGGGTGTGGTTTTCGTCGACGCTCGTGCTCACCCGCCACCCCGCATTTTCCTTGACGTAGTTGCAGTGTTCGCACAATCCGAGGCCGTTGTCCGCGGTGGTCGGGCCGCCGTCGGCCCACGGCTGCGCGTGGTCGCGGTGCCTGATCGGCGCGTCGCAGTAGGGAGTGCGGCAGTGTTGATCGCGGAGCCCGATGAACGCGGCCAGGCCCTGCGGGAAGAGTCGCGCTCGTGACTCCATGGCCACCAGCGCCCCGGATTGGGGATGCGTGTAGAGCCTGCGCAGGGTCGCTCGCGAACGTCGATCGGCGGCGGCCTCGGCGACCATGCTGCGCGCGACCGACGCGGGGATGGGGCCGTAGCCGGCGACGTCAGCCGGCGCATCGTCACCGCCGAGCAGCGTCTCGTCGGTCAGCGCGAGGTTGACCGCGACCGGGGTGGGGACCGTTGCGCTGCGGCCGGTGACCCTTTCCACCAGGGTGTCGGCCATCACCTGCCCGCGCGTTCGCCCGTCGCCGCAGGTGTCTGCCTCGCGGCGCAGCGTGGCATACACCGAAACCCCCTGAGCCACCGGCAATAACGCGGTGACATAGCTCATGGTGTCGGGCGCCGGGCGGATGGTGACGGTGCGGTCTTCCTCGGCCTTGGCCGCCCGCTCGACGATGGCGTGCGGATCGAGCCGGTAGGCGATCGCCTTCGCGGCCGCGGCCACTCGCGCGTCGCCCATGCCGCTCAGGCTCGACGGGTCGGCACACATCTCCGCGTCCAAGGCGCGACGGTCCTCGACGTCCAGGCATGCGCTCTCGCGCACGATCAGCGTCGCCCGCCACTCCGACAGGGCCCCGCATTCCAGGGCGGCCAGCGTATGCGGCATCTCGTGCACCAGGGCTTTGGCGAAACCGAGATGCCGGCCGCCCCGCGCGGGGGAGTCCCGTCGCGCCAGGGCAACCTCGCTTGCCACGCCGCGTCCGCGGCGCGCGGCGGGCACCCCGGTGGCCGCTTCGGTGGCTCGACGCGCCGCGTCCAGGGCGGCCGCCGCCCGGGCCTGGCCGGCGGCCGCCGCGGACTTGAGCATTTCCAGCTCGGCGATACGCTCTACCAGCGACGATTCGTCGGCTGCCGGATCGACGGCCGTCAATTCCTCGAACATACTTTCGATAGTAATTGTGCCCACTGACAAGCGGGCCCGTGGCTACTCTGGGCATGTGAGCCCCAGAGGGCGGATCCGAGTCGTGCGGGTCTACGACGACGTCAGCGCTGACGAGGGCCAGCGCGTGCTGGTCGATCGGGTCTGGCCGCGCGGCATGCGCAAAGACGACCCGCGGGTGGGCATCTGGTGCAAGGAGGTCGCACCCTCGAAGGACCTCCGCGAGTGGTACCAACACCGGGCCGAACGATTCGACGAGTTCACCTCGCGTTACGAGGCGGAACTGCGCGACAGCGCCGCGCTGGCGGAGTTGCGCAAGCTTGCCAAGCGGGTTCCGGTCACGTTGGTCACGGCCACCCGCGAGGTGGACATCAGCCAGGCGGTCGTCCTGGCGAAGCTCCTCGGAGCCCACTGACATGAGCGACGCGGAACGCGTCCTCCCCCGGGAATTGACTGATCTTCCCGAGGAGATCCGCAGCGTCCCGCCGCCGCCGATCCCGGACCTGCCCGAGCCGTACGGTTTGCGTCTTGCCGAGCCGGACGCCGACGCCGAGATGATCGCCGAGTGGATGGGCCGCCCGCACCTGGTCGAAGCCTGGGAGTCCCACTGGCCGGTGGCGCGGTGGCATCGATACCTGCGGGCGCAGCTCGACGGGGGCTTTTCTCGTCCGTTCCTGGCGCTGCACGACGGGGTGGACCGCGCCTATATAGAGATGTACAGGGCAGCAAAGGATTCCATCGCCACCCGCTACGACCACGATCCCTACGATCTGGGCTTGCACGTCGCGGTCGCCGATTTGGATTACATCCAGCGTGGACACGTCGGTTACCTGCTGCCGCACTTGGTGGGCAGCATCTTCACGCTCGATCCCCGGTGTCGCCGAATCATGTTCGACCCCGACCACCGCAATGCGTTGGCGCGCAAGTTCTGTGAGCGCGGCGGCTGCGCATTCCTCGGCGAACACGACATGGCGAATCGGCGCATGGCCCTGTACGTGCTGCCCCGCACCCCCGACGACGTCCCGCGCGCCTGACTCAGAACAGCTCGGCGAGGCGCTGCCCGATGAACGCCGCCGCTACGCCCAACACCACGCTGACGACGACGTTGGCGAGCGAGGAGCGCAGCTGGCGCTCCTCGCCGAGTCGCTGCGTTTCCAGCATCCAGGTCGAAAACGTGGTGTAGGCGCCGACGAACGCCGTGCCGGCCAGCAGGGCGGCCTCCTTGTTGAGCGCCAAACCCCCGAGAAATCCGAGAAGCGCTGCGCCACTGATGTTTACGACGAGCGTGCCGAACGGGAACGGCCGGGACACCCGGCGCGCGACCGCACGGTCGATCACAAAGCGCAGCACCGATCCGACGCCGCCGATGAACGCGACGCCCAGCCACACCACGGCAGTCGTCGCGGTGGTCATCGGCGCACCCGCACCCGGCGCACCAACTTGGTGGCCAGGTGCACCGCCAGCAGCCCGAGCACGATGCTGGCGACGGTGTAGCCGACGGCCAGCCCCCAATGACCGTGCTCGATCATCCTCACCGTCTCGACCTGCATCGTGGAGAAAGTCGTTAAACCGCCGCACAATCCGGTGCCCAGCAGCGGGCGCCGATAGCTCGACGTCGGCAACCGCTCCAGCAGCCGGGTGGTGAAGTAGCCCACCAGAAACGCCCCGACGATGTTGACCGTGAACGTCGGCCACGGCCAGCTCTCTGGGTGGCCACCGGCGAGGTCGCTCAGGGCGGCCCGGGCCAGGGAACCCAGCGCCCCACCGGCAAACACCGCGGCCAATTCGCGATAGTCCCGTTGCGCCACTGGCGTCGATTCCCTTCGTTTGCCGGTGCGCTACGCAGCGTATGGCGGGAGTCCAGACCGGCGCAGGCCGGGGGCGGCGGGAGACGGGCAGAATTGGTAACCATGGTGGCCAACCCTCGCGCCGGTCAGCCGGCCCAACCCGAAGACCTTGTCGATCTGCCCCACCTGCTGACGGCCTATTACTCGATTCAGCCCGATCCCGGCGACGTCGCCCAGCAGGTGGCATTCGGCACGTCGGGCCACCGCGGGTCGGCGCTCAATGGGGCGTTCAACGAGGCGCACATCCTGGCGATCACCCAGGCCATCGTCGAGTACCGCACCGCCCACGGCATTACAGGCCCGTTGTTCATCGGCCGGGACACGCACGGCCTCTCCGAGCCGGCCTGGGTCTCCGCGCTGGAGGTGCTGGCCGCCAACGACGTCGTCGCCATGATCGATTCCCGCGACCGGTACACGCCGACCCCGGCGGTCAGCCACGCCATCCTCACTTACAACCGCGGTCGCACCGACGCGCCGGCCGACGGGATCGTCGTGACGCCGTCGCACAACCCGCCCTCGGACGGAGGCTTCAAATACAACCCGCCCAACGGTGGCCCGGCCGACACCGACGCCACCAACGCAATCGCCAAGCGCGCCAACGAGATTCTGCGCGACGGCTCGGGCGTCAAGCGCATCCCGCTGGCCCGCGCGCTACAGACCGCGCAGCGCCACGACTACCTCGGTAACTATGTCGACGACCTGCCCAACGTGGTCGACATCGATGCCATCCGCGCGGCCGGGGTGCGGATCGGCGCCGACCCGCTGGGCGGGGCGAGCGTGGACTACTGGGGCGAGATCGCCACCCGTCACCGCCTGGATCTGACCGTGGTCAATCCGCTGGTCGACGCGACATGGCGGTTTATGACGCTCGACCACGACGGCAAGATCCGGATGGACTGCAGCTCACCGGACGCGATGGCGGGACTCATCCGCGGGATGTCCGACAACCCCGGCCGCTACCAGATCGCCACGGGCAACGATGCCGACTCGGACCGCCACGGCATCGTCACGCCCGACGCGGGGCTGCTCAACCCGAACCACTACCTGGCGGTGGCCATCGAATACCTGTACACGCAGCGGCCGTCGTGGCCGGGCGGCATCGCGGTCGGCAAGACCGCGGTCAGTTCGTCGATGATCGACCGGGTGGTCGCCGGCATCGGCCGCAAGCTCATCGAGGTGCCGGTCGGCTTCAAGTGGTTCGTCGACGGCCTGATCGAGGGCGGCATCGGCTTCGGCGGCGAGGAATCGGCCGGTGCGTCGTTCCTGCGGCGCGACGGGTCCGTGTGGACCACCGACAAGGACGGCATCATCCTGGCCCTCCTGGCCTCGGAAATGCTGGCCGTCACGGGGACGAGTCCCTCCCAGCGCTATCAACAGTTGACCGCCGAATACGGCACGCCGTTCTACGCGCGGGTCGACGCGCCCGCCGACCGCGACCAAAAGGCCCGGCTCGCCAAGCTGTCCGCCGACGAGGTGACCGCGACGGAACTGGCGGGGGAGCCCATCACCGCCAAGCTGACCGCGGCACCCGGGAATGGGGCCGCATTGGGCGGATTGAAGGTGACGACAGCCAACGCGTGGTTTGCCGCGCGACCGTCGGGAACCGAAGACGTGTACAAGATTTATGCGGAATCTTTCAACGGAGAAGAGCATTTAGCCGAGGTGCAAGAAACTGCGCGCGAGGTAGTTAATAAAGTCATTGGGTGACCCTTTCCCTCCGCCTTACCCGTCCGGGGGGACGCGCGTCGCGTTCGACCCGTCTGCCGCGCGAAGTTTGGATCCTTAGCTGGGCAAATATCATGGTCGCGCTTGGTTACGGAGTCATTTCACCGGCGCTGCCGTCTTTCGCCCGCAGTTTCGGCGTCAGCATCAAGGCGGTGACTTTCTTAGTCACCGTCTTTTCGTTGGCCCGCCTGTGTTTTGCGCCGGTCAGCGGGCAGCTGGTCCAGCGGTTGGGGGAGCGGCGGATCTACATCGGCGGGATGGTGATCGTCGCGGTCTCCACCGGCGCGTGTGCGTTTTCCCAGGCTTACTGGCAATTGATGGCTTTCCGCGTCATCAGCGGAATCGGATCGACAATGTTTTATGTTTCGGCGCTGGGACTGATGATCCATATCAGCCCGCCCGACGCCCGCGGACGGGTCGCGGGCCTTTTCACCACGTCGTTCATGGTCGGGGCCGTGGGCGGCCCGGCCGTCGGCGCCCTGGCGGCCGGTTGGGGGCTCACCGCGCCGTTCATCGTGTACGGCGTCGCTTTGCTCGGTGTGGCGGTGGTGCTGTTTTTCGGCTTGCGGAATTCGGCCCTGGCGGCCCCGGGGCCGCCGACGCGGTCGACGGTGACGATGCGAGAGGCGTTGCGCGTGCGCGCCTATTGGTCCTCGCTCGGGGCCAATTTCGCGACCGGTTGGTCGGCGTTCGGCCTTCGTGTCGCCCTGGTCCCCTTGTTCATCACCGACGTCATGGGCCGCGGCGTCGGCGTCATCGGCATTGCGCTCGCGGCATTCGCCGGGGGCAACGCGCTGGCCATGATCCCCAGTGGCTACCTGTCCGACCGGATGGGACGGCGCACGTTGATGATCGTGGGCCTGGCGTTGTCCGGCGCGGCTACCATCTTCTTGGGCGCGGCGTCGTCATTGCCGAGGTTTCTGGTCGCCGCGGTGGTGGTGGGGGCGGTGACGGGCATCTACATGTCGCCGATGCAGGCCGCCGTCGCCGACATCCTGGGCAGTGAGGCGCGCGCGGGCAGTCCGGTGGCGGCCGTGCAGATGATGTCCGACCTGGGCGCGATCGTCGGATCCATGACGCTCGGTTGGGTCGCCGAGCGGCTGAGCTACGGCTGGGGTTTCATCATCAGCGGCATCGTTTTGCTGATCGCCGCGGTGGGCTGGGTGGTGGCGCCGGAGACCCGGACGGTGCCCGTTCCGGAGCCCGACCCCTTGCCGTCTCCGCACACGCTGAATCTTCCTGAGCAGCAACTTTGAAGGACGGTTACCGGTGGTGTAGCTTCGATGAGCACGACTTGGGGCTATGGCGCAGCTGGTAGCGCACCACACTGGCAGTGTGGGGGTCAGGGGTTCGAGTCCCCTTAGCTCCACCGAAATAACTGGGCGCATCGCGCCAATCGACGTCGCGGATTTAGCAGAATGCGGCGGTCATGAAACTCCCGCCGGCCACGAGCGCGATGACGAGCGCGGCGGTCTCGTGTCCCGTCGACGCCGCGGCGACGACGCCGGCGACCGCGCTGATGAATATCGTGACGGCCAGAAACGCCATGAACAGCCGGTGCGAATTGACCGCTGCGCCGGAACGAGGCGTGACCATGGCCTTGTTCGTACGATTCACGCCCACCATGAAATCTCCTTGGTTGTGACGCCCGCAACATATAACGCGCAGATGTGGCCTGCATCACACATCACTAGGCGCGCCGTGGTATCAGTCCGGTATCATTCGGCTATGGGAATGACTCTTCGGCCCAGTGAACAGCAGGCGGAAGCGCTGCGCAGGCAGGCCAGTGCGGAAGGCCGATCGATGCAGGCCGTCGCGCTGTCGGCCATCGACGAGTACATCGCCCGGCGGGCGCACAAGGCCAAGGTCGCCGATGCGCTGCAGCGCGTGCTTCGCGAGGAGGCAGGTGTTCTGGAGCGCCTCAAGGACGCATGACGGACTATCTGGACCTCGAGGATCTTCTGGAAATTGCCCGAAAAGCCGTCGGAGTGGACGTCATTGTCCGGGATTACGGCTTGCTTGAATCCGCTCTGGCGCGTCCTCGAGCCTCCATCTTCGGCCAGGACGCCTACCCGGATCCCCACGTCAAGGCCGCCGCACTGCTGCATTCGCTGACACGGAATCACGCGCTGGTGGACGGGAACAAGCGACTCGGGTGGGCGGCCTGCCGGACGTTCCTGGCAATCAACGCCCAGTGGATCAGTGCGCCCGAGGACGATCGCTTCGATTTGGTGATCCGGGTGGCCACCGGTGCGATGGCCGGTCTCGACGACATTGCGGCACAACTGCGCGGCTGGAGCCACCCGTGACCGCTGCGAACCACGCCGGCTTCGGGCAACGCCGTTATGCGGCGCGATCCGCCAATTAGGTTTTCGTCCTGGGTCGCATTAATCTAGCCCGCGGTTCGATTGCGACTCAGGAAAGCAGCCATGCCTGTTCAGCCCACGTTGCTGCGCCGACAAGCGTCGCGCGGCGTTCGTCGACAGCGGGTCGTCCCCCGCGTGAAGTGTCCGATGGTCGGTCAGTGCTTCGACATCGAAGTCACCCGCGACGCCGACGGATGGGCGATCACCGTCCCCGAGATCGGCAGGTCCACCCGCACGACAAGTCGGGCCGCTGTGGAACTGGCCGCGCGCGAATGCATCGCAACCTGGACCGGCATCCCGATCGGTTATGTCGCCGTCTACGTCGTGAGCGAAATCGCCTAACGGTCGAGGGCGCGTTGTTGTCGGGCGGCCTGCAGGATCGAGCCGGCGGTGACGAACGCGGGTTTGTCGCGATCCTTGGCCTCGACGGGCAGTCCGGCCGCGCGGCGCAGCACCATCAGTGCAAGCCCGCTGTATGTCGCATAAGGAACGATCAAAAGGTTCACCCGCTCCTCGCCGCCGATGAACGTCATCACGTGCTGGCGCTTGTGTTCCCATCCGTGCCAGTTGAAATCGGGCGGTCGTTGTAGTGCCGGCCAGTTGACGTTGACAGAGCAGATGTCGCCGAGCAGGGGTGTCAGCGCCGCGACAAGGCCGGGTAATTCGTTGGTGATGCGGTCCGCGCGTGGCCACCACGCTCCGTCGATGTCGCCGCCTAACTGGCGGGCTACCGAGACCCGGACGGGGACGGCCGTGCGTCGGCTCGCCGTGCGATACACAGATTGTTCCTAAGTTCGGCATCGCTCGTCCGCGGTCGCGTGGCGAGTGGAGGAATCGCATTGCCTTTGGGTGTTCACTGCGCCCATTGCGGTGGAACACCGCGGACAACGAAACGGCTCACCTACGACGCTACCCCACCACCGAGATTTGCTCGCTATAGGAGCGCGCTCATGTGACCAGGGGCAGCGCGTAACCGCGACGCAGCTTGCCGGACGGCGTCTTGGGAATCGCCCCCGGGGCCAGCACCACCACACTGCGTGGCCGCGCCGCGACTTCGGTGACGACTTCATGAGCGACCTCATGCTTGATGCGCCGCACCTGCGCGGGATCGTCGACGTCGTTCGACTCCACCGCAACGGCAAACGATTCCCGCGAACGGCCGGCATCGAGCCGCACGGCGGCCACACACCCTGCGCGCACCCCGACGACGCGCCCGGCAGCACGTTCGACATCAGCGGGGTAGATGTTGCGTCCGGCCATGATGATGACGTCTTTGGCCCGACCGCACACGACCACGTGGCCCTGCTCGGTGAGATAACCCAGATCGCCGGTGTTCAACCACCCCTGGTCGTCTTGAGCGGCCATGAAACCGGCCGTCGTGAGATACCCGGACGTGACCGGATCTCCCCGCAACTCGATGACTCCCACACCGCGGGGCGCCTGAACGGCGCCGTCCTCATCGACGACGCGTGCCTGTATACCCTTCAGCAGCGGCCCCAGCGATGCGAGTCGACGAGTGCGGCCGGCGGCGGTGGGCACTGCGCGGCGCAGCACCGCCAGCATATCGCCGTCCACCTCATCAACGACGAGTCCACGGCCACACTCCGAAAATGACACCGCCACAGTCGTTTCGGCCATTCCATAAGCGGGCAAGATCGCTTCTGGACGCAGTCCGAACGGCACGCCGGCCAAACACAGTTCCTCCACGTCGGCCGGTTCGACCTGCTCGGAACCTGATAATGCCCACCGCAACGACGACAGATCAAAATCACCGGGCTTTGCGTGCCGCCGTAACCGCTTGGCGAGCATCGCGTAGGCGAAATTCGGTGCCGCGGTCATGGTCGCTCGGTACTTGTCGATCAACTTGGGCCACAACAAGATATCGGACAAGAAGTCGAGTGGCGTGATCTTGACCAACTCGGCACCGAATAGCATTGGCACCGTTAAGAATCCGGTCATTCCCATGTCGTGGAATAGCGGTAACCAGCTCACGATCACGTCGGTGTCCAAGTCGTACTGGGCACCGACGAACATCGCCTCGGCGTTGGCGAACACGTTCGCATGGGTGATCATCACTGCTTTAGGGCAATCCGTCGAGCCAGACGTCAACTGCAGAAGCGCCAGATCGTTCTCATCGCTGTCGACGACGGTGGTCGGTGCGGCGCTCAATAGCTCGGCCATCGTCACCACCGCGACATCGTGCTCGGCTAACACGTCCACCGCGGCCATGAACGGCTCCGACACGATCACGACGGTTGCCTCGATCATCGTGATGACCGCCAAGGTGTCGCGCACCCACGCCTGCAGATCGGTGCGTGGCGTCGGTTGATGCAGCATCGTCAAACACGCGCCGCGCAGCCAGACCCCCTGCGCGATCGGCGCGACTTCCGCCGGAGCGCCGGCCAGCACACCGACCCGATCGCCCGCGCCGACCCGGAGGGCGGCCAGTCCGCCGGCTACCCGTCGGGCGCTCTGATGTACTTCGGCCCAGCTAGACCGAACCGGCGAACCAGGTTCGCCGGTCACCAGGCCATGGGTACTCGACTCCGCAGCGCAGAGCATCGCGTCAACGAATCTGCTCACCGCCACCTCCCCTGTGTCAGGCCAGCTACAGGCCTGTTTTGGTCATCTCGGGACGTATGAGGTGCCGAGGACATGCTACTGACCTCAGGCGCGTCTCCCCGGAGGGCGCGCCGCTTGTCCGGGTCAGGCTGACGGCGCGGCAAGCTGATCCGTCCGCGAGAAACGCCGAACTACGGATAGGCTGTTGGGAACAAGGGAGGATGGACGTCATGTCCACACAGAATTGGTGCGACGCACCCGAGATTCACCCGTCGCAGATCCGGGTCGGCGACGTCATCGGCACGCGCCGCCCCACGGAACTGCGCCTGACCGTCAAGATGATCAGTGGTCCGCAGAGCGGTCCGCGGCAATGGACATTCTTCAGCCGCGACGACAACGGCCAACAGCGCACCAGCACGTTCGGCGAGGACGACGTGGTTCGCAGATACGCCAAAGCGGCATGACGATGCCGTAGATTCGTGCCAAACGCCAAGGGCGCCAACGGATCTAGGATTCCGCGGCGATGGCGATCGACTTCGTTTCCAGGTAACCGTCGAGGCCTTCGGGCCCGAGTTCGCGGCCGTAGCCGCTGGCCTTGACGCCCCCGAAGGGCGCGAACGGATCCATCGTGTAGCCCTGGTTGACGCCGACGGTCCCGGTGTGGATGCGGGTGGCCATCGCCAGCGCACGGTCGCTGTCGTTGCTCCACACCGAGCCGGCCAGGCCGTAATCGGAATCGTTGGCGATCGCCAGCGCCTCCTCGTCATCGCGGTAGGGGATGACGGTGATGACGGGCCCAAAGATCTCCTCCCGGGCGATGCGCATCGAATTGTCGGCCGCCGCGAACAGGGTGGGCCGGACATACCAGCCGCGGTCGAGTCCGTCGGGCATGTCGGTGCCGCCGATGACGACGCGCGCCCCCTCGTTCTGGCCGATCTCGATGTAGTCGCGAACGCGTCGCTGCTGGCGCCGGGACACTAACGGACCGAGCTGGGTGTCGGGATCGTTGGGATCGCCGACGCGAAGGCCGGCCATCTCGGCGGCGAGCGCGTCGACGTACTCGTCGTGGCGCCCCTGCGGCACCAGGACCCGGGTGAGCGCATTGCAGATCTGGCCGCTGTTGGACAGGCTCGCGGATCGCACCCCGGCGGCCACCTTGTCCGGCGATGCGTCGTCGAGAACCAGGGCGGCGGACTTGCCGCCGAGTTCCAGGCTGACTTTGGTGAGGTTGACCGCACACGATGCGGCCACCGCCCGCCCCGCCGCGGTGGAGCCGGTGAACGACACCTTGTCGACGCCCGGGTGGGCGACGAGGTAGGCGCCCAGCGCACCGTCGCCCGGCAGGATGCTGACCACGCCCGGCGGCAGGCCGGCTTCGGCGATCATCTCGCCTAAAAGCAGCGCGTCCAACGGGCTTTCGGGGGCGGGTTTGAGCACGACGGCGCAGCCGGCCAACAGCGCGGGCACCAGTTTGGTGACGATGAGGAACTGGGGCATGTTCCAGGGCACGATCGCCGCGACGACGCCGACGGGTTCCTTGCGGACGTGCACGTCGCTTCCGAAGAACCCGGGCCTGGTCTCCTGCCACGGGTGCCGTTCGGCCAGGTCGCAGAACGCGCGCATCATGAATGCCGGCAGGCCGACCTGGGCCCGCTGGGCGAAGCTGATCGGGGCGCCGATCTCGGCCGTGATCGTGGTGGCCATCTCCGCGCGGCGTCCGTCGTAGATGTCGGCCAGGCGCCGGATCGCGGCGACCCGTTCCGCCGGCTCGCTGCGGCCCCAGGGCCCGAAGGCCGCGCGCGCCGCCGCCACCGCCGCGTCGACGTCGTCGGATCCCGCCGCATTGACCTCGGCGATCGGTTCCTCGGTGTGCGGAGAGATGACGTGCAAGACGCCGGCCTGCGGCCGCGCCCCATCGCTTCCGGCGATCTGCACTGCGGGGTGATGGTCCATCCGCGCCTCCCGGGGCCAGTATCAACTACTTGCTATTGGTGACACGAGGATATACCGTCGGCCGTGACGGAGCCCTCAGGGATCGGTGAAACCGGTGCGCGGGTGGTTGTTTTCGCGCAGGCATTGCTGCAGTTTCGCTGAGATTGGACTGCTAAGGAGCGATCATGGCTCGATTTCCTAAACCGCCGGAGGGGAGCTGGACCCAGCATTACCCGGAATTGGGCACCGAGCCGGTGTCCTACCGGGACTCGATCAGCCCCGAGATCTATGAGTTGGAACGTGACGCCATCTTCAAGCGTGCCTGGCTCAATGTCGGTCGTGTTGAACAGCTTCCGCGCAAAGGCAGTTACCTCACCCGCGAGCTGAAGGTTGTCAACACCTCAATCATCTTGGTGCGCACCACGTCTGGCGACATCAAGGCTTATCACAACGTGTGCCGGCATCGCGGCAACAAGCTGGTGTGGAACGACATGCCGCAGGAAGAAACAGCCGGGGTGTGCCGGCAGTTCACCTGCAAGTACCACGGCTGGCGCTACGACCTGGACGGCAACCTCACCTTCGTGCAGCAGGAGGAGGAGTTCTTCGACCTCGACAAGGGCCGCTACGGGCTGGTGCCGGTGCACTGCGACGTGTGGGAAGGGTTCATCTTCGTCAACTTCGCCAAGAAGCCCGAGCAGTCGCTGCGAGAGTTCCTCGGACCCATGATCACCGGGCTGGAAGGTTATCCCTTCGACAAGATGGTCTCGCGCTGGTGCTATCGCTCCGAGGTCAAGGCGAACTGGAAGCTCTACATGGACGCGTTCCAGGAGTTCTATCACGCGCCCGTGTTGCACGCGAACCAGTCACCGACCGCGTACTCGAAGGCGGCCGCCGAGGCGGGTTTTGAGGCCCCGCACTACCGGCTGGACGGGCCGCACCGGCTGGTCAGCACCTCGGGGGTGCGCGCCTGGGAAATGGCCGACGAGATGCGCAAGCCGATGGAGGACGTCTGCCAGAGCGGGCTGTTCGGGCCATGGGACAAGCCCGATCTGGGCCCGATGCCCGAGGGGCTCAACCCGGCGAAATGTGATCCGTGGGGGCTGGATTCGTTCCAGCTGTTCCCCAACTTCGTCATCCTGTTCTGGGGCCAGGGCTGGTATCTGACCTACCACTACTGGCCGACGTCCTATAACAGTCACCTCTTCGAGGGCACGCTGTACTTCCCGGCGCCGCGCACCCCGCGTGAGCGCGTCGCTCAGGAACTGGCGGCGGTGTCGTTCAAGGAATACGGGCTGCAGGACGCCAACACGCTGGAGGCGACCCAGACGATGCTCGAATCCCAGGTGATCGACGAGTTCTTGCTGTGCGACCAGGAGGTCCTGATCCGTCACCTCCACAAGGAGACCGCCGCCTGGATCGATGACTATCGCCGGACGACGAGCGCGGGGGTGTGAACGAGATGCCGATGCTGCCCGCCGAGTTCGCCGACCTCGAACCGTTCGCCGACTGGTGCCTGGCGAGCGAACCCGAACGTTACGCCAAGAGGCTGGCCAGTTCCATGGTCGAAATGAAGGCCTTCTACGACGCGATCACCCCGCGGGCCGAGGAGGCATTGTCGTTCTGCGACAAGTTTTCTCTCGACGACCTGCCGGACGACGTTCTGAATCTGATGCACCTGCTCTACTCCATGATCATGGTGTCGTTCCCGGTGGAGTGCTGGAAGCAACCCCGCGTCCCCGACTCGGGTGCTTCGACCCTGGACTGCGTGTCCGAGCCGGTTCCATGACCGAGGCGATCGTCCTGCGGGCGGCGCGGTGGGCCGACGTCGTCACGGGCCGGATCCACGCTCCGGCGGTGATCGTGGTCGACGGCGAACGCATCTCCGCGATCAATCCCGAAGGGCCGCTGCCGGACTCGGCCACCATCGTCGATCTCGGCGACGTGACGCTGCTGCCGGGCCTGATGGACATGGAGCTCAACCTGCTCATCGGCGGACCCGGCGGGCCGGAGGGCCTGCCGTCGCCCATGCATGGCGTGCAGGACGACCCCGCCTATCGCACGTTGCGCGGGGCGGTCAACGCGCGCACCACCCTGGAGGCCGGGTTCACCACGGTGCGCAATCTCGGGCTGATGGTCAAGACCGGCGGGTATCTGCTCGACGTGGCGCTGCAGCGCGCAATCGACCAGGGGTGGCACGTCGGGCCTCGCATCTATCCCGCCGGCCATGCCGTCACCCCGTACGGCGGGCACCTGGACCCGACGGTCTTTCAGCGGTTGGCGCCCGGGGTCATGCCGCTATCGGTGGCCGAGGGCATCGCCAACGGCGTACCCGACGTGATCGCCTGCGTGCGTTACCAAATCCGGCACGGCGCCAAGCTGATCAAGGTGTCGGCCTCGGGCGGGGTGATGTCGCACAGCACCGCGCCCGGCGCGCAGCAGTACTCCGACGCCGAGTTCGCCGCGATCGCCGACGAAGCCCACCGGGCTGGAGTCCGCGTGGCCGCGCACGCCGTCGGGGACACCGCGGTCCAGGCCTGCATCCGCGCGGGCATCGACTGCATCGAACACGGCTTTTTGGCCAGTGACGAAACGATCCAGATGATGGTCGACCACGGCACCTTCCTGGTCTCGACCACCTACCTGACGGAGGCCATGGCCATCGACCGCATCGCGCCGGAGCTGCGCAAGAAGGCGCTGGAGGTGTTTCCGCGCGCAAAGGCCATGCTGCCCAAGGCGATCGATGCGGGCGTCCGGATTGCGTGCGGCACCGACGCGCCGGCCATCCCGCACGGCCAAAACGCCAAAGAACTGGGTGCGCTGGTGCAGCGGGGCATGACTCCCGCGCAGGCAATCCGGGCGGCCACGGTGGTGGCCGCCGAGCTGATCGACGCTGACGACGAGTTGGGCAGGCTGGCGCCCGGCTATCTCGCGGACATCATCGCTGTGCCGGGAGACCCGTTCGACGACATCGCCAAGACGCTCGAAGTCCGTTTTGTCATGAAGAACGGACAGATCTACAAAAGCCCCGCGGCCTGACGGAGGCAGGTATGGAACTCACCGACAACATCCTGTGGCTGCTCAAGCAGGCCTTCTATTACTCCCTGACCACCATCAACGAGGCGATGCGCGAACACGGCGTGAGCACCGCCCAGATCGGTGTGCTGCGCCAATTGGCCAACGAACCCGGGTTGTCCGGCGCCGAATTGGCGCGGCGGCTGCTGATCAGCCCGCAAGGCGTCCAGCTCGCGCTCACCGCGTTGGAACGCCGTGCCCTGGTGGAAAGGAAGCAGGACCCCCAGCACGCGCGCATCCTGCGGGCCTACCTGACCGGCGAGGGCCGCAAAGTCGCCGAAACGGTGGTCAGTGACGCGATCGCCGCACACCAGGAGGTGTTCGGCGTGCTGACCGAGGAAGAGCAGCGGACCCTGCGCGAATTGCTGGGCCGCGTGGTCGAAAAGGGCACCGGCCATGAGCTGTTCGACGATCACGTCGACGGATGACGTGACCAATATCTAGTACTTGAGACTAATCGCAAGTAGTTGATACTCTGACGGAGATGGGCGATCACCACAGCACAGCCAACGCCGGTCCGGCGACCGTGACCGGCGGCGCAGCGGGCGCTGTCGACATGGCCGATGCCCCGGAAGGCTTTGTGCCGCTTCGGGTCAAGCACGTGATACCCGAAACCCGCGACGCCGTGTCGATCGTTCTCGATGTTCCCCGGGGCAGCGCGGCACGGTTCGGCTACCAAGCCGGGCAATTCCTGACGCTGCTGGTCCGCGTCGACGGGCGCGAGTACCGGCGCTGCTACTCGATGTCGTCATCCCCCGCGGTCGGTGAAGACCTGCGCATCACGGTCAAACGCGACCGCGGCGGCGCGGTGTCCAACTGGCTCAACGACACCGCCGCACCCGGCGACCTGCTCTACGCCCTTCCACCGCAGGGACGCTTCGTCTTGAACGACACCGGCCGGGACCTGGTCGCGTTCGCCGGCGGAAGCGGCATCACGCCGGTGTTTTCGCTGTTGCGCACCGCGCTGGTGTCCGGCACGCGCGGCGCGCGGTTGTTCTACGCCAACCGAAACCGGGACGCGGTGATCTTCGACGAGGCCCTCAAAACGCTGGAAAAGCGCCACGCGGACCGTTTCGTCCTGCACCACCATCTCGACGACCAACGCGGCTTCGCCACCCAGGCGGACATCGCCGCGTTCGTCGAGAACACCGACGGCGCCGACTTCTACGTCTGCGGGCCGAACGAGTTCATGGACACGGTGCGAACCGCCCTGGGCGCGGCGGGCGTGCCCACCGGCCGCCTGCACATCGAGCATTTCGACGTGACCGACGTGGCCGCGGCGGCGCCGCCGGAGACCGACGCGGTCACCGACGAGGTCACCATCGTGCTGGACGGATCGACGACCACCGCGCCGTACTACGCGGGCAACACGCTGTTGCAGACAGCCCGTATGGCGGGGCTGCGGGCGCCGTCCTCGTGCGAAATCGGTTCGTGTGGAACGTGTATGGGGCGCCTGACGCAGGGTAGCGCCCGGATGATCAACAACGATGCGCTCGACCAGGATGAGGTCGACGACGGCTGGGTGCTGACGTGTCAGGCCGTGCCGACCAGTCCCACGGTGCGGGTGGTCTACGAATGAGCGATAGGGCGGCGGATGCGATGACCAGGGTGGCGGTGGTGACCGGCGGCGCCTCAGGCATGGGCGAGGCGACGTGTCACGAATTGGGCCGGCGCGGCCTCAAGGTGGCCGTCCTCGATGTCAACGAGCATGCGGCGCAACGCGTCACCGACGGCCTGCGCGCCGAAGGCGCGACCGCGCTCGCAGTGGGCGCCGACGTCACCGATCGGTCCGCCGTCGAGCAGGCGTTCGCGAAGGTGCGCAGCGAACTGGGACCGGTGACGGTCCTGGTGACCAGCGCCGGGATGTTCGGGTTTTCGCCCTTCTTGGACATCACCGCCGCATCCTGGTCGCGGATCATCGATGTCAACCTGACCGGCACGTTTCATTGCTGCCAGGTCGCGCTCCCGGACATGGTGGAGGCGAACTGGGGGAGAATCGTGATGATCTCGTCGTCGAGCGCCCAGCGCGGATCCCCGTTCGCCGCCCACTACGCGGCGTCCAAAGGCGCGGTGATCACGTTGACCAAGTCGCTGGCCCGCGAATACGCGGCGAACGGGATCACCGTCAACAACATCCCGCCCTCGGGCATCGAGACCCCGATGCAGCACCAGGGCCAGGCCGCCGGGTACCTGCCCTCCAACGAGCAGATCGCCAGCAATATCCCGGTGGGCTACCTGGGCACCGGGGCCGACATCGCGGCCGCGGTGGGCTTTTTGTGTTCGGAAGAAGCGAGGTACATCACCGGTCAGGTCTTGGGCGTCAACGGCGGATCGGTGATGTGATAGTGAGGATGCGATGACGAGATCAGGCCGGCCGCCGGAAGGCTCCTGGACCGAGCACTACCCCGAATTGGGCACGGGCCCCGTCTCTTTCAGGGATTCCACGTCCCGCGAGTTCTACGAACTCGAGCGGGAGGCGATCTTCAAGCGCGCGTGGCTCAACGTCGCCCGGGTGGAGGAATTGCCCCGCGTCGGCAGCTACCTGACCAAAGAGATCGAAGTCGTCGGGGCGTCGGTGATCGTGGTCAAGGGCAAAGACGAGCGAATCCGCGCCTTCTACAACGTGTGCCGGCATCGCGGAAACAAGTTGGTGTGGAACGACTATCCCGGCGAGGAGACCCGCGGCACCTGCCGGCAGTTCACCTGCAAGTACCACGGCTGGCGCTACGACCTGCAGGGCGCGCTGAAGTTCGTGCAGCAGGAATCGGAGTTCTTCGACCTCGATCCCGCGAAGTATGGGCTGCGTCCGGTGCACTGCGACGTGTGGAACGGCTTCGTCTTCATCAACTTCGACACCGAGCCGCGCCAGAGCCTGCGCGAGTTCCTCGGCCCGATGATCACCGGGCTGGACGACTATCCGTTCGGGAAGCTGACCGAACGCTACGACTGGGTGGCCCACAACAACAGCAACTGGAAGATCTTCGCCGACGCCTTCCAGGAGTACTACCACGTGCCGTCGCTGCACTCGCAGCAGGTGCCGGCGGAGGTGCGCGACCCCAACGCCGGATTCACCTGCGGGCACTTCCAACTCGACGGCCCGCACCGGCTGGTCTCCACCGCCGGGCGGCGCCGCTGGCTGTTGCCGCCGGAATACATGTACCCGATCGAGCGCGCCACCCGCAGCGGGCTGGTGGGGCCGTGGCAGACCCCGGACATCGGCGAGCTGCCGGCCGGGCTCAACCCTGGTGGGATCGAGCCCTGGGGGATCAGCAATTTCCAGATCTTCCCGAACATCGAGATTTTGATCTACGGCGGATGGTATCTGCTGTACCGGTACTGGCCCACCTCGCACAACACGCACCGGTTCGAGGCGTACACCTACTTCCACCCGGCGAGCACCGTGCGCGAGCGCATCGAGCACGAGGTCGCCGCGGTGGTGCTCAAAGAGTTTGCGCTACAAGACGCCGGAATGCTCGGCGGGACCCAGGCGGCGCTGGAATACGGCATCGTCGACGACTTTCCCCTCAACGACCAAGAGATCTTGGTACGCCACCTGCACAAGGTCGTCGTCGATTGGGTCGAAGCCTATCGCCGCGAACAGGATCCGGTGGGGGTGTGACCATGCATCCCATGTTGCCCAGCGCATTCGCCGAGCTGGAGGACTACGCCCAAACCTGGTGCCTGGCAACCGAAACCGAGCGCTGGAACGCCCGGGTCGGCGCGTCGATGCCGCAGCTACTCGACTTCTACAACGCGTTTTTTCCGCGCCTCGAAGAGGCCATCGACTACTGCGACAAGTTTCCGCTCGACAACCTGCCCGACGATGCGCTCAACCTGTTGCACATGATCTATTCGCTGGTCATGGTCGCCATGGCGGTGGAGATCATGCATCAACCGGCCCCGGTCGACGCCGCCGACGCGGTCATGACCCGGACCGGCTGGCCGGTGCCCTGATTCATCCCTCTCCGGAAAGGAGCGACCATGGGTCTGCTCACCATCACCAAACTCACCGAGTCCGTCGGCGCCGAGGTCGCGGGCCTGGGGCCCACCGAGCTGGCCGACGACTCGGTCGGCGCGGCGGTGTTGGATGCGTTGGAAGACAACGGCGTTCTGGTCTTCCGCGGCCTGCACCTCGATCCTGTGGCCCAGGTCGGCTTCTGCCGCCTCCTCGGCGAGGTCGATCACTCCTCGGACGGCCATCACCCGGTGGCCGGGATCTACCCGATCACGCTGGACAAGTCCAAGAACGCCTCGGCCGCCTACCTGAAGGCCACCTTCGACTGGCACATCGATGGCTGCACGCCGCTGGGCGACGAATGCCCCCAGAAGGCCACGGTGCTCTCGGCGGTGCGGGTGGCCGAATGGGGCGGGGAAACCGAGTTCGCCAACAGCTACGCCGCCTACGACGACCTGACCGATGAGGAGAAGCAGCGGTTCGGCACGTTGCGCGTGGTGCACTCGCTGGAAGCGTCCCAGCGCCGCGTGTATCCCGATCCCTCCCCGGAACAGGTGCAGCGCTGGCGATCTCGGCGCACGCATGAGCATCCCCTGGTGTGGACGCACCGCAGCGGCCGCAAATCACTCGTGCTGGGCGCCTCCGCGGACTACGTCGTCGGCATGGAGCTCGACGAGGGCCGCGCCCTTTTGGACGAGCTCCTGGCGCGCGCGACGACGCCCGAGAAGGTCTACAGCCACAGCTGGTCGGTCGGGGACACCGTCATCTGGGACAACCGCGGGGTGCTGCACCGTGCGGCCCCGTACGACCCGGACTCCCAACGCGAAATGCTGCGCACCACCGTGCTCGGCGACGAGCCGATCGAATGACCACGGACGGTCGTCACCCGCTGCGCCTGACGCCGCTGCCCGCCGGGGAATGGGACGAGCGCGCCCGGGAATCGCTGGCATCCCTGATCCCCACCGAGCGGGCGAATCCCGTTGGCGCGGGCAATGTTTTGTCCACCCTGGTCCGCCATCCCGACCTGACCGCGGCCTACCTGCCGTTCAACGCGTACCTGCTGACCCGATCGACGCTGTCGCCGCGGGTGCGAGAAGTCGCGCTGCTTCGCGTGGTGCACCGGAGCAAGTGCGGCTATCTGTGGTCGCACCACCTCCCCATCGCCGCGCGAGCGGGGCTGTCCGAATCCGAGATCGACGACATTGGGACCGGCCGCTGCGCCGATGAGACCGACCGGGCCGTGATCGCCGCCGTCGACGATCTCACGGCCGACAGCACGGTCGCCGAGACGACCTGGGATGACCTGTGCCGCTTGTTCACCGAGCAGCAATGCATGGATCTGATCTTCACCATCGGTGGCTACCTGCTGCTGGCCTTGGCCGTCAACACTTTCGGCGTCCAAGACGAGGCGCACCACTGAGATCAGATTTTCAGGTAACCCTTGTCGGCGGGGATCTGCGCGGCGGTGACGAGCGAGGACGCGTCGCTGGCGAGCCACAGCACGATGTCGGAGACCAGGTCCGGGTCGGCGAGTGAATCGGTGGGCAGCGCGCCGGGGGAGAAGCTGTGAATGTAGGTCTGGTGGTCGGCGAAGAGCTGCCACATCGAGGGGTCGTTGCCCATCGGGGTGTCGGTGCCATACGGGTGCACCGAGTTCACCCGGATGCCGTGCTCGCCG
Organism: Mycobacterium paraintracellulare; assembly: GCF_000276825.1. Classification (NCBI taxonomy): domain Bacteria; kingdom Bacillati; phylum Actinomycetota; class Actinomycetes; order Mycobacteriales; family Mycobacteriaceae; genus Mycobacterium; species Mycobacterium paraintracellulare. The sequence continues at coordinate 4,138,838 of NC_016948.1, read as the reverse complement.
AGCTCGACCGCCAGGGAGTTGGTCATGCCGACCACACCGAACTTGCTGGCGCAGTAGTGACCACACCCCGGTACGGCCTTCACGCCCGCGGCCGAGCTGATGGTGATGATCGAGCCCCCATTGCCGGCCTGAATCATCGCGGGCACAGTGGCTTTGATGGTGTTCCACACACCGGTCAGGTTGACGTCGAGGACGTCCTGCCATTGCTGCGCCGAGATCTCCCAGAGTCGGCCCCAGTTCAGCACGCCGGCGTTGGCGACGACGATGTCGAGGCGGCCGAATTGGGTGATCGCCTCGTCGACCACCCGCTGTTGCCCCGCGGCGTCCCGGACATCGACTTGGTCGGCCAGCATCTTGCGGCCTTCGCTTTCCACCAGGCGCGTCGTCTCGGCAAGGTCCTCGGGTGTCGAGGCCGGATAGCCATTGTGCGCCGCGACCGGGGCGCACGCGTCGATGGCGACGATGTCGGCGCCGGCCCGCGCCAACCGGACGCAATGGGAGCGGCCCTGCCCACGCGCGGCGCCGGTGACGAAGGCGACTCGACCGGCCAGGGGAGTGTCGTTGGCGCTCATGCGATTTGGGCCTTCCGTGTCGGGGTGGCGGTGGGATTGCGGGATCAGCGCTGGGGCAGCGGGCGGGAACGCACCAGCGTCGGCCACCAGAACCACGGCCCGAGGATGCGCAGGATGCACGGCACGACGAACGAACGCACGATCAGGGTGTCGAGCAGCAGGCCGATGCACACGGTGGAACCCACCTGACCGATGGTCCGCAGATCGCTGGTGAGCATGGCCAGCATGGTGAACGCGAACACCAGGCCCGCGGATGTGACCACGCCCCCGGTGCTGCCGAGCGCGCGGATGAGACCGGTGTGGATGCCGCCGTGCAACTCCTCTTTGACCCTGTTGATCAGCAGCAGGTTGTAGTCCGACCCGACGGCCACCAGGATGATGAACGTCAGCGGCAGGACCAGCCAGTGCAAATGCAGGCCCACGAGGTGCTGCCAGAAAAGTATGGACAGGCCGAACGCGCCGGCGTAGGAGAAGGCCACCGTTCCGGGAATCACCAACGCCGCCACCAGACTTCGCGTGATGAACATCATGATCAAGAAAATCAGCACAAACGCCGCGATCGCCGCGATCAGCAGGTCCGACATCGCGTATTGCTTGATGTCCTTGTCGTTGGACCCCGAACCGCCGATGTAGACCCGGGCGCCGGCGAGAGAGGTCTCCTTGAGGATCGTCTTGATCGCGTCGGGGAACTGTTCGACGTGCTCCACCCCTTCGGGTCCCATCGCGTCGCCCTCGTGGGTGACGATGAAGCGGGCCGCCTTGCCGTCGGGCGACATCATCAACTTCATGCCCGTCTTGACGTCCTCGTTGTCGAAACCCTCGTGCGGGATGTAGAAGTAGTCGTCGCTGCGGGACCTGTCGAAGTCGTTGCCCACGTTGATCAGGTCGTCGAACGTCTGGTCGGTCTGGATGGACTGTAGATCCGCCGACCCGTAACTGTTGACCAACTTCAACTGCAGCGCCTCGGTGTCGTCGGCGGTGGCTTTCAGTTGGGCGATGATCTGCGGGAACGCCTTGTCCACCTCCGTGAGCGAGATCCTGGCGTGGTTGATGTCCTCGGCCAGGTGGTCGATGTGGTCGATGGTGTCCCACAAGGATCGGAACGCCCAGCAGATGGGGATGTCGAAACAGTGCTTCTCCCAATAGAAGTAGCTCTTGATCGGGCGGAAGAAGTCGTCGAGATTCGAGACTTCCTCGTTCATCTCTTCGCTGACCCGTTGCAGGTCCTCCACGGTGAGCACCGTCTGGTGCAATTCGTCGGACACCTTTTGGAAAAAGCCGATCTCCTTTCGCAACACCGCGACGGAGTGCGCCTGGATCTCGGCCTGCGCGTCGGTGTTGGAGTTCTGCTCCCTGTTGAACGGGAGTTGTTGGCCGTTGCCGCTGCCCTGCGTGGTGAACAGGTACGGGATGCTGGCGTGCTCGAGCGCCCGGCCCAGGGGCCTGGTCATGCCCTGCACCATCGCCACGCCGTGCAACCGGATCAGGGCCTTGGCGACCCGGTCCAGCGAGATGAAGTCGGCCGAATTGCGCATGTCGTGGTCGGTTTCGACCATCAGCATCTCGGAGAACAGCTTGCTCTTGGGAAAGTGCCGATCCGCCGCCTGGAAACCCAGGTTGGCGGGCGCGCCGGCCGGCTGGTACTGCCGGTCGTCGTAGTTCTGCCGGTAGGTGGGGACGAAGATCGCCCCGATCATGACGACCGCGGAGCTGGCCGCCAGGATGGGCACCGGCCAGCGCACCACGCTCGCCCCGATGCGCCGGTACAACAGTCCCTTGGTGCTGGTTCTCGGGTCGAACATCCCGAACAGGCTGCCGACGGTCAACACCGCCGGGCCCAGCGTCATCGCCGCGGCGATGGTGAACAGCATCGTGATCGCGACGGCCGGCCCCATGGTGTGGAAGTAGTTCAGGCGCGCAAACGTCAAGCAGTAGCACGCGCCGGCGATCGTCAGGCCGGACCCGATGATGATGGGTGCGACGCCCTTGTAGGCGATGTAGAAACTGTCCTCCCGGCTTTCGCCGGCCTGCCGCGCCTCGTGGTATCGGCCCATCAGGAATATGCCGTAATCCGTCCCCGCGCCCAGGGTCAGCGCGATGACGATGTTCACCGCGAACGACGACAGTTCGATGTACCCGTAATGCCCCAGGGTCGAGACGACGCCCTTGGCGACGAGCATCTCGATGAGGACGCCGAGCAAGGGCACCAACAGGGTTGAGGGCGTGCGGTACACGAGCAGCAGCATCACGACGATGAGGATGATCGTGACGATGGTGACGTTGTTCAGGCTGGCGTTGGCGATGGCGAGGGTGTCGGAGGCCAGCGGGGCCGCGCCGCTGACATAGACCTTGAGCCCGGGTGGCGGGGTGTCCTTCCTGATGATGTCGCGGACGGCGTCCACCGACTGGTTCGCCTGAATCTGGCCGATATCGCCGGCGAGACGCAGCAGCACGTAGGTGCACTTGCCGTCGACGCTTTGCGCCCCCGCCGCCGTGAAAGGCTTGCCCCACAAATCCATCACGTATTGCACGTGTTTGGTGTCGTTTTGGAGGCGGCGCATCAGGTCGTCGTAGTACCGGTGATCCTGGTCTCCCAGTTGCCGGTTCGCCTCGAAGACCACCATGGTCAGGTTGGTCGAGTTCGATTCCTGAAACTTTTCGCCGATGTGCAACAGCGCCCGCTGGGAGGGGGCGTAGTGCGGGACCATGGGCCCGGCGAGTTCCTCTGCGACCCGTTCCACTTGGGGCATAAAGGTATTCGTCGTGACCGCGAGCAGGCCCCAGAAGAAGATGATCGGTATCGCGAAAGCGCGGACCATCCTGGGGATGAACGGGCGCTTGACCCCGGGCTCATCGGAGCGATGCTCGCTCATGCCGATTTCACCCTGCACTGGACGTCGGCGTCCTGATGGTCATCCGACTGTTCGTCGCGGACTACGCCATTGACCAGCATCCGGCAGCCGACCTGGCCGCCATGAACGTGCACCGAAATGCTGCCGGACGCCACCGTGAGTGTGGTGGTCTCCGTGTGGGTCCACGGCAGGGTCGTGAAATCAACCTGATGCGGGTGGCCCTCGATGTCGATGTAGACGAGCTTGCCGCCCTGCCCGGGGGAGCCGAACACCTCATAGGTGATCCGTTTGGGGTTGAACTGCTCGGGGGCCTGCGGACCGTTGACGGTGACGACCGGCTCCGGCTCGGAGAACTGGTGCACCTTGTACATGCACAGCAGGCCCACACCGACCGCGACGACGGCGACCAACGGCATCCAGATTCGCGCCAGGACAGTCCGCCCGACTGAACGAGGGCCCACTCGATCACCTCTGAAGAATCCGTTTTGCACATCGTGTTCTGCCGCGGCCCCGGCCTCGGAGCCCATACGGATAGTAGACGGTCATGTACTCAACGGACAGAGTCAAGGCAGTTTCTGCAGCCGGCGCTTCAGACTCGCGCTGCGGCGCAGCTGAATGGCCAGGTTCGTCGAGGTCAGCATGGGGATCACGCCGAGGAACGTGCGCTCGGAAGGCGTCGCTCCATGCAGGTGGTACAGGCTGCCGAAGACGAAAAAACAGCTCAACATGAACAGGGCGCCGGGGATGCACAGGGCCATCACCGACCGACGATCGGCGACGACCTGCCTGGCGTAGTCCACCTCGTCCTGCGACATCGGTTCGCGTTTGCGCACCTTGTGCAAAACCGCTTTAGCGCTGCCGATTTCCTCGCTGATCGGCAGGGTCGGCCGGCGCTCCAGGCGATTGACGTAGAAGCCGGCGACGGCCGCCAATAGCACTGCCAGCGCGAGGCTGATCGCGGTCAGAAGGCCATACAGACTCGCACTCATTCTCAGTCCCTGCTCTCCGCCGACGCACGAGGCGAAAACTTTCCGGAGAACGCTACCCCAATCGTCGCGGCGCGACGTCAGGGCTTTCCGGAGTCCCGGTCCTTGAGCACATCGCGGATGACCATCCCCAGCAGGAACAGCAGGGCGAGCGGAACGAGCAGCTTGAACACCGTCGACGCGTGGCTGTACAGCAAGCCGTAGGCGATCGTTCCGATCAGCACCATGGCGAGCAGGATGCCGCGATTGATCTTGTTCGTACTCATCGGGAAGACCTCACTTGTCGATTGGCTTGCGGTGCTTGCGATTTCGGCGCACGACGATCCAGAGCAGCGCGCCCATCGCCAGGGCGATGCCGGAAATGACCAGCGTCACCTTCAGCCAGGCCCAGTCGTCGTGCTTCTCGTGGGCGACCGCAGAGGTGGCCACCGGCGCGTTGGCGGGGACGTCGAGGGCGGCCAGCCTGCTGACGAACGCACTGGTGGTCGCGTACGGGTCGGGTCCGTGCTCGGTGGCCGACTGATTCATCAATTCATCGACGCGGTCCGCAATGACTTTGGGCACCTTGTAGGCACGGACGTGGTAGCCGTGCGAGTCGATGACGACGATGACGCCGCTGAACTTCGGCTCCCGCGCCGACATCGCGCCGTGGATGGCATCCGCCGTGGTCACACCGCTGTTGCCGGGCGCCACCGCTGCCACCCAGACCGGTGGCTGGGGGCTCCACGTCCACGGACCGGCGAGGATCTGCCGATTCAGTTCGCCGACATTGCGCAGCGGCGGCCTGGCCCCGGGGTCGGTCACCACATGCGTCTCGGCGTTGAAGTGGGCCACCAGCTCGTCGGTGTAGGCGTCGGCCGAGGCGCGCGGAGCGAGCAGCAATGCCAGCGCCATGGTCAACGCAACGAGGGCGAGGCCACGGAATCGAAAGGTCACTTTTCTCCTGCCACGAGTCGTTGCGTCGATCCTGGCTGCTGCCCTCAGTGGGCGCCACTCAAATTGAGCGTGACGACACCCGCGATGATCAGGCCGACGCCGACGACCTTGGTCAACGATATCGACGAGCCCAGGAACAGCACGGCGATCAACACGATGAGGGCCGTGCCGATGGCCGACCACAACGCGTAGGCGACGTCGGTCTGCATGCCGCGCGAAATCGAGACCGCCAGCAACGCGAACGAGATGGCGTAACCGATCAGGCAAACCACGGTCGGCCAGAGTCGAGAGAAACCTTCGGTGCTCTTGAGCAGGCTGGTCGCCACCACTTCCGCGAAGATCGCGCCGAGCAGGTACAGGTAGGTCAACATGCCCGACAACGCTAGCCGCGGGTACGGCGAACCTGACACACTGATCACCCTGGCGCGGCGTCCGTTCGGAAAGGAGTTGCGTGCGATGGCGTTTCCCGCTCACGTGTTGAGCCTCGACGTCAGCGGCGCGATCGGCGAGCGGGCATCGCTGGCGGCGACCTATTACCCGGCGCGCGCGGGCAACGCCGCGGCCGCCGTCCTCGTCTGCCTGCCGGGCGGCACCTACAGCCGCGAGTACTGGGACCTCGAGATTCCCGGCCACGACGGGTACAGCTTCGCCGAATTCGCCACCGGCGACGGCTACGCGGTCGTGACGATCGATCCGTTGGGCACCGGCGAAAGCTCGCAACCGGCCCGCGACTTCGACTTCGCCGACATCGCCGCCACGCTGGCCTGCGCCGTGGCGGCTCTGCCGGACACCATCGGCGTCCACGCGCCGCCGGTGGCCGTGGCGCATTCGCTGGGCGGCTACCTTGCCCTCACCCAGCAAGCGCTGTTCCCCAGTTACTCCGGCATGGCGCTCCTCGGGTGCACCAATCGGCACGTCGCGCCGCTGAACCTCGATGCGGCGCTCATCGCTCGCGCCGGATCCCCGCAGGGGCGCGCCGAGCTCGCCCAGGAAATCCTTTCGGCCTTGCCGCAGCCGTATTTCGAGGGCCCGCGCGAGCATCTGCAGAGCTGGTTTCACCTCGCCGACGTTCCCGCGGCCGTCGTCGCCGCCGACTCCGTAACCGCCAAGTCGGTGGTGCCGCGGGTGTTCGGCACGGCGATGATCCCCGGCATCGTGGCCGACCATGCGGCGCGCATCGACGTCCCGGTGCTGGTCGGTTTCGGCGCCGTCGACGTCTCACCGGATCCCCGCGCCGAGGCGGCGCTGTACCGGAGTTGCCCCGACATCACCACGGTGGTGTTGGCCGACAGCGCGCACTGCCACAACATGGCGTCGAGCCGGCACCGGCTGTGGCGGCGACTGCTGGACTGGACCGCGACCGTAACGTGTGGATCGTGACGAAGGGTCTCGACCGCCGCCTGGCCCGCCACGCCCCGGCCGTGTTGTCCGCGTTTCGCCTCGTCTACGGCCTGCTCTTCGCCGCGTACGGGTCGAGGAGCCTGTTCGATTGGCCCGTCCGCTCGCCCGTTGTCGTCGCGTTCGGATCCTGGCCCGGCTGGTATGCCGGCCTGATCGAGATCGTCGCCGGCCTGCTCGTCGCCGCCGGGTTGTTCACGCGCACCGCCGCATTCATCGCGTCGGGCGAGATGGCGGTCGCCTACTTCTGGATGCATCAGCCCATGGCCCTCTGGCCCGTCGCCGACCCGCCCGGGGGCAACGGCGGCGCGCTGTCCATCCTCTTCTGCTTCGCGTTCTTCCTGCTGGTCTTCATCGGCGGCGGCCCCTACTCGCTCGGCGCGGCGCGCGGCAGGAGGCTTCCCCTCAACCGGCGATAATGGCATTCTCTGATGCGGAGAAGCCATTTCCGATGACGGCGGTTCCGGAGGAGGACGACCAATGAGCGTGCAGCAGTGCGACGGGATGGTGGCTCTCGTGACCGGGAGCAGCCGGGGCCTGGGCAAGGCGATTGCCGCGCGCCTGGCCGAGAGCGGAGCCACCGTGGCGCTGACCGCCCGCACGATGGATCCCGATCCCAAGTACCAGGGCTCGCTGAGCCAGACGCGCGACGAGATCGTCGCCGCCGGCGGGAAAGCCATTGCGGTCCAAGCGGATCTGTCCCAAGCCGAAGACCGCGAACGGCTCTTCGCCGAGGTGACCGGCGCCGTCGGCGCACCGGACATCCTGGTGAACAACGCCGCCGTCACCTTCCTGCGGCCCCTGGACGGGTTCCCCGAGCGGCGCGCTCGGCTGATGATCGAGATGCACGTCCTCGGCCCGCTGCACCTGTGCCAGCTGGCGATCCCCGCGATGCGCGAGCGCGGGCGCGGCTGGATCCTGAACCTCACCTCGGTGGGCGGCGACCTGCCACCCGGCCCGCCCTTCTCCGAGTTCGACCGGACCGCGGGCTTCGGCATCTACGGGACCGCCAAGGCCGCGCTCAATCGGTTGACGAAAAGCCTTGCGGCAGAACTGTACGACGACGGCATCGCCGTGAACGCCGCCGCACCGTCCAACCCCGTCGCCACGCCCGGCGCCGGCACCCTCGACCTGGCCAAGACCGACACCGAAGACATCGCCCTGATCACCGAAACCGCGTTCCGGTTGTGCACGGGCGATCCCAAGTCGTTGACCGGGCGCATCGCCCACACCCAGCCGTTCCTCGCCGAGGTCGGCTGGACCGCACCGGCGGGCTGATGGCCGAGCTCGACCTGGGCGAACTGCGCGCGCGCCTCGCCGATGCGGGGGTCACGGACGTCGCTCCACTATCCGGGGGCGCCTCCAGCCTGACCTTCGGGGGTGACCTGGGTGGCCGGCGTGTGGTGATCAAGGTCGCTCCACCGGGCGTCGAACCGGTCGCTCATCGCGACGTGCTGCGCCAGGCACGTATCCTCAAAGCCCTTGCCGCGACCAGTGTTCCGGTTCCCGATGTGCTGCGGGAGGACTTGGGACGTCCCCCGGACACACCGCCGCTGTATGTCATGTCCCGGGTCGACGGCGACTGTGTCGAACCGCTCTTCGACGGATGCGCGCCCGTTGCGGACGTGACCGACCGGTACCGGAACGCGTGCCGGGCCATGGCCGCGCTGCACCGGCTTTCGCCGACGGAGCTCGGGCTGGGCGATGAACCCGTCGTCGACCCGGTCGCCGAAGTCCACCGCTGGTCCGACACGCTGAACACCGTCGATCCGGCGCTGGCGCCCGGCTGGCCGAACGTCCGCGACACCCTATTGGCCTGCGCGCCAAGCGCGATGGCGCCGGGCGTGGTGCACGGTGACTTTCGGCTGGGCAACCTGCTCGCCTCCGGGGCGCGGATCAACGCGGTGATCGATTGGGAGATCTGGTCGATCGGCGATCCGCGCATCGATGTGGGCTGGTTCCTGATCAACTGCGACCCGGACACCTACCGCAGGGTTCCGGCGCCGGACGCGATGGCACCGCCGACCGCCGAACTCGCCGAGCTCTATCGGTGCGAGTTGGGTTGCGAGGCAACCGATTTGGGCTGGTTCACCGCGTTGGCGTGCTACAAATCGGTGGCGACGTGGTCGCTGATCGTCAAGCACAACCGCCGAAGGCGATCGCCGCGGGCCGAATTGGAAGCGATGGCAGCCAGTCTGCCGCGGTTACTGGGGCGCGCCCTGTCGATGCTGGACTGACGGTACTCAGCCGCAGTGGGCCCCGAGATTTTGACAAACCATTCCGACACCGCCGCCGGTGGTCGACAGTTCGTTTTCATCATCGTCGATCGGATTCGTCATCGTGGTCGGGAACTGTATCGGCCATTCGTCGATCGCCGGGATGTCGGGCTGCTGGCCGGCGTCCGGATTCGCAAGGGCCGTCCCGGTGCCACCGGTCAGCGCCGCGAGGACCGTCGAACCCGCGACCAGTAGGCAAGCGCACCTGCGAGAAATCATCGCCACCCTCTCCGTGATCCGCCGGATACTGGAGATTGTCGAAACGCTACTGCCGATTCTACATTGCATAACAGTCACGAACGAACAACAAATGTGGATTGCCGGCCAGCAAATTTCGCGCACCAAATGCGACCCTGCGTACGGTTTCGCCCGTGAGGCCGGTAGCCATCGTCGTCCGTCGTGCCATGGCTATCGCCGTGTGCCTCGCGATGTCGGTGATCGCGGCGCCCTCGGCCGACTCCGAACCCCAGCTCGGTCCCGCCCCGCCCGATGCGGCGCCACCGGCCGGCGCGGCGGTGCCCTCGAATCCCCCCGCGATCCTGAACACCCCCGACGGCTGGACGCTGGGATTGGGCGCCAAGGACGAGATGCAGGTTCCGGTAGCGCCGCTGACCACCGCGATCTCGTCGCGCGAATACATGTCCAGCGGCATCTTCGTCGGCTCGCTCCGCGGACCCGAAGAGGCCCACGGCGTCCTGGAAGTCGGCTACCAGATCGGCTGTGGGATCGACATGAGCACCTCCAACGGTGTGATCATGGAGGGCGGCGCCGGGATCATCCCCGGCGTCAGCCCGACGTTCGACGCCACCGGCACGCTGCCGCCCCTGCTGCCGTTCGTGTCGGCACCCATCAACGGCGTGATGAGCGTGGGACTCAAGCCGGGCCTGGTGATCGTGGTGCCGGTGATCAAGAAGCAGTTCAAGGGCGCGAATCCCTGGGTGATGATCAGCAACTTTCACGTCAAGATCGACGGCTGCGTGGGCCAGTCGTTCATCCGCTCCTATGCGGTGCTGACCCGCCAGACCGACCTATCCGACGTGGTGCTGTCCTACGTGGGCGTCACGAAAGCGGTTTAGCCGCGGGGGATGCCCGCCAGCTTGTCGGCGAACTTTTCCTCCGCCGCCGCGCGCAGCCGCAGCAAATGCTCGGAGGGGAACAGGTCGGGTGCGGGCTCGCGGTCTTTCAGCAACAGCCGCGCCAGCGTCACCTTGTGCACCTCGGTCGGGCCGTCGGCCAGCCCGAGCACGAACGACTCCACCAGGTACTGCACGAAGGGCATCTCGTGGGTGGTGCCCAGCGACCCGTGCAGCTGAAGCGCCCGCGAGGAGACGTCGTGCAGCACCTTCTGCATCATCGCCTTGACCGCCGAGATGTCGGCCCGCACGGCGTGGTAGTCGTTGAATTGGTCGATCTTCCAAGCGGTTTGCAGGGTCAGCAGCCGGAAGGCCTCGATCTCCATCCATGAGTCGGCGACCATCTGCTGCACGAGTTGTTTGTTGGCCAGGACCTCGCCCTGGGTGTAGCGCGATGCCGCCCGCTCGCAGATCATGTCGAAGATCCGGCGGACCAGCCCCACCGTGCGCATCGCGTGGTGAATGCGCCCACCGCCCAGCCGGGTCTGCGCGACGACGAACGCCCCGCCGCGCGGCCCAAGCATGTGATCGGCCGGCACGCGGACGTTTTCGTAGCGGACATAGCCCTCGCGCCCGCCGCCTGTGGGCTGGTAGCCCAGTCCCACGTCGCGCAGCACGTTGATGCCGGGGGTGTCGCCGGGAACGACGAACATCGAGTAGCGCTGGTACGGCGGCGCGTCGGGGTCGGTCATCGCCATCACGATGAGGAAGGACGCCATGGAGGCGAACGACGAGAACCACTTCTCCCCGTTGATGACCCAGTGATCGCCGTCTTGCACCGCGGTGGTGCGAAACACCTTCGGGTCGGCGCCGCCCTGCGGCTCGGTCATCGAGAAGCAGGAGATGATGCGGTTGTCCAGCAGCGGCTCGAGGTAGCGCGCCTTGAGCTCGGGTGTGCCGTAGTGCGCCAGGATCTCGCTGTTGCCGGAGTCGGGCGCCTGTGATCCGAAGACGATCGGAGCGCACTCCGAGCGACCGAGAATCTCGTTGAGCAGCGCCAGCTTCACCTGCCCGTAGCCCGGGCCGCCCAGGTGCGGGCCGAGGTGCGTGGCCCACAGCCCGCGCTCCTTGACGATCTCCTGCAGCGGCGGGATCAGCGCCTGGCGCACGGGGTCGCCCAGGTCGTGAGACTCCTTGACGATCAGGTCGATCGGCTCACATTCCTCGCGGACGAAGCCTTCGACCCATTCCAGTTGCTCGGCCCATTCCGGGTCGGTGGAAAAGTCCCACGACATTCAGCGTCTCCTCTTGCTCTGTGCCACCACGCCGGAGTCGACGAGTTCGGCGATGGTTTGCGCGTCCAATCCCGCCTCGCGCAGCAGCGCTTGCGTGTGGTCGCCCGGCAGCGCGGGGGCCGACGGCGTAGCCGGTCGCGTGCGGGAGAAGCGCGGCGCCGGCGCGGGCTGGGTGATGCCGTCGAGTTCGACGAAGGTCCGCCGCGCGACGTGGTGCGGATGCCGCGGCGCCTCGGTCAGCGAAAGCACCGGTGTGGCACAGCATCCCGGCGTGTCGAGGATGCGTTCCCATTCATCGCGGGGCTTCTCGGCGAAACGGGCGGCCAGGGCGGCGCGGTGCGCGGCCCACGCGGCCGGGGCGTCGTCGTCCTGGGGCACGGTGACGCCGAGGCGATCGCACAGTTCGGCGTAGAACTTCGACTCCATGGCGCCGACGGCGACGTGACCACCGTCGGCCGTGGCGTAGACGCCGTAGAAGTGCGCGCCGCCGTCGAGCAGATTGGCTTCGCGTTCGTCGCGCCAGGTGCCGGCCGGCAGCATCCCGAAGTAGGGCGCCAACAGCGTCGCCACGCCGTCGACCATCGCGACGTCGAGCACCTGACCCACCCCGGACTCGCGCGCCTCGAGGATCGCGCTGAGCAGGCCGACCGCCAAAAGCATTCCGCCGCCGCCGTAGTCGCCGATCAGATTCAGCGGCGGCACCGGGGATTCGGCGGTGCCGATGGCGTGCAACGCGCCCGTGAGGGCCAGGTAGTTGATGTCGTGACCGGCGTGACCGGCCAGCGGCCCGTCCTGCCCGTACCCGGTCATGCGGGCGTAGACCAGGCGCGGGTTGCGCTCGGTCAGCGCGTCCGGCCCGATGCCCAGCCGTTCGGCCACCCCCGGGCGGTACACGTCGACGAAGGCGTCGGCGCCGGCGGCCAGCCGGTGCACCAGGTCCCGCCCACGGGGGTCTTTCACGTCGGCGGCCAGCGAGCGCTGGCCGCGCCGGACCGTGTAGTCGATCGGCAATGGCGCGTCGACCCCCGCGACGGCGTCGATGCGCACGATGTCGGCGCCCAAGTCGCCCAACAACATTCCGCAAAACGGCGCGGGCCCCAGCCCGCCCATCATGACGATGCGGACGCCGCGCAGGGGTCCGGTCATGAAGACCACTTCTTGCAGCGTTCGGCCGCCTCGTCCGTCGCGTGCGTGATCACCTGGTTGCGGTTCTCCAGTTCCAGCGCCGACTCGAAGCTCGCGGCGTCGGTGTTGACCTGCAGGGCGCGCTTGGTCAGTTGCGCTCCGAGCGGGGCATGGCCCGCGATCAACGTGGCCAACTCCACCGCTCGGCCGGCCAACCCATCCGCCGCGACGACTTCGCTGACCAGCCCGCGCCGATCGGCTTCGGTCGCCGACACCGTGCGGCCGGTGAGCATCCAATCGGCGGCCACGCTGGTGCCGACGATGCGCGGCAGGTGATAGCTCATGCCCATCTCGGCGCCGGAGAGCCCCAGCAGGATGGCGGCGTTGCCGAAAGTGGCGGCGGCCGAGCAGATTCGGATGTCCGCGGCCAGGCACAGCGCGAGGCCCGCGCCGACACAGGGGCCGTTGACGGCGGCGATGACGGGCTGCGGCAGGGCGCGCACCGCTTCGGCGAGGGCGGCCATCCTCTCCTGGAAGCGCATCCGCTCCAGCGCCGGCGCGCTGGCTTCGAGCATCGACGGCCCGAAGTCGCGCACGTCGATGCCCGCGCAAAACCCGCGTCCGGCGCCGGTCAGCACCACGGCGCGCACCGTGGCGTCGACGGCCAAATCGCCGAGCAGGCCGCGCAATTCGGTTTGCATCGTCTCGTTGATGGCGTTGAGGCGCTGCGGGCGATTCAGACGCAGGACGGCGACACCGTCACCGGGCCGGTCGAGCTCCAGCGTGGTCGGCACCCTCACACCCGCTCGATGATCGTCGCCGTGCCCATCCCGCCGCCCGTGCACATGGTCACCAGTCCCGTTGTCAGGTCACGACGTTCGAGTTCGTCGAGAACGGTGCCGATCAGCATGGCGCCGGTGGCGCCGATCGGGTGCCCGAGGGCGATCGCGCCGCCGTTGACGTTGACCACGTCGGGATCGATGTCCAGATCGCGCATCGTCTTGAGCGGGACCGCGGCGAAGGCCTCGTTGATCTCCCACAGATCGATGTCGGCCACCGTCATGCCGGCGCGTTCCAGGCACCGCTGCGCCGCGGGGCCGGGCGCGGTGAGCATGATGATCGGTTCGCTGCCGATGGCCGCGGTCGCCCGGATCTGCGCCCGCGGGGTCACGCGGTGGGTGTGCATCCAGTTGGAGGAGGCGAGCAGCACGGCGGCGGCGCCGTCGACCACGCCGGACGAGTTGCCCGCGTGGTGCACGTGATCGATGCGGTCGACGCCGGGATAGCGCTCGAGGCAAATCTCGTCGAACGTGCGTTGCTCGCCGTCGGCGCGCGCGGCCCCCATCGCCTCGAAGGCCGGTGTGAGGCGTGACAGCGTCTCAGTGGTGGTGCCCGGGCGCGGATGCTCGTCGTGTTCCAAGCGGCCGGCGGGTGCGGCCACGTCGACCAGGGAACGATCGAAGCGCCGCTCCTCGATGGCCACGGCGGCGCGGCTCTGGCTCTGCGCGGCGTAGGCGTCGACGACCTCGCGGCCGAATCCCTCCAGTGTCGCGATCAGATCTGCCGAAATGCCTTGTGGCACAGTCGGGTACACTGCGCGAAGATCGGGATTGTTGCCGTCGATCGTCGGGACCCCGGCCGTTACCCCCCACCGCGACATCGACTCGACACCGCCGGCGATCGCCAAATCCTCACTGCCGGCGGCGATGCCCGCCGCCGCAACGGTGACGGCCTGCTGGCCCGAGCCGCAGAACCGGCTCAACGTCATCCCCGGCACGGTCTCCGGCCACCCCGCCAACAGAACGGACATTCGGGCGATGTCGTCGCCGTGGTCCCCGCTGAGGATGCCGTTGCCGGCGATCACGTCATCGACGTCGACCGGATCGAAGTCGGTCCGCTCGGCCAGCGCGGTGAGGCAGCGCGCGAGCAAGGCCTGCGGGTGCACCGCGTGCAGTCCGCCGTCGGGGCGGCCTCGCCCGCGCGGCGTGCGTACCGCGTCGAGAATCCAGGCGTCGATGGCGGACTCCGATCGTCGTGGTGGGCTCAGGTCACCAGCGATCGTAAATCGTCTCTCGGCCGCGGAGAACCACCTTCTCCGAATTGGCGATGCGATTCTCGCGGGACGCGGGGCTGTGCGGGCGGTGCGTGCGGGGGCCAGCGCCGCCTGTGGCGCCGGCGGGCCGCTGCGGGGGCCCCAGTCACATCTGCCACACCGGCCCGGCGGGGGGCGCAAGCTGTTTGCCCGCCTCCTAGCGACAACGTCGTGCGGGGGCCCGGCGGGGTGCCGTCGTGCGGGGGCCCGGCGCGGTGCCGTCGTGCGGGGGGCCCGGCGCGGTGCCGTTGTCGCTGGGAGGTGGGCATTCGCTACTGCCCTTCCGGGACGCGACCAATGAGGCCGATGTTGCGTGCCGCGCGGTTGGGCGCAAACACGCTGCGCCGCAGCCCCGTTCACGCCACCCCCATCGGCCGCGCATAACCGGGCGCTGAGCGGGTAGCCGGGCGCCATGACCAAGATCGGATACTTTCTCACCTGCGAGCAATTCGGCCCCAAGGAGCTCATCGACCAGGCCAAGCGCGCCGAGGACGCCGGCTTCGACGCGCTGTGGATCTCCGACCACTACCACCCCTGGAACGACGAGCAGGGCCAAAGCCCGTTCGTGTGGGGAGTGATCGGTGCCCTCTCGGAGGCGACGTCGCTGCCCGTCAGCACCGCGGTGACCTGCCCGACCATCCGGATCCATCCGGCGGTCATCGCGCAGGCGTCGGCGACAGCGGCGGTGCAACTCGACGGGCGCTTCGTGCTGGGGGTGGGCAGCGGCGAGGCGCTCAACGAGCACATTCTCGGCGACCCATGGCCGTCCGCCGGTGTGCGCCTCGAAATGCTGGAGGAGGCGGTCGAGGTCATCCGCAAGCTGCACCAGGGTGGCGAGGTGAGCCACCACGGAAAGCATTACGAGGTGCAGGAAGCGCGGGTCTACACGCGGCCGGAGCAGCCGGTGCCGATCTACGTGTCCGCGTTCGGACCCCAGGCCGTGGAGGTGGCCGCCCGCATCGGCGACGGGTACAGCATCGCCATGCCCGACGGCGATCTGGTCAAGCAATTCCGCGAGGCCGGCGGCGGCGACAAACCGGTACAGGCGGGAACCAAGGTCTGCTGGGATCGAGACGCCGACGCCGCGCTCAAGACGGCGCATCGGTTGTGGGCCAATGAGGGGTTGCCCGGCCAGACCTCCCAGATCCTGCCGCGGCCCAAGGATTTCGCCGCACTCATGTCGCTGGTGCCACCGGAGACCGTCGCCGAGAGCGTCGCCTGCGGCTCGGACCCCGAGAAGCACGTCGCGCAGGTGCGCCAGTACATCGACGCCGACATCGACGAGATCTACGTGCAGCAGATCGGTCCCGACATGGACGGTTTCTTCGCGGCGTGGCGCCAAGCCGTGTTGCCCGAGTTGCGCGGCGAAACCCGCTGAACCTCAGCCGAACGGCGGGCCGTCGAACCGATCCCGGGTGACGAACTCCGCGACCGGCCGGCGGCGCAGTTTGCTCAGCTGCCGCACCGGTTTGCCGAGCGGCACCACCGCGGCGACCGCATGCCGATCGGGGATGCCCAGCAGCCCGCGGACGTCCCCTTCGGCGGCGATGGCCATCGTCGTGATGGTGCCGCCGTAGCCCTCGCTGCGCGCGGCGAGCAGGATGTTCCAAATCAGCGGATAGACCGACGCCCCGCCGGCGATGCCGACGCGGTCCAGATGCTGATCGAGGGCGGCGACGACGGTCAGATCCACCGAAACCACCAGAACCACAGGCGCTTTCGCGATCGGCGCGACGAACGTGTCGGGGATCTCCGTCTCCTCGATGGCCTTCTGCGGGACCGCGCTGGGATGGATCGAATTCCAGGGGTTTTCACCCGCCTGCAGCTGCGCGAAGTACCGGCGCGCGGCGGGCATCCCGAGTTCGGCCAGCCTGCGCCGCACCGCCGCGTCGCGCACCACGGTGACGTGGGCGCCCTGCCGGTTGCCGCCGCTGGGCGCGAAGCGAGCGTTGTCGAAGATGCGCCCCAGCACCTCGTCGGGCAGCGGATCATCGGTGAATTCCCTTGCGGCGAACGCCGTTCGCATCACGTCGTAGAGCTGCGTGCCGGGGTGGCTCATCAACTCGCCGACCCGCACCGCTCCAGGCGGAAGGTGCGCTCGAACCCGGCCGGGTGCGTCGTCAGGGTCACTTCCACCGCCCCGCTGGGCGCGATGACGTAACGCTCCTCGACATCGGGGCCGTCCCGCCCCTCCGCCCAGCGGCCGACCGGCTGACGCCCGAGGTCGTCCCGGTCGCGCAGGGCAGGGTCGAACGGAAACAGCACCGGGTCGTACGGCGTGACGTCGCCGTCCGGCCGCCCGTTGACCAGGCGGCTGCACTCCACGAACCGGAAGTGCCCGATGTTGTGCGCCGCCCGATATCTGCGCTTCACCACCAGCGGGGATCGGCCGTCGTCGGGAAGCGAGACGTCCTTGCACACGATCGGGTCGAACACGACCCCGGCGCCGGCCTCCGCCTCCCGGAAGACGCCGAAGTTTCTCGAAAAGCGTTCGGACAGCGCGAAACCCGATTCCTTGTCGAGGAAGACGGCAAGGCCGATGGCCGTGGCGGCGAAGGGGTGCGGCGAGCGCTTGACCCGCTTGTCGCCGAAGGTGCTGCGCAGCATCCGGGACACCAGCGGGAAACCGCCCGCGCCCCCGACGACGTAGATGCCCGCCACCTCCGAGAGGTCCACGTCCTTGCGGCCGCGCGCCGGGTCGCGCAGGACCCGGTCGAGCAGCTCCATCGTGCGGTCGACCAGCGGCGCACACACCGCGTAGACGTCGTCGATGGGGCAGGAGAACGGGGGACGATCGACGGGGGAGAGGTCGACCAGGAAGCGTCGCGTCTGCGGCCCGACCGCCTCCTTGCGGGTGGCGCATTCCTCGGCGAGCAGGTCGCGCGTGGCGGCGTCGACGACGGGCCGGCCGGCGCCGGCCAGCACCAGCTCGACGATGGCCTCGTCGAAGTCGTCACCGCCCAGCCGCTGGATGCCCTCGCTGACGACGACCTCGTTCGCGTGCCCGGTCATCTTCAGCAGTGAGGCGTCGAACGTGCCGCCGCCCAGGTCGTAGATGAGGACGTGTTCGCGTTTGGTGGTGATGGTGGAGCGGTACCGGTGGGCGTATTCCAGGCTGGCCGCCGACGGCTCGTTGAGCAGGGCGACGACGCGGAATCCCGCGGCCACGTAGGCGTCCAGCGTGAGGAGGCGCTGGGCGCTCGAGGCGTTGGCCGGCACGCTGATCGCGGCTTCGATCGGTTCGCCGGAGGCCAGGTCGGCGTTGGAGTGACGCTGCAGGTCGGTTTTGAGCTGCGCCAGGAACCCGGTGAGCAGATCGGCCAGGCGGTAGTCACGCCCGGCCAGGTTGACCTGGGTCTGCGGGCCGGCGTCGTTGAGCAGACGCTTGAACGAGCGCAGCACCGACCACCCCGGATCGTGCCGGACGGCCGCGGCGTCGGCGCCGAAGCGCAACTCGCCGGCGGCATTGGCGGCGATGATCGACGGCCACGCGTCGACGCCGTCGAAGGAGACGACGGGATAGTTGCCTCGATCGACGGCCGCGGCGACGGTGTGGGTGGTGCCAAAGTCGATGCCGACTCTCATCGCGCAAGTTTAGGACCGCGCCTCGGGCTTGGGCACAACCTTTTCGTTCGGCGCGTCCGGTCGCCTGTAAGAAAGGCCTCGCCTAGTACAGCGCGCGCACGGCGTCGATGGTGTCGGCCTCGGCGGGGCCCTTGTCGTCGCGATACCGCACCACGCGGGCGAACCGCAGCGCCAGCCCGCCGGGGTAGCGCGACGATTTCTGCACGCCGTCCAGGGCCACCTCGACCACCTGCTCGGGTCTTACGTGCACGACGTAGCCGTCCGTCCCGCCGATCGCCAGGTCGGTGAACCGGGCGGTCTGCCAGTCCAGCATGGCGTCGGTCATGCCCTTGAAAGTCTTTCCCACCATGACGAATTCGCCGCTGTCCGGGTCGCGGGCGCCCAGATGGATGTTGGAAAGCTTGCCGCGGCGGCGCCCCGACCCCCATTCCACGGCCAGCACCACCAGGTCCAGGGTGTGCACCGGCTTGACCTTCAGCCAGCCCGCCCCGCGGCGGCCGGCCTGATACTGCGCGTCCGGCGCCTTGGCCATCACACCCTCGTGGCCGACGGCCAGCGTCGCGTCCAGGAAGGCGCCGGCCTCCACGGGGTCGGAGGTGAGCAGCCGATCGACCCGCTGCGCGGGCGGCACCAACGCGTCCAGGGCGGCCAGCCGGTCGGTGGTCGGCGCGTCGAGCAGGTCGACGCCGTCGCGGTGCAGGATGTCGAAGAAGAACACCGAAAGTGGTTGCGCGGCAACGGCCGCGGCGACATCGACCGAGCGGCCGAACCGGGAGGCGGTGACCTGGAAGCGCTGCGGCCGGTTGTCGGGCCGCAGCGCGATCGCCTCGCCGTCGGCGATCAGGTCGTTCACCGGCAGCGCCAGCGTCGCCTCCACCACCTCGGGCACCCGGGCGGTGACATCGTCGAGGCTTCGGGTGTAGACGGTGACCTGGTCGCCGGAGCGGTGGATCTGCACTCGCGCCCCGTCCAGCTTGGCCTCGAAAATCGCCCGCCCGCCGTGGCGTTCGATCGCGTCGGCCACACTGGGCGCCGTCTGCGCCAGCATCGGGCCGACCGGGCGGCCGACGCGCAGGGTGAAGGCCTGCAGGGCGGCGGGTTCGCCGGACAGGGCCGCCGCCGCGACCGCGGGCAGGTCCCCGCCCAGCATCGCGGCCCGCTGCACAGCGGCCGCCGGGATCCCGGCGGCCTTGGCCACGGCGTCGGCCATGATTCCGGCCAGCGCGCCCTGGCGCAGTTCGCCGCCGAGCAGTCGCAGCAGGAACGTCTGCTCGGCTTCGGTGGCGGCGGCGAACAGGGTGGTAAGGAGCGCGGCGCGGCGCGCCTGTGCGCCTTTGCCGGACACGGCGCCGATCTCGGAGAAGGTGGCGTCGACGGCGCCCACGGTCAGCGTGGCGTGGGAGGCCGGCGGCGGGCG
Source organism: Mycobacterium paraintracellulare (assembly GCF_000276825.1). NCBI lineage: Bacteria > Bacillati > Actinomycetota > Actinomycetes > Mycobacteriales > Mycobacteriaceae > Mycobacterium > Mycobacterium paraintracellulare. The sequence goes on along the minus strand of NC_016948.1, from coordinate 4,119,231 downwards.
CGAGCGCAACGCCGCCCAGCCGACCCCGATCTGGCGCTGGCGCAACTCGCCGGACAGCCAGGACACGACGATCATGACGAGGGCGGGATCGGGTGCGGCCCGCGCCAGTAGGTCGGCGATGTGGGCGACTTTTCTCAGCCGCGACGACGTGCTTCCGACGTCGGTGGACGCCTTTGCCACGTCGAGGAGGAGCACGGTTGCCAGCTTGGCATGGCTCGGTGACAAGCGTCCGGAGCGGACACGCTAGCGTGCCTACGTAACGTTACAGATTGCTTCGATTCTGACAAGCAACAAATGGGAGGTCCGGATGGAGATCAAAGGAAAGAAGGTCGTCGTCATCGGCGGCGCCTCGGGGATGGGTCGCGCCAGCGCCGAGCTGCTGCACGATCGCGGCGCGGACGTCGCGGTGCTCGACCGCGAAGGCTCCGACGGTAAGACGGTGGCCGAAGGCATCGGCGGTACCTTCTATCCCGTCGACGTCACCGACTTCACCGGCACCGAGGAGACACTGCAGGCCGCGGTCGACAAGCTCGGCGGGCTGCACGTCGTGATCACCACCGCCGGTGGCGGGATCGCCAAGCGGACCCTGACCAAGTCCGGGCCGCACGACCTCGAATCCTTCCAGTCGGTGATCGACCTCAATCTCATCGCCACCTTCAACATCAGCCGGCTCGCCGCCGCGCACATGGCGAAGAACGAGCCCGAAGACCCCGACACCGGCGAGCGCGGCGTCATCATCAACACCGCGTCGATCGCGGCCTTCGAGGGCCAGATCGGGCAGGTCGCCTACACCGCCGCCAAGGCGGGCATCGCCGGTATGTGCCTGACCATGGCGCGTGACCTGGGCTCGGTGGGCATCAGGGTGCTGGGGATCGCCCCGAGCCTCTTCGCGACGGGCCTCACCCAGGGCATTCCCGACGAATTCGCGGCGGCGCTGACCAAAGACGCGGCCTTCCCCAAGCGGCTGGGCCGTCCCGAGGAGTACGCCAAGCTGGTGGCCGCCATCGTGGACAACCCGATGCTCAACGGCCAATGCCTGCGCCTGGACGCCGGGCAGCGGTTCGCGCCCAAGTAGGCGCCGCCCGTTGGGGCCCTCCCCGCATTAAGTACACTCTTTAGCCAGCCGCCCCGCTTCCCCTCGAAGCGGGGCAGGCACCCAGCAATCACACCCGGCTGGCATGCGGCGCGCGAGGAGGGCCCCTCATGGGAATCGCATTAACCGACGACCATCGTGAACTCGCCGAGGTGGCTCGCGGGTTCCTGACCGCGCAAAAGGCGCGCTGGGCGGCGCGATCGCTGCTCGATGCCGCCGACGAGCCCCGGCCCGGATTCTGGCAGAACCTGGTCGAGTTGGGCTGGCTCGGCCTGCACGTCGACGAAGAGTACGGCGGCTCCGGCTTCGGGCTGCCCGAACTGGTGGTGGTGATCGAAGAGCTCGGCCGCGCGGTGGCGCCGGGGCCCTTCGTGCCGACGGTGATCGCGTCGGCGGTGATCGCCAAAGACGGTGCGGCCGAACAGAAGTCGCGGATGCTGCCCGGCCTGATCGACGGAACGGTCACCGCGGGCGTCGGATTCGACGGCCAGGTGCAGGTCGCCAACGGCGTCGCGAACGGCGAGGCCGGAATCGTGTTGGGCGCCGGCCTTGCCGAGCTGCTGCTGATCGCCGCCGGCGACGACGTGCTCGTGCTCGAGTGCGACCGCGCCGGCGTTTCGGTCGAGGTGCCGGAAAACTTCGATCCGACACGGCGATCCGGCCGGGTGCGCCTGCAGGACGTGCGGGTGTTCGACGACGACATCCTGGCGGGGGCGCGGCAGTCGGCGCTGGCCCGGGCGCGCACCCTGCTGGCCGCCGAGGCGGTCGGCGGGGCGTCGGACTGCGTCGAGGCGGCCGTCGACTACGCCAAGGTGCGCCAGCAGTTCGGGCGCACCATCGCCACCTTCCAAGCGGTCAAGCATCACTGCGCGAACATGCTGGTGGGCGCGGAGTCCGGGATCGCCGCCGTCTGGGACGCCGCCCGCGCGGCGGGCGAGGACGCCTCGGAGGACGAGGCGCAATTCCGCCTGATCGCCGCGACGGCCGCGGCGCTGGCGTTCCCGGCCTACGTCCGCAACGCCGAACTCAACATCCAGGTGCATGGCGGCATCGGCTTCACTTGGGAACACGACGCGCACCTGCACCTGCGGCGTGCCGTGGTGACCACGGCGCTGTTCGGTGGTGACGCCCCGGCCGCCGACGTCTTCGAGCGCACCGCCGCCGGCGCCGTCCGCGAAAACAGCCTCGACCTGCCGCCCGAGGCCGAAGAACTCCGCGCCGGCGTCCGCGCCGACGTCGCCGAGATCGCCGCACTGGACAAGGACGCCCAGCGCGACAAGCTGATCGAGACGGGCTACGTGATGCCCCATTGGCCCAAGCCGTGGGGACGCGCGGCCGACGCCGTCGAGCAGCTGGTCATCGAGGAGGAGTTCCGCGCGGCCGGTATCAAGCGGCCCGACTACGGGATCACCGGGTGGGTGATCCTGACCCTCATCCAGCACGGAACGCCTTGGCAGATCGAACGATTCGTGGAGAAGGCGCTGCGCAAGGACGAGATCTGGTGCCAGCTGTTCTCCGAACCCGACGCCGGCTCGGACGCCGCGTCCATCAAGACGCGGGCCACCCGCGTCGACGGTGGCTGGAAGATCAACGGCCAGAAGGTGTGGACCAGCGGGGCGCACTACTGCGCGCGTGGGCTGGCCACCGTGCGCACCGACCCCGACGCCCCCAAGCACGCCGGCATCACCACGGTGATCGTCGACATGAAAGCGCCCGAGGTCGAGGTGCGGCCCCTGCGGCAGATCACCGGCGGCTCGGACTTCAACGAGGTCTTCTTCAACGACCTGTTCGTGCCCGACGAGGACGTCGTCGGGGAGCCCAACTCCGGCTGGACGGTCGCCCGCGCCACGCTGGGCAACGAGCGGGTCAGCATCGGGGGCAGCGGGTCGTTCTACGAGGGCCTGGCCTCGCAACTGGTGCAGCTGACCCAGGAACGCCCGGATCGGTTGGCGGGCGGGCACGTTCGGGTCGGGAACTATCTGGCCGGGGAGACCGCACTGCGCCTGCTGAACCTGCGGCGCGCCGCGCGCAGCGTCGAAGGCGCGGGCCCGGGCCCCGAGGGCAACGTGACCAAGCTGAAGCTGGCCGAGCACATGGTGGAAGGCGCCGCGATCATGGCGGCGCTGCTGGGTCCCGAGGTCGCGCTGCTCGACGGCGCCGGCGCCCTGGCCGGCCGGCTGATGATGGGAGCGCGCGGCATGGCGATCGCCGGCGGCACCTCCGAGGTGACCCGCAATCAGATCGCCGAGCGAATCCTCGGCATGCCGCGCGACCCGCTGATCAACTGATTCCGCGGCTCACGCCGGCGCGAACTGCGGCGCACCGGCGGCGCCCCGCTCCGGGCGGAGCGTGACCGGCATCCCGCAGGTCACCGAATCGGGTTCGCAGTCAACGATATTGGCCGCCACCCGCAGGCCACGCTGCTCGGCGAGTTCGACGATGGCGATGACGTAGGGGGTGGGGATCTCCGGGTTGTACGGGTGGTGGTTGACCGTGTAGGTGAACACCGTGCCGCGCCCCGACACCTCGCGCGCCACCAGCGAGCCCCCGCACTCGCGGCATTCGCCGCTCGCCGGATGCACCCAGCGCGCGCAGCCGTCGCAGTACTCGATGAGCAGCGCCCCGTCTGACACGACGAATACAGTACACTCAATTGATTCGACGCGGCGACGGTGTGGTCTGACGGGCGGTGTACATGACGCATTTCGAAAAAGACGCGATCTTGTCCGGCATCGGGATCTCGCGGATCGGCCGTCGCACCGGCATTCCGGGCCTGGAGCTGACGATGGAGGCGGTGCGCGGGGCCATCGAGGACGCCGGATTGGCCGCGACCGACATCGACGGGATCGCCACGCTCGGCGACACACCCGCCGAAGACGTCAACGCGCAACTGCGCATCGACGCCGCGGACTGCGGATCCGGGTTCGGCACCGGCGGCCTGCTGTCGCCGGTGATGTCGGCCTGCCGCGCGGTCGCCGAACGCCGAGCCCGGCACGTGGTGGTGTACCGGACGATCCAGATGCTCGGCGGCACCGTCCCGGTCAAGCAGGAAGAGAACGCTCCCGCCCCTCCCTTGGCGCGGATGTTCGAGACACCCGAGGGCGAGCCGAAGCCCGCCGTCGGGGCGATGGACGACGTCAACGATCTGGTTGCGGCGCAGGCCTATTCGGCCGCCAACTGGCTGGCGCTGAACTGCCGTCGCCACATGGAGCTGTACGGGACCACCAAAGAGCAGTTGGGGTGGATAGCGCTCAACGGCAGGCGCAACGCGGCGCTGAATCCCCGTGCGGTGTACCGGGATCCGATGACGATGGCCGACTACCTGGGGGCGCGGCCGGTCTCCACCCCGCTGGGACTGCTGGACTGCGACGTCCCGATCGACGGCTCGATCGCGGTGGTGGTGTCCCACGCGGAGTACGCCGCCGACTGTCCGCATCGCGCGGTGCGGGTGGAGGCGATCGGCGGATCCGACGGCGCCGGTGGCTGGTTTCACCGCGACGACTACCCGAAGATGGCGATGTCGGACGCCACGGCGCAGATGTGGTCGCGGACGCAGCTGCGGCCCGCCGATCTCGACATCGCCCAGTTGTACGACGGATTCACCTATCTCACGCTGGCGTGGCTGGAAGCCCTCGGTGTGTGTGGGGACGGCGAGGCCGGGCCCTTCGTCGAAGGCGGCGCGCGGATCGCCCGCGACGGCCTGCTGCCGCTGAACACCTACGGCGGCCAACTCTCGGCGGGGCGCATGCACGGCTACTGGGCGTTGCACGAGGGGTGCCTGCAACTGCGCGGCGACGCGGGGGAGCGGCAGGTCGCCCGCCGCCCGGAGGTCGGCGTCGTTTCCGTCGGCGGTGGGCCCGTCGCGGGGTGCATGCTGCTCACCTGTTGAGCGTGTGATTGAGCTCAGATGAGTGAGGACCTGAAGGCCGGCCACGCGGACAAACTGGCGTCGATCCTCGCCCGCGACATCGAGGCGGACATCGTCCGCCGCGGCTGGGCCGTCGGCGAATCGCTGGGATCCGAACTCGCCCTGCAACAACGCTTCGGCGTGAGCCGATCGGTGCTGCGCGAGGCCGTTCGCCTGGTCGAGCACCACCAGGTCGCAAGGATGCGGCGCGGCCCCAACGGCGGGCTGTACATTTGTGAGCCCGACGCCGGGCCCGCCACCCGCGCCGTCGTCATCTATCTCGAATATCTGGGCACGACGCTGGGCGATCTGCTCAACGCGCGTCTGGTGCTCGAGCCGTTGGCGGCCTCGCTCGCCGCCGAGCGCATCGACGAAGCCGGCATCGCGCGGCTGCGGGCCGTTTTAGACGCCGAGGAAAAGTGGCAGCCGGGCTTGCCGGCGCCGCGCGACGAGTTCCACATCGCGCTGGCCGAGCAATCGAAAAATCCCGTGCTGCAACTGTTTATCGACGTCCTGATGCGGCTCACCACGCGCTACGCGCTGGCGTCGCGAACGGACTCGGCGACCGAGGCCATCGAGGCCGTCGAACACCTGCACGCCCACCACTCCAAGATCGTCGCCGCCGTCACGGCCGGTGATTCCGCGCGCGCCAAGACGCTGTCCGAGCGACACGTCGAGGCGGTGACGGGCTGGCTGCAACGGCACCATCCCGGCGACAGGGTCCGCGGGCGCACGCGGCGGCGGCGTCTCGATTCCGAGATGCCCCGCGGCAAGCTGGCCGAGATGCTGGCCGTCACCATCGGCGACGACATCGCCGCCAGCGGCTGGCACGTCGGGTCGGTCTTCGGCACCGAGGCGGCCCTGCTGGCGCGCTACCGGGTGAGCCGCGCGGTGTTCCGCGAGGCGGTGCGCCTGCTCGAATACCACTCGATCGCCCACATGCGCCGCGGACCCGGCGGCGGACTCGTCATCGCCGAACCCGCTGCCCAGGCCAGCATCGACACGATCGCGTTGTACCTGCAGTACCGCGACCCGAGCCGCGAAGACCTACGGTGCGTCCGCGACGCCATCGAGATCGACAACGTCGCCAAGGTCGTCAAGCGGCTCGACGAGCCCGAGGTGGCGGCATTCCTCGTTGCGCATCGGTCACGGCTGCCGGACGCCGCGCAGCCGACGCCCGACGACGTCCGGCGGGCGATCGCGGAGGAATTCAATTTCCACGTCGGGTTGGCGCAGCTGGCCGGCAACGCGCTGCTCGACCTGTTCCTCCGGATCATCGTCGAGTTGTTCCGCCGGCATTGGTCGAGCACCGGGCAGGCGCTGCCCACCTGGTCGGACGTGCTGGCCGTGCACCACGCTCACTTGCGCATTGTCGAGGCGGTGGAGGCCGCCGACGAGAGCGTCGCCTGCTATCGCCTCCGCCGTCACCTCGATGCCGCCGCCTCCTGGTGGCTGTGATCGCGCCGCCCGATGTCGCCCCCCCGGGTGTGCGCGCAAATGTGATCTGTTGCGCGGCATAGCGAAGGCCCGTCTTGGGTACTGGAAGGGGGGATGGGCGACAGCCGATCCAGCAGGGGGTTGGCGCAAGTGATCGAAAGCGAGAGCGCTGAAGTGACGGCGGATACCGAAACCAGACAATACGGTTTCGTCCACTCCGCACTGATTTATCACTCTCAGCAGGAGTTTTTGGACTTGGTGGGCCGCTTCGTCGGCGACGGTTTGGCGTCAGGCGAGGCGGTGCTGCTCGCCGTGCCTCCCGAGACCCTGGCCCTGCTGCAGGGCGAGTTGTACGACGGCGAGGCGTTGCCGGTCGACGTGTACATGACCGACGTCACCGAGGCCGCCCGGAACCCGAGCCGGTTCATGGCGATGGAGGGCGCGTTCATCGACGAGCACCCGGATCGGCGGGTGCGGATCGTCAGCCAGCTCGCGTGGCCGGGCCGCACCGAGGAGGAGTTCGTCGCCTGCATCGAGCACGAAGCGCTGGTCAACACGGCGATGGACGCATACCCGGCGACAAGCCTGTGCCTCTACGACGCGAGCGCGATCGGCGACGAAGTCCTGATGGATGCCCGAGCGACGCACCCGTTGTTGTGGAAAAGCGGTGCGCTGCACCGCAGCCCGGACTACGCGCCGAACGAAGTGCTGCAGCGTTGCAACCAGCCGTTGGCCGCGAATCCCGGCGCCGTCACCTACATGGTGAGGAAGTCAGCGGATCTTCGGCCCGCCCGCTCGTTCGCCGTCGACTATGCGGGGTGGATGGGGCTTTCCCAGGAGTGCATCGAGGATCTGCAGCTGGTCGCCACCGAGTTGGCCACCAATAGCCTGATGTACACCGGGGGCGCCTGCCGGTTGGCGTTCTGGAAAGACGACGGATATCTGGTGTGCGAGGCCCGCGACACCGGACAGCTCGACGATCCGCTGGTGGGCCGCCTCGACCCGGGTCCGTGCGGCCCCGCCAGCCGCGGCCTGTACTTGGTCAACGCCATTTCGGATTTGGTGCGCACGCATACCGCCAGGACGGGAACGACAATTCAGGCGTACCTGCGGTTTGAGCCCGCACCCGAGCCGGCTGGGTAACAAACGACCCGCCGGCAAGGGGATCCGGCGGGTCGTTTGTGGTGAACGGCTAGGGGAGCAACCCGCCTACAATTCCGCCGACGTCGCCGATCACGCCACCCACCACACCGCCGACGGTGCCACCAAGGGTGCCGCCGCTGGCGGGTGCGTCGGCCGGGGTCATCGTGCATCCCGTGGGCAGCAGCAATACCGCGGCAAGCCCCGTAGCCGCCGCGGCAGTTTTAAAGGCTTTCGTCTTCAATGAGGTCATAATCGTCCCTTTCAGATGCGTTAAGGACTTATGGACACCTGTTACGTCTCACCAGTGTTAAGTGAGAAGTGGCTGGATATGTCACGAGCAGGCTGAATCGCCCGCTGCGCAATGGCATTGGAAACATGTTTCGACCGAGGCGGCGCTCGTGCGACATCGTTAGATGATGACGGCGTCGGGTGCCGACTGCGATCGATCAAGCGTCATAGGTTGTCTCCGCTGAGGACGACGTCCGCTCGGTCCTCCCCAGCGGGCTACCCATCGTGACCCTTTAGAGCAAGCAGCCAACGACTCCATCGCAGCCAGTCGTGCTGGTGGTCGGCGCGCATCCCGTCAGTCCAAGCAAAGCTGCGGCCAGCCCGACGGCCGCGGCGACAGCTTTGAGGGTGTTCCGAGTGGGCGTTGACTTCATGATCGTGCCTTTCAGGTGAGGGGATAGTTCAACAGCCGTCTAATTGACTGTTACCCGGCTTCTTACCCCCTGTCAACCCCGCCCAAACCAAACTATTCGTATTATTTCCTATATTTTTTTGTACGGTCGTATGGGGGTTGAAGGCGCGGAGCGAAGGGGGCTAATGTCAACGCTCATGCGTCTTCTCGCGCGTTTCGTAGTAGCTAGCACCCGCAGCGGGGTCTGATTCTGACCGACCCCCCGCTGTGGGTCGGAAGCTACTGCCGTCGGTCGCACCAGCTGACTAGAGAAGACCGGCACCATGACTTTTCCCGAGCGCAACCCGCTCCAACATCTCGACGCCGCCACCGTGTGGTTTGGCGATCGTTTCGGCGTCTCGTTGCCCCGCGGGCTGCGGGAGCAGGCCGACGCCATGTCCTGGGAGACCTTCCTCGCGACCTACGGGCGCAGCACGGGACCCCTGCGGCTAGGCCAATGGGAGTGCACGGGCGCGGTGCGACCCGGCCCGCAGGCCCGCAACTTCCAGGCCGTGATCGCCCTGAGCGACCGCATCGGCACCGCGACCGTGGCCGCCAGCGGCCCGATCGCGGCCCTGACCGCGATGCTGCATCAGCGCGGGATCACCGTCGAAATCGTGAACTTCCATCAGATGCAGTCGCCCACCGGCACAGCCACTTTCATCCGCGGCAGCGACGGTGCCCGCGCCGAGTGGGCGATGGGCCTCTCGGACGATCCGACGCAGTCGGCGCTGCGCGCGGTCATCGCCTGCGCCAACCGGTTGCTCGCGGTCGACTGATGCCGCGCACCCCGTGCAACCAACTAGGGGAGTTTCATTTGCGCTAGCGCCGGTGGTAGCGCAAATGAAACTCGGGCTCTACCGCGCCGGCGGAGACGGTGACACGCCGTCGCGGAAGTTCAGAGCGGGCGCAGCACGATCGGCATGCCGTCCATCGGAATCGGCATGCCGCCGTAATCCCAGCGCGGCTGATAGCCCGGCCGGGCCAACTCGATGCGGTAGCGGCGCAGCAGCCGGTGCACCACGGTCTTGACCTCCAGCTGACCGAACACCATGCCGATGCACTTGTGCGCGCCGCCGCCGAAGGGTGCGAAGGCGTAGCGGTGATTCTTGTGCTCCGAGCGCGGTTCGGCGAACCGCTCGGGGTCGAATTTGTCTGGCTCCGTCCACAATTCGGGCAGTCGGTGGTTCATGCCGGGCCAGATGGTGATGTTGGTGCCGGCCGGGATGTAATGGCCCAGCAGCTCGGTGTCGCGCACCGCCATCCGCATGTTGAACGGCAACGGCGTCACCATCCGCAGCGATTCGTTCATGATCAGTTCGAGCGTTTCCAGCTTCTCCAGCGACTCGATGTCCAGCGGACCGTCGCCGAGCCTGGCCGACTCCTCGCGCGCCCGCTCCTGCCATTCCGGGTTGGCGGCCATGTTGTAGACCATCGTGGTGGTCGTCGACGTGGAGGTGTCGTGGGCGGCCATCATCAAGAAGATCATGTGGTTGACGATGTCTTCGTCGGTGAAGCTGTTGCCGTCGTCGTCCTCGGTGTGGCACAGCACCGTGAGCATGTCGTTGCCCGTGGCGTTGCGGCGCTCCTTGACCCGCTCGTTGAAGTAGTCCTCGAGCAGCTGGCGGGCGCGCAGGCCACGCCACCACTTGAACGGCGGAACCGGCTGCCGGATGATCGCCCCACCGGCGCGGGTCGTGGTGGTGAACGCCTGGTTGACCTTGGTGACGAGGTCGTGGTCGGACCCTGGCTCGTGCCCCATGAACACCAAGGACGCGATGTCGAGGGTGAGTTCCTTCATCGCCGGGTGGAACAGGAATCGGGCGTCGTTGGTCGGCCAGCCGGCGACGATGTCGGTCGCCACGCGGTCGATGTGCTCGACGTACCCGGTCAGGCGGCTGCGGGTGAACGCCTCCTGCATGATGCGCCGGTGATACATGTGCTCGTCGAAGTCCAGCATCATCAGCCCGCGGTTGAAGAACGGCCCGATCACCGGGTGCCAGCCCTTCTGCGAGAAGTCCTTGTTGCGGTTGGAGAACACGGCCTGGGTGGCGTCGGGCCCCAGCGCCGTGACCGCCGGCATGATCGGCGAATCGAGGTAGATCAGCGGGCCCTTGTTCCTGTAGAGGTACAACGCGTAGTCCGGGCCGCCGCGAAACAATTCGATGATGTGGCCGAGGATCGGGAGCCCGGCGTCACCCATCACGGGCTTCAGGTCGCTGCCGGCGGGCGGTTCCGCCAGGACTTTCGTGTCCCACTCGTGGGCGAGCAGACGCTTCTCGATCGCCCCCATGCCGGGGATGGTGTTCAGCGTCGGGGTGAATCGGCGCCGCGCCTGATCCAGCAGGTAGTGCGGAGTGCTGATGGTGGTCATAGACGCTCCTTTGCGTGCCCTCGGGGTGACAGCGGTCACTGATTATTACCTTCGCTGAAAAACTTGACGGCTGTCAAGTTTGCTTTTTGCGCGGCGTGGTGCAAGGTCAGGGAGTGAGCAGCCACCCCGCCAATCCGGAGCCGGGCGCGCGTCGGCGTGGCGACAAGCAACGCCAGGCGATCGTGGAGGCCGTGCGCGAACTGCTGCAGGAAAAACCGTTCGCCGAGTTGTCCGTCAGCACCATCAGCCTGCGCGCCGGGGTCGCCCGTTCGGGCTTCTACTTCTATTTCGACTCCAAATACGCCGTGCTGGCACAGCTGATGGCGGAGGCCACCGAAGAGCTCGAGGAACTCACCCAGTACTTCGCGCCACGCCAGGCGGGCGAGTCACCCGAGGAGTTCGCCAAGCGGATGGTCGGCAGCGCCGCCGCCGTCTACGAGCACAACGATCCGGTGGTGACCGCCTGCAACGAGGCCCGCCACACCGACGTGGAGATCCGCGACCTGCTCGACCAGCAGTTCGAGGTGGTGCTGGCGCAGATCGTCGCCATCGTCGAGGCCGAGATGAAGGCCGGGACCGCCAGGCCGATCAGCGACGATCTTCCGACGCTGATCCGCACCCTGACGGGTACCACCGCGCTGGTGTTGACCGGCGACCCGGTTCTGACCGGATCCGACAGCGACCGTGACCGACGGGTGCGCGTGCTCGAGCAGTTGTGGCTGCACGCCCTGTGGTCCGGCCGTCCCTAGCGCCGGTCTGGGTGATACCGGCGGTATCGTCACCGCCATGGCGAACAAGGCGTCCGGGCGGTATTTCGCGGGAAAGCGGTGCTTTGTCACCGGCGCGGCCAGCGGCATCGGCCGCGCGACGGCATTGCGGCTCGCCGCCCAGGGGGCCGAGCTCTACCTGACCGACCGCGACTCCGACGGTCTGGCACTGACGGTGGCCGACGCGCGCGCGCTGGGCGCGCAGGTCCGGGAGCATCGGGCGCTCGATATCGCCGACTACGACCAGGTGGCCGCGTTCGCCGCCGACATCCACGCCGCGCATCCGGCCATGGACGTGGTGCTCAACATCGCCGGCGTATCCGCCTGGGGCACCGTCGACCGGCTGACCCACGAGCAGTGGAGCAAGATGGTCGCCATCAACCTGATGGGCCCGATCCACGTCATCGAGACGTTCGTGCCGCCGATGGTGGCGGCCAAGCGGGGCGGCCATCTGGTCAACGTGTCCTCGGCGGCCGGGTTGGTCGCCCTGCCCTGGCACGCCGCCTACAGCGCCAGCAAGTACGGACTGCGCGGCGTCTCGGAGGTGCTGCGTTTCGATTTGGCCCGCCACCGCATCGGGGTGTCGCTGGTGGTGCCCGGCGCGGTGAACACCCCGCTGGTGGGGACCGTGGAGATCGCCGGTGTGGACCGCGAGGATCCCAACGTCGCCCGGTGGATACGGCGATTCGCCGGCCACGCCGTGTCGCCTGAGAAGGCCGCCGAAAAGATCCTTGCCGGCGTGGCCAAGAACCGATACCTGATCTACACCTCGGCCGACATTCGGGCGCTCTACGCGTTCAAAAGGCTTGCGTGGTGGCCCTATAGCGTCGCCATGCGCCAGGTGAACGTGATCTTCACCCGCGCGCTGCGGCCGGGCCCACCCAACCCGGCGCCGCTAGTCCGGCATGAGCAACTCCAGCCGCACCCCGAGCAGGCGGACCGGGCGGTCGAGGGAGAATAAATCCAGGACGCGCAAGGCGGCAGCGACGATCGTGTCGCGATCGGTGGTGGGCGCGTCGAGTTTGCGAATCTTGGTGCGGGTGTAGAAGGTTGAGGTTCGCACGGTGACCGCCACCCGCGTCACGACCCGCGCTTCGGCCAGCACGTCGTCCAGCGCTTGTTCGGCCAAACCCGTAACGGCCGCGTTCATCTCGGCGCGATCGGTGAGGTCGCGGGGAAAGGTGACGACGTGGCTGCGCGAGCGCGGCACCCACGGCTCGGCGCTGACGTGGCTGTCACCCCCACCCTTGGCCAACAGCAGGAGCCACAGCCCGGTGCGCGCCCCGAACGTGGCCGTCAACAACTCGGCGTCGCTGTGGGCCAGTTGCCACACCGTCGTAATCTCAAGATCCGCAAGTTTTTTCGCGGTCTTGGGCCCCACGCCCCACAGCGCGTCGACCGGACGGTCGGCCATCAGCGCCATCCAATTCGCATCGGTGAGCACGAAAACGCCGTCGGGCTTGGCGAATCCGGTGGCGACCTTGGCGCGTTGCTTGTTGTCGCTGATGCCGACCGAGCAGGACAGTCCGGTTTCGGTGGAGATGACGCTGCGGATCTGTTGTGCCACCTCGCCGGGGTCCTCGGCGTGGACGGCGACGTAGGCCTCGTCCCATCCCCACACCTCCACCGGATGGCCCAGATCCCTTAGCAGGCCCATGACTTCACCGGACGCCGCGTCGTAGGCGGCCGGGTCGGAGGGGAGGAAGGTCGCATCCGGGCAGCGGCGGGCCGCCGCGCGCAGTGGCATGCCCGCCCGCACACCGAATTCCCGGGCCTCATAGGACGCGCAGGTGACGACCTTGCGCGGTTCGCTGGGATCACCGCTGCCGCCGACGATGACGGGCAGCCCGGCCAATTCGGGGCGACGGCGCAACTCGACCGATGCCAGGAATTGGTCGAGGTCCACGTGCAGGACCCAGTCGCGCGCCGCCGCGGACATGCCGACGTTCACCTCCCACAAAGCTTGCGCGCCAAGCTTTCCCACGCGTCGCCCAATGTCTGCAGGGTGTGACCGCCGTCGTTCAGCTGATGCTCCACGTAGTCGGTGTCGAGGAGGGCGAGCAGGGCGTCGGCCTGGACCACGAGGTCGCCGGACGTCTCCGCCGAGGCCAGCAGCACGCGCACGTGCCTGCGCAGGACGGCGGCCGGCGGCCCGTAACGGGTCCGCGGGTCGCGGTTGGCCGCCGACAGCAGCGCGTGATGGGTGTGGGCGAAGCGCATCCGTTCCCGGCCGAAGGCCACCAGCCGATCCCACGGCGGGGCGTCGGGCCCCAGCGGCGGGGGACCGAACAGAAACGCCTCCTGGCTGGCGCGTTCGTCCTCGTCGAGCAGCACCATCATCAGGCCGGCCCGGCTGCCGAACCGGCGGAATAGGGTGCCCTTGCCGACGCCGGCGGCCGCGGCGACGTCGTCCATGGTGACGGCGTCGGCCCCGCGCTCGGCGACCAGGCGACGCGCCGCATCCAGCAACAGCGCGCGGTTGCGCAGGGCGTCGCCCCGTTCCTGCGCCGGCAGCTGCGGCACGCACATCGGCAACTCGCCCGACCGTTCGACGCCGCTCACCCTTGCACTTTAACGCCGGAGGAATAAATCGGACCACAGTCCGTTTAGGTCGTGCGAGGATGTATACCAACGACCGAAGGGAACTGCGAGAGTGGCAATCAAAATCTTGGCGTTAGTGGGAAGCCTGCGCGCGGCGTCGATCAACCGCCAGATCGCCGAATTGGCGGCGGCGGTCGCCTCCGACGGTGTCAGCGTCACGCTCTTCGAGGGGCTCGCCGACCTGCCGTTCTACAACGAGGAGATCGACGACGCGATGAACGCCGACGCCCCGCCGCTGGCCCCGGTGGCCGCGCTGCGGGCCGCGGCGGCCGACGCCGACGCCGCCCTGGTGGTCACACCCGAGTACAACGGCAGCATCCCGGCGGTGGTCAAGAACGCGATCGACTGGCTGTCGCGCCCGTTTGGCGACGGCGCGCTGAAGGGCAAGCCGCTGGCCGTCATCGGGGGCTCCTTCGGCCAGTACGGCGGGGTGTGGGCGCACGACGAGACCCGCAAGTCCTTCGGCATCGCCGGCGCGCGGGTCGTCGATTCGATCAAACTGTCCGTGCCGTTCAAGACGCTGGAAGGCAGGCCGCCCGCCGAGCATGCCGAGCTGTCGGCGAACGTGCGCGACGTGGTGGGCAAGCTCGCCGCCGAAGCCGGCTGATTGGCAGAAGTCGACAAGCCGTCCGGGAGGTGACCAGCGGGGTTGCCGCCGACGAATAGCCAAAGCCGCCAGCACCGTCTGGCGGCTTTGCTAGCTGTCGGTAGGCCCGTCGTGGCCAGCGGTTCGAAACCGGGGTTGTCGGTGGCCGCTGCTATACCGATACCCGGAGGCGACTTGGCGTCGGCGTGTGATCTGCGACACGCCGGGGCGGGTTCCCGAATTTGTTCGACACAGGCCTCACGACCAGGGAATTTCAGAAATGTTATTCAGAACATCTTGTATCTCGACATCTTGTCAGCCACTAGGTGTAGTGTTTCGATGCACCGGCGGATCCCAGGATCGCCAAGCCAGCCAGGCTCGGTGAACCCCCCGAAATCGGCGCGAAGTGGTCGAAGACAGGTCTTCGGCACTGGTCGCCGCAGGACGGGAATCTGGGCGCCTGCCGGATCGCTGAACCTAGCAAAGACGCAGTCCAAAAGTAGTTGCCAGTCCATTGGGTCCCCCTCTTCCGCAAAGGAGCGGCATTCTATGAGCATCACCGTGTACACCAAGCCGGCATGCGTGCAGTGCAGCGCCACCTACAAGGCGCTGGACAAGCAGGGCATCGTCTACGACACGGTCGACATCACGTTGGACTCCGAGGCGCGTGATTACGTGATGGCGCTGGGCTATCTGCAGGCTCCCGTCGTGGTGGCCGGCAACGACCACTGGTCGGGTTTCCGGCCCGATCGCATCAAGGCGCTCGCCGCGGTGGAACTCAGCGCGTAAGGCAAGACGTTAGGTAAGGAGTTGCCGCACCATGGACACCACGGGGCGCAACCTGGTCTATTTCTCCTCCGTGTCGGAGAACACCCACCGCTTCGTGGAGAAGCTGGGGATTCCCGCCACGCGGATACCGCTGCACGGCCGTATCGAGGTGGACCAGCCGTACGTCCTGGTGCTGCCCACCTACGGCGGCGGGCGGGCCACTCCTGACCTCAACGCCGGCGGCTATGTCCCCAAACAGGTCATCGCCTTTTTGAACAATGAGCACAACCGTTCGTTGATCCGCGGCGTCATCGCCGCGGGCAACAACAACTTCGGCGCCGAATTCGCCTACGCGGGCGACGTGATCTCACGCAAGTGCGGCGTCCCGTACCTCTATCGCTTCGAACTCATGGGAACCCAGGACGACGTGGATGCCGTCCGCGCGGGCTTAGCCGATTTCTGGAAGGAACAGACGTGTCAACAACCGTCGCTGCAGAGCCTGTAACCACCGGAGCCCACGCGTTGCCGGGGGAGACGGATTACCACGCGCTCAACGCGATGCTGAATCTGTACGACGCGGACGGCAAGATTCAGTTCGACAAGGACCGCGAGGCCGCGCATCAGTACTTCCTGCAGCACGTCAACCAGAACACGGTGTTCTTCCACAATCAGGACGAGAAGCTCGACTACCTGATCAAGGAGAACTATTACGAGCGCGAGGTTCTCGACCAGTACAGCCGCAACTTCGTCAAGACGCTGCTGGATCGGGCCTACGCCAAGAAGTTCCGGTTCCCGACGTTCCTGGGCGCGTTCAAGTACTACACCTCCTACACGCTGAAGACGTTCGATGGGAAGCGCTACCTGGAGCGCTTCGAGGACCGCGTGGTCATGGTGGCGCTGACGCTGGCCGCTGGTGACACCATCCTCGCCGAGAAGCTCGTCGACGAGATCATCGACGGACGGTTCCAGCCGGCCACCCCGACGTTTTTGAACTCGGGCAAAAAGCAGCGCGGCGAGCCGGTGAGCTGCTTTCTGCTGCGCATCGAAGACAACATGGAGTCCATCGGGCGATCGATCAACTCCGCGCTGCAGCTGTCCAAGCGGGGCGGGGGAGTTGCGTTGCTGCTGAGCAACATCCGCGAGCACGGCGCCCCGATCAAGAACATCGAGAACCAGTCCTCGGGCGTCATCCCGATCATGAAGCTGCTCGAGGACTCGTTCTCCTACGCCAACCAGCTCGGGGCGCGCCAGGGCGCGGGCGCGGTGTACCTGCACGCGCACCACCCCGACATCTACCGATTCCTGGACACCAAGCGCGAGAACGCCGACGAGAAGATCCGCATCAAGACGCTGAGCCTGGGCGTGGTGATTCCCGACATCACCTTCGAGCTGGCCAAGAAGAACGAGGACATGTACCTGTTCTCGCCCTATGACGTCGAGCGGGTGTACGGCCTGCCGTTCGCCGACATCTCGGTCACCGAGAAGTACTACGAGATGGTCGACGACGCCCGCATTCGCAAGACCAAGATCAAGGCGCGCGAGTTCTTCCAGACGCTGGCCGAGCTGCAGTTCGAATCCGGCTACCCCTACATCATGTTCGAGGACACGGTGAACCGGGCCAACCCGATCGACGGCAAGATCACCCACTCGAACCTGTGCTCGGAGATCCTGCAGGTCTCCACGCCGTCGGTGTTCAATGATGACCTGTCGTATGCCAAAGTGGGCAAGGACATTTCGTGCAACCTGGGGTCGCTGAACATCGCCAAGACGATGGACTCGCCCGACTTCGCCCAGACCATCGAGGTGGCGATCCGCGCGCTGACGGCGGTGAGCGATCAGACGCACATCACCTCGGTGCCCTCAATCGAGCAGGGCAACAACGAGTCCCACGCGATCGGGCTCGGACAGATGAACCTGCACGGCTATTTGGCCCGCGAGCGCATCCACTACGGCTCCGAAGAGGGCGTCGACTTCACCAACATCTACTTCTACACCGTGCTCTACCACGCGCTGCGCGCGTCGAATCGTATTGCGATCGAACGGGGAAGCAAGTTCGGTGGCTTCGAGAGGTCGAAATACGCCTCGGGTGAGTTCTTCGACAAGTACACCGAGCAGGTGTGGGAGCCGGCCACCCCGCGGGTCCGCGAGATCTTCGCCGAGGCGGGCATTCGCATTCCGACGCAAGACGATTGGCGGCGGCTAAAGGAGTCGGTGGCCGAGCACGGCATCTACAACCAGAACCTGCAGGCCGTCCCGCCGACGGGGTCGATCAGCTACATCAACCACTCGACCAGCTCGATCCACCCGGTGGCGAGCAAGATCGAGATCCGCAAGGAAGGCAAGATCGGCCGCGTCTACTACCCGGCGCCGTATCTGACCAACGACAACCTGGAGTACTACCAGGACGCCTACGAGATCGGCTACGAGAAGATCATCGACACCTACGCCGCGGCCACCCAGCACGTGGATCAGGGGCTGTCGCTGACGCTGTTCTTCAAGGACACGGCCACCACCCGCGACGTGAACAAGGCGCAGATCTACGCCTGGCGCAAGGGAATCAAGACGCTGTACTACATCCGTCTTCGCCAACTGGCATTGGAGGGCACCGAGGTCGAGGGCTGCGTGTCCTGCATGCTGTAGGACACGGATTCACTCTCCGGGAGTGCTTTACAGGTTGTCGGCGCCCCAGCTGGCAAGCCGGTGTTCGCGCTCGGCGGGATCGATGTCTTCGACCCTTGTCATGATCGACCAGCGTTGCCCGAAAGGGTCGACGATTGAGCCGAACCGGTCGCCCGTGACGAAGGTCTGGGCCTCTTCGCGTACCGTCGCGCCCGCTCGCTGGGCCCGCGCCAGCACGGCGTCGACGTCGGTGCAGTAAAACACCAAAGAATGGGTCACCGATTCTGTCCGGCCGGGGGCTTCGAGGTGGTAGCCGGGGTTGGGATCGGACAGCTGCAACCTGCCGTGGCCGAAGTCCAGTTCCGCGTGCGCGATCGTGTCATTCGGTCCGGCCATCTTCTCGACGAGTGTCGCGCCGAAGACGTCGATGTAAAAGCTGATGGCGGCTTCGGCGCCATCGACGACCAAGAACGGGGTCAAACTCGTGTAGCCCTCGGGAATCGGTTGCACATTCATGCAATCCAGGTTGGCTAGATTCGTCATGTGGAGGCTTGGAAAAACGCGCCACAGGCGATCGGTCCACAGCCGGGGGTGGTCGGACGCGCGGGCAGCGCATCGACGTTCGACCTCCGTCGCCAAGCGCCGTCGCAGGCCGCAGCCAAGTTCGTCGAGCATTTTTGGTCGGTGTGCTGGGATCTGACGGGACAGCCGCCGCGTGAAAGTCAGGTGATCACTTTCCCGTCGATCAACCTGAGCCATGAATGGGGCACCGACTCCCCGCGCCATGGATTCGCTTTGCCCGCCACGTTGGTACACGGCGTCGTCGAGAGGGTCTTCACCATCACGTTGTCGGGGCGTGGTGCGGTTGTCGGTGCGCGCTTCCGCGCCGGCGGGTTCACCGCCCGATTCGGACGCGATGCGGCTGCGCTGACCGGCCGAATCGTTCGAGTCGACGACGACTTGTTCAGCGGTCCAACGCTTTTCGACGACGACATCGAGCTCGCCGCCGCACAACTGGACATGGCGATCGGCGCTGCGACCATCTGCGACCCGACCTACGACGCCCTCACGGCGCTGCTCCGCCGGATGCACGACGACGAGGCTTTGCACCGCGTGGAGCAGGTGATGGCGTGCTCGCCCTGGAGCGCGCGAACCACTCAGCGCGTGTTCCGGCGCTATGTCGGTGTGCCGGTCAAGTGGGTGCTGTGCCGTTACCGCCTGCAGCAAGCTGCGTTGGCGATCGAGAGCGATCGACGCGTCGACTTCGCCGACCTGGCCGTCCGGCTCGGCTGGTATGACCAGGCGCATTTCACCAACGAGTTCCGGTCGATGCTCGGCTGCAGCCCGGGGGAGTACGCCCAGCGGCACCGTTAACCGCGGTGTCTTCGTCTGGGCCAGTCTGCCCAGGTCAGAAGCGACGACGGGGTAAAGTGCGTGAGGTGGTGAGAATGCCTCGACCTCCCAGGCCCCACCCGGCCGCCAAGCCGGGGGCCAAGGTCGACGCGCGCAGCGAACGCTGGCGCGAGCACCGCAAGAAGGTGCGCGGCGAGATCGTCGACGCGGCGTTCCGCGCCATCGACCGCCTGGGACCCGAGCTCTCCGTGCGGGAGATCGCCGAGGAGGCGGGCACCGCCAAACCGAAGATCTACCGGCATTTTCACGACAAGTCCGACCTGTTCCAGGCGATCGGGGAGCGGCTGCGCGACATGTTGTGGGCGGCGATCTTCCCGTCCATCGACCTGAAAACGGACTCGTCCCGCGAGGTGATCCGGCGCGCCGTCGAGGAGTACGTCAACCTGGTCGACAAGCACCCCAACGTGCTGCGGGTCTTCATTCAGGGCCGCTCGCCGGCGAGCCCCCAGATCCTCAACGAGGGACGCGGCATCACCCTGGCGGTGGCCGACATGTTCGACAACGAGTTGCGCGAGATGGAGCTGGACCACGCGGCCGTCGAGCTGGCCGGGAACGCGGCGTTCGGCTGCGCCGCCTCGGCCACTGAGTGGTGGCTGGGCCCCGACCCCGACAGCCCCCTTCGCATGCCGCGCGAGCAATTCGTCGCCCACCTCACGACCATCATGATGGGGGTCATCGTCGGCACCGCCGAGGCGCTCGGCATCCGCATGGACCCTGACCAGCCGATCCACAGCGTGGTCCCGGCCAACCGCGCCGCGGGCTGAGAACCTTCGGCACGTTGACATCACCCTGGCGATCGTCAACACTCGTCCCAACCGATACCCTGGGTACTGGGTATCTGCGCCAGCCGGGCGGCTACGGCCGAGGATGCCGGCGAGCGCCGACCCGAGACTGGCCCGACTAGAAAGACCGATCGACCGTGACCGACGTCGTGACACACACCGAGACCGCCCCGGTTCCGGCGGCCAAGGCCTCCAAACCCGTCCACACCCGCGCCGTCATCATCGGGACCGGGTTCTCCGGCCTGGGGATGGCCATCGCGCTGCAGAAGCAGGGTGTGGGCTTCGTCATCCTGGAAAAGGCCGACGACATCGGCGGCACCTGGCGCGACAACAGCTACCCCGGGTGCGCCTGCGACATCCCGTCGCACCTGTATTCGTTTTCGTTCGAGCCCAAGCCGGACTGGAAGAACCCGTTCTCGTATCAGCCCGAGATCTGGGACTACCTCCAGGGCGTCACCGAGAAGTACGGGCTGCGCCGCTACATCGAGTTCAACTCACTGGTGGATCGGGCCCACTGGGACGACGACGAGCACCGCTGGCACGTGTTCACCGCCGACGGGCGCGAATACGTCGCGCAGTTCCTGATCTCGGGCGCCGGCGCGCTGCACATCCCGTCCATGCCCGACATCGAGGGTCGCGACGAATTCGCCGGTCCCGCTTTCCATTCCGCGGAGTGGGACCACAGCGTCGACCTGACCGGCAAGCGGGTGGCGGTGATCGGTACCGGCGCCAGCGCGATCCAGATCGTGCCGGAGATCGTCGGGCAGGTCGCCGAACTTCAGCTCTACCAACGCACCCCGCCGTGGGTGGTGCCGCGCTCGAACCCCGAGATCCCGTTGGCGGTGCGCCGGGCCATGGAGAACGTGCCCGGCCTGCGCGCGCTCGTGCGACTTGTCATCTACTGGGGCCAGGAGGCTTTGGCCTTCGGCATGACCAAGCGGCCCAACCTGCTCAAGTTCATCGAGGCGTACTGCAAGTACAACATTCGGCGATCGGTCAAGGATCGGGAGTTGCGCCGCAAGCTGATCCCCAACTACCGCGTCGGGTGCAAGCGAATCCTGAACTCCTCCACCTATTACGGCGCGGTCGCCGACCCGAAGACCGAACTGGTCACCGACCACATCGCCCGGATCACCGCCGACGGCATCGACACCGTCGACGGCACGCACCGCCAGGCCGACGTGATCGTGTACGCCACCGGCTTTCACGTCACTGACTCCTACACCTACGTCCAGATCAAGGGCCTGCACGGCGAGGATCTGGTGGACCGCTGGAACCGCGAGGGCATCGGCGCCCACCGCGGGATCACCGTGGCCGACGTGCCCAACCTGTTCTTCCTGCTGGGCCCCAACACCGGGCTGGGACACAACTCGGTGGTGTTCATGATCGAGTCCCAAATCCGTTACGTCGCCGACGCGATCGCCACCTGCGACAAGCTGGGCGCGCAGGCGCTCGCCCCGACCCGGGCCGCCCAGGACGAGTTCAACGACGAGCTGCAGCGCCGGCTGGGCCCGTCGGTGTGGAACAGCGGCGGCTGCAGCAGCTGGTATCTGGACGAGCACGGCAAGAACACCGTGCTGTGGGGCGGCTACACCTGGGAGTACTGGCGGGCCACGCGCTCGGTCAGGCCCGCGGAGTATCAGTTCTTCGGGGTCGGCACGGGCAGGCACGCGGCCGCCGTGCAAAGTTGAGCCAATTCGTTTGGAGATTTGGCCGCCGCCGGGCGTTACAGTGACAGGGAAATGAGCGCCTATCAGACCGTCGTGGTCGGCACCGATGGCTCGGACTCGTCGCTGCTCGCGGTGGAGCGCGCGGCGGCGATCGCCGCGGACCACGGCGCGCGATTGATCGTGGTGACGGCGCACCTCCCCGTCCCCAAGGAACGCGGCCGCTACGCCATCCCGCCGGGGAGCGACCACGGCCAGGACTATCGGACGGTTGGGGAGGCCCCGTACTACAGGATCCTTCGCGACGCCACGGAACGGGCGCACCAAGCGGGGGCCAATAACGTGGAGGAACGGTCGATCGTCGGCGCGCCCATCAACGTGCTGGTGCAGGTCGCCGAGGAGGTCCGTGCCGACCTGATGGTCGTGGGCAACGTCGGGCTCAACAGCGTCGCCGGGCGGCTGCTGGGATCGGTGCCGTCCGAGGTCTCCCGCCGGGTCAAGACCGATGTCCTGATCGTGCACACCGCCAACTGAGGCACCGGTACGAATCAGCGGAGCAGTTCCGCAAAGGCGCGCGCGGCCGCGTCCACGCCGGCGTCATCGTCGGTGGCCACGAGATCCAGTAGCAGGCCTCGGATTACGGCCAGCCCGAGCCTCGCCAGGGCGGGGTCGACCGGGCCGTCGGCGGCCTCCTTGACCTCGCCCAGCCAGCCGTCGACGGCGCCGGGAACCATTCGCGCGAAAGGCTTTTCGCCCTGCGCGGCGCGGGCGTAACACTCGAAGAAGAGTCGCTCGAACTGTCGCAGTTCGGGCCGGCGGACATCGGCCCACATGGCGGCGAAGCCCTCGACCGGGTCGTCGGGCAACTCGGCCAGCAGTCCCATCTGGCGGCGCTCGACCTCCTCGACGATCGCTACCAGCAGTCCTTCCCGAGACCCAAAGTGGTGCAACAACATTCGGTGACTGGTGCCGACCGCGTCGGCCACCGCGCGCAGCGACCGATCGCCGACGCCGCCCGTGGCGAACTCGGTGACGAGGGCATCGAGGAGTTGGCGGCGCCGCTCGGTGTCAGGGGTGCGCGCCATCGGCGCGGCTGAGCTGCTCGGAGCGGGCCTTGAGGCCCTGGGCCTCGAGTTTGAGGTATCGCCGGGTCATCGATCGCATGAGCCGCCCGACAAGTGCGCCGAGCATGCCGTTCTGGTCGATGCGCTGGCGCACCAGGGTGCCGCCGCCGGGCTGCGCGATCACATCATGGCGGGCGCTGGCCCGCGCGCCGGGGGCGCGTTGCTCCCAGGTCCAGGACGTCCCCGGCTCGAGCTCGGTGATCTTCCAGACCAGCTTCGACATGCGTGGCTGCTTGATCGCGAACCGCTTGCCGACCGCGAGCCCGGGCCCGTCCACCGCGGCCAGCGACGTCACCGAGGCCGTCCACTCGGGCCAGCGCTCGACATCGCTGAACACCTTCCACACCACTTGCGCCGGCGCGTCGATCTCGACGCTGTCTTCGGTAATCATGTACCAAATGGTACATCCCGCTCCCCGGTTGTGGCCACGAAACGTCGGCCCGCGCGCGCATACTGGAGTGAAGAGGCAAATCCGGCGGCCCGCGGGCGTCCGCGACACGCAAAACACAACTTCTTGTGTTGCGCTCGGTTGTCGTACCCCAGGGGTAGTGTCTGGAGCCTGACGTCCCTCAGGCAAAACGGCGTGTGAAGCGGGGTTCTGGTGACCGAAAACATGAAGCTGATCGACCGCGTTTCGGCGATCAACTGGAACCGGCTGCAGGACGAAAAAGACGCGGAGGTGTGGGACCGGCTCACCGGCAACTTCTGGTTGCCCGAGAAGGTGCCGGTGTCCAACGACCTGCCGTCGTGGGGCACCCTGACCGCCCACGAAAAGCAGATGACCATGCGGGTGTTCACCGGCCTGACGCTGCTGGACACCATCCAGGGCACGGTCGGGGCGGTCAGCCTCATTCCCGACGCGCTGACCCCGCACGAGGAGGCCGTCTACACCAACATCGCCTTCATGGAGTCGGTGCACGCGCGCAGCTACAGCAACATCTTCTCCACGCTGTGCTCGACGGCCGAGATCGACGACGCGTTCCGCTGGTCGGAGGAGAACCCCAACCTGCAGCGCAAGGCCGAGATCGTCATGCAGTACTACAAGGGCGACGAACCGCTCAAGCGCAAGGTCGCCTCCACGCTGCTGGAAAGCTTCCTCTTCTACTCCGGCTTCTACCTGCCGATGTACTGGTCGAGCCGGGCCAAGCTGACCAACACCGCCGACATGATCCGGCTGATCATCCGCGACGAGGCCGTCCACGGCTACTACATCGGCTACAAATTCCAGCGCGGCCTGGCGCTGGTCGACGACGCACGCAAGCAGGAGCTCAAGGACTACACCTACGAGTTGCTCTTCGAGCTCTACGACAACGAGGTGGAGTACACCCAGGACCTCTACGACGAGGTCGGGCTCACCGAGGACGTCAAGAAGTTCCTGCGCTACAACGCCAACAAGGCGCTGATGAACCTCGGCTACGAGGCGCTGTTCCCGCGCGACGAGACTGACGTGAACCCGGCGATACTGTCGGCGCTCTCACCGAACGCCGACGAGAACCACGACTTCTTCTCCGGCTCGGGCTCGTCGTACGTGATCGGCAAGGCCGTCGTCACCGAGGACGAGGACTGGGACTTCTAGCAGGGCATTCAGCCAAGCGGTGTGTGAACGCCGCGTGAATTGTGGCGACCCCGCGGCGGCCCGGTGGCGCCGCCGGCCGGGTTGCCGGGAGACTGGTGGGCGTGGCGATTACCCCATCTTCTACGGCCGCTTTCTTCCGTTCAGTGATCCAGTGGCTGCAATGCGGCTACCCCGACGGCGTTCCCGGACCCGACCGTGTACCGCTGTTGGAGCTGCTGCGCAGCACCCCGCTGACAGAGGACCAGATCAAGGAAGTCGTCGACGCGATAGACGAGGAAACCAGGCCGGGCGAGGAGATCAACCGCGACGTGATCGCCGATTTCATCTCCGACATGACCCACTACGACGCCGGCCCGGAGAACATCGCGCGGGTGGCCGCCCGGCTGGCCGCGGCGGGCTGGCCGCTGGCGGGCATCACAAACCCGCCCGAGGCGGCCGAAAATCCCGGCGCGGCCAACGGCAAGGCCGAACCGGCCCCGCACACGGCGTCCTGAGCCGCTACAGCTTCGAGATGTCGATGACGAAGCGGTAGCGGACGTCGCTGGCCAGGACGCGCTCGTACGCCTCGTTGATGTAGTCGGGGTCGATGACCTCGATTTCGGGCGTCACGTTGTGTTCGGCGCAGAAGTCCAGCATTTCCTGGGTCTCGGCGATCCCGCCGATGTTCGACCCGGACAGGCTGCGGCGTGCCAGCGCCAGCGGGAACGCGCCGACTTCCATGGGGTGCTCGGGGATGCCCAGTTCGACGAGGGTGCCGTCGACGTCGAGCAGGCTCAGGTAGTCGTTGAGCTTCAGGTTCGCCGAGACGGTGTTGAGCATCAGGTCGAAGCTGCTGCGCAACTTCTTGAAGGTCTCGGGGTCGGCGGTGGCGTAGTAATGCTTGGCGCCCAGCCGCAGCCCGTCTTCCATCTTCTTCAGCGACTGCGAGAGCACGGTGACCTCGGCGCCCATCGCCGCGCCCAGCTTGACGCCCATGTGCCCCAGGCCGCCCAGGCCGATGATCGCCAGCCGGGTGCCCGGCCCGGCCTTCCAGTGCCGCAGCGGCGAGAACAGCGTGATGCCCGCGCACAGCAGCGGCGCCGCCTTGTCCAGCGGCAGCGAGTCGGGGATGCGCAAGACGAAGTTCTCGTCGACGACGACCGCCTGGCTGTACCCGCCCTGCGTCGACGTGCCGTCCTTGTCGATCGAGTTGTAGGTGAAGGTCGCGCCGTTCTTGCAGTACTGCTCGAGCCCGGCGTCGCAGCTGCTGCACCGGCCGCAGGAATTCACCATGCAACCCACGCCGACGTGGTCGCCCACCTTGAACTTGGTGACCTCGGCGCCGACCTCGGTCACGACGCCGGCGATCTCGTGGCCCACGACCACGGGGTAATTCGGCGTGCCCCATTCGCCCTTGGCGGTGTGGATGTCGGAGTGGCAGATGCCGGCGAATTTGATGTCGATCGCCACGTCTCGCGGGCCCGGGTCGCGCCGCTCGATGGTGGTCTTGGTCAGCGGTTCGGTCGCCGACGTGGCGGCGTATGCCGAAACAGTGCGCATGAATATTCCTCTTCGGTCCGATGGCTTCGACCAAAATTTTAGCTAGGGTAACGTTCTTCCGCCAACTATCGGGGCGAACATCACGTTCGACTGGCCCGGCCTCAGTTGATGGGGGCGTTCACCAGGCGCAGGTCGTCGACGATGCCGCGGGCCGCGATCAGCCCCTCGCCGGTTTGCCAGATCTCGTCGTTGACGACATAGACCCGGTTGTCGCGGTTGGCCGACAGCTTGCGCCACGGGCCGCTGTCGAGCACCGTGGCGGCACGGTCGGCGGCGGCCGGGGTGGCGCACGACAGGTACACCACGTCGGCGTCGGCGATGGACAGGTCGGGATCCTTCGCGAGGTCGGCGTCGGTGGCGCCGATCTCGACGTAGGGCTTGTCGGTGAACCGCTGCGTCGCCGGCCGGTCGACGCCGACCGAGCCGAGCACGCTGGCCGGGAAGTTGTTGGCGCCGTAGACCCGGATCGCCTCGGTGGTCAGCCGCACGATCGACGCCTGAAAGTGGGAGGCGTCGTGGCGCGCGCCTACGTCGGTCGCCCGTTTCGCGAACCCGCCGAGCAACCCGTCCATCGCGGTGCCGCGCGCGGTGGCGGCGCCGACGGCGCGCAGGTTGTCCTCCCACCCCGCGCCCGGCGCGCCGGTGAACACCGTCGGGGCGATCGCCGCCAGCTGCGGATACAGGGTGGGCGTCAACCCCTGGGAGCCCAGGATGAGATCCGGGTGGGCCGCCTCGATCGCCTTCACGTCCGGGTGGGAGCGCGTGCCGGCGCCGGGCACACCGTGCACCGCGCCACCGAGATAGGCGGGCTGGGTCGGCGAGCCGTCCGGCAGCGCGGCGGCGACCACCCGCGATTGCAGGCCCAGGGCGCACAACGCGTCGAGCTGATCGCCGGAGAGCACCACGATGCGCTGCGGGTCGGCGGGCACCTGCACCACGTCCGGCTCGACGCCGGCGGCGTTGTGGACGCGCCGCTTCGCGGCCCCCGCGTCGGCCTCGGCGGCCTCGCGGGCGCACGAATCGTCGGGCCGGCGGTCGTTTCCGAGCACCCCGGCCCCCGCGATCTGCGTGGTGGGGGTGACCAGCGAACGGGCCGGGGGCGTGGCGGCGGGCCGGTGGGATCCGCAGCCGCCGCATGCCAGCACGACCGCGGCCGCCACGGCGCCGGCGACGGCAACCCGGGGGCCACCGGGGGGGTCTGATCACGCCGAACGACACGCGTCAGACGCTAACATCGCCGACCCCCATGGCGATCGCGAGCGCGGCGGAGCCGGGCGAAGCGGGTCGCCACCATCGACCCGTGGCGATCGCGAGCGCGGCGGAGCCGGGCGAAGCGGGTCGCCACCATCGACCCCTCCCGGCGCCGCGACGAAGGACGCGGCGCCCCGCAGACCCATTTACGACAGTTTGTAGGACCAGCCCTGACGTCGCCATCATCGACGGCTAAGATTCGACTCAATAGTGATGTTGGGCCAGTGTCCGATCCGGATGTTTGGAGAAGCTGTTGACAGCCGAAGCGCCCCCCTTGGGAGAACTCGAGGCCGTTCGTCCGTACCCGGACCGCATGGGCCCCAAAGGGAACCTCGTCTACAAACTGATCACGACCACCGATCACAAGCTGATCGGCGTGATGTACACCGTCACCTGCTTCGCCTTCTTCTTCATAGGCGGGCTGATGGCGTTGCTGATGCGCACCGAGTTGGCCGCTCCCGGGCTGCAGTTCCTGTCCAACGAGCAGTTCAATCAGCTGTTCACCATGCACGGCACGATCATGCTGCTGCTCTACGCCACCCCGGTGGTGTTCGGTTTCGCCAACCTGGTGCTGCCGCTGCAGATCGGGGCGCCCGACGTGGCGTTCCCGCGGCTGAACGCCTTCTCGTACTGGCTGTTCTTGTTCGGCGGGCTGATCGCCGCGTCCGGCTTCATCGTCCCGGGTGGGGCCGCCGACTTCGGCTGGACCGCCTACACACCGCTGTCTGACGCCGTCCACTCGCCCGGCGCCGGGGGAGACCTGTGGATCACCGGGCTGATCCTCGCCGGTCTGGGGACCATCCTCGGGGCGGTCAACATGATCACCACCGTGGTGTGCATGCGCGCGCCCGGGATGACGATGTTCCGGATGCCGATCTTCACCTGGAACATCCTGGTGACTTCGATCCTGATCCTGATCGCGTTCCCGATCCTGACCGCCGCGCTGTTCGGACTGGCCGCCGACCGCCATCTGGGCGCCCACATCTACGACGCGTCCAACGGCGGAGTCCTGTTGTGGCAGCACCTGTTCTGGTTCTTCGGCCACCCCGAGGTCTACATCATCGCGCTGCCGTTCTTCGGCATCGTCACCGAGATCATCCCGGTGTTCTCGCGCAAGCCGGTCTTCGGCTACACCACGCTGGTGTACGCGACGCTGTCGATCGCGGCCTTGTCGGTAGCTGTGTGGGCGCACCACATGTTCGCCACCGGAGCCGTTCTGCTGCCGTTCTTCTCGTTCATGACGTACCTGATCGCGGTGCCCACCGGGATCAAGTTCTTCAACTGGATCGGCACAATGTGGAAGGGGCAGTTGACCTTTGAGACACCGATGCTGTTCTCGGTCGGCTTCCTGCTCACCTTCCTGCTCGGTGGCCTGACCGGCGTGATGCTGGCCAGCCCGCCGCTGGACTTCCACGTCACCGACAGCTACTTCGTCGTCGCCCACTTCCACTACGTGCTGTTCGGCACCATCGTGTTCGCGACGTATGCGGGCATCTACTTCTGGTTCCCGAAGATGACCGGCCGCCTGCTCGACGAGCGGCTGGGCAAGCTGCACTTCTGGTTGACGTTCATCGGGTTCCACACCACCTTCCTGGTGCAGCACTGGCTGGGCGACCTCGGCATGCCGCGGCGCTACGCCGACTACCTGCCCAGCGACGGCTTCCAGCCCTACAACATCGCGTCGACCGTGGGCGCCTTCATCCTGGGCGCGTCGATGTTCCCGTTCGTCTGGAACGTCTTCAAGAGCTGGCGCTACGGCGAGGTCGTCACGGTCGACGACCCGTGGGGCTACGGCAACTCCCTGGAGTGGGCGACCAGCTGCCCGCCGCCGCGGCACAACTTCACCGAGCTGCCCCGAATCCGTTCGGAGCGGCCGGCATTCGAGTTGCACTACCCGCACATGGTGGAACGGCTGCGCGCCGAGGCGCATGTGGGCCGGGCGCACGGGCCCGCGGACAAGGACGTCACCAGGCTGGACGACGTCCAGGTTCGCAGCTGATGGCCTGACGGGCGGCTGTCGCGAGTGAACTCACCACCCAAGGTGTCGGTGCTGATCACCGTCACCGGCGTGGACCAACCGGGTGTGACCGCGACCCTTTTCGAGGCGTTGTCGCGGCACGGGGTCGAGCTGCTCAACGTCGAACAGGTGGTGATCCGGCACCGGCTGACGCTCGGCGTGCTGGTGTGCTGCCCGGCGGCCGTCGCCGACGGCGACGAGCTTCGCCACGACGTCGAGTCGGCCATCCGCAAGGTGGGCCTGGACGTCAGCATCGAGCGCAGCGACGACGTGCCGATCATCCGGGAACCCTCGACGCACACCATCTTCGTCCTGGGCCGGCCCATCACCGCCGGCGCGTTCGGCGCGGTGGCCCGCGAGGTGGCCGCGCTGGGCGTCAACATCGACCTGATCCGCGGGGTCTCCGACTATCCGGTGACGGGGCTGGAGTTGCGTGTCTCGGTGCCGCCCGGGACCGACGGCCGGCTGCGGACCGCCCTGAACCGGGTGTCCAGCGAGGAGCACGTCGACGTCGCGGTCGAGGACTACACGCTGGAGCGGCGGGCCAAGCGGCTCATCGTGTTCGACGTGGACTCCACCCTGGTGCAGGGTGAGGTCATCGAGATGCTGGCGGCCAAGGCGGGCGCCGAGGGCAAGGTCGCCGCGATCACCGACGCCGCGATGCGCGGCGAGCTGGACTTCGCGCAGTCGCTCGAGCAGCGGGTCGCGACGCTGGCCGGCCTGCCCGCCACGGTGATCGACGAGGTCGCCGATCAGCTGGAGCTGATGCCGGGCGCGCGGACCACGCTGCGGACCCTGCGGCGGCTGGGTTACGCGTGCGGCGTGGTCTCCGGGGGCTTCCGCCGGATCATCGAGCCGCTGGCCGAGGAGCTGATGCTGGACTACGTCGCGGCCAACGAGCTCGAGATCGTCGACGGCACCCTCACCGGGCGCGTGATCGGCCCCATCGTTGACCGGGCCGGAAAAGCAACGGCGCTAAGGGAATTCGCGCAGCACGCCGGTGTTCCGATGGCGCAGACCGTCGCCGTGGGCGACGGCGCCAACGACATCGACATGCTGGCCGCCGCCGGGCTGGGGATCGCGTTCAACGCCAAGCCCGCGCTGCGCGAGGTCGCCGACGCGTCGCTGAGCCACCCGTATCTGGACACGGTGCTGTTCCTGCTGGGCATCACCCGCGGCGAGATCGAGGCGGCCGACGCGATCGACGGCGAGGTCCGCCGGGTGGAAATCCCGCCCGAGTAGGTTGCTTGTGTCGATCCGATGGGCATACGGCACCATGGTCGGGTGCCCGAAAACGGAAGCGAGGCAGCCGACCCCGATCTGCTGATCGAATTGCGCGAGGTGGCGCTGCAGCGCGGCGGCAACGTCCTGGTCGGGCCGTTGGATTGGGCGGTCGAACTCGACGAGCGCTGGGTCATCGTCGGGCCCAACGGGGCGGGCAAAACCTCGCTGCTGCGGATCGCCGCGGCCGCCGAACATCCCTCGTCCGGCGTGGCTTTCGTGCTCGGTGAGCGGCTGGGCCGGATCGACGTGACGGAGTTGCGTTCCCGCATCGGCCTCAGTTCCTCGGCGTTGGCGCAGCGCGTCCCCGGCGACGAGGTGGTGCGCGATCTCGTGGTCTCGGCCGGCTACGCGGTCCTGGGCCGCTGGCGCGAGCGCTACGAAGACGTCGACTACCGCCGGGCGATCGACATGCTGGAGAGCCTGGGCGCGGAGCATCTGGCGGACCGCACCTACGGCACACTGTCGGAGGGCGAGCGCAAGCGGGTGCTGATCGCCCGCGCGCTGATGACCGACCCCGAACTGCTGCTGCTCGACGAACCGGCCGCCGGCCTGGACCTGGGCGGCCGCGAGGAGCTGGTGGCGCGGCTGGCCGACCTGGCCGCCGACCCCGACGCCCCCGCCCTGGTGCTGGTCACGCACCACGTCGAGGAGATCCCGCCCGGGTTCAGTCACTGCATGCTGCTCGCGGAAGGTCGGGTGGTGGCCGCGGGATTGCTCACCGACGTGCTGACCGCGGAGAATCTGTCCACCGCGTTCGGCCAAGCGATCGCCCTCGACGTCGTCGACGGGCGCTACTTCGCGCGGCGAGTCCGCACCCGCGCAGCCCACCGGAGGCAACTATGACGTCACCCGAGGAAGCCCCGCTGGTCCCCAGGCCGGCGGCGACCGTGATGCTGGTCCGAGACACGGGTCCGGGACTGGGCGTCTTCCTGATGCGGCGGCACGCCAAGATGGAGTTCGCCGCCGGGACGATGGTGTTCCCCGGAGGCGGCGTCGACGACCGCGACCGCAACGCCGACATCGCCTGGGCCGGACCGCCGCCGGAGTGGTGGGCGCAGCGCTTCGGCATCGAACCCGACCTGGCCGAGGCGCTGGTCTGCGCCGCGGCCCGCGAGACGTTCGAGGAATCCGGGGTGCTGTTCGCGGGGCCGGCGGGCCGGGGCCGTTCGGCGCCGGACAGTATCGTTGGCGACGCGTCGGTGTACGGCGACGCCCGCCGGGCGCTGGCCGACGGGACGTTGTCGTTCGCGGATTTCCTGCGGCGGGAGAACCTGGAGCTGCGCTCGGACCTGTTGCGGCCGTGGGCCCGCTGGGTCACCCCGGAGGCCGAGCGCACGCGGCGCTACGACAC
Source organism: Mycobacterium paraintracellulare (assembly GCF_000276825.1). NCBI lineage: Bacteria > Bacillati > Actinomycetota > Actinomycetes > Mycobacteriales > Mycobacteriaceae > Mycobacterium > Mycobacterium paraintracellulare. The sequence continues at coordinate 4,087,253 of NC_016948.1, read as the reverse complement.
CTATTTCTTCGTGGGCGCCCTGCCGAAGGGGCAGCGCGCCGACGGCGAGAACACCGAATCCGACAGGGCGGGCTGGACGACGCCGGAGGCGGCGATCGAGGACTTCGCGGCCGGACGCAGCTTTTTGCTGCCGCCGACCTGGACGCAGCTGGACTCGCTGGCCGGGCGGACCGTCGCCGAGGTGCTGGCCGTGGAGCGCCAGATCGTGCCGGTGCAGCCGCACCTCGAAATCCAGGGCGACAACTGGGTTTTCGAGTTCTTCGATTCCGACCGCTACCACCAGGCGCGGGAAGCCGGCGGGCTGGGGTGGCGGCATTGAGCGAGTTCGTCAGCGTCGTGGTCAGCGACGGCTCGCAGGACGCCGGCCTGGCCATGCTGCTGCTGTCGCGGCCACCGACGAACGCGATGACCCGCCAGGTCTACCGCGAGGTCATCGCCGCGGCCGAGGAACTGGGTCGCCGGGACGACGTCGCCGTCGTGATCCTGTTCGGCGGCCACGAGATCTTCTCGGCCGGCGACGACATGCCCGAACTGCGGACGCTGCGGGGCGCCGAAGCCGAGACCGCCGCCCGAGTCCGGCAGGAGGCCATCGACGCGGTGGCGGCCATCCCCAAGCCGACCGTGGCCGCGATCACCGGATACGCGCTGGGCGCGGGGCTCACGCTGGCGCTGGCCGCCGATTGGCGCATCAGCGGGGACAACGTGAAGTTCGGCGCGACCGAAATCCTGGCCGGCCTGGTGCCCGGCGGCGACGCGATGGCCCGCCTGACCCGGGCCGCCGGGGTGAGCAAGGCCAAGGAACTGGTGTTCAGCGGGCGATTCTTCGACGCCGAGGAAGCCCTGGCGCTGGGCCTCATCGACGAGATGGTGGCGCCCGACGACGTCTACGACGCCGCCGCACGATGGGCGCGCCGTTTCCTCGACGGCCCCCGGCACGCGCTGGCCGCCGCCAAGGCCGGGATCAACGACGTGTTCGACCTGGAGCGCGCCGAGCGGCTCGCCGCCGAACGCCGCCGCTACGCGGAGGTGTTTTCCGCTGGTCAGGGCGGTGGCGATCGGGCGGATCCCGGCGGCCGTTAGGCTGCCCTGCATGACGAGTTCGACCGACGCCGTTCCGACGCCCCACGCCACCGCCGAGCAGGTGGAGGCCGCCCGGCACGACAGCAAGCTGGCCCAGGTGCTCTATCACGACTGGGAGGCCGAAACCTACGACGAGAAGTGGTCGATCTCCTATGACCAGCGCTGCATCGACTACGCGCGGGGCCGTTTCGACGCCATCGTGCCCGACGCGGTGCTGCGGGAGTTGCCCTACGACCGGGCCCTCGAATTGGGCTGCGGCACAGGGTTTTTCCTGCTGAATCTGATCCAGTCCGGGGTCGCTCGCCGCGGGTCGGTGACCGACCTGTCGCCGGGCATGGTCAAGGTCGCCACCCGCAACGGGCAGTCCCTGGGCCTGGACATCGACGGCCGGGTGGCCGACGCCGAGGGCATCCCGTATGAGGACAACACCTTCGATTTGGTCGTCGGGCACGCCGTGCTGCACCACATTCCCGATGTCGAGCTTTCGCTGCGCGAGGTGATCCGGGTGCTGCGCCCGGGCGGGCGGTTCGTCTTCGCCGGCGAACCGACCAGCGCCGGCGACGTCTACGCCCGCGAGCTGTCCACGCTGACCTGGCGGATCGCCACCAACGTCACCAAGCTGCCGGGCCTGGGCAGCTGGCGGCGCCCGCAGGCCGAGCTCGACGAATCCTCCCGCGCCGCGGCGCTGGAGGCCATCGTCGACCTGCACACCTTCACGCCCGGTGACCTCGAGCGGATGGCCGCCAACGCCGGCGCGACCGAGGTGCGGACCGTCAGCGAGGAGTTCACCGCCGCGATGTTCGGCTGGCCGGTGCGCACCTTCGAGGCGTCGGTGCCGGCCGGGCGGCTCGGCTGGGGCTGGGCGAAATTCGCGTTCAACGGCTGGAAGGCCCTGAGCTGGGCGGATGCCAATGTGTGGCGGCGCGTGGTGCCGAAGGGCTGGTTCTACAACGTGATGGTGACCGGGGTCAAACCCTCCTGAGCGGTGGGCTGCGGTTCAGCGCCGACGACGTCGGCTACCTGCGGTCGCAAGCCGGCGCCGCGGCGCTGGCGGCCGTCGCCGAACTCGAGCTGACGGACGCCACCCGGGTCGCCGACGTCGCCGCGACCCGCGCCCGCTTCGGTGAGCGGGCGGCGGTGCTGGTGGAGACGGTCCTGTTGCGCCGCCGCGCCGCGGAGAAACTGAGCGGGCTGGGGTGCGCCGTGTCGGACTGGCTGTTCACCGACGAGGCGCTGCAGCAAGCCACCGCCGCGCCGGTGGCGGTGCACCGGGCCGGGCGGCTGGCCGAGGCCGCCCCGGACGCCGTCGTGCACGACGCGACGTGTTCGATCGGCACCGAGCTGGCCGCGCTGCGCGGCCGCGGGATCACGACGGTGGGCAGCGACGTCGACGCCGTGCGGCTGGCCATGGCCCGCCACAACGTGGGGGCGGCGGGGCTCTGCCGCGCCGACGCGCTGCACCCGGTGACCCGCGATGCCGTGCTCGTCGTCGATCCGGCGCGCCGCGCCGAGGGTCGGCGGCGCCTGCGCATCGACGACTATCAGCCCGGCCTGGCCGCGTTGCTGGAGGCGTATCGAGGCCGGGATTTTGTCGTAAAGTGCGCTCCGGGAATCGATTTCGACGAGGTGCGGCGGCTGGGCTTCGACGGAGAGATCGAGGTGACGTCCTATCGCGGCTCGGTTCGGGAAGCCTGCCTGTGGTCGTCGGGATTGGCGCGGCCCGGCGTCACCCGGCGGGCGAGCGTCCTCGACCGCGGCGAACAGGTCACCGACGCCGACCCCGACGACTGCGGCGTGCGCCCAGTCGGGCGGTGGATCGTCGACCCGGACGGCGCCGTGGTCCGGGCCGGGCTGGTGCGCCACTACGGCGCGCGGCACGGGCTGTGGCAGCTCGATCCCGACATCGCCTACCTCTCGGGTGATCGGCTGCCGGCCGGGGTGCGGGGCTTCGAGGTGATCGAGCGGCTGGTCTTCGACGAACGACGGCTGCGGCAGGCGCTCTCGGCGCTGGACTGCGGGTCGCTGGAGGTATTGGTCCGCGGGGTGCGGGTCGACCCCGACGCGCTGCGCAAACGGATGCGGCTGCGGGGCCGCCGGCCGCTGTCGACGGTCATCACCCGGATCGGGTCGGGAACCTCGGGGCGCGCGACGGCGTTCGTTTGCCGGGCGTCCCGGTAGCGCCGGGTACGCTGGCGGCGGTTACTTTTCCGGTCGCACCCCCGCCCTGGCTAGTTTGCGAGGACAATTCCACGATGCGTTATCTGATAGCCGCTGCGCTGCTCGCAACGGCGGTGTTGTTGGGCTGGCCGGCCGCCGCCGAGCCGCCGTCGTGCGCGAGCCTCGGCGGCAGCGTCGAGGCCGGCCAGATGTGCCGCGTGCACGCCACCGGCCCCAACTACATGCTCACCATGACGTTTCCCACCGACTACCCGGATCAACAGGCGCTGACCGACTACATCACCCAAAACCGGGACGGCTTCGTCAACGTCGCGCAGAGTTCCGGGGGGCGCGACCAGCCGTACCAGCTGGAGGCCACCACCGACCAGCACAGCGCCGGTCAGCCGCCGCACAACACCCGCAGCGTGGTGCTCAAGTTCTTCCAGGACGTCGGGGGAACGCGGTCGTCGATCTGGTACAAGGCGTTCAACTACAACCTCGGGACGAAGCAGCCCATCACCTTCGACACCCTGTTCCCGCCGGGGACGACGCCGCTGGACGCCATCTTCCCGATCGTGCAGCGCGACCTGGAACGTCAAACCCCTTTGGGCGCCGCGATTTTGCCGTCGACGGGCCATGATCCGTCGCACTATCAGAATTTCGCCATCACCGACGATCAGCTGATCTTCTACTTCGCCCCGGGCGAGATGCTGCCGGCGTTCGGGGGGCCCGCCCAGGCCCAGGTGCCGCGCAACGCGATCCCGCCGCTGGCAATCTGACCACGGCTCAGACCGGCCCGGCCCGCAATTCCATCGCCACGGCCAGCGCCGCCAGCGCCACCTGGGCGAGGCAACCGATGATCGGGACGAAGAAGGCCCTCCTCCCGCGCACCAGCAGGTACACGGCGACCACGACGTCGGCGACCAAGAGGGCGGCCCCGCCCCAGGTGCCCAGGTTCATGGCCCGGTCGATCCAGGCGGGATCGCCGCACTTCTGATAGCTGCACGGGTCGGTGCTCATCACCAGCAGGCCCAGGACCACAAAGGTCGCCCCGTAGAGGCCGCCATGGATGACCAGCAGGACGAGCGTCGCCACGATGTCGGCGGTGCTTGCGCGCCGGCCCTCCGCCGTGGTGGTCGCGGCGTCCTGCGCTGTGGGGTCGTCGATCGGCACTTAAGGAGTATGTCCCGGTCAGGCCGGCGCGAAACCGTAGACCTGGCCGTCGCTGGTGGCGGCCACCACCCGCCGGTCGGTGCCGACCGCAACCCCGAGCGGATACCCGGTGGCCGCCGGCAGCGGATAACTGTTCAGCGTGTGGCCGTCACCGGGATCGAAGACCAGCACCGACATCCCGGGGGCGCCGTTGGCGGGCGGTCCGCCGACCACCGTGTAGCCGACCCCGGCGCCCGCGAGGCTCGACGACGACAGGGGGACGGCGTCGTCGCGGCGCCACACCTGGTCGGCGTGATCGCCGGCGTCCTTGAACGCGACGAGCCGCGTGTCGGGCCCGCCACCGGACACGATCAGCCCCTGCGGGGTGATCGCCGGGGGAGTCTGCGCCAGAAATCCCAGCGGCGCCGACCACTTCACCTTCGCGTCCGCTGTGCGCAGCGCCCACAGGCGTTCGTCGCGGCCGTTGACGTAGACGGTCGACCCGTCGGCCGAGAGCACCGGGCTGGCGATGGCGCCGGCGCCCACGGCGTCGCTGGTCCACTCCTTGGTCAGCAGCGGCGTCTGCCCGGGGTGGTACTTCAGGCCCACCAGCACAGCGGCCGGTGCCCCCGGCTGCCAGACGCCGAGCACCGCCATCCCGTTGGCGGCCGAGAAGGCGGGGGCCGCCGCCACCGGGCAGCCCTGGCGCGCCGGCGCGCAGTCGGCGAGCCCGCGCGTCGCATCGGTGGGATCGATGCCGTCCACCAGATCGAGCGGGCTGCTCACCACCTGGCCGCGATGTGAGTCGAAAACCAGCACCTGCCCCAGGTGCGTGGCGACGAGTAACTCGCCGCTACCGAGGAACCGCGGCGTCGTGGGCATGCCGATGACCGGCTGGCGCCAGCGCGTCCACTGCGTCACCGGGAACGACAGGAAGGCGCCGGGCTGGCCGACGTAGAGGTTGTCGAAGCCGTCGAGCAGCGGCCCGCCGAAGCCGCCGCCCTGGAACAACCGCACACACCAGCGCTGGCGTCCGTTGTGGTTGTTCTCCCACTCCATCAGCGAACAACCCGCGGAGGTCTGGGCGTTCAGTGCCAGATAGCCCCGCCCGCTCAGCGCCGGTCCGGCGGCCAGGCTCCCCTTGACCGACCGGGTCCACTGCAACGACAGCTTGGTGGCCCCGCCGGTGGGGGTGTAGCTGCTGTTGGCGGCGTCGGCGTATTGCGCCGGCCAGCCTTGTGCGGCCGATGCGTCCACCCACGAGTCGGTGGTGCCGCAGCCGCCGACCCCGGCCACGAGCGCCGCCGCCAGCAGCGCGGATGAGCAACGCCGAAGCCCACTGACGAGGTGTCGGGCAAGCACGTCGGTTTCCAAGTCCTTCCCCAGGGCGTGCGCAGGTGCGGCGGTCGAGTACACGTGAGGGTATCGCTTGGGCTCTCGACTAGGCTTTCCGGCCATGACGAGCATGTGGGGCGCCCCGGTCCATCGCCGCTGGCGTGGATCGAACCTGCGCGACCCGCGCCAGGCCAGGTTCCTCACGCTGGCCTCGCTGAAGTGGGTGCTGCGCAACCGCGCATACACCCCGTGGTACCTGGTGCGCTACTGGCGGTTACTGAAGTTCAAGCTGGCCAACCCGCACATCATCACCCGCGGCATGGTCTTTCTCGGCAAGGGTGTGGAAATCCATGCCACGCCCGAGCTCGCGCAGCTCGAGATCGGGCGCTGGGTCCACATCGGTGACAAGAACACCATCCGCGCGCACGAGGGTTCGCTGCGGTTCGGCGACAAGGTGGTGCTGGGCCGCGACAACGTCATCAACGCCTACCTCGACATCGAGCTCGGCGATTCGGTCCTGATGGCCGACTGGTGCTACGTCTGCGATTTCGACCACCGCATGGACAACATCGACATGCCCATCAAGGACCAGGGCATCGTCAAGTCCCCGGTGCGGATCGGCCCGGACACCTGGGTGGGGGTCAAGGTGTCGGTGCTGCGGGGCACGTCGGTCGGGCGCGGTTGCGTGCTGGGATCGCATGCGGTGGTGCGCGGGGTGATTCCGGACTACTCGATCGCGGTGGGCGCGCCGGCCAAGGTGGTCAAGAACCGCCAGCTCGCCTGGGAGAGCTCGGCCGCGCAGCGTGCCGAACTCGCCGCCGCCCTGGCCGACATCGAACGGAAAAAGGCCTCCCGCTAGCTGTCCGGTTGCGGCCGGTCGTCGACCTTGAAATGGAAGTTGACGTCGCCCGCGGCGACGTTCGTGACGGTCACCAGCACACCGTATTTCTGGCCGTGGTCGGTGAGCTGACACCGAAGTGTCGCGCCCGCAACGCCTCTCAGATTGTCGGGGCAGGTCACCGAGTCCGGCTTTCTGCCCACCCGCTGGCCGAGCTGGGTGCTGATCGCGGCGGCGACCTGCTCCTTGCCGACCATCTCCACCATGTCGAACTTGACGTCGCCGCCCTCGACGCTGGTGACCGTGACGTTGACGCCGAACGGCCGGTTCTTGACCTTCATTTCGCAGGTCATCTGCGCGCCGAGGGTTGCTGGCAGGTCGTTCGGGCAGTTCACCGACTCGGGCTTGTTGCCCGCGGCGTCGGTCATCTTCGCGGAGATCTGGCCGGCGACCTCGCTCCTGCTCACCGCGTGCGACGAACCGATCGAGCAGGAACAGCCCGCGACGGCGGTGATGAGGCCGGCGGCAGCGCACGAAACCGGCAGCGCACGGATGACGGTTATTGTCGCCTCCCGAATGGCTTGACCAGCTGAATCGGCCGATCATGGCATGCCCATCGGCTACGGGTGCACGATTGGGCAAACGAGCGCCGAGATCAGATGCTCTGATAGCGCCGCAGCGCTTCGGCCCGTTCGGCGGCGTGGTCGACGATGGGCTGCGGGTAGTTGTCCGGCCGCCGGCCCCTGCGCAGGTGCGCGTCATCGGCCGAGCGCAGCTCGGGCACCCAGCGGCGGATGTAATCGCCTGTGGGGTCGAACTTTTCGCCCTGTGTCGTCGGGTTGAACACCCGGAAGTAGGGCGCGGCATCGGTGCCGCAGCCCGCACACCACTGCCAGCCGTGCTGGTTGTTCGCCATGTCCCCGTCCACGAGCTGGTCCAGAAACCATTCGGCGCCCCACTGCCACGGCAGATGAAGGTCCTTGACCAGAAACGACGCGACGCTCATCCGCACCCGGTTGTGCATGAACCCGGTTTCGCGCAGCTGCCGCATCCCGGCGTCGACGAAGGGAAAACCGGTCTCACCGGCCTTCCACGCCGCGAAGCGGCGCTCGGCCTCGGCGCCGGAGTCGGTCGGGATGCCGTCGAAATCTTTGTTCCAGTTGCGCCACGCGCTCGCGGGCCAGTGGTGCAGCACGTCGGCGTAGAAATCGCGGAAAGCCAACTCCCGCAGGTACGCCTGCGCCCCGCCGCCGCGCAGGTCCAGGTCGGCGGCCAGGGTGCGGGGGTGGACGGTGCCGAATTTCAGGTGCGCCGACATCCGGCTGGTGCCGCGCAGGTCGGGCCTGTTGCGGTCGTCGGCGTAGCTTCTCAATCCGTTGTCGAGGAAGGACTTCCACTGGGCGCGCGCCGCGGCCTCGCCGGCGGCGACATCGAGCGAGACACCGGGGTCGGGGATTTCGCAGTGCTCGACTTGCAGGCGCGCCGGATCGAGCCAGCGCGCGGAGGCGGCGCCCGATGTGGCCGGGGCCCGCCAGCCGACTTCGTGCCACTGCCGCAGAAACGGTGTGAACACCTGGTACGGGGAGCCGTCCGGCTTGGTGACGCGTCCGGGCGAGACGAGGTACGGCGAGCCGGTCGCCACCAGCGGGACCGCGCCCAGTGCGGCGCGCACCCGTTCGTCGCGGCGCGTGCCGAACGGCGCGAAGTCCTCGGAGATGTGCACCGACGTCGCGCCGATCTCCTTGGCGATGTGGGGAATCTGGGTGTCGGGCCGCCCGCGGGTGACGAGCAGCCGCCCGTCGAGGTCCGCGCGCAGCCGCCGCAGCGAGTCACCCAGGAACTGCAGCCGGCGCTGTCCCGACGAGCTTTCCAGCCGCGGATCGAGCACAAAGCAGGCGAGCACCTCGTGGGCCTCGGCCGCGGCGAGCAGCGCCGGATGGTCACGCAGCCGCAGATCGCGGCGAAACCACAACAGGGCGGGCATGATTCGGCCCCTTAACGGTTGAGCCGCCAGATGTGGGTGGACAGGACGGTCGCGAAGCCGCACCACATGGGGTAGGGCAGTAGCGCCGGCCCGCCCCGCGGGCCGGCTTGCGCGGTGCGCCTCACCAGGTCGGCGCTGCTGGCCGTCAGCGCCGCGGCACCGACCGCGGCCGCACCGAGCTTGTGGTACCGAAAGAAGAGCCAACTCCACCCGGCGTTGAGGAGCAGATTGACCACCAGGGCAGCGGCGTAGCTGCGCGCCTGGTCATGGCGCCCGGTGGCGCGAAACCGGTCGATGGCCACCGCCGACGTGACCGCGATGTCCGCGTAGAGCGTGGTCCACGCGACGGGGAAGGCGGCGCGCGGCGGCTGGTACGCGGGCTTGCGAAGCCGCGCGTACCACGGCGAGGCGGCGTTGGCGCTGGCGACGCTGCCGGCGCCGGCGGCCGCGGCGACTCCCAGGGCCGTCGCACCTAAGATCGATTTGTTCACGGCGTGCTCCGTTCGCGTTGGGCCCGATCCGCTTGTTGTTCAACGGGTTCGGCATTGGCGGGGCTGGTGGGCCACCAGATTCGGTCGCCGATGAGGGCGAACAACGCCGGGATGACCAGGGTGCGCACCACGAAGGTGTCGAGCAGGATGCCCAGGCCGACGATGATCCCCAACTGCGTCAGGACGATCAACGGCAGCACCCCGAGCACGCAGAACACGGCGGCCAAAACGATTCCCGCGCTGGTGATTACGCCTCCGGTCGCCGACACCGCGCGCACCATCCCGTCGCGCGCGCCGTGCCGTGCGGCCTCTTCGCGGGCGCGGGTGACCAGAAAGATGGTGTAGTCCACGCCGAGGGCGGCCAAGAACAGGAAGGCGAACAGCGGGGTGGTGTTGTCCAGTGCCGGAAAACCGAAGATATGGATGCTCGCCCAGCCGCCCATGCCCAACGCGGCCAGGGCACCCAGAATCGTCGCGGCCAGCAGGGTCGGCGGCGCGAGGGCGGATCGCAGCAACGCATACAGGACGACCAGGATGACGGCCAGGATCGCCGGGATCAGCAGCACGCGGTCATGCGCGGCCGCGTCCCGGACGTCGAGGGCCTGCGCGTCGGCGCCGCCCACCAGCGCGCCGGGGTCGGCGGCCCGGGTCGAATCCCGCAGTGCGGCAACGATGCCGAACGCCCGGTCGGACGACGGCGGTGCGTCGATCACCACCGACCACTTCGTCAGCCCCGTTTCCGCGCGGCCGGACTCGGTCACCGAGACGACGCCGGGCGTGGCCCCGATCGCCTGCCGCACGGGCGACGCGTGGGCGGTGGGCGCGACAACCAGTGTCGGGTTGGCCAGGCCGGCCGGGAAGTGTTCGGCCACCACGGCGTAACCGGACACCGAATCCGCGCGCACGCGGAACTGCTCGGTCTGCGACAGCCCGATCCGGGTCCCCCACAAGCCCGTGCCCAGGGCGGCCAGCACCGCGATCGCGACCACCGCAACCAGCGCGGGACGACGGGCGACCGATTCCGCGATGCGCCGCCAGGCACCGGAATCCCGGTCCTCGGCGTCGTCGGCGTGCGGGATGAACGGCCAGAACAATCGGCGGCCGCACACGGCCAGCATCGGCGGCAGGATGACCAGCACCGACACCGCGGCGACCACGAGGCCGCACGCCGCCAGCGCGCCCAGACTGCGTGTGCTCGGAGTGGCCGCGAACAGCAGCGTGAGCAGCGCCAGCACCACGGTGGCATTGCTGGCAACGATGGCCGGCCCCGCCCGGCGCACGGCGTGCCGCAGCGCGACGCGGTGCCCGGAATGGCGCCGTAGCTCTTGGCGATACCGGGAGATCAACAACAGCGCGTAATTGGTGCCCGCCCCGAACACCAGCACGCTGGTGATGCCCGAGGTGGCGCCGTCGAAGCTCAGCCCGGTCAGCGACGCCACCGCCGTACCGACCGCGGCGGCGACCCGGTCGGCGAATCCGACGACGAGCAAGGGGACCAGCCACAGCACCGGGGACCGGTACGTGGCGATCAGCAGCAGCGCCACCACCGACGTCGTCACGGCGAGCAAGGTGATGTTGGCGTTGGTGAAGGCGCTGGCGATGTCGGCGCCGAACGCCGGCCCGCCCGTGACGTGCACCTGCAGATCCGTGGGCAGGCCGCTCGCCGCGGCCGTGCGCAGCGCCGTGACCGTGCGGTCGAGGTCAAGCCCCGACAGGCCGCCGCTGATCGGCACGATGCCCAGGACGGCCTTCCCGTCGGTCGACGGCAGCGCGGGCGCCGCGCCATCCCCGCCGGGCGGCGCGGCGGCCTGGGCCCGATCGCGGGCCGCGCGTGCGGCCGAAACGTCCGAGGGGCTGAGCACCGCGCCGTCGGTCCGGCTGACCACGACAATCACCGGGGCGCGGTCGCCGCCGGTGAACTGCCGCGACAGCGCGTCCACCTCGGCCGACGCGGAGTCGTCGGGCAGCGATTTCGGTGACTGGCCCGCCGCCGCGTTCTCGCCGATGAGAACCATGAAACCGACCCCCAGCAGGGCCGCGACCAGCGCGAGCAGCCACGAACGTCGACCCGTCACAGCGGTGGCCAAGGGCTCCCATACCACGAACACAACCCTTTCAGTTAGTTAAACATTAATCAACTGAAACGACGCAGCGCCACGAAGTCGGCATGGCGCTGCGCGAAAGGGGGCACTATGAACATTATGGACGCGATGCGGAGACATTGATGGACGCGAGGCTTGCCGGCGATGACCGCTGACCGTGGCGCGATGAAGAATCGCAAGCGGCGGCACATCGACGTGTGCCTGAGCGAGCCGGTCGGTTATGCCGGGGTCAGCACCGGCCTGGACCGGTATCACCTGCCCTACAACGCGCTCACGCAGACCAGCCTGGGCGACATCGACCTGTCCACCACGTTTTTCGGTGCCAACCTGCGCTCTCCGATCCTCATCGGCGCGATGACCGGGGGCGCAGAGTTGTCCGGGACGATCAACCGCAATCTGGCGGCCGCCGCCCAACAGCTCGGCGTCGGCATGATGCTCGGCTCGCAGCGCATCATGCTCGACAGCGCGCTGGGGGAGCGCGCCGCGGACAGCTTCACGGTTCGCGACGTCGCCCCAGATGCGTTGCTGTTCGGCAACATTGGGCTATCCCAGCTGGCGAAGGCGGCCGTGCCGGACCTGGCCAAGGCCCTCGATCGGGTGGGCGCCGACGCGCTTGCCGTGCATACCAATCCGTTGCAGGAAGCGATGCAACACAACGGCGACACCGACTTCTCCGGCTCGGTGGACCGGCTGCGCGAAGCGGCCGACGCCCTCGGCTACCCCGTGTTGCTCAAGGAGGTCGGCCACGGGATCGGCGGCGCCGCGGTGGCCGAACTCCTTGGGGCCGACGGCACGCTTCCGGTTGCCGGAATCGACGTGGCGGGCGCCGGCGGCACGTCGTGGTCGCGGGTCGAACAGTTCGTGCGTTACGGCGAACTGCGCCATCCGGAGTTGGCCGACTGGGGAATCCCCACCGCGCGTGCGGTCGTGGAGGTGCGCGAGGCGCTGCCGGAGATCCCGCTGGTGGCGTCCGGTGGCATTCGAACCGGGATGGACGCGGCCAAGGCGATCGCCCTGGGGGCCGACGTCGTGGCGGTGGCCCGGCCGCTGCTGCCGGCCGCGATCGAATCCACTGCGGCGGTGGTGGATTGGCTGCAGCCGTTCATCGATGAGCTTCGGGTTTGCCTGCACGGCTGCGGTGCGGCAAACCTCGCGGCGCTGCGCGACGTCGACCTCGTCCGCGTTACGTAGCTTCGCGCGACGTGGCTGTCATCCTCGCGTACGGCTCGCCGGCACTCGGACATCTGCTGCCGGTCGGCGCCCTGCTGGCCGAACTCGCCCGGCGGGGTCACGACGTTCATGTGCGCACCATGGCGGGCGGCGTCTCGACGATGCGCTCGGTTGGCGTGCACGCCGCGCCCGTCGATCCGCGAATCGAGGCGATTGCCGGGAAGGACTGGCGGGCGCGAAACGCCTTGGAGGTCTTGACCTCGTCGGTCGACGTGCTGTGCCGGCGAGCGGTGTTCGAGGTCGACGACCTGCGTCGGGCCGTGGCCGAGGTTCGGCCGGATGCGGTCATCGTGGACGCGAATTGTTGGGGCGCCTTGTCGGCCGCAGACGCCGGGGAGATTCCGTGGTCGCTGTTTTCGCCGTTCACCCCGTACCTGCGCTCCCGGGGCGTGCCGCCGTTCGGTCCCGGGCTGCGGCCCCTGCCGGGCGTCGTCGGTGACCTGCGGGACGCCACGGTACGCCCGATCGTGAGGTACCTGTTCGACCGGCCAATGCTGCCGCGCGTCAACGCAATTCGCGTGCAGCTGGCGGTGCCACCGGTAACGTCGGTGGACGGCTTCATGCGCCGCGCGCCGCTGCTGCTGGCCGTCGGAGGCGAGCCTTTCGAGTATCGGCATCCGGGATGGCCCGATGTGTTGCACCACATCGGCGCGTGCGTATTCGAGCCGACCGAAACCGTGACAGCGGGTTGGATCGATGACCTCGACCGGCCCGTCGTGCTGGTGAACACGTCGTCGTTGCGGCAGGCCGACGAACCGCTGGGGCGAATCGCCTTGCACGCGCTGGCCGATGAGGACGTGCACGTCGTGGCGACGTTTCCGGCGGGCATACCCACCGATTTGCCGCGCCCCGACAACGCGACGGTATGCCGTTTCGTGCCGCACACCGCCGTCCTGGAGAAGGCCGCCTGCGCGATCACGCATGGCGGAATGGGGACCACACTGAAGGCTCTCGACCGGGGTGTACCGGTCTGCGTCGTTCCCTTCGCCCGCGATCAGGCCGAAGTCGCCCGGCGGGTGGAGGTCGCTCACTGCGGCACCCGGCTGAGGGCGAAAAAACTCACACCGGCGCGGCTGAGAGCGAAGGTGCGTCAGGCAATGACGATGGCGGACGGTGCGCGACGGGTGGCCGCCGGGTTCGCGGCCACCGGAGGTGTGGCCCGCGGAGCGGATCTCATCGAGCAGCGGCTGTTGGGATGCACCGTCGAGCGCCCGGTGCACTAACCGGCCCGGTGCGTCTCAGCGCACGGCGCCGCCGCGGCCTTTCGCCGGGGTGCGCTTCCCCTCGGGGGTGGCGGGCCGTTTGGGAGCCGGTGCGGTGAGCGTGGATTCGAAGGCGGACATCGCCTCGATCATCGCCGTGAAAACCCGATGAGCGGCCGCCAAGTCGCGGTCGGGAAGCTCGGCGAGGGCGGTATGCAGTTCGGCGCCCAACGGCGTGAAAAATGAGCGCGCCAGCGCCATTCCAGGTTTCTCGTAGCGCAGCAGCGTCTTGCGGCGGTCCTGCGGGTCCGGTTCGCGCCGGAGGTGCCCTGCGTCGATCATGCGGTCCACGAGATAGGTGATGGCGGCGGGCGATACGTCCATGCGCCTCCGCAATTGCGCCGCCGTCAAAGGCGTTCCGGCAGTCTCGGCGACCATGATGTGCAGCAGGGCGTGGAAGTCGGTGCCGCTGACCTCGTTTTGCCGCGCGAAGTGCCGGCCGATGCGGTCGGACTGCGCCGTGATCGCGCGCATGTCCGCCGACATCAACTTCTCGAGTTCGGCTCGGTCCATTCGCCGGTCAGCGGCGCCGCGCTTGGTCACTTACCCGCATCCTCTTGCAAGATAGGCCGACCAGCGTTTCGGGACCGCTGCGCGCGGCCCCCGGTCCGGTCGGTGGCCATCAGCCTACGGCACCCCTACCGGATCACCGTGGCTTAGCCGGTGGGTCGAGGCGGTGTCACGACTTCGCGGGGTCGTGACCCCAGTTCATCAACGAGTAGCGCCAGGGGCTCTCGTCGATGTTGCCCTGTGGACGTTGCGCCAGATGGCGCTTGGCGTACCCGACAACCTTGCGCATGTGCGCGTAGTCGGCCTCGGTGAGGTCTTTTCGCTTCGCCGTGAGTATCTCGACGATGCGGCGCCCGCTGGCATGACCGGTCGACTCGCTCTCGCCCTGCTTTTGTCCCACGGCGTTCGACTCTTCTGTGGCGAGCCACTTTTCCAGCTCACCGGCGGTCATGTTCACCGCGTCGTGGAAGCGGGCCCAGGTGGTGTCCTTGTCCTCTGTCATCGGATGACCCTCGACACGAATCAGTCCGCGCGGCGCAGCGCGTCCGGCTTGTGCACCGCATCCGCGCCCGTCTTGTCGCTGCGCACCTTGTACTGCGGCTGGTCCGCGGAGGCGCGCACCGTGCGCCCGGCGGCCTCGGTATCCGAGGTGATCTCGCCCTCGACGGTACCGCGGACCGTCGTGCCGTGGCTTTGCCACTCGACCGCGTCGCCCTTGTCGAATTCTCTGTTGCTCATAGGTTTTCACCATTCGTCGATTCGTCGTTGGGCGACGCGGTGTGGGCGGGGTGACCCGCGGTGCGCCGCTCCTCTTTCATCGCCATCTCGTAGCGGTGGCGCTGTCCGCCGGCGAGTCGCATTCGCACCAGCTGTTCGATCTCCTTGAAGCAGCGGTAGTAGCCGTCGTCGTAGTCTTCGACCACCTGAAAGCTCCAGCGCCCCGGGAGGACGTTGCGCCCGATCAGCTCGCGGCTGATGTGTTGGGCCAGACCGGCGTGCCCGAGTTCGTGCAACCGCGACACCGCCTCGTCGAGTTGGAGGTCGGCATGGCCGGTGAGTTGGTGGAAGGAGTACAGGTGTCCCCGGGCGCGCTCGATGGTTTCCAGCGCCTCGGTGACTTTTCCCACCGCCTGCGTGGCGCCCTCGCCGGTGTTGTCGAAGCTCATGGTGTTCCTTCCCCGTATTCCGCTATGGCATTCCCGCTGAGCAGGGCGCCGAATCGCGGAGACGTTTCATGTATTCAATAGTCAAATGCTTGTGGCTACAGACCGCGGCGTCCTGCGGTTTGAACAGGTGCTCCTCGGGTATGTGATGGCCGATGACCGTGCACGAGACGTCGCAACGCCTGCGGGGCGCCCAGCGCAAAGTGCTGCGCCTGCAACGGCGTGTGTGGCTTGCCGAACTGGCCCTGTGGCCGGCCGCGATCGTGTTCGCGGCGCTGGTGCTGGGCACCGTATGGCTGCTGTGGCGGCGCTCAGCCGTTCACGCCGACGGGCCGCCTCCGGGGATGAAGGATCCGCCGCGCCAGGACGCACCATGAGACGCCGGCCGCGCTGAACGCCAACGCCTGTGCGGCACCAATGCGCCCGGTCGGCACGAAATGACCTGCGACATAACGCTCGATGAAGCCCGCGGTCGGCAGCGGATTCATCCCCGCGCTGCGGCGGGCCCACGATTCCAGGATGGTCAACGGGCAGGGGAGCCTGAGCGTGACGACGGCGATACCCCAACCCACCGCCGGCACGTGCAGCGCCATGGTGCGCGGCCAGCGCAATGCGAGAAAGCCGCCGCTGGGCACGTAGAGCAGGTACGCAAGGTGCGCGCCGACGGTCACTGCGACCGCGACTGCGTAGTGCCTCGTGACGGCCGAGGCGGACTCGGGTGCGGAACTGATCCGACGATTCTTGCATGCGCACCGCTGTGGGTCATCCGCGTGCGGCGCGTACCTGGTAACGACGCTCGGCGTAGGCGAGGTCGTCGCGCCAGAGCCTGCTCGACGCGAAGCGCATGAGCGGCGTGATCAGCGGCGCCACCCGGGATGCCCGCTTGAACCCGGGCCGCCCCGAGTGCGCGATGGTGGCTTCCAGGACGGCGGTGCGGGGGCGGCCATCGGGGCCCAAACCGATTGGGGTGGCGTGGGTTTCGACGACGCTGCCCGCCCCCTCCCCGTCCACGATGCGCATGACGATGGTGCGGGCCTCCGGGCAGCTGAACTCCGCGACGACCGGCACCCCCAGGCGTCCCATCCGGAACGTCACGGCCACCAAGAAGCGGTCGGCGTGTTCGGTCGGTGTGGTGAGCACCTCGAGGCGGGTGAACGAGTACGGGTGAAACCAGGCGCCATGCCACGGATCGAGCCGGTTGGCGATGACGTCGATCGGCTCGCAGACGCCCTCCATGCGGGCGACTGCGGCCAGGGTGTCGCCGGTCGGCCGCTCCGGAATCACCGGAAGCTCCAGCGGCGGCTCCCGTCCGACCGCATCGAGCCGCACCCAGACCAGGGTGCCGTCGTCGTGACCGGGCAATGGGCTCCAACCGAATTCGCGGGCGCGCCCGTCCAGGGTCAGCCCGTGCCACCGGCACACCAGCGTGCCGCGGTGCACCGTGCCGGTGGCGAGGTCGGCCCCCAGGTGCGGGCAACTGCGCGGTCCCACGCACAGGCGGTGCTGCTCGTCGCGCCAGGCGACGACCTCGACGCCGGCGACGAGCGCGCCGAACGGCCGCCCGCCGACCACCTGCCGGCTGGCGGCGAACGCGTACCAGTTGCCGGTGGGGCGGTGCTGTGAGCGGCGCAGCGCGGCGTCGATGACGGCGGGTTGTGCATCGCGATAGGTCGGGCGCTGATCGGCCCACGACACACGCGGGATCACCTGCAGGGGCCAATCTTTGGGCCACGCCCGCAGGCTTTGCAGCTGGTCGCGGATCTTCATCGCCGGGCGGCTCCCTCGCGGGTGGCAAGCCATCGCAGCAGTGGTGAACGGCCCCGGGTGGGCACCGTGGACAACGGGTGTCCGGCCAGTCCCCAGCGTTTCAGCAGTTGGTTCGCGGCGCACCACCCAGTGGTGGCGGCGCGCTCCATCAGCGCCACCGGCAGGTCGATCCGGATGGCGTCGCCGGCCAACACCAGGCCCGGTGTCGGGGTGATCACCGCGGGGCGGTCCGTATAGGTGCCCGGCGCGAAAAGCGGGCAGTCGCTGCGGTGCAGCAGCCTCTCGTGAACGATGTGTGCCGCCGCCGTTTCCGGGTACACCGCGTGCAGCCGGCGGAGCGCGGCGGCGCGCGACGGCGCCGAATCCAATGCGTAGGAATGCAATTCGACCACCGAACCCTGATGCGCGCACGCCCACGCGCGGGCTTCGCGTTCGTAGCGTTCCAGCACGCTGATGTTGTCCAGCGGCTTGTACCCGGCCGTGCCCAGAAACGCCGGGCGCCGCGCCGAGACGGGGCGATCGAGCCAGAACCGATGCACGGCGAACGGCGGCGCGGTGCGCAGCCGCGAGATCCGGGCCCGCCAGTCATCGGTGCCAAGGCCGCTCGATCCCGCCACGATCCGCTGCAGGCCCGCGACGTCGGTGGCCAGCACCACCGCGTCGACGTCGAGCCGCTCGCCGGAATCGGTGTGCACGCGAAAGCGCCCCGCCGAATCCCCCTCGATGCCCAGGGCGGCGGTGCCGAGCCGAAACCGCACCCCGCGCCCCTCGAGGTAGCCGCACAACGGCTGCCACAGCGCGCTGTCGTAGTTCGCGCACGGGACGTCGAAGATCAGCCCCTCGGCCGATCCCAGGAAGTAGATGTGGAACATGGTCGCCAACTCGGCCGCGGACAGCTTGGCGGGGTCGGCGAAGAAGCTGCGGGAGAACACCTCGAACGCCAGATGCCGTGCGGCCTCGGGGAATCGGATGTTTTCGAGGAACGCCGCGGCGTCGATGTGGTCGAGGCGCTCGTAGGTGCCCGGCACCGACACCGCGGCCAGCGGCGCGGCGGCGCGGGCATCGATGCGGGTGAAGTCGCGAAGGCGGAACGTCGGGCTGCGCGCGGCGAAGGCGACGGCGTTCCACGGCGGGGTGCGCGGCAGCCCGCGGAAGCTGTCGCGCCGCCCCGCGCCGTCGATGAGCGGGTAATCCTCGACGGGAGTCAGCATCCGCAATCGCGGGTCGATCCGGGCCAGCAGGGCGCGCAGGTTGTAGTACTGCCGGAAGAACGCGTGGAAGCCGCGGTTCATCGCGAGGTCGACGCCGCCGTCGCGCTCGGTCCAGCCGCCGACCCGACCGCCGAGGTAGGGTTCGCGTTCGATGACCTCGACCGCGACGCCGCGCTCGGCGAGTCCGGTGGCGGCGGCCAGTCCGGCGATCCCGCCGCCGACGACGGCGACCCGGGGCCGCGACGGCAGCGCGCCGGCGTCCGGCAATCCCGTTGGTGCGGGCAATGTTCGGCGGCGACGGTCGGCGTGCGCGGTCATGACGGCGCGTCCGCCAGGAAGGTGTGCACGATGTTGGCTTCCCAGCCGGGCATCGTCTCGCTGTGCACGGCGGTGAAGCCGGCGTCGGCGAGGCGGGTCCGGAACCGCGCGGCGCCGTCGAATGCGAGCACGCTACGCCACAGGTAGCGATACAGCGCGGTGTCGCGGGTGCGCCACCACCCGGACGGGATGATGATGCCCCAGCAGACCGCGTGCCAGATGCGGGTGGCGGCCCGGGAGTCGCGCACCGAATACTCGTGCACTGCCAGGGTGCCGCCGGGGCGCAACAGTGTGCGGAAATTGCGCAGTTGGTCGTCGCGGTCGGCGACGTTGCGGATCAGGTACGCGGCCAGGATGGCGTCGAAGGGCCCGGTGATCCCGTGCTCCGCCAATTGTTCGACGGGGGTGTGGACGAAGCGCACCGTGGCGGGCCAGTCCTTCGCGCGCGCCGCGTCGAGCATTCCGCGCGACGCGTCCACGGCGACGATGTCGGCGTGGGGCGCGACGGCGAGCAGTGCGGCCGTCGAGGCGCCCGTCCCGCAGCCGGCGTCGAGCAGCCGTAAGCCCTTGCCGCGGGCCGGAATCCGCATCCGGCGCGCCGACAGCAGCAGTTGCGCGTGGTAGCCCGGGCTGGCGCCGACCAGCCGGTCGTAGGCCGCGGCACCCGCGTCGAACGCGGCTGCCAGGTCGGCGGGGGCGGGGCCCGCATCACCGACGCGCATGTTGCCGTTCCCACAGCAGCAGCACCGCGGTGACCAACGCGAAACCGAACAGAAAGTCTTCGACCGGAATGTCGAACGGGAAGCGCAGCCCGCTCAGCTGCCGATCGTCGTAGCTGACGATGGGCGAGCTGAGCTTTGTCAGCCATCCGTCGACCGGGATCTGGAATCCCAGGACGATCACCATCGACAGCCAGTAGGCCGGCCGGCGAAACAGCCCGGTGCGCAGCACCGCCAATTCCAGTGCGCAGACGGCCAATACCGCCAGCGCGGCGGGCAGGGTGTAGCCGAGACCGCTCACCGCCGGTGCACCCTTGCCAGGATGGCGCCCACTGCGTTGTAGGTCAGCAGCGCGCATGTCGGAATGACGAGAAAGAACAGCACCTCTTCGATCGGCACCCGAAACGGGATGCTCAGGCCGCTGAGGTACGCGCCGTCGTAGGTCCACACGCGCGCGGCGACGGCGATCTCATCCCAGATCAGGAACACCGCGGCGACCGGCAGCACCGCCTTGAGGAAGCGTCGCCACTGTCGGTAGACGCCGGGGCCCAACGCCTCCAGCGGCGCCGTGATCAGCAGGCATGCGGCCAGGACCACAAGGTATTGCCACCGATCGCTCATGCGGCCCCCGAGTTGAGATCGTCCCGCTCGCGATTTCGCGCCCGCCACGACCGTATCAGTCCCGCACCGGCGACCCGAAGCCGTCGAGCCCGGCCCACGGTGGCCCGGTGGTCGAACACCGCGAACTCGCTTCTTTCGATGCAGTCCAGGATCTCGGCGTACAGGGCGGCCGCGGTTGCCACGCACGGCCGTGAGCGACGCGCCAGCGTGGCGATCCCCGCCGCGGCGAATCGGTAAGTCTGACGCGCGATTTCGTGCTGCGCGGCCAGGGCGCGGCGCACCCGGGGGTCGGTGCGGCGATGCGCATGACACCACGTCAACAGCTCCCGATCCACGCCGTCGGCCGCGAGTTCGTCGGTCGGCAGGTAGACCCGGCCGCGCACCAGATCTTCGTCGACATCGCGCAGGAAGTTGGTGAGCTGGAAGGCCCGGCCCAGCGCCGCGGCATACGGCGCGGCCTCCTCCATCGGCGTCACGGTTCCCAGGATCGGGAGTACCTGCAGCCCAATGGCTTCCGCGGAGCCCCGCATGTAGAGGTTGAGCGCTGCGCGGTCGGGATAGTCGGTGACCGTGAGATCCATCCGCATCGAGTTCAGGAAGTCCTCGAAGAGCCCGGCGCTGATCCGGTAGCGCCGTGCGGTGTGCGTCACCGCCGCCACCAACGGATCGTCGAGGTGGGCGCCGTCGGAGAAGAAGCGCTCGGACAGTTGCTGCAGCCGCCTGCCACGACTGCAAGGGTCCAGCCGCGGATCGAGATCGTCGAGGATGTCGTCGGCGTAGCGGGCGAAGCCGTACAGCGCGTGCACGGGCGGCCGTTGGTCGGGCGCGAGCAGCCGGGTCGCCAGGAAGAAGGTGCGGCCATGGGCGGCATTGAGTTCCCGGCACTGGCGGTATCCCTCGCGCAGCCGCGGATCGTCGATTCCGGCCGCGGCCAATTCGCTGCGCATCATGGCAAACCGGCTTTCGTGTCGAGGACGGCGATGGCCCTCGTGGCGGCCCCGGTGATGCGGTCCGCGGCGAGCCGCCCGGAAATCAGGGTGGTCGGCACGCCGACGCCGGGCACCGTGGAGGAACCGGCGAGCACCGCGTTGTAGATGCCGCGCACCATGTTGGCCGGCCGGAACGGCCCGGTCTGACCGAACGTGTGGGCCAGCGCGAAGGGGCTGCCGGCCGCCATGCCCTGACGGGCCCAGTCGGCGGGTGTGACGACGTCGAGAACCGTTGCGTCCTCCCGCAATCCGGGGAGCAACCGGTCCGCGACGTGTGCGACGAGGCCCTCGGCGTAGGCGGCGCCGGCCCGCGACCAATCGATGGTGCCGCGCTCCAGGTTCGGCGCGGGGGCCAGGACGTAGAGCAGATCGCGGCCCTCGGGAGCCAGCGCCGGGTCGCCGGCCGTCGGGCGGGTCACCAGCAACGACGGATCGGTCATCAACCGGCCGTCGCGGATGATGTCGGTGAAGGTCTGATCCCATGCCTCGCCGAACAGGATGGTGTGGTGGGCCGTGTCGCGAGCGACCGCGGGGCAACCCAGGTGCGCCACCACCGCCGACGGGGAGGCCCGCAACCGCACGGCGCGGCGGGGTGTGCGGCCCAGCAGCGCGTAGGTCTGGGGCAGTTCGGTGGTCAGCACGATCGCGTCGCACGAGATGCGCCCGGCCTGTTCGGTGAGTACGGCCCTGACCCGGCCGCCGGATTGTTCGAGGGCCGTAACGGTTGCGCCGTAACGGAATTGGACGCCGGCGTCGGTGGCCGCCGCGGCCAGCGCGTCGGGCAGCGCGCGCACGCCGCCCCGCGGGAACACCACGCCCGCGATGGTGTCCATGTAGGCGATGACCGCGTAGACCGCCAGGGCGTCGCGCGGCGCCACCCCGGCGTACAGCGACTGGAAGGTGAAGATCCGCTGCAGTCGCTCATCGCTGATGTGCCGCTTGACCATGCGATCCCACCTGCGGAAGCCGCCGATCGCCGTCAGCTGCGCCAGCCGCGGCGTGAGCAGCGAGAGCGGGGAATCGAAATTGGCACCGATGAACCCGTCGAATTCGGTGCGGTACAACCTGGTCAGCCACGTGCGCAGCCGCCGGTAGCCCGCCGCCTGCCCGGAACCGGCGAAGTCGGCGATTGCGTCGGCCATCCGGTCTGCGTCACTGTGCACATCGAGCGCGCTGCCGTCGGCGAACACGGCGCGGTAGGCGGGATCAACCGGCGACAGCTCCAGCCGGTTGGACCTTGTCTCGCCGACGGCCGCGAAGGTCTCGTCGATGATGTCCGGCATCGTGAGCACCGTTGGCCCGGTGTCGATCCGGTACCCGTCGATGTCGAGGCGCCCGGCCCGCCCGCCCGGCCATGGCTCACGTTCCACCACGGTGACCGCGCGCCCCCGCCCGGCCAGGTGCAGCGCCGCGGACAGGCCGGCCAGGCCGGCGCCGACCACCACGACGTGATCGGTGCGTCCGTCGATGGTCCGCATGGTCAACGCGCTCCCGACTCGGTACCGGTCATACGGCGCGATCCGTACAAGCCGCCGCCATTTCGGCCAGCGCGATGCGAACGGGCTCCTCGATCGGCAGGTCCCCGAGGTGGGCGCGCGCGGACGCGACGCGGTCGCCGATCATCTCTTCGATCAGCCCCACGGCCCCGGTCCCGATGATCAGCGCCTTCCACCTGTCGATCGCGTCACGCCCGAGGCCTTCACGATTCGCCAGCTCGGTGAGTTCACGGCGGGTCGCGGGATCGGCCAGCTGGTGGGCGGCCACCACGACGCTGGTTGCCTTGCGCTCGAGCAGGTCTATCGCGCCGGGCTTACCCGTTACGGCGGGTGAACCGAAGACGCCGAGCACGTCGTCGCGGAGCTGAAACGCCTCGCCGACGGCGCGGCCGTAGCGGCCCAGTTGGCACAGCGTGTGAGCGCCGCAGCCGGCCATGGCCGCCCCGATCTCCAGGGGTCGGCGCACGGTGTAGTTGCCCGATTTGCGCCGTGCCACATCGAGAACGAATTCCAGCCCGGGCGCCTGCCGCGCGTCGTTGATCAGGTCGGCGAACTGTCCCACGGCGAGCTCGGTGCGCATCGCGTCGTAGCGCGGCCACGCCAATTGCAGCCGCCGGGGATCGATTCCGCTGTCCCGCAGCATTTGTTCGGCCCAGATCAGGCACAGATCTCCGAGCAGGATGGCCGCGGACTCGCCGAATCGCCGTGAGGCGCCGGGCAATCCGCGTTCCCGGTGCCACCGCCCGAATTGCCGGTGCGCCGACGGGCGGCCGCGCCGTACGTCGGAACCGTCCATGACGTCGTCTTGCAGCAGCGCGAAGGCGTGCACCAACTCAAAGCTCGCCGCGGCCCGCAACGCCGCGGGGTCGGCCGGCGCGCCGCACAGCCACCCCAGGTACACGAACGTCGACCGCAGGCATTTACCGCCGGAGACGAAGTCGGCCAGGATGTCGCCGACCGCTTCGATGCCCGCCCCGTCCAGGTCGGCGGCGCGTCGCTGCGCGACGAACTCGGCGACCTCGACCAAAACCCTCCGCCGGACCTCCGACCGCCACTCGCCGAAGTCGTCACCGCCCGAGGAGCCCGTCACGGGCGGTGATGCGCCCGCGGGCGAAAACGACAAAGCTCCCATGGTGCCCAAGCGCTCCCTCCCGGACGGCTGGGAATGGCCGGGCCTGCGCTGGCCCGGCACACGCGGTCATACCCGCCGACGAGGCGGGCAAACCACGGCACGAGCCGCCAGGCCCCGCCCCGCGCCGCCCGGTGGGAGATACCACGTTGTTCAATAACTTAAACATTCACTTGATGAAGGTGATCCGTGTTTGCCGAGTCACGCTGGGCCCGAAACCGAGCACGGAGCCGAAACGCCAACCCGTGCGGTGTTTTAACCCCCATCGGGGTCACGACGCGGCGCTGCGGGGGACCCGGCTACGCGGCTGTCTCGGGCGGGCGAGTTCGGAGACGAAACGCCGTCGCGCCGCAAGGATGTCTTCGATGGTTTGAAAGGCCTCCGGTACCGAGTCGGTGGTCGCCAACCCGTTGTCGTGCACGATCCGCAGCAGCGGCCGGATCGCCTTGCCGGTGACCACGCTGCAGTGCACGCGGGCTTTACGGAGCTCGTCGTTGACGAACAGCAGCGCCCGAAAGCCCTCGACGCTGAGGAAGCGCAGTCGGCTCAAATCGAGGACCACCGGGGTCTTGAGCCGGGCGAAGCCGCGGATGGCTTCGGTGAGGTCTCTCGCATTCGCGGCATCGATCTCGCCGTCGACGCGCACCACCGTGGCGAGGCAGCGCGCATAGACGAACACGTGCGCCCTGGCGAATTGGGCCATGTGGCGGCCGCGTGTGGGATGTTGTTGGTCCGCCGAATCCGCGGAGTGAAGAGCAGCCATTGAAGCGCCTATCGATTGTGGTGAGAAGGGAGTGACCAGTGTTTGCACACCGCTCCCGCTAAAGACGCAGCTGTGAACTCAACCTGACAGCAGCCTAGCGTCCCCGCCGTCGCGCGGTAGCAAAGTTTCGTTTTCTGGACGGTGAGCAACGACGCCGATGAACCCGGTGGTGAATGCGTGTTTGGCGGCGTAACCGCGGGGTATACGCGGGCCACGTAACAAACGCGACGAATCCCTTGACGGACGGACGCGAGGGGTGGTGCGGCCCAATGGAAAAGCTCGGCCGCCGCTGGTGCCGGTTAGCGCTTGCGCCCGCTGCCATCATGATGTTTATCGGCGCACCGGGATGGGCCGGCGCCGACCCGGGGATCACGGTGTTTCCGGGAATGGAGATTCGTCAGGGCAACACGGTATGCATGCTCGGAATGGTCGAGCCGCGGCTGCGGGTCGCGCTGACCAGCGGGCAGTGCGACGGTGGGCAGTCGATGGTGACCGACCGTGACCGCAAGCCGATCGGCGATGTGGTCCTCGGCCGTAGGCAGGTCGACACGGACTCGGCTGCGGACACGTCGATGCTGCCGGTCGAATACGAAGTCATCGCTCTTGCAGGCAATGTCACGGCCTCGGACGTGTTGCCCACGGGCCGGCAGTTGCGGTCGACGCCCGGGCTGCGCGCGCAGCCGGGCCTGCCCGTGTGTCAGCTGCGCCGCTCGACCGGGCAGCGCTGCGGGCCGGTCGGCACGGTCACCAACGGCCGTTTCGCCATCCCCGACATGGTCGTGGACGGTCGCGACTTCGGCGGCCCGGTCTACGCGCTGACCGACGACAACAAGGCCGTCATCGTGGGGCTCTACGAGGGCATGTGGAGGGCCTCACCCCAGTTCGAGTCGTGGCAGGCGGTCATGGCGCAGGTCTACATCGACAGCCACTCCTACAGCGGGCAACAACAGCTGCCCGCTCTGCGCATGATCAACTGGCGCACCGCCGCTCGCGCTGTGGCGGCGCCGTAGCCGTCCCGTCGTCACCCAGGGACGCCGCGCGGCGTGTTTCCCCCGACACAGAACGGGAATCCGCCGCCGGTGAATGTTTTCGATCTTGTGGCGCTGCCCTTCCAGTGGGGCTCCGCGATCCGGGGCAAACGGATCTTTCATCCGAGCGGGGTGCTGGCGAGGGGCTTCATCGAACGCATCGCCCCGGCGGGTCAGGGCTTGCCGATCCCCTCGTCGGAGATCGTTGCCCGGGTATCCAAGGCCAGCGGCACACCGGGCGCGCTGCCCGACTTCGTCGGCCTGGCTTTCCGGTTGACGCCCCCGGAGCCGGCGGGAAAGCCGTGGGACATCTTGCTCGTGTCCGCCGGGTCGGGGGTGCTGTCCCGGGCGGTGGCGCTGCGGCCGACCGCGTCGTGGAACGGACAGACACTGACCACCCTGATGCCGTTGCACTATCAGAACCACAATTGGTGGCTGCGGGCCCGCACCCCGAGCGACATCGACGGCCTCGGCTTGTCGCTGGCCAACGTCCGCAACCGTCTCGAACGCGGCAATATCGAGATCGCGCTCGACCAAGCCTGCGGCAGAGGGCATTTCACCCCGGTGGGCCACTTGACGCTGACCGCGGTCGTCGACGACGAACAGCATCGCGACGTGTCGTTCGATCCCGTCGTCAACACCGCGCCGGGCCTGAGCCTGCACCCGCGGTGGCTCGCCGACCTGCGCGCCCGCGCGTATCGGCAGAGCCGTGACGGCAGGGATGCCGATGAGTAACCGGGCGTAGGAAAGGGGGTAGCCGGTGCCCAAGCGCATCGTGATCACCGGGGCCAGCGGCAACGTCGGCACCGCCTTACTGCGCCGGCTCACCGCCGACGACTCGGACTATGAGATCGTCGGAATCAGCCGGAGGCGACCGCCTTCGGACGACGTGTACCGGTCCGCCCACTGGCACGAGCTGGACCTGGCCGACTCGGGCGTGGAGCTCGAGCTGCTCAAGGTCTTCCGCGGGGCCGCGTGCGTGGTCCATCTGGCGTGGGGTTTCCAGCCCACACGCAACAGGCGTTATTTGGACGCGGTCGGGGTCAACGGCAGCGCGGCGGTATTGAGCGCGGCACACAACGCGAAAGTGCCGCACCTGCTGCACATGTCGTCGGTGGGGACCTACGCCGCCGGGCGATACGGGCAGAAGGTCGACGAGACCTTCTCGACCGCGGGCATACCATCCTCCGCGTACAGCAGGGCGAAATCCGCGGTGGAGCACATGCTCGACGGCTACGAGGGGCACAACCCCGACGGGGTCGGAATCACCCGGATGAGGCCCGGTTTCATCCTGCAGCGCGACGCCGCGTTGGGCCTGCGACGCTACACCCTGCCCGCCTACGTGGACCCGCGTTGGGTGCGCTGGTTGCCGCTGCTACCGCTGGACCGCTCGCTGAGCGTGTCCATCGTGCACGCCGACGACGTCGCCGACGCGTGCGTCAAGGCGATCGAGCGCCGCGCACTCGGGCCCTTCAACCTGGCCGCCGAACCGCCGGTCGGCCGCGATGACATCGCAAAGGCGTTGCGGGCACGCCCGATTCACGTGCCCTCCCCGCTACTGGGGCTGTTGGTGGCGGCGTCGTGGCGGGCCAGGTTGCAACCCCTCGATCGTGGCTGGCTGGACATGGCGTTTTCGTT
This sequence comes from Mycobacterium paraintracellulare, assembly GCF_000276825.1. NCBI lineage: Bacteria > Bacillati > Actinomycetota > Actinomycetes > Mycobacteriales > Mycobacteriaceae > Mycobacterium > Mycobacterium paraintracellulare. The sequence goes on along the minus strand of NC_016948.1, from coordinate 4,060,270 downwards.
GCCGCTGCTGGGCACCGACCGCGCGCGTAACGTTCTCGGATGGTCGCCGCGGTGGAGTTCCGAGGCTGCGCTGGCCGACCTGGTCGACGGGTTCTTGCATACCTGGGGAACCCAGAGCCCCGTCCTTCGTGCGCGTTCGTGCGCCGAGGCCATCAGCCGCGACCTTCACGAAGGCCCGCTCACCGTCCGCCGGGTGCCCTAACCGTTGACTGCCCGCGGCCCAACAGGTGACGCAGCGCCTGGGTCAGGTCGGGTTGACGGAACCGGTGCCCGGCCGCGACGAGCTTGCGGGGTGCCACCCGCTGGCTCGCGCAGGCCAGTTCGCGGGCGCCCTGCCCCCCGAGCAGGAGGCGAGGCCCCAGCGACGGCACCGGCAACACGGCCGGCCGATGCAGCACCGCCGCCAGGGTCGACGTGTACTCCGCGTTGCGGACGGGTTGCGGCGCAACGGCATTCACGGGCCCCGACAGCGCCGTGTCCCACAGCGCGCGGTGATACACATCGACCAGGTCGTCGATTCCGATCCAGGACAGCCATTGCCTGCCGTCGCCCAATCGCCCCCCGAGCCCGGCGGCAAACAGCGGACGCATCAGCCTCAGCGTGCCGCCGCGCGGTGACTGGACGATGCCGGTGCGCACCCGCACCACCCGCAGCCCCGCCTCCTGCGCGGGTGCGGTCGCCTCCTCCCAGTCGGCCACCACGTCGGCCAGGAATCCCTCCCCACGGTCGCTGTCCTCGCTCAGCGTGTCGTCGCCGCGGTCGTATCCGTAATAGCCGACCGATGACGCCGAGATCAGCACGGCGGGCCGGGGGTCGGTGCGGGCCAAGAGTTCGGCGAGGCGCCGGGTGGGCCCAATCCTGCTGTCCCGGATGGCATCCCGGTGCTTGTCGGTGAACCGTCCGGCGATGGAGGCGCCAGCCAGATGGATGACCGCGTCGACTCCGGCCAACAGCTGCGGGTCGGGATCCTCGGGGTCCCAACGCCGTTCGTCGGTGTCGCGTGCGTCGCGCCTGACCAGCAGGATGACCCGGTGCCCGCCGGTGCGCAGAAACGCCGTCAGCGCCGAACCGACCAGCCCCGACGATCCGGTGACGGCGATCGTCGATCGCTTCAGACCGTTCTCGGCGGCCAACCGGTGGGCAGCCAAGTCGTCGGCCAGCTGGCGGTGCCGGTAGTCGAACATGGGCCGCAACAGCGATCCCGGCACCGCGGTCTCGACCCGGTCGATCACCCGCGTGCGGTCATCGCCGATGTCTACGAACTCGTGGGTGTGGCGCCAGCGCAACGCCATTCGCGCCGGAAGCGTGGCCAGGCCGTCACCACCGAGGGCGTCGACGAACCGGCGCGGGGGATCGTAGCCGTCCGGCTGATGCACGGCGATCCAGCGCAGGCCGCCGGGCAGCGCCAGCGTCGCCCGCCCGTCCTCGAGCGAGGATGCCTCGGCGATGAGGCGCATCGGCTGCCACGGCGGCGAGAGGCGGTGGAAGGCACCCGGCCTGGCATGCCAATCGAAGACGTCCGTGATCGGCGCGTGCACCACGCTCGAATAGTCCAGGCCCATGCCTGAAACGTTAGAAAGCTCGCTACCGGTCCGGCAAGGCGTGTTCGACGATGGGGAGCCGCGCCTGCGGCTGCCGCTCGCCGCGCTTGGCCGACAGATAGACCTGCGCGGTCTTGTCGGCCACCGTATGCCAATCGAAGTCGGACGTGAGGCGTTCGCGGGCGGCCCGGGCGCGTTGTTGCGCGGCGCGCGGATCGTCGAGGACGGTGCGAATCGCCGCGGCCAGCCGGGTCACGTCGCGGGGCGGGCACGATACGCCGGTCCGACCGTCGATCACCGCCTCGCCCAGCCCGCCGATGTTCGACGTCACCAGGGGAGTGCCGGCCGCGGCCGCCTCGAGCGCCACGATGCCGAACGGCTCGTAGTGGCTGGGCAACACCGCGGCGTCGGCGCGATGCAGTACGGCCAACAGCTCCGCGTGCTCGAGGTGCCCGACGAACCGAATCGCCTTGAGCACCCGGTGTTTACGGGCTTGCTCGATGAGCCAGCCCTGCTGGGTGCCCTCGCCGGCGATGGTCAGCGTGGTGCCCGGGTGGGTGCGCCTGACCCGCGGGAGCGCGGCGATGACGTCGTGCACCCCCTTTTCGTACTCCAGCCGCCCCAGGTAAAGCAGTTCGGCCGGCCCCGTGCGCGGCCGCCGCGCCGCGAACGGCCACCGCGCCGTCTCGATGCCGTTGCAGATCACGGTGATCTCGGCCAGCCCCGGACCGAACAGTTCGGTGATCTCGTCGGCCATCGACCCCGAACAGGTGATCAGCGAATCGGATTCGCGCACCAGCCAGGACTCGACCGCGTGCACCTGACGGCTGAGCCCGCCGCTGACCCAGCCGGAATGCCGACCGGCCTCGGTCGCGTGGATCGTGGAAACCATTGGCACGTCATAGAATTGGGCCAGCGCGATCGCCGGATGGGCCACCAGCCAGTCGTGGGCGTGCACGACGTCGGGCCGCCACGCGTGGCTGCTGCCGGGTTTCTTCAGGCTCAGCCCGGCGCGGACCATGGAATGCCCCATCGCGAGCGTCCAGGCCATCATGTCGGTGCCGAAGGTGAACTCGTGCGGATCCTGCGCGGCCGCGATCACCCGAACACCCTCGCTGATCTGGTCGGACGACGGATGGCTGCGGGGATCGGTCCCGGTGGGTCGGCGTGACAGCACCACGACGTCGTGACCTGCGGCCGCCAGCGCGGTGGACAGGTGGTGGACGTGCCGGCCGAGCCCGCCGACGACCACCGGCGGGTACTCCCACGACACCATCAGGATCTTCACTTCGTGGTCCACCTCATCGGGGCAACCTGCGGGCGTCGAGGGCGCCGAAGAGTCCGTCCGCGCGGTTCCACCCCTCCGCCAGGCGCTGCGCGGTGTCGCGCCGCCCGGACGCCAGCGCCCCCGCGATCTCACGGGTGGCGTGCGCGTGCAGGTGGGCGCGGTAGCGGGCGTAGTCGGCGGCCGAATCCTTGCTCACCATGAACGGCCAGTCGCTGGAGACCGTCAGCAAGGTTTCGCGCAGGATCTGGTCGGCGACGTGGTCGCGGGGGATGGGCCCGTCCAGCGTCGCGGTTTGGGACAGCGCCTTGTCGACGGTGCTCAGCGCGGTGTCGACCACTTCGTTGTTGAGCTGCACCAGGTCGGCGACCTGGTCGCCGGCCCACACCTGCCAGTCCTTGCCCGAACCCCACGAGCTGGGCGGCAGGGCCACCGGGCTACCGACGAAGCCGTCGGCGATCGCGTCGGTCAGGGTGCCCACCCGCACGCCGGCCTCGGGCAGGGCGCGCAGCACCCGCTCCAACCAGGTCGGGCCCTCGTACCACCAGTGGCCGAACAGCTCGGTGTCGAAGGCGGCGATCACATGCGCGGGCCGCCCGATGCGCGCGGACTCGCTCGTCAGGCGGTTGCGGACCGTCTCGACGAAGTCGGCGACGTGAATGTCGACGGCGTGGTCGGCCCGCTCGGGGTCGTAGGGCGCCTTGCCTTCCGAGGGCACGTTGCGGCCGGTGACCCTGGCCGGCTTGAGCCCGGTGAGGTGGTCATAGGTGTGGAAATCGCGATAGGCGGCGTGCCCGGGGTAGCCGGACTTCGGCGACCACACCCGGTAGCTGACCTGCAGGTCGCGCCCGAACGCCACCACGTCGGTGTCGCCGACGGGCCGGCCCAGCGCAGTGTCGCCGTGCAGTGACGGGCCGTCGACCATGAAGTGCGTGACCCCGGCGGCGGCGTAGTCGTGTTCGAGCCCGGGCGCGTACGCGCATTCGGGCGCCCAGATGCCGGTGGGGGTGTGCGCCAGCCGCTGCCCGGCGTCGGCCAGCCCCTCGCGCAGGGCGAACTCGCGCAGGCGGGGGGCGAGCAGCGGTTGGAACGGGTGGGCCAGCGGCCCGCCGAGCAGCTCCACCGTGCCGGCGTCGAGCAACCCGCGCAGCGGCGCGCTGCCGCCGTGCCGCCATAGGGTGGCGAAGTCCTCAAGGGCGTTCTCGGCCTCCGCCTCCTCGCGAATCCCCAAGGCGCGCAACGCCTCCGGCGTGCACGACTGATAGCCGGCCGACTTCGATCGGGGAATCGACCGCACACTGGCCGCCTCGGCTGCGCGCAGCCGCCAGTTCGCCAGCCAATGATGCATGCCGCCAAGGCAATACGGGTCGTCGAGTTGCGCGTTCACCACCGGCGTGACGCCGAGCGTGATCAGTCCCTGGCGGTCCTCGCCGGCCAGCGTGTTCAGCACGCGCATCAGCGGCAGGTAGGCCGCCGCCCAGGATTGATACAGCCATTCCTCACCGACCGGCCAGCGGCCGTGGTGGGCCAGCCACGGAAGATGGGTGTGCAAAACCAGGGTGAACAGGCCGGGGACCCGGTCTGGCGTCGAGTTCACGGCGCTACCGCGATTGCGATCAGGTCGAGGCTGTCGTCGATGTGCCGGCCGGTCGCCGCGCCGGATCCGCTTTCTACGAGTTCGAAGTCGTCGGTGGTGACCGCGGCGACGTCCGCCGCCAGGTCGGGTGGCCACGGGGCGTCGGTTACCGCGCGCGCGATCTGCGCGTCGATGATCGAACCGCCGTGCCGGGCGTCCATCTCCTGCAGCCGCGGACCGTGGAACAGGCCGCTGATCGACACGTCCGAAAAACCGCCGGCGATGAGCAGCTCAGCCATCTCGTCGGCGTTGAGTTCGCGGGTGTGGAACGGGTTGATCGGGGTGTCGCGCCCGGGCGAGAAGGTGATCCGGTTGGGCGTCGACATCATCAGCAGCCCCGACGGTCGCAGCACCCGCGCGCACTCGGCGACGAATTGTGTTTGGTCCCACAGATGCTCGATGACCTGGAAGTTGACCACAATGTCCACCGACGAATCGGGCAGCGGGAGCCGCGCGAGGTTGGCCTGCATGACGTCCACCCGGGGGTAGCGGGCGCGGACGTGGGCCACGGCGGACTCGTCGTAGTCCACCGCGATGACGCGGCGAGCGACGCCGGCGATCAGGTCGGCGCCGTATCCCTCGCCGCAGCCCGCCTCGAGCACCTCGCGGCCCACGCAGCGCTCGGCAAGCCGCTGGTAGACCACCTCGTGGCGCCGAAACCAGTAGTTTTCGATGTCCAAACCCGGGATGGTGCGCTCGCCCGTCAGCATCATCACCGCGTCGCCCACCGACGCGGTGACGCCGGGGGTGTGCGGGGGGAGGTCAGGTACCGGTGCGCTCATTGCATAGGCAGGCTAACGCGAAGTGTCGGATTCGCGAACCACACAAGTGGGTAACCCCGCGCGCGCAGGGGGAGGCGGGCCGCAAGAACCTGCAGCACTACCAGCTATGGTGTGAAGGCATACCGCACAAAGTTACCGGGTAGTAACACGGCTGTGCGTTGCGAAAAACGCGTACCGAGGTCTCGCAGTCGAGCGCTGCGGACCCCTTCGAGGAGGACGAACCACACTCATGACGAACATCGTGGTCCTGATTAAGCAGGTCCCAGACACTTGGTCAGAGCGCAAGCTGACAGACGGCGATTACACGCTGGACCGCGAGGCCGCCGACGCGGTGCTGGACGAGATCAACGAGCGCGCGGTAGAAGAGGCCCTGCAGATCCGGGAGAAGGAAGCCGCCGACGGCGTCGAGGGGTCGGTGACCGTGCTGACCGCGGGTCCCGAGCGCGCCACCGAAGCGATCCGCAAGGCCCTGTCGATGGGCGCCGACAAGGCCGTCCACCTCAAGGACGACGGCCTGCACGGCTCCGACGTGGTGCAGACCGGGTGGGCGCTGGCCCGCGCGCTGGGCACCATCGAGGGCACCGAGCTGGTGATCGCCGGTAACGAGGCCACCGACGGCACCGGCGGGGCGGTCCCGGCCATCATCGCCGAGTACCTGGGCCTGCCGCAGCTCACCCACGTGCGCAAGCTCTCCCTCGAGGGCGACAAGGTGACCGGCGAGCGCGAGACCGACGACGGCGTCTTCAACCTCGAGGCCACGCTGCCCGCGGTCGTCAGCGTCACCGAGAAGATCAACGAGCCGCGCTTCCCGTCGTTCAAGGGCATCATGGCCGCCAAGAAGAAAGAGGTCACGGTGCTGACCTTGGCCGAGATCGGGGTCGAAAGCGACGAGGTCGGGCTGGCCAACGCCGGATCCACCGTGCTGTCGTCGACGCCGAAGCCGCCGAAGACCGCGGGTGAGAAGGTCACCGACGAGGGCGAGGGCGGCAACCAGGTCGCCCAGTACCTGGTCGCCCAGAAGATCATCTAATTCGAGCACCCCATCGAAGACCATTCCTGAGACGAGAAGAGCGATATAACCATGGCTGAAGTATTGGTGCTCGTGGAGCACGCCGAAGGTGCGCTGAAGAAGGTCACCTCCGAATTGATCACCGCCGCCCGCGCGCTGGGCGAGCCCTCCGCCGTCGTGGTCGGGGCGCCGGGGACGGCCGCCCCGCTGGCCGACGGGCTGAAGGAGGCCGGCGCCGCCAAGATCTACGTCGCCGAGTCCGACGACGTGGACAAGTACCTGATCACCCCGGTGGTCGACGTGCTTGCCGCGCTGGCCGAGTCGAACGCGCCCGCGGCCGTGCTGCTGGCCGCCAACGCCGACGGCAAGGAAATCGCCGGCCGGCTCGCGGCCCGGATCGGTTCCGGTCTGCTGGTCGACGTGGTCGAGGTCAAGGAGGGCCCCAAGGCCATCCACTCGATCTTCGGTGGCGCGTTCACCGTCGAGGCCCAGGCCAACGGCGACACCCCGGTGATCACCCTGCGCGCCGGCGCCGTCGACGCCGAGCCGTCCGCCGGAGCCGGCGAGCAGGTCACCGTCGAGGTCCCGGCCCCCGCCGAGAACGCCACCAAGATCACCGCCCGCGAGCCCGCGGTCGCCGGTGACCGCCCCGAGCTGTCCGAGGCCACCATCGTGGTCTCCGGCGGTCGCGGCGTGGGCAGCGCGGAGAACTTCAGCGTGGTCGAGGCCCTGGCCGACTCGCTCGGCGCGGCCGTCGGCGCGTCTCGTGCCGCCGTCGACTCCGGCTACTACCCGGGCCAGTTCCAGGTGGGCCAGACGGGTAAGACGGTCTCGCCGCAGCTCTACATCGCGCTGGGCATCTCCGGTGCGATCCAGCACCGCGCCGGGATGCAGACGTCCAAGACCATCGTCGCGGTCAACAAGGACGAAGAGGCACCCATCTTCGAGATCGCCGACTACGGCGTGGTGGGCGACCTGTTCAAGGTCGCCCCGCAGCTGACCGACGCGATCAAGGCACGCAAGGGCTGAGCTTCTCGGCCTCGAAGAGCCCCCGGCGCCGCGGCGCCGGGGGCTTTCTTGTGTGCCACGCCCGTCCGGTGCGTCACACCGGCCCCACCAGTCCCCGGCCCAGGGGGATGTGCCGTTGTGCCCACCTCCGAGCGACAACCGCAACGGCGGCCGTCGTTGTCGCTCGGAGGTGGGCACAAAGCTCCTCCCGCCTTCCAGTGATCCGAGTGACGGATGGGACGACGGCGCCCCCGCGTCGTCGGTTGGCTCGGTCTCATTTCGTCATCTGACGTGCACCGACACGTCACAGCGCCGATGCCGACCCGCTCACCGGCTACGCCACGTTGTGTCTCATGAGCATCGCTTCTGTCCTCATCCCCGCCGACAAGCTCAGCGGCGCGTCGACCACGCCGCGCTACTCGCTGTTGCTGTCCACCGATCCCGGCCTGATCGAAGCGGCGCAGCGACTCCGGTATGACGTCTTCACCAGCACCCCCGGCTTCGCCCTGCCGCCGGACGGCGGGCACGGATCGGACCGGCGCGACGAGGACCGCTTCGACGAGTTCTGCGACCACCTGCTGGTCCGGGACGACAACACCGGTGAGCTGGTGGGCTGCTACCGCATGCTGGCGCCGGCGGGCGCCATCGCGGCCGGCGGGCTCTACACCGCCACGGAATTCGACATCCGCGCGTTCGACCCGCTGCGGCCGTCCCTGGTCGAGATGGGGCGCGCCGTGGTGCGCGACGGGCACCGCAACGGCGGCGTGGTGCTGCTGATGTGGGCGGGCATCCTGGCTTACCTCGACCGCTACGGCTACGACCACGTCACCGGGTGCGTGTCGGTGCCCATCGGCGACGAGGCCGACGATCAACCGCCGGGCAGCCGGCTGCGCGGCGTCCGCGACGTCATCCTGGCCCGTCACGGCGCGCCCGCGCACCACCGGGTGCGGCCACACCGCCCCGTCGTCGTCGACGGGACCGCGCTCGACGACATCCCGGCGCCCGCGCGGCCCTCGGTTCCGGCGCTGCTGCGCGGCTACCTGCGGCTGGGCGCGCGGGTGTGCGGGGAGCCCGCGCACGACCCGGATTTCGGTGTCGGTGACTTCTGCGTGCTGCTGGGCAAACAGCACGCCGACACCCGATACCTGAAACGCCTCCGCTCGGTGTCGGCCGCCGCGGAGATGGCGGGGAAATGACCGGCATCGCGCACTCCTGGCTACCGCGCGCCTCGTGCGGCGCCGGCTGCGTGCGCCCCGGCGACGCGGTCGCCTGCCCGCCGCCGCTGGTGGCGCTGCGGGTCACGCTTCGCCTGCTGCTGGCGCTGCTGCTCGCGCCGGGGCTGCCGCTGCTGGCCCTGCCACTGCCGGGCCGCACCCGCGTGCAGCGCATCTATTGCCGGCTGGTGCTGCGCTGCTTCGGTGTCCGGATTGCGGTGTCGGGCAACCCGATTCGCAACCTGCGCGGTGTGCTGGTGGTCAGCCCGCACATGTCGTGGCTCGACGTCTTCGCGATCGGCTCGGTGTTGCCCGGGTCGTTCGTCGCCCGTGCCGACATGTTCAGCGGGCCGGCGACCGCGATCGTGGCCCGCGTCTGCAAGGTCATCCCGATCGAGCGGTCCAGTTTGCGGCGGCTGCCCGGCGTGGTGGACGCCGTCGCCCACCGGCTGCGCGCCGGGCAGACGGTGGTGGCGTTTCCGGAGGGCACCACGTGGTGTGGTCGCGACTGCGGGGCGTTCTATCCGGCCATGTTCCAGGCCGCGATCGATGCCGGACGGCCGGTGCAGCCCCTGCGGCTGACCTACCACCACATCGACGGCGGCCTGTCGACGGTGCCGGCCTTCGTCGGCGACGAGACCCTGCTGGGCTCGATCCGCCGGCTGCTCGCGCAGCGCCGCACGCTGGCGCGGGTGCACGTCGAGTCGCTGCAGCTCCCGGGGACCGATCGGCGCGCCCTGGCCGGCCGCTGCCAGTCGGCGGTGGGCGCCGGAACGGCCCGGGGCGCTGGTCACGGGCGCGTGCTGGTGGCCTGAGCCCACCGGTGGGCCGGTATCGTGGGTCGCGTCATGGTCTATTTGGATCACGCCGCCACCACCCCGATGCACCCCGCCGCCGTCGAGGCGATGACGGCTGTGCTGGGCACGGTGGGCAACGCCTCCTCGCTGCACACCAGCGGCCGGGCGGCGCGGCGCCGCATCGAGGAATCCCGTGAACTGATCGCCGACAAGCTGGGGGCGCGTCCCTCGGAGGTGATCTTCACCGCCGGCGGCACCGAGAGCGACAACCTGGCCGTCAAGGGCATCTACTGGGCCCGGCGCGACGCCGAGCCGCGGCACCGGCGCATCGTCACCAGCGAGGTCGAACACCATGCCGTGCTGGACTCGGTCAATTGGCTCGTCGAGCACGAAGGAGCCGAGGTGACGTGGCTGCCGACGGCGCCCGACGGCTCGGTGTCGGCGGCGGCGCTGCGCGAGGTGCTCACCCACCACGACGATGTCGCGCTGGTCTCGGTCATGTGGGCCAACAACGAGGTCGGCACCGTGCTGCCCGTCGCCGAACTCGCCGCCGTCGCAGCCGAATTCGGGGTGCCGATGCACAGCGACGCCATTCAGGCGGTGGGGCAGCTGCCCGTGGACTTCGCCGCCAGCGGGCTGTCGGCGATGAGCGTGACCGCGCACAAGTTCGGGGGCCCCGCAGCCGTGGGCGCGCTGCTGTTGCGCCGCGACGTCGCGTGCGTGCCGCTCGCACACGGCGGCGGCCAGGAGCGCGACATCCGTTCGGGGACGGCCGATGTGGCCGGTGCGGTCGGAATGGCCGCGGCGGCCCGGATCTCGATCGACGGGCTCGAGGTCAACAGCGCCCGGCTGCGGGCGCTGCGGGACCGGCTGGTCGACGGGGTGCTCGGCGGCATCGAGGACGTCAGCCTCAACGGTGCCCGCGACCCGCTGCGCCTTCCCGGCAACGCGCACTTCACGTTCCGCGGTTGCGAGGGCGATGCGCTGTTGATGCTCCTGGACGCCAACGGAATCGAGTGCTCGACCGGTTCGGCGTGCACCGCCGGTGTCGCGCAGCCCTCGCACGTGCTGATGGCCATGGGCGCCGACCCGACCAGCGCCCGTGGGTCGCTGCGACTCTCATTGGGGCACACCAGTGTTGACGCCGACGTCGATGCGGTGCTGCGGGTGCTGCCCGGGGCGGTGGAGCGGGCGCGTCGGGCGGCCCTGGCCGCGGCGGGGGCGTCCTAAGTGAAGGTGCTTGCAGCCATGAGCGGTGGCGTCGACTCGTCGGTCGCCGCGGCCCGGATGGTCGACGCCGGACACGACGTGGTGGGCGTGCACCTGGCGCTGTCGTCCTCGCCCGGCACGCTGCGCAGCGGCTCGCGCGGCTGCTGCTCGAAGGAGGACGCCTCGGACGCGCGGCGGGTCGCCGACGTGCTCGGAATACCGTTCTACGTCTGGGATTTCGCGGAAAAGTTCCAGGCGGACGTCATCGACGAATTCGTGTCGTCCTATGCCCGCGGCGAGACGCCCAACCCGTGCGTGGTGTGCAATCAGAAGATCAAGTTCTCGGCCCTGTCGGCGAGAGCCGTTGCGCTCGGGTTCGACACGGTGGCCACCGGCCACTACGCCCGGCTTTCCGGTGGTCGGCTGCGCCGCGCCGTGGACCACGACAAGGACCAGTCCTACGTGCTGGCCGTGCTGAGCGCCGAGCAGCTGCGCCACGCCGCGTTCCCGATCGGCGACACCCCCAAGTCACAGATCCGCGCCGAAGCCGCCCGCCGCGGCCTGGCCGTCGCCGAAAAGCCGGACAGTCACGACATCTGCTTCATCCCGTCGGGCGACACCCGCGCCTTTTTGGGCTCACGCATCGGGGTTCGCCGCGGCGCCGTGGTCAATGCGGACGGGACGGTGCTCGCCGAGCACGACGGCGTGCACGGCTTCACCATCGGGCAACGCAAGGGTCTCGGCATCGGCGGGCCCGGCCCCGACGGTCGCCCGCGCTACGTGACCGCGATCGACGCCGAGACCGCGACCGTGCGGGTGGGGGACGCGGCCGATCTCGAAGTGCGCGAATTGACCGGGCGGGCACCGGTATTCACCTCGGGTGTGACGCCGTCGGGGCCGATCGAGTGCGCGGTTCAGGTGCGCGCGCACGGTGAGACGGCCGACGCCGTGGCCGAACTCGCCGGCGGCGAACTCGTCGTGCGGTTGCGCGTCCCGCTGCGCGGCGTCGCGCCGGGCCAGACGCTGGTGCTGTACCGGCCCGACCCCGACGGGGACGAGGTGCTCGGCAGCGCCGTCATCGCCGCGACGTCGCGCTGATCGCGAACTAGCGCGGCACGTTCGCGGCGATGTTCGTCATCACGATGTCGGACACCGATTGCGCGAAGCCGCAGAACGTGACCTCCAGCATGGCCACCGACAGGATCCGGTAGTCGCGGCCGCAACCGCCGGGCCGCAGGTGCAGCGAGGTGCCGTCGGCGTTCCACTCGCCGACGTAGAGCTGCCCACCCGAGCCGTTCGCGCAGTCCCCGACGGTGCCCACCAGGGCGTTGAAGGCGGTCCGCGCGGAGTCGGCGTCGCGATAGGCCGCCGCGCCCTCCGAGATCAACGCGCCGTCGGGCGGGTCCTGAAAGGTCGTCTTGTGAAACGCCTCGAGATCGGTCCCGAAGGTCGCGGTCTCGTCGTAGATGAACCGGCACTCCCGCGGCGCGGTCTGGGCCAGCGCGTCGATGTTCACCGGGCTGGTGCCGTCCATCGAGGGAATGATGGTCAGGTGCTCACCGGCGCCGGTGATCGCACGCATCCGCGACTGGTCCAGCAGGATCGTGTCGACATTGACGCCCTGCACCACCCTGCGGTTGTTGTCAGGACCCGCGAGCGCCGCGCCGTCCACCACCCGGGTGCACGACACCGCCATCAGCACCGCCCCGCACCACAGCGGTAGCCTCGCCCACTTCGTCCTCTGCGACACCGTTTTTGCACCCCTCTGCGGTTGAACCTACCCGCGGGGACCCTCGGCACACAGCCCCTGCCGACCGGCGGCCCGGGCGACGTCGAATACGGTTGGCCGGTGAGTGTTTTCGCGGGGCCCAGTGGCGTCGGTTCCTGGCCGGGCATCGCGGCGCGGGAGGCCGCCGCCGTGATCGTTGGCGAATTGGCGGGGGCGCTGCCGCACATCGTCGAACTGCCCGCCCGCGGGGTGGGCGCCGACCTGCTGGGCCGGGCCGGGGCGCTGCTGGTCGACGTCGCCATCGACACGGTGCCGCGCGGGTACCGCCTCGTCGCCCGTCCGGGCGCGGTCACCCGCCGCGCCATCAGCCTCCTCGACGAGGACATGGACGCGCTGGAAGAGGCCTGGGAGGCCGCCGGCCTGCGCAATGACGGCCGCGTGGTCAAGGTGCAAGCGCCGGGCCCCATCACGCTGGCCGCCGAGATCGAGCTGGCCAACGGGCACCGGGCGATCACCGACCCCGGCGCGCTGCGCGACCTCACGTCGTCGTTGGCCGAAGGCGTCGCCGCGCATCGTGCTCAGCTGTCGCGGCGCCTCGAGACGCCGGTGGTCGTCCAGTTCGACGAGCCGTCGCTGCCAAAAGCGTTGGGGGGCGCGTTGAGCGGGGTGACGGCGCTCAGTCCGGTCGCGCCGCTCGACGAGGCGGTGGCCGGCGGCCTGCTCGACGCCTGCGCCGAGACGGTGGGCGGCGAGGTGGCGCTGCACTGCTGTGCACCCGGCGTGCCCTGGGACCTGTTGCAGCGCAGCGCATTCAGCGCGGTCTCGGTCGATCCGGGCGCCTTGAGCGCGGCGGATCTCGACGGCATCGCCGCGTTCGTCGAGTCCGACCGCGCCGTCGTGCTGGGCGTCGTCCCCGCTAGCGCCCCGGCGCGGCGGCTGTCGGCGGAGGAGGTCGCCGGTGGTGTGGTCGCGGTGACCGATCGCCTCGGCTTCGCCCGCTCGGCGCTGCGCGAACGCATCGGCGTCACCCCGGCCTGTGGTCTGGCCGGCGCCACCCCCGCGTGGGCCCGCACCGCGATCGAGCTAGCCCGCAAGGCCGCCCAGATGTTCGCCGAGGATCCCGACGCCATCAAATAGGCAACCGAGGGGTTGCGCTTCATACCGCGCCGTGCTGAACTAATAGGCAACCAGGAGGTTGCATATGAAGATCGAAAAGCAGGTGGTGCTGCGCGCGCCGCTGGAGCGGGTGTGGCGGGCCATCAGCGACGCCGAGGAGTTCGGCCGCTGGTTCGGGGTGCGCTTCGACGGGCCGTTCGTCGCCGGGACATCGGTGACCGCGGCGATCAGCCCGACCACCGTCGACGGCGAGGTCGCCAAGCGCCAACAGTCGCACGCGGGCGTGACGAGCACCTGGCAGATCGTCGCCGTCGAGCCGCGGCGGCGGTTCGCCTACCGCTGGCATCCCTTCGCCATCGACCCGGAGGTCGACTATGAGGGCGAGCCGACCACGCTGGTCGAGTTCACCCTCGCCGAGCAGTCCGACGGGGTGCTGCTGACCATCACCGAATCCGGTTTCGAGGCCATTCCGGAGGCCCGCCGCGGCGCGTCGTTCGAGGCGAACGGCGAAGGCTGGGCGATCCAGACCACGCTGGTGCGCAAGTACATCGAGGGCGTCCGGGTATGAGCGGACGAGTCGCCGTCGGCGCCCCGATCTTCGGTGCGCTCGGTGACCCGAACCGGCTGCGCATCATCGTGCGGCTCTGCGATCAGGGCCCGAGCTCGACGTCGCAGGTCACCAGCGTCGTCCCGGTCACCCGGCAGGCGGCGAGCAAGCACCTGCAGCTGTTGGAGTCGGTCGGGCTGGTCACCAGCAGCCGGCGGGGGCGCGAGCGCGTGTGGACGGTGCAGACCGGGCCGCTGGCGTCGGCCAGCGACTACCTCGACCAGTTGTCCCGCCGGTGGGATGCGGCCCTGGATCGGTTGCGGTCCTTCGTGGAAGACGGAGTGGAGGATTGAGTCGAGCGCGCCGGGTTTTGCGTCGGTGTCCTCGGATAGCCTGCCAAGGTGAGCTCAGCAGAAGCTGATTCGGTAGCGCCCGAGGTCCGGCGGCAGTGGCAGGACCTGGCCGAAGCGGTCCGGGAACACCAGTTCCGCTACTACATCAAGGACGCGCCGATCATCTCGGACGCCGAATTCGACACGATGTTCAACGAGCTCCTCGCGCTGGAGGAGCGCCACCCGGAGCTGCGGGTCGCCGATTCGCCGACCCAGCTGGTCGGCGGCGCGGGCTTCGCCACCGACTTCGCCGAGGCGCAGCACCTGGAACGCATGCTGAGCCTCGACGACGTCTTCGACCGCGACGAGCTGGTGGCCTGGAGCAATCGCGTCGAGAACGAGGTCGGCAAGGAACCGCATTACCTGTGCGAACTCAAGATCGACGGGGTCGCGCTCTCACTGGTGTACCGCGACGGCCGGCTGGAACGCGCCGCGACCCGCGGCGACGGCCGCGTCGGTGAGGACGTGACGCTCAACGCGCGCACCATCGACGACGTGCCCGAGCGGCTGTCCGCCGCCAAGGACTTCCCGACGCCGTCCCTGCTGGAGGTGCGCGGCGAGGTGTTCTTCCTGCTCGCCGATTTCGAGGCGCTCAACGCCAGCCTGGTCGAGGACGGCAAGGCCCCGTTCGCCAACCCGCGCAACAGCGCCGCCGGGTCGCTGCGCCAGAAGAACCCGGCCGTCACCGCCCGGCGCAAGCTGCGGATGATCTGCCACGGCATCGGCCGCACCGAAGGGTTCGCCCCGAAGACCCAGCACGAGGCCTACGCCGCGCTGAAGGCCTGGGGGCTGCCGGTGGCCGAACAGACGGCACGCGTGCGCGGCCTCGCCGCGGTCGAGGAGCGGATCGGCTACTGGGGAGAGCACCGCTACGACCTCGAGCACGAGATCGACGGCGTGGTGGTCAAAGTCGACGACGTCGCGTTGCAGCGCAGGCTCGGCACCACGTCGCGCGCGCCGCGCTGGGCCGTCGCCTACAAGTACCCGCCTCAGGAGGCGCAGACCAAGCTGCTCGACATCCGCGTCAACGTCGGGCGCACCGGGCGCGTCACGCCCTTTGCCTTCATGACGCCGGTGAAGGTGGCCGGGTCCACCGTCGGGCTGGCCACCCTGCACAACGCCGCGGAGGTCAAGCGCAAGGGCGTGCTGATCGGAGACACCGTGATGATCCGCAAAGCCGGCGACGTCATCCCGGAGGTGCTGGGCCCCGTCGTCGACCTGCGCGACGGCTCCGAACGCGAATTCGTCATGCCCACAACGTGTCCCGAGTGCGACACCCCGCTGGCACCGGCCAAGGAGGGCGACGCCGACATCCGCTGCCCCAATGCCCGGTCCTGCCCGGCGCAACTGCGGGAGCGGGTGTTCCACGTCGCGGGTCGCGGGGCGTTCGACATCGAGGGGCTCGGCTACGAGGCCGCCATCGCGCTGCTCAAGGCCGAAGTGATCGCCGACGAGGGCGACCTGTTCACGCTGACCGAGGACGACCTGTTGCGCACCGAGCTCTTTCGGACCAAGGCGGGCACCTTGTCCGCCAACGGCAGACGGCTGCTCGACAACCTGGACAAGGCCAAAAAGGTTGCGCTGTGGCGGGTTTTGGTGGCGTTGTCCATCCGCCACGTCGGGCCGACGGCGGCGCGCGCCCTGGCGACCGAGTTCGGCGACCTGGACGCCATCATGTCGGCCTCGACGGAGCGGCTCGCGGCGGTCGAGGGTGTGGGCCCGACGATCGCCGCCGCGCTCACCGAATGGTTCACCGTCGACTGGCACCGCGCGATCGTCGACAAGTGGCGCGCCGCCGGCGTGCGGATGGCCGACGAGCGCGACACCAGCGTGCCGCGCACCCTCGAGGGCCTGACGGTGGTGGTCACCGGGTCGCTCGCCGGCTTTTCGCGCGACGACGCCAAGGAGGCGATCCTGGCGCGCGGGGGCAAGGCCGCCGGGTCGGTGTCGAAGAAGACCGACTACGTCGTGGCCGGGGATTCGCCGGGGTCGAAGTACGACAAGGCCGTCGAGCTGGGGGTGCCCGTCCTCGACGAGGACGGCTTCCGGCGGCTGCTGGCCGACGGTCCGCAAAAAACACCGGCGGAATAACCGATGAGCGGCCGGTACGGCGATTCCACCCGCAGCCTCAAAGCCGTGAATTCCCAAGCGGTTTCGGGCCAGCCCGTCGCGCCGCAGCCGGTGCTCGCCGCCACGTATCACCTTTCGGCCGACGAAACCCTGGACAGCTACGGCCGCAGCTCCAACCCGACGTGGCGGCAACTCGAATCGGCCCTCGCCGAGCTGGAGGGGGCGGCGGGTGCGGTGGTGTTCGGCTCGGGGATGGCGGCCGTGAGCGCGGTGTTGCGGGCCTGGGCGCCGCCCGGGTCGACGGTGGTGGTGCCGGCCGACGGCTACTACCAGGTGCGCCGTCACGCCACCGAGGATCTGGCGCTCGCGGGGGTCACGGTCGTCGCGGCGTCGAGCTCGCAGATCTATGACGCCGCCGCGCAAGCCGACGTGGTGCTCGCCGAGACCCCCACCAATCCGGCGCTCGACGTGGTCGACCTGCACCGGCTGGCCACCATCTGCCACGGCCGCGGCGCACGCCTGGTCGTCGACAACACCGCCGCCACGCCGCTGGGTCAGCAGCCGCTGTCGCTGGGCGCCGACGCGGTGGTGGCCAGCGCCACCAAGGCCCTGTCCGGTCACAGCGACCTGCTGGCCGGCTATGTCGCAACCAGTCAGTCCGAGTTACTCGCCGCCGCCGAGCGCCAACGCCTGCTCGCCGGCGCGGTCCTGGGCGGGTTCGAGGCGTGGCTTCTGTTGCGCAGCCTGGAAACTGCCGGACTGCGATTCGAGCGCCAATGCCAGAACGCCCGGGCGGTGGCGACGATGTTGGCCGGCCACCCGGCGGTGCGGGCCGTGCGCTACCCGGGGTTGGCGCAGGATCCGGCGCATCCCGTCGCCATGGCGCAGATGCGCCGATTCGGCGGCCTGCTCTGGGTCGAACTGGCCGACGCCGCGGCGGTGCACGCCCTCGTCGACGCCAGCGAGCTGCTGATCGCCGCCACCAGCTTCGGGGGCCTGCACACGTCGGTGGATCGGCGGGCACGCTGGGGCGACCCGGTCGCCGACGGGTTCGCGCGCATCTCGCTGGGCATCGAGGACACCGACGACCTTGTCGCCGACATCGAACACGCGCTCATGACCTCCCGATAACGACATATACATGCCGCACCGCCCGGGCGGCTCTATCGTGGGTTCTATGACCCAGACGGCCGAGGAGTGCGCGCAGGCATCGCCGTGGTCGCCGCGCGAGGCCGAGATCCTGGCGGTGACCCTGCGGCTGCTGCAGGAACACGGCTATGACCAGCTGGCGGTTGACGCGGTGGCCAATGCCGCCCGCGCCAGCAAGGCCACGGTGTACCGGCGCTGGCCGTCCAAGGCCGAACTGGTGTTGGCCGCCTTCATCGAAGGCGTCCGCCAGGTGGCCGTCCCGCCGAATACGGGCACGTTGCGCGGCGACCTGCTGAGCCTGGGGGAGACCATCGCCGTCGAGTGCGGGCAGCACGCCAGCACCATCCGCGCGGTGATGGTCGAGGTGTCGCGGCACCCCGCACTCAACGAAGCCCTGCAGCATCAATTCCTCGACCAGCGCAAGGCGATGATTCAGCACGTGCTGCACCAGGCCGTCGACCGCGGCGAGATCACCGAGGACGTCATCACCGACGAACTCTGGGACCTGTTGCCCGGCTACCTCATCTTCCGGTCGATCATCCCCGGGCGTCCGCCCACCCGTCGCACCGTGCAGGCGTTCGTCGACGGGTTCCTCATCCCGGGCCTGACCGCGGGGCCCGGCGCCTAGGGCGCGAACCGCCAACGCGTCGCCCCGTGGGGCTCGGCGGTTGCGACACCGACAGCGCCCCGGGCCACGAATCGGTACAAATACCACGGCGGCGGCCCCGCGCTCTGGGCGCTGTACGGGGCGGTGACGGCGTCGCCGTCGCGTTCGCAGGGCCAGCCGGAGTCGCGATAGCGCGCCGTGACCTCGTCGAGTTCGCGCACATCGGTGGTCCGGTGGGCTACGCCGTCGAGGACCAGGTCGACTCCGGGAAGGCGGAACGACAGGGTGCAGGCCGGATTGGCGGCCAGGTTGCGGGATTTCAGCGTCGCGGGGCCGCTGGTGAAATAGATGTGGCCGCCGTGTTCGATCGAGCCGATACCCGCCGAGTGTGGGCTGCCGTCCGCCCGGACCGTCCCCAGAAACTGTGGCGTCTCCTCGGACGGCAGGGCCTTCATCGCGTCAAGGGCCCTGGCCCACGGCAGCTCGGCGTCGCCGTAGATGTTCAGGTCGGTTGCCGAAATCGGGTCGGGCAGCATGGTTACTCCTCGCAGGATTGCTCGTACGGAGACTGACCGGTGACGGCGCCGGAATTCATCGCCCGACTTGACCAGGGGAAAAATTTCCCCTTGTAGAGTACGGTCCCGTACCGCACTGTCATAGCTGTCGATCACGCTGACGACGTTGGCAGCCGCGCTCGCATCGGGCGCGTCCCTGTCACCCGATTTTCGAAAGGCTAACGGGTGAAAGGCTTTTCGTTAGCACCCCTGGTGAGGCGGGGGTGGATGGTGATCGTCAGCGTGCTCGTCGTCGCGCTCGCGGGGTTCGGGATCTATCGGCTGCACGGCATCTTCGGCTCGCACGACAACACGACGGCCAACAGCGGCCTGGCGGCCGAGATCGTCCCGTTCAACCCCAAGCAGGTGGTCCTCGAGGTTTTCGGCGCCCCGGGCGCGGTGGCCACCATCAACTACCTGGACGTCAACGCCCAGCCGCAGCAAGTCAAGGACGCGCCCCTGCCATGGTCGTTCACCATCACCACCACGGAGCCCGCGGTCATCGGCAACGTCGTCGCGCAGGGCAACGGGGACACCCTCGGCTGCCGCATCACCGTCAACGGTGAAGTGAAAGACCAACGCACGGTTCACAAAGTCGACGCCTACACCTTCTGTCTGGACAAATCTGGATGAGCAACGAACAACAGCCGCGGTCCTTTGTGCCGCGCACCATTCGCCGGCTCGCGCTGCCGATCCTGCTGTTCTGGGTGGGGCTCGCCGCCCTCACCAACATCGCGGTGCCGCAACTGGAAGACGTTGGGAAAACCCATAATGTGGCGCTGAACTCGCCCGACGCCCCGTCGCTCAAGGCGATCAAGCGCATCGGTGAAAAATTCCACGAGTTCGACACCGACAGCTCGGCCATGATCGTGCTGGAAGGTGACAAGCCGCTCGGCGCGGACGCCCACCGCTTTTACGACGAGATGATCCGAAAGATCGAGCGGGACAAGAAACACGTCCAGCACGTCCAGGATTACTGGGGCGACACGCTCACCGCGGCGGGATCGCAGAGCAGCGACGGCAAGGCCGCCTACGTTCAGGTCAACCTCGCCGGCAATCAGGGCTCGGCGCTGGCCAACGAGGGCGTCGGCGCCATCCGCGACATCGTCGAACACATGAAGCCGCCCCCCGGCGTCAAGACCTATGTGACCGGCGCGGCGCCGCTGATCTCCGATCAGTTCGACGTCGGGAGCAAGGGGACCGCCAAGGTCACCGGGATCACGGTGGGGGTGATCGCGGTGATGTTGTTCTTCGTCTACCGCTCGGTGCTCACCACGTTGCTGGTGCTCGCCACGGTCCTGATCGAAATGTCAGCCGCCCGAGGCCTTGTCGCGTTCCTCGGCAACGCGGGAGTCATCGGGCTGTCGACCTATGCGACGAATCTGCTGACGCTTCTGGTGATCGCCGCGGGAACCGACTACGCGATATTTTTCGTCGGCCGCTATCAAGAAGCGCGCGGATCCGGTGAGGATCGCGAAACCGCGTTCTACACGATGTATCACGGCACCACGCACATCGTTCTGGGGTCGGGTCTCACCGTTGCGGGTGCGGTGGCCTGCCTGAGCTTCACCCGGCTGCCCTACTTCCAAAGTCTGGGTGTGCCGGCGGCATTGGGCATTCTCGTCGCGCTGTTCGCCGCGCTCACCCTGGGGCCGGCCATCCTCACTTTGGGCGCCAAGGTGGGGATCTTCGACCCCAAGCGGGCGATCCGGACGCGAGGTTGGCGGCGCATCGGCACCGCCATCGTCCGTTGGCCCGGCGCGGTTTTGGCGTCGGCGTGTGCGCTGGCGCTGGTCGGTCTGCTCGCCCTGCCCGGATACAAGACGAGTTACGACACCCGGCCATACATGCCCGCGAGCGCACCGGCCAACATCGGTTACACGGCCGCCGAGAAGCACTTCTCGCGGGCCCGGCTCGAGCCCGAATTGCTGATGGTCGAAACGGATCACGACATGCGTAATCCGGAGAGCATGCTCATCCTGGACAAGGTGGCCAAGGCGGTGTTCCACGTTCCCGGCATCGCCCAGGTGCAGTCCATCACCAGGCCGTTGGGAACCCCGCTGGTCCACAGCTCGCTTGCCTTCGTGGTCAGCAATCAAAGTGCGGCGCAACAGCAAAACCTGACCTACCAACGCGATCGGGCCGACGACGCCCTCAAGCAGGCCAATGAGCTGACCAAGACCATCAACATCTTGAAGCAGCAGTACGTATTGCAGCAGCAGCTCGCCGGCACCACCCACGAGGAAACCGAAAGTTTCCGCGACACGCTCGGCACGATCCGGGACCTGCGCGACAAGATCGCGAATTTCGACGATTTCTTCCGGCCGGTGCGCAGCTATTTCTATTGGGAAAAGCATTGTTACGACATTCCCGCCTGCTTCGCGTTCCGCTCTCTCTTCGATGCGATCGACGGCATCGACCAGCTCACCGAGAAGTTCGAAAACCTCACCGCTTCCCTCGACAAGCTTGACGCGTTGCAACCGAAACTGACGGCGCTGATCCCGCCGCAGATCGAGAGCCAGCAGACCAATCGCGATCTGACCTTGGCCAATTACGCGACGCTGTCGGGCATTTACGCGCAGACCGCCGCGGCGATCGACAACGCGACGGCACTGGGGCGAGCCTTCGACGCGGCCAAGAACGACGACACCTTCTACCTGCCGCCCGAGGTGTTCAACAATCCCGACTTCAAACGCGGGCTGAAGCTGTTCCTGTCACCGGACGGCAAGGCCGCCCGCATGATCGTCACCCATGAGGGCGATCCCGCTACGCCGGAAGGCATTTCGCACATCGATCCGATGGCCAAGGCCGCGCACGAGGCCCTGAAGGGCACGCCGATGGCCGGCGCGCAGATCTATCTCGGCGGCACCGCCGCGACGTACAAGGACATCCAGGACGGTGCCAAGTACGACCTGATGATCGTGGCCTTCGCGGCGCTGAGCCTCATCCTGCTGATCATGATGATCATCACGCGCAGCCTGATCGCCGCGCTCGTCATCGTGGGTACCGTGGCCCTGTCGCTGGGCGCCTCGTTCGGGCTATCGGTTCTGGTGTGGCAGTACATCTTCGGCATCCAGCTCTATTGGGTGGTGCTGGCGCTGGCCGTGATCCTGCTGCTCGCCGTCGGGTCCGACTACAACCTGCTATTGATCTCGCGATTCAAGGAAGAGATCCGTGCGGGTATCAATACCGGCATCATCCGGGCGATGGCCGGCTCGGGCTCGGTGGTCACCTCGGCCGGCGTCGTGTTCGCCGTCACCATGTGTGCGTTCGTCTTCAGCGGTTTCCAGGTCCTCGGCCAGATCGGCACGACCATCGGACTCGGCCTGCTGTTCGACACGCTGATCGTGCGGTCGTTCATGACGCCTTCTGTCGCAAGGCTTCTCGGGCGCTGGTTCTGGTGGCCGCAGCGGGTGCGGCCACGACCCGCCAGCACCATGCTGCGCCCCTACGGCTCGCGCCCGGCGGTTCGTCAGCTGCTGCTGTGGGAGGACGACGACCCGGTGGCGATGTCGTCGGGTGCCCGCTGATCTGGTTGCGCCGGGTCGCGCCCTCCTAGCGCGACATGACTTGGCCCGAACTTGTCGGTGGTGGCTGTGATGATGACAGCATGTCGTCGATCGCATCCGCTGAGGCTGTGGTGGTCACTGCGAGTGACCGTCTTGAGGTGTTGTTTGGGGAGTTGGCGGAGTTGGCGGGTCAGCGCAATGCGATTGATGGGCGCGTTGTGGAGATCGTGGCCGAGATTGATCGTGACGGGTTGTGTGGTGTGACCGGGGCGCGCTCGGTGCCGGCGTTGGTGGCCTGGAAGCTGGGGTGTTCGTCGGCCAACGCGCACACGCTGGCCGCGATCGCGGCCCGGCTCGAGGAGTTTCCGCGCTGCACCGCCGGCCTGCGGGAGGGTCGGCTGTCGGCCGATCAGGTCGGGGTGATCGCGGCGCGCGCGGGTGAGGGGTCTGATGAGCATTACGCGGAGCTGGCCGCGGTGGCGACGGTCAGTCAGTTGCGTACCGCGGTGAAGCTGGAACCGCGACCCGAGCCTGAACCTCGGTCCGAGTCAGAGTCAGAGTCCGAGTCCGAGTCCGAACCTCGGCCCGAGATCGAGCCGGAGCGTTCGATCACTACGACCGCCATTGAGTGGGGCGCCTGTTATCGGATCATGCTGGGCCACTTGGATGCCGCGAAGTTCGACGCCGCTTTGGCGTCTCATCGTGAGGCGCTGATCGCCGAGTGGAAACACGATCAGGCAAACGGCGCGGGTTCATCCGATCAGCGGCCCCCGTTGCCGAGTACGGTCGATGCGTTGATGCGGCTGGTCGAGGCGGGTTGGGACGCCGAGGCCGCCCGCCGCCCCCATGGGCAGCACACCACGGTGGTGGCCCACCTCGATGTGGGGCGCCGCGTGGCGGGGCTGCATTTGGGTCCGCTGCTCTCGGATGCCGAGCGCCGCTTGTTGACCTGTGATGCCACCTGTGAGGTGTGGTTTGAACGCGAGGGTGAGGTCATCGGTGCCGGCCGGACCACGCGGGTGATCAATCGGCGGCTGCGCCGCGCGCTGGAGTACCGCGACCGCTCGTGTGTGGTGCCCGGTTGTGGGGCCAGCCGTGGCCTGCACGCGCATCACCTGTGGCATTGGGAAGACGGTGGCCCCACGGAGTTGGCCAACCTGGTGCTGGTCTGCCCGTATCACCACCGGTTGCATCACCGGGGCGTTATCACCCTCACCGGACCCGCCGACGCCCTGACCGTGACCGACGAGGCCGGCCGGGTACTGAGCCCGGGATCGTTGGCGCGTCCACCCACTGGGCCCCCGCCCGCGGTGCCACCGTGTCCGGGACCTACCGGCGAGCGGGCCGACTGGTGGTGGTATGACCCCTTCCAACCCCAACCACCACCGACAAACAACTAGCCCGGTCAGTGCTGGCGATCAAACACGTTGGTGCATAACGGAATTCATTCCTACCACACTCGCACCGCCGCCCGCCCGGAACCCCAAGGCCTAGGCTTCGACGGGGTTGCGGCCGATCAGCGCAGCATGGTGGCGACGATCCCGGCGAGGTAGCCCAACCGGGCGACCTCGGACGGCCGGAATTCGGGGCCCGGCCGGCCGAGCACCACGGCGGTGTGCGGGTCTCCCAGCGGGGCCGCGACCATCGTCATGTCCATGTCGCGCCATGCCTTGGGCACCCAGTCGGCGCTGCTGTCCAGCGGCACGGCCCGCTCGAGGGGCAGCCACGGGGCCGTGTCCGCCTTGGTTTCGGGGGCGCCGCGACTGCCGGCGAGGCGCTGCAGCTCGCCGCCGGCACTGCGCAACACCGTGCACCAGCTGACGCGCAGCACCCTGGGCGCCTCGTTGGCCAGCACCTGCAGCCTGGACGCCGTGTCGCCGGCCGCGGCAATGTGGTCGAGCAGCTCGAGCTCGCGGTGCGCCTCCAGCAGACCGGTGTGCGGGCGCACACTGTCCACCCGGACCCCGGACAGTGATTCGGCGGCGGTGATCAGCGAGTCCGGCATCGCCCCCGGCGGCAGCTCGATGACCAGGTCGTCGATCGCGTACCCCGAGCTCCGCTCCACGACGTCGAGCGACAAGATGTCGGCGCCCACCGAACCGAGCGCGACCGCCAGCGACCCCAGGCTTCCCGGACGGTCGACGAGCTCGATGCGCAACAGATAGGAGGGCACGGCCAACACTGTTGCACAGCGATGTGTCGGCGGCATTTCGGCTCGAGCCGGCTCGGGCCCCCTCCGCCGGCAGCGGGCCCGCGGCTAGGCTTTCGGATCGTGTCCCAGATCTCCCGCGACGAGGTAGCGCACCTGGCCCGGCTGTCCCGGCTGGCGTTGACCGACAGCGAGCTCGACAGCTTCGCCGGCCAACTCGACGCCATCCTGACGCACGTCAGCCAGGTACAGGCGGTCGACGTCACCGGTGTCGAAGCGACGGACAACCCGCTCAAGGACGTCAACGTCACCCGCCCGGACGAGCCGGCGCCCTGCCTGACCCAGGCCGAAGCGCTGGCCGAGGCGCCGTCGGCCGTCGACGGCCGCTTCGCGGTCCCGCAGATCCTGGGAGACAGCGAGTGAACGAGATCATCCGGTCCGACGCCGCCACGCTGGCAGCCCGGATCGCCGCCAAGGAACTGTCGTCGGTCGAGGTCACCCAGGCGTGTCTGGACCAGATCGAAGCCACCGACGATCGCTACCACGCCTTCCTGCACGTGGCGGCCGACGAGGCGCTCGGCGCGGCCGCCGTCGTCGACGAGGCGGTGGCCGCGGGGGAACGGCTGCCGTCGCCGCTGGCCGGGGTGCCGCTGGCGCTCAAGGACGTCTTCACCACGGTCGACATGCCCACCACCTGCGGATCCAAGATCCTCGAGGGCTGGCGCGCCCCCTACGACGCCACCGTCACCTCGCGGCTGCGCGCCGCCGGCATCCCGATCCTCGGCAAGACCAACATGGACGAGTTCGCGATGGGCAGCTCGACCGAGAACTCCGCGTACGGGCCCACCCGCAACCCCTGGAACGTCGACCGGGTGCCCGGCGGCTCCGGTGGCGGCAGCGCGGCGGCGCTTGCCGCGTTCCAGGCGCCGCTGGCCATCGGGACCGATACCGGCGGCTCCATCCGGCAGCCCGCCGCGCTGACCGCGACCGTCGGCGTCAAGCCGACCTACGGCACGGTGTCGCGCTACGGCCTGGTGGCGTGCGCGTCGTCGCTGGATCAGGGCGGCCCGTGCGCGCGCACCGTGCTGGACACGGCGCTGCTGCATCAGGTGATCGCGGGGCACGACACCCGCGACTCGACATCCGTCGACGCGGCGGTGCCCGACGTCGTCGGCGCGGCGAGGGCCGGGGCGGCCGGTGACCTCAAGGGCGTGCGCGTCGGCGTGGTCAAGCAGCTGCGCGGCGAGGGGTATCAGCCCGGGGTGCTGACCTCGTTCGAGGCCGCCGTCGAGCAGCTGACCGCGCTGGGCGCCGAGGTGAGCGAGGTCGACTGCCCGCACTTCGAGTACGCGCTGTCCGCCTACTACCTGATCCTGCCCTCGGAGGTGTCGAGCAACCTGGCGCGCTTCGACGCGATGCGCTACGGGCTGCGGATCGGCGACGACGGCAGCCACAGCGCCGAGGAGGTGATGGCGCTGACCCGCGCCGCGGGCTTCGGCCCGGAGGTCAAGCGGCGCATCATGATCGGCACCTACGCGCTCTCGGCCGGCTACTACGATGCCTACTACAACCAGGCTCAGAAGGTGCGCACCCTGATCGCCCGCGATCTGGACGAGGCGTACCGGTCGGTCGATGTCGTGGTGTCACCGGCGACGCCGACCACCGCGTTCGGGCTCGGTGAGAAGGTCGACGATCCGTTGGCGATGTACCTGTTCGACCTGTGCACGCTGCCACTGAACCTGGCCGGTCACTGCGGCATGTCGGTGCCGTCGGGCCTGTCGCCGGACGACGACCTGCCCGTCGGATTGCAGATCATGGCGCCCGCGCTGGCCGACGACCGCCTGTACCGCGTCGGGGCCGCCTACGAAGCGGCGCGCGGGCCGCTGCCGGCCGCGATCTGACGTCTGCTCGCGCCGGTAGCCCGCCGCCCGGCAAGATAGGGCTATGCGGATCGGAGTGCTCACCGGAGGCGGCGACTGCCCCGGGCTCAACGCCGTCATCCGGGCGGTGGTGCGTACGTGCGACTCCCGGTACGGCTCGTCGGTGGTCGGATTTCAGGACGGATGGCGCGGGTTGCTGGAGAACCGGCGCGTCCAGCTGCACAACGACGACCGCAACGACCGCCTGCTGGCCAAGGGCGGAACGATGCTGGGGACCGCGCGCGTGAATCCCGACAAACTTCGGGCCGGGCTGAACCAGGTCAAGCAGACCCTCGACGACAACGGGATCGACGTCCTCATCCCGATCGGGGGGGAAGGCACGCTGACGGCCGCGCACTGGCTCTCCGAGGAAAACGTTCCCGTGGTCGGCGTGCCGAAGACCATCGACAACGACATCGATTGCACGGACGTGACTTTCGGCCACGACACCGCGTTGACCGTCGCCACCGAGGCGATCGACCGGTTGCACAGCACCGCCGAGTCCCACCAGCGCGTGATGCTGGTCGAGGTGATGGGCCGGCACGCGGGTTGGATTGCGCTGAACGCGGGCCTGGCTTCCGGCGCGCACATGACGCTGATCCCCGAGCAGCCATTCGACGTCGAAGAGGTCTGCCGGCTCGTCAAACGTCGCTTCCAGCGCGGAGATTCGCACTTCATCTGCGTGGTCGCCGAGGGCGCCAAACCCATACCCGGCTCGATTGCGTTGCGGGAAGGCGGGATTGACGAGTTCGGCCACGAGAAATTCACCGGTGTGGCCGCGCAGCTGGGCGCCGAGGTGGAAAAGCGCATCAACAAGGACGTCCGGGTGACCGTCTTGGGTCACGTCCAGCGCGGCGGCACCCCGACGGCATATGACCGGGTGCTGGCCACCCGGTTCGGCGTGAATGCGGCCGACGCGGCGCATGCCGGCGAATACGGCCAGATGGTGTCGCTGCGCGGCCAGGACATCGGCCGGGTGCCGCTGGCCGATGCCGTCCGCCAGCTCAAGCTGGTGCCCGACAGCCGCTACGACGACGCCGCGGCCTTCTTCGGCTAGGCCCGCCGGGCAGATAACCGGTGGTTTCCGGACCCGTGCATAACGGCTATACCGGGGTATGAGCAACCGTGGTGAGAGTCGCGGAGTCGTTCAGCATTCCGTCGGATCGGCGGGCCCACCGGGCCCGGCACCCCACCACCCGCGCCCGCCCAGCTGGCGCGCCGACGCCCGCCCGTCGGCGACCACGGTGCCCCAACCTCGCGGGCCCGGCCGCCGTCCGCCGGTCCCGCCGCGCCCCGGGCCGGTGCTGGGCGAGACCGCGCTGGATCGCTTCGACCACCCCGAGACCGACGCCAGGCTCAACTGGCGAGGGTTGATCCACCGCGTCACCGGGATCGATCTCGGCCCGGGCAAAAACGCCGCCTACGAGACGGAGTTGCGGGAGCGCATCCGCGCGACCGTGGGCAGTGCTTTTCCGATCGCCGTCCTCAACCTCAAAGGCGGGGTGGGCAAGACCGCGGTGGTCGAGGCCCTCGGGTCGACTTTCGCCGCGGTGCGCAACGACCGGGTGCTCGCACTCGACATCGACGCGGGGGACCTGGCCGAGCGCCACGGCCGTCACAACCCGCACAGCATGGCCGACCTGCTCCGCGGCGGCCCGGCAACGAGCTACGAGGACATCCGGGCGCTGACCTATATGAACGGCTTCGGGCTGGAGGTGCTCGGGCTGCCGGACTACGCAAGCACCGACTGGCGCCTGGAGCGCCGTGACGTTCTGCGGGCGTTCTCGATGCTGAGAAACCAGTATTCGGTGGTGCTGGTCGATTGCGTCAAAGCGCTCAATTCCAGTGTGATGGAGGCTGTTCTGCCGGAGTCGCGGGCCCTCGTGGTGGTCACGAGCACCTCGATCGACGCGATACGCAAGACCCACACCACCCTGGAGTGGCTGTGCCACAACGGGTATCAACGATTGATGGCGTCGACCGTGCTCGCGGTCAATCACGTCGAGCCGGCCAAGGTGGAGGGTGTGGCCGTGACGGAACTTGACCGGCTGTCCGCACGCGTCGCCGCCACCGTGGTGCTGCCGTTCGACCGGCACGTGCACGAGGGCAGGAAGATCGCGCTGGACCGAATGAGCAAGGAGAGCCGGCGCAGCTACCTCGAGATGGCCGCCGTGCTGGCCGGGATGTTCCCGGGCAGGGGAGGAGAGCGCGCTCGCGATCACCACTAGTCTTGATCGGTGGTGACCCGCTTCGCCCGGCTCCGCCGCGCTCGCGATCACCACTAGTCTTGATCGGTGGTGACCCGCTTCGCCCGGCTCCGCCGCGCTCGCGATCACCACTAGGATCGAGCGCATGAGTGTTGCCGCCAGCGCCGACCTGATGGAGTACGACGACGTCATCGCGCGTTTCGATCCGGTGCTCGGCCTCGAGGTGCACGTCGAGCTGTCCACCGTCACCAAGATGTTCTGCGGCTGCACGACCGCATTCGGCGCCGAACCCAACACCCAGGTGTGCCCGGTGTGCCTCGGGCTGCCCGGCTCGCTGCCGGTGCTCAACCAGACCGCGGTGGAGTCGGCCATCCGAATCGGGCTGGCGCTCAACTGCGAGATCGTGCCCTGGTGCCGCTTCGCCAGGAAGAACTACTTCTACCCGGACATGCCGAAGAACTACCAGATTTCGCAGTACGACGAGCCCATCGCCATCAACGGCTACCTCGAGGCCCCGCTGGAAGACGGCAGCACCTGGCGGGTGGAGATCGAGCGCGCGCACATGGAGGAAGACACCGGCAAGCTCACCCACATCGGCAGCGAGACCGGCCGCATTCACGGCGCGACGACGTCGCTGATCGACTACAACCGCGCCGGGGTACCACTGATCGAGATCGTCACCAAGCCCATCGTCGGGGCCGGGGACCGGGCCCCGCAGATCGCCCGGGCCTACGTGACCGCGCTGCGGGACCTGTTGCGCGCCTTGGACGTATCCGACGTCCGGATGGATCAGGGCTCCATGCGCTGCGACGCCAACGTGTCGCTGAAGCCGACCGGCCAGGCCGAATTCGGCACCCGCACCGAAACCAAGAACGTCAACTCGCTGAAAAGCGTCGAGGTGGCCGTGCGTTACGAAATGCAGCGCCAGGCCGCCGTCCTGGCCTCCGGCGGCCAGATCACCCAGGAAACCCGGCACTTTCACGAGGCGGGCTACACCAGCCCGGGCCGCGTCAAGGAGACCGCCGAGGACTACCGCTACTTCCCCGAGCCCGACCTGGAGCCCGTGGCGCCCAGCCGCGAGCTCGTCGAGCGGCTGCGCCAGACCATCCCCGAGCTACCGTGGTTGAGCCGCAAGCGAATTCAGGAAGAGTGGGGGATCTCCGACGAGGTGATGCGCGACCTGGTCAACGCCGGCGCCATCGAACTGGTCACCGCCACCATCGAACACGGCGCGTCCAGCGAACAGGCGCGGGCCTGGTGGGGGAACTTCTTGATGCAGAAGGCCAACGAAGCCAACGTCGCGCTCGACGAACTGGCCATCACGCCGGCCCAGGTCGCCGCGGTGGTGGCGCTGGTCGACGAGGGCAAGCTGTCCACCAAACTGGCGCGCCAGGTCGTCGAGGGCGTGCTGGCCGGGGAGGGCGAACCCGAAGAGGTCATGTCCGCGCGCGGCCTGGCGCTGGTGCGCGACGACTCGGTCACCCAGGCGGCCGTCGACGAGGCGCTGGCCGCCAATCCCGATGTGGCGGAAAAGATCCGGGGCGGCAAGGTGGCCGCGGCGGGCGTGATCGTCGGAGCGGTGATGAAGGCCACCCGCGGGCAGGCCGACGCCGCCCGGGTGCGCGAACTGGTCCTGGCGGCCTGCGGCCAGGGCTAGCCCCACCCCAAAGTCGCGAGAGTGCAGTTGTCGACGGCGCGTCTCGGCAGATGCATCGCCAGTTGCACTTTCGCGCAAACCCGGCGCGCGCTACGTCTTGTCGTCGTTGTTGCGCGGGAAGCCGCCGCCCTGCGGGAAGAGCGGGAACACCACGTCGTCCAGTTTCTCGGCGTCGCCCGCCGTCTTGTTTACGGTTGCGCCCCAGACGTTTCCATCCGGTGACATGCGCAGCGCCCACGCGTGCGCGTGCGTGTCCTTGCGCACGACGTCGGGTTCACCGGTGACCGCGCCCGTCGTCGGAGCCAGCCGGACCGCCACCGTCAGCTTGGTGTTGATCAGGTTCACCAGCACGGTGCCGTCCATCGCCGCGCAACCGGCCACGCCGGGTTTGTCCGGCCAGGTCCACACCGTGGAGACGTCCGACGTTTTGGTGATGCGCTGCAACCGATCCGCGGTCGGGGTGCGGTCGGCGACATACAGCGAGCCGTCGACCGGGTCGGTGCACAAGCCGCCGCCCGAACCCACGCCGGACAGCGCCGTGGTGGGCGGGGCCTGACCGACGGTGGTCGGCTGCTCGATGCGCAGCACCTTGCCGGCCAGCGAATTGGGGTCCGCGGCCATCGCCGGGTTACCGGCGTCGCCGGTCAGCACGACCAGCGTGGTGGGGCTGGTGAAGATCAACGCCCCGGTGTTGCCGGTGGCGCCCTTGGGGATCCCGGTCAGGATGTCCTTGGGGATGTCGCCGTCGGCGATGCGAATGACCCGGTTGTCGGTCGGGGTGCTGACGTAGGCGTACATCAGGCGGTCTTGGGTGTAGGTGGGCGACAACACGATGTCCATCAACCCGCCATCCCCGGACGGGTCGACCGGGATGACCATCTTCACCTTCGGCTCGGCGCTGACCGAGATCTCCTTGACCGCTCCGGTGGTGCGCTCGGCGACCAGCGCGGTTTTGCTGTCGGGCCCCATAATCAGCCCGCTGGTGCTCTCCAGGCAGCCCTGCATGACCCCCGGCGCCGGGCAGGCCTTCGGGAACGGGGTGGGCGGCAGCGGCGGCGGCGGGGGCGGCGTCGAGCTCGGCTGCGGCTTCAATTCCGGGGCGGTCGTGAACGGTTGTGATTGCGCGTCGTTGAAGCGCGCGCACCCGCTCGTCACCAGCACGAGGGCACACAGCGCGGCGAACCCGCGCCGCACCGACCGCCCCGATCGCCCTAGTCGCATGACCGTCAGGCTACGGACACCGCCGCCGCCGCCGCCACACGCGTCCCGCTCGCCCGCCGCCGAACCCGCGATCGGATCCCGCTTTCCGCCGGGTGCCGACGGGCCCCGAATCGTGCCTTCCGGCCCCTCCAGACGGGCTCGCAGGCCGATTTCGGACCGATCCGGGCGTTTTTGGCGGGCAAACCGTCGATTGCCTGGCGAAAGCGCCGCTCAAATCCCCAATTCGGGGCCAACTGCCCTTACCCTGACACCCGTGACCAGTCAACCGAATGACGCAGATTGGCAGCGGCCCGGCGAATCCCCGGAGTCGACCCCGGGACGCCCCGCCTCGGCGCGCCTGGTCGACCCCGAAGACGATCTGACCCCAGTCGGCTACCCCGGTGACTTCAACCCGTCCACGGGAACCACCACCGTCATCCCCTACGGCGCCGCCGCGGCGATGGCCGGCTCCGGGGCCTCGGGTTACAACCTGCTCGAACACCAGGAGCCGCTGCCGTACGTCCAGCCGCATTCGGCGGCCCGGCACGCGGCGCCGGAGTCCACCGACATCGACGACGACGAGCACGACGACCGGTTGCACGACGTCGGGCGGCGCGGAACCCAGCATCTGGGTTTGCTGGTGTTGCGGGTCGGGCTTGGCGTGGTGCTCGGCGCCCACGGGCTGCAGAAGTTGTTCGGCTGGTGGGGCGGTTCGGGAGTGACCGGGTTCAGGAACTCGCTGTCCGACGTCGGCTACCAGCACGCCGACATCCTCGCCTACGTGAGCGCCGGCGGCGAGCTCGTGGCCGGTGTGCTGCTGGTGCTGGGCCTGTTCACGCCGCTGGCCGCGGCCGGCGCTCTTGCGTTTTTGATCAACGGCCTGCTGGCCACCGTCTCGGCGCGGCCGCACACGCACACCTTCTCGTACTTCCTGCCCGAGGGGCACGAATACCAGATCACCCTCATCGCCGTGGCCGCCGCGGTCATCCTGTGCGGACCCGGCCGCTACGGTCTCGACGCGCGCCGCGGCTGGGCCCACCGGCCGTTCATCGGGTCGTTCGTCGCCCTGCTGGCCGGCATCGCCGCCGGCATCGGCGTGTGGGTGGCGCTCAACGGCGTGAACCCGATCGGCTGAGCTGGGCCGCCGTCACTGATAGGGGTTGGGAACCCGCCCCGCGCTGGCCGCGGTGAGCTCCGGCAGCGTCGAGAAGCTGACCGCCGGCAATCGCAGCTCGGCGCCGCTCTTGAGGCGCGCCCGTGCCCAGGAACCGCGATGGAAACGCAGCCCGTCGATGTCGTCCCAGCGCACCGTCTGGCTGCCCAGCAGCGTGCGGACGGTGACACCGCGGTCGTCGGCGACGGTGCGTAACCGGACGATCATCGCCGACAGCACCACCGGAATGATCAACAGCGGCGCGGACGGCGGCCACAGCATCACCGGGATCAGCAAGCCCAGGGCCAGGAATCCGACCGCGAGGTGCGCGATGGGGGACAGCTTGATCACGAGAGGTGTTCGGGAAGACGAACCGGTAGCCACCCGACCATCATTTCACCCGGGGCGCCCGGCGGATCCCGCGAGCGGCCAGGCGGCGGCGCGCGCCCAACCCGGCTGGTGACGGTGACGGATTTGACTGCTGAGCTGTGCGAAGACTACCGTCGAGCGCTATGGATACCGCCGGAAAGCCCGGGATGCTCGTAGTAATTAGGCGCGTTGGTGCCTGACTTGCCTTTGAGCATTTGAAGCAATCCAGCACCAACGCGCAACCCTCGTGCAGCAGATGAGCTGTCGGGGGTTTTTTGTTGCCCCCGCGAGATTCCCAGAGTGAATAAGGACTGAACGACAGTGAGCGCTCCCACCAGGCGGCCCGCCCCCGACACACCGGGCGCCGCCGACATCGCCACCGACGCGGTGAAGCCGGCCGCGAAGTCTGCCAACGGCAAGCCGAAACGCATTGGGCCCGAGCAACTTACCGGCGCGCAGTCGGTGATCCGGTCGCTGGAGGAACTCGACGTCGACGTCATCTTCGGCATCCCCGGCGGCGCGGTGCTGCCGGTCTATGACCCGCTGTTCGACTCAAAGAAGCTGCGCCACGTGCTGGTCCGCCACGAACAGGGCGCGGGTCACGCCGCCAGCGGCTACGCGCACGCCACCGGCAAGGTCGGTGTCTGCATGGCGACTTCCGGCCCCGGGGCCACCAACCTGGTCACCGCGCTGGCCGACGCCCAGATGGACTCGATCCCCGTCGTCGCGGTCACCGGCCAGGTGGGGCGCACGCTGATCGGCACCGACGCCTTCCAGGAAGCCGACATCTCGGGCATCACGATGCCGATCACCAAGCACAACTTCCTGGTCCGCTCCGGTAACGAGATCCCGCAGGTGCTCGCCGAGGCCTTCCACATCGCCTCCTCGGGCCGCCCCGGCGCGGTGCTCGTCGACATCCCCAAGGACGTGCTGCAGGGCCAGTGCACGTTCAGCTGGCCGCCGCGCATCGATCTGCCCGGATACAAGCCGACCGTCAAGCCGCACAACCGGCAGATCCGCGAGGCCGCCAAGCTGATCGCCGCGGCCCGCAAACCGGTGCTGTACGTGGGCGGGGGTGTCATCCGCGGGGACGCGACCGAGCAGCTGGCCGAGCTGGCCGAGCTGACCGGCATCCCGGTGGTGACCACGCTGATGGCGCGCGGCGCGTTCCCGGACAGCCATCGTCAGCACATGGGCATGCCCGGCATGCACGGCACCGTCGCCGCGGTGGCGGCCCTGCAGCGCAGCGACCTCCTGATCGCGCTGGGCACCCGCTTCGACGACCGGGTGACCGGGAAGCTGGACACCTTCGCGCCCGAAGCCAAGGTCATCCACGCCGACATCGACCCGGCCGAGATCGGCAAGAACCGCCACGCCGACGTGCCGATCGTCGGTGACGTCAAGGCCGTCATCGCCGAGCTGGTCGAGCAGCTCCGCCACGACGGGGTGCCCGGCAAGATCGACATGACCGAGTGGTGGGCCTACCTCGACGGGGTTCGGTCCACGTATCCGCTGAGTTACGGACCGCAGAGCGACGGCAGCCTGGGCCCGGAATACGTCATCGAGAAGCTCGGCCAGATCGCCGGCCCGGACGCCATTTACGTCGCCGGCGTCGGCCAGCACCAGATGTGGGCGGCCCAATTCATCTCCTATGAGAAGCCGCGCACCTGGCTCAACTCCGGCGGCCTGGGCACCATGGGGTTCGCCATTCCGGCCGCCATGGGCGCCAAGATGGCCCGCCCGGACGCCGAGGTCTGGGCGATCGACGGCGACGGCTGTTTCCAGATGACCAACCAGGAGCTGGCCACCTGCGCGATCGAAGGCGTGCCGATCAAGGTGGCGCTGATCAACAACGGCAACCTGGGCATGGTCCGCCAGTGGCAGACGCTGTTCTACGAAGAGCGTTACTCGCAAACGGATCTGGCCACGCATTCGCACCGCATCCCGGACTTCGTGAAGCTGGCGGAGGCGCTGGGCTGCGTCGGGTTGCGTTGCGAGCGTGAGGAAGACGTCGCCGACGTGATCGAGCAGGCGCGGGCGATCAACGACCGACCGGTCGTGATCGACTTCATCGTCGGCGCGGACGCGCAGGTGTGGCCGATGGTCGCCGCCGGCACCAGCAATGACGAGATCCAGGCGGCCCGCGGGATCCGCCCGCTGTTCGACGACGAGAGTGAAGGGCACGCCTGATGAGTCCGCAAACCCACACTCTGTCGGTGCTGGTCGAAGACAAACCCGGTGTCCTCGCCCGCGTGGCCGCGCTGTTCTCGCGGCGCGGCTTCAACATCGAGTCCCTGGCGGTCGGCGCGACCGAGCAGAAGGACATGTCCCGGATGACGATCGTGGTCTCCGCCGAGGAGACCCCGCTCGAACAGATCACCAAGCAGCTCAACAAGCTGATCAACGTCATCAAGATTGTCGAGCTCGACGACGACAACTCGGTGTCGCGGGAATTGGCGATGATCAAGGTGCGCGCCGACGCCGGCACCCGCAGTCAGGTGATCGAAGCGGTGAACCTGTTCCGCGCCAAGGTGATTGACGTTTCCACGGAGGCGCTGACGATCGAGGCGACGGGCGACCGCGGCAAGATCGAGGCGCTGCTGCGGATCCTGGAACCGTTCGGCATCCGTGAAATCGTGCAATCGGGAGTGGTGTCGTTGTCTCGCGGTCCACGCGGAATCGGCACGGCCAAGTAACACACAAGGAGATATTCAACAGTGGCACTAGAAATGTTCTATGACGACGATGCGGACCTGACCATCATTCAGGGTCGCAAGGTCGGGGTCATCGGATACGGCAGCCAAGGGCACGCGCACTCGCTGAGCCTGCGCGACTCCGGCGTGCAGGTGAAGGTGGGCCTGAAGGAGGGTTCGAAGTCGCGGCCCAAGGTTTCCGAGCAGGGCCTGGACGTCGACACCCCCGCCGAGGTCGCCAAGTGGGCCGACGTGATCATGCTGCTGGCGCCCGACACCGCGCAGGCCGACATCTTCAAAAATGACATCGAGCCGAACCTGAAGCCCGGTGACGCGTTGTTTTTCGGTCACGGCCTCAACATCCACTTCGACCTGATCAAGCCGCCCGCCGACGTCACCATCGCCATGGTCGCGCCCAAGGGGCCCGGTCATTTGGTGCGCCGGCAGTTCGTCGACGGCAAGGGTGTGCCCTGCCTGATCGCGGTCGACCAGGACCCGTCCGGCAAGGGTGAGGCGCTCGCCTTGTCCTACGCCAAGGCCATCGGCGGTACCCGCGCCGGCGTCATCAAGACCACCTTCAAGGACGAGACAGAGACCGACCTCTTCGGTGAGCAGGCCGTCTTGTGCGGTGGCACAGAGGAATTGGTGAAGACCGGTTTCGACGTGATGGTCGAGGCGGGCTACCCGCCGGAGATGGCGTACTTCGAGGTGCTGCACGAGCTCAAGCTGATCGTCGACCTGATGTATGAGGGCGGCATCGCCCGGATGAACTACTCGGTGTCCGACACCGCGGAATTCGGCGGGTATCTGTCGGGGCCCCGCGTCATCGACGCCGGCACCAAGGACCGGATGCGGGAGATCCTGCGCGACATCCAGAACGGCGACTTCGTCAAGAAGCTGGTCGCCAACGTCGAGGGCGGCAACAAGCAGCTCGAGCAGCTGCGCAAGGAGAACGCCGAGCACCCCATCGAGGTCACCGGCAAGAAGCTGCGCGACCTGATGAGCTGGGTCGACCGGCCGATCACCGAGACGGCTTAGCTTTTCGGCGCCGAGCGTGCACTCAGGGCGAGTTTTCGTCGATTTTTTCGCCGTGAGTGCACGTTCGGCGGGCTAAGAGGCGAGGCGGCTCAGGACGAGGCGAGGCGATCCGCCGTCTCGACCACCCGGCGGGCCAGGTGCTCGAGGGCCTTGTCGGTGGGCTCGTCGAATTCGTTGATGTTGTCGTGGGTGGTGACCAGGCTGACCCCGTACGGGTTGCCGTCGACGAACTTGCACGCATCCGTGTAGCCCGGCGGCACGATGATGCCGCCGAAATGCATCAGCGTGATGTACAGGGAGAGCAGGGTGGTTTCCTGACCGCCGTGCACGGTGTTGGACGACGTGAAGCCCGCATACACCTTGTCGGCGAGCTTGCCCTGTGCCCACAGCCCGCCCAGCGAGTCGAGGAACGCGCGCAATTGCGCTGCGGGAGAGCCGAACCGCGTCGGTGAACCGAAGATCACCGCGTCGGCCCAGACGATGTCGTCGCCGGTTGCCACCGGAAGGTCCTTGGTGGCCTCGTAATTCGCCGTCCAGGCCGGGTTGTGGGCGAACGAGGCGGGATCCTGGGTTTCGGCGACGTGGCGCAGGCGGACATCGGCCCCTGCCGACTCGGCCGCCGCGGCGACGCGCTGCGCCATCGTGGTGCCGTGTCCGGTGGCCGAGTAATAGATGATCGCGAGTTTGGTCACGGGGCCAGCTTAGGCATGCCGATCCCGAATTCGCGGCGCAACAGCGTGCGCGCGGCGTAGTAGCCGGCCATGCCGTGGACGCCGCCGCCCGGTGGCGTGGCCGCCGAACACAGGTACACCTTGGGAATGGGTGTGCGCCAAGGGTTTAGCCGCGGAGTCGGTCCCGCGATCGCTCGCCAGGCCGAATTGCCGCCCATCCCGATGTCGCCGCCCACATAGTTGGCGTTGTGGTCGCACAGCCGCGCGGCGGGCACCGCGCGTGCGGCCACCACGACGTCGCGGAAGCCGGGCGCGAAGCGCTCGACCACCGCGGTCACGGCCTCCGTCGGATCGACGGTGGACCCCGACGGCACGTGGGCATAGCTCCAGAACGGGCGGCGTCCGTTCGAGTCGATGCGGCCCGGGTCGGCGACGTGCGGAGAGGCGGCCAGCACCATCGGCCATTGCGCGTGCCGGCCGGCGGCGATCTCGGCCTCGGCGCGGGCCATCTGGGCCCGGGTGCCGCCGAGATGCAGGGTGGGGGCCTTTCGTAGCCGCGGGTCCGCCCAGGGGATCTCGTCGGCCAGGACGAAGTCGACCTTGGCCACCCCCGGGCCAAACGTGTAGCGCCGCAACGCTTTGGCGTAGCGCCTCGGGAGGGAGTCGCCGTAGATCCGCAGCAGCGCGGTCGGCGCCGTGTCGAAGGCGACGACCCCGCCAGGCGGCGAAGTGACCTCCGTGCCCGCCGTCAGCTCGCCGCCGTGAGCGCGCAGGTCGGCGATCAGTGCGTCGGTGATCGCCTGGCTGCCCCCCACCGGAATCGGCCAGCCCACCGAATGCGCGAGGGTGGCCAGCATCATCCCGGCACCGGCCGCCGTCAACGACGGCATCCGCGAAATGATATGGGCGGCAACACCGGTGAACAGGGCGCGGGCGTCCTCGCCGGTCAGCGAACCCCACGCCGGGGTGCCCTGGGCCAGCATCCGCACCCCGAGCCGCCACGCCGACGGCACGGAGTTCGGCACCGACCGCTTGTCGCCCAGCAGCAGGGCCACCACGTCGTCGGAGCGCTCGACCAGCGGGCCGAGCAGGCGCCGGAATGAGGCGCCGCCCTCCAATTCGGCGCAGGTGCGGTCCAGGTCGCGGTACGCGATGGCCGCCGGGCGGCCCGGCAACGGGTTGGCGTACGAAATCTCGGGGACCGCCAATTGCACGCCGCGCGCGGGCAGGTCGAACTCCATGAAGAACGGCGATGCCAGCGCCAACGGGTGCACCGCCGAGCAGATGTCGTGCACGACGCCCGCGGAATCGGGATCGGTCGCGGTGCGCGCACCCCCGCCAAACGTCGGTTGAGCTTCGACGACCTGCACTTTCAGGCCGGCCCGGGCGCAGATTACGGCGGCGGTCAACCCGTTGGGTCCGCTGCCGACGATGGTGACGTCCACCCGTCAATTACAGCCGATAGGCTGGCCGGGTGAATTTGCCTGTTGTACTCATTGCCGACAAGCTCGCTGAATCAACCGTCGCGGCCCTGGGCGACCAGGTCGAGGTGCGCTGGGTAGACGGGCCCGATCGCGAGAAACTGTTGGCGGCCGTGCCTGAGGCCGACGCGCTGCTGGTGCGCTCGGCCACCACCGTCGACGCTGAGGTGCTCGCGGCGGCCCCCAAGCTGAAGATCGTCGCCCGCGCCGGGGTCGGCCTGGACAACGTCGACGTGGACGCGGCCACCGAGCGCGGTGTCCTGGTGGTCAACGCGCCGACGTCGAACATTCACAGCGCCGCCGAGCACGCGCTGGCGCTGCTGCTCTCCGCGGCCCGCCAGATCCCGGCGGCCGACGCCTCGCTGCGCGAGCACACCTGGAAGCGGTCGTCGTTCTCGGGCACCGAGATTTTCGGCAAGACGGTGGGCGTCGTCGGGTTGGGCCGCATCGGGCAGCTGGTCGCCCAGCGGCTCAGCGCCTTCGGCACCCACCTGATCGCGTATGACCCTTACGTGTCGCCGGCCCGCGCCGCGCAGCTGGGCATCGAGCTGT
The DNA here is from genome assembly GCF_000276825.1 of Mycobacterium paraintracellulare. Lineage (NCBI taxonomy): Bacteria > Bacillati > Actinomycetota > Actinomycetes > Mycobacteriales > Mycobacteriaceae > Mycobacterium > Mycobacterium paraintracellulare. Next base: position 4,021,027 of record NC_016948.1, on the reverse strand, counting down.
TGACGCTCGACGAACTGCTGGCCCGCGCCGACTTCATCTCGGTGCACCTGCCCAAGACGCCCGAAACGGCCGGACTGATCGGCAAGGACGCGTTGGCGAAAACCAAGCCGGGCGTGGTCATCGTCAACGCCGCCCGCGGCGGCCTGGTCGACGAGGCGGCGCTGGCCGACGCGGTCCGCAGTGGCCACGTGCGCGCGGCCGGCCTTGACGTGTTCTCCAAGGAGCCGTGCACCGACAGTCCGCTGTTCGAGCTGCCGCAGGTGGTGGTCACACCCCATCTGGGGGCCTCGACTGAGGAGGCCCAGGATCGGGCCGGCACCGACGTCGCGGCGAGCGTGAAGCTCGCGCTGGCCGGGGAATTCGTTCCCGACGCCGTCAACGTCGGCGGCGGGGTGGTCAACGAAGAGGTGGCGCCGTGGCTGGACCTGGTGCGCAAGCTCGGCGTGCTGGCGGCCACCCTTTCCGACGGTCCGCCGGTGTCGTTGTCGGTGCAGGTGCGCGGCGAGCTCGCATCCGAAGACGTTGAGGTGCTGAAACTTTCGGCTCTGCGGGGGTTGTTCTCGGCCGTCGTCGAGGGTCCGGTGACGTTCGTCAACGCTCCGGCGCTGGCCGAGGAACGCGGCATCACCGCCGAAATCGGCACGGCGTCGGAGAGCCCGAACCACCGCAGCGTGGTCGACGTGCGCGCGGTCGCGCACGACGGCAGCGCGGTCAACGTCGCCGGCACCCTGTCCGGGCCGCAGCTGGTGGAAAAGATCGTGCAAATCAACGGCCGCAACTTCGACCTGCGCGCCCGCGGCATCAACCTGGTGATCAACTACGTCGACCAGCCCGGTGCGCTGGGCAAGATCGGTACCCTGCTGGGCTCGGCCGGGGTGAACATCCAGGCCGCGCAACTGTCCGAGGACGCCGAAGGTCCGGGAGCGACGATCCTGTTGCGCCTGGATCGGGACGTGCCGGGCGACGTGCGGGCGGAGATCGGTGCGGCCGTCGGCGCGAACAAGCTTGAGGTGGTTGATCTTTCATGAGGCGCGCCGGCGACCCGACCACGCGCCGCATGAGCGGCGCCAATGAGGAGGAGCGGCGCCCATGAAGCTGGCGGTGATCGAGGGCGACGGTATCGGGCCCGAAGTTGTGGCCGAGGCCGTCAAGGTCCTGGACGCGGTGCTGCCCGGCGTGGAGAAGACCAGCTACGACCTGGGGGCGCGGCGTTACCACGCCACGGGTGAGCTTCTGCCGGACTCGGCGGTCGACGAGCTGCGCGCGCATGACGCCATCCTGCTCGGCGCCATCGGTGACCCGTCGGTGCCCAGCGGCGTGCTGGAGCGAGGTTTGTTGCTGCGCTTGCGTTTCGAGCTGGATCATCACATCAACTTGCGGCCCGGGCGGCTGTACCCGGGTGTGAACAGCCCACTGGCCGGCAACCCCGACATCGACTTCGTGGTGGTGCGCGAGGGGACCGAAGGTCCCTACACCGGCACCGGCGGCGCCATCCGCGTCGGAACGCCCAACGAGGTCGCCACCGAGGTCAGCCAGAACACGGCTTTCGGCGTGCGACGCGTGGTGGCCGACGCGTTCGAGCGGGCTCAGCGACGCCGAAAGCACTTGACCCTGGTGCACAAAACCAACGTGCTGACCTTCGCCGGAAGGTTGTGGTCGCGCATCGTGGCCGAGGTCGGCCGGGACTATCCCGACGTCGAGGTGGCGTATCAGCACATCGACGCGGCCACCATCTTCATGGTGACCGATCCCGGTCGGTTCGACGTGATCGTCACCGACAACCTGTTCGGCGACATCATCACCGACCTGTCGGCGGCGGTGTGTGGCGGAATTGGCTTGGCCGCCAGCGGAAACATCGACGCCACGCGGACCAACCCCTCGATGTTCGAGCCCGTTCACGGCAGCGCACCGGATATCGCCGGGCAGGGCATCGCCGATCCGACGGCGGCGATCATGTCGGTGGCGTTGCTGCTCGCCCATCTCGGCGAGGACGACGCCGCCGCCCGGGTGGACCGGGCCGTCGAGCGCCACCTGGCAACGCGCGGGAGCGAACGGCTCGCCACCCGCGAAGTCGGCGAACGGATCGCCGCCGGGCTCTAGTCGCGGGCGGCCGCGCGCGAGCGCGCCTCCGACGGCACCACCGGCAGGGCCAGCAACGGAAACAACGCGCACACCGCGAAGGCCAGCGGGTATCCGGTCGCGTCGATCATCTCGCCGAAAACCGGGGGCCCGACCGCCGCGGTGAGTCGCTGAGTGGTGTTCTGCGCGCCCATGGCGCGCCCGCTCCAAAATCGGCCGGCCACTTCCGGAATGGCGGTGAACGCCAAACCGTTGTCGAGCACGGTGATCACCGACGCGGCGACCATCAGCGTCACCGCCATCGCGGAGTGCGCATGATCCGCGATCGCCAGCAAGACCATCACCACGGCGGCGGCCATCGCGATGATGCGGATCGGGCGCATTCGCGATCCCAGGCGGTCGGACCATCTGCCGACGGCGATGCGTCCCAGCGCGCTCAACAGCTGCGAGAAGCTCACCAAGACGCCGGCCGTCGCGATCGACCAATGCTGGTTTTTCATCAACCAGACGAGCATGAACGTCAAGACCACGGTTTGGGGCACCATGAGCAGCGCCGACGCGAAGTGAATGCGCCACAGCACCGTCGTGCCGCGGTACGGGCTGGCCAATTCGGCCTTGTCGGCCGTCGACCGTTCGGGGCGTGCGGGATCGCGCACCCACACGGCGCACAGCACCGCGGACACCGCGCACACCGCCGCGGGGAACAACAGCGCGACCGAGATGTTGCGTTCGCCGAGCTCGGGAAGTACCAAGGCGGCCAACGCGATTCCCAACGGTTGCGCGGTCTGTCGAATCCCCATCGCCAGGCCGCGCTGCTGCGGCGGGAACCACCCCGTCACCAGGCGGCCACTGGCGGTGTTGGCGCTCGCCGCGGCCATGCCGCCACCGAACAGGGCGATCCCTTCCGTCAGCATGGATTCCGGCACCGCCGCAGCGATGAGCGCCGCCGCCGCGGTGAGGGCCAAGCCCGCCGTGAGCACGATCCGCTCGCCGACGATGTCGAGTATGTAGCCCCAGGCGATCAGCGTGACCACCATGCCGAAGCTGGGCATCGCCGAGAGCAGCGCCGCCTCGGCCAGATTGATGCCGCGTACGTCGTTGAGGGCGGGGATCAGAAAGGCGATGCCGTTGATGAAGACCGTCGCGCTCAACGTCGCGATCAGTCCCGTCCCCAGCATCACCCATCGACGCGTCGATGTCGTCTGCACCTATTAATAGTTCTCACCGGATCGTTGCGGCAAACGTCGCTCCGGCCTATTCGGCATTGCGTGGGAACGGATGGCACGCCACCAACGAACGCGACGGACGGTTTGCCGCCGGGCCCTGGTCTCCAAACCGGGCGGCAGCAACCGCGTCGGCACCAGCGGCACCGCCGCCAACGGGAACAAGGCGCACAAGAGCCACGCCGGTGGATATTTCGCGGCCGCGATCAAGGCGCCGAACAGCGGGGGTCCGGCCGCCGCCATCATGCGCTGGGTGGTGTTCTGAATGCCCAGGGCGCGGCCGCTCCAATACGGGCCGGCGAATTCGGTGATGGCAGTGGCCTCCAGCCCGTTGTCGAGCACGGAGATCACCGCGATGACCACCATGAGCCCCGCCTGCCACCGCGAATTCATGTAGTCGGCCCACGCCAGCAAGAGGAGCGCCAACACCGCGACCGCCGCGATGTAGCGCACGGGACGCATCCGCGACCCGACGCGATCGGACAGGCGGCCCACGGCAACCCGGCCGAGCGCGCCCAACAGCTGCGAGAGGGTGACCAACCCGCCCGCGGCCGTAACCGACCAGTGCAGGTTCCTGATCAGCCACACCAGCATGAACGTCACCGTCACCGTTTGCGGCATCATCATCAGGCCCGCCACAGCGTGAATCCGCCACAGCGTCAACGACTTTCGATAGGGACTGGCGAGTTCCTGATGACTCGCGCTCGCGCGCGGTTTCCGGGGCGGGTCGACGATTCCGATCACGCTCGCTATCGCCCCGACCGCGCATGCCAGGGCGGCGAACCTGAGGCCGTGCTGCGGTCCGTGTTCGGCGAGCTCGGGAATTACCATCGCGCCCAAGGCGATTCCCAGGGGTTGCGCGGTCTGGCGGATGCCCATGGCCAGGCCGCGTTGCTGCGGCGGGAACCAGGCGGACACCAGCCGCCCGCCCGCCGTGTTGCAACTGGCGGCGGCCATGCCGCCGAGAAACAGATACACCGACATCAGCACCAACGAATGCGCGGACGCCGCGGCGTAGGCCGCCGCCGCGGTCAGCGCCGAGCCCGTGGCCATCACCACCCGTTCGCCCACCCGGTCGAGCACATAGCCCCACAACACCAGCGTCACCACCATGCCCCAGCTCGGCATCGAGGCAAGCAGGGCGGCTTCGTCCAGCCGGACTCCGCGCACTCGCAGCGACGGGATCAAAAATGCGACGCCGTTGATGAAGAGGAACGAACTCGCCGTCGCCAGCAGCGAAACGACCATGATCGACCAGCGCACGCCCGCGCCGATTTCGGGCGTATCGGTCGAGTCGGTCTGCATTCCCCATGCTTGCATACCACCGGGAAATTTGGCCGCAGGACGTGTGCCGTTGCTGGTCATCGCCTGGCCCGCCACGCCCGGCTTCGCCGCGCTCGCGACCCTGGCTAGGCGGGATCGTCCGGCTCCTCCTCGGGCCGTCCCGGCCCGAATCGTCGCCAGACTAGGTCGGATGGTGACGGCCCGCCACGCCCGGCTACGCCGCGCTCGCGACCCTCACTGGGTCGGATGGTGAGGGCCCGCCACGCCCGGCTTCGCCGCGCTCGCGACCCTCACTAGGCTCAACCGAATGCGCCTTGGTCGAATCGCCAGCCCCGACGGTGTCGCCTTCGTCAGCATCGAAGGCGAACTCGACGACCCCGCCGAGATGATCGCCCGTGAGATCGCCGAGCATCCATTCGGCACGCCGAACTTCACCGGCCGGTCATGGCCGCTCGCCGACGTCCGGCTGCTCGCCCCGATACTCGCCAGCAAGGTGGTCTGTGTCGGCAAGAACTACACCGATCACATCGCCGAGATGAAGGACATGACCGGCCCCGCGCCGGCCGAGCCGGTGATATTCCTCAAGCCGAACACCGCCATCATCGGGCCCAACGTACCGATTCGCCTGCCGGCCAACGCATCACCGGTTCACTTCGAGGGCGAGCTGGCCGTGGTCATCGGCCGGCCCTGCAAGGACGTCTCGGCCGCCCAGGCCGCGGACAACATCCTCGGCTACACCATCGGCAACGACGTGTCGGCGCGCGATCAACAAAAAGCCGACGGCCAGTGGACGAGGGCCAAAGGCCACGACACCTTCTGCCCGGTCGGGCCGTGGATCGTGACCGACCTCAAGCCGCTGGACCCGGGCGATCTCGAATTGCGCACCGAGGTCAACGGCGAGGTCAAGCAACACAGCCGCACGTCGCTGCTGATCCACGACATCGGCTCCATCGTCGAGTGGATCTCGGCGGTGATGACCTTGCTGCCCGGCGACATCATCCTCACCGGAACCCCGGCGGGCGTCGGCCCCATCGAGGACGGCGACACCGTCTCCATCACCATCGAGGGCATCGGCACCCTGACCAATCCCGTGCTCCGCAAAGGAAAATCGTGACTGCACCCGCGAACGTACGCGTCCGATTCTGCCCGTCGCCCACCGGCACCCCGCACGTCGGCATGGTCCGCACGGCGCTGTTCAACTGGGCCTACGCCCGGCACACCGGGGGCACCTTCGTCTTCCGCATCGAGGACACCGACGCCCAACGCGACAGTGAGGAAAGCTATCTGGCGCTGCTGGACGCGCTGCGCTGGCTCGGCCTGGACTGGGACGAGGGGCCCGAAGTGGGCGGCCCCTACGGCCCGTACCGCCAATCTTTGCGCGGCGAGATCTACCGCGACGTGGTGGCCAAGCTGGTCGAGGCGGGAGAGGCCTACTACGCCTTTTCGACGCCGGAGGAGGTCGAGGCGCGGCACCTCGCCGCGGGCCGTAATCCCAAGCTGGGCTACGACAATTTTGACCGGCAGCTGACCGACTCGCAGCGCGCGGCATTCCTCGCCGAGGGCCGCCAGCCGGTGGTGCGGCTGCGGATGCCCGACGGCGACCTCAGCTGGGACGACCTGGTGCGGGGAACCACCACCTTCGCGGCCGGGTCGGTGCCCGACTTCGCGCTGACCCGCGCCAACGGAGATCCGTTGTACACCTTGGTCAATCCGTGTGACGACGCGCTGATGAAGATCACCCACGTGCTGCGCGGCGAGGACCTGCTGCCGTCGACATCGCGCCAGCTCGCTCTGTATCAGGCGCTGATCCGCATCGGCGTCGCCGAGCGCACCCCGCAGTTCGCGCATCTGCCAACGGTATTGGGGGAGGGCACCAAAAAGCTGTCCAAGCGCGACCCGCAGTCGAACCTGTTCGCGCACCGCGACCGCGGCTTCATCCCCGAAGGGCTGCTCAATTACCTGGCGTTGCTGGGCTGGGCCATCGCCGACGACCACGACGTGTTCAGTCTCGATGAGATGGTGGCCGCGTTCGACGTCGTCGACGTCAACTCCAACCCGGCCCGCTTCGACCAGAAAAAGGCCGACGCGCTCAACGCCGAGCACATCCGGATGCTCACCGTCGAGGACTTCACCGCCAGGCTGCGCGATTACTTCGGCGTGCACGGTCATCGCCTCGAGCTCGACGACGCCGGCTTCGCCACGGCCGCCGACCTGGTGCAGACCCGGATCGTGGTGCTCGGTGACGCCTGGGACCTGTTGAAGTTCCTCAACGACGACGAGTACGCGATCGACCCCAAGGCCGCGGCCAAGGAGCTGGGGCCGGACTCGGCCACCGTGCTCGATGCGGCGCTGGGCGCGCTGGACGGCGTCGCGGACTGGACGACGCCACAGATCGAAGCCGCCCTCAAGGCGGCGCTCATCGACGAGCTGGGCCTCAAACCGCGCAAGGCGTTTGGCCCGATCCGGGTGGGCGCCACCGGCACGACGGTCAGCCCGCCGCTGTTCGAGTCGCTCGAGCTGCTGGGCCGCGACCGCAGCGTGCGGCGGCTGCGCGCGGCGCGCGCGACGATCGGTTAGGGGAGACCCAGACCACGCATGCGGACTGCCCCGCGAGACTTTGGTAGTCTGCACTGCGGTTTACCAAAGCCGACAACGACTGGCAGTGGCGGTCCCCAAAGAGCTTGCAAAGGCCCGCAATCGGCGCTGACCAGCAGTTTTAGGCGGCCAATGGGGTATGGTGTAATTGGCAACACAGCTGATTCTGGTTCAGCCATTCTAGGTTCGAGTCCTGGTACCCCAGCAAAATCCGCACCGTTTCAAGCGATTAGGTGGGCTTAGCGCGGTGAGCTATGCTGACTGCTCGGATCGTTTCTGGCCCCGTCGTCTAGCGGCCTAGGACGCCGCCCTCTCACGGCGGTAGCGTGGGTTCGAATCCCATCGGGGCTACAAACTAAACCGCAGTTACTGGTCGTTCCCCAGGACGGCCGGAGCGGTCGATCCACCCACCGGCATCGGCGCCAGGCCCAGTTTGCGGTGATCCCACGAACGAGCGCGGCGGGCCACGATGCGAACACAGACCCGCTTGTTCATCATCTGCTCGACGAACGGCTTCATGTCCTCGGTGTAAGGGCCGGTGTAGCGCTCCCAGACGCTGACCCCTACCCGGTGTGAGACGTCGGGGTCGTCCACGATCTCCGCGACGCCCTCGAAGGACACCCCGCGAAGCGTGTCGTAGGTGTGGCCGTCCTCGATCAAAAAGCTCACCCGCGGGTCCCGCTTGAGGTTGACGGCCTTCTGCGACTTCGCCTTGGTCTCCAGCCAGATCTCGCCGTCGACCACGGCGTACCACATGGCGGTCAGGTGAGGCTGGCCGTCGGGGCCGACGGTGGCCAGCGTTCCGGTGCGGCTCTTGACGACGAAATCGGCGATCTCGTCTTCCGACATGACGATGCTCGCGCGCTGATTGGTTCCCATGCCGGTCAGTCTGTCAGGCCCGCCGCGGCGCTCGCGGAAGGACCTGGGAACTAGAGCCGGCGGGCCATCGCATCGGCGGCGGACAGCAGATCGGCGGCCCAACGCGCGCCCGGACGCCGGCCGATCCGATCGATGGGGCCCGACACCGAGATGGCGGCGACGACGGTGCCGCGGCCGTCGCGCACCGGGGCGGACACGCTCGCCACACCGGGCTCGCGCTCGGCCACGCTCTGTGCCCAGCCACGGCGGCGCACCTCGGCCAGCGTTCGTTCGGTGAATTTGGCCGTCGCCAGCACCGCCTTCTGGGTGGCCGCGTCGCTATGTGCCAGCAGCACTTTGGCGCCCGACCCCGCCGTCATGGGCAGTCGCGCCCCGACCGGAACCGTATCGCGAAGGCCCGCAGCGGGTTCCAGGGCGGCCACACAGACCCGGTCGGTGCCCTCACGCCGGTACAGCTGCACGCTTTCGCCGGTGGTCTCGCGCAACAGGGGCAGCACCGCGCTGCTGGCGGCCAGCAGCGGATCGTTGACGTGCGCCGCGAGTTCGGTGACGGCCGGGCCCAGCCGCCAACGCCCTTCGTCGTCGCGCGCCAACAGGCGATGGACTTCCAGGGCCGCCGCCAACCGATAGGCCGTGGCCCGGGGCAGCCCGGTCCGCTCACACAGTTCGGCCAATCCGCAGGGGGATTGGGCGACGCTGTGCAGGACACCCACGGCTTTGTCCAGGACGCCGATACCGCTATGCTGTCTCACAAGAAGATACTAGCGTCTCGCATTCTGAGATCACAGCCCGAATGATCGGCGAGCCGCGGATGACGCGAATTGAGGCGAGTTCGATATGGGGAGCGACGCAGGGGCGGCCGCCAAGCCGCGCACGCTGGCCGAAAAGGTCTGGGACGACCATGTTGTGGTCTCCGGGGGTGCCTCGGGGCAGGGGGCCCCCGACCTGATCTACATCGATCTGCACCTGGTGCACGAGGTCACCAGCCCGCAGGCTTTCGACGGCCTGCGCCTGGCCGGCCGGCCGGTGCGACGCCCCGATTTGACGCTGGCCACCGAGGATCACAACGTTCCGACCATCGACATCGACAAGCCGATCGCCGACCCGGTGTCCCGCACGCAGGTCGAGACATTACGGCGAAATTGTGCCGAATTCGGTGTGCGGCTATATCCGATGGGCAACCTCGAGCAGGGCATCGTTCATGTCGTGGGGCCACAACTGGGCCTCACCCAGCCGGGCATGACGATCGTCTGTGGGGACAGTCACACCTCGACCCACGGCGCATTCGGCGCGCTGGCCATGGGAATTGGCACCTCGGAGGTCGAGCACGTGCTCGCGACCCAGACGTTGCCGCTGCGGCCGTTCAAGACGATGGCGGTCAATGTCGACGGGAAATTGCCCCCCGGCGTGACGGCCAAGGACATCATCCTCGCGCTGATCGCCAAGATCGGCACCGGCGGCGGGCAGGGGCATGTCATCGAATACCGCGGCAGCGCCATCGAATCCCTGTCGATGGAAGGCCGGATGACCGTCTGCAACATGAGCATCGAAGCCGGCGCCCGGGCGGGAATGGTGGCTCCCGACGCCACCACCTACGAATTCCTGTGTGACCGCCCGCACGCCCCGAAAGGCGCGCAATGGGATGCGGCCATGCGTTATTGGCAGCAGCTGCACACCGACCCGGGCGCCGAATTCGACACCGAGGTCTACCTCGATGCGGAGTCGCTGAGCCCGTTCGTGACGTGGGGCACAAACCCCGGCCAGGGCGTGCCGCTGGCCGCCGCCGTGCCCGACCCCGAACTGATGGCCGACGACGGCGAGCGCCAGGCCGCTGAGAAAGCGTTGGCATACATGGACCTTCGACCGGGTACCCCGATGCGTGACATCGCCGTCGACGCGGTGTTCGTGGGCTCTTGTACCAACGGTCGTATCGAAGATCTCCGCGCCGTGGCCGACATTTTGCGCGGGCGCAAAATCGCCCCGGGGGTGCGGATGCTCGTCGTGCCGGGGTCGATGCGGGTGCGCGCGCAGGCCGAAGACGAAGGGCTGGGCGAGGTTTTCACCGCCGCGGGCGCCGAATGGCGGCAGGCGGGCTGCTCGATGTGCCTGGGGATGAATCCGGACCAGTTGGCGCCGGGCGAGCGGTGCGCGGCGACGTCCAACCGCAACTTCGAAGGGCGCCAGGGTAAAGGCGGCCGCACGCATTTGGTGTCTCCGGCCGTTGCCGCGGCGACAGCAGTTCGGGGCACATTGTCCGCTCCGGCCGATTTGAGCTGACGTATCCGACGTCTGAAGGGATGAGCATGGAAGCTTTTCACACCCACACCGGTATCGGTGTGCCGCTGCGGCGCTCCAACGTCGACACCGATCAGATCATTCCGGCGGTGTATTTGAAGCGTGTAACCAGAACCGGTTTCGAGGACGGCTTGTTCGCGAGCTGGAGGTCGGATCCGTCATTCGTGCTCAACCTCAGCCCGTTTGATCGGGGGTCGGTCCTGGTCGCAGGACCCGATTTCGGGACCGGCTCGTCGCGCGAGCACGCGGTGTGGGCGCTGATGGACTACGGGTTCCGAGTGGTCATCTCGTCTCGATTCGGTGACATTTTCCGGGGCAACGCCGGCAAGGCGGGGCTGCTGGCGGCCGAAGTTTCTCAGGACGGGGTGGAGCTGCTCTGGAAGCTGATCGAGCAGAGCCCCGGCTTGGAAATCACTGCCAATCTTCAAGATCGAAATATCACCGCGGGAACGACGGTGCTGCCGTTCAAGATTGACGACCACACCGCGTGGCGGCTACTCGAAGGTCTCGACGATATAGCCCTTACGCTGCGGAAACTCGATGAAATCGAGTCTTTCGAGGCGGCCTATCCGGACTGGAAACCTCGCACTCTGTCCACCTCCTGAACGGTCGGACGGAGCCGAATTTCTGCTCGATCGGCTAACTAAACCGGGCCGATTTTACGATCCCCCACCGGTCAAGGGCGGCAACCGGATTGCGAAAACGCCGTACCCCTTGCCGTGAAATTGCGCGTGGCTCTTGGAAATTTGCTGGGTGAGGGTTTACCGTGTCCACTAGTCGGTTCAAAATCGAGGACCACTAGTGTCGGAGGGATTGATGAATAAGGCAGAGCTCATTGATGTGCTCACACAGAAATTGAACACGGACCGTCGGCAGGCGACCGCAGCGGTCGAGAACGTTGTCGACACCATTGTGCGTGCGGTACACAAGGGCGACAGCGTCACCATTACCGGGTTCGGTGTGTTCGAACAGCGGCGCCGCGCAGCGCGCGTGGCTCGCAACCCGCGTACCGGTGAGACGGTGAAGGTGAAGCCGACTTCCGTCCCCGCGTTCCGTCCCGGTGCCCAATTCAAAGCGGTTGTGTCTGGCGCACAGCGTCTCCCGTCGGACGGCCCGGCCGTCAAGCGCGGTGTGGTAGGTGGCACGGGCGCGGCCAAGAAGACCGCGGCCAAGAAGGCTCCCGCCAAGAAGGCTGCGGCCAAGAAGGCTCCCGCCAAGAAGGCGGCGGCCAAGAAGGCTCCCGCCAAGAAGGCCGCAGTGAAGAAGGCTCCGGCCAAAAAGGCCGCAGTGAAGAAGGCTCCGGCCCGCAAGGCCGCGACCAAGGCTCCGGCCAAGAAGACTGCGGCAAAGAAGGCTCCGGCCCGCAAGGCCGCGACCAAGGCCCCGGCCAAGAAGGCCGCGAGCAAGTCGACGGCCCGCAAGGCTCCCGCCAAGAAGACGACCGCGCGTCGCGGCCGCCGCTAGGCAGAGCACGTTCTAGACACGAATACCCTTCGGCGGCAGCGGTGCCCCGGAGGGTATTCGTGTGCTAGCGGCGGGCCGCCGCCATCGAGCTGCGGTCGGCCGTCGCTCTTTCGCTAGGCGCGCACGTTGGCGGCCAGCGCACCGCCGAGGTGATCGGCGGCGACCAGCCGGCCGCCCGACAACGACAGCACCCAGGTGCTGCCCTTGTGATTGCGCGATTTGTCCGGCCGCACCCCATCGCGGGCACACCACCACGCGATCAGGTCCGGAATCACCTTGCCCTGCGTGCAGACAACCGGTGTGCCGTGCTCGCCGGCGATGTCCAGCATCCGGTGGCGGCCGCGTTTGGCGTTCTTGGCGTAGGCCTCTTCGGTGAGGGTGGGCTCGTTGTGCACGGTCGAGCCGAGTTCCTCGGCGAGTGGTTCCACGGTCTGATGACAGCGGACCCGGTCGGCCGCATACACCCGCGACGCACCGAAGGCGAGCAGCTGGGGAACCAGCGCCTTGGCCTGCGCGCGCCCCCGTTTGTCCAGCGGCCGCTTGGTGTCATCGCCGGAGAAGCGCGACTTGCGTCCCGCGGTCGCGTGCCGGACCACCAGCACGGTCTGGGTGTCGGCCGGCTTTTTGTTGAAGTGGCGCAACACTTTTCGGTCCTGGGCGTAATCGAGTTTCCGCATGGCTTCGGCCGCCGGCAACCAGAGCAACCGGTCGACCTCGTCGCCGGGAACGAACTCGCCGCCCACGGCGCGCGCCGACCAGTAGGAGACTTTTTTGACGCCCGCGTCGATCGGATAGCTCACCGCGTTGAGCCGCCTGCCCAGGACGGCGTGTTGGCCGGTCTCCTCGTACACCTCCCGCACCGCCGCCACGGGCGCGGTCTCGCCGGGGTCCACTTTGCCTTTGGGCAGTGACCAATCGTCATAGCGGGGGCGGTGGATGACGGCGATCTCGACATCGTGGTCGGCGGTGTCGGCATCGCCCGGCCGCCACAGGACCGCGCCGGCGGCATGGACGATTCGGCTTCCAGAGCGCCGGGCGCTAGACGAGCTCGAAGGCGGCACCTCAACTCCTGCAGGTCAATTCGGTCAGAGTCGCACGTTCAATCACGCTGCGGCCCGGGAACAACCGGAAATCACCGCACAGGTCTAGGGACTGCGATGCCGCTCCATCAACGATACTTGGTGGTCGCGCACCGTATGGCCCTCTTGCGGCGACGCGGTCCACTGCCCGTCGGACCCGAGTTCCCAGCAGCGCGTGGACGGATCCAGTGCGGACTCGAACAATTCATCCAGCTGCGCGGTGAGCTTGGGGTCCTTGACCTGAGCCAGCACCTCCACGCGGCGATCGAGGTTGCGGTGCATCATATCGGCGCTGCCGATCCAGAATTCGTTGATGTTGCGGAAATGGATGATCCGCGAGTGCTCGAGGAAGCGCCCGAGAATGGAGCGCACAACGATGTTTTCGGAGTAGCCCTGTGCACCCGGGCGCAGCGCGCAGATGCCACGCACCACCACCTCGACCCGCACGCCGGCCTGCGACGCCCGGTACAGCGCATCGATGACCTGCTCGTCCACCAGCGCATTCATCTTGAGACGAATTCGCCCGTCCCCGCGTTCGCGGTGCGCCGCGATCTCACGTTCGACGCGTTCGATGATCCCGGTGCGAATTCCGTGCGGCGCCACCAGCAGATTGCGGTAGGAGACCTTACGCGAATAGCCGGTAAGCGAATTGAACAAATCGGTGAGGTCGGCGCCGATGTCGGGGGCCGCGGTCAGCAGGCCGACATCCTCATAGAGACGGGCGGTCTTGCTGTTGTAGTTGCCCGTTCCGATGTGGCAGTAGCGCCGGATCGCCGAGCCTTCGCGACGCACCACCAAACAGGTCTTGCAGTGCGTCTTGAGCCCGACGAGTCCGTAAACCACGTGCACGCCCGCCTGTTCGAGTGCGCGCGCCCAGCGGATGTTGGCCTGTTCGTCGAAGCGCGCCTTGATCTCCACCAGTGCCACGGCCTGCTTTCCGGCCTCGGCCGCTTCGATCAGCGCGCGAACGATCGGCGAATCACCGGAGGTGCGGTACAACGTCTGTTTGATCGCCAGCACGTTGGGGTCGGCGGCGGCCTGCTGGATGAATCGCTGCACGCTGGTGGAGAACGAGTCATACGGGTGATGCACCAGCACGTCGCCCTCGCGCAGCGTCGCGAAGATGCTCTTGGGGGATTCGCGATCGGCGAAGGCCGGATGCGTGTCGGGGACGAACGCGGGGTCCTTGAGCGCCGGGCGGTCCAGGTCGTAGATCTGCCACAGCGACGAAAGATCCAAAAGGCCGGGGACTTCGATGACGTCGCCGGGATGCACATCGAGTTCGCGCAGCAGCAATTCCAGCATGCCCTCGGTCATGTCGTCGGCGATCTCGAGTCGCACCGGCGGGCCGAACCGCCGGCGCGCCAGTTCGCGTTCCAGGGCCTGCAGCAGGTCTTCGTCGCGGTCTTCTTCGACCTCCATGTCGGCGTTGCGGGTGATGCGGAAGGCGTGGTGCTCCACGATTTCCATGCCGGGGAAGAGAAGAGGAAGGAAGGCCGCGATCAGTTCTTCCAGCGGCAGATAGCGCACGATGGACCGGGCTTCGCCCGCGGCGCTGTCCCGGCCCGACCTGGGGGCGGCGAGTTCGACGAAGCGATCGACGTTGTTGGGCACCTTGACTCGCGCGAAGTGCTGGCCACCATCCTCGGGCTGGCGGACCATGACCGCCAGATTCAGGCTCAGCCCGCTGACGAATGGGAACGGGTGCGCGGGGTCGACGGCCAGCGGCGTCAGGACGGGAAAGACTTGTTCGGTGAAATAGGCCGAGAGTTCGTCGCGTTCGGCCTGATCGAGGTCCGCCCACGTGACGATGTGGATGCCTTCCTCGGCCAGCGCGGGCCGCACCGAATCGAGGAACACCCGCGCGTGCCGGGTCGCGATCCGCTGGGTCTGTTCCCCGATGAGGGCCAGCTGCTTGCGCGGCGTCAGACCGTCGGCGGAGCGCACCGACAGGCCCATCTCGTCGCGGCGCTTGAGGCCGGCGACCCGCACCATGTAGAACTCGTCGAGGTTGGAGGCGAAGATCGCCAGGAATTTCGCCCGTTCCAGCAGCGGCAACGAATTGTCGTCGGCCAGCGCCAGCACGCGGGCGTTGAAGTCCAGCCAGCTCAGTTCCCGGTTGAGGTAACGCTCGTCGGGCAGATCGGTCATCGCGGTGGGCGTCGCAGCCGGGGGCGCCGCCACGGCCGAGTCGCCGGAATGCCACAAATTCTCGTCGGGTCGCGCCTCAGCTTCGATTTCAGTCACCCTGCGATCATCGCTCATCACGCGCGGGTGCTGCCAGTGGTGATCGCGAGCGCGGCCGTGGCGGGTCGCCACTACAGGCCGTCACCGGGCGCAGCGCGCACGGGAATCATTCGCCGTTGGGCCGACGTTCGCTTTCCGGACATCGACCGCTCGTGAGGCAAATCAGTGCGCGGCGATGGCGCGGGCGGTCGCGGCGCCCACCCCCAGGCGGCGGGCGGCAGCGAGGTCGGTCGGAGTGTCGACGTCACAGCGCAGGCCGGGCCACGCGCCGGTCAGCTCGATCGCACCCGAACTGCGGTGCCGCGCCGAGGAATCGGAACCGAACCGGGGATCGAGCGGACCCCCGAACGCGAAGAGCGCCGCGGTTCCGGTCGCCAGCCGGTCGGCGACGAAGCTGCGCCGGTGCTGGCGGGCGGCGGCGACGGCCTCGGCCAGCTCCTGGGTCTGCAGCGCCGGCAAATCACCTTGCAGCGCAACGACATTGGAGAACGAAGTTGCCACCGCGCGCGCCGCGGTGGCGATCGCGTTGTTCAGGGGATCGGGGTGGCCCTCGGGCGTCGGGTCGACCAGCACGTCGGCACCCAGCTCGGCGGCCGCAGCGGCCGCCGCGTCGTCGGGGGTGATGACGGTGATCGAGCCCAGCGATTCCACGCGTCCCGCGGCGGTCAGGGTGTCCATCAACATCGCCAGCACCACGCTCTCGCGGGTGCGCGCCGAGAAAACCGGCGCCAGTCTTGTCTTGGCCGCGGCCAACCTCTTGACGGCGATGATCAACGCGACATCGCCCGCGCCGTCGGCTCGTATGCCGCTCATGAGATGTCATCCTGCCAGCGCGGCCCCGCGCGCCGGCGTCATGGCCCCGGCGCGCGGGACACGCTGGCGCGCGTGACGCCCGGTCCGTCGCTGATCTAGGGTGTAGCGGCTGCACGTGCCGCATGAGCAACGCCGACCACGACAGGGGGTGACACATGACCAGCACGCATGCCGGTTCGACCGGCGCCGTCACGGTCATGGGCGCCGGGGCGTGGGGCACGGCGCTGGCGAAGGTGCTCGTCGAGGCGGGCGGGCCGGAAACACAGGTCACGTTGTG
The DNA here is from genome assembly GCF_000276825.1 of Mycobacterium paraintracellulare. Classification (NCBI taxonomy): domain Bacteria; kingdom Bacillati; phylum Actinomycetota; class Actinomycetes; order Mycobacteriales; family Mycobacteriaceae; genus Mycobacterium; species Mycobacterium paraintracellulare. The sequence goes on along the minus strand of NC_016948.1, from coordinate 4,004,792 downwards.
GGCCCGCAGGCCGGAGCTCGCCGAGCGGATCAACGCCACCCGATCGAACCCGGACTATCTGCCCGGCACGTCGCTGCCGCCGGGCATCCGCGCCACCGCCGACGCCGCCGAGGCGCTCCAGAACGCGTCCACGGTGCTGCTCGGCGTGCCGGCGCAGACGATGCGGAGCAACCTCGAGCGCTGGACGCCGCTGCTGCGCGAGGGCGCGACCCTGGTCAGCCTGGCCAAGGGCATCGAGCTGGGCACCCTGATGCGGATGAGCCAGGTGATCGTCGCGGTGACCGGCGTCGACCCCGCTCACGTCGCGGTGATCTCGGGGCCGAACCTGGCCAGCGAGATCGCCGGATGCCAGCCGGCCGCGACCGTGGTCGCCTCCGGCGACTCGGGCCGGGCCGTCGCCCTGCAGCGCATGCTGAACAGCGGATACTTTCGCCCCTACACCAACAGTGATGTGGTGGGCACCGAGATCGGCGGGGCGTGCAAGAACGTGATCGCGCTCGCCTGCGGGATGGCCGCCGGCGTGGGGCTCGGCGAAAACACCGCGGCGGCGATCATCACCCGGGGCCTGGCCGAGATCATGCGGCTGGGGATCGCGCTGGGCGCCAAGGGCGCGACGCTGGCCGGGCTCGCCGGCGTGGGCGACCTGGTGGCCACGTGCAGCTCCCCGCATTCGCGCAACCGGTCGTTCGGTGAACGGCTCGGCCGCGGAGCAACCGTCGAGTCGATTCTTTCCGGCACGCCCGACGGCGGCGACGGGCACGTCGTCGAGGGTGTGACGTCCTGCGAGTCGGTGCTGGCGCTGGCGGCCAGTTACGACGTCGAAATGCCGCTCACCGATGCCGTGCACCGGGTCTGCCACAAGGGGCTGTCGGTCGATGAGGCGATGGCGCTGCTGTTGGGCCGTCGCACCAAGCCCGAGTGAGACCCCACCTACCCGGTAGCCTCTTGAGATTGTGAATGCCAGCGATCGGTCGACGCCGCACCCCGGCTCGGGGGGCGGCGAGCGGGCGCGCGTGGCCGTCGTCTTCGGGGGGCGCAGCAACGAGCACGCCATCTCGTGCGTCTCGGCGGGCAGCATTCTGCGCAACCTCGACCCCGAGCGTTTCGAGGTGGTCGCGATCGGCATCACCCCGGAAGGTTCCTGGGTGCTCACCGACGGCGACCCGGCCGCGCTGGCGATCACCGACCGGCGGCTGCCCGAAGTCACCGCCGAGTCGGGAACCGAACTGGCGCTGCCGGCCGATCCGCGGCGCGGCGGCCAATTGGTCGCCCTGCCGCCCGGCGCCGGTGAGGTGTTGGCGTCCGTCGACGTGGTGTTCCCCGTGCTGCACGGCCCCTACGGCGAGGACGGCACCATCCAGGGTCTGCTCGAACTCGCCGGCGTGCCGTATGTGGGCGCCGGTGTGCTGGCCAGCGCCGCCGGCATGGACAAGGAGTTCACCAAGAAGCTGTTCGCCGCCGAGGGATTGCCGGTCGGCGACTACGCGGTGCTGCGCCCCTCGCGCGCGCGGCTGCGGCCCGAGGAGTGCCAGCGGCTGGGGCTGCCGGTGTTCGTCAAACCCGCCCGGGGAGGTTCCTCGATCGGTGTGAGCCGGGTAGCGAGCTGGGACCAGCTGGACGCCGCCGTCGCCGCGGCGCGCCGCCACGATCCCAAAGTCATCGTCGAGGCCGCGATCGTCGGCCGCGAGCTGGAGTGCGGTGTGCTCGAAATGCCCGACGGCACAGTCGAAGCCAGCGCGCTCGGCGAGATCCGGGTGGCAGGCGTGCGGGGCCGCGAGGATTCGTTCTACGACTTCGCCACCAAATACCTTGACGACGCAGCCGAATTGGACGTGCCCGCAAAGGTCGACGACGAAATCGCCGACACAGTGCGCCAATTGGCGGTCCGCGCCTTCAAGGCCATCGACTGCCAGGGTCTGGCGCGGGTGGATTTCTTCCTCACCGAGGACGGGCCGGTGCTCAACGAGATCAACACGATGCCGGGGTTCACCACGATCTCGATGTACCCGCGGATGTGGGCGGCCAGCGGCGTGGACTACCCGACCCTGCTGGCGACGATGGTCGAGACGGCGCTGGCCCGCGGGGTGGGCCTGCGCTAGCTAGCGCGCCGGCCCGGGGCTGATGGGCCCGGCCGGGATGCGCTGCGCGATTACCTCCGACAGGCGCTGGATGGGCGCCGGGCCCGACCCGGTGGGCAGCGTGAGCGCCACGTAGACACCGCGATCCACCGCGTACCAGGTGGATCTGCCGGCGTCACCGGCGGATTGCTGGTCGGAGCGCACCTGGAACCACTGCACCCGGTCGACCACCTGGATCGGGGAGCCGACGACGAACTCGCCCGGGCGGTCCAGGCCGCAGCGCAGCACGACGGGGTCGGCGCCCCGCCCGGAGCGCCATGCCGCCGCGCCCACCGGTTCCGGCTGCTCGAGCGCCGCCCGCTGGTAGTCACCCAGGCGCTGCGGCAGCGCGTCCATCAGCGCCCGGCACGCGGGGCTGTCGGCCTGCGGCGCCGGGACGCCCGCGACGGCGACCGGCTGCGGGGGCGCCTCACGGGTGGCCGCGATCGCCAGGATCACCCCGATGGTCGTGACGGCCAGCGCCACCGCGACGATGATCACCGCGCGCGGCGGCCCGCCGTCGGCGTCCGATTCGGTTGCCACCGCCCGCACCTCCTGTCCCCACATCACTATCGCCTCAGCTCACCCCGATGGCCAATTATCGTGGGTGGCGTGCGGGACGAATCGACGCTGCGGCAACTCGGCGAATTCGCCGTGATCGACCGCCTGGTGGCCGGTCGCCGCCAGCCCGCCGCTGTGGTGCTCGGGCCGGGTGACGACGCGGCGCTGGTCGCGGCCGGCGACGGCCGCACCGTGGTGTCGACCGACATGCTGGTGCAGGACCGCCACTTCCGGCTGGACTGGTCGACGCCGCACGACATCGGCCGCAAGGCGATCGCCCAGAACGCCGCGGACATCGAGGCGATGGGCGCGCGGCCCACGGCGTTCGTCGTCGCCTTCGGCGCGCCCGGTGAGACGCCGGCGGCCGCGGTGGACGCGCTCGTCGACGGGATGTGGGACGAGGCGCAACGGGTCGGGGCCGGCATCGCCGGCGGCGACCTGGTCAGCTGCCCGCAGTGGGTGATCTCGGTGACGGTGCTCGGCGATCTCGGCGGCCGCGAGCCGGTGCGGCGATCGGGCGCAACGCCGGGTTCGCTGGTCGCCGTCGCCGGTGACCTGGGCCGTTCGGCCGCGGGATTCGCCCTGTGGCACAACGACATTGGTGGGTTCGACGAGCTGCGGCGCCGGCATGTGGTGCCCGAGCCGCCGTACGGTCAGGGCGCGGCCGCGGCCGCCGGGGGAGCGCAGGCGATGATCGACGTCTCCGACGGCCTGATCGCCGACCTGCGGCATGTGGCCGACGCGTCGGGGGTGGGCGTCGACCTGTCCACGGCGGCGCTGGCCGCCGACCGCGACGCGCTCGCCGCGGCGGCCGCCGCCGCAGGCGCCGATCCCTGGCCGTGGGTACTGGGGGGCGGCGAAGACCACGCCCTGGTGGCATGTTTCGCCGGACCCGCGCCGGCCGGATGGCGCATCATCGGGCGGGTGCTCGACGGGCCCGCCCGGGTGCTCGTCGACGATCAGGAGTGGAGCGGCCACGCCGGCTGGCAGTCGTACTAGGGTGACGCGGTGACCGTTTACCCGATCGCGAAGGGCCGACGATGACGGCGCGCCCGCTGAGCGAATTGGTCGAGCCGGGCTGGGCGAACGCGCTGCAACCCGTGGCCGGGCAGGTCGCCCAGATGGGGCAGTTCCTGCGGGACGAGATCGCCGCCGGGCGCAGGTATCTGCCCGCCGGCCCGAATGTGTTGCGCGCCTTCACCTATCCATTCGACCAGGTCCGGGTGCTGATCGTCGGGCAGGACCCCTACCCGACGCCCGGACACGCTGTGGGGCTGAGCTTTTCGGTGGCCCCCGAGGTGCGGCCGCTGCCGCGCAGCCTGGCCAACATCTTTCAGGAGTACACGACCGACCTGGGCCACCCCCCGCCCTCGTGCGGTGACCTGACGCCCTGGGCGCAGCGCGGTGTGCTGCTGTTGAACAGGGTGCTCACCGTGCGACCCAGCAATCCGGCGTCGCACCGGGGCAAGGGCTGGGAAACGGTGACCGAATGCGCCATCCGGGCGCTGACCGCGCGCTCGCTGCCGCTGGTGGCGATCCTGTGGGGCCGCGACGCCTCGACGCTCAAACCAATTCTCGCCCAAGGCAATTGCGTGGCCATCGAGTCACCGCACCCCTCGCCGCTGTCGGCGTCGCGGGGGTTCTTCGGCTCCCGCCCGTTCAGCCGTGCCAACGAACTGCTGGCCGGAATGGGCGCGGACGCGATCGATTGGCGGCTGCCCTGAACGAGATGACCGCGCTACGGGCGAACCGGCGCGGCGGACCGGAGCAGCTGGTGATCGAGCGGGCGCCCGTGCCGGTCGCGGCGGCCGGGGAAGCCTTGGTGGCCGTGCACGCGGCCGCCATCACCTTCGACGAGCTGACATGGGAGGAGACGTGGACCCGCGACGGCGTCAGCCGAACCCCCGTCATCCCGTCCCACGAGGTCTCCGGTGTGGTGTCCGCGGTGGCCGACGACGTCACGGATTTCGTGCCCGGCGACGAGGTCTACGGACTGATCGCGTTCGACCGCGACGGCGCGGCCGCCGATTTCGTCGCCGTGCCCGCGGCCGATCTGGCCGCCAAACCGTCGACGGTCTCCCACGTCGTCGCCGCCGCGCTCCCGCTGGCCGGCCTGACCGCGCTGCAGGCACTGGTCGATCACGCCGCGGTGCAGCCAAAGGAGAGCGTGCTGGTGCACGGAGGCGCCGGCGGGGTGGGCCTGTTGACCGTTCAGTTGGCCGCCCTGCTGGGTGCGCGGGTGACCGCGACCGTGCGCAGCGACACCGCGAATCTTCTTCGCGGCTGCGGCGCGCAGCGGGTGATCGACACACGCACCGAGGCATTTGACGAGGCCGGCGCCGCCTACGACGTCGTCGTCGACACCGTCGGCGGGCAGACGCTGGAAAGGTCCTACGGCGTGCTGCGCCGCGGCGGCCGGCTGGTGACGTTGTCGGCACCGCCGCCGGACGGCCGGGCCGACGAATTCGGCGTCAGCGCAACCTTCTTCATCGTCACACCGAATCGGGATCAGCTCGCCGAGCTCGCCGCGCTCGTCGACAGCGACCGGTTGCACGTCGCGATCGCCCAGACGTTCCCGCTCGACGAGGGCCGGGAGGCGTTCGAAAGCCGGGAGCGGGGCGGCCGCGCCGGCAAGACGGTCCTGGTCGTGCGGGATTGACGGCTCGGCGTCACGACGCCGGGAAGTTGACGTCCTTGGTGACGGCTTCCCATTCGTCGATCGACGCCGACAACGCGGCGATCTTGTCCCGCATGGCCTTGAGCACGTCGCGGCCCAGCAGCAACCGCAGCGGCGGGTCGTCGAGCTTGGCGAGCATCAGCACCGCCTCGGCCACCTTGCGCGGGTCGCCGGGCAGGTGATCGGCGAACTGCTTGATCAGGTCCTTGCGCGCCGCCACGTCGGCGTAATCGGTGATCGGCGCCCCGGATTCCTTCATCGACCTTGTCGCCCAATCGGTGCGGAACGCGCCGGGTTCGACGGCGGTCACCTTGATGCCCAGGGGGCGGACCTCGGTGGCGAGCGCCTCGGTGACCGCCTCCAGCGCGAACTTGGTCGACGAATAGTAGGCGTTGGGCGGGTTGGCCACCAGGCCGGTCATCGAGGAGATGTTGATGATGTGGCCCGATCCGCGGGCGCGCATGGCCGGCAGCACCGCCTTGATCATGTCGACGGCGCCGAAGTAGTTCACGTCGAACAGCTTTCGGACCTCGGCGTCCTCACCCTCTTCCACCGCGGACAGGTAGCCGTGTCCGGCGTTGTTGACCAGCACATCGATTCCGCCGAAGGCCTCGTCGGCCGCCGCCACCGCGGCCGCGACCTGGCCGGTGTCGGTCACGTCGAGCGCGACGGCCAGCGCCCGGTCGCCGAACTCGTCGGCGAGGTCCTGCACCGCCTCGGCGCGCCGCGCCGTCACCACCACGCTGTGGCCGGCTTCCAGTGCGGCGCGGGCGATTTCGCGTCCGAAGCCGGTGGAGCATCCCGTGATCAGCCAGCGAGCCATCGCTAAATCGTCCCTTCCGGTAGGCGGCGCAGATATCCCTTGCGGCGCTCGGCGAGCTGGGCGGCCCGCTGCTGCGGGCTCACCCGCGCCAGGTGTGGCACCTCGGCGTCGAGCCGGTCCAGCTTGACGACGCGACCGCGGGCCCCGAGGTCTTCGCGGGGACCGTTTTCGCCGAACTCCGCCATGCGCAGGGTCAGGATGGCCTCGCGCAGGCCGTCGGAGTCGATCCAGTTGGCCACGCCGGGGTCGACGGGGGAGATCACGTAGGTGTAGGCGCCGTCCTGGTTGGGGACCGACTGCGCCTTGTTGAGGCTGCCGGTGCGGTCGACGAGCTCGAGCGTGGTGCCCCAAACGTTGCTGAGCGGGACGGTGAAGTATTCGGCGCCACCGTCATTCAGGTCGACGACGAACGCCTCGTCGGGGCCGAGATCGAAGCGGCCCATCACGTACACCTGGTTGCGCATGGCGCCGATCTTGTCGGCCGACCAGGCCAGGTTGAACTGGTTGGCCGGCATCTTGTACACGCCGTGGCTGAGCTTGCCGGTGAAGTTCGCGAAGTAATCCATCATGGCGGCGGTGGCCTCGGCCTGCTCGTCAAGGGTGCGTGCCGGTGTTGACGCCGGGGCGCCAAGCCGTTGCACCTCAAGGTGATTGGGGTCGTCGCGGCCCCAGTCCAGCAGTACGTCTCGAATGTAGAACTCGTGTGCCGCCGGGGTGCTCCGCACGTGATTGGGCCGGCCGTTGGCGGGTTCGGAGTCGACGGTGATGGTGAAGCTGCCGTCGGAATCGACCCGCATGGTGCGGCCGTTGAGCACGTCGACGGTGCCCATGTTCGCATCCCAGAGGGTGAAGTAGTTCTCGGTCATCCGGTGTTCGCCGACCCGGCCGTGGATCTCGTAGCGCTCGTCCCCGGAGATGGGGATCACCCGGTACACGCTGTCGGGATTGTCGATGCCCCACCGCGATCCGGGGATCCGGCGGCCGTTTACGGGGTGGGCCAGCCGGGTGATGCAGCTGACCTTGGGGCGCAGCTTGTCCTGGTTGGACGACCACATCGCCGCCGAGAACATCACCTCGGCGAACGCGCCGTCGAACCGCTCGCGCATCGCGTCGGACGCCTTGGCGCGGCCCAGCCAGGTTTCGGCAACGGTCCGGTACGCGGCCTTGACGGTGGGATGCTCGATCAGCTCGAGCGCCGCCAGTTCCTGTTCGTGCTGGGATGCCGTCGCGACCGGGTCTTCAGGCATGCGCTGTTCCTCCGATATATCGTGCAAATCGCTTGTTGTACAACGTGAATCGCTCGTCGACCTGCTCGGGAAGCAGACCGTAGTTCTCCAGGCCGTAGGGCGGGCGCGCCGCCTCGCGCGGGCGCTCACGCAGCCAGCGCCGCATCGCGTCCTCGGCCTCGGCCGTCAGCGGCAGCCCGATCGCGTCGTAGACGCGGGCCACCTGCCCGATCGGGTCGGCCACCGCATCGTCGAACCCGATGTCGGTGACGCGCTCACCGTCGTCGGACCAGCCGTCGCGGGTCGTCATCGCACGGTCGTTGGTCCAGCCCATCCGTGCCAGCCATTGCGCGCCGACCCGGTGGGCGTCGACGACGTCGGCGTGCATCGCGTGCAGCGTGGCGTTCAGACTGGCCCCCGACGCGATCGTGGTGCGAGGATGGCGGTGCATGTGCACGACGTGCAGGTCGGGGAACTGGGCGCGCAGCAGGCCCAAATACCCCAGGTGCGCCGGCGATTTGAGCACCCACCGTTGACCGGCCAGCCCGCGTTGGCTTTTTTGCCATTGCAGGAACTGCAGCATGCGGTGCAGGTAGCCATAGGCGGGGGAGAAGTCCTGGTCGTCGAGCCAGGTTCGGTAGTGGGGCAGGTGGGCGCCCGACTCGGGGACGTGTGACAAGAAGGCGTCCGCCAAAAAGACGATCTCCTCCTCGGCTTCGGTGGCGTACATCGGGTGGATGGAGAACAACTCCGGCGCCAGTTCGCGCGATTTCGCCTCGCGCGCTTGGCTGATGGCGATGCGCGGATCCACCCCGGTGAACGGACGGTTCAACCGCGGCGCGACCTCGACGACCTCCCACCCGTACGCGCAGACGAAGCGCGGATCGGCCGCCAGCAGGCGCTGCAACAGCGTGGTCCCGCTGCGCATCATCCCGACGACGACGATCGGCGCGGCCACCCGCTCGTCGAGAATCTCCGGATGGCGGCGGATCCACTCCTGGGTGCGCAGCCGCATCCGCAGGCTGTGCACGATGCCCGAGCGCAGGATGTGGGCGCCGATCGCGTTGAGGTCGGCGCGCGCATAGTCGCGCAGCAGGACGGTCAGCGGCTCTTCGAATTCGCCCGGGCCCCAGTCGGTGAGCCCTTCCTTGCGTTGCGCGTCGGCCAGGACGGCGGCCGGCTCGAAGACGCTGGGGGATGGCACGAGGCTCAGAACTTCAGGTGGTGGCTGACGTCGCCGACCTGGTCGACGAACATGGTGCGGCTGTCGAAACACCAGGCGCCGTCCACCCGGTGAAAGGTGTCCTTGTAGTGCCCGGTCACGATGACCTGCAGCGGCAGGTCGGGGGTGGCCTGGGTGACGCAGTAGTAGGACGTGCTCGTCGCGGTGCCCTGAGCCTCGTCGATGTACAGCTGGACGTTGGTGGTGTTGTGTTTGGTCTTCGGGGTGCCGTCTTCGTAGATGCGCGTGGCCATTTCGTACATCTCGCGGACCCGCGCCGAGCCGGCGAACACCGTTTCCGGCGGGCCGTCCTCGACGCCGCAGATGCGGCCGTGCTCGAAGAGGCGGGCCACCCCGTCCAGGTCGCCGCCGTCGAGCAGCTGCGCATAGGTGTAGATGAGATTGGTGATCTCGGTGGCGCTGTCACTCATGTCGAACCGCCTCGGGAAAGTCCGTCCGGTCCAACTTACATAGAACCGACGATTACTCTTAGTCGCCGTGACCTTACCGTGGACGCCGAGCAGGCTCGGCAACCTGACCGGCAAGCGCGTGATCGTGACCGGAGCGACCAACGGGGTGGGGCTGGGCACCTCGCGCGCGCTCGCCCACGCCGGCGCGCACGTGATCCTGGCCGTGCGCAACACCGAACTCGGCGAGCAACGCGCTGCCGAAATCTCCGCGAACGGCGGCGGTGCGACGTCGGTGCTCAAGCTCGACCTCGCCGACCTGTCGTCGGTGCGGGCCTTCGCCGGCCTGATCGACGAGCCGGTGGACATCCTGATCAACAACGCCGGCGCGCTCACCGACCGCCGCACCGAGACGGTCGACGGATTCGAGATGACGCTGGGCACCAACCTGCTCGGGCCGTTCGCGCTGACGAACCTGCTGCTGCCCAAGGTGCGTTCGCAGATCATCAACGTCGGCTCCGACGCCCACCGGTCGGCGACGCTGCACCTCGACGACCTGCACCTGCGCCGCCACAAGTGGACGAGGTTGGGCGCCTACGCGCAGTCCAAGCTCGCCGTGATGCTGTGGGGGCTCGAGCTGGACCGCAGGCTGCGCGCGGCCGCATCGCCGCTCGTCACGCAGCTCACCCACCCCGGTTGGGTGGCCTCGAACCTGTCCAACCTGGGCGACTCGCCGCTGATGTCGCTGGCCCACAAGGGGGTCAAGGCGGTGGCCGACCGGTTGGCCAACGACATCGACGAGGGCGCGGCGCCGACGCTGTACTGCATCAGCGAGCCGATTCCGCCCGGCAGCTACGTCGGGGTCAGCGGCAGGTTCGGGCTGCGCGGTGGGCCGGTGCTCATCGGCCGCACGCAACTGGCATGCGACTACGACACGGCCGCGCGGCTGGTGGCCTTCGCCGAGCGCGAGACCGGCACGAAACTGGAGATCTGAGCATGGGTGAATTCGACAACGTCGTCGCCGTCGTGACCGGCGCCGCGCGCGGCCAGGGCCGCAGCCACGCCGTCGCGCTGGCTGAGCAGGGCGCCGACATCATCGCCGTCGACATCTGCGCCGACCTCGAGGCCATTCCCTACGCGTTGGGCACCGAGGCAGAGCTGGCCGAAACGGTCCAGCTGGTCGGGTCGGCGGGCCGCAAAGCGGTTCCGGTGATCGCCGACGTGCGCGACCTTGCGGGTCTGCGGGCCGGCGTGCAGGCGGGCATCGACGAGCTCGGCGAGGTCGACGTCGTCATCGCCAACGCCGGGGTGGTGGCGATCGGCGTCACCGAGCCCGACGCCGAACCGGTGTTCAACACGATCGTCGACACCAACCTCAAGGGTGTGTGGCACACCATGCTGGCGACGGTCCCCTCGATCGTGCGCAAGGGCGTCGGCGGCTCGGTCGTGCTGGTCAGTTCGTCGCAGGGCCTGACCGGACGTGGCGGTGACGGCAGCGCCGCGATGTTCGCCTACGCGGCGTCCAAGCACGGTGTCGTGGGTCTGATGCGCTCGGCGGCCAATGCGTATGCGCCGCACAAGATTCGGGTCAACTCGGTGCACCCCAGCGGTGTCGCGACGCCGATGATTCTCAACGACTTCGTGGTGAACCGGATGACGGAGAACCCGAACCCGGCCGTCTCGCAGATGCTGCTGCCCGGCGTGCCGTTGGTCGAGGCGCGGGACGTCACCGAGGCGGTGCTGTGGCTGGCCGGGCCGCGGTCGCGCTACGTGACCGGGGTGTCGATCCCGGTCGACGCCGGCCACGTCGTCATGTAGGGGGAACTAGCCCCTGACGACCTTGCCGGCCTTGATGCAGGACGTGCAGACATTGAGGCGCTGCTTGTTACCGCCCGGACGGGCGACGTGCACGGTCTGGACGTTGGGGTCCCACCGGCGGCTGGTGCGGCGGTGGGAGTGCGACACCGACTTGCCGAAGCCGGGGCCTTTCCCGCAGATGTCGCACACAGCGGCCATTGTTCAAGCTCCTCAAAATCTCGGGGGTCCGGCAATCCGGCCGGGACAGCCCGGCCTCACCGGGCCCAATCAGAATACCGATTGTCGTGGTAACCACCAAAACGTCGACGGGCGGCCCGGGCCATGCCGGGGTCAGGTGTGCGCCGCGACCCCTTGGGCGGTAAACACCGAGTCGATCACAGTACCGGCGCGAATCCGGGCTGCTCGGACGCGGCGCCGCTAGGATGGCGTCGCCGCCGATGGTCGGTGCGGTCGCTGCCTATATCAGGTGCGGACGGCGCGCTGATTGGCTGAAGTCTTCTTCCCGGTGGTGCCGGCCCGCGCGGAGCTGCGGATGAGGCTGGGAAGCGAATATCGGCAGGCTTGAGGGGAGTGCGCGGGGTGGTTGCGCGCGCCGAAAACGCCGCCGGTCCAGCCGACGTCGAAAGCGGGCGGGGCTCACCGGCGGGCGTACGACGGTTGGTGTTGAGGTTGCGCCGGGTGGCGGCGGCCTATCTGGTGGTGGCGGCGCTGGGCAGCGTCGCCATAGGGAGTACGTCGGTCAACTGCCCGACCGCTGTGGGCGGGCAGGACGGCATCGGGCAGGGCGGACCGGGCCCGAGAGCATCGGGCCCCGCTCCAGCCGATGCGACGTGGTGGTGGCAGCCCCGTCCGCCCCGTCCCGCGGTGCAAGAGGCGGCCGCGGTGCGCGGCGGAATCCAGCTGCGGCAGGTCGCTTTCGACGGTCGGGGAGTGTGGCCGGACGGACCCGACGCGATCCGCGGCTATCTCGAGGAGGCACTGACCCGGGTCGGCGTCACCGAGGCGTCGGCCCGTGGTCACTGGATCGAGGGCATGATGACCATCGCCGACCACGAATCGCAATTTCATTCGGGTGCGATCAACCTGTCAGACAGCAACGCCTACGGGCCTTCTCAGCTCGACGGTGGCCCGCTGCACGCCACGCGCGGCCCGTGGCAGGTAATGCCGGATACCTTCGCGGCCTTCCACCAGCCCGGGACGTCGAACTCGGCGTGGGATCCGGTGGCGGCCGCATGCGCGTCGATGAACTATCAGATGAGCCGCTACGGCGTCAGCCGCGACGGCAGCAATCAGCGCGCGCTGGTGGGGCAGGCCAATCCCGGTATCCGGCAGGGCTATTAAGCTCTGCCGCTGCCGGCCGGCCGCTCGATCTTCCTCAACGGCGCGGAGCAACTGAGCGCAGCGGCTGCGTCGCCGGGCTACGCTGGCGCCCACCGGGAGACAGGTGCGGAGGAGGTGGGTCAACTGGGCACTGCTGATACGTCGCAGCTACGTCTCCTGGACGCGATGACCCTGCGAGACTGGGCGCACACCGCCGTCAGCGACCTGATCACCCACATCGACGAGATCAATCGACTCAACGTCTTTCCCGTCGCCGACTCCGACACCGGCGCGAACATGCTGTTCACCATGCGTTCGGCCCTGGCGGAACTGAACGCGCAGGGCGGCTCGGGGTGCGCCGCCCGGGCCGCGGCCGCGCTGTCGGCCGGCGCGCTGAACGGCGCCCGTGGCAACTCCGGGGTGATCCTGTCGCAGATCCTGCGCGGCCTCGCCGACGTCACCGCCACCGCCGCGAGCGACGCCGGCGGCGACCTGCCCCACATCGACGCCGTCGTGCTGGGCGATGCGCTGCAGCGCGGCGTGGAGCTGGTCATCACCTCGATGGGCGGCGAGGAAGTCCCGGGGACCATCGTCTCGGTGCTACGGGCCGCCGCGACCGCCGTGCAGCAGTGCGCGCGCGCCGGGGACGGGCTCGCGCCGGCGGTCATCGCCGCCGGGGACGCGGCGGTGGTCGCCCTGGAAAAGACCCCCGAGCAGCTCGACGTGCTCGCCGACGCCGGAGCCGTGGACGCCGGCGGGCGGGGCCTGCTGGTCCTGCTGGACGCGTTGCGGACCACCATCACGGGGCAGGCGCCCGCCCGGGCGGTCTACGAGCTCGCGCCGCGGGCGCAGCGCACCGAAGCCCCCGCGCCGCGCCCGGCGCCCCAATTCGAGGTGATGTACCGGCTGGACGGCTGCGAGCCCGCGGCGGCGGACGCGCTGCGGGACCGGCTGGAGGACCTGGGCGATTCGGTGGGCATCGCGTCGGCGCCGTCGTCCGCGCAACGCACCTATTCCGTGCACGTGCACACCGACGACGCCGGCGCCGCCGTCGAGGCGGGACTGACGGCCGGACGACTCAGCCGCATCGTCATCTCGGCCCTGAGCTCCGGGGCCCCCGGGTTGCCCGCGGGCGGCTGGACGCGGGAACGGGCGGTGCTGGCCGTCGTCGACGGCGACGGCGCCGCCGAGCTGTTCGCCGGGGAAGGCGCCTCCGTGCTGCAACGCGACCCCGCGGCGCACGATCCCACGACCAACATCAGCGCGCACCAGCTGATGCGCGCCGTCGTCGACACCGGCGCCGCGCAGGTGATGGTGCTGCCCAACGGCTATGTGGCCGCCGAGGAGCTGGTCGCGGGGTGCACGGCGGCCATCGGCTGGGGGATCGACGTGGTGCCGATCCCGACCGGGTCGATGGTGCAGGGCCTGGCCGCGCTGGCCGTGCACGAGACCGGCAGGCAGGCCGTCGACGACGGCTACACCATGGCCCGGGCGGCCGGCGCCGCGCGGCACGGATCGGTGCGCATCGCCACCGAGAGCGCGTTGACCTGGGCGGGCCGCTGCCATCCCGGCGACGGCCTGGGCATCGCGGGCGACGAGGTGCTGATCGTGGCCGCCGACGCCGTCGGGGCGGCGATCGGCCTGCTCGACCTCCTGTTGGCCTCCGGCGGCGACCTGGTGACCGTGCTGCTGGGCGCCGGCATCGAGACCGATGGGGACGTCGGCGCCGTCGGCGACATCCTGGAAGAGCACATGCACGACCACCACCCGGGGACCGAACTGGTCACCTACCGCACCGGCCACCACGGTGACGCGCTGCTGATCGGGGTCGAGTAGCGATGGTGTCGCTGTCCGACCGGCTGGACTACGCCGTCGGCGGGAAGGTCGTGGAGCTCCTCGACGAGGTGTTCGGCATCCGGACCGTCAACGACCTGCTGCGCCACTACCCCCGCAGCTACACCGAGGGCGCCAGCCGCTGGGACGCCGACGACGAACGGCCGCCCGCCGGTGAACACATCACCATCGTCGACACGATCACCGACACCGAGACGTTCCCGATGAAAAAGACGCCGAAGAAGGTCTGCCACCGCATCACGCTCGGCTCCGGGCGCAACAAGGTGACCGCCACGTTCTTCAACGCGAACTACATCAAAAAGGACCTCACCACCGGCACCAAGGTGATGCTCTCCGGCGAGGTCGGGTTCTTCAGGAACGTCATGCAGCTCACCCATCCCGCGTTTCTCCTCCTCGACACGCCGGACGGGAAGAACCGCGGCACCGTGTCCCTCAAGAGCATCGCCAACGCCTCGCACGCCACCACCGGCGAAGACATCGCGGACGCGTATCAGCGCCACTTCTTCCCGATCTATGCGGCCAGCGCCAAGCTGCAGAGCTGGACCATCTTCGCCACCGTCCGCCAAGTGCTCGACGTCCTCGACCCGGTGCCCGATCCCCTGCCCGAGGACCTGCGCGCGAAATTCGGCCTGGTCTCCGAGGATCAGGCGTTGCGCGACATCCACCTCGCCGAAAGCGAGCCCCGCCGTCAGCAGGCACGCGAGCGCCTGACCTTCGACGAGGCCGTCGGGCTGCAGTGGGCCCTGGTGGCCCGCCGGCACGGCGAGCTTTCGGAATCGGGGCCCCCGGCGCCGCCGCGTTCGGACGGTTTGGCCGCGGAACTGTTGGGGCGGTTGCCTTTCGAGCTGACCGCGGGGCAGCGTGACGTGCTCGGCGTGCTGTCCGAGGGGCTGGCGTCCAACCGCCCGCTGAACCGCCTGCTGCAGGGGGAGGTGGGCTCGGGTAAGACGATCGTGTCGGTGCTGGCGATGCTGCAGATGGTGGACGCCGGTTATCAGTGCGCGCTGCTGGCCCCGACGGAAGTGCTTGCCGCGCAACATCTTCGATCCATCCGCGACGTGCTCGGCCCGCTGGCGATGGCGGGCCAGCTGGGCGGCGCCGATCGGGCCACCCGGGTGGCGCTGCTCAGCGGTTCCATGACCGCCGCGCAGAAGAAGCAGATCCGGTCCGAGATCGCCGGAGGCGAGGTGGGCATCGTCGTCGGCACCCACGCGCTGCTGCAGGACGCGGTGGAGTTCGACAACCTGGGCATGGTGGTGGTCGACGAGCAGCACCGCTTCGGGGTCGAACAGCGAGATCAGTTGCGGGCCAAGGCCCGTCCCGGTGTCACCCCGCACCTGCTGGTGATGACGGCGACGCCGATCCCGCGCACCGTCGCGCTCACCGTCTACGGGGACCTGGAAACGTCGACGCTGCGCGAACTTCCGCGTGGACGCCAGCCGATCACCAGCAACGTCATCTTCGTCAAGGACAAGCCCACCTGGCTCGGCCGCGCCTGGCAGCGCATCAGCGAAGAGGTCGCCGCCGGCCGGCAGGCCTACGTGGTGGCGCCCCGCATCGACGAGGACGACGATCCGGGCGCGCAGGAACAGAACGCCAAGGCCCCCGAGACCGCCGAAGGCCTCTACGCCCGACTGCGTTCCGGCGAGCTGGCGCACCTGCGGCTGGGGCTGATGCACGGGCGGCTGTCCGGCGACGAGAAGGACGCGGTGATGGCGGCCTTCCGCGCCGGCGAGATCGATGTGCTGGTGTGCACCACCGTCATCGAGGTCGGCGTCGACGTCCCCAACGCCACCGTGATGCTGGTGATGGACGCCGACCGGTTCGGGATCAGCCAGTTGCATCAGCTGCGCGGCCGGATCGGCCGCGGCCGGCACCCGAGCCTGTGCCTGTTCGCCAGCTGGTCCGCGCCCGACTCGCCGGCCGGCCGGCGGCTGCGCGCGGTGGCCGGGACGCTGGACGGCTTCGCCCTGGCCGACCTGGACCTCAAGGAGCGCCGCGAGGGAGATGTCTTGGGCCGCAACCAGTCCGGCCGGGCGATCACGCTGCGGTTGCTGTCCCTGGCCGACCATCTGGAGTACATCGAGGCGGCGCGGGAATTCTGCGTCCGAACCTATTCCGAGGACCCCTCCGATCCCGGATTGGCCGTGCTGGCGGCGCGATTCACCGACACCGACCGCATCGAATACCTGGACAAGAGTTGAACCGCAAGGTGCTGTTGTGGTTGGCCGCGGCGGCCGCGCTCGCGGTGGTGGTGGCCTACCAGACGGTCGGGACCTCGGCCTCCCGGCACTCCGCGGAATACGCTGCGCGCGCGGATGTTCCGACGGTGCTGCCCGGCGTCGACGTGCTCGCGGGCATCGCGGTCGTGCCGGTGCGGCTGCACCGCTACGACTACCTGCGGGCGGCGTTCGGCGACGCCTGGGATGACGACAACGACGCGCCGTTGGGGCACAACGGGTGCGACACCCGCGACGACATCCTCAACCGCGATCTCGTCGACAAGACGTACGTGTCGATCAAGCGGTGCCCGGACGCCGTGGCCACGGGCACGCTGCACGACCCGTACACCAACAAGACGATCGCCTTTGCGCGCGGCCCCAAGGTCGGCGAATCGGTGCAGATCGACCACATCGTGCCGCTCGCGTACGCCTGGGACATGGGCGCGTACGGCTGGCCGGCGCCCGAGCGGCTGCGCTTCGCCAACGATCCGGCCAACCTGCTGGCCGTCGACGGGCCGGCCAATCAGGACAAGGGCGATTCGCCACCGGGCCAATGGATGCCGCCCAACGGGGCGTTCGCCTGCCAGTACGCCATGCAATTCATCGCCGTGCTGCGCGGCTATGCGCTGCCGGTGGATGCGGCGTCGACCGGTGTTTTGCGTCAGGCCGCCGCGAGCTGCCCCGCGGGGTAGCCGTCGGTTATGAACCCTCGTAGGTGTCGGGGTCCGGGCGCAGCCGGGTGCCGTCGTTGAGCCCGTTGATCGCATCCATGTGCTCGGCGGCCAACTCGAAATCGAACACGTCCATGTTGGTCGCGATGTGCTCTTCCTTGGCCGAGCGGAAGACGACCGCGTTGCCCAGCTGCAGGTTCCACCGCAGCAGCACCTGCGAGGCGGTCTTGCCGTATTCGCCGGCGATCGAGCTCACGGTCGGGTTGTCGATCAGCTTGCCCAGCGCCAGCGGCGTGTAGGACTGGGTGACGACGTTGTGCTCGGCGTTGGTCTTGCGCAACGCCTCCTGGTTGAGCAGCGGGTGCAGCTCGATCTGGTTGACCGCGGGAGTGACGAACGTGAGGTCAATGACGGTCGTCAGGTGTTCCTCGGTGAAGTTGGAGACGCCGATCGAGCGGGCCTGCCCGTCCCCGCGGGACTGGATCATTCCGCCGAAGGAGTTCACGTAGTTGCCCAGCGACGGGGCCGGCCAGTGAATCAGGTACAGGTCGACGTAATCCAGGCCCAGCCGTTCCAGGCTGGCGGTGCAGGCGTCCATCGCCCCCTTGAAACCCTGATCGGAGGTGGCCAGCTTGGTGGTCACGAACAGCTCGGCGCGCGGAATCCCGGAGGCGGCGATGGCGCGCCCGACGGCGGCCTCGTTGCCGTAGGCCGCGGCGGTGTCGATGAGCCGGCAACCGATTTCCAGCGCCGCCGATACCGCGCGTTCGGTCTCGTCGTCCGACAATTCCGCGACGCCCAGGCCCAGGGCCGGCATCGTGTTTTCGTCGTTGAGAGCAATTGAGGGTGCGGCGGAGCCCGACTCGCCAGTCAATTCATTCACCTGCCTGTGAAATTAATGGTCCGAGATTGTGCACCGAGCCGGGTTCCGCCATCGCGCGAGAAGATCAACGGCGTTCGGCGCCGAGTTCGAGGCGCTGCGTTCGAAATCGAACACGTCGAAGTTGCTCGCAATCCGTGAGGGCTTCATCGGCTTGGGGATCACGATATTACCGAGGGAGCAAATGCAACCTAATCAACACCTGGGCAGGTGTCCATCCGCGGCCTCCGGTACCCGGTGCGCCACCACGTACAGTTGGTCGCGCGGCACACCGGAATCGGCGGCCGCTCAGGGGTGAAATCACTTTCGTCGTCAAGCGGTGCCACGTTGTTTGAAAAAGGGGGTTGCCCATGACCAAGCCTCTGTCTGCCGCGCCAGACGTGCACACCGCAGCGCAGCGCGCGTCGGTGCCCCTGGCCAGTCGCATCCAGGGCGCCGTCACCAGCGCCGGGGTCAAGGTCATCCCGTGGATCCCGACCGCGGTGCGACGAGGGCTGGTTCGCGGCCGATCGGTCATCATCGACGGCAACACCCTCGATCCCACCTTGCAGCTGATGTTGTCGGGCCTGCGCGCCGTCGGCATCGACGGGCTGGTCGTCGGCGACGACCCGGCGGCGTCCCGGGCGCAGATGCACGACTCGACCGTGGGCTTCCCCGGTCCGCAGATCCACGTCGAGGTCACCGAGTTGTCGCTGCCCGGCCCGGCCGGGGACATCGGCGCCCGGCACTATCGTCCGGCCGACGGCGCGGCGGCCCCGTTGCTGGTCTTCTACCACGGCGGCGGCTGGTCGATCGGTGACCTGGACACCCACGACGCGCTGTGCCGGCTGACCTGCCGTGACGCGGGCGTCCACGTGTTGTCGATCGACTACCGGCTGGCCCCCGAGCACCCGGCGCCGGCCGCGATCGAGGACGCGTACGCCGCGTTCACGTGGGCATACGAGCACGCCGGCGAGCTGGGCGCCGCCCCCGGCCGTATCGCGGTCGGCGGCGACAGCGCCGGGGGCAACCTCGCCGCCGTCGTCAGCCAACTGGCGCGCGACGAGGGCGGCCCCGCGCCGGTGTTGCAGTGGCTGATCTATCCGCGGACCGACTTCACCGCGAAGACCCGGTCTCTGAGCCTTTTCTCGCGCGGCTTCCTGCTGACCAAACGCGACATCGACTGGTTCGAGTCCCAATACCTGCGCCGTTCGGAGCTGGACCGCACGGACCCGCGCGTCTCGCCGGCCCTGGCCGAATCGCTGGCCGGACTGGCGCCGGCGCTGATCGCGGTTGCGGGCTTCGACCCGCTGCGCGACGAGGGCGAGGCCTACGCCGAGGCGCTGCGGGCCGCCGGGACGGCGGTCGACCTGCGTTACCTGGGCTCGCTGACCCACGGCTTCGCCAACATGTTCCAGCTGGGCGGCGACAGCATGGTCGCGACCAGCGAGCTGATCTCGGCCCTGCGCGCACACCTCAGCCGGGTCTGAGTCGCCCGGCGGCCCGCGCCGGTAATCTAGAGGCGCCTTGTCCGATCGCTTTGTCGGCAGACCGACAACTCGCCTACCGAAAGATCAGGGAACCTGTGGCCGACAAACCCAAACGCCCCCCACGATTCGACATGAAGTCGGCCTCCGGCGGTAGGTCCGGCCGGCTCGTCCAGATCGGCGGTACCGCGTTCGTCGTGATCTTCGCGGTCGTCCTCGTCTTCTACATCGTGACGTCGAACCACAAGAAGCCCGCCGCCACCGGCGCGGGCGACACGGTGCGGGTGACGTCGAGCAAGCTGGTCACCCAGCCCGGCACCAACAACCCCAAGGCCGTGGTGACGTTCTACGAGGACTTCCTGTGCCCGGCCTGCGGCAACTTCGAACGCACCTTCGGGCCGACGGTGTCGCGGCTCATCGACGTCGGGGCCATCGCGGCCGATTACTCCATGGTGTCGATCCTGGACAGCTCGCGGAACCACAACTATTCGTCGCGCGCGGCCAACGCGGCCCGCTGCGTCGCCGACGAATCCCTCGACGCCTTCCGCCGTTTCCATACCGCGCTGTTCACCACCGACATTCAGCCCAGCGAAACCGGCAAGAGCTTCCCGGACAACGCGCGGTTGATCGAACTCGCCCGTGAGGCCGGCGCCGCGGGCAAGGTGCCCGACTGCATCAACAGCGGCAAATACCTCGACAAGGTCACCGGCGAGGCCGCGGCCGCACAGATCAAGGCCACGCCGACGATCAAGATCAACGGCGAGGACTACGACCCGTCGACGCCCGACGCGCTGGTCAGCAAGATCAAAGAGATCGTGGGCAACATCCCGGGCATCGACGGCGCGGTCGCGCCGGCCGCCATGTGACCGGCGCGGTGTCGACCGAATCGGCCGATCCCAGCGCCGATCCCACCCCGGCCCCGGTGCCGGCGCCCAGCGCGTGGTGGCTGCTGATCGCCGGGGCGATCGGCCTGGTGGCGTCGATGACGCTGACGGTCGAGAAGATCGACATCCTGCTCGACCCGTCGTACGTGCCGTCCTGCAACATCAACCCGATCCTGTCGTGCGGCTCGGTGATGATGACGCCGCAGGCGTCGCTGCTGGGGTTCCCCAATCCGTTGCTCGGCCTGGTGGCCTTCACCGTGGTGATCGTCACCGGACTGCTGGCGTTGACGAAAGTTGTTCTGCCCCAATGGTATTGGCTGGGACTGACGGCCGGGGTGCTGGCCGGTGCGATGTTCGTGCACTGGCTGATCTTCCAGAGCCTGTATCGCATCGGCGCGTTGTGCCCGTACTGCATGGTGGTGTGGGCGGTCACCATGTCGCTGCTGGTGGTGGTCGCCTCGATCGCGTATCGCCCTGCGCTGCAGGCCCGCCAAGCCGGCCCGGCGTGGGTGGTGTACCAATGGCGATGGTCGATCGCCGCGCTGTGGTTCACCGCGGTGTTTCTGCTGTGCATGGCGCGGTTCTGGGACTATTGGTCGACGCTGCTGTAGGAATCTGGACGTGACCCGGATCATCGGCGGCGTGGCCGGGGGCCGGCGCATCGCGGTCCCGCCGCGGGGCACGCGGCCCACTACCGACCGGGTCCGCGAGTCGCTGTTCAACATCCTGACCGCGCGCCGCGAGCTGCGCGGCCTGGCGGTTTTGGACCTCTACGCCGGCTCGGGCGCCCTGGGATTGGAGGCGCTCTCCCGCGGCGCCGCCAGCGCGCTCTTCGTGGAGTCCGACCCGCGCACCGCGTCGGTCATCGCGCGCAACATCGACACCCTGGGGCTGCCGGGCGCGACGCTGCGCCGGGGCGCGGTGGCGGCCGTGCTGTCGGCCGGGACCGCCTCTCCCGTCGACCTCGTCCTGGCCGACCCGCCGTACGACGTCGCCGCCGCCGAGGTCGAGGCCGTGCTGGCGGCGCTGATCGCGCACGGGTGGGTGCGCGAGGGCGCCGTCGCGGTCGTCGAGCGCGCGGCCGGCGGCGCGCCGCTGCGCTGGCCGGCCGGCTGGTCGGTGTGGCCGCAACGCGTTTACGGCGACACCCGTTTGGAGCTCGCCGAGCGGGTATGAGCGGGCGTGTACCGTCATTTGCCATGGCGCCGCTCCTCCGCATCGCTTCGCTCTGCATCGTCTCGGCGCGCGCCATGGCGCCGCTCCTCATTGCTTGCTCTGCATCGTCGCCGGCGCACCACGTGGGCGCCGCTCCTCCGCATCGCTTCGCTCTGCATCGTCGTCGGCGCGGGCTATGAGCGGCGCGGTATGCCCGGGCTCGTTTGACCCGGTGACGTTGGGCCACATCGACGTCTTCGAGCGCGCGTCGGCTCAGTTCGACGAGGTGGTGGTGGCGATCCTGACCAACCCCGCCAAGAAGGGCATGTTCGACCTCGACGAGCGGATCGCGATGATCAACGAATCGACGACGCACCTGCCCAATCTGCGGGTGGAGGCCGGGCAGGGCCTGGTGGTCGATTTCGTGCGGTCGCGGGGGATGACCGCCATCGTGAAGGGGCTGCGCACCGGCACCGACTTCGAATACGAGCTGCAGATGGCGCAGATGAACAAGCACGTCGCCGGTGTCGACACCTTTTTCGTCGCGACCGCGCCCCGGTATTCGTTCGTGTCGTCGTCGTTGGCCAAGGAGGTCGCCATGCTCGGTGGCGACGTGTCGGAGCTGCTGCCCGAAGCGGTCAACCGTCGCTTGCGCGAAAAGCGTGCCGGTCGGTCCTGAGCGACACCGTCTGCCGCCGAAGGCGTTGGGCGGCAACGTCGTTGACGAGACGGCAACGGTGTGGAGTAGCCGGGCGCTGCGCGGGTACCCGATGGCTCCGAGCGCGCAACGCCACGCCCAGCGAGCGGAACGGGTCAATTACGCCACGGCGGAACGTATCTTGAAGATCTGATCCGAAGAAGAGGGGGGTTCGCGCGGTCGCCGACGTCAAAGGAGAACGGCAGCCATGACGGTAGACAATCTTTTCGACGTTCCCGAGGCCGCGACCAACCTGATCGCCCTGCTGGCCGACGAGGGAGTCGCGCACTTCTTCATCAACCCCGGAACCGACTCCGCCCCGATCCAGGAAGCGCTGGCGGCGGCGCGCGCGGCCGGCACGCCGAGCCCGCGGGCGGTGCTGTGTGTCCACGAGAGCGTCGCGTTGGCGGCGGCTATCGGACACCACATGGCCAGCGGCCGTCCGCAGGCGGTCATGGTGCACGTCGATGCCGGGACGCTGAACCTGGGCTGCCAGCTGCACAACGCCCAGCGCAACGGGACGCCGGTGGTGATGTTCGCCGGGCGCACCCCCTACAGTTCGGCGCCGGAGGTCCGCGGCCACCGCGACGCCTACATCCATTGGCAGCAGGAGCAACTCGACCAGCCGGCCGTCGTGCGCAACTACGCCAAATGGCACATGGAGGTTCCCCGCGGGCGAGAGTTGGCCCCCATCGTCCGGCGGGCATTCCAGGTCGCCCAGTCCAGCCCGTCCGGACCCGCCTACGTCATGCTGCCGCGAGAAGCCCTGATGGAGCCCGGCAGCCGTGTGTTGCCGCGCCGGCTGCCGCCGGCCATACCGCCCGGCCCGGACCCCGGGGCCCTGGGCCGGCTGGCCGGGATCCTGGTCGCCGGGCAGCGGGTCGTCATCGTCGCGTGCCGGACCGCGGCGGAACCCGGGGCCGCGGTCGTGTTGGCCCGCATCGCCGAGCTGCTCGGTGCGCCGGTGATCGACCAGGGCGACCGCGCCAACCTGCCGTTCGGGCACCCCCTGCACGTGGTGGGCGACGCGGGCCCGCTGGAAACCGCCGACACCGTGCTGCTGCTGGACTCCGAAGTGCCCTGGGTGCCCGCACAGCTGGCCCCGCCCGCGGATGCCCACGTGGTGCAGATCGACGCGGACCCCGTCAAGGCCGGCATGCCGCTGTGGTCCTATCCGGTCGAGATCGCGCTGACCGCCGACACGCGGGTGACGCTGGTGCTGCTCGAGCAGACCCTGCTGCGGCTGGCCACCGACGAGCTGCGCGAGAAGTGGAGCGCGCGGCGGCGGGCGGCCGAATCCGATGTCGCGCAACGCCGCCGGGAGGCGGCGCGCCGTGCCGCGTCCGACCGGCCGGCCGATGCGCCCGACGCGATGCTGGCCGCGCTGGGCGCCGCGCTGCCGCACGACGCCGTGGTGGTCCAGGAGGCGGTGACCAACCGGCCCGCCGTGGCCCGGCAGGTCCAGCGGCCGCCGGGGCAGTTCTTCGACACGGGCGCACCGGCGTTGGGCTGGGCGCTCGGCGGGGCCTTCGGGGTCAAACTGGCCAGGCCGCAGGCGCCCGTCGTCGCGATCTGCGGTGACGGTTCGTTCAACTTCGGTGTGCCCACGGCCGCGTTGTGGTCGGCGCATCGCCATGACGCGCCGTTCGTGACGGTGGTCTTGAACAACCACTCGTACCTGGCCTCGAAGCTGCCGGTGATGGAGCTCTATCGGCCGGGAATATCGATGCGGGAGAACGACTTTCCCGAGACCCGGCTCACGCCGGACACCGACTACGCCGCCCTGGCGCGCGCGTGCGGGGGAAGCGGACGCAGCGTGACCACGCCGGCGGAGATGCGCGAGGCCATCGGGTGGGCGCTCGCCGAGGCGGACGAGGGCCGGTGCACGGTGCTCGATGTGCAGTTGCCGCAACCGTGACGCGGATCAATGCGCGTGGCCGGAGCGGTCGGCGTCGGGGGAGCCGCCCATCATGCGCAGCATCGGCAGGCCCCCTGAGGTGATGAACCGGGCGACGAGGACGATCGCGAGCACGCCGAAGGCGATGTTGAGCAAGGTCGTGTAGTTCCACGAGATAGAGGCCTCCAGCACGGTCGCGTTGCGTTGCGCCGGGATGAGATGCGTTGTGCCGAAGATCAATTCGACCAGGTATCCGGCGACCACCATCGCGGCGTAGAAGGT
Source organism: Mycobacterium paraintracellulare (assembly GCF_000276825.1). Lineage (NCBI taxonomy): Bacteria > Bacillati > Actinomycetota > Actinomycetes > Mycobacteriales > Mycobacteriaceae > Mycobacterium > Mycobacterium paraintracellulare. The sequence goes on along the minus strand of NC_016948.1, from coordinate 3,980,613 downwards.
GCCCAGCAGGGTCAGCATCATCTTGGTGCCGTAGTACTTGCGGTAGATGTTCAGGATCGGGAGGATCAACAGGTCGGCGTAGATGAACGCGATGACGCCCCCGAAGCTGATCCCCCCGTTCCACAACACCGCGGCCAGCGGGACGTTGCCGATCGAGCACACGAAGGACACGATCGCCACGACGGGGCCCACGAGCGGACCCCACAGCGCCGACCAGACCGGGTGATCCACCAAAAAGAAGCTCTGCCAGAACTTCTCGGGAACCCACGCCGCGACGGCCCCCGCGATCAACAGGCCCAGGATAAGGTCGCGCAGGATCGCCAGCCACTCCATCACGAACACGTGCGAGACCGAGGTGAAGCCGGCCGGGGAGAACAGCCGCCGCCAGAACGAGCCTTCTCCTTTGACCGACATGTCCATGGCGGCATGGCCTTCCATCGATCCGGCGATTCCCTTTTCGGCCTGCTCGCGGGCGGCGTCGACGAGTCGCGAGCGCACGAACAGCCGGAACAAGGCGGCGAGCACCACGATCATCAACGGGCCGCCGACGAATTCGGCGGCGGTGAACTGCCAGCCCATCAGCAGCGCCAGGATGATGCCCAACTCCGCCACGAGGTTGGTCGAACCGATCTCGAACGCCATCGCGGCGGTGAAGTCGGCGCCCTTGCGGAACAGCGATCGCGCCAGGGCCACCGCGGCGTACGAGCACGACGACGACGCCGCCCCCAGCCCGGCGGACACCGCCAGGGTGCGGGGGCGGTCATCGCCCATCAGCGCCACGATCGTCGAGCGCCGCACCACCGCCTGCACCACCGCCGAGAGGGTGAAGCCGACGATCAGCGCCCACAGGATTTCCCATGTCATCGAACCCGCGAGCGTCAGGGCGTGCCCGATCGCCGATAGCACCGTCATCACTGAAACCTCCTGCGGTGAGCCGCCGGCGCGAGGTGAGTCTGTTCCGACGGATCGGACTATACCCCTTGGGGGTATAAGGGCACAGGGCCCGATCGTCCGGCGGTTCCTCGGACCCTAGAATCGCTGGCAAATAGCCGGGTCCGGGCGCGTCGACGCAAAACCCACACCGGGGCAAAGGCCGCAGCGGCGCGGCCCGGCGACGAATATGGACGAACCACCGCGCGCGGCCGTCGCCGCCGCGAAAACAGCGTGAACGGGCGCTTTCGCATGAAACTCACTGACCACGCCCACGCCGGCACCGGCTCGCCGGGGCGTTTAGGACACCGGGAACGGGCAAATACCCGACACACCGGTGTCGCCACCGCTGTCACAGAGACAACACCAGGCACACTGGTAACAACAGTTTTGCAGACGCCAGGAGGGTACGGCCGTGTATCGAGTGTTTGAAGCGCTGGATGAATTGAGCGCCATCGTCGAAGAAGCCCGCGGCGTCCCGATGACGGCCGGCTGCGTGGTGCCCCGCGGCGACGTGCTGGAGCTGATCGATGACATCAAGGACGCGATTCCGGGCGAGCTGGACGACGCCCAGGACGTGCTGGACGCGCGCGATTCCATGCTGCAGGACGCCAAGACGCACTCCGAGTCCATGGTCGAATCGGCGACCACCGAGTCGGAGTCCATGCTCAACCACGCCCGCGCGGAGGCCGACCGGCTGCTATCGGACGCGAAGGCGCAGGCCGACCGGATGGTGAGCGAAGCCCGCCAGCACAGCGAGCGCATGGTCGGCGAGGCCCGCGAGGAGTCGATGCGCATCGCCACCGCGGCCAAACGCGACTACGAGGCCAGCGTCGGGCGCGCCCAGGCCGAGGCCGACCGGCTGCTCGAAAACGGCAACATCTCCTACGAGAAGGCCGTGCAAGAGGGCATCAAGGAACAGCAGCGCCTGGTCTCGCAGAACAGCGTGGTCGAGGCGGCCAACGCCGAGGCCACCCGGCTCATCGACTCGGCGCACGCCGAGGCCGACCGGCTGCGGGGCGAATGCGACATCTACGTCGACAACAAGCTCGCCGAGTTCGAGGAATTTCTCAACGGCACCCTGCGGTCGGTGGGCCGCGGCCGCCACCAACTGCGGACGGCGGCCGGGACGCACGACTACGCCGTGCGCTAGCGTTTCGCCGCCCGCCCAGCGGGCGGGCGAGCCCTGGAATTGTGCGGCGGGCGCCGTAGGATTTCCGATATGACGCGCCAGCACACCACCTCATCGACGCGCGGCGGTGCGCCTCGGCTATCTGGGCCGATGACGTTCGACATCACCCGGCTCGGGCGGCGGCCCGGCGCGATGGTGACCGTGCGCAACACCGTGCCCACCCCGGCGCGCATCGGGCTGGACATGATCGCGATCGAGGCCGGCGCGCCCCTGGAACTGGACCTGCAGGTCCAGTCGGTGTCCGAGGGCGTCCTGGTGACCGGGACGGTGACCGCGCCCACCGCCGGCGAATGCGCGCGGTGCCTGACCCCGCTCGACGGGACCGTGCAGGTGCGGTTGACCGAACTGTTCGCCTACCCGGACAGCACCACGGAGGCGACCACCGAGGAGGACGAGGTCGGCCACATCGTCGACGACACCATCGACCTCGAGCAGTCCATCGTCGACGCGGTGGGGCTCGAACTCCCGTTCTCGCCGGTGTGCACGCCGGATTGCCCGGGGCTGTGCCCCGAATGCGGGGTGCCGCTGGCCGCCGAGCCGGGCCATCAGCACGACCGCATCGACCCGCGCTGGGTCAAGCTGGCGGGCATGTTCGACCCCGAGGCGGACGAATCGCGGGGTGAGCGGTGAGCTCACGGCAGGCTCTGCTCGACGCCCTCGGGGTTGAGCTGCCCGACGAACTGCTGTCCTTGGCGCTGACGCACCGCAGCTACGCCTACGAACACGGCGGGCTGCCGACCAACGAGCGGCTGGAGTTTCTCGGCGACGCCGTGCTGGGCCTGACCATCACCGACGAGCTCTACCACCGCCATCCCGATCGCAGCGAGGGGGACCTGGCCAAGCTGCGGGCCAGCGTCGTCAACACCCAGGCGCTGGCCGACGTCGGGCGAAAGCTGTGCGAGGGGGGCCTCGGGGTGCACCTGCTGCTGGGGCGCGGGGAGGCGAACACGGGCGGGGCGGACAAGTCGAGCATCCTGGCCGACGGCATGGAATCGCTGCTGGGTGCGATCTACCTCGAGCAAGGGATCGACGTTGCGCGCGAGGTGATCCTGCGGTTGTTCGGCCCGCTGCTGGACGCCGCGCCGACGCTGGGGGCCGGGCTGGACTGGAAGACCAGCCTGCAGGAGCTGACCGCGGCCCGCAGCATGGGCGCGCCGTCCTACGTCGTCACCTCGACCGGCCCCGACCACGACAAGGAATTCACCGCCGTGGTCGTGGTGGCCGACACCGAATACGGCTCGGGCGTGGGCCGCTCCAAGAAGGAAGCCGAACAGAAGGCCGCGGCGGCGACCTGGAAAGCGCTGGAAGCGCTGGACACCGTTCCCGGCAGCTGAATCGATGCCCGAACTGCCCGAAGTCGAGGTGGTGCGCCGCGGCCTGCACGCCCATGTGGTGGGAAAGACGATCACGGCCGTCCGGGTGCACCACCCGCGCGCGGTCCGACGCCACGAGGCGGGGGCCGCGGACCTGACCGCCCGGCTCCTCAACGACCGGATCACCGGCACCGACCGGCGCGGTAAGTACCTGTGGCTGCTGCTCGACAGCGACGCGGCGCTCGTCGTGCACCTCGGCATGAGCGGGCAGATGCTGCTCGGCGCGGTGCCGCGCGCTGACCACGTCCGGATCTCCGCCCTGCTCGACGACGGGACCGTGCTGAGCTTCGCCGATCAGCGCACCTTCGGCGGGTGGATGCTTGCCGACCTGGTCGAGGTGGACGGCAGCGTGGTGCCCGAACCCGTCGCGCACCTGGCGCGCGACCCTCTGGACCCCCGGTTCGACGCCGACGCCGTCGTAAAGGTCTTGCGGCGCAAGCACTCCGAAATCAAGCGCCAACTGCTCGACCAGCAGGTGGTGTCGGGCATCGGCAACATCTACGCCGACGAGGCGCTGTGGCGGGCCAAGGTGCACGGGGCGCGGATCGCCGACGCGCTGACCCGCAAGCAGTTGACCGCCGTGCTCGACGCGGCCGCCGACGTGATGCGTGACGCGCTGGCCAAGGGCGGGACCTCGTTCGATTCGCTGTACGTCAACGTCAACGGCGAATCCGGATACTTCGACCGCTCACTGGACGCCTACGGCCGCGAAGGCCAGGGCTGCCGCCGCTGCGGCGCGGTGATGCGCAGGGAGAAGTTCATGAACCGCTCGTCGTTCTATTGCCCGAAATGCCAACCGCGCCCGCGTGTTTGAGTGTGAAGACTTGGCTTTGACGGTGACCACACGGTTGCGACACGCCGAGGGTGGGTGACCGGCTTTCACACCGGACGCCCCGCGTTCACACTCGACGACGCAAAAGGTGCATCACTCGAAGATGTCACGGCGCAGCGTCCCCGTGGGCAGTGCCGGATCCACAAACCACTCGTGGCTGAACAGCGCGCCGAACACCTGGGGCGGCAACCGCATCAGGAGCCCGAACAGGCGCGCGCCCAGGCCCGAACTGCCGATCTGGGAACGGTGCGCGGCAAAAGCGTCCCGCTTCTGGCGGGCGAAGCGGAACACGTTGACCCGGTGGGTGATGGTCGCGCGCGGGGCATACGCGCCCCGGACGATGTCACGTTCGTACGGTCCGGGAAGCCGCAGCAGGTGCGCGAGATCGCTGACGCGAAGCAGCATTTCGCGTGGCATCGTCACCTCGAGCACCCGGGGAATCGCGGCGAGCTCGGCGGCGCGCTTGCCGACGTGGTGGACCTGCACATGATCGCGGTGGCCGTAGCCGCCGTTGGGCTGGTAGCTAAGCAGCAGATCGGCGCGCTCATCGCGAAGGATGGCGGCCAGCCGCCCCGCCGCCTCGTCGAGGTCCGCCCGCCCGAATCGGGTGCGCCCGGGCGGATCGGGGTAGAACAGCGGGCCGTAGCCGCTGTCGGCGTAGCCGAGGCACTCCACCCGCTGGGCCCCGAGAATGCTTGCGCTCGACCGCAATTCGCCCAGCCTGTTGCCGTCCTCGTTGTGCACCCGCCCGTCGGTCGCCGTGACCACGACGACGCGATGCCCGGCCGCGGACGCGCGCGCAAGCGTGCCGCCGGTGAGGACCACCTCGTCGTCGGGGTGCGCGTGGAACGCGACGACGGTGGCCATGCCAAACAGTATGCCCGCGCGTCACGGCGCGGCCGGCCGGTAGAAATGAGCCATGGCCGAACTATGGGTGGAACGCACCGGAACTCGCCGCTACACGGGATACAGCTCGCGGGGAGCGCAGGTGCTCGTCGGCTCCGAGGACGTCGACGGCGTGTTCACTCCCGGCGAGCTGCTCAAGATCGCGCTCGCGGCCTGCAGCGGGATGTCCAGCGATATGCCGCTGGCCCGCCGGCTGGGCGACGACTACAAGGCGGTCATCAGGGTCTCCGGCGCGGCCGACCGCGAGCAGGAACGGTATCCGCTGCTCGAGGAGACGCTGGAGCTGGATCTGTCGGGGTTGGCCGAGGACGAGAAGGAGCGCCTGCGCGTCGTGGTCAACCGGGCCATCGACCAGGTCTGCACGGTCGGGCGCACCCTGCAGTCCGGCACCGCCGTCAACTTCGAGGTGAGCGATGTCGGATCCTGACGCCCGGCTCACCGCCTGGGTGCACGGGAACGTCCAGGGGGTGGGTTTCCGGTGGTGGACGCGGTGCCGGGCGCTGGAGCTGGGCCTCACCGGCTACGCCGCCAACCAGGCCGACGGCCGCGTGCTGGTGGTCGCCCAGGGGCCGCGGGAGGCCGGCGAGAAGCTGCTGGAGCTGCTGCGGGGCGGCGCGTCCTGGCCCGCCCAGCCCGGACGCGTCGACAAGGTCGTCGCCGACTGGTCGCAGCCCCAGGAGCGTTTCGAGGGGTTCGTCGAGCGGTGACGGCGCCTGCTTCTCGTGGCTGATGTGACCACTGTGACCAGTGCGTCGCGCCGCGACGCCGCCGGCAGATTTCGGCCCGGCCGACACCCCTCGGTGAGCCTGTCCGGGATGGTTTGAGCGGTAGTCTGGCTCGCCGTGTACCTCAAGAGTCTGACGCTGAAGGGCTTCAAGTCCTTTGCCTCGCCGACGACTCTGCGTTTCGAGCCGGGCATCACCGCGGTGGTCGGGCCCAACGGTTCGGGCAAGTCCAACGTCGTCGACGCGCTGGCCTGGGTCATGGGCGAGCAGGGCGCCAAGACGCTGCGCGGCGGGAAGATGGAGGACGTCATCTTCGCCGGGACCTCGTCGCGCGCCCCGCTGGGCCGCGCCGAGGTCACCGTCACCATCGACAACTCCGACAACGCGCTGCCCATCGAGTACTCCGAGGTCTCGATCACCCGGCGGATGTTCCGCGACGGCGCCAGCGAATACGAAATCAACGGCAGCAGTTGCCGTTTGATGGACGTTCAGGAACTACTGAGCGACTCCGGGATCGGCCGGGAGATGCACGTCATCGTCGGGCAGGGCAAGCTCGACGAGATCCTGCAGTCGCGGCCCGAGGACCGTCGCGCGTTCATCGAGGAAGCCGCGGGCGTGCTCAAGCACCGCAAGCGCAAGGAGAAGGCCCTCCGCAAGCTCGACGCGATGTCGGCGAACCTGGCCCGGCTCACCGACCTGACCACCGAGCTGCGCCGCCAGCTCAAACCGTTGGGCCGCCAGGCCGAGGTGGCCCGCCGCGCCCAGACGATCCAGGCCGACCTGCGTGACGCGCGGCTGCGGCTGGCCGCCGACGACCTGGTCAACCGCAAGGGCGAGCGCGAGGCCATCTTCGAGGCCGAGGCCGCCATGCGGCGCGAACACGACGAGGCCTCCGCGCGGCTGGCCGTCGCGTCCGAGGAACTCACCGCGCACGAGACCGCCGTCGGCGAGCTCTCCGGACGCGCCGAATCGGTGCAGCACACCTGGTTCGCGCTGTCCGCGCTGGCCGAACGGGTGGCCGCCACGGTGCGCATCGCCAGCGAGCGGGCCCAGCACCTCGACGTGGAGCCGGTGGCGGCGGGCGACACCGACCCCGACGCTTTGGAAGCCGAGGCCGAGCAGGTCGCGATCGCCGAGCAGCGGCTGCTGGCGGAGTTGGCCGCGGCGCGCACCCGGCTCGACGGCGCGCGCGCCGAGTTGGCCGAGCGCGAGCGCGAGGCCGCCGAGGCCGACCGGGCGCACATGGCGGCGGTGCGCGCCGAGGCGGATCGGCGCGAAGGGCTGGCGCGGCTGGCCGGTCAGGTGGAGACGATGCGGGCGCGTGTCGAGTCGATCGACGACAGCGTCGCGCGGCTGTCCGAACGCATCGAAGCCGCCGCCGCCCGCGCCCAGCAGGCCAAGGCCGAATTCGAAACCGTGCAGGGTCGCGTCGGGGAACTCGACCAGGGCGAGATGGGACTCGACGAGCACCACGAGCGCACCGTGGCCGCGCTGCGGTTGGCCGACGCGCGGGTCGCCGAACTGCAGTCCGCCGAGCGGGACGCCGAACGCCAGGTGGCCTCGCTGCGCGCCCGCATCGACGCGCTCGCCGTCGGCCTCGAACGCAAGGACGGCGCCGCCTGGCTTACCCAAAACCATTCCGGCACAGGTCTTTTGGGTCCGATGGCCAAGCTGGTCAAGGTCCGCTCCGGCTACGAGGCGGCGCTGGCCGCGGTGCTGGGATCGGCGGCCGACGCGCTGGCCGCCGAGAGCTTCGGCGCGGCCCGGTCCGCGGTCGCCGCGCTCAAACAGGCCGACGGCGGCCGGGCCGCGCTGGTGCTCGGAGACTGGCCCGCCGATCACCCCGCCCCGCAGGCCGCCCCGGCGGGCGCGCTGTGGGCGCTCGACCTGATCGACGCTCCCGAGCGGCTGCGCGGCGCGATCACGGCGATGCTCTCGGGCGTCGCGGTGGTCGACGACCTGGACCGGGCGCTGGCCCTGGTGGCCGAGCATCCCCGGTTGCGCGCGGTCACCCTCGACGGCGACCTGGTGGGCGCCGGCTGGGTGAGTGGGGGCTCCGATCGCAAGCTGTCCACGCTCGAGGTGACCTCCGAGATCGACAAGGCCGGCGACGAGCTGACCGCCGCGGAGGCCCAGGTGGCCCAGCTGAGCGCGGCGCTGTCCGGCGCGCTGACCGAGCAGGCCGCCCGCCAGGACTCCGCCGAGCAGGCGCTGGCCGCCCTCAACGAATCCGACAGCGCCATCTCGGGAATGTACGAACAGCTCGGCCGGCTCGGCCAGGAAGCCCGCACGTCCGAGGACGAGTGGAGCAGGCTGCTGCGGCAACGCGAGGAGCTCGAAGCGGGCCGGACCCAGACCGTCGCCGAAGTCACCGAACTGGAAACCCGGCTGCGCAACGCCCAGGAGACCCAGCAGGCGCCGGCGGAGGAACCGGTGGACCGCCAGCAGATCGCCGCCGCCACCGAGAACGCGCGCAGCGTCGAAGTGGAGGCCCGGCTCGCGGTGCGCACCGCCGAGGAGCGCGCGAACGCGGTGCGCGGGCGGGCGGATTCGTTGCGCCGCGCGGCCGCCGCCGAACGCGAAGCCCGGGTGCGGGCCCAGCAAGCACGTGAGGCGCGGCTGCGGGCGGCCGCGGTGGCCGCGGCGGTGGCCGACTCCGGCCGGCTGCTGGCGCAGCGGTTGAACGGGGTCGTCGACTCGGCGTCCAAGATCCGCGACGCCCTGGCCGCCGAACGCCAGCAGCGCGCGACGGCGATGGCGGCGGTGCGCGACGAGGTGAACGCGCTGGGCGCCCGGGTGGCCGCCCTGACCGACTCGCTGCACCGCGACGAGGTGGCCAACGCCCAGGCTGCGCTGCGGATCGAGCAGCTCGAGCAGATGGTGCTCGAGCAGTTCGGCATGGCGCCCGAGGATTTGATCGCCGAGTACGGCCCGCAGAACGAGCTGCCGCCGACCGACCTGGAAATGGCCGAATACGAGCAGGCCAAGGAGCGCGGCGAGCAGGTCTTCGCGCCGGCCCCCATTCCCTACGACCGCGCCACCCAGGAGCGCCGGGCCAAGCGGGCCGAGCGCGAACTGGCCGAACTCGGCAGGGTCAACCCGCTGGCGCTGGAGGAGTTCGCCGCGCTCGAGGAGCGCTACAACTTCCTGTCCACCCAGCTCGAGGACGTCAAGGCCGCCCGCAAGGACCTGCTCGGGGTGGTCGACGAGGTCGACGCCCGCATCCTGCAGGTGTTCAGCGAGGCCTATGCCGACGTGGAGCGCGAATTCACCGAGGTCTTCACCGTGCTGTTCCCCGGCGGCGAGGGCCGGCTGCGGCTGACCGATCCGGGCGACATGCTCACCACGGGCATCGAGGTGGAGGCCCGTCCGCCGGGCAAGAAGGTCACCCGGCTCTCCCTGCTGTCCGGTGGCGAGAAGGCGCTGACCGCGGTGGCGATGCTGGTGGCGATCTTCCGGGCCCGCCCGTCGCCGTTCTACATCATGGACGAGGTGGAGGCCGCCCTCGACGACACCAACCTGCGGCGCCTGATCTCGCTGTTCGAGCTGCTGCGGGCGCGCTCGCAGCTCATCATCATCACCCACCAGAAGCCGACCATGGAGGTCGCCGACGCGCTCTACGGCGTGACCATGCAGGGCGACGGCATCACCGCGGTGATCTCCCAGCGGATGCGCGGCCAGCAGGTGGAGCAGTTGGTCACGACCTGATCGGCGGGCCGGGGCACGCCCCGGTGACCGACCGGCACCGGACCGCTTGAAACAATGTCAGCGTGTCCCAAGGTCTTTGGATCGCGCTCGCGGTCCTGATAGCTCTCGTCGTCCTGGTCGCGCTGGTCTTGGGCCTGCTGCGGTATCGCCGGCGGCGGATCAGCTTCTCGACGCGCGCCGAACCCGGGGCGATCGACCGCTCCGGCGGATACACCGCGTCGTCCGGGATCACCTTCAGCCAGACTCCGACCGTGGTGCCGCCCGAGCGGCTCGACACCACCGGGCTGCCCGGGGTGGGCGACGACGCCACCATCCCGCGTGATGCGCCGCGGCGCACCATCTCCGACGTCGACCTCCCCGAACCGGAGACCGTCGCGCCGCCACCGATCCCCGCCGCGCCACCCGAACCCGAAACCCCGGCGCCCGAGACCCCGGCGCCCGAAACGCCGGCCGCCCCCGAGATCGAGGAGATCGCGCCGCCCGAGGGCCGCCTGGAACGGCTGCGCGGCCGGCTGGCCCGTTCGCAAAGCGCCTTCGGCCGCAGCATGCTGGGCCTGATCGGCGGCGGCGACCTCGACGAAGACGCCTGGCAGGACGTCGAGGACACGCTGCTCGTCGCCGACCTGGGCCCCGTGGTCGCCGAATCGGTCATCGCCCAGCTGCGCGCCCGGCTGGCCGGCAGCGACGTGCGCACCGAGGCCGACGCGAAGGCCGTGCTGCGCGACGTGCTGATCAAGGAGCTGCAGCCCGGCATGGACCGGTCGATCCGGGCGCTGCCGCACGCCGACCATCCCTCGGTGCTGCTGGTCGTCGGCGTGAACGGCACCGGGAAGACCACCACGGTCGGCAAGCTGGCCCGCGTCCTGGTCGCCGACGGGCGGCGCGTCGTCCTGGGCGCCGCCGACACCTTCCGGGCCGCGGCCGCCGATCAGCTGCAGACCTGGGCGTCGCGGGTGGGCGCCGAGGTGGTGCGCGGGGCCGAAGGCGCCGACCCGGCGTCGGTGGCGTTCGACGCCGTCGACAAGGGCATCGCCGCCGGCGTCGACGTCGTGCTCATCGACACCGCGGGCCGGTTGCACACCAAGGTCGGGCTGATGGACGAACTCGACAAGGTCAAGCGCGTGGTGACCCGGCGCGCCGCGGTCGACGAGGTGCTGCTGGTGCTCGACGCCACCATCGGGCAGAACGGCCTGGCCCAGGCCCGGGTGTTCGCCGAGGTCGTCGAGATCACCGGGGCCGTCCTGACCAAGCTGGACGGAACGGCCAAGGGCGGCATCGTCTTTAGGGTCCAGCAGGAGCTCGGCGTGCCGGTTAAGCTGGTCGGGCTCGGTGAGGGCCCCGACGACCTCGCGCCATTCGAACCGGCCGCGTTCGTCGACGCGCTGCTCGGCTGACACCACCGCAGCGGCGCGCGGGACGTTAATCCCGCCGAAACACGACGGCACCATCGCCGAAACAACCATTGCGCAATCTTCTCGCAGGTCATCGGACGCATGTCCGGCGTCCCATTGCGGCCCGACCGGAGGAGATTGCGAGTGACATACCCGATGCTGGGCCAGCCCAACACCGGCGATACCGCCTGGATGCTGGCCAGTTCCGCGCTGGTGCTGTTGATGACGCCGGGTCTGGCGTTCTTCTACGGCGGTATGGTGCGCGCCCGAAGCGTGCTGAACATGCTCATGATGAGCATCAGCGCGATGGGCGTGGTCACCGTGCTGTGGGTGCTCTACGGCTATTCGATCGCCTTCGGCGACGACGTCGGCAACTTCATGGGCAAGCCGACGTCCTATTGGGGCCTCAAGGGCCTCATCGGCGTCAACGCGGTGGCCGCCGACCCCAGCAAAGGCACTGCGGCAACGGACATTCCGCTCGCCGGCACCCTGCCCGCCACGGTGTTCGTGGCGTTCCAGCTGATGTTCGCGATCATCACCGTCGCGCTGATCTCCGGCGCGGTGTCCGACCGCCTGAAGTTCGGCGCCTGGCTGGTGTTCGCCGGCCTGTGGGCCACGTTCGTCTACTTCCCGGTCGCCCACTGGGTTTTCGCGTTCGACGGCTTCGCCTCCGAGCACGGCGGCTGGATCGCCAACAAGCTGCACGCGATCGACTTCGCCGGCGGGACCGCCGTCCACATCAACTCCGGTGTGGCGGGCCTGATGCTGGCCATCGTGCTGGGGAAGCGGCGCGGCTGGCCCACCACGTTGTTCCGCCCGCACAACCTGCCGTTCGTGATGCTCGGCGCCGGGTTGCTGTGGTTCGGCTGGTACGGGTTCAACGCCGGGTCGGCCACCAGCTCCAACGGCGTCGCCGGGACGACGTTCGTCACCACCACGGTCGCGACGGCCACCGCGATGCTGGGCTGGATGCTGACCGAGCGCATCCGCGACGGCAAGGCGACGACGCTGGGGGCGGCGTCGGGCATCGTCGCGGGCCTGGTCGCCATCACCCCGTCCTGCTCGTCGGTCAACGTCCTGGGCGCGCTGGTCGTGGGCCTGGTCGCCGGGGTGCTGTGCGCGCTGGCCGTCGGCCTGAAATTCAAACTCGGCTTCGACGACTCGCTCGACGTGGTCGGGGTGCACCTGGTCGGCGGCCTGGCCGGCACGCTGCTGGTGGGCCTGCTCGCCGCCCCGGAAAGCCCGGCGATCAACGGCGTGGTCGGGGTGTCGAAGGGATTGTTCTACGGCGGCGGCTGGGCTCAGCTCGAGCGGCAGGCGATCGGCGCGTTCAGCGTCCTCGCCTACTCCGGGGTGGTTACGCTGATCCTGGCTTTGATCCTGAAGTACACCATCGGGCTTCGCCTCAACCCGGAAGCGGAAGCCACGGGTATCGACGAGGCCGAGCACGCCGAGAGTGGTTACGATTTCGCGGTGGCTACCGGCTCGGTGCTCCCGCCCCGGGTCGCTGTCGCGGACACCCGCAACGGCGTGAAGGAGGACCGAGTGGGCGACAAAGTGGAGGCAGAGCAGTCATGAAGCTGATCACCGCGATCGTGAAGCCGTTCACGCTCGATGACGTGAAGACCAGTCTCGAGGACGCGGGCGTCCTGGGGATGACGGTCAGCGAAATCCAGGGCTACGGGCGGCAGAAGGGGCACACCGAGGTCTACCGCGGTGCCGAATACTCCGTCGACTTCGTGCCCAAGGTGCGGATCGAGGTCGTCGTCGACGACTCCATCGTCGACAAGGTCGTGGACAGCATCGTCCGGGCGGCGCGCACCGGCAAGATCGGCGACGGCAAAGTGTGGGTCAGTCCCGTGGAAACCATTGTGCGCGTGCGCACCGGCGAGCGCGGAACCGATGCGCTATGACGCATTTCGTCAATTGCTGATTCGCCCCGGGCGGGCCGCGAGGGCATGACCCCGAACGGCTCCGATCCGCCCGGGCACCAAGCGGGGACAGGAAGCGCCGGCGGGGCAGTCGATTTGGCCGCCTCGCGGCGCCAACTGCTGTCCGAGGGCAGCAAGCTACACGCCGCCGAACTGCGGCACGCCTGGCTGGATCTGCACGAATCATGGTTGATGGCCAAGGCCGCCGAGATCGGGATCGACGACGACAGCGGCTTCGCGATCGTCGGCATCGGCGGGTTGGGCCGCCACGAGCTGCTGCCGTACTCCGACCTGGACCTGATGCTGTTGCACGACAACAAGTCCGACGACGTGCTGGGCAAGGTCGCCGACGGGTTGTGGTATCCGTTGTGGGACGCCAACGTTCGCCTCGACCACAGCGTGCGGACCGTGTCCGGCGCCCTGGGTGTGGCCAATGCCGACATGATCGCGGCCCTGGGCATGCTGGACGCACGCCACATCGCCGGCGACGCGCGGCTGTCCGAGGAACTGATCGCGGGCGCGCGACGCCAGTGGCGCAGCGCAATTCGCTCCCGGATGGATGAGCTCGTCGCGATGACGCAGGCCCGCTGGGAGCGCTGCGGGCGGATCGCGCAGCGGGCCGAACCGGACCTGAAGTCGGGCCGGGGCGCCCTGCGCGATGTGCAGTTGCTCGACGCGCTCGGCGTGGCCCAGCTCATCGACCGCCACGGCATGGCCCGCCCGGAGTCGCCGGGCGGCTCGCTGGACGACGCCCACCTGACGCTGCTCGACGTGCGCACCGAGTTGCACCGCGTGTCCGGACGCGGACGCGATCAGCTGCTGGCCCAATACGGCGACGAACTCAGCGCCGCGCTACACATCGGTGACCGATTCGACTTGGCCCGCAAGCTATCCGACGCCGGGCGCACCATCGCCTACCACGCCGAGACGGGGCTGCGCACCGCCGAGAACGCCCTGCCGCGCCGCGGCGTCTCGGCGTTGGTGCGCCGGCCCAAGCGCCGCCCCCTCGACGAGGGCGTCGTCGAATACGGCGGAGAGATCGTGCTCGCCCGCGACGCGCGACCCGACACCGACGTGGGCTTGGTGCTGCGGGTGGCCGCCGCGTCGGCCGACACCGGGTTGCCGATCGGCGCCGCCACGCTGAGCCGCCTGGCCGCCGGCGCGCCCGAGATGCCGGTGCCCTGGCCGCGGGAAGCGTTGGACGACTTACTGGTTGTGCTGTCCGCCGGCCCGACGACCGTGGCCACCATCGAGGCGCTCGACCGCACCGGGCTGTGGGGCCGGCTGCTGCCCGAATGGGACGCGATCCGCGACCTGCCGCCGCGCGACGTCGCGCACAAATGGACGGTGGACCGCCACGTCATCGAGACGGCCGTCAACGCCGCGCCGCTGGCGACCCGCGTGGCGCGGCCCGACCTGCTCGCGCTCGGCGCGCTGCTGCACGACATTGGCAAGGGCCGCGGCGTCGACCACAGCGTGCTCGGCGCGGGCCTGGCCCTGGATATCGGGCCGCGACTGGGGATCTCGCCCGCCGACTCCGAGACGCTCGCGCAGCTGGTCCGCCACCACCTGCTGCTGCCGGTCGTGGCGACCCGCAGCGACCTGAACGACCCCAAAACCATTGAGCGCGTGTCGAAGTCGCTCGGCGGCGATCCGCTGCTGCTCGAAGTGCTGCATGCGCTCACCGAAGCCGACTCCAAGGCCACCGGGCCGGGGGTGTGGAGCGAATGGAAGGCGTCCCTGATCGAGGAGTTGGTTCGGCGCTGCCGGCTGGTGATGGCGGGGGAGCCGCTTCCGGAGGCCGAACCGACTGCACCCCAATATCTTTCGTTGGCCGCTCAACGCGCGGTCCACGTGGAGATCAAGCCCAGTGGCGGTGAGCGGCTGGACGTGGTGATGGCCGCCCCGGATCAGCGGGGGCTCGTGTCCAAGGCCGCGGCGGTGCTGGCGCTGAACTCGCTGCGCATCCATTCGGCGTCGGCCAGCACCGACGCGGGTTTCGCGGTCGTCGAATTCGTGGTGTCGCCGCTGTTCGGTTCGCCGCCGGAGGCGGGCCTGCTGCGCCAGCAGTTCACCGGCGCGCTCGCCGGTGACGTCGACGTGTTGGGCACGCTGGAGAAACGCGACAGCGACGCCGCCGGCGCGGCGTCCACGCGGGCCGGCGAGGTTCAGGTCGGGGTGCCGGTGACGCGCTCGACCGCCCCGCCCCGCATCCTGTGGGTCGATACGGCCACCGCCGGCCAGCTGATCGTCGAGGTCCGCGCCATGGACCGCCTGGGGCTGCTCGCGATGCTGACCCGGGCGCTGGAGCGGGCCGGAACCGACATCGTCTGGGCCAAGGTCAACACGTTCGGGTCGACAGCGGCCGACGTCTTTTGCGTGACGGCCGCCTCCGGCGGGCAAGCCGGGCGGGACGCGGTCGAGCAGAGCCTGCTCGCCGCGCTCGGCGGGCCGGCGGTCGAGGTGCTCGAGGAACCCGTCGGCGACTAACCCCGATGACGCCGGCGATCACCGCAACTTCTGGGCGAATTCGATGACGTGGCCGTCCGGGTCGGCGATGTGGAGCGTCCTTTCACGCCAGGGCCGGTCCACCGGTCCCGTGAGGATTTCGACACCGAGGTGCCGCAACCGTTCCGCCTCGCTGTCCACGTCGTCAACCAGGAAACCGATCTCACCGCACGGCGGGTCGCCGCCCTCGCGGCCGATGAGCTGCGGCAGCTTCGACCGCTCGAAAAGCGAGAACTTGGTGTTGGCCGTCTCGAACTCGACGTAGCCGTCGCCTTCGATCCGCACCTGCAGCCCGATCACGTCGCGGTAGAACGTCACCGACCTCGTGAGCGACTCCACGTAGTGGATGACGTAGTCCACGCGCCGCATGAAACACCTCGGCGGGTGCTAGCTCACCGGTCGCCGTCGGCCCGAGCCGTATCGAGCCGAACGACCCGCAGTTCGCCGTGCGCGAGGCAGGCTGCATAACCGTGGTGCTTGCTGTAGAGCTCCCACGCGATGGCGTTGTCGTTGCACGGCACGTCGATCTTGTGATCGTCGGAGAACTCGAGGTGGAGATCTCCGGTGTCGGACCAGACGGCACTCGTGCAGCTCGATCCGGCGAAATCGAAGAGCGGACGCAGTTGACCCGCCGGGTGGTTCGGGTCGATGGCGATCACTTCGGCGGGTGAGGTTTCGATGGCCGGCAGGGTCAGACGCATCGGTGCCGTGATCACCAGCTCGTTGTAGTCCTCGAAATTCAGCACCAGGCCGTCGCGGAACATGATCCGCTGAACCGCACAGCCCTCGAGCCACTGCTCGATCACTTTCTGTTCGGTCATAGATTCCACTCTGGCCCCAATTTGGCACATGCACAACCGTGGTGGGCCATGCCGTACCGGCTCACGACGTCTCGGCGTTGAGCCGGCGCACGGCGTCGATGCGCGCCCGCAGCTGTTCGCGGCTCGCGGCGGCGATCGGGGGGCCGCCGCAGCGGCGCCGCAATTCGTTGTGGATCCAGCCGTGCGGCTTGCCCGTCCGGTGATGGGCGATCGAGACGAGCGCGTTGAGCTCGCGGCGCAGCTCGCGAAGCTGGCCGTGCACCGTGGCCGACGGGGATTCGACGGCACCCGGCGATCCGGTCTCCTGGTGCAGCCGGGCCCGCCGCTGCAGCTGTTCGTCCTGGCGCTGGTGCAGCAGCGCACGCATCTGCTCGGCGTCGAGCAGGCCCGGGATGCCGAGGTAGTCGGCCTCCTCGTCGCTGCCCGCCGGCGCGGCGGTGCCGAACGATGATCCGTCGAAGATGAGCTGATCGAGCTCCGCGTCGGCGCCCAGCGAGGTGAACCCCTTGTCGAGGTCGCTCTTCTCGTCCTGCGTCTTGGTGGCGGGATCGCCGTCGAGGGGATCGCCCTCGGATTCCCGGTGCGGCTCGCCGAGCACGTGGTTGCGCTGCGCCTCCAGCTCGCTGGCCAGCTGCAGCAGGTTGGGCACCGACGGCACGAAGATGCTGGCGATCTCGCCCGGGCGCCGCGACCGCACGAACCGGCCGATGGCTTGGGCGAAGAACAGCGGGGTCGAGGCGCTGGTGGCGTAGATCCCGACCGACAGCCGCGGCACGTCGACGCCCTCGGAGACCATGCGCACCGCGACGAGCCAGCGGCTGGTGCTCGCCGCGAACTCGCTGATGCGCGCCGACGAGCCGGGGTCGTCGGAGAGCACCAGCGTCGGCGCCTCGCCGGTCAGCTTCGTCAGCAGGGTGGCATAGGCGCGGGCCGCGGTCTGATCGGAGGCGATGATCATGCCGCCGGCGTCGGGCACGTGCGTGCGCAGCTGGCGCAGCCGCAGGTCCGCGGCGGTGATCACCGCGGGCATCCACTCGCCGGCGGGATCCAGCGCCGTGCGCCACGCCCGCGCCGTCTGCTCGGCGGACAGCGGCTCGCCCAGTCGGGCGGCGTGCTCCTCGCCGGCGCTGTCGCGCCACCGGGCCTCCCCGGAGTAGGCGAGGAAGACCACGGGCCGGACCACGCCGTCGGCCAGGGCGTCGGTGTAGCCGTAGGTGTGGTCTGCCTGCGACCGCCGTATGCCGTCGGGACCGGCCTCGTAGGTCACGAACGGGATGGGGCTGTCGTCGCTGCGGAAGGGCGTGCCCGTCAGCGCGAGCCGGCGGGTGGCGTCGTCGAACGCCTCGCGGATGGCGTCGCCCCAGGTCTTGGCGTCCCCGCCGTGATGGATCTCGTCGAAGACGACCAGCGTCTTGCGCTGCTCGGTGCGGACCCGGTGCAGCGTGGGATGCGCGGCGACCTGAGCGTAGGTGACCATGACGCCGTGATACTCCGGCGCGATCCGCGGGTTGGCGTTGGAGAATCTCGGGTCCAGGGCGATGCCGTGCCGCGCCGCGGCCTGCGCCCACTGCACCTTGAGGTGCTCGGTGGGCACCACGACGGTGACCTGCTCGACCGCGCGCTGGCCGAGGAGTTCGGCCGCCACCCGCAGCGCGAACGTCGTCTTGCCGGACCCGGGGGTGGCCACCGCCAGGAAGTCGCGCGGCTGGCCGGCGAGATATTTGACGAGCGCCCTGCGCTGCCAGCCGCGCAGCACGGCGGTGCCGCTGTGGTCGCCGTGGTCGGTGTCGGTCCGCGCTTGGATGCTGCTGGCCGGCATCGACACAGGCCCCCCAATCGTTGCTGTTCGACACGGCCAGCTCGGTTGAGTGGCGGCTGTGAAATCTAGCACGCCAACGCTTTTCGATGTTGGAGCGACTCGACTCGCTATCGTGCGTGGGTCACCGCTTCGTGGGTCTGCAGCCAGTCGCGGATGCGTTCGGCGACGTCGGCCCAGCCCGGCTCGAGCATCATGTTGTGGCCCATGGAAAAGAATTCCGGCTCGGTGCCGTAGGCCCGCGCGGTGGCGCGCACGTCGCCGGGGCTGACGAAGCCGTCGTGCTCGGCGCCCAGGACCAGGATCGGCGTGGTCACCCGCCGGGTCCGGACGCGGCGGACCATCGGATCGGTCATGGCGGCGCGCACGCTCTCGGCCCCGGCCTGTTGCCGGCAGGCCTCGACGATGTCCTCGGGTGTGTCGGCGCAGAAGAGGTATTCGCGGGCCAGCGCCGGGGTGGCCAAAAATTTCAGCAGCGTGGGATCGTTCCAGGCTTCCATGGTCATCGACGGCCGGCGGCGCCAGACGCGCAACGCCATTTTGAGCACGCCCTGCGGCGGCACCGAGCCCACCAGCACCGCGGCCGGGGCGCTGCGCTCTTCGAGGTAGCGCTGGATCACGAACCCGCCCAGGGAGTGCCCGATCAGGATCGGCGCGCCACCGAGGTCGTCGGCCACCGAGCGGACGTCCTCGATGTAGTCGGCGATGGACACCTTGCGCAACGGCTTCGCGGTGGGGCTGGTGCCGTGCCCGCGCAGGCTCACCGCGACCGTGCGGTAGCCGGCGTCGGCGAAGAAGTCCTGGAAGTGTTCCCAGCACCACGCGCCGTGCCACCCGCCGTGGACGAAGAGCAGGGGCACCGGGTGCTCGGCAGTGCAGGACCCTTTGTCGATCAGCTCGAGCATCAGGTCATTCCCTTCGCTAGTCCCTGCCGAAACATAAGCCACGCCGACGCGTGTCCGGGGCGGATTCGTGCCGACGGGGGCGGCCGAGTGTGCGGCCGCGCGCGCACTCGCGGCCGAATGGGCGGCGGGCCGTACACTCGTCGTCCGCGCGGCAAGCTGCGCCCGGCGGCGTGGGTCGCGCTTGCGGTGCCACTAGGCTGGCGGGGTGTTTGAATCGCTGTCCGACCGATTGACCGGCGCCCTCGCGGGGCTACGTGGCAAGGGTCGACTGACCGACGCCGATATCGAGGCCACCACCCGCGAGATCCGGCTGGCGCTGCTGGAAGCCGACGTGTCGTTGCCCGTCGTGCGCGCCTTCGTCACCCGGATCAAGGACCGCGCCAAGGGCGCCGAGGTCTCGGGTGCCCTCAACCCGGCGCAGCAGGTCGTCAAGATCGTCAACGAAGAACTCATCGGCATCCTGGGCGGACAGACCCGCCAGCTGGCGTTCGCGAAGACGCCGCCGACCGTGGTGATGCTCGCCGGCCTGCAGGGTTCCGGTAAGACGTCGCTGGCCGGCAAGCTGGCGGCCTGGCTGCGCGGGCAGGGCCACACCCCGCTGCTGGTGGCGTGCGACCTGCAGCGCCCGGCCGCGGTCAACCAGCTGCAGGTGGTCGGCGAGCGGGCCGGGGTGCCGGTGTTCGCGCCGCACCCGGGTGAATCCCCGGGGTCCGGACCCGGCGACCCGGTCGCGGTCGCCGCGGCGGGAATCGCCGAGGCCAACGCCAAGCACTTCGACGTCGTCATCGTCGACACCGCCGGCCGGCTCGGCATCGACGACGAACTGATGGCGCAGGCCGCGGCCATCCGCGACGCCATCGACCCCGACGAGGTGCTCTTCGTCCTGGACGCGATGATCGGTCAGGACGCCGTCACCACCGCCGAGGCGTTCCGCGAGGGCGTCGGCTTCACCGGGGTGGTGCTCACCAAGCTCGACGGCGACGCCCGCGGTGGCGCGGCGCTCTCGGTCCGCGAAGTGACCGGTGTCCCAATCCTTTTCGCCTCCACCGGCGAGAAGCTGGAGGACTTCGACGTCTTCCATCCCGACCGGATGTCCAGCCGCATCCTGGGCATGGGCGACGTGCTGAGCCTGATCGAGCAGGCCGAGCAGGTCTTCGACGCCGAACAGGCAGAGGCCGCCGCGGTCAAGATCGGCACCGGCGAGCTCACGCTCGAGGACTTCCTGGAACAGATGCTCGCCATCCGCAAGATGGGCCCGATCGGCAACCTGCTGGGCATGCTGCCCGGGGCCGGGCAGATGAAGGACGCGCTGGCCCAGGTCGACGACCGCCAACTCGACCGCCTGCAGGCCATCATCCGCGGTATGACCCCCGCCGAGCGCGCCGACCCGAAGATCATCAACGCGTCGCGGCGGCTGCGCATCGCCAACGGTTCGGGCGTCACGGTCTCGGAGGTCAACCAGCTGGTCGACCGCTTCTTCGAGGCCCGCAAGATGATGTCGTCCATGCTCGGCGGCATGGGCATCCCCGGGATGGGCCGCAAGTCCGCGACGCGAAAGTCCAAGGGCGCCAAGGGCAAGGCGGGCAAGAAGGCCAAGAAGGGCGGGCGGGGCCCGACGCCACCCAAGGCGAGAAACCCGCTGGCCGCCGGCATGCCGGCCGGGTTCCCCGACCTGTCGCAGATGCCCGAGGGTCTCAACGAGCTGCCGCCCGGGCTGGCCGACTTCGATCTGTCCAAGCTGAAGTTCCCGGGCAAGTCGTGACCGGAAGAAACTAGCCGCCGTGCGCCTGCACGTGCGGGGCGTGGGACTGCCCGACGAGACCGAGATCCAACTGTGGATCGTCGACGGCCGCATCAGCACCGAACCCATCGCCGGCGCCGACACCGTCTTCGACGGCGGATGGATCGTGCCCGGGCTGGTGGACGCGCACTGCCACGTCGGCCTGGGCCATCACGGCGAGATCCCGCTCGACGAGGCGATCGCCCAGGCCGAGACGGAACGCGACGTCGGGGCGTTGTTGTTGCGGGACTGCGGATCGCCCACTGACACGCGCAGCCTCGACGACCGCGACGACATGCCCCGCATCATCCGCGCCGGCAGGCATCTGGCCAGACCCAAGCGCTACGCGGCGGGGTTCTCGCGCGAACTGGAGGACGAGTGGCAGCTGCCGGACGCGGTCGCCGAGGAGGCGCGCCGCGGCGACGGCTGGATCAAGCTCGTCGGCGACTGGATCGACCGCGGCGCCGGCGACCTCGCGCCACTGTGGTCCGACGACGTCCTGGCGGCCGCGATCGAGGCCGCCCACGCCCACGGCGCCCGGGTCACCGCGCACGTCTTCAGCGAGGACGCGCTGCCCGGCCTGATCAACGCCGGCATTGACTGCATCGAACACGGCACCGGCCTGGACGACGACACCATCGAGCTGATGGCCTCCCGCGGCACCGTGCTGGTTCCCACGCTGGTCAACGTCCTCGAGAATTTCCCCGGCATCGCCGAGGCCGCCGCGAAGTATCCGGCCTACGCCGCCCACATGCGCGACCTGCACGCGCGCGGCCCGTCGCGTATCGCCGCGGCGCGGGAAGCCGGCGTGCAGATATATGCCGGAAGTGACGCCGGCACCATGGTCGCGCACGGTCGCATCGCCGACGAGGTCGAAGCGCTCAAGGGCATCGGCATGAGCCCGACGCAGGCGCTGGGGGCGGCCTGCTGGGACGCGCGCCGCTGGCTCGGCCGCCCCGGCCTCGACCACGGCGCCTCGGCGGACCTGCTGTGCTTCGCCCGCGACCCGCGGTCGGGGCCCGCCGTGCTGAACAATCCCGATCTGATCATGTTGCGCGGCAAGATCTTCCGTTCACCGGCGTAGCCGGCGCGTCGCGGTCGCCGCGGCCGCTCGGTGACGCAGACTAACCAGCGCTTCCGGGCACCGCCACGCTGCGCCGAAGAAAGATTGCGAGTGCTTGCTATCTATGTTAGCGTTCGGCAACGATGACCGGAAGGACGCCATGGCCTACGACGTGATCATTCGCGACGGATTGTGGTTCGACGGCACCGGCGCCGCGCCGCTCACCCGCACACTGGGCATCCGCGACGGTGTCGTGGTCGCCGTCTCGGCCGAGGCGCTGGACGAGACCGGTTGCCCCGAGGTGATCGAGGCGGCCGGCAAATGGGTCGTGCCCGGCTTCCTCGACGTGCACACCCACTACGACGCCGAAGTGCTGCTGGACCCCGGCCTGCGCGAGTCGGTGCGCCACGGTGTCACCACCGTGCTGCTGGGCAACTGCTCGTTGTCGACCGTCTATGCCGATTCCGAGGACGCCGCCGATCTGTTCAGCCGAGTGGAGGCGGTTCCGCGCGAATACGTCTTCGGCGCGCTGAGTTCGGGCCGGACGTGGTCGACGGCGGCGGAATACGTCAAGGCGATCGACGCCCTGCCGCTGGGCCCCAATGTCGGTTCGCTGCTTGGTCATTCGGACCTGCGCACCGCGGTGCTCGGACTGGAACGGGCCACCGATCCGACGATTCGGCCCACCGACGACGAGCTGAAAAAGATGGCGGCGCTGCTCGACGAGGCGCTGGACGCCGGGCTGCTCGGCATGTCCGGGATGGACGCGGCCATCGACAAACTCGACGGCGAACGTTTCCGGTCCCGCGCGCTGCCGTCCACCTTCGCGACCTGGCGGGAACGGCGCAAACTCATCAAAGTCCTGCGCAAGCGCGGCCGGATCCTGCAGAGCGCGCCGAATCTTCAGAACCCGATCCTGTCGCTGATGTTCTTCTTGACCAGCAGCCGAATCTTCGGGCGCGGCAAGGGAGTCCGGATGAGCATGCTGGTCTCCGCGGACGCCAAGTCGATGCCGCTCGCCGTGCACACCTTCGGGCTCGGCACCCGGGTGCTCAACACCTTGCTGCGGTCCAGCGTGCGGTTCCAGCACCTGCCGGTGCCGTTCGAATTGTATTCCGACGGAATCGATCTGCCGGTGTTCGAGGAGTTCGGGGCGGGCACCGCAGCGCTGCACCTGCGGGATCAGTTGCAGCGCAACGAACTTCTGGCCGACGAGGCCTATCGTCGTCGGTTCCGCCGCGAGTTCGACCGCATCAAGCTAGGACCGTCGCTGTGGCACCGCGACTTTCACGACGCGGTCATCGTCGAATGCCCCGACGCGTCGTTGATCGGCAAGAGCTTCGGTGCGATCGCCGACGAGCGTGGCCTGCACCCACTGGACGCGTTCCTCGACGTGCTCGTCGAAAACGGCGAGCGCAACGTCCGGTGGACCACCATCGTGGCCAACCACCGGCCCAAGCAGCTCGACAAGCTCGCCGCCGACCCCAGCATCCACATGGGTTTCTCCGACGCCGGCGCGCACCTGCGCAACATGGCGTTCTACAACTTTGCACTGCGCATGCTCAAGCGCACCCAGGACGCGCACCGGGCCGGGGCGCCCTTCCTGTCGATACAGCAGGCGGTGCACCGGCTCACCGGCGAACTGGCCGAGTGGTTCGGCATCGACGCCGGCACGCTGCGGGTCGGCGACCGCGCGGACTTCGTGGTCATCGACCCGGCCGGTCTCGACGAATCCGTCGACCGCTACCACGAGGAAGCGGTGCCGTTCTACGGTGGCCTGCGCCGCATGGTCAACCGTAACGACCACGCCGTCGTCGCGACCGGCGTGGGCGGCGTCGTCGTGTTCGGCGGGGGCCGATTCCGCGACGGCTACGGGCAAACCGTGACGTCGGGCCGCTACCTGCGGGCCGGCGAGCGCGCCCGCCGACCACAGGGCGCCCTGACCCAGAGCGCCTGACATGGCCAGAACCCAGCAACAGCGCCGCCAGGAAACCGTCGGGCGGCTGCTCGACGCCTGCATCGCCACCATCATCGAGGTCGGCTACGCCCGGGCGTCCGCCGCGGTGATCACCAAGCGGGCCGGGGTGTCGGTGGGCGCGCTGTTCCGGCACTTCGACACTATGGGCGACTTCATGGCGGCGACGGCGTCGGAGGTGCTGCGCCGCCAGCTGGAGTCGTTCACCAAGGGGGTCGCCGAGATACCCGCCGACCGGCCGGCCCTGGAGGCGGCCCTGGGGATCCTGCGTGACATCACCAGCGGTCCGGCCAACGCCGTCATCTATGAACTGCTGGTGGCCGCCCGCACCGACGAAAAGCTCAGGGAGACTTTGCAACACGAGCTCGGGCAGTATGCGGCGAAGATCCACGACGCCGCCCGGGCGCTCCCGGGCGCCGAACGCTTCCCCGAGGACACCTTCCCGGTGTTCGTGGCGCTGATGACCAACGTGTTCGACGGCGCCGCCGTGGTGGAAGGCGTGCTGCCGCAACCGGACATCGCGGCCCAGCGGATCCCGGTGCTGATGGCGCTGCTGACCGCCGCGCTGCCGGATTGAGCTGCGCGAGCGGCGATTACAGCGAGCCGATGCCGGCCTGCGGGCTTTGCGCGAATCCCCAGTCGAACAACGTCGCCGCCTGATCCCAATACGACGGCCCGCCCTCTTTCACCAACCCGTACATCATGGCGATCACCAGCCGGCGGCCACCGCGCGCGGCGGCGCCGACGAAGGTCTTGCGGGCGGCGTTGGTGAACCCTGTCTTGCCGCCGATCGCGCCGGGGTAGCGCTGCAGCAGTTCGTCCTGGTTGGTGATGAGGCGGTCGCCGTTATCGCCGGGGAACATCGCCGACGGCTCGGCGGTGATCTGCGCGAACACCGGGTTGGCCATCGCCGCGCGGAAGATCACGGCCAGGTCGTGCGCCGTGGACGAGCCCGACCCGCCCGGGCCGTCCAGGCCGGACGGCGTCGCCGCGTGCGTGTTGGTGGCGCCCAGCGAGGCCGCCTTCGCGTTCATCTTGGCGACGGTGACGTCGGGGCCGCCCAGCATGTGGGCCAACGTGTTGGCGGCGTCGTTGCCCGAGACCAGCAGCAGGCCGTCGAGGAGCTGGCGCGCGGTGTAGGTGCGGCCCGGTTTGATGCCGACGCAGTTGCATTCGACCTGGGTGTCGGCGACGTCGGCGACCACCGTGGAATCCAGGCTCACCGAATCCAGGACCACCTGGGCCAGCAGCGTCTTGATCGTGCTCGCCGGCGGGTGGGCCACGTTCTGGTCGCGGCCGGCGAGCACCTGACCGCTGTCCAGATCGGCGATGATCCACGTCTGCGCCGGGCCGTCGGGGATGGGGATCGAGCCGATCGGTTGGCTGCTGTCGGCGCGCGAGAGGGGGACAGGGGCACCGAACGCGACGACGGCGAGCAGCGCCGCGGCCATCCCGGACACCGAGCCCACGAGCTTCCGCATGGGCCGAGAGTCTAACTTCCGGCCCTTGTCGCCGCGGATTTTCGTCTACTGTCCGATGCATGTTGAGCCTGGCCGAGATATCCGACCGCCTTGAGATCCAGCAGCTTCTGGTGGATTACTCCACCGCCATCGACAATCGCCGCTTCGACGACCTGGACCGGGTGTTCACCCCCGACGCCTACATCGACTACACGGCGCTGGGCGGCATCGAGGGGCACTATCCCGAGGTCAAGAAGTGGCTGGCCGAGGTGCTGCCCAACTTCCCGGTGTATGCCCACATGCTCGGCAATTTCTCGGTACGCATCGACGGGGACACGGCGTCGTCGCGGGTGATCTGCTTCAACCCGATGGTGCTCGGTGGCGATAACGAGCAGGTGCTGTTCTGCGGCCTCTGGTACGACGACGAGTTCGCGCGCACCCCCGAGGGCTGGCGGATGACCCGGCGCGTGGAGACCAAGGTCTTCCAGAAGGTGATGTGAGGCTCGACCGGATGGTGGCGACCCGCCGCGCCCGGCTGCGCCGCGCTTGCGATCGCCACAATTTCTGATCGCCGCCCCTGGTCTGGCACAATAGGCGGCTGTCCGCCGAGCGATCACGCATCGCCGGCCGGTCAGAAACGCGAGGCAAAACCGGATCCGGGCATTCCCGCCCCGATCGCTGAATTGCAGCGTGACACACACAGGAGAAGTCGCTTAACCATGGCTGTCAAGATCAAGCTCACCCGGCTTGGCAAGATCCGCAATCCCCAGTACCGCATCGCCGTCGCCGACGCGCGGACCCGGCGCGACGGTCGCTCCATCGAGGTCATCGGCCGGTATCACCCGAAGGAAGACCCGAGCTTCATCGAGATCGACTCCGAGCGCGCCCAGTACTGGCTGTCCGTGGGTGCCCAGCCCACCGAGCCCGTCCTCAAGCTGCTGAAGATCACCGGCGACTGGCAGAAGTTCAAGGGCCTGCCCGGGGCCGAGGGCCGCCTGAAGGTCAAGCCCGCCAAGCCCAGCAAGCTGGAGCTGTTCAACGCCGCGCTGGCCGAGGCCGAGGGCGGACCGACCACCGAGGCCGCGAAGCCGAAGAAGAAGTCCCCGGCGAAGAAGACCGCGAAGGCCGCCGAGGGCGAGTCCAAGGCCGAGTCCGAGGGCGCCGCGCAGACCGCCGAGACGAAGCCGGCCGAGGCGCCCGCCGAGGGCGGCGAGCAGGCCGAGTCGACCACCGAGAGCTGACCCCGGCGATGAGTACGGTTGTCGTTGACGCTGTTGAGCACCTGGTTCGCGGGATCGTTGACAACCCCGACGACGTCCGGGTCGACATGGTGACCAGCCGCCGGGGGCGGACGGTCGAGGTTCACGTCCACCCCGACGACTTGGGCAAGGTGATCGGCCGCGGCGGTCGCACGGCGACCGCGCTGCGCACGCTGGTCGCCGGTATCGGCGGTCGCGGCATCCGCGTCGACGTGGTGGACACCGACCAGTAGAGAACCCCGGTGGAATTGACCGTCGGGCGCGTCGTCAAAGCGCACGGGATCGGCGGCGAAATCGTCGTCGAAATCCGCACCGACGACCCGGACGCCAGGTTCGCGCCGGGTAATACGTTGCGCGGCAAGGCGTCTCGCGGCGGTGGGGAGCGGGATTTCGTCGTCGAGAGCGCGCGTGAACACGGCGGACGGCTGCTGGTGCGGCTGGCCGGCGTCACCGACCGCGACGCCGCCGACGCGCTGCGCGGCACCCTGTTCGTCGTCGATTCCGACGATTTGCCGCCGATCGACGAGGCCGACACCTACTACGATCACGAACTCGAAGGCCTGCACGTGCGGACGATCACGGGCCACGACGTCGGTGTCGTCGCCGAGGTCCTGCACACCGCCGCGGGGGAGTTGTTGGCGGTGCGGCGCGAATCCGGGGAGGCGTTGGTGCCGTTCGTGACCGCGATCGTGACGTCGGTGTCGCTGGACGACGGCACCATCGAGATCGATCCGCCCGAAGGCCTCCTGGATCTGTAGGGCCTTCGAGATGAGAATCGACGTCGTCACGATCTTTCCCGCCTACCTGGACCCGCTGCGGCAATCGTTGCCGGGCAAGGCGATTCAGTCCGGGCTGGTCGATTTGGCGGTACACGACCTGCGGCGGTGGACGCACGACGTGCACCGCTCGGTCGACGACGCCCCCTACGGCGGCGGTCCGGGGATGGTGATGAAGGCGCCGGTGTGGGGTGATGCCCTCGACGAGATCTGCTCCGGCGAAACGCTTTTGGTGGTCCCGACGCCGGCCGGGGCCCTGTTCACGCAGGCCACCGCCGCGCGCTGGAGCGCCGAGAAGCACCTGGCGTTCGCGTGCGGCCGCTACGAGGGCATCGACCAGCGGGTCATCGAGGACGCCGGGCGGCGGATGCGGGTGGAAGAGGTCTCCATCGGCGACTACGTGTTGCCGGGCGGGGAGTCGGCGGCCGTCGTGATGATCGAGGCCGTGCTGCGGCTCCTCGACGGCGTCCTGGGCAATCCCGCGTCGCGCCAAGATGATTCGCACTCGCCGGCGCTGGACCGCCGCCTGGAGGGGCCGAGCTATACCCGTCCGCCGACCTGGCGGGGGCTGCAGGTCCCCGAGGTGCTGCTCTCCGGTGACCATGCGCGAATCGCCGCGTGGCGACGGGAGATCTCGCTGCAGCGCACCCGCGAACGCCGCCCGGAGCTGCTTGACCCGGAAGACTAGAGGCCGCGCGCCACCGCGTCGATGCGGCCCTCGGGAAAGATCGTCTTGACCGCCCGGGTGATGGTGTCCCGCGCGGTGGCGTCGTCGGAGGCCTGCAGGGACTGCACCACCATGATGTAGCGGCGGTCGGCCCCGATCACGCCCGTCGACAGGTGCATCCAGTCGCTGCCGATGCAGCACATCCAACCCTGCTTGACGGCGACCGGTTCGGCGTACAGGCCGTCCGGGATGCCGAACCGCTGCGGGTAGCCGTCGACGCCGTTGGGGGTGGACTGGGCCAGGTCGTTGACGATGATCTTGGCCTGGTCGGCGGGCAGGCCGCCGGAGCCGTCCAGCAGCATCTCGTAGTAGCGGATCAGGTCGGTCACCGAGCTCATCGTGTTCCACCAGCGCCCGTCGCTGGGCGGGGTGGTGGACGCCAGGCCGTAGCGGGCGGCCACCTCGGAGATGATGGCGGACCCGCCGCCCTGCCCCCAGAACCGCTCGGCGGCGCCGTCGTCGGAGGACTGCAACATGATGTCGAGCGCCTGGCGGTCCTCGGCGCTCAGGGCGGCCTTGCCCTCGGCCTGGTGCAGCAACAGGTCGTCGGCGATGAACAGCTTCGCCACCGACGCGGTGCCCACGACCTGGCCGTTGCCGTTGGAAACCAGCTGGTGGGTGCGGCGATCGAGGATGGCCACCGACAGCGCGGCGCCGCTCGCGGCGGCCTCCTCGGTGGCCTGATGGACGCGCTCCTGCAGCGGGGCGGACCCCGCGCCCGGCAGCGCCTGGGGCGGCTGGGGCTCCTGCGGCGGTGTGGCGGCCTCGAGCATCAGCGCCGCCGACTGCGGTGGTGCGGGTGCCGGCCGCTGCGGGATGACCCGAACGGGCGCGTTGATAGGCAGGCTGTACACCTTGGCCTGAACCAGCGCCTCGGAACCGGCGGCAACCAGCAACGTCACCGCCGCGGTGGCGGTGAGCAGCGTCAGTGGCCGTACCCGCATTCCACTCCTTCGGCGCGACTTCGGACGTGACTTGGACACAGTGCAGCGGTGCGGACCCTCGCGCGCCACCCGTACCGGCCGTCACGCAATGGTGCGGGTAGCGCGTTCCGACCCCAGTCATATGTACCATTCACCAGCGCATTCGGCTCGCCGCGAACCGCCGACTTCGTGTGATTTTCGCGGCACGCGCACCGTCTGGCACAATTGACCAGTTGTCTCCAGCGGCTGCAGGCCGCCTGCGCCATTTCCCGCCCGCTGCGAGATACGCCAGAAAGCCCATCGGCTCGGCGACCGCCTCACACCTACGTGTGGGTAGCTGCCGTCGGCCGCGACCTCAAGGAAGTGTCTCTCAGATGAACCGGCTGGACTTCGTCGATCAGGCGTCGCTGCGCGACGACATCCCGGTTTTCGGCCCGGGCGACACCATCAACGTGCACGTCAAGGTCATCGAGGGCGCCAAGGAGCGCATCCAGGTGTTCAAGGGCGTGGTGATCCGCCGCCAGGGCGGTGGCATCCGCGAGACCTTCACCGTCCGCAAGGAAAGCTATGGCGTCGGCGTCGAGCGGACCTTCCCGGTGCACTCGCCCAACATCGACCACATCGAGGTCGTGACCCGTGGTGATGTCCGCCGCGCCAAGCTGTACTACCTGCGGGAGCTTCGCGGCAAGAAGGCCAAGATCAAGGAGAAGCGCTGAGCCGGGACGCCTTGGCGGCGCTGGTGATTCGCCTTACGGGTTTCCGGAGCGGATCACTCGCCGGCTTGCCGGGCGACAACCTGTGCTGGCTACGCTGATCACGTGACCGACACCGCGGATTCATCTAACCCCCAGTCCCACGCTGGCGATTCAGATCCGAAGGTCTCTACGCGCAATCCGGAGACGCGCCCCGACGACGCCGCGGCGGCCGACGGGCCGGTTCCCGAACCAGGCCCCGCGGACCAGGCATCCGAACCCGCCGGCGCCAAGCACTCCACGCTGCGCGAATTCGCCCTGCTGGCGGTCATCGCCGTCGTGCTCTACTACGTCATGTTGACCTTCGTGGCGCGGCCCTACCTGATCCCGTCGGAATCCATGGAGCCCACGCTGCACGGCTGCACCGGCTGCGTCGGCGACCGGATCATGGTGGACAAGATCAGCTACCGGTTCAGCGCGCCGAGCCCCGGCGACGTCATCGTCTTCAAGGGGCCGCCTCCCTGGAACCTCGGCTACAAGTCGATCCGGTCGAACAACACCGTGCTGCGCTGGATGCAGAACGCGCTGTCGTTCATCGGCTTCGTCCCGCCGGACGAAAACGACCTGGTGAAGCGGGTTATCGCGGTTGGCGGGCAGACGGTGGCGTGCCGGGCGGAGACCGGGTTGACGGTCGACGGCAAGCCGCTGAAGGAGCCGTACCTGGATCGCAACACCATGGCGGCCGACCCGTCGGTCTACCCGTGCCTGGGCAGTGAGTTCGGGCCGGTCGCCGTCCCGGCCGGGCGGCTGTGGGTGATGGGCGACAACCGGACGCACTCGGCGGATTCGCGCGCCCACTGCACCAGCGTGCCCGCCGAGGCGCTCAAGGGCGTGCTGTGCACGGGCGACCCCACCACGGGGACCGTGCCGGTGTCCAATGTGATCGGCAAGGCCAGGTTCATCGTGTGGCCGCCGTCCCGGTGGGGTGGCGTGGAGTCGGTGAACCCGCAGCAGACTCGGTAGCCATGGCCACGACGTGGCCGCCGCGCACGGTGATCCGGAAGTCGTCAGGGTTGCGCACCCTGGAGTCGGCGCTGTACCGCAACGGGCTGGGCCCGGTGGCCGGCGTCGACGAGGTCGGCCGCGGCGCCTGCGCGGGCCCGCTGGTGGTGGCCGCCTGTGTGCTCGGCCCGGGGCGAATGGAAAGCCTTGCCGCGCTTGATGATTCCAAGAAGCTCACCGAGGCCGCCCGGGAGAAGTTGTTCCCCCTGATCCGCCGCTACGCGTTGGCCTACCACGTGGTGTTCATCCCGCCTGCCGAGGTGGACCGGCGCGGTGTGCACGTCGCCAACATCGAGGGGATGCGCCGCGCCGTCGCCGGGCTGTCCGTGCGGCCGGGCTATGTGCTCAGCGACGGTTTCCGGGTGCCCGGCCTGGCGGTCCCGTCGCTGCCGGTCATCGGTGGTGACGCGGTCGCGGCGTGCATCGCGGCGGCCAGCGTGCTGGCGAAGGTCAGCCGGGACCGGCTGATGGTGGCCATGGAGGCCGATCATCCCGGCTACGGGTTCGCCCTGCACAAGGGCTACAGCACGCCGGCGCACAGCACGGCGCTGGCGCGGCTGGGCCCGTGTCCGGAGCACCGCTATTCGTTCATCAACGTGCGGCGCGTCGCGAACGGATCGGGCACCAGGCTGGTGGCCGACTGCGATCCGGACCCACCGCTGCAGCGCGACGGATATCGGTGAGGAAAGATGGGACCAGGGTCCCGGGGACAGCATGTGGGAGAAGGACGTCTGAGCGGATGAGTGGCAGATGAGCGCAGAAGATCTCGAAAAGTACGAAACCGAGATGGAGCTCTCGCTGTACCGCGAATACAAGGACATCGTCGGCCAGTTCAGCTACGTCGTGGAAACCGAACGGCGCTTCTACCTGGCCAACAGCGTGGAGATGACGCCGCGCAACGCCGACGGCGAGGTCTACTTCGAGCTGCGGCTGTCCGACGCGTGGGTGTGGGACATGTACCGCCCGGCGCGTTTCGTCAAGCAGGTGCGGGTGGTCACCTTCAAGGACGTCAACATCGAAGAGGTCGAGAAGCCCGAGCTGCGGCTCCCCGAATAACCGCCGGTCAGGCGTTCGGGGGCAGCTGGTTTTCCGCGAGGGCGGGCAGCTGGCCGCGTTGCTCGATCACCGCGCGGGCGACCTCGGCCAGTTTGATGTTCAGCGCCTGGGAATGGCGGCGCAGCAGGTCGAAGGCGTCGTCCTCGCTCATGTCGTGCAGCAGCATCAGCATGCCGACCGCCTTGCCGATCTCGCGGTTGCTGAGCAGTCCCCGGCGCAGGCTGGCGGCGTCTTCCCCCTTGGCGACCGCGTTGATGGCGACGCTCGCGAAGGCCGCCAGCACCGCCGCCCGCCCGGCGGACTCGGCGTCGAACATGTTCGGGGTATCGCTGAACAGGTTGAGCGCCGCGCCTTTGCGTTTGTCGACCAGGAGGCGAAATCCCATCGCCCCCCGCACCGGTGTCTCCGCGACCAGCACCGCCGCCAGCTTGGGCCACAGCGACGGCGTGGTGAGGTCGGGATCGATCTGGGGCGTCTCCTCCTCGATCGCATCGATGCACGGGCCGTCGCCGGCGCGGCGTTCCAACTCGTCGACCTGCTGCGCCAGCCGGTCGCTGGCGCCGACGGTGACGTACCGGTCGTTCTCGCGCACCATCAGGCTGGCGTGGTCGCAGCCGCGGATGGCCAGGGTGGCGGCGACACAGATGGCCGCGTACATTTCGTTGGCATCCGAGCCCCGATAGATGATTTCGGCCAGAGCTGCGAAAACCGTCGAGGGGTCGGCTTTCTCCCCGCCAGTCGGGGGCGCGACCGCACGGGCTTTCGCGTTGTCCGCCATGCTGTGCCTCGTTTCCTGCGGTGTTGGCGCTGTGACCCTTCGGTCGCCGTAGATTATCGGTCGCCGGCCCCACCCTTACACGCGGTTTGGCCCGGTCGCAGCGAATCGGTGAGCGACCCGTCCGTCGCCTTTGACCGCGGTGGCGTTTCCGCGCAGGGTTTCGGTTGGGAACGGGAGGGAAGGACGTCTAGATGGGTGTGACCGTCGCGGTGACCGGGCCCACCGGGGAGATCGGCATCTCCGCGGTGACGGCGCTCGAGCGCGAACCGGCCGTCGACGCCATCATCGGGATGGCGCGCCGCCCGTTCGACCCGTCCTCACGCGGCTGGCTCAAGACTACCTATCAGCGGGGCGACATCTTGGACCGCGAGGCCGTCGACGCCGTGGTCGCGCAGGCCGACGTGGTGATCCACCTGGCCTTCATCATCATGGGCTCGCGCGACGAGAGCGCCCGCGTCAACCTGCAGGGCACCCGCAACGTCTTCGAGGCGACGGTGGCCGCCGAGCGGCCGCGGCGCCTGGTCTACACCTCGTCGGTGGCGGCCTACGGCTATCACGCCGACAATCCGGTCCCGCTGACCGAGGACGTGCCGGTGCGCGGGTCCGCCGAGCATTACTACTCCGCGCAGAAGGCCACGTGCGAGGCGATGCTCGCCGACATCACCCGGGATTCGCCGCTGGAGGTCTTCGTCCTGCGGCCGTGCGTGGTCGCCGGGCCCAACGCCACCGCCCTGGCCGACGCCATGCCGTGGAACCAGCTGCCCGGCCCGATCCGCGCCGTCGTCAAGGCGCTCAAGGCCGTTCCCCTGCTGAAACCGGTGGTGCCGGATCCGGGTGTCGGGCTGCAGCTGGTTCACCACGACGACGTCGCCTCCGCGATCGCGCTGGCGGCCACCGCACCGGCGCCGCCGGGGGCCTACAACATCGCCGGCGACGGCGTGGTGTCGGTGGCCGACGTGGCCAAGGCCCTGGGCGCGCGGTCGGTCCGGGTTCCCGCCGTCGCGGCCTCGGCGGCCTCGGCGGCGATTTCGCGCGTTCCGCTGATGCCGGCGATGCTGGAATGGCTGCACACCGCGCGCACGTCGATGGTCATGGACACCACCAAGGCCAAGACCCAACTGGGCTGGCGGCCGCTCTACTCCTCGGCGCAGGCCCTGGCGGCGCTGGCTTCCGCGGTCTGAACGGTCTGAGGGGTCTGAGGCCCCCGCCAAGCGGTAATTTGATGCTGTGAGGTCTCACCGCTCGGCCGTGTCCGGGCCTGCCGCCGTCGACTACGACGAACACG
The DNA here is from genome assembly GCF_000276825.1 of Mycobacterium paraintracellulare. NCBI lineage: Bacteria > Bacillati > Actinomycetota > Actinomycetes > Mycobacteriales > Mycobacteriaceae > Mycobacterium > Mycobacterium paraintracellulare. Next base: position 3,946,739 of record NC_016948.1, on the reverse strand, counting down.
CGGTCACCGTCACGCCCCGCAAGCGCGAGGCGGCGGGCGTTCGGGCGGTGATGGTCTCGCTGCAACGCGGGTTCGAGCAGATGGGCGCGCTGCGCACCGCGGCGGTGCTGGCCCGGCTCAACCAACGCAACGGCTTCGACTGCCCCGGGTGCGCGTGGCCCGAGGAGCACGGCGGTCGCAAGCTGGCCGAGTTCTGCGAGAACGGCGCCAAGGCCGTCGCCGAGGAGGCCACGAAGCGCACCGTCACACCGGAGTTCTTCGCCCGGCACTCGGTCGCCGAGCTGTCCGCGAAGCCCGAGTATTGGCTGTCCCAGCAGGGCAGGCTCACCCACCCCATGGTGTTGCGTCCCGGTGACGACCACTACCGGCCGATCGGCTGGGACGCCGCCTACCGGCTGATCGCCGACCAGCTCGGCGCCCTGGACAGCCCCGATGAGGCGGTGTTCTACACGTCGGGCCGCACCAGCAACGAGGCCGCGTTCTGCTACCAGCTGCTGGTCCGGTCGTTCGGCACGAACAACCTGCCCGACTGCTCCAACATGTGCCACGAGTCCTCGGGCTCGGCGCTCACCGAGTCGATCGGCATCGGCAAGGGTTCGGTCACCGTCGAGGACGTCGAGCTGGCCGACCTGATCGTCATCGCCGGACAAAACCCGGGCACCAACCACCCGCGGATGCTGTCGGTGTTGGAAAAGGCAAAGGCCAACGGCGCCAACATCATTGCGGTGAACCCGCTGCCCGAGGCCGGGCTGATCCGGTTCAAGGACCCGCAGAAGGTGCATGGCGTCGTCGGGCACGGCATCCCGATCGCCGACGAATTCGTGCAGATCCGCCTGGGCGGTGACATGGCGCTGTTCGCCGGGCTGGGCAGGCTGCTGCTGGAGGCCGACGACCGCGCCCCGGGGACCGTCATCGACACCGCGTTCGTCGACGCGCATTGCGCCGGGTTCGACGAATACCGGCGCCGAACCCTCGACATCGACCTCGACGACGTGTTCGCCGCCACCGGCATCGAACGCCGACAGCTCGACCGCGTCGCCGACATGCTGATGGCGTCGCGGCGGACGGTGGTGTGCTGGGCGATGGGCCTGACGCAGCACGCGCACGCGGTGGCCACCATCGGCGAGATCACCAACCTGCTGCTGCTGCGGGGCATGATCGGCAAGCCGGGCGCCGGGGTGTGCCCGGTGCGCGGACATTCGAACGTGCAGGGCGACCGCACGATGGGCATCTGGGAGCAGATGCCCGAGGAGTTTCTGGCCGCCCTGGATGATCGGTTCGGCATCGCCACTCCCCGCAAGCACGGGTATGACACCGTGGCCGCGATCCGGGCGATGCGCGACGGGCGGGCGAAGGTGTTCGTGGGTATGGGCGGCAACTTCGCCTCGGCCACCCCCGACACCGTCGTCACCGAGGCCGCCCTGCGCAATTGCGCGCTGACCGTGCAGATCTCGACCAAACTCAACCGCAGCCATCTCGTGCACGGGAATACGGCGCTGATCCTGCCCACCCTCGGCCGCACCGACCGCGACGTTCGAGGTGGGCGCAAACAGGTTGTCTCGGTTGAGGATTCGATGTCGATGGTGCACCTGTCCCGCGGCAGCCTGCACCCGCCCAGCGACCAGGTGCGCAGCGAGGTGGAAATCGTGTGCCGGCTGGCCCGCACGCTTCTCGGTGCGGCGCACCCGGTTCCGTGGGAGAGCTTCGCCGCCGACTACGACACCATCCGCGACGCGATCGCCGCGGTGGTCCCCGGCTGCGCCGATTACAACCGCAAGGTGCGTGCGCCCGACGGATTCCAGCTGCCGCACCCGCCGCGTGACACGCGCGAATTCCACACCAGCACGGGGCGGGCCAACTTCGCCGTCAACCCGCTGCAATGGGTGCCGGTGCCCGAGGGCCGGCTGGTGCTGCAGACCATACGCAGCCACGACCAGTACAACACCACGATCTACGGCCTCGACGACCGTTATCGCGGGGTGAAGGGCGGGCGCCGCGTGGTGTTCATCAACCCCGCCGACATCGACGCGCTGGGCCTGACCCCGGGAGGGCGCGTCGATCTGGTGTCGGAGTGGACGGACGCCGAGGGCCGGCTTCAGGAACGGCGCGCGAAAGACTTTCTGGTGGTTGCGTATTCGACTCCCGTCGGCAACGCCGCGTCCTACTATCCCGAGACCAACCCGCTGGTTCCGCTCGATCACACTGCGGCGAAGTCGAACACCCCGGTGTCGAAGGCCGTCGTCATCCGGGTGGAGCCCGCCGCCGGCGGTGAAACCGCGTAGTGGGGCACGTAACGTCACGCCGGCGGGTCACGCATCTGACCGCCGAGAAGGCGATCACCCGGCCGGAGACCCTGGTCGTCGAGGAGCCCTTGGAGATCCGGGTCGACGGCGCGGCGGTCACCGTGACGATGCGCACGCCGGGCGCGGACATCGAACTCGCCCAAGGCTTTCTGCTCACCGAAGGGGTCATCGGCGGCCGCGACGACATCCACAGCATCCGTTACTGCGCCGGGCGTGACGACGACGGCGCCAACACCTACAACGTGCTGGACGTGACGCTGGCGCCCGGGGTGCCCAAACCCGACCTCGACGTCACCCGCAACTTCTACACCACCTCGTCGTGCGGGGTCTGCGGCAAGGCGTCCCTGGATGCGGTGCGGTTGAGCAGCCGGTTCACCCCGGGTGCCGATCCCGCGACCGTAGCCCCGGCCACGCTGAAGGCGATGCCGGACCAACTACGTTCCGCGCAAAAGGTTTTCGAGAGCACCGGCGGGTTGCACGCGGCCGCGCTGTTCGGCGTCGACGGCACGATGCTGGTGGTGCGCGAGGACGTAGGCAGGCACAACGCGGTCGACAAGGTGATCGGCTGGGCGCTGGAGCATCGGCGGGTGCCGCTGGCAGCCTCGGTGTTGCTGGTCAGCGGGCGGGCATCCTTCGAGTTGACGCAGAAGGCCGTAATGGCTGGGATTCCGGTGCTGGCGGCCGTCTCCGCGCCGTCATCGCTGGCGGTCTCGCTGGCCGAGGAGTCCGGCATCACGCTGGTGGCGTTCCTGCGCGAGGACTCGATGAACATCTACACCAGGGCCGACCGCATCGCGTGACCCCGTGTCGCCCGGCCTCCTGTGGATGGAGGCCGCACTGGGGATAACCCGCGGGCCCGGGCGGTCGCGGCCCGCGACGGCGGCCCGGCCCGTCGGCCCCGGCGGGCACCGTGGCCCGCATGACAACCGAAATGACGATGACCCGGATCCAGCTGGGGGCCATGGGCGAGGCGCTCGCCGTGGACCACCTGACGCGGGCGGGATTGCGGATCCTGCACCGCAACTGGCGCTGCCGCTACGGCGAACTCGACATCATCGCCTGCGACCGCGCCGGCACGGCGGTGTTCGTCGAGGTCAAGACCCGCACCGGCGACGGCTACGGGGGACTGGCGCACGCGGTGACCCCGCGCAAGGTCCGGCGGTTGCGCAGGCTGGCCGGGCTGTGGCTGGCCGGCCAGGACCGGCGGTGGGCGGCGATCCGCATCGACGTGATCGGCGTGCGGGTCGGACGCCGGCGCACCCCGGAGATCACCCACCTGCAAGGTGTCGGCTGATGGCGCTGGGGCGCGCGTTCTCCGTCGCGGTGCGCGGCGTGGACGGCGAGATCGTGGAGATCGAAGCCGACATCACGTCCGGACTGCCGGGCGTGCACCTGGTGGGTCTGCCCGACGCCGCGCTGCAGGAGTCGCGCGACCGGGTCCGGGCCGCGGTCACCAATTGCGGCAACGACTGGCCCATGGCGCGGCTCACGCTGGCGTTGTCGCCGGCGACGCTGCCGAAAATGGGCAGCGTGTACGACATCGCCCTGGCCGCGGCGGTGCTCTCGGCGCAGCGAAAAAACCCGTGGGACCGGCTGGAGAAGACCGTGCTGCTGGGCGAGCTTTCGCTGGACGGGCGGGTCCGGCCGGTGCGCGGGGTGCTGCCCGCCGTGCTCGCCGCCAAGCGCGACGGATGGCCGGCCGTGGTGGTCCCGGCGGACAACCTCGCCGAGGCCAGCCTGGTGGACGGCATCGACGTGTGGGGCGTGCGGACCCTGGGGCAGCTGAAGAAATGGCTCGGCGGCACCGGCGCCCTGCACAACCGGGTCAATCCGGACCGCACGCCGGAGGAGCCGGTGGTGGACCTGGTCGACGTGGTCGGCCAGACGCAGGCGCGCTTCGCGGTGGAGGTGGCCGCCGCCGGCGCGCACCACCTCATGCTCACCGGGCCGCCCGGTGTGGGCAAAACGATGCTGGCGCAACGCCTTCCGGGCCTGCTACCGCCGCTGTCGGAGAGCGAGTCGCTGGAGGTCACCGCGATCCACTCGGTGGCCGGGCTGCTGTCGGGGGACACACCGTTGATCACCCGGGCGCCGTTCGTGGCGCCCCACCACAGTTCCAGCGTGGCGGCCCTGGTCGGCGGGGGCTCCGGGATGGCGCGACCGGGCGCCGTCAGCCGGGCCCACCGCGGGGTGCTGTTCCTCGACGAGTGCGCCGAGATCCGGGTCAGCGCTTTAGAGGCCTTGCGAACACCGTTGGAGGACGGCGAGATTCGCCTCGCCCGCCGCGACGGGGTGGCGTGCTATCCGGCCCGGTTCCAGCTGGTGCTGGCCGCCAACCTGTGCCCGTGCGCGCCGGCCGATCCGCGGGACTGCATGTGCCCGGCGGCGACCAAACGCCGCTACCTGGGCAAGTTGTCCGGGCCGTTGCTGGACCGCGTGGACCTGCGGGTGCAGATGGATCCGGTGCGGGCGACGGCGTTCTCGGGTCGCGACGGCGAATCCACGGCACAGGTGCGTCAGCGGGTGGCGGCCGCCCGTGCGGCCGCCGCGCAGCGCTGGCAGCCGCACGGCTTTCGCACCAATGCCGAAGTCAGCGGGACCCTGCTGCGCCGAAAGTTCCGCCCCAGCAAAGCGGCGATGGAGCCGCTGCAAAGGGCGCTGGATCGCGGCCTGATCAGCATCCGGGGCCTCGACCGCACGCTGCGGGTCGCGTGGAGCCTGGCCGACCTGGCGGGCCGCACGTCGCCCGGGCTCGACGAGGTCGCCGCCGCACTGAGCTTTCGCCAGCCGGGGACGCAGCGGTGAGCGCCCCGACCGGCCGGCAGCGCGCGCTGCGGGCGTGGGCGTATCTGTCCCGGGTGGCCGAACCGCCCTGCGCCGGGCTCGCCGCCCTGGCGCGGCGTGTCGGCCCGGTCGAGGCGGCCGAGCGGGTCCGGCGGGGCGCGGTCGACGACGTCCTGGCCCGGCACACCGAGGCCAGGCGCGACATCGACACGTCGGCGGCCGATCTCGAGGCGATCGCCCGGCGGGGCGGCCGGTTGATCACGCCCGACGACGACGAGTGGCCGGTGCTGGCGTTCGCCGCGTTCGGCGGCGCCGAAGCACGGCGGCGCGGCGGCCCGCCGATGGTGTTGTGGGCGCAGGGGCCCGCCCGACTCGACGAGGTCGCGCAGCGGGCCGCCGCCGTGGTGGGGACGCGCGCCTCGACGGCCTATGGCGAGCAGATGGCCGCCGAACTCGCCGCCGACCTGGCGCAACGCGACGTGGCCGTCGTCTCGGGCGGTGCCTACGGCATCGACGGCGCCGCCCACCGGGCCGTGCTGGATTGCGACGGGATCACCGTGGCGGTCCTCGCGGGCGGGCTCGACGTCCCCTACCCGGCCGGTCACACCGCGCTGCTGCACCGCATCGGCCAGCACGGGCTGTTGTTCACCGAATACGCCCCCGGCGTCCGCCCGGCCCGTCACCGGTTCCTGACCCGCAATCGCCTGGTGGCCGCCGTCTCCGGCGCGGCGGTGGTGGTGGAAGCGGGCCTGCGCAGCGGCGCGGCGAACACCGCGGCCTGGGCGCGGGCGCTGGGGCGGGTGGTGGCCGCGGTGCCCGGACCCGTGACCTCGTCGGCGTCGGCGGGTTGCCACGCGCTGCTGCGCGACGGCGCCGAGCTGGTCACCCGCGCCGAGCACATCGTCGAGCTGATCGGCCACATCGGCGAACTGGCGCCGGACGAGCCGCGGCCGGTCACGCCGTTGGACGGCCTGAGCGAGGCCGAGCGCCGGGTATACGAGGCGTTGCCGGGCCGCGGCGCCGCCACGGTCGACGAGATCGCGGTCGCGTCGGGGCTGGTGCCCGAGCAGGTGCTGGGGCCGCTGGCGATGCTCGAGCTGGCCGGGTTGGTGCAGCGCCAGGACGGGCTGTGGCGAATCGTCCGGGCGACCGCGGGCCACGCTGCGTCAACGCCGCGGCTCGTATAGTCGAGGCGGGTCGGGCGTCGGACAGGAGGACACGTGGCAGGTCGACCGCTGCAATGCTTCGAAGTTGTCGGTACCGAGCAGCTCACCCCGCACATGGTGCGGGTGGTGCTGCGGGGCAAGAATTTTGACGCCTTCGTGCCCAGCAAGTTCACCGACTCCTACGTCAAGCTGGCGTTCGTCGCCGACGACGTGGACGTCGCCGGTCTTCCCGAGCCGCTCACCCTCGACAGCTTCGCCGGTCTGCCCCCGGAGAAGAGGCCCACGGTGCGCACCCTCACCGTCCGGCACGTCGACGTCGAGGCCCGCCAGATCGCGCTGGACATCGTCGTGCACGGCGAGCACGGGACGGCCGGCCAGTGGGCGGCCACCGCCCAGCCCGGCCAGCCGATCTACCTGATGGGCCCCGGCGGCGCCTACACGCCGGACCCCGCCGCCGACTGGCACCTGCTGGCCGGCGACGAATCGGCGCTGCCGGCCATCGCCGCGGCCCTGGAGGCGTTGCCGCCCAGCGCGGTCGGGAAGGCGTTCATCGAGGTGGCGGGGCCGGAGGACGAGATCCCGCTGACCGCACCGGATGGCGTCGAGGTGCACTGGGTGTATCGCGGCGGACGCGCCGACCTGGTGCCCGAGGACCGCGCCGGCGATCACGCCCCGCTGATCGAGGCCGTCACCAGCGCCCCGTGGCTGCCGGGGCAGGTGCACGTGTTCATCCACGGCGAGGCGCAGGCGGTCATGCACAACCTGCGGCCCTACATCCGCAAGGAGCGGGGCGTGGACGCGAAATGGGCGTCGTCCATCTCGGGTTACTGGCGCCGCGGCCGCACCGAAGAGACGTTCCGCCAGTGGAAGAAAGAACTCGCCCAGTCAGAATCCGAGGCGGAGGCGGCGAACTCGTCCGCCTGACGGCTCGACTGGCATTCTCTTTTCCATGGCATTCGCGGACTACCAGAACGAGATCTACTTCAAGGGCCTGGGCGGAATCGCGCCCGCGCTGCCGATGGCCTTCGCGGAGTTGGAGGCCCGCGCCGAGCGGGCGATGTCGCCGTCGGTGTGGTCGTACGTCGCCGGCGGCGCCGGTGACGAACGCACGCAGCGGGCCAACCGGGAGGCGTTCGATCGCTGGGGCCTGATCCCGCGCATGTTCGTCGGCGCCGCCGACCGCGACCTGTCGGTCCAGATGTTCGGCCTGACCTTGCCGTCGCCGGTGTTCATGGCGCCGATCGGCGTCATCGGCATCTGCGCCCAAGACGGCCACGGCGACCTGGCCACCGCGCGCGCGGCCGCGAAAACCGGTGTGCCGATGGTGGTTTCGACGCTGACCGCCGACCCGATGGAAGACGTCGCCGCCCAGTTCGGCGATACCCCCGGCTTCTTCCAGCTGTACACGCCGAAGGATCGTGACCTGGCCGCCAGCCTCGTGCGGCGGGCCGAAGCCGCCGGCTTCCAGGGCATCATCGTCACCCTCGACACCTGGATTCCCGGGTGGCGCCCGCGCGACCTGTCCACGGCCAACTTCCCCCAATTGCGGGGGCTCTGCCTGAGCAACTACACCAGCGATCCGATCTTCCGCGCCGGCCTGCAGCGCCCGCCCGAGGAGGACCCGCAAGGCACCGTGCTGCAGTGGATCACGACCTTCGGAAACCCGTTGACCTGGGACGACCTCGAATGGCTGCGGTCGCTGACCGACCTGCCGCTGATCATCAAGGGCATCTGCCATCCCGACGACGCCCGGCGGGCCAAGGACGGCGGCGTCGACGGCATCTACTGCTCCACCCACGGTGGGCGCCAGGCCAACGGCGGCCTGCCCGCGCTGGACTGCCTGCCGGGCGTGGTCGAGGCGGCCGACGGGCTGCCCGTGCTGTTCGATTCGGGCGTGCGCAGCGGGGCCGACGTCGTCAAGGCGCTCGCGCTGGGCGCGACGGCCGTGGGTATCGGCCGGCCCTACGCCTACGGCCTGGCGCTCGGCGGCGACGACGGCATCGTGCACGTGCTGCGCTCGATCCTCGCCGAGGCGGACCTCATCATGGCCGTCGACGGCTATCCCACGCTCAAAGATCTCACCCCGGACACGCTGCGGCGCGTCGGCTAGAGCGCCCCGGCCGGCCCTGCGACCGTGGGGGAGTGCAGGCGATCCTCGAGGAGTTCGACGAATACCTGGATTTGCAGTGCCTGCGTTCGGCGCACACCCGCCGCGCCTACCTGGGCGACCTGCGCTCGCTGCTCGCGTTCGCGGCGGAGCGCGGCGTCGGCCTGGACGGGTTGAGCCTGCCGCTGCTGCGCTCGTGGTTGTCCGCCGCGGCCGCGGCCGGCGTCGCCCGCACGACACTGGCCCGGCGCACCTCGGCGGTCAAGGCGTTCACCGCCTGGGCCGTCCGGCGTGGCCTGCTGGACACGGATCCGGCCGCGCGGCTTCAGGTTCCCAAGGCGCACCGCACCCTGCCCGCGGTGCTGCGCCAGGACCAGGCCCTCGACGCCCTGGCCGCCGCCAAATCCGGTGCGCAGCAAGGTGAGCCGATGGCCCTGCGGGACCGGCTCATCGTCGAGATGCTGTATGCCACCGGGATCCGCGTCAGCGAGCTGTGCGGCCTGGACATCGACGACGTGGACACCCGGCATCGGCTGGTCCGCGTGCTGGGCAAGGGCAACAAGCAGCGCAGCGTGCCGTTCGGGGCGCCGGCCGCCGAGGCGCTCGACGCGTGGCTGGCCGACGGGCGTCCCGCCCTGGTGAACGCCGCGTCGGGCCCGGCGCTGCTGCTGGGCGCGCGGGGACGCCGGATCGACGTTCGCCAGGCCCGCACGGTGGTGCACCAGACCGTCGCCGCGGTGGACGGCGCGCCGGACATGGGTCCGCACGGCCTGCGGCACAGTGCGGCCACACACCTCCTCGAAGGGGGCGCCGACCTGCGCGTCGTCCAGGAGCTGCTCGGCCATTCCAGCCTGGCGACCACGCAGCTCTACACCCACGTCGCGGTGTCCCGGCTGCGCGCCGTGCACGACCAAGCCCACCCCCGCGCCTGAGCGCCGCCGCGGCCCGGGCGACGGGCCGGCGTCGTCACACGTCGCGTCGCACCAGTCCCATCGGCCACACCAGGCGCTGGCGGAGGGCGCACTGCGAGTGCCCACCTCCGAGCGACAACACGTTTTCGCAGGTCATGGGGCCGCCCGAGATTGTCGCTCGGAGGTGGGCGCAACGCCTGTCCACCCGCGCAGCGACGCGTGTGGCGCCTGTTACCCATGTTGCGCGGCGTCGCCCGGCGGCCGCAGCGGCTTGAGCCGGATCGGCGTCGACCTCAGCAGGCCCAGCGGATCGACATAGTGGGCCCCCGACGCCGGACCCCACATCGCGCCCCAGTGCAAACACGCCGCGACCCGGCACCCCGGGTGGCCGGCCATCAACGTCCCGATCACGGTCCCGGCCGCCACCGACTGCCCGGCCCGCACGGCCGCCCACACCGGCTCGTAGCTGGTGCGCAAGCCCCCGGGATGCGCCAGCGACACCACCGGCCGCCCCGCCAGCAGCCCGGCGAAGACCACGGTGGCCGCGCCCGCCGCGTACACCGGCTGACCGGCGGCGCCGGCCAGGTCCACACCGCGGTGGCCGGGATGCCAATCCTGCACGGGGGCATCGAACGCCCGGGTGACGGCCGGCGGCGGGCGCAACGGCCAGTCCAGGCGATCGTCGTCGGCCGCCGCCGGCACCGCGCTGACCAGGGCCGCACCCAACGTCAGCGCCATCCACCGCATCCAGGCAGTTCAGCGCGGCCCGCCCGGCCACGCCACCCGGCCGCACCGGCACTGTGGACGGCGACGCCGCCTGGGGAAGCGTGGCAAAAGCACCCGCCGAACCGGTGTAAACTGCTGGTCGCAGCTCGTCCGCGGGCTGACTTCGCGCGTCCGCATCGCGTCTCCGGTTCCACGAGGAGAACGCAATCGCGTGCCGGGCGGTCCCGACCGGATTTTCCGGACGGGTCCGGCATCGCAGCAGGCGCCAGGGCCCGGCTTCACCCGATGCCAGGCGACAACCGACACAAGTAAGGCACAACCATGGCCGTCGTAACCATGAAGCAGCTGCTCGACAGCGGCACCCACTTCGGGCACCAGACCCGCCGGTGGAATCCCAAGATGAAGCGGTTCATCTTCACCGACCGCAACGGCATCTACATCATCGACCTGCAGCAGACGCTGACCTTCATCGACCAGGCGTACGAGTTCGTCAAGGAGACCGTCGCCCACGGCGGCACCGTCCTGTTCGTCGGCACCAAGAAGCAGGCGCAGGAATCCGTCGCCGCCGAGGCGACCCGCGTCGGCATGCCCTACGTCAACCAGCGCTGGCTGGGCGGCATGCTGACCAACTTCTCCACCGTGCACAAGCGGCTGCAGCGCCTCAAGGAGCTCGAGGCGATGGAGCAGACCGGTGGCTTCGAGGGCCGCACCAAGAAGGAAATCTTGATGCTGACCCGCGAGAAGAACAAGCTGGACCGCAGCCTTGGCGGTATCCGCGACATGGCCAAGGTGCCGTCGGCCATCTGGGTCGTCGACACCAACAAGGAGCACATCGCCGTCGGCGAGGCCCGCAAGCTCGGCATCCCGGTCATCGCGATCCTGGACACCAACTGCGACCCCGACGAGGTCGACTACCCGATCCCGGGCAACGACGACGCGATCCGGTCGGCCGCGTTGCTGACCAAGGTCATCGCCTCCGCCGTCGCCGAGGGCCTGCAGGCCCGCGCCGGGGTCGGCCGCGGCGACGGCAAGCCCGAGGCCGAGGCCGCCGAGCCGCTGCCCGAATGGGAGCAGGAGCTGCTGGCCTCCGCTGCTGCCAGCGCCCCCACCGACGCCGCTGCGGGCACCCCCGAACCAACCACCACTGAATCCTCCTAGGAAGGCGGAACATTGGCGAACTTCACCGCTGCCGACGTCAAGCGGCTTCGGGAACTCACCGGTGCCGGCATGCTCGACTGCAAGAACGCGCTGGCCGAAAGCGACGGCGACTTCGACAAGGCCGTCGAGGCGCTCCGGATCAAGGGCGCCAAGGACGTCGGCAAGCGCGCCGAGCGGGCGACGGCCGAGGGTCTGGTCGCCACCCAGGGCGGCGCGCTCATCGAGTTGAACAGCGAGACCGACTTCGTGGCCAAGAACGCGGAGTTCCAGGCGCTGGCCGACCAGATCGTGGCCGCGGCCGTGTCGTCGAAGGCCGCCGACGTCGACGCGCTCAAGGCTTCTTCTATTGACCAAACCTCGGGTACCAAGACCGTCGAGCAGGCGATCGCCGAGCTGTCGGCCAAGATCGGCGAGAAGTTGGAGCTGCGCCGGGTCGCGAACTTCGACGGCACCGTCGAGGCGTACCTGCACCGGCGGGCGGCGGACCTGCCCCCGGCGGTGGGCGTGCTGGTCGAGTACCAGGGCTCCGACAAGGAGGCCGCGCACGCGGTCGCCCTGCAGATCGCCGCGCTCAAGGCCCGCTACCTGTCCCGCGACGACGTGCCCGAGGACGTGGTGGCCAGCGAGCGCCGCATCGCCGAGGAAACCGCCAAGGCGGAGGGCAAGCCGGAGCAGGCCCTGCCCAAGATCGTCGAGGGCCGGTTGAACGGCTTCTTCAAGGACGCCGTGCTGCTCGAGCAGCCGTCGGTGTCCGACAGCAAGAAGACGGTCAAGGCCCTGCTCGACGACGCCGGTGTGACGGTGACGCGGTTCGTGCGCTTCGAGGTGGGTCAGGCGTAGCCGGCGCGCGTGAGCGGCTAGCGTCACTGCTATGCGGCACGTGCACGCGTTCGGCGACGACGCCCTCGGCGATCTCGACGCGGTCGGGCTCGCCGAGGCCATCCGCTCCGGACGCGTCGGCAGGGCCGAGGCGGTCGAGGCGGCGATCGCCCGCACCGAAGCCGTCGACCCGGCCCTGAACGGGTTGGCGTACGCGGGTTTTCGGCAAGCGCGTGCGGCCGCCGAGCAGGCGGCCGACGGCTATTTTTCCGGCGTCCCGACGTTCATCAAGGACAACGTCGACGTCGCCGGGCAGCCCACGATGCACGGCACCGACGCGTGGACACGCCGCGACGCCGTCGCCGACAGCGTGTTCACGAAGCTGTACCTGGCCACCGGGATGACCTCGCTGGGCAAGACGCAGCTCTCGGAATTCGGTTTCAGCGCGTCGGCCGAACACCCGCGGCTGGGCCCGGTCCGCAACCCGTGGGACACCGAATACAGCGCCGGCGCATCCTCATCGGGGTCGGGCGCCTTCGTCGCCGCCGGTGTGGTGCCGATCGCGCACGCCAACGACGGCGGCGGCTCGATCCGCATCCCGGCGTCCTGCAACGGGCTCGTCGGCCTCAAACCGTCGCGCGGGCGGTTGCCCCTGGACGCGGTGCTGCGCCGGATGCCGGTCGGCGTCGTCGTCAACGGCGTGGTGACCCGTTCGGTGCGCGACACCGCGGCGTTCTACCGGGAGGCCGAGCGGATCTGGCGTAACCCCAAGCTGGCCCCGGTCGGGGACGTCACCGGGCCCGGCCGGCAGCGGCTGCGGATCGCGGTGTTGACCCGCTCGATCCAGCGCGAGTGCAGCCCCGCGGTGCGGGAGCTGACGCTGAAATCCGCGGGCCTGCTCGAAGAGCTGGGCCACCGCGTCGAACACGTCGACGAACCGCCGGTGGCGGCCAGTTTCGTCGACGACTTCGTGCTGTATTGGGGATTTTTGGCGCTGGCCCAGGTGCGCGGCGGACGGCACATGTTCGGCGAGACGTTCGACCGCGCCAAGCTCGACTGCCTGACGCTGGGCCTCATGCGACACACCGGCCGCCACCTGCACCGGCTCCCGGCGGCGATCATGCGCCTGCGCGGGGCGCGGCGGCGCACCGCGCGGTTCTACGGCACCTACGACGCGGTGCTCACGCCGACCCTGGCCGACGAGACGCCCCGCATCGGGTTCCTGGCGCCGACCGACTATCAGCAGGTCATCAACCGGCTGATCGAGTGGGTGTCGTTCACCCCGCTGCACAACGTGACCGGCGAACCGGCGATCTCGCTGCCGTTGGCCCAATCCGCCCACGGCATGCCGGTCGGCATGATGCTGTCGACCGGTATGGGGCAGGAGTCGCTGCTGCTCGAACTCGCCTACGAACTCGAAGAGGCCCGGCCGTGGGCGCGGATCCAGGCCGGGTGATCAGGCCTGCTCGTCGGACCCGAGTTTTTCGAGCATCCTTTTGAATTCGCGCTGCTGCGTCTCGGTGAGCTTGCTCAGGATCCGGGCGTCGGCGCCGCGCACCGCCGCTTCGGCGCGCTTGAGCAGGGCGCGGCCCGCGCCGGTCAGGTTGGCCGGCAGCGCCCGCCCCGACGACACCGACGAAGGCCGCTCCACCGCACCGACGTCCTCCAGCTTGCGCAGCACCGTGTTCATCGCCTGCGGGGTGACGCCCGCGTGGCGGGACAGCTCGGCGCTCGACATCCCCGGGTGCATCGAAAGGATGCGCAGGCAAACGAATTCGGGCAGGGCCAGGTCCAACGGACTCAGCACCGCGGCAACCTCCGGCCGCAACACCGTCCCCACCCGGTACAGCAGATAGCCAAGCGGGGCGTCGTCCTGATTCATGTCAACCATGTTGACATATGTCCGCCTGGTCACGGCGCACATTTCCCGGACCGCGATTGCCCGGCCCGCAACGGGGTAACCGACCGGCGGTAACAGGTTTCCCGCACCGCTTTTGGCGCACGAGGAGGTTCGATGCCGAAGACGACGAAAGGCGGAGCGCCCAAGAAGAGCGAACTGCCCAGCACTTTGCGGCGTTCCGACGCCAAAGCGCAACGCACGTTCGCGAAATCCCACGACGCGGCCGCCGACCAGTACGGCAGCGAGGAACGGGCCCACCGGGTGGCTTACGCCGCCGTCAAGCACAGTTTCGAAAAGGTCGGCGACCACTGGGAACCCAAGGAGAAGAAGGGGCCGTCCGACGAGCGCGCCGAGCGTGGCGGGCTGCGACCGTCCGGCGAGTCGGCCGAGGGCGTCGACGCCAACGCCAGCAAAAAGCATCTGCTCGACGTGGCGCGCCGGCTCGAAGTTCCGGGCCGATCGACGATGAACAAAGCGGAGTTGGTCGACGCGATCAAGAAGCACAATCGCCGCGTCCGCGGACGCTGAGCGGGAATCGCCAACTCCCCGCGGTCCTTTGCGTTCGCGTGCGCACCGCGGCGATGCGGCGCCGTTTGCCGCCCGAGTCCGCGGGTACGTGACTGCCCGTGGTCGCGAAGCGTTCGCGCACAGACGACACCAGGGAGCAGTGACATGAGCGAGCCGGATTCCGTCATCCACAATCTGCGCGACACGCTCAACAACGAGCCCGGTCTCGCGGATCGGCTCGAGCGGTCTTTGCAAAAGGCGCGCGGGCGGGCCGAATCCGAGCTGAACCCGGAGCTGTACGAGGCGCTCGAGTGGCCGCGCGACATCGGCGAGTACGAGGCCTACCTGAAGCGCTTCCTCCGATGGGTGCCCCACGAGTCGGACGCGGACGCCTGGAAGAACGAAAAGCGGCAGGCTCAAGAGGTCAGCGATCGCATGGCGCACTTCTACTTCCTGGTCGACCAGGGCGACGAGCCGGCCCAGGGCTCCGGTGTCTTTCGGGAATGGCTGACGGACTTCGCCCGGCAGTGGGGGAATTTCCTGGACACGCCGGAGTCGTTCAGCCCCGAAGCCCTGCAGTCGTTCATCGACAACGCGCCGGAGTACCGCATCCATGAGTCGCTGGTCGACGGCGTCCCGAACGCGCCCAGCGGATGGCTGACCGCCAACCAATTCATCGCGCGGGAAATCAACGGAGGGCTGCGCCCGATCGCCGAGCCGACCACCAACCTGGTGGTGACCTCACCGGCCGACTGCAAATACCAGCACGCCTACGACATCGCTGCCGACTCGAGCATCCCCGCCACCACCGTCAAGAACGAAAAGTACGGCAACATCAAGCAACTCATCGAAGGAAGCCAATACAGCGAGAGCTTCGCCCGCGGCACCTTCGTGCATTACATGCTGCCGGTGCATGCCTACCACCGCTATCACCTGCCCGTCGCGGGACTGGTCGAGGAGTCCTTCCGGATCAACGGGAAAGTCTTCATGCGGGTGGGCCTGGAAGAACACGAGTTCGCCTCCAGCGACAGCGCCAGCAGCGGGTACGAGTTCTCCCAGACCCGCGGCGTGGTCACCGTCGACACCTCGCAATCGGATTGCGGCGACATCGGCATCGTGGCGGTCATCCCGGTGGGCATGGCCCACGTGTCGTCGGTCGTCCTCACCGCGGTGCCCGGCAAACACATGGCCAAGGGGGAGGAGTTCGGGTACTTCCAGTTCGGCGGCTCGGACATCATCATCCTCTTCCAGGAGGGCGTCGATCCCCAGCTGGACACCAGTGAGGAGTTCCGGCTGGTCGGTTCGCCGGTGGCGCGCTGCGCCGCGCCGCGAAACCCGCAGTGAGGGTGATTATTACGCCGCCCAAGGGGTAAAAGCCCTGCCTGCGGGGGGCAAGGCGGCTTCTCCGACGGTGCGGATCGAGCCGTTCGAGGTCGCCTCGGTCGATCGTTTGTGGGGCTATCAGTCGGGGTAGTCAGCCGCAATGGCCGGTCTCCTGGGGCGACTGTGGCTCACGGCGTGGCACAAGGTGCTGTCCTCGCCCCTCCTCACGCTCAACGGCTACGTCGCCTTCGACTTGCCGCGCACCGTAACCGCGTTGGGCACATCGCTGCTCATGGGCCTGGTGGCGGTGCACGCCTACCTGGCGGCCACCCGGCCCGGCCTGCCGCTGTATTTCTGGGTGTATCTGGCCGCGCTGATCGCCGCCTGCCTGGCCGTCGCCGCCGCGATGGCGTTTGCCGCCAAACCCCTTGTGCCGCAAGCGGGCTGGTACGCCGGGAGCCTGGTGTGCGCGGCCTTCCTGGTGATCTATCTGGTCAGCCGGTTTGTCAGCCTGCCGGGTCTGGTGGCGGTGACCGGGCGGTGGGACCTGGCCCCGGGAACGTTTGCCATGGCGTTCGCCGGTGCCTTCATCGCCGTGCACACCACCGTCCTGTCCGGCATCAACGTGGCGTATCCGCAACGGCAGAACTGGCGCGACTGAACGGTGACGACATGACAGTGCTCGACTATCCGGCGTGGCTGCGCATCGACCACTGGCTCAATGTCCTTTTTCTGACGCTGGTGATCCGCAGCGGCATCGAGATCCTGTCCACGCACCCGAAGCTGTACTGGCACGACGACAGCAGGCCCGGCAGCGAGTGGGCGCGCTTCACGGTCAAGGAAATGCCGGTCAACAAGCTCTACGACACCCTCGACGAGGAGGAGGACTACAGCTCGCTGTTCTCGTTGCCCGGCCACAAGAAACTCGGCATGGGCCGCCACTGGCACTTCTTCTCGGTGATCGGCTGGATCCTCGTCGGCCTCTCGTATTACATCCTGCTGTTCGCCACCGGGCAGTGGCACCGGTACTGGCCGGCGTCGTGGTCGATCTTCGGTGAGGCGTGGAACGACGTCGTCACCTACATGAGTTTCAACCTGCCGCCGCTGCTGCCGGGCGAGCCACTGGATGCCATCCAGAAGCTGACCTACGCCGGGGTCATCTTCGTGCTGGCGCCGTTCCAGATCCTGACGGGCGCCGCGCAGTCACCGGCCATCGAGGCCGCGTTCCCCTGGTATGTGCGCATGTGGGGCGGCCGGCAATGGGCGCGCAGCCTGCACTTCCTCGGCCTGATCGCGTTTGTGGTGTTCATCGTCATCCACCTGTCGATGATCTTCTTCTGGAGTTGGGGCCAGCTCACCGCGTCGATGATCTTCGGTTCCGTGCGCAACATCGGTTGGGCCACCGCCCTGTCGCTGGTGATCATCGCGGCCATCGTCGCCGTCCACGTCGCGGCGACGGTGTGGAGCCTGCGCCGGCCCGTTCAGGTGCGCCGCGTGCTCGGCGCCGTGGTTACCCGCGCCCGCAAAATCCTGTTGCGGCCGCTGAATTCGAGGCAGAACTACCCCGAGCGGATGACGTCCAAGGAGCACCGGGTCAACGGCAAGCCGCCGACCAGCGCCGAGTACAAGGTGATGGCCGTGCACAACTTCGTCGATTGGCGCGTGCGGGTGGGGGGGCTGGTGGAAAACCCGGTGACGCTGGACCTCGACGCGCTGCGCGGCCTGGCCGAGCAGCAATCGCAACGCGTGATGCACAACTGCGTGCAGGGGTGGACCAGCATCGGCCAGTGGAGCGGAATTCCGCTGGCCCAACTCGCCGATCATGTGCGTCCGCTCCCGCAGGCGAAGTACATCTGCTTTTTGACCATGCAGGACACCGGCCGCGACGAGCCCAGCGCGGAGGGGGAGGGCCAGTTCTACGAGGTGATCGATCTCGAACTCGCCTACAAGCCACAGACGTTGCTGGCCTACGAGATGAACGGGAAGCCGCTGCCCATCAAGCACGGGGCGCCGCTGCGGCTGCGGGTGGAGACCCAGGTCGGTTTCAAGATGGCGAAGTGGATCAACCAGATCGAGTTCATCGACGACTACTCCGGCATCGGCCACGGCCTTGGGGGCTGGCGCGAGGACAACGTCCACTACGACAAGGACGTGGAGATCTGACATGCCCGACCCTTCGGCAACGCGTCCCGAGCTGATCGACCTGCAAAGCGTTGAGCGCGAACGAGTTTCAGAGCTGGTGGCCGTCAAGGGCGGACACTGTGCCGGCTGCGGCGGCAGGGACTTCGCCGTCGGGCACGCGCTGTATCTCGGGTTCTTGTTCCTCGACGAGGACGACGACGCCTTCATGGTGGCGTTGACGTGCCGCAACGACGACTGTCCGGCCCCGCGCACCGGAATCGTGTTGGCCGCCAACGAGTTTTTGTCCGACTACCGGGAGATCTCCGACGTCGAGGACATCGCGAGCCGCGCCAGGGCGAGACAGGCTAGCGCAACGTGGGGTGGCTCGGGGTATCGGTGAACCGCGGCCGGGCGAGATCGAACCTCTCGATCAACTCCGACACGGAACGCAGGTCGTCACATAGGGATTGGAACCGTCGTTCGGCGGGCTCGTCGAGCACGCCCAGGCAACTGTAGTGCACCAACCGGCGGAACCTCCCGGCGAGCGCTGCCCCCCAACGGATCCCGAAGTCGTAGGCCTGCCCTTCGGGAACGTCGTCGAGCCGCGCGAGCTCTTTGAGCGCCGCGATCTGCTCCTCGAGCAGCTCGAAGTCGTCATCGATGCCGATCGGCTCGGGCCGCCGCGCTGTGGTGCTCATCTGAACTCCCTCACAGGCGTGGCTTCGCCACGCTGATCACGTGGGGCTGGCCGCGCAGGGTCAGATACACCCGCTTGGGCCCGATCGCCATCCCGGACAGCGGCGCCGAAGCGACCGGGCCCGACGGCAATCCCGCCCGGTAGTCGAGGGTGCGGATCACCCGGATGGTCCCGTTCGGAAAGCCGGTGAAGCTCGCGGTTTCCAGCACCGTCACGTCGCGGTCGGTGGCCGCGTAGATGCGCGTGTCGTCGGTGCCCAGATAGCGAATCGGCGACGACAGCTCGGTTCGGGCCAGCACCTCGAGCCCGTCCCCGCCGCGACGCGAGTCGACCGCGTACAGCACCTTGTCGTCGCGCCCGGCCACATAGCTGCGGGTGACCTGGGTTCCGTCGCCCGCCCACACGGCGACGGCCATCGGAAGCGAGCCGCGTTCTTCGGGCGGCGACGTGGGCCCCTTGTAATAGCGGATGCCCGAGGCGCCGTAGAGGTGGTACTCGATTTGCCGCCCGCGGTTGGACCCGTCGATCGTGTCGGCCGGGTCCCCGGCGTAGGTGGCCGTCGGCAGCTTGCGGAACCCGTACTGGTCCACCGGCGTCACCGACGAACCGTCCGCGGCGAGCGCCAGCAACACCCGCATGCCGGCGTCCTCGGCGAGGTAGGAAGGCGCGGGGCCGGCGTCGATTTCGGCGACCGGCCGCAGGGTCGCGATGTCGACGACGGCGACCTTGCCGCGCTCCGGCTGCGGCACGAAGACGTGGCGGTCGTCCTTCTGGCTGATCTGCAGGTTGCGCCCGGACCCCATCGGGGCCGACAGCCGGGTATGGGCGGTGCCCGGCCCGGCGTAGCCGATCGCGGCCAGCCGGTGATCGTCGGTGAGGCCCAGCAACTCGTGGTCGTGATAGGACCAGACCGGGTCATGCAGGGCCGCGTCGATGGTCGCCACGCTGACCGCCGGCGCGCTCTCCAGCGAGGACCCGGGGGCCGAACATCCCGCTACCGCCACGACCCCGGAGGCCGCCGCGACCGACCATCGTCGCAACCTTCGCCGCTGACCGCTCCCGATGGCCACGATCGGTGCCATCCTTTCGCCGTTTCGCCCGTCCGGGCTGTACCCCGGCGGGCGGCCCGTTACACCTGCGAGAGGGCGCGACGGGATCGCCGCCTACAGAATCGGCCGCCCGCCCGTGACGGCCACCCGCGCCCCGGAGATGTAGCTCGCGTCGTCGGAGGCCAGCAGCACGTAGAGCGGGGCGAGTTCGGCGGGCTGGCCGGCACGCCCCAGCGGCACGTTGTCGCCGAAGGACTCCACGCTGTCCGGCGGCATCGTCGACGGGATCAGCGGCGTCCAAATCGGACCCGGCGCCACGCTGTTGACCCGAATCCCCTTCTCGCCCAACAGCTGAGCCAAGCTGGCGGAGAAATTGGCGATCGCCGCCTTGGTCGCGGCGTAGGGCGCCAGGGTCGGATTGGGGCTGTCGGAGTTCACCGACGAGCTGCCGATGATCGACGAGCCGGCGTTCAGGTAGGGCAGGGCCGCCTTGGCGAGGTAGAAATACGCGCCCACGTTGAGCCGGAAGGTGTAATCCCACTCCTCGTCGCTGATCTCGTCCAGGCTCTTGCGCATCATCTGATACGCGGCGTTGTTGACCAGGATGTCCACGCCGCCCAATTCCTGCACCGCCCGGTCCACGACGGCGCGGCAGTGGGCGGCGTCGGAGAGGTCACCGGGCACCAGCACGCACTTGCGTCCGGCGTTGGTGACGTAGCGGGCCACGTCGCGCGCGTCGTCGTCCTCGTTGAGGTACGCGATCAGCACGTCGGCGCCCTCGCGCGCGAAGGCGATCGCGACCGCACGCCCGATGCCGCTGTCGCCGCCGGTGATGATCGCCTTTTTGCCGAGGAGTTTTCCCGAGCCCTGGTAAGTGTTTTCACCACAATCGGGAATTGGATCCATCTGGGCCTGCACGCCCGGGACGGATTGTTGTTGCGCGGTAAAGCCCATCTTGATTTCCTTTGCCTCGCTCGAAAGTTGGCCATGTCATTGGAGAAGCCGGCCCGGGCAAACGCCGGCGCCGCTTCCCGCTTTACGATTCGCGACGGGTTGGGCCGGCGGCCGGAACGTCCGGATCGTCGTCGGCCGGCGGCTCCGGGTCCCGCCACTCCTCGCTACGGCTGGACCGATTGCCGCGGACCGTGCCCTCCAGTTCGTGCTTGAGCTCGTCGTCTTCCCGTGAGCTGTGCTTGGAGTTGCCACGTTGCACGCGATCGCCCCCTTCGCGGATGTCTCGGCCTGTGCTCAGAACGCCTTCGCGCACCGGTTACCCGGCGGCGCACGGCTTAATCGGGGCGCGCGGCGGGTGTTAGCGGTGATGCGGATGTTGTGTTCTGTTACCAAAGATGTCGTCGGCGAAAACACCCGCATTTCACCAGCTAATGGACCCGATTATTGGCGTGCGGCGCGGGTAGATGTTTAAAGCCGGAGCCGCATGGCTATTTCGCTGCGTATATCTGCATGCCCTTGACGGGGGGCGTTTGTGTGCGACGAAAGGAATGAAGAATGAAGGTCACCAAGACGGCCATTAAGACAGTTGCCGCCGCCGGGATTGCGGCCGCGGGCGTTTTCGCCGCGGCGCCGGCTTTGGCTTCGCCGCCGCCCAACATTCAGGGATTCGGCACCAGCGAACAGCTCGTGGACGGCGCCCTGATCACCAATTACACCGTGAGCAACCTGCAGCCGAGCAATGTCACCATCCCGGGCTACACGCCCAAGGGCACGCTCTACCAGGCGGACATCAGCGCCCGGTCGGAGGCCGGCCTCGTGACCCCGATGGTCAACGACTTCATCGCCCGCGGACCCAACGGTCAGAATTACCGGGTGATCGACAAGGTCGGGACCCCGAACGGGCTCAGCCCCGCGCCGATCCCGCAGGGCAGCGAGTCGACCGGCACGCTGTACTTCGACGTGACCGGCGCGCCCCCCAACGGCGTCGTCTACAACGACGGCATGCAAGACGTCCTGATCTGGACGTCGAACATGGAGGGCGGCTCCGCGTCCGGGACGATCAACAGCCCGGCGCCCGGCGCGCCGAACAGCCCGGCACCCGGTGCCCCGCCGGCGCCGGCGCCCAGCGCCTGATCCGGCCGGCAAAACTCCCCGCACCCCCGTGGTGCGGGGAGTTTTTGCGTCCCGACGAATCGGGCGCGGGTGAACCGGGTACCCGGCATTCATGAGTAATCCGGACCACAGGCCGGCGAGCGTGCGCAAACAAGCGCAACGCAACGCCGAGCGAACGCGAGCGGCGATGGACGAGCGGCGCAGCGAACACAGCGGCGGGCTGAGCGGCTGGGTCGCCGAGCGCGCCGGCCGCTGGGATCTGTCCGGCCAGGACGAGGCCGCCCTGCAGCGACAGAAGTATTTGTGGAATGTGCTGGTGGACTATTGGTTTCGGATGGAGATCGACGGCTGGGAGAACATTCCGGAAGCACCGCCGGCGCTGCTGGTCGGGATCCACTCCGGGGCCCCGTTCGTGTGGGACGCCTGGACGGTTGGTCTGCAATGGTGGCGACGGTTCGGCCAGGACCGGCCGCTGCACGGCACCGCCCATGACGCGTTGATGGCAATCCCGTTGTTCGGGCGCTACTTCCGGTCGATGGGGGTGCTCCCGGCCGCCCCGGACGCGATCGCCACCGCCCTGGCCGAAGGGCGTGACGTCGCGCTGTGGCCGGGTGGGGAAGTGGACTCGCTGCGCCCATGGACGGAGCGCGATCGGGCCAACCTCGCCGGGCGGACGGGCTTCGTCAAGATGGCGATCCGGGCCGGGGTGCCGATCGTGCCCATCGCCACCGTCGGCGGGGCCGACGCGATGCCCGTGCTGATCCGCGGCGACCGGCTGTCAAAAGCCTTGCAACTGGACCGGTTACTGCGGCTCAAGGTGTTCCCGCTGGCGATCTCGCTGCCGTGGGGGATCGCCCCGGCGGCGCTGCCCCAACTGCCGCTGCCGGCCAAGATCAGGACGCGCTTCATGCCCGCCGTGGAACTCGACCACGACCCCGCGCGGGCGGACGACGAGGAATACATCGACCGCAAATACCACGAAGTGCAGGATTCCATCCAGGAGGGCATGGACGCGCTGGCGCGCAAGCGCGCCTTCCCGTTCTTCGGGTGACGGCCGCGAAAACCGTTGCGGCCACGTCGATGAGGGCGTCGTGGATCAGGTTGCCCGCGTGGGTGTCAGCGCCGGATCGGCGAGCACCCACTCCGGTTGCGGGGGCGTGGGCGCCCGGTAACCGACCCCGCGGACGGTGCCGATCACGAATTCGTGCCGGGTGCCGAGCTTGGCGCGCAGTCGCCGGATGTGGACGTCGACCGTGCGGGCCCGGCTGTTGCTGTCATAGCCGCACGCCTCCCGCATCAATCGGGTGCGCGTGAAGGCCTGGCCGGCATGCAGCACAAGGAAACTCAGCAATCTGAACTCGGTCAGGGTCAGAGTCAGGTCGTGGCCGTCCAGCGACGCGGTGAAGCTCGCCGGGTGCAGGCGGAGGTCGCCGAACTTCAAGATGCCGTCGGCGGTGCCGCGGCGGCGGCCGACCGCCAGCCGCAACCGCGCCCGCAGCTCGTCCGCGCCGGTGCCGGGCAGCATCACGTCGTCGAAATTGCCATCGGTGTCGACCGCGGCGCAATCCGCCGGCCTCACCAGGGCCACCACCGCGGTAGCGGGGTTCTGCGCCGCCAGTCGGCGGCTAACCGCCTGGGCCGCAGGCATATTGCTGCGCGCGTCGACGATCGCCACGTCGGCGGTGGCGCAATGACCGTCGGTGTGGGCGGTCAGCGCCACGCGCGCCGGGAGCGCGAACGTGGTCAAATCCGGTAAGGCCGATTCGAAATCAGCCTCGTCGGTGAGCACCACAATGTCCATCGACCTGTCCAACGACATCTCCAACCTCGTGAGGTCCCTGCGTTCCCCCCGGTCCGTAGGCGCCTCGCGCGAGATGTCTGGCAGCGCTAGGGCTGTTTACCCACTCGGCCGAAAACTATGCAAAGCTATGCAAACTCAGGCCGGCGCGCTGGAGAAAGTCGATGGGCCCGGCCCATTTTCATGGACCGGACCCATCTTTCCCATCAAGCTACTGGTTGGACTTCTGGCGCTCCTCGGCCGCCTCGGCGCCGCCACGCGCGGCTTCCGCCTCGGCTTCCTTCTTCGCCGCGTCACGCTGCGCTTCGGCCTTGTCCTGCTGCGCCTGGCCCTCACGGGTCAGGTCATCGCGACCGGCCACCGCGCCTACGGCCTCCTTGGCCTTACCCTTGACGTCCTCGACGACGCCCTTCACCGCTTCAGCGGGTCCCGACTTGTTTTCTTCCGCCATGGATCCGTTCCTCCTCGTTGGCGTACTGTGAGCGATCCACGCTCAACGATCGCGAGCGATCGATCCGGTCATACGGCGAACCCGGTCCTCATTGCTCGAGACCGCATATGTCACCGCGTTGTAGCGGGTTCCCCTGCCGTCGGCGGCTCAAACGCAGCGCCGGGCGTCGGAACATTCGGTACCGGCAGGCTCGAAAATCGCTCCCGCACGCCAACTGTGCGCATAATGCACCCCACCGACGCCCCGTTGTGCTGCGATGAGGCAGGATGTGAAATGCCGTTCCGGATGAGATCGCCCGGGATGGCACTCTCATGCGAGGAGTCTGATGACGGAGTCCAGGGAGCCCCACGTCGCCGGCCCGGCGGCTCCGAGGCAGGAGCCCACGAACGGACTGGCTTCCGGCCAGGCGCTGACCCGGGCCAGGTATTCGCGAGTGCTACTCAAGCTCGGCGGCGAAATGTTCGGTGGCGGCCAGGTGGGCCTGGATCCCGACGTCGTGGCGCTGGTGGCGCAGCAGATCGCCGAGGTGGTCCGCGGCGGCGTCCAGGTCGCCGTCGTGATCGGCGGGGGCAACTTCTTCCGGGGGGCGCAGCTGCAGCAGCGCGGCATGGAACGCACCCGTTCGGACTACATGGGCATGCTGGGCACCGTCATGAACAGCCTCGCGCTGCAAGACTTTCTGGAGAAGGAAGGCATCGTCACCCGCGTCCAGACCGCGATCACCATGGGTCAGGTCGCCGAGCCCTACCTGCCACTGCGCGCCGTACGCCACCTGGAAAAGGGGCGCGTGGTGATCTTCGGTGCCGGCATGGGCCTGCCGTACTTCTCCACCGACACCACCGCCGCGCAGCGGGCGCTCGAGATCGGCGCCGAGGTGGTGTTGATGGCCAAGGCCGTCGATGGCGTCTTCTCCGCGGACCCGCGGCAGTATCCCGAGGCCGAGCTGATCACCGCGATCAGTCATCGCGAGGTCATCGACCGCGGGCTACGAGTGGCCGATGCCACCGCGTTCAGCCTGTGCATGGACAATGGCATGCCGATCCTGGTGTTCAACCTGCTGACCAATGGCAATATCGCCCGGGCGGTCGCTGGTGAGAAAATCGGGACTCTGGTCACCACCTGATGAGGAGCGGCGCAGATGATTGACGAGGCTCTCTTCGACGCTGAAGAGAAAATGGAGAAGGCCGTAGCGGTCGCCCGCGACGACTTGTCGACCATCCGGACCGGGCGCGCCAATCCCGGCATGTTCTCGCGGATCGTGATCGATTACTACGGCGCCGCCACCCCCATCACGCAGCTGGCGAGCATCAACGTCCCCGAGGCGCGCCTGGTGGTGATCAAGCCCTACGAGGCGAGCCAGGTGGGGGCGATCGAGACGGCGATCCGCAACTCCGACCTGGGCGTGAATCCCACCAACGACGGCACCCTGATCCGCGTGGCGGTCCCGCAGCTCACCGAGGAACGTCGCCGCGAGCTGGTCAAACAGGCCAAGAGCAAGGGGGAGGACGCCAAGGTCTCGGTGCGCAACATCCGCCGCAAGGCGATGGAGGAGCTGCACCGCATCCGCAAGGACGGCGAGGCCGGCGAGGACGAGGTCGCCCGGGCCGAAAAGGACCTGGACAAGACCACGCACCAGTACACCACCCAGATCGAAGAGTTGGTCAAGCACAAAGAAGGCGAGCTGCTGGAGGTCTAGCGACCACTCGGCAGCTAAGTTGACTCAGGCCCGTGGCTACCCCAGATCCCGGCGCAGGCACCCCGCCCGACGAGCCCGGCGCCGCAGCCCAGCCGGAGCCTGCGTTCACGGCGATGCCGCCGCCCGCGAAGAAGACCTCGCGGGCCGGCCGCGACCTGCGCGCCGCGATCGCGGTGGGCGCCGGTATCGGCGGCGCTTTGGTCGTCACGCTGGTGTTCGCCCCCCGCTTTTGGGTCCCGATCGTCGCGATGGCCATCCTGGTCGCCACCCACGAGGTGGTGCGGCGGCTGCGTGAAGCCGGATTCGTCATTCCGGTCATCCCGTTGCTGGCCGGCGGGCAGCTCACGGTGTGGCTGACCTGGCCGTTCCACGCCGCCGGCGCGCTGGCGGGCTTCGGCGTCACCGTGGTGGCGTGCCTGTTTTGGCGATTGTTCATGCAGGACAACCGCACACCGCCCGAACCCGCCGGTGGGTCCCCGTCGCCGTCCTACCTGCGCGACGCGTCCGCCACAATTTTCCTGGCCGCGTGGGTGCCGCTGTTCGCGTCCTTTGCCGCGTTGCTGGTGTATCCCGCCGACGGCGCGGGGCGGGTGTTCTGCCTGATGATCACGGTGGTCGCGTCGGACGTGGGCGGCTACGCCGTCGGCGTGTTGTTCGGCAAGCACCCGATGGTCCCGGCGATCAGCCCGAAGAAGTCCTGGGAGGGGCTCGCCGGTTCGCTCGTCCTGGGCATCACCGCGGCGACCCTGACCGCGACCTTCCTCGCCGGCAAACCGCCGTGGGTGGGCGCGCTGCTGGGTCTGGTGCTCGTTTTGACCTGCACGCTCGGCGATCTGGTGGAATCGCAGATCAAGCGCGACCTCGGCATCAAGGACATGGGCCGGCTGCTGCCCGGCCACGGCGGACTGATGGACCGCCTCGACGGCGTCCTGCCGTCGGCGGTCGCGGCGTGGACGGTGCTGACGCTCGTTCCCTAGGTCGGCCCGACGTGACCGATACTGGACAGGTCATGGTCCAACAACTGGTGTTCTCCGAGCCGCGACCCGGCAAGCCGCCGCGGCACCTGGCCGATCTCGACGCGGACGGCCGCGCCGCCGCCGTCGCCGAGCTGGGGCTGCCGGCCTTTCGCGCCAAGCAGCTGGCGCATCAGTACTACGGGCGGCTGATCGCCGACCCGCGGCAGATGACCGACCTGCCGGCCGGGCTGCGCGACGCGATCGCCGACACGATGTTCCCGATCCTGCTCACCGCGGTCTCCGAGGTGGCCTGCGACGCCGGCGAGACGCGAAAGACGTTGTGGCGGGCCCTCGATGGGGTCACCGTGGAGTCGGTGTTGATGCGCTATCCGCAGCGCAACACGGTGTGCATCTCGTCGCAGGCCGGCTGCGGCATGGCGTGTCCGTTCTGTGCGACGGGCCAGGGCGGGTTGAGCCGCAACCTGTCGACGGCCGAGATCCTCGAGCAGGTGCGCGCCGCCGCCGCGGTGCTGCGCGACGACTTCGGCCCGCCCAGTCAGCGGCTGTCCAACGTGGTCTTCATGGGCATGGGGGAGCCGTTGGCCAACTACGCCCGGGTGGTCGCCGCGGTGCGGCGCATCATCGCCGCGCCGCCCCACGGGTTCGGCATTTCGGCCCGTTCGGTGACGGTGTCGACGGTCGGCCTGGCGCCCGCGATCCGCAAACTCGCCGACGAAGGGCTCGCGGTGACCCTGGCGCTGTCGCTGCACGCGCCCGACGACGAACTGCGCGACACGCTGGTGCCGGTCAACAACCGGTGGAAGATCGCCGAGGCGCTCGACGCCGCACGGTATTACGCCGACGTCACCGGCCGGCGGGTATCGGTGGAGTACGCGCTGATCCGTGACGTCAACGACCAGCCGTGGCGGGCGGACCTGTTGGGGCAGCGGCTGCATCGCGCGCTGGGGCCGTTGGTGCACGTCAACCTGATCCCGCTGAACCCGACGCCGGGCAGCGAGTGGGATGCGAGCCCGAAGGCGGTCGAGCGCGAGTTCGTGCGGCGGGTCCGCGCCAAGGGCGTGTCCTGCACGGTCCGCGACACCCGCGGCCGCGAGATCAGCGCCGCGTGCGGCCAGCTGGCCTTCGAGAACCGGTAGCTCGCTGGGAGCGGATGAACCGGACTACGGGCTGTCCCGTCGAGTAAGGCATGACTCCAGTAATGAGGTGTGCCATGAGGATTCGCTTGTCAGCCCTGAACAAAGCGTTTGCCGCGGCGATGGTCGTCGCCGCGATGATGGTCGGCGTGGCCAGCGGACCACGCGCGCAGGCCGCCGACGACCGATTGCAGTTCACCGCGACGACCCTGAGCGGTGCACCCTTCAGTGGCGCCAGTTTGCAGGGCAAGCCGGCGGTGCTGTGGTTCTGGACGCCGTGGTGCCCGTACTGCAACGCAGAGGCCCCCGGCGTCAGCCAGGTCGCGGCCGCCAACCCCGGCGTCGCTTTCGTCGGCATCGCGGCGCACGCGGACGTGGGTGCGATGCAGGGCTTCGTCTCCAAGTACAACCTGAATTTCACCAACCTCAACGACACCGACGGCGCCATCTGGGCCCGCTACAACGTCCCCTGGCAGCCCGCCTACGTGTTCTACCGCGCGGACGGCAGCTCGACCTTCGTCAACAACCCGACCTCGGCGATGTCACAGCAGGAGCTCTCCGACCGGGTCTCCGCGCTGAGGTCCTGACCAAATGGACCAGGGTCTGGTCGGCCTGGCCTTCGCCGCCGGATTGGTGGCCGCGCTGAATCCGTGTGGGTTTGCCATGCTGCCCGCCTACCTGTTGCTGGTGGTGCGCGGCCGGCGACCCGACGAACGCTCCGGCGTGGCCGCCACCGGGCGGGCGCTGGCGGCCACCGTCGGGATGGCGCTGGGCTTCTTGACCGTGTTCGGCGTGTTCGGCGCGCTGACCGTGTCGGCGGCCACGACCGTGCAGCGCTACCTGCCGTACGCCACCGCGCTGGTCGGCGTGGTGTTGATCGTGCTCGGTGCCTGGCTGCTGTCGGGTCGGGAACTGTCGGCCCTGGCCTCGCGGCCGCTGGGGCCGAGGTGGGCCCCCACGGTGCGGCTGGGCTCCATGTACGGCTACGGCATCAGCTACGCGGTCGCCTCGCTGTCGTGCACCATCGGGCCGTTCCTGGCCGTCACCGCAGCCGGCCTGCGCGGGGGATCGATCGTCACCGGCGTGGCGATCTACCTCTCCTACAGCGCGGGGCTGACCCTGGTCGTCGGTGTGCTCGCCGTCGCCGCCGCGACGGCGAGCACCGCGATGGTGGACCGGCTGCGCCGAATCCTGCCGTTCGTCAACCGGATCGGTGGCGCGTTGCTGGTGCTGGTCGGGCTGTACGTGGCCTACTACGGCAGCTACGAGGTGCGCCTGTTCGGCGCAAACGCCAACCCGCGGGACGCGGTGATCACCGCGGTCGGTCGTCTGCAGGGTGCGACTGCCGGCTGGGTGCACCAGCACGGAATATGGCCGTGGCTGGTGGCCGTGCTCGCGTTGGCGGTCGTCGTGATCGGCGGCGCCTGGCATCGCCGGGTGAAACGCCAGGGCAAACGGGGAGCGGCTACCTGATCCAGCCGCGCCGGCGGCCCCACAGGTCGCGGATCAGGACGACGAGGACCAGGGCCGCGAAGCCGATCAGGAACCAGTCCTCGATGTGGCCGACGTGGTTGCCGCGCAGCATCGCCAGCAACAGCCCGAAGATGCACAGGCCGACGATGTGCCAGGTCCGGTGATTGATCCGGCTCCAACCCCACGCCGCCGACGGCACCTCGACGGAGTCGACGCCGGTGAAGTGTTCGACCTCGGTACTGGCCACGGCGAATCCCTTTCGGATCGGATCGGCTTGCTGAACCCAAATTCTGGCATAAGGCCGCGCCGCGGGCGCGGCCGCATCGTGGCCCCCGTCCGGGCCGGGCGGCACAATGAATGGGTGACCAACCCGACGACCGACGGGCAAACCCCGGGCCGCGTGCGCGTGCTGGTGCTGGGCAGCACCGGCTCCATCGGCACCCAGGCGCTGGACGTCATCGCGGCCAATCCGGACCGCTTCGAAGTGGTCGGCCTGGCCGCGGGTGGGGCGAACCTGGACACGCTGTTGCACCAGCGCGCCGCCACCGGTGTGACCAACATCGCGGTCGCCGACGAAGCGGCGGCGCGGCGGGCCGGCGACATCCCCTTTGCCGGGCCCGAGGCCGTGACCCGGCTGGTCCAGGAGACCGAGGCCGACGTCGTCCTCAACGCGCTGGTGGGGGCGCTGGGCCTGCGGCCCACCCTGGCCGCGCTGGAGTCGGGCGCCCGGTTGGCGCTGGCCAACAAGGAATCGCTGATCGCCGGCGGTCCGCTGGTGCTCAAGGCCGCCAAGCCCGGCCAGATCGTGCCGGTCGACTCCGAACATTCCGCGCTGGCCCAGTGCCTGCGCGGCGGGACCCCCGACGAAGTCGCCAAGCTGGTGCTGACCGCGTCCGGCGGCCCGTTCCGCGGCTGGACCGCCGCCCAGCTCGAGGACGTCACCCCCGAGCAGGCCGGCGCCCACCCGACGTGGTCGATGGGCCCGATGAACACGCTGAACTCGGCCTCGCTGGTCAACAAGGGGCTCGAGCTCATCGAGACCCACCTGCTGTTCGGCCTTCCCTATGACCGCATCGAGGTGGTCGTGCACCCCCAGTCGATTGTTCATTCGATGGTCACCTTCGTCGACGGCTCGACCCTCGCCCAGGCCAGCCCGCCGGACATGAGGCTGCCGATCGCGCTGGCCCTGGGCTGGCCGCGCCGGGTGCCCGGCGCGGCCGCCTCCTGCGACTTCAGCACGGCGTCTAGCTGGGAATTCGAGCCCCTGGACAACGACGTCTTCCCCGCCGTCGAGTTGGCCCGGCACGCCGGGCAGACCGGCGGCTGCATGACCGCGGTCTACAACGCCGCCAACGAGGAGGCGGCGCAGGCGTTCCTGGCGGGCCGCATCGGGTTCGGTGCCATCGTCAAAACCATCGCCGACGTGCTGCACGCCGCCGACCAATGGGCCGTCTCACCCGCTAACGTGGATGAGGTACTCGACGCGCAGCGCTGGGCACGGGAGCGGGCCCAGCGTGTCGTCGCACAGGCGCAGCCCGCCAACTTATCGGTCAAAGCCTCCGGAGCGGTGTGAGAAAGGTCCTCGCAGCCTAATGATGTTCGTCATCGGCATTGTGCTGTTCGCACTGGCCATCCTGATCTCGGTGGCCCTGCACGAGTGCGGCCATATGTGGGTTGCGCGCGCCACCGGCATGAAGGTGCGGCGCTACTTCGTCGGCTTCGGCCCCACGCTGTGGTCGACCCGCCGCGGCGAGACCGAGTACGGCCTCAAGGCCGTGCCGCTGGGCGGATTCTGCGACATCGCCGGCATGACCTCGGTGGAGGAGCTGGCGCCCGACGAGACCGACCGCGCCATGTTCAAGCAGGCGGTCTGGAAGCGCGTCGCGGTGCTGTTCGCCGGGCCCGCCGCGAACTTCGTCATCTGCCTGGTGCTGCTCTACGGCATCGCGCTGGTGTGGGGCCTGCCCGACCTGCACCCGCCCACCAAGGCGGTGGTCGGCGAAACCGCTTGTGTGGCACCGGAAGTGGCGCCCGGCAAGATCGCGGACTGCACCGGGCCCGGGCCGGCGGCACTCGCCGGAATCCGTCCCGGCGACGTCATCGTCAAGGTGGGCGACACCCCGGTGTCGACCTTCGAGGAGATGGCCGCGGCCATCCGCAAGGTGCACGGCAACACCCCGATCGTCGCCGAGCGGGACGGCACCGCCATCACCACCTACGTCAACGTCACGCCCACGCAGCGCTACCTGACCACCGGGCCCGACGGGCAGGGCGCTCAACCGCAAGCCTCGACGGTCGGCGCCATCGGCGTCGGCGCCGTCCGGACCGGCCCGACGCACTACGGGGTGCTCTCGGCGATCCCGGGCAGTCTGGCGTTCGCCGGGGACCTGACCGTCGAGGTGGGCAAGGCGCTCGTGACGATTCCCACCAAGGTCGGTGCGCTGGTGCACGCCATCGGCGGCGGCCAGCGCGACCCGCAGACGCCGATGAGCGTGGTCGGAGCCAGCATCATCGGCGGCGACACCGTCGACCACGGACTGTGGGTGGCGTTCTGGTTCTTCCTGGCCCAGCTGAACCTCATCCTGGGCGCGATCAACCTGGTGCCGCTGCTGCCCTTCGACGGCGGGCACATCGGGATCGCGATGTTCGAAAAGGTCCGCAACCTGATCCGCTCGGCCCGGGGCATGGTCGCGGCCGCGCCGGTGAACTACCTCAAACTCATGCCGGCGACGTACGTCGTGCTGGTGTTCGTGGTCGGCTACATGCTGCTGACCGTGACCGCCGATCTGGTCAACCCGATCAGGCTGTTTCAGTAGGAGAACTCATGTCCGTTGGCCTGGGCATGCCGGACGCCCCGGCGCCCACGCTCGCACCCCGGCGCAAAACGCGCCAATTGATGGTGCGCGACGTCGGGGTCGGCAGCGACCACCCGATCTCGGTGCAGTCGATGTGCACCACCAAGACCCACGACGTCAACACCACGCTGCAGCAGATCGCCGAGCTGACCGCGGCCGGCTGCGACATCGTCCGCGTGGCCTGCCCGCGTCAGGAGGACGCCGACGCGCTGGCCGAGATCGCCCGGCACAGCCAGATCCCGGTGATCGCCGACATCCACTTCCAGCCGAAGTACATCTTCGCCGCGATCGACGCGGGATGCGCCGCGGTGCGAGTGAACCCGGGCAACATCAAGGAATTCGACGGCCGCGTCGGCGAGGTCGCCAAGGCCGCCGGCGCCGCCGGCATCCCCATCCGCATCGGGGTCAACGCGGGCTCGCTGGACAAGCGGTTCCTGCAGAAGTACGGCAAGGCCACCCCCGAGGCGCTGGTCGAGTCCGCGCTCTGGGAGGCCTCGCTGTTCGAGGAACACGGCTTCGGCGACATCAAGATCAGCGTCAAGCACAACGACCCGGTGGTGATGGTCGCCGCGTACGAGCAACTGGCCGAGCGGTGCGACTATCCGCTGCACCTCGGCGTCACCGAGGCCGGCCCCGCGTTCCAGGGCACCATCAAGTCCGCGGTCGCGTTCGGCGCGCTGCTGTCGCGCGGGATCGGCGACACCATCCGGGTGTCGCTGTCGGCGCCGCCGGTCGAAGAGGTCAAGGTCGGCATCCAGATCCTCGAGTCGCTGAACCTGCGCCCGCGCGGGCTCGAGATCGTGTCCTGCCCGTCGTGCGGCCGCGCGCAGGTCGACGTCTACACCCTGGCCAACGCCGTCTCGGCGGGCCTCGACGGCCTCGACGTCCCGCTGCGCGTCGCCGTGATGGGCTGCGTGGTCAACGGTCCGGGCGAGGCCCGCGAGGCCGACCTCGGCGTCGCATCGGGAAATGGCAAGGGGCAGATCTTCGTTCGCGGCGAGGTGATCAAGACCGTGCCCGAGGCGCAGATCGTCGAGACCTTGATCGAGGAAGCGATGCGGCTCGCCGCCGAGATGGGCGGCGATCACGGACCGGACACAACATCGAGCGGTTCGCCGGTTGTGACCGTAAGCTGATAAACGCCAGCGCCCTGGCCCTGAGATCGCACCACAGAGAGTTCGCCACATGTCGGCTCCGCCCCTTTTCCGCCTGGTCGGCGAGCGTCGGGTGTCCGTGGTGCGCGATGCGGCCGCGGTCTGGCGGGTTCTCGAGGACGATCCCGTCGCCTCGTGCATGGTCGCGGCCCGGGTAGCCGACCACGGCATCGACCCCAATTCCATCGGCGGGGAACTGTGGACGCTGCGCGGCGCCGAGCAATCGCTGTGCTTCGCCGGCGCCAACCTGATCCCGCTGCGCGGCGCCCCGGCCGACCTGAGCGCGTTCGCCGACGAGGCCATGCGCGGGACGCGGCGCTGCTCGTCGCTGGTCGGCAGGGCCGACCTGGTGATGCCGATGTGGGAGCGGCTCGAGGGGGCGTGGGGGCCGGCCCGCGACGTGCGCGACCGCCAGCCGCTGCTGGCGTTGTCCACCCACCCGAGCTGCGACATCGACACCGCGGTGCGCCAGGTCCGGCCCGAGGAGCTGGACGCCTACCTGGTGGCGGCCGTCGACATGTTCATCGGCGAGGTGGGCGTCGACCCGCGGATCGGGGATGGCGGTCGCGGCTACCGGCGGCGGGTGGCCAGCCTCATCTCGGCCGGTCGCGCCTGGGCACGGTTCGAGCACGGCCAGGTCGTCTTCAAGGCCGAGGTGGGCTCGCAGTCGCCGGGGGTCGGCCAGATCCAGGGGGTGTGGGTGCACCCGGAGTGGCGCGGCCTGGGCCTGGGCACCGCCGGCACCGCCACGGTCGCCGCGGTGATCGTCGGCAGCGGGCGGACGGCCAGCCTCTACGTCAACGACTTCAACGCGGTGGCGCGCGCGGCCTACGCCCGCGTCGGCTTCGCCGAGATCGGCACCTTCGCGACGGTGCTGCTCGACTAGTTGTGCTCCCCGGCAGCGGCCGCCGCCCGGCTGGGCGGGCGCCGGCCGGCGAACGCCCGACTGCCCGGGCGCTCGGCATCGGGGCGAGCTGCCACGACCACGCATAACGGTTCGGTCTCGGTGTGGCGGCGCCGCAGTTCACCCCGCAGCTCATAACATCAGCACCGATGGTAACTAGAACAACAGCGGCCTCATCCGTTTCAGGCCTGCTGCTCGTCGCGGTCATCGCGCTGTCCGGGTGCACGCCCCGGCCCGACGGCCCGGGCCCGGCCGCGGAGAAGTTCTTCCGCGCCCTCGCCGTCGGCGACACCGCGACGGCCGCCCAGCTCAGCGACAGCCCCAACGAGGCGCGCGAAGCGCTCAACGCCGCCTGGTCCGGCCTGCAGGCGACCCACCTCGACGCGCAGGTCCTCAACGCCAAGTACGCCGAGGACACCGGCACGGTCGGCTATCGCTTCGCCTGGCACCTGCCCAAGAACCGCGTCTGGAGCTACGACGGCCAGCTGAGGATGGCGCGCGACGAGGGCCGCTGGCGGGTGCGCTGGACCACCACGGCTCTGCACGCCAAACTGGGCGAGCACCAGACGTTCGCGCTGCGCGCGGATCGGCCGCGCCGCGCCTCGGTGAACGAACTCGGCGGCAGCGACGTGCTGGTGCCCGGCTACGTGTACCACTACACGCTGGACGCCACCCAGGCCGGACCCGCGCTGTTCGGCACGGCGCACGCGGTGGTCGACGTACTGCACCCGTTCAACGACACGCTCAACGACCCGCAGCTGCTCGCCGAGCAGGCCAGCTCGACACCCCACCCGGTCGACCTCGGCGTCACGCTGCACCCCGACGACAACGACAAGGTGTTCCCGGCGATCGGCCGGCTGCCCGGCATCGTGGTCACGCCCCAGCCCGAAATGCTGCCCACCGACCCGCATTTCGCGCCCGCGGTCGTCGCCGCGGTGAAGAAGGCCGTGGTGGACCAGCTGGACGGCGAGGCCGGCTGGCGGGTGGTGAGCGTCAACCAGAACGGCGTCGAGGTCGAGGTGCTGCACGAGGTCGAGGGATCACCGGCCCCCTCGGTGTCGCTCACGATGGACCGCGCGGTGCAGAACGCCGCCCAGCATGCGGTGGACACCCGCGGCGGCAAGGCGATGATCGTGGTGATCAAGCCCTCGACCGGGGAGATCCTCGCGATCGCCCAGAACGCGGGCGCCGACGCCGACGGCCTGCCGGCCACCACCGGGCTGTTCCCGCCCGGGTCGACGTTCAAGATGGTCACCGCCGGCGCGGCGGTCGAACGCGACATGGCCACGCCCAACACCATGCTGGGCTGCCCGGGCCGCCTCGACATCGGGCACCGCACCGTCCCCAACTACGGGGGCTTCGACCTCGGGGTGGTGCCGATGTCGCGGGCGTTCGCCAGTTCGTGCAACACCACCTTCGCCGAGCTCAGCAGCAAGATGCCCCCGCGCGGCCTGACCCAGGCGGCCTCCCGCTACGGGCTCGGGCTGGATTACCAGATCGACGGCATCACCACGGTGACCGGCTCGGTGCCGCCGACGGTCGACCTCGCCGAGCGCACCGAGGACGGCTTCGGCCAGGGCAAGGTGCTGGCCAGTCCGTTCGGCATGGCCCTGGTGGCGGCGACGGTCGCGGCCGGCAAGACGCCGGTGCCGCAACTGATCGCGGGCCGCCAGACGGCCGTGCAGGGCGACGCCACGCCGATCAGCCCGAAGATGATCGACGCGCTGCGGCCCATGATGCGGCTGGTGGTGACCAACGGGACCGCCAAGGAGATCGCCGGCTGCGGCGAGGTGTACGGGAAGACCGGTGAGGCCGAGTTCCCGGGCGGGTCGCATTCCTGGTTCGCCGGCTACCGCGGCGATCTGGCGTTCGCGGCGCTGATCGTCGGGGGTGGCAGCTCGGAGTACGCCGTCCGGATGACCAAGGTGATGCTCGAGTCGCTGCCGCCGGACTTTCTGGCCTAGCAGTCCTACGGGCCCGGTCCGCTTCGGCCGCGGCGGCGGTAAATTGCGAGCATGACCGATACCGGCGGCGACATGGTGACGTTGCGCGTCTCCGACGCCGACCGCAATGGCACGATGCGGCGACTGCACAACGCGGTCGCGCTCGGGCTGATCGACATCGACGAGTTCGAGCAGCGCTCCTCGCAGGTGTCCTACGCGCGCACGCGCGGGGAGCTGGACCATCTGGTCGGCGACCTGCCGGGACCGGGCGCCATCGTCACCTCGGCGGCCGACCGGGTGGAACTGCGCGGCTGGGCGGGCTCGCTGAAGCGGCACGGCGAATGGACGGTGCCCACCCGCCTGGCGCTGGTGCGCCGGCTGGGCTCGGTGGAACTCGACCTCACCAAGGCCCGGTTCGCCGGGCCGGTGGTGGTCGTCGAACTGGACATGCGGTTCGGCTCCGTCGAGATTCGATTGCCCGACGGCGCCAGCGCGTCGATCGACGACGTCGAGGTCTACGTGGGCAGCGCCAGCGATCGCCGCAAAGACCCGCCTGGTGAGGGCAGGCCGCACGTCGTGCTGACCGGGCGAGTGGTGTGCGGTTCGGTGATCATCCGGGGCCCGCGCCGCTCGCTGCTGCGCCGCCAGCGAGTCTGATCGCCGGGGGGACCCCGGTTAAGCTGGTCGCATGCCCGCTCGCACCGCGCTTTCCCCCGGAGAGTTGTCCCCGACTCTGCCGGTGCCCGGCAGCGTCCCGCGCCCCGAGTACGCCTGGAAGCCGACGGTCCACGAGGGCAGCGAGCCGTGGGTGCAGACGCCCGAGGTGATCGAGAAGATGCGGGTCGCCGGCCAGATCGCGGCGCGCGCACTGGTGGAGGCGGGCAAGGCGGTCGCGCCCGGGGTCACCACCGACGAACTCGACCGGATCGCCCACGAATACATGGTCGACCACGGCGCCTATCCCTCGACGCTGGGCTACAAGGGCTTCCCGAAGTCGTGCTGTACGTCGCTCAACGAGGTCATCTGCCACGGCATCCCCGACTCGACGGTGATCGAGGACGGTGACATCGTCAACATCGACGTCACCGCCTACATCGACGGCGTGCACGGCGACACCAATGCCACCTTCCTGGCCGGCGACGTCGCCGAAGAACACCGGCTGCTGGTGGAGCGGACCCGGGAGGCGACGATGCGCGCCATCAACGCCGTCAAGCCCGGGCGTGCCCTGTCGGTTGTCGGCCGCGTCATCGAGTCGTACGCTAACCGGTTCGGCTACAACGTCGTTCGCGACTTCACCGGGCACGGCATCGGCACCACGTTCCACAACGGGCTGGTCGTCCTGCACTACGACCAGCCCTCGGTGTCGACCGTCATGCAGCCGGGCATGACGTTCACCATCGAACCGATGATCAACCTCGGCGGCCTGGACTACGAGATCTGGGACGACGGCTGGACGGTGGTCACCAAGGACCGCAAGTGGACCGCGCAGTTCGAG
Source organism: Mycobacterium paraintracellulare (assembly GCF_000276825.1). NCBI lineage: Bacteria > Bacillati > Actinomycetota > Actinomycetes > Mycobacteriales > Mycobacteriaceae > Mycobacterium > Mycobacterium paraintracellulare. The sequence goes on along the minus strand of NC_016948.1, from coordinate 3,909,222 downwards.
CACACCCTGCTGGTCACCGACACCGGCGTCGAAATCCTCACGCTGCCATGAGGGCCCCACTGCTCGCCGCGCACGGGTGAGCGGGGCGCTGCTGGTCGCCGGCACCAGCTCCGACGCCGGCAAATCGGTGGTGGTGGCCGCCCTGTGCCGGTTGCTGGCCCGCCGCGGAACCCGGGTCGCCCCGTTCAAGGCGCAGAACATGTCCAACAACTCCGTGGTCACCGTCGAAGGCGGCGAAATCGGTCGCGCCCAGGCGATTCAGGCCCGCGCGGCCGGCCTGGAGCCCAGCGTGCGGTTCAATCCGGTGCTGCTCAAGCCGGGCAGCGACCGCACCTCGCAGCTCGTGATCAAGGGCCGGGTCACCGACTCCGTCAGCGCGAAAAGCTATGTCCAACACCGCGATCGGCTCGCCTCCGTCGTACTCGACGAATTGGCATGCCTGCGAGACGAATTCGACGCGGTCATCTGCGAGGGCGCCGGATCACCCGCCGAAATCAACCTGCGCGCCACCGATTTGGCCAACATGGGGCTGGCCCGGGCCGCCGGCCTGCCGGTGGTCCTGGTCGGCGACATCGACCGCGGCGGCCTGCTCGCGCACCTGTTCGGCACCGTCGCGGTGCTCGAGCCCGACGACCAGGCGCTGATCTCCGGTTTCATCGTCAACAAGTTCCGGGGCGATCCCGCGCTGCTCGAGCCGGGATTGCGTCAGCTGCAGGCCATGACGGGGCGGCCCACCTACGGGGTGCTGCCGTACGCCGAGGAGCTGTGGCTCGATGCCGAGGACTCGCTGTCCGTGGTCGCGCACCGCGTCATCGGCACGCCCGCCCCGCCGCGCGGCGACGAGTGGCTGCGGGTGGCCGCGGTCCGGCTGCCCCGGATCTCCAACTCCACCGACGTCGAGGCGCTGGCCTGCGAACCGGGCGTGGTGGTGCGCTGGGTCGCCGACCCCGCCGGCGCGGCCGACGCCGACCTGATCGTCGTCCCGGGCAGCAAGGCCACCGTCGCCGACCTGTCCTGGTTGCGCGAGCGCGGCCTGGCCGAGGCGATCGTGTCGCACGCGCGGGCCGGCAAACCGGTGCTGGGGATCTGCGGGGGATTTCAGATGCTGTGCCGTCGTATCGATGACGCGGTGGAGTCCGGCGCCGGCGAGGTGCCGGGGCTGGGGTTGCTCGACGCCGACATCGCCTTCGATCCGGCCAAGACCCTGCGCCGCTGGCGGTGTGGGATCGACGGTCCCTTGGGCGGATACGAGATCCATCACGGGCGGATCGCGCGCTGCGCCGAGCAAACCTGGTTCGCCGCGGGCACCGATCCGCAACCGCAAGGTGTGGTGCGCGGCGCGATCTTTGGGACGCATTGGCACGGCGTGCTCGACAACGACGACTTCCGGCGCGCCTGGCTCACCCGGGTCGCCGACGCCGCGGGCCGGGGCGGCTTCGTGGTCGACGACGACACCAACGTCGCCGCGCGGCGCGACGCCCAGCTCGATCTCGCCGCCGATCTGCTGGCCGCCCATCTCGACGTCGACGCCGTCCTCGGGCTGCTGCGCGGCCCGCCGCCGGCGCGTCCGCATCTGGCAAGTCTGTTGCGCCCGTAAGGTATTCGCCGAAGTCGCGATGTGAACGCCGCCGTTGACGACGCGGCCGGCGGGCCGTCATCGAGTGCCGGTGGAAACTGTGTCCCTGTATCACATGCCGCAGAATCATCGCGCGCGCATGCCGTTTGGCTGTAGCGTGCTTGGGTGTCCTCGATGATGACCACCCTGGAGGGGTTCCCGGTCCCGGTCGTTGTGGCCGGACCGGAGACGGGCGTCGTCGTCGTCATATTGGGCGACGAGGAACGCGCCCCCGCCGCGTATGACGCGGTCTGCGAGCGCCTGCACACCGCATCGCTGCGGACGGTCGTGATCGGCTTCGACCCGCGGCTGACCCCCAAGTCGGTGATCGGCATTCTCGACGCCCTGGGAATCGGTTGGGCCGTCGTCATGGGCGACCGCGCCGGTGGCGACCTCGCGTGGGAACTGACGGCGACCCGGCTGGGCCGGTTCGTCGGGCTGGTGGTGATCGACCGCGGGCATCCGCGCGCCGGCGATCGCGACGGCGCCATCCGCGACGGGCACTGCCCACCGGTGGAGATCGGCACCACCGTGTTGGTCAGCTCGCCGGCCGCCCGGTCGGTGGCCCAGGCCAGCCAGCAGTACGTCTACGCCGACTACCGGGTGGTGCATCTGGGACGGCGCACCGTGCAGGAGTCGACGGCGCAACTGGCCGCCGAGATCATTTTGCGCACCAGCACCTGGTAGCGCCTGGTTGACTAACGGTCATGGCCTCCGACGATGACGCCGTGACCGACCCGATGCTCTCGCTGAGTGCCCTGCGGCAGCTGGTGGCCGCCGGCGCGGTGGACACGGTCATCGTGGCGTTCGCCGACATGCAGGGACGCCTGGTCGGCAAGCGGGTGGCCGCGCAACTGTTCGTCGACGAGGTGGCCACCCGGGGCGCCGAGTGCTGCGACTATCTGCTGGCGGTCGACGTCGACATGAACACCGTCGATGGCTACGCGATGTCGAGCTGGGACACCGGATACGGCGACACCGTGCTGAGGCCCGATCTGTCCACCCTGCGGCGCATTCCCTGGCTGCCCGGCACGGCCCTGGTGATCGCCGATGTGGGCTGGGCCGACGGCAGCCCGGTCGCCGTGTCACCGCGGGCCATCCTGCGCCGCCAGCTCGATCGGCTGGCCCGGCGCGGGTGGAGCGCCGACGCCGCGACCGAGCTGGAATTCATGGTGTTCGACGAGACCTATCGCCAGGCGTGGGCCGGCGGATACCGCGGCCTGACCCCGGCCAGCGACTACAACATCGACTACGCGATCGCGGCGTCGTCGCGCATGGAGCCGCTGCTGCGCGACATCCGCAACGGAATGACCGGCGCGGGCCTGCAATTCGAGGCCGTCAAAGGCGAATGCAACAGGGGACAGCAGGAGATCGGTTTCCGTTACGCCGAGGCGCTGGTCACCTGCGACAACCACGTCATCTACAAGAACGGGGCCAAGGAGATCGCCGATCAGCACGGCAAGAGCCTGACGTTCATGGCGAAATACGATGAGCGAGAAGGCAACAGCTGCCACATACACCTCTCGCTGCGCGACCCGCAGGGCGGCGCGGTGTTCGCCGACCCCGCCCGTCCGCACGGCATGTCGTCGACGTTCTGCAGCTTTGTGGCCGGGCTGCTGGCGACCCTGCGCGAATTCACCGTGTTCTATGCGCCGAACATCAACTCCTACAAGCGATTCGCCGACGGCAGCTTCGCGCCCACCGCGGTGGCCTGGGGGCTGGACAACCGCACCTGCGCGCTGCGGGTGGTCGGCCACGGGCCCAACACCCGGGTCGAGTGCCGGGTGCCCGGCGGCGACGTCAACCCGTATCTGGCGGTGGCGGCGATCGTCGCCGGCGGGCTGTACGGTGTCGAACGGGGCCTCGAGCCACCGGAGCCCTACGCGGGGAACGCCTATCACGCCCCCGGCGTCGAGCGGCTGCCCGCCACCCTGGCCGAGGCGGCCTCGGCCTTCGAGCGCTCGACGCTCGCGCGCGAGGTGTTCGGCGACGACGTGGTCGCCCACTACCTGAACAACGCCCGCGTGGAACTGGCGGCGTTCAACGCCGCGGTCACCGACTGGGAAAGGACGCGTGGTTTTGAACGGCTCTGAGCTGGATGGTGGCGACCCGCTGCGCCCGGCTGCGCCGCGCTTGCGATCGCCACGCAAGTCCGCGCGCCCGGTCGTGGGCCTGACCACGTACCTCGAGCGGGTGCAGACCGGGATCTGGGACATCCCCGCCGGATACCTGCCGACCGACTACTTCGAGGGCGTCATCCAGGCCGGCGGGATCGCCGTCCTGCTGCCCCCGCAACCGGCGGACGCCGAGGTCGTCGGCGCGGTGCTCGACGGCGTGCACGCGCTGGTGATCACCGGCGGTTACGACCTCGACCCCGCCAGCTACGGCCAGCAACCGCATCCCACGACCGACGAACCCCGCACCGACCGCGACGCCTGGGAGTTCGCGCTGTTGCGCGCCGCGCTGCACCGGGGGCTGCCGGTGCTCGGGATCTGCCGCGGCACACAGGTGCTCAACGTCGCGCTCGGCGGCACGCTGCACCAGCACCTGCCCGACGTGCTCGGGCACTGCGGGCACCGCGCCGGCGACGGGGTGTTCACCCGGGTGCCGGTGCGCACCGTCGCCGGCACCCGGGCGGCCGCGCTGGTGGGGGAGACCGTCGACGCGCCGTGCTATCACCACCAGGCCATCGACCGGGTCGGGGACGGGCTGGTGGTCAGCGCGACCGATCCCGACGGCGTCGTCGAGGCGCTGGAGCTTCCCGGGGACCGGTTTGTGCTTGGCGTGCAATGGCATCCGGAGCAGTCCCTGGAGGATCTGCGGTTGTTCGCCGCGATCGTGGACGCGGCCCGGGCGTATGCGGGGCGCTGACGTGGTTGCGACGCAACTGATCAACCCGGCGACCGAGGAGGTGCTGCGCTCGGTCGAGCACGCCGACGCGGCGGCCGTCGACGACGCGGTGGGCCGCGCGCGGGCGGCGCAGCGGCGGTGGGCGCGGCTATCCCCGGCCGAACGAGCCTCCGGCCTACGGGCTTTTGCCGCCGCCGTCGACGCCCATCTCGACGAGCTCGCGGCCCTCGAGGTCGCGAACTCGGGTCATCCCATCGGGTCGGCCGAGTGGGAGGCCGGCCACGTCCGCGACGTGCTGACCTACTACTCGGCAAGCCCGGAACGGTTGTCCGGCAAGCAAATTCCGGTGTCCGGCGGGCTGGACGTCACGTTCAACGAACCGCTGGGCGTGGTCGGTGTGATCGCCCCGTGGAACTTCCCGATGCCCATCGCCTGCTGGGGGTTCGCGCCGGCGCTGGCGGCGGGTAACGCCGTGCTGGTCAAGCCCGCCGAGGCGACGCCGCTGACCACGATCCGCCTCGGTGAGCTGGCGGCCGACGCCGGCCTGGACCCAGACCTGCTCCAGGTGCTGCCGGGACCGGGCCCGGTGGTGGGGGAGCGGTTCGTCACGCACCCCGACATCGCCAAGATCGTGTTCACCGGCTCCACCGAGGTCGGCAAAAGGGTGCTGGCCGTGGCGGCGGCCCGCGTCAAGCGGGTGACCCTGGAGCTGGGCGGCAAGAGCGCCAACATCGTGTTCGCCGACTGCGATCTGGAGCGGGCGGCCGCGACCGCGCCGGCCGGGGTGTTCGACAACGCCGGGCAGGATTGCTGCGCCCGCAGCCGGATCCTGGTGCAGCGCAGCGTCTACGACCGCTTCATGGAGCTGCTCGAACCCGCCGTCAAAGGTGTCGTCGTCGGGGACCCCGCGTCCCGGGGCACCGAAATGGGCCCGCTGGTGTCGGCCGCGCACCGCGCCAGGGTGGCGTCCTACGTGCCCGACGGCGCCCCCGTCGCGTTTCGCGGCACCGCGCCGAGCGGGCGCGGATTCTGGTTCCCGCCAACGGTTCTCACCCCGCAGCGCACCGACCGCACCGTCACCGAAGAGATCTTCGGCCCGGTGGTCACGGTGTTGGCCTTCGACGACGAGCAGGACGCCGTCACGCTGGCCAACGACACCGCCTACGGCCTGTCCGGATCGATCTGGACGAACGACCTGTCCCGCGCCCTGCGGGTGTCCCGCGCGGTGGAAGCCGGGAACCTGTCGGTGAATTCGCACTCGTCGGTGCGGTACAACACCCCGTTCGGCGGTTTCAAGCAGTCGGGCCTGGGCCGCGAGCTGGGTCCGGACGCGCCGCTGGGATTCACCGAGACCAAGAACGTTTTCATCGCGATCGGAGAGGATTAGGCGGTGGCGGTCGATCTCACCCAACGGTTGGCGGGCCGGGTCGCCGTCGTCACCGGCGCCGGCGGCGGCATCGGGCTGGCCTCGGCGCGGCGGATGCGCGCCGAGGGCGCCACCGTCGTGGTCGCCGACGTCGACCACGACGCGGGCGCCGCCGCGGCCGACGAGCTGTCCGGCCTGTTCGTGCCCACCGACGTCGCCGACGAGGACGCGGTCAACGCGCTGTTCGATACCGCGGCGCAGGCCTACGGCCGCGTCGACATCGCGTTCAACAACGCCGGCATCTCACCCCCCGACGACGATGTCATCGAGAACACCGAGCTGCCCGCCTGGCAACGCGTCCAGGACGTCAACCTGAAGTCGGTGTACCTGTGCTGCCGGGCGGCGTTGCGGCACATGGTTCCCGCGCGGCGCGGCTCGATCATCAATACCGCGTCGTTCGTCGCCGTCCTGGGGTCAGCGACGTCGCAGATCTCCTACACCGCGTCCAAGGGCGGGGTGCTGGCCATGTCGCGGGAGCTGGGGGTGCAGTTCGCCCGGCAGGGCATCCGGGTGAACGCGCTGTGCCCCGGGCCGGTCAACACCCCACTGCTGCAAGAGCTTTTCGCCAAGGACCCCGAACGTGCCGCGCGCCGGCTGGTGCACGTGCCGGTGGGCCGCTTCGCCGACCCCGGCGAAATCGCCGCGGCCGTCGCGTTTTTGGCGAGCGACGACGCGTCGTTCATCACGGCGTCGACGTTCCTGGTCGACGGCGGCATCAGCTCGGCCTACGTGACTCCGCTCTAACGGCGGCACCCACCGGCCCCGACCACGCGGGCGCCTTCGCCCGCCGGTCCCCGCCCAGGCCTTGCGCGGCGGACGCGGCCGTCGTCCAGCTGCGCGGCACCGACAGCGCGCCCAGCGACACCCCGCGGCCCACGCGCGCGTTCACCCCGTCGACGGCGGCCGGCCTGGGGAACAGTGTGCGCAGCGCCGCCGCCTTGTTCATCGAATTCAGGTGGCCGATCGCGAAATCCGACGGCGCGGTCAGCGAATTCAGCTTCGACAGCGACGGTGTCACCGAGGAAAGGGACGCCTCGAACGTGGTCCGCGATGCCGACGACAGGTGCTCGAGCGCGCCGGGAATGGCCGACATCACGCGGCGGCCGGCCGATATGACGTCGGGCGCCGCCTTCAACAGCCAGCTGTCTGCGCGCGCACCGGCGTCGGAAGGCGGAGGGGTGAACGGGGCCAACGTCGCCGCGCCGGCGGCGGCGTCGGCGTAGGCGTACATGGCGCCGGCGTTGCGCGCCCACATGGCGTCGTAGTCGGTGTCGACGTCCGCGATTGCCGCGCTGTGCTGGCCCAGCCAGTTCGCCGACACCAGTGCCGTGCGGCGCGCGCGGTTGCCCGCGATCGCCGGTGGGGGCACCGTCGCCGCGAACGCCGCCTCGTGCGCCCCGGCCGCCGCGCCCAGCTGCACGGCCGCCTCCTGGCTCCGTGCGGCGTTGGCGTCCAGCCAGTCGACGTAGCGGGCGGCCTCGCGCAGCGCCGAGGGCGCCGGGCCCTCCCATTGCGCCGCCAGCTTCGCGGTCACCGCCCGGTAGTCGGCCGCCGCGGTGCAGAGCCGCGCGGCAAGCTTGTCCCACGCCGCGGCGGCCGCGACCATCGATCCCGCACCGGGACCCGAATACATCAGCGCGGAGTTGATCTCCGGGGGCAGCGTCGCGAAATCCATTACAGCCTCCGCCGGGGGCGGGCGGTGTGGTTGATGCTCGAAAACATTGGGGGCGTCCTTCACGAGATAGACACGGGAGATATGAGCCCTGTCGCGCGAATGCGCGGCGTGCGGCGATCAGACGCGGGCGATGCAGAGCCGGGTCAACGTATCTCGGTCGGTGGCAATGATTGCGGGAGAACGGGATTGGGCGTGGTCGGGCGCCGCCCGCACCGGGCCGAACGTCGTCGGCGCCGGTGACAGGGCCACTTGCGCTGACGAACGGTTCCAGGTTTGGGGCCGTTCCTTCGTCATCCACATGCTGTGGAACGGCTTCTTGTTGGTGTTGTCCGCCGGTGCCGGCGACTCCCACGCGGCCGGCGCCGGGCGGCCGACGGCGGAGTGGAGGCCCCGGGGGAGCGCATGCGCGCCGACCCCGGCGGCCGGGCCGGACCAGGCGGCAGGCTCGGGCAGGCTGGACGCGGCGAACTGAGGCCGCAGCGACGAACCGGCTATCAGGGCGATGAACACACCCAGGGCTGCGACGATCGCGGTGGCGGGCCGCCACCGCCGAGTCTGACCGCCAACCCGGAACAACACAGTGCGCCGAATGTACAACGCGAATCGTGGTAAACCGGTCGGAACGAGCTGTGAAGTCGGTCCGAATCCACGGTCGGTGCAGCTAGGGGCGGAAAACGATGAGCGGGATCGCCATCTCGGCCGGGCTGGCTCCGCCGTGGAAACCGATCAGGCGCGAGGCTTCCGGCGGCTCGTGCGCGCTGGCCAGCACCGCCGTGTCGCCCGAGCAGACCACCACCACGTCGCCCAGCCGCTCCAGGTGCGGCGCGGCGACCGGCCCGAACATCCCGGTGCCCACCGCCTGCTCGCGGCTGTACACGGTCGCCCGGCCGCCGAGCACCTCGGCCCACGCGGCCCGCACGTCGGGCGCGGCGCCCGGCTCGGTGTGCAGGTAGCGGACCCGGGGCTCGCCGGCGACCACCCGGACGCCCCGGGCCAGCCGGGCGTCGGCGTCGAGGTCGATGCGGGCCTCCGGCGGGACGTTGAGGCCGCCGTGGTCGGCGGTCACCAGCAGCGCCGCGTTCGGCGGCAGCGCCTCGAGCAGGCGCGAAAGCAGCGTGTCGACGCTCGCCGCGGCCGCGTGCCACTGCTCGGAGCCGACGCCGAAGACATGGGCCGCGGTGTCGAGTTCGGCGGTGTAGCCGTAGACCAGTCCGGGCGCCGAGCGCAGGTCGTCGACCACCAGCTGGGCGTAGTCGTCGGCGGGGCCGGCCGGGCGGAATTCCGCGCCGCGGTACGCGGCCTCGGTCAGCCCACTGCCGAGGAACAGCGCCGGCAGCACCGCGCGGGCGCTGACGCCGGCCTCTTTGAGCCGCTGAAACCAGGTCGGCACCGGCTGCCAGACGGCCGGCGAGGGATCGTCGCGCCACCGGACGTGGTTGAGCACGGTCTCGGTGCCCGGCACCCGCAGGGTGAAGCCCAGAACCCCGTGCTCGCCGGGCGCCGCACCGGTGCCCAGGGACACCAGGCTGGTCGGCGTGGTCGACGGGAAGGTGCACTCCAGCCGGGTCAGCCGGCCGGTGGCGCCCCCCAGCACGGAGGCCAGCAGCGGCGCGCCGCCCGCCAGCTGCGGAAGCAGGTGCCAGCCCAGCCCGTCCACCAGCACGACGAGCACCCGGTCGATCCGATCGGAGCCGGCCCGCTCCGTCACCGCCAGGGTGTCGACCGCGCCCGGAACGCCGAGCAGGGCGGCCGCGGCGGGCAGCACGTCACGCAGGGAACCGGGCACCGGGCCAGTCTGACGTCGAAGCTAGACGCGCGCCAGTCGCCGGTCGGTCACCGCGTGGCCCCCTCCCGCGCCGTCAGCACCGAGACCACGGCCTGTCCCGGCGACGGTCCGCCGCCGTTCGGCGGCACGGTGCGGTGGGTGAGGACCTCGAAACCGTTGCGCTGCAATAAGTCACGGCAAGCGCGCGTCAGCAGAACGTTCTGGAACACCCCGCCGGTGAGCCCCACCAGCCGGGTGTCGCCGGCCACCCGCGCCACCACGTCGGCGACCGCGTCCGCGACCGCGAGGTGGAACGTCGCGGCCAGCACCGCGCGCGGCGTCCCGGCGTACAGCGCCGCGACCATCGTCTGCACCATCGGTACCGGATCGATCACCCCGTTGGGGCGCACCGCCAGCGGCAACGACGGCCGGGGCCGCCCGGGATCGCAGCCCGCCGACTCCGCCAGCGCCTCGAGCTCGACCGCGGCTTGCCCCTCGTAGTCGATGCGATGCCGCACGCCGAGCAGGGAAGCGACCGCGTCGAACAGCCGTCCCATGCTCGAGCACGGCACACAGCCCGTCCCGGTCTCCAGTTGCGAACGGACCAGGCGCAGTGCGTCATCGGTCGCGGCGGCGACGGGCGCCAGATCCGGGGTCCAATCGATGTCGGCCGTCCATAACTGGGACAGCGCCATCCGCCACGGTTCGCGCACCGCCGCATCGCCGCCGGGCATCGGCACCGGCCGCAGGTGGCCGACCCGGACGAACTGCCGGCTCCGGGCGCCCAGCGCCAAAATCTCTCCGCCCCAGATCGTTTCGTCACCGCCGTTACCGGTGCCGTCGAAGCAGACCCCGACGATGGGTTCGCCGATGCGCCCGCGCTCGGCCAGCAGCGACACCACGTCGGCGCGGTGGTGCTGAACGAGATCCAGCGGCCCCCCTGGTGCCGGGCACATGGTTCAGTACCCGTCTTCGGCCGCGGGTAGTGCCGCCCCGTGCAACGCCGCGACGATCTCTTCGACCGCCCGCGCCGCCCGGGGGACGGCCTTGGCGACCGGTTCGGTCAGCCCGATGCCTTCCTGGACGCTGCCGGCCTCGCACCCGACGACGACGGTGTAGGGCGGACGGCCGCCCAGCGCCCGCAGGCTGGCGAAGACGGCGGCGGGGTCCATGCTGTGGCCGTCCAGACCGCTTGTCCGCGAGGGTGTTTCGTGATCGGCCTGGAAGACGTGCAGCGTGCCGGGATGGCCGCGGCTGGGTACGGCGTCGACGAGGACCAGCGTGTCCCACTCCTCGAGCAGGTCATAGGCCAGGTGCATCCCCCTGATTCCGTAGTCGATGACCTGGACCATCGGATCATCTTGCGGCAGTTCGGCATTGCGGACCACTTCGGAGCCGAATCCGTCATCCCCCAGGAAGCTGTTGCCGATCCCGGCTACCAAGATGCGGGCTGTCATGCCGGCACCGCAGTCCGCCGGCTTTGATCGTCCGCCTCGCGCCACTGCGCCGCCCGTGCTGAAGTTCCCGTCGGCTGCACCGGGCGATCCGCCATGGCCGTCACCCCCCGACCGTGTCGACGGTGCGTTCCGTGATACCCCTCGAACTTCGAATCACGGTGCCGTGCACACGCGACGCGGCGCCCGAGACCTTGCCGCGCAGAACACGGGTCAACGGTGGTGCTGTCTGGACTGCCGCTTCCGTTGGCATGCTGCAGCTTTCCGGAGCCGGGCCGGGGCTCCTGCACCGCCGGAGTCGAACGTCGGCCCACTTGCGCGGCGCTGTTTTTTGGGTCTACTCCCGCTGCCGAGCGTTGTCAACGCTTCGCGCGCCTCGCACGCCCGCGCCCGGTGAGCCGCTAGGTCGCGGATTCGGCCCCCAGGTCGGTGGGGCCCCACTTTTCCTCGATGCGGCCGTAGCGCCAGACGAGCAGGGCCACCGCCCAGGTGACGACGAACATGCCGACGACGACGTAGCCGACCGCGTTGAGGTCCAGCCCGCCGATCCAGGTCCAGAAGGCGCCCCGCCAACCGAATTGGTCGGCGAACAGGACGAGCAGTTCGACGCTCCCGATCAGCAGGGCGACGGCCACCGACAGCGCGGTGATGGTGATGTTGTAGTAGATCTTGCGCACCGGATTGGAAAACGCCCAGCCGTAGGCGAAGTTCATGAACGAACCGTCGATGGTGTCCAGCAGGCACATGCCCGCGGCGAACAGCACCGGCAGGCAGATGATGGCGTACCACGGCAGCCCGGCGGCGGCGCTGGTGCCGGCGAGCACCAGAAGTGCGATCTCGGTGGCGGTGTCGAAGCCCAGCCCGAACAACAACCCGATCGGGTAGCAGTGCCACGACTTGGTGATCGACTTGGTGAGCCGGCCGAGCACCCGGTTCATCAGTCCGCGGCTCTGCAATTGCCGCTCCAGCTCGGCCCCGTCGGTCTCGGGGTCGAATTCGCCGCGGCGCAACCGCGCGAACACGCGCAGGATGCCGGCCAGGACGATGAGGTTGAGAAGGGCGATCGCATACAGGAAGACGCCGGAGACGCTGGTGCCGATCAACCCGGTGTAGTGGTGCAGCGTCGAGGAGTCGTCCTCGACCGGCCCGACGACCGTTTTCACCCCGCCCGCCAGCAACAGCGCCAACGCGAACACCACGGTGGAGTGGCCCAGCGAAAAGAAGAAGCCGACGGCCAGCGGGCGCTGCCCGTCGTTCATCAGCTTGCGGGTGGTGTTGTCGATGGCGGCGATGTGGTCGGCGTCAAAGGCGTGCCGCATACCCAGCGTATAGGCCGTCAATCCGATCCCGACACCAAAAGCTTTGCCGCCCAAGCTGTATTGGGCCGGTGCCACCAAGAACACCAGGGTGAGCCAGCCGAGCAGGTGCAGCGCGACGATGGACGCGAGCATCGCGGCCAGCCGCCACCACTCCGCTGTGGTCAGGGCGCCGAGAAGTCTGGTCACCCGTGACGGCCGCCGGTCGATCTCGGTGCTGGCCACTGGGGTCCTTCCGGCGCGTCCTTGCGGTATCGGGCTGAGAACAACCGGCCACGACTGTAAGTTCCCCGCCGCGCCGGATGCAAGTGAAGCGCGGATTCTTGGCCCTCGACACTGAACCGCTCACGCCCGAGCCGCCGCCGAGGTCAGTGCAGACCCAGTAGCGCGTTCTCCACCACCTCGGCCAGGGCCGGATGAATCCAGTATTGCCCGCGGGCCGTCTGCAGGGCGGTCAGCCCGAAGCTCATCGCCTGGATCAACGGCTGGATGATCGACGAGGCCTGATCACCCATGATGTGCGCACCCAGCAGGCGGCCGGTGCCGCGCTCGGCGACGAGCTTGACGATCCCGGTGGTGTCCTCGGCCGCCCAGCCGTAGGCGACGTCGCCGTAATTCTGGATCTTCACCGAAATCTTGAAACCCTGTGCGATGGCCTGGTTTTCGGTCAGCCCGACGGAGGCGATCTGGGGATCGGTGAACACCGCCGCGGGCACGTAGCGGTGGTCGGTGGCGGCCAGGGCTTCGGTGTCGTCCCAGTCGCACAGCAGGTTGTGCTGCACGACGCGCGCCTCGTGGTTGGCGACGTGCTTGAGCTGATACGACGAGGAGACGTCGCCGAGCGCGAAAACGCCACGCGCCGTGGTCCGCTGGTACTCGTCGACGACCACCAGGCCGTCGGTGACGGTGACGCCGGCCTGCTCGGCGTCGAGCAGATCGCCGTTGGGCACGCGGCCGGTCGCCACCAGCAGCGCGTCGGCGTTCACGGTGCGACCGTCGTCGAGTTGCACCGCGACGCCCGAACCCTGGTTTTCGGCGCCCACGACGTTGCGGTGGGTGTGCAGCTCCCACTTGCTGGCCGCGATGCGGGTGAAGCGTTCGCCGACGACGTCGTCGAGGTGCCGCAGCAATGTGGAGCCCCGGACCACCAGGGTGACCCGCGAGCCCAGGGAGGAGAAAGTGTGGGCGAATTCGGCTGCGACGAAACCGCCGCCGACGATCACCAAATGCTCGGGCAGTTCAGGGATTCGCATGATCGTGTCGCTGGTGTGGTACGTCGCGCCGCACTCGAGGATCGCGGGCGGGACCACGGCGCGCGCCCCAGCCGCGATCACCACCTGATCGGCCGTGAACTCGTCGCCGGCGTCGGTGCGCAACAGGTAGCGCCCATCGGGTTGGACCGCGCCGAACCGGGTGTGCTGTTTGTACACATCGATATTGGGCGCGGCGTTGCGATAGTCCTCGCCGCTGACCCCGATCGGGTCGATGCGCCCGAACACGCGCGAGACGATGTCGTCCCAGCGCACCCGCTCGATGCGGGCGTCGATGCCGTAGCGCGCCGCCTCCCGGATGCTCTGGGCGACCTCGGCGGCGTAGACGAACATCTTGGTCGGGATGCACCCGACGTTCAGGCACGTGCCCCCGAACGTGCCCTGTTCGCAGATGGCCACCCGTTTGTCGGCGAAGCGTTCATCGAGAATGCTGTTGCCCGAACCGGTTCCGATGATCGCGACGTCGTAGGTCTCCACACCGTCACCCCCTTCCGAACGACGCCGGGGCGTCGCTGTTGTTGGTGGGCAGGTACTCGTCCAGCCAGAGATCCAGTTCCCGATAGGCGACGTCGCGCGGGCCCTCCAACGACAAGAACACATCGTGCTTGGCATCGACCACCGGGACGATGGTGCTGCGGTTTCCGACACAGCCTGCCCACCTGGCGATCTGGGTGACGTCGAGAACGGCGTCGCCGCACCGCATGGGCTCCGGGTCCGCGGTTTCGCGCACGCTGTGGTCCGAGCGCAGGATCAGATTCGGCACGCCGACGTCGAGGCCGCGGTGCAGCCGGGCCTGGCCGCGGCGGACGGCGTGCAGCCAACCGAAGGTGATCGGGAAGCCACCCACGGGTTTCCACTGCAGGTTGTAGTCGAATTGCCCGCCATAGTCGCGGTGCAACGTGGTGCCGTAGCCGCCCTCACCCGGCGACCTGGCCACGCCCTTGGACCGCACCCGCGACAGACCCCCGAGCAGCGCCACGGTCGCCGAATGCCGCAGGATGGCCGGGCCGGGCAGATCCAAAAACGGGCTGTTGAGCACCAACCCGCCGATGTCGGCGTGCGCGTCCGGGTTGCGGCGGCGCAACCGATCCAGCCACAACGACACGATGAGCCCGCCCGCGGAATGCCCGTACACCAGCACGTCGCGGGCCTGCGCGCGCACGACGTCCAGGGCGTGCTCGAGTTCGGTGTCGTAGTTGGCGAGGTCGGTGACGAAGTGCGGCGTCTGGCCGTCGCGCCGCGACCGACCGCACTTGTGAAGGTCCAGCGCGTAGAAGGCGAAGCCGCGCGCGGCGAAATGGTCGGCCAGCTCGGTGTGGAAGAAGTAATCGGTGTAGCCGTGCACCGCCAGCACCGCGCGCCCGGCCGGGCCCGCCTGTGCCGGCCCGCGCCGGATCAGGGTCGCGACGATGTCGCCCTCACCGGCGGGATCGCGGCCGAGCGCGATGGTGCGCTGCCAATATCCGGGGAGGACATCGGGCACCCAGCCAGTCACGAGGCAAGCTTAGCTTTTGCTGGGCACGGGGAGCCGCACGTCGTTCGCGCCCACTTTGCCTCGGGATAACCTGGGGATCGGCCCAGTCGAGGGAAGGACCAGCAAGCCGGTGTCATCGCTAGCCACAACCGCGCGGACGGACGTCGTGCTGGTGGGCGCGGGCATCATGAGCGCGACGCTGGGCGCGTTGCTGCGCCGGCTGCAGCCGGAGTGGTCGCTGACCTTCGTCGAACGCCTCGACGCCGTCGCCGCGGAAAGCAGCAGCCCCTGGAACAACGCCGGCACGGGGCATTCGGCGCTGTGCGAGCTGAACTACACCCCGCAGCGCGCCGACGGCTCGATCGACATCAGCAAAGCGGTGCGCATCAACGAGCAGTTTCAGGTGACCCGCCAGTTCTGGGCTCACGCCGTGGAGAACGGCATCCTGACCGATCGGAGCTTTTTGACCCGGATCCCGCACGCGAGCTTCGTGCGCGGGGCGCGGCGCGTGGACTATCTGCGGCGGCGCCGTGACGCGCTGGCGGCCAACCCGCTGTTCGCCGGCATCGAATTGATCGAGGACCCGGGCGAGTTCGCCCGCCGGCTGCCGTTGATGGCCGCCCATCGCGACTTCTCCACGCCGACCGCACTCAACTGGGCCGCCCACGGCACCGACGTCGACTTCGGTGCGCTGTCGCGCCAATTGGTCGGATTCTGTGTGCGGGGCGGCGCGACGGCCCTGTTCGGGCACGAGGTCCGCAACCTGACCCGCGGGTCCGACGGCGGCTGGACGGTGTCGATCCGCAATCGCCGCACCGGCCAAAAGCGCCGCTGTCACGCCAAATTCGTCTTCGTCGGGGCCGGCGGCGACGCGCTGCCCCTGCTGCAGAAGTCCGGCATCAGCGAGGTCAGGGGTTTCGCCGGATTCCCGATCGGCGGCCGGTTCCTGCGCGCCGACAAGCCGGCGCTCACCGCCGCGCATCGGGCCAAGGTGTACGGGGCGCCCGCGCCCGGCGCCCCGCCCCTGGGGGCGCTGCATCTGGACCTGCGCTACGTCAACGACAAGCCGTGGCTGGTGTTCGGCCCGTACGCCGGCTGGTCACCGAAGTTCTTGAAACGCGGGCACTTCACCGACCTGCCCCGCTCGGTGAAGCCGCATAACCTGGCCTCCCTGCTCGGGGTCGGCGCCACCCAGCTGACGCTGCTTGGGTACCTGCTCGGCCAATTGCGGCTCTCCGAGCCGGACCGGCTGCGCATGCTGCGCGAATTCGCGCCCACCGCAGCGGGTTCCGACTGGGAGTTGACCGTGGCCGGTCAGCGCGTGCAGGTGATCCGGCGCGACAGGCGAAAGGGCGGGGTGCTCGACTTCGACACCACGGTGGTGGGGGCCGCCGACGGAAGCATCGCGGGTCTGCTCGGCGGCTCGCCCGGGGCGTCGACCGCGGTGCCGATCATGCTCGACGTGTTGCAGCGGTGCTTTGCCAACCGTTTTCAGTCGTGGTTGCCCGCGCTCAAGGAGATGGTTCCCTCTTTGGGGGCGTCGCTGTCGGACGAGCCGGCGCTCTACGACGAGGTCTTTTCGTGGGGAACGAAGGTACTGGGGTTGGATGTCAATGACTGAAGCACTGCGGCGTATCTGGGCCAAAGACCTTGATGCCCAGACACTTTACGAGCTGCTCAAGTTGAGGGTGGAGGTGTTCGTCGTCGAACAGGCGATCCCGTATCCCGAACTGGACGGCCGTGACCTCCTCGCCGAAACCCGGCACTTCTGGCTGGAGACGGCCGACGGCGAGGTGATCTGTACGCTGCGGCTGATGGAGGAGCACGCCGGAGGCGAGAAGGCGTTCCGCATCGGGCGCCTGTGCACCAAGCGCAGCGCCCGTGGCCAGGGCCACACCACCCGGCTGCTGCGCGCGGCCCTGGCCGAGGTGGGTGACTACCCGTGCCGGATCAACGCGCAGACCTATCTGGCCGACATGTACGCGCAGCACGGATTCGTGCGCGACGGCGACGATTTCGTCGACGACGGCGTCCCGCACGTGCCCATGCTGCGGCCGGGCTCCGGTCTGGCGGCCAAGCCGTGAGGCCCTACCCGTTCAGCGCCATCGTCGGGCACGACCAGCTGCGTCTCGCCCTGCTGTTGTGCGCCGTGCGCCCTGAGATCGGGGGCGCCCTCATCCGCGGCGAGAAGGGCACCGCCAAGTCGACGGCCGTGCGCGGCCTGGCGGCGCTGCTGTGCGCGGCGACCGGCAGCGATTCCGGCCTGGTCGAAATGCCGCTCGGGGCAACCGAAGACAGGGTCATCGGCTCGCTGGATCTGCAGCGGGTGCTGCGCGACGGCGAGCACGCTTTTTCCCCGGGCCTGTTGGCCCGCGCGCACGGCGGGGTGCTCTACGTCGACGAGGTCAACCTGCTGCACGATCATCTCGTCGACGTGCTGCTCGACGCCGCGGCGATGGGGCGGGTGCACATCGAACGCGACGGCATCTCGCATTCGCATGAGGCGCGGTTCGTGTTGATCGGCACCATGAATCCCGAAGAGGGCGAACTGCGTCCGCAGCTGTTGGACCGCTTCGGGCTCACCGTCGACGTGCACGCCTCACGCGACGTCGACGTGCGGGTGCAGGTCATCCGGCAGCGAATGGCGTATGAGGCCGACCCGGACGGCTTCGCGGAGCGATACGCCGCCGCCGACGCCGAGCTGGCCCGGCGCATCGCCGCGGCCCGCGCGCTCGTCGACGATGTGGTGTTGCCCGACAACGAGTTACGGCGCATCGCGGCGCTGTGCGCGGCGTTCGATGTCGACGGCATGCGCGCGGACCTGGTGGTGGCCCGCACCGCCGTCGCCCACGCTGCCTGGCGCGGGGCGCCCGCCGTCGAGGAACAGGACATCCGGGTCGCCGCCGAGCTGGCGCTGCCGCACCGGCGCCGCCGCGACCCCTTCGACGATCCGGGGATCGACCGCGACCAGCTGGACGAAGCCCTGGCGCGGGCCGGCTCCGAGCCGGACCCCGAGCCCGACCCGCCCGGCGGCGGTCAAACGCCGGACACCGAACAGGCTGGGCCACAACGGGACTCGGGGGACAGCACCACGGGGAAGCCGCCGAAGTCCAAGCCCAGCGCGCCTCCGTCGAAAACCTTCCGCACCCGCGCGCTGCGCGTCCCCGGGGTGGGGGAGGGCGCGCCCGGGCGGCGGTCGCGGGCGCGCAACGCCGGCGGCAGCGTCATCGCCGCCACCGACGGGGACGACACCAGTTGCGGCGGGCACGGACTGCACGTGTTCGCCACGCTGCTCTCGGCCGCCGAGCGCGCCGGGGCCGGGCCGCTGCGGCCCGGGCCCGACGACGTGCGCCGCGCCGTGCGCGAGGGACGCGAGGGCAACCTGGTGATCTTCGTGGTGGACGCCTCGGGTTCGATGGCCGCCCGCGACCGGATGGCGGCGGTCAGCGGCGCCACGCTGTCGCTGCTGCGCGACGCCTACCAGCGCCGCGACAAGGTCGCCGTGATCACCTTCCGGCACCAGCAGGCGCAATTGTTGCTACCGCCGACCTCCTCGGCCCACATCGCCGGGCGGCGACTGGCCCGCTTCGACACCGGCGGCAAGACGCCGCTCGCCGAAGGCCTGCTGGCCGCGCGCGAGCTGATCGTCCGGGAGAAGGCGCGCGACCGGGCCCGCCGCGCCCTGGTGGTGGTGCTCACCGACGGCCGGGCCACCGCCGGACCGGATCCGTTGGGCCGCACCCGATCCGCGGCGGCCCGGCTGGTGGCCGAAGGCGCGGCCGCGGTGGTCGTGGATTGCGAGACGTCGTTCGTGCGGCTGGGCCTGGCCGAGCAGCTGGCCCGCCAACTCGGCGCACCCGCCGTTCGGCTGGAGCAGCTGCACGCCGATTCGTTGACGCGTGCGGTACGCGACGTCGCGTGAGAAAGGTAACCCGTTATGCCGCAAGGAGTTCCAGTCCAGGTTCCCGATGATGGCCTGACCACCCGGGCGCGACGTCACACGCCGGTGCTGGCGGTGCACACCGGCGCCGGCAAGGGGAAGTCGACGGCGGCGTTCGGAATGGCGTTGCGGGCCTGGAACGCCGGGCTTTCCGTCGCGGTGTTCCAATTCGTCAAGAGCGCGAAGTGGAAGGTCGGCGAGGAGGCGGCGTTCGCCGCGCTCGGCGACGTGCACGAACAACACGGCGCCGGCGCGCCGGTCGAATGGCACAAGATGGGTGCGGGCTGGTCCTGGACGCGCAAGGCGGGCAGCGACACCGATCACGCGGCGGCCGCGGCCGACGGCTGGGCCGAAATCGCGCGCCGGCTGGCCGACCAGCGCCACGACTTCTACGTGCTCGACGAGTTCACCTATCCGCTGAAGTGGGGCTGGGTCGACGTCCACGAGGTGGTCGAGGTGCTCGCGGCGCGGCCCGGCCACCAGCACGTCGTCATCACCGGACGCGACGCCCCGCGGCCGCTGATCGATGCGGCCGACCTGGTCACCGAGATGACCAAGCTCAAGCATCCGATGGACGCCGGGCGCAAGGGGCAGAAGGGCATCGAGTGGTGAGTGTTCCCGCCATGGTCATCGCCGCACCCTCGTCCGGCAGCGGAAAGACCACCGTGGCAACGGGTTTGATCGGCGCTTTGCGCCGGGCGGGTCACACCGTCGCGCCGTTCAAGGTGGGCCCGGACTTCATCGATCCCGGCTATCACGGCCTGGCCGCAGGCCGGCCGGGCCGCAACCTCGACCCGGTGCTGGTCGGGGAGGGCCTCATCGGCCCTCTGTACGCGCACGGCGCCGCCGGCGCGGACATCGCGGTGATCGAGGGCGTGATGGGGCTGTTCGACGGGCGGATCGGGCCGTCCGCCGCCACCCCCGCCGCCGGATCGACCGCCCACGTCGCCCGCCTGCTGGGCGCACCCGTCGTGCTGGTCATCGACGCGCGCGGTCAAAGCCAGAGCATCGCCGCGCTGCTGCACGGCTTTTCGACGTTCGACACCGCCACCCGGGTCACCGGCGTGATCCTGAACCGGGTCGGCTCGACCCGCCACGAGCAGGTGTTGCGGCAGGCCTGCGAGCAGGCCGGTGTCCCGGTGCTGGGGGCCATCCCGCGGGCGGCCGAATTGGAGCTTCCCACAAGGTATCTGGGGCTCGTCACCGCCGTGGAGTACGGCCGCCGGGCCCGGCAGGCGGTCGACGCGATGACCGCGTTGGTCGCCGCCCACGTCGACCTGGCGTCGGTGATCGCGGTCGCGCGGGCCCCGGCGGCCGGGCAGCCGTGGGATCCGGCGGCGGCGGTGGGGGAGTCGGCGCGGCGGCGCGCCACCGTGGCCGTGGCGGCCGGGAAGGCCTTCAGCTTCGGCTACGCCGAGCACCCGGAGCTGCTGGCGGCCGCCGGCGCGGACGTCGTCGCATTCGATCCGCTCAGCGACGCGTTGCCCGACGGCAGCGATGCGGTGTTGCTGCCCGGCGGCTTTCCCGAACAGTTCACCGCCGAGCTGTCCGCCAACGAGGTCGTGCGCCGGCAGATCAAGGAGCTGGCCGCCGCCGGGGCGCCCGTGCACGCCGAGTGCGCCGGGCTGATCTACCTGGCCACCGAACTCGACGGCCACCCGATGTGCGGCGTGCTGGCCGGACGGGCCCGGTTCACCCCGCAGCTGACGCTGGCCTACCGCGACGCCGTCGCCGTGGCCGATTCCCCGCTGTACACTGCGGGCCAGCGGGCCGTCGGGCACGAATTCCACCGCACCGCAGTCACATTCAGCGACAGCTACCAGCCGGCATGGATGTACCGGGCCCCCGACGCCGACGACGCCGACGATGCCGGCGGGGCCGTGCGCGATGGCGTCGTGCACGGCGGCGTGCACGCGTCGTATCTGCACACCCACCCGGCCGCCGCGCCGGAGGCGGTGGCGCGCTTCGTCGCCCACGCGGCCCGGCGAGCGGGTTCGCGGACGTAACGTCACGGCGAAAAATCCGGCCGAACTTCGCCGCGGCGTTACGCGCGCGATGCCAAGGCCACGAACCACTAAGCTTGCCGGGTGACTGAGAGCGCCTACCTCGTAGGGCTGCGGCTGACCGGTAAGAAGGTCGTCGTCGTGGGCGGCGGCACCGTCGCCCAGCGCCGGTTGCCGTTGCTCATCGCCAGCGGCGCCGACGTCCACGTCATCTCCCGCAGCGCCACCCGGTCGGTCGAGGCCATGACCGGAATCACTCTGGCACTGCGCGAATACCGCGACGGCGACCTCGACGGCGCCTGGTACGCGATCGCGGCCACCGACGACCCGCGCGTCAACGAGGCCGTGGTCGCCGAGGCCGCAAGCCGCCAGATCTTCTGCGTCCGGGCGGACATCGCCGTCGAGGGAACCGCGGTGACGCCAGCGTCTTTCAGCTATGCGGGGCTGTCCGTCGGCGTCCTGGCCGGCGGCGAGCACCGGCGTTCGGCGGCGATCCGCTCGGCCATCCGGGAGGCGCTGCAGACCGGGGTCATCACCCCCGAGGGCCCGGTGGGCTCCGACGCCGTCAAGGGCGGCGTGGCGCTGATCGGGGGCGGTCCCGGCGACCCCGAACTGATCACCGTGCGCGGGCGCCGGCTGCTCGCCCAGGCCGACGTCGTGGTCGCCGACCGCCTCGCGCCGCCGGAACTGCTCGCCGAACTGCCCCCACACGTGGAAGTCATCGACGCCGCCAAGATCCCGTACGGGCGGGCGATGGCCCAGGACGCCATCAACGACGTGATGATCGAACGCGCCCGGGCCGGAAGCTTCGTGGTGCGCCTCAAAGGGGGGGACCCCTTCGTCTTCGCCCGCGGCTACGAGGAGGTGCTCGCGTGCGCCGAGGCCGGGATCCCGGTCACCGTGGTGCCGGGTGTGACAAGCGCCATAGGGGTGCCCGCACTGGCGGGTGTCCCCGTCACCCATCGGGCGATCAACCACGAGTTCGTGGTGGTCAGCGGCCATCTCCCACCCGGGCATCCCGAATCGTTAGTGAATTGGGATGCGCTGGCCGCGATGTCCGGCACGATTGTTTTGCTGATGGCCGTCGAACGCATCGAACTTTTCGCCGAAGCCCTTTTGGCAGGCGGTCGACCAGCGGATACGCCCGTGCTTGTCGTTCAGCACGGAACGACGGCCGCTCAACACACTTTGCGGGCCACCCTCGCCGACACGCCCGAAAAGATTCGCGCCGAGGGGATCCGACCTCCCGCGATCATCGTGATCGGCGCCGTGGCGGCTTTCGGGGTTTAAACGCTTCTTAAGATTACTGTAAGGTAACCCTTTATGACGGCTCTCAACGACTCAGAGCGCGCTGTCCAAAACTGGACGTCTGCACGCCCCGATCGTCCGGCCCCGGTGCGCACGGCGGAGACCGCCGCAAAGCCCCCGGCGGAGACCGCCTCCAATCGCATCAGCAAGTACTACCCGGCGTGGCTGCCCTCGCGACGCTTCATCGCGGCCGTCATCGCCATCGGCGGTATGCAGCTGCTTGCGACGATGGACAGCACCGTCGCGATCGTCGCGCTCCCCAAGATCCAAAACGAGCTCAGCCTGTCCGACGCCGGCCGCAGCTGGGTGATCACCGCATACGTGCTGACATTCGGCG
This sequence comes from Mycobacterium paraintracellulare, assembly GCF_000276825.1. Classification (NCBI taxonomy): domain Bacteria; kingdom Bacillati; phylum Actinomycetota; class Actinomycetes; order Mycobacteriales; family Mycobacteriaceae; genus Mycobacterium; species Mycobacterium paraintracellulare. The sequence continues at coordinate 3,886,788 of NC_016948.1, read as the reverse complement.
GGCTGATGCTGCTCGGCGGGCGGCTCGGCGACACCATCGGGCGCAAGCGCACCTTCATCGTCGGTGTCGCCCTGTTCACCATCTCCTCCGTGCTGTGCGCCGTCGCCTGGGACGAGGCGACCATGGTCATCGCCCGGCTGTCGCAGGGCGTCGGGTCGGCCATCGCCTCGCCGACGGGCCTGGCGCTGGTGGCGACCACCTTCCCCAAGGGACCGGCGCGCAACTTCGCGACCGCGGTCTTCGCCGCGATGACGGCCGTCGGCTCGGTGATGGGCCTCGTGGTCGGGGGAGCGCTCACCGAGGTGTCGTGGCGGCTGGCGTTCCTGGTGAACGTGCCGATCGGCCTGGTGATGATGTATTTGGCCCGCACCGCGCTGCGCGAGACCAACCGCGAGCGGATGAAGCTGGACGCCACCGGCGCCATGCTGGCCACCCTGACGTGCACCGCCGCGGTGTTCGCCTTCTCGATGGGGCCGGAAAAGGGGTGGGTTTCGATCACCACCATCGGTTCGGGTGTGGTGGCGATGCTCGCCGGGCTGGGCTTCATCATCGTGGAGCGCACCGCCGAGAACCCCGTCGTGCCGTTCGATCTGTTCCGCGACCGCAACCGCCTGGTCACGTTCACCGCGATCTTCCTGGCCGGCGGGCTGATGTTCAGCCTGACCGTGTGCATCGGCCTGTACGTGCAGGACATCCTCGGCTACAGCGCGCTGCACGCCGGCGTCGGCTTCATCCCGTTCGTCATCGCGATGGGGATCGGCCTCGGCATCTCCTCGCAGCTGGTGTCGCGGTTCTCGCCGCGGGTCTTGACCATCGGCGGCGGCATCTTGCTCTTCTGGGCGATGCTCTACGGCTGGGCGTTCATGCACCGCGGCGTCGCCTACTTCCCCAACCTGGTGTTGCCGATCGTGGTCGGCGGGATCGGCATCGGCATGGCCGTCGTGCCCCTGACGCTGTCGGCCATCGCCGGTGTGGGTTTCGATCAGATCGGTCCCGTCTCCGCGGTCACGCTGATGCTGCAAAGCCTGGGTGGCCCGCTCGTGTTGGCCGTCATCCAGGCCGTGATCACTTCGCGGACACTGTATTTGGGCGGCACCACCGGCCCGGTGAAGAACATGAACGACGCGCAGCTGCAGGCGCTCGACCACGGCTATACCTACGGCCTGCTGTGGGTGGCCGGGGTGGCCGTCATCGTCGGCGGTGCCGCGCTGCTCATCGGCTACACACCCGACCAGGTTGCGCACGCGCAAGAGGTCAAGGAAGCGATGGACGCCGGGGAGCTGTAGCTCGCTGACCCTCCGCGAGAGTGCAGCTACCTACGTCCTACTCGGGAAACGCGTCGCTGGTTGCAGTCTCGGGCTGCCGGATACCGGGCCCCGCGTCACCGCTAGGCTAGCCCGCTGTGATCACCCGGATGTCCCAGCTGTTTTTGCGCACGTTGCGCGACGATCCCGCCGACGCCGAAGTCGCCAGCCACAAGCTGCTGATCCGGGCCGGCTACATCCGGCCCGTCGCGCCCGGGCTGTACAGCTGGCTGCCGCTGGGCCTGCGGGTGCTGCGCCGCATCGAGGGCATCGTCCGCGAGGAGATGAATGCCATTGGCGGGCAAGAGATCCTGTTTCCCGCCCTGCTGCCCCGCGCGCCCTACGAGGCGACGAACCGGTGGACCGAATACGGCGACTCGGTGTTCCGGCTCAAAGACCGCCGCGGTAACGACTACCTGCTGGGCCCGACGCACGAGGAGTTGTTCACCCTGACGGTCAAGGGCGAATACAGCTCCTACAAAGACTTTCCGGTCCTGCTCTACCAAATCCAGAACAAGTACCGCGACGAGGCGCGGCCGCGCGCCGGCATCCTGCGCGTGCGGGAGTTCCTGATGAAGGACTCCTACTCGTTCGACGTCGACGACGCCGGGCTCAAGGCCGCCTACCACGCGCACCGCGAGGCCTATCAGCGCATCTTCGCGCGCCTGCAGGTGCGCTACGTCATCGTCTCGGCGGTCTCCGGCGCCATGGGCGGCAGCGCCTCCGAGGAGTTTCTGGCCGAAAGCCCGGTCGGCGAGGACACCTTCGTGCGCTGCCTGGAGTCCGGCTACGCGGCCAACGTCGAGGCCGTCGTCACCGCGCGCCCGGAGGCGCAGCCGATCGACGGGCTGCCCGAGGCGGTGGTCCACGACACCGGCGACACCCCGACCATCGCCACCCTGGTGGACTGGGCCAACACCGCCGACCTGGGCCGCACCGTCACCGCGGCCGACACACTGAAGAACGTCCTGCTCAAGGTGCGCGAGCCCGGTGGGGACTGGGAGCTGCTGGCCATCGGGCTACCCGGCGACCGTGAGGTCGACGACAAGCGGCTGGGCGCGGCGCTCGAACCGGCCGAATACGCGATGCTCGACGACGCCGACTTCGCCAAGTACCCCTTTCTGGTGAAGGGCTACATCGGTCCGAAAGCGTTGCGCGACAACGGTGTTCGCTACCTGGTCGATCCACGCGTGGTGGACGGCACCAGCTGGATCACCGGGGCCGACGAGCCTGGCCGGCACGTCGTCGGGCTGGTCGCCGGCCGCGATTTCACCGCCGACGGCACCATCGAGGCCGCCGAGGTGCGCGACGGGGACCCGTCGCCGGACGGCGCGGGCCCGCTGGTGTCGGCGCGCGGCATCGAGGTCGCGCACATCTTCCAGCTCGGCCGCAAATACACCGACGCCTTCACCGCCGACGTGCTCGGCGAGGACGGCAAGCCGGTGCGCCTGACGATGGGCTCCTACGGCCTGGGCGTCTCGCGGATGGTGGCCGTGATCGCCGAGCAGCATCACGACGAGCTGGGGCTGCGGTGGCCGTCGTCGGTCGCGCCCTTCGACGTCCACCTGGTGATCGCCAACAAGGACGACCGGGCCCGCACCGGGGCCACCGAGCTCGCCGGCGAGCTCGACCGGCTGGGCGTCGACGTGCTGCTCGATGACCGCCAGGCGTCACCCGGCGTGAAGTTCAAGGATGCCGAGCTGTTGGGCGTGCCCTGGATCGTGGTGGTGGGGCGCGGCTGGGCGGACGGCGTGGTGGAACTGCGCGACCGCTTCGGCGGGCAAACCCGCGAACTGGCGACGGGGGCGTCGCTGGCCTCCGACATCGCGGCGGCGCTTGAGACGGGCTAGTCGTTGCCGCCCGGGAAGCTCGTCGTGATCGGCCAGGCGCCCAACACCCGGTTCCACCGGGCGGCCATGACCGCGCTTTGCACCAGCGCCGTCGAAGCGAACGCCCGGTCCTCGGCGGTCTCGGCGTGTTCGGCGACAACGCGCCACGCGCCGGCGCCGTCGTTCTCCATCCGCGCGGCCAGCCGCGCCGCGTCCGCCGGGCTGCCGACCACCAGGGGCAGCTGGTAGCCGGCGGCGGCAACCGGGGCGGTGACCTTGCGGGCGGTCAGCATCGCGATGACGTCGTCGCGGCGCTGCCGGTGCTGCTCGAGCGCCTCCACCACCATGCCGTTGACGCTGGGCGGCGACATGGCCGAGACGATGCCGTAGCCGTAGATCGTCGAATGTTCGATGGCTAGCGCGTCGGACAGCGCGGCGTTGTCGGCGTCCTTCCCCGAGCTCATATCGACGGCCCCCCGGGCACCAGCGCCACGGTGTAGGACGCCGTGCAGGACGCGGCGATCGAGGCGAGCAGCCCGGCCCGGTAGCCGGATTCGGTGCCGACCAGGCGAGCGGCGCTGTCGGCCGAGGCGTGCAGCGCGTTGATCACGTCGGCCACCGGCGGCGGGGGAGGCGGGGGACCGGCCGGCTCGGCCTGACTCGGGCTGGGCGTTTCGCTCGACGACGGCGCGGCGAGCTTGCCGGCGGCCCGCGCGATCTCGGTGGACAGCGCGCGGGCGTGCGCGGCGCGCTGGCTCGCCACCACCGTCAGCGCGGCGGCGACCTGCGGGGGGTTCCCGACGGCCGAGGCGGCGGCACTCGCCAGCGCGCTGTCGTGGCGCGCCTGGTCCAACGGGCCCAGCAGTTGTTCGACGGGCGGGGGCTTGGGCGCGGACTTTCCGCACGCGGACACCACACCGAGCGCGGCCAAAGCGACGCCGCCGGAGAGGACGTCTCGCCGGTTGACGAACGGAACTGCGCTAGGCACAAGCACATCCTGCCACCGGTGCGTCGGCGGGCACGAAGCCAGCACGCGATCGCGCCGCCATCCGCGATTCCTGGCGTATCGTGGATAGCTGGTTCTCGCAGAGGACAGCCAGCACGTTCTCCGCCGGGACACCGGAAGCCGGACGCGAAGCCATCGCGGCGGCGACATCCGCCAGATGACCGGACAACTCAAGATGAGGAGCTCGCCGTGACCACCGGGCTACCGTCGCAGACGCAGGTGATCGAGCTACTCGATGCAGAGTTTGCGCGCGCGGGATACGAGATCGAAGACGTGGTCATCGACGCACGCACCCGGCCCCCACGCATCACGGTGATCGCCGACGGCGACGACGGCCTCGACCTGGACACGGCCGCCACGCTGTCACGCTCGGCGTCGGCGCTGCTCGACGATCTGGACACCATCGGCGACCACTACGTGCTCGAGGTCTCCTCGCCCGGCGTTGACCGCCCCCTGACCAGCGCGAAGCACTTCCGCCGCGCCCGCGGCCGCAAGGTCGACGTCACCCTCTCCGACGGATCGACGCTGACCGGCCGCATCGGCGAGACGAACGAGGACGCCGTCGCGCTGGTGGTTCGCACCGGCCGGGACTGGGCGATCCGCGAAATCTCGCTCGGTGATGTCGTCAAAGCTGTTGTCCAGGTGGAGTTTTCGCCCCCTGCCGACGCCGAACTGGCACTGGCGAAGCGTGGGGCTGGGGAGGAGCGGTGCTGATGAACCGCGCCGGCGACGATGCAGAGCGTAGCGATGAGAAGGAGCGGTGCTGATGAACCGCGCCGGCGACGATGCAGAGCGTAGCGATGAGAAGGAGCGGTGCTGATGAACCGCGCCGGCGACGATGCAGAGCGTAGCGATGAGAAGGAGCGGTGCTGATGAACCGCGCCGGCGACGATGCAGAGCGTAGCGATGAGGAGGAGCGGTGCTGATGAACCGCGCCGGCGACGATGCAGAGCGTAGCGATGAGAAGGAGCGGTGCTGATGAACCGCGCCGGCGACGATGCAGAGCGTAGCGATGAGAAGGAGCGGCGCAGATGAACATCGACATGGCCGCACTGCATGCGATCGAGGTGGATCGGGGCATCTCGGTCAATGAGCTGCTCGAGACCATCAAGTCCGCGCTGCTCACCGCCTACCGGCACACCGAGGGCCATCAGAACGACGCGCGGATCGAGATCGACCGCAAGACCGGCGTCGTCCGGGTGATCGCCCGGGAGACCGACGAAGACGACAACGTCATCAGCGAATGGGACGACACCCCCGAGGGCTTCGGCCGCATCGCCGCCACCACCGCACGCCAGGTGATGCTGCAGCGATTTCGCGATGCCGAGAACGAGCGCACCTACGGTGAGTTCTCCACGCGTGAGGGCGAGATCGTCGCGGGCGTGATCCAGCGTGACAGCCGGGCCAACGCGCGCGGCCTGGTGGTGGTGCGGATGGGCACCGAGACGAAGGCGTCCGAGGGCGTGATCCCGGCGGCCGAGCAGGTCCCCGGCGAAAGCTACGAACACGGCAACCGCGTGCGGTGTTACGTGATCGGGGTGACCCGCGGGGCCCGCGAGCCGCTGATCACGCTGTCGCGCACCCACCCCAACCTGGTTCGCAAGCTGTTCTCCCTGGAGGTGCCCGAGATCGCCGACGAGTCGGTCGAAATCGTGGCCGTGGCGCGCGAGGCCGGCCATCGCTCCAAGATCGCGGTGAAGTCGAACCTGCCCGGCCTGAACGCCAAGGGCGCCTGCATCGGCCCGATGGGTCAGCGGGTCCGCAACGTGATGAGCGAGCTATCCGGCGAGAAGATCGACATCATCGACTACGACGAGGACCCGGCCCGCTTCGTCGCCAACGCGCTGTCACCCGCCAAGGTGGTCTCGGTGTCGATCATCGACCCGTCCGCCCGCGCCGCCCGGGTGGTCGTCCCCGACTTCCAGTTGTCACTGGCCATCGGCAAGGAGGGCCAGAACGCGCGGCTGGCCGCCCGGCTCACCGGCTGGCGCATCGACATCCGCGGGGACTCGCCCGGCGGGCATCCGGAGAACGAGCCCGAACACGGCGCCACCCACGGAATGGCCCACGACCGCTAGGGCGCGCCCGCACATCCTCGGGCGGTGCTGACCATCGATCCGGTGACGCTAGACTATTTCTGATCCAGCGTGAGCCTTCGGCCTCCGAAACCCAGAAGGGCGCACCGACACATGGGTGGACCCGTGCGGACGTGTATCGGGTGCCGAAAGCAAGAGTTGGCCGTCGAACTGCTTCGCGTGGTGGCTGTGCCGACCGGGAACGGCGAATTCGCCGTGATCGTTGACACAGGCAGTCGCCTGCCGGGGCGGGGTGCGTGGCTGCATCCCGTGCCGCACTGCGCACAACAGGCGATCCGGCGGCGGGCTTTCACCAAGGCGCTGCGCATCACCGGTTCACCGGACACCTCCGCGGTGGTCGAGCACATAGAGTCGCTGAGTGCGCCCGATCGCCCGGCAACAGAACAGGTAGCAAAGAACATGAGCACACCGTGAAGTCCCGATGACAATGTGTCATAGCTAAACCCGAGGCGCGGCCCCACGACTGTCGCCTCATAGACAGGAGATGTAGTGGCAGGTAAGGCCCGCGTACACGAGTTGGCTAAGGAACTCGGTGTCACCAGCAAGGAAGTCCTCGCCCGACTGAATGATCAGGGCGAATTCGTCAAATCCGCATCGTCGACGGTAGAAGCACCGGTCGCTCGCCGGCTGCGCGAGTCCTTCGGGGGCGGCAAGCCCGCGGCCGAGAAGGCCCCCGCGAAGGCCGCGAAAGGCGACGCCAAGGCGTCCGCCAAGGCCCCCGACAAGTCGCTCGACGCGGCCCTCGACAACGCGATCAACAAGCCCGCCGGCAACGGCGAAGCGACCGCGACGCCGGCCCAGCCCGGTGGCGCGGCGCCCGCCGCCGCCGCCCAGGCCTCCGGCGCCGCGCCGAGCGACGCCCCGGCGCGACCGGGGCCGGCCCCCGCGCGCCCGTCGGAGCCGTCGCCAGGGCAGCCGAAGCCGCCCGCTCCCGGTCTTGTTCCGCACCCCGGCATGACGCCAGACCCGCGCCCCGGCCCCATCCCCAAGCCCCGCGCCCCGCGCGTCGGCAACAACCCGTTCTCGTCGGCGCAACCCGTCGACCGGCCCATCGCGCGCCCGGCGGCGCCGCGTCCCGGAGCGCCCCGCCCGGGCGCGCCGCGGCCCGGCGCCTCCCCGGGCAACATGCCACCCCGGCCCGCCGGCGCGGCCGGACAGGGCCGCCCGCCGCGCCCCGGCGCCCCGCGGCCCGGCGGCGGCCGGCCCGGTGGTCCCGGCGGTCGTGACGGGGGAGGCGGCAACTACCGCGGCGGAGGCGGCGGAGTCGGCGCCCCGCCCGGAGGCGGCGGCGGTTTCCGCGGCCGGCCCGGTGGCGGCGGTGGCCGTCCCGGCCAGCGCGGCGGTGCGGCCGGCGCGTTCGGCCGTCCCGGCGGCGCGCCCCGGCGTGGCCGCAAGTCGAAGCGGGCGAAGCGCGCCGAGTACGAGAACATGCAGGCCCCGGTCGTCGGCGGTGTGCGGTTGCCGCACGGCAACGGCGAGACGATCCGGCTGGCCCGCGGCGCGTCGCTCTCCGACTTCGCCGACAAGATCAACGCCAACCCGGCCTCGCTGGTGCAGGCGCTGTTCAACCTCGGTGAGATGGTGACGGCCACCCAATCGGTGGGCGACGAGACGCTCGAGCTGCTGGGCAGCGAGATGAACTACGTCGTCCAGGTCGTCAGCCCGGAGGACGAGGACCGCGAGCTGCTCGAGTCCTTCGATCTGACCTACGGCGAGGACGAAGGCACCGAGGAAGACCTGCAGACCCGCCCGCCGGTGGTGACCGTGATGGGTCACGTCGACCACGGTAAGACCCGGCTGCTGGACACCATCCGTAAGGCCAACGTGCGCGAGGCCGAGGCGGGCGGCATCACCCAGCACATCGGCGCCTACCAGGTGTCCGTCGAGCACGACGGCGACGAGCGGCCGATCACCTTCATCGACACCCCGGGTCACGAGGCGTTCACCGCCATGCGTGCCCGCGGCGCGAAGGCCACCGACATCGCGATCCTGGTGGTGGCCGCCGACGACGGTGTCATGCCCCAGACGGTGGAGGCCATCAACCACGCGCAGGCCGCCGACGTGCCCATCGTGGTCGCGGTCAACAAGATCGACGTGGAGGGCGCCGACCCGGCCAAGATCCGTGGCCAGCTCACCGAATACGGTTTGGTGGCAGAGGATTTCGGTGGCGAGACGATGTTCGTCGACATCTCCGCCAAGCAGGGCACCAACATCGACGCGCTGCTCGAGGCGGTCCTGCTGACCGCCGACGCCGCCCTGGACCTGCGGGCCAACCCCGACATGGAGGCCCAGGGTGTCGCGATCGAGGCGCACCTGGACCGCGGCCGCGGGCCGGTCGCGACCGTGCTGGTGCAGCGCGGCACGCTGCGCGTCGGCGACTCGGTGGTCGCCGGCGACGCCTACGGGCGCGTGCGCCGCATGGTCGACGAGCACGGCGACGACGTCGAAGAGGCGTTGCCGTCGCGGCCCGTGCAGGTCATCGGGTTCACGTCGGTGCCCGGCGCCGGTGACAACCTGCTGGTCGTCGACGAGGACCGCATCGCCCGCCAGATCGCCGACAAGCGCAGCGCCCGCAAGCGCAACGCGCTGGCGGCCCGCTCGCGCAAGCGGATCAGCCTGGAGGACCTGGACTCGGCGCTGAAGGAAACCAGCCAGCTGAACCTGATCCTCAAGGGCGACAACGCCGGTACGGTCGAGGCGCTCGAAGAGGCCCTGATGGGCATCCAGATCGACGACGAGGTGGCGCTGCGCGTCATCGACCGCGGCGTCGGTGGCATCACCGAAACCAACGTCAACCTGGCGTCGGCGTCGGACGCGGTGATCATCGGCTTCAACGTGCGGGCCGAGGGCAAGGCCACCGAGCTGGCCAACCGCGAGGGCGTGGAGATCCGCTACTACTCGGTGATCTACCAGGCGATCGACGAGATCGAGAAGGCCCTGCGCGGCATGCTCAAGCCGATCTACGAGGAGAACCAGCTGGGTCGCGCCGAGATCCGGGCGATCTTCCGGTCCTCCAAGGTCGGCATCATCGCCGGCTGCATGATCAGCTCCGGCGTGGTGCGGCGCAACGCCAAGGCCCGGTTGCTGCGCGACAACGTCGTGGTCACCGAGAACCTCACGATCAACTCGCTGCGACGCGAAAAGGATGATGTGACCGAGGTCCGCGAGGGCTTCGAATGCGGTATGACGCTGGGCTATTCCGACATCAAGGAAGGCGACATCATCGAGTCCTACGAGCTGGTCCAAAAGGAACGGTCGTGACCCGGCATGGCTGACCCCGCCCGGGCCCGCCGCCTCGCCAAGCGGATCAACACGATCGTCGCCTCGGCGATCGAGTTCGAGATCAAGGACCCCGGGCTTGACGGGGTCACCATCGTGGACGCGAAGGTGACCGCCGACCTGCACGACGCGACCGTGTTCTACACGGTCATGGGGCGCACGCTGGACGACGAGCCGGACTACGGCGCGGCCGCGGCCGCGCTGGAGCGGGCCAAGGGCGCGCTGCGCACCATGGTCGGGGCGGGCACCGGCGTGCGCTTCACGCCCACCCTCACGTTCACCCGCGACACCACGTCGGACAACGTGCAGCGGATGGACGAGTTGCTGGCGCGGGCCCGCGCCGCGGACGCTGATCTGGCGCGGGTTCGTTCGGGCGCCAAGCCGGCTGGGGAGGCCGATCCATACCGGGATAGCGGATCGGGCGCCGAGCCCGGCCTCGACGGGAGCATCGGTGACGACGACCAACGCGAATACTGAACTGGCCGGTGTGGGTGCACGCGTCGACGCGCCGGCCGCCGTCGACCTACTGTCGGACGCCGCCACCGTCGCGGTGATCGCCCACGTGCATCCCGACGCCGACACCATCGGCGCCGGTCTGGCGCTTGGTTTGGTGCTCGACAAGTGCGGCAAGCGGGTCGAGGTCAGTTTCGCCGAGCCCGCCGGCCTGCCGGAATCGCTGGCGTCGCTGCCGGGCCGTCACCTGCTGGTCAGCCCGGACGCGATGCGCCGCGACGTCGATCTGGTTGTCACCGTTGACGTTCCGAGCGTCAAGCGCCTGGGCGCGTTGAGCGAGCTGGCCGTGTCGGGCGCCGAGGTGCTGGTGATCGACCACCACGCCTCCAACGACATGTTCGGCACCGCCAATTTCGTTGACGTGTCGGCGGATTCGACCACGATGATGATCGCCGACATCCTCGACGCGTGGGGCAAGCCCATCGATTCCGACGTCGCGCACTGCATCTACGCCGGCCTGACGACCGATACCGGATCGTTCCGCTGGGCCAGCGCGCGCGCCCTTCGTCTGGCCGCCCGGCTGGTCGACGCCGGCGTGGACAACGCCGCAATCAGCCGGACCCTGATGGACACCCATCCGTTCGGATGGCTGCCGCTGCTGTCGCGCGTGCTGGCGTCGGCCCAGTTGGTGCCGGGCGCGGCCGGCGGCCGGGGGCTGGTGTATGCCGTTGTCGGCCACCAGGATTGGAGCGGCTCCCGCCCGGAGGAAGTCGAAAGCATCGTCGACATCGTGCGGACCACGCAGCAGGCCGAGGTGGCCGCGGTCTTCAAGGAGGTCGCGCCGGGGCAGTGGTCGGTATCGATGCGGGCCAAGGCCGAAGTGGACCTGGCGACGGTCGCGTCCGCATTCGGCGGCGGCGGGCACCGGCTGGCGGCCGGCTACTCGACCACCGGCCCGATCGAGGACGCCGTCGCGGCGCTGCGCACCGCGCTCGGGTGACCGAGCCGGATCGACCCGACGCCGGGGGCCGTCGGATCGCCGGCCTGGCGCTACCCGCGCTGGGCGTGCTGGCGGCCGAACCGCTCTACCTGCTCTTCGATACCGCGGTCGTCGGCCGGCTCGGCGCCCTGAGCCTGGCCGGGCTGGCCATCGGCGGGCTACTGCTCAGCCTGGTGGGTTCCGACCTCACCTTCCTTTCCTACGGCACGACGGCACGCTCGGCCCGCCACTTCGGCGCCGGCAACCGCTCGTCGGCGGTGACCGAGGGCGTGCAGGCGACGTGGTTGGCGCTGGGGCTGGGCGCACTCGTCGTGATCGCGGTGCAGACTGCGGCGGTGCCGCTGGTGTCGGTGATCGCCGGCGGCAAAGTGGGCGGGGAGGCGATCGCCGCGGCGGCGCTGCCGTGGCTGCGCATCGCGATCTTCGGCGCCCCGGCCATATTGGTGTCTCTGGCGGGGAACGGGTGGATGCGCGGCGTGCAGGACACCGTCCGCCCGCTGCGTTATGTGGTTGCCGGCTTTGGGCTTTCGGCGCTGCTGTGCCCGCTGTTGGTCTACGGCTGGCTGGGGTTGCCGCGGTTGGGGCTGGCCGGATCGGCGGTGGCCAACCTGGCGGGCCAGTGGCTGGCCGCGGTGCTGTTCGGGCGCGCGCTGCTGGCCGAGCGGGCACCGCTGCGGCTGGACCGCGCCGTGCTGCGGGCCCAACTCGTGATGGGCCGGGACCTGGTGGTGCGGACGCTGGCTTTTCAGGCCTGCTTCGTCTCGGCGGGCGCGGTCGCCGCCCGATTCGGCGCCTCGGCGTTGGCCGCGCATCAGGTCGTGCTGCAGCTGTGGGAATTCCTTGCGCTGGTGCTGGATTCGTTGGCGATAGCGGCGCAGGCCCTCGTGGGCGCCGCGCTGGGCGCCGGTGACGCCGCACACGCGAAATCGGTGGCGCGACGGGTGACGCTGTTCTCGGCGGCGGCCGCCGCCCTGCTGGCGGCCCTCTGCGCGGTCGGGTTTTCCGCGCTGCCCCGCCTGTTCACCGACGACCGTTCGGTGCTGGCCGCGATCGGGGTGCCGTGGTGGTTCCTGGTGGCCCAATTACCCTTTGCCGGAATTGTTTTCGCCCTGGATGGCGTGCTGCTGGGTGCGGGGGACGCCGCGTTCATGCGCACCGCCACCGTGATCAGCGCGCTGGTCGGCTTCTTGCCGTTGATCTGGCTGTCGCTGGTGTTCGGCTGGGGTCTGGCGGGCATCTGGACGGGGCTGACCACGTTCGTGCTGCTGCGGCTGGTCTTCGTTGGCGCCCGGGCGATCTCGGGCCGTTGGGCGGCCACCACGGGCCGCTAGAACGCCCAGCTGCCCGAGCGCTGCACGACGAATCCGTGGTCGCCGCTGGTGGTGTCCAGGCAGGCGACCAGGTTGTCGGCTCCCACCGCGCAGGTGACGTTGAGGTAGGTCAACTTCTGGCCCGCGGCCAACAGCTTGGCGCCCGTGGGCAGCGCGGGCGGGTTGCCGTCGCATCCGCTGTAGGACATGCGGCTCAATTGGTAGCCGGGGCCCTTGAAGTCGACGGAACCCACGACGCAATCGCCCGGCCGCGGGTGGCCCCCGGGGATGGGGACGTCGTCCATGCCCGACATGTCGCCCTTGCACTTGATGTCCTGCGAGGGTTGCGGCGCGGGCGCCGGCCCGCCGTAAAAGTCACAGACCAGCGCGTACGGGGCGGAAAAGGCGATCCGCGGCGAGGCGCCGGTGCTGAGGTAGCCCTCGGCCGGGACGGCGGTGTAGCCGTCGAGGTTGGGGAACTTGGGCGGCGGCTGCGCGGCCGCGAGGGGGCCACCGGCCGCGATCGCCGATGCCGCCAGCGCCAGGCAGGCGAGCGCCCTGCTGATTCCCACAACCGCGCGCATCACCTGATCGTATTGGGTGGCCGGAAATCGGCCCGACCGGACCGCCCGATCAGCGAACCTGGGCCCGCCCGCGTTGCAGCACGGCCTCGCGGTTGGCGGCGATGTCGTCGCCGCTGGTCCGGAATTGCCGGGCCGCCATCGCCTCCTGCCAGAGCCCCGCGCCGGTCTGCGCGTCGTCGATGCGGTGATAGGACGCCAGCAGCGCCCGCACCGCGTCCTGGTTGTTCCCCACGATCGACGCGGCGACCTGGCGCGCGGCACCCAGCAGCCGCTCGTGGGGCACCGCCTCGGTCACCAGGCCGGCGCGCAGCGCGTCGGCGGCGGACAGGTAGTCGCCGGTCATGCTCATCCGCCGGGCCAGGCCGATGCCCACCTTCTGCGGTAACCGCACGCTCAGCCCCCAGGTGGGCAGCAGGCCCACCCGGGCATGCGTGTCGGCGAAGCGGGCGTTCTCCGAGGCGATCAGGATGTCGCAGTACAGCGCCAGCTCCAGCCCGCCGGTCACGGCGGCGCCGTTGATGGCGCCGATCACCGGCTTGGTCATCGCCGGCCACCGCGGCGAGATGTCCGGCAGCGCCGACGAGCCGCCGAGCTCCTTGAGATCGAGTCCCGCGCAGAACACCGGGTCGGCGCCGGTGACGATGACGACGTCGACGTCGTCGTCGGTTTCGGCGTCGGCCAGCGCGCCGAAGAAGCGGTCCCGCAACGCCGAGGACAGCGCGTTGCGCGATTGGGGTCGGTTCAGGGTCAGGGTGCGGACCCGTTCCTCGGTGTCGATCAGCAGGATCTCGTCGGTCATGAATGCAACCGTAGTCAGCCGTCCGTTGCGACCGGAGGCGGTACGGCGGGGCAGCGCTTATCGTGGGGACCATGTGCCGGAACATCACCGAACTGCGGGGTCTTCAGCCGGCGGCCACCGCGGAGGAAATCGCCGCGGCGGCCCGCCAGTACGTGCGCAAGGTCAGCGGCATCACCCACCCGTCGGCCGTCAACGCCGAGGCGTTCGAGCAGGCGGTCGCCGAGGTCACCGAGACGACGACCCGGCTGCTCGGGCGGCTGGCCCCGCGGCGTCAGCCGCCCAAGACGGTGCCGCCGTTGCGCCGGCCCGAGGTGGTGGCCCGGTTGGCGGGTGCGACATGACGGTGACCGCCACGATGCCCGCGCTCAAAGAGTGGAGCGCCGCGGTCCACGCCCTGCTCGACGGCCGCCAACGGGTGCTGCTGCGCAAGGGGGGCACCGGGGAGAAGCGGTTCGACCTTGCCGCCCGCGAATTCCTGTTGTTCCCGACGGTCGCGCACAGCCACGCCGAGCGGGTGCGCACCGAACATCGAGACCTGCTCGAGCCCGCCGCCGCCGACAGCACCGACGACGAGCTGGTGATCCGCGCGGCCGCGAAAGTCGTTGCGGCGGTGGCTGTTGAGCGGCCCGACGGCCTGGCGGCCATCGAGGACCTGCACATCTGGACGCCCGAGTCGGTGCGCGCCGACCGGCTCGATTTTCGCCCCAAGCACAAGCTGGCCGTGCTGGTGGTGTCGGTGATCCCGTTGGCCGAACCGGCACGCATCGCCCGGACGCCCGAATACGCCGGCTGCAAGAGCTGGGTGGAGCTGCCGGTGCACGCACCGTTGGCGGCGCCGGTGCACGACGATCCCGCGCTAGACGCCGTCGCCGCCCGCGTCCGCGATGCCGTCGGCTGACAACTCCGCCGGGCCGACGGGCAACACCAGCCGGGAGCGTCCGTAGCGCACGCTGTGGGTGACCGGCGTGGCGCGCCGGGCGGTCAGCACCGGTTCGTCGCCGCCGAGGTTGTGCGCGTAGCGCGGGGACCAACTACCGGCGATCAGCACCCGGATGCGTGACCCGGCGCGGAACCGGTGGGCGATGCCGTCGAGCTCGAGGCGAACGACCTTCTCCGACTTCGTCTTCGCCGCGGTGGCCAACCGGCGGTAGGCCTCGCTCACGTTGCGCGACCGGCCCTTCGGATCGACCTCACTCACCCGCACGAACAGGTCGACGTGCGGATTGTCGGCGCCGTGTGCGAGCTCGACGACCGGGGTTCCGTAGGCGTACAGGTCCTGGGTGAGGGTGGCGCTGGTGAACGCCAGCACGTCGGCGCGCGACGCGAGCCGGCCGTCGTCGCGGTAACCGCCGTTGGCGGACAGCATCGGGCCGCCGATGGTCGGTGTCGGATCGGCCGGGTCGTAGCGAAACGTGGCCGGGGACAGCCCTTTCAGCGTCGGGGCGGTCTCACCCAGGTAGCCACCGGGCCGCAGGTACAGCGCGCGCTCGGTGGTGACGGGCGGCCACGCGGGCAGGCTGCGCCACCCTTGGCCTCGACCCACGCCGGTGACGTAGACCCGGACCGGGCTGGGCCGGCGGGCGGGGGCCTCACCCAGGTGAGTGCCCAGCCAATCCAGCGTCTCCCGGGCGCAGGTGGCGAGCCCGGTGGTGAGCAGCTGGGTGTGCGTCCACGGGCCGACGGTGAGCGCGACATCGACTCCCCGGCCGTGCAGATGCGCGTACTGCCGCAGCGTCTGCCTGATGAAGAGGTCCTGCCAGCCGCCGATGAGCAGCACGGGCACCTGAACCCGGTCCAGCGCCTCGTTGCAGCGCAACGCATTCCAGAAGGGATCGCCGGGATCGCTGTGTTCGGCCCACGATTCGAACCAGGGTGCGCCCGTGCCGAGCAGGGCCCGGGCGGCTTCGCCCAGTGGCGTCGCGGCCGCGGCCCGCGGCACCTTGCGGCGGGTCTGCAACTGGCGCAGCGCGGCGCGGGCGCGCACCGGGTCCTCCTGGTGCGCCACCATGTCGCTCCAGCCCAGGAAGTCGTTGACCGCGAACGACCCTGTGCCCCAAGTCGATTCGTTGAAGTCGTGCGGTCCCACCGCGATCACCGCGGTGGACAGTTCCGGCGGGGGATCCTGCAACAGGGCCCACTGCGTGAATCCCAGGTACGACATGCCGATGGTGGCGAAGCTGCCGGTGAACCACGGCTGCTCACGCAGCCATGCGACGGTGTCCGCGCCGTCGGCGATCTCGTCGGCCATCGGCTCGAAAACCCCGCCGGACCCGAACGTTCCGCGCACACTCTGCAGCACCACGTGGTAGCCGCGCGCCGCGTACAGCGCGCCGAATATCAGGGTGAACGGGAATCCGCGTCCGTAGGGGCTGCGGACCAGCAGGGTGCCGACGGGGGTGGCGGGCGTGTAATGGTCGGCCACCAAGGCGACCCCGTCGCGCATCGGCACGCGCACGCGCTCCACGGTGTAGTCGGTGGTCGCCGGCGGCAGACCCAGCAACCGGCCAAGGGCCTTGCCGCCCAAGTGATTCAGGGTGTGCAGGGTCGGCTGCGCGGGGCGGATCGAGGTGATGCTCACCCTAGAACTTGTAATACGGAGCGAGGTCGTTGGCGCGCTGCAGGTTGGTCTGCATGCAATCGACCTCGGGGTCGGAGTAGACGGTCGAGTAGTACAGCGCCTGCTGCAGCACCCCGTAACTGGTCTTGAACACGACCATGCAGGAGTAGAACCAGTAGCTGTTGTGATAGGTCGGCTTGAGCACCCAGTACTGCGCGGCGCGGTGGCCCGCGATCGTCGTCTCGACGGCGTCGGCGGGCAGCGAGGCCTCGTAGGTGCGCCAGATGATTGGCTCGACGGCCACCTGATAGTTGCCGGCGTCGAAGTGGCAGCGCAGCCCGTCCTCGTGCTCGGGCGGTGTGAATCCCAGCCCGAGGCGCTGGACGACGTCGAACGGGATGTCCTCGCACGCGTCGAACGGGCGCGGATCGGTGGTCGCCACGATCGGGCTCTTCATCGTGGTTTCCATCGGCTGGGCGGTCGACCGCAGCTCGACGGGTCGATCGCCGCCACCCGGTAGGGAAGGGGAACCGGACAACACGCCCACCGTGCCCCCGATGGCCGCTGTGAGCAGCGCACCGAGCGCCCCCATCAGACGAACATTGGCGAACACGACACCCCCTGACGCCGCAGCGGTCCTTTCGGGGGAGTGTACAAGTCGCGCGCTCGGGGTCACAGGCAAAGGTGAACTTGTTCTAGTTCACCCGCCGACCGGGCGCGAAAACAGATCGCCCGGCCCGGGTCGTTAGGGTGGTTATTCGTGGCTGGGCATAGATCGGGGCAGGACTCGACCAACGGTGGGCAACCGACGCTGTGGGCGGTGTCCGACCTGCACACCGGTCACCTCGGCAACAAGCCGGTCACCGAATCGCTGCATCCGTCGTCGCCGGACGACTGGCTGATCGTCGCCGGCGACGTCGCCGAGCGCACCGACGAGATTCGCTGGGCCCTTGACCTGCTACGACGGCGGTTCGCCGAGGTGATCTGGGTGCCCGGCAACCACGAGCTGTGGACCACCACCCGCGACCCCGTGCAGGTCTTCGGCAAGGCGCGCTACGACTACCTGGTCAACATGTGCGACGAGATGGGTGTGATCACGCCGGAGCATCCGTTCCCGGTCTGGACCGAGCGCGGCGGTCCGGCCACGATCGTGCCGATGTTCCTGCTCTACGACTACAGCTTCTTGCCCGAGGGGGCCACGAGCAAAGCCGAGGGGCTGACCATCGCGCGGGACCGCAACGTGGTGGCCACCGACGAGTTCCTGCTCTCCCCGGAGCCGTACCCCACCCGCGAGGCGTGGTGCCGCGAGCGCCTGGAGATCACCCGTGCCCGCCTCGAAGAGCTGGACTGGATGACGCCGACCGTTCTGGTGAACCACTTCCCGTTGGTCCGCGATCCCTGCGACGCGCTGTTCTACCCGGAGTTCTCGCTGTGGTGCGGAACCACCAAGACCGCCGACTGGCACACCCGCTACAACGCCGTCTGCTCGGTCTACGGTCACCTGCACATCCCGCGCACCACCTGGTATGACGACGTGCGCTTCGAGGAGGTGTCGGTGGGCTATCCGCGGGAGTGGCGGCGCCGCAAGCCGCCCAGCTGGCTGCGCCAGGTACTGCCGGATCCCCAGTACGCGCCCGGTGACCTCAACGACTTCGGCGGCCACTTCGAGATCACCCCCGAGATGCGACAGCAGGCCACGCAGTTCCGGGAACGGTTGCGGCAGCGGCAATCACGATGACGGGGGAGCACACGCTGGTGTCCTCCGTGTTGCCGGCCACCGACGGCCTGGCCTACTCGGAGGTGTATTCCGATCCGCCCGATCTCGCCCCGCTGCCCGAAGAGGAGCCGTTGATCGCGAGATCGGTGGCCAAGCGGCGCAACGAGTTCATCACCGTCCGGCACTGCGCCCGCATCGCGCTGGGCGAGCTCGGCCTGCCGCCGGTGCCGATCCTCAAGGGCGAGAAGGGAGAACCCTGCTGGCCCGACGGCGTGGTCGGCAGCCTCACCCACTGCACGGGGTACCGCGGCGCGGTGGTGGGCCGCACCGACGCGCTGCGCTCGGTGGGGATCGACGCCGAACCGCACGACGTGTTGCCCGACGGCGTGCTCAACGCGATCAGCCTGCCGGCCGAACGCACCGAGATCCCCGCCCACCTGTCGGGGGATCTGCATTGGGACCGAATCCTGTTCTGCGCCAAGGAGGCGACGTACAAGGCGTGGTTCCCGCTGACCAAGCGGTGGCTGGGCTTCGAGGACGCCCACATCGCGTTCGAGTCCGACGGCCCCGGCGCGGCGACGGGCCGGTTCGTCTCGCGGATCCTGATCGATCCGGCGGCGCTGTCCGGTCCGCCGCTGACGGAGCTGGCGGGCCGCTGGTCGGTCGAGCGCGGGCTGGTGCTGACCGCCATCGTCCTATGAGCGGTCCGGGCATCGTCGTCGTCGACAAGCCGCCGGCGATGACCAGCCACGACGTCGTGGGCCGCTGCCGCCGGATCTTCTCCACCCGGCGGGTGGGGCACGCGGGGACCCTGGACCCGATGGCCACCGGAGTGCTGGTGATCGGCGTCGAGCGCGCCACCAAGATCCTCGGCCTGCTGTCGGCTTCTTCGAAGTCGTACGCGGCCACCATCCGCCTGGGCCAGAGCACGTCGACCGACGACGCCGAGGGCGAGCCGGTGCGCAGCGTCCCGGCGGGGCACCTGACCGCCGAGGCGATCGGGACCGCCGTCGAGGGGCTGCGGGGTGACATCGCGCAGGTGCCCTCGACGGTCAGCGCCATCAAGGTGGGCGGCAAGCGCGCCTACCGCCTGGCCCGCGAGGGCCACGCCGTCGAGCTCGAGGCCCGCCCGGTGCGCATCGACCGGTTCGACGTGCGCGACATTCGCCCCGGACCGCACGGCGTGGACGTGCTCGACGTCGACGTCGAGGTCGATTGCTCGTCGGGGACCTACATCCGTGCGCTGGCCCGCGATCTGGGTGCCGCGCTGGGGGTGGGCGGGCACCTGACGGCGTTGCGCCGCACCCGGGCCGGCCGCTTCGGGCTAGACCAGGCGTATTCGCTCGACGAGCTCGCCGAGCGGCCGCGGCTGAGCTACAGCCTCGACGAGGCCTGCCTGCTGATCTTTCCGCGCCGGCAGTTGTCCGCCGGGGAGGCCGACGCCGCCGCCAACGGCCGGTCCCTGCCGGCGGCCGGGATCGACGGCGTCTACGCCGCCTGTGACCCCGACGGCCGGGTGGTTGCGCTGTTGCGCGACGAGGGGGCGCGGACCAAGTCGGTGGTGGTGGTCCGCCCGGCGACGATGCAGTCCGGAACGGACTGAGGAGGAGGCGGGCCATCGATCCCGCCCGGCGACGATGCAGTCCGGAACGGACTGAGGAGGAGGCGGGCCATCGATCCCGCCCGGCGACGCTCTAGGACGCGCTAACGGGTCCCGGCCGAGCGGTTGGTTGGGCTACGTTGCAGACTGAGGTATCCAGGCGGCCCACGGGAAGGGACAACGATGTCCAACAAGATGTCCAACAAGGTTTACGTCATCGGCGTCGGCATGACGAAATTCGAGAAGCCGGGTCGCCGCGAGGGCTGGGACTACCCCGACATGGCGCGCGAGTCGGGGACCAACGCGCTGGCCGACGCCGGCATCGCCTACCACGAGGTGCAGCAGGGCTACGTCGGCTACGTCGCCGGGGATTCGACGTCCGGGCAGCGCGCGCTCTACGAGCTCGGCATGACGGGGATCCCGGTGGTCAACGTCAACAACAACTGCTCCACCGGCTCCACCGCGCTCTTCCTGGCCGCGCAGGCGATCCGCGGCGGCATCGTCGACTGCGCGATCGCGCTGGGTTTCGAGAAGATGCAGCCCGGTTCGCTGGGCGGCGGAGCTCAGGACCGCGAATCGCCGATGGGCAAGCACGTCAAGGCGATGGCCGCGATCGACGAGTTCACGATGCCCGTCGCGCCGTGGATGTTCGGCGCCGCCGGCCGCGAGCACATGAAGCAATACGGTTCCACCGCAGAGCATTTCGCCAAGATCGGCTATAAGAATCACAAGCACTCGGTGAACAACCCGTTCGCGCAGTTCCAGGAGTCCTACACGCTCGAGGACATCCTGGCGGCGCGGATGATCTCCGACCCGCTGACCAAGCTGCAGTGCTCGCCGACCTCCGACGGTTCGGGCGCGGCCATCCTGGCCTCGGAGAGCTTCGTCGACAGCCACGGGCTGGCGGGCCAGGCCGTCGAGATCGTCGGTCAGGCCATGACCACCGACTTCGCCTCGACGTTCGACGGGAGCGCCAAGAACCTCATCGGCTACGACATGAATGTGCAAGCCGCACAACAGGTCTACGACCAGTCCGGGCTGGGTCCGCAGGACTTCCAGGTGATCGAACTGCACGACTGCTTCTCGGCCAACGAGCTGCTGCTCTACGAGGCGCTGGGCCTGTGTGGGCCGGGTGAGGCGCCCAAGCTGATCGACAACAACGACACCACCTACGGCGGCCGCTGGGTGGTCAACCCCTCCGGTGGCCTGATCTCCAAGGGGCATCCCCTGGGCGCGACCGGGCTGGCGCAGTGCGCGGAACTGACGTGGCAGCTGCGCGGGACGGCCGAGGCGCGTCAGGTCGACAACGTCAGCGCCGCACTGCAACACAACATCGGGCTGGGCGGCGCCGCCGTCGTCACCGCCTACCAGCGCGCCGAACGCTAGGGCGCCATGATCGAGTGGTCCGACACCGACCTGATGGTCCGCGACGCCGTTCGGCAGTTCGTCGACAAGGAGATCCGCCCGCATCTCGACGAATTGGAAACCGGCGCGATGTCGCCCTATCCGATCGCGCGCAAGCTGTTCAGCCAGTTCGGCCTCGATGCCATGGCCGCCGAATCGGTCAAGAAGATGCTGGACCGGGAGCGCTCGGGAGAGCGTCAAAGCGACGGCGAGGCAAGCGGTTTCGGCGGCGGAGCCCAGGGATCGATGATCGCGGTGCTGGTCTCCGAGATCGCCCGGGTCAGCATCGGGTTGCTGAGCACCGCGTCGGTGAGCCTCGGCCTGGGTGCGGCGACCATCATGAGCCGCGGCACGCTGGCGCAGAAGGAACGCTGGCTGCCCGAGCTGATGACGCTGGAAAAGATTGCGGCATGGGCCATCACCGAGCCGGACTCGGGCTCGGATGCGTTCGGCGGCATGAAGACCTACGTCAAACGCGACGGTGCCGATTACATCCTCAACGGGCAGAAGACGTTCATCACCAACGGGCCCTGCGCCGACGTCCTGGTCGTGTACGCCAAACTCGACGAGGGCGACGCCGACCCGACGAAGGTGGACAAGCGCAACCGCCCGGTGCTGGTGTTCGTGCTCGACGCCGGCATGCCGGGCCTGACGCAGGGCAAGCCGTTCAAGAAGATGGGCATGATGTCCTCGCCGACCGGCGAGCTGTTCTTCGACAACGTGCGGCTGAGCCCGGACCGGCTGCTCGGCGAGAGCGAACAGCACACCGACGGCGACGGCCGCGACAGCGCCCGCGCCAACTTCGCCGCCGAGCGGATCGGGATCGCCATGATGGCCCTGGGCATCATCGACGAATGCCACCGGCTGTGCGTCGACTACGCGAAGAGCCGCACGCTGTGGGGCAAGAACATCGGGCAGTTCCAGCTGATCCAGCTCAAGCTGGCCAAGATGGAGATCGCGCGAATGAACGTGCAGAACATGGTCTTTCACACCATCGAGCGCCAACAGGCCGGTAAGCCGCTGACGCTGGCCGAGGCGTCGGCGATCAAGCTGTACTCGTCGGAGGCGGCGACCGAGGTGGCCATGGAGGCCGTGCAACTGTTCGGCGGCAACGGATATATGGCCGAGTACCGCGTGGAGCAGCTGGCCCGCGACGCCAAGTCGCTGATGATCTACGCCGGCAGCAACGAGGTGCAGATCACCCACATCGCCAAGGGATTGCTGGCCGACTGAGCTACGCGGTCACCCAGATCGCCCGCGCGGCCGGGCTGCCCAGGTCGACGGTCGTCTCGTCGCCGTCGCCGGATTCGATCGCCACCGAGATCATGCCCGCGAACTCGCGGCGGGTCAGCACCCGCAGCCGGGAGTCGAGGTTGATGCCCACGTCGGTGAAGTAGCGCAGCATCTCGGGGTCGGCGTCGGAGATGCGGGCCACCGTCCCGGCGTCGCCGTCGCCGCACGCCCACAGCTGGCGCGCCGGCGGGGTGGGCACCTGCCCGTCGGTGGCGGGGATGGGGTCGCCGTGCGGATCGCGCTGCGGGAATCCCAGCTTGGCGTCGATGCGGGAAACCAGACGATCCGACACCGCGTGCTCGAGCACCTCGGCCTCGTCGTGCACCTCGTCCCACGCGTAGCCCAGCTCGTTGACCAGGAAGGTCTCCAGCAGCCGGTGCCGGCGCACCATCTCGAGCGCCGCGCGCCGTCCGGCCTCGGTCAGCGTCACCGCGCCGTACTTCTCGTGGTCGACGAGGCCCTGCTCGGCGAGTTTGCGGATCGACTCCGAGGCCGTGCTGGCCGACACCCCGATCTTCTCGGCCAGCATCTTCGTGCTGACCTTGTCGGGGGACCACTCCTGGGCATTCCAGATCGCCTTGAGGTAGTCCTGGCCGACCGCGGTGAGACCGCCACGCTCTTCGTCAGCACTCACAACGACAAAGTTTAGGCAACCCCATCCAAATCCGGCGTGTTCCCCGCCACCCTGGCGGGTGTCGGGCCCTCTGGATCTCCCGGCCGGGCACTCGGCGCCGTAGGCTTGCGGTCGTGCAGCGGTGGCGCGGCCAAGACGAGATTCCCACGGACTGGGGCAGGTGTGTGCTCACCATCGGTGTGTTCGATGGTGTGCATCGCGGGCACGCGGAGCTGATCGCGCATGCGGTGAAAGCGGGGCGGGCGCGCAGCGTGCCGACGGTGTTGATGACGTTCGACCCGCACCCGATGGAAGTGGTCTATCCCGGCAGCCATCCGGCCCAGTTGACGACGCTGACGCGGCGCGCCGAGCTGGTCGAGGAGCTGGGCATCGACGTCTTCTTGGTGATGCCGTTCACCACCGACTTCATGAAACTCACGCCGGACCGCTACGTGCACGAGCTGCTGGTGGAGAACCTGCACGTGGTCGAGGTCGTCGTGGGGGAGAACTTCACCTTCGGCAAGAAGGCGACCGGCAACGTCGAGACCCTGCGGCGCGCCGGCGATCGATTCGGGTTCGCCGTGGAGTCGATGTCGCTGCTCTCCGAGCACCACAGCAACGAGACCGTCACGTTCTCGTCCACCTACATCCGGTCCTGCGTGGACGCCGGCGACGTGGTGGCGGCCACCGAGGCCCTGGGTCGCCCGCACCGGGTCGAGGGCGTGGTGGTGCGGGGTCACGGGCGCGGTGCCGAACTGGGCTTCCCGACCGCGAACGTGGCGCCGCCGATGTATTCGGCCATCCCGGCCGACGGCGTGTACGCCGCGTGGTTCACCGTCCTCGGCCACGGCCCGGTGACCGGCACCGTCATCCCGGGTGAGCGTTACCAGGCCGCGGTGTCCGTCGGCACCAACCCGACCTTCTCCGGGCGCACCCGCACCGTCGAGGCGTTCGTCCTGGACACCGACGCCGACCTGTACGGGCAGCACGTGGCGCTGGATTTCGTCGGCCGCATCCGTGGGCAGCACAAGTTCGGCTCCGTGGAGGAACTCATCGTCGCGATGGGCGAGGACACCGAACGGGCCCGCACCATCCTGTCGACGCAGGACTGATCCACCGCGGTTTTCAGGAAGCGACCAGGTCGTCGATCTGGTTGATGGCCGACGACGAGCCCTCGACCACCCCCATGTCCAGCACCTGTTGCAGCGCCTCGGCGGACTCGAAGGCGCTCACGTAGGTCGCGCGAGTGCCGCCGTCGTGCTCGGTGAAGGTGTAGACGTTCCTCGAGACCGGCAGTCCGGGGTTCGGGTTGAAGTCCAGGTCGGCGAAGCCGTCGAGGAACGAGAAGCTCGTCGGCTCGTCGACGGCCGTGATCTCCCAATATCCGGCGTATTTCTCGCCGTCCGGACCGGTCATGAAATACGTCGTGCGACCTCCGGGCGTCAGGCTGTGGTCGACGACGGTCGCCGGATGGGACGGCGGCCCCCACACCTTCTCCAGTTGACGCGGGTCGGCGTAGACCTGCCAGATCCGGTGCACCGGCGCGGCGAAGTCCGCGGTGATGGTCAGCGTCAGGTTGTCGGGATCGTGCTCGACGCCGGTTACGGGCATGGTTCAGTCCTCCTTGGTTGAGTCGGATGAGATGAGTTCGTCGATGCGTGCGATCCGGTCGCGCCAGAGGAGTTCCAACTCGGCGAGCATCGAGGCCACCGACCGCACGGCCGTCACGTCACCGCTGGCCAGCTGCTCGCGACCGCTGCGTCGTTTGGTGACCAGGCCGGCCTTCTCGAGCACGACGACGTGCTTCTGCACCGCGGCGAAGCTCATGTCGTACTTGCGGGCGAGCGTGGAAACCGAGTGTTCCCCGGCCAGCGTCCGTCGCATGATGTCGCGCCGGGTTCGGTCGGCGAGCGCGTGGAACAGGGCGTCCACCCGGTCCTCTTCGTCCACATCCACCCGGCAAACATACAACCAAATGGTTGTATGTTGTCAAGTGTGCGGCGCTGGCCTGCGATTTCGGCGAACATCGCGGCCGCTGATAGACTCGCCCCCCGATACGGAGTGTGCTGCAGTCCGCGGCGGCCACGACCGAAATTTTCGCGGCACCGATTGATGGAGATAGTTCGTGGCGCTGACAGCCGAGCAGAAAAAAGAAATCCTGGGCACCTACGGCCTGCATGACACCGACACCGGTTCCCCGGAGGCGCAGGTCGCGCTGCTGACCAAGCGGATCGCCGACCTGACCGAGCACCTCAAGGTGCACAAGCACGACCACCACTCGCGGCGCGGCCTGTTGCTGCTGGTCGGGCGCCGTCGCCGGCTGCTCAAATACGTCGCCCAGATCGACGTGGAGCGCTACCGCTCGCTGGTCGAGCGCCTCGGCCTGCGCCGCTGACGCCGCCGTCACCGGGGCTATGACGCCCGCCCGATCCCGCGCGATGCTGGCGGGGCGGGCCCGCCCGTGTAGAGTAAGGACGTTCTGGGCCGGTTCGGCCCGAGCAAAACGGTGCGGCCACGCAGATCCGCGTGCGCCGTTCCAGCGTGTCACTACGCACCTTCGAGGGAGCAGCCCAGTCTGCATCGGGCGGTCTTCGGTAGTGGCTGCCGGGCTCTCCGGATCTGGGGCTTCTCGGCCGCTTCGATCGATGGCCGTAGCCGCATTCAGACTGGCTCTTCGGGATAGCTCCCAGGGTGACTCGCAGGCCCCAACGGGCGCTGCGGACCCTCTCCAGGTTGCGCGTGACGACGCGAAACAGCCGAATAAGAGAGGCCGTACGGACGTCCATGTCTGTCGCTGAAATTGAAGAGGGCGTGTTCGAGGCGACCGCCACCATCGACAACGGGAGCTTCGGCACCCGCACCATCCGTTTCGAGACCGGCCGGCTGGCCCAGCAGGCCGCCGGCGCCGTGGTCGCGTACCTGGATGACGAAAACATGCTGTTGTCGGCGACCACCGCCAGCAAGAGCCCCAAGGAGCACTTCGACTTCTTCCCGCTGACCGTCGACGTCGAGGAGCGGATGTACGCCGCCGGTCGCATACCCGGCTCGTTCTTCCGTCGCGAGGGCCGTCCCTCCACCGACGCGATCCTGACCTGCCGGCTCATCGACCGCCCGCTGCGCCCGTCGTTCGTCAGCGGACTGCGCAACGAGATCCAGGTCGTGGTCACGGTCATGAGCCTGGACCCCAACGACCTGTACGACGTGCTGGCGATCAACGCCGCGTCGGCCTCCACCCAGCTGAGCGGGCTGCCGTTCTCGGGTCCGATCGGGGGCGTGCGGGTCGCGCTCATCGACGGCCAGTGGGTGGCGTTCCCGACCGTCGAGCAGCTCGAGCGGGCGGTGTTCGACATGGTGGTGGCCGGCCGCATAGTCGGCGGCGGCGCCGCCGAAAAAGACATAGCGATCATGATGGTCGAGGCCGAGGCCACCGAGAACGTCATCGAGCTCGTCGAGGGCGGCGCCCAGGCGCCGACGGAAACCGTTGTGGCCGAAGGGCTCGAGGCCGCCAAGCCGTTCATCGCCACCCTGTGCACCGCGCAGGAGGAGCTGGCCGGGGCGGCCGCCAAGCCGGTCGGCGAGTTCCCGACGTTCCCGGACTACCAGGAAGACGTCTACTACTCGGTCGCCTCGGTGGCCACCGACGAGCTGGCCAAGGCGCTGACCATCGGCGGCAAGGCCGAGCGCGACGCGCGCACCGACGAGCTGAAAGCCGAGGTGCTCGCGCGCCTCGCCGAAACCTACGAGGGCCGCGAGAAAGAGGTCAGCGCCGCGTTCCGCTCGCTGACCAAGAAGCTGGTGCGCCAGCGCATCCTCACCGATCACTTCCGCATCGACGGCCGCGGCATCACCGACATCCGCGCGCTCTCGGCCGAGGTCGCCGTGGTGCCCCGCGCGCACGGCAGCGCGCTGTTCCAGCGCGGTGAGACCCAGATCCTGGGGGTGACCACGCTCGACATGGTCAAGATGGCCCAGCAGATCGACTCGCTGGGGCCGGAAACCTCCAAGCGCTACATGCACCATTACAATTTCCCGCCGTTCTCCACCGGCGAGACCGGCCGGGTGGGTTCGCCCAAGCGGCGCGAGATCGGGCACGGTGCGCTCGCCGAGCGGGCCCTGATCCCGGTGCTGCCCGGCGTCGAGGATTTCCCGTACGCCATCCGCCAGGTCTCCGAGGCGCTGGGCTCCAACGGCTCGACGTCGATGGGGTCGGTCTGTGCGTCCACCCTGTCGCTGCTGAACGCCGGTGTGCCGCTGAAGGCGCCGGTGGCCGGCATCGCGATGGGCCTGGTCTCCGACGACGTGGAGATCGACGGCCGGACCGAGCGGCGGTTCGTCACGCTGACCGACATCCTGGGCGCCGAGGACGCGTTCGGCGACATGGACTTCAAGTGCGCCGGCACCAAGGACTTCGTCACCGCGCTGCAGCTGGACACCAAGCTCGACGGCATCCCGTCGCAGGTCCTGGCGGGCGCCCTGGGCCAGGCCAAAGACGCGCGCCTGACGATCCTCGAGGTCATGGCCGAGGCCATCGACGCGCCCGACGAGATGAGCCCGTATGCCCCGCGGGTCACCACCATCAAGGTTCCGGTGGACAAGATCGGTGAAGTCATCGGCCCCAAGGGCAAGGTGATCAACGGCATCACCGAGGAGACCGGCGCGCAGATCTCCATCGAGGACGACGGCACCGTGTTCGTCGGCGCCACCGACGGGCCCTCGGCGCAGGCCGCGATCGACCGGATCAACGCCATCGCCAACCCGCAACTGCCGACGGTCGGCGAACGCTTCCTCGGAACCGTGGTCAAGACAACGGATTTCGGCGCCTTCGTCTCGCTGCTGCCCGGTCGCGACGGCCTGGTGCACATCTCCAAGCTCGGCAAGGGCAAGCGCATCGCAAAGGTCGAGGACGTGGTGAACGTCGGCGACAAGCTGCGCGTCGAAATCGCCGACATCGACAAGCGCGGCAAGATCTCGCTGGTGCTGGTGGAGGACGACAACTCGGCGCCAGCCGATGCCCCGGCGGCCGCCCCTGCCGATGCCGCGAGCTGATTCGGGAAAGCGAGCAGCTGACCCCGCGCTGCGGCGGGGTAACCACACGGCCGCGGCGGACCCGCACGCCGCACTGCGGCGCACGACGCTGCCGGGCGGCTTGCGGGTGGTCACCGAATACCTGCCGGCGGTGCGTTCCGCCTCGGTCGGGGTGTGGGTCGGGGTCGGCTCGCGCGACGAGGGCGCCACGGTCGCCGGCGCGGCCCACTTCCTCGAGCACCTGCTGTTCAAGTCGACCCCCAGCCGCACCGCGGTGGACATCGCCCAGGCGATGGACGCCGTCGGGGGAGAGCTGAACGCGTTCACCGCCAAGGAGCACACCTGCTACTACGCGCACGTGCTCGACAGCGACTTGGCGCTGGCCGTCGACCTGGTCGCCGACGTGGTGCTCAACGGCCGCTGCGCCGCCGAGGACGTCGAACTGGAACGCGACGTGGTCCTCGAGGAGATCGCGATGCGCGACGACGACCCCGAGGACGCGCTCGGGGACATGTTCTTGGGCGCGCTGTTCGGCGACCACCCGGTGGGCCGGCCCGTCATCGGCACCGCGCGGTCGGTGACGTCGATGACGCGTAGCCAGCTGCACTCGTTTCACGTCCGCCGCTACACGCCCGAACGCATGGTGGTGGCGGTGGCCGGCAACGTCGACCACGACGAGGTGGTCGCGCTGGTGCGCGAGCACTTCGGCCCGCATCTAGTCCGTGGGCGCGCACCCATCGCGCCGCGCAAGGGCGCCGGGCGGGTCAACGGCCGGCCCGGGCTGGCGCTGGGCCACCGGGACGCCGAGCAGACGCACGTGTCGCTGGGGGTGCGCACGCCCGGCCGCGGCTGGCAGCACCGCTGGGCGCTGTCGGTGCTCAACACCGCGCTGGGCGGCGGCCTGAGTTCTCGGCTGTTCCAAGAGGTTCGGGAGCTGCGCGGGCTGGCCTATTCGGTGTACTCGACGGTGGACATCTTCGCCGACAGCGGCGCGCTGTCCGTGTACGCGGCGTGCCAGCCCGAACGTTTCGCCGAGGTCATGGAGGTGACCGGTGCGGTCCTCGACGCCGTCGCGCGCGACGGCATCACCGAGGCGGAGTGCCGGATCGCCAAGGGCTCGCTGCGCGGCGGCCTGGTCCTCGGCCTGGAGGACTCGGGCTCGCGGATGAGCCGCCTCGGCCGCAGCGAGCTCAACTACGGCAAGCACCGCAGCATCGAGCACACCCTGCGGCAGATCGACCAGGTGACCGTCGATGAGGTCAACGCCGTCGCCCGCCGGCTGCTCGGGCAGCGCTACGGCGCCGCGGTTCTCGGCCCCTATGCCACCAAACGGTCACTGCCCCAACAACTTCGGGCGATGGTAGGCTAGCTCGAATGTCCGCCTCCTCACTCGCGCCCCCTCGGCGCTCGCCGTCGGCGGACTAGCCGAATGGTACTGGGCTTTTGGGACATCGCGGTGCCCATCGTGGGTGCCCCGATGGCCGGCGGCCCCGGGACTCCCGCGCTGGCCGCGGCGGTGTCCAACGCCGGTGGGCTCGGTTTCGTCCCCGGCGGGTATCTCACCGCCGAGCGGTTCGCCGACGACATCGCCGCCGCGCGCAAGGCCACCACCGGCCCGCTGGGCGTGAATCTGTTTGTGCCCCAGCCCAGTGTGGCCGACTGGGTGGCCCTGGACTACTACGCGGCCGAACTCGAAGAGATCGCCGATCACTACCAGGTGGAGGTCGGTCACCCGCGTTACGGCGACGACGACGGGTGGGAACAGAAGCTCGAGGTGGTCGCCGACGTCCGGCCCGAGCTGGTGTCGTTCACGTTCGGCGTCCCGCCGCCCGACGTGATCCGGCGCCTCGGCGCGCTGGGCCTGCTGGTGATGGTCACGGTGACGTCGGCGTACGAGGCCGGGGTGGCCGTCGCCGCCGGCGCCGACAGCCTGGTGGTCCAGGGCCCCGCCGCGGGCGGGCACCGCGGCACGTTCGCGCCCGACATGGAACCCGCCAACGAGTCGCTGCACCAGCTCATCGACCGCATCCGCAACACCCATGACATCCCGATCATCGCCGCCGGCGGGCTGGGCACCGCCGACGAGATCGGCGCCGCCCTGCGCCGGGGAGCGGTGGCCGCGCAGGTCGGCACCGCGCTGCTGCTCGCCGACGAGGCCGGCACCAACCCCGCCCACCGCACCGCCCTGAAGAACCCGCTGTTCGCGACCACCGTTGTGACACGGGCCTTCTCGGGCCGCTACGCGCGCGGGCTGGAAAACGACTTCACCCGCATGCTCGACCACGTGGCGCCGCTGGGCTACCCCGAGGTCAACCAGATGACATCGCCCATCCGGGAAGCCGCCGCCGCCCTCGAGGACCCGAACGGGATACCGCTGTGGGCCGGGGCGGCCTTCAAGCACGCCAGCGCCGGCCCCGCGGCCGACATCATCGCCGGCCTCGTGGCCACCGATTAGCCGATTAGCCGATTAGCCCAGCACGCAGGCGGGGTCGGTGCACGGCAGCCCGAGATCGGCGGCCACCTGCCCGGACAGCAGCGCGCCGTCGTGCGTCGAAAGGCCTTTGGCCAGAGCATGATCCGATCGGCACGCCGCACGCCAGCCGCGCTCGGCGAGCGCGAGCACATACGGCATGGTCGCGTTCGTCAGCGCCACCGTCGACGTCTTGGGCACCGCGCTGGGCATGTTGGCCACGCAGTAGAACAGCGTGTCGTGCACGGCGAAGGTCGGGTCGTCGTGCGTGGTCGGCCGCGAGTCCTCGAAGCAGCCGCCCTGGTCGATCGAGATGTCGACCAGCACCCCGCCCGGTTTCATCTGCGCGACAAGGGAATTCGAGACCAGGCTGGGGGCCTTGGCGCCGGGGCGCAGCACCGCGCCGATCACCAGGTCGGCGCGCTTGACGGTGCCCTCCAAGTCGTAGGCCGACGAGTACCGGGTGCGGACCTGCCCGCCGAACTCGGCGTCGAGCAACCGCAGCTTGTTGATGTTGACGTCGAGCACCGACACCATCGCCCCCATGCCGTTCGCGACGCGGGCCGCGTTGTAGCCCGCGGTACCCGCCCCGATCACGACGACGTCGGCCGGCTTGACGCCCGGCACGCCGCCCATCAGCACGCCGCGCCCGCCGTGGGTGCGCATCAGGTGATACGCCCCCACCTGAGCGGACAGCCGGCCCGCCACCTCGCTCATCGGCGCCAGCAACGGCAGTGTGCCGTCGGCGGTTTGGACCGTCTCGTACGCGATCGACGTCGTTCCGGACGCCAGCAAGGCCTCGGTGCACGCGCGCGAGGCGGCCAGATGCAGGTAGGTGAACAGAATCTGGTTGCGCCGCAACAGCTCATACTCGGCGGGCACGGGTTCTTTGACTTTGAGCAGCAGGTCGGCGTCGCCCCAAACCTGTTCGGCCGTATCGGCGAGTTGCGCGCCCGCCGCCTTGAACTCGGAGTCGGCGATCGCCGATCCCTCGCCGGCGCCGGTCTGGACGAGCACGTCGTGTCCGCGGCGGACCAACTCGGCGACACCAGCGGGGGTGATGGCGACGCGAAACTCGTTCGTCTTGGTCTCGGTCGGTACGCCGACTCGCATGATCGCCCCTCGTTCGCGCAGTCACTTTCGATTGTGAAGAAACTTCACAGGGCCCGCAATCGATGTGCATCGCATCGCCCGCTGGCTATGATCGGCGGATGACCGCCCCGTGCGTTTCGGCCACCGTGCAGATCGACGCCCGCCCCGACGTGGTGTACCGGCTCATCACCCACCTGCCCACCCTGGCTTCGCTGGCCGAGGAGGCGGTGGCGATGCAGTGGCGCAAGGGTGAGGCGGTCGCCCCGGGCGCGGTTTTCGCGGGCCACAACGAGAACCGCGGCCGGCGCTGGAGCACCAGATGCACCGTCACCGACGCCGAACCGGGCCGCCGCTTCGCCTTCGACGTGCGCTACAGCATCCTTCCCGTCGCCCGCTGGCAGTACGACATCGTCGCGGCGGACGGCGGCTGCGAGGTCACCGAGAGCACCTGGGACCGCCGGCCCGGGTGGTTCCGCAAGGTCGCCGGCAAGGCCACCGGCGTCAGCGATCGGGTGGCCGCCAACACCGAGCACATCCGGCTCACCCTGCAGCGCCTCAAGCAGCGCGCCGAAACCGAGTAGCCGAAGAGCCGCGGGAGTTCCGATGACGCGACGCGATCCCGCCGTAGCGGTCGTCGGAGCGGGCATGTCCGGGCTGTGCGTCGCAATTGCGTTGCTGCGCAGCGGCATTACCGATGTGACGATCTTCGAAAAGGCTGACGAGGTGGGCGGCACCTGGCGCGACAACACCTATCCGGGCCTGACCTGCGACATACCGTCCCGGGTCTACCAGTACACGTTCGCCACCAACCCGCACTGGTCGCACATGTTCTCACCGGGCGGTGAAATCCAGGACTACTTCCGGAAAATCGCGGACCGGTTCGGCCTGCGGGACCGCATCCGGTTCGGCACCGAAATCACCGACGCCCGTTTCGAGAACGGGCGCTGGTCCCTGCGCATCGCCGCCGGAGAACAGTGCGCGGCGGACTTTTTGATCACGGCCACCGGCGTGTTGCACCATCCCCGGATGCCGTCGATCGCCGGCCTGGACGACTTCGGCGGCCACGTCTTTCACTCGGCGTGCTGGGACCATTCCGTCGAGCTGGCCGGCCGGCGGATCGCGATCGTCGGCAACGGGTCCACGGGCGTGCAACTCGTCTGCGGCCTGGCCGGCGTGGCGGGCAGGGTCGTGCTGTTCCAGCGGACGCCGCAGTGGGTGCTCAAGCTGCCCAACCCCCGCTACACCCGGTTGGCCGGCATCACCCGCAACCGGTTTCCGTGGCTGGACCGGGTGGCGTACCGCGGCTACAGCATGGTGTTCGACCTCTTCGCGGTGGGGCTGACCAAGCCCGGCGTGCGCCGAAAGATCATGGGCGCGCTGTGCCGCGCCAGCCTCCGCGAGGTCCGCGACCCCGAACTGCGCCGGGCGCTGACCCCCGACTACACGCCGATGTGCAAACGGCTGGTGATGTCGGGCGGCTTCTACCGCGCGATGCAGCGCGACGACGTCGACCTGGTCACCGCCGGCATCGACCACGTGGAGCGGCGCGGCATCGTGACCGACGACGGCGTCCTGCACGACGTCGACATCATCGTGCTCGCCACCGGCTTCGACACCCACGCGTTCTTTCGGCCGATGCGGCTGATCGGCCGCGACGGCATCGCCGCCGACGACGTGTGGCGCGACGGGCCGCGGGCCTACCAGACCGTCGCGATGCCGGGCTTCCCCAACTTCTTCATGATGCTGGGGCCGCACAGCCCGGTCGGCAACCTGGCACTCACGACCGTCGCCGAATCGCAGGCCGATCACATCCTGGGGTGGATCCAGCGTTGGCGCCGAGGGGAATTCGACACCGTCGAACCGACACGCTCGGCGACCGACAGCTTCAACGCCCGGCTGCGGGCCGCGATGCCGAACACCGTGTGGACCACCGGCTGTGACAGCTGGTATCTCAACAAGGACGGGGTGCCCGAGGTGTGGCCGTTCACCCCGGCCGCGCACCGCGCCATGCTGGCCAACACCGATCCGGGATCCTACGACCTGCGCCCGGTCGCGCCCTAGACACCGGCCGGGACAAAACCCGGTACCGCTGGTTCCGCATACTTGGTTGCGCAACTATACTGGCAGCGCGCAGCGTCGGAAACGCCGAGGTAGGGGGCAATAATGCTGACCGTTGACGACCAGGCGGCGGGTCCGCACGACGCGTCGCTCGACCACGAACGGCTGGTCCTCGAGGCGCGCGACGTGCACTTCGATTGGGCGGCTCTGCCGTTCCATTACGTGCCCGGCGAGCCGTTCTCCACC
Organism: Mycobacterium paraintracellulare; assembly: GCF_000276825.1. Classification (NCBI taxonomy): domain Bacteria; kingdom Bacillati; phylum Actinomycetota; class Actinomycetes; order Mycobacteriales; family Mycobacteriaceae; genus Mycobacterium; species Mycobacterium paraintracellulare. The sequence continues at coordinate 3,853,053 of NC_016948.1, read as the reverse complement.
CACGTCCTCAACGTGCTGCACCTGCTGCTGCCCGCGGGCGAGGAGTTCTTTGTCGACGTGTTCAAGAAGACCCTGCCGCTGATCAAAGACGATCAGCTGCGGCTCGACGTCCAGGGATTCATCGGGCAGGAGGCGGTGCACTCCCAGGCGCACGCCGGCGTGCTCGCCCACTTCGCCGCGCGGGGCATCGACCTGACCCCCTATACCGGACAGATCAAGTGGCTGTTCGACAAGCTGCTCGGGCCGCGGCCCCGCTGGAGCGAGCGCCGCCAGCACAGCTGGCTGCTCGAGCAGGTGTCCATGGTCTCCGCCATCGAGCACTACACCGCCATCCTGGGCGAGTGGATCCTGAATTCGCCGGCCCACGACGCGATCGGCACCGATCCGGTGATGCTGGACATGCTGCGCTGGCACGGCGCCGAGGAAGTCGAACACAAGGCGGTGGCCTTCGACACCATGAAGCATCTGCGGGCCGGCTACTGGCGGCAGGTCCGCGCCCAGCTGGTCGTGTCGCCCGCCATGCTGCTGTTGTGGATTCGCGGCGTGCGGTTCCTGTACTCGCTGGATCCCCACCTGCCGCCGGGCGCCAAGCCGCGCTGGCGGGACTACTTCGCCGCCGCGCGCCGCGGATTGGTGCCCGGGCCACTGCGATTCGTGCGTGCGATCGGGAACTACTACCGCCCGGGCTTCCACCCCTCGCAGCTCGGCGGGCTGGGACTGGCCGTGGACTACCTGGCCGTCTCACCGGCCGCGCGGGCCTCGCACTGACCGATGGGCACCACGTCTCGCATCACCGCCAGCGACGGCGTCACGCTGGCCGTGCACCGCTACACCGACATCGACCCGGCGCGCCCGACCATCCTGGCGATCCACGGCTTTCCGGACAACCACCACGTGTGGGACGGCGTCGCCGGCGAGCTGGCCGGCCGACCCTACAACTTCGTCGCCTACGACGTGCGCGGGGCCGGTGAATCATCTTCTCCCGCAGAGCCTTCCGGGTACCGGTTCGCGCAGCTCGTCTCCGACATCGAGGCGGTCATCGACAGCCTGGGCGTCGAGCGGGTCCACCTGCTGGGCCACGACTGGGGCTCGATCCAGGCCTGGGCGGCGGTCACCGACGACTCGGTGATGCCCAAGGTGGCCTCGTTCACGTCGATCTCGGGCCCGCACCTGCAATACGCGGGGGCGTTTCTGCGGTCCGCGCGCACCCCACGGGCCGTGGCCCAGGTCGCCAGGCAGCTGATCTCCTCGGGCTACATCGGCTTCTTCCTGTGCCCGGGGGTGCCCGAGCTGTCGTTTCGCTCGCGCGTCGGCGTGAAAGTCATTGAGGCCCTTGAGCGCATCGGCCGCTCCAGCACCCGCAGCCAGCGCCACGACACCAGGCGGTCGCTCACCGACTATGTCAACGGGCTCAACCTGTACCGGCAGAACATGCCCGCGCCCATGCTGGCGCCGGGCCCGCAACTCCCCGAGACCTCCGTCGCGGTCCAGACGTTGGTTCCGCGGCGGGACGTCTTCGTCACCCCCGCGCTGCAGCGCTTCACCGGCGCAATTCCTCAGGGCGCCAGGGTGATCGCGATCGAGGGCGGGCACTGGGTGGTGACCTCGCGCCCCGACGTCGTCGCCCGGCTGACCGCCGAGTGGGTCGACCGGACCGTCGCCGGTGCGCCGCCCGCGGTCGAGTCGCGCGGCGAACGGGGCGAGGTGCGCGGCAAGCTCGCCCTGGTCACCGGCGCGGGTGCCGGGATCGGCAGGGCCACCGCGGTGGAGCTGGCCCGGCGCGGCGCCCGCAAAATCGTGCTGGCCGACCGCGATCGGGCGGCCGCCGACCAGACCGCCGACGCGGTCCGCGCCGCGTGCGCCGAGGCCGCGGTCTACCAGGTCGACGTCAGCGACGAGGCCGCGATGAACGACCTTGCCACACAAGTGCGTAACGAGCACGGGGTGGTCGACATCCTGGTGAACAACGCCGGCATCGGGATGGCGGGCCGCTTCCTGGAGACCAGCTCGGCGAATTGGGAAAACATCATGGGGGTCAACGTCGGCGGCGTCATCTCCGGCAGCCGGGCGTTCGGTGCGCAGATGGTCGAGCGCGGCGAGGGCGGAACGATCATCAACGTGGCCTCGGCCGCGGCCTTCCTGCCGTCGAAGTCGATGGTCGCCTACAGCACCACCAAGGCGGCGGTGCTGGCGCTCAGCGAATCGTTGCGCGCCGACTTCGCCGACGAGGGCATCAGCGTCACCGCGGTGTGCCCGGGCTTCGTCAACACCAACATCGCCAAGAGCACCATCTACGCCGGGATGAGCGCCGAGCAGCAGGAGCGGGCGCGGGGCAAGGCCGACGCCGCCTACCGGCGCCGCAACTTCACCCCCGAGGCGACCGCCAAGGCGATCGTGAAGGCCGTCAAGACCGGACCGGCGGTGCTGCCGATCGCCGCCGAATCCAGGATCGGCTACGCGATGCGACGCATCAGCCCGGGGGCGGTCCGGCTGTTCGCGCGGTTGGACATTCGGCAGACCTAGGGGGACCGGTGCCGGAAAGCATTTGGGCCAGCAGGCCCGCCGACCTGTACGGCCGGCGCGCCCACGACCGCTTCGGGTCGTTGCTGTGGGGTGTGCGGGCGGTGTTCGAGGGATTCGCCTCGGTGTCGCGGTGGGAACCCTCGCGGGTGAAGCCGGTGCAGCGCACGCTGACCGCGGTCGTGACCCAACGCGAGCTCGTCGCGCCCGATGTCGTCGCGCTGACGTTGGCCGACCCCGACGGGGGGCTGCTTCCCTCCTGGACGCCCGGCGGGCACATCGACGTCCTGTTGCCCTCCGGCCGGCGCCGGCAGTACTCGCTGTGCGGTCCGCCCGGGCGGCGCACCGACTACCGCATCGCGGTGCGCTGCATCGCCGGCGGCGGCGGCGGATCCATCGAGATGCACGAGGCTTTCGGCGTGGGCGACACGTGCGAATTCGAAGGCCCGCGCAACGCGTTCTATCTCGGCACCGCCGAGCGCGACGTCTTGTTCGTCATCGGCGGCATCGGCGTGACCCCCATCCTGCCGATGATCCGCGCGGCCGCGCAGCGCGGGATCGATTGGCGCGCAATCTATACCGGGCGCAGCCGCGAGTACATGCCGCTGCTCGACGAGGTGGTGTCGGTGGACCCGGACCGGGTGACGGTGTGGGCCGACGACGAGCACGGCCGCTTCCCGAGCGTGGCGGAGTTGCTGGCCGGCGCCGGCCCGGCGACCGCCGTCTACGTGTGCGGCCCGAGCGCCATGCTCGAGGCCGTGCGGATCGCTCGCGACCAATATGCCGGGGCGCCACTGCATTACGAGCGGTTCAGCCCGGCGCCCGTTGTCGACGGGGTTCCGTTCGAACTCGAGCTCGCGCGCTCCCGGCGGGTGCTCGCGGTGCCGGCCAACCGCACGGCGCTGGACGTCATGCTGGACCGCGACCCGACGACGCCCTACTCGTGCCGGCAGGGGTTCTGCGGCACGTGCCGGGTCAAAGTGCTTGCCGGGCAGGTGGATCACCGCGGGCGTGCCTCGCCCGGGGACGACGGCATGCTGGTGTGCGTGTCGCGGGCCGGCGGCGATCGGGTGGTCATCGACGCCTGAGCCGGTTACGGTCGGGACGGCTCCAGGTAGGCGGCCAGCGCGTTGGTCAGGCCCCGGCGCGCCATGTCGAGGTCGGCGTAGGAGCCCAGCTGGCGCTCGGACACCAGGCCGCGCATCGCGCCGGGGATCAGGGCGGCCACCTCGCGGACCCGGTCGGGGTCGACGGCCAGACCGGCGAAGGCCTGCTGGCAGGTCTCCAGCCAGCTCTTGCCCCAGGAAAACAGCTCGGCGGCCGTGCGCGGATAGAGGCGTTCGAGCTCGTCGGGATCGCGGGGCAACGCCGCGCGCAGGTTCTCGATCGCGCGCGAATCGGCCGATGCCAGGCCGGTGTAGAGGGTGTCGATGATGGCGCCGACGCGTTCGCGCAGCGGGGCGTCCGGCGAGATCGGGGCCGACAGCGTCGAGAACGTCGCGGCGCGGCGCTCCGCGGTGCGGTGCAGCACCGCGGCCCAGAACCCGTCGGTGTCGCCGAACTGGTACTGCACCGCGCCCCAGGTGGCGCCGATGTCCTTGGCGATGCGGTTGGCCGATACCGAGCCCGGCTCGCCGGAGGCCAGCGAGCGCAGCGCGGCCTCGAGCATGCTTTCGCGAGTCGCATGGCCCCGCCGGTTCGGGCGCCGGCCCGCGATGCCGGCTCCGCTGGTCTGAGGGGTCATTGGGCGATCTTATCCACTCGGGCGGGCAGGCCGCCGACGTTTTCATAGAGGGTACTTTGATTTTCTCGGGGCGCGGCTTATATTCGTACCCGAGGGAGGGCAGCTCACATGGCAGGGTTCGATGGCTAAGCCGCCGTTGTCGATGAAGCCGACCGGTTGGTTCCAGGTCGCCTGGTCCGACGAGATCGGCGTCGGCGACGTGCACAAGATGAAGTACTTCGACTCCGAGATGGTCGCCTGGCGCGCGGAATCGGGTCAGCTCACCGTGATGAACGCCTACTGCGAGCACCTCGGGGCGCACCTGGGGTACGGCGGCACCGTCGTCGGCGAGGTGCTGCAGTGCCCGTTCCACGGCTGGCAGTGGAGCGCCGAGGGGCGCAACGTCTGCATCCCGTACCAGGACCGCCCCAACCGCGGCCGGCGCATGCGCACCTACCCGGTGGTCGAACGCAACGCGTCGGTCTACATCTGGCACGACGTCGAGCGCCGCGAACCGTACTTCGAGCCGCCGGATGTGTTCGCCGCCTTCGAGGACGGCAGCACCGCCGACGATTACTACCCGCAGCAGCGGCTGTACCGCGAGACCCTGGAGATGCACCCGCAGTACGTGCTGGAAAACGGGGTGGACTTCGCGCACTTCAAGTTCGTGCACAAGACCCCGATCGTGCCGGTGTTCACCCGCCACGACTTCGCCGAGCCGGTGTCGTACGTCGATTTCACCATCACCTTCGAGGGCGACGACGCCCAGTTGATCGAGGACGTCAACAGCGGCGTGCAGGCCATCAACGGCGGCCTGGGCATCGCGGTGACCAAGAGCTGGGGGATGATCGACAACCGCACCATCTCCGCGATCACCCCGGTGGACGAGCGCACCTCCGACGTCCGGTTCATGGTCTACATCGGCCGCGCGCCGGGCGGCGATTCGGAACGCGCCGAACGCAAGGCGGCCGAATTCGGCCAGGAAGTGATCCGCCAGTTCACCCAGGACATCGAAATCTGGCAGCACCAACGGTATTCGGATCCACCCGCGCTGGCCCCCGACGAGTACGAGGGATTCACGGCAATTCGCCAGTGGGCCAAGCAGTTCTATCCCGAGGCATTCGTATCGCAGGAAGGCTTAGCGCAATGAGTACAGCACCGATCCGCGTCTTTCAGGTCGGAAGCGGCAACGTCGGCTCGGAGATGATCAGGCGGATCGCGACCCAGCCCGATCTCGAACTCATTGGCGTGCATGCCTATTCGCCGGAGAAGGTCGGCACGGACACCGGGGAGTTCGCCGGCGTGGGGACCAACGGGGTCAAGTTCACCGGCACCATCGAGGAGATCATCGCCGCCAAGCCGGACGTGCTGACCTTCCACGGCGTGTTCCCCGACGAGGACCTCTACTTACACGTGCTCGAGGCGGGCATCGATATCGTCACCACCGCGGACTGGATCACCGGCTGGCACCGCGACACCAATCACCCGCACCCGTCGGGCAAACCGGTGAGCAAGCTGCTGGCCGACGCCTGTGAGAAGGGCGGTGCCACGTTCTACGGCACCGGGATGAACCCGGGGCTCAATCAGATTCTGGGCGTGGTGTGTTCGGCCGACGTCGCCGACATCGAGAACATCACCACCATCGAGTCCGTCGACGTGTCGTGCCACCACTCCAAGGACACCTGGATCGAAGTGGGCTACGGCCAGCCGGTCGACGACCCCGACATCCCGTCGAAGCTCGAGAAATACACCCGCGTCTTCGCCGACAGCGTGTACATGATGGCCGACTGCTTCGACCTGACACTCGACGAGGTCACGTTCAGCTACGAGCTGGGCGCCTGCACCAAGGACGTCGACCTGGGCTGGTACACGCTGCCCAAGGGCTCGCTGGGCGGCAACTACATCAAGTACCAGGGCATGGTCGACGGCGTGCCGCGGGTCGAGACGCACCTGGAATGGCAGATGACCCCGCACACCGAACCCAGCTGGAACATCAAGGGCTGCTACATCACCCAGATCAAGGGTGATCCGTGCATTTACAACAAGCACATGATCTTTCCCAAGCCCGGCGTGGACCTGTCCAACCCGGACAGCTTCGCCTCGATCGGCATGACCGTGACCGGCATGCCCGCCCTCGCCGCGATCAAGTCGGTGATCGCGGCGCCGCCGGGGCTGATCACCAGCGCCGACCTGCCGCTGCGCGGCTTCGCCGGGCGGTTCAAAAAGTAGGCGAGGCGTCGCACCGCCGCCAGCCACGCGTTTCTCGTGGCAGCGCCGCGGGTAACCACCCGTGGTGCGCGCGGGATTTGTAGGTGCGGCAGCCGCGGCCGCGGCGGTCATTGCCACATGCTCGTGTCCCTCCGGTTCGGCCGACCCCGCGTCCGAGAGCCCACCGTTCTCGACCGGTCAGATGGGCGTGCCCGTGCATGCGCGGGCGGCCGGCGGCGCGACCGCCGACATCACTATCGACAGTGCAACGTGGTTACCGCCGGGGTGCGCCTCGCACTTTGCGAGTCCGACGCCTGGCTCCGCATGCAACGTGGTGGAAATGACGATCACCGCGACGTCTCACTACTTCTTCCAGTTCGACCAGCGTTATATGTTCGCCGGATACGGCGGCGGCAACGACGCCCCCCAGCCGGCAACGATGGCGGTCGACTACCAGAGACTGAACAAGATGCCCCCGCTGGAATCGGGTGGCCTTCACGACGGGCAGACCGCACATGGATTCGTCGGTTTCGCTATGCCGACGGGAGGCGAGCTGTACATCACGATCAACGATCCCTCGCAACCCGCTCCCTACACCGAAGCGGCCTGGATCGTCCACACCTGATCGGCGCGAGAATCCCACGTTCGAGCTGTCATTGAGATAACCCCTCGACGCACGCCGCGGCGCGGAAGGGACTCGGTCTAGGGTGAAGGCCATGCGAGTGGGAGTGCTGGGAGCCAAGGGAAAAGTCGGATCGACGATGGTGGCCGCCGTGCAGGCCGCCGAGGATCTGACGCTGTCCGCCGAGGTGGATGCCGGTGACCCGCTGAGCCTGCTGACCGACGGCGGCACCGAGGCGGTCATCGACTTCACCCATCCCGACGTGGTGATGGGCAACCTGGAGTTCCTCATCGGCAACGGGATTCACGCCGTCGTCGGCACCACCGGCTTCACCGCCGAGCGTCTGCAGCAGGTGCGGGCCTGGCTCGCCGAGAACCCGAAAACCTCGGTGCTGATCGCGCCGAACTTCGCCATCGGGGCGGTGCTGTCGATGCACTTCGCCAGGCAGGCGGCGCCCTTCTTCGACTCGGCCGAGGTGATCGAGCTGCATCACCCGCACAAGGCCGACGCACCGTCGGGCACCGCCACGCGCACCGCCAAACTGATCGCCGAGTCACGAAAAGGCTTGCCGCCCAACCCCGACGCCACCAGCACCAGCCTGCCGGGCGCGCGGGGCGCCGACGTGGACGGCATCCCGGTGCACTCGGTGCGCCTGGCCGGGCTGGTCGCGCACCAGGAGATCCTGTTCGGCACCGAGGGGGAGACGCTGAGCATCCGCCACGACAGCCTCGACCGGACATCGTTCGTGCCGGGCGTGCTGCTGGCGGTGCGGCGCATCACCGAACATCCCGGACTGACGGTGGGCCTGGAGCCCCTGCTCAACCTGCAATGACCAAAGCGCTGCGCACCCAACTGCTCGTCGCCTTCATGTGCGTCGCGCTGTTGGTGTACTTCGCGCTGCTGGGACGGGTGGCCGTCGCCATGATCGCCTCCGGGCGGGCCGCCGCCGTCGGCCTCGGGTTGGCGGTGTTGGTGATGCCCGTCATCGGCCTGTGGGCGATGGTCGCGACCCTGCGCGCGGGATTGGCGCATCAGCGGCTCGCGCGCCTGATCGCCGCCGACGGAATGGAACTGGACACCAGCGACCTGCCGCGCCGGCCGTCGGGCCGCATCCAGCGAGACGCGGCCGACGCGCTGTTCGCCACGGTGCGCACCGAAGTGGAAGACCACCCCGACGACTGGCGGCGCTGGTACCGGCTGGCCCGCGCCTATGACTACGCCGGGGATCGACGCCGCGCCCGCGAAGCCATGAAGACGGCCGTGAACCTGCAGGGCGACCATGAGTAAGACGCTGCTGATCGTGCACCACACGCCGTCGCCGCACACGCACGAGATGTTCGAGGCGGTCGTCTCCGGCGCGACCGACCCCGAGATCGAGGGTGTGGAGGTGCTGCGCCGCCCGGCGTTGACGGTGTCGCCGGCCGAGATGCTGGCCGCCGACGGCTACCTGCTGGGCACCCCGGCCAATCTCGGCTACATCTCGGGCGCCCTCAAGCACGCGTTCGACTGCTCCTACTACCAGCTGCTCGACTCCACCCGCGGGCGACCGTTCGGGCTGTACCTGCACGGCAACGAGGGCACCGAGGGCGCCGAGCGCGCGGTCGACACGATCACGACCGGGCTGGGTTGGTCCAAAGCCGCTGAGACGGTGGTGGTTTCGGGCAAGCCCGGCAAGGAGCAGCTGCAGGCGTGCTGGGAACTCGGGGCGACGGTCGCCGCCCAGTTGATGGATTACGCGTAGGTCGGCTTGAACGCGTCGGCCGGTTGGGCCAGGGCCAGCGCCGAGCTGGTGCCGAGCGGGCCGTGCCGGTCGAACAGGGTGGCCGCCCCGGTGGCAACCCCGGCCGTGCCGTAGTGACTCTGGGCGGCCAACCCCAGGAATTCGCCGTCGGGCAACCGGCTAGCGGTGACGGTGTAGTCGGCGTTGATGTAGCGCAATCCGCCGGTGCCCCAATGGGTGAGCGAACTCGTGATGTCACCGACGAACGCCAGCCGGGTGAACGGGGTCAGCGGGTGGCCCTGCACCATCGGCCGAAAGATCCTGGCCCACGCGAACTTCTGCGAGTCGGACTGCTCCCACTCGCCGGCGGCGATGCCCGGGCTGCCGTCGCGGGTGGCCCCATACCCCCAGATGAGGAACGGCATGGCCTCCGGGAAGCCGTCGGAGGATGTCGGCAGCGGCGGCATCTCGACCGGGAAGGACCACACCCGGCCGTCCGGATGATCGCCGCGACGGAGGAACAGCGCGCTGGCCCGCGCGACGACCGTGCCGTTTTGTACCAGCTCGCCGTCGACCAGCTTGATGCGCCGACCCTCCCGCAGGACCGATGTCCGGATCTGCACCGGCGACATCAGCGCCGGGCGCAACAGGTCGACCGTGAACCGGGCGGGCTGCAGGTCCGGATCGACGCCGGATTGCTCTATGCCCCAACCCAACAGGCCGCCGACGATCTGGCCGCCCATGGCCGCGCCCCACGGCCCTTGCGTCATCGCGCCAGGAACGTAGGAGTCGCCGTCTACAGTGAAAAACGCCTCGGGCATGATGGCGGAATCGTTCGTCACCGCTATCACGATAGGACACCGGATAGTAAGGACCGGGTATGCCTCCAGTGATCGAAATCGCGCGCGACCACAACCCGTTCCCGACGGTCGGCGTGTCCCGCGGCCGCGACGGCGTCCCGCGCTACGACGAGCTGCCCGCCACCCTGCTGGACATGCTCGCCGAACACGTCGACAACCGTCCGGGCAGCGAGGCGCTGGTCGAGCTGGGCGGCGGCCGGCTGACGTACCGACAACTCTGGGACCGCGCCGCGCGGGTGGCTGGTGGGCTGCGCGCGGAAGGCATCAAGCGGGGCGACCGGGTCGCGGTGCGTTACCCCGCGGGGATCGACTGGGTGCTCGCGTTCTGGGGCGTCGTGATGGCCGGCGGCATTGCGGTGGCGGTCAATATGCGCTCCGCTCAACCGGAGGTCGACTTCGTCCTGTCCGACTCGGGTGCGGGGCTCGATCTGGCGCCGGATTCCCCGCTGCCCGAAGGGCCGCCGTACGTCAGCGAGCAACTCGGCCGGACCGACGTGGCCGCCCTGTTCTACACGTCGGGCACCACCGGCCACCCCAAAGGGGTGCCCACCACCCACGAGGCGTTCCTGACCAACACCGAGAACGCGATCCGGTGTCTGCAACAACCGCGAGACCTGGGCGAGGGAATGCGGACGCTGATCTCGGTTCCCCTGTTCCACGTGACGGGTTGCAATTCACAACTTTTGGCCGCCGCACGGCTCGGGGGAGCGTCGGTGATCATGCCCACCCTGAACCTCGACGCGTTGATCGCCGCGCTGGGCGCCGAGCGCGTGTCGGTGCTGGTGACGGTGCCGGCGATCTACTCACTGTTGTTGCGGCACAAGGGGTTTGCCGGGACAGACGTCTCGGGGATCCGGTGGGTGGGATACGGCGGGGCCCCCATCGCCCCGTCGCTGGTGCGGACGGTGAAGAACGCGTTCGGCCACGCCACCGTGTTCAACGGCTACGGCATGACCGAGACGGCATCGCTGATGACGGTGCTGCCCGACGGCGAGGCCGTCGAACACGCCGACTCGGTCGGGTACGCGGTCCCGTCGGTGGACCTCGGGCTGATCCCGTTGGGGGACGAGCCCGGCGTGGGTGAGCTGGTGACCCGCGGCGCCAACGTCACCGCCGGCTACTGGAACCGGCCCGAAGCCACGGCGACGACCTTTGCCGACGGCTGGCTGCACACCGGCGACGTGGTGCGCGTCGACGACGCGGGCAGGGTGCACCTCATCGACCGGCTCAAGGACATCATCAACCGCGGGGGCGAGAACGTCTCCAGCGTCGAGGTCGAGGCCGTGCTGCTGGGGGCGCCCCACGTCGCGGACGCCTGCGTGCTCGGGGTCGCCGACGACGTCATGGGGGAGAAGGTGGGGGCCGTGCTGTTCGGCGGTGACGACGACATCGACGTGCCGGCCGTGCTGGAGCACTGCCGCGGCCGGCTCGCCGATTTCAAAGTGCCGCAATACGTCACGGTGGTCGATACCGCGCTGCCGCGCAACGCCGGCGGCAAGCTGCTCAAGGCCAGGCTCCGCGAACAGGTGCGGTGGGGGGAGCCGCTGCGATGAGCGCGAGCCTGTTGGTCGCCAACCGCGGCGAGATCGCACTGCGAATCATCCGCACCGCAACCGAACTGGGCATGCGGACGATCGCCGTCTACGCCGGCGACGACGCGCAGAGCCCGCACGTGCACGCGGCCGACGAGGCGATCGGGTTGCCCGGCAGCGGCCCGCGGGCCTACCTGGACCAGTCCGCCGTGTTGGCGGTGGCGAAGAGCTCCGGCGCGGACCTCATCCACCCCGGATACGGATTCCTCAGCGAGAACGCCGAATTCGCCGACGCGTGCGCGGCCGGCGGCCTCACGTTCGTCGGCCCCGACCCCGGGGTGCTCGGGTTGCTCGGCCACAAGACCGCGGCCCGCGGCGCCGCGCTGGCCGCCGGGGTGCCGGTGCTGCCCGCGACCGACGGGGCGAGCAGCGTCGGGGACGTCAAGGCGTTCTTCGCGGCGCAGCAGGGCGGCATCATGCTCAAGGCCCTCGCCGGCGGCGGCGGACGGGGAATGCGCAAGGTGCACCGCGCCAATCAGATCGACGACGCCTACCAGCGCTGTGCGGCCGAGGCGCAGCTGGGTTTCGGCGAACCGGCGCTGTACGCCGAGGCGCTGCTCGACGACGCCCGCCACATCGAGGTGCAGGTCGTCGCCGCGCCGGCCGGCCACCAGACGCACGCGCTGGCGGTCGGGGATCGCGACTGCAGCATCCAGCGCCGCTACCAGAAGCTGGTCGAAATAGCCCCCGCCCAAGGGCTTTCGGATGAGCTGCGCCGGGCGCTGCATCAGGCGGCGGTGCGGCTGTGCGCGCGCGTGGGCCTGCGGGGGCTGGCCACGGTCGAATTCCTGGTCACCGGCGAGGATTTCGTCTTCCTCGAAGTCAACCCGCGAATCCAGGTGGAGCACACCGTCACCGAGGAAACCACCGGACTCGACCTGGTGGCCGTCCAGCTGGCGATCGCCGGCGGCGCGTCCTTCTACGGGCTGGGGTTGCCGGCCGGCATCGCGTCCGACGGGCTCGAAGTCATCGGCGAGCCGGCCGCCCAGCGCGGCATCGCGATTCAGCTCAGGGTCAACGCGGAGACGTTCGGGCCCGACTTCTCCGTGCTGGCGTCGGCGGGCACGCTCACGGCGTTCACCCCGCCCAGCGGGCCGGGCGTGCGGGTCGACACCTATGGCCGGCCCGGGCTGGTCGTGAGCCCCCAGTACGACTCGCTGCTGGCCAAGGTCATCGTCCATGTGCGGGGGACGTCGTGGCCGGCGGCGCTACGCAAAGCCGGCACCGCCCTGTCCGAGTTCGGCATCGAGGGCATCCACACAAACATCGGATTCCTCCGCGAGCTGCTGCGCGCGGACCGCGTCGAATCCGGTTGGGTGAGCACCGATTTCGTCGACCAGAAACTTCGCGAGCTGGCCCGCGCCGCGCAATCACACGAGCAAGAACCGCCGCCGGCGGAGGTCGAGCTCTATCCCGACGAGGACGCGCTGCGCGCGCAGCTGGCCGGCACCGTGGTCGAGGTGGCGCCCGAGGGGGCGCAGTACGCCGCCGGAAGCCAACTGGTCGTCCTGGAGGCGATGAAGATGCAGCACGTGCTCGTCGCGCCGGACGCGCTGCGGACCGTCCGGACTCTGGTGACGCCCGGGCAGGTCGTCGGCACCGGCGACCCGCTGCTGATCTTCACCCGCACGGACGCGGGGGACCGCGGAGAATCCGCAAGGGCCGCAACCGATCTCGACCGGCCGCGCGCCGACCTCGACGAGGTGACGCGGCGCCACGCGCTCACCCTGGACGAGGGCCGTGCGGCGGCCGTCGCCAAGCGGCACCAGCAGGGCCGCCGCACCGCGCGGGAGAACATCGCCGATCTGGTCGATCCCGGCAGCTTCGTCGAATACGGCGCGTTGGCCATCGCGGCGCAGCGCAGCCGCCGTTCCGAAGAGGACCTGATCGCCAACACCCCGGCCGACGGCCTGGTGGCCGGCCTGGCGACCATCGGCGCGGAGCGGTTCGGGCGGGCCGCCGCCGAGGCCGTCGTGGTGTCCTACGACTACACCGTGCTGGCCGGCACGCAGGGCATGCGTAACCACGCCAAAACCGATCGCGCCTTCGACCTGGCCGCGCGCAAGCGGCTGCCCGTGGTGCTGTTCGCCGAGGGCGGCGGGGGGCGACCGGGCGACACCGACGTCGGCGGCGCTGCCGGGCTGGACGTGCCGACCTTCCGGATGCTGGCCGGGCTGCGCGGCGAGGTGCCGCTGGTGTCGATCGTGTCCGGCCGATGCTTTGCCGGCAACGCCGCCCTGGCCGGGGTCTGCGACGTGATCATCGCCACGCCGGACGCCAACATCGGGATGGGCGGGCCGGCGATGATCGAGGGCGGCGGGCTGGGCGTGTACCCGCCGGAGGCGATCGGGCCGATCGGTGTGCAGCGCCGCAACGGCGTGGTCGGCCTGGTCGCCCGGGACGAGGCGCACGCCGTGGCGCTGGCCAAGCAGTACCTGTCCTACTTTCAGGGCAGCCTGGGTGAGTGGGAAGCGCCCGACCCCCGGCTGGCCCGGCATGTGGTGCCGCAGAACCGGTTACGCGCCTACGACGTGCACCGGGCGATCGAGTCGATCGTCGACGTCGGATCGGTCCTTCAGCTGCGGGCAGACTACGGCGTGGGCATCGTCACCGCGCTGGTGCGCGTCGAAGGGGTGCCGTACGGGCTGATCGCCAACAGCACCCACCACCTAGGCGGCGCGATCGATGCCGAGGCGGCCGACAAGGCGGGCGACTTCCTGGCCCTGTGCGAATCGTTTGGGCTGCCGGTGATTTCGCTGTGCGATACCCCCGGCTTCATGGTGGGTCCTGACGCGGAGACCCAGGCGGCGGTGCGCCGCTTCGGCCGCATGTTCGTACTCGGCGCGCGGCTGACGGTGCCGCTGGGCATGATCATCTTGCGCAAGGCATACGGGCTCGGCGCGATGGCGATGGCCGGCGGCTCCTTCCGCGCGCCCCAGTTCACCATCGCCTGGCCGACCGGCGAGATCGGCGGCATGGGATTGGAAGGCGCTGTGCGCCTTGGCTACAGCAAGGAGCTGGCCGCGGTCGACGATCCCGCCGAACGGCAGAGTCTCTTCGATCGCCTCGTGGCCGCCGCCTACGAGCACGGCAAAGCGTTGCGGGCGGCCACCACGTTCGAGCTGGACGACGTGATAGACCCGTCAGCCTCCCGGGCCTGGATCACCAGGCTCTCGGGAGGCTGACCGGGTTTGAGCGATTATCCGTGGCCGGAGCCGCAGCCGACGCCGGGCAGGCAGCCGGTGCCGCCGGGCACTCCGCCGGGGCCGGCGAACTGGCCGCCGGAGCCGCAGCCCACACCCGGGACGCAGCCCTGACCACCGGGTCCGCCGCCGGGACCCTCGAACTGGCCTCCCGAGCCGCAGTTCCCGTTGGCGTCGCAGCCGCCACCGCCCGGATCCTGCTTGAAGGTGATGTGGGTCGGCGCTGGTCCGGCTACGGAAACGTCAGCAACGGCCGCGGGCGCGGCAGCGATAGCCGCAGCCACAGCCCCGGCGACAACCAGCGGTTTCATGAGTGTCAATTTCGATAGCATGCGCGTGGCATACCACCTCAACACATGTCCAAAACATCGCGAATAAGATTCGGTGGCAAACGACGGAAGGCCAACGACATGACCTCACAAGATCTGACCGGCCGTACCGCAATCATCACCGGCGCGTCACGTGGAATTGGCCTGTCGATCGCTCAACAGCTCGCGGCAGCGGGCGCCAACGTGGTGCTGACCGCGCGCAAGCAGGAGGCGGCCGACGAGGCCGCCGCGCAGGTCGGCGAGCGGGCCGTCGGCGTCGGGGCGCACGCGGTCGACGAGGAGGCCGCCCGGCGCTGCGTGGACATGACCCTCGAGCGCTTCGGCACCCTCGACATCCTGGTCAACAACGCCGGGACCAACCCCGCGTACGGCGCGCTGATCGACCAGGATCATGCCCGTTTCACCAAGATCTTCGACGTCAACCTGTGGGCTCCGCTGCTGTGGACCTCGCTCGCCGTCAAGTCGTGGATGGGTGAGCACGGCGGATCGATCGTCAACACGGCCTCCATCGGCGGCATGCACCAGTCGCCGGCGATGGGCATGTACAACGCCACCAAGGCGGCGCTGATCCACGTCACCAAGCAACTGGCGCTGGAACTTTCGCCGCGCGTGCGGGTCAACGCGATCTGCCCCGGGGTGGTGCGCACCCGGCTGGCCGAGGCGCTGTGGAAGGACCACGAGGATCCGCTGGCGTCGTCGATCGCGCTCGGGCGCATCGGCGAACCGATCGACGTGGCCGCGGCGGTCGCCTTCCTGGTCTCCGACGCGGCGAGCTGGATCACCGGCGAAACCATGGTCATCGACGGCGGTCTGCTGCTGGGCGCCGCGCAGGGATTCCGGTCCGCCCCCGGCGGCGGTCAATGAACGCCTTCGACGCGGCCGAGCTGGACGCGCGGGTGCAGGCACTGCTCGACGAGCACGATCCGAAGGACGGCGACGCGCGGGAATTCCTTGGCGCGCAATACGATGCGGGACTGGCCTGGGTGCACCTGCCGCGGGGCTTCGGCGGGCTGGATCTGCCGCGCACCGCTCAGGAGCGCGTCGACGCCCGGCTGGCCGCCGCCGGGGCGCCGGTGGGCGGCACCCCCAAGAACTACATCGGCATGGGCATGGCCGCGCCGACCATCGCGGCGTTCGGCACCGACGAACAGAAGCGAAAGTTCTTGCGCCCGTTGTTCACCGGTGAGCAGATCTACTGCCAGCTGTTCAGCGAGCCGGGTGCCGGATCCGACCTCGCCGGGGTGTCGACCCGCGCGGTCCGCGACGGCGACGAGTGGATTGTCAACGGGCAGAAGGTGTGGACGTCGCAGGCGCAGCACGCGCACATGGCCATCCTGGTCGCCCGCACCGATCCGGCCGTGCCCAAACACGCCGGCCTGACCTACTTTCTCTGCGACATGACGCAGCCCGGCGTCGAGATCCGGCCGCTGCGCCAGATCACCGGCGAGGCCGAGTTCAATGAGGTCTTCCTCACCGACGTCCGGGTGCCCGACGCGAACCGGCTGGGCCCGGAGGGTGGGGGCTGGCGGGTCGCGACCACCACGCTGAACAACGAACGGGTCGCCATCGGTTCCCGCGCCGGCGCGCCGCGCGAGGGCGGCCACATCGGCAAGGTCGCCGACGCCTGGCGCGCCGAGCCGGCCCTGCGCGACCCCGCCATGCACGATCAGCTGATGCGGTTGTGGGTGGAGGCGGAGGTCTTCCGGCTCGCCGGTGAACGGCTGCGGCAGCAGGCCGCCACCGGTCAGCCGGGGCCCGAGGGGGCCGGCATGAAGGTGGCGTTCGCCAAGCTGGCGCAAGCGATTTCGGGCTTCGAGATCGAGCTGCACGGCGAATCCGGCCTGTATTACGACGACTGGACCATGCGCCGGCCCGAGACGGTCGACCTGGTCGGCCGCGGGCCCGGCTACCGCTACCTGCGGGCGCGCGGCAACTCAATCGAGGGCGGCACGTCGGAAATCCTGCGCAACACCATCTCCGAGCGGATCCTCGGCCTGCCGGGTGAACACCGCGTCGACAAGGACGCCGCGTGGAAGGACCTGCCCCGATGAGCCCCCTTGCCGTGCTGACCGGGGACCTGCTCTATTCGGACACCGAAGAGGCGCTGCGGGCCGGCGTCCGTCAGCTCTTCGCCGAGCGTTGCCCGCCCGAATCGGTGGCCGGCGTGTATGACGCCCAACCCCAAGACTTCTCGGGCGTGTGGCGGACGCTGGCCACCGAATTGGGCGTGGCCGGCCTGCTCGTTCCCGAGTCGCTCGGCGGGGCCGGCGCAAGCGCCCGCGAGGCTGCGGTGGTCATGGAGGAGATCGGCCGGGCCGTTGCGCCGGTGCCGTTCTTGTCCAGCGCGGTCCTCGCCACGGTGGCACTGCTGCGCGCCGGGGACACCCGGACCGTCTCGGCGCTGGCCCAGGGCGAGCTGACGGCGGCGTTGGTGGTGCCGCTGACCACCGCGCCGGGCGACCCGGTCACCGGGGTCAGCGGCGGACCCGGCGGACTCAGCGGATCGGTCACCGCCGTGGCCGGCGCCGGCGAGGCCGACGTGCTGGTGGTGCCCGTCACCGGTCCGGACGGGCTCGAGCTGCACACCGTCGACCGCGCCGCGGCGGGCGTGCAGGTGTCGCCGCTGCTCGCGCTGGACATGACCAGACCCCTTGCCGCCGTGACGTTTTCGGGCGCGCCCTCCTCGAAGGTCGGCGCGGGCGACGGGCCGGTGGCCGATGCCGTCCTCACCGGGGCGGCCCTGCTCGCGTCCGAGCAACTCGGAGTCGCCCAATGGTGTTTCGACACCACGCTGGACTACGCCCGGCAGCGCCGGCAGTTCGGCCGCACGATCGGCTCCTACCAGGCGATCAAGCACCGGCTGGCCGACCTGTGGTTCGACGTCGGCGCCGCCGCGGCCGCGGCCCGCTACGCGGCCGACACCTGCGCCCGGGCCGACGACGACGCGGCCGCGGCGGCCGCCATCGCCCAGGCCTACTGCAGCGATATCGCCGTGCACGCCGCCGAGGAATGCATCCAACTGCACGGCGGCATCGGGATGACCTGGGAGTATCCCGCGCACCTCTACCTCAAGCGGGCCAAGAGCGACCAGCTGGCGTTCGGCACCGGCTACCGGCACCGCGCCCGGCTGGCCGAGTTGGTGAACCTGCCGCCGACCTGACGGCCCCGCGCAACCGTCAGCGCGGGAACGCCGCGGCGAACACCTCCGTCATCGCGTCCCAGTGCCGCTCGGCGGCCGCGGGGTCATACGGCGCGTTGTCCGGGACGGCGAACCCGTGGCCCGCCGAATACCACTCGATGGTGTGCTCGACGCCGGCCGCCGTCAGCGCCTTGTCGAGCTGTTCGGCGTGATCGGCGGTGAACGACGCGTCGTTCTGGGCGCCGCCCACGTACACCGTCGCGCTCATCCGGTCGGCCAGCAGGTGCGGGCTGTCGTCGGTGTCGGTCACCAGGCCGCCCCCGTGGAACGACGCCGCCGCGGCCACCCGGTCGGGCACCCGGCCGGCGACGATCAGCGACGTCCGCCCGCCCATGCAATAGCCGCACACGCCGAAGCGCTCGCCGGACACCTCGGGGCGCGCCGCCAGGTAGTCGAAGAACGCGGTGGCGTCGGCGGCCATCCGGTCCGGGGTGACGCTGCCGATCATCGAAAACAGGCGCCCCCGTTCTGACTGGTCGTTGAAGACGGTCGCCATGTCGAACGGCGCCCAGTCGGCGGTGCGGTAGTAGACGTCCGGGAGCAGCACGGCATAGCCGAATCCGGCCAGCTTGGCGGCCATCTCCTCGAACGTGCCCCGCACGCCGCCGGCGTCGGGATACATGACCACACCGGGCCACGGGACTTGGGATTCCGGACCGTCGGGCGTGAACAGGTGCACCGGGCAGGTGCCATCGGGGGTGGTGACGACGTCGGTGATATTCGGCATGGCACCCGTTCTACTCCGCTTGCCTAGACGTATCCTGACCGCGTGCCAATCCCGACGCCCTACGAGGACCTGCTCCGACTGGTGCTCGACGAGGGAACGGCCAAATCCGACCGCACCGGCACCGGGACCCGAAGCCTGTTCGGCCGGCAGCTGCGCTATGACCTGTCGGCCGGTTTCCCGCTGCTCACCACCAAAAAGGTGCACCTCAAGTCGGTGGTGTATGAGTTGCTGTGGTTCCTGCGCGGCGATTCCAACGTCGCCTGGCTGCACGAGCACGGGGTCACCATCTGGGACGAATGGGCAAGTGACACAGGCGATCTCGGGCCGATCTACGGCGTACAGTGGCGGTCCTGGCCGACGCCGACGGGTGAGCACGTCGACCAGATCAGCGCCGCCCTGGATTTGCTGCGCACCGACCCCAACTCGCGGCGCATCATCGTGTCCGCCTGGAACGTCGGCGAGATCCCCCAGATGGCGCTGCCGCCGTGTCACGCCTTCTTCCAGTTCTACGTGGCCGACGGCCGGCTGAGCTGCCAGCTTTACCAGCGCAGCGCCGACCTGTTCCTCGGCGTGCCGTTCAATATCGCCAGCTACGCGCTGCTGACGCACATGATGGCCGCCCAGTCCGGCCTGTCGGTCGGCGAGTTCGTGTGGACGGGCGGGGACTGCCACATCTACGACAACCACGTCGAGCAGGTGCGGCTGCAACTGAGCCGCGAGCCGCGGCCCTACCCGGAACTCGTTCTGGGCGAACGTGATTCGATTTTCGACTACACCTACGACGACGTCGTCGTGCGCAACTACGATCCGCACCCGGCCATCAAAGCCCCCGTCGCGGTATGACGCGTACTATCACTGTGGGCCTGGTGTGGGCCCAGTCGACCTCCGGCGTCATCGGGCGCGGTGGCGGCATCCCCTGGAACGTGCCGGAAGACCTCGCCCGGTTCAAAGAGGTGACGATCGGGCACACCGTGGTGATGGGCCGGCGGACCTGGGACTCGTTGCCGGCCAAGGTGCGGCCGCTGCCCGGCCGGCGCAACGTCGTGCTGTCCCGCGAGGACGGCTTCGCCGCCGACGGGGCGCAGGTGGTCGGCTCGCTGGACGCGGCCTTCGCCCGGGCCGAGGGGGAGCCCGCGGTCTGGGTGATCGGCGGCGGGCAGGTGTATCTGGCCGCGTTGCCGTACGCCACCCGGTGCGAGGTCACCGAGATCGAGCTCGACCTGCGCCGCGACGACGACGACGCGCTGGCGCCCGCCCTGGACGACACCTGGGTGGGCGAGACGGGGGAGTGGCAGGCCAGCCGGTCCGGGCTGCGGTACCGCTTCCACAGCTACCGTCGCTGAGTCTGCGCAGCCGCTCGCGCCCGGCCCCGACCTGACATACTCGGACTCGGGGTCGGTCGCAGGGTCTACCAGGAGTTTGGTGAGAAGGGGGAATTGGCAGTGATAACCGAACCCGTGAAGACGTTCTCGCGAAAGTTCATGGGCTACGACGCGTCCGCCGTCGATGCCCACATCGAAATGTTGACCACCAAGCAGCAGCTGCTGCTTGACGATGTCGAAAGCCTGCGGGCCCGGCTGCAGGAATCCGGCGAGCAAACCGCCGCGCTGCGCAAGGAGGTCGCCGCCCTCACCGACACGTCACCCTCGCCGCACGCGATGCAGAAGCGGATGGCGAAAATGCTGCAGCGCGCGGTCGACGAGGTCGCTGAGATGCAGGCCGAGGCGCGCGCCGAGGCGGACGCGCTGATCGCGGCGGCCGAGGCCGAGGCCGAAGCCGCCGAACGCAAGCGCGACGAGGTGCTCGCCGACATGGCCGCCCAGCAAAAGGCGCTGGAAGCCGAGTACGAACAGACCAAGGAGAAGCTCGACGCCGAACTGGCCGAGATGCGCGCCGAAACCCAGGCGGCGATCGACGAGGCGCGGCGAAACGCCGAGCGGGAGTGCGAGCGGCTCCTCGGTGACGCCAAGCAGGGGGCCGATCACTACCGTGACAAGGCACGGCGCGCGGTCGATGAGGCGACCGCGCAGCGGATCGAGATCCTCGAGCAGCTGATGGGCGTCTACCGCGACCTCGACCGCGTTCCGGCCGCACTCGAGGCGGCCTACCAAGAACAGAAGAACCCGTCCGAGGACGGCGCCCTGGCTCCGGTGGACGGCAAGGTCCGCGCGAGCTGAGCTCCCGTCAGCCCGCGCCGACGGGCCCCGACGGCGGGGTATTCTCGGCGCCGTGTCGACCCGCAGGCTATCCGCCGCTCAAGCCCGGCGGATAGCCGTTGCGGCCCAAGGATTTACCGAGCCCCGGCCCGGCGGCGAGATCACCCGGGCGCACCTGAAACGGCTGATCTCCAGAATCCAAGTGCTGCAACTGGATTCGGTCTCGGTGGCGGTGCGCGCCCATTACGCCCCGGTGTTCAGCCGGCTCGGCCCCTACGACCGTGACGTGCTCGACCGCGCGGCCTGGGGCCCGCGTTCGTCGCGGCTGCTGGCCGAGTACTGGGCGCACGAGGCCGCGCTGATGGCCGTCGAGGACTGGCCGCTGCTGCGCTGGCGGATGCGCCAGTACCGCCACGGCCGGTGGGGGACCCACATCGTCAAGGCCAATCCGCGGCTGGCTGAGAAGGTGGTCGCCGCCGTCGCCGAGCTCGGGCCCAGCACGGCCGGCCAGATCGAGGCGCATCTGGCCGTCGGGCCGCGCGGGCCACGCGGGAGCTGGTGGGGCAGCCGCAGCGACACCAAATGGGTGGCCGAGGCGCTGTTTTCGGCCGGGGTGCTCACCACGGCCACCCGGGTGGGCTTCGCCCGCCATTACGACCTGGTGGAACGGGTGCTGCCGGCCGCGGTGCTGGCCCGCGAGGTCGACGACGACGAGGCGCTCCGCGAACTGACGCTGCGGGCGGCCACCGCGCTGGGGATGGGCACCGAGGCCGACATCCGCGACTATTTCCGGCTGTCCGCCGCGCAGGTCAAGCCCGCGATCGCCCAGTTACTGGCCGCCGGTGACATCGAGCGGGTCGACGTCGACGGCTGGTCCGCCCCCGCCTACCTGCTTGCGGGCCGGACGGTGCCGCGCGCCGACCGCGGCACCGCGCTGCTGTGCCCGTTCGACCCGCTGATCTTCTTTCGGCCCCGGGTCGAGCGGCTCTTCGAATTCCATTACCGCATAGAGATTTACACGCCGGCAGCCAAACGGCAGTACGGCTATTACGTGTGGCCGCTGCTGATGGACGGGCGGTTGGTGGCGCGGGTCGACCTCAAGGCCGACCGGCCCGCCGACTCGCTGCGTGTCGTCGGCGCATTCGCCGAGCCCGACACCCCCAAAGCCCGCGTGGCCGCCGCGCTGGCCGGCGAGCTTCGGTCCATGGCGTCCTGGCTGGGCCTGGGCGGGTTCAGCGTCTCCGGGCGGGGAGACCTGGCCGCCGACCTGCGGGCGATCAGCTGATGTCCGGCCTGCGACACCGATCCGCCCGGCACGCCTTAAGGTGGGCGCCGTGGCCGAGATCGCGCCGCTGCGCGTGCAACTGATCGCCAAGACCGAGTTCTTGGCGCCCCCGGACGTCCCGTGGAGCACCGACGCCGACGGCGGCCCCGCGCTGGTCGAGTTCGCCGGCCGGGCCTGCTACCAGAGCTGGTCGAAACCCAACCCCAAGACCGCGACCAACGCCGGCTACATCAAGCACATCATCGACGTCGGACACTTTTCGGTGCTCGAGCACGCGAGCGTGTCGTTCTACATCACCGGCCTGTCGCGCTCGTGCACCCACGAGCTGATCCGGCACCGGCACTTCTCCTACTCGCAGCTGTCGCAGCGCTACGTCCCCGAGACGGACTCGCACGTTGTCGTGCCGCCCGGCATGGAAGACGACCCCGAACTGCGGCAGATCCTGGCCGCGGCCGCCGACGCCAGCCGCGCCACCTACACCGAGTTGCTGGCCAAGCTGGAGGAGAAGTTCGCCGACCAGCCCAACGCCGTCTTGCGGCGCAAGCAGGCGCGCCAGGCCGCCCGCGCGGTGCTGCCCAACGCCACCGAAACCCGCATCGTCGTCACCGGCAACTACCGGGCGTGGCGCCACTTCATCGCCATGCGCGCCAGCGAGCACGCCGACGTGGAGATCCGGCGGCTTGCCATCGAATGCCTGCGTCAACTGGCGGGCGCGGCGCCGGCGGTGTTCGCCGACTTCGAGATCTCCGCCCTGGCCGACGGGACCGAGGTCGCGACCAGCCCGTTGGCGACCGAAGCCTGACCGACCATCGGGGACGCTTCAAAGACGCCGTCGTCGCTGCTAGGCGGGCGCTTATCGGCCACCCGCCCGGGTGTGACTCCTGCGGCGGCTGAGCCGGCGTGCGTCGCGGCAACGCGCGCTCGTGCGGGTGCGAAATTGCTTGCCGGCGCCAGGTAACCTGAACACCGTGAGCACGGCCGGATTCGACGCCCCAGCGCGGTTGGGAACCGTGCTGACCGCGATGGTCACACCGTTTCGCCCGGACGGCTCCCTTGACACCGCCACCGCCGCCCACCTGGCCAACCACCTGATCGACGCGGGGTGTGACGGGCTGGTGGTCTCCGGCACCACCGGCGAATCGCCGACCACCACCGACGACGAGAAGCGGGAGCTGCTGCGCGTCGTGCTGGAGGCGGTGGGCGACCGCGCCCGCGTCATCGCCGGCGCGGGCACCTACGACACCGCGCACAGCGTCCGGCTGGCCAAGGCCTGCGCGGCCGAAGGCGCGCACGGGCTGCTGGTGGTCACGCCGTACTACTCGAAACCGCCCCAGAGCGGGCTGATCGCGCATTTCACCACCGTCGCCGACGCGACCGAATTGCCGGTGGTGCTCTACGACATCCCGCCCCGGTCGGTGATCCCGATCCAGCCCGAGACCATCCGCGCACTCTCGGCGCACCCGAACATCGTCGGGATCAAGGACGCCAAGGCCGACCTGCACAGCGGCGGCCAGATCATCACCGAGACCGGCCTGGCCTACTACTCCGGCGACGACGCGCTGAACCTGCCGTGGCTGGCCATGGGCGCCACCGGCTTCATCAGCGTGATCTCCCACGTGGCGGCCAATCAACTTCGGGAAATGTTGTCCGCCTTCAACTCCGGGGATATCGCCACCGCCCGCAAGATCAACTCCACCGTCGCCCCGCTGTGCGACGCGATGGCGCGCCTGGGCGGCGTGACCTTGTCCAAGGCCGGCCTGCGCCTGCAGGGCATCGACGTCGGCGATCCCCGGCTGCCCCAAATGCCCGCTACGCCAGAGCAAATCGACGCCTTGGCCGCCGATATGCGCGCGGCGTCGGTGCTCAGGTGACCCAAGGAGCGTCCGAGAAGTGGATGTAGACCTCGCCCCGCCAGGCCCATTGGCCACTGGAGGGTTGCGGGTCACCGCGCTGGGCGGCATCAGCGAAATCGGCCGCAACATGACGGTTTTCGAACACCTGGGCCGGCTGTTGATCATCGACTGCGGGGTGATGTTCCCCACCCACGACGAGCCCGGGGTCGACCTGATCCTCCCGGATCTGCGCCATATCGAGGACCGGCTCGACGACATCGAGGCGCTGGTGCTCACCCACGCCCACGAGGACCACATCGGCGGCATTCCGTTCCTGCTCAAGCTGCGCCCCGACATCCCGGTCGTCGGTTCGAGATTCACCCTCGCGCTGGTCGCCGCGAAGTGCCGTGAGCACCGCCTCAAGCCGGTGTTCGTCGAGGTGGCCGAGGGCCAGAAGAGCACCCACGGCGTGTTCGAATGCCAATACTTCGCCGTCAACCACTCCATCCCCGACGCGCTGGCGATCGCCGTGCACACCGGCGCGGGAACGGTTCTGCACACCGGCGACATCAAGCTCGACCAGCTTCCGCTGGACGGCCGGCCGACCGACCTGCCCGGCATGTCCCGCCTCGGTGACGCCGGGGTGGACCTGTTCCTGTGCGATTCGACCAACGCCGAGCACCCCGGCGTCGGGCCGTCGGAAAGCGAGGTCGGTCCGACGCTGCACCGCCTGATCCGCGGCGCCGAGGGCCGCGTCATCGTCGCGTGCTTCGCCTCCAACGTGGACCGGGTCCAGCAAATCATCGACGCCGCAGTGGCATTGGGCCGCCGGGTGTCGTTCGTCGGCCGCTCCATGGTGCGCAACATGGGCATCGCCCGAGAGCTCGGCTTCCTGCGGGTGGCCGATTCCGACGTGATCGACATCGGCGCCGCCGAGATGATGCCGCCCGAGCGGGTCGTGCTGATCACCACCGGCACCCAGGGCGAGCCGATGTCGGCGCTGTCGCGCATGTCGCGCGGCGAGCACCGCAGCATCACGCTGACCGCGGGTGACCTCGTGGTGCTGGCGTCGTCGCTGATCCCGGGCAACGAGGAGGCCGTCTACGGCGTCATCGACGAACTCGCCAAGATCGGGGCCCGCGTCGTCACCAACGCCCAAGCGCGCGTTCACGTTTCGGGCCACGCCTACGCCGGCGAACTGTTGTTCCTGTACAACGGGATCCGGCCACGCCACGTCATGCCCGTGCACGGGACGTGGCGGATGCTGCGCGCCAACTCCAAGCTGGCGGCCCGCACCGGCGTGCCGGAGGAGTCGATCCTGCTCGCCGAGAACGGGGTCAGCGTCGACCTGGTCGCCGGCAAGGCCGCGATCGCCGGGGCGGTGCCCGTCGGCAAGATGTTCGTCGACGGCCTGATCAACGGCGACGTCGGCGACATCACGCTGGGCGAAAGGCTCATCCTCTCATCGGGTTTCGTGGCGGTGACCGTCGTGGTCGCCCGCGGCACCGGACGTCCGGTGGTCCCACCGCAGCTGCATTCGCGCGGCTTCTCCGAGGACCCCAAGGCGCTTGAGCCCGCCGTGCGCAGGGTCGAGGCGGAGCTGGAAGCGCTGGCGGCCGAGAACATCACCGACCCGAGCCGCATCGCCCAGGGCGTCCGGCGCACCGTCGGCAAGTGGGTGGGCGAAACCTACCGCCGCCAGCCGATGATCGTGCCGACCGTCATCGAGGTCTGACCAGTTAGATCTTCTCCGCGTAGGCCGACCACTCCAGTTGCGACGCCTTGAGTTTGCGACCCGTCGGAGCGACGTAGCGCTCGGCGAGCTCGTCGGGGCCGGCCTGCTCCACCAGCCGCCACCCGTACTCGCCGACGAACGCGGCGGCGTCGTCGGGTTGCAGGCCGAAATGCCACAGCTGCCGGCGCTGGCGGACGTTGCGGTACAGCGTGCGGGTGCCATACCGATTCGTGCCGTCGATGAAATCCCTACGGACGTAGGTGAACACCAAACGGCTGCCGGGTGCGGCCGCACGCAGCCCCTCCAGCGTGCGGCGAACCGTGGCCTCGGTCAGATATTGGGTGACGCCCTCGCAGATGAAGAAGACCCGGTAATCGGTGCGATAACCGTGCTCGGCCAGCGCGGTGAGCAGGTCGTCGTGCTCGAGGTTCAGCGCCACCAGCCGAACCGACAGCGGCGGCTCACCCAGCACCCGGCGGACCGTCTTGAATTTGCGGGCGATGTTGACCGGCAGGTCGACCTCGAACACCGGGATGCGAACCCGACGCGTCAGCAGATAGGCGCGGGTGTCCAGCCCCGCCCCCAGAATGACGACGGCGTCGATGTCGTCGAGCGACTCGGTGAGCTTGTCGGCGATAAAACGCTTGCGGCAGGCCAGATTCGCCCACAATCCGGGGCCGGTGAACTCCGAGCCGCGGATCATCAGGCGACGAACCGGCGCGAACCGCGTCGCGCCGACCAGCCACCGCAGCGGGGTGGGCAAGAACAGCTCGGCGAAATCGTCGTCCACCAGGCGGCGCCCGGGCGGCTCGTTCTGCTCGACGGCGGCCAACACCATGGGGCCGAACGCCGTCTGCGCTACCGGATTTCGAGCCATGGCCGCTACTTGTTCAGGAAGCCCGCGTCGACCGGCAACGTGACCCCCGTGATGTAGCGGGCCTGATCCGACACCAGCCAGGCCACCGCGTTGGCGACGTCCTCGACGTCCAGCACCTCCACCGGCATGGCGTTGCCCATGGCGCCGGGTGTGTCGGTCGCGGCGGCCATCTTGGCCAGCCACTCGCGGGTGAACTCGTTGTTGATCATCGGTGTCTCGACACCGGACGGATGAATGGAGTTGACCCGGATCATCTGCCCGGCAAGCAGATTCGCGTAAACCCGCATCAACCCGACGACCCCGTGCTTGGCGGCGGCGTAGCCCACCGAACCGGCGTCCGGGCTGCCGACGCCGGCCAGCCCGGCGCTCGAGCTGATCAGCACGATCGATCCGCCGGTGCCCTGCTTGACCATCGTGGGTATCGCGGCCTTGATCGTGTGGTACACGCCGGTGAGGTTGACGTCGATGACGTCGTGCCAGCCGTCGTCACCGGACTGCATGGGAGCGATCCCCGCGTTGGCCACCACGATGTCGAGGCGGCCGAACACGTCGAGCCCCGCTTGCAGTGCCGCCGACAGGGATTCGCGGTCGCGGACGTCGCCACGGGAGGCCACGATGCGCGCGCCGGTGTCCTCCACGAGCTTCACGGTGGCCGCCAGGTCCTCCGGCGTGGCCAGCGAGTAGGGGACGCTGGCGATCTGGTCGCACAGATCGACGGCGATGATGTCGGCGCCGTCGGCAGCCAGTCGCACGGCGTGTGCGCGCCCCTGGCCGCGCGCCGCGCCGGTGATGAACGCGACCTTGCCTTTGAGCGGGCCTTCCGACGACGGGGCCATCAGGGGCGCAACTGTCCTTTGGCCGGGTCGCCCGCCGAGATCGTCTGCAACATCTTGATGTCGGGGGCGCCGTCGAGGTGTTCGCCGGCCGCGCTGAACATCTTGCCGATCGCCGGGGCGGTGCTGTGCGCCTTGAGCGCCTCCTCGTCGGCCCACTGCTCGATGAAGACGAAGGTCTCGCCCGAGTGATGCAGCGAGTACAGCTGACAGCCCGGCTCGTCGTGCACCTCTTCGACCGCGCGGGTGAGGATGTCGCGAACGGTGTCGACCGATTCCGGTTTGACGGTCATGGTGGCGACGACGACAACGGGCATTGATGGCCTCCTGGGCGCTCCGGGACGGGTGACGAGCACGACTTCGCTCACCGAAATGTCACCCTACTCACGCGGCCGGGGAGCCGACCCGCCACATGCCGCACAAGCCGGGCGGTTACCAGTGTGGCGGGTGGTGTAGATGATGCCGTTGCGACTACCCTTGCCGTCATGCCCAGTAAGACCGCCGCCCGCTCCGCAAGCCGAACGAGCAGGTCAAAGGCCCCTTCGCGCGCGGGCGGATCCCGCGGCGCGCGACCAGCGGCGCCCCGCAGGAAGCCCAGCAAGCCCGCCCGCCGCCGGAATCGCTCACCGCTGGTCGGAATCGGGCTGACCTGTGGTCGCGCCCTGCGCGCCACCTGGTTGATGGCCGCGCGGGGGACCGGCGGCGCGGCCCGGTCGATCGGGCGGGCCCGCGACATCGACCCCGGCCACCGCCGCGACGGCATCGCGCTGCTGTTGCTGGGCTTTTCCGTGGTGGTCGCCGCGAGCTCGTGGTTCCACGCCGCCGGGCCGGTCGGGGCGTGGATCGACACCCTGGTGCGGACCTTCATCGGCGCCGGCGTGCTGGCACTGCCCGTCGTCACCGCCGCGGTGGGGGTGACCCTGATGCGGACGGAGCCCGACCCCGAGGTGCGGCCCCGGCTGATCCTGGGCGCCAGCCTGATCACCCTGTCGGTGCTCGGCCTGCGTCACCTGTGGTCGGGCTCGCCGGGCGACCCGGAGGCGCGCCGGCGCGCGGCGGGATTCATCGGCTTCGCCATCGGCGGGCCGCTCGCGGACGGGCTCACCCCGTGGATCGCGGCGCCGCTGCTGTTCATCGGCTTCATGTTCGGGCTGTTGCTGTTGACGGGCACCACGATCCGCGAGGTGCCCGTGGTGATGCGCAACCTGTTCCACACGCGGTTCGTCGACGAGGACTACGACGACGAGCCCTACGACTACGCCGACGAGTTCGACGACGCCGAACCCGACGATTACCCCGACGACGCCTCGAGCGAGCCGGCGCCGTGGTCGCCGGACGATGACGCCCAGGCCGCGCTGCAGGACGACATCCCCACGGTTCCCGAACCGGCGTTGCAACCCGGCTCAGAGCCCGGCGCGGCGCGGGGCCGCAAGCGCGGACGGTCGGCGGACAAGCAGGACACCATTGAGCTGGACCGGGTCGTCGAGGGCCCCTACGTGCTGCCGTCGCTGAGCCTGCTGGTGGCCGGGGACCCGCCCAAGAAGCGCAGCGCCGCCAACACCGTCATGGCCGACGCCATCACCGAGGTGCTGACCCAGTTCAAGGTCGACGCGGCGGTCACCGGCTGCACCCGCGGACCGACCGTCACCCGCTACGAGGTCGAGCTGGGCCCGGGCGTGAAGGTCGAGAAGATCACCGCCCTGCAGAAGAACATCGCGTATGCGGTGGCCACCGAAAGCGTGCGCATGCTGGCGCCCATCCCCGGCAAGTCCGCCGTCGGTATCGAGGTGCCCAACACCGACCGCGAAATGGTGCGGCTGGCCGACGTGCTCACCGCGCCGTCGACGCGGCGCGACCATCACCCGCTGGTGATCGGGCTGGGCAAGGACATCGAGGGCGACTTCATCTCGGCGAACCTGGCCAAGATGCCGCACCTGCTGGTCGCCGGCTCCACCGGATCCGGTAAGTCCAGCTTCGTCAACTCGATGCTGATCTCGCTGCTGGCCCGGGCCACCCCGGAAGAGGTCAGGATGATCCTGATCGACCCGAAGATGGTGGAACTCACGCCGTACGAGGGCATTCCGCACCTGATCACCCCGATCATCACCCAGCCCAAGAAGGCGGCGGCGGCGCTGGCATGGCTGGTCGAGGAGATGGAGCAGCGCTACCAGGACATGCAGGCGTCGCGGGTGCGCCACATCGACGACTTCAACGAGAAGGTCCGCTCCGGCGCCATCACCGCGCCGCTGGGCAGCCAGCGCGAATACCGGCCCTACCCGTACGTGGTCGCGATCGTCGACGAGCTGGCCGACCTGATGATGACCGCGCCCCGCGACGTCGAGGACGCCATCGTGCGGATCACCCAAAAGGCCCGGGCCGCAGGCATTCACCTGGTGCTGGCCACCCAGCGCCCGTCGGTGGACGTGGTCACCGGGCTGATCAAGACCAACGTGCCGTCACGGCTGGCGTTCGCCACGTCGTCGCTCACCGATTCCCGGGTGATCCTGGACCAGGCCGGAGCGGAGAAGCTGATCGGCATGGGCGACGGCCTGTTCCTGCCGATGGGCGCGGGCAAGCCGATCCGGTTGCAGGGCGCCTTCATCACCGACGAGGAGATCCAGGCCGTCGTCACCGCCTGCAAGGACCAGGCCGAACCCGAGTACACCGAGGGCGTCACCGCCGCCAAGCCCACCGGGGAACGCACCGACGTCGACCCGGACATCGGCGACGACATGGACGTCTTCCTGCAGGCCGTCGAGCTGGTGGTGTCCAGCCAGTTCGGCTCCACCTCGATGCTGCAGCGCAAGCTGCGCGTCGGCTTCGCCAAGGCCGGCCGGCTGATGGACCTGATGGAGACCCGCGGCATCGTCGGGCCGTCGGAGGGGTCCAAGGCGCGCGAGGTGCTGATCAAGCCCGACGAGCTGGCCGGGACGCTGGCGTTGATCCGGGGCGGCGCCGACGCCGACGGCGGCGACCCCAACCCCGACTAGCGCGAGCGTGGAATTCCGGCCGGTTAGAGCACCAACAGCATCCGGGAGTTGCCGAGGATGTTCGGCTTGACGTAGCTCAGGTCCAGGAACTCGGCCACACCGATGTCGTAGGAGCGGCACATCTCCTCGAACACCTCGGCGGTGACGGGCGTGCCCTCGATCTCGGTGAACCCGTGCCGCGCGAAGAACTCCGTCTCGAACGTCAGCACGAACAGCCGCTTGAGCGCCAACTCGCGGGCGACCTCGAGCAGCCGGTCGACGATCGCGTGGCCGATGCCGTGGCCGGTCATCGCCGGGTTCACCGCGACGGTCCGCACCTCGCCGAGGTCGGCCCACAGCACGTGCAGCGCGCCGCAACCGACGACGCGGCCCTCGTGCTCGGCCACCCAGAACTCCTGAACGGCCTCGTAGAGCGTCACGAGGTTCTTTTCGAGCAGGATCTTGCCCGCGTAGGTGTCGACCAGTTGCTTGATGGCGGGAACGTCGGATGTTCGCGCTCGCCGCACCAGCGGCCGGTAGCCCTGTGGACTTGTGCTCACGGCTAACAGTATCGGCATCGGGAACGGCGACGCTGGTCAACGGTTATTCTGTTGCCGTGTCGGGGCAGCCGCAGACCGGTCCGGTGGTAGGCCGCGCGAACATCGCCAACCTCGCCAACACGCTGACGCTGCTGCGGCTGGTGCTGGTCCCGGTCTTTCTGCTCGCCCTGTTCGCCGGTGACGGCCAGGAGCCCGGCTTCCGGGTGGTGGCGTTCCTGATCTTCGCGGTGGCGTGCATCACCGATCGCCTGGACGGCCTGCTGGCCCGCAACTACGGCATGGCAACCGAATTCGGCGCGTTCGTCGACCCGATCGCGGACAAGACCCTGGTGGGATCGGCGCTGATCGGCCTGTCGATGCTCGGGGAGCTGCCGTGGTGGGTCACCGTGGTGATCCTGGTTCGCGAATTCGGGGTCACCGTGCTGCGGCTGGCCGTGATCCGCCGCGGCGTCATCCCGGCCAGCTGGGGCGGCAAGCTCAAGACCGTCGTTCAGGTGTTGGCCATCGGATTGTTCGTCCTGCCGCTGGGGGGACCGTTCCGGGTGGCCGCCGCGGTGGTGATGGGCGCGGCGATCGTGCTGACGGTGATCACCGGGATCGACTACGTGGTCTCGACCGTTCGGGAACTGCGCCGCACGAACGGCTGATTCTTTCGCCGCCGAGCGGGAACCAGACCGCCGCTGACGGCGTTCACCTAATGAGCACCTGCCGGAGCCAAACTGGCGACGTGCCGCGCAGGGCCGACTGGACGAAGGAGGGCGGGATGCCGCCATTGGTGCGCGAGGTGATCGGCGACGTGCTGCGCGAGGCCCGCACGACACAGGGCCGCACGCTGCGTGAGGTGTCCGATTCGGCGCGAGTGAGCCTCGGGTATCTGTCCGAGGTCGAGCGCGGCCGCAAGGAGCCGTCCAGCGAGCTGCTCAATGCGATCTGCGACGCGCTGGACGTCCCGTTGTCGTCGGTTCTCACCGACGCCGGTGAGCGGATGGCCGGCCAGGAACGGGCCCACGAGCGGGCGCCCGCCGACGCGGCCGCGGGCAGCAGCATCGACGTCAGCACCAAGGTCGTCATTCCGCCGGTGGCGACGCTCGCGCTGGCCTGAGTGCCGGTCGGCCGATGCCGCGCAAAGGGTGGGGCGATCGGCGCCGACCCACTAAATTGAGCGTCAGGCGCGCGGCCCGTCAGGGTCGATCCGGAACCATCCGGCCCCTCAGGAAGCGAAGGTGGAGCTAACTCATGGCCAATCCGTTCGTCAAGGCGTGGAAGTACCTCACGGCGCTGTTCAACGCGAAGATCGACGAGCACGCAGACCCCAAGGTGCAGATCCAGCAGGCCATCGAGGAGGCGCAACGCACGCACCAGGCGCTGACCCAGCAGGCCGCGCAGGTCATCGGCAACCAGCGGCAACTCGAGATGCGGCTCAACCGTCAGCTGGCGGACGTGGAAAAACTTCAGGTCAACGTGCGTCAGGCCCTGACGCTGGCCGACCAGGCCACCGCCGCCGGGGACGCCGCCAAGGCCACCGAATACAACAACGCCGCGGAGGCGTTCGCCGCCCAGCTGGTCACCGCCGAGCAAAGCGTCGAAGACCTCAAAACGCTGCACGATCAGGCGCTGAACGCGGCCGGACAGGCCAAGAAGGCGGTCGAACAGAACGCCATGGTGCTGCAGCAGAAGATCGCCGAGCGCACCAAGCTGCTCAGCCAGCTCGAGCAGGCCAAGATGCAGGAACAGGTCAGCGCCTCGCTGCAGTCGATGAGCGACCTGGCCGCCCCGGGCAACGTCCCCAGCCTCGACGAGGTGCGCGACAAGATCGAGCGCCGCTACGCCAACGCGATCGGGGCCGCCGAGCTGGCGCAGGGCTCGGTGCAGGGCCGGATGCTCGAGGTCGAGCAGGCCGGCGTGCAGATGGCCGGCCATTCCCGCCTCGAGCAGATCCGTGCCTCCATGCGCGGCGAGGCGCTGCCGACCGGGGGGACGCCCGCGGCGGGGACCACGCCCGCCACTCCGGCGCCGGCGGAGAGCGCCGGCGGTGCTGTCAGCGAGAAGCCACTTGGCCAGTAGTCCGGTCTCATGGCGGTGAACGCGCCGCGGCCCCGCCTGTGGCGCGCGCTGCTGCACCGCGGATTGGCCACCGCCGCCGACGTTTCCGACCGGGTGGCCCGCAAGATCAGCGCGGCCGCGGATCCGCGCGCACGCCAGCTGCGCCGTCGCCGCCGCGCGCTGCGGTGGGGCCTGATCTTCGCCGCCGGGTGCGCGTTCTGGGCGGTGGTGACCATCTTGCTCGCGGCCTGGGGATGGTTCGCGTTGCTGCTGGAGATCACCGGCGGGGTCGCGGTCGTCATGGCCATTCCGGCCACCTTGCTGCTGCTGCGCTACCGCTGGCTGCGGTCCGAGCCGCTGCCGGTACCGCGGACCACGACCGCGCGCCGGCTGCCGCCGCCGGGTTCGGCGGCGCGCCCCGCCATGTACGCGCTGGGGGCCTCTGAGCGCGGATTCTTCTCGCTGGTGGCCGTGCTGGAGCGGGGCGCGATGTTGCCGACGGCCGAGATCCGCGACCTGACCGCGGCCGCCACCAAGACCTCGGCGGCCATGGCGTCCACGGCCGCGCAGGTGGTGTCGATGGAGCGGGCGGCGCAGGCCAGCGAACAGTCGCGGTCGTATCTGGTGCCCACCATCAACGCGTTCACCGCGCAACTGAGCGCCGGCGTTCGCCAATACAACGAAATGGTCACCGCCGCAGCGCAATTGGTGTCCTCTGCCAACGGTGACGGGCTCACCGAGTCGCAGCGCTACCGCGCGGAGCTGGCCGGGGCGACCGACCGCCTGCTCGGTTGGGCGCAGGCGTTCGATGAACTCGGCGGACTGCGCGGCGCCGGCTAATCTTCCGGGCGCGGGCCGTAGCGCTCGATGTACGACTGGTGCATGCGGGCGTCGCGCTTGCGGGCCAGCTCGTCGACCAACTCGGGATCCAGATCGTGCACGGCCAGCATGTGGCGCCGCCACACCTTGTTCAGCGCGTGCGAAAAGTACACGAACGGAATGAGAATCGGCAGCGTCATGCTCAGATGCACGTCGAGCGTCGTCGGGATCAACCAGAACGGCGCCAGCACCACCACAGCCGGCACCGCCACGCGGCGCATCATCCGCGCGCTCGCGCCCTTGCCGGCCAGGTCGTTGCGCACCCAGTCGCGCATCGAGTCCGGTAGCCGGCCACCGCAGCAATAGCGGACGAACTGCCAGAAATTCGGCCGCGTGCGGGCGGCGTCCCGGTTTATCATCGTGCCCCCGCTCAGAACGCCGCTTTCAGCGACGGCACCACCAGCGCCGCCAGGCCGCGCGCGGTGGCCTTGAGCATGTCGAAGAAGTCAAAGTAGTCCCGCCACAGCGTGATTCGCCCGTTGTGCACCTCGAACACGCCGCACACCCAGAACTGCAGCCGCAGGGGGCCGAAGATCAGCGCGTCGGTGCGTTCGGTGAGCACCGCGCCGCCGTCGGCCGCGATGCGGTGGATCTTCACCTCGAAGGCCGCGCGGCCCTCCATCTGGCGAAACAGCTTCATGGCCCTGGCGCGGCCATGGATGGTGGGCAGGCCGACGTTTTCGTAGACGAGGTCGTCGGCCAAAGCGGCGTCGGCGGCCTCGTAATCGGCGTCCTGCAGCGCGTTCAGGAATCCCTCGACCGTGCGGGTGTTCGCCACGGTTGTCCCAGTCAGCTCGGTCATCTTGCCAGCGTAGGCGAGCGTGGCGGCCGTGCGCTGTGGCAGGGTGAACCCGATGCGTGTCGCCGTGGTCGCCGGGCCCGATCCCGGGCATTCGTTCCCGGCGATCGCGCTGTGCCGGCGCTTCGCCGAGGCGGGCGACGAGCCCACGCTGTTCACCGGCGCCGAATGGATCGACACCGCCCGCGGCGCCGGCATCGACACCGTCGCGCTGGACGGGCTGGTGGCCACCGACGACGACGTCGACGCCGGGGCCAGGATCCACCGGCGCGCCGCGCGGATGGCCGTCCTCAACGTGCCCGCGCTGCGCGACCTGGCGCCCGACCTGGTGGTCTCCGACGTCATCACCGCGGGCGGCGGGATGGCCGCCGAGCTGTTGGGGATCCCGTGGATCGAGCTCAATCCGCATCCGCTGTACCTGCCGTCGAAGGGCCTGCCCCCGATCGGCAGCGGGCTCGCGCCGGGGACCGGCATCCGGGGCCGGTTGCGCGACGCCGCGATGCGCGCGCTCACCGCGCGCTCCTGGCGGGCGGGCCTGCGGCAGCGCGCGGCGGTGCGCACCGAGATCGGCTTGCCGGCCGCCGACCCCGGACCGCTGCGACGGCTGATCGCCACGCTGCCCGCGTGCGAGGTGCCCCGCCCGGACTGGCCGCCGGAGGCGGTGCTGGTGGGCCCGCTGCACTTCGAGCCGACCGACCGGGCGCTGGACATCCCCGCGGGGTCCGGGCCCGTGGTCGTGGTCGCGCCGTCGACCGCGTCGACCGGCACCGAAGGCCTGGCCGAGGTGGCGCTGGCCTGCCTGATACCGGGGGACACCCTGCCGCCGGGGGCGCGGGTGGTGGTCTCGCGGCTGGGCGGGGCGGAGCTGACGGTGCCGCCGTGGGCGGTGGCCGGGCTGGGCAGCCAGGCCGAGTTGCTGACGCACGCCGACGTGGTGATCTGCGGCGGCGGGCACGGCATGGTGGCCAAGACGCTGCTGGCGGGGGTGCCGCTGGTCGCGGTGCCCGGCGGCGGCGACCAATGGGAGATCGCCAACCGGATCGTCCGCCAGGGCAGCGCGCGGCTGGTTCGTCCGCTGAGCGCCGACGCGCTGGTGGCCGCGGTCAACGACGTGCTGGCAGCGCCGGGCTACCGGGCCGCGGCGCGGCGGGCCGCCGCTAGCATCGCCGACGTCGCCGACCCGGTCGCGGTGTGCCACGACGCGCTGGCGGTGGCCGGATGACCCGCCCCGCACCGCCTTATGCTTCGGCGGGAGGCACGCAATGAGGATGATCACGGCGGTCACGGCCGGCGCCCTGCTGGCGGGGCCGGTGTTCGGGGCGGGCGTCGCGCGCGCCGACAGCCCCGAGGAGCAGCAGGCCTGTCAATTGATGGACGATCCCGCCGCCGCCGAGCAGGGACTCGCGCCGGCCGAATACGCCTTCATGCGACTGCGCGCCACGATGTCGGCGCAACACGCCCGCGACACCATGTCCCTCGCGGTCCAGGAGGACTGCCCGAATCACATCATCGACCTGCCGGCCAGCTGGCGATGACCGGCGTCGCGCCCCGGTGTCCGATCCATGCCCGCTGGGTATGTTCACTGGCGTGCGGCTAACGGAGTTTCACGAGCGGGTGGTGCTGCGCTTCGGTTCCACCTACGGGTCATCGGTTTTGGTCGATCACGTGCTGACCGGTTTCGACGGCCGGACGGCCGCCCAGGCCATCGAGGAGGGCATCGAGCCCCGCGACGTCTGGCGGGCGTTGTGCGTCGACTTCGACGTGCCCCACGAGCAGTGGTGACTCGCGCGCGTTATTCGTATGCCGGATAAGGGTTTTGCCGCAGCACCGTGGCCAGGTGCACGGCATTGCGGGTCGCGTTGGCGGTGGCGAACGCGACCGCGTCCGGGACGTCGTCGAGGTCGGTGTAGTCCGTGCCCTGCATCGCCTCGCCGTTCCAGTAGGTGCAGCCCTGCGCGGCGATCGAGAACCCGATGTCGTTGAGCGCCTGAAAGAGGTCGGCCACGATCTTGTGCGCGCCGTCCTCGTTGCCGACGACCGCGGCCAGGGCCACCTTGCCCACCATTGCCGGCCGTCCCGCGTCGTCGGTGTCGGACAGCTCGGCATCCAGGCGCTCCAGGACGCGCTGCGCGACGCTGGACATGTGCCCGACCCAGGTGGGCGTCGACACGATGACGATGTCGGCCGCCTTGATCTTGGTCAGCACCGCCGGCCACTCGTCGCCCGGGCCCATATCGGCCTCGACACCCGGCAGCAGCGCCAGGTCCACGCATCGCACCTTCTCGCCCTGGACGCCCGCGCCGCGCAGCTGATCGAGCAACTGGTCGGCGAGCAGGTCGCTGCTGGACGGCGCGGGGCTCTTCTTCAACGAGCAGACCAGCGCGAGGGCGCGCAGGGACGGTGCTGAGGTCGGGGCCATGGTGGGCCACATACCCCGGCGCGGCGGCACCAAACGGCGCCCGGCCCTACCGCGGCGTCCGGTGCAGCACGCAGTCGCCGCACAACGAGCCGTCGGGCAGGCGATAGAACAGGCAGCAGCTGCGGCGCCGGAAGCCCAGCCGCGGGCCGGTGATCACGCCGGATCCGGCCAGCACGCCGGTGTCCAGCAGGGACCGGGTGGTCTCGGTGATCGCGCGGCGCAGGTCGGGCCGCGCCGTCAGCAGCGCCCGCGCGGCGCCCACCAGCGCGGAGGCGATGTTGCCCGCGAGCAGCGCCGGCGCCAGCTTGACCCGCAGGCCGGCGGCGAGCGGGCGCATGTGCTCGCTCACCACGGCGCGATACAGCGCGTCCGGTGAATCGGCGGGCATCCCAACGGGTCGGGGCAGTCGTAGCTGCGCGCCGTCGTCGGCGCGTTGCAGGTCGTCGAGCCGGGGGAGGACGCCGTGGCCGATCGCGCACGCGAGCACCGGCGACCACAGCCGGGTGGCGTGGCCGAGGTGAACCAGCGAGGCGCCGATCCGCAGGTCGGTCGTGCGGTAGCGCCGGGCGGTGGCGTCGATCAGGTCGGCGCAGCCGTCGGTGTAGGACTGGGTGACCGGATGCCATCCCGCCGCGTCGCCGCCGACGGTCAGGGCGAAAAAGCCTCCATAGGAAGCCGTTTCGGCCAGCTCGGTGGAGATGTCCATCGCGTCGCGCCCGCCTCTTGAGGAAATCCGCCGCGAAGCCCCGTCGACGCCTTTCGGTGGCCGATGTTGCCACACGCGATGGCGATGAACGGCGTGTCAGACTTGAATCGAACACCTGTTCGGCTAGTGTGGGGAGCGTTCGGCCAGTCAACTTGTCGGTGGGCTTCTCTAGTGTCACCGCCAACCGACCGATACCGGTCAGACGAACACCGACTATAGGAGAGACACCATGGCGCAAGCCCCCGATCGCGAGAAGGCTCTCGAACTGGCGATGGCCCAGATCGAAAAGAGCTACGGCAAAGGCTCGGTAATGCGTCTCGGCGACGAGATGCGCCAGCCGATCTCGGTCATCCCGACCGGATCCATCGCACTGGACGTGGCCCTGGGCATCGGCGGCCTGCCCCGCGGCCGGGTCGTGGAGATCTACGGCCCGGAATCCTCGGGTAAGACCACCGTCGCCCTGCACGCCGTGGCCAACGCCCAGGCCGCCGGCGGCGTCGCGGCCTTCATCGACGCCGAGCACGCCCTGGACCCGGAGTACGCCAAGAAGCTCGGCGTGGACACCGATTCCCTGCTGGTCAGCCAGCCCGACACGGGGGAGCAGGCCCTCGAGATCGCCGACATGCTGATCCGCTCCGGCGCCCTGGACATCCTGGTCATCGACTCGGTGGCGGCGCTGGTGCCGCGCGCGGAGCTCGAGGGCGAGATGGGGGACAGCCACGTCGGCCTGCAGGCCCGGCTGATGAGCCAGGCGCTGCGGAAAATGACTGGCGCGCTGAACAATTCGGGCACCACCGCGATCTTCATCAACCAGCTGCGCGAGAAGATCGGCGTGATGTTCGGCAGCCCCGAGACCACCACGGGTGGAAAGGCGCTGAAGTTCTACGCCTCGGTGCGCATGGACGTTCGCCGGATCGAGACCCTCAAGGACGGCACCAACGCGGTGGGTAACCGCACCCGGGTCAAGATCGTCAAGAACAAGGTGTCGCCGCCGTTCAAGCAGGCCGAGTTCGACATCCTCTACGGCCGGGGCATCAGCCGGGAAGGCTCGCTGATCGACATGGGGGTGGATCAGGGCTTCATCCGCAAGTCCGGTTCCTGGTTCACCTATGAGGGCGAGCAGCTCGGCCAGGGCAAGGAGAACGCCCGCACCTTCTTGATGGAGAACGACGAAGTGGCCAACGAGATCGAGAAGAAGATCAAGGAAAAGCTCGGCATTGGCGCGGTCGTGACCGATGACTTGTCCGATGACAGCGTCCTGCCCGCCCCCGTCGATTTCTGATCCCTCCCGCGAGGAGCAGGCGCGGGCGCTGTGCCTGCGCCTGCTCACCGCGAGAGCGCGCACCCGGGCCGAGCTGCGCGGCCGGCTGGCCAAGCGGGGCTACCCCGACGACGTCAGCGAGCGGGTGCTCGACCGGTTGGCCTCCGTCGGCCTGATCGATGACACCGACTTCGCCCAGCAGTGGGTGCGGTCCCGCCGCGCTCACGCCGGAAAGAGCAAGCGCGCCTTGGCCGCCGAGTTGCACACCAAGGGCGTCGACAACGAGGTGATCACCACCGTGCTGGCCGGCATCGACGCCGGCGCCGAGCGGGACCGGGCCGAACAGCTGGTCCGGTCCAAGCTGCGCCGCGAGACGCTCAGCGACGACGACGCGCGGGTGACGCGGCGGCTGGTGGGGATGCTGGCGCGCCGCGGCTACAGCCAGAACCTGGCGTGCGAGGTGGTGTTCGCCGAGCTGGCCGCCGAGCGGGAGCGCCGCCGCGTCTAGGCGGTGACGTGCGGTTTCACCCGCGCCGACCGCCCGCCGTACCATGGCCCCGTGACTTCGACGGTGCGAGAGGCGGTGGCGCGGGGCGCCGCACCGGCGCGCACCTACCAGGTCCGCACCTACGGCTGCCAGATGAACGTCCACGATTCCGAGCGGCTGGCGGGCCTGCTGGAGGCGGCCGGATACCAGCGGGCGGCCGAGGACGCCGACGCCGACGTGGTGGTGTTCAACACCTGCGCGGTCCGCGAGAACGCCGACAACAAGCTCTACGGCAACCTCAGCCACCTGGCCCCGCGCAAGCGCGACGATCCCGAGATGCAGATCGCGGTCGGGGGCTGCCTGGCGCAAAAGGACCGGGACGCGTTGCTGCGCAAGGCGCCGTGGGTCGACGTCGTCTTCGGCACCCACAACATCGGGTCGCTGCCCACGCTGCTCGAGCGGGCCCGGCACAACAAGGTCGCCCAGGTCGAGATCGCCGAGGCGCTCCAGGAGTTCCCGTCGTCGCTGCCCAGCGCCCGCGAATCCGCTTACGCCGCTTGGGTTTCCATCTCGGTCGGGTGCAACAACAGCTGCACGTTCTGCATCGTGCCGTCGCTGCGAGGCAAGGAAGTCGACCGCAGCCCCGACGACATCCTGGCCGAGGTCGCCTCGCTGGTGGACGACGGCGTGCTCGAGGTCACGCTGCTGGGCCAGAACGTCAACGCCTACGGGGTGTCCTTCGCCGATCCCGCGCTGCCGCGCGACCGCGGCGCCTTCGCCCGCCTGCTGCGCGCCTGCGGCGACATCGACGGGCTGGAGCGGGTGCGGTTCACCTCGCCGCACCCGGCCGAATTCACCGACGACGTCATCGAGGCCATGGCGCAGACGCCGAACGTGTGCCCCGCCCTGCACATGCCGCTGCAATCCGGGTCCGACCGGGTGCTGCGCGCGATGCGGCGCTCGTATCGCGCCGAGCGCTACCTCGGCATCATCGACCGCGTCCGGGCGGCGATGCCGCACGCCGCCATCACCACCGACCTGATCGTCGGGTTCCCGGGTGAGACCGAGGAGGATTTCGCCGCCACGCTGGACGTCGTGCGCCGGGCCCGATTCTCGGCCGCCTTCACCTTCCAGTACTCCAAGCGGCCCGGCACCCCCGCCGCCGACCTCGACGGTCAGCTACCGAAAGCCGTTGTGCAGGAACGCTATGAGCGGCTGGTCGCGCTGCAGGAGGAGATCTCGCTGCAGGGCAACCAGGCCCTGGTCGGCCAAACCGTCGAACTGCTCGTCGCCACCGGCGAGGGGCGCAAGGACACCGCCACCGCCCGGATGAGCGGGCGGGCGCGCGACGGCCGGCTGGTTCACTTCGCCGTCGGCGACGCGGCCCGCGGGTCCGCCGACACCCGGCCGCGCCCCGGCGACGTCATCACCACGGTGGTCACCGGGGCCGCACCCCACCACCTCATCGCCGACGCGGGCATCCTGACCCACCGCCGCACCCGGGCGGGTGACGCGCACGCCGCAGGGCGGCGCCCGCGCGGCATCGGCCTGGGCATGCCCGCCGTCGGTCCGCCCGCCGGCCCGGCCCAACCCCTGGGATGTGCACGATGAAAAAAGACGACACACAACTTGGCGCCCTGCGCACCGAGATCGAGGCCGCCGAACGCCGGGTGGCGCGCGGGATCGACCCCGGCCCACGGGGCTTCTTCGTGTCGATCCTGGTGTTCGTGCTGCTCGGATCGTTCATCCTGCCGCACACCGGCGATGTGCGCGGCTGGGACGTGCTGTTCGGGAGCCACGGCGCCGGCGCGGCCGCGGTCGCGCTGCCGTCGCGGGTGTTCGCCTGGCTGGCGCTGGTCTTCGGCGTGGGCTTTTCGATGCTGGCGCTGGTGACCCGGCGCTGGGCGCTGGCCTGGGTTGCGCTCGCCGGCTCGGCGATCGCGGGCGCGGCGGGCATGCTGGCGATCTGGTCGCGTCAGACCGTGGCCGCGGGGCACCCGGGGCCGGGGTGGGGCCTGATCGTCGCCTGGATCACCGTGCTGCTGCTCATCTATCACTGGGCGCGCGTGGTGTGGCAGCGGACCATCGTGCAGCTCGCCGCCGAGGAGCAGCGCCGCCGCGCCGCCTCCCAGCAGCAGTCGACCTCGCTGCTGGACGACCTGGACCGCCCGCGTGACGATCCCGGAAGCGGTACCGGATCGGGCGGCGGCAGCTAGGACTTGCGGCTCAGGGCCTCCACG
Source organism: Mycobacterium paraintracellulare (assembly GCF_000276825.1). Taxonomy (NCBI): domain Bacteria; kingdom Bacillati; phylum Actinomycetota; class Actinomycetes; order Mycobacteriales; family Mycobacteriaceae; genus Mycobacterium; species Mycobacterium paraintracellulare. The sequence continues at coordinate 3,811,269 of NC_016948.1, read as the reverse complement.
GCCGCCTGCGCCCACTGCCGCCACTGTTCGGCGTTGGCGTTGGCCTCTTCGGCCTCTTTGGCCCGGCCCGCCGCCGCGGCCTTCTGGGCCTGCTGTTCGTATTGCTCGGCGCGCGCCTGGAATTGCTCGGCCCGGGCCTGCGCCTGGGGATCCGACCAATCCGCCTCGCCGGCGTCGCGCACCTTCTTCTCGACCGCGCGCAGCCGGCGCTCCAGCTCGGCGGTGCGCTCCCGCGGGACCTTGCCGATCGCGTCCCACTTCTCGACGATCGAGCGCAGCGCCGCCCGAGCGGCGTCGTGATTGCTGGTGTCCAGCTTTTCGGCCTCCGCCAGCAGCGCCTCTTTGGCCGTCGCGTTGGCGCGGAACTCCGCGTCCTTTTCCGCGGTCGCCGCGTTGCGGGCGGTGAAGAACACGTCCTGGGCGGCCTTGAAGCGCCGCCACAGCGCGTCGTCGACCTCCCGGGTCGCCCGCCCGGCCGCCTTCCATTCGGTGAGCAACTTGCGAAACTCCGCGCTGGTGGCGGTCCAGTCGGTCGAATCGGAGAGTTCCTCGGCCCGCTCGCACAGCCGTTCCTTGGCCTGGCGGATTCCCGAGCGTTCCCGATCCAACTCGGCGAAATGCGCTCCCCGCCGCCGGTTGAAGGCCTCGCGGGCCGCGGAATAGCGCTTCCACAACGCGTCGTCCACCTTGCGGTCCAGGCCGGTGATGGTCTTCCACTCGTCGAGGATCGCGCGCAGCCGGTCGCCGGCGGCCTTCCATTGCGTCGAGGTGGCGGCCAACTCCTCGGCCTCGGCGGCCAGCGCCTCCTTGCGGGCGGTCTGGGCGGCCCGATGTTCCTCGCGCCGGGAGCGGTCCGCGGCGACGGTCGCCTCGGCGTGTTCGGCGATGCTGGCCAGCCGGGTGGCCAAAGCGTCGATATCGCCCAGCACGGCGGCCGTCGGCAGCGTCTCGGCCAGCTCGGACGCGTGCGCCTTGATCTTGCGCGCGTCCCCGGTGCCCGAGGCCAGCCGCTCCTCCATCAGCGTGACCTCGGTGGCGAGGTCGTCGAATCGCCGGCCGAAGTGGGCGAACGCCGCTTCGCGGTCACCGGCCTGCCAGGAGCCCACGATCCGCTCGCCGGCGGCGCTGATCAGCCACACCGTGCCGTCGTCGTCCACGCGCCCGAACTGGTGCGGATCGCTGGGTGGGGGCGGCACCACGACCGGGTGAGCGGCCGGCCGCGACCCCGAGCCCGCGGGCCGCGGACCGGGACGCGGCCCCGGACGCGGCACCGGCCGGGCCGATTCGTCGCGAGGCTGGTCAGCCGTCATGCGCTCGTCACTACCCTTTCGCAAACCTTCCGCGCGGTTGGCGTACCGCGCGCCTGCCGCGCGTAGCGGCACCGTTCTTGCATCTGCGGACGTCCCACCCGGGTTTTCCCAGCAGGCGCCTAACAGTATTCAAGCAGCTTGCGCGACCACACGCCGCCACCTTGGTATTCGGGGCGGGGAACCGGGGCGGCCGCCTCGGCTCGCGCTACCTGTGATGTTCTCTTAGAGTTATCCAAGCGGTCACATAGATTGCTGAAGTAATAATCGAAGGATCGCCCGCGGCGCGGCCGGACGTGTGAAACGTCATAGATTTGTATCTGAACTGAACGCGAAATGTGCGTGTATTTGCTTGCGCCCCGGGGAAAGCTGGGTCGGACGGTCGTGAGCTCTGGGGGTCGGGGATATGTCGAAAGTTGATGTCGCAGCGTTGATTGCCTTGTGCGCGGCGCTGGCATCGGCGATCGGCGACGTGATCCGTCAGCGCTCCGCGCACGAGATCACCGACAAGCAGGTCGGGCACCTCGAACTGTTCCGCATGTCGCTGCGCGACGCGCGATGGTGGCTCGGCGGCATGGCCGCGGTCACCAATTACAGCCTGCAGGCCGCCGCCCTGGCGTGGGGCTCGGTGGTCATGGTGACCGCCCTGCAGGTGACCGCGCTGCTGTTCGCGCTCCCGATCTACGCGCGGCTCGCCCATCATCGGGTCAAGCCGCGGGAATGGATCTGGGCGCTGGTCCTGGCGGCCGGGCTGGCGGTGGTCATCATCGTCGGCGACCCGGAGTCCGGCCACCAGCGCGCGCCGCTGCAGACCTGGATCATCGTGGCCCTGGTCATGGCGCCGCTGCTGGTGGGCTGCGTGGTGGCCGCACGAATCTGGTCCGGCAGCCCGTTCGCGGCGGTGCTGCTCGCGGTGGTGGCGGGGTCCTCGCTGGCGCTGTTCGCGGTGTTGACCAAGGGCATCGTCGAGATGTCCGAGCACGGCGTCGCGCGCGTGCTGACCTCGCCGGAGTTCGTGCCCTGGCTGCTGGTGGCGCTGGCCGGGATGATCTTCCAGCAATCGGCATTCCGCGCCGGCACGCTGACCGCGTCGCTGCCGACGATGACGGTCGCCAAGCCGGTGGTCGCGGGGCTGCTCGGAGTGCTGGTGCTGGGCGAGACGGTCAACGCCAGCGGGGCCGAGTCGTTCGTGCTGGTCGCCGCGGTGTCGGTGGTGATCGTCGCGACCATCGCGCTGGCGCGCGGCGAGGCCGCCGCCGTCGACCGGACCGAATCCGGTGGGGGCGCACCGCGAAGAAAGCGGGCCCGGGACGCATCCGCCGAAGAGAGCCTCGGTCCCTACGGCGAGTGCCTGGTGGTCGCCGACGGCCCACGCTGCTGACTGGTTCGCTGGTGGCGGCCCGATCACGTTAGTTTGGTGGCGTGCTGAGCGCCATTGCCATCGTCCCGTCGGCGCCGGTGCTTGTTCCCGAGCTTGCCGGGGCGGCCGCCGCCGAGGTGGCCGATCTGGTCGCGGCGACGCTCGCGGCGGCCGCGTTGCTGCCCAAACGCTGGGTGATCATCGGGACCGGCCCCGCCGACGAGGAATTCGGTCCCGACGCCGCGGGCACGTTCGCGGGTTTCGGAGTTGACGTGCGTGTCCGGTTGTCACCGCAGGACGGCGACGAGCCCGAGCCACTTGCACTCCCGGTGTGCGCGCTGCTGGGCGGCTGGGTGCGCGGCCGGGCGCAGCCGCAGGCCAGCGCGCGGGTCCGCGTCTACCGCGGCGACCACGGCGCCACCGCGGCGCTTCGCCGGGGCCGCGAACTGCGAACCGAGATCGACCGGCTGCCCGAGCCGATCGGGGTGCTGGTCGTCGCCGACGGCGCCAACACCTTGACCCCGTCCGCCCCCGGCGGACACCACCCGGACAACGCGCCCGCGCAAGAGGCCCTCAACGACGCGCTCGCCGACGGCGACGTGGCGGCGCTGACCCGCCTGCCGCCCCAGATCCTGGGGCGGGTCGCCTTTCAGGTGCTGGCCGGCCTGGCCGAGCCGGGGCCCCGATCCGCCAAGGAGCTGTACCGGGGGGCGCCCTACGGGGTGGGATACTTCGCCGGCGCCTGGCAGCTGTGACGGTGGCCGTGCGACCACTGGCCATCATCGGTCCCACCGGAACGGGCAAGTCGCAGCTGGCCCTCGACATCGCGGAGCGGCTGGGCGCACAGATCGTGAACGCCGATGCGATGCAGCTGTATCGGGGCATGGACATCGGCACCGCCAAGCTGCCCGTCGACGCGCGCCGCGGCATTCCGCATCACCAGCTCGACGTCCTCGACGTCACCGAGACCGCGACCGTCGCCCGCTATCAGCAAGCCGCCGCCGCGGACATCGAGGCGATCGCGGCCGCCGGCGCGGTGCCCATCATCGTGGGCGGCTCCATGCTCTACATCCAGTCACTCCTCGACGACTGGTCGTTTCCCGCCACCGATCCCGCCGTGCGCGCACGCTGGGAGCGGCGGCTGGGCGAGGTCGGGGTGGGGGAGCTGCACGCGGAGCTGGCCCGTCGCGACCCCGCCGCGGCCGCATCGATCCTGCCCACCGACGCGCGCCGCACGGTGCGGGCCCTGGAAGTGGTGGAACTGACCGGCCGGCCGTTCGCCGCCTCCGCGCCCAGGATCGGCGCCCCGCGATGGGACACCGCCATCATCGGATTGGACTGTGACACAACGATTCTCGATGACCGGCTGGCCAAGCGGACCGACGCCATGTTCGACCAGGGCCTGGTCGGGGAGGTCACCGCCCTGCTCGAGCACGGCCTGCGCGACGGGGTCACCGCCTCGCGAGCCCTGGGCTACGCGCAGGTGATCGCGGCGCTCGACGACGGTGGCGGCCCGGATCGACTCCGCGAGGCCAGGGAGCAGACGTTCGTGGGCACCCGCCGCTACGTGCGACGGCAGCGCTCGTGGTTCCGGCGCGACCACCGGGTGCAGTGGCTCAACGCCGACGATCGCGCCGGGCTCGTCGACGGCGCGGTACGCGCGTGGCGGCACGTATCCTGAACTGGTGAAATTCGCAAAGGGCCACGGCACCCAGAACGACTTCGTGGTGCTGCCCGACCCGGCGGCCGAGCTGAGCCTGACCGGGCCCCGGGTGGCCGCCCTCTGCGACCGGCGACGCGGGCTGGGCGCCGACGGGGTGCTGAGGGTCACCACGGCCGGCGCCGCCGCCGCGGCCGGCGTGCTGGACCGGTTGCCCGACGGCGTGGCCGCCGACGACTGGTACATGGACTACCGCAACGCCGACGGGTCCATCGCCCAAATGTGCGGCAACGGCGTGCGGGTCTTCGCCCACTACCTGCGCGCGAGCGGGCTGGAGGACCGCGACGATTTCGTCGTCGGGTCGCTGGCCGGCCCCCGGCCGGTCACCGTGCATCGCGTCGACGGGACCACCGCCGACATCAGCGTCGACATGGGCAAGGCCAACACGCTCGGCCCGGGCGACGCCGTCCTGGGCGGGCGGCGGTTTTCCGGCGTGGCGATCGATGTGGGCAATCCCCACTTGGCCTGCGTCGACCCCGACCTGACCGTCGACGCGCTGGCCGCGCTGGACGTGGCCGCGCCGGTCAGTTTCGACCCCGCCCAATTCCCGGACGGGGTGAACGTCGAGATCCTCACCGCACCGGACGCCGGGGCGGTGCACATGCGCGTCCACGAGCGGGGGGTCGGCGAAACACGCTCGTGTGGCACCGGAACGGTCGCGGCCGCGGTCGCCGCGCTGGCCGGCACCGGGGCGGACACCGGCACGCTGACCGTCCGGGTGCCGGGCGGCGAGGTCGTCGTCACCATCACCGACGCCACCAGCTACCTGCGGGGGCCGTCGGTACTGGTGGCCCACGGAGAAATCAGCGAGGAATGGTGGCGCGCACAGTAGCGTTAAATCAGATGCACGCCACCGACTTTGCGTGCATCATCTCTTATTGCCTATGACACATCCCGAATTTCGCGATCACGCGGTCACGGAGCCCAGCACGGGCGAACTCGCCCTCGAGGATCGGTCGGCGCTGCGCCGCGTCGCCGGCCTGTCCACCGAGCTCGCCGACGTCACCGAGGTCGAATACCGCCAGCTTCGGCTGGAGCGGGTCGTCCTGGTGGGCGTGTGGACCGACGGCACCGCCGCCGACAGCCAGGCCAGCATGGCCGAGCTGGCCGCCCTCGCCGAAACGGCCGGCTCCCAGGTGCTCGAAGGGCTCATCCAGCGCCGCGACAAGCCCGACCCGTCGACCTACATCGGCTCGGGTAAGGCCGCCGAACTGCGCGAGGTGGTGCTGGCGACGGGCGCCGACACCGTCATCTGCGACGGTGAGCTGTCCCCGGCTCAGCTGACCGCGCTGGAGAAGGCGGTGAAGGTCAAGGTCATCGACCGCACCGCGCTGATCCTGGACATCTTCGCCCAGCACGCCACGAGCCGGGAGGGCAAGGCGCAGGTGTCGCTGGCCCAGATGGAATACATGCTGCCGCGGCTGCGCGGTTGGGGTGAGTCGATGTCGCGGCAGGCCGGTGGCCGCGCCGGCGGCAGCGGGGGAGGCGTGGGCCTGCGCGGTCCCGGTGAGACCAAGATCGAGACCGACCGGCGCCGCATCCGCGAGCGGATGGCGAAGCTGCGCCGCGAGATCAAGGACATGAAGCAGGTCCGCGACACCCAGCGCAGCCGCCGGTTGCACAGCGACGTGCCGTCGATCGCCATCGTCGGCTACACCAACGCCGGCAAGTCCAGCCTGCTCAACGCGCTGACGGGCGCCGGGGTGCTGGTGCAGGACGCGTTGTTCGCCACCCTGGAGCCCACCACGCGGCGCGCCGAGTTCGACGAAGGACGTTCGTTCGTGCTCACCGACACCGTCGGGTTCGTCCGGCACCTGCCCACCCAGCTCGTCGAGGCCTTCCGCTCCACCCTGGAGGAGGTCGTCGACGCCGACCTGCTGGTGCACGTCGTCGACGGCTCCGACGTCAACCCGCTGGCGCAGATCAATGCGGTCCGGCAGGTGGTCACCGACGTCATCGCCGACCATGACGGCGCGCCCCCGCCCGAGCTGCTGGTGGTGAACAAGGTCGACGCCGCAAGCGATTTGGCGTTGGCCAAGCTCCGCCACGCGCTGCCGGGCGCGGTGTTCGTCTCCGCGCGCACCGGCGAGGGCATCGACGCCCTGCGCCGCCGCATCGCCGAGCTGGCCGTGCCCGCCGACACGGCCGTGGACGTGGTGATCCCGTATCACCGCGGGGACCTGGTGGCCCGCCTGCACGCCGACGGGCGCGTCCAGCACGAGGAGCACGACGCCGAGGGCACCCGGATCAAGGCCCGGGTCCCGGTCGCCTTGGCCGGCCGGCTGCGCGAGTTCGCCGCCCGCTGAGCCGTCGGCCGTAGCGGCCGATTCCCCAGCGCACCGCCGGCGCCGACCCGCCAGCTGCCGACCAACCGTCCGGTTGGTATATGTTGGGCTGCAGAAATCACCGTCGCCGGAGGTCTATTCCATGAGCAGCGCCATCAAATACCAGCGCACTCTTTTCGAGCCAGAGCACGACCTGTTCCGCGAGTCCTACCGGGCCTTCCTCGAGCGCCACGTCGCGCCGTACCACGACGAGTGGGAGAAGGCGAAGATCGTCGACCGCGGCGTGTGGCTCGAGGCCGGCAAGCAGGGCTTCCTGGGCATGGCGGTGCCCGAGGAGTACGGCGGCGGGGGTAACCCGGATTTCCGGTACAACACGATCATCACCGAGGAGACCACCGCCGGTCGCTACAGCGGCATCGGTTTCGGCCTGCACAACGACATCGTGGCGCCGTACCTGTTGGCGCTGGCGACCGAGGAGCAAAAGCAGCGCTGGCTGCCGAAATTCTGCACCGGAGAACTGATTACGGCGATCGCGATGACCGAGCCGGGCACCGGCAGCGACCTGCAGGGCATCAAGACCCGCGCGGTCAAGCAGGGCGACCACTACGTGCTCAACGGTTCAAAGACGTTCATCACCAACGGGATCAACTCCGACCTGGTCATCGTCGTCGCGCAGACCGATCCGGACAAGGGCGCCCAGGGCTTCTCCCTGCTCGCCGTCGAGCGTGGGATGGAAGGCTTCGAGCGCGGACGGCACCTGGACAAGATCGGGCTCGACGCGCAGGACACGGCCGAGCTGTCGTTCACCGACGTGAAGGTGCCGGCCGAGAACCTGCTGGGCCAAGAGGGCATGGGGTTCATCTACCTCATGCAGAACCTGCCCCAGGAGCGGATCTCGATCGCCATCATGGCCGCCGCGGCGATGGAGCAGGTGCTGGAGCAGACGCTGCAATACACCAAGGAGCGCAAGGCTTTTGGCAAGCCGATCGGCAGCTTCCAGAACAGCCGCTTCGTGCTCGCCGAGCTGGCGACCGAGGCGACCGTGGTGCGCATGATGGTCGACGAATTCGTTCGCCTGCACCTGGACCACAAGCTGACCGCCGAGCAGGCCGCAATGGCCAAGTGGTACTGCACCGAAAAGCAGGTGCACCTGATCGACCGCTGTCTGCAGCTGCACGGCGGCTATGGTTACATGCGCGAATACCCGGTCGCCCGTGCCTATCTGGACGCCAGGGTACAAACCATCTACGGCGGCACGACCGAAATCATGAAGGAAATCATCGGCCGCAGCCTCGGCGTATAGCTTTTCGTTTAACGGATCGTCGTCCAGTCGGCGAACGCCCCGCGGGCCGCGGTGGCCGCGCTCGATTGATGAAATCCCGGCCGGCTTTGGGCGCGATATGCGCCGACGCATGGATGGTCGCGATTCGGCCGTGGCCCGGCATCATTTCGACATCGGTGTGGTATCCCTTTTTGTAAAATTCGTGATTTGACTTCGCATTTCTTGTTGGCTGGAGCAAAGTTATGCGAGCCCGGCGATAAGGCGGATCGTGAGCGGGTCCATTCCCCGCGGAAGAACGGCCCGTTTCGCCGGTTATGCAGGTAAGGGCATAGCCGCAGATAGAGCCGTATCCGGAGGCTGGAAGGCTTGGTGAAGGTGCATAGAGGTCACATGCGCAAGCTGATCGGAAGCGCGCTGGTCAGCCTGACGACCACAGCACTAGCCGCCGTATTGCTGGCGCCCGTCGCCACCGCGAGCCCGATAGGTGACGCCGAAGCGGCGATGATGGCCGCGTGGGAGAAGGCCGGCGGCGACACGTCCCCGCTCGGCCCCCGCAAGGGTGACGTGTACCCCGCCGGGGAGGGGTTCGCCCTGGACTTCGACGGCGGCAAAATGTTCTTCACCCCGGCCACCGGGGCCAAATTCGCCTACGGGCCCATCCTGGAGAAATACGAGATGCTGGGCGGGCCGGCCGGTAGCGATCTGGGTTTCCCGGCCATCAGCGAAGTTCCGGGCCTGGCGGGCCCCGACAGCCGGGTGATCACCTTCTCGGCCACCGACAAGCCGGTGATTTTCTGGACACCCGAGCACGGCCCGTACGTGGTGCGCGGCGCCATCAACTCCGCCTGGGACAAGCTGGGCAGCTCGGGCGGGGTGCTCGGTGTTCCGGTCGGCGACGAGACCTACAACGGCGAGGTGTCCTCGCAGAAGTTCAGCGGCGGCCAGGTTTCGTGGAACCGGCAGACCAAGCAGTTCACCACCGAACCGCCGGGGCTGGCCGACCAGTTGAAGGGCCTGCAGGTGGCGATCGATCCCACCGCGGCCATCAACATGGCGTGGCGGGCGGCCGGGGGACCCAACGGACCGCTGGGTGCCAAGCAGGGCGGGCAGACCCCGATCGGCGGTGACGGCATCGTCCAGAACTTCGCCGGCGGCAAGGTGTTCTTCACCCCGGCGACCGGCGCGAACGCGCTCGAGACCGACATCCTGGCCAAATACGAGTCGCTCGGCGGGCCCGTCGGCAGCGGCCTCGGATTCCCGGTCACCAACGAAACCGACGGCGGCATCGGCCCGTCCAGCCGGATCTGCACCTTCTCGGCCGCCGACAAACCGGTGATCTTCCGGACCGCCGAGCACGGCGCGTTCGTCGTGCGCGGGGCGATGAAGGCCGCCTGGGACAAACTGCGCGGTCCGGCCGGCAAACTGGGGGCGCCCGTCGGCGACCAGGCCGTGGACGGTGACGTGATCTCGCAGCAGTTCACCGGCGGCAAGATCTCGTGGAACCGGGCGAAGAACACGTTCAGCACCGACCCGGCCAACCTGGCGCCGTTGTTGAGCGGCCTTCAGGTCTCGGGCCAGAACCAGCCGAGCAGTTCGGCCATGCCGTCACACGCCAACAAGTTCGGCTGGCATTCGTGGTGGTGGCTGGCCGCCATTCCGGTCCTGGTGCTGCTGGTGGTGGTGGCGTGGGCGCTGTTCGGATGGCGCCGGCGCCGCTCCGGCGCGGACGGTGCCGCCGGGTATGCGTCCGACCAGGGGTATGACGCGCCCTGGGGCCCGGAGGACCCCGACCTCGCGACCGAGCATTTCGCGCCGGGCGGGCCGCGCGAACCCGAGCGGCCGACCGATGCCGCGGCCACCGCGCGGGTCAGCTGGCAGCGTCAGGCGCCGTCGGAGAGCGACTACGGCGTCGAGCAGGAAGACCCCGACGCGATCGACACCGACTCCATTCCCGTCGTCTCGGAGGAGATGCTGGCGGAGGCCGACTATCCCGATGCCGAGGCCGATTACACCGACTACACCGACGCCGTTCCCGAGGTCGCCGAGGCCGAGACCGCCGACGATGCCGCCTACGTCGACGCCGACTACGCCGACGCCGGCTATCCGGAGGACGAGTACGCCGACGACGAGTATCCCGACGTCGCCGTTGCGCACACGCCGCCGGATGCCGACGCCGTCACCGGTGCCCTGGAAACCGCCGCGCCCGAGGATGAGTATCCCGACGTCGCGGTCCCTGAGGCGGAAGTCGAACCCGAGGACGATGTCGCCGCGGAGCCCGACGTGTCCGGGGCCGCCGAGGCCGGGGCGGTCGGCGCAGGGGCGGCCGGGGCCTTCGTCGCCGCGCAGCGATCCGGCGGTCGGCACGCCGCCGCGGACGACGCCGAGGACGGCTCGGAGAACGGGCTGGCGGGCCCGGACGGGCGCCCGACCATCCACCTGCCACTCGACGACCCGTACCAGGCGCCGGACGGCTACCCGATCAAGGCGAGCGCCCGGTACGGCCTGTATTACACGCCCGGCAGCGACCTGTACCAGGACACGCTGCCCGAGATCTGGTTGTCCAGCGAAGAGGTCGCGCTGGCCAACGGCTTCACCCGGGCCGACTAGCGGGGCCGCCGGCCGCTAGACCTTGCGGATCACCGTGACGACCTTGCCCAGCACGGTCGCGTCGTTTCCCGGGATGGGGTCGAACGCCGGGTTGTGCGGCATCAGCCACACCTGACCGCCGGCGCGTTTGAACGTCTTGACGGTGGCCTCGCCGTCCAGCATCGCCGCGACGATGTCGCCGTTGTCGGCGACGTTCTGCTGGCGCACGACCACCCAGTCGCCGTCGCAGATCGCGGCCTCCACCATCGAGTCGCCCACCACTTTGAGCAGGAACAGCGTGCCCTCGCCGACCAGCTCGCGCGGCAGCGGGAACACGTCTTCGACGGCTTCCTCGGCCAGGATGGGTCCACCGGCCGCGATCCGCCCGAGAACCGGGACGAACGTGGGTTCCGGCAACGCATCCGACCCGGCCACCTCGGTGGCGGGCGCGGCCACGTCGTCGTCGGCGCCGCGGACATCGACCGCCCGGGGCCGGTTGGGGTCGCGGCGCAAATACCCCTTGCGTTCCAGCGTGCGCAGCTGGTGCGCCACCGAGGACGTCGACGTCAGCCCGACGGCGTCGCCGATCTCCCGGATGCTCGGGGGATAGCCGCGGCTGGTCACCGAGGCGCGAATGACATTCAAAATGGTGCGCTGCCGCTCGGTCAGCGCGGAGTCCACGGAGTGCAGCCGGCCGTCCGCCGCGGCCGGGCCGGTGTTCGGGGAAGTGTCGTTGCTGTCGCCCATGGCACTGAATGTAGCCGCACCGCCGACAAGAATCAAACATGTGTTCGACTGGCGTGTCGCCCGGGCGTCCCGGGCCGGAAAAGCGCCGCCATCGGCCGAATCACAAATGTGTAACTCTTGCCGAGACCGGGTATTTGTGCCTCGTGACAGTGGTAGAGGCCGACGGAGTTGTCGGTGGTGTGATCTAGCGTTTTGCTCGTGCGACACGCTTCGCTCAAATGTTCGGGTTTCGAACACACAAGCGATTAGAGTCGAACACACGAGCGAGAGCTAGTTGACCGGAGGAACGCAGATGACAGTCATCCACACGCTTGCGCCGCGCACCAGCAGTCTTCGGCGCCCGGTCAACGGACCGGTTCAGGGCGTTCGGTACGGCAGGGACGGCCTGGCCCGCTCGCGGCGCCCCGCGCCGTCGCGGCCCGCGGGCGCCCCGACGCGCTACTACGGCACCGGGGTCGCGATGTCTGTCGCTCCGCACCGCAGGCGCGCCGTCACCTGGGCGACGACGGTTGGTCTGGCACTCGCCGCCGGGGCGATCACGCTGTGGCTGGGCCTCGTCGCGAACGTGGGGCAGGCGCTCAACGGCGACTCGACGAATTCGGCCGCCCCCGTCCCGAACCGGCTCGCCGTCGTGCGGGTCGACGCGGGGGAGTCACTGCAGGATGTCGCTCACCGCGTGGCCCCCGACGCGCCGGCCGCCGCGGTGGCCGATCGCATCCGTGAGCTCAACGACCTGAACTCGCCGACGCTGGTTGCCGGCCAAACGCTGATCGCCCCGATCGGCTGACGGTCGTTGTGTCCCAACGGTTCCGGCCCGTGAGGTGCGCGGCCCGCGTGGCGCCGCCCCAGGGAGGGCGGCTCCGTTAGCCGTGCAGGTCAGCGCACGGGTACGCTCAAAGTTCTGCGGTACCCGGTTGTCGGCACGGTGAAGGAGCGGTCATGCACTGTCCCTTCTGCCGCCATCCGGATTCCCGGGTGATCGACTCGCGCGAAACCGACGAGGGGCAGGCCATCCGGCGTCGCCGATCGTGCCCCGAATGCGGAAAGCGTTTCACCACCGTGGAAACCGCGGTCCTGGCGGTGGTCAAGCGCAGCGGCGTCACCGAGCCCTTCAGCCGGGAAAAGGTCATCAGCGGAGTCCGCCGGGCCTGCCAGGGCCGCCAGGTGGACGACGACGCGCTGAATCTGCTGGCCCAGCAGGTCGAAGACACCGTGCGCGCCGTGGCCTCCCCGGAGGTCCCCAGCCACGAGGTCGGCCTGGCCATCCTCGGGCCGCTGCGCGATCTCGACGAGGTGGCGTACTTGCGGTTCGCGTCCGTGTACCGCTCCTTCGAGTCCGCCGACGACTTCGAGCGCGAGATCCAGGCGCTGCGCGAGCACCGCGGAGTGGCCACGCCGGGCTGACGGATCCCGCCGGGGGGCCCGCTAGGCTCGGTGCATGCCCCCTGAGTTGCATCCCGACCTGGCGGCCCTGGCCCCGCTCCTCGGCACGTGGGTCGGCCAGGGCGCGGGCAAGTACCCGACGATCCCGCCGTTCGACTACCTCGAAGAAGTCACGTTCGCCCATGTGGGCAAACCCTTTTTGGCCTACGCCCAGAAAACCAAGGCGGTGGCCGACGGCAAGCCGCTACACGCCGAGACGGGATACCTTCGCGTGCCGCAGCCGGGCCACGTCGAGCTGGTGCTGGCCCACCCGAGCGGCATCACCGAGATCGAGGTCGGCACCTATTCGGTCACCGGCGACCTCATCGACATGCAGATGTCCACCACGACGGTCGGCCTCACGCCTACGGCCAAAGAGGTGACGGGACTGGGGCGTTGCTTCCGCATCGACGGCGATGAGCTGTCCTACACGGTGCAGATGGGTGCGGTCGGCCAGCCGCTGCAGGACCACCTGGCCGCGGTGTTGCACCGGCAGCGCTGAGCGTGCGACCGCCGGCGGCCCCGGTCAGTCCAGCTGTCGCACACCGTCGTTGACCACCCGCCCGGCCACCGCGACCCAGCCCTCGGCGCTCCAGGTGGTTTCGATGACCGAGCCGTTGCCCTGGGTGATCCGCAGGTTTTGGCTCAGGTAGTCGGTGATGCGCATCGCGGCCGAACCGGTCGCCTCGTCTTCGGCCACACCGAGGTTGGCGGCGAACATGCGCACCCGCAGCGCCCCGGCGGCCCGGTCGGTCCAGGCCCACAGGTAGTGCGCCGTGTCGTCGGGGAAGTCCGTCGGGTCGGCGGCGAGAACATCGTCGGCCGAAGCGAATTCGTGCAACGCGAACTCGGGCGCCCATTCCGCGCGGGCGCTGATGCGGGTGTGGTGTTCGTCGTAGCCCACCTGCACGATTCCCGCCGGTATCTGCAACGTGTTGATCGGCCGACCGTTCTCCCGCAGCCACCACGAGGCGCCGACCGTCGGGTGCCCGGCGAACGGCAGCTCGGTCCGGGGCGTGTAAATGGTGGCGTGCGCGGTCGCGGAGCCCGCGGCCGGACGGTCGACGAAAACCGTTTCGCTGTAGCCCAATTGGGTCGCCACCCGTTGCCGGTCCGCGACCCCGACCTCAGCGGCATCCACCACGCCGAGCGGATTGCCGAAATTGCCGTCCGCGTCGGTGAACACCCGCAACACCGTGACGTCGATACCCATGGCCCGACTGTACGACCCCGAACCGCGCCGCCTCGATCAAGGTGGAATCAGGTGGCGCTGCGTTCGTCGGACCCCATGGCGTTCAGCACGGCGACGCGCGTGGGCGCCGGGCCGCTCACGGCCCGCTCGCCACCACCGGTGCGCAGCAACCCGCGCAGCGCGGCCTGATCGTATTCGGCGGGCGCGGTCGAATCCATGAAGCGCTCGACGACCTCGATGAAGCGGGCGGGGTCGTCGTGAAAGGGAAAGTGGCCGGAGCCCTCGAAGATCTCGAGCCGCGAACCGGGCATCGCGGCATGGGCCATCCACGCGTGCCGGACCGGGACCACCACATCCTTGGTGCCCCAGACGATCTGCACCGGGATGGCTTCGGTCAAATAACATCGGTCGAGCATGGTGACGATCTGCCCGCGCCAGTCCACCACCGCCCGCAGGGTTCGGCTGAATGCCGCCGACGCCGTCGGTTCCGGCAGATCGTCGAGGATCCGCAGGACGTTGGGCAGGTCACGGCCCAGGCCGGTGCTGCCCAGCGCGGCGCCCAGGACCCGGCCCACGACCTGAACCGCCGGCAGCACCAGGGGCAATCGCAGCAGGGCGATGGCTTCGCTGCCCATCGGCAGCGAAGCCCACCGCAGGACGAAGTTGACGTCCTTGGTCACGCCGCCGGCGCCCACCAGGATCAGCCGCTCCACCAAATGCGGGAACTGGTAGGCGAATTGCATGGCCACACCGCCGCCCAAGGAATGACCGACGATGGTGGCCCGTTCGATGTCGAGCACGCTGAGCAGGTCCCGCATCCCGTTGGCGTATGCGGCGATCGAGTAGTCGGCGCGCGGCTTGTCGGATCGGCCGTGACCCAGCAGGTCCGGGGCGATGACCGTGAAGCGCTGGGCGAGCTTGGCCTGCACGGCATTCCACGTGGTGGAGTTGTCGCCGATGCCGTGGATCAGCAGGATCGCCGGCCCGGAGCCCGCGATGCGGTAGGCGCGCCGGTAACCGTGGATGGTGCGGAACTCGAGTGTGGGTGCGGTCACTTCGCGCACCGGGCGGAGCCTGTTCTTGCGCTTCCGCTCGGTCATAGGGCCAACCTTGCTGTCGGGCCGGGCTAAGGGCGGTGTGGCTGGGTGTTCGGCAGAGGGTCAGGCCTGATCGTCGTCGTCGAACTTCTTCTCCGCCTGCTGGGCGAGAAATCGCTCGAACTCCGCGCCCAGCTCGTCGCCGCTCGGCAGATCCTCGTCGCGCGACAGTAACGATCTGTTCTCCTGAGCGTCGATGAAGGCATCGTACTGGCGCTCCAGCGCCGCCACCACCTGAGCGACCTCTGCGCTCGCCTCGACCTGCTCGTCGATCTTGGCCCGGATCACCTCCGCGGCTTCGGTCAACGCGGTCAGCGGCAGCTCCAGCGACGCGGTCTTGGCGACCTGCTCGAGCAACGCCTGAGCTGCGGCCGGGTAATCGGTCTGGGTGAGGTAGTGGGGGACGTGCACGGTGAAGCCGACCACCTCATGGCCGTGCTGGGCCATCCGGTACTCGAGCAGGTTGGACGCGCTGCCCGGGACCTGGATCTCGGCGATCCACGGCTGGAAATTGGCGATCAGCTCCGGGTTGTTGGAGTGCGCGGTCATCGTGGTCGGCCGCGTGTGCGGAACGGCCATCGGGACGGTGCCCAGGCCGATGGTCTGGCGCACGTTGAGCCGCTCGGCCAGCAGGCGGACTGCGGTGATGAAGCGCTCCCACTTGAGATCGGGCTCCATGCCGGCCAGCAACAGGAACGGGGTGCCGACGGTGTCGCGCAACGCGTAGAGGCTCAGCTCCGGGTCGTCATAGTTGGTGAAGTGATCGGTCTTGAAGGTCATCAGCGGCCGCCGTGAGCGGTAGTCCAGCAATTCGTCGATCGCGAAGGACGCGACCAGCTCGGTGTCCAGCACGGCCTTGAGATGCGAGGCCGCCAGCCGGATGGCGTGACCGGCGTCGGAAAAGCCCTCCAGGGCGTGCACCAGTACGGGGCCGCGGCCGTCGGACGTCGACAACTGCGGCGCGGGCAGCTCCAGCTCGTACATGCCGGGCTGGCCCTGCTGGTACTGGTCACCTGGGTCTCGATGGTGATCCATCTTCGATCGCCTCCTCTCGGGGGTCCCTTCAGGGTGCCCTACCAAGTGTCCCCTGAATCAGGCGGCACCCGGATAGAACAGCGAACTCGGTTCCGGCGTTCGCACCGTGGAACGCGATAATTCTCAGGCGTAATCCGGTGAGACCCTATCGGGGGTCCCCTCCGCGGCGTCAGCAAACCCCGTGGCGCACGGCGTCGCGCGGAAGTCGGCTCGCCGCCGCGGCGTCGGGCATGATGAAGGCGATGCGCATACCGATCCTGGTGCTCTGCTCGGTGGTGGGGGTGGCGACGTCGCTGACGTCGTGTCATCGGCCCGTCGAGCAGGTGTCGGGCGCCCCGGTGTCGGCGCCGCGGACCGGCGGCCCCGTGCAGCGGCTCAGCCAGCCCGAGCAGAAGGCGGTCGCGGGTCCGGTGGAGCCGGACCGGCGGATCGGGGCGATCTTCATCGACGGTGGGCCGCTCCACGTTTGCACCGGTTCGGTGGTGCATTCCAAGGGCGGGGACCTGATCATGACCGCGGCGCATTGTCTGGCCGGGGCGTCGCTGATCACCTTCGTTCCCGGTTTCGCCGGCGACGCCGCGCCCGCTCCCACCGACATGTGGAAGGCCGACGCGGTCTACCTCGATCCGCGCTGGGTCGCCAGCAAGGATCCGCATGCCGACTACGCGATCGCGCGAGTCAGCAACGACACCGGCGCCAGCGTCGAGTCCCGCGCGGGTCTGGCGCTGACGCTGGGCGTGACGCCCCCACCGGGCAGTCGCGTCACCGTGCTGGGTTATCCGGTCGGCGTGGGCGGCGAGCCCATCGGGTGCCAGGGCAGCACCTCGGTCAGCGACAGCGGGTTCCCCGCGCTCGCGTGCGAAGGTCTGGTGGACGGCACCAGCGGCGCTCCGTGGGTCAGCGGCACCACGCTCACGGGGCTGATCGGCGGTCTCGAGCGCGGCGGGTGCGCGCCGGACATCTCGTATTCGGCGCCGTTCGACGCCCAGACCGCGGAGCTGCTGGCCCGCGCCGAAGTCGGTGGGCCGGGCGACCCCGTCCCCGGCGACCTGCAGGACGCCTGTTAGCTATGGCGACCGCCAGCGCGGCCGTGGCCGCAGCGGGTCGCCACCATATGTCGGAGCCGGGCGCAGCGGGTCGCCACCATCTGGCCTAGCGGCGGAACTGATTGAGCGCGCGCACCTTGTTCATCACGTCGAGCGCGGCCACCTTGTAGGCCTCGGAAAACGTGGGGTAGTTGAACACGGCGTCCACCAGGTAGTCCACCGTGCCCCCGCACCCCATCACCGCCTGCCCGATGTGCACCATCTCGGTGGCACTGGTGCCGAAGATGTGCACGCCGAGCAGTTTCAGGTCCTCGGTGGACACCAGCAGCTTGAGCATCCCGTAGGAGTCCCCGGCGATCTGGCCGCGGGCCAGCTCCCGGTACCGGGCCACCCCGACCTCGTAGGGGACCGCGTCCTTGGTCAGCTCCACCTCGGTGGCCCCGACGTAGGAGACCTCGGGGATCGAGTAGATGCCGATCGGCTGCAGCTCGGTGATGCCGTCGCACGCCTCCCCGAACGCGTGGTAGGCGGCCAGCCGCCCCTGCTCCATCGAGGTCGCGGCCAGCGCGGGGAAACCGATCACGTCCCCGACGGCGTAGATGTGCGGCACCTTCGTCTGGAAATAGTCGTCAACGAAGATCCGGCCGCGGTTGTCGGCCTCCAGCTCGGCGTGGTGCAGGTCGAGATGGTCGGTCTGGCCCTGCCGACCGGCCGAGTACATCACCGTCTCGGCGGGGATCTGCTTGCCGCTGGCCAAGGTGGTGACGGTGCCCGCCGAGCCGACGTCGACCGCGGTCACCTCCTCGCCGAACCGGAACGTCACCGCCAGGTCGCGCAGGTGGAACTTCAGGGCCTCGACCACCTCGGGGTCGCAGAAGTCCAGCATGTCACCGCGCTTTTCCACCACGGTGACCTTGGTGCCCAGCGCGGCGAACATCGAGGCGTACTCGATGCCGATGACCCCGGCGCCGACGACCACCATCGAGGCCGGCAGCGTCTTGAGGTCGAGGATGCCGTCGGAGTCGAGCACGCGCTCCTCGTCGAACTCGACGCCGGACGGCCGCGCCGGCCGCGTTCCGGTGGCGATGACGATGTATTTGCCACTGATGGTTACCTTTTCGCGCCGCGACGGGTCTTCGACCTCGATGGTGTGCGGGTCGACGAACCGCCCGTGGCCGATCAGCAGGTCGATGCGGTTGCGCATCAGCTGGTTGCGCACCACGTCGACTTCCTTGCCGATCACGTGCTGGGTGCGGGCCAGCAGATCAGCCGGGGTGATCTTCTCCTTGACCCGATAGCTCGCGCCGTAGAGTTCGCGCTGGCTCATCCCGGTGAGGTAAAGGACCGCCTCGCGCAACGTCTTTGACGGGATGGTGCCGGTCTGGACGCAGACGCCGCCGATCATCTGGCCGCGTTCGACGATGGCGACCGACTTGCCCAGCTTGGCCGAGGCGATGGCGGCCTTCTGCCCGCCGGGCCCCGAACCGATGACCACCATGTCGTACTCTTGCGCCGAGCCCATGGGCTAAACAGTAGAGCAGCACAACTCACAGTGCCGGGTTCATCCACAGCTGGGTTGCCGCGCCGGCGCGCGCGAGCACCGGCCGACGGTGGCGGCCGTCAGCGTTGGTGCTCATGACCACGCATGCACAACCCGACTTCGAGCTTTCCCGCCCCGGCGCGCTCATCGCCGCGCTGCCCGCCGTTCTCGGCTTCATTCCCGAAAATTCATTGGTATTAGTGTCTTTGGAGGATCGGCACCTCGGGTCGGTGATGCGCGTCGACCTCTCCGAGGAGTTGTTCGGACGGGTCGGTCATCTGGCCGAGGTCGCCGCGGCGGCCCGGCCCGAGGCCGTCATCGCGGTGATCGTCGACGCCGACGGCGCGCACTGTCCCAGCTGCAACGACGAGTACCGGCAGTTGTGTGAGGCCCTCGCAGAGTCCTTGTCGCAGCACGACATTGAGCTCTGGGCCACCCACGTGGTCGACCGGGTCGCCCTCGGCGGACGCTGGCATTGTGTCGAGGGCTGCGGGTCGAGCGGCCTCGTCGAGGACCCCTCGGCCTCGCCGCTGGCCGCGGCGGCGGTGCTGGAGGGCAGGCGGCTCTACCCGCGCCGCGCCGACCTGCAGGCGGTCATCGCGCCCGACGACCCGGCCCGCAGCGCCGCATTGGCCGGCGCGGTCGGCCGGCACGCCGCCCGGCGCCGCGCCGCGCATCGCGCGCATCCGGTCCGCTGCACCCGCGGCGACGTGGAGGGCGCGATGGCGGCCGCCGCCCGGGTCGCCTCGGGCGAATCGCTGTCCGACGCCGAACTGGCGGCGCTGGGCTGCGCGCTGAGCGACTCGCAGGTCCGCGACATCCTGTACGCGCTGGCCGTCGGCGAGGGCGCCGACGACGTCGAGTCGCTGTGGGCGGTGCTGGCGCGCACCCTGCCGCCGCCGTGGCGGGTCGAGGCGCTGGTCCTGCTCGCGTTCAGCGCGTACGCGCGCGGCGACGGCCCGCTGGCCGGGGTGTCGCTGCAGGAGGCGCTGCGCTGTGAGCCCGAGCACCGGATGGCGGGCATGCTGGACACCGCGTTGTCCTCGGGCCTGCGGCCCGAGGACATCCGGGATCTCGCGCTCACCGGGTACCGGCTGGCCAAGCAGTTCGGGGTGCGGCTCCCGCCGCGTCGGCCGTTCGGCCGCAGGGCGGGCTAGCCGGGGGGCCAGGGGTGGTGGGTCAGACCTTTTCGACCTTGACCGCGTGGGCCATCTCGTGGGGCAGGGTGACGTTTTCGTGGCCGGGGATGACGATGGTCACGCCGGCGGGGCCGGTCTCGACGGTCACGCGCGCGTTGGGGACCACGCCGGCGTCCTTGAGGCGGGTGATCAGGTCGGTGTCGCCCTGGACGTGTTCGGTCAGCTGCCGGACCACCACCGCCACCGGGGAGCCGGGCGGCAACTCGGTCAGCCGGACGAGGATGGCCTCCTCGGCGCCGGACTCAGGGCCCACGCCCAGGTCCAGAAGCCCGGGGATCGGGTTGCCGAACGGCGAGGTGGTCGGGTGGTTGAGCACCTTGACCAACCGCCGCTCGACCTCCTCGCTCATCACGTGCTCCCAGCGGCACGCCTCGGCGTGCACTTCCTCCCAGGGCACACCGATGACGTCGACCAGCAGTCGCTCGGCGAGGCGGTGCTTGCGCATGACGGCCACGGCCAGCGCCCGGCCCTTGTCGGTGAGCTCGAGGTGGCGGTCACCGGCCACGTGGAGCAGCCCGTCGCGCTCCATCCTGGACACGGTTTGGCTGACAGTCGGCCCGCTCTGATCGAGGCGTTCGGCGATTCGGGCACGTAGCGGCGTTACGCCCTCTTCTTCGAGGTCGTAGATGGTCCGCAGGTACATCTCGGTGGTGTCAACCAGGTCGTTCATTCAGCACCTTCCATCGACGCTGAGTCTACTTGGCCAGCTGCATGAATGGGTGTAACGCCTCCCAGGCAAGCAGTATGCCCGCCGCTGACGCGGCGGGCATACTGTCTGCTACCTAGCTTGAGTGAGTTGTCAGCTCGCGTACGACCGTAGCCTGTCGGCGCGCTCCCCGTTGCGGAGTTTGGACATTACGTCCCGCTCGATTTGGCGAACCCGCTCGCGGGACAGCCCGAACAGCTTGCCGATCTGGTCCAGCGTGCGGGGCTGGCCGTCGTCGAGGCCGAACCGCAACCGGATCACCTGGTGCTCGCGCTCGTCGAGCGTGGCCAGCACGCTGCGGATGTCGGTGTGCAGCAACTCGGCGATCACCGCGTTCTCGGCCGACATCGCCTCGGCGTCCTCGATGAAGTCGCCCAGCGGGGCTTCCTCCTCGGAGCCGACCGGCATGTCCAGGCTCACCGGGTCGCGGCTGTGCTCGAGCAGGTCGTTGATCTTGTCGACCGGGATGCCGGATTCGGCGGCCAGTTCCTCGTCGGTGGCCTCGCGGCCGAGGTTCTGGTGCATCTCACGCTTGATCCGCGCCAGCTTGTTGACCTGCTCCACCAGGTGGACGGGCAGCCGGATGGTGCGGCTCTGGTCGGCCATGCCGCGGGTGATGGCCTGACGAATCCACCACGTGGCGTAGGTCGAGAACTTGAATCCCTTTGTGTAGTCGAACTTTTCCATCGCGCGGATCAGCCCGAGGTTGCCCTCCTGGATCAGGTCCAGCAGCGGCATGCCACGACCCGTGTACCGCTTGGCCAGCGACACCACCAGGCGCAGGTTCGCCTCCAGCAGGTGACGGCGCGCGGCCTTACCATCGCGCACCACGGCCTCTAGATCGCGTTTACGGTTCTCCCCGAGGCGCTTACGCGTTTCGAGCAGGTGCTCGGCGTAGAGCCCGGCTTCGATCCGCTTCGCGAGTTCAACTTCCCCCGCCGCATTGAGCAACGCCGTCTTGCCGATTCCGTTCAGATATACGCGCACTAGATCCGCCGCGGGGCTTTGAGCATCCAGATCGCCGTCAAATCTGCTCGTGCTGGCGTTCGCCATAGCGACCTCCCGTTCGGCTTGTACTGTCATCGAGTTCAACGACCGATTAGGGTTCAGAGTTCCCAGCGGTTCCCCATCTCACACGTCTTGACGTGCACAAATGTCCCGAAGACCTGAGAATGTCCTGAGAAGTGCGCCGCGACGGCACCGAAGACGGAACGAGCGCTAGCCGTCGTCGATTCCGCCCCGCGGGTCGGGAGGCCACCCCGGCTGCGGGTGTCGCGGAGCCTCGAGCGCCGGGCGTTCGGCGCGGGGGAACAGGGGGGTGCGCCGGCGCGCGTTGTCGAACCGGCGGGGCTCGTCGGGGCGGCGCGGCGGGCGGTCGTTGGCGATCAGCACGGCCATCCAGGGCAGGGGGATGGACACCGCCACGATCGCCAGCGAGATCAGGCCGTTGTGCCACGCGCCGTAGGCGAGCGCGGCGAGGATGAGGGCCGGAATCCGGAATGCCATCAGGGTCAGGTATTTACGGACCCGCGCGCGATGCTGCTCCTCATAGGAGGGCTCGGCGGCGGTGATGAGCACCGGGCGGCCCTTGTGGCCGGCGAAGTCATCGAAGCTGCCGTCGAACCCCGCGTCGGAGCCGTGCTTCATTTCTCCACTGTCCCACACCTGGACGATTCCGGCGTGGCCGGTTTCGGGGCGGCCCGGCAGCGCACCGGGCAGTGCAAGAATGTCAGGTATGCAGACCCAGACGATCGAGCGCACCGAGACCGACGAACGCGTCGACGACGGGACCGGCAGCGACACACCCAAGTATTTTCACTACGTCAAGAAGGACAAGATCGCCGAGAGCGCGGTGCTGGGCAACCACGTCGTCGCGTTGTGCGGCGAGGTGTTCCCCGTCACCAAGGCGGCCAAGCCGGGCTCACCCGTCTGCCCGGAGTGCAAGCAGATCTACGACCGGCTCAAGAAGGGCTGATCACCCGGGCGGCTTCGCCGGCGCGGTATCGCGTTGTTGCGTGGCGGGATTCGCGATCGGGCTGGCCAGCGTCTCCACCGTCTTCTTCAGGGCGGGCGAGCGGGAGAACAACCAGGTGCGCACCCGGTGGGCGTGCGTGGTGGGCGCGGGAAACTCCTCCTGGACCGCGGCGTTGAGTTCGGCCCCGAGCATGATCGCGAACCCGCCGAAGAACGCGAACAGCAGGAATGCGATCGGGGTGGAGAGCGCGCCGTAGGTGTAGCCGGTGCTGGTGATCCACCTCAGGTAGAACCGCAGGCCCAGGGTGGCGGTGACGAACACCGTGGTCGCCAGCATCGCACCGAGGATCAGCCGGTGTGACGGCAGCGGTTCGGGCAGTGCGACCCGGTACAGGATCATCACCCCGAGCGTCAGGCCGATGATCAGCGCCGGGTAGTAGCCGTAGCGCAGCACGTTGGACAGGCCGAGCGGGATGTGTTCTTCCACCTTGCGCGGGCCCACCACGACCAGCGGCGCGGTCGCCACCACGACCACAAGCATCACGACGTAGAGGAACAGCGCGAAGAAGCGCTGCCGCACCGGATGGCGCAGCGGCGTCTGGTCATGCGCCTCGACGACGGAATCGACGAACGCCGAGATCGCCGACGACCCCGCCCACAGCGAGATGATGAATCCCAGCGACACCACCTCTCCGCGGGCGTTGCTGGCGATGTCGCGGACCGTCGGCTCGATGATCTCGTTCACCACGCTGGGGGAGAACACGCTGTGCGCCGTCGAAAGCAGCTGCCGCAGGATGTTGGGCAGCATGTCCGGCCCGAACAGCGGCGCCACGTAGGCCATCGTGCCCAGCATCCCGAGCAGCAACGGCGGCAGGGACAACGCCGACCAGAAACCAGCCTGAGCCGACTCGGAAAAGATTGAGTCGTCCCAGCTCTTGGACAGAGCCCTCAGGGTGATTCGCCAGATGTGGTGGCGCGACGGTTTTGCGACCTGATCGCTCATACCAGTCCAGCATTACCGAAGATCGCCCGCGCTGCCCACATTGGGGACGGGCGAGTTCGGTTGGCTAGCTTCCGCTGACCTCCAGCACGGCGTCCAGCTCGGTCAGCTTGGCCTCGTGCTCGTTGGCGTGGTGCTGGCAGAAGAGAAGCTCGAGGCCGGAAGGCAGCTTGGCGCGCACACGGGCCGCGGCACCGCAGCGGTCGCAGCGGTCGGCCCGTGTCAGTTCTGGACTCGTCAGAGTTGCATTCATGGCTTCTCCGTTCTCGTACATTCACTTTCTCAGACGTATGGCGTTTTCGCCTTGTTCCCCGATCGTTATCGGGTGTGTCGTTTCTCACGGCCTGGTCAGATTTGGTGTGGACGGTTCTCTAGGGTGACCGTCGTGACCTTCGCTGCCGACGTGCTGGTGCACCTGTGCGGGGCCGAGCAGTGGGCGCAGGCCCGCCGTGACGGCGCCATCCGCCCCGCGGACGGCGCCGAATTCATCCACCTGTCGACGCCCGAGCAGGTCCACCTGCCCGCCAACCGGCTCTACCGGGGCCGGCGTGACCTGGTGCTGTTGCGCATCGACCCGGCTCGCCTCGACGCACCGGTGCGCTGGGAGCCGGGAGTGCCAACCGATCCGGCGTCGATGTTGTTCCCGCACCTGTACGGCACCCTGCCGGTCGCCGCGGTGACCCGCGTCACCCCTTACCCCCCGGGGGCCGACGGCGCCTTCCCTCCGGTCACCGGCGAGTCGACGTAGGCGTCGGCCTCGATCTCCACCAGCAACTCGGGCGCGATGAGCGCCGAGACCTCGACCATGGTGGCCACGGGGCGGATCGCGCCGAACACCTCCTCGTGCACGGCGCCCACCTCGCGCCAGCGCGAGATGTCGGTGACGTAGAGGCGCGTGCGTATCACGTCGGTGAGTGACGCGCCGGCTTGTTGCAGTGCAATGTCGATGCGGCGCAGGGCATCTCGCGTCTGGGCGGCGATGTCACCGGCGGGCCCGGTGCCGGTCGTACCGGCCACCGCCACATGCGGACCGACCCGCACCGCGCGCGAGTAACCGACCACCGATTCGAATTCCGAACCGGACGAGACCACTGTGCGGTGTGCTGACATGCGCCTCACCGTACGACGGCGGCGCCGCCAGCGCAGCCGAATTTCCCCGCGGCATGGGTTGTTTGGCTCGGTCGGGGTGCCGCGAGCCGCGAACAGCTTGTGCGCCAACCGTTCTCACGGAAGGCCGGACCGGGCTCAGTCCAGGTAGTCGCGCAGCACCTGCGAGCGGCTGGGGTGGCGCAGCTTCGACATGGTCTTGGACTCGATCTGGCGGATGCGCTCGCGGGTCACCCCGTACACCTGCCCGATCTCGTCCAGGGTGCGGGGCTGGCCGTCGGTGAGGCCGAAGCGCAGCCGCACCACGCCGGCCTCGCGCTCCGAGAGCGTCTCGAGCACCGACTGCAACTGGTCCTGCAGCAGCGTGAACGACACCGCGTCGACGGCCACCACGGCCTCGCTGTCCTCGATGAAATCGCCCAGCTGGCTGTCGCCCTCGTCGCCGATGGTCTGGTCCAGCGAGATCGGCTCGCGCGCGTATTGCTGGATCTCCAGCACCTTTTCCGGCGTGATGTCCATTTCCTTGGCCAGCTCTTCGGGCGTGGGCTCGCGGCCCAGGTCCTGCAGCAGCTCGCGCTGGATGCGGCCCAGCTTGTTGATCACCTCGACCATGTGCACGGGGATGCGGATGGTGCGGGCCTGGTCGGCCATGGCCCGGGTGATGGCCTGGCGGATCCACCAGGTGGCGTACGTGGAGAACTTGTAGCCCTTGGTGTAGTCGAACTTCTCGACCGCGCGGATCAGACCCAGGTTGCCTTCCTGGATGAGGTCGAGGAACGCCATGCCGCGGCCCGTGTAGCGCTTGGCCAGCGACACCACCAGCCGCAGGTTGGCCTCCAGCAGATGGTTTTTGGCGCGGTCGCCGTCGCGGCAGATCCACTGCATGTCGCGGCGCTGGGCGGCCGGCAGTTTGTCGCCGCGCTCGGTCATCTCGGTCATCAGCTGCGTGGCGTACAGGCCGGCCTCGATCCGCTTGGCCAGCTCGACCTCTTCCTCGGCGTTGAGCAGCGCGACCTTACCGATCTGCTTGAGGTACGCGCGAACCGAGTCGGCGGAGGCGGTGAGCTCGGCGTCCTTGCGGGCCTGGCGCAGCGCCTCGGATTCGTCCTCGTCCCAGACGAAATCGCCGGAGGCCTTGTCCTTTTCGGTGGGCTCGGCGATCTCGTCGTCCTCGTCGGCGGCGGGCTCGGCGGCCGCCGCGGGGGCGGGCGCCTCCTCGTCGTCACCCACCTCGGAATCGCCCGATTCGACCTCGGCGTCTTCGGACGCCACGTCTTCCTCGAGGTCGTCGAGGGACAGGTCGCTGTCGATGTCGAGGTCCTCGCCGGGCTCAGCCTCGAGGTCTGGTTCGTTGTCGAGATCCTCGACGGCGCCGTCGGAATCGAGGGCGTCGGGATCCGCCGGGCCGCCCTTGGCCGCTTTGGTGCCGCGGCCCTTGGCCTCGGCGCCCTTGGCGCGGGTCTTCTTGGCGGGCTCGGCGGCGTCGGACTTGGTGGACCGCGCGGTCGTCTTGGCGGCCCGTTTGGCGGGCGCGGAGCCATTGGCGGCCTTGGCCGCCGGACGCTTGGCGGGGGACGACGCAGACTTCGTGGCGGTGCGTTTCACCGGCCCATCGGTTGCCGGGCTTGCCTTGGTCGCTGCCACTTACACCCCTTCGTTTGGGCTCACCTTCGGTGGGTATTGGGCATGGTTAACCGAAAGTGTCTGCTATGTCGATGTCGGCGTTGGTATCAGCGTGCGTAGTCGCACGCTATCGGTTGGGCGTTCGCCGAAGACCATTGTAACGACAGTGCGCGGTACTACAGCTGTGCCGGGCGAAATTCAGTGGGTCACGTCCGAGGTGGCGGCCATCGCCGCGCCGACGATCCCGGCCGTGTTGAGCAGGGCCGCGGCCACCACCGGGGTGCGGTTTTCGAGCAGCGGCAGCCACTTGTCGGCCTTGCGGCTGATCCCGCCCCCGGCGATGAACAGGTCCGGCCACATCGCGTTCTCGATGCTCACCAGCACCTCGGTGACGTGTTTGGTCCATTTTTCGTAGGACCAGCCCTTCTTTTCCTTCACCGAGGAGGCGGCTTGTTTCTCGGCTTCCTTGCCGCCGACCTCCAAGTGCCCGAATTCGGTGTTGGGGATCAGCGTGCCGTTGTGGATGACCGCCGAGCCGATACCGGTGCCGAACGTCAAGAGAATCACCAGGCCCGTCTGATTCCTGCCCGCCCCGTAGTGCTCCTCGGCCAGCCCGGCCGCGTCGGCATCGTTGAGGACCGTCACGTCCTGACCGTCCAGCTCGGCGCTGATGATGTCGCGGGCGTTGACCCCGATCCAGGACTTGTCCACGTTGGCGGCGGTTTGCACCACACCGTGCGTGACCACCCCGGGGTAGGTCACGCCGAGGGGCCCGGTCCACCCGAATTCGTTGACGACCGCGGCGATGGTCTTGGCGACCGCCGACGGCGTCGCGGGTTGCGGGGTCAGCAGTTTGACCCGTTCGCCGATCAACAACCCCGTGTCCATGTCGACGATGCCGCCCTTGATGCCGCTGCCGCCGACGTCGATGCCGAAGCCGCGGCGTTCATGTGTGCCGTCGGCCGGTGCTGCGCCGGGCGTGTCCGTGGTCGAGTCGGTGCTGGTCATCGAATCTCCTCGGCGTGACGGGGCTGTCCGCTCACCTTAACGCCGCGACGCCGGCAGCCCGCGGTGTCTGCGCGCCCGCGCCGACTGTGATGCGATAGACCGGTGATCCAATCCGATGACGAGCTCGTGCGGCTGCGTTCAGTGGCCGAAACCGTGGCCACGGAGGCCGCCGCGTTCGTGCGGCGCCGGCGCGCCGAGGTATTCGGCGCCGAGCCGGCCGGCGTGACAGGCCCCGACAGCGGCGCGGTGCGGACCAAGAGCACCCCGACCGATCCGGTGACGGTGGTCGACACCGAGACCGAGCGCCTGTTGCGGGACCGGCTGGCCGAATTGCGGCCTGGGGACCCCATTCTCGGCGAGGAGGGCGGCGGACCGACCGACCCGGCGGGCACCCCGCCCGGATCGGTGACCTGGGTGCTCGATCCCATCGACGGCACAGTGAATTTCGTTTACGGCGTTCCCGCCTACGCGGTGTCGGTCGCCGCGCAGGTCAACGGCGAGTCGGTGGCCGGGGCGGTCGCCGACGTCGTCGCCGACCGGGTGTACTCGGCGGCCAGCGGCCTCGGCGCGCACGTCAGCGACGGCCAAGGGACTCAGCCCTTGCAGTGCGCGGCGGTCGAGGACGTGTCAATGGCGTTGCTGGGCACCGGTTTCGGCTATTCGCGGCAGCGCCGCGCGGCGCAGGCGGCGTTGTTGGCGCGCATGCTGCCGGTGGTCCGCGACGTTCGCCGCATCGGCTCGGCGGCGCTGGATCTGTGCATGGTGGCCTCGGGCCGGCTGGACGCCTACTACGAGCACGGCCTGAAGGTGTGGGACCGCGCCGCGGGCGCGCTGATCGCCACCGAGGCGGGGGCCCGGGTGGTGCTGCCGGCGCACGACGCCACCGGGGCGGGATTGGTGCTGGCCGCCGCCCCCGGGATCGCCGACGAGCTGCTGGCCGTCCTGGAGCGGTTCAACGGCCTGGATCCGATCCTGGATTGAGCGCCTCAGCAGCTGCTGGCGTGAATCTTGGCCAGCAGCGTGGGATCTGACGGCTCGGTCGCGCCGGGCCGCAGGGTGGCGAGCACGGCGTCGATGTCGTCGTTGTGGGCCAACGCGCTGAAGTCGGTTCCCAAGGCGAGGTCGACGGAGTCGTCGGCGCGGCTGTCGTTGAACAGTTCGGTGCACGGCGCCACCAGCCACACCGCCGCGGCGGTGGCCTGTCCGGCGGTGCCGAAACGGATTTGGCCTTGGCAGGCGAGCCGGGTGCCGGCGTAGAGCGGGTCGTTGGCGGCGGTCGGCTGCGCGAAGCCGAGGTCTTTCATCGCCCCGGCGACGTCGCCGGCCTGCCCGCCCCGGCCGCTGGCGTTGAGGACGCGGACCTTGGTGTCGGCGAGTTTGGCGGGCGCGACGTCCATCATGGCGCTGCGCGACACCTGCTCACCGAGCTGCGCCGACGCCGAACCGGTCGCCTGCGGCGGGGGATTGCACACCACCGCCTCGTGCACCTTGGCGGGCCGGGTCAGCGCCACGGTCCAGACGACCGCGGTGGCCACTGCGAGCAAAATCACCACGACGATCGCGGGCTTGGGGTTGCGCCGCCGGAAGGGCCGACCATGCTTGTCAAAAGCTGTACCCTCGGTGATTTGCGTGACCACAGCTGCACTCTAGTCGCACCCCAAACCCACTGTTCAGAAGCGAGCGCAAGGGTGAAAATGGGTGTGTGAGGTAAATCACACCTTAATGGGCCGCGATACGGGCACGAATCATTTGGTGGATGCGTTCGACGCTGGTACAAAGCGATGCTTGAGATTTACGAGGGCATGCAGAGGCAAGCAGAGGCAATAGGGCAGGGGAATAGATATGCCTACCGATTATGACGCTCCACGGCGCACCGAGACGGACGACGTTTCGGAGGACTCGCTGGAGGAGCTCAAAGCGCGACGGAACGAGGCGGCTTCGGCCGTCGTCGATGTCGACGAATCTGAATCCGCTGAGAATTTCGAACTGCCCGGCGCCGACCTGTCCGGTGAAGAACTTTCGGTCCGTGTCGTTCCGAAGCAGGCTGACGAGTTCACCTGCTCGAGTTGCTTTCTGGTGCAACACCGCAGTCGGCTGGCCAGCGAGAAGAACGGCGTGATGATCTGTACCGACTGCGCGGCCTGATAGCTGCCGCTACGTTGTCAGGGCCGACAGCACCCGTTCCGGGTGACGGCAACTCACCAGCCAGTACGGCGTCGGGTCGTCCGGGTCGTCGAGGACGATCAGGATCATCGGCGCCACCCACGCCCTGTGCAGCACGTAGGCCGCCGGGTCGAGCTGGCGGCCCAACGCGGCGGATTTGGCCGAGGGCGCTACCTGTGCGGACCGGGCGATCGCGGTGACCGGCAGGTGCGCGGGGCCCGCCCACAGTTCCACTTCCCCCGGCGCGGACGGGTTGGCGGTGACCCGGATCTCGACGCGCCCCAGCCACAACAGTGCCGCGGCCGCCACCGCGAACAGTGCCGCGTACGGCCACCACGAGGAGTGGCGGGTGACGCCCATGTTGAACTCGAACGCGAGGATGCCGGCGAGCGCGAGGGCCGGTGGCCACCACCACCACGGAACCCACAATCGTTCGCGATACCGCACGTTGTGCGGCGCGACGCGGGTATCGGACACGCAGTCAAGGGTAGTCTGTGGCCCCGTGTCGACCAGTCTGGCCATCGTCCGCCTTGACCCCGAGCTTCCGCTGCCCGCCCGCGCCCACGAAGGCGACGCCGGGATCGATCTCTACAGCGCCGAGGACGTCAAGCTCGAGCCCGGGCGGCGCGCCCTGGTGCGCACGGGCGTGGCGGTCGCCATCCCGTTCGGCATGGTCGGGCTGGTCCATCCTCGGTCGGGATTGGCTGCGCGCGTTGGGCTTTCGATCGTCAACAGTCCCGGCACCATCGACGCGGGCTACCGCGGCGAGATCAAGGTCGCGCTGATCAACCTCGATCCGACCGAGCCGATCGTGGTGCATCGCGGCGACCGCATCGCCCAGCTGCTGGTGCAGCGGGTCGAGTTGGTGGAGCTGGTCGAGGTGTCGTCGTTCGACGAGGCCGGGCTGGCCGAAACGTCCCGTGGCGACGGTGGTCACGGTTCCTCCGGCGGACACGCGAGTCTGTGATGCGCCGGCGAGCAGGGCGAAGCGATGAAAAGGAGCGGCGCTGATGGCTGCATTCGGTAAACGCTCACGCAAGGACGACAGCGCTTCGGCCGCGGACGCCCGGGCGGACGAGGCCGTGACGCCGGGCGCCGACGAGCCCGCTGCCGAGGAACTCGAGGGCCCGTTCGACATCGAGGACTTCGACGATCCCGCCGTCGCCGAGCTGGCCCGGCTCGACCTGGGCTCGGTGCTGATCCCCATGCCCGAGGCCGGCCAGCTGCAGGTCGAGTTGACCGAAACCGGTGTCCCGAGCGCGGTCTGGGTCGTCACGCCCAACGGTCGTTTCACCATCGCCGCCTACGCGGCGCCCAAGACGGGTGGGCTGTGGCGTGAGGTGGCCGGCGAGCTCGCCGAGTCGCTGCGCAACGACTCCGCCCAGGTCAGCATCAAGGACGGGCCGTGGGGGCGCGAGGTGGTCGGCACCGCCACCGGCGTGGTGCGCTTCATCGGCGTCGACGGCTACCGCTGGATGATCCGCTGCGTCATCAACGGCGCCCACGAGACGATGGAGGCGCTCGAGCAGGAGGCGCGAGCGGCGTTGGCCGACACCGTGGTTCGGCGCGGCGACACGCCCCTGCCGGTGCGCACACCGCTGGCCGTGCAGCTGCCCGAGCCGATGGCGCAACAGCTGCGCGAAGCCGCCGCGGCGCAACAGGCCGCCCAACAAGCGGATGCGCAGCAATCCGAGGACCAGCAGGCCCCCGCCGACCAGCCGGCCGCGCGCCGCAGCGCCGACGGGTCGGCGATGCAACAGCTGCGCACCACCACCGGCGGCTGAGACCCCGGCTAGCCCAGCTCGGCCAGCGCCGCCAGGCAGGCCGCGCCCAGGGCGGCGGGATCCGCGCCGATCTGATCCAGCGTCACCGTGCGCAGCGCCGCGCGCGGCGCCGCGGCGACCCAGTCGAGGCCGGCCTGCAGCGGATGGATCGGATCGTCGACCGCGGCCGCCACCGCCAGCGGCGCGGCCAGCCCGGCCAGCTCGTCGCAGCTCGGCGCGACGTAGTCGGCCGCCTCCTCCATGGCGTCCGGAAGGTGCGGCCACTGGGCGCCCCACGAGCGGGTCAGCTCGTCGGCCAGCCACGGGGGGCTGGACGCCCGCATCTGGGTCGTCGTCGCCGCCAGGCCGTCGGCGCGCAGCCGGGAGGCCGAGTACCGCGCCGCGAGGGCGGCCGGCGCCTCACCGGGCGCCCCCGCCCACGCCGGCAGCGCGGCCAGCACCGCGACCGTCCGGTCCGGATGGGCCAGCGCCCAGGCCGCCGCGACCGCCGCGCCGATCGACACGCCGCCGACGGCGATCGGACCTTCGCACGCCGCGGCATCCAGCGCCGCCAGGTAGCCGTCGATCAGCCGGTCGGGACGCGGCGGCGGGTTCATCAATACCGCGCCGACGTGGGCCAGCGGGCCCGAAAACGCCCGCTGAACGTAGTCGTCGTCGGAGCCGGTTCCGGGCAATAACACCGTCGTCACACCGTTCAGATCGACCACCACCCCTCGATAGTGCACGGCGTTGACCTGCGGTCCAACATCACGTTTGAGTCGGTTGGCGCTGGGGAACCAAGAGGTCTACGGTGTCCGTTGGCATAGAGGGAAGCATCGAAGCTTTTATCGTCAGGAGTGGCCATGGGGGCCCAAGGGTATCTGCGCCGGCTGACCCGTCGGTTGACGGAGGATCCGGAGCAACGCGACTCTGAGGAACTGTCCGACGAAGTCGCCAGCACCGGCGCGCAACGGGCTATCGATTGCGAGCGTGGCCAGGAGGTCACGATGGTTGGCACGCTACGCAGCGTGGAATGCAACGGCAGGGCCTGCGCCGGCGGGGTTCGCGCGGAATTGTTCGACGGCAGCGACACCGTCACGCTCGTGTGGCTGGGCCAGCGCCGCATCCCGGGCATCGACTCGGGCCGCACCCTGCGCGTGCGGGGCCGCCTCGGCAAGCTCGAGAACGGAACCAAGGCGATCTACAACCCGCACTACGAAATTCAACGGTGACCGTCCCGGAAGGATTGGGCGGGGCCACCCCGCCCGCCCGGGAGCCGGGCTCATCGGAACAAACCACTAGTCGCATCAGCCCCGAGCGCCTGCTGGCGCAGGCGGGCGGCGTCAGTGGCGTCATCTACTCGTCGCTCCCGGTGGTCGTCTTCGTGATCGTCTCGAGCGTGTCGGGACTGGTCCCGGCGATCGCGGCCGCGCTGGGGGTGGCCGCGCTGGTCTTGCTGTGGCGGCTGATCCGGCGGGATTCCCCACAACCGGCGTTGTCCGGGTTCTTCGGCGTGGCGCTGTGCGCGCTGATCGCCTACGTGCTGGGGGAGTCCAAGGGCTATTTCCTGCTGGGCATCTGGATGTCGCTGGTGTGGGCGGTGGTGGTCGCGGCGTCGGTGGCGATCCGCCGGCCGCTGGTGGGCTACGCGTGGAGCTGGGCCACCGGCCGCGGGGACGGCTGGCGCAGCGTTCCAAAGGCCGTCCTTGCGTTCGACATCGCCTCACTGGGCTGGGTGCTGGTGTTCACCTCCCGCTTCGTGGTCCAGGGGCTGCTCTACGACGCCGATCGGACCGGGTGGCTGGCGGCCGCGCGGATCGGGATGGGCTGGCCACTGACCGTGCTGGCCGCGCTGGCGACCTACGCGGCGATCAAGTCGGCGCAACGGGCCATCGCGGCGGGCGCCGAGCTGGCACCCCGTAGCGTCGGCGACTAGCCCAACAGCAGCTTCTGCAGGTCCTCTTCGGCCTCGGCGACGGCGACGAACAGCAGCTCGTCGCCGCCTTCGAGCGGCTCGTCCTCCTCGGGCACGATGACCCGCGGGCCGCGCAGGATCGTCACCAGCGAGGTGTCGCGCGGCAGCTGCAGTTTGCGCACCGGCTTGCCGCCCCAGGGCGTGTCATCGGGCAGCGTGATCTCGACGAGGTTGGCCTGCCCCTTGCGGAACTCCATCAGCCGCACCAGATCGCCGACGGCGACGGCCTCCTCGATGAGCGACGCCAGCATGCGCGGTGTCGACACCGCGACGTCGACGCCCCAGGCGTCGGTGAACAGCCACTCGTTGCGCGGGTCATTGACCCGGGCCACCACCCGGGGCACCGCGAATTCGGTTTTGGCCAAGAGGCTTAGCACGACGTTGGCCTTGTCATCGCCGGTCGCGGCCACCACCACGTCGAACTCCTGCATGTGCACCGATTCCAGCAGCGTCAGCTCGCACGCATCGCCCAGGCGCCAGTGCGCGGCCGGGATGGCGTCGACGTCGACGTGGTCGGGGTTGCGCTCGATCAACGTCACGTCGTGGCCGTTGCCAATGAGTTCCCGCGTGACCGAGCGACCGACCGCACCGGCACCGGCAACCGCTACCTTCATATGCGCCGTCCCCTCACAGCCGGTCCCGTATTCATCACAGGTCTTCGCTCGGCGGTAGCGCGGCGATGGCGACCGCCTCGGCGGCGCGCCCGGATATCGCCGCGACATAGACCTGGTCGCCGGCCTGGATCACCGACTTCGGCTCGGGCAGGACGCCGGCCCCGAATCGGATCAGGAAGGCGACCCGCGCGCCGGTGGCCTGCTCGAGATCGGTGACCCGGTGGCCGATCCAGTCCTCGTGCAGGACGACCTCGGAGACGGCGACCGTGCCGGTCGGGTCGCGCCACTTGGCCGTCTCGGTCTCCCGCAGCAGGGCATTGAGCAGGCGGTCGGTGGTCCAGGGCACGGTCGCGATGGTCGGGATGCCCAGGCGCTCGT
This sequence comes from Mycobacterium paraintracellulare, assembly GCF_000276825.1. Lineage (NCBI taxonomy): Bacteria > Bacillati > Actinomycetota > Actinomycetes > Mycobacteriales > Mycobacteriaceae > Mycobacterium > Mycobacterium paraintracellulare. Next base: position 3,777,140 of record NC_016948.1, on the reverse strand, counting down.
AGACCTCGGCGCGCTTGGCGTCGTAGATGCGGGCCACGACCCGCTTGACGCCGAACGTCTCCCGTGCCAGGCGCGCGGAGATGATGTTGGAGTTGTCACCGGAGGACACCGCGGCGAACGCGTCCGCCTCTTCGATACCGGCCCTCAGGAGTACATCTCGGTCGAATCCCTGCCCCAGGACCCGCTCGCCGGCGTATTCGGGGCTGAGCCGGTTGAAGGCCGTGCTGTCGCGGTCGATGACGGCCACGTCGTGACCGATGCGGGACAGCCCGTCGGCGACCGAGGAGCCGACACGGCCGCAGCCCATCACTACTACTCGCACTTGTGGTCCTCTCGGCCGCGTCCTGCGCCCTTCGTCGGCAACGCACGTGGGCAAGCCGTTTCGGTCGGCGAACATTCTCGTCCACGAACGCTACCGTCAGAGGCGTCTGGGCTTACTCTTGGCTCTCGTGTCCAAACTTTCAACCGCCACTCGTCGGTTGCTTATCGGCCGGCCGTTTCGCAGCGACCGGCTCAGCCACACCCTGTTGCCCAAGCGGATCGCCTTGCCGGTGTTCGCCTCCGACGCGTTGTCCTCGGTGGCGTATGCGCCCGAGGAGGTCTTCCTCATGCTCTCGGTGGCGGGGGTCTCGGCGTACGCGCTGACGCCGTGGATCGGGCTCGCCGTGGCGGCGGTCATGTTGGTGGTGGTGGCCAGCTACCGGCAGAACGTCCACGCCTACCCCTCCGGTGGCGGCGACTACGAGGTGGTCACCACCAACCTGGGCGAGACGGCGGGCCTCGTCGTGGCGAGCGCGCTGATGGTGGATTACGTTCTGACCGTGGCGGTTTCGACGGCGTCGGCGATGGCGAACATCGGCTCGGCCATCCCGATCGTGGCCGAACACAAGGTGTTCTTCTGTGTGGCCTCCATTCTGCTGGTGATGGCGCTGAACCTGCGCGGGGTGCGCGAATCCGGGGTGGCGTTCGCCATCCCGACGTATGCGTTCATCATCGGGGTCCTCGTCATGATCGGCTGGGGCCTGTTCCGGATCTTCGTGCTGGGTGATCCCTTGCGGGCAGAGTCCGCCGGTTTCCAGATGCACGCCGAACACGGCCAGGTCGTCGGTTTCGCGTTGGCGTTCTTGGTGGCGCGGTCGTTCTCCTCGGGGTGTGCGGCGCTTACGGGTGTCGAGGCGATCAGCAACGGGGTGCCGGCGTTTCAGAAACCCAAGTCGCGCAACGCGGCCACGACCCTGCTGATGTTGGGCGCAATCGCGGTGACGCTACTGATGGGCATCATCGTGCTGGCGCAGAAGATCGGCGTTCAGCTCGTCGAGGATCCCGCGACCCAGCTGAGCGGAACCCCGAAGGGGTACTACCAAAAGACCCTGGTCACCCAACTGGCGCAGGCGGTGTTCGGCGGCTTTCACCTCGGGTTCCTGCTGATCGCCACGGTGACCGCCCTCATCCTGGTGCTCGCGGCCAACACCGCGTTCAACGGATTCCCGGTGCTCGGTTCGATCCTGGCCCAGCACAGCTACCTTCCGCGCCAATTGCACACCCGCGGAGACCGGTTGGCGTTCTCCAACGGAATCCTGTTCCTGTCCGGGGTGGCCGTGCTGGCGATCGTGGCGTTCCGCGGCGAGGTCACCGCGTTGATTCAGCTGTACATCGTGGGCGTGTTCATTTCGTTCACGCTGAGCCAGATCGGCATGGTGCGGCACTGGACCCGGTTGCTGCGCACCGAGACCGATCCCGGGGTACGGCGCAAGATGATGCGCTCGCGGGTGGTCAACACGGTCGGATTGCTTTCCACCGGTGCGGTTTTGCTGGTGGTGCTGGTCACCAAGTTCGTCGCCGGGGCGTGGATCGCGCTGTTCGCGATGAGCCTGCTGTTCGGCATGATGAAGATGATCCACCGGCACTACAACACCGTGAACCGCGAATTGGCGCAGCAGGCCGAGGACGAGGAGGACGCGGTGTTGCCCAGCCGCAACCACGCCGTGGTGCTGGTGTCGAAGCTGCACCTGCCGACGCGGCGCGCGCTGGCCTACGCGAGGGCCACCCGCCCCGACGTTCTCGAGGCGGTGACGGTCAGCGTCGACGACGCGGAAACCCGCGAGCTGGTGCGCAAGTGGGAGGCGAGCGATATCAGCGTTCCGCTCAAGGTCATCGCCTCGCCGTATCGCGAAATCACCCGCCCCGTACTGGAATACGTCAAGCGGGCCCGGGAGGAGTCGCCCCGCACCGTGGTCACGGTGTTCATCCCGGAGTATGTGGTGGGGCACTGGTGGGAGCAGGTGCTGCACAATCAGAGCGCGCTGCGGCTCAAGGGGCGGCTGCTGTTCATGCCCGGCGTCATGGTGACTTCGGTTCCGTGGCAACTGAGTTCGTCCGAACGGCGCAAGACGTTGCAGCCGCACGTGGCGCCGGGCGACGCTCGTCGGGGTATTTTCGATTGACCCGCGAATCGACCCGCCCACCGCGCGGGGTGTCGCCCGCGGTGGGGGAGCTGACGTTGACCACCGGCGCCCCGGCCAACGGCGGCAGCTGCGTGGCGCACCACGAAGGCCGGGTGGTGTTCGTCCGGTACGCGCTGCCCGGTGAGCGGGTGCGGGTGCGGGTGACCGCGGACCGCGGATCCTATTGGCACGCGGAGGTTGTCGAGGTCGTCGAGCCGGCGGACGGCCGCACGGCGTCGCTGTGCCCGATCGCCGGGGTCGGCGGCGCCGGCTGCTGCGACCTGGCGTTCGCCGCCCCCGAGGTGGCGCGCGCGCTCAAGGCCGAGGTGGTGGCCAATCAGCTGGAGCGCCTCGGTGGGCATCGCTGGAGCGGGGAGGCCGAACCGCTGTCGTCGCGACCCACGGGCTGGCGCACCCGCGTCCGCCTCGACGTGGGCGCCGACCATCGACCGGGCTTTCACCGTTACCACAGCGACGATTTGGTGACCGACCTGCGTTGCGCGCAGCTGCCCGACGGCATGCTAGACGGGATCGCCGAGACCGAGTGGCCGCCGGCCGCCCAGCTGCACGTGGCCGTCGACGACGACGGCGCGCGCCACGTGGTGCGCACCCTGCGGCAGGGCAGACGCACGGCGACCAAGGTGATGGAGGGCCGCTACGAGGCGGTGCAGCGGGTGGCGGGGCGCACCTGGCAGGTGCCGGTGACCGCCTTTTGGCAGGCGCACCGCGACGCCGCAGCGACCTACAGCGCCCTGGTCGCCGACTGGGCGGCCGCCGGCACCGGCATGAGCGCCTGGGATCTTTACGGTGGCGCAGGCGTTTTCGCCGCCGCGCTCGGCGAGGCCGTGGGGGCCTCGGGGCGGGTGCTCAGCGTGGACACCTCGCGCGGGTCGACGCGGGCCGCCCGGAGCGCGCTGGCCGATCTGAGCCAGGTGCAGATCGTCACCGACTCGGTGCGCCGCGCGCTGGCGGCGCAGCGAGAAGGCGCCTCAACAGCAGATGTGGCGGTGCTTGACCCACCGCGGGCGGGCGCCGGGCGCGAGATCATCGATCTGCTCGCCGCGGCCGGTGTCCCGCGTGTGGTGCACATCGGTTGTGAGGCAGCGTCTTTCGCGCGCGATATCGGTATCTATCTCGGCCACGGCTACGCCGTCGAGAAGATCAAGGTGTTCGACGCGTTCCCGTTGACCCACCACGTCGAATGCGTCGCGCTGCTGACACGTGGCGATTAGTCCGGCGCCTAGGCCATCACGAAATACCGCAGCCACACATACAGCGCGGCCAGCGCGATGGAGACGGCGGTGACGAGCGCGCCCTTGCGGGTGAATTCCCAGAAGGAGATGGGGTTGTCGGAGCGGTGGGCGATCCCGAGCATGACGATGTTGGCGCTGGCGCCGATGGCGGTCAGGTTGCCGCCGAAGTCCGTGCCCAGCGCGAGTGACCACCACAGGGCGCCGGGGTTGGCGTGATCGGTCAGGGCGGGCACCAGGTCGGCCACCACCGGCGCCATCGTCGCGGCGTAGGGGACGTTGTCCACGACCCCGCTGATGACGGCCGACGCGACCAGGATGATCATCGTCGCGGCCAGGGTGTTTCCTCCGCTGGCGGAGATCAGCACGCGGGCAAGCTCTTTGACGACTCCCGTCTTCACCAGCGCGCCGACCATGATGAACAGGCCGGCGAAGAACAGCAGCGTGTCCCACTCCACGCTGGACAGGTAATCGGACGGCTTGAGTCGTGACGCCACGACCAGGATCCCGGCGCCCAGCAGCGCCACCATGGAGGGTTCCATATGCAGCGGCGAGTGCGCGATGAACGCGGTGAACACCGCCAGCAAGACGATCCCGCACGTGACGAGCAGCCGGGGGTCGCGGATGGCCTCCTTTTCCTCCAGCGACATCACGTCGGCAACCCGATCGGGGTCGACGCTGAACGCCCCGGGAAAAAGGCGCGGCAACAACACCATCAGGACGCCGAGGACGATGACCACGATCGGCGCCAGATGAACGAGAAAGTCGTTGAACGTCAGACCGGCCCTGCTGGCGATGATGATGTTGGGCGGATCGCCCACCAACGTTGCCGCGCCGCCGACATTCGATGCGAACACCTCGGCCATCAAAAAGGGCGCCGCGTTGATCGCCAGTCGTTCGCACACCAACAGCGTCACCGGGGCGACCAGCAACACGGTGGTGACGTTGTCGAGCAGGGCTGAGGCGATCGCGGTCACCAGGGCCAGCAGGATCATGACGCGCAACGGCGAGCCGCGGGCGCGTTTGGCCGACCAGATCGCCACGTACTCGAACACGCCGGTCTGCCGCAGCACGCTGACGATGATCATCATGCCGAGCAGCAAAAAGATGACGTCCCAATCGATTCCGGTTTCGTGTGAGTAGAAGACGTCGTCGGATCGGATGATCGGCAGGGTGACCACGATCGCGGCGCCGGCGAGGGCCACGAATGTCTTGTTGACGCGGTCGCTGGCGATCAGGACATAGGCGACCACGAAGACCAGGATCGCGATGAAGCTCATCGATGTGCCTGGGGCATCAGGTTTTCAGCGCGGCGGCGAGCACCCGCGATGCCGTGATCACCCCGACCAGTCCGCCGTCTTTGACCACCGCGACGAGCGGGCTGCGCAGTCGCGCCATGAGCGCGGCCACTTCGATGATGGTGTCGTCGGCGTGGGCCGGGGGCACGTCGACCAGGTGGTCGGGCAACACGTCGCGCACCTTCTTGCCGCTCAATTTTTCCGCGCAGCGGTCGGCGGTCGATTCGTTGAGCACGCCGGCCAGCGACGGGTCGTCCTGCACGTATCGCGGCACGATGAAGCGGACGACCTGGGAGGCGGGCAGCACCGCGTAGGGGCGCCCCGAACCGTCGGTGACCAACAGCCCGGGCAGCCGGTGCTCGGCCAGCATCCGGGCGGCTTCCAGCGCGTCCGCGTCGATGCTGACGACGGGGAAGTCCTCGGCGATCTGCTCGGCACGCACACTGCGACGATACGTCCGCGGGGAGTGGATGGTGCGGCGGCCTCGATGCTCATGGCGTGCTCCTGGGTCGGAAGTAGAAGTGCCGACCAGGCTTCCCGGCTCACCGCGCATTGACGCTACCAAACCTGCGCGTGTGGCTGCGTAGACTGACGGGATGCTGGAACAGATCCGCGGGCCCGCTGATCTGCAGCACCTTTCTGCGCATCAGCTCCGCGAATTGGCCGCCGAGATTCGCGAGTTCCTGATTCACAAGGTCGCTGCCACCGGGGGACACCTCGGGCCCAATCTCGGCGTGGTCGAACTGACCCTCGCGCTGCATCGGGTGTTCGACTCGCCGCACGATCCGATCATCTTCGACACCGGCCATCAGGCCTACGTCCACAAGATGCTGACGGGACGTTCCCACGAGTTCCAAACCCTGCGCAAAAAGGGTGGGCTGTCCGGGTATCCGTCGCGCGCCGAGAGCGAGCACGACTGGGTGGAGTCCAGCCATGCCAGCGCCGCGCTGTCCTACGCCGACGGGTTGGCCAAGGCCTTCGAGCTGAGCGGGCACCGCAACCGGCACGTGGTCGCGGTGGTCGGCGACGGGGCGCTGACCGGTGGCATGTGCTGGGAGGCGCTGAACAACATCGCCGCGTCGGGCCGCCCGGTGATCATCGTCGTCAACGACAACGGGCGCAGCTACGCCCCGACGATCGGCGGCGTGGCCGACCATCTCGCCACGCTGCGGCTGCAACCGGTCTACGAGCAGGCCCTGGAAAGGGGCCGCGACGCGCTGCGGGCGCTGCCGCTGGTCGGCCGGCTCGCCTACCGGGTGATGCACAGCGTCAAGGCCGGCATCAAGGACTCGTTGTCACCGCAGCTGCTGTTCACCGACCTGGGGCTGAAGTACGTGGGCCCCGTCGACGGCCACGACGAACGCGCGGTGGAGGCCGCGCTGCGCCACGCCCGCGGCTTCGGGCGCCCGGTGATCGTGCACGTGGTGACCCGCAAGGGGATGGGCTACGCGCCCGCCGAGGACGACGAAGCCGAGCAGATGCATTCCTGCGGGGTGATCGATCCCCTTACCGGCCAGGCGACCAGCGTCCCCGGCCCGGGCTGGACGGCGACCTTCTCCGATGCGCTCATCGGCTACGCCCGCAAGCGCCGCGACATCGTCGCCATCACCGCGGCCATGCCCGGCCCCACCGGGCTGACGCCGTTCGGGCAGCAGTTTCCCGATCGCCTGTTCGACGTCGGCATCGCCGAGCAGCACGCCATGACGTCGGCGGCCGGCCTGGCCATGGGCGGGATGCACCCGGTGGTGGCCATCTATTCGACGTTCCTCAACCGCGCCTTCGACCAGATCATGATGGACGTGGCGCTGCACCGGCTGCCCGTCACCATGGTGCTGGACCGGGCCGGGATCACCGGATCCGACGGCGCCAGCCACAACGGCATGTGGGACCTGTCGATGCTGGGCATCGTGCCCGGCATGCGGGCGGCCGCCCCCCGCGACGCCACCCGGTTGCGCGAGGAACTCGGTGAGGCGCTCGAGGTCGACGACGGGCCGACGGCGCTGCGCTTCCCCAAAGGTGATGTGGGCGAGGACATCCCGGCGATCGAGCGCCGTGGTTCCGGCATCTCGGGTGTCGACGTGCTCGCGGTCCCGGCCGGCGGATGCAACCACGACGTGCTGCTGGTGGGCGTCGGCGCGTTCGCGCGGATGGCGCTGGCGGTGGCCAAGCGACTGCAGGATCAGGGGATCGGCGTCACGGTCATCGACCCGCGCTGGGTGCTGCCGGTCTCGGACAACCTGCTCGACCTGGCGGCGCGGCACAAACTGGTCGTCACCTGCGAGGACAACGGGGTCAACGGCGGCGTGGGCTCGGCGGTGTCGGCCGCCCTGCGCCGCGCCGAGATCGACGTTCCGTGCCGCGACGTCGGGCTGCCGCAGCGGTTCTACGAGCACGCCTCCCGGGGCGAGCTGCTGGCGGACCTGGCCCTGACGGATCAGGACGTGGCACGCCGCATCACCGGGTGGGTCGCCGCCCTGGGCAGCAGCGAGGCGGAAGCCGAGATCCGGGAGCACCTCGACTAACCGGCGCTTTCGGTGCCTTCCGCCTGCAGCGCCCGGGCCAGCACGGGATCCACCAACTCCCGCTGCCAGGGCCGGGCCTGCCCGGCCCGCAGAAACGCCTCGACGGCCTCGAACGGATCCGGCGCGGCCTCCCAGTCCCAGCACAGCCGTCGCACCAGGTCCGGCGAGACCAGGTTCTCGGTGGGGACGTGCACCCGCTCGGACACCTCCGACAGCGCCGCCCGCGCGGCCTCGAGCCGCGCGGCGGCCTCCGGTTTGCGCCGGCTCCACCGCGCGGGGGGCGGCGGCCCGTTCGGCGGTTCGGCGTCCACGGGCGGATTCTTGTTCTGGCGCGCGGCCTCCAGCGCCGCCAGCCACGTCGCGGCGCTGCGGCGTTGATTGCGCCCCCCGAACACGGGCAGGGCGACCAGTTCCTCGACGGTCGTCGGGTTGGCCAGCGCGGCGTCGATGATGGCCGAGTCCGGAAGGATGCGCCGCGGCGCGATGTCGCGGCGCTGCGCGATCTGGTCGCGCGTCAACCACAATTCGCGCACCGCGGCCAGGCCGCGCTTGTCGCGCACCCGATGGATTCCCGACGTTCGTCGCCACCGGTCCCGTCGCGCCGCGGCACCCGGATCTTTCGAACCCGTGTCCCGCAGGTAGTCGAATTCCTGTGCGGCCCAATCGGTTTTGCCCTGCCCGGCGAGGACCTCCGCGATCGCCGCGCGCAGCTCGATGAGCAGTTCCACGTCCAGCGCGGCGTAGTTGAGCCATTCGGCGGGCAGGGGGCGCTTGGACCAGTCCGCCGCGCCGTGGCCCTTGGCCAGCCCGAAACCCAGCAGCCGCTCGACCATGGTGGCCAGGTTCACGCGCTCGAACCCGGCCAGGCGGCCCGCGAGCTCGGTGTCATACAGCGCGGGCGGCCGCATGCCCACCTCCGCCAAACAGGGCAGGTCCTGATCGGCCGAGTGCAGGATCCATTCGTCGGTGCCCAGCACCTCGGCCACCGGCCGCAGCGCCTCCAGCGGGTCGCGGCCGTGGCTCACCGGGTCGATCAGCACGGTGCCGGAGCCCGCCCGGCGGATCTGGATCAGGTAGGCCCGGTTGGAGTAGCGGAAACCCGACGCCCGCTCGGCGTCCACCGCGAACGGCCCGCGCCCACGGTCCAGGCGCTCTGCCGCGGCCTCGATTTCGTACACGCTCACCGAGATGGGCGGGACGCCTTCGGTCGGGCGTGGAAGTGGGGTGGGGGCGGGTTCGGTGCCGCCGGGCGCGCTGCTGCCCGGCCCGTCGGGCGACGGTTCGCCCATGCTAGGCGCGTGACCGCGAGCTCAGGTCGGTGACTCCGGCGGGCGGCAGGCCCGCGGCGTGCTCCAGCACCTCGCAGAACGCCTCGACGTGCGCGCCGACCGCGGGCGACGTGGCGGTCCAGGACGCCCGCAGCTCGAGCTGGTGGGCGCGCGGCGGCCCCGAGATGTCGCCGTAGCGCACCGAGGTGGTGGCGGTGACGGTGCCGCCCAGCGCGACGACGTGTTCCATGCGTGACTCCAGTGCCTCGACCAGCCAGCTCCACGCTACTTCGGGCAGCAGGGGATCGACGGCCTCGCTGGGGTCGAGGTCGGCCTGGATGTAGGCGACCATGCGGATGGTGCCGTCCCACGCGTCGGCCCCTTCGGGGTCGTACAGCAGGATCAGCCGGCCGAAGGCGTCGCCGTCGGACCGTTCGGGGATGATCTCGCGGTCGGGATGCTTGACCTCGGCGCCCAGCGCGTAGCTGTGGGGAGCGAGGCGTTGCGGCGGCCGGATCGGACCCAGCTCGATCTCCGGCCGCACGGCCACGGCGTTCATCGCCGCCACCGCCTCGCGGAAGGGGGCCGGTTCGGATGAGGTCACTTGGCACCGCTCCTCTTCATCCCGACCGCTCTGTATCGTCACGGCAGGGGTCACAGGGATCGACGGTAGACCCATCGGCTGACACGCTGCGACAGGCGCGCCGGGTTTCAAACCCGCCGCGACCAACCCGTTACCAGCCCTCCACCAAACGTATATGTCCTGCTCAGGTGGCAGATCCGCCGGTAAACCGGGCGGGGCGCTTCTCGCGGTGGGCGGCCAGGCCTTCCTGCACGTCGGGGCCGCTGAAGCTGAGGAATTCCAGGCCCACCGAGGTCTCGAAGGTGGGGCCCATCATGCGGTACCAGTGGTTGAGGCTGCGCTTGGTCCACTGGATGGCGTTCTGCGCGCCCTGCGCCAGGTTCTCGGCGATCCGGGTGGCGGTGGACAGGACGTCATCGTCGTCGACGCAGGTGGAGACCAGGCCGATCCGCTCGGCCTCCTCGCCGAGCAGGGTTTCGCAGGTCAGCAGGTAGTACTTGGCCTTGGCCATGCCGACCAGCAGCGGCCAGCAGATCGCGGCGTGGTCGCCGGCGGCCACGCCGAGCTTCGTGTGCCCGTCGATCAGCTTCGCGGTCCGGCCCGCCACCGAGATGTCGGCCAGCAGCGCCACCACCAGGCCCGCACCCACCGCCGGCCCCCGGATCGCCGACACGACCGGGGTGTCGCAGTTGATCATGTTGTGCACCAGGTCGCGGGCTTCGCGCATGATGCGGATCCGGCCCTCGTACTCGCCGATGGTCTCGGCGATCAGGTCGAAGCTGCCGCCGGAGGAAAAGGCCTTGCCCTCGCCGCGGACCAGGACGACGCGCACGGCCGGGTCGCGATCGATCACCGGCCAGATGTCGGCGAGGTCGCGATGCATCTGCGGGCCCACCGAATTCAGCCCCGGGGAGTCGAGAACCAGCGTCAGCACGCCGTTCTCACCGAGCTCGCACCGCAGGCTGGGGAACTCGTCGTAATTGGCTGGGGGCTGGCTGACCGGCATCCGGGCTCCTGACGTTCAAACGGTTGCGGTCGCGATAGTACGCAGCGGGGTTTGGCGTTCTGCGGTCATGGCAGCATTGAGGCCGATGAACAGGCCCACGCACACCAGTGCGGACACTCGCCGCGACCTTCCCGAGTCGCCGTATCTGGCCGCGGCGGGCGGCCGAAAGCCCCGCCGGATCCCGGTGTGGTTCATGCGGCAGGCCGGCCGGTCGCTGCCCGAATACCGGGCGCTGCGGGCCCAGCACGACATGCTGTCGGCGTGTTTCGACGCCGAGCTGGTCTGCGAGATCACCCTGCAACCGGTGCGCCGGCACGACGTCGACGCGGCGATCCTGTTCTCCGACATCGTGGTGCCGCTGCTCGGCGCCGGCATCGACCTGGACATCGTCGCCGGGGTCGGACCGGTGATCGAGTCGCCGGTGCGCACCGCGGCCGACGTCGCCGCGATCAAACCGCTTGAGCGGCAACGGGTTCAACCGATTTCCAACGCCGTGTCGCTGCTGGTGTCCGCGCTCGGCGATGTTCCGCTGATCGGTTTCGCCGGCGCGCCGTTCACCCTGGCGTCCTACCTGATCGAGGGCGGGCCCAGCCGCCACCACGCGCGCACGAAGGCGATGATGCTGGCCGATCCCGACAGCTGGCATGCGTTGATGGAGAAGCTGACCGACATCACCGTCGGCTTCTTGCGGGTGCAACTGGATGCCGGGGTGGACGCGATCCAGGTGTTCGACTCGTGGGCCGGGACGCTGTCGTTGGCCAACTACCGCGCCTACGTGCAGCCGCACAGCGCCCGGATCTTCGCCGCCCTGGCCGAGTACGGCGTGCCGATGACGCACTTCGGCGTCGGCACGGCCGAACTGCTGGGCGCGATGTCGGAGGTCGGCGCGACGGTGGTGGGCGTGGATTGGCGAACCTCGCTCGCCGACGCGGCGGCCCGGGTGGAGCCCGGCACGGCGCTGCAGGGCAACCTCGATCCGGTGGTCCTGCTGGCGGGCTGGCCGGTGGTCGAACGCGCGGCGCGCGCCGTCGTCGACGACGGTCGGCGCGCGGTCGACGCCGGCGCCGCCGGTCACGTCTTCAACCTCGGCCACGGCGTGCTGCCCGAGACCGACCCCGCAGTGCTGACCGACCTGGTGTCGCTGGTCCATTCGCTATGACGTCCCGCTCATATTGCGTTGTCGGGGGCGGAATTTCGGGGCTGACGGCGGCCTACCGGCTGCGCATGTCCCTCGGCGACGACGCGGCCATCACGCTGTTCGACCCGGGGGAGCGGCTCGGCGGGATCCTGCGCACGGAGCTGGTCGGCGGGGCGCCGATGGATCTGGGCGCCGAGGCGTTCGTGCTGCGCCGACCCGAGCTGCCGGCGCTGCTGGACGAGCTGAATCTGACTGGGCACCAACTGGTTTCGACCGGTGCTCGCCCGCTGATCTACAGCGGGCAACGGCTGCGCCCGCTCCCCACCGGCACGATCGTGGGCATCCCGTCGTCGGCGGCGTCGGTGGCCGGATTGGTCGACGAGGCGACCGTCGCCCGCATCGACGCCGAACCCTCCCGCCCGTTGGAGTGGGTCGCCGGCAGCGATCCCGCGGTGGCCGACCTGGTGGGCGACCGGTTCGGCGACCAGGTGGTCGCGCGGTCGGTGGACCCGCTGCTGAGCGGGGTCTACGCGGGCTCGGCGGCCACCATCGGCCTGCGTGCGGCCGCCCCGACCGTGGCCGCGGCGCTGGACCGTGGCGCCGCCAGCCTGACCGACGCCGTCGGGCGGGTCGTGCCGCCGGCCACCGGCGCGCCGGTGTTCGGCGCGCTCGACGGCGGGTACCGGGTGCTGGTCGAGGAGCTCGCCGCGCGCGCCCGGCCGCGCTGGGTGCGCGCCGCCGCGTCGCGGCTCGAGCGCGCCGACGCGGGCTGGGCGGTGTTCGACGACACCGGCGCCCGCTGGGGCGCCGACGCGGTGATCCTGGCCGTGCCCGTGCACGAATCGTGCCGCCTGCTCGGCGGCATCGCGCCCCGCAGCGTCGCCGCGGCCGGGCGCATCGCGAGCGCATCGTCGGTGGTGCTGGCGCTGGCCGTGCCGGCTGACACCGCGTTCCCCGACTGCTCGGGCGTGCTGGTGGCCACCGGGGAGCGGTTGCGGGCCAAGGCCATCACGCTGTCGTCCCGCAAGTGGGGCGCCCGGGCCGACGTGCAGCTGTTGCGGTTGTCGTTCGGGCGGTTCGGCGACCACGTGGCGGCCAGCACCTCCGACGACGAGCTGCTGGCCTGGGCGCTGGGGGATGTGGCCGCCGTGTTCGGGCTCGACATCGACCCCGTCGACGTCCGGGTGCAGCGCTGGATCGACGCCATGCCGCAGTACGGCCCCGGCCATGCCGACCTGGTCGCCGAGGTGCGCGCCGGACTGCCGCCGACGCTCGCGGTGGCGGGGAGCTACCTCGACGGCATCGGCGTGCCCGCCTGCGTCGGCGCGGCCGGGCGTGCGGCCGAGGATGTGATCAGGGCCATCGGAGGTCCGGACGCGCAAGTGGCACGATAGGTTTCATGGCCAAGCTCGACTACGACTCGCTCAACTCCCAGATTCGCTACCTGATGTTCTCGGTTTTCTCGGTGGAGCCGGGTGAGCTGGGCGAGGAGCGCGACGACGTCATCGACGAGGCGTCGACGTTCCTCAAGCAACAGGAGGAGCGCGGCGTCGTGGTGCGCGGCCTCTACGACGTGGCGGGCATGCGGGCCGACGCGGACTTCATGATCTGGACGCACGCCGAACGCGTCGAGGCGCTGCAGGCCACCTACGCCGATTTCCGCCGCACCACCGCGCTGGGACGGGCCAGCTCGCCCGTGTGGAGCAGCGTCGCCCTGCATCGGCCGGCCGAGTTCAACAAGAGCCACATCCCGGCGTTCCTGGCCGGCGAGGAGCCCGGCAACTACATCTGCGTGTATCCCTTTGTGCGGTCCTATGAGTGGTATCTGCTGCCCGACGAGGAACGCCGCCGCATGCTCGCCGAGCACGGCATGGCCGCCCGCGAATACAAGGATGTCCGCGCCAACACGGTCCCGGCGTTCGCGCTCGGCGACTACGAGTGGATCCTGGCGTTCGAGGCTCCCGAGCTGCACCGCATCGTCGACCTGATGCGCGAACTGCGCGCCACCGACGCCCGCCGGCACACCCGCGAGGAGACGCCGTTCTTCACCGGCCCCCGGGTGGCCGTCGAGCAGTTGGTGAAAGCCCTGCCATGACAGCGCCGTTCGATCCGACCGACCCCACCCGTTTCGAGCAGATGTACCGTGACGACCGGACGTCGCACGGCCTGCCCACCGCCACGCCGTGGGACATCGGCGGCCCGCAACCGGTGGTCCAGCAGCTCGTGGCGTTGGGCGCGATCAAAGGCGAGGTGCTCGATCCGGGCACCGGCCCCGGCCACCACGCCATCTACTACGCCTCGAAGGGCTATTCGGCGACCGGCATCGACGGCTCGCCCGGCGCCATCGAGCGCGCCCGGGCGAACGCCGAAAAAGCCGGGGTGTCAGTCAATTTCGAGGTGGCCGACGCCACAAAGCTGGACGGGTTCGACGGCCACTTCGACACCGTGGTCGACTGCGCTTTCTATCACACGTTCAGCACCGAGCCCGAGCTGCGACGGTCCTACGCCGAGGCGCTGCGGCGCGCCACCAGGCCGGGCGCGCGGCTGTACATGTTCGAGTTCGGCGAACACAACATCAACGGCTTCAAGATGCTGCGGTCGTTGTCCGAGAGCGACTTTCGCGACGTGCTGCCCGACGCCGGGTGGGACATCACCTATCTGGGCACGACCACCTACCAGGTCAACATCAGCGCCGAGTCCATCGAGTTGATGGCCGCGCGCAACCCCGACATGGCCGACGAGGCGGCGAAGTTGCTGGAACGGTTCCGCGCCATGGAACCCTGGCTCGACGGCAGCCGGGTGTACGCGCCGTTCTGGGAAGTGCACGCCACGCGCGCCGACTGAGGGCCTGGGCGTCACACCCGTCGCGTCTGTCACTGGGGAAGGGAAGGGGGCTTTTGCCCACCTCCCAGCGACAACGTGTTTGCCCTGGTCACACCCGTTAACGACGTTGTCGCTGGGAGGTGGGCACAACGCATGCCCCCCGGATTCTTGTGACTGCTGGGACTCAAGCCCCCGACGGCACCAGTCGCAGGCAGACCGAGTTGATGCAGTACCGCTGGTCGGTCGGCGTCGGATAGCCCTCACCAGCGAACACGTGGCCCAGGTGGCTGTGGCAGTTCGCGCACAGCACCTCGGTGCGCGTCGTCCCCATCGAATGGTCGGGCCGCAGGATCACCGCATCGGATTTCGCCGGGTCGAAGAACGACGGCCAGCCGCAGTGCGACTCGAATTTCTCTGTGCTGCGGAACAATTCGGCACCGCAGGCACGGCACTGGTACACGCCTTCGGTCTTGGTGTCGGTGTATTCACCCGTGAAGGGTCGCTCGGTGCCGGCTTGGCGCAGCACGTGAAACTCTTCCGGGGTGAGCTTCTGGCGCCACTCGTCGTCGGTCAGCTGCAGCTTCGGACGCGATACGTCGGGGGAGGTCATGCATCCACGGTAGCGCGCTGCCGCTCGGTCATCAGCCACGCCGGATCGATCCCGTCATCCAGCCGGTTCTCAGCCTTGGCATCGAGGTACCGGAAGTACAGCACGGTGAACACCACGATCAGCAGCAGCGACCAGCCGTAGGTGATCTTGAGGTACTCCAGCGCCCGGCCCCAGCGCATCCAGTTGAACAGCAGCCAGCGGTCCAGGGTCATGAAGCCGTAGATCCCCAGCCACGCCGGCCAGTTGCGGATCAACGAGTTGGGCAGCACGACCGTCATCAAAAACGGGAACAGCATCATCGAGTAGTAGCCCTGGGCCAGCGACGACACCAGGAACGACCACAGCAGCAGCACACCCGCGGAGTTGGTCAACCAGAACCGCGGGTCCCGGGTGCGGTAGTGGCGGTACAACAGCCACAGGGCCCCAATGGCCAACAGCGTGAACAGGATTCGCAGGAACACGATCAGCCAGGTGGGCAGGCCGAAGTACACGCCGTTGCCCTCGATCGAGCTGTTGAAATAGTCGCGGGTGCCCAAAAAGTAGGGCACCGTGCGGGTCACGAAGTCCATCGGATCACTGACCAACGGCCACGCGGCGGCGTTGACGACGACGGGAATCACGAAGGCCGGCACCAGCGCTCGCCACTGGCGGTTCAGCACCGGCAGCAACAGCAACGGCAACAGCACCGGTTTGAGCGTCAGCGTCAGGCCGATCGCCACGCCGGCCCACCATTGCCGGCCGATCCGGCCGTCGAGCAGCCACCGCAAGAACAGCATCTCGGCGAGCAGCACGCAGCCGTTGATGTTGGTGAACACCAGCGTGTTGGTCACCGTCTCGGTGCAGAACATGGCCAGCAGCAGCGCGGGCGCGGCCACCGAGGACAGCGTGTAGTTGAACATCCGCAGCAGCAGATACCACGCGGCCAGGATGGCCACGGTGTTGATCAGGATGAACAGGTAGCGCGACGGATACTCGGGCAGGTACCCGAACGGTGCCATCAGCAGCGTGCCGCCGGGCGGATACAGGTAGTGCGGGTCGACGTAGTCGAAGTGCTCGTTGTAGATGTCCCAGCCGCGCCGGAAGTTCACCACCGCCCGGTAGACGGGTTTGAAGTCGTCGGTGATGTTGCCGTTGGTGGTGATGACGATGCTGCGGTGCAGCACCGAGAGGATGGCGATCGGCCACAGCGCGGACCGCAAGATGCTCGCCACGCTCGGCGCGCCGGTGCGGGGACGAAAGGCGGTCAGGAGCCGCTCGCGCGAGCCGGTTCGGATCGATTCAGCTGCCGTCACCAGCGCACCGTACACCGGCGCGCCGGCGCCGCTGAAGGCAGCATCAGGCCGGGCAGTAGGTGTCGGTGTTGGGCAATTTGCCGCTGCTGAGGTAGCCGTTCAGCGGCGCAACCGCGCAGCCCGAATAGATGCTGGCGCCGTGCCCGATGCCCTGCCACATCACCCGCTTGCTGGCCGCGTTGGCGTTGATGATGCTGGCCGCGGTCGCCGCGACCCCGTCGGTCCCCACGATCGGGTCGTTCTGCACGCCGAGCAGCAGCACGTCGACCTTCAGGGTCTTCGGGGAGGGCGGCGGGGAACCGGTGGGCCAGTGCACGCACTTGACCATGTTGAGCGCGGCGACGGTACCGAATTGGGGGTAGAGCTTGCCCCAGGCGACGAACAGCTCACGCACCCGGTCCGGGGTCGGGCGATTGACGGCGTCACTGCAGACATTGACGAACTGGCCGTCGGAGTCCTGCACGGTGTTGGCGTGGTTGATCAGGTTGTTCAGCCCGTTGGTGTCACCGGAGCGGGCGGCCGCGAGCGCGTTGGCCAGGTCGGTTGTGGCGTTGACGCGACCGCCGGACGGGAAGCCCAGCGCGACGGTGATGGCGTTGGCGACCTGTGCCACCGACGCGCCGCCGGGGCCCCTGCCGGCGCGGGCGTCGGCCAGCAGGGCGCTGACGGCGCCCTTGGGGTCGGGACCGAGCGCGCAGTTCACCGCGATGCACTGGGCGGCGAAGGCGTCGAGCGCGGCCTGCTGCCCCTTGACCTGTTGCTCGGCGGCGGCTTCGGCGTTGGTGCCCAACGCGACCGGTGAGTCGAGGACGAGGCGGGCGACCTTGTCGGGCCGCGATCCGGCGTAGGCCAGCGCCACCTGGGCGCCGTTGCCGATGCCGATCAGCGCCAGGGCGGGCACGTCCCAGGTGCTGCGCAACCGCTCGATGTCGGAGGCGGCGTGCGCGTCGTCGTAGGCGGAGGCACCAGGCGCGATGGCGTCGGTGCAGTTGGTGGTCGCGGTGTTGGCGACCTCGGACAGGTTGGCCACCGGGTCGTCGCCGGTCTGGAACTGCGACTGGTCGCGCATCTCCTGGCGGTCGAACTTGTCCCGGCAGTCGATGGGGCTCGACATGCCGATGCCGCGACGGTCGACGGCGACGATCGGGTGGGCGGCGAGCACGTCGGCGCCGGCGCGGGACAGCCAGACCGGCAGCTGCGCCGACGACGGCAGATCCGAGCCGGTGGTGAAGACCAGCGGCCCGGCGTCGTGGGGCGTCTTGTTCGTGCGGGCGCGCACCACGCCGATGCTCAGGCTGCCGCCCCCGCCGTTGACCGGGTCCAGGTCGGAGTCGTAGGTGGCGCAGTCGAGCTGCACACCCGCGGCGGCGGGAACCGCCGCGTCGGCGAACACCCGCGAGGTGCAGTCGTGCCACGCCAGGTCGTTCTTGGGCGCGGCGATCGGGGGCGGGCCGGTGGGCGCCGGCTTGGAGGTCGCCGCTCCCTGCGGCCGCGCACCGGAATTCGTGGCGAAGCGCGGGTTGGCGGCCAGGCCCGGGACGCAGCCGGCCAGCAGCGCGGTCACCGCAACGAGGATCGTGGCGCACGTGTACGGCCGACTCATGCCGACCACAGTAGCTAGGCCCTGACGTAGCGGGTGTAAAGGTAGCCGGCGTCGTCGGTCAGGACGTGGGCGCACCGCATCCCGGTGAGCAGCTGGCCCGGGCCGGCCGCGATGCGTCGCGCCTGGCCCCCGACGATGTAGGGCGCGATCGTCAGGCACAGCTCGTCGAGCATGTCGCGGTCGATCAGCGAGCCCAGCAGCATCGGGCCGCCCTCGGTGAGGATGCGGCGCAGCCCGCGCGCGCCCAGGGCCGCCAGCAGGGCGGCCTCGTCGACCTTCTCGGGATCGCCGGCGGAGCAGTCGACGACCTCGCACACGCCGCTGAGCAGCCGTCGCGTCTGGGCGGTCGCCGCGGCGCAGGTGAGCACCAGCGGGGGCACCTCGGTGCGGGTGAACACGGCCATGTCCCGGTTGAGGTGGCCCGATTTGGTCACGATCGCCAGGGGCGGGACCTCGCTTTGTCCGCGGGCCTGCCGGTGCTGACGCTGGGCGGCGCTCAGCTGCGCCCCGGAGTAGCCCTCGATCCGCACGGTGCCCGCGCCGACCACGATGACGTCGGCGAGCTCACGCAGCAGGTTGAAGATGAACCGGTCGCCCGGCCCGCCCATCGCCCCGCTGCTGCCGCCCGAGGTGGCGCCGCCGTCGACGCTGGTGATGAAGTTCGCCCGCACCCAGGTCGCGTCCTGCTCGGGATAGCCGTAGAGCCGGGGGAGTTCGCCGTCCTCGAGGTCGCGCACCGAGCCCAGCAGCGACAGCGGCGTCTCGGGCATGGGTCTGATTGCAGCACGCCGCTACAGTTCCTGCATGCACGGGTCCACCTCCGCGGGCGTTTCGGGCGCCGTCGCGCGCCTGGTGGATCGGCATCCGACCGTCTCGCCGGAGCGCCTGATCGCCCAATTGAGGCCGCCCCCGACGTTCGCCGACGTGAGCTTTGCGACGTACCAGCCCGATCCGGCCGAGCCGACGCAGGCCGCCGCGGTGCTGGCATGCCAGGACTTCTGCCGGCAGGCCACGCAGCGCCGCGCGGGCCGCCGAAAGTTGTTGGGACGACGGCAGGTTCTGCCCGGTGTCGGGCTGTACCTCGACGGCGGGTTCGGGGTGGGCAAGACGCACCTACTGGCGTCGGCCTACTACGAACTGCCCGGTGACGGGCCGGGCGGGTCGAAGGGCGGGACGCCGGATGGGCCGCCCCCCAAGGCTTTCGCGACCTTCGGGGAGCTCACCCAGCTCGCCGGGGTGTTCGGCTTCGCCGAATGCGTCGACCTGCTGGGCACCTACACGGCGGTCTGCATCGACGAGTTCGAGCTCGACGACCCGGGCAACACCACGCTGATCGCGCGGCTGCTCTCGTCGCTGGTCGAGCGCGGGGTGTCGGTGGCCGCCACCTCCAACACACTGCCCGAGCAGCTCGGCGAGGGCCGCTTCGCGGCGCAGGATTTCCTGCGTGAGATCAACACGCTGGCAAGCATTTTCACCACCGTGCGCATCGAGGGGCCCGACTACCGGCACCGCGGCCTGCCGCCGGCCCCGCAGCCGCTGTCCGACGAACAGGTGGCGGCGCGCGCCGCGCGCGTCGACGGGGCCACGCTCGACGACTTCGACGCGCTGTGCGCGCACCTGGCCACCATGCACCCGTCGCGGTACCTGACGTTGATCGAGGGCGTGCGCGCGGTGTTCGTGACCGGCGTGCACGGGATCGACGACCAGAACGTCGCGCTGCGGCTGGTTTCGCTTACCGACCGGCTCTACGACGCCGGAATTCCCGTGGTGGCGTCGGGCGCCAAACTGGACACCATCTTCAGCGAGGAGATGCTGGCCGGCGGATACCGAAAGAAGTACTTACGGGCCACATCCCGGCTGCTGGCGTTGACGGCGGCGGCTAGCCCAGCTCGCGAACCATGACATAGTCGTGCTCGAGGCCGGCGCCGAGACGAAACGTCCTGGTGCCGCTGATCCTGAAGCCGCTCTTGGCGTAAAAGCGTTGCGCGCGTTGGTTTGCCTGGTTGACCCCCAGCCACACGCGCCGCGCGCGCCACTCGCCGGCGGTGGCCAGCGCGCGGTCCATCAGGGCCGTCGACACCCCGCCGCCGTGGTACGCGGGCAGCACGTAGATCTTGGACAGCTCGGCGGCGCCGGGCTCGCGAATCAGCATGGCGTAGCCGATGATTCGGCCGTCGTGCGCCGCGGTGAGGACGGCGCGGTGCGGATCGGCGAGGTAGTCCGCGAAGCGTTCGGCCGACAGGTTGGCGGCCACGAAGGCCGCGATGTTCTCCGGGGCCGCCGTGGGCGGGCACGCGAGCGGAAAGGTAAGGCCCGCAACGGCGGCCAGCTCGGCGGCAGCACCGGAATCCGCCGCCGCGACGTGGACGGTTCGGATCAAAGATTCCACTGGGCGAGGTGATAGCCCGTCTTCTTGTCCAGCAGGACGACGGTGGAGACGGGGTCGCGGTAGGCGTCCCAATACACCTCACCGCGCACGATCGCCCCGTTGGGCGCGTTGACGATCACGTTGTCCAGCGCGTCGGGCGCATCGGAGGCCCGCGGCTTGTAGGCGTCGGCGTTCGGGGTCACCCCGTTGAAACTGAAGATGGTCGCCATGATGTACGGATTGGGCACGCGGATCGCGCGAATCGTCACGTCGGCGCGCTCGACGGTGCTGCCGGGGAAGCCCTTGTAGGTGCCCTCGCGCGTGTAGCCGAAGCCGGGCGGCGGGTCGCAGGGCGCCACGCCGCTGACGGTCACGTCCGCGATGAACGTGCCGTTGTCCACGCGCAGCGTGTCCCCGATGTGGCCGATCGGCGCGTCGCCGGCGCCCGCGGGCGGCGCCGGAACGACGGCGGTCGCGCTCGCCGCGGCAACCAGCGCGGCCGACACCGATACCAGCCAGCGGCGCATCTTCGCCATGTCTTGCCTCCTTGGCACCGTTGCGGGGACCCTCGCATGATCGCACACGCGGTGGCGCCCGAGGCAGGGGTCGGCCGCAGCCGTCAGGCGTCACCGCCGCCGTCCGGGGCAACGGATTTCCCGCCACCGAGCGAGTCCAGCGCCGCGATCAGATCGGCCTCGACCCGGTCCTTGTCGACGCCGCACCGGTGCAGCGGCCCCGGGGTGGAGGAGGCGGCCTCCAGTTCGAGCAACGCCAGCAGCTGGTGTTCGGTGCCGACGTAGTTGTGGCCGAGCCGAAGGGCCTCGCGCACGGTCAATTCGAGGGCCTTGCGCGCCGGCCCGCTGAACGGGATGAGTTCGGGTGGTTGGTCTTCCACGCGCAGCGCGGCGATCGACGCGGCCGCGGCGTCGCGTAGCGCCTCGGTGTCGATCTTTTGCAGGCGCAGCAACACCGTGGCGAGCGCGGCCGCATCGGCGAGCACCCCGATCAGCAGGTGGTCGGGGGTGATCTCGCCGTTGCCGGCCTCGTGCGCGGCGTTCTGGGCCGCCACCACCGCGCCGCGCGCCCGCGGGGTGAACCGCGCGAAGCCTTGCTCGGGGTCCAGGGTGGTGGCCTCGGCGCGAGGGACGAATCGTTTCTGGGCGGCTTGTTTGGTGACGCCCATGCTCTTGCCGATGTCGGTCCACGACGCTCCGGACCGGCGGGCCTGGTCCACGAAATGGCCGATCAGGTGGTCGGCGATCTCGCCCAGGTGCTCGGCGGCCAGTACGGCGTCGGTCAGCTGGTCCAGCACGTCGGGGTGGGTGGTCTTGATCGCGGTGATCAACTCGTCGAGGCGGATCGGATACGCGATGCGGATGGGCTCGGACATGTCGTCAACGCTAGGTTGACGGATGCCGAGTGTCAACCGCGAGTTGACGAAGCCTGTCGCTAGCGGGTGCGGGTGGGCGACATCTCTGGGAGAATCACTGAGCCATGAAGCTCATGCTCGCCCTGTCCGGCCTGGCCGTCACGA
Source organism: Mycobacterium paraintracellulare (assembly GCF_000276825.1). Lineage (NCBI taxonomy): Bacteria > Bacillati > Actinomycetota > Actinomycetes > Mycobacteriales > Mycobacteriaceae > Mycobacterium > Mycobacterium paraintracellulare. The sequence continues at coordinate 3,755,401 of NC_016948.1, read as the reverse complement.
TCGGCCTCGCGGTGCCGGCGCACGCCGACCCCGTTGACGGCGTCGACGGCACCGACGAAGCGTTCATCGCGTCACTGCGCGCGGCCGGCATCACCTTCGCCGATTCCGACAAGGCGGTGGGCGCGGGCAAATGGGTGTGCGACACGGTCGGCCAGGGCACGCAGATGCCCGACGTGGTCAAGACGCTGCTGTCCAAGAACTCCGCGCTGAGCGAGGGCAAGGCCAATCAGTTCGCGGCCATCGCCGCGAGCACGTACTGCCCGGGCGCGATCACCTCCACCACGAACACCCCGTAACGGCGCCGAGGTGCCGATTGTCGCCGGGTTTGAAACAATCATGGCGTTATGCGATTTCTCCTCGGGCTCTGCAGTGCCGCCGCCGCGCTCGGCCTGGCCGTCCCGGCCCACGCGGACGTCGACAACGATCAGGATTTCCTCAAGGACCTGCGCGACGCCGGCATCACCTACCAGGACGCCGGCAACGCGATCACCATCGGCAAGTCGGTGTGTGAGCTGCTCGACGACGGCCAGTCGGACGCCAAGATCGTGACGGACCTGCGCAACCAGAACCCGGCATTCCAGGGCGCCAGCGCGGCCAAGTTCACGTTCCTCTCGGCCGCCCACTACTGCCCGAAGTACATCACCGGCGAGGACCGCGGGCCCAAGCCCGATGGCGCCGCCGGCAACTGAGCCGACCGGTCAGGCCGCGCGCGCCGTCCACGTGAAGCTCTGCATCTCCGGGATCCGCGGCGCCAGGGCCGCGGCGACGCTGCGACCGATCTGATCGGACGCGCCCAGCGACGTGTCCGCGTTCAGGAACCCTTCCACTTCCACGCGCAGGGTCCGCCCGGTCCATCGGGCCCGGGCGTGCGCGTGCGTCACGCCGGGCACCGAGGCGGCGACGGCCTCGGCGGTGGTGATGATGTCGGGGTCGACGCCGTCGAGCAGGCGATGCGCGATGTCGGCGGTGACCTCCCAGCCGACGTGGCAGATGAATCCGGTGACGACGATTCCGGCGACCGCGTCGGCCCAGCCCCAGCCGAGTGCCACGCCGATCAGCCCCAGCACCGCCCCGGCCGACGACAACGCGTCGAGCCAGGAGTGCTTGGCGTCGGCCACCATGGTGGCCGACCGAATTCGCTTGCCTACCACCAGTTTGTAGCGGGCCACCAGCTGGTTGCCCGCGACGCCCACGACGGCCGCGGCGATGCCCCAGCCCACGTAGCCGGTGCCGCCGTGACGGAGCAACTTGGTGACGCTCTCGAAACCGGCGACCACGGCGCTGCCCCAGATCACCAGGGCCACCCCGATGCCGGCGAGGTCCTCGGCGCGTTCGTAGCCATAGGGGTACCGCTCGGTGGGGACCTTGCGCGAGGCGCGGAAGCCGACGAACACCAGGGCGCTGGTGGAGACGTCGGACAGGTTGTGCAGCGCATCGCCGAGCAGCGCCACCGAACCGGACAACAGCGCGATGACCAGTTCCACCAGGCCGGTCAGCGCCAGCCCGGCCGCGCTGACGGCGACCGCACGGTTGGCCTGCCGGCGCTCGCCGGCGTCGTCGGCCGCGGTGTCGAGGGGAAAGCCTGCCGCCGGGTCACGGACCCCGTTGATCGCATGCATACCGTCAGCATGCCCGATGCGGCGGCGGCCCCCAAGGGTTTACGGCAGACGACGGCCGCGCCCTACTTGTCCTGCTCCGGCTTGGACGGTTGATCACGCCACGGGCGGACGGTCTTCGGCAGGAGCATGAACGCCACGGGCACGCGCACCAGCGCGTCGCGGGCGGAGACCTCGAGGAACACGATCTCCATCTCGAGGCTGTTCAGGGGCCGCGTTTCCATCATGAAGCGTGTCCGCAAGTAGCGGGGGGTCCGCAGCCACTCGACCAAACTCATGAAGGCGACTGTACGCCACTAGCGGAAATACCTGATGGACACCGTGTTTCGGAACTCTGTCCGTCAGCTCATGCCGATGCGGATGTTCTTCACCTGCAGAAAGTCATACAGGCCCTCCACGCCGCCGGTGCGGCCGAACCCGCTCTGTTTGTATCCGCCGTAGGGGCCTTGGGGCGCGATGTCGCTGTGCCTGTTCACCCACACCGAACCCGCTTCCAGCCGGCGCGCCACCCGATGCGCCCGCTCCAGGTCGGAGGTGGCCACGAATGCGTTGAGGCCGTAGCGCGAATCGTTGGCGATCCTGACCGCCTCGTCCTCGTCGCCGAACGGCATGACGGAAGCCACCGGCCCGAATGTCTCGGTTTGCGCCAGCGCCGAGCGGTTGTCGACGTTCGCGAAGATCGTCGGCTCGATGAAATAGCCGGACGCGAGTTCACCTCCCAGCCGGCGCCCGCCGGTGATCAGGTCGCCGGCCTTCTCGCTGACCGCCTGGTCGATGACACCGAGGATGCGCTCGGCGGCGGCCTCGCTGACGACGGGCCCGAGCATGACGTCGGGCTGCAGCGGATCCCCGACCTTCGCGGCCCGCACGGCCGCCGCGAGCTTCTCCACGAACGCCGTGTACACCGACGCATGGACGAGGATCCGCGAGGCGCAGGCGCAACTTTGGCCGGCCTGGGTGATGGGCCCCTGGTGGGCCGCGATGACGGCGGCCATGTCGAGGTCGGCGTCGGCGAACACGAGATACGCCGACTTGCCGCCCAATTCGGCCGTCACGGGTGTGAGGTTGTGCGATGCGGCCTGCAGCACCTTCTGCGCGGTCGCCTGTCCGCCGGTGAAGTGGATCTTGCGGACCCCCGGGTGACGCACCAGCGCGTCGCCGCCCTTCGGGCCGGCCGGCAGCACGTTCACCAACCCCGGCGGCAGGCCCGCTTCCAGGCAGAGTTCGCCAAAGCGCAAGGGCGCCAACGACGCAACCTCCGAGGGTTTGAGGATGACGGCGTTTCCCGCCGCCAGCGCGGGGGCCACGGCCGCGCCGACCACGACCAGCGGCCCGTTCCACGGGGCCAGGACGCCGACGACGCCGTACGGTTCGCGCTCGACGATGTTGACGTCGAACGCGCCGGCGACGGGAGTGCTTGCGCCGTGCGACTTGTCGACGTAGCCGGCGTAGTAGCGCAGGAACCGCTCCGTCAGTACGGAGTTGCCGGCGACCGCGATCGGGACGCCGTAGTCGTGCACGTTGAGCTCGCTCAACTCGGCGAAGTGGTCGCGCACCACGTCGGCCAGCGCGAACAACAGGTCGCGGCGCCGATCGACGGGGTAGGACATCCATTGCCGGTGCGCGTCCCACGCGCTGTCGACGGCCCGATCGACCTCGCTTCGGCCGGCCAAGGGTATGGATGCGTTGGGCAGGCCGGTGCCCGGGTAGACGTGGCGGTAGGTTCCGCCGGATGCCGCGGTAATGCGTTCTCCGCCAATGAGTAACGCACCCGAGAGCGTCGGTGACGACGCGGTTGCCGTCATGGCAGTGTCCTCCGTTGTCGTGTCAGCCGACGGGCGCGGGATCGGCCCGATTTTCGGCCGTCACCCGCTGCTTCTGCTCCGCGATCACCTGGTTGAGGTAGTCGGCCTTGGCGCAGCCGTAGTACGCCGCGAACTGCAGCGCCAATTCGTCCATCTCCTCGAACGAGACGTCGCCGCTCTTCAGCGCCGCGTACACGTGGGAGATGATCGGGATTTCGGCGTCCTGGAAGGCGACGCAGGCCACCGTGATGAGGCGGCGTTCCTTCATGCCCAAGCCGGGCCGCAGCCACATCTCGCCGAAGACGAAGTTCAGAATGCCCGCGCCCGAGTAGGGGTTGTCGCGCATCGGCGCGAACGGCAGGCAGTTGATCTCCTTGAACGATGCTTCGCCGCCCTGCAGCCGCTGCTCGGGGTCGCTGGTGGTGACCAGCGGCAGCAACGGTTCCGGGGGAGGGGGCGCCTCGCCGCGTTCCTCGGCGATCCTGGCCCACTCCTGGTCCACGGCGATGTTGAACCGCGAGGCCTTCGGCCAGCCGGCGTAGACGGCGAAATGCAGGACCGTTTCCCGCATTTCGGTGATGGTGAGGTCACCGCTGTTCAACGCCGCATAGACGTGCTGCTCGAGCGGGGCCTGCGCGTCGGCGGCCGCGACGCAGGCCAGCGTCACGAACCGTCGATCGCGGCGGCTGAGCCCGGGCCGCGACCACACCTCGCCGAAGACGAAGTCGATCAGCCCTGCGGTGAAGGGTCCCCGATCGCCGGGCGGGTCGACCGTCATCACCTCGGCGAAGGTGCGCAGCCCCCGTTCATGTCGCGAACCGTCGTCCGTCAAAGCACTATCTGATGGTGACACCGGCGTCCACTTTCAGCTCAAGCCCCGTGACATAACGGGATTCATCGGAGAGGAGGTAGAGCACCGCGTTGCTCACATCGGCCGCCTCGATCAGCGGCGCGGGCAGCGCGTTGAGGAAGATGGGCACCAGGTCGGGCCGCTGCTCGGCGATCAACGTGTGCATCGTCGGGGGCGCCATGCCGGTCGCCACGCCGGTGGGGTGCACGGTGTTGACCCGAATGTTCTGTGCGGCAAGCTCGTTGGCCAGCGCGAGCGTCATCCCCACGATGCCGTGCTTGGACGCCGTGTAGGGCACGTGCAGCGGGGTCCCCTTGATGCCGGCCGAGGAACTGATGTTGACCAGGCTCCCGCCGCCGCGCGCGACGAGGTGGGGCAGCGCGGCCGCGCAGGTGTTCCAGGCCCCGATGAGGTTGACATCGACGACCAGCCGCCACTGCTCGGCGGTGGTGGTGTCCCAGGTGCCGACGGTGAGCACGCCGGCGTTGGCGACCGCGCCGTCGAGCCCGCCGAGTTCGCCGGCGGCCGCGTCGACCGCCGCTTTCATGGCGGCCTCGTCGCGCACGTCGACGACCGCGGTGATCGCCCGGCGGCCGTGTTTCTCGACCAGGTTCGCGGTCTCGTTCAGGTCGTCCTCGGTGGCCAGCGGGTATTCCAAACCCGCTGGAGTGGAACAGATGTCGATAAGGACGCAGTCGGCGCCCTCCTCGGCCAGCCGCACCGCGTGCGAGCGTCCCATGCCGCGCGCGGCCCCGGTGATCAGGATCCGTTTGCCGGCGACCCGGCCCGTTGCGTCGTTCGTTGTCACGGGTTATCAGACCTTGTTGCAGAAGCCGGCATCGACGGGGAAGGTCACGCCCGTCACGTACTTCGCCTCGTCGGAGACCAGGTAGGCGATGGCGGCGCTGACGTCTTCGGGTTCCAGCATGCCGACGGGCATCGGGTTTTGCAGATGGGGGCCGGCGCCGGGATTCTTCTCCAGGAAGTCGGTCATGTCGTCATTGGTCGCCATCATGGTGTTGACCGCGGTCGGGTGCACGGTGTTCACCCGAATGTTCAGCGGCGCAAGCGCATTGGCCAGGGTACGCATCAGGCCGACGATGCCGTGCTTGGACGCCGCGTAGCCCAGGCCGCCGCCTTGCAGGCCGCCGAAACCTTTGATGCCCGCCGTCGAGCTGGTGAAGATGATCACCCCGCCGCGATTGCCGGACAGCAGGTGCGGAACGGCCGCCCACGCCGTGTGGTAGGCCCCGTCGAGGTTGACGCCGGTGACCGCGCGCCACTGCGCCAGTTCCTCCTCAATGCTCAACTCGCGGAACGCCAATGGCGCGATCCCGGCGTTGGCCAACACGATGTCGAGGCGGCCGAAGTGCTCGACGCCGCTATCCATCGCGGTCTTGACCTGCTCGAAGTCGCGCACATCGGCGACGGTGCCCAGCATCTTTCCGCCGGCCTCTTCGACGAGGGCGACGGTCTCGTCCAGTTCCTGCCGGGAGGCCATCGGATATCCGTTGGCGGGGATGTCGGCGCAGATGTCGATCCCGATGATGTTGGCGCCCTCACGGGCGAGCCGCACCGCGTGGCTGCGGCCCTGGCCGCGCGCCACCCCGGTGATGAAGGCGACTTTGCCATCTAACGAACCCACGGCGCGTTTCCTCTTTTCTTGGTCATCGGCCCAGATCAGGCCGGAGTAACGCCGTTACTCACGTGCGCACAGTAACATGGTTACTGTGAAGACGACAGGGTCCCGAGTACAGACCGTGGACAGCGCGTCCGGGCCCCGGGTCGATCCGATCCTGGACATCGTGGTCGAAATGCTCGACACCGAGGGCTACGAGGCCGTGCAGCTGCGCGAGGTGGCGCGACGGGCCCGCGTTTCGTTGGCGACCATCTACAAGCGGTATCCGACGCGCGACGAGCTCATCGTCGCCGCGCTGGAAGGCTGGATGGACGCCAACCGCTACGCGCGATTGCCGTCGCTGATCGAGGACCTACCCGGCGATTCGATCTATGTGGACCTGATGCACGTGATGAGGACCATCTTCGAGCCGTGGGAAAGCCACCCGTTGATGCTGCGCTCCTACTTCCAGGCGCGATCGGGGCCCGGGGGAAAACGCCTCATCCAGCGCGGTGTCGATGCCGTCGTCCCTGTCGCCAAAGCCATTCTGGCCCAAGCCGATCCGGGGTTCGCCAAAGACCTCGAGCTCATCCTGCCCGGCGTCGTGTACGGGTTTCTCACGCGATTCGCTCAGGGCGAGATCGACGTCACCGAGATCGTGCCCGGCATCGAGCGCACGGTGTTCTGGCTGACCGCGGCGCAGGGCTGAGCGGGATTCTGCGCTCTCACAGGATCGGGGGTGGTATCAGCCACCCCATCGACGGATCGACGTCGTCTTTGTATTCCGGGCAGTAGCTGGCCACCGAAAGGCCGATGAAGTATCCGGATTGCTTCGCCGACATCGGCGTTTGCTTGGTCAGTTTGATCGCCAACATCGATACGTTCGGGTTCGTTTCGATGCTGCTGCACACCGCATGGGCCGTCGCGATCGCATCGTCGTCGTCGAACATCGTGATCCCGCCCCTGTCGAGGCCGGCGAGAAACGCATCGTCGGCGTCGTCATCGGCCGCCGCCGGTGCCGCGCCGGCCAGCGCGCCCGTGGCCAGCGCAATCGCGCAGGCGGCCGACCACTTGGCAAAACCGGCCTTCAGATGAGCCATGGCCTCCCCTCTATGCGCGGGCCAATCGGCGGCAAGTCAAGGACGACTTAAGTGAACGATAGCCGAAATCGCGGTGTCCATCTCGGCATCGCGCGAGGCGTCGTCCCGGATTTCACGACGAGCAGTGGGAGGCCTTGATTCGTCCGTTGGGGGCGCCCAGCTTGGCCAGGGCGTCCGCATTGGATGCCGTTGTGTCCGGGCCGGATCCGCCCTGGAACCGGCCGGAACGGTCGAACGCCACCGATGCGCAGCCGTTGCGCGTGCCGGCCACGACTTCGCACACGTCGCCGGCCTCGGCGGTGCAGTGGGCGAGCGCGATCTGGTTTGCCTGGTCCTGGCTCCCCCCGGTGCCCCACCCGGCGGCGCGTCCGCTCCCGACGGACACCGCCAGGGCGACGAAGTCGTCGTCGGCCGCGGCCGCCGGCGCCGAGATGAGCGCGCAACCGAACGCGACGACGACGGCAATAATTGACCGCACCGGCCGACTCCTTCGCAACGCTCAGGACAGGAATCTAGCGCCGCGGTCGGCGTGCGCGCGGGAAAACGGGCCGCGGTGTCTCGCGGCTACGCGGTGTCCTCCGGGTCTTCGGCCAAGTAGGTGACCTCATACCAGCGCTTCCGGGATTCGGCGTCGAACGGCTCGCTCGCGGTCGCGCGTTCCAGTCGCACGTCCGTCAGATGCGGATTGTCAACGCGGATATAGTCTTCGAGCTCGGCGTGCAGCGCCTCGCCATCCAGGCTGACATCCGCGAGCGCCCTGCCGTCGTACCTCGTCCAACTCACGGGTGACATCTTGCTCCGGTCGCGGCCCGGACTTTCGTTGGCCCTTCGCGCGCCGACCCGTTTCTCCTATACTCGACGTACCTTTGGAGGTGCGATGGCTACAAGCTGGGACACGCTGGATCGCTACGTCGTCATTTCGACGGATACCCACGCCGGGGCGGATCTTTACGACTACAAACCGTATCTGCCGGCCGGCCTGCACGAGGAGTTCGATGCGTGGGCCAAGGCCTACGCCAGCCCGTTCGACGATCTGATCGTCGCCACCGCCAACCGGAACTGGGACCACGAGCTTCGGATCGCCGAGATGGACGCCGACGGGGTGGCCGCCGAGGTCCTGCTGCCCAACACCGTTCCGCCGTTCTTCCCGACGACCCCCAACATCACCATCAGCTTGCCGCGCACGCGTGAGGAGTTCGAGCAACGTTGGGCCGGCGTGCAGGCCCACAACCGGTGGCAGGTCGACTTCTGTTCGCTGGCGCCCGCCCGGCGGCGCGGGCTGATCCAGATCTTTCCCAACGATGTCGAGTTGGCGCTGGAGGAGATCCGCTGGGGCGCGGAGCAGGATTGCTTTGGCGGCGTGCTCATTCCGCCGGTGTCGCCCGGCGATTCGCAGGTGGCCCCGCTGTTTCACACCCGCTACGAACCACTTTGGGCGCTGTGCGCGGAACTGGACCTCACGGTGGTGCAGCACGCGGGCGCCGGCAGTCCCGAGATGCCGATGGACCAGCCGGCCTCCAACGCGGTGTTGATCACCGAAATGGCGTTGTGGGCCCAGCGGACCCTGGGTCACCTGATCCTGGCCGGGGTGTTCGAGCGCTACCCGACGCTGCGCTTCGTGCCGACCGAGCAGGGCACGCTCTGGGTGCCCGGGCAGCTCGCCGTCCTCGACGCCATGGTGCCGACCATGAAGTCGGACGCGGGCAACCGCACCTATGGAATGTTCGGCGGATCGTCGGTCGACGAACTGTCCCTGACTCCGAGCGAATACGTCCAGCGGAACTGCTATTTGGCCACCGAGCTGATGCCGTACGACTCCTCGATGATCGATTTCATGGGCCCCGATCACATCATGTGGGGCAGCGACTATCCCCAGAGGAAGGCTTTGCGCCCCACTCCACGTTGGCCATTCGTTGGGCCCTGCACGACAGGCCGGAGGACGTCTGCCGAAAGATCTTGGGCGGCAACGCCGGTCGCCTGTACCGATTCGATCTCGAAGCGCTGGTGCCGATCGCCGGGAAGATCGGGCCCACCGTCGCCGAGGTGCGGACCCCCCTCGAGGACACGGGATATCGCGCCCCGGCCGCCTTCGGCTACCGACCATTCGAAGGGGGCCTGGCCCTCAAGCGGCTGGCTCCGCAGCGGCACTAACCGGATTCGTCGTTCAGGGCGGCGCTCAGCCGGCGGGTCGCCGAAGCGAGTTGCGCCCCAAGGCCGGTGACCGCCGCGCCGCTCATCGGCTCGGCGCTGGGGACCAGGCTGAGCATCAGGGCGATGCGCGACCCGGGGCCCAGGATCGGGGAGTCGATGTGGCTCACCTCGTAGGTGCGGTCCGCGTCGAGGTCGATCGGGAACCACTCCTCCTGGTGGATCAGCTCGTCGGTCAATTCCTGCGCCAGCCGGCTCAGTCGGGTGGACCGCACCTCGGCACTGCGCACGATCAGGGCCAGTTCCTGTAGGCGCAGATCGGGCAGGAGATGCAGGCCGACCGCGTACCCACGCCGCCGGGCATTGGTGATGGCCTCGCGGTAGCGATCGCGCACGTCGTCCGGCAGCGCGGCCAGCCAGCGCTCCCGGACCTCGGGACCGGCCCAGGCAACGGTCGACGCCCCGTACGGCGGACGGTGCGGGAACTGGGTGCCGATCGGCATCGGGTGACCTCCGCCGCGACGGCTCCGGACCTGATCGACGACGGTGGAGTAGTCCTCGCTCACCGAGAAGGCCACGCAGTGCGCGCCCGTCGCGGCCGACAGCTCGGCCATCGCGGAGCGGGCCAACACCAGCGCCGGGTAGCGGCCCGCGGCCTCGCGTCCGAGCCGGACCAGAGCGGGACCGAGGTGGTAGGTCTTGCGCACCGGGTCGCGCAGCAGCCAGCCGGCCCGCAGTAGCTCGGACAACATCGAGTGGCAGCTGGCCTTATGCACGCTCAAGTGGCGCGACACCTCGGCCAATGTCATCCCGCGGCTCCCGTCGCCCGCCAGCTGCTCGAACAGGTTCACCACCCGTTCGGTCTGCGGTGAGGGGCGCGGGGCCATGGCCCCAATGGTCGCATAATGCGACTGCTTGCGGTGATATAAGCGACCATGTGACCATGACCACAATGGAAGACCTGCGGGGCAAGGTGGCGGTCGTGACCGGCGGGGCCGGGGGCATCGGCCGGGCCATGGGCCGCCGTTTCGGCCGCGAGGGCATGAGGGTGGTGCTGGCCGACGTCCTCGCCGAACCCCTCGAGGAGGCGACCCGGGCGCTCGCGGACGAGGGCTTCGAGGCCGCCGGGGTTCTCACCGACGTCACCGACTATTCCTCGGTCGAGTCGCTGGCCAAGGAGGCGGTCTCGCGCTTCGGCGCGGTCCACGTGGTGTGCAACAACGCCGGCACCGGCGGCGTCTCCGAGGGCTACATGTGGGAGCACGACCTGGCCGACTGGCGCTGGGGGATCGACGTCAACGTGCTCGGCGTCATCCACGGCATCAAGGCGTTCGTGCCGCTCCTGCTCGAGCAGGGCGAGGGACACGTGGTCAACACCTGTTCGGGCAACGGCGGGTTCGCCCCGATCGCCCGGGGCGCCATGGGCGGACCGGCCACCGCGGTCTACCCGATGACCAAGGCGGCGGTGCTCTGCCTCACCGAGAGCCTCTACACCCACCTGGAGATGACGGGGAAGGGCGTCCGGGCGCACGTCCTGTTCCCCGGCGGCTTTTTGAACACCGGCATCTGGGAGTCGTGGCGGCATCGCCCGCAGCGCTACGCCGCGACCCAGCAACGTCGCACGCCCGAGCAGACACTGGACAAGGTCGTGGCCCGCTTCGCGGCCGCCGGCGCGCACGTCGAGTTCACCCCGCTCGAGACCGTCGCCGACCAGGTGGTGGACGGGATTCGCGCGGACCGCTTCTGGATGATGGGCCCGCCCACCCCGGCCGATCAGGTGGTGAGCGCCAAGGCGGCCTCGATCCTTTCCCGCGGCGCGCCCGACTACCTCGTCGACGTCCTCGGGCGAAGCGCCGGCAAGGACTGACGAAACAGTGAAGGAGGAAAGCGTTGAACACCAACGTCATTCGCTACGGTCCTCGCCCGCCCGAGGCGCAGGTGGACCACGAGATCGATGCCACCAAGGCGCCCATCGCCACCGAGGCGGTGACCGTCACCTACCTCACCGATCCGGAGATCGTCGCGGCCGTGCTGCCCCGCCCGCTGCAGCCCGCGGCCGAACCACTGGTGCGCATCCAGCTGCAGCGGGTGCGGATCGAGGGCATGGCGCCCTTCGGTTCGGCGGTGTTCTCGGTGACCGCCCGGCACGGCGAGGTCGAGGGCGACTACCCGCTCTTCATGCCCCAGTCCACCGAGCAGTCGGTCACCGGCGGGCGCGAAACGTTCGGCGAGCCAAAGAAATTGGCCCGCATCGAGGTGGAGCGCGACGGCGATCGCGTCACCGCCACCGTGGACCGGCTGGGCTATGCGCTCATCAGGCTGAGCGGACAGATCACCGGCCCGGCGGAGTTGCCCCCCGACCAGGTGAACACCGAGTTCTACTTCAAGTTCCTGCGGGCCCCCGACGGCAGCGGCATCACGGACCCCCACCTGGTTTATGGCGAGTACCACCGCCACTACGAGCTGCTGGAGAACATCGACGGAACCCTCGAGCTGGGGGAGTCGCCGTTGGATCCGGTGGCCGACATCGTCGTTCGTCAGGTCAGGTCGATCACCTGGTGTCGGCGGCGCACCGTCCAGGTGGGCCGGATCGCGGCGCGGGTGCCGCAGGAGTGGCTGCTGCCCTACGTGCACCAGCGCTACGACGACGTCGCCCTGCTCGCCGCCCCGAGGCCCGAGCCGGCGCGGGCGTAGCGCATGGACCGCTACACCGTCATTTCGGCCGACTGCCACGCCGGCGCCGACCTGCTCGCCTACCGCGAGTACCTCGATCCGCAGTACCGGGACGAATTCGACGGCTGGGCAAAGACATACGTCAACCCGTTCGGTGATCTCACCGAGCCCGAGGCCGAGCGCAACTGGAACAGCGATCGGCGCAACGCCGACCTGGATTCCGAAGGCATTGCGGGGGAAGTCATTTACCCCAACACCGTGCCACCGTTCTTTCCCCAGGCGAGCCTGGCCGCCCCGCCACCCGAGACGGCCCGCGAGCTCGAGCTGCGCTGGGCCGGCCTGCGCGCGCACAATCGCTGGCTCGCCGACTTCTGCTCCCTGTCGCCCGAGCGGCGCGCCGGGGTGGGCCAGATCCTGCTGCCGGACATCGACGAGGCCATCGCCGAGGTGGCGCAGATCGCCAAGCTGGGCCTGCGCGGCGGGGTGTTGCTGCCCGGGATCGCCCCGGGCACGGGCATTCCCGCGCTCTACGCCGAGCACTGGGAGCCGCTCTGGGCGGCGTGCGCGGAGGCCGGCCTGGTGGTCAACCACCACGGCGGCAACGCCGGGCCGAGCCCGACGGACGGGTGGGGCAGCTCGTTCGCGGTGTGGGTGTACGAGACGCACTGGTGGGCGCATCGGGCGTTGTGGCACTTGATCTTCAGTGGCGCGCTGGATCGCCATCCGGACCTCACCGTGGTCTTCACCGAGCAGGGCGCGGGGTGGATCCCGGCGACCCTCGACTCGCTCGACGTGGCGGCGGCCCGCTACGGGCGGGAGAACTCGGCGATCGCCCGGTTCGCCGGGCCCACCGCCGGCTCGCTGAGCCTCAAGCCGAGCCAATTCTGGGCCCGCCAGTGTTACGTCGGCGCCAGTTTCATGCGTCCCGTCGAGTGCGCCGAGCGGCACCGCATCGGCGTCGACCGCATCATGTGGGGAAGCGACTACCCGCACTACGAGGGCACCGCCCCCTACACGCGGGAAGCGTTGCGCCACACCTTCTCCCGCGTTCCGGCCGAGGAGGTGGCGGCCATTTTGGGCGGGAACGCGGCCGCCGTGTACGGCTTCGACCTCGAGGTCCTCGCGCCGCTCGTCGAGCGGATCGGCCCGACCGTGGCCGAGGTCGCCGAGCCGCTGGACACCGTGCCCGCCGACGCGCGCAGCACCGTCTTCGAACCCGACCCCATCCGTGCCTGGTAAGGAAGGACCGCCCGTGAACCCCTACATCATCATCTCCGCCGACACCCACGCCGAACTCCCCACCGAGCGGTACCGCGAATACGTCGACCCCGAGTACCGCGAGGACTTCGAGGCCTACCTGGCCGAGAAGACCGCCGCGGCGCAGGCGGGCGGATTCATCGACGAGGAGTTCGCGCAGGAGTGGTTCTCCGAGCACGGCGACGGCATCGCCGGGGGATGGGACGTCGGCCTGCGCGACAGGGAACTCGACGGCGATGGGGTGGTCGGCGAGGTCATCTTCCCCGACGCCGACGCCGTGACCGGCGTGGCCGGCGCCCCGTTCGGCGCCGGACTGGGCCAGTCGGGCGACCTCGACCCGGGGCGCGCCATGGCTGGGGCGCGGGCCCACAACCGCTGGCTGGCCGAACTGTGCAGCCACAGCCCCGAGCGGCGCGCCGGGGTGGCGGTGGTGCCGATACTGGCCGACGTCGACGCGGCGGTCGCCGAGATCACCCGCGCCGCGGAATCCGGACTGCGCGGCGGGATCCTGATCCCGGCGCGCTGGGTCGGCTACCCGCCGTATCACGATCGTCGCTACGACAAGGTCTGGGCCGCCTGTCAGGACCTGCAGATGCCGATCCACACGCATTCCGGTCCCGCCCCGCAGGAGGAGTACGGCGGGCACCTGGGCATCTACGTGACCGAGGTGCGCTGGTGGGGCGCCCGGCCCCTGTGGTTCGCGCTGTGGTCGGGCGTGTTCGAGCGCTTCCCCGGGCTGCGCTGGGGGGTCACCGAGTGCGGCGCGTTCTGGGCCAACGATCTGCTCTGGCTGATGGACACCCGGTACCTGCGTGAGCACTCGGCCAAGAAGATGAGCCATCTGATGGAGGGCGACCTGACGATGCCGCCGTCGGCCTACTTCGACCGGAACTGCTTCATCGGGGCCACCACCACCGAGCGCCGGGAGCTGGCACGCCGCTACGAGATCGGCGTATCGAACATCCTGTGGGGCAACGACTTTCCCCATCCGGAGGGTACCTGGCCGCACACCCGCAACTGGCTGCGCCGCTCCTTCTGGGACATTCCCGTCGAGGAGACCCGCCAGATGCTGGGGCTGGCGGCGGCCGAGGTCTACAACTTCGACCTCGGGGCCCTCGCCTCGCTGGCCGAGCGCATCGGCCCGACCCCCGAGGACCTCGGCCAGGACGATGCGGTCAGCATCCCCAAGTGGGAGGCGGCACGACAGGTCGGACGCCACTGGCTGACGGACACGGAGCCGATTCCCGATCTCGTGCAGAACTGAATAGTTCCAGGGGTCTCGGCGCCTTACTCCGGCGCCGCGTGGGAGGTATTCCGTTGCGGCGCAGCGCATCTGATCGGCGCATGAGGCCGCCGCGTCCGCGAATGCGCTTGCGTGGCCGCCGGAGGCATTGCCAGCCGTGAAAGGATGGCGATGATGACCACGGTATCTGCGGAATTACCCGTTGCACCGGTGCTGATGGGTTGAGCGTGCCCCTGAAACGCGTCGACGAACTGAAGCCCGGAGACAGGATCCGCATGAAGGTCGGGCACGCCACCGTCGTCGCGACGGAACCCCTCGACGACGACCGCACTATGCTCACCTTTACCTACGGGACCAAAGCCCCCGCCGACAGCAGCCTCACCGTGGACGTCCTCGACGATGACGACTGGGGTTGGTAAGCGAGAAGCCCAGGCCGCGTGGGGTTTTCGCGGGGCCGAGGCGCCAGTGGCGGTTGGCTCCTCAGCCGCGCCGCAACTCGCTCACGGCTCGGGTGGCGGTGCCGGTGGGTTGTCCCAACTTCCCGGCGTGCCGGCGGGCACCTGCATTCCGAGCCAGTTGCACGGCATCATCGATCGCCACGCGATGAACGCGCACTGCTGCTCGGGTGTCAACGGGCTAGGCCCCGCGCAGGGCGGCGTTCCCGCCGTCCCGCATATCGGGTCGGCCGCGGCGGGTGGTGACGCGGCGAATATGGCGACGGCGATCATCGGGGCGATGGCCGCGATGAATGTGGTGACGAAACGTCGGGTGCGATGCATGGCCACCTCGAATCTGTAGCTCCGTGCGCAGATCGTAACCCCAGGCCCCGGCGCCGGGTGGCCGTTTGAGTGCACCCGTGCGAGCCCGGGAATCGGAGGGCATCGGCCACGGCGGAGCACGGCAGTGACTTGCGGCGCGTCGCCGGATGTAGCTAACTTGGACGACCCCCGGTTGGGGGTAGCGTCATAGCTGGTGTGGAGAATTATCAGCTAGGTTTTCGGGCGGAGCGATGCAGCTGAAGTGGCTCAGCGTGGCCGATCTGATCGCCCGGGCCGGTGGAGACCCCTGGGCGATCAACCAGAGCCTGCAGGCGGGCAGCCCGGCTCAGATTTCGAGCCTGGCGGAAGCCTTCCACGGCGCGGGTCGGCACACGGCCGAAGCCGACCACGCCTTCGAGCAAGCCCGGAAGCGCTTTGATGCGGCCTGGAACCACCAGAACGGCGATCACCCGATCAACGACTCCGCTGAAGTGCAGCGGGTCATCAAATCCCTGGGTGCGCAATCCGAGCAATTACCCAAAATCGGTAGCGATCTGGAGAACATCGCCGCCGCGTTGGCCGAGGCGCAGAAAGCCGGAGCTCAACGAATCTCCACGCTCGAACACGCGCTGCAGGGACTCGACCACATCATCGACGCGGCCCAGCACGATCTGCAATACGGCCACCCCGACGCGAAAACCCAGGCTTTTCTGAAGAAGCTGATCGACGACGCGACAGCCGACGCGGCCGATGATGTCCGGGATGCTCTTGGCGACCTGGAGTCGACTCGTGACGGCTACTCGGCCACGCTGCAGAACTGTCTGGGCAATCTGCGCACCGATGGCTACGACCCGAACATCCTGGCGCCAGTCGACGCCGACACCCAGATCCCCCCGACGAGCACCAATCCCGAGGACGTCAATCGCTGGTGGACATCCCTGACCCCCCAGCAGCGGCAGCGCTTCATGGCCGAGCACCCCGACCGAATCGGCAACCTCAACGGCGTCCCCATTCTGGCGCGCAACGACGCCAACCTCACGGTGATGAACCAAGACCTCGACCGGGTGCGGGGCATCGCCAGCCGCAACGGTGTCTCGGTGGATGACGTGCTTCGCGACCCCGCGAAATTCGGTTTGTCGGCCACGGATGTGACCCGCTACCAGAACGCCAACGAGACCAAGCTAGGCCTCGACCACGACGCGGGAGACCCGCTTCACCCGAAACCGGTCTACCTATTCGCTTATGATCCAACGGCATTCGGCGGCAAGGGCCGTGCGGCGATCGCGATCGGCAACCCCGACACCGCCAAGAACACCGCGGTGATCGTGCCCGGTACCAGCAGCAGCGTGAAAGGCGGCTGGCTACACGACGGCCACAACGACGCGATCAACCTGTTCGAACAGGCTAACGCCGCCGACCCCCATAACCCGACGGCGGTGATCGCGTGGATGGGCTACGACGCCCCCAACGGATTCGACGACGTCCAGCGCATCTCCACACCGGCGCTGGCTCGCGCGGGCAGTGCGTCGCTGGCCCAAGACGTCAACGGTCTGTGGGCGACGCACCTCGGGGCGGGCCAACATGTCACCGTGTTGGGCCACTCGTATGGTTCGACCACCGTCGCCGACGCCTTCGCCATGCACAACATGCACGCCAACGACGCCGTGCTACTGGGCTGCCCCGGAACCGACATGGCCCGCAGCGCCGAACAATTCCACCTCGACGGTGGACACGTCTTCGTGGGAGATGCCTCCACCGATCCGGTCGGCATGCTCGGACATCTCGACGGCGCGAGCAAGAAACTCTTCGGCGAGAACTTCTTCGGCACTAACCCCAGCCTGGGTACCGACCCCGCGGTCGACGGGTTCGGGTCGGTACGCTTCCGCGCCGAGGTCCCCGGCTCCGATGGCATCAATCCCCATGACCACTCGTACTACTACCACCGGGGCAGCGAAGCCCTCTATGGCATGTCCGACATCGTCTCCGGCCATGGTGACCAACTACAAGCCGACGGCATGACCGCCGATCACCGCAATTCGTTGGGTGGCGTACAGGTCAGGATCCCCGGCCTACCCCCGGTCACCATCGGCCCGCACACGCCTGCCGTCATCGACCCGGAGTGGGAGCGCTCGCCAGGATCTATCACCGACAACCATGTTTTCGATGCTCAACACCACCATTGAGGAACAACGTATGCCGTTGCGCCAAGCGCTGATCAGTTCGCTAGTGGTCGTCGCCGTGTTGTTAGGAGGATGCGCGCCAGTGCTACACAAACCACATGCCGCGGGATCGACGAATCCGTACGAGGATACGGCCCATCCCATGAGCGACGATCAGACCAAGGCGCAGGTGATCGAGCCGGCCAAGCAGATCGTCGCCGCCGCGAAGCTGGAGGGAGTCAGCGGGGCATTCTCCTTCGCCTCGTGCAACGACCAAGGGGATCCGCCGTTTCAGGGCACCGTCACGCTGAGCTTCCTGATCCACGGGGACCCCGATACGTATTTCCAGCAAGTACGCGCGGCGATGATCGCGCAGGGCTGGAACGAGGGGGCGCCACGGGGACAGCACTACCACGGCGCCTCGCTCAACAAAGACGGCGTGGCCGCCAGCATCAGCTACATGCCGTCCGACCACGCCTACGGGCAGATCATCCTCGATGGCCAATGCCGAAACATGGGCAACCACAAGGGCGAAGGCCAATGGACCAACATCAACGATCAGTTGGCCGCGCGATAGCCTTCTTTGCCGAACGGCTGGTCAGGACCCGATAGGTGCCAGCACTGTGGGGCGCGACCTTGAATCCCTGCACCGATCATGCATAACGGGCAAATCTGTTGTGGGACAACACGAGAGGGGGCTGCCCCACCGCCAGAAATTCCTGGCCCTTCCGACCCTTCGGGCCATTCGCCACGCTTGGTGGCGTCATTGACGAGGCGCGACAAGACACCTCGAGGGTGTGCCGGGAATCTCGGGGTAAGGGTTGGCCTGGCCAGTTGGCTGCCGCTGACGGATAATACGAGGTTATCCCGCATGAAAGGTAAGGAGTGATGACCGACACCGCTTCCACCACATCACGTACTCCCACCGGCCCGGCGTGGACTCGCTGGCTTTACCGAATCCTCGCCATCGTCGGCATCGCCGTCGGCATCGTTGTCATCATCGCCGTCGTCTATCTCCTCTTCGCTAAGTCGGACTGCTGCTCCATGATGAAAGCGGACCCGCCGGCTGCCCAGTCGAAGGATTGCTGTGCCTCCATGATGAAAGACATGAAAATGCCGATGGAGAACAGGCCGAGCATGTCGCCGATGCCGAACATGCCCATGCCCGCCCCCGGCCGGTGAATGCCCTGGCGCCGGAGTCAGTCGGAACCTGAGCCGCCCACGATTTACGCGACTCGGCGGATATAACCCCCGCCCGCTGAAAAGGCGGCACATATTCGACCGTCGCACGCTCAACGTGTTGGACGGTTTCGTCGGAGCATGACTCGCTACGCAATCGGCGATGTCCGTCTCGGCGCTCGCGCTGGCCAGTTACATGAGATCGTCTCGATGCCTAGCTACGGCGGTTAAGCAGTACCGATGTGGTGCGCGATACTGGGATTGAACCAGTTCAATCGGTTTGCTAGCGTGGGTGTTAAGACCAGCGCAAATAGCGAGTCTACCTGCAGTGGCGCTGACCAGTGTAACAGAATCACGCGGAATGTCGCGGAAAGTTGAAACAGTCTTGTTAGCTCACGACGAGTTCACGCAGTTCACACCAGTACACACCGAAGTATCGCAGACAGGAGCGCAGTGGTCAGGGGACAAGGCCGCAAGGCGCAGAAACGCGGCGCATTCGGCACCGCCCACAAACTCCCCAGCGGCCGCTACCGCGCCATGTACTTCGGGCCCGACGGCCGCCGCTACAAGGCCGACAAGACATTCCTCACTGAAAAGGACGCCCGCGGCTGGCTATCACTGCGGCAAGCCGAGATCATCCGCAAAGCATGGGTACCGCCCGAAGCCGACGAGCAACCGGCACCCAAGCTGACGTTCGAGACCTACTCGCAGACGTGGATGGCTCAGCGCGACCTCAAAGACCGAACGCGCGAGCACTACGAGAAGCTGCTCGAGGACCACATCAGGCCCATGTTCGGATCCTGGCCGATCGGCTCGATCACCGTCGATGACGTGCGCGTCTGGCACACAAAGATGGGCACCAAAACCCCCACTCTGCGCGCCCACTGCTACGGGCTACTGCGCACGATCATGGGCACGGCCCTGTCCGACGGCAAAATTCGCGTCAACCCGTGCCAAGTCCGCGGCGCTGGCAGCGCACGGCGCGTCCACAAGATCCGCCCGGCGTCACTTGACGAAATAGCCACCATCACCGAGGAGATGCCCGAGCAATACCGGGCGATGGTCCTGCTCGCGGCGTGGTGCGCGCTGCGGTTCGGGGAACTTACGGAGTTGCGCCGCAAGGACATCACCATCGTCGAGCCCACCGACGAACAGCTCGCGAACGCTGCGGCTGCCGGCGAGGCGGCACCCGAGGCGTACGGCATCGTTCGCGTCGAGCGTGCTGTGGTTCGAGTCGACGAAGGCTTCCAAGTCACCACGCCCAAGAGTGACGCCGGACGCCGCGACGTCGAAATTCCGCCCCACCTACTGCCCGCCATCAAATACCACCTCGAGAAGTTCGTGGAACCCGGCAAGGACGAGTTGCTCTTCCCGGCAGCGCAGGGCGGACACCTCGCACCGGCCAGCCTGTACCGCCAGTTCTACAAGGCGCGCTCCGCGGCCAGGCGAGATGACCTGCGCTGGCACGACCTACGCCACAGCGGCGCAGTTCTGGCCGCCGCTACTGGCGCCACATTGGCGGAATTGATGGCGCGCCTTGGGCATTCGACGCCGCAAGCCGCGATGAGATACCAGCACGCAGCTCAAGGACGTGACAGGCAGATAGCCAAGCTGCTGTCTAAACTTGTAACGAATAGCGGTTCATGATGGGCGAGACGATCAGGTATGTGGTCGTGTGCGGCTGCACGGGATCTATTGAGCCAATTGCCTTTATAGAAGATCATCGCCCAAGCGAGCACCCTCAATCGGCACTCCGGGGATTCATAACCGTTACAGGACCGTCGACGCAAGCGATCGTGTCGGGTCTAGCGTCGACGATGGCCATTCCGCAGGACGAGGCCAACACTCGACGTAAGACCGCTAACGTCAGCGAGATTTTTTGGAGTGATGGTCATGTCGAGTGGACGTTGAGATGCCTCCACTGCAGCGTCCAAGTCCAGATGCATCGAGACAGAATCCGCGCCACGGTGGACCGTCTCGCGGTGGGCGATTGGCAAGTTTTGTCCAGCCCAGATGGCGACGAACCGGAACCGCACATAGTTCCGCTTGGCGTGTTGTGCACCATGGTCGCACAACAAAATGGGTAGTATTTCCTCTGCGCTCATGTAGCGCGACCGTCTCCGAACCCTCGGGTGGGCGTCACTTCAGTGACACCCGAAAGGCCCGAGATGGCAAGCACGACTACTTCCCGCCGGCGCTACGTCAAAATCGCCGAAGCCGCTAGATACCTCCAGGTCACAGACCGCACCGTCCGGCAAATGATCGCTGACGGCCGCCTCACCGCTTACCGCGCCGGTCAACGACTAGTTCGGTTGGACCTCAACGAAATCGACGCCGCGATGAAGCCGTTCGGCGGTGCGGCGTGAACCAAAAACGACAACGGCCCCGGTCGCCACAACCGGAGCCGTCATCAGAAACCACCACCAATGCGCCCCAGTGTATCGCCAAATGCCAGCGGTGCAGGCGTCCTCTGCGGGCGCCTCGTAGTGTGTCCCGCTGCGCCGGCGCCGTGTGCTGGCGCCATCTCCGCACCGACACCGCGGGGGCGGCATGACAGCCATCGCCGCGTGGTGCCGGCGTCACGCAGCCGCACACAGAAGTGTCCCGCTCGATTGCGGGTGCCGCGATCCATGGCCATGCCATTGCACCGAACCACCACTGTCCGAGCACGCAATTGATGGCTGGCGTGACGCCGCTGAACACGTGCTGGCGACCGGCAGGACTCCGGTCCTGCCAATTGAGGTCAGACGTGCCTTGTGGCGCCGCGGCGGCGCGGATCGCGAACTCGCCGAACTGTTGCACGAAGCCTGCGGCGAGGCGATCGCATGACCAACACTGACACCGACGAATCCTGGGAAGCCGCTGATGCCGCGCGCGAAGCGGCCGCCCTGTTCGATGAACGCGCCGTCACCGCGGCATGGCTCGACCAGCAGACCTTTCCACCTCTCGAATGGATCGTCGAAGGAATCCTCCCTGAAGGTATGGGCTTGTTGGCCGCGCCGCCTAAGGCCGGAAAATCCTGGATGGTCGCCAACATCGGATTAGCCTGCGCCGCAGGCGGATCAGCCATCGCTGCGATCCCAGTAAAGCAACGGCCGGTGCTATATCTTGCTCTTGAAGATGGCCACCGCCGGCTACAGAGCCGCTTCCGGACCCTCATGGAAGGCCAAGAACTCCCAGCCGACCTCGAAGTGGTAACCCGCGCATCCTCAACCGAATCACTGGTGATCATCGATGAATTCCTCCGCCGAAACCAACATAAGGCCCCGCTTGTCATCATCGATACCCTTGGAAAGGTCAAGCCGCCCAAGGCCTCCTGGGAGGACTCCTACCAAGCCGATTACCGCATCGGCGGGGACTGCCCCGCATTCAGTTGACTCGCGGGGTGGGATTTTCAGGCCGCGGTTGCGGCTTGTGTGTGGAGCAGTTCGAACTCTATCGGGGTGAGTCTGCCGAGTGCGCGTTGCCGGCGGCGTCGGTGGTAGGTCCGCTCGATCCACGACACGATCGCCAGGCGTAGTTCGGCTCGGGTGGACCAGCGTCGCCGGTCGAGCACGTTGCGTTGCAGAAGGGCGAAGAACGACTCCATGGCAGCGTTGTCACCGCACGCGCCGACACGACCCATCGATCCGTGTAATCCGTTGTGCGACAGTGCATGGACGAACTTTCGTGAGCGAAATTGGCTACCCCTGTCCGAATGAACGATCGTCGCGGCAGGTGAACGCAACGCCACGGCGTGATCGAGGGCGGCCACTGCCAGCGAGGACTTCATCCGCGAGTCCATCGAGTAACCCACGATCCGGTTGGAATAGACGTCTTTGATCGCGCAGAGGTAGAGCTTGCCTTCATCGGTGCGGTGTTCGGTGATGTCGGCCAGCCAGACCTGGTTGGCGGCCTGGGCGCTGAACTGACGCTGCACGAGGTCGTCGTGAACTGGCGGCCCGGATCTGCGGTTCAGTCCTCGCTTCTTGGCGAAGACCGACCAGATGCGCTCCTGGGAACACAACCGTGCGACACGGTTCTCGCTGGCGAAGATACCGCGTCCGGGAAGTTCGTCGGCGATGAATCGGTAGCCGAATGCGGGGTCGTCGGCATGGATGTCGCGGGCGGCGTTGATCAGGTGCGCATCATCCCAATCTCGCTGCGATAGAGGTGCTTTGCGCCATTTGTAGAACGCCTGGGTGGAAAATCCCAGGACCCGGCAGGTCACCGTGACGGGCACGCCGTCATCGGCAAGGTCGAGGACCAGCGGGTACATCATTTTGGGTTGGCATCCCGGGACAAGTAGCCGACCGCGCGACGCATCACTTCAGCCTCCTGCTCGAGGAGCTTGATCCGCTTATGCGCCTCGCGCAGCTGCGCCGACACATCCTCAGAGACCGCCGCAGGCGACAGCCGGTTGGCACCGTCCTCGCGGTCGGCGATCTTAAGCCAGCGATGCAGGCAGGCCTCCGAAATCCCGAAGTCCTTCGCGATCTGGCGCAACGGCGCCTCACCCTTGCCGGGCCACAGCGATGACATCGGCTCGGAACTCGGCGGGAAACGGTCTCGGCACGAGGTTGATCCTTCCAGCAAGGTGAACCGTCCCGCGTTTGATGCGCACCTCTCTTCTTGGGAAGGTGCATGTCGTGGCGAGCAAGTACGACCCGGAGACCCGGGCCAGGGCTGTGCGTTTGGTGCTGGATCATCGTGATGACTATCCAAGCGAGTGGGCGGCGATCACTGCGGTGTCTCAGCGGCTGGGGATGACCGCCGAGACGCTGCGAAGTTGGATCCGTCGGCATCAGGTCGACGAGGGTGAGCGCGACGGTGTGTCCAGTGACGCTGCGGCGCAGATCCGCGCGCTCAAGCGCCGTAACGCCGAGCTGGAGCAGACCATCGAAATCCTCAAAGCGGCAACGAGTTTCTTCGTGCGGGAGAGCGACCCGCGCAACCGCCGCTGACAGCCACGGTCTGCGAGTTCATCGCCGAGAACAGGGACCGTTTCGGGGTCGCTCCGATCTGCCGCGTGCTCTCCGAGCACGGGATGCCGATCGCCCCGAGAACGTTTCACGCCTGGGCTACGCGGGCGCCCTCGAAACGGGCCCTGTGGGATGCCACGATCACGCAGATCCTGGCCGGCTGCTACGAGCCCGACGAGCAGGGCCGCCGCAAACCGGAGTCGCTGTACGGGTCGCTGAAGATGTGGGCCCATCTGCAGCGCGAGGGCATCCCGGTGGCCAAGTCCACGGTGGAACGGCTGATGCGTAAAAACGGCTGGCAGGGCGTGCGACGCTGCAAGAAGGTGCGCACCACGATCCCGGACCCGGCCGCGGTGCGGCCACCGGATCTGGTGGACCGCCAGTTCGCCGTGCCCGCTCCCAACCTGCTGCTCGTGGCTGACTTCACCTACGTGAAGTTGGTGACCGGGATCTTCGTCTATGTCGCGTTTGTCATCGACGCTTATGCCGGAGCCATCTTGGGGTGGGAGGCGTCGGCCTCCAAGCACACCCGCTTCGTCGAATCAGCCATCCGTCAGGCCGCCGCACTACGCCGCCGCCAGGGGCATCCGATCGACGGTGCGATCCACCACAGCGATGCCGGGTCGCAATATACGAGCGTGAGATTCGGTGAGACACTGAGTCTTTCGGGGATCCGACCGTCGGTCGGTAGTGTCGGTGACGCCTACGATAACGCGTTGGCCGAGACCACGATCGGGCTCTACAAAAACGAGTGCGTCCGAGCCGACTCCCCGTTCCGCCGCGGCAAGCTCAACACCGTGGGCGACGTCGAGTACATCACCGCCGACTACGTCGCCTGGTACAACCAGCAGCGCCTCATGCACCGCCTCGGACGCATCCCACCCGCCGAAGCCGAGACCCGCTACTATTCCCAACTCGTGACCGACCAATCGGCCGGCTCACAGAACCCCGAGGGTGCATGAAACTCGGGATGGTTCAGATCGCTGCTCTTAACGAGATCTGCTTCATCAGCTGGCCGTACCGACCAGCGCCCATTTCCGAGATCGCGGCCGCGAAGACCCAAGTGTCCGATCAATCCGCGTGGATCGCCGCCGAATAGGCCGGCTGGCAGTCGCAGCGTGGCTTCACGAAACGGGTTCATGATCGCCAACGCTCCGAGGGCGTGAAGTACTGCGCAGTTCATCCTGACAAAGTTCTCGCGAGGAAATGCAGCAGCGCGTCATTGTGGGTGCCTTAAACGCCGCCGGGATCGTTTTGAGAGCGCATCTGCCACGGTGGCCCGTTCGATGCTTGCAATCGGCGGGGCCGCCTGGGCAACTACGTCGTTGGTGAATCGTTGGATGAGCTCGTGGACGTGGTCTTCGGTCATGCGCCAGGCACGACCTACCCGGTAGCCGCGGATCTGGCCGCGGTTCAACCGGCGAGCAAGCCAGCGTTCGCCGTCGGCCCATTCCGTCGGCAGAACCATCGCCGCGACCTCAGCGAGGCTGTACGTCCTGATGCCGCCGCTTTGTGCTGCGGCCGGATCCGGTTCTTCCACTTAGGCCTTCGCCTCGCGCGACCGCGCCAGCGCCACCGACTCGGCGGCCATCTGCTCAACACGCTCATTGGTGAGACGCACACCGTTGACGTACACAGCCTCCTGCCCCAGGTCGACGTCATCAACCTCGACATCGTCGCCGATCACGTAGTCCCTCGCGTCTGTGATGCCCATGACCGAATGGTATGCGGTCTTTTTCGGATTGACCCGGAAAAGACCGCTGACCAGGCTTTTCATCGGAGCCGATAAAAAGCCTGGTCAGATGCACGACGTGCGCTGCCCGGGTTCATAAGCAGGCAGCCGGTCAACGTACCGCTGCAATTCGTCGGCGGTGAACTTGTACTTTTTCCCGTCGAGCACGGCACCCAGGACGCCGGCGCGCCGTAGTTCGCTGATCCGCTTCGGCGTCGTCGACAGCAGCTCGGCCGCACCCTCAGCGTCGTACAGCAACTTCATTTGTGTTCACCTCGTCGATCTGTTGTTGGGAGGGGTCGGACGCCAAACCCGACCCCTCCCAGATGTTTTGGGAGTTCTCGGGGCTACACCGGCGTGAACATGACCCGTTCTTCTGGCGTCGCAAATCTCCTGTTGCACCGTGGACATCCAACTGAGCCCGAGGCTCGCACGCTCTCCCTCGCCCGTGTGAGCCACCGCCGCTTGTGAAACGTGCAGAGCAGTCTGCGATCACATCCGTGATCGGCGCCTAGCCATCTTGCCGGATTCCGACACGGCCGTGAACTGCGGCGCGTCTGGCAGCACAGCTGCTCATCCCAAGCCGAGATGACCTCGTTGAATGCCGATTGCGCCGTGGCGTTCATAGCGTCACCTCGTCGCGGACGAGTCGAAGAACAGGACGATCACGATCACCAACTGTCGGCAGTCGGCCGGCGAGGACACGCCGGTGTGCCGGTGTCAGCAATGTCGCAAACAACTCGAGCTCCAAGGCCGTCAGATCCATGAGCCCGACCTCTTCGGTCATCGCCGCAATCTCTTCGATGAGTTGTTCCCTGCGGCTTCTCGCGATGCTCGTCGTCTTCGTCGGGACATCTGGGGTTGGTTGGTCAGACCTGACATGTGTTGCGCTTTTTTTGCGCATGGAGGTACGCTCCTCGTGAGTTTGGTTTGAAAGCCCTTGCCAGAGGGCTGGAGTACGAGAAGGCGGTTCCCTGCCAGGGGAGCCGCCTTCAGTCATTCCGGGGTAAGGCCCCCGACATGATGAGACGACAGAAGCGACCGACGGGAGCGTCAGTCGCTTCTGGGGTTGGTGGTGCACGCGGCCGTGGAAGTGGTGGGCGGCTCACTGGGGCTAGCTACCTCTCAGATGGAGTTGCTAGCGTCCCGTGTGACCAGTTCACATGTAGTTCATGTGGCCCGCTCTGCGGCTCAGATTATGCCTCTGAGCATTGCCGAACATGGTGCGCGATACTGGGATTGAACCAGTGACCTCTTCCGTGTCAGGGAAGCGCTCTCCCGCTGAGCTAATCGCGCCGGGGAAACCAAAAGCTTGGAGGTGGAGACGGGAATCGAACCCGTGTGCACGGCTTTGCAGGCCGTTGCCTCACCACTCGGCCACTCCACCGTTGGGGTCCACGCCACTTGCACCTTCGAGCGGATGACGGGATTCGAACCCGCGACCCTCACCTTGGCAAGGTGATGCGCTACCAACTGCGCTACATCCGCGCGCCTCGGACGAGATCGTCGCCCGGTGCGAAGCACGACGATAGTCCACGTGAGCGGGCACATACAAATTTCTTGGTACGAGCCGTGTCTAGGCTATCGCGTCGCGCCCGGCATGCCGATGCGGCCGGTATCGTCGGGGTCTGCACGTGCTAGTCTTCGACGTCGTTCGCCATCTCGGCGCCGGTCCCGTGGCTCAGTGGGAGAGCGTCCGCTTCACACGCGGAAGGTCGCTGGTTCGATCCCAGCCGGGACCACACATCGACCCAGGTCACTGAGCAGTTGGCCCCCTGATCCACCTGCGCTTCCTCGCCTTCTCGCGGGATAGCGTCCTGACCCCAACGATGTTTCCCGGTCCTGATAGCGGCCCGCTTGGTGCGCCGCGTCGGGTTAACCGCTCGGCGAGACGAAGTCGCCGCCAGAAGCCCCGAGGCCACGCTGCCCTTGCCGGAATGCGCCCGCTGGGCCACCATGAACCGCGTGAGTAAGGTAACCCTAACTACCGAGCTGCCGATCCCCGCCGAGACCGCGGCCGCCCTGGCGCGCAAGCCCGAGCTGATGCGCCATGTGCTGAGCCCCGTGCTGCGGATCTACCGCCTCGACGTCCCCGAGCGCATCGAGGTCGGCACCCAGGGATCGGCGCGGTTCTGGTGGTTCGGCGTGATCCCCGCCTGGACCCACCACCTCACCATCAAGCGCCTGGAGCCGACCGAGATCTACACCAACGAGCACGGGGGACCGGTCCGCACGTGGAACCACCGCCTGACGTTTGAACCCATCGACGAGCGCAGCTGCCGCTACACCGACGAGATCGAAACCGACGACGGCCTGAATGGCGTACTGACCCGCGCCTTCGTCCGGCTCATGTTTCGCCACCGGCATCGGCGATGGCGAAAGCTCGCGCACATCCTGCGATAACGCGAGCGGCTTCGCGAAAAGCCGGCATCCATCAACGAATAGCGCTTCCGGTCCGAACGACTACTACCCGCCCGCGCGACGGGTACAGCTGTAGAGGACGACTCACAGCAACAGAGGAAGGGATCATGGGAGACACGGCTCGAGATCCGCTCGAGCATCAACGGTCCAGCCGCCCACGGGTTGGCCAAGCCCTGAAAAATCCCGCCAAAGCCCCGGGTTTGCTTCTGGTGGGCACCGAGAGCCGCGGCCGGCCCTGAAACCGCATTCGGGGTGGCGCCCGGCCCCGCGGATACTGTAAGAGCTACAGTAGCGGCGCCGACCCGAGAGGAGCCCCGTGGCGCAGAACCCTTCGACTCCGCCGAACACCCCCCGCCCTCCCGAGGGAGACTGGCTGGGCACGCCCTATCTGCGCTTCGAGCGCCAGGGACCGATCGCGGTGTGCACCATCGACCGCCCCGACGCGCGCAACGCCCTGAGCCCCGCGATGTACTTCGGAATCCGTTATGCCGTCGGACGTCTCAACGAGGACCCGGACCTGGCCGGGCTGGTGCTCACCGGAACCGGCGATGTCTTCGCGCCCGGCGGCGACATGGGTGGCGGGGGAGGCGAGGACAACTGGATCACGTTCGGCTCGGCACTGGGCATGGACGTGACGCCGTTCGACGCGGTGCGCACCTCGGCCAAGCCCATCGTGTCCGCGGTCAACGGGCTGTGCCAGGGCGGCGGATTCCAGATCGCGCTGTGCAGCGACCTGTCGGTGGTGAGCGATCGGGCGACCTTCCGGGTGCCCGAGTTGTTCCGCGGCTACGCAGACACCTACTACAGCCAGATGCTCACCCGCGTCATCGGTCCGGTGCGCACCCGCGACCTCATGTTCACCGGACGAGTGCTGACCGCGGTCGAAGCCCTCGACTGGGGCTTGGTCAGCCGGGTGGTGCCGCACGAGGGCCTGCTGGACGCGGCGAAAGACCTACTCGCGCAATGCTGTCGGACCGCGCCGCGCGCCCGCGGCGTCATCAAGTCCAGCATCGACAGTTACCTGGGCCTGTATGACCGGATCGGCATGACCTCCAGCCTGTCCGACGCCGAGGCCATCGAGGGCTTCCGCTCGTTCAAGGAACGCCGCTCGCCCGACTGGGTGCATCCGGAACTGCGCGTCGAGGGACGCCTATAACTCGATCCAGTCCCCGTGGGGCGCAACCTTGAGCAGGCTGCTGATGCCGGCCTGATCGAACGCGGCGACGAATTCGTCGACGCCCTCGCTGAAGTGGGCC
This sequence comes from Mycobacterium paraintracellulare, assembly GCF_000276825.1. Taxonomy (NCBI): domain Bacteria; kingdom Bacillati; phylum Actinomycetota; class Actinomycetes; order Mycobacteriales; family Mycobacteriaceae; genus Mycobacterium; species Mycobacterium paraintracellulare. The sequence continues at coordinate 3,726,625 of NC_016948.1, read as the reverse complement.
CAGCCGTCGACGTGGGCCGGGATCACCGCCTTGGCGCCGAGCACCTCGGCGGCGGCCGCCGCGCGCGCCGCGGTCAGCGTCAACGGCCGCCCGCGCTCCTTGGTGGGCACGCTCGCCGCGCCGGCGAACAGCACCGCGATGTCGACCTGCCCGACCCGGTCGGCGACGTCCTTGACCGCGCTCATCGAGGCGTTGTCGCCGCTGAGGTACACCGTCGGCAACCCGGGCCCCGACAGCACAAAGCCGGTCACCTCGCAGTTGATGTGGCCGCCGTCGTCCCGTTGCCCGTCGGCGGGGCCGTGCACGGCCGGAACCGCTTGCGCGGTAAGCGATCCGGTCCCACCGCCAAGCTCATGGGATTCCCAGGGCGCCAACCCGACCGCGGGCGGGCCCAGCCGGCCGGCCGCCCCGGGATGGGTGAGCAGCAGCGGCGCGGCCAGCGCCATGCGCCGGCCGTCGTCGTCGAAGTTGTCGGGATGCTGGTCGTGGCTGACCAACACCGCATCCACCGGGCCCAGGGCTTCGGCGCTCACCGCGGGACCGGTCAGCTTGGTCAGGTAGGCGTGCACCCCGGGCGGGTCGAAGGTCGGGTCCATCACGATCCTGCGGCCCGCGATGTCGATCACCGTCGTCGGGCCGCCCAGCACACTGATCGCGCAGTCACGCCGCCGCGCGTCCACACGGCCGCTCATATTCCGCGGGACCGGTCTCGCCAAAACGGTTCCCGCAGCTGCGTTTTGAGGATCTTCCCGCTCGCGTTGCGGGGGAGCTCCGACACGAAATCCACGGTGCGTGGGCATTTGAAGCCCGCCAGATGCTGTCGACAGAATTCGATGATGCCGGCGGGATCGGCCTCCCCGTCGGGCACCACGATCGCCTTGACCGACTCTCCCCAGAAGTCGTCGGGCACCCCGATCACCGCGGCATCGGCCACGGCGGGATGCTCGATGAGCACGCTTTCCACCTCGGGGCCGTACACGTTCTCACCGCCGGTGATGATCATGTCCTTCAGCCGGTCCTCGATGTAGACGTACTCGTCGGCGTCGAGGCGCCCGACGTCGCCGGTGCGCACCCAGTCGTCGGCGGTGATCGTCTCGGCGGTCGCCTCCGGGCGGTTGAGGTACCCGGTCATGTTCTGGTTGCTGCGCACCCACACCTCACCGGACTGTCCGGGCGGCAACGAGGCGCCCGTTTCGGGGTCGACGATGCGAATCTCGCAGCCCAGCACCGCCTTTCCGGCCGAGAGTTGCAATTCGGGTCGCGCCGAATCGCGGTGGTCGGCGTCGGACAGGGCCGTCACCGCGCCGCACAGCTCGGTCTGCCCGTACACCTGCACGAATTTCGTGTCCGGCCACGTCGCCAGCGCCCGATGCAGCAACGGCAGCGGCATCGGCGCCGCGCCGTAGACGATGTAGCGCAGGCCGGCGATGGCGGCGGTCGCCGCCTCACCCGCCTGCAGGAACCGGGCGATCACCGGCGGCACGAAGAACGCGTGGGTGGCGCCGGCGCGCACCGCGCCGATCAGCGTCGCGGCATCGGGTTCGCGGGTCAGGAAAGTCGGTGCGCCCGAACGGATCCCGAACAGCGCGTAGCCGATCCCGCCCACATGGAACAGCGGCATGGCGACCAGGTTCGCGTCCCCGTCGGCGAACGGGAACGCCGGCGCGAGGTTCGCCGCGTGATTGACCAGCGCGCGCTGGCTGAGCAGCACGCCCTTGGGCCGTCCGGTGGTGCCCGAGCTGTAGATCACCAGCGCGGTCTCGTTCGGGTCGAGCCCCGCGTCGGCCTCGGCCGGTGACGCCGCGGCGAGCAACGATTCGTACTCCTCGCCGACCTCGATGATGCGTTCCAGGCCGGGTACCCGCTCGGCGGCCGCCTCGGCGGCGGCGCGCAGCTCAGCGCCGACCAGCAGCACGCGGGCCCCGCTGTCGGCGAGCACGTGGACGAGCTCGTCGCCGATCACCCGCCAGTTGACGACGGTGGTGACCACGCCGATGGAGGCGCCGGCGATCAGCACCTCGAGGCAGGCGGGATGGTTCTTGTCCAGGAACGCCACGCACTGGCCCCGCTCGATCCCGGCGTCGCGCAGCACCCCCGCGGCGCGACGGATCCGCGAGCTCCAGTCGGCCCACGACCACTGGCGCTCGCCGTAGCGGATCGCGATCGCCTCGGGCCGCTGCAGGGCGTGTCGTTCGACGATCCCGGCGAGCGTCTCCGCCGTGTCGGTTTGTGGCATGAACCCCTCCGCGTTCGATGTGTTCCACTCGGTAATACGGGATCGCTGTGCCGCGCCCGACGGCGGGGCGTCATTCCATGGAGCCGACCATCATTCCGCCGTCGCCCGCGGCTTGGGTGGTCGCGCCGCTGCCTTGGCGGAAGTCGATGAATGCCGAGCGCCCGTTCGACGTGTTCAGCAGCTCGGTGAACGTGCCGATCACCGGAATCGTGCCCTGCGGGTTCACCACGCCGGCCGTGTAGTTGAGGGACGCTTGCTGCTGAAAGTTGGGCCCCTGCAGCGGCGTGACGTCGGGAGCCGTCAATCGATTCACACCGGTCAAGATGGCCGATGCGCCGCTCACGTACTGGTCGATGTCGGCTTGCAGAACCGCCGCGGCGTCGGTGCCGCCGGCGTGTTTGACGGTGATCCGCATCTGCGCGCTGGTGTCGGCGTTGTTCAGCGCCACCCAGTTCGGGCCGCGGTTTCCCAGCGTCCAGCCGGGCGCGGGGGTGACCGAGACGCCCTGCGCGATGGCGATCGCCTCGCCGGAGGCCAGCGCTATCCCGACGCATGCGTGGGGGCCGGCGAGGACGACCACCGCGGCGGCGACCGCTCTCAGCGCCCGCCGGCCGGTTGCACGCGGGGAGGACACCTGCGGCTGAGTCGATGACATCGTTGTTCCTCACTCTCTGGGCGGCGCGGATTCGAGCGCGGTCCTATCGTCCTCCGGCGCCAGGGCCGATGTCCAAGATGAGCTCGCTATGAGTCGATCCAGCGCGGCTATCGCAAATCCGGTATCCGCGAACTGATCCCGGGCCGGTGTGTCACCATGACGGGGCCGCCCGACCCGCCCCGAGGAGGATCCGACATGGTGAACCCCGATCGCGCCCGCTCCCGCACCTTCGTCGTGACCGGCGCCGCCTCCGGAATCGGGCTGGCCACCGCGCGACGGTTATTGGCCGAGGGCGGCACCGTCGTCGGCGCCGACCTGGCGGCACCGCCCGATGATCTGGGCCCGCGGTTCACCTTCGTGCCCGCCGACGTGACCGACGAGGCCGCGATCGCGGCGGTCCTGGACGCGGTGCCGGGCCGCCTCGACGGCCTCTTCCACGCCGCCGGTGTCGCCGGGGGAGGCCCGGTGCACCTGCTCGACCGCGCCGAATGGGACCGCGTGATCGGGATCAACCTCACCGGCACCTTCCTGGTCGCCAAGGCGGCCCTGGCCAGGATGATCGACCAACCCTGCGCCGAGGGTGAGCGGGGCTCGATCGTGACCGTCGCCAGCGTCGAGGGCCTGGAGGGCACCGCCGGCGGCAGCTCCTACAACGCGGCCAAGGGCGGCGTCGTGCTGCTCACCAAGAACATCGCCCTCGACTACGGGCCGAGCGGCATCCGGGCGAACGTCATCTGTCCCGGCTTCATCGAAACACCGATGGCGCACAGCGTGTTCAGCATTCCCGGGATGGAGGGCCCGCTCGCCTCCATCACCAAGGAGCACGCGCTGCAACGGCTGGGACAGCCCGAGGAGATCGCGGCCATGGCCGCCTTCCTGCTGTCGCCCGACGCCTCCTTCGTCAGCGGTCAGGCCCTCGCCGTCGACGGCGGCTACACGGCCGGTCGCGACCACGGGGTCGTCGAACTCTTCGGCTTTCCCAGCTGATACCACTGCGATTCAAATGCCACTAAGATTCGTCCATGAGCGGTGGATTAACCCCTGACCAAGCGATCGAGGCGATCCGGGGCGCCGGCGGCGCTCGGCCGGGCTGCCGCGCGCTGCATGCGAAGGGCACCCTGTACCGGGGCACGTTCACCGCGGCCCGCGACGCGGTAATGCTCTCGCGCGCAAGCCATCTCGACGGCTCGCCGGTCCCGGCGCTGATCCGGTTCTCCAACGGATCGGGCAACCCCAAGCAGCGCGACGGCCGGCCCGGCGTGCGTGGGATGGCGGTGAAGTTCACCCTGCCCGACGGCTCCACCACCGACGTCTCCACGCAGACCGCCCGGCTCTTCGTCTCCAGCACGCCGGACGGCTTCATCGATCTGCTCAAGGCGATGCGGCCCGGCCTGACGACGCCGCTGCGCATGGGCAAGCACCTGCTCACCCACCCGGGGCTACTCGGCAGGTTGCCCATCCTGCGGGAGGCCAACCGGATCCCGGCCAGCTACGCCACCACCGAATACCACGGCCTGCACGCCTTCCGCTGGATCGCCGCCGACAGCAGCGCCAGATTCGTTCGCTACCACCTGGTTCCGATCGCGGCCGAGGAGTACCTGTCGGTGTCGGACGCCCACGGCAAGGATCCGGACTTCCTCACCGACGAGCTGGCGACGCGGCTGGACGGTGGACCGGTGCGGTTCGACTTCCGGGTGCAGATCGCCGGGCCCACCGACTCCACGGTGGACCCGTCGTCGGCCTGGCAGAGCACCCAGATCGTCACCGTCGGCTCCCTGCAGATCACCGGTCTGGACACCGAGCGCGAACACGGCGGCGACATCGTGGTGTTCGACCCGATGCGGGTGACCGACGGCATCGAGCCCTCCGACGATCCGGTCCTGCATTTCCGGACGCTGGCGTATTCGGCGTCGGTCAAGCTGCGCACCGGGGTCGAGCGCGGTGCCGAAGCCCCGCCCGCCTGAGCGGAGTAGTGGTTGCCCTCGGGACGAAATCGGCGGCAGGCTAAGGTTTTTCTTCGGTGTCGCCATTTCAGATGTTCCTCATATGCCTGGCCGGACTGGCGGCCGGGGCGATCAACGCGCTGGTCGGCTCCGGCACCCTGATCACCTTCCCAACGCTGGTTGCGCTCGGCTTTCCGCCCGTGACGGCCACCATGTCGAACGCGACGGGCCTGGTCGCCGGCAGCGTGTCGGCCACCTGGGGCTATCGCGCCGAGTTGCGCGGTCAGTGGGATCGGTTGCGCTGGCAGCTGCCGGCCTCGCTGGCCGGCGCGACGCTGGGCGCCTATCTGCTGTTGCATCTGCCCGAGAAGGTGTTCGCCGAGATCGTGCCGGTGCTGCTGGTGCTGGCGCTGGCGCTGGTGGTGATCGGGCCGCGGATCCAGGCGTGGACCGCCCGGCGCGCCGCGCAGGCGGGCCGCTCACCCGAGCACGTCCCGCCGGGGCGGATGGCGACGCTGGTGCTGGGCACCTTCGCCGTCGGCGTCTACGGCGGCTATTTCACCGCCGCCCAGGGCATTTTGCTAGTCGGGCTGATGGGGGCGTTGCTGCCGGAGTCGGTGCAACGCATGAACGCCGCCAAAAACCTCCTGGCCCTGGTGGTGAATGTGGTTGCCGCCGTTGCCTATACGGCTGCGGCGTTCGACCGGATCAGCTGGCCGGCCGCGGGGCTGATCGCGGCGGGCTCGCTGGTCGGTGGCCTGCTCGGGGCGCGTTACGGGCGCCGGCTGTCGGGCAGCGCGCTGCGCGCCATCATCGTGGTCGTCGGCCTGATCGGGCTGTATCGGCTCCTCGCGGTGGCCTGACGAGAACGGTTGTGCGGCAATGAGGCTCAACTCAGCGTGGCCGCGGCGGCTTCGGCGATGACGTCCGCCACCTCGCCGCGCTGGCGCCACGCCCGCAGCTGCCGCATCGCCCCATTGCCCCGCGTCGCGACGCGGTCGAGTTCGCGGACGACGTGCCCGTATTCCCCCAGCGACTCGAGCGCCGGGCGGACCCGTTGCACGAGCGCTCCCAGTTGCTCACGCGCCGGCACCGCCCCGCGGCCGTGGATCAAATCGAGTGTGCGCCCGGACAACCCGTCGTGCGCGGCCTTCCAATACGCCGCGCGCAGCGCGCCGGGCGGCAGGCGGCGGGCGTCGTCGGGTGAGTCGAGCGCCGTCATCACGGCGGCCCTGATCAACGTGGCCAGCAGCACGGTCTCGTCCACCGTGGCGGGCACGTCGGCCACGCGGACCTCCACCGTCGGGAACTCCACCGAAGGGCGCACGTCCCAATAGACCATGTCCTTGTCGAGGATCACCCCGGTGTCGACCAGCATGCGTACCGCGTCGTCGTATTCGCCGGGCGAGGCGAAGAACGGCGGCGCTCCCGCGGCGGGCCAGCGCCGCCACAGCACGCTGCGCCAGCTCGCGTAGCCGCTGTCGGCGTTGCGGTACACCCGCGAATTGGCCGACAGCGCAAGCAATGACGGCAGCCACGGCCGCAGCCAGTTGCTGACATGGATGGCCGCGGCACGGTCGGGCACCTGCACGTGCACGTGGCAGCCGCAGATGCCCTGCTCGTGGGCGATCATCCCGAACTCGTCGCCGATTCGGCGGTAGCGCGGGGTGTCGGTGACCGGGAACGCGTGCGGGGTGGCCGGCGGAAGCCCGCAGGCCAGCAGCTGGACGCCGACGGCCTGCGCGGCTTGCGCCGCGGTGCGCCGCAGCCGGCGCAGTTCCGCACCGAGCTCGGCGGCGCTCGCCGCCACGTCGGAACTGGTTTCCACCTGGCAGCTGCTCAGTTCCAGCTGCAGCGCGACGCCGCGGCGCTCGGCCTCGGCCGCCACGTCGGCGTTGCGCGGGGACGGCTCACCGGTTCGCGGGTCGACGAGGAGAAACTCTTCCTCCGCGCCGACGGTGGGATGGCCGCTCATTCAGCCGATTACGGCCGAGGAGTGCCGTGTGGTTACCAGCGCGCGGCCGCGGACAACGCGGAGTCGACGGTGGGGTAGATGGGCAGCACGCCGCCGAGCCCGCACGCGTCGATGATGCGGGCGACGATCGGCTCGCAGCTCACCAGCCGCAGATCGATGCCGCGTTTCTGGCAGCGCTTCGCCTCGTCGGCGAGCACCGCGAACGCGCAGCAGCCCATGAACTCGAGCCCGGTGACGTCGACGACGAACGGGCCGGGCGCGGTGACGACGCCGGCCGCCTCGCTGACCAGGTGGCGCCAGGTGTGCTCGTTGCACGCGTCGATCTCGCCCCCCGCGTAGATCAGCACCGCCGGGCCGCAACGATCGGCGGTCGCCCGTAGCGTGCTGTGCGGATCGCCCAGCTCATACACCAGCTTGGTGCTCAGCATGAGGTGAGTGGTGGGCAATTGTTCCGCAATGGCTGAGTTCATGATGGACCCCCTGATCGGCCGGCGTCCGAGACGCCGCGAGGATGCCCGTCCTAGTGTCTGAAGACCGACTGTTCGCGGATGCGAATCTCATTTGTATAACGAGACAGGGCGGTCTGTCTATGGGTCCGGGGCTAAGAGTACGGTAAGGCCCGTATGACAACCTCCGATGTCGGGACGCCTGCCGCGTCGGCGCGTGAGCGCGTGCTGACCGCGGCATATGAGCTGTTCAGCCGCCGCGGCATCCGCGCCGTGGGCACCGACGAGGTGATCGCGCGGGCCGGTGTCGCCAGGGCGACGCTGTACCGCCATTTCGCCACCAAGAACGACCTGGTGCTGGCCGTGCTGCAGCGCCGCGAAGAGCTCTGGACGCACGGTTTGATCGAGGAGCAGTCGCGGCAGCGCGGTACCACCCCGGAGGAACAGTTGCTGGCGATCTTCGACGTCATGCACGACTGGTTCCAGCTCCGCGACGGATACGAGGGCTGCTCGTTCATCAACGTGCTGCTCGAAGTCGGGCCGGACCATCCGGCCGGACAGGCCTGCATCACCCACATCGACCACGTCCGCGACATCGTGCGCGGCCGCGCGATCGCAGCGGGGTTGACCGACATCGAAGACTTCGCGTCGTCGTGGCACATCCTGATGAAGGGCGCCATCATCCTCGCCGCCGTCGGGGACCTCGACGCGGCGAAACGCGCCCGCCGGATGGCCCGCGCCCTGATCGACGAACACCGGCCGCCGCTGGTGGCGGACACCAGCGAGGCCGTTTAGTCAGACCGTGTCGGCTTGCGTGGCGGCCTCCGCGGTCTTGCTGTGATGCTCGGCCTCCAATTCCGCAATCGCCCGTGATGTGCGCTCGCGCAACAGGATTGCCGCGGTGAGACCGGCCACCACGGCGACCACCAGCCCGATCCAGGAGAACCGCTCCAGCCAGCGTTCGGCCGCGATGCCGGCGAAGTACACCAGCGCGGTCGTGCCGCCCGCCCAGCAGATGGCGCCCGAGACGTTGGCCGCCAGGAACCGCGGATAGTGCATCTTCAACGCACCCGCCAGCGGCCCGGCCAGAATCCGCAACAGCGCGATGAACCGGCCCAGGAAGACTGCCCGCGCGCCCCACCGGTTGAACAGTTTCTCGGCGAGCGCGACGTGTCCGGGACCGAAATGCTTGGGGAATCGCCGGCCGAGCCGGTCGAAGAGCGGCATGCCGAAGCGGCGCCCGATCGCGTACCCGATCGAATCTCCGATCACCGCGCCGATCACCGCGGCGGCGCCGACCCCGATCGGATTGACGGCCAGGTCGTGATGCGACGACATCAGGGCCGCGGTCACCAACACGATCTCGCCCGGCAGCGGGATGCCCAGGCTCTCGATCCCGACCACACCGCCGACCACCACGTAGACGGCGAGCGGCGGGATCGAGTGCAGCAAGGGCTCCACATTCATGCGTCAAGGATGCCTGACCGGCCCACGATCCGCGCCCCAAGGTGCGCGTTTCAATTCGCTTGGGGCGCCCAGACCCACGGGACGAAACCCTCCTGCGTCCGGCGCCCACTGGTTACCGTTGAGCCATGCCACCCAAGCGCGAGCGCGCCGCACGGGATGTCGCCGCGGCGGCGCCCGCCGATTCGCTTGCGCCGCAGTATCCGATCGAGTCGGTCGACAATGCGCTGCGACTGCTGTTGCTGCTGGGCGAACAACCCCAGATCCGGTTGAGCGAGGCGACCCGCTATCTGGGTGTGGCGTCGTCGACCGCGCACCGGTTGCTGGCGATGCTGGCCTACCGCGGGTTCGTCCGGCAGGACCCGGTGTCCAAGGCGTACCTGCCCGGCCCGTCATTGACCGGGGTGGCGTTCGCGATCTTCGGCCGCGTCGACATCGCGCGGTCGGCCGCACCCGTCCTTCGCGGCCTCAGCGAACAGCTGCGCGAGACCGTGCACGTCGGAATGCTGGACGGCGCCAGCGTCCGCTTCGTGGCCGCCGTCGAGGGGCCGGCCGCGGTGCGGGTGGCGTCCCGGCTGGGCCGCACGATGCCCGCGCACTGCACCTCGACGGGCAAGGTGATGCTGGCCCAGTTGTCGCCACCGGAATTGCGTGCGCTGCTGCCGCGCGAGCGGCTCGAGCGCATCACCGCGCATTCGATCGCCAGCCGCGCCGAGCTGGAAGCCGAGCTGTCGGACATCCGCGAACGCGGCTACGCCACGAACCGGGAGGAGAGCGAGGAGGGCGTCGCCTCGGTCGCCGTGCCCATCCCGGCCCGGGCGCCCGGCCTGCGGCTCGCGCTTAACGCCGCCGCGCCGCAACACGGGCTGGACCCCTCCCGGTATCCCGCGGTGGCCGCCGCACTTGTCAACGCCGCCAAGGAGATTGGCGATCTGCTCGGCTAGCTAGGCCGGCGACGACGCGGGCCCCGACGGGAGCCGCGCCACTTCGTGGCGCCAGGCCGCCTCGGCGGTGAGCGCGGGCCCCAGATCCGGCAGGTCCTCCCAGTCCGCGTCGTCGATGTCGCGCAGCGCGCCGCCCGCGGCGCGCACTCGCAACGCCATGCGGGCCAGCGCGTCGAGGCTGATCGCCTGCAGCACCGCCTGCGGCACCGTGGCCGCGGCGCTGGTGATTCCGTGTCCGCGGCAGATCACCACGGGCGCACCGCGCATGGCCGCCACCATCTCCTTGCCCAGCCGCGAATCCCGGATCAGCACGGCGCGTTCGTAGACGGGGACACCGCCGCGCGCCAGCCAGGCGCCGGGAATGTCGTAGGCGCCGTAGATGGGCCGGATCGTGATGCCGGCCAAATCGGCGGCGACCACCGCCGGCGGGTGCAGGTGCGCGACGGCCGTGTGGCGCGGGTCGGCGAGCATGGTCTCGACGTGGATGGGCAGTTCGTTGGGCACCCGGTACCCGTCGAGTTCGCCTGGGGCGCCGGCGCTGCCGTCGAATCGGACCAGCCGGATGTCGCTGGGCCGGGTGAACGCCACCCCGTCGTCGGCGTCGCTGCGGCAGCGCACCAGCAGGCGCTCGTCGTCGACCCGCTGGCTCAGGTGGCCGAGGATGCCGTCGACCAGGCCGCGGGCGGCCGCGACGCGGCATCCCTGCGCGACCAGGGTCCGCTGCCGCTCCAGCCGGTCGGTCATGGTTCGGTCCCTTTCGGGTCGGGTTTCGTTGCGCCGAGGCCGAATCCGCCGTCGGGACGCACGGTCTCGCCGGTGATCCCGCGGGAGCGGTCGGACGCCAGGAACACATAACTGAACGCGTGGTCTTCGCCGGTGAGCGCGACGTGCAGGGGAGTGCGGTCCGCCACCTCGCGGGCCCGGCCGGGTCTGTCGTCGAGCCGGGTGTCGCCCAGCCCCAGGCTGGCGAGGCCGCGCAGATCGGTGTTCAGCGTGCCGCCGGGCGCCACCCCGTTGACCCGGATCCCGGGCGCCAACTCGTGGGCCAGCGCCGAAACCAGGCCGCGCACCGCGAATTTCGAGGCGACGTAGAGTGCGCCGCCGCGCCCCGGGTAGAACGACGAGGCGGACTCGGTCAGCACGATCGAGGCCCCTTTCGCGTGCCGCAGCGCCGGGATCGCCGCCTTGACCGACTGCATGTGGCTGAGCACGTTGGTGCGAAACATCTCGTCGAACGCGCCGGGCAGGTCGGGCGGGTCGATGTCGCCGATGCCCCTGTAGAAGTCGAAGATTCCGACGCAGTTGACCAGCGTGTCCAGCCCGCCGAAGGCGTCCACCGCGGCGGTGACGGCCCGTTCGTTGGCGTCGTAGGCGGTCGCGTCGCCCTCGGTCACCGGTACGTCGGGCAGCTGCGCGCGCAGCGCGGCGCACTTCTCCGGAACGCGTTCCAGCGCGGCGACTTTCGCGCCCTCGCTGCGAAACGCGTCGAGGATGGCGCGCCCGATTCCCGAACCCGCGCCGACGACCAGTGCGCGCTTGCCCTCAAGCCAGCCCGTCATCGCGCTCCTCGGGATCGTCGGGCAGCAGCGGCGCGTGGGAATTGCCGACCATGGCGGCCAGAGTACGGGGGTTCTGCCAGGTCAAGGCCTCGACCTCGAGCGCGTCCAGCGTGATCGACTCCCCGGACCTGGGGGCGCTGATCAGCAGGCGTGACCCGTTGCGGGTGTCGATCCGGCGCACCACGACCTCGGTGAATTCGTTGGCGATCGTGATGGGTTCGTCGCTCATAGGAACACCGCCAGGTTCTGCATCCGTAGCACCGACTCGTCGGCGAGGATGGTGCGCCGCGCCAGCTTGAAGCGATCGCCACACCGGCGCAGGAGGTCCTCGCGCCCGCAGGACAGCAGGGCGGCCTCGTTGACGTCGCCGCGGCTGCGGAACAGCAGCTCGGCCGATTCGACGACCACGTCCTCGGAATCGTCGCACTCGAAGGTGCGCACGTTGGTGATGAAGTGCCGCAGCCGCGACGGCGGGTCCTCGGCCCACACGTGCTCGGTGCCCATCCGCGCGACCCGCTGGGTCAGGGAGTACTTGTCCTCATCGAAATGGGCCATTCCGGGCTCGGGAAAGGGCGACGCGTCGAATCCCGCGCCGCGCGCGGCGGTGACCCGCACCGGCATGGTGTAGCGGACGTCGTCGGTCAGCGTGTCCAGCCACGCCTCATACCGTTGGGCGTCGAGCAGGTAGGCCTCGTCCACCAGGAACTGGTGCGCCTCGAGGTGTCGAGTGTCGCTGAAGGGCAGGGGCTTTCTCACGCGCCGGCCCCCTGCAGGTAGTCGGCCCACATGGTCAAAAGCGCCCGCTGGTTGTGCTCGTTGTAGCCGACCTGGGCGCGTCCGGGGCCGTGAAAAGCGTTGGGCGCCAACGGCTCGACGACGGGGCGGTCGTCGGCGAGCAGGCCCATGCGGCTGTTCAGCAGCAGCCGCCGCGCCATCGAACCGCCCGCGGTGGTGGTCAGCGACACCCAGTTCTCCACATCGTCCTGTTCGAACATGCCCGTCGACCCGAAGCACATCAGATACGCCTTGTACGAATCCTGTTTGTACTGCGGGGGAGCGGCGGAGTCCACGGCGAACCACGAACACACTTCGGTCTCGTTCTCGCTGATGGGTTGCCACAACCGGATCGAGATGAACGGCAGCACCTCGTCATCGCGATCGCGCACCTTGGGCCAGTTGTGCACGAAACTCAGGTTCGGAAAGCAGGTCGCCGCGGAGATCATGAACCCGTCCTCGCCGACGACCCGCTGCTGTTGCGGGGTCCACACGCCCTTGATGCGGCCGATCATCTCGGCGGGGTAGCCGACGTAGCGCATCCGCTCCTCGAAGCCACCGGGGGGCAGTTTGTAGGTGGTGCCCCCGCCGCGGTGCGCCCAGTAGGTGGCGCCGTCCTTGCGCTTCTGGGCTTTCGGCTCGCGGAACAGGCCGATCTCGACGATCGACGCGTGGGTGTGTGGGGTGTGGTACATGTCGCCGGCGAAGTTCTCCGCGCCGATCTTCCAGTTCGCCTTGATCCGCCAGCGCTGCGGCCCCCGCACCTCGACGCCGCCGGCGCTCTGCTTGGTGTAGTAGTCCAGGTAGAACTTGAAGTCGCCCAGGAAGTCTTCCAGCGGTTCGGCATTCGGATCAAGGCTGATGAACAGCAGGCCGTTGTAGCTCGCGAAATTCGGTGCGGGCAACAGGGTTTGGTCCTTGGCGAACCCCTCGTCGCCGCCGTAGGCCTCCCGGTGGAACGGCAGCCCGGTGAGCCGTCCGTCGTTGCGGTAGGTCCAGCCGTGGTAGGGGCAGCGGAAGTTGGAGGCGTTTCCCATCTCCGCGCGACAGACCTGCATCCCGCGATGCAGGCACATATTGAACAGGGCCCGCACCTCGCCGGCGGAATCCCGGGTGATGATGAACGAGTCGTCGAGCACCCGGCGCACCACGTAGTCGCCGTCGTGCGGGATTTCGGACTCATGCCCCACGAAGGTCCACGCCCGGCCGAACAGCCGTTCTTTCTCCAGCGCGAACAGTTCCTTGTCGTTGTAGATGTGTGCGGGGATCATCCCGCGGCGCACGTTCTCGAAGACTTCGAGTAATCCGCCGTCCCGGTGCGCCATGACTCCCTCTGATCTACAGAAATACTCTCCGCTCAGAAGAATCCCGCAGTCTTCGGCGCCGGTCAACCGCCGGGCGCCCGCGTCGCCAGGTTGTCCGCAGAATCCTTGGGGCCGATTCACAGGCGGCGCGCAATTACAAGCCGGAAGCCCCCGGCTACCGTGGGTCACGGCGGCGGTTCGGCGTATGTGAGCGCGGAGTAAACTGCCGGTAATCGTTCGGTTTTGCGGTTATTAACCGCTTATTTCCACTGATTTGAGGAAAGGCAGGGTGCGATGGTGGGTCGGCCACGCGGGGGTCGATTGCAGCAGGTCGGATCCAAGGTTCTGGCCGCTATCGGGCGCCAGGAGTGGATGGATCGGCCGAGCTATCGGTTCGAACACCTGCTCAGCTTCGCCTACAACGGGCTCGGCGGCGCCCGCAACACCGTTACCAACGCGCTCAACGGGGTCTGGCTCGGGCACCCGGTGCACCCGCCGTTGGCGTCGCTGACCAGCGGCGCGCTCGGCACGACGGTGGCGCTGGACGTCCTCAGCGTGCTGCCGGGCCAGCCCGCATCCGAGGTCGTCGACGCCTCACGATTCGCCTCCCGCGCCCTCGGGGTCGGCATCCTGGCGAGCCTGGGCTCGGCCGTCACCGGCGTCACCGACTGGCAGCACACCCACGAGGAGGACCGCCGCGTCGGCGCGGTGCACGGCCTGCTGAACGTCGCCGCCACCGCGCTGTACATGCAGTCGTGGTGGGACCGTCGCAAGGGACGCCACGGGCGAGGCATCGTGCTCACCGCGCTGGGCTACGGCATCACCGTCGCCGGCAGCTACCTCGGTGGGGCGCTGGTCTTCGACTCCGGCATCGGCATCGACCAGTCCGGTCCGCGGCTGCGCACCTCCACGTGGACGCCGGTGCTGCCCGCGAGCTCGCTCAACGGCAAACCGGTGCGCGTCGAGGTCGACGGTGTGGGCCTGGTGGTCTGTCAGACCACGCCCGGTGAAGTCGCGGCGTACGGAGAATTCTGCCCCCACCTGGCCGCCCCGATGGCCGACGGCTGGATGGACCGCGGCCGGTTGGTGTGCCCCTGGCACGGCTCGTGGTTCGCCGCCGAATCCGGCGAAGTGGTGCGCGGTCCGGCGGCAGCGCCGCTGCCGTGCTACGAGGCCCGGTTGGTCGACGGAGTGGTCGAAGTCCGCGGTGAGCAGCAGCCCGCTCCCGGCGGCGCGGTCGGAATCGCTAAAGGAGGAGCCAATTGAACGCCTACGACGTTCTCAAAGAACACCACATCGTGCTCAAGGGCCTCGGCCGCAAGGTCAGCGAGGCACCGCTGAATTCCGAAGAGCGCCATGCCCTTTTCGACGACATGCTGATCGAGCTCGACATCCACTTCCGGATCGAGGACGACCTGTACTACCCGGCGCTGCGCGCGGCCACCAAGCTGATCGCGGTCGCCCACGCCGAACACCGCCAGGTCGTCGACCAGCTTTCCGTGTTGCTCAAGACGCCGCAGAGTGCGCCGGGGTATGAGGACGAGTGGAATTCGTTCAAGACCGTGCTGGAGGCGCACGCGGACGAAGAGGAACGCGACATGATCCCGGCCCCTCCGCAGGTGAAGATCACCGACGCGGAGCTCGAGGAGTTGGGCAACAAGATGGCCGCCACGATCGAGCAATACCGCGGCTCGGCCGTGCACCGCCTGCGGACCAAGGGGCGCGCGGCGTTGATCCGCGCCCTGTAGGGGAGCATCGAGAGTAGCGTCACGGCTCATGGACGCCGGGTGTGTCGCTTCTCAGGCTGACATCACGGCGGAGATCGCCCGCATCGCAGCGCAATACCCGGGCGGCGCCGGGGCAGGCCCGGCGCACGATCAGCCGCTCCTGGACTATCCGCCGTACAGCAGCACGACGCTGCGCCATCCCAAGCATCCCCTGGTCGCGGTCGATCCCGAGGGGATCGAGCTCTGGGCGCCGTGCTTCGGCCACCAGGACGTCGACCCGCTCGACGCCGACCTGACGGCCGGGCATCCGGGCGAGCCGATCGGGGAGCGCGTCGCGGTGACCGGACGCGTCGTCGACGAAGGCGGCCGGCCGGTGGCCGGTCAGCTGGTCGAGATCTGGCAAGCCAATGCCGCCGGGCGCTACCGCCACCAGCGCGACCAGCACCCGGCCCCGCTCGACCCCAACTTCACCGGCGCCGGCCGCTGCCTGACCGGGCCGGACGGCTCCTATCGGTTCCTGACCGTCAAGCCCGGCCCCTACCCGTGGCGCAACCATCGCAACGCCTGGCGCCCGGCGCACATCCATTTCTCCGTTTTCGGAACGGCTTTCACCCAGCGCCTGGTCACCCAGATGTACTTCCCGGGCGACCCCCTGTTCGAGCTGGATCCGATCTTCCAGTCGATCCTCGATCCCGCCGCGCGGCAACGGCTGATCGCCCGCTACGACCACGACCTGACCCAGCCCGAGTACGCGACCGGGTACCGGTGGGACATCGTCCTGACCGGCGGCGCGCCGACACCCACCGAGGGCGCGCATGACTGAAACAGCCTGCACCCCAGGGCAAACGGTCGGACCCTTCCTCGACCTGGGATTGCCGTACCCCGGTGACAGCGAGCTGGTCGACGACGGCCACCCGCAGGCCATCCGGCTGCACGGCACGGTGTACGACGGCGGCGACGCCGCGGTCCCCGATGCCCTGGTCGAACTCTGGCAGCCCGATACCGCGGGGCGCATTGCGCGGCAGGCCGGTTCGCTGCGCCGATCCCACGCGTCGATCGCAAGCGCGGCGCTTGCGCCGGGCGCAGCGGGTCGGCGCCATCGAGACCCGTCGTTCACCGGCTGGGGGCGCTGCGCGACCGACGACGCCGGACGCTACGCGTTCACCACCCTGACCCCGGGTTCGGTGATCGACGGGCGCCCGCCGTTCTTCGCGCTCACCGTGTTCGCGCGGGGGCTGTTGAACCGGTTGTTCACCCGCGCCTACCTGCCCGGAGCCGACCCGGACGCCGATCCGCTGTTGGCCGCCGTCCCCGCCGAGCGTCTGGAAACGTTGCTCTGCGTGGCCGAAAATGACGGCGCCGCATACCGTTTCGACATCCACCTGCAGGGGCTGGCCGAGACCGTGTTCCTGGCGTACCGGGCGGACGCGCGATGACGAATCTGCTGTGGCCCGGAGACCATCGAGCCGGCGAGCACATGACCGACGGGGCGCTGCTGGGTTCGATGGTCGCGGTGGAATCCGCGTGGCTGAGCGCGCTGGCGGGCGCCGGCCTGACAGCCGCCGAGTGTGTCGGTGTGGAGCTGCGGAATCTGGTGACGCACGACGACTGCGAGGCGCTCGCGGCCTCCGCCGAAGACGGCGGCAACCCGGTGATCCCGTTGGTGAACCTGCTGCGCGAGCGCGCGGAGCCGGCCGTCGCGCCGTGGATCCACCGCGGACTCACCAGCCAGGACGTCCTGGACACCGGCCTGATGCTGGCCACGCGCGCGGTCGCCGACGACCTGATCACGCAGCTGAGAGAGCAGATCTCGGCGCTGTCCGAACTCGTCACGCGGCACCGGGCCACGCCGATGGTGGCCCGCACCCTTACCCAGCACGCCGCACCCACCACCTTCGGCGCCAAGGCCGCCGCTTGGCTGAACGGGGTCGTCGACGCCTTCGACCGGATGGCCGCGCTGACCACGCCCGTCCAAATCGGCGGCGCCGCGGGCACATTGGCCGCCACCACGGAGTTGGCGGCGCTGCTCACCGGCGGCTCCGACCCGGCCGGGGTGGCGGCCGGCGTCGCCGCCGACACGGCAACCGCATTGGGCCTGGCGCCGCGGGCGCCCTGGCACACGGCCCGCGCGCCGATCACCGGCGCCGCCGACGCGTTCGTCGGCTGCACCGACTGCTGGGGCCGCATCGCCTCCGACATCGTCACACTGGCCCGCCCCGAGATCGCCGAACTCAGCGAGCCGACGGCCGACAACCGGGGCGGCTCGTCGTCCATGCCGCACAAGCGTAACCCCGTGTTGTCCATCCTGATTCGCCGCGCCGCGCTGTCGGCGCCGCCGTTGGCCGCCACCTTGCACACCGCCGCGGCGCTGGCCGACGACGAACGGCCCGACGGGGCGTGGCACGCCGAATGGGACACCCTGCGCACGCTGGGCCGGCGCACCGTGGTCGCGGGATCCCAAACCGCGGAGTTGCTGACCGGCCTGACCGTGCACACGCAGCGCATGGCCGAAAACCTCGATGCCGCAGATGTTTTGGGTGAGCAGCAAGCGATCGCCGAGCTGGTGGGTAAAGACCCGTCACCGACCTACTTCGGCGCCGCCGACCGGCTGATCGACGACAGCCTAGGCCGTGCCGCGCGGGCACTCGCTCAGCGCTGAGTCGCGATTCTCAGTCGGCCACCGCGATCTCGATGGACAAGCACTCACTCAGGGCGTGCGCCGCCGCCCAGTCGCCGCCGCACACGGCGCGCTCGAGTTCGTCGACCAGCGGGCTGTCGGCTCCCAGGTCCGCCAGCCACGCCGACACCGTCGCCGTGATCTGATGGGCGGGCACCCGGGCGACGTGCCCGCGGTGGAGTCGGTCGGTCAACTGGTAGATCGTGGCCGTCGGCCTGCGCTGCGGCCAATGAACCATCCATTTCGGTGAATTCATCGTCCCCTCCCCGCTAGCCTCAACGACTCATCCATCCCCGGCGGCACGTCCAGCGTTAGAGCGCAATAGTACGTCCGTACCAATGCGTGGGTTGTCATTTCGGCCGTCAAAACTCGAACTTTTTCGCGGTTTTTGTTCATCGCGGTCGCCTACCTGGTTCTGCAGCAGAAGAGCAGGCCGATCAATGCCGCGCCAATGAGGCACGGCCCGCCCGGGACATGATGCGTTGCAAGACGTTGTGGGACAGGTCGCCGTCGTTGGCCACCCTGGCGAGGCCGCGCCGCCTCAGGAACATGTCGAGCCGCCGATCGGGTGACCAATCGGCGTAGATGGCACCGAGGTAATGCGACTGCAGGAAATCCGACGCCAACGCGTCGAGGTCGGAATCCGTCAGCGACGGTGGGCTAGCACCCATGCTCGGCAAGCTCCTTCGTTCTCCCCACAACTGCCGCAGCCAAGTTACGTCAGGGGGCGTCACTAAACCGTCACGCGGAGATTGCGGAACGGGCCCAAACTCGGGACCCGATATCGGAAGCGGCGCAAGGCCGAACGGCGCAGGCCGTCCCGAAAGCCTTCCGGGGCCGGTCAGCCGGTGGCCGATGCCGCCGGCTTGTGGGCGACGATCGCGACGGCGGCCAGTTGCTTGCGGTGCTTGCGGAACGTGCGGCGCATCGCCAGGACCCGTTTGCGGGCATCGCGGTGCAGGAGCACGTTCCTGGCGAACCGCAGGGCCCCGAACAGGCCCTCGTCGGAGACCAGCCGGCGGGGCTGTAGCAGGGCCATCGGTGCGGTGGCGACGTTGTCGACCACCAGTCCGTGCTCGGCGAGCAGTTTCGACCACTCCGCGATCGTCAGCGGCCGCGCGTTCACCTTGATCGAACGCGCGAGCCCCTGCCGGATCTCGGTGCTGACCTCCTCCGACACTGTGTCCGGGATGAGGGCGAGTTCGTGGATCGCGTAGCGGCCCCCCGGCCGCAGCACGCGGGCCGCCTCGGCGACGATGGCCTGTTTGGCCGCGTCGCCCTGCATGGTCAGCATCGCCTCTCCGACGACGACATCGCTGCTGGCGTCCGGCAACCCGGTCTCCGCCGCGTCCGCCACCCGCACGGCGGCATTCTGCGCACCGAGATCGGAAAGCACGCCGCGGACCATGTTGGCCGCGTCCGGGTCGCCCTCGGCGCCGACGTAGGACCGCGGACCGCGGGCCACGATCTCGGTGGCGGTGCGGCCCAGGCCCGGCGCCAGCTCGACCACATCGGCGCCGCCCAGCTCCGCGCGCGACAGCAGGGTGCGGGTCAGCTCGACCCCGCCGGGGCGCAACACTCGCTTGCCGAGCCGGGCCAACAGCCAATGGCCGGCGACCGCGCTGTCGTCACGGCGCGATGCCGGCAGCGGAAGTTCGGAACCTGCTCGTTGTCCTGGCATCAGATCTCCTGTCGCGCAGCGCCTTGCGGTGAGGCCAGGGCCAACTCGTGGTACCCATGGCGCACCGGGGGCGGGGTGTCGATGAGCCTACCGTCGGCCTTCACCGTTCTTAGGCCTCGAACCCAATTTTTACAAGACATGTTGTGTAAACTGTAGCCCATGACTTACGCGATCGGGAAGCCATGCGTCGATGTGATGGATCGCGCCTGCGTCGACGAGTGTCCCGTGGATTGCATTTACGAGGGCGGCCGCGCGCTCTACATTCATCCAGACGAGTGTGTCGACTGCGGCGCGTGCGAGCCGGTTTGTCCGGTGGAGGCGATTTACTACGAAGATGACCTGCCCGAGGATCTCCAGCCGCACCTGGCCGACAATGCAGCATTCTTCGCCGAGACGCTGCCGGGCCGCGACGAACCCCTGGGGTCCCCGGGCGGGGCGGCCAAGGTCGGCCCGCTCGGCGTCGACACACCGCTGGTGGCGGGTCAGCCCAGTGCCGCCCATTCGGACGGGGCTTGAAGGACGAGCAGCGTGAGGGACCCGGTGAAGACCCAGAGAACCCAGAAGACGCAGAAAGCCCAGAAGGCCCGGCAGTTGGAGAAACTCCCGGAGGTTCAGGGTTCGGTCGCGGGCGAATCGGCCGGTCGGCGCCGCGCGGTGATGCGGTTGCTGCGGGCTTCCCCGGAACCGATGAGCATCGCCGGGATCGCCGACGAGCTGGGCGTCCACCCCAACACCGTCCGCTTCCACCTCGACAGCCTGGTCACCGACGGGCAGGTGGAACACGTCGAGCTGGACCGCAAAGGCCCGGGCCGCCCACCGCTGATGTTCCGGGCGGTCCGGCAGATGGATCGCGGCGGGACGCGGCATTACCGGCTGCTCGCCGAGATCTTGACCATGGCCTTCGCCACCGAGCGCGACCCGGGGCCCAAGGCGCTGGCCGCGGGACGGGCGTGGGGGCGGAAGGTGGACGCCGAGCTGCATCCGCGGCCCGACGCCCCCGCCAACGCCGAGGAGGTCATCGCCCGTTTGATCGAGGTGCTCGACGAACTCGGCTTCGCGCCCGAGCGCCGGGTGGTCGACGGGGAGCAACAAGTCGGACTGCGGCACTGCCCATTCCTGGAGCTGGCCGAAAACCGGTCGAGCGTCGTGTGTCCGGTGCACCTCGGCCTCATGCAGGGAGCGGTGGAAACCTGGGGCGCACCGGTCTCGGTGGACCGGCTCGACTCGTTCGTGGAGCCGGACCTGTGTCTGGCTCACCTGACGCTGCAGGGGGCGGCCAAATGACGACCGGAACCGCGATCGCCGTCGCGCTCACCTTCGTCTGGCTCGGCATGGTGCTGGCCATCTCGTTTTTGGAAGCCCCGCTGAAGTTCCGGGCGCCCAACGTGACGTTGCAGATCGGGCTCGGCATCGGCCGGCTGGTCTTCCGCGCCCTCAACACCGTCGAGGTGGCCTTCGCGCTCGTCATCGGGGCGATCGTGATCGCGGGCCCCACCCCGGCGGGCGTCATCGCGGCGGTCGGCGTCGCCGTCGCCGCGTTGGCCGTGCAGCTGGTCGCCGTGCGGCCCGCGCTGACCCGCCGTACCGACCGGGTGCTGTCCGGATCGGACGGGCCGCGCTCCCGGGCCCACTACGGCTACGTCGCCCTCGAGGCGGTCAAGGTGGCCGGCCTGATCGCGGCGGGGATACTCCTACTGAGCGGTTAACTGCCCACCCTCAAGGCCGTCGGTGAAAGGCCTTGCAACTACGAAGGACTCACAATGGATTCCGTTTCGTTGACCGACCTCGCGTCCGAAAAGCTCGCCGAGGCCAAACAGTCCCACAGCGGACGGGCCGCGCACACGATCCACGGCGGACACAGCCACGAGCTTCGGCAGACCGTGCTGGCCCTGCTGGCCGACCACGACCTCTCCGAACACGACAGCCCCGGCGAGGCCACCCTGCAGGTGCTGCGCGGCCGCGTGCGCCTGACCACCGGCGGCGACGCCTGGGAGGGTAAGGCCGGCGAATACCTTGCGATCCCGCCCGAACGCCATGCCCTGCACGCGATCGAGGATTCGGTGGTCCTGCTGACCGTGCTGAAGACCATCCCCTCGGCGCACTAGCCGCCGATGCTCTCGACGCCCTGGGCAACGAGTTTCGGTCTGCGGGCGCCCATCGTCAACGCTCCGATGGGCGGGGTCGCCGGCGGCCGCCTGGCCGCCGCGGTCACGGCGGCCGGTGGTCTGGGCATGGTCGGCATGGGCAGCGTCGCGACCCGGGAGCTGCTGGCCGAGCAGCTGCGGGGCGTCGACGGCCAGTTCGGCATCGGCCTGGTCGATTGGGTGATGCGCAACGAGGCCGGGCTGCTCGAGGATGCGCTGGCCGCACGGCCCGCCCTGTTGTCGGTCAGCTTCGGAACCGACTGGTCCTGGGTCGCCAAGGCGCATGACGCCGGAATCCCCACCGTCACACAGGTTTACGACAGCGACGGGGCGCGCAGGGCCGTCGACGCCGGCGTCGACATCCTGGTCGCCCGCGGGTCGGAGGGCGGCGGGCACGGCGAGGTCAAGCTGGGGCTGCTGCCGCTGCTGGACGCCGTCCTGGACGCGGTCACGGTGCCGGTGCTGGCCGCGGGCGGTGTCGCCTCGGCGCGCAGCCTGGCCGCCGTGCTGGCCGCCGGCGCCAGCGGCGCGTGGGTGGGGACCCGCCTGTCGGCCTGTCCGGAGGCGCTGACCGGCGACGCCGGCCGCCGGGCCCTGGTGGCCGCCACCGAAACCGACACCGCGGTCACCCGGGTCTTCGACGTCGCCAAGGGGCTGCCCTGGCCGGCGCGATTCCCGTCGCGGGTGCTGGCCAACGAGTTCGTCGAGCACTGGACCGGTCACGAAGAGGCGCTGGACCCGGCCGCCTGCGAGGAGCTGGCCACAGCGATCGCCGCCGGGGACTGCCGGATCGCGCCCGTCGACGCCGGTCAGGGCGTCGGGATGATCCGCGACGACGCGTCGGTGCGCGAGGTCATCGACGAGATGTGCACGGGCGCGGCACGGTTGCTGTCCGGCTGGGGGACATCAGAGCGGGCATAGGGCTCGCTCGCGGCCTACGCGCGGCCGGGCGCCAGCACGACGCAGCACCGGTCGGGCCCCGGGCAGAGCCGGGCGTTCGGGCCGTGTGGCGCCAGCGCATCGGCCACGCCGCTGATCAGCGCGTGGTTCATGGTGCAGGCCAGCTCCGTCTGCTCCTGCGCCAGGGCGTGGAACGGGCAGTTGGCGAGCTCGACCTCGCCGTCGCCGTAGCGGGGCTCGTAGCCGTGCCGGCTCAGCAGCTCCACCGCGCGCCGAAGCGCACCCGCGGCGTCGGCGGGCGCTCGCGCGCCGGCCCGCGCCCCGATGGCGCGACCGTAGTCGTGGGCCACCCGGTTCAGGACGCTGGTGACCGGTTCGCCGGTGCCCGCCGACCGGGCGATCGCCGTAGCCATCAAGCGGCCCGCCAGCTCGTACTCCCGCTGCGGAAGGCTGACCGCGATGTCGCGGCCCGCCCGGCGATACAGCTTGGCGGTACGCCCGGCGCCGGGGCCCGAGCGCCCGGTCACGCGCGCGAAACCGGTTTCCAGCAGGCCCTCGGCGGTGAGCCGGTCCAGGTGGAACTTGGCCTGGTGGTGGGGGATCCCGACGGCGTCGGCCGCCTGGTCGCGGGTCACGGGCGCGGGCTGGTCGCACACGAACTGATACAGGCGGTGGCGCACCGGATCGGCGAGCGCCCCGATGCCGGCGGCGTCGCGCTGCAGGTGCTTCCGGTCGTCCATTCCCGCGCCATTTCTAACAGACAAAATGCTTGACGCTACAGTCTACACGTTCTACCGTTCGATTTATTATCCGTTAGAAATGGAGGCACCCGATGAGCACCAATCAAGTCAGCGCGACGCCCACCCTCGCCGAGCAGCTACGGGACCCGGCCTATTCGGCCTACCTCGCGCTTCGCACCGTGTTCACGATCGCGCCGATCGTGTTCGGGTTGGACAAGTTCTTCAACCTGCTGACCCACCCGCATCACTGGAGCATGTATCTGGCCGGCTGGATCGACGACCTGGTGCCCGGAACGGCCGATCAGTGCATGTACCTCGTCGGGATCATCGAGATCGTGGCCGGGGTGGTGGTGGCGGTGGCCCCACGGCTGGGCGCCTGGGTCGTCGCGGCCTGGCTCGCCGGGATCATCATCGACCTGGTCACCGGGCCCGGGTTCTACGACGTCGCGCTGCGCGACTTCGGGTTGTTCGTGGGCGCCATCGCGCTGGCCCGGTTGGCGCAGGGCGTGCACAGCGGCAGCATCGGGCGCGGCATCGCGGCCCGGTAGCCGCGCGTCAGACGGCCCTGAGGTAACGCTTGGCGATGAGCCGCTGCGCTACCCGCACCACCGGGCCGCCGGCCTTGCTCCACCAGGTCGCCGGACGGGAGAACGCCGACACCTCCGCGTGGACCGCGGAGGTGATCGGGTCGTAGCGCACCACGAAACGTTCCTCGCCGGATTCCGGGTGGCCCGGCAGGGTGCCGTAACCGAAGCCGCGAATGTCGGGTTCGTCGACGACGTACACGACGCGGCAGGGCGCCGGCAGAAAACCCATCCGCACCACCACCACCGCGTCGACGACGGCGATCTCCGAGCTGGCCTGCACGCGCAGCCCCGAGCCACGCTGCATGCCCCAGCGCAGCACGGCGTCGGCGGCCTGCTCGAAACGCTGCCGGCCCGTGCCGATTTGGCGCTCGGCGTGTTGATGGTCGTATCCCGCGGGCAGGTCACCGGCCGCCGTCGCACCCACTTCCCGATAGGTCAGCGGAAGTTCCTCGAGCGCTCGTAGGTCCACGCGTTCAGCTTGCCACGCCACGGTGCGCGGCGGTGTTTTGCGAGTACGGTCTGAAGATGTGACCGCACAAAACTCGAAAACCGTTGCCGGGGCGTCGGGAACGTTCACCCTCGGCGGAGATCTGACCATCAACCGACTCGGCTTCGGGGCGATGCGCCTTACCGCGAAGGGCGTGTGGGGCCCGCCCGACGACCGCGACGAATGCGTCCGGGTGCTGCGCCGCGCCGTCGAGCTCGGGGTGAATTTCATCGACACCGCCGACTCCTACGGCCCGTACTTCTCCGAGGAGATCATCCACGAGGCGCTGCATCCCTACGACGGCCTGGTGATCGCGACCAAGGCGGGCCTGCTGCGCACCGGGCCGGACATCTGGATCCCGTTGGGCAACCCCAGTTATCTGCGGCAGGAATGCGAGCTGAGCCTGCGCCGGCTGGGCGTGGACACCATCGACCTGTTCCAGCTGCACCGCATCGACAAGAACTTCCCGCTCGAGGACCAGGTCGGCGAGCTGCTGACCCTGAAGAACGAGGGCAAGATCCGCCACATCGGCCTGTCCGAGATCAACGTCGACCAGCTCGGCGCGGCGCAAAAGATCACCGAGATCGTGTCGGTGCAGAACATGTACAACCTGTCGGCCCGTGACGCCGAGCCGCTGCTGGACGCGGTGACCGAACAGGGCATCGGTTTCATCCCCTGGTTCCCGCTGGCCGCCGGACCGCTGGCCGCCCCTGACGGACCGCTGCAGCGCATCGCCGCCGAGCACGACGCGACGCCGTCACAGCTGGCGCTGGCGTGGTTGCTGAAGCGGTCACCGGTGATGCTGCCGATTCCGGGGACGTCGAAGGTGGCGCACCTGGAGGAGAACGTCGCCGCGGCCCAGATCACGCTGTCGGACGACGAGTTCGAGACCCTGTCGGCCGCCGGGGCCCGGCAGACCGGGTAGCCACCACGCGAATGCGCGCGCCCGTCGGGCAATACGGTGTGGTGGTGGCCGAACATCAGCGACACCCCGGCGGGGGATTCAACCCGCCCGAACCCACCACCAAGGGCGGGCCCGACTACGGCAGGTTCATCGACGCCGTGCGCGCGTTGCAGGATCACGCCCGCGCCGCCGACGCCCCCGACGAGGTGATCACCGAGGCGGCCGACCTGCTGGAGAAGGTGTCGGCGTTGCTGGCGCCGTACGACGCCGACGAGTGGGCCTCCCCGTCGGGCCGCCGGATGGACCTGCCGATGCGCGGCAACATCCTGACGATCCCCATGGCGGCCCGCAAAGGCGCAGACGGCCGCGTCCATGGCGAGGCCCGCTTCGCCCGGTTCCATCTCGGCCGTAACGGCGCCGTGCACGGCGGCGCGCTGGGGATGCTGTTCGATTCCATTCTGGGGCTGAGCGCCGCGGTGCTCACCGGCAACCCGCGGCAGCGCACCGCCTACCTCAAGATCGACTACCGCCACATCGTGCCGGTGGAGAAGGAACTACAGTTCGACGCCGGCGTCGACCGGGTGGACGGGCGCAAGATCTTCGTCTCGGGCCGGTTGACCGACGGCGATCGCCTGCTCACCGAAGCCGACGCGCTGTTCGTGCGGCTCAAACCCGGCCAGCCCTGAGAGTCGTTCGCCCGCAAGGGGTTTCATGGAGCGTCGTCGCAACAGGGTAGGCCGCACCAAATAGGTTGAAAATCAAGTTCTTTGCGTGCGCCGGCGGGCCCGGCGCGTCCGCATCGGCAGCGTGCTCTCTTCGTGGTCGAGTTCGCGTTCAATCGCGCGCAGGCTCTGGTCGGGCAGCATGCCCGCGTCCCGCCAGCGCACCAGCTCGTCGCGCTGGGCGTCGATGGCGATGCGGCGGATGGCGACCGCGGCCTCGTAGCGGGGAGCGGCGGGCGCCTCGGCGGCGTCCGACAACAGGTCGAGCCGGTGCTGATACCGCTCGAGCCGTGCCGACAACTGTTGGCGCACACCGTCGATCACCCGAGGGTCCACGTCCACGTCGTCCTGTTGGTCCAGCGAGTCGAGCCTGTCCAGCGCGGCCTGCACGGCGGCGGCGCGAGCCCGGTTGCGCAGCCGCAGTTCGTCGGTGGCATCCGCGCGCAGGCCCAGGGCGCGCACCAGCGGACCGAACGTGATGCCCTGTCCGATCAGCGTCACCAGCACGACGACCAGGGTGCAGAACAGCAGCAGGTCCCGGTCGGGAAACGGCGCGCTGCTGTCGGTCACGAACGGAACCGTGAAAATCGCCGCGAGGCTGACCACCCCGCGGGTGCCGGCCCAGCTCAGCACCAAGACTTCACGGCCGCTGAGGCGCTCGGAGGTGCGGTTGGGCCGGCGCCCGGTGTCGGGCTCGGCGGGTCCGTCGGGTCCGTCGGGTTCGTTTGCGTCGTTTGCGTCGTTGGCGTCGTTGGCGTCGTTGGCGTCGTCGGCGTCGTCGGCGTCGGCGGACCCCGAGACGTTGCCGAGCCGGGTGCGCAGCGGCCGGGGAAGCGACTGGGTGAGCAGCAACCACAGCGGCCGCACCACGAGAACCACGGCGACGGTGACGGAGACCGCCACGACGATCGTCGACAGGTCGTAGCCGCCCAGGTCGTCGAGGATGGCCGGCAGCTGATGGCCGATCAGCAAGAACACCAGGCCCTCGAGCAGGAAGTTGACCAGCCGCCAGACGGCCCGTGTCTGCAATCGGCTCGCCCCCGATTCGAGCCGGGGCGAGTCGTGGCCGACGATCAACCCGCACACCACGACCGCCAGGACACCGGAGGCGGACAGCTCCTCGGCCACCAGATAGGTCACGAACGGGGTGGCGAGCGAGATCGCGTTGGCCGTCAGCACGTCGTGTCTCCACCGGCGCAGCAGCCGCCGGAAGTAGGCGAACACCATTCCCACCGCCAGGCCGCCCAGGGCCGCCAGCGCGAACTCCCGGATCGCCGACGGCACCGAGAACGCGGCGCCGCGCGCCACCGTGATGGCCACCGACAGCGTGGTCAGGGCGGTCGCGTCGTTGAGCAGGCCCTCGCCCTCGATCAGGGTGACGATGTTGAGCGGGAGGCCTTCCTTGCGGGCCACGGCCAGCGCGGCCACCGGGTCGGTCGGCGCGACCGCGGCGCCCAGCACCATGCCCACCGCGAGCGTCGCACCGCTGACGAGCAGCCCGAACGCGATGCCGACCGACGCCGCGGTCAACAGGACGAGGACCACCGACAGGCTGATGACCGTGCGCAGATTGCGGCGGATGCCGACCAGCGACGACTCCAGCGCCGCGTTGAAGAGCAGCGGCGGCAGGATGCAGGTCATCACGACGTCGGGCTCGAGGCTGATGTTCGGCCCCGGCACCAGCGCATAGCCGATGCCGACGAGAACCAGCAGCGGCGCGCTGGGCAGCCCGGTGCGCTCGCTGATCCAGTTGACCAGCACGATGACCGCGACGGCGCCGAGCAGCAGCGTCAAACCCGTCTGCGCCCCCATCGGGTCCATCTTGCCGGACTTGTGGGCGACTGCTCGACGGCCCTGCTCGGCGCCGAACCGCCCCGATAGCATGGTCGTCGACCCATCGAGCCTTGGAGACCGCCACAATGACCGTCCCCGCACACGCCGCCTCGGGAGCCGACGGCAGCGACCCGCAAGCCCCGATCCGGGTGCCTGCCGGGACCACCGCGGCCGCCGCGGTGCGGGATGCGGGGCTGCCGGGCCGCGGGGCGCCCGACGGCGTCGTGGTGGTGCGCGACGCGGAGGGCAAGCTGCGCGACCTCAGTTGGGCGCCCGCCGCCGACGCCGAGGTGATTCCGGTGGCGGCCAACACCGACGACGGCCGCAGCGTGATCCGGCACTCGGCCGCGCACGTGTTGGCCCAGGCCGTCCAGGAGCTGTTCCCGCAAGCCAAGCTGGGCATCGGCCCGCCCATCACCGACGGCTTCTACTACGACTTCGACGTACCGGAGCCGTTCACGCCCGAGGATCTGGCGGCGCTGGAAAAGCGGATGCGCCAGATCGTCAAAGAGGGCCAGCTGTTCGAGCGCCGGGTCTACGAGTCCAAGGACCAGGCGCGCGCCGAGCTGGCGGGGGAGCCCTACAAGCTCGAACTCGTCGACGACAAGTCCGGTGATCCTTCGGTGATGGAGGTCGGGGGCGACGAGCTCACGGCCTACGACAACCTCAATCCCCGTACGCGCGAACGGGTCTGGGGCGACCTGTGCCGGGGACCGCACATCCCGACCACCAGGCACATCCCCGCGTTCAAGCTGACCCGCAGCTCGGCGGCCTACTGGCGCGGCGACCAGAACAACGCCAGCCTGCAACGGATCTACGGCACGGCCTGGGAGTCGCAGGAAGCCCTGGAGCGCCACCTGACGCTGATCGAGGAGGCCCAGCGCCGCGATCACCGCAAGCTGGGCACCGAGCTCGACCTGTTCAGCTTTCCCGACGAAATCGGTTCCGGCTTGGCCGTTTTCCATCCCAAGGGCGGCATCGTGCGCCGGGAGCTGGAAGAGTACTCGCGGCGCAAGCACATCGCGGCCGGCTACGAGTTCGTCAACACCCCGCACATCACCAAGGCGGACCTGTTCCACACGTCTGGCCATCTGGACTGGTACGCCGAAGGCATGTACCCGCCGATGCATCTCGATGCCGAATACGACGACGACGGGACCGTGCGGAAGCCGGGGCAGGACTATTACCTCAAGCCGATGAACTGTCCGATGCACACGCTGATCTTCCGGTCGCGCGGGCGCTCGTATCGCGAACTTCCGTTGCGGCTCTTCGAATTCGGCACCGTTTACCGCTACGAGAAGTCCGGCGTGGTGCATGGGTTGACCCGGGCGCGCGGTTTCACCATGGACGACGCGCACATCTTCTGCGCCCGCGAGCAGCTGCACGCCGAGCTGGCGTCGCTGCTACGGTTCATCCTCGAGCTCCTGGGCGACTACGGGCTGGAGGACTTTTATCTGGAACTGTCCACCAAGGACCCGGAGAAGTTCGTGGGCTCCGATGCCATGTGGGAGGAATCCACCAAAGCCCTGGCCGATGTGGCCGCCGAATCCGGCCTGCAGCTGGTGCCGGATCCGGGCGGCGCGGCGTTCTACGGGCCCAAGATCTCCGTGCAGGCCCGCGACGCCCTGGGCCGCAGTTGGCAGATGTCGACCATCCAGGTGGACTTCAACTTCCCGGAGCGGTTCGAGCTGGAGTACACCGCCGCCGACGGGAGCCGGCAGCGGCCGGTGATGATCCACCGCGCGCTGTTCGGGTCCATCGAGCGATTCTTCGGGATCCTGACCGAGCACTACGCCGGCGCCTTCCCGGCGTGGCTGGCGCCGGTGCAGGTGGTCGGCATCCCGGTGGCCGACGACCACGTAGACTATCTGAACGACGTTGCGGCGCAACTGCGTTCGCACGGGGTTCGGGTCGAGGTCGACGCCAGCGACGACCGGATGGCCAAGAAGATCGTCAACCACACCAACCAGCGGGTGCCGTTCATGTTGCTCGCCGGCGACCGTGACGTTGCGGCGGGCGCGGTCAGTTTCCGCTTCGGTGACCGCACCCAGATCAACGGCGTGCCCCGCGACGGCGCCGTCGACGCCATCGTGAAGTGGATCGCCGATCGCGAGAATGCCGCTCCCACCGCCGAACTCGTGAAGGTGGCGGCCGGTGAGTGAGCGCGAACGCGCCGAGCCGCGCACCGACGACACCATCCTCGACCGGGGCGTCGGCGAGGAAGATCATCTGCAGCGGTTGTGGACGCCGTACCGGATGACCTATCTGGCCGAGGCGCCGATGAAGCGCGACAACGGCAAAACCGAGCAGCCGTTCACCGACATCCCGCAGCTGACCGACGAAGACGGCCTAGTCGTCGCGCGCGGTGAACTCGTCTACGCCGTGCTCAACCTCTACCCGTACAACCCCGGGCACCTGATGGTGGTGCCCTACCGGCGCGTCTCGGAGCTGGAGGACCTCACCGATCCGGAGAGCGCGGAGCTGATGTCCTTCATCCAGAAGGCGATTCGCGTCATCAAGAACGTGTCGCGGCCGCATGGTTTCAACGTCGGCCTCAACCTGGGGACCTCGGCCGGCGGGTCGCTGGCCGAGCACCTGCACGTGCACGTCGTCCCGCGCTGGGGCGGCGACGCCAACTTCATCACCATCATCGGCGGGTCGAAGGTGATCCCGCAGTTGCTGCGCGAAACCCGCCAGTTGCTGGCGACGGAGTGGACGAAGCAGCGATGAGCGCAACGCGATCATGAGTAAGGTGCCGTTCCTGTCCCGGGCGGCGTTCGCGCGGCTGACCACTCCGACCGCGAAAGCGTGCCTGCGGTTGGGTTTGACCCCCGACGTCGTCACGATCCTGGGCACCGTCGTGGCCGTGGCGGGGGCGCTGATCTTCTTCCCGATGGGCAAGCTGTTCATCGGCACGCTGGTGGTCTGGTTCTTCGTCCTCTTCGACATGCTCGACGGGGCGATGGCGCGCGAACAAGGCGGCGGCACCCGGTTCGGCGCGGTGCTGGACGCCACCTGTGACCGCGTCAGCGACGGTGCGGTGTTCTGCGGGCTGCTGTGGTGGATCGCCTTCGGACTGCACGACAAGCCGCTGGCGGTGGCCACCCTGATCTGCCTGGTCACCTCGCAGGTGATCTCCTACATCAAGGCCCGGGCCGAGGCCAGCGGCCTGCGCGGCGACGGCGGCATCATCGAACGGCCCGAGCGGCTGATCATCGTGCTGGTCGGCGCCGGCATCTCGGACTTTCCGTTCGTCGCGTGGCCGCCCGCGTTGCCGGTGGCGATGTGGCTGTTGGCGGCCGCCAGCGTGGTGACCTGCGCGCAGCGGTTGCGCACGGTGCGCACCTCGCCGGGCGCGACCGACCGCGGATCGGTCGCGCCGTGATTCCCACCCCGCCGGGCATGAACGCGCTCACGGCACCGAGCCGCCTGGCGAGCCGCGTCGCCGGCCGGTTGAGCGGCATCGGGGCCGACTGGGCGTACGCGTCCGGCTGGTTGGCCGTGCGGGCGATGCCGGAGTTCGCCGCGCGCAACGCATTTGGCGCCGCGGCGCGCTACGCGGCCCGCGGCGGCGGCCCAGATCAGTTGCGCAAGAACCTGGCCCGCGTCTTGCGGGTGCCGCCCTCAGACGTTCCGGATTCACTGATGCGGGCGTCCGTGGCCTCCTACGCCCGTTATTGGCGCGAGGCGTTCCGCCTGCCGGGCATGGACCTCGCCGCGGTCGGCCGCCAGCTGCACGACTCTGTTCAGGGCCGCGACCATATCGAAGCGGCACTGTCCGGCGGCCGCGGCGCAGTGATCGCGTTGCCGCACAGCGGCAATTGGGACATGGCAGGGGTGTGGCTGGCGCAGACACACGGCACCTTCACCACCGTCGCGGAGCGACTCAAACCCGAGTCGCTCTACCGGCGGTTCATCGCCTACCGCGAAGGCCTCGGCTTCGAGGTGCTGCCCTTGTCCGGCGGCGAGCGGCCACCCTTCGACGTGTTGTGCGACCGGCTGCGGGACAACCGGGTGGTGTGCCTGATGGCCGAGCGCGACCTCACCCGCACTGGCGTGCAGGTCGACTTCTTCGGCGAACCCACCCGGATGCCGGCCGGGCCGGCGAAGCTCGCGATCGCGACGGGGGCGGCCCTGCTAGCGGCCCACTGCTGGTTCGAGGGCCAGGGCTGGGGCGTCGCCATCCACCCGGCGCTGGACTGCACCGGCGGCGACGTCGGCGCGATCACCCAGCTGTTGGCCGATCACTTCGAGAAGAACATTGCCGCCCGCCCCGAGGATTGGCACATGATGCAGCCGCAATGGCTGGCCGACCTCTCCGAGAACAAGCAGGCCCGGCTAAGGGACGCCTGATGCGCATCGGGATGATCTGTCCCTACTCGTTCGACGTTCCGGGCGGGGTGCAGTCGCACGTCCTGCAGCTTGCCGAGGTGATGCGGGCCCGCGGGCACGACGTCAGCGTGCTCGCGCCGGCCTCGCCGCACGCCGTGCTGCCCGACTACGTCGTCTCGGCCGGCAAGGCCGTCCCGATTCCCTACAACGGGTCGGTGGCCCGGCTGCGGTTCGGCCCGGCCACCCACCGCAAGGTGAAAAAGTGGCTCGCCGAAGGCGATTTCGACGTGTTGCACCTGCACGAGCCCAACGCGCCGAGCCTGTCCATGCTGGCCCTCAACATCGCCGAGGGCCCGATCGTGGCGACGTTTCACACGTCGACCACCAAATCGCTGACGCTGACGGTCTTTCAGGGCATCCTGCGCCCGATGCACGAGAAGATCGTCGGCCGGATCGCGGTGTCCGACTTGGCGCGGCGCTGGCAGATGGAGGCGCTGGGAACCGACGCGGTGGAGATCCCCAACGGCGTCGACGTCGGCTCGTTCGCCACCGCGCCGCTGCTGGACGGTTACCCGCGGCCCGGCAAGACGGTGCTGTTCCTCGGGCGCTACGACGAGCCGCGCAAGGGCGTGGGGGTGTTGCTCGACGCGCTGCCGCGGCTGGTTGAGCGGTTCGCCGACGTGCAGCTGCTCATCGTCGGACGCGGTGACGAAGACGAATTACGCGCGCAGGCAGGCGAATTCGTGAACAACATTCGCTTCCTCGGCCAGGTCGACGATGCCGGCAAGGCGTCGGCCATGCGCAGCGCCGACGTCTACTGCGCACCCAACCTCGGCGGGGAAAGCTTCGGCATCGTCTTGGTCGAGGCCATGGCCGCCGGGACTCCGGTGGTGGCCAGCGACCTCGACGCCTTCCGGCGCGTGCTGGCCGGCGGCGACGTGGGCCGCCTGGTGCCCGTCGGCGACGGCGCCGCGCTCGCCGATGCCTTGATCGCGGTGCTGGAGGATGATGTGCTGGCCGAACGCTATGTGGCGGCCGGCGCGGCCGCCGTCCGGCGCTACGACTGGTCGGTGGTGGCCAGCCAGATCCTGAGGGTTTACGAGACGGTCGCCGCGACAGGCGCCAAGGTTGAGGTGGCCGGTTGATGACATGGCTGATCGTCGCCATCGCGGTGTTGGTCGCGGTGCTGGGCGTCTTCGGCGCCTGGGCGTACCGGACGGCCAACCGGCTGGACCGGTTGCACGTCCGCTACGACCTGTCGTGGCAGGCGCTCGACGGCGCGCTGGCGCGCCGCGCGGTGGTGGCGCGCGCCGTGGCAATCGACGCCTACGGCGGCGCATCCGAGGGCCGGCGGTTGGCGGCGCTGGCCGACGCCGCCGAGGGCGCGCCCCGGCCCGCGCGGGAGACGTGCGAAAACGAGCTGTCGGCCGCGCTGGCCGCCGTCAACCCGGCGTCCCTGCCGGCCGGGTTGATCGCCGAGCTGGCCGACGCCGAGGCCCGGGTGCTGCTGGCCCGCCGCTTCCACAACGACGCGGTGCGCGACACGCTGGCGCTGGCCGAGCGGCCCCTGGTGCGGCTGTTCCACCTGGGCGGGACCGCCGGGCTGCCCAGCTATTTCGAGATCGTGGAGCGGCCGCACGCGTTGGCCCACGGCGATCACGGCGTGCTCAACCACCGCACCTCGGCCCGCGTCGTGCTGCTCGACGAGAGCGGGGCGGTGCTGCTGCTGCGCGGGTCGGATCCGGCGCTGGGCGAGCCCGCCCCGAAGTGGTGGTTCACCGTGGGAGGCGAAGTGCAGCAGGGGGAGCGGCTGGCCGAGGCGGCCGCGCGAGAGCTCGCCGAAGAAACCGGCCTGCGGGTCGCGCCCGCCGACATGGTCGGGCCCGTGTGGCGGCGCGACCAGGTCTTCGAGTTCAACGGCTCGCTGATCGACAGCGAGGAGTTCTACTTCGTCTACCGCACCCGCCGGTTCGAGCCGTCGCGCACGGGCCGCACCGAACTGGAACGCAGCTACATCCACGGCCACCGCTGGTGTGATGCTGCCGACATCGCCCAGCTCGTCGCCGCGGGGGAGACGGTGTACCCCATGCAACTATCCGGACTGCTCACCGACGCGGCCGCGCTCGCCGGCGGCCGCGCCCCCGGCCCGCTGCTGTCGATCCGCTGACTCCGTCGGTCAACGCGGGCCAAAGCGCCTCATTAGACTGGGTCGACAATGGTTGAAGGAGATCAAGCAGTGACTAGCGCCCACCCACCGGACGGCAACGGGCGAACCGGAACCGCACGCGTCAAGCGCGGCATGGCCGAGATGCTCAAGGGCGGCGTCATCATGGACGTCGTCACCCCCGAGCAGGCCAAGATCGCCGAGGGCGCCGGCGCCGTCGCCGTGATGGCGCTGGAGCGAGTGCCCGCCGACATCCGCGCCCAGGGCGGGGTGTCGCGGATGAGCGACCCGGACATGATCGAGGGCATCATCTCGGCGGTGACCATCCCGGTCATGGCCAAGGCGCGCATCGGGCACTTCGTCGAGGCGCAGATCCTGCAGAGCCTCGGGGTGGATTACGTAGACGAGTCGGAGGTGCTCACCCCCGCCGACTACACCCACCACATCGACAAGTGGAAGTTCACCGTGCCGTTCGTGTGCGGCGCCACCAACCTCGGCGAGGCTTTGCGACGGATCAACGAGGGCGCGGCCATGATCCGCTCCAAGGGCGAGGCCGGCACCGGGGACGTCTCCAACGCGACCACGCACATGCGGGCGATCGGCGGCGAGATCCGCCGCCTGACGTCGCTGTCCGAAGACGAATTGTACGTTGCCGCAAAGGAATTGCAGGCGCCCTACGAACTCGTCGTCGAGGTGGCCCGGGCGGGCAAGCTGCCGGTCACCATGTTCACGGCCGGCGGCATCGCCACCCCCGCCGACGCGGCGATGATGATGCAGCTCGGCGCCGAGGGCGTCTTCGTGGGCTCGGGCATCTTCAAGTCCGGCGACCCCGCCCAGCGCGCGGCGGCCATCGTCAAGGCCACCACCTTCTACGACGATCCCGACGTGCTGGCCAAGGTCTCGCGTGGGCTGGGGGAGGCGATGGTCGGCATCAACGTCGAGCAGATCGCGCAGCCCCATCGGCTGGCCGAACGCGGCTGGTAAGCCGAGGGCTATTGGTGGCGATCGAAGAGATCCTTGATCTCGAGCAGCTCGAGGTCAACATCTACCGGGGCAGCATCTTCAGCCCGGAATCGGGATTCCTGCAGCGCACCTTCGGCGGTCATGTCGCCGGGCAGTCGCTGGTGTCGGCGGTGCGCACCGTCGACCCGCGCTACCAGGTCCACTCGTTGCACGGCTACTTTTTGCGGCCCGGGGACGCCAAGGAGCGCACGGTGTTCATCGTGGAGCGCACCCGCGACGGCGGCTCGTTCGCGACCCGGCGCGTCAACGCCATTCAGCACGGCGAGATCATCTTCAGCATGGGCGCGTCCTTCCAGACCGACCAGGAAGGCATCCACCACCAGGACCCCATGCCGCCCGCGCCGCCGCCGGACGGCCTGCCGGGGCTGGACTCGGTCAAGGTGTTCGACGACGCCGGGTTCAAGCAGTTCGCGGAGTGGGACGTGTGCATCGTGCCGCGCGAGCGCCTGCAGCTCACGCCGGGAAAGGCCGCCCAGCAGCAGGTCTGGTTCCGCCACCGTGACCCGCTGCCCGACGACCCGGTGCTGCACATCTGTGCGCTGGCCTACATGAGCGACCTGACGCTGCTGGGGTCGGCGCAGGTCACCCACCTCGATGTGCGCGAGCACCTGCAGGTGGCGTCGCTGGACCACGCGATGTGGTTCATGCGGGCGTTCCGGGCCGACGAGTGGCTGCTCTACGACCAGTCCTCCCCGTCGGCCAACGGCGGCCGCGCGCTGTGCCAGGGCAAGATCTTCACCCAATCCGGCGAGATGGTCGCGGCGGTCATGCAGGAGGGGCTGACCCGCTTCAAGCGGGGATATCACCAGTGAGCGCCCCCCGGATCGGGGTCCTCGCGCTGCAGGGCGATACCCGCGAGCACCTGGCGGCCCTGCGCGAAGCCGGGGCCGAGTCGATGCCTGTGCGCCGGCGCGGTGAGCTGGAGGCGGTCGACGGGCTGGTCATCCCCGGTGGGGAATCGACGACCATGAGCCACCTGCTGGGAGACCTCGGCCTGCTTGAGCCGTTGCGCGGGCTGCTGGCCGACGGGCTGCCCGCCTACGGCGCGTGCGCCGGGATGATCCTGCTGGCCAGCGAGATTCTCGACGCCGGGGCGGGCGGGAGGGAGGCGCTGCCCCTGCGCGCGATCGATATGACCGTGCGGCGCAACGCCTTTGGACGACAGGTTGACTCGTTCGAAGGGGACATCGACTTCGCGGGCCTCGACGATCCGGTGCGGGCGGTGTTCATCCGCGCGCCGTGGGTCGAGCGGGTCGGTGACGGCGTGGAGGTGCTGGCCAGCGCCGCCGGTCACGTCGTCGCGGTGCGCCAGGGCCGCAAGCTGGCGACGGCGTTTCACCCCGAGGTGACCGGCGATCGGCGGATCCACCACATGTTCGTCGACATGGTGACCGGCTGACGGCCGAGGCTGTCAGGGCGTTCGGTGTGCAGTCCGGGTTTTCAGTGTGCGTCCAGGGCGGCGCTCCCCGGCTTGGGCTCAAGGGGTGATTGCAACACTTCGTAGTTAGGGGTGTTGATGACGGGTCAGCCTCAGTTGTTGTCGGTGCAGCGCCGGTATTGGGAGTTGATCGCGTCCGGGGTGTCCTCGGAGGATGCCGGGGTTGCGGTCGGCGTGTCGGCAACGTGCGGCGGCAAGTGGTTTCGCAGGTTTGGTGGTGTGAATCCGCGATGGTTAGCCCCTCAGGGGCAGAAACGGCCGCGGTTGTCGGCTGATGAGCGTGAACAGATCATGATCGGCACCGCTCAGGGCGAATCGATTCGCTCGATGGCAGCCCGGTTGGGCCGGGCCCCGTCGACAGTCATGCGCGAGATCGCCAACAACGGCGTGATGCGGGGGTAGTGTGGGCCGTTATCGTTCTCGTTACCGCTTCGGAGCCCGCCGAGCGGGCGTGGATGCGAAATCGGGCTATTCGGCGCGGATTGCTCAGCTTCGCAGCGAGCAGCGAGCGCGCCGGCCCAAGATCGGCAAGCTGGGTCGCTGCCCTGCGTTGCGTGATCAGGTGCAAGCGTGGT
Source organism: Mycobacterium paraintracellulare (assembly GCF_000276825.1). Lineage (NCBI taxonomy): Bacteria > Bacillati > Actinomycetota > Actinomycetes > Mycobacteriales > Mycobacteriaceae > Mycobacterium > Mycobacterium paraintracellulare. The sequence continues at coordinate 3,689,391 of NC_016948.1, read as the reverse complement.
TGGTCAAGAAGTACAGCCCGGAGCAGATTGCCGGGATGTTGGCCACGACGTATTCCGACCGCCCGGAGATGCAGGTGTCCCACGAAACCATCTACAAGGCGCTCTACGTGCAAGGACGCGGGGAGCTACGCCGCGAGCTGACTAAGTGTTTGCGGACCGGGCGGGCATTGCGCAAGCCACGGGCCAGAGTCGGCGCCCGTAGCGGCTGCGGCCGAATTCCGGGCATGGTCAACATCAGTGAGCGGCCCGCTGAGGCCGCTGACCGCGCGGTGCCCGGGCACTGGGAGGGTGACTTAATCCTGGGCAAAAATCAGCACTCTCAGATCGGCACCCTGGTCGAACGTTCCACCGGGTTCGTGCAACTGCTGCACCTGCCCGCCCGTCGCGACCCTGAGACGGTGGCTGATGCGATGATCGCCACCATCAAAACCCTGCCCCAGGCATTGCGGCGCTCGCTGACCTGGGACCAAGGCCACGAAATGTTGCGCCATGCCCGCATCAGTATCGATGCCGGTATCGACATCTACTTTTGCGATCCACACTCACCCTGGCAGCGCGGCAGCAACGAAAACACCAATGGCCTATTGCGCCAATACTTTCCGAAAGGCACCGACTTATCCGTGCACTCGGCCGACTACCTCGCCGAAGTCGCCGCTGAACTCAACGAACGCCCACGCAAACGCTTCGGCTGGGACAGCCCCGCCCAAGTCCTCAACCGGCTACTGTCAAACCCGCCACAAACCACTGTTGCAACCAAACCTTGAAACCACCGGGCGGGTCGCCGCCGCCAGCGCACACTCAACGCCGTCACCGCACAGCCAAAGCCCTCAGGCGCATGCTCTCGCCGGAAGTCGCGACTGCGGGAACCCTGCGACCGGAGTGAAGCGCCCGGTAGTCGGCCGCAGACGTCCACGTAGACTCGACTGGCGAACTTTCCAGACATAGAAGAGGTAAGAGACACCGATGAGCGGCCATTCCAAGTGGGCCACCACCAAGCACCAAAAGGCCGTCAAAGACGCGCGCCGCGGCAAGGAATTCGCCCGGCTGATCAAGAACATCGAGGTCGCCGCCCGCACCGGCGGCGGTGACCCCGCCGGCAACCCGACGCTGTATGACGCCATCCAGAAGGCGAAGAAGACCTCGGTGCCCAACGACAACATCGAGCGGGCCCGCAAGCGCGGCGCGGGCGAGGAAGCCGGTGGCGCCGACTACCAGACGATCATGTACGAGGGCTACGGGCCCAACGGCGTCGCGGTCCTGATCGAATGCCTGACCGACAACCGCAACCGGGCGGCGGGCGAGGTCCGGGTGGCCGTCACCCGCAACGGCGGCAACATGGCCGACCCCGGGTCGGTGTCCTACCTGTTCACCCGCAAGGGCGTCGTCACGCTGGAGAAGAACGGCCTGACCGAGGACGACGTGCTGACGGCGGTGCTCGACGCCGGCGCCGAGGATGTCAACGACCTCGGCGAGAGCTTCGAGATCATCTCCGAGCCGACCGACCTGGTCGCGGTGCGCACCGCGCTGCAGGACGCCGGCATCGACTACGAGTCCGCCGAGGCGAGCTTCCAGCCGTCGGTCAGCGTGCCGGTCGACGTCGAGGGCGCGCGCAAGGTGTTCAAGCTGGTCGACGCGCTGGAGGACAGCGACGACGTGCAGAACGTGTGGACCAACGTGGACCTGTCCGACGAGGTGCTCGCCGCCCTCGAGCAGGAGTAATTCGCCTGCTTCGCCTCGCCGAGCGTGCACTCAGGGCGAGATTTCGGCCGATTTTTCGCCCTCACTGCACGCTCGGCGCAAGGGATTACGCAAGGGATCTAGTCGTACCCGTGCCGCATGTCCTCGACGATGCGCGGATTGTCCAGGGTCGACGGCTCCACGGGCCGCGGCGCGACGTCGCCGGAGAACACGCACGCGGCCTGAAGCACCTGCTGGTTGAGGAAACGCAGCGGGGGAGCGTCGGGCGGCACCGTCGGCGTGGGTGCGGTATCGGCGCGCTGCGCCAGGGCGAATCCCCAATCGCCGAACGTCGGCACGTGCACGTGATACGGCGTGACCGCATAGCCCGCCGCCCGGATCGTCGACACCGTGCGCCAGTAGGCCGTCGGCGTGGAAAAGGGGCTGCCCGCTTGCACCGCCATCAGCCCGCCGGGCGCCAGCGCCCGCGCGGCCAGCGCGTAGAACTCGGCCGAATACAGCCGGCCCAGCACGGGTGTGTCGGGATCGGGAAGGTCGACGATGATCGCGTCGAACCGGTCGAGGTCGGGTCCGCGCAACCAGTTCATCGCGTCCTGCGTCACCACGGCCACCCGCGGGTTGTCCAACGAACCGCCGTTGGCGCCACGCAGCGTGGTGCGTGCGATGTCGATCACCGCAGGGTCGAGCTCGACCTGCACGATCTTGGAAACGCCTGGCAGGCGCAGCAACTCGCGGGCCACCAGGCCGTCGCCCCCGCCGAGCACCAGCACCGAACGCGCGCCCTTGCCGACGGCGGGGTACACCAGGCTTTCGGTGTAGCGGTATTCGTCCCGGGTGGAGAATTGCAGCCCGCCGTCGAGGTACAGGCGGGTGTCGTTGCCGCGGCGGGTCACCACGATCTCCTGGTAGGGCGTGTGCCGGTAGGCGACGATCGGGTCGGCGTAAAGCCGTTGCCGGCTTGTGGTTTCGACGTCGGCCGAACGCAGCAGCAGGGTGGCGAGCAGCCCCAGCGCGGCGGCCAGCGCGCACAGCGCCAGCAGGAGCTGGCGCGTCGAAACCACGTGGCGCAGCAGGAAAAGCGCGACGACGGCCGCCGCCGCCAGGTTGATCATGCCGGTGGCCGCCGCGCCGCGGATCATCCCCAGCTGCGGCAGCAGCAGGAACGGCCAGACCAGCCCGCCCAGCAGCGCGCCGAGGTAGTCGGCCGCGTTGAGGTTGGCGAGCGTGCGCCCGGCGTCGGCGGCACCGGTCACCCGCCCGCTCTGCAGCAGCGTCATCAACAGCGGCACCTCGGCACCGACCAGGCCGCCGATCAGGGCCGTGCTCACCGCCAGCACCCACGTCGACCCGACGGAGCCGTCCAGGAACGCGAACACCATGTACAGCGCCGCCGCGGACAGCCCGCCGATGACGCCGAGCAGCGCCTCCACGGCGATGAAGGTAATTGCCGCGTGCGCCAGCAGGGGTTTGACCAGCAGCGCGCCCACGCCCAGCGCGGCGATGTAGCCCGCCACGATCAGCGAGGTGGCGACGATGCCGCCGCCGTCGAGGCTGGCCGACAGCGTCAGCAGCGCGAGTTCGTAGATGATGCCGCAGGCCGCGCACGCCGCCACGGCGGCCAACAGGAGTGCCCGCCACCGCCCCGACGCTGCCGCGGACGGCGCCGCCGGGGCCGTGGCCACGTCGACGGAGCTCATGACACCGCCGCGGCGGTCACCCCTCCCACGGCGAGCAGTATCAGCGCCACCGCGAACGAGCCGGGATGCAGCACCTGCTCGTCGATGTGCTCGTGGAAACTCCCCGGGATCAGCAGATGCATTGTGAGCAGCGCTATCCCGAGCAAAATCACCCCCATCAATCCGTACACCGCCACGCCGAGGAGCCCCTGGCCAAGCTGGCTGTAGCTGTTGGCGATCGCGGTGATGATGACGACGGTCAGCGCGATGTACATCGCGCCCGCGACGATCACGGCGTTGGGGCGGCGGTCGATGAACACCAGGTGGCGCAGCTTTCCCGGGGTCAGCACGTCGACCACGTAGAACCCGACGAGCAGGACGCCCATGCCGACGACGAAGTACAGGATCGTCGCGACCGCGCCCTTCAGGACGGGATTGATGTCGACGGTTCCGATCTCGACGGCGAGGTACATGGTTGTCTCCTTTGCGGTGGTGCCATCACTTGGTTCCGCCCGGGCCGCCGGGGCTGCCTCCGGAACCGCCCGACGGGGAGCCGGGGGTGAATCCGGGACCGAGGAAGATGAACGCGCCGTGGCTGTAGCCGGCGCTCAGCGACTCGACGCGGATGCTGCACGGGTAGGTCCCGTCGGGCCCGACGATCACGATGTTGTTGGCGTACCGCAGGTATTCGGTGTTGCCGTTGTCGGCGCGCGCCTCGGGGTGCGCGTACGCGGCGAGCGTGTCGGCCGCCTGCCGTGGCGACCCGCTGCACTGGTAGCGCCTGCCGTTCACGTCGTGGGCGTACTCGTGATAGTGGCCCGCCACGTACGACGCGATGTTCTTCTGCAACAGGATGATTCCGGTGATCAGGCACACCACCGCGCCGGCCGCCAGCAGGCCGGAGATCACGAACAGGCGGGTCCGGCTCACGGTTGCCACCGGCTCGCCGTGTGAACAACGGTCCCGCCGGAGCCCGCGGGACGCCCCGGGTACAGATGCCATGTCCGCCAACGCCATCCGGCGCCGTCGGGCTCGGCGGCCAGCACGGTCAGCGCGGCGTCGTCGCCCGGGAACGTGCCGCCGAGCCAGCCCGCCTGGCGGGCGCAGCGGCCGCGCAGGTCGTGCGCGAGGCGGCGGAAGTCCGCCTCGTCGCGGGCGTCGGTGCGCGATTGCAGGCGATAGCCGGGCGCGTCGGTGCGCTCGGGCAGGTCGGCCCCGAGATTGCGTGCCGTGCAAGAGATTTCCTCGGAGAACCGGCCCGCGGCGTGCTCGACCGCGACGACGTGCGACGCGCCGAGCACCCCGAGCAGCAGCGCCCCGGCGCCGCAGGGATGGTCCAGCCGGCAGGTGGCCAGCGGCGCGGGGACCGGCGCGTTGAGCGCGAGCCCCAGCCGCTGCCCGGATACGTCCGCCGGGGTCACGGCGAGCTGATGAAGGGGCACCGGCCTGACCTCGCGCGCGCTAGGCGGGGCTGGGCGGGGGCGCCGCGTACACGGTGAGTTCGCCGGGCGACACGGCCTTGCCCGTCGACACCTCCCAGGGCATGTCCGGGGCCCAGCGCTCGAAGGAGAGCAGGACCGTCTCGTCCTCGTTGGTGCAGTCGACGAATTCCATCTCGCCGCCGGCCGGCAGCCCGGTGGTGCCTTCGGTCGTGTACGAGGCGCGGCCGCGTTCGGTCTCGTGAAACATCGCGCCGTCGACGACGTACGGGTCGCCGGGCCGCAGCGGGACGTCCTTGCGGGTGATCCACATCGCCAGTTCCAGTCGTCCGTCGTCCTCCTCGACGCTGAACCAGATCGGCTGGTCGCCGCCCTCGAGCAGGTGTTCGCACCAGACGAACGGTCCCTCGCGGAAGGTGACCGACCCGCGCACGATGTAGTCGGTGCCGCCGTAGCTGACGATGGCGCCGGGGCCCAGTTGGCGCGGCCCGAACTGCGGCATCGCGTCCGACGCGAGCGGATCCGGCCGCCCGGCGCGCTCGGCCGGCCGCTTGGGACGGCGCAAAGCGATGACGAGCACCACGATGGACGCGATGAACAGCACGATGGCGAGCACGACCAGCAGAGATCCCACGCGCACCCTCCGTTGCCACGATGCTTGAGCGAACGTGGGCTAAAGCTAACAGCTTTTTCGCGGCACCGGCGCGGTAACCTCGCGGCCCGGGAATCGGCCCAGAATCGGTGGCGCCGCCGCGTGTCGCAGCCGCGGCGCGTCGGTGCCGGCCGCTAGGGTATCGAACAGCTGTTCTACTAGGTGGGAGCGGGTAATGCGGGTGATGGGCGTCGACCCCGGCCTGACCCGGTGCGGGCTGTCGGTCGTCGAGAGCGGGCGCGGGCGCACCGTGGTCGCGCTCGACGTCGACGTGGTGCGCACGCCGTCGGACGCGCCGCTCGCCGAGCGGCTGCTGACGATCAGTGACGCCGTCGAGCATTGGTTGGCCACGCATGAGCCCGACGTCGTGGCGGTCGAGCGGGTCTTCTCCCAGCTGAACGTGTCGACGGTGATGGGCACGGCCCAGGCCGGTGGGGTGGTCGCGCTGGCGGCCGCCAAGCGCGGCATCGACGTGCACTTCCACACCCCGAGCGAGGTCAAGGCCGCGGTCACCGGCAACGGCGCGGCCGACAAGGCCCAGGTCACCGCGATGGTCACCAGAATCCTTGCGCTGCAGGCCAAACCGACACCGGCGGACGCCGCCGACGCGCTCGCGCTGGCGATCTGCCATTGCTGGCGGGCGCCGATGATCGCCCGGATGGCCGCCGCCGAGGCGCTGGCCGCCCAGCAGCGGCAGAAATACAAGGCCAAGCTCAAGGCCGCCCGATGATCGCCGCGGTGCGCGGCGAGGTGCTCGAGGTGGCGCTCGACCATGCGGTGATCGAGGCCGCCGGCGTCGGCTACCGGGTGAACGCGACGCCGTCGACGCTGTCCACGCTGCGGACCGGGACCGAGGCGCGGCTGATCACCGCGATGATCGTCCGCGAGGATTCGATGACGCTGTACGGTTTCACCGACACCGACACCCGCGACCTGTTTTTGACCCTGCTGTCGGTGTCGGGGGTCGGGCCCCGGCTGGCGATGGCGACCCTGGCCGTGCACGACGCCGGCGCGCTGCGCCAGGCGCTGCACGACGGCGACGTCGCCGCGCTGACCCGGGTCCCCGGGATCGGCAAACGCAGCGCCGAACGGATGGTTTTAGAGCTGCGGGACAAGGTGGGCGCCGCCGGTGCGGGCGCGGCCCCCGCGGGCGCCGCGCTCAACGGCCACGCGGTCCGCGGGCCGGTGGTCGAGGCCCTGGTGGGCCTCGGGTTCGCCGTCAAGCAGGCCGAGGAAGCCACCGACAAGGTGCTGGCCGCCGAGCAGGACGCGACCACCTCCGGTGCGCTGCGCGCCGCCCTGTCGCTGCTGGGCAAGTCCCGATGACCCCCGCTGAGGAAGACTGGTCGGACCGCGACGTCTCCGGCGCGCTGGCGCCCGGCGAGGGCGACATCGACGTCAGCCTGCGGCCGCGCTCGCTGCGGGAGTTCATCGGCCAGCCGCGGGTGCGCGAACAGCTGCAGCTCGTCATCGAGGGCGCCAAAAACCGCGGCGGCACACCGGATCACATCCTGCTGTCCGGGCCGCCGGGGCTGGGCAAGACGTCGCTGGCCATGATCATCGCGGCCGAGCTCGGCTCCTCGCTGCGGCTGACGTCCGGCCCCGCGCTGGAACGCGCCGGCGACCTGGCGGCCATGCTGTCCAACCTGGTCGAGCACGACGTGTTGTTCATCGACGAGATCCACCGCATCGCGCGGCCCGCCGAGGAAATGCTCTACCTGGCCATGGAGGACTTCCGGGTCGACGTGGTCGTCGGCAAGGGGCCGGGCGCGACGTCGATCCCGCTGGAGGTGGCGCCGTTCACCCTGGTCGGCGCCACCACCCGGTCCGGCGCGCTGACCGGCCCGCTGCGCGATCGCTTCGGCTTCACCGCGCACATGGATTTCTACGAGCCCGCCGAGCTGGAGCGGGTGCTGGCCCGCTCCGCCGGGATCCTGGGCATCGAACTCGGCGGCGACGCGGCCGAGGAGATCGCCCGCCGCTCGCGGGGCACGCCGCGGATCGCCAACCGGCTATTGCGCCGGGTGCGGGACTTCGCCGAGGTGCGCGCCGACGGTGTGATCACCCGCGACGTCGCCAAGTCCGCGCTGGCGGTCTACGACGTCGACGAACTGGGACTGGACCGGCTGGACCGGGCCGTGCTCTCGGCGCTGACCCGCAGCTTCGGGGGCGGCCCGGTCGGGGTGTCGACGCTGGCGGTGGCGGTCGGCGAGGAGGCGACCACCGTCGAGGAGGTGTGCGAGCCGTTCCTGGTGCGCGCCGGCATGGTCGCCCGGACCCCGCGCGGCCGGGTGGCCACCGCCCAGGCGTGGACGCACCTGGGCATGGCGCCGCCGGCCGGGGCGGCCGGTCTCGGGCAGCCCGGCCTGTTCGAGTAGCTAGCAAACGATCGCGCGGGCCCCATCCGGTTACTTCGCGGCGCCGTGGGTAACCAACCTCACAACAATCACGCCTCGTGAAGGAGATTGAGATGAGGAACAGGCGCCACGACTACGAACGCCCTCGCGCGCTGTACATGCCGCGTACCCGCGGCGCGCTGACCGGGCTACTCCTGATTCTGTTGGGAGCTTGGGGTGCGCTGGTTCCGTTCTTCGGGCCCAACATCGACTGGGCCTACGCCACCGACCCGGCCTGGACCTGGACCGCGGCCAAAGGCTGGCTCGAGGTGCTTCCCGGGGTCGCCGCGGCGGTGGGTGGCCTGCTGGTGCTGCTCTCCGGCAACCGCGCGAACGCCGTGTTCGGCGGCTGGCTGGCGGTGCTGGGCGGCGCCTGGTTCGTCGTCGGCCGCGCGTTCGCGCCGACGCTGGGCATCGGGGACGTCGGCCAACCGGCGGCCGCGGCGGACCTGAAACGGGCCCTGCTCGAGGTCACCTACTTCACCGGCCTCGGCGCCCTGATCGTGTTCCTGGGTGGGGCGGCCGTGGCACGCCTGGCCGTTCGGCACGCGCGCGACGTCGTGGTGACCCAACCGGCGCCCGCGGCGGGCGATGCCGCCGTGCCGGCGGCCCAACCGGCCATGTACGACGAGACGGGCGGCATGGCGCCCGCACGGACGGACGCGGTGCCGGCCGACGCGGCACCCCGTGAGCGCGGCGGGCATGGCCTGTTCCACCGCCGCCCCGGCGGCCTGTTCCACCGCCACCACGCCGGCGTCTAGGACGGTAGCCGGCAACACGAACGGCACCGGCAGCCCTTGGCTGCCGGTGCCGCTTTGCGCGAAGGTAGTGCGAGCGACCGCGAGACGAGGAGGACGCGATGATCACGACCGCGCTGCTGTTCGCCGCGCTGGCGGCGTTACTGCACGTCTACATCTTCGTGATGGAATCGTTGACCTGGACCTCGCCGCGCACCCGCGCCACCTTCGGCACCACCCCCGCGGAAGCCGAAACCACGAAGCTGCTCGCCTTCAACCAAGGCTTCTACAACTTGTTCCTCGCGATCGTCACCGGCATCGGCATCGCCGTAATTGCGTTGGGGCACACCACCGTTGGCGCGGCGCTCGTTTTCGCCGGCATCGGATCGATGGCCGCGGCCGCGGTGGTGCTGCTGGTGTCCGCGCCCGACAAGGCCCGCGCCGCGCTCGCCCAGGGCACCTTTCCGGCGATGGCGATCGTGCTGCTGTTGCTCGGCCTTCAACAGTAACACCAGTCCCACCAGCCTCAACAACCACGGCGCTCGGTTGGCTTTCGTTTGCCGCGTGGGTTACTAGTGGAAGTCGCCGGGTACCCATCTCGAGCCGGAAACAGGCCCGGTATTCAACGAGGGGATGTCATGAAATACGCAGAAGACGGCCGAACCAGCGCGCTGAGCATGCCGCGCTCGCGAGGCGCGGTCAGCGGATTGCTCCTGGTCATTCTGGGAGCCTGGGGGGCGTTAATACCGTTTGTCGGTCCACACTTCAACTTCGCCTACACGCCGGACCGAAACTGGGCGTGGAGCACGGCCCGGGGCTGGCTGGAAGTCGCGCCGGGCGCGGCCACCGCGCTGGGCGGCCTGCTGCTGATCGTTGCCGGCAACCGCGTCGCCGCGATGTTGGGCGGCTGGCTGGCCGTGCTGGCCGGCGCCTGGTTCGTGGTGGGCGGCGACGTCGCCCCGCTGCTGGGAATCGGCTCCGCCGGTGACCCGATCGCCGCGACCGACCGCAAGCGCGCGGTGCTCGAGGTCACCTACTTCTCGGGCCTGGGCGCGCTGATCATCTTCATCGGAGGTGTTGTGTTGGCGCGCACCGCCGTGCGCCTGGCGCGCGACGTGCAGCCGCTGGCGCCGGCCACCACGGGCACACCGGCCGTTGAGCCGTATCGGGATTCGGTTTACGAGCAGCCGGCCGAGGTCTCCTCGGGTGCGCTGACCAAGCCGCGCGCGTCGTCTGACCCCGAACCAAAGCGGGGATGGCGCCGCCACCGGGCGGGCGCGGGATCAGGGGGCAACGCCGCATATCTGCGTTGGCCGCACCCGCAGCAGTAGTCGGCACACCGAAACAGGTCGCCCAGCCCCAAAAGGGCTGGGCGACTTGCTGTTTGGCTCACCTCAGAGGAGTCCGAGCAACTCCAGGTCGGTGATGTACTTGACGATCACCGGCGCCGAGACGTGCGGGATGTCTTTGTCGGGGCCGATTTTCGCTTCCTGCACCGCCGCACGGAACACGTCGGTGGGCGCCATCGAGCCGTTGATCGGCTTTTCCGGCTTCTGGTAGTTGTGCAGCAGCGGCAGCAGCGAGTACTGACGCTGCCGATCGGGCAGGGCCCGCAGCGAGGTCTCGAAGCGCCGCAGCCACTCGGAGTAATCGGCGATCCGCTCGATCGAATACCCGGCCTCGATCAGCCAATCGATGTACTCGTCCAGCCCGATGCCGTCGTCGTAGGGGTTCATCACGTGGTAGGTCTGAAAGCCCGTGTCGCTGTCGGTGATTTGGGTCCCCAGCGTCGAGATCGCCGCGGCGATGAACTCGACCGGCAAACCGTCGTAGTGTACCCGCTGGCGGTTGCCGTCGGTGTCCAGTTCGTAGAACGACCCGGGCGCGATACCGGTGGCGACCAGGCTCAGCATCAGCCGGGTGAACATGTCGGGCAGGTTGAGCTGCCCGGCATAGGTGGTGTCGGCCAGGATCATGTCGCAGCGGAACACCGTGACGGGCAGGCCGCACAGGTCGTGCGCCTCGCGCAGCAGCACCTCGCCGGCCCACTTGCTGTTGCCGTAGCCGTTGGCGTAGCCGTCGTTGATCTCGCGGGTGGCGCTGATCTGGCGGATGTCGGCGTTCTCGACGAACTCACCCGGCTGGATCTGATCGCCCACCCCGATCGTCGACACGTAGGTGTAGGGCTTTTGCTTGGACGTCAACGCGATCCGGATCAGTTCCGCGGTGCCCAGGGCGTTGGGGCCGAACAGCTCGCTGTAGGGCAGCACGTGGTTGACCAGCGCGGCGGGGTCGACGATGACGTCGACCTCCTCGGCCAGTCGCTGCCAGGTCTGGGGGTCCAGGCCGAGGTTGGCCTCACCCTTGTCGCCGGCGATGACCTCGAGGTGGTCGGCGGCCAGCCGCTGGTAGTGCGCCAGCAGTTTGGGGTCGCCGCTGTCGAAGGTCTTGTCCAGCCGGGCGCGCGCCTCCTCATCGGTGCGGGCCCGCACCAGGGCGATGACCTTGCCGTCGACCATGTCCATCCGCTCGAGCCAGTCCAGCGCCAGGTAGCGGCCCAAAAAGCCGGTCGCGCCGGTCAACAGCACGGTGCGCACCTCGGTGGCCGGCTTGGGCAGGCTGGGCGCGGCGGCCAGGGTCGCCTCGTCGAGGAACTTGTCCAGCGTGAGGTCACTGGCGTGCACCATGGTCGCACCGCGACCGTGCACGGCGGCGAACGTCGGGCGCTTGGAGCCCTGCCGCTCGGCCTCGATGTAGGCGGCGATCCCCGCCAGGTCGTTGGCCGGGCTGACGATCACCCCCACCGGCACGTCGACATCGAAGATCTCGCGCAGCAGGTTGCCGAAGGTCAACGCCGACAACGAGTCTCCACCAAGATCGGTGAAGTGGGCATCTGCGGACAGATCCCCGGCCGCCGCACCCAGCAGGGCGGCCGCGGCCCGGCTCACGGTCTGGGCCACCGGCGCCGCCGCGCCGCTGCGGCGCAGTTCGGCCAACTCGTTGGCCTGTCCCGCGGCCAGCTCGGCATACATCTGCTCGAGCCGATCCCCGTAGTGTGCCTTGAGCTTCGGCCACGCCAGCTTGCGGATCCCGGTCAGCAGGCCGTTTTCCAGGGTGAACGGCGTGGTCTCGATGATGAAGTCGCGCGGCACCTCGTAGGACTGCAGGCCGGTCTCCTTGGCGACCTTCTGCAGCGAGTCGGCGATCTTCGGCTTGAGCGACTCAAGATCGTTGTCCGCCAACGCTTCCTCGGTCGGCACCACCACGGCCAGCAGGTAGGGCTGGGAGCTGTTGCCGTAAACGTAGATCTGGCGGATCAGCGGGCTGTTGCCGAACACCGCCTCCAGCTTGGCCAACGTGACGAACTCGCCCTGGGCCAACTTGAGCACGTTGTTGCGGCGGTCGACATACACCAGCCGGTCCGGCGCGATCTCGGCGAACACGTCACCGGTGCGGTAATAACCGTCCTCGTCGAACACGTTCGCGGTGGTCTCGGCCCGCTTGTAATAACCCGGGAACATGTTCTCGGTCCGCAGCAACAACTCACCGCGCGGATGCGGACGGTCGGTGCTGAAATAGCCCAGATCCGGAACGTCGACCAGCTTGTAATCAATAACCGGCGGACGCTGAATCTCCCCGTCGAACAACACCATTCCGGCCTCGGTGGAGCCGTAGCCGTCCATCAGGTGCATCTGCAGCAGCGACTCGGCCCACGCCTTGAGCTCCGGCGAGGTGGGTGCCGAGCCCGTCATCGCGAAGATGAACCGCCCGCCCAGCAGGTACTGGCGCTGTTCTTCCAACACCGCAGCCTCGACAGTCTCGCGGGCCTCTGGGCCCGCATCGCCGTCGGCCAGCCGCCGCTCGACCTGGCGCTGGAATTCGCCGTACAGCGTCTCCCAGATGCGGGGGACGAAGTTCATCTCGGTGGGCCGCACCAACTCGAGGTCCTCGAGCAGGGTGGACAGGTCGCTGCGGGCGGCGAAGTACGCGGTGCCGCCGTTGCCCAGCGTGCCGTAGAGGATTCCGCGCCCCATGACGTGGCTCATCGGCATGAAGTTGAGGGTGATCGACGCGGCGCTTTCCCCGAACCAGTTCTTGCTCCCGCGCCGCCACATCTTGCCGACGTTGCTCTGCGGGTACATCGCGCCCTTGGGCGCGCCGGTGCTGCCGGAGGTGTAGATCAGCAGGGCCAGCGAGTCCTCGTCGCTCGCCGGCGGCTCGACGGCCGGCAGGTCCTTGCCGCGCCGCAGCACGTCGGCGAGAGCCTCGACCGCGACGCCGGAGTCGGCCAACCGCGCGGCGGCGGCCTCCACGGCCTCGCGCTGGTCGTCGACCTGGGGCTGGTAGTCGAACACGACGAGCTTGCCGGGCACGTGGTCGCCGGCCAGGATCAGCTCCACCGCGTCGGGCAGCTGGTTGACGCTCGAGGCGATCAGGCTGGGCTCGGTCTCGGCGACGATCGGCTGCAGCGACGAGATCGCCGCGCTGGTCTGCAGCGGCACCGACACGGCCCCGATGGTGCCCAGCGCGATGTCGATGGTGGCGTAGTCAACGCTGTTGAAGCCGAGCACGCAGACGCGGTCGCCGGGGCGCACCGCGTCGCCGGCCCAGGCACGGCCGAGGGCCGAAACCCGTTCGCCGAGTTCGCCATACGTGATGGTCTCGAAACGGGGGAGCAGCTCGGCCGTCGTCCGCCCGGTCTTGGCGTCGGTGACGAACTCGACGACGCGCTGCGCCAGGGCAGGCCGGTCGGCGTAGCCGTCGAGCACGGTCCGGATGATCTGCGGCAGCCGCAGCCCGGGCGCTTCGGTGGCGGCGGTGATCGCCGGGTCCGGTCGGGCGGCGGCGAACTGGGGGTCGTTGGCGATGAGTTCCTCGATGCGACGGTCGAGGTGTTCGTCATGAATGGCAGTCGACATAAACAGATCCCTTGCGAATGAAAGATAGCGAGTCAATAAGCGCGTCGGCGCTGACACATAGAACGTTAGCTAAAGTAACGGTATTCCACCATGATACGGCCTTGGGCCTGCATGTGAGATTGCCCACGGGGGCGGGGCCTTACAGGTCGCGCAACAACCCGCTCAGGATCTCGATTCCCTCGGCCAGCAACTCGTCGCCGATGGTCAGCGGCGGCAGCAGCCGGATGATGTTGCCGAACATGCCGCAGGTCAGGACGATGACGCCGGCGGCCTGGGCGGCGACGGTCAGCTTTTGGGTCAGCTCCTTGTCGGGCTCGGCGGTCCCCGACTTCACCAACTCGATCGCGATCATCGCGCCGCGGCCGCGGACGTCGCCGATCCGGTCGTCGCCGGCCTGCAGCCGCAGCAGCGGTTCGGTGATCAGCCGTTCCAGCTGCTGGGCCCGCTCGACCAGCCCGTCGCTCTCGATCGTCTCGATCGTGGCCAACGCCGCCGCGCAGGCCAGGGGGTTGCCGCCGAAGGTGCCGCCGAGGCCGCCGACGTGCGGCGCGTCCATGATGTTGGCCCGGCCGGTGACCGCCGACAGGGGAAGCCCGTCGGCGATCGCCTTGGCGGTGCAGATCAGGTCGGGCTCGATGCCCTCGTGTTCGCAGGCGAACATGGCGCCCGAGCGCGCGAAACCGGTCTGCACCTCGTCGGCGATGAACACCACGTCGTTCCTGCGGCACCACTCCAGCAGGGTGGGCAGGAATCCCTCGGCCGGCACGATGAACCCGCCTTCGCCCTGGATCGGCTCGATCAGGAGGGCGGCCAGGTTGTCGGCGCCGATCTGGCTGTCGATGACCCGGATGGCCCGCGCGGCGGCCTTCTCCCCGTCGGTGGCCAGCTCCTTGTCGATCAGGCCGTCCCGATAGGGGTAGGACAGCGGCGCCCGGTAGACCTCCGGCGCGAACGGGCCGAAGCCGGCCTTGTAGGGCATGGACTTCGCGGTCAGCGCCATCGTCAGGTTGGTGCGGCCGTGGTAGGCGTGGTTGAACGCCACCACCGCCGACTTGCGCGTGTAGGCGCGCGCGACCTTGACGGCGTTCTCGACGGCCTCGGCGCCGGAATTGAACAGCACCGAGCGCTTCTCGCCGGAGCCCGGGGTGATCCGGTTGAGCGTCTCGGCCACCGCGACGTACGACTCGTACGGCGTCACCATGAAGCAGGTGTGGGTGAACTCGGCGACCTGCGCGCGCACCGCGTCGACCACCCGGGGCGCCGAGTTGCCGATAGTCGTCACCGCGATGCCGGAGCCGAGGTCGATGAGCCGGTTGCCGTCGACGTCCTCGATGATGCCGCCGCCGGCGCGCGCCACGAAGACGGGGACGGAGACGTTGACCGCGTGCGACACCGCCGCCGCCCGGCGCTTGCTCAGTTCCAGCGAGAGCGGGCCGGGGATCTCGGTGACCAGTTGGCGAGTCTGCTCGAGGCCGGCCACCACGTACTCCCTCCCGCGGCGCGCGTGTCACGCCACGTTGAAAGCCTATCGAGCTTGCCTCCGGCGAGCATCGGTCGCACCGCGGCGGCCGGTGACGGGCCGCGGCCTGCCAGACTGAACGGGCACACTGGACCGTGATGAGGTGCGCGGCGTCCGCGTCGCACCGGCACCCACCCCCGAAATCCGAAGAAAGAAAGACACAGGCGCGCCCATGGAGAGTTTGATCCTGTTCCTGCCGTTCCTGCTCATCATGGGCGGGTTCATGTATTTCGCGTCGCGGCGCCAGAAGCGCGCGATGCAGGCCACCATCGACCTGCACGAGTCGTTGAGCCCGGGCGACCGGGTGCACACCACGTCGGGCCTGCAGGCCACCGTCGTCGCGATCACCGATGACACCGTCGACCTCGAGATCTCCCCCGGCGTGGTGACCACCTGGATGAAGCTGGCGATCCGCGACCGCATCCTGCCCGACGACGACGAGGATCTGGTCGACGGGGACGAGCCCGCCGACGAGGGCTCGGTCGCCAAGGATTCCTGACGCCTAATACTTCGGGGGAGGGCGGCTTGCGCGACGGGCTCCTCGGGGCCACGTAGGCTTTTCTAGGCTCTGTCCGGGGTAAGTAACCGATTCTCGAGGAGATAGAAGGAACGTGGCATCGTCTTCGGCGCCGGTGCACCCTGCCCGCTACCTGTCGGTCTTCTTGGTGTTGCTCATCGGCGTCTACCTGCTGGTGTTCCTCACCGGCGACAAGCGCGCCGCCCCCAAGCTCGGGATCGACCTGCAGGGCGGCACCCGCGTCACGCTGACCGCGCGCACCCCGGACGGCTCGCGCCCCAGCCGCGAGGCGCTGGCGCAGGCGCAGCAGATCATCGGCGCCCGCGTCAACGGGCTCGGCGTGTCCGGCTCGGAGGTCGTCGTCGACGGCGACAACCTGATCATCACGGTCCCCGGCAACGACGGCAACGAGGCCCGCAACCTGGGCCAGACGGCCCGGCTGTACATCCGTCCGGTGCTCAACTCGATGCCGGCCCAAAGCGCCGAGCCCAAGCCCCCGGCGCACCAGCCCGCACCCGGCCAGCCCGCGCCCGCAGAACCCGCGCCCGCAGAACCCGGGCCCAGCGGCCAACCCGCGCCGGGCCAGCCGGCCCCGCCCCCGGCCGGACAGCCCGCGCCGGGAGGCAAGCCGGGCGCCCAGCCCCGCCCCTACCCGCAGGATCCGCCGCCGGCGCCCACCCCCGCGCCTCCCGCTCCGGCTCCCGGGGCCCCGGCGCCCGCCCCGGCCACCCCGGCCCCCGGGGCGCCGCCGGCCGAGCAGCCCGCGTCGCCGGATCCGCGCAAGGACCTCGCCGAGCGCATCGCCGACGAGAAGAAGTGGCGGCAGAGCACCCGGCAGGGCATCCAGTTCCTGGCCCTGCAGTTCCAGGCGACGCGCTGCGACAAAGAAGACATCCTGGCCGGCAACGACGACCCCACCCAGCCGCTGATCACCTGCTCGACCGACCACAAGGTGGCCTATCTGCTCGGTCCGTCCATCATCAGCGGTGACCAGATCCAGGACGCCACCTCGAGCCAGAACCAGCGCGGCATCGGCTACGTCGTCGACCTTCAGTTCAAGTCCGCGGCGGCCAACACCTGGGCGGACTTCACCGCCGCCCATATCGGCACCCAGACCGCGTTCACGCTGGACTCGCAGGTCGTCAGCGCCCCGATGATCCAAGAAGCCATCCCCGGCGGCCGCACCCAGATCAGCGGCGGCGACCCGCCGTTCACCGCGGCGACCGCCAAGCAGCTGGCCAACGTCCTGAAATACGGTTCGTTGCCGCTGTCGTTCGAATCGTCGGAGGCCCAAACCGTCTCGGCGACACTGGGTTTGACGTCGCTGCGCGCGGGGTTGATCGCCGGCGCGATCGGCTTGGTCCTGGTGCTGCTGTATTCGCTGCTCTACTACCGGGTGCTGGGACTGCTCACGGCGCTGTCGCTGGCCGCTTCCGGCGCAATGGTTTTCGCGATCCTGGTGATCCTGGGTCGCCAGATCAACTACACCCTCGACCTGGCGGGCATCGCCGGTCTGATCATCGGTATCGGCACCACCGCGGACTCGTTCGTCGTCTTCTTCGAACGCATCAAAGACGAGATCCGCGAAGGGCGTTCGTTCCGGTCGGCGGTCCCGCGAGGGTGGACGCGGGCGCGCAAGACGATCGTGTCGGGCAACGCGGTCACCTTCCTGGCCGCCGCGGTGCTCTACGCGCTGGCGATCGGCCAGGTGAAGGGCTTCGCATTCACGTTGGGCCTCACCACGATCCTGGACCTGGTGGTGGTGTTCCTGGTGACGTGGCCGCTGGTCTACCTGGCCTCCAAGTCACCGACGTTGGCGAAGCCCGCATATAACGGCCTGGGCGCAATCCAGCAGGTCGCCCGCGAACGCCGGGGTTCGTCGCAGGTCACGACGGGACGGGGATGACGTGATGGCCTCCAATGACGCGACCGAGATCACCGAAACCTCGGCAGGCACAACCGAATTGACCGCCAGCGCCGCCGGCACCGCCGGGGCGCCGCACCACAGCTTCCTGTCGCGCCTCTACACCGGCACCGGCGCGTTCGAGGTGGTCGGACGGCGGCGGCTGTGGTTCGGCATCAGCGGCGCGATCGTCGCGGTCGCGCTGCTGTCCATCGTGTTGCGGGGCTTCAGCTTCGGCATCGACTTCAACGGCGGTACCACGGTGTCGATGCCCGCCAACGGGACGCACGGCACGGTGCACACCTCCCAGGTCCAGGACGTGTTCCGCAAGACCCTCGGCAACGATGCGGAATCGGTGGTCGTCGTCGGCAACGGCGCGGCGGCGACCGTGCAGATTCGCTCCGAGACGCTGTCCAACGACCAGACGACTAAGCTGCGCAACGCGTTGTTCGACGCGTTCGGGCCCAAGGGACCCGACGGCAAGCCCAGCAAGCAGGCCATCAGCGACTCGGCGGTCTCCGAGACCTGGGGCGACCAGATCACCATGAAGGCGCTGTTCGCGCTGGTGGTGTTCCTGGCGCTGGTCGGCGTGTACATCACGGTCCGCTACGAGCGCTACATGACGCTGGCCGCGATCGCGGCGATGTTCTTCGACCTGGCCGTGACGGCCGGGGTGTACTCGCTGGTGGGCTTTGAGGTCACCCCGGCCACCGTCATCGGCCTGCTGACGATCCTCGGTTTCTCCCTCTACGACACCGTCATCGTGTTCGACAAGGTCGAGGAGAACACCCACGGCTTCCAGCACAAACCCAAGCGCACCTTCGCCGAAGAGGCCAACCTGGCGATCAACCAGACGTTCATGCGGTCCATCAACACCAGCCTGATCGGCGTGCTGCCGGTGCTGGCGTTGATGGTGGTGGCGGTGTGGCTGTTGGGCGTCGGCACCCTGAAGGACCTGGCGCTGGTGCAGTTGATCGGCATCATCGTCGGCACCTACTCCTCGATCTTCTTCGCCACGCCGCTGCTGGTCAGCATGCGGGAACGCACCGAGTTGGTGCGCACCCACACCCGCCGCGTCCTGCGGCGGCGCGCCGGCGGTGCGCGCGCGGGTGCCGAGAACGCGCCGGACGCCGACGACGTCGCCGACGTCCCCGACGAGGATGCCAAGGCCGACGCCGCCGAATCGGCGTCGAGGCCGTCGGGGCCGTCCAAGCCCGCGCCGAGCAAGCCTGCGCCGGGGGCCCGTCCCGTGCGGCCGACCGGGACTCGTCGTCCCACCGGCAAGCGGAACGTCGGCCGGCGGTAGACGCGATGGCCACCAGGTACCGGGGAACTGGGGCCGATGGCGCGCTAACCGGCCGGCACAACATCGCGCTGTGGATCAGCGCCGGGCTGACGGTGGCGCTGGTCGCGGGTTTCGTGGTGACCGCGTGCGCCGGTAGCGCCGCCTCCGAGGTCGATTACGTGGTCGACGGCCCGCTGGGCACCTACAACACCAACACCGTCGCCGGCGCCGCCTCGGCCGGCGCGCAGGCCTTCGCCCGCACGCTCACCGGGTTCAGCTACCACGGGCCGGGCGGGCAGATCGTCGCCGACCGCGACTTCGGCACCGTTTCGGTGGTCGGCGGCACGCCGCTGGTGCTGGACTACCAGATCGCCGACAACGCCGTCTACTCCGACGGCAAGCCGTTGACCTGCGACGACATCGTGCTCGCGTGGGCGGCCCAGTCCGGCCGCTTCCCGGAATTCGATGCGGCCACTCAGGGCGGCTATATCGACATCGCCAACGTCGAGTGCATCCCTGGGCAGAAGAAGGCGCGGGTGTCGTTCGTCCCGGACCGCGGCGTCGTCGACTACAACCAGCTGTTCACCGCGACCTCGTTGATGCCCTCGCACGTCATCGCCGACCAGCTCAACGTCGACGTGACCGCGGCGCTGCTCAGCCACAACGCGCCGCTGGTGCAGCAGATCGCGAAGCTGTGGAACACCATCTGGGACCTCAAACCCGGTGTCGACCTCAAGCGCTTTCCGTCGTCGGGGCCCTACAAGATCGGGTCCGTCCTGGAGGGCGGGGCGGTGGTGCTCGTCGCCAACGACCGGTGGTGGGGGCCGCGGGCCATCACCAAGCGGATCACGGTGTGGCCGCAGGGGCCCGACATCCAGGACCGGGTCAACAACCGCACCGTCGACGTGGTCGACGTCGCCGCGGGCTCGTCGGGAACGCTGGCCACGCCCGACAACTACGAGCGCTCGGATGCCCCGTCCGACGGCATCGAGCAGCTGTTCTTCGCCCCGCAGGGGCCGCTGGCGGCGCCCAAGGCGCGCCGGGCCGTCGCGCTGTGCACGCCGCGCGACGCGCTGGCCCACGACGCGGGGACGCCGATCGCCAATTCACGCCTCAGCCCGGCCGGCGACGACGCCGTCACCGCGGCCGACGGGGCCGCCGAGGCCGGCCCGTTCGGCAAGGCGGATCCGGTCGCCGCGCGCAACGCGCTGGGCGGTGCGCCGCTGGCGGTGCGGATCGGCTACCAGGGGCCCAACGCGCGGCTCGCGGTCAACGTGGGCGTCATCACCAAATCGTGCGCCGCGGCCGGGATCACGGTCACCGGCGTCACGCTGGACAGCTCGGGCCCGCGGGCGTTGCGGGACGGGAAGATCGACGCGTTGCTGGCCAGCACGGGCGGCGCGACCGGCAGCGGTTCGACGGGGTCCTCGGCGCTGGACGCGTACGCCCTGCACACCGGCAACGGCAACAACCTGTCCGGATACAGCAATCCCCAGGTCGACAGCGCGATCGGGGCGCTGGCGGTGTCCGCCGATGCCGCCGAGCGCGTCAGGCTGCTGGCCGAAACCGCGCCGATCCTGTGGGGCGACATGCCCACCCTGCCGCTGTACCGGCAGCAGCGCACGTTGCTGATGTCCAAGAAGATGTACGCGGTGAGCAACAACCCGACCCGGTGGGGTGTGGGCTGGAACATGGACCGATGGGCCCTGGTGCAGTGAGGTTGCCGTGACGAACGTGGGCGGGCGGACGCCCGTGGCGGAGCTCATCGCGTCGCTGACGCGCAAGGTGGCCGACTTCCCCAAGCCC
This sequence comes from Mycobacterium paraintracellulare, assembly GCF_000276825.1. Lineage (NCBI taxonomy): Bacteria > Bacillati > Actinomycetota > Actinomycetes > Mycobacteriales > Mycobacteriaceae > Mycobacterium > Mycobacterium paraintracellulare. Next base: position 3,668,844 of record NC_016948.1, on the reverse strand, counting down.
GGGATCCAGTTCAAGGACCTCACCCCGGTGTTCGCCGACGCGACGGCGATGACGGCGATCACCGGAGCGGTGGCCGAGCTTGCGTCCGGCGCCGATCTGGTGGCCGGCATCGAGGCCCGGGGGTTTTTGGTGGCAGCGGCCGTCGCCGACCGGCTGGGCACGGGCGTGTTGGCCATCCGCAAGGCCGGGAAGTTGCCGCCGCCGGTGCACGCCGAGCGGTACGACCTGGAATACGGCACCGCCACGCTGGAGATCCCCGGCGAGGGCATTGACCTGCGCGGACGCAACGTGGTGATCGTCGACGACGTGCTGGCCACCGGCGGCACCCTGGCGGCGTCGGCCCGGCTGCTCGAGCGCGCCGGGGCGAACGTGGTGGCGGCGGCGGTGCTGTTCGAACTCGGTGGGCTGGGCGGCCGGGACGCGGTCGCGCCGCTGCCGGTGCACAGCCTGATGTGCGAGTAGCGCTCTCGCCTCCGGCGGCGGTGCGCGCCGCGACGGGGGTACCTCCCGGCCGCGGAGCGGCGACGGGGACGGCGCGAGAAGGAGCCGGGTCATCGGATCGAGAGGACGTATCCTCGAATTCGGAGGTGACCACACGTGGCGGATGACAACAGCGCGTCCCAGGCGCTCGACGCGCCCACCAAAGTCACGGAGCCGCCGGCCATCACGCAGCCCATGGAGGCGCCGGAGCCGCCGACCGAGTCCCTGAAGACGTCCAGCAGCGCGTCGCGGCGGGTCCGGGCGCGGCTGGCCCGGCGGATGACCGCGCAGCGCAGCACGCTCAACCCGGTGCTCGAACCGCTGGTGGCGGTGCACCGGGAGATCTACCCGAAGGCGAACGTGTCGATGCTGCAGCGCGCCTTCGAGGTCGCCGACCAGCGCCACGCCACCCAGTTGCGCCACTCGGGCGACCCGTACATCACCCACCCGCTGGCCGTCGCCACCATCCTGGCCGAATTGGGCATGGACACCACGACTTTGGTGGCCGCGCTGCTGCACGACACCGTCGAGGACACCGGCTACACCCTGGACGCCTTGAGCGAAGAATTCGGCGAAGAGGTCGGCCATCTCGTCGACGGTGTGACCAAGCTGGATCGGGTGGTGCTGGGCAGCGCCGCCGAGGGCGAGACGATCCGCAAGATGATCACCGCGATGGCGCGCGATCCCCGCGTGCTGGTGATCAAGGTGGCCGACCGGCTGCACAACATGCGCACCATGCGGTTCCTGCCGCCGGAGAAGCAGGCCCGCAAGGCCCGCGAGACGCTGGAAGTCATTGCGCCCCTTGCGCATCGGCTGGGTATGGCCAGCGTCAAGTGGGAGTTGGAAGACCTGTCGTTCGCGATCCTGCATCCCAAGAAGTACGAGGAGATCGTCCGGCTGGTCGCCGGGCGCGCGCCGTCGCGCGACACCTACCTGGCCAAGGTCCGCGCCGAGATCGTCAGCACGCTGGGCGCCTCGAAGATCAAGGCGACGGTGGAGGGCCGGCCCAAGCACTACTGGTCGATCTACCAGAAGATGATCGTCAAGGGCCGCGACTTCGACGACATCCACGACCTGGTCGGCATCCGCATCCTGTGCGACGAGATCCGGGACTGCTATGCCGCTGTGGGCGTGGTGCATTCGCTGTGGCAGCCGATGGCCGGCCGGTTCAAGGACTACATCGCCCAGCCCCGCTACGGCGTGTACCAGTCACTGCACACCACGGTCGTCGGCCCCGAGGGCAAGCCGCTGGAGGTGCAGATACGGACCCGCGACATGCACCGCACCGCCGAATACGGCATCGCCGCGCACTGGCGCTACAAGGAGGCCAAGGGGCGCAACGGCGTTCCGCATCCGCACGCCGCCGCCGAGATCGACGACATGGCGTGGATGCGCCAGCTGCTCGACTGGCAACGGGAGGCCGCCGACCCCGGCGAATTCCTCGAATCGTTGCGGTATGACCTTGCGGTACAAGAGATCTTCGTCTTCACCCCCAAGGGCGACGTCATCACCCTGCCGACCGGCTCCACGCCGGTGGACTTCGCCTACGCCGTGCACACCGAGGTCGGCCACCGCTGCATCGGCGCCCGGGTCAACGGACGGCTGGTGGCGCTGGAACGCAAGCTGGAAAACGGGGAAGTCGTCGAGGTTTTCACCTCGAAGGCGGCCAACGCCGGGCCGTCGCGGGACTGGCAGCAGTTCGTGGTGTCACCGCGCGCCAAGGCCAAGATCCGGCAGTGGTTCGCCAAGGAGCGCCGCGAGGAGGCACTGGAGGCCGGTAAGGACGCGATGGCACGCGAGGTGCGTCGCGGGGGACTTCCGTTGCAGCGCTTGGTCAATGGCGAGACCCTGTCGGCGGTGGCCCGCGAGCTGCACTACCTCGACGTGTCCGCCCTCTACACGGCGATCGGTGAGGGGCACGTGTCGGCCCGGCACGTCGTGCAGCGGCTGCTGGCCGAACTCGGCGGCATCGACCAGGCCGAAGAAGACCTCGCCGAACGGTCCACCCCGACGACCATGCTGCGGCGCCCGCGCAGCAGCGACGACGTCGGGGTCTCGGTCCCGGGTGCCCCGGGCGTGCTGACCAAGCTGGCGAAGTGCTGCACGCCGGTGCCCGGCGACCAGATCATGGGGTTCGTCACCCGCGGCGGCGGGGTCAGCGTGCACCGCACCGACTGCACCAACGCCGCCTCGCTGCAGCAGCAGTCCGAGCGCATCATCGAGGTGCACTGGGCGCCGTCGCCGTCGTCGGTGTTCCTGGTGGCCATTCAGGTCGAGGCGCTCGACCGGCACCGGCTGCTGTCGGACGTCACGCGCGTGCTGGCCGATGAGAAGGTCAACATCCTGTCCGCGTCTGTGACCACGTCCGGTGATCGAGTTGCCATCAGCCGGTTCACCTTTGAGATGGGTGACCCCAAGCACCTCGGCCACCTGCTGAACGTGGTGCGCAACGTCGAGGGCGTGTACGACGTCTACCGGGTGACGTCGGCGGCCTGAGCCCCGCTCGGACTCAGTCGAGCAGCACCGAGGTGATGGTGACCTCGGTCGCGGGTGCCCCGTCCTCGCCGCCGCCGGCGACGCCGGCCTTGGCGATCTTGTCCAGGGTGGCGAGCCCGTCGGGCTGGATGGTGCCGAACACGGTGTATTGCGGCGGCAGCTGGGAGTCCTTGTAGACCATGAAGAATTGGCTGCCGTTGGTGCCGGGCCCGGCGTTGGCCATGGCCAGGGTGCCGCGCGGGTAGAGGACGGGCTCCTGCGCCTTGGGGTCGTTCGGCGGGTACTGGTCGGTGGGGTATTCGTTGGCGAATTGGTAGCCCGGGCCGCCCGTGCCTTCGCCCTTGGGGTCGCCGCACTGCAAGACGCCCAGCCCCGGTGAGGTGGTCAGCCGGTGGCATTTGGTGTTGTCGAAGTATTTCTGCCCGACCAGGCTCGCGAAACTGTTGACGGTGCAAGGCGATTCGTTGTTGGCCAGCATCAGGCCGATGTGGCCCTGGTTGGTCACCATGCTGACGCTCACCTGCGCCGGATCGGTCGGCACCTTGCCGGTGCGCGGCGGCTTGACCTGCTTGGCCGCGGGCTCCGGCGTTGCCGGGTATTGACAATTGGCGCCGACCTCGGCCGACGGCTTGAACGCCGGCAACGGCGGGGCGGACGGCGCGGGCCCGGCGGGCGTCGTGCTCTCCGGCGAGCTGCTGCTGGTCGTCGTCGCCGCGGTGTTGCTCTTGTGTTCGTGCTTGGTGTTGACGATCGTCAGGACCACCGCCACGACCACGGCCACGGCCACGATCGAGCCGGCCGCGATCAACACGATCCGGCGCGTCTTGGCTTGCTTCGCGCGCCGCTCCAGCTGGCGTTCGAGCTTGCGCTTGGCGTTGGCACGTCGTTGTTCGTTGGTCGGCACGGCCGCTATGCCTCCATGATTGGATCGGAGCCCCATAAACCCGTGAGGTGGCCAGCTCAGGCTAATGTGGGCGCCGCGACTCGTGTCAAGTGGGCCCCATGGGAAAATGGGATCCGTGTTGATCACCGGATTTCCCGCCGGCATGTTGCAGTGCAACTGCTACGTGCTGGCTGAGCGGCCGGGAACGGACGCCGTCATCGTGGATCCGGGTCAGCGGGCGATGGCCCCGCTGCGGCGCATCCTGGACGAGAACCGGCTGACGCCGGCGGCGGTGCTGCTGACCCATGGGCACATCGACCACATGTGGTCGGCGCAGAAGGTTTCCGACACCTACGGGTGCCCGACCTACATCCATCCCGAGGACAGGTTCATGCTCAAAGACCCGATCTACGGCCTGGGCCCACGGCTGGCGCAGCTGGTGGCGGGCGCCTTCTGGCGGGAGCCCAAGCAGGTCGTCGAGCTCGACCGCGACGGCGACAAGCTCGACCTGGGCAGCGTGACGGTCAACGTCGACCACACCCCCGGGCACACGCGCGGATCGGTGGTGTTCCGGGTGACCGGGGACAAGGACTTGGTGTTCACCGGCGACACGCTGTTCGAGCGGTCGGTCGGGCGCACCGATCTGTTCGGCGGCAGCGGGCGCGACCTGCTGACCTCGATCGTCGACAAACTCCTGGTGCTCGACGACGCGACGGTGGTGCTGCCGGGGCACGGCAACGCCACCACCATCGGCGCCGAGCGGCGCCTCAACCCCTTCCTCGAAGGCCTGTAACCGGTGGCGGAATTTTCTGCGCCCAAGGGCGTGCCCGACTACGTCCCGCCGGACTCGGCCCAGTTCGTCGCGGTGCGCGACGGACTGCTCGGGGCCGCCCGCCGCGCCGGTTACGGCGATATCGAGCTGCCCATCTTCGAGGACACCGCGCTGTTCGCGCGCGGCGTGGGCGAGTCCACCGACGTGGTGTCCAAGGAGATGTACACGTTCGCCGACCGCGGCGATCGTTCGGTGACGCTGCGGCCCGAGGGGACCGCCGGCGTGGTCCGCGCCGTCATCGAACACGGATTGGACCGCGGCGCGTTGCCCGTCAAACTTTGTTACGCGGGACCGTTTTTCCGCTACGAACGCCCGCAGGCCGGCCGCTATCGCCAGCTGCAACAGGTCGGCGTGGAGGCGATCGGCGTCGACGACCCGGCCCTGGACGCCGAGGTCATCGCCGTGGCCGACGCGGGTTTTCGCTCCCTGGGGCTCGACGGCTTCCGGCTGGAGATCACCTCGCTCGGCGACGACAGCTGCCGACCGGCGTATCGAGAACTGTTGCAGGAGTTCCTGTTTGGGCTCTCGCTTGACGACGAGACGCGCCGGCGCGCCGAGATCAACCCGCTGCGCGTCCTCGACGACAAGCGACCCGAGGTGCGGGCCATGACGGCCGATGCGCCGGTGCTGCTCGACCACCTGTCCGATGCGGCCAAGCAGCACTTCGACACCGTCCTGGCGCATCTGGACGCGCTCGGGGTGCCCTACGTCATCAACCCGCGCATGGTGCGCGGGCTGGACTACTACACCAAGACCACGTTCGAGTTCGTGCACGACGGGCTGGGCGCGCAGTCGGGCATCGGCGGCGGGGGCCGCTACGACGGCCTGATGCGCGAGCTCGGCGGACAAGACCTGTCCGGCATCGGATTTGGGCTCGGCGTGGACCGCACGCTGCTGGCGCTGCGGGCCGAGGGCAAGAGCGTGGGGACGGCGGCGCGCTGCGAGGTCTTCGGGGTGCCGTTGAGCGAGCAGGCCAAGCTGCGGCTGGCGGTGCTGGCCGGTCAACTGCGGTCCGCCGGGGTGCGCGTCGACCTGGCCTACGGCGACCGCGGGCTCAAGGGCGCGATGCGCGCGGCCGACCGGTCGGGCGCCCGGGTCGCCCTGGTGCTGGGCGACCGCGATATCGAGGCCGGCACGGTCGGGGTGAAGGACCTCGGGACGGGGGAGCAGTCGGCCGTCGCTTCGGAGACCGTTGTCGCCGACGTGCTTGCGCGGCTGGGCCGGTAGCCCGTTTCGGGCCTGGTAGGCGGTTTGTCGGTTGCCTGTGGCATAGTCGAACGTATGTTCGATGAGGTGCGGCGGCGTGCGGTGATCGCGGAGCTTGATGAGCTCGTTGAGCGTTGTCATCCGTCGTCGACGCGGGAGTCGGCGGCGTTGTTGGAGCACCTCGGGGTTGTGGCGCGGGTGGAGAATCGGGCGGCGGCGGCGCAGTTGGTGGCGATCGGGGAGTTGTTTGCCTATCGGCTCTCGCGCTGTGCGGAGAGCGAGGAGTGGGCGGTGGACACCGAGGCGGCGGTGGCCGCGGAGGTGGGCGCGCAGTTGCGGATCGGCCAGGGGTTGGCCGCGAGCCGGGTGCGCTACGCCCGGGCGATGCGGGAGCGGTTGCCGCTGGTGGGGGCGGTGTTTGGCGCCGGGGATATCGATTATCGGATGTTTCAGACGATCGTGTTCCGCACGGATCTGATTACCGACCTCGAGGTGTTGCGTTCGGTGGACGCGGTGTTGGCGGCCAATGTGGGCCGGTGGCCGTCGTTGAGTCAGGGCCGGTTGGCGGCCCAGGTCGACAAGGTCGTGGCCAAGGCTGATGTGGATGCGGTGCGGCGGCGCCAGGAGCGCGCGGCCGGCCGGCAGGTGTGGATGGCCGACATGGGCGATGGGCTGGCGCATCTGGAGGCCACCCTGTATGCCCCGGATGCCCACGCCCTGGATCGGCGCCTGGATGGGTTGGCGGCCACGGTGTGTGCGCATGACCCACGGACTCGGGAGCAGCGCCGCGCTGATGCATTGGGGGCGTTGGCCGCCGACGCCGATCGGCTGGGGTGTCGCTGCGGGCGCGCGGATTGCGCGGCCGGGGGGCGGGCCGCGGGCCCGGTGACTGTCCATGTGATCGGCGAACACGCGGTGCTGGAGGGTCGCGCATCCACCCCGGGTGCCGAGGTCGGCGCCGAGGGATTGATCCCCCCGGAGGTGCTCGCCGAGCTGGCGGCCTCGGCCACACTGGTGCCGTTGACCCATCCCGGCGACGCCGCCCCGGAGCCGGGGTATGTGCCCTCGCGGGCGCTGGCCGATTTTGTGCGGTGTCGGGATCTGACGTGTCGCTGGCCCGGCTGTGATCGCCCGGCCACCGCCTGCGATGTGGACCACACCATCCCCTACGCCGCCGGTGGCCCCACACACGCGTCGAACCTCAAGGCGCTGTGCCGTACGCATCATTTGGTGAAAACGTTTTGGGGCTGGCAGGAAAAGCAGCTGCCCGATGGCACGCTGATCTTCACCTCCCCGGCCGGGCACACCTATGTGACCACCCCGGGCAGCGCGCTGTTGTTTCCCAGCTTGTGCGCGGCCACCGGCGCGATCGCGGCCCCCGAAGCCGACCCACCCCCGAACCACTGCGCCCAGCGCACCGCGATGATGCCCCAACGCCGCCGCACCCGCACCCAAGACCGCGCCACCCGCATCGCCGCCGAACGCAAACACAACCGAACGGCTCGCCTGGCCGAAAGGCCCTCGTACGCCTGGTATTCCGAATCGACCCACGCCGTGGGGGACGGGGAGCCGCCGCCCTTCTAGCGCGCCGGCGCGGGCCGGCGCGGCCCGGTCATTTCTTGCTGGGAATGACGATCACCACGATCAGGGTGAGGATGGAGAAGAACAGTCCAAGGATTCCCCATCCCAGCGGATTGCGGCCCTTCATCATGGCGATGACGCCGCAGACTATTGCGGCGATGATGCTGCCGATCGCGACGAAAATCCCTTTGATGCCACGCAGAATGAAGCCGGCGGCGACGGGGTCCGAACTCGCCAGAACCATCGAATGCAACATGTCGGTCCCTCCTGCCGCCGGGCTTACAGCAATATTCCTCGCGGATAACCGCGGCGGACGGTGCGGTCGAGAATTCCCAGGGTCGCCCGCAGCGCGCCCTCGGACAGGATCGGGAAAATCTCGGCTTCCCGCCACTTGGGGTCGATGTCCGACCAGTCGTAGAACGAGGTGACCACGGTGGCCGAGGCGTCTTCGGCCGGCGCGAGCGCATAGCCGTACACATGGCCGATCGGTGGCTGGATCTGACCGAGCACCGTCCACGCGATCAGGCGGTCCTGCTCGAACTGCTTGATCTCGACGGTGACGTCGTACTTGCCCAGTTGCGGAAAGTCGTTCAACGACTCGCGATCCATGTGCACGACGAAGCGGTCACCGACGCCGCGCACCGGATCGCCGTCGGCGTCCTGGAGCATCCCGGACGAATCGATCGCCACGTGGCCCTGCGGGTCGCACAGCACGGCGAAGATGTCCGACGCCGGTGCGGCGATGGTGCGGGAAGTCTCGATGCGTTCGGTCATAACTCCTCGCGGCTGACGTCCAGGGCGACGATCCGCAGCTTAGCCCCGCGCGGTAGGCGGCAGAAGCGGGCTAATGCGGTGAGTTGACCAGATAACACTGCACGCGGCGAACGGCGTCGTCCCGGTTGACGCCCATGTTCACCAGCCTCTCAACCACTTCGGCGGCCGGCACACCCGAAATGATGTCGTGGTCGATCACATGGACGCTGGGGAACCACACGTCTGCACTCACGCCCGGCGGCGGGGGCTTCGTGTCGCCTCCGACGCATTGGGCATAACCGACGGCGCCGGTTTCCGCGCCGGCCGGCGACGCCCCCATCAGCACAACGACGGGAATGCCAACCGCCGCCGCGACATGGATCAAACGCATGCGTGCAACACCCCGCCTTCGGTTCGGTCACCCGAAAATAATCTGGTTTGCTACCACGCACAAGGCCGGGCTTCGGCGGCGCAGCGGGGCGGATGGGCCATGGCACTTGACTGTATCTCGAACTGATGTTCGAATAGCGGGATGCGGTGGGCAAGCCAGGCCGTCGCGGTCAACGGGAAACCGGTCGAGGACGGGGCGCTGCCGGGGCTGCAACGCATCGGCTTCGTCCGCAGCGTGCGCTCGCCGCAGTTCGACGGCATCACCTTTCACGAGGTGCTGTGCAAGTCCGCGCTGAACAAGGTGCCCAACGCGTCGGCCCTGCCGTTCCGCTATACGGTCAACGGCTACCGCGGCTGCTCGCACGCCTGCCGGTACTGCTTCGCCCGGCCCACCCACGAATACCTGGAGTTGGACTGCGGCAACGACTTTGACACCCAGGTCGTCGTCAAGACCAACGTGGCCGAGGTGCTGCGTCGCGAGCTGCGCAGGCCGTCGTGGCAGCGCGAGACCGTCGCCCTGGGCACCAACACCGATCCGTACCAGCGGGCCGAGGGGCGCTACGCGTTGATGCCCGGCATCATCGGCGCCCTGGCCGAATCGGGCACCCCGCTCTCGATCCTGACCAAGGGCACCCTGCTGCGCCGCGACCTGCCGCTGATCGCCGACGCCGCGGCGCAGGTCCCGGTGTCGGTCGCGGTGTCGCTGGCGGTCGGGGATGCCGAGCTGCACCGCGACGTCGAGCCCGGCACGCCCACGCCACAGGCGCGGCTCGGCCTGATCGGCGCGATCACCGCCGCCGGGCTGAACTGCCACGTGATGGTCGCGCCGGTGCTGCCGTATCTCACCGATTCCGCCGAGCATCTCGACGCGCTGCTCGGCCAGATCGCGGCCGCCGGCGCCGGCAGCGTGACGGTTTTCGGCCTGCACCTGCGCAGCTCGACCCGCGGATGGTTCATGTCGTGGCTGGCGCGCTCGCATCCCGAACTGGTCGGCCGCTATCGCGAGCTGTACCGGCGGGGCGCCTACCTGCCGCAGGGTTATCGCGACATGCTACGCGAGCGCGCCGCCCCGCTGATCGCCAAGTACCGGCTCGCCGGCGATCATCGCCCGTTCTCCCAAGCGGTTTCGGCCGAAACGCCGCAACCCGTTCAGGAGACGTTGTTTTGAGCTAGCTTTTGTCGCGGCGCGGCTTGGTCAGGGTGAATTCGTCGATCACGACCATGTCGCCCAGCGGGCCCCGCAACGCGTAATGCGTCGCCTTGATCGAGGTATTGCCGCCGGGGCGGCCCGGGTCGACGTCGAAAGCCGCGAAGCCGTAAGGGTTGTCGCGGTCGCGGAACGCCGACCACGGCGCGTCCTCGAGGACGTAGATCGGCGCCTTGCGCCGCAGCCCGGGGTCGAACGCCCCCACGCCGGTGACCACCCGGCACCGGGGTTCGGGAAAGAACATTGCGTTGCTCGGCGCCGAGGTGCCGCCGCCGCCGATGACCAGATGCACCGTGCCCCGGGTGGAGTCGATGAGATCGCTTCGGGTGTCGACGGGGATCGGCGTGCGGGTGTCGGTCCCCAGCGCGCCCCGCACGGGATGCGAGCGTTCGTAGTGGTGCTCGTGGCCGCACAACACCAGGTCCACCTGGTACTGGTCGAACAGCGGCAGCCATTCCTCCCGGATGCCCAGGTCGGCCCCGTTGGTCTTGTCGGCGGTGGAGATCGCCGTCTGGTGCATGCACACGACCACCCAGTCGATATTCGGGTCGCTCCGGGACGCGGCGAGTTCGCTTGCCAGCCAGCGCCTTTGCTCTCCGCCGGAGTAGCCGTGCACGTAGGAGTTGCCACCGTCCTGGTAGGCCACATCGTCGTTGGCCAGGCTGATCACCCGCACCGATCCGGCGGTGAACGAGTACCACAGGCCGCGGGTCTGGGGGCTGGACCCGGAATCGGGCACCGCGAAGTAGGTCTGATAAGCGCCGTAACCGATCGGCCCGTTGCCCAATTCGTTCTCGTGGTTGCCGGCCGCCGGCATCCAGGGCCGGTGGCGGGCCGAGCGGGTGTTGTTGTCGAACCAGTTCGACCAGGTCCGGATCCGGTTCTGGGCCAGGTTGGCGTAGCACAGGTCGCCGTTGACCAGGTTGAACAGCGGGCCGAGGCGCTCGATGGCGATGGTGGTGTCGGCGGCCGCCGGCGAGCCGATGTTGTCGGTCGCATAGCGGCCGTCGGGCATCTTGGCCAGAGCCGGCGTGGACTGGTCGCCGAAGCTGGTGAACCGCAAGGGCTTTCGGCCCGACGGCGCCGTTCGTACGGTGCCCTGTTCCGGTTCGGCTCCGTCGTGCACCGCGGCGTACACGTAGTCGGTGTCCGGGGTCAGGTCGGTCAGCCGGGCGTGGTTGACTCGAACTTCGGTGCCCGACTTGGCGTCCCGGTACGTGCGGGTCTCGGCGGCCACGGTGCGGCCGAAGCCGGATGTCGGCGTACCGAGCAGGACGCGCGGATTGCGGACGGCGTCGGTGGTGTGCCAGGACACCACCACCTCGGTGGCGGCGTCCCTGCCGAATTGCAGGTGCAGCCCGCCGATCGGTGGCGCGCCGTTGCGGTCGGACTGCAGCCAGGCCGCGGGCCCGCGGGGGCCGGCGGGCTGCGACCACAGCAGCGCGGCGCCGCCCACCCCGACGCCGCCGAGAACCGCGGAGGCCGCACTCGATGTGAGTAACCGGCGGCGGCTGATGCCGGCATGTTCCGAATCGTCGCTCACTCCTGCTTCATACCGCAGCCGCGCGACCTGAAGGTGAACGCCCCGCGTGGTAGAGGCCGTTTCCCGGATACGGCGGTAACGGATTCGGTAGCGTTTGAGATATGACGAACGTGCGAATAGCGACCACGGGGATCGCGGCGGCGACGTTTGCCGCGGCCGCTGCGATGATTGCGACGCCCGCCACCTCCCACGCGGATCCCGCCGGCCACCAGGTGACGTACACGATCACCGCCACCGGCAACCTGACCGGCAACGTCAGGTACATGAACAGCGATCCGCCCAGCCAGGCGGCCTTCAACTCGAACTCGTCGCAGTTCCTGAACACCGTGCAGACGGCGTTCACCGCCGGGCAGCCGCTCGTCTACAACGCCACCCTGGCCGACCCCAACCAGTGGGCGTTCGTCAACGCCAGCGGTGGATGCCACTGGCCGGACTGCGACTCGTCGAACATGCCGCAGATTCAGTGCCAGATCGCGGTGGACGGCCAGGTCGTGGTGACCCAGAGCGCCACCACCGGAGTCACCTGCTCGACGCGTCCCTGGTAGCCACGACGACGACCTCGGCGGGTTCGGCGCCGACGGCCCGGACCTGGTGGCCGATCGAGGCGTCGAAATAGGCGCTGTCGCCGGGCCCGAGGGTGAACGTCTGATCCCCGTAGTCGAGCTCGACGGTCCCGGCGTGCACGAACAGGAATTCCTGACCCGTGTGCTCGGGATGGGGGTCGTCGGCCGGCCTTTCGGTCGGGCGAACCACGAACGGCGACATCGACTTTCCCAGCACCGACGAGGCCAGCACCCGGTAGCGCTCACCCTCCGCACTGGCGGCCCGTTCGACGGTGATCTTCTCGTGGGCCGCCTCCTCGGAGAACAGCCGCCCGACGTCGACGTCCAGCGCCTTGGCGACCTTGAGGGCGACCGCGATCGACGGCGTGCTGCGCCGGCGTTCGATCTTGGACAGGTAGCTCTTGGTCAGCCCGGTCTGCTGGGCGAGGGCCTCGAGAGTGAGGCCGCGTTGCTTGCGGACCGCGCGCAGCAGTGCCGTCACCGGCCGCCCCTCTCATGACACAAGGTTTCCTATAGTGATACTATCGTGTCATATCGCCGAGGGAGCCCGTTATGGCCAGCACGTTCACCGATTCGAAATCCGACTTGATGCGCCGCGCGGCCGAGCAGTTGACGGCCCTTCAATCCAAGGACGCCGCCGATGCGCCGCTGACCACCCGCCAGAAGCTCGCCCTGACGTGCCGCGCCCTGTTCGACGCCGGGCACGATTCCGGGTTGGCCGGGCAGATCACCGCCCGCGCCGAGCGGGACGGCACCTACTACACCCAGCGGCTCGGTCTGGGCTTCGACGAGATCACCGACGCCAACCTGCTTTTGGTCGACGAGGACCTCAACGTCCTTGAGGGAGACGGAATCGCCAACCCCGCCAACCGCTTTCACAGCTGGATCTATCGCGCCCGCCCCGATGTGCAATGCATCGTGCACACGCACGCGTTCCACGTGGCCGCGCTGTCGATGCTGGAAGTTCCGCTGATCGTGTCCCACATGGACACCACGCCGCTCTACGGCGACTGCGCGTTCCTGGAGAAATGGCCCGGCGTGCCGGTCGGCAACGAGGAGGGGGAGATCATCTCCGCCGCGCTGGGGGACAAGAAGGCGGTCCTGCTGGCCCACCACGGCCACGTCATCGCCGGCGCCAGCGTCGAGGAGGCGTGCTCGTTGGGCATCCTCATCGAGCGCGCCGCGAAACTGCAGCTGGCCGCGATGGCCGCCGGCACCGTCAAAGAGCTACCCGAGGAGCTGGCCCGCGAGGCCCACGACTGGACACTGTCGCCGCAGCGCAGCCGCGCCAACTTCGCCTACTACGCCCGCCGGGCCCTGGCCCGGCACCCGGACGCGCTGACCAGCTAACCCGTTATCCGCCAACCGAATCCGAGGAGCCCGCCTGTGGCGCAAACGTCCGAGCCCAAGATCCACGGCATCATCGCCTACCCGGTAACGCCGTTCTCTGGGGACGGCATCGACACGAAACGCCTTGCGGCGCTGGTCGATCGGCTGGTGTCGGCCGGCGTTCATGCGATCGCACCGCTGGGCAGCACCGGCGAACTCGCCTATCTCGACGAACCCGAATTCGACACCGTGGTCGACACCACCATCGCCACCGTCGCGGGCCGGGTGCCGGTGGTGGTCGGTGTGTCGGATGTGACCACCGCCAAGACCATTCGGCGCGCCACCTACGCGCAGCAGGCCGGGGCCGACGCCGTGATGATCCTGCCGGTGTCCTACTGGAAGCTGACCGAGCGGGAGATCTTCCAGCACTACCGCAGCATCAGCGATGCCATCTCGATCCCGATCATGGCCTACAACAACCCGGCCACCAGCGGCGTCGACATGCCGCCCGAGTTGCTGGTGCGCATGTTCGAATCCATCGACAACGTGACCATGGTCAAGGAGTCCACCGGCGACCTGACCCGCATGCAGCGCATCGCCGAACTGTCCGGCAATCGGCTGCCCTTCTACAACGGCAGCAACCCGCTGGTGCTCGACGCGCTGAAGGCCGGGGCGTCCGGATGGTGCACGGCCGCACCGTGTTTGCGGCCGCAGCCCTGCATCGACCTCTACGAGGCGGTGCGCGCGAACGACCTCGACACGGCGCAGAAGCTCTATGACGACCTCAAGCCGCTGCTCACCTTCATCGTCGCGGGCGGGCTGGCCACCACCGTCAAGGCCGGCCTGGAGCTGCTCGACTTCCCGGTCGGGGATCCGCGCGCGCCACTGTTGCCGCTCGACGAGGCCGGCCGGGGCGAACTGAAAGGCCTACTGGCTTAGCCCGATTGGGCTAGCCCGATTGCCCTACTCCTCCTCACCCCGCTGCGCGGGCTGCATCGTCGTAGGGCTAACCCAAGTCGGGTGCGGAGAAGGTGTCGCACTGCTTCGGATCACCGGTCTGATAGCCGACGGTGAACCAATGCTGGCGCTGCTCGGCCGAGCCGTGGGTCCAGCTTTCGCGGTTGACGCGCCCGGTCGCCTGTTTCTGGATGCGGTCGTCGCCGACCGATGCGGCGGCCGATAGCGCGTCGCGAATGTCCTCGTCGGTCAACGGATTCAGGAACGGCGTGCCGTCCTTCTGGTTGACCGTCGCGGCGTAGTGCGCCCAGATGCCGGCGTAGCAGTCGGCCTGCAGCTCGGTGCGCACGCCGTTGCCGCCGGCGCCCTTGGCTCCCTGCTGGGCGCGGCCCAGGTCGCCCTGCAGCTGCTGCACGTGATGACCGTATTCGTGGGCGACGACGTATTCCTGCGCGAAAGCGCCGTTGCTGGAATGCAGCTGCTTGACGAGCACATCCTGAAAGAAGCTGGTGTCGAAGTACGCCGTCTGGTCGGCCGGGCAGTAGAACGGCCCGACGTCGGTGGTGGCCGGGCCGCAACCGGTGCTCACCTGGTCGCTGAACAGGCGCACATGGGGGCGGGTGTAACCCGGCATCAGCTGATGCCACACCGCGTCCACCGAATTGCCTGTGGCGACCACGCGGCATTGCACGTACTTGTTGGCGTCGGCGCCGGTCTTGCACTGGCTCAGGTCGAAACCGGGCGCGGAATAGCCGCCGGTGTTGGTCTGCGGCTGGTTCATCACGCGACCGGGGTCGACGCCCAAAAACAGCGCCCCGAGCAGGATGATCAGCCCGAGGCCGCCGCCCCCGACGGCCATCCCCATCCCGCCACCGCCGGACGACGATGCTGCGCTGGTGTCGATCTGCATGCCCTCGTTGAAGGTCATGACACGCTCCTAAGGTTGCCGGGTCGCAAGGGAGTCGGTGTAGCTACGCAGGTTGCGCAGGTATCGGCGCAGGGCCAGGTTCAGCAGCGGCCCGACCACGACCATCGCCAGCTTCGCCGGGCCGGCCGGCTTCTGGGCCATGGTCCACGTCAGCCGGCAGCCGCCCGGGATGGCCTCGACGCGGTAGTCCTCGGCGAAGGCCGCCACGGACTTGGTCGAGCATTCATTGAAACGAAAAGCCATGTGCGTGAAGGGTTCCCACGCGAGGAATTCCTCGTTGCCGACGATGCCGCCGCGCATCTCCACGACGCGGGTGGTGCCGACGCCGCGGGGCTCGGGGCTGGTCCAGGTCACCTTCGTGATCACCTTCGCCCAGCGCGGCCAGGATGCCGCGTCGGAGAGCACCTCGAACAGCTGCTCGGGGGTGATGGCCAGGTCGACGCTGTTGCGGAACGCAAATGGCGCCGATTCGATGAAGTTCACGTCGACGCGCTCGCAGGGGAACATGAAATTAATCTAGCCGGGCCCGTCGCTCGCCGCGGCCAACAACGGCACCACGACGTCGCTGATCGGTGTGGCCAGGCCGTGGGCCCGGGCTTTGCGGATGATCACGCCGTTGCGGACGTCCCATTCCATCGGCCGGTGGTTTTCCGCGTCCGTCAGGATCGACGTGCCCATGTCCTCTGGGGCGTTGCGGAACAGGTCGGTCAGCTCGTCGGCGATGCCGTCGGGAAGCCGGGCGCCCTCGGCCCGCGCGACGGCCAGGCATTCGGCGAGGTAGCGGCGCGACAGCGCGGCCACGTCGTCGCGGCGAAACATCCCCGACCGCCGGCGCGACAGCGCCATGAACCCGGCCAGCGCGTTGGTGAGTAGCTTGCGCCAGCCCGCGGTGATGATGTCGGGGTCGCAGTCCACCCGGCAGCCGGCGCCGCGCAGCAGTTCGGCGACCGTCTCCGCCGAGGGCCCGCTGGGCAGCACCAGGGCCGCCTCGCCGCGCAACCGCACCCAGCCGTCGGGCTGGGTTTCCGCGGAATACCAGACGATGCCGGGGATGACGGGGGATCGCGGGCAGTGCGGCTGCACCTGCTCGACCTGCTCCACACCGTTTTGCAGCACGACGACGATGGTGTGGACGTCGCAGAGCCGGGCCAGCCAGCCAGCCGCCTGGTCGTTCTGGGTGGCCTTGACGGCCAGCAGCACCACGTCGACCGGGCCGGAAACCTCGCCGGGATCGGTGTGCACCGGGCCGGGGACGACGATCGGGTCGGCGCCGTCGGGCCGCAGTTCGATGCTCTCGCGCGGGGTGCGGCCGCACACTACGACCGAATGTCCGGCCCGCGACAGCAGCGCGGCAACCGTCGTACCGACGGCGCCCGGACCGACGAGTGCGATGTTTGTGGCGATACGAGCGAAACTACACCGCCCCTTAGACTGATCTGTCGTCCAACGTAAAGGGGAGTGTTTTTGTGCTGCGCAGCCACGCCGCCGGGTCGCTGAGGAGTAGCGACGCCGGGCAGCAGGTGACGCTAGCGGGCTGGGTGGCCCGCCGCCGCGACCACGGCGGCGTCATCTTCATCGACCTGCGCGACGCCTCCGGGATCACCCAGGTGGTGTTCCGCGCCGAAGACGTGCTGGCCCAGGCGCACCGGCTGCGCGCCGAGTTCTGCGTCGCCGTCTCCGGCGTGGTCGAGATCCGCCCGGAGGGCAACGCCAACCCCGAGATCGCGACCGGTGAGATCGAGGTCAACGCGACCGCGCTGACCGTGCTGGGGGAGAGCGCGCCGCTGCCCTTCCAGCTCGACGAGCCCGCCGGCGAGGAACTGCGGCTGAAGTACCGCTACCTCGATCTGCGGCGCGACGGTCCGGCGGAGGCAATTCGGTTGCGCTCCAAGGTGAATGCGGCCGCGCGTGCGGTGCTGGCGCAGCACGATTTCGTCGAGATCGAAACGCCGACGATCACCCGCTCGACCCCCGAGGGCGCGCGCGACTTTTTGGTGCCGGCCCGGCTGCACCCCGGCTCGTTCTACGCCCTGCCGCAGAGCCCCCAGCTGTTCAAGCAGCTGCTGATGGTGGCCGGGATGGAGCGCTACTACCAGATCGCCCGCTGCTACCGCGACGAGGACTTCCGCGCCGACCGCCAGCCGGAGTTCACCCAGCTCGACATGGAGATGAGCTTCGTGGACGCCGAGGACATCCTCGCCATCTCCGAGGAGATCCTCTCGGCGCTGTGGGCGCTGATCGGGTACCAGATCCCGACGCCCATCCCGCGGATCAGCTACGCCGAGGCGATGCGCCGGTTCGGCTCCGACAAGCCCGACATGCGATTCGGACTCGAGCTCGTCGACTGCACAGAGTTCTTCAAAGACACCACATTTCGCGTCTTCCAGGCACCCTACGTCGGTGCGGTGGTGATGCCGGGCGGCGCGTCGCAGCCCCGCCGGACGCTGGACGGCTGGCAGGAATGGGCCAAGCAGCGCGGCCACCGCGGGCTGGCCTACGTGCTGATCGCCGACGACGGCACGCTGGGCGGCCCGGTCGCCAAGAACCTGTCCGACGCCGAGCGCGGCGGCCTGGCCGCGCACGTGGGGGCCGAGCCGGGGGACTGTGTCTTCTTCTCGGCGGGCCCGCCGAAGCCGTCGCGGGCCCTGCTGGGGGCGGCGCGCGGTGAGATCGCGCACCGGCTGGGCATGATCGATCCGGACGCCTGGGCGTTCGTCTGGGTGGTCGACCCGCCGCTGTTCGAACCCGCCGACGACGCGACCGCGGCAGGCGACGTGGCCGTCGGCTCCGGGGCGTGGACCGCCGTGCATCACGCGTTCACCTCGCCGAAGCCCGGGCATGAGGACGCGATCGACACCGATCCGGGCAACGTGCTCGCCGACGCCTACGACATCGTCTGCAACGGCAACGAGATCGGCGGCGGCTCGATCCGTATCCACCGCCGCGACATCCAGGAGCGGGTGTTCGCGGTGATGGGACTGGACCACGCCGAGGCCGAGGAGAAGTTCGGATTCCTGTTGGAGGCGTTCACCTTTGGCGCGCCCCCGCACGGCGGGATCGCGTTCGGCTGGGACCGGATCAACGCCCTGCTGTCGGGGGTCGACTCCATCCGCGAGGTGATCGCGTTCCCGAAGACCGGCGGCGGCGTCGACCCGCTCACCGATGCGCCGGCGCCGATCACCGCCCAGCAGCGCAAGGAGTCCGGAATAGACGCCAAGCCCGAAAAGGTTGACCGGGCATGACCGAACACCTGCCGGACACCGACACTATTAATGCCTTCAACCGGGCCATCGTCGACGAATTCCGCGCCAACGGCGGCAAGGTCGGCGGCCAGTTCGAGGGCGCCAACCTGCTGCTGCTGCACACGACCGGCGCCAAGTCCGGCCAGCCCCGGGTGTCCCCCCTGGCGTACTTCGACATCGACGGCAAGCTCATCGTCATCGGCTCCTTCGCCGGGGCCCCGGTCAGCCCGGCCTGGGTGCACAATCTGCGGGCCAACCCGAGCGCCCGCGTCGAGGTCGGAACGGACGCGTTCGACGTGACCGCGCGCGAGCTGCCGACCGACGAGCGCGACGATCTCTTCGACAAGGTCACCGCCGCGGCGCCCGGGTTCGCCGAGTACCAGGCCAAGACCAGCAGGGTGATTCCGCTGTTCGAGTTAATCCGGACCTAGCCGGTGGGCGCTTCGCGGCCGGCGGTGCCCTCGAGGGTCCTCGCCGCCGCGCGCGCGGGCGGCAAGCGGTTGCGCGCGGTCTGGTTCAACCTGGTGCAGACGTCGGCGGCCGCGGGCGTGTCCTGGTACCTGACCCACGATGTCCTCGGTCACCCGCAACCGTTCTTCGCGCCGATCGCCGCCGCGGTGTAGTTGTCGACCAGCAACGTGCTCCGCGCACAGCGCGCCATCCAGATGATGATCGGGGTGACCCTCGGCATCGGGCTGGGCTCGGCGGTTCAGGGCCTGCTCGGGCCCGGCGCGGTGCCCATCGCGATCGCCGCGTTCATCGCGCTCGGCGCCGCGGTGTTCATCGGGGGCGGCTTCATCGGGCACGGGATGATGTTCGCGAACCAGACCATCGTGTCGGCGATCCTGGTGCTGGCCCTCTACCACGGCGGCGTCGGGCTGGAACGCATATTCGACGCGCTGATCGGCGGCGCGGTGGCCATCGTCTTCGCCGTGCTGCTGTTTCCCGCCGACCCGCTGGCACTGCTGCGCGGCGCGCGCGTCGGCGTGCTGGCGGTGCTGCACGACGTCTTGGCGCGCGCCGCCGACGTCGCCGCCGGGCGCAAAGCCGCCGCGCCCGACTGGCCGCTGACGGCCGTCGACCGGGTGCACGAACAGCTCAGCGGCCTGCTCGAGGCGCGCACCACCGCCCGCCACGTCGTCGCCATCGCCCCGCGCCGATGGGGCCTGCGCGACGCCGTGCACGCCGCCGATCACCAGGCCGTGCACGTGGCCCTGCTGGCCGGCTCGGTGCTGCAGCTGGCCCGCGCCGTCGCCCCCGCCCCCGACGTCGGCCCCGAGCCCCCGGCCCCGCACGTGCACACGGTGCTGGTCGTGCTCGCCGCCGCGACCGCACTCGCCGACCGCGACGCCGCCGGCGCCTGCGCATACACGGCGTCGGCCCGCCATCACGCGTCGCAGTTGCCGTCGGGCGCCGGCGCGAAAACCCAGGCGATCCTCGCCGACGCCGTCGGCGCCTGCATCGACGACCTGCAACGGGTCATCGACCTCCGGCCCGTGTGAGCCTCACCGCGAGTCGGCCAAGAACTCCTGCACCAACTTCCGCGGCGCCTGCGTCAGCCACGCCTCGGTGATCAGCTCCTGGAGGTCGCGCACCGAGATCTCGGCCAGGTTGACCAGCACGGCGGGGTAGCCGTCGAAATGCGGAGTGGTGAAGTAGGTTTGCGGCTCGTCGTCGATCAGCGCGAACTTGACTCCCTCGTCGGACACCCGAACGCCGAGGATGTCGCCGCGCGGCGGCTCCGGGCCGTTGCGGGCCAGGGCCTCGCGTTCCGAGGGCCGCAGCGGCCGCTCCCAGGCCAGCAATTTCTTGCCGACCCGCCAGTCGTGCGGCGACGGCTCGGAGGTGAGGGCCAGCTCGCCGACGATGCGGGCGACCTCGTCCCAGGTGGCCACTCCTCGATTGTGCTCCCGTTTCCGGCCCGTTGCCGTCATATCGGCAAACCGCCGCCGCCGGCAGTCCGTAGCGGCCCGGTGTGTGATGTGATCAGCCTGTGTCTGAAGCAGACGCCGGGTCCGCCCGCCGGCATCGAGTCACCCACCGCACCGAATACCGCTACTCCGACGTCGTGACCAGCTCGTACGGCCGCGGGTTTTTGACCCCGCGCGACTCGCTGCGGCAACGCCGCGTCGCCCATCGGCTGATCATCGAGCCCGCCCCCGCCGACAGCTCCACCAGCACGGACACCTACGGGAACATCAGCTCCTACTTCCACGTGACCGAGCCGCACAGCGTCTTGAAGGTGGTCAGCGATTCGGTCGTCGACGTCTATCCGCCGGCGCCGGGCCTGTACGCCGCCGGGGCGGCCGTGCAGCCGTGGGAGGACGCCCGGCCGGCGGGACGGATCGGGGCGCTGGCCGCCGAGTTCACCCTGGACCTGGATCCGCCCGAGATCACCGACGAGGTCCGCGAGTACGCGGCGCCCAGCTTCACGCCCGGACGCCCGCTGATCGAGGTGCTGCGGGATCTGGCGTCCCGGATCTTCACCGACTTCACCTACCGGTCGGGGTCGACGACGATTTCGACCGGCGTCGCCGAGGTTCTGGCGGCCCGGGAGGGGGTATGTCAAGACTTTGCCAGGCTGGCGATCGCCTGCCTGCGCGCCAACGGTTTGGCGGCCAGTTACGTGTCCGGCTACCTGGCCACCGACCCGCCGCCCGGAAAGGATCGGATGATCGGCATCGACGCCACGCACGCCTGGGCCGCGGTGTGGACTCCGCAGGACCCCGGCCAATTCGAGTGGCTGGGGCTCGATCCCACCAACGACCAGATGATCGACGAGCGCTACATCGTGGTGGGCCGCGGCCGCGACTACGCGGATGTCCCGCCGCTGCGCGGCATCATCTACACCGACTCCGAGCACAGCGTGATCGACGTCGCCGTCGACGTGGTGCCCTATTCAGACCCCATCGAAGGCGACTTCTCGCATGCGTGACTTCACCTGCCCCAACTGTGGCCAGCGCCTGACGTTCGAGAACTCGACGTGCCTGAATTGCGGTAGCGCGCTGGGCTTTTCGCTCGAACAGATGGCGTTGCTGGTGATCTCCGACGGCGAGGCCACCGAGCACGTCGGCGTCGTGCCCGCCAGCGAGTACCAGCTGTGCGCGAATCTTCAGGTAGCCGAATGCAATTGGCTGGTGCCGGTCAACACCCCGCGATTGTTGTGCGCGTCGTGCGCGCTGACCGCCGAGCGGCCCAACGACGCCGACGCGGTCGGCCTGGCCGAGTTCGCCCGGGCCGAGGCGGCCAAACGACGGCTGATCGCCGAGCTGCACGAGCTGAAGCTGCCGATCGTCGGGCGGGACAAGGATCCCGACTACGGGCTGGCCTTCCGGCTGCTGTCCAGCGCACACGAAAACGTGATGACCGGGCACCAGAACGGGGTCATCACAATCGATTTGGCCGAGGGTGACGACGTGCACCGCGAGCAGCTGCGGGTCGAGATGGACGAACCGTACCGGACCCTGCTGGGCCACTTCCGCCACGAGATCGGGCATTACTACTACTACCGGTTGATCGCCCCGTACCGCGACCGCCTGGAGCGGTTCAACGAGCTCTTCGGCGACCCCGACGCCGACTACCAGGCGGCGCTCGACCGCCACTACAGCGAGGGCGCGCCCGACGGCTGGCAGGACCACTTCGTGTCGTCCTACGCCACCATGCATGCGAGCGAGGACTGGGCCGAGACGTTCGCCCACTACCTGCACATCCGGGACGCGCTGGACACCTCGGCGTGGTGCGGGCTGGCGGCGGCGTCGGCCACCTTCGACCGCCCCGCGTTGGGGCCCAGCGCATTTCAGACGATCATCGACATGTGGCTGCCGTTGTCGTGGTCACTGAACATGGTGAACCGGTCGATGGGGCACGACGACCTGTACCCGTTCGTGTTGCCGGCCGCGGTGCTGGAGAAGATGAAGTTCATCCACACCGTCGTCGACGAGGCAACGTCGGAGTCCCGGGGACCCGCGTCCGTGGCGGGTTAGCCGATGTGCTTCTCGATGACGGCGGATCTGGTGGTGGGCGCCGCCCTCGTGCCCGTCGCCGTGGCGACCCTGCGCGAGGTGAAGCACTGGCGCGAAGTGCCCTTCGCCCTGCTGCCGACGGTGTTCTCGGTCCATCAGTTCATCGAGGCGGCGGTGTGGCCCAACGACGTCGTCTCCCCGGGGATGAAACACCTGGCGATGCTCGCCTACGTCTTCATCGCGCTGCCGCTGCTTCCCGCGCTGGTTCCGTGGGCGATCCTGGCGCTGGAACCGAGCGGCGCCCGGCTCCGGGTGGCGCCGTTTGCGGTGCTGGGCACCGTCGTGTCGGTCTATCTCGCCGTCGTCGTGCTCACCGACCCGGTCACGGTGACGATGGGTCCCCATGCGCTGCAGTACCAGACCGGCGTTCGGGGCGGCTACGTGTGGGCGGCGCTCTACGTCATCGCCGTCATCGGGCCCGCGGTGATGTCGGGCTATCGCTCCATCGTGGTGTTCGGGATAGCGAACCTGGTGGGGCTGAGCGTGGTTGCCGTCCTCTACGTGCACGCGTTCGCGTCGCTGTGGTGCATCTACGCCGCGACGCTCTCGGTCCTGGCGCTGGTGCACATGGTGCGGCGCCGGCGCCTGCCCGACCCGCACCGCTACCACGGCGTCGCCGCGGAGCGGGAGGCATCGCCGACCGGCTAGGCGGGCATCACCCGGCGCACGTCGGGACCCCAAAGTGGTTGCATCCCACCGGGTAAGGCCAGCTGCGTGGTGGTGATGACGTCGGCCAGGTTGCGCAGCTCGGCGTGGACCGCGCCGAGCAGGTCCGCCAACTCGGCGCGCCGCCCGTCGTCGCCGACCCGTTCCAGCGCCGCGGGATGGGATCGGCGCAGCAGGGTGCCTATCTCGTCCACCAGACGTTCCGGGCGCGACGACCCCGACGAGCCGGGCAGGTCCCCGAGATCGGTGCGCAGCCGGTCCAATTGGTACAGCAGCGATCTCGGGTTCTGCGCGTCGAACAGCATCAGCTCGACCATGGCGGAGACGCTGACCTTGCCCGCGGTGCGGCGCCGGTAGATGACCGAAGACTCGCACGCCACCAGGGTGGATTCGATGACGGTCTGTTCGGCGGCGGCCCCGCGCATCACGGTCAGCGTCGCCCGCAGCAACGCGGTCAGCCACAGGCCGCGTTCGATGCGCTTGCCGATGTCCATCATCGTCCAGCCCACGTCGCGCACCATGGACTCGGCGGCCACCCCCGACAGGGTCAGCATCCCGGCCAGGGTCTGGGCCTGCGCCCGGGTCAGCGCGGCGTCGGCCTCGGCGAGCGAGTCCGGCGGCTCGCTGTCGAGCGCCAGCGCGCGCTCCACCGCGGCCAGCACCATCCACGTGTCGTTGGACATCTGGTCGCGCACCGCGCGGGCGGCCAGCGCCAGGCCTTCCACTGACTGCACCAGGGAGCCGGGGCGGTGCGGGTCGACGGTGAGCGACCACAGCGTCGAGGGGGCGACGGCGATCATCTCGGCGTGGTCGCCGCCGCCGTCGGCCGCGGTGTCGGTTCCGGTGATGCGGCCCAGCGCGGCCATCAGCACCGGCACGCACTCGCTTTCCTCGCTGTGCTGGTGGTGCCGGTACACGTGGAACCTGTCGCGGGCGACGATGAGCAACCGCGCCATGCTTTCGGCGCGCTCGCCGTAGCGGCCGATCCAGAAGAGGTCGGACAACACGCGCGGGGAACTGACGGCCCAGGTGCCCGCGGCCGTCTTCGCCGGCGGTTCCACGCTCGGCGGGCTGACCGCCTCGGCCCGCGCCCGCTCGGTGGGCCGGATCCAGACATCCTTTGCCGCAACGGTTTTCAACGCGTAGGCGGCGTCCCCGGGCGCCAGCACGTAGCCGATGCCGCCGATCATCGGCGCGTAACCGCCCCGCTGGGCGACGGTGAACAAGCGGATGCCGACGCCCGCCGAGGACAACGCTCCGGCGTGATCGGTGGGTGCTGACGAGAACTGCGGCAGCTCCTGGCCGACCCACTGCCACGGCGCCGCCTCGACCTGGGCCGCCAACCGCGCCAGCTGCGGCGACGACAGCGCCGGTCCGACAAGGGTTTTCGCGCCGACCGTCGACCTCACCAGCAGGGACCCCAGGTTCGCCAGCAAGTGCGAACGCTCGGAGGCGATGCCGCCCCAGTAGGCCGGCGGGCTGGGCAGCAGCAGGGTCTCCGACAGCAGGTGCTCGGCCATGGCGGGCAGGAAACGCTGCAGCCCAGGGTTTTCCAGGACCCCGCTGCCCAGCGTGTTGACGACGGTCACCGTGCCGCGGTGTTGTGCCTCCACCAGACCGGCCACCCCGAGGCGCGAATCGGCGCGCAGATCCAGCGGGTCCGTGTAGTCGGCGTCGACCCGGCGCAGTACCACGTCGACGCGCTTCAGGGTGCCCAGCGAGCGCATCCACAACATGCCCTCGCGCACCACCAGGTCCGCGCTCTCGACCAGGGGGAAGCCCAGCAGGGTGGCCAGATAGGCCTGATCGAAAGCGGTTTCGGAGTAGATGCCCGGGGACAGGACCACCACCACCGGGTCCTGGGCATCGTCGGGTGCCGCGTCGATCAGCGCCAGCCGCAGCGCCTGGGCGAACGGCGTGGTCGGCCGCGGCGCGATGCGTTCGTAGAGGTCGGGAACCGCGTGCGCGACCACGCGCCGGTCGGCCAGCGCGTAGCCGGCCCCCGAGGGCGCCTGGGTCCGGTCGCCGTTGACGACGAAGGCGCCGTCGGGACGCCGGCTGACGTCACAGGCGTGCATGAAAAGCTGATGGCGGCCGGGTATCTCGATGCCGTTGGCGGCACGCACGTAGCCGGGGTGGGCGAACAGCAGCTCAGGCGGCAGGACACCGTCGGTGAGCAGGCTGCGCGGCCCGTACAGGTCGGCGAGCACGGCGTCGAGCACCCGGGACCGCTGCAGCAGCCCCGCCTCGAGCACCTCCCAGTCGGCCGCGGACAGCACGAGCGGCAGCGTGTCCAGCTGCCAGGGCCTCGGCTCCTGGCCACGGCCGCCGGGCGCGACGTCGGTGTAGGTGATGCCGTCGTTGTCGATCAGCCCGCGCACCACCGAGCGCAGCCGGTCCAGCCCCGCGCGGCCGCGCTCCGCGATCGCGTCGGCCACCTCGGCCCACGCCGGGCGCACGTTGCCGTCGGGGTCGACGAATTCGTCGTAGCCGCTCGCCGGGCCGCGCCGCAGATCGAAGAGCGCTTGCTGAGCGCGGGCGGCCCGGTAGGCGGCCAGCAACCGGTCCGCGTCGTAGCGGCCGCCGGCCGGGGCCGCACCGGTGCCGAATGTCATGTCCGCAAACGCCATTACTGCTGCACGGTACGCACGCGGCGCAAGCCTCCGATGCCCGGCGCGCCGAATTCGCGCCGAGTGTTACGCCGGCGCCGGACCCGGCGGAGGCCCGGGCTGGTAACCCGCCTGCTGCGGCGCGACCACCTGCCCGCCGGAGAACTTGCGGTAGGCGTAGATCCCGATCAGGGAGGCGACCGGGGCCGCCACCAACAGCCCGACCCCGCACGCGAGCGCGCCCACCACGAACAGCGCCACCTCGACCAGCCACACCAGCAGCGCGTTGCCGAAGTTTGCGGTGACGGTGGAGAAGCTGGAGGTCAGCGCCTTGATGGGCTGCTCCGATCGATCGATGGCGAACGGGATCGTGAACTGGGCGAAAATGCCCAGGATCAGGCCCGGCAAGAAGCACAGCGCCGAGGCGATCGAGGTGAGGATGCCGACCAGCAGCGCGGCCAGGAACACCATGCCGAAGTTGCGCGGCTTGAAGAACGAACCGACGGTCACCGGGCGCCCGTCGGCCAGATCCAGGCAGCCGGACAGGAAGGCGGCTTGGGCGAACGCGCCCACCAGGTAGGCGACGAGGTAGCCGAGGATGAGCAGCGTCATCCCGCCGCCGTTGAGGTTCGCCGTGAAGGTGAAGTAGTCGTCGTCGGAGCCGGTCGTCGTCGTGCCCACGCTTTGGCTCAGGCCGACCAGGGCCGAGGCGACGCCGATCAGGATCCCGTACACCAAGGCCGGAACGATCAGTGCCACAGGGTTTTTGGAGAAGGCGTTCCAGGCCCAGCCGAACGCGTCACCGATGCTGAAGGCCGGCGCGGGTGGGCCGCCGTACCCGGGCGGCGGGGCGCCGTACCCGGGCGGGGGGCCGTAGCCGGGCGGCGGCCCGTAACCCGGGGGAGGCGCGCCATATCCGGGGGGCGGGCCGTAACCCGGGGGCGGCGGGGGAGGCGTGCCGTAACCGGGCGGTGGCGGGTAGCCGGGGGGATCCTGGCCCCCGCCCTGAGGGTCCGGCGGGCCTGGATATTCGGGGGGTTGGCTCATGTCCGTCCTTGCTGTCCTGGGAGGAACGCGCGCTGAACTTGGCAAACCGGAACTTAGCAAAGATGCGGCCGGTGCGCGCGGATCGCCGGGGCCGCAGCGGACGTCCGTCCCTCGTGGTATGCCTGAATCCGTGTCCGACGGTCTGTTTGACCTGCCCGGCGCGCCGCTGCCAGACGATCACGGCTTGGGCGCGTCGAGCGGCTCACCGCTGGCCGTCCGCATGCGCCCGGCGTCGCTGGACGAGGTGGTCGGGCAGGACCACCTGCTGGCGCCCGGCTCGCCCCTGCGCCGCCTCGTCGAGGGCTCCGGCGTGGCGTCGGCCATCCTGTACGGGCCGCCGGGCAGCGGCAAGACCACGCTGGCCGCGCTGATCTCACAGGCGACCGGGCGCCGGTTCGAGGCGCTGTCGGCGTTGTCGGCCGGTGTGAAAGACGTTCGGGCGGTGATAGAAAAGGCCCGAACCGCGCTCCTCCATGGCGAGCAGACGGTGCTGTTCATCGACGAGGTGCACCGGTTCTCCAAGACCCAGCAGGACGCGCTGCTGTCGGCCGTGGAGAACCGGGTGGTGCTGCTGGTGGCGGCGACCACGGAGAACCCGTCCTTCTCGGTGGTGGCGCCGCTGCTGTCCCGCTCGCTGATCCTGCAGTTGCGGGCGCTGAGCGCCGACGACATCCGCACCGTCGTGCAGCGCGCGATCGACGACCCACGCGGCCTGGGCGGGCAGGTCGCGGTCGCGCCCGACGCCGTCGACCTCCTGGTGCGGCTGGCCGCCGGTGACGCCCGCCGCGCGCTGACGGCGCTGGAGGTCGCCGCCGAGGCGGTGCCGCCCGACGGCGAGCTGACCGTCACCGCCATCGAGCAGTCCCTCGACGAAGCCGCCGTGCGTTACGACCGCGACGGCGACCAGCACTACGACGTCATCAGCGCGTTCATCAAGTCGGTGCGCGGCTCGGACGTCGACGCCGCGCTGCACTACCTGGCCCGCATGCTCGTCGCCGGGGAGGACCCTCGGTTCGTCGCGCGCCGGCTGATGATCCTGGCCAGCGAGGACATCGGCATGGCCGACCCGACCGCGCTGCAGGTCGCGGTCGCGGCCGCGCAGACGGTCGCGCTGATCGGCATGCCCGAGGCGCAACTCACCTTGGCGCACTGCACGATTCACCTGGCCACCGCGCCGAAATCCAACGCCGTCACCACCGCGCTGGGCGCGGCGATGGCCGACATCAGGGCCGGCAAGGCCGGCCGCGTGCCGCCCCACCTGCGCGACGGACACTATTCGGGGGCTGAGGCCTTGGGCCATGCGCAGGGCTACAAATACTCCCACGACCAGCCGGATGGTGTTGCGGCGCAACAATACCCACCCGACGAGCTGGTGGGCGTCGACTACTACCGGCCCACCGCCCGAGGCTTCGAGCGCGACATGGCGGGCCGACTGGAGCGGCTGCGCGCGATCATCCGCCGGAAGCGGGGTGACAAGGGATGAAAACCTTCAGCGACGAGGAGATGGGCCAACTGCTGCCCACCGCCAAGCAATACAGCGTCGTCATCCTCAAGCGCGGCCCGAGGTTCGGGGACGAGTCGTCGGCGCAGATCATCTGGGAGCACGGCCGGCGCAACTTCGGACTGCGTGACGACGGCGTGCTCGCGGTGGTGCTGCCGGTCACCGACGAGTCCGACGTCTGCGGCATCGGCGTTTTCGCCGCGACCGTCGACGAGACCGCTGCCATCATGGCCGACGACCCGGGGGTGGCGGCGGGGGTGTTCGTCTACCAGGTGCACGCCTGCCGCGGATTCCCCGGCGACGCGCTGCCCTGACCCGCGTGCGCTCTCAGACCAGCTCGGGCACCCGAAGGTGGGCGATCGCCAGCTCGAATTCCCCGACGTCGATCACCTCGGCCCCCAGTTCGCGCACCCGCCGGCTGCGCAGCTCGGTGGCGCGGTCGCGGTTGCGGGCCATCGCGTCCATCGAGTCGAACGTCGAGCAGGTCACCGCCCGGCGGCAGCTGGGGTGGTCGACCAGCAGGCTGGCGCTGCAGAACCCGTCCAGGTTCTCCATCTCGGGTAGCACCGCCATCCGGTAGAAGTCCAGGGATCTGCTCAGCTGGTCCGGCACCACCTTGAGCCAGGTGGCGCGCACGCACGCGCCCTGGCGGGAGGGGTGGTCGCGGTGCAGCAGGGCGATGTCCCATTCCTCCACCCGCGCGCTGCCGTCGAACATCAGCGCGGCCCGGTCACGGATGGGCGCGACCCGCTCGGCGCTGCCGCGCATGGCCTCCACCGTCTCCCACGAACTGGTGGCGATGCAGGTGCCGGACTGCCGGTCGACCAACAGCGACAACCCCAACCACCCGTCGATCTCCTTGAGGGCGGGCATGACGACGTCACGAACATGCGCAATTCCGATGTCGACCGAAAGGGGTTGCGCCTGGATGGTGGTAGAGCGTGCGTACACGGTCGACCCCTTCTCTGTCGGGGCGGCACCCCGGTGGCGCCACCGGTCCCACCAGTTACCTTCCTCCTGCGGGCAACTCGCCGCAATGCTTTCGGGACGCGGATCGGCGACCGGCCGAATGCCTGGTTCGGCCGGTCCACCACCCCCTCTAGATCAGACCAGCTCGGGCACCCGCAGGTGCGCCAGCGCCAGCTCGAACTCGCATTCATCGAGTTCCTCGGCGCGCGCCTCTTGCATCGAGGAGCTCTTCAGCGCGGTTGCCTGCTCCCTGTTCCGCTCCATCTCGTCGATGCTGTCGAACGTCGCCGAGGACACGCCACGCCCGGAGGCACGGTCGATCAGCAGGCTCGCACTGCAGAACCCGTCGAGGCCCTCGAGCTGGGGCAGGACGGACGACTTGTAGTACTCGATGCCTTGGTCCATGGTCTCCGGCGGCACCATGACCCACGTCGCACGCACGCCCGCACCGTCGGGCGCGTGGTGGTCGCGATGCAGCACCGCGATCTCCCACTGCTCGACGTCCGTCGTGCCCCCGAACATTTCCGCCGCCCGATCGCGGATTCCGGTCACGGCTTCACCGCTGGCGCGCATGGCTTCGTCGCTCTCCCAGGCGCTGGTGGCGATGCACCGGCCGGAGCGACGGTCGACCAAAAGGGATACTCCGATGCAGCCCGGCATGCCTTGCAGCGCGGGCATGACCTCATCGCGAACATGCGCTATCCCGGCGTCGATCGACGAGGGTTGCGCCTGAATTGTGGTAGAGCGTGCGTACACGATCCACCCCCTCTTTGTTCGGGGCAGCGCCCCGGTGGCGCCACCGGTCATGAACCACCTTCCTCCTGCGGGTTACGCGCCGCAATGCCCAAATGTGGTCGCGCTCACAAACGATTGGCTGGTCGCGACGCGCGCGCCGTAGGCTGGTTCGGATGCATACCGATGTGCTGGACGTGGACACCTCCCGCCGCCGCATCGTCGACCTCACCGAGGCGGTGCGCGGCTTCTGCTGGTCGCGCGGGGACGGTCTGTGCAACGTGTTCATCCCGCACGCCACGGCGGGGGTGGCCATCATCGAGACGGGCGCCGGCTCCGACGACGACCTGGTCGACACGCTGGAACGGCTGCTGCCGCGCGACGACCGTTACCGGCACGCGCACGGCTCCGAGGGGCACGGCGCCGACCACGTGATGCCCGCGCTCGTCGCACCGTCGGTGACGGTTCCGGTCTCCGGCGGGGAGCCGATGCTGGGCACCTGGCAGAGCATCGTGCTGGTCGACCTGAACCGCGACAACCCGCAACGCTCGGTCCGGCTGAGCTTTTTGGAGGGTTAGCGGCCCGATAGCCGACGCCACCGAGCAGGTACTGTGAGCGGTCGAAATGCGTCGTTAGACGGGCTTCCCATACCCCGGCGAATAGGCTGGGAACAAGACGTCGAAGTAAGAGAAAGAAGCGGACTCCGAAAGTGCAGACACACGAGATCAGGAAACGGTTTCTTGATCATTTCGTGAAGGCGGGTCACACCGAGGTGCCGAGCGCATCGGTGATCCTCGACGACCCCAACCTGCTGTTCGTCAACGCGGGCATGGTCCAGTTCGTGCCCTACTTCCTGGGCGCGCGCACACCGGAATACCCGACCGCCACCAGCATCCAGAAGTGCATCCGCACTCCCGACATCGACGAGGTCGGGATCACCACCCGGCACAACACGTTCTTCCAGATGGCCGGGAATTTCTCGTTCGGCGACTACTTCAAGCGCCGCGCCATCGAATTGGCGTGGACCCTGCTGACCAACAGCGTCGAGCAGGGCGGCTACGGCCTGGATCCCGAACGCATCTGGGCGACGGTCTATTTCGACGACGACGAGGCCGTGCAGCTGTGGAAGGAGATCGCCGGGCTGCCCGACGAGCGCATCCAGCGCCGCGGCATGGCCGACAACTACTGGTCGATGGGCATCCCCGGGCCGTGCGGCCCGTCCTCGGAGATCTATTACGACCGGGGACCCGAATTCGGGGTCGAGGGCGGCCCGATCGCCAACGAGGACCGCTACATCGAGATCTGGAACCTCGTGTTCATGCAGAACGAGCGCGGGGAGGGGACCGGCAAGGAGGACTTCGAGATCCTCGGGCCGTTGCCCCGCAAGAACATTGACACCGGCATGGGTGTGGAGCGGGTCGCGTTCATCCTGCAGGGCGTGCACAACGTCTACGAGACCGACCTGTTGCGCCCGGTCATCGACGCCGTGGCCGCGCGGGCCCCGCGCGGATACGACGCCGGCAACCACGACGACGACGTGCGCTACCGGGTCATCGCCGACCACAGCCGCACCGCGGCCATCCTGATCGGCGACGGCGTCACGCCGGGCAACGACGGCCGCGGCTATGTGCTGCGCCGGCTGCTGCGCCGGGTGATCCGCTCGGCCAAGCTGCTCGACATCGAGGGCCCCATCGTCGGCGACCTGATGGCCACCGTGCGCGACGCGATGGGCCCGTCGTATCCCGAACTCGTCGCCGATTTCGACCGGATCAGGCGCATCGCCGTCGCCGAGGAAACCGCGTTCAACCGCACGCTGGCGGCGGGATCGAAACTGTTCGACGAGGTCGCCGGCACCACCAAAGCCTCAGGCGCGAAGGCGATTTCGGGATCGGACGCCTTCACCCTGCACGACACCTACGGGTTCCCGATCGAGCTCACGCTGGAGATGGCGTCCGAGGCCGGCCTGCAGGTGGACGAGGTCGGGTTCCGGGAGCTGATGGCCGAACAGCGCCGCCGCGCCAAGGCCGACGCCGCCGCCCGCAAGCACGCGCACGCGGACCTGAGCGCGTACCGCGAACTGGTCGACGCCGGCCCCACCGAATTCACCGGCTTCGACGAATTGACGTCCGAGGCAAAGCTTTTGGGAATCTTCGTCGACGGCAAGCGGGTGCCGGTGGTCACGCACGGCACCGAGGGGGTCGACCGCGTCGAACTCGTGCTGGACCGCACCCCGCTCTACGCCGAGGCCGGCGGCCAGATCGCCGACGAGGGCACCATCAGCGGGACGGGCGCCAGCGGGAGCGCCCGCGCCGCGGTCACCGACGTGCAGAAGATCGCCAAAACCCTGTGGGTGCACCGGGTCAACGTCGAGTCCGGGGAATTCGTGGAGGGCGACACCGTCATCGCGGCCGTCGACCCGCAATGGCGGCGGGGCGCCACCCAGGGCCACTCGGGAACCCACATGGTGCACGCGGCGCTGCGACAAGTGTTGGGCCCCAACGCCGTTCAGGCCGGATCGCTGAACCGGCCGGGCTACCTGCGCTTCGACTTCAACTGGCAGGGCGCCCTGTCCGACGAACAGCGCACCCAGATCGAAGAGGTGACCAACCAGGCCGTGCAGGCCGACTTCGAGGTGCACACGTTCACCGAGCAACTCGAAAAGGCCAAGGCCATGGGGGCGATCGCGATGTTCGGCGAACGCTATCCCGACGAGGTGCGGGTGGTGGAGATCGGCGGGCCCTTCTCGCTGGAGCTGTGCGGCGGGACCCACGTGCACAACTCCGCGCAGATCGGGCCGGTCACGATCCTGGGCGAATCCTCGGTCGGCTCCGGGGTGCGCCGGGTCGAGGCCTACGTCGGGCTGGAGTCCTTCCGGCACCTGGCCAAGGAACGCGCGCTGATGGCCGGGCTGGCGTCGTCGCTCAAGGTGCCGTCCGACGAGGTGCCCGCCCGGGTGGCCAACCTGGTGGAGCGGCTCAAGGCGGCGGAGAAGGAGCTCGAACGCGCCCGGTTGGCCGGCGCGAAGGCCGCCGCCACCGACGCCGCGGCCGGCGCGGAGCGCATCGGTAACGTCCGGGTGGTGGCGCAACGGATGACCGGCGGGATGACGGCGGGCGATCTGCGCTCCCTGGTCGGTGACATCCGCGGCAAGCTGGGCGGCGATCCCGCGGTGGTCGCGCTGATCGCCGACGGCGAGGGCGGAAGCGTGCCGTATGCGGTCGCGGCCAATCCGGCCGCCCAGGACCTCGGGCTTCGCGCCAACGACCTGGTCAAGAAGCTGGCCGCGGCGGTCGACGGCCGCGGCGGCGGAAAGGCCGACCTGGCGCAGGGCTCCGGCAAGGACCCGACCGGCATCGACGCCGCCCTCGCCGCAATCCGCTCGGAGATCACCGCGATAGCGCGGGTCGGTTGAGTGGTTTCCGCACAGCACCGCGCGCCCGACCGGCCCGGCGATCCTGACCAGGACCCCGGGCGGGGCCGGCGGCTCGGCGTCGACGTGGGCAGCGTCCGCATCGGCGTGGCCTGCAGCGACCCCGACGCCATCCTGGCCACCCCGGTGGAAACCGTGCGCCGCGACCGCTCCGGCAAACACCTGCGCCGCCTGGCGGCGCTGGCCGCCGAACTCGAGGCCGTCGAGGTGGTCGTCGGGCTGCCGCGCACGCTGGCCGACCGCACCGGTCCCTCGGCGATCGACGCGATCGAGCTGGCGGACGCGCTGGCCGACCGCGTCGCACCCACGCCGGTGCGGCTGGCCGACGAGCGACTGACCACGGTGAGCGCGCAGCGATCGCTGCGCGCGGCCGGGGTGCGGGCCAAAGAGCAGCGTGCGGTGATCGACCAGGCGGCGGCGGTGGCCATCCTGCAGAGTTGGCTGGATCAGCGCCGCGCGACCCTGACCGGGCCCGGGGAGCGTGCCGATGGTTGACAGCGCACGGCGTGAACGCGCCGAACCCGAGGCCGTGGGTCCGCCCCGGCGCAGGTCGAGCCGCACCGCCCGCAATCGGGCGGAGCGGGGCCGCCGGCGCCGGCGCACCGCCCTGCGCACCGCGCTGGCGCTGGTGGCGGTCATCGTGGTGGCGGGTGTTTTCGCCGGCGGCAAGCTGTGGCACGCCGTGTTCGGTCCCGGTGACGACTACACCGGAAACGGCAAGCGCGACATCGTGATTCAGATCAAGGACGGCGACTCGACCACCATGGTCGGGGAGACGCTGCAGAACGAGCACGTGATCAAGACCGTCCGCGCGTTCGTCAACGCCGCGCACGGCAACAGCAAGATCTCCTCGATCCAGCCCGGTTTCTACCGGATGCGCACCGAGATCCCGGCCGCCAACGCCGTCACGCGGCTAGCCGACCCCGACAGCCGGGTGGGCCGGCTGGTCATCCCGGAGGGCCGGCAGCTCGACGACACCACCGACATGAAGACCAACGTGGTCAACCCCGGCATCTTCACCCTGATCTCGCGGGCCACCTGCGTGGATTTCGACGGGAGTAAGCGGTGCGTCTCCGTGGAGGACCTGCGCGCGGCCGCCACCAACAGTTCTCCCTTGGCGTTGGCGGTGCCGCCCTGGGCCACCGAACCCGTCGGTGAGCTCGGCAAGGACCACCGCCGCATCGAGGGGCTGATCGCGCCGGGGACCTTCAACGTCGATCCGTCCGCGCCGCCCGAGACCATCCTGTCGAACCTGATCGGCGCCGGGGCGGTGGAGTACATGAAGTCCGGGCTGGTCGACACCGCCCAGGCCATGGGCCTGTCGCCCTACGACATCCTGGTGGTGGCGTCGCTGGTGCAGCAGGAGGCCAGGTCGCAGGACTTCGCGAAGGTTGCCCGCGTCATCTACAACCGGCTGCACGCCCACCACACGCTGGAGTTCGACTCGACCGTCAACTACCCGCTGGACCGCCGGGAGGTGGCCACCACCGACGGCGACCGGGCCCAGAAGACGCCGTGGAACACCTACGTGTCCCAGGGCCTGCCGGCCACCGCGATCTGTTCGCCCGGTGTCGACGCGCTCAACGCCGCCGAGCACCCCGAACCCGGCGACTGGTTGTACTTCGTCACCATCGACGGTCAGGGGACGACGCTGTTCACCAAGGATTATCAGCAGCACCTGGCCAACATCGAGCTGGCTAAGCACAACGGTGTCCTCGATTCCGCCCGCTGACGGCGATCGCAAGCGCGGCGAAGCCGGGCGCAGCGGGTCGCCGCTCGGTCAAGCCAGCGGCGCACCCCGGAAGGCGGCGGTGCTCGGCAAACCCATCGCCCACTCGAAATCCCCGCAGCTGCACCTGGCGGCCTACCGCGCGCTGGGCCTGACCGGCTGGACCTACGACCGCATCGAATGCGACGCCGACCAGCTGCCCGGGGTGGTCGGCGGGCTCGGCCCCGAATGGGTCGGGGTGTCGGTGACCATGCCGGGCAAGTTCGCCGCCCTGGCGTTCGCCGACGAGCGCACCGAGCGTGCCGAGCGGGTGGGGTCGGCCAACACCCTGGTGCGCACCCCGGCGGGCTGGCGGGCCGACAACACCGACATCGACGGGGTGGCGGGCGCGCTCGGGTCGACGGCCTCTGGATGGGCGCTGGTCTGTGGATCGGGCGGCACCGCGCCGGCGGCCGTCGCCGGCCTGGCGCAACTGGGCGTCGGCGGCATCACCGTCGTGGCCCGCAATCCCGGCAAGGCGGCCCGGCTGGTGGAGCTGGGACACGCGATGGGCGTCGCGACGCGGTTCTGCGACCTCGACGGCGGCGGGCTGGCCGACGAGGTCGCTTCCGCCGACGTGCTGGTCAGCACCATTCCCGCGGACGTGGCCGCCCGCTATGCCGGCACGTTCGCCGGCATCGGTGTGCTGCTCGACGCCGTCTACGACCCGTGGCCGACGCCGCTGGCCGCCGCGGTGAGCGCCGCGGGGGGCCGGGTGATCAGCGGCGTGCAGATGCTGTTGCACCAGGCCTTCGCGCAGGTCGAACAGTTCACCGGGCTGCCGGCGCCCCGCGAGGCCATGGCTTGCGCCCTGGAGGCATCGGATTAGCCTGCCGCGCATGCGGATTGCGGCGGGGTGCCTGGTGCTGGCCTGGTTGGCGGCGTTGAGCTGCTACGACATCCACCAACGGCGCTTGCCCAACGCGCTGACCCTGACCGGCGCCGCGGCGATCCTGGCGGTGGCCGGGGTGGCCGGGCGCGGGTGGTCGGCGCTGGCCGGAGCCGCGGCGTTGACCGCGATCTATCTGCTGGTCCACTGGGTGGCGCCGGGCGGGATGGGGGCCGGCGACGTCAAGCTGGCCATCGGCGTGGGCGCGCTGACCGGTTGTTGTGGCGCCGGCGTGTGGTTCCTGGCGGCGTTCGGTGCGCCGCTGCTGACCGTGCTGGTCGGGATGGTCGCCCGGATTCGCGGCGGCGCTCGGGGCGGCCGCACGGTGCCGCACGGGCCGTCGATGTGCTTGGCCAGCGCGGCGGGCATCGGCCTGTCGCTGCTCTGACGCCTTCAGTTGCCGACGACGGCGGGGCGCAGCAGCGGCAACAGCTCGTCGCCGAGCCGGACCGTCTCCGACTTGTACGGGGTGTCCGACAGCACGAAATGGCTGACCCCCAGGTCGGCGTATTTGCGCAGCGCGGCGGCGACTTCGGCGGCCGACCCGACCAGCCACGTCGTCCCGGCGCCTTCGCCGCCGTACTTGCTCGGCGTCGTATACAGACAGGAATCGAGCACCTCGCCGCGCGCGGCGAGGTCGGACAGCCGCCGCTGGCCCGCGGATCCCTTCGGGTCGTGCAGCAGCTGCATGGTGGGCGTTCCGGCCAGGGTGGCGACCTTGGCCTCGGCGTCGCGCCAGGCCTGCTCGGAGGTGTCGCGCACCAGCGTGGTGACCCGCAGGCCGAACTCCAGCGGCGCGTGCTCGCGACCGAGCTTGGCGGACAACGACTTCAGCCGGTCGATGCGTTCGGCGATCCCGTCCAGGGGCTCCCCCCAGAACAGTTGGACGTCGGCGTCGGTCGCGGCGACCTGCTCGGCGGCCGCCGATGCCCCACCGAAGTACAGCGTCGGGTGCCGGCCCTCGGCCGCGCCGAGCGGGCGGGGCTGCAGGCTCGAGTGTTCGACGGTGTAGAACTCGCCGCGGTGGGTGACGTCGTCCTCGCGCCACAACCGGCGCAGCAACCGGATGAATTCCCGCGTGCGGTCGTAGCGGCGTGACTTGTCGACCTCGGCGTCGCCGTAGGCGGCCGGATCGTCGGCGCCGCTGACGATGTTGACCAGCAGCCGGCCGTCGTTGAGCCGGTCGAGGGTGGCCGCCGCGCTGGCGAAATGCGCCGGATGCCAGTACCCGGGACGGACCGCCACCAGCGGCGCGAAGCGGTTGGTGCGCGCGGCGATTGCGGTCGCGACCGTGAAGGTGTCCGGACGTCCCCAGCCGGTGCCGATCAGCGCGCCGTCCCAGCCGTGTTGCTCGGCGCGCTGCGCCAGTTCGACGGAATAGTCGAGGCTTCCCCAGCCGTCGACGGTGTCGTCGCCGCGATGGCCGGGCTCGACGGTATTCGGTATGTACCAGAGAAATTGACCCACCAGACAAGATGCTGGCACACGACCGCGGCGGCCCGGCCCGGCCGCCGACCGAATCGCGTGGTCACCCCTGGAATCAGGGAGGATGAAAGTCCCCGCATCGGTTCCCCGCAGCCGCGGGCTGCGCGAATCGGCTTTCGGAAGCCGCCATGGGAAGATGGGACGCGTGTTGCGTTGGATCACCGCCGGGGAGTCGCATGGCCGTGCGCTGGTGGCCGTGCTCGAAGGCATGGTCGCCGGCGTGGAGGTCACCTCCCTGGACATTTCGGAGCAGTTGGCCCGCCGCCGGCTCGGTTACGGCCGCGGCGCCCGGATGGCGTTCGAGCGGGACGCGGTGAGCGTGCTGTCCGGGGTGCGCCACGGCGTCACCCTGGGCGGGCCCATCGCCGTCGAGATCGGCAATACCGAATGGCCGAAGTGGGAGACCGTGATGGCTCCCGACCCGGTCGACCCCGGCGAGCTGGCCGACAGCGCGCGCAACGCCCCGCTGACCCGGCCGCGGCCCGGCCACGCCGACTACGCGGGCATGCTCAAGTACGGCTTCGACGACGCCCGGCCGGTCCTGGAGCGGGCCAGCGCCCGGGAGACCGCGGCCCGCGTCGCCGCGGCGACCGTCGCCCGGTCGTTCCTGCGCCAGGCGCTGGGCGTCGAGGTGCTCTCGCACGTGATCGCGATCGGCCCGTCGGCGCCCTACGAGGGCCCGCCGCCGGGCCCGGGGGACCTGGCCGCGATCGACGCCAGCCCGGTCCGCGCGTACGACGAGGCGGCCGAAAAGGCGATGATCGCCGAGATCGAAGCGGCCAAGAAGGACGGCGACACCCTCGGCGGTGTGGTCGAGGTGGTCGCCCTGGGCCTGCCCGTCGGGCTGGGCTCGTTCACCAGCGGCGACAACCGGCTCGACAGCCAGCTCGCCGCCGCCGTCATGGGCATCCAGGCGATCAAGGGCGTCGAGATCGGCGACGGATTCGAGACCGCGCGCCGCCGCGGCAGCCGTGCCCACGACGAGATGTACCCGGGCCCCGACGGCGTGGTCCGCTCGACCAACCGCGCCGGCGGGCTCGAAGGCGGCATGACCAACGGCCAGCCGCTGCGCGTGCGCGCGGCGATGAAGCCGATTTCCACCGTCCCGCGCGCGCTGGCCACCGTCGACATGGCGACCGGCGACGAAGCCGTCGCGATCCACCAGCGCTCGGACGTGTGCGCGGTGCCCGCCGCCGGCGTGGTGGTCGAGGCCATGGTTGCGCTGGTGCTGGCCCGCGCCGCGCTGCAGAAATTCGGCGGCGATTCGCTGGCCGAAACCCGCCGCAACGTCGAGGCCTATCGCAGGGCGGTCGCCGAGCGGGAATCGCCGGCCGCCCGGGGCACGGCGTGATGGCGCCCAAAGCGGTCCTGATCGGGTTGCCGGGGTCGGGCAAGTCCACCATCGGGCGCCGGCTCGCCAAGGCGCTCGACGTCGGCTTCCTCGACACCGACGCGGCGATCGAGCAGCGGACCGGGCGGCGCATCGACGAGATCTTCGCCACCGACGGCGAACGGGAATTCCGGCGCATCGAAGAGGACGTGGTCCGCGCCGCGCTGGCCGACCACGACGGCGTGCTGTCGTTGGGCGGCGGCGCCGTCACCAGCCCCGGCGTCCGCGAGGCGCTCGCCGGCCACACCGTCGTCTACCTGGAGATCAGCGCCACCGAAGGCGTCCGGCGCACCGGCGGCAACACGGTGCGCCCGCTGCTGGCCGGGCCCGACCGCGCCGACAAATACCGCGCGCTGATGGCCGAACGCAGTCCGCTGTATCGCCGGGCGGCGACCATCCGCGTCGACACCAACCGCCGCAACCCCGGCGCGGTGGTCCGCTACATCGTCTCGCGGTTGCAGGCACCGGCGGGGGCGGCCACGTGAGGGCACATGATGACCCGGTCACCATCGAGGTGGCCGTCGACCCGCCGTACCCGGTGATCATCGGCACCGGCCTGCTGACGGAGCTCGAGGAGCTGCTCGGCGACCGGCACAAGGTGGCCATCGTGCACCAACCGGTCCTGGCCGAGACCGCCGAGCTGATCCGAAGCCGGTTGGCGGACAAGGGCGTTGACGCCCACCGCATCGAGATCCCGGACGCCGAGGACGGCAAGGATCTGCCGGTCGTGGGCTTTTTGTGGGAAGTGTTGGGCCGCATCGGGATCGGGCGCAAGGACGCGTTGGTCAGCCTCGGGGGCGGCGCGGCCACCGACGTCGCCGGTTTCGCGGCGGCCACCTGGTTGCGCGGCGTCGACATCGTGCACGTGCCCACGACGCTGCTGGGCATGGTCGACGCGGCCGTCGGCGGCAAGACCGGCATCAACACCGACGCGGGGAAGAACCTGGTCGGGTCGTTCCACCAGCCGCGCGCGGTCCTCGTCGATCTGGCGACGCTGCAAACGTTGCCGCACAACGAACTCGTCGCCGGGATGGCCGAAATCGTCAAGGCGGGCTTCATCGCCGATCCGGTGATCCTCGACCTCATCGAGGCCGACCCGAAAGCCGCCGTGGACCCTTCCGGTGAGGTGCTCGCGGAGCTGATCCGCCGCGCGATCGCGGTCAAGGCGGAGGTCGTCGCCGCCGACGAGAAGGAGTCCGAGCTGCGCGAGATCCTCAACTACGGGCACACATTGGGGCACGCGATCGAACGCCGGGAGCGCTACGAGTGGCGGCACGGCGCGGCGGTATCGGTGGGGCTGGTCTTCGCCGCGGAACTGGCCCGCCTCGCCGGGCGCCTCGACGACGCCACCACGCAGCGCCACCGCACCATCCTGTCCGCGCTCGGCCTGCCGGTCAGCTACGACGCCGACGCGTTGCCTCAGTTGCTGGAATACATGGCGGGGGACAAGAAGTCGCGCGCCGGTGTGCTGCGGTTCGTCGTCCTCGACGGGCTGGCGAAGCCCGGCCGGCTGGCCGGGCCCGACCCGTCGCTGTTGGCGGCGGCGTACGCCGGACTCGCGGAGGCGCAATCATGACCACCACGGTGAACGTGATCAACGGTCCCAACCTCGGCCGGCTCGGCCGGCGCGAGCCCGACGTGTACGGCGACACCACGCACGAGCAGCTGGCGGCGCTGATTGAGCGCGAAGCCGCCGGGCTCGGCCTCAAAGCCGTTGTGCGACAAAGCGACAACGAGGCGCAGCTACTGGACTGGATCCACGCGGCGGCCGACGCGAGCGAACCGGTGATCCTCAACGCCGGCGGGCTCACCCACACCTCGGTGGCGCTGCGCGACGCGTGCGCGGAATTGAGCGCGCCGCTGATCGAGGTGCACATCTCGAATGTGCATGCGCGCGAAGAGTTTCGGCGGCACTCCTACCTCAGCCCGGTCGCGACCGGAGTGATCGTGGGGCTGGGCGTGCAGGGCTATCTGCTCGCCCTGCGTTACCTGGCCGCCGCCGGCTAGTCCTTTTTCGGCTCCTCGCGGGCCGACGGGATGACCTCGGTCTTCGGGTCGTCCTCGGTCTTGGCGATCGTCTCGGTGGGGGATTCCTCCGTGGGCATCGTCTCCGTGGGCCCCTCGCGCTCGGCGGTGGCGACAGCGGAGGTCCGCTCTTCGGTCTGGGCGCCGGCCGCGGGAATCTCACCGGTGGGCGCGTCGTCGGCGCGCACCGCGGAGAACACGTCGGTGTCGGCGCGTTCCTCGTCAGTGCCGGGGCGGCGCGGCGGGGGATTGCGGTCCACCCGCCAGCGGCCGATGGTCACGCCGATGATGCCGGGCAGGAAGACGCACAGCGCGGTGAACGCCGCGAACGTCGTCACCTCGTTGATCAGCCCACCGGTGTACAGGCCGGTGTACACCAGCGCGATCAGCCAGGAGACGGCGCCACTGAGCAGGCCCGCGACCAGGCCGGCCAGCAGCCAGGTCATCGCCAGGTCGCCGCGGCGGTCCGGATCGGGGTTGGCGATGGCGTCGGCCCGGCCGTCCAGAACCCCCCACACGGCGACCCCGATGACGAACAGCAGCAGCAGCACCACGCTGAACAAACCCGCCTGGGTCTGCCACGCGTTGATCAGCGCACCTTGGAACAATCGAACGACGACCATCGCCGCGGCGTACACCAATCCGCGCAGCATCCAGTTACTCATGGCCCAAAAGCGTAGCGAGTACCGTCAAGACCCGTGACACATTCACAGCGTCGAGACAGGCTCAGAGCACGGCTGCAGACCAGCGGATTGGATGCGCTGCTGGTCACGGACCTGGTCAAC
The DNA here is from genome assembly GCF_000276825.1 of Mycobacterium paraintracellulare. Lineage (NCBI taxonomy): Bacteria > Bacillati > Actinomycetota > Actinomycetes > Mycobacteriales > Mycobacteriaceae > Mycobacterium > Mycobacterium paraintracellulare. The sequence continues at coordinate 3,627,136 of NC_016948.1, read as the reverse complement.
GTCCGTTATCTCTCCGGATTCACCGGGTCCAACGGCGCGTTGCTGGTGTTCGCCGACGATCGAAGCCCCCTGCTGGCGACCGACGGCCGGTACCGCACCCAGGCCGCCGAGCAGGCGCCGGACTTGGAGGTCGCCATCGAGCGCGTGCTGGGGCGCTACCTGGTCGGGCAGGCCGCCGCGGCGGGCGCGCGAAAGCTGGGTTTCGAAAGCAACGTGGTGACCGTCGACGGATTCGACGCCCTGACCGGCGAGCTGAACGACCGGAAGGCGCCCACCGAACTGGTGAAGGCCGCCGGAACCGTCGAGGCGTTGCGCGAGGTCAAGGACGCCGGTGAGGTCGCCCTGCTGCGCCTGGCCTGCGAGGCGGCCGACGCCGCGCTCACCGACCTGGTGGCGCGCGGCGGGCTGCGGCCCGGCCGCACCGAACGCGAGGTCAGCAGGGAGCTCGAGGCCCTGATGCTCGACCACGGCGCCGACGCGATCTCGTTCGAGACCATCGTGGCCGCGGGGCCGAACTCGGCGATCCCGCATCATCGCCCCACCGACGCCGCGCTGGCGGCCGGTGATTTCGTCAAGATCGACTTCGGCGCGCTGGTCGGCGGCTACCACTCCGACATGACCCGCACGTTCGTGCTTGGCAAGGCCGCCGACTGGCAGCTGGAGATCTACCAATTGGTCGCCGACTCCCAGCGGGCCGGCCGGGAGGCGCTGCGCGCCGGCGCCGACCTGCGCGGGGTGGACGCCGCGGCCCGCCAGGTGATCGCCGACGCCGGCTACGGCGAGCAGTTCAGCCACAGCCTGGGCCATGGCGTGGGTCTGGAGATCCACGAGGCGCCGGGCATCGGCGCCACGTCCACCGGCACCTTGCTGGGCGAGTCCGTGGTGACCGTGGAACCCGGCGTCTACCTGCCCGGCCGCGGGGGCGTCCGCATCGAGGACACCCTGGTGGTGCCGGAAGAGGGCCGCGCGCAGGCCCCGGAACTGCTGACCAAATTCCCCAAGGAGCTGGCCGTTCTCTCCTAGCTCGGGGGGGTTGCGCGCCCGAGTAAGGTCGGGGGCGTGAACGGGGTGGCACGGGGGCTGGCGCGCCTGCGGGATTTCCGGTGGGACATGTACGCCCAGCCCCTACGCGAGACACGGCTGGAGATGGACATCGTCTATTTCGCCGTGCGGCTGCCGTTCGCCAGCGGGGTGACGCTGCGCGTCCCGCTGTTGACGATGATCAAGCCGTTGGCGTCGCACGAGGAACCATCCCGGGTCGACGGACAACACGCCCACCGCTGACACGTTCCACCCGTCAGCGCCCCGACCCCGGGCCGCGGGCCCGCGCCGGCGAGCACTCTAAACTGGCCGACAAGTCACAGACAGTTCCCTAGACGACTGTCCATCCCCGAGGAGACGTACCGAACCGTGGCAAGCACTGCCGATTTCAAGAATGGACTGGTGCTGGTGATCGACGGCCAGCTGTGGCAGATCGTCGAGTTCCAGCACGTCAAACCCGGCAAGGGCCCGGCGTTCGTGCGCACCAAGCTGAAGAATGTGCTGTCAGGCAAGGTCGTCGACAAGACGTACAACGCCGGGGTGAAGGTGGAAACCGCGACCGTGGACCGGCGCGACACCACCTACCTGTACCGCGACGGCTCGGACTTCGTGTTCATGGACAGCCAGGACTACGAGCAGCATCCGCTGCCGGAGTCGCTGGTCGGCGACGCCGCCCGGTTCCTGCTCGAGGGTCTGCCGGTGCAGGTGGCGTTCCACAACGGGGCGCCGCTCTACATCGAGCTGCCGGTGTCGGTCGAGATGGAGGTCACCCACACCGAGCCCGGCCTGCAGGGCGACCGGTCCAGCGCCGGCACCAAACCCGCCACCGTGGAAACCGGGGCCGAGATTCAGGTGCCGCTGTTCATCAACACCGGGGACAAGCTGAAGGTGGACACCCGCGACGGCAGCTACCTGGGACGTGTCAACGCGTGAGCCGGCCCGTTAAAGGGCGACATCAGGCTCGCAAGCGCGCCGTCGACCTGTTGTTCGAAGCCGAGGCGCGCGGATTGAGCCCCGCGGAGGTGGTCGACGTCCGCACCGGGCTCGCCGAGGCGAACCCCGAAATCGCGCCCCTGCAGCCGTATACGGCGGCGGTGGCGCGGGGCGTCGGCGAACACGCCGCACACGTCGACGACCTGATCAGCTCGCATCTGCAGGGCTGGACGCTGGACCGGCTGCCCGCCGTGGACCGCGCCATCCTGCGGGTCGCGGTGTGGGAGCTCCTCTACGCCGACGACGTGCCGGAGCCGGTCGCCGTCGACGAGGCCGTCCAGCTGGCCAAGGAGCTGTCCACCGACGACTCGCCGGGCTTCGTCAACGGGGTCCTCGGCCACGTCATGCTGGTCACCCCGCAGATCAGGGCGGCCGCCCAGGCCGTTCGCGGCGCGGCGGGTTCCGACGCCCCCGGCACAGCGGAGGACCACGGACCGCAGCCATGACCCGGTTGGAGCTGCGCCTGGTCGTTGCGGCCGTGCTGGCCGCGGCGGTGGTGGTGGGTGCCGTGGTGTGCGCCGCCTACGGGTGGACCATCGTCGCCTCGGTGCTCTCGATCTTCGCGCTGGGGGTGGGCGCCTGGCTGTATCACTGCGTTGAACGGGTGGCCGTCGCCCGCCGCATCAGCACGGTGCGTTCGGCGGCCCGGCCGCTGCAGGCGCTGCTGCCGGTGATGGCCGCGATCATGGGCCTGACGCAGGGCGTGGTGCGAGCGCTCAGCGACGTCACCGACCTGCCGGCCCGTAGCCGGGAGCTGCCCGTGCTGCGGTGGGCGGACGCCCGGGCAAACCGGCGGATGATCGAAGGTGACGAGCCGGATCGCTGATCAAGCTCAGGTGAAACGGCCACGGTCGGGGCGCGGCGGGTTGACAATACGAGTTGGACTGCAGCGGCGGCGATCCGAGAAGAACAGGTGAGGTCATGATCCGATACAGCACCCAGCCGCGACGACTTCGAGTCTCCGCGCTGGCGGCGGTGGCCAACCCGTCCTACGCCCGGGTCGACACCTGGAACCTGCTCGACGACGCGTGCCGCCACCTCGCCGAGGTGGATCTGGCCGGCTTGGACAAAACCCACGACGTGGCCCGGGTGAAGCGTTTGATGGACCGGATCGCCGCCTACGAGCGCTACTGGCTGTACCCGGGCGCGGAAAACCTGGCGGTCTTCCGCGCGCACCTGGAGAGCCTGTCCACGGTGCGGCTCACCGAAGAGGTCTCCCTGGCCGTGCGGCTGCTGAGCGAATACGGCGACCGCGCAGGCCTTTTCGACACCTCGGCGCCGCTGGATGACCAGGAGCTGGTGGCGCAGGCCAAACAGCAGCACTTCTACACCGTGTTGCTCGCCGACGACGCCCCCAGCACGGCGCCGGACAGCCTGGCCGAATGCCTGCGGGCGCTGCGTTGCCCGTCCGACGATGTGCAGTTCGAGATCCTGGTCGTCCCCAGCGTCGAGGACGCGATCACCGCCGTCGCTTTGAACGGGGAGATCCAGGCCGCGATCATCCGCGACGACCTGCCGCTGCGCTCGCGTGACCGGCTGCCGCTGATGAACACGCTGCTCGGGCCCAACGAGGACGCGGACGGCGTCATCCCCGACCGCGCCAACGACTGGGTCGAGTGCGGCGAATGGATCAGGGAGCTGCGGCCCCACATCGACCTGTACCTGCTCACCGACGAGTCGATCGCGGCGGGCGACGACAGCGAGCCCGACGTCTACGACCGGACGTTCTACCGGCTCAACGACGTCACCGATCTGCACAGCACAGTGCTCGCCGGGCTGCGGAACCGTTATGCCACACCGTTTTTCGACGCGCTGCGGGCGTATGCGGCGGCGCCGGTCGGCCAGTTCCACGCGCTGCCCGTCGCGCGCGGCGCCAGCATCTTCAACTCCAGGTCTCTGCAGGACATGGGGGAGTTCTACGGCCGCAACATCTTCATGGCCGAAACCTCCACCACCTCCGGCGGTCTGGACTCGCTGCTCGACCCGCACGGCAACATCAAGAAGGCGATGGACAAGGCCGCGAAAACGTGGAACGCCGACCACACCTACTTCGTCACCAACGGGACGTCGACCGCCAACAAGATCGTCGTGCAGTCGCTGACCCGGCCCGGCGACATCGTGCTGATCGACCGCAACTGCCACAAGTCGCACCACTACGGGCTGGTGCTGGCCGGCGCCTACCCGCTCTACCTGGACGCCTATCCGTTGCCGCAGTTCGCGATCTACGGGGCGGTGTCGCTGCGCACCATCAAGCAGACGCTGCTGGACCTGGAGGCGGCGGGACAACTGGACCGCGTGCGGATGCTGCTGCTGACCAACTGCACGTTCGACGGCGTCGTCTACAACCCGCTGCAGGTCATGCAGGAGGTGCTGGCGATCAAGCCGGACATCTGCTTTCTGTGGGACGAGGCGTGGTACGCCTTCGCGACGGCGGTGCCGTGGGCGCGGCAGCGGACCGCGATGGTGGCCGCCGAACACCTCGAGCACATGCTGGCATCGCCGGAATACGTTGAGGAATACCGGAAATGGGCCGCGTCGATGGACGGGGTCGACCGGTCGGAGTGGATCGAGCGTGAGCTGATGCCCGATCCGGCGAGCGCGCGGGTCCGCGTCTACGCGACGCACTCCACGCACAAATCGCTGTCGGCGCTGCGGCAGGCGTCGATGATCCACGTCCGTGACCAGGATTTCAACGCACTCACCCGCGACGCGTTCGGGGAGGCGTTTTTGACCCACACGTCGACCTCACCGAACCAGCAGCTGCTCGCGTCGCTGGACCTGGCCCGCCGCCAGGTCGACATCGAGGGTTTCCAACTCGTCCGGCAGGTCTACGACATGGCGCTGGTCTTCCGGCACCGGGTCCGCAAGGACCGGCTGATCAGCAAGTGGTTCCGCATCCTCGACGAATCCGATTTGGTGCCCGAGGAATTCCGGGAGTCGTCGGTCAGTTCGTACCGCGAGGTCAGGCAGGGCGCGCTGGCCGAATGGAACGAGGCGTGGCGCTCCGACCAGTTCGTGCTGGACGCGACGCGCGTAACCCTGTTCGTCGGCGCGACCGGGATGAACGGTTACGACTTCCGCGAGAAGATCCTGATGGAGCGGTTCGGCATCCAGATCAACAAGACGTCGATCAACAGCGTGTTGTTGATCTTCACGATCGGCGTCACCTGGTCGAGCGTGCACTACCTGCTCGACGTGTTGCGGAGGGTGGCAATCGATTTCGACCGCACCGAAAAGGCGGCGAGCGTGGCGGACCGGGCGCTGCAGCAGCGCCACGTCGAGGAGATCACCGAGGACCTGCCGCACCTGCCCGACTTCAGCGAGTTCGACGTCGCGTTCCGGCCCGTCGACGAATGCAACTTCGGTGACATGCGGTCGGCGTTCTACGCCGGATACGAAGAGGCCGATCGCGAGCACGTGCTGATCGGCATGGCGGGCCGGCGGCTGGCCGAGGGCAAGACGCTGGTGTCGACGACGTTCGTGGTGCCCTACCCGCCGGGCTTCCCGGTGCTGGTGCCCGGCCAGGTGGTCTCCAAGGAGATCGTCTACTTCCTGGCCCAGCTCGACGTCAAGGAAATCCACGGCTACAACCCCGATTTGGGGCTGTCGGTCTTCACCGAGACGGCGCTGGCGCGCATGGAAGCGCAACGCAACGCCGCGGCGGCCGCGGTGGGCTCGGTGACCGCGGCGTTCGAGCTGCCCGCAGACGCCTCCGTCGCCTCCGGCATGAACGGGGCGCGCAACGGCGCGCCGGCGGTGCCGTCGGTCGCCGACAACACCTGACGCGCGCGTCGGGTTCTGCTCATCCAGATCGCAACACCGGCGGATCGCCGCAGGTGGCGCAATGGCGCGTCGGTCCGAGGTTTCCGCTGGTCGGGCGCGAACGGGACCCGGCGCAATGCGGCTGGGCGCCGTCGCCGACGCTGCCCGGCGGCCCGGAAAGGGCCCCTGAGCTGCGTTAGCGTGGCGGCGTGGCGCAACCAGTACCCGTCGGGGATGTTCAAGGCTCGCGGGCCAGCCGCGCCCGCCGGGTCGCCGACGTGTTGCGCCAGCAGATCCACGCCGACGCCTACCCGGACGGCCTGCCGGCCGAACTCGATCTGGCCGCCGAGTTCTCGGTCTCGCGCAACACCGTTCGCGAAGCGCTGACCGTCCTCAAGCACGAGGGGCTGATCGACCGCGGGCCCAGGGTCGGCACCCACGTCGCGCAGCGCAAGTACGACCACGGGCTCGACGCGCTGCTGGGCCTGAAGGAAACGTTCAAGGATCTCGGCGAGGTGCGCAACGAGGTGCGGGCGGCCATGCCGGTCACCGCGCCGCCGTCGGTGGCCCGCCGGTTGCGGCTGAAACCGGGGGAGCGGGCGGTGTTCGTCGAGCGGCTGCGCTACCTCGGGGACCTGCCGCTCAGCCTGGACCTCACCTACCTCGCCCCGGACATCGGCAGGCAGGTCCTGAACCATCCCCTGGAAACCGACGACCTGTTCGCGCTCATCGAGGAGGTCAGCGGGCAGCGGCTGGGCTCGGCGGCGCTGGCGCTCGAGGCCATCCCCGCCGACGCGCACTCGGCGGCCACGCTGCAGGTGCCCGACGGCGCGGCGCTGCTGATGCTGGAGCGCCTCACCAGCCTCGCCGACGGCACCCCCGTCGACCTCGAGTACATCCGGATGCGCGGCGACCGAATCACCATGCGCGGCAATCTTGTCCGAGCCGAAACGAGGAGCAACCCATGACGCTGATCAACAACACGCGCGCGGACGTGCCGGTGACGATCGACGAGTCGCTGTGCATCGACGGCTGCACGCTGTGCGTGGAGGTCTGCCCGCTCGACGCGCTGGCCATCAACCCCGACACCGGCAAGGCCTTCATGCATGTCGACGAATGCTGGTACTGCGGCCCCTGCGCGGCCCGCTGTCCGACCGGCGCCGTCACCGTCAACATGCCCTATCTCCTTCGCTGAAAAGCGTTTATCCCCAGGATTCTTCGATGAGACGACACGCCGTCTGGCCGGCGTCGGTGATGATCGCGATCGCCGCGTTCACCTCCGGGTGCTCGCTGGAATCCCTGTCGCAGTCATCCGGCGTGGTCAACGTGGTGGTGGGATACCAGTCCAAGACCATCAACACCGTCACCGCGGGCACGCTGCTGCGCGCACAGGGCTACCTCGAACACCGCCTTGCCGACATCACCACCCGCACCGGCACCAAATACGCGGTGCGGTGGCAGGATTACGACACCGGCGCCCCGATCACCGCGCAGATGCTCGCCGAGAAGATCGACATCGGCTCGATGGGCGACTATCCGATGCTGATCAACGGCTCCAAGACGCAGGCCAACCCGCTGGCCCGCACCGAGATCGTCTCCATCACCGGCTACAACCCCAAGGGCGCCCTCAACATGGTGGTGGTGACCCCGGATTCGCGCGCCAAGGGCCTGGCCGACCTCGCCGGCACCAAGGTCTCCGCCAGCGTCGGGTCGGCCGGCCACGGCACCCTGGTGCGCGCGCTGGGCAGGGCCGGCGTCACCGGCGTCGAGGTGCTCAACCAGCAACCGCAGGTCGGGGCATCGGCGCTGGAATCCGGTCAGGTACAGGCGCTTTCGCAATTCGTCGCCTGGCCGGGGCTGCTGGTCTATCAGGGCAAGGCCAAGCTGCTCTACGACGGGGCCGAGCTGAACCTGCCCACCCTGCACGGTGTGGTGGTGCGCCGCTCCTACGCGTCGGCGCACCCGGAGGTGCTGGGCGCCTTCCTGCAGGCGCAGTTGGACGCCACCGATTTCCTCAACGACAAGCCGCTGCAGGCCGCCCGCATCGTGGCCAAGGAAAGCGGGCTGCCCCAGGAGGTCGTCTACCTCTACAACGGTCCCGGGGGCACGTCGTTCGACACCACGCTGAAGCCCTCGCTGGTCGAGGCGCTGAAAAGCGATGTGCCGTACCTGAAGTCGATCGGTGACTTCGCCGATCTCGATGTGGCGAAGTTCGTCGTGGACGAACCGCTGCGCGCGGTGTTCACCGCCCGCGGCCTCGACTATGCGGCGTCGCGGGCGCGCACCGCCAACCCGTCGGCGCTGCGCGGCGACCCCGCGCTGGCCAGCGAGCTGTGGCTGGACGGGGCCGACGCCACGCAGACGGTCGCGACCCCGACCGCGCTGCTGCAGGCCGTGCGGGACGCGGTCAGCCACGGAGCCAAGGTCCGCGCCGCCTACGTTCCCGACGCCGAGCTCGGCACCCGCTGGTTCGCCGACAAGGCGTTCTGGGTCAAAGACGGGCAGAACTACCTGCCGTTCGGCACCCCGGCCGGGGCGAACCGGTACCTCGCCGGTCACCCGCGCGGTGTCGCCATGGATTACCAAGAGGCACTGGGAGGTTCGGTATGACTGCCCACGTGGTGGCCGATCAAGTCCTCGGCGTCGTCTCGACGCCCGCGGTGGCGCGGCCGCGGCGGATCGCGGCACGGTGGCAGTCTCGGCTGCTGCGGCTGGCGTCGGTGGCCGCCGCGATCGGGGTGTGGCAATTGCTCACCGCGGACAAGGTGCGGCTGTTGCTGCGATTCGACACGCTGCCCACCGTCACCGAGATCGTCAACGCGCTGCACCGCCGGCTCGGCACCGGCGAGTACTGGCTCGACCTGGCGCAGTCGCTGATCCGCATCCTGACCGGGTTCGGGCTGGCCGCCGTCGTCGGCGTCGCGACCGGTGTGCTGCTGGGCCGCTCGCGGTTGTTCGCCGACGTGTTCGGGCCGCTGGTGGAGCTGGCCCGGCCCATCCCGGCGATCGCCATGGTGCCGGTGGCCATCCTGCTGTTCCCGACCGACGAGGCCGGCATCGTGTTCATCACGTTCCTGGCGGCCTACTTCCCGATCATGGTCTCCACCCGGCACGCGGTGCGCGCGCTGCCCACCCTGTGGGAGGACTCGGTGCGCACGCTCGGCGGCGGCCGCTGGCAGGTGCTCACCCAGGTGGTGCTGCCCGGCATCCTGCCGGGTGTGTTCGGCGGGTTGTCCGTCGGCATGGGCGTGGCCTGGATCTGCGTGATCTCCGCCGAGATGATCTCCGGGCGCCTGGGCGTCGGCTACCGCACCTGGCAGGACTACACCGTGCTGGCCTACCCGCGGGTGTTCGTCGGCATCATCACCATCGGGGTGCTGGGATTCGTGACGTCGGCGGCCGTCGAGTTGGTGGGCCGCCGCGTGACCCGCTGGCTGCCGCGCGCCCAGGAGGGCGCACGATGACCGCGACCAAGACCGGGATGGGCCTCGAGCTGGACCGGGTTCGCTTGTCCTACAACGGTCCTGCGGTGATCGACGACCTGAGCCTGGTGGTGCGGCCGGGCGAGATCCTGGTGCTGACCGGGCCGTCGGGCTGCGGCAAGTCGACCGTGCTGCGCGCCCTGGCCGGCCTGCTCTTACCCGACGGCGGCCGCGTGCTGGCCGACGGCGACCCCGTCGAAACCACCTCGGGCGACCGGGGAATGGTGTTCCAGGACAACGCATTACTGCCCTGGCGCACCGTGCGGTCCAACATCGAATTGGCGCTGCGCCTGCGCGGCGCACCCCGGGCCGGCCGGCGCGCCGCCGCCGAACGCTGGATCGACGAACTCGGGCTCACCGGATTCGGCAACTATTTGCCCAAGAGCCTGTCCGGCGGGATGCGCCAGCGCGTCCAGCTCGCGCGGGGCCTGGCCGGGGCGCCCCGGGCGGTCATGATGGACGAGCCGTTCGGCGCGCTGGACACCCAGACGCGCGCCGCCATGCAGCGGCTGCTGATCGACACCTGGCGCACCCACCCGACCACGATCGTGTTCGTCACCCACGACGTCGACGAGGCGCTGGCGCTGGGGGACCGCATCGTGGTGCTGGGCCGCGCCGGTGAGCCGGTGCGTGCCTCGATCGAGGTGCCGGAGCCGCGCAGCGACCGGCCACAGCAGGAGTTGCGCGCGCAGATCATCGCCGCGCTGAACCACGCGGAGGTTCCATGATGCAGATTCCCGACCCGGCGGCACCGGTCCGGCTCGACTGTGACGTCCTGGTCATCGGCGGCGGCACCGCCGGCACCATGGCGGCACTGTCCGCCGCCGAGAACGGCGCGCAGGTGCTGTTGCTGGAGAAGGCCCACGTGCGGCACTCGGGCGCCCTGGCGATGGGCATGGACGGCGTCAACAACGCGGTGATCCCCGGCAAGGCCGAACCCGAGGACTACGTCGCCGAGATCACCCGCGCCAACGACGGAATCGTCAACCAGCGCACCATCTATCAGACCGCCACCCGCGGGTTCGCGATGGTGCAGCGTCTCGAGCGCTATGGGGTGAAGTTCGAGAAGAACGAGCACGGTGAATACGCCGTGCGCCGGGTGCACCGCTCGGGCTCGTACGTGCTGCCGATGCCCGAGGGCAAGGACGTGAAAAAGGCGCTGTACCGGGTGCTGCGGCAACGGTCGATGCGCGAGAAGATCCGGATCGAGAACCGGCTGATGCCGGTGCGGGTGCTGGTGGATGGCGGCCGCGCGGTGGGCGCCGCGGCGCTGAACACGCGCAGCGGCGAGTTCGTCACCGTCGGCGCCAAGGCGGTCATCCTGGCGACCGGGGCGTGCGGCCGGCTCGGGCTGCCCGCCTCGGGCTACCTGTACGGCACGTACGAGAACCCGACCAACGCTGGCGACGGCTACTCGATGGCCTACCACGCGGGCGCCGAGCTGTCGGGCATCGAATGCTTCCAGGTCAACCCGCTGATCAAGGACTACAACGGGCCGGCGTGCGCGTACGTGGCCAATCCCTTTGGCGGATACCAGGTCAACGCGCACGGCGAGCGGTTCGTGGACTCCGACTACTGGTCGGGGCAGATGATGGCCGAGGTCAAAAGCGAGATCGACTCCGCGCGCGGGCCCATCTATCTCAAGGTGACGCATCTGTCCGACGAGACGCTGACGGCGCTGGAAAACATCCTGCACACCACCGAACGGCCCACCCGGGGCACATTCCACGCCAACCGGGGCCACGACTACCGCACCCACGACATCGAGATGCATATCTCCGAGATCGGTTTGTGCAGTGGGCATTCCGCGTCCGGCGTGTGGGTCGACGAGCAGGCCCGCACCACGGTGCCCGGCCTGTACGCCGCCGGGGACATGGCCTGCGTCCCGCACAACTACATGATCGGGGCGTTCGTGTTCGGCGACCTCGCCGGCACGCACGCCGCGTCCACCCTGGCCGACGTCGCCGCGCCGCAACGGCTTCCGCAGGACCAGGTGCGCGAGGCGCACGAGCTGATCTACCGGCCGCTGCGCCACCCCGACGGGCCGCCGCAGCCGCAGGTCGAATACAAGCTGCGCCGCTTCGTCAACGACTATGTCGCCCCGCCCAAGACGGCGGCCAAACTGTCGCTCGCGATCCGCACCTTCGAGCGGATGAGCGAGGAGATCGCCGAGATGGGCGCCCGCAACCCGCACGAGCTGATGCGCGCGGTGGAGGTGTCGTTCATCCGGGACTGCGCCGAGATGGCCGCCCGATCCTCGCACACCCGCACCGAATCGCGGTGGGGCCTCTATCACGACCGCGCCGATCTGCCCGGCCGCGACGACGCCCAGTGGGGCTACCACCTCAACCTTCGCAAGGACGCCGGCGGGGAGATGGTGTTCCTCAAGCGGCCGGTGGCGCCGTACTTCGTGCCGGTCCCGGAGCTGGACGGCCTGCCGCCCACCGACCGGACCGTGTACCCGGTGGAGGAGCCGCCGCTGATCGGCGGCCAGGCGCCCGCTACGGCGGTGTCCCGAATCGCCCCGGCGACAACGGCTTTCGAGCCGCCCTCGCCCCGCATCGCCGAGGTGCTGGCGCTCGAGGAGCCGACGGTCGCCGACCTGGCGCGCTACCTGGCCGACTCCGATCCCGGCGTGCGCCGCACCGCGGTGGCCACGCTGACCGAGCACATCCCCGACGGGTACGCGCCCGCGCTGTTGGCGGCGCTGGGCGACGACGACGCCGCCGTGCGTCGCACCGGCGCCGACGGGATCCGCGAACTGGTCGAGGTGCTGCCCGAGCCCGAAAAGGCCCGGGAATACCTGGATTCGGCCGACCGCGTGGTGCGGGCGGCGGCGCTGTACGTGCTGGCGGCACGCCGCGCCGGTGACAGCGCCCACTACCGCCGCGCCCTCGCCGATGCCGATCATCGGGTGCGCATCGAGGCGGTGCGCGCGCTGGTGTCCGTCGACGACGTGCAGGGCGTCGTCGACGCCGCCGACGACGAGAACCGGGAGGTCCGGATCGCCGCGGCCGCCGGTCTGGCGACGCTAGCGGCGGTGGCAGCCCCAGCTAGCCGGGCGGTGCGCGGGCTGGTCGCCGACACCGACCCGTTGGTCCGTGCCGCCGGCCTCGCCGCGCTGGGTGAGATCGGTTGCGGCCAAGACGATTACGCCGCCGTCAAGCAGGCGCTACGGGCCCCGGCCTGGCAGGTGCGCGAAGGCGCGGCGCGCGCGCTCGCCGGCGCGGCGGCGGATTTCGCGGTTCCCCAGCTGTCCGAAGCGCTCAGCGACGCGCACCTGGACGTGCGCAAGGCGGCTGTCCTCAGCCTGACGCGCTGGGCGGCCGAACCCGCCGCCCGCGACGCGCTCGGGATCGCGCTCAAGGACAGCGACGCCGACGTGCGGGCCTACGCCCGCCGGGCGCTGGAGCACGACGGCTCGCTGCAGAACGGCTAGTCAGCGCAGGATCTTGGCGTAGAGCAGGCTGTCCTGCGGCTCGGGTCCCATCGTGGGGTAGACGGCGTGCCGGGCCAGCCGGCCCTCCAGGAAGAAGCCGGCGTGCTCGAGCAGACGCGCCGAGCGTTCGTTGTCGACGCTGCAGGTGGCCCAGACCCGATACACGTCGCGATCGGCGTCGAGCGCGGTGAGCAGCATGCCGAGCACCTCCGACATCAGGCCCTTGCCCCACCACCGCCGGCCCAGGCAGTAGCCGATCTCGACCGAGTGCGCCGCCGTGCGCCGGCAGCTGGCCAGCCCGACGACCTCGCCGCGGTGCCGCAGTTCGATCACCCAGGTCTTCTCGTCGGCGGCCGCGTTGAGCTTTTCGGTGATCACCCGCCGCGTCGCCGCGACGTCGGGATGCGGTGCCCACAGCAGATACTTGGTGACCTGCGGATCGCGCGCGACCCGCTGGTACAGCGGTCCGGCGTCGTCGAGCGTGGGCAGGCGCAGGGTCAGCCGCGGCCCGTTGATGCGGTCGGGTGGGTATTCGGGCATGGCGATGCGCCCTTTAGAGGCCGAGCGCGCGGTAGGTGTTGCGGACGAATCTCGGTTGGGCCGTGCGGAGTTTGGCCAGCGACGTGTTGCCCGCGACGGCCGTGGCCGCGTCGACGGTCAGGTCCGGCAGATTCTGGATGAGGTAGATCAGGATCAGATCCGCGGTGGGATCGGCCTGCCACCAGGTTCCGTAGGCGCCGGGCCAGCTGAACGTGCCGACGCCGCCGGGTCCGAACAGCGGTGTGCTTTTTGCCGGATCGGTCACCACCGACAGGTTCAGCCCGAAGCCGCGGCCGACCCAATACGGCGCGCCCAGGAAGTTGTGCCGCTTCTGCTCGTCGGTCAGCCGGTCGGTGCGCATCAGCCGCACGGACTCCTCCGAGAGCACCCGCACCCCGTCGATCGTTCCGCCGCCGAGCAGCATTCGCACGAAGCGCAGGTAATCGTCGGCGCTCGACCACAACCCGCCGCCGGCATTGCAGAACGACGGCGGCGTGAGGTGCGGCGGGCCCATCACCCCGTGCTGCAGCTGGTGCTCGTTGGTGAGCCGGTACATGGTCGCCGCGCGCCGCCGCGCCTCGGCGGTGACGAAGAACCCGGTGTCGGTCATGCCCGCCGGCCCCAGGATCCGTTCGTCGAGAACCTGATGGAACGGCTTGCCGTCGATGCGGGAAGCGATGACGCCCAGCAGGTCGATGGAGTGGCTGTAGGTGACCCGCTCGCCGGGTTGGTGCACCAGCGGCAGCTTGGCCAGTTCGGCCAGCCACGCGTCCGGGCCTTGGTTGAACGGCAGCCGCATGTAGGCCTTGGCGATCGGGCCGGACACCGAGAATCCGTACGCCAGGCCGCTGGTATGGGTGAGTAGGTCCTCGATGAGGATGGCGCGGTTCACCGGGTGGGTGCGGTCCAACGGGCCATGCGAATCGTCGAGCACCCGCACGCCGGCCAGCTCCGGCGCCCAGCGCACGACCGGATCCTTGAGCGTCAGCTTGCCCTCGTCGACCAGGCTCATGATCGTCGCGACCGTCACCGGCTTGGTCATCGACGCGATGCGAAACAGCGTGTCCCGCTGCATCGGCAGGCCCGCGTCCACGTCGCGGTAGCCGATCTCGTTGACCTGCAGCAGTTCTCCGCGCTGCCATACCACCGTCACCGCGCCGGCGAGCAGGCCGGCGTCGCACACCTCGCGGACGGAGGCCGCGTTGCCGTCAAGGGTCGAGCGATTCACCCGGTCAGGTTAGCGGGCCGGCGCCGCCGCGCGACCGGCGCCGCCGCGCACGGACGCGGCGCAACGCGCGCGAACGCGGCGCAACGCGCGCCGACGGACCGTCCGATTCTCCTCCCACGCGACACTGGGCGAAGCGATGGGTGTTTTGCCCGCCTCCGAGCGACAACGGGCCGGGACGCGGGCCGTGGCGGGTGCCGCCCGTAGCGGTGCCGCCCGTGGCGGGTGCCGCTCGGCAACTTGTCGCTGGGAGGTGGGCACACATCGTGTGCCTCCCCGGAGAGACTCGTGGGACGCGTGTGACGAGCGCGACCGGGGAGCGATGCGCGCCACACGCGGCCGGCGCCGCCGCCCCCGAAATAAGTGCTACGCTGCCGTGCAGTCGACATCCTTTAACGATCCGTCCGGTGAGGCGGAGAAGGAGGTCAAGTTTCGTATGGGTGCTGCGGGCGACACGCGCTCAGGCAGTGATTCCCGGGAATTGATGTCGGCGGCCGACGTGGGCCGCACCATTTCCCGTATCGCACACCAGATCATCGAAAAGACAGCCCTCGACGGCCCCGACGCTCCGCGGGTCGTGCTGCTGGGCATCCCCACTCGCGGCGTGATCCTGGCCGAACGCCTGGCCGGCAACATCGGCGAATACAGCGGCGTCGAGGTCGGCCACGGCGCGCTGGACATCACCCTGTACCGCGACGACCTGATGCAAAAACCACCCCGGCCGCTGGAAGCCACCTCGATCCCGGCCGGCGGCATCGACGACGCCTTGGTGATCCTGGTCGACGACGTGCTCTACTCCGGCCGCTCGGTGCGCTCCGCCCTGGACGCGCTGCGCGACGTCGGCCGCCCCCGGGTGGTGCAGCTGGCGGTGCTGGTCGACCGGGGCCACCGCGAACTGCCGCTGCGCGCCGACTATGTGGGCAAGAACGTCCCCACCTCACGCACCGAGAGCGTGCACGTGTTGTTCCGCGAGAGCGACGGTGACGACGGGGTGGTGATCTCGCGATGACCCGACACCTGCTTGCCGCCGGGGACCTGAGCCTCGACGACGCCACCGCCATCCTCGACGACGCCGACCGCTTCGCCCAGGCGCTGGTCGGCCGCGAGATCAAGAAGCTGCCGACGCTGCGCGGCCGCACCATCGTGACGATGTTCTACGAGAACTCGACCCGCACCCGGGTGTCCTTCGAGGTGGCCGGCAAGTGGATGAGCGCCGACGTGATCAACGTCAGCGCCGCCGGATCGTCGGTGAGCAAGGGCGAGTCGCTGCGCGACACCGCGCTGACGCTGCGGGCCGCCGGGGCCGATGCGCTGATCATCCGGCACCCGGCGTCGGGGGCCGCGCACCTGCTTGCCGAATGGACATGCGCCGGCGGCGATTCCGGCCCCTCGGTGATCAACGCCGGCGACGGCACCCATGAGCACCCGACGCAGGCGCTGCTGGACGCGCTCACCATCCGCCAGCGGCTCGGCGGCATCGAGGGCCGGCGGGTCGTGATCGTCGGCGACGTCCTGCACAGCCGGGTCGCCCGCTCCAACGTCATGCTGCTGCACACCCTGGGCGCCGAAGTGGTGCTGGTGGCACCGCCGACGCTGCTGCCGGTCGGCGTCGACGGCTGGCCGGTGACGGTGTCGAACGACTTCGACGCCGAGCTGCCCGCCGCCGACGCGGTGCTGATGCTGCGCGTGCAGGCCGAGCGGATGAACGGCGGCTTCTTCCCGTCGGTGCGCGAATACTCGTCCCTGTACGGGCTTTCCGATCGCCGCCAGGCGATGCTGCCCGGGCACGCCGTGGTGCTGCACCCCGGGCCGATGCTGCGCGGCATGGAGATCGCGTCATCGGTGGCCGATTCGTCGCAATCGGCCGTGCTGCAACAGGTTTCCAATGGTGTGCACGTGCGGATGGCGGTGCTGTTCCACGTGCTGGTGGGTGCCGAGTCGGCTGGAAGCGAAGGGGCCGCATGAGCGTGTTGCTGCGCGGGGTTCGGCTGTACGGCGAAGGCGACCGCGTCGACGTCCTGGCCGAGGACGGTCAGATCGCCGAGATCGGCCCGGGCCTGAAGATCCCCGACAGCGCCGACGTCATCGACGCGACGGGCCAGGTGCTGCTGCCGGGGTTCGTCGACCTGCACACCCACCTGCGTGAGCCGGGCCGCGAATACGCCGAAGACATCGAAACCGGTTCGGCCGCCGCGGCTTTGGGCGGCTACACCGCGGTGTTCGCGATGGCCAACACCAACCCGGTCGCCGACAGCCCGGTGGTCACCGACCACGTCTGGCATCGGGGCCAGGAGGTCGGCCTGGTGGACGTGCACCCGGTGGGCGCGGTCACCGTCGGGCTGGCCGGCAAGGAGCTCACCGAGATGGGCATGATGGCCGCCGGGGCCGCGCAGGTGCGGATGTTCTCCGACGACGGCATCTGCGTGCACGATCCGCTGGTGATGCGCCGCGCCCTCGAGTACGCCACCGGGCTGGGCGTGCTCGTCGCCCAGCATGCCGAGGAGCCTCGGCTGACCGTCGGCGCCGTCGCCCACGAGGGACCCACCGCCGCCCGGCTGGGCCTGTCCGGATGGCCACGGGCCGCCGAGGAATCCATCGTCGCCCGCGACGCGCTGCTGGCGCGCGACGCCGGCGCCCGGGTGCACATCTGCCACGCCTCCACCGCCGGCACCGTCGAGATCGTGAAATGGGCTAAGGATCAAGGGATTTCGATCACCGCCGAGGTCACCCCGCACCACTTGATGCTCGACGACAGCCGGCTGTCCAGCTACGACGGGCGTAACCGCGTCAACCCGCCGCTGCGCGAGGCGGCCGACGCGGTTGCGCTGCGCCAGGCGCTGGCCGACGGCGTCATCGACTGCGTGGCCACCGATCACGCCCCGCACGCCGAGCACGAGAAGTGCGTGGAGTTCTCCGCGGCGCGGCCCGGCATGCTGGGACTGCAGACGGCGCTGTCGATCGTCGTGCAGACGATGGTCATCCCGGGGCTGCTGACCTGGCGTGGCCTCGCCCGGGTGATGAGCGAGAACCCCGCGCGCATCGTGGGCCTGCCCGATCACGGCCGGCCGCTGGAAGTGGGGGAGCCGGCCAACCTGACCGTGGTGGACCCCGACGCCTCCTGGACCGTCGCCGGGCCCGACCTGGCCAGCCGGTCGGCCAACACGCCCTACGAAGCGATGACCCTGCCCGCCACCGTGACCGCGACCCTGCTGCGCGGCAAGGTCACCTGCCGAGACGGGAAGTGCCCGGCATGAATTCGGGCACGCTGGCGGGGTCGCTGATCTTCGCGGCCGTGCTGGTGGTGGTGATCACGGTGGTGATCCAGCTGATGATGCGCAGCTGGCAGCGCCGCGCGCAGCGGCAGGCGGAGCTGATCGGCGACCTGCCGCAGATCCCGGACCAGGTCGGTGCGGCGAGCATCACCACCCGCGGCCACTATTGCGGGTCCATGATGGCGCCGGGCTGGAACGAGCGGATCGCGGCGGGCGATCTCGGTTACCGCAGCAAAGCGGTGCTGACCCGCTACGCCGGGGGCATAATGGTGGAACGCCTGCGGGCCCACCCGATTTGGATTCCACAGGACTCGATCACGGCCATCCGCATGGAGCGCGGAATGGCGGTCAGGCCGGCCCGGATCGGCATTCTGGCGATCCGCTGGCGGCTGCCGTCGGGCGTCGAGATCGACACCGGTTTCCGGGCGGATCACCGCCACGACTACGACCCGTGGCTGGAGGAACGGGATGGCCAGGAGAATGAGGTCGCGTGAGCAGTAAGGCCCTATTGGTACTCGAAGACGGCCGCGTCTTCACCGGCACCCCGTTCGGCAAGATCGGCCAAACACTGGGCGAGGCCGTGTTTTCCACCGGCATGTCCGGTTACCAGGAGACGCTGACCGATCCCAGTTACCACCGCCAGATCGTGGTGGCCACCGCGCCGCAGATCGGCAACACCGGCTGGAACGACGAGGACGCCGAGAGCCGCGGCGACAAGATCTGGGTCGCCGGCTACGCGGTGCGCGATCCCTCGCCGCGCCCGTCCAACTGGCGGGCCACCGGCACCCTGGAGGACGAACTGATCCGCCAGCACGTCGTCGGGATCGCCGGCATCGACACCCGGGCGGTGGTGCGGCACCTGCGCACCCGCGGCTCGATGAAGGCGGGCGTGTTCTCCGGGGACGCGCTCGCCGACCCCGACGAGCTGTTGCAGCGGGTGCGGGGCCAGCAGTCCATGCTGGGCGCCGACCTGGCCGGCGAGGTCAGCACGCCGGACACCTACATCGTGGAACCCGAAGGGGAGCCCCGGTTTACGGTGGCCGCGCTGGACCTGGGCATCAAGACCAACACGCCGCGCAACTTCGCCCGCCGCGGCATCCGCACCCACGTGCTGGCGTCCTCGGCGACCTACCGGCAGATCGCCGACATCAATCCGGACGGCGTGTTCCTGTCCAACGGCCCGGGCGACCCGGCCACCGCCGACCACATCGTGGCGGTGACCCGCGAGGTGCTGGGCGCCGGAATCCCGCTGTTCGGCATCTGTTTCGGCAACCAGATCCTGGGCCGCGCGCTGGGCCTGTCCACCTACAAGATGGTGTTCGGTCACCGCGGCATCAACATCCCGGTGATCGACCACGCCACCGGGCGGGTGGCGGTGACCGCACAGAATCACGGCTTCGCACTCGAGGGGGAGGCCGGACAGTCCTTCGACACGCCGTTCGGCCAGGCGATCGTCAGCCACACGTGCGCCAACGACGGGGTGGTCGAGGGTGTCAAACTCGCCGACGGACGGGCCTTTTCGGTTCAATACCATCCCGAGGCCGCCGCCGGGCCGCACGACGCGAATTATCTGTTCGACCAATTCATCGAGTTGATGGCGGCCCCAAACCGCGGAAAGGGGCGGTAGTGCCGCGTCGCGCCGATTTGCGTCACGTCCTGGTGATCGGCTCCGGGCCGATCGTCATCGGTCAGGCCTGCGAGTTCGACTACTCGGGCACCCAGGCCTGCCGGGTGCTGCGGGCCGAGGGCTTGGAGGTCAGCCTGGTCAACTCCAACCCGGCGACCATCATGACCGACCCGGAGTACGCCGACCACACCTACGTCGAGCCGATCACCGCCGCATTCGTCGAGAAGGTGATCGCCCAGCAGGCCGAGCGCGGCAACAAGATCGACGCCCTGCTGGCCACCCTGGGCGGGCAGACCGCGCTCAACACCGCGGTCGCGCTCTACGAGAACGGCGCGCTGGAGCGCCACGGCGTCGAGCTCATCGGGGCCGACTTCGACGCCATCCAGCGCGGCGAGGACCGGCAGATGTTCAAGGACATCGTCGCCAAGGTGGGCGGTGAATCCGCCCGCAGCCGAGTGTGTTTCACCATGGAAGAGGTCCGCGAGACGGTCGAGGAGCTGGGCCTGCCGGTGGTGGTGCGGCCCAGCTTCACCATGGGCGGTCTGGGTTCGGGGATGGCGCGATCCGTCGAGGAGGTCGACCGGATGGCCGGCGCCGGGCTGGCCGAAAGCCCCAGCGCCAACGTGCTCATCGAGGAATCGATCTACGGCTGGAAAGAATTCGAGCTCGAGTTGATGCGCGACGGCAACGACAACGTCGTCGTGGTGTGCTCGATCGAGAACTTCGACCCGATGGGCGTGCACACCGGTGATTCGGTCACCGTCGCGCCGGCCATGACGCTGACCGACCGCGAATACCAGCGGATGCGGGACCTGGGCATCGCGATCCTGCGCGAGGTGGGCGTGGACACCGGGGGCTGCAACATCCAGTTCGCGATCAACCCGGCCGACGGCCGGCTGATCGTCATCGAGATGAACCCCCGGGTGTCGCGGTCAAGCGCCTTGGCGTCCAAGGCCACCGGCTTCCCGATCGCCAAGATCGCCGCCAAGCTGGCCATCGGCTACACCCTCGACGAGATCGTCAACGACATCACCAAGGAGACCCCGGCCTGCTTCGAGCCCACCCTGGACTACGTGGTGGTCAAGGCCCCGCGGTTCGCCTTCGAGAAGTTCCCGGGCGCCGACCCCACCCTGACCACCACGATGAAATCCGTCGGCGAGGCAATGTCGTTGGGCCGCAACTTCATTGAGGCGCTGGGCAAGGTGATGCGCTCGCTGGAGACCAGCCGCACGGGCTTTTGGACCAAGCCGGACCCCGACGGCGACGTCGAGGAGGTGCTGACCCGGCTGCGCACCCCGACCGAGGGCCGCCTCTACGACATCGAACTCGCGCTGCGCCTGGGCGCTTCGGTGGAACGCGTCGCCGAGGCCAGCGGCGTCGACCCGTGGTTCGTCGCGCAGATCGGCGAGCTGATCACGCTGCGCGCCGAACTGATCGCCGCCCCGGTCCTCGACGCCGACCTGCTGCGGCGCGGCAAGCACAACGGGCTTTCGGACCGCCAGATCGCCGCGCTGCGACCGGAATTGGCCGGCGAGAACGGGGTGCGCTCGCTACGCGAGCGCCTCGGCGTGCACCCGGTGTACAAGACCGTCGACACCTGCGCGGCCGAGTTCGAGGCCAAGACGCCGTATCACTACAGCAGCTACGAGCTCGACCCCGCCGCCGAGACCGAGGTGGCCCCGCAGACCCAGAAACCCAAGGTGCTGATCCTGGGTTCGGGCCCCAACCGGATCGGGCAGGGCATCGAATTCGACTACAGTTGCGTGCACGCGGCAACGACGTTGAGCCAGGCCGGTTTCGAGACCGTGATGGTCAACTGCAACCCCGAGACCGTGTCGACCGACTACGACACCGCCGACCGGCTGTACTTCGAACCGCTCACCTTCGAGGACGTCCTGGAGGTGTTTCGCGCCGAGCAACAATCGGCCGGGGACGGGCCGGGGGTGGTCGGGGTGATCGTGCAACTCGGCGGTCAAACCCCGCTGGGGCTGGCGCAACGCCTCGCCGACGCCGGCGTGCCGATCGTCGGCACCCCGCCGGAAGCCATCGACCTGGCCGAGGACCGCGGCGCGTTCGGCGACGTGCTCACCGCGGCCGGCCTGCCGGCCCCGAAGTACGGCACCGCAACCACTTTCGACCAGGCCCGCCGGATCGCCGAAGACATCGGATACCCGGTGCTGGTGCGCCCGTCCTACGTGCTGGGCGGTCGCGGCATGGAGATCGTCTACGACGAGGAGACGCTGCGGGGCTACATCACCCGCGCGACCGAGCTCTCGCCCGAACACCCGGTGCTGGTCGACCGCTTCCTCGAAGACGCCGTGGAGATCGACGTCGACGCGCTCTGCGACGGCACCGAGGTGTACATCGGCGGCATCATGGAGCACATCGAGGAGGCCGGCATCCACTCCGGCGACTCGGCCTGCGCGCTGCCGCCGGTCACGCTGGGCCGCAGCGACATCGAGAAGGTGCGCCGCGCGACCGAGTCCATCGCGCACGGCATCGGTGTGGTGGGGCTGCTGAACGTGCAATACGCGCTCAAGGACGACGTGCTCTACGTCCTCGAGGCCAACCCGCGGGCCAGCCGTACGGTGCCGTTCGTGTCCAAGGCCACCGCGATCCCGCTCGCCAAGGCGTGCGCCCGGGTCATGTTGGGCGCCAGCATCTCCCAGCTTCGCGAGGAGGGGCTGCTGGCGGCTTCCGGGGACGGGGCACACGCGGCGCTGGACGCCCCGATCGCCGTCAAGGAGGCGGTGTTGCCCTTCCACCGCTTCCGCCGCATCGACGGCGCCGCCATCGATTCGCTGCTCGGCCCGGAGATGAAGTCCACCGGCGAGGTGATGGGAATCGACCGCGACTTCGGCAGCGCGTTCGCCAAGAGCCAGACCGCCGCCTACGGGTCGCTGCCGGCGCGGGGCACGATCTTCGTGTCGGTCGCCAACCGCGACAAGCGCTCGCTGGTGTTTCCCGTCAAGCGCCTGGCCGACCTGGGATTCCGCGTCCTCGCCACCGAGGGCACCGCGGAGATGTTGCGCCGCAACGGGATTCCGTGCGACGAGGTGCGCAAGCACTTCGAGGACCCGCAGCCGGGGCGGCCCGCGCAGTCGGCGGTGGACGTGATCAAGGCCGGTGAGGTCGACATGGTGATCAACACCCCCTACGGCAATTCCGGTCCGCGCATCGACGGCTACGAAATCCGTTCGGCCGCGGTGTCGGTCAACATCCCCTGCGTCACCACGGTGCAGGGCGCGTCGGCCGCGGTGCAGGGCATCGAAGCGGGCATCCGCGGCGACATCGGGGTGCGCAGCCTGCAGGAGCTGCACAGCCAGATCGGCCAGGGCGGCCTGCCCGGAAACGGGGCCCGGTGACCGGCTTCGGGGTCCGGCTGAGCGACGCGAAGGCCGAACGCGGACCGCTGTGCGTGGGCATCGACCCGCACCCCGAGCTGCTGCGGGCCTGGGGGCTGCCCACCACCGCCGACGGGCTGGCCGCGTTCTGCGACATCTGCATCGAGGCGTTCTCCGGCTTCGCCGTCGTCAAGCCGCAGGTGGCGTTCTTCGAGGCGTACGGCGCGGCCGGATTCGCGGTGCTGGAACGCACCATCGCGGCCCTGCGGTCGGCCGGCGTGCTGGTGCTGGCCGACGCCAAGCGCGGCGACATCGGAACGACGATGGCCGCCTATGCCGCCGCCTGGGCGGGGGATTCGCCGCTGGCCGCCGACGCGGTGACGGCCACGCCGTACCTGGGGTTCGGGTCGTTGCGGCCGCTGCTGGAAGCCGCCGCCGCGCACGACCGGGGGGTGTTCGTGCTCGCCGCGACCTCCAACCCGGAGGGCGCGACCGTGCAGCGGGCCGCCTTCGACGGCCGCACGGTGGCCCAGCTGGTCGTCGACCAGGCGGCCGTGGTGAATCGGTCCGCGACCCCGTCCGGGCCCGGATACGTCGGCGTCGTCGTGGGCGCGACGGTGCTGCAGGCGCCCGATCTCAGCGCCCTGGGTGGGCCCGTGCTGGTGCCGGGCCTCGGGGTGCAGGGCGGGCGCCCCGAGGCGCTCGCCGGGCTGGGCGGCGCCGAGCCGGGGCAGCTGCTGCCCGCGGTCGCGCGCGAGGTGCTGCGGGCCGGGCCGGGGGTGGCGGAGCTGCGCGGGGCGGCCGAACGGATGCTGGACGCTGTCGCCTACCTGGCGGTGTGAGCTAGTCCGATGGCGGCGACCCGCTGCGCCCGGCTACGCCGCGCTTGCGATCGCCGCTAGTCCGACGCCAGCGCCGTGCTGGGCTGGGCCGTTTCGACGATGACCGTGGTGGCCTTGACGACGGCCACCGCCACGCTGCCGGGACGCAGCTGCAACTCCTCGGCGGCCTCGGTGCTCATCAGCGAGACGACGGTGAACGGGCCGCACTGCATCTCCACCTGGGTCATCACCTTGTCGCTGACCACCGCGGTGACCAGCCCGACGAAGCGGTTGCGGGCCGAGCTGCCGATGCTGAGCGGGTCGGCCGGCGGCGCGGGCGCGTTGCTGCGGGAGAAGCGGGCGAGGTCCTCGCTGGCGATCACTTTGCGGCCGGCCGCGTCGTGACTGACCTCCAACGCCCCCTGGTTGATCCAGCGCCGCACAGTGTCATCACTGACGCCGAGCAGCTCAGCCGCCTGGCGAATTCGCAGGTTGGACACGCCCCGATGGTATCCGATCCACGACCGCGGATTAGCTGATACGCGGCCGGCGCCGCGGCCTTCCCGCGGGTACGGAACGCTCTCAGGCCACGATCCCGTTCCTGCGGTGACACGTCCCTCGCCGACGCGAATCCGCGGAAGTGACACGCCCGCCGCCGTGGGGCCCGGGCGGCACACACGACCCCGCGGGACCCCCCGCCGCCCGCGCGGCCGCGGGGCGGCGCCGCTGGCCTGCCCTTTGACCGGCCGAACGCGACACGCGCGACACGCCGCGACGAATGCGTGATCCCTCGCACCGCCCCGCCCGGGTGCGCGCCGGCGCGTTTCCGGACGGCCACGTCGTCGCACCCCACGACGGCCCCTTCGGATAAAGCCGCTGGTAGATGGCTTGGCGACGGCCCAAAACGGGCTGCGCCGGGCCCCTCGGCACGGCGTCGCGGCGGGCGCCGTCGACGTCGCGCGGCGGGCCGCTTTGGGGGGACACGCGCCGTTGCATGCTGGGAGTTTGCCCCGTTAAGCAGGGGGGCGGGTTAGATTTCGTCAGGAGGCCTGAGTACGGTCGTCTCCGCTGGCAGAAGAACCGGCGAGACAAAATGAGATCGATTGAAATTGATTGATCAGATACGGAGGAATCGTGGCCCTTCCCCAGTTGACCGACGAGCAGCGCGCGGCCGCGTTGGAGAAGGCGGCTGCCGCACGTCGTGCACGAGCAGAGCTCAAGGACCGGCTGAAGCGTGGCGGCACCAACCTCACCCAGGTGCTCAAGGACGCCGAGACCGACGAAGTCCTGGGCAAGATGAAGGTTTCGGCGCTTCTCGAGGCGTTGCCCAAGGTGGGCAAGGTCAAGGCGCAGGAAATCATGACTGAGCTGGAGATCGCCCCCACCCGCCGCCTGCGCGGCCTCGGCGACCGTCAGCGCAAGGCCCTGCTGGAAAAGTTCGGCTCCTAACCCGGCCGCCGACGATGCAGGCCGAACGGCCTGAGGAGAAGGCGGGCAAACCGACCCGAGCCGTGGGCGCACCCGCCCGGGAGCGCCGATGAACGGCGGCGGGGGACCGGACATCCAGCACGGGGCACGTCCCGAACCATCGCGTGCGGGGCGTGTGGTCGTGCTGTCCGGTCCCTCCGCGGTCGGCAAGTCGACCGTGGTCCGATGCCTGCGCGAGCGGGTCCCGGACCTGCATTTCAGCGTCTCGGCCACCACGCGGGCGCCCCGGCCCGGCGAGGTCGACGGCGTCGACTACCACTTCGTCAGCCCCGCCCGCTTCCAGCAGCTCATCGACGAGGGCGCCCTGCTGGAGTGGGCCGAAATTCACGCGGGCCTGCACCGCTCGGGCACCCTGGCCGAGCCGGTTCGCGACGCCACGGCCCGCGGATTCCCGGTTTTGATCGAGGTGGACCTGGCCGGGGCCAGGGCCGTGAAGAGGGCGATGCCCGAGGCCCTGACGGTGTTTTTGGCGCCGCCCAGCTGGGAGGACTTGGAGGCCAGGCTCGTCGGCCGCGGCACCGAGACCCCGGAGGTCATGCGGCGGCGCCTCGAGACGGCCCGCATCGAAATGGCGGCCCGTGACGACTTCGACCGGGTGGTCGTCAACCGTCGATTGGAGTCTGCGTGCGCCGAATTGGTATCCTTGCTGGTGGGAACTGCCCCGGACCGGCACGACCCGGCTGGCCACACCGAAAGCCAGACCACATCCAATCAAGATTGAGCACCGACTTTTCGCCGGCGATCAGCCGTTTTGGGCCCTGGCCCGCCTTCGAACGTAGAGGAGATTGACCTCAGTGACTATTCCGCAGTCCGACGCCGCGCTGGCCGCCGTCCCCGATCGGTTCGACCTGTCCGCCGGGGCGCCGGGCGCCTACGACACCCCGCTGGGCATCACCAACCCGCCCATCGACGAGCTGCTGGACCGGGTCTCGAGCAAGTACGCCCTGGTTATCTACGCGGCCAAGCGGGCCCGTCAGATCAACGATTACTACAACCAGCTCGGCGAGGGCATCCTCGAGTACGTGGGGCCGCTGGTCGAGCCGGGGCTGCAGGAGAAGCCGCTCTCGATCGCGCTCCGCGAGATCCACGGCGACCTGCTCGAGCACACCGAGGGCGAGTAACAGGGCCGGGCCGGGCGCGCTGTGGACCGCACGCGGATCCCCAAACGAGTCGTAGTCGGTGTCTCCGGCGGCATCGCCGCCTACAAGGCGTGCACCGTCGTCCGCCAGCTGTCCGAGGCCGGCCATTCCGTCCGGGTCATCCCGACCGAGTCCGCGCTGCGTTTCGTCGGCGCGGCCACCTTTGAGGCGCTCTCCGGCCAGCCGGTGCACACCGGCGTCTTCAACGACGTTCCCGAGGTCCCGCACGTCCAGCTCGGCAAGCAGGCCGACCTGGTCGTGGTGGCCCCGGCCACGGCGGATCTGCTGGCGCGCGCGGTGCACGGTCGCGCCGACGACCTGCTGACCGCCACGCTGCTCACCGCCCGGTGCCCGGTGCTGTTCGCGCCGGCCATGCACACCGAGATGTGGTTGCACCCGGCCACCGTCGACAACGTGGCGACGTTGCGCCGGCGGGGCGCGGTGGTGCTCGAGCCCGCCGCCGGGCGCCTCACCGGGACGGACAGCGGGTCGGGCCGGCTGCCCGAAGCCGAGGAGATCACCACCCTGGCCCACCTGCTGCTGGAACGCCACGACGCGCTGCCCTACGACCTCGCCGGCTGCAAGATGCTGGTCACCGCCGGCGGCACCCGCGAACCGGTCGACCCCGTGCGCTTCATCGGCAACCGCAGCTCCGGCAAGCAGGGCTATGCCGTGGCGCGGGTGGCGGCCCAGCGCGGCGCCGAGGTCACCCTGATCGCCGGGCACACCGCCGGGCTGATCGATCCCGCCGGTGTCGAGGTCGTCCACGTCAGCTCCGCGGCCCAGCTGGGCGACGCGGTGTCCAAGCGCGCCCCGGAGGCCGACGTGCTGGTGATGGCCGCCGCGGTCGCCGACTTCCGGCCCGCGCACGTTGCCGCCGCCAAGATCAAAAAGAGCGCCTCGAATGAGACGGCGCCCCCGACGATCGAGCTGGTGCGCAACGACGACGTCCTCGCCGGGGCGGTGCGGGCCCGCGCCCACGGGCAGTTGCCCAACATGCGGGCAATCGTCGGCTTTGCCGCCGAGACCGGCGACGCCAGCGGCGACGTGCTGTTTCACGCCCGGGCCAAGCTGCAGCGCAAGGGCTGCGATCTGCTGGTGGTCAACGCCGTCGGCGAGGGCCGCGCGTTCGAGGTGGACAGCAACGACGGCTGGCTGCTGGCCTCCGACGGCACCGAGTCCGCACTGCAGCACGGCTCCAAGACATTGATGGCCAGTCGTATCGTGGATGCGATCGCCGCGTTCCTGCACGGGGACAGCGGGTAAAGCGGTCGAGTTCTTCCCGGCACCGGGACGGGGTGCCGGCCGGGCTGACGCGGGCCGATATAATTCGGTTGACTAACTATTTGGAAGGATTGGCATGAGCGAAAAGGGTCGCCTGTTTACCAGTGAGTCGGTGACTGAGGGACATCCCGACAAGATCTGTGACGCGATCAGCGACTCGGTCCTCGACGCCCTGCTGGCGCAGGACCCCCGCTCACGCGTCGCGGTTGAGACCCTGGTGACCACCGGGCAGGTGCACGTGGTCGGCGAGGTGACGACGACGGCCAAGGAGGCCTTCGCCGACATCACCAACACGGTCCGCGAGCGCATCCTCGACATCGGCTACGACTCGTCGGACAAGGGCTTCGACGGGGCGTCCTGCGGGGTCAACATCGGCATCGGCGCGCAGTCGCCCGACATCGCCCAGGGCGTCGACACCGCCCACGAGACCCGCGTCGAGGGTGCCGCCGACCCGCTGGATGCGCAGGGCGCCGGCGACCAGGGCCTGATGTTCGGCTACGCGATCAACGACACCCCCGAGCGGATGCCGCTGCCCATCGCGCTGGCCCACCGCCTGTCGCGCCGGCTGACCGAGGTCCGCAAGAACGGCGTGCTGCCCTACCTGCGCCCCGACGGCAAGACGCAGGTCACCATCGAATTCGAGGACGACGTCCCGGTCCGGCTGGACACCGTGGTCATCTCCACCCAGCACGCGGCCGACATCGACCTGGAGAACACCCTGACCCCCGACATCCGGGAAAAGGTGCTCAACACCGTGCTCAACGACCTGGCGCACGACACGCTGGACACCTCCTCGACGCGGCTGCTGGTCAACCCGACCGGCAAGTTCGTCGTCGGCGGCCCGATGGGCGACGCCGGGCTGACCGGCCGCAAGATCATCGTCGACACCTACGGCGGCTGGGCGCGGCACGGCGGCGGGGCGTTCTCCGGCAAGGACCCGTCCAAGGTGGACCGCTCGGCGGCGTACGCGATGCGCTGGGTGGCCAAGAACATCGTCGCCGCCGGGCTCGCGGAGCGGGTCGAGGTGCAGGTGGCCTACGCCATCGGCAAGGCGGCGCCGGTCGGGCTGTTCATCGAGACCTTCGGGACCGCGACCGTCGACCCGGTCAAGATCGAGAAGATCGTCCCGGAGGTGTTCGACCTGCGTCCCGGCGCGATCATCCGCGACCTGGACCTGCTGCGCCCGATCTACGCGCAGACCGCCGCCTACGGGCACTTCGGCCGCACCGACGTCGAACTGCCCTGGGAGCAGCTGAACAAGGTCGACGACCTCAAGCGCGCCATCTAGGTTGCCCGCCGCCTCGAATGTGACGTCGCAGTCACGTTCGGCGCCGAGCGTGACCACAGTGTCACGTTCGACGGGTCACCGCGGTGGACCCGGGTGGTCGGAATCGAGCGCGGGCAGCCCGTCGATGCTGCGCCGGTTGCGGTTGATCAGCCGGGTGTAGGCCTCGTCGGGCGCCTTGTGGTGATACGCGTTGAGGACCGGTCGCTCGTCGACCAGCTCATAGTAGGGCACCGCGAATCCGCACGCGTCGGCGATCCGCTCCACATCGACCACGATGATGGCGCGGATCCCCGCATGCCGGTCACCGAAATGCGTGATGAGATCGGTGAATTCGGCGTCGTCGGGCCGGATCACCCGCCCAGTGCCGAACAGCCGCAGGATCCGCGAGTTGCGGGTGAACGAGCAGAACATGACAGTGATGCGGCCGTTGTCGCGCAGATGGGCGATGGTCTCCACGCCGCTGCCGAACAGGTCCAGGTAGGCCACGGTGCGCTCGTCGAGCACCGCGAACGTGTCGCAATATCCCTTGGGGGACATGTTGATTCGTCCTCCCTCGGAGGGCGCGGTGGCGACGAAGAACACGGCCTGTTCGCGGATGAAGTCGCGCAGCGACTCGTCGATGCTGTCAAATTCCTTCGCCACCCGTGCAGCGTAACCGCTAGCTAGCCGGTGAAGCGGTAGTCGTCCAGATCGAATCGCCGGCTGCGCCAGTACACCTCCGGGGTGGTGCCCGGCCGCAGCGGCACGTCGCCGTTCTTGTCGAAGTAATAGCTGTTGGCCAGCCGGCAACTGTCCTGCCAGAAGATCTGCCGGTGCCGCCGGCGCATCATCTCGGCGAAGTAGCGGTCGTTGGCTTCCTCGCTCACCTCGACGCGGGTCGCGCCCAGGCGCTCCGCCCGCTTGAGGCACCGCACGATGTGATGGGTCTGCGCCTCGATGAGCGCGAAATACGAAGAGCCGACGTAACCGTACGGGCCGAACACCGTGAACAGGTTGGGGAAGCCCGGAACGGTGACGCCCTCGTAGGCCTGCAAGCGGTGCTCGTCCCAGAACCGGCTCAACGAGCGACCGCCGCTGCCCGTGACCGCGAACGTGGGGACGCTGTCGGGGTCCATCACCTTGAAGCCGGTCGCCAAGATGAGCACGTCGATCTCGTGGGTTTCGCCGTCGGTGGTCGCCACCGCGTCGGGCGTGATCTTGTCGATCGGTTCGGTGATCAGGCGCACGTTGTCGCGGTTGAACGTGGCCAGGTAGCCGTTGTGGAAGCCGGGGCGCTTGCAGCCGACGGCGTAGCGCGGGGTGAGTTGCTCGCGCACCACCGGGTCGCGGACCTGCCGCCGCAGATAGGCGCGTCCCAGCGTGGCCATCCTCTTGGCCAGCGGGATCACCGTGAAGTAGTGCGCCGAGATCGGGAAGGTCAGTTCCACGTACGCCTGGCTGAGCAGCCGCTGCAGCGCCTTGCCGCCCGGGATGCGCATCGCCCAGCGCGCCGGCGCGGGCAGCGGGACGTCCAGCTTCGGGAAACACCAGATCGGGGTGCGCTGAAACACGGTGAGCGACGAGACAATTGGCGCGATCTCGGGGATCACCTGCACGGCCGACGCGCCGGTGCCGATCACCGCGACGCGCTTGCCGCGCAAATCCTGGCCGTGATCCCACCGCGCGGTGTGCATCGTGACGCCGGCGAACGAGTCCACGCCGTCGATGTCGGGCAGGTTCGGCACCGTCAGCACGCCGCAGGCGCTGATCAAAAACCTCGCCGTGACTTCGCCGCCGGGGTCGGTCTGCACCCGCCACAGCCCGCGCTCGTCGTCGAAGTCGGCCGCCTGCACCTTGGTGTTGAACCGGATCCGCGAGCGGACGCCGTACTTGTCGGCGCAGTGTTCGGCGTAGGCCTTGAGCTCGCGGCCCGGCGCGTAGGTGCGCGACCAGTGCCGGCTCTGCTCGAAGGAGAACTGGTAGGAGAACGACGGAATGTCCACCGCGATACCGGGATAGGTGTTCCAGTGCCAGGTGCCGCCGACCCCGTCGCCGGCCTCGAGCACCAGGTAATCGGGCAGCCCCGCCTTGTCGAGGTTGATGGCGGCGCCGATGCCGGAGAATCCGGCACCGATGATCAGCGTGTGGTAATCGGGGGTTTCCCCGTCCATCCGGGCGAAGGTGCGCTCCGTCATGAACTCACCGTACGCCCCGGGCTCAGCCCCGCAGGGCGGTTCGCAGCGCCGCCAGGCCGCGCTCGAGCGCCGCGGTGGCCGCGGGCACCACACCGGCGTAGCCCAGGTAGCCGTGCACCAGCGTCTCGGCGTTGTGCACCTCGGCGGCGACCCCGGCAGCCGCCAGCAGTTCGCCGTACCGGATGCCGTCGTCGCGCAGCGGGTCATAGCCGGCGACGCCGATGTAGGCCGGCGCCAGGTTGCTCAGGTCCTTCGCGCGCCCCGGCGCCATGTCCGACGGCGGGTCGGACAGGTCGACTTCGCCCGCGTACCAACGGGAGAACTCGGCGACGGCCCTGACGTCGAGGATCGGCGCGGTGGCGTTCTCGGCGAAGGACGGCAGCGTGGCGTCCCACATGGTCGACGGGTACCACAACAACTGGAATTTCAGGGCCGGTCCGCCGTGATCGCGTGCCCGCTGCGCGACCGCGGCGGCGATCGTGCCGCCGGCCGAATCCCCGGCGACGGCCATCCGGCCCGGGTCGCCGTGCAGGTCGGCGGCGTGCCCGGCGACCCAAAGCGTTGCCGCCCACGCGTCTTCGACCGCGCCGGGGTAGGGGTGCTCGGGCGCGAGCCGGTAGTCGACCGACACCACGATCGCGTCGGCGCCGACGGCATGCTGGCGCGCCGTGCCGTCGTGGGTGTCGAGGTCGCCGATCACGAAGCCGCCGCCATGGAAGAACAACACGACGGGCGCCCCGGTTTGACCGTCGGAATGGCTTGGCGGCCAATAGATCCGGATCGCGACCGGCCCGGCGGGGCCGGCAATCGTGCGGTCCTCGACCCGCAGCTCGGGATGCAGCGGCCTGCGCGGCAGGTCGCGGAACCGCTGGCGCGCCGCGGCGATGCCGTCCTCGGTGGATAGCCGGAAGGGAACCGCGTCCAGTACCTTCTGCAGGATGGGGTCGATCGCGGGTTTCTCGTCGGCTGTGTTATCCAAGCTGGGCATGGACGTACCGTACGCACCTCGTCTGGTGGCCGGCGCCTGGGTGGTGGCCGGCTGGGTGGCCCTCGGCTACGGCATCTACCTGACCGTGCTGGCGCTGCGCTCGCCGCCCGGAATGGAGCTGACCGGGCACTGGGTGCTGCAGCCGGCGTTCAAGGCCTCGATGGCGATCCTGCTGATGCTCGCCGCCGCCGGGCACGGATGCGTACGGGAGCGGCGGTGGCTGATGCCGGCCCTGCTGTTGTCGGCCCTGGGCGACTGGGTGCTCGCGATCCCGTGGTGGACGCTGTCCTTCGAGATCGGCCTGGCGGCATTCCTGTTGGCGCACATGTGTTTCATCGGTGCCCTGCTGCCGCTGGTTCCCCCGCTGTCGTGGTCGTCGCAAGCCGAGCGGCCCGCGGCGCTCCGGATCGCCGCGGTGGTCCTGATGTGCCTGGTGTCGATCGCGCTGCTGGTGTGGTTTTGGCCGCACCTGGGCCCGGACAAGCTGACGTTGCCGGTGACGGTCTACATCGTGGTGCTGACCGCGATGGTGTGCACGGCGCTGCTGGCGAAAATGCCGACGATCTGGACGGCGGTGGGGGCGGTGTGTTTCGCGGCCTCGGATTCGATGATCGCGATCAGCCGCTTCATCCTGGGCAACGAGGCGCTCGCCGTGCCGATCTGGTGGTCGTACGCGGCGGCCCAGATCCTGATCACGGCGGGATTCTTCTTCGGCCGCGAGCTTCCCGGCCAGGACGGCGGGGACGCCGCGCCGCCCGCCGAAGGCTGATCTGTCGGTGGTCGCCGGTACGCTGCGGGCCGGACGGTAAGGCATTGGATAGCACCATGATTCGCGGCCCGAGGGCGCCGTGAGCCCCAGCGCGCGCACGCCGGTCGAAGTGGAACCCATCGCCCGCGTGCTGCCGATGCTGTCCGTGCCGCACCTGGACCGCGAGTTCGACTATCTGGTGTCGGCCGAGCAGTCCGACGATGCCCAGCCCGGGGTGCGGGTCCGGGTGCGTTTCCATGGCCGGCTGGTCGACGGGTTCGTGCTGGAGCGCCGCGCCGACACCGACCACCCGGGCAAGCTGGGCTGGCTGGACCGCGTCGTGTCGGCCGAACCGGTGCTCACCCCCGAGATCCGCCGGCTGGTCGACGCCGTGGCCGCGCGCTACGCGGGCACCCGTCCCGACGTCTTGCGGCTGGCCGTGCCGGCCCGCCACGCCAGGGTGGAGCGGGAGCCCGCCGTGAGCCGGGACCCGCCGGGCCCGGCGATCCCGGACCCCGTCGACCCCGCGGGCTGGGACGGCTACGGGCGGGGCGCTCAATTCCTTGCCGCCCTGGCCGAGTCGCGGGCCGCGCGGGCCGTCTGGCAGGCGCTGCCGGGCGAGCCGTGGACCGACCGATTCGCCGAGGCCGCCGCCCAAACGGTGCGGGCCGGCCGGTCCGCGCTGGCGATCGTTCCCGACCAGCGCGACCTGGACGCCCTGTGGCGGGCGGCGACGACACGGATCGACGAGGGCAGCGTGGTCGCCCTGTCGGCGGGCCTGGGCCCCGCGGCCCGGTATCGCCGCTGGCTGGCGGCGCTGCGGGGCACCGCGCGGCTGGTGATCGGAACCCGCAGCGCGGTGTTCGCGCCGCTGAGCGACCTGGGCCTCGTCATGGTGTGGGCCGACGCCGACGACAGCCTGGCCGAGCCGCGGGCCCCGTATCCGCACGCCCGCGAGGTGGCGATGCTGCGCGCGCACCAGGCCCGGTGCGCGGCCCTGATCGGCGGCTACGCGCGCACCGCGGAGGCCCACGCGCTGGTGCGCAGCGGATGGGCGCACGACATCGTCGCGGCGCGGCCCGTGGTGCGCGCCCGCACCCCGCGGGTGAGCGCGCTCGACGACACCGGCTACGCCGACGAGCGCGACCCGGCGGCCCGCACGGCGCGCATTCCCTCGATCGCGCTGCGCGCGGCCCGCTCGGCGTTGCAGGCCGGGACTCCGGTACTGGTGCAGGTGCCGCGGCGCGGATACGTCCCGTCGCTGGCGTGTGCGCGCTGCCGCACCATCGCCCGGTGCCGGCACTGCACCGGGCCGCTGTCGCTGCAGGAGGGGGGCGCCGCGCTGCTCTGCCGCTGGTGCGGGCGGATCGACCCGACGCGCCGGTGCGCGCGCTGCGGTTCGGACGCGGTGCGCGCCGTGGTCGTCGGGGCCCGCCGCACCGCCGAAGAGCTCGGCCGCGCGTTTCCGGGCACGGCGGTGATCACCTCGTCGGGCGACGGCGTCGTGCCCGAGGTCGCGCCCGGACCGGCCCTGGTGGTCGCCACCCCGGGGGCCGAACCGCGCGCGTCCGGTGGTTACGGGGCGGCGCTGCTGTTGGACCCGTGGGCGCTGCTGGGCCGGCAGGATCTGCGCGCCGCCGAGGACGCGTTGTGGCGCTGGATGAGCGCCGCCGCGCTGGTGCGTGCTCGCGGCGACGGCGGCGTGGTGCTGGTGATCGCCGAATCATCGCTTCCCACAGTGCAATCGCTGATCCGCTGGGATCCGGTGGGGCACGCGGAAGCGGAACTGACCGCCCGCGCCGAGGTGGGCCTGCCGCCGAGCGTGCACATGGCGGCCATCGACGGAACGCCCGACGCGGTGACCGCGCTGCTCGGCGAGGTCCGGCTCGCCGAACTGGAAGCCGACCTGCTCGGGCCGGTGCACCTGCCGACCGGCGTGCGCCGCCCGGCCGGAACCCCGGCGGGCGTGGCGGTGACGAGAATGCTGGTGCGCGTGCCCCGCCGGCAGGGCCTGGCGCTGGCGGCCGCGCTGCGCCGCGGCGTCGGTGTGCTCAGCGCCCGGCAAACCCATGAGCCCGCCCGGGTCCAGATCGATCCGCTGCACATCGGCTAGCGGTCACAAACCGTTACCCTGGGCGACAGTATGTGCATGCAATATTTCCTGTTTACGACATTCGAAGGTTGCTACACTTTCTATTCCTTAGCCGCCGAGAGGCCGGAAACAATCCGGGGAGGGGCGATATGACAGCGGACAACGCGACCGTTGACGAGTCGTTGGATGTCATCACCGACGCTTTGCTGACGGCCTCCCGTTTGCTGATGGCGATCTCGGCCCGTTCGGTCGGGCAGGTCGACGAGACCATCACCATCGCGCAGTTCCGGACGCTGGTGATCCTGTCCAACCGCGGCCCGGTCAATCTGGCCACCCTGGCGGGTCTGTTGGGCGTGCAGCCGTCGGCCACCGGCCGGATGGTGGACCGGCTGGTCGCCGCCGGACTGATCGACCGCCTGCCGCACCCGACCTCGCGCCGTGAGCTGCTCGCCGCGCTGACCACGCGCGGACGCGACGTCGTCCACCAGGTCACCGCGCACCGGCGCACCGAGATCGCGGCCATCGTCGCGAAGATGCCGCCGCCCGAGCGCCACGGGCTGGTGCGGGCGCTGACCGCGTTCACCGCGGCCGGTGGCGAGCCCGACGTGCACCTGGACGCCGATATCGGCCTGTAGCCGCCGGGTCTACCCCGCCTAGTCGGTCCACTTGGTGGCGGTGAGCAGCAGGTACTCCCACCCCATGGTGCCGTCGACGAGGTATTGCTGCGCGAGCTCGACGAGTTGGGCGTCGAGCTCGGCGGCCAGCACCCGGTTGTGGCCGATGTTCGCGTAGGCCTCGATCGTCGGGCCGTAGTGCCGCTTGAAGTAGGCGTGGACGTCTTCCGCGCTGGCGAACCGGTCCACCGCCAACATCCCACGCGCCGTGGTGATTTCGCCGACGCGGTCGCCCAGCAGCGCGGTGACGTAGCCGGGCCGTCCCCACAGCGCCGCCGGCGGCACGGGGTGCGACAGGCTCGGGCGATAGGGCCGGATGGTGGCCAGCATCCGCCCGAAGAAGCCCTCCGGGGTCCAGCTGATCACGCCGATCGTGCCGCCGGGCCGGCAGACCCGGACGAGCTCGCCGGCGGCGCGTTGCTGGTCGGGCGCGAACTGCACGCCGATCGCCGACATGACGACGTCGAATTCGCCGTCGCCGAACGGTAGCGCGTGCGCGTTGGCCTCCCGGTAGTCGATCGTCAGGCCCTGCGCCGCGGCCCGGTCCCGCGAGCGCAGGAGCAGCTCGGGGGTGAGGTCGGTGGAGACGACGGCCGCGCCGGCGGCGGCGGCCGGCAGCGAGATGTTGCCCGAGCCGGCGGCGACGTCGAGGACTCGGACGCCGGGCCCGATGCCGGTGGCCTCGACGAGGGCGGGGCCCAGCGGGGCCATCACTTCCTCGGCCATCAGGGCGTAGTCGCCCAGCGCCCAAACCGTGCGGTGTGTGGCGGCGACTCGGGCGTCGCTGATGGTGGAGTCGACGGTCATCAGACCTCCTTGGGGGAACGGAAAGGTTGTCTTCGACGTCGATGTCGACACGCGCGGTTTCACGCCGCTCAGATCATGACTACTAGAAATAGTAGTCATAAGCAATAGTATACGCGCGCAATTCCGGTCTCCTCGGGTGGGTCCGGCCGGCCTCCGGCGCTTTCTAGACTGGGCCGGTGCGCCTTGTCTTCGCCGGTACTCCCGAGCCCGCGCTGCCCGCACTGCGCCGCCTCATCGACTCGCCACGCCACGACGTGATCGCGGTGCTGACCCGGCCCGACGCCGCCGCCGGGCGACGCGGCAAGCCGGAGCCGTCGCCGGTGGCCCGTGAGGCGCTCGACCGGGGCATTCCGGTGCTGCGGCCGTCGCGGCCCAACTCGGCGGAATTCGTCGCGGAGCTGTCGCGGCTGGCGCCGGACTGCTGCGCGGTCGTGGCCTACGGCGCGCTGCTGCGCGACGACCTGCTGGCGGTGCCCCCGCGGGGCTGGATCAACCTGCACTTCTCGCTGCTGCCCGCCTGGCGCGGCGCCGCGCCGGTCCAGGCGGCCATCGCGGCGGGGGACACCATCACGGGGGCCTCGACGTTCCAGATCGAGCCGACCCTGGACTCGGGCCCGATCTACGGGGTGGTGACCGAGACGATCCGCCCGACCGATACCGCCGGGGAATTGCTTGAGCGACTGGCCATTTCGGGCGCGGCGCTGTTGTCGACCACGTTGGACGGCATCGCCGACTCGACGTTGACGCCGCGGCCGCAGCCGGCCGAGGGGGTCAGCGTCGCCCCCAAGATCACCGTGGAGCAGGCCCGGGTGCGCTGGGATCTGCCGGCGCTCGTGGTGGAACGCCGCATTCGCGCCGTCACGCCCAACCCCGGCGCGTGGACCGTGATCGGCGACCTGCGCGTCAAACTCGGGCCGGTCGACGCCGCCGTCGCGCCCGGTTCGCCAGAACCGTTGCCGCCCGGCGCGATTCACGTCGATCGCAAAGGCGTCTGGGTCGGCACCGGTTCGGATCCGGTTCGCCTGGGTCAAATCCAGCCGCCCGGAAAGAAATTCATGAACGCGGTCGACTGGGCGCGCGGCGCCCGGCTCGACCCCGCGGTGCGGGCGACATGAGCGCCGGCCGTGACGGGCGCCAGCGCAACCGGCCGGACCGCCAGCCGGCCCGGCCGCAGCGCCGGCCTGCGCAGCGGGATCGGCGGCCCGCCCGCCGGCCGCTGGACCCGGCCCGGGCAGCGGCGTTCGAGGTGCTACGGGCGGTCAGCGAGCGCGATGCGTACGCGAACCTGGCGCTGCCCGCGCTGCTGCGCGAGCGCGGAATCACCGGCCGCGACGCCGCATTCGCCACCGAGCTGACGTACGGCGCGTGCCGCAGCCGTGGCCTGCTCGACGCGGTCATCGGCGCGGCCGCCGGGCGCGCCCCGCAAGCCATCGACCCCGTCCTGCTCGACCTGCTGCGCCTGGGCGCGTATCAGTTGCTGCGCACCCGGGTCGATGCGCACGCCGCGGTGTCCACCACCGTCGAACAGGCAGGCATCGAATTCGACTCGGCGCGAGCGGGTTTCGTCAACGGGGTGCTGCGCACCATCTCCGGGCGCGACGAACAATCCTGGGTCGCGGAGCTGGCGCCGGACCCGGCGCGGGACCCGATCGGGCACGCCGCGTTCGTGCACGCCCATCCCCGGTGGATCGCCCAGGCCTTCGCCGACGCGCTGGGCGCGGCCGCGGGCGAACTCGACGCGGTGCTCGCCAGCGACGACGAACGGCCCCAGGTGCATCTGGCCGCTCGCGCTGGCACGCTGACCGCCGTCGAGCTGGCGGACGCGGTGGGCGGCACCGTCGGGCGGTATTCGCCGTACGCGGTGTACCTGCCGGGCGGCGATCCCGGGCGGCTGGCGCCGGTGCGCGACGGTGCGGCGCTGGTCCAGGACGAGGGCAGCCAGCTGGTGGCGCGCGCGCTGACCCTGGCGCCGGTCGAGCGCGACGGCGGCCGCTGGCTCGACCTGTGCGCCGGGCCGGGCGGCAAGACGGCGCTGCTGGCGTCGCTGGGCGCGGGATCCGGGGCCCACGTCACCGCGGTGGAGCCGGCCCCGCGCCGCGCCGACCTAGTGACCGAGAACACCCGCGGCCTGCCGGTCGACGTGCTGCGGGTCGACGGCCGGCACACCGACCTCGAGCCGGCGTTCGACCGGGTGCTCGTCGACGTGCCCTGCACCGGGCTGGGGGCCTTGCGCCGCCGGCCCGAGGCCCGGTGGCGCCGTCAACCGTCCGACGTGCCGGCACTGGCCAAGCTGCAGCGCGAGTTGCTGGGCGCCGCGATCGCGCTGACCCGTCCCGGGGGTGTGGTGCTCTACGCCACCTGTTCGCCGCACCTGGCCGAAACCGTCGGGGTGGTCGCCGACGCGCTGCGCCGCCATCCGGTGAGCGCGCTGGACACCCGGCCGTTGTTCGAGCCCGTCGACCACCTGGGCGACGGGCCTTACGTTCAGCTGTGGCCGCACCGGCACGGCACCGACGCGATGTTCGCGGCCGCGCTGCGCCGCGAAGCGGGGTAGCGGGGGCGCGACACGAAGAACCCCGCCGCGGCCGCGCTGCGCCGCGAAGCGGGGTAGCGGGGGCGCGACACGAAGAACCCCGCCGCGGCCGCGCTGCGCCGCGAAGCGGGGTAGCGCCGGGCGCGACACGACGAACCCCGCCGCGGCCGCGCTGCGCCGCGAAGCGGGGTAGCGGGGGCGCGACACGAAGAACCCCGCCGCGGCCGCGCTGCGCCGCGAAGCGGGGTAGCGCCGCCAGATGTGAACCGGCCCGCCCGGCTCAGTAGTCTGGCGCTCATGGCTGGCAACACGGAATCATCGAAGGGGCCCCTGATCGCACCGTCGATCCTTTCCGCTGACTTCTCCCGGCTCGCCGACGAGGCCGCCGCCGTGACCGGCGCCGACTGGCTGCACGTCGACGTGATGGACAACCACTTCGTGCCGAACCTGACCCTCGGGCTGCCGGTGGTGGAGAGCCTGCTGGCGGCCACCACCATCCCGATGGACTGCCATCTGATGATCGAGGACCCCGACCGCTGGGCGCCGCCCTACGCGGAGGCGGGGGCCTACAACGTCACCTTCCACGCCGAGGCCACCCAGAATCCGATCGCGGTCGCGCGCGACATCCGCGCCGCCGGCGCCAAAGCGGGGATCAGCGTTAAGCCGGGCACGCCGCTCGAGCCGTACCTGGAGATCCTGCCGCAGTTCGACACCCTGCTCATCATGTCGGTGGAGCCCGGCTTCGGCGGCCAGAGCTTCATTCCCGAGGTCCTGAGCAAGGTGCGCACGGCCCGCAAGCTGATCGACGCGGGGGAGTTGACGATCCTTGTCGAAATCGACGGCGGGATCAACGGGGACACCATCGAGCAGGCCGCCGAGGCGGGCGTCGACTGCTTCGTCGCCGGGTCGGCCGTCTACGGCGCCGCCGACCCGGCGACGGCGATCGACGCGTTGCGCCGTCAGGCCGCCGCCGCGTCCCCGCATTGGCGTCGATGACCGTTTCCCCGGGTGACGGCCTTGACGCCGCGATGCGCTTGGCGATCGAGCAGTCCACTCTCGTCAAGGGAACGACGTATCCGAATCCCCCGGTGGGCGCGGTCATCCTGGACGCCGGCGGGGAGGTGGTCGGCGTGGGCGGCACGGAGCCGGCCGGCGGCGATCATGCCGAGATCCTGGCGCTGCGCCGCGCCGGCGACCTGGCCGCGGGTGGGACCGTCGTGGTCACGCTCGAGCCGTGCAACCACTACGGCAAGACGCCGCCGTGCGTGAACGCGCTGCTGGACGCGAAGGTGGCCACGGTGGTCTACGCGGTCGCCGACCCCAACCCGCAGGCCGCCGGGGGCGCGCGGCGGCTCGAGGAGGCGGGCGTCGCGGTGCGATCCGGAGTGCTGGCCGACGAGGTCGCGCGCGGGCCGCTGCGCGAGTGGCTGCACAAGCAGCGGACCGGGCTGCCGCATCTGACGTGGAAGTACGCCAGCAGCGTCGATGGCCGCAGCGCGGCCGCCGACGGCTCCAGCCAGTGGATTTCCAGCGAGGCCTCACGGCTGGACCTGCACCGCCGCCGCGGGGCATGCGACGCGATCGTGGTGGGCACGGGCACCGTGCTGGCCGACGACCCGGCGCTGACGGCCCGCTTGCCCGACGGCTCCCTGGCCGCGCGTCAGCCGCTGCGGGTCGTCGTAGGGATGCGCGAAATACCTTCGGAGGCAAAGGTTCTCAACGACGATTCGCGAACCATGCTGATCCGGACGCACGACCCCGCCGAGGTGCTCAAGGCCGTGTCGGACCGCACCGACGTGCTGTTGGAAGGCGGCCCGACCCTGGCGGGCGCCTTCCTGCGGGCCGGGGCGGTGGACCGAATCCTCGCCTACGTCGCGCCGACCCTGTTGGGGGGACCGGTCACCGCGGTCGACGACGTCGGTGTGTCGACGATCGCGCGGGCGTTGCGCTGGCAGTTCGACGGAATCGATCGGGTGGGACACGACGTGGTACTCAGCCTGGTGCCGCGCAGCGCCTAGCGCTCGCTCAGCGAAACCTCTTGCGGCTCAGGGATTTCCGGTTCCTCGGCGTGTTCATTGCGGCCGCCGATCAGTAGACCCAGCAGCGCGCCCGCGATGCAGATCACGACGGTGGCCGCGAAGATGTCGCCGTACATCATGGCGAACGCCTTGAGGTACATCGTTCCCTGCGCGGCGATCCGCTCCAACAGGGTGGCGTCGGGCGGGATCGCGGCCGTCAGGCCCGCCACGATCTGGTTGAACCGGTACAGGCCCCACGCGCTGAGCGCGGCCACCCCGATCAGCATGCCCGTCATCCGGGCCACCACCACGGCCGCCGAGGCGATGCCGTGCTGGGCCGACGGGACGACGCGCAGCGCGGCCGACGTCAGCGGCCCGATCACCAGTCCGAGGCCGAAGCCCGCCACCAGCAGGTCGGCGTGCAGCACCGGGACGTTGAGCAGCCCCAGGATGTTGTGTTTCTGGCTCATCACGTCCTGGCGCCAGTAATGGATCAGCCAGTACCCGTACGCCGCGATGAGCAGCCCGACGAAGGTCACCGCCCGGTCGCCGACGCGGGTGGCGATCCACCCGCCCAGCACCGCCCCGATCGGCAGCGCGATCAAAAACCACAGCAACAGCCCGGCGGCCTGCGTCTGGGTCTGCCCCAGCACTCCCTGGCCGAACAGCTCGACGTCGACCAGGGTCACCATCAGCGCCGCGCCCGCGAACAACGAGGCGCCCAGCGCGGCCAGGAACGGCCGGAAGCGCACGCCGGCCGGTTCGATCAGCCGGGTCCGGGAGAACCGCTCCCACAGCAGGAACAGCACCCCGACCACGGCCGCGCCGATCACCAGCGGCAACCCGTAGCTGGGCAGGATCTGCTTGCCGTCGGGCTGTGGGTTGTACAGGCCGATCACGGCGAGCCCCAGCGCGACCGCGAGCAGCACGCCACCGACCAGGTCGACCTTCTCGGGCGTTTCGGTGCGTTCGTGCGACGGCAGGCTGAACTGGATCATCACCATCGCGATGAGGGTCAGCGGGACGTTGATCCAGAACACGTAGCGCCAGTCGTGGAACAGGAAGACGATGAAGATCCCGTACAGCGGGCCCAGCACGCTGCCGAGTTCCTGGGCGGCGCCGATGCCGCCGAGCACGCCGGCGCGGTTGCGCTGGGCCCACAGGTCGGCGCCCAGGGCGAGGGTGACCGGCAGCAGCGCGCCGCTGGCCACACCCTGGATCGTGCGGCCGCCGACCAGCAGGTGGAAATCGCCCCAATGACCGGCCAGCGCGGTGACCACCGAGCCGACCATGAACAGCGCCAGGCTGACCTGCAGCACCAGCTTGCGGCCGAACCGGTCGGACGCCCGGCCCAGCAGCGGCATGGCGGCGATGTAGCCCAGCAGGTACATCGTGATGATCCACGTGATGCGCTGCAGCTGATTGATGGGGATGTGAACGTCGCTCATGATGTCGCGCATGATCGTCACGACGACATAGGCGTCCAGGGCGCCCAGCAGAACCGCCAGGCTGCCGGCGCTGATCGCGACGCGGCGCCCGGTTTGTGTGGTCACGAGCTCACCGGGGGCTTGGTGACCTGAACCTGCTCGCCCCACTTCGACAGGGTGACCTCGGCGGAATTGCCCGAACTCTTCTCCAGGTTGGCGCGCACCAGCTGGTGGTCACCGGACTCCTGGATCCACACCGTGCTCGGGACCCGCTGGGTCGCGTTGAACTGCGGCACGATCTTGTTCACCGCGTCGGCCGAGACGTTGCCGCTGACCTTGATGGTGCTCTGCCCGTCGATGGTCTCGCGGCCCTCGGCCTTGGCGTCGCTGAAGTTCGCCAGCGCGTTGCCCAGCCCGCTGTCCGGGTTCAGCAGCACCGACACGTCGTAGATGTCGGACGCCTTGCCGAAATCGCTCCACTTGTTGGGGGTCAGCGTGGCGTACAGGGTCCCGTCGACGACCACGAAGTTGGCGTCGATGTCGGAGCCGCCCAAGGTGATGGTGGCGTTGCCCGACGCGGCGGTGGCCGGTGCCGTGGTGAGGTCACCGTTGAGCGTCTTGATGGGGAGCCCGGGGATCTTGCCCTGGATGCTCAGCGCGATGTGCGCGCTCTGCACCTTCTTGGTGGCGTCGGCCGACTGCTTGACCAAGGTCGTGCCGTCGGGCAGTGGTGCGCCGCTCTGCTTTGAGCCCGACGAGCAGCCGGCGATCAAGGCGGTGGCGAGGGTCAGGGATGCGAGGACGGCCGATAGACGGCGGCGGGTCTGCATACTTCGCATCGTAGAGGGTGCCGGTGACTGCCCTGGTGAACGCGGGGCCCCGGTGTCGCCCGTGCGGTGGTGTTTGCCCTGCTCATCCGCGTACGGGCGGGCCAATTAGCCTTAGGGGATGTTTACCGGAATTGTCGAGGAACTCGGGGAGGTGACGGGTCGCGACGTCCTTTCCGACGCGGCGCGGCTGACGATCCGCGGAGCCGTCGTGACCGCCGACGCGGGCCATGGCGACTCGATCGCCGTCAACGGCGTGTGCCTGACCGTCGCCGAGCTGCTGCCCGGCGGGCTGTTCACCGCCGACGTGATGGGCGAAACGCTGAACCGGTCGAACCTCGGCGCATTGCAGGTCGGCAGCCGGGTGAACCTGGAGCGCGCCGCGGCCGTCAACAGCCGGCTGGGCGGGCACATCGTGCAGGGCCACGTCGACGGGACGGGGCAGATCGTGGCCCGCTCGCCGTCCGAGCACTGGGAGGTCGTGCGCATCGAGATCCCCGCGGAGGTGGCCCGCTACGTCGTGGAGAAGGGGTCGATCACCGTCGACGGGATCTCGTTGACGGTGTCCGGGCTCGGCAGTGACCCGCGCGACTGGTTCGAGGTCTCGTTGAT
Organism: Mycobacterium paraintracellulare; assembly: GCF_000276825.1. Taxonomy (NCBI): domain Bacteria; kingdom Bacillati; phylum Actinomycetota; class Actinomycetes; order Mycobacteriales; family Mycobacteriaceae; genus Mycobacterium; species Mycobacterium paraintracellulare. The sequence continues at coordinate 3,583,491 of NC_016948.1, read as the reverse complement.
TCCCACCACCCGCGAACTGACCACCCTGGGCCAGGCTCCGATCGGGACGCAGGTGAACCTCGAAGTCGACGTGATCGCGAAATACGTCGAGCGGTTGATGTCCCGCTGATCAAGCCGTCGCAATAACGGCGCCGCCGGCGTGGTTCATACTGAATGCAACACGTGGGCTTCTCGTGTGGGCCGTTTTGACAGTGTTCCCCCTCGGAAAAGCGGGGACGGCGAGGTAGCAGGGATGACGAGGTTGGACTCCGTCGAGAGGGCGGTTGCCGACATTGCGGCCGGCAAGGCCGTCATCGTCATTGACGACGAGGACCGCGAGAACGAGGGCGATCTGATCTTCGCCGCCGAGAAGGCGACGCCGGAGATGGTGGCGTTCATGGTGCGCTATACCTCGGGATATCTGTGTGTGCCGCTGGACGGGGCGATCTGCGACCGCCTGGGGCTGCTGCCGATGTACGCCGTGAACCAGGACAAGCACGGCACCGCCTACACCGTCACGGTGGACGCGAAAGATGGTGTGGGAACCGGCATTTCGGCATCCGACCGCGCCACGACGATGCGGCTGCTCGCCAATCCCATCAGCGTCGCCGACGATTTCACCCGCCCCGGTCACGTGGTTCCGTTGCGCGCCAAGGACGGTGGCGTGCTGCGCCGGCCCGGTCACACCGAGGCCGCGGTCGACCTGGCCCGGATGGCCGGCCTGCAGCCCGCGGGCGCCATCTGCGAGATCGTCAGCCAGAAGGACGAAGGTTCGATGGCGCAGACCGACGAGCTGCGGGTGTTCGCCGACGAACACGACCTCGCCATGATCACCATCGCCGACCTGATCGAGTGGCGGCGCAAGCACGAGAAGCACATCGCCCGCATCGCCGAGGCCCGGATCCCGACTCGGCACGGCGAGTTTCGTGCCATCGGCTACGCCAGCATCTACGAGGAAGTCGAACACGTCGCGCTGGTGCGCGGCGAGATCGCCGGGCCGGACTCCGACGGCGACGACGTGCTGGTGCGCGTGCACTCCGAGTGCCTGACCGGTGACGTCTTCGGTTCCCGCCGCTGCGACTGCGGGCCGCAGCTGGACGCCGCCATGGCGATGGTCGCCCGCGAGGGACGCGGCATCGTGCTCTACATGCGCGGCCACGAGGGCCGCGGCATCGGCCTGATGCACAAACTGCAGGCCTATCAGCTGCAGGACGCCGGCGAGGACACCGTCGACGCCAACCTCAAGCTCGGATTGCCCGCCGACGCAAGGGATTACGGGATCGGCGCGCAGATCCTGGTAGACCTCGGCGTGCGCTCGATGCGGCTGTTGACCAACAACCCGGCCAAGCGCGTCGGGCTGGACGGGTACGGTCTGCACATCATCGAGCGGGTGCCGCTTCCCGTGCGCGCCAACGCGGAGAACATCCGTTACCTGATGACCAAGCGGGACAAGATGGGCCACGACCTGGCCGGGCTGGACGACTTTCACGAATCCGTCCACCTGCCAGGTGAATTCGGTGGTGCGTTGTGAGTCGCGCCGCCGACGATGCAGAACGAAGTGATGCGCAGGAGCGGCGCCCATGAGCCCCGCCGAGGGGGTGCCGGAGGTTCCCCCGCTCGATGCGTCCGGCCTGCGACTGGCCCTCGTTGCGAGTACCTGGCACAGCGAGATCTGCGACGCACTGCTGGCGGGTGCCAGCAAGGTGGCCTCGGAATCGGGTGTCGACGCCCCGACGGTGGTCCGGGTGATCGGCGCGATCGAGATTCCGGTGGTGGCCCAGGAGCTTGCCCGCAACCACGACGCCGTCGTCGCGCTGGGCGTCGTGATCCGTGGGCAGACACCGCATTTCGAATACGTCTGCGATGCGGTGACCCAGGGCCTGACCCGGGTGTCGCTGGACACTTCCACACCGGTGGCCAACGGGGTGCTGACCACCGACACCGAGCAGCAGGCACTGGACCGCGCCGGCCTTCCGGAATCGGCCGAGGACAAAGGGGCCCAAGCCACGTTGGCGGCCCTGACCACCGCGCTGACCCTGCGTGAGTTGCGCGCTCGGTCGTGACTGAGCCTCCCGACCGCGAGACCTGGGATGCGGTGTTGCGTCCCCACCGCACGCCGCTGTTCGCCTATGGGGCTGCGGTGCTCATCGCCGGCGCGCACATCGTGGTGGGGCTGTTGCTCAAGGCGAGATCGACCGGCGTGGTTTTTCAGACTGCCGACCAGGTGGCGATCGCGGTGCTGGGGCTGGTCATCGCCGGCATCGTGCTGTTGTTCGCCCGCCCCCGGCTGCGGGTCGGGCCGTCGGGCGTATCGGTGCGAAACCTTTTGGGAGACAAGCTGATCGAGTGGCCCGATGTTGTCGACGTCTCGTTTCCGGTGGGCCACCGCTGGGCGCGCATCGATTTGCCGGACGACGAGTACATCCCGGTGATGGCCATCCAGGCCGTCGACAAGGGCCGCGCGGTGGAGGCCATGGACACGGTGCGCGCGTTGCTGACGCGCTATCGGCCGGACCTGCCGGCCTCGTGAGCGCCGTACAGGCCGGCGGGCTCGCTGCGTACCCGCAGCGGCCCGCCGCCTGACTACCTAACGCTTGAGTCGGAGACCCGTATCGGAGGCACTCAGTATCGGGTGCAGTCCGTCATCATCTGCTGGAAAATCGGCAGGGCCTGCTGGGCCCCCTGGTTGTGCTCGATCGCGTGCAGCAGGTTCACGCGCTGATCGGGCGACGACGCCAGGTACTGCTGCAAAAACTGCTGGTTCGGCGGCGACTGGTCGAGGTACTGGGCGGCCATCGGGTTCTCCGCGTGCACGGCCCGCATCGCCTGGTCGTAGCTACAGGTCGTGTTGATCATCGGACCGTAATCGGGGCTGGCCGATGCGACCCCGGCCCCAGCGGTCGACGCCAAAGCCAAGCCGCCGACGGTGACGGCCAGTTTGGCCCACGAGCGCTTCATCATTTACGGACTCCCTCCATTGCTGTGCCCCCACTCTAACGTTGAGTTAGAGGCTTGGTAGCCAGAACCGGCGCCGCCCAAACCGCCGGCAACGCTTACGGGCCGCTCAGGGGGCGTCCGTCTGCCCCGGTTCCGCCCCCTCGCTTTCGGGGCCCCAGCTGCTCGGTAGCAGCGGCATCCGGGGTCCGTCGTCCAAGGAATCGGCGCCGATTGTGGTCAACCCCACTGGGGCCGCATCGGGCCCGCGGGCGGTGCCGGCGAACCCCAGGGGCCCCGCCCCCCGGTCCGACGCCGTCGCCGTGGTTTTGCCGGCGGCATCGGGCTCCGGGTCGGCGTCGAGGTATTCGTGGCGGCGGCCGGGGTCGATCAGGCCGGGCCGCTGGCGGCGCCGGCGGCGGGCCTGTTCCCGCCGGGCCGGGGCGATCGCCGCGGCCGCGGTGCCGGGTTCGGCCGATCTCTGCTGGGACCGCGCGCCGGCCGGGAGGTTCGCACCGGCGCCGATACCCGGCGGGCCGACGACGTAGGGGTAATCGAAGCCGGCGACGGCGGTCGCGGGTGGCGCCGCGGGCGCCGCGGCGGATGCCGGGGTCGCCGCCGGTGCGGGCGCGGGCGCCGCGGCCGGTGTTGCGGCCGGGGCGGGGGCGCTCAGGCCGGGCGCCATCGCGACGGGCGCTCCGGTGTGGGACGGCGCCGGCGCGGCCGCCGCCCCGGGCAGGGTGGGCGCGGGCGGCGCGACGCCGGCCAGCCCGGCCAGCCCCGCCAGGCCGGCCGCCCCGGCGACGGGGAGGAAGGGGACGATCAGCCCGACCGAGAGCTGAGTCAACTGCGGCACTTGGGGAATGAAGGTGTAAAGCGACTCGCCCGCCCAGTGCGGAACCTTGAGGAGTAGCGGGTCAGTCAGCAGGCTGTGGATGGCCGTGGACGGGTTGGACCCAGGCTGGTTCAGGTCCGTGGTGAGTTCTTGGGCGACCATCTGCACGCGATCTACCCACCAGCTCAGCTGATTTGCCCCCCCGCCCGCATCTTGGTTGGGGGGGTTGGCCAGCTGGATCGGCGGGGGTGGCGCGGTGGGCGGGACCCACGTCATCGCGGTCTGGGACACCGCTTCATACATCGCCATCGCGGTGGCTGCCCGCAGCCACATCTGCAAATACTCGAACTCGTTTTGCGCGATCGGAATCGTATTGACACCAAGGAAATTCGTCGCTATCAGGGAGGCGTTCAGGGCTTTGTTGGCTGCTATCTCTGCCAGTGTCGGCATGGCCGCCACCGCGGCGTTGTACGCCGCGATCACGGTGTCGTGCTCGAGGGCCGCCGCCGTGGCGTTGGCGCTGTTCTGTAAAAGCCAGGCCAGGTACGGCACGTGCGCGGCCACGAACTTCTCCGCGGTGGGACCCTGCCACGTCCCGGCCTGCACCTCGGCCAACAACTCGCTGAGTTCGGTAGCCGCCGTGTCGTATTCGGCGCTCAAGTTCAGCCACGCCGTCTCCGAGTTCAACAACGAGGCGGGCCCCGGGCCGGTGGTGAGCGCCGCCGAATTCACTTCCGGTGGAAAGGCCGCCCAGATCGGCATCGTCATCGTTGGCCACCCTCGTCGTTGCGACACTGCGATTCGTTCGAAGGCTGCGGTCGCCGATGTCGCGTGGCAGTGACGAGGGCGGCCGCGGTGCGGACAGCGGTCCGCATGTCATGAAGCTTATCGCCAGAGTGTCCGCAAATACGGATACGATTCCCGACTTTCACCGGAAATGCGAAGGTATTTTTCAGTCAGTGGACAGCCGGGCAAGGAACCCGTTCAACAGGAGCGTCTGAACCAACCCCGTCTGCTGCGGGGCGCTCAGGCTGGGCAGTTCGCCGACCCGGAATGGCTCGGTGCTCGACGCGAGGAACCGCATCGCGGCCTCGTGGTCGAGGGCGGCGGCCACGGACAGCTGAGCGAAGTGCAGGACAACGCGATCGGCGGCGCGGGTCACCCGCGCGTAGAGCGGCTGGTGCTTGCGCACCAGCGTCCGGGCGTCGATTCCGGCCGTGTCGCTCACCCGCCCGACCGGTGGGCATCGGCCGCGCCGGACCAGGACGTCCTCCAATGCGCCGAGGCCGTCGGCGACGATGTCGGGGCCCTCGACGGTGCGCAGGGTGTCGTGCACCAGGTCTTCCAGGCCGGCGCGGGCGCCCGCGTCGTCCAGGTGGCGCGGCGACAGGCGGGTGTGCAGCCGGGGGTCGCGCAAGCTCAGCGCGTAGAGCGCGTGCGTGACGAGCGTGAGCACGGTGGGTGCGTGCAGCCCGATCGTCAGATGGACGGATGGCTCCGAGCGCGTTTCGGCCGAATGCACTTGGCCGCGTGGCAGATACAGCACGTCGCCGGCGCGCAGGCACACGTCGGTCGCCGCCGCCGGCCCGTCCGTCCCGACCCCTTTGCGGCTTTCGATCTCGTGCGGCGGCACGGGGGCGCCGGTGGACACATGCCACGTCTTGGATCCCCGGATCTGCAGGACCAGCACGTCGTGCGGGTCGTAGTGCGGGGAAAAGCCGGTGGCGTCGGGCGGCGTGACATAGGCGTTGACCCGCGTCGGGAAGTTCAGCTCGACCTCGAGGGAATGCGACAGCGTCGCGACCGTGCGCAGGTACCGCTCGAGGCCGTTCAGCACGATGGTGTACCCGTCGGCGAGGCCCTCGCGGGCGCGGTCCGGGTCGAGGCTGCCGTCGCCGCGGCGATAGCTCGCCGGATCCCTGTCCTGGCCGCCCTTCACCAGCCGCACGGCCGACGGCTCCGCTCGCATCTGCTCGAGGAGTTCGTCGGCCGCGGGCAACAGGCCGTCGAAGTAGCCCGGCTCGCCACGCTGGATGTGGTGGTGCCTGATCGCCCAGATCTCGTCGAGGAACGCCTCGACCGAAACCGGCCGCAGCAACCAGGCGAGCGAGGACTCGGCGGCCACTGTTCCTCCCAACCCTTCCCGGCCTCCCCAACGTTCGTGGGCACCACAGTAGACCGGCGCCCCACCTTTCTCGGCACGTCGTTCCCGGCTACTAGCCTGGATCTGTGCCAGATCCCGCCACGTACCGCCCGGCGCCCGGGTCCATCCCGGTGGAGCCGGGCGTCTACCGATTCCGGGATCCGCACGGCCGGGTCATCTACGTTGGCAAGGCCAAGAGCCTGCGCAGCCGGCTCACGTCCTACTTCTCCGACATCTCCGGCCTGCACCCGCGAACGCGGCAGATGGTCACCACCGCGGCCAAGGTCGAGTGGACGGTGGTCAACACCGAAGTCGAGGCGCTGCAGCTCGAATACAACTGGATCAAGGAATTCGACCCGCGGTTCAACGTCCGCTACCGCGACGACAAGTCGTATCCGGTGCTGGCGGTCACCCTCAACGAGGAATTCCCGCGGTTGATGGTCTATCGCGGCCCGCGCCGCAAAGGCGTCCGGTACTTCGGCCCCTACTCGCACGCCTGGGCCATCCGGGAAACGCTGGACCTGCTCACCCGGGTGTTCCCGGCGCGCACCTGTTCGGCGGGAGTGTTCAAGCGGCACAGGCAGATCGACCGTCCGTGCCTGCTGGGCTACATCGACAAATGCTCGGCGCCGTGCATCGGCAGGGTCAGTGCCGAACAGCATCGTCAAATCGTGGACGATTTCTGCGACTTCCTGTCCGGCAAGACCGACCGGTTCGCCCGCGAGCTCGAACAACAGATGAACGCCGCGGCAGAGCGTCTCGATTTCGAGCGGGCCGCGCGGCTGCGTGACGACCTGGGCGCGCTGAAGCGGGCGATGGAAAAGCAGGCCGTGGTGCTCGGTGACGGGACCGACGCCGACGTGGTGGCCTTCGCCGACGACGACCTCGAGGCCGCGGTGCAGGTGTTCCACGTGCGCGGCGGCCGGGTCCGCGGTCAGCGCGGCTGGATCGTCGAAAAGTCCGCCGACCCGGGCGATTCCGGCGAGGAGCAGTTGGTCGAGCAGTTTTTGACGCAGTTCTACGGCGAGCAGGCCGAATTGGGCGGCGCCGCAGACGAATCGGTGAACCCGGTGCCTCGGGAGGTGCTGGTGCCCTGCCTGCCGTCCAACGCCGACGAGCTGACGAGCTGGTTGTCCGGCCTGCGCGGGTCCCGGGTCGTCTTGCGGGTGCCGCGGCGCGGTGACAAACGCGCGCTGGCCGAAACCGTGCAGCGCAACGCGAAAGAAGCCCTGCAGCAACACAAGCTGAAGCGGGCCGGTGACTTCAACGCCAGATCCGCTGCGCTGCAGAATATTCAGGAAGCCCTCGGGCTGTCCGAGGCGCCGCTGCGCATCGAATGTGTGGACATCAGCCACGTGCAGGGCACCGACGTGGTGGGCTCGCTGGTGGTGTTCGAGGACGGTCTGCCACGCAAATCGGACTACCGGCACTTCAGCATCCGGGAGGCCGCCGGACAGGGGCGCTCCGACGATGTCGCCTCCATCGCCGAGGTGACCCGGCGCCGCTTCGCGCGCCACCTCAGCGAGCAGAACGACCCGAATATGCTTTCGCCGGAAGGGAAGTCCCGCCGCTTCGCCTACCCGCCGAACCTGTACGTCGTCGACGGCGGCGCGCCGCAGGTCAACGCGGCCAGCGCGGTGCTCGAAGGGCTGGGCATCACCGACGTCGCGGTGATCGGGCTGGCCAAGCGGCTCGAAGAGGTGTGGGTGCCCTCGGAACCCGACCCCGTCATCATGCCGCGCAACAGCGAGGGTCTTTATCTGCTGCAGCGGGTCCGCGACGAGGCGCACCGGTTCGCGATCGCCTACCATCGCAGCAAGCGATCCAAGCGAATGACGGCATCGGTGCTGGATTCGGTGCCAGGATTGGGAGAACATCGCCGCAAGGCACTGGTAAGCCATTTCGGATCGATAGCCCGCCTCAAGGAGGCCACCGTCGACCAGATCACCGCCGTTCCCGGCATCGGCGTCGCCACCGCCACCGCCGTCCTGGAGGCGCTGCGACCCGAGCAGGCCCCCGACGAGTCCAGGGCCGCGCAATGACGGGTCCGGGCGAGTTGGCGGGGAATCCCTCGGTGGACGCCCCGGCCGGTATCGACGTCGTTCTGGTGACGGGGTTGTCCGGGGCCGGGCGGGGTACGGCGGCCAAGGTGCTCGAGGATCTCGGCTGGTATGTGGCCGACAACCTGCCACCGCAGCTGATCACCCGGATGGTCGACCTCGGCATGGACGCGGGGTCGCGGATCACCCAGCTGGCGGTGGTGATGGACGTGCGGTCGCGGGGCTTCACCGGAGATCTGGATTCGGTGCGCACCGAGCTGGCGACCCGAAACATCGCCCCGCGGGTGGTGTTCATGGAAGCATCCGACGACATGTTGGTGCGCCGCTACGAGCAGAATCGGCGCAGCCACCCGCTGCAGGGCGATCAGACGCTGGCCGAGGGCATCGCGGCCGAGCGCCGGATGCTGGCATCGGTGCGCGCCACCGCCGACCTGATCATCGACACGTCGACGCTGTCGGTGCGGGGCCTGCGCGAGACCATCGAGCGGGCGTTCGGCAATGACGCCGGCGCGACCACCAGCGTCACGGTCGAGTCGTTCGGTTTCAAGTACGGCCTGCCGATGGACGCCGACATGGTGATGGACGTGCGATTCCTGCCGAACCCGCACTGGGTCGACGAATTGCGCCCCCGCACCGGGCAGGATCCCGCGGTGCGGGATTACGTGTTGAGCCAGCCGGGCGCGGCCGAGTTTCTCGACGCCTACCATCGACTGCTATCTCTGGTCGTGGACGGCTACCGCAGGGAGGGCAAGCGCTATATGACGGTCGCCATCGGCTGCACGGGGGGGAAGCATCGCAGTGTCGCGATCGCCGAGCAATTGATGCAGTTGCTGAACGCCGATCACCAGCTGTCGGTGCGCGTGCTGCACCGGGATCTGGGCCGCGAATGAGCGAGCCGTTCAACCGGGGCATCGTCGCGCTGGGCGGCGGACACGGCTTGTACGCGACCTTGTCGGCGGCCCGGCGTCTCACCCCCTACGTCACCGCCGTGGTGACGGTCGCTGACGACGGCGGATCCTCGGGCCGGCTGCGCGGCGAACTCGGCGTGGTGCCGCCCGGCGACCTGCGAATGGCGTTGGCGGCCTTGGCTTCTGACAGCCCGCACGGGCGTCTGTGGGCGACCATCCTGCAGCACCGGTTCGGTGGCAGCGGCGCTCTGGCGGGGCATCCGATCGGCAATCTGATGCTGGCCGGCCTGTCGGAGGTGCTGGCCGATCCGGTGGCCGCCCTCGACGAGCTCGGGCGCATCCTGGGCGTCAAGGGCAGGGTGCTGCCGATGTGCCCGATCGCCCTGCAGATCGAGGCCGACGTGTCCGGCCTGGAAGGCGACCCGCGGATGTTCCGGGTGATCCGCGGCCAGGTGGCGATCGCGACCACCCCGGGCAAGGTGCGCCGGGTGCGGCTGCTGCCGGACCACCCCCCGGCCACCCGGCAGGCCGTCGACGCCATCATGGCCGCCGACCTGGTGGTGCTGGGCCCCGGCTCGTGGTTCACCAGCGTGATCCCGCACGTGTTGGTGCCCGAGCTGGCGGCGGCGCTGCGGGCGACGTCCGCGCGGCGCGCCCTGGTGCTCAACCTGGTGGCCGAGCCGGGGGAGACCGCCGGGTTCTCCGTCGAGCGTCATCTGCACGTGCTGGCCCAGCACGCTCCGGGATTCACCGTGCACGACATCATCATCGACGCCGACCGGGTGCCGAGTGAGCGGGAACGCGAGCAACTGCGCCGCACCGCCACCCTGCTGCATGCCGAGGTCCACTTCGCCGACGTGTCCCGACCTGGTACACCTTTACATGATCCAGGCAAGCTCGCGGCGGCCCTGGACGGGGTCCGGGCGGCCCGCAAGGGTCCGGAAGCGGCTCCGGCCACGGCCACCGCGGATATTCGGGTCGACGGTGCAAAACCACCACCAGGTGGGGATGGGCCCGCCGGCAGCGGACCAAGGGGTGACGACTCGTGGCGATGACGACCGAAGTCAAGGACGAACTGAGCCGCCTGGTCGTGAAATCGGTCAGCGCGCGCCGGGCGGAGGTCACGTCCCTGCTGCGGTTCGCCGGGGGGCTGCACATCGTGGGCGGCCGCGTCGTGGTCGAGGCCGAGGTCGATCTCGGCAATGTCGCCCGGCGGCTGCGCAAAGACATTTTCGAACTTTACGGCTACACCGCCGTCGTGCATGTGTTGTCCGCCAGCGGAATTCGCAAAAGCACCCGGTACGTGTTGCGGGTGGCCAACGACGGTGAGGCGCTGGCCCGCCAGACCGGGCTGCTCGACAACCGCGGCCGCCCGGTCCGCGGGCTGCCGGCCCAGGTGGTGGGCGGCAGCGTCGGCGACGCCGAGGCCGCGTGGCGGGGGGCCTTCCTGGCGCACGGGTCGCTGACCGAGCCGGGACGGTCCTCGGCGCTGGAGGTCAGCTGCCCCGGCCCGGAGGCGGCGCTGGCGTTGGTGGGCGCGGCGCGGCGACTGGGGGTCAGCGCGAAGGCCCGCGAGGTGCGTGGCGCCGACCGGGTGGTGGTGCGCGACGGCGAGGCGATCGGCGCGTTGCTGACCCGGATGGGCGCCCAGGACACCCGGCTGGTGTGGGAGGAGCGCCGGATGCGCCGCGAGGTTCGGGCCACGGCCAACCGGCTCGCCAACTTCGACGACGCCAACCTGCGCCGCTCGGCGCGCGCGGCGGTCGCGGCGGCCGCCCGGGTGGAGCGGGCGCTGGAGATCCTCGGCGACACCGTCCCCGACCATTTGGCCTCGGCCGGCAAGCTGCGCGTCGAGCATCGTCAGGCGTCGCTGGAGGAGCTCGGCCGGCTCGCCGACCCGCCGATGACGAAAGACGCTGTGGCCGGCCGCATTCGGCGGTTGCTGTCGATGGCCGACCGCAAGGCGAAGATCGAGGGCATTCCCGACACCGAGTCGGCGGTGACGCCGGATTTGCTGGAAGACGCCTAACTGGTCGCGCGAATCGCTGTTCGCAAGGGGTGGCGGGGGCTACGGTCGGGGAATGAAACGGCTTTCGAGCGTTGATGCGGCGTTTTGGTCGGCCGAAACCGCGGGCTGGCACATGCACGTGGGGGCGCTGGCGATCTGCGACCCGAAGGAATGCTCCGAGTACAGCTTTGCGCGACTGCGCGAGCTGATCATCGAGCGGCTGCCGGAATTGCCGCAGTTGCGGTGGCGGGTCACCGGGGCGCCATTCGGCCTGGACCGGCCGTGGTTCGTCGAGGACGAGGACCTGGACCCCGACTTCCACATCCGGCGCATCGCGGTTCCGGCGCCCGGCGGTCGGCGCGAACTCGAGGAACTGGTGGGGCGGTTGATGTCCTACAAGCTGGACCGCGCCCGGCCGCTGTGGGAGATGTGGGTGATCGAGGGCGTCGAGGGCGGCCGGATCGCGTCGCTGACCAAGATGCACCACGCCATCGTCGACGGCGTCTCCGGCGCCGGCCTGGGTGAGATCCTGCTGGACGTCACGCCGGAACCGCGACCGCCGCAACAGGAGACGGTCGGATCGCTGGTGGGGTTGAATATTCCGGGCATCGAGCGGCGGGCGGTGGGCGCGCTCATCAACGTCGGCGTCAAGACGCCGTTCCGCGTCGCGCGGCTGGTGGAGCAGACGGTGCGCCAGCAGATCGCCACGCTGGGGGTGCGCAGCAGGCCGCCGCGCTACTTCGAAGCGCCGAAAACCCGCTTCAACGCGCCGGTTTCGCCACACCGGCGCATCACCGGCTGCCGCGTCGAACTAGCCCGCGCCAAGGTCATCAAGGACGCCTATGGTGTGAAGCTCAACGACGTGGTGCTGGCGTTGGTGGCCGGCGCCGCCCGCGACTACCTACTCAAACGCGGTGAGCTGCCTGCCAAACCGCTCATCGCGCAGATCCCCGTGTCGACGCGCACCGACGAGAACAAGGATGACGTCGGCAACAAGGTGAGCTCGATGACCGTCTCGTTGGCCACCCACATCGAAGACCCCGGGGAGCGGCTGCGGTCCATCCACGAAAGCACCCAGAACGCCAAGCTGATGGCCAAGGCGTTGTCTGCGCATCAGATCATGGGGCTGACCGAGACGACGCCGCCGGGGTTGTTGGGGCTGGCCGCGCGGGCATATACCGCCAGCGGTCTGTCGCGAAACCTGGCCCCGATCAACCTGGTTGTCTCGAATGTGCCCGGCCCGTCGTTCCCGCTGTACATGGCCGGCGCCAAGCTCGATTCGCTGGTGCCGCTGGGGCCGCCGGTGATGGACGTCGCGCTGAACATCACCTGCTTCTCCTACACGGATTACCTCGACTTCGGCTTCGTGACGACGCCCGAAGTGGCCAACGACATCGACGACATGGCCGATCGCATCGAGCCGGCGCTCACCGACCTCGAAAAGGCCGCCGCGCGGGAGAACAGCCCCAACTAGGCCTGCTGCCAGGCGATCTCACGACTATGAGGCGCAGCCATTTGACCTAGGCGATGGCAAAAAGTGTTATGCGGCGCCGGGATTGTCGGCTTCGTCGTCGTCGTGTTCGTGGTGGAGGAGTTTTTCGGGGTGGTGGTAGGTGTTGGTGCGGGGTTGGCCGCGCTCGAGGTGGGGTGGGGGTTTCCATTCGGTGTCGCCGCGGAAGTTTTTGCGGGTGCTCCAGCCGCCGGGGTCGAGCATGCGGTGATGGGGGCCGCAGGCGAAGGTGAGCTGGTTGATGTCGGTGCTGTGGCAGGTGCTGTAGTCGGTGGTGTGGTGGACTTCGCAGTAGTAACCCGACACGGTGCAGCCCGGGGCGGTGCAGCCGCGGTCCTTGGCGTACAACACGATTCGCTGTCCCGGGGAGGCCAGCCGCTTGGTGTGATAGAGCGCCAGGGCCTTGCCCTTATCGAAAATCGCCAAGTAGTGATGGGCGTGGCGGGCCAGGCGGATCACCTCACTCATCGGCAGGATGGTGCCCCCGCCGGTCAGGGCTCGCCCGGCGGCGGCCTCCAACTCGGCCAGGGTGGTGGTGACGATGATCGAGGCCGGTAACCCGTTGTGCTGACCCAACTCCCCAGAGGCCAACAGCGCGCGCAGCGCCGCCAGCAGGGCGTCATGGCCGCGCTGAGCAGCCGAGCGGGTATCACGATCGATGGCCTCTTGGCTGGGCGTCCCCTCCACGCACGGGGTGTCGTCGAGAGGGTTGCACATGCCCGGCGCACCGAGTTTGGCTTCCACGGCTTCCAGCGTGGCGCGTAGTTCGGGGGTGATCAGGCCCCGCAACTCCGACATGCCGTCGGCTTGTTGGTTGCCTAGGGTCACCCCGCGGCTACGGGCGCGGTCCTCGTCGGTGAAAAGGCCGTCGGGATTGAGGCAATCTTCCAGGACGTGGGCCAGGCCGTCGAGTTCGTCGGGCCGGTGATACGCGGCGTGACCGGCCAGGTCGGCCTCGACCGCTCGCGGGTGGCTGGGTCGATCCAGCCCGGCAGGCGACGAAAGAACCGGCGGATCACCGCCACATGGGCGGCGCCGAGTTCACCGCGGGCCTGGGCGGCGGCGGTGGCCGCCAACACCGGGGGCAAGGGTTCACCGGTCAGGCCGTGGCGCGGGCCCAGATCGGCGGCGTCTTTGACCCGCCGGGCGGCCTCGGTGTGGCTGATCCGCAGCCGGTCGGCGATCGCCTGATCCAGCGGGCCGCCGAGTTCTTCGATGCTGGCTTGGCGGGCCAGGTGATTGATCAACGCATGCTCAGCCACCGGCAGCCGGCGGCGCGCCCTTTCGCAGCGCTCTAACAGCGCCAGGCACTCCCGAGGAGCCAGCGCATCAAAACTCAGCCCCGCCACGCCCTCGATGGCCGCATCGAGCGCGTCGAAGGCCGCGCTGATCGCGTCCCGATCGATGATGCCGCCCGAACTCACACCGTCAAACTATCGAGGCCCACCGACACAAAACCCCACATTGTGACCACAGAAACCACAGTGACACAAGGGAATTCAATATCCGTTTCCGATATTCGAAACCGTGTCGGCGGGAGCCCCCGGGCGGCCCGGGGCGCCGGAGCGCGCGCGGCCCGGGGCGCGGGAGCGCGCACGGCTCGGGGCACCGCCTCGGGCGGCCGAGAGCCGTCCTAGTCGCGCTGGGGCGGACGCGTCGCGTACACCCACGACAAGAACCGCGCCACGGCCTCCGCGGAACGGTGGGCCCGCGGGGAACTGAAGATGTCGAAAGCGTGTTGAGCGTGCGGCAATTCGGCGTAGGCGACCGGTGACTTGGACACCGCGCGCAGCTCCTCGACGAACTCCTGCGCCTCGCCCACCGGGATCAGCGAATCGTCGTGCCCGTGCAGGACGAAGAAGGGTGGCGCGTCGGCGCGCATCCGACGGATCGGTGAGGCGTCGACGTAGATGTCGCGGTGGGTGCTGAATTTCCGCTTGACGACGAACTTTTGGAGCAACTCCACGAATTCGCGCCGGCCCTCGCCCTCGGTGGAAAACCAGTCGTAGCGCCCGTACACCGGGACCGCGGCGACCACCGACGTGTCGGCCTCCTCGAAGCCCGGCTGGAACGCCGGGTCGTTGGGTGTCAGCGCCGCCAGCGAACACAGGTGGCCACCGGCCGAACCGCCCGTGATCGCCACGAAATTCGGATCCCCGCCGTAGCGGGAGATGTTCTCCTTCACCCAGGCCAGCGCGCGCTTGACGTCGACGATGTGGTCGGGCCAGGTGTGCCGCGGCGACACCCGGTAGCCGATGGACACGCACACCCAACCGCGCGCGGCCAGGTGGCTCATCAGCGGATAGGCCTGGGGCCGGCGCATTCCGATCACCCACGCGCCGCCGGGCACCTGCACCAGCACCGGCGCCTTGCCGTCGCGCGGTAGATCGTGGCGGCGCCAGATGTCGGCCAGATTGGCGCGGCCGTGCGGCCCGTAGGACACCACGTTCGTCTTCTCGACGTAGCGGCGCCGCGCCACCGTATTCCCCAGTGGCAGGGTGCGACGCCCGCTGCGGGTGGGCTTGGTCTGCGGCAGCTTGTCGAGCGCCTCTTCGTAGTCGTCGCCGAGTTGCTCGCGCAGCCCCGCCTCCAGCACCGGCCCGGGGGTCGTCACGCCGCGGTACTTGATCACCGCCAGGATGGCCCAGGAGGCCGCCGTCAGCGCCAGCGCCACCTTCCCGCGACGTCCCGCGAAGTCGCCGCGGCGCCCGCGCCGCAGCACGTCCAAAAGCGAAGCGGAGAAGTACACGCCCGGCACCTCGGACGCCGGCCACCCGAACCAGAACACCAGCACCGTGCTGTAGCCCTTGCGGGCCAGCGGCCGTAAACCGTTGGCGGCGTTGGCCAATTCCAGCGTGGCGCGCATCAGTGGCCTGGGCCTTCTGATCATCCGGGTGAACCGCATCAGCCGCCGACCCGTGCTCGCAGCTCCGCGCGCACGATCTTGCCCGTGCTGCTGCGGGGGAGTTCATCCAGGACCGCGATCTCGCGCGGCACCTTGTAGTTGGCGAGGTTGTCCCGCACGTGTTGCTTGAGGGCGTCGGGGGTGGCGCCGGCGCCCGGCTCCAGCACCACGAACGCCGCCAGCCGCTGGCCGTATTGTTCGTCGTCCACGCCGATTACCGCCGCCTCGGCCACGTCGGGATGTGCTGCGAGTGCCTTCTCCACCTCGATCGGGTAGACGTTCTCGCCGCCGGACACGATCATCTCGTCGTCGCGGCCGACGACGAACAGCCGGCCCGCGGAATCCAGATACCCGACGTCGCCCGACGACATGAATCCGGCGTGAAAGTCTTTCGTGCTGCCCGAGGTGTAGCCGTCGAACTGGGTGTTGTTGCGCACGTAGATGCTGCCGACCTCGCCGGCGGGCAGCTCGTTGAATTCCGGGTCCAGGATGCGGATTTCGGTTCCACCGGCGGGCCGGCCCGCGGTGTCGGGCGCCGCGCGCAGGTCGGCCGGCGTGGCGGTGGCGATCATGCCCGCCTCGGTGGCGTTGTAGTTGTTGTAGATCACGTCGCCGAACTCGTCCATGAACGCGGTGACGACGTCGGGGCGCATCCGCGAACCGGATGCCGCGGCGAACCGCAGGGACCGGCCGCTGTAGCGGCGCCGCACCTCGGCCGGCAGATCCATGATCCGGTCGAACATCACCGGCACCACCACCAGGCCGGTCGCCTTGTGCCGGTCGATAAGGTCCAGGGTGGCCTCCGGGTCGAATTTGCGCCGGGTGATCACCGGGCAGGCGAACGACGCCGCGAGCAGCAGCTGGGAAAAGCCCCAGGCGTGGAACATCGGCGCCACGATCACGATGGGCTCCTCCGCCCGCCACGGCGTGCGGTCCAGGATCGCCTTCAGCGTTCCGATTCCCGCGTTGCCGCCAGATTGCTTGGCGCCCTTGGGCGTTCCGGTGGTGCCGGAGGTGAGCAGGATCATCTTGCCCTTGCGCCCGGTGCGCTTGGGTTGAGCGCCTGCCCGGGCCGCGATCAGCCCCTCGACCGTGCGCTCATGCTCGGCATCGGTCCACGCCACGATGCGGGTCGCGTCAGGCGTGCCGGTCAGCGCGCGGTCCACCGTCTCGGTGAACTCCTCGTCGTAGATGACGGCGTCGACGCCCTCGCGGGTCACCACGTCGGCCAGCGCCGGCCCGGCGAACGACGTGTTGAGCAGCAGGATGTCCGAGCCGATCCGGTCGGCGGCCACCAACGCCTCGACGAAACCGCGGTGATTGCGGCACATGATCCCGATGACGCGGGGCTGGCCCGACGGCAACCCCTGCAGCGCCGCGGCGAGCGCGTTGCACCGCTCATCGAGTTCGCGCCAGGTCAGGCTGCCCCGCTCGTCGATCAGCCCGGGCCGATCCGGGCAGCGTTGGGCGGCGCTGGCGAACCCGGACGTCATGCCCATGCCTTCGCGGCGCATGGCCGCGGCGATCCGCACGTAGCGATCCGGGCGCATGGGCGCGATCAGTCCGGCGCGGCGCATGGTGCCGATCAGACCAAGGGTCTCGCTCAAAGGGTTTGGCATGACTCAGCCGAGGATCGGGAACCGGCGCTTGGCGGCGAGCTCGGTCAGCGCCTCCTGCATCACCGAGCGCACGTACTCGTCGACCTCGTCGATGTCGGGGTCCTCGCCGAACTTTCCGGCGATGTCGATCGGCTCCAGCACCCGGGTCACGATCTTGGTCGGCAGCGGCAGGTTGGGCGGGATGACCGCACTCAGGCCGAAGGGGAAACCGAACGAGACCGGCAGAATCGCGCTGCGCAGCAACCGTTTGATGCCCAGCCGCTCGGCCAGCCAGGTGCCGCGCGTCAGGTAGAGCTGCGTCTCCTGCCCGCCGATCGACACCGCGGGCACGATCGGGACGCCGGCGT
Organism: Mycobacterium paraintracellulare; assembly: GCF_000276825.1. NCBI lineage: Bacteria > Bacillati > Actinomycetota > Actinomycetes > Mycobacteriales > Mycobacteriaceae > Mycobacterium > Mycobacterium paraintracellulare. Next base: position 3,566,243 of record NC_016948.1, on the reverse strand, counting down.
CGATCGCGGTGCGGACGTAGCCCTTGCGTCCGTTGAAGTCGATGACGTTCTCCGACAGCGTGGGCCGGTAGGCGTCGTAGTCGCCGCCGGGGAACACGATCACGACCCCGCCGGACCGCAGCGCGACGGCCGCGTTCTCCCGATTGGCCCGGATGTATCCGGTACGCCGGAAGAAGTCCGCGGTGGGGCCCGTCATGAGGATGTCGTGGCTCAGCGTGTAGACCGGCCGGTCGTAGCCGAGCTTGTCGTAGAAGTGGGCGCTGAAGATCGGGACGTCCATCGGGAACATGCCGCCCGAGTGGTTACCGACCACCAGCGCGCCGCCGGGCGGGAACGAGTCCAGGCCGTGTACCTCCGACCGGAAGTACGTCTTCAAGACCGGGCGCATCACCGCCATCAGGCGCTGGGTCAAGACGGGGTCGAATTTGCCGATGTCCCCGCCATCGGCGTTGTCGCTGTCGGTCACGTTCCTCCCTTGACGCTCGCGCCGGGCCAGGTGCCGAGTCGAGTCCCTCGATGGTAGCGACCAAGGAAGCGCCGCCGTCATGGTGTTTCGGCATTTTCGCCCGCGTAAGCCGTTGAGTCGGCTGCGGTGCCGATACATTCGATGGGCCAGCTGGTTTTCCGACAGGAACGAGGCCGCCCATGGGATTCATGTCACCGGAGCTTCCGGACGTCGACCGCAGCACCTGGCCCACGTTGCCCCGGGCCACCCGGCTGCAAGTCGTGACCCGGCACTGGGCGGAACACGGCTTCGGCACGCCATACGCGGTGTATTTGCTCTACCTGCTCAAGATCGCCCTCTACGTCGCCGCCCCCGCCGCGATCATCTCGCTAACCCCCGGCCTGGGCGGTCTGGGCCGCATCGGCGACTGGTGGACGCAACCCATCGTCTACCAGAAGGTCGTCATCTTCACGCTGCTGTTCGAGGTCACCGGTCTCGGCTGCGGATCCGGGCCGCTGACCGGGCGGTTCATGCCACCAATCGGCGGCATCCTTTACTGGTTGCGACCCAACACAATTCGGCTCCCGGCCTGGCCCGGCAAGGTTCCGTTCACCCGCGGCGACACGCGCACCGCCTTCGACGTCGCGCTGTATGCCATCGTTCTGATCGGCGGGGTGTGGGCGCTGCTGTCGCCCGGTCACGGCGGGCCGGTCACCACCGCGGGCGATGTCGGCCTGATCGACCCCGTGCGGGTCATCCCGACGATCGTGGCGCTGGCCCTGTTGGGTCTACGCGACAAGACGGTCTTCCTGGCCGCCCGCGGCGAACACTATTGGCTGAAGCTGTTCGTGTTCTTCTTCCCGTTCACCGATCAGATCGCGGCCTGCAAGCTCATCATGCTCTGCTTGTGGTGGGGCGCAGCGGTTTCCAAGCTCAACCACCATTTCCCTTACGTGGTGGCGGTGATGACGAGCAACAACGCGCTGCTGCGAAGCCGGGTGTTCACCCCGCTGAAGCACCTGCTCTACCTCGACCACGTCAACGACCTGCGACCGTCGCTGCTGCCCAAGCTGATGGCCCACGTCGGCGGCACCACAGCGGAATTCGTGGTTCCGACGGTGCTGGTCTTCTTCGCCGCCGATCACCCGTGGCGATGGTTTCTGATCGGGTTCATGGTGCTGTTCCATCTCAACATCATTTCCAACCTCCCAATGGGAGTGCCCTTGGAATGGAACGTGTTCTTCATCTTCTCGCTGTTCTATCTGTTCGGGCATTACGGCGCGGTCCGGGCCACCGATCTTCGCTCGCCCGTGCTGCTCGCCCTCGTGATCCTCGCGGTGGTGGTGGTCATCGTGGGAAACATGTTCCCCGAAAAGATTTCGTTCCTTCCGGCAATGCGGTACTACGCCGGCAACTGGGCCACCAGCGTGTGGTGCTTTCGTGCGGGCGCCGAGGAGAAGATCGACGCCGACATCGTGAAGAGCTCCGCGCTCGTCGTCAATCAGCTGGCGAGGCTCTACGACCCGGAAACCGCCGAAATCTTGGCGGACAAGATCGCCGCCTTCCGCGCGATGCACGTGCATGGCCGGGCGCTCAACGGGCTGCTGCCGCGCGCGATCGACGACGAAGCCGACTACAAGATCCGTGAGGGCGAAATCGTTGCCGGGCCGCTCGTCGGGTGGAACTTCGGCGAGGGCCACCTGCACAACGAGCAACTTGTGGAGGCGGTGCAACGCCGCTGCCGCTTCGAGGACGGCGACCTGCGGGTCATCGTCCTGGAGGGTCAGCCCATCCACGTCCAACGGCAGTCGTATCGCATCCTCGACGCCAAGACCGGCCTGATCGAGGCGGGCTACGTCGACGTCAAGGACATGCTGACCCGCCAGCCGTGGCCCGAGCCCGGCGATGACTGCCCCGTCCACGTCATTGATGACGCCCATGGCTAGGTCAGTCGTCGTCGGCGCCGGGCCCAACGGGCTGGCCGCCGCGATCCACCTCGCCCGCCACGGTGTCGACGTGCAGGTGCTGGAGGCCGGCGAGACGGTCGGCGGGGGAGCGCGCTCGGCCGAGCTGACGGTGCCCGGGGTGATCCACGACGTCTGCTCGGCTGCGCATCCGATGGCAGTGGGTTCACCGTTCTGGGAGGAGATCGACCTGCCGAGCTACGGGCTGACCTGGAAGTGGCCGGAGGTCGACTGCGCGCATCCGCTCGACGACGGCACCGCCGGGTTGCTGTACCGGTCGATCGACCGAACCGTGGCCGAAATGGGCGCCGACGGACGGCGGTGGCGGCTCGCGGTGGGCGATCTCGCCGCCGGCTTCGACGAGCTGTGCCAAGACCTGATGCGCCCGGTCCTGCATGTTCCGCACCACCCCATCCGGCTTGCTGCCTTCGGGCCGCGCGCGCTGTTGCCGGCGACCGTGCTGGCCCGCTGGTTTCGCACCGAGCGGGTGCGCGCGCTATACGGTGGCCAGGCCGCGCACGCTTACACCCGGCTCGACCGGCCGCTGACGGCCGCAATGGCGCTGATGTTCATGGCCAGCGGGCACCACTACGGCTGGCCGGTGGCTGCGGGCGGATCGGGTTCGATCATCGCGGCGCTAGCAGCCGTCCTGGCCGAACACGGCGCTGCGATCACCACCGGCGTCACAGTGACCAGCCGCAAAGACATTCCCGACGCCGACATCGTCATGCTCGACCTCACCCCGGCCGCGACGCTGCGGCTCTACGGCGACGCCATGCCCGGCCGCATCAAGCGCTCCTACCGGCGCTACCGCCAGGGGTCCTCGGCCTTCAAGGTCGACTACGCCATCGAGGGCCACATTCCCTGGACCAATCCCGACTGCGGTCACGCCGGCACCGTGCACCTGGGCGGGACATTCGCCGAGATCGCACACAGCGAACGCGAGCGGTCGCAAGGTCGGATGTACCGGCGGCCGTTCATCATCCTTGGGCAGCAGTACCTGGCCGACCCGTCGCGCTCGGCGGGCAATATCAACCCGATCTACGCCTACGCCCACGTGCCGTTCGGCTACACCGGCGATGCCACCGAGATCATCACTGACCAGATCGAGCGCTTCGCGCCCGGATTCCGCGACCGCGTCGTCGCCACCGTCAGCAGGGGCACCGCCGATCTGCAGGCCTACAACCCCAACTTCATCGGCGGCGACATCATCGGCGGCGCCAACGACGGGCTCCAAGTGATCCTGCGGCCCCGCGTCTCCGTCAACCCGTACGCGACCGGTGTGCCGGGGGTATACCTGTGCTCGCAGTCCACCCCGCCCGGGGCCGGCATCCACGGACTGTGCGGCTACCACGCCGCCGAGGCGGCGCTGGGCTGGCTGCGCAAACGCCGCGGCGATTGACGGCGGAGCCCTCTCGACGAGATCGGCGTTCATACCGTGCCGCCGCCGTGTTATCGCGTTGTGCCGCCCAGCGGCACGTCGGCTCTCCACGGCTTGCCTACGCCGCCGTCTGAATCCCAGATCGATTGCCGGGCCATTCCCTTGCGTCTGGCCCTGCGGCGCATGCCCGCGCGGAGTACGTCCTGGACCGTCAACGGGCCATTATGGATCAACGAGATACCAGATCCTGTTGCGGGCGTTACGCGCTCCTCGGCAGAGCTGACGACCGAATGCGTCTCAGTGGCGTGCGTCATGTTCGTGCACCTTCCTGCTCGTGAAAGACAGTTGCTGTTTGGTTGGGGTCCTGCATTGCGTGCCGGGCCACCTCGAACGGTGTGCGGCTAGTCCGGATGGCGGATGGTCGCGCGCTTGAGCCGGCGATTGTTCATCGGATCGTGTGTCGACTTCTGGTGTTCAAGCTGCCGGCTCAATTCGCGCTTTGCATCGCACAGGGCACGGGTGATGTCCGGGTTTTCTGCGACTGCTACGAGCAGTGGATGGCCGGGAAGGGTTGTGCGCAACGTGATGCGCTGTTCCTTGCCGCCGCGGTCCTGCAGGGTGACTTCGATGTCCACATCTTTCGGATGCCATCTGCCTAGCTGCGCCTCAAGCGTGGACAACGTCTGTGTGACGTGTGGACGCTCCTTGGCGAGAAAGCCCGCGCCTACGTGAATCACATTCTCGCGGAAAGTGTTTCGCTTTGCGTGGTCAGAGTTCCTCATGGTGGCCCCATTTCGGGTATTAGGTATCGAGGGTGTTGATTTGAGCTGGTCGACGCGTGGCTGGACGAATGTCATGTTGGCCGGCGACCGAAACAGCCAAGCCCAGGGCGGTCACAATGCCGATCGTGAGAACCAAAGTGCGGTGTGCTGCGGCGAACGCATGAACGCCGATGACCAGTTTCCGGACTAGACCTCCAGTAAACGCCCTGTCAGACGGGTTGTCAACGCTGTTGGCCTACGGCGTGGGCCCTGAGGCCCTCATTCGAGGAAGTGAGCTATGCCGGCATTTCGTGGCGCGAGGCCCCGATCGGGCCAGCCCGCTTCGCCCCCTGCGAATTGCGTTGTGGCAGTGCCATTCATGGTGGGCTCCGGCTCGCTGGGGCGGGATAAACCTGCGCTCTGGCCGGCCTTTTCGTCGGCGGCGATTTTCAGTTCACCGACCACGTCTTCGATGCAGGTCGCGACCGATGCGACGTCATCGACGTTATCGGGGCACGCGACGATGCCAACAGCCAGAGTGGAGCTGTAGGACACGGCGGTGATGTTGAGATTCGAGCCCTCAAACAGCGGGGCCAGAGCGTGAATTCCGAGGACATGCGCCCCGGCGCAATAGATTTCGTCGCTGGGGCCCGGAACGTTGGAGGCGATGACATGAGCGACTGGCGAGTGGAACCGCGACAGTTGCAGACCGGTGTACACACCCATCACCCAGCCGATGACGACCGGTGGAACGAGGTCTATGACGTCGGCGAGATTGACGGGCCGCACTGCCCGTCGCCCGTCCTTGATCCTGGATGTCGCATCGTGAATGCTGGCCAACTGCTGTGCCGGGTCGGCCAGATCCACCGGCAATTTGACGACAACAGGCGACCAACTATTGGACGCGTCGCCGTCGACGCCGCGTGTCGAGATCGGCATCATGGTGCGCAGCGGATGACTGGGCACCGTGTCGTGGCTTGCCAACCATCTGCGCAGCGCCGATGTCGTTGCGGTCAAAAAAACATCGTTCACAGTGACATCGAACGCGGCGGCGATGGCGCGCACATCATCCATGGCCACCCCGGCGAACGCAACGGTCCGTCGCGCGGTGAGGGGGGCGTTCAGCAGCGTTCGCGGCGAACTGTCGTCCTCCTCGGAATCCGAACCGTCGGACCGTTGCGGTCCTGCACCCGGGAGGAGTTGGCGTACCGATCTCAACGCGGTTCCTATCGTCGACTTCACCGCGACGGGGCCCAGCCTGACGGCGATCCGAATGCCCACAGCGGTGTTGGCGGCGATCTCGTCGATCACGTCCCACACCCTGGTGGCCGCACCGGGCATCGTGGCCTCGGCCCGCTCTGGCGCCACCGCGAATTCAGCGTCGGCATCGACAGTCATCAGTTCGGGCAACATCGACGTCACTGCGCCCACACCGTCGGTGATGGCGTGGGAGAACTTGATCAACACCACTAGTCTGCCGTCGGCGAGACCCTGCACGACCCAGGCGTCCCACAGCGGGCGGTCGCGGTTCAACGGCTGCCCATGCAACTCGCCGATAAGGGTGGTCAGCTCTCGCATGGTGCCGGGTTCGGCCAGCCGCACACAATGCAGATGGCTTTGGACATCGAATGCGGGGTCCTCGATCCATGACGGCTGGCCCAACCCGAAGGGTTTGGTGAGCAGACGCTGCCGGAAACCCGGGATTGTCGCAGTGCGCTGAGCCAGCAGCTTGCAAATCGCGTCGGCGGTCACTGCGCCGTGCGCCTCGGGGTCGCAAAACAACACGGCCATGACGTGGGTGGGCATCACTGATGTTTCGCCGTGCAGCGTGACACCGTCAAGGCCGGTCAATCGTTTCATCATGCTGTTCCATCCGTATATCCGAGCTGTCAGCTCAAAGCTTGGCTCGCGGCTTTTGCGCCGCGCTCAGCAGCGACGGCCGAAACGCCTCGCCGCAGGGCAATTCGTGATACCCGGCACCGTCTGCCAATTCGTGCCGGCGGCACTTCGGTCAGCCCGCACTGTGCCCATCACCGTACGTCCACACCATCGACACGCGCTGGCGCACAATATCCCTCGCAACATGCCGCCAAGCCATACCGGGATCAGCAGGACGAAATGGATGCGCACCAACGGGAAGGCGTGCGGTCGCTGCGGTGCTGACGCCCAGCCGGACCGTTACTCAGCGCACCTTTTCGGGGATTGAGTTCAACGCAGCCAGGACATGCACGGCGAGTTTGACCGCCGCATCATTGCCCACCTTGGAGTGCGCGCTTATGGTGTCCGTGACGAGTTGGAGACGAATCTCGTAGGGAGTGCGAAACGTTGTGAGCGCTGCCATCGAATTTCCTTTGTAGTCGAGCATGTTCGCTCGCAACCGAGCTGCTCGATATCGATGAGCGTACGCCGATTCGCGGTCGCCGCGTGCGCGACGAGCACGCGGATCTTGGGTACGCCCGATTTGAAAGAACAAGATCTTCCGTTCCAGCACAGCGGCAGGTGGGGACGAAACGCCTAGCTGATCTCGTGCTACTTCCTCGCGCGTTTGCGGGCCGAGCGCCTTGGCGCTGGCACGGTGGCGGCCAGACCGATGAACAACACATCCAGAGCGCGGTCGAGTTCGGCTGCACCGTCGTAGTCGCCGAGCGCTGGGGCCAGCGCGCGCACCTGAGGGAACTCGGTGATCGCCAGTCGGTGCAACCCGAGGCGCAGCACATCATCGGACTCCTCGGGCCGCTCGACGACCTCCTGCAGCTCGGTGAGGATGTGGCCATATAGATAGCCGAAGAGCACCCGGTAAATATGTAGCGCGTCGACTCCGCTGAAGCCCACCGAAGTGAGCAGCGCGACGACGTCCTCCAGTGGCCGTAGCATGCCCGGGGGTCGCTGCCCCAGCGGCGTGGCTAGTGGCCGAGTCACCAATAGCGGCACCACATTCGGGTGCTCGAGGGCCAGTCGGCGAAAGTCATGCGCCACCGCGCGCAGCTGCTCGGCCCAGTCCGGGTCTGCCGTGTCCACCCGCAATTTGCCCAGCACAATCTCGGCGATGCCGTCGAGCAGCGCCGCCTTGTTCGGCACATGCCGATAAATCACCGTCGGGTCGCGACCCACCGCCTCACTCAGACGCCGCATCGACAATCCATCCACACCGTCACGGTCGACCAATCGCAAGGCGCACTGCAATACCACCGACCGGCTGACCATGCCGTGTTCTGGGCGGTTGGCGGCGGACGCGTCAAGTCCATCGCCGGCAGCTGTGGTTCGCTTCGGCACCGTGGACGTCCCTTCCTCCATGTGTTCTACGCGATTGCGGCGGCCCATCCTAACGCCGCTGGCCAACGTTGTTGACACCCGGCGTGGGGAGCGAGCGGGTGCAGGAGTCCGCGAGGGCTTCCAGCCGGAATTGCAGGCTCGACAGGGCGCGCCGGGCAGGCCGAAGCCGGTCTGGACCCGCAACCGCTCGGGTGATGTTGCGCACACGTTGTGGCGTCTACCGACGACCATCCTGCAAAGGCGATGGTCCACACTCTTACCGGCGCGCCAACCGAGCGTGTCGCTGATCTAGGCTGACCAGAGGCAGTGTCCGCGGACATGGAAAAGACATTGATGAAGACGGCTCAGGAAACACAGAGGAGAGACAAGTGACGGTCCGAGTAGGTATCAACGGCTTCGGTCGAATCGGGCGGAACTTCTACCGGGCCTTGCTGGCTCAACAGGAGCAAGGCACCGCTGACATCGAGGTGGTCGCGGTCAACGACCTCACCGATAACGCCAGCCTGGCGCACCTGCTGAAATTCGACTCCATCCTGGGCCGCCTGCCGCACGACGTCAGCCTCGAGGGTGACGACACCATCGTCGTCGGCAACGCCAAGATCAAGGCGCTGGAGGTCAAGGAGGGCCCGGCGGCGCTGCCCTGGGGCGACCTGGGCGTCGACGTCGTCGTCGAGTCCACCGGCATCTTCACCAACGCCGCCAAGGCCAAGGGCCACCTGGACGCCGGCGCCAAGAAGGTGATCATCTCCGCGCCGGCCACCGACGAGGACATCACCATCGTGCTCGGCGTCAACGACGACAAGTACGACGGCAGCCAGAACATCATCTCCAACGCCTCGTGCACCACGAACTGCCTGGGGCCGCTGGCCAAGGTGCTCAACGACGAGTTCGGCATCGTCAAGGGCCTGATGACCACCATCCACGCCTACACCCAGGACCAGAACCTGCAGGACGGCCCGCACAAGGACCTGCGCCGCGCCCGCGCCGCCGCCCTGAACATCGTGCCGACCTCCACCGGCGCGGCCAAGGCCATCGGCCTGGTGCTGCCCGAGCTGAAGGGCAAGCTCGACGGCTACGCGCTGCGCGTGCCGATCCCCACCGGCTCGGTCACCGACCTGACCGCCGAGCTGAAGAAGTCCCCCACCGCCGAGGAGATCAACGCGGCGATGAAGGCGGCCGCCGAGGGGCCGATGAAGGGCATCCTCAAGTACTACGACGCGCCGATCGTCTCGAGCGACATCGTCACCGACCCGCACAGCTCGATCTTCGATTCCGGGTTGACCAAGGTGATCGACGACCAGGCCAAGGTGGTGTCCTGGTACGACAACGAATGGGGCTACTCCAACCGCCTGGTGGACCTGGTCGCCCTGGTCGGCAAGTCGCTGTAACCCGTGGCCGTCCACACGCTCAAAGACCTTCTCGGCGAGGGGGTTTCGGGCCGAGGCGTGCTGGTGCGCTCGGACCTGAACGTGCCGCTCGATGACGGCAAGATCACCGACCCCGGGCGCATCACCGCCTCGGTGCCGACGCTGAAGGCGCTCGTCGAGGCGGGCGCCAAGGTGGTGGTCACCGCGCACCTCGGGCGTCCCAAGGACGGGCCGGACCCGAAGCTGTCGCTGGCGCCGGTCGCCGCGGCGCTCTCCGAGCAGCTGGGCCGCCACGTGCAGTTGGCCGGGGATGTCGTCGGCACCGACGCGCTGGCCCGCGCCGAGGGGCTGACCGACGGCGACGTCCTGCTACTGGAGAACATCCGCTTCGATGCCCGCGAGACCAGCAAGGACGACGCCGAGCGGCTCGCCCTCGCCCGCCAGCTCGCCGAATTGGTCGGGCCCACAGGCGCTTTCGTCTCCGACGGCTTCGGCGTGGTGCACCGCAAGCAGGCGTCCGTGTACGACATCGCGACCCTGCTGCCGCACTACGCCGGCACGCTGGTGGCCGAGGAGATCCAGGTGCTCCAGCAGCTGACCAGCTCCACCAAACGCCCCTACGCCGTGGTGCTCGGCGGGTCGAAGGTGTCCGACAAGCTCGGGGTCATCGAGTCGCTGGCCACCAAGGCCGACAGCATCGTCATCGGCGGCGGCATGTGCTTCACTTTCCTTGCCGCGCAAGGCTTTTCAGTTGGCAAGTCACTGCTGGAGACCGAGATGGTGGACACCTGCCGGCGGCTGCTGGACACCTACGTCGACGTGCTGCGGCTCCCGGTGGACATCGTGGTGGCCGACAAGTTCGCCGCCGACGCGACACCGCAGACCGTCGCCGCCGACGCCATCCCGGACGACCTGATGGGTCTGGACATCGGGCCCGGATCGGTCAAACGGTTCGCCACCTTGCTGTCCAACGCCGAGACCGTCTTCTGGAACGGGCCGATGGGCGTGTTCGAGTTCCCGGCGTTCGCCGCGGGCACCAAGGGCGTCGCCGAAGCGATCGCCACCGCGACCGGCAAGGGCGCCTTCAGCGTGGTCGGCGGCGGGGACTCGGCGGCGGCCGTGCGCGCGCTGGGCATCCCGGAAGGCGACTTCTCGCACATCTCCACCGGTGGGGGAGCGTCGCTGGAATACCTTGAGGGCAAGACGCTTCCGGGTGTCGAGGTACTGGACCGTCCGCAACCGACTGGAGGCGCAGCGTGAGCCGCAAGCCACTGATCGCCGGCAACTGGAAGATGAACCTCAACCACTTCGAGGCGATCGCGCTGGTGCAAAAGATCGCGTTCGCGCTGCCGGACAAGTACTACGACAAGGTCGACGTCACGGTGCTGCCGCCGTTCACCGACCTGCGCAGCGTGCAGACCCTGGTCGACGGCGACAAGCTGCGGCTGACCTACGGCGGGCAGGACCTGTCCCAGCACGACGCCGGCGCCTACACCGGCGAGGTCAGCGGCGCCTTCCTGGCCAAGCTGGGCTGCACGTTCGTCGTCGTCGGGCACTCCGAGCGCAGGACGTACCACCACGAGGACGACACCGTCGTCGCCGCCAAGACCGCCGCGGCGCTCAAGCACGAACTGACCCCGATCGTCTGCATCGGCGAGCACCTCGAGGTGCGCGAGGCCGGAAACCACGTCATCCACTGCGAAGAGCAGCTGCGGGGGTCGCTGGCCGGGCTGTCCACCGAACAGATCGGCAAGGTCGTCATCGCCTACGAGCCGGTGTGGGCGATCGGCACCGGGCGGGTGGCCAGCGCCGCCGACGCCCAGGAGGTGTGCGCGGCGATCCGCAAGGAGTTGGCGTCGCTCGCCTCGCCCCAGGTCGCCGACTCGGTGCGGGTGCTCTACGGCGGCTCGGTCAACGCCAAGAACGTCGGCGAGCTCGTCGCCCAGGACGACATCGACGGCGGCCTGGTCGGCGGCGCGTCGCTGGACGGCGAGCAATTCGCCACGCTGGCGGCCATCGCCGCCGGTGGGCCTCTTCCGTGATGCGGCCAAGGCACCGGTAGGCTGGCCGTCATGCAGTTGGCTTTGCAGATCACCCTGGTCGTCACCAGCATCCTGGTGGTGCTGCTGGTGCTGCTGCACCGCGCCAAGGGTGGCGGCCTGTCCACGCTGTTCGGCGGTGGCGTCCAATCGAGCCTGTCCGGATCCACCGTGGTGGAAAAGAACCTGGACCGCCTGACGCTGTTCATCACCGGCATCTGGCTGGTGTGCATCATCGGCATGGCGCTGCTGATCAAGTACCACTGACGACCTGACCGCCCCGCGGCACGCCGATAGTGGGACGCATGGCTGACGCCTCCGAAGCCCCCGAGGACACCCTGGAACCGATCGGCGCCGTCCAGCGCACCCCGGTGGGGCGCGCGGCGACCGAGCCGATGCGGGCCGACATCCGGCTGCTGGGCGCCATCCTGGGCGACACGGTGCGCGAGCAGAACGGGCGCGAGGTGTTCGAGCTCGTCGAACGCGCCCGAGTGGAATCGTTCCGGGTGCGCCGCTCCGAGATCGACCGGGCGGAGCTGGCCCGGATGTTCTATCGCATCGACATCCACCAGGCCATCCCGGTCATCCGCGCCTTCAGTCACTTCGCGCTGCTGGCCAACGTCGCCGAAGACATCCACCGCGAGCGCCGCCGCGCTGTCCACGTCGCCGCCGGCGAACCACCGCCGGACAGCACCCTGGCCGCGACCTACGCCAAACTCGATGAGGCACAACTCGATTCGGACACGGTTGCCGACGCGTTGAAGGGCGCCGTGGTCGCTCCGGTGATCACCGCCCACCCCACCGAGACCCGCCGGCGCACCGTCTTCGTCACCCAGCACCGGATCAACGAGCTGATGCGGCTGCACGCCGAGGGGCACGCCGAGACCGACGACGGGCGCAACATCGAACTCGAGTTGCGCCGCCAGGTCCTCACGCTGTGGCAGACCGCGCTGATCCGGCTGTCCCGCCTGCAGATCACCGACGAGATCGAGGTGGGTCTGCGCTACTACGCCGCCGCGTTCTTCAAGGTGATCCCGCAGGTCAACGCCGAGGTCCGCGACACCCTGCGCGCCCGCTGGCCCGACGCCGACCTGTTCGACGAGCCGATGCTGCAGCCCGGCTCCTGGATCGGCGGGGACCGCGACGGCAATCCGAACGTGACGGCCGACGTGGTGCGCCAGGCCACCGGCAGCGCCGCGTTCACCGCGCTGGCGCACTACCTGGCCGAACTGACCGCGCTGGAGCAGGAGCTGTCGATGTCGGCGCGCCTGGTCTCGGTCACCCCCGCGCTGACTGAACTCGCCGGGGGCTGCGCGGAGAAGGCCCGCGCCGACGAACCGTACCGGCGGGCGGTGCGGGTGATCCGCGCCCGCCTCAGCGCGACGAGCGCGGCGATCCTGGACCGGACACCGCAGCAGGTGCTGGATCTGGGGCTGCCGCCGTACGAAACCCCGGCCGAACTGGGGGCCGATCTCGACACCATGGACGAGTCGCTGCGCGGCCACGGCAGCGCGCTGCTGGCCGACGACCGCCTGGCGCTGCTGCGAGAAGGCGTGCGGGTCTTCGGGTTCCACCTGTGCGGCCTGGACATGCGGCAGAACTCCGACGCGCACGAAGAGGTGATCTGCGAGCTGCTGGCGTGGGCCGGCGTGCACCCGGACTACCGTTCGCTGCCCGAAGACGAGCGCGTCGAGCTGTTGGCGGCCGAGCTGGGCACCCGCCGCCCGCTGGTGGCCGACGACGCGCAGCTGTCCGACCTGGCCCGCGGCGAGCTGGATGTGGTGCGCGCCGCCGCGCACGCCATCAAGCGCTACGGACCGTCCGCCGTCCCCAACTACGTGATCTCGATGTGCCGTTCGGTCTCCGACGTCCTCGAGGCCGCGATCCTGCTGAAAGAGGCGGGGCTGATCGACGCGTCCGGTCCCGAACCCTACTGCCCCGTGGGCATTTCCCCGCTGTTCGAAACCATCGACGATCTGCACAACGGCGCGACGATCCTGCACGCGATGCTGGAACTTCCGATCTACCGGGCGCTGGTGGCCGCGCGCGGCGAGACCCAGGAAGTGATGCTGGGTTACTCGGACTCCAACAAGGACGGCGGGTATTTGGCGTCCAGCTGGGCGGTGTACCGGGCCGAGCTGGCGCTGGTGGAAGTGGCGCGCAAAACCGGAATCCGGTTGCGGCTCTTCCACGGTCGCGGCGGCACCGTCGGGCGTGGCGGCGGGCCGAGCTACGAGGCGATCCTGGCGCAGCCGCCCGGCGCGGTGAACGGCTCGCTGCGGCTCACCGAGCAGGGCGAGGTGATCGCCGCCAAATACGCCGAACCGCGAGTGGCGCAACGCAATCTGGAAAGCCTGCTGGCCGCCACGCTGGAGTCCACGCTGCTGGACGTCGAGGGCCTGGGCGACGCCGCGGAACCGGCGTACGCGGTGCTCGACGAGGTGGCCGTGCTGGCCCAGCGGGCCTACGCCGAATTGGTGCACGACACACCGGGTTTCGTCGACTACTTCATGGCCTCCACCCCGGTCAGCGAGATCGGGTCGCTGAACATCGGCAGCCGGCCGACGTCCCGCAAACCCACCGAGTCGATCTCGGACCTGCGCGCCATCCCGTGGGTGCTGGCGTGGAGCCAGTCGCGGGTCATGCTGCCCGGCTGGTACGGCACCGGGTCGGCATTCGAGCAGTGGATCGCGGCGGGCCCGCAGAGCGAGGCCGAGCGGGTGAGCATCCTGCACGACTTGTACCAGCGCTGGCCGTTTTTCCGCAGCGTGCTGTCGAATCTGGCTCAGGTGCTGGCCAAAAGCGACCTCGGCCTGGCGGCCCGCTACGCCGAATTGGTCGACGACGAGGAATTACGGCGCCGGGTCTTCGGCAAGATCGTCGACGAGCACGGCCGAACCATCGCCATGCACAAGCTCATCACCGGGCAGGACAACCTGCTCGCGGACAACCCCGCGCTGGCGCGGTCGGTGTTCAATCGCTTCCCGTACCTCGAGCCGCTGAACCACCTCCAGGTGGAGTTGCTGCGCCGGTACCGCTCCGGCGACGACGACGAATTGGTGCAGCGCGGGATATTGCTGACGATGAACGGGCTGGCGAGCGCGTTGCGCAACAGCGGCTGACGACGCGCGTACTTCCCGCGCTGACCACCGGTGTTGCGGCACGCGGTGTCGGCGTCGTTATGGTTGAGTCGTGGCTTGCCTGCGCGGGCCGCGCACGCAGGGACGAACATCCAACGGGGGAGGTTGGCATTTGAAATCCATCACATTCGGTAAGACGGGGCTTGAGGTTTCCCGGTTGGCCTTCGGCACCTGGGCGTTCAGCAGCGACTGGGGCCAAGCCGATGAGGACGCCGCGATCACCATGATCCAACGCGCTCGTGACCTGGGGATCAACTTTTTCGATACCGCCCAGCAATACGGGTTCGGGGAATCCGAGCGCATTCTCGGCAAGGCCCTTCGCGACGATTTCGCGCGGGCCCGCGACGAGTTGGTGATCGCCACCAAAGGCGGGTTGCGCAAAACCGACACGGGACTGGTCCGCGACGCCAGCCGCGAGTACCTGCGCAGCGGTGTCGAGTCCAGCCTCCGCGCGCTGGGCGTGGATTACATCGACCTCTACCTGGTCCACTGGCCGGATCCCACGACTCCGGCGGCCGAGACGGGTGAAGCGCTCGCAGAACTGGTGTCGGAGGGCAAGATTCGGCACGTCGGTGTCTCGAACTACGACACGACCCAGATAGAGGAACTTTCGGCCACGCTTCCGGTGGAAGCGGTGCAGCCGCCGTACCACCTGTTTCGCCGTGACATCGAATCCGACCTGCTGCCCTATTGCCACGCCCACGACATCGGGGTGATGGTGTACGGACCGTTGGCGCACGGCCTGCTCACGGGAACCATGAAGCCAGACACCAGCTTTGCCGACGGCGACTGGCGCGGCAAGAGTCCGATCTTCACCGGCGAGGATTATCTGCGTAACCTCAAAGTCGTTGATGACCTGAGCCATTTGGCCATCGATCTCGGCGTCACGACGAGCCAGCTGGCCATCGCCTGGACGCTCGCGCAACCCGGCGTGCACACCGCCATCATGGGCGCGCAGCACGTCACCTACCTGCAGGACAGCGCCGGTGCGGCCGACGTCACGCTGACCGACGCGGACCTGGCCGCGATCGAGGACATCATGAAGTCGGCGACGCCGGTCGGCGGCCCGGCCCCCGAGATGCACGAGAAAAAGGCGAGCTGACCAGGGGAGGGCGCCTAGCCCTTCACCAGCTCGCCGACGTGCGCGGTCACCGAATCGGCCAGGGCTTGCAGGTCATAACCGCCTTCGAGCACCGCCACCAGCCGGCCGTCGCACAGCATCTCCGCCGATTTCATCAATTCCCTGGTGACCCAGGCGAAGTCGTCGGTCGTCATGGTCAGCGAGCCCAACGGATCGCGCTCGTGCGCGTCGAATCCGGCGGACACGATGATCAGTTCGGGTGAAAAGGCGTGCAGCGCGGGCAGTATCCGGTCGGCGAAGGCGGCGCGCAGTTCGGCGCCGCCGTCGCCGGGCGCCAGCGGCGCGTTGAAGATGTTGCCGACCCCGGTTTCCCGCGCCGCGCCGGTGCCGGGAAACAGCGGCATCTGGTGCGTGGACGCGTAGAGCACGTTCGGGTCGGAGTAGAAGATCTGCTGCGTGCCGTTGCCGTGATGGACGTCGAAATCGACGATGGCGACGCGCATCAGCCCGTGTTTGCGCTGCGCGTGCCGCGCGCCGATGCTGATGTTGTTGAACAGGCAGAAGCCCATCGCGCGCTCGGACTCGGCGTGATGCCCCGGCGGCCGACACGCGACGAACGCGTTCTGCACGTCGCCGGCCAGCACCCGGTCCACCGCCCGCAGCGTGGCGCCCACCCCGCGCAAGGCCGTCTCCCACGTCGAGGGCTCCATCATGGTGTCGCCGCCGTCGAGATAGACGTAGCCGTGCTCGGGGCGCGCCGCCTCGAGCGCGTCCACGTAGCGGTTGGAATGCACGTAGCGCGCGGCGGCAAGCTCGGCCGGCTCAGCCGTCTCGCGCACCAGCGCGTCGAACCGGGGCTGGCGCAGCGCCGCCTCCACCGCGCGATAGCGGTCCGGCCGCTCCGGGTGCCCGGGGGCCGTACGATGCGCGGCGAAGGCGGAGTGGTGCAGCAGCAGCGTGGCCATCAGGGGTCGGGGCCTACTCCGCGGTCCGGTTGCGCAGCCTGTCCAACAGACCGCGCACCGCGTGCTCGGTGATCGCCAGGGGCGACATCATGGTCTCGCCCACCTTCACCATCTCGTCGATCCGCGCGACGATGGCCTCCACGGGTTCGACCAGTACGATTAGCCGCTTGGCCAGATCGTCCAGGCTGGCCATGGTGCCGTCCAGGTGATCGAGGCCGGCTTCCAGGCGTTCCACCGTGGCG
Source organism: Mycobacterium paraintracellulare (assembly GCF_000276825.1). Classification (NCBI taxonomy): domain Bacteria; kingdom Bacillati; phylum Actinomycetota; class Actinomycetes; order Mycobacteriales; family Mycobacteriaceae; genus Mycobacterium; species Mycobacterium paraintracellulare. Next base: position 3,549,585 of record NC_016948.1, on the reverse strand, counting down.
TTCAGCGCCGACAAGGAGCTGCTGAGCTCTTTCATGGTGTTGCTCAAACCGTCGAGGACGTCTTCGACCTGCTCCACCGTCTTGTCGGCGTTCAAGGCGGCCTGGGTGAGCGTCTTGATCCGGCTTCGCTCTTGCCCCCCGCGCACGGTTCTGTCTGCCATGACCGCCATTATGACCCGGACGGGCCGGCCGGGGACCCCATGGTGGGAATCGCGTCAGGCCACGCCGGACGGGTCCGACGGCAGCTTCGACGCGGCGTCCTCGTCGAGCAGCCAGAGCGTGATCTCTTGACCGATCGCCCCGGCGGCCGGCACCGACACCGGCGCGGCGCCACCGATGGCCGCGGCCGCCGCGTCGGCCTTCCCGGCGCCCGACACCATCAACCAGACTTCGCGGGAACGCGCAATCGCGGGCAGCGTCAAGGTGATTCGTTGCGGCGGCGGCTTGGGGGAGTCGTCGACCGACACCACCATGCGGGTGGTTTCGAGCACGGCCGGGGTGTCCGGGAACAGCGAGTTGATGTGGCCCTCGGGGCCCATGCCCAGCAGGTGCACGTCGAAGCTCGGCACCGGCTGGCCGGGCGCGGCGTTGGCCGCCAGCAGTTGCTCGTAGGCCAGCGCCGCCGCGGCCAGATCGCCGCCGAATTCGCCGTCGCTGGCCGGCATCGGGTGCACCTGGCTGGACGGGATGTCGACATGATCGAGCAACGCGGCCCGCGCCTGCTTGTCATTGCGCTCGTCATCGTCTTCGGGGACGTAGCGTTCGTCGCCCCAGAACAGGTGCACCTTGGACCACTCGATCGGCCGGTCCACCAGCGACCGCAACAGCCCGATGCCGTTGCCGCCGCCGGTCAGCACGACGAGCGCGCGGCCGCGGGCCGCGACCGCCTTCCCGATGGTGTCGGTCAGTCGCGTCGCGGCGGCGTCGACCAGGGCCTGGCTGTCCGGGAAGATTTCGATGCTGGTGCTCACACGTATTGCACTTTCTCAATGCCTTCCAGCGCGGTTTGGTAAATCTCGTCGGGATCCAGGCGACGCAGGTCTTCGGCGAGGCACTCGCCGGTTTCCCTGCGCGCCAACGGAAGCAGCGCGTCGGGACGCGACGTCCGGCTCAGCGTGGCCGTCCTGCCTTCTTGCGGGCGGCTCAACACGATGGTCTCGCTGCTGCGCGTCAATTCGATCTTGAGCTCGCCGACCGCCCTGCGCACCGGGCCGTCGATCCGGCTGGCCAGCCACCCCGCCAGGACGTCGAGCGCCGGCTCGGTGGCCAGGCCGGACACCAGCGCCGACTCGATGGGCTCGTGCGGCGTCAAGTCGACGGCCGAGGTCAGCAGCGCCCGCCAGTAGGTGATGCGCGCCCAGGCGAGGTCGGTGTCACCGGCGGTGTATCCCGGCAGCCGGCTCTTGATCGCCGCCAGCGGATCGACCCCGTTGGTCGCGTCGGTGATGCGGCGAATCGCCAACCGGCCCAACGGATCCTGCGCGGGCACCGCCGGCGCGACGTCGGGCCACCAGGCCACCACCGGGATGTCGGGGAGCAGGAACGGGGTGACGACGCTGGCCGCGTGGCCCGACAGCGCGCCCGACAGCCGCAGCACCACGACCTCGCTGGCGCCGGTGTCGCCACCGGCGCGCAGCTGCGCGTCCAACCGGGGCTTGTCCGCGTACGGATTTCCCCTCATCGTGACGATGATCCGGCTGGGGTGTTCGTGGCTCGCGTCGTTGGCCGCCTGCAGCGACTCCTCGAGGATCTCCTCGCTGTCGGGCGCGATGATCAGCGTCAGGACCCGGCCCATCGCGACGGCGCCGACCCTCTCGCGGAGTTCGTCGAGTTTCTTGTTGACCGCGGTGGTGGTGGCGTCCGGCATATCGATAATCATCAGGGCCGCCGCCATTCCCGGCCGGTGCGGTGCAGCATCTCGAACGCGGAGTCCGGGCCCCAGGTGCCCGCCTCGTACGGCTCGGGCTTGCCGCCGGCCGCCCAGTTATCCAGCACGGGATCGAGTATCTGCCAAGCCAATTCGACCTCTTCATTGACCGGAAACAGCGACGGCTCACCCAGCAACACGTCGAGGATCAACTGTTCGTAGGCCTCCGGGGATTCCTCGGCGAACGCCGAACCGTAGGAGAAGTCCATGTTGACGTCGCGGACCTCCATCGCGGTGCCGGGCACCTTGGACCCGAACCGCAGCGTGACACCCTCGTCGGGCTGCACGCGGATCACCATGGCGTTGGTGCCCAGCTCGTCGGTCATGGTCGCGTCGAACGGCAGGTGCGGTGCGCGCTTGAAGATCAGGGCGATCTCGGTCACCCTGCGGCCCAACCGTTTTCCGGTTCGCAGGTAGAACGGCACGCCCGCCCAGCGGCGGGTGTCCACCTCGAGGGTGATGGCCGCGAACGTCTCGGTGGTCGAGTCCTTGGCGAACCCTTCTTCGTCGAGCAGCCCGAGGACCTTCTCGCCGCCCTGCCACCCCGCGGCGTACTGGCCGCGGCTGGTGGTCTCGTCGAGCGGCTCGGCGAGCTGCGTCGCCGAGAGCACCTTGATCTTCTCGGCCTGCAACGCCCTGGGGCTGAAGCTGACCGGCTCCTCCATGGCGGTGAGCGCCAGCAGTTGCATCAGATGGTTCTGGATGACGTCGCGGGCGGCGCCGATGCCGTCGTAATAGCCGGCCCGACCGCCCAGGCCGATGTCCTCGGCCATGGTGATCTGCACGTGGTCGACGTAGTGCGCGTTCCAGATCGGGTCGAACAGCTGATTGGCGAACCGCAACGCCAGGATGTTGCGGACCGTCTCCTTGCCCAGGTAGTGGTCGATCCGGAAGACCGACTCCTCGGGGAAGACGGCGTTGACGGACTGGTTCAGCGCTTGCGCGCTCTCCAGGTCGTGGCCGAACGGCTTCTCGATGACCACCCGGCTCCACCGCTCGCCCTGCGGGCGGGCCAGGCCGGACTTGTGCAGCTGATCGCACACGACCGGGAAGGACTTGGGCGGGATGGCCAGGTAGAAGGCGTGGTTGCCACCGGTTCCCCGCTCGGCGTCCAGCTTGTCCAGTGTCTCGGCCAGCCGGGCGAACGCCTCGTCGTCGTCGAAAGCGCCTGGCACGAAACGGAATCCCTCGGCCAGCCGCTCCCAGTTCTCCTCCCGGAAGGGGGTGCGGCAATGTTCCTTGACCGCCTCGTACACCACCTTGCCGAAATCCTGGGTGCTCCAATCCCGGCGGGCGAAGCCCACCAGCGAAAAGCTCGGCGGAAGAAGCCCGCGATTGGCCAGGTCATAGATCGCCGGCATGACCTTTTTGCGCGCCAGGTCGCCGGTGACACCGAAGATGACCATCCCGCACGGCCCGGCGATGCGCGGCAGGCGCTTGTCGCGCTTGTCCCGTAACGGGTTATGCCATTGTTGCGCGGTGCGGGCTGGGCTCATTTGGAGGCGGAACCCAGCTGCTTCTGCGTTTCCTCCAGCAGCTCGGTCCACGAATCCACGAACTTCTCCACCCCCTCGTCTTCGAGCACCACGAAGACGTCGCTCAGATCGATGCCGATCTGGTCCAGCTTGTCGAACACCTGCTGGGCGTCCGCGGCGGTGCCGGTGACGGTGTCGCCCTTGATCACACCGTGATCGGCGACCGCGTCAATTGTCTTCTCCGGCATGGTGTTCACCGTGTTGGGCGCCACCAGTTCGGTGACATAGAGGGTGTCGGAGTAGTCGGGGTTCTTGACCCCGGTCGACGCCCAGAGCGGACGCTGCACCCGGGCCCCGTGGGCCTTGAGCGCCTGGTAACGCTCGCCGCCTTCGAACACCTCCTGGTAGGCCGCGTAGGCCAGCCGGGCGTTGGCCACACCGGCCTGGCCCAGCAGCGCCTTGGCGTCCTCGGACCCGATCTTCTCCAGCCGCTTGTCGACCTCGGTGTCCACCCGGGAGACGAAGAACGAAGCCACCGAATGGATCTTGGACAGGTCGTGTCCGCCTTCGCGGGCCTTCTCCATGCCGGCCAGGTAGGCGTCCATCACGGCCCGGTACCGCTCGACGGAGAAGATCAGCGTGACATTGACCGAAATCCCTTCCGCCAGAACGGCGGTGATGGCCGGAATCCCGGCCTCGGTCGCCGGGATCTTGATGAACAGGTTCGGCCGGTCGACGATCTTCCACAGCTCGACGGCCTGAGCGATGGTCTTGTCGGTGTCGCCCGCCAGCCGGGGGTCGACCTCGATGGACACCCGGCCGTCGACGCCGTCGGAGTTCTCCCACTCGCGCGTCAACACGTCGCACGCGTTGCGCACGTCGTCGGTGGTGACGGTGCGGATGGTGGCGTCGACGTCGGCGCCGCGCTCGGCGAGCTCGGCGATCTGGCTGTCGTAGGCATCGCCCTCGGCGAACGCCTTCTGGAAGATCGACGGGTTGGTGGTCACGCCGACGACGCTCTTGGTGTCGATGAGCTCCTGCAGGTTCCCCGACCGAAGCCGCTCCCGCGACAGGTCGTCGAGCCACACGGAAACGCCCGCGGCGCTCAGCGCCGCGAGGTTAGGGTTCTGAGCGGTCATGTGAATTACCCTTTCCTCAGTTATCCACGACTTGTTCCGCGGCGGCAGCGACGGCTTCGGCAGTGAAGCCGAATTCACGGAATAAGGTCTTGTAGTCGGCGGATTCGCCGTAGTGCTCGATCGAAACGATCTTCCCGGTGTCACCGACCAACTTGTGCCAGCTCTGCGCGACGCCGGCCTCGACGGCCACCCGTGCCGACACCGACGGCGGCAGCACGCTGTCGCGGTAGTCGTCGGGCTGGGACTCGAACCATTCGACGCACGGCATGGAGACCACCCGCGCCACAATGTCCTTGTCCGCCAACAACTTCTGCGCCTTAACGGCGAGCTGAACCTCCGAGCCGGTGGCGATCAGCACCACGTCGGGGTCCTGGCCGGCCTCCTCGCCGTCCGAACCCAGGATGTACCCGCCGCGGGCGACCCCCTCGGCGCTGGTGCCCTCGAGCACCGGCACGCCCTGGCGGGTCAGGATCAGCCCCACCGGGCCGCTGCCGTTGCCACGGGCCAGGATCGTGCGCCAGGCGTGCGCGGTCTCGTTGGCGTCCGCCGGGCGCACCACCGACAGCTTGGGAATGGCGCGCAACGCCGCGAGGTGCTCGATCGGCTGGTGGGTGGGGCCGTCCTCGCCCAGCCCGATGGAGTCGTGCGTCCACACGTAGATGGTGTCGATGTCCATCAGCGAGGCCAGCCGCACCGCGGGCCGCATGTAGTCCGAGAACTGCAGGAACGTGCCGCCGTACGCGCGGGTGGGGCCGTGCAGCACGATGCCGGACAGGATCGCACCCATCGCGTGCTCGCGAACGCCGAAATGCAGCGTGCGACCGTACCAGTCGGCGGTGTAGTCCTTCGTCGAAATGGACGGCGGGCCAAAGGATTTCACGCCATCCATGGTGGTGTTGTTGCTGCCCGCGAGGTCGGCCGAGCCGCCCCACAGCTCGGGCAGTTTCGGTCCCACCGCGGACAGCACCTTGCCCGAGGCCGCCCGGGTGGCCAGCTCCTTGGAACCCGGCTCCCAGTGCGGGATGTCGGCGTCCCAGCCGTCGGGCAGTTCCTCGGCGGTCAACCGGTCCAGCAGCGCCTTGCGGTCGGGCTCGCGCTGCACCCACGCGTCGAAATCCGCCTGCCACTTCTCGTGCGCTTCCTTGCCGCGGTCGACCAGCTTGCGGGTGTGGGCGATCACCTCGTCGCGCACCTCGAAGTTCTTGTCCGGGTCGAAGCCGAGGATCTGCTTGACGGCGGCGACCTCCTCGTCGCCCAGCGCCGCGCCGTGCGCCTTACCGGTGTTCATCAACTTCGGCGCGGGATAGCCGATGATGGTGCGCAGCTCGATGAACGACGGCCGGTCGGTGACGGCCTGGGCGGCCGCGATGGCCTCCTCGATGCCCACGACGTTCTCGCCGCCCTCGACCCTCTGCACGTGCCAGCCGTAGGCCTCGTAGCGCGCGGCGGTGTCCTCACACAGCGCGATGTTGGTGTCGTCCTCGATCGAAATCTGGTTGTGGTCATAGAAAACGATGAGGTTGCCCAGTTGCTGGACGGCCGCCAGCGACGAGGCCTCCGAGGTGACGCCCTCTTCGATGTCCCCGTCGGAGGCGATCACGTAGATGAAGTGATCGAACGGGCTGGTGCCCGGGGCGGCGTCGGGGTCGAACAGGCCGCGCTCGTAGCGGGCGGCCATCGCCATGCCGACGGCGGACGCCAGGCCCTGCCCGAGCGGACCGGTGGTGATCTCAACGCCCTTGGTGTGGCGGAACTCCGGGTGCCCGGGCGTCTTGGATCCCCAGGTGCGCAGCGACTCGATGTCGGAGAGCTCCAGGCCGAAACCGCCCAGGTACAGCTGCAGGTACAGGGTCAGGCTGCTGTGTCCGCACGACAGGACGAACCGGTCGCGGCCCAGCCAGTAGGTGTCGCTGGGGTCGTGGCGCATCGTCCGCTGGAACAGCGTGTACGCCAGCGGGGCCAGGCTCATCGCCGTCCCGGGGTGGCCGTTGCCGACCTTTTGCACCGCGTCGGCCGCCAGCACCCGAATGGTGTCGACGGCGGCCGAGTCGAGCTCGGACCAGTCGTCCGGGAGGTGCGGTTGGGTCAGCGTGGAGATCTCTTCGAGTGTCGTCACAGACTCAGTCCTTGGGTCATCGAGCTGATCAATCCCACCCTAGTGCGGGAGGGCCGGCTCTTGCAGAGCAGGATTTCGGGTACCCGCGGCCGGCAGGTGAGAAAATTACGCGCCCGTCGAAAGCCCTTAACATTCAGTTCGGAAAACTGGGAAAAGTCTGCGGGAACCGACCCACGGGCGGGGCATCGCCGCCACTCGGTCTACCATCGTCTGTAGTAGATGCTGCGCGCCGCTGCGACCCCGAGGAGTTATTGCGTGAGCGTTCGCGGGCGCGCCGCGCCGAGCCGATTGCCAAGCCGGGTGCGAGGCACGGTGCTGGCGTACCTGGCGCTGACCAAGCCGCGGGTCATCGAGCTGCTGCTCGTGACCGCGATCCCGGCGATGCTGCTCGCGCAGCGCGGCACGGTCAACCCGCTGCTGATCGTCAACACCCTGATCGGCGGCATGCTGGCCGCCGGGGGCGCCAACACGCTGAACTGCGTGGCCGACGCGGACATCGACAAGGTGATGAAGCGCACGGCGCGCCGGCCGCTGGCGAGGGCCGCGGTGCCCACCCGCAACGCCCTGGTGCTCGGGCTGGTGCTGACGGTCGGGTCGTTCTTCTGGCTGTGGTGGACGACCAACCTGCTGTCGGGGCTGCTGGCCCTGGCGACGATCGCGTTCTATGTGTTCGTTTACACACTGCTGCTCAAGCGCCGCACCTCGCAGAACGTCGTGTGGGGCGGTGCGGCCGGCTGCATGCCGGTGATGATCGGTTGGTCCGCCGTGACGAACACGATCGGCTGGCCCGCCTTGGTGATGTTCGCCATCATTTTCTTCTGGACGCCGCCGCACACCTGGGCGCTGGCGATGCGCTACAAGGACGACTACAAAGCGGCGGGCGTCCCGATGCTGCCGGCTGTCGCGACCGAGCGCCAGGTGACCAAGCAGATCCTGATCTACACCTGGCTGACGGTGCTGTCCACCCTGGCGCTGGCGCTGGCGACGGGCTGGCTGTACGCGGCGGTCGCCGTGGTGGCCGGGGTGTGGTTCCTGGCGATGGCGCACCAGCTGTACGCGGGGGTGCGCGTCGGTGAGCCGGTCAAGCCGCTGCGGTTGTTCCTGCAGTCGAACAACTACCTGGCGGTGGTGTTCTGCGCGTTGGCGATCGACTCGGCCATCGGGCTGCCGCACCTGTTCTGACGATCTGGGGCCGCCACTCGGGCGCCGCCAGTCACTTGGGCCACTCCAGTCTCTCCGAGAGAGTGGACCGCGAATGCCCACCTCCCCGCGACAATCGTCCGGCCCGAGTTGTCGCAACCCCACCACGGCGGGTAGCGGCAACCCACCACGGCGCGTAAGGGCAACCCCACCGCGCCTAGTAACGGCAACCCCACCGCGATGCGTTGTCGCTCGGAGGTGGGCAAAACGCCCATGCCTTCCGCGGCGAACCAATGTGGCCGCTGTGACTCGACAGCCCTCAGGGCACCAGCACGATCGAGCCCGTGGTCTTGCGGCCCTGCAGGTCCTCGTGGGCGCGGGCGGCATCGGCCAGAGGGTAACGCCCGCCGACCTCGACGGTGATGTCGCCACGGGCGATCGCGGCGAACAATTCCTCTGCGCGCCAGCTGAATTCCTGCCCGGTGCGGACGAAGTGCGCCAGCGACGGCCGGGTCAAAAACACGGAGCCGGCGGCATTGAGCCGCTGCGGATCGAACGGCGGAACGGGCCCGCTGGCCGCGCCGAACAGCGCGAGCGTGCCCCGCACGGCCAGGCTGGCCAGGCTGGCGTCGAAGGTGGTCGCGCCCACGCCGTCGTACACCGCGGCCACCCCGGCACCGTCGGTCAACGCCCGGATCCGCTCGCCGAACTCGTCGGCGTCGTCGGGGTAGGAGAGCACCTCGTCGGCGCCGGCCTTCGCCGACATCCGCGCCTTCTCCGGGGTCGAGACCGTCGTGATCACCCGCGCGCCGAGCAGGTGCGCCCACTGCGTCAGGATCAGTCCGACACCGCCCGCGCCGGCGTGCACCAGCACCGTGTCGCCGGCCTGCACCGGATACACCGACTTCAACAGGTAATGCGCGGTCAGCCCCTTCAGCAGCGCCGAGGCCGCCACGTCGGCGGGAACGCCGTCGGGCACCGACGCGGTGAAAGACGCTGGGGCGGTGGCATATTCGGCATAACCGCCGGAAGCCGTGGCGGTGACCACCCGGTCGCCGGCGGTGAACCCCTCGACGCCCTCGCCGGTGTCCACCACCGTGCCGCTCGTCTCCTGGCCGAGGATGAACGGCAGCTGGCGCGGGTACTGGCCCGAGCGGAAATACGTGTCGATGTAGTTGACGCCGATGGCCTCGGCCTCGATCAGCACCTCGCCCGGGCCGGGGGAGGGTTGCGGCGTATCGACGTAGCGCAGCACCTCGGGGCCGCCGGTTTCGCTGACTTCGATTGCGTGCATGTGCTTATCATGCCCGGGCATGAAGCTCGCTCGTCCGGACGTCTTCCATCCCCGCATCGTGCTGGCGGGGCCCGGCGACGACCCCGACGACGCGGGGCTGGTGCCCGCGCTGCGCCGGCGTGGCCTGCACGCGCGGTGGCTGTCCTGGGACGACCCGGGGGCCGCCCAGGCCGACCTGGTGATCCTGCGGGCCGCCCCGGTCGGGCCGGGCCGGCGCGACGAATTCCTGGCCTGGACCCGCCGGGTGCGCCACCTGCTCAACCCGCCCGACGCCATCGCCTGGAATTTCACTGAGCGCTATCTGCGCGATCTCGCGGACGACGGGATCCCGACGGACCCTGGCGCGACGGCCCGCTCGACGTTGATCTTTCTCGGCGGGGAGCGATCCCACGCCTGGCCGGGCGAGCCGGAGTTCGAGTCCTGGGACCTCGCCTATGCCGCGCTGGCGGCGGCCGCCGAACGCGCCGGGGTCGGCGCGCGGGAGCTCCTCTACGCGCGCGCCGACGTGGCGGGGGACCGGTTGGTGAAGCTGGATCTCGTTGCGCCGCAGCTGGGTTGGCGGCACGTGGACGCCGCCACTCGCGAGCTCGCGCAGCGCCGGTTCGCCGTGGCGGTCGAGTCAGGCTGCGAGCGGCTCGGGCTCGGCCCGTTCTCGCATCGACGCCCATAGCGCCGCGGTGGCGGCGGTGGCCGCGGCGGCCCCCGCCACGTGCAGGGCGACGAGCGCCGCCGGGACGCCGGTGTAGTACTGGGCGGTGCCGACGGCGGCCTGCGCACACAGCAGGACGAGCAGCACCCCGAGCCGCCGCAGCACCGCGCGGGTCGCACGCACCGCCAGCAGCCCGAAGCCCAGGCCCACGACCAGCGCGAGGTAGGCGACCAGCAGCGAGGAGTGCACGTGCACCAAAGTGGCGACTTCGACCTTGAGTCGCGGCACCGTCCGGGTGGCGCTGCGGTCACCCGCGTGGGGGCCGGCGGCCGTCACCAGCGTGCCGGTGATCAGCACCGCGGCCAGGTTCACGCCCGAGAGCGCGGTCAGCGCGCGCAGGGGCGCGGGGATCAGCACGCGCACGGCTCCGTCGTCGGGCTCGCCGATCTTGACGTAGAGCAGCACCGCGAGCCACACCATCGTCATCGACGTCAGCAGGTGGATGGCCACCGTCCACCACAGCAGCCCGGTGCGCACGGTGATGCCGCCGATGACCGCCTGGACGACGGTCGACACCGGCATCAGCCACGCATACACCAGGACCTCGCGCCGTCGGCGGGCCCGCGTCACCGCGAGCACGGCCAACGCCGCGGTGATCACCACGGCGAAGGTGACCATCCGGTTGCCGAACTCGACGGCCTGGTGGATGCGCGGCACCTCGGCGTGGGCCACCGGGACGAAGCTGCCCGGAAAGCATTGCGGCCAGGTGGGGCAGCCCAGCCCCGAGGCGGTGACGCGCACGATCGCGCCGGTGATGGCGATGCCGCCCTGGGTCAGGATGACGGCCGCGGCGATCAGCCGCTGGACGCCCAGACTGGGATTGGGGAGCAGGTCCACCAGTCGCAACAGCGTTCGTCCGAGCACGGCCCGATCCTAAGGCACCGAAAACTACATGCTGTAGTACGCCCTGGGTCGCCGAGCGGTCGTCAGGTGAACCGGAACCAGCGCAGCGCGCTCAGCGCGGCCAGCGTGCCCCAGGCCGCCAGGACGATCACCCCGAACCAGTCCACCGACATGGTCATCGCCTGCGACAGCGCCTCGGTCAGCGCGCCCGACGGGGTCAGCCGGGCCGCCCATTTCACACCCGTCGGGATGATGTCGGTTTCCACGGTCAGCGCGCCCAGGCCGGCGAAGACGAACCACATCAGGTTGGCGACCGCGAGCACGATCTCGGCCCGCAGCGTCCCGCCGAGCAGCAGGCCGAGGGCCGCGAACACCACGGTGCCCAGCGCGATGACCCCCGCGCCCAACGCCAACGCGAGCAACGCGGGTCGCCAACCCAGCGCAAAACCGATGGCGCCCAACAGGATTGCCTGCAAGAACACCACCGTGACGACGGCCAGGGACTTGCCCGCGATGATGCCCCACACCGGCAGCGGGGTGGCCCCGAGCCGCTTGAGCGCGCCGTAGCGGCGATCGAAGGCGACCGCGATCGCCTGCCCGGTGAACGCGGTCGAGATCACCGCCAGCGCCATGATGACCGGGGTGAACGTGGCGGCGCGGTGCTGGCCGAACGAGCCGAGCGGAAGCAGCGTGAGCCCGACCAGCAGCGTGATCGGGATGAACATGGTCAGCAGCAGTTGTTCGCCGTTGCGCAGCAGCAGCTTGAGCTCCAGACCGAACTGCGCGGCCAGCATCTTGGGCACCGCGCTGGGGCGCGGGTCGGGGGCGAAAGTGCCTGCGGGGAAAGGTGATTCGCTCATGGCCGCAACTTCCTGCCGGTGAGGTCGAGGAACACGTCCTCAAGGCTGCGTTGCTCGACGCGCATGTCGGTGGCCAGCACGTCGATCCGGGCACACCACGCCGTGACCGTCGCCAGCACCTGCGGGTCGACCGGGCCCTCGACGAGGTATTCGCCCGGCGTCACCTCGGTGGCCTTGTAGTCCTCGGGCAGCGCCGCGGTCAACAGGGACAGGTCGAGCCGGGGCGGCGCGCTGAACCGCAACTGGTCCTTGGCGCCGCTGCGCATGAGCTCGGTGGGCGTGCCCGAGGCCACCGTCGCCCCGCGGTCGATGATGACGATCCGGTCGGCGAGCTCCTCGGCTTCTTTGAGCTGGTGGGTCGTCAGCACCACCGTCACGCCGTCGCGGCGCAGCGCGTCGATCAGCTCCCACACCAGCAGCCGCGCGTGGGCGTCCATGCCCGCCGTGGGCTCGTCGAGGAACACCAATTCGGGCCGGCCGACCAGCGCGCACGCCAGCGCGAGCCGTTGCTGCTGGCCGCCGGAGAGCCGCCGGTAGGTGGTGCGCGCGGCGTCGGTGAGGCCCAGGATGTCCAGCAGCCAGGCCGGGTCCAGCGGATCGGCCGCGTAGGCGGCCACCAGGTCGAGCATCTCGCCGGCGCGGGCCGCCGGGTAGCCGCCGCCGCCCTGCAGCATCACGCCGATGCGCGCCCGCAGCCGCGCGTTGTCGGCGATCGGGTCCAGGCCGAGCACCTCGATGGTGCCGGCGTCCGGGCGCACGAAGCCCTCGCACATCTCGACCGTCGTGGTCTTACCGGCGCCGTTGGGCCCGAGCAGGGCCAGCACCTCGGCGGCGTGCACTTCCAGGTCGAGGTCGGAGACCGCTGTGGTGGATCCGTAGTGCTTGTTCACGCCGCGCAGTCGCACGACCGTGTCAGGAACGTCGGGACTCACGAGCGCCGCTCCTCCTCATAGGCGCCGCTCATGCGGCGCACGGCTGGGTCGTCGGCGCGGCTCACGTGGAATCAGCGTAGGCGTCATGGGTCGGCGTCGGCCGCGGGGTCGGGGCAGGTTGCGCGGGCGATGACGGGTCGGCGGCCGGTCGACGGTCGGTTTCCCGGGCCTGCACCGGCAGGGGCCGCCAGGGCAACCGGGTGTAGGTCAGCGCGATGAGCAGCACCACGATGACGGTGCTGGCCAGCGTGGCGTCCACGATCTGGAACAGTGCGAACCGGTCGCCGTTGGCGGTCGGGCCGAAGATGCCGACGACGAGGCTGATGACGATCGCCGCCACCCGGAAGCCGGTGCGGGTGGCCCAGCAGGCCAGCGGGATGATCGCCCACAGCAGATACCAGGGCTGCACGACCGGGAACAGCAGCACGCAGATGCCCAGCGCGACGCCGAGGCCGCCGATCGGGTGCAACCGGCCGCGGAAGACGGCCAGCAGCAGCCACGCCACCATGACCGTGATGATCAGCACACCGATCGCACGGGTCAGTCCCAACACCGCGGTGGTGTGATCGCCCAGGCCCAGCAGGATGCCCACCTGCCCGGTGCCGAGCGCCAGCAGCGTCGGGGGCGACATCCAGCTGCGCACCACGTTCGCGGTGCCCAGCGTGTAGATCCAGCCGAAGCCCAGGCCGCTGGCCCAGCCCACGACGGCCATCACCGCCAGCGACAGGGCCGCCATGCCGCCTCCGGTCAACAGCAGGGCGCGCAGGTTTCCTCCCCGCCGGTAGGCCAGGGCCATCGTGACGAAGCCCAGCGCCAGCAGCGACGGCAGCTTCACCTGCGACGACAGCGTGATCAGGACGGCGCCGGCCACCAGCATGCCCAGCGGTTCCCAGTCGGGACCCGGCTTGAGGGAGCGCGGCAGCAGGCGCGGGGTGTCGACACCGCGCAGCGCGAATTCGGCACCCGCCAGCATCAGGCCCAGCATCAACGCCTCGTTGTGCACGCCGGCCACCAGATGCATGATCAGCAGCGGATTGGCCGCGCCCAGCCACAGCGCGCTGACCTCGGCGACGCCGCAGCGCCGGGCCAGCCGGGGCGTCGCCCACACGATCAGTGCGACGCCGAGCAGCTCGACGAGCCGGTGGCACAGCACGGCCGCGACGATGTTCTCCCCGGTGATCGCCGAAATGCCGCGCCCCATCCACAGAAACAGCGGGCCGTAGGGCGCGGGCGTCTCGCGCCACAGCGTCGGCACGGACAGGGTGAAGATGTGGGACAGGCCCAGCCCGGAGGCCGGGCCGACCCGGTACGGGTCGAGTCCCTCCAGGGAGATCTGGCTCTGCGCCAGATAGGAGTAGACGTCCTTGCTGTACATCGGTGGGGCGATCAGCAGCGGCAGCACCCACAGCAGCAGGGTGCGGTCCAGGTCACCGCGCGACATCCGCCGGTTGCCCAGCGCGAACCGGCCGAGCATCAGCCAGGCCAGCGCCATCATGACCGCGCCCGTGGTCGTCATCGTCAACGACACGGTCTGAATGCGCGACGGCAGGTTGAGCAGCCGCACCCCGAACGTCGGGTCCTGCACGACGGGCCGCGCCCCGGCGCCCAGCGCGCCGATCGCCATCAGCATCGTGCCGCTGGCGCCGAACAGGCGGATGCGGCGGAGCGAGGTCAGCTCGGTATCGTTCAGCGGCGTACCCACCGCCTGCTCGTCGCCGTGCAGACTCGCGATCGACGAGCTCAGCGTGTGGTGGCGGGCTGACATCTTCAGCAGCGTAGCCGTCCGGCGGTGTGACCAGCGCAACGCCAGGACAGGGGACCCTTGCTAGACCGATCGTCGGAATTGCGTCACACTGGTGTTGTGAAAATCCGAACCAGCCCCGATGGCGTCGCCGCGCCCGACGTCGGCGCTGCGAGCTCGGATCGTCACACCCGCCGCGCCATCGTGCGCCTGCTGCTGGAATCCGGAACGATCACCGCGGGCGAGATCGGTGACCGGCTGGGCCTGGCGGCCGCCGGTGTGCGCCGGCACCTCGACGCCCTGATCGAGGCCGGCGATGCCGAGGCCACGGCCCCCGCGGCATGGCAGCAGGCGGGGCGCGGGCGTCCCGCGAAGCGCTACCGGTTGACCGCCGGCGGTCGGGCCAAGCTCGACCACGCCTACGACGACCTGGCGGCGGCGGCCATGCGGCAGCTTCGCGAGATCGGCGGCGAAGAGGCGGTTCAGGCGTTCGCCCGGCAACGGATCGACGCCATCTTGACCGAGGTCACCGCGGCTGACAGCGCGGCGGACGACGACGTCGAGGCGGCCGCCGAACGGATCGCCACCGCGCTGACCAAGGCCGGGTATGTCGCCAGCACCACCCAGGTCGGCGGGCCGATTCACGGCGTGCAGATCTGCCAGCACCACTGCCCGGTCTCGCATGTCGCCGAGGAATTCCCCGAGCTGTGCGAGGCCGAACAGCAGGCGATGGCCGAGGTGCTGGGCACCCATGTCCAGCGGTTGGCGACCATCGTCAACGGCGACTGCGCCTGCACCACGCACGTCCCGCTGACGCAGAGCAAGGCTTCAAGTACGGCGCCCAGCCCGCGCCACATGACCGACACCACGAGCATCAAAGGAGCGTCTCGATGACACTCACACCCGAGGCCAGCAAGACGGCTACCGCGCCGCTGACCCAGGAAGAGGCGATCGCCTCCCTGGGGCGGTACGGCTACGGCTGGGCCGACTCCGACGTCGCGGGCGCCAGCGCCCAGCGCGGGCTGTCCGAGGCGGTGGTCCGCGACATCTCCGAGAAGAAGAGCGAGCCCGAGTGGATGCTGCAGGCCCGGCTCAAGGCGCTGCGCATCTTCGAGCGCAAGCCGATGCCGACGTGGGGCTCGAACCTGGAGGGCATCGACTTCGAGAACATCAAGTACTTCGTGCGCTCCACCGAAAAGCAGGCGGCGACCTGGGATGACCTGCCCGAGGACATCCGCAACACCTACGACCGGCTGGGCATCCCCGAGGCGGAGAAGCAGCGCCTGGTCGGTGGCGTGGCGGCGCAGTACGAGTCCGAGGTGGTCTACCACCAGATCCGCGAGGACCTCGAGGCCCAGGGCGTCATCTTCGTCGACACCGACACCGGCCTGCGCGAGCACCCCGAGATCTTCCAGGAGTACTTCGGCACCGTGATCCCGGCGGGGGACAACAAGTTCTCCGCGCTCAACACCGCGGTGTGGAGCGGCGGCTCGTTCATCTACGTCCCACCGGGCGTGCACGTCGACATCCCGCTGCAGGCCTACTTCCGGATCAACACCGAGAACATGGGCCAGTTCGAGCGGACGCTGATCATCGCCGACGAGGGTTCGTACGTGCACTACGTCGAGGGCTGCACCGCGCCGATCTACAAATCGGACTCGCTGCACTCGGCCGTCGTCGAGATCATCGTGAAACCCAATGCGCGCGTTCGCTATACGACGATTCAGAACTGGTCGAACAACGTCTACAACCTGGTCACCAAGCGCGCCCGCGCCGAGGCCGGCGCGACGATGGAGTGGGTCGACGGCAATATCGGATCCAAGGTCACCATGAAGTACCCGGCGGTCTGGATGACCGGCGAGTACGCCAAGGGCGAGGTCCTCTCGGTGGCCTTCGCCGGCGAAGACCAGCACCAGGACACCGGCGCCAAGATGCTGCACCTGGCGCCCAACACGTCGAGCAACATCGTGTCCAAGTCGGTGGCGCGCGGCGGGGGCCGCGCCTCGTATCGCGGCCTGGTGCAGGTGAACAAGGGCGCCCACGGATCACGCTCCAGCGTGAAATGCGATGCGCTGCTGGTCGATACGATCAGCCGCAGCGACACCTATCCGTATGTCGACATCCGCGAGGACGACGTCACGATGGGGCACGAGGCCACCGTGTCCAAGGTCAGCGAGGACCAGCTCTTCTACCTGATGAGCCGCGGCCTGACCGAGGACGAGGCGATGGCGATGGTGGTGCGCGGCTTCGTCGAGCCGATCGCCAAAGAGCTGCCGATGGAGTACGCGCTGGAGCTCAACCGCCTGATCGAGCTCCAGATGGAAGGCGCGGTCGGCTAGTGACGAATCTGACCGAAGCGGTCGAGGGGTCGTCGCTTACCGCGCTGAACAAGGGGGAGCTGTTCTCCTCCTTCGACGTGGACGCGTTCGAGGTCCCGCACGGCCGCGACGAAATCTGGCGCTTCACCCCGTTGCGCCGGCTGCGCGGCCTGCACGACGGTTCGGCGCATGCCACCGGCAAGGCGCAGATCACCGTCACCGAACAGCCGGGTGTGCGCACCGAAGTCGTCCGCCGAGGCGACGAGCGGCTGGGCCAGGGCGGCGTTCCCGCCGATCGCGTTGCGGCTCAGGCTTTCTCGTCGTTCAACTCCGCGACGGTGGTGACCGTGGCGCGTGACACCGAGGTCGCCAAGCCCATCGAGATCGTGGTGGACGGGCCGGGCGAGGGCGCGGTCGCCTACGGGCATCTGCAGATCCGCGTCGAGGAACTCGCGCGGGCCATCGTGGTCGTCGACCTGCGCGGCAGCGGAACGTACGCCGACAACGTCGAGATCATTGTTTCAGACTCGGCGGCGCTCGGGGTGATCTGGATCGCCGACTGGGCGGACGACATGGTCAACGTCAGCGCGCATCACGCACGGCTGGGCAAGGATTCGGTGCTCGGCCACGTCAACGTGACGCTCGGGGGAGACCTGGTGCGCACCTCGACGACGGTGCGGTTCACCGCCGCCGGCGGCGACGCTCAACTGCTCGGCACCTACTTCGCCGATGACGGCCAGCACATCGAATCCCGGCTGCTCGTCGACCACGCTCACCCCAATTGCCGCTCGGACGTGCTGTACAAGGGTGCGCTGCAAGCGGATCCGGAATCCGACCGTCCGGACGCACACGCCGTCTGGGTCGGCGACGTGCTGATCCGCGCCGAGGCGACCGGCACCGACACCTTCGAAACCAACCGCAATCTGATCCTCACCGACGGTGCCCGCGCCGATTCGGTGCCCAACCTCGAGATCGAGACCGGTGAGATCGTCGGCGCCGGACACGCAAGTGCCACAGGGCGATTCGACGACGAGCAGGTGTTCTACCTACGGGCCCGCGGTATCCCCGAAGACCAGGCCCGCCGATTGATCGTGCGCGGCTTCTTCGCCGAGATCATCCAGAAGATCGCCGTGCCCGCCGTGCGCGAGCGCCTGACCGAGGCCATCGAACACGAGCTTGAGCTGACCGAAGGAAACAAGAACTGATGACCACGCTCGAAATCAAGGACTTACACGTCAGCGTCGCGCGCACCAACGAGGCCGACGCCATCGGAATCCTCAAGGGCGTCGACCTCACGGTGTCCTCGGGGGAGACGCACGCGCTGATGGGTCCCAACGGATCCGGCAAGTCCACCCTGTCCTACGCCATCGCCGGGCACCCGAAGTACGAGGTGACGTCCGGATCGATCACGCTGGACGGCCAGGACGTGCTGGCGATGAGCGTCGACGAACGCGCCCGGGCCGGCCTGTTCCTCGCGATGCAGTACCCGATCGAGGTCACCGGGGTGTCCATGTCGAACTTCCTGCGCTCGGCCGCCACCGCCGTGCGCGGTGAGGCGCCGAAGCTGCGGCACTGGGTCAAGGAAGTCAAGGCCGCGATGGACGACCTGGGGATCGACCCGGCGTTCTCCGAACGCAGTGTGAACGAAGGCTTTTCCGGCGGCGAGAAGAAGCGCCACGAGATTCTTCAGCTGTCGCTGCTCAAGCCCAAGATCGCCATCCTGGACGAGACCGACTCCGGCCTGGACGTCGACGCGCTGCGGGTGGTCAGTGAGGGTGTGAATCGCTACGCCGAAGCCGAGCATGGCGGCGTTCTGCTGATCACGCACTACACCCGCATCCTGCGCTACATCCAGCCGCAGTTCGTCCACGTGTTCGTCGGCGGGCGCATCGTCGAAGCCGGCGGCCCGGAATTGGCCGACCAGCTCGAGGAGCACGGCTACGAGCGCTTCGTGCAGGCGGCGTCTGCGAAGGCCTGACATGACTCGGCGTGATGCGGCGGCTTCCGCTCTCGATCTCGCGGCGATCCGCGCCGACTTCCCGATCCTCAAGCGCGTCATGCGCGGCGGAAACCAGTTGGCGTATCTGGACTCCGGGGCGACGGCCCAGCGTCCGCTGCAGGTGCTCGACGCCGAGCGCGAGTTTCTGCTGACGTCCAACGGGGGCGTGCATCGTGGTGCGCACCAGCTGATGGAGGAGGCCACCGACGCCTACGAGCAGGGCCGCGCCGACATCGCGGCGTTCGTCGGCGCCGACGCGCAGGAGCTGATCTTCACCAAGAACGCCACCGAGGCGCTCAACCTGGTCTCCTATGTGCTGGGCGACAACCGGTTCGAGCGTGCCGTCGGCCCCGGCGACGTCATCGTCACCACCGAGCTCGAGCACCACGCCAACCTGGTCCCCTGGCAGGAGCTGGCCCGCCGCACCGGTGCCACGCTGCGCTGGTACGGCATCTCCGACGAGGGCCGCATCGACCTGGACTCGCTGGAGCTCGACGAGCGGGTCAAAGTCGTTGCCTTCAGCCACCATTCCAATGTCACCGGCGCGCTCGCGCCGGTGGGCGAACTGGTCTCCCGCGCCAAAGCCGTCGGCGCGCTCACCGTGCTGGACTCCTGCCAGTCGGTGCCGCACCGCCCGGTCGACTTCCACGCGCTCGACGTCGACTTCGCCGCCTTTTCCGGCCATAAAATGCTGGGTCCCAACGGGATCGGCGTGCTGTACGGACGCGGGGAGTTGTTGTCGGCGATGCCGCCATTCCTCACCGGCGGCTCCATGATCGAGAACGTCGCCATGGACGCCTCCACCTACGCCGCGCCCCCGCAGCGTTTCGAGGCCGGCACCCCGATGACGTCCCAGGTGGTCGGGCTGGCCGCGGCCGCGCGCTATCTCGACGGCATCGGCATGGACGCCGTCGAGGCGCACGAACGCGGGCTGGTCGCCGCCGCCCTCGAGGGCCTGTCCGGGATCGAGGGCGTGCGGATCATAGGGCCCACCGCACTGGAAAACCGCGGCTCTCCGGTGTCATTCGTCGTCGAAGGCGTGCACGCGCACGACGTCGGGCAGGTCCTCGACGACGACGGCGTCGCGGTGCGCGTGGGGCACCACTGCGCGCTGCCGCTGCATCGCCGGTTCGGGCTGGCGGCCACGGCCCGGGCGTCCTTCGCGGTGTACAACACCGCCGAAGAGGTCGAGCGGTTGGTCGCGGGCGTGCGCCGCGCGCTGGATTTCTTCGTCGGCGATCGCAAGCGCGGCGAAGCCGGGCGCAGCGGGTCGTCGCCATGGGTTGGGAGACAATGACCTTGCGCCTCGAACAGATGTATCAGGACGTGATCCTTGATCACTACAAGCACCCGCAGCACCGCGGGCTGCGGGAGCCGTTCGGCGCCGAGGTGTTCCACGTCAACCCGGTCTGCGGTGACGAGGTCACCCTGCGCGTCGCGCTGTCCGACGACGGCGAAACCGTCGCCGACGTGTCGTACGACGGGCAGGGCTGCTCGATCAGCCAGGCGGCCACCTCGGTCCTCACCCAGCAGGTGATCGGTCAAAGTGTCGGCGATGCCCTCAAGACCATCACCGCGTTCACCGAGATGGTGTCCTCCCGCGGCACCATCGATGGCGACGAGGACGTGCTCGGCGACGGAGTCGCGTTCGCCGGGGTGGCCAAATACCCCGCCAGGGTGAAATGCGCGCTGCTGGGGTGGATGGCGTGCAAAGACGCGCTGGCACAGGCTTACTCACGACAAGAACCAGCCCTCGAGGAGGTTACAGATGAGCGAGACCACCACACCACATGACGAGTTGCTCGCCGACGTCGAGGAAGCGATGCATGACGTCGTCGACCCCGAACTCGGCATCAACGTCATGGATTTGGGCCTGGTGTACGGCTTGGAGGTCGAGCACGGCGAGATGGGCCCGGTG
This sequence comes from Mycobacterium paraintracellulare, assembly GCF_000276825.1. Lineage (NCBI taxonomy): Bacteria > Bacillati > Actinomycetota > Actinomycetes > Mycobacteriales > Mycobacteriaceae > Mycobacterium > Mycobacterium paraintracellulare. The sequence goes on along the minus strand of NC_016948.1, from coordinate 3,529,174 downwards.
GCATTGATCGACATGACGCTCACCTCGGCGGCCTGCCCGTTGCAGGACGTCATCGAGGACCAGTCGCGCAGCGCGCTCGTCGGCGCCGGCTTGGTCGACGAGCTGAAGATCAACTGGGTGTGGAACCCGCCATGGGGCCCGGACAAGATCACCGACGACGGGCGCGAGCAACTGCGCGCCCTTGGCTTCACGGTCTAGAACTTCGGTATCGACTCGAATCTCGCGCCGCTCTGCAGTCATCGTCTTTGCGCAGAACGGAAATGGCGCCTTTGGCCTCGAAGATCGCAAGATTGATGCAGTCGGCGTTGGGGTGGCCGTGCAGGCGTAACACGGCCTCCAGGTCGGCTGCGGTCAACCCGCATTGGCGCAGATTGCGTCGGTCTATCTTCCCGTCGCGGATCAGCACTTTCAGCGGTGGATCGATGAACCGTCGAACCCCCGGAATGAAGCGCAATCGTGCCAACACCGCGTGGGTGACCAGGAGGCAGATCAGCGCCGTGGTTGCGCTGAGCCACGACGCGTCACTGGCGGTGGCGGCCCTGCCGACGATGGCGCCCGCGGCGACCGCGGCGATCCAGTCGAAGGGCGCGAATTCGGCGAGGGTGCGCCGCTCCGTGAAGCGAAACAGGACCGCGGCGGTGAGGAACAGCGTCGAGGATTTGATGGCGGCACCGGTTACACCGGCCGAGTCGCCGATCAGGGCATGAAATATTCGGTCCACGCGTGCCTCCGTTCCCGGTAGTGAGCCTGGCCCCAACCGTTGTGAACTGTCATCACCCTTCACCGCCAATCACCCGGGTGAATGAACGGCAGGGGTGATGACGGTTAACCCCGCCGCGCGTCACGCTCACTGTATGAGCAGACCTGCGGAGGCCCAGGATGTCGCGCCGAGATCCACCGCCGCTATCACAAACTCCCCGGTTCGGACGCACAGCCCGATCGCCACTCCCTGCGGCATCGAACATCTCGATTTCTCGCCACAGTGTCAGCTGGCGTTCCTCGACAACGGTTTTCGGTGTGCGCGCCCGGCGGCGGCGTATGTGGAGTTTCACATGGTCGGTTACTGCAAACGCGACGATTGTGACGAGGATGGCAATGCCTGCGGTTTCGTGTGCGCGGACCATCTCGATGCGTTGGAGTACACGGCCGAGTGCACCGCACGGGAGCTACACCCCGCGAGTCCCGCGCGGCGGCTGTCCCGGCGCGTCGTTCGATGCCCATCCTGCGATAGACCGATCCGATCTGCCGCCGATATTCTGCAGGTCGTGGTGATGCTCTAGCCAGGCCGACGGTGGTCATCGGCCCTGTCTCAGAGCAGATTTCGCTAACCAGCGTTCGGCGTCGAGGGAGCATGCGCAACCGCTGGCGGCCGCGGTGATGGCCTGCCGGTAGCGGCGGTCAACCAGGTCGCCGGCGGCGAATACGCCGTCGACCGAGGTGTGGCTGGTCCCTTCTCGCGTGAGGACATACCCGTGGGGATCGAGATCGACGATGCCCACGAGCAGCTCCGAGCGGGGGCCGTGGCCGACGGCCACGATCACCGCGGAAACCGGCAGATCGCGCTCGGCGCCGCCTACGTGCTGTCGCAGCCGCAGGCCGGTCACCCACCGCCGCCCTCGGACGGCGAGGACCGAGGTGTTGGTGAGGACGGTGACCTTGTCGTGTGCGCGCACCCGGGCGGTGGTGAGCGGCGATGCGCGGAAGGTATCGCGGTGATGAACGATGGTGATGCTGCGCGCGATCCCCGTCAGGAAGAGCGCCTCCTCCATGGCGGCGTCCCCTCCGCCGACCACGGCGACATCCTTGTCGCGCAACATCAACCCCGCACCCTTGGCGGTGGTACTGACGCCTCGGCCCCGTAGCCTCTTCTCGCCGGGGATGCCAAGCGCCCGCGGGGCCGAACCCATGGCGAGGATGACGGCGCGGGAACGCCAGACCTTTCCGGCTGCCGCCACGGTCTTGACGTCACCGTCTAGCCGGAAATCATCGACGTCGTCGGGGTGCAGCTGGGCGCCGAACCGTTTGGCCTGGGCACACATGTCCCCTACGAGAAGTGGCCCGCCGGTGCCCTCGCGGAAGCCGGGATAGTTCTCGACGACCGTGGTGGTCATCAGCGCCCCGCCACGCGAAGTCCCTTCGATCAGCACCGTGTCGAGCTGCGCTCGCGCCGCATAGATGCCTGCGGTGTACCCCGCCGGGCCCGATCCGACGATGACGACGTCATGGATGCGGGCCGGCGCCGGCACTGCGGGAGCGGACGGGACAAACGTGCTAAACGGTTTGAGCGACAACGACTCCGGCGTCGCGCTCACCGCGCATCCGCACTCCCGTATCGCACGTGGGATTCAGCGCGCAATCGGTCGACCATGTGCGGGTAGTGAAGTTCGAAGGCGGGCCGCTCGGAGCGGATCCGGGGGAGTTCGATGAAGTTGTGTCGTGGCGGCGGGCTCGAGGTGGCCCATTCCAGCGAGTTGCCGTGTCCCCATGGATCGTCGACGGTGACCGGTTCGCCGTACCGCCAGCTCTTGAACACATTCCACACGAACGGCAGCATCGAGAAGCCGAGGATGAACGCCCCGATCGTCGAGACGATGTTGAGCGGCTGGAAGCCGTCGGTGGGCAGATAGTCGGAGTACCGGCGCGGCATGCCCATGCTGCCCAGCCAGTGCTGCACCAGGAACGTCGTATGAAAGCCGATCAGCGTCAGCCAGAAATGAAGCTTGCCGAACCGCTCGTCGAGCAGCCGTCCGGTCATCTTCGGGAACCAGAAGTACACCCCGGCATAGGTGGCGAACACGATCGTGCCGAACAACACGTAGTGGAAGTGGGCGACCACGAAATACGTGTCGGTGACGTGGAAGTCGATCGGAGGGCTGGCCAGCAGCACCCCGGACAACCCGCCCAGCAGGAACGTGACCAGGAAGCCCATCGCGAACAGCATCGGGGTCTCGAAGGTCAGCTGGCCCCTCCACATGGTGCCGATCCAGTTGACGAACTTGATCCCGGTGGGGACCGCGATCAAGAACGTCGTGAACGAGAAGAACGGCAGCAGCACCGCACCGGTGGCGTAGAGATGATGCGCCCACACCGCGATCGACAGCGCCCCGATGCTGATGGTGGCGTACACCATCGTGGAGTAGCCGAACAGGGGCTTGCGGGAAAACACCGGCACGACCTCGGTGATGATGCCGAAGAACGGCAGCGCGATGATGTAGACCTCGGGGTGGCCGAAGAACCAGAACAGGTGCTGCCACAGCAGGACTCCGCCGTTGGACGCGTCGAAGATGCGCGCGCCGAGGTGGCGGTCGGCGGCGGCGCCGAACAGCGCGGCCGTCAGCAACGGGAAAGCGACTATCACCATGATGCTCGTGACAAGGATGTTCCAGGTGAATACCGGCAAGCGGAACATCGTCATACCCGGTGCGCGCAGGCAGACCACCGTGGTGATCATGTTCACCCCGCCCAGGATGGTGCCCAGGCCGCCGACAATCAGCCCCAGGATCCACAGGTCGCCTCCGGCGCCCGGGGAATGGACCTCGTTGGAAAGCGGCGTGTAAGCCGTCCAGCCGAAATCCGCTGCGCCGCCCGGGGTGATGAATCCCGCCAGCGCGATGAGAGCACCAAACATGAAGAGCCAGAACGACAATGCGTTGAGCCGTGGGAAGGCGACATCGGGGGCGCCGATCTGCAAGGGCAGCACGAGGTTGGCGAACCCGAACACGATCGGGGTGGCATAAAACAGCAGCATCACCGTGCCGTGCATGGTGAACAGCTGGTTGTACTGCTCGTTCGACAAGAACTGCAGCCCCGGTGCGGCCAGCTCGGTACGGATGAACAGCGCCATCAGCCCGCCGACGAAGAAGAAGGCGAAGCAGGCGACGATGTACATGATCCCGATCAGCTTGTGATCGGTCGTGGTGATCAGGCGGTAGATCAGGTTGCCCTTGGGCCCGACGCGCGCCGGAAAGGCCCGGTGGGCGCGCAGCTCACCCACCGGGGGTGCGTAGGCGGACATCAGATTGGTCTCCTAATGCTGGATCCGTCTCCCGCCGGCGGTCAACGGCCTCGGCGCCGGACGACCGCGATCACCCATCGCGGTTCGCGTGCGCCGACGGCGACTTGGCATCGCGAAAGCCGCTGCGGTGGGGCAGCTTCCATCCTGGCCGGACGTAGTGGCACGTATAGCCCGACGGATACCGCTCGAGGTAGTCCTGGTGCTCGGGCTCCGCCTCCCAGAACTCGCCGGCCGGAGCCACTTCCGTGACCACCGCGCCGGGCCACAGTCCCGACTCGTCGACGTCGGCGATGGTGTCGAGCGCGATCCGCTTCTGTTCGTCGTCCAGATAGAAGATCGCTGAGCGGTAGCTGGTCCCGACGTCGTTGCCCTGGCGGTTCTTGGTGGTCGGGTCGTGGATCTGGAAGAAGAACTCCAGCAGCGTCCGATAATCGGTCCGGTCGGGGTCGTAGGTGATCTCGATCGCTTCGGCATGCCCGGGATGGTTGCGATAGGTGGGGTGCGCGTTCTGGCCGCCGGTGTAGCCGACCCGCGTGGACACCACACCGGGCTGCTTGCGGATCAGATCCTGCATGCCCCAAAAGCATCCACCCGCCAGGACGGCAACCTTGTGTGTCATGACCGCTGCTCGCTCACGGGTGCGCCGCCGCGTCGCTCCGCAGCCGCGTCGGAGAACAGGCTCAGGTATCGCCCGTAACCTTCGGCCTCGAGGTTGTCGCGGTGAATGAAACGCAGCGACGCCGAGTTGATGCAGTAGCGCAGGCCGCCTTTATCCCGGGGGCCGTCGCTGAAGACGTGCCCGAGGTGGCTGTCGCCGTGCGCCGAACGAACCTCGGTGCGTTCCATGAAGTGGCTGCGGTCGCTCTTCTCGACGACGTTGTCCGCGTCGATCGGCTGGGTGAAGCTGGGCCAGCCGGTGCCGCTCTCAAATTTGTCGACCGATGCGAACAGCGGCTCACCGGAGACGATGTCGACGTAGATACCGGGTTCCTTGTTGGCCCAGTATTCGCCGGAGAATGGACGCTCGGTCCCGCTCTCCTGGGTAACGTGGTACTGCTCGGGACTCAGCGCGTCGACCGCCGCCGGGTTCTTGGTGTATTCGTGTGACACGGATGCTCCTTGGTGAGTGTGCTCGGTTGTCCGATTAGTTGCGGCCGGCCATGATGCCGCCGTCGACGTTGAGGATCGCGCCGGTGACCCAGCTGGCCTGTTCGGAAAGCAGATAGGTGACGGCGTTGGCGACGTCGACGGGGGTGCCGACTCGTCCCAGCGGGTGAAGCGGCGCGAAAGTGTCTAGCGTGGCGTCGATTTCGTCCTTCGGGATAAAGCCCTCATACAGCGGGGTCTTGACAACCGCCGGCGCCACCGCGTTGACGCGAATCTTGTGCTCCGCAAGCTCGATGGCCAGATTGTGGGTAAGGGCGTGCAGGCCGGCCTTTTGCATCGAATACGCAGACGATGGTGTCAAACCGATGGCCTGATGTGCCCACATGCTGCCGATGTTGACGATGGAACCGCCCTCGCCATTGGCGATCATGCCCGCAACGACGGTCTGTGTCAGGAAGAACAGCGCGTAGTTGAGCTCCATGTAGGAGTCATAGAACTGCTGGTCGTACTCGAGAAACGGCCTGGGGATGAAGAATCCCGCCGCGTTGACCAGCAAGGTCGCGTCGTCGTGCTGCTCGGACAGCGCCCGCTGTACATCCGCGACGGCAGCGCGATCAGTCAGTTCGGCGGCGATGCCCCAGGCGTGGCGACGCCGGTTCGTCAGCTCAGCGACGGTGTCATCGACACGGTCCTTCGAACGTCCGATGATCACCGCGCTGCCGCCATGGTCGACGACATCGAGAGCGACCTGCCGACCCATGCCGGCACTGCCGCCGACAACGATGACCTTCTTGCCGTCAAAATGCATGTTCGGTCCCCTTCGTGGTTGTCTTTGACGGCTCCCCGCTGGGCCGCCGTCTAACGAGACTGCAACGTCGCGGACTGAGCCGGCATCACCCCAGCCGTCTGTTCACCCGGGTGATTTGATGCGGAGTTGGGCGCGAGTCCTTGTCCCGGGCAACTTCGTCGGCGGGGAGAGTCACTGCGATTTGGCGACGACCGGCTGTTCGCGGGTTGCGTCGATAGCGTCCACCAACAGCCAGAGCGCTAAGCCGATGAGCGCGATGTCCTTCATCAAGAATTCGCCATCGGCGGACAGAATGGGAAACCCACCCGCAGACGCCTCGCCGACCCCGGGCGTCGTGATCATGAAACTCAGCGTGGTGACGAAGAACAGAGAGGCGACTATCCCGCCCACCACGGCAGCTTTCGGAGACCAGGGCTTGAGGGCCAAGAGCGCCGCCGTGACCAATTCTACCGTTCCGTTCAATCGGCCAAAGGCGTCGATGGACATGATTTCGTAGACCCAACTCAAGAAGGGGCTGTTGGCCACCCAATGCGAAATGCCGTGGGACTCATAGTAAGTGAATTTCATGGCGCCGAACCAGGCCAGGACTACAGCCAAACCGTAACGTGCGACGAGGGGCGCGATGACGTTTATTCGAGACTTTCCTGGCCCAGCAGTCATCATGGCGGTGGCCTCACTCTGCGACATGCGGTCTCCGTTCTGTGTGTCGGTCGCGGCTCAGATCAGCGACCACTATCTACGCGCATGGGGTGAGTTGTCCTCATCCCCGGATGCAATTCACCCGGGTGAGACGACGGTAAGCCGTTGCGGGGCATGCCGTTCAGTGCGCACAAGCCGGCTCCGGCAGGTCGAGATCGGCCTTCGTCAAACGGTAGACCTGTAGCGTGAGGTTGTAGTACTTGTCGGTCTCGCCGACCCACTCCATCCCCACTCGCCGGGCGGTAGCCACACCACGGCGATTCTCCGGTCGCACGACTGCGAAGACCTCACTGATACCGGGGTTTTCGAATGCCTGATGGGCAACCGCGTGACCGGCTTCCGCGCCGTAACCGTAGCCCCAAGCGTTCGGAGACAGCTGCCACCCGATTTCCAGATCCGTGCCGCCCGGCGGCAGCGGAAGCAGGGCAACGCCCCCGATTACGTCTCCCGCGGTGTTGTCGGTGATCGCCCACCGGCCCAGCGGCAGCCCGGTCGGGTCGCTTTCGGCGATCCATGCCGCCAGGACGTGTCGCATCACCATCGCGTCGGGGATGGGGGGCAAGGCCGGGCACAGCCAACGCGCCACTTCGGGCGCACCGTAGATCGCATATGCGGCGAGAGCGTCATCGAGTTCCCACGGCCGCAACACCAGCCGGGGTGTCTCGATGCGCCGCGTGTCCGCGTCCCAGTCGACGTGATGATGCTCAACCATTCCCGCCCCTAGCGTTGTCGTGTGTAGTGCCCAAACGTTGTGGGCGCGGTCCGATCCGTCAGTTCTCGTTGGTTCCCAGTGTGTTTGGCGTCTCGGCCCTGATGGCCACGATGGTCTCCGCGTCCTCCAGTGCGACCTTTTTGGCGGCGCGCACCACCGCGCGCACGTCGCCGGCGGGTATGACCGCGGCGCCCGAGGCGTCGGCGAAGACGTAGTCGCCGGGACGGACCGCCACCCCCGCGATCACCACCGGACGGTTCGCCTCGTACGGGGTGACGATGTCGCCGCCCGACCGCGTTGTCTCGCCGCGGCAATAGACGGCGAGGTCGTAGTGCGCCAGCTCGGCGAAGTCGCGCAGCTTCCCGTCCGCGAGAATGCCGGCGAGCCGATGGTTATGGACACGCGACAGCTTTGTCCCGCCGCCCAGCGACGCGTCGCTGCAGCCATTGCTGGCCAGGACGAGCACGCGCCCGTCGGCGCCGCTTTCGATGGCGTCGTAGAACAACCTCTTGAAGTTGTAGCGCTCGGGAGGGAGGGCGACCCGGCACGCCGGGAAGTAGGAGATGGTCACGGCGGGACCGAAGAGACGGCGGCCGGGTGTCGGGCTCACCAGGTCGAGGAGGTGACAACGATGTCGGTGCCGGCGCCCCATGGCGTCCACGATGTCGGCGGTGCGCACGCGACCGGCGAGTACGTCGAGGGATTGCATCAGCGGTCCGGGGTCGCGATACGCCAGGACTGGGCGCCACGGAAGTCGAGCCAGGTGTCCGTGCTCGTTTGCACGAGTCGGGCCAGGACGTCGTCGCAGCCCGGGCAGCGCACCACGATGCCGGGGCCGCGGTGGTAGACGTGGCTCTCGGCGAAGGCGGTGTTACGACAACATTTCCCGCAGGTCAGCGTCGCGGTGGTGACCTCGAATCCCAGCACTTCCGCGAAGGCGCCGGCGGCCGCGTTGCCGTCGACGTGTGTCGGTTCGGTCATCATTCCTCGCTTCTGGATTAGTTGCTCGGCCCAAACCGCTCGGTCCGGATGGCTGACGGCTGATGCCCCTGCTCGATCAGCATTGCGGTCACCGATTCCACGAATCCCGTTGGGCCGCACACATAGATGCGCAACTCGTTGCGGGGTGCCCAGCGGGTCGGCGCGAAGTCAGCGGCACGCACCCGGCCGGACGGCCGCGTGGTGTGTGGCGCGGCCGAGCGGGTGTAGACCCGTGTGACCTCAAGCCAATCACATTCACGCTCGAGCCGCGCCAACTCTTGGGCGTAGTACACATCGGTAGGACTGCGCACCGAATAGATCAGCCGAAAGTGGGCGCTGCCCACCACTAGCCGCTGTCGCAGCATCGCCATCAACGGCACGATTCCCGATCCGCCGCCGACGAGTAGAACCTGACCCCCCTCGTCGGGGCGCCAGACGAACCAGCCACCGATGGGGCCGCGCAATTCGATCTCGTCGCCGGCAGCGAGTCCGAGGAGAAACGGCGAGACCTCTCCGTCGGAGATCCGCTGCACGGTGAGTTCGATGTGCTCACCGTCGGCCGGTCTGCTCAGCGAGTAGCTGCGTTGCGCGCTGTACCCGTCCTCGGCGGTCAATTTGAGATCGATGTGCTGGCCGGCCAGGTGGCCGCCCCAGCCGGGCACGGTCAGCCGGATCGTGCGCGCCGAATCGGTCTCGGGGTGAGAATTCACGACACGCGCGACCCGCCACCGTAGCGCCGGTTTCACCTCGACATCCACAGTCGCCGTCAATCCCCGGCGTAGCGTTGTTCTCGCCACGGGTCCCCGTAGTTGTGGTAGCCCAACCCTTCCCAGAAGCCCGGTATGTCGCTGTCGCGCAACTCAATGGATCTCACCCACTTCGCGGACTTCCAGAAATACAGGTGCGGCACCAGCAGCCGTGCCGGGCCGCCGTGCACCGGGCTGAGCGGTGCGCCGTCGTAGGCGTAGACGATCCACGCCCTGCCGCCGAGAAGGTCGCGCAGCGGGAGGTTGGTGGTATAACCGCCGTAGCAACCGACCAGTGCGAATTCGGCGGCCGTGTCGATCCCTTCGAAAAGAGTGTCTACAGCTACGCCCTCCCACATGGTGTTCAGCTTGGACCACGTGGTGACGCAGTGGATGTCGACGGTGGGCCGCTCGCTGGGCAATTGCCTCAACTGGGCCCAGGTCCACACGCGTTCGGTGCCATGCTCGTCGCGGATTGTGAACCGCCAGCGATCGAGGTCGATGCGCGGAGTCGGTCCCGCCTGCAGCACGGGGAAGTCCGCGGTCAGATGCTGACCGGGCGGCAACTCGACGACCGACTCGGCGCGACGCCCGCGAAAGCCCTTGTTGACGACAGTCATTGGTGTCCTTTTGGCAGCAGATTTGGGGGAGCGGGATAGGACCCGAGCAGTTGCCGCCAGGATGCTACGAATTTGGCGACGCCGTCATCTTCGAGCGTCCTCACAACGTCCTTGAGTTCCACGCCGGCTGCGCTGATGTTGTCGAGCACGGCTCGGGCGTCGGCGGCCGTCCCGGTGATGGAGTCGCCGCTGATCACGCCGTGATCGGCGAGTGCCTCCAGGGTTTTTTCCGGGATGGTGCTGACAGTGTGTGGCGCGACCAGCTCGGTGATGTACATGGTGTCGGGATAGGCGGGGTTCTTCACCCCGGTGGAGGCCCACAGCGGGCGCTGCACATGGGCGCCGTCGTAGCCGAGCGCGGCGTAGCGGTGTCCGGCTTGGAACACCTCCTGGTATGCGGCATAAGCGAGCCGGGCGGTGGCGATTCCGGCACGTCCGCGCAGTTCCATGGCTGCCTCGGTGCCGATCGTCTCCAGCCGCTGGTCGATCTCGGTGTCGATGCGGGAGACGAACAGGGATGCCACGGAATGGATTTGGGTGAGGTCTTTGCCGGCGCGCTGCGCCGCCTCCAGCCCGGCCAGGTAGGCGTTCATCACCGCACGATGGCGCTCGACCGAGAAGATGAGGGTCACGTTGACTGAAATGCCCTCGGCCACAGTGGCGGTGATCGCGGACATACCGGCCGACGTCGCGGGGATCTTGATGAACAGATTCGGCCGATCGACGATCTTCCACAACTCGACGGCTTGACTGACCGTCTTGTCGGCGTCGTGGGCTGCCCTCGGGTCCACCTCGATGGATACCCGTCCGTCGACGCCACCGGAGGCTTCCCACTGCGGGCGCAGGACGTCGCACGCTTGCCGGACGTCGTCGGTGATGACGGTGCGGATCGCCGATTCGGCGTCGGCGCCGCCTTCGGCCAGTTCGGTGATCTGCCGATCGTAGGCATGGCCATGTGAGATCGCCCGCTGGAAGATCGAGGGATTGGTGGTGACGCCGACTACGCTTCTGGTGTCGATCAGCCTCTGCAGGTTGCCGGATACCAGACGGTCGCGCGACAGGTCGTCCAACCAAACCGAGACCCCCGCCGCCGAAAGCGCGGTCAGGGTTGGGTCTTGCGTCATGTGTCTGCGGCCTCCTGCCGATGTCGGCGGCTACGCGCTGTTCGTGCGGTGAGGAGCGCGGCGGCGAACGCGACGACCGGCCAGTACGCGCCGGCCAGCATCCGCCGGTCCCGCGTCGTCAAGCTAATGCGGCGCGCTGTTTGCGTCACAGATCCTCCGTTACCAGGCCTTCATAGAGCGTTGTTGCACGACTGCGCGTGCAAGCCCGTTGCTGCGGAACTCATTCCCGCCCGGTCGATGGCCAGGTTGTGTATGGGCACCTGCCGGGTGGTGTTCTGAGCGTGGCCCGGACCCGGCCAAGCCGTCATCACCCTCCAGCACCATTCACCCGGGTGATAATGCTCAAGCTGGACGGACGGTTAGACCCCTCAAGGGTGTGTCCAGTGATTGCGGCACGAATCGCAGCTCCGCGGCGCCAAAGGACACACCGAAGCGGGCGCACCACAGAATGACGCTGCCGACTCCGGCGGTGTCGACATGGCTACTCGTGTGTCACTCAGCCAGACGCGCAGCTGCGGACCCAACGTGGCATGGAGATTGTCCAGCCGCAGTATCCGTGACCCGTCGGGCAAGGTCGCCAGCCGCGCAGCACCGCTGGTTGGGTGGATGTGGCTGGTGAATTCTCCTAACTGGGTGGTCTGAGCTCCTGGCGGCGGCATCTCATCGATTGTGGTCTTGATCAACAACTTCCACGGTGCCAGCCACCACACGGCGGCAGGCAGTGCGCCCAGGACAAGGGTCGCCCGGGCCACGGGCCGCGGCGCCAACCACTGTGCGGCGTCAGTCCAGATCATCGTGCGCTATCAGCCGCCTGGCCGCCTCGGTGATCGAGCCGGACAGCGACGGGTAGATCGCGAGCGTCTGCGCCAGCCCGTCGACCGTGATGCGATTCTGCACGGCCACGGCGATCGGCAGGATCAGCTCCGAGGCGATCGGGGAGACCACCACACCGCCGATCACGACGCCGGTGGCCTGTTGGCAGAAGAGTTTGACGAAGCCATGACGCAGCTCCGACATCTTGGCGCGCGCATTGGTTTCGAGTGGCAGCATGATGGTCCGGGCCGGCACCGAGCCGTCGTCGATCGCCGTCTGCGGCACGCCGACCGCGGCGATCTCGGGACGCGTGAATACCGTGGCCGCGACGGTGCGCAGCCGGATCGGACTAACCGCCTCGCCCAGCGCGTGATACATCGCGATCCGGCCCTGCATCGCGGCGACCGAGGCCAACGGCAACAGGCCGGTGCAATCCCCGGCGGCATAGATCCCGGGAACCGACGTCCGTGACACCCGGTCTACGGTCAGGTGGTTGCCGCGCCCCAGCTCGATGCCCACCCGCTCCAGGCCCAGGCCGTCGGTGTTGGGGGTCGATCCGATCGTCATCAGGGCGTGGCTGCCCTCAACGGTGCGGCCGTCGGTCATCGTCACCACGACTCCGCCCTCGGTGCGGACAACCGATTGCGCGCGTGCGTTTTTGACGAGTTTGACGCCGCGTTCGGCAAACGATTCCTCCAGTACCCATGCGGCGTCGGCATCCTCGTAGGGCAGCACCCGGTCCCGGCTGGCCACGACGGTCACCGCGGCACCGAGTTCGGCGTACGCGTTGGCGAACTCGGCGCCGGTGACGCCCGAGCCGACGACGATGAGGTGCTCGGGCAGCGCGGTCAGGTCGTAAAGCTGGCGCCAGGTCACGATGCGCTCGTCGTCGGGCTGCGCCGAGGGCAGGATTCGCGGGCTGGCGCCGGTCGCGACCAATACGACGTCGGCATCTCGCACCATCGCGGTGCCGTCGGGCTTGGTCACCTTGACGCAGTGGCGCGCCAGCCCGGGAGTCGCGTCGATCAGCTCACCGCGACCGGCGATCAGCTCGACGCCCATGCTGAGCAGGTCGGCGGTGATGTCGGCGGACTGGGCGGCCGCCAATGTCTTGACCCGCTGGTGGATTTCGGGCAACGAGATCTCCGCGTCGGCGATACCGATGTCCAAGCTCAGAGGCGCCCGGCGCAGTTCGGTGCGCAGCCCGGTGGAGGCGATGAACGTCTTTGACGGCACGCAGTCGCACAGCACGGCCGCACCGCCGATACCGTCGGCGTCCACGATGCTCACCCGTGCCACCTCAGGCCCTCGGGCGGCGGCGACCAGTGCCGCCTCGTAACCGGCCGGGCCCCCGCCGAGGATCACAATGCGGGTCGGCACAGCTCGAACCTCACCATCCGGCCGGACGACAGGTCATCAAAAACGCCATCCACCACCGGCGTTCGTGTCTTCATCGCCGATGATATGGATGGCGGCTTCCTCAGCCGACGCGGCGCCACCGTCAATGCCGACGTCGTAGGCAAGGTAATCCGTAGCCGGATCCGTAGGGTCTACGTCGAAGGCGACGAGCCGGCCCGCGCGCATGCCGCCGACCTGATCGTCGATCGGCTCGCCATCGCTGTCAGCGCTATCACCGATTCCGTCGCCGTCCCACTGGTCGGTCACGTCCGGCAGCTCACGGGCCAGCCGGCGCGCCAGACTTTCGTGGGTGCGCGCTTCCCTCGCGGTGAGACCCCACGCCCGCAATTCCCGCGGGCTTTCCGGGGGTGAGTAGCCCTCGTCCAGGTCGATGCCCGTCTGTTCAGAGTCCACGCTTTCTTCCGGCTCGAGCAGGTGGGCCCCGACGTCGTCGAATTCAGAAATCCCCATCAGCGCCGTCTCCATTCCTTATCTGCAAGGTCGCACTCGCGAAGCGAAGCCGTGCGCCCGCCCGGTGGTTGCCTCAACCGAGCGCCTCGACAAGATCGCGGCAGGCTCGTTCACAGCGACGGCATACCTCGGCGCACACGCGGCAATGCTCGTGTTTCGCCGCGTGCTTGTCGCACTCGTCCCCGCTTGTCTTACAGGCGACGGCGCACGTTTGGAGCACCGTCCTGGTCAAGTTGGCGTCATAGCCCGTGTGCCGGGACAGCACGCGCCCGGTTGTCGCGCAGACATCCGCGCAGTCAAGGCAGGTACGGATGCATTTGGTCAAGTGGTTGACGTCGTCTTCACTGAGGCAGGCGTCTGCACACGCTGTGCACGCCTGGTCGCATTCAAAACACGCGTCGATACATGCGACCAGCTGTCTCGATCGATCCGGCCTAGATCGCGGGGATAGGTCTCCAGCATTCTCCTGGCGGCGTTCACTACGTCCTCCTTGTCAGGTTCCTCCTTGTTGGAGGCTGTCTCACACAACAGAACACGGCTGCGTAGCTGTAGACATCAAAAGCATGGCGTGCAAACGGGTGAACTGTCCTCGCCCACCTGAGTGCCTCACCCGGGTGATAAAACGACGTGACGAATCCGCCGAACCCACTACCCAAGATCACCACTGACGGGGCGCGACCGGTCTGGCGGGTCAGGCGCTCCTAAACCGCCTCGGGCTGCCGCGGGCGAATGATGGCCAGCATCCTGCGCAGCTGCGGCTCCTCTGGGCTGCCGGCGTAGCCATTCAGCCATCCGGTCAACTTCGAGTGTATCGCCACCGGCAACGCCGTACGGGTTGCCAGGAGGGAGGTGAGGATGCGTTTGATCACGAGATACCCTTCGCCGCAGCCTAATTCGACGAAGACAACCGTGCGCTCATAGCCGGTCAGACACGAATTCACCGCGTCGACCAGTAACCACGCCATGTCCTCGTCGGAGATGCTCGACGGCTCAACCGTGGGGCGCGGTTGCGCCACCGAACCACGACTCGGGAACCTCCGTGTCTTCGACGACACCAATCGGGCCTGGGGCCTGATAGCGGCAGTAAGCATGTCCTGGTCCCTTTCCGGTTTCCTGGCGGCGGCTGGGCGTGGTTCATTAACGGCTTTGTCAGACAAGGTGATTCGTGACCGGGCACATCTGGTGCGGTGCCCGCGGATGGGCTAAAACAGTCCGAGTTCTCGCGCCCGGCTGACCGCCGCGCCGCGGTGCTCAACGCCGAGCTTGCGGTAAATGGCGCGCTGGTGGGTCTTCACGGTATTGAGCGAGACGTAGAGCCGCTCACCGATCTCGCGTCGCGATAGCCGGGTGGCGAGCAGGCGAAGAACCTCAACCTCTTTGGGGGTCAGTTCCTCGGCGACCACGCTCCGTTCGTTGCGCGGACTCACCGCGACTCCCGCGTTGCGCTCGGCCGAGGCGAGCAGCGTCGGGGCGATGCCGGCATCGGCGCAACCACGCACCAGGGTGCCGGCCTCTTCGAGGCTCGCCTTGGCGGTCTGGTGGTCGCCGAGCCGCTCGGAGATCTCCGCCCTCACCAACTGCGCCTTGGCCACCTCGAGGATCGCACCACTTTGGCGGGCCGACATGACGGCCATGTCCGCGGCGGCCACCGCCGCAAGCGCGTCACCGCTTTTGGCGAGGAGTTCGGCCGTGGCCAGCGACACCATCACGTCCACCAGATGTTCCGCATCGGCCAGGTCTCGGGGGCTGCCCGAAGCCTCCCGGATCTGATGCTCGGCATCCGCGAGCTCACCCCGTTCGGCCGAGATCAGCGCCAGATAGCCCAACGAGGAACTGCGGGCGCGACGATCGCCCACCTTCTCGGCAAGCTGCACGGCCCGCCGGAAGGCGGCTTGCGCCTCGGGGACATCGCCCGAAAAGTACAGCGCGGCACCATAAATGCAATAGGCGCTCGGTCGGCCCAGCGGTGCTTCGCCGAAATCGAGGGTGGTCGCCCGGCGAGCCCCCTCGAGCGCGGCAGCAACGTCAGCCGTCTTGAATGAGTGAACCGCGCGCAACACGGCGGCTTGCGCGCTGATGGCGCGACCATCCGCGGTATCGTCCGCGGATCGCGCCTCGACCGCCTCGATCCACTCGGCGGCGTCATCGAGTTGACCGACGCTGAGGGCGATCCACGCGCGGGCGACGCTCAGGCGCGGATCCTCTAAGACGGTTTCCTCGGGAAGTAGATCCAGGTAGCCGGAGATGGTCGACAGGCCGCCGCCGTTGAATTCGTCGACCCAGTCCGCGGCGATCAGGTCAGCGCTGCGCGCGGTGTCGCCGGCGGCGAGCAGGTGGCGCAGCGCCTCATCGATGAGTCCCTCGGCCTCGAACCACGTCGCGGCTCGCCGGTGCAGATCGGCGACGAGATCAGGCTCGGTGCGGCGCAGCTCGGTGCGCAGCAGCTCACCGAACAGCTGGTGATAGCGATACCAGTGACGCGACGTGTCCAGTGGCACCACGAACAGGTTTTCGCGCTCGATCTTTTGCAGGACCGCGGCCGAGCCAGACGTTTGCAGCACCGCGTCGCACAGCGCACCGCTGAGTCGTCCCAGGACCGACGTGCGGAGCAAAAAACTACGCAGGTTCGGTGGCTGCCCGTCGAGCACCTCGGCCATCAAGTAGTCGACGATATGACGGTTGTCGCCTGCGAACGTCTTGATGAACGTTGCGGTGTCAGCACGCCCGGCAAGCGAGAGGGCGGCAAGATAGAGGCCGGCAGCCCATCCTTCGGTGCGGCGGTGCAACAGTTGAATATCCGTGGGCGCCAAGCCCAGCCCGAGGACATCGTTCAGCAGGTGGTCCGCCTCGGTCGGCCCGAAACGTAAGTCGTCCGTTCGCACCTCGGCGAGCTCGCCGCTGGCCCTCAGCCGAGCCAGCGGCAACATCGGATCGGCTCGGGTGGCCAACACCAGGTGAAGATTCGCCGGCATCCGGCTGATGAAGAAGGCAAGCTGCTCATGCATCGCTCGGCCTACCACCAGATGGTAGTCATCGAGAATGAGCACGACGGGGCTAGGGATCGTGTCCAGATCGTTGAGCAGGGTAGGCAGCACGACTTGCACTGGATCGGCACCCATCGCCAGGAGTTCGACCGCGCGAATCCCCAGCCCGGGACTGACTTTCTGCAGCGCGGCGACCACGTACATCCAAAACCACACCGGGTCGTTGTCGGAGGAATCGAGCGACAGCCAGGCGAACCGCCCATCCCCACCCATCGCCCACTGCGCCAGCAATGTCGTCTTGCCCCAACCCGCCGGCGCACTCAACAGGGTCAGCTTGCGGGTACGCCCCGCCGACAATGCGTCCAGCAGGGCCGCCCGGTGAACCAGCTGCGCCCCCATGGCCGGGACGTGCAGCTTGGTGGCGAGCAGGACTGCGCGCGCACCGGCTTGTCCGACGCCGTTGTCGCTGCGCCCTGCTGAGCCGCTCATGTCCGCACTCCGCGAATCCGTCGAATCCCGCAGCCGGGCGGGGAAACTCGGCGGTGACGCGTCCTGGGTGGCCGCCCTGTCGGCATCCCAGTTTGTCCTTGCGGGGCCGCCCGGGCTCGTTCTGCTCGGTAATCGCGGCGACTCTATTGAATCAGATGCGCCGTCCGGAAATGCCGCGGGCGCACGCCGGCGGTGCCCGTTTGGGCCGGCGGACCCGCGTCCCGCCAAGGGCTCAATGGTTGTCTCATGAGCCGCGCTCATGCTGTGCCCGCTCACCGCACTTCTCCTGTTTTCACCGAAGCCTCTACTCCTGCAACCCACTGCACCGCCGCGCCCGGATGCTGAACCTCTCAAGGGAGGTGACTGAGCGTCTCAACGCGAGACTTCGGGGCACGCGGGCCGGCGGCCCGCCATCGTCTGCGCCGTGCTCATGGACGTCGGGACACCAACACGTAGCCACCCACGCCGAAGACCACCGGCATCATCATCAACATTCCCAACAGTGTGCTCATCATCGTCTTCTCGACCCTCTGCGCGTTTGCCCTCCGGCGCCGGGCCCTGGTTGGGTCGCGGCGATCCAAAGCGCAATGACTACGTTGGCACCGCGGGAACCGCGCCACCATCGCCCGGCGGGTGATGTTTAGGGCCGGGTCGGTGTATGCCTAGTGGCCTTGGGCTTTGACGGATTGGTCAATCCGGGCGGCGCATGAGTTGCGTCAGTTGAGCGCGGGACGTGATCCCGAGTTTGGCGAAGGCATTGTGAAGATGCGTTTTCACCGTGTGAGGGGAGAGGTGCAGTTGCTGCGCGACCGCGCGGTTGGTCGCGCCGTCGGCGATCAGATGGACGACGGTGAGTTCGGAGTCGGTGAGGCTGTCCAAGCCCGTTTTCGCCCGCGGGTGTGTGACGATGCGCCGTTCCACGCCCAACCCGCGCAGCGCGCGACCGACCCGGCGGGCATCGGCGGTCGCCCCGCACTCGATGTAGGTGTCGAACGCGGCGTTCAGTTGTTCGAGCGCCTCGGCATTGCGCTGCGCGCGAGCCAGTTCGCCGCCGGCATCCTCGGCGGCGCTGGCGTACAGAAGCGGCCGCGGCGACGCGTGCAGCAACTCCGCGGCAGCCACCAATGCCTGGGCATCGTGTTCGAGGATCCCGCGGGCGTACCCGGCCACCGCCGCGAACAGCGGCACCGCGGGCCGGTCACGCTCGAGCACCTCGGTGGCCTGCAGGACCCGCGCGCGTAAACCGGCATCACCGGCGGCCGAGGCCACCCGCGCACCCAAGATCAGGCGAGCCAACGCGTGGGGGAAAAACGGTGTCGCCAGCAGGATGACGTCGCCGAGCCAGCGCATCGCGTCATGAATGTCGTCGCGCTGCCACGCCGCCCGCGCGAGCACATACGCCGATCCGCGACGAATGCCGGCGGAGCCAGTGGAATGGGCGTCGCGCGCGTCATTGACCATCTGTTGCAACAAGTTCCGGTCATCGGTGTGGGCCGCCACCTCGGCGAGAATCACCGTGCGGAGTACGTCGTGCTCGGTCGCCCCCGTCCGCTGCGGTGGCGGAAGGCATTCCGTCGCATCGCGAGCGGCCGACAGCCGGCCCGCAGCGAGGTGGACGAGCCCACTGAAGACGGCCCACAAGGCGAGCGCCATCGCGTTGCCTTCCCGACCGGCTTGCCCGATGCCCTGCGCAACCTGGGCCGTCGCGTCGTCCAACCGGCCGACCACTGCCAGCAGGTTTGCGTTGTACATTCCGGCATAGGCATGCGCCAACGCCGTTTCATTCGTGTGGGCGAGCGGGCAAAGCTCTTCGAAACGGCGCAGTGCGCGGGCCGTATACCCCTCACCGGCATCGAGCAAAGCGTGGGTGACGCCGGCCATGATCGTGGCCTCGAGATCACCGGTGGCGGCCGCGGCCGCGGCCGCCTCGTCGGCGGCCTCGCGCCGTTGCCCACCTTCGTCGAACACCAGGTTGTACGCCAGCCACGCTAGATGCCGCGCCCGGGTGATCTCGCTGAGTCCGCTCAACTCGAGCGCCCGCCGATTCTCCTCCACACGCCGCTGGTCAGTGTGCTTGGTGTGCACGGGAAGTCGCAGCCGGATCTCGGCCTCTACTTCGGGCGACGCCGCGCCCGAGAGCGCCGCGACGGCCAATTCTTCGGCCTCGCCGTGGCGGCCGGCCCGGTTGAGCCACCCCACCGTTTCCGCGACCAGGGATCCATGCTCGGCGTCGTCGGCGGGCAACAGCCCCAGTGCGCGCTTGCTCAGGTCCGCGGCCGCGCTCGCGTCGCCGCGGCCAACCGATTGGGCGGCGTGGCGCAGAGCGTCGATCGCCTCCCGGTCTCCCGGCTCGGCGCTGCGCGCCAGCTGGGTGGCTACCTCGGCCGGCGCCGCGCCCATCCCCAGCATGACCGACGCCGACTGGCGCTCCATCGCCCGGCGCAGCGACTGCGGCAAGGACTGTCGGGTGGCCTCGCGCAGCAAGTCGTGCCGAAACCTCAGCTGCTCACCGTCTTCGATGAAAAGATCCGCGCGCACCGCCTCCTCGAGCGCCGAGAGCAACGACGTCGGCGAACGTTCCAGCATCGCGGCCAGCAAGCCGGCCGAGAACCGGTCCGGCAGCACCGCGGCCACCCGGACCACTTCTGATGCACCTTCGGAGAGCAGGTCCAGCCGTTGCTGCATACTGGCGCCCAGCCGTCGCGGCAGCTCATGTCCGGTGGCCACCGCGTGCCCGCCGGTAACGCTCAGTCGGTCCTCCTCGCCGAGCCCCCTGACGAGCTCGCTGACCAAAAACGGATTTCCGTGCGCCTTGGCGGCCAGATTCAACAGTGACACATCGGCTTTCGCCCGCACGGCGTCACAAACCATGTCGGCGACCGCATCCGGCGCGATGGCCCCCAGTCGCAGGAATGTGGCATGCGCGCGGTGCAGCACCGACAACGTCTCTTGCACCGCTGGCCCGCCGGCCCCGGTGCGGGCGGTCAATATCCACAACACCGCCGCATCCGGCCGCGCGGTGGCCAGCGAACGCAGCGCCAGCAGCGTGCCGTTATCGGCCCAGTGAATGTCCTCCAACACAATCACCAGCGGGGTCTGTGCGGCCGCGGCGTGAATCGCGTCGGCCAAATCGTGCACCACCCAGTAGCGCAGGTCGGCCGATCCGCCCAGGCGGCGCAACGCCTCGGCGTCTCCCACCGGGGGATCGGCGTTGAGCGTGGCCATGAACAGCGAGAAAAACGGCACCGTCTGCTGGTACTCGAACGCCTCACCGAACAAGGTGCGCACCCCGCTGTGGTCGGCCAGCGCCAACACTTCGGTGAGCAACCGACTCTTCCCGATGCCGGGCGGGCCCTCGATGACCAGCACGCCCCCGCGGCCCCGCGCCAGCGCGGTAACCAGTGCGCCGATCATTTTCAGCTCGTCTGCCCGCCCTCGAAGCGGCGGAGTGGACAGCCTTGGGCCGCCGACATCGAATAGGCCGGTGGAAGGCCCCATCGGGTGTGTGTCCTATCTACCGTTTACCGGACTGCCATTGGAGTGCACGTCATTGTAGGCCCGCGCACGCCATCTATCCGATTTGCTGCCGGTCAATCAGCGCCGCGCATGAGCTGCGCCAATTGGGCGCGGGAACTGACGCCGAGCTTGGCAAATGCGTTGTGGACGTGGGTCTTCACCGTGTGGGGGGAGAGGTGCAGCTCGGTAGCGACGTCGCGGTTGGTCGCGCCCTGTGCGATGAGGTTGACGACAGTGAGTTCGGAGTCGGTGAGGCTGCCCCAGCCTGATTTTGCTCGCGGGCTGACGATCCGCCGCTCCACGCCCAATCCACGCAGCGCGCGGCCGACCCGGCGGGCATCGGCAATCGCTTCACACGCGATGTAGGTGTCGAATGCCGCGTTCAGCTCGTCGAGCGCCTCGGCGTTGCGCTGTGCGCGACTCAGCTCGCCGCCGGCGTCCTCGGCAGCGCCAGCGTAGAGAAGCGGCCGCGACGACGAGTGGAGCGCACTCGCCACCGCCACCAACGCATCGGCATCGCGCTCGAGGATCCCGCGGATGTGCTCGGCGACGGTGGAGAAGAACCGAACCCCGGGCCGCTCGCGTTCGAGCACGTCAACGACGGCCAGGAGACGCGCCCGCAACCCGGCATCACCGGCAGCCGAAGCCACGCGCGCGGTCAAGGTCAGCTGATCAAAGACGATCGGCAAGACGGGTGTCACGAGCAGCGGGATATCGCCGCCGAGCCACCGCACCGCTTCATGGACGTCGTCGCGCTGCCACGCCGCCAGCCCCAGCGCGGCCGCGGCCCCGCGACGTACGGCAGGTGTACCGCTGGAGTAGGCATCGCGTGCCTCACTCATCGTCTCTAGCAACAACGTTCGGTCGTCGGTGCGGGCCGCCACCTCCGCCAGGGTGAACATGCGCATCGCGGTTACGAAGGTCGACCCCGTTCGCTCCGGCGTGGGCAGCCACTCGATGGCGGCGCGGGCAGCCGACAATCTGCCGGCGGCCGCCTGTACGACCCCCGCCGTCAGGGCCCAGATGTGAAGCGCCATGCCGTCGCGTTCTTGCTTGGATTTCTCTGTGCACTTGTCGACGAGCGCCGCAGCATCGTTCAACCGTCCGACCACCGCGAGCAGGTTTGCTAGGTGGCATGCGGCGAGATTGTGAGCGGTCATGTCGCCCGCGGGGGTCAGGGCTTGCAGTTGCTCAACCCGGTAAAGGGCGCGGCCGGCGTACCCGTCCGCGCAGTCGAGGCAGGCAAGTGCTACTCCGGATAGGATGCTCGACTCGAGATCGCCGGTGGATGCGGCGGCGGCCGCCGCCTCGTTGGCTGCCGCGCTGTCCTGTCCCTGTTGGCCGTACATCGCCATGTTGTACGCCAGCCACGCCTGATGTCGTGCCCGGGTCACGTCGCTGAGGTGAGGCAGTTGAAGTGCGCGGCGGTTGTCTTCGATGTGTCGCGTTGTCGTATCGGTGATCGGTGTCCGGAGCTGGAGAAGAATCTTGGCCTCTTCTTCGGGCGCCAGCGCGGCAGACAGGGTGGTGTCGGCCAATCTTTCCGCCTCTTCGTAGCGGGTGGCCCGATTGAGCAGCACGATCGTCTCTGTGACGAGTGACGCGCGTCCTGAGTCTTGGGCGGGTTGGAGTTCCAACGCGCGCTTGCTCAAGTCCGACGCGGCGCCCGGATCGCTATAGGCCAGAGACTGTGCGGCTTCGCGGAGTGCGGCGATCGCGGCCTGATCGCCCACCTCCGCGCTGCGGGCGAGCTGGGTGGCGACCTCCTGCGGCGCCGCGCCCATGTCCAGCATGACGCTCGCCGATTGCCGCTCCATCGCTCGGCGCAGCGACCGGGGCAACGATTGGCGCGTCGCTTCGCGCAGCAGATCATGACGGAACCTCATCTGATCACCGTCTTCGATGAGCAGGTCGGCGCGGACCGCCTCTTCGACCGCCGATACCAGGGCGGCCGGGCGGCGTTCGAGCATGGCGGCGAGCAGCCGGGCCGAGAATCGGTCAGGCAGTACTGCCGCGACCCGCACGACTTGGCTGGCGGCGGGGGAGAGTTGATCGAGTCGTTGCTGCATGGTGTGGCTGAGCCGTCGCGGCAACGAATCTCCGGTGGCGACCGCGCGGCCGTCGCTGACGTCGAGCCGGCCCTCCTCGTCCAGTCCGCGCAGCAGCTCCGTCAGCAGGAAGGGGTTGCCGTGCGCCTTATCGGCCAGATTCAGCAGCGACGCATCCGCGTTGGCTCGCACGGCGTCTTGCACGATGTCTGCGACCGCGCTCGGTGTCATGGCAGTCAACCGCAGAAAGGTGGCATCCTCGCGTTCCAGCGCGGTCAGCGTCTCGCGAACGGCCGGACCGCCGGCCCCGGTTCGCGCGGTAAGGATCCACAGCA
Organism: Mycobacterium paraintracellulare; assembly: GCF_000276825.1. Taxonomy (NCBI): domain Bacteria; kingdom Bacillati; phylum Actinomycetota; class Actinomycetes; order Mycobacteriales; family Mycobacteriaceae; genus Mycobacterium; species Mycobacterium paraintracellulare. The sequence goes on along the minus strand of NC_016948.1, from coordinate 3,506,308 downwards.
CCGGGGCGTCGGGTCGGGTCGCGGCCAGCGACCGCAGCGCCAGCAGGGTGGCGTTGTCGGCCCAATGGATGTCCTCGAGGAGGATCGCCAGGGGCGTTCGGGACGCGGTGGCATGGATGGCCGCTTGCAGATCGCGCACCACCCAGTAGCTGAGATCGGCCGATGTGCCCAAGCGGCGCAACGCCTCCGCATCCCCGACGGGGGGATCCGCGCGCAGTGTCGCCATGAACAGCGGGAAAAACGGCACCGTCTGCTGGTACTCGAACGCCTCGCCGAAGAGTGCACGGACGGCTGCCTTCTCGGCGCGCGCCAAGACCTCGGTCAACAAGCGGCTCTTGCCGATGCCCGGTGGTCCCTCGATGACCAGTACGCCCCCACGCCCCTGAGCGAGCGCCGCGATCAGCGCATCGATCGCCCTCAGCTCGCTCGCCCGCCCGCGGATCGGCGGCGTGCGCAGCTGCCCCGACGCATTCGCGGCACTCACGCGAACCGCCACCCGCCGACGTGTTGTGGGCGGGCGGGAGACGTCCAAGTTGTGTAATCCACTGTTCTCGCCACCGTTAGCGCTGGCAGTCAGTGTAGGCATGTTCTTCGGCCCCACCTGCTGTGTTTCGCGTTCGATTGAATCAACGCACTCAGCAATCACACCCGGTGCACGTCCCCTTTTGCTGGCGGGCGCTAGCCCCAAGGACCTCATCATTTTCTCGTGATCCGCGCTCATGCTGTGCCCGCTCACCGTATTTCTCCTCTCGGGATCGATGTATCGGCTCCTGCCAACTCATGACATCGCTGCGCGCGGATGGTGAGCGTCTCAACATGAGGTGAATGGGTGTCTCAAATTGAGACGACGGCGGACGGTCCGTCATGGTCTTTCCGCTTGGCTTCGGACGGGTGTATCGGTTCATCCGAGCAACGCACCCGTCGCGCGCGTAGGGTAATCGCCGAAGTCGATAAAAGTTTGCTGTCTGCAGCGAAGGGACACCCAGTCTCCGGCCGCGGTCGGCGGGTGTCAGCCGCCGCTCCGCGACGGTGACCCGGAGTCGAGGTAGTTGGGGATGGGTTCACAGGCGCGCCGCACGGCCGAACTCGAGCAGGCCAAGGAAACGTTCCTGCCCGTGGAGTCCCTTGACGTGATTCGCTCAGTCGATGAGGACATTGTGCGCCCCGGTGTCCTCGATTCGTGGCGTCGGTCCCGGGCCCTGCAAGTCCACCCCGACCGGGTCGAGCTGCCCTTTGTGCGCGAACCCAACAGGGGTTCGCGCCTGGTGCGCGCGGCTGCGCCGGTGCTGGAGCGGGTCACCTTTGACCTGGCCGCGCAGGATGTCAGCGTCGTCCTGACGTCGGCTGACGGTGTGGTCGTCGATCGGACCGCTGCGGCAGTCCCCATCCTCGACGCGTTGGACACGGTGAGCCTCGCACCGGGCTATAGCTTGGCCGAAGAGGTGGCGGGCACCAACGGGATCGGCACGGCTCTGGAAACCGGACAGCCCACATTCATCGGTGGCAGCGAGCACTACGTGGCTATGTTCACCGGTTTTGCGTGCGCGGGGTCACCGATCCGTGATCCCGTAACGGGCAGAGTCATCGGAGCCGTCAATTTGAGCTGTCTCGCAGACCGATCCGATCCACTGCTGCTCGCGCTGGCTACCAGCGCCAGTCGCCACATCGAGGAACGCTTGCGCCTGGTGGCTCATGAGAGCGAGACGGCACTTCTGGAAGCCTATCTGCAGCAGGCACGGCGATGTTCGGCCGGCGTGCTGGCGATCGGTGGCGATGTCGTGTTGATGAACCCCTACCTGCGTCGCACGCTCGACGGGGACGAGCAGACCGCGCTGCTTGAACACGCCTCGGATCTGCTCACGTCCACCCTGTCGGGCACGGCGCTGGTTGTGCTGCCGCGGGGACACATCGCCAAAATCACCGCCGCCGACCGGTCGACGACACGCGCCGGCCGCCTCAACGTCGTTTTCCGCGTTGATCTTTCCGGCGAGACCGGCTCGCAATCGCGTCGAACGGGCCGCCTTGCGCCCACGTACATCCCCGGCTTGGTCGGTCGCAATAGCGCCTGGCTGCATTGCTGCCAGCAGGTCCGGCAGTGCTGCCGCGACCGAGAATGGGTGATGATCGAGGGTGAGAAGGGATCCGGCCGGGCAAAGCTGGCGCAGGCGGTGGGGCAGCATGTGAAGCCGGACCGAACGATTCGCGTGATGCGCAGCGAAAGCTTCGGGAGCGCGGCATCTTTCGTCGCCGAGCTGGCGACACTGGCCGCCGATGACGACTTCGCGGTGGTGATCGCCGACGTGGATGACATCGACGAGGACATACTCGAAGCGATCGTGCCGATGCTGGCCGCGCGCGCAGGTCGGGGGTGGATCGCGGCCACCACAAGTTCCGCGGCTCCTGCTGCACCGATCAAACAGTTACTGCCGCTGTTCACCCATACCGTCACCGTGCCCGCGTTGCGACACAGGATTGACGACCTCGAGGAACTCGTGCCCCTGCTGCTGCGCGAGATCACCCGGGGCGCCGATGTGACGCTGGCGCCCGAGGCCATGCGGCAGCTGAGCAGGTTGCCGTGGCCGGGCAACGTCTCGCAGCTGCGCCGGGTCCTGACCGACACCGTTGCCCGCCAACGATCCGGCATTATCGGCGTCGACAAGTTGCCGCCGGAGTGCCGGTCCGTCACACGACGCAAGCTGACTCGGATGGAGGCTCTGGAGCGCGATGCGATTGTCCGCAGCCTTCAGGACAGCGGCGGCAACAAACAAGAGGCCGCACGCGCCCTGGGAATGTCACGTGCGACCATCTACCGCAAGATCAACGATTACGGCATCGCGTAACGGCCTTGCGCTTGTCGGCCGAAAAGCATTGGCCCGCAGTCATCATCAGGAAGCGCCGCGTCCCTCGGCCGTTGCTGGCCAAGTTCCGGGTCGCCAAAGCGCCGGGCGCGTCGCGGGCGCCCCGCCCGGCTGCGGCAACGCGATGAGCCGCTGACCGCCTCTTCGATTCGCACCGCGCATCCTCTCGGCAAATGGGTGGCTCACCCACGTGCGGGGGATGACGTCGCGAATACACCACCTTGAGCGACGTTCGCTGACAGCTCATGACGCTCCCAATGCCAGGCAAATCACCCGGGTGAATCAGTTCGCCGGGCGATGACCACTCATCCCACGTCGGTTAATGCTGACTTAACAACTGGCGAGCGGACGGTACGTGGAGTCCACCACGTTTCGGGGATCGGCATTCAGGCCGCATGAGCGAGCAACGGGTCGGGGTGAAGGTGGACTACCTCGCTGTGTCGATCACCGCGGAACCGCCACCGCCACGAAGTGGAGAAAACACATGGAGCCCCGCCAATTTCAACGACCGCCAACCGAATACGGCTCCGGCGCCACGCGAACACCATGGCTGCTGCATCGATTACGGGGCGCCGCCGCATCTGCCCGGCATTGGGCGCGCCGCAATGGAGAGGCCGGGACGGGCGCCATCCCGGCGATCGAGGACCAACTTCACGCGCTGCAGCCCATCTGCAGTGCCCAGGGGCTGGCGACCGGCACCACATGCGGTGCGCCGGCGGTGGCGGTCGCCGAGATACACGCCATCGACGGATGCGACCAAATGGGGCTCAGCCCGGACGGTGACCTCGTCGAAACGCTCTGCCAACACTGCCTGGCCACTGTGCGATGGGCGATGGCGACCTACGTAGGTGACAAACGCGAGATGGCGTCGCGCTGCGGCACCCGCCCGGTGTGTGCGACCTGCGGGCGTTCCACCGGATACCTGCGCAGCGTCTTCGCTGTGCGCCCGATCGGGTCCGAGGGAGTGTCATGATGACCCGGGTACGCGTTGCCTCCGTGTTGGTGGCTGTGGTGGCCGGTGATTACGCGCTTCTCACATTGGTCAATGGTCGACTCACCGATTTCGGCGTCACCGCCGGCATCTGGGTGGGGTGCTCGACCGCGGCGGGGCTGATCGCCTACGCCAGCAGGCGACGCCGCCAAGCGATGGCCCGGGGACGTGCGGCTGTTTGGCAACGCCGTGATAGGCAGGCGGCTACCGCTGGCGGACAACAGTGCCCGTCATGCGGAGACGCGCGCCAACTCCCAAGCGAATCACCCAGATTCGCTGACCGGCAGCGTACGCGCTTGTGCGGGATATGCGCGCCTGGTTCTCACCCCAGAGTCGACACGACGAGCCCAGGCCGCTCGCGGCGCAATCACCACGTGAAATCCGTTGGGGGCGTGGGGCAACCGATTTCCCGAGCGCGGAAGCGTTGACATGACCGCGCCCGCCGCCGTACCCGGTTCACCGCGCCCCGGTCTAGGAGCGCCCAGGGCGCGTAAAGCCCGACGGTCCCCGTTCCGCGCGGACGTCGTCGTCGATGTGATCCAGGACGGTCCGAGCATGGCTGGGCGCATTGCCTCGCTGAGTGCCCGACTGATGATCCGGCCCGCACTGAGCGTGGGCAGCCGCGTGCCCTCGGCGCCCTGGCCATGGGGCGCCGTTGAGATCGCCGCTCGCGCCATCGCCCCGCCACCGGGCACGGTACGCACGGGTGTCGGGCTGGCGCACTGCAGTGCGCAGCTAGTCCGCGCCGCCGGAGTGCTACCGGCCGACGGCTCCCACCGGGCCGTCCTGTACCTGCACGGCGGAGCCTTCCTCACCTGCGGCGCCCACTCGCACGGTCGGCTGGTCAGCATGCTGTCCGGCTTCGCCGACAGCCCCGTACTGGTGCCCAACTACCGCAAGATCCCCAAACATGCGATCGGCGAGGCGATCGAGGACTGCTACGACGGGTACCGCTGGTTGCGACGACAGGGTTACCAGCCCGACCAGATCGTGTTGGCCGGCGATTCCGCCGGCGGCTATCTGGCACTAGCGCTGGCCCAACGCCTGCTCGAGTGCGGTGAGCAGCCGGCAGCGATGGCGGCCATGTCACCGCTGCTGCAACTGGCCACGCAACCCAAAACGACTCATCCCAACGTCGGCTCGGACGCGATGTTTCCGCCCAGAGCGTTCGACGCCTTCCACGCCTTGATCACTCGCGCCGCAGGGCGCACCGCCGCCTACGGGCATTCCGACGCGCTCTACGAGCCGCTCGACCACATCCGACCCGGCCTGCCGCCCATGCTGATCCATGTGTCCGGTTGCGAGGTGTTGCTTCACGACGCGCAGCTGGCGGCTCAACGACTGGCCGCCGCCGGGGTGCCGGTCGAAGTGCAGGTATGGCCGGGCCAAATCCACGTGTTCCAGCTCGCCGCGCCGATGATCCCCGAAGCCATCCGCTCGTTGCGTCAGATCGGCCGCTACATCCGCGAGGCGACCGGATAGCCAGAGGAACCTGGGGATTTCAAAGATGGATTTCGGGGCGCTGCCGCCGGAGATCAACTCCGGCCGAATGTATTCCGGTCCCGGCTGCGGGTCGATGCTGGCCGCCTCGGCGGCCTGGGACGGGCTGGCCGCCGACCTGTATTCCGCCGCCGGCTCCTATGGGTCGGTGATCTCGGACCTCACCAGCGCAGCATGGCTGGGTCCCGGGTCGGTGGCGATGGCGGCCGCCGCCGCACCCTACGTCTCCTGGCTGACGACGACGGCGGGCCTGTGCGAGCAGGCCGCTGCCGGGGCCAGGGTCGCCGCGGCCGCCTACGAGGCCGCTTTCGCGATGACGGTGCCTCCACCGGTGGTCGCGGCCAACCGTGCGCAGCTGATGTTGCTGATCGCGACGAACATCTTCGGCCAAAACACCCCGGCGATCGCGGCCACCGAAGCCGAGTACGGCGAAATGTGGGCCCAAGACGCCGGGGCGATGTACGGGTATGCGGGCGCATCCGCTGCGGCTTCGGCGTTACCGCCGTTTACCTCGCCCCTTCCCACCACCGATCCAGCAGGGGTCGCCGAACAGGGCGCCGCGGCTGCCCACGCCGGCACCACGACAGCCGGCACGGCCACCCAGGCCATCCTGTCGGCGGGCTCGCAGCTGCTCTCCGCGGTACCCAATGCGCTTCAGGGACTTGCGCTTCCTCTACCGGCCGCGGCAGGACTTCCCTCGTTCTTGGAATTGCTGAGCTTACTGAGCCCGGTGAACCTGTCCGTCTCATCGGCGGCGACAGCCATCACGTCCACGGGGACGGCCGGGTCGTATGCGGGCTTGGGCTACGCGGCGCACTACGACCCGGACGGTGCCAGCAAGATGGACGCCGTATTGGAACGTTTGGGGGCGCTTTCGGGAGGTCCGGGAGCGAGCGCAGCAGCGTCATTGGGTTCGGCGGAGAGGGCGGGCAGCGGTGCGGCGCCCGTGCTGTCGGCGGGGGTGGGCCGAGCCTCCTCAATCGGCGCGCTGTCGGTGCCGTCGGGCTGGGCCGCGGCCACGCCGACCATCAGGGCCGTCGCGGTGACATGGCCGAACTCCCTCCCCGGCCCCATCCCCCCGACCGTCCTGGCGACGAATCCGGAAAACATGCTCAACGAAATGGCTTTGGCGAGTATGGCGATGCGCGGCATCCGCGGTGCTCCGCCCCAAAGCCGGTCCACGATCACCATCACCGTGACGCCACGCCCGCCGGATGACGGCGGGGCGCGCATCACGATGTGAACCGGTTCGCGCTCACCCGGGTGATTTGGCTCGCCGGGTGATGACGACTCACCCCGCACCGGTGAATGCTGACTCGACAGCCGGCGAGCGGAGGGCAAGTGCAGTCGACGATGTACCAGATCTGCATTCGAGGCCGCGTGACCGAGCGGCTCGGGTCCGCATTAGAAGGGATGCGCCTCGAGGCCGGTGCGACCGAAACCGTGTTCACCGGTGAAATCCGCGACCAGTCACAGCTTTACGGACTTCTCGACCGGGTCCGTGATCTCGGCCTCGAGCTCGTCAGCGTACAACCGCAGCCCGCGGCTGACCCGACGACAACCACCCATATCAGGAAGGACCTGTAATGCGAGCCATCACTGTTTCAGATCGTGACGCCGGTGTCGCCGGCCTGTCGCTGACGGACCTGCCCTACCCCCAGGCGGCCGACAACGACGTCGTCGTGCGGGTACACGCCGCCGGTTTCACACCCGGCGAGCTTGACTGGCCGCACACGTGGATCGACCGCTCGGGTCACGACCGGACACCGAGCGTGCCCGGCCACGAGCTGTCGGGCGTCGTGGTTGAGTTGGGTTACGGCACCACACTTTTGACTGTCGGCCAGCGGGTGTTCGGACTCGCCGACTGGGCCCGCAACGGCTCGCTGGCGGAGTACGCCGCGGTGGAAGCCCGCAATCTCGCACCGCTGCCGATGGACATCGACCACACCGTGGCCGCGGCGCTGCCGATCTCTGGATTGGCCGCCTGGCAGGGCCTGTTCGACCACGGCCGCCTCGCCGCCGGGCAAACGGTTCTGATCCACGGCGCCGCGGGTGGGGTCGGGTCGATCGCGGTGCAGCTCGCCCGCGAGGTCGGTGCGCGCGTCATCGGCACCGGCCGGACCGCAGACCGCGACCGAGCGGAGGAGCTCGGCGTGCACGCCTTCCTCGACTTGGAGACCGAAAAGCTCGAGGACGCAGGCGAAGTCGATGTGGTGTTTGACGTGATCGGCGGGGAGGTCCTCGCCCGATCGGCCGCACTGGTGCGGGCGGGCGGGACGCTCGTCACCATCGCGGAGCCGCCGAAGACCCAGCCGCACGACGGACGGGCAGTTTTCTTCCTTGTCGAAGCCGACCGCGCCCAGCTCGCAGACCTCGCCGCGCGAGTGCGGGACGGACGCCTCAAGCCAGTCGTCGGCGCGGTCCTGCCGCTCGCCGACGCCGCCACCGCGTTCGCTCCCGGCAAGCGCATCCCCGGCAAGACGATCCTGCGGGTCGTCGAGGACTGAAAAGGGAAGGCGGCCAAAATGGCCCTAAAACCGCTCGCCGCGCTGACCGTGGCGGTGATGCTCGCGCCTGCCGCGCACGCCGAGCCGGCGCCAGAGAATCCGGAGCAAAAGCCGGTGGTCCGCCCGGTTTTCAATCAACCCACCAATGTGCCGGGCAAATCACTTGAGGCAGTGAGCGTCAGCTATCCGCCCGGAGCCAAGAGCGAAGCCCACCACCACGCGAAATCGGCGTTCATCGTGGCGTACGTGATCTCGGGTGCGATCCGCAGTCAGGTCGAAGGTGAGCCGGCACGCGTCTATCACGTCGGGGAGACATGGAGTGAAGCGCCCGGCGCCCACCACACCATCAGTGAAAATGCCAGCGCCACCGAACCCGCCGAATTGCTGGCGGTGTTCCTCCTGGACACCGGAGACGGACCGCTCACCACGGACGACAACGCGAGCCATGCGCACGCCTGATCCGATCCGAGTTGTCCGGATGGCACTACGAGTCTCACTCGCGGCGGCCTTTCTGTCCGCTGTTGCGGACCGATTCGGGTGGTGGGAACCGTTTGGGCAGGGTAGCTGGGGGAGTATGGACCGCTTCGCCGACTATGCCCACCGGCTTGTTCCGTATGCTTCTGGATGGTCGTTGACCGTCATCGTGTGGGCCGCCACCGCCACCGAAGCGAGCCTGGCGATCCTGCTCCTGGCCGGCTGGTGGCCGAAACTCGTCGGGGCGGCGACCTGCCTGGTGCTCACTGTATTTGGGACCGCGATGGCCGTATCCCTCGGTATCGAGTCACCGCTTAGCTACAGCGTCTTCTCCGCGGCAAGCGCCGCCGCGGCCTACGCCATACTCGGCGCGACATCGCCGGCACCCGCCGCTGGCGCCTCATGCAGTCCGGAAACTTCCAACCGTCGCAACCCGGCTCGTTGTAACGGGTGAGCCTGATGAAAGCGAGCAAGGACTTCGACGTGATCGTCATAGGCGGCGGGGTGGCCGGTGTGGCCGCCGTGCGCAAGCTCGCGTCCGTGGGCCTGTCGGTAGCGCTCATCGACGATCGTCTGGTCGGCGGGGAGTGCCATTATTGGGGCTGCAACCCCAGCAAAACACTGCTGCGCCCGATCGAGGTGTTCAACCTCGCGAGGTCGGTTCCAGGTGTGCGAGAAGCTATTTCGGACCGAAAGATCGACGTGGCCGCCGTCTTCGCGAAGCGCGATGCGATCATCGAGCACCTTTCGGACGACGACCGAAGAGCATCGCTACGGCAAGCCGGGGTCGCGGTGTTTCACGGCTTCGGACGGCTGAGCGGAGAACGAACAGTGCGCGTGGCCTACGCCCCGGGAGATACCACCGAAGTCGTCCTGACGGCACACCATGCGGTCGTCGTGGCGACCGGCACTCGTCCCAACGTGCCGGAGGTACCCGGGTTGGCGCAAGCACGCCCGTGGACCAATCGGGACCTGACGACCATGGCACAAGTGCCACCGCGTGCGCTGGTGGTGGGCGGCGGTCCGGTCGGTGTCGAGTTCGCGACCATCCTCACCGGATTGGGCTCCGCGGTAACACTTCTGGTGCGTGGTAACACCCTGCTTCCCAACTGCGAACCCGAAGCCCGCGAGTTGGTCGCGCAATCACTGCGCAGCCAAGGCGTCACGATTCACTTCGAGACAGAGTTGTCGTCGGCCGCCCGCCCCGTGGCGGGCGGGCCCGTCGCCGCAACGTTCCACCGCCAGACCGTCGAGGTGGACGAGATCGTCCTGGCCGCCGGACGGCGCACTAACACCGACAACATCGGACTGGAAACCCTTGGCCTGCCACGCGGCGAGACCGTCGCTGTGAACGACCATCTCCAAGCGGTCGGCGTCACGGGCGACTGGCTCTACGCGCTGGGAGACACCACCGGGCGTGCCCGGCTGTCTCATATCTCCACCTACCACGGCCGCGTCGTGGCCGACATCATCGCGGCCCGGGCCGCCGGACGGGAACTGTCCGAGAACGAGTTGACTGCCCATGATGCCGGCAACCTGGCGCAGGTTATCCACACTGACCCTCAAGTGGCGTGGGCGGGGCGCACCGAAAGTCAGGCCCGAGCAGAAGGATTCGCGGTGCGGACGCGGACCGCCCGTTACCCCGGCGCAGTGTCATTTCTCGCCCTATACCGGGATGGCTTCCAAGGATGGGCGAAACTGGTCATCAACGACGAGACCGACACGTTGCTCGGAGCGACCTTCGTCGGCCCGCAGTTCTCGGAACTGATTCAAGCGGCCACCCTGGCCATCGTCGCGAAGGTCCCGGTCAGTTTCCTACGCCATGCGGTCGCGCCGCATCCGACGGTCAATCAGGTCTGGGATCCGCTGCTGGCCGAGGAGTCCGAACTCGCCCGGTTACTGAAAAACGAGACGCAGAAAGCACAGAAGAGCGCTTGAGCCTTGAAGGAACCACCATGACCTACGACCGGCCGCCCGTCTCGCCGTGACCATGCTTGTGGCGGGAATCCGCACGCTCGGCGGAAACGTGGAGACATTCGACGTGGACGACCCCCGACCCTTGGCGGCCGACGAGGTCCTCATCGACGTTCGCGGCGCCGGTGTCGGCAACTGGGACAACATCATTCGGTACGGGGGTTGGGACGTTGGCACGGGGCCGCCGCTGGCGCTCGGTGTCGAGGCCGCCGGGGTCATCAAAGCCGTCGGCAACAGCCCGGGCGGATTCGGTGTGGGCGATGAGGTGCTGTGTCACCCCGTGCCGCTGCGCGACCACGGCGCGTGGGCGCCGCTTCTGATCGCACCCGTCGGATCGCTGGCGCGCAAACCACCCGAGATCCCTTGGGAGACCGCGGCGATCTTTCCGGTGCCGGCGTTGACCGCCGAGCAGGTGGTCGGCGAGGCGTTGGCGCTTCGCGGGGGAGAGACGTTGCTCGTTCATGGCGCGGGTGGGATCACCGGCGGGCTCATTGTCCAGCTGGCCGCCCTGCGCGGGGTCGACGTCCTCGCCACGGCCGGTCCGCGCAGCGCCGTCCGGGTCCGCGAGCATGGGGCCCGCGAAGTGATCGACTACCGCGATCCGCTGTGGCCGCAACACGCGAGGGCGTTGGCGAGGGGCTCTGTCGACGCCGTCGCCAACGCGGCCCCGGGGGGTGCAGGTGCGGCCATGACCGCGCTTGCCGACGGCGGCCGGCTGGCCACCATCACCCCCGACCCGCCCGCACCCACCCGCGGGATCGGCGTGACGTCGGTTTACGTCCGTTCCGACGGGGCGCAACTCGGCCGCCTCGCCGCGCTACTCGCCTCCCGTCGATTGAGCATGCCGACCCCGCGTTCCTGCGGCCTGGATCAGGCCGCCGCCGCCCTCGCGCACGTGGTCGCGGGCCACGAGGCCAGCGGAGTCGCCATCACGACAGACAGCTCACAAAGTCAGCCGAAAAGCACACACCGCCAAGGAGTCTCGCGATGACCACCATTACCCCGATCCGCACCGGAGTGGCCGATCACATCGGGCACTACGCCGACGCCGTCGCCGTATCCGGGGGCGGCACACAGATTTTCGTCTCCGGAACACCCGGGGTGCGCGAAGACGGCACGCTGCCCGAGGACTTCACTGACGAGGCCCGGCAGTGCTGGGCCAACGTCGAAAAGGCACTCGGCAAGGCCGGCGCGACGCTCACCGACATCGTCTACATGCGCCAATGGGTCACCGGCCGTGACAATGCGTCCGCCTACCTGGCGGTAAGCAAAGAAATCATCCGCCACCGGCCTGCCGCCATGTTCAGCATCATCGACGGGCTGGTGTGGCCCAACATCCGCGTGGAGGTCGAAGTCATCGCCATCCTGCCGGCATGAGCGACTACGCAAGAGTCGAGTTGTCCACCGACGAACTATTGACCACGACCCGTTCGGTGCGCAAGCGCCTCGATTTGACCAAACCCGTTCCCATCGGCCTGATCCGGGAATGCCTGGAGATCGCGGTGCAGGCACCGACGTCGGCGAACGTGCAGAACTGGAGCTTCATCGTCGTCACCGATGCCGAACAGCGTCGGGCGATCGCCGAGGTGTACCGGCGCACCTGGGACTCGATCGCCACGTCGCCGTACGCGGTCGCCGATCGGTTCAAAGACGATCCCGCGCGCAATCGCGAGCAGCGCAAAGTCTCCGACAGCGCGGCGTACCTCGCCGAGCACCTCGGCGAGGTCCCGGTCTTGATGATCCCGTGCGTCGAGGTCATCGACGGTGATGGCACGCTGACGGGCGAAAACGCCAACCGGTATTGGAGTTCGGTCATGCCGGCCGCGTGGAGCTACATGCTCGCCGCGCGCTCCCGGGGCTTGGGGACCACGTGGACCGGGGTGACGATCATGGCCGACGACGAGATGCGGGCCATACTCGGGTTGCCCGACAACGTCTATCACGCCACGACCATCCCCACCGCCTACTACACCGGCACGACCTTCCGCCGTGCCAAACGGATTCCGCTCGACGACGTGCTGCATTTCGACCGGTGGTGAGAACCGATGATGACCAGCTCACGCAACGGGTCTGGCGCCCAGCCACGGCCATTCGCCGAACGGGCCCCGCAATGACGTTGCGCGACGCGGCACCGACCCGCCGGGCGATGGTGGTCGCGGTGACGGTGTCGATGGTCGCGTTCTTCGATTCCACCGTGATCAATCTGGCTTTGCCGGCCACCGAGCACGATCTCGGCGGTGGTCTGGCGTTGCAGCAGTGGGTCATTGACGGCTACCTGTTGGCGATGGCGGCCGCGATCTTGCCCGGCGGCTCCGTCTCGGACCTGTTCGGGCGCGTTCCGGTGATGCGCTTCGGGCTGTTGACCTTCGGCGCGGGCTCGGTCCTGGCGGCGGCCGCCACCTCGCCCGCGATGCTGATCGCCGCGCGCCTCGTCCAAGGCCTGGGTGCCGCGTTCCTGGTGCCGGGCTCGCTGGCGTTGATCAACACGGTCTTCGACAAGGCGCAGCGGTCCGCGGCGATCGGCGTCTGGACCGGGTGGACGGGAACCGCCTTCGCTGCGGGCCCCCTGCTGGGCGGAATGTGCGTCGATTTTCTGGGCTGGCGTTGGATTTTCGTGCTGTCGGCGATTCCTATGGCGGTCGGGTATGCCCTGACGTTCTGGCTGTGCCCGGTATCGGGGCGGGTCGAAGGCGCCCGTGTAGATACCGCGGGCGTGGTCCTGTCGGCGGTGGGGCTGGGCGCGACCGTATACGCGTTGATCGAATCCCAACGCGATGGCTGGACCGACCCGGCTGTCCTCGCACCATTGGTGGTCGGGGTCGCCGCCCTGGCCGGCTTCGTGAGGTGGCAGCACCGCAGCAAGTGCCCGATGCTTCCGTTGTCGCTGTTCACCTTTCGCAACTTCGCTGCCGCCAACCTCGTCACCGCCTTCGTCTACGGCGCATTGACGCTGGGATCGCTGGCCGTCGCCCTCTACACCCAGGAAATCGGCCGGTACTCCGCCACGGCGGCCGGACTCGCCACCCTGCCGATCCCGGCGCTGTCGTTCGTGTTCGCCCGCCATGTCGGTCGCATCGCCGCGCGGGTGGGACCACGCGCGTTCCTGATCGGGGGCCCCGCCGTGGCGGGATTGGGACTGCTGCTGATCCGCCCGAAACCCAGTGGATTCCACGCGATCAGCGACCTTATCCCCGGGATGACCGTGCTGGGCATCGGGCTGGTCGCGACGATCACACCGCTGACGTCGGTGATGCTGGCCTCGGTGCCGACCGACCACAGCGGCCTGGCGTCGGCGATCAACAACGCGGTGTCGCGGCTGGCCGCGCTGATGTCGATCGGGTCCATGGGCCTCATCACCGTCGGCGCGGCGAGCGCCGCCGGATTCGCCCGCGTGTTGGAGGTGAGTGCCGCGCTATTCGCCCTAGGCGCGTTGTGCGCCGCACTGTTGATAACCAATCCGCCTGGCGGGTGCCGACCCGTCCCGTGCGACATCGCGGCGTTGTGCCGTGACCGGCCCGGCGTGCAACCGGCCGTGGCCTCGAGTCCGTCTGCCGCGATGGAGGAGACATGACAGCACATTCCGCACCGTCCGGGGCGCAAGATTACGAGCGCATGATGACCATGCTGACCGGTTTCTGGGTCACGCAGATCGTTCGTGCTGCAGCGACTTTCAACGTGGCGGATCATCTCGCCGCGGGTACCGACACGGCTGAAGCGATCGCGGCGGAAGAGTCCATCGATCCGGCCGCCACCCGGCGGCTTATCCGTGCCTGCGCCTCCCTGGGTCTTGTCACGTCGGACGATGGTGTGCGGCTCACCGGGACGCCCTTGCTCAGCACGCTGCTGCGCGACGACCCGAACTCGTTGCGTGGCATGGTCCTTGCCCAAGCCGCGCCTGGTCATTGGCTGACCTGGGGCCGCTTCCCGGATGCTGTTCGCAGCGGCACCGGCCAGATGAAGGCTGCACACGGCACACCCGGCACGATCTTCGACTATCTGGCCGCGCATCCCGACGAGGCGAGTCATTTCACCGAAGCCATGTCGAATCTCAGTGCGGCCGCTGCGATCGAGATCGCAAAGGTGGTCGACACCCTAGGCGTCAGATACGCGCTGGACGTTGGGGGAGCAAACGGCGAGGTGCTTCGGGCGATGATGCGGGCCAACCCCCACCTGCGCGGTGGCGTCTTCGACTTGCCGCACATCGTGCCCGACGCCGCGACGGCGGCGCGCAAAGATGGTCTGCACGAGCGTCTTACCGCGGTGGGAGGCGATTTTTTCGAGACGGTACCGCCCTCGGATCTCTACGTGCTCAAATACATCCTGCACGACTGGGACGACCAGAACTGCACACGGATCTTGAGAAACTGCCGTGCCGCCCTGCAAGAAAACGGGCGCCTCGTCGTCATCGACTATCTTGTGGGAGAATTCGGGCTTCCCGGGCTGCCGGCGATGATGGACATGAACATGTTGGTCATGAATGGTGGCAAGGAACGCGACATCGCCGAGTTCGACGCGCTCTTCGCCTCCGCCGGATTTCGCCGCACGACCGTCGGCCAGGCTGGGCAGTTCGCGGTCATCGAAACCGTAGGGATCTGAACATGGCATCCGAGCGAATGCGCCCACCGCGGGAATCAACTCGACCGCTGTTGCGTTCGGCTAGCCGTGGCGCACGCGAAGAGATGTCTTAATATCAGCCGGTCGAGCATTCCTGATCGGGGGGCACGGTGTTAACGCTTCTCAAGCGGGCATGGGTTCCGCTGGTCGTGGCTGTGGCGCTGGTCATCGGTGGCGTCGCAGTGATCCGACTCAACGGCGTTTTCCCAGGACCCGGGCTGCCCAAGCCCGATCCCCGGGACGCGACCCCGCCGTATGCGGCCAAGACCGCCATCTACGAAATCCTGGGACCGCCCGGGACGACCGGCGTCGTCAACTGGATGGATGCGGAGTCACTGCCGCAGAAGGCCAACTTCACCACCTTGCCATGGTCGAAGACGATCGTCGCCGAGATGCCCGGCATCTTCGCCTACGTCGTCGCCCAAGGTGACAGTCCCTTCATCGGCTGCCGCATCACCGTCGACGGCAAGTTGGTCGATCAACAACAGGCCACCAACCGGAACGCGCAGGTTTCCTGCTTGGACAAGTCCGCGTGAGCAGCGATAGCAGCGACGCTGACGACACGGCCGAAATCCCCGTCGTGCAGCGCACCGAGGTTGAGCGGAAACCGCGGATCGCCCGCACCATCCGCGTCCTGGCACTGCCGATCATCGTGGTCTGGCTGCTGATCGCGATCGGCGTCAACGTCTTCGTCCCACAGCTGGAAAAGGTTGCCGAGGAAGTCTCGGTGCCGCTCTCGCCGTCCGACGCGCCCTCGGTGACCGGGATGAAGCACATCGGGGAGAAATTCAAGGAGTACGACTCCGACAACCTTGTCCTGGTGACCCTGGTCGGTGACAAACCCCTCGGCGAGGATGCTCACCGGTTTTACGACGATCTGGTCAAGAAGCTGCAGCAGGACCACGAACACGTCGAGCATGCGCTGAATTTCTGGGGACAGCGATTCACGTCTTCCGGTGTCGAGAGCTACGACCACAAGGCCGCCTATGTTCAGGTCAACCTGCGGGGTGACCAAGGCGGGGCCGTCGGCGACAAATCGGTTGCGGCGGTTCGCAAAATCGTCGCGGACTCGAAACCGCCGGCCGGGGTGAAGGCCTACGTCGCCGGTCAGGGAGCCCTGACCGCCGACACGATCGTCGTCGGCGACGCGAGCCTGGCCAAGATGACGATCATCACCATCATCATCATCGCGATCATGCTGATGTTCGTCTATCGATCCATCGGCACGGTGTTGCTGACGATGGTCATCCTGTTCGTCGGACTGGCCACCGGTCGCGGCGTCGTTGCGCTGCTGGGCGAAACCGGCATCATGGGGCTGTCGACCTTCGCCGTCAACTTGTTGACGGCACTGGCCATCGCCGCCGGCACCGACTACGCCATATTCATGGTCGGCCGCTACCAGGAGGGCCGCGAACGGGGGCTGGATCGCGAAGCCGCCTATTACGACACGTTCGCCGGTGTCACCAAGGTGGTGCTGGGCTCGGGTTTGACGATTGTCGGGGCGCTGGCCTGTCTGAAATTCACCCGGCTGCCGTACTTCAGCTCGCTGGCGTTTCCGTGTGCGGTCGGTCTGCTGGTGGTGGTGGCCGCGGGCGTCACGCTGACGCCCGCGCTGATCGCCTTCGCAAGCGGCTTCGGCCTTTTCGACCCGAAGCGCGAGTTCAACTACACGCGGTGGCGCCGCTTGGCGACGGCCATCGTGCGGTGGCCGGCGCCCATCCTCGCTACGTCGGTCATCCTGGCGATCGTCGGCGCAATTGGCTTGATGGGCTTCACTCCTCGTTACAACGACCTGTACTACCTGCCGCCGAGCGCTTCGTCGGTGCAGGCGTACACCGCGGCCGATCAACACTTCACCCAGGCCCGGTTGAACCCGGACCTTCTGATGATCGAATCGGACCACGATCTGCGCAATCCGAGGGACATGCTGGTCCTGGACAAGATCGCCGGTGCCATTTTCCGGGTGCCGGGCATCGAACGTGTGCAGAGCATCACCAGGCCTCTGGGCCCGCCGATTCAAGACGGATCGATTCCGTTCCAGCTCAGTGTGCAAAGCGCGCCGATCCGCAGCAACCTGAACTACCTGAAGGATCGCGTCGCCGACATCAAGAAGATCACCGGTTTCCTCGACACCCAGATCGCGCTGTTGGAGCGTCAATACGCGGTCACACAGAAGCTCGCGAACGCCGCCGACGACAGCTCGAAAACCACGGGGGAGACGGCGGCCATCACGGACGAAATCCGAGATCACATCGCGGATTTCGACGACTTCTGGAGACCGATTCGCAGCTACTTCTACTGGGAGAAGCACTGCTACGACATCCCGATCTGCTGGTCGCTACGGAGCCTGTTCGACGCGCTGGACGGGTTCGATCTGCTGGCCGAAAAGTTCCACGCCCTCACGAGCGACCTCACCAACACGGCCAAGGCCACGCGCGAACTGCTGGCGATCATCCCCGAGAACATCGCCGTCTCGAAGTCGATCCGGGATACGACGCTGACCATCTACAGCTCGTTCGACAGCCTGATCGATCAGTTCGACCGGTTGACCGACACGAACGCCGTGATGGGCAAGTCCTTCAACGACGCCCAGGTGGAGAGCCTGTTCTACCTGCCACCCGAGATCTTCCAGAACTCGGACTTCCAGCTGGGGTTGAGCCTGATGGTGTCGCCGGACGGCAAGGCCGCGCGCTTCATCATCACTCACTCCGTGGATCCGGCGACGTCGAAGGGAATCGCGTCCGTCGATCAGGAGCGCCAAGCGGCCAAGGAGGCGCTGAAACTCACCTCGCTGGAGAACGCGGACATCTACCTCGGCGGCACGGCCGCAACGTTTTACGACATCGCCAACGGCGCCAAGTACGACCTGATGATCGCCGGGGTGGCCTCGATCGTGCTCATCTTCATCATCATGGTGATCGTGACCCGCGCGCTGGTCGCGGCGGGCGTCATCGTCGGCACCATCGTGATGTCGCTAGGGGCCGCCTTCGGGTTCTCGACACTGATCTGGCAGCACCTTGGTGATTTCCAGTTGCACTGGGTGGCAACCGAATTCGCGTTGATCGTGCTCCTGGCGGTGGGGTCCGACTACAACCTGATGCTGGTGTCCCGCATCGAGGAGGAGATCGGAGCGGGGCTGAAAACGGGACTCATCCGCGGCATGGGTGTGACCGGGCCGGTGGTGACGGCCGCCGGCGTGGTGTTCGCCGTCACCATGGGCACGATGATCACCAGCGATCTCCGGGCGATCGGCCAATTCGGCACGACGATCGGCATCGGCCTGTTGTTCGACACGTTCGTCGTCCGATCGCTCATCACGCCGTCGATCATGACGGTGATGGGACGCTGGTTCTGGTGGCCGAAGCGGGTACGGGTCCGCCCGGCCAGTCAGATGCTCCGGTCGGTCGGACCCCGCCCGCTTGTTCGTGCACTGCTGTACCACCCGCAACGCGGGGTGCCGTCGGATGCGCAGACATAGCAGCCGGCGGGACAATCGGTCTACGTTTCGCGATGCGCCGCCATGGCGGCTTCGCGCTGAGCCTTCTCTTTGACGTGGGTCGAGCAGCAATGCACGATCTCGCAATGGTAGCGGTCACTGCACTCGTGCGAACAATAGACCGATGCGGCCGGGAGCCACTCCGGATCGGATAGGTCACGCCGCCGGGCATCCGGGTCGAACGTGTGGCCGCAATGCACGCAGGTCTTGGTCTTGACCATACTGGTCAGAATACGCGCGGCTGCCCTGAATCGGTGCTGGTTTCTTATCGCTAGCGGACAATTTCCGTTTCGAAAACAGGTGGCGGCCATTTCAAAATAATTTCGTTGCGCTTGCAAATTAACTATCTTCTGAAAACCGAGCCGTCGTCGTCGATTCTCACTGCAAAGTCGGTTCACTCACCCGGGTGAATACGGTGCCGGGGTGATGACAGCTCACCCCGCCTGGCCGCAGTCTCACTACAGATCGGACGGGATTGCTACCCCGGTTGGGGGCTCGTCAGGAGACCGGGAAGGGACCCGAGCATGCATTTTGACGGCAAGAAGGTCATCGTTGTCGGGGGCAGTGCGGGCATGGGCCGGCAGGTCGCGACGGACGTCGTCGACCATGGCGGCAGCGCGGTGATCGTGGGACGCTCGAAAGCCCGTGTCGACGACACCGTCGCCGACCTGACGGGCCGGCGTGGCCACGCCTGGGGCATCGCCGCCGAGCTGACCGACCGCGCTGCGATCGCCGATGTGCGGCGCGCGCTTGCCGAACAGCACAGCGATGCGACCCTTTTGGTCAACGCGGCCGGATTCTTCATCCCCAGGCCGTTTCTCGATTACGACGCGCAGTTCTACGACTCCTACATGGAGCTCAACTACGCGCTGTTCTTCCTGACTCAGGCCGTCGTTGCGGGGATGGTCGCCAGGGGTGAGGGCGGGGCCATCGTCAACATCGGCAGCATGTGGGCGCATCAAGCCATCGGCCGGACCCCATCGGCGGGGCATTCCATGCAAAAGGCCGGGCTGCATGCGCTCACCCACAACTTGGCCATCGAGCTTGCCGGGCACAAGATCCGCGTCAACGCGGTGGCACCGGCCGCGGTGAAGACCCCTGCCCTCGAGCGATGGGTCCCGAAGGACGAGATCGACGCCACGCTAGAGACGTTCGCGCCGTTTCATCCCTTGGGACGGGTCGGCACGGCCGCCGACGTCGCCAACGCCGTGACGTATCTGCTGTCGGATGAGGCCAGTTGGGTCACCGGCGCAATCCTCAACGTCGACGGCGGCGTCATGGCCGGCCGCAACTGATCGAACACGCGCTACCGAGAAGCCCATCCGGTGTTGGTTATCGCTTCGGGCCGCAGACCGAACTTTCGCCCGACTCAGTCGATGAGCGCAACCGGGGAAGGGTAATCACGAATGCCGACGTTGCTTGATCTTGGGCGAGCGCCAATATTGTTGGGGCCGTGCTTGTTACCGCGTGATCGTCGTGACCGGATCGTACTGACGGAACGGGTGGACCGCATGTCGCGGCGCTCCACGTCGTTTGGGCTTGGCCGCGACGAGGAGGGGCCCCGATGAGTGACGCCTATGTCCTCGGCGGAGTGCGTACGCCGTTTGCCCGCTACGGGGGCGCGCTATCGGCGATCCGTGCCGACGACCTGTTGGGCATGACGCTCAAGGGCGCATGCGAACGGGCGGGCGTTCCCCTGGATGCCGTCGAAGATGTCCACGCCGGATGCGTGAACCCCGCCCATGAGGGGATGGGTGATATCGCACGATGGGCCGCACTTGCCGCTGGGTTTCCCGACAGCGTCGCGGGCTTGACGGTGAATCGGTTCTGCGGCTCGTCGTTGAGTGCGGCGGTGAGTATCAGCCATGCCATCAAGGCCGGCGATCTGGGCTTGGGCATCGCGTGTGGGGTCGAATCGATGTCGCGCTCGGGTTGGGCGCTGATGAAGGGAGACGCGGCCTTCAACCCCCGCGGTCCGGTGTTGATGCTCGACACGATGTGGAGTGGTGCGGGCGGTCCGCCGAATTCAGTGTTGCTGGCGCGCAACGCCTACCTCAGCATGATCGAGACGGCGCAGAATGTCGCGGATCGCTATTCGCTGAGCCGTCGGGAGATTGACGCGTTTGCGCTGCGCTCGCAGCGCCACGCCAAAGCCGCTCGCGATCGGGGGAGGCTGGCCAAAGAGATCATGGCAGTGTCGATCCCGGCTACCAAGAAGACGGCGGCGCGCATGGTTGAGCATGACGAGTTCATCCGCGATGACACCACGGCGGAGGCGCTGGCGGCACTTCCGGCCCAGCCGGGCACCACGCAGATGACGGCGGCGAACTCCTCGCCCCTGAGCGACGGCGCGAGCGCGGTACTCATCGGTTCGAAGGAACGCGCGGCCGACTTGGGCCTGCAGCCGTTGGCCAAGATGGTGTCGAGCGCCGTCCATGGGATCGATCCGCTGATCATGGGGATAGCTCCAGCGTGGGCGATGCCGGCGGCGATCCGGCGTGCCGGCCTGACCCCGCAACAGATCGATGTCTGGGAGATCCATGAGGCGTTCAGCGCGCAAGCCTTGGGGGTGCTGCGGGAGTTACCCAACCAACTCGACGGCTTTGTCGTGCCCGATGACAAGCTCACGCCCAACGGTGGCGCGGTCGCGATCGGGCATCCGTTTGGCGCGACCGGAGCGCGGTATTTGTTGACATTGTCCATTGAGCTACGGGAACGTGGCGCACGCTATGGCGTGATCGGGGTGTGCATCGGCTCGGGCCAAGGGGTGGCGGTAGTGGTGGAAAACCCTGATGCCGTGTAGCTTTCGGCCCCCTGGCGCAGCGCAGTCCGGCTTCCTCGAGACGAATCACCCGGACGATCGGAATTCGGATGATGACACCCCGGCGACTCTCACCGAGCATGAGGTCATCGCCCATGACCTCAGCTGCCACCCGTGACGATGCGGAAGGGATAGTGGATCGTGAGCGAATCGGCAACATCGATGGGCAGTATCGAACGCAGTGCCCACCATGGACTACAGACGATCATCACCGACAACGCCCAAGACAGTCGGTTCGAGGCCGCCGTCGACGGCCAGGTGATCGGTCGGCAGCCGTACCGCCGCTACCGCGCGCACATCGTTTTGATGGCCACCGAGGTCGATGCGCAATGGCGTGATCGGGGGGTCTCCTCGGCGATGATCAGTGGTGTGCTCACTCTGATCCGGAGGGCCGGACATACCGTCATCCCACGGTGCAAGGTCACGGCCGACTACATCCTGCGCCACCCCGAATATCGGGGCCTGGTCGCCGACCAGTATCAAGGATTGCTCCGCCCGGTGTCGCGGCCGGCTCGCGACAGCCCCTAATCGCCCGCGCTTGTTCCGTGGCCGGCCGCCCGTCAGCGACGACGTAGTCGCCGCTCTGGTGAGCGTATCCTGCTGTGTGCGTTCAGTTTCGGAAGATGCGATTCCCTGATGGGAGGCAAGTCCACTCATAATGCGGACGCGTTCGATCTGTCCCGCGAACAGCGGGCTCCCGCGAGCGCAGGCTCATCCGTCCACGCTCGGGTTCACTGCGGCGCACTACTCACCCGGGTGAATTGGTGGTTGGGGTGATGACAGCTCACCCGGCGTGGTTGCAGGTTCACTAAGAGCAGGACCCGCAGGATTGCCCCCCGTTGTGCGGCGGCCGAGCTGAGCTGTTTAAGCGCCGTCGATACCGGGGACGGCGATGAACCGTCACGGAAAACCTAAAGGAGACCTCGATCATGCAGTGTGAGGCCAGATGGTTGTTTCGGTGACGACAGAAGAGTTGGGAAGGTGGAATTGACGTGGCAACTGACATCTTGAGGCCGGGCGGGCCACCCGCTAGGTCTGTCGGGCGCACCGAAGGCAAGTCGGTGTTCCAAGGCACTATCGGTGTCCGCCGGGACTGCCCCGCATTCAGTTGACTCGCGGGGTGGGATTTTCAGGCCGCGGTTGCGGCTTGTGTGTGGAGCAGTTCGAACTCTATCGGGGTGAGTCTGCCGAGTGCGCGTTGCCGGCGGCGTCGGTGGTAGGTCCGCTCGATCCACGACACGATCGCCAGGCGTAGTTCGGCTCGGGTGGACCAGCGTCGCCGGTCGAGCACGTTGCGTTGCAGAAGGGCGAAGAACGACTCCATGGCAGCGTTGTCACCGCACGCGCCGACACGACCCATCGATCCGTGTAATCCGTTGTGCGACAGTGCATGGACGAACTTTCGTGAGCGAAATTGGCTACCCCTGTCCGAATGAACGATCGTCGCGGCAGGTGAACGCAACGCCACGGCGTGATCGAGGGCGGCCACTGCCAGCGAGGACTTCATCCGCGAGTCCATCGAGTAACCCACGATCCGGTTGGAATAGACGTCTTTGATCGCGCAGAGGTAGAGCTTGCCTTCATCGGTGCGGTGTTCGGTGATGTCGGCCAGCCAGACCTGGTTGGCGGCCTGGGCGCTGAACTGACGCTGCACGAGGTCGTCGTGAACTGGCGGCCCGGATCTGCGGTTCAGTCCTCGCTTCTTGGCGAAGACCGACCAGATGCGCTCCTGGGAACACAACCGTGCGACACGGTTCTCGCTGGCGAAGATACCGCGTCCGGGAAGTTCGTCGGCGATGAATCGGTAGCCGAATGCGGGGTCGTCGGCATGGATGTCGCGGGCGGCGTTGATCAGGTGCGCATCATCCCAATCTCGCTGCGATAGAGGTGCTTTGCGCCATTTGTAGAACGCCTGGGTGGAAAATCCCAGGACCCGGCAGGTCACCGTGACGGGCACGCCGTCATCGGCAAGGTCGAGGACCAGCGGGTACATCATTTTGGGTTGGCATCCCGGGACAAGTAGCCGACCGCGCGACGCATCACTTCAGCCTCCCCTGCTCGAGGAGCTTGATCCGCTTATGCGCCTCGCGCAGCTGCGCCGACACATCCTCAGAGACCGCCGCAGGCGACAGCCGGTTGGCACCGTCCTCGCGGTCGGCGATCTTAAGCCAGCGATGCAGGCAGGCCTCCGAAATCCCGAAGTCCTTCGCGATCTGGCGCAACGGCGCCTCACCCTTGCGGGCCACAGCGATGACATCGGCTCGGAACTCGGCGGGAAACGGTCTCGGCACGAGGTTGATCCTTCCAGCAAGGACGAATCCTCACAGGTCAGGAGTCAACCAAACCGGGGGCAGACCCGCCACATCCTCGACAAGCTTGATGCGGAGGGGCGCTTCTCGGTCCTCGAGCATCCGATGTCGCCACGAGCGCTGGCCGCACCGCTTCATCGCCACCACAACGAAGATGAGTACAGCTGGATCATCGAGGGACGTGTAGGAGCTTTGCTCGGCGATGAAGTGCTCTATGGCGGGCCCGCCGACTTCATCTTCAAGCCGCGGGGCCAATGGCATACGTTCTGGAATGCGGGTGACGAACCCGCCCGCATCCTCGAGATCATTTCCCCCGCAGGATTTGAGCAGTTCTTCGACGAGCTCACCGACCTTGGCGGTGTGGACAAGATATCGACGGAGAGCCTAGACGAACTCTGTGCACGCTACGAGCTGGAGATGGACGTCGACAGCGTGCCCGAACTCTGCAAACGCTTCGGCGTGAGATTCCCCGGTGAGCCCATTTGATGAAAGGAACCCCCGCATGTCCAAGCCCGAATTCTTCGATACGCCCGGGTACGGCGAGATTGCCCGCACCCGCAACCACTACCGCCAAGCTCTGCGCATCGGCGATCGCATCGAGATCTCCGGGCAGGGCGGCTGGGACGCGAATTTCACCTTGTCGGTCACATCCTTAGAGGACGAGATCGACAAGGCGTGTGACAACATCGAGAAAACCCTCGCCGAGGCGGGCGCCACCTGGGGCGACGTGGTGAACGTACACTCCTACCATGTCCCCACCGCCGACGATTCCATTGGCAGTCAACACATGTCGTTGATGGTGGACCAGTTCCGCAAGCGGCTCGGTGAACGGCAGCCGCTGTGGACCGCACTGGGCGTCGAGGCGCTCGCACTGGCCGGCCAGCGCGTCGAGATCGAGGTCGTCGCCATCGCCGGATTTGGCAGCAAGTAGACCGGTTCGGTCAAGAACAACTCGGAAAGGTCCATCATGAAGATCGTGGTCATCGGCGGTCGCGGGCTTATCGGCTCGAAGGTGGTGAGCCAGCTCAGCGCGCAAGGACACGACGTGCTCGTCGCCTCCCGCCGATCCGGTGTCGATTCACTCACCGGTGAAGGCCTGGCCGACGCCGTCGCCGGTGCGGACGTCCTGGTCGACGTCGCCGATTCGCCGGTGTTCGACGATGAACCCGTGATGCACTTCTTCACGACCGCGACCGCGAATCTTCTCGCTGCCGAACGGGAAGCGGGGGTCAAACACCACGTCGCGTTGTCCGTGGTGGGCGCGCAGAGCATGCCGGACAGCGGCTACAACACCGCGAAAGCGGCTCAGGAGAAGCTGATCAAGGATTCGGGCGTGCCTTATTCGATCGTGCGAGCAACTCCGTTCTACGAATTCGCGGTCAGCTTGGCCGATTCCGCCACGGACGGAGACATTGTCAGGTTGCCGCCCGCGCTGTTCCGTCCCATCGCCGCCGACGACGTCGCCACCGCCGTGGCCCGCGCGGCGGTCGAGCCCCCGAGCAACGGCGTGACGGAGATCGCCGGACCCGAAGCGATGGGAATGGACGACTTTGTCCGCGCGGGCCTCGCCGCCGGCGGTGATCATCGACGGGTCGTGACCGACGCCCAGGCCCCGTACTTCGGCGCGGTGATCGACGATCACACCCTCGCGCCCGACGACAACGCCACGATCTTCACCACTCGATACTCCGACTGGATCGATGCGCACCGCGCGTCGTAACCCCAGGTTGAGGCAGCGAATGTTGTTGGATGCGAACGACTTCGAACCGAAATCAACGTTCACCGTGCTGCAGGAAGTGCGGTCGCCGTCGATTCCGGCCGACGCCCACGTGCTGACCGTCCTCATCAACCATCCACCCGGCGCCCCCGGAAACCCGCCGCATCGGCTTCCCGGCGGACCGGGATTCGGGTACATGATCGACGGGGAGATGCTGTTCGAGATCGAAGGTGAAGCGCCCCGCGTCCTTCGCGCGGGAGACGCGTTCTGGGGGGCCGGCGGCGACGTGATCCACTACCGGGACGCGAACAACCGAGCTGACATTCCTTGTAGCTTCGTCCTCACGTTGCTGTGTGTGCCGGGGCGACCGTTGCGCGAATGGGTTACCCAAGAGGAGCTCGAGGCGCGAAAGGGTTTGCGGGTCAACGGCTGAACGGCCGGCGGCCCGCTGCGCCCGGCTTCGCGCCGCCGCAGGCTAAAGGTGGAACGGCAGGTGGGGCAGATGCAGGTGGTGGTGGTGGTGCGGGTGGCCCATGGGCGGGCACGTCTCCAAGCTGATCATCGCCGCGTGCAGCACACCGCCGTCTTGAGTTCCGTTAGCGCCCAGGCATTTACCGTTGGTGATCGCCTGGGCGTCCGACGGTGTCTGCCGTTGATATGAGGTCGAGTCGGTGACGGTCACGGTGGTGGGCGCGCCCGGGCCGCCGGGGCCCAGCCCGGTGACGGTGATGGTGTTGTCCGACACCGAGGCAACCGTCCCGTAGAACCCGGCCGGCGGCGGGCACTTGCCGTCCGCGGACGCGGTGACCGTCACCGATTGCGCGGTGACCGCCCCGGGGGTCGGCGCGCTCTGCGGGGTGGCGCGGACGTTCACGCAGCTGCCGGGGGTCACGTCGGCCAGCTTGGCCGGGGTGACCTGGACAACCCTCGTCTCGGGCGTGTAATCCACGCTCGCGGAGCCGGTTCGCGTCCGCAGCGCGATCGTGCCACCCGAGACCGACTGGACCATGCCCTCGACGTAATCCTTGCCGACCGGCGGGGCAGGGGGCGGCGCCGGCGGTGGCGCCGCGCTCGGTGCGGCGTTGGGCGGGACGGCCGTGACGGCGGGCGGCGCGTTACTGCTCGACGTGTTGCGCGGGGAGTCGCACATGGCCACGCACAACGCGATGAAAACGATCACCGCGGCGATCGCGATGTGCGTCGGCCGGGGTTTCAGTGAAGCGGCACGCACTGACTCTTCTCCATCGCATGTTGCGCCGTCGCGGCCAATCACCCCCGGCGAGCGCGGTTTTCACCCACGCCCGCCGGGGGTGACGGCAACCTCAGCTGGCTCGAGCCGGGGTCAGCCACCCTGGCCGGGCTGCTTGGGCTTACCGCATTTGCCGTCGACGGCCTGTCGTAGCTTGATGCTCGTCGCCTGCAGCGCGCCGCCGCTGTCCGTGGTTCCGCGCGCGGACAGGCACTTGCCCGGCGCGATCGCCTCGGTGTTCGCGCTGGTCTGCTTGGTGTATTTGGTCTTGTCGTCGACCGTGACCGTCGTCTGCGTGGTGTTGCCGCTGGCATCCGTGCCGGTCAGGTTGATGGTGTTGCCCGACACCGACGCAACCGAACCCCGCACCCAGGCCGGCTTGGCGGGGGCCGGCGACGGCGAGCCGGACGGCGGCGTGCTGCTGGCCCCGCCGGGGGTGGACTCGTGCGGTTTGGGGCAGGTGCCGTTGACGGACTCGCTGATCTTGACGTTCGCGGCCGTCACCGGCTGCCCGGGCGCCGATCCCTCGGTGGGCTTCACGCTGAGGCAGCTGCCCTGGGTCACGTCGGGCAGGCCCGCCGGAACGGCCTCGGTGATCTTGGTGGTCGAGGTGAAGTTCACCGCGGCGGTCGCGTTGTCTTCCTTGGTGACCTGGATGGAGTTGCCGGCCACCGACGCGATAAGGCCGCTGACCTTAGCTTCGGCGTTCGGGGTGGACGAGGGGGCCGCCGAGGTCACGGTGGACGTCGACGTCGACGTCGAGGTGGAGGTGGAGCTGGACTTGTTCGACGAGCTGCAGGCGGACAGGGACAGGGCGGTGGCCCCCGCGACCGCGAATACCGCGAAGCGCGTGAGCCGGGGCACGGCACAGCTGGCAGACATCAACGTTTCTCCATTCGTCGGTGAGAGCGAACGTCATGGTTTACCCATTTGAGCTGTGCGTAACCTGTGACCGTCAGAAGGCCTCTTCGGGCACCCTCATGATCTCGTCGTCGATGGCCTCGATGACCGTGCGCAGGGAGGTCAGCTTCGGCAACATGTTCTTGGCGAAGAACGTCGCGGTCGCGACCTTGCCCTGATAGAACGGTTCGTCAGCGCCCGCCGCGCCGTCGGTCAGCGCGCGGTGTGCGACGCCGGCCTGCACCAGCAATCGCCAGCCGATCAGCAGATCGCCCACGGCGAGCAGAAACCGCACCGAGGCCAGCCCCACCTTGTAGATATCGGTGGGCTGTTGGGCCGCGGACATCAGATACCCGGTCAGTGCGCCCGTCATCGCCGTCACGTCGTCGTACGCGGTCTGCAGGAGTTGGGCGACCGGCTTGAGAGCCTCGTCGCAGTCGTCGATGGTCGCGGTGATCTGTGTCGTCAGGAACTGCAGGGCCTGGCCCCGATCGCGCACGATCTTGCGGAAGAAGAAGTCGAGCGCCTGGATGGCGGTGGTGCCCTCGTAGAGCGAGTCGATCTTGGAATCGCGGATGTACTGCTCGAGCGGGTAGTCGGCCAAAAAGCCGGAACCGCCCAGTGTCTGCAGCGATTCGGTCAGCACCTCGTAGGCCCGCTCCGAGCTCACGCCCTTGACGATGGGTAGCAGCAGATCGTCGATCCGGTGCGCCATGTCGTGATCGGCGCCCGAAACACGTTGGGCCACTGCGTCATCCTGGTGTGCGGCGGCGTACATGTAGAGCGCCCGCAGGCCCTCGGCGTAGGCCTTCTGGGTCATCAGGCTGCGGCGCACGTCGGGGTGGTGGATGATCGTGACCCGCGGCGCGGTCTTGTCGGACATCTGCGTCAGGTCCGCACCCTGCACTCGCTCCTTGGCGAAAGCCAGCGCGTTCAGATAACCGGTGGACAGCGTGCCGGCGGCCTTGACGCCAATCGTCATGCGCGCGTGCTCGATCACGGTGAACATCTGCGCGATACCCCGGTGCACGTCGCCGACCAAGTAGCCGACGGCGGGCACATCGGTTGCGCCAAAGGTCAATTCGCACGTGGGTGAGGACTTGATGCCCATCTTGTGTTCCAAGCCGGTGACGAAAACCCCGTTGCGCGAACCGAGTTCGAATGTGTCCGGGTCGAACAGATAGTTGGGCACATAGAACAGGCTCAGGCCTTTGGTGCCCGGACCCGCGCCCTCGGGGCGGGCCAGCACCAGGTGGAAGATGTTCTCGGCGGTGTCGCCCACGTCGCCGCCGGAGATGAAGCGCTTGACGCCCTCGATGTGCCAGGTGCCGTCGGGCTGTTCGAAGGCCTTGGCGCGTCCGGCGCCGACGTCAGAACCCGCGTCGGGTTCGGTGAGCACCATGGTGGCCGCCCAGCCGCGCTCGACGCCCTCGGCGGCCCAGTGCCGCTGCTGCTCGTTGCCCTCGATGTACAGGGCCTGGGCCATCAACGGGCCGAGGCAGAAGAAGTTCGCCGACGGGTTGGCGCAGATGATCATCTCGTTGACCCCCCACGCCAGCGGCGGGGGTGCGGCCATGCCGCCGATCTCCTCGGCCAGCATCAACCGCCACCAGCCGGCCTCCTTGATCGCCCGCACCGTCTTGGCCAGCTCGTCGGGCACGCTGATGGTGTGCTCGGCCGGGTCGAACTCCGGCGGGTTGCGGTCGGCGAAGGCGAAGGATTCGGCGACCGGGCCCTCGGCGAGGCGGGCGGCCTCGGCCAATATCGTGCGGACCGTCTCCTCGTCGAGTTCGCTGTAGCCCCCGGTGCCCAGGACGGCGCCGATATCGAGGACCTCGAAGAGGTTGAACTCGAGATCACGGACGTTTGCGATGTAGTGGCCCAACGCGATTCCCTCACTGGTTCATTGAGGCGGCGGATGGTCAGGCCCAGTCTGTCGGACGCGGGAAAACGTACGCAACCGTAACCAGCGCCGGGCGCGGCGCCGGCGGAGCGGGAACACCGTGTCGGCGCCGGGCGTTACCGCAAATGTGACAACACTCGATCTCACCGCTGAGAAGTTCAACGAAACCATCGAGGGCAACGACATCGTGCTCGTCGACTTCTGGGCGTCCTGGTGTGGTCCTTGCCGCCAGTTCGGCCCCACGTTCCAGGCCTCCTCGGAGAAACACCCCGACATCGTGCACGCCAAGGTCGACACCGAGGCCGAACAGCAGCTGGCTGCGGCCGCCCAGATCCGGTCCATCCCCACGCTGATGGCCTTCAAGAAGGGCAAACTGCTGTTCAACCAGCCGGGTGCGCTGCCGCCCGCCGCGCTGGAGGACCTGGTTCAGCAGGTCCGGGCGTTCGACGTCGACGCCGCCGAAGCCGGCCCGGCCGAGTAAGCGCGGCACCGCGCCGGCGTCGGCCACGCGCTAGGTTGCATGGGTGAGTTTGGTATTGGTGGACCATCCGCGGCCCGGCGTCGCGCTGATAACCCTCAACCGGCCCGAGCGGATGAACTCCATGGCGTTCGACGTCATGGTCCCGCTCAAGGAGGCCCTGGAAAAGGTCAGGTACGACAACGCGGTGCGCGTCGTCGTCCTCACCGGGGCCGGCCGGGGCTTTTCCTCGGGGGCTGATCACAAGTCCGCGGGCTCGGTGCCCCACGTCGAGGGGCTGACCCGCCCCACCTATGCGCTGCGCTCCATGGAGATTCTCGACGAAGTCATCCTGGGTTTGCGCCGGTTGCACCAGCCGGTGATCGCCGCGGTCAACGGCCCCGCCATCGGCGGCGGCCTGTGCCTGGCGCTGGCCGCCGACATCCGCGTGGCCTCCACCACCGCGTACTTCCGCGCCGCCGGCATCAACAACGGGCTGACGGCCAGCGAACTGGGGTTGTCCTACCTGCTGCCGCGGGCCATCGGGTCGTCGCGGGCGTTCGAGATCATGCTGACCGGGCGCGACATCACCGCCGAGGAGGCCGAGCGCATCGGGCTGGTGTCCTGCCAGGTGCCCGACAAGCAGCTGCTGGACACCTGCTACGCCATCGCCGCGCGGATCGCGGCGTTCTCGCGGCCGGGCGTCGAGTTGACCAAGCGCACGCTGTGGAGTGGACTGGACGCCGGTAGCCTGGAAGGGCACATGCAAGCCGAAGGCTTGGGACAGCTTTTCGTCCGCCTGCTCACCGCCAACTTCGAAGAAGCGGTTGCCGCACGCGCAGAACGACGACCAGCGGTATTCACCGACGACAAATAGGCGTCTTTTCAACTCGGGAGAGCGATCGTGATCACGGCCACGGACCTGGAGGTCCGCGCTGGCGCGCGCATCCTGCTCTCGCCCGACGGCCCCGATCTGCGGGTCCAGCCCGGCGACCGCATCGGCCTGGTCGGCCGCAACGGCGCCGGCAAGACCACCACCCTGCGCATCCTGGCGGGGGAGACCGAGCCGTACGCCGGGTCGATCACCCGCACCGGCGAAATCGGTTATCTGCCACAGGATCCCAAAGAGGGCGACCTCGACGTGCTGGCCCGCGACCGGGTCCTGTCGGCCCGCGGGTTGGACGTGTTGCTCACCGACCTGGAAAAGCAGCAGGCGTTGATGGCCGAGGTCGCCGACGACGACGCCCGCGACCGCGCGATCCGTCGGTACGGGCAGCTCGAGGAGCGTTTCGTGGCCCTGGGCGGCTACGGCGCGGAGAGCGAAGCCAGCCGCATCTGCGCCAGTCTCGGCCTGCCGGAACGGGTGCTGACCCAGCAGCTGCGCACCCTGTCCGGGGGGCAGCGCCGCCGGGTGGAATTGGCGCGCATCCTGTTCGCCGCCTCCGAGGGCGGAGCGGGAACCTCGGGCTCGGAGACAACGCTGTTGCTCGACGAGCCCACCAACCACCTCGATGCGGATTCCATCGGCTGGTTGCGCGATTTCCTGCGGGCCCACACCGGCGGGCTGGTGATCATCAGCCACAACGTCGAATTGCTCGCCGACGTCGTCAACCGGGTGTGGTTTCTGGATGCCGTGCGCGGCGAGGCCGACGTCTACAACATGGGCTGGCAGAAATACCTGGACGCGCGCGCGACCGACGAGCAGCGCCGCCGCCGGGAGCGCGCCAACGCCGAACGCAAGGCCGCCGCGCTGCGCACCCAGGCCGCGAAGCTCGGCGCCAAGGCCACCAAAGCCGTTGCGGCCCAGAACATGTTGCGCCGCGCCGACCGGATGATGGCCGCGCTCGACGAGGAGCGCGTCGCCGACAAGGTGGCCCGCATCAAGTTCCCGACGCCGGCCGCCTGCGGGCGCACGCCGCTGGTCGCCAAGGGGCTGAGCAAGTCCTACGGGTCGCTGGAGGTGTTCACCGGCGTCGATCTGGCGATCGACCGCGGCTCGCGGGTGGTGGTGCTGGGGCTCAACGGCGCCGGCAAGACCACACTGCTGAGGCTGCTGGCCGGCACCGAGACCCCCGACACCGGAGGGCTCGAGCCCGGGCACGGCCTGCGGATCGGCTACTTCGCGCAGGAGCACGACACCCTCGACAACGACGCGAGCGTGTGGGACAACATCCGCCACGCCGCACCGGATTCGGGCGAGCAGGACCTGCGCGGCCTGCTGGGCGCGTTCATGTTCAGCGGTCCGCAGCTCGACCAATTGGCGGGCACCCTGTCCGGCGGTGAGAAAACGCGGCTCGCGCTGGCCGGTTTGGTGGCGTCGACCGCCAACGTCTTGTTGCTCGACGAACCGACGAACAACCTCGATCCGGCGTCGCGCGAGCAGGTGCTCGACGCGCTGCGCAGTTACCAGGGCGCGGTGGTGCTGGTGACGCACGACCCCGGCGCCGCCGAGGCCCTCGACCCGCAACGAGTGGTGCTGCTACCGGACGGCACCGAGGACTACTGGTCCGACGAATACCGGGATCTCATCGAGCTCGCCTGACTTGGCCTGATGGTGGCGACCCGCTGCGCCCGGCTTGGACTCTGCGGCGGTCGCGCTTGCGATCGCCACTGGCGGCAAGCGCCCCAAGGCGATTTGGCGAAATTCGCCCGCCGTCGACGACGGCTTCTTACTCTAGGTTTCTTGCGGTCGTGTCCCGGTGTCGGAGGAGCCATGAGAAGAGCAATGCACAGGTCGGCCAAGGCGCGCGACCAGTTGTTGGACGAACTGCGCCACGCCTACGAAGGCGGGGCCAGCATCCGCAGCCTGGTTGCCACGACCGGTAGGTCGTACGGGTCGATCCACAGCCTGCTGCGGGAGTCGGGTACCACGATGCGCAGCCGCGGCGGCCCCAACCGGACCGCGAAGGCGGCGCGGGCCTAACCTCGAGAACCGTTGCGCCGCATTGAGTTCTCGACCAGGTCGAGCACCGAGGCCAGGCGTTGCGGGTCCTCGCCGGACGCCAGCCGGGCGACCAGGCCGTCGAGCACCAACTCCAGATAGCACTGCAGTACGTCGCCGGGCACGTCGTCGCGCACCCGGTGTGCCTCCGTCTGCCGGCGTAACCGATCGGTGGTCGCCGCCGCCAGCTCGGCCGAACGCTCCGCCCAGCCGCGGCTGAACGCGGGATCGTTGCGCAGCTTGCGGGCGATCTCCAATCTGGTGGCCAGCCAGTCGAACTGGTCGGGCGCGGCCAGCATGTCCCGCATCACCTGGATCAGTCCCGCGCGGGAGGCGACATCGGCCATCCGCTCGGCGTCCTCGTGGGCGAGTGCGAAAAACAGCGCGTCCTTGTCCCGGAAATGGTGGAAGATCGCGCCGCGCGACATCCCGATCGCCTTCTCCAGGCGGCGCACCGTCGCCTTGTCGTAGCCGAATTCGGCAAAGCAGCGGCGGGCGCCGTCGAGGATCTGGCGGCGGCGAGCCGCCAGATGGTCCTCGCTGACTTTGGGCACGAGTGGCTGGGCCGGTCTCGCGCTAGTCCGACTTCTGGCCCGACTTCAGCATGTTGCGCAGCACGTACTGCAGGATGCCGCCGTTGCGGTAGTAGTCGGCCTCGCCGGGGGTGTCGATGCGCACCACGGCGTCGAACTCCACTGCGTCCGAACCGTCCTTGCTTGCCTTGACCTTCACCGTCTTCGGCGTCTTGCCGTCGTTGAGCGCCTCGATACCGGTGATGTCGAACACCTCGGTGCCGTCCAGCCCCAGGTCCTTGGCGGACTTGCCGTCGGGGAACTGCAACGGGATCACGCCCATACCGATCAGGTTGGACCGGTGGATGCGCTCGAAGGACTCGGCGATCACCGCGCGCACCCCGAGCAGCCGCGTTCCCTTGGCCGCCCAGTCACGCGACGAGCCCGACCCGTACTCCTTGCCGCCCAGCACCACCAGCGGAATGTCTTGCGCCGCATAGTTTTGCGCCGCGTCGTAGATGAACGCCTGCGGCGCGTCATCCTGGGTGAAGTCGCGGGTGTAACCGCCGGACACGTCGTCGAGCAGCAGGTTGCGCAGCCTGATGTTGGCGAACGTGCCACGGATCATCACCTCGTGGTTGCCGCGCCGCGAGCCGAAGGAGTTGTAGTCCTTGCGCTCCACGCCGTGCTCGTCGAGATACTGCGCCGCCGGGGTGCCCGGCTTGATGCTGCTGGCGGGGGAGATGTGGTCGGTGGTCACCGAATCACCGAGCAGCGCCAGCACCCGCGCGCCGGTGATGTCGGCGACCGGCTCGGGCTCGGCGGGCATCCCGTCGAAGTACGGGGGCTTGCGCACGTACGTCGAATCCGGGTTCCACTCAAAGGTGTTGCCGCTCGGCGTGGGCAGGTTGCGCCAGCGCTCGTCGCCCTTGAAGACGTCGGCGTAGTTTTTGGTGAACATCTCCTGGTTGATCGCCGAGGCGATGGTGTCGGAGACGTCCTTCTGCGACGGCCAGATGTCTTTGAGGAAGACGTCATTGCCGTCCTTGTCCTTGCCGAGCGGCTGCTCGTCGAAGTCGAAGTCCATGGTGCCGGCGAGCGCATAGGCGATCACCAGCGGCGGCGACGCCAGGTAATTCATCTTCACGTCGGGGTTGATGCGGCCCTCGAAGTTGCGGTTGCCCGAGAGCACCGCGGCCACCGAAAGGTCGTTGTCGTTGATCGCCTTCGAAATGTCCTCGGGCAGCGGGCCGGAGTTACCGATGCACGTGGTGCAGCCGTAGCCGACCAGATAGAAGCCCAACTTCTCCAGATACGGCCACAGGCCGGCCTTGTCGTAATAGTCGTGGACCACCTGGGAGCCCGGGGCCATGGTGGTTTTCACCCATGGCTTGGAGACCAAGCCCTTTTCGACGGCGTTGCGCGCCAGCAGCGCGGCGCCCAGCATCACCTCGGGGTTGGAGGTGTTGGTGCACGACGTGACGGCGGCGATCACCACCGCGCCGTGGTCGAGCACGAACTCGCCGAGCTCGTCGGACTTGACCGTCACCGGGCTGCTCACGCGGCCCTTGGAGTGCGCGGCGGCCGATTGCACCTTGTGGTCGTCGGCGTGGCCGTTGGTTGCCTGCCCCGGGTCACTGGCCGGGAACGACTCATCGACAACCTCGTCGAGCTTGGAGTATTCCTTCTTGTCGGGGTCGTCACCGACGTAGTCGCAAATCTGCTCGCGGAACGTGGATTTCGCGTCGGCCAGCGCGATCCGGTCCTGCGGACGCTTGGGGCCGGCGATGGACGGCACCACGTCGGACAGGTCGAGTTCGATGTATTCGGAGTACTCGGGCTCGTGCTTCGGGTTGTGCCACATGCCCTGTTCCTTGGCGTAGGCCTCGACCAGCGCCAGCTGCTCGTCGTTGCGGCCGGTGAACTTCAGATAAGAGATCGTCTCCTCGTCGACCGGGAAAATCGCTGCGGTGGAACCGAATTCGGGGCTCATGTTGCCCAGGGTGGCTCGGTTGGCCAGCGGCACCTCGGCCACGCCCTCGCCGTAGAATTCGACGAACTTGCCGACCACGCCGTGGTGGCGCAGCATTTCGGTCACGGTCAGCACGACGTCGGTAGCCGTCACGCCGGGCTGTATCTCGCCGGTCAACTTGAAGCCGACCACGCGGGGGATCAGCATCGACACCGGCTGGCCGAGCATCGCGGCCTCGGCCTCGATGCCGCCCACGCCCCATCCGAGCACGCCGAGGCCGTTGACCATCGTGGTGTGCGAGTCGGTCCCCACGCAGGTGTCGGGGTAGGCCACCACTGTGCCTTGCGCGTCCGCGCGAGACATCACCACTTTGGCGAGGTATTCGATGTTGACCTGGTGCACGATGCCGGTGCCCGGGGGCACCACCTTGAAGTCCTGGAACGCCCCCTGGCCCCAGCGCAGGAACTGGTAGCGCTCCCCGTTGCGCTGGTACTCGATCTCGACGTTGCGCTCGAACGAGTCGGCGGTGCCGAACAGGTCGGCGATCACGGAGTGGTCGATCACCAGGTCGGCCGGCGCGAGCGGGTTGACCTTCTCCGGGTCGCCGCCGAGGTCGCCGATCGCCTCGCGCATGGTGGCCAAGTCGACGATGCACGGCACGCCGGTGAAGTCCTGCATCACGACGCGCGCCGGGGTGTATTGGATCTCAATGCTGGGCTCCGCCTTGGGATCCCAGTTCGCGATGGCCTCGATGTGGTCCTTGGTGATGTTGCTGCCGTCCTCGTTGCGCAGCAGGTTCTCGGCCAGGACTTTGAGGCTGTAGGGGAGCTTCTCGGTATTGGGGACGGCATCGAGGCGATAGATCTGGTAACTCTTGTCGCCGACCTCGAGGGTGTTGCGGGCTCCGAATGAGTTCACAGAATCAGTCACTTCAACTCCCAAGGATTTAGTTCTAGCGCCGACGGGCTGAGTGTCGGCGGATCGTCCAAAACGATCATGCAACTTTAACAGTACGCTTGTCCTGCATTACTACGGCAGTCCTGATTGCAGTCTTATCGCGGTGGCCGCCGGTTAAACCTTCGCGTGCGCCCGAATCTCGCCGGGATGAACGCGGCGCGATCGGCGCCGGGCGCGATGCGGCGCCCGCGCGTCGCGTACGGTGCCTCTAGCACTACCGCAGGAGGCGCAGATGACCGGGCACGTTTCTTTCGGACCGCCGCCGCAAACGGTTCCGGTCCTTCCCGCCTACATTCCGGTGGACGTCGACATGACGATGATCAAGGCCCAGGTCGCCGCCACCGGGGTCAGCGCGCCACCGGCGGCCATGCCCGGTTTGCTCGAGGTGGTCAACCAGGCGCACGGCGACGGCATCAACCTCAAGATCGTGCTGCTCGACCACAACCCCCCGAACGACACCCCGCTGCGCGACATCTCGACCGTGGTCGGCGCCGACTACCACGACGCCACCGTCCTGACGCTGAGCCCGAGTTACGTCGGCAGCTACAGCACGCAGTTCCCGCGCGTCACCCTCGAGGCCGGCGAGGACATCGCCAAGACGGGCAACCCGGTGGTCTCGGCGCAACATTTCCTGCACGAGCTCGACACGCCCGAGTTTCCCTGGACCGGCCTGACGATCTTCCTGTTGATCGCGGTCTTCGCCGCGGCCGTCGGCACCCGATTGCTGCAGGTGCGCGGCGAGCGCTCAGCAACCTCGGACGGGTCGGCGACCGCTGAGGACGCCGAGGCCAACACCGGGTCCTGACGACTCGCGGCTAATTCGGCAAACGGGCCAGGTCACCGTTCGGTCACATTAAACGCACGTAGAGAGTGCGATTTCGGTGGAGCGTTTGCACGCCCACCTGTGTGACGTACGGTGCAAATGATGCTGGTGTTGTCTTTGGCGCCTTACGAGAATGCTGTGGCCGGCGCCGCCCGTCGCGTCGAGCCGTAGGAGACCTAGTCGAATGAGACGCACACGCTGGGGGTCTTCCGCGCGACCGACCGCAAGATTGCTCCGGCCCGTCGTGCCATCGGTGTTGAGCGTGGCCCTCTTGGTGTGCACCCCGGGACTGGCGGAGGCTGACCCCGCAGCCGACAATCTCGCGGCACTGATCGCGAACGTCGCCAAGGCCAACCAGCGCCTGCAGAATCTGAGCGCCGAAATTCAGACCGAACAGGAAAGCGTCAACAAGGCCCTCGTCGATGTGGAGACCGCCCGGGACAACGTGGCCACCGCCCAACACGATCTGGAGACCAGCCAGCAGGCGGTCAAGGACGCCAACGCGGCGATCGCCGGGGCGCAGCAGCGCTTCAACACGTTCGCCGCGGCCGCCTATATGAACGGACCGTCGAGCAGCTACCTGACCGCCAGCAGCCCCGACGACATCATCGCCACCGAGGCCGCCGCCAAGAGCCTGACCGCCAGTTCGCAGACCGTGATGGCCAAGCTGCAGCAGGCCCGCACCGAGCAGCTGAACAAGGAATCGGCGGCGCGGCTGGCCAAGCAGAACGCCGACAAGGCCGCCGCCGACGCCAAGTCCAGCCAGGATGCCGCCGTGGCGGCGCTGACCAATTCCCGGCAGAAGTTCGACGAGCAGCGCGAGGACATGATCCGGCTGGCCGCCGAGCGGAACCAGGCGCAGGCCAAGCTCGAGGCGGCCAAGCGTGAGGCCGCCGCCCGGCAAGGGTCGGGCGGCTCCCCGGCGTCGGGCGATCGCTGGGAGACGGGAACGCCCGGCGGAGCGGCGCCGTCGTCCGGGGCCCGCCAGTGGGACGGCGCCTGGGACCCCACGCTGCCGATGGTCCCGAGCGCCAACATCCCCGGCGACCCGATCGCGGTGATCAACCAGGTGCTGGGCATCTCGGCCACCTCGACACAGGTCACCGCCGGTCTCGGCCGCAACTTCCTGCAGCAGCTGGGCATCCTCAAGCCCGACGACACCGGCATCACCAACGCGGCGCCGGGCGGGGTCGGGGGGGCGCATTCCCCGGGTGTACGGCCGGCAGGCCACCGAGTACGTGATCCGGCGCGGCATGTCGCAGATCGGTGTGCCCTACTCCTGGGGCGGCGGCAACGCGGCCGGCCCGAGCAAGGGGATCGACTCCGGGGCCGGCATCACCGGTTTCGACTGTTCGGGCCTGGTCCTGTACTCGTTCGCCGGGGTGGGCATCAAGCTGCCCCACTACTCGGGCTCGCAGTACAACCTCGGCCGCAAGATCCCGTCCTCGCAGATGCGCCGCGGCGACGTCATCTTCTACGGCCCGGGCGGCAGCCAGCACGTGACGATCTACCTCGGTGACGGGCAGATGCTCGAGGCTCCCGACATCGGGTTGAAGGTTCGCGTCGCCCCGGTGCGCACCAGCGGCATGACCCCCTACGTGGTCCGATACATCGAATGGTGATCCAGTGAGAACTGAACGGGAAGTCATGCGCCGCAAGCGATTCCGTCTCATCAACTTCGCCTGGATCACCACCGTGGTGACCGGGCTGATGCTTTCTGTGGCCGGTCCGGCTCCGGTGGCCGCGGCCGATCCGGGCGCGTGGGATCCCACCCTGCCGGCCCAGATCAGCGCCGGCGCCCCGGGCGATCCGCTCGCCGTCGCCAATGCCTCGCTGCAGGCCACCGCCCAGGCCACCCAGACCACGTTCAATTTGGGCAAGCAGTTTTTGGGCGGGCTCGGCATCAACATCGGCGGCGATCCCGCTCCCAGCGCGGCCACCCCCTCCAACCCCGGCGGCAAGATCCCGCGGGTCTACGGGCGGCAGGCCATCGAGTACGTGATCAAGCGCATGGGGTCGCAGATGGGCGTGCCCTACTCCTGGGGCGGCGGCTCGCTGGACGGCCCCAGCAAGGGCGTCGGCGACGGGGCCAACATCACCGGCTTCGACTGCTCGGGGTTGATGCGCTACGGCTTCGCCGGGGTCGGCGTGCTGATCCCGCGGTTCTCGGGTGACCAGTACAACGCCGGGCGCCACATCCCGCCGGATCAGGCCAGGCGCGGCGACCTGATCTTCTACGGCCCGAACGGCGGCCAGCACGTCACCATGTACCTGGGCAACGGCCAGATGCTGGAGGCCTCCGGCAGCGCCGGGAAGGTTACGGTCAGTCCGGTTCGTAAGCCGGGGATGACGCCGTTCCTGACCAGGATCATCGAGTACTGATCGCGGGGGCCGGCGACCCATCGGCCGGGCGAGCGTCGACGGGGACCGGCAGGCCTGGAATAGTTGGACGAGGGCACGTCGCTGCCCGGCAGTCGTGTCCGATTGAGCGTGGAGGGTTCTTGATGACAGCAGCAGGTGGGCCGCCGCCAGGCGCCAGTGGTTACTCGGGCCCGGGCGGGCAAGCAGGTTCGCCGGCTCACGAAGCGCCGACGGGTGGGGGCAACGGACTGGCCGCCGAGGTCCAGACCCTCGAGCGCGCCATCTTCGAAGTCAAACGCATCATCGTCGGCCAGGACCAGCTGGTGGAGCGGATGCTGGTCGGCCTGCTGTCCAGGGGCCACGTGCTGCTCGAGGGTGTGCCGGGCGTCGCCAAGACGCTGGCCGTCGAGACGTTCGCGCGGGTGGTCGGCGGGACGTTCGCGCGCATCCAGTTCACCCCCGACCTGGTGCCCACCGACATCATCGGTACCCGCATCTACCGGCAGGGCAAGGAGGAGTTCGACACCGAGCTCGGCCCGGTGGTGGTCAACTTCCTGCTCGCCGACGAGATCAACCGCGCGCCCGCCAAGGTGCAGTCGGCGCTGCTGGAGGTCATGCAGGAACGCCACGTCTCGATCGGCGGCAAGACCTTCCCGCTGCCCAACCCGTTCCTGGTGATGGCCACCCAGAACCCGATCGAGCACGAGGGTGTGTATCCGCTGCCCGAGGCGCAGCGCGACCGCTTCCTGTTCAAGATCAACGTCGGCTACCCGTCGCCGGAAGAGGAGCGCGAGATCATCTACCGGATGGGCGTGCGCCCGCCGGAGCCCAAGCAGATCCTCAACACCGGCGACCTGTTGCGACTGCAGGACATCGCCGCCAACGTCTTCGTGCACCACGCGCTGGTGGACTATGTGGTGCGCGTCGTGACGGCCACTCGTCATCCGGAACAGCTCGGCATGAACGACGTCAAGACGTGGATCTCGTTCGGTGCGTCGCCGCGCGCCTCGCTGGGCATCATCGCCGCCTCCCGGTCGCTGGCGCTGGTCCGCGGCCGCGACTACGTGATTCCGCAAGATGTCGTGGACGTCATTCCCGACGTCCTGCGGCACCGGCTGGTGCTCACCTATGACGCGCTGGCCGACGAGATCTCGCCGGAGATCGTCATCAACCGGGTGCTGCAGACGGTGGCCCTGCCTCAGGTGAATGCCGTTCCGCAGCAAGGGCATTCGGTGGCCCCGGTGATGCAACCCGCCGGCGCGGCCAGCGGTCGGTGACCGGGCCCAAGGGGCGGTCGGCTGTCCATCCCCCGTCGATGCAGCGCGGGCAGATCGATGACCCGAAGCTGTCGGCGGCGCTGCGCACCCTCGAGCTCACCGTCAAACGCAAGCTCGACGGTGTGCTGCACGGCGATCACCTCGGGCTGATCCCGGGCCCGGGCTCCGAGCCGGGGGAGTCGCGCGAGTATCAGCCCGGTGACGACGTCCGCCGCATGGACTGGGCCGTCACCGCGCGCACCACCCATCCCCACGTTCGGCAGATGATCGCCGACCGCGAGCTGGAAACCTGGTTGGTGGTGGACATGTCGGCCAGCCTGGACTTCGGCACCACGGTGTGCGAGAAGCGCGATCTGGCGGTCGCGGCCGCGGCCGCGATCACCTTCCTCAACAGCGGGGGCGGCAACCGGCTCGGCGCGATCGTGTCCACCGGCGCGAACATCACCCGGGTGCCCGCCCGCTCCGGCCGCCAGCATGAGCAGACGCTGTTGCGCACCATCGCCACCACGCCGCGCGCGCCGGTCGGGGTGCGCGGCGACCTGGCGACGGCGATCGACGCGCTGCGCCGCCCGGAACGCCGGCGCGGTATGGCGGTGATCATCAGCGACTTCCTCGGGCCGATCAACTGGATGCGCCCGCTGCGCGCGGTCGCCGCCCGGCACGAGGTGCTGGCCATCGAGGTGCTCGACCCCCGCGACGTCGAACTGCCCGACATCGGCGACGTGGTGCTGCAGGACGCCGAGTCCGGGGTCACCCGCGAGTTCACCATCGACGCGCAGCTGCGCGACGACTTCGCCAAGGCCGCCGCGGCGCACCGCGCCGACGTGGCGCGCACCATCCGCAGTTGCGGGGCCCCGGTCCTGACGCTGCGCACCGACCGCGACTGGATCGCCGACATCGTGCGGTTCGTGGAATCCCGCCGGCGCGGGGCATTGGCGGGGCGCCAGTGACTCGCATATGAGCCTGCCGCTCCTGGGCCCGATGTCGTTGTCGGGCTTCGAACATTCGTGGTTCTTCCTGTTCCTGTTGGTCGTCTTCGGCCTGGCCGCGCTCTACATCCTGATGCAGTTGGCGCGGCAGCGGCGCATGCTGCGGTTCGCCAACATGGAGCTGTTGGAAAGCGTTGCGCCCAAACGGCCTTCGACGTGGCGGCATGTGCCGGCCATCCTGCTGGTCGCGTCGCTGGTGCTGTTCACGATCGCGATGGCGGGCCCGACGAACGACGTCCGCATTCCCCGCAACCGCGCGGTGGTGATGCTGGTGATCGACGTGTCGCAGTCGATGCGCGCCACCGACGTGCAACCCAACCGGATGGCGGCGGCCCAGGAGGCGGCCAAGCAGTTCGCCGACGAGCTCACCCCGGGCATCAACCTGGGGCTGATCGCCTATGCGGGGACCGCGACGGTGTTGGTGTCGCCGACGACCAATCGGGACTCGACCAAGGCCGCGCTGGACAAGCTGCAGTTCGCCGACCGCACCGCCACCGGGGAGGGCATCTTCACCGCCCTGCAGGCCATCGCGACGGTCGGCGCGGTGATCGGCGGCGGCGACAAGCCGCCGCCGGCGCGCATCGTGTTGTTCTCCGACGGCAAGGAGACGATGCCGACCAACCCCGACAACCCGAAGGGCGCCTTCACCGCCGCGCGCACCGCCAAGGACCAGGGCGTGCCGATCTCGACGATCTCGTTCGGCACCCCCTACGGTTTCGTCGAGATCAACGACCAGCGCCAGCCGGTGCCGGTCGACGACGAGACCCTCAAGAAGGTGGCCCAGCTCTCGGGCGGAAACGCTTACAACGCAGCGTCTTTGCAGGAGCTGAAGGCCGTCTACGCGACCCTGCAACAGCAGATCGGCTACGAGACGATCAAGGGCGACGCGAGCGTGGGCTGGGTGCGGCTGGGCGCGCTGGTGTTGGCGTTGGCGGCGCTGGCGGCGCTGCTGATCAACCGCCGCCTGCCGACTTGAGTCTTCGCCGTTCCGCTGAGCCCGCTTGTAACGCCACGGCGGGATTCCGCGCGATTTTTCGCCCTGGCGTTACAAGCGGCGGCTTCGGGCGTCGCGCACCCGGCGAATGATGTCGGAGGGATGGTGCTCGGCGATGACGCGGACGACGATCCAGCCGTAACGCTCGAGCATCTCGAGTCGGCCGATGTCCTTGGCGTATTGGGTGCGCAGGGACCGATGGTGGTCGCCGTCATACTCGACCGCGACCTTGATGTCCTCCCACCCCATGTCCAAATACGCCTCGGCCCAACCCCATTCGTTGCGTATGGCGATCTGTGTCTGCGGCCGCGGGAAGCCGGCATCGATCAACAACAGACGCAGCCACGTTTCCTTCGGGGACTGAGCCCCGCCGTCGACCAGTTCGAGAACCGCCCTGGCGGCCCTCACGCCGTGGCGGCTGCGGTAGCGGTCCGTGAGCACCTCGACGTCGGCCATCTTCAGCTCCGTCGCTTGCACCAGCGCATCGATCGCGGCGACCGCGATGTCTCTGGGATGACGACGTGCCAAGTCAAGCGCGGTGCGCGCCGGCGTGGTGATGCGCATCTGCTCGACGACGGTGATCTCGTCCGGTTCGATGCGTTCCTCCCAGACGTGTGCGCCCGGGGCCGGACGTCGATTGGTATCGATGATCTCGGCGGGTCGGGACGGGTCGATCCACCGAGCGCCATGCATGGCGGAGGCCGAGAAGCCCGCCAGGACGCCCCGCCGGCGCGATCGCAGCCAGCACGCCTTGGCCCGCAGCATCGCCGTCAGTTCGGCATCCCTCGGCAGGTACACGTCGCGATGCAGGGCGACGTAACGACTCCGCAGCTCATGCCGCGACATCAGTCGCGCGGCCAGGGCTTCGCTGCCGAGGAACGGGTCGGTCATGACGAGAGTGTGCTGAGTCACACCGACACCGGATCGCGCTCGTAACGCCACGGCGGGATTTCGCGCGATTTTTCGCCCTGGCGTTACGGCCGGTGGGAAAAAGCGGGACGAGGGAAACGGGGGAGGTTTCGGCCAGCGTGAGCCGAGGCGATAGGTTGACGGGGTGACTGACACGGCGACCGAGAACACCACCGAAAGTGCTGCCGACTACGGCAGACCCGCATTCGTAGCCCGCTCGGTCCTGGTTACCGGAGGAAACCGGGGGATCGGTCTGGCGATCGCGCAGCGGCTGGCCGCCGACGGCCACAAGGTGGCGGTCACGCACCGGGGATCCGGGGCGCCCGAGGGGTTGTTCGGCGTCGTGTGCGACGTCACCGACAACGAGGCCATCGACCGCGCGTTCAAGGAGGTCGAGGAGCACCAGGGCCCGGTTGAGGTGCTGGTGTCCAATGCCGGCATATCCAAGGACGCATTCCTCATCCGGATGACTGAGGAGCGGTTCGAGGAGGTCATCAACGCCAACCTC
This sequence comes from Mycobacterium paraintracellulare, assembly GCF_000276825.1. Lineage (NCBI taxonomy): Bacteria > Bacillati > Actinomycetota > Actinomycetes > Mycobacteriales > Mycobacteriaceae > Mycobacterium > Mycobacterium paraintracellulare. The sequence continues at coordinate 3,462,295 of NC_016948.1, read as the reverse complement.
ACCGGGGCGTTCCGGGTGACCCAGCGCGCCGCGCGCAGCATGCAGAAAAAGCGGTTCGGCCGCATCATCTACATCGGCTCGGTCTCCGGCAGCTGGGGCATCGGCAACCAGTCCAACTACGCGGCCGCCAAGGCCGGCCTGATCGGCATGGCCCGCTCGATCTCCCGGGAGCTGTCCAAGGCCAACGTGACCGCGAATGTGGTGGCGCCGGGCTACATCGACACCGAGATGACCCGTGCCCTCGACGAGCGGATCCAGGCGGGTGCGCTGGACTTCATCCCGGCCAAGCGGGTCGGCACCGCCGCCGAGGTCGCCGGGGTGGTCAGCTTCCTGGCATCCGAGGACGCCAGCTACATCGCCGGCGCGGTCATCCCGGTGGACGGCGGCATGGGCATGGGCCACTGAGTTCAAATACGACATACGGACACTAAGGACGGACATGGCTGGACTGCTCGACGGCAAACGGATCCTGATCTCGGGGATCATCACCGATTCGTCGATCGCGTTTCACATCGCCAAGGCGGCCCAGGAGGCCGGGGCGCAGTTGGTGCTGACCGGTTTTGACCGGTTGCGCCTGATTCAGCGCATCGCCGACCGGCTTCCGGAGAAGGCGCCGCTGATCGAGCTCGACGTGCAGAACGAGGAGCACCTGAACTCGCTGGCCGAGCGGGTGACGGCCGAGATCGGCGACGGCAACAAGCTCGACGGCGTGGTGCACTCGATCGGGTTCATGCCGCAGACGGGGATGGGCATCAACCCGTTCTTCGACGCGCCGTACGAGGACGTCTCCAAAGGCATTCACATCTCGGCGTATTCGTACGCCTCGCTGGCCAAGGCGACGCTGCCGATCATGAACCCCGGCGGTTCGATCGTCGGCATGGACTTCGACCCGAGCCGCGCGATGCCGGCGTACAACTGGATGACGGTCGCCAAGAGCGCGCTGGAATCGGTCAACCGGTTCGTAGCGCGCGAGGCGGGTAAGTTCGGCGTCCGCTCCAATCTCGTTGCCGCGGGCCCGATCCGGACCCTGGCGATGAGCGCGATCGTCGGCGGTGCGCTGGGCGAAGAGGCCGGCGCCCAGATGCAGCTGCTCGAGGAGGGTTGGGACCAGCGCGCCCCGATCGGCTGGAACATGAAAGACCCGACACCGGTCGCCAAGACGGTGTGCGCGCTGCTGTCGGACTGGCTGCCAGCGACGACGGGGACCATCATCTACGCCGACGGTGGCGCCAGCACGCAATTGCTTTAGAGCCTAATGGAATTCGACGCCGTCCTGCTGCTGTCCTTCGGTGGGCCGGAAGGCCCCGAGCAGGTGCGGCCGTTCTTGGAGAACGTCACCCGGGGTCGCAACGTGCCGCCGGAACGCCTCGACCACGTCGCCGAGCACTACCTGCATTTCGGCGGGGTGTCACCGATCAACCGGATCAACCTGGCGCTGATCGAGCAGTTGCACGCCGAACTGACCGACCGCGGCCTGGACATCCCGGTCTATTTCGGCAACCGCAACTGGGAGCCCTACGTCGAAGACACCGTCGCAACCATGCGCGACAACGGGATTCGCCGAGCGGCTGTGTTCACCACCTCGGCTTGGAGCGGCTATTCCAGCTGCACCCAATACGTCGAGGACATCGCTCGGGCGCGACGCGCCGCCGGGCCGGACGCACCCGAATTGGTCAAGCTGCGGCCGTATTTCGACCACCCGCTTTTTGTCGAGATGTTCGCCGGGGCAATCACAGACGCGGCCGAAAAGGTTCCCGACGCGCGCCTGGTGTTCACCGCGCATTCGATCCCGGTGGCCGCCGACGAGCGGCTGGGCCCGCGGCTGTACAGCCGGCAAGTCGCCTACGCCGCAAGCCTTGTGGCGGCCGCCGCCGGATACGCCGACTACGACCTGGTATGGCAGTCGCGCTCGGGGCCGCCCCAGGTCCCGTGGCTTGAGCCCGACGTCGCCGACCACCTGGCGGCCCTGGCGGAGGCGGGCACGACGGCCTTCGTCGTTTGCCCGATCGGTTTTGTGGCCGACCACATCGAGGTGGTGTGGGACCTCGACCACGAGTTGGCGGGACAGGCCGAGGCCGCGGGGATCGTCATGGCGCGGGCGTCAACGCCCAACGCCCAGCCGCGTTTTGCGCAACTGGCCGTCGACCTGATCGACGAATTGCGCCACGGTCGGGCGCCCGAACGCGTGACTGGTCCCGACCCGGTGCCCGGCTGCCTCGCCAGCGTCGACGGCGCGCCATGCGAGCCGCCGCACTGTGCCGCCCGCTATCAGGACTAGTCCGCCCAGGCCGAATGCAGGATCGCGGTCACGGCGGCCATCCGCGCCGAACGCACCACGGCGGTCAGCGGTCGTAGCGCGTCGCTGGCGATGCGGGCCTCCGACGACGACTGCGTGCCGAGCGGTTCGAGGCCGGCGGCGATGGGCGCGGCGAAACGGTCCGGTGAGTCGGACCGGCTCAGCCCCGCGCTGACGGCGATGATGGCGTCGACGTGCGCGGCGTTCTCCAGCACCCGCAGCGCGCGCGACGGCGCGTGATCCGGAATGCGGTGTTGTCGTGCGGATTCCAGCAATTGTTCGACCAGCCCCCGCGGATCGTCGACGTCGGCCGCGGCCGATCCCAGCCCGATGGTGCCCAGCGCGTCGGCGGCAGAGCGCACGGCGGACCGCAGGTGTATTCGGCGTCGCCCAACTCGTAGTGGTCGAGTATCGGGGCGCCGGGCAGCGAGTACACGGTCCACGTCAGCGTGCACAGTTCGGCCAGGCCGGTCTCGTAGTCGTCGGGCGTGTCGTCGTCGTCCTGATAGGAGAATTCGGGGACCAGGCCGACGGCGGTAGCGGGGCTGTGGGGGTTGGCGATGATGATCGCCTCGCCGGCGGACAGCGCGTCCCGCTCGAACTGCGTTCCCGGGGCCAGGCCGCGCACATCGCCGGGTACCGGCAAAACCACGTTGATGGTCCCGCGCATCAAGGGAGGCGCCCCCCGCGTCGACGTGGGGCGGCCCACCGCGGCGCGCAGAGTCTGCAGCAGCGTGACCGTCCCGGCGTCGTTGACATCGGGCCACGGCAGCCCGGTATGACCCGCCGCCACGGCATCATACGCGGTCACCGATTGCTTTGGCGCCCAAACGGATAACGCGTCCAGGACGTCATCGGGCGCGGCCTTACCCGCGAGCCAGGCATTGGCCCACAGGGACAGCGAAACACTGGGACACCACACCAGACGCAGTGTAGTTGTTTTGCCCCGCACAGGCGGATCACGCGTATCCTTGCCGCATGCACGCCGCGCTGCTATGGCTAATATTCGCGCTGGTGCTGGCCGGTGCGGAGGCGCTCACCGGCCATATGTTTTTGGTGATGCTCGGCGGGGGCGCGCTGGCCGCGGCCCTCACGAGTTGGTTGCTGGATTCACCGGTGTGGGTGGACGGCGCGGTGTTCCTGGTCGTCTCGGTGCTGCTGCTGGTGGTGGTGCGTCCGCCGCTGCGGCGCCGGCTGACGCCGAACGTGCCGCGCTTGGGAATCGAAGCGCTGGAGGGCAAAACCGCGCTGGTGCTCGAGCGCGTGGCCCGCGACAACGGTCAGGTGAAGCTCGACGGCCAGGTGTGGACCGCGCGTCCGCTCGACGAGAACGACGTCTACGAACCCGGCGAGCCCGTGACCGTGATGCAGATCGACGGCGCCACCGCGGTGGTCTTCAAGGCCGGCCTGTAGGGCCGCGAGAACGGCTGCGAAAGAAAGGAACTCCGATGCAAGGTGCGGTTGCTGGTCTGGTGCTGCTGGCGGTGCTGGTGATTTTCGCCATCGTCGTGGTGGCCAAGTCGGTGGCGCTGATACCGCAGGCCGAGGCCGCGGTGATCGAACGGCTGGGCCGCTACAGCCGCACCGTCAGCGGACAACTCACACTGCTGGTGCCGTTCATCGACCGCATCCGGGCCCGGGTGGACCTGCGTGAGCGGGTGGTGTCGTTCCCGCCGCAGCCGGTGATCACCGAGGACAACCTGACCCTCAACATCGACACCGTCGTCTATTTCCAGGTCACGGTTCCCCAGGCGGCCGTCTACGAGATCAGCAACTACATCGTCGGCGTCGAGCAGCTCACCACCACCACGCTGCGCAACGTGGTCGGCGGGATGACGCTGGAGCAGACGCTGACATCGCGCGACCAGATCAACGGGCAGCTGCGCGGCGTGCTCGACGAGGCCACCAACCGCTGGGGCCTGCGGGTCGCACGGGTCGAGTTGCGCAGCATCGACCCGCCGCCGTCGATCCAGGCGTCGATGGAAAAGCAGATGAAAGCCGACCGCGAGAAACGGGCGATGATCCTCACCGCCGAAGGTATGCGCGAGGCGGCCATCAAGGAGGCCGAGGGCCAAAAGCAGGCGCAGATCCTGGCCGCCGAGGGCGCCAAGCAGGCGGCGATCCTGGGCGCCGAGGCCGAGCGGCAGTCCCGGATGCTGCGCGCCCAGGGTGAGCGCGCCGCCGCCTACCTGCAGGCGCAGGGGCAGGCCAAGGCGATCGAGAAGACCTTCGCCGCGATCAAGGCGGGCCGGCCCACCCCGGAGATGCTCGCCTACCAGTACCTGCAGACGCTGCCGGAGATGGCCCGCGGCGACGCCAACAAGGTGTGGGTGGTGCCCAGCGACTTCAGCGCGGCGCTGCAGGGATTCACCAAACTCCTGGGCACCCCGGGCCAGGACGGGGTGTTCCGCTTCCAGCCCTCGCCGGTCGAGGACGCGCCCAAGCACAGCGCCGACGACGACTCCGACGTCGCGGACTGGTTCTCCACCGAAACCGACCCCGCGATCGCCCAGGCGGTGGCGAAGGCGGAGGCGATCGCCCGTCAGCCGGCCGAAGGCCCGGGCGAGCTGACTCAATAGGATTGCGGGATGAGTGCGTTGACCTCCCCCAAGACTTATGCGGCGCTTGGCGCCTTCCACGCCGTCGACGCGGTACTGTGCGGCGTCCAGGTGGCCCCGATCAAGAAGGTGCTGGATGACGTGGGCCTGCCGGAGAACGTGCGGCCCGTGTTGCCGGTGGTGAAGGCGACCGCCGCGATCGGCCTGCTGTCGGTCACCCGTTTCCCCGTCCTGGCGAGGGTGACGACGGCGATGCTGACGCTGTACTTCGTGGTGGCGGTCGGCGCGCACGTCCGGGTGCGCGACAAGGTCGTCAACGGCCTTCCGGCCGCGCTGTTTTTGGCCCTGTTCGCCGCGATGACGGTCAAGGGCCCGGATCGGGGTTAGTCCAGCTTCAACTCGACCAGCGGCAGCGGGGTATCCGTGTCGGTGATCGGCTCGCCGAGCGTGTCCTCGAGCACCGGGCGCATCCGCTCCCACGTTTTGGGGTGGCGGGTTCGATAGTCGGCCAGCGTGCGGTCGGCCTCGTGTTGGTCGAGGACGCGCGCGGCGGCGGGCCTGGGCGCGTGGCTGCCGGCGTAGACGCGTACTTGAGGGTTGGCCGCAATGTTGCGGAACCACTGGGCTTTTCGGCCAAATCCGGAGGCCACGACGTAGGTGTCGGGGGACGGGTGGTCGATGACCTCCAGCACCGCGTGGCGCGGCGCTCCGGATTTACGGCCGATGTGTTCGAGCAACAGGATGCGCGAACCGAACAGCGCGCCCGCACGGGCCTTGTAGATCCAGATCGGTGCGCGCATCAGGTGGCGCGACCGCAGCAGCCGTGCGGCGAGCTTGGCGGGGAGCGGAGACGATTGATCTCGTGGCACGCTCCCCATCCTGCACTCAGGGGCGCGGCGCGGGGGACGGTGGCGGCGGGGGCGGCGTCGGGACACCCTCGTGCGGCGGTCCCGGCCAGGCGCCATGCGGCGGTTCCAGCGGGCCCGGCGGGCCGGGCGGGCCGGGCGGGCTGGGCGGGCTGGGCGGCGGCGCAAATCCGAACCCTCCCGGACCGGCCATCGGCGGCGGGGGCGCATGGAACAGCATCGGCGGGGGCCCGGGTGGTGGCGGCGGGCCGGGCGGACCGACGCTGACGATCCAGGCGAAGGCGATGGCCGCGACGGTGCCGACCGCGCCCACCAGCGCTCCCGCCACCCCGGCGGCGATCACCACACCGGTGGGGTGACGGCGTCGCTCGGGCGGACGGTGGGCGGGCGGCGGATTGCTCGGCGGATTGGTGTCGATGTCGTCGTTCGTGGTCATGTCACGGACGGTAGGAGCCGGATCTGAAGTGGATCTGAAGAAACTGCGCCGAGTCCCATCCGCCACTGCCGTCACGAGCGGAAGGAAGCAGTGTTGTGCCCACCTCCGAGCGACAACGGCCGCGACGCCGCGCCGGCAGCGAGATTGTCGCTCGGAGGTGGGCACCGAACACATCGCCGACCTCTTGTGACCAACGAGGCTGCCGTGGCGGGAGAGACCGGCGTCTTCAGGTTCGTTTCAGCACCGGCGCCGACAATGGTGGTCATGACTGATTGCGTCCGCACGGCCGCGGGTCGCGGCGGTCACTTCAGCGTGGGCACACCGCGGGTGCTGGTCGTCGAAGACTCAGAGACCATCCGGGAGATGGTCAGCGAGGCGCTCGCCGATGTCGGCTATCACACCGACGCCCGCTGCGACGGCGACGGGCTGGAAGAGGTGCTCGACGGCATGCGGCCCGATCTCGTGGTGCTCGACGTGATGCTGCCGGGCCGCGACGGGTTCGCGCTCATCGATGTCATCCGCGAATGGGGCGACATCGGAATCGTCTTGATCACCGCTCGCGACGGGCTGCCGGACCGGTTGCGCGGCCTCGACGGCGGAGCCGACGACTACGTCATCAAGCCGTTCGAGTTGGCCGAGCTGGTGTCGCGGGTCGGCGCGGTGTTGCGCCGGCGCGGACGGCTGCCGCAGGTGGTTCAGGTGGGCGAAGTTGCGCTGGACCTCGGCGCCGGGGTCGCCGCGCGCGACGGCCACCGGCTCGACCTGACCGCCACCGAGCTGCGCGTGCTGGCCTTCCTCGTGGAGCAGCGGGGCCGGATCGTCTCCGCCGCCCAGATCCTGAACGGGGTGTGGGGCTACGACGCGTACGACCCCAACCTGGTGCAGGTGCACGTCAGCGGATTGCGGCGCAAGCTCGAGGCCCACGGCCCCCGGATCCTGCACACCGTTCGCGGCATCGGCTACCGGCTGCAACCCGAGCGGCCATGACGGGCGCATCGACGACGCCGACTCCGTCGCTGCAACGGCGCGTGACGCTGGTGGTGTTGGCGCTGCTGGCCGTCCTGCTAATGGTGCTCGGGGTGACCATCGACGTCACGATGGGCGTCCTCACCCGCCACAATCTGCACGACCGGCTGCTCGCCGAGACATCGCGCGCCGACGCGCTCAGCGCCGCGCACACCTCGCCCGATCGGATCGCGGCCGAACTCAACGGCGGCGGGATTCGCGGGCTCGTCGTCACCGCCGACGGCGCCGCCTACGGAGACCGCGGGATCAGCCCCGACCTGACCGCCGGACCGGTGCAGCCGCCACCGCCGCCCGTTCCGCCACCTCCGCCACCGCCGTATCCGCCTGCGCCCTATGCGTTTCCGCCGCCACCGCCGCCGCGACCGCCAAGGCCCGGCCCTCCGCCGGATGCCACCGCGACGGCCGTGGTGCATCCGTTGCCCGACGGCTCCCGGGTGATCCTGGTCGCCGACACCACGCAGACGACGCAGGTCACTCGCCAGCTGCGTGGGCTGCTGATCGCGGCGGGCCTGGTGACCTTGCTGATCGCGGCGCTGTTGCTGATCGCGGTTAGCCGGGCGGCGCTGCGGCCGCTGGATCGGCTCACGGCGCTGGCCAACGCCATCACCACCGGGGACCGCGGCTGCCGCCTGCATCCCGAGCGCACCGACACCGAACTCGGCCGCGCCGCAAGCGCTTTCGACGGCATGCTGGACGCCTTGGAAACGTCCGAGCGCCGCGCCCGGCGCGCCGCCGACACCGCACAGCGCGCGGAGACGGCAGCCCGGCGATTCCTCGTCGACGCCGCCCACGAGCTGCGCACCCCGATCGCCGGCATCCAGGTCGCCGCCGAGCAACTCGCCAACAGCGCCTCCGAACACCACGACGGAAGCCAATATCGCCGGGCGGCGCTGCTGTTCTCCGATGCGCGCCGGGCCGGACGGCTCGTGTCCGACATGCTGGACCTGAGCCGCATCGACGCCGGGCTGGCGCTCGAGCGCGATGACGTCGACGTGGCCGCCGTGCTCGATGGCGAAGTCGACCGAGCCGCCATGCTGGCACCGCAGATCACGGTGCGCCGCACCGGATTACCGTCGCTGACGCTACAGGCCGACCCGACCCGGTTGTCGCAGATCGTGTCCAACCTGCTCGACAACGCTCGCCGGTACACCCCGGCCGGCGGCGCCATCACCGTCGACCTGCGCGCCGGCGACGACGTCGCGGAGGTCACCGTGACCGACACCGGGCCGGGCATCCCGGAGCAGGAGCGGGATCGCGTCTTCGAGCGGCTGGTGCGCCTGGACACCGGGCGCGCCCGCGACCACGGCGGCGCCGGGCTGGGACTGGCGATCGCCCGGGCGCTGGCCCGCGCCCACGGCGGCGACCTGGAGTGCCTGCCCCACGAGGGCGGCGCTCAGTTCCGGCTCGTCCTGCCGATCAACGCCCGGCGATCGGGATAGCTGAGTCGGACCGGGCGCGGAACGAGGCCAGGGTCGAGCAGCGGCATCTGCGCTGGATTCGCTTCTGGCCCAAGCTGTTTGGCGGCCGGCTGTCCCGTACGGACGGTCATGATTGCTCCGTCACGTCTGCGGTCATGGCTACCAGCACGCGCTTGAACCGTTCGACCAGCTTTTCGATTCTGTCCGCCGTGAACACGTCGGTATCGAATTCGACGCGGAGACCCAGTTCGTGGCCCGGCGCGACTTGCACCGAAAGCGGGTAGTGATTGTATTCGCGGTTCGTAAAGCCAGTTATCTTCAACTCGTCGACGGCCGACAGCGCGGCGGTGTCGATCGGATAGTTCTCGTACACGAACATCGTGTCGAACAACTGGTCGTGTCCCGTTATGCGGTGTATCTCACTCAGAGCCAGGTGCTGGTGGTCAAGCGTCTTGGTGTAGGCGATCTGCAGCTGCTCAAGCAGGTCGGCGGTGGTCGTCTCCGCGCCGATGGTCGCCCGGACCGGGACCGTGTTGATCAACAGACCGACCATCGATTCCGCGCCGGCCAGGTCGGTCGGCCGCCCGGACACCGCGGTGCCGAACACCACGTCGTCCTGTCCGGTCAGCCACGTCAGCAGCAGCGCCCACGCGGCCTGCAGGACGGTGCTGACCGTGGTGTGGTACGAGCGCGCCAGCTCGCCCAACGCCTTCGTGGTCTCCGCGGACACTCGGAACGACTCCGCACCGCGCAGACCGAGCGCTAGGCCCCCCGGGGGTCCCACCAGGCTGGGAGCGCCGAACCCGTCGAGGACCTCACGCCATGCCGTCTGAGCCGCGCCTCGGTCTTGTTCGGACAGCCAGGTGACAAAGCTGCGATACGACGGGGCGGCGGGCAACCGCACACCGTAATAGCTGGCGAAGATTTCCTGCAGCAGGATCGGCTTCGACCAACCGTCGAGCACGATGTGGTGGTTGGTGAGCACGAACCTATACAGATCGTCTGCGGTGCGGATCAAGGCAGCCCGGAACGGCGGCCGGCCCGCCAGATCGCAGACCGCGACGCGTTCGGCGGTGCACAGCTGCTGTACCTGTTCCTCGAGATCGGCGTCTGCCGAGCTGAGCTCGACGTACTGCCAGGCCAGCGCCGGATCGGCGGGCATGACCTGCACCGGTTCGCCGAAGTCTTCGCAGAAACCGGCCACCAGGTTCGGGTGGCGGGTGACGACGGCGTGCACCGCCTCGCGCAAGCGTTGCGGATCAAGGGCACCACTCACGGTGATATCGAGCTGCACCGCATACAAGTCGTCACCGCCGCGCCCGCTGCCGGCGTAGTACAGCAGGCCCTGCTGCAGCGGCGTTAGCGGCAACACATCGCCGATCCGGTACTGCTGCGCCAGCCTGTCGATGTCGCGCTGGGCGAGACGGGCCGGCGCGATGTCGGACGGGGTCAAGCCGCCCCCACCACCGCGCACGTGCGCGCAGATGCCGGCCAGCGCGTCGAACCACAGCTCGGCGAGCCGGCTGATCTGCTTGTCGTGCAACGCCGAACGCGCCCAGGTCCAGTTGGCCTGCAGCTGCGGGCCGGCCTCGGTGTCCATCGTGCCGGCATTGAGCTCCACGGTATGCGCCAGCGGCATCTCCACGGCGCCCGCGGCGCCGCCCAGCGAGAAACTGTTCTCGCTGAGCCGCCATAGCTCACTGGAGAGCTCGGCCGCACCCCCCAGACGACCTAGGTAGTTGAAGCCGATCACGGGGTCGGACCCACCCAGATCGACCTCGGGGGTGAGGTAGCGCAGCAGCCCGTAGGTCAGCGGATCGGGCAGGGCGCGCAGCTGTTCCTTGGCGTCCTTGATCGCAGTGCCCAGTGCATCCTCACCCGCTATCACCTGTCCCCAGGACAGGCCGCCGGCCGGGCCCCCGAAGTTCAGCGCCACCGGGTACTTGGTGGTGAACCAGCCCACCGTGCGCGACAAGTCGATATGCGGGGCCAGCTCCTCCTGGCGGCCGTGGCCCTCCACATTGATGCCGATCGGGGCGCTGACGCTCAAGAATTGGGTCCACGCCAGCCCGAACGCGATCAGCAGGATGTCCTGCACCCCGGCATGAAACGCCGCCGGGACCGCACCGAGCAGCAGGCGGGTCGTCTCGACATCCAGGGACACCGACAATTGGCCGGCGCTGACGTAGGTGTCCTCCGCCTGTACCGGCGGCAGCACGGCCGGGATCGCCGCCACCTGACGCCACGCCTCGGCCTGGGCCATCACCTCCGCGGTCTGCGCGTACTCGGCCAACAACGACGACCACCGCGCAAACGACGTCCCGGTTGCCGGCAGCGCCACCGGCTGGCCACTGCGATGCTGGGCCCATGCAATGTTGATGTCTTCCAACAGGATTCGCCACGACACGCCATCGACGGCCAGGTGGTGAATGATCAACGCCAACTGGTTGGTCGACTCGGCCCACACCGCGCGCAGCAATGCCCCGGTCCCCGGGTGCAGGCGTGACCGGGCCGCCACCAACGCCTCGGCCGACAGCGCGTCGACGGTGTCCGCGCAGCCGCCGGCATCTACCGTCCCGGCTTCGGGCACCCACAACGACCAGCCGCCGGCGCCGTCGTCGTCGACGCGCAGCCGCAACGCGGCATGCCGGTCAAGCAACGCCTGCAGCACCACCATCGCGTCGCCCTGTGCGACACCGGCAGGAGCTTGCAACACCATCGTCTGGTTGAACTGCTCGACCGGACCCTCGACGCTGTGCAGCCAGCGCATGATCGGGGTAGCCACCACCGGCCCGGTGCCCTCGTCGACCACGCCGCCCTCGCCGTCGGCGACCACCGTGGCGACCTGTGCGAGGCGCGCCGCGGTCTGTTCGACGAAAACGTCACGCGGACGGCACATTACGCCGGCCGCGCGGGCGCGGGCCACGACCTGCATCGACAGGATGCTGTCGCCGCCCAGATCGAAGAACGAATCATCGACACCGACCCGCTGCACACCCAGTACCTGGGCATAGATGCCGGCCAGGATTTCCTCGACCGCGCTCGATGGAGCCCGGTAACGGTCGACATCGGAGTATTCGGGTGCCGGCAGGGCGCCGACATCGAGCTTGCCGTTGACCGTCAAGGGCAGCGCCTCGAGCACGACGATCGCGGTCGGCACCATGTAGGCCGGCAACCGTTCACCCAACTGCGTACGGATCTCGGCCGGGTCGGCGGCCCCGGTGATGTAGCCCACCAGCCGCTTGTCGCCGGGGCGGTCCTCGCGTGCGATCACCGCCACATGATCGACCCCGTCCAAATCGGCGAGGGCCGCCCGGATCTCACCGAGCTCGATGCGATACCCGCGGATCTTGACCTGCTCGTCAGCGCGGCCGACGTAACGCAGCTGTCCGTCGGCGCCCCACGACACCAAATCCCCGGTGCGATACATGCGGGCCCCCGGCTCCCCGAACGGGCACGCCACAAACCGCGTCGAGCTCAATCCCGGCCTGCCCACATACCCCGCGGCCAACCCGGCACCGGCCACGTACAGCTCGCCGACCACCCCGGCGGGGACCTGACGCATCCACCCGTCGAGTACGAAGAAGGCAAGGTGGGTCAACGGCACGCCGATGGGGCTGGCATTGCTGTCGACGTCGCCGTCGACGATCTCGCGGAACGAGGCGTGCACGGTCGTCTCGGTGATGCCATACATATTGATCAGACGCGGCAGTCCGGGGTGGTGGTTCAGCCACGTCTGCAGACGCTGGGGTTCGAGCGCCTCGCCGCCGAACACCACGGACTGCAATTTCAGCTGCTGCCCCAACCTCGACGCGAGCCCGTCAGCGGTCTGCAGCGCGTAAAACGCCGACGGCGTCTGGCTCAACACATTGACCTGTTCACGAACCAGCAAGGCGTGCAGTTCTTCTGGCGAACGCACCACCGAATCGGGCACCATCACCAACCGCCCGCCATGCAACAGCGAACCGAAGATCTCCCACACCGAGAAGTCAAACGCCAACGAATGACACTGCGTCCACACCTGTCCCAACGTCAACTGAGCGTCCAGCGAATCCAGCAACCGGGTGACGTTGTGATGAGGCACTGCAACACCTTTGGGCGCCCCAGTCGTGCCGGAGGTGTAAATGATGTAGGCGATGTCGTCCGCGGCCGGCGGCGCCAACGGTGTCTCGGGTTGGGCCGTCACCGCAGGGTCGCTGATGTCGATGAGCGGCAGGCCCGATCCCTCCAGTCGTGACCGCATGTCCGCGTTGGTGACCACCGCGATAGGCGCAGAGTCGCCCAACACGAACTCGATCCGCGCCGCGGGCACCGTCGGATCGATCGGCACATACGCGGCACCGGTTTTGAGCACCGCCAGCATTGCCACCACCGCCTCAGGCGTACGCGGAAGCAACAGGGCCACACGCGTACCCGGGCCCGCACCCTGAGAAATCAGCAAGTGCGCCAACCGATTAGCGGACGCCTCCACCTCGCGGTAAGTCCATGACCGATCCCCATAGCTGATCGCCACCGCCTCCGGGTCGCGGACGGTCGCCTGAGCGGCGAACAATTCGGGGATCGAGACCGCGGACGTCTCCGGCTCGGCCAGCACCGCCCGATTGCCCCACTCGTTGAGGCGGTCGTGCTCGCAGCGGTCGAGCAGATCGATCGACGACAACCGCCGGGCGGGATCGGCGATCATTGCCACCAGCGCGCGCCGCAACCGGTCGATCAGCGTGTCGATGGCCGCACGGTCAAATGCGTCCGTGTCGAATTCGACGCGAACACTGAGTTCGTGGCCCGGCGTCGCCACCACCGAAAGCGGATAGTGGTTGAATTCGCGGCTGTCGAACGCGGTAACGGCCAGCTCGTCGGCGCCCAACAGGGCACTGGCGTCGATCGGATAGTTCTCGTACAGGAACAGCGTGTCGAACAGCTGATCGTGGCCGGTGGCGCGGTGGATCTCGGGGAGAGCCAGATACTCGTGCTCGAGGGTTTCGTTGTGGACGCGCTGCAGCTGCTCCAACAGATCGGCCACTGTGGTCCGGGTGGTGGCGTTGGCCCGCACCGGCACCGTGTTGATCATCAGCCCCACAATGGATTCCGAGCCGCTCAGCTCGGTCGGCCTACCGGAGACCGCGGTGCCGAACGCCACATCATGCTGACCGGTCAGCCACATCAGCAGCTGCGCCCACGCGCCCTGCAGCACGGTGCTCACGGTGGTGTGGCACAAGCGGGCCAACTCGGTCAGGGACGCCGTGGTCTCGGCGGACATCCGGAAGGACGCGACGTCGTGGCCGCCTACCTGGCCAGGCGTGCCCACCAATGTCGGCGCGTCGAAGCCCGCCATCACGTCGCGCCAAACGGCCTGTGCGGCACTGCGATCCTGCCGATCCAGCCAGCTGACAAAGCTGCGGTACGACGGGGCCGCGGGCAGTCGCTCGCCGTAGTAGCTGCCGAACATCTCCCGCATCAGGATCGGCAGTGACCAGCCATCCGCCACGATGTGGTGAATGGTGAGCACCAACCGGTATTGGTCTTCTGCGACGCGGATCAACGCCGCACGGAACGTCGGCTTGTCAGCCAGGCCGCAGACCGCGGCGCGCTCAGCAGCACACAGGCGTTCCACCTGCTGATCGGTGTCCGCGCCCGCGGGGTCCAACTCGACGTCCTGCCACCCGATCACCGGCTTCGCCGGGATGACCTGTACCGGCTCGCCGAAGTCTTCGCGGAACCGGGCCAATAGGTTGGGATGGCGGTTGACCACCGCCTGCACGGCCTCGCGCAGGCGGTGCGCATCGAGGGGGCCGTGGACCGTGATACCGAGCTGCACGGTGTACAGGTCGTCCAGACCCGGCACGAAGCTGGTGTGGAACAGCAGACCCTGCTGCACCGGGGTCAGCGGCAGCACGTCCACGACGTCGCCCTGCGAGCAGAGTTGGTCGATCTGCTGTTGGCTGAGTCGGGCGGGAGCGATATCGGATGGGGTAAGCCCGCCGCCGCCGGCTTTGACGTGCGCGCCGATACCGGCCAGAGCCTCAAACCACAACTGGCTCAGGCGGCCGACCTGCTCGTCGTTCAGCGCCGAGCGCGCCCACGTCCAGTTCGCCTGCAGCTGCGGCCCGGCGTCGGTGTCGATGGTGCCGGCATTGAGCTCCACCGTGTGCGCCAACGGCAGGGGCACCGCCGCAGCCATGCCCGCAAACGACAGGCTGTCCACGTTGATCCGCCACAAATCGCCGGGCAGGTCGGCACCCGCACCGAGACGGCCCAGGTAGTTGAACCCGATCGTCGGGTCAGACCCACCGAGATCAACCTCTGGGTTCAGGTAGCGCAGCAGACCATAGGTCAGCGGATCGGGCAGGGCGCGCAGCTGTTCCTTGGCGTCCTTGATCAGTGCGCCGAGTGCGGCCCCACCGGTGACCACCTGTGCCCACGACAGGCCACCGACCGTCACCGCGACCGGATATTTGGTGGTGAACCAGCCCACCGTGCGAGACAGGTCCACACAGGGAGCCAGCTCCTCGTGGCGCCCGTGACCCTCGACGTCGATACCGATCGGCACAGCCGCGCCGGCGCCGAGAAACTCCGCGAACGCCAGGCCGAAAGCGATCAGCAAGATATCGCCGACCCCGGCGTGGAACGCCGCGGGCACCTCACCCAGCAGCAGGCGGGTTGTCTCGACATCCAGCGACGCCGACAGCTGGCCCGCGGACTCGTAGGTGTCCGCCTCGGGTTGCACCGTCGGCAACGCGGCCGGTATTGCTGCCACCTGTCGCCACGCCTCGGCCTGCGCCACTACCTCGGCGCGGCGCGCATGGTCGGCAAGCAGCGCCGACCACCGCGCAAACGATGTCCCGCCGGCGGGCAACGCCACGGGCCGGCCACCGTGATGCTGTGCCCAGGCGATGTTGAGGTCCTCCAACAGGATTCGCCACGACACCCCGTCCACGGCCAGGTGATGAATGATCAATGCCAGCTCGCCGGTGGACGTCGCCCACACCGCGCTGACCATCACTCCCGCCCCAGGGTTCAACCGCGAGCGGGCCTGTGCCAGCGCCTCATTCGACAACACATCGACGGTATGCAGGCATCCGCGCGCGTCCACCGACCCAGCTTCGGGTGCCTCCAGCGACCAGTCGCCGGCGCCGTCATCGTCGATGCGCAGCCGCAACATCGCATGCCGATCGAGTAGCGCCTGAAGGACAACCGCCACGTCGGCTGCCGTCACACCCGCCGGGGCGGCGACCACCATGGTCTGGTTGAACTCGTCGATCGGGCCCTCGACGTCGCGCAGGCAGCGCATGATCGGAGTGGCCACCACCGGGCCGATTCCCTCGTCGACGACGCCGCCTTCGGCACTGGACACCGTCGCGACCCGCGCCAGTCGCGCCACCGTCTGTTCGACGAAAACGTCACGCGGGCGGCACATCACCCCGGCTGCGCGCGCGCGGGCCACGACCTGCATCGACAGGATGCTGTCGCCGCCGAGGTCGAAGAACGAGTCATCGACCCCTACCCGCCGCATCCCGAGGACTTGGGCGTAGATCTCGGCCAGGATTTGTTCGACCGCGCCGGCCGGGGCCCGGTACTCACCGGCGGTGAATTCGGGTGCGGGCAAGGCACGCTTGTCGAGTTTGCCGTTGGCCGTCAATGGGATTGCCGGCAACACGACCACTGCGGCGGGGACCATGTAGGCGGGGAGCCGATCAGCCAGTGCCGCGCGGATCTCGGCCGGGTCGGCGGTGCCGGTGATGTAACCCACCAGCTGCCTGTTGCCCGGGCGGTCCTCGCGGGCGATGACCGCCGCCTGGTCCACCCCGTCGAGAGCAGCCAGGGCTACCTGGATTTCACCGACTTCGATCCGGTACCCGCGGATCTTGACCTGCTCGTCGGCGCGGCCCAGGTGTCGCAGCTGCCCGTCCGCGCCCCAGGAGACCAGGTCGCCGGTGCGATACATCCGTGTTCCGGGGGCCCCGAACGGGCACGCCACAAAGCGCGACGCGGTCAAACCAGCACGCCGCACATACCCGACGCCCACGCCACGACCGGCCAGGTACAGCTCACCGACCACCCCGGCCGGCACCGGCTGCAACCACTTGTCGAGCACGAACATTGCCGCCCCGGGTATCGGCGACCCGATCGGCACCAGGCCCGGTCCCGGCGTCAGCGGCGTACTCATCGATGCACACACTGTCGCCTCGGTCGGGCCGTAGGCATTGATCATCACCCGCCCGGGTGTCGCCCAACGATCCACGACGTCGGTCGGGCAGGCCTCACCGCCCACCACCAACGCCGTCGACTCCAGCCCTTCCGGTGACAGCATCGCCACCGACGACGGAATCTGAGTCAGGACGCTGACGTGTTCCGCGACCAGCAATGCGTGGAGATCTTCCGGGGACCCGGCGACTGCCTCCGGCACCACCAGCAGCCGCCTACCCCGCAGCAGCGCACCCCAGATATCCCACACCGATAGGTCGAAGGCCGAGGAGTAGCACTGCGCCCACACCCCGCCCGGCGGCAGGAGTTCGTCGAGCGCCTCGATCAGCCACGTGACGTTGTGGTGCGTGATGGCTACGCCCTTGGGTGTTCCGGTGGTACCGGAGGTGTAGATGATGTAGGCGACATTTTCGGGGGCGGGATACGGAAGTGGGGTGCCGGGTTGGGCCTCGATGGAGGGATCGTGGACATCGATGACCGGCAGGTCGGATTTGTCCAGCCGTGAGCGCAGTTCGGCCGTGGTGATCACGGCGGTCGGTGCGGCATCGGCAAGCACGAACTCCATCCGCGCCGACGCATGCGCCGGGTCGATCGGCAGATACGCCGCCCCGGTCTTGAGCACGGCCAGCATCGCCACGATCGCCTCCGCGCTCCGGGGGAAAAGCAGCGCTACACACTGCCCTGGGCCAACCCCACGGCCGGCCAGAAGATGGGCCAACCGGTTCGCGGCCTCATCGAGCCCCCGATACGTCATGGCGCGGCCGTCGAACGTCACCGCTATTGCCTCGGGGGTGCGCTCGGCGTGCTCGGCGAACACCGCCGGAATCGACGCCGACGCGGTTACCGGCCGGGCTGACGCCGCGCGATGCGACCACCTATCGAGCCGGTCGTTCTCTTCCGCATCGAGGATTTCGATCGAGGAGATCGGCCGTTGTGGATCGGCGGTCATTTCCATCAGCACCTGCTGCAGGCGTGCCGCCAGATAGGGAACGCCAAAGCTCGCAAAGGGTTGTCCGACCCCCGCCGTGCTGAGAAACAGCTGATCGGCGGCCCCGATGAAGAACAGGCCGAAGTGCCCGGCCGGGCCGTTGTTGGTGTACGTCGCGGTTGCCGGAGCGCCTCCGAGCTCCAGGGTCAATCGAGATGGGATGAAATTGACACCTACCCGGTTCGATGGCTCTCTGAGGCTGCGGGAGCCGACTTCACCGTCGAGCTGGTGCACCGGAAACCGTTGATGCTTCAGCAATTGTCGTATCTGGACGTCAACGTGCTGACAAAAATCGGCGACCGTTGTCTGCGGTGACGTCTGCAGGACCAGCGGCACAACTCCGGCGAGCATCCCTGGGAGCGTCTTCGACTCGGGACGTACGCGCCGGCTGACCGGGAAATCCAGTGCCACCTCCGAACCGCTTCCCGACCATGCATGCACCACGAGTGCGGACGCCGCGGTGATGACCGAATAGCGACGGATGCGCAGCTTCTTTGCCAACGCTTGCATCCGGGCGACGGCGGTCGCGTCCAATTGGACTGAGGCCGAAGGCGAACACGGGTCCCCGCTGGCGTCGGTCTGGGGGAGCTGATAGTCGTGTCCGCCCTCCGGCGGAAGGTTCTTGCGCCAGTACGCCTCGTCTTCCAGATAGTCGGTGGATGCTTCGTATCCCGACTCGAGGTCAATCAAATCCTGCGCCGAGCCGAAATAGGCGTCGGGAACGGGCGATCCAGCCACCATTGCCGAATAGATGGTGGCAACCCGACGGGACACCAGCGCCATGCCCAACCCGTCCAAAACGATGTGGTGGCAGCAGCCGAACAAGTAAAACTCCTCGGCCTGCGTCTGGAACAGGACGAATCTGAATAGCTGGCCGTTCAACGCCATCGGCGTGCGCTGGATGGAGGAAGCACTCCGACGGACGTCCTGCAGGGGATCGAGCGAGCCGGTCAGGTCGTGAAACTCGACCTCGACGTGCGGGCAATCGATCGGCCGTTGGAGCACCTGCCCGTCGATCTCGAAGAATGAAACCCGGAGCGGCTCGGCTTCCGATACCGCTTGGCGGATCGCCCGCTCGAGGACATCCCGGCGTATCGAGCCTTCGATCTTTATCAACAGGCCGAGCTGCCAATCCGTGCCGGCATAGCCCGATTCCTGCGAGAGCCAGATGTCCAGTTGTCCGCGTGTCAGCGGTAACGCCAGGCCATCACGCCCCATCGACTCCCCCAGAGCTCCACCCACTCGCCCCGCTTACCTCGAGTGGTTACTGGTCAAAATCCTGCCCGTCGTCTGCTCGTCGCGCAGAGATTTCGGCCGAATGTCGGGCCAATTCTTCTCGATGCGACTGCTGAAACGCCGCGCGTCGGCTCCCGTAGCGGCCATCCGCCCTCCAGCTGGACCACCGGCGAAGCCGCCGCTGGGACATGTGAATCCGGTTGAGGGGCAAGCGGATTGGGATCGAAACCGAGGCGCGGACCGGTTCCGCAGGAGGTTCCTGACGGCGTCACGACTGGGCGATCGCACAGGATGCGTTCGGCGCGACGTGAACGATCAGCTGGCCGGATTCGGGCCCGGATCGGTGTGACGGTCGCCAACCGTGCCGGGAGATAACAGTGCCGCCGCGTATCGGCGATTTTGCGAACGTGCGGGGCGGACCACGGTTACACTCCGTTTCGATTCGGGGGATTTACCGCCGGCGACGCACCTGATCTCGGGCGATCAACGTGAGCGCAGGCACCGGTAGGACGTGGGTGTTGAGTTTCGCCATGGGGAGGGGCGTCAATGAACCGACGATCGGATTATGTCTTCACTGAACTCAGCCATCACACGGACGACTGCGTGCCGGTAATACAACAATATCTTGATTTTCTTGTCCGTGGTGACGGTCGAAAAGCTCATTGTCCATTCACCGAGACGATGCTCGGAAAGCGCCAATTCTACTACGATACGAGCGATTTTCTCCTGGATGAGGAGGAATTTTTCCGGGCTATCGCGGAGATGCGTGAATTTCACGCTAGACATTCTGATCGTTATTTGGTTGTCGGGGTGGCGTATCAGAATGTCGATAATTTCCGGCAAGCGGTCGCTGCCCAAGGCGAAGTGTGGCGACAGAAAATGAGGCTCGAGCTTATAGCCGCTGGCCTGACGATTGCCTGGACTCATCCGAAAAATCCACTCGGCACCCATACGGATCGCGATAAGCCTGTCGAGCCTCTTTGGGTGAGCGATATTCCACTTCTTATGCTCAGGAATCTCGACAAGGGCGATGAACCGTTCATGGTGAGCGCCGATTCCAAGACCGCGTTCGTGCTGGGCATGAAATATCGCGAATCAATACCAATCGCGATACGTCCTGGCGCGATGAGTCCGCAGCTGGAATCGCACTATAAGTTGAACGCTCTGGCGGATCTCATGAATCATGTTCGACTTTCCTCCGTCAGATCGGTAACAGCCGATTTGGCCGGAGACCTCACGGTGCTTTTGAAAAGCGGAAAAACCTGCGCGCATGCGTGGAGTCCCGAGCCCGCGATATCGGAGGTAATGCAAAATGCTTGAGCTTCCGTGCACCCGGATTGTCGAAAGGCGGGAACGCCCCGTCGATCTGAAGTGACCAACTTCGGGGCAGGAAAGCTTAGCAACTTCGACCTGAGGGGAGCGCCAGGCGACGACATCTGGAAATCAACCATGAACGCCGCTTTCCGGCAGTAACAACGTTGCTTTTTAGCGACTAGGTCACAAACGTTTGTCCTGGTGAACGCCCCGGTTTAATCCGGGCCGAACATCCTGCGACATCGCACTCCCCATGGACAAAGAAAGACTCGATTGGTTCTGCGCGGCAAGGAGGACGTGAATGTACTTACGCTCAACCGCGTGGATCCGCGCGCAATGGCTTACGTATACCCGCGCATTTATTGTGTTCACCCGCATGTCGAAATCGGCAAATAATTTATTGCCCGAAGAAATATGACCAGCAAAGTCGGAACAAGGTGGTGCCACATGGTCTTCTATGCAGTGCATCGGCGGCGTATTCCTCGTCGGGCGCCGTGGTGACGGGGGTCGAAATGCTTGCCGCCACAGAGCTAAGGTCACGGGGCGCCGGTGATGTGGCCGCAATTCCGCGGGGCCCCCTAGCTCCCAGGTTCGTGCGGCCGACCATTGCGGTGCCGACCGTGCTGGTCTGGCTTGGGTCGCTCGTTGCGTGGTTGGGGGCGACGGCGGCGGTTCTGTGCGGAGTGAGTCGTTGGTGGTTGGCGGTCACCATCGTCGTTCAGGGTCTCGTAACGTTTTCCATGTTCTCGGTGCTGCACGAAGCGATTCACCACACCGTCGGCCGACCAAAGTGGATCAACCAGGTATTCGGTCGCTTGTCGATGCCGTTCGTCTCATTGTTCGGAACTTTCCCCATGCTCGCGTATACGCATCTGGCGCACCATCGCAACACCAACGAAGGTATCCATGAGGATCCGGACGCGTGGAGTCTCACGGGTCCGCGTTGGCAGCTGCCGTTGCGCTGGTTGACGATCGATGCCTGGTATT
The DNA here is from genome assembly GCF_000276825.1 of Mycobacterium paraintracellulare. Classification (NCBI taxonomy): domain Bacteria; kingdom Bacillati; phylum Actinomycetota; class Actinomycetes; order Mycobacteriales; family Mycobacteriaceae; genus Mycobacterium; species Mycobacterium paraintracellulare. The sequence goes on along the minus strand of NC_016948.1, from coordinate 3,440,968 downwards.
GCCGCTTTTACCTCGCGCGCCTGCGCCGGCGCCCCCGTAAGGAAGCCTTGGGCTTTGCCCTACACCTCACTCTGGCCCTTGCCTTCGTAACCACCATCCTGATTCTCGGCTACTGGCGAGAGCTGGTGCTTATCTATTTCATCCCACAGCGGATCGGCATGGTCATCCTCGCGTGGTGGTTTGACTGGCTGCCTCATCACGGTCTTGTTCCGATAAAGACCAATCGATTCCAGGTCACCCGCGCTCGGGTTGGCTGGGAGCGTGTTCTGTGTCTGTTATTGATGTATCAGAACTACCACGTAGTTCATCACCTCCATACTGCGATTCCTTTCTACCTGTACGTAAAGGCATGGCGGGCCGCAGAATCGGAGTATCTGGACCGAAACGTGCCGATCAGCACCGCGTGGGGCCAGGACATGACGCCTTCGGAGTACCGCAGATGGCGGGGGGTCAGTAGCGGCATCGTCGAAGCGGATCGCGGAGATCGGTGGGTAGCGGTTCGACCACACCTCGACGCGGCTGGCGCACCCCCGCCCTCATCATCCCGGCGGCGCAACGGACCGCCCGGCCCCTGTCCCGGCGGCGCGAAATCGTCCTTCTCGCACCGCGTGCCGCTACGTTAGGAAGTCAGCGCGAAGCTCTGGCCTGAAGAAGGGCGGGACCGAGAGTGCTCAGCGTGGGGACGACGGCGCGGTGATCGCGGTCAGGTTCCACTTGTCCAGCCACGGCCGCACCAACTCGGCGACGGAGAATTTGGCGCGGGCGGCGCACCCGGCCTTGGGCGTGTAAGGATCACCGCCGCGGATGAGGATGCCGACGGCGCTGACGGTGCCGTCGCGTTCGTAGTGGTACACCGGCCCACCCGAATCGCCGCACTGGCCGCTCGCCAGGAACACGACCTTGCTGGCGGTGATCTCCACGATCTGCCCGCAGGCGTCCGCGCCCGAACCCATGCCGAACTTGCACAACTGTTGTCCGACTTGAAGATTGGTGGCGACGCCGGTGACCGGTAGCGACGCGGCGACCGCCGCGGACCGGGGAACGTTGTCACCGTCGAGCGTGATCAGGCCGATGTCGTGCTGTTCGTCGTGGACCCCCTCGCTGATCGTCTCGGTGAACGTGCCCAGCGTGGTGTAGGGAAGGACCCCGCCCAGGTTCATCGTCACCTTGCTCCGCTGACCGGGACGATTGCAGTGACCGGCGGTGAGGATCCCGGCCCGGGCGCCCCCGGTATGCACCAAAAATCCTGCGGTGCAACCCATTCCACCGGATCCGTCGGCATACTCGACGTAAATGCCGGCACCCGGACCGATGGCGCTGGCCGCCGGCAGATCGATCGGCGCCAGGGTCGGCGGCGCCGGGAGGGGAGGCTGCCGCGCCGGGGTGGTGGCCCTGGGGTACAGGCAGACGGCCGCCACCAGGGCGGCGGTGCTGCACACCGCCGCCAGGATGAGCAGTGTGGTGTGCAGTTTGGCGCGCTGCGGCACATCGGAGAAACGGCTCTTCGGCGTGCGTCGGCGCTGGTCCCGGCTGGGCAGAAAGCCCAACACGGCCAGCACCGCCAACACCAGGGCACTGAGCGGCAGCGCGACGGTACGAGCCGGCGAATAAGGCGACCCCCAGCTGGCGAACTCCAGCGCGTACACGCCCCCCATTAGATCGGTCTTTGCCGCCTCGCGCGGCGCTCTCGACAGAGTTGGTGGATCAGCCGACGGTGGCCGGCTCGGGGGAGGGTTCGTCGTCGACGCGACGGTGTGCGCGGCGGTGGTGCCGGCGGAAGTGGCGGACCTCGATGATCAAGCCCGCCAGGCCCAGCGCGCTGGTGATCGCCGACACCAGGTACAGCAGCGAGCTCGGGTGACCGGCCAGCGCGTCGCCGAGGACGACGACGGCGGTGGTGCCGGGCAGCAGGCCGGCCAGCGTCGCCAGGCCGTACGGCAGCACCCGCACGCTCGACGCGCCGGCGGCGTAGTTCAGCGCCGAGAACGGCACCGCCGGAATCAATCGCAGCGACACGATCGCCAGCCAGCCCCGCCGCCGCAGCCGTTCTTCCACCGTGTCGATCGATCGGTGGCGCACCAGGCGGTTCAACCGCCACCCGAGCGCCCGCACCAACAGCAGGGCGATCATCGCGCTCGCCGTGCTGGCGACCACCGCGATGGCGACGCCCAGCAGCGGGCCGAAGAGCAACCCGGCCGCCAGCGTGAACGCGGTCCGCGGGATGGGCACCACCGTCACGACGATGTGGGCGACCAAGAACGCCAGCGGGAACCACGGTCCGAGGGACTGCGCCCAATCGCGCATCTGCACCGGCGAGGGCAGCGGAAGCCACGACGCCAGCACCAGCAGCGCTGTGATGCCCACCACTGTCCAGACGATCCGCGACCGAGACACACTTCGCGCCGCCGCGCCGATGGCGCAGCCGAGATCGCGAAGCGTCGCGGTGATTTTGCTGGTGGCGGAACCCGTCACGGCATCCAAGGTTACGGGGCGCAGATGAATTGGGCGTTGCCCGCGGCTGGCGTTTCGTCCAGAACCCGGTCGGGTGGCGGCGCCTGGCGGTTTTTAGCGGAGAGCTCCCATCAATTAGCCTCAATAGCTAAGTGGTATCCCCAAAGCTGTAGCCCAAATGCTGGGAAAAGGGAGCAATCGGTGTCCATTGATGTACCCGAGCTCGCCGGCCTAGAACAGGTTCGCGGGCGTTGGCGCAGTGCGGTCGCCGGAGTGCTGGCCAAGAGCACCCGGAAGGACCCCGAGCAGTTGGGGGACGCGCCGGAGCGCCTGCTGGAGACCCCGACGTACGACGGGATCGCGATCCGCGCGCTCTACACCGCGCTCGACGAGCTTCCCGAACCGCCGCTGCCGGGCGAGTGGCCCTACGTGCGAGGCGGCGACGCGCTGCGCGACGTCAAGACCGGCTGGCGGGTCGCCGAGGCGTTCCCGGCCACCCCGGTGCCCGGCGTCGCGGCGGCCGACGTCAACTCCGCGGTGCTCGACGCGCTCGGCAACGGGGCCAGCGCCCTGGTGCTGCGGATCGGGGAGTCGGGCGTGGCGCCCGGCCAGCTGGCCGACGCGCTGCAGGGCGTCTACCTGAGCATGGCGCCGCTGATCCTCGAAGCCGGCGCCGACTACGCGGCGGCCAGCGACGTGGCGCTGGCGCTGGCCGACGGGGTGGAACCCGACCAGCGCGCCACCGTGTCGATCGACCTCGGCGGCGACCCGCTGACCGCGGCGCTCAGTGAGCGTGCCGCCCCGAAGATCGAGGACGTGGTCGCCGTCGCCAAGCGGGCCGCCGAGCACACCGGCGTGCGGGCGATCACCGTCGACGGACCCGCGTTCCACAATCTGGGCGCCAACGCGACCTGGGAGCTGGCCGCCGGCGTCGCGGCCGCGGTGAGTTACCTGCGGGTGCTCACCGAGGCGGGGATGCCGATCGGCCGGGCGTTGCGCCAGATCAGCTTCCGGTTCGCCGCCGACGACGACCAGTTCATGACGATCGCCAAGTTCCGCGCGGCGCGCAACCTGTGGGCGCGGGTCGCCGAGGTCGTCGGCGATCCCGATGCCGGTGCGGCCGTCATCCACGCCGAGACGTCGCTGCCGATGATGACGCAGCGCGACCCCTGGGTGAACATGCTGCGCTGCACCCTGGCCGCCTTCGGTGCCGGCGTCGGCGGCGCCGACTCGCTGCTGGTGTTCCCCTTCGACGTGGCGATCGACGGCGGATTCCCGGACACCGCAACCAGTTTCGCGCGGCGAATCGCCCGCAACACCCAGCTGCTGCTGCTCGAGGAGTCGCACGTGGGTCGCGTGCTGGACCCGGCCGGCGGGTCATGGTTCGTCGAGGACCTCACCGCCCGGCTGGCCGAACAGGCCTGGCAGCACTTCCAGGCCATCGAGGCGCACGGCGGATTCACCGAGGCCGTCGATTTCATCGCCGCCCAGATCGGCGAGATCGCGGCCCGCCGCAGCGACGACATCGCGCACCGCCGCACGGCGATCACGGGTGTCAACGAGTTCCCGAACCTCACCGAACCGCCGCTGCCGCAAAGCGACTCGTCGTATTCGCCGCTCGCCGCCGGGAAGCTGGTGCGTTACGCCGCGGAGTTCGAAGCGCTGCGCGACCGCTCCGACGCCTTCGTGGCCCGCACCGGCTCGCGCCCCCAGGCGTTGTTGCTGCCGCTGGGCCCGTTGGCCGAGAACAACATTCGGGCAACCTTCGCGTCGAACCTGTTGGCCTCCGGGGGCATCGAGGCGGTCAACCCCGGAACCGTCGACGCCGCCGGCGTCGCGGCGGCCGTGGCCGAGGCGGGGACGCCGACGGTGGCGGTCATCTGCGGCACCGACAAGCGCTACCAGGACGAGGCGTCCGGCGTCGTGCAGGCGGCGCGCGCCGCCGGCATCGACCGGGTTTGTCTGGCCGGACCGGAAAAGGCCGTGGCCGACGCCGAGCACCAACCGGACCAATTCCTGACCGCGAAAATCAATGCGGTCGAAGCACTGTCGGATCTGCTCACGAGGCTGGGGGCGTAGCCAGTTATGACGACCACTGCACCTGCTGTCGGCAGCTTCGCCGATGTGCCGCTGCACAGCGAACGGACCATAAAACCGGCGACCGAAGCCGCCGTCGAAGAACACGTCGCCGCGGCCGCGGCCGCGCACTGGTACACGCCCGATCAGCTGCAATGGCATACGCCGGAAGACATCGACGTCAAACCGGTCTACATCGCCGCCGACCGCGCCGCGGTCGAGGCCGACGGCTATCCGCTGCACAGCTTCCCCGGCGAACCGCCGTTCGTGCGCGGACCGTACCCGACGATGTATGTCAACCAGCCGTGGACGATTCGGCAGTACGCCGGGTTCTCCACCGCCGCCGAATCCAACGCCTTCTACCGACGCAACCTGGCGGCCGGACAGAAGGGCCTGTCGGTCGCGTTCGACCTGGCCACCCACCGCGGCTACGACTCCGACCACCCGCGCGTGCAGGGTGACGTCGGAATGGCCGGTGTGGCAATCGATTCCATCCTCGACATGCGGCAGCTGTTCGACGGCATCGACCTGTCGACGGTGTCGGTGTCGATGACCATGAACGGCGCGGTGCTGCCGATCCTGGCGCTGTACGTGGTGGCCGCCGAGGAGCAGGGTGTCCCGCCGGAGAAGCTGGCCGGCACCATCCAGAACGACATCCTCAAAGAGTTCATGGTGCGCAACACCTACATCTATCCGCCCAAGCCGTCGATGCGCATCATCTCCGACATCTTCGCCTACACCAGCGCCAAGATGCCGAAGTTCAACTCCATCTCGATCTCCGGGTACCACATCCAGGAGGCCGGTGCCACAGCGGATTTGGAGCTGGCCTACACCCTGGCCGACGGGGTGGACTACATCAAGGCCGGCCTGGACGCCGAGCTGGACATCGACAAGTTCGCGCCGCGGTTGTCCTTCTTCTGGGGCATCGGGATGAACTTCTTCATGGAGGTCGCCAAGCTGCGGGCGGGCCGGCTGTTGTGGAGCGAGCTGGTCTCCCAGTTCGACCCGAAGAGCGCCAAATCGCTGTCGCTGCGCACACATTCGCAGACCTCGGGCTGGTCGCTGACCGCGCAGGACGCCTTCAACAACGTCGCCCGCACCTGCATCGAGGCGATGGCCGCCACCCAGGGGCACACCCAGTCGCTGCACACCAACGCGCTGGACGAGGCGCTGGCGTTGCCCACCGACTTCTCCGCCCGCATCGCCCGCAACACCCAGCTGGTGCTGCAGCAGGAGTCGGGCACCACGCGGCCCATCGACCCGTGGGCGGGCTCGTATTACGTGGAATGGCTGACCCATCAGCTCGCGCAGAAGGCCCGCGCCCACATCGCCGAGGTCGCCGAGCACGGCGGCATGGCCCAGGCCATCAGCGACGGGATCCCCAAGCTGCGCATCGAGGAGGCGGCCGCGCGCACGCAGGCCCGCATCGACTCCGGGATCCAGCCGGTGATCGGGATCAACAAGTACCAGGTCGAGGAGGACCAGGAGGTCGAGGTCCTCAAGGTCGAGAACAGCCGGGTGCGCGCCGAGCAGCTGGCCAAGCTCAAGGAGCTGCGGGAAAGCCGCGACCAGCAGGCCGTCGACGCCGCGCTCGCCGAGTTGTCACGCGCCGCGGCCGCGCACGGTCGTGCGGGTGAGGACGGGCTGGGCAACAACCTGTTGGCGCTGGCCATCGACGCGGCCCGCGCCAAGGCCACCGTCGGCGAGATCTCCGACGCGCTGGAGAAGGTCTATGGCCGTCACCAGGCGGAGATCCGTACCATCGCCGGCGTCTACCGCGACGAAGCTGGAAAGGCCGGAAACATGGCCAGCGCAACCGAACTGGTCGAGAAGTTCGCCGAGGCCGACGGCCGCCGCCCCAGGATCCTGGTGGCCAAGATGGGGCAGGACGGCCACGACCGGGGCCAGAAGGTGATCGCGACGGCGTTCGCCGACATCGGCTTCGACGTCGACGTCGGATCGCTGTTCTCCACGCCCGAGGAGGTGGCCCGCCAGGCCGCCGACAACGACGTGCACGTGGTAGGGGTGTCCTCGCTGGCCGCCGGTCACCTGACGCTGGTGCCGGCGCTGCGCGACGCGCTCAAAGAGGTGGGGCGCCCCGACATCATGGTGGTGGTGGGCGGCGTCATCCCGCCCGGCGATTTCGACGAGCTGTACGAGGCCGGGGCCGCCGCCATCTTCCCGCCCGGCACGGTGATCGCCGACGCCGCAATCGGCTTGCTGCACAAGCTCGCCGAGCGGCTGGGTTACGACCTCTAATGATGCGCGCGAGACGGCAACTACCGACAGGGTTACTCGGGAAATGCGTCGCCAGTTGCGGTCTCGCGGTGTGGAAATGAACCCAGAGCAGCTGGCCAAGGCGGTCCGCAGCGGTGACCGCGCGGCGTTGCCGCGCGCCATCACCCTGCTGGAGTCCACCCGCAAGGACCATCAGGAGAAGGCGCAGCGGCTGCTGTTGGAGCTGACGCCGGACTCGGGCAAGGCGCACCGGGTGGGGATCACCGGGATTCCCGGGGTGGGCAAGTCCACCACCATCGAGGCCCTCGGCATGCACCTGATCGAACTGGGCCATCGCGTCGCGGTGTTGGCCGTCGACCCGTCGTCGACGCGCACCGGCGGCTCGATCCTCGGTGACAAAACACGGATGGCGCGCCTGGCGATGCACCCGGATGCATACATTCGGCCGTCGCCCACGTCGGGCACCCTCGGCGGGGTGGCCAAGGCCACCCGCGAAACATCGGTGCTGCTGGAGGCCGCCGGGTTCGACGTGGTCCTGATCGAGACTGTCGGCGTCGGGCAGTCCGAGGTGGCCGTGGCCAACATGGTCGACACCTTCGTGTTGCTGACCCTGGCACGCGGGGGCGACCAGCTGCAAGGCATCAAAAAGGGCGTGCTGGAGCTGGCCGACATCGTGGTGGTGAACAAGGCCGACGGGAATCACCTGCCCGAGGCGCGGTCGGCGGCCCGCGAGCTGTCCGGGGCGATCAGGCTGATATATCCGCGCGAAACCCTTTGGCGCCCGCCCGTTCTCACGATGAGCGCTGCGGAGGGGACCGGCCTCGACGAACTGTGGGAGACCGTCGAACGCCATCGTCAGGTGCTCAGCGAGGCGGGGGAGTTCGAGGCGCGCCGCCGCGGCCAGCTGGTCGACTGGACCTGGCAGATGGTGCGCGACACGGTGCTGGACCGGCTGGCCTCCAACCCGGCGGTGCGCAAGATCCGGGCCGACGTCGAGCGGAAGGTCAAGGCGGGGGAGCTAACTCCGGCCCTGGCCGCCCAGCAAATTTTGACGGCCGCGTCTGGCTAACGGATAGGTAAATAATCGGGGGGTTTCGCTCCTGCCCGGTGTGTAATCCAAGTAAATTCAAAAGTGTGACGGTGGATAGCCGAGTCAATCGCCGCGCGGTCCGTGTCCACGATGACCTTGACGCAGGTCACCGTGTGTCCGGCGCGGCGGACTCACACTTCGGGTGCGTCGTTCGTAGCTTTTCCAGCATGTTTCCGGCCCGCCGGTTCGGTGGCGGGGCGTTGGCCGTCTATGTGGACGGCCAGCCCGTCGTGGACGTCTGGACGGGGTTTGCCGACCGGGGCGGGCAGCGGCCGTGGTCGGAGAACACCGCCCCGATGGTGTTCTCCGCGACCAAGGGAATGGCCGCCACCGTCATCCACCGGCTCGCTGACCGGGGGCTGATCGACTACGACGCCCCGGTCGCCGAGTATTGGCGCGAGTTCGCCGCCAACGGCAAGGCCGACATGACCGTGCGCCAGGTGATGAGCCACCAGGCCGGCCTCTCGGGGCTGCGCGGCGCCACCAAGGAAGACCTCCTGGATCACGTGGTGATGGAGGAGCGGCTGGCGGCGGCGGCTCCGGGGCGGCTGTTCGGCAAATCCGCATACCACGCGCTGACCTTCGGCTGGCTAATGTCGGGTCTGGGCCGGGCGGTGACCGGTAAAGGGATGCGGACGCTGATTCGCGAGGAACTGGCCGAGCCGCTGGGCGTCGACGGCCTGTACCTGGGCCGGCCGCCGGCCGGATGCCCGACGCGGGTCGCCGAGATCGTCGCGCCGCAGAACCTGCTGGGCAGTTCGCTCGTCAACTACGTCTCCCGCAAGGTCGCCAACGAGCTCTCCGGCGGCTTCCGGTCGATCTATTTCCCGGGCATGGTCGCGGCGGTGCAGGGCGACACCCCGCTGCTCGACGCCGAGATCCCGGCGGCCAACGGTGTGGCCACGGCGCGCGGCCTGGCGCGGATGTACGGCGCCATCGCCAACGGTGGCGAGGTCGACGGCATCCGATTCCTCTCCCGCGACCTGACGGCAGGCCTGACGGGCGAGCGCAGCCTGCGGCCGGACCGAAACATCTACGTGCCGTTGGCATTCCACCTCGGTTATCACAGTCTGCCGATCGGCGGCGTGATGCCCGGCTTCGGTCACGTCGGGATGGGCGGTTCGGTCGGATGGGCCGACCCGGCCTCGGGGGTGGCGTTCGCGCTGGTGCACAACCGTCTGCTGACGCCGCTCGTGATGAGTGACCACGCGGCGTTCGTCGGGATCTATGCGCTGATCCGCAGGGCCGCGGACAAGGCCCGCAAACGCGGATTCCGCCCGGTCACCGAGTTCGGGGCGCCGTTCTGCGAGCCGGGGGCCGTCGCGGGCTGAAAGCGGGCAGACGGTGAGTTCCGGCGATGCAAATGACCGCGTAATTTACGGGGGCGCTTAAATCGACTCGCCGGTTCGAATGACGGTGGTCGAAAGCCCATGTGCGGTTGTTCGCATGCGATGTAATCTGTGCGGGATGTTTGCTCAGTTCATTTCCGCAAATTGCCGCGGCGTTGCGCGAAAACAATGCCCGCCGGTAATCCCGCTTTTGCGGGTGTGCTGATGCCTCGACCGCGATTTTGGCACCCGGGCGCCGGGCAGCGAGAATCGTTCAGGTGAGCGCGCACCCGACAGTCTCTGGCCCCGATGCAACCGTCAACCGCCGGCCAAAGCGGCGAGGGTCGGCGGGCTCGACGCTCGCCCAGGTGTTCGACACCCGAAACAACGCGCTCAACGTTTGGCGCCTGGTGCTGGCGTCTGGCGTCATCCTGCAACACTCCTGGTCTCTCACCGGCCGCAAGATCTACCCGCCGGTGGAACAGCTGCTCACCCAAGTGTGGGTGGACGGATTCTTCGCGATATCGGGGTTCCTCATCACGGCGAGCTGGGTGCGCAACCCGCGCCTTCGCGAGTACTTCGTCGCCCGTGTTCTTCGCATCTTCCCCGGGCTGTGGGTCTGCCTGGCCGTGGTGGCATTTGTCATCGCCCCGCTCAGCGTGGCGATCCAAGGAGGCTCGCCCGCCAGGTTGCTGCTGTCTCCCGCGCCGTTCGCGTATGTGCTGAACAACGCCGTGCTGAACGTCTATCACACCGGTATCGACGGAACACCCCGAAACGTCCCCTTCCCGGGCGTCTGGGACGGCGTCCTGTGGACCCTCGTATTCGAATTCCTCTGCTACATCGCCATCGCTGTTGCCGGTGTGGCCGGACTCCTCAAACGCCGCTGGCCCGCTCCGGTGGTGTTCGCACTGTTCTTGGTGGGTGCGGCGCTTGTGTCTTACCCGGTGGGAGCGGTGGAGACGATCCCGCAGATGATCACGCGTTTCGCCCTCGTCTTCGCAGCGGGAGCGGTTCTGCATCAATTCCAAGACATGATTCCCGCCCGGTGGTCACTTGTTGCCGTGAGCGCGGCCATCGTGGTGGTGGCCGGCTTGCTGGTGCCGAACTATCGGGTAGTGGCGGCCATCCCACTGGCCTATGCCGTCATCGTTTCGGGAGCGCTGATCCACAACCAGCGCATGCGTTTACGCACGGACCTGTCCTATGGCGTGTACATCTACGCGTGGCCCATTCAGCAGCTGTTGGTGATCTGCGGACTGGGTGTCGTCCCACCAGTCGCGTTCGCCGTTCTTGCCGCCGTCGCCACCCTGCCACTGGCCGCACTGAGCTGGTTCCTGGTGGAAAAGCGTGCGCTTGCGCTCAAATCCCGCTTCAAGCGCAAAGCGCGTGAACACGACGGCGTGGTCGATGACGCGCAACCGTCCGCGCAGATCGTCACCGGCGACTAGGTTCCTTGCGGATTCCGCGCCGCATTAGCCTCGATCTCACCTTTACCTAGAGATGAAAAGTCGTCCAGACCGAATGATTAATGCGCGTTGCTGAACGCGCCTCGTGGTCGGCGACGGCGTTGCCGGAAGCGCGTAATTGAACTTTGCCCCACAAATTGCAAACTCATGGATAATGACCCGTGATCCCGGGGGCCACATGACGCGCAACTGAAAGGTGTGGGCCACCGATGACAGCTTCCCGGACGAGCCAACCCGCCGATCTAACAGGGTCATCCGCCCGCCAAGCAACCGCCGTCCGTCCGGTTGCGCTGTTCGTGTTGGGAATGGCGCGGTCCGGAACGTCGGCGCTGACCCGGGTTTTGTCGCTGTGCGGTAGCACGCTCCCGGCCGGAATGTGTGGCGCCGACGGGAACAATCCGCGCGGTTATTGGGAGCCGCGGGCGGCGATCATGCTCAACGAGACGATCATGCGCCGCCACGGCAGCAATTGGTACGACCCGACGCTGCGCCTGCAGGAGGAGTGCGCGTTCGGCGCCGACGAGAAGGCGGCCTGGATCGCGGAGATCGCGGCGTATCTGGGCACACTGCCGGCGGCGCCGCTGGTGGTCATCAAGGAGCCGAGGATCACGGCGCTGTCGGGCCTGTGGTTCGAGGCGGCGCGCCAGGTCGGCTTCGACATCGCCGCCGTGATTGCGGTGCGCCATCCGCAAGAGGTTGTCGCCTCGGCGGCGAAGTACGTGGACACCTCGCCGGAGCTGTCCAGCGCATTGTGGCTGAAGTACAACCTGCTCGCCGAGCGGCACACCCGCGGGATCCCGCGCGTGTTCGTCGACTACGGCAACCTTCTCGACGACTGGCATCGAGAGGTGAAGCGCGTCGCCGCCGCGCTGGAAATCGATCTGGACACCGTCGACGAGAGCGCCGTCGAGGAATTTCTCACCCCGGAGCTTCGACGCCAGCGATACGGCGGCCCGGTGGCGGACCATTTCGGTGCGGACTGGGTCTCCGCCGTCTACGAGGCGCTGCACGGGGCCGCGCAGGACAACCCCCTGCACGCAGCGACTTTGGACCGGGTTTTCGAGTCGTATCAGGCCGGCGAGCGTGATTTCCGCATGGCCTTCACGGAATTCCACGCCCGCACCAACAGCCTGCTTCGCCGGGTGTTTCGGCCGTTCATCGTGAAGCGGATCCTCGAGATCGCCGCGGTGGTGCACCGGCACCGCGGGGCCTGGGCGTAGGTCACGCCGTCAAAGATTAAGTAAGAAAAACAGGTTCGTAAAAAGGCCGCCTTGGTCCATCGCACGGGGCTATAGTCCTTAGCGGGCGAAATGATTCGAAGGTTCTCACCGGGGGGCAGAAGTTGCCGGTCACAAGTCAGCCGTGACTCGTGTGAGGAGCGCGGTATATCGCTTCCTCTTTGCCAAAGTTGTTGAGCAGGCTGCGATCTAGCTCTCTGACACCGTAGTGTGCGCGACGGTGTCGATTCCCAACGGTTGCTACGCGCATGGATCGCGCGTGCACCAAGTCGGAAACCCCTGGATATCAACCGAACTCCGAAAGTCGTTCAGGCGCACGGCCAGTGAAAGGTTGGATTCGCGATGAGATTGGCCCGGATGACCAAGCCCGTCGATCGCCCCGTCGGCTCCGGGAACCGCCCGGTTGCCCTCTTCGTGCTGGGACCGCAACGGTCGGGAACGTCGGCGCTCACTCGGGTGCTCTCGCTGTGCGGTGGCACGCTGCCGGCTGCGATGCTGGGCGCGGACGCCAACAACCCGCTCGGGTATTGGGAACCGCGAGCGGCCATTTCGCTCAACGAAACGATCCTGCGCCGTCTCGGGACCAATTGGTACGACCCCTCGCTTCGCTTCCTGGACGACGTTTCACCCACCAAAGAAAAGAAGGCCTGCGTCGCCAAGGTCGGGGAGTACCTGTCCACGCTGCCGGCGGCGCCGCTCGTGGTGATCAAGGAACCCAGAATCACGACACTGTCCGATCTGTGGTTCGAGGCGGCACGCGTGGCCGGATTCGACGTCGCCTCGGTGATCGCGGTACGTCATCCGCAGGAGGTCATTTCGTCTATCGCGAAGTCCTGGCACGTCTCTCCCGCGCTAGCGAGCGCCTTGTGGTTGAAATGCAACATCCTCGCCGAACGAAATTCGCGCGGCGTACCGCGGGTATTCGTCGACTACGCGAACCTGCTCGACGACTGGCGCCGGGAAATGAAGCGCATCTCCGCGGAGTTGCCGGTCGAACTGCACGCCGAGGACGAGGACGCCATCGAGGGGTTCCTCACGCCAGGCTTGCATCGGCAGCGGCACTGTGGCGCGGTGACGGATCTGTTCGGCGCCGATTGGATTTCCACGGTCTATGAAGCGCTTCGCGATGCCGCGCAGGACGATCCGATCGACATGTCAGCGTTGGACCGCGTTTTCGAGTCCTACCGGTCCAGCGAGCGTGATTTCCGTAAGGCGTACGAGGACTTTCACGGCTTGTCCAACAGCATGCTGTTCCGGCTTCTCCGGCCGGCCATCGCGAGGCCGGTGATGGAGGTCGTCGCAATGGCCCACCGGCACAGGGGGACTTGGGCGTAGCGCCTTTCGTGCATGTGGCGTGGCCTCGTGCGGCCCCCGATGCGCCGCCTATCCGCAAGGAATCCCCTGATGCGGCGGTAAGTCCCCGTTATGATCGACCGGACCGCGATCTCGGCGAGCGTGCCGATCGCATGTTTTCCTCAGCATCGCAAACGGGAGGCGTCGATTCGTGTCAGCGTCCGTGCTCATCACCGGTGGGGCGGGATTCATCGGGTCGGCGCTCGCCCGTCGTCTCATCGAGGCCGGATACGACGTCGCCGTGATGGACGTGCTGCATCCGCAGGTGCACGGGGGAGATCGGCCGATCGAACTGCCGCCGTCGGTGCGGTTGTTCACCGGCGACGTCACCCACGCGCCCGACTTCGACGCGGTGCTGCGGATGTTCCGCCCGTCCCAAGTCGTCCACCTGGCCGCCGAGACGGGAACCGCGCAATCGCTGTCCGAGGCGACGCGGCACGGCTCAGTGAACGTCGTCGGCACCACCCAACTCCTGGACGCCTTGAGCCGCTCGGGACACGTGCCCGACCAACTCGTCCTGGCGTCATCGCGGGCGGTGTACGGCGAGGGCTCATGGCAGTCCGGCTCGCACATCTTCTACCCGCCACCTCGCAGTCACGCGCAGCTCGTCGCGGGCCGCTGGGATCCGCAAGGACCCGCGGGTGAACAGGCGGTGCCGCTGCCCAGCCGCGCCGACCGCACCGAACCCCGGCCCACCAACGTGTACGCGGCGACCAAGCTCGCCCAGGAACACCTGCTGGCCGCCTGGACGTCCGCGCGCGACACCAACCTCAGCGTGCTGCGTCTGCAGAACGTCTACGGCCCCGGGCAGTCGCTGACCAACTCGTACACAGGAATCGTCGCCCTCTTCGCGCGGTTGGCGCGCCAGGGGCTTGCGTTGGAGGTCTACGAGGACGGCCGCATCGTGCGCGATTTCGTCTACATCGACGCTGTCGTCGACGCCCTGTTCGCGGCGGTCCAGCGCCCGGCGACCCAGCCGCGCTGCCTCGACATCGGGTCCGGCCAGGCCACCACCATCCACGAGCTGGCCAACAAGATCGCCGCCATGTGTGGCGCGCCCGAACCGACCGTCGTCCCGAAATTCCGCGACGGCGACGTGCGCGCAGCGAGCTGCGACATCGAGCCGGCGATCAACGAGCTCGGTTGGCGCCCCGAGCGTTCGCTCGATGACGGTTTGCGCGCGCTGCTCGACTGGATCGCCGAGCGGCCCGAAGCCGCCGCCGGATCGAACGAATCGGGCCGCCCCGTCGTTGAACAGGCGGGACGCCGCTGAGAACTGCGGTCTGGTGTGACTGCTGGAAGCCGGGGCAGTGCTTATTAACGCCTATGATGGTTGCTACTCCCCGGTAGGGGCAGGGACGGGACCACCCACGCCAGTCCTTTCATTTTGAACCAGGGGGCAGCTTTGACCGTGGCCGATCGTGACATGCGATCTCCGTTCCTCGACACCAGATCCGCCTACCTTGACCTGCTGCGACGTAACCTCACCCGGTACGGCAGCGACGAGTTGGTGCCGGTGGGCTGGGACCGTCTGGGGCGCCCTCTTTTCAGCACCCGCAACCTGATGCTGGTCCGCAAGCGTCCGTTCAACGAGCATGCGCGAAAGTTGGGCCTGGATTGGCCGGCGGATGCCTTGACGATGATCGGCATGCAGCGGTTGACCAGCCTGCAGCGCTGCGTGGAAACGGTTCTGACGGAAGACGTCCCCGGTGACCTGGTCGAGTGCGGTGTGTGGCGCGGTGGGGCGTCGATTCTGATGCGCGCCGTGTTGTCCGCCTACGGGGACGAGAAGCGATCCGTGTGGCTATGCGATTCGTTCGAAGGGGTGCCGCCGCCGGACGCCGCGCACTACGAAGCCGACAAAGGCATCAATTTGCATCGCGCCGCCGGGGTGCTCGCGGTGTCCGAAGCGCAGGTCAGGGCGAATTTCGAACACTACGGATTACTCGATGACCGCGTTCGTTTCGTACCGGGCTGGTTCAAAGACACCCTGCAGGACGCCCCGATCGAAAGCATCTCCGTGTTGCGTCTCGATGGCGACCTTTACGAGTCGACGATCCAGGCCCTCGACGCCCTCTACCCGCGGCTCTCATCCGGCGGGTATTGCATCATCGACGATTACCACGCCATCGACGCATGCCGGCAGGCCGTGGCCGATTACCGCACGGCGCACGGCGTGACCGCAGAGATCGAGGAAATCGACGGCACCGGCGTGCTGTGGCGCAAGCCGTGACGATCGCGCAAACCGGTGCAGTGGGGATTCGGCGCTATCTAAAGTGATCGGTGCATCACCGTGATGGCGCAACCGAAGGGCTTGGATCCGCGATGAAATGTGTGCTGGCCAGCTACGGAACGCGCGGCGACATCGAGCCCTCCGTGGTGGTCGCCCGCGAGCTGCAGCGCAGGGGCCATGACATGGTCATGGCCGTCCCGCCCGACTCGGTGAGCTTCACCGAAGCGGCCGGGCTGACCGCGGTCCCTTACGGGCTGGACTCGCAGACCTGGCTGGACGTCTACCGCAACTTCTGGACCTCGTTCTTCCGCGGATTCTGGAAGATCCAGGAGATGCGCGGCATGTGGCGCGAGATGTGGGATCTCAGCGACCAGTGCTGGGCGCAGATGAACACGACGCTGATGTCGCTCGCGGACGGCGCCGACCTGCTGTTCGCCGGCCAGAGCTACCAGGAGACCGCCGCCAACGTCGCGGAGTTTTACGACCTTCCGCTGGCCACCTTGCATCACGTTCCCATGCGGCCCAATGGCCAGGTCGTTGCGATCCTGCCGCCGCCGTTGGCGCGCTCGGCGATGACGGCGTTCGACTGGTACTGCTGGCGCCTGAACAAGAAGGTCGAGGACACCCAGCGCAGGCGACTCGGGTTGCCGAAGGCGACGGCGCCGTCACCGCGGCGGATCGCCGAGCGCGGATCACTGGAAATCCAGGCCTATGACGAGGCCTGCTTCCCCGGGCTGGCCGATGAATGGGCGAAATGGGACGGCCTGCGACCCTTCGTCGGAACGTTGACGATGGAGTTGACCACGGAGGCCGACGACGACGTGATGTCCTGGATTCACGCGGGGACACCGCCGATTTGCTTCGGCTTCGGCAGCATGCCGGTGGAATCTCCGGCCGATACCGTCGACATGATCAGCTCCGCCTGCACGCAGCTCGGCGAGCGAGCGTTGATCTGCGCCGGGAGGAGCGACTTCAGCGACGTCCCGCTCGCCGATCACGTCAAAGTGGTGGGGCCGGTGAATTACGCGACGATCTTTCCCGCCTGCCGCGCCGTCGTTCACCACGGCGGCTCGGGAACCACGGCCGCCAGCCTGCGCGCCGGGGTGCCGACGCTGATTCTGTCGATGGATGCCAATCAAACCATCTGGGGAGCTCAGCTCAAGCGGCTGAAAGTTGGTACCACGCGGCGGTTTTCGGCCACCGATCGCAAAACATTGGTGGAGGATCTGAGCCGGATCCTCGCCCCGGATTACGCACGGCGCGCTCGCGAGATCGCCGCCCAGATGACCAAGCCGGCGGACAGCGTCGTCAAGGCCGCCGATGTGGTGGAAAAGTTTGCCAGCTCGCGGAGTCGCGCCTGACGCAGCAAACAGGTTCAGGGCCGTTGTGCTGGGGGAATAGTCGATTTTGCTATCGGTTTCGGTGCGCGGATGGATCCGGGTCGACTTCCCGTTTTCGCGGACACGATGTCGATAGTCTGGCAGACTACGGAAAGATCAGGCGACGACACCTGGGCTTCAGCCACACTGCCCACGGGTCGTCATAGTTCTACGGTCGGGGGGAAAGGCCGATGAGGTTGGCTTTGTCGCACTCGGCTACTCCGGTGCGCCGTTACCATCCCGCGTGGCCGCGGGGTGCCAAATCCGTTGCGGAACAACGACAACCAATGACGCCGACTGCGCCCCAGGGTAAATGGCGGGCCGTAGATTACCGAGCGGAAACGCCGCAGTCAAAGTTGCCCGCGCCGTCGGAGATTGACTAAGGTAAAGTCGCGATGAAATTTGCTGTGGCAAGTTATGGAACGCGTGGCGATATCGAGCCTTGCCTCACCATCGGTCGTGAACTGATGCGCAGAGGCCACTCGGTACGCATGGCCGTGCCGCCCAATCTTGTCGATCTGGCCGAGGAGGCCGGTGTGCCGGCGATTCCGTACGGGCCGGACATGCATGACTTTTGGAGCGACGAGTTCATCCGCGACTTCTTCAAGAACTTCATCCGGGGCCCGGTCAAGTTGATACGGGAAGCCTGGGAACCGGTACTGAAAAACTGGCAGGAAATGAGCGCGGCGCTGATGTCGGTGGGTGCCGGAGCCGATTTGCTGTTCACCGGGCAGCTTTACCAGGATTTGGCGATCAACGTCGCCGACTACTACGGCATTCCGATGGCCACACTGCACTACATCCCGATGCGGCCCAACGGCAGGGTCGTACCGGGGGTGCCCGCGCCCATGGTCCGCACCGGAATGGCCGTGTACGACTGGATGTGCTGGCGGATGAACAAGAAGGCCGAGGATCGTCAGCGGCGCGAGCTCGGCCTTCCCACTGCAACGGTGGCCTCGCCGCGGCGGATCGCCGAGCGGGGTTCGCTGGAAATCCAGGCCTACGACGACGTGTGCTTTCCCGGGCTGGCCGACGAATGGGCGAAGTGGGGTGGTCAGCGGCCGTTTGTGGGCTCGTTGACCATGGAACTGACGACCGATTGCGATGACGAGGTGTTGGCGTGGATCGCCCAGGGCACGCCTCCGATCTGCTTCGGTTTCGGCAGCATGCCGGTCGCCGAATCACCCGCCGACACGGTGAGAATGATCGGCGCCGCCTGCGCGGAGTTGGGGGAGCGGGCGTTGATCTGCTCCGGCTGGAGCGACTTCAGCGACGTCCCCCAGTTGGACCACGTCAAGGTCGTCGGCGTGGTCAACTACACGAAAATTTTCCCCGCCTGTCGCGCGGTCGTTCATCACGGCGGCTCGGGGACCACGGCCGCCGGTCTGCGCGCGGGGATCCCTTCGCTGATCCTCTGGACGGCCGGCGACCAGCCGATGTGGGGGTCGCGTGTCAAGCAACTGAAGGTAGGCACATCCCGGCGGTTCTCGAGCGCCACCCCTGAAACTCTGATTGCCGATCTGCGGACGATCCTTGCCCCGGAGTACACCACCCGCGCCCGTGAGCTGGCGACCCGGATGAGTAAGCCCGCCGAGAGCGCAGGGCGCGCCGTCGATCTGTTGGAAGAATTCGCTCGTTCGGGGCGCTGTGTTCCCGGGGTATCCACCGAGCGAAGTCGCTGAGCAACCGGTGACGGATACAGCGAAACGCATTGATGGCGTGGAGGGGCGTCTAGGCTCTCTACCGGTATTACTGGCACGCGGAGTTAGGGGCAGTTATGGCGGTGACTGATCACGACACGCGGTTTGCATACCTCGATCTGCTCCGGCGTGACCTCACCAGGTATGGCAGCGACGAGTTGGTGCCGGTGGGGTTGTACCGCTTGGGACGTCCCCTCTTCAGCACGCGTAACTTGCTGCTGGTGCGCAAGCGGCCATTCAACAAGGATGCCCGCGACTTGGGCCTGGACTGGCCGGCGGACGCCTTGACGATGATCGGCATGCAGCGGTTGACCAGCCTGCAGCACTGCGTCGAGACGGTTCTGGAAGACGACGTGCCCGGCGATCTGGTCGAGTGCGGTGTGTGGCGCGGCGGCGCCTCGATCTTGATGCGCGCCGTATTGGCCGCCTATGGAGACGAGAAGCGAACCGTGTGGTTGTGCGATTCGTTCGCCGGAGTGCCGCCACCCGATACCGTCAATTACAAGGCGGATAAAGGAATCCGGCTGCATCGCCACGCGCGCATCCTGGGTGTGCCGCAAGAGCACGTCAAGGCCAATTTCGAGCGCTACGGTTTGTTGGACGACCAGGTGCGTTTTCTTCCGGGCTGGTTCAAGGACACCCTGCAGGACGCCCCGATCGACCGGATTTCGGTGTTGCGGCTTGACGGCGACCTTTACGAGTCGACGATTCAGGCGCTCGACGCGCTCTACCCGCGGCTGTCGCCCGGAGGCTTTTGCATCGTCGACGACTACCACGCGATCAAGGCGTGCGCGCAGGCGGTGACGGACTACCGCGACAAGCACGGCGTGACCGACGAGATCGTCGAGATCGACGGCACCGGCGTGCTATGGCGTAAGTCCTAAAGAGATCGCTGAAACTCTAGGTGTACGAGACGATTTGCCCTTCGGTGCGGGATGGGCGGAACACGATCATGATGAACCGATTCCGTTTGCACCGGACGGGGTACGTGCCGATGCTATGGTTGCCGCCGTGGCACCAGGGCTGACAACCGGCACCCGCCTGCGGATGTGGTGGGTGCGCACCGAATACTGGCTCGCGCGCACACTGTTGCCCGACGTCTACGCCAACGACGCGTTGATCACGTTCAACAACTTTCACGCGTTTCTGGATGATCCCGAATTCCAGCGCGCTTACCAGCGTGGCGCCCGCTCCCTGGGCAACGAGGATTGGTACCAGTGGCAATGGCGCGTGCACGTGGGGCTGTGGGCGGCGGCCAGCGCCAGCAAGCTCGAGGGCGATTTCGTCGAGTGCGGCGTCAGTTACGGGTTCTTGAGCAGCGCCATCATGGAGTACCTCGACTGGGATCGGCTGGGCAAGACGTTCTATTTGCTTGACACCTTCGCCGGTCTCGATCCGCGGTTCGTCACCGAGAACGAACGGCGGGCCGGGGCGCTGGAGACTAGCAAAGGGCATCTGCGCAACGGGATGTACGTGAACGGCGTTGACAGCGTCCGCGCCAATTTCGCGCAATGGAAAAACCAGCGCATCATCGTCGGCGCGGTTCCCGAGACACTGGAGCAGGTCGATGCGCCGTCGGTGGCGTATCTGCACATCGACATGAACTGCGCTCCCCCCGAAGTCGCTGCGCTCCGGTTCTTTTGGCCGCGGCTCACCCCGGGTGCGTTCGTGCTGCTGGATGACTACGCCAACCGGGGACGCGACGAGCAGCGCGCCGCCATGGACGAAGTTGCCGGCGAGCTGGGTGTGAAAATCTGCACATTGCCCACGGGCCAGGGCCTGCTCATCAAGCCTGCACGCTAGGCGAACCAGGCCTTCTCCCAAGGGTTTTAGCGCGCCGAACCTCGAGTTGCCCGCGCGATCTGGTTTCACGTTCTTTCACACGGGTAGGCCTCTGCTATGGCATTAGCATTGATCACCGGCGCGTCCAGTGGAATTGGTCTCGAGCTAGCGGAGCTGTTTGCCGAGCGGGGATATGACCTGGTGGTGGCGGCCGAAAACGACGGCATCTACCCAGCGTCCACCACGTTATCCCGGTGGGGCGTCGATGTCCGGCCGGTACAGGTTGACCTACGCACCCCGGAAGGCGTCGAAAAGCTCTATCGGCAGGCCACAGAGGGTGATCGTCCGATCGATGCAGCCGCGCTGAACGCCGGCATCGGCGGCGGGGGAAGCTTCGTCGAGGGCGACCTGGCGCACGATATGTCCATCATCGACCTCAACGTGCGCTCGACCGTGCACCTGGCCAAGCTGGTGCTGCGCAACATGACCCGGAGCGGCGCGGGGAGGGTGCTGCTCACGTCGTCGCTGGCGTCGATGGCGCCCGGGCCTTTCGAGGCGGTTTATCACGCCTCCAAGTCGTTCGTTCAGTCCTTCGCCGGGGCCTTGCAGGACGAATTGCGTGATACCGGAATCACTATCACCTCCCTGCTGCCCGGCACCATCGAGACCAACTTCTTCAACCGCGCGGGTATGGACGAGACGCGTGCGGGGCAAAAGCCGAAGGATGACCCGGCCGAGGTTGCCAGGCAGGGTTTCGAGGCGATGATGCGCGGCGACCGCAAGGTCGTCGGCGGATCTCTGACCACCAAGACCGTGGGTGTGGCCCTGCGTTTCCTGCCCGATTCGCTCAAGGCGGTCGCCAGTCGGATAAATTCCACCCCCGCCGGGCGGCGATAAGGCGGCCTCAGCCAACCACTTTCCGGCGGACGGCCTCCTCCAAGAGGTCGGCGGTGGTCCCGATGCTCTCGGCGGGCTTGCTCATCCGGGCGGAGAGTTCCCGGGCTCTGGTCGCGTAGTCCGGGGCGAGGATGGTACGCAGGTCCGCCACCAGCGAGCGTGGGGTGGTGGCCGAAAAGCGTCGGGCGGCACCTACTTTCAAGCGTTTGATCTGGGCCGCCCAATACGGCTGATCGGCCGAACTCCACAGGGCCAAGGTGGGGATTCCCGCGCGCAGGCTCGCGGCCGTGGTGCCCGAACCACCGTGATGAACGACGGCACGGCAGGCGGGGAAGATGGACGAGTAGTTGACCGGGCCGACGACTTTGACGTGGTCGAAATGCGGCACGTCGCTGAACTCTGTGCCGCCGAAGCAAATGAGCGCCCGCTCGCCCAGCTGTGCGCAGGCCGCACCGATCATTTCGACGGTGGCGGTGGGGGATTCGACCGGTATGCTCCCGGACCCGAAGCAGATGGGTGGTGTTCCCGAGGCGATCCACGAGACGACATCGTCGTCGGCGTCGGTCGCCAACTCCATGGTGAGTGCGCCGACGAACGGACGGCGGCTACCCCATTTCGCCCATTCGGCGGCCAGGCCGGGAAAAAACACGTCGTCGTAGGTTTGGATTTCCAGCCAACCGTGGTCGGCGATTCGTCGCTGCGAACGATGTGTCGCCTCGGGCAGCCCGAGTTCTTGGCGCTGCGCATTGTCGACCTTCATCGTCGAGCGCCAAAACAGCCACTCGATCGCCGTCATCGTCGAGCGGACCAAAGGGGCCGGCATGCTGGGCACCAGGCGGCCGTTGGCGCGCATGGGGAAGTGATGCAACGAGGCCAACGGAATGTCGTAGTACTCAGCCACATTGGCGGCGGCCTGCTCGAAATTCAGGCCGGTGGTGAGCAAGTCGGCCCCATCCGCGAGCGACTTCAGCGTCGTGCTCACGTCCGGCCAATACTTGATGATCGGGTCCCAAACTTTGGGCAGCTGCCTGATCGGATTGCGGAAGAAATCCGCCCACATGTTCCGCAGGAATTCCTCGTCGAGGAACTCCTGCACTTTGGGGCCGTAAGGAACGGCTACCAGCCCGGTCGATTCGACGAAGGCAACCAGTTCCGGGGGGACGGCCAGTCGTACGTCGTGCCCTCGGCGCACCAGTTCGCGACCCACGGCGGCGGAAGGCTCGATGTCGCCGCGAGTTCCGTAACTCGCCAGGGCAAACTTCATTGTGGGTCCCAGCCTTGTGTTCCTTGACTTCGAATCGGTCTGGTCGTTGTGCTGAGACTAGCTAATCAGCGCATCTCCAGCGTGAAGAAGACTGTGAAATCAGCGGGCAGCTTACCGCGTGAGCGATGTCGCCCCTGTGTCGTCGACACTGTCCGCGACGGTGGCGCCGATTACTGATGGTGCTCGGAAGCGGTTGACCGCGGAGAATGGGCCAAGTCAACAGGTTGCCCAGGCATCGGGTGTCGCACGGCCCTTCAGTCAGACGATTTCGCGATAGATTCGTGCCGTGTCTGCGGCGCACTTGTCCCAGGAGAAGGCGGCGAGGCGTTCATATCCACGCGCTCGCAGGTCTGCTTGCAGGGCCTCGTCGGTTGCGACGCGCTCAAGAGTAGTGCGTAATTCCTCGGGGCTATTGGGATCGAAATATGCGCCTGCGTCTGCGACTACTTCGGGGATCGATCCTGCGTTGCTGCACACAACCGGGCACCCGTGGCTCATGGCTTCGAGGGGTGGAATCCCGAATCCTTCGTATTTTGAGGGGCAGATGAACGCGGCGGCCGCCTGGTAATGTGCCGCGAGTTCGCGGTCGGTGCCTGACTCGAAACGCACCTGGTCGCCGATCCCCAGCCGATTGATTTCTTCCTGCTCGTCGCGGCGCAACGGGGGTCCGCCGAAGGCTATCAATTCGAATTCCCGCAGTACCGGAGAGCTGCTATACGCCTGCAGCAACGTGCTGAAATTCTTATATCCCCCTCGCAGTCCGACGTACAAGAGCGTCGGTCTTTGTCCGCGTAAACCGTCCTGTGCCGAGTCAGCTTCGGCAGTCAGCGAATAGCCAAGGTGCACGACACTGGTGCGCGCTGGGTCGATATCGTGAAGACGTACCAGGTCTTGCCTGGTGTTCTCGGAGATGCAGATGATGTGGTCGGCGCGTTTGACCGCCGCGCGCTTGGCGGCGATCGCAAGTTTGGCGTTAGGCATGAAGAGCTCGTGGATCATGTCGTAGACCGTGACGACGCGGCGCCGTGCCTTACCCAATGGTTTGGCGGAGAAATAGGTTTCGTGCACGATGTCGGGATTGGCTCCCCTCCATGCTAGGGGCGCAGCCAACCGGTTTGTCAGTCCGAGCGCAAGGGGGATGCCTGCGAATTCGGAGCGCACGTACTTGCCCCGCGTGAGGCCGCGGGCGGAGTCGTTCGCCAGGTAGTTGTTGATGTGCAGTGGGGCGATGACCGATGCCTCCACGCCGTGGGCGGGAAGGCGGCTTGCCAGTTCGACGAAATAGCGTGAAACACCACCGTATCGCTGGTAAGCGAAGATGTGATGGTCGAATGCGACTTTCATAGGGGCTTCACTCCCGTGTGTTCGGCCTCAACCATGGCTTTGACGACGTCGTGCATTCGGTAGGTCGGCGACCAGCCGAGCACGTCTCGTGCTCGGGACGCATCGCCGAGCCCTCCGGTGAGATCGGAAGGGCGCCTAAGCGCCTCGGAAAGATCGGTATGTTCTCGCCAGTCAAGACCGAGGTGATTAAAGGCGGTCTGTGCGAATTCTTCGAGAGTGTGGCTTTGTCCGGTGGCGATCACGAAGTCTGAGCCGCTGGGTTGCTGCAACATGCGCCACATCGCGTCGACATATTCAGGTGCCCATCCCCAGTCTCGTTTGATGGCAATGTTGCCCAGCGTCAAACGTGAGCGCTCGCCTTTGGCGATGCGGACCGCGGCGGCCACAATCTTCTTGGTCACGAAACGCTCGGGGCGCAACGGCGATTCATGGTTGAACAATATGCCGGTGCTGGCGTGCAGCCCGTATGCCTCCCGGTAGTTGGCGACCAGCCAGTGTGCTGTGCTTTTCGCTACGGCGTAGGGGCTGCGGGGGCGGAAGGGGGTTTGCTCATTTGCCGGCTGGCCTTCGGTGTCTCCGAAGCATTCACTGGAGCCGGCGCTGTAAAAGCGGACGGGCTTATCCAGAAAACGTATCGCTTCGAGCAGATTGATCGTGCCGACGGCCATGCTGTCCAGGGTTTCCACCGGCTGTTCAAACGATAGCCCGACTGAGCTTTGGCCGGCTAGGTTGTAAATCTCTTGGGGTTCGGTTTCCCGCAGTACGTTGAGCACGCTGCGGAAGTCATTGGCCGCCATGGATTCCAGGCGAACATGATCCCGGACTCCGAGCCGCACCAGGTTGGGGAAGCCACCGATCTGAGCGTCTCGCGACGTGCCGATTACCTCGTAACCTTTGTCGAGCAGCAGGCGCGCCAGATAAGCGCCATCTTGGCCTGAAATGCCGCAGACAAGCGCTCGCAATAAACCCTCCTGGGGATCGCCCGCACCACCAAAAGTACCGAAGGAAAGAACAGTCCGAACGTACGCCACGGTTGGACCGATGAGCAATCCAACCTCCGTCGGTGCGCTGGCGAAAGATCGTGATCGTGCACCTGTCGTTGCCGCAGGTGAAGCCGGGTAGGCGCACCCGCAACCGGGTCGATGGCCCACCACCGGCAGATTGGCACTCGTTCGACATGATCATGCAGTTGGCCGGTCTCACCGCAGTCGATCCAGGTCAGCTCCTGGGCGATCGCCGCACCAGTGATCGTCACCAAACTCAATCGTGCGCATGATCGTGTCGGCAACAACGTTGAGCGGGCAGGCACTGGCCTCAGACACGGGCAACCTCGGTGGTGTGGCGGTCGAGTGTAGGAACCCGAATCGTCACGCACCGAGGTCCCACCTCAACTCAGCGACACGCATTCACCGTGATCAACCAACCAACCACGCACTCTCATTTCGGAAGAGCCGTTAAACTCGTGGGGTCATTGCGCATCGCCAACCCGGCTCTGGTGATCTACATGGCGGCGCAGGCGTTTGTACGGCGAAGTTATGCTGAGCCGTTCGAGGATGTTGGTTTCGGGATAGGGAGCAGTACGGAGTGCGAATTGAGATAGGAAAGCGCCCGTGAACGAGCACGAAAAAGTTGGCGCTGTATGTGGGCTTACCCTCCTCTCTTCTCAATGGATTTCCGCGTCCACTAGTGCTCGATACTCATACCATTTCGCCGCGCTTGGGGGCTCCGCAGGATATTGCGGCGACGATTGTCGAAGCCCTGCCGGGTCGGTGCCCATCCGGATCGTCCCTGGGGGCACCGTGACAACCCGAAAACCGTCGTTTTGGAAGTACCTTGAGAACCGTGTGGAGTTCGAGATCGATGACTCCCTGGACAATAAGCTGCTGATGTCAGTGGCGCCGCGCGGGTTCCTGCGCAGAAAGATGTGAACGTGAATGGCCAAGTTCGAATAAGTGTCGGCATTCCCGTCTACAATGGCGGGGCGTCTCTTGAGCAGGCCCTCAGATCTATAAATTCTCAGTCGTTCCGCGACTACGAGGTGATCATCTCCGACAATGCGTCCACAGATAATACAGCTCAAATCTGTCGAGAAATGGCTGCAATTAATCCCCGAATAAAGTACTTTCGCCAGGAAAACAATATTGGCGCCGCTGCCAATTTCAAGTTCGTTTTGGATAAAGCAGTCGGTGAATATTTTCATTGGCTTGCCGCAGACGATACGCGGTCAGACAATTTCTTGGAGTTGAATATCAACTTCCTGGAGGAAAATGTCGACTATGTAGCGTCAACCTGCCCGAACAGGTTCATGGGGCAGGCTGAAGCGGACAATGTCACCTTCTCGCTTGTCGGCACTCCGGGCGAACGCTTTGCGGGCTTTATGGACCATTGCTGGCAATCTCAAGCTGTGTACTACTCTGTGGTTCGGACCGCGATCCTGCGCCAATGTGATGTCATCGGTCAGTCATTCTGGGCGGCAGATTGGGCGATCGATCTGTTCCTTGCCTCGCGTGGAAACATAAATCGAACCGATGGCGGCTGGTTGGAACTCGGTGTGTCGGGAGCCAGCAGCCGCGCGGACGCATACCGTGTTCTCCGAGGTCGCCGCATCGAAGCTGTACTGCCGTTCTTCACTTTCTCGGCCTACGCGCTCAAATTGGCTAAGTCTTTCCCCCTGACCGACAGGGTGTCACTATTGTCTCGGCTCGTGGCACTCAATTGGCGCGTGGCCTATGGGAGAGTATTCACCGCGTTGTATCAGCGGTACAAGGCCGGTCTACGCCCAATGCCGAGGGGCAACTGAATGCTGCGCAGCATCAAGTAAGTCGAATCTGTTATCGCCTGGGTATCAAAGCTGTTGGTTCAGCTGCCCACGGTCTCCTACAGAGCTTGCCGGGCTGTCGCAGCCTTGCTAAGAAGCCGCACGTCACCGGATCCTGCGCAGAAACCCGTCCGGCGCCATGGTTACTTGTAATCTTTGCGGAATTTTGCGGTCAATCTCGAACTCGGAATGCGACTTGAGAAATTCCCAGACTGCCGTCTTCGGGTTGTTGCCAGGGCCCCACGGCCGGTCGGGGAACTTGTCCGCGCCCAAGTCCTCGATGATGGTATCGAAAACCACGCAATAGCTATCCGGCGTCACTAGAGGTGCATAGGCCGACAATTCGGCGAGGACATGCTCATGCGTGTGGTTGCTGTCGAGACAGACGAGCACAGGGCCATCACAGCGCGCCAGATCGTGAACCTGTTGAATGATGTCCGGGTCGATGCTGGATCCTTCGATCATCGAAATGTATTTATACATCGGGTGGGCTTCGATCGCAGCCCGATTATGAGGCCGTATCTCGATATCGACGCCGACGACTTGCCGGCTGGGAGTCCGCACGTCAAGAGGTGTGTCATTGGTGATCGCGTCGCACACGTCAAGCAGCGAGAGCATGGAAGCGCTGAGGATCAATGAACCTCCATGCGCGATTCCCGTCTCGACGATCACGCTAGGCTTAATCCTCCAAATCAATTCCTGCAGACAGACCATGTCCTGCGGGTATTGGATGATCGGCCGGCCGAGCCACTCGAAGTTGTACGAATAGCGGCGCGTGAGGCTTCGGTCGGTCCATTCGGAAGTTAGGCGAGCGATTTCTTGGTCGTTGGCCAGAGCCTCCACATTCTCGACCACGCTCCGCTGATGTTCTGTCTGAGTGTGTTCGGACACGTTCATGCTCCTAAGGTGATTCAAGGCCCCAGCTCAAGCGGGGTCGAGACCCGAGCCCCACCGGTGAGGATGATACTTGTGTCGATTTTCAGGGTCTTCCTGCCCGAGACGGCGTCGATTCGAGCCGGCAGTGTCCGCACCCGGAATTTGCGCCGGGAAGCCATGCCGGCCCGACGATTGGCCCGAAGTACAAGATGCGAGCCGGTCGGGGCCACGCAGCCTTGGCGATGCGTGATCGATTGCAGGAAACCCTCAGCGCTGAAAAGATCGATGCGCGGTTGTCCTTCTTGCCGGCCGGCTCGATGCCGGCGTGCGAGTCCCTTCCCGCGAATGAAGTTAGCTACGATCTCCGGACGGCCCGACCAACTTGCCGAGCAAACACGAGATGACGGAGGACGACGTGAAGCACGTCCTGGACGCTCCGCACCGGGTTGCGAAGAAGACGGTCTGACCGGCAACGAAGATGGAGAACAGCGACCGTTTCAGTGACAGGGCAACGAAGCGCATCGGCATTTTTGCGAATGGGAAGGCCGGCTATTCCTGTCTCGAGAAATTGCTCGCTTATGCGCCGGAAAGTGTCATTGCGCTGATAACCGACAACGAAGCGATCCCCGATGAGTTCGACATCCCCGAGGGATGTGAAGCGAAACTCTGGCAGGAACAGGGTGAATCGGAGAGAGCGAACTGGCTTCTCTCTAAGCAGCTCGACGTCATCATTCTGGCTTGGTGGCCGTATTTGCTCAAAGGAGGGATCCTGGATGCGGCGCCAGTCATTCTCAACACTCACCCAAGCCTGCTTCCGTATTGTCGGGGAAAAGATCCCAATTTTTGGGCAATTGTCGAAAGCGTCCCCTTTGGCGTGACACTTCACCACGTGAATGCCGCGATCGATGCTGGCGAAATCGCCTTCCAGAAGGAAATACCGGTGTCCTGGTCGGACACGGGAGGAACGCTCTACCACAAGGCCCTCACCGAAATGGTGGAGCTTTTTGCAGAAGCCCTCCCGACGATCGTGCACGGCGAAATCCCACGGATTCCGCAGTCAGACGTCGGCAGTCTGCACTATCGCAAGCAGCTCGAGCCGGCCAGCGTCATCGACCTCGATGCGCCGACTACGGCCAGAGAGGTGCTGAACCGCCTGCGTGCCCGGACCTTTCCTCCGCATCCTGCGTGCCGCTTTACCGACGGCGAGGATGTTTACGAGGCCAGGGTCACCATCGACAAGGTTACGTAGACCTAATCGACGTCACCCTCGGGTTATCGATTCCGATCGCCCGGACGCACTCTCATGCACCACGAATCGCCCTAATTACCTGGACAACTCGGCGCTGCTCCGCGTCGGTGATGTCATGGAAACTGGGGATGTTGATGGCGCGGTTGGGGATATCGCCGGACCACTTCCCTCCCAACGATCCTGCGAAAGGTGGGATCACCGACAACGGATGGAAGAAAACCCGGGCATCAATGTTCTCCGCGGCAAAAGCCGCGGTCAGATCCGCTGCGGTGATGCCCGTCGCTTCATCGAAAACGACGGTCGGCATCCAGAATCCGTTTTGCGTCCCCGCCGGCTCGGGGTTCATCGATATGCCTTCGACGCCGGCCAGCCCATCGCTGTAAGCGTGGAAGATTTCTCGTTTCCGCGACGTCAAGGCTTCGATGCGTTCCATTTGTGCGCATCCGATCGCTGCCTGGATATTGGACATTTTGTACTTGAAGCCCACTACGTCTGGCCAGAACTGCTTGGTCTGGCTGCGTGCGCGTCCGTGGTTGCTCAAGGTGAGCACTTTCTCATACAGATCGTCGTCGTTGGTGACGAACATGCCGCCCTCACCGGTGGTGACCGTCTTGGTGCCATGAAACGAAAAGGTTCCAAAGCAGCCCATCGAACCGGCGCGCTTGCCGTAGTAGATCGAACCGAT
Source organism: Mycobacterium paraintracellulare (assembly GCF_000276825.1). Taxonomy (NCBI): domain Bacteria; kingdom Bacillati; phylum Actinomycetota; class Actinomycetes; order Mycobacteriales; family Mycobacteriaceae; genus Mycobacterium; species Mycobacterium paraintracellulare. The sequence continues at coordinate 3,411,498 of NC_016948.1, read as the reverse complement.
GGCTTCGGCGGCATCCTCGATGACCGGGATACCGTGCTTCTCTCCGATAGCCAAGAGGCGATCCATCTCGCAGAGGTTTCCGTACAAATGCACCGCGAGAATGGCTTTGGTGCGCGGCGTGATGGCGGCTTCGGCCAATTCCGGGTCGACGCACCAACTCTCGGGCAGGATGTCAACGAAGACGGGCTTGGCCCCCAGGTGGACGATCGGCGCCGCCGAGGCGATCCAGTTGGTGTCGGCCATGATGACCTCGTCGCCGGGCCCGATTCCGAGCGCAGCCATGCCCATGTGCAGCGCGCCCGTGCAACTCGACGTGGCGATCGCGTGCTTGACGCCGAGGTGCTCCTTATACGAGTTCTCGAACCTCCCGATGTAGGCATAGCACTGCTCGCCCCAGCCGTTGGCGGCGGCATCGGTGGCGTAGCGCACCTCGAGGTCGGTGATCGACGGCTTGGTGTACGCGATACGGGGCTTCACAGGAAGCTCAATTCAGGAACCGCCGTCACGAAAATCGCACCTGCCTCGGCAAGATCTTTCAGCTGCGTCCGCACTTCTTGAGCGATGTTCCTGGGCAGGATCACCACGTAGTCTGGCGAATTTTCCCACAGCGCCTGCGGCGCGCGGATTGGAATGTGGCTTCCCGGCAGGAATTTCCCTTGCTTGGATGGTGCGGCGTCACAGACGTAGGGCAACAGGTCGGGCCTGATACCGGCGTAGTTCAGCAAGGTGTTACCTTTGGCGGCCGCTCCGTAGGCGGCCACTCGTCGGCCGGCACGCTTCTGTTCGATCAGAAAGGCCACCAGATCGTCCTTCACCCGGTCGGTTCGCTTCTGGAATTCGGTGTAGGTCTCCAGCCGAGTCACCCCGAACTCGGCCTCGCGCGCGAGCAGCGCGGCGACGCGCTCCGTTGTGACGATCGCTGCGTCGGTGTGGCAGCCATATACCCGTAGGCTACTGCCGTGAGTTGGCAGCTCCTCGACATCCCACACGCGCAGGCCGGCTTTGGCGAAGATGCCGGCCACCGCGGTGAGTGACAGGTAGGAGAAATGCTCGTGGTAGATCGTGTCGAACTGGGTCTGCTCGATCAATGGGACAAGGTGCGGAAATTCAAGTGTGACAGTGCCTTCCGGTTTAAGCGCTGCAGCCAATCCCCGGGTGAAGTCGTTGATATCGGGCACGTGTGCGTACACATTATTGCCCGCGATCAGATCCGCGCACCGTCCTTCATCTGCCAGCCGGCGGCCTAGGGCTTCACCGAAGAATTCCCGCATGACTGGGATGCCCAGCGCCTCGGCTGCCGCGGCCGTGCTTGCCGTCGGCTCGATTCCCAGGCAGGGAATCCCCGCTGCCACAAAGTTTTTCAGAAGATAGCCGTCGTTAGACGCGACCTCGATGACGAAACGCTCGGGCCCAAGCTGCAGCCGGTCGGTGATCATGCGCGCGTAGTCGGCGGCGTGATCGAGCCAACTGCTCGAAGTGCTGGAGAAGTAGGCGTAGTCGGCGCTGAACAATTCCTCAGCCTGGGCGTAGTCCTCGGTCTGCACCAACCAGCACCGGTGACACACCCTCACGCGCAGCGGGTAGTGCACCTCGGGATTGGACAGCTGCTCAGCGTAGACATAGGCGTTGGAGGGGGGCGCAAAGCCCAGGTCCACAAAGCTGTGTTCCAACGCCATGTCGCAGTGTCGGCATTTCATAAGGCGACTCCGGTGAAATCGGCACTCAATAGCGGATGGGAAAGGTCACGGGGCGAAAGGTCTTGTGGCGGCAACGGCCACGTAATGGCGAGCCGCGGATCGTCGTGCCGTATACCTCCCTCAGAGGCCGGGTTATAGAACGCGGTGTGCAGGTAGAGCAACTCGCTGTCGGGCTCCAACACCTGGAAGCCGTGGGCGAAACCCTCAGGGATGACTAGCATTTGCGCGTCGTCCTGGGTCAGTTCCACGGCGTGCCACTGCAAGAAGGTTGCGGATCCGGCGCGTAGGTCGACCGCGACGTCCACGACCCGCCCGCGAAGGCACCGGATCATCTTCATCTCCGCGTGCGGCGGGTGCTGGAAATGCATGCCGCGCACGGCGCCGACGCTGCTGGTCCGGGAGTGATTGATCTGCACGATCTGCCGCTCGCCCAGCGCGGGCTGCAGTTCCTCGGCACAGAAGAGGCGGGTGAAGGCGCCGCGGGCATCCCGGTGGGGTACCGATTGCGCAATCTTGACGCCGGCCAGCGGCGTATCAAGGATTTTCATGTTGTCGCCCAACCTAATCCCGCGCTGGCCGCATCGGCGACGTAGGCCTCCAGTTCCTCGGCGCTCGGCAATGCACCAGATTCCATCAGGAGGCGATACCAGGTGGCTGTGTGGTGGATTGCCTGGTCAAGCTTCCACACGGGACGCCACCCCAACTGCATCCGCGCCTTGGCGCTGTCCAATTGCAGTAGGCCCGCCTCGTGCGGCTGGGGATCAGATGTCACTTGCCAGCGCAGCTGCGGCCAGCTGTGCGCAAGATCGTTGAGCACCTCCTCGACGGTCCGATTTCCTTCGCCGTCCGGCCCAAAGTTCCACGCGTCGGCGCAGGCAGCGTCGCCCGCCAGGAGTCGCTGACCCAGCACCAGATAACCGCTGAGGCAATCCAATACGTGCTGCCACGGTCGCGTCGCGTGCGGCGAGCGAATGACGAGGGGCTCGCGGGCGGCAACCGAACGCACCAGGTCTGGAATCAGTCGGTCCTCGGACCAGTCGCCACCGCCAATCACGTTGCCGCCGCGGGCCGTTGCGAGCAGCGGTGCCGACGGCTGTTGCAGAAATGCGGTCCGATAGCTCGCGGCCACCAACTCGGCGCCGGCCTTGGACGCGCTGTAGGGGTCGTGACCTCCCAGGCGGTCTCGTTCTCGGTACGCCCACGGCCACTCGCGGTTTTCGTAGCACTTGTCGGTCGTGACGACGACGATGGCACGCACGTCCGGTGTGCGGCGGGCGGCCTCGAGCACATGCGCAGTGCCCATCACATTGGTGGCCCAGGTGGCGATCGGCTCGCGGTAGGAGCGACGGACCAAGGGCTGTGCTGCCATATGGAATACGATCTCGGGTTTTGCAGTGTCGAATACCCGACGGACTTCCGCTTCGTCGCGGATGTCGATGCGTTGATCCTGGATCGCTAGTTGCAGTAGGTTCCAATGGCTCGGCTCGGACGTCGGATCCAGTGCGATGCCAGTGACTTCGGCGCCCAGCGATTGCAGCCACAGACACAACCAGCTGCCTTTGAAGCCGGTATGACCGGTGACCAACACGCGGCGCCCGCGATACGCCGATCCGAAAGCGTTCAATTCCAGCATTTCCACGGCGCTTCGCCGCTACTCCAGAGTTCTTCGAGCATGTTCTTGTCCCGTAGCGTGTCCATGGGCTGCCAGAAGCCGGAATGCTCGAAGGCCATCATTTCGCCATCGGCAGCGAGACGGGTCAAGGGTGGGCCTTCCCACGAGGTCTGGTCGCCCTCAATGTAATCGAGTACCGAGGGCGACAGGACGAAAAATCCGCCATTGATGAGGCCGCCATCACCTCGCGGCTTCTCGACAAAGCCCGTTACTTGGTCACCGGCGCACTCCAGGGCCCCATAGCGTCCCGGCGGGAGCACCGCGGTAACCGTGGCGCGGCGGCCGTGTTGGCGGTGGAATTCGACGCTCGCGCCGATGTTCACGTCGCTCAGCCCGTCACCATAAGTAAAGCAAAACGCTTCGTCATCCCGGATGTAGGCCTCCACTCGCTTGAGCCGCCCGCCCGTAAGGGTGTTCTCACCCGTATCCACCAGCGTCACTCGCCAGGGCTCCGCATGGTGCCGATGGACTTCCATCTTGTTGGCGGACATATCAAAAGTGACGTCCGACATGTGGAGGAAATAATTGGCGAAGTATTCCTTGATCACGTACCCCTTGTAACCGCAACACACAATAAAATCGTGGATACCGTGGTGGGAGTAGAGCTTCATGATGTGCCATAGGATTGGTCGTCCGCCGATCTCCACCATGGGTTTGGGGCGGATCGTGGTTTCTTCACTCAGGCGAGTACCAAGCCCGCCGGCCAACAATACGGCTTTCATTGGCATCCCTTTCGACAGCTCCGTCGGCTACTTCCGGATCTAACGCGCCGCACCAGGCCCACTGTGCCACGAGGCATCTGACTGACTACCTAGATCCAGTGTGCGGGCGCGGCGCGCCCCCTTGGGCCGACGCTTTGCTAAGAATAAAGTTGCTGACCGAGAGATCGCGGATCGGCCCGCGACGGGTGTGGGCAGCGGGAATAGGACGCACGTGGAACTCAATCTCAATCCGCTGGCCCTCCTCGCGCAAGCCCTGACGGGGGGCGAAGCTAGGCAGCGCACTCTGGTTGGCCGCGGGCTCGCGTGGCAGGTGCGTGAACGGGAAGTCGTCGACGGCCTAGCCGACGTGGAATTCTCGGTGTTCAGTCAATTCGGCGACGACGGCATCATTCAGTGGCTCATCCATCGGCTTTCGGGATTGAGCGAGACCTTCGTAGAATTCGGCGTCGGGGACTACCGAGAGTCCAACACCCGGTTCCTGCTGCTGAACGACAATTGGCGTGGACTGGTGATGGATAGCTCCGATCGAAACGTCGCCGTCATCAAGCGCGACGAGATTTCGTGGCGCCATGATCTCCAGAGCGCGTGCGCCTTCGTGACGGTAGAAAATATCAACCAGTTGATGCTGGATCATGGGTTCGAAGGCGAGATCGGACTTCTTCATATCGACATTGACGGCAACGACTACTGGATCTGGCGTGGCCTCACTGCCGTACGACCCGCGATCGCGATCATGGAGTACAACAGCGTGTTCGGCGCCGAACGCGCGATCACGATCCCCTACGACCCGAATTTCAGTAGAGCTCGCATCAACAATCTGTACTTCGGCGCCTCGCTGCCGGCTATGTGCGACCTCGCTACTTCCAAGGGATATGACTTTGTCGGTAGCAACAGTGCAGGGAACAACGCCTATTTTGTTCGCTCCGACCTGCAGCACGGACTTAAGGTCCTGACCGCTGCGGAGGGCTACGTGATATCCAAGTTCGCCGAGTCCAGGGACAGCAAGGGCCGGCTGACTTATCTCCGCGGCGAGCGGCGACTGGCTTCCCTAAAAGGATTGCCCGTGATCAATACCCGGACGGGCGCCGAAGAGGAGCTCTGAGTGTTGATCGACCCCTCGCCGTGTTACAACTGCACGCGTCGCCGTCGCTTCATAGTAGGTGCTGAAAGCACGCACATATTGAGCGACAGACTCAGTGACTGTGCTGGGCAATTCCGACCCAGAAGGTTCTACCGGCGCAACCGGTAGACAGCTTGGAACAGAAGCGTGAAGGGAGCCTAAGCGCCGCAGGCAGGGACGTGACCCACCTAAGAGAATCGTGCATTCAAGCTCGGGCTCGTACCATGACCTCTTGACGTAGCAGGGACGACTTCGATGATGGGATGCCAGACGTTTGGGTGACGAGCATGCATCGACAGAAGTAAGGATCTTATGAAGCGAGCGCTCATAACCGGAATCACCGGACAGGACGGCTCGTATCTTGCCGAGCTGCTGCTAGGTAAGGGATACGAGGTCCACGGGCTCATCCGTCGAGCTTCGACGTTCAATACCTCCCGGATCGATCATCTCTACATCGATCCACATGAATCGGGTGCGCGACTGCTCTTGCACTACGGCGACCTCACCGACGGCACCCGATTGGTCACTTTGCTCAGCACCATCGATCCCGACGAGGTTTACAACCTTGCTGCGCAGTCGCACGTGCGTGTCAGCTTTGACGAACCGGTGCACACCGGCGATACCACGGGCATGGGATCGATCCGACTGCTCGAGGCCGTTCGCCTCTCTCGAATCGACTGCCGCTTTTACCAGGCATCCTCGTCGGAGATGTTCGGTGCGTCGCCACCACCGCAGAACGAGCAGACACCATTTTATCCGCGCTCACCATACGGCGCGGCAAAAGTCTTCTCTTACTGGGCGACACGCAACTACCGAGAAGCGTACGGTTTGTTCGCGGTGAACGGCATCTTGTTCAATCACGAATCGCCCAGGCGCGGCGAAACATTCGTGACCCGAAAGATCACGCGAGCAGTTGCGCGCATCAAAGCCGGCGACCAGTCAGATGTCTATCTAGGCAACCTCGATGCCGTTCGTGACTGGGGGTACGCGCCAGAATATGTCGAGGGTATGTGGCGGATGCTGCAGGCTCCTGAGCCCGATGACTTCGTCCTGGCGACAGGTCGTGGTTACAGCGTGCGCGAATTTGCCCAGACCGCATTCGAACATGCCGGCCTCGACTGGCAAAAGTATGTGAAATTTGACGACCGCTATCTGCGTCCCACCGAAGTCGATTCACTGATCGGCGATGCCACCAAAGCCGCCCAGTCGCTCGGATGGAAGGCTTCCGTGCACAGTGGCGAATTGGCGCGGATCATGGTCGAGGCGGACATCGCCGCTTTGGAATGCGACGGAAAGCCATGGATCGACAAGCCGGTCCTCGCCGGCTGGAAATGACCCGAGTATGAACTCTGCACCGGGCGTCCTTGACCGCACTTCGCCGGTATACATCGCAGGGCACCGCGGCTTGGTCGGCTCCGCCCTGGTCCGCAGATTTCAGTCCGAAGGGTTCACGAATCTTCTTGTGCGGTCGCACAGCGAGCTCGACTTGATGGACCGGGCCGCAACGTTTGACTTCGTTCTCGAGTCAAGGCCGCAGATCGTCATCGATGCCGCGGCCAGGGTCGGTGGCATCATGGCCAATGACACCTATCCCGCCGATTTCCTGTCCGAAAACCTGCAGATCCAGGTCAACCTGCTCGACGCCGCGGTGGCGGCGAGGGTGCCACGGTTGCTGTTCCTCGGCTCCTCCTGCATCTACCCGAAATTCGCTCCTCAGCCGATCCAGGAGAGCGCGCTGCTCACCGGCCCCCTGGAGCCGACAAACGACGCCTATGCGATTGCAAAGATCGCGGGAATCCTTCAGGTGCAAGCGGTTCGGCGTCAATATGGCTTGTCGTGGATTTCGGCGATGCCAACCAATCTCTATGGACCCGACGACAATTTTTCTCCTTCGGGTTCGCACCTGCTGCCGGCGCTCATCCGCAGATACGAGGAGGCGAAGGCAAGCGGAGCCCCAAGCGTGACGAACTGGGGCACCGGCACCCCACAGCGAGAGTTGTTGCATGTCGATGACTTAGCCAACGCGTGCCTGTACCTTCTCGAACATTTTGACGGCCCAGATCACGTCAACGTGGGTACCGGTGTCGATCACAGCATCAGCGAGATTGCCGAGATGGTTGCCACCGCGGTTGGCTATGCGGGCGAAACGCGCTGGGACCAAACGAAACCGGACGGAACGCCGCGCAAGCTGCTGGACGTCTCAGCGTTACGAGGCCTGGGATGGCAGCCCAAAATCTCCCTGCGCGACGGCATTGAGGCAACGGTGGCGTGGTACCGTGCGAACGCAGCTGCGGCCCGGCAATAGAGCAGAGCGCGTACTAGACGCATATCTGGACGTCGGTTCCCCCGAAGGGGCATTCTCCTCGGCCATTCGCATGTTAGTGTTATGCGATGCAATTGCTGGATCAGGTTCGTTTGATCGCGCGTGCCGCGCCTTCCGAATTGTTGCGCTACGTCTCCGAACGCAATTGGAAACGCAAGTTCGTCAAACAACTCGAATCGCTTAATGTGAATGTAGTTTTCGACATAGGCTCAAACACGGGGCAATACGCTGCCGGCCTCCGCAAAGCGGGCTACCCGGGTCGCATGATCTCGTTCGAACCCCTCTCGCAGCCTTTTGCGACGTTGGAAAGAAGGGCGTCAAAGGATCCACTTTGGGATTGCCGGAGGCACGCACTGGGGGACGCCGACGGCACGGTGTCGGTGAATATCGCAGGCAATGCTGCTCAGAGTAGTTCCGTGTTGCCGATGCTGAAAAGCCACCAAGATGCCTTTCCGCCAGCGAATTACGTTGGCGTCGAAGACGTCGCCGTGTATCGGCTTGACTCTGTGGCGTCAGAAATTTTGCGGCCAACCGATGTGACTTTCCTGAAGATCGACGTCCAAGGTTTCGAGAAGCAAGTGCTCGCCGGTAGTGAAACGACGCTCGCCAACAGTTGTGTGGGCATGCAACTCGAACTTTCTTTTCTGCCCTTGTATGAAGGGAGCATGCTTATCCCGGAAGCGCTCGAGTGGGCCTATTCCATGGGTTTTACGCTAACCGGATTACTACCCTGTTTTATCGATCCGCGGGACGGCCGGATGCTGCAGGCAGACGGTGTATTCTTGCGTGAGAAGGATTGACTTGACAATGCATTTGTTCTGTCGCCTGAATCGAATCCAGATAAAGTGTCTATGGCTCCGACCGACGGCCAATTCGAAAGCCGTGAAGTAGCGTCATGAGTGCACCAATGTTTTCGATCATCGTCCCCACGTTCAACTCGGCCGCGACTCTACAGGCGTGCATCGAAAGCATTGCCCGCCAGACGTACACCGACTACGAACTGGTACTCGTAGACGGCGCTTCGACAGATGGAACCGTCGACATCGCGAACAGTTTTGGGGCCGGCCTTGGTGAACGCCTGGTCATCCACAGCGGCCCAGACCAAGGCCCCTACGACGCCATGAATCGTGGCGTCGGAATGGCCACCGGGGAATGGGTGCTCTTCCTGGGATCCGATGACACCCTGCTGGAGTCGGCCACTCTGGAGCTTGTGGCCGCCTTCATTCGCAGGCATGAGCCCAGCGACCTGGTCTATGGCGATGTCGTCATGCGCTCAACCGGAGCCCGACACGCCGGCGCCTTCGATCTCGATCGTCTGCTGTTTGAGACGAACCTGTGCCACCAGTCAATCTTTTACCGCCGCAAGCTCTTTGACGGCATCGGTCCCTACAACTTGCGCTATCCGGTTTGGGCCGATTGGGATTTCAACATCCGCTGCTTCTCCAACCCGGCGCTGGTGACCCGATACATGGACATCGTCATCGCGGAATACAACGACATGACCGGGCTCAGTATGAGGCAGAGCACCGATAGGGAATTTAGAAAGAGGCTGCCGATGTATTTTTGGGTGGCCGCCTGGGAGACGTGCGGCCGGATGCTGGTCTTCTTCCGGAAAAAAGAGAACCGTCGACTGGCGTTGCGCGCCTTGCTGATCAGGTCCAGAGCCGCATCGAAGGCGCGGGCACAGCAGTAGCGCACGCTTGTTGCCATGCCCGTTCGTCGGGCGGCGATCGTGTGTCCCGGACGTCTAAGCGCTGGCTTCGGCGGCCAGCCGATAGCCGCGCACGGCTACCGGAATGAACACCGCGAGCAGCACGACTGCCCAGGCAACGGTTATCGCGAACGGCAACGCGATCGGCCCCCCGTAAGCCAAGGCTCGCATCGTCTCAATGGGTGGCGAGATTGGTTGCATGCGGATCAAAGGACGGACCCAGCCCGGGAATGTGCTGATTGGAGTCGCGCCCGGGTTGACGAACGCCATGGTGAATGTGAGTCCCAACAACCACGTCATTGCGGTCCGACCGTTGTTGCGGACAGCCAGTGCCATCACCAACGCAGTGAACCCGCTCACCACGACCGACGGGATCAGAATAAAAAGCAGTGCCGCATGCCAGCCCTGATTAAAGCGGAGCCCTAACCCGAGCCCGATCACGGTAATTAGGATCGTGCCGATGAATGCCCGCACGACCTCGGCGGTTAACCACCCGATGAGCGCGCTCGCCCGATGTATCGGCAGAATCCACATCCGGCTGATCAGCCGCGACTGGCGGTCCATGGTGATGCCGACGGAATTGCCAAGCGAGCCGAACAAAGCGGATATCACCGCGCACATGGGGACCACGCCGTAAACGCTGTCGACGCCGGTGACTTTGTGCACCTGCTCGCCTAGCACGATTTGGTAGCAGAACAAGAGGAAGACTGGGAGCAACAGCGACCCCATTAGGACCGCTTGGTCGCGCCGCCACCTGAGAAGGAGCCGAGCGGCCTGCACCCAACTCTCGGTCACCAACGACCCCTGGGTCTCGAGTCGATGCGTCACTAGCCACGCCTCTGCATCCGCAACGTAAGCGTCCCAAAGACCAGCACCATGCCCAAACACCACGCCAGAGTGGCTGCCATATTGCTAAATATCACATGCCCGCTCGCCAGGCCACGCAATGTTTCGGCGAACTGTGACACCGGCTGGTTGCGAACATAGGGGCGCAACCAGCCGGGGAAGGTTTTCTCGGGGGCGATCCCGGTGGACAGCATGAACAACAACAGTTGGGGCACGAAGAGGAGGTGACTGGCGCCTTGGACAGTTTGTGCGCGCGATCCCAGCGCGTCGGCGCCGAGCGTTACGGCTAAGCACAGCAGCAGCGCAATGATCAGGAAAGCTATCGCGTTGCCCAATCCACCGGTTAAGCGGAAACCGAACGCATAGCCGGCCACCATCGCCACTACGAGGCAGAGCGTGCCCCGCATCAGAGTGGCTGCTACGCGGGCGGTCACCGTGGCTGCCGCTGCGACCGGCAGGGTCCGTATTCGCTCACCGAGCCCATACAGACGGTCACGCGCAGCACGATCCGCCGTCATCAACCCTACGAAAATCATCGACTGGGCGACCACCGCGGGCAGAAAGTACTGCGTATAACTGACGGGCCCAGTGTCGATCAGGCCGTGTAGCGCCACACTGAACCCCGCCAAATACGCTGCGGGGGAAAGGACTTCAAAGATCATCTCACCGTCGCGTGCCGCCGACATCAGCGACCGTTCGGTGAGGGCGGCAAGGGCGCTCATGGCCGGATTGCGGTCTGCTCGGTGAGGTGCAGGAATGCTTCGTCGAGCGAGGGCTTACGCAGCGAGATATCCGCGAGTTCGAGCCCGAGCGCGTCGACCCGACGGAATACTTCGACCAGCGTCGCCACGCCGTCGGGCGCGAACACCGACACCGAACTCGAGTCGGTGTCGATATCGACGCCGTCGAGGCCGGTAAGCGCTTCGGCGACGCGGGGCAGATCGGCGGGATTGGCTGGCGTCACCTGGCAGTAGCTGGCACCCACTGCGCGCTTGAGTTCCTCGGCGGTGCCGCTGGCGATCACCTGCCCGTGGTCGATGACGACGATCGAGTCGCTCAACACGTCGGCCTCTTCCAGGTACTGCGTGGTCAGCAGCACCGTGATGCCCTCCACAGTCAGCGAACTCACCAAGGCCCATACATCACGGCGGCTGCGTGGGTCCAGCCCGGTGGTCGGTTCGTCCAGGAAGAGCACCTGCGGCGGCACCACCAACGCACTGGCCAAATCGACGCGCCGAAACATGCCGCCGGAGTAGGTCGACATCCGACGGTCGGCGGCGGCAGTCAGGTCGAACTGCTCAAGCAGTTCGTCGGCGCGCGCCTTCGCCTGTCGCCGATTCAATCCGCGCAGCCGGCCAAACAACACCAGGTTCTCCCGGCCCGTCAGCATGGGATCCATTCCGGTGAACTGTCCAGCCATTCCGATGCTGGCCCGCACCTCGGCGGGCTGGCGCGCGAGGTCATACCCGGCAACGCTGGCGCGACCCGAACTGGGGCGAATCAACGTGGACAGGATGTTGATCGTGGTGGTCTTGCCGGCGCCATTATGGCCCAGCAGCCCGCATACCGTCCCGGCCTGAACCGAGAAGTCCACGCCATTGAGCGCGATCGTGTCTCGCCCGAATGTCTTTGTGAGGCCTACAACCTCAATAGCAAGTGGGCTCACGGTAGGAGTATTTCACGGTGCGTAACGGCGTGCTGACGGTATCGACAGATGACGATGTGGGGGAGGGGATGGGCTTGAAGCAAACTCATTGGCGTCCAATCTTTCTCGCCGCGCTATTGCGCGGAGGACATCGACCGCCTCGCTATCCGGGACAGCGAAACGACTAGGAACACCTAGACGGTCGGCCTGGCAATCGGGATCTCGGCCGTGGGGGCGTCCGCGTCGTCGTCCTCGCGCAGCAGGGTGCGCACGGAGGGGCGCGTGCCCACCGAGCGAAGCAGCAGGCTTGCCGGCCGCGGCCGAACCAACAGCGGCCACCAGAACCACCGCCCGAGCAGCGCCGCGATGGTGGGCGTCATGAACGAGCGCACGATTAAGGTGTCGAACATCAGGCCCAGGCCGATCGTGGTACCCACCTGACCGATGATGCGCAAGTCGCTGACCACCATCGATGCCATGGTGAATGCGAACACCAGGCCCGCGTTCGTCACGACCTTTCCGGTGCCGCCCATCGCCCGAATGATGCCCGTGTTGATGCCGGCGGCTATTTCCTCTTTCATGCGGGACACCAGCAGCAGGTTGTAGTCCGAGCCGACCGCCAGCAAGACGATGACCGACATCGGCAGCACCATCCAATACAGCTCGATGCCGAAGATGTACTGCCAGATCAGCACCGACAACCCGAACGAGGCGCCCAACGAAAGGGTCACCGTGCCCACGATGACAAGGGCGGCGATAAAACTTCGGGTGATGATGAGCATGATGATGAAGATCAGACACAGCGCGCCAACGCCGGCGATCAAGAGGTCGTAGGTCGAACCGTCCCGGAAGTCTTTGAAGGTCGACGCGGTACCCGCGATATTGATCTTGGCGTTTTCCAGCGGCGTGTTCTTGAGCGCCTCTTCGGCCGCCTGCCTGATCTTGTCGATGCGGGCCACGCTCTCGGACGTTGCCGGGTCGCCGCGGTGGGAAATGATGAAGCGGGCGGCCTTTCCATCGGGCGACAAGAATTGGCTCATCGCTTTCTTGAAGTCCGCATTCTCGAAGATGTCCGGCGGCAGGTAGAACGAGTCATCATTCTTGGAGGCGTCGAACGCCTCGCCCATGGCAACGGCGTCCTTGTTATTGCTGTCCATCTGGCCGATGATCCCGGACATGGTGCTGTGATTGGTCAGCATCATCTGTCGCATGTCCTCCGACATGGCGATCATCGGCGGGTACTGCTCGAGCAGCTGCGGCATCAGCTTGTCCATATTGTCGAGATCTTTGAGAAGATCCGTCAGTTTGTCGCTGAGTGTATCGATGCCGTCGAGCGTGTCGAATATGCTTCTCAATGACCAGCATATCGGGATGTCATAGCAATGCTTTTCCCAATAGAAGTAGTTGCGCAGCGGCCGGAAAAAATCCTCGAAGTCGGACACATGGCCTCGTAGGTCATAAATGACTTCGGCCATTTCCTTGGTCTTCTCGATGGTATCGTGCGTGATGTCGGTCATGCGCGATTGCAATTCGTAGATGCGCTTCATGATCTCGATTTGTTTCGCCATCATGTCCGCCTGGACGAGCATGTCATCCATACGCAGCTGCATGTACTTGATGTCCTGGCTCATCATCGCCTGTTGCATGCTGAGCAAAAACGGAATCGACGTGTGCTGGATCGGCGTTCCCTCCGGCCGCGTGATGCCCTGCACCCGAGAAATACCGTGAACCCCGAAGACTGCCTTGGCAAGCCTGTGCAGCACCAGGAAGTCCGCCGAATTCCGCATGTCGTGATCGGCCTCGATCATCACGATTTCGGGCATCATCCGCGATTGATTGAAATGACGATCGGCGGCCGCGTACCCGACGTTGGCGGGAACGCTGTTGGGCATGTACAACCGGTTGTTGTAGCTCGTCTTGTATCCGGGCAAAGTGGCCAGGCCGACAATGGCGATCGCTATCGTCGCGCACAGGATAGGTGCGGGCCAGCGGACGATTGCCGTGCCGATGCGGCGCCAGCGGCCGAACCCGATCGTGCGCTTCGGGTCGAACAAGCCGACACCACCGCCGACGGTCAGAACCGCCGGAACCAGCGTCAAAGCGATCAGGACCGAAATCAGCATGCCCAAAGAGCAAGGCAGACCCATGGTTTGGAAGATGGGCATGCGGGTGAAGCTCAGGCACAACATCGCCCCGGCGATCGTCAGACCCGAACCCAGGACCACGGGGGAGACGCTGCGATAGGTGGTGAAAAACGCGGTTTCCCGGTCCTCGCCGGCCTGGCGCGCCTCTTGATAGCGGCCGAAGAAGAAAATGGCGTAGTCGGTCCCGGCGGCCATCGCCAGCGCGACCAGCAAGTTCACGGCAAACGTCGACAGGGCAATGAAGTTGTGATCGGCGATAAAGGCGATGACACCCCGCGCGGCAAAAACTTCGATGCCCACCGTCAGCAACAAAAGAATGACGGTAATGACCGAGCGGTACACGAAAAGCAGCACGATGAAAATGATCAAGGCGCCGATCATCGTCATTTTCAGAATGGATCGGTCACCGGCGAGCTGCATATCGGAAAAAAGCGCCGCCGGGCCGGTGACATAGGCCTGAATGCCGGGAGGCGGTGGCGTCCGCGCGATGATGTCGCGGATCGCCGCCACGGATTCCTGACCCTGCGTGGTGCCTTGATTACCCGCCAGGTTCAACTGCACATAGACGGCCTTGCCGTCGGGACTCTGGGCACCCGCCGCGGTGAGGCGGTCTCCCCACAAATCCTGCACGTGCTCGATGTGCTTGGTGTCGCTCTTGAGTTCGCGAACCAACTTGTCGTAGTAGGCGTGTGCCGAGTCGCCGAGCTGCTGCTGCCCCTCGATCACCAGCATCGCGAAGCTGTCGGAGTCCGATTCCTTGAAGTCCCGGCCCATGCGCTGCATGGCCTGGACGGCCGGGGCGTCCTGTGGGGCCAGCGGCACCGAATGCTGTTGGCCCACGATCTCGAGCCGCGGGACGCCGAAGGTCACCAGCAGGGTCAGCGCTACCCACCCGATGATGATGAGCGCCGAAAAGCGACGGATGTTCCGCGCGATGCGGGGAGGCCGAGTTCCTTGGGTCGTCATGCGGCCCCCAGCGTGTCTGCGGCGCTATCGCCCTGCGTCACGATGTTCCCCACGGTTGCTGTTCCCATCCTGAAGTGGAAAGCCGCCACTTACTGCGACTGCTTCAGCAGCAACGAACGCACCAACGGACGAGGCCCCGTGGGCCGCAGCATCGTGCTGGCGGGGCGGGGACGCACCAGCTGTGGCCACCAGAACCAACGCCCCAGCAACGCAGCCACAGAGGGCGTCATGAACGCACGCACCACCAACGTGTCGAACAACAGTCCCAAACCGATCGTGGTGCCCAATTGGGCGATGCTGCGCAGGTCGCTGACCACCATTGAGGCCATGGTGAACGCGAACACCAGGCCGGCGTTCGTCACGACCTTGCCGGTGCCGCCCATGGCGCGAATGATGCCGGTGTGGATCCCGGCGGACAATTCCTCCTTCATACGGGAGACCAGTAGCAGGTTGTAGTCGGAGCCGACCGCCAACAGCACGATCACCGAGGTGGACAGCACCGTCCAGTGCAACTGCATGCCCAGGAGGTACTGCCAGACCAATACGGATAGCCCGAAGGACGCGCCGAGGGACAGCAAAACCGTGCCGACGATCACCATGGCGGCGATAAAACTTCGCGTCATGATCAGCATGATGATGAAAATGAGGCAGAGCGCGGAGACGCCGGCGATCAGGAGGTCGAACTTGGACCCGTCCACCAAATCTTTGGTGATCGCCGCCGTGCCGGTGAGGTAGATCTTGGCGTTTTCGAGGGGGGTCCCCTTGAGCGATTCTTCGGCCGCCGTCTTGATCTGTTCCACCCGCGAGAGGCCCTCGGGTGTCGCCGGATCACCCCGCTGCGAGATGAGCAGACGGAAGTCCTTCCCGTCCGGCGACATGAACACCTTCTCGACCCGTTTGAAGGCGTCGGAGCCGTTGATGATCCCCGGCGGGAGGTAGAAGGAATCGTCGTTTCTGGAGGCATCGAATGCCTGGCCCATGACACTCGGATCCTTGGCGCTCGAATCCATCTGACCCATGACCCCGGACATGGTGCTGTGCATGGTCAGCATCATGCTGCGCATGCCGGACATGGTTTCGATCATCGGCGGGATCTGCATGACCAGCTGCGGCAGGATCGCGTCGAGCTGATCGAGGTTTTTCACCATCTCCTGCAGCTTGTCGCTGATCAAGTCCACGCCGTCGAGCGTGTCGAAAATCGACCTCAGCGAGAAGCAGATCGGAATGTCGTAGCAGTGTTTTTCCCAATAGAAGTAGTTGCGTAGGGGCCGCCAGAAATCCTCGAAATCCGAAATATGATCGCGTAGCTCCGACGTGATGTCCTGCATTTCATGCGTCGTCTGGACCATGTGGTGAGTGGTGGCGACGAGCTCTTTCATCAGACCCAGCATGTGCTGCATGATGCCGATCATTTTTCCCAGCTCGTTGGCCTGGACGAGCATGTCGTTCATGCGGTCTTTTTGAAAGGCCATGTTCTGCATCTGGCTGGCCTGACCCATGCTGATGATCCACGGAATCGTGGTGTGTTGCAGGGGCACACCTTCGGGGCGGGTGACGGTCTGCACTGTGGCAATACCCGGGACAGCAAGCACGGCCTTGGCGAGTTTGTTGATCACCAACATATCGGTCGGATTGCGCAAATCGTGATCGGTCTCGACCAACAGAATCTCGGGCATCTGCATTCGCTGGCCCGGAAAGTGCCGCGCCGCCGCGGCGTACCCCACATTGGCGGGAATGCTTTGCGGAATGAATTTCTGGTCGTCGTAGCTCGGGTGGTAATTCGGCAAGGCCAACAGGCCGATCAGCGCAACGGCCAACGACGCAACCAGAATGGGCGCCGGCCACCGGACGATGGCCGTGCCGATCCGTCGCCACCGGCGGGCCGAGACCGCCCGCCGAGGCTCGAACAGGCCGAACCGGGCTCCGGCGGCCAGCAGCGCCGGCCCCAGCGTCAGCGCAATTAGCACCGCAACCGCTATGCCGACCGCGCACGGTATACCGAGCGGTTGGAAAAAGGGCAGACGGGTGAAGCTGAGGCAGAGCACCGCGCCGGCGATGGTCAAGCCGGAGGCCAACACAACCTTCGCGACCCCGGCGAATGTGGTGTAGAAGGCGTCTTCGCGACTTTCGCCGGCCTGCCGAGCCTCTTGATATCGGCCGACGAAGAAAATGCCGTAGTCGGTTCCCGTCGCGATGACCGCCGCGACCAGCAAGTTGACGGCAAAGGTGGTAAGGCCGACCAGCCCGAGATGGCCGAGAAGCGCGACCATACCGCGCGCGATCTGCAATTCCAGGCCGACGATGAGCAACAGAAGGATGACGGTGACAATCGATCGATAAACGATCAGCAACGTCAGGAAAATCACGCAAAGGCTGGCCAAAGTCACCAGCGCGACCGTCTTCGCGCCGGCGGCGTTCATGTCCGCGACGATGGCCGCGGGACCGGTGACATAGACCTTGAGCCCGGGCGGGGGAGAAGCCTCCTGCACGATCTTTCTGACTGCGGCCACAGATTCGTCGCCCGCGGCCGCGCCCGCGTTGCCGTTCAGGTTCACCTGAACGTATGCGGCCTTGCCGTCCTGGCTTTGCGCGGCGCCGCGGGTAAGCGGGTCGCCCCAGAAATCCTGGACATGCTGCACGTGCGTGTGATCGGCCTCTAACTGGCGAACCAAACGCGTGTAATACGTGTGCGCGTCGTCGCCCAGTTGCTGTTGACCCTCCAACAGGACCATGGCCATGGCGCCGGTATTGGTCTCCTTGAAATCCTCGCCCAGCCGCTCCATCGCCTTGAACGACGGTGCGCCCAAAGGACTTAGCGATACCGCATGCTCAGCCGAAACCTGCTCCAGTGAGGGGACGGCGACGCTGATGAGGACCGCGATGCCAAGCCAACCCAAGATGATGGGCACCGACAACCGGTGGATGATCCGCGCCACCCGTGATCGCGCGGCGGGCTGCTGGGTCTCCAATTGCTCGGTACTCATGTGGCAGTCAACACGCAGTAGGTGAATGCGTTCAATTGGTGCGAGATCCTCTCGGTCTTGACAACGCCGTCCACCACGATGCGGCAGCCAAGAGTGTCGCTATTGCCCTGCGCCACTACGTTTCCCACGATTGACGGCAACGTGGTCGAGATGTCGAACGTCCACGGCAGCACGATGCCGGTGATGTGGTTCGGCTCGCCGTTGGCGTCAAAGTAGCTGATGTCGGCCATCGTCCCCGCCGGGCCGAAGACCTCGTATTTCACGTGCTTGGGGTTGAACGGTTTAGTGTCCTGCTGCCGCGATTCGGCGTACGACGGGCGGTGCTCGGAACCGAATACGCCGTGCAACCGCGAAACGGTCATGCCCCCGGCAATAACCACCGCCACGATCACCAACGGGATCCACAGCCGCTTCAGCAGGCTGAGAACTGCGGCACTCTTTTGGGATCGATTCGTTTGACGGCCAGTTTGCTGTGTGGGTTCAGGCGAAGATCGGCGAGCAAAGCCCAAGAAACCGCGTCTCCGGCCAGACGGTTGGCTAATTTCTCGTCCTTCCGCGATGGTGTTGTCGGGCCGGGCCCGCACGTCGGATTCGACCACTGCACCCCCTTCAGCCGTCTTCATGTCCGCGCGGGCTCCGCCACCCGAACATGCAACTACAGACCGGTAGCAACACGCCAGACTGCGGCGCCTTGATGCGGTGTACGTCGCCGACCAGTCGTGTCTCCGTTACCTCATGCGAGCCCCGCCCCCGGGGAACGCGACCAGGTCTTGATGAGTAAACCACGCCCGTCGCTTCCGTATCAGTGCTTTGGCAACGCGATACGGGATCGTGACCGATTCCACCTGCGTAAACGGCGTTTTGCTGACCCCTCCGCCCCGGGCAGCGGTCGCCAACGCCGCGCAACCACCTAAGCACAGCAGTCGTCACGTGTCACCGGCCGGGAGGGTTCAACATGCCCTGCCGGGAGGCGGCAGCTTCGCCTCCGGGTGATTTTCGCGGCCGTCACGCGTTCGGCTAGGATGTGTGTCGACGAGCACAAAAACTTCATCGGCCTGAAGGACGTGCCTGCCCCAATAGCGATATTTCGCACCAACCGCCATTGATGCAGGTCACTGGAGCGAATTCAGGGGCATCGGGGCCCCTTCGCACACCAATCATTCGGTGGCGCCAAGACCTTCTCGGCCACACCAGGAACTTTCCCCAAACCGCCGACGGGCAGTGTTGCCCTCCACTATGGTTTGGACCTGTTCCACTCATGTCCACTATCTATCTGGAGAATTGTGAGCATCAATCCATTCGACGACGACAACGGCAGCTTTTTCGTCCTGGTGAACGACGAGGAGCAACACAGCTTGTGGCCGGCCTTCGCCGATGTTCCAGCGGGTTGGCGAGTGGTACACGGGGAAGCCGACCGAGCTGCGTGTTTGGAGTACATCGAGCAACATTGGCCCGACATCAGGCCGAAGAGCCTGCGGGACAAGCTCGCAACGGGTCGGGGTTTTGACCAGTAACCAGCCGGGGTACGGGGCGGGTGGGTGGAGACTTGGGGGAGTCGATGGCGAGGGATGATCGAACGCTGCCACTGACACGGGGTCAGCTCGACATCTGGCTATCCCAAGAAGCCGGCTTCGCCGGCACCCAGTGGCAGCTCGGCCTCCTGGTCAAAATCGACGGCCCGGTCCATCGCGATCAGTTTCAGCAGGCACTCACCCAGACGGTCGGCGAGGCCGAATCGGGCCGGGTCTCGTTCTTCGAGGTCGACGGCCAGGTGGTCCAGAAGCCGATCGACTACCCCCACGTCGAGCTCGAGTTCCATGACCTGAGGGGCGCGGCGGATCCGGTGCAGGAAGCCCGCGAGATGTCATCCGCCATTCAGCGCACGCCGATGCCGTTGAACGGCCAGATGTTCAAATTCGTGCTCTTTCAAACGGGGCACGAGGAATTCTATTTGTTTGGTTGCTGCCACCACATTGCGATCGACGGTTTGGGCATGGCCCTGGTCTGCCGCCGGGTCGCAACCATTTATTCCGCGATGGTGGCGGGAAAGCCAATTCCCGACGCCTATTTCGGTTCGGCGCAGGACCTGGTCGACCTCGAGTCCGAGTACGAGGCTTCCGAGGATTACCTCGAAGACAAGGCCTATTGGAGCGAGCACCTTCCGCCGGAGAGCGGACCGGTCGACCGGCTGCCCGATGCGGGCACCGAGCAAGACCATTACTCGCCGTCCGCGTCGGTCCAGTTGGACCCCTCGGTCGTCAACCGGATCAAGGAGTTGTCCAAGAAGCTGGCCATCCGCCGGTTTTCGGTCACCACCGCCGCGTGCGCGCTGTTGGTGCGCGGATGGTCGGGCAGCGGCTCCGAGGTGGCGCTGGACTTCCCGGTCAGCAGGCGGGTGACTCCCGAGTCGAAGACGCTCCCGGCAATGCTGGCCGGTGTCGTGCCGCTGGTCCTGTCGACGGAACCGCAGACGACGGTTGCCGACTTCTGCAAGCACGTCGACAAGCGGATCCGCGAACTGCTGAAGCATCAACGTTTTCCCGCGCACACCCTCGAGGGCGACGGCCTGCGGCAGGCGCCGAACCGGGTGGGCATCAATTTCCTACCGATGAGGCTGACCCTGGACCTGGCCGGCTCGCCGGCGACGGCGTCGTACACCAACCACGGGCCGGTCGGGCACTTCGGGTTGTTCTTCCTCGGCGCCGGTGACCAGCTCTTCCTCAGCACCGCGGGCCCGGGCCAACCGTTCGCCGGCTTCGGCGTCGCCGACCTGGCGGGACGGCTGCAGCAGATCCTGGCGGCCATGACCGCCGACCCCGAGCGGCCGCTGTCGTCGATCGAGCTGCTGACCCCCGACGAGCCCGCACTCATCGACCGGTGGAGCAACCGGCCGGCATTGGCCGAGCCCGCGCCGCCCCCGGTGTCGATTCCGGCCGCGTTCGCCGAGCACGTGCAGCGCACCCCCGAGGCGCCGGCCGTGACATTCGGCGACCACTCGCTGACCTACGCCGAGCTCGACGAGGCGTCGAACCGCTTGGGGCACCTGCTCGCCGGCCACGGCGTCGGACCGGGTGACTGCGTGGCGGTGCTGTTCCCCCGCTGCGCGGACGCCATCGTTTCGATGCTGGCGGTGCTCAAGACCGGGGCGGCCTACGTGCCGATCGACCCCGCGCACGCGTCGTCGCGGATGGACTTCGTGCTCTCCGATGCCGCGCCCAGCGCGGTGATCACCACGGCGGAACTGCGCCCGCGGCTGGAAGGCCACGACGTTTTCGTCGTCGATGTGCACGACCCCGCCGTCGACAGCCAACCCAGCACCGCGCTGCCGAACCCGGCCCCCGAGAACGTCGCCTACATCATCTATACGTCCGGAACGACGGGGACCCCCAAAGGCGTCGCCATCCCTCATCTGAACGTCACGTGGCTGACCGAGTCGCTCGACGCCGCCCTGCCGCCCGGAAATGTCTGGACGCAAAGCCATTCCTCGTCCTTCGACTTCTCGGTGTGGGAGATCTTCGGCGCGCTGCTGCGCGGCAGGCGGCTGCTGGTGGTGCCCGAATCGGTGGCGTCCTCCCCGCAGGATTTCCACGACCTGCTGGTCGCGGAGAAAGTCAGCGTGCTGACCCAGACGCCCTCGGCGGTCGCGATGCTGCCCGCCGAGGGCCTGGAGTCCACGGCGCTGGTGGTGGCCGGCGAGGCCTGCCCCACCGACGTCGTCGACCGCTGGGCGGCCCCCGGCCGGGTGATGATCGATGCCTACGGCCCGACCGAGACCACGGTCTGCGCGTCGATCAGCACACCCTTGACGCCCGGCTCGCCGGTGGTCCCGATCGGCTCCCCGATAGCCGGGGCGGCGATGTTCGTGCTCGACAAGTGGCTGCAGCCGGTGCCCGCCGGTGTGGTCGGCGAGTTGTACCTGGCGGGTCGCGGCGTCGGGCACGGCTACGTGCGCCGGCCCGGGCTGACCGCGTCGCGGTTCGTGGCCAACCCCTTCGGCGGCCCCGGGGCACGCATGTACCGCACCGGGGACCTGGTGTGCTGGGGTCCCGACGGGCAGCTGCAATACCTGGGCCGCGCCGACGAGCAGGTCAAGATTCGCGGCTACCGCATCGAACTCGGCGAAATCCAGGCGGTTCTGGCCGGGCTCGACGGCGTGGACCAGGCCGCGGTGATCGCCCGCGAGGACCGCCCCGGCGACAAGCGCCTCGTCGGCTACGTCACCGGCACAGCCGACCCCGCGGCGCTGCGCGCCCAACTGGCCGAAAAGCTTCCGCCGTACATGGTGCCGACCGCGGTGATGGTGCTCGACGCGCTGCCGCTGACCGGCAACGGCAAGCTCGACAAGCGCGCCCTGCCCTCGCCGGAATACACCGCGAGCGAGTACCGCGCCCCCGCCGACGCGATCGAGGAGATCCTGGCCGACATCTACGCCCAGGTGCTGGGCGTCGAGCGCGTCGGCGTGGACGACTCGTTCTTCGACCTCGGCGGCGACAGCATCCTGTCGATGCAGGTGGTGTCCCGCGCGCGGGCGGCCGGCGTCATCTGCCGCCCCCGGGACGTCTTCGTCGAGCAGACGGTGGCCCGCCTGGCGCGGGTGTCCGAGGTGGCCGTCGACGGCGACCTCGGTGCGGCCGACGAGGGGATCGGCCCCGTGGTGGCCACCCCCATCATGCGGTGGCTGCAGACCATCGACGGCCCGATCGACGAGTTCAACCAGACCATGGTGCTGGCGGCGCCCGCGGGTGTGAGCGCCGACGACGTGGCGGTGGTGCTGCAGGCCCTGCTCGATCGCCATCCCATGCTGCGGCTGCGCGTGCAGGACGACGGCGCCGGCGGCTGGTCGCTCGAGGCGCCCGAGGCCGGGTCGGTGCAGGCCGGTGACTGCCTGCGCACGGTCGACACGCTCTCCGACGCGGACCTGGTCGAGGCCCGTTCCCGGCTCAACGTGGCCGACGGGGTCATGGTGAGCGCGGTATGGGCAAGTGCGACAAGCCAATTGGCGTTGATCATTCATCACTTGGCGGTCGACGGTGTGTCGTGGCGGACCCTGATCGAGGACCTCAACATCGCCTGGGTCCAGCATCACAACGCCCAACCGGTGGCGTTGCAGGCGCCCGGGACCTCGTTCGCCCGGTGGTCGTCGCTGCTGGCCGAGCACGCGAAGGACCCGGCCGTCCTCGAACAGGCCGGCGCGTGGCAGGAGGTGGTCGCCACCCCACCGGCGCTGCCGGCCGCCGGGCCGGAGGACACCTACGCGAACGCCGGACAGTTGTCGGCGTCGCTGGACGTCGAGACGACCCGCCTGTTGCTGGGGGAGGTGCCGGCGGCGTTTCACGCCGGCGTGCAGGACATCCTGTTGATCGCGTTCGGGTTGGCGTTCACCGAGTTCCTGGGGTCCGTGGGGACCGCGACGCCGATCGGCATCGACATCGAAGGGCACGGGCGCAACGAAGAGATCGCTTCCCGCGTGGATCTGTCCCGCACGGTGGGCTGGTTCACCACCAAATACCCTGCGGCGCTGTCGATCACCGGCGGGTTGAACTGGTCGAAGGTGGCCGCGGGTGACGCCGCGCTGGGGGCGGTGATCAAGGACGCCAAGGAGCAGCTGCGCGCCCTGCCCGACGGCCTGACCTATGGGCTGTTGCGCTACCTGAACACCGAGGTCGGCCTGCAGGGGCCGGACCCCGTGATCGGGTTCAACTACCTGGGCCGGCTGGCCGCGGGGGCCGACCTCTCCGAGGACTTGTGGCGCGTCAGCGAGGACAGCCTGTCGTCGGCCGCGGTCGCGACGGCGGTGGCGATGCCCTTGGCGCACACCGTGGAACTCAACGCCGGCACCATGGACACCGAGGACGGCCCGCTGCTGCACGCCAACTGGCGGTGGGCGACCTCGGCGCTGACCGACGAACAAGTAAACCGGTTGAGCCAGTTGTGGTTTGAGGCCCTGGCCGGCATCTGCGCCCACGTGCGTGCCGGCGGCGGCGGGCTGACCCCGTCCGACATCGCGCCGGCGCGCCTGAACCAGCAGCAGATCGACGAGCTGTGCCGGCAGCACCAGATCGCCGACGTGCTGCCGCTGAGCCCCGTGCAGCAGGGTTTGTTGTTCCACACCAGCTTCGCGGCCGAGCTCGAAGACCTCTACGCGGTGCAGCTGGGCATCACCGTGAGCGGCAGCCTCGATCAGCACCGGCTGCGCGAGGCCGTGCAGACCGCCGTCAACCGCCACCCCAACCTGGTGGCGCGCTTCTTCGACGAATTCGGCGAGCCGGTGCAGATCATCCCCGCCGAGCCGGTAATGGCTTGGCGCTACGTCGAATTGGACGGCGGCGCGGACCAGGACCACCAGCTCGAGCAGTTGGCCGCCGACGAACGCACCGCCGTGTGCGATTTGGCGGGCCAACCCACCTTCCGGGCCGCGTTGATCCGCATCGCCGACGACCGGCATCGGCTGCTGTTCACCATCCACCACATCGTGATCGACGGCTGGTCGCTGCCGGTCCTGCTGCGGGAGGTCTTCGCCGGCTACTACGGGCAGCGGCTGCCCGCGCCGCCGTCGTACCGCAGCTACCTGATGTGGCTGGCCGCCCAGGACCACACCGCCGCCCAAGCGGCCTGGCGCGAGGCGCTCGACGAGTTCGAGGCCCCCACCCTGGTGGCCCCGCCCGGCAAGATCGGGCGGCGCGCCGTTGCCACCTATGCGGTTTCGGCCGACACGACGCGCGCGCTCGGCGAGCTGGCCCGCTCCAGCCGCACCACCATCAGCACCGTGCTGCAGGGCGCCTGGGCGCAGCTGCTGACGTGGCTGACCGGCCAGCACGACGTCGCCTTCGGCACCGCGGTCTCAGGCCGGCCCACCGAGCTGGCCGGCGCCGACGCCATGGTCGGGCTGCTGATCAACACCGTGCCCGTCCGGGCCAACATCGCCGCCGCGACCACCGTCGTCGACCTGCTCGAGCAGCTGCAACGCGCCCACGCCGAGACCCTCGAGCATGAACACTTGGCGCTCAACGAGATTCACCGCGTCACCGGGCACGACCAGCTGTTCGACACCCTGTTCCTCTACGAGAACTACCCGATCGACGCCGGCGCGATGATGGGCGCCCAAGAGCTGGCCGTCACCGAATTCAGCAGCCGCGAATTCAACCACTACCCGCTGTCGGTCGTGGCCACGCCGGGCCACGAACTGAGCCTGCGCGTCGAGTACGACACCGAGGTCTTCGACGCGGCCGCCATCGAAACGCTGATCGAACGGCTGCGCCACGTGATGGCGGCCATGACCGCCGATCCCGCGCAACGGCTTTCATCGATCGATCTGCTCGACCCCGCCGAACACCAACGGCTGGACGAGTGGGGCAACCGGGCCGTCCTGGCCCAGCGGCCCACCGGGCAGGAGTCGATTCCGGCGTTGTTCGCCGGCCAGGTCGCCCGCGCCGCCGACGCCGTCGCGATCACCTGCGGCGACCGGTCGTTCACCTACCGCGAGGTCGAAGAGTCGGCAAACCGGTTGGCGCACTTGCTCGTTGGGCAGGGCGCCGGCCCTGGCCAGCGGGTGGCGGTGGTGATCCCGCGGTCGGCCGAAGCGGTGATCGCGATCTTCGCCGTCCTCAAGACCGGGGCCGCCTACGTGCCGATCGACCCGAGCGTGCCCGCGGCGCGCCTCGAATTCGTGCTCGGTGACGCCGCGCCGATCGCGGCGGTGACCACCGCCGAGGTGCGGCCGCAGTTGGGCGGGTTCGCCGGGCAGATCATCGACATCGACGACCCGATAGTGGCCGACCAGCCCACGACCGGGCTGCCGGTGCCGGCGCCGGACAACATCGCCTACATCATCTACACCTCGGGCACGACGGGAACGCCCAAGGGCGTGGCGATCCCGCACCGCAACGTCACGTTGCTGCTGGAGACACTGGATGCTCAGCTGGGGTTGGGCCAGGTGTGGACGCAATGTCACTCGCTGGCGTTTGACTTCTCGGTGTGGGAGGTCTTCGGGTCGCTGCTGTACGGCGGGCGCCTCGTGATGGTGCCCGACGCGGTGGTGCGCTCCGCGGAAGACCTGCACGCCTTGCTGGTTCGCGAGCAGGTCAGCGTGCTCAGCCAGACCCCGTCGGCGTTCTACGCGTTGCAGAGTGCCGACGCGTTGGCCCCGGAGCTGGGTGAGCAGCTGAAGTTGCAGACGGTGGTGTTCGGCGGGGAGGCGTTGGAGCCGCGCCGGCTGTCGACGTGGCTGCATCACCATCCCGGCCTGCCGCGGATGATCAACATGTACGGCATCACCGAGACCACGGTGCACGCGTCGTTCCGCGAGATCCTTCGCGGCGACGTCGACAACAACGTCAGCCCCATCGGGGTGCCGCTGGGCAACCTCGCCTTCTTCGTCCTCGACGGGTGGCTGCGCCCGGTGCCGGTCGGGGTGGTCGGCGAGTTGTACGTCGCCGGTGGGGGATTGGCCACCGGCTACGTGGGCCGCCCGGGGCTGTCGGCCACCCGTTTCGTGGCCTGCCCCTTCGGTGGGCCCGGCGCGCGGATGTATCGCACCGGTGACCTCGTCCGGTGGAGCGCCGACGGGCAACTGCAGTACATCGGCCGCGCCGACGAGCAGGTCAAGATCCGCGGCTACCGCATCGAACTCGGCGAAATCCAGGCCGCCCTCGCCTCGCTCGACGGCGTCGAGCACGCCGCGGTGATCGCCCGCGAGGACCGTCCCGGCGACAAGCGTCTGGTCGGCTACGTGACCGGCACCGCCGACCCGGCGGAGGCCCGGGCCCAACTCAGCGAACGGCTGCCCGGCTACATGGTCCCGTCCGCGGTGGTGGTGCTCGACGTGCTGCCGTTGACCGTCAACGGCAAGCTCGACACCCGCGCCCTGCCCGCCCCGGAGTACTCCGACGTCGACCGCTACCGGGCGCCGGCGAGCGCCATCGAGGAGATCCTGGCCGGCATCTACGCCCAGGTGCTGGGCGTGGAGCGCGTCGGCGTGGACGACTCGTTCTTCGACCTGGGCGGCGACAGCATCCTGTCCATGCAGGTGGTGGCCCGCGCCCGCGCCGCCGGCGTGGTGTGCCGCCCCCGGGACGTCTTCACCGAGCAGACGGTCGCGCGCCTGGCGCGCGTCGCCACGATCGCCAGCCCCGAGGACGACGTGGTCGACGAGGGCATCGGGCCGGTGGTGGCCACCCCGATCATGCGCTGGCTGCAGAACATGGACGGCCCCGTCGAACAGTTCAACCAGACGATGGTGCTGGCGGTCCCCGCCGACGTAACCGCCGACGACGTGCCGGTGGTGCTGCAGGCGTTGCTGGACCGGCACGCGATGCTGCGGGTGCGCGTCGAGGACGACGGCGTGGGCGGCTGGTCGTTCGAGGTGCCCGAGCCCGGCTCGGTGCAGGCCGGCGACGTCCTCGAGACCGTCGACGAGTTGTCCGAGGAGGCCCTGGTCGAGGCCCGGTCGCGGCTGAACCTGGCCGACGGCCTCCTGGTGAGCGCCGTATGGGCAAGCGCGACAAGCCAATTGGCGTTGATCATCCACCACCTGGCCGTCGACGGTGTGTCGTGGCGGACCCTGATCGAGGACCTCAACATCGCCTGGGCGCAGCACCACAGCGGCCAGCCGGTGGCCCTGCCGGCCGGCGGGACGTCGTTCGCCCGGTGGTCGTCGCTGCTGGACGAGCACGCGCGCCGCCCCGAGGTGGTCGAGCGGGCCGAGGAGTGGCGGCAGGTGGCCGCGATCCCGGCGGTGTTGCCGGCCGCGCAGCCCGAGGACACCTACGCGACGGCCGGGCAGCTGTCGGCGTCGCTGGACGTCGAGACGACCCGCCTGTTGCTCGGGGAGGTGCCCGCGGCGTTTCACGCTGGGGTGCAAGACATTTTGTTGATTGCGTTCGGGTTGGCGTGGACGCAGTTCATGGGCACCGGCGCGCCGATCGCCATCGACGTGGAGGGCCACGGGCGCAGCGAGGAGCTGGGACCGCAGGTGGACCTATCGCGCACGGTCGGGTGGTTCACCGCCAAGTACCCGGTGTCGCTGCGCGTCGGCGGCCTGTCGTGGGGCCAGGTGATCGGCGGAGACGCGGCGCTGGGCCCGGTGATCAAGGACGCCAAGGAACAGCTGCGCGGCCTGCCCGACGGCCTCACCTATGGGTTGCTGCGTTACCTGAATCCCGATGTGGACCTTGGTGATTCGGATCCCGCCATCAGCTTCAACTACCTGGGCCGGCTCGGTGGCGGGGCCGCCGACCTGTCGCCCGACCTGTGGCAGCTCAGCGAGGACAGCTTCGCGTTGGCCGGTGCGGCCGGGGCGGTGGCCTTGCCGCTGCCGCACACGGTGGAGCTCAACGCCGGCACCATGGACACCGCGGACGGCCCCCACCTGCAGGCCAACTGGACGTGGGCGCGCTCGGCGCTGGACGAAAAGCAGATCGGCAAGCTCAGCGAGTTGTGGTTCGACGCGCTGGCCGGCATCTGCGCGCACGTCCGCGACGGCGGCGGCGGGTTGACCCCGTCCGACATCGCGCCCGCCCGGCTGACCCAGCGGGACATCGACGAACTGCAGCAGCAGCACCGCGTCGCCGACGTGCTGCCGCTGACCCCGCTGCAGCAGGGGCTGCTGTTCCACACCGGCACGGCGCAGGGCGCCCAAGGCTCCGAGGACCTCTACGCCGTGCAGCTCGACATCTCGGTCAGCGGCGCCATCGACCCGGAGCGGCTGCGCGACGCCGTGCAGACCGTCGTCACCCGCCACCCCAACGTGGTGGCCCACTTCAGCGAGGACTTCGGCGAACCGGTGCAGGTCTTGTCCGCCGATCCGGAACTGGCCTGGCAGTACGTCGAGCTGGACGCCGGCGGCGACCAAGACAGCCGGATCGAGGAGCTGTCGGCCGCCGAACGTGTCGCCGTCTGCGACCTGGCGGGCAAGCCGCCGTTCCGGGGCACGCTGATCCGCACCGGGGACGACACCTACCGCTTCGTGCTCACCAACCACCACATCGTGCTCGACGGCTGGTCCAAGCCCGTCCTGCTGCAGGAGATCTTCGCCAGCTACTTCGGGGTGCGGCTGCCCGCGCCGGTGCCCTACCGCAGCTTCATCACCTGGCTGTCCGAGCAGGACCGCGCCGCCGCCCAGGCGGCGTGGCGCGAGGTGCTCGCCGGATTCGACACCCCCACGCTGGTGGGCCCGTCGGGCCGGATGGGACTCGGTCCGCGCGGCGTCGCCGAATTCCACGTGTCCGCGGAGACCAGCCGCCTGCTCGGCGAATTGGCCCGCTCGTGCCGCACCACCGTCAGCACCGTGCTGCAGGCGGCCTGGGCGCAGCTGCTGATGTGGCTGACCGGCCAGCACGATGTGGTCTTCGGCACAGCGGTTTCGGGCCGGCCCACCGATTTGGCCGGTTCGGAGTCCATGGTGGGCCTGCTGATCAACACCGTGCCGGTGCGGGCGACGATCGGCGCCGAAACCACCATCGCCGACCTACTTGACCAGCTACAACAGGCCTACACCAGGACCCTGGACCACCAGCACCTGGCGCTGAACGAAATTCATCGTGTAACGGGACACGATCAAATTTTCGACACAATGTTCGTGTACGAGAACTATCCCATCGATACCGCCGCGCTATCGGCCGTGGACGAGTTAACTATTAGGGGATTCACGAATCGGGAATACAACCATTACCCGCTTTCGGTTCAAGCCGTGCCGGGCCACGAAATTGGCCTCCGCGTCGAGTTCGATACCGACGTGTTCGGCGAGGCGAGGATCGAGAAGCTGGTCGAGCGTTTCAAGCGGGTGCTGGAAGCCATGACCGTGGACTTGGAGGAGCAGTCATGACCGTCGGTGCGGGACGGCGATTGTTGTCGATTGATCTACTGGATGGCGGCGAGCACGACCGACTCGACGAGTGGGGCAACCGGGCGATATTGACCAAGCCGGTCAAGGCGCCCACGTCCATTCCCGAAATGTTCGCGGCCCAGGTGGCGCGCGCCCCCCAGGCGGCGGCGCTCAGTTTCGAGGGTCGCTCGATGACGTACCTGGAGCTCGACGAGGCCGCCAACCGGCTGGCGCACCTACTGGCCGAGCAGGGCGCCGCCCCGGGCGAGTGCGTGGCGCTGCTGTTCTCCCGCTCGGCCGAAGCCATCATCTCGATCCTCGCGGTCTTGAAGACCGGGGCGGCCTACCTGCCGATCGACCCCGCCCTGCCCGCCGCCCGCATGGAGTTCATGCTCGGCGACGCCACCCCGATCGCCGCGGTCACCACCGCCAGCCTGCGCACCCGGCTGGACGGCTTCGACCTGCCCGTCATCGACGTCGACGAGGCCGCCGCCGACAGCCAGCCCAGCAGCGCGCTGCCCGGGCCGGCACCCGACGACATCGCCTACATGATCTACACCTCGGGCACCACCGGCGTCCCCAAGGGTGTCGCGGTCACGCACCGCAACGTGACCGAATTCCTGAAGACCCTGCACGCCAAGCTCCCGTCCGGCGCGGGCCAGGTGTGGTCGCAGTGGCACTCCCTGGTGTTCGACGTCTCCGTGTGGGAGATCTGGGGTGCGCTGCTGCACGGTGGGCGCCTGGTCGTGGTCCCCGAATCGGTCGCGGGCTCGCCCGACGACCTGCACGACCTACTTGTCGCCGAGAAGGTCAACGTGCTGAGCCAGACCCCGTCCGCGGTGGGGATGCTCTCGCCCGAGGGCCTGGAGTCCACGGCGCTGGTGGTGGCCGGCGAGGCCTGCCCCGCCGAGGTCGTCGACCGGTGGGCGCCCGGACGCGTGATGATCAACGCCTACGGCCCGACCGAGGCCACCGTCTACGCCGCGATGAGCGCGCCGCTGACGGGGGACTCGGGCGCGCCGCCGATCGGCTCGCCGGTGCCCGGCGCGGCGCTGTTCGTCTTGGACAAGTGGTTGCGGCCCGCGCCCGAGGGCGTGGTCGGTGAGCTCTACGTGGCCGGCCGCGGCGTGGCCACCGGGTACGCGCGACGGTCCGGCCTGACGGCATCGCGGTTCGTGGCCTGCCCCTTCGGCGGCCCGGGCGCGCGGATGTACCGCACCGGCGACCTGGTGCGCTGGGGCACCGACGGGCAGCTGCAATACCTGGGCCGCGCCGACGAGCAGGTCAAGATCCGCGGCTACCGGATCGAACTCGGCGAGATCCAGTCGGCCCTCGCCGCGCTCGACGGCGTGGACCAGGCCGCGGTCATCGCCCGCGAGGACCGCCCCGGCGACAAGCGCCTCGTCGGCTACATCACCGGCACCGCCGACCCGGCGGAGCTGCGCACCCAGCTCGGCAAGCGGTTGCCCGCCTACATGGTCCCCGCCGCCGTGGTGGTGCTCGAGGCGCTGCCGCTGACGGTCAACGGCAAGCTCGACAAGCGCGCCCTGCCCGCGCCGGAGTACCACAAGCGCGCCGGTGAGTACCGCGCCCCGTCCAACCACACCGAGGAGATCCTGGCCGGCATCTACGCCCAGGTGCTGGGTGTGGAGCGCGTCGGCGTGGACGACTCGTTCTTCGACCTGGGCGGCGACAGCATCCTGTCCATGCAGGTCGTGGCCCGCGCCCGCGCCGCCGGCGTGGTGTGCCGCCCCCGCGACGTGTTCGTCGAGCAGACCGTGGCCCGGCT
The DNA here is from genome assembly GCF_000276825.1 of Mycobacterium paraintracellulare. Taxonomy (NCBI): domain Bacteria; kingdom Bacillati; phylum Actinomycetota; class Actinomycetes; order Mycobacteriales; family Mycobacteriaceae; genus Mycobacterium; species Mycobacterium paraintracellulare. The sequence goes on along the minus strand of NC_016948.1, from coordinate 3,380,058 downwards.
GGCCCGCGTGGCCACCGACCGCGACGACGAGGAGGACGTGGTCGACGAGGGGATCGGCCCCGTCGTGGCCACCCCGATCATGCGCTGGCTGCAGACCGTTGACGGCCCGATCGACGACTTCAACCAGACCATGGTGCTGGCGGCCCCCGCGGGCGTCACTGCCGACGAGGTCGTCGTCGTGCTGCAGGCCCTGCTGGACCGCCACCCGATGCTGCGGCTGCGCGTCGAAGACGACGGCGAGGGCGGCTGGAAGTTGCACGCGCCCGACCCGGGCACGGTGCAGGCCGGCGACTGCCTGCAGACCGTCGACACCCTGACCGACGCCACGCTCGTCGAGGCGCGGTCGCGGCTGAACCCGGGCGCCGGCGCGATGGTGAGCGCCGTATGGGCAAGCGAGACAAGCCAATTGGCGTTGATCATCCACCACGTGGCCGTCGACGGTGTGTCGTGGCGGACCCTGATCGAGGACCTCAACATCGCCTGGGCGCAGCACCACAGCGGTCAGCCGGTGGCCCTGCCGGTCGGCGGGACCTCGTTCGCCCGGTGGTCGTCGCTGCTGGCCGAGCACGCGCAGAGCCCGGCGGTCGTCGAGCAGGCCGACGCCTGGCGCGAGGTGGTGTCCACCCCGGCCCTGCTGCCGGCGGTGCGACCCGAGGAGGACACCTACCAGACGGCCGAGCAGCTGTCGGTGTCGCTGGACGTCGAGACCACCCGGCTGCTGCTGGGTGAGGTGCCGGCGGCGTTCCACGCCGGGGTGCAAGACATTTTGCTGATCGCGTTCGGGATGGCCTGGACGGAATTCCTCGGTTCCAAGGCCGCTAGCGCGCCGATCGGCATCGACGTCGAGGGTCACGGCCGCCAGGAAGAGCTGGGACCGCACGTCGACCTGTCGCGCACCGTGGGGTGGTTCACCACCAAGTACCCGGTGGCCCTGACCATCGACGGGCTGGACTGGGCCAGCGTGGTGGGCGGTGACGACGCGCTGGGCGCCGCCGTCAAGGCCACCAAGGAGCAGCTGCGCGCCCTGCCCGACGGGCTGACCTACGGCCTGCTGCGCTACCTGAACCCCGACGTCGATCTGGGTGGATCCGACCCGGTGATCGGCTTCAACTACCTGGGTCGGCTCGGCGCGGCCGCCGACCTGCCCGGCGAGTTGTGGCGGTTGAGCCCCGACAGCCTGTCGCTGAGCGGCGCGGCCGCCGCGGTGGCCATGCCGCTCATGCACACCGTCGACCTCAACGCCGGCACCATGGACACCGAAGAGGGCCCGCACCTGCACGCCAACTGGACGTGGGCGGCCTCGGCGATGGACCGCGAGCAGATCAGCCGGCTCAGCCGGCTGTGGTTCGAGGCCCTGGCCGGCATCTGCGCCCACGTGCAAGCCGGCGGCGGCGGGCTGACCCCGTCCGACATCGCGCCGGCCCGCCTGAACCAGCGACAGATCGACGAGCTGAGCAAGCAGCACCAGGTCGCCGACATCCTGCCGCTGACCCCGCTGCAGCAAGGCCTGCTCTTCCACGCCAGCTTCGCCCAAGACCCCGGCGACGACGTCTACGCGGTGCAGCTGGGCATCACCGTGACCGGCGCCCTGGACTCGCACCGGCTGCACGAGGCGGTGCACACCGTGGTGAACCGCCACCCCAACCTGGCGGCCCGGTTCTGCCCGCAATTCGGCGAACCCGTCCAGGTGATCCCGGCCGACCCGGTCATGGCGTGGCGCTACATCCAGCTCGGCCCCGAAGACCCCGACCCCGAACAACGGGTCGAGGAGCTGTGCGCCGCCGAGCGCGCCGCGGTGAGCGACCTGGCCAACCGGCCGGCGTTCCGGGCCGCGCTGATCCGCACCGCGGACAACCGGTACCGGTTCGTGCTCACCAACCACCACATCGTGATGGACGGCTGGTCGCTGCCCATCCTGCTGCGCGAGATCCTGGCCAACTACTACGGCGACCAGCTGCCCGCGCCCGCGACCTACCGCAGCTACCTGACCTGGCTGGCCGGCCAGGACCGCGCCGCCGCGCAGGCGGCGTGGCGCGAGGTGCTTGACGGGTTCGAGGCCCCCACCCTGGTGGGCCCGGCCGGCCGGATGCGGCTCGGCCGGCGGGCCGTGGAGTCCTACCGGCTCTCCGCGGAAACCACGCGCGCCCTGGGCGAGCTGGCCCGCTCGTGCCACACGACCGTCAACACCGTGCTGCAGGCCGGGTGGGCGCAGCTGCTGATGCGGCTCACCGGCCACCACGACGTGGCGTTCGGCACCGCCGTCTCCGGTCGGCCCGCCGACCTGGCCGGCGCCGAATCGATGGTGGGCCTGCTGATCAACACCGTCCCGGTGCGCGCCAACATCGACGCGGAGACCACCGTCGCCGACGTGCTGGACCAGCTGCAGCAGCACCACAACGACACCCTCGAACACGAGCACCTGGCGCTGAGCGAGATTCACCGCGTGACCGGCCACGACGCCCTGTTCGACACCCTGTTCCTGTACGAGAACTACCCGATCGACACCAGCGTGCCGTTGGGCTTCCACGAGTTGGCCATCACCGATGTCACCAACCGCGAGTACAACCACTACCCGCTGTCGGTGATGGCGCTCCCGGGCCGCGAACTGGGCCTGCGCGTCGAATACGACACCGACGTGTTCGACGCCGCCGGCATCGAGAAGATGACCGAGCGGTTCCAGCGCGTGCTCTCCGAGATGACCGTCGACCCCACCCGACGGCTGATGGCGCTCGACGTCGTCGACGAGGCCGAGCACGAGCTGCTCGACTCCTGGGGCAACCGGTCGGTGCTGAGCCAGCCGGCGACCGGCACGTCGATCCCGGGGTTGTTCGCCGCGCAGGTGGCCCGCACCCCCGACGCGGCGGCGCTCAGTTTCGATGGCCGCTCGATGACCTATCGGGAACTCGACGAGGCCGCAAACCGGTTGGCGCACTTGCTGATCGAGGAGGGCGCGGGCCCGGGCGAGCGGGTCGCGCTGCTGTTCTCCCGCTCGGCCGACGCGATCGTCTCGATCCTCGCCGTCCTCAAGACGGGCGCGGCGTATCTGCCGATCGACCCGGCGCTGCCGACCGCCCGGATCGAGTTCCTGCTCGGCGACGCCGAGCCGGTCGCCGTGGTCACCACGACGGGCCTGCGGTCGCGGCTGGAGGGCTGCCGCCCGACGGTCATCGACGTCGACGACCCGGCGCTGGACGCCCAGCCCAGCGACCCGCTGCCGATGCCGTCGTCGGACAACATCGCCTACCTCATCTACACGTCGGGCACCACCGGCGTCCCCAAGGGCGTGGCCGTCACCCACGACAACGTCACCCAGCTGGTGGAGTCCCTGCACGCCGACCTGCCGGAGGCGGGGGTTTGGGCGCAGTGGCACTCCCTGGTCTTCGACGTGTCGGTGCACGAGATCTGGGGCGCGCTGCTGCACGGTGGCCGCCTGGTCGTGGTGCCCGAATCGGACGCGGCCTCCCCGGATGAGCTGCACGCGCTGCTGGTCTCCGAAGGCGTCACCGTGCTGAGCCAGACCCCGTCGGCGGTGGGCATGCTCTCGCCGGAGGGCCTGGACTCGACGGCGCTGGTGGTGGCCGGCGAGGCCTGCCCGGTCGAGGTCGTCGACCGGTGGGCGCCGGGGCGCGTGATGATCAACGCCTACGGCCCGACCGAGGCCACCGTCTACGCGGCGATGAGCGCGCCGCTGCAGGCCGGGGCAGCGTCGGCGCCGATCGGTTCACCGGTGCCGCGGGCCGCGTTGTTCGTGCTCGACCGGTGGCTGCGCCCGGCGCCCGAGGGTGTCGTGGGCGAGCTGTACATCGCCGGCCACGGTGTGGCGACGGGATATTCGCGACGGTCCGGTCTGACGGCGTCGCGGTTCGTCGCCTGCCCGTTCGGCGGCCCGGGCGCGCGGATGTACCGCACCGGCGACCTGGTCCGGTGGAGCCACGACGGTCAGCTCGAGTACCTCGGCCGCGCCGACGAGCAGGTCAAGATCCGCGGCTACCGCATCGAACTCGGCGAAGTGCAGGCGGCGCTGGCCGGGCTGGACGGGGTCGAGCAGGCGGCGGTGATCGCCCGCGAGGACCGTCCCGGCGACAAGCGGCTGGTCGGTTACATCACCGGCACCGCCGACCCGGTCGGCATCCGCATCCAGCTGGCCGACCGGCTGCCGGCCTACATGGTGCCGGCCGCGGTGGTGGTGCTCGACGCGCTGCCGCTGACGGTCAACGGCAAGCTCGACAAGCGCGCCCTGCCCGCGCCGGAGTACCAGAAGCGCGGCGGCGAATACGTCGCCCCGTCCAACCCGACCGAGGAGACCATCGCCGGCATCTTCGCCCGGGTCCTCGGGATGGAGCGGGTCTCGGTCGACGACTCCTTCTTCGAGCTCGGCGGCGACTCGCTGTCGGCGATGCGGGTGATCGCCGAGATCAACACCGCCCTGGACGGCGCTTTGTCGGTGCGCACCCTGTTCGACTCGCAGTCCATCCGGGCTCTGAGTCAGCGGATCGCCAGCGGCGCCGACACCGAGAACGCCGCGGGGCCCGGCTTCGCGGCGGTGCACGGCGCCGACGCCACCGAGGTGTACGCCCGCGACCTCACGCTGGACAAGTTCATCGACGCGACGACGCTGGCGGCCGTGCCGTCGCTGCGCGCTCCCAGCTCCGAGGTCCGGACGGTCCTGCTGACCGGCGCGACCGGATTCCTGGGTCGATACCTGGTGCTGGAATGGCTCGAGCAGCTGGAACAGGTCGAGGGCAAGCTGATCTGCCTGGTGCGGGCCCGCTCCGACGAGGACGCCTGGCGCCGGCTGGAGAAGACCTTCGACAGCGGCGACCCCGAGCTGCTGCGGCACTTCCGGGAACTGGCCGAAGATCACCTGCAGGTGGTCGCCGGCGACAAGGGCCAGGCCAACCTGGGCCTGGACGACCAGACCTGGCGGCAGCTGGCCGACACCGTCGACCTCATCGTGGACTCCGCGGCCGTCGTCAACGGGGTGCTGCCCTACAACGAGCTGTTCACGCCCAACGTCGGCGGCACCGCCGAGCTGATCCGCTTGGCGCTCACCACGAAGATGAAGCCGTACGCCTACGTGTCGACGTCGGACGTGGGGCGCCAGATCGAGCCGTCGGCGTTCACCGAGGACGCCGACATCCGGGTCATCAGCGCCACCCGCGTCGTCGACGGCAGCTACGCCAACGGCTACGGCAACAGCAAGTGGGCGGGCGAGGTGCTGCTGCGCGAGGCCCACGACCTGTGCGGCCTGCCGGTCTCGGTGTTCCGCTCCGACATGATCCTGGCCGACACCAGCTACGCGGGCCAGCTCAACGTGGCGGACATCTTCACCCGGATGATCCTGAGCGTCGTGGCCACCGGCTGCGCGCCCAAGTCGTTCTATCAGCTCGACGCCGAGGGCAACCGGCAGAGCGCGCACTTCGACGGCCTGCCCGTCGAGTTCGTCGCCGAGGCGATCGCCAAGCTGGGCGCCCAGGTGATGGAGGGGTTCGAGACCTATCACGTGATGAACCCGCACGACGACGGCATCGGGCTCGACGAATACGTCGACTGGCTGATCGAGGCCGGCTACCCGATCGAGCGCGTCGGCGACTTCGGGGAGTGGCTGCAGCGCTTCGAGACCGGCCTGCGCGGCCTGCCGGAACGGCAGCGCCAGAACTCGGTCCTGCAGATGCTCCTGTTGCTGCTGCGCGATCCGAAGAACCTGCAGCCCGCCGAGCCGGCCCGCGGCGCGTTCGCGCCGACCGACCGGTTCCGCGCCGCCGTGCAGGAAGCGAAAGTCGGTCCGGACAACGACATCCCGCACGTCAGCGCGCCGGTGATCGTCAAGTACGTCACCGACCTGCAACTGCTCGGCCTGCTCTAACCGATCGCGGAACTTCAGCGCGGCGTGGCCCCTACGGACCGCGCCGCGCTGCTGCATGGGCAATTCCCGTTTGTGATTGAGTGACGCCCGACCAGCGCCCGCCGCCAATCACGCGGCAATAACGGTCACCTCCGCGAAAGGCGTCGGCGAAACCGTCAAACCCCCTGATCCAATCAATACTGTATGTAGCTACACTATCCACGATCAGTACCTCAGGTATCTGAAGTACGGGATTAGCAGGTGCAGTCTACGGTTTTGGGTAATTCACAGGACATTAAGTTTGGATAACCCTGGACTACCGGGGTTCGCGTCTACTAGCCTTCCCAACTGTTGCACTCGTGTTGAAGACGAGATTTCCGGAGTCGGTGAGCGTCGGCCGTTCGATAGCGACACCCGCCAGCCTGGTCGTCTCGGTCAACGACGAACTGCGACGCCGGGGCTACATCGAACGGAAGCGGACCGGGCTTCTGCGCGAGCGGTATCAGACAACCGGGGGGTTGAAAGGAAGACCCTGTGGTTGGGGCGTGGGATGCAGCTTGATCGTCAAGCACTTCCGCTGACGCGCGGACAGCTGGACATCTGGCTGGCGCGCGAGACAGGTCACTCCAACACCGAGTGGCAGCTCGGTCTGTTCGTACGGATCGACGGCGTGGTCCAGCGCGATGCCCTGCAGTGGGCGATCCGGCAGGCGGTGCGGGAGGCCGAGCCGGCCAGGGCGGCCTTCTTCGAGGTGGACGGCCAGGTCTTCCAGCGGGCGATCGATTACCCCGACGTCGAGCTGGCCTTTGACGACCTGACCGACGCGCCCGATCCCGTGCGGGAAGCGCGCCGGCGGGCGCTGGCGATCCAGCGCACGCCCATGCCGCTCACCGGGCCGCTGTTCCGGTTCGTCCTATTTGCGACCCGGCGCGACGAGTTCTTCTTGTTCGCCTGCTGCCACCACATCGTCATCGATGGGACCGGCGTCGCGCTGGTCGGTCACCGCATCGCCTCGATCTACTCCGCGATCGTGTCCGCCGGACCCATTCCCACGGCCGTCTTCGGCTCCTTGCAGGAGCTGATCGACTGCGAATCGCAGTACGAGCGCTCCGGTGATTACCGGGACGACGAGGCGTATTGGACGGCGAACCTGCCCCCCGCCGGCCAGGGCCACCATCGGCCGCCCGACGGCGCCACGGAGCGCGACCCGTGGCCGTCCGCCCCGACGGCCCTGGACCCCGCGGTGCTGCGCCGCGTCAATCGGTTCTGCGAGGCGTGGGCGGTGTCCCAGACATCGGTCATCACCGCGGCCTGCGCGCTGCTGGTGCGCGGGTGGTCCGCCGACGGCTCGGACGTGGTGCTCGATTTCCCCGTCAGCCGGCGCGTACGTCCGGAGCAGAAGACGCTGCCCGGGATGGTCGCCGGCGTGGTGCCGCTGGTGTTGAGCGCCTCGCCGCAGTCCACCGTCGCCGCCTTCTGCAAACACGTCGAGACGCGAATCGACGAAGCGATCCAGCACCAGCGCTTTCCGGTGCACGCGCTGGAGCGCAAGGTCCGCGGCCTGACGCAACCGCCCGAACGGGTCAGCGTCAACTTCATCCCGTCGGCGTTCACGCTGCCCTTCGGCGGCGTCATGGCCTCGGCGTCGTACACGAACTCCGGTCAGGCGGACGGCTTCGGGCTGATCTTCTCCGGCGACGGCGACGACCTCTTCCTCAGCACGGCGGGCGCGTGGGAACCGTGGGCCCACCTCGACGCCGCCGGCCTGGCGGACCGACTCGAACAGCTCTTGGTCGCGATGACGGCCGATCCGACCCGGCGGCTGCTGTCCCTCGACGCCGTCGACGCCGACGAGCGCGCTCGGCTCGACGAATGGGGCAACGCGTCCGCGTTGCGCCGGCCGGCGGCGCCCGTGACCGTGGTCGAGCTGCTCGCCGCGCAGGCGGCGCGCACCCCGGATGCGGTGGCGCTGACGTTCGAAGACCGGTCCATGACCTACCGCGAGCTCGACGAGGCCGCCAACCGGCTGGCGCACGTGCTGGTCGACCGCGGCGCCGGCCCGGGTGCGTTTGTGGCGCTGCTGTTTTCGCGGTCGGCCGAGGCGATCGTGGCGATCCTGGCGGTGCTCAAGTCCGGCGCGGCGTATCTGCCGATCGATCCCGCCCTGCCGGCGGCCCGGGTGGAGTTCATGCTCACCGACGCCGCCCCGGTGGCCGCGGTCACCACCGCCGACCTGGCCGACAGGTTCGACGGCTTCGACCTGATCGTCGTCGACGTGGCCGACCCGGCCGTGGCGGGCGCGCCGTGCACCGCTTTGCGGGCGCCGGATCCGACGGATTTGGCCCATTTGATCTACACCTCGGGCACCACCGGTGTGCCCAAAGGCGTTGCGGTGACTCAACACAACGTCGCGCAGTTGTTCGACGACCTGCGGCTCGGTTTCGCCTTGTCGGCCGAGCAGGTGTGGACCCAATTCCACTCCTATGCGTTCGACTTCTCGGTGTGGGAGATCTGGGGCGCGCTGCTGCATGGCGGGCGCCTGGTCGTCGTGCCGGATGCGGTGGCCCGCTCACCCGAGGAGTTCCACGCCCTGCTGGTGCGCGAGGGCGTCACGGTGTTGACCCAGACCCCCTCGGCGGTGGGGCTGCTGCCCACCGACGGCCTGGACTCCACGGCGTTGGTGATCGGCGCCGAGCCCTGCCCGCCGGAGCTGGTGGACCGCTGGGCGCCGGGTCGGGTGATGGTCAACGTGTACGGCCCGACCGAGACCACGATGTGGGCGTGCAAGAGCGCGCCCTTGACGGCGGGGTCGGGCTTCCCGCCGATCGGCTCCCCGGTGAGCTGGGCGGCGTTCTTCGTGCTCGACGAGTGGTTGCGCCCGGTGCCCGCCGGGGTGGTCGGGGAGCTGTACCTGGCCGGCGAAGGTGTCGGTGTCGGCTATTGGCGGCGTCCCGGGCTGACCGCGTCGCGGTTCATGGCCTGCCCGTTCGGCGAACCCGGCACCCGCATGTACCGCACCGGCGACCTGGTCTGCTGGGGCCGCTCCGGATCCGGGGAGGGGCAGCTGCAGTATCTGGGCCGCGCCGATGAACAGGTTAAGGTGCGTGGGTACCGCATCGAATTGGGCGAGATCCGCGCCGCGCTGCTCGAGGTGGAGGGCGTTGAACACGCGGCGGTGCTCGTCCGTGAAGATCGTGCCGGCGAGAAGCGTCTCGTCGGCTATGTGACAGGAGCCGCTGACCCGACCGATATTCGGGCCCGGTTGGGTCGGCGGCTCCCCACGTACATGGTCCCGTCGGCGGTCGTGGCGCTCGACGCGCTGCCGATGACGGTCAACGGCAAGCTCGACACCCGCGCCCTGCCCGCCCCGGACTACCAGGGCGGCAACGGATACCGCGCCCCGGAAAGCGCCATCGAGGAAATCCTGGCCGGCATCTTCGCCCGGGTCCTCGGCGTCGAACGCGTCGGGATCGACGACTCCTTCTTCCACCTCGGCGGCGACTCGCTGTCCGCGATGCGGCTGGTCTCCGCGGTCAACACCGGCCTCGACGCCCACCTCGGGGTGCGGACCTTGTTCGAGTCGCCCACGGTCGCCGAGCTGGCGCCGCGGGTGTGCGGCGGGGGAAGCACGCTCGCGCGGGTCGTCGCGGCCGAGCGGCCGGCCGTGGTGCCGCTGTCGTTCGCGCAATCCCGCCTGTGGTTCCTCGACCAGCTGCACGGTCCGTCGCCGGTGCACAACATGTCCGTCGCCCTGCGGCTGCGCGGGCCGCTGGACCCCGACGCCATGGGCACCGCGCTGGGCGACGTGGTGGCACGCCATGAAAGCTTGCGCACGGTGTTCGTCGCGTCCGAGGGGACGCCCCGGCAGGTGGTGGTCCCGGTCGAGCGCGCCCGGGTCGGCTGGCAGGTCATCGACGCCGGCGGATGGCCGGTCGGCCGGCTGAGCCAGGCCATCGAGACCGAGGCGTGCCACCGATTCGACCTTTCCAACGAAATCCCTTTGCGGGCAAAGCTTTTCCGGCTCGCCGAGGACGACCACGTGTTGGTGGCGGTGGCCCACCACATCGCCGCGGACGGATGGTCGCTGACCCCGCTGGTGCGCGACCTCGGCGCGGCCTACGTGCGCAGGTCCCGCGGGCAGGCCCCGGATTGGGCGCCGCTGCCGGTGCAATACGTCGACTACACGCTATGGCAACGCGCCCAATTCGGTGACCTCGACGATCCGGGCAGCCCCATCGCCGCGCAGCTGAGGTACTGGCAGGACGCGCTGGCCGGGATGCCCGAACGCCTCGAACTGCCGACCGATCGCCCCTACCCGCCGGTCGCCGACCACCGCGGCGCGCGCATCGACGTCGAGTGGCCGGCCGAACTGCAGCAGCGGGTCGCGCAGGTGGCGCGGGCCCACAACGCGACCACCTTCATGGTCGTGCAGGCGGCCCTGGCCGTGCTGCTGTCGAAGGTCAGCGCGAGTTCCGATGTGGCGGTGGGCTTCCCGATCGCCGGCCGCGGCGATCCGGCGCTCGACGATGTCGTCGGCTTTTTCGTCAACACCCTGATTTTGCGGGTCGACCTGAGCGGCGACCCCAGCGTCGCCGAGCTGGTGGCCCGGGTGCGCCAGCGCAGCCTGGCGGCCTACGAACACCAGGACGTACCCTTCGAAGTCCTGGTGGACCGGCTCCATCCCACCCGCGACCTGGCGCATCATCCGCTCGTCCAGGTGGTGTTGGCCTGGCAGAACCTGCCCTGGCAGCACGACGGCCCCGCCGCCGGGCTGGAGCTGGGCGACGTTCGGGTCACCCCGCTGCCGGTCGACACCCAGGTCGCCCGCATGGACCTGGTGTTCTCCCTGGCCGAACGGTGGGACGAGGAGGGCGCGCCCGCCGGCATCGGCGGCATGGTGGAGTTCCGCACCGACGTATTCGACGCGGACAGCATCGAGACGCTGATCGAGCGGCTGCGCCGGATGCTCGCGGCCATGACCGCCGACCCCGACCGCCCGCTGTCGGCGATCGACCTGCTCGACGCCGCCGAGCGCGAACGGCTCGACGACATCGGCAACCGCGCGGTGTTGACCATGCCGTCCATGGCCGCCCTGGTGTCGATCCCGGCGTTGTTCGCCGCGCAGGTGGCCCGCGGCCCGGGGGCGGTGGCGATCACCTGCGGCGGGCGGTCGTTCACCTACCGCCACCTGTACGAGGCCACAAATCGGTTGGCGCACTTGCTCGTTGAGCGGGGCGCGGGCCCGGGCCAGCGGGTCGCGGTCGCGGTGCCGCGGTCGGCCGAGGCGATCGTGGCGATCCTGGCGGTGCTCAAGACGGGCGCCGCCTACGTGCCGATCGACCCGAGCGTGCCGGCGGCGCGGGTGCAGTTCGTGCTCGGTGACGCCGCGCCGATCGCGGCGGTGACCACCGCCGAGGTGCGGCCGCAGTTGGGTGGCTTCGCCGGGCAGATCATCGACATCGACGACCCCGCCGTCGCCGGCCAGCCCGCCACGGGCCTGCCGGTGCCGTCGGCGGACAGCATCGCCTACATCATCTACACCTCGGGGTCCACCGGCGTTCCCAAGGGGGTGGCGGTCACCCACAGCAACGTCACCCAGCTGCTGGAGTCCATCGACGCTCAACTCGACGTCGGGCAGGTCTGGACCCAGTGCCATTCCCTGGCTTTCGACTTCTCGGTGTGGGAGGTCTTCGGCGCTCTCCTGCACGGAGGTCGCCTGGTCGTCGTGCCCGACGATGTCGTGCGATCACCAGATGACTTGCGCGCCTTGCTGGTTCGCGAGCAGGTCAGCGTGCTCAGCCAGACGCCGTCGGCGTTCTATGCGCTGCAGAGTGCCGACGCGTTGGCCCCGGAGCTGGGTGAGCAGCTGAAGTTGCAGACGGTGGTGTTCGGCGGGGAGGCGTTGGAGCCGCGCCGGCTGTCGACGTGGCTGCATCACCATCCCGGCCTGCCGCGGATGATCAACATGTACGGCATCACCGAGACCACGGTGCACGCCTCGTTTCGCGAGATCCTTCGCGGCGACGTCGACAACAACGTGAGCCCGATCGGGGTGCCGTTGGGCAACCTCGCCTTCTTCGTGTTCGATGGGTGGCTCCGCCCCGTGCCGGTCGGGGTGGTCGGCGAGTTGTACGTCGCCGGTGGGGGATTGGCCACCGGCTATGTGGGCCGCCCGGGGCTGTCGGCGTCACGATTCGTGGCCTGCCCCTTCGGTGCGCCCGGCGCGCGGATGTATCGCACCGGTGACCTCGTCCGGTGGAGCGCCGACGGGCAGCTGCAGTACATCGGCCGCGCCGACGAGCAGGTCAAGATCCGCGGTTACCGCATCGAGTTGGGCGAGATCCGTGCTGCGCTGGCCGACGTCGAGGGCGTCGAGCAGGCGGCGGTGCTCGTTCGTGAGGATCGTGCCGGCGACAAGCGTCTCGTCGGTTATGTGACCGGAGCCGCCGACCCTTCCGAGATTCGGGCCCGGTTGGGTCGGCGGCTCCCCACCTACATGGTGCCGGCGGCGGTGGTGGTGCTCGACGTGCTGCCGCTGACGGTCAACGGCAAGCTCGACACCCGCGCCCTGCCCGCCCCGGAATACTCCGACGTCGACCGCTACCGGGCGCCGGCGAGCGCCATCGAGGAGATCCTGGCCGGCATCTACGCCCAGGTGCTGGGGGTGGAGCGCGTCGGTGTGGACGACTCCTTCTTCGACCTCGGCGGGGACTCGCTGTCGGCGATGCGCCTGATCGCGGCCGTGAATGCCGCTCTGGATGCCGGGGTTTCGGTGCGCGCGTTGTTCGAGGTGCCCACGGTGGCCCAATTGGCTCCGCGCCTCGACGAGGGTGCGGAACGGCTCTCGCGGGTCGCGGCGGCCGACCGGCCGGCGGTGGTGCCGTTGTCGTTCGCGCAGTCCCGGCTGTGGTTCATCGATCAGCTGCAGGGGCCCTCGCCGATGTACAACATGGCAGCAGCGTTGCGGCTGCGCGGGCCGCTGCAGGTGGAGGCGCTGCGGGCCGCGCTCGTCGACGTGGTGGGCCGCCACGAGAGTTTGCGCACGGTGTTCGCCGTGTCCGACGGGACGCCACAACAGGTGGTGTTGCCCGCCGAGGGGGTCGATATCGGGTGGGAAGTAATAGATGCCGCCGGCTGGTCGCCGGCACGGATAAAGGAGGGCGTTGATGCCGCAGCCGATTATGCATTTGATCTGTCAGCCGAAATACCCTTGCAGGCCAAGCTTTTCCGTGCCTCCGACGACGAGCATGTGCTGGTGGCGGTGGTCCATCATATTGCTGCGGATGGTTGGTCGCTGAATCCTCTGGTGCACGACCTGGGGGTCGCCTATGCCGGCCGCTGCGCCGGACGGGCCCCACAATGGTCTCCGCTGGCGGTGCAGTACGTGGATTACACCCTCTGGCAGCGAGCCCAATTCGGAGACCTCGACGACCCGGAGAGCCCGATCGTCGAGCAGCTCGCGTATTGGGAGCGCACGCTGGCGGGCCTGCCCGAAAGGGTCGAGCTGCCGACGGATCGACCGTACCCGGCGGTGGCCGACTACCGCGGCGCCAACGTGGACATCGACTGGCCGGCCGAGTTGCAGCAACACATCCGCGCGGTGGCGCGGGCGCACAACGCCACCAGTTTCATGGTGGTGCAGGCCGCCCTGGCGGTGCTGCTCGGCAAGATCGCCGCGACTTCCGATGTGGCCGTGGGCTTTCCGATCGCCGGGCGGCGCGATCCCGCCCTGGACGAACTGGTGGGCTTCTTCGTCAACACGTTGGTGCTGCGGGTCGACTTGGCCGGCGATCCCAGCGTTGCCGACGTGTTGGCCCGGGTCCGCCGGAGCAGCCTGGCGGCCTACGAAAATCAGGACGTGCCGTTCGAGTTCCTGGTGGAGCGACTCAACCCCACCCGTTCCCTGGCGCATCATCCGCTGACGCAGGTGATGTTGGCCTGGCAGGGCAACGATCCCGCCGAGCTGAGCCTGGGTGAACTGCGGATCACCGCGGTTCCGGTGCAGACCCGCACCGCGCGTACCGATTTGACGTTCTCCTTGTTCGAACGCCGCAGCGGCGACGGCCGGCCCGCGGGAATCGGCGGCACCGTCGAGTTCCGCACCGACCTGTTCGACGCGGACACCATCCGTGTGCTCACCGAACGGTTGCGGCGGGTGCTGGTCGCCATGGCCGCCGACCCCGGTCGCAGACTCTCGTCGATCGACGTACTGGACGACGACGAGCACGCCCGCCTTGACCAGTGCGCCAATCGTTCGGCATTGCGCCGGCCGAGCGCGGGGGCGTCGGTCCCGGCGCTGTTCGGCGCGTGGGTGCAGCGCGCGCCGCACGCGGTGGCGATCAGGTGCGCTGGGCGATCGTGGACCTACGAGCAAGTGGAGTCGGACGCGAATCGGCTGGCGCACCTGCTGGTTGGCCGCGGTGTGGGCCGCGGCCAGCGCGTGGGCCTGCTGCTCGAGCGCTCGGCCGAGGCCGTGATCGCGATTCTGGGGGTGCTGAAAACGGGGGCGGCCTATGTGCCGATGGACCCGGCGGTGCCGGCGGCGCGGATCGGCTTCATGGTCGCCGACGCCGGCATGCGGGCCGTGGTGACCAGCGCCGAGTTGCGTTCGCGGCTAGGAGAATTCGGCGGGCCGATCGTCGAGGTCGACGACCCGGCCCTGGCGCCGCATCCGGCGACGCCGGTGGCGGCGGGGCCGGCGGCCGACGACGTCGCGCACGTCATCTACACGTCGGGCACCACGGGTAGGCCCAAGGGGGTGGCGGTCACCCACGCGAACGTGACGCAGCTGTTCGGTGCGCTGGACGCCGGGGTGGAACTGGGGCCCGATCAGGTGTGGAGCCAGTGCCATTCGCTGGCATTCGATTTCTCGGTGTGGGAGATCTGGGGTGCGCTGCTGCACGGCGGGCGGCTGGTGGTGGTGCCCGATACGGAGGCCCGGTCGCCGGAAGAGTTGCGCGCCAAACTCATTGGCGAGCGCGTCACCGTGTTGACCCAGACGCCGTCGGCGCTGGGGATGCTGTCGCCGCGGGGCTTGGAGACGGTCACGGTGGTGGTGGGCGCCGAACCGTGTCCGGGTGAGCTGGTGGATCGGTGGGCGCCCGGCCGGGTGATGGTCAACGTGTACGGCCCGACGGAGACCACCATGTGGGTGTCGCACAGCCCACCTCTGACAGCGGGGCGGGCGCGGTCCGGGCCACCGGCAATCGGGTCGCCGGTGGCCGGAGCCGCGCTCTTCGTGCTGGACGGGTGCCTGCGCCCGGTGCCCGCCGGCGTGGTGGGGGAGTTGTACGTCGCCGGTGCCGGGGTGGGCGTGGGCTATCTGGGGCGGGCGGGGCTGACGGCGTCGCGATTTGTGGCGTGCCCGTTCGGTGGGGCCGGCGCACGGATGTATCGCACCGGCGACCTCGCCCGATGGGACCGCGACGGACAGTTGCACTATGTCGGCCGCGCCGACGAGCAGGTCAAGATTCGCGGCTATCGCATCGAGTTGGGCGAAATCCGCTCCGCCCTGGCCGAATTGGAGGGTATCGAGCAAGCCGCGGTGCTCGCCCGCGAAGATCGTGCCGACGAGAGGCGTCTCGTCGGCTATGTGACCGGAGCCGCTGACTCCGCCGACATTCGGGCCCGGTTGGGTCAGCGGCTCCCCACCTACATGGTGCCGGCGGCGGTGGTGGTGCTCGACGCGATGCCGTTGACGGTCAACGGCAAGCTCGACACCGCCGCCCTGCCGGCCCCGGACTACCGGGACGCCGGCCGGTATCGGGCCCCGGACAACGCGGTCGAGGAGACTCTGGTGGGCGTCTACGCCCGGGTGCTCGGCGTCGAACGGGTCGGCGTCGACGATTCCTTCTTCGACCTCGGCGGCGACTCCCTCTCGGCGATGCGTTTGATCACCGCGATCAACGCCGACCTGGACGCCGGGCTGACCGTCCGATCCGTGTTCGAGGCCCCCACGGTCGCGCAGCTGGCGCTCCGGGTCGAGGCCGGCGCCGGCCGCGCCGGACGATTGGTGGCCGGCGAGCGCCCGGCGCTGCTTCCGTTGTCGTTCGCCCAGACCCGCCTGTGGTTCATCGATCAGCTGCAGGGGCCCTCGCCGATGTACAACATGGCGGTCGCCCTGCGCCTTTCCGGCCGCCTGGATGCCGACGCGATGGGGGCCGCCCTGGACGACGTGGTGGCCCGACACGAAAGCCTGCGGACGATCTTCCTCGCCCCCGAGGGCGCCCCCCAACAGGTCGTGCTGCCCGCCAAACGGGCCGACGTCCACTGGCAGGTCGTCGACGCGACGCGGTGGCCCTCGTCCTGGCTGGCGGAGGCCACCCAGGACGCGGCGCGCTACACCTTCGACCTCGCCACCGAAATCCCGTTGCGGGCCTGGCTATTCCACACCGGCGAGGACGAACACGTGTTGGTGGCGGTCGTCCACCACATCGCCGCCGACGGATGGTCGGTGACCCCGCTGGTGCGCGATCTGGGGGAGGCCTACGCGGCCCGCCGCGGCGGGCGGGCGCCGGATTGGGCGCCGCTGCCGGTGCAATACGTCGACTACACCCTGTGGCAACGGGGCCGATTCGGCGACCTCGACGACCCCGACAGCCCCATCGCGGCGCAACTGGACTATTGGGAGCGCGCCCTGGCCGGGCTGCCGGAACACGTTGAGCTGCCCACGGATCGGCCCTACCCGCTGGTGGCCGACCATCGCGGGTCCAGCGTGGACGTGCACTGGCCGGCCGCCCTGCAGCACCAAGTCGCCGAGCTGGCGCGGGCACACAACGCAACGAGCTTCATGGTCGTCCAGGCGGCCCTGGCGGTGCTGCTGTCCGCGTTGAGCGCCAGTCCCGATGTGGCCGTGGGGTTCCCGATCGCCGGGCGGAGCGACCCCGCCCTGGATGAGGTGGTCGGGTTCTTCGTCAACACCCTGGTTCTGCGGGTCGACCTCAGTGGCGACCCCACCGTCGCCGAACTGCTGGGCCGGGTGCGCCGGCGCAGCCTGGCGGCCTACGAACACCAGGATGTGCCGTTCGAGGTGCTGGTGGAACGGCTCAACCCGGCCCGCGACATGGCGCATCATCCGCTGGTCCAGGTCATGCTGGCCTGGCAGAACAACGACCCCGTCGACATGAGCCTCGGCGACGTGCGGGCGACGCCGCTGCCGCTCGAAACCCAGGTCGCCCGCATGGATCTGGTGTGGTCGCTGGCCGAACGGTGGGACGAGGACGGAGAGCCCGTCGGCATCGCCGGGGCGGTGGAGTTCCGCACCGACGTCTTCGATGCGGCCAGCATCGAGTCACTCGTCACGCGCTTGCAACACGTGCTGGCCGCCATGACCGCCGACCCCACCCGGCCGCTGTCCGCGATCGACGTCCTCGACGAATCCGAGCGCGCCCACCTCGACGCCATCGGCAACCGCGCCGTGCTGACCCGGCCCGCGACCGCACGCGCGTCCATCCCGGCCTTGTTCGCCGCGCAGGTGGCACGGGACCCCGAGGCAGTCGCGATCACCTGCGGCGAGCGGGCGTGGACCTACCGTGAAGTGTACGAGATCACAAACCGGTTGGCGCACAGGCTGATTGGTTGCGGCGCCGCGCCGGGCCAGCGGGTCGCGGTGGCGATGCCACGGTCGGCCGAAGCGATCGTGGCGATCCTGGCGGTCCTCAAGACCGGGGCCGCGTATGTGCCGATCGACCCGGCGCTGCCGACCGCCCGCATCGAGTTCATGCTCACCGACGCCGAACCGATCGCGGCGGTGACCACCGCCGAGGTGCGGCCACGGTTGGGCGCATTCGCCGGGCACATCATCGACGTCGACGACCCCGCCCTGGCCACGCAGCCCGCCACCGGGCTGCCGGACCCGTCGCCCGACGACATTGCGTACGTCATCTACACCTCCGGGACCACCGGCGTGCCCAAGGGTGTGGCGGTCACGCACCACAACGTCACCCAGCTGTTGCGGTCGGTGGACGCCCAACTGGACCTGGGGCGGGTGTGGGGCCACTGCCACTCGCCGGCCTTCGACTTCTCGGTCTGGGAGATCTTCGGCGCGCTGCTGCGCGGGGGACGCCTCGTCGTCGTCCCCGACGACATCGTCGGCTCGCCGGAAGACCTGCACGCCTTGCTGATTGCCGAACGCGTCACCGTGCTGAGCCAGACCCCGTCGGCGGTGGCGGCGCTCTCGCCGCACGGGCTGGACTCGGTGGCGCTGGTCGTCGGCGGCGAGCCGTGCCCGGTCGAGGTCATGGACCGGTGGGCCCCCGGACGGGTGATGGTCAATCAATACGGCCCCACCGAGACCACGATGTACGCGGCCATGACGGCGCCGCTGACGGCGGGCTCCGCTCCGGTGCCGATCGGGTCGCCGGTGCCCGGGGCCGCCCTGTTCGTGCTGGACCGATGGTTGCGCGCGGTGCCGCCCGGCGTGGTCGGCGAGCTGTACATCGCCGGACGCGGCGTCGCCGCGGGCTACCTGGGCCGGGCGGCGCTGACGGCCTCGCGGTTCGTGGCGTGCCCGTTCGGCGGTAACGGAACGCGGATGTATCGCACCGGGGACGTGGTGCGCTGGGGCCGCGACGGTCAGCTGGAGTACCTCGGTCGCGCCGACGAGCAGGTCAAGATCCGCGGCCACCGCATCGAACTGGGCGAAATCCGCTCCGCCCTCGCCGAATTGGACGGCGTCGAGCAGGCCGCGGTGATCGCCCGGAACGACCCTGCCGCCGCGCGGCTGGTGGGCTACGTGACCGGGACCGCCGACCCGTCCGAGACCCGGGCGCGGCTCGCCGAGCGGCTGCCGTCCTACATGGTGCCGTCGGCGGTGGTGGTGCTGGACGCGTTGCCGTTGACGGCCAACGGCAAGCTCGACACCCGCGCCCTGCCGGCACCGGACTACCAGGGCGGCAACGGATATCGCGCTCCGGAAAACGCCATCGAGCAGATCTTGGCCGGCATCTACGCCCAGGTGCTGGGCGTCCAACGGGTCGGGGTGGACGACTCGTTCTTCGACTTGGGCGGCGACAGCATCCTGTCGATGCAGGTGGTGGCCCGGGCTCGCGCGGCCGGCGTAATGTGCCGGCCCCGCGATGTTTTCGTCGAGCAGTCGGTGGCCCGGCTGGCGCGGGTCGTCACGCTGGCCACCGGCGAGGACGACGTGGTCGACGAGGGGATCGGGCCGGTGGTGGCCACCCCGATCATGCGTTGGCTGCGCGACATGGACGGCCCCATCGAGCAGTTCAACCAGACCATGGTGCTGGCGGCGCCCGCCGGGGTGGGCCAGGCTGACGTGGCGGTCGTGCTGCAGGCGCTGCTGGACCGCCATCCCACGCTGCGGCTCTGCGTCGACGACGACGGGGCCGGCGGCTGGGACATACACGTTCCCGAAGCGGGCTCGGTGGACGCCCGGGCCTGCCTGCGCACCGTCGACGCGCTCTCGGAGGAGGCGCTGATGCGGGCCCGCGCGCGGCTGAACCCCGGCGCCGGCGTGCTGGTGTGCGCGGTATGGGCAAGCGCGACAAACCAATTGGCATTGATCGTCCACCACCTGGCCGTCGACGGTGTGTCCTGGCGGACCCTGATCGAGGACCTCAACATCGCCTGGGCCCAACATCACCGCGGCCAACCGATCGAGCTGCCCGCCCCCGGCACCTCGTTCGCCCGCTGGTCGTCGCTACTGGCCCAGCACGCGAAGGATCCGGCGGTGACCGAGCTGGCGGAGGTGTGGCGGCGAATCACCGAGACGCCGCCGGCGTTGCCGCCCGCCCAGCCGTGGGACACCTATGAGACGGCCGGGCAGTTGTCGGCGGCGCTGGACGCCGAGACGACCCGCCAGCTGCTGGGCGAGGTGCCCGCCGCGTTTCACGCCGGGGTGCAAGACATCCTGCTGATCGCCTTCGGGCTGGCATTCACCGAATTCCTGGGAACGGCGAGGCCGATCGGCATCGACGTCGAGGGCCACGGGCGCAACGAGGAACTGGCCCCCCACGTGCACCTGTCCCGCACCGTCGGGTGGTTCACCGCCAAGTACCCGGTGGCCCTCGACGTCGGCGGGCTGGACTGGGCTCGCGTGGTCGCGGGTGAGGCCGCGCTGGGGGCGGTGATCAAGGACGCCAAGGAGCAGTTGCGCGGGCTGCCCGACGGCCTGACCTACGGGCTGTTGCGCTACCTGAATCCCGAAGCGGACCTGGGCGGTCCGGACCCGGCCATCGGCTTCAACTACCTGGGCCGCCTCGGGGGAGCGCCCGCCGAATCGTCCGACGGGCTATGGCAACTCAGCCCGAACAGCCACGCGCTGGGCGCCGCGGCGGCGGCGGCGGCCCTGCCGTTGCCGCACACGGTGGAACTCAACGCCGGCACCATGGACACCGAGGACGGCCCGCACCTGCACGCCAGCTGGACGTGGGCGTCCTCGGCGCTCACCCACGATCAGGTAAACCGGTTGAGCCGGTTGTGGTTTGACGCCCTGGCCGGCATCTGCGCACACGTGCGCCGCGACGGCGGCGGGCTGACGCCGTCGGACATCGCACCGGCCCGCCTGGACCAGCAGCAGATCGACGAACTCGAGCGGCGATACGACGTCGCCGATATCCTGCCGTTGACCCCGCTGCAGCAGGGGCTGCTCTTTCATTCGACGACGCAACCCGACGGCGACGTGTACGCGGTGCAGCTGACCATCACGCTGCGCGGCGGCCTCGACCCCCAGCGGCTCCACCACGCCGTGCAGAACGCCGTCGCCCGCCACCCCAACCTCGCCGCCCGATTCTGCTCCGGCTTCGGCGACCCGGTGCAGATCATCCCGGTCACCCCCGAAATCGCCTACCGCCACGTCGAACTCGACGGCGACGCCGACGACATCGACGACCAGGTCCGGCGGATGTCCGCCGCAGAACGCGCCGCGGTGCGAGACCTCGACGACCAGCCACCCCTGCGGGCCACGCTGATTCGCACCGCGGACCAGGAATTCCGGTTCGTGCTCACCGTCCACCACATCGTGATGGACGGCTGGTCACTACCGATCCTGCTGCAGGAGATCTTCGCCTGCTACTACGGGTCGCGGCTACCGGCTGCGCCGCCCTACCGCCGCTTCGTCACCTGGCTGGCGGCCCGCGACGCTCCGGCCGCCCGCGCCGCGTGGCGCGACGCGCTCGACGGTTTCGACACCCCCGCCCTGGTGGGCCCGGCGGGTCGGGCGGAGCTCGGGCCGCGGGGAGCCGCCGCTGTCCGGCTCTCCGCCGAAACCACCGGTGCGCTCGGCGAACTCGCCCGCTCCTGCCGCACCACCCTCAACACCGTGCTGCAGGCCGCCTGGGCGCAACTGCTGATGTCGCTGACCGGCCGGCACGACGTCGCCTTCGGCACCGCGGTGTCCGGCCGGCCGGCGGAATTGCCCGGCGCCGAATCCATGGTGGGCCTGCTGATCAACACCGTGCCGGTGCGCGCCCAGGCCACCGCGACGACGACCGTCGCCGAATTTCTGGACCGGCTGCAACGCGCCCACAACGACACCGTCGAGCACCAGCACCTGGCGCTGAACGAAATCCACCGCGTCACCGGACACGACCAACTGTTCGACACGTTGCTGGTGTACGAGAACTATCCGATCGACGCCGCCGCGCTATCGGCGGCCGACGACCTGACCGCCACCGAATTCACCAGCCACGACTACAACCACTACCCGCTGTCGCTGCAAGCCGTGCCGGGCGACGAACTGCGCCTGCGCATCGAATTCGACACCGACGTCTTCGAACCCGCCGCCGTCGACGCCCTGGCCGACCGCCTGCGCCGGCTCCTGACGGCCATGCCCGCCGATCCGGATCGGCCGTTGCGATCACTGGATGCGCTCGACGCGCCGGAGCGCGCCCAGCTGCAACTGTGGGGAAACCAAGCAGTGCTGGCCGCCGAGTCGAGCGCCGCCCTATCGCTCCCGGCGCTGTTCGCCGCGCAGGTCTCCCGCGTCCCCGACGCGGGAGCGGTCACTTTCGAGGGCCGTTCGATGACCTACCGCGAACTCGACGAGGCATCGAACCGATTGGCGCACAGGCTGATCGAGCGCGGCGCGGGGCCCGGGGAGTGCGTGGCGCTGCTGTTCCCGCGTTCGGCCGAGGCGATCGTGGCGATCCTCGCGACGCTCAAGGCGGGGGCCGCCTACCTGCCGATCGACCCCGCGCTGCCCGCGGCGCGCCTCGAGTTCATGCTCGGCGACGCCACCCCGGTCGCCGCGGTCGCCGCCGCCGGCCTGCGGGCCCGGCTGGACGGATTCGAGCTGCCGGTCCTCGACGCCGGCGAGGCCGACGCCGGGCCCACCGGGCCGTTGCCGGCGCCCGCGCCCGAGAACATCGCCTACGTCATCTACACCTCGGGGACGACCGGCGTCCCCAAAGGTGTTGCGGTGACCCACCGCAACGTCACCCAGCTGCTGGAATCGCTGCACGCGACGCTGCCCGAGGCGGGGGTATGGTCACAATGCCACTCGTACGGCTTCGACGTCTCGGTGCAGGAGATCTGGGGCGCGCTGGCCTGCGGCGGTCGGCTGGTGGTGGTGCCCGAGTCGGTGACACGCTCACCGGACGAGCTGCACGCCCTGCTGGCCGCCGAGCGGGTGAGCGTGCTGAGCCACACCCCGTCGGCGCTGACCGCTCTGTCACCGCGAAAGCTGCGCTCGGCGTTGATCATCGGCGGCGAGCCCTGCCCGGCCGCGCTCGCGGACCAATGGGCGCCGGGCCGCGTGATGATCAACGCCTACGGCCCGACGGAAACCACCGTGGACGCGACGCTCAGTGCGCCGCTGACCGCGGGCGCCGGAGCGCCGCCCCTGGGGTCGCCGGTGCCCGGGGCGGCGCTGTTCGTGCTGGACGACTGGCTGCGGCCGGTGCCCGCCGGTGCGGTCGGTGAGCTGTACGTGGCGGGGCACGGGGTCGCCGTCGGGTATCCGCGCCGTCCCGGTTTGACGGCGTCGCGGTTCGTCGCCTGTCCGTTCGGCGCGGCCGGTGCGCGCATGTACCGCACCGGGGACCTGGTGCGGTGGGCGCCGGACGGGCGGCTGCACTACGTCGGCCGCGCCGACCACCAGGTCAAGATCCGCGGCCACCGCATCGAGCTGGGCGAAATCCAGTCCGCGCTCGCCGAATTGGACGGCGTCGGGCGGGTCGCGGTGATCGCCCGCGAGGACACGCCCGGCGACAAGCGGCTCGTCGGCTACATCACCGGCACCGCCGACCCGGTCGAGCTGCGCGCCCGGCTGGCCGACCGGCTGCCGGCCTACCTGGTGCCGGCCGCGGTGGTGGCGATCGAGGCATTGCCCCTGACACCGAACGGCAAACTCGACACCGGGGCCCTGCCGGCGCCCGAATACACCGGCGGCCGGTATCGGGCGCCGGCCACGCCCACCGAGGAGATCTTGGCCGGCATCTACGCCCAGGTGCTCGGGCTCGAGCGCGTCGGCGCGGACGACTCCTTCTTCGACCTGGGCGGGGATTCGCTGTCGGCCATGCGGGTGATCGCCGCGATCAACTCCGGTCTCGACGCGCACCTCGGCGTGCGAACGCTGTTCGAAGCGCCCACAATCGGCGAGCTGGCGGCGCGCGTCAGCGCGAACGGCGGGCTCCTGGCCGGCGTGGAGCGTCGCGAGCGGCCGGCGGTGGTGCCGTTGTCGTTCGCCCAATCGCGGCTGTGGTTCATCGATCAGCTGCACGGCCCGTCGCCGGTGTACAACATGGCGGCGGCACTGCGCCTCGCCGGGCGCCTGGACGCCGGTGCGCTGGGTGCCGCGTTCGCCGACGTGGTGGCGCGGCACGAGAGTTTGCGGACGGTGTTCGCCGCCACCGAGGGCATACCGCAGCAGGTGGTGCTGTCGCCCGATCGGGCCGACGTCACATGGCAGACCATCGACGCCACCGGCTGGTCACCGGCCCGGCTGGAGGGCGCCATCCGCGACGCGGCCCGGCACACCTTCGACCTGGCGACCGAAATCCCGCTGCGGGCAATGCTTTTCCGGGTGAGCGACGAGGAACACGTGCTGGTGGCCGTGGTGCACCACATCGCGGCCGACGGGTGGTCGCTGACTCCGCTGGTGCGCGACCTGGCGCTCGCCTATGCCAGCCGGTCGGTCGGGGATGCGCCGGGCTGGGCGCCGCTGCCGGTGCAGTACGTCGACTACACGCTCTGGCAGCGCGCCCAGTTCGGTGACCTGGAAGACCCGGGCAGCCCGATCGCCGCGCAGCTCGCGTACTGGGAGGAGGCGCTGGCCGGCCTGCCGGAACGGCTGGAACTGCCCACCGATCGTCCGTATCCGTTGGTGGCCGATTTCCGCGGGGCCAGCGTGGCCGTCGACTGGCCCGCGGAGTTGCAGCAGCGGGTGCGCGCGGTGGCGGGCGCGCATAACGCGACGAGCTTCATGGTGGTGCAGGCCGCGCTGGCGGTGCTGTTGGCCAAGATCAGCGCGAGTTCGGATGTGGCGGTGGGCTTCCCGATCGCCGGGCGGCGCGATCCGGCCCTCGACGATGTGGTGGGCTTCTTCGTCAACACCTTGGTGCTGCGCGTCGATCTCGGCGGCGACCCCACGATTGCCGAACTACTGGCGCGGGTGCGCCAACGCAGCCTGGCCGCCTACGAGCATCAGGACGTGCCGTTCGAGGTCCTCGTCGAACGGCTCAACCCGGCCCGCAGCCTCGCGCACCATCCGCTGGTGCAGGTCATGCTGGCCTGGCAGAACGACGAACCCACCGACGTGAGCCTGGGCGACGTGCGCGTCACCGCGCTGCCGGTCGACACCCGCACCGCCCGCACGGATCTCGCGTGGTCGCTGGCCGAACGCTGGAGCGCCGACGGCCGGCCCGAGGGCATCGGCGGGGCCGTGGAGTTCCGCACCGACGTGTTCGACACCGCCACCATCCAAAGTCTGATCGAACGATTGCAGCGGGTGCTGGCGGCCATGACCACCGACCCCGCCCGGCGGCTGTCGTCGATCGACGTGCTCGGCCCCGACGAGCACGCCCGGCTCGACGCGATCGGCAACCGGGCGGCGTTGACCCGGCCACCGCACGCATCGGCCTTGACCCGGGCCTCGATCCCGGCACTGTTCGCCGCCCACGTCGCGCGCACCCCCGAAGCGGTGGCGCTGAGCGACCGGGACCGTTCGATGACCTACCGCGAATTCGATGAGTCCACAAACCGGTTGGCGCACTTGCTCGTTGAGCGGGGAGCGCGGCCGGGGCGGTGCGTCGCCGTCCTGATGGAGCGCTCGGCGCCCGCGATCGTCGCGATCGTGGCGGTGCTGAAGACGGGGGCCGCCTACCTGCCGATCGACCCGGCGATGCCGGACACCCGGGTCGCATTCATGCTGACCGACGCCGCACCGATCGTCGCCCTCACCACCGCGGAACTGCGAGACCGGCTCGACGGTTTCGACGGAGCTGTCATCGACGCCGACGACCCCGCCGTGCACACCCGGCCCGCCACCGCCCTGCCGCCGCCGGCCGACGACAACATCGCCTACGTCATCTACACCTCCGGCACCACCGGCACCCCCAAGGGCGTGGCGGTCACCCACCACAACGTCACCCACCTGCTCGCCTCGCTGCACGACCGGCCGGCGCCGGCGGGGGTGTGGAGCCAGTGCCATTCGCTGGCCTTCGACTTCTCGGTGTGGGAGATCTTCGGCGCCCTGCTGGGCGGCGGACGCCTGCTGGTCGTGCCCGACGAGGTGGTGCGCTCGCCGGAAGACCTGCACGCCTTGCTGATCGCCGAGAACGTCAGCGTGCTGAGCCAAACCCCGTCGGCGTTCTCGGCGCTGCAGAGCCTGGACGGCGCGCGGTCGGGCCCGCGGCTCAACGTCCGGGCCCTCGTGTTCGGGGGCGAAGCGCTGAGCCCGCAACGGCTGGCGAAGTGGCTCGACAGCCATCCCCACCGGCCGCGCGTGATCAACATGTACGGCATCACCGAGACGACGGTGCACGCCTCCTACCGGGAGATCGTCGACAGCGACATCGACACCAACGCCAGCCCCATCGGAATGCCATTGGCGCATCTGGGATTTTTCGTGCTCGACGCGTGGCTGCGGCCGGTGCCCGAGGGTGTGACGGGCGAGCTGTACATCGCCGGTTCCGGCGTCGCGGCCGGTTACGTCGGCCGGGCCGGCCTGACGGCGTCCCGGTTCGTCGCCTGCCCGTTCGGCGCGGCCGGCGCGCGCATGTACCGCACCGGGGACCTGGTGCGGTGGGGCCCGGGCGGGCAGCTGCACTATCTCGGCCGCGCCGACGAGCAGGTCAAGATCCGCGGCTACCGCATCGAGCTCGGCGAGATCCAGTCCGCGCTCACCGAATTGGACGGCATCGAACAGGCCGCGGTCGTCGCCCGCGAGGACCGGCCCGGCGACAAACGGCTCGTCGGCTACATCACCGGGACCGCCGATCCGGTCGAGGTCCGCGCCCGGCTGGCCGAGCATCTACCGGCCTACATGGTCCCGGCCACGGTGCTCGCCGTCGACGCAATGCCGCTGACGGCCAACGGAAAACTCGACACCCGCGCGCTGCCCGCACCCGACCACTCGCACCGGTCGCAGGGCTCCGATCACTACCGCGCCCCGACCACCCCCGTCGAGCGGGCCCTGGCCGACATCTACACCCACGTCCTGGGCGTCGAGAACGTCGGGATCGACGACTCCTTCTTCGACCTCGGCGGGGACTCGCTGTCGGCCATGCGGCTGGTCGCGGAGGTCAACACCGGCCTCGACGTCCACCTCGGCGTGCGGGCCCTGTTCGAGGCGCCCACCATTCGCCGGCTGGCGGCGCGCCTGGGCACCGACGGCGGAGCGCGCGCGCCGCTGGTGGCCGGCGAGCGGCCGGAGATGGTGCCGTTGTCGTTCGCCCAGTCGCGGCTGTGGTTCATGGGCCAATTGCACGGGCCCTCACCGGTGCACAACATGGCGATCGCGTTGCAGCTGCACGGGCGCCTGGACGCCGAGGCGTTCGGCGCGGCGCTGGCCGACGTGATGGCCCGCCACGAGAGCCTGCGGACGATGTTCCCGGCGCGCGAGGGAATACCGCGGCAGCTGGTCGTCGATGTGGACGACGCCGACTGCGGCTGGCAGATCAGCGACGCGCGCGGGTGGTCGACCACCCGGCTGTGCAACGCGGTCGAGACCCTGGTGGGTCACCGGTTCGACCTGGCCACCGAAATCCCGCTGCGGGCAATGCTTTTCCGGGTGAGCGACGACGAACACCTGCTGGTGGCCGTGGTGCACCACATCGCCGCCGACGGGTGGTCGCTCACCCCGCTGGTGCGCGACCTGGGGGAGGCCTACGCCAGCCGCTCGGCCGGCTGCGCCCCGGACTGGGCGCCGCTGCCGGTGCAGTACGTCGACTACACGCTCTGGCAGCGCGCCCAATTCGGCGAACTGCAGGATCCGCACAGCCTGATCGCCGGACAGCTGCGGTATTGGGAACACACCCTGGCCGGAATGCCCGAGCGGCTCGAATTGCCCACGGACCGTCCGTATCCGTTGGTGGCCGATTTCCGCGGCGCGAGCGTGGCCGTCGACTGGCCGGCGGAGTTGCAGCAGCGGGTGCGCGCGGTGGCGGGCGCGCACAACGCGACGAGCTTCATGGTGGTGCAGGCCGCGCTGGCGGTGCTGTTGGCCAAGATCAGCGCGAGTTCTGATGTGGCGGTGGGCTTTCCGATCGCCGGGCGGCGCGACCCCGCCCTCGACGACGTCGTGGGCTTCTTCGTCAACACTTTGGTGCTGCGCGTCGACCTGACCGGTGACCCCACCATCGCCGACGTGCTCGCCCACGTCCGCGCGCGCAGCCTGGCCGCCTACGAGCATCAGGACGTGCCGTTCGAGGTCCTCGTCGAACGGCTCAACCCGGCCCGCAGCCTCGCGCACCATCCGCTGGTGCAGGTCATGCTGGCCTGGCAGAACACCGACTCCGCGGAGCTGAGCCTCGGCGACGTGCGCGTCACCCCGCTGCCGGTCGACACCCGCACCGCCCGCATGGATCTCGCGTGGTCGCTGGCCGAACGCTGGAGCGCCGACGGCCGGCCCGAGGGCATCGGCGGGGCCGTGGAGTTCCGCACCGACGTGTTCGACACCGCCACCATCCAACGTCTGATCGAACGATTGCAGCGGGTGCTGGAGGCCATGACCGCTGACCCCGCCCGGCGGCTGTCGTCGATCGACGTGCTCGGCCCCGACGAGCACGCCCGCCTCGACGCGATCGGCAACCGCGCGGTGCTGGACGGCCCGTCGCGCCCGCCGATGTCGATCCCCGAGGTGTTCGCCGACCACGTCGCGCGCACCCCGCAAGCGGTGGCCGTCACCCATGGGGCGGACTCGTGGACATACCGCGAACTCGACCAGTCATCAAACCGACTGGCGCACTTGCTCGTTGACCACGGTTGCGGGCCGGGGCAGTGCGTGGCGCTGCTCACCGAGCGCTCGGCGCGGGCCGTCGTCGCCATCCTGGCGGTGCTCAAAACCGGGGGCGCGTACGTCCCGATCGACCCAGGCCTGCCCGCCGCCCGAATCGACTTCATGCTCGCCGACGCCGCACCGGCGGCGGTGCTCACCACCGCCGAACACCGCTCGCGCCTCGACGATTTCGACGTGCTCGTCATCGATATCGATGACCCGGCGATCCAGCACCGGCCCACCACGGCGTTGCCGGCGCCGGCGCCGCACCACATCGCGTACACGATCTACACCTCGGGCACCACCGGAGTTCCCAAGGGCGTGGCGGTCACCCACCACAACGCCACCCAATTGTTCGCCTCCCTGGGGGCCGCCGGTCTGCCCGCGGCACCGGCACGGGTGTGGAGCCACTGCCATTCCCTGGCGTTCGACTTCTCGGTGTGGGAGATCTTCGGCGCGCTGCTGCACGGCGGGCGGGTGCTCGTCGTACCGGACGAGGTCGTGCGTTCCCCGAAAGACCTGCACGCCTTGCTCGTTGCCGAACGCGTCGACATGCTGACCCAGACACCGTCCGAGGTGACGATGCTCTCGACCGAGGGCCTGGAGTCCGCGGTGCTGGCGGTCGCGGGCGAAGCGTGCCCGGCCGAAATCGTGCAGCGGTGGGCGTCCGGGCGGGTGATGGTCAACGTCTACGGCCCCACCGAGATCACGATCGTCGCGGCCGTCAGCGCGCCGCTGACACCGGGACCCGAAGCGCCGCCGATCGGTTCGCCGGTATCCGGGGCCGCGCTGTTCGTGCTCGACGGATGCCTGCAGCCGGTGCCCGCGGGCGTGGTCGGCGAGCTGTACGTGGCCGGCGGCGGCGTGTCGACCGGTTACCTGGGCCGGCCCGGTCTGACCGCGTCCCGGTTCGTGGCGTGCCCCTTCGGCGGGGAGGGCGCGCGCATGTATCGCACCGGCGACCTGGCGTCGTGGGGTTCCGACGGGCAGCTGCGCTACGTCGGGCGCGCCGACGAACAGGTCAAGATCCGCGGGTATCGCATCGAACTCGGCGAAATCCAATCCGCGCTGGCCGCGCTGGACGGTGTGGAGCAGGCGCTGGTGATCGCCCGCGAGGACCGCCCGGGCGACAAGCGTCTGGTCGGCTACGTCACCGGGACGGCGAACCCGGCCGAACTCCGCACCCTGCTGGCCGACCGGCTGCCCGCCTACATGGTGCCGGCCGCGGTGGTGGTGCTCGACGCGCTGCCGCTGACACCCGCCGGCAAACTCGACGTCCGCGCCCTGCCCGCCCCCGATTACCAGGGCGGCGACGACTACCTCGCCCCGGCCACCGCGGTCGAGGAGATCCTGGCCTGGCTCTACGGCCAGGTGCTGGGCCTCGAGCGGGTCGGGGTGCAGGAGTCGTTCTTCGACCTGGGCGGGGATTCCCTGTCGGCCATGCGCCTGGTCGCCGCGATCTACAACGCCCTCGACATCCACCTGCCCGTGCGCGCCGTCTTCGAGGCGCCGTCGGTGCGCAGCCTGAGCCAGCAGCTCAACCGCGATCACGATGCCGGGGAAGGCCACCAGGGGGACTTCGCGTCGGTGCACGGCCGCGACGCCACCGAGGTGTACGCCTGCGACCTCACGCTGGACAAGTTCATCGACGCCCTGACGCTGGCCGCCGCGCCGTCGCTGCCGGGACCGAGCGCCGAGGTGCGCACGGTGCTACTGACCGGGGCCACCGGCTTTTTGGGCCGCTACCTGGTGCTGCAATGGCTGGAACGGTTGGAACTGGCCGACGGCAAGCTGATCTGCCTGGTGCGGGCCACCTCCGACGAGGACGCGCGGCGCCGGCTGCAGAGGACCTTCGACCCTCCCGGTTTTGCAGGGGACCCCGCTTTGCGGCGGTATTTCGACGAGCTCGCCGCCGACCATCTCGAGGTCATCGCCGGCGACAAGGGCCGCGCCAATCTCGGCCTGGACGAACACACCTGGCAGCGGCTGGCCGACACCGTCGACCTCATCGTGGACTCCGCGGCCGTGGTCAACGGCGTGCTGCCCTACAGCGAGCTGTTCGCCCCCAACGTCGCCGGCACCGCCGAGCTGATCCGGCTCGCGCTGACCACCAAACTCAAGCCGTACACGTATGTCTCGACCGCCAACGTCGGCGACCAGATCGAGCCGGCCGCGTTCACCGAGGACGCCGACGTCCGCGTCGCCGGCCCGATCCGCACGATCGACGGCAGCTACGGCAACGGCTACGGCAACAGCAAGTGGGCCGGCGAGGTGCTGCTGCGCGAGGCCCACGACCTGTGCGCGCTGCCCGTCGGCGTGTTCCGCTGCGACATGATCCTGGCCGACACCACCTACGCGGGCCAGCTCAACCTGTCCGACATGTTCACCCGATTGCTGTTCAGCGTCGTGGCCAGCGGCGTCGCGCCGCGCTCGTTCTACCAGCTCGACGCCCGCGGCAACCGGCAACGCGCGCACTTCGACGCCCTGCCGGTCGAGTTCGTCGCCGAGTCGATCACCACGCTGGGCGCCCAGGCGGGCCGCGATTCGGCCGCAGGGTTCGAGACCTATCACGTGATGAACCCGCACGACGACGGCATCGGGCTCGACGAGTACGTCGACTGGGTCATCGAGGCCGGCTATCCGATCGAGCGGGTCGACGACTTCGGGGAGTGGCTGCACCGGATGGAGACCGCGCTGCACGCCCTGCCGGAACGCCAGCGCCACCAGTCGGTGCTGCAGCTGCTGCAGTTGCGCAACGCCCAACACGTGCCGCCGGCGGACCCGGCGCGCGGCTGCCTGGGACCGACCGAACGTTTCCGCGCCGCGGTGCAGGAAGCCAAAATCGGCCCCGATAACGACATCCCGCACATCACCGCGGCGGTGATCGTCAAATACGTGACCGACCTGCGGCTGCTCGGTCTGCTTTGAAATATTTTGGGCTGCAGCATATTTCGTCGCCGTGTCCGAAGTCGTCGTTCGTCACGCCTCCCGCTGACTACCATGACCGTAGAACGCGACGGTCCCGCCGCCGGAGAGGAGTGCTCATCCGATGACAACAGCGCGCCTGCCCAAACTGCCACTGGACGAAGCCAAAGCCGCCGCCGACGAAGCGGCCGTCCCCAACTACATGGCCGAACTGAGCATCTTCCAAGTGCTGCTCAACCATCCGCCGCTGGCGCGCGCCATCAACGACCTGCTCGCCACCATGCTCTGGCACGGCGCCCTCGACGCGCGGTTGCGCGAGTTGGCGATCATGCGGATCGGCTGGCTGACCGCGTGCGACTACGAGTGGACGCAGCATTGGCGCGTCGCGTCCCGGCTCGGCGTCCCGGGTGACGACCTGCTCGGCGTGCGAGATTGGCGGAACTACGCCGGGTTTGGGCCCGCCGAGCGGGCCGTGCTGGCGGCGACCGACGACGTGGTGCGCGACGGCGCTGTCAGCGCCGCGAGCTGGACGGCCTGCGAGCGCGAATTCGACGGCGACACAACGGTTCTCGTCGAGCTGGTCACGGTCATCGGCGCGTGGCGCATGGTCTCCTCCATCCTGCAGAGCCTCGAGGTGCCGCTGGAGGACGGCGTATCGAGCTGGCCTCCGGACGGCCGGCCGCCCGGGCCCAAGGGTTGAGCCGGCGGCGCGAATTGCACAGGGCCGTAAGCGATTGACTTCTCAAGCGGGAACTCTTAGCGTCGGGCAATGAGAACCAGGGTCGCCGAGATGCTCGGTGTCGAATTCCCGATCTGCGCCTTCAGCCATTGCCGCGACGTGGTGGCCGCGGTGACCAACGCGGGCGGATTCGGCATCCTGGGCGCCACCGCGCACAGCCCGGCGCGACTGCGCAGCGAGCTGACCTGGATCGAGCAGCAGACCGGCGGCAAGCCCTACGGGGTCGACCTGCTGCTGCCGCCCAAATACGTCGGCGCCGAGCAGGGCGGGATCGACACCAACCAGGCCCGGACCCTGCTGCCCGAGGAGCATCGCGCGTTCGTCGACGACCTGCTGGCCCGCTACGGCGTGACGGCGCCCGCCGGGGACGCCCGCCCGTCCGTGGGCGGTTTGAACATCTCGCCCAAGAGCTACCAGCCGCTGCTCGACGTGGCCTTCGACCACGACATCCGGCTGATCGCCAGCGCGCTCGGCCCACCCCCGGCGGACCTCGTCGAACGCGCCCACGACGCCGGCGTGCTGGTGGCCGCGCTGGCCGGCACCACCCGCCACGCCCAGCGGCACGCCGCCGCCGGCGTCGACCTGATCGTCGCGCAGGGCACCGAAGCGGGCGGCCACACCGGCGAGGTGGCGACGATGGTGCTGGTGCCGGAGGTCGTCGACGCCGTGGCCCCGGTGCCGGTGCTCGCCGCCGGGGGTATCGCCCGCGGCCGCCAGATCGCGGCGGCGCTGGCGCTGGGCGCCGAGGGCGTGTGGTGCGGGTCGGTGTGGCTGACCACCGAGGAAGCCGAGACGGTGCCCGTGGTCAAGGAGAAGTTCCTGGCCGCCACGTCCTCGGACACGGTGCGGTCCCGCTCGATGACCGGCAAGCCGGCGCGCATGCTGCGGACCGCCTGGACCGAGGAGTGGGACCGGCCGGAGAACCCCGACCCGCTCGGTATGCCGTTGCAGACCGCGCTGATCACCGAGCCGCAGCTGCGCATCAATTCCGCCGCCGCCCACGACGGCGCCAGGGCGCGTGAGCTGGCGACTTACTTCGTCGGGCAGGTGGTGGGCTCGCTCGATCGGGTCCGGCCGACGCGCTCGGTGGTGCTGGACATGGTCGAGGAATTCATCGACACGATCGGCCGGCTCGACGGCCTGGTCGAGAAGTGATCACGGCGCGGTCGGTAACGAATCGCGGACACGCTGTCCAGGGATTTGACCGCGTCAGACCGCTCGTGCATTATCGGTCGGGTAAGCACCTCGTTAGGTGAGGCGTCTACACGAATACAGGCCACTGACCCCGAACGTCGAAAGACGCCCCGGGTCAGGACAGCTCCTCCCGGCTTAAGGGTTGAGCCCAGGTGGCTTCCGGTTTGGTTTTTCCAGGCCAGGACACGTCGTGTGGTGCCGAAGCTCTGACGAGAGGGGTGCGGATCTCCGGCGGTCGTCGGATTCTGCTCCTTTTGCTGCGCCTAGATCGCATGCGACCCCGCATGCGTCGCGACCGCGAGGAGGTGAGGGACACATGAGTTCTTGCGATAGTCCGGATCGAAGTCCGAACCCTGTTCCGTCCCGATCCGTTCTCCGGCGCGACCTCCTCGGCTGAGGCGTCGCACACGCTAAGTGCTTATCCGCCAAGCGTTCTGAGATCGGAACCCACCCGGGACGGGACACGTCAGTCCTTTTTGGTCCCCGTTGGAATTCTCCTCTAGGAGTCGATCATGACCGCAGCTCTCTACGACGACGTCGTCACCGTCGCGCCCGCCCGCACCCTGAGGGTGGTACGCGACGTCCCCGAAATCCACGTCCCCGAGCCCGTGGAAGAGCCGCGCCGCAGCGACTTCCCGCTCTTCGGCCCGGGCGGCGACCCCCTGATCCACGGGGCCTGCCGGTTGCTCAGCATTCCGCTGCGCCACGTGTACGCGGCGCTGTGGCGGGTGGGTGTGCTCGAGGTTCGGGGCCAGTAGAATCGTTTCATTGGCGTCGATCCGGCCATCACCGGGGAGCTTTCGGAAGAACAGCCGTTCCGGCTCAGTAGAACCGAACGGGTAGGCCCGTCACAGCCTTCAATGAGCGGTCGCGCGTGAGCGCGGCAAGCGGGGTGGTACCGCGGCGCTCGCGCAGCCGGCGCGTCGTCGTCCCCAGGCCTGGAGACTGGCACAGGAGACGACGTTTGACCGAGCACACATACCCGAAGCCGGCGGGCGGGGCGCCCGACTTCCCGGCCCTCGAGGTCGAGGTGCTGGACTACTGGGCCCGAGACGACACCTTCCGCGCCAGCATCGCCCGCCGCGACGGCTCGCCGGAGTACGTGTTCTACGACGGGCCGCCGTTCGCCAACGGCCTGCCGCACTACGGGCACCTGCTCACCGGCTACGTCAAGGACATCGTCCCGCGCTACCGCACCATGCGCGGCTACAAGGTGGAGCGCCGATTCGGCTGGGACACCCACGGGCTGCCGGCCGAACTCGAGGTCGAGCGCCAGTTGGGCATCACCGACAAGTCCCAGATCGACGACATGGGCATCGCCGCCTTCAACGACGCCTGCCGCGCCTCGGTGCTGCGCTACACCGACGAGTGGCAGGCCTACGTCACCCGCCAGGCGCGCTGGGTCGATTTCGACAACGACTACAAGACGCTGGACCTGCCCTACATGGAGTCGGTGATCTGGGCGTTCAAACAGCTGTGGGACAAGGGCCTGGCGTATGAGGGCTACCGGGTGTTGCCCTATTGCTGGCGCGACGAAACCCCGTTGTCCAACCACGAATTGCGGATGGACGACGACGTCTACCAGAGCCGCCAGGACCCCGCTCTCACCGTCGGATTCCGGGTAGTGGGCGGTTCGCTTGATGGCGCGCATCTGCTGGTGTGGACGACGACGCCCTGGACGCTGCCGTCCAACCTCGCCGTCGCCGTCAACCCCGATGTGACCTACGTGCAGGTGCGGGTGGGCGAGCGTCGTTTCGTGCTGGCGGAGGCGCGGCTGGCCGCCTACGCCCGCGAGCTGGGCGAAGAGCCCGAGGTGCTGGGCACCTACCGGGGCGCGGACCTGCTCGACACCCGATACCTGCCGCCGTTCCCGTATTTCGTGGACACCCCTAACGCGTTTCGGGTCCTGCCGGGCGAGTTCGTCACCACCGAGGACGGCACCGGCATCGTGCACATGGCGCCGGCCTACGGCGAGGACGACATGGCGGTCGGCGAGGCGGCCGGCATCGCGCCGGTCACGCCGGTCGACTCCAAGGGCCGATTCGACGCCAGCGTCCCGGATTACCAGGGGCAGCACGTCTTTGACGCCAACCCGCACATCATCCGCGACCTGAAGAACGGCACCGGCCCCGCCGCGGCCAACGGGGCGGTGCTGGTGCGCCACGAAACCTACGAGCACCCCTACCCGCACTGCTGGCGGTGCCGCAATCCGCTGATCTACCGGGCGGTCTCGTCGTGGTTCGTCGCGGTCACCGAATTCCGGGACCGCATGGTGGAGCTCAACCAGCAGATCACCTGGTACCCCGAACACGTCAAGGACGGCCAGTTCGGCAAGTGGTTGCAGGGGGCCCGCGATTGGTCGATCTCGCGAAACCGCTACTGGGGCACCCCGATTCCGGTGTGGAAGTCCGACGATCCGGCCTACCCGCGCATCGACGTGTACGGCAGCCTCGACGAGCTGGAGCGCGATTTCGGGGTGCGGCCGACCAACCTGCACCGTCCCTTCATCGACGAGCTGACCCGGCCCAATCCGGACGACCCGACCGGGCGTTCGGTCATGCGGCGCATCCCGGACGTGCTCGACGTGTGGTTCGACTCCGGGTCGATGCCCTATGCCCAGGTGCACTACCCGTTCGAGAACTCCGACTGGTTCGACACGCACTACCCGGGCGACTTCATCGTCGAGTACATCGGCCAGACCCGCGGCTGGTTCTACACGCTGCACGTGCTGGCCACCGCGCTGTTCGACCGGCCCTCCTTCAAAACCTGTGTGGCCCATGGCATCGTGCTGGGCTCCGACGGCCAGAAGATGAGCAAGTCGCTGCGCAACTATCCCGACGTGTCCGAGGTGTTCGACCGCGACGGCTCCGACGCCATGCGGTGGTTCCTGATGGCCTCGCCGATCCTGCGCGGCGGCAACCTCATCGTCACCGAGCAGGGCATCCGCGAGGGCGTGCGCCAGGTGCTGCTGCCGTTCTGGAACGCCTACAGCTTCCTGGCCCTCTACGCGCCGAAAGTCGGTACCTGGCGCACCGATTCGACTCAGGTGCTGGATCGCTACATCCTGGCCAAGCTCGCCCAACTGCGCGACGACCTGACCCGCGAGATGGACAGCTGTGACATCTCGCGGGCCTGCGAGCAGCTGCGCCTGTTCACCGAGGCGTTGACGAACTGGTATGTGCGACGGTCGCGTTCGCGGTTCTGGGCCGAGGACGTCGACGCCATCGACACCCTGCACACCGTGCTCGAGGTGACCGCGCGGCTGGCCGCGCCGCTGCTCCCGTCGGTGACCGAGGTCGTCTGGCGCGGCCTGACTTCTCAGCGCTCGGTGCACCTGACCGATTGGCCGGCACCCGGTGCCGTGCCCGCCGACCCCGAGCTGGTCGCCGCGATGGATCAGGTTCGCGAGGTGTGCTCGGCCGCCTCGTCGCTGCGCAAGGCCAAAAAGCTGCGGGTGCGGTTGCCGTTGCCGAAACTCACTGTGGCCGTGGAGAACCCGCACCTCCTGGAGCCGTTCGTCGACCTGATCGCCGACGAGCTCAACGTCAAGACCGTCGAGCTGACCGACGCGATCGACACCTACGGCTCCTTCGAGCTCACCGTCAACGCGCGGGTGGCCGGGCCGCGGCTGGGCAAGGACGTGCAGGCGGCGATCAAGGCGGTCAAGGCGGGGGAGGGCGTCGTCAACGACGACGGCACCCTGACCGCCGGGCCCGCGGTGCTGCAGCCCGGTGAGTACAGCTCGCGGCTGGTGGCCGCCGACCCGGAATTCACCGCGGCCCTGCCCGACGGCGCGGGCCTGGTGGTGCTGGACGGCACCGTCACACCAGAACTCGAAGCCGAGGGCTGGGCCAAGGACCGCATCCGCGAACTGCAGGAGCTGCGCAAGTCGAGCGGGCTGGACGTCTCCGATCGCATCAGCGTGGTGATGTCGGTGCCCGCCGAGCGCGCCGACTGGGCGCGGGCGCACCGCGACCTCATCGCCGGCGAAATCCTGGCCACCAGCTTCGAATTCGGCGACCCGGCCGACGGCGCGGACATCGGCGACGGCGTGCGGGTGAGCATCGCCAAGGCCTGAGCCGTCACATCCGCCACTTTCGTCTCCCCGCGAGGCGACACGTCTTGTGCCCACCTCCGAGCGACAATCGCCACCGCAGCGTGTCGGCGTGACCAACTGTCGCTGTGAGGCGGGCACAACACCATATGGTCGGACGCCGCTTTCGGCGGCCAAGCGAGCCGGGCGCGCGTCCGGAGGGCCCTAGCATCAATCTGTGGAGTCGCGTTGGGTGCTGCACCTGGACATGGACGCGTTCTTCGCTTCCGTCGAGCAGCTCACCCGGCCGACCCTGCGCGGTCGGCCGGTGCTGGTCGGCGGTTTGGGTGGGCGCGGAGTGGTGGCCGGCGCCAGCTACGAGGCCCGGGTGTTCGGCGCCCGGTCGGCCATGCCCATGCATCAGGCCCGCCGGCTGGTCGGCGTGAGCGCGGTGGTGTTGCCGCCGCGCGGCGTGGTGTACGGGGTGGCCAGCCGGCGGGTCTTCGACACCATCCGCGCCGTCGTCCCCGTCGTCGAGCAGCTCTCCTTCGACGAGGGATTCGGCGAACCCGCGCAGCTGGCCGGCGCGTCCGCCGCCGACGTCGCAACCTTCTGCGAGGACCTGCGCCGACGGGTCCGCGACCAGACCGGGCTGATCGCCTCGGTCGGCGCGGGCTCGGGCAAACAGATCGCCAAGATCGCCTCCGGTCTGGCCAAGCCCGACGGGATCCGCGTCGTCCGCCGCGACGAAGAACGGTCGCTGCTCGGCGGGTTGCCGGTGCGCCGCCTATGGGGAATCGGTCCGGTCGCCGAGGAGAAGCTGCATCGCCTCGGCATCGAGACCGTCGGCGAGCTGGCCGCGCTGAGCGACGCCGAGGCGGCCAACATCCTGGGCGCGACGATCGGGCCGGCGCTGCACCGGCTGGCCCGCGGCGTCGACGACCGCCCCGTCGCCGAGCGCGCCGAGGCCAAACAGATCAGCTCCGAGTCGACCTTCGCCGTCGACCTGACCAGCCTCGAGCAGCTGCGGGAGGCGATCGAACCGATCGCCGAGCACGCCCATCACCGGCTGCTGCGCGATGGCCGCGGCGCGCGCACGGTCACGGTCAAGCTGAAGAAGTCCGACATGAGCACGCTGACCCGGTCCGCGACGCTGCCCTACGCCACCACCGAGGTCGCCGCGCTGGTCGGCGTGGCCCGCCGCCTGTTGCTCGATCCGCGCGAGATCGGGCCCATTCGCCTTCTCGGCGTGGGGTTTTCGGGGTTGAGCGACGTGCGCCAGGAGTCGCTGTTCCCCGATTTGGAATTGCCGCAGCCGCAACCGGATTCGCCGTCGGTCGAAACCGCGACCGAGGTGATGTTCACCAAGGGGCCGGAAGAGGCTGGGTGGCGGGTGGGCGATGACGTCGTGCACCGCGAGCTCGGGCACGGCTGGGTGCAGGGCGCGGGCCACGGCGTGGTGACCGCGCGGTTCGAAACCCGCACCTCCGGGCCGGGCCCGGCCCGCACGTTTCCCGCCGACAGCGGAGAGCTCGCCCGCGCCAACCCGGTCGATTCGCTGGACTGGCCGGACTATGTGGGCGATCTGCAGACCGACGCCGCGTCAGCCCCACCGGCCGATGACGTCGGCGACCGGTAACCCGGCGGCCAGCGCGGCGATCAGCAAAACCCGCGCCTGGGCCGGGCGCAGCCCGGGCACCATGATCGCCCCGGCCGCCGCCATGTCATGGCCGGGGCCGTAGCTCGCGCCGACCCGCCCGCCGGGGACCCGGGTGGACACCGCGACGACGACCCCGTCGCCGCAGTGCCGGCGCACCGCGTCGACCACCGCGGGACCGGCGTTCCCCGAGCCCAGCGCCTCGAGCACCACGCCGCGCGCCCCGGCAGCCACGCAGGCGTCGAGCGCGACCGCGTCACTGCCCAGGTAGGCCGCGACGATGTCCACCCGCGGCGCCGAGTCCGCCCGCACCTCGCCCACGTACGGCCTCGTCTTCGACCCGGTCAACGCCACCTCGCCGGCGACGGTGCCCAGCAGCCGGCCGGTGAAGCCGCTCAGGTCCTCGGTGGCCACCTTGTACATGCCCAGCGGCTGCAGCACCCGGCCCGCGAAACACATCACCACGCCCAGGCCGCGGGCGGCGGGGCTGGCCGCCACGGCCAGGGCGTCGCGCACGTTCGCCGGACCGTCCGCGTCGGGCGCGTCGGCGCTGCGCATGGCGCCGGTCAACACGACCGGCGCGTCGCCGCCGTAGGTCAGGTCGAGCCACAGGGCGCTTTCCTCCATCGTGTCGGTGCCATGCAGGACGACCACCCCGTCGGCGCCCGCGTCGAGCGCGCCCGTCACCGCGTCGCGGATCCGGTCCCAATCGGCCAGCGTCAGCTCCGAGCTGTCGACCGCCAGCAGGTCCACGACGTCGACGTCGAGACCGGACGTCAGCTCCGCCGCGCCGTAGGCCGGCCGATGCACCCCGTCGGCGCCGGTGGCGGTCGATATCGTGCCCCCGGTGGCGATCACGGTGAGGCGGGCCATGTTCGAATCATTGCGCATCGCTGTCGCGGACGTCGCTCGCCCGCGCGGGGCGGTAGGGGATGATGGGAGAGTGCCTGAAGAAC
Source organism: Mycobacterium paraintracellulare (assembly GCF_000276825.1). Lineage (NCBI taxonomy): Bacteria > Bacillati > Actinomycetota > Actinomycetes > Mycobacteriales > Mycobacteriaceae > Mycobacterium > Mycobacterium paraintracellulare. The sequence continues at coordinate 3,340,313 of NC_016948.1, read as the reverse complement.
CAACGGGATCGACTGAGCCGGTGACCTCGGCCGACAAGCCCGAGGACGCCGCGGCGACCGACCCGCAGCGGCCCCCGCGCCGGCTGCGCCTGCTGCTGTCGGTCGCGGCCATCGTCCTGGCCCTCGACATCGTCACCAAGGTGCTCGCCGTCAAGCTGTTGCCGCCCGGCCAGCCGGTGCCGATCATCGGCGACACGGTCACCTGGACCCTGGTGCGCAATTCGGGTGCCGCGTTCTCGATGGCCACCGGATACACGTGGATGCTGACCTTGATCGCGACGGGCGTGGTGGTCGGCATCTTCTGGATGGGCCGGCGGCTGGTATCCCCCTGGTGGGCGGTGGGCCTGGGGTTGATCCTCGGCGGCGCCATGGGCAACCTGGTCGACCGCTTCTTCCGGGCCCCCGGACCGCTGCGCGGCCACGTCGTCGACTTCCTCTCCGTCGGTTGGTGGCCGGTGTTCAACGTCGCCGACCCCTCGGTGGTCGGTGGAGCCATCCTGCTGGTGGTGCTGTCGATCTTCGGCTTCGACTTCGACTCGGTCGGTCGGCGTCGCAAGGACGACGACACCGGGGACAGCGCGGGTGAGTGACCGCTCGATGCCGGTCCCCGAGGGACTGGCGGGCATGCGCGTCGACGCCGGGCTGGCCCGCCTGCTGGGGCTGTCGCGCAGCGCGGCGGCGGCGCTGGCCGAAGACGGCGGCGTCGAGCTGGACGGGGTGCAGGCCGGCAAGTCCGATCGTCTGACCGGCGGGGCGTGGCTGCAGGTGCGCCTGCCCGAGCCGCCGGCCCCGTTGCAGAACACGCCGGTCGACATCGAGGGCATGACGATCCTGTATTCCGACGACGACATCGTCGCGGTCGACAAACCGGCCGCGGTGGCCGCCCACGCGTCGGTGGGCTGGAGCGGGCCGACGGTGCTCGGCGGCCTGGCGGCCGCCGGTTACCGGATCACCACCTCCGGCGTGCCCGAGCGGCAGGGCATCGTGCATCGCCTCGACGTCGGCACCTCCGGGGTGATGGTGGTGGCGCTCTCCGAGCGCGCCTACACGTTGCTCAAGCGGGCGTTCAAGCAACGCACCGTCGACAAGCGCTATCACGCGCTGGTGCAGGGACACCCGGATCCGTCCAGCGGCACCATCGACGCGCCGATCGGGCGCCACCGCGGCGGCGAGTGGAAGTTCGCGATCACCAAGGACGGCCGGCACAGCCTCACCCACTACGACACCGTGGAGGCCTTCGTCGCCGCCAGCCTGCTCGACGTGCACCTGGAAACCGGGCGCACCCACCAGATCCGGGTGCATTTCTCCGCGTTGCACCACCCGTGCTGCGGAGACCTGGTCTACGGCGCCGACCCAAAGCTCGCGAAAAGGCTTGGGCTGGAACGTCAATGGCTGCACGCCCGCTCGCTGTCGTTCGCCCACCCGGCCGACGGCCGGCGGATGGAGATCGTCAGCCCCTATCCGCCCGACCTGCAGCACGCGCTGGACGTGCTGCGCGACGAGGGCTGACTCAGTCTGATGGTCGCGCCCGGCTTCGCCGCGCTTGCGATCGCTCAGCCGGGCTTGCGGGCCTCGACGAGCAGCCGCACGGAGTCGGTGACGAACGGCCCCTCGGACTCGATGCGCTCGTGCAGTTCGGCCAGCCGGTCGCGGTAGCGCTGGACGGTGAAGTCGGGCACCGACCAGATCACCTTGCGCAGGAAGTAGACGATGGCGCCGATGTCGAAGAACTCCGCGCGCATCCGCTCCATGCGCAGATCGACGATCTGCAGCCCGGCCGCCTCGGCCTGCGCGCGCACGGCGTCGGGGTGAAACTCGGTCCCTTTCTCCGGTTGGGGCCCGATGAAGTACTCGACCAACTCGGCCATCGTGGCGGGGCCGATGTGCTGCGCGAAGTAGCTGCCGCCGGGGCGGAGCACCCGAAAGATCTCGGTCCACCAGACGGAGATCGGATGGCGCGTGGTCACCAGGTCGAACGCGTCATCGGCGAACGGCAGCGGCGGCTCGTCCCGCGTCGCGACGACCACCGCGCCCAGCGGATGCAGGCGTTGCGTGGCCAGGGCGGCGTTGGGAGGCCACGTCTCGATGGCCGCCATGGTGGGCGGGAAGGGGGCGGCGCCGGCCAGCACCTCGCCGCCTCCGGTGTGAATGTCCAGCGCGGCCGACACGCTCGCCAACCGTTGCCGCAGCAGGCGCTGGTAGCCCCACGACGGGCGTTCCTCGGTCGCCCGGCCGTCCAGCCACGAGAAATCCCAGCCGTCGACCGGGGCGGCCTCCGCCTCCGCGATCAGGTCGTCAAATGTGCGCCGCATGTCAGCATGCTAGGCACCGTTCGAGACGGATAGCACGCGCGCTCAGACCGTCGCCTTGGCGTCGCCCGTCGCGATCTCGGGCGCCAACGGCGCGATCGCACCGAGGATCTCGGTCACCGTCTCGGGCGGCACCCCGGCGGCGGCCAGCGCATCGGCCAGATGCGCGGCCACCAAACCGAAGTGGTGCATGGTGATTCCGCGGCCCTGATGCACCTGCTTCATCGGTGCGCCGGTGTAAGGCTCCGGGCCGCCCAGCGCCGCGGCGAAGAACTCGACCTGTTTGCCCTTGAGGCGGTTCATGTTCGTGCCGGCGAAGAAGCCGGCGAGTTCGTCGTCCGCAAGCACTCGGACGTAGAAGTCGTCGACGGCGACCTCGATCGCCTCGTGCCCGCCGATCCGGTCGTAGATGGTGCCCGGTTCAGGCTTGCGGAAGCGCGCCAGAATTTTCATAAGGCCGATTGGAACATCCCGGCGTTGCCCGTCGGTTAGTGCGCGATCACGTCCGGATTGCTGTGTGTAACAAGCGGATTGCCTATCGGTGGCGGTCGTGATGGGTGAACCGTGAGAGGGCGCGGCGGGCCACATGAGCGCAATCCGCATCGGGGCGGGGGCCTGATGACCTAGGTTGGCGGTATGACCCGCGTCACATCACTGTCCAGGAGCGAACGCCGATGAACCTTGGCGACTTGACGAACTTGGTGGAGAACTCGCTGGGGAGCCTGGTGGAAAAGCCGCTGGCGACGGTGTCTCACCTCGTCAACACCCCGAACTCAGCGGGCCGGTATCGGCCGTTCTATCTGAGGAATCTGCTCGACGCGGTGCAGGGCCGCACGCTCGAGGAAGCCGTCCGCGACAAGACCATCCTGATCACCGGGGGATCGTCGGGCATCGGCGAGGCCGCCGCGAAGAAGATCGCCGAGGCCGGGGGAACCGTGGCGCTGGTCGCCCGCACCCGGGAAAACCTCGAGAAGGTCGCGGACGAAATCAGCGGTGCCGGCGGGGCCGCCCACGTCTACCCCTGCGACCTGTCCGACATGGACGCCATCGCGGCCATGGCCGATCAGGTGCTCGACGAGCTCGGCGGCGTCGACGTCCTGATCAACAATGCCGGGCGGTCGATTCGCCGATCGCTGGAGCTGTCCTACGACCGCATCCACGACTATCAGCGGACCATGCAGCTGAACTACCTGGGCGCGGTCCAGCTGATTCTCAAGTTCATCCCCGGGATGCGCGAGCGGGGGTATGGGCACATCGTCAACGTCTCCTCGGTGGGTGTGCAGACGCGGGCACCCCGCTTCGGGGCCTACATCGCCAGCAAGGCCGCGCTGGACAGCCTGTGCGACTCGCTGCAGGCCGAGACCGTCAACGACGGCGTCAAGTTCACCACCGTGCACATGGCTTTGGTGCGCACGCCGATGATCAGCCCGACCACGCTGTACGACAAGTTCCCGGCGCTGACGCCCGAGCAGGCGGCCGGGGTGATCGCGGACGCGATCGTGCACCGGCCGCGCCGGGCCAGCTCGCCGTTCGGGCAGTTCGCCGCCGTCGCCGATGCGGTCAACCCGGCGGTGATGGACCGGGTGCGCAACCGGGCGTTCACCATGTTCGGTGACTCCAGCGCCGCGAAGGGTGATCAATCGACAAGCGACACAACGGAATTCGATAGACGAAGCGAAACGTTTGTGCGGGCGACCCGCGGGATACATTGGTGAGACATGAGCCTTCCGAAACCTGACATCCAGACCACCGTCGTCATCACCGGGGCCTCCTCGGGCATCGGCGCCGAACTGGCTCGCGGCCTGGCCCGCCGCGGCTTCCCGCTGCTGCTGGTGGCGCGGCGCCGCGAGCGCCTCGACGAGCTGGCCAACGAGGTCGGCCAGGAGTACTCGGTGGCGGTCGAGGTGCTCCCGCTGGACCTCAGCGACGAGCAGGAGCGCGCCAAGCTGGCGAGCCGGCTGCGCGCGGAGCCGATCGCCGGGCTGTGCAACAGCGCCGGCTTCGGCACCAGCGGCGTCTTCCACGAATTGCCGGTGGAACGCGAGAGCGAGGAGGTCACCCTCAACGCGCTGGCGCTGATGGAACTCACCCACGCGGCCTTGCCCGGGATGGTCGAGCGCGGCGCCGGCGCGGTGATGAACATCGCCTCGATCGCCGGCTTTCAGCCGGTTCCGTACATGGCCGTCTATTCGGCCACCAAGGCGTTCGTGCAGACGTTCTCCGAAGCCGTGCACGAGGAGCTGCACGACACCGGGGTGTCGGTGACCTGCCTGTGCCCGGGGCCGGTGCCGACCGAGTGGGCGGAGATCGCCAACGCCGAGCGGTTCAGCATTCCGCTCGCTCAGGTTTCGCCGCGCGACGTGGCCGAGGCGGCGATCGGCGGCATGCTGTCCGGCCGCCGCACGGTGGTGCCCGGCGTGGTGCCCAAGGTGGTCAGCACGGGCGGGCGGTTTGCGCCGCGCAGCCTGCTGCTGCCGGGCATCCGGATCGGCAACCGATTTCGCGGCGGGCCCAAACACTGAGGTATATGGCGCGTGTTCGTCTCACGCGCTGTTTCGTCTCACGCGCCACACCCGTCCCTCCGTCGGGAGACTGACGAATTGCCCACCTCCGAGCGACAAATGTGATGGCGCGCGTCGCAGCCCGTTGTCGCCCGCGCGTCGCCTCTCGTTGTCGCCCCGCGTCGCCTCTCGTTGTCGCCCCGTGCCGCCTCCTGTTGCCGGCCGCGCGTCGCCTCTCGTTGTCGCCCCGCGTCGCCTCCTGTTGCCGGCCGCGCGTCGCCTCCCGTTGTCGCGCGGAGGTGGGCACAAGACCACATCCCTCCCCGGCGCGACCCAATTGACGGATGTGAGGCGCGACCCGAGTGAAGATGTGAGCCGCGACCCAAGTGACGGATGTGACGCCGGGCTAAGCTCAGTCGGTGGCCGCCGTGGAGATGACCGCCGACGTACCGATGAGCCCCCAGCAGATGTGGGACCGGGTCTCCGATCTGTCGGACCTGGGCGACTGGCTGGTCATGCACGAGGGCTGGCGCAGCGAGCTGCCCGACGAGCTCGGCGAAGGCAGCCAGGTCGTCGGCGTGGCCCGCGCCAAGGGCTTCCGCAACCGGGTGACCTGGACGGTGACCAAGTGGGACCCGCCGCACGAGGTCGCGATGGCGGGCTCGGGCAAGGGCGGCACCAAATACGCCGTTTCACTCACCGTGCGACCCACCGGCGAGGGCTCGACGCTCGGCCTGCGCCTGGAACTGGGTGGGCGCCCGCTGTTCGGTCCGGTGGGCGCGGCGGCGGCCCGCGCCGTCAAAGGCGACGTGCAGAAGTCGTTGAAAAACTTCGTCGAGCTGTACGGATAAACCCTGTGGCGATCGCAAGCGCGGCGAAGCCCGGCGCGGCGGGTCGCCTCCGAAATCATCCGTGACACACGCGGCGACACGCCCAACTCGTGTCGGTCCGCGGTCATAGACTGGCGTCCCTATGAACCACTCGTCCTTCGTGCACCTGCATAACCACACCGAGTACTCGATGTTGGACGGTGCCGCGAAGATCGCGCCGATGCTCGCCGAGGTGGACCGGCTGCAAATGCCCGCGGTCGGGATGACCGACCACGGAAACATGTTCGGCGCCAGCGAGTTCTACAACGCGGCGACCAAGGCCGGGATCAAGCCGATCATCGGCGTCGAGGCCTACATCGCGCCCGCGTCGCGGTTCGACACCCGGCGGATCCTGTGGGGTGACCCCGGCCAGAAGTCCGACGACGTCTCGGGCAGCGGCTCCTACACGCACATGACGATGGTGGCCGAGACGCCCACCGGCCTGCGCAACCTGTTCAAGCTGTCCTCGCTGGCGTCGTTCGAGGGCCAGCTCGGCAAGTGGTCGCGGATGGACGCCGAGATCATCGCCGAACACGCCGAGGGCATCATCGCCACCACGGGCTGCCCCTCGGGGGAGGTGCAGACCCGGCTGCGCCTGGGTCACGACCGCGAGGCGCTGGAGTCGGCGGCCAAGTGGCGCGAGATCTTCGGCGCCGACAACTACTTCCTCGAGCTGATGGACCACGGGCTGTCCATCGAGCAGCGGGTCCGCGACGGGCTGCTCGAGATCGGCCGCAAGCTGGGCATTCCGCCGCTGGCCACCAACGACTGCCACTACGTCACCCGCGACGCCGCCCACAACCACGAGGCGCTGTTGTGCGTGCAGACCGGCAAGACGCTCTCGGACCCCAACCGGTTCAAGTTCGACGGCGACGGCTACTACCTGAAGTCGGCCGCCGAGATGCGCCGCATCTGGGACGACGAGGTCCCCGGCGCCTGCGACTCCACCCTGTTGATCGCCGAGCGGGTGCAGCCCTACGACGAGGTCTGGGCGCCGCGCGACCGGATGCCGATCTTCCCGGTGCCCGAGGGGCACGACCAGGCGAGCTGGCTACACCACGAGGTGATGGCGGGGCTGGCGCGCCGCTTCCCGTCCGGCGTCGGCCAGGACTACATCGACCGGGCCGAGTACGAGATCAAGGTCATCTGCGACAAGGGTTTCCCGTCGTACTTTTTGATCGTCGCCGACCTGATCAACTACGCCCGGTCGGTCGACATCCGGGTGGGGCCGGGGCGCGGTTCGGCGGCGGGCTCGCTGGTGGCCTACGCGCTGGGCATCACCAACATCGATCCCATCCCGCACGGCCTGCTGTTCGAGCGGTTCCTCAACCCGGAACGCCCGTCCGCGCCCGACATCGACATCGACTTCGACGACCGCCGTCGGGGCGAAATGGTGCGCTACGCCGCCGACAAGTGGGGCTCCGACCGCGTCGCCCAGGTCATCACCTTCGGCACCATCAAAACCAAAGCGGCCCTGAAGGACTCGGCACGCATCCACTACGGCCAGCCCGGCTTCGCCATCGCCGACCGGATCACCAAGGCGCTGCCGCCGCCGATCATGGCCAAGGACATCCCGCTGTCGGGGATCACCGATCCCGCCCACGAGCGGTACAAGGAGGCCGCCGAGGTCCGCGGCCTGATCGAAACCGACCCCGACGTCCGCACCATCTACCAGACCGCGCGCGGCCTGGAAGGCCTGATCCGCAACGCCGGGGTGCACGCGTGCGCGGTGATCATGAGCAGCGAGCCGCTGACCGAGGCCATTCCGCTGTGGAAGCGGCCGCAGGACGGCGCCATCATCACCGGCTGGGACTACCCGTCGTGTGAGGCCATCGGCCTGCTGAAGATGGACTTCCTGGGCCTGCGCAACCTGACGATCATCGGCGACGCCCTGGATAACATCAAGGCCAACAGGGGAATTGACCTCGACCTGGAATCCGTCCCGCTGGACGACGGACCCACCTACGAGCTGCTGGGCCGCGGCGACACCCTGGGCGTGTTCCAGCTCGACGGCGGGCCGATGCGCGACCTGCTGCGCCGCATGCAGCCCACCGAGTTCAACGACATCGTCGCGGTGCTGGCGCTGTACCGCCCCGGCCCGATGGGCATGAACGCCCACACCGACTACGCCGACCGCAAGAACGGCCGCCAGCCGATCAAGCCGATTCACCCGGAGCTCGAGGAGCCGCTGCGCGAAATCCTCTCCGAGACTTACGGTTTGATCGTCTACCAAGAGCAGATCATGTTCATCGCCCAGAAGGTCGCCTCCTACACGATGGGCAAGGCCGACGCGCTGCGCAAGGCCATGGGCAAGAAAAAGCTCGAGGTGCTCGAGGCCGAGTACAAGGGCTTCTACGAGGGCATGACCGCCAACGGCTTCTCCGAAAAAGCGGTGAAGGCGTTGTGGGACACCATCCTTCCGTTCGCCGGGTACGCGTTCAACAAATCACACGCGGCCGGCTATGGCCTGGTCTCGTACTGGACCGCCTACCTGAAGGCCAACTATCCGGCCGAGTACATGGCCGGGCTGCTGACCTCGGTGGGTGACGACAAGGACAAGGCCGCCGTCTACCTGGCCGACTGCCGCAAGCTGGGCATCACGGTGTTGCCGCCCGACGTCAACGAATCGCTGGTGAACTTCGCCTCGGTCGGAACGGACATCCGTTTCGGGCTGGGTGCGGTGCGCAACGTCGGCGCCAACGTGGTGGGTTCGCTGATCAGCACCCGCAACGGCAAGGGCAAGTTCACCGACTTCTCGGACTACCTGAACAAGATCGACATCGCCGCCTGCAACAAGAAGGTCACCGAGTCGCTGATCAAGGCCGGCGCGTTCGACTCGCTCGGTCACGCCCGCAAGGGCTTGTTCCTGGTGCACACCGACGCGGTCGATTCGGTGCTGGGCACCAAGAAGGCCGAGGCGATCGGCCAGTTCGACCTGTTCGGCGGCGACGACGGGTGCACCGAAGCGGTGTTCACCATCAAGGTGCCCGACGACGAGTGGGAGGACAAGCACAAGCTCGCGCTGGAGCGGGAGATGCTGGGCCTCTACGTGTCCGGGCATCCGCTCAACGGGGTGGCGCACCTGCTCGCCGCGCAGGTGGACACCCAGATCCCGGCCATCCTCGACGGCGACGTGCCCAACGAGACCCAGGTGCGCGTCGGCGGCATCCTCGCGTCGGTCAACCGGCGCGTCAACAAGAACGGGATGCCTTGGGCGTCAGCGCAATTGGAGGACCTCACCGGTGGCATCGAGGTGATGTTCTTCCCGCACGCGTATTCCACCTATGGCGCCGACATCGCCGATGACACCGTCGTGCTGATCAACGCCAAGGTGGCCATCCGCGACGACCGGATCAGCCTGATCGCCAACGAACTTGTGGTACCGGACTTTTCCAGCGCCCAGGTGAACCGGCCGATCGCCGTCAGCCTGCCGACGCGGCAGTGCACCATCGACAAGGTCAGCGCGCTCAAGCAGGTGCTGGCCCGGCACCCGGGGACCTCGCAGGTGCATCTGCGGCTGATCAGTGGGGACCGGATCACCACCCTGGAACTCGATGCCTCGCTTCGGGTGACGCCGTCGCCGGCGTTGATGGGTGACCTCAAGGAGCTGCTCGGCCCGGGCTGCCTGGGCGGCTAGCGGCGCCGAGTGTGCAGCCGGCCGCGCACTCGCCGACGAGTGTGAAGCTGGGCGCACGCTCGCAAACGCTCAGGCGAGCTGCACCCGCACGATGACGCTGTCCGGCCACACCCCGCGGTCCCGGGCGCGCCGCACCTTCTCACGCAGACACAGATCCCGGTGCACGTTGGTCACGCCCGGCACCTTGAGCAGCGGCACGATGTTCCACTGCCAGCCATAACGGCGGTGCAGCACGCGGTTCGCCCGCTCGGCGTCGGCGCCAGACAGGACCGTGGCGCGGCCGGGCACCCACGGCGCCCGATCACCCGGACGCACCCGGCCCCGGTAATCGCAGGCCACCAGTTCGACGTCGCCGCGCGCGGCCAGCCGCCGGGTCTTGGGGCCCACCTTCGTTCGGAACACCAACCCGTCGCCGTCGAACGCGAACCAGATCGGGGTGTCGACGGCGGTGCCGTCGCGGCGAAAGGAGCGGAGCAGGGCGTAGCGGGATCCGTCCAGTTCCGCTCGTGAGGGGCGTGAGGGGATAGCCATAACCACAGTCAAGGACTTAGAGTTGGCTCTAAGTCAAGCATCGAATCGTTCGGGAGGCGCCATGGCCGGTGGCCGCACCATCGGGGAGATATCCCGCCAAACCGGGGTCGCCGCGACGACGCTGCGCTACTACGAGCAGATCGGCCTGGTGCCCGAGCCGACGCGGCGGGGCGGCCAGCGTCGCTACGACGACTCGATTCTGTCCCGGCTCGAGGTGATCGCGCTGTGCAAGTCCGCGGGGTTCTCGCTCGACGAGATCCAGCTGCTGTTCGCCGACGACGCGCCCGGACGGCCGGCCAGCCGCGCCCTCGCCGAGGCGAAACTCGCCGAGATCGACGCCCAGCTGGAATCGCTGGCCCGCGCCCGCGCGGTCATCGAGTGGGGGATGCGCTGCACGTGTCCGTCAATTGACGACTGTACGTGCGGCATTCACACCGCACCGCCGGCCTGAGCCGGCTCGAACCGGTAACGGAGTATCCGCGCTTTACGGACAGACGCCTTGAACTTTCCGGACATCTTGGTAGCCAACCGAATCCAGCCCGGAAACAACTCGACCTCCGGAGCGTGCGCCAGGCTGGATTCTTCGACCAACCTCAACCGCGGATTCCACGTCTGCGGCACCCGCGCGTCTTTGAAGCCCGAATAGCCCCACTGCGCACCAACCTGGCTGAACATCTGCTGTCGGGCCAGCCTGACCGCAAGCCGGCTGAACCAACCGATGTGCCCGTAGTCGTTGAAGGCCAGCTCCCCGGATTTGAAGTGCTCGGTGATGCGACGGAAGACGCCGACGATCACCGCCTCGGACAAAAACGCGAACAGCCCGTCCGCGATCACCATGGTCGGCCGATCGCTGGGGATGGTCTGGGGCCAGCTCTCGTCGGCCACCGATGCGACGACCGAGTGGGCTTGCCGGCTCGTCGGCAGCAGCCGGTCGCGCAACGCGATGACACCCGGCAGGTCGACGCTGTACCAGTCCACCGTGGCGGGCGGGGCGACTCGAAACAGGCCCGTGTCCAAACCGGCGCCGAGGTCCACCACGACCGCATCGGGGTGGACGGCAGTGAAACCCCGGACCCGGTCGTCGAGCATCTTGGCGCGCAGGGCCGACTGGCACACCACGCTCCTGGGGATGCCGAGCGCGCCGAAGTCGTAGTCGATTTTTCGGACGGTCTCGTCGGCGAGCGTGTCGCCCAGGATGGGCCGTGGCCAACGGCTGTCGAGCGCTCGCGCGTACTGGGTCAGCAACGCGGTCTGCTCAAGTGGGGAAAGATCGTGTACGTCAAAACCCGGTTCGGACCGCATAATCGCCAACGTACTAGGTGACCCGATCGGCGTCGTTGCCGCACCGAAGAATTCGATCAATGTATTCCGTGCTCGCTGACCACCGACGTACGCTACGGAAATGACGACTGCCAAGCGTGCGGCCACCCTGTGCGAGGCGTTCCAGCGCACCGCCGCGATCGACCCGAATGCCGTCGCGCTCCGCACGCCCGGCGACACTCAGACGTTGACGTGGCGAGAGCTCGCGACCCAGGTGCGCAAGGTCGCCGCCGGGCTGGCGGGCCTGGGGGTACGGCGGGGCGACACGGTGTCGCTGATGATGGCCAACCGGATCGAGTTCTACCCCTTCGAAATCGGCGCCCAACACCTCGGCGCCACATCGTTTTCGGTGTACAGCACGCTGCCGGCCGAGCAGCTGACGTATCTGTTCGACAACGCCGGCACCAAGGTCGCCATCTGCGAGGCGCACTACGTGGACCGCATCCGCGCCAGCGGCGCACCCATCGAGCACATCGTCTGCATCGACGGCTCGCCGCCCGGCACCCTCTCCGTGGATGACCTGTATGCCGCCGCGCAGGAGGATTTCGACTTCGAATCCACCTGGCGGGCAGTGCAACCCGGCGACGTCGCCACGCTCATCTACACCTCCGGGACCACCGGAAACCCCAAGGGCGTGGAGATGACCCACGCCAACCTGCTTTTCGAGATGTATGCCTTCGACGCCGTGCTGCCCAGCCGGTACGCCGACCGCGTCACGTCGTTTCTGCCCACGGCGCACATCGCGGACAGGGTGATGGGCCTGTACAGCCTGGAGGTGTTCGGCGCCCAGGTGACGGTGGTCTCCGACCCACGCGCCATCGCCGCCGCGCTGCCCGACGCGCGGCCCACCGTGTGGGGAGCGGTGCCCCGGGTCTGGGAAAAGCTCAAGGCGGGAATCGAATTCGCGATCGCCAACGAGGCGGACGAGGCCACCCGGCAGGCGTTGCAGTGGGCGATGTCGGTGGCCGCCAAGCGCGCCGCCGCACTGGTGGCCTCAGAGCCGATGCCGGATGACCTGGCCGCCGAATGGGCCACGGCCGACGAGCTGGTGCTGTCGAAGCTGCGCGAGCGCCTCGGCTTCGGCGACCTGCGTTGGGCGGTCTCCGGGGCGGCGCCCATCCCCAAGGAGACGCTGGCCTTCTTCGCCGGCATCGGCATTCCGATCGCCGAGGTCTGGGGGATGTCGGAGCTGAGCTGCGTCGCCACCGTCAGCCACCCCCGCGAGGCGCGCCTGGGCTCCGTCGGCAAGCTGCTCCCCGGGCTCGAGGGCAAGATCGCCGACGACGGCGAGTTTCTGGTGCGCGGCCCGCTGGTGATGAAGGGCTACCGCAAGGAGCCGGAGAAGACGGCCGAGGCGATCGACGCCGACGGGTGGCTGCACACCGGCGACATCCTCGAGGCCGACGCGCAGGGCTACCTGCGGGTGGTTGACCGGAAGAAGGAGCTGATCATCAATGCGGCCGGAAAGAACATGTCGCCGGCCAACATTGAGAACTCCATCCTGGCCGCGTGCCCGATGGTCGGGGTGATGATCACCATCGGCGACGGACGGCCCTACAACACCGCGCTCATGGTTTTCGACGCCGACTCGGTCGGCCCCTATGCCGCCCAACGCGGGCTGTCCGACGCGTCGCCCGCCGCGCTGGCGGCCGACCCGGAGGTCGTCGCCCAGATCGCCGCCGGGGTGGCCGCCGGCAACGCGAAACTCTCGCGGGTGGAACAGATCAAACGCTTCCGCATCCTGCCGACGCTGTGGGAGCCCGGCGGCGACGAGATCACGCTGACGATGAAACTCAAGCGCAAGCCGATCATGGCCAAGTACGCCGAGGAGATCGAAGAGCTCTACGCGCTCGACCCGCCGCCCGAGGTGTACGAGCCCTCCGGCGCCGCAACGGTGCAGCCGGCATGATCGGCGGGCCGGCGGGCACCGCCCGTGAGATCGGTCGCGTCGGAGCGCGAAAGCTGTTGCAGCGCACCGGCCTCATCGAGGAGTCGACGACGCCCCTGGCGACCGACCCGGCCGAGGTCGCCCGATTGCTGCGCGCGCCATGGTATGACGAGCGGCTGAGCAAGCTGGCCGACGACCTCGGCCGCGACCCTTCCGCCGTGCGCGCCGAGGCCGCGTCCTACCTGCGGGAGATGGCGCCCTCGCTGGACGATCGGGCGGTGCGGGCCTGGCGCAGCTTCAGTTGCTGGCTGATGCGGGCCTACGACGTGCTGGTCGACGAGGACCAGATCGCCCAGCTGCGCAGGCTGGATCGCAAAGCCACTCTGGCGTTTGCCTTTTCGCATCGCTCGTATCTGGACGGGCTGCTGCTGCCCGAGGTGATCCAGGCCAACCGGCTCTCGCCGGCGCTCACGTTCGGCGGCGCCAACCTGAACTTCTTCCCGATGGGCGCCTGGGCCAAGCGAACCGGGACGATCTTCATCCGGCGTCAGACGAAAGACATTCCCGTCTACCGCTTCGTCTTGCGGGCGTACGCCGCGCAGCTGGTGCAAGACCACGCCAACATGACGTGGTCCATCGAAGGCGGCCGAACCAGGACGGGCAAACTGCGGCCCCCGGTGTTCGGGATCTTGCGGTACATCGCCGACGCGGTCGACGAAATCGACGGTCCCGAAGTGTATTTGGTGCCGACGTCGATCGTGTACGACCAGCTGCACGAGGTGGAGGCCATGACCACCGAGGCCTACGGCGCGACGAAGCGGCCGGAAGACTTCCGCTTCCTGATCCGGCTGGCGCGCCAGCAGGGTGAGCGGCTGGGCCGCGCCTACCTCGACTTCGGTGAACCGCTGCCGCTGCGCAAGCGCCTCGAGGAGCTGCGCGCCTTGCAAAAAACATCAGAGTCCGGCGCCAGCACCGAGATCGAACGCATCGCGCTGGACGTCGAGCACCGGATCAACCGCGCCACGCCCGTCACCCCGACCGCGGTGGTGAGCCTCGCGCTGCTGGGCGCCGACCGCTCGCTGTCGATCAGCGAGGTGCTGGCCACCGTGCGGCCGCTGGCGAGCTACATCGCGGCGCGCAACTGGACGGTGGCCGGCGCCGCCGACCTGACGAATCGCTCCACCATCCGCTGGACCCTGCACCAGCTGGTCGCCTCCGGCGTCGTCAGCGTGTATGACGCCGGCACAGAACCGGTCTGGGGCATCGGGGCGGAGCAGCACCTGGTCGCCGCGTTCTACCGCAACGCCGCCATTCACATCGTGGTCGACCGCGCGATCGCCGAGACGGCGCTGCTGGCCGCCGTCGAAGACGCCGAGGCCTCGGTCGAGGGCCTGGTACAGCCGACGGCCGTGCGCGATGAGGCGCTGCGCCTGCGCGAGTTGCTGAAGTTCGAGTTCCTGTTCTCGGCGCGCGCGCAGTTCGAGAAGGAGCTCACCGACGAGGTGCGCCTGATCGGACGGGTGGACGACACCCGCAAGGCCGCCCACGCGGCCGACGTACGCGGCCTGCTGGAGAAGGCCGACGTCCTGCTGGCGCACCTCGTGCTGCGCCCGTTCCTCGACGCGTACCACATCGTCGCCGACCGGCTCGCCGCCTACGACGACGAATCGTTCAACGAGGACGCGTTTCTCGCCGAGTGCCTCGAGGTGGGCAAGCAATGGGAGTTGCAGCGCAGGATCGCCAGCGCCGAGTCGCGGTCGATGGAGTTGTTCAAGACGGCGCTGCGACTGGCCCGGCATCGCGAGTTGGTCGACGGCGTCGACGGGCCGGACATCGCCCGACGCCGGCGTGAGTTCGCCGACGAGATCGCCACCGCGGTCCGGCGCGTCAACGCCATCGCGGAGCTGGCCAGGACCTGCTGATCACTCGTCCACCGGGCGCACGGGTTCACGGACCATTAACGTTTGGTCGCGATAGTGCGTTGGCCCTATCGGTGAAGCGAGGATCTGATGAGTGACGAGTCGACCGGGCAGGCCCGCCCGCTAATCGGGTACATCACCCATGAGATCGCGCCGCAGATCACCCCCGCGCCGATCGGTCGCGCGTGGATGTCGGAGATGCGTCAGGGCTGGCCCCACCGGTGCCTGCCGATGCTGATCGCCAATCAGAGCGGCTGGGAGGTGCGCAACCGCAACGCATTCACGGCGACGTGGATGGGCGGGGACGACCGCACCAGCCTGATGATCGCGCCCGACACCCGCGAGAGCGGCCAGTTCCTGCCCTCCAGCCACTTCGGCTACGGCATCTTGACCTGGCATCTGCCGATGCTGTTTCGCACCCCGCCGGGCTACAACCTGTTGGTGCGGGGTCCGGCGAACCATCCCAAGGACGCCATCTCCGCGTTGGAAGGCGTCGTCGAAACCGATTGGTCCAGTTCGAGTTTCAGCATGAACTGGAAATTCACCCGCGAGTTCATGCCGGTGCGCTTCGAGGTCGACGAGCCGATCTGCATGATCGTCCCGCAGCGCCGCGCCGAACTGGAGGAGTTCGCCCCCGAACTTCGGCCCATCGAGTCCGACGAGGAACTGCATCGCAAGCACGAGTTCTTCCTGGGCTCACGCGGCGCGCTGGGACGCGAGCAGGAGACGGCCGACGGCGCCCCCGGCGAGCGGGTGCCGTGGCAGGGCGACTACACCCGGGGCCGCCACGCCGACGGCGAGTCCGGGGCCGACGACCACCAGACGAAGCGCCGCCTGCGTCCCTTCGCCGCGCACGAACCCGAGCACCGGGACTAGCGCGATTGCCCGCCTCCCAGCGACAGCGGTGTGGACGAGCCGTAACCAACCTGGGGGTCCTGGCCGGACCTACACTTTCTAGTTATGAACAAGGTTACGAGGGTCTTGTTTGCGCTGTTGCTCGCGTTCGCGGTCTCAACTACCTCGGTGAGCTGCGTACCTCCCTACTGCCCCCTCACCGGCGGCCCGGCCGTCATCTGCTAGTCACCCGCGGCCACTGAGGGGTGAAACCGCTCGCCGCACGGATAAGCCAACCGCGTGGCTGGCCTTCGGCAGCGCAGCCGTCGGGCGGCCGCTGATCGTATTTGGCGAATCAGGCTGGGCGGTCATAGATCTGGGACCTCGAGCGCGAAGCCCATGTTTTGAGTGTGGCTGGGCGCGCCGCGGTTCACAGCCTCGATGGTTTGCGTCTTGGTGTGCTTGACCGCGTCGCGTGACGGCCGCAGCGCCACGAGGGGGAGCAAGGTAGAGATCGCCATGTGCCACGAACAATGAGAACCGGCCGTTGTCGCTCGGAGGTGGGCATTAGCACTATGTCCGTCGAGCCGTGACCCGTGGGGCCGGTGCGGCCCCTGTGGCGAACTCAGTCACCGCAGACCGGGCGCCGCGCTTAAAGTTGGTGGCATGCCGCTTTCTGGAGAGTACGAGCCGTCGCCCTGGGACTGGTCTCGCGAGCAAGCCGACAAGTACGCCGCGTCGGGGGGCGCCGAGGCTGCCGACATGAAGGGCAAGCCGATCATCCTGCTGACCACGGTCGGCGCCAAGACCGGCAAACTCCGCAAGACCCCGCTGATGCGGGTCGAGCACGACGGCCAGTACGCCGTCGTCGCCTCGCTCGGCGGAGCGCCGAAAAACCCGGTCTGGTACCACAACATCAAGAAGAACCCCCGGGTGGAGTTGCAGGACGGCTCCGTCACCCGCGACTACGACGCCCGCGAGGTGTTCGGTGACGAGAAGGCCGTCTGGTGGGAGCGGGCCGTCGAGGCCTGGCCGGAGTACGCCGAGTATCAGACCAAGACCGACCGCCAGATCCCGGTGTTCGTGCTGACCCCGGTCGGCTGAATTCCGGAGTTGGCCAGCTGGCATGGCACCATTAATCAGTGTCCGCTGAATTGAGCCGCCCTCCGAGCGTCGCGCCGCTGACCGCGGCGGACATCGACACCGCGGCCAAGCGGATCGCGGCCGTCGTGACGCCGACCCCGTTGCAGTTCAGCGACCGGTTGTCGGCCATCACCGGCGCGCGGGTCTACCTCAAGCGCGAGGACCTGCAGATCGTGCGCTCCTACAAACTGCGGGGCGCCTACAACCTGCTGGTTCAGCTCTCCGAGACGGAGCTGGCCGCGGGCGTGGTGTGTTCGTCGGCGGGCAACCACGCCCAGGGCTTCGCCTACGCGTGCCGGATGTTGCAGGTGCACGGCCGCGTCTACGTGCCCGCCAAGACGCCCATGCAAAAGCGTGACCGCATCCGCTACCACGGCGGGGACTTCATCGAGCTGATCGTCGGTGGAACGACCTACGACCTTGCCGCCGAGGCCGCGCTGGCCGACGTGGAAAGCACCGGCGCCACCCTGGTCCCGCCCTACGACGACCCGCGCACCATGGCGGGCCAGGGCACCATCGCCGTCGAACTGCTCGACCAACTGGAGACCGAGCCGGACCTGGTGGTGGTCCCGGTGGGCGGCGGCGGCTGCATCGCCGGCATCACCAGCTACCTCGCCGAGCGGACCGAGAACACGTCGGTCCTCGGCGTCGAACCGGCCGGCGCCGCGGCGATGATGGCCGCCCTGTCCGCCGGCGAGCCGGTGACCCTGGATCACGTCGACCAGTTCGTCGACGGCGCCGCGGTGCGCCGCGCCGGCGACCTGACCTACGCCGCGCTGGCGGCCGCCGGCGACATGGTGTCGATCACCGCGGTCGACGAGGGAGCGGTGTGCACCACGATGCTCGACCTCTACCAGAACGAGGGCATCATCGCCGAACCCGCGGGCGCCCTGTCGGTGACGGGATTGCTGGATGCCGATATCGAGCCCGGCTCGACGGTGGTGTGCCTGATTTCGGGCGGCAACAACGACGTCTCGCGCTACGGCGAAGTGCTGGAGCGTTCGCTGGTCCACCTCGGCCTCAAGCACTACTTCCTGGTCGACTTCCCGCAGGAGCCCGGCGCCCTGCGCCGGTTCCTCGACGAGGTGCTCGGACCCAACGACGACATCACGCTCTTCGAGTACGTCAAGCGCAACAACCGGGAGACCGGCGAGGCGCTCGTGGGCATCCAGTTGGGATCCTCGGCCGACCTCGACGGCCTGCTGTCGAGGATGCGCGCGACGGAGCTGCACGTCGAAACCCTGAAACCCGGGTCGCCCGCCTACCGCTACCTGCTGCTCTAGCCGTCGGGCCGCGTTACATGCACGAGCCGTATGGACCCGGGACCCCCGGATTCGGGGTGGTCAGCGCCGCCACCATCGCCTTGCTCGTGCTGCTCGCGTGGGCGGCCATCTGGGTCGCCCGGCGCGGGCGCCTGCTGCGGGGCCTGCGGGAGAGGGTGTCGGGCGTCGCCGTGATCGGCGAGACCCTGGCGTGGGCGCGCGAGCGGATCAGCGACCGCTGGCGGGCGCTGGCCGGCCGGCTGCCGATCAGCGAGGTCGCCGCCGTGGCGCTGCTGCTCGGGCTGGCCGTGGTCGTGACGCTGGCGGTCGGCTTCACCGAAGTGCTCGACGACGTGCTGGAGGGCGACGGCATCGCCGTGATCGACCACCCGGTGACCCGGTGGCTTGCGACCCATCGTGACCTGTGGCTGACCACCGTCCTGCGGACGATCACCGTCGCGGGCGGCCCCCTGTTCCTGGCCGCGTTCGCCCTGCCGATTGCCATGGTGGCCGGTTGGCGCTGCGGGTCGTGGCGCCCGGTGGTGCTCGCCCTGGCGTGCGGCGCCGGGGTCCCGTTGATGCTCTTCACCGCCAAGGCCTTGGTGGGGCGGAATCGCCCGGCCCTGCCGTTCGCCCTCGTCGACGCGGACGGGTACTCGTTTCCCTCCGGACACGCCACCGGCACGGCGGCGATCATGGTCATCTCCGCGTGGATATTGACCCGCTGGCTGATCCGGGGGTGGACCGGGCGCGTGACGGTGTGGGCCGTCACGATCGGCGCGGGGTTCCTGATCGGATTCTCGCGCGTCTACCTGGGCGTCCATTACCTCAGCGACGTGCTCGCGGGCTGGCTGCTGGGCATGGCCTGGGCGGGCGCGGTCATGGTCGTCGGCACCTGGTGGGACAACACCCGACGGGCCCGCGACCGGCAACCGGGGGCGTGAGCTCAGCCTCGGCGCCGGCCGAGGTATGGCGGCGCGGGAATGGCGGGATCGAGGTCGGCGGCCGGCACCGGCGTCCCGGCCGTCAGGGTCAGCGGCACCACGCCGGCCCAGTGGGGCAGCGGGAGGTCCTGCGGGTCGTCGGCCGGGGGACCGCCGCGCACCTTGGCCGACACCTCGGCGAGGTCGAGCGCGAGCACCCCGGTCGCGGCGAGCTCGCGGGCGTCGGGGGCCCGGCAGTCGGCGGCGCGCCCGGGCGCGATGTGGTCGAGCAGGCAGCCCAGCGCCCGCGACTTCTCCGCCGGGTCGTCGACCACGCGCGCCTCACCCACCGCGACCACCGAGCGGAAGTTCACCGAGTGGTGCATCGCCGAGCGCGCCAGCACCAGCCCGTCGACCAGGGTGACGGTGACGCACACCGGCAGGCCCGAACCCGCTGCCTCGGCCGCCCGCGCCGCCAGGAGCGGGCCGCTGCCGGTCGAACCGTGCAAATAGAGCGTCTCGTCCAGCCGGGCGTGCGTGGTCGGCAGGACCACCGGGCGGCCGGCGCTCAGGTATCCCAGATGGCAGACCAGCGCCTCGTCGAGGATGTCGTGGACGGTGCGACGGTCGTAGCGGGCGCGTTCCCGGTAGCGGGTCGGGGTGGTGCGTGAGGTCGGCGGGTATGCGGTGTCCGCGGAATTGCCCATTGATTTGTCCTAGTACATAATGTAATGCGTGCCAGTACAAAACAGCATAACCGGAACCGGCGCGGATTCCATAGCCGCGAGCATCGAAGCGGCGATCTCGGCCGGCTCCCTGACCCCCGGCGACGCGCTGCCGCCCGTCCGCGAGCTGGCCACGCAGCTCGGCGTGAACGCCAACACCGCCGCCGCGGCCTACCGCCTGCTGCGCGATCGCGGCGCCGTCGAAACCGCCGGCCGCCGGGGCACCCGGGTGCGGCACCGGCCGGCGACCAGCCCGCGTTCGCTGCTCGGGCTCGAGGTGCCCGCGGGCGTGCGCGACCTGTCGACCGGCAACCCGAACCCGCACCTGCTGCCCATCGCGGGCGCCGCCCCGCCCGCACCGGCGCCCGCCGCGCCCGTGCTCTACGGCGGGCCGGCGATCTCGCCGGCGCTGGAGGAGTTCGCCCGCCACGCGCTGACCGCAGACGGGGTGCCCGCCGAACACCTGGCGGTGACCAGCGGCGCGCTGGACGGCATCGAGCGCGCGCTCACCGCGCATCTGCGCCCCGGCGACCGGGTCGCCATCGAGGATCCGGGGTGGGCGAACCTGCTCGATCTTCTTGCCGCCCTGGGGCTTTCGGCCGAGCCGGTGCGCGTGGACGACGACGGGCCGTTGACCGCCGACCTGGCCCGGGCCCTCGGGCGCGGGGTGCGCGCGCTGGTGCTGACCAACCGCGCGCAGAACCCGACGGGTGCCGCGCTATCGGCGCAACGCGCCGAGGGCCTGCGTGAGGTGTTGGCCCACCGCGCCGAGGGCCTGCTGGTGGTCGAGGACGATCACTGCGCGGGCATCGCCGGCGTACCGCTGCGCACCCTGGCCGGCTGCACCGCCCACTGGGCGTTCGTCCGCTCGGCGTCCAAGGCCTACGGCCCGGACCTGCGCGTGGCCGTGCTGGCCGGTGACCACCGGACCGTCGAGCGCGTACATGGCCGCCTGCGGCTCGGGCCGGGCTGGGTCAGCCACCTGTTGCAACGGCTGGCCGTCGGGCTGTGGTCCGACGGCGCGGCAGCCGAGCTGGTCGCCGACGCCGAGCGGCACTACGCCGACCGCCGGTCGCGGCTGTGCGACGCCCTGGCCGGCCGCGGTCTCGACGCGCACGGACGGTCCGGGCTCAACGTGTGGGTGCCGGTTCCCGACGAGGCGGTCGCGATCTCACGGCTGCTCGGCGCGGGCTGGGCGGCGGCGCCGGGCGCCCGATTCCGCATGCGGACGCCGGCGGGGATCCGGCTGACGATCTCGGACCTGGCGCCCGACGAGATCGATCCACTCGCCGACGCGGTCGCCCAAGCGGTGCGCCCCGACGGCCGGCCCATCGTGTAGCCGCAGGTCAAGCGGTCTCGTCGTCACCCGGGCCGGGGCCGGTCCATAACAGCTCGATGGTGGGGTTGGGCGGCGCGTCGCGGCGCACGGTGCGCCGGGTGTTCAGGCCGCGGCGGGTCGGATTGTGCGAGCAGATCCGCCGCAGTTTGTGACCGAATTCAGAATGATTCATGGCCGCATCATCGGGGTCGACGCCCCGCGGCCGCCACTCAGTTATCCACAGCCCGCGCGGGTGCGGCGAGGATGGCGAACGAATGGCCTTGCAGCACAGCGCCGTCGGCGTCGACGGCCGGCTCCTCCCAGGCCAGCACCACGTCGCCGCCGACCGGCACCCGCACGGGCTCGGCGCCCAGGTTGCACACGATGCGCAGCCGCCCGCGCGATACGGCGATCCAGCCCTGGTCCTCGTCGTAGTCGACCGCGAGGTGCTCGAGCCAGGGATCGGCGAGGTCGGGGTCGGTGCGCCGCAACGCGATCAGGTCGCGATACAGCCGGCGCAGGCGGGCGTGTTCGCCGGTGTCGACCTCGTCCCAGTTCAGCTTGGAGCGCGCGAACGTCTCGGGGTCCTGCGGGTCGGGGATCTCGTCGGCGTCCCAGCCGTGCTCGGCGAACTCGGCCTTGCGTCCCTCGGCGGTGGCCCTGGCCAGCTCCGGTTCGGGATGGGAGCTGAAGAACTGGAACGGCGTGGACGCCGCGTATTCCTCACCCATGAAAAGCATTGCGGTGTAGGGGGATCCGAGCGCCAGGGCCGCCTTGATGGCCAGCTGGCCGCCGGTCAGGTTCTGTGAGGGGCGATCCCCCAGGGCGCGGTTGCCGACCTGATCGTGGGTGCAGGTGTAGGCGACCAGGCGGGTCGCCGGAATGGCTCCGGTGTCCAGCGGGCGGCCGTGGCGGCGACGCCGGAACGACGAATAGGTCGCGGCGTGAAAGAAGCCCTGGCGCAACGTGTGCGCCAGGGTGGCCAGGCTGCCGAAGTCGCCGTAGTAGCCCTGACGCTCGCCGGACACCGCGGTGTGGATGGCGTGATGAACGTCGTCGGCCCATTGCGCGGTCAGACCGTAGCCGCCGCGATCGCGCGGGGTGATCAGCCGCGGGTCGTTCAGGTCGCTCTCGGCGATCAGCGACAACGGGCGCCCCAACTGCTGTGCCAGCCAGTCGGTTTCGGTGGCAAGTTCTTCGAGGATATGGATGGCGGTGGTGTCCACCAGTGCGTGGACGGCGTCCAGCCGCAGACCGTCGGCATGAAAATCGCGCATCCAGCGCAACGCGCAGCCGATGATGTAGCGGCGGACCTCGTCGGAGTCGGCGTCGGCGATGTTGATGCCCTCGCCCCACGGGTTGCTCGCCGAGGACAGGTAGGGGCCGAACCGCGGCAGGTAGTTGCCCGACGGGCCCAGGTGGTTGAACACCGCGTCGATCAGCACGCCCAGCCCCTTCGCGTGGCAGGCGTCGACGAAGCGCACCAGCGCGTCGGGGCCGCCATAGGG
Source organism: Mycobacterium paraintracellulare (assembly GCF_000276825.1). NCBI lineage: Bacteria > Bacillati > Actinomycetota > Actinomycetes > Mycobacteriales > Mycobacteriaceae > Mycobacterium > Mycobacterium paraintracellulare. Next base: position 3,317,626 of record NC_016948.1, on the reverse strand, counting down.
CTCGTGCACGCTGTACCACAACACCCCGTCGTATCCCCAACCGTGGCTGCCGGCAAAGGAATTCACCGGCATCAGCTCGACGAAGTCCACGCCGAGGTCCACCAGATAGTCCAGCTTGTCGATGGCGGCGTCGAGGGTCCCGGCACCGGTGAACGTCCCCAGGTGCAGCTCGTAGATCACCGCGCCTTCGACCGACCGGCCGGCCCACCCGGTGTCGGTCCACGTCGCGCCGGCCGGGTCCCACAGCTGGGAGCGGGCGTGCACGCCCTCGGGCTGGCGCGCGGAGCGCGGGTCGGGCAGCACGGTGGGGTCGTCGTCGAGCAGGTATCCGTAGCGGGCGTCCGGGGTGGTGTCCACGCTCGCATGCCACCAGCCGTCCCGCGAGCGCGTCATGGGGTGCACCTGGCCCTCGACGTCGAGCCGGACCCGTTCGGGTTTGGGCGCCCACACCCGGAAGTCAGTCATGGTGCCGCTCCAGCAGCACGACCGGCAGGTCGGCGAACAACTGGGCCGCCGAGGTCGGTCCGTCCGCGACCGCCCCGGTGAGCGCGTCTTTCCAGGTGCCGTCGGGCAGCGGCAACACGGTGTTGCCCCAGCCGCTTTCGGCCAGCCGCACCGTCCAGCGGGTCACCGCGACCACGATGTCTCCGCCATTTGAGCCCCGGCGGAAGGCCACCACGTGGTCGGCGGCGTCGCCGTCGGCCAGCACCGGGACGTAGTCGCCCCGCAAAAAGCTGTCCGGGTGGGCGCGGCGCACGCGCAGCGCGGTGGTGACCACCCGGATCTTCGGGTGCTGCAACTCGTGCAGGGCGGCGCGCCGGGCCGCGTAATCGACCGGGCGGCGATTGTCCGGATCGACCAGGCTGTCGTCCCACAGCTCGGTGCCCTGATAGACGTCCGGAATCCCCGGCACGGTCAGCGCCAGCAGCTTCTGCCCGAGCGCGTCACTGGCGGCGTGCGGATTGAGTTGCGCGACAAGCTCGGTCAGTTGCCCGGCCACCGGGCCGTCGAGCACCGTGTCCAGCCAGCGGTGGATCGCGTCCTCGAAGTCGGTGTCGGGTTCGTTCCACGAGGTGTGCCAGGCCGCTTCCCGGATGGCCTTCTCGGCGTAGCCGTGCAGCCGGTCGCGCAGCTCGCGGGTGACCTGCCCGCTGACCGGCCACACGCCGAAGATGTTCTGCCACAGGAACTGTCCGGTCGCCGGGTCGGGGGAGGGGGCGCGGGTCTCCCAGCGGGCGACGAACTCGGCCCACAGCGACGGCACCTGCGACAGCACCCCGATCCGGGCGCGCACGTCCTCTCCGCGTTTGGTGTCGTGGGTGGTCAGCGTCGTCATGGCCTGCGGCCACAACCGGGCGCGGCTGGCGGCGCTGTGATGGAACTCGGCCGCGCCGACCCCGAAGCGGTGCGGTTCGCCGCCCACCTCGTTCAGCGATACCAACCGGGCGTCGCGATAGAACAGGCAGTCCTCGACCGACTTTGCGGTGACGGCCCCGCACAGCTGCTGTAGCCGGGTGGCCGGCTCGCCGCCGCGGGCCAGCGCCGCGGCCAGCACCTGCAGCGCCGGGCCCAATTCCGGTGCGGCCGCCTCGGTTTCGGCCAGTGCGGTGGGCAACAGCGCGACCAGGCCGGGGTAGTCGCTGCGGTAGACGCCGAGGTGGGTGAGCAACGCCGCCACCGCCGCGGGCAGCTGCGGGTGGTCGGCGCCGGCGGCGGCAGCGATGCTGCGGCGCAGCCGGGACAGCTCGCTGCCCAACGTGTCGGTGGCCGAACGGATCTTGAGGTCGGCCAGCATGTCCGGCAACGCCCGGTAGTCCACGCCGGAGGACTCCACCAGCGCGGTCAGCGCCGGGACGCCCTGCGGATCCACGAAGACGCCGCCGACCTCACGCAGCACGTCGTAACCGGTGGTGCCGCCGACCGGCAGGGTGGGCTCGAGCGCCTCGTCGACCGCCAGGATCTTCTCGATCACGATCCAGGCCGAGGGGCCGACCAATTCGCGTAACCACGCCAGGTAGCCGCACGGATCGGATAGGCCGTCGGGGTGATCGATGCGCACACCGTCGACGAGCCCCTCGGCGAACCACCGCCCGACTTCGGCGTGCGTGGCGTCGAAGACCGCGCGGTCTTCCTGGCGCAGCCCCGCCAGCGAGGTGATCGAGAAGAACCGGCGGTAGCCGCACACGCCGTTGCGCCAGCCCACCAGGCGGTAGTGCTGGCGATCGTGCACCTCGGCACCGGTGCCGCCGGCGGTGCCGGGCGCGATCGGCAGCGCCAGATCGCCCAGGCGCAGCACGTCCCCGTCGACGGTCAGGTCGGCGGCGTCCTCGTCGGAGCCCAGCACCGGCAGCACGATGCGGCCATCCTGGTCGAGGTCCCAGTCGATGTCGAAAAACGTTGCGTAGGGCGAAGAACGGCCGTTCCGCAGGACGTCCCACCACCAGGGGTTCTGCCGGGGCTGGTCGATTCCGACGTGGTTGGGCACGATGTCGACGACCAGTCCCAGGCCACGCGCCCGCGCCGCCGCCGACAGCCGCGCCAGGCCGTCACGGCCGCCGAGCTCGGGGGACACCGTCGTGGGGTCGGTGACGTCGTAGCCGTGGCTCGACCCGGTGGTCGCGGTCATGATCGGGGACAGGTACAGGTGCGTCACCCCGAGGTCGTCCAGGTAGTCCAGCAGGTCTTCCGCGTCGGCGAAGGTGAACGCGGACCCGCTCGACTCACCACGCAGCTGCAGCCGATAGGTGGACAGGATGGGTAAATCCATGCGTCACAGAGTCTTACGCAAGATGAGCAACGAGCGTGAGGGCAACGACACCTTCTCCTCGGCGGTCACCACCTGGTCGGGACCCTCTTTGCTGCCCGTCGGTTCGTTGGTGTCCAGTTCCACCGTCCACTCCTGCGCATAGTCGTCGGGCGGCATCGAGAACTCCACCGGATCGTCGCCGGCGTTGAAGCACAACAGGAATGAGTCGTCGACCACCCGCTCCCCGCGGGCGTTCGGCGCGGTGATGGCGTCACCGTTGAGGAAGACGGCCACGCACTTGTGAAAGCTCTCGCCCCAATCCTCGTGCGTCATCTCGCGGCTGCTCGGATTCAGCCAGGCGATGTCACGCACCTCGTCGCCGCTGCGGATCGGCTCGCCCTCGAAGAACCGGCGCCGGCGAAACACCGGGTGCTGCTTGCGAAGGGCGGTCACCTTGCGCACGAACGCCAGCAGGTCGGAGTTCTTGTCGACCAAAGACCAATCCATCCAAGACAATTCGGAGTCCTGGCAGTAAACGTTGTTGTTGCCGTTCTGGGTACGCCCGAGCTCGTCGCCGTGGGCGATCATCGGCGTGCCCTGGCTGACCATCAGCGTCGCCCAGAAGTTGCGCATCTGTCGGTAGCGCAGCTCGGTGATGTCGGGGTCGTCGGTGGGGCCCTCGACGCCACAGTTCCACGAGCGGTTGTGGCTTTCGCCGTCCCGGTTGTCCTCGCCGTTGGCCATGTTGTGCTTTTCGTTGTAGGACACCAGGTCATTGAGCGTGAAGCCGTCGTGCGCCGTGACGAAGTTGATGCTGGCGCTGGGGCGCCGGCCGGTCGCCTCGTACAGGTCCGACGACCCGGTCAGCCGGGAGGCGAACTCACCCAGGGTTGCGGGCTCACCCCGCCAGTAATCGCGCACAGTATCGCGATACTTCCCGTTCCACTCGGTCCACAAACCCGGGAAGTTTCCGACTTGATAGCCGCCCTCGCCGACGTCCCACGGCTCGGCGATCAGTTTGACCTGGCTGACGATCGGATCCTGCTGCACTAGATCGAAGAACGCGCTCAACCGGTCGACGTCGTGCAGTTCGCGGGCCAGCGTGGCGGCCAGGTCGAAGCGGAATCCGTCGACGTGCATCTCGGTCACCCAGTAGCGCAGCGAGTCCATGATCAGCTGCAGCACGTGCGGGTGGCGCGGGTTGAGGCTGTTACCGGTGCCGGTGTAGTCCTTGTACAGCCGCAGGTCGCCGTCGACGAGCCGGTAGTACGCGGCGTTGTCGATGCCCCGGAAATTGATGGTCGGGCCCAGGTGATTGCCCTCGGCGGTGTGGTTGTAGACCACGTCGAGGATCACCTCGATGCCCGCCTCGTGGAAGCTGCGCACCATGGACTTGAACTCGGCGACGCTGGAGTTGCGGTTGGCGGCGTATTGGTTGTGCGGGGCGAAGAACCCGAACGTGTTGTAGCCCCAGTAGTTTCGCAATCCCAGGTCGAGCAGTCGCGAGTCGTGCATGAACTGGTGCACCGGCATCAGTTCGATGGCGGTGACGTTGAGCGACTTGAGGTGGTCGATGATCGCCGGGTGGGCCAGGCCGGCGTAGGTGCCCCGCAGCTCCTCCGGGACGCTGGGGTGGTTCTGCGTCATGCCCTTGACATGCGCCTCGTAGATGACGGTTTCGTGGTACGGGGTCAGCGGGGCTCGGTCGGATCCCCAGTCGAAGAACGGGTTGCTCACCACGCTGGTCATGGTGTGGCCCAGCGAGTCGACCATGGGGGGAGTTCCCGGGTCGGCGCCGTCGGCGTTGGGTCCGTCGGGGTCCCTTTCCCGGTAGGCCTTCAGGTCGTAGGAGAACAGCGCCTGGCCGAACGCGAAATCGCCGTGAAAAGCCTTGCCGTACGGGTCGAGCAACAGCTTGCTGGGGTCGCACCGGTGACCCGCCGCCGGGTCGAAGGGGCCGTAGACGCGAAACCCGTAGCGCTGGCCCGGGTTGATGTTGGGCAGATAGGCGTGCCAGACGTATCCGTCCACCTCCTCCAGCGGAATCCGCGATTCGCCGCCCCCGTGGTCGATCAGGCACAGCTCGACCTTCTCGGCGATTTCGGAGAACAGGGAGAAGTTGGTCCCGGCGCCGTCGTAGGACGCCCCGAGCGGATATGGGTTTCCCGGCCAGACGGTGGCGAGTTTGGGTTGTTGGTGACCGCCTGGTTCTGAAGCGGAATTGTTGGTGGACACCTATCGACCTTATCCGCGGCGCGGGATCCTCACGAACGTACGGCGGTCCGCGAGGCGGTTCACCACCAGCCGGTGTTCTCGGCGATCTGGCGGCCCAGTTCCGGCGCCATGGTCCGCATGTAGGTGGGGGACAGGTGGTGGGCGCCGTGGTAGACCAGGATGTTGCCCTCGACCGGGCGGCACACGTCGGCGCGGCAGATCGCGTCGGACATGTCGAGCACCTTGAGCTGCGGGAATTGGCTGACGAAGTCGAGGGTCTGGTTGCGGTCGGAGAGCAGGTCGGACCGCTTGATCGCGCATGACTGCGCGGTCGCGCCCCGTTTGGCCAGGCAGTCCGCCGGGTCGAACGGCTGGCCGTTCTTCACCAGCCACGGGGTGTCTCGCATCCCGAGGATGGGAATGTTGTTGTCGGACAACGTTTGCCAAATACCGATGTAGGTGGCGGGCATCACGTCGCCGGACTTGATGTTCCACGGCCGGGTGGTCGTGGTGAAGACGTAGTCGGGCCGGTCGGTGACCAGTTTGGTCATCGTCTGTTGCACCCACTCGCGGCACTGCGGGTAGGGGGCGTTGTTGCCCATGATCAGCGGGACCTGCTCGGTCGATAGCGGGCAGCCCATCTTGAGATACGTCACGACCTTGAAGTGGTGCAGCTTGCCCAGGATGTCCAGCGCGGGCAGCCAGTGCTCGGCGTGCGACCCGCCCGCCAGCGCGATCGTGCGCTCGGCGGCGGCATCGCCGTAGGTGCAGTTGACCACCGCGGGGTTGACGAAGTCGCTGATGCACCCGTCCTTGGTCGAGGCGGGCAGGTCCTGTTTCACCTCCAAGACCGTGGGCCGCATCGGCAGTTTCGGTACGCGCACGCGTTCGGTCAGGGCCCGTGCGCCGGGGTAGTCCTGCGGGTTGAGGACGCTGAGCTCCTTACCGGCCGACCGCAGCACCGTGACGTGTTGCCGCCACGTGAACGACGTCGCCGTCAGCGTGACGCCCAGCAGCACGACCGCCGATCCCAGTACCAGCGTCGGTCGCCGGAGGCGGGCCAGCCACCGGGTGGTCGGCGCGGCCGGACGGGGTGCCGGCTTCGAGGCGGCCCGGTAGCGCAGGGGGTCCTCGACGAGCCGGTTGGTCAGGTACGCCAGCACGCCCGACACCACCAGCAACACCGCGCCTTCGAGGAACGTGGCGTGCTTGTGACCGGTATAGGACAGCCAGAAGATGAGCAGCGGCCAATGCCAGAGGTAGAGCGAATACGCCATGGCGCCCAGCTCGACCAGCGGACGCGTCGCCAGCAGCCGATTGGGCAGCGGCAGCCGGCGCTCGGCGCCGCGCTCGCCCGTCGAGCCGGCTCCGACGAGGATCAGCAGCATGGCGGCGCCGACGGGCACCAGGGCCCACGGGCCGGGGAACTCGCGCACGCCGTCGATGAGCGCCCCGCATGACAGCACCGCGCCCAGCGCGACCGTCGCCAGCGCGGTGCGCAACCACATGGGCCAACGGATGCGGGTCACCAGAGCTCCGACCAGCGCCCCCAGCAGCAACTCCCAGCCGCGGGCGAAGCTGTCGTAATAGGCGGCCGTCTGGTTGTCCTGGTGCGCGATGATCGCGTAGACGAACGAGGCCAGCGTCAGCGCGCTCAGCACCACCAGGAACACGTTCTTCAGCCGGGCGCCCGGCCGACGCCCGCACAGGTACGCCAGGCCGGCGATCAAGACGAGGAAGCTGACGTAGAACTGGCCCTGCACCGACATCGACCAGATGTGTTGCAGGGGGCTGACGGCCTCGCCGGCGCGCAGGTAGTCGGAGGCGGTGTTGGCCAACTCCCAGTTCTGGTAGTAGCCGAGGCTGGCGAGGCTCTGGTCGGCGAAGGCCTCCCAGCGGGTTTCCGGCTGAACCAGGATGGTGAGCACCGCGCATCCGGCCAGCACGACGACGAGGGCCGGAACGAGGCGACGGACGAGCCGGATCACCTCGGCCACCGGCGACAGGGTGACCGCCGGGTTCAACGCGGCGCGGATCACCTTGCCGCCGAAGAAGAATCCGGACAGCGCCAGGAAGACGTCGACACCGCCGGAGACGCGGCCGAACCAGATGTGGAACACGGCGACGAGCGCGATCGCAATGCCGCGCAAGCCGTCGAGGTCGTCGCGATAGAACCCCTGCGATCCCCAGGATTCCGCGGTGGGCGCCCCCGAGTCCCCCGGATCGGCGGCGGCGATCGGTGCGGAAGGACGTGTCGGGGTCTGCATGATCGACCGCTAATTTACCCAAAACCCGCCACCCGTTCCCGACCGCGCGCGGCGGGGGAGCGAGTGGCGGGCGTCGGAAGGCAGCGGACGACCCGTGGGAATTACCGGGTCAGACCGGCGCCCGCCGGCTGCAACGGGGCCTGCTGGGTGGGCAGCTGCTGCACGGGCGCCTGCTGTAACGGCGACTGTTGTGTCGGTGCCAGCTGCAACGGCGCGCGCTGGGTCGGCACCTGCTGCGCCGGCGCCTGTTGCGTGGGGACCTGCTGCAGCGGCGCCTGTTGCGTCGGGACCTGCTGCAGCGGCGCCTGCTGGGTGGGCAGTTGCTGCTGCGGCGCTTGCGTGAACGGCGACTGCTGCACCGGCGCCTGCTGCACCGGCGCCTGCTGCAACGGCGCCTGCTGCAACGGCGCCTGTTGTGTCGGCGCCTGTTGTGTCGGCGCCTGCTGAGCCGGGCCCTGCTGGGTGGGCAGCTGCTGAGCCGGGGCCTGTGGCGTCGGCGCGGAAGCGCCGAGGATGCGGACCATGTAGGGCGTCATGCCGTTGGCGCGTACCGGCGAGACCTGCACGACGTCGCCGACCTCGAGCATCTGGTTGTTGCCCAGGTACATCGCGACGCTTTGCGTGCCGTCGGGTCCGTAGAAGATCAGGTCACCCTTGCGGGCCTGCTGCGGCAGGATCTTCTGGCCGACGCGGTAGATCGCCCCGGAGGAACGCGGCAGCTTCACGCCGGCACCGGCGTACGCGTACTGCATCAGCCCCGAGGCGTCGAAACCGACGGTGTTGGCGCCGGTACCGGTGCCGCGGGTGGGGCCGTTGATGCCGCCCCCGGCCCAGGAGAACGGCACGCCGCGCTGCGACAGACCGCGGGCGATCACCACGTCGGTGGCCTGCTGATAGTCCATCGACCTGGCGCCCGGGTCGGCGGTCGCGACGGTGGGAACCACCATCGGCGCCCCGAGCAGGGCCAAACCGATCGCGAGGGCGTAGATGCGTTTCATGTTTCTGGCCTCTCAGGCGCTCGTGGGGCCTCGACGCGGTGACCTCGCGCGTCCGCCCCCGGTTCATGGATCGGGCGACGGCCCCCACGCTGGGGCCGCGCCGTCCATGGCACTTGCGTAGTGAAGCGGCCCGTCAGAGGGCCGTATTCACATCAGTCACAACCGTAACTTTGACAACAGATGGTGTTAGCCGCCAGGGCCCCGGGGGATTATTTGTCGTACCGTGACCGGACGGTGACTGGCGCGGCCCAATCCCGTATGCGCAGTTGTGATTTCGGTCTCAGCCGGCTACGACGTAGCCATCCCGTCACGGGGCGGAGACGCCGGCCCGATCAGAGCCAATAGCGTTCGCTGAACAAGGTCAGCATCGTTCCCGCCGCCGAGCTCACCATGACCAGCGCCAGAGCCAGAACCGGCCAGAAAGACATGTACCAGCCCTTCAGGATGGACACCACCGGGCCGATGACGGCGGCGGTGAGGGCCGCCCCGATCCCGCCCCACACCACCGGGTGGATGTACAGATCCAGCCCGAAGGGAACCGGCCCGCAGGTCTCGTCCGCGCAGACATGCGCCAGGAAGCCGAAAAGCCGCGACGGCCAGGTCGTCGCCGTGGCCAGCACGGCGAGCAGGACCAGCAGGGTGACGGTGCAGACGACGTCCCACACCGCCAGCCGCACCCGGATCACCCGCGGCGCCCCGGGGGCCTCGGCGTCGTAATCCACCAGGTCGGGTGCGGGCCCTGCGCTGTCGGGCTGCTGCGGCGTGGCCATGATGTCCCATGCTTCCCGACGGCCCGGGTTTGCGCGAATCGGCTGCTTTACCCTCGATCACTATGCCCGCGGCCAAGGCCGGGCTGACGCCCGAGCAGATCAGCGCGATCGACGCCGCGCACCTGTGGCATCCGTACAGCACGATCGGCGCCGAATCCATCGCACCCGTCGTCGCGGTCGCGGCGCACGGCGCCCGGCTGACCCTGATCCGCGACGGCGAACCCGTCGAGGCGCTCGACGCCATGAGCTCCTGGTGGACCGCGATCCACGGGCACGGCCACCCGGTCCTGGACGCGGCCCTGTCCGCCCAGCTCGGCGCCATGAACCACGTCATGTTCGGCGGACTGACCCACGAGCCCGCGGCCCGGCTGGCCCAGCTGCTGGTCGAGATCACCCCGGCCGGCCTGGAGACGGTGTTCTTCAGCGACTCCGGATCCGTGTCGGTGGAGGTGGCGGTGAAGATGGCGCTGCAGTACTGGCGCAGCCTCGACCGGCCCGGCAAGCACCGGCTGATGACCTGGCGCGGCGGCTACCACGGCGACACCTTCACCCCGATGAGCGTCTGCGACCCCGACGGCGGCATGCATTCGCTGTGGACCGACATCCTGGCCCGGCAGGTGTTCGCCCCGCAGGTGCCCCGGGACTACGACGCCGCCTACAGCGCGGCGTTCGAGGCGCAACTGGCCCGCCACGCCGACGAACTGGCCGCGGTCATCGTCGAACCCGTCGTGCAGGGCGCCGGCGGCATGCGCTTCCACGACCCGCGGTACCTGCGCGACCTGCGCGAGATCTGCCGACGGCACGACGTGCTGCTGATCTTCGACGAGATCGCCACCGGCTTCGGCCGCACCGGCGAGCTCTTCGCCGCCGACCACGCCGGCGTCAGCCCCGACATCATGTGCGTCGGCAAGGCGCTGACCGGCGGCTACCTGAGCCTGGCCGCCACTCTGTGCACCACCGAGATCGCCCACACCATCAGCGCCGGCGAGGCCGGCGCGCTGATGCACGGGCCCACGTTCATGGCCAACGCGCTGGCCTGCGCGGTCTCGGTGGCCAGCGTCGAGCTGCTGCTCGGGCAGGACTGGCGGTCGCGGGTCGCCGAGATCGGCACCGGGCTGGCGGCCGGGCTCGAACCCGCCCGCGCATTGCCCGGCGTGACCGACGTCCGGGTGCGCGGGGCCATCGGCGTCATCGAATGCGCGCGCCCCGTTGACCTCGCCGTCGCCACGCCGGCGGCGCTGGACCACGGCGTCTGGCTGCGGCCGTTTCGCAACCTGGTCTACGCGATGCCGCCCTACATCTGCACGCCCGACGAGATCTCCCGGATCGCCTCGGCGATGGTGCAGGTCGCCCGCCTCGTCGGCTAGCGGTGGCGACCCGCTGCGCCCGGCGTGGACTATGCGGCGACCCGCTGCGCCCGGCGTGGACTATGCGGCGACCCGCTGCGCCCGGCGTCGCCGCGCTGGCGGTCGCCGCGGCCGCGCTGGCGATCGCCACTAGGCTGAGCCCCTATGAACGCCTCCCCGCAGGCACCGATCGACGTCTCCCCGCTGGCCTGGCTGGAGGCGGTGGAACGGCAGCGCCGCGAGGCCGGGCTGCGCCGCTCGCTGCGGCCGCGCCCCGCCGTCGCCACCGAGCTGGACCTGGCATCCAACGACTACCTGGGGTTGTCCCAACACCCCGACGTGATCGACGGTGGGGTCGCTGCGCTGCGCCTGTGGGGCGCCGGGGCGACCGGGTCCCGCCTGGTCACCGGCGACACCGAACTGCACGAGGAATTCGAGACCGAGCTCGCCGACTACGCCGGGGCGGCCGCGGGCTTGCTGTTCTCCTCGGGCTACGCGGCCAACCTGGGCGCCGTCGTCGGGCTGTCCGGCCGGGGTTCGCTGGTGGTGTCCGACGAGCTTTCGCACGCCTCGCTCGTCGACGCCTGCCGGCTGTCGCGGGCCCGGGTGGCGGTGACGCCGCATCGCGACGTCGGTGCCGTGGAGGCGGCGCTGCGATCGCGCGACGAGGAACGCGCGGTCGTCCTCACCGAAGCGGTGTTTTCCACCGACGGCGCCCTGGCGCCGCTTCGCGAACTGCACGACGTGTGCCGTCGGCATCGCGCCCTGCTCATCGTCGACGAGGCGCACGGCCTCGGGGTGCGCGGCGGCGGGCGCGGGCTGCTGCACGAGGTCGGGCTGGCCGGTGCGCCGGACGTGGTCATGACCACCACGCTGTCCAAGGCGCTGGGCAGCCAGGGCGGCGCGGTGCTCGGGCCGGCGTCGGTGCGCGCCCATCTGATCGATTCGGCGCGCACGTTCATCTTCGACACCGGACTGGCCCCGGCGGCGGTGGGTGCCGCGCGCGCCGCGCTGCGGGTGCTGCGGGCCGAACCGTGGCGCGCGGACGCCGTGCTGCGCCATGCCGGCATCCTCGCCGAGGCCTGCGGGGTACGCGAGCTACCGCAGTCGGCGGTGGTGTCGGTGATCCTCGGCGACCCCGACGTGGCGGTGGCCGCCGCGACCGCCTGCCTGGACGCCGGCGTGCGGGTCGGATGCTTCCGGCCCCCGACCGTGCCCGCCGGCACCTCGCGGCTGCGGCTGACCGCGCGCGCGTCGCTGGACGACGCCGAGCTGGACCTCGCGCGCCGGGTGCTCACCGACGTGCTCGCCGGGCTTGGCTAGGGCACCCCGGTGACGGTCCTGGTCGTCACCGGCACCGACACGGGGGTCGGCAAGACGGTCGTCACCGCGGCGCTGGCCTGCCACGCCCGCCGGGCCGGCCTCGACGTGGCGGTGTGCAAACCGGTCCAGACCGGCACCGATGACGGCGACGACGACCTCGCGGAGGTGGGCCGGCTGTCCGGGGTGACCGAGCTGGCCGGGTTCGCCCGGTACCCGCAGCCGCTGGCGCCGGTGGCCGCGGCCGAGCAGGCCGGGATGCCGCTGCCCACCCGCGAGCAGCTACTGGGGCTCATCGGGGAGTTGGACCGGCCGGGGCGGCTGACGCTGGTCGAGGGCGCCGGGGGCCTACTGGTCGAACTCGGCGAAAACGGTGTCACCGCACGCGATCTCGCCGTCGCGCTCGGCGCCCCGGCGCTGGTGGTGGTCAGCCCGTCGCTGGGCACCCTCAACCACACCGCGCTCACGCTGGAATCACTTGCCGCACACAATGTTTCGTGCGCCGGGCTGGTGATCGGGGCGTGGCCCCGGTGCCCCGGGGTGGTGGAGGCGTCCAACCGGTCCGCGCTGGCCCGGTTGGCCGCGCTGCGCGCCGCGCTGCCCGCGGGGGCGGCGTCGCTGGACGCGGCCGACTTCGCGGCGCTGTGCGCAGGCGCATTCGACCGCGACTGGGTCGCCACGCTGGCCGGCTGATGGTCCACTCCATCGAGCTGACCTTCGACCGCGACACCGAGGCCGCGATCCGAAACATCTGGGAAGCGTTGGCGGCGGCGGGAATTCCCAGCCAGGCGCCGGCCAGCCGCCCGCACGTGACGCTGGCGGTGGCCGAGGGCATCGCCGCCGACGTCGACCCGTTGCTGGCCCCGCTGAGCAACCGGCTGCCGCTGGGCTGCCTCGTCGGCGCGCCGGTGTTGTTCGGCCGCGGCAGCGCCGTTTTCGCGCGGCTCGTGGTGCCGACGGGCGAGCTGCTGGCCCTGCACGCCCGGGTGCACGAGTTGTGCGCCCCGCATCTGGTGCCCGGCCCGATGCCCAACAGCCTGCCCGGTCAATGGACCGCGCACGTCACGATCGCCCGCCGGGTCGGCGGCGCCCAACTCGGCCGCGCGTTGCGCATCGCGGGCCGGCCCGCCCAGATCGACGGCAGCTTCGCGGGTTTGCGCCGCTGGGACGGCAACAAGAAGGTCGAGCACCTGATCGGTTAGTGGCGACCGCAAACGCGGTATGGCGGGGCGCGGGGGCCACCCATCGGCGCATCGCACAGAAATTCTACGGTCGTTGACTTATCTCCGCCGATGTCGTTAGCTTGGACGCGGAGAAACTCCGCAGTCGGGGAGTTATGTGGTGCCAGGTTTCACGACGGGTCGTGCGCCGGGTCATCAAGGTGCCCGACTTCCCGCGGCGGGACGCCGTCGCCGTACCTGGCGTGAAAACCATTGGGAACGCGCGAGTTACAGGCTCTGAGCGAAGGGGAGCATGATGCGTACAACGACTGCGGCGCTAGGCAGCGCGGCGTTTTTTCTCGTCGCCCCGGGGACCGTCGCCGGACTGATCCCCTGGCTGATCACCGGCTGGCATTGCCATCAACCGCTGCCACACTGGGTGATTGCCCAGATCGTCGGGGTGCTGCTGATCTGTGTGGGCCTGGTACCGGTGGTGTCGGCGTTTGCGGAGTTCGCCAAGGCGGGCGGCACCCCAGCACCCGTCGCGGCGCCCCGACGACTCGTCGTCAGTGCATTCAACCGGTATGTCCGCAATCCGATGTACGTCGGCCTCCTGGTGGTCATCGTCGGCCAGGCCCTGCTGTTCGGCAGCCTCGGCACGGCCATCTACGCCGCGGTGATGTGGGCGGTGACGGCCTCGTTCGTGCGCTGGTACGAAGAACCCACCCTGCAGCGCCAATTCGGGACCGACTACGAGGCCTATCGGCAGGCGGTGCCCGCGTGGTTTCCGCGACTGCGCCCGTGGACGCCCGGCCCAAGATGACATCGCCCGCTGGGCCCGGCGCTCCGGCCGCACATCAGCGTTCGTCGCGCTGCGGCGCCGCCCGGCTCATGGGGTGGCCGACAGTGCGAACTCCTGCCCCATGGCCTCGTGCACCCTGGCGCGCCGCTCGTCGATGGCGCGGCCCAGGTCTTGCAGCAGCAGCGGCTTACTGGTCACCAATTCGACGAGGTGGTCGCGATCGATTTCCAGCGCGGTGATTTCGTCGATCGCCTGCGCGTCGGACAGGTTGGGCTGCCGGGTCAGCGCGGTCACCCCCAGGAACGAGCCCTCGTCCAGCCCCCCGACCGCGACCGCCGTTCCGTCCCTGGCGGTGGCGGTCAATCGCACACCGCCCGCGAGCAGAAACGTCATCTTGTCGGGAACCCGGCCGGCGTGCTCGACGATCTCGTTCGCACCGTAGCGAACGATCCTGGCGTGCGACGTCAGCGCCTGCTGATCCGGTTGGCTCAGCCGCAACGCCGGGGCCACCACGGTCCGCAAGGCCTTCTCGATGCGCTCGGGCGTCGAGATGTCGTCCTCGGCGCCGTCGAGGCGCAGGCCTTCGCGCCGCGCGGCGTACCAGAGCCAACGCAGAAACGTCGCCTGCGCGGCGGAATCGTCTGCGGGCGACCTCAACCCGACGGTGAGGAGGTACTCGGCGGCCCCGGCGGGCGTCGCGGCTGCCACGGCGTTGGGCCTGCGCTGCGGCAGCGCGTTGGCCACCCGTTCCAGCAATGCGCACACTCGGTCGGGCGGGTCGACCTCGGAAAACGTTGTGGTGATTGCCAATTGGTGGCCCCCGGGCGGGCGGCTGAGGTTGGTGAACGAGGTGGTGGCCAGCACCGAGTTCGGGGTGATCTGTAGCCCACGGCCGGTCTGGATGTGGACGGAGCGCCAGTTCGCCTCCACGATGCGGCCCCGGGCCGCGGGGGTGTCCAGCCAGTCGCCGATCCGGAATGGCTGTTCGAACAACATGAACAGCCCCGACACGATCTGGCCGACGGAGTTCTGCAGCATCAGCCCGATCACCACCGAGGTCACGCCCAGCGCGGTGAAAAGGCCGCCGACGCGGACACCCCACACGTAGGAGAAAATGACCGCCAGCCCGACTCCGATCAGCACGAACCGGGTCACGTCGAGGAAGATGCCCGGAATGCGCTGGCGCCACGTCCCTTGCGGCGCGCCCTCGAACACGGTCGCGTTGAGCCCGGACAACAGCAGCACCAACACCACGAAGCCGAACACCGTCGCGAGGACCCGAACCGAGGTGAACTGCGCCGGCATCCGCGCGACGTTGACCAGCAACACCAGCAGGGCGCCCAGTGGGATCAGGTAGCTGCGCAACAGGAACGCCGGCCGGGCCAGCGGGCTGTCCCTGCGGACCAGGCTCTGATGCCATTCGGTGAGGGCGATCAGCAGCAGCGGCAGCCCGATGACCACACCGGCGGCCCAGTACAGCGACGACGAGTCCAAGGATGTCACGGCCCTGCCCCTTACCCTTCCGACAACTTCCAGATCTGCTGCTCGACGCCGCCGACCGTGATGGTGCCCGCGGGCGTGAACTGACGGATGTCGTGCATCACCTCGTACACCTTCGAGGTGACGTAAATCCCCGTTTGCGTTGTGCTGCTGCGTGTTTGATGCGCGAGGTTGACGGCAGCGCCCCACATGTCGTAGACGATGCTGGATCGCCCGACCAGTCCGCTGATGACGTTTCCGGTGTTGATGCCGGCCCGCAGCGCCAGGTGGTAGCCCGTCCTGGCGTTGAAGCGCGCGATGATGTCTTTCATCTCGACAGCGAATTCGACGGTGCGGTGGACGCTGTCCAGGCGGGGAAAGTTCAGGCCGCAGCTGGCGAGGTAGCCGTTGTGGAGCGTGCGAATCGGCTCGATACCAAGGGATTCGGCCGCCGAGTCGAGTTCGCGGATCAGCTCGTCGACGATGCCCACCAATTCGCGCCCGGAAAGCCTGCCCGAGATCTCGTCGAGGCCGACGAGGTCGGCGAAGATGACGGTGACGTCCTGGTGCTCCTGGGCGATCGTGTGTTCGCCCTCGCGGTATCGCCGCGCCACCGGCTCGGGCATCAACGACCCGAGCAGCCGGTCGTTTTCCTTGCGTTGTTCGCCCAGCAGCTCTTCCTTGATCTGCAGGTTTCGGCTCATCTCGTTGAAAGCGGCCGTGAGTTCCCCGATTTCATCGTGGGAGGTGACCGGGATCGCGACGTCGTAGTTTCCGGCGCCGATCTCCTGGGCGCCGGCCTGCAACCTGCGGATGGGTCGCACGAAGATCTGCGCGACCAGCAGCGCCGCCACACAGATAACGAAAACCATTGCGGTGGTGGTGATCACGAGGGTCTGGGTGAGCGACATGACGCGGGCGTTGGCCTCGGCGGTTTCCCTGGTCGCGACGATCGACCAGTGCAGGTCGGAATTGGGCACGGACAGCGGGGCGTAGGCGGCGAGTTCGCGCCGGCCCAGATAGCTGGTGTCGGTGAGGGTTCCCGACTCTCCGCGGTCGGCGGCGCGCACCGCCGCGGTGGCCACGGGCTGAACCAGCGTGGTGCCGCCCCACCTGATCGCCGTGTCGACGGCGGCCGGCCGGGTTCCGGCCGCGACCGCATCCCGTTTGTATCGCTGGGGGTCCTCGAGGAACAGCCGCGAATCCGAGCGCATCAGGTGGTCCGGACCGGCGAGATACGTTTCGGCGGTGTCGCCCATGCCCGCGGCCTTCCACTGCTTGTCGGCGGTCATGATCCGATTCACCTTGGCGATCGGCAGGGGCAGCGCCAGCACCCCGGCCGCGTTGCCGGGTGGACCGATCGGTGCCGTCAACCACGCGATGGGCTGACCGAGTTGAGCCTGATAGGGCGCGAAGTCGGTGATCCACACGAAGTCCACCGAGTTGGCGGCCATCGCCTTCTCGTAGGCGTCGCGCAGGTTGGATTGGCGATACGGGCCGGTGCGGACGTTGGTACCGAGGGACGCGGATTTCTTCACGCTGTAGACGACGTTGCCGCGGGTGTCGAGCAGCAGCGCGTCCCGGTACTCGAATCGGGTTGCGATCTCGCGAAAGTAGTCGTTGAACCGCGCATTGGCGGCCGACCATGCGCTGCCGTCGCCGGCGTCGTCGGGCGCCGAGCCCGTCTGATTGGAGGACCGATTCGCCGCCACGGTGTAGTGCGCCTGCAGGTACTTCTGTGCGTTGTTGCTCGGCAGCACGGCGTCGAGTGCCAGCTTCTTGCCGGTGTCGCGCTCGATCGGTTCGATCAGCTTTTTGGTGTAGAAGTCCACCAGCGCGCGTTGCTGCCCGGGGTCGACGGGAGCGTTGGCCAGTTGGTCGAAGCCGGCGGTGAACTCGCGCACCGCGTCCAACGCGGTGGTTCCGTGGCTGTAGACGACCAGCGAATCCGACAGATCCGAGAACAGGGTCTCGATGGCCCGTTTCTGCGCCGCGCGCATCTGGGTCATCCGCTCGGAGGCCGCGGGCAACAGCGCGTTGCGCGCCGCGACGTATTCGACTGTTCCGATCACTCCCAGCGACGCCAGGCTGGCCACCAGCAGCATCAGCATCACCTTGGACTGAATGCTGAATCGGGACAGCGCTCGTAGGCGACGCCACGTCGTCCGGGCCGGGTTCTGCTCGTCCGGGGGGACCGGCTCGGTCGAGCGCCCCGCCATCAATCGAGTTCGGTCAGGGTTCGCGTTACGGAGGAGCGCACGCCGCAACGCCTACCCACCGAAGAGCAGATACAAACCGGTGAAGGTGTAGCCGACCATCACCAGCATCATGGTCAGCTGTCCGGTGAGCTGATGGCCGGCGGGCAGCAGTCGCAGGGCTTTGTCGTGGGCGGCGATCACCGCGACGATGTGCCCGGTGACCACGCAAATCACCTTGATCGCCGCCAGCAGCGGCGGATGCATGGACAACACGTAGGCCACGTGTAAGTGCGCCAGGCCGAACAGGTTCCAGCCGCGGCCGAACGGGTC
Source organism: Mycobacterium paraintracellulare (assembly GCF_000276825.1). Classification (NCBI taxonomy): domain Bacteria; kingdom Bacillati; phylum Actinomycetota; class Actinomycetes; order Mycobacteriales; family Mycobacteriaceae; genus Mycobacterium; species Mycobacterium paraintracellulare. Next base: position 3,299,996 of record NC_016948.1, on the reverse strand, counting down.
GGCCAGCGCGAACACCGCCTGCTGTCCGCGCTCCACCAGATACGACAGGTAGTGCGCGAAGATGTAGCCCACCACGATCGGGATCAGCGAATGCGCCATCTGGCCGGGCAGCGCGCGGCGCCGCTCGCGGTCCACGCCGCCGGTGGCCCGCGCGGCCAACGAAAACGTCACCGCCACAACGGAAATGAAGACAATCAGCCCAGCGGTGCGTAGCGCCGACGACGCTAAAGTGGGGGACACGCCGACGTCTCGCGTGAGCCGATCGGCGAAGCCGCGCCAGGTCGGCGACGACGAGAAGCTGTCGAAGGCGGTGGACCCGAGCAGCACCGCCAGCAGCACGACGACGCCCGGACGCACCGGCAGTGACGGCAGATGGTCGAGCGGGTTGCCGACGACGATCCGCCCGGTCTCCCGATTGCGGCGAAACGGTGAGAGCCGGGAGACGGCCATGCTGTACACGCCGAACGGGTCGGCGCGCGCCAGCCAGCGCTGCCCGCACAGCCAGGCCCCGGCGAGCATCAGCACGGCGTAGGCGGCGATCCACGTCCTGATCCAGGGCAGCGACGCCGAGTTCGGGCTGGCCAGTTCCATCCAGACGAACGCGAACAGGCCGACCGCGGCGGGACGGTAGCCCCAGCCTTCCGGGTAGGACCGCCGCGGCCGGCCGATCCGCCGCGGCGTGACGCGGCGCAGCAGCAGGTACACCGTGCGCATGGGCGAAATCACCCGCCACACCGGCCCGAAGGCCAGCGACAGGGCCACCAGCCCGACCCACAGCAGCACGTAGAACGCGCCGAGCAGCGCGTTGGTCTCCGACTGGGGGCCCCAGATCCCGGCCGACACCGCCCACAGCGCGAACACCAGCGCCAGCGCCGCGGCCGCCCAGCGGCTCGCCCGGGCGTCGACGAACGCCGTCAGCGCCGCCGGCAAGGGCCTGCCCGGCTTCAGCGGATCGAACCGCGGTTGTCGCCAGGCGAAAGCGACCAGGGCGAAGGTGAACGTCAGCGCCCATGCCGCCCCGACCATCGCGTAGGCGTACGGCACCGGAAGGTCGCCCGACCCGCCGAGCCCATGCGCGAGCACCACCGCCGCGTGGGCGGAGGTCACGGCTGCACTTGGATGGTGGCGATGGTCCGGTCGAGGTGGTGCAGTTCCACCGCGACGTTGCCGGGCACCTCGACGGCGAAGTCAAACGTCTGGTGGGGCGCCGCCGCGACCTGGAACTTGTGATCGGGCGTCGAGTGCACGTGCAGCTCGTCGGTGGCGTCGCTGGTCACGTGCAGGGTGATCTGCTGGCGCACCTTGGCCTGCAGTGTGGCGTTGGTCGGGGTCACCTGACCGTGGGCGATGGTCACGTCGATCACCAGGGGAGCCGCCGGCGACTTGTCGGTGGAACCGCCGCAGGCGACCAGCCCGCAGACCAGCGCCGTCACCCACGCCGCGAGGAGAGTGCCGCGAATCGTCATCGCCCTACGCCGCCCGGGGAGCGGGCTGCTTGTCCTCGACGGGCTCCGGCTCGGTGACGGCGTTGCCGAGCCGCCCCGCACCCCACGTTAGGCCGGCGATGACCATCAGCGTCATGAACAGCACCACGATCGAGCCGGCGGTGAACAGCCACACCGGCGCGTTCTGGTCGCGTTCGCGCTGCAGGATCGTGATCTCCTGCACGAACGGGCGGTTCATCGCCGGCAACGCCGGAACCTCGGGCGCCGGGATCGCCTCGTCGGCCGGTTCGTAGATCGGCACCGCGGTCATCGTGTAGCCGTCCTGAACCCGCAACAGCGTCTTCCACGTGCCCCACACCGGAAGCGGGCGCGTCGACCTGTAGTGCCCGGGACCCACCTGCTCGAGCTCGTCGATCTGTAGACCGCGATTGTTCTCCATCCGGCCCTGCCAGGACAGGATCGTCACCCACTCCGGATGCCGGCCGACCATGTCGGACGGTTGCAGTTGGACGTCGGCCGAGACCATGCGCTGCCCGGGCGCCGCGGGCAGATCGGTCAGCGCGATGGCGGCGTTGTTCTGGCGCGGCACGACGATGTGCAGGCCGTTGGCCACCGCGCCGCCGATCACCAGCACCGTGACCACCACCACCGAGATGCCGGCGGCGCGGCCGGGGAGCCGCTGGCCGGTGAGCACCATGCCGAACAGCGCGCCGCACATGCCCATCAGCACCGCGACCGGCACCGCCATGGCCAGCGCCTCGCCCCACATGCCGACCGGCCACGGGTAGTGGTAGACCGCCGCGATCCACAGCGACTCCAGCCACAGCCCGACGGTCCCCACACCGAGGCCCGCGACGGCGCCAAATGCGATGGGGCGCTTGATCAGCGGAGTCAGCGCGATCAACTCGACCGCGAGCGCGGGGCCGAGATACAGGGGGAACCAGTTGATCGGGGCCCCCAGGATCGGCCCGACCAGCAATGCCACACCACCGCGCAGCGCGATGGCGAAGACGGCCGCGATCAGGGCCGCGCCCCGTCCCATGGTGATGCGGGCGGCCACCGCCGCCAGCGCCGCCGCGGCGGCGATCATCATGGGCTGCAGGACGAGGCGGAATTGCTCGACGCCGAAGTCGTATTCGATCTGATAGACCGACAAGCCGATGAACATGCCGCCGAACGACAGGTAGCGCAGGAACGTGATGAACGCGCCGTGCAGGACGTCGGCGCCCAGTTGGGCCTCACCCTCGCGCTCGAGCATCAGCACCGCGAACAGCGAGAAGCAGGCGCCGCCGATCATCATCAAATGCGTTGGGCCCCAAAGTGTTACGTCCTGGCCGAAGATGCGGTGCCAGATGTCGTCGAGGGGGAACCCGATCAGTGCGTACAGGCCGCAGCCGGCCATCAGCACACCGCCGACGGGGGCCTGCCAGTTCCGGGTGATGCGCACCGCCGCCGGGCCGGGCTGCTCGAAGGGCAGCACGACCGCCGTCATCCCGCCGAGGAAGATGCCGAACAGCCCGATGATGATGAAGTAGTGCGCCGGGTTGGCCAGCGGGCCGGGGTCGCGGCCGTTGCCGATATGCCAGCTGACGTCCCAGATGAAGCCGAACAGCGCGCAGATGATCGATGTGGTGAACACCAGCACCGGCAGGGCGACCCAGCTCGGTCGGTGGAATTTTTCGCCCACCTTGTCCGCGAGGCGGGCCAACCAGGTGATGCGGTGCGTGCGGTGGGCGTGGCCCACCCACAGCATCAGCAACGTGATCACCACCGCGGCGATCGAGAGCCCGATCACCTGGTCCAACCCCGCACCGCGCGCCGGTGCCTCAGCAACAATCGTCAGTTCATTCGGCCGCATCGTCGTGCCTCCCACTCGCGCCGGGCTGCCCCGGAAGATCCGATTGAAGTCAACCGCTTATTACTGTCAAGTAGGTTCGTGATTGTTTGTTTAATGCCCAGATCCGGCGCCCGTCAATCACGCTCTTGATCGGGCGTGTCGGGTTTCGACGCGTCGGAGGTGGCCTTGGTGGCGCCCGTGACGTTGCGGCCTTCGCGGCGGTCGCGCAGCGCGATGTACAGGATGACGGCGACGACGATCACCGCAGGCAGGAATGCCGGCGCCGCCAACAGCAGGTAGTGGTGCGCCAGGTATTCGACGTGCGGGGTCACCATGGTCGTATACCCAGGGATAGGCGGAGTTCTTCGGCCGTTACCCTACTTTGAACACCTTTTCATTCCGGCTGCCACCACCACGGGGCAGATGTGTCCCCACGCGCGGACACGAGAAAGAGGCAAGGGAGTACCTGGTGACCCAAGCGGCAACCCGACCGACGGCCGAAACCGGCAACGGCGAGGACATCCTGGCGGTGGCCCGGCAGCAGGTGCTGGAGGACGGCCAGGGCCTGAGCCGCGACCAGGTCCTGCAGGTGCTGCGGCTGCCCGACGACCGGCTCGACGAACTGCTGGCGCTGGCCCACGAGGTGCGGATGCGCTGGTGTGGCCCCGAGGTCGAGGTCGAGGGCATCATCAGCCTCAAGACCGGCGGCTGCCCCGAAGACTGTCACTTCTGCGCGCAGTCCGGCCTGTTCGAATCGCCGGTGCGCAGCGCCCGGCTCGACATCCCCAGCCTGGTCGAGGCGGCCAAGCAGACCGCGAAGTCCGGCGCCACCGAGTTCTGCATCGTGGCCGCGGTTCGCGGTCCCGACGAGCGGTTGATGGCCCAGGTCGCGGCGGGCATCGAGGCGATCCGCAACGAGGTCGAGATCAACATCGCCTGCTCGCTGGGCATGCTGACCGCCGAGCAGGTGGAGCAGCTGGCGGCCATGGGTGTGCACCGCTACAACCACAACCTCGAGACCGCGCGCTCGTACTTCACCAACGTCGTGACCACCCACTCCTGGGAGGAGCGCTGGGAGACGCTGTCGATGGTGCGCGACGCCGGCATGGAGGTGTGCTGCGGCGGGATCCTGGGCATGGGCGAATCCCTTGAGCAGCGCGCCGAATTCGCCGCCGAACTCGCCGAACTCGGACCCGACGAGGTCCCGCTGAACTTCTTCAACCCCCGGCCGGGCACGCCGTTCGGCGACCTGGAGGTGCTGCCGGCCAGCGAGGCGTTGAAGTCCGTCGGCGCGTTCCGGCTGGCGCTGCCGCGCGTCATGCTGCGTTTCGCGGGCGGCCGCGAGATCACCCTGGGCGACCTCGGCGCCAAGAAGGGCATGCTGGGCGGCATCAACGCCGTGATCGTCGGCAACTACCTGACCACGCTGGGCCGTCCGGCCGAATCCGACCTGGAATTGCTCGGCGACCTGCAGATGCCCCTCAAGGGGCTCAACGCCAGTTTGTAAGCGACTCGCCGCGGCTAGGGTTGGACACTTGTGGTTGGCGATCTGGGTGCTGCGGTCAGCGCCGGCGTCTACAACGTCTACACCGGCGAGTTAGGGGGCACCGCCGTGCCGACAGCGGCTCAGCTGGGCCTCGAGCCGCCCCGGTTCTGCGCGGCGTGCGGGCGCCGGATGGTGGTGCAGGTCCGCCCCGACGGGTGGCGGGCGCGCTGCTCGCGCCACGGTGAGGTCGACTCCGCCGACCTGGAGGCGCAACGGTGAGCGAGCAGGCCACCCCGGACGCCCCGGCCCCGCCCGTCGCCGTAACCCGCCGGGCGCGGGTGCGCGCGCTCGTGCTCGTCGCGGCTGGCTCGGCGGTGACCGGTCTGCTGATCGGCGCGCTGTGGGCGTGGATCGCGCCGCCGATCCGCGCCGTGGTGGCGCTCACCCGCTCCGGCGAGCGGGTGCATGACTATCTGGGCAACGAGTCCGAGCATTTCTTCGTCGCCCCCGCCCTGATGCTGGGCCTGTTGACCGTGCTGGCGGTGGTCGCGTCCGTGTGGGCGTGGCAATGGCAACAGCACCGCGGCCCGGGAATGGTCGTCGCCCTGTCGGTCGGCATGCTGACCGCCGCCGCCGCGGCCGCCGCGGTCGGGGCGGGGCTGGTGCGGCTCGCCTACGGCGCCTTGGACTTCGACGCGGTGCCGCTGAGCAAGAGCCCGTCCGTCGCCTACGTCACCCAGGCGCCGCCGGTGTTCTTCTCCGACCGTCCCCTGCAGATCGCGGTCAGCCTGATGTGGCCGGTGGGCGTCGCCGCGCTGGTGTACGCCGTGCGGGTGGCCGCGGACGCCCGTGACGACCTGGGGGCGCTGCCGCCGGAGCGCCGGGCCTCCGACGCGCTGCCCGTGGGACGGGGCGGCGCGGCGGAAGCGGCCGTGTCATAGCGGACGGCGGCGAATCCTGCGGCCCGTGACCACCTTGGCCGCGATTTTGAACAGCCGGGCCATGCCGATGTAGGTCATCGGGTTGAACATCGTCGGCCAGGTGGTTCGCACCAGGTGCTCGGTCAGCGGGCGACCCTCGAAGCGGTCCGTCAGCCAGCGCAAGGTCATCGGCGCCGACAGCGGGTGCAGCATCATGTGTTCGTTGAACGCGTCGCGGTGGTAGGTGACCCGCGCACCGCCCGCCGAATAGGCGTCGGCCAGCACGTCGATGTCGTGGACGTCGATCAGGTAGTCGTGCACGGCCTGCACGATCAGCACCGGTGGCGTCGGGACCGCGGCGCCCAGCTTGATGTGGTCGAAGACGTACGAGACTTCCGGGGTGGACAGGATCTTCTCGAGCGGCTCGTCGAGATAGTCGCCCATGTTCTTGCCGGCCATGCGGACGACGGCTCCGACGGTCGTCATCTTCTCCAGCGAGTCGAGCAGGGCGCGCCCCTCCTCGTTGGCGTGCTCCTTGATCACCCGGTCCAGATCGGGATAGATGTGCGCGAGCGCGGCCACCACCAGCGCGGGCAAGCCCGACAGGAAGCTGCCGTTGAGCCGCCGGAAGGTGTTGCCCAGGTCCCCGACGGGCGAGCCGAGCACCGCGCCCACGATGTCGAGTTCCGGCGCGTATTCGGCGCACACTTCGGCGGCCCACGCGCTGGCCAGGCCGCCCCCGGAGTACCCCCACAGCCCGATCGGGGCCGACTTGGACAGCCCGAGCCGCTCCGAGCCCAGCGCGGCCCGGATGCCGTCCAGGACCCGGTAGCCGGGCTCATACGGCGCCCCCCACAAACCGCGCAGGCCTTCGTGGTCGGGCACGGAGACGGCCCAGCCCTCGGCGACGGCGGCGGCGATCAGGAAGAGCTCGAACTGGCCGATCGCCCCGAGGGCCTTCGCCCGGCGGCGCAGCGCATAGGACGGGAAGCAGCGCGACGACACGGCGTCGATCGCGCACTGGTACGACAGCACCGGGCAGGGACGCCCCGGGGCGAGGTCGGTCGGGACGATCACCGTCGTCGCGGTCGCCTCCGGCTGGCCGTGCATGTCCATGGTCCGGTAGAGCAGCTGGACGGCCTTGATGGGCTGCGGGATCAGGCCGAGGAAGGCCAACTCGACGTCGCGCGAGCGCAGCACCGTCCCGGGCTCGGCGTGCTGGAATCCCAGCGGCGGCTGGTAGAACGGGTCGTCCGAGGGCAGCAGCGGACGCACCTTGGGCTGCAGTTCCTCGTGGGGCGGCCGGGCGATCCATTCCGCGCCATGCGTGCCTGCCAGGTTGCCGAGCTCAGCCATTGAGGCTCCCTTCGTGGCCACCCGGCATTCTCGCGTACGAACGGCAGGTAACCAAAACGTCATCGCCGCGCTGTGAGCGACTTCTCGTCACCTGCGGGCGGGCCAGACACGTCACGGGTGCCGACCGGATGGCGCGTCGCTGCAACGACGCGTTCGGGTAAGCCTAGCCGGGGACCCCGGGCGGCCTGAGCGCGGCGAATTCGTCGGTGACCCGCAACGCGGCGTCGGTGAACCGGTACAGCGCGGCCGGGCGCCCGCCGCTGCGGCCGGATTGCGCGATGGTGCCGGTCGCGGTGATGACGCCGCGCCGCGCCAGCACCCGCTGCAGGTTCGTCGCGTCGACCTGATACCCCAGCGCCGCTCCGTAGATGTCGCGCAGCGTGGAGAGCGCGAATTCCCTTGGCGCCAAAGCGAACCCGATGTTGGTGTAGGACAGTTTGGCGTTCAGCCGGGTGCGGGCGTGATCCACCATCGGGGCGTGGTCGAAGGCCATCGGTGGCAGGCGGTTCACCGGGTGCCAGCGGGTGTCCGGCGGGAGCTCGGGGCTGGCGGGGGAGGGCACCAGGCCCAGGAAGGTGGATGCGATCACCCGGGCGCCTGGCACCCGGTGCGGGTCGGAGAACACCGCGAGCTGTTCCAGATGCGCCAGTTCCTTGAGGTCGACCTTCTCGGCGAGCTGGCGGCGCACCGAGGTGATCATGTCCTCGTCGTTGCGGACCTGCCCGCCCGGCAGCGACCACGCGCCGCGTTGCGGGTCCTTGGCGCGCTGCCATAACAGCACGTTCAGCTGCGGTTTCGCCGTCGGTCGCCCCTTGGCAACCCCGTCGGTGACTTCGCGAACCTGGAACACGACCGCGAGCACTTCGTGGGCGGTGCTACGATGGGCCATGTTTTCGATTATAAGTCGAAAACCTCCTGGCTGAAAGGAGCCCCCATGGCGGTGATCAATCGCATGGACACGCTCGCCGAAGACATGGTTGCCGACATCACGAATTCGCCCACCGGCTACGCCGGCGTGGTCGCCGATGCGCAGTGGGCCGCCGAGATTCGCCGACTGGCGAAGTTGCGCGGCGCCACCGTGCTCGCGCACAACTACCAGCTGCCCGAGATCCAGGACGTCGCCGACCACGTGGGCGACTCGCTGGCGCTGTCGCGGATCGCCGCCGAGGCGGCCGAGGACACCATCGTGTTCTGCGGCGTGCACTTCATGGCCGAGACGGCCAAGATGCTCAGCCCCGACAAGACGGTGCTCATCCCGGATCAGCGCGCCGGCTGCTCGCTGGCCGATTCGATCACCGCCGACGAGTTACGCGCGTGGAAGGACGAGCACCCCGGCGCGGTCGTCGTCTCCTACGTCAACACGACGGCGGCGGTCAAGGCGTTCACCGACATCTGCTGCACGTCGTCCAACGCGGTCGACGTGGTCGAGTCCATCGACCCGGACCGCGAGGTGCTGTTCTGCCCGGATCAGTTCCTCGGCGCCCACGTGCGCCGGGTCACCGGCCGCAAGAATTTGCACGTGTGGGCCGGCGAATGCCACGTGCACGCGGGGATCAACGGCGACGAACTGGGCGACCAGGCCCGCGCGAATCCCGACGCCGAGCTGTTCGTGCATCCCGAATGTGGTTGTGCCACATCGGCCCTCTACCTCGCCGGCGAAGGCGCGTTCCCCCCGGACCGGGTGAAGATCTTGTCCACCGGCGGCATGCTCGACGCCGCGACCCAGACCAACGCGCGAAAAGTGTTGGTGGCCACCGAGGTCGGCATGCTCTATCAGCTGCGGCGGGCCGCGCCGCAGGTCGACTTCCGCGCCGTCAACGACCGCGCCTCCTGCAAGTTCATGAAGATGATCACCCCGGCGGCCCTGCTGCGCTGCCTCGTCGAGGGGGCCGACGAAGTCGACGTCGACCCCGACATCGCGGCCGCCGGCCGGCGCAGCGTGCAGCGCATGATCGAGATCGGGCAGCCGGGCGGTGGCGAATGACCGCCCGTCCCCAGTGGACTGACAGCGCCGACGTCGTCGTGATTGGCACCGGTGTCGCGGGATTGGCCGCCGCGCTGGCCGCCCACCGCGCCGGGCGCCGCGTCGTCGTGCTGAGCAAGGCCGATCAGGCGCGCGGCGCGACGGCGACCCACTACGCGCAGGGCGGCATCGCGGTCGTCCTGCCCGACAACGACGACTCCGTCGAGGCGCACGTCGCCGACACCGTGGTCGCCGGGGCGGGCCTGTGCGATCCGCAGGCGGTCTACTCGATCGTCGCCGACGGGTACGCGGCCGTGACCGAATTGGTCGGCGACGGAGCACGATTCGACGAATCCGCGCCCGGCCAGTGGGCGCTGACGCGCGAAGGCGGGCACTCGCGGCGGCGCATCGTGCACGCCGGGGGTGACGCCACCGGCGCCGAGGTGCAGCGCGCACTCGACCACGCCGCGCGCACGCTGGACATCCGCACCGGGCACGTGGCCCTGCGCGTGCTGCACGACGGCGCGGCCGTGACCGGCGTCCTGGTGGGCAACCCGCAGGGATACGGAATCATCGGCGCGCCGTCGGTGATCATTGCCAGCGGGGGGCTCGGGCACCTGTACGGCGCGACCACCAACCCGGAGGGATCCACCGGCGACGGAATCGCGTTGGGCCTGTGGGCCGGCGTCGCGATCAGCGATCTCGAGTTCATCCAGTTCCACCCCACGATGCTCTTCGCGCCCGGGGCCGCCGGCGGGCGGCGCCCGCTGGTCACCGAGGCCATCCGCGGCGAGGGCGCCAGACTGATTGACCGGCAAGGGGATTCGGTAACCGCCGGTGTTCATCCGATGGGCGACCTGGCCCCCCGCGATGTCGTCGCCGCGGCCATCGACGCGCGGATGAAGGCCACCGGTGACCCGTGCGTCTTCCTCGACGCCCGCCACATCGGGGACTTCGCCAACCGGTTCCCGACGGTGACGGCCGCCTGCCGGGCCGCCGGCGTCGACCCCGTCCGTCAACCCATTCCCGTTGTGCCCGGGGCGCATTACAGCTGCGGGGGCATCGTCACCGACGTGTGCGGCCAAACCGAGCTGCCCGGGTTGTTCGCCGCCGGTGAGGTCGCCCGTACCGGACTGCACGGCGCCAACCGGTTGGCGTCCAACAGCCTGTTGGAAGGTTTGGTGGTGGGCGGCCGCGCCGGCAGGGCGGCGGCCGCGCACGCCTCGGCGGCCGGTCCCGCCCGGGCGGTCGCACCCGAGCCCGTCGTGCACACCGCGCCCGAGCGCGCCGAGCTGCAGCGCGCGATGAGCCGCGACGCGTCGGTGGTGCGCGACGCCGCCGGGCTGACCCGGCTGTCCACCACGCTGTCGCGGGCCAAGGTGCGCGCCGTCGCGGGTCGTCGCGACTTCGAGGACGTCGCGCTGGCCGTCGCCGCCCGCGCGGTGACGGCCGCGGCCCTGGCCCGCACCGAAAGCCGGGGCTGCCACCACCGCGAGGAACACCCGCAGACCGTGGCCGAGCAGGCGCGCAGCAACGTGCTGCGACTGGCCGACGACCAGAACTCGGTGCTGGTGGAGGCCTTGGCGGCGGTCGTATGACCTCGATGTCCGACTGCGAACTCACGGCCGCGCGCGAAACCATTCGGCGCGGCCTGGTCGAGGACCTGCGCTATGGCCCCGACGTCACCACGCTGGCGACGGTGCCCGCCGACGCGGTGGCCACCGCGTCCATGGTGCCCCGGCAGCCCGGCGTGATCGCCGGCATCGACATCGCGCTGCTGGTGCTCGACGAGGTGCTCGGCGCCCGCGGCTACCAGGTCGTCGACCGCGTCGAGGACGGCGCCCAGCTGCAGGCGGGCCAGCCCGTGCTGACGGTGCGGGCCGAAACCCGCGGCCTGCTGACCGCCGAGCGGACCATGCTGAACCTCATCTGCCACCTGTCGGGGATCGCCACCACCACCGCGCACTGGGTGGCCGCCGTGGACGGCACCAAGGCCAAGGTCCGTGACACCCGCAAAACCCTGCCGGGCCTGCGGGTGTTGCAGAAATATGCGGTGCGCGTCGGCGGGGGCGTCAACCACCGCCTCGGGCTCGGCGATGCCGCGCTGATCAAGGACAACCACGTGGTGGCGGCGGGCTCGGTGGTCGAGGCGCTGCGCGCGGTCCGCGACGCGGCGCCGGACGTGCCGTGTGAGGTGGAAGTGGATTCACTCGAGCAGCTCGACGAGGTGCTGCCCGAAAAGCCCGAGCTGATCTTGCTGGACAACTTCCCGGTGTGGCAGACGCAGATGGCGGTGCAACGCCGGGATGCGCGCGCGCCGGCCGTCCTGCTCGAGTCCTCCGGCGGCCTCAGCCTGGAAAACGCCGCCGCCTACGCCGCGACCGGCGTGGACTATCTGGCCGTCGGCGCGCTGACGCATTCGGTGCGGGTGCTCGACATCGGCCTCGATATGTAGCGCGGCCGCATCGGGTGTGAAACCTGGGCGTTGAGTCTGAATCGTCGGCGCGATTCTTCGGCGTGTCGGCGCCGTGGCCGCACACTGAAAGCCACTGGCGCACACTCAAAGTCGGCGCGCCCGGTCTCAGGCGATGTCGGCGACGAAAACCCCGATCCGGCGCAGCTGCATGCGCGCCAACGCGGGCAGCCCGTCGCCGTCGGAGCCGGCGGGCAGGATCCGCGGGTTGATGAGGTGCAGCACGCGGTTGCGGCTCAACTCCACGTCCGCCTCGCCCGCGGCCAGCACGTTCTTCACCCAGTTCGTCTTGCCGTGGCCCAGCGCGATGGCCAAGGTGTTGCCCTTGCGGTACGTGGTCACGATGGTCTCGTAGGGCTTGCCGGAGGTACGGCCACGGTGCTTGATCGTCGCGGTGCCGGGCAGGTAGCGCACGATCGGCTTGACCGCCGGGTTGAAGTACTTGATCTGGAAGCGCTCGAACCAGGGCGGGAAGACCATCGGGACGCCGGGGGCGTTGTTGGGGTGATCCTTGGCGGACATGGCGGCTCCCTGGGTCGGCTCTATCGTCTCAGCGTCATTTCAGCGCGGGGCATGGCCTCTTCACCGGCACACTACCGGTCGGATATCGATTTGAGTTCCTCTGGGACAATGGACACCGTGAGCACCATCCGACCGTCGCCGATGGCCCGTATCGACCTGCGGGGCGCGGAATTGACGGCTGCCCGTTTGCGGGCGGCGCTGCCGCGTGGCGGTGCCGACGTGGAGGCGGTGCTGCCCAAGGTGCGCCCGATCGTGCAGGCCGTCGCGGAGCGCGGCGCCGAGGCCGCCCTCGAATTCGGGGAGTCCTTCGACGGGGTGCGACCCCCGGCCGTCCGGGTGCCCGCGGAGGCGCTCGAGAAAGCCCTCGCCGAACTCGACGCGGCGGTCGCCGAGGCCCTGCGCGTGATGATCGAGCGCACCCGCGCGGTGCACGCCGACCAGCGCCGCACCGACGTGACGACGACGCTCGGCCCGGGCGCGACGGTCACCGAGCGGTGGGTACCGGTCGAGCGGGTGGGCCTCTACGTGCCCGGCGGCAACGCCGTCTACCCGTCCAGCGTCGTGATGAACGTGGTGCCGGCGCAGGCCGCCGGCGTCGCCTCGCTGGTGGTGGCCAGCCCGCCGCAGGCCCAGTTCGGCGGCCTGCCGCACCCGACCATCCTGGCAGCGGCCCGGCTGCTGGGCGTCGACGAGGTGTGGGCCGTCGGCGGGGCGCAGGCCGTCGCGCTGCTGGCCTACGGCGGCACCGATACCGGGGCCGAATGGCCCGGCTTCTCCTCGGATCGCGCACGATCCGCATCGTCGCCGGGGGCAGACGCCGAGTTGGCGCCCGTCGACATGATCACCGGGCCGGGCAACATCTACGTCACCGCCGCCAAGCGGCTGTGCCGTTCGCGGGTCGGCATCGACGCCGAGGCCGGGCCGACGGAGATCGCGATCCTGGCCGATAACACCGCCGACCCCGCGCACGTGGCCGCCGACATGATCAGCCAGGCCGAACACGACGAAATGGCCGGCAGCGTGCTGGTGACCCCCAGCGAAGACCTGGCCGCGGCCACCGACAAGGAACTGGCCGCCCAGTTGCGGACGACCGTGCACCGCGAGCGGGTGGCCGCCGCCCTGGGCGGGCGCCAATCGGCGATCATCCTCGTCGACGACGTGGACGCCGGCGTCAAGGTCGTCAACGCCTACGCTGCCGAACACCTGGAGATCCAGACCGCCGACGCGGCGAGCGTGGCCGGGCGAATACGCGCGGCGGGAGCCATATTCGTCGGTCCGTATGCGCCGGTGAGCCTCGGGGACTACTGCGCCGGATCCAATCACGTCCTGCCGACCGCCGGCTGCGCGCGGCATTCCAGCGGCCTGTCCGTGCAGACCTTCCTGCGCGGCATCCACGTCGTCGACTACACCGAGGCGGCGCTCAAAGACGTGTCCGGGCACGTGATCACGCTCGCCGAGGCCGAGGACCTGCCGGCGCACGGCGAGGCGGTACGGCGGAGGTTCGAGCGATGACCGGGCCGCGGCAACCGACACTGGACGACCTGCCGCTGCGCGACGACCTGCGTGGCAAGTCGCCCTATGGCGCACCGCAATTGGCGGTCCCGGTGCGGCTGAACACCAACGAGAACCCGCACCCGCCCAGCAAGGCGCTGGTGGACGACGTGGTGCGCTCGGTCGCCGACGCCGCCGCCGACCTGCACCGCTACCCCGACCGCGACGCGGTCGCCCTGCGGACCGATCTGGCCGAATACCTCAGCGCCCAGACCGGCGTTGCACTCGGGGTCGAAAACCTCTGGGCGGCAAACGGTTCCAACGAGATCCTGCAGCAACTGCTGCAGGCGTTCGGCGGCCCGGGGCGCACGGCGATCGGGTTCGTTCCCTCCTACTCGATGCACCCGATCATCTCCGACGGCACCCGCACCGAATGGTTGCAGGCCGCCCGGGCCGACGACTTCAGCCTGGACGTCGAGGCCGCCGTCGCCGCCATCACCGACCGCCAACCCGACGTGGTGTTCGTCGCCAGCCCGAACAACCCGTCCGGGCAGAGTGTTTCGCTGCCGGATCTGCGGCGGCTGCTCGACGTGGTGCCCGGCATCCTGATCGTCGACGAGGCCTACGGCGAATTCTCGTCGGAGCCCAGCGCGGTGGCGCTGGTGGGGGAGTATCCGACCAAGCTCATCGTCTCGCGCACCATGAGCAAGGCGTTCGCCTTCGCCGGGGGACGGCTCGGCTATCTGATCGCCACGCCGGCGGTGATCGACGCGATGCTGCTGGTGCGGCTGCCGTATCACCTGTCGTCGGTCACCCAAGCCGCCGCGCGCGCCGCGCTGCGGCACGCCGACGACACGCTGGGCAGCGTCGCGGCGCTCATCGTCGAGCGCGAACGCGTGGGGGCGGCGTTGACCCGCCTGGGTTTTCGGGTGATCCCCAGCGACGCCAACTTCGTGCTGTTCGGGGAGTTCGCCGACGCGCCGGCCACCTGGCAGCGCTATCTGGATGCCGGCGTCCTGATCCGCGATGTCGGAATCCCCGGCTATCTACGGGTCACCACCGGCCTGGTCGAGGAGAACGACGCCTTCCTGCGGGCCAGCGCCCAGATCGCCGCCACCGAGCCGGCCCCCGTCAACGTAGGAGCGCCATGACCGCCGTCAACACCGACAAAGCCGCCCGCCGTGCGCGCGTCGAGCGCCGCACCAAGGAATCCGACATCGTCATCGACCTCGACCTCGACGGCACCGGCCAGGTCGACGTCGACACCGGGGTGCCGTTCTACGACCACATGCTCACCGCGCTGGGCAGTCACGCCAGCTTCGACCTGACGGTGCGCACCAAGGGTGACGTCGAGATCGAGGGCCATCACACCATCGAGGACACCGCCATCGCGCTGGGGCAGGCGCTCGGCCAGGCCCTGGGCGACAAGCGGGGCATCCGCCGGTTCGGGGACGCCTTCATCCCGATGGACGAGACGCTGGCCCACGCGGCGGTCGACGTGTCCGGCCGGCCCTACTGTGTGCACAGCGGGGAGCCGGATCACCTGCAGCACACCACGATCGCCGGCAATTCGGTGCCCTATCACACCGTCATCAACCGGCACGTGTTCGAGTCGCTCGCCATGAACGCGCGCATCGCGCTGCACGTCCGCGTTCTGTATGGGCGCGACCCGCACCACATCACCGAGGCCGAGTACAAGGCCGTGGCCCGCGCGCTGCGCCAGGCGGTGGAGCCCGACCCCCGGGTGTCGGGCGTGCCGTCCACCAAAGGTGTTCTGTGACAAAGAAATCGGTTGTTGTCCTCGATTACGGCTCGGGCAACCTGCGGTCGGCTCAGCGCGCCCTCGAGCGGGTCGGTGCGTCGGTCGAGGTGACCGCCGACGCCGGAGCCGCGGCCGCGGCCGACGGCCTGGTGGTGCCCGGCGTCGGCGCGTACGAGGCCTGCATGACGGGGCTGCGCACGATCAACGGGGACCGCATCATCGCCGATCGGGTCGCGGCCGGGCGTCCGGTGCTGGGCGTGTGCGTCGGGATGCAGATCCTGTTCGCCCGCGGCGTCGAGTTCAGCGTGGAGACCGAAGGGTGCGGGCAGTGGCCGGGATACGTGACGCGGCTGCAGGCGCCGGTGATCCCGCACATGGGTTGGAACGTCGTCGATTCCGGGCCCGGCAGCGTCCTGTTCAAGGGGCTCGACGCGGACACCCGGTTCTACTTCGTGCACTCCTACGCCGCCCAGCAGTGGGAGGGATCGCCCGATGCGGTGCTGACCTGGGCCACCCACGAGGGGCCTTTCCTGGCCGCGGTCGAGGAAGGGCCGTTGTCGGCCACCCAGTTTCACCCGGAGAAAAGCGGAGATGCCGGCGCGGCCGTCTTGAGCAATTGGGTCCAGGCACTGTGATGGCTTCCGCGAAACTGTATTCCACGACACAAACGCCGAGGGGACCCGCAGCCAGTTGCAGTCTCGGCGTGAAGGAGAAAGCGTGTTGATCTTGTTGCCCGCGGTCGACGTGGTCGACGGCCGCGCCGTGCGTCTGGTGCAGGGCAAGGCGGGCAGTGAAACCGAATACGGCTCGGCGCTCGACGCCGCTCTGACTTGGCAACGCGACGGCGCCGAATGGATCCATCTGGTCGATCTGGACGCGGCGTTCGGGCGCGGCTCCAACCGTGAACTGCTCGCCGAGGTGGTCGGCAAGCTCGACGTGCAGGTGGAGCTCTCCGGGGGGATCCGCGACGACGACTCGCTGGCGGCGGCGTTGGCCACCGGCTGCGCCCGGGTCAACCTGGGCACGGCGGCGCTGGAGAACCCGCAGTGGTGCGCGCGGGCGATCGGCGAGCACGGGGACAAGGTCGCCGTGGGGCTCGACGTCCAGATCGACAAAACCCATCCGGGCGGCACCCACCGGCTGCGGGGACGCGGCTGGGAGACCGATGGCGGTGACCTGTGGGAGGTGCTGGAACGCCTTGACCGCGAAGGGTGTTCGCGGTTCGTGGTCACCGACGTCACCAAGGACGGCACGCTGGGCGGCCCCAACCTGGAGCTGCTGGCGGCCGTCGCCGACCGCACCGACGTCCCGGTGATCGCGTCGGGCGGGGTGTCCAGCCTGGACGACCTGCGCGCCATCGCCACCCTGACCGGCCGCGGCGTCGAGGGCGCCATCGTCGGCAAGGCCCTCTACGCCGGGCGATTCACGCTGCCGCAGGCGCTGGCCGCGGTCGGAGAGTAACAGCGGCATGGACTTGGACGCGTTGGTCGAGACGGCATCGGCAATCCTCGACGACGCCACCGAACCCTTCCTCGCCGGTCACCGAGCCGACTCCGCGGTGCGCAAGAAGGGCAACGACTTCGCCACCGACGTGGACCTCGCGATCGAGCGTCAGGTGGTCGCCGCGCTGACCGAAGCGACCGGAATCGGCGTCCACGGCGAGGAATTCGGCGGCTCGGCCGTCGATTCACCCTGGGTATGGGTGCTCGACCCCGTCGACGGCACCTTCAACTATGCGGCCGGGTCACCGATGGCCGGGATCCTGCTCGGGCTGCTGCACCACGGCGACCCGGTGGCCGGGCTGACCTGGTTGCCGTTCATGGACCAGCGCTACACCGCGGTGTCGGGTGGACCGTTGCGCAAGAACGGGATCCCGCAGCCGCCACTGGCGGCCATCGACCTGTCCGACGCCCTCGTCGGCGCGGGATCGTTCAGCGCGGACGCCCGGGGCCGGTTCCCGGGCCGCTACCGGATCGCGGTGCTGGAGAATCTCAGCCGGGTCTCGTCGCGGTTGCGCATGCACGGTTCCACCGGCCTCGACCTCGCCTACGTTGCCGACGGAATCCTGGGCGCGGCAATCAGTTTCGGCGGCCACGTGTGGGACCACGCCGCCGGGGTCGCGTTGGTGCGGGCCGCCGGCGGTGTCGTCACCGACCTGGCCGGCGAGCCCTGGAGCCCCGCGTCGGATTCCGCGCTGGCGGCGGGCCCCGCCGCGCACGCCGAGATCCTCGACCTTTTGCGCAGCACCGGCCGACCGGAGGACTACTGACATGCACGCCAACCACAGCGGCCTCGCGGTCCGGGTGATCCCGTGCCTGGACGTCGACGGCGGGCGCGTGGTCAAGGGGGTCAACTTCGAAAACCTCCGGGACGCAGGCGATCCCGTGGAACTCGCGGCCGCCTATGACGCCGAGGGCGCCGACGAGCTCACCTTTCTCGACGTGACCGCGTCGTCGTCGGGACGAACCACGATGCTGGACGTGGTACGGCGCACGGCCGAGCAGGTCTTCATCCCGCTGACCGTCGGCGGCGGGGTGCGCACCGTGGCCGACGTCGACGTGTTGCTGCGCGCCGGGGCGGACAAGGTCTCGATCAACACCGCCGCGATCGCCCGGCCCGAGCTGCTGGCCGAGATGGCGCGGCAGTTCGGATCCCAATGCATCGTGCTCTCCGTCGATGCGCGCACGGTGCCGCCGGGCTCGGTGCCCACCCCGTCGGGCTGGGAGGTCACCACCCACGGCGGGCGCCGCGGTACCGGGCTCGACGCCGTCGAATGGGCTTCCCGCGGAGCCGATTTGGGGGTGGGGGAGATCCTGCTGAACTCGATGGACGCCGACGGCACCAAGGCGGGGTTCGACCTCGAGATGCTGCAGGCGGTGCGCTCGGCGGTCACCGTGCCCGTCATCGCCAGCGGCGGAGCCGGGGCGGCCGAGCACTTCGCACCCGCGATCGCGGCCGGCGCCGATGCGGTGTTGGCGGCCAGCGTGTTCCACTTCCGGGAGCTGACCATCGGGCAGGTGAAGGCGGCCATGGCCAAAGAGGGGATCACCGTTCGATGACGCTCGACCCGCGGATCGCCGCGCGCCTGAAGCGCAACGCCGACGGCCTGATCGCCGCCGTCGTGCAGGAGCGCGGGAGCGGCGACGTGCTGATGGTCGCGTGGATGGACGACGCGGCCCTGGCCCGCACCCTGGAAACCCGTGAGGCGACGTACTATTCGCGGTCGCGGCGCGAACAGTGGGTGAAGGGCGCGACCTCCGGCCACACCCAATACGTCCACTCGGTGCGATTGGACTGCGACGGGGACACCGTGCTGCTGACCGTCGACCAGGTCGGCGGCGCCTGCCACACCGGCGATCACAGCTGCTTCGACGCCGACGCGCTGCTGCAACCGGAGCGCTAGCGCGTGGCCCGCGTCACTTTCGGCGGGCGCGGGCGCGTGACTTCGACAAGAATGGCGGGCAATGTCGAAATGGGTGTCCCGGGACGTCTTGTCCTGGAACGTGGTGGTTCCGGTGCTTGCCGTCGTCGTGCTGGCAGTGATCTGGGGCGAGAAGCTGGGACCGGTGCTGGTCGCGGTGGCCGCGCTGTTTCTCGTCGGTGCCGTGGTCGCCGCGGTGCATCACGCGGAGGTGGTCGCGCACCGGGTCGGCGAGCCGTTCGGGTCGCTGATCCTCGCGGCCGCGGTCACCATCATCGAAGTGGCCCTCATCGTCGCCCTGATGACCTCCGGCGGCAACGAGGCCGCGACGCTGGCCAGGGACACCGCGTTCGCCGCGCTGATGATCACCACCAACGGGATCGCCGGTTTGTCGCTGCTGCTCGGGTCGCGGCGCTACGGCGTGACGCTGTTCAACGCCGAGGGCGCCGGGGCCGCGCTGGCCACAGTCACCACGGTGGCCACGCTGAGCCTGGTCCTGCCGGCCTTCACCACCGGGCATCCGGGCAGGGAGTTCACCTCGAGCCAGCTCGCCTTCGCCGCGATCGCCACGCTCTTGGTGTACCTGCTGTTCGTGTTCACCCAGACCGTGCGGCACCGCGACTTCTTCCTGCCGATCGCGCAGCGGGGCCAAAAGCGCGTGTTCGAGGACGAGAGCCACGCGGATCCGCCCAGCAGGCGGCAGGCGCTGAGCAGCCTGGTGCTGCTGCTCTGCGCCCTGGTGGCGGTGGTCGGCCTGGCCGAGGAGGAGTCGCCGGCCGTCGAACACGCGGTGATGGTGGCGGGTCTGCCGCAGTCGTTCGTGGGTGTGATCATCGCGGCGCTGGTGCTGCTGCCCGAGACGCTCGCGGCCGCCCGGTCGGCGCGAAAGGGCCGCATCCAGATCAGCCTGAACCTGGCGTACGGCTCGGCGATGGCCAGCATCGGGCTCACCATCCCGACGATCGCGCTGGCGTCGATCTGGCTCAAAGGGCCGCTGGTGCTCGGCCTCGGCCCCATCCAGCTGGTGCTGCTCGCGCTGACCGTGGTGATCAGCATGCTGACCGTGGTACCCGGGCGGGCCACCCGGCTGCAGGGCGAGGTGCATCTCGTGCTGCTGGCCGCCTACGTCTTCCTGGCGATCAGCCCCTGAGGGCCGCCGCTAGGACCGGGCGCGCAGCGTCGCCAGCGCCTTGTCGGCGTGGGTGTCCATGTTGAACTCGCTGGAGATCACGTCGAGCACCGTGCGGTCGGTGTCGATGACGAACGTGGTGCGCTTGACCGGCATCAGCTTGCCCAGCAGGCCGCGCTTGACGCCGAAGTGGGCGGCGACGGCGCCGTCGGTGTCCGACAGCAGCGGGTAGTCGAACTTGCGCATATCGGCGAACTTGGCCTGCTTGTCCACCGGGTCGGCGCTGATCCCCACCCGGTTGGCCCCGACCGCGGCGAATTCGGAGGCCAGGTCGCGGAAATGGCACGCTTCCTTGGTACAGCCGGGCGTCATCGCCGCGGGGTAGAAGAACAGCACGACGGGCCCGCTGGACAGCAATTCGCTGAGCTTGCGCGGCGTGCCCGTCTGGTCGGGCAGTTCGAAGTCGGCGACGGTCTCACCAGGTTTCATGGCGGACACGCTACGCGCGCGGGCTGGCCGAGCCCATCTGGGAGGATGGGTCGGTGCACGCCCACCTCGCCGCGACGACCTCACGAGAGGATTTCCGCCAGCTGGCCGCCGAGCACCGCGTGGTCCCGGTGACCCGCAAGGTGTTGGCCGACAGCGAGACGCCGCTGTCGGCCTATCGCAAACTCGCCGCCAACCGCCCGGGCACGTTTCTGCTGGAGTCGGCCGAGCACGGCCGCTCCTGGTCGCGGTGGTCGTTCATCGGCGCCGGAGCGCCCTCGGCGCTGACCGTGCGCGACGGCGAGGCGATCTGGCTCGGCGTGGTGCCGCAGGACGCGCCCACCGGAGGCGACCCGCTGCGGGCCCTGCGGGCCACCCTCGAGCTGCTGGCCACCGGGCCGCTGGCGGGTCTGCCGCCGCTGTCGGGCGGCATGGTCGGGTTCTTCGCCTACGACCTGGTGCGGCGCCTGGAGCGGCTGCCCGAGCTGGCCGTCGACGACCTGGGCCTGCCGGACATGTTGTTGCTGCTGGCCACCGACGTGGCGGCGGTGGATCACCACGAGGGCACCATCACGCTGGTCGCCAACGCCGTGAACTGGAACGGGACCGACGAGCGGGTCGACGAGGCCTACGACGACGCGGTCGCCCGGCTGGACGTGATGACCGGGGCGCTGGGCCAGCCGCTGTCGTCGACCGTCGCCACGTTCGACCGGCCCGAGCCGCGCTACCGCGCGCAGCGCAGCGTCGAGGAATACGGGAAGATCGTCGACTACCTCGTCGAGCAGATCGCCGCGGGTGAGGCCTTTCAGGTGGTGCCCTCGCAGCGATTCGAAATGGACACCGCCGTCGACCCGATCGATGTGTACCGGATGTTGCGGGTGACCAACCCGAGCCCCTACATGTACCTGCTGCACGTGCCGAATGACGCTGGGGGAACGGACTTTTCGATCGTCGGGTCGAGCCCGGAGGCGCTGGTCACCGTCGCCGACGGCGTCGCGACCACCCATCCGATCGCCGGAACCCGCTGGCGCGGGGACACCGACGAAGAGGATCAGCTGCTGGAAAAGGAGCTGCTGGCCGACGAGAAGGAACGCGCCGAGCATTTGATGCTGGTCGATCTGGGCCGCAACGATCTCGGCCGGGTGTGCGCGCCGGGCACCGTCCGCGTCGAGGACTACAGCCACATCGAACGCTATAGCCACGTCATGCATTTGGTGTCGACGGTGACCGGGCTGCTCGGCGAGGGCCGGACCGCCCTGGACGCGGTCACGGCCTGCTTCCCGGCCGGCACGCTGTCGGGCGCGCCGAAGGTGCGGGCCATGGAGCTGATCGAGGAGGTGGAGAAGACGCGCCGCGGCCTGTACGGCGGCGTGGTCGGCTACCTGGACTTCGCCGGCAACGCCGACTTCGCGATCGCCATCCGCACCGCCCTGATGCGAGCCGGCACCGCCTACGTGCAGTCCGGGGGCGGGGTGGTCGCCGACTCCAACGGCCCCTACGAATACACCGAGGCGACCAACAAGGCGCGCGCGGTGCTCAGCGCGATCGCGGCGGCCGAGACGCTGACCGAGCCCGGGGCCGGCCGCGATGGCTGAGGCCTCGGCGCGCCGCCTGAACAGTCCCTGGTTGATCCGCATCGCCCAGGCGACGCTGGTGGTGGCCGCGGGCGCGCTGTGGGTGGCCTCGCGCCTGCCCTGGGTGGTGATCCGGTCGTTCGACGGGCTGGGGCCGCCCAAGGAGGTGACGTTGTCCGGCGGGGCGTGGTCGACGGCGCTGCTGCCGTTGGCGATGCTGCTGCTGGCCGCGGCCGTCGCCGCCATCGCCGTGCGGGGCTGGCCGCTGCGCGCGCTGGCGGGGTTGCTGGCGCTGGCCAGCCTGGCGGTCGGTTACCTGGGCGTCAGCCTGTGGGTGCTGCCCGACGTGGCGGTCCGCGGCGCCGAGCTGGCGCACGTCTCGGTGATGTCGCTGGTAGGGAGCGAGCGACGGTACTGGGGCGCCGGGGTCACGGTGGCCGCCGCCGCGTGCGCCCTGATCGCGGCCGTCCTGCTGATGCGGTCCGCGTCGGACTCCGGGTCGGCCCGATCCAGCGCCATCAAGTACACGACGCCGGCGACGCGCCGCTCGATTGCCCGACGCGACGACGCCTCCGGGGCGATGCTGGAGGGGCGACAGACGCCGGAAATGTCGGAGCGGATGATCTGGGACGCGCTTGACGAGGGGCGTGACCCAACCGATGCGCCGAGCGAGTCTGACACCGAGGGTCGGTGACGGGCCGCAAGCCGCGGGCCGCTACCCTTCATTGACGTCGTCGCAATCGGCCGGGGACAACCGAGTGGCCGTGGGATGACAGCGGGGCGACAGGGCGAAGGGAAACGACAGGCATGAGTCCGGCAACCGTGCTTGACTCCATCCTCGAGGGAGTCCGGGCCGACGTTGCCGCGCGCGAAGCCCTCATCAGCCTGTCCGAGATCAAGGCCGCCGCGGCGGCCGCGCCGCCGCCCCGCGACGTCATGGCCGCCCTGCGCGAGCCCGGAATCGGCGTCATCGCCGAAGTCAAGCGCGCCAGCCCGTCGGCGGGTTCCCTGGCGACCATTGCCGATCCGGCCAAACTGGCCAGGGCGTACGAGGACGGCGGCGCGCGCATCATCAGCGTCTTGACCGAGGAGCGCCGCTTTCACGGTTCGCTCGACGATCTCGACGCGGTTCGGGCGGCGGTCTCGATACCGATTTTGCGCAAAGACTTTGTGGTGCAGCCCTATCAGATCCACGAAGCGCGTGCGCACGGCGCCGACATGTTGTTGCTCATCGTCGCCGCGCTGGAGCAGTCGGCGTTGGTGTCGATGCTGGACCGCACCGAATCGCTGGGCATGACGGCACTCGTCGAGGTGCACACCGAAGAGGAAGCCGACCGCGCGCTCAAGGCCGGGGCCAACGTAATCGGCGTCAACGCCCGCGATCTGGCCACGCTGGCGGTGGACCGGGATTGCTTCGCGCGCATCGCTCCCGGGCTGCCCAGCAACGTGATCAGGATCGCCGAATCCGGTGTGCGCGGTACCGCAGACCTGCTGGCGTACGCCGGTGCGGGTGCCGACGCCGTGTTGGTGGGCGAAGGTCTGGTCAAAAGTGGTGACCCGCGCGCCGCGGTCGCCGATCTGGTCACCGCGGGCACCCATCCGTCCTGTCCGAAACCCTCTCGCTAGTCGCTGCGTCACTGAAGAGCCCCTTCGCTGTAACGTTGAACCCCATGAGCCATCCCCGCGTAGAGCCTTGGTGATGGTGGATCTGTCCCGCCCGGACCTTCCGCTTCCGAGCGCAGCCATCGCCGAACCCACCCGCCACGAACCCGATGCGGGTGGCCATTTCGGTGTGTACGGCGGCCGCTACGTCGCCGAGGCGTTGATGGCCGTGATCGAAGAGGTCACCGCGGCCTACGAGAAGGAGCGCGTCAACCAGGATTTCCTGGACACGCTGGACTATCTGCAGGCGCACTACGCCGGGCGGCCGTCACCGCTGTATGAGGCGCCTCGGCTGTCCGAGCAGGCCGGCACCCGCATCTTCCTCAAGCGAGAAGACCTGAACCACACCGGTTCTCACAAGATCAACAACGTGCTCGGCCAGGCGCTGCTCGCTCAGCGCATGGGCAAGAAGCGGGTGATCGCCGAGACCGGGGCCGGTCAGCACGGCGTGGCGACCGCCACCGCGTGCGCCCTGCTCGGCCTGGAGTGTGTAATCTACATGGGGGCCGTTGACACCGAACGCCAGGCGCTCAACGTGGCCCGGATGCGCTTGCTGGGAGCCACGGTCGTCTCGGTCCAGAGCGGTTCGAGGACGCTCAAGGATGCCATCAATGAAGCGTTCCGGGATTGGGTTACCAATGCCGACAACACCTTCTACTGCTTCGGCACGGCGGCGGGGCCCCATCCCTTTCCCGCCATGGTGCGCGACTTTCAGCGCATCATCGGCCTCGAGGCGCGCGCCCAGATCCAGGCGCAGGCGGGCCGGCTGCCCGACGCGGTGCTGGCCTGCATCGGTGGCGGATCGAACGCCATCGGCATCTTCCACCCGTTCATCGACGATCCCGGCGTGCGGCTGATCGGCTTCGAGGCGGCCGGCGACGGCGTCGAAACCGGAAGGCACGCCGCGACCTTCAGCGGCGGTTCCCCCGGGGCGTTCCAGGGATCGTTCTCCTACCTGCTGCAGGACGAGGACGGGCAGACCATCGAATCCCATTCCATCTCAGCGGGTCTCGATTACCCCGGGGTAGGTCCGGAACACGCGTGGCTGCGCGAGAGCGGACGCGCCGAGTACCGGCCCATCACCGACTCCGAAGCGATGGAGGCATTCCGCACCCTGTGCCGCACCGAGGGGATCATCCCCGCCATCGAATCCGCGCACGCGGTGGCCGGGGCCCTGAAGGTGGCCCCCGAATTGGGGAAGGCCGCGATCATCGTGGTGAACCTGTCCGGCCGTGGGGACAAGGACGTCGAGACGGCCGCGCAGTGGTTCGGGCTGTTGGGATCCAGCGACCGATGACCGTCAAGCAGAGCGAGGCCAGCAGGCTCGGGCCGATCTTCGACGTGTGCCGCGACGACGGTCGCGCCGCGCTGATCGGCTATCTGCCGACCGGGTACCCGGATGTGACGACGTCCGTGCACGCGATGGTCGCCCTGGTCGAATCCGGTTGCGACATCGTCGAGGTCGGGGTGCCCTATTCGGATCCCGGCATGGACGGCCCGACCATCGCCAAGGCCACCGAGGCCGCGCTGCACGGGGGAGTGCGCGTCCGCGACACCCTGGCCGCGGTCGAGGCGATCGGCGCCGCCGGGGGCCACGCCGTGGTGATGACCTACTGGAACCCCGTGTTGCGCTACGGAATTGACGCCTTCGCCCGCGACCTGGCATCGGCCGGCGGATACGGCCTGATCACTCCGGACCTTATCCCCGACGAAGCCGGGCAGTGGTTGGCGGCGTCCGAGGAGCATCGGTTGGACCGGATATTTCTGGTGGCGCCCTCCTCGACGCCGCAGCGCTTGGCGATGACGGTCGAGGCGTCCCGCGGATTTGTCTACGCGGCGTCGACGATGGGCGTCACGGGAGCACGCGACGTGGTGTCCAATGCCGCGCCCGAATTGGTGGGCAGGGTCAAGGAGATATCGGACATCCCCGTCGGTGTCGGGCTGGGGGTGCGGTCGGGTGAGCAAGCCGCCCAGATCGGCGGCTACGCCGACGGTGTCATTGTCGGTTCCGCGCTGGTGTCGGCGCTGGGGGACGGGGGTTTGACCGCATTGCGCGCACTCACTGAGGAACTCGCCGCCGGTGTACGTCAAAGGGCGGCCGCGTCGTGACGAAGTTGCTCGCCTATTTTCCGAGTCCGGCGCAGGGCGTCTGGCACGTCGGGCCGCTGCCCATCCGGGCCTATGCCCTGTTCATCATCGCCGGCATCGTGGCCGCCCTGCTGATCGGCGACCGGCGCTGGGAGGCGCGCGGCGGTGAACGTGGGGTGATCTACGACATCGCGCTGTGGACCGTGCCGTTCGGGTTGATCGGTGGTCGGCTCTACCACCTGGCCACCGACTGGCGAACCTATTGGGGCCCGGGCGGAGCCGGGCTCGGGGCGGCGATCCGGATCTGGGACGGCGGACTGGGCATCTGGGGTGCGGTGGCGCTCGGGGGTGTGGGCGCCTGGATCGGCTGCCGCCGGCACGGCATTCCGCTGCCGGCCTTCGCCGACGCGATCGCCCCGGGAATCATTCTGGCGCAGGCCATCGGTCGGCTCGGGAACTACTTCAACCAGGAACTCTATGGCCGCGAGACCACGCTGCCGTGGGGGCTGGAGATCTTCTACCGCCGGGACCCCTCGGGATACATCGACCCGCATTCGCTGGACGGGATCTCCACCGGGCAGGTGGCACTCGTCGTGCAACCGACGTTCCTCTACGAATTGCTGTGGAACCTGCTGATTTTCGCCGTGCTGATCTATGCGGACCGGCGATTCACGCTGGGACATGGCCGGCTGTTCGCGCTCTATGTGGCCGGCTATTGCGTGGGCCGGTTCTGTGTCGAGCTGCTGCGCGACGACACCGCCACCCACATCGCCGGCATCCGGATCAATTCGTTCACATCGACTTTCGTGTTCATCGGGGCCGTGGTGTACATCATGGCGGCGCCCAGGGGCCGCGAAGATCCCGAGAGCCTGCGCGGAAACCAATACGTTGACGAGGAATCCGCCGAACTGGAGCCGGCGACCGTTGCGGCGACGGCGGGTGCGGCGGGTACGACGGCCGCGGCGGGTGGCGGTGACGACGACGTGCCGACCGAATCCGCGGTGGGGACCGCGGCCGTCGCCGACGCCGACGAGGCACAAGCCGAAGAGCCGCAGTCCGAGGCGGTGGCCGAGGAGGCCGAGGCGGAGCAATCCGAGGCCGAGGCGGAGGAATCCGAGGCCGACGAGCTCGAGCTTGACGACCCGGAGGCCGCGACGGAAGTCGAAGCGCCGCAAGGGGAAGAGACCGACGCGGCGGAAGCCGACACGGCGGACGCCGAAGAATCCGAGGGCGACGCCGAAGAGCCGGAGGCCGAGGCGGTGGCCGAGGAGGCCGAGGCGGAGGAATCCGAGGCCGACGAGCTCGAGCTTGACGAGCCGAAGGCCGCGACGGAAGTCGAAGCGCCGCAAGCGGAAGAGGCCGACGAGGCGGTAGCCGAAGGATCCGAGGGCGACGCGGGAGAGCCGGAGGCCGAGCCGAAGGCCGCGGCGGAGGAATCCGAGGCCGAAGAGCTCGAGCTCGACGAGCCGGAATCCGAGGCGGAAGCCGAAGCGCCGCAACCGGAACCCGCCGACGAGGCGGAAGACGAGGAACCGGAAGCCGAAAGCGCAGGAACCACTACGGAAGCGCCCGTCGCCGAAAAGATTTCGGATCAACCGGAAACCCGGCGGCGATGGGGCTCGCGTCTGCGGAACCGACTGTCGGGCCGCTGACCACCCGCTCATGACGTCGGGGCGCGGTGCATCTGGCATGCTGGAAGCACTGTGACCAACGCGAGGCCCGCCCTGCCACCCACGCATGCCGATGCGCACGGTCTGCGTCATCATCTGCGTCATCATCTCGGCTACGTCGGGGCCGCGACCGGCCTCGCGCTGGGCGGCGCGCTCGGCTACGTCGCGCTGGCCGACCCGCACAATCCCGCGTCGATCTATCCGCCGTGTCCCTTCAGGTGGCTCACCGGCTGGAACTGCCCGTTTTGCGGCGGGCTGCGGATGACGTATGACGTGGTGCACGGTGACCTGGCGGCCGCCCTCCACGACAACGTTTTCGTGCTGGTCGCAATCCCGATGCTGGCCGCGTGGCTGGTGGTTCGCCGCGCGCGCGGCGCATCGCCGCTGTCACGGCCGGCGCTGCTGACCGTCGTGGTCGCGACGGCCGTTTGGACGGTTGCGCGTAACTTGCCCGCCTTCCCGTTGATTCCGACCGTTCTTGGTGGGTAAAAGCACACTGCCCCGGCGGCGTTATGTGCACGCCCCGGGGGTCACACGCGACTATGCTGGGTCGGCGTGAGTAGACGCGGGAAGATCGTCTGCACCCTTGGGCCTGCGACCAATTCGGACGAGTTGATCTTGGCGCTGGTTGAGGCGGGAATGGACGTCGCCCGGTTGAACTTCAGCCACGGTGATTACGCCGATCACAAAGCGGCCTACGAACGGGTCCGGGTGGCCTCCGACGCCACCGGCCGTGCCGTCGGCGTGCTCGCCGATTTGCAGGGCCCCAAGATCAGGCTGGGACGCTTCGCGACCGGCCCAACCTACTGGGCCGACGGTGAGACCGTCCGGATCACCGTCGCCGACTGCGAGGGCAGCCACGACCGGGTGTCGACCACCTACAAGAAACTGGCCGAGGACGCCGCCGTCGGTGACCGGGTTCTGGTCGACGACGGCAAGGTCTGCCTGGTGGTCGATGGCATCGAGGGCGACGACGTCATCTGCACGGTCGTCGAGGGCGGCCCGGTCAGCAACAACAAGGGAATCTCGTTGCCGGGCATGAACGTGTCGGCACCGGCCTTGTCGGAGAAGGACATCGAGGACCTCACCTTCGCCCTGGACCTCGGCGTCGACCTGGTCGCCCTGTCCTTCGTGCGCTCGCCGGCCGACGTCGAGCTGGTGCACGAGGTGATGGACCGGGTCGGGCGACGGGTTCCGGTGATCGCCAAGCTGGAAAAGCCCGAAGCCGTCGACAATCTGGAAGCCATCGTGCTGGCCTTCGACGCCATCATGGTGGCCCGCGGCGACCTCGGCGTCGAGCTGCCACTGGAAGAGGTTCCGCTGGTGCAGAAGCGGGCCATCCAGATGGCCCGGGAGAACGCGAAACCGGTCATCGTGGCCACCCAGATGCTCGATTCCATGATCGAGAACTCACGCCCGACCCGCGCCGAGGCCTCCGACGTCGCCAACGCCGTCCTCGACGGCGCCGACGCGGTGATGCTGTCCGGGGAGACGTCGGTGGGCAAGTATCCGATGGCTGCCGTGCGGACCATGTCGCGCATCATCTGCGCGGTCGAGGACAATTCCACGGCCGCCCCGCCGCTGACCCACGTGCCGCGCACCAAACGCGGCGTGATCTCCTATGCGGCCCGCGACATCGGCGAGCGGCTCGACGCCAAAGCCCTGGTCGCCTTCACCCAATCCGGCGACACGGTCAAGCGGCTCGCGCGCCTGCACACCCCGCTGCCGCTGCTGGCCTTCACCGCCTGGCCCGAGGTGCGCAGCCAGCTCGCCATGACCTGGGGCACCGAAACGTTCATCGTCCCGATGATGACCTCCACGGACGGCATGATCCGCCAGGTCGACAAGTCGCTGCTCGAACTCGGTCGCTACAAGCGCGGCGACCTGGTGGTCATCGTCGCCGGCGCGCCACCTGGCACAGTAGGGTCGACCAACCTGATCCACGTGCACCGGATCGGGGAGGACGACGTCTAACGCCCGGACCCGAAGGAGAGGCCGCCATCAGCACCGATTCTGATTTCCAGGAACTGCTGGCGACACTCGACCTCGATCGTCTCGATGATGACCTGTTCATCGGCTCGCATCCCAGCAAGAACCCGATGCGGACGTTCGGTGGTCAGCTCATGTCGCAAGCGTTCGTCGCGGCCAGCCGGAGCCTGGTTCGCGGCGACCTGCCGCCGAGCGCGCTCTCGGTGCACTTCATCAACGGTGGCGACACCGGCAAGGACATCGAATACCGCGTGACCCGGCTGCGCGACGAGCGGCGGTTCGCCAACCGGCGCGTCGACGCGACGCAAGACGGCACGTTGCTGTGCTCGGCCATGGTCTCCTACATGGCCGGCGGCCGGGGCCTCGAGCACGGCATCGAGCCGCCGCAGGTCGCCGAACCGCACACGCAACCCACGATCGGCGAGCTGTTGCGCGGGTACGAGGAGACGGTCCCGCACTTCGTCAACGCCCTGCAGCCCATCGAGTGGCGCTACACCAATGACCCGGCGTGGGTGATGCGGACGAAGGGGGATCGGCTGCCCCACAACCGGGTCTGGGTCAAGGCACTGGGCGAGGTTCCCGAGGACCCGGTATTGCACACGGCGACAATGGTGTACTCCTCGGACACCACGGTGCTGGACTCGGTCATCACCACGCACGGCCTCTCCTGGGGCTTCGACCGCATCTTCGCCGCGTCTGCCAACCATTCCATCTGGTTTCACCGGCAGGTCAACTTCAACGACTGGGTGTTGTACTCGACGTCGTCGCCCGTGGCCGCGGATTCGCGTGGCCTGGGCACCGGGCACTTCTTCGACCGGTCCGGGCAGCCGCTCGCCACGGTGGTGCAGGAGGGCGTGCTGAAGTACTTTCCGTCTTCTCCCCGATAAACCGTTACCCAATAGCTGCAGGATATCCGCGCGAATCTCTCCCGAATGGGCCGTGATCGGGCGTAGCTTTGACGTAGCCGGGTATTCGGTGCAGAGGCGGCAGACATGCCGCCCAGCTGTTGTCAGCGCATCGGGAGGTGAGTGTGAACGGGCCGGTGGTGGACGTCACAGCACGACCTCGCGTGCGCGAACGTGTTGTCGTTTCGGCCGATTCGCGGGCGGCCCGGCTGATCGGCGCCCTGGCGCTGCTGTGCGCGGCGTGCTGGCTCATCGAGATACTCGCCCGCCACCACAGCCAACCCAACTGGCATTTCGCCGACCGGTTGGCGTGGTCGTTGACGGTCCTGGTCGCGGTGGCGTGGATCGCGCGCGGCGTCTTCCTGGGCCGCCCGGTGACGACGATGCACGCCATTGCGGCCGCGTTTTTCGTGCTGGCGGGGCTGGGCATGCACGTGCTGTCCTTCGATCTGCTCGGTGACGTCGTGATCGCCAGCTCGGGCCTGGTGTTGATGTGGCCGATGACCTCACACCCGCGGCCCGCCGACCTGCCGCGCGTGTGGGAATTGATCAAGGTGACCCGCGATGACGCGTTGGCGCCGTTCACCATGCAGACCGGCAAGAGCTACCACTTCACCGCCGACGGCTCCGCGGCGCTGGCCTACCGGACGCGGATGGGAATCGCCGTGGTGAGCGGCGATCCCATCGGCGACGAGAAGCGTTTCGGCGAACTGGTGGCCGATTTCGCCGCCACCTGTCATGCCCACGGATGGCGCATCGCGGTCGTGGGGTGCGGCGAGCGGCGGCGTGAACTGTGGACCGACCCGGCCACCCTGGGACAAACGTTGCGGGCCATACCGATTGGGCGCGACGTCGTTGTCGACGTGTCGGGCTTCGACATGGTGGGCCGCAGGTTCCGCAACCTGCGTCAGGCGGTTAAGCGCACCCATAACTGCGGTGTCACAACCGAAATCGTCGCCGAGCAGGAGCTCGACCACACGTTGCTGGCCGAGCTGACCGAGGTGGTGCGGGAATCGTCCAAGGGGGCGCGCGCCGACCGCGGATTCCACATGAATCTCGACGGCGTCCTGGAAGGCCGTTTCCCGGGGATACAGCTGATCATCGCCAGGGACGCCACCGGCAAGGTGCAGGCCTTTCACCGATACGCCACGGCCGGCGGCGGCAGCGACATCACCCTCGACGTCCCGTGGCGACGCCGCGGCGCCCCCAACGGGCTCGACGAGCGACTCAGCGTCGACATGATCATGGCCGGCAAAGACAATGGGGCACAGCGGGTTTCGCTCGCCTTCGCCGCTTTCCCCGAGATATTCGACGACAAGAACCGCGGCTGGACCCAGCGCGTGTTCTACCGGCTGATCCACATCCTCGACCCGCTGATCGCGCTCGAGTCGTTATACCGATACGTGCGCAAGTGGCACGCGCTCGACGCGCGGCGCTACGCGCTGATCTCCATGACACAGATCGTCCCGCTACTGTTCGTGCTGCTGTCGCTGGAGTTCATGCCGCGCCGCCGACACCTCTGAGCGTGCCGCCGGCCATGATGGACAGCCTGATTGGCAGCGGCCGTCCAGTTACCCGACAGCACATTCTCACCCTTCGTCGCTACCGTTGAAGAGGTAGGCACCCCCCGGATACCGCGGTGGACACTCGGGGAAAGGCACTTTGTCATGGGTGACACGTTTCGCGACCCCATCGACCATGCGAGGACGACCAGGCCGCATGCGGGTGAGTCGCTGATCGACGTGATGAGCTGGCCTGGCTACCTGTTCATGCTGGTGGGCGTGATCGCCGTCTTTCGGTGCCTCGTCGCCCTCGGCACCGGCCACGAAGGCCGCAGCCTGATCGGCGGCGCGATCGCGATCGCGGCGATCACGGTCGGGTTGGTGTGGCTCAAGGTCGAACGCGGGCGGGTCCGCAAGCTCGAGAACCGCTGGTATGACGAGCACCCGGACGCCCATCGGCAGCGCCCGGCCAGCTGACCGCTGCCCGGCTGACACGCGGTGGTTCAGGCTTTGTGATCGACACGCAGTTCGTCGCAGCCAATTCCCTTGGGCAGGTGGTGAGTGGCCACCACCACGGTGCGCTCGGGGGACAGCAGCCGGGAATCCTGGGCCAACAGGTCGCGCAGGACCTTGTCGGCGTCGGTGACGTCGAGGTGTTCGGTGGGTTCGTCGAGCAGCACGATCCGCGCGGGCGATAGGACCGCCCTGGCCAGCAACAGCCGCCGGCGCTGGCCCGCCGAAAGGGATTGCGCGCCACCGATCAACACCGTGGCCAAGCCCTCGGGCAAGCCGGCGAGCCACCCGCCCAGCCCGACGGCGCCCAGGGCCGCGGTGAGTTCGTCGTCGCGGCAGTCGCCGCGGGCGACCAGCAGGTTGTCCCGGATCGTGGTGGCGAAAATGTGGGCGTCCTCCGCGAAAAAGCCGATGGCGCAGCGCAAATCGGCTTCGTCGAACCGAGTCACGGCGACGCCGTCGAGCAGCACCTGCCCTTCGCGCGGCGGCAGCAACCCGGCGAGCGTCATCAGCAGCGTCGTCTTCCCCGAGCCGCTGGCGCCGGTCACCGCCAACCGCGCGCCCGGGGGCAGGTCCAGCGCGACGCGGATCGAGCCTGCCGCGCTGTGACCCGAACGCACGTCCGCGGACAACCGGCAGGTGCCGACCGGCCTCGGTGTCGTCTGCGTGGCGTCGACGGTCTCGCGCGGGCCCTCGGCCGCCAACTCGAGCAACCGCCGCGCGGCGATCCGCGACCGGGTCAGCTGCACGGCCGCCGCCGGCAGCGGCGTCATCGCCTCGAACGCGGACAGCGGCAGCAACATCAGCACGGCGAGCGTGGTGGGCGCGACCGCGGATGCCAACCCGATCCCGGCCACCACCGCACCCAGCACGCTGGCCCCGACGGCCGCCGTGGGCATCGCCTCGGCAATGGCGGCCGGTTTGGCCGCGGTGTCCAGGGCGTCACCCCAGGCGCGGTGCCGGCGTTGCGATTCGGCGATGACGCCGGGGAGCAGGCCGGCGACGCGAAGCTCGGGCGCGTGTTCGAGCGCGACGAGCGCCGAGGTGTCGCGCTCGGAATGCTGCTGCCGCGCGATCTCCTCCTGGGTCGCGGCGGCCCGCCCGGCGAGGCGAGGGGCGACGAAACCGGCGATGAGCAGGCAGATGGCGAGCACGACGGCCGCCGCCGGCGAAATGGCGGCGACGACCGCGGTGGCCGCGAGCGCCAGCACCGCCGCGACGCCGATCGGGACCAGGGCGCGCACCAAGACGTTGGCCAGCTCGTCGACGTCGGCGCCCACCCGGGACACCAGCTCACCGCTGTGCAGCCGGACGGCGGCCGCCGCGGGCCCACGCGCCAGCCGCTGATAGACCTGCACCCGGGCGGTGCCGGCGGCGCGCAGGGCCGTGTCGTGGGTGACCAGGCGCTCGCAGTAATGCAGCACGGCCCGCGAGATCGCGAACAGGCGCACCGCGACCGCGGCGACCGAGAGGTCGAGCACGGGCGGCATCTGCCAGGCGCGGGTGATCAGCCACGCCGCAACACCGGCCAGCGCCAGCGCGCTGCCCAGCGAGAGCACCCCGAGCGTGATCGCGGCCAGCACGCGCGGCAACCGGGGCCGCAGCAGCACCGCGGCGGCAAGTAGGGGTTCAGGGCGAGTCGCCGCCGAATCAGACCGGGGCATAGTGCACCCCACGGTCGGCGATCACCTCGACGACCCGATCGCCGATGGCCAGCACCGGCTCGCGGTGCCCGACCACGATCACGGTCGCACCGGCGCGCGCCCGCGCCGCGATGGCCCGCAAGACCCGTTCCTCGGTGCGCGCGTCCAGGTGCGCGGTCGGCTCGTCGAGCAACAGCACGTCGGCCGTCGATCCGAGGGCCCGCGCGAGACCCAGCCGTTGCCGCTGTCCCAAAGAAAGCCCGACGCCGCCGCGCCCCAGCACGGTGTCGCCCCCTTCGGGAAGTTCGGCCAACACGGCGTCGAATCCGGATACCGCACAGGCGGTTTCGCGGTCCTCGAGCTCTCCGAGCAGCGCCAGGTTGTCATCGACGGTGCCGGGAACGAGCACCGGGCGTTGGGGCAGCCAGGACAGCTGAGCCCACCACCGGGCCGGCTCGAGATCCGCGACATCGACCCCGGCGACGGTGACCCGGCCCGACGAGGCCTCGGTGATGCCGGCGATCGCCTGCAGCGTGGTGCTTTTCCCGGCACCGTTGCGCCCGGTCAGCACGGTCACGGCGCCGGGCTCGATCACCGCGTCCAGATCCCACGGTGCCCGACCGTCGCGGCCGGCGACGGTGAGACGTTCGAGGCGGATCGGCGCGCCGCGCGCGGTCACCGCCCGGGTGCGGCCCTTGGCCGGGGCGTGCTCGCCGATGAGGGCGAACGCCGCATCGGCCGCGGCCCTTCCGTCTTGAGCGGCATGGAACTCCACGCCGATGCGGCGCAGCGGCCAGTACACGTCCGGCGCCAGCAACAGCACCGTCAAACCCGTGGTGAGGGTCATCTCGCCGAACACCAGGCGGAGCCCGATTCCGACGGCGATCAGCGCCACCCCCAGGGTGGCCAGCAATTCCAGCACCAGAGCCGACAGGAAGGCGATCCGCAGCGTCGCCATGGCCGAACGCCGGTGCGCGGCAGCGAGTTCGGCGATGCGCTGTTCGGGGCCCGCGCCGCGTCCCAACGCCCGCAGGGTGGGGATCCCGGCGATCAGGTCCAGCAGCCGCGCCTGCAGGGTGGTCATCGCGGCCAGGGCGGCCGCCGAGCGGTCCCGGGTCGCCAGCCCGATCAGCACCATGAAGACCGGTATCAGCGGCAGCGTGATCGCCACGATCGCCGTCGATTTCAGGTCGTAGGCCGCGATCACGGCGACGGTGGCCGGCGTCAGGATCGCGGCGAGCAGCAACGTCGGCAGGTATCCGGTGAGGTAGGGCCGCAGGCCGTCGAGTCCGCGGGTGACCACCACCGCGGCGGCGTCGCGTTGCGCCGCGAGCTCGCCGGGCTGCCTGGCGGTCACCGCATCGAGCACCCGGCCGGACAGGTCCGCGATGACGGCGCTGGCCCCCCGCTGCCCCAACCGGCCCTGAAACCAATGCGCTATCGCGCGAATCACCCACAGCGCCAACAGGAGTGACAGCGGACCCCACCAGGCGTGCAGGCCGCGCGCGGGGGGATCGGCGACGACGCGTGCGACGATGCGCGCCAACACGATCGCCGAGCCGATCGCGCAGCCGGAGATCAAAACCCCGCAACCCACCGCGGCGACCAGATAGCGGCGCAGCGCCGCCGATGCCCGCCACAGTCTCGGGTCCAGTGGCGCCCGGCTCGCGCGGTCGTTACCGCTCAGGACGGGCGCCTTGCCAGACCGATGGGTGCGGGTATCCGCTCGGCCGAGATCCGTTGCCGGAACACCCAGTACGTCCATGCCTGGTACACCACCGTCAACGGCGCCATGAAGGCGGTCACCCACGTCATGACCTTGAGCGTGTAGTGCGTCGACGACGCGTTGTAGATGGTGAGACTCCACTGCCTGTTCAAGGTCGAGGGCACCAGGTTCGGATACAGCGAGCCGAACAACAGGATCACCACGGCCGCCACGACCAGCGCGACGCACGTGAACGCCCAGCCGTCGGAGGCCCGCCGCCACACCAGCAGCACCGCGGCCAGTTGCGCGACCACCGCGGCGGCCAGCACCGCCCAGGTCCAGTCTTTGCCGTACGCCAGTTGCGTCCAAAGTCCAAAGCCCGCAACCAGTCCGGTCACCGGAAGCGAGAGCCACACGGCGAACCGGTGGGCGTCCTCACGGATGGCGCCGGACGTCTTCAACGCGACGAACACCGCTCCGTACAGCAAGAACAGACCGGCGGTCGCCAAGCCGCCCAACACCGTATAGGGGTTCAGCACGTCGGCGACCGACAGGTGAATGTGGCCCGCGGCGTCCACCGGAAGCCCGCGGACCAGGACGGCGAACGCGACACCCCACAAGACTGCCGGCAGCCACGAACCGGCGGCGATGCCGAAATCCGCCCAGCCGCGCCACTTTGTGTCGTCGATCTTGCCGCGCCACTCGATCGCCACGGCACGCACGATCATGCCGAACAGGATCGCCAGCAACGGCAGGTACAGCGTCGAGAACACGGTGGCGTACCACCCGGGAAAGGCGGCGAACATCGCCGCGCCGCCGACGATCAGCCACACCTCGTTGCCATCCCAGACCGGGCCGATGGTGTTGAGCGCCGTGCGCCGCAACGGTTCGGCTTCACCGATGCCCACGCGCGCGAACGGCTCCATCAACATGCCCACGCCGAAGTCGAAGCCCTCGAGGATGAAGAACCCCAGGAACAGCATCCCGATGATGCCGAACCACACTTCTTGCAGTCCCACTGCGATCAGCTCCTTTCGGCGTCGATAAGCCCCATCACGCCCTTAGTAGGCGAACGACAGGGGCGCCACCTCGTCAGCGTCGGGCGCCTGCGGGGGAGCGGGTTCCGCGTCGTGTTCCAGCGGCCCTTCGACGGTGTAGCGCTTGAGCAGAAAGAACCACACGACCGCCAGCACCGCGTAGACGACGGTGAAGGTCACCAGCGACGTGATGACCATGCCCGGCACGTGGTTCGACACGCCTTCGCGGACGGTCATCCGGACCAGCGGGTCACCGGTCGGGTTCGGCGCCACCACCCATGGCTGCCGACCCATCTCGGTGAACACCCAACCCGAGATGTTGGCCAGAAACGGCGTGGGGATGGTGAGCAGCGCGAACCAGGAAACCCAGCGGCCCTTGGGGGTTCGCCCGGCGCGGGTCAACCACAGCACGGCCAGGGCGAACGCCACGGGGAACACCAGGAACCCGATCATCAATCGGAACGACCAGTAGGTGACGAACAGGTTCGGCCGGTAGTCGTCGGGTCCGAAGCGGTGCTGGTACTGCTGCTGCAGCTCGTTCACTCCCTGCAGCGTCACGCCGCTGAGCTTGCCCTCGGCCAGGAACGGCAGCACGTAGTGCACCTTGATCACTTCCGTGACGCTGCCGCAGTTGTTGTGGGTGCCGATGGTCAGCACCGAGAAGTCGGGGTCGGTTTGTGTGCGGCACAACGCTTCTGCCGACGCCATCTTCATCGGCTGCTGAACGAACATCAGCTTGCCCTGGCGATCGCCGGTGAAGAACAGGCCGACCGCGGCGAGCAGCACTACGCCGCAGCCCAGGATTGCCGCGGGGCGAAACATGGTGCGGGCCTCGGTTTCCGCTGTGGGGGCGGTGGATTCGGTCCTGCGTGAGCGCACCATCCACCACGTGCTGACGGCGGCGACGAAGGTGCCGGCGGTCAGCAGCGCTCCCGCCACGGTGTGTGAAAACGCCGCTTGCGCAGTGTTATTGGACAGCAGGGCGAAAATGCTGTCCAGCTCGGCGCGCCGTGTCGCCGGGTTGTAGTGCGCGCCGACCGGGTGCTGCATGAACGAGTTCGCCGCGATGATGAAGAACGCCGAGGCGTTGACACCGATCGCGACGATCCAGATGCAGGCCAGGTGGAGCAGCTTCGGCAGCCGGCTCCAGCCGAAGATCCACAAGCCGATGAACGTGGATTCGAAGAAGAAGGCGAACAGCCCTTCCATCGCCAGCGGTGCACCGAAGATGTCGCCGACGAACCGCGAGTACTCGCTCCAGTTCATCCCGAACTGAAATTCCTGGACGATGCCGGTCGCCACACCGATGGCGAAGTTGATCAAAAACAGCTTGCCGAAGAACTTGGTCAGCCGGTACCACGCGGTGTTCCCGGTAGCCACCCACACCGTCTGCATGATGGCGATCAGTGGGGCCAAACCGATCGTGAGCGGCACAAAGATGAAGTGGTAGACGGTAACAATACCGAACTGCCACCGCGAAATATCGACGACATTCATCTGTCATCTCCCGACTGCGGAGGCCCGATCAACGGCTACGACAGAGTGTAGTAGATGGGTCGGCGCCTGCGCCACCGGCGCCCGCGTCAGCTGCCGAGGGAGTTGGACGCCTTGCGGATGCCGAAGGCCGAAATGACCTCGAAGATCCCGATGACCACGAACCACGCGCCGACCACGATCGCCAGGGTGACAATCGATTCGAACGGCGACGCCACGACCACGATGCCGGCGAGGAGGCTGAGCACGCCGAGGAAGATGTTCCAGCCCCGGCCCGGCAGGTGCGGGTCGCTGACGGCCGAAATCGTCGTGGCGACACCACGGAAGATGAAGCCGATGCCAATCCAGATGGCCAGCAGCAGAATTGCGTAGCCCTGACCGAAGTGGCGGAACGCGAGCAACGCCAGAATCAGCGACGCGGCCCCGCTGATGAACAACAGAACTCGGCTCCCCGCCGAGACGTGCAGTGAGAACGCGAACACGACCTGCGCGATACCGGTGATGAGCAGGTACACGCCGAAGGCGACGGCGGCCACCAGGATGGAAATTCCCGGCCACGCCAATACCAGGACACCGAGGACGATCGACAGAATTCCCGACAGCAGAGCGGATTTCCACAGATGCGGCAGCAAGCTTGGAACGGGGTGGGTTCCAGGAGAGCCAGGGGAGATAGTCATGGCCGCAGTCTGACACAAACGCGGGCCCTGGTACAGGGACCGTACAGGGGCTTTGATCAGACGTGGACGGTGTGTGGTCGCCCGGTGAGCAGGTCGGCGGGCTCTTCGTCCGCCTTGCGGCCGATGAGGTACCAGGTGCGCATAACGCCCTTGCCCTTGACTTCGATGCGGCCGCGCTCCTGCAGGACGAACTCGTTCTTGAGTCGCTCGTACATCGCCTCGGGCACCTGGATTCGGCCCACCGAATCGGTGGATTCCATCCGCGACGCGACATTGACCGCGTCGCCCCAGACGTCATAGAAGAAGCGGCGCGAGCCAACGACGCCCGCGACCACGGGCCCGCAGGCCATGCCCATCCGCAGCGCGACCGGATCGCCGTGCGGATCCTTCAGTGCGGCAGCGACATTGGCCATGTCGAGCGCGAAATCGGCAAGAGCGAAGGCGTGATCCGGCCGAGCCCGCGGGACCCCGCTGACCACCATGTAGGAGTCGCCGCTGACCTTGATCTTCTCGAGGCCGTGTTTGTCGACCAGTTCGTCGAAGGCGCCGTACAGCCGGTTCAAGAACCGCACCAGGTCGGCCGGGGTGGTGGTGCTGGCGCGTTCGGTGAACCCGACGATGTCGGCGAACAGGACGGAGACCTCGTCGTACTTGTCGGCGATGACGCTGCGCGACGAGCTCTTGAGACGCTCGGCGATGCTGCCCGGCAACATGTTGGCCAGCAGCGCTTCCGAGCGCTCGTACTCGGCCTCCATCACCGCCTCGGCGCGCTGCGTGTCGCGCAGCGCGAACCACACCGCCACGAACACCATCACGCAGGCCGAGACGATGGTGACCACGAAGGTCATGGATTGCGCCCACGCCGGCTGTAATCCGGTATCGCGGGGGACCAGGAACTCCAGGGCGATCACCAGCCCGGCCCCGACCGCCGTCAGGCCGGCCGCCAGCACGGTGTGTTCGATGCCCAGCAACAGCACCACCAGGCACGCCCCGACCAAAAAGAAGAACTGCGCGCCCGTACCCGTGCCGGCGTCCCAGGTGCTGACGAAGACCGTGACGTAGGCGGCGCCGATGAAGGTGAGCGGCGCGATGAGGTCACCGAAACGGTGCAGCCACGGCACCGCGGCGAAGATCATCGCGGCGAGGGCGTTGAGCGAGATGATCTGCCACGTCCAGACTCCGGTGATCAACTGCAAAGCGACGAAGTCGACGCAGACCAGCACGGCCAGCCACGCGGCGATCGCGAGCACCCGGTATTGGCGCGCGGCGCTGTCGGCGTAGTGCTGGTTGCGTGCGCGCGACTGGGCCCGCGCCGCGGCTACACAGTCCGGGCGCTTCGACGAGCCGTCTGGCCATCGCGGTGGGCCACCACAATCCTTGGCCGCCACGCAGCAAGCCTAACCGCTGAGCAGGGTATTTGTCGGCTGTCTAATGAATATCACCGTTTTCGCCCCCGTAAGTTTCCGGATCTGATAACCATCTAGTTATCGGGTTTTTGTCGGGTTTACGAGTCATTTGGTTCGGTTATTCAACACGTGTTGGACGCTCTGCGTGACGCGTGTTCGCCTCGACTAAGGGGTGCCTGATGGCGGTTCTCAGAAGAATCGTTCTTGCGTCGCTCATTGCCCTTACCGCCATGCTGATGGACGGCTGCAGCGTCGCCTGTAGTGATCCGAGTTGGCTGCTACGGGTGGCCGGCGATTCCATCGGCAATTACACCGCGGGGCCGGAGGTTTCGGCATCCGGCCAGGTGTGTGTCACGCGATCATTCGGCGACTGACGGTTCCGAACCCGCCCGGGGTTCCCGCGGATCGCCGGGACCGCTAGCGGGGCCGACGGTGGACGTCACCGATTCGATTCGGGATCGTCGCCACCGAAATCGCGATCGGCCGCGTCCTGCCCGCGCCGAATTATGAATTCAAGTGATCTTTTGCGCGCCATATTCTTGCCTGCAATACGAAGAGCTATAAATGCGCAGAGTTTATAAATGCGGCCGAATTCATACCATTGGAAGGTATTGGACTCGATATGGAAACTTGTGAACCGGTTGCGTCGGCCGGAACCGCTACTTCGGTACCGAAGAAAGCCGGCCGAGCCGATGGCGCCACCGACCGCGGTCGCTGGTGCCCTCGGTGAGATTCGAACTCACACTGGACGGGTTTTGAATCCGTTTCCTCTGCCAGTTGGGATACGAGGGCGTGCCGGCCTCTTACCTTAGAGGCAGCCTCCCACCATAGAGGATTTGGTGTCCTCACCTGCCACACCGCCCCCGCGCACGCTGGTCTGAGGCGTTCGCGACACAATATTCGTCATGACAGGCCCCACGACCGACACCGACGCCGCTGTGCCGCGCCGGGTCCTGATCGCTGAAGACGAAGCGCTCATCCGACTGGATCTCGCCGAGATGCTCCGAGAGGAGGGTTACGAGATCGTCGGCGAGGCCGGCGACGGGCAGGAAGCCGTCGAGCTGGCCGAGCGCCATCGGCCGGACCTGGTGATCATGGATGTGAAGATGCCGCGCCGTGATGGCATCGACGCGGCCTCGGAGATCGCCAGCAAGCGCATCGCACCGATCGTCGTGTTGACCGCGTTCAGTCAGCGCGACCTGGTCGAGCGGGCCCGGGATGCGGGGGCGATGGCCTACCTGGTGAAGCCGTTCACCATCAGCGACCTGATCCCGGCCATCGAATTGGCCGTCAGCCGATTCGGTGAGATCGCCGAGCTGGAACGCGAGGTGGCGTCACTGTCCGATCGGCTGGAGACCCGCAAGCTCGTGGAGCGCGCCAAGGGGCTGCTGCAGACCGAACAGGGGATGACCGAGCCCGAGGCGTTCAAGTGGATTCAGCGGGCAGCCATGGACCGGCGAACCACGATGAAGAGGGTGGCCGAGGTCGTCTTGGAGACCCTGGACCCGCCCAAGGAATAGCTCTCGGAGTACCCCGAGGAGCACCCGATCCGTCGAGTGTGAATCGTTGGCTTTGGATGTGAACCCCCGGCGGCGACACGCCGACAATCCGCGCCCACGCTTCACACTGAAAGCCGTGGCTTCACACTCAAAACCGTGGCCGCACAACGCAAGCCAACGCGGCGGCAATCCCTAGCGGGCGACGATCACCGACGAACCGTGCCCGAACAGCCCCTGGTTGGCGGTGATGCCGACCGTGGCGTTTTCCACCTGCCGGCCCGTGGCCCGACCGCGCAGCTGCCACGTCAGCTCGCAGACCTGAGCGATCGCCTGCGCGGGGATGGCCTCGCCGAAGCAGGCCAGCCCGCCGGACGCGTTGACGGGCACCCGGCCGCCGATCGTGGTGGCGCCGCTGCGCAGCAGCGCCTCGGCCTCGCCCTTGGGGCACAGGCCCAGGTGTTCGTACCAGTCGAGCTCGAGCGCGGTGGAC
The DNA here is from genome assembly GCF_000276825.1 of Mycobacterium paraintracellulare. NCBI lineage: Bacteria > Bacillati > Actinomycetota > Actinomycetes > Mycobacteriales > Mycobacteriaceae > Mycobacterium > Mycobacterium paraintracellulare. Next base: position 3,257,851 of record NC_016948.1, on the reverse strand, counting down.
AGGTCGTAGACCTCGGCCAGGCTCACGTCCTCGGGCCCGATGCCCGCCTCGGCATAGGCCGCGTCGAGGATATGGTCCTTGAACGCCCGATCGGGTGCGGGCACCGCGGCGGTGGAATCCGTTGCGATGTCCGGCAATTCGGGCAGATGCTGCGGATAGTTCGGGGTGACCGTGCTGACCGCCCGCACCGACGGCACACCGGCCAGCGAGCCGAGGTGTTCGCGGGCGAACTTCGCGCTGGCCACGATCAGCGCGGCCGCGCCGTCGGAGGTGGCGCAGATGTCCAGCAGCCGCAACGGGTCGGCCACCACCGCGCTGGCCAGCACGTCCTCGACCGACACCTCCTTGCGGTACCGGGCGTTCGGGTTCTGCAGGCCATGCCGCGAGTTCTTGACCTTGACCTGGGCGAAATCCTCGAGCGTGGCGCCGTAGAGGTCCATCCGCCGCCGCGCCAACAGCGCGAAGTACACCGGGTTGGTGGCGCCGATCAGGTGGAACCGCTGCCAGTCGGGATCGTTCTTGCGCTCACCGCCGACCGGGGCGAAAAAGCCCTTCGGCGTGGTGTCGGCGCCGATGACGAGGGCGACGTCGCAAAAGCCGGCCAGGATCTGGGCGCGGGCGCTCTGCAGCGCCTGCGAACCGCTGGCGCACGCGGCGTAGCTCGAGCTGACCGGCACGCCGTTCCACCCGAGCTTCTGGGCGAACGTCGCGCCCGCGACGAACCCGGGGTAGCCGTTGCGGATGGTGTCCGCGCCGGCCACCAACTGGATCTGTCGCCAGTCCAGGCCCGCTTCGTTCAGCGCGGCCCGGGCCGCGGCCACCCCGTATTCGGTGAAGTCGTTGCCCCACTTGCCCCAGGGGTGCATCCCGGCGCCCAGGATGTACAGCGGTTCGGGAGCGCTCATGGTCGTCATTTGCGCCGCTCCTTCTCATCGCTTCGCTCTGCATCGTCGCCGGCGCGCTTCCACGCGTGCACGATGCGCTGCACGCCGTCGTCGTCGGTGTAGAGCGGCATGGTGGTCAGTTCCATCTCCATGCCGACCTTCAGGTCGGCGGCCAGCGTGCCCTCGACCACCTTGCCCAGCACGATCAGGCCCTCCTCGGCCAGCTCCACGGCGGCGACGGCGAACGGCTCAAAGGGGTCCGGCGACGGGTAGGGCGGCGGTGGCGCGTACCGGTTCTCGGTGTAGCTCCACAACTTTCCCCGCGTCGACAGCGCGACCGATTCCAGCGTGTCGCTGGCGCAACCCGGATTGGGGCAGTTGTTCGCCCGCGGCGGGAAGACGTAGGTGCCGCACTCGGGGCACTTGCTGCCGATCAGATGCGGGACACCGGCGTCGTCGGTGGCGAACCATCCATCGACCGCCGGTTCTTGTCGGATGACTTCTGGCACCGGGCCAGCGTACCCAGCCCGCGCACAAAACTGAAACGTGTTGCAGTTCTGCGGACGGCGCGGTCGGGGCGCGCAACTCGTCACACCGGGTGCCTAAAGTGAAAGCCGTGCCCGCCACGAAAACCGCTACGAAGGCCAGCGAGGAACAGACCAGGCCGACGCTCATGCTGCTGGACGGCAACTCCCTGGCGTTCCGGGCGTTCTATGCGCTGCCCGCCGAGAACTTCAAGACCCGCGGGGGGCTGACCACCAACGCGGTCTACGGCTTCACCGCCATGCTGATCAACCTCCTGCGCGACGAAGCCCCCACCCACATCGCCGCGGCCTTCGACGTGTCGCGGCAGACCTTCCGCTCCGAGCGCTATCCGGAGTACAAGGCCAATCGGTCGGCGACGCCCGACGAGTTCCACGGCCAGATCGACATCACCAAGGAGGTCCTGGCCGCCCTGGGCATCACGGTGCTCGCCGAGCCGGGCTTCGAGGCCGACGACCTGATCGCCACCCTGGCCACCCAGGCCGAAAACGAGGGCTACCGCGTGCTGGTGGTCACCGGCGACCGCGATTCGTTGCAGTTGGTCAGCGAGAACGTGACGGTCCTCTACCCCCGCAAGGGGGTGAGCGAATTGACCCGCTTCACCCCGGACGCGGTCGTCGAGAAGTACGGACTGACGCCCACGCAGTACCCCGACTTCGCCGCGCTGCGCGGCGACCCCAGCGACAACCTGCCCGGCATCCCCGGTGTGGGGGAGAAGACCGCCTCCAAGTGGATCGGCGAGTACGGGTCGCTGCAGGCGCTGGTCGACAACGTCGATTCGGTGCGCGGCAAGGTGGGCGACGCGCTGCGCGAACATCTGGCCAGCGTGATCCGCAACCGCGAGCTCACCGATCTGGTCAAAGACGTGCCGCTGGCCCAGACTCCCGACACGCTGCGGCTGCAACCGTGGGACCGCGACCAGATCCACCGGCTCTTCGACGACCTGGAGTTCCGGGTGCTGCGCGACCGGCTGTTCGAAACCCTGGCCGCGGTGGAGCCCGAGGTCGACGAGGGCTTCGACGTGCGCGGCGGCGCGCTGGAAGCCGGCGAGCTGGCGGTGTGGCTGGCCGAGCACAGCTCGGGGAAGCGCTTCGGGCTGGCCGTCGTCGGCACCCACCTGGCCTACGACGCCGACGCCACCGCGCTGGCCATCGTCTCCGCCGACGGCGAGGGCCGCTACATCGACACCGCGACGCTGGATCCCGAAGACGAGGCGGCGCTGGCGTCCTGGCTGGCCGACCCCGGGCCGCCCAAGGCGCTGCACGAAGCCAAGCTGGCCATGCACGACCTGGCCGGGCGGGGCTGGACGCTGGCCGGCGTCACCTCCGACACCGCGCTGGCGGCCTACCTGGTGCGCCCCGGGCAGCGCAGCTTCTCCCTCGACGACCTGTCGCTGCGCTACCTGCGTCGCGAGTTGCGGGCCGAAAACCCTGAGCAGCAACAGCTTTCGCTGCTCGACGACACCGACGGCACCGACGACCAGGCGGTGCAGACGCTGCTTTTGCGTGCCGTGGCGGTGCTGGATCTGGCCGACGCGCTCGACGAGGAGCTGGCCCGCATCAACTCCACCTCGTTGCTCAGCGGCATGGAGCTGCCGGTGCAGCGGGTGCTGGCGGGGATGGAAAACGCCGGCATCGCCGTCGATTTGGAGTTGCTGACCGAACTGCAGAGCGACTTCGCCCACCTGATCCGCGACGCGGCCGAAGCGGCGTACGCGGTGATCGGCAAGCAGATCAACCTGGGCTCGCCGAAACAGTTGCAGGCGGTGCTCTTCGACGAGCTGGAGATGCCGAAGACCAAGCGCACCAAGACCGGATACACCACCGACGCGGACGCGCTGCAGTCGCTGTTCGACAAGACCGGTCACCCGTTCCTGCAACATCTGCTGGCCCACCGCGACGCCACCAGGCTCAAGGTCACCGTCGACGGGCTGCTGAATTCGGTGGCCTCCGACGGGCGCATCCACACCACGTTCAACCAGACCATCGCGGCCACCGGCAGGTTGTCCTCGACCGAGCCGAACCTGCAGAACATTCCGATCCGCACCGAGGCCGGCCGGCGGATCCGCGACGCGTTCGTGGTCGGCGACGGCTACAGCGAGCTGATGACCGCCGACTACAGCCAGATCGAGATGCGGATCATGGCCCACCTGTCCAAGGACGAGGGACTCATCGAGGCGTTCAACACCGGGGAGGACCTGCACTCGTTCGTCGCCTCCCGCGCCTTCGGCGTGCCGATCGAGGAGGTCACCGCCGAACTGCGCCGCCGGGTCAAGGCCATGTCCTACGGGCTGGCCTATGGATTGAGCGCCTACGGGCTGTCCGCCCAGCTCAAGATCTCCACCGAAGAGGCCAAAGACCAGATGGAGCAGTACTTCGCCCGGTTCGGCGGAGTCCGCGACTACCTGATGGCCGTGGTGGAACAGGCCCGCAAGGACGGCTACACGTCGACGGTGTTCGGCCGCCGCCGCTATCTGCCCGAACTCGACAGCAGTAACCGCCAGGTGCGCGAGGCCGCCGAGCGGGCGGCGCTCAACGCGCCCATTCAGGGCAGCGCCGCCGACATCATCAAGGTGGCGATGATCGAAACCGACAAGGCGATCAAGGACGCCGGGCTGTCCTCCCGGATCCTGCTGCAGGTGCACGACGAGCTGCTGTTCGAGGTCGCGGCGGGGGAGCGCGAGCAGCTCGAAGCGTTGGCCCGCGACAAGATGGGCGGCGCCTACCCGTTGGACGTCCCGCTCGAGGTTTCGGTGGGCTACGGCCGCAGCTGGGACGCTGCGGCGCACTGACAGGCCACCGTCGATGCCCCCGGCAAAGCGCAGTCGTGGTCGCCCGGCGGGCTCGCGGGTGGATCCCGGCGCGCGGCGCTCGGAGCTTCTCGACGCCGCCGAGCGGGTGATCCGCGCCAAGGGGCCGTCCGCCGGACTGGTCGACATCGCGGGCGAGGCCGGCTTCGTCCGCTCGGCGGTCTATGCCATGTACCCCGGCCGTGACGCGCTGCTGGCCGAGCTGAGCAAACGCACCTCGCAGCGGCTGCTCGCCGAAATCACCACTCGGGCAGCCGGTTCCACCGACCTCAGGGAGCGGATGGCGTTGTTCTTCGACGTGATCAGCGCGTGGATGGAAGCCGAGCCGAATCTCTACCGGGCCCTCACCGGTGACCCGTCGACCAGTGTCTTCGAGCAGCTGGCCGGCGCGGTCGAATGGATGCTGGCGTCGTCGTCGGGCTCCGAGGCCGCGCGCATGGCGGCGGCGCCCTGGTCGCGGGCCATCGTCGGGTCGGCGGTGGCGGCCGCGGAGTGGTGGTGCCGGACGGGAACCATGCCGCGGGAGGCGCTCGTCGAACACCTCACCGCGCTGTGCTGGGACGGCGGGGCGGCCCTGCCGTTCAACGCCGACGACATCAAGACCATTGACAACGCCCAGCGATAATAGACACACTGTCTTTTATGGTTCTGGCAGACGTTCAAGCTCCGTCGCGCTACTGGGAAAACATCGTCGGCGAAACCGACGTCGACGTCACCGAAATCACCGGAACGATCCCCGACGGGCTCCTCGGCACCCTGTACCGGAACGGGTCGGGCCGCTGGACGCTCGGATCGACGCAGGTCGAGAGCATTTTTGATGCCGACGGGATGGTCAGCGCGTTCGTGCTCGACGGGTCGGGGGTGCGTTTCCGCAACCGCTTCGTCCGCACCAAGCACTACCTGAAGTCGACGGCGGCCGGACAGCTGGTGGACCGCGGCTTCGCCTACCAGCGCGACGGCGGCACGTTGGCGAACGCGCTGCGGCTTCCGGCCAACACCGCCAACACCAGCGTCATGGTCAACCGCAACCAGCTGCTGGCGCTCTGGGAGGGCGGACCGCCGCACGAACTCGATCTCGACACCCTGGACACCATCGGGCCGTCAAACCTCGGCGGGGCGCTCAAGGGTGCGGTCCGGGCCTATTCGGCGCACTACACCTACGACCCGGCCACCAACACCAAAATCAACTTCGGGTTCGACCCGTACTTCCCGCGGATCGACCTGCGCCACGCGCTGCGCGGGGCCCGCGGTCGCGAGCGGTGGCGCCGGCTGCGGGAGCTGGCGGGCGAGGCGGTGCCGCGGATGCGCCTGCGGCTCTACGAGACCGGCGCCAACGGTGTGACCCGCTACCTGCGGGCGGTGCCGCTGCCGGGGATGGGCGTGGTGCACGACATGGCGTTGACCCGGCGCTACGCGATCTTCGTGGTGTCGCCGCTGCGGATCAACCCGTGGGCGCTCGTCGGCCACCAATCCTATTGAGACTCCATATTTTTCAAGCGGGATGCGCCGTCGTACTTCGTTCTCGCGCCGCGCGACGGGGGCCGGGTGCGGGTGGCCGAGACCGATCCGTTCTATCACTGGCATTTCACCAACGCATATGACGACGGCGACGATGTCGTCGTCGAGCTGCCACGGTTCGTGCCGCAGACCTACGCGGGCATGAAGAAATACACCGCCCACATCCGCTCCGACATCGCCCAGCTCGACGACTACGGGGCCATCGACGACGCCGTGGTGCTGACGCGGTTCCGGATCGCCCCGTCGGGGCGCGTGTCCCGCGAGCCGTTGGCCGATTTCGGGTGCGAGTTCCCCCAGATCGACCAGCGGCGTTCCGCGACCCGGCACGACGTCTCCTACGTGACCGTCCAGGACCCGGCCAGGTTTGCAGGCCAGGGAATCGCCCGCATCGATCACAGCACCGGCGCGGTCCAGACCTATTGTCCGCCCGGGGACGTGCTGGTGGAGCCGACGTTTGTGCCGCGACCCGGCGGAACGGCCGAGGACGACGGCTGGCTACTCACCGTCGGATACCACGAATCGCAGCATCGCAGCAGGTTAATGGTGGTCGACGCGGCCCACGTGGCCGACGGCCCGATCGCCGAGGCGTGGCTGCCGTTCCACGTGCCGATGAGCTACCACGGCGCCTTCACCAACCGGGTGGCCCATCGAACCGGGTGAGCCGCCGGGACTGGGTTTGGCCAGCGTGTGCACAGTCGAGTAGCCTCGATGGGTAAATCCCAATTGTCCCTACGACCAAACCTGTCCGGAGCACCCCAACAATATGCCGAGTCCCGCCGTCACCTCGCCCCAAGTAGCCGTCAACGACATTGGCTCCAGCGAGGACTTTCTCGCCGCAATAGACAAAACGATCAAGTACTTCAACGATGGCGACATCGTCGAGGGCACGATCGTCAAAGTGGACCGGGACGAGGTGCTCCTCGACATCGGCTACAAGACCGAGGGGGTCATCCCCGCCCGCGAGCTCTCGATCAAGCACGACGTCGACCCCAACGAGGTCGTTTCCGTGGGCGACGAGGTCGAGGCCCTGGTTCTCACCAAGGAGGACAAAGAGGGCCGCCTGATCCTGTCCAAGAAGCGCGCGCAGTACGAGCGCGCCTGGGGCACCATCGAGGCGCTCAAGGAGAAGGACGAGGCCGTCAAGGGCACCGTCATCGAGGTGGTCAAGGGTGGCCTGATCCTCGACATCGGGTTGCGCGGCTTCCTGCCCGCCTCGCTGGTCGAGATGCGCCGGGTGCGCGATCTGCAGCCGTACATCGGCAAGGAGATCGAGGCCAAGATCATCGAGCTGGACAAGAACCGCAACAACGTGGTGCTGTCGCGCCGGGCGTGGCTGGAGCAGACGCAGTCCGAGGTGCGCAGCGAGTTCCTCAACCAGCTGCAGAAGGGCGCCATCCGCAAGGGTGTCGTCTCCTCCATCGTCAACTTCGGTGCGTTCGTCGACCTCGGCGGCGTCGACGGTCTGGTGCACGTCTCCGAGCTGAGCTGGAAGCACATCGACCACCCGTCCGAGGTGGTCCAGGTCGGCGACGAGGTCACCGTCGAGGTGCTCGATGTCGACATGGACCGCGAGCGGGTTTCGTTGTCGCTCAAGGCGACTCAGGAAGACCCGTGGCGCCACTTCGCCCGCACCCACGCCATCGGCCAGATCGTGCCCGGCAAGGTCACCAAGCTGGTTCCGTTCGGCGCGTTCGTCCGCGTCGAGGAGGGCATCGAGGGCCTGGTGCACATTTCGGAGCTGGCCGAGCGCCACGTCGAGGTCCCCGACCAGGTGGTTGCCGTCGGCGACGACGCGATGGTCAAGGTCATCGACATCGACCTGGAGCGCCGCCGGATCTCGTTGTCGCTCAAGCAGGCCAACGAGGACTACACCGACGAGTTCGACCCGGCGAAGTACGGCATGGCTGACAGCTACGACGAGCAGGGCAACTACATCTTCCCCGAGGGCTTCGACTCCGAGACCAACGAATGGCTCGAGGGATTCGACAAGCAGCGCACCGAGTGGGAGGCCCGCTACGCCGAGGCCGAGCGCCGGCACAAGATGCACACCGCGCAGATGGAGAAGTTCGCGGCGGCCGAGGCGGCCGGCCACACGGCCGGCGAGCAGTCGCCGGGCAACGGTGCGCCCGCCGAGAAGGCGGGCGGATCGCTGGCCAGCGATGCCCAATTGGCCGCGCTGCGGGAGAAACTCGCCGGCAACGCGTGATCCTGACCTGAGGACGCCATGCTGCGTATCGGGTTGACCGGTGGCATCGGCGCCGGCAAGTCGGCGCTGTCGTCCACGTTCGAGCGATGCGGCGCCGTCATCGTCGACGGGGACGTCATCGCGCGTGAGGTGGTCCAGCCGGGCACCGAAGGGCTGGCGGCGCTGGTCGAGGCGTTCGGTGCCGACATCCTGCTGCCGGATGGATCGCTGGATCGACCGGCGTTGGCCGCCAAGGCCTTTCGCGACGACCAGGCCCGCCAGACGCTGAACGGAATCGTCCACCCGCTGGTGGGCCGGCGCCGCGCGGAGATCATCGCCTCGGTGCCCGAGGATTCGGTTGTGGTCGAGGACATTCCGCTGCTGGTGGAGTCCGGGATGGCGCCGCTGTTCCCGCTCGTGGTCATCGTGTACGCCGACGTCGAGGTGCGGCTGCGGCGACTGGTCGACCAGCGCGGCATGGCCGAAGACGACGCCCGCGCCAGGATCGCCGCGCAGGCCAGCGACGAGCAGCGCCGCGCGGTCGCCGACATCTGGGTGGACAACTCGGGCAGCCCGGAAGACCTGGTGCAACGCGCCCAACAGGTGTGGGACAACCGCATCGTGCCGTTTGCTCACAACCTGAGCACGCGTCAGATCGCCCCGGCGCCGGTCCAATTGGCGCCGCCCGACCCGACCTGGCCGGACCAGGCGCAGCGAATCCTCAACCGCCTGAGGACGACCTGCGGGCAGCGGGCGTTGCGCGTCGACCACATCGGGTCGACGGCCGTGCCGGATTTCCCCGCCAAGGACCTCATCGACATCCAGATCACCGTCGAATCCCTGGCCGTCGCCGACGAACTCGCCGAACCCTTGTTGTCCGCCGGGTACCCGCGCATCGAGCGCATCGTCGGCGATGTCGCCAAGAGCGACGCGCGCAGCACCGTCGGCCGCTACGACCGCGATGACGATCCGGCGTTGTGGTCCAAGCGGATTCACGCCTCGGCGGATCCCGGCCGGCCCACCAATGTGCACATCCGGGTGGAGGGGTGGCCCAATCAGCAGTTCGCCCTGCTGTTCCCCGACTGGCTGACCGCCGATCCCGATGCGCGGGCGGAGTACCTGAGCGTCAAGCGCACCGCCGAAACCGACGGCGGGGGAGACATTGCGGCCTATGTTGCCGTCAAGGAGCCGTGGTTTCTCGACGCCTACCGGCGGGCCTGGGAGTGGGCCGACGCGACGGGCTGGCGTCCCTAGCCACTACGCCACTCACGGCAGGGGCGCCCCGCACTGCAGCGCGCCGTTGTTGGGATCGGCGTTCCCCGCCACCGGCCGGACCATTTGGTCGGCCTGGACGAAAACGTTGTCGTCCACGTCGATCTCGCAGTGCACGTTCGCCGAGTACGGGAAGTGCAGCACGATGCGCATGCCGGCCTGCTGCGGATCGGACAATACGGTGTCGGCCTCGAATGCGTTGCCGGGCATCGAGCTCAGCCCGGCCGTGTTCGTCTGGCCGCCGTTGATGACGAACGTGGCCTGACTGCCGGTCGTGACGCCGTCGATCCTGGCCCGATAGGTGATGTTGTGCAGGTCCGCGCTCGCCGTCGCCGGATACAACTGGGCCCCGGCGGCGATCACCGTCACCGCGGCGACCGGCAGGAACCTGTGGCCTTTGCAGCTCATAGCCGGTGACATTACAACCCGCGTGATTTCCGAGCCAGATCGTTTGGCTACGGCTGGCAGCGCGGACACCACAGCGTCGCCCGTCCGCCCACCCGGGCGCGCTCGAGCCGCGTCCCACAGCGGGGGCAGCGCGGGTCGGGCTCGTCACGCACCCTGGTGAGCCAGCGCGGCAGGCCGGGCACCCGGCCGTGGCGCACCGCGGTGCGCAGCACCCGGGTCATCGCGGCGTGCAAGGCCTTTACGTCGTCGTCGCCCAAGTCCGCGACCGCCACGGTCGGTCGGGTTTTGGCCCGCCAACAGATCTCGTCGACCAGCAGGTTGCCGAGGCCGGCGAGCACCGACTGGTCCATCAGCGTGGGTTTGAGCTGCCGCGAGCGGGCCGACCGCGAGGCCAGCACCGCGCGGAACTCGCGCAGGCCGAGACCCAACGCGTCGGGTCCCTGCGGGCCGGTGATGTGCCCGATGTCGTCGGCATCGTCGGCCAGCCACACCCCGCGCAATTTGCGGAGGTCGGCGTAGCGCAGCTCGCCCCCGTCCAGCGACACCACCAGCCGCTCGTAGGGGTCGTGGGCGGCCCCGTCGGGGGCATAGTAGGGCCGGCCGGTCATGCCGCTGTGGATCAGCAGCGCCGGGCCGTCGGTGGGGAGCACCAACCACTTGCCGTGCCGGCGTGGGTCCGCGAAGCGGTGACCGGTCAACCGGCGCGCCAGCGCTTGTCCGGTGGTGTTGCGCAGGATCCCGGGATCGTGCACCTGCACGTGCCGGATTCGCCGCCGCGGCAGGGACGCGGCCAGTTGCCGCCGAAACCCTTCCACGTCGGGCAGCTCAGGCACGTAGCCTCGCCAATCGGCGCAGCGGGCCGGCCAGTGAGCGGGCGTGCCGCGACATGTGCGCCCACGGATCCGGTTGTCCGGCAAGCCGTTTGGGTACGTCGCGGATGGTGAACCGGTCGGCCCGCAACCGCCCGGCGTCCAGCTCGTCCCATTCCAGCGGTGTGGCTACCGGTGCGCCGTTGCGGGCCCGAACCGAATACGGCGCAACCGCCGTCTGCGCGTAGGCGTTTCGCATGATGTCGAGGTATACCCGCCCGTCGCGCTTGTCCTTGCGAGCCTCGACGGTGCGATGCGCGGGATCGTCCGCGGCGACCACTTCGCTGACGTCACGGGCGAACTGCCGGGCGGTGTCGAAATCGGTGTCGGCGCGCAAGGGGGCGACCACGTGCAGCCCCCGCGAGCCGGTGGTCTGGACGTAGCACGCCAGGCCCAGGTCCCCGAGCACCCCGGCGGTGGCGCGTGCGGTCGCTCGCACCACGGCGAAGTCGCCGTCGGACGGGTCGAGATCGAAGACGAGTCGGTCCGGGTGGTCCAGCCGGGCCCGGCGCGACTGCCACATGTGCAGGGTGATGCAGCTTTGATTGGCCAGCCAGCGCAGCGCCTCCGGCCGTTCGACGACCGGATGCTCTACGGTGCCGCCCTCCTTGGCCACCCGGACACTGCTCATCCAGTCTGGTAGCGAATCGGCGAAATCCTGCTGGATGAACCCTGTTTCGGCGATGCCGCGGGGATAGCGCTGCACGTTGAGGGCCCGGCCCCGCAGGTGCGTCAACATGGTGTCGGCCACCTGGTCGTAATAGGCGGCGAGATCGCGTTTCGTGATCCCGTCGGCGGGAAACAGGACGCGGTCCGGGTGGGTGATCTCGACGTCGACGCGGGCCATCAGTGCGTCTCCCGCACCACTTCGCCGGGCTCCTTGTCGGTGCGCATGCCGAGGTAGCGCGGATGGCGCAACTTGCCATCACGCGTCCACTCGCTGAATCCGATCTGAACCACCATCTCGGGGGATACCCAGTTCGCGCCGGCCTCGCGCACCAAACCGCGGGCGAACGGCGGCCTGTCCCGGGTGATCGGCGACAGGCGCGCGTGCAGCCGGCGCAGCGTGGCGTCGTCGAAACCGGTGCCGACCTTGCCCGCGTAGACCAGGTCCCCGCCGTCGTAGTAGCCGAGCATCAGGGCGCCCAACTCGACTCGACTGCCCTTGGGACTGGTGTAGCCCCCCACCACGAACTCCTGATCGCGCACGCATTTGAACTTCAGCCAGTTTTTCGAGCGACCGCCCTGGTAGGTGGAGTCGGCCCGCTTGGCGATCACTCCCTCGTCCCCGCGCTCACATGCGCGCCGGTAGGCGGCGATCCCGTCCCCGACGCGGTGCGGTGCACAGCGCAGCGGGTCGGCAAAGTCGATCGCTTTGCGCAGCAACCTCTTTCGCCAGAGGAGCGGCACCTCGACGGTGGACATGCCGTCGAGATGCAGCAGATCGAATACGTAGTAGAAGACACGCACCGGCGACGCCCGGGCCACGTCGGGGTCGGTGAGGCCCAGCCGACCCTGCAGCCGGGCGAAGCTGGTCCGCCGGCCGTCGAAGGCCACCACCTCTCCGTCCACGACGAACCGCGTGACCGGTTGCGCGGCAAGCGCATCCACCAATTCGGGATAGGTTCCATTGAGCGGCTGACGATTACGCGACAACAGCCGGACCCGATCGCCGTCGCGGAACGCCAGGCAGCGCATGCCGTCGAACTTGCGCTCGAAGATCCAGCCCGGATCGGAGAACCGGTCGTCGGTGAGGGTTGCCAGGGTGGGCGAGCGCCAGTCGGGCACGGGTTCGTCGTACAGCGCTTCGCGCACCGCACCGGGCAGGCTCGCGAAGTCCGTCATGCCGACTAGTTAAGACATGCCCACGGCGGCACGGGAACCGTCAGCAGTTCGGCGCCCCCGGGTGCGGTGGTCAGGGCGAGCACCGCCGCCGCGAGGCGATCGGGCGGCAGCACGAAATCCACGCAGCCGGTGGCGATCGCGTGCGCCGGCATGCTCGACGCCTCGGCGGTCGCCGGGTCTTGGACGAGCACGCGCCCGCCGTTGCGCTTGACCGCGCGACATCCGTTGGCGCCGTCGGCCAGCCGCCCGGTCAGGATCACGGCGACCGTCGGCACCAGCGCGGCGGAGCTGGTCAGGACGGCGTCCCCGACGCTGGCCTTGGCCGCTTCCTCGGCGAGCATCCAGGCGCCGTCCGCATCGATGGTTGCCGTCTTTCCGGCGGGCACGATGGTGATGCCCGGTTTGTCCGCCGGCGCCCCCGGCTCGGCGACTCGAATCGGCAGAGAGCTCGCGCGGGACAAAATCTGGGCCAGCGGATCGTCGCCGCTGAGCGTGGGGCGGCGATGCTGGGCGACGACGACGGGTACCGCAAAATCACCCGGCAGACCCGCGAGCACGGTGCCCAGGGCTTTCATGCCGCCCAGCGACGCCACCAGCACCACTCGCCCAAACGCCGCCTGGACGGGCTTGTGTTGGGTCGCGGACATAGCGCCAGGGTAATCCTTGTGTCGGGGCGCCGACATAGTTCCTGGAACCGTGGGTCGCCGTCGAACGTGCCGCATCCCGAGCCACCGTGTCCCAGACGGCACAACGCATCCAGGCCCAGCACCTGACCCGCTACAGCCGCGGCATCGTGACCATCACCGACCGTCAGGGGCTGGAACGACTAGCCTGCGGCTGCTACCGCATCGTCAAAGACGAGTTCGACAGCATCACCAACCACCGGCCAGGGTAGTGCGGTCGCGCTCAGCGGCCGCGCCAGGTGAGCTCCATGCCGCCGGCGGCCAGCCACCGCGACAGGTCATAGCCGTTGCGGGCCAACCCATCCACGGCGGCCACGGCGCGTCGCACCGCCAGCTCCGCGACCTCGGGGGTCAGCAGGCCGTGGCGGACCGCATCGAGCAACTCGTCGATATCGCACAGTTCCGCGCGGGCGCCGCTGCGGACCTCGATGTCGAGGTAATGATCCTCGGCGCGCCACACCTCGGGCCCAGGCGTGTATTCGCCCACATCCAGGTAGTAGTCGTGGTCGCGTTCGTGGCCGGGGTTGAAGTGAAAGACCGTGGCGCGCAGGCCCAACGACGGCAGCAGCCACGATTCGAGGTAGTGAAACTGGGCGCGGCCGGGGGTGGGGCGGGCGACGTAGAGACCCCACGGGTGCACCGCATACTCGTCCACGGCCCGCACGATTCCCTTGGGATCGGTGTTGGTGCGGCCCACTAAGTCGAACGTCTCGTGTTTCGGTGGGTGAATCTCGCTGTTCCTCCTGAATGATCACACCCTACCGGCGCAACCGGATCTTCCACCGCACAAACCCGCCATACAACAGTGACAGCGCGGCCAGCATGGCCATGTCCAGCAGCCAGGTCTTCGGCGCGTGCTGCCAGAACCGGTCCTGGGACAGCAGCGAATCGGGCACCAGGTGCCGCAGGTCCACCGTCGACGAGGCGGCGGCGTAGCCCCAGCGCGCCGGCATCGCCCACGACAACTGGTTCAGGCCGAGCCGGCCGGTCACGGGCACCATGCCGCCGCACAGCACCAGCTGCGCCATCACCGTCACCACGAACAGCGGCATGATTTGCTCGCTCGAGCGCACCAGCGACGAGATGGCCAGGCCCAGGATGGCCGAGGCGACGCACGTCGCGGCCACCGTCGCGAACAGCTCGACCGTGGCCCCAATCGTGGAGTGGCCGAACAGATTTGCGCCGCGCGTCGGTGCGCCCTTGCCGGCCACCACGATCGCCGTGACGATCGCCGACTGCAAAATGGCGAACGCGCAGAACACCGCGGACTTGGCGAGCAGGTATGCGGTGGTCGACAGGCCGACCGCCTGCTCCCGCTGGAAGATGGCCCGTTCGCCGACCAGATCGCGAATTGTCAAGGCGGTGCCCATGAATGCCGCGGCCGGCATCAGCAGGGCCAGTATCTGTGCGGCCTCGTCGGGCGTTCCCGCATTGGGCCCCGGCGCATGAAATCCGTTGCTGCCCGGGACGGTCAGGGACAGCGAACCCAATACGAAGGGCAGTAGCGCCAGGAAGACGAAGTAGGCGCGGTCGGCGACGACGAGGCGGAACTGCCGCCGGGCGATGGTCGAGATCTGGCGTCGCACGCTGGTGTGCACCGGCTCACCCAGGCCGCTCGGCTCATCGGCCTTGTCCGGCATGCGCTTTTGGGCCTCGCTGCGTTCCACGAAGCGGCGATTGGCTTCGTCCGGGTCGGCGCCGACCTGGGTGAAGATCTTGGCCCAGTTGGTGGTGCCCATCGCGTCGCCGATCTGCTCGGGCGAGCCGCGGTAGGCCGTCTTGCCGCCGGGGGCCATCAGCAACACCTGGTCGCAGACGTCCAGGTAGGACAGCGAGTGCGTCACCACCAGCACCACACGACCGGCGTCGGCCAACTGGCGCAGCATCGTCATGACCTGCAGGTCGAGCGCGGGGTCCAGGCCGGACGTGGGCTCGTCGAGGATCAGCAATGACGGGCCGGTCAGCAGTTCCAGCGCCACCGACGCGCGTTTGCGCTGCCCGCCGGACAGCTTGTCGACGCGGGTGTCGGCGTGTTTGGTCAGGTCGAGCTCCTCGAGCACCTGGGCGACGACCCCGGCGCGGTCGGCCTTTCCGGTGTCGGGCGGCAGCCGCAGCTCGGCGGCGTAGCCCAGCGCCTGGTTGACGGTCAGCTGGCGATGCACGACGTCGTCTTGGGGGACCATGCCGATCCTGCTGCGCAGGGAGGCGTACTCGGCGTGAATGTTGTGTCCCTCGAACGTAACTGAGCCCGAGCTGGGTGTGGTGTAGCCGGCGATGAGCCTGGCCAGGGTGCTCTTTCCGGCGCCCGACCCGCCGATCACCGCGGTGAGCGTTCCGGGACGTGCGACCAGCGAGATGTCGTCGAGCAGTTGTTTGCCGTTGTCGACGACGTACTTGACGTTGCGCACCTCGAGCCCGCCGCTCCGCGACGCGGCTTCGCTGCGCTTGGTGAGCGTGCCGCCACGGAACACCAGGTCGACGTTGCCGATGGTGACGACGTCGTCCTCGGACAGGATCGCCGACCCGACCCGGGTGCCGTTGACGAACGTGCCGTTGACGCTGTTGTCCCGGATCTCGGTGCCCAGCGGTGTGGGCACCAAGGTCGCGTGCCGGCGCGACGCCAATACGTCGGGGACGACGATGTCGTTTTCGGGGGCGCGCCCGATGGTCAGGGCGCCGGTCGTGCCCGCGGCGGACGACGCGCGCGGCGAGAGCAATCTCACAAAGCGCGTCGCCAGGTTCGACACGTCGGCCGTCTTTGCGTCGATCACCGTGAATTCCGTTGCCGGCGCGGCCCGCAACCTGGCGGGCGAGCCGGGATCGATGACGGTCAGCTCCTCCGGTGGTGCGCCGCGCACTGGCGAAGGCGCCGCGAGCGGCAGCGGGGGCGCGGGGCGAGGCAGCGGACCTCGGGGAACGCCGCGGCGCGGCGGGGGCCGATGATGCGTCGGATTCGTTTGCTCGCCAACCGCGGACCACGTCAGGGTCGGTGGCCCGGAATCGTGGCTGGGCCGGGTGCGGGCCGGGCGGGTCGCCTGGCCCTGCCGGGGCCCGATCGCGAAGGTCAGGTGCGGGCCGCGCGGGTTTCCGACGTGAATGCTCTGGCCGTCGTGGATATCGATGACCGGCATCCGGTAACCGTTGAGATAGGTCCCGTTCAGCGAACCGTTATCGATTGCCAGCCAGCGGCCTTGATCGAAACGCAGGATCAGATGCGCGCGCGAGATGCGCGGATCGGCGATCTGCACGTCGGCCTGCGCGTCGCGTCCGACGACCACTTCGTGTCCGGCCGCGAAGGATCGTTGGGACCCGTCGTGCCGAATGGTCAGCAGAGGCGGGGCGGGTCGAGTCACCACTCAAGTATCGGGTCGCGCCGGCCGTGCTTCTATGGGATCCGGCTGTGACTTCCCTTTGTTTCGGCACGGCTATTCATAGCTGTTTCATAGTCGGCGGAGTCGAATCGCCTACGGCCGTGCGGCATTATTCGATCGGAGGGGGACCAACGCATTGATGGATGAGCACAAGCGAACGACCCGGCGCATCGGCACCGGGCGACGACTGCTGACCAACCCGCGCCAGGCCCGCGACGCCCTGCGCGCGGGTTTTCACTCGTTACCCGCGATGCCGATCGGGCAGCTGTTTCGCCGGATACCACCGGTGAGTTCCCTGCCGAACGCGGAACCCCAAGCGGCGCAACCACACAGCGATTCCGGTGCGGTGGGGAATGGTGCGTCGTTTGCCGGCTACACGATCTTGCGGCAACTGGGCGCCGGTGGCATGGCCGAGGTCTACCTGGCATTGCATCCCCGGCTGCCGCGCCGCGACGTGATCAAAGTCCTCGCCGAGGCGGTGACGGCCGATCCCGAGTTTCGCGAAAGGTTCAATCGGGAGGCCGATCTCGCGGCGACGCTGTGGCATCCCCACATCGTCGGCGTCCACGACCGCGGCGCTTTCAACGGGCATCTGTGGATCTCGATGGACTATGTCGAGGGCACCGATGCGTCGCGGTTGGTCAAGCAGAGCCACCCCGAGGGCATGCCGATCCACGAGGTGTGTGCCATCGTGCAAGCGGTCGCGGGTGCGCTGGACTACGCGCACGACCGTGGCCTGCTGCACCGCGACGTCAAGCCCGCCAACATCCTGCTCACCCACCCGGAAGACGGGGAACGCCGAATCCTGTTGGCGGACTTCGGTGTCGCGCGCCACCTGGGCGACGTGAGCGGGATCACCGAAACCAACGTCGCGGTGGGAACCGTGGCCTACGCCGCGCCCGAGCAGCTTGCCGGCGCTCCGATCGACGGGAGGGCCGACCAATACGCGTTGGCCGCAACGGCTTTCCATCTGCTGACCGGTGCGCCACCGTTTCAGCATTCCAACCCGATCGCGGTGATCAGCCGGCACCTGCACGAGACGCCTCCCCGCCTCAGCGACTTTCGGCCGGAGCTGGCGGAGCTCGACGACGTGTTCTCGACGGCGCTCGCCAAACGGCCCGAGGACAGGTTCGCGCGGTGCCGGGAGTTCGCCACCGCCGTCAGCGCGCGGGTTTCCGAAGCCCGCCGCCCGCCGCCGCGCACCGCCCCGTTGGCGCCGCACCGCCGGCGCGGGCTCGCCGCCTTGAACCACCGGTTCTCGTCGAAAACCCGGTGGGCCGCGGCGCTGGTGTGCGCGGTGCTCGTCGCCGTCGCGGCGACCTGGTCGATCCTGTACTCGTTTGAGCCCACCACGCCGCCGCCCAGCCCCGCGCTCGCCTCCAAACCGTCCCTGCCCGCTCCCAGCGCCGCACCCGCCGCCGGGGGACCGGCGCTGAATGGGACCTATCGGCTGGACTATGACCAGACCAAGCGGACCACCAACGGCATCGGCATCCGGCACGGCGGAGCCACCACCGACTGGTGGGCGTTCCGGTCGGCCTGCACGACCAACGGATGCGCGGCCACCGGGACCCAGCTGGACGATGCCACCCACCAACTGGCCAGCACCACCGGCGGCGGCCAGGCCGACACGTTGCGCTACGTGGGTGGCTACTGGCAAGGCGCGCCCGAGCAGCTGCGAGTGGGCTGCGCCCAGCCGAACGGACACGCGCCTGCCACCCAGCAGGAAACCGTCGCGTGGTCGCTGGCGCCGCAGGCCGACGGCACGCTGCGGGGCACGCAGACCGAGACCGTGCTCAGCAACGAGTGCGGCGCTCAGGGGGCGGTGGTCCGGGTGCCCGTGGTGGCCACCCGGGCCGGCGCCGCGCCGGCCGGCGTGGCGTTGGGCGACCCCACCCAGGTCATCAACGCCTCGACCACCGCGTCCGCCCCGGCGCCGCCCGTGCTGGGCGGGTTGTGCGCCGATGTCGGCAAGGTCGCCTACGACCCGACCAACAACGAGCAGATCGTGTGCGAGGGCAGCAGCTGGGCCAAGGCCCCGATCACGATGGGCGTGCACGCGGCCGGTAGCTCGTGCGACCGGCCGGGCACCTCGGTGTTCGCCATGAGCACCTCCAGCGACGGCTACCTGCTGCAATGCGACCCGGTCACCCGGACGTGGACGCGTCCCGCGGGTTAGCCGAGGACGGCCGCGGGGGCCGTCCTGTACTACTTTCTGGTCGACTTCGAGGAAAACCAGCCGTCCTCGTCCTCCCGCCAACCGGGAGAGCCAGACACTATTTGGTGGTTCGGCTATCCGCGCGAGAACCTCCCTGACCGGACGTCGAGCATCTCTGAGGCGTATCGGTATACGCCGTCGACCGGAGCGCCCCCGTCTAGCGCCAGCCAAAACCAAGCTCGACCAAAGACGCAGCCTCGTCTTTACCAAGATCCTCCATGAGCGAATCCCTCAACCGTCAGGACGACGACCTGCAAAGACCAGCTCCAAGGCACTTGTCGGTGATCGCCTCTACCCTGGTGGCATGGCATTCGCCACGGAACATCCGGTAGTCGCTCATTCGGAATATCGCCCGGCCGAAGAGGCCGTGGCGGGGCTGGTGCGCGCCGGCGGCCGCTTCGAGGTCGTCAGCCCGCACGACCCCGCCGGGGACCAGCCGGCGGCCATCGACGAGCTGGAGCGCAGGATCAGGGCGGGGGAGCGCGATGTGGTGCTGCTCGGCGCCACCGGCACCGGGAAGTCGGCCACCACCGCTTGGCTCATCGAGCGCCTGCAGCGGCCCACCCTGGTGATGGCACCCAACAAGACGCTGGCCGCCCAGCTGGCCAACGAGCTGCGGGAGATGTTGCCGCACAACGCCGTTGAGTACTTCGTGTCGTACTACGACTACTACCAGCCCGAGGCCTACATCGCGCAGACCGACACCTACATCGAAAAGGACAGCTCGATCAACGACGACGTCGAGCGCTTGCGGCACTCCGCGACGTCGTCGCTGCTGTCGCGGCGCGATGTGGTCGTGGTGGCGTCGGTGTCGTGCATCTACGGCCTGGGCACCCCGCAGTCGTACCTGGATCGCTCGGTGGAACTGCGGGTCGGCAACGAGGTGCCCCGGGACGGGTTGCTGCGGCTACTGGTCGACGTCCAGTACACCCGCAACGACCTGTCCTTCACCCGCGGCTCGTTCCGGGTGCGCGGCGACACCGTGGAGATCATCCCGTCCTACGAAGAACTGGCGGTGCGCATCGAGTTCTTCGGCGACGAGATCGAGGCGCTGTATTACCTGCACCCGCTGACGGGCGACGTGATCCGCCAGGTCGACTCGCTGCGCATCTTCCCGGCCACCCACTACGTGGCCGGCCCCGAGCGGATGGCCCACGCCATCTCGACGATCGAAGAGGAACTGGCCGCCCGGCTGGCCGAACTCGAGGGCCAGGGCAAGCTGCTCGAGGCGCAGCGCCTGAGGATGCGCACCAACTACGACATCGAGATGATGCGCCAGGTCGGATTCTGTTCGGGCATCGAGAACTACTCCCGCCACATCGACGCCCGGGGGCCGGGCTCGCCGCCGGCGACCCTGCTCGACTACTTTCCGGAAGACTTTTTGATGGTCATCGACGAGTCGCACGTCACCGTGCCGCAGATCGGCGGCATGTACGAGGGCGACATGTCGCGCAAGCGCAACCTGGTCGAATACGGGTTCCGGTTGCCGTCGGCGTGCGATAACCGCCCGCTGACGTGGGAGGAGTTCGCCGACCGGGTCGGGCAGACGGTGTATCTGTCGGCCACCCCGGGCCCCTATGAGCTCAGTCAGTCCGGCGGCGAGTTCGTCGAGCAGGTCATCCGGCCCACCGGCCTGGTGGACCCGAAGGTGGTGGTCAAACCGACCAAGGGGCAGATCGACGACCTGATCGGCGAGATCCGCAAGCGCACCGACGCCGACCAGCGGGTGCTGGTCACCACGCTCACCAAGAAGATGGCCGAGGACCTCACCGACTACCTGCTCGAGATGGGCATCCGGGTGCGCTATCTGCACTCGGAGGTCGACACGCTGCGCCGGGTGGAATTGCTGCGCCAGCTGCGGCTCGGCGAGTACGACGTGCTGGTCGGCATCAACCTGCTGCGCGAGGGCCTGGACCTGCCGGAGGTGTCGCTCGTCGCCATCCTGGATGCCGACAAAGAGGGCTTCCTGCGGTCATCGCGCAGCCTGATCCAAACCATCGGCCGCGCCGCCCGCAACGTCTCCGGCGAAGTGCACATGTACGCCGACACGATCACCGACTCGATGAAGGAAGCCATCGACGAGACCGAACGGCGCCGGGCGAAGCAGATCGCCTACAACGAGGCCAACGGGATCGACCCGCAACCGCTGCGCAAGAAGATCGCCGACATCCTCGACCAGGTCTATCGCGAGGCGTCTGATACAGAAGCCAGCGTGGTGGAGATCGGCGGGTCAGGGCGCAATGCGTCCCGCGGTCGGCGCGCACAGGGCGAGCCGGGCCGCGCGGTCAGCGCCGGGGTGTTCGAGGGCCGCGACACGACCAGCATGCCCCGCGCCGAACTGGCCGACCTGATCAAGGACCTGACCGCGCAGATGATGGCCGCCGCCCGGGACTTGCAATTCGAGCTGGCCGCGCGGTTCCGGGACGAGATCGCCGACCTGAAGAAGGAACTGCGCGGGATGGACGCCGCCGGCCTGAAATGAGTTTGCTGGCAACCGATCTGCGCCGGGTAACCCCGCGGCACCCCATACGGTAGAGGGGTGACCGACGCGGCGACTATCACCGGCGGCTGGCGAGAGCTGCTGGGCGCCCGGTATCTGAGGACGTCAATCCTGCTAGCCGGTGGGGTAGCGCTGTACGCCACCAACGAGTTCCTGACCACCAGCTTGTTGCCCAACACGATCGCCGAGATCGGCGGAAGCCGGCTCTACGCGTGGGTGACGACGCTGTACCTGGTCGGGTCGGTGGTCGCGGCGACGATGGTCAATCCGATGCTGCTGCGCGTCGGGGCGCGGTCGTCGTATCTGTTCGGACTCGCCGTGTTCGGCATCGCCAGCATGGTTTGCGCGGCCGCGCCGACCATGCATGTTCTGATTGCTGGCCGCGCGATGCAGGGGGTGGCCGGGGGCTTGCTGGCCGGCCTGGGCTACGCGGTGATCAACTCCGCGCTGCCCCGCTGGCTGTGGACGCGGGGCTCGGCGCTGGTGTCAGCGATGTGGGGCGTCGCGACGGTGGTCGGGCCCACGACGGGCGGCCTGTTCGCGCAGCTCGGGATCTGGCGGTGGGCGTTCGTCACGATGGCCGTCCTCACCGTCTTGATGGCCCTGCTGGTGCCGGTCGCGCTGGCCAGCGTCGACCCGACGAACGGCATCCCGCGGATGAAGGTGCCGGTGTGGTCGCTGCTGATCATCGGTGTGGCCGCGCTGGCCGTGAGCGGCGCGCAGATTCCCCGCAACACCGTCGCGACCTACGGCCTGCTTGCGGCCGGCATCATGCTGGTCGGCCTGTTCGTGATCGTCGACTGGCGCATGCACGCGGCCATCCTGCCGCCCAGCGTGTTCTCTCCCGGCCCGTTGAAGTGGATCTACCTCACCATGGGTGTCCTGATGGGCGCGGCGATGGTGAACACCTATGTGCCGCTGTTCGGGCAGCGGTTGGCCCACCTCACGCCGATCGCGGCCGGCTTCCTGGGCGCGGCCCTCGCCCTCGGCTGGACCGTCAGCGAAATCGTCAGCGCCTCGCTGGAAAATCCGCGCACGATCGGGCGGGTGGTCATGGTGGCGCCGCTGGTGGCCGCGTCCGGCCTGGCGCTGGGCGCGGTCGCCCGGCACGGCGACGGGTCAAACTGGACCGCCGCCCTGTGGGCGGTGGCCCTGCTGGTCGCCGGCATCGGCATCGGGATGGCCTGGCCGCACCTCTCGGCCCGCGCGATGGCCTGCGTCAACGATCCGGCCGAGGGCGGCGCCGCCTCCGCGGCGATCAACACCGTCCAGCTGACCTCCGCGGCGATCGGCGCCGGACTGGCCGGAGTGGTCGTCAACACCGCCACCGGTGGCGAGGCGGTCGCGGCCCATTTGTTGTTCACGGTCTTCACCGCGGTGAGCGCCGCGGGTGTGGCGGTGTCGTACGCCGCGACCCGGGCCACGCGCCAGGCGCGGCCGGTCGCCAGCGTGGGCTGACCCGTCGGGGATTACCGGGTGGATTTCACCACCTGCGAGTAATGGAATTGCCAACGCTCGACGATGTGGAAGCCCAGGTAGCCCGGGAATCGGTATGCCGGGGCGCGCCCGAATGCGCTTCCGGGCGGGAGCGATTGTCCCGCTTGGTGATCCGGCAGCGAGGCGTCTTTATTGGTAATGGTCCAGATGGTGGGGCATTTGTCGATTTTGGCCGTGGTCAGCCAGACGGCCACATGGCCGTCCCACAGCGAGCCGACCTTCGGGCCGTACACGCCGCGCTCGACGTCGATCAGCGACCGGAAGGCCGCCGGCCGGGTGGCCAGCAGCGCCCGGATCGGGCCGGGCCGCCACGGCACGGTGTTGTCCACCATCAGGCAGTCGCCGGGGGCGGCGTGTGCGGCGATCAGGTCGGCGACCTGGCTGTAGTCCCAGCCCTCCTTGGCGTACGGCCAACGCTGGACGAACAGGTAATTGGGCACCGCGGCGATGACGAACAGCAGCACCGCGCCGACCATCGGCCAGGGCCGGCGGGCCAGCGTGACGATGCAGACGGCCAGGACGATGGCCATCGCGGGCGCGGTGAAGATCAGGTAGCGCGGGTAGTAGATCGGCTCGCTGACGGCGGAATAGATGACGACCAGCGCGGTCGGAATGACCATCCACACCACACAGAAGGTCAACAACCGGCGCAGGTCACCGGCCGGGGCCGGCGCGCCGGCCAACCGGGCCAGCGCCGCCGCGACGATCACGACCGCGCTCAGCACCGCGAAGGCGACGCTGTGGTCGAAATACTGCCGCAGGATGATGTCGAACGCGTAATGCCAGCTCACCGGGTAGATCCAGCCGACCTGCCACACCTGGCCATGGGCGAACAGCGCGAACGGGATCATCGCCCCGACCGCGACGGCAGAGCTGGTGGCCCACCACACGACCGGGGACCTGCGGGACCCTCCGGGAAGCAACAGCGGCAGGATCGCGCCGTACACCGGCACCAGCAGCACCAGGTTGACGTTGAGCAGGATCGACAGCGCCAATGCCAGCGCGTAGCAAATCCACCAGCGGGGCCGATTGCGCCGGACGGCGGCCACGAACAACACCGTCAGCCATACGGACGCGGCCGCGACGAAGCCATAGGAACGCGCCTCCATGCCGGCCCACGTCGTGCGGGGCAGGATGGCGAAGACGACGCCCGCGCACACCGCCGTCGGGCGCGTCGCGAACTTCTTGGTGAACACCGTGACCCCGGCGGCCGCGGCGCCCACGGCAAGGGCGCTGGGCAGGCGCGAGAAGAACTCGGTGGGCGGAAACAGGGCGAACCAACCGTGCATCACCAGGTAGTACGCACCGTGGACGGCGTCGATGTGGCCCAGCAGCCGCCACAGCTCGGGCAGCGTCCGGCTCGCCGCGGCCGAAATCGTGGCCCCCTCGTCGAACCACAGCGAAGGCCGGCAGGCCCAGGCGGCGCTGACGGCCGTGGCGAACAGGGCGATCGCCCACGGATCGAGCAACCTGCCGCGGGGGCCCGCTGCGACGGTTTTATCGACAACATCCCCGGCGCGCGGCTCGAAAATC
Source organism: Mycobacterium paraintracellulare (assembly GCF_000276825.1). Classification (NCBI taxonomy): domain Bacteria; kingdom Bacillati; phylum Actinomycetota; class Actinomycetes; order Mycobacteriales; family Mycobacteriaceae; genus Mycobacterium; species Mycobacterium paraintracellulare. Next base: position 3,233,716 of record NC_016948.1, on the reverse strand, counting down.
GGCTCGAGGGTGGGCATGGACATGATGCTTGTTACTGTAGGGCGCGGTCGGTCGAACCGGTCACCAACAGCACCCGCCGCATTTGCAGTTCGCGCCCGTATTCACGAAAAGCGGCGTCATGCAATGCTTTCCGTCGCCGAATCGCGCATTCGATTGTTTTGCCATTTCCGATATTGTCCGTTGGCCCAGCCAGGCGCCGCAAATTGCGGGGGCGCCACGCCACACTGTGTCGCAAATCTTTCTCCTCTGCGCCGAGCAAACGCGATACTGTCTTGGGTTGGCTGACCAACCGAAACTGGGAGGGTAAATGGGCGCCTATCGGACTGTGGTGGTAGGAACCGATGGCTCGGACTCGTCGATGCGTGCGGTAGAGAAGGCGGCGCAGATCGCCGGACCGGACGCCAAGCTGATCGTCGCCTCGGCGTACTTGCCGCAACACGAGGACGCCCGGGCCGCCGACGCCCTCCGGGACGAAAGCTACAAGGTTTCGGGCACCGCGCCGATTTACGCGATCCTGCGCGACGCCAAGGACCGCGCCCAGGCGGCGGGTGCGCAGAACATCGACGAACGCCCAATCGTGGGGGCGCCGGTCGATGCGCTCGTGCACCTCGCCGAGGAAGAGCAGGCAGATCTGCTCGTGGTCGGCAACGTCGGTCTGAGCACCATCGCCGGCCGGCTGCTGGGATCGGTGCCGGCCAACGTCTCGCGGCGGGCCAAGACCGACGTGTTGATCGTGCACACCACGACGTAACCGCCCGGCCGGCTGGGGCTACCAGCCCCGCGCGCGCCATTCGCTCAGATGGGGGCGTTCGGCGCCCAACACCGTGTCGTCGCCGTGGCCGGGGTAGATGACCGTCGCGTCGTCATACACGTCGAACACCCGGGTGGTGACGTCGTCGAGCAGCTGGTCGAAATCGCCGGGCTGCCACGTCTTGCCGACGCCGCCCGGGAACAGGCAGTCGCCGGTGAACAGCTGCGTGACCCCACCGGTCGCGGGTCCGTCCAGGGCCAGCGCGATCGATCCGGGGGTGTGCCCCCGCAGGTGGATGACGTCGAAGTTCAGCTCGCCGATCCGCACGGTGTCGCCGCCCGCCAGCAAACGGTCGGGTTTGACCGGCAGCGCCTCGGCGTCGATCTCGTTCGCGGCGGTCGGCGCGCCGGTCGCCTTCGCCACGGCGTCGAGCGCCTGCCAGTGATCGAAGTGCTGATGGCTGGTCACGATCAGCGACACCTTCGGTGCGTGCTGCCGGATCAGGCCGATCAGGTCGTCGGCGTCGTTGGCGGCATCGATGAGCAGGGTTTCGCCCGTGGCGGAACACGTCACCAGATACGCGTTGTTGTCCATGGGGCCCACCGACGCCTTTATGATCGTGGCGCCGGGTAGGGTCCGGCGGGCCGCGGTACCAGGGTCGACGTGTCCCGTGTAGGTGTCGACAAGCTTGTCAGTGGGGCCGTCCTGGGCAGTCATAGCGGCCACGTTACTGGTCACAGACTGCTTGTCGGTATGGGCACATAGCATGGAATGCGCCGTGCGCAACTCCGATCCGGGATCGGCATTGTGGCTGCGGAAAAGTAGCAGATAGTTCCTGAGAGGGGCGGCGTTGGCTGACCGTCTGATCATCAAGGGCGCCCGCGAGCACAACCTGCGCGGCGTCGACCTCGACCTGCCCCGCGACGCGCTGATCGTCTTCACCGGGCTGTCGGGTTCGGGCAAATCGTCGCTGGCCTTCGACACGATCTTCGCCGAGGGGCAGCGGCGTTACGTGGAGTCCCTGTCGGCCTACGCCCGCCAGTTCCTCGGGCAGATGGACAAGCCGGACGTCGACTTCATCGAGGGCCTGTCCCCGGCGGTGTCGATCGACCAGAAGTCCACCAACCGCAACCCGCGATCGACGGTCGGCACCATCACCGAGGTCTACGACTACCTGCGGCTGCTGTACGCCCGCGCCGGCACCCCGCACTGCCCGGTGTGTGGCGAGCGCATCGCCCGCCAGACGCCCCAGCAAATCGTCGACCAGGTGCTGGCGATGCCGGAGGGCACCCGGTTTCAGGTGCTCGCGCCGGTGGTGCGCACCCGCAAGGGCGAGTTCGCCGACCTCTTCGAAAAGCTCAACGCCCAGGGCTACAGCCGGGTCCGGGTCGACGGCGTCGTGCATCCGCTGACCGATCCGCCGAAGCTGAAGAAGCAGGAGAAGCACGACATCGAGGTCGTGGTGGACCGGCTCACCGTGAAGGCCAGCGCCAAGCAGCGGCTCACCGACTCGGTGGAGACCGCGCTGAACCTGGCCGACGGCATCGTGGTGCTGGAGTTCGTCGATCACGAGCACGACGCCCACAACCGCGAGCAGCGGTTCTCCGAGAAGCTGGCCTGCCCGAACGGGCACGCGCTGGCCGTCGACGACCTGGAGCCGCGGTCGTTCTCGTTCAACTCGCCGTACGGCGCCTGCCCGGAATGCAGCGGCCTGGGCATCCGCAAGGAGGTCGACCCCGACCTGGTGGTGCCCGACCCCGAGCGCACCCTGGCCGAGGGCGCGGTGGCGCCGTGGTCGACGGGCCACACCGCGGAGTACTTCACCCGGATGATGGCCGGGCTGGGGGACGAGCTGGGCTTCGACGTCGACACCCCGTGGCGCAAACTGCCCGCCAAGGCCCGCAAGGCGATCCTCGAGGGCTCCGACCACCAGGTGCACGTGCGCTACCGCAACCGGTACGGCCGGACCCGCTCCTATTACGCCGATTTCGAGGGCGTGCTGGCGTTTTTGCAGCGCAAGATGGCGCAGACCGAATCCGAGCAGATGAAGGAGCGCTACGAGGGCTTCATGCGTGACGTGCCCTGCCCGGTCTGCGAGGGGACCCGGCTCAAGCCGGAGATCCTGGCGGTGTCGCTGAGCGCGGGCAATCGCGGCAAGAAGTCCATCGCCGACGTCTGTGAGCTGTCGATCTCCGATTGCGCAGACTTCCTCAACACCCTCACCCTGGGGCCGCGCGAGCAGGCGATCGCCGGGCAGGTGCTCAAGGAAATCCAGTCGCGGCTGGGATTTTTGCTCGACGTCGGTCTCGAATACCTGTCGCTGTCCCGCGCGGCCGCCACGCTGTCCGGTGGTGAGGCGCAACGCATTCGGCTGGCCACCCAGATCGGGTCCGGGCTGGTGGGCGTGCTGTACGTGCTCGACGAGCCATCCATCGGGCTGCATCAGCGCGACAATCGTCGTCTCATCGAAACCCTCACTCGGCTAAGGGGTTTGGGCAACACGCTGATCGTCGTCGAGCATGACGAGGACACCATCGCGCACGCCGACTGGATCGTCGACATCGGCCCGCGGGCCGGTGAGCACGGCGGCCAGATCGTGCACAGCGGCACCTACAGCGAGCTGCTGGCCAACAAGGAGTCGATCACGGGCGCCTACCTGTCGGGCAAGGAAAGCATCGAGATGCCGGCGATCCGGCGTCCCGTCGACCGGCGCCGTCAGCTCACCGTCGTCGGCGCCCGCGAGCACAACCTGCGCGGCATCGACGTCTCGTTCCCGCTCGGCGTGCTCACGTCGGTGACCGGCGTGTCCGGTTCCGGCAAGTCGACTCTGGTCAACGACATCCTCGCGGCGGTGCTGGCCAACCGGCTCAACGGCGCAAGGCTGGTCCCCGGCCGCCACACCCGGGTCACCGGGCTGGACCACCTGGACAAGCTGGTGCGGGTGGATCAGTCGCCGATCGGCCGCACGCCGCGGTCGAACCCGGCCACCTACACCGGCGTGTTCGACAAGATCCGCACCCTGTTCGCGGCGACCACCGAGGCCAAAGTCCGTGGCTACCAACCGGGCCGGTTCTCGTTCAACGTCAAGGGCGGCCGCTGCGAAGCGTGCACCGGTGACGGCACCATCAAGATCGAGATGAACTTCCTGCCCGACGTGTATGTGCCGTGCGAGGTGTGTCAGGGGGCCCGCTACAACCGGGAAACCCTCGAGGTGCACTACAAGGGCAAGACCATCTCCGAGGTGCTGGACATGTCCATCGAGGAGGCGGCGGAGTTCTTCGAGCCGATCACCGGCATCCACCGCTATCTGCGCACCCTGGTCGACGTCGGTCTCGGTTATGTGCGGCTCGGCCAGCCGGCGCCGACGCTGTCCGGCGGCGAGGCGCAGCGCGTGAAACTGGCCGCCGAACTGCAAAAGCGATCCACCGGGCGCACCGTGTACATCCTCGACGAGCCGACCACGGGTCTGCATTTCGACGACATCCGCAAGTTGCTCAAGGTCATCAACGGCCTTGTCGACAAAGGCAATACGGTCATCGTCATCGAACACAACCTGGACGTCATCAAGACCTCGGACTGGATCGTCGACATGGGGCCGGAAGGCGGCGCCGAGGGCGGAACCGTTGTCGCGGAAGGCACTCCGGAGGACGTCGCGGCGGTGCCGGAGAGTTACACCGGGAAGTTCCTCGCCGAGGTCATCGGGCGCAGCGCGCCGCCGGCCAGCGCTCCGACGCGCCGGCCGGCCCGCCGCCGTAAAGCCACCGCCTGAGCCCGCTTTCGCGACAAGGCCCGAATGACGTTGTCGGGCAGGGCATCTGGCGAGCACTGAGGGGACACACGCCCGGCGTCGCTCACGGCTGGTCGTCGCGCCGCATCGACTCGCGGATCTGGGCCAGCCGCTCGGCCGCCGCGCGACGGCGCTCGTCGTACTCGGCCTCGACCGATCGTCCCTCGGGTGACTCCGCGTCGAGTTCGGCCGAGCCCTGTGCCGTCGCGTACCGGGCCTCGATCTTGTCGCGCACGGACTCGAACGTCGGCGTACCGGCGTCGTCGTATCCGGCGTCGGCGGCACCTTCAGTGCTGGGTTCGTCGGGCATGCCGCCACGGTACTGCGCGCCGCGGTCGAAATCGGCAACATCCGTTGTCAGTTCTTGGAGTCGCTGCGGTTCGCATTTCCCGTGCTCTAGCCCCGACCGGCGTTAACCATAATTCGGCCGCGGTCGCGTGTTACTGAACAGTAGCTGACGTTTTCGCCAAATCCCGTGCGGCGCCTAACAAGCCCGCGTTGATATTTTCCGCCCGCGCTGCACAGCCGCCATTAGCTTGTTATGTCACAATCTCCTTGGTTATTTGTCGCGAGTCGAATTGAGAAACGATTCAAGACGCGTTCACGAAATAGTTCAGTTCGCACGGTTAATAGGTGGAGGCAAACCCATGGAAGCGGCTCAGCTCGAAGCAAGAGTGTTTGATGCCCCGCGGTCGGACGTTCGGTCCGGCTGGCGCGATCACGCGACGGGATGTTGGGTCGTCGCGTCCACGCCGAGGGGGGAGCCCGATCTGTGGAATCAATACCTGGAAGGCGCAGCGCACAGCTATCGCAGGCACGGCTTGGATTGGGTGCTCGACGTGGACGCGATTTCGGACGGCGCGGACACGGCGCTGTTCTTCGCGGCCCTTGACCCGGAGGGGCGCGTGGTCGGGGGCACGCGCGTCGTGGGGCCGTTGCGCTCGCCCGAGGACTCCCACGCTCTGGTGGAGTGGAAAGGCAATCCCGGCCTTTCCCTGCTGCGTCATATGATCGCCAACCGGCTTCCGTTCGGCGTCGTGGAGGTGAAAAGCGCCTGGGCCAATTCCCGCGAATATGGCAATCAGTCGCTTTCCCGAGTATTGGCCCGCACGGCCCTGCCGACGATGACGCTGCTGGGTGCTCAATTTGTGATGGCTACCGCGGCGGCCCATGTGCTGGAGCAGTGGCAATCCTCCGGGGGCGTCGTGGCCGCACGCGTTCCGGCGGCCGCCTATCCGAATGAAAACTATCGAACCAAAGTGATGTGGTGGGACCGTCGCACCCTTTCCGCTCATGCCGAGCCGGCGCAATTCAAGCTGATGTGCGCCGAGAACGCCGAAATCCTCAGCCGCTTTTCGGCATTGGAAGAAATCACGTGTTGATGGCACGGTCCCGGTTGGCCGCGAAAGTGGTAAACCGGGAAGGTGGTGTCGGGCCGGTTGCCGCGGATGCCATCATTGCGGCTATGGCATCTCGACACACGCGATTTCGGTTCTTCTACCGCGTCGGCTTCACGCCGTGGGAAGGACACCCGATCGGGCAGGGGCTGCGGGATCTGGTCGAGGGAACTGGTGACACGCCGGCGCTGCCCAAGGGGCGGGCTCTCGACGTGGGATGCGGCACCGGGGACTGCGCCATCTATCTCGCCCAGCAGGGCTGGCAGGTCACCGGGGTCGATTACGTCGCGAAACCGCTTGAAAAGGCGCGGGCGAAAGCGGGCAAAGCCGATGTCTCCATCAATTTTGTTCGTGCCGATGTGACGCAGCTGAGTCAGTCCGGGATCGGGACTGGCTTCCAGTTGATCGTCGACAACGGTTGCATCCACAACATGAGTGGCGGCGACCGTGAGGCGTACGTCCGGGAAGTCAGCGCCGTGGCGGCGCCCGACGCGCGGCTGTTCATCGCCGCGTTCCCTCCCGGCGGCCGGTTCGGCGTGCCGGGGATCGATCACCCCGAGATCGAACGACGTTTCACTCCCGGCTGGACGCTGTTATTCAGCGGCGACGAGCAGGAACTCGACGACAGGAAGACCCCGGCGTATTACTACCTGTTCCAACGTCGCGCCTGAGTGCCCGACCGTCTCCCGTGCTGCACTTTCTGGCGGATCTAAACCGCGTTTCCCGTTCCAGGAAACCGCGTGCTGGAGAAGTTCATCGGGATGACGCGTTTGGCCAGGAGTGATTCCATCGCCGCGCTGTCGATGGGGCGGGACAGCAAAAAGCCTTGCGCGCGATGGCAGCCCAGGCTGAGCAGCCTTTCGGCCGCGGCCACGGTTTCCACCCCTTCGGCCACGACATCGAGCCCGAAGGCGTCGGCCAGGGCCATCGTCGAGCGCACGATCGCCAGATCTCCGGCGTTGGTGTCGAGATTCTGGACGAAACCCTTGTCGATCTTGAGTGAATCGACGGGAAGAGATTTCAGATATGTCAACACGCTGTAGCCGGTGCCGAAGTCATCGATCGCGATCTGTACGCCAACATCCTTCAACCCGAACAACGTCTGACGTGTCGCGTCGATGTCTTGGACCACAACGCTTTCGGTGATCTCCAGACATACGGTGCTGGGATCAAGACCGAACTCGTCGAGGGTGGCGGCGACCGTGTCAACGATACCGGCCGTGACGAGCTGCACGGGAGATACGTTGATTCGCAGCACCGTGCCCTTGCCGACACCGTGCGAGCGCCATAGTCCGAATTGCGCACACGCGGAGCGCATGACGAGGCGGCCGAGCTTGGCGCCGAGGTTGATCGATTCCACGACCTGGATGAACGAATCAGGCATCAACAGGCCCAGAGTTGGGTGTTGCCAACGGATTAGCGCCTCGGTGCCGAGAATCTCGCCGGTACGCATGTCGAATTCCGGAAGGTAGTGGAGGACCAGCGCACCGCCACCGCCCTCGATCATCCCTTCCAGATGCAGCTCGATGTCGTTGCGGATCATGTCCGTTGTAGACATCTCCGGGCGGAAGGTTGCGACGTTGTTGCCGCCGGAGGCCTTGGCCGACCGGGTGGCCTGGTCGACCCGCCGTAGCAGGTCTGACGTGGTCTCGTCCCCGGGTAGGCCTGCCGCGACGCCGATACTTACGGTGCGACTGAGCATTTCGCCGTCGATGGGGATCTGTTGGTGAACCCGACCGTGCAATGAGTGTGCGAACGCTTCGGCGGCCTCGACGTCCATGGCCGCGGACGGCACGACGCCGAACTCGTCGCCGCCGAAGCGGGCGATGACGGAGGGAACGCGGGTGGCCTCACGTAGTAGCGCGGCGAAGGACTCGATGAATCGGTCGCCGGCGTCTTGGCCGAGGCGACTGTTGATGACCTTGAAGCGGTCGATGGCGAGGAACACGACCGACACCGGGCCGGGCTGTCCCTTCGCCAGCCGGTCGTCGAGGTGTGCGATGAGCGCCCTTCGGTTCAGCAGCCCGGTGAGTTCATCGTGCTCGGCGAGGTAGTGAATTTGCTGTTCGGCGACGACGCGGGCTTGCAGCTGCGCAAAAAGCGCGGCGATCGCCTGTAGCGCATTGAGTTCTTCGGGTAGCCATTCGCGGTCTCCGAGTTTGCCGAAGGCGAGTGTGCCGGTGGTGACGTCGCCGGACAGCAGCGGAACGGCGGCCAGCGAGACGGCGGGAACTCCGGTGCCCGCTTCGATGCGGTTCTGATAGTCGGCGTTCTCCGGCTCGGGGCGGACCACCTCGGGCACCTTGAGGTGTTCGGTGCGCGCGAAGATGGAGTCGGCGTCGGCGAAATACACCAACCCGATCGGGTCGGGGTCGGCGTTACGCGGCGGGAATTCGGCGATGAGGATGGTCGCGCGGATGGTGTGATCGTTGTGGCGCAGGAAGCTGAAGTCCACCCCCAGGTCGCGAACCAGGTTGCCGAGCACGCGTTCGCTGATTGAGGCGGAGTCCGCCGCGGTGGCCGCCATCAACTCGGCGGCGGCAGCGGTGACCAGGTGGTCCAGTGTGCCCGACATTGCCCTAACGGTAGCGGTAACCGGTGCGCCGCGTTTGGCATTGCCTAGTGCGTCTAGCAATGATTCGCTCACGTTGACGCCCGAGTGTGATCGGGGTCGCGTGGACTCGGTAGCGACGGGGAAGGCGCGGCGGGCTGGGTTAGCGGCGCGGTCGGACGCGCGCGCGGATCGGACCGCCGGCGATCATGGTGAAGTGCAACGCGAGCGGAAATTCGTCGTCGAGTGAGCGAATTTCGACTCCCCGGATGAGTGTCGCCAAGGCGAGTGTGACTTCGAGCATGGCGAAATGGTCGCCGATGCACGAGCGGGGGCCGCCGCCGAAGGGCACGTATTGCCACCGATCGAGAGCCTTGAAGTTCTCCGGGCTGAATCGTTCCGGGTCGAATCGAAGCGGGTCGTCCCAAAGCTGCGGGTCGCGTTGTACGGCCATTCGCCCCACGATGAGCATCGTGCCCTTGGGCACCCGGTAGCCGCCGACTTGGACGTCGCGGGATGCCATGCGTGTCCCCGTAGGCGCCGGGGGGCACAGGCGCAACGATTCCCGTATGACCTGCACCGTGTAGCCGAGCTGTGGAATGTCGTCGGACGTCAGCGGCCGATCCGGCAGGGCCGCGACTTCCGCGGCCACGCGGTTCTGGCAATCGGTGTGGTGTCCCAGAGACCACAGCGCATACGTCAACGCGGTCGTCGTGGTGTCGTGGCCGGCGAAGAGGAACATGACGAGCTCGTCGCAAATCTCGTCATCGGACAACCGTTTTCCGGTTTCTGGATCCTCGGCGGCGAGCAGGGCATGGACCAGGGGCGCGACTCGTGTCGGATCGGCGCGACAGTCCCGCAGGATCTCCCGTGTCAGCGCGTGAAGTTTGGCGCTCGCCGCTCGCGCGCGATGACGCGCGGGTGTGGGCAACCAGCGCGGCGCACGGAGTGGGCGCGTCGCGCGCCTGACCGCGTAGGCCAACGCGATTCGCAGTGGCTCGACGACCTCGTCGGCCCGTTGTTCCAGGTCGAGCCCGAGCACCGATCGGCCCAGCGCGCGCAACGTGATCGTGCGGCATTCGGCGTCCAAATCGATCAGGGCGTCCTCGTGCCAGCTTTCGCTCACCGATTGCGCCGCCTGCTCCATGTGGCCGCCGAACTCGCTCACCCGCTGCTTGGTGAACACCGGCTGTAGGGTGCGCCGGCGTGGCTTCCATTGCTCGAAGGGAAGATCGGTGAGGCTGGCGCCGATGACGCGGCGCACTTGGTCGAAGACCGGGGTGGTCTTGTCCACGGAATCGTCTTTGGTGCTGAGGATGTCGCGGATGGCCTCCGGAGACGTCGCCAACACCATCGGGGGCATCAGCCATCGCGGCCCTAACTTGAACGACGTCACCCGCCCGCCGGCGTCACGCAGCCGTTCGGTTCCCGTGCTGAATTCCCGTACCGCCGCGAGGCGCTGACGGTAAGGCATCGGATTCACCGGCGGCAGGGGCAGGCATTCGATGCCGTCACTTGCAAGGGCCTGAACCACGCCTACCTCCTGCGGAAATGCTGTTGCCTACGCCGGTCGAACGACCGCGCAGGCCGAAAGCTTGCCGGCCCCCGCTGACCGGACAAGTATTCCAGGACGTCCGTTTCGACGCAGCGAAATTCAACGGGACGCCGGTGCAGACTGCGCGGACAGGTTAATAATCATTTGCGACACTTCGGCCGGGTAGCTGACTGCCGCCAGAGCCTGACGAGAAATCGATCATGCGGACCCCATGAAAGGTTGAGGGTGAAGAGAATTCGGCCGCTGTGGCGAATGCCTGGGATCGTTTTGCGTGAGCGGTCGCATCCGCCGGGGCGGGAGCGCATTCCTGAGCCGATGGTGGTGGACGATCCGGAGTCCGTCGCACAGTTCCACACCGGTGGCGCATCCAACCCCGGCATGTGCGCGGTGTACGACTTGTGCGCTCGCGCGCTTGATGCGCTGCTGCCTCCAGGCGGCCGCCTGCTGGATCTCGGCGTCGGCTCCGGTCGTGCGTTGAGCGCCGTCCTGCGCCGACGACCCGACGTTCGGGCCACAGCCGTCGATCTCGCCCCCAACATGCTGTCCACGGCGCGGGCGCTGTTCGACGCCGAAGGGATCGGAGAACGTGTCGAACTGCGTCGGGAGGACATCACCGCGTTGCCGGAGCGGGTTTCAACGGCCCCGTGGGACGCCGTCTCGTGCATGTGGACCTTGCATCAGCTACCCGATTTCGACACCTTGCGCGGCGCCCTTCGACAGATCGAAGCGATCCAACGCCGCAGTGGGGCCGCAGTGTGGATTTCCGATTTTCAGCGACTCCGGGACCCGGCGGCCGCCCCCAGCATGCTGGCGATCGCCGACCCCGACTCGCCGGCCGTCCTGCGCCAAGACGCCATTGCGAGCGAGGCGGCGGCGTTCACCATCGCGGAACTGTCGAATGAGCTTGCCGCAGCGGGTCTGCAAGCAATGCACCGCGGTCATTCGACACCGGTGCCCTACCTGCAGGCGTACTGGATGTACGGGGCGCGCGGCGGACCGAGCGCGCTGACCGGCGCGCGGGACCCTCGGCTGAGTCGTCAAGCCCGCCGCGAGTCGGCTTTGTTGCGATGGGGATTCACGGCGAAACCGTTCTGAGGTCCGATGGCCCCGGCGCGCTCGTCGCACGACGGGCGCATCACGGGCGCCCCGAACGGACCCGGCTCGGGCTGCGGCGACTGGACACCGACGGTGGCGGCGCGGAGGCCAAGCGCAAGACCAGCACGATCGATTCCTCGGGATCGGTCGCGATCAGGCGCGCAAATCCGTCTTGTAATCGGGCTAATTCGTCGCCGAAAGCGGCCGATAACTCATTGAGATCAGCAGCATTCCGCGCATGCAGAAAGACCGGCGACAGCGGCCTGACGGCGAGGCCTTCGCGCTGGGCAACGATCCATACCGCCTCGACCGCCGACCCGCCGCGGGCGTAGTCACGGAGGCGCCCCCCGGTCACGGTGAGCACGGCCAGGGCGGAGCCGGCGAGGACTTCGTCGCGCATCCCGTCGCCCAGCGCGCTGCCGGCGTCCCATTCCGCAAGATAAGCCATGACGTCGGCCCGGCGCACGATATCCATCAGCGCCAAGTCGCTGGCGTCGAGTTCGAGCGAGCGCACGTCGATACCGGTGTCGGGGTCGGGGTCTCCGGGCCAGCGCAGTTCCGAGACCATCTCCGCGTGCAGATGCGGCGTCAAGTACCGGATGCGGTCGGCCGCGCCGAAAATCGTTGCGGCCCGCGAAAGCTCGTCTCGCCCGGTGAGCAGGTGCAGGCGTGCGCCCTCCCGCTCGGCCGTGACGGTGAGTAACTTGGTCGTCTGATCGTCGAGCGGTTGAGGTGTGCCGCGATGCCGGTTGGTCTCCCGCACGATCATCGGTTCATAGAGATCGGCCAGGGCCGGGTCGCTGCCGGTTCCAAAGTGCATGGTGGCCCGCAGCGGAGACCCGGCGCCGTCTTCGGATACGGTCACCGGGCCGAGCACCCCGCGGGCGGCGGCGGCGATTCTGACGTTGTACAGCGCCGCGCCCACCGCGACGGCGCTGCCGCGGAAGCCCACGTCCATCGTCGAAGTATGTTCTGTGGCAATACTTATGGTGAGCTCGGTCGGTTGCGCGTCGATGCGCCACGGCTGACTGTTTCCGCCCGAGGGGGCGCGCATGGCGGCGGCGACAATCGTGTCGTCGACCGCGGGGGCCGCCGGGTCGTCTCCCTGGTCGTTGTCACGCGCAGGGCGATGCTGGGCCGCGTCGACCTCGCGCAGCTGGTCGAGCGCCCAGCCTGTGTCGATGCGGCACCGGCCGGATCGAAGCTGTTCGCCCAGTCCGATTCTGCGGACGGCCTCGGCCAGGGCCGAGGCGCCCACAATGACATCGGATGCCAGCTGCGGCCACGTCGACAGCGACCGGTCGATCTCGATGAGCGATGCGGCGGTGCGCGGCGAGATGTGCTCGGCTTCGTCGTAACGCAGCATGTGAGGGAGCTTGTCCCGGGTACTCATGCCTGCCACCAGCTCGACGTCGAGCCCGTCCAGCAATCCGTGCATGATCGGGCGTTCGGGATGTTGATCGAAGCGTTCAACATCGACCCGCCCCCGGTCGCTGGTCGCCATCAACACGGGGATACGCCTGTCACGGGCCGCCAGCCGCAAGGCGACCTTCATGTCGAGCGAATCGCATTCTTCGACGGCGATGTCCAGTCCATCCAAGAACGCATCGATGGTGTCTGCGGTGATTCCGGTGTCGAGCACATCCACCGCCAGGTAGGGATCGAGCTCGGCGATCCTGCGCGCCGCCACCTGAGCTTTGTTCAACCCGAGGTCGAACACAGTGGCCGGCACCCGATTCAGATTCGATAGTTCCAAATGATCGAAATCCGCCAGGCGAAGCCGGCCACACAATCCCTGGACCGCCAGGGTGTGCGCGATGACATGCCCGACGCTCAGGCCGGCGACGCCAATGGTCAGCGAGCTGAGCCTGGCCTGTTCCGCAATGGTGATGTTGTTCCTGTTGCGATCAAGTCGTAACGCCCGAAACCCCCGCGGCCCCAACACCGCAACGACGGCGCGCCGCCACGGGTAGTACGCCCACCGGGTTCCCTCGCCGAGGAGGGTCGAATCCGGTGGCGGGTGGAGGCCGCGCAGATTGGCCAGCTGCGCGTCGAGCCGGTCGACGACCTCGACGGTGGGATCGGTTCGAAGTCGGTCCAGTACCAGACGATCGCCGGGCTCTTCGGGGTCGAGAATTTGTGCGCTATGCGCGGTTACCGTGCGCTCGTCCATGGTGTTTCGTGTATAGCACCTGACCGGCGTGCCGGCCGTCTTAACGCTGCGTTTGGCCGCTCACCGGGCGATGACGTCCTTGTCCTGCAGCTCGGTTTCCTCGGCGAATTGCCCGCGCCGTATCAGGCTCGTGACCGCGGCGTCCCACCGTCGCAGCTGTGGCGCGCTGAAGAACGACTCACCCAGGTAAAGCTCGATGTAGGGATGCAGAATGATGGCGCCAATGCGCAGGATGAGCGGGTTGAGCACCCCCCAATCGGGATCGAGGTCGGGCCGAAGCTTGCCCTGTTGCCCGAACTGATCACCCTGCCCCGCGCTGATACCCACCAGACCGGTGAAGATGACCGAACCCAATGCGCCACCCTCGGCGAGCGCACGCCCGAGGTAGGACATCACATCGGGACGTTCGACCATCAGCGCGGTCAGCCGCCGCCCTGCCTCGTTGAGATTGTCGGACGGCGGTTCGGGCAGCGTAGCGGGTTCCAATGCCTCACTCACCGTTTGCAGGACGTATTGATCGACGGCGGCGCTCAGCGCGGCCTTGGTGCGAAAGTGGTGCTGTACCAGCCCAATCGAAACGTCCGCGGTCTCGGCGACCGCGCGCAACGTCGTGGCGGCGATGCCGCGAACGGCAAAGCAGCTCAGCGCGGCGTCGCGAATCCGCTCCTTGGGCGAAGGGTCTGCTGGAGGGGGCGGGTCGTACGGAAACAGCCGGGTGGGTCCCACGGCCGGACAATACACCCGCATCGCCTCACGATACGGAGGTATCGGATAACCATACCTGCGTATCGTCACCGCGCTTACGTGGCGGCTGCCGTCCTCGGCGACGAACGGTGTTCTCGCCCACAAGGTCCCGTGAGGCTACCGCGCCCGCCGCTCGAGATACCGGACCATCTGCTGCCAGTACACCAGGGTCAGCGCCATCTGCACGGCGACCGCGATCAGCGCCGGCCGCAGCCGGTGGCGGCGGGCGGCGAGCACCGCGCCCAACGCGGCGGCCGACGTCGCCGCGCTGACCAACGCCGCCGCATCGCGGGGGCGACGACTGATCCACAGCTCCTCGCCCAGCATCGCCCGCGTCGACCATGCGCGGTGATGGGCGGGCTTGCCGAAAACGAACGGGTTCGCGGCCAGCCACAGCGCGATCCACGCCGCGTGGCTCCACCGCCGCGTCCACGGCGGCACCAGGATCAACGGCGTGCTCGCCCACCGGCTCCACGCGCTCCACGGATGGCAGTGCCGCGCGAAGACCGCACGCCGAACGCGCGCAACGGATACCACCGAGCTACCGCATCGCGGTCTTGGAACGTTCGGCCGGAACGACGACCGGGGCGCCGGCGGCCGGGGCGGAGGGCAACGGCGTCCGCGAAATGCCCGGGGTGCCCAGCGCTCCGGCCAGCCAGGGCAGCGCGGCGGCGAACACGCGGTCCGCGAACGGCCAATCGTGCCGGCCGGGCTGCGGAACGACGGCGCAGTCGATTCCGTTGGCGCGGCCGAGCGCGCACAGCGAATAGGCGGCCGCGGTCTGATTGGCGGGGTTGGCGGCCGCCTCGCGTCCGGCCAGACGGATGGCGCCGCTGTCGGTCAATGTGATGTCCCGGCGCGCCGTCGGCGGACCGTCCGACGAAATCGCGAACCAGCCGGCGACGTCGCGGTACGGCCCATGCCGGGTGATCACCGTGGACGGATCGAAAGCCGCCCAGGCATCGGCGTTTCCGCCGAACAGCCGGGTGATGGTCTGGGCCTTGTTGCCGGCATTGGGGAAGAAGTCGCCGGCGACGTCGACGAACGCGCTGAACATATCGGGATGCATGACGGTCAAGTCCACGGCGCAGGTCCCGCCCATGGACCAGCCCGCCACACCCCAGTTGGACCGCAGCGGGCTGACACCGAACGCCGAAACCATATAGGGCACGACGTCTTTGGTGAGGTGGTCGGCGGCGTTGCCCCGAACCCCGTTGACGCATTCGGTGTCGTTGTTGAAGGCGCCGCCGGAGTCCACGAACACGAACACCGGCGCCTTGCCGTCGTGCGCGGCCGCGAAGTCATCGATCGTCTTGACCGCGTTGCCCGCACGGGTCCAGTCCGCCGGCGTGTTGAACTGCCCGCCGATCATCATCACGGTCGGCAACGGCGGCGGCGGGGACGTGGCGAACCATTCGGGCGGCAGGTACACGAGCTCGCCACGGTGTTTGAAGTGCGACCCGTCCGAGGGGATCGCGACGGGCACCACGGTGCCGTGCGGTGGCCGGGTTCCCTTGGCGGCCATGGCGGTAACGGTCGCCTGGTCGGTCTGATCGGGCAGCGGGCCCGACGTCAGCTGGCTCCACGCGGACTGGACGGTGGGGAAGTAGCCCACCCACAGGTTGAGCACCAGCGCCGCGCTCAGCAAGCACAACGGCACGGCCAGCATCCCCGCGCCGCGCCGCCAGCGGCGCGCGCTGCCCCAGCCCAGCACCAGCACCGCCGCCGCCACGCCCGTCAGCGCGATCCACACCCACAGCGCCGTCGGCGCCGGCTCCTCGGAGAGTCCATGGTCGACGACGTACCAGTGGGTCAGGTAGGCGGCGCCGCCGCCGCTCAGCGCCGCCACCGGCATCCGCACCGCGCGCCAGCGACGCGACCGCCACCCGACCGCCAACGTCAGCACGACGGCGGCCAGCACCTGGATCGTCGTCGGCACCCAGCCATGCATCAGCGAGGTGTGACTAAGGGCCAGGAACTGCGCGGGCGCACCGTTCGTCGAGGCTGTCACGTGAGTCATTGTGATCTATTGTTTACCGGCCCGGAACCTGTTTGCCTAATGTTCGCCCACTACGAGCGCAGTGTTGCTGACCTCGATCAATGGGGTTTGGCCAGCGGGAACGGCAGCGTCTCCCGGATGCTGCGACCCGTTATGAGCATGACGAGGCGATCGACGCCCATCCCGAGTCCGCCGGTGGGCGGCATCGCGTATTCCATCGCCTGCAGGAAGTCTTCGTCGAGCTCCATCGCCTCGGGATCCCCACCCGCGGCCAACAGCGACTGCTCCTGCAGGCGGCGACGCTGTTCCACCGGATCGGTGAGCTCGCTGTAGGCGGTGGCCAGCTCGACACCCCACGCCACCAGGTCCCACCGCTCGGCGACGCCGGGCTCGCTGCGATGCGGGCGGGTCAGTGGCGACACCGACGTCGGGAAGTCGATATAGAACGTCGGCTCCTCGGTCCGGTCCTCGACCAGATGCTCGTACAGCTCCAGCACCACCGCCCCGGCGTCCCAGTGCGCCCGATACGGAATGTGCGCGGCATCCGACAGCTTGCGCAGCGCGGGCAGCGGCGTGGCGGGGTCGATGTGCTCGCCGAGTGCTTCGGAGACGGCGTCGTACACGGTCTTGACCGCCCACACGCCGGAGATGTCGACCGGCTTGAGGCCGCCACCGGTGCCTTGGTCGCGGGGGCGCATGACGGCCTGCTCGCCGTGGGCGGCCTCGGCGGCGTTCTGGATCAGCTCGCGGCACCCGTCGATCCAGACCTTGTAGTCGGCGTGCGCCTGATACGCCTCCAGGAGGGTGAACTCCGGGTTGTGGCTGAAGTCCACGCCCTCGTTGCGGAAGGCCCGGCCCAGCTCGAAGACCCGCTCGACGCCGCCGACGCATAACCGCTTGAGGTAGAGCTCCGGCGCGATCCGCAGGAACAGGTCCATGTCGTAGGTGTTGATGTGCGTGACGAACGGCCGGGCGGTGGCTCCGCCGTGGATCTGCTGCAGGATCGGGGTCTCGACTTCGATGAACCCCTTGTCGAACAGCGTCTGCCGGACCGAGCGCAACACCTCGCTGCGTGCCGTGATCAATTCGCGAGACTCGGGATTGACCGCCAGGTCGACGTAGCGGGTCCGCACCCGGGCCTCCGGATCGGTGAGCCCCTTCCACTTGTTGGGCAACGGCCGCAAGCACTTACCGATCATCCGCCAGTCGCCGACGATCAGCGAGCGGGTTCCCTTCTTGGAAAAGCCCATGTGGCCGGAGACCTCGACCAAGTCGCCAAGATCGATGGCCGCCGTGAAGTCGGCCGTTCGCCCGCGCTGCAACTGCGAATTGTCCAGCAGCACTTGCATTTCCCCCGACCAGTCACGAAGGTGGGCGAATAGCACCCCGCCGTAGTCGCGTATTCGCAGTATCCGGCCGGAGACGGTGATCGTCTCCCGGTCGTCCGTGTCGAGCGCCGCGGCGACGGTGTGACTGGGCGGATGGCCCACCGGATACGCGTCGATGCCCTTGCGCCGCAACACCTTCAACTTGGCCAGGCGCACCCGAACCTGCTCGGGCAGCCGGGATCTCGCCTCTTCCTCGTCGGCCGACTCCTGGCGCCTCTGCAGCCCGCTGACGTCCGGCGCGCTCCCGTCGTGGTGCAGCAGCCCGGACGCGGCCAGCCGGGCGGGGACGGCCGGGTGGTGACCCGTGTGCGGCTTGCGCCGGCCGAACGGCAGGACGAGGAAGCCCTCGGCCAGCGCCGAGGCGACCCCGACCCGCGGGATCAGGCGGGCGTCCTCGTAGCAGGCATACCGCGGCACCCATTCGGGCTGGTACTTCATGTTGGAGCGATACAGCGTCTCCAGCTGCCACCACCGCGAGAAGAACAGCAAAAACCCGCGCCACAGCCGCGCGACGGGGCCGGCGCCCAGTTGGGCACCCTGTTCGAAAGCCGAGCGGAACATCGCGAAGTTCAGTGAAATGCGGGTGATGCCAAGGTTTTCCGCGTTGAGTGCGAGGTCGCTGACCATCAGCTCGATGGTGCCGTTGGGGGACTGGGGCGATCGGCGCATCAGGTCCAGGGAGACGCCGGTGGTTCCCCACGGGACCAGCGACAGCATCGCGACGACGGCGCCGTCCCGGTCCAGGGCCTCGACCAGCAGGCAGTCCCCGTCGGCGGGGTCGCCGAGGCGGCCCAGCGCCATGGAAAACCCGCGCTCGGTTTGGGTGTCGCGCCAGGCGTCGGCGCGGGTGATGGTGTCGGCCATCTCGTCGGCGCCGATGTCGCGGTGCCGCCGGATCCGCACGGTCAGGCCGGCCCGGCGGGCGCGGGTCACGGCCTGTCGGACTCCGCGCATGTCGGGGCCGGACAGCTTGAAGTCGGCGGTCCGCAGGATGGCCTCGTCGCCGAGCTCCAGCGCGTTCAGGCCGGCTTCGCGATATGTCCGCGCCCCCTGGGTGCTGGCGCCCATGACGCCGGGCGCCCAGCCGTAGGTTTGGCACAGACCCAGCCAGGCGTCGGCGGCCTGGGACCACGCCCGGGGATCGCCGATCGGGTCGCCGCTGGCCAGGCAGACGCCGACCTCGACCCGGTAGGTGATGGCGGCGCGCCCGCTCTGGGCGAAAACCACCGACTTGTCGCGGCGGGTGGCGAAGTAGCCCAGGGAGTCGTTCTTGCCGTACAGCTCGAGCAGCCCGCGGATGGCCGATTCGTCCTCGCCGGTGAGCGCGTTCTCCGCGCGCTGAGATTGAAAGAGCACGATCGTCGCCATGATCAGCGCGAGCGCGCCGAACAGACCGAAGATCGCGTTGAGGAACACGTGCGGCCGGCCGGTGAACAGGTCCGGATCGGCGAGCGCGAATCCGACCACCCGGTTGGCCACGTAGGGCAGGCGATCCGGGCGGGCCAGCGTTCCGGGGAACAACTCGACCAGGCCCCAGGACACCAAGATCCCCACCACATCGCCGGCCACCAGCACGCCGGCCGCCTTGACCAGCGCGCCCCGGCGGACCTTGGCCCAGAACTCCCGATAGGCCAACACCAGCAGGACGATCGCGACGATGTGCAGGGCGAACCCGAGATTCTCGCCCAAGATCTCGGCGGCGGTGTTGTCCCCGGCGGCGATATCGGCGGCGTTCAGGCCGGCGGCGAGAATCATGTTGCCCAGCAACAGCAGCCAGGCGATCCGCTTGCGCGCGGTCAGGGCCGCGGCCAACAAGGCCAACACGAACGACCACGCGATGCTGGTGTCGGGGAAGTTGAACAGATAGTCGTTGATGAACTCGCGCGGAACCTTGATCAGGTAACGGATCAGGGGGGACACACTGCCCAGCAGCGACACGGTGGCGATGACACCCACGGTCCATCCGGCCGCCGCGGGCACCCAGCGATACCGCGAGTTCGATCGGCTACGGGGCCCCAAGTGCGGCCCCGAACGGGGGCCTGAACGAGGAGAAGCGAGTGTCACAGACCGCGAGGATATGCCCTCAATCCGTGAAAAGCTTGCCGAAGCGCTAAGAGTGGCGGGCGCGAGTTTGCACGCGTTTTTCGGGGCCGGTCGGTGGCCGGCGCGGCGCCGCCGACCGGCCGAAGTGCTAAAAGGCACCTCAAGGCTGCTAAACTGACGCCTGCGACCATCCCGGCGAACGCCAGGAACAGTTAAGTGGAGTCCCACTCCCACCGCGAACCGACGAGATCCCTGTGCGGATCTGCGGAAGGTTCGACGGTCCGGTCACAGGCAGCGCGTATGCCTGTTCCGCGTCCAGCGCGGGCGGCCCGAGTAGCCCTCGGCCGCGATCGGTCGGCATTGGGCCCTGCTTGTGCAGGGCTTTTTTGCTCGTGGTGTGGTGTTTCCGCCGCTGCTTCCCGACGAACCCAGGCAACGGTCGTCACCGCAGGACATAGAGAAGCCCAACAAGGGAGGCCCCATCAGCACTGAGACCCGCGTCAACGAGCGCATCCGCGTACCTGAAGTCCGATTGATTGGCCCAGGGGGAGAGCAGGTAGGCATAGTGCGCATCGAAGACGCACTGCGCGTCGCTGCGGACGCCGATCTGGACCTTGTCGAAGTTGCCCCGAACGCCAGGCCGCCGGTCTGCAAGATCATGGACTACGGCAAGTTCAAATACGAAGCGGCGCAAAAGGCGCGCGAATCCCGCCGCAACCAGCAGCAGACCGTCGTCAAGGAACAAAAGCTGCGACCCAAGATCGACGATCACGACTACGAGACCAAAAAGGGCCACGTCATCCGCTTCCTGGAGGCGGGATCGAAGGTGAAGGTCACGATCATGTTCCGCGGACGTGAGCAGTCGCGGCCCGAGCTGGGCTATCGGTTGCTGCAGCGCCTGGGCGCGGACGTCGCCGAATACGGTTTCGTGGAGACGTCGGCCAAGCAGGACGGCCGCAACATGACGATGGTGCTGGCGCCGCACCGCGGCGCGAAGACCCGCGCCAGGGCGCGGCACCCCGAAGAGGTGGGGGGCGCAGCGGCACCGGATTCCGACGCCGCCGACGCCGAACCGTCGTCGAACTGACCTAGTCGAACTGACCTAATAACGAGAACCGAGCGAGAACCAGAGGAAACATGCCCAAAGCCAAGACCCATAGCGGGGCGTCAAAGCGCTTCCGGCGCACCGGAACCGGCAAGATCGTCCGGCAGAAGGCCAACCGCCGGCACCTGCTCGAGCACAAGCCGACGAAACGGACCCGGCGGCTCGACGGCCGCACCGTGGTGGCCGCCAACGACGCCCAGCGGATCAATCGGCTGCTGAACGGCTGATCACCACGCCGGCCAGACCCGCATCGCGAGCTGGCACGGCGAACCCATTTATCGACCCACTACGCATGAACGAGAGTAGGAACATCCAATGGCACGCGTGAAGCGGGCGGTCAACGCCCACAAGAAGAGGCGCAGCATTCTCAAGGCCTCGAAGGGCTATCGCGGCCAGCGATCCCGGCTCTACCGCAAAGCCAAAGAGCAGCAGCTGCATTCGCTGCAGTACGCCTATCGCGACCGCCGCGCGCGCAAGGGCGAGTTCCGCAAGCTGTGGATCTCGCGGATCAACGCGGCGGCGCGCGCCAACGACATCACCTACAACCGGCTGATCCAGGGCCTCAAGGCCGCCGGCGTGGAGGTGGACCGCAAGAACCTGGCCGACATCGCGGTCGCGGACCCGGCCGCCTTCACCGCGCTGGTCGACATCGCCCGCGCGGCGCTGCCCGAGGACGTCAACGCCCCCTCGGATTCGGGAGAAGCCGCCTAACCGGCCCGACCGAAGATGCCCGACCGGCAGGTGCTGACCGAACGTTCGGCCAGGGTCGCCGCGGCGGTCAAACTGCATCGCCACGTCGGGCGCCGTCGGGCGGGGCGTTTCCTCGCCGAAGGCCCGAACCTGGTCGAGGCGGCCTCGCGTCGCGGCCTGGTCCGCGACGTCTTTGTCACCGAGGTCGCCGAGCAGCGCCATGCGTCGTTGCTGGCGGGGCTGGACTGCCCGGTCCACCCGGTCACCGAGCGCGCCGCGAAGGCGCTCTCCGACACGGTCACCCCGGCGGGGCTGGTCGCGGTGTGCGACATGCCGGCGACCCGCCTCGACGACGTGCTGGCGGGCGCGCCGCAGCTGCTCGCGGTGGCCGTCGAGATCGGCGAGCCCGGCAATGCCGGCACCCTGATCCGCCTCGCGGACGCGATGGGCGCGGCGGGCGTGATCCTCGGCGGCCACAGCGTCGATCCGTACAACGGCAAATGCCTGCGCGCCTCGGCCGGCAGCATCTTCTGCGTCCCTGTCGTCGTCGCGCCGGACGCCCTCGCCGCCGTGGACGCGGTGCGTGCCGCGGGTCTGCAGGCGCTCGCCACCACCGTGGACGGTGAGCGACGGCTGGACGAGGCCGGCGAACTGCTGGGCAGGCCGACGGCGTGGCTGTTCGGGCCCGAATCCCACGGCCTGCCAAGCGAAATCGCGTCGGCGGCCGACCACCGGCTGCGCATCCCGATGTCCGGCGGCGCCGAGAGCCTGAATGTGGCGTCGGCCGCGGCCATCTGTCTGTACCAGAGCGCGCGGGCCCTGAAGCTGCCTACGCGGCCTTGACCGCGCGCTTCGGGCGGCCCCGCCCGGCGCGCAGGCCGGCCAGCGACAACGTCGTGTGCACCAGCGATCCGGCCCGCTCCAGCAGCGCCCGGGCGGGTTGCAGGGCGGGGTCGAACGGCAACTTGGGCGGCGGCGGGAAGTAGTGCATCGGCAGCCCGCGGCGGTCGCGCGGCGGCGCCATGAACGGCGGGGCCTCGACCAGCGGCGCGTCGCTGGGCAGCCGTCCCTCGGCGCGGCGGTAGGCGGCCAGCGCGCGCGGGTGCAGCCGGATCTCGTCGGGCACCGCCAGGAACGCGAGTTCGACGATCTTGCCGAACAATCGCAGCAACACCTCGTCACCCGGAGTCCAACGCATACCGGCTTTTTCGCGGACCGCGGGCTCGAACAGCCCGGCCGCGATCCAGCGCTGCCCGGCCACCAGCGGTTTGAAGATCTGGTCCCAGATCGGTGTCGGCATCAGCACGAACCTGGGTTTGGGAATGCGGATGTCGAAGATGTCGAGGACCGCCTGGTTGATCTCCAGCTCCTCGCGACCGACCCGCTCCCAGTACTCCTGGAATTCGTCCCACGACCCGGGCACCGGCCGCATGCTCATCCCGTACATCCGGTACCACTGCACGTGCTCGTCGAACAGCTGCCGCTTCTCGGCCTCGGTCAGGCCGCCGCAGAAGTACTCGGCCACCTTGACGATCAGCATGAAAAACGTGGCGTGCGCCCAGTAGAAGGTGTCGGGGTCGAGCGCGTGATAGCGGCGGCCCTCGGCGTCGACGCCCTTGATCGTGCGGTGGTAGCCCTTGATCTGCTGCCCGGTCTGGGCCGCGCGGTCGCCGTCGTAGACCACGCCCATGATCGGGTAGACCGACCGGGCCACCCGCTGCAGCGGCTCGCGCAGCAGGATCGAATGCTCCTCGACGGCGGCGCCCAGTTCGGGGTACATGTTCTGGATCGCACCGATCCACACGCCCATCATTCCGGTGCGCAGATCGCCAAAATACTTCCAGGTCAAAGAATCTGGTCCGAGCGGATCAGCGGGGGTAGTCGATCTGGCAGTCATCGCGGCCTCCTGCACCGATTGGCCTCACGATAACTTTTGACAACGAGTGTTGTCTACGATTTCGGTGATGTGTCCCCGCAGCTGTTATCGAGGTTCCACACCGGTGTGCCGCCACCGTGATCAGGCGGTGAGGTGCGACTTGTGACACACCCGCCGGGGCCGTCGTTGCCTGCCTCTGACGAAACCAAATAACCTGGCCAGGTGGAACTCGCGCGTCGCGATCTGAAGCCGGGCGAGCCCGACGAATCCCGCGCGGCGCACTCCGCTTCGCGGCGCACGCCGCTGTCGGTGCACAACGCGACCCAATGGCTGCACGGCCGCAATCACAGCCCCGGGGCGGTCGCCCTGGTCCGGCGGGCACGCCGGCTGTTGCCGGGGGACCCCGAGTTCGGCGATCCGTTGTCCACGGCCGGCGACGGCGGTCCGCGCGCCGCGGCGCGCGCGGCCGACCGGCTGCTGGGGGACCGCGACGCGGTGTCGCGTGAGGTCAGCCTCGGGGTGCTGCAGGTGTGGCAGGCGCTGACCGAAGGCGTTTCCCGCCGGCCGGCCAATCCGGAGGTGACGTTGGTCTTCACCGACCTGGTCGGGTTTTCGACGTGGTCCCTGCGGGCCGGCGACGACGCGGCGCTGGCGCTGTTGCGTCAGGTGGCGCGGGCCCTCGAGCCGCCGCTGCTCGACGCCGGCGGGCACATCGTCAAACGCATGGGTGACGGACTCATGGCCGTGTTCGGCGATCCGACGGTCGCCGTGCGGGCCGTGTTGGCCGCCAAGGAGGCGGTCGGATCGGTCGAGGTGGAGGGCTACACACCGCGGATGCGCGTGGGGATCCACACCGGACGACCGCAGCGGCTGGCCTCGGATTGGCTCGGCGTGGATGTGAATATCGCCGCACGAGTTATGGAACGGGCCACCAAAGGTGGAATCATGGTGTCGAGTTCAACGTTGGATCTCATACCGCAAAGCGAGTTGGACGCATTGGGCGTCGAGGCCAAGCGGACCCGCAAACCGGTTTTCGGGCCGAAGCCCGCCGGCCTGCCCGCCGATTTGGCGATATATCGCCTCAAGACTTTTAGGGAGTTGTCAGGCTCTGATGACACAGCCGAAACAAAACCGCAGCCATAATGGGTGCCAATGCTAGGGGGCATCGTGTCCCGGCTCGCCCGGGTCCAATTCACCGTGGGGTATGCGGCGCTGCTGCTTGCCATCAGCTGCGCCATCCTGGTGCTCGGCCCGGACGCACATGACGTCATCGTCGCCCGCGCCAGCACCAACCTGCACAACCTGGCCCACGGGCACCTCGGCACGCTGCTGGGCAGCGCGCTGGTCGTCGACGCCGGGCCGCTCTACTTCTGGCTGCCCTTCCTGACCTGCCTGCTGGCGCTGGCGGAGCTGCATTTGCGCACCATCCGGCTGGTGGTGGCGTTTCTCGTCGGCCACATCGGCGCGACGCTGCTGGTGGCCGCCGCCCTGGCCGGGGCGGTCGAATTCGGCTGGCTGCCCGTGTCGATCACCCGGGCGAGCGACGTCGGGATGAGCTACGGCGCGCTGGCGGTGCTCGGCGCGATGACGGCGGTGATCCCGTCGCGCTGGCGGGCCGCCTGGGTCGGCTGGTGGGTGGCGGCGGGCATCGCTTCGGCGATCGTCGGCGGCGACTTCACCGACGCCGGTCACACCGTCGCGGTGATCCTGGGCGTGCTCGTGTCGGCGCGGTTCCGGCAGCCGATCCACTGGACACCGGCGCGGTACCTGATGCTGGCGGCTTCCTCGGGCTTCGGTTTCCTGATGCTGGCCCACCACTGGGGGACCATGGCGGCGACCCCGGTGTTCGGTCTCCTCGGCGCCGTGGTCGCCTACGCGGGGGCGAAGTACGTCACCGGCCGGGGCCTGCCGGTCGCGCCGCTGGACGGCGACGACACGCTGCCCGGTCCGGCGCCGGCCGTCGCCGGCTGAGTCCCGCCGCGCAGTTGCCCAGCGCCCGCCGGGCGCCGCGGATCCGATCACTATGATCAGCAGTCGTCCCGTGCCGCGCGGAATGCACCATCGATGCGGGCAGCCCTAATAGCCTCGTCAGCAAGGAGAGTGTCGCCGCGTGGGTGAGCAACCCGTCGACCTGTCGCCCGAAGCGTTGACCGCGGCGGTCAACGCCGCGCGGCAGGCCTTCACCCGGGCCGACGACCTCGACGCGCTGGCGCGCGCCAAGACCGAGCACCTCGGCGACCGCTCACCGCTGGCGCTCGCGCGCCAGGCGCTGGGGAGCGTTGCCAAAGACCAACGCGCCGATGCCGGCAAGCGGGTCAACGCCGCGCGGGGCGAGGCCCAGCAGGGGTACGACGAACGCCTCGCGGCCCTGCGCGCCGAACGCGACGCCGCCGTGCTCGTCGCCGAGCGCATCGACGTCACGTTGCCGTCGACGCGGCAGCCGACCGGGGCGCGGCACCCGATCACGATCCTCGCCGAACACGTCGCCGACACCTTCATCGCCATGGGTTGGGAAGTGGCCGACGGCCCCGAGGTCGAGAGCGAACAGTTCAACTTCGACGCGCTCAACTTTCCCGCCGACCACCCCGCGCGCAGCGAGCAGGACACCTTCTACATCGCGCCCGAGGATTCTCGGCAGCTGCTGCGCACCCACACCTCGCCGGTGCAGGTGCGCACGCTGCTGGCCCGCGAGTTGCCCGTCTACATCGTCTCGATCGGCCGCACGTTCCGCACCGACGAGCTCGACGCCACTCATACCCCGGTCTTCCACCAGGTCGAGGGCCTGGCGGTGGACCGCGGCCTGTCCATGGCGCACCTGCGGGGCACGCTCGACGCGTTCGCGCGCGCCGAGTTCGGCCCCGAGGCGCGGACCCGCATCCGCCCGCACTTCTTTCCGTTCACCGAGCCCTCCGCGGAGGTCGACGTGTGGTTCGTCGGCAAGAAGGGCGGCCCGGGCTGGGTGGAGTGGGGCGGCTGCGGGATGGTGCATCCAAACGTGTTGCGGGCGGCCGGAATTGACCCCGAGGAATACTCCGGCTTCGCGTTCGGCATGGGCCTGGAACGAACGCTGCAGTTCCGCAACGGGATTCCGGACATGCGCGACATGGTCGAGGGCGACGTCCGGTTCTCGCTGCCGTTCGGGGTGGGTGCCTGATGCGCGTTCCGTACAGCTGGCTGCGCGAGGTCGTGAACGCCGGCGCGCCGGGCTGGGACGTGGCCCCCGCCGAGCTGGAGCAGGCGCTGGTGGACATCGGCCACGAGGTCGAAGAGGTTCTCACCCTCGGCCCGGTCGAGGGCCCGCTTACGGTGGGCCGCGTCACCGACATCGAGGAACTCACCGGTTTCAAGAAGCCGATCCGGTTCTGCCACGTCGACGTGGGCGAGGATAAAGACCGCGAGATCGTCTGCGGCGCAACCAACTTCGTGGCCGGTGACCTCGTGGTGGCGGCGCTGCCGGGCACCACGCTGCCCGGCGGATTCGCCATCGCCGCGCGTAAGACCTACGGCCGCACCTCGGAGGGAATGATCTGCTCGGCGGCCGAACTCGGTTTGGGCGCCGACCATTCCGGGATTCTGGTGCTGCCGCCGGGCACCGCCGAAGCCGGCGCCGACGGCCACGCCGTGCTGGGCCTCGACGACGTGATCTTCCACCTGGCCATCACCCCCGACCGCGGTTACGGCATGTCGCTGCGGGGCCTGGCGCGCGAGGTCGCCTGCGCCTACGACCTGGACTTCGTCGACCCCGCGGACGTCAAGCCGTTGCCGGCCAACGGGGAGGCCTGGCCGCTGACGGTGCAGCCCGACACCGGCGTGCGGCGGTTCGCGCTGCGCCCGGTCACCGGCATCGAGCCGGCTGCCGTGTCACCGTGGTGGCTGCAGCGCCGCCTGCTGCTCTCGGGCATCCGCCCCACCTCCCCGGCGGTCGACGTCACGAACTACGTGATGCTCGAGCTGGGCCACCCCCTGCACGCCCACGACCGTAACCGCATCACCGGCGGCTTCGGCGTGCGCTTCGCCCGTCCCGGCGAGACCGTCGTCACCCTCGACGACATCGAACGCAAACTGGAACCGGCCGACGTCCTGATCGTCGACGACACGGCGACCACGGCGATCGGCGGCGTGATGGGCGCGGCGAGCACCGAGGTGCGCGCCGATTCCACCGACGTGCTGCTCGAGGCCGCGGTCTGGGATCCCGCCGCGGTGTCGCGCACCCAGCGCAGATTGCACCTGCCCAGCGAGGCCGCCCGCCGCTACGAGCGGGGCGTGGATCCGGCCATTTCCGTTGCCGCGCTGGACCGCTGCGCCACGCTGCTCGCCGAGATCGCCGGCGGCGCGGTGTCCGACACGCTGACCGATTGGCGGGGCGACCCGCCCCGCGACGAGTGGGCCGGGTCGCCGATCGACATCGCCGCCGACCTGCCCGGCCGCATCGCCGGTGTGGCCTACGCTTCGGGCACGGCCGCCAAGCGGCTGTCCCAAATCGGTGCCGGCGTCGCCGAACGCGGCGACACGCTGACGGTCACCCCACCCAGCTGGCGACCCGACCTGCTGCAGCCCGCCGACCTCGTCGAGGAGGTGCTGCGGCTCGAGGGCCTGGAGGTCATCCCGTCGGTGCTGCCGTCGGCGCCGGCCGGCCGCGGGCTGTCCGCCGTGCAACAGCGCCGCCGCGCCATCGGCAGGTCGCTGGCCCAGTCCGGGTACGTCGAGATCCTGCCGACGCCTTTTCTGCCCGCCGGGGCGTTCGACCTGTGGGGGCTGCCGCCCGACGATCCGCGGCGCGTCACGACCGACGTGCTCAACCCGCTGGAGGCCGACCGCCCGCACCTGGCCACCACCCTGCTGCCGGCGCTGCTGGAAGCCTTGGTGCGCAACGTATCCCGCGGTTTGGTCGACGTTTCGCTCTATGCCCTTGCGCAGGTGGTGCAGCCGACAGCAGAGACCCGCGGCGTGACGCCGATCCCCGTCGACCGCCGGCCCACCGACGCCGAGATCGCCGCGCTCGACGCGTCGTTGCCGCGCCAACCCCAGCACGTCGCCGCGGTGCTGACCGGCCTGCGGGAAGCGCGCGGCCCCTGGGGGCCGGGCCGGCGCGCCGAGGCCGCCGACGCGTTCGAGGCGGTGCGCATCATCGCCCGCGCCGCCGGCATCGACGTCCGGTTGCGGGCGGCGCAGCAGCTGCCGTGGCACCCGGGCCGCTGCGCCGAGGTGCTCGTGGGCGACACGACGGTCGGGTACGCGGGCCAGCTGCACCCGGCCGTGACCGAGCGCTCCGGGCTGCCCAAGGGCACCTGCGCCCTCGAGCTCGATCTCGACGCCGTGCCCCTCGCCGCGGCGCTGCCCGCGCCCCGGGTGTCTCCGTTCCCGGCCGTCTTCCAGGACGTCAGCCTGGTGGTGCCGGCGGACGTACCGGCTCAGGCGGTGGCCGACGCCGTGCGCGAAGGCGCGGGCGAGCTGCTGGAAGACCTGCAGCTGTTCGACGTTTTCACCGGCCCGCAGATCGGGGAGGACCGCAAGTCGCTGACCTTCGCGCTGCGGTTCCGGGCGCCGGACCGCACGCTGACCGAGGACGACGCCACCGCGGCCCGCGAGGCCGCCGTGCGCCGGGCCGCCGAGTCGGTCGGCGCCGAGCTCCGCGCCTGATGGAATGGATTTGCAAACTACTGCATAACCATGCAAAATCGTCGAAATGGCCGACGTGATCAAGGTGGCAGTTGCCGGTGCCAGCGGCTATGCGGGCGGTGAAATCCTCCGCCTGCTGCTCGGGCACCCGGCCTACGCCCAGGGGCGCCTGTCGATCGGCGCGCTGACCGCCGCTGCCAGCGCCGGCAGCACGCTCGCCGAGCACCATCCGCACCTGACGCCGCTGGCCCAGCGCGTCGTCGAGCCGACCGAGCCCGCCGTGCTCGCGGGCCACGACGTGGTGTTCCTGGGCTTGCCGCACGGCCATTCGGCCGCGCTGGCCTCTCAGCTCGGCCCCGACACCGTGATCATCGACTGCGGCGCGGACTTCCGGCTCACCGACGCCGCCGCGTGGGAGCGGTTCTACGGCACCCCGCACGCCGGCAGCTGGCCCTACGGGCTGCCGGAGCTCCCGGGCGCGCGCGAGCGGCTGCGCGGCGCGCGCCGCATCGCGGTTCCCGGCTGCTACCCGACCGCGGCGCTGCTGGCGTTGCTGCCCGCGCTGGCCGAGGACCTCGTCGAGCCCGCCGTCACGGTCGTCGCCGTCAGCGGCACCTCCGGGGCCGGGCGGGCGGCCAAGACCGACCTGCTGGGCGCCGAGGTCATCGGGTCGGCGCGCGCCTACAACATCGCCGGGGCGCACCGGCACACCCCGGAGATCGCCCAGGGGCTGGGGGCCGTCACCGGCCGCGACGTGACGGTGTCATTCACCCCGGTGCTGATCCCGACGTCGCGCGGGATCCTGGCCACGTGCACCGCCCGCACCCGTGCGTCGTTGCCGCAGCTGCGGGAGGCCTACGAAAAGGCTTACGACGCAGAGCCTTTCATCTACCTGATGCCCGACGGTCAGCTGCCCCGCACGGGTGCGGTGATCGGCAGCAACGCGGCGCACATCGCCGTCGCGGTGGACGAGGCGGCCCAGACATTCGTGGCGATCGCCGCGATCGACAACCTGGTCAAGGGCACGGCCGGGGCCGCCGTGCAGTCGATGAACCTGGCACTGGGTTGGCCGGAGACGGAAGGCCTTTCGGTGATCGGGGTGGCGCCGTGACGCGCACCGAGACGCCGCGGTTGCTGCGCGAGCAGGGCGTCACCGCGCCGGCCGGATTCCGGGCGGCGGGCATCGCCGCCGGCATCAAGGCCTCGGGCAAGCGCGACCTGGCCCTGGTCTTCAACGAGGGGCCCGATTACGCGGCCGCCGGCGTGTTCACCCGCAACAGGGTCAAGGCCGCGCCGGTGCTGTGGAGCCAGCAGGTGCTGAGCACGGGCGCGCTGCGCGCGGTGATCCTCAACTCCGGCGGCGCCAACGCCTGCACCGGGCCGGGCGGGTTCCAGGACACCCACGCCACGGCCGAGGCCGTCGCGGCCGCGCTGTCGGACTGGGGCACCGAGACCGGGGCCATCGAGGTCGCGGTGTGCTCCACCGGGCTGATCGGCGACCGGCTGCCGATGGACAAGGTGCTGTCCGGCGTGCGCGCGATCGTGCAGGACATGGCCGGCGGCCTGTCCGGAGGCGACGATGCGGCCCAGGCCATCATGACCACCGACACCGTGCCCAAACAGGTTGCGCTGCACCACCCGGACAGCTGGACGATCGGCGGGATGGCCAAGGGCGCGGGCATGCTCGCGCCGTCGCTGGCGACCATGCTCTGCGTGCTGACCACCGACGCGGCCGTCGACGCCGCCGCACTGGACTCCGCGCTGCGCCACGCCACCGCGCGCACCTTCGACCGGCTCGACATCGACGGCGCGTGCTCGACCAACGACACGGTGCTGCTGCTGGCCTCCGGGGCCAGCGGGATCGCCCCGGACCAGCGCGACCTCGACGACGCCGTGCTGCGTGTCTGCGACGACCTGTGCGCGCAGTTGCAGGCCGACGCCGAGGGCGTCACCAAGCGCGTCAACGTCACCGTCACCGGCGCCGCCTCCGAGGACGACGCCCTGGTCGCCGCGCGGACCATCGCCCGCGACAGCCTGGTCAAGACGGCGGTGTTCGGTTCGGACCCCAACTGGGGCCGGGTGCTCGCCGCCGTCGGCATCGCGCCCATCGCCCTGGATCCCGATCGGATCACGGTGTCGTTCAACGGCTCCACGGTCTTCGCCGACGGGGTGGGGGCGCCGGGGGCGCGCGAGGTGGATCTCTCGGGAGCCGACATCGACATCGCCGTCGATCTGCGGCTCGGCGACGGACGGGCCACCATCCGGACCACCGACCTGTCCCATGGTTACGTCGAAGAGAATTCGGCCTACAGCTCATGACCCGCGCCAGCGACTTATCCACCGCGGTCAAGGCGCAGGTGCTCGCCGAGGCGCTGCCCTGGCTCAAGCAGTTGCACGGCAAGGTCGTCGTCATCAAGTACGGCGGCAACGCCATGACCGACGACACGCTGCGGCACGCATTCGCCGCCGACATGGCGTTCCTGCGCAACTGCGGCGTGCACCCCGTCGTCGTGCACGGCGGCGGCCCGCAGATCAGCGCGATGCTGCGCCGGCTCGGCATCCAGGGTGACTTCAAGGGCGGATTCCGGGTCACCACACCGGAAGTGCTCGACGTGGCGCGGATGGTGTTGTTCGGCCAGGTCGGCCGCGAGCTGGTCAACTTGATCAACGCGCACGGACCGTACGCGGTCGGCATCACCGGCGAGGACGCCCAGCTGTTCACCGCCGTGCGGCGCAGCGTCACCGTCGACGGCGTGGCCACCGACATCGGCCTGGTGGGAGACGTCGAGCGGGTCAATACCGCCGCGGTGCTGGATCTTATTGCCGCACGGCGCATTCCGGTGGTGTCGACGCTGGCGCCGGACGCCGAAGGTGTGGTGCACAACATTAACGCCGACACCGCCGCGGCGGCGCTGGCCGACGCGCTGCACGCCGAGAAGCTGTTGATGCTCACCGACGTCGAAGGCCTGTACACGAGTTGGCCCGACCGCGATTCGCTGGTCAGCGAAATCGACACGGCCACACTGTCGCAACTGCTACCCACGCTGGAGGCGGGCATGATTCCCAAGGTCGAGGCGTGTCTGCGGGCCGTGACCGCGGGCGTGCCGAGTGCGCACGTCATCGACGGCCGGGTCGAACATTGTGTGCTGGTGGAGCTTTTCACCGACGCGGGCACGGGCACCAAGGTGGTACCGGCATGAGTAATACCGACGCCCTGAAGCGGCGCTGGGAAGCCGTGATGATGAACAACTACGGCACCCCCGCGATGGCCCTGGCCAGTGGCGACGGGGCCGTGGTCACCGACGTCGACGGCAAGAGCTACCTCGACCTGCTGGGCGGCATCGCGGTCAACATCCTGGGCCACCGCCACCCCGCGATCATCGAGGCCGTCACCCGGCAGATGGCGACGCTGGGCCACACGTCCAACCTGTACGCGACCGAACCCGGCATCGCGCTGGCCGAGGAACTGGTGGCCCTGCTGGGCGCGCCCGAGGAAACGCCGGCGCGGGTGTTCTTCTGCAACTCCGGCACCGAGGCCAACGAGGTGGCCTTCAAAATGTCCCGGCTCACGGGCCGCACGAAACTGGTTGCCGCGCACGAGGCTTTCCACGGCCGGACGATGGGATCGCTGGCGCTGACCGGGCAGCCGAGCAAGCGGGCGCCGTTCGCCCCGCTGCCCGGCGACGTCACCTACGTGCCGTACGGCGACGCCGCGGCGCTGGCCGCGGCGGTCGACGACGACACCGCGGCGGTGTTTCTGGAGCCGATCATGGGGGAGAGCGGCGTCGTCGTCCCGCCCGAGGGATACCTGGCCGCCGCGCGCGATGTCACCGCGCGGCACGGCGCCCTGCTGGTGCTCGACGAGGTGCAGACCGGGATGGGCCGCACCGGAACGTTTTTCGCCCACCAGCATGACGGCATCACCCCTGACGTGGTCACGCTGGCCAAGGGGCTCGGCGGCGGCCTGCCCATCGGGGCGTGCCTGGCCGTCGGGCGCGCCGCCGAGCTGATGACGCCGGGCCTGCACGGCAGCACCTTCGGCGGCAATCCGGTCTGCACCGCGGCGGCGCTGGCGGTGCTGCGGGTGCTGGCGTCCGACAACCTGGTCCGCCACGCCGAGGTGCTGGGCAAGTCGTTGCGGCACGGCATCGAGGGGCTCGGTCACCCGCTCGTCGACCACGTGCGCGGGCGCGGACTGCTGTGCGGGGTGGTGCTCACCGCGGCGCGGGCCAAGGACGCCGAGGCGGCCGCGCGCGAGGCCGGGTTCCTGGTGAACGCCGCCGCGCCCGACGTCATCCGGCTGGCGCCGCCGCTGATCATCACCGAAGACCAGCTCGACGGGTTCATTTCCGCGCTGCCGGGAATTCTCGAGGGGGCCGCACGTGGTTAGGCATTTCCTGCGCGACGACGACCTGTCGCC
This sequence comes from Mycobacterium paraintracellulare, assembly GCF_000276825.1. Taxonomy (NCBI): domain Bacteria; kingdom Bacillati; phylum Actinomycetota; class Actinomycetes; order Mycobacteriales; family Mycobacteriaceae; genus Mycobacterium; species Mycobacterium paraintracellulare. The sequence goes on along the minus strand of NC_016948.1, from coordinate 3,200,523 downwards.
CACCGAGCAGTCCGAAGTGCTGCAGCTGGCCGCCGAGCTGAAGAAGGACCCGTTCAGCGCCCGCCCGCTGGAGGGGCCGCGCGGGGTCGCGGTCCTGTTCGACAAGAACTCCACCCGCACCCGGTTCTCGTTCGAGGTGGGCATCGCCCAGCTCGGCGGGCACGCCGTCGTCGTCGACGCCCGCAGCACCCAGCTGGGCCGCGACGAGACCCTGGAGGACACCGCGCGGGTGCTGTCCCGCTACGTCGAGGCCATCGTCTGGCGCACGTTCGCCCACGAGCGACTCGAGGCGATGGCCGGGGCCGCGACGGTGCCGGTGGTCAACGCGCTGTCCGACGAGTTCCACCCCTGCCAGGTGCTCGCCGACCTGCAGACCATCGCCGAACGCAAGGGAGCGCTGCGTGGCCTGCGGATGACCTACCTCGGCGACGGCGCCAACAACATGGCGCACTCGTTGATGCTCGGCGGGGTCACCGCCGGCATCCACGTCACGATCGCCGCCCCGGACGGCTTCGCCCCCGATCCGGCGTTCGTGGCCGCGGCCCGCCGGCGCGCCGAGGACACCGACGCCTCGGTCACCGTCACCGCCGACGCCGGGGCGGCCGCGCGCGGCGCCGACGTCCTGGTCACCGACACGTGGACGTCGATGGGACAGGAGGGCGACGGCCTGGACCGGGTCAAACCGTTCCGGCCGTATCAGATCAACGCCGACCTGCTGTCGCTGGCCGACCCGGAAGCCGTTGTGCTGCACTGCCTTCCGGCTCATCGCGGCGACGAGATCACCGACGAGGTGATGGACGGCCCGGCCAGCGTGGTCTTCGACGAGGCCGAGAACCGGTTGCACGCCCAAAAGGCGCTGCTGACATGGCTTTTGGAGCGGCGGTCATGACCCGCTCGAAAACCACGCCCGAAACCACCCGGGCCGGGCGCCAGGACCGCATCGTGGCGATCCTGTCGTCGGCGTCGATCAGCAGCCAAAGCGAACTGGCGGCCCGGCTGGCCGGCGAGGGCATCGAGGTCACCCAGGCCACCCTGTCGCGCGACCTGGAGGAGCTGGGCGCGGTGAAGCTGCGCGGCGCCGACGGCGGCGTCGGCGTCTACATCGTTCCCGAGGACGGCAGCCCGGTGCGCGGCGTGTCGGGCGGCACCGCCCGGCTGTCCCGGTTGCTCGGCGAGCTGTTGGTGTCGGCCGACTCCAGCGCGAACCTCGCGGTGCTGCGCACCCCGCCCGGCGGTGCCAACTATTTGGCCAGCGCGATCGATCGCGCGGCGCTACCGTACGTCGTCGGCACCATCGCCGGCGATGACACCGTCTTCGTGGCCGCCCGAGAGCCGATGACCGGCGCCGAACTGGCCACCACATTGGAAAAACTCACGTAAGCGATTTCAACCTAAGGAGATTGGTTCATGTCAGAACGCGTCATCCTGGCGTATTCCGGCGGTCTGGACACCTCGGTGGCCATCAGCTGGATCGGCAAGGAGACCGGCCGTGAGGTCGTAGCGGTGGCGATCGACCTCGGCCAGGGCGGCGAAGACATGGAGGTCATCCGCCAGCGGGCCCTGGACTGCGGGGCGGTGGAGGCCGTCGTCGTCGACGCCCGCGACGAATTCGCCGAGGGTTACTGCCTTCCCACCATCCTGTCCAACGCCCTCTATATGGATCGCTACCCGCTGGTGTCGGCGATCAGCCGGCCGTTGATCGTCAAGCACCTGGTGGCGGCGGCGCGCGAGCACGGCGGCAGCATCGTCGCGCACGGCTGCACCGGCAAGGGCAACGACCAGGTCCGGTTCGAGGTCGGATTCGGTTCGCTGGCACCCGATCTCGAGGTGCTGGCGCCGGTCCGCGACTACGCCTGGACGCGCGAGAAGGCGATCGCGTTCGCCGAGGAGAACGCCATCCCGATCAACGTCACCAAGCGCTCGCCGTTCTCGATCGACCAGAACGTGTGGGGCCGCGCGGTGGAAACCGGCTTCCTGGAACACCTTTGGAACGCGCCCACCAAGGACGTCTACGCCTACACCGAAGACCCCACGCTGAACTGGAGCACCCCAGACGAGGTGATCGTCGGGTTCGAGCGCGGCGTGCCGGTGACGATCGACGGCAAGCGGGTGTCGGTGCTGGACGCCATCGAGGAGCTCAACACCCGCGCCGGCGCGCAGGGCGTCGGCCGCCTCGACGTCGTCGAGGACCGGCTGGTGGGCATCAAGAGCCGCGAGATCTACGAGGCGCCCGGCGCCATGGTGCTCATCACCGCGCACACCGAACTCGAACACGTCACGCTCGAGCGCGAGCTGGGCCGGTTCAAGCGGCACACCGATCAGCGTTGGGCCGAGCTGGTGTACGACGGGCTGTGGTACTCCCCGCTCAAGGAGGCGCTGGAGAGCTTCGTCGCCAAGACCCAGGAGCACGTGACGGGCGAGGTGCGAATGGTGTTGCACGGCGGCCACATCGCGGTCAACGGGCGGCGCAGCGCCGAATCGCTGTACGACTTCAACCTGGCCACCTACGACGAGGGCGACAGCTTCGACCAGTCGGCCGCGAAGGGTTTCGTCTACGTGCACGGCCTGTCGTCGAAGATCGCGTCCCGCCGGGACCAGACGGTGACGGGCCCGGCCGAAGCGTGAGCACCCGCGAGGGATCGCTGTGGGGCGGGCGGTTCGCCGACGGCCCGTCGGACGCGCTGGCCGCGCTGAGCAAGTCCACCCATTTCGACTGGGTGCTGGCCCCTTACGACATCGTCGCCTCGCGGGCCCACGCCGTGATCCTGTTCCGGGCCGGGCTGCTGACCGAAGAGCAGCGCGACGGGCTGCTGGCCGGCCTGGACCAGCTCGCCTCCGACGTCGCCGACGGCAGCTTTTCGCCGCTGGTCACCGACGAGGACGTGCACGCGGCGCTGGAACGCGGGCTGATCGACCGCGTCGGGCCCGAGCTGGGCGGGCGGCTGCGGGCCGGCCGGTCGCGCAACGACCAGGTGGCCACCCTGTTCCGGATGTGGCTGCGCGACGCGGTGCGCCGGGTCGCCGCCGGGGCGCTGGACGTCGTCGGCGCGCTGGCCGCCCAGGCCGCCGCCCACCCCGACGCCATCATGCCCGGCAAAACCCACCTGCAGTCCGCCCAGCCGGTGCTGCTGGCCCACCACCTGCTCGCGCACGCCCACCCGCTGCTGCGCGACGTCGACCGCCTCGTCGACTTCGACAAGCGGGCCGCGATCTCCCCGTACGGCTCCGGGGCGCTGGCCGGGTCGTCGCTGGGCCTGGACCCCGGCGCGATCGCCGCTGAGCTCGGCTTCGCGGCCCCCGCCGACAACTCCATCGACGCCACCGCGTCCCGAGATTTCGCCGCGGAGGCGGCGTTCGTCCTCGCCATGATCGGCGTCGACCTGTCCCGGCTGGCCGAGGACGTCATCCTGTGGAGCTCGACCGAATTCGGCTACGTCACCCTGCACGACTCGTGGTCCACCGGCAGCTCGATCATGCCGCAGAAGAAGAACCCGGACATCGCCGAGCTGGCCCGCGGCAAGTCGGGTCGGCTGATCGGAAACCTGGCCGGCCTGCTGGCCACGCTGAAGGCCCAGCCGCTCGCCTACAACCGTGACCTGCAGGAAGACAAGGAACCGGTGTTCGATTCGGTGGCCCAGCTGGAGCTGGTGCTGCCCGCGATGGCGGGGCTGGTGGGAAGCCTGACGTTCGACGTCGACCGGATGGCCGCCCTCGCGCCGGCCGGCTACACGCTGGCGACCGACATCGCCGAATGGCTGGTGCGCCAGGGGGTGCCGTTCCGCTCCGCGCACGAGGCCGCCGGTGCGGCCGTGCGCGCCGCCGAGCAGCGCGGCGTCGGGCTCGACGAGCTGACCGACGACGAGCTGGCCGCCATCAGCGGCGACCTGACACCGCAGGTTCGCGAGGTCTTGACGATCGAGGGCTCGGTGGCGTCGCGCGACGCGTGGGGCGGCACCGCGCCGGTCCGGGTCGCCGAGCAGATCGAAAACGTCCTGGCCAGCGCCGGAACGCTCAAAGAGCGGCTCGAGGACCGGGCGCGCGGGAGCCGTTGAGATGACGTCGGTTTCCGTGCCCCGCGCTGTCGCGCCGACTAGACTGCGGGCTCAAAGCGATCCGGATGAACGTTTCGGGCCGGATCCCCGTGACCAAGGGGTGGGAAACCAATGAGCGTCGTCGCCGGCGTCTTCGGTGCGCTACCGCCGCACCGTTATTCGCAGCGCGAGCTCACCGACTTCTTCGTCAGCATCCCCGAGTTCGCGGACTACGAAGACATCGTCCGGCAGCTGCACGCCAGCGCCAAAGTCGACAGCCGCCACCTGGTGCTGCCGCTCGAGCAATACCCCACGCTGACCGACTTCGGCATGGCCAACCGGATCTTCACCGAGCACGCCGTGAACCTCGGCTGCGAGGCGCTGTCCGGCGCGCTCGACGAGGCGGGACTGCGGGCGCAGGACGTCGACGTGCTGATCACGACGACCGTCACGGGGCTGACGGTGCCGTCGGTGGACGCCCGGATCGCCGCGCGGCTCGGCCTGCGCGACGACGTGCGCCGGGTGCCGCTGTTCGGCCTCGGCTGCGTGGCCGGAGCGGCCGGTGTCGCCCGAGCGAACGACTACCTGCGTGGCGCGCCCGACGCCGTCGCCGCCCTGGTCTCGGTCGAGCTGTGCTCGCTGACCTACCCCGGATACAAGCCGTCGCTGGCGGGGATGGTCGGCAGCGCCCTGTTCGCCGACGGCGCCGCGGCGGTGGTGGCCGTGGGCGACCGGCGCGCCGAACAGCTCGCCGCCGCCGGGCCCAGCGTGCTGGATTCGCGCAGCCACTTGTATCCCGATTCGCTGCGCACCATGGGCTTCGACGTGCGTTCGGGCGGATTCGAGCTCGTGCTGTCGAAGGACGTCGCGGCGGTCGTGGAGCAATACATCGAGGACGACGTCACCCAGTTTCTCGGCGCCCATGGCCTGACGCCGACCGACATCGGCGCGTTCGTCAGCCACCCCGGCGGACCCAAGGTCATCGAGGCGATCAACGCGGCGCTCAGCCTGCCGCCGGAGGCCCTCGAACTCACCTGGCGTTCGCTCGGCGAGATCGGCAATCTTTCGTCGGCGTCGGTGTTGCACGTGCTGCGCGACACCCTCGCCAAGCCGCCGCCGAGCGGAAGTCCCGGCCTGATGCTCGCGATGGGGCCGGGATTCTGTTCCGAATTGGTGTTGTTGCGTTGGCACTGATGGTCGCTCGTGTACCTCCGTTCCTGCCCTGAGGCGCCCTCTTGGGGCGGCGGGGAGGTTGTGACGGTGGGTCGACCGACGGCCCTTTGGAGGAGTCGGCGCTGTGAGTGACACGAAAGGCCGCGTTCGATGAACGGCAACACCGAAGAGCTCGTCCGGGCCCTTCGCCAATCGCTGAAGGAAAACGAGCGGCTCAAGCGCGAGAACCGCCAATACCTCGCCGCCACCACCGAACCGGTGGCGGTGGTGGGCATGGGATGCCGCTATCCCGGTGGGGTGGACTCGCCAGAGGCGTTGTGGGAGATGGTGGTTGAGGGCCGCGACGTCATCTCGGAGTTCCCGTCGGACCGCGGCTGGAGCCTGGCCGGGCTCTTCGATGCGGATCCGGACGCGGTCGGAAAGTCCTACGCGCGCTGCGGCGGGTTCCTCTCGGACGTCGGGGATTTCGACGCCGCCTTCTTCGGGATCGCGCCCAGCGAGGCGCTGGCGATGGACCCGCAGCAACGCCTGTTGCTCGAGGTGTCGTGGGAGGCGTTGGAGCGGGCCGGAATCGATCCCGTCACCCTGCGCGGTTCCTCGACCGGCGTGTTCGCCGGGATCTTTCACGGCTCCTACGGGGGACAGGGCCGGGTGCCGGGACACTTGGAGCGATACGGCCTGCGCGGCTCGACGCTCAGTGTGGCATCCGGGCGGGTGGCGTACTCGTTGGGGCTCGAGGGCCCGGCGGTCTCCGTCGACACGGCGTGTTCGTCGTCGCTGGTGGCCCTCCATTTGGCGGCGCAGTCGTTGCGTTCCGGTGAATGCGATCTGGCGCTGGCCGGCGGCGTGACGGTGATGGCCACGCCGGCGATGTTCATCGAATTCAGTCGCCAGCGGGCGCTGGCCGCCGACGGCCGCTGCAAGGCCTACGCGGGCGCGGCCGACGGCACCGGGTTTTCCGAGGGCGTCGGCGTGCTCGTGCTGGAGCGGCTGGCCGACGCGCGCCGGCTCGGGCATCCGGTGCTGGCCGTGATACGCGGGTCTGCGGTGAACCAGGACGGCGCGTCCAACGGGCTTGCGACGCCCAACGGGCCCTCGCAGCAACGGGTGATCCGGGCGGCGCTGGCCAACGCGCGGCTGGGCGCCGCGGACGTGGACCTGGTGGAGGGCCATGGGACCGGCACCACGCTCGGGGATCCGATTGAGGCGCAGGCGCTTCTGGCCACCTACGGGCAGGACCGGCCCGCGGACCGGCCGCTGTGGCTGGGGTCGATCAAATCCAACATGGGTCACACGTCGGCCGCGGCCGGCGCCGGCGGAGTGATCAAGATGGTGCAGGCGATCCGCCACGGCGTGATGCCCAAGACGCTGCACGTGGATGAGCCGACGCCGCACGTGGATTGGTCGGCCGGCGCGGTGTCGCTGCTGACCGAATCGCGGCCGTGGTCCACGCCCGACCGGCCGCGCCGCGCGGGCGTCTCGTCGTTCGGCATCAGCGGCACCAACGCGCACGTCATCGTCGAGCAGTATGCGCCGGAGCCCGAAAGCGACTCGCCCCCAGGCGATGACGTGGTGGCGCCGTGGGTCCTCTCGGCCCGGTCGGCCGAGGCGCTTGCGAACCAGGCGGCGCGGCTGCTGGCGCACGTGAAGGCCCACCCCGCGCTGCGGGTGGTCGACGTGGGCTGGTCGCTGGTCGCGACGCGGTCGCGCTTCGAGCACCGCGCGGTGGTCGTGGGTGCCACCGGCGCGCAGCTGCTGCGGGGGCTGGCCGAGTTGGCGGCCGGCGAGCAGGGGGCAGGCGTCGCGGTGGGCCGGGCGCAGTCGCCCGGCAAGACGGTGTTCGTGTTCCCCGGCCAGGGCTCGCAATGGGCCGGCATGGGCGCCCAATTGCTGGACGGCTCAACGGTGTTCGCCGAGCAGCTGCACCGGTGCGCGGGGGCGCTCGCCGATCATGTCGACTGGTCGCTGATCGACGTCATCCGCGGCGCGCCGGGCGCGCCCGGACTGGACCGGGTGGACGTGGTGCAGCCGGCGCTGTGGGCGGTCATGGTGTCGCTCGCGGAGTTGTGGCGTTCGGTGGGCGTGGTGCCCGATGCGGTGATCGGTCATTCCCAGGGCGAAATCGCTGCGGCCTGCGTGGCGGGGGCGCTGTCGCTGGAAGACGCCGCCCGGGTGGTGGCGCTGCGCAGCAGGCTGCTGGTGGGGCTGTCGGGCCGGGGCGGCATGGTCTCGCTGGCCTGCGCCCTGCCGCGCGCCGAGCAGCTGATCGCGCCGTGGGATGAGCGATTGAATATCGCCACGGTCAACGGTGTTTCGGCGGTGGTGGTCTCCGGCGAGGTGGACGCGCTGACCGAATTGATGCGGCGGTGCGAAGCCGACAACATCCGCGCCCGCCGCATCGATGTCGACTACGCCTCGCATTCCGCCGCGGTGGACGCGATCCGCGAGCCGCTCGCCGCGGCGCTGGACGGCATTGCACCGCGGTCGTCCTCGGTCGCGTTCTTCTCCACCGTGACCGGTGAGCTCATGGACACCGCGGGACTGGACGCCGACTACTGGTTCCGCAGCATCCGGCAGACGGTGCAGTTCGAGCGGGCCGTCCGCGGCGCCTGCGAGGCGGGCTATCGGGCGTTCATCGAATCCAGCCCGCACCCCGTGCTGATGGCCGCCATCGAAGAGACCATGCCCGACGACGAACAGGGCTGCGTCATCCCGTCGTTGGGCCGCGACGACGGCGGCCCGGACCGCTTCTGGCTCTCGGCCGGGCAGGCGTTCGTGGCGGGCGTGGGTGTGGACTGGCGCGCCGCGTTCGACGGCCTGGGCGGCCGGCGTGTCGACCTGCCCACGTACGGGTTTGTGCGGCAACACTTTTGGCTTCCAGGCGGATCGACGGGCTCGTCTGACGCCGCCACCCTGGGGGTTAGCGGTGCCGAGCACGGGCTGCTCGGCGCGGTGGTGCCCCGGCCCGACTCCGGCGGTGTGGCGCTCACGGGCCGGGTGTCGACGGCCGCCCACCCCTGGTTGGCCGATCACGCGGTGGGCCAGACCGTCTTGTTCCCCGGCGCGGGATTCGTCGAGCTGGCCATCCGCGCGGGTGACGAGGTCGGCTGCGGCGTGCTCGACGAGCTGACCCTGTCGGCGCCCTTGGTGCTGCCCGCCGGCGACGGAGTGCAGGTGCAACTCGTGGTCGGGGCGGCCGACGAGTCGGGCCGGCGTCGGCTGTCGGTGTATTCGGATGCCGCGCAGCCGGGTTCGGAGTGGGTGTTGCACGCCGAGGGACTGTTGCGGCCGGGGGCGGTGACTCCGGCCGCGGACCTCTCGGTGTGGCCGCCCGTCGGGGCGACCGCGGTCGAGGTCTCGGGCGCCTACGCCGCGCTCGCCCGGCGCGGCTACGAATACGGCCGCGCATTCCAGGGATTGCGGGCGATGTGGCAGCGCGGGGACGAGCTCTTCGCCGAGGTCGCCGTGCCCGACGCCGCCGCGGCCGACGGCGGCTTCGGAATCCATCCCGTGCTGTTGGACGCCGCGCTGCAAGCGATCGGGGCCGCCGGCGAGCAGGACATGACCGTGTTGCCGTTCTCCTGGCAGGGCGTGTCGTTGCACGCGTCGGGCGCGGCGCGGGCGCGGGTACGGATCGCGCCCGCCGGCGCCGGGGCGGTCTCGGTGGAATTGGCGGACGGAGCGGGGCTGCCGGTGCTGTCGGTGGGCGCGTTGGCCATGCGCCCGGTCTCCGCCGAGCAATTGGCCACCGCGGCGGCACCCACGCAGCGCCCGCTCGCCCAGGGAGTGCTCGACCTGACCTGGTCACCGATCACGCTGGGCGGCGAGGACGACGGCGCAAAGGCCACGGTGTGGGAGTTGGCAGATCACGGCGGCGACGTGGTGAAGTCGGTGCACGCGGCGGCCGCCGAGGCCTTGGAGGTGCTGCAATCGTGGTTGCGCGCCGACGGCGACGGGGTGCTGGCCGTGCGGACCCGCGGCGCGGTCGCGCTTGCCGGCGAAGACGTTTCGGACCTTTCCGGCGCCGCGGTGTGGGGCCTGGTGCGCTCGGCGCAGGCCGAGCACCCCGGCCGCATGGTGCTGATCGACTCCGACGGGTCGCTGGATCCCCACGCGGTAATCGGTTGCGGTGAGCCGCAAGTGGTGGTCCGCGGGGGCGTCGCCTATGCGGCCCGGCTGCGGCTGGTGCGGGCGGACTCCGCGATCGGCCTGCCGGCCGGTGGCTGGCGGTTGGACGCCGGCGGCGAGGGCACCCTGGAGGACCTCGTCGTAAGCCCTTGCCCGCGAACCGAATTGATCGCGGGGCAGGTGCGGGTGGCGGTGGCCGCGGTCGGGGTCAACTTCCGCGATGTGCTGGTGGCGCTGGGGATGTATCCCGGCGGCGGCCAGCTGGGGGCCGAGGGCGCCGGTGTGGTCGTCGAGGTCGCCCCCGACGTGACCGGGTTGGCCGTCGGTGATCCGGTCATGGGGTTGTTGGGGGTCGTCGGCTCCGAGGCGGTGGTCGACCAGCGATTGGTGACACCGGTGCCCGACGGGCTGTCGCTGGTCGCGGCCGCCGGCGTGCCGGTGGTATTCCTCACCGCGCTGTACGGGTTGTCGGTGCTGGCGGGGCTGCGCTGCGGGGAGCGCGTGTTGGTGCACACCGCCACCGGGGGAGTGGGCATGGCCGCGGTGCAACTGGCGCGGCACTGGGGTGCGGAGGTGTTCGTCACCGCAAGCCGCGGCAAGTGGGATACCTTGCGCGCGATGGGATTCGACGACGACCACATCGGGGATTCCCGCACGCTCGAGTTCGAGGAGAAGTTCCGCGCGGTGGCGGGTGACCGCGCCTTCGATGTCGTGCTCAATTCCCTGGCCGGCGATTTCACCGACGCCTCGCTGCGGCTGTTGGCGCCCGGTGGGCGATTCATCGAGATGGGCAAGACCGACGTCCGCGACCCGCGCGTCGTCGCCGAACAATATGGGGGCGCCCAGTACCGGGCCTTCGACCTGTTGGAGGCCGGCCCGGACCGGACGGCGGCCATGCTGGCCGAGATCGTCGGATTGTTGACCCGCGGGGTCTTGACACCGTTGCCGCAGAAGACATTCGACGTCCGCTGCGCCGCGGCGGCCTACCGGTACGTCAGCCAGGCCCGCCACGTCGGCAAGGTCGCGCTCACCGTGCCGTCGGGGCCCGGCGAGGTGCTCAGCGGCTGCGGCGGCGGGCTGGCCGGGGGCAGTGTGGTGATCACCGGCGGCACTGGGATGGCCGGTTCGGCGCTGGCCCGCCACCTCGTCGACCGCTACGGGGTGGCCCACGTGGTGCTGGTCAGCCGGGCCGGCGCGGAGGCCCCCGGTGTCGCGGAACTGGTGGACGGGCTGAAGCGGGCCGGCGCCGACGTGTCGGTGGAGGCCTGCGACGTCGCCGATCCCGACGCGGTGGGGGCGATGCTTTCCCGGATACCGGCGCACTATCCGCTGCGCGGCGTCGTTCACGCCGCCGGGATCCTCGACGACGGGTTGATCTCGTCGCTGACCCCGGACCGGGTGGACGCGGTGCTGCGGGCCAAGGTCGACGGTGCCTGGAACCTGCACCAGCTCACCCGCGATCTGGATTTGTCGGCGTTCGTGGTGTTTTCGTCGATGGCCGGGATCGTGGGGACCCCGGGACAGGCCAACTACGCGGCGGCCAACAGCTTCCTCGACGGGCTGGCCGCCTACCGGCGCGCCCACGGCCTCGCGGGCCTGTCGCTGGCCTGGGGCCTGTGGGAACAGGCCTCGGCGATGACGGCGCACCTCGGCGACCGGGACAAGGCCCGGATGAGCAGGATCGGCCTGGCGCCGCTGCCCACCGGGCAGGCCTTGGCGGCCTTCGACGCCGCCATGCTGGTCGACCGTCCGGTGCTGGTGGCCGCCGCCGTGGACCGGGCCGACCTGTCGGACAACGTCGCCGCGCTGCCGCCGCTGCTGCGCGAACTCGCCGCCGGCCCGGCCCGGCGCGTGGTCGACGACACCGGCGCCGCCGCGTCCAGCACGGGTCTGAGCGCACGCCTGAACGGCCTGAGCCCCGAGGCCCGGCAGCGCGAATTGATCGACCTGGTTCGCGGCAACGCCGCGATGGTCCTGGGCGTGCCGAACCCGGCCGACATCAACGTCGGCCGCGCGTTCCAGGAGCTCGGCTTCGACTCGCTCACCGCGGTCGAGCTGCGTAACCGGCTCAAAAACGCGACGGGCCTTACCCTTTCGCCAACACTCATCTTCGACTACCCCACGCCGACCGTGCTGGCTGGGCACCTGGACACACAACTGGCGGGGGCCGGCACCGACGTGCAGCCGAACCTGATGGCCCGGGTCAACGACATCACCCGCGAACTGCAGGCGCTGCTGGGCGCGCCCGACTGGAATGCCGACGACCGCTCGGTGCTGCGGGCGCGCATCCACACCCTGCTCGGCGCCATTGCGCCCGCCGATCCGGCCGACTCCGAACACCTCGACGATGACCTCGATGCCGCCACCGAAAGCCAACTCTTTGCGATCCTCGATGAAGAACTCGGCCGCTGACACCCCGCCAGGAGCGGCAACGCCCGGCACCGCGCAGCACGTCGACTACCTGAAGCGCCTCACGGCGGATCTCAGGCGGACCCGGCGGCGCGTCGCCGAGCTGGAAGGCCAACTGTCCGAACCGGTCGCGGTGGTGGGCATGGCCTGCCGCTACGCCGGCGGCGTGGACACCCCGGAAGCCCTCTGGGAGCTGGTCGCCGAGGGGCGGGACACGGTGTCGGACTTCCCGCTCGATCGCGGCTGGGACGTCGAGGGCCTCTACGACCCGGACCCGGACGCGAAAGGCAAGATGTACACCCGCCACGGCAGCTTCCTGCAGCACGCGGGGGACTTCGACGCCGGGTTCTTCGGCATCGGGCCCAGCGAGGCGCTGGCCATGGACCCCCAGCAGCGGATGATGCTGGAGATCTGCTGGGAGGCGTTGGAGCGCGCGGGAATTGACCCCTTCGCGCTGCGCGGCACGGCGACCGGAGTCTTCGCGGGGGTCATTCACGCCGGGTATGGCGGCGAGGTGAAAGGCGAGCTGGAGGGCTACGGGCTCACGGGCTCGACCTTGAGCGTCACCTCGGGCCGGGTGTCGTACGTGTTGGGGCTGGAAGGCCCGGCGGTCTCGGTGGACACCGCGTGCTCGTCCTCGTTGGTCTCCATGCACCTGGCCGCGCAGTCGTTGCGGTCCGGGGAATGCGACCTGGCGCTGGCCGGGGGAGTGACCGTCATGGCGACCCCGGCGGCGTTCGTCGAATTCAGCCGGCAGCGGGCGCTGGCGCCCGACGGTCGCTGCAAGGTGTACGCCGGGGCGGCGGACGGGACTTCGTGGTCGGAGGGCGCCGGTGTGCTGGTGCTGGAGCGGCTGGCCGACGCGCGGCGCCTGGGACACCCGGTCCTGGCGCTGCTGCGGGGCACCGCGGTGAACCAGGACGGCGCGTCCAACGGCTTGACCGCACCCAACGGGCCGTCGCAGCAGCGGGTCATCCGGGCCGCGTTGGCCAACGCCGGACTGACGGCGGCGGACGTGGATGCCGTGGAGGGCCACGGGACCGGGACCGTGCTCGGGGACCCCATCGAGGCGCAGGCGCTGCTCGCGACGTACGGACAGGACCGCCCGGCGGACCGCCCGCTGTGGCTGGGATCGATCAAATCCAACATCGGCCACACCTCGGCCGCGGCGGGCGTGGCCGGGGTGATCAAGATGGTGCAGGCGATGCGGCACGGGGTGTTGCCCAGGACGCTGCACGTGGATGTCCCGTCGCCCCACGTGGATTGGTCGGCCGGGGCGGTGTCGCTGCTGACCGACCCGCGGCCCTGGCCGGATCACGACGGGCCGCGGCGGGCAGGCGTCTCCTCCTTCGGGATCAGCGGCACCAACGCCCACGTGATCGTCGAGCAGGCACCCGCCGAACCCAACGACGTGCCCGCGGCGCACGACGGCTCGAATCCCATTGTCCCGTGGGTGGTTTCGGCACGCTCGACCGACGCGCTGGCCGGTCAGGCCCAACGCCTGCTGGACCACCTGGGCGCCACACCGGATGTGCCCGCGGTGGACGTGGGCTGGTCGTTGGCGACCACCCGGGCGGCGTTCGAGCACCGCGCGGTGCTGATCGGCGCCGACCGTGCGGGCCTGTCAGCCGGCCTGGCGGGGTTGGCCGCGGGGGCGCCGGTCCCGGGCGCGATCACCGGGCGCACCCGCGCGGCGGGCAAGCGCGTGTTCGTGTTTCCCGGTCAGGGTTCGCAGTGGCTGGGCATGGGCGCGGCCTTGTACGAACGCTTTCCCGCGTTCGCCCAGGCTTTTGACGAGACGGTGACCGCGGTGGACGCCCACTGCCGGCTGCCGTTGCGCGAGGTGATGTGGGGCTCCGACGCGGAGTTGTTGCAGAGCACCGAATTCGCCCAGCCGGCGCTGTTCGCGCTGGAGATCGCGATGGCCGCGCTGTGGGAAGCCCTGGGCGTCACACCGGATGTGGTGATCGGCCACTCCGTGGGGGAGATCGCCGCGGCCTGCGTCGCGGGCGCGCTCTCGCTGTCCGACGCGGCGCGATTGGTCGCGAGCCGGGGCCGGTTGATGGCGCAGTTGCCGCCCGGTGGGGTGATGATGGCCGTGACCGCGACCGAGGCCGACGTGGCGCCGCTGCTGAACGGCGACGTCGGCATCGCGGCGGTCAACGGCCCGCAATCGCTCGTGCTTTCGGGCTCGGAGTCGGCGGTGAAGGTGGTCGCGGACCGGCTGGCGGCCGGGGGCGCCCGGGTGCGGCAGCTGGCGGTCTCGCACGCGTTCCACTCGCCGCTGATGGAACCCATGATGGGGGACTTCGCCGCGGTGGTGGCCGGCGTGTCGGCACGCGAGCCGCGGATCGCGTTGGTGTCCAACCTGACCGGGCAGCTGGCCGGGCCCGACTATGGGACGGTCGCGTACTGGGTTGACCATGTGCGCAAGCCGGTTCGGTTCGTCGACGGCGTGCAACTGGCCGAATCGCTAGGCGCCGGTGTGTTTTTAGAGGTCGGCCCCGGGGCGGCGATGACGGCCGCGGTCGACCAGTGCCTGACCACCGACCGCGCGATGTCGGTGGTGTCGATGGCCAAGGGCCGCCCCGAGGTCGACTCGCTGCTGTCGGCGGCCGGACAGCTGTTCGCGACAGGTTCGGACCTGGACTGGTCGGCGGCGTTCACCGGGCTGAGCGCGCGGCGCATCCCGTTGCCGACGTATGCCTTTGTGCGGCGCCGGTTTTGGCTGTCGAGCGATTCGGTGGGATCGGCGAACATCGCCAGCCTGGGTCTGACCGAGGCCGAGCACGCGTTGCTGGGGGCGGTAGTGGACCGGCCGGATTCCGGCGGTGTGGTGTTGACGGGCCGGCTGTCGACGGCCGCCCAACCGTGGCTGGGCGACCACGCCGTGGCCGGCACGGTGCTGTTCCCCGGGGCGGGCTTCGTGGAGCTGGCGTTGCGGGCGGGTGACGAGGTCGGCTGCTCGGTGATCGAGGAACTGACGCTGTCGGCACCGCTAGCGGTCCCGGTGGGCGGGGTCGTGCAGCTGCAGGTGGTGGTGGAGGCGGCCGACGGCACCGGAGCGCGGGCCGTCTCCGTGTATTCGCGTGCGGCGCAAACGGATTGGATTTTGCACGCCGAGGGCTTGTTGCGCGACGGCGCGACCACCCCGGTGACGGATCTGTCGGTGTGGCCCCCCGTCGGCGCCGAGGCGGTGGACGTGGCCGGCGCGTACGACGGCCTGGCGGACCGCGGCTACGGGTACGGCCCGGCCTTTCAGGGGTTGCGGGCCGTGTGGCGGCGGGGGGCCGAAACGTTCGCCGAGGTCGAGCTCCCGCAGCACGCCGGTGTCGCGACCGGCGGCTTCGGCATCCACCCGGTGCTGCTGGACGCGGCGTTGCACGCGCTCGGGGTGGCCGACGAGCGGATCGAGACCGTGTTGCCGTTCTCCTGGCAGGGCGTGAGCCTCTACGCCGCCGGTGCATCGCGGGTCCGGGTGCGGCTGGCACCGGCGGGCACCGGCGCCGTGTCGGTCGACCTGGCCGACGCGTCGGGCCTGCCGGTGCTCTCGGTGCGGGAGTTGGTGACGCGCGCCGTGTCGGCCGACCAATTGAGGGCGGCGCTGGCGGCCCGCGCCGGGAGCGGCGAGCTCCTCGACGTGGTATGGTCGCCGATCTCGCTCCCGGGCAACGGGGTTGGCCAGGGCGTGACCGTATGGGAGCCGCCCCCCGGCGCTTCGATCACCGCGGTCTACACCGCGGCGCACGAGGCCCTCGGCGTCCTGCAGTCCTGGCTGTCCGGCGACGCGGCCGGGACGTTGGTGGTGCAGACCCGTGGTGCGGTGACCCTGTCCGCTGACGACGTCTCCGACCTGGCCGGCGCGGCCGTCTGGGGGCTGGTGCGCTCGGCGCAGGCCGAGCATCCGGGCCGCATCGTGTTGGTCGACACCGACGGCTCGTTGGACGTCGCGACGGTGATCGGTTGCGGCGAACCGCAATTGGTGGTGCGCGACGGCATCGCCCACAGTGCCCGGCTGAAGCCGGCCGGCCAGCGGGCGCTGTTGTCGCTGCCCGCGCCGCCGTCGGTGTGGCGGCTGGCCGCCGGCGACGCCGGGACGCTGGAGGATCTGGCGGTCCAGGAGTACCCGCCGGCGGAGCTGGAAGCCGGACAGGTGCGGGTGGCGGTGGCCGCGGCCGGGGTGAATTTCCGGGACGTGCTGGTGGCGCTGGGCATGTATCCCGGTGCCGCGCAGTTGGGTGCCGAGGGCGCCGGCATCGTGACCGAAGTCGGTTCCGGCGTCACCGATGTGGCCGTCGGCGACGCGGTGATGGGGATCTTCGGGCTGGCGGGCTCGGAGGCGACCGTCGATCGGCGGCTGGTCACGCGGGTGCCGCGGGGCTGGTCGATGGCTCAGGCCGCCGGCGTGCCGGTGGTGTTCCTGACCGCGTACTACGGGCTCTCGGTGTTGGCCGGATTGCGGGCGGGCCAACGGGTGCTGGTGCACGCGGCCACCGGCGGGGTCGGCATGGCCGCGGTGCAGCTGGCCCGGCATTGGGGCGCGGAGGTATTCGCGACGGCCAGTCGCGGCAAATGGGACACGCTGCGCGCCATCGGTTTCGACGATGCCCACATCGCGGATTCGCGGACGCTGGAGTTCGAGCACAAGTTCCGCGCGGCGGTGGGCGCCGGGGGCTTCGGCGTGGTGCTCAACTCCCTGGCCGGTGAATTCAACGATGCGTCCCTGCGGCTCTTGGGCCGGGGTGGTCGTTTCATCGAGATGGGCAAGACCGACCTGCGTGATCCGGATGTCGTCGCGCACGCCCACCCCGGGGTGGGGTACCGCGCCTTCGACCTGATGGAGGCCGGCCCGGATCGAATCGCGGAGATGCTGGCCGAATTGATGACGTTGTTCGCCGGTGGGGCCCTGGCGCCGTTGCCGGTCAAGGCTTTCGACGCGCGTAGCGCCGCCGACGCCTACCGCTTTGTCAGCCAGGCCCGTCACATCGGCAAGGTCGTGCTCACCATGCCGGACGGCCCCGCGGGGCTGGCGGGCGGGACCGCGCTCATCACCGGCGGCACCGGCATGGCGGGGTCGGCGGTGGCTCGCCACCTCGTCGAGCGGCATCGGGTGCCCCACGTGATGCTGGTCAGTCGCGGCGGGGAGCAGGCGGCCGGAATCGCCGAGCTGGCAGGCGAATTGCGCGACCTGGGCGCCTCGGTGTCGGTGGTGGCCTGCGATGTCGGCGACCGGGACGCGGTCGCGGCCCTGCTGGCGCGGGTGCCCTCGCACTACCCGCTGCGGTCGGTGTTCCACGCCGCGGGGGTGATCGACGACGCGATGGTCGCGTCATTGACTCCCGCGCGTATCGACGCGGTGTTGCGCGCCAAGGTTGACGGCGCGTGGCACCTGCACGAGCTGACCAAAGAACTGGACCTGGCCGCGTTCGTGGCCTTTTCGTCCATGGCCGGCATCGTGGGTGCGCCGGGTCAGGGCAACTATGCGGCGGCCAACAGCTTCCTCGACGCGCTGGCGGCCCATCGCCACGCCCGGGGACTGCCGGGATTGTCGGTGGCGTGGGGGATGTGGGAAGAGCCGTCGGCGATGACGCACCACCTCGGCGAGGCCGATCGGGCCAGGATGAGCCGGGCCGGGCTGAGCGCGTTGTCCACCCGGCAAGCGCTGGACCTGTTGGACGCCGCGCTGCTCGGCGACCGGCCCATGGTGGTGGGCACCCGCCTCGACCGGGGCGCGCTGGCGCACCACAGCGCCACGCTGCCGCCGCTGCTGAGCCAGCTGGCCACCCGCCCCGCCCGGCGGGTCCTCGAGCACACCGACATGGTGTCCCTGACGGGCCTGCGGGCGCGCCTGGACGGCCTGAGTCCCGAACAGCGACAAGCCGAATTGGTGGAACTGGTCTGCGGCAACGCGGCCACGGTACTGGGGCACACCACCGCCGACGTCAACGCCGACGACGCGTTCGGTGACCTCGGTTTCGACTCGCTGACCGCCGTCGAACTGCGAAACCGGCTCAAAATCGCTACCGGGCTAACCCTGTCACCCACGCTGATCTTCGATCACCCCACGCCGGCCGCCTTGGCCGAACACCTCGGAACCGAACTGGCCACCGGCTCCGTCGCCGCCCCGGCCACCGAGCCCGATCGCATCGCCCGGTTCGACGACATCGCGCGGGAACTGCAGGCACTGCTGGGCCGGCCCGGGCTGAGCCCCGCCGACCGGGCACAGCTCGTCGCCCGGCTCGAGGGTCTGCTGGCGACGGCGACCGGCCCGACGCCGTCCGCGCTGCCCGATCAGCCTGAGGACGCGTTCGACGACGACCTCGCCACCGCCACCGAGAGTCAGCTCTTTGCCATCCTCGACGACGAAGTCGGCCCCTGACCTTGGCCTCGACAGACGTAGCGATCATCGGGCTGGCGTGCAAGTTCCCCGGAGCGGCCGGCCCCGAGGCCTTGTGGCGGCTCATCCGCGACGGGCGGGAGAACACCCAATTCGCCGGGGAGGCACAGCAATTCGACGCCGACTTCTTCAACCTGTCGCCGCGCGAGGCGTGCGCGATGGACCCGAGGCAACGGCTGGCCCTCGAACTGACCTGGGAGCTGTTCGAGAACGCATTCATCGTTCCCGACACACTGCGGACAGAACCGGTTTCGGTGTACCTCGGGGTGATGACGGATGACTACGCCGCGCTGACCCTGCGCGACCTCGCCGACAACCTCGACCACCACACGTTCACCGGCATCAGCCGGGCGATGATCGCCAACCGGATCTCGTATGCCTTCGGGCTGCAGGGGCCCAGCATGACCGTCGACTCCGGCCAGTCCTCGTCCCTGGTGGCGGTGCACCTCGGATGCGAAAGCGTGCGGACCGGGCAGTCGTCGCTGGCCATCGCGGGCGGGGTTCACCTCAACCTGGCCGACGAAATCGCCATGCTGGAACGGGAATTCGGCGCCGTGTCGGTGTCCGGCCACACCTACGCTTTCGATCGGCGCGCCGACGGTTACGTGCGCGGTGAGGGCGCGGGGCTGGTGCTGCTGAAGCCCCTGCCGGCCGCGCTCGACGACGGCGATCGCATCCACGCCGTCATTCGCGGCAGCGCCGTCGCCAACGCCGGGCACAGCCCGGCCGGCCAGACCGTGCCGTCGGCGCGTGGCGAGGCCGACGTGATCCGCCGCGCGCTCGCCGACGCCGGCCTCGAGGCGGCGGACATCGACTACGTCGAGGCCCACGGCACGGGAACCAAAGTGGGTGACGCGATCGAAGCCCAAGCGCTGGGTGAGGTTTTCGGCGTGCGCGCACACGATCCGGTTCGGGTGGGATCGGTGAAGACCAACATCGGCCACGCCGGCGGCGCCGCCGGGGTGGCGGGTCTGCTCAAGGCCGTCCTGTCGATCCACCATTCGACGATTCCGCCGAGCCTCAACCATGCCGGCCCAGATCCCGAGGTGGATCTGAATCGCCTTGGACTGCAAGTCAATACCGTGGCGGTGCCCTGGCCGTCCACGCGCCACCCGCGGCGGGCCGGGGTGTCCTCGTTCGGCATGGGCGGGACGAACGCGCACCTCGTCGTGGAACAGCCTCCCGCCCAACCCGATGCGGCGCAATCGAACTCAGGCTTCACGGTGCCGTGGGTGCTCTCGGCCCGATCCGAACGCGCGCTCACCAACCAGGTGCGGCGGCTGTCGGACCACCTGGCCGAGCGGGAGGATCTCACCCCCCTCGACGTGGCCTGGTCATTGGTCAGCACCCGGGCGTCTTTCGAGCATCGCGCGGTCGTGGTGGGTGGCGATCGTGGGGAGTTGGCAACGGGATTGGCGGCGCTGGCGGCGGGGCAGCCACATTCGGGTGTGTCGGTGGGCCGGGGCATGCCGCCGGGCAAAACGGTGTTCGTCTTTCCCGGCCAGGGTTCGCAGTGGCTCGGGATGGGGCGCCAACTCTACGACCGCTTCGAGGTGTTCGCCCGCGCCTTCGACGAGGCCGTCGAAGTGGTGGACGGGCATGTGCGGCTGCCCTTGCGCGAGGTGATGTGGGGCGCGGGCCCGGAGTTGTTGCAGAGCACGGAGTTTGCCCAGCCGGCATTGTTCGCGTTGGGGATCGCGCTGGCGGCGTTGTGGCAATCCTTCGGTGTCGCACCGGATGTGGTGATGGGACATTCGGTGGGGGAGATCACCGCGGCGTGCGTGGCCGGGGCGCTGTCGCTGCCCGATGCGGCCCGGCTGGTGGCGGCCCGCGGCCGGCTGATGGGACGGCTGCCGGCCGGTGGGGTGATGGTGGCGGTCGGCGCCGGCGAGGCCGAGGTGGCCGCGTTGATGGACGGTGGGGTGAGCATCGCGGCGGTCAACGGCCCGCAGTCGGTGGTGCTCTCCGGCGAACAGACACCGGTCGCGGCGCTGGCCGATCGGCTGGCGCAAACCGGTCGGCGCGTACACCGGTTGGCGGTCTCCCACGCGTTTCATTCGCCAATGATGGAGCCCATGCTGGGCGAGTTTTCCGCGGTGGCGGCCGGCATCGAACCGCGGCGCCCCCGAGTCGAGTTGGTCTCGAACCTGACCGGGCGGCCGGCCGATGCCGAGTACGGATCGGCGCAGTACTGGGTGGAACACGTGCGCCGGCCGGTGCGCTTCTTCGAGGGGGTGCGCGCCGCCGAGGCGGGCGGCGCCGCGATTTTCCTCGAGCTGGGACCGGGCGCGGCGCTGACGGCCGCCGTGGACCAATCGCTGAGCGCCGAGCGGGCGGCGTCGCTGGCCACCATGCCCAAGGACCGCCCCGAGACGGAATCGACGCTGGCCGCCGCCGGGCAGCTGTTCACCCGCGGACTCGACCTCGACTGGGCGGGCGTCTTCGCCGGCCTGAACGCGCGGCGGGTCGAATTGCCGACGTATGGCTTTGCGCGAGAGAGGTTTTGGCTCGGCGACGGGCGCGGGCCGGGGGGATCGGGGGCCGCGCCCGCCGCCGTGACGCGCTCGCCCGACTTGGCCCAGCGGTTGCACGGCCTGCCGCGCGACGAACAGCAGCGTGTGCTGCTCGGGTTGGTGTGCGAGCACGCGGCGGCCGTGCTGGGATATCCGGGCGGACAGGCCATCGACCACGACCGCGCCTTCGGCGACCTCGGGTTCGACTCACTGACCGGGGTCGAATTGCGCAATCGCCTCACCACACATGCCGGGACGGCGTTGTCACGCACGGTGATCTTCGACTACCCGACCCCGGCCGCGCTGGCCGATCATCTTCGCCGGCAACTACTCCATGACGATCGCGAGGAATCCGACGACGAAAAACTATGGTCCGCGCTGAGGAGGATTCCTGTGCGTGAACTTCGCAGAACGGGATTGCTCGACAAACTCCTATTACTCGCCGGTGTGCCGGAAACACCCGAAGGCGACGCAAATGAACCCGGTCCCAGCGGTGACGATATCGATTCTTTGAGCCCCGACGATTTAATCGCCATGGCGCTCAATGCGGCGGAAGACGACGAAATCGAATGACGAATTCCCCGCTGGCGGACATGATTACGCGTACACCACGCGCAGTCAATCTGACATGTGTTGAATACCAGAAACTTTTGCAAGACCACAGCCAACCGAATAAACTTCCGGCATTACGCGGAATCGTGTTCACGTTGGTTGGCAATCAAGAGAGTAGAGCATGAGCGTCATCGCGGGTGTGTTCGGCGCTTTGCCGCCGCATCGGTACAGCCAACGCGAAATCACCGACCACATCGTCGAGTTCCCCGCGTTGAAGGAACACGAAGAGATCGTCCGGCGTCTGCACGCCGCCGCCAAGGTCAACAGCCGCCACTTCGTCCTGCCGCTCGAGCGGTACCACGCGCTGACCGACTTCGGTGATGCCAATGAGGTCTTCATCGACAAGGCCGTGGAACTTGGCTGCGACGCGCTGCTCGGCGCCCTCGACGAGGCGGGGCTCGTCCCGCAAGACATCGACACGATCGTCACCACGACCGTCACCGGCGTCGCGGTGCCGTCGCTCGACGCCCGGATCGTGGGGCGCCTCGGCCTGCGCCCGGACGTGCGCCGCGTGCCGCTGTTCGGGCTGGGCTGCGCCGGCGGGGCGGCGGGGGTCGGCAGGCTGCACGACTACCTGCGTGGCGCCCCCGACGGCGTCGCCGCCCTGGTGTCGGTCGAGCTGTGCTCGCTGACCTTCCCCGCGGTCGGCCCGACGGTGTCGGGGCTGGTCGGGACCGCGATGTTCGGCGATGGTGCCGCCGCGGTGGTCGCCGTCGGCGACCGTCGCGCCGAGCAGCTGAGCGCGGCCGGGCCCGACATCCTCGATTCGCGCAGCCGCCTGTACCCCGAATCGCTGCACATCATGGGCTGGAACGTCGGCTCGGCCGGCATTCAGCTGGTGATGTCGCCGGAACTGCCCGCCGTCATCGACCGGTACCTGGCCGACGACGTGAGCCGGTTCCTCGCCGCGCACCAGCTGACCAAGGACGACGTCGGCGCCTGGGTGACGCACCCCGGCGGCCCCAAAGTCATCAATACCATCGCCAAGTGCCTCGAGCTGCCGCCGGAGGCGCACGAGCTGACCTGGCGCTCGCTCGGCGAAATCGCGAACCTGTCGTCCGCGTCGGTGCTGCACATCCTGCGGGACACCATCGCCAAGCCACCGCCCGGCGGAAGCCCCGGGCTGATGATCGCGACGGGACCCGGCTTCGGGTCCGAACTGGTGCTGCTGCGCTGGCACTGAGCGGGTCGCTTCCGTAGGCGGCCGGTGTTGTCGGTGGTGGCTGTGATGATGACAGCATGTCGTCGATCGCGTCCGCTGAGGCCGTGGTGGTCACTGCGAGTGACCGTCTTGAGGTGCTGTTCGGGGAGTTGGCGGAGTTGGCGGGTCAGCGCAATGCGATTGATGGGCGCATTGTGGAGATCGTCGCCGAGATTGATCGTGACCAATTGTGTGGTGTGACCGGGGCGCGCTCGGTGCCGGCGTTGGTGGCCTGGAAGCTGGGCTGCTCGTCGGCCAACGCGCACACGATCGCCACCATCGCGGGCAGGCTCGAGGAGTTCCCGCGCTGCACCGCCGGCCTGCGGGAGGGTCGGCTGTCGGCCGATCAGGTCGGGGTGATCGCGGCGCGCGCCGGGCAGGGATCCGATGAGCATTACGCGCAGCTGGCCGCGGTCGCGACGGTCAATCAGCTGCGTACCGCGGTCAAGCTGGAACCGCGACCCGAACCTGAACCTCGGTCCGAGTCAGAGTCCGAGTCCGAGCTCGAACCTCGGCCCGAGATCGAGCCTGAGCGTTCGATCACTACGACCGCCACTGAGTGGGGCGCCTGTTATCGGATCACGCTGGGCCACTTGGATGCCGCGAAGTTCGACGCCGCTTTGGCGTCTCATCGTGAGGCGCTGATCGCCGAGTGGAAACACGACCACGCAAACGGCGCGGGCGTTTCCGATCAGCGGCCCCCGTTGCCCAGCACCGTCGATGCGTTCATGCGGCTGGTCGAGGCGGGTTGGGACGCCGAGGCCGCCCGTCGCCCGCATGGGCAGCACACCACCGTGGTGGCCCACCTCGACGTCGGGCAGCGCGTGGCAACCCTGCATCTGGGTCCGCTGCTCTCGGATGCCGAACGCCGCTTGTTGACCTGCGATGCCACCTGTGAGGTCTGGTTCGAACGCGACGGGCAGGTTATTGGGGCCGGGCGGGTGACGCGGGTGATCAATCGGCGGCTTCGCCGCGCGCTGGAATATCGCGACCGCACGTGCGCGGTGCCCGGCTGCGGGGCCACCCGGGGCCTGCACGCGCATCACCTGTGGCACTGGGAGGACGGTGGCCCCACGGAGTTGGCCAACCTGGTGCTGGTCTGCCCCTATCACCACCGGTTGCATCACCGGGGCGTTATCACCCTCACCGGACCCGCAGACGCCCTGACCGTGACCGACGACGCCGGCCGGGTACTGAGCCCGGGCTCACTGGCACACCCACCCACCCGACCCCCGCCCGCGGTGCCGCCGTGTCCGGGACCTACCGGGGAACGCGCCGACTGGTGGTGGTATGACCCCTTCCAACCCCAACCACCACCGACAAACAACTAGCCCGGCCAGTGCTAGCGATCAAACACGTTGGTGCATAACGAAATTCGTTCGCACCACCAGGTCGCACACCTACACCGCATCACGAAAGCTGTAGCCGCTCACCGCTATTCGAGCAATTCCGAAAGCTCCAGCCAACGGCTCTCGGTCGCGGCGACCTCGTCTTCGAGCGCGCGCAGCTCCTGCGTGAGCCGGGTGATGCCGACATGGTCGGACTGGTCGTGGGCGGCGAGTTCGTGGTGTTTGTCCTCGATCCGGTCCGCCAGCCGCGCGAGCTGGCGGTCGAGGGAGGCTACTTCTTTCTCGGCGGCGCGGCGCTGGGCGCCCGACATCGCGGGCCGCGACGCCTGCGACGGCTGCGACTCCTGCGCCGACCGCGAAGCCTGCGCCGGCCGCGCCTCTTCGGTGCCCGCCCCGTCCTGCCGCCGCTCGGCCAGCCGCAGGTACTCGTCGACGCCGCCGGGCAGGTGCCGCAACCGGCCGTCGAGCACCGCGTACTGCTGATCGGTGACCCGCTCCAGCAGATAGCGGTCGTGCGAGACGACGATCAGCGTTCCCGCCCAGGAGTCGAGCAGATCCTCCATTGCCGCCAGCGTGTCGGTGTCCACGTCGTTGGTCGGCTCGTCGAGCAGCAACACGTTGGGCTCGGACAGCAACGTGAGCATCAGCTGCAGCCGCCGACGCTCGCCGCCGGAGAGATCCGCCACGCGGGCGGACAGCTGGCCGCGTCCGAAGCCGAGCCGCTCGAGCAGCTGGGCCGGGGTCACCTCACGGCCGTCGACCTGGTAGGCGCCGGGCAGCCGGCCCAGCACGTCGGCGATCCGGTCGTCGTCGACCGCGCCCAGCGCGTCGCCCTGTTGGTCGAGGACCGCCAGCCGCACCGTCTTGCCGCGTTTGACGCGGCCGGCATCGGGCGCGATCGTGCCGTCGATCAACCCCAGCAGCGTGGACTTCCCGGCGCCGTTGGCCCCGACGATGCCGGTGCGCTCGCCCGGGGCGATCCGCCACTCGACGTCGCGCAGCACCGGCCGGCCGCCAAACGAGACCGACACGTCGAGCAGATCGATCACGTCCTTGCCGAGCCGGGCGCTCGCCAACTTGGCCAACTCGACGGTGTCACGCAGCGGCGGCACGTCGGCGATCAGCTGGTTGGCGGCCTCGATCCGGAACTTGGGCTTGGAGGTCCGCGCCGGGGCGCCGCGACGCAGCCACGCCAGCTCCTTGCGCATCAGGTTCTGCCGCTTGGCTTCGGCGGCGGCGGCCATCCGGTCTCGCTCGACGCGCTGCAGCACGTAGGCCGCGTACCCGCCGTCGAACGGCTCGACGATCCCGTCGTGCACCTCCCACGTCGTGGTGGCGACCTCATCGAGGAACCAGCGGTCGTGGGTGACGAGCAGCAGCCCGCCGGTGTTGCGCGCCCAGCGCCCCTTCAGGTGGCCGGCCAGCCAGGTGATCCCCTCGATGTCCAGGTGGTTGGTGGGCTCGTCGAGCGCGATGACGTCCCATTCGCCCACCAGCAACCTGGCCAGCTGCACCCGCCGGCGCTGCCCACCGGAGAGCGTGGCAACCGTTGCGTCCCAAGCGATGTCGGAGACCAGCCCGGTGACCACGTCGCGGACCCGCGGGTCGCCGGCCCACTGGTGTTCGGCGGCGTCGCCGACCAGGGTCCACCCCACGGTGTGGTCGGGGTCCAGGGTGTCGGCCTGGCTTAGCGCGCCGACCCGCAGCCCGCTGCGCCGGGTGACCCGGCCGGAGTCGGGCTGTTGCTGGCCGGTGAGCAGCCGCAGCAGGCTGGACTTGCCGTCGCCGTTGCGCCCGACGATGCCGATTCGCGCGCCGTCGTTGACCCCGAGCGTGATCGACCCGAACACCACCCGGGTCGGGTATTCGAGGTGTACGGCCTCGGCTCCGAGTAGGTGCGCCACCGGCCCGACCCTACTGGCGCGTGCTATTCCAGCGTCAGCAGCGCCTGGTCCACATGGCTTTGCGTTTCCGCTGACGCCTTGCTGGCCACGGCGTCCAGGAAGCGGCCGGCGACGTCGCGCACCTTGAGGTTGGACTCCTGGGAACGCCACACCAGGATGTCGAACGCCCGCTCGGCGGAAATGCCGTAGGTGACCATCAGCACGCCCTTGGCCTGCTCGATGCGGGCTCGGGCGTCGGCGACCGCCGACAGCACGTTGGTGATGTCGGTGTGCAGCGAGTCGGTGACGTCGACGTAGAAGCCGGACGTGCCGGCCAGCGCACCGGCGTCGTCGACCATCCGATCCCCGGCGACGACGACGCAGTGGGTGCGCCCGGCGGTGTCGATGATGCGGTGTCGGCTGCTGAACGGCTTCCCCTTAATCACCCGCTCCAGCACGGCGGCCACCCGTTCGCGGTCCTCGGGATGCTTGTGTTGCAGCAACAGTTCCGTGGTGGGCTGCACCTGTCCGGGCTTGTAGCCGTGCATGCGCGCCACCGCGTCCGACCATTCCCAGCGATGGCCGTCCAGAAAGAACCGGAACCGGCCGACGCGCTGCGGATCGCCGAGACCGAGCACCGAGTCGACCGCGCTGAGGTCGCGCTCCTCGACGACGTCACGCATGAGCGCCTCGTGGCGCTCCACGGTTTCGTCGTCCGAGTTCACTTTCATCGCGCCTTGCTCCATTTCCGTTTGTGAAAACCCTGGCGTATCGGTTCCCGTTTTTTGCCCCGTCCATGCCTGCCGGCAGCGGCGGGGTTCTCAGGCCACCCGGTACCGCTCGGCGTCGCTGTGCTTGAACTCCAGGCCGAACCCGGGCCGGTGTTGATCCGGCCGCAGGGCGCCGCCCTCGGGGGCGAGCGCGCCCTCGAAGAGCATGTGCTCGATGCGGTGGTGATCGTGGAAGTACTCCAGGTGCCGCAGATTCGGGATGGCGGTGGCGACGTGGGCGTGCAGGTTGGGGGCGCAGTGCCCGGAGACGTCCACGTTGCGGGCGGCGGCCACGGCGGCGGCGCGCACCCAGTCGGTGATGCCCCCGCAGCGGGTGACGTCGATCTGCAGGCAGTCGACCGCGCCGGCGGCCAGCATTCGGTGGAAATAGGCCAGGTCATAGCCGTATTCGCCGGCGGTGACGTCCGGGGTCACCTGGTCGCGCACCTCGCGGAGCCCGGCCAGGTCGTCCGAGGAGACGGGTTCTTCGAACCACGTGACGTCATGATCGGCCATGGCGTGGGCCACCCGGATCGCCTGCTTGCGTTGGTAGGCTCCGTTGGCGTCGACGTAGAGTTCGGTGCCGGGCCCTATCACCTTGCGTGCCAAGGCTATTCGATCAAGATCGCGACGCTCGTCGGAGCCCCATGACTCGCCGATCTTGATTTTGACGCGCGGGATCTGCCACTCGTCGACCCAGCGTTCGAGCTGGGCGCGGGTGGTGCGTTCGTCATACGTGGTGAAGCCGCCGCTGCCGTAGATCGGCACCGCGGGATGCGCCATGCCGAGCAGTCGGCACACCGGCAGCGCCAGCAGCTTGCCCTTGAGGTCCCACAGCGCGGTGTCGATCGCCGAAATCGCGCACGACACCAACCCCGGCCGCCCGTTGTTGCGCATCGCCTTGACCATCGACTCCCACCGGGCGGGGATGTCGACGGCGTTGTGCCCGGTGAGCGTGCCGGCCAGCGGCCCGGTGATCAGCTTGCCGCAGGCGCCGTCGCCATAGGTGTAGCCGATTCCGCGCTCGCCTCCGGCCGACACCTCGGCCAGCACCAGCGTGGTCGACGACCAGGCCAGGGTCCCGTCGGCTTCCGGTGCGTCGGTGGGGATCTTGTAGACCTGCGCGCTGACCTCGTCGATGGTCGTGTCGAGCCGGGCGGCGGTCGTCATCGCGCCCACCGGCGGCCGGCGCGCGCCGCGAGCCACGCGCCCACACCCGCGGCGCCCAGCGCGCCGGTGCCGCTGACGACCGGGTGCTGCGACGCCCACAGCTGCGGGCTGTGGGTGTGCGACTCGTCGTCGAATTCGCCGCGGGCGCCGTGATCGCTGCCGGGTTGCGAGTCGAGCGGTTCCCAGAGGTTGTGGGGCCGGCCGGCGCTGACGTGCTCCTCGGTCTGCTGCGAGTCGTATCCGGTGCGGCCGAGGTAGCGGTCCAGCAGCGGCGCGACGAACTTCTGCGCCAGCAGCGTCACCATGGTGGAGTCGCCGACCCAATACTGTTTGCGCCCTGGGTGATCCGCGGCGTACAGCACGCCGCGGGCGGCGACCTCGGGCTGATAGATCGGCGGCACCGGTTGGGGGTGGCGGGGCAGCCGGGACAGCACCCACGAGAACTGCGGGGTGTTGACCGCGGGCATCTGCACCACGGTGATCCGCACCTTCGAGCCCTCGTGAAGCAGCTCGCAGCGCACCGACTCGGTGAACCCGTTGATGGCGTGTTTGGCTCCGCAGTAGGCCGATTGGAGCGGGATGGATCGTTGCCCGAGCGCGGAGCCGACCTGCACGATGGTGCCGCGGTCGCGGGGGCGCATCTTGGCCAGCGCGGCCATGGTGCCGTGCACGTAGCCGAGGTAGGACACCTCGGTCACGCGTTTGAACTCCTCGGGGCTGATCTCGGTGAACGGCGCGAACACCGAGGTGAACGCGACGTTGACCCACACGTCGATGGGACCGAATGCGGCTTCGGCCTCGTCGGCGGCGGCGACGACGGCCGCGTGGTCGGCCACGTCGGTCGGGATGGCCAGGGCTTTGCCGCCGCCGTTCTCGACGTCACGGGCCGCGCCTTCCAGCCCGGCGGCGCCGCGGGCGAGCAGGGCGACGTTCGCGCCGCGCTGCCCGAACTCCTTCGCGGTGGCGCGCCCGATGCCGGCGCTGGCTCCCGTGATCACCACTGTCTGAGTCATCGCAATCCCTTTCGCTCGGTGTCGGGCACCCGATCAGTCATGGTGGGCGGCGTCGTCGGTGAGGGTGGCGGTGCATTCCAGCATCAGCGCGTGCGCGAATGCCTGTGGGAGGTTGCCGCGGAGCTGGCGCTGCTGCACGTCGTATTCCTCGCAGAACAGGCCCGGCGGCCCGCAGGCGGTGCGGTTGCGCTCGAACCACCGCATCGCGCAATGGGCATGGCCCTGTTGGTGTTCGGCCAGCGCCATCATGAACCCGCAGAGCAGGAACGCTCCCTCGGCGTCGCCGAGGTCGCGTTCGTCGTGCCGGAAGCGGTAGACGAACCCGTCGTCGGCGAGTTCCCGGCGAACGGCGTCCAGCGTGGCGATGGTCCGCGGGTCGTCGGCGGGCACGGCCCCGCGCACCGGCGGCAGCAGCAGCGATGCGTCGACCCCCTTCTGCCCGGGGCTGCGTTGCCAATACCCGTGCGGGTGCAGGCTTTCCGATGCGGTCTCGGCGAGGATCGCGTCGGCCAGCGGAGCGCACGCAGCCACCTCGGGTCCGGCGCCGGCCAGTTTCGCGACGGCGCGTAACCCCCCCACGCAGGCCAGACGTGACTGCGTCCAGCGCTCGTTGTCGATCTCCCAGACGCCCGCATCCGGTTCGCGCCAACGCTTTTCGATGGCCTTGATCGCGGTCTGCGCCGCGCGCCAGCCGTCGGCATCGAGTCGGTCGGCGGCGCCCGCCTTGGCCAGCAGCTGGAGTGCCTCGCCGAAGGCATCCAGCTGGAATTGCTGATTGACCCAGTTGCCGATCTTGTCGGCGCCGCCGGGATAGCCGGGCAGGTCGAGCGTTTCCTCCCCGGGCACGGCGCCGCCGGTGATGGTGTAGGCGGGCTTGAGGTTCGGGCCGTCCTCGAGCAGCCGGGCGCTGATGAACTCCACCGCCCGGTCGAGCAGCTCGGTCGTGCCGACGGCGGCGGCGGCCATGCCCGCGTACACCTGGTCGCGGATCCAGGAATAGCGGTAGTCGTAATTCTGGTTGGAGTGCGCGCGTTCGGGCAGGCTCATGGTGGCGGCGGCGACCATGCCGCCGCCGCTGCTGGTCAGTCCCCGCAGCACGGCGTAGGAGCTGCGCCCGTCGCGGGGAGCGATGGTGCAGCTCAGCTCGGGCACACTGCGCTGCCAGGCCGCGGGGGTGGCCTCCCAGGCCAGGTCGGGGTCCGGGGGCTGGTCGGGCAGTGCGTGTTCCGACAGTTCGAGCACCAGGTCGTGGTGCTGGCCCTCCTCGAGTGTGATCTCACAGGTGAGCAACTCGCCCTTCTCCTGGGCGGCCCGGACGGGGCGCGCGTCGCAACCGGCCTGCCAGCGCCAGCGCAGCGGCCCCGAGCGGGCGCTCCACACCCGGTCATGAACGGTCGCCTTGCCGGGGCCGTGCCGGCCGAATCCCGCACTCGGCGCCAGCAGCACCCGCACCCGCGCCGTCCCGCGGCAGCCGGTGAGCCGCCGCAGCAGCACCGCCCGGTCCGGGTCGCCCGGAAAGGCCAGCGCGTCACGGCATTCCACGATGCCGTCGCGGGTGGTCCACCGGTTGCGCCAGATCAGGCTGCCCGGTTCGTAGTAGCCGCCCCAGACGTGCCGCACGTCGGTCGGGGTGACGGCGTAAACCCCGCCGCCGCCAATGAGATTGGAGAAGACGGCGTCGGAATCCCAGTGCGGCGCGCACATCCACGCCACGTCGCCCTGCGGTCCGATCAGCGCGCCCCGCTCGCCGTCTGCGAGCAGCGCGTACTCGCGCAGCACGCGGGGGGCGAAGGTGGTCGCGGTGTCGATCTTCAGGTCAGCCACGGGCTCCAGCCTTCGACCCCCGCCCCACGCCGGTATCGATCTTTCCGGTGGCCATTCGTTCGGCGAGCCGCGAGGCCAACGCCATGATCGTCAGCGCGGGATTGGCGGAACCCTGGGTGGGGCACACCGAGCCGTCGGCGAGAAACAGGTTCGGCATGCCCCAGACCCGGTGATCGGAGTCGACCACCGAATTCTGTGGCCCGGTGCCCATGCGGGCGCCGCCGATCAGGTGGGCGAAGCGCTCGATGGTCAGCACGTCCTGGGCGTCGGCGGCGTGCAGGATGTCGCCGATCACCTTGGTGGAGTAGGCCATGTTGGCCTTGTCGTTGTCGCAGAGCGTGTAGTCGAACCGGGCGACCGGGATGCCGTACGGGTCCTTCTCTTCGGCCAGCGTCACCCGATTGTCCGGCAGCGGTAACAACTCGTTGAGCACGCCGACGGTCGCCCAGTGGTTGTAGTCGCGCATGTACTCGCGCAGGGCGCGGCCCCAGTGCCCGTCCGCCATCACGTGTTCGGCCCAGCCGATGGGCATGGGCGACACCGTCTGGATGGAGAACCCGCGGGCGAACCCGCGAGAGAGGTCGGTCTCGTAGAACTGTTCGGAGGTCACCTCCGGGGGAGGCGCCTTGTACATCCGGACCTCCTCGGACCAGCGGCCCGCGGACTGGGTGGCGCCCTGCACCATCACGTAGCGCCCGACCTGATCGTCGTTGTTGCCCAACCCGTTCGGAAAGCGCTCGCTCACCGAGTTCAACAACAGGCGCGGTGTTTCGATCGAATACCCAGCTACGGCAACAACTTTGGCGCGCTGCAACCGTTCTTTGCCGCCCACCTCGTCGTAGTAGACCACACCCCGCGCCGCGCCCGTCTCGTCGAGTTCGACGCGCGAGGCCATGCAGTTGGCGCGGATCTCCACGTCGTGGGCCAGCGCGTCGGGAAGGTGCGTGACGTACGGGCTGGCCTTGGCGTTGACCTTGCAGCCCTGCAGGCAGTAGCCGCGGTAGATGCAGTGCGGGCGGTTGCCGAACGTGCCGTTGACGATGCCCACAGGCCCCACCCGCATCTCAATACCGAGCTTGAGCGCGCCCCGCCAGATTTTGGCTGCCGCCCCCGAAATGGGATGCGGGGCAAAGGGATAGCGATGCGGGTCGCCCCACGGCCAATTCTGGCCGGCCACCGGCAACTCGAGCTCGACCTGCTCGTAGTGGGGTCGGATGTCCTCGTAGCGCAGGGGCCAGTCGGCGCCCACCCCGTCGAGGGTGCGGGTCGCGAAATCGCTGGGGTGGAACCGCGGGGTGTAGCCGGCGTAGTGCACCATGGAGCCGCCCACCCCGCGCCCGGAGTTGTTCTTGCCCAGCTCAATTGGGTCGTCACCGCCGATGATGCGCTTCTGGGTCCAGTACAGCGCGTGGGAGCCGGCCTCGTCGGACACCCAGTCCTCGTCGGGGTGCCAGAAAGGGCCGGCCTCGAGGATCACGACCCGCCAGCCGGCGCGCGCCAGCCGCTGCGCCAGCACCGAGCCGCCGGCGCCGGCCCCGACGACCACCAGGTCGACCTCGTCGTCGTCGCGGTAGCGGCGCATGGTCTTTTCGCCGGGCAGGTCGCGCGAGTGCACGTCGAGCAGGAACCGCGACTCGTTGTCCTTCGGGCCGACGGCCCCCTTGAGCAGGCCCCGCCAGAAGTCGCCCATCACAACTCACCGTTCTGCACGACCTGCACGGGGTCTTCGTCGGTGGCGCCGGGCATCTCGTACGGTTCGCGCGCGGCGTCGGGCCCGGTGGCGCCGCCCAGGCGCATGAATCCGCGCGGGTAGGCGGGGCCGCCGAACCCGATCTCGTTCCAGGCCCACGGGTGGGAGTAGAAGCCGGACAGCGTCATTCGCATGCACACCGACCAGGCGCGCTTGACGTTCAGGTTCTCCCAGGCGCCGCCCTCCAGCTCGCCCTGCGAGAACTGCCCGACGATCTGTTCGCGGGTTTCGGTCCCGGCGGCGGCGAAGGAGGATGCGCCGTATCTGGCGGCGGTCTCGTCGAGCCCGCGCAGCACCAACCGCCACGTGTCGCGGTCGTCGGGCATGTCCGCGTACTGGTAGCCGTCGAGGCGCCCGTCGGCGAGCTTGGAGTCGACCGATTCGGCCGCCGGGACGCGCGGCTCGGCGTCCTGCGCGAGCACCGTGTCGCAGAACGCGCGCAGGCACGGCTCCTCCTCTGCGGTGAAAAACCGCAGGGGGCCGGGAGGTTCGAGCCGGGCCAGCACGACTTTCCTGGTGGCCTCGTCCCAGGTGCCGGCGGTTTCCAGCACGTCGAAATCGGGGTAGCGCCCGATCATCTGGGGTGTGGTGCCGCGGCGCTGCTTGGGCAGCCAGGACGGGTGCGGCGGCTTGCCGTGGGGGCGCAGGTTGGGCAGGTGGTCGGGGCGTGAGGTGTCAGCCATCTCAGTGATCCCGATGCCTAACCCCGGAACCGTTCGCGGCGCAGGATCGACGCCAGCAGCCCCATTCCGCCGACCATGCACATCAATCCCGGCGCCGCGATCGGCGGGCCCATGGGCACGTTGTAGGACGCGTGCTTCCATCCGCCCGGCTTGCGGGCGACGCCGCGCGCGTGCAGGTATTCGCCCATCAGACCGTTGGCCGTGTAGATGCCGGCGGTGATCGGGAGCCACAGCTTGGCCCAGCGCCGCGAGAACACGCCCCCGACGCCGGCGACGACCACCGGCGGCGTCACCACGATCGGGCTCCACATCCACTTGTTGCCGAAGCTCGCCTTGTAGTGCTCGAAGTAGATTTCGGCCGTCGTGACGAGCGCCGCAACGGCGGTCAGCCCGGACAGCGAGCGTTCGAAACGACCGTGTGCGACGTCGTACAGCGCCCGCTCGGCCAGGTGCGAGACCTCGCCCAGTCCGTCACTTCCGGCGGTGCGGCCTTTGCGCCGTCCGCCGCTGCCGAGCAACAACATGTGAAGTCCCTTCTGCGCTTGCGTCGTGCCGGATCACCGGCCCGGGCTGGTTTCCTGGGTGAGTCGTGGGGGGCGCAGCGGCACTGCGCTGGGGTGTGCCGTGACCGTGCCGGCCGAGTACGTCCATCGCGTCATGCAGTGACCTCTCCTTCGGGCTGGAAGGAACGCGGTCCGGCGGTCTCATAGCGCCCAGCTGTGGATTTCAACCGAAACGGTCGCGACGACGCGTCGTGACCGAAGCGCATCGACTGCGTACCCCGTGCCCTGCCGCACAAACTGGCGCGCAGGTGATTCACAGCGAGCCACCAGGCGGGGCGCCGGTGGCTAACGACCTACCGCCGCGGCACACGCCGAGTCGTCGGCCGAAGCCGACGGCGAGCCACCGCCTTCCCAGCGGAGCCCGGGTCTGTTCGCACGGCGCCCGCCGCCGCCGGATCGGTGTAACCACCGCCCTTCTAGCTGCCCAGATGTGCCATGATGTCCAAGCTGTCAAGACTCAGGGAGCAGCAGTGGATGTCAATCTTTCGATGGTCACACGACCGGTCGCGCGGCTGATCGCTACCGCGCAGAACGGGCTGGAAGTCTTGCGACTGGGGGGCTTGGAAACCGGCACGGTGCCGTCGCCGTCCCAGATCGTCGAGAGCGTGCCGATGTACAAGCTCCGGCGGTACTTCCCGCCGGACAGTCGGCCCGGCCAATCGCCCGTCGGGCCGCCGGTGCTGATGGTGCATCCGATGATGATGTCCGCCGACATGTGGGACGTCACCCGCGACGAAGGCGCGGTGGGGATCCTGCACAGCCGGGGGCTCGATCCCTGGGTCATCGACTTCGGCGAACCCGACAAGGTCGAAGGCGGCATGCGCCGCACGCTGGCCGATCACATCGTCGCGCTCAGTCAGGCCATCGACACGGTCCGGGACACCACGGGCAGCGACATCCATCTGGTCGGCTATTCGCAGGGCGGCATGTGGTGTTACCAGGTCGCCGCCTACCGGCGTTCGAAGAGCCTGGCCAGCATCGTCACCTTCGGCTCCCCGGTCGACACCCTGGCCGCCTTGCCGATGGGCATCCCGGCAAACTTCGCCGCGCCCGCCGCCAACTTCATGGCCGACCACGTCTTCAGCCGGCTGGCCATCCCCAGCTGGATGGCGCGCACCGGCTTCCAGATGCTCGACCCCCTCAAGACCGCCAAGGCGCGGGTCGACTTCGTCCGCCAGCTGCACGACCGCGAGGCGCTGCTGCCGCGCGAGCAGCAGCGGCGCTTCCTCGAACGCGAAGGCTGGATCGCGTGGTCCGGTCCCGCGATCTCCGAGCTGCTCAAGCAGTTCATCGCCCACAACCGGATGATGACCGGGGGTTTCGCCGTCAACGGACAGATGGTCACCCTGACCGACATCACCTGCCCGGTGCTGGCCTTCGTCGGCGAGGTCGACGACATCGGCCAGCCGGCCTCGGTGCGCGGCATCCGGCGCGCGGCACCGGACGCCGACGTCTACGAATCCACCATCCGCACGGGCCATTTCGGCCTGGTCGTCGGGTCCAAGGCGGCCCAACAAAGCTGGCCGACCGTCGCGGAATGGGTGCGATGGCTGTCCGCCGGCGGCGATAAGCCCACCAGCATCGCGCCGATGGCCGACCAGCCCGCCGAGCACACCGACAGCGGCGTGGCGCTGAGCTCCCGGCTCGCGCACGGCATCGGGGAGGCCTCCGAGGCGGCGCTGGGCATGGTCCGCGGCGCGGCCAACACCGTCGTCGCGGCCAACAAATCCGTGCGCACCCTGGCCGTCGAAACGGCCCGCACGCTGCCACGACTGGTCCGGCTGGGGCAGATCAACGACCACACCAGGATCTCGCTGGGCCGCATCATCGAGGAGCAGGCGCACGACGCCCCGCAGGGCGAATTCCTGTTGTTCGACGGGCGGGTGCATACCTACGAGGCGGTGAACCGGCGCATCAACAACGTCGTCCGCGGCCTCATCGAGGTCGGGGTGCGCCAGGGCGACCGGGTCGGCGTGCTGATGGAGACCCGGCCCAGCGCGCTGGTGGCCATCGCCGCGCTGTCCCGCCTGGGCGCCATCGCGGTGGTGATGCGGCCCGACGCCGACCTGGCCGCCTCGGTGCGGCTCGGGGGAGTGACCGAGATCCTCACCGACCCCACTAACCTCGACGCGGTGCTGGAGTCGGACGGGCAACTGCTGCGGCAGGTGCTGGTGCTCGGCGGCGGCGAGACGCGGGACCTGCACCTGCCCGAGGACTCCGACGAGCAGCCCCAGGTCATCGACATGGAACAGATCGACCCGGACGCCGTCGAGCTGCCCGGCTGGTATCGGCCCAACCCGGGGCTGGCCCGGGACCTGGCGTTCATCGCGTTCAGCTCGGCCGGCGGCGAGCTGGTGGCCAAGCAGATCACCAACTACCGCTGGGCGGTCTCGGCGTTCGGTACGGCCTCGACGGCCGCCCTCGACCGCCGCGACACCGTGTACTGCCTGACACCGCTGCACCACGAGTCCGCGCTGCTGGTCAGCCTGGGCGGCGCGGTGGTCGGCGGCACCCGCATCGCGCTGTCGCGCGGCCTGGACCGGACCCGATTCATCCAGGAGGTGCGCCAGTACGGCGTCACCGTGGTGTCCTACACCTGGGCCATGCTCGGCGAGATCCTCGACAACCCGGCCGATCCGCCCTTCGTCCTGCACGGCAACCACCCGGTGCGCCTGTTCATCGGCTCCGGCATGCCGACCGGGCTGTGGGGGCGTGTCGTCGAGGCGTTCGCGCCCGCTCACGTCGTCGAGTTCTTCGCCACCACCGACGGTCAGGCGGTGCTGGCCAACGTGTCCGGCGCCAAAATCGGCAGCAAGGGCCGCCCGCTGCCGGGTGCCGGGCGCATCGAGTTGGGCGCCTACGACACCGAACACGACCTGATCCTGGAAAACGAGCGGGGCTTCGTGCAGATCGCCGAACCCAAACAGGTCGGGGTTCTGCTCGCCGCGTCCAACGGCCCGATCGATCCGAGCGCCTCCGTCAAGCGCGGGGTGTTCGCCGCCGGCGACACCTGGATCTCGACCGAGTACCTCTTCTACCGCGACGACGACGGCGACTACTGGCTGGCGGGCCGGCGCGGCTCGGTGGTGCGGACCCCGCGGGGGCTGGTCTACGCCGAGCCGGTCACCGACGCGCTGGGTTGCATCAACGGCGTCGACCTCGCGGTGACCTACAACGTGCCCGTGCGCGACCACGAGGTGGCGGTGTCGGCGGTGACGCTGTTGCCGGGCGCCTCCATCACGGCGGCCGACCTGACCGAGGCCTTCGCCAAGATCCCGATCGGGCTCGGGCCCGACATCGTCTGCGTGGTCCCGGAGATGACGCTGAGCGCGACCTACCGCCCGACCGTCAGTGCGCTGCGGGCCGCCGGGATTCCCAAGGCGGGACGGCACGTCTGGTATTTCGATGCGGAGACCGAACACTACCGCCGGCTGACTCCCGGGGTGCGTTCCGAGCTGAGCGGGGCCCGGTCATGATCGACGACGCGCTGCTGAACATCCTGGTGTGCCCGGCCGACCGCGGCCCACTGGTGTTGGTATCCCGAACGGGCGGTGGGGAAGTGCTCTACAACCCCCGGTTGCGCCGCGCCTACCGGATCGAGGACGGCATCCCGGTGCTGCTGATCGACGAGGCCCGCGACGTCGACGACGACGAGCACGCCCGGCTCATGGCGCAAGGCCCTCCGGCAGATCCCCAGTGAGGTAGCGCTGCAGGTTGGGCGCGATGATTCGCGCGACCTGCTCGGCCGGCAGCGACGCGAACGGCTCCAGTTGCAGGATGTAGCGCGCCATCACCACACCCACCAGTTGCGACGCCACGAATTGGATGCGAATAATTCCACTTCCCGGTGGATCGTCCACGCGGGCACCGACTTCGACGGCGATCACGTCCTGAATGAACGCGCGAAACAGGTTGATCTCCGACCCCGCCAGGATCGAGCGCAGCGTCGCGATGAACGCCGCGCCGATCTCGGAATCCCACAGCGGCAACAACATCGACGGAATCTGGTAGCCGAGCTCCTCGACGGGCACCTCGCGCAGCGGGCCGATGACGTCCATCGGATCGACCGGGATGTGGACGGCCGCGGCGAACAGCTGCTCCTTGGTGCCGAAGTAATGGTGCACCAACGCCGAATCCACCCCCGCCGACGCGGCCACCGCACGTATCGACGTGTTACGAATACCGTTGCGCGCGAACAATTCCCGGGCGCTAGCCAGTATCCGCTCCCGGGTATCGGAGTTCCCGGAGGGCCGGCCCCGTCGCCGGCGGCCGGTGTTGGTAGTCGTCACTGGTCGCTCGCCACAATCTCATGGTGGCGACCCGCTGCGCCCGGCTGCGTCGCGCTTGCGATCGCCACTATCTCATGGTGGCGACCCGCTGCGCCCGGCTGCGCCGCGCTTGCGATCGCCACTATCTCATGGTGGCGACCCGCTGCGCCCGGCTGCGCCGCGCTTGCGATCGCCACTATCTCATGGTGGCGACCCGCTGCGCCCGGCTGCGCCGCGCTTGCGATCGCCACTATCTCATGGTGGCGACCCGCTGCGCCCGGCTGCGCCGCGCTTGCGATCGCCACTAGCCGGTCCGTCGCCGCAGCGTCGCCGCCGCCAGGCACAGCGCCGCCAGGGCGAAGGCCAAGACCACGATGATGTCGCGCACCGCGATGAAGGTCAGCTCCGGGTGCGCACCCACCTGTTGCAGGGCCTCGAGCGCGTAGCTGGCCGGCAGCACATTGCTGATCCATTGCAGCCAGTGTGGCATCACCGCCCGCGGCACGATGATGCCGGCCAGCAGCAGCTGCGGCACCATCACCAGCGGGATGAACTGCACGGCCTGAAACTCGGTGCGCGCGAACGCACTACACAACAGGCCCAGGCCGACTCCCAGCACGGCGTTGACGATCGCGATCACGAACACCCACAACGGGCTGCCCGCCGTGTCGAAGCCGAGCAGCCAGAACGACACGATGCACGCCAGAACGGCTTGCGCCGCAGCGGCCGTCGAGAAGGCGGTGCCGTAGGCGATCAGCAGGTCGAGCCGGCGCAGCGGAGTGGTCAGGATGCGCTCCAGCGTTCCCGAGGCCCGTTCGCGTTGCATGGTGATCGCCGTGATGATGAACATCACGAACAGCGGGAACAGGCCGAGCAGGATCAGGCAGGCGTTGTTGAACGGGGTCGGGCCGCCCGGGCGGTGCGGGGCGTTTTCGAACATGAAGTACATCAGGGTGATCACCAGGACCGGCACCAACAGGATCATCGCGACGCTGCGGTGATCGGCGGCCAACTGGCGCAGGATCCGCGTCGTGGTCGCCGTATACCCGTTGAGCCCTAACCGGCTTCGCGCATGGTGCTGCGCTTGATGATGGACAGAAACGCGTCCTCCAGTGACGTGCATCCGGTGTCCTCTCGCAGTTGGGACGGGGTGGTGTGGGCGACCAGCCGGCCTTCGCGCATCAGCAGCAGGTCCCCGCAGTGGTCGGCCTCGTCCATGACGTGGCTGGAAACCAGCAATGTGGTCCCCGCGCGGGCCAATTCGGCGAACTGGTCCCACAGGTCCGCGCGCAGCACCGGATCGAGTCCCACGGTGGGCTCGTCGAGCACCAGCAGATCGGGCTGGCAGACCAGCGCGCAGGCCAGCGACACCCGGGTGCGTTGGCCACCGGACAGGTTGCCGCACAAGGCCGTTCGGTGATCGCTGAGCCCGACTCGTTCGATGGCGGCGTCGGCGGCCCGGCCGTCGAACCCGTACAGCGTGGCGAAGTAGCGAACGTTGTCGATGATGCGAAGGTCGTTGTAGATGGTCGGGTCCTGCGGCAGGTAGCCGACGCGACGGCGCAGTTCGGCGCTGCCGGCAGGCTTGCCGAGCACGAAGACGCGGCCCGAGGTCACGATCTGGGTGCCGACGATGCATCGGATCAGCGTGGTCTTGCCGCAGCCGGACGGGCCGAGCAGGCCGGTGATGCTGCCCGCCGCGATCTGCACGGAGAAGTCGTGCAGGGCCGGGCGTTTACCGCGGATCACGCGCAGGTGATCGATCTCTACCGCCGGCTCGGCCCGGTCCGGGATTAATTCATCACGGGATGAACTCATCATGTGATGAATATTCGTCGCGCGTGGCCGCGCTGTCAAGGGGTCGCAGCATCCGGGCCTTCGCAGCCCCGGGCGGGCCTAGTTGAAGCGCTCGCCGATCGCCGGGCGTCGCTGCGGCAGGTGCCCGTGCACGCCTTCGGCGTAGGCGGTTTCGGCGTGCTGGGTGAGGTCGGCGCCGGTGGTTTCGTCTTCGGTACTGAGCCGGAAACCCACCACCCGATCGATCACCTTGGCGAGCACGAACGACACGGTGAACGCGTAGAACGCGACGACCGCGATCGCCAGCGTCTGCTTGCCCAGCTGGCCGACGCCGCCGCCGTAGAACAGGCCGCGCGGGCCCGCCGTCATGACCGCCGTGGCGAGCAGCCCGATCAGGAACACACCGACCACGCCGCCGACGAAGTGCACGCCCACCACGTCGAGCGAATCGTCATAGTTGAAGCGCAACTTCGCGCCCACCGCGAACGAGCACACGACACCCGCCGCCAGGCCGACGATCGTCGCGCCGAGGGTGTTGACGGTCCCGCACGATGGGGTGATGGCCACCAGGCCGGCGACCACGCCCGACGCCGCACCGAACGTGGTGGGCCTGCCGTCGCGAATCTGTTCGACCGCAAGCCAACCCAGCATGCCCAGACATCCCGCGACCAAGGTGTTGAGGAAGATGGCCGCGGCGGTTCCGTTGGCGGCCAGGGCGGAGCCGGCGTTGAACCCGAACCAGCCGAACCACAGCAGCCCGACACCGACGAACAGCAGCGGCAGGTTGTGCGGCCGCATGGCGTCCTTCTTGAAACCGATGCGCGGCCCGAGCACCAGCGCCAGCGCCAGCGCGGAGGAACCCGAGACGATCTCGACGACCAGCCCGCCCGCATAGTCGAGGACGCCCAACTTGGCCAGCCAGCCGCCCGGCCCCCAGACCCAGTGGGCGACAATCGAATACACGGCGATCGTCCAGACCGGGACGAAAACCATCCAGGCGGCGAACTTCGCGCGGTCGGCGATCGCGCCACTGACCAGCGCGGCCGTGATGATCGCGAACGTCAATTGGAACGTGGCATACAGCAACTCGGGCACCGCCGTGCCGTGCACCGTGTCGGGGGTGATGCCGAGCATCCCGAAATGCCTGAGGTTGCCGACGAACCCGCTGGCCCCGTCTTCGGAGAACGCGAGGGTGTAGCCGATCAGCAGCCACGCCACGGTCACCAGCGGGATGGAGATGAAGCTCATCATCATCATGTTGAGCACCCCGGTGGTGCGGACCATGCCGCCGTAGAAGATCGCCAGGCCGGGCGTCATCAGCAAGACCAGCGCGGTGCTGGCCAGCAGCCACGCCGTGGCGGCCGGGTCTATCGCGTGCATGTCGGCCTCCTTCGGGTCCCGGACACCGGGATACTGCCATGTTCGGGCCGCCGGTAGGTTCGTTGGGTTACTGAAAAGAGGATTCAGGATCTTCAATTGGTCGAGGCTGGACGACGATCTCGCGCAAGCACGGCGGCGGCGCAGCTGTTGGTCGACCCGGTCGAGGCCGCGCGCCGGTTACTGGGCGCCACCCTCACCGCGCGGGGTGTGAGCGGGATAGTCGTCGAGGTCGAGGCCTACGGGGGAGTGCCCGACGGTCCGTGGCCGGACGCCGCGGCGCACTCTTACAAGGGCCTGCGCGCCCGCAATTTCGTGATGTTCGGGCCGCCGGGGCGGCTCTACACCTACCGCAGCCACGGCATCCATGTCTGCGCGAACGTCTCGTGCGGTCCCGACGGCACCGCGGCCGCGGTGTTGCTGCGGGCGGCCGCGATCGAGGACGGCACCGACGCCGCCCGGGCCCGCCGCGGCGAGCTGGTGCACACCGCCGCGCTGGCGCGCGGGCCGGGGAACCTGTGCGCTGCCATGGGAATCACCATGGACGACAACGGAATCGACCTGTTCGACGGCAACAGCCCGGTGACGCTCGAGCTGCACGAACCGCTGAGCTCGATGTCCGGCCCGCGGGTCGGTGTCAGCCAGGCCGCCGACCGGCCCTGGCGGTTGTGGCTTCCCGGGCGCCCGGAGGTGTCGGCGTATCGCCGCAGCCCGCGCGCGCCGGCCCCGGGTGCCAGCGACTAACCCGCGGCGAACGTCGGGTCGCTGGGGGAAGCGCCCCGAATCCGCGCCACAAGTCGACGCCCGCCGTCGGCGCTCTGGAAGACTCGTACACCATGATCCTCGACGAGCTGGGCTGGCGCGGCCTGATCGCGCAGTCCACCGACCTCGATGCGCTGGCGGCCGAAGCCCGGCGCGGGCCGATGACGGTGTACGCCGGCTTCGACCCCACCGCGCCGAGCCTGCACGCCGGCCACCTGGTGCCCCTGCTGGCACTGCGCCGCTTCCAGCGCGCCGGCCACCGCCCCATCGTGCTCGCCGGCGGCGCCACCGGGATGATCGGCGACCCCCGCGACGTTGGTGAGCGCACCCTCAACGAGGCCGACACCGTCGCCGAGTGGACCGAACGGATCGGCGGACAGTTGCAACGCTTCGTCGACTTCGACGATTCACCGACCGGCGCCGTCGTCGTCAACAACCTGGACTGGACGCGCCCGCTGTCGGCGATCGAGTTCCTGCGCGACATCGGCAAGCACTTCTCGGTCAACGTCATGCTGGACCGCGACACCGTGCGGCGCCGCCTGGACGGCGACGGCATCTCCTACACCGAATTCAGCTACATGCTCCTTCAGGCCAACGACTACGTCGAACTGCACCGCCGCTACGGCTGTCGCCTGCAGATCGGCGGCTCCGACCAGTGGGGCAACATCATCGCCGGGGTCCGGCTGGTCCGCCAGCAGCTCGGCGCCTCGGTCCACGCGCTGACCGTGCCCCTGGTGACCGCCGCCGACGGCACCAAGTTCGGCAAGTCCACCGGTGGCGGCAGCCTGTGGCTGGACCCCGCGCTGACCACCCCGTATGCCTGGTACCAGTACTTCTTCAACACCGCCGACGCCGACGTGATCCGCTACTTGCGCTGGTTCACCTTCCTGTCGGCCGACGAGCTGGGCGAGCTGGAGCAGGCCACGGCCGAGCGCCCCCAACAACGCGCCGCGCAGCGGCGGCTGGCGCGCGAACTGACCGTGCTGGTGCACGGCGAGGCGGCCACCGAGGCCGTCGAGCACGCCAGCCGGGCGCTCTTCGGGCAGGGCGAGCTGGGCCGGCTGGACGAGGCCACGCTGTCCGCGGCGCTGCGCGAGACGTCGGTCGCCGAGCTCAAACCCGGTGGCCCCGACGGGATCGTCGACCTGCTGGTGGCCAGCGGGCTGTCCGAGAGCCGCAAGGCCGCGCGGCGCACCATCGGCGAGGGCGGCGTCTCGGTCAACAACGTCCGCATCGAAAGCGAGGAGTGGGCCCCGCAGCCGGCGGACTTCCTGCACGGCCGGTGGCTGGTGCTGCGCCGCGGCAAGCGCACCGTCGCGGGGGTCGAAAAAGTCTAGACCGCCCGGGCGCCGTGGAGCCTCCGCGAAACACGCGCGTGCACAGATCTTTACCTCACCGTGTCGTCGGCGTGACCCGAAAGGACCACTGTTGTCACGGTGATTTTCGCGACGCGTGTGCGGTCGACCGTCCTGCGGAGCCTGGGGGTGATCACGGGCCTGGTGGCGCTGGCCGCGGCTCTGTCGGGGGCGATGTCGGCGCCGATCCGCGCGGACATGCTCAGCAATGCGTTCCTGTCGGCGCTGACGAACGCCGGGATCGCCTATAGCCAGCCGACCGGCACCACCGCGATGGGACAGTCGGTGTGCCCGATGCTGTTCGAGCCCGGCGGGTCCTTCGACGCGGTGACGTCCAAGATGGCCGAGGGCAACGGCATGTCGTACGAGACGGCCGGCAGGTTCACCATCGTGGCGATCGCGACCTACTGCCCGGCGCTGATCGCGCCGCTCCTGGGCAACCGGCTGCCGAGTTAGGTGTGGCGCTGCCCGTATTCTCGGCAGCGTGGTCGACGACAGGCAGAGGCACCGCGGCGAGCGGAGGGCGCGGCCGGCATCCGGCAACTGGTCCGGTCCGGGCCGTGCGCGGCCGGCTCAGCCGCAGAGCGGCCCGCGCCGCGACGCCCAGGCCGATCGCGCCCCGCAGGACGGGCCGCCGATCCCGCCCGGCGTGGAAGCCAAGCAGCTGGCACCCGACGTTCGCCGCGAACTGAGCACCCTGGACCGGGCCACCGCCGACGCGGTGGCCCGCCACCTCGTCGCCGCGGGCGAGCTGCTCGACGAGGACCCGGAGGCGGCGTTGCGTCACGCCCGCGCGGCGCGGGCCCGGTCCAGCCGCATCGCCACCATCCGGGAGGCGGTCGGCATCGCCGCCTACCACTGCGGCGACTGGTCGCAGGCGCTGGCGGAGTTCCGCGCCGCACGCCGCATGGGCAGCAAGTCCGCGTTGCTCCCGCTGATCGCCGATTGCGAACGCGGACTTGGCCGTCCGGAGCGCGCCATCGAGCTCGCGCGCGGACCGGAGGCCGCCGAGCTGTCCGGGGACGACGCCGACGAGCTCCGCATCGTCGCCGCCGGGGCGCGCGCGGACCTCGGGCAGCTGGAGCAGGCGCTGACCGTATTGTCCACGCCGCAACTGGATCCCAGCCGCACCGGCTCCACGGCCGCGCGGCTCTTTTACGCCTACGCGGACACGCTGCTCGCGCTCGACCGCACCGACGATGCGCTGCAATGGTTCCTGCGTTCGGCCGCCGCCGACGTCGACGGAGTCACCGACGCCGAAGACCGGGTCAGTGAACTCGGCTGACACGACGGAACCGACGACGTGAAAAGCCTTGCGCAGGAATACGATTGCCTACTGATCGACCTCGACGGGACGGCATTTCGCGGCCGCCAGCCCACCGAGGGCGCCGTTGAGGCGCTGGCCGAGGTGCGCAGTCGCGCGTATTTCGTCACCAACAACGCCTCCCGCAGCGCCGACGAGGTCGCCGCGCACCTGACCGAACTCGGCTTCACCGCCACCGCCGACGACGTCGCCACCAGCGCCCAGAGCGCGGCCCGGCTGCTCGCCGACCAGCTGCCCCCGGACTCGCCGGTGCTGATCGTGGGCACCGAGGCCCTGGCCGGCGAGATCACCGCCGTCGGGCTGCGCCCAGTGCGCAGCAACGACGACGACCCGGCCGCCGTCGTGCAGGGCCTGTCCCTGACCATCGGCTGGCCCGAGCTCGCCGAGGCGGCGCTGGCGATCCGGGCCGGCGCGCGATGGGTGGCGGCCAACGTCGAC
This sequence comes from Mycobacterium paraintracellulare, assembly GCF_000276825.1. Classification (NCBI taxonomy): domain Bacteria; kingdom Bacillati; phylum Actinomycetota; class Actinomycetes; order Mycobacteriales; family Mycobacteriaceae; genus Mycobacterium; species Mycobacterium paraintracellulare. The sequence goes on along the minus strand of NC_016948.1, from coordinate 3,155,733 downwards.
CTCACCCTGCCCACCGAGCGCGGGTTGCTGCCCGGCAACGGCTCGTTGGTGGCCGCGCTGCGGGCGGCCACCGGCGCCGAACCCCAGGTGGCGGGCAAGCCGGCGCCCGCCCTGCTGCGCGACGCGGCGGCCCGGGGCGACTTCCGCGCGCCCCTGGTGATCGGCGACCGGCTCGACACCGACATCGAGGGCGCCAACGCCGCCGAGCTGCCCAGCCTGATGGTGCTCACCGGGGTCAACTCCGCGCGGGACGCGGTGTACGCCAAGCCCGCCCAGCGCCCCACCTACATCGGCCACGATCTGCGCTCGCTGCACGCCGACGCCGGGCGCCTCGCGGTCGGCCCGCAACCGGGCTGGCGGGTCGACGTCGCGGACGGGGCGGTCACGGTCCGCGGGGACGGGCCGGACGACGGGGACGGCCTGTCGATCGTGCGCGCGGTCGCCGGCGCGGTGTGGGGCGCCCCGGGGTCTGGCGCCGTGCGCATCGAGGCCGGCGACGACCGGGCGCGCGCCGCGCTGCAGCGCTGGTCTTTGGTGCGCACCGACTAACGTAGGAACGCGATGAGTATCGACCCCGATCAGATTCGCGCCGAGATCGACGCCCTGCTGGCCCGGCTGCCCCGACCCGGCGACCAGGAGGACCCCGAGAAGGCGCCCTCGCTCGACGAGCTCGAAGAGATCGCGCGCCGGCTCTCCGAGGCCCACGACGTCCTGTTGGCCGCGCTGGAGTCGGCGGAGAAGGGCTGAGTGCGCGCATGTCTCGACGCGCCCGCGTTGACGCCGAGCTGGTGCGGCGCGGCCTGGCCCGGTCGCGTCAGCAGGCCGCGGAGTTGATCGGCGCCGGCAAGGTGAGCATCGACGGGATGCCGGCGCGCAAGCCCGGCACCGCCGTCGCCGTCACCGCCGCCCTGACCGTGGCCACCGACGGCGAACGCGGCTGGGTCTCGCGCGGCGCGCACAAACTCATCGGCGCGCTGGACGCCTTCGGGATCTCCGTCGCGGGCCGCCGCTGCCTGGACGCCGGCGCGTCGACGGGCGGCTTCACCGAAGTCCTGCTGGACCGCGGGGCCGCCGAAGTGGTGGCCGTGGACGTGGGATACGGCCAGCTGGCGTGGTCGCTGCGCAGCGATGCGCGGGTCGTCGTCGTCGAGCGGACCAACGTTCGTGACCTGACGCCCGAGGCGATCGGCGGGCCGGCCGACCTCGTCGTGGCCGACCTGTCGTTCATCTCGTTGGCCACAGTGTTGCCGGCGCTGGCTGGATGCGCCGCACCGAACGCGGATATCGTTCCCATGGTGAAGCCACAGTTTGAGGTGGGGAAGGGCCAGGTCGGCGCGGGCGGTGTGGTGCACGACCCCGGCCTGCGCGCCGACGCCGTGACGTCGGTCGCGCGCCGCGCCGCCGAGCTGGGTTGGCACACCGTCGACGTCACCGCGAGCCCGCTGCCGGGGCCGTCGGGCAACGTCGAATATTTCCTTCGGCTGCGCGCCCAGGCCGATCGTCCGCTCGCCGGCGACGCCCTGGTGGCGGCGGTGCGGCACGCGGTGGAAAGCGGGCCGCAGTGACTCCAGCCGAACGCACCGTCTTGATGGTCGTCCACACCGGCCGCGAAGAAGCCACCGAGACGGCCCGCCGTGTACAGAAAACGCTGGGCGACAACGGAATCGGGCTTCGGGTGCTGTCCGCCGAGGCTGTCGACCGGGGACCGTTGCACCTGGCCCCCGACGACATGCGGGCGATGGGCGTCGAGATCGAGGTCGTCGACGCCGACCCCCGGGCCGCCGAAGGCTGCGAACTGGTGCTGGTACTCGGCGGCGACGGGACGTTCCTGCGGGCCGCCGAGCTCGCGCGCAACGCCGGCATCCCGGTGCTGGGCGTGAACCTCGGGCGGATCGGCTTTCTGGCCGAGGCCGAGGCCGAGGCCATCGACCGGGTGCTGGACCACGTTGTCGCACAGGACTACCGGGTGGAGAACCGCCTGACGCTCGACGTGGTCGTGCGCCAGGGCGGCCGGGTCTCCGCGCACGGCTGGGCCCTCAACGAGGTCAGCCTGGAAAAGGGCCCCCGGCTCGGCGTACTCGGGGTGGTGGTCGAAATCGACGGGCGGCCGGTGTCCGCCTTCGGCTGCGACGGCGTCCTGGTGTCGACCCCGACGGGTTCCACCGCCTACGCGTTCTCCGCGGGCGGCCCGGTGCTCTGGCCCGACCTGGAGGCAATCCTGGTGGTACCCAACAACGCTCACGCGCTGTTCGGTCGCCCCATGGTCACCAGCCCGAACGCCACCATCGCGATCGAGGTGGAGGCGGACGGCCACGACGCCCTGGTGTTCTGCGACGGCCGCCGCGAGATGCTCATCCCGGCCGGCAGCCGCATCGAGGTGAAACGTTGTGACACGGCGGTGAAATGGGCCCGGCTGGACAGCGCCCCGTTCACGGACCGGTTGGTGCGCAAGTTCCGGCTGCCGGTGACCGGGTGGCGCGGAAACTGACGGCACAGCACGGGATCCTGACTGAATGCTGACTGAAATCCGGATCGAGTCGCTCGGGGCGATCAGCTCGGCGGTCGGCGAGTTCGACCGCGGCCTGACCGTGCTGACGGGGGAGACCGGCACTGGAAAGACCATGGTGGTCACCGGCTTGCATCTGCTCGGCGGCGCCCGCGCCGACGCCACCCGGGTCCGGTCGGGGGCCGAGCGGGCCCTCGTCGAAGGGCGGTTCAGCACAACGGATCTCGACGAGGCCATGGTCGTGCGGCTCGACGAGATGCTCGACGCGTCGGGCGCCGAACGCGACGAGGACGGCAGCGTCATCGCGCTGCGCTCGGTCAGCCGTGACGGGCCGTCGCGGGCCTACCTCGGCGGCCGCAGCGTGCCCGCCAAATCGCTGGGCGACTTCACCGCCGGGCTGCTGACCCTGCACGGGCAGAACGACCAGCTGCGCCTCATCCGGCCCGAGGAGCAGTGCGCGGCGCTGGACCGCTTCGCCAAGGCCGGACCCGCGCTCGAGCGGTACTGCAAACTGCGCGACGCCTGGCTGTCGGCGCGGCGCGACCTGCTCGACCGCCGCAACCGCATGCGCGAGCTCGCACTGGAGGCCGACCGGCTGACGTTCGCCCTCAACGAGATCGACGCCGTCGACCCGCAACCGGGCGAGGACGACGCCCTGGTCGCCGAGATCGTGCGGCTCTCCGAACTGGACACCCTGCGCGAGGCCGCCGCCACCGCCCGCGCGGCGCTGTCCTCCGAGGAGACCGACGGCCTCAGTGCCACCGACAGCCTGGGAAAGGCAAGGGCCGCACTGGAATCCACCGGCGACGCCAAGCTGACGGCGCTGGCCGGCCAGATCGGCGAGGTGCTGACCGTGCTCGTCGACGCGGCCGGCGAACTGGGCGGCTTCCTCGAGGAGCTGCCGGTCGACGCCAGCGCCCTGGAATCCAAGCTGGCCCGTCAGGCCGAACTGCGCACCCTGACCCGCAAGTACGCCGCGGACATCGACGGCGTGATCGGGTGGGCCCAGGAGTCGCGGCAACGGCTGGCCCAGCTCGACGTCTCCGAGGAGGGTTTGGCGGCGCTGGCAGCCCGGGTCGACGAGCTCGGCCGCGAATTGGCCCAGGCCGCGGTCGATCTCAGCGCCACGCGGCGCAAGGCCGCCAAGCGGCTCGCCAAGGAGGTCACCGCCGAGCTGTCCGGGCTGGCGATGGCCGACGCCCAATTCACCATCGACGTGACCCTGGATGCCGCGCCGGACACCGCGTCGGACCCCGACGATTCGGCCGCGCTGCGGCTGCCGTCGGGCGAGCTCGTCCACGCCGGCGCCGACGGCGTCGACCAGGTCGAGTTCGGTTTCGCCGCGCACCGGGGCATGGACCAGCTGCCGCTGGCCAAGAGCGCCTCCGGTGGCGAGCTGTCCCGGGTGATGCTCGCCCTGGAGGTGGTGCTGGCCACGTCCCGCAAAGAGGCCGCGGGCACCACCATGGTGTTCGACGAGGTCGACGCCGGGGTGGGCGGCCGCGCGGCGGTGCAGATCGGGCGCCGGCTGGCGCGATTGGCGCGCACCCACCAGGTCATCGTGGTCACGCACCTGCCGCAGGTTGCGGCGTACGCCGACGTGCACCTGGTGGTGCACGCCGCGGGGCCCAAGGGGACCAGCGTGGTACGGCGCCTGGGCGGCGACGAGCGGGTCGCCGAGCTGGCGCGGATGCTGGCCGGGCTGGGCGAATCCGACAGCGGCCGCGCGCACGCCCGCGAGCTGCTCGAGGCGGCGCAAAAGGACGAGATCTAGGCCCGTGTTGCGGCCGCGGCCGTCTCCGCCCCTGTGTCCGCGCCCCTGTCTCGGGCCCCTGTCTCCGCGAGCGTCGACTTGTGGCGGCCAACCCCGGCGTGTCGCCGCATCAAGTCGACGTTCGAGACCAGTTCGGCACAGAGCTGTTACTAATGGGACTCTAGATAACTTCTGGGGCTAATGTTACGGCGCGCCTCCCCGCGTCGTCCGCGCATCACCGACAGAATCGCCCCCATGAAGATGTCAGGCCTGCTTTCCCGTAATCCCGCCCGGCCGGGCCTCGTCGGCACTGCCCGCGTTGACCGCAACATCGACCGATTGCTGCGCAGGGTCTGCCCCGGCGACATCGTCGTGCTCGACATCCTCGATCTGGATCGCATCACGGCGGACGCCCTGGTGGAGGCCGACATCGCCGCCGTCGTCAACGCCTCGCCGTCGGTGTCGGGCCGCTACCCCAACCTGGGGCCCGAGGTCCTGGTCAACAACGGGGTCACGCTGATCGACGAGGCCGGACCCGACGTCTTCAAGAAGGTCAAAGACGGCGCCAAGATCCGCCTGCACGAGGGCGGGGTGTACGCCGGCGACCGGCGGCTGGTCCGCGGCACCGAGCGCACCGACCACGACATCGCCGATTTGATGCGGGAGGCCAAGAGCGGCCTGTCCGCCCATCTGGAGGCGTTCGCCGGCAACACCATCGAGTTCATCAAGAGCGAGAGCCCGCTGCTGATCGACGGCATCGGCATCCCCGACGTCGACGTCGACCTGCGCCGCCGGCACGTGGTGATCGTCGCCGACGAGCCCAGCGCCGAGGACGACCTCAAGTCGCTCAAGCCGTTCATCAAGGAGTATCAGCCGGCGCTGATCGGGGTGGGCAGCGGCGCGGACGTGTTGCGCAAGGCGGGGTATCGCCCGCAGGTGATCGTTGGCGACCCCGACCAGATCAGCACCGACGCCCTGAAGTGCGGGGCCCAGGTCGTGCTGCCCGCCGACGCCGACGGGCACGCGCCGGGGCTCGAACGCATCCAGGACCTGGGCGTCGGCGCGATGACGTTCCCGGCCGCGGGGTCGGCGATCGATTTGGCCCTGCTGCTGGCCGACCACCACGGCGCCGCGCTGCTGGTGACCGCCGGCCACACCGCCAACATCGAGACGTTCTTCGACCGCACCCGCGCCCACAGCAACCCGTCCACGTTCCTGACCCGGCTGCGGGTGGGGGAGAAGGTGGTGGACGCCAAGGCCGTGGCCACCCTGTACCGCAACCACATCTCGGCGGGGGCCATCGCGCTGCTGGCGCTGACGATGCTGATCGCCGTCATCGTCGCGCTGTGGGTGTCTCGCACCGACGGTGTGGTGCTGCACTGGGTCACCGACTACTGGAACCACTTCTGCCTGATGGTGCAGAAGTGGGTCACCTAGATGATCTCGCTGCGCCAACACGCCCTGTCGCTGGCCGCCGTGTTCCTGGCGCTGGCCGTGGGCGTCGTGCTGGGTTCCGGCTTCCTGTCGGACACGTTGCTGTCCAGCCTGCGTGACGAGAAGAAGGACCTCAACGCCCAGATCAGCGGGCTCAACGACCAGAAGAACGTGTTGAACGAAAAGCTCAGCGCGGCAAACAATTTCGACACCCAGCTGGCCGGCCGGATCGTGCACGACGCGCTGGCCGGCAAGTCGGTGGTAGTGTTCCGCACCCCGGACGCCAAGGACGACGACGTGGCCGCGGTGTCGAAGTTCATCGGTCAGGCTGGCGGGACGGTGACCGGGACGGTGTCGTTGACGCAGGAGTTCGTCGAGGCCAACTCGGCGGAGAAGCTGCAGACGGTGGTGAACTCGTCGGTGCTGCCCGCCGGACAGCAGCTGAGCACCAAGCTCGTCGACCAGGGTTCGCAGGCGGGTGACCTGATGGGCATCGCCCTGCTGGCCAACCCCAACCCCGCGGTGCCCCCGGTGGACGACACCCAGCGCAACACCGTGCTGGCGGCGCTGCGCGACACCGGCTTCATCACCTATCAGGCGAGCGATCACATGGGCGCGGCCAACGCCGCGCTCGTCGTCACCGGTGGCGCGCTACCGCAGGACGCCGGGAACCAGGGGGCGAGCGTGGCGCGGTTCTCCGCCGCGCTGGCCCCGCACGGCTCGGGCACGCTGCTCGCCGGGCGCGACGGTTCGGCGACCGGCGGCGCCGCCGTCGCGGTGGCCCGCGCCGACGCCGGCCTGAACTCCGCGATCAGCACGGTCGACGACGTGGACGCCGCGCCGGGACGCATCACCGCGGTGCTCGGCCTGCACGACCTGCTGGGCGGCGGTCACGCGGGTCAGTACGGCACCGGTCACGGGGCGACGTCGATCACGGTGCCTCAGTAGCGGGCGTGTTCACCGCGGCTCGGCGCCGTGGATGTTAGGGTGGGTTTCCGTGGGTCGGCAGGCCCATCTAGTTGTTCGCTAGAAACATTTTTCAAGCCCTGCCCGTCTTCACGGAGGTCGCCTGTTGCGAAAGCACCCGCAAACCGCCACCAAGCACCTCTTCGTCAGCGGGGGCGTCGCATCCTCGTTGGGTAAGGGATTGACCGCCAGCAGCCTCGGTCAGCTCCTGACGGCGCGCGGGCTGTACGTGACGATGCAAAAGCTCGATCCGTACCTCAACGTCGACCCGGGCACCATGAATCCGTTCCAGCACGGCGAGGTCTTCGTCACCGAGGACGGCGCCGAGACCGACCTCGACGTCGGGCACTACGAGCGCTTCCTGGATCGCGATCTGTCCGGCTCGGCGAATGTCACTACGGGGCAGGTGTATTCGAGCGTCATCGCCAAGGAACGCCGCGGAGAGTACCTCGGCGACACCGTCCAGGTGATCCCGCACATCACCGACGAGATCAAAGGGCGCATCATGGCGATGGCCCAGCCCGACGCGCAGGGCAACCGCCCCGACGTGGTCATCACCGAAATCGGCGGCACCGTCGGTGACATCGAGTCGCAGCCCTTTCTGGAGGCGGCCCGCCAGGTGCGCCACGACCTGGGTCGCGAGAACGTCTTCTTCCTACACGTCTCGCTGGTGCCCTACCTGGCCCCGTCGGGTGAACTCAAGACCAAACCCACGCAGCACTCCGTGGCCGCGCTGCGCAGCATCGGTATCACCCCGGACGCGCTGATCCTGCGCTGCGACCGCGACGTTCCCGAGGCGCTGAAGAACAAGATCGCGCTGATGTGCGACGTCGACATCGACGGCGTCATCTCCACCCCGGACGCGCCGTCGATCTATGACATTCCGAAGGTGCTGCACCGCGAAGAACTCGACGCCTATGTGGTGCGCCGGCTCAACCTGCCGTTCCGCGATGTCGACTGGACCGAATGGGACGACCTGCTGCGCCGGGTGCATGAGCCGCATGAAACGGTGCGAATCGCCTTGGTGGGCAAGTACGTTGAACTCTCCGATGCCTACCTGTCGGTCACCGAGGCGCTGCGCGCCGGCGGTTTCAAGCACCACGCCAAGGTCGAGTTGCTCTGGGTGGCGTCCGACGACTGCGAGACCGGGCCCGGTGCGGCGGCGGCGCTGGCCGACGTGCAGGGTGTGCTGATTCCCGGCGGGTTCGGCATCCGCGGCATCGAGGGCAAGCTCGGTGCCATCCACTACGCGCGCGCCCGGGGCCTGCCGGTGCTGGGCCTGTGCCTCGGGCTGCAATGCATCGTGATCGAGGCCGCCCGCTCGGCCGGCCTGACCGAGGCCAACTCGGCCGAATTCGACCCAGACACACCGGATCCCGTCATCTCCACGATGGCCGACCAGGTCGACATCGTCGCCGGCGAGGCCGACCTCGGCGGCACCATGCGGCTGGGCGCCTATCCCGCCGTGCTGGAACCGGATTCGATTGTGGCCCAGGCGTATGGCGCCACGGAGGTGTCCGAACGCCACCGGCACCGCTACGAGGTCAATAACGCCTACCGCGACAAGATCGCGGAAAGCGGCCTCAGGTTTTCCGGCACCTCACCCGACGGTCACCTGGTCGAGTTCGTCGAGTACCCGCCGGACGTGCACCCCTTCATCGTCGGCACGCAGGCTCATCCGGAGCTCAAGAGCCGGCCCACCCGGCCGCACCCGTTGTTCGTCGCGTTCGTCGGGGCGGCCCTCGAATACAAGGCCGGCGAACGGTTGCCGGTGGAAATCCCCGAGCAGTCGTCCAACGGCATCCAGCATCGGGACAGCGCCGCGCGGCCCATACCTGAGCCCGCGTCCCGTGGCTGAACACGTCTTCTCCACGGCGTCCTCCGAAACGCTGTACACCGGAAAGATTTTCGCGCTGCGCAGCGACCGGGTGCGGATGCCGGGCGACACCACCGCGGTGCGCGAGGTCGTCGAGCACTACGGCGCCGTGGCCGTCGCGGCGCTGGACGCCGACAACAACATCCCGCTGGTCTACCAGTACCGGCACGCGTTCGGGCGGCGGCTCTGGGAGTTGCCCGCCGGGCTGCTCGACGTCGCGGGGGAGCCGCCGCAGCAGACGGCCGCCCGCGAACTCCACGAGGAGGTCGGCCTGCGGGCGGACACCTGGCGGGTGCTGGTCGACCTCAACTCCGCGCCGGGCTTCAGCGACGAATCCGTACGGATTTATCTGGCCACCGGGCTGACCGAGGTGGGCAGGCCCGAGGCGCACCACGAGGAAGCCGACATGACGATGACCTGGGTTCCCATCGCGGAGGCCGCCCGTCGGGTGTTCAGCGGCGACATCGTGAACTCGATTGCCATCGCGGGGATCTTGGCGGCCCACGCCGTCACCGAGGGGTTCGCGCAGCCGCGGCCGGTGGACAGTCCCTGGATCGACCGGCCGACGGCGTTCGCGGCCCGAAAGGCCGGGCCATGACGACGGTGGCGCTGGATTCCCAACTCCAGGGTTACCTCGACCACCTCACGATCGAGCGCGGCGTCGCGGCGAACACCCTGAGCTCGTATCGCCGCGATTTGCGCCGCTACACAAAACACTTGTCGGACCGTGGAATTCACGATCTGGCCAAGGTGGGCGAGGACGACGTCAGCGAGTTCCTGGTGGCGCTGCGCCGCGGCGACCCCGAGACCGGGGCGGCGGCGCTGTCGGCGGTGTCGGCGGCGCGGGCCCTGATTGCGGTGCGCGGCCTGCACCGCTTCGCCGCCGCCGAGGGGCTGGCCGAACTCGACGTAGCCCGCGCGGTCCGCCCGCCCACGCCCGGCCGCCGGCTGCCCAAGAGCCTGACCGTCGACCAGGTCTTGGCGCTGCTGGAGGGCGCGGGGGGCGACAGCCCGGCCGACGGCCCGCTGACCCTGCGCAACCGCGCGCTGCTGGAGCTGCTGTATTCGACCGGCGCGCGGATCTCCGAGGCCGTCGGCCTCGATGTGGACGACGTCGACACGCAGGCCCGCTCAGTGTTGTTGCGCGGCAAGGGCGCTAAGCAGCGGCTGGTGCCGATCGGGCGCCCCGCCGTGGCCGCGCTGGACGCCTATCTGGTGCGCGGACGTTCGGATCTGGCGCGCCGGGGGCGCGGGACGCCGGCCATCTTCCTCAACGTCCGCGGCGGGCGACTGTCGCGTCAGAGCGCGTGGCAGGTCCTGCAGGACGCGGCCGAGCGCTCCGGCATCACCTCGGGGGTGTCGCCGCACATGCTGCGGCACTCGTTCGCCACGCATCTGCTCGAGGGCGGCGCCGACGTGCGGGTCGTGCAGGAGTTGCTCGGGCACGCCTCGGTGACGACGACGCAGATCTACACCATGGTGACCGTGCACGCGTTGCGCGAAGTGTGGGCCGAGGCCCACCCGCGGGCGCGATAATCCGCGCTCGGGCGCGCTCCCTTTGCGTCCCCCGCCGAACGTGGAGTTGTTGCGCGAAAACGGCGAAATCGTCGACAACAAGTCGACGCTCGAGCGTCAGTTCAGCCCAGGAATTCGGACTCCAGCACCAGGTCGGACACCAACGATTGGTACTCGAGGTGGGTCTTGTGCTCGACGGTGTTCCACCGCGTGCCCTGATGCCGGTGCATGTACCCGCGGTACTTCGGTGCGCCCGGCACCCGCACATTGTCGGCGACCACGATCGAGCCCGGATGCAGCCAGCCCCGATCCAGGATGCTCTTCAGGTCGTCGAGGTAGGCGTCCTTGTCGTGATCGAGGAACACGAAATCGAGTGCGCCAGCGGCAAACCCGTGTTCGGCCAGCGCATCCAGGGTGCGGCCGCCGTCGCCGATGGTGCCGACCACACACGTCACACGGTCGGCCACGCCGGCATGCGCCCAGATCTGGCGGGCGTTGGCGGCGTTGGCCTCGGCGAGTTCGACCGAGAACACCTTGGCCTTCGGCGCGGCCCGGGCGATGCGCAGCGCGCCGTAGCCGCAGTAGGTGCCCAATTCGAGCGCCAGCGCCGGATCGGCGCGCCGCACCGCGGCGTCGAGCAGCAGTCCCTTCTCGTCGCCGACGTTGATCAACATCGACTTCTCGTAGGCGAACTTGTCGATGGTCGTCAGCACGTCGTCGACGTCGCCGGCCCGGGCGTTGCGCAGCACGTATTCGACGGCGCCGGCTTCGCGCCCGTCGCCGATCTGGCCCGTGGTGGTGATGTTGCGATTCCCGACGGCCATCCGCCAGACCGACCACCGCAGCAGGGGTATCCGTCGCTTGAGATCCATAGGGGCCACGATAGGCCGACCGCCGGCGGTGCCCTCGCTGGCGACAGCTTTTCGCGGCCGGCATATCGCCCCCAAACTGGTGCTGCTGTGACTGGAGTGAATAGGCTGTCGGGATGTGCGTTTCACCACCGATTTCCGCTCATATTGGCTGGTTAATTGCCTGCGGGTCGCCGGGTTTCGGCGCGCGGACCCGTTAGACTTTCGGTCGATGTTCACCTCCCGGACACCCCCGCCATGACCGAGCAGCCGGACAACGGCGTCGAGCTCGGCCTGACCGGGCGGCCGCCACGGGCGATCCCGGAGCCACAGCCGCGCACCTCGCACGGCCCGGCCAAAGTCGTCGCCATGTGCAACCAGAAGGGGGGCGTCGGGAAAACCACGTCGACCATCAATCTGGGTGCCGCGCTCGCCGAGTACGGCCGCCGGGTGCTGCTGGTGGACATGGACCCGCAGGGCGCGCTGTCCGCCGGCCTGGGCGTCCCGCACTACGAGCTGGAAAAGACCATCCACAACGTGCTGGTGGAGCCGCGCGTGTCGATCGACGACGTGCTGCTGCAGACCCGGGTCAAGCACATGGATCTGGTGCCGTCCAACATCGACCTGTCGGCCGCCGAGATCCAGTTGGTCAACGAGGTGGGACGCGAGCAGACGCTGGGCCGGGCGCTGCACCCGGTGCTGGATCGCTACGACTACGTGCTGATCGACTGCCAGCCGTCGCTGGGTCTGCTCACCGTCAACGGCCTGGCCTGTTCGGACGGGGTGGTGATTCCCACCGAGTGCGAGTACTTCTCGCTGCGCGGTCTGGCGCTGCTCACCGACACCGTCGACAAGGTGCGCGACCGGCTGAACCCGAAGCTGGAGATCAGCGGGATCCTGTTGACCCGGTACGACCCGCGCACGGTCAACTCGCGCGAGGTGATGGCCCGGGTGGTGGAGCGGTTCGGCGACCTGGTGTTCGACACCGTCATCACCCGCACCGTCCGGTTCCCGGAGACCAGCGTGGCCGGCGAACCCATCACCACGTGGGCCCCGCGATCGACCGGGGCCATCGCCTATCGCGCGCTGGCCCGCGAATTCATCGACCGATTCGGCGCGTGAACGCGACCGCAAATGGTGAGGCGCCCCAGCAGAACGGCTTTCAGGTCCGCCTGACCAATTTCGAGGGGCCGTTCGATCTGCTGCTGCAGCTGATCTTCGCCCATCGCCTGGACGTGACCGAGGTGGCACTGCACCAGGTCACCGACGACTTCATCGCCTACACCCGCGAAATCGGTCCCCAGCTGGAGCTCGAGGAGACCACCGCGTTCCTGGTGGTGGCCGCGACCCTGCTCGACCTGAAGGCCGCCCGGCTGCTGCCGGCCGGGCAGGTCGACGACGACGAAGACCTGGCGCTGCTGGAGGTGCGCGACCTGTTGTTCGCCCGGCTGCTGCAGTACCGCGCGTTCAAGCACGTCGCCGAGATGTTCGCCGAGCTGGAGGCCACCGCGCTGCGCAGCTACCCGCGCGCCGTGTCGCTGGAGGACCGGTTCACCGAGCTGTTGCCCGAGGTGATGATCGGCGTCGACGCCGACCGCTTCGCCCAGATCGCGGCGATCGCGTTCAGCCCGCGGCCCGTCCCGACAGTGTCGGTGGCGCACCTGCACGAGGTGCAGGTCTCCGTCCCCGAGCAGGCCAAGAAGTTGCTGGCGATCCTTCAGGCGCGGGGCAGCGGGGCGTGGGCGACGTTCTCCGAGCTGGTCGCCGATTGTGAGGCGTCGATGGAGGTGGTCGGGCGGTTCCTGGCGCTGCTCGAACTGTATCGGTCGCGGGCGGTAGCATTCGACCAGTCAGAGCCGCTTGGCGTGCTCCAAATTTCGTGGACCGGGGAACGTCCGGTCAGTGAAGCCTTGGTAGAAGTGCGGGACGAATCATGATGGGCGCCGGTGACGACGCAGAGCGCAGCGATGCGGAGGAACGGCATCTGAACGGTGCGGAGCCCAGCGACGCCGCGCAACCCGAAGTCGACCTGGATTCCGACCTCGACGTGGGCATCCCGGACATCGCCGAGGCCGCGCCGATGGAGTCCGAGGAACTCGGCTCGGTGCTCGAGGCGCTGCTGCTGGTGGTGGACACCCCGGTCACCGCGGAGGGGCTGGCGTCCGCCACGCAACAGCCGGTGTATCGGATCGCCACCAAGCTGCAGGAGATGGCCGAGGAACTGACCGCGCGCGACAGCGGCATCGACCTGCGGAAGAACAGCGAGGGCTGGCGCATGTATACCCGCGCCCGGTTCGCGCCGTACGTGGAAAAGCTGCTGCTGGACGGCGCGCGGTCCAAGCTCACCCGGGCCGCGCTGGAGACGCTGGCCGTGGTCGCCTACCGCCAGCCCGTGACGCGTGCGCGGGTGAGCGCGGTGCGCGGCGTCAACGTCGACGCGGTGATGCGCACGCTGCTGGCGCGCGGCCTGATCACCGAAGCCGGGGTGGACGACGACAGCGGCGCGACGACGTTCGCGACCACCGAGCTTTTCTTGGAGCGCCTGGGGCTGACGTCGCTGGCCGACCTGCCGGACATCGCGCCGCTGCTGCCCGACGTGGACACGATCGAGGATCTCAGCGAATCCCTGGACAGCGAGCCACGTTTCATCAAACTTTCCGGCGGCCAGGCGGCCGACCCGGCGCTGACCTTCGACGTGGACCAGGATTGATGGTCGAAGCTGAGGGGATCCGGCTGCAAAAGGTGTTGTCCCAGGCCGGAATTGCGTCGCGGCGGGCCGCCGAGAAGTTGATCATCGAGGGCCGCGTCGAGGTGGACGGGCAGGTGGTGACCGAATTGGGCACCCGCGTCGACCCGGACGTCTCGGTGATCCGTGTGGACGGGGCCCGGATCGTCCTCGACGATTCGCAGGTGTATCTGGCGCTGAACAAGCCGCGCGGCGTGCACTCGACCATGTCGGACGACCGCGGGCGGCCGTGTATCGGTGATTTGATCGAACGGCGAGTTCGCGGGAACAAGAACCTGTTTCACGTCGGGCGCTTGGACGCGGACACCGAAGGGCTGATCCTGCTGACCAACGACGGTGAACTCGCGCACCGGTTGATGCATCCCTCCCACGAGGTGCCCAAGACGTACCTGGCGACGGTGACCGGGTCGGTGCCCCGCGGTGTCGGCAAGGCGCTGCGTGCCGGGATCGAGTTGGAGGACGGTCCCGCGCGGGTCGACGAGTTCGCGGTGGTGGACGCGATCCCGGGTAAGACGCTGGTGCGGGTCACGTTGCACGAGGGCCGCAATCGCATCGTGCGCCGGCTGCTGGCGGCGGCCGGGTTCCCGGTGGAAGCGTTGGTGCGCACCGACATTGGGCCGGTGTCGCTCGGCAAGCAGCGCCCGGGCAGCTTCCGGGCGCTGGGCCGCGACGAGATCGGGCAGCTCTACAAGGCGGTGGGCCTGTGAGTGGGGTAGTGGTGGCCATCGACGGCCCGGCGGGTACCGGAAAGTCTTCGGTGTCAAAGGGATTGGCGTGCGCTTTAGGGGCCCGCTACCTCGATACGGGGGCGATGTACCGGATGGTGACGCTGGCCGTGTTGCGTGCGGGCGTCGATCCGGGCGACGTCGACGCGGTCGGCCGGGTCGGGTCGACGGCGCAGCTGTCGGTGGACGGCGATCGGTGTTTGCTTGCCGGAGAGGACGTTTCCACCGAGATTCGGGGGGATGCCGTCACCGGCGCCGTCTCGGCGGTGTCGGCGGTGCCCGCGGTGCGCGCCCGGCTGGTCGAGTTGCAGCGCGAGATGGCCGCTGGGCCGGGCGATGTCGTCGTCGAGGGCCGCGACATCGGCACCGTCGTCCTGCCCGACGCGCCGGTGAAGATCTTTTTGACCGCGTCGGCAGAAACGCGGGCGCGTCGGCGCAACGACCAGAACGTGGCGGCCGGGCTGGCCGACGACTACGACGCCGCGCTCGCCGACGTCCGCCGTCGCGACCATCTGGATTCCACGCGGGCGGTGTCGCCGCTGCGGGCCGCCCCCGACGCGGTGGTCGTCGACACCAGCAAGATGACCGAGGCGCAGGTGATCACCCATCTGCGGGACTTGGTCGACCAGCGAAGCGGGGCGGTGCGGTGACCCAGGACGGCACATGGAGTGACGAAAGCGACTGGGAATCCGTCGAATTCGGCATCGACGAACAGGAGGAGGCCGGCCCGGCGCCCGTGGTGGCGGTGGTGGGCCGGCCCAACGTCGGCAAGTCCACGCTGGTGAACCGGATCCTGGGCCGTCGCGAAGCGGTGGTTCAGGACATCCCGGGCGTCACCCGCGACCGGGTGTCCTACGACGCGCTGTGGACCGGCCGCCGGTTCGTCGTGCAGGACACCGGCGGATGGGAGCCCGACGCCAAGGGGCTGCAGCAGCTGGTGGCCGAGCAGGCCTCGGTGGCCATGCGCACCGCGGACGCGGTGATCCTGGTGGTCGACGCCGTCGTCGGCGCCACCTCGGCCGACGAAGCCGCCGCCCGGATCCTCCTGCGGTCGGGAAAGCCAGTGTTCCTGGCCGCCAACAAGGTTGACAGCGACAAGGCCGAAGCGGACGCGGCGATGTTGTGGTCGCTGGGGCTCGGTGAGCCGCACGCGATCAGCGCCATGCACGGCCGCGGGGTGGCCGATCTGCTTGACGAGGTGCTGGCCGCGCTGCCCGCGGTGTCGGAGGTGGGCCCCAAACCCGGTGGCCCGCGGCGCGTGGCGCTGGTCGGTAAACCCAACGTGGGCAAGAGCTCGCTGCTGAACAAGCTAGCCGGCGATCAGCGCTCGGTGGTGCACGATGTCGCGGGGACGACGGTGGACCCGGTGGACTCCCTCATCGAGCTGGGCGACAGGGTGTGGCGGTTCGTCGACACGGCGGGTTTGCGGCGCAAGGTCGGTCAGGCCAGCGGCCACGAGTTCTACGCATCGGTGCGCACGCACTCGGCCATCGACGCGGCCGAGGTGGTGATCGTGCTGATCGATGCGTCGGACCCGCTGACCGAACAGGACCAGCGGGTGCTGTCGATGGTCATCGAAGCCGGCCGGGCCCTGGTGCTGGCGTTCAACAAGTGGGACCTGGTCGACGAGGACCGGCGCGAGCTGCTGGAGCGCGAGATCGACCGCGAACTCGTGCAGCTGCGGTGGGCGCCGCGCGTCAACATCTCCGCCAAGACCGGCCGCGCCGTGCAAAAGCTGGTGCCGGCCATGGAGACCTCGCTGGCGTCGTGGGATGCGCGGATCGCCACCGGCCCGCTGAATTCCTGGCTGAAAGAGGTGGTGGCGGCCACCCCGCCACCGGTGCGCGGCGGCAAGCAGCCGCGGATCCTGTTCGCCACCCAGGCCACCGCCCGGCCCCCGACGTTCGTGCTGTTCACCACCGGCTTCCTCGAGGCGGGCTATCGGCGTTTCCTGGAGCGCCGGCTGCGCGAGACCTTCGGCTTCGAGGGGTCGCCGATGCGGATCAACGTGCGCGTGCGCGAAAAGCGGGGCGCCCGGCGGCGCTGAGCGCCGGGGCTCTCGCGACGGTGTCGGTCACTTCCGGACCAGGTGGTGATTCTCGAACCCGATAGCGCATGCGCTAGCACGTTGGATGACGAGGCGCTGGTCGCCCAGACGCTGGGCGCCTGGCGAATTGGTGGAGCGCTTACGGTAGGCTTTCGACCTGCTGCCGGTGGAACCACTGGCGCGCGGGCTGTGGCGCAGTTTGGTAGCGCACTTGACTGGGGGTCAAGTGGTCGCAGGTTCAAATCCTGTCAGCCCGACCAGAGAAGACGTGTCCTGATCTGCGGTGACGCGATTAGGTCAGGATGAGATGACGCTTAGTTGGGGACCACTTGGGGACCACAAGTGCCGCTCAAGCAGGTCGCCCGCGTTGATGACGGATTGCCGGTCGGGGTGCAGATTGAACCATCCCGAGTTTCATGCACCCTCGGGGTTCTGTGAGCCGGCCGATTGGTCGGTCACGAGTTGGGAATAGTAGCGGGTCTCGGCTTCGGCGGGTGGGATGCGTCCGAGGCGGTGCATGAGGCGCTGCTGGTTGTACCAGGCGACGTAGTCGGCGGTGATGTACTCGACGTCGCCCACGGTGTTGAGCTTGCCGCGGCGGAACGGGGAGTCGGCTCGGACGCACTCGTTTTTGTAGAGCCCGATCGTGGTCTCGGCCAACGCGTTATCGTAGGCGTCACCGACACTACCGACCGACGGTCGGATCCCCGAAAGACTCAGTGTCTCACCGAATCTCACGCTCGTATATTGCGACCCGGCATCGCTGTGGTGGATCGCACCGTCGATCGGATGCCCCTGGCGGCGGCGTAGTGCGGCGGCCTGACGGATGGCTGATTCGACGAAGCGGGTGTGCTTGGAGGCCGACGCCTCCCACCCCAAGATGGCTCCGGCATAAGCGTCGATGACAAACGCGACATAGACGAAGATCCCGGTCACCAACTTCACGTAGGTGAAGTCAGCCACGAGCAGCAGGTTGGGAGCGGGCACGGCGAACTGGCGGTCCACCAGATCCGGTGGCCGCACCGCGGCCGGGTCCGGGATCGTGGTGCGCACCTTCTTGCAGCGTCGCACGCCCTGCCAGCCGTTTTTACGCATCAGCCGTTCCACCGTGGACTTGGCCACCGGGATGCCCTCGCGCTGCAGATGGGCCCACATCTTCAGCGACCCGTACAGCGACTCCGGTTTGCGGCGGCCCTGCTCGTCGGGCTCGTAGCAGCCGGCCAGGATCTGCGTGATCGTGGCATCCCACAGGGCCCGTTTCGAGGGCGCCCGCGTAGCCCAGGCGTGAAACGTTCTCGGGGCGATCGGCATCCCGTGCTCGGAGAGCACGCGGCAGATCGGAGCGACCCCGAAACGGTCCCTGTTCTCGGCGATGAACTCGCAGACCGTGGCTGTCAGCGGCGGTTGCGCGGGTCGCTCTCCCGCACGAAGAAACTCGTTGCCGCTTTGAGGATTTCGATGGTCTGCTCCAGCTCGGCGTTACGGCGCTTGAGCGCGCGGATCTGCGCCGCAGCGTCACTGGACACACCGTCGCGCTCACCCTCGTCGACCTGATGCCGACGGATCCAACTTCGCAGCGTCTCGGCGGTCATCCCCAGCCGCTGAGACACCGCAGTGATCGCCGCCCACTCGCTTGGATAGTCATCACGATGATCCAGCACCAAACGCACAGCCCTGGCCCGGGTCTCCGGGTCGTACTTGCTCGCCACGACATGCACCTTCCCAAGAAGAGAGGTGCGCATCAAACGCGGGACGGTTCAGATAGCGCTGGGTCGTTGTGAGTGCTCCGTGACCGGCGATCTTGCGGAGGATGTGTACCGGAACGCCGGCATCGGCCATCCACGTCAGTCCCGTATGCCGTAAGCCATGACGCGTGAGCTTTTCGTAGCCGAGCTGGGTGACCACGGCGTCCCAAGAGGTGGCGTCGCGCAGCGTGGCTGTGGTGATCCTTCCGCCCCTGGGGCCGATGAAGAGTCGCGCATCGGGGTTGCTTGCGACGACGTCCATCCGTCGCTGGACGAGTTCGCGGACAGCCGGGATCAACGGGACTTCGCGCGCACGTTTGCCCTTAGTGTTCTTGTCCACCAAGCCACCCGGCGATGGGGTGGTCTGACGGCGCACCGTCCATATCCACTCGTGGGTGTTGATGTCGCGCACCAGGCATCCGGCCACTTCGCCGATGCGGGCGGCGGTGCACGCCTCGAAGATGACTGCATCACCCCAACCCCGATAACGGCCCGCCGACCGGGCGACGAGTGCATCGGCGAGGGTGGTGAGGGCAGTCCAATTCGGGAGCGCAAGTGCCCGTGGATCGTCGAGTTCGTCCTCGGCGAGCTTGTATTGGCGCTGCCAACCGGAGACTCGAGCCGGATTGCGGTCAATGATGCCGTCTCGCAGCGCTTGTTCCATGATCCGGACGAGCACGGCGAGGCTGTTCTTGACAGTTGATCGACTGCATTCGTCCGCGATCCACGCGTGCACAGCTCGATCCACTGCACCATTGGTGACCATGGCAATGGGCAGGTGTCCGAGCGTCGGGACAACGCGTTTGCGCCAGCCGGCCAGGTAGGGATCGGTGGTCTTGGACTCAAGCCCCCGCAGCGCCAATGCCATGTTCGTGGTGCCGTATTCCGCCAGCGTCGTCGTGGCCGTCTTCGGGTCGACCCCGTGCGCCGCGGCGCGTTCCATCCGGGCGGCCCAGTCGACCGCGGCTTCACGCGTTGCAAACGAAGCTGATTTCGAAGCGCGGCTCTTGGTGATCGGGTCGATCCACCGAACCCGAGCGCGGAAGGGAGCGGCCCGGGTGGGGCGCTCCTCGATGTCAACTGATAACGAAACACCAAGTGGAAGTGTCAGTTCTTTGGCCATCACGCGACCTCGCCGGGGTCAACGTGCCGACTGGACAACCATGCCTCGACGTCGTTGGAGTTATACATGTACACCCGGTCCGAAACGCGTACAAAGGCCGGGCCTTTGGGCGGATGCGACGTACGCCAGCGTCGAATGGTGGATGCGTCGACGTGGAGCAGCTCGGCAAGTTCGGCTGAGCTGTACCAGTGCCCGTCTAGCAAGGCCATCGTGCTGCGTTCCCTTCCCGCATCGGCCGGCGCGAGCTTTCGGGCGCCAGTGTCATGCGGTACCTCGTTTTTAAAGGCTAGAGCTGGCGGTGGCGTTACGCGACGGTCGGCCGTGACGAGAATTGGCGCATCTTCCCGCGCTCACCGGGTGGTCGGCAGTCGTGCGCCGCCGCTCCACTCCGGCGCGGTGTGTGTGGCCGCCGGCTTAGTAGCGACCTTTGCGGGCCGCGCGTTCTGCTGCGCGGCGCTGCTGGCGGCTGAGCATGACGTCGTGCTGGCCAGCTTGGTGCAGCGGGTAAGCGGCGCTCGCCACGACAGACTCCAATTCCGCCACGCGGATTCGCAATTGCCGCAACTCCTCAGACTCATGGCGCAGGCGGGCCAGTTCCTGGTCGCGCTGATCGGCCGCGTCGACGTCATGGCGGAGACGCTTGCGGAGCGTCTCGATCTCGTCGCGGGCCTGCCGGTACGACGGATCATCCGACAGAACCCGCTGGAGATCTACCGAGGCCGCGAACTGCTCCATCGCGGACCGCAACTCGTCGCCGATGTCGCCCGACGCGTACCGGTGCACAAGGGATTGCAGGAGGGTTTTGCATTGGTAGTCCGAGCTAAGAAACAGGCGCGCCAAGGTCTCCATGGAGGGCAGCGGTAGGCGCGCATCAGGGTCGGGGCGGTGCGCGCGAGGCACCTCGACGACACGCACCGCCGCGCCGGAATCAAGGGCTGCGATGCGCTCCGCGGATGCTCGCCGCCGGCAACGCGCGGAGCACCACACAGGCCGTCGACCCGGCCCCTTATCGGGTACTTCGAAAGATGCACCGCAGCGCGGGCACACCCGTTCCGAAACCGTTCTTGCCTCTAAGGCCACTGCGCTAACGCCCACTACCACACGGCTCCTAGAAAACGTCTGGACGAAATGTTATCAATACGAGACCTTAGTGCAAGAGGTGTGATGTTCGGCGGACGGTGAAAATTAGCAGCGCTAACTTCCAGGAAAGTGCACCCGAGCGCACGGGTCATTTGCACTGCAAAGAGCGTTTGGCCGGTTGACGCGCCAGGCAGTGCGGTGGGACGTGAACCGAAATGATCGGGGCGCGGATGGTTGAGCCATGGCGCGGTGATGGTTCTACCGGCGCGCGGCGCTTCTGCGAACCGATGGTCCTCCGTCGTGCGACCTAGAAAACCGCGCGCCGGGTTATCCCGCCACGCTCGAGGGGAGAGCGGCTCTGGCACGGACACGACCTAGGGCACGGAGACGAATGGCCTTCTCGCCCTTCGTTTCGGCAGTCGGCGAGGTCTACACCGAGAACGTCAATTGCGGGAAGCACACGTCAAAATGAGTCTGGTCCGCAGCGAGCCAGTCGTCGCTGACGATTCCGTGCACCACTGACAGCGGCACAGGGTCCATCGCAACTAAGACTTGCGCTAACGCTTGCTCCATCAGCGGCAGACTACCGAGGGCTCGGGGCCGACGCGGGTACCGCGTGTGCCAACACGCGGTACCCGACGTGGAAGCCCCAACGTGCGCCCCCACGGTTTCTTGGCCGTTGAAACGCGAGGTCGGGTGTCACGACGTATGAGTGGCAGGGGAGCGGCGCGCAGTGGCGGCTTTTCCGAGCTGGCGCGCCACCCTAGCGGTGGTCCCGAACAATGATGGCGGCATGTTGGCGCGAGATGGCGACGGCTGGCGGGACTGTGGTCGTGATTGGCTCGCGGAGCGGCGCAGAGTGCGGAGCGGGCAGCGGAACACCTAGCGGCTCCAGCCCCGGACCGAACGAAGGCTTGAATATTGCCTGGCACGCTGACCGACTTGGGGAGTCGTCGGCCGGCGCAGCGGGGTCCGAGCGCATTGCCGACCGTGGGCGATGCGTCGTTTCCGGTTCTGGAAACGCTGCCGGAGAAGGCCGCCAATCGAAGCGCGCCCTACTAGTAGTACATTCGGCTCCGGAAAGGTTTGCTGCCGTGCTTGTACGGATCGCTTCAGGAAGGCGCGTTATGAGTGGTTCCAAACGGGGGCGACGTAGCGGCTCCGAGCGCCGACGTCTGACTGAGACGGTTGTCGTTCGCCTTGCACCGGCTGAAAAGAAGATCTTGGAAGAAGCGGCCGCGCGGATGGGCATTAGCATCGTCCGACTCGTGCGCGAGTCCATCAACGGCCATATGCGCGAGCCGGTGCTGGCGACTGGCGAAAGGAATAAAACCACCGAACGTTAAGAAGAGTGAGCGGGGTTCAGCAACCGCTGACAGTGCCTACGCCGAAGAGGTGGTTGTGCCGCTGGGACAGGACTGACGTACTCGCTGCCTCAGTGAGGCTCTACTGCACTGGGCAGGCGAATGCCCAATTTCGGCGCCAGCATGATTTCCAGGGGCCAGCACCCTCGGTCGGGCAGTATCGCGATGCGCACGAATACATCCCGGCCTGGCGGCACTTTGGCTGCATACGTGCCATGACCGACCGGCGTCTCCCTCCGCCTGAAATTGATCAAGCGTCATAGCATCAATCGCAGTGGGATCGGCACCCATTGGTTGCGCAAATGTTCGGATTCCCCCATTCCAGCTACCAGTTTGTCGAGGTAGCAGATCGACTCCGTGAGCCGGTCAAGGGCATCAACGCTTAACGCCGGCAACCGAGTTGGCCCCATGCGGTAATGCAACGAGTAGCCCGTGCCTCCAGCCATGAGCTGAGCGCCTCACCCTCGGGTGGCCAAGTCGGATGGAAAAAGTACGGATAGACCCGATTGATGTCGGTCGGGGCTAAAAGACGCCAAGGCCGACGGCGAAATGTATTACTAGTAGGGCAGACAGTTGGGCGCTGACGCCGATTACTTGAGAGCGTGCCCACGCGCCCGAGCCAAAATAGTCCGGAGCGGGTCGCCCAGTGGGAACGCTGGCGATCCGTCGTGGGGCACAACATCCGCGAGTTACGGATCCAGCAAGGGATGACTCAAGAGGCGCTTGCATTGCGGTCGGGTGTTACACGCAATGTCCTCATCGATGTTGAGCACGGGCGCCGCGGATTGCTCTATGAGCGCCTTTTCGACATTGCCGAGGCCCTGCAAGTTCCGGTAAACGAGCTCTTGGTTGCGCGTACGCGGCGCCGAAACAAGCGGTAAAGCAGGTTTTTTGACGCAACCGGCGATCTGTTTCGCGCCGGGCCGATGTAGCGGCCGGTTCTCCTCGAAAGGCGCCGGTACGTTCGTCAGGCCCTGGGAGGGCAAGCGGGTGCGTCGATTGACTTTGGTCGTCCTGCGCGGTCGGTTCCAACCCGAACGCCGACTCTTCGGAACAGCCACCCCCAGGGCACTCTCGATCGTACTACTAGTAGTGCTACATCACATCCGTTTCTCGAACGAAAGCGCTTGCGATCACGTTGTTCGGGTCGACTTGGCCGCGAATCCTCGATGCCAATCCGATTTACGATTTACGGCGTGTCGCGCCTGTTGACAAGAACATGACCGCGCAGGAGTTCAGCCATCGTTTCCCAATCGACCAAGTCTTCCAGCCCTTACTGCGCTGATCCGTGCGCTTCTGCGGGTCGTGGCGCCGATCAGCGACTGGTTGAGCCTAGGACTGCGCTGTTGATCACAGGTAGTTGCCCTGGGGTAGTTCGGGTTTGAAGCGGCCGGACTGGATGGTGGCCAGGAGCGCGGTGTCGCTGACCGTCCCGGTGGCTAGAACGGTACGCCGAACGATTTCGCGGATGTCGGCGCCATTGGTTTCGGTATTGAAGTGGCAGGCGACTTGACTGGAATCGACGGATTCGGCTCCGGGAATGCCCCGCAGGTAGGTGGTCAGGATCCGTGCTGCCGCCGCGCGTGTGGGATAGCCGATCTCGATGATCGAGTCGAAGCGTGCGGTCCGGATCGCCGCCGCGTCCAGAGCCGCGACGTCGTTTGTGGAAGCCAACGTCAAGATCGGCGCTGAGGGGTCTGTGTCCATGACAGCCAAGAACTCCGAGAGAGGACGAACCTCGCTGTGGTGGCGGCGATTGCCGACGATGAGGTCGATGTCCTCAAGCACGATCACGGTGGGCCCTAGTGCACGGGCCTCTTTGTACACGGCGGACAGCACTGATTTGCCTGCGCGGGCGTCGACATTGATCACGGTAAACGGCCCGACGAGTTCGGCGGCGATGGTTTGCGAGATCGCGGTCTTGCCGACGCCCGGCGGCCCGGCGAGCAAGATTCCGCGGCGTACTCCCAGCCCCAACTGGGTCATCAACTGCCGGTGGGTGGTCAACGCGGCGATATTGAGGTCGATCTCTTCCCATACCGACTCGGGCACAATCACATTCGTGCGGCTAAGGGTTGGGATGTCCGTGACCTCAAGAACCAGGCCGTTGTTCTCGGATGCGGTCAGCGCTCGACCACGGTAGAGGTTTTTGGCGCCATCGGCGTCGGTCATGATCGCCTCGATCACGGCGACGGCATGACCGCGATCAGCAGGGGTGGTGTAGACCTGCAGCCGTGGCGTATCGGAATACAGCGTCGATGAACTTAGCCGGACCACGACGGGCGCGGGGGCGAGCTGGCCGGCTGTGAAGAACGCCGACAGCCGCGCAGGCGGCGCAAGGTGTTTGTCGCCAATCTCGATGTGCGCCCAGGTCGGTGGCTCATCGTCGTCGCTGGGCCCGATCGGGGGATCGAAGCGGTCGATCAACGCGGCCAGCGCCAACCCGGCCGCGACGTGTCCGATCGAGGACAGCCGCCGTGACTCACATACCAGATCCGACCCCGATCGGCCCAACATCGCATGCAGAAACCCCGCGAGGGTGACTTGCGTGGTTACCGACCCCGTCAAAATTTGGCCGACTAACTGCACTGCCCGCCGAACCGACGAATCCTCACCGGCCAACACCGCGGCTAGGGCTGGTGGCTCAACGTCGGACATGCTCAGCAGTATGCCCGCACCTACCGACGCACCGCAGGACCGGCCATCGCTGACACCTTTGGCCCGCGTGGAAATAGCGGGCGCAATAGGGTCGCCGAGCGTTTTCCGGCGGCGACCGGCAACAACTAGCTGCCCGGCGAGCCTTGCTGGATCACCTTGGGAACCGGTAGGCCATCTCGACGTAGGTCGCCGGGGAGGCACGGCGATGTTGCGACGATGGTCGGTGGATAGTCGGGAGGATATGCCGCCTTGATTTGTATATGGTATCCGTCTGGGAAGTAACCGAATTGGTTGGGTTTTTCGAAGCCGTCGCGCTCGATCACCGTGATGCCCCAGCTTCGCCAAAGTTCTCCGGCGTGTGCGATGAGATCTGCCGGCTTCATGCCGGCGGGCCCGATCACTTTGGCGAACAACGAAAATTCGGCGGGGCCGGGGCCGGGGCCGGGGCCGGTGTAGTTGTCATCGCAGCCGAGGTTGCTGCCGCCGATGGTGTCGCTCGTGTCTAGGACGGTGCCCGGTGGCAACCCGTCGACTGTTTTCTGTAGGTACCGAACCAGTGAGTCCTGGGCCTCTTGTTGGCTTTTCGGGATCTTCGGTGACGGCGCAATGGGTGTGGGTTCCATGGGCCCTCCTGGAATCATTGTCGCGCAGGACGGGGCTGATGACCCCGACCCTGTGTGCTTGGTTGGATTGGTCGATGAGCACGCGGCAAGTACGGCCGCTGCCAACAGAACAGCAAGAACGTGAAGTAATCCGCGGGATTCTTCGTTTGTTTTCATTCTGGCCTCGCGGGAGGAGGCCGGGCTGGCATCGTTGCTTCAGGTGTGATGCAGTTCGTCGAGGTTTCCGTCAGCCCACTCGTCCGCGGCCGCCACGGCATCGGGATGATCGGACATCCAGTTGCCGTGCGCCGTGCATCGCAGGCACAACTCGTCCTGGTCTGCGTGTCGCGGCAGCAAGCCGTAGTGAGCGCGGATGTGTCCCTCGCTGAATGTGCGGCCTGCGCGGTAGTCGGCTTCTGCTTCGATGAGCGATTCACGAACGCCCGGTAGTGCCAACCGGAAGTCTGTGTCGTCGTCGGCCCACTGATCGGCATTACCAGTCACCCCATCAGGGTAGTGGCGTATTGCGATAAACCGGATCTGCTGACTATCGCGATGGGCGGTAGCTTCACGACAATGTCGGCAAAATCCGAGCTGGACCGGATTGGTCACCACATCGCCGATGAGGCGTAGACCGGGGTTTGGCGGAGGGCGCGCCGCTGTTCGCTCGCAGTGGCGGCGGATCAGTTCACGTCACTTGGCGCGCAGCGTCGAGCTCGCGGTGGATCCTCGACATCGTCCCGAGCAGATCGAGCGCATCCTGCTCGGTCCAGCCGGGGTTCGTGGGCCCCAAGGCTTTCGGAAGCCTGCGAAGGCACCTTCGGCCAGGAGCGCTGCGCCCTCGTGCTCGTTGTGCTCGGTAAGCCGCGATGGACAGGTATGCCCGCGTCACCCGGACCTTGTTCGATACGACCCTTGATCCCGACAACCAGCGCGGCTCCCTCACGTCCACCGAAGAATTGCAGTCGGTGATTGCGAAGTTCGAGCCGACAGATACGGCACAGCTGGAATTACTGGGCTCGTACGCCTGGGTCATTGGACAGTTGCGGCAACCGAATCCACGCGCTTCCCCTCGACACACAACATAGGCTGTCTCGCAGCTACGGCTCGTCCACAACGGTGGCGAACACCCTCAACGGTCTTGCAGAGTTCGACCCCGCCGCCACACCGCTCAGTCAAGTCCAACTGGACAGGCTTGGGGTCTGGAACGCACAGTCATCCAACCCATTTCAGCCGCGCACGTACTCTGCAGACATCGCCACCCTGGTGACAACCCTCTTCAGGGAGACGCTGTGCTACTTGGAGGAGTTCTCTCACTTCATCATTCGCAACAAGGTGCTGTTAACGATCACAACGCAGAAACGTCCCGTGCTCGGTTGCTGGGCGGACGATCCTCGCCCGATGCCAGACGCGCTGTTAAACGAGCTTCTCTATCGGGAAATGCTGGGATGGGCTGAGTTCGGCTGATCTGCACAACGCAACGGCGCCGTGCTTATCAGCGGGTTCGGGGTGGGTCAGACAGCCTCCGCGAGGCAGCGCGTCCCGCGAACAGCCATACAACCGACAAGCCGAACCTCGTGTTCTTTGATGTCAGGCAACTGTTCTCGCGGAGGCGGTGCCGAGATGCCGGCTTCATCAAGCAAAGGTAGGGGCCACAGAGCGCCCGATTTCGCTCGGTGAGCGCTCGAACCAAGCTTAGTTTCGCGGGCTCTCGCGGCCTAATCGGTTACGCGCCGGGCTCCGATGACGTTCTGGCCCTTGCCTATTGCGGCGGATTGCCAGGCGGCGGGTAGACACCCCGCAGGATCCAGGGGAACCAATTGATGCCGAACTCGAGCTCGTCGCTGGCGTCATAGTCGGGGCTGGGATCGATCGGTATATTAGTCTCGCTTTGCGCTGCGCCCATGGGCGACACTTCATTTGCCCCGGTGCCGGCCGGTTGTACGGGCTGTCCATAAACAGCCACGACGACGGTGCGATCCGGGCTGTTTTCCGACCAGACTCCCATCTGGGAATTGGCGCAGTTGGACATGATGGCGTTGTAGCCGGGGTTGTAGTACCACCGGTTGATCAAATCGTTTCCGCTGATTGCGATGGATTGGTTGATCGCCACTGTTTCCGCGGCCTGACCGTGGAAGCCTGCCGCGTTCGCGCGGTCCTGGGGGGTGGATCCGTCTGAGCCGATGTCGCCGTCGAGGTTGCGGTTGTTCAGCACATCCCTACTGTGCCGCTGCGCGGCGAGTTGCAGCTGTGGGTTGATCCTGACGTCGTTGGTGCAGCCTGCCTGATGCTGCATGGTGTAGACGTTGGCAACGACACCGTCGTTGAGGCGTTTGTTGTTCGGTATGAGCGTGTTGTTGTCATTATCCGCATGCGCGGCAGGGGCATACAGCAGGGCGCTGGTGGCGACTAACAACAAGGCGCGCGGTGTCAGCGGCCGATACTGCATGTCGTTTCCTCCTTGTCCGCCACCGAGTAGGCGGAGGCCGGTGGCGCGCCGCGGAAGCGCCTACGACCAATTACTGCCTTGGCCATGGTGATTGCGCCACAGTTCGGCCCTTGCTTTCGAGCGACCAGAATTAGACAGACATATTACGCTTTAGCCGCCACGAAGCAAGGAGAGCTTTCGCTCAGGTGGATCATCGGGGCCGCTCTCGCGATCGCCCGAACGCGGCGCATCTGCTCAACCACTGTCGCCAGGCTGAGTGCCAACTGGGTTGGTTCGTGATCGGCGGCAACGGGCTAACACGCGACCCGGATTGCGAATGTGCCTGTTGTCCGCACGCTGGGGTGGTCGGTGTCGAACCCGTCGGCGGTACCACGGATCATGTACGTCTGACCCGTCATACTTACGCCGGCGTTGCCGTCGAGCCCTTTCATGTAGCTCCCGGTGAAACCGCCCAAGTTAGTGATGCTGACGGATTTGGCAGTGAGCCCAGTTTCGTTGGATATCAGTGCCGTAACGCCTGCAGCCGTGTCACCAGTAGTGATCGTCGTTAATGCTCCTATTGGCGAGCACTTCACCGAAGTCGTCGCCGGGAGTTCCTTGTCGTTAATCGTCACCCTCGCGGTTCCTGCGGCCAGTGCGTCCGACGGAGGCGAGGCAAGGGGCGACGATGAGCAAGCCGCGATACCCGACGCGACCAGAGCCGCCGCCGTCGTGTTGAAGAACCGTTTCTGCACGAGCCCACCTCGGTTTCGTCTCGTCACTTCTGCCCAACCTTCCGCTAGAGAAATGTAGCCGCCGCGAGGGCCACCGGTGATGAATCGCTCAACCAACAATGGCGCCTGCACGCCGATCCCGCTACGCCCGAGGAGTCAGTGAGGCGACGAGCAGGTTCCGCAGCAGGCCCTCGTCACCACCGTCTTCGGGACTAGCCGGTTCAGCAATGAGGCTGAAGTTGATCCGGACAATCCAGCGGGCAAGGGTGCTGGCTGGTAGGTCGCGCCGAATCTCGCCGGCAACCGCAGCGGCCTCGAGCCGCCGCACGAGCGTGTCAGCGAGTTTGGCTCGCCACAACTCGGAGCCTTCGGCGGCGTGATAGGCGGCACCGAGCGCTTGATGTTCTTCGATCAGCGATCGCATTATCGGTGAGCTGCGGGCGATGTCGGTGCCCCGCAGGCATGCTGCGACGAGCTGAGTCATAAATGGGTCGTCGGTCTGCCAGCATCGTTCGACGGCTTCCGCGGTGGCGGCGAGGACCCGCACAAAGGAGGCAGCCAGCAGGGCGTCTTTCGTTGGGAAGTAGTAGTACACCGTCGACCGGTGCACGCCTGCGCGTCGGGCGATGTCGCTCATCCGGGTGCGTACCGGGCCTTTGTCCGCGTAGCAGGCATCGGCTGCGGCGAGTAGCCTTCGGCGCGCCTCGTCCTCATCGGCAGGTGAGTCGGCGCCCCACGACCGCGCGCGGTGTTTCTCGGGTCGAGCGGTCACAAGAGCACACTATGGGTTTCCTGGCATTCCGGTGACGCACTTCGCAGTTACGGTCGGACACCTTGGTCGAAGCATCCGTCGACCGACCGTAATCAGGAGGACACGCAGGCAGGCGCACCATCGCGGTCATATCCGCACCGACTCGGCAACGGATATACAGTGGGCGCGGCTCGCCGCCGTGGAGCATCTGACGGGTGTCGTCCGGCTCATCAGCAACGTGTTTAAACCAGCTAATGGTCTAATGAGATAAATAGATAAATGTTTTGCTGTTGTGAGCTAATGCCCGACGCGGCCCATTCGCATGCTCCTCTTCTGCTCGGCCGACACCCTAAGCCGAGACGGGTTGACCGACTAGCCTGTTGGCGGAGAAAAATTGCCGAATCTGTTCGAGGGTGGCGCAAGCGGCAAGATTTGAGGGCAACTCGGCGTTGCAACCGCACCGCCGACGCCAGCGAACACCCGCGCAGCCCAAAAGTGCTGGTCATACGTCCGGCGGGCTGCCAACCGTTCGGTGGCTTTGAGGCCGGCGCCACCATGTGCGACGTGG
The DNA here is from genome assembly GCF_000276825.1 of Mycobacterium paraintracellulare. Taxonomy (NCBI): domain Bacteria; kingdom Bacillati; phylum Actinomycetota; class Actinomycetes; order Mycobacteriales; family Mycobacteriaceae; genus Mycobacterium; species Mycobacterium paraintracellulare. The sequence goes on along the minus strand of NC_016948.1, from coordinate 3,126,264 downwards.
TACGCCTCCTGCGGTGCGCCGCTTCGCACTCGGGCCGCAGCGCCCCAGTTTGAGATACAGAGCGCGAATTTACCACCATTTATCTTCTCGGCTCGCAACTATTCGATGTCTGCGCGATGCGTGACTAAATAAGGTTTAGAAGCATCGAGTGTCTGCACAAATAAGCTTTTTATTTTAGCTGCGGTAAGTCCTATTTGTGCGCTCACAAGAAATCTTGGCGCAAAGTGCGGCGTGCCAATATATTCTGATCTTAGAGGCGACCAAGCGGATGAAAAAGCTGATCTCAGCGAATGATTGAAAGCTAAAGAAGCCGGTTTCGCTGATCTGGAACGGATGCTCCGGCTCGGCTATGTGCGGCACGGTCGTGCCCTGGGGGCCTACTCTATGAGACCTGCGCTTAAGGGTTTCACCTGCGGGAGGGCGCAGCGGTCGGCGCCGACCAAGGAGCGCGTGATCGATCAGGTTCATCAATGATTGCGACATTTGTATTGACTTTGTCGGAACCTCACAGCAAAGCAGTCATAGTTCGACAGATGTCTACCGAATCTGGGTTATGGAGAATAAAAGCCGTTTATGTTGCTCTTCATGAAAGTCGTGGTAGCGTCCCGCTGTGCCGTGGGCCACACTGTGGAACGGGTGCACATGCATAAACCGCTACGGAGAGGATTCATCCGCTCAAATGTCGGGCGAGGATAGAACGGGAGCCTTAGTGGTCGCGACGGAAACTAGGCCTGACCCGCCGGCCACCAGTTTGCGGACTGGGGGCATCGACCCTAGGCCGGAGACCTACACCAAGCCGCTACGCGAGGTCGGCAGCTTCTTCGCGTTGTCGCTGGACATCGCGATGCAAATGGTGCGTCCGCCCTTCGCCTGGCGAGAGTTCATTCATCAGAGTTGGTTTGTGGCCCGGGTGACCATCTTCCCGACCGTTGCCGTGTCGATCCCGTTCAACGCGTTCGCCGTCTTCATCATCAACATCCTGCTGGTCGAGATCGGCGCTGCTGACCTCTCCGGCACCGGCGCTGCGCTGGCGTGCGTCGTGTACATCGGCCCGATATCGACGGTTCTGGTCGTCGCGGGTTGTGGCGCCACCGCGATGTGCGCCGAATTGGGGGCCCGCACCATCCGCGAAGAAATCGATGCGATGCGGGTGATGGGAATCAACCCGGTCCAGCGCCTCCTAGTGCCGAGGGTTCTTGCGCTCACTGTCAACGGGCTACTGCTGAATGCCATCAACACGATCGTCGGTCTGGTGACCAGCTACTTCTTCTCCGTCGGCTTCCAACATGTCAACCCCGGTTCCTACGCGGCGAGCTTGACACTGCTCGTCGGGGTCACCGAGGTCGTCATAGCGTTCGTCAAGGCAACACTTTTCGGCGTGATCGCCGGCTTCATCGCCTGCTACAAGGGCACCACTGTGGGCGGAGGCCCGCAAGGCGTCGGCAACGCGGTCAACGAAACCGTGGTGTACACGTTCATGGCTTTATTTGTGATCAACGTGGTGCTCACCGCAGTCACGACGAAGGCGACGATGTGAGCGCCGCCCCCGCCGGACTGCGGCTGCCGCGGCTGATGAATACCGTGCGTGGCCTGATCAACGAGTGGAATCGGCTGGGAAGCCAGACTGCGTTCTACGTCAGGGCACTTGGCTTCATGTGGGAAGCCGTTGTCCGCTACAAAGTGGAGACGCTGCGACTGATCGCCAACATGAGTCTGGGTGTTGGTGCGCTGGCCGTGATCGGCGGCACCGTGGTCATCGTCACCACCTTGACGATGTCTGTCGGTGGACTTGTCGCCATCCAGCTATTCCGGTCGTTGTCCGATGTGGGGGTCCAGGCGTTGAGCGGTTTTGCCTCCGCTTACATCAACACGCGTCTCGCCGCGCCGCTGGTCGCCTGTATCGGCCTCGCGGCCACTATCGGCGCCGGTGCCACTGCGCAGTTGGGCGCCATGCGAATCAACGAGGAGGTCGACGCGCTCGAGGTGATGGGCATCCGCACAATCACCTACCTGGTCTCCACCCGGGTGGTGGCCGGTGTGGTCGTCGCAGTTCCGTTATGGTGCATGGCCTCGCTGGCCGGCTATATGGCCACGCGGACCCTTGTCATTTTCGCGTATGGGCAGGCTCCCGGGGTCTACGACCACTACTTCCACACCTACCTGCAGCCGAAAGACCTTATCTGGTCGATGCTGCAAGTCATCGGGACGGCCACATCGATCATGCTGGTACACACCTATTACGGTTTTAACGCCTCTGGCGGCCCTGCGGGCGTCGGTGAGGCGGTCGGTCGTGCGGTACGCGCATCCCTGGTCGTTGCGGTAGCGGTGACTTTGGCGGTGGCGATGGCCGCCTACGGTGTGTCCGGCGACTTCAACCTGTCGGGATAGCGACGATGACAAGGAAACGGCGCGAGGCCGGCCTGCACCCGGCGCTGTGGACGGTGATCCTTTTCGCCTTCATCATCGGCGCGGTTGTGCTGACGCTAGGGGCGTTCAACAGAGACTTCAGGCCGTACGCCAGGGTGACCCTCACCTCGGACCGGTCGGGCCTGGTCATGGAACCCGGCGCGAAGGTGAAGTTGCGCGGCGTCCAGGTCGGCCGGGTGGCGTCGATTCAGCAGGGCGACCCGGTGAAACTTCAGCTGGAACTGTATCCAGAGCAGCTCAAATACATTCCCTCCAACGTCGGAGCCGAGATCACCGCCACCACAGCGTTCGGCGCCAAGTATGTCGACCTGCTCACCCCCACCGACCCGAGCCCGAAGCGGCTGACGGCCGGAGCGGTGGTGGAGTCACGCAACGTGACCACCGAAGTAAACACGGTGTTCCAGAATTTGGTGGCGGTGCTGAACAAGGTCGACGTCGCCAAACTCAACGGTGTCCTCACGGCGCTGGCCGAAGGGTTTCGCGGCAAGGGTCCGGCCATCGGCGAGGCGACCACCGACTTCAACCAGGTCCTGACGGAGATCAACCCCCGCAGCGAAACCATCCGCGCGGATTTCCATGCGCTGAAGGGGTTCAGCGACACCTACGCCGCAGCCGCACGCGACATTGTGACGGTACTGGACGCTGCCAGTGCGACTAGCTCCACCATCACCAACAACGCCAAGCAGCTTGACTCGTTGCTGCTCGACGTCACTGGACTTTCCCGTAGCGGGGTCAACCTGCTCGGTCCGAACAAGGACAACCTGGTGCACGGCATTAACCTGCTCGAGTCGACCACCAGCCTGTTGATGAAATACAACCCGGAACTGACCTGCTTGCTGGTCGGCGGCAAGAACGTCGTTGATTTCGGCTTCTTGGATGTTGCCGGTGGCCGCAACGGCTTCTCGGTGATCCTGGACGCCGGACTGCTATTGGGCGACGACACATACAGTTTCCCCGAGAATCTGCCGATCAACGGCATCAAGGGCGGCCCCGGCGGCCAGCCCGGTTGTGGATCGTTGCCAGACGTGTCGAAAAACTTCCCGCAGCGCTACCTGGTCACCAACTCGGGGTGGGGCACCGGGATGGATGTGCGTCCTAACCCCGGTATCGGCTTCCCGGGCTACGTCGATTACTTCCCCGTCACCCGCGGAACACCGAAACCGCCCAGCTTGCGCCACCCGGGAGGCCCGGCTCCCGGCCCGATCCCGTACCCGGGTGCACCACCGTACGGGGCGCCGATGTACGCCCCGGACGGAACGCCGCTGTATCCCGGGCTGCCGCCGGCGCCCCCGCCGGGCAGGCCCCGGGAACCGGGGCCGCCGCCGGCCGGATCCGAACCGTTCTTGCCCGCAACGCCGGGCGGACCGCAACCAACATGCGGGCTGGTCACCGGGCCGTGCGAGCCGCCGCCACCGCCGCCGTTTGCCCCAGCGCCCTGACGGCCGAAAGTCATAGAGGAAGGCAGAGATGCGAGAGAATTTGGGAGGCGCGCTGTGGCGCCTCGCCATCTACGCCGTCGTCTGCGTAACGGGTGCGTTCGGGCTGATCGCCGTCTTCGCGCAGATGCGTTTCCAGTCGGAGAAGACCTACACGGCCCAGTTCGTCAATGTATCGGGGCTGGAGGGTGGCAACTTCGTCCGCATCGCGGGTGTCGAGGTCGGCAAGGTCAAGAACATCGCCGTCCAGCCCGACTCGACGGTGCGCGTCGAGTTCACCGCCTCCGACTCGGTAGTGCTCACCGAGGGCACCAGGGCCGCGATCCGTTTCGCCGACCTCGTGGGCGGCAGGTACGTGGCGCTTGAGGAAGGAGCCGGGGGAGTCAAGAGACTTAATCCGGGCGGGACCATCCCACTGAGCCGGACCGAACCTGCGCTGGACCTGGACGCATTGATCGGCGGTTTTCGGCCGCTGTTTCGCGCACTGGATCCAGACCAGGTGAACAAACTGACCGGTCAACTGATCGCTGCCTTCCAGGGACAGGGCGCCACGATCAGCTCATTCCTCAGCCAGGCCGCAGCCCTGACCAACACCCTGGCCGACCGGGATCAACTGATAGGTCAAGTCGTCGTCAATCTGAATACCGTGCTCGGCTCGCTGAGCGGCCAGAGCAAACAGTTCGCCAAGGCCGTCGACTCGTTGTCTGAACTCGTAGCTGGCCTGAACGCCCGCAAGCAAGACATCAGCAACGGCGTGGCCTACGCCAACGCAGCTGCCGGGTCAATCGCCGGCCTGCTAGCGCAGGCTCGCCCACCGCTGAAGAAAGTGGTTCACGAGGCGGATCGAACGGCCGCAACCATATTGGCCGATCACGACTACTTCGACAACTTCCTCAACACCTGGCCCGATGCGACTCAAATACTCAACAGGCAGGGCATGTACGGCGACTTCTTCAGCTTCTACTTCTGCGAAATCGTGTTGAAGGTCAACGGCAAGGGCGGCCAACCCGTATACGTCAAGCTGGCCGGTCAGCCCACCGGGAGGTGCACGCCGCGATGAGGCCCTTCTCCGAACGCAACCCACTTGTCATCGGCGCCATCGGCGTCGGCATCATTCTCGTTCTGATGCTGGTGTCCGTGAACTACGACAAGTTGCCGTTCTTCAGCAACGGGAAGACCTACTCGGCGTACTTCGCTGAGGCCGGCGGGCTGATGTCTGGCAACGTGGTCCAAGTGTCCGGCTTCCGGGTCGGGCAGGTCTCCAGCGTCGAGCTGGACGGACCCCGGGTGCTGGTCAAGTTCGACGTCGCCGACAACATCCGCCTCGGTGACCGCACCGAGGCGGCAATCAAGTTGAAGACTCTGCTCGGAACCAAGATTCTCGAGGTCACCCCCCGAGGGGAGGGGAAGCTGAGCGGTCCGATACCCCTCGACCGGACCACTCCGGCCTATCAACTGCCCGACGCCCTGGGTGACCTCACGACAACCATCAGCGGCCTGAACACCAAACGACTGTCGGATTCGCTCGCAGTGCTGTCCGACACTTTCTCTGATACGCCACCCGACCTGAAGGCCGCGGTTCAAGGGGTCGCACGCTTCTCGCAGACATTAGACGAGCGCGACGCGCAACTGCGAAACCTGCTGAGTAACGCCAACAAGGCAACGAAGGTGCTGTCTGAACGCAGCGACGAACTGGTCAACCTGGTCGCCAACACCAACGCGTTGCTGGTCCAGCTGCGAAGTCAAAGCAACGCACTTAACCAAATCGCCCACAACCTTTCCGCGCTGGCCCAGCAGTTAAAAGGCCTCATCGCCGAGAACCGCGACACGTTGAAACCGGCGCTGGACAAACTCAACGGCGTGTTGACGATCGTCGACAACCGCAAAGACCGCGTGCAGAAGGCACTCGTCGGGCTTAACAGATACGCCTTGGGGCTCGGTGAATCGGTGGGATCAGGGCCGTTCTTCAAGGCCTATGTTGTCAACCTGCTACCCGGACAGTGGCTGCAGCCGTTCATCGATGCCGCCTTCTCCGACCTCGGCCTGGACCCGAACGTGTTGCTGCCCTCGCAGCGCACTGACCCGCAGGTCGGCCAGCCGGGGACGCCGCCGCTTCCGGTTCCGTACCCGCGTACCGGGCAGGGCGGACCACCCCGGATGACCATTCCTGACGCGATCACCGGCAACCCGAGCGACCATCAGTGCGGTCCGCCCGGGGTGGCGTTGCCTGGTCCTGGCTGCTACCCGGCTCGCGAGCCGGTGCCCGCGCCACCACCCGGGGGGCCGCCGCCAGGACCGCCCGCGCCGCCGGGTCCCGGCCAAGGCCAATCCCTGCCGCCGCCGTCGGGACCGATCGAGCAGCCGGCACCCGGGCAGGTGCCGGCGGCGCAACCGCCCGTGATGAGCGGCCCGGGCCCCATTAGCCCGCCAGCTGGAGGTGGACAGTGACGTCTCGCAACGCCAAGATCGGCGTAGCCGTCGTGCTGGTGCTAGTCCTGGTCGGGGGCATCGTCACGGTGGCACGGTTGGCGAACGACATCGGCCGCACCAACGTCGTCGGATACTTCGCGAACAGCACAGGCATCTACAACGGAGACGACGTCGTTATTCTCGGCGTCCCCGTCGGCAAGGTCGAAAAGATCGAGCCGCTGCCCGACCGCGTCAAGATCACCTTCTGGTACAAGGACAAATACAAGGTGCCTGCTGACGCCAAGGCCGTGGTCCTGTCGCCGTCGCTGGTGACGCCTCGATCCATCCAGCTGACGCCGGCCTACACGGGTGGCGCGGTGATGCACGCAGGCGCGGTGATCCCGCAGGAACGCACCGCAGTCCCGGTGGAATGGGACGACTTCCGCCAGCAACTCGAGAAGCTGACGCAGGTATTGCAGCCCACCACAGCCGGCGGGACCAGCACACTAGGAGCGTTCATCAACACTGCGGCCGACAACTTGCGCGGCCAGGGCCCAGACATCCGTGACACCATTATCAAGCTGTCGCAGGCGATTTCCGCTCTGGGCGATCACAGCGACGACCTGTTCACCACTGTCAAAAACCTGTCGATTCTCGTCTCGGCGTTGCACGACAGCGGCGATCTGCTGCAACACCTCAACCAAAACCTGGCCGCGGTGACGAACCTGCTGGCCGACGACCCCCATGCGGTCGGCAACGCGGTTCGGGATCTCCACGACGTGGTCGACGACGTCCGAAACTTCGTGGCCGACAATCAAGAGTCGCTGGGAACCACCTCGGACAAATTGGCGTCGGTGACGCAGGCAGTGAACGACAGCCTCGACGACGTCAAACAACTCCTACACGTTGCGCCCACGGCCTTTCAGAACTTCCTCAACATCTACCAGCCTGCACAAGGCACGCTGAGTGGAGCGCTGGCATTCAACAACTTCGCCAACCCGATTCAGTTCCTGTGTTCGGCAATACAGGCCGCTTCCCGTCGGGGAGCCGAGGAGTCAGCGAAGCTATGCGTGCAGTATCTGGCGCCGATCTTGAAAAACCGCCAATACAACTTCCCGCCGCTGGGCGAGAATTTGTTCGTCGGAGCCTCAGCTCGTCCCAACGAAATCACCTACAGCGAGGACTGGTTGCGGCCCGACTACGTTCCCCCGCCACCGCCGGCGTCCGACCCGGGCAACCCCCCGCCTGCGGCGAATGCACCGCCGGCGGCCGGCAGCTCACCACTGGGGGCGGAAGCGCCAGGCGCCCAACCGCTTCCGACCGATCCAGCCGCCGGCCTGCGCGGGCTGATGGTGCCTCCCGGAGGCGGACAATGATTCGGGTGCGACACCGGCTGCGCGTTACCCGCGGGCTCGCGGCGGTGCTGGCCGTCGCCGCGCTTTCCGGGTGCGGTTTCCACGGCGCGAATTCGTTCAAATTGCCGGGCACCAAGGGCGGCGGTCCAGGCTCATACACCGTCCAAGCACAGATGCCCGATGTTCAAAACCTCCAACAGAATTCCCGCGTCAGAGTCAACGACGTCACTGTCGGCACCGTGACCAACATCCAACTTCAGGGTTGGCATGCGGTGGTCACGATGACGATCAACGGGGACGTCGATCTGCCGGCTAACGCAACGGCCACTCTGGGGCAGACCAGCCTGCTGGGCTCGGTGCACGTAGAGCTGGCACCACCCGCCGGTGTGCCGGCCAAGGGCAAGCTCAAAGCGGGATCGGTGATCCCGTTGACGTCCGCTAGCGCGTATCCGTCCACCGAACGGACGCTAGCCGCAGTGTCGTTGTTGGTGAACGGCGGTGGCCTAGGCCAGATCCAGGACATCATCAAGGCATTGAGCACCGCGTTTACCGGTCGTGAACAGGACCTGAGAAGCCTTCTCGGACAACTCGATAAGTTCGTCGGCTACCTCAACGATCAAAAGGACGACATCCTCGCCGCAACCGACAGCCTCAACAACGTGGTCGGTCAATTCGCCGACCAGAAGCCGGTGATCGATAAGGCGCTGAAGACACTGCCGGGTGCGTTGACCGTCCTTAAGGACGAACGGGACAACCTCGCCGACGCGCTCGGGGAGCTGAGCAAATTCGGCGCGCTTGCTGCTGATTCGGTAAACAAAACCAAGTCAAACCTGGTCAAAGAACTGAACGACCTCGGCCCGGTACTCCAATCCCTAGCCGACGCTGGACCGGCGCTGACTCGTTCGCTCGGGTTTTTCGGAACCTTCCCCTTCCCCAAGGACACGCTCAACAAGTGGCTACGCGGCGACTACGCGAACTTGACCGCGGTCCTCGACCTCACGCTGAGCCGGCTCGACGCGGGGTTCTTCACCGGCACCCGCTTTGAGTGCAATCTGACCGAGCTCGAGCTGCAGTGGGGCCGCACCATCGGGCAGATGCCCAGTCCGTGCATGGGCGGCAGCCAGTACAACCCCGGCAACCCATTAGTCGTCCCTTACCACTTCAATCAGGGTCCGTGACATCGTGTTAACGAAGCGCACCAGAATCCAATTGGCGGTTTTCGCCGTGGTCAGCTTGATCGCGGGCACCATCATGTTCTTCGCCTACATGCAGGTACCGACGGTCTTCTTCGGGATCGACCGGTACTCGGTCACGGTGCAGTTACCTCAAGCGGGTGGCCTGTACCCGGGCGGAAACGTCACTTACCGTGGAGTCGAGATTGGCCGGGTACAGGCCGTACGTCTCACCCAGACCGGTGCCGAGGCGGTGCTTCAGCTGAAATCGGACATTCACGTCCCCGCCGACCTCAACGCTCAAGTACACAGCGTTTCGGCAGTTGGCGAGCAATACGTCGAGCTGCTACCCCGTAGCTCACAAGGGCCGTCGCTGAAAGATGGTGACGTGATCGCCATGGACCGTACCTACGTTCCGCCGGACATCAACTCGCTCCTGGAGGCGACCAACCGCGGCCTGTCCGCCATCCCACGTGACAACCTGAAAACGGTGGTCGACGAGGGGTATGTCGCCTTCGGCGGGCTCGGGCCGGAACTCTCCCGGCTGGTGAAGGGGACGACCGATCTGGCGATCGGCGCCCACAAGAACCTGGATGCGATCACTACCTTGATCGACCAGTCGAAGCCGCTACTCGACAGCCAAACCGCGTCATCGGACTCGGTCCAGGCATGGGCCGCCCATTTGGCGACCATCACTTCGCAGCTACGGAGCAACGACTCCGCTGTGGCGGGCCTACTGCAAAAAGGCGGCCCAGCGGTCGACCAGGCCCGGGCGCTAATTGACCGGCTCAGCCCTACGTTGGCGATCGTGCTGGCCAACCTGGTCAGTGTTGGCCAGGTTGGGGTCACCTATCGGGACAACCTCGAAGGCCTCTTGGTGGAGTTACCGCAAGGCGCGGCCGACATCCAGGCGATCGGGGTGGCCAACCGAAATACGAAGCAGGACTACCTCGGTGCCTACCTGAGCTTCAACCTGAACCTCGGATGGCCGCCAGCATGCACCACCGGATTCCTGCCCGCCCAGCAGCAGCGGGCCGCCAGCTACGAAGACTATCCAGACCCCCCTAAAGGCGACTTCTACTGCCGGGTGCCGCAAGACTCGATGCTCAACGTGCGCGGCGCACGCAACTATCCGTGCGAGACCCGTCCGGGCAAGCGCGCCCCGACGGTGAAAATGTGCGAGAGCGACCAAGCCTACGTTCCGCTCAACGACGGGTGGAACTGGAAGGGTGATCCGAACGCAACATATACGGGGCAGGGTGTCCCGCAGTACAGGCCAGGCGAGGAGCCGCCAGGTCAGGCGCCACCTCGGCTGCCCCCCGGTCCACCGCCACCACCGATAGCGGCCTTTCAATACGATCCAGGCACCGGTATGTACATGGGACCCGACGGCCATGTTTACACGAAGGCCGAGTTGACCCCAGGCGCCGTAAAGGAGCAAACATGGCAGAGCATGCTGATGCCTCCCGCGAAGAATTGAACACCGACGAGGGTGCATCTGAATCGCGCGATGAGGTCGCCGAGGCGGAAGTCCAAACCGCGGACGCCGAGGATTACGACGGCGCGGTGGACGCCGATGTGGACGACGCTCCCAAAGACGTTGCCACTGAGAAGAAACCGACGTCGCCGGTCCGGCTGGCAATAGTGTTGGGTCTGGTCTTCGTGACCGCCTCGACCGCGCTGGCCGGCTGGCTGGGATTACGGGATTATCAGGCACATCAGATCCAGCAGCAGCGGGCGCTGTTGGTTCAGGTGGGGCGGCAGGGCGCACTGAACCTCACAACGATCGACTGGCAGCACGCCGACAGCGACATACAGCGCATTCTGGATTCCGCCACAGGCAGCTTTTACGACGACTTCTCCAAGCGCTCGAAACCCTTCGTTGAAGTGGTCAAGAAGGCGCAGTCGAAGTCAGCGGGGACGGTCGTTGAGGCGGGCCTCGAGTCGCAATCGGGCGACGAGGGCCAGGTGCTGGTTGCCGTTACCGTCAAAACCTCGAATGCCGGTGCGCCCGAAGAGGAGCCGCGACATTGGCGAATGCGAATTTCGGTGAAAAAAGTCGGCGACGAGGCAAAGGTCTCCAACGTCGAGTTTGTGCAGTGAGGAAATGGCAGAAGGGCATGCGCCGACTACCGATCCTACGAACCAGAGAAGGAACCCTCCCCGTGCGGGTTGAAACAGAACGCGAGACCGGCCAGGACGCGGCCGAGGTCTTCGCGGAGAAAACCGAGCAGTTTGCGATAGAGGTTGACGACCCCGAAGACACCGGGGACGCCACCGAGCACACCAGAGACACCGAACAGATTGCGGAATCGGAGAACACCGAAGATATTGAGCCACCAGCACGTTGGCGCCGGGTTATGTGGTCGCGAGTGTTGGCCTTTGGAGTGCTGCCGGTCTTGGCGCTAGTGATAGCGGCGGCCGCAGGTTATCTGAAGTGGCAAAACGCATGGGTCCGCGGGTCTGGAGTCGCGAGCCTCGAGTCCGTTGCGGCGGCAAAAGATTCCACCGCGGCGTTATTGTCCTACCAGCCCGACACCGTCGATAAGGATTTGGGGGCTGCCCGTGATCGGTTGACCGGCACCTTCAAGGACTCCTACACGCAGTTGACCCACGACGTGGTGATCCCCGGCGCGAAGAAGCAGCACATCTCGGCGGTCGCCACCGTTCCCGCTGCCGCTTCGGTTTCGGCGACTCCACAGCATGCGGTCGTCCTGGTGTGCGTCGATCAGACGGTGACCGTTGGCAACGACGCACCCACCGAAACGGCGTCCACCGTCCGGGTGACTTTGGACAAGACCGGTGCCCGCTGGCTTATTTCCTCGTTCGATCCTGTCTAGATGGAATACCCTGAGCGACGCGACGTCGTCCCGCCCTGACCTCAGAGGGTGGTTTGCGTTGGGCCGAAATTTTGGCAAAGCGTATACGGTGGCTGGAAGGTGCTGGCGCATCCCTGGGCCTTGACGACATAGGTTGTGCCAGGCTGGTAGGGATAGCGCACCTCCGCCGGGTTCTGCCCGTTCATCGATGCGCACTCTCCCTGCGAACCCCCGCCGGCCACGGACAGACATATCACCGACAAGTTGGGGCTGGCGTGGATCGTGCACGGGCCAGGCCGCAAAGTGGCTGACACGACGCTCAATCCGGACACCTGCACGACTTTCGGCGGCGTGAGGATGAAGGAGCACTGCCCGGGTCCGTCGTCGCCCGATGGCGACGCACGTGAGACGCCCGCGGGACAGACAGCAATGAATGCCGCCGATAGACCGGCCCAGAGCGCTGCCAGTGACCTTAACGCCGACATGCGAAGATAATATCCCGTTATATGTTTATATGTCTTCAGGAAGCCTGATAGTTCCACGAGTGGTGTGTGCTACGACGACACCGTTTGCCGGCCCAAACCCGTCCGGGAGATTACGCGCCTCGACGGCGCTACAACGCGGTGATCAGGTGATCGCGCCGGCGATCTTGAGCTCAATGAGGCGGTCGTCGTCGACGCCGAGTTCGCGCAACACCCCGTCGGTGTGCTCAGCGAACTGCGGCGCCCTGGCCAGGCTTGCCGCATCATCGTCGAACTTCACCGGATTGGCTACCAACCTTTGCGGATGACCTTCGGCATCGATGATTTCGGCGATGCGACCGTTGGCGGTCAGTGCCTCGTCATTGGCTATTTCCCAGGCATCCTGTACCGGTGCCCACTGCCCTCTGCCCTTGCGTAACAAGGCTTGGCACTGTTCGAAGGTCAAATTGCCGATCACATCGCCGACGATGCGTTGAGCAGTTTCGCTGTGCTCGGCCATCGCCTCGATCGATGTGAATCGTGGATCTTCGGCGACTTCGTGCAGACCCATCAGCCGGCAGAACTCCGGCCAATACCGCGTCGGCTGCAGCATCGACAACTGGACGAACCGTCCGTCCGACGTTCTATAGGCGCCGGTCAGCGGGTTGCCCGGGGCCTGGGTTCGGCGTTCCATCTTCGGCAGCGGGCCGCCCATCAGCATCGCCATGTTCACGTTGAACTGGGTTGCCCAAGCGCCGACCGCCAGCAGCGAAACATCGAGCACCGACGGTTCCCCCGTGGCCTGCCTGCCGTAGAGTGCCGCCGCGACACCCCCAGCGATGGTGATCCCGCCGATGTTGTCTCCGTAAGCCCCGGCGGGCATGAACGGGCTGTGTGGGGCGTCAGGCGATGTGAGGCCGTCCGCGCTGCCGCCTCGGGCCCAGAAAGCCGTCGCGTCGTAGGCACCGGCATCGCGGTCAGGCCCGTCGGAGCCGAAGCCGTTGCCGATGACATAAATGATGTCGGGGTTGACGCGGCGGACGTCGTCGACGTCGATGGACAGCTTCTTGCGCGATGACGGCAGGTAGTTCGTCAGGAACACGTCGCTTCGCCGGATCAGTTCGTCGAGCAGAGGGCGAGCCTCGGAATTGTCGAGGGCCAACCCGACACTGCGCTTTCCGCGGTTGGGCGCCTCCATGATCGGCGCGAACGACGATCCGGGTACCGTCGCCGCGGCGCCCAACACCTTGACCAACCCGCGCTGGGCATCGCCGGTGACGGGATGCTCGATCTTCACCACGTCGGCGCCCCAGTCGGCGAGCACCGCGCCCGCCGATGGCACGAAGGTGAACTGTGCAACCTCCAGAACGCGAACTCCGTTGAGCGGCTTATGCATCAGGTGTCCTTCGAGTGGAAGTGGGCGCGGTGCCCACTCAATGCATGATGTCCTGAACCTTCGTCTTCTCGTAGCCTTTGAGCAGTGCCGCACTGGCGTTCTCCATATGTCGCCGCCAATGCGCTTCGGCCTCAGCGCCTTCCCGGGCGGCCACCAGGTCGGCGAGCCGCGTATACGATCGCATCAGCTTGGTGTACTGAGCCTTGGGCACAACGTTCTGGACACTCAGAAATGCTGCGGTCATGTGCTTTTCGAAGATCTCGTGCAGCATGCCGGCGATCACGGTCAGGGTCGCGTTGCCCGACAGTTCCACCAGCCGACGGTGCAAGGTAGTGGAGGCTGCCGCTAATTTGCCCGTCTCCCACGCAGCGGGGACCTCTTCGATGAGGTCCCGTAACTCGCGGTGGGCTGTTACGGTGCCATTTTCTGCAAGCAGTCGGGCTGCATACGGTTCAATACCCATCCGTGCCGTCATCACGTCGGCGAGCGTCGTTCCTGCCAGAGCGAGCAGGAAGCCTGCCGGTCGCGCGACGATCTCGGGGCCCGGGACCCGAACCCGGGCGCCGGTGCGTGAGCCGCGCCGCACCTCCACGAGTCGGTCGGACTCCAAGACCCGCACCGCTTCTCGTAGCGATGGCCGGCTGACCTGAAAGTGATTCATGAGTTCGGCTTCGTAGGGGAGGAAGTCACCGTCTTTGAGCTGTCCCTCGACGATCATCCGCCGTAATGTATCCGCCACGATCTCGGCCGTCTTGGGCGACCGCACCGCACCGTTCTCTGACGTGGTCATCGGCGCGAGAGGTTCCCGTTTGGGCATCGCGACCTCCTGAATCTCGACGTGTACTACTCAGTACACCATGTAGGACGCTGATCTGGGACATTCGTGGCTTTCGTCAGTGCAGCCGCGACAGAACGCGTGTCGCGGCTGCACCATAGCCAGCGCGTCGTCGGCGTCCGACCAAGAAGCTTGGCGGTGATGCAAACGCCATGTCGGGCAGTCGTTTGCGAGCCGCGAGCATCTCGCGAGCTTGTGTCTCGTTGCCGCAGATCGCGATCGACCACAGCATATCGTCGCTAACGTGGTCGGCGATCGTTTCTGGATGGCCGCTACGGAAGGCCGAACGAATCCTGGCGACCTCGTCCCCCCAGCCGTGCAGTTCGACGAGTGAGTCGTAGGTCTTCACAGTGAGGTAGAAGCCGATCTGAAGCCGCGCGTCCCGGACAGCCCGGGCCGGGTTATCGTTGTCGATCGCGGTGATCAGCCAGCCCCACCGTCGTAGCTCCGCGGGATCGCGTCCGGTTGATTCGGCGCCGCGGGCCAGTTCGGGCTCTACGAGTTCGGTCCACCACCGATCGGTGAACAGTCCGTGTCCGAGCACGCCATCGGCGGTGCGACCTACCGTCCGCACCATGATCTTGTTGAAGGCTCCGATCAGGATGGGCACGTCCAAGCGGCCGAGCACCGGTGCACGGATGTCGGCGTCGACCGTGTAGAACCGGCCCTCGTAGCGGATGTGTTCGCCGTTCTCGGCGTGGAGGAACGCCCTGATCACCTCGATCAGTTCGGCCATCCGGGGTGCGGGGTGGGCGGCGTCGACACCGAACCAGTCCTTGTTCATCCGTGAGGTTCCGGACCCAAGTCCCAGAAAGACCCTGCCCGGGGCGAGCGTGGCGAGGTGTCGGACCGCAGCGGCGTGCACGAACGGGGATCGGGCGAACGCATAGGCGATCCCAGGGCCGACCTTCGCCTGCGAGGTACCGAGGGCCATCTCAGTCGCGGTGATGTAGGCGTTCAGATCGGCGAACTCGCCGGCGCAAAATGCCTGCGCCCCGGAGATTTCGGCCTGCGCCGCTAGCGCGGCCCCTGGCCATGGCAGACCCCAGTCCATGTGTCCTCGCATCCGTCGCCAAACATCACTTACCTAGTAATACATGTGATTGTACGTCCCGATCGGCAGCCATAGTCGATTGCCCGGTGGCCGATTTTTTTCGACAATTGCGTCAAAAATGAGTAGCCTCGAGGTATTGCTGTGCCAGGTGTCGTACGTGGAAGGGACGTTCCGATAATGCAAAGCTTGCCGAGCATGCTGCCCACCGGTTGGTTTCAGGTCGCCTGGAGTGGCGACATCGCCGTCGCCGAGGTGGTCCCGCTGCACTACTTCGGCCGGGATCTGGTCGCCTTTCGGCAGCTGGACGGGGTGGTGAATGTGCTGGACGCGCACTGCCAGCATCTTGGCGCGAGTTTGGCCCATGGTGGCTGCGTGGTCGAAGAAGGCATCCAGTGCCCATTTCACGGCTGGGTGTGGAACGGAGCTGGCCGCAACGTCCGCATTCCGTACCAGGATCGGCCCAACAAGGCCCGACGAGTACGTTCCTATCCGGTCGCTGAGCTCAATGATTCGATTTTGATCTGGCATGACAGCGCCGGCAGGGAGCCACTATGGGAAGCACCAGATGCTTTCACGGTGCTTGGCGATCACGTCCGATCGCAGCGGTTCCACCCGCTGGGCAGCGATTGCCGGACGCGGCACGAGCGAGTGAAGGTGCATCCCCAGGTGATCGCCGAGAACGCCGTCGACCCGCACCACTTCCAGTTCGTACACAGCACCGCGATCAGTCCCGTGGTGCTGCGTGAGAGGACTGACAGCTCTACCTGGTCGGCCAAGGTCGGCTTTGGCCGGAGGTGGAGCGACGGCTTGGACCGCGACGGCGACACGATGAACACGATCGAGATCTATTGGTCAGGCGTTGGTCTCAGCTACAACGGCGAACACGTCCGCGACGGAATCCGGGTCATCTCGATTTGCGCGACACCGGTGGACGACACCAGATCCGACATCTTCGCCGGCTACTGGATCAGCGAGGAAGCATCGGAAGGCCCGGGTGATTTCGAGGCGCGGCTGGCCGCTGCGAAACTCGCCCTGCCCGACGACATCCGGATCTGGGAGCACCAGAAGTATCTCGAACGGCCGGGCCTGGCAACCTCGGAGGGGGCGGGCTTTCGCGCACTGCGCCGGTGGGCGAGCGGGTTCTATCCAGAACCGCAGGCCGCAGCGGAACCGGTCACGCATGGCGCCTGAGGGCTCGGCCCGGCGGGCAACACGGAAATCCGACCGCACCCGAGAGTCAATTCTCGACGCCGCGCGGACGGCATTCGCGCGCAAGGGTTTCTCGGGCGTCACCATCAGGGACATCACTGACCTCGCTGCTGTCACCCGGGCGAACTTCTACTACTACTTCTCCGACAAGACCGAGCTCTTCATCGAACTCGGCACCGATACCTACCGCCAAGCACTTGCGATCGTCGACGGTTTCATGGAGCAGGGGACCCCGCCGAGCAGGGAGGACATCGATACCTGGGTTGCCAGGTACTTCAGCTACCTCGACCGCAACGGCGCGTTCGTCATCCGGTCCACAGCGGACATGCCTCCCGATCGGAAATTCCGCGCAGCGGTGGCACGCTCGCACTGGCGGACTGCCGCCGCACTTGGTGAGGGCATCGCAAAGTTGGCGCCGACCCCGCCTGACGTGGATCCCGTGGCAACCGGGCTAGTGGTGATGGCGATGCTCGAGCGCTCGTGGCTGATGGTCCAGCACAACGAGATCCCATCGACGACGCGCCAAGCGGTGCTGGTCGCGGCCGGCGAAATGCTATGGCGAACGGTCAATGGTCAGACTTGACCGGGGTCCATTCGCCGATCAGCTGATCGACCGTGGTCAGCCGGCCCAGCACGGCAATGGTGTTGTCCAGCACCTGTTGTGCATAGTCTTGAGGAGTGCCGCCGACGGCGTCGCGCGGCACGATGAGGTCGAAGCCGGCCTGTGTGACATGCCCGGCGGTGTGGGTGATCGCCAGGTTGAGCGAAACGCCGACAAGGACGATGGTACTCACGCCCAAGCCCTTGAGTACCGGCAGTAATTCGGAATCGAGCGTGGGGAATAGCCCGTGATGGCGTGGTAGCACCAGGTCGGTGGGCGCCAGTAGCTCGGGAAGCACTGTGGTGGCAGCGCTTCCGGGAGCCCACTGTGCGGTTGCCGGGCCCAGTGCGCGCCAGATGCGCGCCGTCCCGGTATGCCGACCGCCGAGGCTGCCCTCGTAGGTCGCATGCACCACCCGCGCGCCGAACTGGCGGGCTGAATCGAGAAGTCGACGCACGCTGGATACGAGTTCGGAGCTGTCGGCGGCCAGGGCGGGCAGGACGGACTCGGGACCCAGTACACCGTTCTGGCATTCCACGCAGATAACGGCCGTAGTCTCGGGGTCCCATGGTGTCGCAGCCATCTCTCAACCTTAGTCGATTTTTGACACTCGTGATGAAATAGTCGGTAGATTCCTTACAAGCTACGGAGATTCGGCTCTTGTGGTCACTCCGGACGATGAGATGAGTCAAGCCGGCATAGGTGTGGTGCAGAGGATCGATCCGGCCGACATCAACGAGAAGCTGTTGGGCTGGCTACGAAACCGGTTGGCGCACTACAAGTGTCCGCGGTCGCTCTCGTTCGAAGCGCAGCTGTCCCGGACGGACACCGGCAAGCTGTACAAACAGGAACTCGTCAAGAAATGCTCGCGCGGCAACTAGCTCAGCCCAGCTTCAGCGGCAGGCGTTCCAGCGAGAAGGTCTGCGCGGGGAACACGATGTGCGGTTCGTAGCCGTCCTCCACCGAGAACTCGGGGATGCGCTTGAGCCATTCGTCGAGGACGAGCGTGAGCTCCATGCGTGCCAGGTGAGAGCCGAGGCAGCGGTGCGGCCCTCCGCCAAAGCCCCAGTGCCGGTGGACCTTTCCGTCCATCACCACGTCGTCGGTCGAGGTCTCGTCGCTGTCGTCACGATTGATCGCGGCGATGCACAGCCGCACCCGGGTATCGGCAGGAAGGGTGATGTCGCCGATGGTGACCTCCGCGGTGGTGACCCGGGGCAACATCGGCGCGGGGGGCTCCAACCTGACGATCTCCTCGACGAACACGCTCATCTGGTTGGGATCCTCGCGCAGCGTGGTGCGCAGCTCAGGGTTACGGGCCAGTTCCAACAGCGCCGTGCTCATCGCCGCCGTGACGGTGTCCAGCCCGGCGAGCACGAACAGGAAACTCAGCCCCATCATCTCGGCATCGTCGAGGGCGTCTTCACCGGTGAGCACTTGGGACAGGATGTCCGGTCCGGGGTTGGCCCTTCGTTCGTTGATCGCCTCGGAGACGTAGGCGAGCAATTCCATTGCGGGCGTGAGGTCAGCGCCTTCGAGCGTCGGTGACTCTGCAAGCGCGATGACTGAGTCCTTCCATGCGATGAGCCGGTCGCGATCTTCCAGAGGCAGCCCGAACAAGGTCAGGAACACCTGTGACGGGTAGGGGATTGCCAGGTCGGCTACGACTTCGCACTCGCCCTTCTTGGCGATGTCGTCGACGATGTCGATCGCCTGTCTCTGGAGGGAGGGCAGCATTGCCTTTAAAGTGTGCGGGCTGAAGAAGGGCTGCAAGATCTTGCGGAATCGGGTGTGCTCGGGCGGGTCGAAGGAGATGGGTACCAACGGCAACGGGGCGCCGAGCACGTCGAAGGCTTTCTTTGACGAGAACAACTCCGGATTGCGCAGCGCGGCAAGCACGTCCTCGCGGTGCGCTAAGTAGTACCAGCCGTCGATGAACACCACCCGCCCGGCGTCGCGCACGGTCTTCCATCCCACCCCGCGGTCCGCTGCCATCGGCAGCCCTGCGAAGGAGAGTTCCGGTACGGCATGGGGTTTCACGTGTTCTCCTCCCGTCAGAACGCCGAGCGATGCAAGCCGCCGTCGACTTCGATCCAACTGCCGGTGACGTACCCAGCAGGGGCTGAGCACAAGTAGGCAATGAGCGAGGCGATCTCCCGAGGCTTCCCCATCCGTGCCGCCGGTACGCGGGCCTGGGTGAGCATGAAGTCGCGGCGCTCCTGCTCGGTGCTCGCGCCGAGGTGTTGATCCAAATAGGCCAGCGCGTTCTCGGTCTCGATCCAGCCGGGTGCGACGGTGTTGACGGTGATCCCGTATCGGGCGTACTCGTCGGAGACGGTCTTGAGCAGCCCGACCGTCGACGGACGGCTGGTATTGGCCACCGCGTGATGGATGTTGCCCGCGGGTTCCTTCGCTGTGCCTGATCCGATGTGGACGAAGCGGCCCCAACCCGCTTCCTTCATCGCGGGCAGCACCGCATGCAGGAGCAGGATCTGGCTCGTGGTGTGCATGTCGAAGGACTCGCGGTAGATGTTCACGTCGGTGATGTCCGCGAAGTCGCCGGGTTTCTGGTACTTGGCTTGACCGATGACGATGAGCGGCGGCCCCTGCTCGGTGGTCACTTCTCGCACCGCGCTCTGAAGCTGCTCGGCGTTGCTGACGTCGGCGGTGACGCCGATCGCGGTGCCACCCTCGCTACGAATCGATTCGACGGCGGCGTCGACGTCGGACTTGGTGCGGGCCAGTACCGCAACCCGCGCACCCTCTGCGGCAAGCAGTTTCGCGGCTTCGAAGCCGATTCCCTTACTGCCGCCGACGATCAGCGCCGATCGGCGGTCGATTCCGTAGTCCATCGCAGAATCCCGGTCAGCGCCTTACGTCCATGCCGGCGTCCACCTTCAGCATGCTTCCAGTGAACGAACGGCCCGCGTCGCTGAGCAGGAAGAGGATCGCGTTGCTCACGTCGCGTGGCTCGATCAGCGGCAGGTCCGGCAGCGCGGTCTGGACCGCGTTGACCATGCGAGGGTTGTCCTCGATCACTTTGAACAGCGCCGGGTTGTCGGTGATCATCGGGGTCGCACAATTCGTCGGCGCCACCGCATTGACGCGAATGCGGTCGGGGGCCAGCATGGCCGCGTACGCGCGGACCAGACCGACGACGGCGACCTTGGACATCAGGTAGGCGTCGCTCCCGCCGCGGCCGTCGGTCAGGTCCAGTAGGGCGATCATTGAACTCGTCGCGATCAGGTTGCCACCCTCGCCACGTTCCTTCATGTGCGGGATCGCCACCTGGAAGGCGTTCCACACCCCGATAAGCATGATGTCGAGCCCTAGCCGCAGCGCCTCTGATGCGTCGCGCTCGTCGGCGTTGGTGAGCACCACCCCGGCATTGGCGAGCACCGTGTCGACGTGGCCGAATTCGTTGACGCCCGCGTCGAACGCATCCTGCAACGCAGCGAAGTCTCGGACGTCGGCCTTGCGGGTGATCATCTTCCTGCCGGTTTTCTCCACCAGGCGGGCCGTCTCCTCGAGATCGTCTTCGGTGCCCAGGGCGTAGGGCACGATGTCGAGGTTCTCGCAGATGTCGACACCGATGATGTCGGCACCTTGCTCGGCGCACATCACCGCGTGCGAACGGCCTTGCCCGCGAGCGGCTCCGGTGATGAAGACGACCCTGCCGTCCAGTGAACCCATTCGTATGCCTCCAATAGCTCGCAATCGGCCGCGCTCAGCGCGTTGGTGGGGCGCGACGCAGTGACGTACGCCACGTCGAGGATGCTACGCCGACGGCTTGGAATCATACAACTATTTGGCTAATTTGGTGGACGACGGCACACTCAGAGCTTTGGAAGGGATCCCACATGCCCGACAGCCCCAATGGCGGTCCGCGCCCACCCGACGGTGACTGGTTGGGCAGCCCCTACCTGAGGTTTGAGCGTGAAGGCGCATTTGCGATCTGCACCTTGGACCGCCCCGAGGCCCGGAATGCGATGACGCCTGCGATGTACTTCGGGATCCGCTACGCGGTCAGTCGCGTCAATGCCGACCCCGACCTCGCCGGCCTGCTCATCACCGGCACCGGCGACGTCTTCGCACCGGGAGGTGACCTGGGTCAGAAAGCAGCAGACAACTGGATGGACTTCGCGTCCACCCTGGGAACCGACGTCACTCCGTTCGACACGCTGCGGCAGTCGGCCAAGCCGGTCGTGTCCGCGGTCAACGGCCTCTGTCAGGGCGGTGGCCTGCAGATCGCGATGTGCAGCGACCTCGCCGTGGTGAGCGATCGGGCTGTATTCCGGGTGCCGGAATTGTTCCGTGGCATCGCCGACACGTACTACAGCCAGGTGCTGGCCCGGCTCATTGGACCGGTCCGGACCAAGGACCTGATGTTCACCGGACGGACGCTGAACGCCGACGAGGCGCTCGACTGGGGAATGGTGAGCAGGGTTGTTCCGCACGACGACCTGTTGAGCGTCGCCAAGGAGCTGCTCGCGCAGTGCTGCCGGACCGCTCCGGGAGCGCGGGGGTTGGTCAAGGCGAGCCTGGACAACTACCTCGGGCTCTACGACCGGATCGGCATGACGACCAGTCTCTTCGGACCTGAAGCGGCCGAAG
Organism: Mycobacterium paraintracellulare; assembly: GCF_000276825.1. Lineage (NCBI taxonomy): Bacteria > Bacillati > Actinomycetota > Actinomycetes > Mycobacteriales > Mycobacteriaceae > Mycobacterium > Mycobacterium paraintracellulare. The sequence goes on along the minus strand of NC_016948.1, from coordinate 3,104,476 downwards.
GCTTCCGGGCGTTCAAGCAGAAGAACTCGCCCGACTGGGTGCACCCGAAGCTTCGGGTAGAGGGGCGGTTGTAGCGCGCCGCTACAGGCCGGTGCGAGCCGGCCCGTAGCGCGCGCCGGTCACTTCGGAGTGAAGCGCTGCGCGCCGTCGAGGCGCATCACCTCGCCGTTGACGTAGCCATTGGACAGCAGAAACGTCGCGGCGTCGGCGTACTCGGCTGGAGTGCCTAGTCGCTTCGGGAACGGGATGTTGGCAGCGAACTTCGCGATAGCCTCCTCGCCGACCGACTCCATGATCGGCGTCTTCATCGTTCCAGGGGCGATGGTGTTGACCCGGATGCCCACCGAACTGAGGTCGCGAGCGGCAGCGATGGTCAACCCGATGACACCGGCTTTCGCTGCGGCATAAGCGGTCTGGCCGATCTGACCCTCATAGCCCGCGACCGAGGCTGTCATGACGATGGCACCCCGTTCGCCGTCCTCGCGGGGTTCGGCGGCGGCTACCGAAGCCGCTACCAGCCGTGTCAGGTTGTAGGTGCCGGTGAGATACAGGTTGATGGTCTTGGTGAAACCGGCCATGTCGGCCGGGCTGCCGTCGCGCTGCACGATCCGCTGGGCCACCCCGAAGCCGCCGTGTGCAACGACCGCGTAGCGCAGCTGACCGAGCTGGTTGGCCTGCTCGATGGCGCCCTGCACGCTGTCGTCGCTCGTTACGTCGGTGCTGACGAACAGTGCCCGGCCACCCAGCTCGTCGGCCAGCGCCTTGCCCTTGTCGGCGGCGAGATCGGCGATCACCACGCCAAGTCCTTCGGCATGGAGCCGACGCACCGTCGCCTCGCCCAGGCCACCTGCTCCTCCGCTGACAATCGCCGAGGCGCCCTCAAATTGCTGCACTGTCACTAGTTCTCCCTTATCTACTGTTGTTTTCCAATTGAGTCAGATCGCCCGTCACCAAACTCCACGGATCCTCGGCGGCCAGGACAAGCCGGCCGAGTCGCCGCGCGAAATGCGTGGTGCTGCCGTAATCGCTGGTCCAGCTCTGAGCGCGCAAGGTGAACAGCCATAGCGGGTGTTCACTGGTGACGCCGATCGCGCCGTGCAGCTGGTGGGCAACGCTGGTGACCGGCCCGACGGCCCGGCCGACCGCCACCTTGGCGACGGTGACGGCGTAGTCGGTGTGAGGCGACGCGAAGCCGTGCTCGGCAGCGGCGGCAACGGCCAATTCCGCAGCGGCACGGGCTCTTTCGATCTCTCCGGCCATGCCGGCCAGTGACTGCTGCACGGACTGGAAAGCGCTGAGCGGACGACCGAACTGGATGCGCTGGCGGGTGTGCTCTACCGACAGCGCTGCGGCGGCATCCAACACTCCGATGGTCTGCACACAGCGTGACCACGCGCCGCGCCGAGCCAGCTCGGCGCCCACCGTCGGGTCTACGGCGTGCAACTGGTCGGCCGACACGTCGAAGGCAATCGAGTCGCGCGGTTCGCCTGCCAGGTTGTGACCTTCTCGCAGCTCACCGGGCGTCACGTCGATCACGCCGACCTGAAGTCCAGCGGGCGCGCTGACGGCCAGCACCACGGCGGTGCACGCTCGTGCCCATGGCACCGCGTGCGCGGTGCCGGTGACCCGGCCGTGGTCGGTTTCGGCATCGGCGATCGCGACACTCAGCGGGCCGGCGGGCAGCTCGACGCCGGCCTGCTGTCCGAGCCACCCGGCAAGCGCGTCGGTTTCGGCCAACGGCACCGCGCCGGCGTGGCGGGCCACGCCGTAGAGCGCAACCGCCAACTCGCGCGGGCCGGCTCCCATGTCCGGCGTGCTCGTCAGCCTGGCCAGCCCGGTGTCCTCGAGGTTGCGCCAGAGCACGGCGTCGAACTGGTCTGGGACGCCGCGGTGGCCCAGCCCCGCGTCATAAGCGCGCTGCCCAATGTCGTCGACGAGTTGACGCAGCTCCGCATCGTCGTCCCGGGCGTCGGTCGCGGCGAACACCCCGCCGGCCAGAGCGCTCACCGCAGCCCCATTCCGCGGGCGACCACACCGCGCAGCACCTCGTTGGTGCCGCCGCGCAAGGTAAACATGGGCTTGTGCAGCCACGCGGTGTTCAGCATCGTCTGCAGTTCGGAATTCGGTGGCGTCGCCTCGAGTAGATCGGCGATCGACCCCACTGATTCGGCTTCAAAACGCGTGCCGAGGTCCTTCACCAGCGCCGCCTGATTGGCGGCATCGCCGCCCTCGGTGAGCGTGCGGGCCACTGACAACGACAGCTGCCGCAGCGAGATCAACCGCGCCATCAGGTCACCGATGTCGGCGGCGGTGCGGTCGTCGGGCAGCGAGACTCGGCCGAGTGCACGGATGGCAGCGAATAGCAGGGGGCCGGTGGACAGGATCCGTTCGGGCCCGCTGCGTTCGAACGACAATTCGGAGGTGACCTGGTGCCAACCGTTGCCGACGTCACCGAGCACGTCGGCATCGGGAACGAAGACCCCGTCGAACAGAACCTCGTTGAAGTGGTGTGCCCCCGACATCAAGATGATGGGTTCGACGCGGACGCCCTCGGCATCGCATGGCACCAAGAACTGGCTGAAGCCGGCATGCCGCTGCTGCGGGTCCGGCGGGCTGGTGCGGGCCAGCACGACGACCTGATGCGCGTGGTGGGCCCCGCTGGTCCACACCTTGCTACCGGAGAGCAGCCAGCCGCCGTCGCTGCGGACGGCCTTGGTCTGCACGGCGGCCAGGTCGGATCCGGCGCCGTGCTCGCTCATGCCGATCGATGAATAAAGCTTGCCCGCAACGATTTTGGGCAATAGACGTTCGCGCTGCTCCTCGGTGCCGTAGGTCAACAGGCCCGGCGCGACCTGGCGATCGGCGGTCCAGTGCGCCGCCACAGGCGCACCCGCCGCGATCAGCTCCTCGGTCACCACGTAGCGGTGGAGATGCCCCAGCCCGTGGCCGCCGTACCGCTTCGGGATGGTCAGGCCGGTGAACCCGGCGGCGCCCAGCCGGGCGGAGAACTCCTCGTCCCAACCGCCCAACCACGAGTCGACGCCGGGCTGCCACCCGAATTCAGCGCGGTCGGACTGTAAGAAGCCCCGCACGGCGAGCCGTAGCTTGACCAACTCGGGCTCACGGGCGCTCAAGGCGTCAAACGAATTCACCACAGCCGCTTCCTAAACCGTGGGCACCGGGGCCGACAGGAGATAGAAATTGGGCGTTAAGTCCTCCTCGCTCGGGGCCAATAGGTAACCCGACAGGTCCTCGCGGCCTTCTTCCCGCAGGATCTGCTCGTCGGTGTAGAAATGGCCGCTGCACGCCGCGGCGGGTCGGGTGACGAGCGCGTGCACCGCCTCGGCCATGATCTGTGGGCTACGGGCCTGCGCGCGTACCGCTGCCTCTCCCATTGCGACCATCATTCCGGTGCTGGCGATCGTGGTGGCCGGCCACAGCGAGTTCACCGCGATCGGCACCGAGGCGAACTCTTCGGCCCAGCCCAGGGTGAGCAGGCTTTCGGCGTACTTGCCCACGGTGTGCCCCACGTGGGCGCCTACCCATCTGGGGTCCATGTTCAGCGGGGGTGAGACGTTGACGACGTGCGCGTTGCCCGACCGGCGCAGGTGCGGAAGTGCGGCCTGCACCACCGCGAACGGCCCTTCCACATTGATTTCCAGCAGCCGGCGCAGGTTCTTAGGCGGCAACTGCGCGGTCGGCCGGAGATCCAGGGCCCCGGCGTTGTTGACGATGACGTCGATGCCGCCGAACTTCTCGGCCACCGAAGCGATCGCCGACGCCACCGCGTCCGCGTCCCGGACGTCGCAGGTCAGCGGGAGCGCCCGGCCACCCGCACGTTGCACGGCGTCCGCGGTCTCGGCAAGGGTGCCCGCGATCTTGGGATTCGGCGCCTCAGTTTTGGCCAGTAATGCCACGGCCGCACCGTCTTCGGCGATCCGCTCGGCGATGGCGGCGCCGATGCCGCGGCTGGCGCCGGTTATCACCACGACGCGATCCTCCAGAGTGCGAGGATGGGGATTGCCCACGGTTCGTTGACCCTTCCGTCGGTCGCTAGAGTATGCGGTCGAATGCTATAACTATATAGATCATTAGTCGCGCGATGTAACGCGCAGTCATCCACAAAAGCGGGGATCTATGACTCGGGTCTTTTCGGTCGGCACCTATCTGCCGCCCTGGGCTGTGCGCAACCGGCGGGTCAAGGGTCCCGACGAGGACGCGCTGACGATGGCCGTCGCCGCCGGCCGCGCGGCCGATCCCGACGCCACGGCGCGACGGGTGGTGCTGGTGTCTCGCGATTTTCCGCTGTTGGAAGGTGGCAACGGCGCGGTGCTATTGGCGGCGTTGTCGCTGCCGGCTGACACCGCCGTGACGGAGGTGCTGGGCGGCGCACCCGCGGTGTTGGACCAAATCGTCAGCGCCGGCGAAAGGACCCTGGTGATCGCCGCCGACGACAACGATCTCGCGACCGGGGCGGGCGCGGTGCTCACCGGCGATGACGGCGCCGTCGTGACCCCGCTGGCACGCCAGACGCGCAGCCTGCCGTTAAGCGCCCGTGGTGCCGACGGCGCCCGCCACGCCTACGTCGACCCCCGGCTGCAACGCGAGGTCGGGGTGCGCTCCACCCTGACCCGATTGGGCCTGACCGGAACTCCGACGGTGGCCGCGGCGGCAGGCGTGCCCCTGGCGCATGTCGCGGGCGACTTCGATACGACGCACGCCGTTGCGGATTCCGCTGTCTCCAGCGCGGCGATCATCCTGCTGTTGGCCGATGCGATCGAGGCGGGCATCGAGGGCCTGTTGCTCGCGGTCGAGCAGTCCAGCATCAGCGCGGCGCACCTGGCGTCCGCGGGAACCGAGACCCGGATCGCCCGCGATGAGTTTCCGGCCCAGGAATTACCGAAGGCCCGCGTCGCCGACGGTGTCGGCATCCCGATTTCGATGCCCGCATATGCGCGCGCTTTCGAGCCGAAGATCCGCTGGGAGGCAGCGGTTTTCGAGGAAAGCCCGGGCATCGACGCGGCGCCGCAGTTCCCGCCGCGGCTGCGAGTCGACAATGCCGGACGGTTGGCCACCGAATACCGGCTCGAGCCGCTGCCACGCACCGGCACCGTCTATACCCACACCACAGTGCGGATCCCGGTGCCCGACCTACCCAGCCCATACTCACTGGCCGTCGTTCAGCTCGACGACAGCCCGGTGCGGGTGCTGCTCAAGGTCACCGGGGTACGCGCCGGCGAGGCGGCGATAGGACAGCCGGGCTCAGTCGTGTTGCGCAGGATCGCCATTCGCGCCGGCATCCCCGACTACGGCTATGCATTCTGGCCGGGGCGGACGCTGGAAGGAGTCGTTGCATGAGAAACGTTGCCATCGTCGGCGCGGGGATGACGCCCTTTGCCGAACACTTCGCCCTTGGCGTCAAGGACCTGATCCCGATGGCCTACGCCGAAGCGGTCACCAAGGTAGACAAGGGCATTGAGAAATCCGACATCGAAGCCGCGTGGTTCGGTGAGCTTTCGACGACCGACGGGTTCCCATCCGGCATTTTGGCCGACACCCTTGACCTCACCGAGATTCCCGTGACGCGAGTCGAAAATGCTTGCGCCACGGGTAATGACGCGATCCGGAACGGAACGCTGGCCATCGCCTCGGGCCTCTACGACGTGGTGCTGGTGGTCGGGGCCGACAAGGTCCGCGAAACGTCATCGAACACCACGTTCTGGGACTGGGCGGCGATGACACGTGACAACGCCTGGGACTACCCCTTGGGACTGGTTGCGCCGGCCAACTTCGCGCTCCACGTGATGCGATACCTGCACGACTCGCCGGCGACGAAGGAACACATGGCGATGGTGGCGGTGAAGAACCATTTCCACGCGGTGAAGAACCCGAAAGCTCAACTGCGCTACGAGATCACCGTCGAGCAGGCGCTGGCCGCGCCGATCGTGGTCGAACCGTTCGGACTCTACGATTGCACCCCGCAGAGCGATGGCGCGGCCGCGGTGATCTTGGCCGCCGAGGAGGTCGTCGACCGTTACACGGACCGTCCGGTCTGGGTTCGCGGCGTCGGGCTGGGCATGGACCGGGTGATGCACCAGCACAAGGGCGACATGACGACCTTCCCGCCGACGGTGCGCGCCGCCAAGGCCGCGATGAAGATGGCCGGCGTGACGCCGCGCGACATCGACGTCGCTGAGGTCCACGACTGCTTCACCGGCGTCGAGTTGATCAGCTACGAGGATCTGGGGTTCGCCCATCGTTACGAGGCCTACAAGCTGGTCGAGGGCCGTGAACATTACGTTGGCGGATCGATTCCGATCAACCCGAGCGGCGGGTTGAAGGCGAAGGGGCACCCGCCGGGTGCCACGGGGGTGGCACAGTGCTACGAACTGTTCAATCAGCTTCGCGGTGAAGCAGAGAATCAGGTCGACGGTGCGCGAGTCGGGTTGGCCCACAATATCGGTGGGCCGACCGCGGTCTCCGCGGTCACCGTCCTTTCCAACGAGAAGAACTGACGGGACCATCACATGACCACTTCCGAGATCGCTACTCTGCCTGGCTACGAAGAATTTGCGCCGTGGCTACTGGTGGAGAAGCGCGGCAACGTCCACGTCGTGAGCATCAACCGGCCGGAGGCGTTCAACGCCGTCAACGAGCAGGTCCACCATGCGTTCGCCACGATCTGGCGGGTACTGACTGCCGACGACGACGTGCGGGCGGTGGTGACGACCGGTATCGGCAAGGCGTTCTCAGCCGGCGGCGACATGGTGATGTTCGGACGTCTGATCGACGACGCGGTGGCCCGCCAATTCCAGATAGCCGAGGCCCGCACGGTGTTCCTGGAGGTGATCAACTTCCCCAAGCCGCTGGTGTCGGCGGTCAACGGCCCGGCTGTCGGTCTCGGTTGTTCGATCGCGTTGCTGAGTGACTTCCTCGTGATGGGGGAGAGCAGCTATCTGGCCGACCCGCACGTCGCGGTCGGGTTGGTGGCCGGCGACGGCGGCGCGGCAATGCTGCCGCTGCTGATCGGTCTGATGAAGGCCAAAGAGTATGTGCTGCTGGGGGATCGGATCACTCCGGCAATTGCGGACAAGCTGAACCTCGTCACCAAAGTGGCCACCGATGACACCGTGCTGGACGAGGCGCTCGCGATAGGGGAGCGGTTGGCCGGTCTGCCGCCCCAGGCACTGCGCGCCAGCAAGGTTGCGATGAACATGCACCTGTCGCGAGCCGCGCTCGGTGTGCTGGAGTACGCGCTGGCCGAGGAGTACACGTCGTTCTCCACCCCGGAGTTCAAAAAGCGGGTGGCCGCGTTCCGGGCACGCTCGAAGAAGTAGGGGCTCGTCGGACCCTGCGGCGCAACGCCGTTCGAGCGGTGACCGCGTCACACGTCGGATCGGTTACGTGCGACGGGTGCGCGAACGCGAGGTCTTGGCGGCGCGTCGGCCACCGATCGCGTCGAGGCGAGCGAGGATGTCGAAGGCCTCCCCGAAGGATCGCACGAGGTCGTCGGCCCGGCCGGAGGACCACTGGTCCAATGCCGCGATCAGCGCGTTGCGCACAGCCCCTGCGACGATGATCGGACGCAGGTCCGTTGCCGGGTCGACGCCGAGCCGCTGGGCGTTGGTCCGCACGAATCGCTCGGTGAGCTCGGCGTCGCCGTTGATCGTGTCGACGAGGGCCGGGCTGTCGCGGACGAGCACCTTGAGCTGCTCGATCAGGGCGAGATCGACCGCGTCACCACCGAGGACACCGATGGCGGCCGCTCGCCACGAGGTCAGGAGGTCCTCGTTTGCGGGGCGCTGGTCCACCGCGTCGCACAGGACGACGAGGCTGCGGCGCGGGACCGCGAGGAGCACGTCCCGCTTCGTAGCGAAGTACCGGAAGAACGTCCGTGCGGAGATGTTGCATGCCCGGGCGATGTCGTCGGTCGTGACGTTGTCGTATCCCTGTTCGGCGAACAACCGGAGCGCGACCTGCTCGATCTCGCCCGCGACGAGGCGACGGCGACGATCCCAGACCCCTTCTTCGGAAAGCGGGGATGGCGCGGCGGACTTGGTTATCACGACACGACTCTAGACAACGTATGGCAGTGAGTGCCAGAGTTGGCAGACACCCGCAACTATTTACGCCCAGCGGGCGGCGTAGTGGCGGCGATGCGAGCGTGGGGAGGCATCGATGACCGAGACTGGCCGGCGTTCCGAGATCGGAAACGCCACGATCGACGTTGCGGGATACGTGTCGACGGACGGGTTCTTCGGTACGCCGTACGTGGACGTCGACGAGGAGCGATCGGAACCGATCGCGCATCGTTACGTCCACGGTGGGTTCGCGGACACCGCCACTCGCTGGGCGTTCTGGTTCCCGACCGACGGGCAGTACCGCGGACGGATCCTTCAGCCGCTCGAGGGCGCTCACGGTGGCCACGAGAACGCTTTCGACAACGACCTGATGGCGGATTTCCTTGGCGGGCTGCGGATGTGCGCCCGCCTCGGCGGTTGCATGGTGGAGTCCAACCAGGGTCATGTCGGCGACGACCTCGACCCCCGAGGGGGCGACGACCCGACGCTCTACGGACACCGCGCCAGCGCAGAGACGGCCCGACTGGCCAAGTTCGTCGCCGCGCAGGTCTACGGCGAGGCGCCCCATCACGCCTACGTCTGGGGAGGATCGGGCGGAGGGCGGCGGTCGCCGCTGTGCCTCGAGAACGCGCCCGACGCTTGGGACGGCGCGCTGCCGTTCATGGGCGGCGGGCCGATCGTGGAGCACGGCAGCACGGAGAAGATCGAGGGCGCCCAGGTGATGTCGTTCGCCACGATGTTCAACCGCCAGCGCCTGCTCGGCGACAAGACGGACGCGATCGCCGACGCTATGGCCCCCGGCGGGCATGGCGATCCCTTCGTCGGGTTGACCACCCACCAGCGCGAGGAGCTGGCCAGCCTGTACCGGCAGGGCTTCCCGCGTGGCGACGAGTACATGATCGGCAAGCCCCTCGGCCAGATGTGGCTCTGGACCTCGATGGCCACATCGCTGCTCGAGCAGGACCCCACCTACTTCGAGGATTTCTGGACCAAGCCCGGCTACGTCGGCTTCGACCAGCCGGGCCTCGTCGAGCGCGACATCCTGAACGAACGAGCCACCGTGGCGAAAGTGCTCACCGGCGCCGACGTCCTGGCGGATCCGCGCTTCCTCGAGTCCCGGCACCAGAACTTCCGCCTGCTGATCCTGGTGTTCTCGAGCCTTGGCGGAGATCCGTCGCTGCCCATGGTGGTCGAGCTCGAAGGCCTCGGGCAGACGGGCTATCGGCTCGGCGCGAGCGTCACCGTGCTCACCGGAGCGGCGGCCGGGCGGCGGCTCTACTGCGGAGCCCACGCCGACGACGTCTTTTACTGCGACGGCGTGGGCGAAGCTAACCTGCTCAGGTTCAGCGACGTGCTACCCGGCGACGAGGTACAGGTCGACAACCGCGACTTCCTGGCCTTCCATTACTTCGCCCGGCACCACCTGATGAGCGATCCACAGTTCGATTCCCTGCGCGTGGATGATCGACCCGTGTACCCGCAGCACCCCGTTCCGCGGCAGTCGGCCCTCATGGGCGTCGGCTACTCCGGGCTCTACAGCGGCAAGCTCATCTGGGTCCACCACACCAAGGACTCGTCGCTATGGCCCCCGCAGGGAATCATCTATCGCGAAGCCGTGCTGCGGGCACAGGGGGAGGAGGGCGCCAAGGAGCGGTTCCGGCTCCGCTGGGTCGAGAACGCCGAGCACGGCCCCTCGATGATGGTGCCCTCACTACCCAACCGGGCCAGCAACACCTGGCTGATCGACTACATGCCGTACATCGAGCAATCGCTGGCTGATCTGATCGCGTGGGTGGAGGACGGCATCGAGCCCGTCGACACCGCCTTCGGCTTCGCCGAGAACAAGGTGATCCTGTCCCCGGACGCCGCCGAGCGCCGCGGGATCCAAGCCGTCATCGCGGTCACCGTCAACGGCGGCGAGCGAGCGGAGGTGGGGGTGGGCGAAGCGGTCGAGCTGGAGCTCCGAGCGACGGTGCCTCCGGGCGCCGGCACGATCGTGTCCGCCGATTGGGACTTCGACGGCACCGGCTTCTTCCCGTTCAGCCACGACGGCGTCGACGGATCGGCGGCGTCCGTCACCCTCTCCACCAAGCACGCGTTCGATCGGCCAGGCGAGTATTTCGTGACCGGCCGAGTCCATTCGCATCGAGATGGTGACCCGGCCGCGAGCTCGTGCCGAATTGCCAACGTCGCGCAGGTCCGTGTGGTCGTCTCGTGAGCGCGGTCGACCTCAGCGGTAGGCGGTCACCCGCGCGGTGATCGCCACTTTGCCGTCGTCGCCGATGGCCTGCGCATCGCCCACGCCGGTGTTGCGACCTACGCGTAGCGGCGTGCCCTCATAGCGGGATTTAGTGCCGGCGAAGAACGGACGCAGAAAGTTCACTCGCAGCGACGCGGTCTGTAGCAGAGCGTCGGAACGGTCCCGGTTCAGGGCCGCCGATGCCGCGAGCTCCAAGCCGGCGGCGGCCACGCCCCCATGCACGATGTCAATGTCGTTGTTCAGGTTGCGGTCGACGCGCTGCGCCAGCACCGTCGCCGGACCATCCTCCGCAACGTGCACCGCCATCAGCTCGGCGAACGTGGTCTCAGCCGACCTGCGCAGGGTCTCCGGCCGTTGCTGGGGGACAACGTCATCGGCGTCGATGAAGAACGACCGCACCGTGCCGCCGCCGATCACCGTTCCGCGGTAGGTCAGCGTGCAGATCCCGAGCGAAGTCGTACCGAGCGGACCAAGTGTGTGCGCGGTGGCCAGCACGGGACCGTCGAGGTCCCCAACGCCGTCCAGGCCGAGCTCCATCGACAACTCGCTCGATACCGTCCACTGGCCGGGCCGACGCCGATAGTGGTTGACGATGCCGGCCGCCGCGTCCACGAGGATGGCCAACGGGCCGACCGTCGGCGCTCCGGTGAAAGGATTGCGACACCTTTCCATCGGCATGGTCAGCGCGGCAATGGCTTCCGCCGGGCGCGATTCGACGTACTCGATACCGAATCGGACTTGTATCGAGTCGGGTGTCTCGAGATCGTGCTGGTTTACCCGCTCGTCGACACCGGTCATTCGAGAAGGTCTACGACAGTGGACAATTCGGCGCCGGTCAGGACGAACTCCTCCGCCTTCTGCAGATGGCGCTTCCAGAGCTGGCCGGCCTTCTCGGCGTCGCCATCCTTGATCATGTCCAGCACCATCCGGTGGGTTTTCGCTGAGCGACGGACCGCCTGCTCGGCGCGCGTGCCCTTGGTGGGCTGGAGCGACCGGTTGGCCTGCTCGATAATGTGATGCAGCATGTCGCTGACGATTTGCAGGGTGCTGTTGCCGGACAGCCGCGCGATCGCGGCGTGGAAATCGGTGAGCTGATCGACGGCTTCGCTGCCGGGATTCAGCTGCGACTCACGTTCGACGATCTGCTCGAGTTCGGCGATCACCTTGGGGTTGCGGTCCTTGGCCAACTGCTCGACCATCGGAACTTCCAGAGTCACCCGGGCGTCGTAGACGTCCTTGACCGTGACGCCTTCGTATTCGAGGATCAAGCCGGCGTAGCGGGCGAGTGTCTCGCGCCGGGGCCGGGTGACGCGGGCCCCGCCGCGCACGCCTCGCTGGACCTGAATCAGCGACTCGGACTCGAGCACGCGGAACGCTTCCCGCAGTGTCGGCCGGGACACGCCGAAACGCTCCATCAGCTCCGATTCCGGGGGGAGCATGGTGCCTTCGGTGATTTCGCCGCGGATAAACATCCGCCGCAACACCGTGGCCACCCGATCGGCCATCTTCGGTTCCCGAAGACTGGTGACCTCCATTGCAACCTCCACCGCTATGCGAATATGCGAATCAAATAACCGTTTAGAAGGTTAGCCGAACCAGCCGGTGGATCCAGCGATTGGCGCCAGTCAGTAAGCAACGTCACCCCTAGTACCCCATCGCCCGTCCCATGAGGTCCTTCATGATCTCGGTGGTGCCGGCGTAGAGTCGCTGCACCCGCGAATCCCGCCAGAGCCTCGCCACTTCGTACTCGTTGATATAGCCGTAGCCGCCGTACATCTGTAGGCAGCGGTCGATGATCTCCCACTGAACTTCTGAGGTCCACCATTTCAGGCCTGCGGCATCCTGATCGGACAATGTGCCGTCGTTGACCGACAGCACGCATTGGTCGAGGTAGGTCTGAGCGGCATCGAGTTTGGTCTGCATTTCGGCGAGGAAGTGCCTGTTGACCTGAAACTTGCCGATCGGCTGACCGAACGCGGTGCGTTCGAGCGCATACGCCTTGGTCAGGTCCAGTGCTCGACGAGCGGCGGGCAGCGCGTAACAGGCCACACCGACCCGCTCACTGGGCAGATTGGAGACCAGATGGTAAAAGCCGCGGTTGAGTTCGCCGACCAAGTTCTCCTTGGGCACCTTGACGTCCTCGAAGAACAGCTCCGCGGTATCGGCGGAGTACTGGCCGATCTTGTCGAGCTTGCGGCCGCGGGTGAAGCCTTCCATGCCATCTTCGATCATCAGCAGGCTGATGCCTTTGTGCTTGGCGGTCGGGTCGGTCTTCACGGCAGTCAGCACCAGCTTGGACAGCAGGCCGTTGCTGATGAACGTCTTCTGGCCGTTGACAACCCAGTGGTCGCCCTCGTCGCGTGCGGTGGTCTTGATGCCCGCCAGGTCGGATCCGGCCGCAGGCTCTGACATCGCGATCGAGCCGATGTACTCACCGGAGACGAACTTGGGCAGCCAGCGGGCCTTCTGTTCGTCGGTGGTGAGGTGGTTGAGGTACGGCACCAGGATGTCGTTCTGGACGCCAAGACCGATGCCCACCGATCCGGTCAGGAACATCTCCTCGGAGATGATCTGGTTGAACCGGAAATCCTTGACCCCAAGGCCGCCGTACTTCTCGTCGAACTCCCACCCGATAAGGCCAGCGGCCCCCGCGGCCAGCCACGCCTCGCGACTGACTTTGCCGTCGCGTTCCCACTTCTCAATGTTCGGCACGCATTCCCGCTCGAAGAACTCGCGAGCGCTGGCTCGAAAGTCGTCGTGGATCTCGTCGAAGATGTTGCGGCGCATGGATTTCCCTTTGCTCGGCTTTCTTCTAGTCGGACCACGTGACGATGGCGGGCAATGCACGGCCCGGAGCGTAGATCTCGAACAGCCGTTCGCCGAGCAGCGCTTCGAGGTGATCGTGCGACCCACAGAGCGCATCAACCTGGAAGCCACGCGTGACGTAACGGTGCAGGTCGTGCTCGGCGGTCAGGCCGATCGCGCCGCACACCTGCAACGCCACGTCGCTGACCGCGCGGTGTGCGCGTCCGGCCGCGGCCTTGGCGGTCACGGCCGATAGCCGGCCGCCGTAGCGCCAGGACTCGCTCAGCAGCGCCCGCGCGCCGGCCAGCACCGCCGAGGCATCGGCGAGCGCGTGGCGCGGCGATTGGAACGACCCGATCGGGGCGCCGAATTGCACGCGCACGCTGACGTGTTCGACCGCGATGCGCAACGCCTGCTCGGCCAGCGCCACCAGTTCGGTGGCCAGCGCCCGGTGTGCCGCGGCCATCGCCCGGTCCCATTCGGTGGACGCTTCGACGAGACTGGCGTCCAGCGGACCACTGACCCGAGTCCAGAACGCCGATGCGTCGAAGGTGTCCATGCGCTCGCCGTCGAGCCGCGACGAGTCGACCACACCCACCGACACCGCCCCCATCGGCCTCGACACCGGGACGACCAACCGACCCTCGAGTGGGCCGAGCACGATGCCCGAGACCCGATCGTCATCGGAACCCGGAATATGTCCAGGGCTCAGCCCGGGCAGCAGAACGTGGTCGGCGGGTTCGTCGAGCAGTTCGGCGAGCTCAGCCAACATGACGCGATCAAGGCAGTCAGTGAGGGCCAGCGATCGACCCTCGGCGCGGAACAGCAGCTCGCACGCCTCGACGGGATACTCGGCTTCGATATCCGACCAGCCCAGCTCGGCCAGACGCGGACCGATCGCCACGTGTTCCGCCGAGCCCGATGTCGCTGCGGGGACGGCACCGTTGCCGGACTTGCCTGCCAGTTCTTCGAAGAGACGGAACACGGCTTCCTCGACCATTGGCCACGACTCGTCGATCGGTTGGCCCTCCTTGCTCATGGGCGTCGCTCCTGGTCGGGCCGCCAAGCGGCCCGCATCGTCGCGGGCGCGGCTCATCTCTTCTCCTTGGGCAACCCGAGGAGGTGGTCGGCGATGATGCCGCGCTGGACTTCGGCTGTGCCGCCCATGATCGTGGCGGCCCGCGAGTACCACCACTCGGCGCGCGCGGTGTTCAGCGCCGCGCCGCCGCGACCGGTTCCGGCCAGCATCTGCTCCCTGCCGATCTCGAGGACCAGGTCGTTCACTTGCTTTTCGGCCCGGCCGAAGAGGAGTTTGTCGATGCTGCTGTCCGCGCCGACTGATTCACCCGCAGCCAGTCGCCGGACAGTGGTGGCGGTCCGGGCCTGGGCGGCAATCACGTCGACGTAGACCTGGGCGAAGCGCTGGCGCTGCGCTTCGGTCGCACCGGCGATCACCATGTCCTCCCGCAGCCGGCTCAGCTCGATGAGCACTTTATTGAGGACGGCGTAGCCGTACATGCCACGTTCGTACTGCATCAGGTGCATCGCCACCGCCCAGCCACCGTCGACGTCGCCGATCACTCGTTCGCGGTCGACCCTGACATCGTCGAAGAACACTTCGGCCAGTTCGCGACGGCCACTTGCCAGCGCGATCGGCCGGATAGTGACCCCTGGCGCGTCGGCGTCGACCATGATCATCGTCAGTCCGCGGTGGCGGCTCTCCGTCGTACCGGTACGCAGCAGCACGAGCAGTCGGGTGGCCGTCGGACCCTGGCTGGTCCAGATCTTCTGCCCGTTGATGACGAAGCCGCCGTCGCCATCAGCGACCGCGCGGGTGCGCAGCGTGGCGAGGTCGCTCCCGGACTCCGGTTCGGAGAAGCTCTGGCCCCACCATTCGGCGCCGCTGAGGTAGCCGGGCAGGTAGGCCGCGGCCAGGCCGGGAGCGAACTTGAGCAGGGCCGGACCCAGGGTCTCCAACGTCCAATGTTGCGCCGGTATCGGCAGCATCGCGTAGCCGAGTTCCTCGTAGTACACGGCCCGATGGATTTCGTTTCCACCGAGACCGCCGGCCGCCTCCGGCCAGCCATACCGGTTCCAGCCGTCGGAGTGCAGCCGTGCCATCACTTGAGCGTCGTGGGCCAGGCCGTCCTCGGCGCTGGTGAATGCGGCCGAGCGCCAATCGTCGGCTGTTTCCAGGTCACGGAGGTAACGCCTGAAGTCCTGGCGGTACGACGCGACGTCGGCCGCATATTCGAGTCGGCCACTGCTGTCAATGGCGCTGTCGACAGGGACGGACAACCGACCCCCCTTCATGGACGCCGGACCCTGACGCATGCCAGAATCAGCTAAACAGTTATCTATAAGAGGCTACAATAACTCATGCCCACAATTCAGTGAGAGGGATCGCCAATGACGGCTTCACCCATCGCCGCCGCCACTGTCAACTTCAATCCCGAGGCCAGGCTGTTTATCGACGGGCGGCTGCGGGATTCGTCGACGGGGAAGACCGTCGACAACATCAATCCGGCGAATGAGGAAGTGCTCGGGCACGCCACCGACGCCAGCGCAGAGGACATGCAGGAGGCCATCGCCGCCGCCCGCCGTGCGTTCGACACCACCGACTGGTCGACTAACCACGAGTTCCGGCAACGCTGCCTGATGCAGTTGCACGAAGCGCTGCAGGAGGAAAAAGAGGACATCCGTGCTGAGCTGATCGCCGAAGTCGGCGCGACGGTGGGGATGACCTACATCGCGCAGCTGGAATGGCCGCTCGCCGACGCTATCCGGTATCCGGCCCAGCTGATCTCGACCTTCCAGTGGGAGCGGATGCTCGACGAGGACGCCAAGATGGGCGTGCCGTACAACCGCGTCGTGGTCAAGGAACCAATGGGTGTCGTCGGCGCCATCACGCCGTGGAATTTCCCGTTCGAGATCATCAGCAACAAAGTGGGCCAGATCCTGGCCACTGGGAACACGATGGTGCTCAAGCCGGCCGTCGAGACGCCGTGGAGCGCGTTGCGGTGGGGCCGGATCATCGCCGAGAAGACCGACATCCCGGCCGGTGTCGTCAACATCGTGCCGGCGTCGGACAATGACATCGCCCAGGTGCTCGCCACCGACCCGCGGATTGACATGGTGTCCTTCACGGGATCAACCGCGGTCGGCAAGCTGATCCAGCGGCTGTCGGCCGACACCATGAAGCGCAACATGCTTGAACTCGGCGGGAAGTCTGCGTATCTGGTGCTCGACGACGCCGACATGGGCATGGCGTTGCCCGGTTGCATTGGCGCGCTGATGCATTCCGGTCAGGGCTGTGCGTTGGCCACCAGGATGCTCGTGCCGCGCTCGCACTATGACCAGGCCGTCGAGGTCGCCAGCGCCACCTTCGGCTCCCTCACGGTCGGCGACCCCTCGGACCCGAATACTTTCTGCGGGCCGCTGGTGTCGGCTAAGCAGCAGGCCCGGGTGTTGAACTACATCGAGACCGCCAAGCGTGAGGGAGGCCGCGTCACCGCCGGCGGCGGGGTGCCGGAGGGCCTGGACCGCGGATATTTCGTGGCGCCGACCGTCGTCGCCGACGTCGCCCCGGACCACACGATCTTCCAGGAGGAGATTTTCGGGCCGGTGCTGTCCATCACGCCGTACGACGGCGGCGACGACGGCGCCGTCGAGATGGCCAACAACTCCACCTATGGCCTGGCGGGCGGAATCATGGGCTCCGACGAGCGGGCCATGGCAGTCGCGCGCCGCATCCGAACCGGCTCACTGATGATCAACAGCGGCATGTACTACGGCGCCGACGCGCCGTTCGGTGGGTACAAGATGAGCGGCATCGGCAGGCAGAACGGCATCGAAGGCTTCGAGCAACATCTGCAGACCAAGACGATCGGATACCCCCTGTGAGCGACATTCTCAGCGGAATCCGCGTCGTCGAACTCGCCGCGTGGACGTTCGTCCCCGCCGCCGGTGCCGTCCTCGCCGACTGGGGCGCCGACGTCATCAAGATCGAGCACCCCGAAACCGGTGATCCGCAGCGTGGCCTGATCAGCTCCGGAATCGTCACCGCCGCCGGGGGAGTGAATCACTTCATCGAGCAGCCCAACCGGGGCAAGCGCAGCATCGGGCTGGACACCTCTACCCCCGACGGGTTGGAGCTGCTGATGAAGCTGCTCGAAACCGCGGACGTCTTCGTCACCAACTTGCTGCCGGATTCGCGCCAGCGGATGGGGATCGACGTCGAGCAGGTACGTGCGCGCAACCCCAAGATCATCTATGCCCGCGGGCACGGCTACGGCACCCGCGGCGACCTCGCCTCGCAGGGCGGCTTCGACCTGGCTGCGTACTGGGCCCGAGGCGGAATCGGCGACGCCTACTCGGCGGGTGACGGTTCGTACCCGCCCATCCAGCGGCCGGCGTTCGGCGACTCCTACGGCGGGCTGGCGATCGCGGGCGGAATCGCTGCGGCGCTGGTGAAGCGCGAGCGCACCGGAGAACCGTCGGTGGTCGACGTGTCGCTGCTCAACGCCGCGATCTGGCAGTTGGGTCCGGACATCGTCGGATCAGGCGTCACCGGTCAAGACATCCCGAAGTTCAACCTGGACGAGATGCCCAACCCGGTAGCCAGCATCTACAAGACCCGCGACAACCGGTTCATCGCCTTCGTGCTGCTGCAGGCCGACCGATTCTGGGCGGACTTCTGCACCCGGCTGGGCCGCACCGACCTGATCGATGACGAGCGCTTCGCTTCGGCGATGGTGAGATTCGGCAACCGCAAGGAGTGCATCGCGGAACTGCGCCGGACCTTTGAGTCGCAGGACCTTTCCCATTGGGAGAAGGCTTTCGGCGGTTTCGAGGGGGTGTGGGACGTGATGCGCACCGCCCGCGAGGTACACGAGGACCCGCAGACGATCGCCAACGGGTATCTGCCGCGAGCTACTAATGCCAGTGGCAATGAGTTCGCGCTGGCGGCCAGCCCGGTGCAGTTCGACGAGGTGCCGCTGGACCTGACGTGTGCGCCCGGACACGGTGAACATACCGACGCGTTGCTGGCCGAGCTCGGCTTCAGTGAGGACGAAATCATCGAGTTCAAGATCAACTCGGTGGTGCTGTAGTGGGTTCGGAGGACCTCGCGCGGCGCTTCCTGCACGTCAATCTCAATTGCGAATCGCTGGACCGCACGGAGTACGTCTACGGGGACATACTGGGTCTGAGGGCACGTATGCGTACGGACCCGAAAATCGCCACCGACGGCACCATTCTCGGCCTCGACGGTGAAACATATTGCGCCACCGCATTTCTCTACGACGCGCGTGGCGGTCGCGCAGGTTGTGCGTTGGAGGCGATCGAATACCGCTCGCCTACGTTGAGTCGCGACCCGAGTCGCGACCCGGTGCGCCCCGGAATCCGGTCGGTGCAACTGGCGGTCGCTGACCTCGACGGCGCCGTGACCGCATTGCGCGACGGGGGACTGACGGTGGGCGATCCGGTCGACGGCCTCATCGATGACGGCAAGTCGGTCCTCGCGCTGGACCCTGATGGCGTGGTGATCGAGGTGGTCGAGTCACCGGTTGATGCCGGGGGCGCGAATGGCGCGTTATTCACACTGTTCAATGGGATCAGGATCGCCGCGATCGACGCGGCCGCGACGGGCGAGTTTCTCACCGCCATCGGGTTCGAAGAGGTAGATGCGCCGCGGGTGATGCGGGTCGCCGGTGCGCAGCTCAGCCCGGACGGCACAGGTGAAACCGATTGCGTCATAGCGCGTTACGCGCTGGCCGAGGATGGGAATCAGTTCGCACTGGTGGTGGTGCAACATCCTGGAACCGCGCATACCCCGGTGCCCTGGGCCGGTAACCGCCAGGGCCTCTACCGTTGCGCGCTGCGGGTGGAGGATGTGGGCGAGGCACTGGCGCAGGTGCCCGATTCGATTGAGCGGATGGGTGATCCAGTGTGGTGTCCGCTGCCGGGAACCAAGATCGAGGGCCTGCACATCGCATTTCTACGGTCGCCCGACGGCGTGGTGTTCGAGTTCGTCGAGCGGCCGCTCAGTCACTTCAGCCCCTCCACGGGAAGGAGCTGACGGATGCATCTCCAGATGGAGGGAAAAGGATATCTCGTCGTCGGCGGAACGGCCGGTATGGGGCTGGCGGCGGCACGGGCGCTGGCTCGCGAAAGCGCGTCCGTCGTCGTGGTCGGGCGCGACGAGGCCAAAGCCAAGGGCGCGACGGCCCAGATCGCCGAATCAGGCGCTGCCGCGGCGCACGGCTTGACCTTTGATGTGAGTCAACCCGGCGCGGCGGTCGCCGCCGTCGAGGAAGCCGTCAACATCCTGGGCCGACTCGACGGCATCGCCGTCACCATGGGCACCGCGGGGATGATGCCCATCGACTCGGACGACGACGCATGGGACACTGCGTTTCACGACGTCCTTCTGGCGACCACTCGTAGCGTGCAAGCTGCTTTGCCGCACCTCGCGGTCAACGGTGGCGCGATCGTGACCACCGCCGCATACTCGGCCCGCTCGCCACACGAGCCTCGGTTACCCTACGCCAGCCTCAAGGCGGCGGTCGCCACGTTCACCCGCGGCATTGCGCGCACCCACGGAAAATCGGGGATCCGGGCGAACAGCGTTGCCCCCGGCGCAGTGGAAACCGATGCGCTGCATGCCGTTCGGGGATACATCGCCGAAAGCAAGGGCTATCCCTACGACGAGGCACTCGAGCGGGCACTCGTGGAGGACTTCGGATTCGACGCCGCCCTCGGTCGGCCCGGGCAGCCTGACGAGATCGGCGCGCTGATCGCCTTCCTGCTCTCGGACATCTGTGCGTTCGTCACCGGACAGACCATCTACGCCGATGGCGGGGCGCCGTAATCCGTGAGGAGTTCAGGCCGTCGGTAGCGGTCCGGCGAGCCCGCGGGGAGAAGTGCCGTAGAGCCAGCTGACAGCCTGCCCGATCTCCGAAAATGTCAGCGAGACACCGTCTTTGGCATAATAGGCGCCGGGCGCCTCGGCGAAGCCATCGATGCGGGTCAGCTTGCCGCCGTTGATGCGGAGGATCTGCCCGGTGAGCCAAGACGAGCGGGCAGATTGCAGCCACGCCACCACCGCGGAGCTGCGTGCGGGATCGAGTGCGGGGTCGTCAGCTCGAGCACCGAACACGTCGGCGGTCATCCGCGACATGGCCAGCGGTGAGATCGCGTTGACCGCAACACCGTAACGCTGTGCCTCCATCGCGGTAACGAACGTCAGGTTGGCGATCGCGGCCTTGGCCGCGCCGTAAGCGCTCTGCCCGACATTGCCCCACAGGCCCGCGCCCGACACCGTGTTGACGATGTGCGCGTCAATCGAGTTGCCTGCCTTGAACTGTGCCCGCCAGTACTCACAGGCGTGCCGGGTGACGGCGAAGGTGCCCTTGAGATGTACGGCGATGACGGCGTCCCAATCGGCCTCACTAGAGGCGGCCACCATGGAGTCACGCAGGATGCCTGCGTTGTTCACCACACCGGTGAGGGAGCCGAACGTGTGGATGGCGGTCGACACCATGTCGGCGACGTCATCCCACGCCGACACCGAACCCGTGTGTGCCACGGCCTTGCCGCCGGCCGCTTCGATTTCGGCGACAACATCGGCCGCGGGGCCTTCACCTTCACCGCTGGAGCCATCCCGGCCGACGCCTGGATCGTTCACCACGACGGCGGCGCCCTGCTTGGCCAGCTCGAGGCAGTGGCCACGGCCGATACCCCGTCCGCCTCCGGTCACCAGGACGACCTTGCCGGTCAATGGGCCTTCAGGCATCGCGCGTTATCTCCTTCATTCCGTGAACAATTCGGTGATGAGCGTGCGGCGCTGCGCCCAGTCTGCCGTGCGCAGGTCGACGTATCCGGACTCGGTGACGATCAGATCGATGTCGTGGGCGGGTGTGGAGGCGGGCCGGCTGAGCTGCTCGACCAGGGGTGGGCGCCCGTTTACTCTCGTCGGAACGGCGATGATCGACAGTCCGCCGCTGCTCATTCGGGCTGCGGCGCAATAGTCGGGGTGCCCGCCGATGCCACCGATCACCTTGTCGTGCACGCCCTCGACGTTGACCTGCCCGTATTGGTCGATCTCGATGGCGGTGTTCACCGCGACCAGCGGTGCGCCGCGCGACAGTCGGGTGAAGTCGTGGGTGTAATCGAGCCCATGCAAGATGGGGCGCCCGTCGGCCCAGTCGTAGAGCGTGTCGCTGCCCAGCAGATACGTGGCGGACGGGGTTCCCGCCAGCAGGCCACGTCGGTCGAGGTCGACGACAGCGTCGGTGAGTAGCCCGGTGTCGATGTGCAGCGGCTTCCGCGCCCGCCGCAGCAATGCAGTGCCGAGCTGCCCCGGGCCGTACTGGATCCGGGCGCCCTCGGGGAGTAACTGTAGTACCGCGTCGGCGAGGGCATCGTGAATCGGTTCGGGCCCGCGCCGCGGTGTTTGCACCGGTCCGCTCCCGACAGCGCCGAGCACCTCGACGCGCGACGGGTTGAGTGGAGGCCCGGCATCCGCCGCGGGCGCCGAGGTGTCGATTACCGCGAGAGTCTTTGCGCCGCTGTCGATTACCGCGCGCTGCCAGGACACCTCGGTGCCGAACTGCAGCAATCCGTCCCGACGTACCAGCCGGGTGAGCAGCACGTCGGGCCGCAGCACGTCAGCCAGCAGCGCGGGAATCGCCGCCAGCCGCGTCGGTAGGAAACGCGCCTTCGGGCTTTGCAGTACCTCGCGCACGCCCCATCCCGGCATCAACGCAACCACGTCGGCGAATGCGTCTGCGTCGAGGCCGTCGATCGGGGCGGCCAGCCAGCCCAGCACCAGGCGCACCGCGCCGACCTCGCTGGCGGCGATGCTCAGCGCCGCGCCGACCGATGCTCCGTCGTCGAGGCAGCGCAGCGCGCCCACTCCGTCGCCGAGGGCAATCGTCATTCCGGGACGCAGCGCGGCGCGCAGCGCTGAGGTGAAGTCGGCCGCAGTCAAACTCGCTGTCATCGTGGTTCTTTGGGGAGCCCGAGTACCCGCTCACCGAGAATGTTGCGCTGAATCTCGCTGGTTCCGCCCAGGATCGTCTGTGCTCGTCCGACCAGCATGTGGTGTACCAGGCCGTCGTCCTCGGGGTCTGCGCACGCGTCGGTACCGAGCACCTCGGTGGCCATGTCACCCAGGTCCTGGTCCGTTTCCGACGTCATCAGCTTGAGCACCGAGAAGGCCGGCGACGTCAGGTCACCCGAGTCGATGGCGCGCTGCCAGGTGTAGCGGAGCAGCCACATCCTGGCCCAAAGCCGGGTCATCGACCTCGACAGCACCGGGTCGAGCAGGTCGTGGTCGCGGGCCGCATCGACCATGCGCTCGTGCAACCGGAACATCGATACTGCCTGCGAACCCAACGTCAGGCGCTCACGGCCCAGCGTCACCATCGCCACCGTCCAGCCCTGACCAACCTCACCGATCAGGGCGCCCTCGTCGAGTTCGGCGCCGTCGAAGAAGACTTCGTTGAACTTGCTCTCGCCGTCCATCTGCGTCAGCGGGCGCACCGTGACCCCCGGGATGTCCATGGGCACTACGAACATCGACAAGTCGCGGTGCTTGTCCGGCCCCGTTCGGGCGAGCAGCAGCCCGAAGCGGGCCGAGGCGGCCGCCGAACTCCACACCTTCTGACCATCGATCCGCCAGCCCGTGGCAGTGCGCTCGGCCCGCGTGCGAACACCGGCGAGGTCTGAGCCGGCGCCGGGCTCGGAGAAGAGCTGACACCAGACATCGTCGCCCAGCCTGATCGGTTCCAGGTAGCGATCCTTCTGCTGCTGGCTGCCGAACTTGATCAGCACAGGTCCAACCAAGTCGGCACCGGTGATGTTGAGCTGGCGGGGCACTTCGGCTCGCGCGCACTCCTCGGCGAAGACGGCCTGATACGTCACTGTTGCTGCGGCACCGCCGAACTCGCGCGGCCAGTGCAAGCAGGCGTAGCCGTGGTCGGCGAGGTAGCGGTGCCAGATCCGGCCAGGTTCGACGTCGTCCGCGGTGGGCGTGGGCCCGTAGTTCCGTAGACCTGCGGGCCTCGGTGCGTTGTCCAGGAACGAGCGGATCTCCGCGCGTATTGCGCCGACGTCTTCTAGGACGTCAGGGGTAGCCGACACCGGTCACTCCTTGGTGTAGGACGGGTCGGAATCACTTCCCGTCGAGATAGTCGTTGTATTCGTCGCGGACCGACTCCATCGCATTGAGTCGACGGGCCAGCAGGGTGATCTCGGCATCGCGGTGAGACGGGTCGCGTGTGCCGGCCTGCAATTCCTCGAGCCGGGCCCGGGTGCGACCGATCTCCTCGACGAGGCGTCCGCGGGCCTCATCCTTGGTAAGTAGGTCCTGGTCGGTCCAGTCCGACTGCGGAAGTTGCTCGATCCGCTCTACGCTTGCCCGACCGGTCGCTCCGTCGTCGGTCACAGCCGGTCACGCCGCCCGCGGAAAGTTATAGAACTCACGGGCGTTCAGTTCGACGATGCGGTGCACCTCG
Organism: Mycobacterium paraintracellulare; assembly: GCF_000276825.1. Lineage (NCBI taxonomy): Bacteria > Bacillati > Actinomycetota > Actinomycetes > Mycobacteriales > Mycobacteriaceae > Mycobacterium > Mycobacterium paraintracellulare. Next base: position 3,080,810 of record NC_016948.1, on the reverse strand, counting down.
TCGTCGGGCACCTTCTCCAACGCCTGCGCCGCGCGCTCTCGGCTCTGAGGCCAAAACGAGTCGGAGTGCGGATAGTCGCACTCCCAGGTGATCTTGTCGACGCCGATCATGTGGCGCATCTCCACGCCGAAGTCATCCTCGATAAAGCAGCCGTGAATGTGCTTCTTGAACAGGTAGCTCGGCGGGTGATCCTGGTTGATGTTGTTGTAGAAGCGGTGCTTACGCCACACGCTGTCGCAGCGCTCCAGGATGTAAGGGATCCAGCCGATGCCGCCCTCAGACAGGCCGATCTTCAACTTCGGGTGCCGGTAGAGGGTGTTGGAGAACAGCCAGTCCGTCATCGAGGTCATCGACATGGTCCCCATCAGCGTGATGAACACGGCGAAAGGCGCGTCGGGAGCAATCGGCGGTGGGAAGCCGCCGGAACCGAAGTGCTGAGCCAGCACCATGCCGGTTTCCTCCATCGCCGAGAGCACCGGATCCCAGTGATCGGAGTGCACGGAAGGCAATCCGAGTCGGTCGGGCAGGTCCGGGAACGTCACGCACTTGGCGCCCTTCGCGGCGACGCGGTGGATCTCCTTGACGCTGGCCTCGAGGTCCCAGAACGGCAGCATGGCCACCGGGACGAACCGGTCGGGCGCCGTGGCGGCCCACTCATCGAGGTGAAAGTCGTTCCAGGCCGCCGAACACAACTTGGCGAGTTCCTTGTCCTCGCCCTCGGCGAACACCGCGCCGGCGAATCGGGGGAACGACGGGAAGCATGTCATCGCCTGCACACCGTCGATGTCCATGTCGGCCACCCGTGCCTTGGGGTCATAACAACCGGGGATCATGTCGTCATAGCGCACCGGTTCGATGCCGTACTCCTCGGGCTTCTTGCCCGCGACGGCGTTGAGGCCGATGTACGGATAGATCCGGCCCTCGTATTCCCACACCTGACACATCTGGTGGGTGTCGGGGCGTTCCCACTCGATGATTTTCGGGCCCGCCTCCAGGTGCTTGGTGGGGAGGCGATCACTCCACACCTTCGGATGTTCGATCAGGTGATCGTCGACAGAGATCAATTCCATCCAGGGTTGCAACGGCACGGGTGGCTCCTCAAGGACATTTCAATGTGCCAAAATATAAAAACATTTAGTTATTTGTAGGCGAGTCTAGTCACCCGCATGCAGGACCGACAAGCGAACTCGTAGGTCTTAGAGCAGTCTGGCCAGCGCCGACAGCCGGTCCCAGTGTTGGGCCGGAGTCCCGAACATCACCTCGTCGGTGCGGGCGCGCCGGAAGTACAGGTGCGCGGAATCCTCCCAGGTGAAGCCGATGCCGCCGTGAATCTGGACGTTCGCTTTCGCCGCATCGCGCAGCGCCTCCGAGCACACCGCCTTGGCCATACTCGCGCGCCAGTCCGCTTCGCCGGCAGTCGCAGCATCCGCACCGTCGAGAGCTTCCAGGGCTGCCTGCGAGGCCGACCGCGCCCACTCGAGACCCACCAGCATGTCGGCGCACTTGTGCTTGATGGCCTGAAAGCTGCCGATCCGCCGCCCAAACTGTTCGCGGGTACGGGCGTAGTCCGTAGCGATCTCGAGCACCCGTTCGCACGCGCCGACTTGCTCGGCCGACAGCACCGCCAGCGTCACGTCAACGGTGCGGCCGACGACGTCACCGATCGGACCGCCACCGGACAGCCGCACCGCCGGCGCCGAGCTCAGCGTGATCGTGGCCATCGGTCTCGTGCCGTCGAGTACGCGTTCGGCCTCGGCGACGACCCCGTCTACGGCCGGGTCGAGCAGGAAGAGCGCCGGTTCGCCATCCTCGGCGGCGGCGACCACGACGAGGTCGTCGGCGGCGGACCCCCCCAGCACGTGGCGCACCGTGCCGTCGATGCGCCAGTCGTCCCCGGTCCGGGCGGCACTGAGCGTCACCGCGGACGGACGCCACAACCCACCGTCGCCGGTGAGGGCTGCTGCGGCGGTGCGGCGACCTTCGATGAGCCCCGTGAGTCGCTTGTCGGCGTCGGGGTCGCGCTCGGTCGAGCCGAGCAGCAGGCCGGTGGCCAGCACCGTGGAACTCACAAACGGCACCGGGGCCAGTGCGCGGCCGAGTTCGTGGGCGACCACACCCAGCGCGGACGTGCCGTAACCTGCGCCACCGAGGTGCTCGGGAAGCGCAATGGCGGCCACCCCCACCTGGTTGCACAGCACGTCCCAAAGTCCCGTGTCGAAGCCGGAGTGCACATCTCCGCCGCCGTGGCCCCCCTCGCCGTACGCGACGGCGCGCACCCGGTCAGCGGATGCCAGTCGCTGACAGGCGGACCGCACGGACTGCGCGAGTTCCTGACGCTCATCAGCGGACAACGCCGTCATCCGTTTCCTCCTGCGATCTGCCGGGCCAGCTCGGACTTGGCGATCTTGCCGAGGCCCGTCAGCGGGAACTCGTCGACGAGGACGAGCCGCTCGGGCCACTTCTGTTTCATCAGCCCGCGTTCGTCGAGGAACGTGCACAGCTCATCCAGGGTGACGTCACGGTGGCGGCGCGAACGACGCACCACCGCGCACACCAGCTCACCGCGCAGCTCGTCAGGCTGGCCGAGCACCGCGATCTCGTCGACCAGGGGGTGGGCCAGCAGTTCATTTTCGATCTCGTCAGGGGCAACGTTCTCGCCCTTGCGGATGATCAGATCCTTGGTACGTCCGGTGACCACGATGCGCCCGTCCGGGCGAAGGTAACCACGGTCGCCACTGCGGAACCATCCGTCCGCGGTGAGCGCGTGGGCCCATTCCTCGCGCTGCAGGTATCCAGGTGTCAGGTTGGCGCCGCGCAACTCGATTTCGCCGCCGGCCCCGATCCGCACCTCCGATCCGGGGATGGGCCGGCCGGCGCTGTTGGCCAGTTGCTCATCGGTGTCGCTGGCCTCGCTGACGCAGATCATCGGTGCCTCGGTCATCCCGTAGGCGTGTACGACCGGTACGCGCAGGTGTTCACGCACCTGCTTGTGCACCTCGGGCGGACACGCGGCACCGCCGCCGATCAGCATCCGCAGCGATGGCATCAGCAATTCGGTTGTCGGCGCGGCCATCTGGGCGGCCAGGAGCATTTGGTAGAACGCGGTGCTCGCTCCGGTCACGGTCACGTGGTGCTCGGCAAGTACCCGAGGCAAGTCATCTGCGGAAACCTTGGGGATCAATAACACCGGAAAGTCGCCGAACAGAGCGGTGGCGAGATAGACCATGCCGCCGATGTGAGCGATGGGGAACGCGATGGTGCCGACTTCCCGCGGATGGGCGCCCACACCGAGATGGGCGACATAACCGTGGGCGGCGCTGAGCAGGGTGGCATCGGTGTGCTGTACGGCTTTCGGGCGGCCTGTGGTGCCCGAGGTGAAGTACACCCAGCGTGGTTCGGCTGGGGAGTGCGGCCCGTCGAACGCTGAACTCGCGGCCGGCAATGTCTGGAGTCGGCGGACGAGGTCGGGGGGCACCGAGACCGCCGGTATCCGGGGTGCATTCGCGGCCGTCGACTCGTCAACCAGCAGGATGTCCGCGTGGGCGACGTCGACCGCCGCGCACACCTCGCGGCGTCGATAGAGGTGCAACACCGGCGCCTGAACGACGGGCATGCGGGCCAGCGCCAGCATCACCACCGCCGCGTTGACGTGCGAGGGCATTTGCCATGCGACTGTCATCCCCGGTCTCACTCCGGCGTCCCACAGCCAATCCGCCGCGGCGCGGGACAGCGTGGCGACGTCGGCCACGGTCAATACCTTGCCCGTGACGTCTTGCAACAGCGGACGGTCCGGCCTGCTGGAGGCACACCCATCCAGCAGTGCGGCGATACTGCCAGCCGTCACTGCGCACCTCCCGTCCCACCCACTATGCTCTAAACATTTAACTAATTTGACGGTCGCCGCTCCAACTTTTCGGCATTGACGATCGAAGCGGCCGGATGGGCCGTCGGAGCCGAGCGAATCTCAGGCCCGGTCAGGTCACGCGCTGTCCCGGCGTGAACTTGACGCGCAGTTCGCGCACCGCGTAGACCTCACCGGCGTCCTCGAACAGCTTGGGCTCTTCGGCCAGTTCGAAGTCCGGCAGCCGCTTGAGAACCTGGGTCATCATCACGTCGAACATCATCTTGGCGTAGTGGGATCCAAGGCAGCGGTGCATGCCGACGCCGAAAGCCATCTGCTTCTTGGCATTCGGGCGCGATAGATCCAGCGTGTCGGGGTCGGAGAACATCTCTGGATCGCGGTTGGCCGCCGCCCACATCAAAATCGCCCGGTCGCCCTTGCATAACGACTGTCCATGGAATTCCGCGTCACGCGAGACGGTGCGTGCCAGTCCCAGGGTCGGTGTGTACAACCGCAGCAGCTCGTCGGTGCCCTTTTTGATCAGGCCTGGATCGTCGATGAACTGCCGGCGTAGATCCTTATCCTTGCACAGTCGCAGTAGTACGTTCCCGGTGAACCCACTGGTGGTGTCCATGCCGCCGAGCATCATCAGGACCGTGTACATGGTGATCTGACCGTCGTCGAGCGGCTTGCCGTGGAGCGTGCCGCGGAGGATGTCGCTGAAGAGTTCGTCGCCAAGTCCCTCGGCCCGGCGCTCCTGCATGTGCTTGACGATTTCGCCGAACATCTCCATGCCGGCCATCCCGGCCTTCTCCGGATCGTGGGCACGATCGTGCACGGTGCTGTGCACCCAGCCGACCCAGTCCATGTAACGCGACTCGTCGAAGTTCAACAACCGCAGGATCAGCCGCGCCGGCAGGGGGGTGGTCAGTTCGCCGACCAGGTCGCACTCCCCGCGCTCGATGAACGCGTCGATCGCCTCGTTGGTCATCGCGACCGCGGCCTCGCGGAATCGCTCGGCGGCACCGGGGGAGAACCGCTTGAGGGTGATTTCGCGCAACTCCTGGGTCTCTGGTGGGTCGGACTCGATCGGCAGGATCTGCAGCGGCAGTTCGCTCGCCGGAACGCCCACGGAGGGGAAGGAGTTGAACAGTGCGTCGTCGCGGGCCGCCTCGAACACCGAGGCGTAGTCGACCAGCGCCCAGAACCCGCCGTAGTGGTCGGAATGAGCGACCGGACAACCCGATTCGCGCATCTCACGGAACTTGCCGTATGGGTCCTCGCGGAACTCTGGGGAGTGGTGGTCGAGCTCCACCTCGGCGCGGCGCCGTGCTGTGGCCTGGATGTCCGTCATTGGCGATGCTCCCTTTCGTCGGGTTACTTGGAGAGAATGGCGACGGCTGCGGTTCCGGGAGCCCCGTAAAGCTGGGCCAGCGCGACCCGCGGATCGTTCGGCACCTGACGGTCACCCGCGGTGCCTCGTAGTTGGTGGACCAGCTCGTAGACCTGTCGCAAGCCCGAGGCGCCGACCGGTTCACCGTTGGCCAGCAGGCCACCGTCGGTGTTGATAGGCAATCGGCCGCCGATCTTGGTGGCACCGTCGGCGAGCAGCGCCTCCTGTTCGCCGTCCTTGCACAGCCCTGTCTCGGCCATGTGGATGATCTCGGACCCGGAGTCGGTGTCCTGCAATTGCGCGACGTCGACGTCCTCAGGGCCAATCCCGGCCAACTCGTACGCGGCGCGCGCGGCCTCCGCGGTGGTGCCGGGCACGATCGGCAGCTCGATCGAGGTACGCAACAGCTCGTAGGCGCCATTGCGGCGGCTGCGCAGTGCAGTCGAGCGAAGGTAGATCGGAGTGTCGGTGTACTGCTTGGCCACCTCGGCGCGGCACACCACGACGGCGGCAGCGCCCTCGTTCGGATTGCAGTACATATATTGCCGCAGTGGAGCATTCACGATCGGAGAGCTCAGGATCGCGTCGACGCTCATCGGCTTGCGGCGCCACGCGTGCGGCGCCAGCGCGCCGTTGTCGAAGTTCTTGGCCGCCACGCGGGCCAGAGTCTGCTCGGTGATTCCGTGATCGTGCATGTAGCGCATGATCTTGGTCCCGAAGTAATGGGTGGTCAGGAACATGCCCTGATCGCCGTACCACTGGGGCAACCCCGACACCGACGGGTCGGCACCGAAGGCGCCGCGCGGATGCTTGTCCAGCCCGACGCCGAGCGCGATGTCGGCTTCGCCGAGTTGAACGTCCCGCGCGGCCAACGTCAACAGCGAGTTGCCGGTCGCACAGCCGCTCAACGTGGCCCGCGCCGGGAGTCCGGTCATGCCGGCCAGCCCCGTCACCGCCTCGGGATTGGCGACCTCGAGGCTGCCCGCGTACAGACTGCCCACGTCCGACCACTGCACCCCCGCATCGCGCAGTGCCCTGCTGATCGCCACGGCGCCCATCTCGAGCGCCGACCGGTCCTCGTACCTCCCGAACGGATGAAGGCCGACACCGATGATGGCGATCTCGGGCGTGCTGCTCATTGCGTTCCCTTCAGGATGCGTCACTGTCGACCCGGCCGTCGACAGGAGTGCGCGTTGACTCAGATGGCACTAAGCCTATAACTATATATCTGATTCGTGGGCGCGGGTCTAGAATCGGGTCGCTGCGCACTAACGGCGGCGTAGGGCACCAAATCGCGGGTGAAGGCTGAGGGGTTTTGAGTATTTCGTTGCTGCTGGAGATGGCGGCGTCGGGTGGTCCCGACCGGGTTGCCGTGGTGGACGGCGACGTTCGGTTGACCGCGGCCGAGCTCAGCGAGCTCGCCGACGGCGGCGCGGGCGTGATTAGCCGATCGGGGGCGTCCCACGTCGTCTATGTGGGCACCGGGGGAGTGTTGCTGCCTCTACTGCTGTTCTCGTCGGCGCGCGCGAACATTGCGTTCACCCCGCTGAACTATCGGCTGAGTGCAGAGGGGCTGCGACAGCTCATCGATCGGCTACCCGATCCGCTGATCGTGGTCGACAGCCAGTACCGCGATGTCGTGCCTGATTTCGGCAAGCGGGTGATGACATCCGATGCCTTCATCGAGGCGGCGCGATCCGCCGATCCGGGGTCGGCCTTCGCCGACCCCGACGAAGTGGCGGTCGTGTTGTTCACCTCGGGTACCACGTCGCGACCCAAAGCCGTTGAGCTGACTCACAACAACCTGACCAGTTATGTCACCGGCACTGTCGAATTCGGTTGCGCCGATCCCGCCGATGCGGCGCTGGTGTGCGTCCCGCCGTATCACATCGCGGGGGTCGGGGCGGCATTGTCAAACCTGTATGCGGGACGGGCGATCGTGTACCTGCGCCAGTTCGACCCGCACGCATGGGTTCGGCTGGTCCGCGACGAGCGGGTCACCACCGCGACGGTGGTGCCGACCATGCTGTCGCGCATCGTCGCCGTCCTCGAGGAGCAGTCCGCCGAGCTTCCGACGCTGCGTAACTTCGCTTACGGCGGATCGAAGGTGGCGCGGCCCCTGGTCCGAAGGGCGCTCGACCTGCTGCCGCAGGTCGGCTTCGTCAACGCCTACGGCCTGACCGAGACCAGCTCGACCATTGCAGTGCTCACACCCGAGGACCATCGCGTGGCCCACGCGGCGCGCGACGGCGCCGTGGCCCGTCGGCTGAGCTCGGTCGGTCGCCCGGTCCCCGGCATCGAGGTGCAGATCCGCGCTGAGGACGGCACCGCACTCGGGCCAGGCGAAACCGGCGAGCTATTCGTGCGAGGCGCCCAGGTGTCGGGCCGATATGCCGAAATCGGTTCCGTCCTCGATGCGCAGGGCTGGTTCCCGACCCGAGACGTTGCGATGGTGGATGAGGATGGTTACCTGTTCATCGGCGGCCGCTCCGACGACACCATCATCCGCGGCGGCGAGAACATCGCCCCGTCGGAGATCGAGGACGTGCTCGTCGAACATCCTGACGTCCGCGAGGTCGTTGTTGTCGGACAGGATGATGCCGAGTGGGGTCAGATCATCGTGGCGGTGGTCGTGCCCGAGGCCGGCGCGACGCCGACACCCGCGCAGCTGCGTGAGTTCGCCCGCGGCACGCTGCGCGGATCCCGGACGCCGGATCGCATCGTCTTCCGTGAGGAACTGCCGACCACGCCGACCGGCAAGGTGTTGCGCCGGGTGATCCTCGACGAGCTCACGCCGGCGACCGCCGAGCACTGAACCCACCCCCCGAGACAGTAAGGAGTCCGGCATGATCAAGAACGGCACGCGCCTGCAAAGCCAGGTGTGCGACACCCAGGTGATTGTCGTCAAAGCCGGTGCGAGCCTGGACGATCTGCGTTGCGGTGGCCAGCCGATGCTGCCAGTGGGCGCCGAACGGCCCGCCGACACCGCGCTCGACCCGGCCTTCGCCGACGGCACCACGATGGGCAAGCGTTACGTCGATGACAGCGACGCTGAGGTGTTGGTCACCAAGGCCGGCGCCGGGTCGCTCAGCGTCGGCTCGACGCCGCTGGCGCTCAAGGAAGCCAAGCCGCTGCCGGCCAGCGACTGACGAAGCCAAAACTGGCCGTAGCGTGAGAGTTTCGCCGCCGCGGGAGAGTCCGGCAATCTTCTCTACGAGGCGGTACGAACCGAGTCCACGACTGGCTGCTAGGACTCGTGACCGATCTCGACAACCGTTGCCGCGATGTAGCGATCGACTTCGGTTTCCGGTGGATAGGCAGGCCCACTGCGTTGTCGAAGACTGACCATTATGTCGACGAGGCCGTCGGCCATGCCGTCGAGTTGGTCAGGAGAGCCCTCAATGGCCAGGCTGTGCTGGACCGAGACGAGGCCGTGCAGGCCTGTCCACAGAGTGTGCGTTGCCTGGTAGAGCGGCAATGACAATGCGTAACCCGCCTCTGCACAGGCAGCTAGCGCGCCGCGTAACCTCGCCGACACTTGCCGCGCCGGATGCAGCCCCATCCGCGCGCGTTCGACGATGGGCTGGCGAATTTCGTACATGAGGCGGTAATGGCCCGGGTTGTCCAACGCGAAGTGGCAGTAGGCGTGCACCTGGGCCCGCAACCGTTCGCGTGGCCCTTCGCGAGTGGCAGCGATGTCTGCGGCGCCCATCTGTTCGGCCAGCTGTCGGTACTTGTCGGCTAACGCGGCCCAGACCAATTCCGTCTTGTCGGAGAAGTGCAGGTAGATGCTCGCCGGTGTGACACCGACTTCGTGGGCCACCGCCCGCATGGTCAGCTTTTCGTCGCTGCCCCAGTCGTCGAGCAGCCGGTTTACCGCGGCGAGCACCTCTTCACGCAGTTGGTCGCCCTGACCACGGCGACTCCGGGGCCGCGGCGATTGCTCCTCTACGCGGTCGGCCACGCCCACCACTTTAGGGCGGGCGTGACCGAGCGGCCACGGCATTCGTCACCAGGTCACGAGCATCTTCTTCACGCCGTAGTTCGTCCCGTAGGTGTCCATTTCGACCTCATCCAACGGTGTGGCCAACTTCAGGCCGGGAAAGCGCTGAAATAGTTGCGGGAGAATCGTTTTCAACTCCGCCCTGGCGATGTTCTGACCGAGGCACTGGTGTACGCCGTAGCCGAAGGCGAGGTGCCGGGTCATCTTCCGGTCGAAGTCCGGCTCGTCCGGGTTGTCGAATGCCCGGGGGTCGCGGTTGGCCGCAGGCATGCCCACAACTACGAGGTCGCCCTTGGCGATCGCCTGGCCGGCGATTTCCAGGTCCTCCTTGACGGTGCGGCCGAGGCCGAACTGGACGATGGTCAGATACCGCAGTAATTCCTCGACGGCGACGCCGATCTTCTCCGGATGCTCAGCCAGGTCCCGGCGTTGGACGGGATGGGTCAGCAGGGTGAGCGCTGACAGGCCGATCATGGCCATGGTGGTGTCATGCCCGGCGAACAGCAAAAGCACGCCGATCGCGATGACGTCTTCGTCGGACAGGATGGACCCGTCGTCTTCGCTCTTGCGGATCAGTTCGGCGAGTAGGCCCTCGGAACGAGGGTCAGCGCGCTTGTCGGCGACGAGCTTGGTGATGTATTCCATGAGCCAGTGCGCACCCGTATCGCGCTCGGCGCGGCGCTTACTGGTGTCCATCATCACCTCGGTGCCGTGATGGAACTTGTCCCGATCTTCGTAGGGAACTCCCAGCAGTTCGCAGATCACGAGACAAGGGATCGGCAGTGCCAAGTGCTGAATCAGGTCGACCGGCACACCGCTGCCGCCCAGGGTCTCGATGCGGTCCAGATGTTCAGTGACGATGGTGTCGATATACGGCTGGAGATTGGCCTGCACGGACTTGGGCGTGAACCTGCCCGACAGTAGTCGCCGGTACGCGCCGTGGTCGGGGGCGTCCATGGAGTTGAACGTCGGGGGCAACGCCTCGGCGGAATCGTTGTCGTCGGGATCGACATCGTCTTCTTCCGCCACGTCGTGGCGTGGCCGCTGCGAACTCAGTCGTGGGTCGGAGAACACGAGACTCCCCTCCTCGAACCGCGTGACCAGCCAGCCGATGCGGCCACTGGGGAACCGAACACGAGTGATGGGTTGCTCCTCGCGCAACTGGTCATAGGCCAACGGCGGGTCGAGAAGTCGCTCCCGCTCGATCGGCATATCACGAATGGTGGTTGTCATCGGTGCTCCTTGATTTCTGAATTGGATTTGGCTTTACGGTCGCTGATGGCGGCCTCGACGCCCTGGTTGACCTTGGTGCCGTTGCCCCAGCCGACGTAGTAGTGCAATTGCAGGACCGCCTCCCGGAGCTCGCCGGGTGACAGCTCCTCGTTCTGCAGCGCTCCCCGCGCCTGGATCTCGATCAGGTCGGCACGGCCCAATGCGGCGGTGGCTCCGATGACCAGCAATCGGCGGTCGCGGATCGAGAGGCCGGGCCGGCTCCATATCTCGCCGAAGAGGTGGTCGATCGTGTCTTCCAGCATGGGGTTTGAAACTTCGGGCAGCGTCGCTGAGAACCCCGGGCCGTAGACCGCGTCCATGGTCTTGAGGCCCAATTCGGTCGTTTCACTCATCAGCGGTCCTTCTGTGGGATGGCAAGGGTTTCGGCGCCGTTGGCACGGGCCGCGTCGACCAGGGGAACCGGGATCGCGTTGCGTGCCGCAAGTTCCTGGGCGGCGGCGAGATCCTTATCCATCAGATGCCACACCTGCGGCACCAAGGCGCGTGTGTCTTCTGCCGGCGAAAGTTGGTTGCGCAACCAGGAGAAAAGGGTGGTGCCATCGGGATCGGCATCCTCGACGACGGTGATAAGTCGCTGTGGATCGACTCCAGCGGACGCGACCAGGGTGGCTGCTTCGTGGACGGCGCGCCAGGTGCCGTAGGTGATGATGTTGCGGGCGATTTTGGTTGCCATTCCGGCGCCCAGCGGCCCGCAGTGCACAACGTCCTTGGCGAAGCCGGACAGCACCGGCATGGCATTGGCTACTGTGGCGTCGTCGCCGCCGAGAATGGCGACGAGGCCGTTCGGCACTGCCTGCGTGACGCCGCAATCCAGCAGCGCCACAGCCTTTTCCGCGCATTTCTGCGCGAGTTCGTGCACTACGGGTACGGCAACGGTGCACAACAGGACGACGATCAAACCCGGATGCGCGGCGGACAGTACACCGTCCTCAGCGCACAGCACCTGGCGTGCTTGATCGGCGTCGACCACCGCGAGTAGGACCACGTCGCTGTCGCGGGCTACCTGAGCCGGTGACGCCGTGGACGCGGGCACACCGGGCAGCCCGTCCGCGGCTTCGGGGCGGATGTCGTACACCGCTGGGATCCGCCCGCTGCGGGCCAGGCTCACCGCGACCGCGCCGCCGATCATGCCGAGTCCGATGACGCCGGCTCGCGGCGATGTTTGGATGGATTCCACTGCGGCGGTGTCTGTTTGGGTGGTCACGCTGTTACTCCCTCGTTGAGGACGGACACAATTTTGGTCTGCTCTGCCACCAGTGATCGGGCAGTACGAAGTGGGCGGATCATGTTGATGCCCACGGCGGCACGTGTGCGGCCCCCCTTGCCGTAGAGGGCGACGAGCTTGCGGTCGTCGATGCTGCCGTCGGTGACGGTGAACGAGTCAGCGCCGCGCGGCAGGCCGTAGATCTGGATTTTCAGGTCGTACTGGTCCGACCAGATGTAGGGCACCGGAACGAATGGTGCTGGATTGGATCCCGCGAGGATGTTGCGTGCGACGGCCATGCCCTGTTCGGCAGCGTTGGTTCGGTGTTCGACGCGAATGCGTTCACCAATACCGACGTGTTGCCACGATGCGACGTCCCCGGCGGCCCATACAGCAGGAGCTGCCCGGCAGTATTCGTCGCAGAGCACACCGTTGCCGGTCGGGATACCGCTGCCGGCAAGCCATTCGGTGTTGGGGATCGAGCCGATCGAGATTAGTACGACGTCGGCGGCCAGGACTGTGCCGTCTGTCAGCTCGACGCCGGTGGCCCGGCCGTCCTCGGTCACAATGCCGACCACCTTGACGCCAGTGAGAACTCGGACGCCGTGCTCGACGTGCACTCCGATGAGGAGTTGGCCTAGTTCATTTCCCAGCACGTCGGACAGGGGAGCTTCGGCATCAGACACCAGGGTGACCTGTGTCCCCGCGGCGCAAGCGACCGAGGCCACTTCGGCGCCCAGGAATCCGGCACCGACGATCACCAGTCGCCGATGTCCGGTCAATTCCGAACGCAGGCGCCGGGCGTCGTCGAGGGTGCGCAACACGTGCACACCGGCGATGTCGTCGGTGCCGGGCAGGCGCCGCGGACGCACCCCGGTGGCGATCACCAGGTCCTGGTAGGCGACCTGCGATCCATCGGAAAGTGCGACCGCTCGGTCGCGGTGTCCACCGACTCGGCCCGCACGCCAAGCCGCAGATCGAGCTCCAGCGCGGCGATCGTTTCGGCGTCCCGCAGCTCAAGCTTGTCTTCGAACCGCGTGCTGGCCAGAACCTCCTTGGACAGCGGCGGCCGATCGTAGGGCAGCTGGTTCTCGTCGCCGATGAGCGTGATCGGTCTGGTGAAGCCGTCGCGCCGCAATGTCTCAGCAACCGATAGGCCCGCCGCTGAGGCGCCGACGACCACCACGCCCGCCGGGGGGGTCACTCCTGCACCGCGATCGCTACCGCCGGGCATACAGCCGCCGCTTGGCGTGTGGCCTCGTACTGGTCCTCGGCTGGATCGGCATCGAGTAGTACCACGATTCCGTCGTCTTCTCGCTGGTCAAAGACTTTTCGGTGCGATCAGAACGCACTGGCCGGCCGCGCAACACTTTGTTTCATCAACGGTGACGTGCATCACCACCCCTTCTCACCAAGTAAGTGAACTAAGTTCAGTTATGAGGCGAGGTTATAACGGAAGTTGCGTTGTTGCTACCCGCAGCGCCGTGATCCAGCACACACTAACTAGGCAAGCTAATTAAATAGCGGGGGCCAAAGAGCGATTCAGGTTGGCCGACGCGACCACGGTGTCAGGGCAGATGCAAGACGCATCCACCGCAAGTATGGAGCGGTTCCACCGCCCCCAAGCGACCGCGTGATTCCCACGGGAACAGTGGTCGCCCACATCCACCGCGTGGGTCAACTATTAGCGGTTGGGCATCAACCCGACTGCATATCCGGGCGGAAGTTACTGCCGCACAACATGTACCAGTGCTGGCCCGGCCCCGCCGGCCATTCGTGACTCAGGCGTTGGCGAACTCGGGTGGCTTCACGGCAGCCGGGTCGGGGTTGGCGATCGGCAGGCCCATAAAGCGACGTGTGTTGTCACCCATGAAGTCATATGTGCGACGTTCGTCCATGCCCTCGGCGTACTGCCAGTAACGCTTGGGCTCAGCCAAGCCTTCGGGATGCGGCCAGTCCGAACCGAACATCACCTTGTCCCATCCGACGGTCTGCACGACATCGGCGACCGAGCCCTCCCAGAACGGGCTGACCCAGACGTTGCGACGGAACACGTCGTGCGGATGCTCGGGAAAGTTCTGCGGCATCTTCTTGTACGTCGACTCAAGGTCGTCGAATAATGGCTTGATCCACGCGCTTCCGTTCTCCACGCTGGCGATCCGCAGCTTCGGGAATCGGGTCAACGTGCCATGGCAGATCAGGCTAGTCAGCATGTCGGCGATCTCGCGGTGACCGAGCGCGGTCCACTTGAAAGCCGACATCTCGAAAGCGCTACTCGTCGACGGCGGTTCCCACTTGTCGATGTACTCCTGCAAGGGAGGTTGGCTGGCGTGCAACACGATTGGCAGCCCGGCGTCCTCGACGTCGCGCCAGAACGGATCGAACTCAGGCAGTGCGGGGGACCGCCAGCCCTTATAGCCGTTCACCGGTGCGGGCTTGATCAGCGCGACCTTGGCGCCGTTGTCGAGGATGTACTCGAGTTCGCGACGCGCTTCGTCGACGAGTCCCAGGGTGAGTACCGGTGTCGAGTAGATCCGGTTGGCGTGGCTGAAGCCCCAGTGCTCCAGCATCCACTGGTTGAGGGCATGGATGATCGCCACCGTCAGGTCTGGATCTTCGGCGGCCGAATGCTCGACCAGATTGGCCAGCGTGGGGTAGTTCAGGCATGCGTCGACGCCCTGGCGGTCGAGTTCGGCGATCCGGTCCTCGGGGTTGCGCGCGCCTGGCGGTGTGTCTATGCCACGGCCGGACATCTCCCGCATTGACAAGCCCTCTGGGTTTTGGCCGGAGTAGAACTTCTCGTGGGCGCCAGGGGCGGCGACCCGTTCGAATGTCGGGTTCGGCATGTAGTCAGTGATCTTGTTCAGGATTGCGATGCGGGTGTGCTTGCCGATCTGGACGAACTGCACCTTCGGCTGAAACTCCGCGGGCAGGTACTTCGTCAGCGCATCGGGGGTCTCGTACATGTGCTGATCGGCATCGAAGATCGGTGCATCGGTGAACTGCGTCATCGTGGTGCCTCTCGCTACTCGACTCTGGGCTCAAGTACGAGCTTGACGTAACTTGACGGTTGTGTCAAGTCTGGTCCGTATCGCATAGTTAATGGCAGTTGAACTGCTGGTATTGCAGTTGACGACACTGTCATATAGAGTCGCCGCATGACGGTGACTTCGGATTCGCCCGCAGAACGGCAACTGGAGGCCACCCGCGGTGAGCGCACCCGTTCGGCGATCCTGAACGCGAGCCGCCGTCTCTTTCTGGAACGCGGCTATGCGGGCACACCGATCAACGCCATCACCGAGGCATGCGGCATCTCGCGGGCCGGCTTCTATACCTACTTCAAGGACAAACGCGAGATCTTCAACGTCCTTGGCAAGAACGCCTACCGCGAGGCCCTTGCCGTCATCGCCGAATGGGCCGATGCCGATCAACCGTTCGGTCCGGCCGACATCCGCGCCTGGGTCGGCCACTATTTCGACTACATGGACCACCACGGCGCGTTCGTGCTTGCGTCGGCGCAGTCGGCGCCCGACGACGACGACTTCCGAAAGTCGCGCAACCGCATGGTGACTCGGGCGTCATGGAAGCTTGGCCAGGCGATCGCCGGAAACGGCGCGCACTCTCCGGATGTCATCGGCGTCGCGGTAATGGGGTTGCTGGACCGGGCCTGGCACACGGTTCACCGCCAGACCGTGGCTGTCGACCGCGACGAAATGATCGCGGTGGTCGCGGAGATGATCATCGCGATGGCAACGCCTCTCGCGTCGTGATCCTTCCGCCGCTCGACGAGCCGGACGTCGTCGAACTCATCCGTACCAATCACCGCGCATTTCTGTTCTGCCGCGATGGCGCCCGGCGTCCGATCGGCTACGCCATGCGTTCGGTCGCCTATCACCCCGCCACCCGCACCCTCTCCTTCACCAGCTATGCCAAGAGCGCCAAGGTCCAATACCTGAGTTCGGCTCCTGAGGTCGCATGCCTCATCGGCGACGACCAGGGCTGGGTTTCCGTTTCTGGCTTCGCGCACGTCTACCAGCCGTCCGCTGTCGAGGTCGACGAGCTGATCGGCGAACGCTCGCCCGACCAACGCGTGCCCGACTCGGTCGTGACTAAGGTCCGCGACCGCCTTCTCAGCGGCAAGCGGTGCGTCATCCGACTGACACTCACCGAGGTCCGCGCCGCCGACATCCCCGATCGACGTGCCTAGGTTGCGCACCGGCGGCCCGGTCGCCATGGCCGAGGACGAACTAGCGGATTTCTTGGCGCACCGGCCGACCGGCTCGATCTGTGTTGTCGACGCCGACGGCCAGTTGCTCGCCCTACCGGTGCGGGTGGTCGACTTCGACTCCGCCACAATTGCCGTCAGCGTTGACGGCGTGAATGGCGACGCCACGCAAGCTGCGACCCAGGCCTGCGTTGTGGCCGATGTCTTCACCGCCTACCAGGACATTCGCGGCGCGATCGTCCAGGGAATAGTGATGTGGCCACCCGCGTCGGGTGATGTCGCCACGCTGACTGTCAGCCGCATGCTGACGTTCTCGTTTGCCAACGCCTAGAGGGCAAGCGATGCCCGGCCCGCGCTGAACCGCGATCAGGCTTCCTTCACGAGGTGTATCAACGCGGCTGCATCGGCGACGCTGCGCAGCAGATCATTGAGGTGGGTGCAGGTGCTGGTACCGGACAGTTCGTGGCGGACCCGGAAGTGCAAGTCCTGCAACGTCATTCCGGCGATTCGCCCGGCGCTGGCGACTGCCCCCGGGCATTCCTGCCAGGGCAGTACCCGCGGTATGGCCCGCGACTCGACGATGACGCCGGTCTCGGGGTCCACGACGGCGTCCAAGGTGTACTCGTGGATGATCGTCTCCATCCCGTCGCTTCGCACGTAGGTGTCGCGGAACATCGCATCGATGCCGACTCGCCCGGCGGTTTCTTCGAAGATGTCGATGCGGCGCCTGCGGCGCATGGCTTGTGGCGCCAAGCGCGCCATCGGGTGCCAGGCCCAAGAGTCCTCGCCGTGATCGAGGTCGGGAGCCTCCGGGCCGGTGACGATCGCGGGATCGCCCGCCTCGAACGACGTCAGCAGCAGCCCGCCGGTCGCGAAGCCCGCACACTGGTCGGCGACTGGCAGGTATCCCGACTTCGCGACGTCGCCGAGCAGGTTCGACGCCGAGAGCGCATGGCCCGATATCAACGTGACGACCGGAACGTCGTCGAGCAGGGTGTAGCGCAGGTCGCGGGCTTGCCGTAGCTCGGGAGCGACCTTGTCGGCCGCGGCACGAAACCCGCTCATCGCGGGCGCGCCCGCCAGCCGGGTCATCGCGGCGACCGGTGGCGTCACCTCGACATGACGGACAACGCGGGCGATCAGCTCGATCGTTGCCGAGAGCGTCGCGGCGCCGAGTTCGGTCACCGTTCCGTCGGCCGCCGTCCACAGATCGCGCGCCCGCCCATCCAGATACACCGGGTCCAGCGAGCCCTCGTCGCGGGTCATGTCGATCGACGTGGTCCGGCGCGCGGACCGCGGCCGTCGCCGTGGATTGCCGGTCGTGGGCTCGTGCACGCCGTGCAGTGGATGCAGCCCGAAGGGCGGGGAGCCCAGGTCCGTCACCGGATAGACTCTAGCTCTCCTCGGCCGGCCGGAACGCGAACGTCAATAGCGACTGGCCGTCGGCGGTCTCCAGCGTGGTGGTGGTCGACACCAGGGGCTGGCCGATCCGAAGTTCGGCCGGGGTCGCGCCGACGATCAGCGTCTCCACCAGCACACCTTCGGCCAGCTCGACGAAGCCCACCACATAGGGCTGGAATACCTTTGGGTCCCGATTGCCCTTGTACGGCAACGGCGGCGGGAACTCCTGCGTCGTGTAGGTGTAAAGCGTTCCTTCGCTGGACAATTCGATCGACTCGATGTCGTCCTGGATATCGGGGTCACCGTCGAAGAGCTCGGGCCGCTCCGCGGGGAACTTCACCGCACCCGACGAGCGTCTGCGCGAAGCGAACAGCACCGCGCGGTCGCCATCGACGCGGAACAGTCCCTCGGTGATCAGTGTGGTCATCTCAGGCCACCTCGATGACCATCGCGGCACCCATACCACCGCCGGCGCACATGGACAGCACGCCGATACCTCCACCACGCCTACGCAATTCGTAGATCGCCGAGGTGGCCATCCGGGCACCGGTCGCGGCGATCGGGTGGCCGAGGCTGATGCCCGAGCCGTAGACGTTGACGATCTCCTCGTCGAGCCCGAGTTCGCGGGCGCACGCGACCGCCTGCGCGGCGAAGGCCTCGTTGATCTCGAACAGTGCGACGTCCTCGAGCTTGCGGCCGGCCAACTCGAGCGCCTTGGGAATGGCGGTGATGGGCCCGCTGCCTGTTCGGTTCGGCGCCACCCCGACCGCACTCCACGAAAGGATCTGCGCCAGCACGTCGTTCGCAGTGTCCGGGGCCGCGAGCGCCACCATGGCGGCGGCGTCGTTAATGCCCGAGGAATTGCCGGCCGTCACGGTGAAGCCTTCGATCTCGGGATGCAACACTTTCAGGCCCGCCAGCGACTCCATCGAACTGCCGCGTCTGGGATGCTCGTCTTCGGCGAACGTGATCGTGGTGCCGTCGGCTTGTGGCACCTGGACCGGCACGATCTCTTCAACGAATGAGCCGGCATCGATCGCCTTGACCGCGCGTTGGTGACTGCGCAGCGCCCACTGGTCCTGCGCCTCGCGGGAGATGCCGTACTGCACGGCGCAGTTGTGAGCGACGGTAATCGACATATCCAGCGCTGGTGCATCCGCGGTGGGCGGATGTGAGAGCGGGAACCACGGGTCCTCGTAGTCTTCGGCCGACTTACCCGACGTGAACGGCTTGCGCTTGCGCAGAAGTGGTGTGGTGGAGCAGGATTCCATGCCGCCGGCCAGAATGGCGCGGCTCATGCCGGCCGCGATCTGCCCCGCGCCCACGGCGATCGCCGAGAGGCTGGAGGCGCACTGGCGGTTGACGGCCAGCCCGGGAACCTTCGTCAACCCGAGGTCGACCGCGATGTAGCGGGCACTGTCACCGCCGCCTTGCAGGCTCTCGGCCAGTACTAGGTCCTCGAATTCCGCCGCATCCAGACCGGACCTATCCACGACCGCCGCGACGACGGGCTTGGCGAGCTCGATCGCGGGCATGTTGGCCAGCGTGCCCTTGCGCGACGTTCCGATCGGTGTGCGGGCAGCGGCCACGATCGCTGCGCGGGACCTGGTGGTGGCCATATGTCTCCCTGGATCGTCAGAGGGGCGGGCTGGTTGCCCGATGAGCGTGGCCAGTCTATACCGTTATATAGATATCGGTATATCAGGCCATGGTGATGTTGGGAGCAGCCCATGAAGGTGATCAGGTCCGTGGACGATGCGCTCGCGACGATCGGGGAGGAACTCGGCGTCAGCCGTTGGGTGGATATCGACCAGAGCCGGATCGATGCTTTCGCCGACGTCACCATGGATCACCAGTGGATCCACGTAGACGTCGGGAAGGCCAGGGCTAAAAGCCCTTACGGCGCAACGATCGCGCACGGCTTCCTCACGCTCTCACTCATCCCCGGTGTGAGCAAGGACAACTACCGCGTCGAGAATGCCAAGATGGGCATCAACTATGGCCTGAACAAGGTACGGTTTCTGTCCGCGGTCACCGCGGGCAGCCGCATCCGTGTCAGATCCGAGCTCGCGGATGCCGCAAAGGTCGACGACGAGACCGTGAACCTGACCGTGCGTCACACCGTGGAGATCGACGGTGTCGACAAGCCGGCCGCGGTCGCCGAGCTGATCGCTAGGTTTGTCTGGTGACCGGCGGTCCGTTCGATGGAAAGGCCGTTCTCACCGGGGCGGGTAAGTCGCAGGTCGGCCGCAGGCTCGGGCGGACCGGACTTGACCTTACCCTCGAGGCGGTGCAGCGAGCCATCGCCGATGCCGGGCTGAGTGTCGACGACGTTGACGGCATTGCGAGTTACCCGGGACCGGGTGTGCCGGATCCAGGATTCTCCGGAGCCGCCGTCCAGGAGGTCCGCAACGCACTCGGACTGCGCTCCCGCTGGTACGTCTCGGCGATGGAGACCGCGGGGCAGGTCGGCCCGGTGATCGAGGCGTGCATGGCGGTCAGTCTTGGGCTGGCGAACCACGTTGTGGTCTACCGGTCGGTATGGGAATCCACCGCCGCGCAGCAGGCCGGTGGCGGTCGGGCCTCGGTGCTCTTCGGCGGCGGCGAGCTGCCCCCGCACCTGGAGTGGACAGCGCCCTTTGGCGCACTGTCGGCAGCGAACTGGCTGGCCATGCCCGCCCAGCGTTATATGCACGACTTCGGGCTGACCCGTGAGCATCTCGGCCGCATCGCGATCAATGCCCGCACCAACGCCGGACTCAACCCCGATGCGATCTACCGCGAACCAATGACGATGGACGACTACCTTGGCGCACGGATGATCTCCGAGCCGCTGTGCCTCTACGACTGCGACGTGCCCTGCGACGGCGCCACCGCCGTGATCGTGTCGTGCCGCGAGGCCGCCAACGGCCTGCCGCGGCACCCACTTACGGTGGAGTCCGTCGGGCCCGGCATGTTCGAGCGGGCGACCTGGGACCAGCGCCGCGACATCACCACGATGGCCGCCCACGATTCGGCCGCCACGCTGTGGGAGCACACCACGCTGACTCCTGCCGACGTCGACATGGCCCAGCTCTATGACGGCTTCTCCTTCCTGACTGTGATGTGGCTGGAAGCGATGGGCTTCTGCGAGCACGGCAAGGTTGGCGAATTCATCGACGACGGTTCGCCGATCGCTCTGGACGGTCCGCTGCCGATCAACACCAGCGGCGGACAACTCTCCGGCGGTCGACTGCACGGCATGGGCTTCCTGCACGAGGCGTGCGTGCAGCTGTGGGGCGAGGGCGGCGATCGGCAGGTGCCCCGCGTTCCCGAGGTGGTGGCCGTCGGTGTGGGCGGTGGACCGGTCGCCGGATCGATGCTGTTGAGTAGCCGATAACTCATGTCGATGGCCGCGGTCGATGACATGACACTCGGTGACATAGTGACCGACAACGCGGTCCGCTTTCCCGATGTCGTCGCCTACCGGCACGACCACCGCACCGTCACCCACGCGCAGTTACGGGACCGGGCAGTCCGATTGGTGTCGGCGATGGCCGCGGCCGGGGTGGGGCGCCAGGACCGCATCGCGGTGTTGAGCCGCAACAGCATCGAGTTCGGCGAGCTGAATGCGGCCGCGCAACTCAGCGGAATCATCATGGCCACCATCAACTTCCGGCTCTCGCCATCGGAGGTGGCCGATGCGCTGCGTCGCGTCGACCCGTCGATCGTGTTCTGTGCCGAGGAGTTCATGCCGGCGATCGCCGACGCCGTAACCGCTATGCCGTCGGGGCCCAACCTGGTGGTCATCGGCGGAGAGGACCGGCCGGGAATCATCGGCTACGAGCGATTCGTCGAGCAAGTCGGCCGCAGCGAAGAACCCGAATTCGCTGCCCGGCCCGACGACATCGCGTACCTGCTGTTCACCAGCGGCACGACCGGCGCGTCCAAATGCTGCATCCTGGGGCAGCGGGAAATGCGCCGGGTCATGTTCACCATGAACAACGAGATACGTTGCGGCAGCGCCGATCGCGGGCTGATCAACATGCCGATGTTCCATTTCGGTGCGCTCGCGATAGTCGGCGGACTGCATGCTCGGGGCGGAACCGTGGTACTGCAGCAACAGTTCGACGCGGCCGATGCGGCGCGGCTTATCGCCGACGAGCGGATTACGGTGCTGCACCTAGCGCCGGTCATGCTCAGGGCACTTCTTGATGAGGTGAATGACCGCTTGGCGATGGAATCCGTTCGCACCGTGGTCTATTCGGCCGCGCCGATGACTGCGGCCGTCCTGCGGCGAGCGCTCGTCATGCTGCCGGACGCGGGTTTCCTCAACCTCTACGGACAGACGGAAGTCATCGTCTCCGGGTTGCCCCGCGAACTACACATCCTCGATGGACCCGACGTCGCCGAGCGACTGAGCTCCGTTGGCTTCCCATTTCCCGACACGCGGGTGCGCCTTGTCGATGAGGACGGCGGTGCCGTGCCCGTGGGGCAGGCAGGTGAGATCGTCGTGCGGTCCGACTCGATGTTCCGCGGCTACTGGCAGGACGCGGCCGCAACCCAGGCGACGCTGCAGGACGGATGGTGTCGCACCGGCGACATGGGCCGATTGGACGGGCGCGGGCTGCTTTATCTGATGGACCGCAAGAAGGACGTGATCATCAGCGGCGGAGAGAATATTTATTCGCCCGAGGTCGAGGATGCGGTCTGTGCGGTTGAGGGGGTCGCCGCCTGCGCGGTCGTCGGGGTGCCCGACGACAGGTGGGGCGAAGCGGTCTGCGCGGTCGTGGTGCCGCGCAGCGGTGCATCGCCGACCCTGGCCACGCTGCAAGAGGGCGTGCGGCAACTGCTGGCGCGCTATAAGGTGCCTCGTCGACTGGTGCTGGTCGCCGAATTGCCTGTACTGGCCAGCGGCAAGGTGGACAAGAAACGGCTGCGCGCCGACCTGAAGGCTGCCGCCGGCTGAGCTCCCAAAGCTCACGTTTCGCGCAGGAGGGAGCGGCGCAACAGTTTGACCATCAACAGTGCGGCCCGCTCATCGCTGTCCGGCGCACTTGCCCCCGTCGGCTCGGACATCCGGCCCAGGACCGCCACAAACACCGCGCCCGCCACATCGGCGTCGATGCCGGCCGGCAGGTCGACGGTAGCCAGTAGCGCGGCGACCGCTTGGAAGATCGCGCCGATGCCGTGGTCGACATCGGCATCGGAGAGTTGTTCTGCGACTGTGCCGTCAAACCATGCTCGGATCACGCCGCGGTAGGCGCGATGGAATCGGACGTAGCCAAGCATCCATTCGGTCAGCGAATCGCCGGCCATGGCCGGCAGAGCGGCAGCGTGCTCCTCGATCTCGACGACCGCCCGGCGGGTCAGCTCGGCCAGGATCTTGTCCTTGGTGCTGAAGTGTCGGTACAAGGTCGCGCGGCTGATATCGGCGGCGGCCGCGATGTCCTCCATGCTGACGGCGTAGTAGCCGCGTTCGGCGAACAACGCCGAACTGACCGACACCACGTCTTGCGGAATTGGTGAGCTTGGCGCCTCGGTGGCCGGTTTCGCCGGACCACTATCGAGGGCAGGCGGTGGTGTTCGCGCGCGCCGGTCTGCTGCCCGCGGTGTTACCGCGTGCAGCACGTTGGCGGGGGTCTCGGGAAACAGCATGAGTTGCAAGGCGACGGTCAGCGACCAGGTAACGGTTGCGGGGTCGGGCAACGGAAACATCGCCCGGTACCGGTAGAGATGGACCATGTGGGGAATGCGGCCCAGTGCTGCGGCCGCGTCGTCGGCGTCCAGACCGCGCAGGCGCGTCTTCCGCAGCCGATCGGTGACCGTCTGGTGAAACTGGTTGGCGGCCGTACTGGCGTCGATGACGGCCAACCCGGTGGCCGTGCCGATGCCCGGAAACTCGGCGAATACCGCGGCGTGGGTGTCGTAGATGTCCGCCCATTCGGCCAGCCACCGTTGCAAGTTGCCGACTCCGTCGACCGTCGGGCCGAGTCCGCCGAGGTGCTCGCCGTGTACGAGGACATCGCGTCCGGCCATCGCACTCAGTTCACGAAAGATCTCCTCCTTGCCGGCGAAGTACTGATAAACAGTCGCGCGGGAGGCGCGGGCCGCCTTGGCGACAGTGTCGAGCGAGGTGGCGTGAAATCCGTTGGCCAGGAACACCTCTGCGGCACATCCGAGTATGCGCTCGCGGGTATGCAGTCCGCGGCGCCCCACGCCGGCATTCGCCGCGGGGGCGTAGCCGGGGCGCCGCAGCTTGCCGGGGGTGTAAACCATAAAAGAAGTATCCGACACGCTCATTGGGCCGACGGCGCTCCGGGCAGGTTGCGCTTGGCCTTGCCGGGATAGCCGAAGAACTTCTCGAAGTTGGCGTCGTTGATGGGCTGCGCGCTGTTGCGGGTAGCAGCCAACCGTAGCGCCTCGAGGCGGGCCTGGGCCTTCTCCAGCGTCTTGACCGCCCCGGATTGCGCCAAACGTTGCACCTCCCGCGCAGCCTCGGCGATCTCGATGCGAAGTCGCTCACCCGCTTCGCCGAAGGTCAGCAGGTCGTGGTCGTCTTCATCGATCTTGTCGCGGCCCGCGTCGTCCGCGGCTCGGTCCGTGAATTTCATGTCGCGCCTCTCAACGTCTAGACGAATGTGGCGTACCTCATATAGTCTGTGAGACGAACCGTCAGAAAACAAGACGATATGTCAGAAAAGTACGACAGCTCGTCAGATGCGAAGGAGCATCATGCCGCTTCAGGATGACCACCAGATCGTCTCCGTCGATGACCACTTGGTCGAGCACCCACGGGTGTGGCAGGACCGGTTGCCGCAGAAGTACCTCGAACGGGGCCCGCGCATTGTCGAGGAAAACGGTATGCATCTGTGGCACTACGACGGGCAGGTCTTTCCGACCATCGGGCTGAACGCGGTCGCCGGCAAACCGCCGGAGGAGTGGGGCATGGATCCCGTCCGCTACGAGGACATGATTCCGGGCTGTTACGACCCGGTCGCACGTGTCGCCGACATGGACCTCGACGGCGTGCAGTCGGCGTTGTGCTTCCCGTCGTTCCCCGGATTCGGCGGCGGCACGTTCCAGCGTGCCGAGGACAAAGACTTGGCGCTGCTGTGCGTCAAGGCGTGGAACGACTTCTACATCGACGAGTGGTGTGCCACAGCGCCGGAGCGCTATATCCCGTTGGCGATCCTGCCGACCTGGGACATCGACGCATGCGTGGCCGAGGCCGAGCGCGTAGCCGCCAAAGGTGCACGCACCATCTCATTCCCGGACAGCCCGGTGCCGCTGGGATTGCCCTCGTTCCACTCCAACCACTGGGACCGCTTGTGGCAGGTCTGCTCGGACGCCAAGATGCCGGTGTCGCTGCACTTCGGGTCCGGCTCCTTTGTGCCGGGCTTCTCGTTCTCCACGATCAAGCCGGTTCCGGGTCAAATGGCGGTGCCCGACGCACCTTTTGCGGTCGCAACGGCGCTGTTCTCAACAAACCTGATGTGGTCCACGGTCGATCTGCTGTTCTCCGGCAAGCTGCAGCAGTTCCCGGATCTCCAGATCTCGCTCGCTGAGGGCGGCATCGGTTGGGTGCCTTACATCCTGGAGCGGTCCGATTACGTGTGGGAGCGCCACCGCTACTACCAAAACATCGACTTTGACACCCGTCCGTCGGACCTGTTCCGCAAGCACTTCTGGGGCTGCTTCATCGACGACGAGCACGGCCTGGCGAACCGGCACAGCATCGGCATCGACCGGATCACGCTCGAGATCGACTTCCCCCACAGCGATTCCAACTGGCCCAACTCGCGCAAGCGGGCCGCCGAGGTGCTCGCGGCGGTGCCCGATGACGAATGCTCGCTGATCGTCGAGGAGAACGCACGCCGAATGCTCAACTTCCCGCGGGTGAGCGCGGGCGATCGGCAACTCGCCGGCGTCTGACGCCGAAGGCCGTCGGTCGTCTAGAGTCTGGCCCGCGAGACCAACTGCGCGGCAATGACATTGCGCTGTACCTCGTTGTTTCCCTCGCCGACGATCGTGAGAGGGGCGTCGCGGAAGTAGCGCTCGACGTCGTACTCGGTGGAGTAGCCGTAGCCGCCGTGGATTCGGACGGCGTTGAGCGCGATTACCGTGGCCCGGTCCGATGCGCCGGGTTCGGTGAGCGCCATCGTGGCGCACACCTGCCCACTCGTCATCTGGGTCAGATATTTCTTTCGCTGTTCTTCGTTGCCGTACAACGAGTTCGGCTGTGTGACAACTTGGCCGCCGTCCGCGCCGGCCAGGCTCATCCAGCCACCGGCCAACTCCTCGGCCACCGGGCTCGAAATCGGCGAGCAGTACCCCCAGTCGAACGCCCTTAGCGCTCTCATGCTCGACCGGCGGTGGTTTGGTGCCGGCGGCGTTAAGCGATCGTGTCGCATCCGGGTGACCGGCAGTGTGCTTCACTCGTGACGACGAGGGCCAGGGAACGCCCGCCACCGTGGGCGGCCGGCACCAAGACGGATCGCACGCGCGGACAGATCCTGGAAGGGGCGCGGCTGACGTTTTAAGAACTCGGCTACTCCACAGCGAGCGTCGAGCAGATCGCGCAACGAGCCGGGGTGTCTCGGCCGACGTTTTACGTGTATTTCGCCTCCAAGCAGGAAGCGTTCCTTGCCGTTGCGGAAAGGTCCGTCCAGCATCTGTCCCAGGTTCTCGCGTCACTTGACGCAGTGCCCGAGGGTGCTGCCGATTCCGTGCTCACTTGCTGGGTCGAACAGTTCTTCTTGTATTTCGACGCGTTTGGGCCGTTCGCTACAGTGTGGCGGCTGGCGGCGTTCGCCGACGCCACCCTTCAGCAGTCGCGTTGGAAGCGCAGCGTCGCTGGGCAATTCGAATCGGCCGTAACCTCGACCGCACCCGCGGGACCGCGCTGGGCGATCCCGTCTCCCAAGGGTCGGCACTGGAGGCGATGCTCGAGTCGCTGTGGTTCTCGTCGACTATGGACGATTCTCGACGAGGCAAACAGGCCGCGCTGTCCACGGCGATCGCGATGGGTGAAGCGCTTATCGCCCGATAGAGGGTTCGGGCGATTGCAGTCTCAAGACCGAGTACGCGGCCTTGCAGACGGTATCCGTCCCAGCGACGCGGGGACGAAGGCCCGGATGAGGCCTTCATCCCCGCCGTCTTCCGGCCGACCCGGCTCGGCGACCAAACTGAAGGCGATCCGAGTGAGCCAGTGCGCCATGGTTTCCGCCGAGACATCGTCACGAACCTCGCCGGCTGCCGCGGCGGCGGTCAATCGCTGACCGAGCGTTTCCGCAAGATCTTTTCGCCAGAGTTCGGAGGCCTCGGCGGCATGAAAGGTTTGCCCTAGTTCGTCGGCGCCGATCAACAGAGCCATCGTCGGAGAGCTCCGCGCGGCCGCCAGTCCGACGAGCATGGCGTTGACCACCTGGTCCACGAACGGTTCGTCAGTATGCCAGCAGGGTTCGGCGGCTTCGAGCACCCCTGAGATGGCCCGGACAAAGCACGCTGCCAGCAAGGCGTCTTTGGTGGGAAAGTAGTCGTAGACCGTGCGACGGTGCACACCGGCTCGGCTTGCGATGTCGCTCATTGTCGTCCGGCTCACGCCGCGCTCGGCGTAACAGGCCTCAGCCGCTACGAGCAACCGTTCGCGGGCGTCGGCGCCGCTGACCGGCAGGTCGGCCCCCCAGGCTCTGGCGCGTAGAGCGCGGTTCTCAGACTCCATACCCGCCATCATCTCAATTCGCTCGGCGACATCTTGACGAACACCACATATCACCATAATGTGTGGTTTGCACCACAATAATACGCATTTGTGGTCAGAAGTGGAGAGTTACGAGTGGGCGACGTCGTCGGCTTCATCGGCGCTGGTCAGCTTGGTGAACCGATGGTCACTCGGCTGTTGCAGGCCGGGCACGAGGTGGTGGTCTACGTGCGTCGGCCAGAGGTACGGGACCGCCTGGCGAACCGCGGTGCTCAGCTGGTCAACGGTGTCAAAGGTCTCGCAGAGGCCAGCGACGTGATCGTCTCCTGCCTGTTTTCTGATGCTCAACTGCGTGAACTCGCTTTGGGCCCTGGCGGTTTCATCTCCAACGCGAAGCCTGACGCTGTATTCGTCTCGCACACCACGGGCACGCTCGCGACGCTGACGGATTTAGCGGCCTCGTCGGCCACCGCGCCGGTGTTCCTGGACGCACCTGTCAGCGGCACAGCCGAGCACATCCAACGCGGTGAACTCACCGTGCTGATCGGTGGGCAACCGGCTGCCGTCGAGCGGGTGCGGCCGGTGCTGGCGGCGTATGCCGACCCGATCCTGTCCACTGGGGAATTGGGCTCGGCGCTGGCGATCAAGCTGATCAACAATCTGCTGTTCGCCGCCAATGTCCAGCTGGTGGTCCAAGCCGCCGAATTGGGTCGTCAGCTCGGAGTCGAGGAGCAGAGCATGCTCGCCGCGCTCGCGGTGTGCAGCGGGGGAAGCAACGCCTCGTCATACGTTCAGTCGGCTGGAGGCCTGCACGAATTCACCGAAGTCGTGACGCCCTTCCTTCGCAAGGATGTCGCGGCCTGCCTGAGCTTCGCCGCGGCGGCGGACACAGAACTGGGTCTACTGGGTCACGTCGTCAGCACCGGACCAATCGACCTGACGCAGGAGAACGGATGACCCAGGAATACGATTACATCGTCGTTGGCGCCGGCTCTGCGGGCTGCGTCCTTGCCAATCGCTTGTCGGAAAACCCGACCTGCCGGGTGCTGCTGCTCGAGGCTGGCGGTCGCGCTACCACCCCGCTGATCCACATGCCGAAGGGTTTCGGCAAGCTCTTCGAGAACGAAAAGCTTGTCTGGCGTTATCCCACCACACCTTTCGGGCCCAACGCGGAGTTCGAGTATTGGCCGCGGGGCAAGGTCCTCGGGGGCTCGAGTTCCATCAACGGCATGGTCTACAACCGCGGAAACCGTGATGACTACGACGAGCTTCTGCTCCTGGGAAATGAGGGATGGGGTGGGGATGACATCCTGCCCATCTTCAAGTCGATCGAAGATCACGTGTTCGGAGCGACGCCGACTCGAGGTTCGGGCGGACCCTTGCACGTTTCAGTGCAAAGCGATACCGATCCGCTCTGTGCCGAAATGATCACGTCGGCGACGCGGATCGGCCTCCGACAAGTCGTGGACATCAACGAGTCCGACGAGGAGCGGGTGGGACTGGCGCCGGCGACGATCAAGAACGGGCGTCGAGTCAGCGCCGCCGATGCGTTCCTGGCGCCCGTGCGCTCCCGACCCAACCTGACGGTGTTGACCGGAGCCCTTGTCGAGCGCGTGATCGTCGCGCGCGGTCGCGCCGTCGGGGTGGTATTCCGGCGGAAGGGCAGCCGTGCAGAGGCGCTGGCGCGCAGCGAAGTCGTCCTATCGCTGGGTAGTCTTGGTTCGCCGAAACTGTTGCAGCTGTCCGGAATCGGACCTGCTGATGTGCTCGCTTCAGCAGGCATCCCCCTACTGGTCAATGCGCCCAATGTCGGGCGGCGCATGCGAGAGCATCGCTGCGTGGCGGTGAAGTACCGCCTCAAGGAGAATCTCGGCTACAACCGGCAGCTGGCTTCGACTCTGGCTCAGGCGATTACCGGCGCCAAGTATTTGGCAACCCGTAAGGGCCCGCTGGCTGCTCCTGCCTACGACATCCTGGCGTTCGTCAAGACAGATCCCGCAGCGAGTCGCGTCGACGGTCAGCTCCTTCTCGGTCCGCTGTCAGTCGGCACCTATAAGCCCGGCGAACCGGTCGGAGTGGAGACGCAGCCGGGGATCTCATGCATGGGGGAGGTCCTGCGCCCGACGTCGGAGGGCACCGTGGCGATCGCTTCGGCCGATCCCAACGACCACCCGGTGATAACGCCCAACTTCTTCGCCAGTGATTACGATCGCAAGACCGGGGTGGCCCTGCTGCGCACGATCCGCAACATCTTCTCCCAACCGCCGATCTCCGACCGAATCAGCCACGAGACCTTCCCCGGTCCGCAGGTTCAGACGGACGAGGCTCTGATCGATTCCGCGCTGGATGCCGGTTACTGCGGGTACCACGCCGTGGGAACCTGCGCCATGGGCCCGGACGAATACGACGTCGTCGATAGCCGGCTTCGCGTGCGGGGCGTCGACGGACTGCGCGTCGTGGACTGTTCAGTCATGCCGACGATGATCGCCGGCAATCTCAACGGACCCATCATGGCGATGGCCTGGCGCGCAGCGGATTTCATTCTCCACGATCAAGGTCTGGTTGATCGTCAGTCCAGCGGCTCACGACGGTAAGGAGATATCTCATGCGAGCGGAAATTGACAAGTCCAAATGTCAGGGTCACGCCCTGTGCGCGACGGCTTCGGGCGATTACTTCGAGCTCGACGATCTCGGCTACATCGCCAGCGACAGTGCAGAGGTACCTGCCGGCAGCGAGCGCGCTGCGGAGGAGGGCGCCGGCGCGTGCCCCGAGCAGGTCATCACCATTCGCCGTGAGAACTGAGAAAGGAGCCGCGCTCGTGACCACCAACGCCGTCAAGTTCGACACCGACCTCGATCAGCACTCCGCCCAATTCATGCAAGACCCCTACGGCAAGCTCGCGGGAATTCGTGATCGATGCCCAGTCGCTAAAAGCAGCGCGTGGGGCGGCTTTTGGATAATCAGCGGGTACCAAGAGATCTTCGATGCCCTGCACGACACGGAAGTGTTCAGCTCGACACCCGACGAGAACGGGAAGGGCGTCCCGCCGGCGCCGGGCTCTCCGCAGCTTGCGCCGATCGACTTCGATCCGCCGGAGGTCGGCTTCTATCGCTCGTTCCTGCTCAAGCACCTCTCCCCGGGGGCAGCCAAAAAACTTAAGCCCGACATCACGGAAATGACCACAGCGTTCATCGACGAGTTCATCGAACGAGGTCGCGCCGATGTCTCGCAGGAGTTGTTCACGGCATTGCCTGCGCAGTTGATTCTCAAGATCTTGGGGTTCGACCACACCCGTTGGCGGGAATGGATCAGCTGGGTGCACGGCTTTGTCCACGAACGAGTCGCCGATCCCGAGGGGGCGATGAACAAGATCCTCACTATGGCCGGCCAAATCGTCTCCGAGATCAACGAGTCGCGAGAGACGCAACGTCCGGGATTGATGACGGACCTAATCAACGATGAGCAGGACGGACGCAAACTCACCGACGCCGATCTGGTCAACATCGTGTTTCTGCTGATCTTGGGCGGGATGGACACGACAGCAGGCCTCACCGGCAACTCGTTGTTGAAGATCGCCGCCGACGATGCGGTACGGCGCAGGATCATCGACGATCCGACGATCCTGGATCGGGCAACCGAGGAGTTCCTCCGGCACGGGACACCGACCATTGGGCTGAGCCGACGGGTCGCCAAGGATGCCGTTTTCCACGGCAGAGAGATGAAAGCAGGGGAGCGGGTGCTGTTGATGTACGCCGCGGGCAACCGAGATCCCCGAGCGTTCGAAGATCCGGACACGCTAGATCTGGACCGTTCGGACAACCGGCACATGGCTTTCGCGCTCGGCGTGCATCGCTGTCTCGGATCGAATCTTGCGCGGGTGATGTTCAAGATCATGGTCACTGAGCTGCTGGCCCGCGTCCCCGATTTCACCGTCGACTTCGACAATGTCGAGAGGTACCCCGACGCCGGGGACGTATACGCGGTCAAGCACCTTCCGATCACCTTCACCCCCGGCCAGTCGAGAGGTCCGGCCCGAACGGACAGCCAAGGTCCAACGTGACGGCGATGCTAAATACACCCGCAAGCGGGCCGCCGAGGTGCTCGCGGCGGTGCCCGATGACGAATGCTCGGTGATCGTCGAGGAGAACGCACGCCGAATGCTCAACTTCCCGCGGGTGAGCGCGCGCGATCGGCAACTCGCCGAGGTCTGACGCCGAAGGCCGTCGGTCGTCTAGAGTCTGCCCCGCGAGACCAACTGCGCGGCAATGACATTGCGCTGTACCTCGTTCCCTCGCCGAGGATCATCAGTGGAAGTAGTGCTCGACGTAGTATTCGGTGGGCTTTGAGCGCGATTTCCATGGCCACCTCCGACGCGAACAGCTTGGTCCTCGCGGCTTCCATTCGCACCGTTCGCCGCTGTCGTACCTCTCTGTGGCACAGCGGATGAGCTGGCGTGCGGCAGTCAATTTGGTTGCCATGTCGGCCAGGTAGTTCCCCACTGACTGGTGTTTTCAGATCGGCTGGCCGAAGCTCTCCGGTTCCTGTGCGTAGTTCGGCGCGTCTTCAGGCGCTGCGCTCGCCCCGCCCAGCGCCCGCGATGCAACCTGAATCCGGCCCGTCTCAAGGCCCGGCGCAGCACCGCTCGGGCCGCAGCGCACAGGCGGGTCGAAATAGTTAAAGCTTTAGTCTTATGCTGTCAGACTGGATGAGACCGTGCGCCCGGACGGTCGAGCGGAGGAGGTCGTATGAAGGTTCGCCTCGAGCGGTCGAAGTGCGTGGGCCACGCCCAGTGTTACGCCGTCGACCCGGAATTGTTCCCGATCGATGACTCCGGTTACTCCACCCTCGAGGAGCGCGAGGTGCGACCGGAAGACGAGCAGCTCACCCGGGACGGGGTAGCTGCATGCCCCGAACTCGCCCTGATTCTCGAAGACGGGTGACAGGCCTGCTTGCCAAGCGGTCGTAATAACCGGCACACTGCAAACATAGTTAACCAGGTTGACTTTGTGGAGTGTGATGCAGACAGCTGATTGGCGCCCCCGGCTCGAGTCGCTACTCGCGGACTTCCGTCGTCGCCAGGACGACAGAGCGCGCGACGGCGCCAAACCCGACCGCATCGAGGTGGCTCGCGCGTGGCATGCCGACCTCGTCGACAACCACCTGGCCGCGCCCGGGTGGCCGCACGAGGCCGGCGGACTCGGCCTCTCGCTGGCCGATCAGCTGGACTACTACCGGATGACGACGGATGCGGGTGCGCCGCCGCATCCGTGTCCGTTGTCGTTCATCCTCGCCCCGACGCTCATCGCGCACGGAAGCCAGGAGCAGAAGGATCGGTTTCTGACGCCGTTGCTGCGCGCAGACGAGTTCTGGTGTCAGGGGTTTTCCGAACCCGGTGCGGGCAGCGACCTTTCGTCGCTGTCCACCCGCGCGGTCCGCGACGGTGACGTGTACCGGGTGACGGGTCAGAAGGTGTGGACCACGATGGCCGACCGTGCCGACTGGATGTTCGCACTGGTACGGACGGCGACGGGGGAGAAGCCATCCGACGGCATCACCTATCTGCTGATCCCGATGAACAGCCCGGGAATCACCGTGCGCCCGCTCCGCGACATCAGCGGCGCGGCGCACTTCGCCGAGGTCTTCCTCGACGGTGTGGAGGTGCCGGTCGACAACCGGGTGGGCGACGAGGGCGCAGGCTGGTCGATCATGCGTACCTCGCTGGGCCACGAGCGGGCCACCGCTTTCCTGGCCGACGAGTTCAAGTACCGTCGCACGGTCGACCGGGTGATCGAGCTGGTCGTCTCCCGACGGCTCGACGACGACCCGCTGGTTCGCCAGGACGTCGCCCGGTTGGAGTCCGGGGTTCGCACCATCGCCGCCAATAGCGCCCGCGCACTTGCCGCGGCGCTGCGCGGTGAGGATCCAGGCGGTGTGGCATCAGTGAACCGGCTGGTGAAATCGGAGTTCGAGCAACACATGCACGCGCTCGCCCTGCGCGCGGCCGGTCCCTATGCGGCACTCGGTAGCCGCGCACCCAACGCCGTCGACAACGGGCGCTGGACGTTCGGTTATCTGATGAGCCGTGCGACGACCATCGGAGCGGGCACCGCCGAGATCCAACGCAATACCATCGCCGAGAGCGTGCTCGGCCTGCCATCGCACCGGGGCGAGGGCATCCGGGCAGCCGCCGTCACGCCCGGCGCCCCGCTCGCCGTGCCCGAGGAGGACGAACGCGGGCTGCGCGAGGTGCTGGCGGCGACACTTCGGGCCAAGGTGGACGTGGCGGGGTTGCTCGACCGCACGCGTCCCGTCGATGCTGTCGAACCCGAAGTGTGGTCGGCGCTCGTCGAATTCGGCCTGCCTGGTCTTGCCGTCGATGAATCCCTGGGGGGCGCCGGCGCTCGGCCGCGTCTGCTTTACGCCGCCATCGAGGAAGCCGCGAAGGCACTGACTCCTGCGCCGCTCGTTCCGACGGTGACTGCGCTCGACGTCGCCCTGCGTTGCGGCGCAAAGGCTTTGGTCCATCGGATAACGAGCGGCGCGGCTGCGGCGTTCGCCGTTCCCGTGAACGACAGCGGCTGGATAATCGGCGGCCCTGAGTTGCCCGAGTGGGACGGGGCCGGCCTTCGCGGTGTGGTGCCGATCGTCGTGGGAGCACCGCACGCCGAGGTGCTGGTGGTCCCGGCGCGAGTAGCCACCGGCGCCGGTGAGGTAGTGGTCGCCGTCGACGCGTCCGCCGAAGGTGTTGACGTGACCGCCCAACAGCCGCTGGACTTGACCGCCACCATCGGCTCGGTGATCTTCAGTCGCGCGGCGGGGGAGGTGCTGGCCGACGGGACCGATGTTGCTCGAGTGCTGGGCACAGCGCGCCGGCAAGCGGCGTTGGCTGTGGCGGCGGACTCGGTCGGGGTTGCTGCACGTGCGTTGGCAATGGCCGTTCAGTGGGCAGGCGAACGCCATCAGTTCGGCCGCGCCATCGGCAGCTTTCAAGCGGTGTCGCACCGGTGTGCGGACATGTTGGTCGCGCTCGAGGGGGCGCGCAGCCAAGTGCTGGCCGCGGCCGAGGTCGACCTCGAAAAGTCGGGATATCTGGCGGATCTGGCCGCCGCGGCCGCGCTCGACGCCGGGGTGATAGCCACGGAGGGTGCGTTGCAGATCCACGGTGGCATCGGCTTCACCTGGGAATACCCGATCCATCTGCTGCTGCGGCGCGCCCAGGCCAACGCCGTGCTGATCGGCCGTGCCGACGCGCTGCGAGACCGCGCTGCCGGCGAACTGTTGGCGCTGAGCCACTAAGACAGCACATCGAACAGGAAGACGGCAACGTGGAATACGCAATGGGTCCCGAATTGGAGGCCTTCCGCGGCGAGGTACGGGCCTTCATCGCCGAGCATGCACCGTCCATACCTCCGCGGGCGGGCGTGCGCAGCGCAGAGAACGAAGCCGAGCTCAAGTCGCTTCAGGAGTGGACGGCGCGGCTGTTCGAAGCCGGCTACGTCGGCTCGGACTGGCCCGCGGAGTTCGGCGGCCGCGACGATCGCTGCGCAGAACACGCCATCGTGGTGAGCGAGGAACTGGCCAGGGCCGCAGTGCCAGGCGTTCCGAGCGGCAACGCGCTGGCATCGCATGCGCTGATCCACTATGGCACCGATGAGCAGCGCCGCAGGCATCTGCCCGAGATCCGTGCGGGTCGACAGCTGTGGTGCCAACTGTTCAGCGAACCCGGCGCCGGAAGCGATCTGGCGTCGCTGCGCACCCGCGCGGTGCTCGATGGCGATACTTACACCGTCAGCGGGCAGAAGGTGTGGACCACCGACGGGCACTGGGCCGACTACGGATATCTGTTGGCCCGCACCGATTCCAACGCACCCAAGCACAAGGGCATCAGTGCATTCATCCTCGACATGTCCAGCCCCGGCATCACGGTCCGTCCGCTGCGCGAACTGACCGGCACTTCGGACTTCAACGAGGTTTTTTTCGATTCTGTCGAGGTGCCTGCCGAGGCAATGATCGGAGAGCCAGGACAGGGCTGGACGATTGCGAACGCCACGTTGGGTCATGAACGTACCAGCGTGGGCGCCGCGGTCGTCAAGCTGAGGCTGGCCATTGACGGACTGGTCGGACTCGCGTCGCGCGTCACCGTCGACGGTCGCCTCGCGATCGACAGCGATCGGATCCGCGATCGGATCGGTGAATTCAGCGCCGAGGTGGAAGCGCTCTCGGCGCTGACGTATGCCAACCTCACCCGTTGGCTGCGTGGCACCGAACGCATGCACGACGGCGCGATGGCCAAATTGATGTTCAGCGAACTGAACCTCGAAATCGCGCGCTTCGCTGTAGAACTCGGCGGCGAGGCGGGCATGTTGGTGCAGGGGGACCCGGACGTCCTCGACGGCGGTCGTTGGCAGGACGAATGGCTGTACGCCCGGGCCTACACGATTGCCGGTGGCAGTTCGGAGATCATGCGCAACCTGATCGCCGAGCGGGGCTTGGCACTGCCGCGGGATCGGCGCTGAATGTCAGGCGCTGAGCAGCGCCGCACGGTGTTCGGCGACGCTTCCATTGAAGGCCTCGTCGACCTTGATCCGGCGCAGGAACAGATGCAGATCGTGCTCCCAAGTGAATCCGATGCCGCCGTGCACCTGCAGCGCCGTGCCGGCCACGTTGGCGGCAGCCGACTTGGTGTACGCCGCCGCCGCGGACGCGGCGCGGGACCGCGCGGCGGCCGGTGCGGTGTCCAGCGCGAGAGCCGCAGCCCACAGACACGCCCTGCTGGCTTCGACAGCGACGACCATGTCGGCGCAGTGGTGCTTCACCGCCTGGAACGAGCCGATGGGCGCGCCGAACTGTTCGCGCTGCCCGGCGTAAGACACCGTCATGTCGAGCAGTCGGGCCGCCGCGCCCAGCGCGTCGAACGCCCGGTACACAGCCAGCGCGTCGCGCACCAGGGCCAGCGTGCCAGGAGGGAGCTGTGTCCAGCTGGCGATCGTCGCGTCGAGCTCCAATCGCGCCCACGAACGACTCAGGTCGAGCGTCGACATCTTCGACGGCGTCGGCGCATTCAGGACCACCAGGTACTCTCCGTCGTCCACCCGACCTGCTACCGCGATGGAGTCCATGTCGGCGGCCATCGGCACCGGACGGGTGACACCCGTCAGCCGCAGCGCATCGCCGCCGAAACCGGCGTTCGGACCGAGCGCCACTCCGGTGAGCTCGCCGCCGTTGGTGGGCGAGTCGACGTGGCCGAGCAGCCAGGCCGCGATGTTCAGATCCGCGACCGGCAGCGAGCTCGCCGCGTATCCGTGCGCCTCGGTCACGACGGCGAGATCCACGTGGGTGCCGCCTATTTCGGGTGTCAGGATTGCCAGCAGACCCGATTCGGCGGCATGGGCCACCGCTGCGGGGTCGACCGTGACAGGCGCCGCGTCCAGCGTTGCGCGGACCCTGGCGATGGGGTCGTTCTTACTGAGCCAGGCCCGCTCCGCCGCGGCGAGTTGATCCTGTTCGTCCGTCAAGCCGAAGTCCATCACTACGCCTTTCACAAAGTTGACCTAGTAAACCATGTCCACTAGGTTCGAGGGAACGGTGATCCACCACGAAAGTCGATCCGGAAAGTCGAGATGACGAGCATCCACGAGGCGCTGGGACGGCTCTGGGACGCCGACGACCACGACCGCATGCTGGAGTGCGACGGACGCTGGGCGACCTGGGGTTCCGTTCGGTCGCTCACGGAGCGGATCGACCGGGAACTGACCGCCGCCGGGTGTCAGACGGGTGGCCGAGTCGCCGTCGTGCTCTCCAATCGAATGGAGTCCGTGGCGGCGCTCATCGCCATCTTCCGCGGCGGACGCACGCTGGTGACCATCAGCCCGCTGCAGCCACCGGAAAGGCTGAGCGAAGACCTTGCGGCATCCGGCGTCTCCTTCGTCCTTGCGCCGTCAGCGTTGTGGTCCGACGAGGTATTCAACCGCGCCGTCGCCGACCTCGGGGCAACCGGCTGGAGGCTCGACGAAGGCGAACTCGCCATGTGGGTACGAGGCACGGCGGAAGCAGTCAGTGGCGATCCAGCGGTAGCCATCGAGATGCTGACCTCGGGCACGACGGGTGCACCCAAGCGCATCCCGCTCACCCGAGAGCAGCTTGAGGCCTCACTGGCTGCTGCGTTGCGGCACAACGACCGTCCGGAGATGAGAACCAAGCCGCCGCTGACCGGAACGGTCGGCCTGGTGACATTGCCCATCGTGCACATCGGCGGGCTGTGGTCCTTACTGCAGTCTCTGGTCGCGGCCCGTCCGATCGCGATGCTCGATCGATTCACGGTGCCGGGTTGGCACGCTCTGGTGACGCAGTATCGGCCCGCGGTGGCAGGCCTGCCCCCGGCGGCCATGCGATCGGTGCTCGACTCCGACATCCCGCGGGAGGATTTGGCGAGCATCCGCGCTATCAACGCCGGCACCAGTCATGTCGATCCGGAATTGGTCGACGCGTTTTACGAGCGGTACGAAATCCCGGTCCTGGTCGTCTACGGCGCGACCGAATTCTCCGGCGCGGTGGCCGGATGGACGGTCAAGGACTTCGGCGCGCGATGGACCGACAAGCGGGGCAGTGTCGGACGTGCCTTTCCCGGAGTCCGGCTGCAGGTGGTCGACGATGACGGCGCCGTGCTCGCCCCGGGGGTCACCGGCAGGCTGCAGGTTGCCACACCCCAGGCCGGCAGCGCCGGAGACTGGATCACGACCAGTGACCTAGCGCATCTCGATGCCGAAGGGTTCCTCTACATCGATGGACGCGCCGATGACGTGATCGTGCGCGGCGGTTTCAAGGTGTCCCCGGAGACCGTCGTCCGCGCACTGCGTGCCCATCCGGCGGTGGCCGACGCCGCCGTCGCGCCCGTGCCGGATCAGCGGTTGGGCCAGGTTCCCGTTGCCGCAGTCGAATTGCGCCCTGGGGCGGCCACGGATGGCGAGGCGCTCCGCGAGCACTGCCGGGGCGCGCTGACGCCCTATGAGGTGCCCGCCCGCGTCTTCATCGTCGACGAGTTGCCTCGCGGGGCGGCGCTCAAGGTCGACCGGCGCCGTCTGATCGCAATCCTCGAAAACCTTGGCTTACCGCCTGTTCAAGCGGCCGGAGCAGGCCGACCTCTGCCAATTCCAAACTAATCAGAAGGAGACTTCATGGCTCAAGCCGTGACTGAGATGACCAATCCAGCCGCTCTCGTCGAGCGGCGAGGCAACGTCACGCTCATCACCATCGACCGGCCCGAGGCGCGCAATGCCGTCAACGGCGCGGTGAGCACGGCAGTCGGCGACGCGTTGGCGGTGGCCCAGGACGATCCCGAGGTATGGGCCGTCGTCATCACCGGTGCGGGCGACAAATCCTTCTGTGCCGGGGCCGATCTCAAGGCCATCTCGCGGGGCGAGAACCTCTACCACGCCGAGCACCCCGAGTGGGGCTTCGCCGGCTACGTGCATCACTTCATCGACAAACCCACGATTGCCGCGGTGAACGGCACGGCACTGGGCGGCGGCTCCGAGCTCGCACTCGCCAGTGATCTGGTGATCGCCTGCGAGAGCGCCTCGTTCGGGCTGCCCGAGGTCAAGCGCGGTCTGATCGCCGGAGCCGGCGGCGTGTTCCGGATCGTCGAACAACTGCCGCGCAAGGTCGCGTTGGAATTGGTGTTGACAGGTGAGCCGATGACAGCGGCAGACGCTCTGCGGTGGGGCCTGATCAATGAGGTGGTGCCGGACGGCACCGTCGTGGAAGCCGCCCTGGCGCTCGCCGAGCGGATCACTTGCAACGCGCCACTGTCGGTACAAGCCAGCAAGCGGGTCGCCTACGGCGCTGACGGGGGGATCATCGCCGCGGAAGAGCCCAAGTGGGAGCGCACGTCTCGCGAGTTCACCGACCTGTTGAAATCCGAAGACGCCAAGGAAGGCCCGCGGGCGTTCGCAGAGAAGCGCCAACCCATCTGGAAGGCGCGTTGAGCATGGGACGAGTACAAAACAAAGTCGTTCTGGTAACTGGAGGGGCCCGCGGCCAGGGCCGCAGCCACGCCGTCAAGCTGGCCGAGGAGGGCGCTGACGTCATCCTCTTCGACATCTGTCACGACATCGATACCAACGAATACCCGCTAGCGACATCACGTGATCTCGAAGAAGCCGGTCTGGAGGTGGAGAAGACCGGCCGCAAGGCCTACACCGCCGAGGTGGACGTGCGGGACCGAGCGGCGGTGAGCCGCGAACTCGCAAACGCGGTAGCCGAATTCGGCAAACTCGACGTGGTAGTCGCCAATGCGGGCATCTGTCCCTTGGGCACTCATCTGCCGGTTCAGGCATTCGCCGATGCCTTCGACGTCGACTTCGTCGGCGTGGTCAACACCGTGCACGCCGCGCTGCCGTATCTGAAGTCTGGTGCGTCGATCATCACCACCGGGTCGGTCGGCGGGCTGATCGCCGGTCTGCTAACCCCGGGTGCGGGCGGGCCGCAGGGTCCCGGCGGAGCGGGTTACAACTACGCCAAACAGTTGGTGGACTCCTACACGCTCCGGCTCGCGGCGCAGCTGGCACCACAGTCGATCCGCGCCAACGTCATTCATCCGACCAACGTGAACACCCCGATGCTCAACAGCGAGCCGATGTACCGACAGTTCCGACCAGACCTCGAGGCGCCGAGCCGCGACGACGCCTTGCTGGCCTTCCCGGCCATGCAGGCGATGCCCATCCCATATGTGGAAGCCTCGGACATCTCGAATGCGGTCTGTTTCCTGGCCTCGGACGAGTCCCGGTACGTGACGGGCTTGCAGTTCAAAGTCGACGCCGGCGCAATGTTGAAGTTCTAGGAGGGATCAATGACCACCACCGAGAAGACCGGTGCCGAGGCGGCCGCCGAAGAGGGCCGCATCACCGACGAGGACATCGAACGCGCCAAGGGGCAGATCGGAATTCCTGTCCACCAGCGCGACGAAGCGTGGCACAAACTGCCGTCGGCTGATGCCATCACGCACTTCGCCTTCGGCTGCGGTGACGACAACCCGTTGTTCCACGACCCG
The DNA here is from genome assembly GCF_000276825.1 of Mycobacterium paraintracellulare. Classification (NCBI taxonomy): domain Bacteria; kingdom Bacillati; phylum Actinomycetota; class Actinomycetes; order Mycobacteriales; family Mycobacteriaceae; genus Mycobacterium; species Mycobacterium paraintracellulare. The sequence continues at coordinate 3,040,719 of NC_016948.1, read as the reverse complement.
ACCTACGGACCCGCCACGCGCTGGCACGGACAGATCGCATCGCCGACTTTCCCGATCGCGACGGGCCTGGATCAGACCCCGAAATTTACCGATCCGGAGCGGAAGAAGCTGTTCCGCGGTCTCTTTCGCGGTACCGGCAAGTACTACTCGGGGGTGAAGTGGACGTGGTACCGCCCGATCTACGCGGGTAGGCCGGTGTTGGCGGAGAACTACACGCTGGATGTCCAGGTGAAGGACAGCGAATTCTCCGGTGGCCGTTCGGTCAAGGAGACCTATCGCTACCTCTATGTCGACATCGACGGCAATCCGATCGCCACCCGTGACGAGTCCTATATCAACGCCGAGCGTCATGGTTCGAAGAAGTCCGGGAAGCTCAAGGACATTGAGCGCAAGCACTGGACTCCCGAGGAGTTCGCTCAGGTCGAGGAAGAGTACGAGGCTGAGGTACGGCGAGGAGCCGATCCGCAATGGTGGGAGGACATCTCGGTGGGAGATGAACTTCCGGGAATCATCAAGGGCCCGTTGACCGTCGTCGACATCATCTCGATGCACATGGGCTGGGGCTGGGGTGGCTACGGCGTGGGGCCACTGAAATTCGCCCACCAGCTGCGCAAGCGGATGCCCGCCTTCTACCAGCCGGATGAGTATGGCGTTCCTGATGTCGTGCAACGACTGCACTGGGACGCCGAACGCGCTCAGGCACTGGGTATTCCGGCGCCGTATGACTACGGCCAGATGCGCGCAGCGTGGGTGAGTCACCTGCTCACCAACTGGATCGGTGACGACGGCTGGCTGGCCGAGATGGACCTTCAGTTGCGCGGCTTCAACTACCACGGAGACGTGCACCGGTGCACCGGCAGGGTCACCGCGAAGGGTGACGGAGCCGAAGACCCGGTGTCGCTGGACGTATTCGCCACCAGCCAGCGAGACGAAACCACCACGCGTGGCACGGCCAAAGTGTTGCTGCCGTCGAAAACGACGGGGGCTGTCGCGCTGCCGATCCCGGATACCGATCTCAGAAGGCGTGGGGCGCAAGTCGTTTCGCGGATTTCCGGTAGGGTCGGCGAAGAAATGCGACGACTGTATGGAGAGTGAGAAAGGCGTATGAAGAGACTCGTTCTAGGGCCGGAGCATGTGGCGTTCCGCGAGACGGTGCGGCAGTTCATCGAGCGTGAGCTCATGCCCAACGCCGAGAAGTGGGAGAACGACCGTCTTGTGGACCGATCGGCGTTTGTCGCTGCTGGCAAATACGGTTTGATCGGGTTCAACATGCCCGAGCAGTACGGCGGCGGCGGTGTCGATGACTTCCGCTTCAACGCGGTCATCGACGAGGAGATCGCCCGCTACGGAGGGCCGGCACCTTCGCTGAGCTTGCAGAACGACGTTGTGGGACCGTACTTCTCGTCGTTGGCTAACGACGAACAGAAGGGACGCTGGTTGCCGGGCATCATCAGCGGCGAGCTGATCGTCGCCGTCGCGATGACCGAGCCTGGCGCGGGCAGCGACCTGGCTGGCATCCGCACCTCGGCCGTCCGTGATGGCGACGACTGGATCATCAACGGCGCCAAGACATTCATTTCCTCGGGTATCAACTGCGATTTGGTCGTAGTGGTCTGCCGTACCGACCCCGAGGCCGGACACAAGGGCTTCACATTGTTGGTCGTCGAGGCCGGCATGGACGGCTTCAGCCGCGGGCGAAAGCTCGCCAAAATGGGCTTGCACTACCAAGACACGGCCGAGTTGGCCTTCGAGAATGTCCGAGTCCCGTCGGCCAACCTACTGGGTAAAGAGGGACGCGGCTTCTATCACCTAATGGCCAACCTCCCGTCGGAACGGTTGTCCATCGCCATCTCAGCGATCGCAGGCGCACGGGAGACCTGGCGGCAGACGTTGCAGTATGCTAAGGACCGCAAGGCTTTCGGCCAGTCGATCGGTAGCTTTCAGCACAACCGATTCCTGTTGGCCGAGATGGACACCGAACTCGAGATCGGCGAGCAATACATCGACAGATGCCTTCAGGCGGTAGTGGACGGTGAACTGACTGCGGTCGAGGCGTCGAAGGCCAAGTGGTGGTGCACCGAAACGGCCAAGAAGGTGATCGATGGCTGCGTGCAGTTGCACGGTGGCTATGGCTATATGACGGAATACCGCGTTGCGCGCGACTATATGGACAACCGCATCATGACGATCTTCGGTGGCACCACCGAGATCATGAAGGACATCATCGGACGCGACCTCGGCCTATGATCCCGTTGTGGTGAATGGTATCGCGGTCGCGCGCGATGGTGCGGTGCTGCGGATCCGGCTCGACCGGCCGGAGAAGCTCAACGCCGTCGACGCCCCCTTGCTCGACGAGTTATCGGCCCGGCTGGGCGATGCTGCGGCAGATCCGGCGGTCCGTGCGGTGTTGCTCAGCGGCGCCGGGCGAGCGTTCTGTTCCGGCGGCGACCTGACCGGCGGTGAGACCGAGGGAGCGGCCCATGCCGCCAACCGGGTGGTCCGGGCGGTCACCTCGCTACCAAAACCCGTCGTCGCAGGGGTACACGGTGGCGCGGTCGGGTTCGGGTGCGCGTTGGCGCTGGCCTGCGACCTGGTGGTAGCCGCACCATCGGCATACTTTCAGTTGGCGTTCAGCCGAGTCGGGCTGATGCCCGACGGCGGTACGTCCGCGCTGCTGCCAGGGCTGGTCGGCCGGGCGCGTGCCGCGCGGATGGCAATGACAGCCGAAAGGGTCTCCGCGGCAACTGCATTCGAATGGGGCATGATTGCCCACGTCACGTCCGTGGATGACTACGAGTCGGTACTCGAGGACGTGCTGCAGTCGGTTGCGTGCGGGCCCACAGTGTCATTCGGCTGGACCAAGCGCGCGTTGGCCGCAGCGACCCTGGGCGAACTCGAGCCGGTACAAGCGATCGAAGCCGAGGGGCAGCTGGCATTGATCGACACCGCTGACTTCCGCGAAGGCGTGCGTGCCTTCCGGGAACGTCGCAACCCGGATTTTAGTGGCAACTGAACAGAGGAGAGTCGACATGACAATCCAGAAGGCACGAGTAGACGGGCTGGACATCGACTACACCGACACCGGAACGGGTCCAACCGTCCTGTTCGTACACGGCGTCTACGTGACCGGCGCGCTGTGGAACGACGTCGTGGCCGAACTAGGGCAGGGTTTCCGCTGCATCGCCCCGACGTGGCCGCTGGGCGCGCACAGCACACCTAGCGACGGCGCCGACCTGCGTGCCGAGGCGGCCGCGCGACGCATTGTCCACTTCATGGAGTCCCTCGATCTCATTGATGTCACGGTGGTGGCCAACGACACCGGTGGCGGCCTGGTGCTAGCGTCGCTGGGCGATCCAGCGCTGGACACGTCCCGGATCGCTCGTTTGGTGTTGACCAATTGCGATAGCTACGAACACTTTCCGCCCGGCTCGTTCGCTCAGATCGTCAAGCTGTGCCGGTTCAGTCCTGCGCCGGGCGGCATGATCTTAGGGCTGCTGGCCACCGGACCGGGGCGGAGCTTCTTCCTGAAGGCCGTGTCCAAGCACCGCCCGACCCCGGAGCGGCAGCGGGAGATTTTCGGATCCTTCGCCACCAGCGGAGCGGCCCGCCGCGACGCCGTTACGGTCACCGCCTCCCTGGATTCGGCTCTGACATTGCGTGCCGCGCCGGCGATCGAGGCTTTCGACCGACCCGTCGTCCTGGCCTGGGGAACCGAGGACCCGCTGTTCCCCCTCGACCACGCCCGCCGACTGCGCGACGCGTTCCCGCATGCCACGTTGATCGAGATCCCCGGCAGCTCCACCTTCGTCATGATCGATGCGCCCAGTGAACTAGCCGAAGCGATCCGCAACGTATGACCGGCGCACAAATGTGACAGTGTACTGTCATAGTTCTCGAACCGTACGACCCTGGAGAGTGCTGACGTGGCAGGTCCGCTGAAGCTGGTAATCGGCGCGAGCGGCTTCCTTGGTTCGCACGTGACGCGGCAACTGGTGCAGCGAGGCGATGCCGTCCGAGTCCTGCTGCGGCGCACCAGTCCTACCGCGGCGATCGATGACCTTGACGTCGAACGCCGCTATGGAGACGTCTTCGACGATGAGGCATTGCGTGACGCGATGACGGGTTGTGACGACGTGTTCTATTGCGTTGTCGACACCAGGGCCTGGTTGCGGGATTCGACGCCGTTGTTCCGCACCAACGTTGAGGGGTTGCGTCACGCACTCGATGCTGCAGCAGATGCGGATCTGCGGCGCTTCGTCTTCACCAGCACCATCGGGACGATCGCGCTGAGTACCGACGGCCTGCCAGTGACCGAAGACAAACCGTTCAACTGGCTCGACAAGGGTGGGGGCTACATCCGTTCCCGCGTCGAAGCAGAGCGGCTCGTCCTACAGTACGTCGCCGAGCGTGGGTTGCCCGCAGTTGCACTGTGCGTCGCAAACACCTACGGCCCCGCTGACTTTCAGCCGACCCCGCATGGCTCACTGGTGGCCGCGGCGGCCCGCGGCAAGATGCCGGTGTACGTCAAGGACATGTCGATGGAAGTGGTCGGCATCGAGGACGCCGCTCGCGCGTTGATACTCGCCGCTGAGAAGGGCCGCGTGGGCGAGAGGTACATCATCTCCGAGCGCTTCATCAGCGCTCGCGAGCTCTATCGTACGGCTGCCGAGGCGGGAGGAGCGAAACCGCCGCGGTTAGGGGTTCCGTTGAAGGTTATGTACGCGTTGGGTTTTGCTGGAGACGTGGCCGCAAAGGTGCTGCGGCGCGACCTACTGCTGTCCAGTCTGTCCGTGCGGCTCATGCACATCATGTCCCCGATGGACCACGGCAAGGCCGTGCGGGAGCTTGGGTGGCAACCGAAGCCGATCCACGATTCGATCCGTAGCGCCGTGGCGTTCTACCATGCGCGCCAGCCGCCGCACCCTTTCTCGCGGCGTTGACCTGGTGACGATACGTCGGCGCAGTAGTACGGGGTCCAACAGGAAGGCACCGCCAAGTCATCAGATAAGCGCATCGTGTTACAAGAATGAGGTCCTTTCACGCACCGCGGGCCACAGGCAGTTCAGCGGCGCCGTTCGCTTCGGGTCCTCGGATGGAAGGGAGTGACGTTCGTGGCGAAGAGTTTTCGGTTCGGTGTTGCGCTGTCGACGCTGAAGTCGCGATCCCAATGGCGGGACGCCGTACGGCGCGTGGAGGACTTCGGCTACGACGTTCTGCATTTGCCGGACCATCTCGTCACGCCTGCGCCATTTGCCGCGTTGCTTTCCGCCGCGGAAGTCACGACGATGCGACTCAGCCCGTTCGTACTCAACGCCGGGTTCTACAAACCGGCATTGCTGGCTCGCGATGTCGCGGCCATCGACCTGCTCACCGACCATCGATTCGAGCTTGGGTTGGGTGCAGGTTATGTGAAGGAAGAGTTCGAAGCAGCGGAATTGGTGTTTCCCAGCGCTCGGGGCCGCGTCGATCACCTCAGCCACATGACAGGTTATCTCCGCGAGCATGTCCCCACTGTGCCGATCATGATCGCCGGATCAGGTGATCGAGTGCTGACACTTGCAGCGAGGCAAGCCAACATCATTGGTCTCAGCGGCAGCCGCGCAAATAGCACTGCGGCCGATCCGCTAGACGACTTGGTGGGTTTCATTCGCGACCGGGCAGGAGACCGTTTCGACGACATCGAGTTGAACCTGATGATTACGGCGTTGCCGCACGATGACAGCGGGGTCCCGAAAGTGTTGCGGACATCGGGCTTTGGACAGAGTCTTTCCGAGGAGCAGATACTCGCCTCACCAACGACGCTTGCTGGTTCGCCCCGCACCATGGCCGATACATTGTGTCGCTACGTCGAGGACTATGGCATTACATACATCAGTGTTCCGCAGTTGCACGCCGAGGCATTCAGCAAGGTGATCGCTCAAATTCGTTGAGGCGTCGGGGCGCTGCACGCCGTCCGAGCGTGTCGGTGCTCCGTTGTGGCGTCGGGGCGTTCACGGCCGGACCGGAGACGGTGGCCACACCTGAAGGACACTCTCAATGGACGCTAACCATCGCCAGCCCGGTCGCGGGGAAGTTTCCCGCTGGTCTGCAGTTCGGCGCGTAGCGCCTGCGCGTCAGACGTGTGCTCCAGCACCGACATCACGTCCGCCGACAGCTGAAGGTGCTGGCGCATGCCCATTTGCTCCCAGGCGCGCACCAGCATGGTCTTCGTCGCCATCAAGGTCGACAGCGGCGCCCTGGCAATCTTGGCCGCCAACGCTTCCGTCACCGGCTCGAGCTCGTCGCGGGTGACGACGCGGTTGACCAATCCCATCCGCAGCGCGTCCTCAGCGGTCAATGTCTGTGCAGTGTAGAGGTATTCGGCGGCGCGCTTGAAGTTCATAAACACCCATGGCTCGATCATCGTTTCCCCGCCCGCGAAGCCGAGGCCGGGGACCAGTGGCATCTGAAAGTAAGCGTCCTCGGATGCGATAGTGACCTCGGGCAGCAGCGCCCAGTAGGTTCCGCCGCCGATCGCGTAGCCGTGCACCTGGGCAATCATCGGCTTCGGGAATTCCCAGTATCTCAGCGTGGGCCAGAGGAACAATTCCTTTCCGCCCTGGTAGTTGCTCCCCATGTTGGCCTGTGACTCGGCGAACTCGGGGTAGGCGTCGGGGGCGATGACATGTCCGGCGCAGAAGCCCTTGCCGGTGCCCTTGATGATCACCACCTTGACCCCGTAGTCCTGGCGGGCCTCATCGAGGCAGGAATCCACTTTGCTCACCATCTCCGAGGACTGTGCGTTCGCCCGCTCCGGCCAGTTGAGGATGATACGGGCGATCGCGCCGTCGCGCTCATAGCGCACGACGCCGTGATCCCCACTGTAGGACGGCCTTTCGGTCATTTTGCCGGGTCCTTCCTGTTGCCCCGATCAGGTCGTTCAGTCGGTGTGCGACCGCGCGGGTGCTTTTAGCGCAGGGCTAGATGCCGCCCCGGGCAATCAGTTGCGAGGCGATGACGTTGCGCTGTATCTCGTTTGTGCCTTCTCCGACGATCATCAGCGGGGCATCACGAAAGTAGCGCTCGACGTCATACTCGGTGGAATAGCCGTAGCCTCCGTGGACTCGGACGGCGTTCAGCGCGATCTCCATGGCGATCTCGGACGCGAACAGCTTGGCCATTCCGGCCTCCATGTCGCACCGTTCGCCGCTGTCGAACTTCTCGGCGGCATACCGCGTCAGTTGGCGTGCCGCCGTCAGCTTGGTGGCCATGTCGGCGAGATAGTTACCGACGGACTGGTGCTTCCAGATCGGTTGGCCGAAGCTCTCCCTCTGTTGCGAATAGGCCAGGGCGTCCTCCAGTGCGGCGGTCGCAACGCCCAAAGCGCGGGACGCGACCTGGATCCGGCCGGTTTCTAGTCCCTTCATCATGTGACCGAAGCCCTTACCGGGCACACCGCCGAGCACCGCCGATGCCGGCACCCGACAGTCGTCGAATGACAACTCGCACGATTCGACACCCTTGTAGCCGAGCTTGGGCAGATCCCGCGACACGGAAAGGCCCCGACCGTGCTCCACCAGCAGCACCGAGATGCCTTTATGGCGTGGGACGGCGCCGGGATCGGTCTTGCACAGCAGCGCTATGAGTCCCGATCGCCGGGCGTTGCTGATCCAGGTCTTGGAGCCGTTGATGACGAACTGGTCCCCGTCGGCACGCGCGGTCGTGGTCATCGCCTGTAGGTCGGAGCCCCCGCCCGGCTCCGTCAACGCCATTGTGGCGCGCAGCTCACCGGTCGCCATGCCTGGCAGGTACTTCTGCTTTTGTTCCTCGGTGCCGAACAACGAGAGCAGCTTCGCCACGACGGTATGCCCACCCATCGCGCCGGCCAAGCTCATCCAGCCGCGGGCAAGCTCCTGGGTCACCTCGACGTAGCACGGCATCGAGACCGGCGATCCGCCGTACTCCTCAGGCACGGCCAGGCCGTAGATTCCGATGCGCTTCATCTGTTCGATCCACGCCTCGGGATATTCGTTGGCGTGTTCGATTTCGCGGACGGCAGGCTTCACGTCTCTATTGACGAAGTCACGCACCGTGCGGACCAGCATGGTCTCTTCTTCGCTGAGAAGCGCGATCACGGGGCTTCCTGATTGATTACGTTGGGGGACAAGGATCTAGCTGATCAACTCGCCGGCTATGAGTTCGATGTCGGTGCGAAAGTCGGAGAAGCTGCGGCTGGCCGGCTCAACGGTGATCCAAGTCACCCCGGCATCGGCGTACTCGTTCAGTCGTGGCTTCACTGACTCGACGAAATCTCCACTGTCGCCACTCACGAGCCGAGCGGCTTCGAACGGAACGAATGACACATCAGCGGGTGCACGTCCGAGTTCGGACCGTCGCTGGTTCACTCCCGAGATGAGTTCGGCCAGTCGGGCGATGTCCTCAAGCGGCGGGGTCCGCGTGATCGCCGCCGTCTCGGCAGACTGGCCCATCGGAATCCAGCCATCGGCGGTGTCGACCACCCGGCGCTGCGCGGCCTTGCTGTTCCCGCCGATCCAGACCGGGGGTCCCCCGGCCGTGGCGGGGAGGGGCAGTGCCACATGGTCGGTGATCCCGAACTCGGGCCCGTGGTGCTCCTCGCCCGCCCAGGTGGCCTTCCACGCGACGATGGCCTCGTCCAACAGCGCTCCGCGACGGTGGAAGTCAGCTCCGAGAGCCTCGAACTCGGTTTTCAGATATCCGGCGCCGGTACCAAGCGTGAACCGGCCACCGGATAGTAGGTCGAAGCTGGCGGCGGCCTTGGCGGTCAGGTAAGGGCTGCGGTAGCCGGACACCAGTATGTAAGTCATGAGTCGCAGTCGGGTGGTGGCCGCGGCTGCGAAGCTGAGCGAGACGAACGGATCGAAGGCGTGGTGCCCGCCGTTGGCCAACCACTGGTTGTCGGGGAAAGGATGCTCGCTCATCGAAAAGCCTTGAAAACCAGCGCTTTCGACCGCTTTGGCGACCTCGCCCAGGCTGGCTCCCTCGCTCCAACGTTGCCAGTGCTTGACGGCGCGCATCGGAAACATCACGTTGTACTGCAGGTCCACCGGGAATCCTTGAGTTGTGAGCGCCAGTCGGGCATACGCGCGCCCGAGGTCAGCTCCGCGCTGCGGCGGCTGCCCGTAGGTCGCGTGCGCTTTGGAGTTGTGGTTCGTGGTTGGCTTCGTAGCGTTCGATCCACTCGTGGGGCAGTTTGGCCCAGGCTTCGCCGATACGTAGGCGTTGGGCGGAGCTGAACACTTCGGCGGCCACGACGTCTCCGACGAAGATGGTGTTCTCGTCGTTGTCCAGTGATCCGCTGATACGGCATTCGACGTAGCTGTGGGCGTCAAGCAGGATGGGTGCACCGGTGATGCCGCGCTTTGTGCGCAGTTTGGCGATCTTGTCGCCGTCGCGCCCGGAGCTGCCGCCCAGGGTCATCAGGATGTCCATCGAGGCGTCGATCTCCTCGGGGCCCGCGGAGAGCATGTGCATGACGAAGATCCCGGAGTTGACCAGCATGTCGTGGGTGCGGTTGTACTTGGTCAGGCTCACGGTGGCCCGGGGTAGTTCGGGCACGATGCTGGCCGAGCCGGCCGACAGCGACATCAGGCCGTTGGCGAAGCCGTTGTCGATCGTGGTGACCGCCACCGGGAAGGGGCGCAGACCCGCCAGCACCTTGTCCGCGGCCGCGACATCGAGCGTCATATGTGTTTCTCCTCGGGGCTGATCTCACGGCATTCGTCGAGCCGTATGCCCACATTATTACCGCATAGTACTGTCAGAATCAAGCCTTATGTCTCTGGCCTAGGTCCGTAGAGGAGCGGGAAAATAGCGCGTTTATTAGGTAATACGCCGCCCAGCGTAGAACGACACTAATGTCAGATATGGCTCATAGGTGCAACGCGACGGCTCATCGGACGGTGGCGGAAGTGCATCCTGAGCGCATGGTGAACGTCCTGCTCCTACGAAGACGCGCTCGAGCGGGTGTAGCGTGAGGACTTCGGTTTCGACGCAGTGCTGGATCGGCAGCGACAGCCCGATGAAACAGGGGCGCTGATCGCATTCCTGCATCCGACGAATGTGGCTTTGTGACCGGTCGGACGATCTACACCGACGGCGGTGCCCGTAGTCAGCGGTCCGATCCGTCGGTCGTCACGCCCGACGTGACCAAATCCGAGATCGCCTCGTCGGTATAGCCCAACTCTCGCAGGATCTTTCGGCTGTGCTCAGCGAGCGCAGGAATATCACCCAGCGGTGGCTCGATCCCGGCCAACGTCGCCGGCGGCAACAACGCGTCGATCGGCCCGCCCGGCGTGCGGACCTCCCGCCAGCGGTCACGTCCGGTGAGTACGGGATGTGACCACAGATCGCCGACGTCATTCATGCGCGCATTCGCGACGCCCGAGGCCTCGAGCCGTTGCGCAAACTCGTCCGCCGTCATCGGCGCGATCGCGGCGTGGATGATCGCCTCCAATTCGTCGCGGTTGCTCACCCGTTCGGGGTTCGTCACGAAGCGCGTGTCGTCACACAGCTCCGGCATCACCAATACCCCGTTACACAGCCGGCGCCACTCCCGTTGATTCTGAACGGCGAGCAGTACCGTGCCGCCATCTCCGGCGGTGAACGGGCCGTATGGAGCAATGGTCGCGTGTCTGGCACCTGTGCGCATGGGCGCTGTGCCGCCGTAGTGCGCGTAATAGGCGGGCTGGCCCACCCATTCGACGAGTGACTCGAACAACGAAACCGACACCGGGCGTACCTCCCCGGTAGTGGCGCGCACGTAAAGCGCGGTGAGAATGCCCGAATATGCGAACATTCCTGCCGCGATGTCGGCGACCGACACGCCCGTACGCGCCACGTCGTCGCCCGTTCCGGTGACCGACAGCAGCCCGGCTTCGGCCTGGACCAGTAGGTCGTACGCCTTGCGGTCTCGCCACGGGCCGGTGCCGCCGTACCCGGTGACGTCGCAGACGATGAGCCGCGGGTACTCGGTGGTCAGCGATGCGGCGTCCAACCCCAATCGGGTAGTCGCACCCGGTCCGAGGTTCTGCACCAACACGTCTGAGCCGGTCAGTAGTCGGCGCAGGATTCGTTGTCCCTCAGTGCTTTTCAGATCGAGAGTCAGAGACTCCTTGCCTCGGTTCAGCCAGACGAAATAGCTGGAGTCGCCGTGCACACTGCGGTCGTAGCCGCGGGCGAAATCGCCGCCGTCGGGTCGCTCCACTTTGATCACCCTGGCGCCGAGATCGGCGAGTTGCCGGGTGGCGTACGGCGCTGCCACGGCTTGTTCAAGGCTTACGACAGTGACTCCGGACAGCGGGCCCATCAGAAGTCCTTTCGCCCGGTCGCGCCACGAGATGACATAAGCGTCAGATAGTCTTCTAGGGAGCTATGAATTGACGTCGTCATTGCATTACAGTCGGCATAGAGCATATGTACAAGATGTCAGAATAGACTATGGTGGCGGGGTGACACAGGCAGCCGCTCTCTCGGGCACACGGGTCATCGAACTGGCGGGTATGGGGCCTGGTCCGCACGCAGCCATGGTGCTCGCCGATCTGGGCGCCGACGTCATCAGGGTTCAACGTCCCGGTCAACTCGCCGGACGAGCAAACCCGCAACTGCGGGGGCGTCGCGTCGTGGAGGCGAACCTCAAGGATCCCGCCGACCACGCTGCGGTCCGTCGGCTCATCGATCGAGCCGACGTGCTGATCGAAGGATTTCGCCCGGGTGTGACCGAGCGTCTCGGTCTGGGCCCGGACGTCTGTTGCGCGACCAACCCTGCTCTGGTGTACCTGCGATTGACCGGCTGGGGACAGACCGGCCCACGTGCATTGGAGGCCGGCCACGACATCAACTACATCGGACTCACCGGATTGCTCCATGCGATCGGCCCCGCCTCACAGCCCCCGGTGCCGCCGTTGAATCTGGTCGGTGATTACGGCGGGGGATCGATGCCCGCCGTCATCGGCGTACTGGCCGCCCTTGTCGAGCGGCAGACCTCGAGCCGCGGCCAGGTGATCGACGCCGCCATCGTCAATGGAGCCGCCCAGCTTACACAGGTCGTCTGGTCGATGCGTGCCGACGGCCGTTGGTCAGATGACAGGGGCACCAACGTCTTTGACGGCTCGGCGCCGTTCTACCGCACCTACGAGTGCGCAGACGGCGCCTATGTCGCCGTCGGCGCGCTCGAGGCGGAGTTCTTCGCCAAGATGTTGGCGGTTCTGGACATCGACCCCGAAACCGTCGGTCCGCAGCGCGACGAATCCGGCTGGCCCGCGATGCACGCGTTGCTGTCAGACACGTTCGCGCAGCGGACGCGGGACGAATGGAGTGCGCTTTTCGCGAACATCGACGCGTGCGTGACACCGGTATTGACCCTGGCGGAGGCGGTCGCCGACCCGCACCTAACGGAGCGGGGCGTGTTCATCGAGATCGACGGCGTGACGCAACCTGCGCCGGCACCCCAGTTCTCCAGGACTCCCCAGCCCCTGCCATCGGAGCCGCCCCGGCACGCCGAAGCAGCGGACGATGTCTGGACTGACTGACGGAACAGGATTCTGCAACCACGCCTCTGCCCGCCTCGTTCCGGTACGGCGGTGAACACGCCGCCGACTGCTGGGATCTCGTCGTCGCGGAATTATATTGTCAGGCACCGGATTACGTATCCTCGCGGTGGGCCTCCCGGGGTCGCGGCCGTACGCCTGGAAACCTCCCGTCCGCGACGTTCGGACAGTGGGTGGACTCCGTTTTCGCTGACATCGAGCGCTCTGTGCCGACGTGCTTTTACCGACGGCAACGGTTAGTTCAGGTGATGGCCCCTTCGATCTTCAACTCGATGAGTTCGTGGTCGTCCATGCCCAGCTCGCGCAAGACCTCGTCGGTGTGTTCGGCGAACATCGGTGCCCGGGTCAGATGCCCGGCCGCCTCGTCGAACTTCACCGGGTTGGCCACCAGGCGCTGTTCGTTGCCCTGGGCGTCCCGGACCTCGGCGATGCGCCCGTTGGCGATCATCGACTCGTCATTGGCGACCTCCCAGGCGTCCTGCACCGGCGCCCACTGACCGTGTAGATGTTGCAGCAGCTGCGTGCATTCGTCGAAAGTCCGCGCACCGATGGCTTCGGCGAGCAGCGCGGTGGCCTCGTCGGCGTGTGCTGCGAGCGACTCCAGCGAGGCGAACCGCTCGTCGAGGGCTGCGGATCTGAGCCCGAAGAGTCGGCACATGGGAGCCCAGTAGCGGGTCGGCTGCAGCATCGACAGCTGGATGAAGCGTCCGTCGGCGCATCGGTAGGCACCGGTGAGTGGGTTGCCCGGCGCCTGGGTGCGATGGTCGATCTTCGGCAGCGGGCAGCCGTAGAGCATGGCCAGGTTAACGCTGGACTGGTTGGCCCACGCCCCGACCGCCAGTAGCGACACGTCGATGACGGACGTCTGCCCGGTTGCTTGCCTGCCGTAGAGGGCGGCGGCCACCGCGCCCGCGATGGTGATGCCGCCGATGTTGTCGCCGAACGCGCCCGCAGGCATGCCCGCCGGCACCTCCGAGTCGTTCGGCGTGACGCCGGCGGCGTTGCCAGCCTGCGCCCAGAACGCCGTCGCATCGTGCGCGCCCGTCTCTCGGTGTGGTCCTTCGCTGCCATACCCGCTGCCCGCGACGTAAACGATCGACGGGTTGATCCGTCGTATCTCGTCGACATCGATGCGAAGTTTGGCCCGCGCCTGGGGAAGAAGGTTGGTCAGGAAGACGTCGCTGCGTCGCACGAGTTCCTCGAACACCGGTCTCGTCTGGTTCAGCGCGAGGGACAGCCCAACGCTGCGCTTGCCGCGATTGGGTGCCTCGACCATGGGCGAAAACGAGACACCGGGCGCCGTCGCGGAGCGCCCCGCGACCGTGACCATTCCGCGTTGCGCATCGCCGGTCACCGGATTCTCGATCTTGATGACGTCGGCACCCCAGTCGGCAAGTACCGCACCCGCAGAGGGAACGAAGGTGAACTGTGCGACCTCGAGGACGCGCACCCCTGTCATCGGCTTCTGCATGACATCCCTATCTGATCAACATCCCTATCTGATTAACGACCGGGCGATGACTTCGCGTTGGACCTCGGTCGCGCCTTCGCCGAGTCGTTTGACGCGCAGGTCGCGGAACCAGCGTTCCAGCGGGAGTTCGGTGGAGATGCCGAGGGCCCCGTGGATTTGGATGCAACGGTCGAGCACCTTGTAGGCGGCCTCGGTGCCGTACATCTTTGCGACCGACGCGTCGACGCGGACGTTGCGGCCGAGATCGGCGTTCCATGCCGCCTGGTACATCAGAAGTCGCGCGGCGCGCAGTTCCACTTCGCTTTCCACGAGCATCCATTGGATGCCTTGCTTGTCGGCGAGTCGGCCGCCGAAGACGTCGCGGTCCTTCGCCCATTGGCACGCCATGTCCAAGGCGGATTGCGCGATGCCGATCGGGCCTGCGGCATAGACGATGCGGCCGTGCACGAGGAAGTCGCTGGCCAGCGCGAAGCCCTGACCTTCCCCGCCGACCAGATGGTCGGCCGGTATCCGGACGTTGTCGAAGTGCAGTTCATATGGAGCGAAAGATGCCATGACCGGGATACGGCTGAACGTGACTCCCGGGGTGTCCTTCTCGAGGATGAAGGCCGAGATTCCGTTACGACCCTCGCCGGTGCGCGCGTAGACGATGCCCCAGTCGGCTTGGGGCGCATGGGAGATCCACATCTTGGAGCCGTTGAGCACATACCCCCCATCTCCCGAACCGTCCCGCACCGCTTTGAGCTGGATGGCTCGCGCCGGGTCAGATCCGCCGGAGGACTCGGTGATCGCGGTGTACGCCTTGCTCATGGTGCCGTCGATGATCGGCTGTGCGTACTTCGCGAACTGGTCGGGCGAGGCCTTGAACATGATGTTGGGTGGGTTGCCACCGAACGCCCCAAGAGCCGGAAAAAACGCGCCCATACGGCATTTCGCGGCTTCTTCGGCGACCACCACTTGGCCGAGCACGCTGAGTCCGGCGCCGCCGTACTCCGCTGGCGTCTGCAGCGCCCACAGGCCGAGCTCGCGCGCCTTGGCCTGCAATGCGACGAGCTGGTCGCGGGGGAGTCCGACGGTGTCGTGGTCCAGCTTCTCCTCGACGGGATGCACGTGCGCATCCATGAAGCGACGCACGGTGTCGCGCAGCAGCACGAGTTCCTCGGGCAGCTGCCAGGCGCCGGTGTCGTCGGACGGCAGTTCAGGCATGTCAGCTCCGCGCTGCGGCGATCGTCATATGTCTCTCCTGGTGGTCAATTGCTCAGCCGAGCGTGAACGGGTCCCGGGTCGCCCCGGATAGTTCGACCCAGACGGCCTTGGTTTCGGTGAAGTCCTTCACGGCGTCGATGCCGTTCTCCCGGCCGATACCGCTGTAGCCGATACCTCCGAATGGAACATGCGGGGCAACAACGCGATACGCGTTGACCCACACGGTTCCTGCTCGCATCTTCGCGGCCACCCGGTGCGCACGGTGCACGTCCTTTGTCCACACCCCTGCGGCCAATCCGAACTCGGTGGCATTCGCCGCAGTCACGGCTTCGTCCTCATCTGCGAACGTCATCACTGCGAGCACGGGTCCGAAGACCTCTTCGGTGACAGCCCGCATCGACGGATCCACACCGGTCAGCACCGTCGGCTTGACGAAGAAGCCGCCGAGGTCGTTCGCCGGCTCGCCGCCGTAGGCCACTGTAGCGCCCTGTTCGCGGGCAGAAGCGAAGTGCGACAGCACTTTTTCGTACTGCGCCTGATTGGACACCGGGCCCATCTCGGTCGCCGGGTCCTTCGGGTCGCCTAGCTTGATGGTCGCCGCGCGGGCCACGATGCGCTGGACCAGTGCGTCGGCAACGCTCTCGTGGACCAGAAGACGCGAGCCCGCCAGGCATGTCTGACCGGTGGCCGCGAACACGCCTGCGATGACGCCGTTGGCGGCAGCGTCGAGGTCGGCGTCGTCGAACACCACCTGTGCGGACTTGCCGCCCAACTCCAGGGTGAATCGAGTCATGTTGGCAATCGCCGCCTTGCCGACGTGAATTCCGGTGGCCGTCGAACCGGTGAACGCAACCTTGTCGACGCCGGGGTGCGAGGCAAGGGCGGCGCCGGTCTCCGGGCCCCAGCCGGTGACGACGTTGATGACGCCGGGCGGAAAGCCGGCCTCGGCGAACAGCTTTGCGAACGCCAGCGTCGACGTCGGCGTGTGGTCACTGGGTTTGACGACGAAGGTGCACCCTGCCGCCAGCCCTGCGGCGAGCTTCCAGGTCAGCAGCAGCAGCGGCGAGTTCCACGGGGTGATCGCACCGACCACGCCGACCGGCTCGTGACGGGTGTAGACGAAGAAGTTCGGCTTGTCGACCGGAACGACCTCGCCTTGCAGCTTGTCGGCCAGCCCGGCGTAGTAGAAGTAGTAGTCCGGCAACGCCTTCATCTGGCCGACCATCTCCCGGGTCAGCTTGCCGCCGTCGCGGACCTCCAACTCGGCCAGGTTCTCGGCCTCACGCGCGATGACTTCGCCCAACCGCCACAACAGCTTGCCGCGCGAAGTAGCGGTCAACTGCCCCCACTGGCCGTCCAGCGCCGCGCGGGCGGCGGCCACTGCGCGGTCGACGTCCGCGGCCCCGCCGTCGGGCACGCGCGCCCACGGGCTGCCCGTGAACGGGTCGACGCTGTCGTAGGTGGCTCCCGATGCGGCGGCGGTCTGCTCGCCGCCGATCAGCAAGTCGAACTGCACCAATTGCTCAGTCGTGGTCATATCGACCCCTCCTATCGGGTGCGCGGCGCTTTCTTGTTGGCGCGCGAGTCGGTCCGCCCCGCGCCGGCGTTGCCCAAATCCGTGTAGAACTTGCCGTGTCGTGCGGCGGCGCTGGGCGGCAGGTCGCGAGCCTCCCACATGGCGCGGACCGTGCCCTGAACCCCCAAGGGCCGCCGTGCGGCGATCTCACTCGCCAATTCGGTTGCCCGCGAACGCAACTGATCGTCTGGGACTACTTCGGTCACAATGCCAATCCGCAGTGCGGTTTGTGCCGACATTCGTTCCTCGCTGCCAAGGAGGGCCCACCGCATCACCTCGCCGTAGGGCACGCCGAGGGCGAGCATGCCCATCGGTTCCAGTGCCGAGACGATCCCGGCATTGGCATGCGGATCGAAGAAGGTGGCCGTCTCGCTGCAGATGGAGAAGTCGCATTCGTTGACGAAGTACATCGCGCCGCCCGCCACGATGCCGTGCAGCGCCGCGATCACCGGCTTCCACACCCGGTGGGCCTTCGGTCCCAGCAGTTCTCCGGGGTCTTCCTGGTTGAAGATCGACTTGTGCTTCCACCAGGTTCCTTCGGACACGTCGATGCCGGTACAGAAAGCTCGCTCGCCATTCGCGCGGAGCACCGCGACATGGATGTCGTTGTCGTCGCGCACCCGGGCCCATACCGCAGCTAACTCGTCTGCCATCTGCTCGGTGAAGCTGTTCATCCGATCAGGTCGGTTCAACGACACCGTGGCTACGTGATCGGACACTTCGAACTCGATGGTGTGCAGGTTCCCCAGGTCAGTCACGGGTCGATCATACCTGTATAACTTGGTTAGCGATCTCGCGTTTGAGGATCTTTCCGGCCGGGCCGAGCGGGAATTCCTCGCGGTATTCGAAACGACGCGGTTGCTTGTAGCCGGCCAACTTCTCGCGGCACAGCGAGGTGAGCTCGCGGGTCAGCGCATCGGTGTCGTCGACGTGGGATTTCGCAATGACGACGGCCACCGGGGTCTCGCCCCATTCCGGGTCCGGCACGCCTACCACCGCAACCATGTCCACGTCGGTGTGCTGCGCGATGACCCGCTCGATCTCGGCGGGGTAGACGTTGAAACCGCCGGAGATGATGAGGTCTGTGCGGCGGCCGGTGATGTGGAGGTAGCCGTCGGCGTCCAGGTAGCCCAGATCGCCGGTACGCAGCCCGTCGGACTGGAACGTCTCGGCAGTCTTCTCGGGTAGCTTCCAATAGCCGACGGAGTTGGCGGGACTGACGATGACGATCTCGCCGACTTCGCCGGTGGGGGCGTCGCTGCCGTCGGCGTCGATGACGCGAATCGCGCACATCGGTGTCTCCTGGCCGCACGACGTGGCGATGGACGTCCTGCCCGCAACGATGTCGCGGTGGTCCTGCGGCGTGAGAATGGTTGCCTGCCCGCCGCATTCGGTCAGTCCGTACCGCTGCTGTAGGTCGCAGCCGAGCAGGTCCATTGCCTTGCGTGCCAGGCCTGGCGGCACGGGCGCCGAACCGTAGGAGATTCGCCGCAGGCTCGACATGTCCCGTGGGGGACCGTCTTCCAGGATCGCCAACGTGCGGTGCAGCATCGTCGGGATGAACGTGGTGAAGGTGATCGCGCTGCGTTCGATCTCGTCGATGACCGCCTGCGGATCGAAGCGTTGGTGGATCACCATGGTCTGACCCAGGTAGAGCCAGGACACGGTGCGCACCATGCCACCCGCGGTGAAGAACGGGGTGGTGGCCAGCATGACGTCGGACCGGTTGGCCTCGGTCACCAGGTTGGTGTCCGCCGCCTGATAAAGCAGCCCGCGGTGGGTGTGCATTACACCCTTGGCGCGACCGGTGGTGCCGCTGGTGTAGAGGATGACGGCGATGTCGTCCGGCGAGATGTCGCCGCGCCCAGCGCTCGGCTGGGCTTGCGCCAGTGCCGTCTCGTAGTCGGTGACCAACTCGCTGAGGCCTTTTTGCGATTGGGCGCCGATGCCCAAAACCAGCCCCAGCCCGCTCAGTTCGCCGAGGAATTTGTCGAGGTGATCGGCGTGGATGATCACCGCGCTCGCGCCGCAGTCGTCGCGGGCGTGGGCCACTTCGTCGGGCGCCAGCCGGATGTTCACCGGCACGGCGATCAACCCGGCCTTGGCGAGCCCGAACGAGATCTCCGGCCATTCGATGCAGTTGCGCGCGATCACCATTACGCGGTCGCCGGGTTCCAGCCCACGCTCGGCGAGGAAGCCGGCCAACCGCCGGGCCCGCTCGTCGACCTGGGCCCAGGTGTGCACCCGGTCGGCGTCGACCAGGGCGCGCTTGTCCGGGTAGCGGCGGGCGTTGTTGGTGGCGATATCACCGATAAGCATCAGTTGCACAACCTCATATCAGGAATGCCAACGTATCGACGGCTCCGCCCGCGTCGACCAGGTGCACGACCTTGCGGACCAGCCGTGGGCCGCCCGGTGTTCGCCTGACCGTGTGGCGGACGCGGCCGGCCCAGAAACGTTGGCGGATACGGTATTCAAACAGCGAGAAGTTGGATTCGACCGTAATCAGACCGTCGGCATCCTCAATCACCTCACTGTTGGAGATGATGCGCCGCATTACCGACGGCGGCGTTTGGGAGTGCCGGTTGCCGGTGTTGAGCTGAGCGACGCGGCTCTTGATGCGCCGCCGGTTGTCGTTGATGTAGGCCAGCGTGGTCCGCGGGTCGTCATCGGGGTGCATGGGCACCCGATACTCGACGGTGTCGTCATCATCCGCCCACAGTGCTTCCCACTCGGAGTACCGGCCTTCGTCGGCGAGTCGAGCCTCCAGATACAAGAAGGACAGGATGTCGGCATCGGGCAGTGGCCGCAGCGTCGGGCGGGTCTGGGGCGCCGGCTGTTCCGACTGAGCGTTGACTGTCACGCTCCCGCCCCTCCACCGACGACGGCCGCCCACTGGGAATAGAACCCGCGCTGTGGCGTCTCAGCGCTCTTGTCCCGGTTGATGATTCCGGTCTTGTCGTGCACGTCGTTTTCGCTACCGCGCGCCAGTACGAGCCATTCCGGCAGTTCGGCGGCCAGGCCGGCCTGGTTGCGCATGCCGATCTCGCCGTCGTCGGCGATGAGGAACCCCGCCGGACCCATCGCCCCCTCGGAGCGCCGCAGCGTGCGTTCGTTTAACGCGTCCTGACCAGGTATCAATACCGCGGTGGTGTAGGCCACGGTGCGGTCGGGGGCCTGTGGCTCGACGAACATGACGTTCATCTCCGCCAAGAACAGGTTGGGCCAGATCAGCGTGTGGGGTGGACCCACCACGAGGGCGTCGTGTGCCTGCTCGGGACCGTAGGCCTGCTCCAATGTCTCGACGTAGGAGGCCAGCTTCGCCCGCGGGATCCGGCCGTACCAGACGAATTCCTCGTCGAGCTTGCGGTATTCGTCGCTGTAGTCGATCTCAGAGTGGCCGTTTCCGAGGTCGCGGACCAGCACGTCGACCTTGGTCGGTACGTGTGACACCTTGGCGGGCTTGATGGCGTCGTATACCGAGGCATGCGTGAAGAGCGCGTGGTAGCCGTCGACATTGTTCTCCACCACCATCTTCCAGTTGGCGTGGTGCAGGTGCTTCATCCAGTTGGCCCGCAAGTCGATCTCACGGTTCGGGGACAGGTTGAGCAGTCGATCGATGGCATGTGTCGCGTTGCCGAGGTGCTCGCGCAGCGAGATACCCTCAGCCGCAAGCGAGGCGAAGACGAAGCCGCCGTAACTGTCGACCCGTGGAGCCTGGGCAAGACCAAGTTCGGAGCGGATCTCGTTGAAGGCCTTCCCATACCCTTCCCGCATCGGAACACCTTGCAGCGCACCAGTGTTATTGAATGTCCAGCCGTGGTACGGGCACCGGAACGAGTTGGCGTTGCCCTTTTCCGCGTTGCACAGCTTGTTCGCGCGGTGGGTGCATCGGTTGAGCACCACCCGCACGACGCCGTCCTTGCCGCGCACCACGACGACGGGGTCATACCCGATCATCCGGGTGAGGTAGTCGCCCCGTTCACTCACCTCGCTTTCGTGCGCAACGAAGACCCAGCCGGTCTTGAAGATGGTGTCCATTTCCCGGCGGAAGATTTCGGCCGAGGTGTAGACCGACCCGTGTACTCGGTCACTCCGGATGATCTTGCTGACGTCGAACTCGTCAAGGGGCGGGGCTGATTCGAGTGTCGTCACTCGTCCTCCAAAATGTCAATGGCTGGAATTGCAATGTCGCCGAGCCGGCGAAAGCCGATGTGAACCACGGTGCCGATGGTCGGAGCCGTGTCCGCGGGGAGTGCGGTGGTCATCACCAAGCGGTGGCCACTCGAAAGTTCGACGTCGACGATGGGGTAGGGCCGTTGCGCACGCACCAAGCCGGGCTCGCGCCGGTGCATCAAGGTGGCCGAATGAACGGTGCCATGCAATTCCACAGTGCGCCAGCCACATTCGGCGGATCCGCAGGAGTCGCAGACTTCCTGTTCAAGGTCGAGCGGCTGAGCACATCCCGCGCAGAAGGGCAGGGCGAGCTCGCCGCGGGCTGCCGCTTCGTAGAGCGGTGCCAACCGGTCGCCGGCGGTCTGCGGCGCCAGCGAAGGGTCGAGCAGCCAGTCGTGGACTACTTGCGCGGCGGGCTTGACGGCAGCACTCATGTCGCCCGCTCCAATACCAGCGCAGCGTGGTGGTCGACACGGCCGCCGATGCCGCCGACCAGTGCGACCGTTGCGGCCGGAATCTGGCGGTCGCCGCCTGTACCGCGCAGCTGGATCACCGCTTCGGCCAGCGGCGTCATGCCCTGCAGATAGAAGCCGGAGAGCTGCCCGCCACCCGTATTCGTGGGCAGCGTGCCACCCCGGCCGGTGTGGCCGTCGCGCACGAAGGCGCCGGCCGGTACCTCGCCGGTGAGCCGGTACTCATCGAGCAGCATCAAGGTCACGATCGAAAACGGGTCGTAGAGCTCGGCGACGTCGAGGTCCGACCGTTGCATGCCGGCTTGCTCGAGCGCGTCGTCCACGGCCCGGCCGCCGCCCCCGAACCACGACTCGGCGCCTGCACGCCGTCGCCGTACCGGATGGTGGCGGCCAGTGCCGCGGATGCGAAGTCGTTGGGTGCCAACCGAACTGCGGCCGGTCAGCACCACCGCGACCGCGCCGTTCACTGGCCGGGCGCAGTCCAGCAGCCGCAACGGCTCCGAGATCATCGGACTCGCGTCGTAGCCGGCGTCGTCGAGCGGTTCGCGGTTGACGGCATCGGGATTGCCCCGCGCCCATCCGCGCGCCGTGGTGGCCACGGAGCGCAGTGCATCGGGGGTGGTGCCCGTCACGTGCAGCCACCGTTGCGCCATCAGCGCGTACGTCGGCACCGACCCGAGCAGACCTGACGCACGCTCAAGCCCGCGCACGCCTGAGTTGCCCCCACTGTGGGCGTAGGTCGATCCCGCACCCCGGTCGGCGACCAGCGGCGCGTCGGCGAAGACGCACAGCACGGTGGACGCCTCACCCGTGGTGATCGCGTGGCGCGCACGCTGGATCATGGCGATGGTCGTCGCGCCCTTGATCTCGACGTGCTCGAGGAGGCGCAGGTCCGAGAAGCCGCCCTGCGCGGCGAATCCGACACCCAGCCGGTCCGGCCGAATGCCCTGCGAGGAGCCGACCAGAAGCCCGTCGACATCGGCACGCCCGATTCCGGCGTCGGCCAGTGCGGCCGTGCTTGCCCTTGCGGCCAATTCGAGGGGCGCGGCGCCGGGGCGA
Organism: Mycobacterium paraintracellulare; assembly: GCF_000276825.1. NCBI lineage: Bacteria > Bacillati > Actinomycetota > Actinomycetes > Mycobacteriales > Mycobacteriaceae > Mycobacterium > Mycobacterium paraintracellulare. The sequence goes on along the minus strand of NC_016948.1, from coordinate 3,018,192 downwards.
AGCGACATCTCGGTCATGCCCAAGCCGACCAGGTCGACGGCCGAGGCGCTCACGGCGCTTCCCTGGGTCGACGTTCACCCCGGTAGTTGCCGACGCGCAGCCACTCCTCGCGGTCTTCGGGCGTAGCCAAGGTGAAGCTGGCCAGCTCCAGCGGACACAGAAACACGTGCTCGCCGCCCTCGAGATCCTCGACGAGCAGGCGCGGGCCATTGCCGCTGACGTCCAGCGACACCCGCACGGCCGCGAACTCGTTCACCAGCTCGGCGAGCACGCGACGTCCCGACGGAGTGTCCACCTGCCCAGTTTTACCGCATATGACTGTCAGAATCAATGGAAGGCGGCCAAGCGGTAGCCACATGATTGGATATCCTCAGGAGGGCATAAGTGTTTCTCTACATGCGAACATATCGACTATGCGACCATATCTGGACACGTAGAACGCCGGTGGCGTAAGTTGACATTGCTGTCAGAAACAAGGGTAAGAAGGGGCAATATGACCGGATCTTTGGGCCCAAACCTTGTACATCAGTCTGGGGTTAGCCCGTCGTGCGTATCGCCGGACGTAGCCCGGCGTTCAGAGTGGGCGGGTTTGTTTCTCGATGTACTGCTCGGTGATGGACAGAGGTGCGCCGCCTTAGGAGACGGTGAAGTAGGACGGCGACCAGAGGTGGCCGTGCATGCGGGCGCGGCGATAGGTCTGGGTTGTCAGTGCGCGGGCTTAGGGTCGGATCATGCAGATGCGCTACCGGTACCGCATCGAACCGACACCAGCCCAGCAGTCGATGCTGTCGCGGGTGTTCGGGTGTTGCCGGGTGGTGTTCAACGACGCACTGCGCCTGCGCGACGAGGCCTATCAGGCCGGGATCAAACTGTCGGACAGCGAGATTCAGCGCCGCGTCATTACCGTTGCGAAGAGCACAGAGGCGCGAGGGTGGCTGTGCGAGGTGCCCAGTGTGGCGTTGGTTCAGTCGGTCAACGACTCCCGCCGGGCGTGGCGCTACTTCTTCGACTCAATCAGCGGGAAACGCAGCGGCCGCAAGGTGGGCCGACCACGCATGAAGTCGCGCAAGGATCATCGGCAGTCGTTTCGGCTCACCCGCAACGGATTTTCCGTACGGCCCAATGGTCGGCTGTTTGTGGCGAAAGTGGGCGAGGTGCCGGTGCGCTGGTCGCGAGATCTGCCGAGCGACCCGTCATCGGTCACGATCATCCGCGAGCCGGATGGGCGCTTCTACGCCAGTTTCGTCGTCGACGTGCCGGCGTCACCGTTGCCGCCGGTGCAGCGGGAGGCCGGGATCGACGTGGGGATCACGCGGTTGGCGACCATCGCCGCGACAGATTGTGTGCGTACGGATGTGGCGAATCCGAAGCATTTGGGTCGCAAGCTGCGCAAGCTGGCGCGGTTGGAGCGGGAGAAGTCCCGCCGGCAGAAAGGATCAGCAAACAGGGACAAGACGCGGCGCAAAGTCGCGGTCGCACACAACGAGGTGGCGCGTACTCGGCGGGACTATCACCACAAGCAGGCTTTGGCGTTGGTTCGCGAGAACCAAGTGATCCACGTCGAGGACCTCAACATTGTGGGCATGGTCAAAAATCGCCGACTGGCCCGCGCGATCTCGGACGCGGGCTGGGGCCAGTTCGTGCGGATCATCGGCGAGAAGGCCGACCGCTACGGGCGCACCGTGCACACGGTGTCGCGGTGGTTGGCATCGAGCAAGACATGCTCGGAGTGTGGGCATCGGCTCGACGAACTCCCGCTACAGGTCCGGCAGTGGACGTGCCCGGCGTGCCGGGCGGTCCACGATCGCGACCACAACGCCGCCAAAGTCATTCTCGCCGCCGGGCGGGCGGAGAGACTAAACGCTTTTGGAGCCCCGATAAGTCCTCCTGCAACTCGGGAGGCACAGGGCGATGAATCAGGAAGCACCCCAACAGCGGCCTAGCCGTACGGGAATCCCCGCCGTTCATGGCGGGGAGCACGTCAACCAATCGCAGGCAACGGAGAAGAAGACCGACGCCGACGGCGTCACCCGGCTGGACACCGAGAACTACCGGAGCCTCTGGATGTATCTCAAGGAGCTGGAATTTCGGCAGGGATTCGTCGACGTGCCGGTCAACGGCGCGGTGGTTCGCACGCGATATGTCGAGGCCGGCAGCCCGGACAAGCCGCATGCGATCCTCCTGCACGGCACGGGCGGCCACTGGGAGACGTTCGCACCCAACCTGGCCGCGCTCTCCGAGCACTTCCATTGCGTGGCCATCGACATGGTCGGAAACGGATTCTCCGACAAGCCGGACTACGACTACGAGATCGCCGTCTACGTGGAACACGTGTTGGGTGTGATGGACCACTTCGGCATGACATCGGCCAACTTCGTCGCCATGTCCCTCGGGGCGTTCGTCGCGTCTGCAGTGACCGTCGGTCATCCCGATCGGGTGGACAAGGTGATCCTGATGTCGCCGGCCGGCCGCGAGGCGTCGGCGTCGAACATGGCGCGCATCCGGGCGGAACGGACCAAGGCGGTCAACGAGCCGACGTGGGAGTCCTTGCACGCCGTGTTCGCACATCTGATTGCTGACGAGAGCAATCGACTGCCCGACCTGATCGGCTTACGCCAAGCGGTATATCGGCGCGAGGACACTCGCAACACCATCGATCGGCTGCTGATCCTTCAGGACGAGAAGGTGCGCAACCGCAACCTGATTCCCGACGACAAGTGGCGCAGCATCACCGCGCCTGTGATGATCGTGGCCTCCGGCAAGGATCACGGCGTGTATCAGGACACCGCACGCACCATCGCCGATTTGATTCCGAACTCCGAGGTGTTCGAGATGGCTACAGTGCGGCACTGGCCGCACTTCGAGGACCCCGAGTCGTTCAATGCCGCAGCCGTCGAGTTCCTGACGCGATGATGAGCGCTCGCGCGAAGCGCATCCGATCATGACCAGGCCGGCCGAGAATGAGCTCGCGGACATCGCACGTCGGCTGTATGAGGCCGAGCAGAACCGCGCGCCGATCCGGCAGCTGTCGCTGGACTATCCCGACATGACGATCGAGGACGCCTACGCGGTCCAGCGGGCGCTCGTCGCGCTCAAGGTCGCCGACGGGCGAGAGGTCAAGGGCCGCAAGATCGGGCTAACGTCAAAGGTGATGCAACGTGCCGTGTCGATCGACGAACCCGACTACGGCGCGCTGTTCGACGACATGTTCGTCGAGGATGGCGGCCGTGTTCCGGTCGGACGCTTCATCCGGCCGCGCATCGAGGTCGAGCTGGCGTTCGTCCTCGGTGAGGAGCTCCGCGGGCCGGGCGTCACCCTCTTCGACGTGCTGCGGGCTACCGAGTTCGTCACCCCGGCGCTGGAGATCCTCGACGCCAGGGTGCAGATGTCGGACCCCGAGACCGGTCACCTGCGCACCATCGTCGACACCATCGCCGACAACGCGGCCGACGCCGGTCTGGTCTTGGGCGGGCGGGTGGTGCGGCCGCTGGACGTGGATCTGCGCTGGGTTGCGGCGTTACTGCTGCGCAACGGCGTGATCGAGGAGTCCGGGGTGGCGGCGGCCGTACTCAACCACCCCGGCAACGGCGTCGCGTGGCTTGTGAACCGGCTTGCCCCACATGGGGTTTCGCTGCACCCCGGCGAGGTGATCCTGTCGGGCTCGTTCACCAAACCGGTGTTCGCCGAGCCGGGGGACACCTTCGTCGCGGACTACGGACCGCTCGGCACGGTGACGGTCTCCTTTGATCGCGAGGCTTCGTGACAAACCGATGGACGGAGCGCATCGCAGCCGGAGCGCCGCGAATCGGCATGTGGCTGGCCTCGGGCAGCGGTTATGTCACCGAGGTCTGCGCGGGATCCGGAATCGACTGGGTGCTCCTGGATCAGGAACACGCGCCCAACGAGCTGAGCACCACACTCGAACAATTGCAAGTGCTCGCGGGATACCCCGACGTCGACGTGCTGGTGCGCCCGCCATCCGCCGACCCGGTATCCATCAAGCGACTGCTCGACATCGGCGCGCAGAATCTCATCGTCCCGATGGTCGATGATGCGAGCGCGGCCGCTAGGGCGGTGGCCGCCACCCGCTACCCGCCGGCGGGCATCCGCGGCGTCGGGAGCGCGCTCGCCCGGGCATCCCGGTGGAACCGCATCTCCGACTATCTGGCCACCGCCGATGCATCGGTGTCGCTGACGGTTCAGGTGGAGTCGCTGTCCGGTCTGGCGCATCTGGGTGACATCGCCGACGTCGACGGCGTGGACGCCGTGTTCATCGGGCCCGCAGACCTGGCGGCCTCGATGGGCAAGCTCGGGCAGCCGGAGCATTCCGACGTAGTGAGCACCATCGAGACCGCGCTGGCGACCATCGTGAAGCACGGAAAGAGCGCAGGAGTCAACGCCTTCAACAAGACGATCGCGCAGCGATACCTCGCAGCGGGGGCCAGTTTCGTTCTGGTCGGCGCCGACGTGGCCCTGCTGGCCCGCGGCGCCGAGAAGCTGGTGGACGAGTACAAGCAATCACGTTCATGATCGAGCTCGCCACCGAAGTTCGCTGGCACGACCGCCGGTTCAGCGTTCCCCTGGAACGCATTCGGTACTCCGAGGAACTCGGCTATGACGCGGTGTTCACGGCGGAAGGCTATGGATCCGAAGGGCTCGTCCCGCTGGGGTACATTGCCGGACACACCTCGAGATTGAAGCTCGGTACCCGCATCGCCCAGGTGACCAGCCGACCTCCAGCATTGGCGGCGATGGCATTCCAGACCGTCGACCACCTCGCCGGTGGTGGACGCGTGATGATCGGGCTCGGCAGTTCCAGTCCGGTTGCCGCGGAGGGCTTCTACGGCCGGAAGTGGGGAAGCCCTACGCGGCGGATGCGGGACTACGTCTCGATCCTGCGACAGGCGTTGAGGGGCGACACCATCGAGCACGAGGGCACCGAGTGGTCAGCACCTTACCGAGGGCAGGACGCCACTGGTGTTGCGCCGGTCGCCGTCGGACTGGACGTCTTGGCCGAGCTTCCGATCCTGATGGCGGCGGCGGGACCCGAAATGGTCAGTCTGGCTGCCGAAGTGGCTGACGGGTGGTTTCCGCCGGCATTCACCCCCGGCATGTTGCCCGCCGTTGTGCCACTGCTTCTACGCGGTTTCGATCGCAGGAACGACGGCAAGGGCCTCCATGACTTCGCGATCTGGGCCCACGTCGACGTGCTCGTCGACGACGACGTGCGAGCGGCCATGCACCCCTTCAAGGAGTTCGTCGTCACCTGGTCGGCGATGTTGCGGCCGTTCATGGAGGCGCGGGGCTATTCCGAGCTCGCGCAGCGGCTCGCCGACATGCTCGCCGACGTGGACGCCGTCGAGGCCGAAGCGCGAGTACAGGCCGGCGGCACATTGCTGGAGGGTGCGCTTTGGCAGGAGGCCCTGGACGCGGTGCCGGACGAATACATCGACGAGGGCTGGCTGGTTGGTCCGGTCTCCCGGATCCGCACGCGTGTCGAACCCTGGCTGGACTGCGGGCTGACGGGGCTCGTAGTCCGCTATGGACCCGAAATGACGCCTGAACCGGTCCCTGAGAACTTGGAGGTGTTCGCGGCGATCGCCGAAGCTGCAGGCAAACGCCCGATGGCGCGAACGTAGATAATTCTGACTTGAGTGTCACTCGTGTGGGCGTCTATCGACTGCAGTTCCAACGCGCATGCTGATCGCATTGATCGAGTGCAAGACCTTTGTTTCTGACTGTTGTGTCACCTATAGTTGGGTACCATGGATCTCGACTTCACGGCTGACCAGCTCGAGTTCCGCGATCGGGTCCGAACGTGGCTCGACGAGCACAAGCCGACCGAGCCCCGGCCCCGCGACGACGCAGGCATCCGCGAGTACGACCTGGCTTGGCAGCACACTCAGTGGCAGGGCGGCTGGGCGGGCATTGCCTGGCCGGAGGCGTACGGCGGCCAGGGCCTGTCTCTGATGCAGCAGCTGATCTGGTACGAGGAGTACGCGGCTCGGGGTTTTCCGGGAATCGATGCATGCTTCGTGGGGAACTCGCATGCCGGACCGACTCTGATCACCAGGGCGACCGACGAGCAGAAGTCGTTCCACTTACCGAAGATCCTTCGCGGCGAGGTGATCTGGTGTCAGGGGTTCTCCGAGCCCGATGCCGGATCGGATCTGGCGGCTCTGCGGACCAAAGCCGTCATCGACGGAGAGCACCTGGTGGTGTCGGGCCAGAAGCTGTGGACCAGCTTCGCGACCGTCGCCGACTACCAGGAGTTGTTGGTGCGCACCGACAACACCGGCAGTAAGCACAAGGGCATCACCTGGGTGATCTGTGACATGAGCACACCGGGCATCGACATCCGACCCATCGAGACGATCGAGGGCGGTTCTGAGTTCTGCGAGGTGTTCTACGACGACGTCCGCATCCCGCTGTCCAACGTCGTCGGCGACGTCGGGGAGGGTTGGTCGGTGGCGATGGCCACGCTGTCCTTCGAACGCGGCACCGCGTTCACCGCCAACCAGGTTCGGCTGGCGAAGATCATCGAGGACCTCATCGACTACGCCCGTGACCACGTCGGCCCTGACGGGCGCAGACCCGCCATTGCCGATGATGAGATTGCGCGTCGGCTGGCCAGGGCGCGCGCCTCGGTTGCGTCGCTGCGGGCACTTACCTACACCAACATCTGCGAGGCGATGAAAACGGAGACGCCGGGGCCGCGCGGGTCGATCGTCAAGCTGATGTACGCCGAATTGGCCAAGGAGATCGGCAAGTTGGCGTTGGACATCGTCGGTCCCGAATCCCTTCGGCACTCTTCGCGGTGGGACGTCGACGGGTGGGTCGGTTACTACTACTACAGCTTCTCGCAGGCCATCGGGGGCGGCACGTCTGAGATTCAGCGCAATATCGTCGGCGAACGTGTGCTGGGGCTGCCCAGGTGACCCAGACAGGAGATGACCGTGGATCTGCTTCCAGGACCTGAGCAACTCGAAATCGTGGCGGCGGCGGGAGAATTCCTTGCCGAGCGGCTGCCCGTGGAACATATCCGCACCAACCGTCACACTGAAGCGGCTGTGCCCGAAGCGCTTTGGCGAGAATGCGCCGAGCTCGGACTGCTCACGCTCGGACTCGATGAGGAGTCGGGCGGCTCGGGGAGGCCCTTCGACGACGAAGTCTTGCTGTTCATCGAACTCGGCAGGCGGCTGGCACCCGGTCCGTTCCTCGCGGGCACACTCGCCGCCCGGGTCGCGGCCCGCTGCGGGGACGCAGCGCTGGCGGAGCGGATAGGGGCAGGCAATGCGACGGTGGCGCTTGCGGTCCTTCGTGGCGACGGCGGGGCGCAACCTGTTAAGGGCACCTTCGACCTGTTCGAGCCGGCGGGGGCCTCGTACGCGTTGATTGTGGCCCGCGATGGCGCTGCATTGGTAAACATCGAGTCGTTTGGCGCGCTGACGCCGGTGGTCGCGGCGGATCCGGGAACTCGAATGGCCTCCGCCACAGTCGAGTCCGCGGAACCCCTACACTGGTTGCCGGCACGGGACGAATGGATCTGGGCGCGTGCCACGGTGCTTGCGGCTGCCTATCTCACGGGCTTGGCGGCGGCCGCGGCTGCCGCCGCGACGGAGCACGCCAAGACCCGCGAGCAGTTCGGTAAGCCCATCGGCGTGCACCAGGCCATCAAGCATGCGTGCGTCGACATGGAGATCGCCGCGGAGGCGGCGCAGGCGCAGACGTTCTTCGCGGGGATCGCCCTGGCCGAGGGACGCACGGATGCGCTGCTGCAGGTGCTGTCCGCCGCGACGGTGGCCGGCTCGGCCGCAGTCGACAACGCGGCTGCGGGCATTCAGGTGTTCGGCGGGATGGGCTACACCTTCGAGAACAACATGCACCTCTATCTCAAGCGTGCCCACGTAATTCGGCACCTCTTCGCCGAGCCCACCGATGTGCTTGCGGAGCTGCTCGCCCAGGACCGCGCTCAGTGAGCGGCGCCTCAAGAAACACCGCCATCGCGGGTGTCGCCCTGTCGGACGTTGGGCGGGTCGACGACAAGGGACCCTACGAGCTCATCGCTCAGGCCAGCCGCCGGGCATTGGCCGACGCCGGGCTGACGCCGGCGGACATTGACGGCCTGGCGTCCACCAGTCAGGGCACGCTGCCCCCGGTCGATATCGGTGAGTATCTCGGCCTGCGGTCACGTTGGATCGACTCGACGGCGGTCGGCGGCGCATCATGGGAGGTGATGGCCGCGCACGCGGCGGACGCGATTGCCGCCGGGCATGCCGATGTGGTGCTCCTGACGTACGGATCGACTGCGCGGGCTGATCTGCGAAAGGGCTTGCGGGGCGCCAACATCAACTGGGGTGCGCGCGGACCACTGCAATGGGAGGCGCCATACGGGCACACCCTGATTTCCAAGTACGCGATGGCCGCGCGCCGGCACATGCACGTCTATGGCACCACCATCGAGCAACTCGCCGAGGTCGCGGTGTCGGCGCGGTTCAACGCGGCTGACAACCCCGAGGCGTATTACCGGGACCCCATCACCGTCGACGACGTGCTCGCGGGCCCGATGATCGCCGACCCGTTCACGAAGCTGCACTGCTGCATCCGCAGCGACGGGGGAGCGGCCGTCGTGCTGGTCAGCGCGGAACGCGCCAAAGACCTACGAAACAAACCGGTCTGGGTGCTTGGCTCGGGCGAGACCACCTCGCACATGCTCACCTCCCAGTGGGACGACCTGACCGTCGGCCCGGCGTCGGTCAGCGGACCGCTGGCCTTCGCGCGGGCAGGCGTCTCACCCTCGGACGTTGACGTCGCCGAACTCTACGATGCGTTCACCTACATGCTGCTGCTCACACTCGAGGATCTCGGCTTCTGTCAGAAGGGGGAGGGCGGCGCGTTCGTCGAGCAGGGCGCATTGCGTCTCGGCGGCCAGCTCCCCACGAACACCGATGGTGGCGGGCTCTCGGCCTGCCACCCAGGCCAGCGAGGTCTCTTCCTGTTGGTCGAGGCGGCACGCCAGCTGCGTGGTGAATGCGGACCGCGCCAGGTCCCCGACGCCCGCATTGCCTGCGTCAGCGGAACCGGCGGATGGTTCTGTTCCAGTGCCACAATGATTCTCGGCGCCGAGGAGCCGTAGGTGGCACGCGCACCGCTGAGTTCCGACGTCGCCGACATACGGTCGATGTTGGAGTTCGCGGCCGCCGCTCACGCGGATGTCGAGGCCTACGTCGAGCCGGGAGCGCGAATCACGTTCGCGGAGTGGATCGATCGGGCAAGAGCCATTGCCGCCCAGTTCGTCGAAATTGGAGTGGCCAAGGGCGACGTGGTGGCGCTGTGGCTGCCCTCGGGCATCGACTATGCGACGTGCTACGCCGCGGCGGCGATGATCGGTGCGATCACCACCGGACTGAATCCGCGGCTGGGCTGGCGTGAGCTCGAATCCATTCTGCAGCAGGCTGATCCCAGGTTGATCGTCGCTGACGGCAGTTGCGGTGCGCTACCCGATGGGGGGCGCCGGATGCTGTCAAGGGCGTCGCTAGATACAGCTACCTCACGATCGGCACCCCCTGCTGTGGACTTGAGCAGACGGGATCCGGTCGCCCTCGTCTTCACCAGCGGGACTACGGGGACGCCGAAGGGTGCGGTGTACGACGCCGACCGGCTGGCAGCGGGTGCGGCGGCGGCCGGCGTCATGAGCGCGCCATACGACCGTCGCCTGACATCCACCCCGTTCGCCCACGCCGGTTACATGTTCAAGCTCTGGGACCAGCTGGTGTGGGGCAGCACCCTGGTGGTACCGCCGACGCCGTGGTCGGCGCAGGGCATGTTCGACGTCCTGCGCGCTGAACGGGTCACCGTGGCAGGTGCCGTTCCAACGCAGTGGGCCAAACTGCTCGAGGTCGACGACGTGAGCGCAGATACGTTGCCGCACTTACGGTTAGGGATCGCGGCCACGGCGCCGGCGCCCCCCGACTTGGTACACCGGGTCGCCGAGCGCGTCGGAGTTTCGCTCGTGGTGCGATATGCGATGACCGAGTGTCCGACCATCTGCGGCACCGAACCGACCGATCCCCCCGAAGTGCAGTTCCGTACCGTGGGGCGGCCCGCCACGGGAATGGATGTCCGCATCGGCTCCGATGGAGTGGTCGAGGTGAACGGACCCTGCGTGATGCGCGGCTACTGGCGCAACCCGGAGCTAACCGCCGAAGTGCTGCGGGACGGATGGCTGCGCACCGGTGACGTCGGCGTGCTCGGCGAGGACGGGAACCTCACCCTCGTCGGACGCAGCGGCGACATGTACATCCGGGGCGGATACAACATCCATCCCGGCGAGGTCGAGCGGACGATCGCCGGGCATCCCGGCGTGAAACAAGTTGCTGTGGTTGGCCGTTCCGCACCGGTGATCGGCGAGATCGGCGTCGCATGCGTGGTCCCCGCGGACGGCGCCGCCCCACCGACCCTGTCCGAGCTTCGCGAACACGTCACCAGCGAACTGGCGGACTACAAGGCGCCCGACGAACTGCTCATCGTCGACGAGCTGCCCTTGACGGCGATGCTCAAGCCGGACCGGATAGCCCTGAGTGAACTGATCATTCAGCGCGACAGCGACATTCAACGTCGACAACCGACAAGAGGATAGGACCGACAATGGGTAGACACGACGGACGGGTAGCGTTCATCACCGGCGCGGCGCGGGGTCAGGGCCGCGCACACGCGGTTCGGCTCGCCTCCGAAGGCGCCGACATCGTTGCGGTGGACATCTGCCGCGACATCGATTCGATGGACTACCCCAACGCCACGCCCGACGAGCTCGACGAAACCATCAAGCTCGTCGAGAACGAGGGCAGACGAATCGTCGCTCGCCAGGCCGATGTCCGCGACGCCGACGCGCTGCAGCAGGCCGTCGACGACGGCATCCGTGAATTCGGCAGGCTGGACATCGTGATCGCCAACGCGGGCATCATCCGCCTCGGCGGCGACGGGGACCGCCGCCAGATCTTCCGAGACATCGTCGACGTGAACCTGGTCGGGGTGTGGAACACGGTCGAGGCGGCGCTGCCCGCGCTTATCGACGGCGGCCGCGGCGGGTCCATAGTCCTGACGAGTTCCAGCGCAGGCCTCAAGGGCATTGGCACCGACCGGGTCGGCGGGCAGGCGTACACCGCCGCCAAGCGCGGTCTCGTCGGACTCATGCAGGTGTGGGCGAACGAGTTCGCGCAGCACTGGATTCGGGTGAACACGATTCACCCCACTGGCGTAGCGACCGGCATGGTGATGAACGAGACCATGGGCAAGCTGCTCGAGTCTGGCGACACTGCCATCGAAGCCATGCAGAACGCGTTGCCCATTCAGATCTTGATGCCCGAGGACATTGCCGGCGCGGTGGCCTGGCTGGTCTCCGACGAGGCGAAGTTCATCACCGGGGTGGCCTGGCCGCTGGACGCCGGATTCACGGTCCGCTGAAACAGGTGCTCAGGGTTGATCAGGGCGCAGCACGATGAACAATCCCTCGGCTTCTGCGCAGAGGGTGTCGCCGTGACACAGCTCCGCGCGCAGGATCCGTTTGCGTCCCTGCTCGCTGACGAACCACCCGCGTACCGTGAGTTCCTTCCCGATGGGTGTGATCGACCGGTAGTCGGTGTGCAGGTACGCGGTTCGCGAAGGCTCCCGATCCCCGGAGTTGGCGAGCTGACCCAACACCTCGTCGAAGAGCAGCGGAATGGCGCCGCCGTGGGCGGCGCCACCACCACCAAGGAAGTAACGGCCGAACGTGACGGTGCCGGACACGCCGTCGTGATCTCCCGCTGTGATCGTGATGCTGGGCGCCATGGTCTGACCGTGACCGGGGAGGTCGAGTCTTCTGGCGAATATCTGCCTACGCTCCGGAACGGCGTCGGGGGACAGTCTGTCGGCCCAACTCTTCAGGTCTTTGGTCAAAGCCTCGATGGTCGCTGTGTCCGGAGCGGCGGCGGCCACGTCGTCGAGGAAGTCCCGCAACGCGGCGATCATGTCGCCGTACTCCGGGCCACCGCCCGGGCTGCGGACAGTCGGTTCCTGCCAGGACCGCATCTGCGGGAAACCACCACGCTCGACGGGCTGCTCGGTCACGGTGCTCCTCGGTTTGTCATTTTTCAAGACTAATGCATTGACATTAATCTTAGGCGCTGCGATGCTGGCGTGGCGTGCGTCACAACACGTCGCGAACGAAACTGCCCGCACACCGTAGGAGCGAAAATGCCGGAAGTCGGAACGGGATCGGCTGGTCCACTGGCCGGCCTAGTGGTGGTCGACCTATCCACGACACTGCCCGGCGCGCAGGCGACGCAGTTCCTCGCCGACTGCGGCGCCGAGGTGATAATGGTCGAGCCGCCCGACGGCAGTCCGCTGCGCGGCCTCGCGAGCTGGCCCGCTCTGCTGCGTGGTAAGCGCAGCGTGACACTGGACGTGCATGACGACGCCGATCTCGACCGGCTGCGGGCGCTGCTGCAGCGCGCCGACGTCATGGTGAACACTATGCGGCCCACAACCGCCGAGCGGTTGGGTCTCACCCACGACGCACTGTCGCGGCGGTACCCGCGACTCGTGGTGGCAACAATCACCGGATGGGGCTCGACAGGTCCGTTCCGGGATTACAAGGGCTGGGAGGCGCTGGTGATGGCCAAGACCGGCGTCATGCACGAGAAGCGCGGCCTCACCCCGCGACCGGGTCCGGCCTTCGTCACCTTCTCCTATGCGTCCTGGGGCGCGGCGCACGCCGCCGTTCAGGGAGTGCTCGCGGCGTTGATCGAGCGGGAGACCAGCGGGCTGGGTCAGGTCGTCGAGACCAACCTGGTGACCGGAATGGGTTCGATGGATCCGTACAACTGGTTCTACGAGATGGTGCTCGAACGCTATCCGGGCGCATACGAGCCGATGGATGCCGCCTATGACGACCAGGGCAGGCCGCAGGCGTACCTCATTTACGCGCTGCTGGTGTGTCCGACCAAGGACGGCCGATGGCTGCAGTTCGCCCAGGTGTCACCCAAGCTGATCGGTGCGTGGCTCAAGGAACTGGATCTGCTGGGAGAACTCGCGGATCCGAAGTGGCAGGGCTTCCCCATGCTCCCAACTCCCGAACTCCGCACCGAGTGGTGGGACATGATGATCGAGCGGGTGCGGGGCCGCACGCTCGCCGAGTGGCAGCAGGCCATGGCGGAGAACCTCGACCTCAGCGGGGAGCTGTTCCGGACTCCTGAGGAGTCGCTGGACCATCCTCAAACCGCACACGAAGGCCGTGCCGTCACCGTGACCGACCCCGAGTTCGGGCCGGTGCGCCAGCCGTCGACCCTCATTCACGCAGAGGGCAGGCCGCTGACCGAGCTGCGGCCCGCCCCACGACTCGGTGAGCACAACGATGCACCGATCGTCGCGGATCCGGTGGAAGCCACGACGATCAACGGCGTCGCTGCGGATCGCCCGCCGCTTAACGGTGTGACGGTGCTGGAGTTCGGCAGCATGTTCGCGGGCCCGTACGGCGCCACGCTGTTGGCCGACCTGGGTGCGCGCGTGATCAAGGTCGAGCCGCTCGAAGGGGACAACATAAGGAGTCTGGTCGCGTTCCCGGAGGCCGGCGGGGGAAAGGTACTGCAGGGCAAGGAGAGTGTCGCCATCGACTTCACCAAGCCGGAGGGGCTCGACCTGGTGTACGAACTCGCGAAGCGGTCCGACATCGTGCTTCAGTGCTTCCGCGGGAAGGCTGCCGAGCGGGCGAAGATCGACGAGGCGTCGCTGCGGGCGGTCAACCCCGACCTGGCCTTTGTGACTACCTCCGGCTACGGGCTCGACGGCCCGTTCGCGCACCGCGCGGCTTACGCACCGTCGGTCGGCGCGGCGTCGGGCCTTTCGCTGATCGACAGCCACGATTCGGGTGACCCACCTGCTGACGTGGACGACCTTCACCGACGGGCAGTCCAGCTTCACGCGGGCGGCACCGTCCCCGCGGTGCAGTCCGACGGCATCGCGGCGCACGGCGTCGGTTCAGCGCTACTCGTCGCGTTGTACGCCAAGCGCCGCGGCATGAAGCTGACGAACGTGGTCACCACCATGCTCGGCACCGTCCAGCAGGCGATGATTCCGTACAACGCGAGCTACGCGTCGCGTCCGGCGGAACGTGCCGCCGATGACCAGTTCTTCGGAATGAATGCGCTCTACCGGATGTACCGCGCGGCCGACGGCTACGTCTTCCTCGCCGCACCGCTGCCGCGCGAATGGCCTGCGTTGGCCAAGGCCATGTCACCCTACGTCGAGCTGCACACCGACGAGCGATTCGCCGACGCCGACGCCCGCGCGGCTCACGACGACGACCTGATCGCTGCGCTGACACCGGTGTTCGCCACCAAGACCAAGTTGGAGTGGGAACACGAACTGACCGCGCAGGACGTCGGATGCGTCGAGGTGGTGGAGGCGAACTCAGAACTGGTGCTTCAGACTGACCCGTACTTCGAGGCCGGCTACGCGGTGGAGGCGGTCAGCCCCATCTTCGAGGAGCACCGTCGTCTAGCGCCGTTGTGTCGGTTCTCGCGATCGCGGACACGGGCGGATGCGGGCTGCACGATCGGTCAGCACACGGACGCAGTACTGCGCGAACTCGGACTCGACGAGAACGCGATCGGCGCCCTGCGGGAGAACGCGGTGATCGGCGGCGGCAGCTAGACCGTCAGGAGTCGTCGGCGGCGATCAGCGCACGGGTTTCGTATGACACCGGTGCGGTCAGCATGCCCACCCAGGTGTCCACATAGTTGTGCAGCTGCGCCTCGCTGACTCCGTGCCCGGATCGGGCGGACGCAGCCAGCACGTTGATCAAGCTGATGTACAGCTGGAACGTCCGTCCGCGCCTGATCCGCTCGGGCAGGTCCTGCAGCGCGGCGTCGACCAACTCCTCCAGCTGCTCCTGGGTCCACTCGTCGTCGACGTGATCCGGCCAATAGTCGCTGCGCGCCCGGGGATCCTCACTGAGCCGAGCCAGGAACGGCACGAACATCTCGCCCGCGGCGATGCTGTTGGCGAGCGGCCGCACCAGCAGCCACACCACGGCGCGGGGATCCGCCTCCTTGCCCTGCTCGCGCATAGTCGCGAGCATCCGCTGTCGATCGGCTCCGAGCGAGGCCTGGCGGTAGGAGACGAGCGCGCGGATGAGGCCGTCGCGAGAGCCGAAGTGGTACCTGATCACGGAGGTGTTGGACTGTCCTGCAGCTTGCTGGATCTCCCGCAACGTCACCGCCTCGATGCCACGCGTGGCGAATAGCCGTTCGGCGACCTCCATGAGCATCACGCGCGTGGATTCACCCGAGGCGTTGCGACGCCGCGTGGCCGCCTGCGAATCGGCGCTCAGTTCGCTCATCGCGGTTCCTCCCGTCCGTCACAGTTCTACCGCTGGCCACGCCGATGTCGAGATAATAATGGACAAGCATTAAAAATGCTGGACTTTCCTGCCCCCTGGCTGGCATCATCAGCAGCAGCGGCTCGGACCCTTGGAGGACGAATGAGCATGATCTGGACGAACTCGGGAGACTCTCACTTTCTGGAACCCGACGACCTGTGGCAATCGCGGTTGCCCAAACGACTCGCCGACCTGACGCCGCGCGCGGAGAAGGATCCCGACGGGGAGTACGAGACCGTCTTTGTCGACGGGCAGATCTTCCGGCGCAAGCTCCCGTCGTCGGCGATGACGGCCTTCTTCGAGGAGAGCATGAAGCCGCAAGGCATCCGCGATGCCAAGGCCCGCATCGGGGACCTGGATAAGGAAGGCGTCTGGGGTGAGGTGATCTTCCCCTCGCTGGGAATGTGGGGTTCGACGTTCCGCACCCCCGAACTGCTCAAGGCGTGCATGCGCGCCAGCAACGAATGGGCGCTCGAGGAGATCTGCGCCGTGTCGCCGCGCTACGTGGTGACCGCGCAGGTGTCGACGCTGGTTGTCGAGGACGCGATCGAGGAGTTGCACTGGGCCGCGGGACAGGGCTTCAAGGCGGTCTTCCTGCCGACCACACCGCACCCGAGCGCCCCCGACTGGCACCGAAAGGAATGGGAGCCATTCTGGGCCGCCGCCGAGGAAGCCCGCATGGTGATCGCCTTTCACATCGGCACCGACCCCGTGGACATGACGGTCGGCGGCGCCAGCGGTGGTGCGGGCATGGTCTACCGCGGACCGGGTGGGGCAGTGCTGAACTATGCGGAGACGACCTTCTCGGGGCAGCGCGCGGCGATGAAGATGGTCGCCTCCGGGGCCCTGGATCGCCATCCCGATCTGAAGGTGCTCATCTCCGAAGGTGGAGCCACGTGGGTGCCGTTCCTTGGCGACCGGATGCTCGAGGGATACCGCCAGCACCATATGGCGGTACGGCCCAAGCTTTCCCGCAGCCCCAAGGAGATCCTCTACAGCCAGGTCTACGCGTCGTTCCAGCATGACGAAACTGCCGTGGCCGCCTTCGACCACATGGGCTACAAGAACGTGATGTTCGGCAGCGACTACCCGCACATGGAGGGAACCTTCGGTCACACGCAGGACACCCTCAAGGGCCTCTTCGACGGCGTGAGCGACGAGACTAGGCTACGGATCACCCAGGGCACTTTCTATGAACTGTTCCCCGACGTGCCGCCGATCCCGGCCGAGAAGTTCTGAGCGCATGTCGAATACGTCGGGCCTACGCGATGTCGCCATCGTCGGCGTTGGCGCCACGCCCTACTACAAGCGTGGCGGCTCGCTGCCCAAGTCGATCACCGAGTTGGCCGGTGAAGCCATCCTGGCCGCCTGCGAGGATGGCGGTGTTCCGGTCACCGACATCGACGGTTTCGCCTATTACTCGGGTGCTAGCGCAGGCTACACCGAGAAGATGGACACCGCTGATTTCGTGGAAACCCTTGGCATTCCCGAAGTTCGGTTCACCGCGGCGCTGACGTCCGGCGGAGGTGGTTCGGCGGGGGCAATCGGGTTGGCGCGTGCCGCGATCGTGGCGGGTGACGCCTCGGTGGTGGTCACGGTGATGGCGTTGCAGCAGGCTAAGCAGCGCCTGGGGTCGGTGTTCTCAGCGATGGACCCGGATCCGATCAACTCGTTCCTGCAGCCGTCGGGCCTTTTCGGACCGGGCCAGCTGATGTCCGTCCTGGCCCGCCGGCACATGCACCTGTATGGCACCCGCCGCGAAGCCTTCGCGGAGATCGCAATGTCGACGCGGACCAACGCGTTGAACCGACCGAAGGCCATGCACCGCCAGCCACTGACGTTGGAGGACTACTTCAACGCCAGGATGATCGCAGAGCCCTTGTGTCTCTACGACTTCTGCCAGGAAACCGACGGCGCCGTCGCGGTGATCACCACCAGTATGGATCGGGCCAAGGACCTCAAGCAGCCGCCGGTACCCGTGGTCGCCGCCGCGCACGGCGGTGTGCGCGATTGGGGCAGAGCGTTCGCGTGGATGGGGATGCCGGACGAATACTTCGCGTCCTCCGGCAACGCGCCCATCGCCAAGCGACTCTATGAGCAGGCCGGCGCCGGGGCCGCCGATATCGACGTGGCGCTCTTGTACGACCACTTCTCGCCGATGGTGCTGATGCAGCTCGAGGACTACGGGTTCTGCGGCAAGGGCGAAGGTGGCGCGTTCGTCGAGAGTGGAGCCATCCGGTTCGACGGCGGCAGCATCCCGGTCAACACCCACGGCGGACAACTGTCTGAGGCCTACATCATCGGAATGACTCACATCCTGGAGGGGGTCGAGCAGATGCGCGGTACGGCCATCAATCAAGTGAAGGACGCCGAATTGGCTTTGGTCACAGGCGGTCCTGCGAGCTTGCCGGTCAGCGGCCTCATTCTGGGGAAGGCAGCGTGAGCACCGCGGCAGCAATTCTGGCCACCACCATCCCCGGCGAGCACGTCCGGATTGCGGTCAACAAAGACACCGAGCCTTTCTGGCAGGCCGCGAAGGAGCGTCGCCTCGTCGCGCCGCAGTGCGCGGAGTGTCAGACGTTCCGGCTGCCCCCGACACCGTTCTGCCCCAATTGCCAGTCCAAGGAAGTGAATTGGGTCGAGCTCAGTGGTGTGGCAACGGTGTACAGCTTTGCGGTGGTGCACGGGTTTCCCGGCATGCCGGACTTGCTGTTGGTGCCTGCCGTCCTCGACCTGCCCGACGCGCCTGGAGCCCGGCTGGTGTCCAATGTCGTTGACGTCGCACCAGCCGACGTCTCCATCGGCATGTCGCTGCGCGTGGACTTCTCACCCATCGCGGACGGTTGGCTACTGCCGATCTTCCGTGTCGCTCAAACCGATTAAGGAGTGGAACGCCATGTCCGACGACAGTGCGCTTCATGAGAAGCCGCTGGAGTTTCTCACCAGCATCGCCAATACCGGCGGAGACTGCGACGGCCAGGCCATTCTCCCCGTGAACGGTCACTTCCGGTGCACGTGCTCGTGCGGCGAGTGGGACGTGAATGTCGATGACCCGCAGGAAGGCCTGCGCCAGGCGAGGATTCACACAGCTAGCGCGACCGACTAGTTTCTGAGGAGCCGAACGCATGGGTAGTCTCGACGGCAAAGTTGTCTTCATCACCGGTGCAGCGCGTGGTCAGGGCCGCGCTCACGCGGTGCGACTGGCCGCGGACGGCGCGGACATCGTGGCGCTGGACATCTGCCGTGACATCGATTCCATCGACTACCCCAACGCCAGCCCGGAAGACTTGGACGAGACCGTCGAGCTCGTCGAGAAGGAGGGCAGGCGCATCGTCGCGCGTCAGGCCGACGTGCGTGATGCCGATGCCGTCGAGCAGGTCGTCGCAGATGGTCTCGGCGAATTCGGTCGACTCGACATCGTCATCGCGAACGCCGGAGTCATCCGGCTCGGCGCCGGTGGAGACCGGCGAAAGGCGTTCCGCGACATCGTCGATGTCAACCTGATCGGCGTCTGGAACACCGTGGAGGCCGCCACCCCCGCACTGGTCGAAGGGGGGCGCGGTGGGTCGATCGTGATCACCTCGTCGAGTGCCGGACTCAAGGGCACCGGCACCGACAGGGTGGGAGGGCAGGCCTACACAGCAGCCAAGCGCGGACTCGTGGGCTTGATGCAAGTGTGGGCAAACGAATTGGCGCAGTATTCCATTCGCGTCAACACGATTCATCCGACGGGCGTGGCCACGGGGATGGTGATGAACGACGCGATGGCGGCGATGTTCGAAGCAAACGACCCCGCGCTGTCGACGATGCAGAACGCGTTACCGATTCAGATCCTGATGCCCGAGGACATCGCGAACGCGGTGGCCTTCCTGGTCTCTGACGAAGCCAAGTTCATCACCGGCACTGCTTGGCCGCTTGACGCCGGCTTCGCCGTCCGCTGACCGCCCGAGAGGAAGTAATCGACAATGACGAGTTCCGTTGACGTAGAGCGTCCCAAAGTCGAATTGCGCATCGGTGCCGAACGGTTATCCACCGGCTCGGGCGGTGTGCGTCAGCACATCGATCCCACGACCGGTCGGCCAGACGCCGACGTCCCAATGGCCGGGCCGTCCGAGGTTGACCGGGCCGTGCGGGTGGCGCACGCGGCATATCTGAACTGGCGCCGCACCAAACCCGCAGACCGTCGGCAGCTGCTGATGCGCCTCGCCGATCTCATCGAAGCGCGCTCGGAGGACTTCGCGCGAATGGCCGCGCTGGACAACGGCACACCGATCGCGACCTCGTCGGTCATGCTCCCCGTGGCGGTCGAGTGGACCCGCTACTACGCCGGGTGGGCAGACAAGCTCAGCAGTGAGGTGACCGCGACGCTGCGGGCGGACGGCGAGTTCAGCTACACGCTGGCGCAGCCATGGGGCGTCATCGGTGCGATCATCACGTGGAATGGCCCGCTGATCTCGTTGGCGATGAAAGTTCCTGCGGCAATCGCGGCAGGAAACACCGTCGTCATCAAGCCGTCGGAGTTGACGCCCTTCACCGCGGGGCTCTTCGCCGACGTCGCCGCAGATGCCGGGATTCCCGCCGGCGTCATCAACGTCGTGCCCGGTGGGGCCGAAGCAGGCGCAGCGCTTGTCGAACACCCGTTGGTGAAGAAGATCAGTTTCACCGGCGGACCCGAGACGGCGCGAAAGATTTTGCGGTCCTGCGCCGATCAGATCAAGCCGGCGGTGATGGAACTTGGTGGAAAGTCGGGCAACATCGTATTCGCCGACGCAGACCTCGACACCGCATGCGGAATCGGAACGATGATGTCGGTCGGAATACTCAGCGGGCAGGGCTGCGCCTTCCCCACTCGAATGATCGTCGAGCGATCGATCTACGACGAGGTCATCGAGCGGGTGAAAACGATCGCCGGTTTCTTGAAGGTGGGCCATCCGTTCGAGGCCGACACGATCTCCGGACCGGTCGTCAGTCAGCAGGCGCTGAACCGGATCTCGGGAATGGTCGAGCGGGCCATCGCGGACGGCGCGCGCCTGGTAATTGGCGGCGGACGCCTGGGCGGTGAGTTCGCCGACGGGTACTTCCTCGAGCCCACCATCCTCGCCGACGTGGACCCGCAATCGGAGCTGGCGCAGACCGAAGTGTTCGGGCCAGTGCTCTCGATGATCCCGTTCGACGACGAGGAGCATGCGATCGAGATCGCGAACGGCACCCCGTACGGTCTGTCGGGCTACGTCTTCACAAACAATCTGCGCCGCGCGCACCGGGTGGCCGAGGAACTCGACACGGGCGAGGTGCTTATCAACGGCGCCCCTAACCTCGGTTGCACGCGCCCGTTCGGCGGCATCGGCATCAGTGGGATGGGCAAGGAAGGTGGCCGAGCGGGCCTCGAGGAGTTCCTGCATTTCAAGACCGTGAGCATGGCGTGACGGCGGCGACTGGTCAGGTGGCCTCCGACGAAGACGTCCTCGACCACGCCAGCGCTTCGCTAACCCTGCACGTGCGCGACCTGGACGCGTCAGTGCGTTGGTATTCCAGTGTTTTCGGGACCCGGCCCGTCCACCGCGGCACCGACACAAGCCTCGACGGCGTCGGCACGTCCTTCGCCGTGTTTCTTCTTGCGGGCATGAAGGTGTTCCTGAGCGAAACGGGAGCCGACCACGGCGATTGCGACCACGAATCACATCCGCCCACTCTTGTCTTCATGACGCGAAGACCACTCGGACCGCTTCGCCACCAAATCGAGAGTCGCGGCGCGCTTTTCAGAGATGAGACCGTGGATGGGTTCCCGGCCGATGCCGACGGCGTCCGTGCGGGTCGCAATGCTGAGTTCCTGTGGTTCTACGACCTCGACGGCAACAAGATGGAGTTTTGCCGAGTTTTGAAGAAGGACTGACGTCATGACGCGGGGGATCGAAATGCGCTGGAGGGGGCTGTCATGATCTTGCCTGCCGACTACATCCCAATGCCCACCGAGCTCAGCCCTCCCACCGGCTCGTCGGTGGGTTTCACCGCCGCAGCCGCCGTCATTGTGGTGGCGTTGCTGGTGTGGTGGTGGTTCTCAGGCGAACGCCGGAGGGGACCCATCCTGCCGTTGCTCTTCGTTGGCATCGCCATATCGGCCATCGTGGTCGAACCGGTCTACGACAACACCCTCGAGTACTGGTATCCGCCGGACAACGCGCTCGGATTGTTCAACACATATGAGCGAACCGTGCCCTTGTTCACCGTGATTGGCTATGCCTGGTTCTTCGGTGGGACGTCTTACATTCTGTGGCGGCTGTTCCAGCGCAGGGTGAGCAGACGACAGATCTGGGGTCTGTTCGGAATCGTGGTCGTTATCGACGCGCTGGCGACCGCCACGGCAGGCTGGCTTGGGATCAGCGGGTTTTACGGCGACCAACCGTTCATGTTCGGCGGAGTAAATGTGTGGTTCGCCTTCGCCGACGCGACCGGTTCGATCGTCGGTGCAGTGATTCTCTACCTCTTGGTGCCCCGGATGCAGGGCTGGAAGTGGCTGTGGTTGTTGGTGATCCCGACGATCTCGTACGGCGCGGTTCTCGGCGGCGTGACGTCACCAGTGGTCCTCGGCCTGCATTCGGATTGGACGACGTCGGGCCGATGGCTTGGCGGCGCAGGAACCATCGCGCTGTGTTGCGTCGTCACGTATGGGTGCGTTGCGATTGCGGAGAAGGGCTTGTCCTTCGGAGCAGTGTCGATTCCGCGCAACGACACGGCACCCGAACCTGCGACCAGCGTCCCGCCGCACTGATCATGGCTGACGCGCCAGTTCCGTTGACGTTCGACGTCACGGCAGGAGTGGGCACCGGTGAGCAGTTGACGCAGGCGGCATGGGCGTTCCTTCCCGACCGCCCTGCCGATGCGCGAGCGGTGCTTCTATGTCTCGCCGGTGGTACCTATGACAAGCACTATTGGCACATCGACATCGACGGCCATCGCGGGTATAGCTTCGGTCAGCACCTTGCCGATTCCGGCTTCATCGTGATCGCCGTCGATCACCTCGGCATCGGCGCAAGCAGCGACCCTGTTGCTTCGGGTCCTCTGGGATTGCGGTTGCTTGCCGCCGGCGACGCCGAAGTGGCGCGACAGGTCCGAAATCGGCTGAGCCGCGGCACCTTGCTCGACGGCGTCCCGCTGACTGATGCGCCGCTGGTAGGTGTCGGGCATTCGATGGGCGCCTGCTTGACCACAATGGTGCAGGCCACGGCCCACCCGTATGACGCCGTCGTGCTTCTGGGCTACGGCGTGCAGATCACCAACGTATACGAAAAGACCTCTGATGCAGCCGAACTCGAGCAACGCATCCAGCAAACGATCGAGGCGTCGTGCCAACTCACTGGTGCCGAGCCCACAGACAGTCACACCGTCGCGCCCCGCGATTACCTAGCTGATTTGTTCTACGCGGGGGAGGTCCCGCGCGAAGTGGTCGACGCCGACACCGCCGTACAGAGTCGCGTTCCGCTGCGGGCCGCCGCCGAGGTCACCACCCCGGGATTCGTCGAGGATTACACCTCAAGTGTTGATGTACCTGTCTTTTTGGCGTTCGGCGCAACGACTGATGTATCGCCGAATCCTTATGCCGAGCCAGCCAACTACTCCGCCGCTCCCGACGTCACCCTGCACCTGGTCCCGAAGTCCGGCCACTGCCACAACTTCGCGAGTCACCGTGCCCTGCTATGGGACCGCATCGCGGCGTGGGTACCGACCGTCGTCCGATCCTCCAACCGGTAGGAGCGCCGCATGACCGAGGTCATCGGTTTCATTGGCGCAGGGCAACTCGGAGAGCCGAGGGTGTCTCGTTTGATCGATGCCGGTCACCCCGTGCTCGTGCACACCCGCCGCCGTGAGGTGCGGGACCGGGTGGTGTCGCATGGCGCAGCCGTGGCCGATTCGGTGGCCGATCTGGCCCGATAGGGGCCGGGATTGCGGTCACGATCCTCTAGCGCGAACGCGTCTACCGCGACATTGGGGCGGGGAAGCGTTGGTGCCGTGGGGATCCAGGAGGCAATACGCCTAGACGTGGCGGACGTGGTTCCCGCGACTGAAGGCGTCCCCGTGATGACCAAGATGGTGTCCTATGACGAGTCGCAGAACGTTGATGAGGCCCAGCGTCGGTCCCGCGACTTGTCCAACGTGGTCGACGGCGGGTGTCGTCGGCGTCGGTCACCCGGAACTGCGCGAAGCGTTGGCCACCGCGGCCACCAAGGCCGCGGCCACGGTCATGGCCGCTCCGTTCGAGGCCTTCGCGCCCGACATCCTGACAACGCTGGCGTCGCCTGACAGCTTGTCAGATCCTGTCGAGGTAGTGCTCCACCAACGCGACAGACGTCCGCGGATAGCTCATCGCCGTCGTGGCGTCCAAGCCGTCGCGCACGAGTAATCGGGCGAGCCGGTTGTTGATCAGCGACAGCACGAAAGCCGCCACCAGTTGGTAGTAGGCGATATCGCCAGTCAGGCGGCCACCAAAGTCGAGATAGCGGCGCACGAACCCGTCGTCGTCGGGGATGCCGGGTAGCCGGGTGAAGCCCAGCGCTTCGCACAGAAAGCGCTCGAACATCAGCCACCAACCGAGGTCGATGTCCGGCGGCCCGGTGCCTGCGGTCTCCCAGTCGAACAGCGCGACGACCTCGAGATTGTCACCGAAGCACATGTTCCCCACCCGTGCGTCGCCCCAGACGATGGTGTCGGTGTCGGTGTCGGTGTCGGGCGCCGAGTGGACGATGACCCGCAGTGCCTCGGCCAACGTGTCGGCGCCCACCACGAGATCGGCGCGGCACCATTCGAACCAACCGCGGAGCTCGTCCACATAGCGGTGCAGCGCGGTGCGGGTCGGGTCGGCGTCACCACGGAGGAAGGCCAACGTGTCCGGGTCGTCGACGCGGTGAAGCGCAACCAGCGCCCGCAGTCCGTTGTCGCATAGCACTGAGCGCTCATCGGCCGACAGGTCGACCGTCCACCCGCGCTTGTGCCAGCTCGGAACGTCCGAAGGTGTCTGCCCCGACACCCGTCGCATCAGATAGAAGGGCGACCCGAGGACCGTCGCGTCGCGTTCGATTCCGATAACCTCCGGCACCGGAAGGCCATGCGCGCTCAGACGTTTCATCACGTCGGCCTGGCGCGGCGCGTCGGGAGTGGTGAACAGCTGGTGGTTCTCGGCCTGCGCGCGCAGTACCAGGTCCGCGGCGTGGTGTGCACCGAATGGGTCGGTCCAGGTGGCGGTGAAGAAAGCCGTCTTCCCGGAGTAGCCGGCCTGCGGAGCCGTGAACTCGGAGATCTCGAACGCGTTCACGCCACCGGGCGCCAACCGTTCGGGAAGCCACGCCCGCATGACCTCGCGCATGCGGTCGCCGACGTCACCGCGCGCGGATGTGTACGGCATAGACCTCCTTTGCAAACCTGAACACTACTGTCAGAATAGCGGTCATGGAGCGACATGAATCCGGTGGCATCGCGCTCGGCGCCTACGTGCTTCCCGGACGTGTCACTGATCCCGGCGCGGCCATCGGTCAGGCACGAGCCGCAGAGCGGCTCGGTCTGCGCACGGTGTGGCTGAGCGAGCGGTGGGGCACCAAGGACCTAGGAGTGATCGCAGGCGCATTAAGCCAAGTCACGTCGAGCGTCCGAATCGCTTCGGGTATCACGCATTTGCAGTCCCGGCATCCCGCGCTGCTGGCGTCGCTTGCGATGACGACTCAGGCGCTCTCGGACGGGCGGTTCGTTCTCGGCGTCGGGCGCTCGGTCGACGCCATGTGGACGGCCGTTGGGCTGCCGCGCTCCACCAGCGCCGCGATCGTCGACCACGCCGACATCTTCCGGCGGCTGTGCCGCGGCGAGAAGGTCCACTATGACGGACCCGCGGGGAAGTATCCGTCGCTGCGGCTCAACGACCTTCCCGACCAACCGGTGCCGCCGTTGGTCTTCGCCGCGATCGGCCCCAAGGGCCTGGAACTTGCGGGCCGTCACTTCGACGGTGTGCTTTTGCATCCGTTCCTCACTCCTGCAGCCGTTCGCCGTTCAGTCGAGCGCCTGCGCGACGCCGAACACGCGGCTGGGCGGCGGACGGGCAGCGTGCGGGTGTATGCCACCGTCGTGGTGGCGTGCGAGCTGCCCGCCGAAGCGGAACTCGCCGTGGTGCGTGCCCGGGCAGTGACGTACTACCAGATTCCCGGCTTCGGAGAGCGCCTGGCGGCGGTAAATGGGTGGAATCGGGAACCGTTGACACGGTTGCGATCCCATTCGTTATTGGCTGGTATCAAAGGCTCGGCGGACTCTGTGCTCACCCGCGAAGAACTGGTAGAAGTCGCGTCGGTATTGCCCATGGCCTGGACCGGCGAGGCGGCGGCGGTTGGAACGGCGCGTGCCTGCCACGCGATGTTCGAGCGCTACCGGGACGCCGGCGCCGATGAACTGGTTCTGCACGGCAGCACGCCCGACAGGTTGGGTACGCTGTTCGCGGATCCATTAAACTAGTTAAACATTGAGCGGATTATAGTTACGATGCCATCGTGGACCTCAAACTCCAACGCATCGCCGCGTGGGGCGGCATCGCCATGCTCGCTCTGTTCTTTATCTTCTTCATGCTCATCGCAAAGCTGATTCCGCCGCTCTCGCCGACCGCCAGCGCTGCGGCCATCACCGACTTCCTCATCGCCAACAAGCTGCGGGTACGGGTCGGTCTCGCCTTGAGCCTGCTAGCAGCCTGCGTCGCGTTACCCTGGTTGGCCACCATCTGCCTGCGCGTACGTCGCGTCGAAGGCAAGTGGGGAGTGCTGTCGATGACCCAGATCTTCGCTGGGGTCATCTTCGTACCGGGCTTCCTCTTTCCCATGATGGTGATGGCTGCAGCGGCCTTTCGTCCCGAAGAGCGCGATCCGCAGATCACCCAAGCCCTTAACGACGTGTTCTGGCTGATGTTCGTCGGGATCGTCGGGACCCTGGTGATCCAGGCCTTGGTCTTGACTTTGGCGTCCTTTCTCGATCGGACGGAACCGGAAACATTTCCGCGGTGGTTCGGCTACCTGAACGCGTGGTACGCGCTTCTGGCCTTGCCGGGTGGGGCGGTCATGATCTTCAACGACGGCCCGCTGGCTTGGAACGGGATTTTCGCCTTTTGGGTTCCATTGGTGGCGTTCTCTGTGTGGATGATCGCGGTGACCGTGGTGTTGATCCAGTCGATCAGTACAGAGCAGTCGGCGGAGCCGGTGACCGCCGCGGCGTCGTGACCGTCGAAGCGCCCTCGACCACTGCAGCGCCTGCCCGACGGCTCCCTGGCGAGAGTGGCACCTGGGTCTTCCTTCTCGGCGACATGCTGGTCTTCGGCGCGTTCTTCGCCACCTTCATGGTCGAACGCGACAAGGCGCCCGAACTCTTTGACGTCGCGCGCAAGACGCTCCACCTCGGGGTCGGCCTCGCCAACACGCTGGTGCTGTTGACGAGCTCACTGTTCGTGGTTGTCGCGCTGGGAGCGCTGCGCTCGGGAGCGCATCGGCTAGCGCGCTCAGTCGTGTCAGGTGCGATCGCTTGCGGCGCAACGTTCATTGCGCTCAAGGCCTTCGAGTACTCCTCGTTGGTGGTGGATGGGCACGGAATCGGGGCGAACCACTTCTACCTCTACTACTTCATCCTCACCGGCGTGCACCTGTTCCACGTCTGCGTCGGCATGGGTGTCCTGACATTCCTGCTGACCCAGACTGGGCGGCCCGAGCTCGGTGCGACGCGGATGGCTGTCGTGGAGGGCGGAGCCTGCTTCTGGCATCTCGTCGACCTGCTGTGGATCGTGCTGTTTCCGTTGCTGTACCTGGTGGCCTGATGACCGGTCCGTCGGCCCTCACGTTCGTCCGCAGCCGCGCGGGACTGTCGTGGCTGGTTCTCATCGTGGCGACCCTGATCTCTTATGCGCTGGGCGCCGACCACGGCACCGGATCGGTGATGGTAGTCGTAGTGCTCGCGATTGCCGCGATCAAGGTTCGGCTCGTCGGGCTCGACTTCATGGAACTGCGCAGTGCCCCAATACCATTGCGCCTGATCTTCGAGGGTTACTGCCTCGGGCTGTGGGCTATGCTGTCCGGACTGTACTTGTTCGGTTGACCATCAGTGCGACCGAACGCCGAAGTCGATGTCCTGGATGCCTTTGAACGGCGTGAAGCCGTCCTTGCCCAACCATGACGGGCTGGCGCTGTGCCCGGGCTCCGGCCGCGCCCAGTCGACCCACGGCCCCCAGTCCTCGCGGCGCAGTTGCTGTTCCAGCGTCTGCGGATGTCTCTTCGCGGCCGCGGAGTAGCGCCGCGCAAACTCCTTCATCTCGGCCATCACCCAGACGTCCTCCTCGGAACGCCACTTTCCGTCGCCGGCGTACTCGATGAACTGATAGGACGGGAAGTCGATGGGCGGTGCGCCGGGCTCCGGATTGTCGGCACGATTGAACACCTTGTAGGCGACCCGCGCCCCGTCGATGACGTAGAAGATTAGCGGGCTGTAGACCTGCGGCGCGGCACCCATCGTGCCTTCGAGGAATTTGGTGATCTCGTCGGGACCGGTGAAGGTTCCGTAAAAGTGGTCGAAGTAGGTCGCGTCGTCGGTGAACAGGTTGGCCCAGGCCGCCCAGTCCTCGAGCACGGGGCCGGTCATGAAGTAGCGTCGGAACTCTCGCTCGACTTCTTCGATGTCTGCCATGGTCGTTAACCTCCGAGTCGTAGTCCTGTGTTGCGTGTGCCGAATATCTCGGTAGCCATGATGGCGCCGAGTTTGCCTGCGTCCCAGCGCTTCTGGCCGTTAGATGCCGATGCTGCCGGATGCCAGCCTTTGAGCAGCTGAAGGTGTTCACCCATGGCCCGAATCACCTGACCGCTGACGTGTCCGGCCTCCGGGCTGGCCAGCCAGGCCACCACCGGGGAGCCGAGCGACGGATCCTTGGGATCGAACTCGTCGTCCGATCGTTCGTCGGGTTCGATGGGCGCCTGCGCTCCTGGCATCGACGCCGACATCCGGGTGCGTCCGCCCGGGCTGATCGCGTTCACGGTAGCGCCGATCGACGCCAACTCGAGGCTCAGCGTCTGGGTCAATCCCACGATCGCCGACTTCGCGGTGCTGTAGTTGGTCTGTCCGAAGTGACCGTGCAAGCCTGCTCCGGAGGTGGTATTGATGATGCGTCCGTACACCTTTCCGCCTGATGCCTTGGATTCCGCACGCCATTTGCGGGCAACGGCGCGGCTGGTGAGCCAGCTGCCGCGGACGTGCACCCGCATCACGAGGTCGAAGTCGTCGACGCTCATGTTCCAGATCGCCTTGTCGCGCACGATGCCCGCGTTGTTGACGACGATGTCGAGGCGGCCGAGCTGCGAGTAAGCCCGCTCCACCGCGAGGTCGACCTGCTCCTCGTCGCCCACGTCGCTGAAGTCGGAAACCGCTTTCCCGCCCCGGCTTTCGATAATGGCCACCACCTCGTCGGCAACTTTTCCGGTGCCTTCACCGGACAGACTGGTGCCGAGATCATTGACGATCACGGTGGCGCCGTGCTTGGCCAGCTCAAGCGCGTGACCGCGGCCGATGCCATGGCCTGCGCCGGTCACCAGGGCGACCTTGCCCTCGAGTAGTCCTGTCACTGGTTCTCCTCGCTAGGTGTGAACACCGTAAGGTAGGGACTTTCGGGATCGTCCTCGTCGACCGCACGAAACAACGCCGTGACCGGCATCCCGACCCGCAGCCGATCCGGCTCGACGCCGTCGATCGTCGTCATGAGCCGTGGCCCCTCGTCCAGTTCGACGATCGCAGCTACGTAAGGCAGCCGCTCCTTGAAGGGGGGCAGATCATTCACGTACACAGTCGAATACGTGTAGAGCGTTCCGAATCCGCTGGCCTGAACGGGGTGGACATCCTCGCTCCAGCAGTGCGGACAGAACGGTCGCGGGTAGTGGTGGACCTTGCCGCAGGCCGCGCATTCGGTGATCAGCAGTCGACCTTGCCGAGCCGCCTCCCAGTATGAAGCACTTGCGGCGTCGATCGTCGGAATATCTGCCCTTGCCACGGCCGTCACCACCCGGTGAACTCGGTCGGACGCTTCTCGACGAACGCCTGCACGCCCTCTTTGGAGTCGTGCGAGTACGACTGGAGTTCCTGCGCCATCGCCTCCGCGACGAACGCGCCAGGCCGGTCGGTGTCGGGGGAGTCGTTGAGAAGCCGCTTGGTGAACGCGATGGCACTGGTCGGCGCGCCGGCCAGCCGTCCCGCGAAGTCGGCGACGGTGGAATCGAAGTTCTCGACGCTCACCACCCGGTTCACCAGCCCCAGCCCCAACGCCTCAGAGGCCGTGAGTCGTTCGCCGAAGAACGCCATTTCCTTAGCCTTCTGCATGCCGATGCGGCGAGGTAGCAGGTAGCACCCACCGCCGTCGACGACGAGCCCGCGTTTGACGAAAGACTCTGCGAAGTAGGCGTTTTCGGTGGCAATCACTAGATCGGAGGCGTAGACGACATGCGCCCCAAGCCCGGTTGCGGCCCCGTGCACCGCGGCGATCACCGGCTTGTTGCAGTCCAGGACACACGCCACCAACTTCTGGGCCCCGTTCATGATGCGCCGCATGGGCTCCATCACGCGTTTCTCACCCTGCGCGCGCCGATCGGCCAGCGAACCCACATCAGCGCCGGAGCAGAAGTGTTTGCCGTTGGCGCGCAGCACCACGACGCGCACCTTCTCGTCGCCGTCGGCGGTGGACAACAGCGCGATGAGCGCGTCCCTGTCGTCGGGCCGGACCGCGTTGGCAGCCTCCGGCCGGTTCAGGGTGATGGTCATGACTCCGTCGGAGATGTCCGACAGGACCGTTTGGGGTGTGCTCACGGTGTGTAGGTCGCCTTCAGATGTTTGATGCCGTTGACGAAATTCGACCTCAGCATGACTGGCTCACCTGCCGCCGTGATGTCGGGGTATCGCGCATAGAGCATGTCGAAGGCCACATTCAACTCGAGGCGGGCCAGGTGAGCGCCCAGGCAATAGTGCGGACCCGGACCACCGAAGGCAATGTGGTTGTTGGGTTTTCGAGCAATATCGAAGATTTCGGGTCGGGCGAAGACCGCGGGGTCCCGATTGGCGGCGGGATACCACATGACAACTTTGTCGCCCGCGTTGAACGTATGGGTGACCTGGCCATCCTCATTGGTGAGCGTCACCCCGTCGCGGGTCACGGTGCGGCGCATGTGGATCACCGGACTGGCATACCGCAGAATCTCTTCGATGGCTGTCGGCGCCAGCTCTTCGTAGTTGGCCAGCAGCCTGTCGCGTTGGTCGGGGTGCTCGCTCAGGATCAGCAGGCCATGGGTGAGCGCGTTGCGCGTGGTCTCATTGCCCGCGCCGATCAGCAGGATGAAAAACTTGGCCAACTCCTGCGGGGTCAGGTTCTCCTCGTCTGAGGTGACCAGCTTGCTGATCACATCGTCACGGGGATTGGTTATGCGATCTTCGGCGATGCCCTTCAGCAGTTCGATGAGTCGCTCGCTCGTCTCGGTCACCGCCTTCTCGATGCCGGACACGGTCTGGTCGGGAACATATTCGGGGTCCGATGCGCCGAGCACGACGTTTGTGGCGCGCAGGATGAACCGCTCGTGCTCGCGCGGCACACCGAGCATGTTGTCGATGATGCGCAGCGGCAGCAGGGTGGCGAACGATGAGACGAAATCGCACTCGCCCGAGCGCGGCATCTCCTCGAGGATCTCGGCGGTGGTCTCCTGCACCTGGCCGCGGAGTTCGGACAGGATCCGGGGACTGAAGCCCCTCGAGACGATCTTGCGGAGCCGTTGGTGTTCGGGATCGTCCATGTCGATGATCGAGCCCCGGTATTCGCGCATTTCGGCGGTCTGGTCGAAAATCTGGGTGCCCTGCCCGGAAGCGAACTCGGCGGGGCGACGGCTGATGGCAATGACATCGCGGTGCGATCCGACCGCCCAGAATCCGCGCACGCGCGGGGAGCCGGGACGGTTGGTACGGACGAACACCGGGCCCCCAGCCTCGCGGAGGCGTCGGTACAGCTCCGTCCGGTCGCCAGGCCGCTCCTGCCACCATTGCAGGTCGACCAGCGGGGCGAAGTGCTGCTCATCGATGTCCGTCGCGCTCACAGCATCCGATTCTGGCACTCATGTCACTTTTAGGCAACGTCGCAGTACCGGCCGATATAAGCGGTTGACTTCGAATCGCACTCTTGAACACAGGAGTCATCTAACATTAGCGTCACTACTGGGTCCGGGCGCACCGAGCCGGGCCGACGGCAAGATTGGGGAGTGCAGATGACATTACGGGTCGGCATCATCGGCGTCGGCTGGGGTGCCCATGTGCAGGTGCCGGGATTCCGGGCGGCCAAGGGTTTCGAGCCCGTGGCACTCTGCGCACGCACTCCGGAGCGCCTCGCACGGGTGGCCACCAAGCTTGGCATCGAAGAGACCTCGATCGATTGGAAGTCGTTCGTTACGCGAGACGACCTCGACGTCATCTCGGTCGCGACGCCGACGACCCTGCACCACGACATGACGCTGGCCGCGCTGGCCGCAGGTAAGCCCGTGCTGTGCGAGAAGCCGCTTGCCGGTGACCTGGATGCGGCGCGTGACATGGTGCGCGCCGCCGCCGAGGCCAACGTGCCCACCGCCTGTTGCTTCGAGAACCGGTGGAACCCAGACTGGTTGGCCGTCGCGGACCGGGTGCGTTCCGGCTTCCTGGGCACGCAGTACCTCGCGCGCGTGAGCCGCAGCGCATCGTATTGGCACCCGAGCCATCCCCTGCAGGCTCACTGGATGTACGACCGTGAGCAGGGCGGCGGATACCTGGCAGGCATGTTGGTGCACGATCTTGACTTCCTGTGCAGCTTGCTCGGTCGGCCGGTGTCGGTGTGCGCGGAGGTGCGCACCAGTGACCCCACTCGTGAGCTGCCCGATGGTGGGACGCTGCGCGTCACCGCCGACGACACCGCGGCGCTGCTGATGCGCATGGAGTCCGGGGTGACCGCTGTCCTGAGTGTTTCGGTGATGGGCGCCCACGCCGACCACTACCGACTGGAACTCTTCGGCTCCGACGGCACGATCATCGGTGACGGCGATTTACGCTCTGCGGCATATCGTCTCGGCGCCGCGGCTGACGACGGGCTGAGGCCGCTGACCGTCGACGACCGCGAGCCTGCGCATCCCGAGCGGCTCCCCGACGGGCTGGCGGGCCATGCCAGCCGGGCGATGGCGCTGATGCTGCAGGACTGGCTGCCCGCGTTCGACGGGGGTCCGAGCGAAGCTGCCACCTTCGAGGATGGACTGCTGTCACTCGCAGTGATCGACGCCGCGCGCCGCTCCTCCGAGGGTGGCGGCTGGGAGCCCGTACAGGCCTGAGGCCCCTAGCAGTTGTGCCAGGCGGTCATCACGTCCCGGGTCGTCGGTGTGGGACCGAGTAGCCGGAGCGAATGGCGGAGCATGGCGTCGACGAATTCCGCTGGGAGCCCTGATACTCCGTCGCTGAGCACGGCGACGCGGTACCCGAGATTGACCGCCTCGATGGCCATGCCGATGATTGCCTCGTTCACCGACACCCCGCCGATCACGAGCGACTCGATGTCGAGGCTGCGCAGGATGGCGTCGAGGTCGGTGCCGGTAAAGGCGGACATGCCATGTCGGCGCGCATGCACGACGTCGGGTTCTAAGGGCGCCAATTCAGCGATGATCTCGGCCGCGGGACTGCCCTCCGCCATGTAGCTTGCGTCGTGTCCGAGCGTCGCGGCCAGTAGCGGAGTATTGATCCGGACGCCGACGTGATTGGCCCGGAACTGCAGGGTGGCATGAATGACCGGTACGTCGAGTTCGCGTGCCTGGGCGCAGAATTCAGCTAGCCTCGTTGGTAGTCGCGCGGCAGCGACCGCACCCGAGAGCTCACGCATTGCCTCTGGCGCCAGGTCGCCGACGATGCCGCGCTGCATCTCGGAAATGATGACGGCCGTGCCTCGGCGGGGGATCAGGTCAGACAATTGCATGCGCGTACCGCGGTCAGCCCGCTGACGGCTCCGCCGGCGGGTAGAGCAGGACGCCGCGGATGTTGGCTCCCGCGTGCATGTCGGCGTAGCCGTCGTTGACCTTCTCCAATGGATACGTTCGGGTGACCATGGTGTCGAGGTCCACCTGGCCGGCGCTGTACAACTCGAGAATCTTGGGGATGTCGGCGCGCGGATTGCCCGAGCCGTACAGCGTTCCGATGATCTGCTTCTCGGTCAGTGTCAGGTCCATCAAATTGGCCCGGATCTCGCGCTCCAACATCGGATGGATGTTGGTGACCACCAGCCTGCCCCGCTTGGCCGTCATCGCGAGGGCCTGGCCGACCAGCTGGCCGTCGCCGACGCCCATCGCGCAGATGAACTTGTCCACGCCGCGGTTCCAGGTGGCCTCGGCGACAACGGCTTTCGCTTCCTGCCAGTCCGCCACCGTGTGGGTCGCACCCATCTTCGCCGCTTCTTCCCGCTTGTACTCCGACGGGTCGATCACGGTTATGGTGCGCGCACCCGCGAGCCGGGCGCCCTGGACCGCCGCTGCGCCTATGCCGCCGACGCCGGCGACGGCCACGGTGTCTCCCGGCCGTACGTCGGCGGCGTACACCGCCGATCCCCATCCGGTGATGAAGCCGCAGCCGAGCAGGCAGGCGAGGTCGAGTCGGTAGTGCTCCGGGATCTTGACGCAGCTCGCCTCGTGGACCACGGTGTGATGCGAGAACGAACCGACGCCGCAGGCTAACGCGAGGTCCTTGTCGCCGATATGGTGGCGGGCGGTTCCGTCGTGAATCTGCATGCCGGAGTAGATCTTTGCGCCAAGATCGCACAGGCTCTGATGACCGGTCGAACACGACGGGCACCGGCCGCAGGATGGAATGAAGCTGAACACCACGTGGTCGCCAGGAGCGAGCCACGACACATGATCGCCGACGGCCTTGACCACGCCGGCACCCTCGTGCCCACCGATGCAGGGCAGGGCGATCGGCATGTCACCAGTGACGAGGTGGTCGTCGGAATGGCACATACCTGATGCATGAAGTTCGACCAGTACCTCGGTCGCCTTCGGCGCGTCGAGCTCGATGGTCTCGATCGTCCACGGCGTGTTGCGCTCGTACAGGACCGCCGCCTGGGTCTGCATGCTCATGGGCACGCCCTTTCTGTCCTCAACGGATGATGGCCTGATATTCGATGAAGCCGGCGATGCCCTCGGGACCGCCTTCGCGGCCGATGCCGGATTGCTTGAACCCGCCGAACGGGCTGGCGAAGTCCAGCACGGCTGTCGAGTTGACGGCCACCGATCCGACCTCGAGCCGTGTCGCAACCGCCGAAGCACGCGCCGCGTCGGACGACCACACCGCACCGACAAGTCCGTAGCGAGAGTCGTTGGCGATGGCAACCGCTTCGGCGGCGGTATCGTCGCCAACGTCGTCATAGGCGATGACGACCGCGACCGGACCAAAGACCTCCTCGCGGGCGATCTCCATGTCGTTGGTCGCCGCGACGAGCGCCGGGGCGACGTACCAGCCTGGGCGGTCCGGCCGTTCGCCGCCCACCAGGATCGTGGCGCCCTCTTCTCGCGCACGCCGCAGGAAGCCCTCCGCCTTGTCGCGAGCCGCCTCGTTGATCACCGGTCCGATGTCGGTGGACCGGTCGGCCGGATCTCCTACGGTGAGGCCGGCGACCGCATCGGTCAACGCCGTCACGTATTCGCCGTAGCGGCTGCGCGGCAACAGGATTCGCGTCAGGGCCGCGCAGAGCTGGCCATTGTTTCCCATCACGCCGCTGACCAATCCGGGCACCGCGCTCTCCAGCTCCGCGTCGGGCAGGACGATGGCCGCGGACTTACCACCCAGTTCGAGGCTGTATCGGCGGATGCGAGACCCGCACGACGCGGCGATCCGCGCACCCACTGCCGTCGATCCGGTGAAGCTGACCTTGTCGACTCCCGGATGCTCGGTGAGCAGCTCGCCCGTGGCGGCACCGCCGTTCACGACGTTGACCACGCCGTCGGGGATTCCGGCCTGTTCGATCGCGTCGGTCAGCGCGGCGAATTCCAGCGGTGCGTCGGGTGCCGGTTTCAAGACCACCGTGCACCCTGCGGCCAGTGCGGGGCCGAGCTTCAACGCGGCGATGAACAACGGCGTGTTCCATGGCACGATCGCGCCGACCACCCCGACGGGTACGTGGCGCACCTCGACCGTCCCGCCCGTCATCGAGGGACGGGTGGCGAAGAAGGGATAGTCGGCGGTGATGGAGGCATAGGCCTTTAGCACGCCGACGGCGGTGATCACCTGACCGAAGGTGCTCCAGGATCGCGGTGATCCGATCTCGGCGGTCGTCAGGTCGGCCAGTTCACCCTTGCGCGCCTCGAGCGCATCGGCCAACCGGCCGAGTGCGGCGCCGCGCTCGGCGGGAGAGGTGGCGGCCCATGCGGGCAGGGCAGCGCGAGCGGCTGCAACGGCGGCGTCGACGTCGTCTCGCCCGGCGA
The DNA here is from genome assembly GCF_000276825.1 of Mycobacterium paraintracellulare. Taxonomy (NCBI): domain Bacteria; kingdom Bacillati; phylum Actinomycetota; class Actinomycetes; order Mycobacteriales; family Mycobacteriaceae; genus Mycobacterium; species Mycobacterium paraintracellulare. The sequence continues at coordinate 2,982,270 of NC_016948.1, read as the reverse complement.
CACTGACGGTCCCCAGCACCTCGCCGCTGGCCGGGGACGTCACGTCGATCGTCTCGGCGGGGGCACCCGTGATCCATTTGCCTGCGACGTAGCTTGCCGCCAACTCGACCATGAAGACCGATTCTGGCACCAATGTCATCTTTCGACAAGCGGCTCATTTGTGCTGTAGACGCCCTATCGGTTTCCTTCCGGTACTTTTTCTGACACTATTGGTCACTATGACTGCACCGTCCGAAGGCGACGCCGATCTGGGCCACGGACAGCCCTGGGAGGTCGTCGTCGAGCGCGGCAAGATCGCCGAGTTCGCCGAGGCCATGCTGAGCGACGAGCCTGCCTACCGCGGCCCCGACGCGATCATTCCGCCCACGTTCCTCACCAGCGCCGCCCGGTGGGCGCCGCCCGGTGTGCGGGTCAGCGTGGGCTTCGACCGCAAGCGCCTGCTACACGGCGAACAGGAGTACGCCTTCTATGGCGACCTGCCCGCTGCGGGCGACGTGCTCACCGCTCAGGAGCGGGTGGTCGACCGGTTCGAAAAGCCGGGTAAGCGCGGCGGCACGATGCGCTTCGCCACTGTAGTAACCGAATACCGGGATGCCGCAGGAGCATTGGTTGCCGAGGCGAAGGCGACGTTCATCGAAACGGCGGCCGAGAAGTGACGGCCGCAACTGCCTTGCGGGTCGGCGCGGAGGCCCCACCACGCGAATTCGGTCCGCTCACCCGTCAGATGTTCGTCCGCTATGCGGGGGCGTCCGGGGACCTGAACCCCATGCATTACGACGACGAACTCGCGCGGTCCGCCGGATACCCGTCGGTGTTCGCGCAGGGAATGTTCTCGGCAGCGCTGCTCGCGGGATTTGCGACCGATTGGATGGGCGCGGGCAACGTGCGCCGTTTCGGGGTCAGATTCCGCGAACAGGTCTGGCCGGGTGACGTACTGACGTGCGCGGGGACCGTCACCGAGATCTGCGAGGAGGGGGACGCTGACCGCCTGTCTGTCGAGTTGACCGTCACCCGCCAGACCGGCGGGGTCGCAATCACCGGTTCCGCACAATTCCTCATACCGCGAAACGCGCCACCGAGTGCCACGTCGAACGCGGATCGGCCATAGGCTTAACCGATCATGTCCGAAGCCTCGATCGTCCGCCGGGCCAGTTACGGCCCGTCCAGCCCCGCCATCGGTGCCCGCGGGGCCAGTACGAGGAGCAAGATCACCGAGGTTTCCCTGGAGTTGTTCGGCCGACTCGGGTACTTCGACACCTCCGTCGATGCGATCGCCAAAGGTGCCGGAGTGTCCCGGGCCACCCTGTACCAGTACTTCAAGGGCAAGGACGAGATCTTCCTTGAGTTGCTCAATGAATGCGGGAGCGCGTTGTTCCGAGTGGCTCGCCGCATCGGGCCGCTCGGGCCGGACGAGGTGGGATTCGACAACCTGAACTGGTGGCTCGGAGAGTGGAGCTGGGTATTCGACAAGTACTCCACGATGTTCGTGCAGTGGACGGCCATCGCCTCCTCGGACACCAAGGTGCGCCCGGAGATCACCCGATTCGTGCGCAGCTACAACCACCGCGTCGCCGAGCGGCTCGGCGCGTCGGGCCTGCGAGGCCTCGACCAGGAAGTGGCGGCCATGACGATGACCGCACTCGTGCACCGCATCAACCTGTTCGTGCACACCAACCGCGCCTACGGCCGTACTGCGAAAGATGCGGTCGACACGCTCTCGGTCTTCCTGCAGCTGATGTTGTTCCCCGACACGCCGCCTGCGGTGTTGACCTCGCTGCGGCTACATGGCAGCACCAACCCGGCCGCAGACGTGGACGCCGTCGAGCTGCCAGACGAACCGACGGTCGAGGGACTTTCGATCAGCGAACGCACCGCCAGTCTCAGCAAGCGGGCCGTCGCCACGGTCACGGCGCTGGCCGAAGCCGGTGCGGCTCAGTTCCGCGCTCGCGGCTACCGCAGCACCAGCGTCGACGACATCGTGGAGGCCGCCGACGTCGCGCGAGGCACGTTTTACAAGTACTTCAGTGACAAGCAGGATCTGCTCGCCGCCGTGGCGGCTGAGATCTACGGGGCCGGAAAGGCTTTCGCAGATAGAATTTCGCACGTCGACCCAATCACGGAAGGGCCGACTCTGCGACACTGGCTAGCCACCTACGTCGAGTTCTACGACCGGTATTCCGGCTGCATCGAGGCGTGGGCGGAGGCTGCCACCGACGACCCAACGATCGTCGGCATCGGTGAGCACGGCCAGGTCCTGATGGACCTCGGCGCGGCGAGAATGCTGATTCGTCGACCTGGTCCATACCCGTTCGATCCATTGGTTTCGGCGCTGATCTTGCGCGCGCTCGTCACCCGGGTGCCGCAGGCGGCGTTGGATCTGCCGGAGCCCATTGACGGTGACGGTCTGGTCGAGCTATTGATCAGCTGTCTTCAGCGCGGGTTCTTCGGTCACACGACCTAACGCACCGGGGGCGGACGCGGCGACGGCCATCCCTGTGATCCATTCCGGAACCGGCTCGTAGGCCAGAGGGTTGACTGGCCTACCGCCACCGGCGGCACCGGCGGCGACCCAGGTCCTGACCTCGTTGGCGCCGGCACCTGCCCGCGTGTGCGCGGAGTCCACGAGTCGAATCAGCGTCGCGGCGTCCCAGGTCGACATCGCCTGCAGCACCTCGGCATCCCAGTCCGGCCGTATCTTGTTGCGCGCATCTGCCATTCCCGCAGCGATGATTCGCGCCCGTTCGTCGTCGCTGAGTTGGTACGTGTCGACTTCTAGGCTTGGTGGCGAATGGGACAGACCGCCGGTGCCGATGAGCAGCACCCGCTGATTCACCGTGTCGAGGAAACGCCCGACCGCCGCGCCGAAGTCGGCGACTCGCCGACCGGTCGGCAGCGGGGCTGTTGCGCAATTCACCGCAATCGGAATGACAGGCTTGGCATGTAGTGTGCCCAACAGATCCCGAATCGGCTGTGCGAAAGCATGGTCCAGTTTGACGTCGCGACAAACCGCGACGTCGAATGCCTCACTGAGCAAGTGCTCGCACAGCGCGCGTGCCAACGCCGCCGGCACCGCCAGTTCGCCTGCGGGATGGCCGCCCTCCGCGATGATCGAAGCGGACAGTGCAACCCCGAACGTGGGTACCACAGTGGTGAATGCGCGACGGTGATCGCCACCGAACACGATGACGATGTCGGGGTCGAAGCTGTTCACCGCATCGGCAGCGGTCGCCAGGGCGGAGCGAAATTCGGACCCGAACGCCTTCTCGACGTCGCGCTCCTTGCCGGGGCTGTGGCTCGCGCAGACCACCAATCGACTCGAAGTCATCGGAGTCAGCCCGCCCCGGATATCGCGCCCTCAGGGCAGTTCGCGGCACCGTTGCGTGCTTCATCTGGGTGCTCCGGCGGCACCTCACCATCTCCAATCACGTGGTGATACCCGCGTCGTCATACTCGAATACGTTGGGCGCCAATGTATAAACACATGCCATGGCCCATGCACCTATCGGCGTCGATCCTTGCGCTCAAGCGGCACCGCCTGCCCCGGGACTTGCGGAAGGTCGGTGGAAACCTTGGGAAGTTCGTCGGTGGTCAATCCCAACCTCGATTCCTATCCGCGCGCACCCTGTGGGAAAACTGTGACCTGGCTACTCCCCAAAGTGTGCCATCACCGTCAGATATAGACAACTCCCTGCATCATCGCCCCAGAGATCCTTGCGCGAAATAGCGCGTGCTCGCGGAAAATATTGCGAAATACCGCTGGGAGATGTTGTGACATCATTGTCAGACATCGCCATACCCTTGGCGTTGTGACAGTGAACTTCCCCTTGGATCGGGGACGCGTGTCGCCGACAACGGATTGACCATCCACGCAAGAACAACCTCGGCAGTTCCCACACAGAAGGGAACGCGCGCGAGTCAAGTCGACACCATCGACATCGGCGGCGAGAACCCGTCATTCGCCAACGCCGTGGCCAGCCCGCTGCCGATGGGCCCCTCTTCGTCGAACAACGTCGCGACGCCGGTGGCAACGCCCTCATGGTCGTAGTGCGTTACCGATGCCAGTCCGATGTAGACGCCTTTCGGCAAGCGACTGAGCGAGATCGTGTAGTCGGCGTTGATGAACTGCAGTCCCGCAATGCCCCAGTGGGTTAGGGAACTGGTGAGGTCACCGGCCATGACTGCGCGAGTGAAGGGTGACAGCGGCTCGTCATCGACGAGCGTCTTCGTCTCCCGAACCCACGCGAACTTCTGCCCGTTGTGTCTCCACTCGGTGACGCCGACACCGGGAGTGCCAGCAACCGGGTCGCGACCGTACGAATGCAACAAGAGGGGCAGGTCGTCGGGCACGACGTCGGGCTCGGCGGGGACTGCAGGCATCGCAACGGGCCACGTCCACACCTTGTCCATGGCCAACTCACTGCGACGCAGGTACAGAGCACTGGCCCGTGCCACGGTGGCGTCGTTCTGAGTCATGACCGCGTCGACCAGCCGAAGTCTGCGGCCGTCGCGCACCACCGACGAATGCACCTGTACGGCCTGCAGTGCCACTGGCCTGAGTAGGTCCACCGTCAGCCGGGCGGGTTGCAGATCGATGTCATCGACTTGTTGCTCGACCGCACGCCCGAGTAGTCCACCGATGTAGTTGCCACTCAGGGAAGGACCCCACGGCCCTCTCGCTAAAGGAGTTGGCACATAGTCTGGGCCGTTGGTGACGAAGAAGCACGTGGGCATAGTGCCGGCCGAGTCCACGGTCATATTATTTTCGATACCTCTCGTCGCGCGGTCGCCCGGCGCCGCAAATGATTTCAGCTCCGCAGTCGGCATCGGGCGAGGAGGATCTCCGCCAGCCGCTCCGGGTGGCTGAACATCAATTCGTGGCAGGCAGCGATCGGGATGACCTCCTGCACGCCGCCGAGCGCGGCCATGCTGGCGTGCTGCGACGCCTGTGAGAGCGCTCGGTCGCGAGTAGTCAGTATCCAGGTGCGCGGCACGTCGTCGGGCATTTCGCTGCGATCTACCGGCTCGCCGGGGATCTTCGGCGACTCGGCAGACAGCAGCGCCATCGTAAGTCGACGTTGTTTGCGAGTCATGCCGTTGCAGAACGCATATCGGGATACGAGGCGTGGAATCTTCATCGGTCGGCCGCCCTTCGCGGCCTGCCGCGCGAAGACGGCCAATGGACCGCGCAACGTGTCCGCGATGGACAGGCCCTGCGGCGGTACGAACGCGGCGGCCAGGATCATCTCCCGCACCCGGGAGGACCCGAGTTTGGTGACGACACCGGGCACCGTCACCCCGGCCATCGAGTGGCCGACGATTACGATGTCGCCAAACCCCTCCCGCTCGATGTCCGCCACGACGGAGTCGACCCATTTGGCGATGGTGGCAGATGCGAGGTCTCCGGGCGTGCGGCCGCGGCCGGGGAGATCCACGGCCAGGGTGCGCAGTTCCGGTGCCTGGCGGTGCAATTCGGCGACGACGAGATTCCAGCAATCACCGGCATGCTCACCGCCGTGGACGAGGACGAGATCGGGGAGTGGCGTCTTTGTCACCGCGTTCGTGGTCGCTTCTTGTTGTTGAGCGAATCGGGATTGGCACCCGCGTTGCCGATGTGGGCGTTGGACATGTCGTCGCGGGCGGCGATGGCGGCCGCCGTCTGCCGGGTGAAGCCGTTCACCCGCTCGGGACGGTTCAGCGCCGCGGTCGCCAGATGGTCATCGACGCGAAATTCGACGGTGGCCAGGTCGGTCTGCTCGATCAGGGACGCTCCTCAAAATTCGATCCGGCGACACCTCGGATGCATCACACAACGTCTTTACCGGGTTACGAGCTTGTGTAGTCGTGGGGAACATATAAATGTATAGCTGATTATGGTGCCTTCGCGCATCAAAATGAAGGTGGAATTCAACTCGTGTGTGCAGCGCCAGTAGACGAACAAGCTCGGGGCTTGTGCACCGGACGGTAACATAGTTAACCTAGTTCTATGCGTCGGGTGCCGCTGGCCCGGCGACACCCAGTTGAATCTGGCAGTCAGCTGGCTGCCACACCGCTCAGCGGAGGGCACGTCGACGGGTTCCCACCACGGACCAGGTGTCCCCTCGAGCACGGCAGCACAGAAGGACGACATGATCGAGAGTCAGCCCAGCGCAGTCTGTCCCGTCAAAGAGTTGGAGATGAACACGGCCGGTAGTCCCGCGCTGACGCACTTCCGGCGGCTGGACGAGTGTCAGGACGCGGGCGGCCCGGTCTTTCGCAACAGCGAGGCGGGGGCGGAGTACTGGGTGTTCACAGACAACTCGGTGATCCTGGATGGACTCCAGCACCCGGAGCTCTGGTCCAGCAGCGTCATCGTGCCGACCGAACCGGAACCGCCCTACAAGTGGATTCCTATCATGATCGATCCGCCCGACCACGCCAAGTGGCGTCATGTGCTGGCAGAGTACTTCTCGCCCGGACGCGTCAAGGGCCTGCGCGATGCGCAGGAGAGCCTCGCCGCCGGACTGATCGAGCAGGTCGTCGGCGAGGGTAGATGCGACTTCGTCGAACGGATCTCGCGTGTATTCCCGTCCACGGTGTTCCTGACGATCATGGGCATGCCCGTCGAGGACCTCGAGCAGTTCATGGCGTGGGAAGACAAAATTCTGCATCAGAGCGGCGTAGGCGAGGAGGTGAACGCCGCCCGTTTCGAGGGCATGCAGCAGGTGATGGGCTACTTCTCCGGTCTGATTCAACAGCGCCGGGAGGATCGTGATCCGCAGGCTGACGACATCGTCAGCAAGGCGATTGACTGGACCATCGACGGCCAGCCGATCAACGACCTCGAGCTGCTGAACTGTCTGCTACTGCTGTTCATGGCCGGGCTCGACACGGTGTCCAATCAGCTCTCCTACGCCATGCTGCACTTGGCCACCCATCCTGCCGACCGTGCCAGGATCGTCGCCCAACCCGAGCTCATCCCAAGGGCGGTTGAGGAGCTGCTACGGGTCTATCCGATCGTGCAAACAGCCCGAAAGGCAACGCAGGACATGGACTTTCATGGATGCCCTGTTAAGGCCGGCGACATGGCGGCGTTCCCGCTTGCCTTCGCCGGACGCGACAAGGCGGCCTACCCTGATGCCCGCAAGGTTGACCTCGACCGCGGCGTTACGCGTCACCTGTCCTTCGGCGGTGGGCCGCACCGGTGTCTGGGTTCGCACCTCGCCCGCCAGGAGCTGGTGGTGGTTCTGCAGGAGTGGCACAAGCGCATTCCAGACTACGAAGTCGCCGGGCAACCCATCGAACACGGCGGACAGGTGTTCGGCGTGGATTCATTGAACCTGACGTGGCAGTGACGTGAGCCTGCCACGCGCACAGGACAGGATCTGGCACGACATCGGGCTTCCCGCGGAAATCGTCGAACTGCGAGCAGAAGTCCGACTCGCCGTCGAGAAGGCCGTCGCACCCCACGCCGCTCAGATAGGCCAGCGCGAAGAGACCGCGGACAGCTTTCCATGGAAGGCTTTTCGCGGACTTGCCGACGAGGGCGTCTTCGCGATCCCGTTCGGCCCGAAATTCGGCCGTGGCCTGCAGTACCCCTTGCTCGGTACCTGCACGGCGACCGAGGAGATCGCCTATCACAGCAGCAGCATGGCGGGCGTGTACGACGGCCAGTGCATCCTGGCGCCAAAGGCGTTGTCGTTCGGCTCGAGCGAGTTGCAGGCAAAGCTCGTTCCTGGACTCGTCAGCGGTGACCTCGTCTTCGCCTTCGCCACAACCGAACCCGATGCCAGCAGCGATTTGTCCGTCGAGGCGATGCAGACGGTCGCCGAGGAGACCTCCGACGGCTTCGTGGTGACCGGGCGAAAGCGCTGGATCACCAACAGTCCAGTGGCCGCCTGGGTCGCGGTGCTGTGCCGCAGCGGGCGAGGCATGACGATGCTCGCCATCGATCTGAAGAACAGCCCCGGCATAAGAATCGGCACGCCCGACCTGAAGATGGGACACCGCGGCCAGCTCACCGCGGACATCGTCTTCGACCAAGTCGTCGTCCCGCGCGCGAATGTGCTGGGGGAGCCGGGCAACGGATTGTCGGTCGCTCTTGCCACGCTGACCTACGGCCGCATCGGTATCGCCGCTGCTGGAGTGGGCGTCGCGCAGGCTGCCCTCGATCTGGCGGTCGAGCGGATGCGCACGCGCCACGTGTTCGGCAAGCCCCTTGGTGCGATGCAACATTGGCAATACCGGCTCGCCGAACGTGCCACTGAGCTCGAGTGCGCGCGAAACTTGTATCAAAAGGCGGCGCTGCGAGTCGATAGCGGGGAGCGTCACGCCGAGCCTGAGGCGTCGATGGCCAAGTCGTTCGCCACCCGGCTGGCCGCCGACCTGGCCCGTGACGCGATCCAGGTCTACGGCGGGTATGGGTTCGCTCGCAAGGTGTCGGAGACGGGTGAGACGTTCCGGCTCGAAGAGCTCTACCGGGATGCGAAGATTCTCGAGATCTTCGAGGGCGCAAATGAAGTGCTGCAGTGGGTGATAGCCCGACAGCTGATCGGCCGAGATGTGACGGGTTAGCGTGCATGCGACGTTCGTTGACGTTCGACGTCACCAGAGGCGTTGGGTCCGATGAGGAACTGACTCAGGAGGCATGGCGGTTTCTGCCTCAGCATCCTGCGGACGTGCGTGGCGTGCTGCTCTGTCTCGCCGGGGGTACATACGACAAGCACTACTGGCACATTGACATCGACGGCTACCCCGGGTACAGCTTTGGCGAGCACCTGGCGACTCCGGGTTCGTCGTCATCGCAGTGGATCGCCCCAGGATCGGTGGCCGCTCGCCGCGCCGTATCCGCCGACGCTTAGAGGAGAGCAATGACCAATACCGTCGGATTCCTCGGCGCCGGACAACTCGGAGAACCCATGGTCGAGCGGTTGCTCGGCGCCGGCCACGACGTGCTGGTCTACGCCCGGCGCGAGGAGGCCCGCCAACGACTGGAGGCGAAGGGTGCAGCGATCGCCGATTCGGTGGCCGGCCTGGCGCGCGGCAGCGACTTCCTCATCTCATGCCTGTTCTCCGACGCGCAGCTGCGCGAAACCGGCGTCGGGCCAGACGGTTTTATCGCCAACGCGAAGCCGGGCTTGGTGTTCGTCTCTCATACGACAGGCACACTGGCCACGCTCGAGGCGTTGTCGGACGGTTCTCCCACGGCGCCGATTATCCTCGACGCCCCGGTCAGCGGGACCGCGGACGACATCGCCGCGGGTACGTTGACGGTGCTGATCGGGGGACCGGGGGACGCGGTCTCCGCCGTGACGCCGATCCTGGCCGCCTACGCCGACCCGGTAGTGCCGACCGGTGTGCTGGGCAGCGCGTTGGCGCTCAAGCTGATCAACAACCTGTTGTTCGCCGCCAACGCCCAACTCCTGGCAGCCGCAACCCAACTGGGTGGCCAGCTGGGCGTCGATTCCGACGTGCTGTTGTCCACGCTGCGAGTGTGTAGCGCCAACAGTCATGCGGCCGCCCACGCCCACCGCATCGGCGGGATGGACCGGTTCGCCGAGCTGGCCGGACCGTTCCTGCGCAAGGACATCGCGGCATGCCGCGAGGCCGCCGCCGAGGCGGGCGTGGAACTCGGGTTGCTGGGCACCGCTGTACGGGAGGGTCCGCTGGAGCTCGACGCCGTCGACTCAGCGACCGGAGCAACACCCTGATGACGGGTCGACTCGCGGGCAAGGTCGCATTCATCACCGGTGCCGCCAGGGGCCAGGGCCGCGCACACGCGGTGCGGATGGCTGAAGAAGGGGCCGACATCATCGCCGTCGACCTCGCCGGCCCGTTGCCCGAATCAGTGCGTTACCCATCGGCAACCGCAGACGACCTCGCCGAGACCGTGGAGTTGGTCAAAGCGAAAGGTAGCCGAATCTTGGCTACCGCCACGGACATCCGCGATCTGGACGCGCTACGAACCACTGTGAACGAGGGCGTCGAAGCCTACGGGCGATTGGACGTCATCGTGGCCAACGCCGGGATCTGCATCCCGTCGCCATGGAACGAGATCACCCCAGAAGCGTTTCGCGACATCATCGACGTCAATGTGACGGGTACGTGGAACACCGTGATGGCCGGTGCGCAACGGATCATCGACGGTGGCCGCGGCGGGTCGATCATCCTGATCAGCTCCTATGCTGGGGTGAAGGTGCAGCCCTACATGGTGCACTACACCGCCAGCAAGCATGCCGTCACAGGCATGGCCCGGGCCTTCGCCGCAGAGCTGGGCAAGCACGAAATCAGGGTCAACAGCGTGCACCCCGGGCCGGTCAACACGCCGATGGGGGGCGGGGACATGATCGCCGCGCTGTTTGCCGCGATCGAAACCAACCCCGCTCTCAACAACATGGGGACGCCGTTCCTTCCACAGTGGGCCTGCGAGCCGGAAGACGTTGCGGCCGCGGTGTGTTGGCTGGCCTCTGACGAGTCGCGCTTCGTAACGGCCACCCGTTTGTCGGTCGACCAGGGCATGGCGCAGTTCTGAGCGTTTCGCCTCACTTTCTTCTTCGGTGACGCGTCCCAGAGGTCGCGGTGGTGACAGGTATTCGTCGTCACCCGCGGAGCAAACGGATTGGCCGGTAAGGGGCACTAAGGCTCGTCGGCAAGGCGGCGCAGATCACCATCGTGTGCCCCAGGAGCTGTTCGGGCCCCTGCCGCGACGTCACATCGCGATGACGATGCCCTGAGTGAGCGCAACGATGACGCCGAGAACGACGAGAAAAGTTAAGGATCCTCCGACCAGTTTGACGGTCTCGCGCCACAGGGCGGCGTTGCTCTGTGGCGGAAGGAAGAATTCCGCCGGCAGCTCTTTCACATCGAGGTCCCTTCAAATCACGGAACGTAGGGGCTGTCGGCGCCGGTAGCCGCGCGCATCACCAGGAGCGGAACGACAAGGAACACAAAGAAGCTGACCTGGAAGACGATGAACCAGGCACCGAGCCGCAGGAATTCGAAGCGCCAGCGCGGAATGGTGACCTCGTAGTTCAGCCACGCGTCGAACTCATGCTGCTTGGTCGGTTGCACCTGCTTGGTGGCCACGGCGACCGAGCCGGCAGCGACGGTGTCGCCGGGAGGAGGCGGAATGACCTTCGGCATGGTGAATCGATCCAATCGGCAGAATCGCTCGAAGTGGTTGAGGCCACGTATCGGCGGTTTGCCGGCCCAGTAGGCGATCAAGTTGGGCCACACACACATGATGCCGATCGTCCAGAGCAATGTGATGCGCCCGCCGTTGCCCCATTGGAGCACGGGCCCGATGCCGGGGTCATACGTCCACCAGCCCATCGCCGTCGCCGTGCCCTCGACGACGAAGTCCCAGACGTAGTTGACCGGAATAGCAAGTATCACCATCGATTTGAGCATGCTCCAACCGAACCGGATGGAAACCCATTGGCTGAGCCACAGCACCAGCAGCGCATGCACGCCCCAGTACACCGCGTAGGCGAACGGCATGAATAGCGGATCGTGTGGGGTCTTGACAGGCAGCCACTCGAGCACGTGGTGTTGTGCAAACAACGGACTGTAGAAGAGCATCTGGCCCCAGTCGCCGATGGTCTCCATCCAATACACCGCAAGGCTGTTGAAGAGGAACAGGAACCCCCAGGTCAGGCGTCGGCGACGAATCGCGTCGGCTATTGCCAGCACGATGAAGATGCTCCCGACGATGGGGATGACCCAGTTGAAGAACCACACGCCGGATGGTTCGACGGTCGCGGGTGGTGCCAGATCCGAAGCGGCTGACAGCATCGTTGCCTCTCAACGAGCAAGTGTTGGAGCGGAGTCCAACACGTTTTTGGTACATGTGTAACCTAGTTCACTACATGTTGTTTGTCACCTGAATCTGCAATGGGGGTGCCGCTCCGTGACGACTCGAACGCTGCGGCATCGTGCCAGCGCGGCGGCAGCGAATCTCACCGCGGCGGGCGAGCTTGTCGCCGCAGTCTTGCCGACGCTGCCCGGATCCGGCCCGTCGTCAGCGGCGGATGTCACGGCCGAATGGTTGACGAGGCACCTGGCGAGTACGACGCCGGGTGCTGTGGCGCAGCGGATTTCACCGCTGGACGGCACAACGGGTACGACAGACCGTCGGCGCCTGGCGGTTGAATGGAACGACTCGGGTCGGACAGCGGGACTGCCCGACCGTCTGTTTCTCAAGAGCACCCCGCTGTCTGCAAAGAACCGCACGATGGTGGCGGCATTGGGGATGGCCGTCAACGAGGCACGCTTCTACAACGAGGCCGCCGACGAACTCGCCGGAGTCACCCCGCGCTCCTGGTATGCGCGTGCGGGGGTCGGAGCGCGATTCCTGATCGTTCTCGAGGATATCGTTGGCGCCGGCGGTCGGCCGTACGCATTGGCCGACAGGTGCGACATCGGCCACGCGCAGGGACTGATCGACGTCTTTGCGACTTTGCATGCCCGATTTTGGGAGAGCCCGCGGTTGGTAGGGGATCTGTCGTGGGTTCGAACGTGGAGCACCCGGCCGGGATACGGCGTGTTGAAGATGTTCTACTCGCGAGGCCGCCGCGGGGCACTTCGCCGGGAGCGTCCCGAGGTAACGCCTGCCGTGCGGGCTGTCGCGGCGGCTCTCGACACGCATGCCGATGCCTATTACCGGGAGTTCGAGTCGGGGCCGTTGACCCTCTTGCACGGCGACTCGCATCTGGGCAACACCTTCGCTTGGGCTGACGGACGGTCCGGACTTCTTGACTGGCAAGTGGTTTGGCGGGGGCCGGGACTGCGGGAGGTGTCCTACTGGATGACCACCGGGCTGGAGCCGGAGATGCGTCGCGCTGCGGAGCGCGATCTCATCGAGCGATACCTGCAGGGTCTGCGTGCTTACGGAGTGAAGGACGTACCGGCCTTCGACACCGCGTTCGACTTGTACCGCCTTTTCGCCGCCGAAGCCTGGGATGCGACAGCGATGACGATCAATTGGCCGGGTCTGCAGGCACAGCAGAATTCCGTCGCTGCCTTCCGGCGGGCCTGCACGGCCGTCGAGGATCTCGACACCGCCGCGCTGATAAACCGGCTGTACCGTTAGCAGCCCGGCTCGATGCCGGACGTTGACTCTATGACAGTGAACTGTCATCTTTGGTTAGGACGTGCCGAAGGAGCTACCAAGTGACGGATCTGAAGTCCTCTAGCCGGACAGAGCCATCGGCCGTCGAGCCCCCGCAGATCAAGACGATTCGGCCAGTGCTGTTCTGGTCGAGTGTCGGCGCCGTGTGCGTCGTCGTTGCCGCCTACGTCTACGCGTCATGGATCATCGCGGGGAACGCATTACCGGTGGGTCCGGGTCCTGATCCGATCCCGGGCGGCACCCAGGTCGCGATCGCGGTCTTCCAGATTGTCTGCCCGCTACTCGCTCTGGTCGCCATCGGCTACGTCGTCCGCAAAAGCCTGCGCGAACGTCAACTCTGCGTCGAAGCCGCCATCGTGATCGGATCGGCGATCGCATGGTGGCACGACCCCCTGATCAACTGGTTTCAGCCGGTGCTGTTCTACAACGCCGGCCTGGTCAACTTCGGTAACTGGACGCAAAACATCCCCGGCTGGCTCAGCCCGGACGGTCGATTGATGGCCGAGCCGGTGCTGATGATCGGAATGATCTACATCTGGATGCCGCTGGCTATGGGCTCGATCGCCCGATGGACCATGGGGCGAGCGCGGCACCGGTGGCCGATGCTGGGGCCCGTCCGCACGTTCTGCACCGGTTGGCTTGCGGTGTACGTCATCGAGTTTCCGCTCGAGATCTTTGCGGTGCGCCACGGCCTGCTCGGCTATCCGGCGTCGATTCCCGGCGTCACGCTCTGGGCGGGTCAGACGATGCAGATACCGCTCTACGGACCCCTCCTGTGGTCGCTGGTGCTCAGCTCCAGCGGAGCGCTGATGTTCTTTCGCAACCGCGCCGGCCAGGTCCGGGTGGAGGCGGGTGTGGAGACGCTGCGGTGGGCCGGACCACGGGTCAGAGGACTGCTGAGGGCGCTCGCGGTGACCGGGTTTCTGCACGCGGTGGCAATAGGTGTGTACGACGTGCCGGTGAACCTCGCCGGCTTCTACGCCGGGCCTACCCAGACCTACCCCAGCTATCTGCGCACGCAGTTTTGCGGACCAGGCACACCTCGACACTGTCCCGACGGCACCCGTTTCGGCGATCGCTAGGTCGCGCTACTTCAGCACCGCGGGCAGAGCGGCGAACTCCTGGCGGATCAGGTCCTCGAGCGAGCGGCCCGGTGTCGACAACCACTGGTTGAGGGCCCGCTCGACCAGCAGCATGCCGACGGCCGCCAAGAGCCGGCATTCGGTGTCGGGTGCCGGCAATCGGCGTCGCTCGGCGATCACCTTGGCGACGGTCTCGGCGTTGGCCTCATGGTTTTTCCGCTCGCGGCCTAGCAGCACGAGCGACGACGCGACAGCGTCGTGGTACTGACCGATCCTTTTACGGATGCGCTTGAGGCCGGGCGCCAGCAACGCGAAGGAATTCGCCAACGCCTCGAAATCTGACACCTTGTCCGGTTGAGCGAGGTAGACACCGCTCACGGCGTCGATGAAGTCGTACTCGCCGAAGAAAAGCACCGACTCCTTGGTCGGGAAGTAGCGGAAGAAGGTTCTCGGCGAAACGCCCACGCTCTCGGCGATCTGGTCCGTGGTGGTCTCGTCGTAACCGTTGGTGCTGAACAGGTTCAGGGCCGAATTCAGCAGAGCATTGCGGATCCGGTCCGCATGCGCGTCCCGCGGTGATCGATCGCCCCGGGCCATCCGCCATCCCCTTTCAAGTCTGGGTGTCTCGACAGTACAACGACTCTGGGTGCCGGCACATCGTTGACACTCGTTGTGATACCAACGATACTTCCAATATATGACAGTGCACTGTCATAGTGAAATTTGAGCGCTAACCGGCGCGGGCAGAGAGGACCTGGTCTCAATGACCGAGCTCGGCATCACCGGAACGCTGAACATCAACGATCTGCCCTTCACGGAGGACCGCACGCGCGCGTGGCGGGAACTGCGGGAGGCCGGCGAGGCGGTGAGTTCTGGCGAAGAGGTCGTGCTCACCAGCGCCGAGGCCGTCGAGTTCGCGGCCAAGCGACCTGAGATCTTCTCATCGGCAAAAGCTTTCGACCGCCTGGGAAGCCCGGTCCCGCTGGTACCGATCGCGATAGATCCGCCGGATCACACCCGGTTCCGCCGAATGCTTGATCCGTTCTTCAGCCCCAAGAAGATGGCTGAGCGTGAGTCCGAATTACGCAGGCAGGCCGGGGAGTTGATTGACGCCATCGTCGCGCGCGGCGAGTGCGATGTGGTGCCCGATCTCGCCACACCGTTTCCTTCCCAGGTGTTTTTGACGCTGTTCGGGCTACCCATGGCGGACCGCGACCGGCTGGTGCAGTGGAAGGATGCGATTCTGCAATTCACCGATCCGAGTAGCACCGAGGCGACCCCGGAGGTGATGGCTCACGCGCTGGAACTGTTCACCTATCTAACCGAGCACATCGCCGAGCGGCGCGCCGATTCGACCGGCGACGACATGCTCACCCAGCTGATACAAGACACCGACGAGGGTGGCATGTCCGACAACGAGATCCTCGGCCTCTGTTTCATGTTCGTGCTGGCCGGGCTCGACACCGTCACCTCTGCGGTGGGGTTTTCTCTGGCCAGGCTCGCGGCCGACACCAAGATGCGCCGCCGTATCGCGAACGACTTCGGGCTCATTCCCGCGTTCATCGAGGATATGTTGCGCGTCGACGGACCTGTTCCTTTCGCACCACGTGTCACCACCGAGGAGGTCGAGGTGGCGGGCAGGGTCGTGCCGAAGGACACCACGGTCATGCTCAGTTATGGCAGCGCCGATCGTGATCCGCGGCGGTATCAGGAAGCCGATGAGGTTCATCTCGACAGCAAGGTTGTGCACTTCGCGTTCGGACGTGGACCGCACCGGTGTCTGGGTTCGCATCTGGCGCGTCTCGAACTCCGACTCATCCTCGAGGAATGGCACTCCCGCATACCCGAATACACTCTGGCTCAAGGCAAGCCGCCACAGATGCCGTGGCCGACTGGGACGATGTCGCTGCAATCGGTTCCGCTGAACATCAAGCCGTCATCGCGGGGTCAGTAAATCTGACGGTCGTGGCGCGAAGCCTCATCCGACCTTCGGGATGATTTCCTCAGCCACCCACTGCATGTGGTCGAGGTAGGCATTCAACCCGTCCAACGCGGGCGGGTTGACCCAGGTGTCCGTCACGCCACGCTCGGCCAGCATGTTGCAGTTGTCGATGACCTGCTGGGCGCTCTGGCCAAAATGGGCATTGGGGTCGTCGACGACGGCGTGCTCCTGACCGATCGACAGCACCGCAAGGCTGTAGAACAGGGAGAACGGCCGGTCGTCGAACCCGGGCTGCGAGCGTAGGTAGTCCATCTTGGCGGGCAGTTCGTCGGGCTTGGTCAGCCATGGCGCCCAGCCGTTGCCGAACCGAGCCGCGCGGCGCAGCACCGCGTCGGCGTCCCCACCCATCCACACTGTCGGGTGGGGTTTGGAGATTGGTTTGGGCCCGAATGCGATGTCGTCGAACTTGACGAAGTCGCCGTCGAAGCTTGGCGAATCGCTGTGCCACAACTCGAACATCGCCTCAAGACACTCGTCCGCTATACGGCCACGCTGGGAGAAGGGAACGCCGATCGCGTCATACTCCTCCTTGAGCCAACCGACACCGACAGTGGTCTGGGCCCGACCGCCACTGAGCCAATCGAACGTTGCGATCTGTTTCGCGGCGATGATCGGGTTGTGCAACGGCAAAATCGTGACCATCGACCCAATGGTGATCGTCGAAGTTGCGCCCGCGACGAAGGCCTGGGCAGTGGTGGCGTCAAAGTAGTGGTCCCCGGACAACTCCACATGACCCGTCGGGGTGAGGAAGTGTTCGGGCAGGAACACCATCGAATAGCCCAGCTGCTCGGCGCGTTGGGCAGCTCGCGCGATATCAGCGCCGGTGAGCTGGTGTTCCCACGGCTGCGTGATCGCTGCGACATGCATGCAGTTGGGTAGGTACACGGCGAATCTCATCTGGCACCTTCCGATTTCATGCCCGTTGGCGGAGCGTTGACTGAATGATCCGACGCCAGGCCGAGCGACTCGCTCATTATGACAGTCTACTGTCGCCCGTCAAGCACGGGGCTGCCGCGTCCGTAGATTCAAATCTGCTGACACAGCAGCTAGTCTGATGCGATACTCGTATGCGGATACGACAGCCTACTGTCAAGATATGCGAGCAGGAGAACCATGCATACCGGCCCCGCGGTGCCCTTAACCGATCCGATCCGGGGCAGGAGCGAACCTGATCGCCTCTGGACTCTGACGAACGTTGGCGAAGCGACGCCCGATATCCTCTCCCCGCTGTGCTGGTCACTGTGGGGGACCGGTGTCGAATTCGCTTCCCGCGGCGGCCTCTACGACTTCGGCGTGCTGGGGTCATCGGCACTTCGGGTACCCGACGACCCGAATCAGTGGAGCACCGCCTGCTTCTTTGGCAGACAAGCGATGAACGTCGATCGCGCCCGCGAACTCGCCGGATTGCTGCCCGGAATGACCGGTGACGACTTCGAACGCGACTTGTTGGGCGCAGTGCGGCCCGATGCGGCTCCGACCCGTAGCGACCCCCGCCGGTTGCCGGCAGTCGTCGTCAAGGCGCCGTTGGTGCAGGTGCGAGAGCGGTCTGCTCCGGTCCGTTTGCACCAACGCCAGATGAACTGGTGGCGGGCAACCGTGCTAAATGGACGATGGCCCGATCCGCGGACTCTGCTGACTGATTCGTCGCACCGGTTCAGTGCGGCGATGCGGGTACATGTCCGCACCCGGCTGATCCTCAATGTGTGTCGCGCACAGGTCGAATCGATCGCCGTCAAGGCGGGTCGTGGTGATCTGGTGCCCGCACTGTTGGCCGGGTACGGCGGCGTGATCGAAACCGAATTGGCCGATGACGTGTGGTCGTTGGGGCACCGACGGATTACGGTGGACGAGTTTCTTTCTCGGCACGGGTTCCATGGCCCCAATGAGGGCAATGTGATCGGGCATTCATGGCGGGAGGACCCAGAAGCGGTCCTGCGTGCTGCCGCCGCCCACAGCGGCAGGCCCGAGGCCGACCGCCCGGCGGTGCGCGCAGAACGTGCAGCATCGACGCGCCGGCACGCCGAGACCGATTTGCTCTCAACGCTTCCCCCGGCGAGACGCCTATTGGTGCGCCGGCTGCTGGCATTGACTGGGGCACAGGTGCGAGCCGTGGAACTGACCAAGGCCTCATTCCTGACCGCCGTTGATGGATGCCGCGCGGCCGCCGGCGGGTTCGGTGCTGAGTTGGTCGATGCCGGGACGCTGGATCGGATTGACGACGCCTGTTACCTGACTGTGGATGAACTGCTGGCTCCGCTTCCTGCGAACGTGCGCGATTTGGTGGAGTTTCGTCGAAGCCGGCGCGAGGAGTACCGGCGCCTTGAGGTGCCGTCGGTTTTCACCGGGATGCCCGAGGCTATCGAGATGTCGTGCGAACCGCCTCCAGCGGATGCCGTCGTTCACGGAACACCCGCAGGCCCAGGGGTCTTCGAAGGCACCGTAAGGGTGGTGGTCGATGCGGAATCTCACGACACCCTCGACGACGGCGAGGTACTGGTTTGCAAGTTCGTCGACCCTGGCTGGACCGCCTTGGTCTCGCTTGCGGGTGCCCTGGTAACCGACATGGGCAGTCCCGCCAGTCACGGGGCGATCGTCGCGCGCGAGCTCGGTATCACGTGCGTGGTCGGAACGGGGAACGGCACCAGGGCATTACGCAGCGGCGACGTCGTGAGGGTGGACGGGACCACCGGTGAGATCGTGGTGCTGGTCCGGTCTCGGGCCATGGTGGAGAAGTGAGCGTCGAGCCGGGCGCGCTCTCCTCGGGTCTGCCCGTGGCCAAGGAGCAAGTCGTGACCACTTGCCCGCCGGTGTCTTGCTGGACCGAAAATCTGCTGTTCACGCCCTACGACCCTGTGCACGACGTCGGCATGTGGCTGCATCTGGGCACCGTCGCCGACATGTGGGAGATGTGGGAGGACCGTGTCCTCATCGCGCTGCCCGCGGACCAGGGAGTCTTGTCCATGTGGGCGTATCACCGCACTGTGCCCGAGCGTCGGCCCGCAGGAGCCAGCCTGGCCTTCCGCTGTGAAGAGCCGTTCGTCAAGTGGCGCATCACTTTTGACGGATTCTGTCTGCGGTCTACCTATGACGCGATGCGCAGCGCTCCGTTGTCCGACGGGCCTAAGACCCACGTCCGGCTAGATCTGGAGGTGCACGGTGTGACCCCGGTGTGGGACGCCGAGGCCAGTCCGCTGACCGAGTCGGGCGCGGGAATGGCCGAACAGAGCTGGGCCAGAGAACACTACGAGCAGCTCACCCGTGTCGTCGGCGAGGTCACCGTAGGATCGGAGACGTTCCTGTTCGATGGTGGCGGCTGGCGCGATCATTCGCGTGGACCACGCGGTGCCGACACCCTCACCGACTGGGGCGGCCACGTCATCGCCGGGGGAGCCATGCCCAGCGGCCGCGCATTCGGTTTCTGCAGGTACTGGGCCCGAGATGGGCGTACCACGCTGCAGGGTGCTTACGCGGTAACCCACGGCTCACTGCGACACGTGGAACTGGAGGAGATCCCGCCACCGGCGATGTTGCAGCGCGACGGTGAGCAATTTAACTGCAAGCTCGACGGTCAACCGATCACGGGCACCATCTGCTCGTCGCTGTGGCTGTCGATGGCCGAGGGCCTGCCCTACGGGCTGGTGGATCCGGCGCGGGCCTACACCGTCAGCTGGGCCGAGCTGACGTGGGGCGGGGAGACCGGCTACGCCTACCTCGAGAGGTCGAGTCGCACCGCACCGCCGCGTCGTTGACTATGACAGTCGACTGTCATAATGTGGCAAAGGACCCTGGACGTCGAGAAAGGCGTGTGGCGTGGCTTCGAACCTGTTTATAGCTCTTACCAACCCGATCGAAGGCGAAGATGACGCCTTCAACAAGTGGTACGACGCCCAGCATGTGCCCGAGGTTCTCGATGTTCCCGGAGTCGTTGCGGCGCAACGCTACGACATCACCGAACTGAAGGTGCCCAACGATGAGGACCTGCCAGCTCAGTTACCGCCGCCGACGCACCGTTACATGGTGATCTACGAGTTGGACGACGACCCCGAGATCGTCATGGCGCAGTTCCTCAAGCGCGTGATGGCCGGCACGCTGTCATTGGGGGAGTGGCTCGATCTGACCACTGTTTCCCTCACCGGATGGGCGCCGCGCGGCGAACGTGTACTGGCGGAGCGCTAGTGGGCGAGTTGCTCGCGGGCATCCACGCCCAGCGTGCGTGTCGGCGTTTCGATCCGGACGGCAAGGTACCTGACTCCGATGTCGAGCAGATGCTGGCGGCCGCGGTACATGCGCCGAGCGCGGAGAACACCCAGCCTTGGACGTTCATCGTGGTCCGCGACGAGAGCAACCGTGCGCTGCTAGCGGCTTGGTGGACGGAGACGTGGAACGCGGGCGGCGGCGACTACGTCAGGTATAGCGTTGAGGACAAGGTATTGGTCGCCGACCTTGAATTCGGTTTCAGCAAGGGCGGCTTCGCCGCGGCGCCGGTCGTGGTGGTGGTGTGCGCCGATACCGATCGCGTGCCCGAGGTCTACGCACCGTCATCGATCTACCCGGCCGTGCAGAACATGCTGCTCGCCGCTGCCGACCTCGGCTATGGCTCGTGTCTGACTACCGGCCTGACCACCTTCGGTGTCGATCGCGTCCGCGAACTGCTGCAACTGCCCCAGAACCTGATCCCAATGGCGGCGGTCTACGTAGGCCCGCCCGCACGCAAGCTCTCGCCACCGCGCCGCCGCCCGGCGACATCGGTGACCCACCGCGAGCAGTTTGGCAACTCATGGTGAACATAACGGAGAACTGCCAATGCCCTTAGCGATAACCGAGGAGCATCGCGCGCTCGCCGACGTGGCGGGCGCGATGGTGGCCGGGCGCGCCGGCACCGTGAGTGCACGCCGGATCCTGCTCGACCGTGACAAAGGCGGTCGGTGGTGGTCTACCGACGGACTCTGGAAAGAGATGGTCTCCACCGGGTGGCTTGGCCTGCACATCGACGAACGGTTCGACGGTCAGGGTTACGGACTGCCTGAATTGACGATTGTGCTCGAGCAGCTCGGTCGCGCCGCGCTGGGAGGACCGTTTCTGCCCACCGTCGCAGTGTCCGCGGTGATCGCCGAAGTAGGGACCGACGGGCAGCGAGAGCGGTGGTTACCGCGGCTGGTGTCTGGTGACGTGATCGCGGGCATTGGCACCAAAGGCGATGTTGTTGTTCACGATTCGCAGGTCTCGGCCACCGGGGCGCCGGCACTGGCCGAGGCGGGCGCAGACCTGTTCCTGCTGCCCGCGGGTGACGACCTCGTTCTGGTGCAGGCCGGTGACGGCGTCAGTACACGATGCGTCGACTCGGTGGACCGGCTACTTGCACCGGTTGTCGTGGTCAGCCTGAGCTCCGTGCAGGTCGCCGACGTCTTCCCGGCCGCCGCCGGGGCAGCGGTGCGCATTCTTCGGCTGCTGGCCGCGGCCGAAGCCGTTGGCGGGCTGGGTGCGTGTACCGAGATGGCGACGGCCTACGCCGCCGGCCGCGAACAATTCGGCAGGCCTATTGGCTCTTTTCAGGCGGTCAAACACCACTGCGCGAACATGCTGGTGGATACCGAGCTGGCCGTCGCGGCTACCTGGGACGCCGCCCGCGCCGTTGGCGCGGAGGCTGAGCTGGCCGCGACGATGGCAGCCGGGCATGCGCTGACCGCCTATCAGCGGGTGGCGTTGCAGAACGTGCAGGTGCACGGCGGCATCGGCTACACCTGGGAGCACGACGCCCACCTCTACATCAGGCGGGCCACCGTGTTGCAGGCCTTCGTTGGTGACCAGGATGCTTTGCGGGACAAGGTTATCGCGCTGCAAGGCAGCGGAATGCGTCGGCGGCACTCGGTGGACCTACCCCAGGGCGCCGAGCAGTATCGCCAGGCCGCACTGGATTTCCGCTCTGAACTCGAGGCGTCCGACGCCGACGATCGCCAAAGGCTCTGGGCGCGCAGCGGTTACCTGCAACCGCATTGGCCCATCCCGTACGGGCGTGGTGCAGACAGCGTCGAGCAGTTGATCATCGAGGACGCCTTGGGCGGTTTGGACAAGCCGAGCCTCGGACTGGGTGAATGGGTGGTGCCGACGCTGCTCCAGCACGGCAGCAGCGAACAGATCGAGCGATTGATCTGGCCGAGCCTCGAGGGCGAGTTGCGGTGGTGCCAGCTGTTTAGCGAACCTGGCGCCGGCTCCGATGCGGCGGCGGTAGCCACGAAGGCCAGGCGCGTCGACGACGGCTGGGTGGTCAGCGGTCAGAAGGTATGGACCAGCGACGCGGTGAACTGCCAGCGCGGACTGGCCACTGTGCGCACCGATCCGAACGTGCGCAAGCACAAAGGCATTACGGCGATGATCATTGACCTCGCCGACCCGGCGGTGCGGATTCGCCCACTCACCGAGATCACCGGCGAGACGCTGTTCAACGAGGTGTTTTTCGACGACGTCTTCGTGCCCGATCGTGATGTGGTCGGCGCCGTCAACGACGGCTGGAGCGTGGCGATGGCGGCCTTCGGCAACGAGCGGGTGTCCATCGGCGGAGGCTCGGTCACCATGACCGCCGACACTTTGATCGATCTGCTGGCACGGCACCGGCCCGACGACAGTAGTGTCGCGCGCGAGGTCGGTGCACTGCTGATCGAGTCGTATACCTTGGCCACCCTGAATCTGCGGCAGGCGGCGCGGGCAGTCTTCGACGCCGGACCCGGAATCGAAGGCAACATCGCCAAGCTGTTCGGGGCCGAGCACGCCCAGCGCGTGGCCGAGTTGGGACTGCGTCTCGCGGGCCGCGCCATCTTGGTCGGCGAGGAACAACAGGTTGTGCACGATTATCTGTTCAGCCGGTGCCTGACGATCGCAGGCGGCACGTCGGAGATCGTCAGAAACCTGATCGCCGAGCGCATTCTGGGCCTGCCGCGCGATCCGGCGCCCAAGTAGATTGGAGAGCCAGATGACCTGTGCCGTCGTCGGGATCGGCCGTACCGAGTATTCCCGCAACTCCGGCCGCACGACCCGCGCCATGGCCGTGGCCGCCTGCCGCGACGCCATCGCCGATGCCGGACTAAAGCCGACCGATATCGACGGTATCTGCACTTTCATGGCCAATGACTCTGAGCAGCCGATCTTTGTCGGGTGGGCGTTGGGTATCGACGAACTAGCTTGGGCCAATGCCATGTACGGTGGCGGCAACCTGGTGGCCGACCAAATCGCCACCGCCGCTGCGGTGATTGAGGCCGGCATGTGCAAGGCCGTGCTGGTCTACCGGTCGCTCAACGGTCGCTCGGGTTACCGGTTCGGTCACGTCGAGGGGCCGATGCAGGTGCAGCACCACGACCAGTTCGACACGGCCTCCGGATTCATGGTGCCGCCGCAGTGGTTCGCGATGTGGGCCCGGCGTCACCAACATGAATTCGGTTCAACGAGCGAGGATTTAGGCCACATCGCAATCACCCAACGCAACCACGCGGGACCCAACGAGCACGCGCTGCGTCGCGAACCCCTCACTATGGATGACTATCTGGCCGCGCGCTGGATCAACGAGCCGTTCCGGGTACTGGATTGCACATCGGAGGTCGACGGCGCGGTAGCTGTGCTGATCGCCGGCGAAGACATCGCCCGCGACGCGAAGCAACCCCCGATGTGGCTCGTCGGGTCGTCGAACTCGCAGGGAGGCTCCGGCTGGACCGAATGGGACGACCCCACCGAGATGTACTCGCGCACAGCGGGACCGAAGATCTGGGAGAAGACAGGCCTGAGTCCCTTCGACATGGACGTGGCGTGCATGTACGACTGCTTCACCTACACCGTGATGGCCACCATGGAGGGATTCGGCTTCTGCGAAAAAGGCGAAGTGGGTAAATTCTTTTCGACCGGACGCGCCACCTACGGTGGTGACGTAGTGGTCAACCCGCACGGTGGGCTGTTGTCCGAAGGCTATATCCACGGCCTCAACCACCACTACGAGGCAGCGCTTCAATTGCGGCACGCAGCTGGCGTGCGGCAGGTCGACGACGCCCAACTGGCATTAGTGACCGCGGGCGGCGGGCCTTTCGGCGGTGCGAACATCTACAGCAGGGAGCATCCGTGACGAATCCTGCACTGGCGGCACCGGTTCCAGTGCCTGACCCCGATACGGCGCCTTACTGGGAGGGTCTGAAGGCCGGCAAGTTGATGCTGTGTCGCTGCGACGACACCGGCAAGTGGATCCACCCGCCGTTGGAACGGAGCCGCTACACCGGTGGCCCCGTACACTTCGAGGAAGTCAGCGGCGACGGCACGATCTTCAGCTACATTGTGGTGCGCCAGGCGCTCGTTCCCGGACGCGTGCCCCCTTACGTCGTCGGGCTCGTCGAACTCGTGGAGCAGCCGGGTCTGCGGATCAATGCGGTCATCGATGCGGATCCAGCCGATGTCCGAATCGGGCAACCGGTGCAGATGCGCATCGTCGACCTCGGTGACAGCGGTTATCGCATACCTGAATTCGTCATCAAGTAGAGGTAGGCGACCACTATGACAACTGGTCAAAAGCCCGCCGGCACGGTTAACAACCGGGGTTTGGCAGAAGGTACGCACCGGGCGGAACACATGGCGATGCATGTCGTTCCGCTGCATCGGTGTAGTTCGGAGCTAGGGGCCGAGGTAGGCGGCAAGGCGATAGGCCTTGGGGCGCTGACCAAACAAGGTCTGTCGGTTCCCCCAGGGTTTGTAATCACCGTGAGCGCCTACCGCGAGGCCGTTGCCGCCGCTGGAGTGGCGCCACGCATCGCCGAACTACTGACGACAACGGGTACCGACCGGGACCGGTCGGCGGCAATCACCGCGTTATTCGATCAAGTCGCCCTCCCGGAGCGCCTCGCTGTCCAGGTTGTGGAGGCTTACGCCCAGATCGGTGGCGGACCAGTGGCGGTACGGTCAAGCGCGATCGCCGAGGACACGGCCGAGGCGTCGTTTGCCGGTCAGCAAGATACCTATCTGTGGATCGAGGGTGAGCCCGCGCTGCTTGATGCCGTTGTCCGTTGTTGGGCAAGTCTGTATACAACGCGGGCGATCGGGTATCGCCGGCGGTTCAACGTGGCTTCCGATGATGTCGCGATGGCGGTGGTTGTTCAGCAAATGGTGCCGGCCGTGGCGGCGGGGGTGACGATGACGTTGGAGCCGGTGACGGGAGACCGTGACCAGATCTATATCGCGTCAGCCCTCGGCCTGGGTGAAGGCGTGGTCAACGGCGATGTGGAAACCGACAGCGCCTGGGTCGATAAGGCCGCCTTATGCGTGCGCAGGCGGGAGATTGCGCGCCAGACTCGCGCCCATCGGTACGAGTCCGGGGCGGTCAGGATTGTCGATCTCGCCCCCGGCGAGGGCGACGCACCCAGCCTCGATGACGACACGCTGCTACGGGTTGCGCGCCTCGCCCTACAAATTGAGCAGAACGCCGGGTACGCCGTGGACGTCGAGTGGGCCGTGGATGCCTCCGGTGAGGTTCATCTGCTGCAGGCCAGACCGGAGACGGTCTGGAATAACCAATAGCCCCAGCCCGAAGGATGGCGCGAGCCGAACGTCCTGCACCACTACGCCGGTGAGCGCTCGGCCGGCCCACCGATGTTGTGCGCCAACCCTACTCGTGCCTCATCGACCTGGTTCGCGGCGTCCGACCGACTTCTCGGAAACGGTGCCGTTCCTCAGCTCAGCAACTTACCGGTGTCGAGGTCCGAATAGGCCTCGGCGAAGCGGCCAAGCACAGCACGCACGATCTCGACGGAATACATCTGATCGGGCGTAATGGCCCACATGCAAAACCCCCACGCCGGACTCTGCCGATAGGCGGTCCACATCTGCTCGCGATCCGGCACGGATGAGACACCGGCATCGAGCAGTCGCCCGTGGTAGTTGTCGAGCAGTTCACGCTCGTGCTCGCGACGCGAAGCAGGCGGCAGCGCGCCGATCAATGCGTATCCGACGTCGTGGGACCACGAGCCCCGCCGCACCAACTGCCAGTCCAGTAGCCCCACTCGGCCGTCGGGGAGAACATATGTGTTGCGCGGGTGCGGGTCCCCGTGCAACAGCGTGATCGGATCGTGAGCCACGCGATCCTGCAGGGTCCAGAACGCTGCCTCCATACTGTCCATGTCGGCGCCGGTTGCGTTGAGAAGCTCCCGCTTATAGGGAATGTCGATGAACGCACGGATAATCGCGAATCCATTGGTGCGCAGGAATTCTGCGAACCCTCCGGTGACGGGATGCTGCAGCCACGCCAGGTCGCCGCGCCCATCGAGCCTCGGATTCGCCCAGAACGGGGCGTGCACACGGCTCAACGTCGCCAGCAGCTCGTCGACCTGCTCGACGGGCAGACCGGCCTCCGCGTCGGGCACCCGTGCTCCGCGCATCGTGATGTCTTCGCCGATCACCAGGAACTGGGACGGTCCGTCGAGATGTTCAGCGAAGTAGGTCGTCATGGTCTCGACGTCGAGGTCGTCACGAAGATTGCGATAGAACTTCGTCTCGTCATCCAACATAACCGTCCCGCCGCCGCCCTCCGATAGCGACTCGTCGACCGCGGCGGGAAGATCGTGCACCGTGCCAAGTTGTGTCTTGACGAAAAGCTTTGAAGGTAAGCCGGTGTCGTCATCGGCGTAGTCCACGTCGAGGTGGATGTGTGAGGTGGTCCCTTGCCAGGTGGTCCGGACCCGCACGTCGGTGACCGTCACCGCGGGCCGGTGGCGACGCAGCAGCGAGGTCAGAACGGCTGGTGTCAGGTCCGCGGGCGAGCGCAGCGTGACGGGCAAGGCTTGGCTGGTCATCTCACGTCCTCATCGACGGTTTGACAGTTGACTGTCACATTAGCAGCATCTGGCCCAGGGACGTGATCAGTTTTTGACCGGCCGAAACAACGGCAACCACACCCGGCTTTCTTCCTCGCCCGACAACGCGGTCCAGTCTTCGAAAAAAACTTCGACGGCCATCCCGACGCTGATCTCGTCCGGGGCAACGTCGACCACGTTCGAAATCAGCCGTGTATCGGGCTCCTCGGCAAGCTCGACCATCGCCACGATGTATGGCGGATCGAAACCCGGAATCCAGCTCTGGCGGTTGACGGTATACGCCGCGACGGCTGCCCGTCCGGAGACGGGCTCCGGTGCAACGTCTGTGCTTCGGCAACGCCAGCAGGCCGGCCCCGGCGGGTGAAAGAAGTGGCCGCAACCATGGCAGCGGGTGATCAGCAACTCGCCGTTGCGCCCTCCGGCCCAGAACGCATGCGACTCGGCGGTTGGGCTGGGCGCCAATCGCAACTGGGGGCGCTCGTAGGCGCCGTCAGTTGAACCGATCTCGACTGTCATGATCCGACCAACGATCGACCAATGACCAGCCGCTGAATCTGGTTGGTGCCTTCGAAGATCTGGGTGATTTTGGCTTCGCGCATGTAGCGCTCGACACGGTAATCCCTGGTGTAGCCATAGCCGCCGAAAACCTGCACGGCGTCGGTGGTGACCTTCATTGCGGCGTCGGTGGCAATGAGCTTTGCCACCGAGGCGTTGCGCGAGTAGGGCAGTCCGGCGTCACGGCGGCGCGCCGCGTCCAGGTACGTGGCGCGCGCAGAGTCGACCGCGGCTGCCATGTCGGCCAGCAGGAACGCCAGGCCTTGATGATCGACGATCTTGCGGCCGAAAGTCGTCCGTTGTTGGGAGTAGGAAACCGCCTCGTCGAGTGCGGCCTGCGCCAGCCCGACGGCCACCGCGGCGATGCCCAGGCGCCCGGAATCCAGTGCGCTGAACGCAATCTGGAGGCCCTCGCCCTCGGCGCCGATCCGCCGTTTGGCAGACACGAACGCATTGTCGTAGTGCGCTGTGGTGGTTGGGATGGCATGCAAGCCCATCTTCTCCTCGGGTTTGCCGAACGTAAGTCCGTCGGTGTCCTTTTCGACCAGGAAGCATGAAATGCCTTGTCCACCTTCACCCGTGCGGGCGAAGAGGCTGTAGAAGTCTGCTATGCCGCCATGGGTGATCCACGCCTTGGCGCCGTTGACGCGGTAACCGCCATCGACTGCGGCGGCCTTACAGGTCAGTGCGGCGGCGTCGGAACCGGCCTGCGGCTCGGACAAGCTGTAGGCACCGATCGTGTGACCACCCAGCATGATCGGCAGCCACCGCTGTCGTTGCTCGTCGGTGCCGTACGCGATCAACGGATGGCAGGCGAGCACGTGGACGCTGACAGCCACGGCGACTGCCGCCCACCGGGCGGCCAATTCCTCGAGAACCTGCAGGTATACCTCGTAGGGCTGGCCGCCACCGCCCCATTCCTGCGGGTGCGGCAGTGTCAGCAGCCCAGTCTCACCCAGAGTCGCGAAGACTCCCTCGGGATAGGCCTCGCTCTTCTCATGCTCGTCGACGATTGGATCAAGCACCTTGTCGGCGACCTCGGCGGCCAGTCGAACGAGTTCGCGTGCTTCTGGCGTCGGCAGCAGTCGTTCGATAGTCATGAATGGCTGTCCTGCCACTCGCAGCCCGTGAGCTCAGCCGAGATATCCCACAACCGTCGCGCGCTGTCCGCGTCGCGCGCCTTATCTCTGAGTTTGGTGGGCTTCGGTGTGCCCCACTGGTGCATCAGGCCGCGCGGCGCAATGTAGGTGCCGTTGGGCAATGTCGTGGTGATCGCCTGAATGGTCGAGCGGGCCCCGTCAGCTGGGCTCTGTGCGATGCGCGGCGAGAGCACTCGGCCCGCCCACTGCAATACTCCCGAGCCGTTACGCGTGATCCCGGTGTCGGTCATGCCGGGATCGGAGGCATAGGCGGTCTTGCCGCGGGCGACCAATTCCCGCACAAACAGCAGGTTCGCCAGCTTGGATTCCCCGTATGCCGACCATGGGTTGTAACGGCGATGGTGATAGTTGAGGTCATCGAAGTGCATGCGAGCGGTGGTGTAGTTGGTGCTGGCCACCGCCACGACCCGGTCGCGGATCCGGTCGCCGAGAAGGCACGTCAACGCGAAGTGGCCAAGATGATTAGTGCCCATGTGAGCCTCGAAGCCGTCCGCGGTTCGTGTCAACGGCAAGCCCAACACACCAGCGTTGTTCACCAACACGTCGACATAGTCGACGGTGTCGGCGAACTTACGCACGCTGGTGAGGTCGGCCAGGTCTAACTCGCGCACTTGGACGTCGCCGGGCATCGACGAAGCGGCCTCATACGCCTTCGTTGGGGTGCGGCAGGCGATCACCACTTCGTGGCCGGCGGCGGCCATCGCATGGGCGGTCGCCTTCCCGACGCCACTATTCCCGCCGGTGACAATGATCCGCACGCAGCCGGCCCTCCTTTGCGACGTTTCACGTAAACAGTAAACTATTTATCGTTTTGATCAAATGGCTAGGAGAGACGCGATGGCTTTCCGCCCGACGAGTCCGGTTCACCCACTCGGATGAAGTGGCTGGAGCGAATCTGCGCTGTCCACGAGCGCAGTGAACGTGCAGCGGTCATCGGCGAAGCGGGCTGTGTCACTGGGCGTGAACTGATCGGCATGAGCGTCACAGCTGCGGACCTGCTCGTCGATCTCGACGTTCAGCCAGGTCAGCCCATCCCTGGGTTGCTCACCACCAACGCCGATGCGCTGGCATTGCTGTTCGGCGGTGCCGCCGCCAATCGACCACTCGCTCCGCTCGGACCTAGGCAGACCGCTGCGGAGTTGGCCGAAACGGTGCGCCGGAGCCGCTCGCCCGTCCTTCTCGCCGACGCGGCGTTCGTCGAGACGGCTCGGCAGGTCGCCGACGCGGTTGGGATACGGGTGGTGTCAATATCTTCCCTGCCAGTGTCGAGGCGTCCGTTGCATCCGGAACCAGCTCCCACGGCAATCTACCTGCACACCGCGGGAACAACCGGGGTTCCCAAAATGGTCCCGCTCACCGAGCGAGTGCTCGGCGCCCGCGCCGAGCACGCTACGCCGCTTGATCGGAATCGGCCCCGACGATCGCTATGCCACCGGCTCACCGTTGCATCACATCGGGGGACTGGGCAACGTCCTGGTAGCGCTCACGGCCGGGGCAGCGGTTATCCCCACCAACAGGTTCTCCTTCGACTGGTGGCGCAACCTCAAGCAACTCCAGGCCACCCACTGCCTGCTCGTGCCGACGATGATCGAGATGTTGCTCAGCGAGCGGCTGCTCGACGCAGTTCCGCTTAAGACATTGATCTATGGTGCTTCGCCGATCACCGTCGAGACGTTGCGACGGGTCCTTGACGTGCTGCCAGACGTCGCCATGGTAAGTCTCTACGGCCAAACCGAGGGCAGCCCGATCACCAGCCTGAGCCCAGACGATCATCGATTGGCCGCGGTCAAAAATCCCGAGATCCTGTACAGCGTCGGTCGGCCGGTGAGCGGGCTCCGTCTGCGAATCGACGAGCCGGACCGAGCAGGAATTGGCGAAGTGTTCGCCGCCGCGGCGCACCTTTCCGCCCAGGCCGCCGATGGATGGTTGCACACCGGTGATCTGGGTGCGATGGATGCCGACGGTTATCTCCGTCTTTGCGGTCGTCGACACGACATGGTGGTTCGCGGTGGGGAAAACATCTATCCGCTCGAAGTCGAGAATGTGCTCAGCGCTCACCCCGCGGTTGCCGCGGTCGGCGTTGTGGGCGTGCCAGACCCGCGACTCGGAGAAACCTTGGCCGCGTTCATAGTTCCGACAGACTTGGCTCATCCCCCACGGCCCCAGGAGCTAGGGTCCTTCGCCCGGGTCAAGCTCGCCGGCTTCAAGATTCCGCAGTATTGGTATTCGGTCGCCGAGCTGCCGCTCAGTAGTGCCGGCAAGGTCGTTCGCGCCACACTTCGGGCGGCACATCTTGCGCGTCAGGACGATGCATCAACGTGAGTTATCTGTACACGCTGGACCAGGAGGAGGGGGCGTCGCATTCCCGAGGATTTGGCGAAGACGCAACCGTCGGAGCTCTACCCGTTGGCATTTCGCCGAAGGCAATCCCGACCAGCCCAGCTAGTAGCTGGTCTGGCTCGACTTCTATCGTGAGATCCCTGGACCTTATCCGTTATATAGTTTAACGTCTTGATCTATGCCCATAGCCGTGCGAAACTGGTCGGCTCAACAGGTGGACCGAGGGGCACATCTCATGGGCCTGATTGTGGCGACGCTGGCCATTTGGTTCGAGCCGCCAGCCATGAAGAGTCGGAAATCGCTGGTCGCTTTGATCGTCGGCGCAGTTTCCGTCGGCGGGTTTCTGTTAACGCCACCGCCGCGGGTACATGCCGCTCCCGCACCCGAGGTCGAGTACGTCTACGACGTGGTGGTGCGGCGGCATTACGGATTTCCTGACAACGACGCGCTCAGCTACGGCCACGGAATTTGCGATAAGGTCGGCCGGGGGGAGGGCTACGGGCAAGTCATGGGTGACGTCAAGAGTGATGTCACCCCCAACGACGAGTTCGCGGCTAATTATCTGGTCTCGTACGCGGTCAACTTGCTTTGTCCTGAGCTGATATGGCAGCTGCGGAACTCGGCGGCTGGCTACCAACCGCCGGACGGCGCAGCCGCGGCCGGTACCTATTACTGAGTCCGTCTTCTCGTACTGAGTCAGAGGGTTGGCTGTCCCGGCGCTCGACGTGACGTCGGGTGGTCGACACCTTGATTGTAAGGTCCTTCATGACTATTCGATCGCCGCCGTCCTCGGGTACTAATTCCGGTGACCGATCAACACCTTCCGCATCAAGCGCGACGCACCCGCATCCGAACCAGTGACGTCGCCGCAACGATCCGCTAGGTACGGAATTCGCTTCAAAGGTGTTTCCGCCATATCCCTCCAAGGATCGGCGTAATTTCGCCGCGCGCACGCGAAACAATATCCTGTGTTAGCAGCCAGTTAAACTGCTGCGCACCATCGGCTTTCGGTTACTACAGGCCGGGACGCGATCGAGGTGACGACAATCAGAGTTGTCGGGTGAGGTCTCGGACAGAAGTAGTGCGATTTGAGCGCTTCAAAAGGTCAACGTACAGCGTCAAATTCGCTTTGCCGCACGAAGACTGGTGGCACACTCTAAAAATGCAAGAACGACGGAAGCGAGGGCCAGGACGCCCGCTCGCCGTGAATGCCGATGAGACGCGGCTGCGGATCATGGAAGCTGCTTTTACAGTCTTCAGCGAACGCGGTTACGACGGCGCAACGTTCCAGGCCATCGCTGAACGCGCTGACTTGACCAGACCGGCCATCAATCACTACTTCTCGAGCAAGCGGGTGCTTTATCGCGAGGTGCTGAGGGCCGCCAACAAATCTATCCTCGAGGCCGTTATTAGTCGGGCAGAATGCGAGAACACGTTTGTGGCACGCCTGACCGCGTTAATCGACGGGGCGGGCAGAGCGAATTCCACGAATGCCGCCGGATCGGCATTCCTAATCACAGCCATACTTGAATCGCAACGTCATCCGGAATGGAAGAGCGTTGACAACGATTCCGTACGGATCACTCGGGAATTTCTTATGCGCGGTGTCAATGACGCGATCGAGCGCCACGAGGTCGCCGCGGATATCGATGCGCCGGCCTTGGTCGAGACGCTGATGGTCGTGCTTTGTGGGGTGGGCCTATATGCGGGTTATGTCCGTAGCCACCAGGTGACGTCGACCGTCATCGACATGGTCCAGCAACTTCTGGAAGGCGGGCTCTGGCGAACCAGCTGAGAAGATTACTGTCGTGCAGCCACCCACGCTTCCGCGCCAAGCAATGCGTGATGGACCAGTGCCACAGATCGCCGCGCTGACTTCGCTTAAGCCAACGGGGCATGTCCGTTGCTTGCGGTGGTCCTTCGATCGCACACATACATAGAAGGCAGCAAACACCGGCAGTGCCGGCGTAGTTGCGCCAAGACCGCCATGCGTGATTATTGCGCATGGCTCCGTCAACGAGCATGTGCTCAGCGGGCGGGTGACTTCAATCGGGCGTTCTGATTCAAGCGCCTGAACCGCGCGAATGGTGTGTTCGTATCCGTGCTGCAGCATCGAACCGGAGTATGTGGGTCTGCTGCCGCAGGGGGGCTGCAGGGACCACTCGGGGACCACACGTGGTGCGCGATGTTGAACGACCTGCGCATGCGTGAACGTCGCGTGCGGCGCATCGACGGCGAAAACCGAATGTGACCTGGGCAAACGCACTGCCGTAACTTCCTGGGGGTCAAGTGGTCGCAGGTTCAAATCCTGTCAGCCCGACCAGAGTTATTGCAGGTAGAAGCGGATTTTGCCGCTCAAGCCAGCGAATGCGGTTGATCCCTGATTGATCCGAGTGTCGGCCGGTCGGTTGCTAACCACAACCGAAATGGAGACACGAATGACCGACCTACCTACCCCCAACGAGCTGCTGAGCCACCTGCAGACATGCCGCGATCTGACCCGCCTGGCGCGCGAGCATGGGGCACTACCGGCCACCCGGGGGCTCACAGGCGCCCGCCTAGCCCGATGCCAAGAGTTGATTACCAAGCTGGCCGACGCCCAAGCCCACGCAGAGCGCCTAGCGTTCGTGGTTGAGGGCGATCTCCGGGCCGCCGAGGTGGACACCGCCGTTGCCCGCCACCCCGCAGGCGGTGCCCGATGACTCGCCGCGGCTGGGTGCTGTTCGCGGTCCTTTCAGGGCTGGCGGTGGGCTGGGTGGTGTTGCACGCCGATCCGGCCGCATTCAATTCCACTGTTGTCGGCTGGCCGCGTGTCCTGTTCGGCCGACTGGGCGAGTGGGTGGCCCGATGATCCTCGCAGCCATCGTCTTCGGAGTCTGGCTGGTCGTCTCGCTGGCGTCGGGGTCATTGGCCAGCCCAGCCGGGCGGCGCAGGATGCTCCGAGACGGCAGCATCCTGCTCGGCGTGCTGGCGGCGGTTGTCATCGTGATGACGCTCGCTACCGGGGCCGCCCACGCAGACCCGAGCCCACCGCCGGGGCCTGGCTTTGCTCAATGCGGGGATCAGCTCGTGCCGCTCGATCCACGGGTGTCGGTGCGCGAGCCGTGGGGCACGCTCATGTACGAGCAGTTCTTGCAAGCTATGTGCCCGCCGCCTACGGGCTGAGTCATTTGACTCACCAGAGAGAAACACCCGGCCGTGATGACCGGGTGTTTCTCTTTACGCAGGGACCAGCGCGTCCGTGCGTACGAAGCGGTCAATCGCGTCGTCGGAATCATCCACCACGACGCTGATGGTCATATAATCACCGCGAACACGGATCACCGTGCCCTCGATCACACGGGGGCCAAACTGGACACGTACGCGGTCTCCGGGGCGTGGCTGTCGTCTTTGCTTCACAGTCCTCTCCCTTCCCCCTACCACGGGTTCATTCCCGTTAAGTCCAACAAGTATGCACCTACCACCCTATCCATGCCGTCAGAAGCGCCGTTGAGGGAGCTGCGCCATCGGCGAAAGGTCGCCAGCGTGAGCCCGTGGTCACGGTCGGACGTGGCCAGCTTCTCCGTATCGCTATGCGCGATCCCGTTCCTGGCATCATTTAGGGCCTTCAGTGTTCTCTCCCACTTCGGACTCTTCACCGGGTAACGCGCCTTCAGTTCGTCGCCAATGTGGATGCCAAGGGTCGCAAAATCTGTAACCAGAGCGCTGAAGTCCGCATTCCCCTTGTCCAGGCGGCGATCCCTATTCGGCGGCCTGTTCGGCGAGATGGTTCGTTCCCTCACAAGTGCATCGAGCACCACCGGAACGACTTTGGCGTTACCTGGGACCGTCTGAAGGCTGTTAGCGATGTGGATTGCCGCGTCCTCATGCAGATCACGACAGAACCCTTGGAACTCTGCCGCCAGCGCCACAAAGAGCGCGCGATTCAAGTGCTTCGTGTCATATTTCCGTCCACTTTTGCGGCCCGTGATTCTGCCGTGGATGGAGTCCAGGCTGTCCAGCGCTTCGGCGCGCTCAACCCGCCACCTCTCCAAAGCGTCGGACACGACAAAATAGTAAAGGCTCGGCCTGCGATGAGGGGCGTTTTCGCCTTTAAGCGATTCGTTACGGCCTTCCGGCATGACGCATCATCTGCAAACGCTGGCGTGAATTCGCTTCGCTCATAAGCTCATTGACGTCCTTGACCGTTACGCTGTCGATGCGGACGCTGTAGTCAGGCGAATACGCACTCTGGCTCGGATCAGGGACCATCGTTTGGCTCCGCTTGGCCAGCGCACCGATGTTGTCCCACTGGGCCGCGTTGAGGATGGGTTCGGGCTGGTTGGATTTGTTGATCGCGAGGCCGCCGGGCATCAGCCATCCACCGTCATCGAAGACGTTGGGCATGTCCAGTGGTAAGAAGTCCAGCGGCCCAGGTGGATTCGAAGGCTTGGGTGCGGGAGCCGGTGCGGGCTGCTGCGGCGTCCCTGCAGTTGGCGGCATTGCCGCCTTCGGCATGGGACCAGCGTTAATGTCCGGTGTTTGTGGCGCAGTCTGATTCGGGCCAGACAAGCCAGGTACGCCAGTCGCGGCGGGCGTGAAGTCCCCAGTCCCCGGCTGAGCGATAGGCGTGGGAGCCCCGACCGGTTGCTGCCCAGGCATCTGTCCCGGCTGCACAGGCCCCGATGGATTCATGCCGGGCTGGTTGGCTGCCGCAGGGTTATCTTGCTGCTGCTGCGCTTTCTCGCCTGTGGTCACCGCGGCGGCCTGGCCGGGTAACTGCGGCATGAATTGCGTTGGGTCGGTTTGGAAGAACCGTGGCACGCCGAACGGCATGAGTATTTCGGTGGCAGCATCCCCGAGGATGCCGGCCATTTGAAAACCGTATTGCACACCGCGTTTGGCGGCCTGAGTACCAATGCCGATCAGGAACGACGACGCCGGGCCAGCTGCCTGGCCACCAGCCCCGAAAGACCCCGCCGTAGCCGCCGCTGAGACAGCCGTGGCCGCAGCGGAAGCGGCCTGGTCGATCAGTCCGTTGATGGCCTGGGCGCCCATCTGCAGCGCGCCCGAGTAAAAGCTTGAGCCCGCCACACCGCCGCCACCAGCACCGGCGGGGATGTATCCCTGCGTGCGAAGGTCTTTCCCGCCAGGACCGCCCATCGCGCCCAGTGCAGCTGGATCATCCACGGCCTGCTGGTCCTGGCCGCCGAGCAGCGCCGACAAGTCCATGCCCCCAGGTGGCGCCTGGGTACCCTTCAGCTGATCTTGGGTCAAAATCAGCTCAGGCTTGCCAGTCTCGTTGTGCGCGATAGTGATGCCGGGCGGAAGCAAACCACCATCGTCATACCAGCCGTGGCTGTCCCAGAAGGCTTTTGCGTTCGACGGCGTGCCGTACCTGTCCTTTATGTAGGCCATGCCCGCGTTGGCCTGCTGAGCCGGATCGGCGCTGTAGCCGCCCAGGGCGCCATACTTGTCGCCCTGGTGGCCAAGGAACTGAAATAGTCCATAGGCGCCGCTCTTGGGGTTGGTAGCGCCGGGGTTCCAGCTGCTCTCGCGACTCACAATCGAATCCAGCGCACTGAATTCCGATGCTGGGAAGCCGGCGGCCGTCATTGCATTGAACACCGCACCCTTGGGGCCAGTCAGCCCGCTTGGGGCAACTGGCTTCGCACCACTCTGCGGAGCCAGCGCGGCGAACGGGTCCGACGAGCCCTGAACGGCCGTATACCCTGGCTCCACGGCCGGCGCCGAACCAGGCAGCGGGATCGCGGACACGCCAGGCTTGCCTTGAACGGGTGACTGGAAGCCTTTTGTGGGGTCGGGGCCGTTCGTTACCGGCCCCAACGCCTCATTGATGATCCCGGTCGCCGGAACGAACGTGTTGAACCAATCATTGGCGTTGAAACCCTTTTTGCCTTGAATTTGGTCGAGCACACCACTGGCGCCTTCCGACCACCCCGGCATGGCCTGCAGCATCGCGAACGTGGCCGCCAGCGGTCCAGCTGCCGCCGAGATCACGGACAGGCCCCCCGCGATCTTGCCCGAATTGCCAGCCAAGGTGAGCAGACCCTCGGTCGTGCCCTCGATGCTGCCCTTGATGTCGGAGAACATAACCTGCAGCGGCTCGGCCTTCGTGGCGAGGTCCTGTACCGTTCTACCGGCGTCCGTTTGGCCCATCTTGGTCAAAGCGTCAGCGGCACTGGATAGCCCGCCAGCGATGTCCTTGTCCTTGAACGCATAAAAGGCGTCGCCAATGGCATGCGTGACGTCCAAGACCGGCTCGGCCTTGTCCCGAATGTCACGCAGCCAATCCCCGACAGCGGTGTCGCTGATCGCCTTGCCGATGGCTTTGCCACCCTCACCAGCAGCATGGACAAGCGCATCGTTTAGCGCCTTCCCGCCGTCCTGACCGGCCTTGCGGGCGCCGTCAAGGATGTCGTCCGTGATGGATTTGCTCGCCCGCTTGCCGCCGTCCGAAATCTCTTTCTCGACACTCTTACCGGCGTTCTTGGCTCCCCGCGTAACGGATTTCTCAAGGTCGTCGCCGGTCTGCTTGGCTTTGCCCCTGGCGTTGTCGAGTTCCTTGCCCAGGTCCTTGGTGGATTTGGTCGCCCGCTCGGCGCCCTTCGACAGATTCTTGTCGATGGTGTCGGCGGTCTTTTTGGACTGTTTTTCAACGTCGGCAAGTTCGTCATTGACGTTCTTCTTGACATTCGATTTTACAGTTAGCTCGATGTACCCGGACGCTAGCTTTGTGGCCACGATTCAATCTCCCTGTCTTTCAAAGCGTTTCGCAGCCGCGCGTTAGTTGAAAGTTGTTGTTGCTATTCATTTTTCACGTTCGCGTTTTTCGTTGGTATATAGATGCCACGGTCCCGGCTGGCCCGTGGCGGATTGCCTCAAAAAACCGGCCCCCAAATGCGCTGCGCAACAACACATCTCGTCTACAGCTCAACGAGCAATTTGATTGCGCTGCAACACTATTCATTTCGACAGCTCCGTAGTGTCGAAGAATGCGAGCGCAGGTGGTGGCTCGGCAAGCTCATTGGCTGGCACATAGTCGGGCACGTGCTTTCGAATCGCTGTCAGCCAGTCGGGTGACCTTGCTGCCATGTCCTGAGCTATAGCTTTGCGCTGCATCGGCTTTGGTGTGATGCGTCCACCGAGCACCGCATTACAGTAGGCACAAGCTCCGCGACAGTTGGTGCGAACCAAGGCCAGGTCGGGGCGCTCTAGGACGCTGATGATGTGATCGGCGGACGTGCTCTTACCCGTACATCCTGGCAATCCGATCTGGCAGAGTGGCTCCTCGCGGATCACCTGCTTGCGGAGCCGCTGCCATGCTGCGCTGTTCCGTGGATCGCCGCGAATGCCCATAACTATTGACCTCGCGCTAGGTCTGCCGGCGTGGTCGTGGTCTCGGACAGCTGTTCGGCCACATCGACTAGTTGGCGCGCGAATTCGAGAATTTCCCGCCTGCTTGCAAGGAACTTCAGTGGGCCAAACGCGATAATCGCGCGTTCTTTTTCGACCTTCCACGTGGTGGGCGCGACTTCCGAGTTAACAGTTCTCATTTAATCCCCGACCTGGTTGGGTTCGGCGCCGGGGGTGGCGCTCCGAGCCTGAACCGGGTTCCTAAAGTCCGGTCCGGGCTGTGTGCGCCAGACGCGTGCACCGTGTAGCACATAGGAGGTAGGCGCTACCCGAATAGCAGTGAGCCCGCGTCGCCCCGACGCCGAAGTCTTCACCGCGGGCTGTAGTTCCAGCGCCATTCGGCGCAGGGCTCGCACTGGCACCCGACCCTATGGCCGGTTATCGAGCGCATCAGGGCTTCAGGACGACCTGCGCGGGCCAAGGCGACGTTTAACGAATTGATGGCTGCGTCGGCTTCGATGGACACTTCGAGTGCGGACTTGCGCCGCTGTGACGCGTACACGTGTCAACGCCGACGCCGACGGGATGATGGGGACGGACCAATCTTTCGGAGCTGCATTTGGCCACTCATGAAGTCACTAGTGCGCTCGTCGGCCTCGGTCATGCTCTCGTCAAGCTCCGCGGGCGATTCCGGCTGCACCACAATCGCTATCGCCTTCTGGGCCATACTCAGGGCGTCAACACCCAGGCTTGCGCACCGCTGGCGATCTTTGGCGGCTCTGACACGCTCACGATAGGGGTTTCGCGGGTTCCCATCAAGACGTTGCCGTTCAGCTTCACGGACGGCCGCGATCCGTTCATCGCGTTCCGTCACGAGCTGGCGGACTACTGTTGCTGGGGCGCAACGTATTCCAGCCTCATCGCGAATGACGTTGCCGTTGAGTCGCCTCCGAAGGTCCTTGACTCCGCAGTCAAGCTCGGACGCAACCACGGCGAGCGGAATTAGCTTTGGTCTGGTACTTTCCGACAAGTTCGCTTCTGAATCTTCGCCTGAAATGGCGGCCGAACTGTCGTCTGCGCAGGTGCGCGAGAGAAAAGACATATTGGTGCTCCGTATTTATTCACGCCCGCCAGTGGCGGGTGATGTTGTGAGTCCAGGCGGTCAGCCCTCATTTGAGTAAACCATGCCAGTCAAACGTAGATTCCCTGTGTTCCCCGATGTTATTACGCTAGGTGAGTCATGATGACTCAGCCCCTCTAAGCGTTCCAGAAGGCAAGGCGGTGGGATTATGTCGACGCGGCCCTTTTCGTGGCTGTGCGTTGATCCTGGGCCTGCTTTTGATGGGCCTGCCAATGTCGGTAAAGCTGCTCGGCGCGTTCCTCAAGAGTGAGAACAACCGGCACGGGACGCGGCCGTGACTTCGCGCGGGTGATTTGACCACCGACGACAACTCCGGCGGGCCATTTCTGATCGGCGGCCCACTCTCGGCAGCGAGCCAGGGCTGAGCAGCTCGCGCACACAGCCAATGCCGCGGCCGGATCACTCTCAGCGGCATCGAAGATAGCGTGCTGGCCAACGCATGCCGCGCCTGGGAAATGTGGTGTTGAAAGTGCGCCAACCAGGTCGCTGATGTTCATCGGGTGATCGCGTGCCATGGATCAGCGGTCGTCATATCAATCCTCAGCATCGTTGTCGTCATCGAAGTGGTTGAGGTCATAATCAGTAAAGCCATAGTGGCAATCGATTTCCTTATATCCGGTTTTGGCTAAACCCCAATAACCGTTGCTTTCCTGTTCAATACGGCGGATTTCCGCAAGGTTGCCTTCCAGGGAATGTTTGCATTTCACTTGGTATTCCTCGTAGTCATCATTGTCAGTATTTTCCAAAAGAACGACTGGTAGTTCGTCGGGATCGATGAATATCCCATCGTCATCACACAACTGGCACGACGTACGCGCGGAGGGCGTGCCGTCAGGCGCGCTCGTAGCGGGGTAGTCGTTTCTAGGGTCTTTCGAGAACCTTTCAGGTTCTTTCAAGAACCTTTCTAAGAACTTATGGGTTTGGTCATTTTCGCTGGTCAGCTGGTCGGGCATGACAAGGGGTATTGCCGGATCTGACAACCCCCCCTTGTCAACGTTGACAAGGGGTATTGCCGGATTTGACAACCCCCCTCCCCGGATCTGACAAGGGGGGCTTGTCATCTGTTCACATTGCGACCCCCCGCGAGACCCCCCGCTGGCCCGCTCTGTTTCGTCGGCTGGCGCCTTGGATCGCGATTCTTCTTCCCATTCCACCTTGGATTTGTATGCCCGCTCGGCATCGAGCCAACTTCGTATTGCTTCATCTTCCGCCCAAAGCCATTTACGGCATTGGCGCTGATACTCGGATTCGGATGCTAGCCACATTTCTAGCCGTCGATCAGGCATGATCAGCGTGTAAATGTTGGCGCCACCGGTTTTATAGTCGATGCCCCAATAATTGTTGCCAGCGAGTTCGACAAATGCCCGGTTTACAGTGCTTAGCGATAGTCCACAGAGGTTGGCGATAGCTTTACGGGTGGCTTTGAAGTAGCCCTTGCGCCCGGCCAGTTTCAACGCAGTTCCAATACCGACAGTCTTTGCGGTAGCGGATATCTCAGTGTCGCCCAAGAGTGCGTAGAGCCACGCGAACTTCTGTTGATTGCCTTCGACGGCCGTCGATGCAATTTCTTCGTCGGTCATCGCACACCACAGCCCGGAAAACACCCGTGAATCGTGTGCATACGGGCGCACCCTGGACAGCGGTACGCGGGGTTTGTGGCGGGTGTCTTTGGCTGCGTAGCACGGGGTTTGTCGGATTTGTTTGTGGTAGACTTCATGGTATTCACCGGTCCCCCGGGGGTGTGCAGCCAACGTCACCCCTGGGGGTCTTTCTCTTCCAGTGCAGCCGGAACCAATTACGTTGCGGGAACGCTAATTAAGCGAGAGTTCGTATGTCTCCACCGCCACCACCGCCACATCGAGATCGGGGGCGCCGTCGAGTGCGGCGGTCAGTCGGTCCATGATTGCAGCCGAAATGCCGGCGTTGGGCAGCGGCCGGATTTGGTCCCTTGGGTAGCGGCGGCGGTGCTCGGCTAGAAGCTCGATTTGCCTGTGCGTCAGAACGTTCCGAAACGCAGTGATCACGGTCTCACCAGTGTCACCGTGACGGACCAGGTAGGCGTTGATCAGATCAGGTGAGTCGGATGACTCACTCACGGCTTACCGTCCGGAACAACGACATTCGCGCTCAGCATGGCGTTAATGTCATCTAGGTCGATACGAACGCTGCCGCCGATCTTGTAGGCGCGCAACTTGCCGCCTGAGATAAGCCGTCGCACAGTGCGTTTCGAGATACTCAACTCGCGCATCGTGTCATCGATGGTGACCTTCTGGCCCATTGCCCCTAACTCCCTTCGCGAATGGGTCCGCTGTAGGGAGTGTGACCGTTAATGCCGTTGCACGCCAACACGTGTCGTCGGGTGTGTACCGGCAGCAATTACGGTCAAATGGAGAGGGTCATGCGCACGCTGGCATACGACGGCATACGGGGTCGCACAGGAGGTAGCGCCTGAGCGCAGGCTAACGACTGTTAATTACGTCACAGCACCTTTGGCCAGCTCAGACAGCGCGGCGGCAACCTCGGCATCCCGGCCGGACACGAGGCCCTGATAGATCAAGCTTGCCCGCACGGTCGAATGCCCCAGGCGGGCCATGGATTCGGACAGGTTGGCGACCCGTGCGGTTTGCGTACCGGCGAAGTGCCGCAGATCGTGAATGGTGGGTCGGGGTTTCTTCACCCCATCGCGGCCGACCGTCGCAAGTGCGGGCCAGAAGTGCTTGGCGAACACAGAGTCATTCAGGTGACATCCACCGCGTAGGGCGGGGAAGACCAGGGCATCGGGTTTCTCGCCCACATAGGTTTCTAAGTGTTGTTCGATGTCCGCTCGTATGTGGGGTGGCACCACGACAGCACGGGACCGGCCGGACTTCGGCGTGTCGACGCGGCAGCCGGAGCCTTTCGGGCTTCCCGGCTCACGAGTGCCGCGATGCGTGACAGCACGGGCAACCACGATAATCTCGCATGCCTCGTCAATGTCGGCCCGCCGCAGTTCGGTGACTTCACCCCACCTGAGTCCGCACCAGGCCGCGATCAGCACGAGGCAGCGGAACTGCGGCGGCTTAATGGCGTCGGCAACAGTGGCCAGCTCGGGTACCGACAGAATGGCGGGCTCCCGCTTGCGGGGCGGGTTCATGGCCCTTTCGATCTGGCATGGGTTCGTGGTGATCAGGCCGTCCTTGACGGCGGTCGCGCAGACTGAGTGCAGCAGGCCGTAGGCGTGACTGTTGCGCCGCTTGTGCTCGGTCCCCAGTGAGGCATACCAGGCACGCACCACATCGGGGGTGAGGTTCTTGAGTGCCACTTTGCCGAGCGCGGTTTTATCGAAGTGCCGCGCTTTGGTCCGCTCATACTCAATCTGCGTGCTGCGCTTAATGTTTCGGTTCTTGATCCAGGTCTCGGTATATTCGCTAACCGTGATCGCTGTTGCCTTGCGTTGTGCGGCACGCCATTTCGGTGGTGTCCATAGATCCTGGTCGATAAGGCGCCGTTCGGTGGCTAGCCAGTGTTCGGCATCCATCTTGGTCGCGAACGTAGGGGAGTAATGGCGCTCTAGTTCAGGCGGCCAGACGTACGATGCGCCGTAGCGGCCGGAGCTGGTTTGCCGGACCCACCCCCAGCCTCGCCGGCCTGCCTTGCCTGCCATCTGGTTTGCTCTCCGGTTGATCTGCGATTGATCTGTAAGCCGATTCTGGCATTTGCTGGCACATATTGTCCAGCGCTGATACTCTCGATACTTGCTGGTAGATGGTGTTTTTGCAGCTAGCAGCGTACAACAGCAAACGACCGGCTGGCAAATTCAAATCCTGTCAGCCCGACCAAGCCTACGAATGGCGGCGGCGAACGCCTCGCCCGCGGCGGCCGCTCACCGTGATGAGAGCATGGGCCCGATGACAACCCACACCTGCATGGGCTGCGGGCTCAAAACCCGCTACTCCTACGGGCGCCACTGCGTGGGTTGCGGCCGACAGACCCGCCGCTCGTATTACGGCGAGTGGGCGGATCGGTATCAGCAGGCCGCGATCGCTTTTGCAGCGCCCGCGAGGATCGTCAGCATGGGCGAGAAGCATCCGACGGCCGCGTTGACGTTGGGGGTGCCCGGCTCGCTCATCGCCATGGCCGCTGTCGCCGCGTACCCGATGGTGTTCGTGCCGTTGCTGTTCCTGCTCGCCGTGGCTTTGGTGGCGTCCATCCGCTACGAGGAAGCCCGCAACCCCTCCAAGTAGGTTCTGCCCCGTCAGTCCTCACGGTCCGGCTCGGTGAGTTCCGGCGCGTTCTCGCGAGTCGCCATGCCGCCTTCGTGGCCGTGATCCGCGGGGCCGGGACGGCCGCCCTTCGGCTCGTCGTCATCCTTTTCCGAGTGCTTGCCCATCGCAATCTCCTTCGTCGACCGAAGGACTACCCGCAACGGCGCATTTGAAGACCTACCGCGCCTTCCGGAGGTCGGCGAGCGATTGCTTGAGCCCGCCGTCCATCCGGATCTGCACGGCGGCAACCGCCACCATGATCGCGGCGGTCACCAGGTGCACGACCGCGTCGGTGACGTTGTTGGGAAACGTGAACACGAACGCGACCCGATGCGAGAAGAACGCCCAAATGCCCGGCAGCGCACCGGCGATCGCGGCGAGCAGCAGATACAACACCGACCACGACTTGCGCATCGCGAAGACCAGGCCTGGAGCGAACAACGCAAGGCCGGCGACGGCATGCCACCCGTTGTAGTCCATTCCGAACAGCTGGACGGTCGGCGCGGTGGGCCCGATCGCGAAACTGGGATTCATGATGAAGCCGATCACCGCCTGAATGACGTGGAAAACACAAATGATCAGCAGCCCGACCTGGGCGAAACTCCACCTCACATGGCACCCCCTTGTGCGCGGCAAGATGCCCGAATACTACGCGTTGTAGTAGCACCCTGGCAATGGGGCCGCACCAAGCGGCTGAAGGTCAGTTCCGCCCGGGAATCTTCATCACGGTCCGTACGATGGGCAACAGCGACTTCTGCCAGAGGGTCGACGGAATGCCAAGCGGCGGATCAAGATTGAACACGCGTGCGGTCGCGATCGTCTGCGATTCGGTGTACTTCAACAGGCCCTCGGGACCGTGGCGGCGCCCGACGCCGGACTGGCCCATCCCGCCCATCGGTGCGCCGAGGCTGCCCCACGCGAACGCATAACCCTCGTTGACGTTCACCGTCCCCGACCGCAGCCGGGCGGCGATCTGCTGGCCCTCGGCGGAGGAACCCGCGAACACGCTGGCGTTGAGCCCGTACTCGGTGGCGTTGGCCTTCTCGACCGCCTCGTCGACGTCGGCCACCGGATAGATCGAGACGACCGGGCCGAACGTCTCGTTGGCCGCGCACTCCATCTCCGGCGTCACGTCGGTCAGCACCGTGGGCTCG
The DNA here is from genome assembly GCF_000276825.1 of Mycobacterium paraintracellulare. Lineage (NCBI taxonomy): Bacteria > Bacillati > Actinomycetota > Actinomycetes > Mycobacteriales > Mycobacteriaceae > Mycobacterium > Mycobacterium paraintracellulare. The sequence goes on along the minus strand of NC_016948.1, from coordinate 2,937,296 downwards.
TAGAACAGCGGCCCGAGGTCGGGGCGAGCCTTGCCGCCGGCGATCACCTTGGCGCCCTTGGCTTTCGCGTCGTCCACATGGTCGGTTACGGTGTCCAGCTGGCCGGCGGAGATCAGGCTTCCCATGTCGATCGAGAAGTCATACGCGGAGCCCAGCTTCATGTTGCGCACCGCGGCGCCGAACTTGCCGATGAAATCGTCGGCGATGTCTTTCTCGACGTAGATCCGCTCGATGGAGATGCACAGCTGGCCCGCGTTCGAAAAGCATGCGCGGGTGGCCGCCTTGGCCGCCTTGTCGAGGTTGGCGCCGCGCGTGACGATCATCGCGTTCTTGCCGCCGAGCTCGGCGGAGAAACCGATCAGCCGCCGGCCGGCGTGCTCCGCGAGCTGCCTGCCGGTGGCGGTCGAGCCGGTGAACATCAGGTAGTCGCAGTTGTCGATGATCGCGGTGCCGACCACCGAGCCCGGCCCGGGCACCACCGCGTAGAGCGCTCGCGGCAGGCCGGCGCGATACAAAAGCTCGGCGCACGCGAGCGCGCAATACGGGGTCTGGCTGTCCGGCTTGAGCACCACCGCGTTGCCGGCCAGCAGCGCGGGCACCGAGTCCGACGCCGTCAGGGTCATCGGATAGTTCCACGGCGAAATCACCCCGACCACGCCCTTGGGCTGGTAACCCACCGTGGTCTTGCCGATGCCCGGGAGCAGCGACTGCACCGTGCGCGGCTTCAGCAGGTCCGCGGAGACCCGCGCATAGTAATTCGCGTTGGCGACCAGGTCGACGATCTCCTCCTGTGCGGCCCATCGGGCCTTGCCCGCCTCGGCCTGCAGGAGATCCATCAGGAACTCGCGGTTCTCGACGACCAGGTCGCGATACCGGCTGATGACATCGACGCGCTCGCTGACCGGACGGTTCGCCCAGTCGGCCTGCGCCGCGCGCGCCTCGGCGAAGGCGGCTTCGACGTCTTCGGCCGTGCCGACGGGGATGGTGGTCAGCGGCTTGCCGGTGAAGACCTCGTCGATCGTCTTGGTCTGGCGTGCGGTGGCGTCCTTGATCGCGGCCAACTGGCGCAAGCGGTCGAAGACCTCGGCTGACGGTGCGGGCATATCGTGACCTCTCAAAAAGCGCAGGCGTCCAAAACACCAGACTATTGGCTCTGCGATGCCGGGGGCCTCCGGTGCCCGTGGGCTTGTTTTGAGCGGCTATCACCGAGTGGATAGACGCTGATGAGTCCGAAGGGTCTGAGAAGTCATGTAGCCTCAGGTGTCGACCAACCCACGAGCCGATCAGGCAGGTGCTCTCACACAGATGATACGGCCGTCCACCGGACCGGTAGGTCCCGGACGCGTCGCCGTGCCGCCCCAACCCGCGGGCCGGTTTTCTAGATCGAGAAGTTCGCCGCTTATCTGACCTCGCGTCGATCCTCGCCACTCGCGCGTAACCACCCACAAGATCGGACGTGACCCCTTTTGCCGCGGTTCGTAAACCCGCCCTGTCCGCATGTCTCCGCTCAGCCCGAATCTCACTGATTCCATGGCGATTACCGAAGTACCTGAATACGCCCACCTCAGCGATGAAGACGTCGAGAACCTCGCGGCCGCACTGGACACGATCCGTTGCGACGTCGAAGGTTCGCGCGGCACCAAGGACCGTGACTACATCCGTCGGGCCATCGCCTTTCAGCGATGCCTGGAGGTCGCGGCCAGACTGACTCTCATCGGCAGCAGATCGAAGGCCGGATGGGCTCTCGGAACCGCAGCGCTGGCTGCGGCCAAGTGCATCGAGAACATGGAACTCAGCCACAACATCAGCCACGGTCAGTGGGATTGGATGAACGATCCGGAAATCCATTCCAGTACCTGGGAATGGGACATGGTCGGTCCCTCGAAGCACTGGCAGTCCTCTCACAACCACCTGCACCACGTGTACACCAACGTCGTGGGCATGGACGACGACCTCGGATTCGGAGTCCTGCGGGTCACGCGCGATCAGGAGTGGGAGCCGAGCGCCCTGGCGCAACCGTTGCGCGCGGTGTTGCTGGCGCTGGCATTCGAATGGGGCGTCGCGCTGCATGGCCTGTACGCGGTGCGGGATCGCGAGACAACAGAGGCCGGTAGATCTGCCCACAAACGGGTGATGATCCGCAAGATGGCTCGCCAGGCAGCTAAGGATTACATCTTCTTTCCTGCGCTGGGCCGACGGCGATGGCGCCGCACGCTCGCCGCGAACGTGGTGGCCAACGGATTACGCAACGTGTGGGCGTACGCGGTCATCGTCTGCGGTCACTTCGCGGACGGAGCGGAAAAGTTCACCCCGTCGGTCTTGGAGAACGAGACGAAACCCGAATGGTATCTCCGGCAGATGCTCGGGACCGCCAACTTCCGAGCCGGTCCGGCGTTGGCGTTCATGAGCGGAAACCTCTGCTATCAAATCGAACACCACCTGTTTCCCGATCTACCGAGCAATCGTTACCCCGAGATCGCTCAACGGGTTCGCGCGCTGTGCGTCAGATACGACTTGCCCTACACCACCGGTCCGCTGCTCCGGCAGTACCTGCTCACCGTCCGCACGATCTGCAAATTGGCGCTGCCCGACCGATTTTTGTCCGCGACCGCCGACGACGCGCCAGAGACAGCGTCCGAGATTAGATTTCGGGACGCCGCGGGCCGGCCGCACGTAGCAATCGCGGACACTGACGTGAGGCGACGCGGGTTGGCGACGGCGATGCTCACCCGCAGTAGACGAGGCCAGCCGGGGGGCCGCACCGCCTAGCGCGCAGTGCGGACGCAATAAGGGGGCTTTTGAATTGGCGCCCCGCGTATCTCGACGGGCGCACGAGTCCAGCGGCCGAGACAACGGCATCACCGGCCCTTGGGCCGTGTGGAATGCGTTCAGTCCCAGGGGTTTTCGTGCTCCACCGCTAGAGGGCGGTCACTCCCACCGCTTGGGGGCCTTTGGGCCCCTGGGTGATTTCGAACTGGACGCGCTGATTCTCCTCGAGGCTGCGGAAGCCGCTTTCCTGGATCTCAGAATGGTGGACGAATACATCCTTTTCGCCGCCGTCGGGGGCGATGAATCCGAAGCCCTTGTCGCTGTTGAACCATTTCACGGTTCCCTGTGTCATACGAATTTCGCTTTCTTTCGGAGCGGATGAAATTAGCTACATCCGGGTCAACCGTAACACAATCCAGCGAAAAAGTAGCGGGGGTTAATTAGCGCACGCACGCTGGGGACCTGCGGCATCCGATCACGGATAAACGGGCGCTATCGAGGAAGATCGTCGCCTCAGCGCTTCTTGGTGACTAGCAGGGCTTCCGCCTGCGAGATCTCGGCGGCCTTGCCGCGCTTCGCCGCTCGTTTTTCTTTCAGGGATTTACCCGATTTCTTACCCATGGTTTGCCGGGGGGACTTATCAGACATCGCGGCCTTTTTGATTTGGGGACCTGGCAGGTCCCGATTTAGCGAGCATACACCCCTCCTGCGCACCCCGGTCCCGCTATCAAAGCGGCCACCAACTAAACCGACCTAAAATTCCAAGTCAAAATAATTCGGGCCGCCTGCAACGCGCATGGTCGGCGAAAATGCACCGTGAAGTCAGGTTAAACAGGGTCAGTCGAATCCGGCGCTGATGCGTGATGTGGCCGACATGGTCTACTCGCGGGCGTCCACTTTTTGCCCGCTGATCATGAGGTTCGCGACCGTCAAGGCGTTGTTCGGGCCGGCCGCGGTCATCATGACGGTGTGCGCATCGTTTTCGTCGGTGTGCGGTGAAACCACCAGGAGGGTGATTCTCTGGCGATTGAGCCCGAGCACCTCGACGGTGTGAACCGGCTGGCGGCGGTATCCGTCGAGCCGTACCGTCTGCGGGCCGAACGCCAATTTTGCTGGCGCCGTTGCCCATTCGGTGAGGTTGTAGATGACACGACCCACGGGACCAAGCCGAACCGATAGCACTGCCAGCAGATCTGGCAGCTCCGCCGTCAGGTCGTCACTATGCGGCCACCACGCTCCATCGACATACCCGCTGCGGGGCGACTTCGGTTTCAGGCGCAGGCGCGGTGTGTGTAGCGGCGGGGCATGCCGGCCCCCGGCAGTGGTGTGGTCGTCATGCGGCGCCATATTGACGCTCCCGTCTTGGCCGCGAAGTGGGCCAAATCATTCGAATCGACGATGACATGGCTTTGATTCGTCACGTTCGAGGTATCGCCGATGGTCTTACCCTACTCCGGTCGTGTCCGAACGCGAGCGCGAATCATGATTGCCACCGGCTTGCGACGCGGCTCTTGGCGTCGCCGTGGCGCAAACACGCCGTGGCGCAGCGGATTTCATCGAAAATGCGATGACACGGTGTTCGGGTTTGCGGCTGACCTCAGCGGATCGAAACCAGTTGGTCGATCGAGTCCCGGGGCAATTCGCCGTTCACCAGGGCGCTGACCACCAGCCGATCCAGCGTGATCGCGCCTTTGTGATTATCGAGGAAGGCCGTGTCGGCAGCGTCGCGACCGGTGGCGATGCGCACCAGCGTCTGTCGCGGCGCCAGCAGCGTCGCGTCGACCACCCGCCATTGCCCCTCGACGAAAGCTTCGGCGACCGCGTGGAAGTCCATCGGATTTACCCCGGGCGCGTAGACGGATACCAAGCGGGCCGGCACGCTGACCGCTCGCAGAAGTGCCACGACCAGATGCGCGTAGTCACGGCACACACCTTCGCCGGCGAGCAGGGTGTCCACCGCCCCGTCAATCGGATCGCTCGAGCCGGGTACGTAATTGAGTCTGGTGCCCACCCAGGAACTGACGTGCTCCAGCAGCGCCGTCGGATCGCGGTCATTGCCGAATTCTGTGGCGGCGAAACCATAGAACTTGTCGGCCTCGGCGTAACGGCTCGGCCGCAGGTACATCGACTGGTCGTATTCGGTCACCGGAGCCGGATCAGTGTGCCCCACGATCGTCGCGGCGTAGTCCACGCGCAGCGTGCCGACCTCCGCGTCGAACTTGTGGATGCGGTTGCCGTGCAGTCCGCTGACCTCCAAGGGCCGGATTTGCTCTCCGTTCAAGACGAAGCGCAGCGACTCGAAGACCTCAGCACGCGGGTGCGGCGCAACGGCAATCTGGAACTCCAGCGTCGTGGCCGCAGTGATTTCGACTTCAATCTCGGCGCCCACTTCTCGTCTCATAGCGAGATAGTGCGCCGGAGGGGCCCGGATCGCCAGCCGCGCGCCGGCGATCGTCGGTGGTTGAGCATTTTTACAAACGGGTAGTGGCATAAACAATGCGCAACCAGGGGCAGTTCGACGCGATCGCCCGAGAGATGGTCCAAGGGGTCTCGGGCGTCTGTTGCGTGCTGCTCGACCGCGACCTGCGGATCCGGGCGGCAAGCCGGGCCTACGAGCGCGTCGCGCTCCGGGAACACGGCGAGTTGTCCGGGCAATACCTGTTCGACGCATTCCCCGACAATCCCAAGGACCCGCAGGCGACGGGGACGTCGAACCTCGCGTCGTCCCTCGAGATCGCGATGCGCGCCGGCCACACCCATAAGATGCGGCTGCAGCGCTACGACATCCCCGATCCCGCCGCCCCCGACGAATTCCTGCCCAAGGTGTGGAGGCCGACCAACTCCCCGCTGCTCGACCATGGCGAGCTGGTGGGGGTGGTGCATTGCGTGAAGGAAGTCTCCGAGAGCAGCCAGCTCCTTGCCGAGGTGGCCCGCGAGGTCGAGCGCGGTGACTCCTGGGATCCGGCCGAGCTGCTGCACACGCTCGAGGCCGTTAGCGCCGTGGAAGCCAGTCTTTACGCTCAGCGCCAGGAGTCGCTGGCCCTCGAGAACAAGCAACTGATGCGCGCCATCGAGACCCGAGACGTGATCGGGCAGGCCAAGGGCGTGCTGATGGAACGATTCAATATCGACGCCGGTGGGGCGTTCGGCCTGTTGACCCGCCTCTCGCAGCAGACGAACACCCGGGTCGAGCAGATCGCCCGCACGCTGGTCGAGACGAAGCGCCCTCCGCGCTCGGCCTGAGCCGCCGGCACGGGGCGGACCGCGATCGGGGCTCAGACGATGTGCAGACCCTGGGCCAGCTGCGACACCCCAACCACCGTGAACAGGATGACCAAAATCTGCCGGTGGTAGGTCCGCACCCAGTCGTGCAGCACCCGGAGCAGGGATTGCGTCTTGGCCGGCGTGACCACATACCCGACGAGGATCACCTCGACGACGGCGTACATCAGGACGGTGAACGCGACGGCGGCTCCGAACTGTGCGGTGAGCGACGCACCCGAGGCCATGATGATCGCGACGATGAAGAGGACGCCGTCGACCGGCACCGAGATCAGCCCGATCACCCACGCGACCCACGACGACCCGCCCTCCCATGCGTCGTGGATGCGGCCGAGCAGGCGCCGGACGGGGGAGCCGTCGTCGCTCGAGACATCTTGGACCCGGGTCAGCAGCCGCGGCATGGCGATGGGCGCCGCGGAGGCTGACGACGGTGCCGGCGATCGGGCGTCGGGCGAGGGTTGCGCCACCCGCTGGCGCGTCACGAAGCGCACCGTCATCGCCGCCGCGATCGACAGCCCGATCACGCCGAGGCCGATTTGAACCTTTCCGAGGGTCGCGCCCGTAGAAGGGGAAGACGAACCGTGCGCGATGTGCCCGAACATGGGGGTGAAGTTCAGCAGCATCAGGGGGAGCAAGAGCTCGGGTACGCATACCGTCAGCCCGCCGATCCAGTAGGCGAGCAGACTCGGTCCCGGCCGTGGCCGCGAGATCATCAGCAGGGCGAGCCCGAGACGAACCGGGTTGAGCGCAGCCAGAATTCCCAAGCCCAGCACTGACCCCCACATGGCCGCAGCTCTACCCGCACCTGTCGGCGCTTAAACGCCGACGGGTCGCGACCGGATGGCGCCGCGGCGGAGCGCGGCCCGCCCGAAGCTATGAGCCCGCTGTGCGCCGAATCTTGATCTTGGTCAACGGATTCGGGCGAAGCCGACGAGCGGTGTGCAAGCGCGCCCGTGAGATCAATCACAAGGCCCCGGGGTTGCCGGTTGTCCGGTCCCGCCGGCCAAAACGGCCGGTTGAATCGTGCGCCAGACGTAGCCAGCCGTAGGCGCGCAGCTTCACGCCCGAAAGCAAACGCACACTTGGTCGAACGCCGCCGTGGCAATCCGATTCGCCACAGCTACGGCGAAGCTCGATGTGTCGACCTTGCTGGCGGGGCGCTAATCGCGGTTTAGCAAGCGTCCGTACGTTTTTGCACTGTGCGGCAAACGGACGGTGTCGCCGGGTATCAATTGGCTACTGAGAATCGTCGCGCCGCGAATAGGCTGTTAAGGCCATGATTCGGCCCGCAGCTGCGGCGGGTTTATCGGTTACGCCGCGGCCACGGCGCCGCGCGCCGAGCCGCCGGACGGGGCCAGAGGCAAATATTTTTCGTTCACGTAAGCGACGCCAGGAATGCCGGGCCGGCAAATTCATTATTTCCCTAGGTCGCTTGTGAAAAAGGACGGTATGGCACCCGTGTCGTGGCGATGTCAACGGTGCCGAGCGTCAAAGTTGTTTGCTGGGCAGCGAGACACGAGTGCAACAACGGCCGCTGTTAATGTCTTACGTGAGAACGTAATTCAAATGTTTCGAAACGAGCGGCCGGGGTACACCGCGGAGCGTGAATGGCAACATTGACGTTCGTGTGGCCTACCCGGGTAGGGGGTCTGCCATGGCCGTCATGGCTCAGTTGCCACCGCGTCCAAACTCACGGGCGCCGTTTTCGACCGCATCTGATCGAGCCTGACGGCTCAATCCTTAAGTGCCGCACGGTACTTCGTGTGGTGCGCAGCGCTTGGAGTTTCGTTTCGGTGTTAGGGGGTCCATCAATGCAGCTCAATCCGTTCGACGACGACGGCGGCAGTTTTTTCGTCCTGGTCAATAACGAAGAACAACACAGTCTTTGGCCAACTTTTACTACCGTTCCCGCCGGTTGGAGAGTAGTTTTTGGGCAAGCCGACCGCGCCGCATGCCTGCACTACATCGAAGAACACTGGCCCGATATCCGGGCGAAAAGCCTCCGCGACACGCCGACCCGCGCCGGTTTGTGATGTTTACACCGATGTCATATGAAGGACTTCGGTAGAGCTTGGGGGGTTCAGTGGAGCGTGGTGGTGACCGGGCACTCCCGGTAACACGAGGCCAGCTCGATATCTGGTTAGCACAACAGGCCGGCCATTTCGACGCGGCGTGGCAGCTGGGCGTGCTGGTCCGTATCGACGGGGCGATCGACCCCCGTCTGTTGCACCAAGCTATGCGACACGTGGTCAACGAGGCCGAGAGCCTGCGGGCCTCGTTCTTCGAGGCCGACGGCCAGGTCTTCCAGAAGGCCGTCGACTACGACGACGTCGACTTGGTCTTCTACGACCTGACGGAATCGCCGGATCCGGAGCGGGAAGTCCGCGAGACTGCGGCATCGATCCAGCGAACGCCGATGCCGCTCACCGGCCCGATGATCAAATTCGCTTTGTTCCGTACGGGTCCCGACGAGTACTACTGGTTCACCGTCTGCCATCACATCGCCATCGACGGCATGGGCATCGCGCTGACCGGACGACGTATCGCCGCCGTCTACTCCGCGCTGGCCGCCGGCAAGCCAGTTCCCCCCGCCTTCTTCGGCTCCCTGCATGACCTCGTCAGCGGCGAGCTGGAATACGAGGGGTCCGCCAAATTCCGTGAAGATCAAGAGTATTGGGTTGCGCACCGCCCCGCGGGGAGCGGGGCGGACTATCCGGCACCGGCGCTGAATGACGGGCGAGACCCGTATTCACCTTCTCCGCCAGTGCAACTGGATCAGTCCGTGGTCGGCAGGGTCAAAGAGTTGTCCAAGACGTTGGGCATCCGTCGGTCATCGGTACTCACCGCGGCCTGCGCGCTTCTGGTGCGGGGTTGGTGCGCCGACGGTTCCGACGAAGTCGTGCTCGACTTTCCGGTCAGCCGGCGCGTCGACCCGGAGTCGAAGACGCACCCCGGCATGCTCGCCGGCGTGGTGCCCCTGGTGCTGAAGGCCGCGCCGGACACCTCGTTCGCCGACTTTTGCCGGCATGTTGACCAGCGGTCTCGAGAGGCGTTGCGCCATCAGCAATTCCCGACGCGGACGCTGGACGGCGAAGGCGGCTTCAACGGCCCGCGGCAGGCGCCCAACCGGGTGGTCGTCAACTTCGTCCCCGCCCGCCTCACCCTCAGCCTCAACGGCATCCCGGCGACCGCGACCTACACCAGCTTCGGGCCGGTTGGCCACTTCGGACTCTTCTTCCTCGGATTCGGCGACCAGCAATTCCTGAGCACTGTCGGTACCGGGCAACCGTTTTCGAATTTCGACGTCGCGGACCTGGCCGAACGGCTGCAGCGTGTGCTGGCGACCATGGTCGCCGATCCGAGCCGGCGCCTGGCGTCGCTGGATGTGCTGCGGTCCGCGGAGCGCACACGCCTGGAAGAACTTGGTAATAAGGAGGTTTTGAACCTGCCGGCGAGCGCGCCCATGTCGGTGCCGGAACTGTTCGCCACCCAGGTGGCGCGCACGCCCGAGGCCGTGGCGCTGGTGTGTGAGGGCCGGTCGGTGACCTACCGGGAACTCGATGAGGCGTCCAACCGGCTGGCGCATCTATTGACCGGACTGGGCGCAGGCCCGGGACAGACTGTGGCGCTGATGTTTTCGCGGTCGCCTGAAGCCGTCGCGTCGATCCTGGCGGTCCTCAAGACCGGTGCGGCCTACCTGCCGATCGATCCGTCCTCGCCCGAGTCGCGGATCGGGTTCATGCTCGACGACGCCAAACCCGTTGCCGCGCTGAGCACCGTCGATCTGGCCGACCGCCTCGACGGCCACGCCGTGCCGGTCATCGATGTCAACGATTCGCGCATCGACGCCCAGCGCGCCGACGCCTTGCCGGCGCCCGGTCCGGACCACGTCGCCTACCTGATCTACACCTCGGGCACCACCGGTGTCCCCAAAGGCGTCGCGGTCACGCATCGCAACGTGACGCAGCTGTTGGGATCGCTGGACGCCGGCCTGCCGCCGTCGGGCGTGTGGTCGCAGTGCCACTCGTACGCGTTCGACGTCTCGGTGTGGGAGATCTTCGGCGCGCTGCTGCGCGGCGGGCGGCTGGTCGTGGTCCCCGAGGACGTCACGCGCTCACCCGACGAACTGCACGACGTGCTGGCCGGCGAGGACGTCAGCGTGTTGACCCAGACCCCGTCGGCCGTGGCGATGCTCTCGCCCGAGCGGCTTTCGGCGGCGTCGCTGGTGGTGGTGGGCGAGGCCTGCCCGGCCGAGGTGGTGGACCGCTGGGCGCCGGGCCGGGTGATGGTCAACGCCTACGGCCCGACCGAGACGACCATGTGCGTGGCGATCAGCGCGCCACTGACGAAGGGATCCGGGATCCCGCCGATCGGTTCCCCGGTGCCGGGTGCGGCGTTGTTCGTGCTCGACGGCTGGCTGCGCCCGGTGCCGCCGGGCGTCGTGGGGGAGTTGTATGTCGCCGGCGACGGGGTGACCAGCGGCTACGTCGGCCGGACCGGGCTGACCGCGTCACGATTCGTGGCCTGCCCGTTCGGTGGGGCGGGCGCGCGCATGTACCGCACCGGGGACCTGGCGTCCTGGGGCGATGACGGTCAACTGCAGTACCTCGGCCGCGCCGACGAACAGGTCAAAATCCGCGGCTACCGCATCGAACTCGGCGAAATCCAGGCCGCGCTGGCCGCGCTCGACGGCGTCGACCAGGCCGTGGTGATCGCCCGCGAGGACCGCCCCGGCGACAAACGCCTGGTCGGTTACGTCACCGGCATCGCCGACCCCGTCGAGGCGCGCGCCGCACTGGCCGAGCGGCTGCCGGGCTACATGGTGCCGGCCGCGGTGGTCGTCCTCGAGGCGCTCCCGCTGACGCCCAACGGCAAACTCGACACCCGCGCTCTGCCGACGCCCGAATACACGACGGGCGAGTACCGCGCCCCGGGCAACGCGGTCGAGGAGATCCTGGCCGGCATCTACGCCGAGGTGCTCGGCGTGCAGCGCGTCGGCGTCGACGAGTCCTTCTTCGAACTGGGCGGCGACAGCATCTTGTCGCTGCAAGTCGTGGCGCGGGCCCGCGCGGCGGGCCTGACCTGCCGGCCCCGAGACGTGTTCGTCGAGCAGACCGTCGCCCGGCTCGCCCGGGTGGCGGGGGTGAGCGACGGAGCGGCGCAGGCGGTCGACGAGGGCGTCGGGCCGGTGCCGCCCACCCCGATCATGCGGTGGCTAGAGGGCGCGGAGCAGGCCGGCCCGGTCGACCAGTTCAACCAGACCGTGATGGTGCAGGCCCCCGCGGGGGTGACCGCGGCCGACGTCTCAATGGTGTTGCAGGCCTTGGTTGATCGGCACGCCATGCTTCGGCTGCGGGTCGAGCGCGACGGCACCGGCGGCTGGTCGTTCCACATTCCCGAACCCGGGTCGGTGTGGGCGCAGGACTGCCTGCAGGCGGTGGACGCGCTGACCGACGACGCGCTGCTTGACGCCCGTTCGCGGTTGAACCCGTTCACCGGGGCGATGCTGAGCGCGTTGTGGGTCGAATCCACCGGCCGGCTGGCGGTGATCATCCACCACCTGGCCGTCGACGCGGTGTCGTGGTGGATCCTGTTGGAAGACCTCAACATTGCGTGGGCGCTGCACAGCGCCGGACAGCCGGTGGAGCTGCCGCCGGCGGGGACCTCGTTTGCCCGCTGGGCGACAATGCTGAACGAGCACGCGCGCCACCCCGACGTCGTCGGCCAGCTGAACGCCTGGAAGCGGGTGACGGAGGCGCCCGCCGCGCTGCCCGCGGCGCGCCCCAACGTGGACACCTACGCCAGCGCCGGGCGCTTGTCGGTCGAGCTGGACGCCGAGACGACCGCGATGCTGCTCGGCGAGGTGCCGACCGCGTTCCACGCCGGGATCCAGGACATTCTGTTGATCGCCTTCGGGCTGGCATGGGCGGAATTCCTGGGTGACACCGGCGCCCCGATCGGCATCGACGTCGAGGCTCACGGACGCCACGAGGAACTCGGCGCCGACATCGATCTGTCCCGCACCGTCGGATGGTTCACCACCAAGTACCCGGTGTCCCTGGCGGTGGCCGGGTTGCGCTGGGCGCAGGTGGTTTCCGGCGACACGGCGCTGGGGCCCATCATCAAAGACGCCAAGGAGCAGCTGCGCGCGCTGCCCGACCCACTGACCTACGGGCTGCTGCGCTACCTCAACTCCGACGTCGACCTCGCCGGGCCCGACCCCTCCATCGCCTTCAATTACCTGGGACGCCAAGGCGCAGCGCCCGATTCGGCGGGGGAGGGCTGGAGCATCAGCCAGGATGGGCTGTCGTTGATCGGCGCCGCCGCGGCGGTGCCCATGCCGCTGATGCACACCGTCGAACTCAATGCCGGCACCATCGACACCGGCGCCGGGCCGCACCTGCACGCCGAATGGACTTGGGCGCCATCGGTTCTCGACGCCACGCAGATCACCCGGTTGAGCCGGCTGTGGTTCGAGGCGCTGTCCGGGGTCTGCGCACACGTCCGCAACGGCGGCGGGGGGCTGACCCCGTCGGACATCGCCCCGGCCCGTTTGAGCCAACAGCAGATCGACGAGCTGGCGCGCCGGCACCACATCGCCGACATCTTGCCGCTGACGCCGCTGCAGCAGGGGCTGCTGTTCCACTCCAGCACCGCGCAGGGCGGCGACGACATGTACGCGGTTCAACTGGATTTCACGCTGACCGGGCCGCTCGACCCCGACCGGCTGCGCGACGCGGTGCACACCGTCGTCAAGCGGCACCCCCACCTGGCGGCCCTGTTCTGCGAACAGTTCGACGAGCCGGTGCAGATCATCCCCGCCGATCCCGTGGTCGAGTGGCGGTACCTCGAGCTCGACGACGGCGGCGCCGGGGAGGCCGACGCCGACGCGCGAATCGAGCGCCTGTGCGCGGCCGAACGCGCCGCGGTGTGCGACCTCGCCGGGCAGGCGGCGTTCCGGGCCGCGTTGATCCGCACCGCGGACCGGCGATTCCGGTTCGTGCTGACCAATCACCACATCCTGCTCGACGGCTGGTCGCTCCCCATCCTGCTGCGCGAGATCTTCGCCAGCTACTACGGGCAGCGCCTGCCCGCCGCCGGCTCCTACCGGGCCTTCCTCACCTGGCTGGCCGATCGCGACCTCGACGCCTCCCGCGAGGCCTGGGCAGAGCTGTTGTCCGGCTTGCAAACTCCCACCCTGGTCGCGCCCGAAGACCGATTGGGGCAGGGGCGCCGCGGCTTTGAGAAGTCTCGCGTGTCCGCGCAGACCACCCGGGCCCTCGGCGAGCTGGCGCGCTCGCACCACACCACGCTGAGCACCGTGCTGCAGGCCGCGTGGGCGTTGGTGCTGACCTCGCTCACGGGTCAGCACGACGTCGTCTTCGGCACCCCGCGGTCGCGGGTCGGCCAGCTCGAGGTCGACGACGCGGAGTCGATGGTCGGGCTGCTGATCAACACGGTGCCGGTGCGCGCCAACATCACCGCGACGACCACCACCGCCGATCTGCTGGCGCAGCTGCAGAACAGTCACAACGACGCGCTCGAGCACCAGCACCTGGCGCTCAGCGAGATCCACCGCGTCACCGGCCACGACCAGCTTTTCGACACGCTGTTCGTCTACGAGAACTACCCGATCGACAGCGGCATGACCCTGGGCGACGACGGCCTGGCCATCGCCGCGTTCACCAACCGCGAGTACAACCACTATCCGCTGACGGTGGAGGCCCTGCCCGGCCGCGAACTCGGCCTGCACATCGAATTCGACGCCGACGTGTTCGACGCCGCTGACATCGCGTCACTCGTCGAGCGCCTGCAGCGGGTGTTGGTGGCGATGACCGCCGACCCCGCCCGGCGGCTGTCATCGATGGACCTGCTGGACCGCGACGAGCGCGACCTGGTGCTGTCGAGGATGTCCGGGGCCGGCGTTGGGGCGCCGGTGGGCGTGGCGCCGGAGCTGCTCGCCGCGGCGGTGGCGGCGGGCCCGGACGCGCCCGCCGTGATCGACGGCGCGCGGGCGTTGTCGTATCGCGAACTCGACGAGTGGTCAACGCGGTTGGCGCGCAAGCTGATCGACGCAGGGGTCGGCCCGGAGCGCGCCGTCGGTGTGGCGATCGGCCGGTGCGCGGAGCTGGTGGTGGCGTGGTGGGCGGTCGTCAAGGCCGGTGGCATCTATGCCCCGGTGGATCTGGACCATCCGGTCGAGCGCATCGCCTCGGTGCTCGACGCCGTCGACGCGGTGTGCGTGTTGACGTGCGGCACCGACGACGTCGCGGGCGCCGGGACGCGCCCGATCGTGCGTCTCGACGGTCTCGACCTGTCAGCGTGCTCGGCGCAGGAGATCACCGACGCCGACCGGCTCTCGCCGCTGCGGGCGGGCGACACCGCCTACCTGATCTTCACGTCGGGATCGACCGGCGTCCCCAAGGGCGTCGCGGTGGGCCACAGCGGCATGCTGGGCTGGGCCGCCGCTCAGCGCGAGCTGTTCGGTCTGGGCTCGGACGCGCGGGTGCTGATGGTCGCCTCGCCGACCTTCGACGCCTCGGTCGGAGAACTGTTGCTGGCGGCGGGATCTGGCGCCGCCCTGGTGGTGGCGCCGCCGCAGGTGTATGCCGGTGAGGCGCTGACCGCCTTGCTGCACGACCAGCGGGTCAGCGCGGCCATCCTGACGCCCACCGTGATCTCGACGCTGGACCGCGCCCGGCTGGATCGCCTGGACACGCTGGTCGCCGTCGGGGAGGCCTGCCTGCCCGAGCTGGTGGACGCCTGGGCGCCGGGCCGCCAGATGTTCAACGGTTACGGCCCGAGCGAGACCACCATCTGGGTCACCTGCGCGCGGCTGTCGGCGGGCGAACCCGTTCGCATCGGCGCCCCCATCTCCGGCGTGTGCGCGCGCGTGCTCGACGCGTGGCTCAACCCCGTCCCGGTAGGCGTGGTGGGCGAGCTGTACCTGAGCGGGCCGGCCCTGGGGCACGGCTATCTGGGCCGGGTGGAGTTGACCGCAGAACGGTTCGTCGCCAACCCCTTTGGCGCGCCCGGAACAAGGATGTATCGCACCGGCGACCTGGTGCGCTGGATGTCCGACGGGACGCTGGATTACCTGGGCCGCGCCGACAACCAGATCAAACTGCGCGGACAGCGCATCGAACTGGGCGAAATCGAAAACACCCTGCTGGCCTGCCCGCAGGTGACCCAGGCCGCCGTCACCGTCGCGGACACCGCGACCGGCTCGCACCTGGTCGCCTACGTGACGCTCGATCACAACGCCACCACCGACCGGGATCTGCAGCAGGACGCCGAAGATGTCCAGGAGTGGCAGCACCTCTACGACGACCTGTACGGCGCCGACCTCGCGGCCAACTTCGGCGAGGATTTCCGCGGCTGGAACAGCAGCTACACCGGCGAACCGATCCCGCTCGAAGAGATGGTCGAATGGCGTTCCGCCACAGTCGATCGCATCAAGTCCCTGCGGCCCCGGCGGGTGCTGGAGATCGGCGCGGGCTCGGGGTTGCTGCTCTCACAGATCGCCCCGCACTGCGACCAGTATGTCGCCACCGACTTCTCGGCCGTCGCGATCGACAACCTGGCGCGCGCGATGGAGCGGCTGCAGCTGCCGTGGCGCGACCGCGTGGAACTGCTGACCCAACCCGCCCACGTCACCGACGGGCTGCCGCAGGGTCACTTCGACACCATCATTCTCAACTCGGTCGTCCAGTACTTCCCCAACGCGGGATATCTGGCCCAGGTCATCGACAAGGCCATGGAGCTGTTGGCGCCCGGCGGAGCGGTCTTCATCGGGGACATCCGCAACCACACCCTGCAGGGCGCGTTCCAGACCGCGATCGCGCTGGCCCGCGGCGACGCCGCCGACGCGGCCGAGATCCGTCAGCGCGTCCGCCACGCCATGCTCGGCGAGACCGAATTGCTTTTGGCGCCGGAGTTTTTCACCTCCTGGGCGCGCTCGCGCCCGGAAGCCGTCGGGATCGACATCCGCGTCAAACGTGGAATGGCCGACAACGAACTCAACCGGCACCGCTACGACGTCGCCATCCACAAGGCTCCCGCGGCCGTGCGCTCGGTGGCCGACGAGCCCACGCTGACGTGGGCGCAGTGCGACGGGCTGCGCGGCCTGCGCGAGACCCTGACGTCGCGGCGTCCCCCAGCCGTCCGCATCACCGACATCCCGCGCGCCGGACTGATCACCGACGTCGCTGTCGAGGCCGCGCTGGCGCAGGGATTGCCCCTGGCCGACGCGCTGGCCCAGGCCGACCCCGATCCGGACGTCACCGTCGCCGAAGAGTTGCACCGCCTCGGTGAGCGCGCCGGATATGGCGTCGCCGTCAGCTGGGGCGCCCAACCCGGTACTCTCAGTGCGGTTTTCATCGCCTCCGCCGACCAGGCCGTCCCGGCGCTGACCGATCTCTACCTGGCGCCCGACGGGGCCCGGCGGCGCACCATCCACGCCAACGACCCCCGGACCAACACCAAGGTCGGCGAGGTGCGCGAGCGGTTGAGCGCCTGGCTGCCGGAATACATGGTGCCGACACACATTGTGGCGCTGGAAGAATTCCCGATGACGACCTCGGGCAAGCTCGACCGCAAGGCCCTGCCCGCCCCGGACTACCAGGACGCCGATCGGTACCGCGCCCCGGCCACCGCCGTCGAGGAGATCCTGGTCGGCATCTACGCCCAGGTGCTCGGCCTGGAACGTGTGGGTGTCGACGACTCGTTCTTCGACCTGGGTGGGGATTCGCTGTCGGCGATGCGCCTGATCGCCGCGGTCAACACCAGTTTCAATTCCGACCTCGGGGTGCGGGCCGTGTTCGAGGCACCCACCGTCGCCGAGTTGGCCCTTCTCACCAGTGGGGA
The DNA here is from genome assembly GCF_000276825.1 of Mycobacterium paraintracellulare. Classification (NCBI taxonomy): domain Bacteria; kingdom Bacillati; phylum Actinomycetota; class Actinomycetes; order Mycobacteriales; family Mycobacteriaceae; genus Mycobacterium; species Mycobacterium paraintracellulare. The sequence continues at coordinate 2,920,379 of NC_016948.1, read as the reverse complement.
CGCCGACCGTCCCGACCCGCTGGTCGCGGGGGAACGCCCGGCGGTGATCCCGCTGTCCTTCGCGCAGACCCGGCTGTGGTTCATCGACCAGTTCCAGGGCGCCTCGCCGATGTACAACATCACCGTGGCGCTGCGGCTGCGCGGGCACCTCGACGCCGACGCGCTGGCCGCGGCACTGGCCGACGTCGTGGGCCGCCACGAAACCCTGCGCACGGTGTTCGCCTCGGCCGACGGAATCCCGCAGCAGGTGGTGGTTCCCGCCGAACGCATCGGGTTCGCCTGCGACGTCATCGACGCGCGTGGGTGGCCGCAGGACCGGCTGCGGGAGAGCATGGAGACGGCCGCCCGGTACACCTTCGACCTGTCGCACGAAAGCCCCCTGCACACCGAGCTTTTCACCGTCAGCGACGACGAACACATGCTGGTGGTCGCGGTGCACCACATCGCCGCCGACGGGTGGTCGATCACCCCGTTCGCGCGCGACCTCGGAATCGCCTACGCGAGCCGCTGTGCGGGGCAGGCCCCCGACTGGACGCCCCTGGCGGTGCAATACGTCGACTACACGCTGTGGCAGCGCGCACATCTCGGGGACGTGGACGACCGCGACAGCCGCATCGCCGCCCAACTGGATTACTGGGCGGACGCGCTGGCCGGGCTGCCCGAACGCCTGCAGCTGCCCACCGATCGGCCCTACCCGCAGGTCGCCGACCACCGCGGCGCCCGGCTGGCGGTGGACTGGCCGGCCGAGCTACAGCAACAGGTCCGCCGGGTCGCGCGCGAGCACAACGCCACCAGCTTCATGGTGATCCAGGCCGCCTTCGCCGCGCTGCTCGCCAAGATCAGCGCCAGTACCGATGTGGCCGTGGGTTTCCCGATCGCCGGGCGTCCCGAACCCGCCCTCGACGACCTGATCGGCTTCTTCGTCAACACCCTGGTGCTGCGGGTCGACCTCGGAGAACTGGGCGGGGACCCGACCTTCGCCGAGCTGCTGGGCCAGGTGCGCCGGCGCAGCCTGGCCGCGTTCGAACACCAGGACGTGCCATTCGAACTGCTGGTGGAGCGGCTCAACCCCACCCGCAGCATGGCCCATCACCCGCTCGTTCAGGTGCTGCTGGGCTGGGAGAACTTCCCGGGGGAGGTCACCGCCCCCGCCGCCGGGCTGGCGCTGGGAGACCTGCGGGTCACCCCAATGCCGTTGCACACCAACACCGCTCGCATGGACCTGACGTTCTCACTGGCCGAACGCTTCACCGAGTCCGGCCAGCGCGCCGGGATCGCCGTGACTGCCGAATACCGCACCGACGTCTACAACGCGGACACCGTCGAGGCGATGATCGACCGGCTGCAGCGGCTGCTGGCCGCGGTGACCGCCGACCCCCAGCGGCGCGTGTCGTCGGTGGATCTGCTCGACACCGCCGAGCACGCCCGGCTGGCGCAGTGGGGCAACCAAGCGGTGCTGTCCGAGCGGATGGAGCCGGTGACCGTTGCGGGCTTGTTCGCCGCGCAGGCGGCGCGCACCCCGGACGCGGTGGCGCTGACGTTCGAAGACCGGTCCATGACCTACCGCGAGCTCGACGAGGCCGCCAACCGGCTGGCACACCTGCTGGTCGACCGCGGCGCCGGCCCGGGTGCGTTTGTGGCGCTGCTGTTTTCGCGGTCGGCCGAGGCGATCGTGGCGATCCTGGCGGTGCTCAAGTCCGGCGCGGCGTATCTGCCGATCGATCCCGCCCTGCCGGCGGCCCGGGTGGAGTTCATGGTCACCGACGCCGCCCCGATGGCCGCGGTCACCACCGCCGACCTTGCCGACAGGTTCGACGGCTTCGACCTGATCGTCGTCGACGTGGCCGACCCCGCGGTGGCGGCCCAGCCGAGCACCCCGCCGCCCGCGCCGGCGCCCACCGATCTGGCCCACGTCATCTACACCTCGGGCACCACCGGTGTGCCCAAAGGTGTTGCGGTGACTCAACACAACGTCGCGCAGTTGTTCGACGACCTGCGGCTCGGTTTCGCCTTGTCGGCCGAGCAGGTGTGGACCCAATTCCACTCCTATGCGTTCGACTTCTCGGTGTGGGAGATCTGGGGCGCGCTCCTGCATGGCGGGCGCCTCGTCGTCGTACCGGGCGGGGTGGCCCGCTCACCCGAGGAGTTCCACGCCCTGCTGGTGCGCGAGGGCGTCACGGTGCTGACCCAGACCCCCTCGGCGGTGGGGCTGCTGCCCACCGACGGCCTAGACGGCACGGCGTTGGTGATCGGCGCCGAGCCCTGCCCGCCGGAGCTGGTGGACCGCTGGGCGCCGGGTCGGGTGATGGTCAACGTGTACGGCCCGACCGAGACCACGATGTGGGCGTGCAAGAGCGCCCCGCTGCAGGCGGGTTCGGGCTTCCCGCCGATCGGCTCCCCGGTGACGCGTGCGGCGTTCTTCGTGCTCGACGAGTGGTTGCGCCCGGTGCCCGCCGGGGTGGTCGGGGAGCTGTACCTGGCCGGCGAAGGTGTCGGCGTCGGCTATTGGCGGCGCCCCGGGCTGACCGCGTCGCGGTTCATGGCCTGCCCGTTCGGCGAACCCGGCACCCGCATGTACCGCACCGGCGACCTGGTCTGCTGGGGCCGCTCCGGATCCGGGGAGGGCCAACTGCGCTACCTGGGCCGCGCCGACGAACAGGTCAAGGTCCGCGGCTACCGCATCGAGCTCGGCGAGATCCAGGCCGCGCTGTCCGCGCTCGACGGGGTCGAGCAGGCGGTCGTCGTCGCCCGCGAGGACCGGCCCGGCGACAAACGCCTGGTGGGTTACATCACCGGGACCGCGGAGCCGGCCCGCGCACGCGCCGCGGTGGCGGAGCGCCTCCCCGCCTACATGGTCCCCGCGGCGGTGGTGGTGCTTGACGCGCTGCCGATGACGGTCAACGGCAAGCTCGACGCCCGCGCCCTGCCCGCCCCGGACTACCAGGGCGGCAACGGATATCGCGCCCCGAGCACCGCCATCGAGGAGATCCTGGCCGGCATCTACGCCGGAGTCCTCGGCGTCGAACGCGTCGGCGTCGACGACTCGTTCTTCGACCTCGGCGGCGACTCGCTGTCCACCATGCGCCTGATCACCGCGATCAACACCACGCTGGAAACCGAGCTACCGGTGCGCGTCGTCTTCGAGGCGCCCACCGTTGCGCAGCTGGCGCCCCGCATCGCGGAGAGCTCGGGCCGGCTGGAACCGCTGGTGGCGGCGGAGCGGCCGGCGATCATCCCGTTGTCCTTCGCGCAGAACCGGCTGTGGTTCATCGACCAATTCCAAGGCCCCTCACCGCTGTACAACATGGCGGCGGCCCTGCGGCTGCGCGGGCGGCTCGACGCGCACGCGCTCGGCGCCGCGCTGGCCGACGTGGTGAGCCGTCATGAGAGCCTGCGCACCCTGTTCCCGTCGCACGAAGGCACGCCCCGGCAGGAGGTCGTGCCCGCCGAGCGCGCCGAATTCGGCTGGGAGGTCGTCGATGCCACCGCGTGGCCGGCGAGCCGGCTGGACGACGCCGTCAAGGCGGTAACTCGCCACGCCTTCGATCTGGCGGCCGAAATCCCGATTCGGGCACGGCTTTTCACCATCACCGAGGACGAGCACCTGCTCGTGATCGCGGTACACCACATCGCCGCGGACGGCATGTCGCTGACGCCGCTGGGCGCCGACCTGAGCCTGGCCTACACCAGCCGGTCCGCCGGGCGCGCGCCCGACTGGGCCGACCTGCCGGTGCAGTACATCGACTACACGCTGTGGCAGCGCGCCCAACTCGGCGACCTCGACGACGGCGACAGCCGCATCGGCGCTCAACTGGCGTACTGGGAGCGCGCCCTGGCCGGCATGCCCGAGCGGCTCGAGCTGCCCACCGATCGCCCCTACCCGACGGTGGCCGATCAGCGCGGCGACAGCGTGGTGGTCGACTGGCCGGCCGAGCTGCAGCAGCAGGTGCGCCGGGTGGCCCGCGAGCACAACGCGACCAGCTTCATGGTGGTGCAGGCCGCCCTGGCCGTGCTGCTGTCGAAGGTCAGCGCGAGTTCCGATGTGGCGGTGGGCTTCCCGATCGCCGGGCGGCGCGACCCCGCGCTCGATCAACTGGTGGGCTTCTTCGTCAACACCCTGGTCCTCCGCGTCGACCTGGCCGGCGATCCCAGCTTCGCCGAACTGCTGGACCGGGTCCAGGCCCAGAGCCTGGCCGCGTTCGAACATCAGGACGTGCCGTTCGAGGTGCTGGTCGAGCGGGTCAACCCCACCCGGAGCCTGACCCATCACCCGCTGGTGCAGGTGATGCTGGCCTGGCAGAACTTCGCCGGCCACGACGACCCCGCCGCCGGCCTGGCGCTGGGTGACCTCGAGGTGACCTCCGTGCCCGTCGAGGACCAGTCGGCCCGCATGGACCTGGTGTTCTCCCTGGCCGAACGGTGGACCAAGCGCGGGGAGGCCGCCGGCATCGGCGGACGGGTGGAATTCCGCACCGACGTGTTCGACGCCACGACCATCGAGGCGCTGATCGGCCGCCTGCAGCGGGTCCTGACCGCGATGACCGCCGAACCCGCCCACCCGCTGTCGTCGGTGGATCTGCTCGACGAGGCCGAGCACGCCCGCCTGAAAGAGCTTGGCAACCACGCGGTTTTGACCCGGCCGGCCGGCGACGCGCCGGCGTCGATTCCGGAGCTGTTCGCCGCGCAGGCCGCGCGGGCCCCGGAATCCGTGGCGCTGGTGTGCGGCGACCTGTCGGTGACCTACCGGGAACTCGACGAGGCGTCCAACCGGTTGGCGCACTGCCTGGCGTCCGCGGGCGCGGGCCCGGGACGGGTTGTGGCGCTGCTGTTTTCGCGGTCCGCCGAAGCCGGCGCGTCGATCCTGGCCGTGCTCAAAACGGGAGCGGCCTACCTGCCGATCGACCCCTCCTCGCCGGACGCGCGCATCGAGTTCATGCTCGGCGACGCGAAACCGGTCGCCGCGGTCACCACCGCCGACCTGGCCGAGCGGCTCGACGGTCGCGGCGTGACGATCATCGACGTCGACGATCCCCGCGTCGACACCCTGCCCGACACGGCCCTGCCGGCGCCGGGGCCGGACCACCTCGCCTACCTGATCTACACCTCGGGCACCACCGGTGTGCCCAAAGGCGTTGCCATCACTCACCGCAACGTCACCCAGCTGCTGGGATCCCTGGACGCGGGCCTGCCGGCCGCGGGGGTCTGGTCGCAATGTCACTCGCTGGCGTTCGACGTCTCGGTGTGGGAGATCTTCGGCGCGCTGCTGCGCGGCGGGCGGCTGGTGGTCGTCCCCGAGGCGGTGGCGGCGTCCCCGCACGACCTGCACGACGTCCTGGTCGCCCAGCAGGTCAGCGTATTGACCCAGACCCCGTCGGCGGTGGCCATGCTCTCGCGGGAGGGGCTGGACTCCGTGTCGCTGGTGATGGCCGGGGAGGCCTGCCCGGCCGAGGTCGTCGACCAGTGGGCGCCCGGGCGGGTGATGGTCAACGCCTACGGCCCGACCGAGACCACGATGTGCGTGACCATCAGCGCGCCGCTGGCGGCCGGGACGGGGCCGGTTCCCATCGGGTCGCCGGTCCCCGGGGCGGCGCTGTTCGTGCTCGACGACGCGTTGCGGCCGGTGCCGCCCGGCGTCGTCGGCGAGCTGTACGTCGCCGGATCCGGTGTCGCCGCAGGGTATGTCGGCCGGCCCGGCCTGACCGCGTCGCGGTTCGTCGCCTGCCCCTTCGGTGGGGCCGGAACCCGCATGTACCGGACCGGCGACCTGGTCCGCTGGGAACCCTCGGGGTCCGGTGTGGGCCAACTGCTCTGCCTCGGCCGCGCCGACGAACAGGTCAAGATCCGCGGCTACCGCATCGAGCTCGGCGAAATTCAGTCCGCCCTGGCCGGATTCGACGGCGTCGCACAGGCAGTCGTCGTCGCGCGCGAAGACCGTCCCGGTGACAAGCGGCTCGTCGGCTACGTCACCGGCAGCGCCGACCCCACCCAGCTGCGCGCCGCGCTGGGCGAACGGCTGCCCGCCTTCATGGTGCCCTCCGCGGTGGTGACGCTCGACGCGATTCCGTTGACCCCCAACGGCAAACTCGACGTGCGCGCCCTGCCCGCACCGGAATACACGGCCGGTCGGTACCGCGCGCCGGAAACGCCCACCGAGGAAATCCTGGCCGGCGTCTACGCCGGAGTCCTCGGCGTCGAGCGGGTCGGGGTCGACGACTCCTTCTTCGACCTGGGCGGCGACAGCATCTCCGCGATGCGCCTGGTCGCCGCGATCAACGCCAGCCTCGAAACCGGCCTGCCGGTGCGCGCCGTGTTCGAGGCGCCTACCATCGCCCAGCTGGCCCCCCGGGTCGGTGAGGGCGGCAGCGGGCTGGAGCCGTTGACGGCCGCCGAGCGGCCGGCGGTCATCCCGTTGTCGTTCGCGCAGAACCGATTGTGGTTCCTGGACCAATTGCAAGGGCCCTCACCGGTGTACAACATGGCGGCGGCGCTGCGGCTGGACGGGCCGCTCGATGCGGACGCCCTGGGTGCGGCACTGGGCGACGTGGTGGTCCGTCACGAGAGCCTGCGCACGGTGTTCGTCGCGCCCGAGGGACTACCGCAGCAGGTGGTGATCCCCGCCGACAAGGCAGACTTCGGGTGGGAGGTCGTCGACGCCGGCACCTGGTCGGCGGACCAGCTGGACGAGGCGATCGGCGCCACCGCCCGCTACACCTTCGACCTGTCGGCCCAAATCCCCTTGCGGGCGGAGCTTTTCCGCATCCGCGACGACCGGCACGTGCTGGTCGCCGTCGTGCACCACATCGCCGCCGACGGCATGTCCCTCACCCCGCTGGTGCGTGACCTGGGCGTGGCGTATGCCGCCAGGTGCGACGGGCGCGGCCCCGACTGGTCGCCGCTGTCGGTGCAATACGTCGACTACACGCTGTGGCAGCGTGCGCAGTTCGGCGATCTCGACGACGGCGACAGCCGCATCGCCGACCAACTGGCGTACTGGGAAGAGGCCCTGGCCGGAATGCCGGAGCGGCTGCCGCTGCCCACCGACAGGCCGTACCCGCTGGTGGCCGACCAGCGCGGCGCCACGGTGGAGATCGACTGGTCGGCCGAGCTGCAACAGCGGGTCGCCGACGTGGCGCGCCGACACAACGCCACCAGCTTCATGGTGGTCCAGACCGCCCTGATGGTGCTGCTGTCGAAGATCAGCGCGAGTTCCGATGTGGCGGTGGGTTTCCCGATCGCCGGCCGCCGCGACCCCGCGCTCGACGAGCTGGTGGGGTTCTTCGTCAACACACTCGTATTGAGGGTCGATCTGGAAAATCTGGGCGGCGATCCCACCTTCGCCGAGCTGCTGTCCCAGGTGCGCCACCGCAGCCTGGCCGCCTACGAGCACCAGGACGTGCCCTTCGAGGTGCTGGTCGAGCGGCTCAATCCCGCCCGCAGCCTGAGCCATCACCCGCTGGTGCAGGTGATGCTGGCCTGGCAGAACTTCGCCGGGCAGGAGGGCGGGCCCGCCGCGGGGCTGGCCCTCGGCGATGTCGACGTCACGCCCATCCCGGTCGACACCCACACCGCCCGAATGGATTTGACGTTCTCGATGGGCGAGCGCTGGAGCGATGCGGGTGAACCCGCCGGAATCGGCGGCACCGTGGAATTCCGCACCGACGTCTTCGACGCGGACAGCATCGCGGCACTCATCGGCCGGTTGCAGCGCGTGCTGCTCGCGATGACCGCCGACCCCGCGCAGGCGTTGTCGGCGGTGGACCTGCTCGACGACGCCGAACACGCCCGACTGGACGCCCTCGGCAACCGCGCGGCGCTGACCGGACCGGCCACCGGGACGGACTCGATCCCGGCGCTGTTCGCCGCCCAGGCGGCCCGCACCCCGGACACCGCCGCGCTGGTATGCGACGGCCACTCGATGACCTACCGCGAGCTCGACGAGGCGTCGAACCGGCTCGCACACCTGCTCGCCGCCCGCGGTGCGGGCCCGGGACAGGCTGTGGCGCTGCTGTTTTCGCGCTCGACCGAGGCGATCGTCGCCATCCTTGCCGTGCTGAAGACCGGGGCGGCCTACCTGCCGATCGATCCGGCGCTGCCGGCCGAGCGGATCGGCTTCATGCTCTCCGACGCCGCCCCGATCGCCACGCTCACCAGTCCCGGGCTCGCCGACCGGCTCGAGGGCCACGACGTCACGGTCATCGCCGTCGACGATCCCGAGCTCGAAGACCGGCCCGCGACCGCCTTGCCGGCGCCGGGGCCCGACCACCTCGCCTACCTGATCTACACCTCGGGCACCACCGGTGTTCCCAAAGGCGTTGCGGTCACGCACCGCAACGTCACCCAGCTGCTGGCATCGAAAGACTCCGGGTTGCCGCGCACCGGCGTGTGGTCGCAATGGCATTCGCTGGCCTTCGACGTGTCGGTCTGGGAGATCTTCGGCGCCCTGTTGCACGGCGGCCGACTGGTCGTGGTGCCCGAATCCGTCGCGCGCTCACCGGAAGACCTGCACGCGCTGCTGGTGGCCGAGCGGGTCAGCGTCCTCAGCCAGACCCCGTCGGCGGCGGGCGCGCTCTCGCCCGCCGGCCTGGAGTCGGTCGCGCTGGTGGTCGCCGGTGAGGCCTGCCCGGCCGAACTCGTGGACCGCTGGGCGCCCGGCCGGGTGATGATCAACGCCTACGGGCCGACCGAAGCCACGGTCTACGCCGCGATCAGTGCGCCGCTGCAGGGCGGAACGGGCGCTGTAGGGCCAGTGCCGATCGGCTCCCCGGTGCCCAACGGGGCGTCGTTCGTGCTCGACGAATGGCTGCGACCCGTGCCGCCCGGCGTCGTCGGAGAGCTGTATGTCGCCGGCGCCGGCGTGGCCTGCGGCTACTGGAAGCGCGCCGCCCTGACCGCGTCGCGGTTCGTGGCGTGCCCCTTCGGCGCGCCCGGATCGCGCATGTACCGCACCGGCGACCTGGTGCGCTGGCGCGCGGACGGGCAACTGGACTACCTCGGCCGCGCCGACGAGCAGGTCAAGATCCGCGGCTACCGCATCGAGCTCGGCGACGTGCGGGCGGCGCTGTCCTGGGTGGCCGGCGTCGAGCAGGCGGTCGTCGTCGCCCGCGAGGACCGGCCGGGGGACAAGCGCCTCGTCGGTTACGTCACCGGCACCGCCGACCCGGCCGCGGTCCGCGCCGCGCTGGCCGAAAGGCTGCCGGGCTACATGATTCCGGCCGCCGTGGTCGTCATGCAGGCGCTGCCGCTGACCCCGAACGGCAAGCTGGACACCCGCGCGCTGCCCGCGCCGGAATACTCCGACGCCGACCAATACCGCGCCCCCGACAACGCCGTCGAAGAGATCCTGGCCGGCATCTACGCCCAGGTGCTCGGGCTCGAGCGGGTCGGCGTCGACGACTCGTTCTTCGACCTTGGCGGGGACAGCATTTCGTCGATGCAGGTGGTGACGCGGGCGCGCGCCGCCGGCCTGGTGTGCAAGACCCGCGACATCTTCGTCGAGCAGACCGTGGCGCGGCTGGCCCGCGTGGCCGAGGTGGTCGACGCCGACGCCGCCGTCCTCGACGAGGGCGTCGGACCCGTGGCGGCGACCCCGATCATCCGCTGGCTGCAAGACGTGGAAAGCGTTGGCGGACAGGTCGATCAGTTCAACCAGGCCATGCTGGTGCAGGCGCCTGCCGGGGTGACCGAGGCCGACGTGGTAACCATGCTGCAGGCGCTGCTGGATCGCCACCCCATGCTGCGGCTGCGCGTCGACGGCTCGGGCGTCCAGGGGTCCGGCGACTGGTCGCTGACGGTGCCCGAGGCGGGCTCGGTCGATGCGGCCGACTGCCTGCACGTGGTGGACGAGCTGTCCGACGCGGCGGTCACCGAGGCGCGGTCGCGGCTGAACCCGGCCGCCGGCGTGATGCTCAGCGCGCTGTGGGCCGGCGCCACCGGGCAGCTCGTGGTGATCGTGCATCACCTCGCCGTCGACGGCGTGTCGTGGCGAATCCTGTTGCAGGACTTGAACATAGCCTGGGCCCAGCATCACAGCGGGCGGCCGGTCGAGTTGCCCGCTGCGGGCACCTCGTTCGCGCGGTGGTCGTCGCGGCTCGCCCAGCATGCGCGCCGCCCCGACGTCGTCGATCAGGCGGAGCGCTGGACCTCGGTGGCGGCGACACCGCCGGCCCTGCCCGCGGTCCGCCCCGACGTGGACACCTTCGCCACGGCCGGACACCTCTTCATGGAGCTGGACCCCGAGACCACCGGCGCCCTGCTCGGCGAGGTGCCGTCGGCGTTCCACGCCGGCGTGCAGGACATCCTGCTGATCGCGTTCGCGTTGGCGTGCGCGGAGTTCGGCGGCGGCCGCGCGCCCATCGGCATCGAGGTCGAGGGGCACGGCCGGCACGAGGAACTGGGCCGCGACATCGACCTGTCCCAGACCGTGGGGTGGTTCACCACCAAATACCCGACGGCGCTGAACGTGCGCGGCGTCTCCTGGGGGCAGGTCGTCACCGGCGGGACCGCGCTGGGCGCGGCGCTCAAAGACGCCAAGGAACAGCTCCGGGCGCTGCCTGACCCGCTGACCTACGGGCTGCTGCGCTACCTCAACCCCGAGATCGACCTGGACGGCCCCGAACCGCCGATCGGGTTCAACTACCTGGGGCGCCAGGGCGGCGCGGGTGAGCTCACCGCCGACATGTGGCGGCCCGTGCCGGACGGCTGGTCGGTCACCCGCGCCGCCGCGTCGACAGCCATGCCGTTGATGCACACCCTCGAACTCAACGCGGCCACCGTCGACTCCGCGGACGGCCCACGCCTGCACGCCAACTGGACCTGGGCGCCGTCGGCGCTCGACGACGAACAGGTCGCCCGGCTGGGCCGGTTGTGGTTCGCGGCGCTCGCCGGCATCTGCGCCCACGTGCGCTCCGGCGGCGGCGGATTGACGCCGTCGGACATCGCGCCCGCGCGGCTGAGCCAACAGCAGCTCGATCAGCTTGCGCGCCAACACCGTATCGCCGACGTGCTGGCGTTGACCCCGGTTCAGCAGGGTCTGCTGTTCCACGCCAACACCGCGCCGGCGACCGACGACCTGTACGCGGGACAGCTGAACATCAGCATCGCCGGCCCGCTCGACCCGAACCGCCTGCGCGACGCCGTGCACACTGTCGTGAGCCGGCATCCGAACCTGGTGGCCCGCTTCTGCGACCGGTACGACGAGCCGGTCCAGATCATCCCGGCCGATCCCGCGCTGGCCTGGCGGTACCTCGAGCTGGATGGCACCGACACCGACGCGATCGAGCGCCTGTGCGCCGCCGAACGCGCGGCCGTCTGCGGCGACCTCGCCGAGCAGCCCGCGTTCCGGGTGGCGTTGGTACGCACCGCATCCGAGCGCTACCGGCTGGTGCTGACCAACCACCACATCGTGCTCGACGGCTGGTCGATGCCGATCCTGCTCGGCGAGATCTTCGCCGCCTACTACGGGCAGCGGCTGCCGGCGGCGGCGCCCTACCGAAGCTTCGTCAGCTGGCTGGCCGACCGCGACCTCGACGCCGCCCGGGCGGCCTGGGGCGAGGTGTTCGCCGGCTTCGACACCCCCACCCTGGTCGGGCCCCAGGACCGGACGGAGCTCGGCCGGCAAAGCGTCGAATCATTCGCGCTGCCCGCCGACCTCACCCAGGCCGTCGCCGACCTGGCGCGCTCCTGCCACACCACCGTCAACACCGTGCTGCAGGCCGCCTACGCGCAACTGCTGGGCGGGCTGACCGGCCAACGCGATGTCGTGTTCGGCACCACGGTGTCTGGCCGTCCCGCCGAAATCGCCGGCGCGGACACCATGGTGGGCCTGCTGATCAACACCGTGCCGGTGCGGGCGAACATCGGCGCCGCCACCACCACCGCCGACCTGCTCGACCAGCTGCAGGGCGCGTACAACCACACGCTCGACCACCAGCACCTGGCGCTCAACGAGATTCACCGCATCACGGGGCAGGACGCGCTTTTCGACACCCTGTTCGCCTACGAGAACTACCCGATCGACGCCAGCGCGCTGTCGGGCAACCACGAACTCGCCGTCACCGACATCAGCAGCCGCGAATCCACCCACTACCCGCTGACGGTGCAGGCCCAGCCCGGTCGCGAGATGCGCCTCCAAGTCGAATACGACACAGACGTTTTCGACGCGGCACGGATCGCGACGCTGATCGAACGATTGCGGCGAGTGCTGGCCGTCATGACCGCCGACCCCGCGCGGCGGCTGTCGTCGATCGACCTGCTCGAGCCCGCCGAACACGACCGGCTGGACGCGTGGGGCGACCGGGCCATCCTGACCCAGCCCGGCACGCCGGCGTCCATCCCGGAGTTGTTCACCGCCCAGGCGGCGCGCACCCCGCACGCGCCGGCGGTGACCTACGAGGGCCGGTCCATGACCTACCGCGAGCTCGACGAGAGCTCGAACCGGCTGGCGCACTTGCTGATTGACCGCGGGGTGGGCCCCGGCGAGTCCGTGGCGCTGCTGTTCGGAAAGTCGGCCGACGCGATCGTGGCCATCCTAGCGGTACTGAAGACCGGCGCGGCCTACCTGCCGATCGACCCGGCCCTGCCGGCGGCCCGCATCGAGTTCATGCTCGGCGACACCGCGCCCATGGCCGCACTCACCGTCGCCGCGCTCGCCGACAAGCTCGACGGCCACCACCTGATGGTCATCGACATCCACGACCGCGCCGTGGCCCGCCAGCCCGTCACGGCGCTACCGGCGCCGGCACCCGAACACGTCGCCCACATCATCTACACCTCCGGCACCACCGGCGTGCCCAAAGGCGTTGCGGGGAGCCACCACAACGTGACCCGGCTGTTCGACGCGCAGGCCGTCGGCGTCGAATTGTCGGCCGACCAGGTGTGGACGCAGTTCCATTCGTACGCCTTCGACTTCTCGGTGTGGGAGATCTGGGGTGCGCTGCTGCACGGCGGGCGCCTCGTCGTGGTCCCCGATTCGGTGGCCCGCTCGCCGATGGACTTCCACGCCCTGCTGGTCGGCGAGAAGGTCACCGTCTTGAGCCAAACCCCGTCGGCGGTGCGGATGCTCTCGCCGCAGGGACTGGATGCCGCGGCGCTGGTGATCGGCGCGGAGCCCTGCCCGCCGGAACTGGTGGACCGCTGGGCGCCCGGGCGGGTGATGGTCAACGTCTACGGCCCGACCGAGGCCACGATCTTCTCGACGACGAGCACGCCGTTGAGCGCGGGTTCGGGTGCGCCCCCGATCGGCTCGCCGGTCCCCGGGGCCGGGTTGTTCGTGCTCGACGGGTGGCTGCGCCCGGTACCGGCCGGCGTGGTCGGCGAGCTGTACGTGGCCGGGCGCGGCGTGGGCTACGGCTACTGGAAGCGGTCCGGGCTGACCGCGTCGCGGTTCGTGGCGTGCCCGTTCGGCGAGCCGGGATCCCGCATGTACCGCACCGGCGACCTGGCGCGCTGGGGCACGGACGGCCAGCTGCAATACCTCGGCCGCGCCGACGAGCAGGTCAAGATCCGCGGCTACCGCATCGAGGTCGGCGAGGTGCGTTCGGCGCTGGCCGCGCTCGACGGGGTGGACCAGGCCGTCGTCGTCGCCCGCGAGGACCGCCCCGGTGACAAGCGCCTCGTCGGCTACATCACCGGACCCGCCGACCCGGCCGGCGCGCGCGCCGAGCTGGCCGAGCGGTTGCCGGCCTATATGGTTCCGGTGGCCGTGGTGGCGCTCGACGCGCTGCCCATGACCGTCAACGGCAAGCTCGACACCCGCGCCCTGCCGGCGCCCGAATACTCCGCCGCCGGGTATCGCTCGCCGACCACCCCCACCGAGGAGATCCTGGCCGGCATTTACGCCCACGTGCTCGGCGTCGAGCGGGTCGGGGTCGACGACTCCTTCTTCGACCTCGGCGGCGACAGCATCTCGGCGATGCGCGTCATCGCGGCGATCAACAGCGCCATGGACACCGGCGTTCCGGTGCGCGTCATCTTCGAGGCGCCCACCGTCGCCCAGTTGGCGCCGCGCATCGGGGAGGACACGGGCCGGCTGGACCCGCTGGTGGCGGGCGCCCGGCCGGCGGTGATCCCGCTGTCGTTCGCCCAGAGCCGGCTGTGGTTCCTCGACCAGCTGCAGGGACCGTCCCCCGTCTACAACATGGCCGCGGCGCTGCGGATGCACGGGCGGCTCGACGCGCACGCGCTCGGCGCCGCGCTGGCCGACGTGGTGGCCCGCCACGAGAGCCTGCGGACGGTGTTCGCCGCGCCGCAGGGAACACCCCAGCAGGTGGTGCTCCCCGCCGAGCGGGCCGATCTGAGCTGGCGGATGGTCGACGCCCGCGGGTGGTCGGCCGGCCGGCTGCGCGAGGCCATCGACATCGCCGCCGCCGAAACCTTCGACCTGGCGACCCAAATCCCGCTGCGCGCTTCGCTTTTCCGCGTCGCCGAGGACGAACACGTGCTGGTCGCCGTGGTCCACCACATCGCCGCGGACGGCTGGTCGCTGCGACCGCTGGTGCGCGACCTGGGCATGGCGTACGCCAGCCGGTCCGCCGGGCGGGCCCCCGACTGGGAGCCCCTGCCGGTGCAATACGTCGACTACACCCTGTGGCAGCGCGACCAGTTCGGCGAGCTGGCCGACAGCGGCAGCCGCATCGCCGAGCAGCTCGCCTACTGGCAGGAGGCGCTGGCCGGCATGCCCGAGCGGCTTCAGTTGCCCACCGACCGGCCCTACCCGCAGATCGCCGATCAGCGCGGCGCGGCCGTCGAGGTCGACTGGCCGGCGGACCTGCAGCAGCAGGTCGCCGGGCTGGCCCGCGAGTACAACTCGACCAGCTTCATGGTGGTGCAGGCCGCCCTGGCGGTGCTGCTGTCGAAGATCAGCGCCAGCACCGACGTGGCGGTGGGCTTCCCGATCGCCGGGCGGCGCGACCCCGCCCTCGACGAGCTGGTCGGCTTCTTCGTCAACACCCTGGTGCTGCGGGTCGACCTGGCCGGCGATCCCTCCTTCACCGACCTGCTCGCCCGGGTGCGCGCCCGCAGCCTCGAGGCGTTCGAGCACCAAGACGTGCCCTTCGAGGTGCTGGTCGAGCGGGTGAACCCGGCGCGGAGCCTGAGCCATCACCCGCTCGTGCAGGTGATGCTGGCCTGGCAGAACTTCGCCGGCCAGGACGGCGACCCCGGTGCCGGGCTGGCCCTGGGCGACGTGCGGGTCACCTCGATCCCGCTGGACACCCAGGTGGCCCGCATGGACCTGGTGTTCTCGCTGGCCGAACGCTGGACCGACGGCGACGAGCCCGCCGGGATCGGCGGGCGGGTCGAGTTCCGCACCGACGTGTTCGACGCGGACAGCATCCGGGCGCTGATCCGGCGGCTGGAACGAGTCCTGACGGCGATGACCGCCGACCCCACCCGCCCGATGTCGTCGGTGGACCTGCTCGACGCGGCCGAGCACGCCCGGCTGGACGCCCTGGGCAACCGCGCCGTGCTCACCGCACCGGCGACCGAGGCCGGCTCGATCCCGGCGCTGTTCGCCGCGCAGGCGGCGCGCACCCCCGACGCGGTGGCCCTGAGCTTCGAGGGCCGCTCGTGGACCTACCGCGAGCTCGACGAGGCCGCCAACCGCCTCGCGCACCTGCTCGCCGGCTTCGGCGTGGGGCCCGGCGAGCGGGTGGCCCTGCTGTTCGGCCGGTCGGCCGACGCGATCGTCGCGATCCTCGCGGTGCTCAAGTCCGGCGCCGCGTACCTGCCGATCGACCCGGGGCTGCCGGCCGAGCGGATCGGGTTCATGCTCTCCGACGCCGCGCCGATGGCCGCGATCAGCACGGGCGAGCTCGCGGCGCGGCTGCGCGGGCATCACGTCGTCGTCCTCGACGTGAACGACCCGGCGATCGACGCCCAGCCGGCCACCGCTCTGCCGGCGCCGGACGCGGACGACATCGCCTACCTGATCTACACCTCGGGCACCACCGGGGTGCCCAAAGGCGTTGCGGTGAGCCACCGTAACGTCGCCCAGCTGCTGGCAGCCCAGGACTCGGGCCTGCCGCGCGAAGGCGTGTGGTCGCAGTGGCACTCGCTGGCCTTCGACGTCTCGGTCTGGGAGATCTTCGGCGCGCTGCTGCACGGCGGGCGGCTGGTGGTCATCCCGGACTCGGCGGTGCGATCCCCGCGGGACTTCCACGCGCTGCTGGTCGACGAACGGGTCAGCGTGATCAGTCAGACCCCGTCGGCGGCGGGCGTGCTGTCGCCCGAGGGGCTCGAATCGGCCACCCTGGTGGTCGCGGGGGAGGCCTGCCCGACGGAGCTGGTGGACGCCTGGGCGCCGGGACGGGCGATGATCAACGCCTACGGCCCCACCGAGGCGACGGTGTACGCGGCGGTCAGCGCGCCACTCAAGGCCGGATCGAACGTCGTTCCCATCGGATCGCCGGTGCCCGGCGCGGGGCTGTTCGTGCTGGACGAGTCGCTGCGGCCGGTGCCGCAAGGCGTCGTCGGCGAGCTGTACGTGGCCGGCGCCGGCGTGGCCTGCGGCTACTGGAAGCGGTCCGGCCTGACCGCGTCGCGGTTCGTGGCGTGCCCGTTCGGGGCGCCCGGATCGCGCATGTACCGGACCGGTGACCTGGTGTGCTGGGGCTCCGACGGGCAGCTGCAGTACCTGGGCCGCGCCGACGACCAGGTCAAGGTCCGCGGCTACCGCATCGAACTCGGCGAGGTGCGTTCGGCCCTCGCCGCCCTCGACGGGGTGGACCAGGCCGTCGTCATCGCGCGCGAGGACCGTCCCGGCGATAAGCGTTTGGTCGGCTACGTCACCGGCGCAGTGGACCCGGCCCAGCTGCGCGCCCGGCTGGGCGATCGGCTCCCGGCCTACATGGTCCCGGCGGCGGTCGTGGCGCTCGACGCGCTGCCGCTGACCCCCAACGGCAAGCTCGACGCGCGGGCCCTGCCGTCACCGGAATACACCGACGCCGATCGCTATCGCGCCCCCCAGACCCCGGTCGAGGAGACCCTGGCCGCCATCTACGCCCAGGTCCTGGGGGTCGAGCGGGTCGGGGCCGACGATTCGTTCTTCGACCTGGGCGGGGACAGCATTTCCTCGATGCAGGTGGTGACCCGGGCCCGGGCCGCGGGCCTGGCGGTGCGGACCCGCGACATCTTCACCGAGCAGACCGTGGCCCGGCTGGCCCGGGTGGCCGTCGCGGCCGACGGCGAGGACGGCGTGGTCGACGAGGGCACCGGGGCGATCACCGCCACCCCGATCATCCGCTGGCTGCGCGGGGTGGAAAGTGCGGGCGGTCCGGTCGACCAGTTCAACCAGACGATGGTGCTGCAGGCCCCCGCCGGGGTCACCGAGGCCGACGTGGTGACCGTGTTGCAGGCCCTGCTGGATCGGCACGCCATGCTGCGCCTGCGGGTGGACCGCCATTCGGACGACGACGCCGGCGAGTGGTCGCTGCAGGTGCCCGAGCCGGGCTCGGTGGACGCCGCGCACCGCGTGCTCTCGGTGGACGAACTGACCGACGCGGCGGTCGTCGAGGCGCGGTCCCGGTTGAACCCGGCCGCCGGGGTGATGCTCAGCGCGCTGTGGGTCGCACCCACCGGCCAGCTGGTGCTGATCGTTCACCACCTGGCCGTCGACGGGGTGTCCTGGCGGGTCCTGCTGGAAGACCTCAACATCGCCTGGGGCCAGCACCACCACGGGCAGCCGGTGGCGCTGCCCACCGGCGGGACGTCGTTCGCCCGCTGGGCGTCATTGCTGGCCGAGCGCGCGCACGCGCCCGCGGTGACCGAGCGGGCCGAAGCCTGGCGTCGGGTCGCGGCGACCCCGCCCGCGCTGCCGGCCGTGCGTCCCGGCCTGGACACCTACGAGACCGCCGAGAACCTGTCGGTGCTGCTGGACGTCGAGACCACCCGCACGCTGCTCGGCGAGGCGCCGGCCGCCTTCCACGCCGGGATCAACGACATCCTGCTGGCCGGGTTCGCGCTGGCCTGGGCGGAATTCCTGGGCAACGCGGGCGCCCCGATCGGCATCGACGTCGAGGGCCACGGCCGCGACGAGGAGCTGGCCGCCGGCGTGGACCTGTCCCGCACCGTGGGCTGGTTCACCGCCAAATACCCGGTGGCCCTCAACGTCGGCGGCCTGTCCTGGGCGGACGTCGTGGCCGGCGCGCCGATCCTGGGCGCGCTGCTCAAAGACGCCAAGGAGCAGCTGCGCGCCCTGCCCGACCCGCTGACCTACGGGTTGCTGCGCTACCTGAACGACGAGGTCGACCTGGACGGCCCCGACCCGACGATCGGGTTCAACTACCTCGGCCGGCTGGGCGGGGCGGCCGCCGAACTTTCCGACGAGCTGTGGCGGATCAGCCGGGACGGCTCGGCGGCCACCGCCGCCAGCACCGCGGTGCCCATGCCGCTGATGCACACCGTGGACCTCAACGCCGGCACCATGGACACCGAGGACGGCCCCCAGCTGCACGCAACCTGGACGTGGGCGCCCTCGGCGCTCGACCGCGAGCAGGTGGCCCGGCTGAGCACGCTGTGGTTCCAGGCGCTGGCCGGCATCTGCGCGCACGTGCGCGACGGCGGCGGCGGACTGACCCCGTCGGACATCGCGCCGGCCCGGCTGAACCAGCCGCAGATCGACCAGCTCGAGCGGACCCACCGGGTGGCCGACGTCCTGCCGCTGACCCCGTTGCAGGAGGGGCTGCTGTTCCACGCCACCACCACGCGGGGCTCCGACGACCACCTCTACGTGGTCCAGCTGGACCTCAGCCTCGCCGGTCCGATCGACCGCGACCGGCTGCGCGACGCGATGCACGCGGTGATCATCCGGCATCCGCACCTCGTCGCCCGGTTCAGCGACCGGTTCGACGAGCCGGTGCAGATCATCCCCGCCGACCCGGCGATGGCCTCGCGCTACCTCGAGGTCGCGGCCAACGGGTCCGAACCCGAGGAGCAGATCCAGCGCCTGTGCGCGGCCGAACGCGAAGCCGTCTACGACCTGGCCGACGAGCCCGCCGTGCGGGCGGTGCTGATCCGCACCGGGCAGGACCGGCATCGGCTGGTGCTCACCATTCATCACATCGTGCTCGACGGCTGGTCGGTCCCGATCCTGCTGAACGAGACGTTCGCCTGCTACACCGGCCAGCGCCTCCCCGCGCCCCCGCCCTACCGCAGGTTCGTCGCCTGGCTGGCCGAACGCGACCGCGACGCCGCGCGCGAGGCCTGGGCCGGGGTGTTCGACGGCTTCGACACCCCGACGCTGGTCGGCCCGCCGCACCAGCCGGAGCCGGGCGCCCGGGGCGTCCAGTCGTTCGCGGTCCCCGCGGGGATCACGGCCGCGCTCGGCGAGCTGGCCCGCTCCAGCCACACCACCGTCAGCACCGTGCTGCACGCCGCGTGGGCGCAGCTACTGGCGTGGCTGACCGGCCAGCACGACGTCGCGTTCGGCACCACCGTCTCGGGCCGGCCCGCCGACGTCCCCGGCGCCGACGCGATGGTGGGCCTGATGATCAACACCGTCCCGGTGCGCGCGCGCATCGCGGCGGCGACCACCGCGGCCGACCTGCTGGCCCAGCTGCAAGGCGCGCACACCGAGACCCTCGACCACCAGCACCTGGCACTGAGCGAGATCCACCGAATCACCGGTCAGGACAAGCTGTTCGACACCCTGTTCGCCTACGAGAAC
Source organism: Mycobacterium paraintracellulare (assembly GCF_000276825.1). Classification (NCBI taxonomy): domain Bacteria; kingdom Bacillati; phylum Actinomycetota; class Actinomycetes; order Mycobacteriales; family Mycobacteriaceae; genus Mycobacterium; species Mycobacterium paraintracellulare. The sequence continues at coordinate 2,900,719 of NC_016948.1, read as the reverse complement.
TACCCGCTGGACACATCGGCGATGGCCGTCGACCACGAGCTGGGCATCACCGACGTCAACATGTTCGAGCGCAACCACTACCCGTTGACGATGCAGGCCGCGCTGTCCGGCGAGGAACTGGGCCTTCGGGTCGAATACGATGCCGCCGTCTTCGACGCGCACACGATCGGCGCGCTGGGCGAGCGGTTCGAGCGGGTGCTGGTCGCGATGACCGCCGATCCCGCCCGGCCGCTCTCGTCGGTGGACCTGCTCGACGGGTCCGAACACGCGCGCCTCGACGAGGTCGGCAACCGGGCGGTCCTGGCCCGCGCGCCGCTCGAATTCCCGTCGATTCCGGCGTTGTTCGACGCGCACGTCGCCGGGACGCCGGACGCGGTGGCGGTCAGCTGGGGCGACCTGTCGATGACGTACCGCGAACTCGACGACGCCGCCAACCGGCTGGCGCACCTGCTGACCGGCCACGGCGCGGGCCCGGGACAGGCTGTGGCCCTGCTGTTTTCGCGCTCGCCACAGGCGATCGTCGCGATCCTGGCGGTGCTCAAGACCGGCGCGGCGTACCTGCCGATCGACCCGGCGGCGCCCGCCACCCGGATCAGATTCATGCTCGAGGATTCCGCGCCGGTCGCGGCCGTCACCACCACGGGCCTGCGCTCGCGGCTGGACGGGTGCGACGTCACCGTCATCGACATCGAGGACGCACCGACCGACACCGCAGCGGGCACGCCGTTGCCGGCGCCCCCGCCCGACGGCATCGCCTACATCATCTACACCTCGGGCACCACCGGCGTTCCCAAAGGCGTTGCGATCACTCATCGCAACGTGACGCAGCTGCTGGAGCCGTTGGATGCGGGCCTGCCGCGAGCCGGCGTGTGGACGCAAAGCCACTCGTACGCGTTCGACGTCTCGGTGTGGGAGATCTTCGGCGCGCTGCTGCGCGGCGGGCGGCTGGTGGTGGTGCCCGAGTCGGTGGCGCGCTCGCCGCAGGACTTCCACGACCTGCTGGCCGCGGAGCGGGTCAGCGTGCTGACCCAGACGCCCTCGGCGGTGGCGATGCTGTCCCACGAAGGGCTGGAATCGGTGTCGCTGGTGATGGCCGGGGAGGCCTGCCCGCCCGAGGTGGTGGACCGGTGGGCGCCGGGACGGGTGATGGTCAACGCCTACGGCCCGACCGAGACGACGATGTGCGTGGCGATCAGCGCGCCACTGACGGCGGGATCCGGGACGCCGCCGATCGGTTCGCCGGTGGACGGCGCGGCGCTGTTCGTGCTCGACGGCTGGTTGCGTCCCGTCGCCGCAGGCGTCGTGGGGGAGCTGTACGTGGCCGGCGACGGGGTGGCCGCGGGTTACGTCGGCCGGTCCGGGCTGACCGCGTCGCGGTTCGTGGCGTGCCCGTTCGGGGCGCCCGGGTCGCGCATGTATCGCACCGGGGACCTGGTGTGCTGGACAACGGACGGCCAGCTGCAATACCTGGGCCGCGCCGACGAGCAGGTCAAGATCCGCGGCTACCGCATCGAGCTCGGCGAAGTCCAGACCGCGCTGGCCGCGCTGGAGGACGTCGACCAGGCGGTGGTGATCGCCCGCGAGGACCGCCCCGGCGACAAACGACTGGTGGGGTACATCACCGGAACCGCCGACCCGGGCGAGGCGCGCACCGCGCTGGCCCAACGGCTGCCGGGCTACATGGTGCCGGCGGCCGTGGTCGGGCTCGACGCGCTGCCGCTGACGCCCAACGGCAAACTCGACACCCGCGCGCTGCCGGCGGTGCAGTACACCGGCAGCGGGTACCGGGCCCCGTCGAACGCGCTCGAGGAGGCGCTGGCCGCGGCCTTCGCGCGCGTGCTCGGCGTTCAGCGGGTCGGGGTCGACGACTCGTTCTTCGACCTGGGCGGCGACAGCATTTCCGCGATGCGTCTCGTCGCGGCGATCAACACCGGCCTGGGTGCCGATCTCCCGGTGCGCACCTTGTTCGACGCGCCCACGGTCGCCGGGTTGGGTCAGCGACTGCGCACCCCCACGACGGACGCGCACGAGGTGGTTCCGGTGCAGACCCTCAAGCAGGGGGCCGGCGGTGTCCCGCTGTTCTGCGTGCATCCCGCCGGCGGGGTGAGCTGGCCGTATCAGGTGCTCGGAAACCACCTCGACTGCCCGATCATCGGGATCCAGCAGGTCCCGCGCAACGGCGACGGCGGCCCGCGGTCCATCCGGGCGATGGCGCAGACCTATGCCGACCGGATCCAGCACGCCTATCCCGAGGGTCCCTACAACCTGCTGGGCTGGTCGTTCGGTGGGGTCGTGGCCCACGAGGTCGCCATCGAGCTGCAGCGGCGCGGGTGCGAGATCGGGCGCCTGATCCTGCTCGACGCCCAACCCGGCCTCGACGGCGGCGTGGCCGTGAGCGAGCACGCCCAGGGCGAGCAGAGGGTGCTCGAAGAAGTGTTGCGGGCCAACAACATCGGCCCCGGCGAACAGGACGGACACGCCGACGAACGCCGGCCGCCCAGCAAACCGCTCGTCGCGCAACTGCTGAGCAACCTCAACGACAACATCGAGCTCTATCGCCGCCACGAGCCGGGGCGCTTCGAGGGGGAGATCACCGTGTTTTCCGCGGCCCGCGACGACGGCGATCGCGGCGCGCGGCTGTCCCGATCGTGGGCGCCCTACGCGTCCGGCCACATTGCGGTGCACGCGATCGACTGCACGCACCACGACATGCTGACCGCCGAATCGGTGGCGAGGTACGGCGAGCGGCTGCGCGACCTTCTGGGCGCGACGATGCGAGCCACCTCACACTCGCGGCGATCGCAGTGATCACCACGCGTTGATCATGGGCGTTGATGGGCCGTTGCAGCGCTTTTGGCGGACGTCACGCGCGCGCCGAATCGGGCCCCGGTAGGGTCGAAGAGGTGTGCGGAGTCACCGGGGAGGTACGACTCGACGGGCGGGCGCCCGAGGTAGCGGCGGTCTCAGCGATGGCCGCCGTGCTGACGCCGAGGGGCCCGGACAGTGGCGGCGCCTGGTCGCAGGGCCGGGTTGCCCTCGGCCATCGTCGCCTCAAGATCATCGACCTGACCGAGGCCGGCTCGCAGCCGATGGTCGACTCCGAACTGGGCCTGTCGATCGCCTGGAACGGCTGCATCTACAACTACAAGGAACTGCGCAGCGAACTCAGCGGGTACGGCTACCGCTTCTTCTCGCACAGCGACACCGAGGTTCTGATCAAGGCCTACCACCGATGGGGCGACGACTTCGTCAGCCACCTGTTCGGCATGTTCGCCTTCGCCATCGTCGAGCGCGACAGCGGGCGGGTGCTGCTCGGGCGCGACCGGCTCGGCATCAAACCCCTGTACCTGACCGAGGACAACCACCGGGTCCGCTTCGCCTCGACCCTGCCGGCCCTGCTGGCCGGCGGCGGCGTGGACACCCGCATCGACCCCGTCGCGCTGCACCACTACATGACCTTCCACTCGGTGGTGCCCGCCCCGGCCACCATCCTGCGCGGGGTGCGCAAGGTGCCGCCCGCCTCGCTCGTCGCGATCGAGCCCGACGGCAGGCGCACCGTCACCACGTACTGGGCGCCCGACTTCACCCGGCACGCCGACCGCGCGGACTGGTCGGAGCGCGACTGGGAAGACGCCGTGCTGTCCACGCTGCGCCTGGCGGTGAAGCGCCGCCTGGTCGCCGACGTGCCGGTCGGCTGCCTGCTGTCCGGCGGTGTCGACTCCAGCCTGATCGTGGGCCTGCTCGCCGAGGCCGGCCAGCATGGGCTGTCCACCTTCTCGATCGGCTTCGAGTCGGCCGGCGGCGTCAAGGGCGACGAGTTCCAGTACTCCGACATCGTGGCCAAGCGCTTCGAGACCGACCACCACCAGATCCGCATCGAGACCGAACGGATGCTGCCCGCCCTCGACGGGGCCATCGGCGCGATGAGCGAGCCGATGGTCAGCCACGACTGCGTCGCCTTCTACCTGCTCAGTCAGGAAGTCGCGCGCCACGTGAAGGTCGTGCAGTCCGGCCAGGGCGCCGACGAGGTGTTCGCCGGCTATCACTGGTACCCGCCGATGGGCTCGCCGGCCGCCGCGTCGCTGCAGGGTGCGGTCGCCGAGTACCGCGGTGCCTTCTTCGACCGTGATTCGGCCGAGCTGGCCGGCCTGCTGGGCCCGGGCATCATGGCGCCCGGCGACCCCAGTGGCCGCTTTGTCACCGAGCACTTCGCGCAGGCCGGCGCCGAGACGGGCGTCGACCGCGCGTTGCGCCTCGACACCACCGTGATGCTCATCGACGACCCGGTGAAGCGGGTCGACAACATGACGATGGCGTGGGGGCTGGAGGGCCGGGTTCCGTTCCTCGACCACGAGCTGGTGGAACTGGCCGCCACCTGCCCGCCGGAGTTGAAGATCGCGCACGAAGGCAAGGGCGTCCTCAAACAGGCTGCGCGGCGGGTGATTCCATCGGAGGTCATCGACCGGCCCAAGGGCTATTTCCCGGTTCCGGCGCTGACCCATCTCGAAGGGCCCTACCTCGACATGGTCCGCGACGCCCTCTACGCGCCGGTTGCCAAGGAGCGCGGCCTGTTTCGTGCCGAAGCGGTCGACACCCTGCTGGAGAATCCCAACGGCAAGCTGACCCCGCTGCGCGGCAACGAGCTGTGGCAGATCGCCCTGCTCGAGCTGTGGTTGCAGCGTCACGGCATCACGGGGCCGGTTGCATGACCGTGGTCGATCCGTCCGGCGACCACACCGAGGCGATCACGCTCGGTCTGCACGACGCTTCGCCGCCGGAGCTGGTCGATGCGATGGCGAAAGACGTCGAGCTCGAATTGGGTTGGGGCCGACTGATTTTCGGGCAGACCTTCGCCGACTCCCAGCAACTGGTCGAGGCGCTTCGCCGCGAGGGTCCCGGCCGGCGCGACATCTGCATCTACGCCCGCGAATCCCACGTCGTGGTCGCCGAGGCGCCGACCGAGCTGTTCATCGACCCCAGCCACACCTACCGGCTGCGCTTCACGGGCAAGAAGAAGGCCTCGCCGCCGCCGCCGCTGGGCGTGACGGTGCGCACGCTCAACGATCCGATCGACGCCGACGCCATGAACCGCGTGTACGTGCGCTGCGGGATGGTCCCCGCCGGGGTCGACGTGATCTGGGACAACCATCGGCATGTGCCGGCGGTGAAGTATCTGCTCGCGGTGCGCGACGAGGACGGCGCCGTGGTCGGCACCGTCACCGGCGTCGACCACGAGTTGCTGTTCAACGACCCGGAGGAGGGGTCGAGCCTGTGGACGCTGGCCGTCGATCCGGCCGCCGGGCTCCCGGGGGTCGGCGCGGCCCTCACCCGGGCGCTGGCCGAGCACTTCCGCGACGCGGGCCGCGCCTACATGGATCTGTCGGTGGCCCACGACAACGCCGCCGCCATCGGCCTCTACGAGAAGCTGGGTTTCCGCCGCGTCCCGGTGCTGGCGATCAAGCGCAAGAACGCGATCAACGAGCCGCTGTTCAGCCCGCCGCCCGAGACGGTCGACGACCTCAACCCGTACGCCCGGATCATCGCCGACGAGGCGCTGCGCCGCGGGATTTGGGTCGAGGTGCTCGACGCCGAGACCGGCGAGATGCGGCTCACCCACGGCGGGCGCAGCGTCATCACCCGCGAGTCGCTGTCCGAATACACCTCGGCGGTGGCCATGTGCCGCTGCGACGACAAGCGGTTGACCCGGCGGCTGGTCTCCGAGGCCGGCATCACCGTGCCGCGCGCGCGGCTGGCCACCTTCGACGAGAGCGACTTCGCCTTCCTCAAGGAGGTGGGCGAGGTCGTCGTCAAACCGACGCGGGGCGAGCAGGGCAAGGGCATCACGGTTGGGGTCGTTCCCGACAACGGGCCCGACGACCTGTCCGCCGCCCTCGCGCGCGCCCGCAAGCAATACCCGGACGTGCTCATCGAGCAGCGAGTGGCCGGCGACGACCTTCGCCTCGTCGTGATCGACGGCCGCGTCGTCGCCGCCGCCCTGCGCATGCCCCCGGAGATCATCGGCACCGGGGAGCACAGCGTGCGGGACCTGATCGCGGCCGAAAGCCGGCGGCGGTCGGCGGCCACCGGCGGCGAGTCCCGCATCCCGCTGGACGACCTCACGGAATCGACCGTCGCCGAAGCCGGTTGGGCGCTCGACGATGTGCTGCCCCAGGGCACCCGGCTCCGGGTGCGTCGCACGGCGAACCTGCATCAGGGCGGCACCATCCACGACGTCACCGCGCAGGTGAACAGCGAGCTGTGCCGGGTCGCGGTGACCGCGGCCGAGGCGATCGGCATCCCGGTGACCGGCATCGACCTGCTGGTGCCCGACGTCACGGGCGCCGACTACGCGTTCATCGAAGCCAACGAGCGACCGGGGCTGGCCAACCACGAACCTCAGCCCACGGCGGCGGCTTTCATCGATTTCCTCTTCCCCGGCCACCCCGGGCAGCCGCAGGCCTGGACGCCCGAGGAGTCCCGCTCCGATCGCGGCTGACGCCGGTCGAAACCAGAACGGAGACGCCCGTGAGTGCGAGCGCGCAAACCAACGCCATCACGACGCAGGTACCCGCACGGCTGGACCGGCTGCCGTGGTCCCGGTTCCATTGGCGCGTCGTCGTCGGCCTGGGCGGAGTGTGGGTGCTCGACGGGCTCGAGGTCACCATGGTGGGCAACGTCTCGGCTCGGCTCATGGAACCGGGCAGCGGCATCGCGCTGGACCCCGCGCAGATCGGCATGGCGGCGGCGATCTACATCGCCGGGGCGTGTTCGGGGGCGCTGTTCTTCGGTCACCTGACGGACCGGTTCGGGCGGCGAAACCTGTTCATCCTCACCCTCGCGATCTATCTGGTCGCCACCGTGGCGACCGCGTTCGCGTTCGCCCCCTGGTATTTCTTTCTGACCCGCTTCTTCACCGGCTCCGGCATCGGCGGCGAATACGCCGCCATCAACTCGGCCATCGACGAGCTGATCCCGGCGCGGGTGCGCGGCCGGGTCGACCTGGTGATCAACGGAACCTATTGGCTGGGTTCGGCCGCCGGCGCCGGCGGCGCGCTGATCCTGTTGAACACCGCCAACTTTCCGCCCGACATCGGGTGGCGGCTCGCCTTCGGCATCGGCGCGATCCTCGGCATCTTCGTGCTGCTGGTGCGGCGCAACGTCCCGGAGAGCCCGCGCTGGCTGTTCATTCACGGGCGCGAGGAGGAGGCCGAGCACATCGTCGGCGAGATCGAGCAGGAGGTCGAGCGGGCGACGGGCGAGCCCCTGCCCGAGCCGCAGGGCAAGCCGCTGCGGATCCGCCAGCGCAAGTCGATCTCGTTCCGGGAGATCGCCGGCGTGGCCTTCAAGCTATACCCGCGGCGCGCGGTGCTCGGGCTGGCGCTGTTCATCGGGCAGGCGTTCCTCTACAACGGCGTCACGTTCAACCTCGGCACGCTGCTCAGCCAGTTCTACGCCGTGCCGTCGGGCATGGTGCCGGTCTTCTTCGTGCTGTGGGCCCTGAGCAACTTCGCCGGCCCGCTGGTGCTCGGGCATCTGTTCGACACCGTCGGCCGCAAACCGATGATCACGCTGACCTACATCGGCTCGGGTCTCGCGGTGGTGGTGCTGGCGCTGGTGTTCGTCACCCAGGCCGGCGGCGTCTGGGCCTTCATCGGCGTGCTCATCGTGGCGTTCTTTTTGGCGTCGGCGGGTGCCAGCGCGGCGTACCTGACCGTCAGCGAGATCTTCCCGATGGAGACGCGGGCGCTGGCGATCGCATTCTTCTACGCGATGGGGACGGCGATCGGCGGCATCACCGGCCCGCTGCTGTTCGGTCAGCTGATCAACTCGGGCCACCGCAGCGAGGTCGTCTGGTCGTTTTTGATCGGCGCGGTGGTGATGGCCGCGGCCGGGCTGGTCGAACTGTGGCTGGGGGTCGCCGCCGAGCGGCGCCCGCTGGAAGAGCTGGCGTTGCCGCTGACCGTGGAAGACGCCGAAGAGGCCGAACGCCAAGGGGATTCGGCGCCGCTCCCGGACTGACGGGCCTGCCCGCTCGCGCGCGTCACCGCTCGGCTACCCGGTGAGCCTGGTCAGCCAGGCGGGATCCTGATAGTTCACGGACGTGACGCCGTCCCACACGAAGGGGGTGGAGTTGGCGTTGACGCCGGACAGCGTCGAATAGCCGTTGGCCGCTTTCGTCTTGGCCGTGCCGAGGTCGTCGCCGGACTTGATGCAGGTGATCACGGCGGCGCCGGCGCCGACCGTCTTGGCCAGTTGCGCGAATTCGCCGTCGGTGCGGTCTTCGGCGCCGCCCTCCTGCGGCTGAAAGTTGCTGGCGAACAAGCCCGAATAGAAGTCGCTGTAGAGCTTGGCGTCGTTCTGCGCGGCGACGCAGTAGGTGGCCGCGACCGCGCGGGTCGAATAGGTCCGGCTGTGCGAGCGGTCGTCGAGGAAGTTGAGCAGGTGATAGCGCACCGCGAGCTTCTTGTTGTTCACCGCCGCGTCGATGTCGGCGCCGTTCGATCGGATGAAGGTGCCGCACGGCGGGCAGATGGGTTCGTTGAAGATGTCGATCGTCGCCCGTGCGGCCGAACTGCCCACGTACACACCGTCATCGAGCACCCGCAGCGCGACGGCGTCCGGTGGTGGCGGCGGCGAAGGCGGCTCCGGCGGGGACTCAGATTCCCACGGCCGGACCACGGCGAGCAGCGCCCCGACGAGCGCCACGGCGACGGTGGCGGCGACGCCGACCCACAGCCAGGGCCTGCGGCCGGCTTGCGGCGGTGGCGCCCACGGCGGCGGGCCACCGGCGTTGCTCCAGCCCCCAGCACCGCCCCAGCCGGTCGGTTGGGGCACCGGCCCGCCGGGAGCAAATGGCTGGCCGGCGCCCGCAGGGGTGGGCCACGCCGTCGCCGCGGGCGGTGCCGGCGCGATGCCCCCGGGTGCCTGGGCGGCGAATGCCGAAGGCGGCGTTGCCATCTGGGTGCGCGCCAGGATGTCGGTGGCCCGATCCTGGTCGGGTGCGGCCAGCGCCGCGTACGCGGCGGATGACAGGTCACCACAGGTGAGGTAGCGGTCGTCGGGGTTCTTGGCCATGCCGCGGGCGATCACCTCGTCGAAGCCGGCCGGGATGCTGGGCCGCGCCGCGCTGGGCCGTGGGATCGGTTGGTGCACGTGCGCGCCGATCACGCTGAGCTGGTCGCCCGTGTAGGGAGGGGAGCCGGTCAAGCACTCGTACAGCACGCAGGCCAGCGCGTAGATATCGGCGCGATGCGTCACCTGGGAGTCGCCGAACCGTTCCGGGGCCATGTATTTGGCGGTGCCCACGGTGGTGCCGATTTGCGTCAGCTTTTCGTCCGACGTCGCGCTGGCGATGCCGAAATCGACGAGGTAGGCGAAGTCGTCGGCGCTCACCAGGATGTTCTCCGGCTTGACGTCTCGGTGCAGGATGCCGGCCGCGTGGGCGGCGTCGAGCGCCGACCCGATCTGACGGACGATTGCCACCGCCCGCGGCGGCGACAATGGCCCGTACCGCTTCAGCATGCCGGCCAGGTCTTTGCCGTCGACGAGGCGCATGTCGACATAGAGCTGGCCGTCGATCTCGCCGAAATCGTGGATGGGCACGACGTGGGGTTCGTGCAGCCGCCCGGCGGTGCGCGCCTCGCGCTGCATCCGCGAGCGGAAGACCGGGTCGTTGGACAGCGTAGGCGACATCAGTTTTAGGGCCACCACGCGCTCGCGGACCGTGTCCTCGGCCTCGTAGACGTCGCCCATGCCGCCGCGACCGACCAGCCGCCGCAGCAGGTACGGCCCGAACTGCGAACCCGCCCGCGTATCCGCGGTCGTGTCATCCATCGGCGACTCCTCATCCGCCAGCCCCATGCACCGCAAACCGATTCGTGGCGCTCGCGCGGGCCCGGCCGATGGCGGCGCCGGATCCGCCGATGCGGTGGCATGCAGGCATAAGGCTAAGGTTTCGGCGACCGCGGGGCACACCGAATAGCGAAAGCCAGCTAATTCGACGGGACGCGCTTAACGGACGTCGTCATCCCCGGCGGCGCGGTCGGTGAGGCCTTCGCGCGACAGCGCCCGGACGAATCCGTAGGCCTGCATCCCGGCCGGGCCGGGATTGTCGAAGATCCACTCGTTGATCTTTTCCAGCGCGTTGGCCAGGTCGTCGCGCTTGACCCGGACCAGATACGTCCTGCGGTCGTCGTCGGGGTCCTCGAGTGACTCGGCGACCGCGACGGGATTCCGGAACGCATACGCGATCCCGTGTACGGCATCGTGATTGAGCGCCCACTGAATTTCGCTGGGGCGCAATCGGTTCACCGCCAGATTCCGATAGTCACGGTCGTGGTCTGAACTGCTCACCTGGCCGGTGATCCTTTTCTGTGTGCAGCGCGGGAGGCGACAAGCCGGGCGTTTTCATCATAGGAAGGGTGGCCGCTTGCTGCATGTCGAGCGCTTCTGCGCACCGGTGTCAGCGGCTGTACTTCAGAAACAGGTAGTCGTCGCAGACCAGCGCGTGCGCCAGGCGCATCGTGACCGGCGCGGTCAGCCGTGCCGGGTGCACGCGGTAACCCACCGGCTGGCTCGCGGCGAGCCTGGGGGCGAGGGTGACGCACAGTTCGGTGACGGCGTCGGCCTCGACCAGCTCGTCGAGCAGGGTCGGCCCGCCCTCGCACAGGATGCGGCGCATGCCCTGCTCGCGCAGCATCGCGACGGCCAGGGCCACGTCCACGGTGTCCTCGCCCGCGATCAGGACGCGCAGCCGGTCGTCGTGGTCGAGGCGCGCCGCGGTTCGCGCGCAGGTCACCAGGATCGGTGGTTGTTCGGGATCGCTGAACAGCCGCGCGGGCAGGTCGCCGCTGCGGCTGACGACCGCGATCGGCGGGGGCGCGAATCGCCCCTCGTGGTGCCGCCTGGCCCGCGCCGCGTCGCTGAGCTTCACCGGGCCATAGTTTTCGGCGCGCGCGGTGCCCGCCCCGACCAGGACGACGTCGGCCAGCCCGCGCAGGATCCGCAACAGCCGCTGATCGGTGGGACACGACAGGGGACCGGCTCGCCCCCCGAACGCGGCGGCGCCGTCGGCGCTGAAGATCATGTTGGCGCGCAGGCCATCCGGGGGATCGGCATAGAACGGCGCGAGTTCGACGATGCTGGGGACGGTGCTGACCCGGGGAGACTGGTCCACCCTCACGCCTCGTGACCGGGTTCGAGTTGGCGGACGTCGCCGAACGACACCCAGCTTTCCAGCTCCCGTGGCGGGCTGCCGCCGACCGGGGCCAGCAGGTGCCCGACGTGGTCGCCCAGCGGGAAGCGCTCCAGGATCTCGCCGACGAACCAGGCGGCCGCGTCGTCGAGGATGGGCATCCCGTCGGGGCCGGAATGCCAGGAACAGCGGGCGAACTTGTCGATCTTGTCGCTGGTCTGACCGCCGAAGAGCTCCACGACGTCGAGGTGGTCGTGGTCGAACACGTGCACCGCCAGGTGGGTGGCGTCGCGGGCCGTGCGGAACGTGTGGTTGCGCTGCGACAGGCCGACCAGGAATCGGGGCGGGTGAATGCTGGCCTGGCTGGCGAAACCCACCAGGCAGCCGGCCGGGGTGCCGTTGGCGTGCGTGGTGACGACGAACATCGGATAGTTCAGCACCGCTACCAGCTTGTCGAATGCTTCGGTTTCGGGGTCGGCCATCCGGTCAGTCTTCCCCGTCGCAGCGCCGGGGAATCGTGTTCCCGCGATTCGCGCCGCGACGCAACATCATTCGGGAGATGAGTCGCCGGACCGCGTAGGCGGCGACGCCGACGCCCAGCACCGCCACCCCGGACAGCACCGACCACCGCGGCATCGCGAAAGCCAGCACCACGCATCCGAGCAATCCGATCACCGGGACGACCCGGGGCGGTCGGCCCTCGTCGCGCCCGAGGGTGAACGCCGAGGCATTGGCGACCGCGTAGTAGATCAGCACGGCGAACGAGGAAAACCCGATGGCGTCGCGCAGGTCGGTGGTGGCGGCCAGGACCGCGACCACGACGCCGATCAGCAGTTCGGCGCGGTGGGGCACCCGGGTTCGCGGGTGCACGGCGGCCAGCGGGTGGGGCAGATGGCGGTCGCGCGCCATGGCCAAGGTCGTGCGCGAGACGCCGAGAATCAATGCCAGCAGCGAGCCCACCGCCGCGACCGCCGCGCCCGCCTGAACCAGGGGAACCAGCGGGCCCGCGCCCGCCGCGCCGGCCGTTTCGACCAGCGGCGCGGCGCTCCGGGCCAGCCGGGCCGGCCCCAGCACGGACAGGGCCGCGATCGCCACCAGGGCATAGACGGCCAGGGCGATGCTCAGTGCCAGCGGTATCGCCCGCGGAATGGTGCGGGCCGGGTCGCGCACCTCCTCGCCCAGGGTCGCGATGCGCGCATATCCGGCGAAGGCGAAAAACAACAGTCCGGCGGCCTGCACCACACCGCCGGCGGTCGCGCCCTGCAGGCGGAACGGATCGAAGCCGGGCCGTCCCGATCCGAGCGCGGCGACGATCACCGCGGCCAGCACGGCCAGCACCAGCGCGACGATGATGCGGGTCAGCCAGGCCGACTTCTGCACTCCCGCATAGTTCACCGCGGTCAGCGCGACCACCACCGCCACGGCCACCGCGTGCGCCTGCGCGGGCCAGACGTAGGCGCCGACGGTCAGGGCCATCGCCGCGCACGAGGCGGTCTTGCCGACGACGAAGCCCCACCCCGCCAGGTAGCCCCAGAACTCGCCCAGCCGCTGTTGGCCGTAGACGTAGGTGCCGCCCGAGGCGGGATAGCGCGCGGCCAGCCGCGCGGAGGACGTGGCGTTGCAGTAGGCCACCACCGCCGCGAGCGCCAGGCCCAGCAGCAGTCCCGAACCGGCGGCGCGCGCCGCCGGGCCCAGCGCGGCGAAAATCCCGGCGCCGATCATCGAGCCCAGCCCGATCACCACCGCGTCGAAGACTCCCAGGCTTCGGCGAAGCTCGCCGCCGCCGGATGGCGCGCTCATCCGAGTGGGTTGTTCTGGCGCACTCCGCGATACATGCCCCAGCGCACGAACCACGGCATCACCACGCGTTCGACCGACCAGGACGGGAAGCGGAAGGCGTGGCCGGTGGGCAGGAAGACCTCCAGGCCGTTGGGCTGGATGCCGACCAGTGAACCCCAGCGCCGCGTCGGCGCGCGATAGGTGCGCAGCGGGCGGCCCGCGAATTCGGCGAGGACGTTTCGCGCCACCAGGGCGTCGCCGCGATTGCGGGCGGAGCTGCGCAGGGGGTCGGTGGCCGCGACGTCGCCGAGCGCGAAGACGCCCCGCTGACCGGGCACCCGCAGGTCCGGCGTGACGCGCACAAACCCGCGCTCGTCGAGCAATTCCGGTGGCAGCCAACCGGTGTTGGGCCGCACCCGCCCGATCGCCCACAGCACGGCGTCGGCGTCCGCCGGGGGTTGTCCGGTGCTCCAGCGCACGGGCTCGTCGGTGAGTTCGTCGCCCGCGAAGCCTTCGCCGATCACCGCGCGGTGGCCGGGGTGCACGCCGACGCCCAGCCCGCTCAGCCGGGCGCGTATCCGCTGCCAAGTCCGCGGGTGATACTCCTGAAGCGCGGACTCGCCGGGGAAGTACAGGTCGATTCGCTTGTCCGGCCAGGTGGTCGCCATGTTGAGGGCGCTGCTGACGGCCGCCGCGCCGCCGCCCACCACGATCACCGACTCGGCGGCGGCCAGCCGGTCGTGCGCGGCGCGCAGCCCCGCGCCGATCTCGGCGGCGGACTGCAACGTCGGCTGGCGCCAGAACCCGTTGCTGACCCCGGTCGAGATGACCAGCGCGTCGTAGGGTTCGGCGATCGTCGCGCCGTCTTGGCCCCGGCCGAAGACGATGCGGGCGCCCAGGTCCACCCCGGTCAGCGTCGCCTGCACCGTGCGGACGCGATCCAGGCGGCGGAACCGGTCGAACGGGATCCAGTAATCGCGGGCCCAATCGTGCGGGCGGGACAGCCGAACGCCGAGTTCCTGGCCGCTGACCAGCGCGGGTTTGGTCGAGATCCCGACGACGTCGGCGTGCCGCGACAGCCGGATCGCCGCGAGGACGCCCGCGTCCCCGAGTCCCGCGACGACGACGCGCTTTCGGTTCATGGCGCTATCCTGCCCTGCGTGCGGTGCGGACGAACGCCGACGAGCCGATAGCGGGGGAGGCCACATCAGTTGGACGCTCTTCTGCGCGCCCTCGTGCGGGCCTCGGCCCCCCGTCCCGCCGCGGCACAGCGCGCCGCCAAGGACTTCGAGAAGGGTTTGTTCCCGGCGGTTGTCGCCGAGATCCGGTGGGCGTTCATGCCGCCGCGCACCTGGCTGATGGGGGTGGTGGCCAACGTGGTCGTCGCCGCTGCCTGGCTGCTGGTGCAGCCGCTGACCCCGGTGGGCCGTCACCACGATTGGGTGATCCTGGTGGGCACCTACTTCTCGTCGTGGGTCCTCGCCGATGTGACCACCACCAACTTCCTGGGCGCGGATCATTACCGCATCGTTCGGGGCCTGTCCGCGGGCGTGCCGTTCGGGCGGATCCTGCTGATCAAGAACCTCGCCCTGCTCGCGATCGTCGGGTTGCCCACCCTGGCCGCCGCGACGGTGCTGACGCTGTGGCTCGAAACGCCTGCGCGCCTGGGCATTACGATCCCCACCGTGGCGGTTCCCATCGTGTCGTGGCTGGGCGTGGGAAACCTCATCTCGGTGCTGCACCCGGTCAGCGTCGAGCCGCTGGTCCGGCGCTGGCGCCAGCGCGGCGATCTGCGCCGCACGCGCAGTTGGCTGCTGGCGCTCGCGCTGCCGTACGCGCTGTATTACGTGGCCGACCCGATGAACGGTGTGGAGCACCGGGTGCTGTGGCAGCAGGTGCCCGCCCTGATCTGGCCGGTGTTCGGGCGCGACACCAAGAGCCTTGTCCACGTTGGCATCGCGGTCACCGTGTGGGTCGCGTGCAGCGTCGCCGCGCTCGGATGGGTGCGCCGGCGCGGGCTGCAGGTCAGGTGAGCTGCGGCTTGATCTCTTCGATGACCCACTGCGCGTAGTCGAGGTACTCGTCCACGCCACCGACGGCCGGAACGGGGACCGCGGTCATCGTAACGCCCTGCTCGGCGAGCCAGCCCAACCGGTCGACGATCTGCGCCGCGCTCATGCCCGGCCGATCGCTTGCGTCGCGGCGCGCGACGTGTCCTTCGCCGACCCGGTTGGTGCCCAGCCCGTGCATCACCTCGAAAGGCCGCCCGTCATAGGAAGGTTGGGACTTGATGTAGTCCAGCTTTTCGGCGATCTGCTCGGGCTTGGTTAGGAACGGCCACCAGCCCGAACCAAAGGTGGCGGCCCTGCGCAACGCGGCGTCGGCGTCGCCGCCGATCCAGATCGGGAGATGGGGTTTTTGAACGGGTTTCGGCTCGAAGGCGATGTCGGCGAACGACACGTAGCGTCCTTCGAATGTCGGCGCGTCACTGGTCCACAGTTCAACGATGGCCGCCAGGTACTCGTCGGCGATCCGCCCGCGTTCCGCGAACGGCACGCCCACGAGCTCGAACTCCCGAGCCAGCCATCCGACGCCGAACGTGACCATCATCCGGCCGCCACTCATCCAGTCGGCGGTGGCAAGCGCTTTGGCCAGCACGATCGGATGCTGCAGCGGCAGGATGGTGATGCAGGAATTGACGGCGACCCGTTCGGTGGCTCCGGCGATGAAGGCCTGGGCCACCGTCGAATGCAGGTAGTGCGGCCCGGACAACTCGACGTGGTCGGTCGGGATGACGAGATGTTCGGGCACCGCGATCATGTCGTAGCCCCACTGGTCGGCGCACCGCATCATGCGCCGCTGTTCGGGGCCCGTGACGGTCGCTTCCCATGGTTGCGAAATCGCCTTGAGGCGCAGCATGTGCGGAACGGGGAAGGAGAATTTCACGGGCGTCCCAGCCAGCGGTCCATGTCCCCCAATCTAGGGTGCGTGTTGTTAACCTGGCCACGTGGACTCCGAAACGGACCCTGCCAGCAAAAAGCCGACGAACGCGGCATTGGCCGCGACCAGTCGCGCGTTGCTGTGCATGATGTCCTACGAGGAGGAGATCTCCGGCTACGACCTCAAGAAGTGGATCGACTGGAGCGTCGATCTGTACTACTGGAGCCCGTCCTACAGCCAGATCTATACGGAGCTGAAGAAGCTGGAGGGCTTGGGACTGGTCACGTCGCGCGTCGAGCGGGACGAGGGCACCCGCACCCGCCGGCTCTACAAGATCACCGAAGCCGGCATGGCGGCCGCAATCGAGTGGGTCAACGACGCGCCGGTGGACCCGCCGGTGCTCAAACACAGTGTGCTGCTTCGGGTTACGTTCGGTCACCTCACCAATCCGGCTCGGCTCAAGGAACTGCTGCAAGAACACGTGGCGTTCGCCGATGCCCGCCACCGCAAGGCGGTGGAGGATGCCGACGGCGCCGAGGGCGAACCCGCATGGGCGTATTCGGTGATCGCCTTGCGCTGGGCGGCGAAGTACTACGCCGCCGAGCGTGAGTTCGCGCTCGAGCTCATGAAGGACATCGACGAGGCCGACGCCGTCTTGAAGAAGGCCGAGAAGGGCGGGTTCGGCAAGCCGCGCCCCACGCCGGGGTATTGGCGGGAAATCGAGAAACAGGTCCAGGCGAAGCGCGGCGCCGACTAGTTCTGGTTCAGACTAGTTCTGGTGCGCCTTTCCGGTGCCGTCGCTCGTTTCCGCTCGCCCGCTCGCTGTTTCGGATATCGGAAACGGATATTGAATTCCCTTGTGTCACTGTGGTTTCTGTGGTCACATTGCGGGGTTTTGTGTCGGTGGGCCTCGATAGTTTGACGGTATGGGTTCGGGCGGCGTCATCGATCGGGACGCGATCAGCGCGGCCTTCGATGCGCTTGATGCCGCGATCGAGGGCGTGGCGGGGCTGAGTTTTGATGCGCTGGCTCCTCGGGAGTGCCTGGCGTTGTTGGAGCGCTGCGAAAGGGCGCGCCGCCGGTTGCCGGTGGCTGAGCATGCGTTGATCAATCACCTGGCCCGCCAAGCCGGCATCGAAGAACTCGGCGGCCCGCTGGATCAGGCGATCGCCGACCGGCTGCGGATCAGCCACACCGAGGCCGGCCGGCGGGTCAAAGACGCCGCCGATCTGGGCCCGCGCCACGGCCTGACCGGTGAACCCTTGCCCCCGGTGTTGGCGGCCACCGCCGCCGCCCAGGCCCGCGGTGAACTCGGCGCCGCCCATGTGGCGGTGATCCGCCGGTTCTTTCGTCGCCTGCCGGGCTGGATCGACCCGGTGACCCGCGAGCGGTCGAGGCCGACCTGGCCGGTCACGCCGCGTATCACCGGCCCGACGAACTCGACGGCCTGGCCCACGTCCTGGAAGATTGCCTCAATCCCGACGGCCTTTTCACCGATGAGGACCGCGCCCGTAGCCGCGGGGTGACCCTGGGCCGCCAACAAGCCGACGGCATGTCGGAGTTGCGGGGCCTGATCACCCCCGAACTACGCGCCACGCTGGAGGCCGTGGAAGCCAAACTCGGTGCGCCGGGCATGTGCAACCCTCTCGACGACACCCCGTGCGTGGAGGGGACGCCCAGCCAAGAGGCCATCGATCGTGATACCCGCTCGGCTGCTCAGCGCGGCCATGACGCCCTGCTGGCGGCGCTGCGCGCGCTGTTGGCCTCTGGGGAGTTGGGTCAGCACAACGGGTTACCGGCCTCGATCATCGTCACCACCACCCTGGCCGAGTTGGAGGCCGCCGCCGGGCGAGCCCTGACCGGCGGGGGCACCATCCTGCCGATGAGTGAGGTGATCCGCCTGGCCCGCCACGCCCATCACTACTTGGCGATTTTCGATAAGGGCAAGGCCCTGGCGCTCTATCACACCAAGCGGCTGGCCTCCCCGGGACAGCGAATCGTGTTGTACGCCAAGGACCGCGGCTGCACCGCCCCGGGCTGCACCGTGTCGGGTTACTACTGCGAAGTCCACCACACCACCGACTACAGCACCTGCCACAGCACCGACATCAACCAGCTCACCTTCGCCTGCGGCCCCCATCACCGCATGCTCGACCCAGGCGGCTGGACCACCCGCAAAAACACCCGCGGCGACACCGAATGGAAACCCCCACCCCACCTCGAGCGCGGCCAACCCCGCACCAACACCTACCACCACCCCGAAAAACTCCTCCACCACGAACACGACGACGACGAAGCCGACAATCCCGGCGCCGCATAACACTTCGCGATCGCCGCTAGCTCAGATGGCGCCGACCCGCCTCGCCCGGCTGCGCCGCGCGCACGATCGCCGCTAGCTCAGATGGCGCCGACCCGCCTCGCCCGGCTGCGCCGCCTTCGCGATCGCCGCTAGCTCAGATGGCGGCGACCCGCCTCGCCCGGCTGCGCCGCGCTCGCGATCGCCGCTAGCTCAGATGGGGCCCACCCGCCTCGCCCGGCTGCGCCGCGCTCGCGATCGCCGCTAGGTCCGATGGCGCCGACCCGCCTCGCCCGGCTGCGCCGCGCTCGCGATCGCCGCGTCCTGGGCCGCGATGTAGCCGTACACCAGACCCTGCGCAATCGTCGCGCCCGCACCCGGATACGTCGTGCCGAACGCGTTCGCGGCGGTGTTGCCGATCGCGTACAACCCGGCGATCACCCCGCCGTCCTCACGCAGCACCCGCGCCCGCTCGTCGGTCCTGAGCCCACCGCAGGTGCCCAGATCGGACAGCACCACCTTCACGGCGTAGAAGGGGCCGTTGACCAACGGACGCAGATTCGGGTTCGGCTTGACCGTCGGGTCGCCGTAATAACGGTCGTACGCGCTGCGGCCGCGGCCGAAGTCGGGATCCTCGCCTGCGGCGGCGTTGTGGTTGAACCGCGTCATCGTCTCGAAGAACGCCGACACCGGTACACCGATCCGCGCGCCCAGATCGGTGAGATTATCGGCGCGGGCCGCAATGCCGGCGTCATACCAGGCCTGCGGGACGCGCATGCGCGGGAACAGTTCGGCGCCAAAGACATAACTGTTGCGGTATTGCTGGTCGAAGATGATCCACATCGCCTCGACCGGGCTGCCGGATCGCTCCAGCTCGAGCACCCGCTGCCCGAACGACATGTAGTCGGTCGCTTCGTTGGCGAACCGGCGCCCGTGCTGGTCCACGATGAGGCAGCCCGGAAGCGACCGCTCGGCCAGCATCACCGCGGGCGCCTTGCCGGGCAACGGCGCGATGGCGGGGAACCACCACGCCTGATCCATCAGGTCGATGCCGGCGCCGAGTTCCTGGCCCGCCCGGATGCCGTCGCCGGTGTTGGCCGCGGCACCGAGGCTGAGATCGGCGCCCAACGACTCCGATTGGAATTTCCACCGCATGTCCATGCTGTGGTCGAAACCGCCGGTCGCCAGCACGACGCCGCGCCGGGCGGTAATCGTCACCTCGCGGCCGCCGTGATCGACGACGGCGCCCGTCACGCGCTCGCCGTCGCGGACGAGCCGCACGAGCGCGGTGTCGGTCCACACGGGGATCCCGGCGCGCAGCACACCGGTGAACAGCCCGGCCGCCAGGCCCTGACCGCCCGCCGCGTAGCGCCGGCCCACCATGCGGCCCGCCACGCCCTGCGCCAATCGCTTGCCGTACGTGGGAATGCCCTTGCGCGGCATCCGGGCGACCAGATTCATCCAGCGGTAGTCGGCGCCCGTCGTCGGCATCGGAACACTGACCTCCATCAGGCCGGGCTCCAGCCGGGTGCGGTACGCGCCGAGCAGCGAGGTGTCGAACGGACGGCATTCGCAGGTGCGCCCGGCCGCGCTGCCACCGGGCGCCTCGGGGTGGTAGTCGGAATAATCGCGGGCCCAGAACAGCCGCAGCGGCGTCATGCGGCGCAGCATGTCCACCGTCGCTGACACGTGCGCCAGGAACCCGGCCGACCGCTGCGCGGGCGCCGACCCGGCGACCACCGAGTCCAGGTAGGCGCCGGCGCTTTCGGCGCTGTCGCCGGCGCCGGCCTCGGCCAGCACCGGGCTGGCCGGCAGCCACAGCGCGCCGCCGGACCGGGCGGTCGAGCCGCCCACGTACGACGATTTCTCCACGATCAACGCCGACAACCCGGATTCGTGGGCGGCCAACGCCGCCGCCATGCCGGTGCCGGAGCCGACGACGAGCAGATCCACGGCGGTGTCGGCCACGGGAAGCCCGGCAGGGATCGTCGTGCTGCGCGTCGTCACGTTCGAAACGGTAGGCCGCGCAGGCGCGATACCGGAAGAGCCGTCCTGATGAGTGGAACAACCCGGCCCACACGCCGGCCCGGGGGAGTTGAATCGCGCCCATGACGTCGCAGACTGAGGCCGACGAAATTCGGTTGATAGAAGCGCAGGCGGCGCCGACGCGGTTCGCCCGCGGCTGGCACTGCCTGGGACTGATCCGGGACTTCGCCGACGGCAAACCTCACGCGATCAACGCCTTCGGACAGAAGCTCGTCGTGTTCCGCAGCGGTGACGGCAACATCAACGTGCTCGACAGCTATTGCCGGCACATGGGCGGCGACCTGTCCCAGGGCGAGGTGAAGGGCGACGAGATCGCCTGCCCGTTCCACGACTGGCGCTGGGGCGGCGACGGCCGCTGCAAGCAGGTGCCCTACAGCCGCCGCACCCCCAAACTGGCCCGCACACAAGCCTGGACGACGCTGCAGCAGGACGGCATGCTGTTCGTCTGGAACGACCCCGAGCGCAAACCGCCGCCACCGGACGTGACGATCCCGCGCATCGAGGGCGCCACCAGCGACCAGTGGACCGACTGGCATTGGTACACCACGGTCGTGGGAAGCAACTGCCGCGAAATCATCGACAACGTCGTGGATATGGCGCACTTCTTCTATATTCACGGCTCGTTGCCCACGTACTTCAAGAACATCTTCGAGGGGCACGTCGCCACGCAGTACATGAACGGCGGCAGCCGGCCGGACATGGGTGGCACCGGATCGCAGATGCTGGGGACGACGTCGGTGGCGTCCTACTACGGTCCCTCGTTCATGATCGACGACCTGACGTATCACTACGAGCATGGCGACGCCAACACGATCCTCATCAATTGCCACTATCCGATCGACGCGAATTCCTTTGTGCTGCAATACGGCATCATCGTGAAAAAGTCGGAGGTGATGCCCGACGACCAGGCGATGGAAACCGCGGTCACCCTCGGCGACTACGTCAAGCTCGGTTTCGAGCAGGACGTCGAGATCTGGCGGCATAAGGCGCGCATCGACAACCCGCTCCTGGTCGAGGAGGACGGGCCGGTGTATCAGCTGCGCCGCTGGTATCAGCAGTTTTACGTCGACGTCGCCGACGTGCAACCGGACATGGTGGATCGCTTCGAGTTCGAACTCGACACGACCCGGCCCTACGAGGCGTGGATGAAAGAGGTCGAGGCGAACCTGGCGGCGCGGTCCGCCGCGGCCGGCTCGGTGTGATGGCACTCGACTGGTCCGCCAGGACCGACAATCGACTGGTCGACACGCCCATGGCCCCGGTCACGTGCCGCGAGTGCGGTGCGCGGGTGCTGGCCCGCAAGAGCAGCTGGAACCAGACGAGTGTGCAGTGGAACGCCGATGCCGCGAAGCGCTGCATCGAGCGCCGTGAGGCCGAGCGCCTCGCCGGTCATCATCGCGGGCCGTTCCTGGTGTGTGCCGCGCTGCGGGACTCGATCCAGGCCGCCGTGGCCACAGGAGAATTGGCGGTCGTCGACCCCGTAATCTGATGACCGTGAATGGTGCATCACGCGTCGCCGTCGTGACAGGAGCCAGCCGCGGCGCCGGACGCGGTATCGCGGCCGCGCTCGCCGCCCGCGACTGGCGGGTGTATGGGACGAGCCGCACCATCAGCGACGCCCCACCCGGCGTCGTGGCCGTCCGTGTCGATCACGGGGACGACGACGCCGTCAAGGGCTTGTTCGACCGCGTGCAAGACGAGTGCGGCCGCCTCGACCTCCTGGTCAACAACGCCGCGGCCATCTCCGACGCGCTGGTCAGCCCAAAGCCCTTCTGGGAGAAGCCACTCGAGCTGGCCGATGTGCTCGATGTGGGATTGCGATCGTCCTACGTCGCGTCATGGTGCGCCGCGCCGCTGCTGGTCGCCGCCGGCCGCGGCCTGATCGCGTTCACGTCCTCGCCGGGGTCGGTGTGCTACATGCACGGTCCCGCGTACGGTGCGCAGAAGGCCGGCGTCGACAAGATGGTCGCCGACATGGCGGTGGACTTCCGGGGCACCGGGGTCGCGACGGTGTCGATCTGGATGGGCATCCTGCTGACCGAAAAGCTCCGCGCCGCTTTCAGTGCGGATCCTGCGGCGCTGGCCGCAACGGCCGAGCATGCCGAAACACCCGAATTCACCGGGCATTTGATCCACGCGTTGTTCTGCGATCCGCACCTGGAGGAGCTGAGCGGGCAGGCGCTGATCGGGGCGGAACTCGCTGAGCGTTATGGGATCACCGACGAGGGCGGCCGCCGCCCGCCGTCGCACCGGGAAATGCTCGGCTCGCCCCGGACGCCGAGCAGCGTCGTGGTGCGCTAGCCGGGCGGGACGCTCACGCGTGCGCGCCGCCGTCGACGCGAATCTCCGTTCCGGTGACGAATGCCCCGTCGTCGGAAGCGACCATGGCGATCACCGCGGCGACCGCGCTTGCGTCGCCAAGGATTTCGCTGTCCGCACCGTGCAGCAGCGGAGTCTGCTTGGCCCACAGGCCCAGGTCATAGCCGTCGGGCATTTTCTCGAGCGTGCTGTTGGCCAGCGCCGTCGAGATCCCGCCGGGCTGGATGTTGACCGCGCGCAGCCCTCGCTTGGAGTACTCCAGCGCCAGCGAATGGGTGAAACTCAAGATGCCGCCCTTGCTGGCGGCATACGCGGCCATGTAGGGGTGGGCGAACGACGCAGCGGTCGAGGTGAAGTTGACGACGACACCTCGGCCGGATTCGAGCAGCGCCGGTAGTGCCTGACGCGTCATCAGAAAGGTGCCGGTCAGATTGACCGCCAGCGTCCGGTTCCAGTCGGCCAGCGTGGTCTCGTGAGTGTGCGAACAGGTCTGCACCGCAGCAACATTGACCAGTACCTCGAGGCCGCCCAGGTCGGCCGCCGCGGCATCGACGGCGGCAACGACATCGTCCTCGACGGAGATATCGAGCACCGCGGTGGTCAGTCGCTTGGCCGTGCCGGCCTCGTCGGCGGCGGCCGCCGTGCGCGCCAGCCCGTCCGCCGAGACGTCATAGGCCACGACGGTGGCCCCCTCGTCGAGCAGCCGGGCCACGGTGGCCTGTCCGATGCCGGAGCCGGCACCGGTGACGATGACGCGCCGATCGGCGAAACGATCCACGGTGCAAGGCCTTTCGGTCACGCCAGTTGGAAGGCGCTGATCGGGGCTTCCTCCGGATAGGTGGCCGGGCCGCCCAGGTCATAGGCGGCGTTGAGCGCGCTGATGAACGCCGGGTCGTGCAGCGGCTCGGCCGGGATGTCGAGGTCGATGCCCTTGCCCTTGAGGTCGTCGACCATGATGTCGATGGCCTTGTCGACGGTCAGGTCGTCGCTGCCGTCCATGTTCTTTTGCAGCTCGTCGAAGTCGGAGAACACTTCGGCCGACCAGTGCACCAGAAACCGCAGCTCGTCGGTGTGGTGGCGGGCGATCACGTCTTCGCCGTTTTTCAGCAGCCAATGCTCGCGGCTCGTCGGGTCGCCGGCGAACACGGTGTCGAACGCCAGTCCAGGCGGAATCTGTTGATCCAGTGGGCCATTCGCCTCACCGCGGTGCACCATCATCTCGTTTTGCACCACCACGCCGCGATTGTTGATCGGCGGCAGGATGCGTTGTGGCGCCTTGAGCGGACCGTGCGGCCAGTAGGTGAAGCCGCTGCCGGCATCGAGTGAGAACCAGGTGATGACCTGCGCCATCTTGATCAGATAGTCGCGGAACAGGCCGGATTTGCCCATGACGCTGGTCAACCAGGTCGGGGCGTTTTCGTGCCGCACACCGCGGAAGCTCGGCGAATCCAAGTGGCCGGGGTCGCGATTGGCGCAGGGTCCGTTGATGTTGAACAGCATCAACTGGGGCTTGGCGTATTCGGCGTTCCAGTACTCCTTGGCCATCTGCAGGAAGCGCTCGTTGTAGAAGCAGTCGTGCAGTTGCGGGTAGAGCACGGCGCCGTAGTTCGCGAGATAGCCGCGGAAGGTCGGGGTCAAAAACAAATCCAGCGATGGACTGAACCCCTCGGGAAACATGCCGCTCATCGTCGCCATCAACTCGTCGGCGGACGCGAAGTGCTGCGCGATGATCAGCTTCCACGGGCCTTCCGTGCGCACCACATCGAGAAGGCGCTCGCGCTGGTCGTCGGTGTAGACGTTGTCGATCTCGCGGGGCGGCGCGGCCGGTCGCAGCACGTCGGAAAGCTCCATCCGGCGCTCGTCGGTGAGCATCAGCGGTCTCCTTTGTCGGTTCAAGGTTGGTTGATTGTGCGCAGCATCACGGCGATACGGTCGACGGCTGTCCGGTGATCGGGACGTCAAACCGAAGCGGATGGGCGAACTTGGCGCGCAGCAGCGCCCCGATCTCCGCGAGGGCCAGCCGCCCCCGCGCGGTGGCATCGGAGCGCATCAGAAAGCCGTGGTACATCCCGGGATAGCGGGTGACGGTGGTCTGCACGCCGGCGTCGCGCAGCCGGTCGGCGTAGCGCTCACCCCAGTCCCGGATCGGGTCGCAGCCCCCGGTGACCACGATCGCCGGCGGTAGGCCCGACAGATCGGTCGCGTACGCGGGAACCTGATACGGGTCCGTGGGCGGGCCGGCGTCGCCGTCGGCCAGCGCGTGCATGTACTCGATGTCATCGCGGGTGAGCAGCGGTGCGTCGGGCATCGCGGCGATCGAGGCGACGGACATGTCGCGGTCCAGGCCGGGATACAGCAGCACCTGCGCGCAGATGGCCGGCCCGTGGCGATCCCTCGCCGCGAGCGCCACCGCCGCCGCCAGCGCACCCCCGGCGCTGTCGCCGACCACCGCGAGCCGCTCGGCGTCGACGCCCAATTCGGCGGCGTTTCGCCACACCCATTCGGTGGCGGCATAGGCGTCGTCGAACTGGGCGGGCGGCGCTGACTCCGGGGCGAGCCGGTAGTCCACGGCCACCACGGTGGCCGCCGCAGCCGAGGCGAGCTCACGGGCCAGCGGTTCGAACGAGCGGTTGGATCCCATCACCAGGCCGCCCCCGTGAAAATAGACCAGCACCGGGCCACCGGAAGCCGTTGTCGGACAATAAATCCGGACCGGCACGTCGTTGCCGTCGCTGGGGACGAGCGTCTCGGTGAGGCTGGCCATCTCGGGCATGCGTGGCGGCAGCGGCGCGGATTCGAGCCCGGCGCGCACCGCGGCCAAACCCCGTTGCCGCATCGGAGCGATCTCGCCGAACGAGGCGATGCGGGCGGCCGCGTCGGGATCAAGTGCGTGCGGGGTCATGTCGCGGTCACGTCAGTGCGGTGCGGATTCGAACCGGGTCTCGGTCCGCAGTCGTGGGGGTTGTTGCGCGGCCAGCACATTGGCCCGCTCGGCCATCGCCGCGCCGACGCTGTCCGGGTGGGTGTGCAGATAGAAGCGGCCCTCGGCGGACTGTCCGAAGATCCTCTCGGCGGCTTCCAGCGGATCCATGGACGCCGCCTTGATCCCGAGCATGGTCGAGCGTTGGGTTTCGGCGGCGGCGTCGCCCGCCGCGCCCGGGTCCACGCCGCCCGCCGACTCGAAGATGTTGGAGCGCACCGGCCCGGGCAGCACGGCCTGGACGTGGATGTGATGGTCGTGTCCCGTGGCCTGCACCTCGAGGTGCAAACATTCGGTCAACGACAACACCGCGTGCTTGCTCACGATGTAGGGCGCCTGCAACGGGATCGCCACCACCGCGCCCACCGATGCGATGTTCCACACCCACGCCTGGTCATCGGTGGCCATCATCTTCGGCAGAAAGGCCCGCACGCCGTGGAAGACGCCGCTGACGTTGACGTCCATGACGCGTTGCCAGTTGGCCACCGGCGTATCCCAGAGGTAGCCGAATTGTTCGATCCCCGCGTTGTTCACCAACAGGCGCACGGGACCGGCGTCGCGGTAGGCGCGGTCGGCGAGGTCCTGCACGGCCTCGGGGTCTCGCACGTCGCAGACGACATCGTGCGCCACGCCGCCACCGGCGGACAGCTCCTCGCGCAGCGCCGCGACCGCCGCCCCGTCGACGTCGGCCAGCACGACCGTCATGCCCAACCGGTCGGCGTACCGGGCCAGCCCGGCGCCGACGCCGGATCCGGCGCCGGTGATGACCGCGACGCCGCCCCCGAAGATGCCCCGAGCGTCCATGACTATGCGCCGGCGCCGCTTTCGGCGTGCAGGTCCGAGAGCAGGACCGAGTTGGTGGCGTCGAGGATCACGTCCATCTCGGTGAACTCCAGGCCTAGTGGGCCCGCGCCGCGGCGCCGGACGCCCACGTTGACCACCCCGCTGGACACCGCGAACGGCACGAAGTTGGCGATCTGGTTGACGAAGATATAGAAGCGCGCGCGGGTGACCCCGTCGTCAGCGCCGGTGCGGTGCACGTTGGTGGCGTGGTGGCGCAACGGGTAGGGGCTTTGCTTGCGGTGCTCGGACAGCCATTCCATCACCGCGTCACGACCGGTGAGCTCCGGTGACATCAGCTCTTCGAATGGGCTTGCGCCGGAATCGCTTCGGGTCAGGTAGCGGACATCCTCGGCGTAGCTGCGCCGCAGCTCGTCGTAGTGGGCCTCGTCGTAGTGGTACCAGAAGGACGCGATGAACTCCTGTAATTCCGGCAGCGTGATGTCGGTGCTCATGGGCACGAGTCAACTCCGGTGTGGTCCCGGTAACATCGCCGATGCCCGGTCAGTGGAACACGGCCTGGAATTCAGCCGGTGATCAGCTCCCACAGGGCTCCGGCGCTCGCGTGCATCGCCGCGTCGGTGAGCCGTTCGTCCCAATACCGCACGGAGCCGAACTCCGAGCGCCACGCGAGCGCCGCGCGGGTGAACTCGTGCAACCGGTGCTCCTGGGTGGTGCCGATCGCGCCGTGCACTTGGTGGGCGTTGCGCACCACCACCGAGGCGGCGTGGCCGCCGCACGAACGCGCCACGGCCACAAGGAATTCCAGGTGCGGCGCCGACCATTGACCGATGACCCCGGCGTGCAGTGCGGCCTCGGTCGCCGCGCGGGCGAGCGCGGCCTCGGCGGCGATATCGGAGATCAGGTTCTGTACGGCCTGGAACTTGGCCAGGGGGCGACCGAACTGGACCCGCGCGGCCGCGTGGTCGACGCACAGCTGCAGGATCCGATCCAGGGCGGCGCTCACTTGGATGGATCGCACCAGCGCGGCTTTCAGCCGCAGCTGGGTGAGCAGAGCCGCGGTGACCGGGACGCCCTGCAGGCCCGCCGGCTCGGCGGTCACCGTGTCGCGTGGCTCGCCGATCAGGTTGCTGCCCGGGGTGACCGTGAGCTGCTCGGCGGCGACGTCGGCAACCCGGTGTCCGCCCTCGGCTCGCCACACGACCACGATCCGCTCGGCGGAACTGGCCCAGGGCACCGCCGTCGCGGTTCCCTGCTTGTCGAGCACGCACACGGTCCGAACCGCGTCGTCGGTGGGCATTTCGCTGGCCTCCAGTAGCCAGCAGGCCAATAAGTCGTGCTCGGCCAACGGGATTCGAACCCCGTGGCCGGCGGCCGCGGTCACCAGTTCGGCGGCTTCGTACCAGGTTGCCCCGCTACCGCCGTGCTGTTCGGCACCGGTCATGCGCACGAGGCCGAGTTCGTCGAGGCGCCGCCACAGGGCGGGGTCGCGCTCGATCGTCGCCGCGGGCGGGTGCTTGTCGCGGTAATCGGAGAACACCGCGTCCATCATCTCGACGAGGGCGCCGTCAACGGAGGGCCCGGCGCTCATCGGATGCCCAACCCGCGCGCGAGCACACCGCGCAACACCTCGTTGGTGCCGCCGCGCAGTGTGAAGCCGGGCCGCTGATCGACGGCCGCGCACACCAGGTCCGAGAAGGCCGAGTCGGGGGCCTCCTGCAGGTCGGCGAATTCCGCGATGTCGCCTTCGGTGGTGGTGCCCAGCACCTTGACGACCGCGGCGGGCAGGTCCGCGGGTTCGTGCCGTTCCAGTGCGCCCGCCACCGCGGTGGACATCTGATGTAGGCCGGCGATGCGCGCCACCAGGCGCCCCAGATCGGGGTCGCGCGGGATGGCGTTTGACGCCATGCGGTCGGCGCAGGACTCCAACAACACGAACGTCGACAGGAACCGCTCGGGCCCGCTGCGTTCGAAGGCGAGCTCGGAGGTCACCTGTTGCCAGCCGTTGCCGATCTCACCGAAGACCATGGTGTCGGGGACGAAGGCCGATTCCAGGATCACCTCGTTGAAATGGTGGGCGCCGTTCATCGACACGATCGGCCGGATCTCGACGCCGGGGCCCCGCAGGTCGACGATGAACTGGCTCAGCCCGGCGTGCCGGTTCGCCGGGTCCACCGGTGCGGTGCGTGCGAGCGCGATGAACGCGTGCGCGAGGTGGGCGCCCGACGTCCACACTTTGGTGCCGGTGAGCGACCAGCCGCCGTCGACGCGGGCGGCGCGGGTGTGCACGCTGGCCAGATCGGAACCGGAGTCCGGCTCGCTCATCCCGATGCCGAAAAAGCATTCGCCGCGCACGATCCGGGGCAGGAACTCCGACTTCTGGTGCTCTGTACCGTATTTGAGTAGCGAGGGCACGATCTGGCGATCGGCGATCCAGTGCGCGGCCACGGGTGCGCCGGCGGCCAGGAGTTCCTCGGTGACGACGAACCGTTCCAGGAATGAGCGCCCGTGCCCGCCGTATTCGGTCGGCACGGTCATGCCCAGCCACCCGCGGGCCGCGAGGGCGCCGGTGAAACTTTCGTCCCAGCCCGTCAGCCAGGCGTCGACCGAAGGGGTGAACGCGCCCGCGGCCAATTGATCGGCTAGAAAATCGCGCACCTCGTTGCGCAACTCCTGGGCGGTCGCGGCGTCGGCACTGGCCGGCGGGACCAGACGGGGGAGTGCCATCAGCGCGTCTTCAGGGTGTCGGTATCGAGAACTGGGCTCATCCCGGCCACTGTAGTGAGGAGGCGTCGGCCCGGGATCAACTGAGGGCGTGCTGATCGAGACTGAAACGCTCCCGCAGTACGCGTTTGAGCAGCTTCCCGCTGGGGTTCTTCGGCAGCTCGTCGACGAAGAAGACGCGTTTGGGCGTCTTGAATCCGGCCAAGCGCTCCCGGCAGTGCGAGACCAGGTCCTCTTCGGTGAGAACGGTGCCGTCGCGCGGGACGACGGCGGCCACCACCGTCTCCACCCACACCGGGTGCGGGAGTCCGAACACCGCGACTTCCTGAACACCGTTGTGCCGGTAGAGGATCTCCTCGACCTCCCGGCTGGCCACGTTTTCGCCGCCGCTGTTGATCATGTCCTTCTTGCGGTCGACGACGTGCAGCAGTCCGTGTTCGTCGAAGTAGCCCAGGTCGCCGGAGTGGAACCAGCCGCCCTTGAAGGCCGCGGCGGTGCGCTCCGGGTCGTCGAGGTAGCCGGGCGTCAAGTGCGGGCTGCGGTGCGCGATCTCGCCGACCGCGCCGGCGGTGACCGGGTTGTCGTCGTCGTCGAGGATGGCGGTTTCCACGTTGAGCACCGGCCGGCCGGCCGAGCCGCCGTGGGCGTCCTGCTCGTCGGGTCCCAGGGCGCAGGCCAGCGGCGCCAACTCGGTCTGGCCGTAGAAGTTCCACAGTCGTAGGTTGGGCAGCCGCTCGCGGATCTCGCGCAGGATTTCCGCCGGCATGGCCGAGGCCCCGTAATAGCCCTTACGCAGGCTGGACAGGTCGACCTCGTCGAACACCGGTGAGCGCAGCAACGAGATCCACACCGTCGGGGGAGCGAAATAGTTGGTGACGCGGTAGCGCTCGATGGTGCGCAACACCGCGTCGGGCTCGGGCCGGGGCAGGATGATGCTGGTGGCGCCGAGGTAGACGTCGGTGGCCAGGAAGTTGTCCAGCTGCGCACAGTGATACAGCGGGAGCGAGTGGATCTCGACGTCGTCGTGCGACATCTCGCCGGCGACGATCGTGCTGACGTACTGCCACATCAGGCTGCGGCTGGTGTGAATGGCGGCCTTGGGCCGGGATTCGGTCCCGCTGGTGTACATCAGCCGCACGGGTTGGTCGTCGTCGATGTGCGGGCTCGGGGCGGGTGTGTCGGTGGTCAGCCACTGGCTGAAATCCGCCCAACCGGGCACGCCCTGGTGTCCCTTCGGCACCAGGGCGACCTTGGCCCTGACCGCCCCACCGAGCCGAATCGCCTCCTCGGCGGTCGGTGTCAGATCCGCTTCGACGACCAGGCCGCCGACCCGACTGTGGCCGAGGATGTAGGCGACCTCCTCGGCGGTCAGCATGAAGTTGATCGGGACCAGGACCACTCCCGCACGGGCCGTCGCGAATGCCAGCACGGCGTACTGCCAGCAGTTGCGTGACAAGAGCCCTAATCGGCTGCCGGGCCGAAACCCGCTGTCGTGCAACGCCGCCGCCGCCCGGTCCACCAGGTGGTCGAATTCGGCGAATGTCAGCGCGACACCGTCGTCGATGATCGCGATCTTGTGCGGGTGCCGGCGGGCCGATCGCCGTGGGATATCGCCGAGCCCGTGGCGACGCGCCCGTTCGATCATGGCGTCGAGGTCGTCGGACTGCATGCCGGTCACGGTAGGCGCCGATGCCCGTCGGCGGGTCGTTCGCGTCCCGCTGAGTAGACACGGCCCTGCCCATGGCCGCGGATCGCCCCGATACTCGGTGGCATGAGCAGTGGCGTCCCGTTCACGACTGAAAGTGCCGGATGGACGGGCCCGGATTTCGACGAAGTCGACGACCTGCGCGCCAACCTGCGCCAGGCCGATCCTGGCGTTCTGGTCGCCGTGCTGGCGCAGCTGACCGGGGACCCGACCGTCGCCGAGCGGTTCGCACCGAAAATCACCCATGTGCCCGACCCGCCGGAGCAGGCGGGCGTCACCGATCCGGAAACGGCCGCGCAGCTCATCGACGAGATCGTCACGGCGCTACGGGAGCCTCGCCGGGCGGACGCGGTGCCGGCCGACGACCTCGACCTGTTCGCCCGCGTCGCCCCCATCGCGCTCGGCGGAACAATCGACCCCGAGTACCTCGGACTGCTCCTCGAACAGGGTGGTTTCCAGCCCTCACAACCGGTACTGCCGCGCACCGCAAAGCTTCCCGCCGACTTCCGGGTGGTCATCATCGGCGCGGGCATCGCCGGCATCACCGCCGCGCTCGCGTGCGCGGACGCCGGTATCGACTATCAGATCATCGAGCGCAACGACGAGGTCGGCGGCACCTGGTACACCACCACCTATCCCGGCATCGGGGTGGACACGCCCTCGGCCTACTACTCGCTCTCGCGAGACATCAACGGCGACTGGTCGAGTTATTACCCGCAGGGTGCGGAGTATCAGGCCTACCTGGTGTCGGTGGCGAACAAGAACGACCTCCGCAGGAACACCCGGTTCGGTACCGAGGTGAAAGCGTTGTGGTGGGACGAGGGCCGCCGGCAGTGGCAGATCCACGCGGTCGGACCGGACGGAACCCGCGACGTCAGTTACGCGAACGCGGTGATCCCGGCCGCCGGGTACCTCAACCGGCCGCGGTGGCCGGAACTCCCGGGCCGCGAAACGTTTTCGGGAATTTCTCTCCATTCCGCGCTGTGGGATCCGAACCTGGATCTCACGGGGAAGAGGGTCGCGATCATCGGTGCCGGGTGCACCGCGGTCCAGATCGTCGACGCGTGCGTGGACCAGGTCGCGCACATGACGGTGTTTCAACGCCAGCCGCACTGGGTCGCGCCGCGGCGCCGGCCCTCCGACGATGTTCCCGCCTATCGGCGGTGGCTGGGCACCCGGTTGCCCTACTACGCCAATTGGATTCGGCTCAAGTCCTATTGGGGGACATCGGACAACAACTATCCGGTGATCCTGCATGACGAGCAGTGGGCGGCCGAGCATCTGTCGATCTCGCCGGCCAACGACGTGCTTTTGCAGATCTGCCTCGATTACATCGATCGAGTGTTCGGTGCGGGCAGCGAGCTCGCCCGCAAGGTCACGCCCGACTTTGCGCCCTACGGCAAGCGGATCATCCGCGATCCCGGCGGCTATTACGCGGCGCTGGCCCGCGAGCACGTGGACGTCGAGGCCAGTGAGCCCGCGCGGGTCAACGAGGCCGGCATCGTGACCGCCGACGGCAGGCAGATCGACCTCGACGTCATCGTCTACGCGACCGGCTATTACCTGGATTTCCTTTCCACGGTGGATATTCGGGGTCGCGACGGCAAGAAGTTGACCGAGGAATGGGGCGACTCGCCGCGGGCCTACCGGGGCGGGATGGTGCCGGGATTCCCGAACCTGTTCATCTCCTCGGCCCCCAACTACAGTCCGGGTCACGGCGCGGGGCACAACTTCGGTGTCGAAGTGATGGTGCACTACGTGATGGAATGCCTGCAGTTGATGGCGCTGCGCAAGGCCACCACCTTGGAGGTGACGCAGCGCGCCTACGAGGACTACGTCGCCCGCCTCGATTCGACCATGGCCGGCACCGTATGGCGCCACACGCCGTCGGCCCACACCTACTACCGTTCCGGCGACCGGATCGTCATCGCCTTCCCGTACCGCCTGGTCGACTTCTGGCGCGATCACCGCGCCCCGGCCGAGGAGGATCTCGAACTTCGATGAGCCGATTGCTGTCGGGCAAAACCGCTTTGGTCACCGGAAGCAGCCGAGGCATCGGCCGCGCCATCGCGCGGCGGCTGGCGGCCGAGGGCGCCACGGTCGCGGTCACCGCACGATCGCACACGCCTTCGTTGTCGACGCGGGCCGGAACGGCCACCGCTCTGCCCGGCACCATCGGGGAAACGGTGGAACTGATCGAGGCCGACGGCGGCTCGGCGTTCGGCATTGCAAGCGACCTGGAGGATGCGCAGCAGCGCGACGGTTTGGTCGACGCGGTCCTGGACCGAACCGGACGCATCGACATCCTGGTCAACAACGCCGGTTTCGCCGACTACGCGTTGGTCGAGGACATGAGCCTGGAGACGTTCGACCGCACCGTGGAGCACTACCTGCGCATCCCGTTCGCGCTGACGAAATCGGCCGTGCCGCATATGCGTGGCCAAGGGGCGGGCTGGATTGTCAACCTCGGTTCGGTCACCGGCGTGGCCCCGGTTCGGCCGTACCGCGAATACAACAAGACCTCCGGCGACGTGGTCTACGCGTCCCTGAAAGCTGCGCTGCACCGGTTCACCCAGGGCGTGGCCGCCGAGCTGCTGGACGCCAACATCGCGGTGAACTGCGTCGGCCCGTCGACCGCGGTACGCACGCCCGGTGCCGCGCAACTGATCCCGGATTCGTTCCCGACCGAACCGGTCGAATATCTGGCCGAGACCGTGCTGGCAATGTGCCATCTGCCCGCCGCGGAGCGCACCGGATTGGTCGCCTTCAGCCTGCACTACCCGTGGTCGCAGCGACTGCCGGTGCACAGCCTGGACGGTACCGAAGTGCTGCCCCCGTTACAGCCGCCGGCGACCGCCAATCCGGGCATCCTGCCCGCGGGCGTCTAGCTCAGCACCGGGTCGGGGATGGCGCAGAAGCTGTGGCATACCCGGTCGCGGATGATCACGTCGGTGGTTTCCGGGTCGAACCAGCGGTCCACCACCGCCCAGTGGACGGGGTGCATCAGGTAGGGCCCCATCAGCGCCTCGACGTCGGCGAACTCCTGCTCGAACACGTGTGTCCACGAGCAGGTTCCGACCGGCGCGGACACCCGGCTCAGCTGCCAGACCCGGATCGTCGGTAGGTACCGCGGCATCGACGACAGCTCGCGCTCGAACCGGGCGAGGGTGGGCTCGGGTGTGCCCGGCTGCACGCGCAGCAACAGCGTCCGGTAGACCGTGCCGGCCGCCTCGCCGCAGCGCACGGGCGAACCCGCATAGCTCGCGCCGTTGACCCGATCCACCGCCGGATCGGCCAGCACGGCAGCGAGATCCTCTGTCGCGCGGGCACATTGGTCCGCGGTGGCGAACCGCAGGTGCAGCAGGATGTCGCCCCCGTTGCGCGAGCCGGGCAGCGTCGGCTGCACCACCCCGCGCAGCGGCGCCGCCGCGCGGGCGGTCGTGCGCAGCTCGTCGAGGATCCGGTCGCGATCGGCGTCGGCGACGTCGATCAGCCGCGTGAGGTTATACATCGCACAGCCCGTCGACGTCGTCGGCGGCCGCGGCAAAGGAGCGGGACCGCTCGGTGACCAATTCGCCGATCCGCGACCACCATTCGCCCAACGCCGGATCCGGTCGGCCTTTCCAGGTCATCTCCCACCATGCCTGCGCGCTGGGCAGCGTCCAGGTCGCGGTGATGACGTTGCTGTCATCGTCGAACCAGATCGGTGGGCTCACGAGGATGTCGCGCAGCGTCATCCCGCGGGCGCGCGCGCCGGGGGCGTATTCGGCGAGGTAGGCGTCGACGAATCGGCGGGCACACCCGGGTCGGGTCACCACCCGGTCGATCACGAAGACTTCGCCCTCGGCCATGAGCCGACCGTATGACACGGCGGGGACGCGGCGTCGTCGGCTCCCAGCCACCGGGAACCTACCGTTGACCATGTGCGGATGCGGGGTCAGTGTCGCCGTATGAGTGCAGCGCCGCCGGACCCTTTCGCCCCCGCCGTGCTGGGGCCGGTGACCTTGCGTAACAGGGTGATCAAGGCGGCGACGTCGGAAGGCCGATCGCCGCAGGGCTTGGTGACCGATGATCTGATCGAATTCCATCGGGCCTTCGCCCGCGGTGGCGTCGGCATGACGACCGTCGCGTACTGCTGTGTGGCGCCCGAGGGCGCCAGCGCGCCCGGGCAGATCGTGATGAGCGCGGCCGCCCTCCCGGGCCTGCGGAAGCTGACCGACGCGGTCCACCACGACGGCGCTGCCATCTCGGCCCAACTCGGGCATGCGGGTGTGGTGGCGCAGAAGAAGCTGACCGGAGTCACGCCCATGGCGCCGAGCAGGTTCATCAACCCCGCTTCCATGGGTTACTGCCGCGAGATCACCCGCGCCGAGATCGCCCGGGTGATCGATCAATTCGGCGCCGCCGCCCGGGTGGCCGCCGACGCGGGCTTCGACGCCGTGGAACTGCATTTCGGCCACCTGTACCTGCCGAGCTCGTTTTTGAGTCCGTTGATCAACCGGCGCAGGGATGAATACGGCGGCGACATCGACAACCGGTCGCGGTTGTGCCGCCAGATCGCCCGGCGCGTGCGCGACGAGGTCGGTGACAGCATCGCGGTGACCGCCAAGCTCGATATGGACGACGGCGTGCCGGGCAGTATCTGGGTGGACGAGGCGCTACGCACCGCCGCACTGCTCGATGCCGACGCTGTGCTGGATGCGATCGAATTGACCCAGGGCTCTTCGGTTTTCAAGCCCATGTATCTGTTTCGTGGTGACGTCCCGGTCAAGGAGTTCGCCCAAGTCATGCCCCAGCCGATGCGCACCGGCATCCGCTTCATCGGAAAGTGGGCGATGGGCGAGTACCCCTACCACGACCTCTACATGCTGGAGAATGCCCGCCAGTTCGTCCCCCTCATGCGCAACACCAAGCTGATCCTGCTGGGCGGGATCACCGATCGCGGGCACGTCGAGACCGGCATGCGCGAAGGCTTCGATTTCGTGGCGATGGGCCGGGCCCTGCTGCGCGAACCGGACCTGATCTCCAGGATGATCGCCGATCCGGCCACCCGAAGTCGCTGCACCCACAACAACAAGTGCATGGTCACCGTCTTCGGGCGGACCCATTGCGTGCTCGATCCGGGGCAACGCTACGGTGCGGCGGAAGCGTTGCCCGCCAACGATCTAGCGCTGCAATAGCTCGGCGAGGGCGGCGGTCGCCTCTTTGCGCGCCCGGTGCGCGATGTCGAGCGTCGGCATCGTCATGAACCCGTGAATGCCGCCGTCGTAACACAATTGCCGTGTCGGCACGCCGGCCGCTGTCAGGGCGGCGCCGTAGGCCAGTCCCTCGTCGCGCAGGGGATCGTGGCCGGCGACCGCCACCACCGCGGGCGGGAGCCCGCGCAGGTCGGCGTTCAGCGGTGTGGCGTAGGGGTGGGCGCGGTCGTCGTGCGAGGGCACGTAGCAGTCCCAGTACCACTGCAGCGCCGGTTTGGGGTTGTAGAAGCCCTGGCCGAACAGCCGGTAGGACTCGGTGTCGAAGTCGGCCGCGATCACCGGGTAGAGCAGCAGTTGGGCCGCTGGCGCCGGGCCGCCGCGGTCGCGAGCCATGATCGCGGTCACCGCGGCCAGGTTGCCGCCGGCGCTGTCGCCGCCCACGACCAGACGGCCGGGATCGGCCCCGAGCGACCCGGCGTTGTCGTACGCCCAGCGCGTCACCGCGTACACGTCCTCGGCCGCCGCCGGCCAGGGATTCTCCGGGGCCAACCGATAGCCGACCGAAACAACCACGGCGGGAACGAGGTTGGCGAGGTTGCGGCACAGCCCGTCGTGGCTGTCCAGGTCACAGAAGACGAACCCGCCGCCGTGTGCATAGACCACGATCGGCAGCGGTCCGGCCGCGTCGGGACGGTACACGCGGACGGGTATCGGGCCGTCCCGACCGTCGATGGAGCGATCGGCGGCCTCGGCGATGGGTTCGGGCCGCGCCGGCGGCACCAATCTGGACCGGATGAGGGCTCGAGCCTGCGCGCCGCTCATCTCCTGAACCGGGGGGAACCCACTGTCCAATTGCTCGATGATCGCCGCGATCTGCGGGTCGAGGCTCACGCGTACTGCAGGGCGGGTTGTCGCGCGGGGGCGGGGTGTTGTGACCGCAGGGAAAGCAGCGGCCGCAGCGGCTGCAGGGTCGGGGCGACTCGTTGCGGGCCGCCCTCCACGTTGCGCCACACGCCCATCGCGGTCATTCGCACCGGGGCGGCGAGGCGCTGGTCGAGCGCCATGCGATTCAGCGGACCGCACACCGACACGGCCGCCACGGCCTCACCGGGACTCCCGATCGGGGCCGCGACACAGCCAAACCCCAGTAGGGATTCTTCGCGCTCGTAGGCGACGCCGTGCGCCCTGACCTTGGCCAGTTCCGTCGCCAGTTGCGGAGCGCTGGAGATCGAGTATTTGGTCAGGCGGGCGCCCAAGTCGATGTCGGTCTCCTCGTCGCGATAAGCCAGGATCGCCTTGCCGACCGCGGTGCAGTGCGCGGGCTGACGGCCGCCGACCCGGGTGGGGATCGCACCGACCATGCGGTCGCCGACCTTGTCGAGGTAGACGACGTCGGCTCCGTCGAGCACCGCGAGGTGCACGACAAGCCCGGTGGCGCGGTGCAATTCACCCAGCAGTGGGCCCGCCGCCCGCACCAACCGATCCTGGTGCACGGCAAGCGAACCCAGCTCCACCAGCCGCATGCCGAGCTCGTAGTCACGACCGCTGCGACGCAGCCAGCGCAGTTGAACCAGCCGCTCGAGCATCCGGTGCGCCGACGAGCGCGGCAGGCCGGTACGCCGCACGATCTGGGCCAGCGTGAGGCGTCCGGGGCCGTCGAAGGCGTCCAGGACCAGCGAGATGCGGTCGATGACGGCGGTGGGGGTTTCGGCGGGCGCGGCCATTCATCCTCCTGGCTGGCATATTCCTATTAGGAATATAGTTCTACCACAGGGCTGTGGCCGCTGTCACATGGCGTGCCGAAAGAACCCGCGAGCGGGAGGCGCTCCTCGCACGCTCGTAACGCAGGGGTGCAATTTCGGCGGGATATCCCACCGTGGCGTTACGCCCGCGGAAAAAGACTCGCCGAGCGCCCGGCGCGGCGGCCGTAGAAGCTGCCGTCACCGAGCGAGACGCCGCTGGCGTAGCCCCACGCGGCCAGGCCGGCGGTGCACCGGCCGGCGGCGAACAGCCCGGGTATGGGCGCGCCGCTGACGTGCAGCACCTCGGCGTCCAGCGTGGTCGCCAGCCCGCCCAGGGTGAAGCCGCCGGTGCTTTCCCGCAGGTCGATCGCGCCGACCGGCGATCCGATCGGCTTGATCCACTCGGACTTCTTGTGCAGCAGCGGATCCTCGCCGCGCGCGGCGCCCTCGTTGTAGGCGGCCACGGTGGCCTGCAGCGAACCGGGCGGCAGGCCCATGTCGCGCTCCAGGTCCGCGACGGTGTCGGCCACCCAGGTCGCCGGGCGCAGCATCAGCTTCGGCGACCACGAGGCCTCCGCCGCCTCCTGCGCGTCGCCGTCGATGATCAGGTACGCGACGTTGTCCTGCTGGTACAGCGTGAGCTGGCCGATCCGCCCCGGATAGGTGTCCTCGGCGACGTAGCGCTGACCGCGCCCGTTGACCAGGATGCCGCGCACCAGCTGCTGGGGGTCGACGAAGATCGCGACCTCGGTGGCGTCCATGTGCGCCAGGTCGGCGCCCAGCGCCTGCGCCATCCGGATCGCCTGCCCGTCGTGCTGCTCGATCGACGCGGCCGGCCGCCCCGCGATGCGCGGCGCGTAGCGCGCCACCATCGCGTCGTTGTAGGCGAAACTGCCGGTGGCCAGCACGACCCCGCGGCGCGCCCGGATCGTCATGTCGTTGCCGTACTGGCGGGCGCAGATGCCCACCACCCGGCCGTCGGATTCGGTGATCAGCCGCTGCACCCGCACGTCGTAGAGGGCCCGCGCCCCGGCGGCGGTGGCCGTTTCGACGAGGGGCTTCATCAGCATGTAGCCCGCACTCGCTTCGCCCTGCTTCTTGTTCTGCATCTGCGGGACGTGCCCGCGCGGGGCGGGGGAGGCGATCGTGTTGAACGGATAGGAGTTTTCGCCGCCGCTGTACATCAACCCCTGGTCGCCCATGGGCTCCCAGCCCGGCTCGGAGAAGAACTCCGCCTTGAACGGGACGCCGCAGCCCACCAGCCAGTCGAAGTGGGCGACGCTGCCGGCGCAATAGTCGGCGATCCTGGCCTCGTCGGCGCCGGGGCCCATCGCGACGTTGAGGAACGCCGCCATGTTGTCGACCGAATCGCTGAAGCCGCAAGCCTTTTGCAGCGGCGTGCCGCCCCCGAGGTAGATGAATCCGCCCGCCATCGATGCCGCGCCGCCCCAGGATCCGGTGCGCTCGAGCACCAGGACGTCGGCGCCGGACCGGGCGGCTTCCACCGCCGCCGCGGCGCCCGCGATCCCATAGCCGGCGATGACGACGTCGGCCTCGGCGTCCCACGACGTGATCGACGACGCCGCCACCGGCGTCACGTCAGATTCGGCGATCACATGCGCATGGCCGCGGGTGGTTCCGGAATCCACTCGTGGCCCCAATAGCTGTCGGCGGTGATTTCCTCTGCGGTGTAATACGTTTCGTCGACCCGCATCCCGTCGGTGCCGAATTCGATGTCCCAGTCGCCGGGCGCGCGGACGTAGAAGGACACCATCTTGTCGTTGGTGTGCCGGCCCAGCGTGGACGCGACGGTGAAGCCATCGGCGTTGACGCGGTCGAGCGCCTGGCCGACGGCGTCGAGGGTGTCCACCTCCACCATGACGTGCACCAGCCCGGGGTCGCGCTGCTGGGCGGCGGGGCAGATCGCCAGGCTGTGATGGCGCGCGTTGATGCCGAGGAACCGCACCCGGATCGGTCCGAACTCGGCGGGCAGCGGCACCCGGAACGCGCCACGAGACCGGAAACCGAGCACCTCGGTGTAGAAGTCGACGACGCCGTTGAAATCGGTCGCCGGCACGACGACGTGGCCCAGACCCTGGTCGCCCGTCACGAACTTCGCGCCGAACGGGGTGATCACCGGGCTGTGGTCGAGCACCGCGCTGTGGAACACCTCCAGCGTGGTGCCGGCCGGATCCTCGAAGGTGATCACCTCTTCGACGCGGCGGGCGTCGGCCTCCTGGACGGACAATTCCTTGAAACCGACACCGGCGCCGTCCAGGGCGGCCTTGACCCGTTGCAGCGCCTGGTGGTCACGCACTTCCCAGCCGACCGTGATCACCCGGTCAACCCCGCCGGGGACGACGATGATCCGGGCCGCGCGTTCGTCCATCCGCAAGTACAGCGCGGACTCGTCGGGTCCTTTCCCTTCGGCGAATCCCAGCACACCGAACGCGAAATGGCGCCAACGCTCGATGTCTGAGGTCGAAACCGTGATGTAGCCAAGGCTTTTCAGGTCAGACATTGAAAACCCCTCAGATCAAGGCCCGCAGCGGGCCTTCGGGCGGGTCGATGCCGATCGAACTCAGCGCCGCCGCGTGGTACGTGGTGCCCGGCACATGGATGGCGTGCATCTGGCCGACGTGCACGTCACGCCAATACCGTTGCAGCGGTTTGTCCATCCGGGCCGCGTTGCCGCCGGAGCGGGCGAAGATCTCGTCGACGGCGGAGACCGCGCGCCACACCGCGCGAACCTGCGTGCGGCGCCCGGCCGCGCGGTCGGCGAACGACACCTCCTTGCCCGCGGCGACCATGTCGTAGATGCGGTCGGCGTTGGCCAGCAGCTCCTGGCGGGCGGCGTTGATGTCGGCGGCAGCCTCGCCGATCGCGTGCATCACGTAGGGGTCGTCCTTGATCGCGGTCCCGGTGGCGCCCACCCGGCCGCGCTGGTAATCGAGGTGCGCGGCCAGCGCCCCCTCGGCGATGCCGATGGTGGCCGCCGAAATGCCGAGCGGGAACATCGTCGACCACGGCATCAGGTACAGCGGCTCGGTCATGCCGGCCTCGCGCTGGGCGGTGCCGTCCATCACCTTCGCCGCGTCCATGGTCCGGTAGGTCGGGACGAACGCGTCTTTGACGATGACGTCCTTGGAGCCGGTTCCGCGCAGCCCCACCACATTCCACGAGTCCTCGACGATCTCGTAGTCCTTGCGCGGCAGGATCATGTGCAGCATTTGCGGCGGCATCAACGGGATGCCCTTCTCGTCGCCGAGCATGGCGCCCAGGATGATCCAGTCGCAATGGTCGGTGCCCGAACTGAACTGCCAGCGCCCGTTGAACAGGTAGCCGCCGTCGACCGGTTTGGCCACGCCCTGCGGCGCGTAGGGCGACGCCATCCAGGTGTCGACGTCGTCGGCCCAGATCTCGGCGGCCACCTTCGGGTCGGCGTAGGCGAGCTGGTAGGGGTGCACGCCCACCACGCCGACGATCCAGCCCGCCGCGGGATCGAGCGCCGCGGTGGCCATCGTCGTCTCGGCGAACTCGCGGGGGTGGACCTCGAAGCCCTGATACTGCTTGGTCTGCAGCAGCCGGATCAGCCCGGCGCCCTTCATCAGCTTGACGGTGTCGTCGGTGAGCCGGCCGAGTTGCTCGGCCTCCGCGGCCTGTTCGCGCAGCTGATCGGCCATGGCCACTACCCGGTCCAGTACCCGGTCGCTCATATCGTTGTCCTTACGTGTGGGTGCTTAGTAATGGTCTACCGCAGTCCCGACCCGTCCCAAAGTAAATCCCGATGAGCGGACACAACGCGGTCAAAATTCGACATGAACATCGGTGCCCGCGGGCCGCGCCTGGCAGGCCAGAATCAGGCCCTCCTCGAGATCGTCGGCGTCCAACACGTCGCACGGAACCATGTCGACCTCGCCCGCGACCACGGTCGCCACGCACGAGCCGCAGCGGCCCTCCCGGCACGAGTGGGGCACGGCGATGCCCGCCTCGAGCAATGTCTCGACCAGCGTCTGCCCGTGGGGCCAGCACAAATGATGGCGTCGACCGTCCAGCTCGACGTCGACGCGCGCGACTTGCGGCATCCGCCGATCGTGAGCGATCCAGACGGCAGGGCGAACCCAGCTGCCCGGTGGCCGGGAAGATGCGCCCCCGGCGTCCGGTGACCGGGAGGGGGAGCGGTGCGCGATCCCGCAGGCCTTACCGTGACTGGTTGTGAACGATCCCGGCGAACAGGCTCTCGATGTGGTCGTGGTCGGCGCGGGGTTCGCCGGCCTGTACGCCCTGCACAAGCTGCGCGGCCAGGGGCTTTCGGTGCGAGTCCTGGAAGCCGCGCCCGAGATCGGCGGGACCTGGTACTACAACCGGTATCCCGGCGCGCGCTGCGACGTCGAGAGCGTCGACTACTGCTACTCGTTCTCCGACGAACTGCAGCAGGAATGGAACTGGACCGAACGCTACGCCACACAGGCCGAGATCCTGGCGTACCTGAACTGGGTCGCCGACAAACTCGACCTGCGCCGCGACATCGCGCTGCGCACCCGCGTGGTCTCCGCGACGCTCGACGAGACGACGCTGCGCTGGACGATCACCACCGATGCCGGCCAGACGATCTCGGCGCGGTTCTGTCTCATGGCTACCGGTCCGTTGTCGGCCGCGCTGACCCCGGACTTCGACGGCCTGGACACCTTCGCCGGCGAGATCTACCACACCGCGCAATGGCCCCACGACCCCGTCGACTTCACGGGCAAGCGGGTGGCCGTGATCGGCACCGGATCCTCCGGCATTCAATCGATTCCGGTCATCGCCGAGCGGGCCGCACACCTCTACGTCTTTCAGCGCACACCCAACTACAGCGTGCCGGCGGGCAACAGGCCGCTGTCGGCCGAAGAGCTCGACGAAATCAAGGCGGAATATGCCCAGCGACGCGCGCTGTCGTGGCGCAGCGGCGGCGGCTCACCCCACATCACCGCGCCGAAGCCCACCATGCAGTTCACGCCCGAGGAGCGCCGAGCGGCGTTCGAAAAGCGTTGGCAGCTCGGCGGTGTGCTGTTCTCGAAGACCTTCCCGGACCAGATGACCGATCTGGAGGCCAACGAAGAGGCCCGCCGATTCTACGAGGAGAAGGTCCGGGCCGTCATCGACGATCCGGCCGTCGCCGACCTCCTGATCCCCAACGACCACCCCATCGGCACCAAGCGAATCTGCACCGACAGCAACTATTTTCAGACCTTCAACCGCCCGAACGTGTCGCTGATCAGCGTCCGCGCCACCCCCATCGAATCCGTCGACACCACCGGCATCAACACGACCGACGCCCACTACGACGTCGACATGATCGTGCTGGCAACGGGTTTCGACGCGATGACCGGTGCGCTGGGCCGGATCGATATCGTCGGGCGCCGCGGCACCGCTATGCGCGACGACTGGGCGCACGGACCCCGC
Source organism: Mycobacterium paraintracellulare (assembly GCF_000276825.1). Lineage (NCBI taxonomy): Bacteria > Bacillati > Actinomycetota > Actinomycetes > Mycobacteriales > Mycobacteriaceae > Mycobacterium > Mycobacterium paraintracellulare. The sequence goes on along the minus strand of NC_016948.1, from coordinate 2,857,550 downwards.
ACCTATTTGGGGCTGGGCGTCGACGGCTTCCCCAACCTGTTCCTGATCTCGGGCCCGGGAGCGCCCGCCGTGCTGGCGAACATGGTGCTGCACGCCGAAGCCCAGGTGAACTGGATCGCCGACGCCATCGCGTTCCTGGACGAGCACGGTTACGCCGCGATCGAAGCAGGCGTCGACAGCGTGGACGGCTGGGGCGCCGAATGCGCCCGTCGGGCCGAGACGACGCTGTTCACCAAGGCGAACTCGTGGTACATGGGCGCGAACGTGCCGGGAAAGCCCCGGGGTTTCATGCTGTTCGTCGGGGGCTTCGCGACCTATAACGACATCTGCGCCGAGGTCGCCGACGCCGGCTACCGCGGCTTCGATCTCATCGAACGATGACGGGTCTACGGGACACGGTCGTCGTCGTCACCGGCGCCGCCAAGGGAACCGGCCGGGTGCATTGCCAGCGGTTCGCCGACGAGGGCGCCGACGTGATCGCGCTCGACGCCCCGGCCGTGGCCGACGAGTTGGCCGACACCGCAGAGAAAGTCGCCGATCGCGGTCGGCGCTGCGTGACCGGGCTGGCCGACGTCACCGACCTCGGGGCCGTCACCGCCGCCATCGATGCCGGCGTCGCCGAGCTGGGCCGCCTCGACACCATCGTCGCCAACGCCGGCGTCCACCTGCCGGGCGCGCCGTCGTGGGAACTGGACCCACTGGTGTGGCGGCGCACACTGGACATCAACCTCACCGGCGTCTGGCACACCGTCAGGGCCGGGGTGCCGCATATCGGTGGTGACGGCGGCTCCGTCGTCATCATCAGCTCCACCAGCGGCCTTCGCGGCCTGCCCAACACCGCCCACTACACCGCCAGCAAGCACGCGGTGGTGGGACTGGCCCGCACGCTGGCCAACGAGCTCGGGCCCCGCGGCATCCGGGTCAACACCGTGCATCCAGGCCCCGTCGCGACCCCAATGGTGCTCAACGAGGCCACCTTTCGGCGGCTGCGACCGGACCTGGAAAACCCGACGGAGGCCGACGCCGCCGAGGTGCTGCGGGCCCGCAACCTGCTTCCGGTGCCGTGGGTCGAGCCCGTCGACATCGCCAACGCCGTGCTGTTCCTGGCCTCGGATGAGGCCCGCTACATCACCGGCACCCAGCTCGTCGTCGACGCCGGCCTGACCCAGAAGACGACATGAGGGCGGCGCGCGGCGGGCGACTCGACGGCAAGGTCGCCCTGATCACCGGCGCGGCGCGGGGGATCGGTCGCGCGCAGGCCGTGCGCTTCGCCCAGGAGGGCGCCGACATCGTGGCGCTCGACGTGTGCGGCCCGATCGACACGGTGCTCGTCCCGCACAGCACGCCGGACGACCTCGACACCACCGCATCGCTGGTCCGCGAGGCCGGCGGGCGGGTGCACCCCGAGATCGTCGACGTCCGCGACCTCGCCGGCATGCGGGCCGCCACCGACCGCGGCGCCGCGCGGTTCGGCGGGCTGGACGTGGTGTGCGCGACCGCGGGAATCACGTCGCGCGGCATGGCGGTCGAGCTGGACGAAAACGCCTGGCGCACCATGCTGGACGTCAACCTCACCGGGGTCTGGCACACCTGCCGCGCCGGCGTGCCCCACCTCATCGCGCGCGGCGCCGGATCGGTGATCCTGACGAGCTCGATCGCCGGGCTGCGCGGCCTGGTCGGCGTCGCGCACTACACGGCCGCCAAACACGGCGTGGTCGGCTTGATGCGCTCGATGGCCAACGAGCTTGCGCCGCACCATGTCCGGGTCAACTGCGTCAACCCGACCAACGTCGACACGCCGATGATCCAGAACGACGTCGTCAGCAGCGCCTTTCGCCCGGACCTGGACCGCCCGCCCACGCGCGCCGAATTCGCCGACGCCGCGCGTTCGATGAACATGCTCGCAGTGCCGTGGATCGACCCCCTCGACGTCGCCAACGCCGCGCTGTTCCTCGCCTCCGACGAGGCGCGCTACATCACCGCGATCACCTTGCCCGTCGACGCGGGCGCCACCCAAAGATAGGAGGATCCGTGACCGACATCGCGAAGTACGGGCCGTGGGCGGTGATCGCCGGCGGCTCGGAAGGCGTGGGCGCCGAGTTCGCAAAGCAATTGGCCGGTGACGGGTTCGATCTGGTGCTGATCGCTCGCAAGCCGGGACCGCTGGAGGACACGGCGCGGCAGTGCCGCGAGATCGGCGCACAGGTGCGCACGTTGGCCATAGACCTGCTGGACCCCGACGCGGTCGCGCGAATCACCGCGCAGACCGCGGACATCGAGGTCGGCCTGTTGATCTACAACGCCGGCGCCAACACCTGCAGCAAGCCGTTTTTGGACGCCGAGCTCAGCGAGTTCGGCCGGGTGATCGACCTCAACGTGACGCGGATGCTGCAACTCGTGCAGCACTTTGCGCGGCCGATGCGGTCCCGCGGCCGGGGCGGCATTTTGGTGGTCGGCTCGATGGCGGCGACCCACGGTTCGATGCGCCAATCGGTCTACACCGGCGTGAAGGCCTTCAGCCGCCTCTTCGCCGAGAGCCTGTGGCTCGAGCTGCGCGAGCACGGCGTCGACGTGCTGGAACTGGTGCTGGGCGTGACCCGCACGCCGGCCATGGCCCGGGCCGGCCTGAACTTCGACGTGCCGGGGCTGTCGGTGTCCGAACCGGCCGACGTGGCCCGCGAGGGGTTGGAGAACCTGGCCAACGGCCCGGTGTTCATCGCTGGCGGCAACGCGGCCGCGGTGCACCGGGGCAGCGGCCCGGACCGCGCCGCGATCGTGTTGGGCGCGCACAGAGCCGTGCAGGAACTCCTGGGCCAGAAATGATGCGCTCCTGAAACTGGAAGGAGATCAGCGGTGATCGACGCCGACGAACTGTTGACACGGCTGTGCCGACTCGAGGACGAACGCGATATCGCCCGATTGATCGCGTCCTACGGTCCGGCGGTGGACGCGGGGGACGCCGACGCCGCGGCGCGGCTCTGGGCGACCGATGGCGGCTACGACGTCGAGGGTTGGCAGATGCACAGCCGGGCCGACGTGCGCGCCATGGTCAGCTCGGCCTCCCATCAGAAGCTGGTGGGTGGTGGTTGCTGCCACTTCGTCGGACCGGCGGTCGTGACGGTCGCGGGAGATTCGGCGGTGGCGGTCAGCGAATCGCTGGTTCTCGTGCGCGACGGCGAGAGTTACCGCGTATGGCGCTGCACGGCAAACCATTTCGAGTTGCGGCGCATCGAGAACCGTTGGCGGATCACCAAGCGTACGAGCCGTGTCCTCGATGGCAATCCCGGGGCCCACGCCTTGCTCACCGCGGGCCTGGCGGGTGCACCGGCACCGACATTGGGCGCCGGGGGAGACGTGGATTGAGGACGGTCCCGCGCTAGCCGCGCGAAAGGAACGTCAGCACAGTGCTTTCGAAGGCCTCCTTGGCCTCGATCATCGCCCAGTGCCCCGAGTTCGGGAAGATGTGCAGCTCCGCGTTGGGAATGGTGCGCATCGGGATCAGGGCCATGTCTGGCGGGCTGACCCGGTCGTCGCGTCCCCAGGTCAGCAGGGTGGGCGCGGTGAGCTTGTGCATGGTCGCCCACGGCAGCGGCCGGTCGGAGGCGGCCAGCGCGGCGTTCATCCCGGCGAACGCCGCCTTGCCGTACATGCGCCGCGCCGCGGCCAGGGTGTCGGGGTCGGTGGCCAGCTGCCAGCGCTCCTCGATCAGCTGCTCGGTGACCAACCCCTGGTCGTAGACCATCGACTTGAGCCAGTCGACCAGGCGCTGGCGCGTCGGGTCCTCGACGAATTCCTGCAGCAGCCGGATGCCTTCGCTGGGGCTGGGGCTGAAGATGTTGGTGCCGATCCCGCCGATGGTCACCAGCCGACCGACGCGTTCGGGATTGTGGGTGGCGAAGTTGATGCCCACACCGCCGCCCATCGAGTTGCCCACGATGTGCACCTTGGCGACGCCGAGCGCGTCCAGCAAGGGCGCGACGGTGCCGAACGCGGTGACCATCGGGTGTCCGCCGAAGTCGTCGCTGACCCCGAACCCGGGGAATTCCAGGATCAGGCAGCGGAATCGCTCGGCGAAGGCGGGCAGCACGCCGCGGAAGTTGCGCCACCCGGTGACCCCGGGCCCGGACCCGTGCAGGAACAACAGCACCGGTGCGGAATCGGGGGCCCCGCTGTCCCCAGTGTCGTAGTAGCGCAAAGCGCCGTTTTCCGTGCTGATTTCGCGCAGGTCTTGCTCTGCGAGAGGCTGTCGAAAAGTGTCTGCCACGGGTGTCACCCTGCCATGCCGCGGCGCCGAGGGGGGATAGGGTTCCGCTGAACGGGCGGCGGTCAGGTTCGGCCGCGGACCGGCGCGCTCGAATTCATCAGCTCTTTGAGGGCGACGGGGAAGGCGTCGGCCAGGTCCCAGAGGTCGGCCACGAGGTCGGGGCAGGAAATGATGCCGACGCCGAGACGGCGGCCCAGCGACATCACGGTGATGTTGAGCCCGGCGCCGGCGATGATCGGACCGAGCGGGTACATCGCGTCGAGCCGGCAACCCAAGAAGTAGAGCTGGTCTCGCGGCCCGGCCACGTTCGACATCACCAGGTTGTGCGGCGGCTTCTCGGGCAGCGGTATGCGGGGCAGCAGCTTCATCGCGGCACCGAACATGGTCTGCCCGGCCACCTGCGTCCAGTCCTGCAGCAGGGTCGGTCCCATCGCGGCGGCGTGGTCCTTGGCCGCGGCGTTCCCGCCGGCGATGCGGGTGAGGCGTTCGGCGGGGTCGGCGATGTGGGTTTCGAGCCGGCACAGCATCCAGGTCATCTGATTGCGGCCCGGTCGAGATGACTTGCCGCGCACGGACACCGGCACGCTGGCGACCATCGGAATATCCGGCAGGGCGTCGCGGTCCAGAAGGTACTGCCGCAGCGCCCCCGCGCACATCGCCGTCACCACGTCGTTGACGGTCACCCCGAACCGCTGTTTCACGGTTTTGACGTCCTCGAGGTCCACGCTCGCCAGGGCGATGTTGCGGCGTCGGGTGAAGCGGCCGTTGAACGCCGTGGGCGGCGCCGCGAACGGGGCCGCCATCGTGTGGCCGCCGGCGCGGGCGCGCAGGACCGTTTGCGCCAGCGTCAGTGCCGTGGCAGGCACCACCCGCGCCAGGCGCCACGGTCGCAACGCCGCCCCGATCAGACCGCCGGCGGCGATCTGCAATGGGTTCGCCGCGCCGGCGCGGGCGGCCGGTTCCGGCGGCGGCGGCGGGCAGTCGGGGGTGGGGCCGCACAGTTGCGCGAGCAGGTTGGCTCCGCCCACACCGTCGACCACCGCGTGGTGGGCCTTGAGGACGACGGACAGCGCGTCCCCGCCACGCAGCCCTTCGATCACCCACATTTCCCACAGCGGACGATCGCGATCGAGCGCCAGGCCGGCGACGTGGCCGCAGATTTCCGCCAGTTCTTCGCGCCCGCCCGGCGAGGGCAGCGCGACCCGGTGCAGGTGGCGTCCCAGATCGAACCGGTCGTCGTCCACCCAGACCGGATGGTCGAAGTTCAGTTGGTTATCGGCCAGCTTGAGACGGAATTCCGGGACGGCGTCCACCCGCTCCGCGAGCGCCTCACGAAAGCGCGCGAAATCGTAGCCGCCGGGCATGGTCGCGGGGTCGAGCTCCAGGACGCAGCAAACGTTCAGCGGCTGTGTCGGTGATTCGAGGTACAGAAAGAACGCGTCTAGCCCACTGAGTCGCTGCATACTCGCTCGTCTCTTGTGTGCGGCTCTGACCGCTGGTCACATGACCATCGGTCATCCCAACGCTCGTGGGGGATCCACGATCGGGGCGACCGCGATTTGTTGTGTGACGGTCTTTCTATAGCCACTGGGGGGCTTCCGGCAAACATTGCGCCGGACGCGGATCGGGACCGCGTTCTGCGAGGGCTAGCGTGCCATCGCCGAGTCGGGCGCTGCCCAGTCGGTGGACACCCGGCGGTGCTTGATCAGCCAGGTGCCACCCTCGGGCACCAGGACGTCCCGGTAGCGGCCGCAATGGTCGAGCCCAATGTGGGTGACGACGGTGAAGTACGACTTGACGCGCGCCTCGCCAGGTGTCACTTCGGTGAACAACACGTTCGCGACGTTATGGCGCACAATCGGTTTGACGCCGCCAGTGACATCGGCGTCGACGGCGACCTTTCCGGTGACGCCGCCCAGGAATTCCGCGATCGCCGATCGCCCGCGCAGCGGGTCGAACCCGCGGATCTCGAGCACGCCGTTCGGACAGAACGTCTCCGCGAGGCCGTCGAGCGCGCCCGCGTCGCCGGACCAGTTGTAGCGCGCCAAGGTGTCGCGGATCTGCTCACGGGCCACCAGTTCCCACGTTTCCACTGCTATGGTTCCTCCCGCCGCTGACCGGGGTGCAGCGATATCGGGCCTCAGCGTAACCGATACGGCCGGGACATTCCGGCGTCGTCTCGGCCGGGCATTGTCAAACACCCTGAACCGCAGGGGAATTAGATGCAACGGCCGGCGGTCCTTGCGCGGCGACCGCCCGACGCGTCGGCGCTGTGGCGAAGGCGACTCCCGTCGAAGGTTTTGGGAACCGACCGGCTGGGCAATAAGCGCTGAGCAAGACGCACGACAAGGAGGGGAGTACGTATGTCGGACAAGAGCGGTCCCGAGGAAGCCGTCGAAGGCGTCGTCGAGGGCGTCAAGGGCAAGGTGAAGGAAGTCGCCGGGGCGGTCGCCGGACGCGACGACCTGATGCGCGAAGGCCAGGCCCAACAGGACAAGGCCGATGCGCAGCGCGAGGCCGCCCAGAAGGAGGCCGAGGCCGAAAGCGCCCGAAAGGCCGCCGATATCAACGAAGCTCGCCAGAAGGCCGAACAGTAGCGACAGCCGGCGGTGGCCCGGTCACGTGGTGTCCGGGCCACCGCCGCTGTCACCACTTCCGCTACGGGCGGTAGCGCAATACAGTGGGTGGATGAAACCCGGCGAAGACGGCAGGCACCTGCGCACCTGCCCGTTGTGTGAAGCCATGTGCGGCTTGGAAATTCAGGTCGATGACGGCCTTGTCACCGGCATCAGGGGCAACCGCGACGACGTCTGGAGCCGCGGGCACCTGTGCCCCAAGGGCACATCGCTGGCCGCCCTGCACGACGACCCGGACCGCATCCGCGAGCCGATGATCAAGGTCGACGGTCAGTGGCAGGAGGTCAGCTGGGACGCGGCGTTCCGGCGCTGCACCGAGTTGCTGACGCCGGTGATCGACAAATACGGAATCGGCGCGGTGACCGCCTACACCGGTAACCCGCTGGCGCACTCGTTCTCGCTGGCCCGCTACGCGGGCGTGTTGATGGGCATGTCCGGGATGCCGATCACCTACTCGCCGGGCACGGTCGACCAATGGCCGAAGAACCTGTCCTCGCACCTGATGTACGGACTCTGGTGGAACTTCCCGGTGCCGGACATCGAACGCACGGACCTGCTGGTCATCATGGGCGCCAATCCCGCCGCATCGCAGGGCTCACTGCTGGCAGCGCCCAACGTGATGGGCCTGATCGACGCGATCCGCAAGCGCGGCAAGGTCATCGTGATCGACCCGGTGCGCACCCCGACCGCCGCGCGCGCCGACGAGTGGCTTCCCATCGTGCCCGGGACCGACGCGGCGCTGTTGCTGGCGGTCGCGCACACCCTCTTCGCCGAAGACCTCGCCCGTCCCGGTCCGCACCTCGCCGGCCACCTCGATGGGCTGGACACCCTGCGGCGGGCCGTCGCGGACTGGCCACCGGAACGCGTCGGCGCCGTCACCGGCATCGGCGAAGACCGGATCCGCCGGTTGGCCCGCGAACTCGCCGGCACCGACAAATCGGTGGTCTACGGACGAATCGGGTTGTGCAACCAGGAATTCGGCAGCCTCGCCAGCTGGCTCGTCGACGTGGTCAACATCCTGACCGGTCATTTCGACACCCCCGGCGGCGCCATGTTTCCCAGGCCGGCCGCCTGGTCGATCACCACGCAGCCCCTGCCCGGATTGGAGGGCGGCGCACCGGAATTCGGCCGCTGGCACACCCGCGTGCGCGGCGCCAAGGAAGTTCTCGGCCAGGCGCCGGTGTCGTGCATGGCCGAAGAGATCGCCACCCCGGGCGACGGCCAACTCAAGGCGCTCATCACGGTCGCGGGCAACCCGGTGCTGTCCACCCCCGGCGGCGACAAGCTCGACGAAGTGCTGCCGATGCTGGAGGCGATGATCTCCGTTGACCTTTGGCTCAACGAGACCACACGGCACGCTGATGTGATCCTGCCCGGACTGTCGCCGCTGGAGCAGCCGCATCACGACGATCTGATCCTGCTCTTCGCGATTCACAGCATCGCGAATTACTCCGCGCCCGTGTTCGATCCGGGCGATCGCCCGCACGAATGGGAGATCCTGATCCGGCTGACCGGACTGTGTACCGGCACGCCCGCCGAGGACGTCGACGTTGCGGCCATCGACGACGGCTTCTTCGATTACCTGGCCTTCACCCGCGGGCTCGACGGCGCGGAGATCCGCAAGCTCTACGAGCACGGCGGGCCGGAGCGCATGCTCGACCTCACCCTGCGCACCGGGCCCTTCGGCGACCAGTACGGCAAGAATCCGGGCGGGCTCACGCTGGACACGCTCAAGGCCAACCCGAACGGAATCGACTTCGGGCCCATGGTCCCCCAACTCCCCGACATCCTCGGCACCCCCGACAAGAAGATCCGGCTCGCACCGCAGTACCTGCTCGACGACCTGCCCCGGCTGGCCGCGCGCATGGAACGCCCCGCCGAACCGCTGGTCCTGGTGAGCCGCCGACACCTGCGCTCGAACAACACCTGGCTGCACAACGTGCCCGCGCTGATGAAGGGAAAGGACCGGTGCACGTTGCTGATCCACCCCGACGATGCGGCCCGGTGCGGCATCGCCGACAACGACATCGTGACGGTGAAATCGGAGGCCGGCGAGATCAGGGTGCCCGTGGAGATCACCGACGCCATCAAGCCGGGCGTGGTCTCGATGCCCCACGGCTGGGGACACGGCAAGCCGGGCACCCGCATGACGGTGGCCAACGGCTCACCGGGCGCGAACACCAACGTGCTGTCCCCGCCGACATTCGTCGACCAGCCGTCCGGCAACGGGGTGCTCAACGGCATCCCGGTGACGATCATCGACGATCAAGCCAGATTCCGTCCCGCGCAAGCGCTTTGAGGAAGCCGGCGGTTTACCAAGGAGTCTCAGGGGTCGACCGGCCGATTCGTCCACTCGCGGCCCGGCCGGCGTGACGAGCGGAACCATCCGCCGGCCGCGCCCGTTCCGCCATCGGTCGCGATGGTGTGGCCCGTGACGAACGACGACAGGTCCGAGGCCAGAAACAGGATCACGCGGGCCTGATCCTCGGGCTGGCCCATCCGTCCGACCGGCACCCACCGCGGCCATTGGGTGTGCTCCTCGGGCGACAGCCATTGCGAGTAGGGCACTTGAAGGGACTCGGTGACGTCGGGGGCGATCGCGTTGACCCGCACGCCGTGGTTGCCCACCTGCACGGCGAGGCTGCGGGTGAAGCCGATCAGGCCCGCCTTGAACGCGGCATACACCGGATCCTCCGGGTAGCCGCGCAGCCCCTCGACCGACGAGACGTTCACGATCGCACCGGCGTGCCGGTCCACCATGGCGGGCAGGAACGCCCGGGTGAGCAGGAAGACGTGGTGGAGGTTGATCCGGTAGAGCTCATCCCAGAGCCCCGGGTCGGTGTCGACGAAGTTTCCGGGGTGGCGCAGCCAGTGGCCCACGTTGTTGACCAGCACGTCGACCCGCCCGTGCTCGTCCAGCACCGTCCGGGCCAGGCCGGTGACCTGGTCCGGCGCCCGGACGTCGGTGACGACCGCCCGCGCGGATCCGCCGGCCGCCGTGATCGCGTCGGCGGTCGCGCCGCCCAGCTCGCCGTCGATATCGGCGATCACGATGTGCGCGCCGTGGCGGGCGAAAAGCCGCGCGGTGGCCGCGCCGATGCCGCCCCCGCCGCCGGTCACGACCGCGACCCGGTCGGCCAGCAACGGGCCCGGATGCTCTGCGTGTGTCATCGCTCATATCTTGGGCCACGCGGCGGCCCCGGCCACAGCCGGTCCGGCCCCATTCCGGCCGCGCGACATCGGCGATCGCGATCAACGGGTGGTACCCATCTCTGCCAGCGGCAAACAGTGACCTACGCGACGTTTGCTGCGCGCTGGATCCACCGGTAAGCCGGGTACCCGGTGTCCACTTAGGAGTTGATGACACAGTGAGCACAATCGATCCGGCCCGCATACTGCCGAGCGTGGCGACGACGCGGCGCATGCACCATCGGCATAGCCCCCAGTCGGTCGCCGTCTCGCTCGCCAGCCGGTTGATCGTGAAGAACGCGGTCCGCGCCTGGGCCATGACGCCCAACCTGCACTGGCCGCTGGAGTACGTCGACAGTTTTGCCGGGATGTTTCCCCGTCTCGGCTCCGCGGCGAGCACCGAACCGGTGCGTCTCGAGCACTGCGCCGCGGAGTGGGTTCGCGCTCCCGGCGTCTCGGGGGACCGGGCGATCCTGTACCTGCACGGCGGCGCGTTCCTCACCTGCGGCCTCAACACGCACCGCTCGATGGTGACCCGCCTGTCCAAGGAGGCCGACGCCGCCGTGCTCGCCGTCGCCTACCGGAAGTTGCCCGCACATCAGATCACCGACGCCATCGACGATGGGATCAGCGGCCTGCGGTGGCTGCAGGACCGCGGCTACGACGGCGACCGGGTCGTCGTGGCCGGCGACTCGGCCGGCGGATACCTGGCGTTCATGACCACGCTGTCGGCGATCGGCGAGGACATCATGGAGCCGGCCGGGGTCGCGACCATCTCGCCGTTCACGGACACGGATCCGGCACGAAAACTCAAGCACCGCAACGCCCGCAAGTGCTCGATGTTCACCCGCAGCGCGTTCTCGCGGTTCGCTAAGTACCTCGGCGACGCCCGGGCGGCGGAGGGCCGGGGCGAGTCCACGGTCGCCTCGCCGGTGGATGCCGACCTGTCGTCGTTGCCGCCGGTGACCATTCACGCGAGCTCGGACGAATTGTTGCTCGCCGACGCGGAACTGATGGCGAAGCGCCTGGAAGCCAGCGGGGTCCGATGCGATCTGCACCTGTGGGACGGGCAGATCCACGACTTCCCGTTGGCCGCCGACATCTTGCCGGAGGGCAGGCGCGCCATCAAATACCTCGGCGATTTCGTCAAGGACGTCACCCCCGCCGGGGACGCGGTCCGGAGTAGGGTCCGGAACGTGCGCCGCCTGCGCAGCGCCGCCGCGGCCGGTTGAAGCCGACGAAAGTAATTGTGCCGCAGGCTGATTCGACGGCCGGCGCCCGTATCCCGTTGCGCCGGGTGCCCAACTCGCGGCGCTGCCGTTACAGTTGGTCCTGATGAGCCCACCAGCCCCGCCTGCGCTGACCGTGCGGTACGAGGGAGCCGAGCGCACCTTCGCGGCAGGCAATGACGTCGTGATCGGGCGTGACCTTCGCGCGGACGTCCGCGTCGCCCACCCCCTGATCTCCCGCACCCATCTGATCGTGCGGTACGACCAGGGCCGATGGGTCGCCGTCGACAACGGCAGCCTCAACGGTCTGTACGCGAACAATCGCCGCGTCCCGGTCATCGACATCCAGGACGGCATGCGCGTCAACGTCGGCAATCCCGATGGCCCGGCGCTGACCTTCGAGGTCGGCCGCCACCAGGGTTCGGCCGGGCGGCCGCCGCTGACGACGTCGATACCCATCGTCAGCACGCCCGGCGCGCCCCTCGTGGGAGCGCCGCAGAGCCCGAGCGGCACGCAAACTTCCGCCCAGCCTCAGCAGCCGGCGTCTGCCTCATTCCGCCACTCGGCGCATCCGCCCACCACCACGCAGCCCAGCCACTCACCGAGCGGACCCCTCGCGAGCCAGCCGCCCAGCGGCCCGACCCCGAGCCATCCGTCGGGGCCGCAGACCCGCTTCCCGACCAGCGGCCCCCTGGCCGCGCCGCCCAGCGCGCCCCAGCCCGCGCCGCAGATCTACCGGGCGCCGTCGGCGGTACATGCGGCCCCGCCCACCACCGCGCAACCGGCGTCCCAGACGGGCCGCATCGGTGGCGACTCGTCGAACATCGCCACGTCGATGATGAAGATCCTGCGGCCGGGCAGGGCCGGGCTGGAGTCCACGCCGGGCGCGATCACGATCGGCCGCGCCAACGACAACGACATCGTCATCCCCGAGGTCCTGGCGTCACGCCACCACGCCACGCTGATCCCGGCGCCCGGTGGCACCGAGATCCATGACAACCGCAGCATCAACGGCACCTTCGTCAATGGCGCCCGCGTCGATTCGGCCGTGCTGCACGACGGTGACGTCGTCACGATCGGCAACATCGACCTGGTCTTCGCCGGCGGCACCCTGGCCCGCCGCGACCAGACCGCGACCGCGACGCGCACCGGCGGCCTCGACGTGCGCGGGGTGACGTGGACGATCGAGAACAACAAGACGTTGCTGGACAACATCTCGCTGACCGCCCTGCCCGGGACGCTGACCGCGATCATCGGGCCGTCCGGCGCCGGCAAATCGACGTTCGCCCGGCTGGTCGCCGGGTACACGCACCCGAGCACCGGCACGGTGGCGTTCGAGGGCCACAACGTCCACGCCGAGTACGCCTCGTTGCGCAGCCGGATCGGGATGGTGCCGCAGGACGACGTCGTGCACGGCCAGCTGACCGTGCAGCAGGCGTTGATGTACGCCGCCGAGCTGCGCCTGCCGCCGGACACCACCAAGGACGACCGCGCCCAGGTGGTGGCCCGGGTACTCGAGGAACTCGAGATGACCCAGCACCTGCACACGCTGGTCGACAAGCTCTCCGGCGGCCAGCGCAAGCGCGCTTCGGTGGCGCTGGAGTTGCTCACCGGGCCGTCGCTGCTGATCCTCGACGAGCCGACGTCGGGCCTGGATCCGGCGCTGGACCGGCAGGTGATGACCATGCTGCGGCAGCTGGCCGACGCCGGCCGGGTGGTGCTCGTCGTCACCCACTCGCTGACCTACCTCGACGTCTGCGATCAGGTTTTGCTGCTCGCCCCCGGCGGCAAGACGGCGTTCTGCGGGCCGCCCGGCCAAATCGGTCCCGCCATGGGCACCACCAACTGGGCCGACATCTTCAGCACCGTCGCCAACGACCCCGACGGCTCCCGGGAGCGCTACCTGGCGCGGACGGGCCCGCCCCCGGCGCCGCCGCCGGCGGAGAAACCCGCCGAACTGGGCGACCCCTCACACACCAGCCTGTTCCGGCAGTTCTCCACCATCGCCCGGCGCCAGATGCGGCTGATCGTCTCGGATCGCGGCTATTTCGTGTTCCTGGCGCTGCTGCCGTTCATCATGGGTTCGCTGTCGATGTCGGTGCCCGGCGATGTCGGCTTCGGCATCCCGAACCCGATGGGCGCCGCGCCTAACGAGCCGGGTCAGATCCTGGTGCTGCTGAACGTCGGCGCGGTGTTCATGGGTACCGCGCTGACCATCCGCGACCTCATCGGGGAACGCGCGATCTTCCTGCGCGAGCAGGCGGTTGGCCTGTCGACGTCGGCGTACCTGCTGGCCAAGGTGTGCGTGTACACGGTCTTCGCGATCGTCCAGTCGGCGATCGTTACCATCATCGCGGTGCTCGGCAAGGGCGCGCCGACCCAGGGCGCGGTGGCGTTGGGCAAGCCCGGCCTCGAGTTGTTCGTCGACGTCGCGCTGACGTGCGTGGCCTCCGCCATGCTGGGCCTCGCGCTGTCGGCCGTCGCCAAGTCCAACGAGCAGATCATGCCGCTGCTGGTGGTGGCCGTCATGTCACAGCTGGTGTTCTCCGGCGGGATGATCCCGGTGACCGGCCGGGTGGGGCTGGATCAGATGGCCTGGGCCACGCCCGCCCGGTGGGGATTCGCGGCGTCGGCGTCCACCGCCGACCTGACCAAGCTGGTGCCCGGGCCGCTGACCCCGAAGGACTCGCACTGGCAGCACACGCCGGCCAGGTGGTGGTTCGACGTCGGCATGCTGGCGCTCATCAGCGCCGTCTATCTGGGTTTCGTGCGCTGGAAGATCCGCCTCAAGGGCGGCTGATCGCTCGCGCGTCAGGCGCCCTTGCGGACCACTTGGTCGGCCGCGGCGCGCATCCGATCGGACAGTTGCAGAAGATTGTGCTCGCCTACGCCCAGGGGAAGGGTGTACGCCAGTTGTCTCAATTCGACGGCGTAGTTGCGCAAGTCCTCGCGGAGGCGCGTCTCAACAGTGGGCATGATTTCTCCCTCGGGCTGGGGCAGAGGGCCTGGTCCGCGTTGACCAACCGATCCGAAAATCTTCGCAGCCCGCGGCCGAATCCGCCAGAGCGTCGACGGGTTTTAACGGGAGTTTGACAGCGGTTTTACAGTGCGACCCCCGCCGTTCGCGACCGATGCGCGGCAGAATGCCCCGCGCGAACTCGCGGCGGCGTTACGCTGGCGCTGCTCGGTGTAACGGCATCGACGCTCCGAGAAAGGCATAGGCGCCGGAATGGATTTCGAACTCGACGCCGGGCAGCGCGCCTGGCTGGCCGAGGTCCGCCAATTTCTGCACGAGAACGTCACCCCCGCATTGCGCGCCGAGCTGGCCGCGCACGACTTGGAGATTCTCGACGGCGAGGTGGCGCGGTTCCGCCGCGAGATCGGCGCCAAGGGCTGGTTCGGGCTGAACTGGCCGCGCGAGTACGGGGGGCTGGGTCTGGGCGCCATTCACCAGCACCTGTTGATGAGCGAATTCGAGTACTGGGGCGTGCCCGGACCCGACCTGACCGTCACGTCGGTGGCGCCGATGATCATGCGTCACGGCACCGAGCGGAACAAGAGCGAGTGGCTGCCCCCGATCGCCCGGGGCGAAATGATCTGCGCGGTCGGCTATTCCGAGCCCGAGGCCGGGACCGACCTGGCGAGCCTGCGGACCACCGCGACCCGCGACGGCGAGGAATGGGTGATCAACGGGACCAAGATCTGGAACAGCGGCGCGCAGCGGGCCACGCACGAATGGCTCTGCGTCCGTACCGATCCGACGACCGCACGCCACCGCGGCATCTCGGTCATCATCGTGCCGATCGACAGCCCCGGCGTCGAGATCCGCCCGCTCTACGCGTGGTCGGGCTACCGCACCAACGAGGTGGCATTCCGCGACGTGCGGGTGCCGGCCACCAACCTCGTCGGCGAGGTCAACCGCGGCTGGACCTACATCACCGGCGCGCTCGACCTCGAGCGCGGCGCGCTGACCAACGCCGGAGACCTGCGCCGCGCCGTCGAGGAATTGCACGAACTTTCGCGCAGTCCGCGCCGCGACGGGACGGTGCCCGCCGACGACCCGTCGCTTCGCCGCCGGCTGGCGCAGGCCGAAGCCGACGTCGCGGTGGCCACGCTGATGGGCTACGAGGCGGCCTCGATCCTCGACAGCGGCGTCATTCCGACCGTCGAAGTGAGCGTCGAGAAGGTGTTCACCAGCGAGCTGCGCCAGCGCATCGCCGCCCTGGCGCTCGATCTCCTCGGCCCGGACGGCCTGTTGGCGCATCGCAGCGAACAGGCCCCGCTGGCCGGCAAATTCGAGCGGCTCTACCGGGCCGCCCCGCTGATGCGCTTCGGCGGGGGCACCAATGAGGTGCTTCGCGACATCATCGCCCAGCGCGGGCACGGGATGCCCTCCTATGGACGCTGACGGAAGCCTCGCACACCACCGATGAAGACGATCCCGTCCGCAGAGCAGCGGGAGTTCGCCGCGGCGCTACGCGCCCTGCTGGCCGCCGAGAACCCGGTCAGCCAGGTGCGCGCCCTCGACGAGCCGGGCGCGGACCGGCGCACGCCGGCGCTGTGGAAGGCGGTGGCCGACGCGGGGGTATTCGGGCTGGCCGTCGCCGAGGAGTACGGCGGCGCCGGTGGCTCACTCGACGACCTGGCCGTGTTCTACACCGAAGCCGGCCGCGCGCTGTGCCCGACGACCGTGCACAGCACCGTGCACGCCGCCCTCGCCGTCGACCAGCTCGGCTCCCCGGAGGCCAAGGCCGCTTGGCTGCCCCCGCTCGCGTGCGGCAGCGTCCGCGCCACCACCGCCCTCTGGAACGCCCGCGACGCCGCGCTCGTCGCCCCTGCGCTGCGCGCCGATCCCGATCCGAATCGGTGGCGGCTCAACGGAACCGCGGATTACGTCGCCGACGCCGATGTCGCCGATCTCATCGTGGTATCGGCCGCCTCGTCGCGGGGCGGAGCCGAACGCCCGCTGGTCTTCCTCGTCGACGCGCACGGCGGCGGTGTGACCGTCGAGCCGCTCGACATGGTCGGCGGGCACCGGGCGTTCACCGTCCGCTTCGACGACGCGGTCGTGGCCGGTGACGCCGTGCTCGACGGCGTCACCGTGCCGGGATTGCGCCGGCTGGCCAACACCGCGGTGGCGCTGGGATCACTCGACCTGGTCGGGGTCGGCCAGGCCGTGCTGGACCGCACCGTCGACTACACCAAGCTGCGTCACCAGTTCGGCCGGCCCATCGCCTCGTTTCAGGCGGCCCAGCATCTGATCGCCGACATGCACATCGCCCTGGCGGCCGCGCGATTGGCGGCGCACGCGGCGGTGTTCTGGCTGGGGCGCGGCCGCACCGCGAGCAGGGAGACCGCCATCGCCCGCATGCACGCGGCAACCGCGGCCCGGCTGATCACGCTCGACGCCCATCAGCTGCACGGTGGGATGGGCTATGTCACCGAGACGGACCTGCATTTGTGGAGCGAGCGGGCCCGCCTCGGTGCGACGCTCGGCGGCGGCGCCGACGTCGCGGCGTCGTGGCTTCGGGAAACCATGGGAGAAGGGAGCGCCGGTGAGTGAGGACAGCTTGATCGACGCCGAGTCGGCGTCGAGGGTGGGCACGGTCGCCGCCTCGGCGACCGGTGAGGTGACCCGGCGCGATTGGCAACGGTGGGCGGCCGCGGTCGGCGAGGACAACCCGTTGTATTTCGATCCGGAGTACGCCCGCGCCAACGGCTTTCGCGACATCATCTGCCCGCCGCTGTACCTGCAGTACGCGGTCCTCGGGGTGTCGCGGCTGGAGTCGCTGCGCCCCGACGGATCCTCCGGCGCGGTCTCCGGCAGCCTCGCGTTTCCCCGCGCCCCCAAGCGGATGGCCGGCGGGGAGAGCTTCACCTTTCACCTGCCGGCCTACCACCGCGACGAAATCGAAATGGTCCGCACCATCGAGTCGATCGTCGAAAAGCGAGGCCGCTCCGGCAGATTCGTCCTCGTCACCTGGCACACGGTGTACCGCAACCAGGATCGCGACCTGCTGGCCGAAGCGTCGACGTCGATGATCGCCCGCCCCTAGGAGCATCGTGACCGACCAGCAAGTGTTCTATGAAGACATCGCCGTCGGCGATCACATCCCCACGCTGACGGTGACCGTCGACGAAACCCAGATGTTCTTCTTTTCGGCCGCCACATACAACGGTCACCGGATCCACTACGACAAGGAGTGGGCCCGCGACACCGAGGGATACGACAACGTGCTGGTGCACGGTCCGCTGCAGGCGGCGCTGCTGGCCCGCGCCCTCGGGGACTGGGTCGGCGGGCGGGGCAGGCTGGTGACGTTCTCGGTGCAGAACCGGGCGATCGCCTATCCCGGTGAGGCGCTCAGTTTCGGTGGCGAGGTCACCGGCAAACGCCCGGGCGGCAATGATTTTGGGGGCTACGGCCTGGTGGATCTGGACATCGCCGGCCGGCGCGGCGACACGGTGCTGATGCCGGGCACCGCCGGCGTCGCGCTGCCGCTGCGGGGGAGCCGGGCATGAGCGGGCTGCGGGGAGAGGCCGCGATCGTCGGCATCGCCGAGCTGCCGGCCGAACGGCGCCCCACCCGCCCCGCGATGTTCACCCTCGACCAGTACGCGCTGCTGGCGAAGATGGTGATCGAGGACGCCGGTGTCGATCCGGGCTGTGTCAACGGCCTGCTGACCCACGGCGTCGCCGAGTCGGCCATGTTCGCCCCGGCCACTCTGTGCGAATACCTGGGCCTGGCACTGGATTTCGGTGAGCGGGTCGACTTGGGCGGGGCCACCTCGGCCGGCATGGTGTGGCGGGCCGCGGCGGCCGTCGAACTCGGGGCCTGCGAGGCCGCCCTGGCCGTGGTACCCGGCTCCGCGGCCGTGCCCCGGTCCGAACGGCGGCCCGCGCCGGAGCCGAATTGGTATGGGGCGTCCTCGGGCAACTACGGCTCGCCGCAGGCCGAGTTCGAGATCCCCTACGGCAACGTGGGCCAAAACGCGCCCTACGCGCAGATCGCCCAGCGGTACGCGGCCGAATACGGTTACGACCCCGCCGCGGTCGCCAAGATCGCCGTCGACCAACGCACCAACGCGTGCGCCCACCCCGGTGCCGTCTTCCACGGCACCCCCATCACGGTGAACGACGTGCTGGACAGCCCGATGATCGCCGACCCCATCCACATGCTGGAAACGGTGATGCGCGTGCACGGGGGAGCGGCGGTGTTGATCGCCAACGCCGACATCGCGCGCCGCGCCCGCCACCGCCCGGTCTGGATCAAGGGGTTCGGCGAACACATCGCCTTCAAGACCCCCACCTACGCCGAGGACCTGCTGTCCACACCCATCGCCCGCGCCGCCGAGCGGGCGTTCGCGATGGCCGGGCTGTCCCGGTCCGACGTCGACGTCGCCTCGATCTACGATTGCTACACCATCACGGTGCTGATGAGCCTGGAAGACGCCGGATTCTGCGCGAAAGGCAAAGGCATGTCGTGGATCAACGAACACGATTTGACCCATCGCGGGGAGTTCCCGCTCAACACCGCCGGCGGGCAACTGTCCTTCGGTCAGGCCGGAATGGCCGGCGGCATGCACCACGTGGTCGACGGCGCGCGGCAGGTCATGGGACGCGCCGGCGACGCGCAGGTGCCCGACTGTCACACCGCGTTTGTGACCGGCAACGGCGGCATCATGAGCGAGCAGGTCGCGCTGCTCCTGCGGGGGGATTAGCGATGGCCCGCCGCGACGATGCGCTCGTCCCCGAGCCCACACCGGTGTCCCGGCCGTTCTGGGACGGCCTGGCGCAGCACCGGATCCTGGTGCAGTACTCGCCGTCGCTTCGGCGGCACGTGTTCTACCCGCGCACGCTGGCCCCGGGGACCCTGGCCGACGATTTGGAATGGCGTGAGATCGACGGCGCCGCAACGCTGTACACCTTCACGATCGCCCGCCGGCCCACCGGCCCGCCGTGGGCCGACGCGCTGCCGCAGCTGCTCGCGGTGGTGCAGTGGGACGCCGGGCCGAAATTCAGCACCGAGCTGGTCGACGTCGATCCCGGCGACGTCCGGATCGGCATGCGGGTGGAGCCGGTGTTCTGCGATCTCGAAGACGGGATCACGTTACTGAGGTATCGGCCCGCATGACCGAAATGAGCGACGTCATCGTCATCGGTGCCGGGTTCGCCGGGCTGTACGCCGTGCACCGAGCCGCCTCGGCGGGGCTGTCGGTGACGGCGCTCGAGGCGGCGCCCGACGTGGGCGGCACCTGGTACTGGAACCGCTATCCGGGCGCACGTTGTGACGTCGAAAGTGTGGACTACTCCTACTCTTTCGACGAAAATCTGCAGCGCGACTGGCAGTGGAGCGAACGCTTCGCCGCCCAACCGGAGATCCTGGCCTATCTTCGGCACGTCGCCGACCGCTTCGACCTGCGCCGCCACTACCGGTTCGGCGTCGACGTCGTCGGCGCGGCCTTCGAGGGTGGGCGTTGGCAGGTCGACACCGCGACCGGACAAAGCCATGCGGCGCAGTTCCTCCTGTGCGCCACCGGGTGCCTGTCGGCACTCAACCGGCCCGATATCCCGGGCGTGCAAGACTTTTCGGGAGAGGTGTATTTCACCGCCGCCTGGCCGCGCGAGGATCCCGATCTGCGCGGCAAGCGGGTGGGGCTCATCGGCACGGGATCATCGGGGATCCAGGTTGCGCCGATCATCGCTTCGCAGGCCGAAAACCTGGTCGTATTCCAGCGATCCGCGAACTACACCATCCCGATGCCCAACCGGCCGTGGTCGGCCGACGAACAGCGGCAGATCCAGGAGCAATACCCCGAGCGGCGCCGCGCCTCGGCCTACGCGTCGGCGGGCACGCCGCACGGCAGCTACCACAAGAACGCCGTCGACACCGACCCCGAGGAGCGGGCAGCGGCGTTGTGGGAGCGTTGGCGCGAGGGCGGGGTTCTTTTCGCGAAGACCTTCCCCGACCAGACCCGCAACGCGTCGGCCAACGAGGTCGCCAGGAAGTTCGCCGAGGAGCGGATCCGGGAAATCGTCGCCGATCCCGCGGTCGCAGCCGACCTGATCCCGGTGGACCACCCGATCGGAACCAAACGGATCTGCACCGACGACGGCTACTACGCCACCTTCAACCGCGACAACGTGCGGCTGGTGAACCTGCGCCGCGAGCCCATCGAGGCGATCACCGCCGACGCCGTGCGGACCCCCGCGGCGACGTACCCCTGCGATGTGCTGGTGTTCGCGACCGGGTTCGACGCCATGACAGGCGCGTTGACGCGGATCAACCCGCGCGGGCCGCGGGGGGAGCGGCTGCGCGAAATCTGGTCCGATGGCCCCCTCACCTTCCTCGGCCTGATGGTGCCGGGCCTGCCGAACCTGTTCACGATCAGCGGGCCGGGCAGCCCGTCGGTGTTGGCGAACATGGTGCTGCACGCCGAAGTTCAGGTCGATTGGGTCATCGAGCTGGTGCGGGCCGCGCGGCGGCGCGGCGTCAGCGAGATCGAACCGAGCCGTGACGCCGCCGTCGCCTGGACCGAGCAGGTGGCCGAAGCGGCCGAGCAGACGCTGTTCCCCCGGGCGGCATCGTCGTGGTACCTGGGCGCCAACATCGAGGGCAAGAAGCGAGTCTTCATGCCCTACATCGGCGGGTTTGGTACCTACCGTCGGCACTGCGATGACGTGGCGGCCCGCGACTATGCCGGGTTGGTGATGACGACCCGATGACAGCACGGAGGAAGTGAGACGGTGCCGGAGACGGTTCAGCAGCTGTTGCGGCAGCGCAGGCACGAGGACACCCCCGCGATCGCCCACGGCGAGAAGACGTGGACCTGGCGCGAGCACCTCGCCGAAGCCGAGGCCGAAGCGGCTGCCCTGATCTCGCGCGCCGACCCCACCCGGCCGCTGCATGTCGGTGCCGCACTGGGCAATTCACCGGCCATGCTGCGGGCGATGGCCGCGGCCGCGCTGGGCGGCTACGTGCTGTGCGGCCTCAACACGACCCGCCGCGGACCCGCGCTGCTCGCCGACATCCGGCGCTCGGACTGCCAGATCCTGCTGGTCGACCGCGATCACCTGCCCCTGCTGGAGGGCCTGGATCTCAACGGAATTCAGGTTTTCGACGTGGACGGGACGAGTTACGCCGAGGCGGTGACCGCGGCGCCACCGCTGACCCCGCACCGCGAGGTCGCCGCCGCCGACACGCTCATGATGATCTTCACCTCGGGGACGAGCGGTGACCCCAAGGTGGTCCGGTTCGCGCACGGGATGGCCATCATGTGCGGCGCCAGCCTGATCTTCCAGTACGACGTCACCGCCGCCGACGTGTGTTACCTGGCGATGCCGCTGTTTCATTCGAACGGCGTCGCCGCGGGGTGGGCGGTGGCCATCGGCTGCGGCGCCACCATGGTCCCCGCCAAGTTTTCGCCGTCGCGGTTCCTCGAGGACGTGCGCCGCTACCGCGTGACCTACCTGAACTACGTCGGCAAGCCCCTGGCGTTGATCCTGTCCACCCCGGAGCGTCCCGACGACGCCGAGAACACCCTGCGGGTGGCCTTCGGCAACGAGGCGACCGATCGCGATATCGCCGAATTCGCAAGGCGTTTCGGTTGCCGGGTGGTGGACAGCTTCGGATCCAGCGAGTTCGCGGTGATCGTGGTCCGAGAAGACGGCACCCCGCCCGGTTCCATCGGCAAGCCTTACCCCGGGGTGAGCATCTACAACTCGACGACACTGACCGAATGTGACGTCGCGACGTTCGACGCGCACGGGGCGCTGACCAACTTCGATGAGGCCGTCGGCGAACTCGTCAACACCCAGGGCGCGGGACCGTTCGCCGGCTACTACAACGATCCCGGCGCCACGGCCGAGCGCATGCGCCACGGCATGTACTGGTCGGGCGATCTGGCCTACCGGGACGCCGACGGCTGGATCTACCTGGCCGGGCGGACCTCCGATTGGATGCGGGTGGACGGCGAGAACTTGGCCGCCGCACCGATCGAGCGGATCCTGGCGCGGATGCCCGGCATCAGCCAGGTCGCCGTCTACGCCGTGCCCGACGACCAGGTCGGCGACCAGGTGATGGCCGCGATCGTGCCGCGCGCCGGGGCGGAACTGACGCCGGACGATTTCGGGAGATTCCTGGCGTCGCAACCCGATCTGTCACCCAAGGCGTGGCCGCGCTACGTGCGCATCAACGACCAGCTGCCCGCGACCGCGACCAACAAGATCCTCAAGCGCGCGCTCATCGCCGCGGGCCCCAGCGCCGAGGGCGCTGTGTTGTGGACGCGGCCCGCCCGCGGCACCACCTACGCTGCGGCCGACGAAAACGCCGACGGCCGTTCGGCATCCACCATCGCCGGCGCCTGAATCAGCGGCCCGAGACAGCGTCGGCCCCACCGGCCTCGCTGGGCGCCGGCGCTTCCCCGAACCGCGCCAGCACCAACGTCGCCGCCACCGCGACGGCGAATCCCGCGATCACGAGCCCACCGAGCCCGTCGCGCGCCGTGTCACCCAACCACGCCACCCCCACGAACGCCGGCGCGAGGGTTTCGCCGACGACCATGCCCGCGACCGCCGTGGTCACGGATCCGCGATGCAGAGCCGAGGTGAGCAACAGAAATCCGGCGGCGCCACCCGCGGCCGCCGCGTACAGGGCGGGGTTGGTGTAGAACGACCGCGTGGTCGGATCGATCACGTCGATCAGGCGCACACCGACCTCGACGACGCCGAAGCCCGTCCCGGCACCCAGCCCCAACGCGAGCGCTCGCGCGCGGTCGGGCAGACGCCCGGCGGCGAAACCGGCGATCAGTACCGCGGCCACCACGCCCAGGAGCGCCCAGCCGAGCCCGGCCGGGGCGTGTCGAAAATGCCCGGGCCCGGCGGCCACAGCGAGGGCGACGAGGCTGGCGCAGACCACGCCGACGGCGCACCACTCGACCGGCGACAACCGGGCCGACAACACCCACGCGGCGACGACCCCGGTGACGGCGATCGAGGCGGCCAACGCCGCGGCGACGACGTAGATCGGAACCAGCCGCAGCGCGGCCACCTGAAGGACAAACCCGACGACGTCGAGGCCGATCCCGACCAGGTAGCGCCACTGCCGGACGGCCCGCAGCAGCAGCACGGCGTCGACGCCCGAGCCGCTGCCCGCTTCCACCGATCGCGTCCCCGCCGCTTGCAACACGGTCGCGGTGCCGTAACAGAGCGAGCAGCCCAACGCGAGCAGAAAGCCGATCAACACACCCACCGACACTAGCCGCGCAGGGCGCCGTCCCCGCCCAACACCGAATGGTGAACGGATAAGCGATGCCGATATGCGCATTTTGCATATGTGTAACCATGTGTCCCAAGCAGATTCAGATTGGCGGTTTGGGTCGGTGTACAACTGTGTACTCCGTTGTTATGGCTGAACGCGGTGCCCGGCCCCACGTCCCACGCGGGCGTCGGCTGTTCCTGCGCGCGGTGCGGCGATTGTTCAGCCCGCTACAGCCCGACGACTACCTGGAGATGATCAATCCGCTGTGGACCACCAAGGAGCTGCGCGGAAAGGTCGAGCGCGTCGAGCCGCAGGGCTCGGAAGCGGCCAGCGTCCTGATCAGGCCGGGTTATGAATGGCCTGGTCACCAGCCCGGGCAGTACGTGCGGCTCGGCGTCGTCATCGACGGGGTCTACCACTGGCGCGCGTATTCGCTCACGTCGGATCCGGTGCCCGAAGACGGGCTGATCAGCGTGACGCCCAAGAAGGTGGACGGGGGTGTGGTGTCGCCGTATCTGGTGCAACGGATCCAGCCCGGGGACTTGGTCCGGCTCGGCGAGATCGAAGGCGTCTTCACCCTGCCCGAACCGCTGCCGCCCAAACTGCTGTTCATCAGCGCCGGGAGCGGCATCACCCCGGTGATCAGCATGCTGCGCAGCCTCGACCATCGCGACGCGTTCGGTGACGTCGTGGTCATCCACTCCGCGCGAACCCGCGAGCAGGTGATGTTCCTGTCCGTCCTCGAAGACCTCGACCGCCGGCACCCCGGCATGCGGCTGGATCTGCGTTTGACCTCCGAGCGGGGCAGGCTCAAGCCGGACGACCTGGACGACGCCTGCCCGGACTGGCGCGAACGCGAGACGTTCAGCTCGGGTCCCGGCGACATGCTCGACGCGCTGATCGAGCACTGGGAAGGCAACGCCGACCGCGAACGAATGCACTTCGAACGGTTCCAGCCCAAGATCGGTGGCGACGCCAACGCCGGAGAGGGCGGCACGGTGTGCTTTCTCGACAGTGAGAAGTCCGTCGAATGTGACGGCGGCACCTCGATCTTGGAGGCGGGGGAGAAGGCCGGCCTCAATCTGGCCCACGGCTGCCGAATCGGCATCTGCCACACCTGCGTCGGGACCCTGAAGTCGGGCAAGCTGCGTGACCTGCGCTCGGGTGACGTCATCGAGCCCACCGAACAGGACGTCCGAATCTGCATCAACACCGCCGAAGGCGACGTGAAACTCGCACTGTGATCGAAAGGAGCGGCCGGTGACCTCCGTCGCGGAAAAGACGATGAAAAGCCCCCTTGAGCGCCTGAGCGAACGAGAGCTCGAAAAACTCGCCAAGGAACTCGATGCGATCCATGACGAGGTGTTCGCCGATCTGGGCGAGCGGGATCGGCGCTACATCAAGACGGTCATCTCGGTACAGCGACAGATCGTGGTGGCCGGCCGCATCCTGCTGCTGGGATCGCGTTCGAAAACCGCGTGGATCCTGGGAACCGCCTGCCTGGGAATGGCCAAGATCCTCGAGAACATGGAGATCGGCCACAATGTGATGCACGGCCAATGGGATTGGATGAACGATCCCGATATCCATTCCTCCGTGTGGGATTGGGACACCGCCTCGACCGCCGAGGCGTGGAAGCATTCCCACAACTACATCCACCACACCTACACCAACATCCTCGGCAAAGACAAAGACCTCGGCTACGAACTCCTGCGCATCGATCCCGCGCAGAAGTGGGCCCCGCGGTACCTGTTCCAGCCGATCTCGAACCTGCTGCTGACGCTGCTGTTCGAGTGGGGTGTGGCGATCCACGACATGGACATCGAGGCCATCCGGCGCCGCGAGAAGCCCTGGTCGGAGGTGCGCAAGGACCTGCGCGGCATCAGCGGAAAGGCGCGCGCGCAGATCATCAAGGACTACCTCGGCTGGCCGTTGATCAGCGCCGGCGCCTTCGCGCTCGTTCAGCTGGCCGCACGCGGCAGGCTCGATCAGCCCCCGCGGTCGCGGGTGGGCAAAGCGCTGCGCAGGGCCGGTGGCGGTCGCCTGGGCTCGGCGGCGGATCTGCTGGACAAGCTCTTGCCGGGGGTGGAAAGCACCTATCTGCGGACCCTGGGCGCCGACGCGCTGGCCAACGTCATCCGCAATGTGTGGGCGCACGCCATCATCTTCTGCGGCCATTTTCCCGACCAGACCTACACTTTCACCCCCGAAGAGGTCGAGAACGAGACGCGCGGCGGGTGGTATGTACGCCAGCTGGTCGGCGCCGCCAACATCGAAGGCAGCCCGCTGTTCCATGTCATCAGCGGCAACCTCGGCTACCAGGTGGAACACCACCTCTATCCCGACATGCCAAGCAGCCGCTACTCGGAGATCGCGCCGAAGGTCAAAGACATCTGCGAACGCTACGAACTGCCGTACAACTCCGGCCGCTTCTCGAAGCAGTGGTTGATGGTGCACCGCACCATCTTTCGATTGGCCTTCCCCGGTGGGAAGCCGCGGCGCAAACCGGGACCGTACCGAAGCCCGACCGACCGGCCGGGGATGCAGCGGCCCAGCGAGGGCGCCCGCTTCCGCGAACGTGTCCCGGCCGAACACCCGGCCGCGGGCCCCGAACACGAGTCCGGCGGCGTCGCGGTGCAGCCGCCACCGCGCGGCAACGACTGACCGCACCCTCGGTTCGCGCCGCTCGGCGAGGATCAGCGAAATGAACCGCTATCGCCGGCCCCTCGTGAATGATGATCGATGGTGCATCTCATTCGGACCGCCAGCGGCCTACCCGCGCGGCTGTGGCGCAGCCCGCTGCGCGGACCTTGGCTGACAGCGGTATTCGGCTCGGTGCTCTTGGTGACGCTGCCGATCGTCATCCTCACCGGCCTGCTGTCCTACATCGCCTACGGGCCGCGACTCGGCCAGGCCATCCCGGGCGACGTCGGCTGGCTGAAGTTGCCGACCTTCGACTGGCCCACCGATCCGTCGTGGCTGTACCGGCTGACCCAGGGACTCCACGTCGGGCTCGGTTTGGTGTTGATCCCCGTGGTGCTCGCCAAGCTGTGGTCGGTGATACCGCGACTGTTCGTGGTGCCGCCCGCACGGTCGGTTGCCCAACTGCTGGAACGGGTTTCGCTGCTGATGTTGGTCGGGGGCATCCTGTTCGAGATCGTCACCGGCGTGCTGAACATCCAGTACGACTACATTTTCGGATTCAGCTTCTACACCGCCCACTATTTCGGCGCCTGGGTCTTCATCACCGGCTTCGTCGTGCACGTGGCGATCAAGAGCCGGCGCATGTGGTCCGGTTTGCGCTCGATGCCGCTGCGCGAGGTGCTGCGCACCGCACGCGCCGATACCAAGCCGCAGCCCTGGCAGCCCGACTCCCTGGTCGCCGCCGACCCCGGCCCCGCGACGATGAGCCGCCGCGGCGCGCTGGCACTGGTGGGCGGGGGCGCGCTGTTCCTCGCGCTCATCACCGCCGGTCAAACCGTCGGCGGGTACGCCCGGCCCGCCGCGTTACTCCTGCCGCGCGGGCGCAGCCGAGGCAACGGGCCCAATGACTTCGAGGTCAACCGGACCGCGGCGGCCGCCGGCATCTCGCCTTTGGACACCGCCGACCGATGGCGGCTAACGATGACCGGTGGCCCCCGGCCGGTGACCGTCGACCGCGCCGCGCTGCTGGCGATGCCGCAACACACCGCCGTTTTACCGATCGCCTGCGTGGAGGGCTGGTCGACCACCCAAACGTGGAGCGGGGTGCGGCTGGCCGAACTCGCCCGCCTCGCCGGTGTGCCCGCGCCGGATTCGGCGCGCGTGTCGTCGCTGGAACGCTCCGGCGCCTTCGCCGGCGCCACCCTGCAGGGCAACCAGGTGCGGCACCCGGACGCGCTGCTGGCGCTGCGGGTCAACGGCACCGACCTGTCGCCGGACCACGGCTTTCCCGCGCGCATCATCGTGCCCGCGCTGCCCGGCGTGCACAACACCAAATGGGTGGCCGCCATTGACTTCCGCACGGCCGCCCATGCGTAACGCGTTCGCGAGGCTCTACGGGTCCCACCCGCTGCACCTGCTGACGATGATCGCCGGATTCGCGGTGCTGGGCTACGTGGTCGCCACGGTCAAACCGGCCACGCTGTGGAACCCCGACGTGTGGTGGCAGTCGATCGTCGTGTGGTTCGCCGGGGCCGTCGTCGCCCACGATCTGGTGTTGTTCCCGGTCTACGCGGGCCTCGACCGGCTGCTGTCCCGCCGAGCGCCGCGCCCCGGTCCCGACGTGCCCGTGCTCAACCATCTCCGGGTGCCCGCGCTGGGGGCGGGCCTCACGCTGCTGGTGTTCCTTCCCGGCATCATCAGGCAGGGCGGCGCCACGTACCGGGCGGCGACCGGCCAGACCCAGGACCCATTCCTGGGTCGGTGGCTGTTGTTGACCGCGGCGATGTTCGCGGTCAGCGCCGCAGCCTATGCCATCCGGACGGCAAGGGCGCGGCAGCGGACCCGGGCGCGGGAAATGGCGCCCCGGACAACGAATCAACGCCCCGGCGACGGGCCTTAGAGGATTCTTGGTGACTCCTTGGAGTGTCCTTGCGGGTGCGCGCGCGTCCCGTGTATCTCCATTCGGCTAACTACACTCCCGCCCCGTGGGGAGCCGAAACGAAAGAACAGGAGCCACGTTCTGCGCGGGGGTGGCCGCGTTCGTCCTCGCGCTGGGCTCCTCGGCCGGCAGCGCGACAGGACCGACAACGTCAGCAGCTTTGTCCAGCCCCCTGCCCGTTTCGCAAAGCGATCCCGACGGCGTGCAACCCACCGGTGGAAACGGGTGCATCATCGGCCTCAATTGCGGGTGCCTGCATAACTGCCACAAGCCGCGGGCCCACCCTCCGAATGTTCCCGCCAAGACGCAGCGCTCCACTCCCGCCCCGAGGAATCCCTAGCCGGCTGTTTCTCGGCGGGAGCGAGACCGGGCCCCGCGTCGCTTCCTATCATTGACCGAATGAGCGCCGGCGGGCTGGATATCGAGTCGTCGCCGGCATTCTCCGAACAGGACCCGGCCCGGTTTCGCGAGGCCGGCTGGTGGTGCGATACGACGCTGTCGGACGCCGTGCGCCGCAACGCCGCGCAAACCCCAAACCGCCTCGCCTATGTCGACCACCCCGAAGCGTCGCTGACATGGCGTGAATTCGACGACGCCGCAACACGTTTGGCGCAGTCCCTGGCCGGTGCCGGCGTCACGCGCGGGGACCGGGTCGCGGTATGGCACCGTGACTCCGCGGCCATCCACGCCCTGTTCGTCGCCATCGAACGCTGCGGGGCGGTGGTCGTCGGCGTCGGCGCACGGGCCGGCACCCGCGAGGCCACAGCGATACTGCGCAGCGCCCAGCCGAAGGCCCTGATCAGCGATGAGCCCCACCGCGAGGCCGCCGCGGGCGTCGCCGATGAACTCGGGCTGCCGGCGCTGCTGCTGGACCGGACCCTTCGCCTGGACGTCGGCGCGAAACCCACCGCGCTCACGACCGACGCCCGCCTCGGCCCCGACGACGTTTTCCTGATCAATTCCACCTCCGGGACCACGGGGCTGCCCAAGTGTGTCGTGCACACCCAGAACCGTTGGCATTACTTCCACCAGAAGGCCGTCGCCAACGGGCTGCTGGCGCCGGACGACGTCTTTTTGCCGGTGATACCCACGCCGTTCGGGTTCGGGCTCTGGACCAGCCACACCACACCGATCTACCTCGGCGCCACCGCGGTGCTCCTGGACCGGTTCACCACCAAAGCCACCTGCGAGGCCATCGCCCGGCACAGGGTCACCGTATTATGCTGCGTCAGCACACAATTGACCATGCTGATGGCGGACCCGGCCAGCCGCGAACGCGACCTGAGCTCGCTGCGCGTCGTCTACACCGGCGGCGAGGCGTTGCCGTATCGCCCGGCGGCCGAATTCGAGGAACTCACCGGCGCCAAGATCCTGCAGTTCTTCGGCTCGAACGAAACGGGGATGCTCAGCGCGACCACCGTCGACGACTCCCGCGAACGGCGGCTGCGCACCGGGGGCCGCATCATCCCCGAAATGTCGGTCCGCCTCTTCGACGGCGACCGCGACGTGACCGACACGGGTCGGGGCCAGCCCGCGTGCCGGGGCCCGGCGACCAGCCTCGGTTACCTCGGCGGCACCGACCACGACAAGCTGTTCACCCCCGACGGGTGGATGCGCATGGGCGACATCTGTGAAATCGACGCGGACGGCTATCTGCGGGTCACCGGGCGCACCTCCGACTTCATCGTCCGTGGCGGCAAGAACATCAGCGCAAGCCAGGTCGAAGACGCCGTGACCACCCACCCCGCCATCGCGGTGGCCGCCGCGGTCGCCATGCCCGATCCGGTGTTCGGCGAGAAGGTCTGCCTTTACGCCGAACTCACCGGCTCCGCCACCATCGACCTTCCCCAGCTCGTCGAACACCTGCTGGCGCTGGGAGTTTCCAAGGAACTGCTGCCCGAGCGCCTCATCGTTCTCGACGAATTGCCCCGCTCGTCGGGCGGAAAGATAGCCAAAGGCCGACTTCGCGAGGATATTGGAGCCAGGATGGAGGCTGGTCATGAACGCACCTGATGCACGCCGTGGCGGGCTGGAAGTCTGGGCGCCGTCAGTGGTTCCGCCGATCGGCGTCGAGCTGTCCCACGAGCAGGCGCTCGCCATCGCGTTCCGCCACCTCGCCGGCATCGGCTTCGCCGAAAACATGGCCGGACACATCACCTGGCAGCTCGACGGCCAGACGAACATGTTCGTCAATCCCTGGGGCCTGTGGTGGCAGGAGGTCAGCGCCTCCGACATCTGCGTGGTGGACGCCGACGCGCGCGTGGTCCGCGGCCGCTGGGACGTCACCCCGGCCATCCACATCCACACCGAACTGCACCGCGTCCGCGACGACGCCCGCGTGGTCATCCACAACCACCCGTACTACGTATGCGTGCTCGCCGCGCTGGGCAGGCTGCCGGAGCTGGTGCACCAGACCGGGTCGCTGTTCCTCGACGACCTGTGCCTGGTCGAGACCTACGACGGCGAGATCGACAGCCCCACTCGCGCCGCGGATCTCGCGGCCCGCATCGGCGGGGCCAACCTGACCATCCTGGCCAACCACGGCGTCATCGCGACCGGCCGCAACCTGCCCGAGGCCGTCTACCGCGCGGCCTCGATCGAACGGGTGTGCAAGCTGGCCTACGACGTCATGCTCACCGGCAAGCAGCCGGTGGCCATGCGGTGGTCGGATATGGCCGGCATGCAACGCTCGCTGATCGAACGGGCCGCCGACGTGTACTGGGCCGGGGCCGCGCGGATGACGATCAAGGCCGACCCCGACGTCCTGACCTGAGCCACAAGGAGTTTGACGCGTGAAATCGATCGACGAGCTGGCCACCGACCTGAACTTCACCACGGCGAAGACCGGCACCGAACGTTCGGTCACCTTCCTGCCCGATCCGCCCCGGGCGCGACGCCGCTACACCGTCATCTCGGTCGACGACCACATCGTCGAACCCCCCGACACCTTCGCCGGCCGGCTGCCCCGAAAGTTCGCCGACCGTGCGCCCAAAGTCGTCGACACCGACGCCGGGGGCCAGACCTGGGTGTACGACGGCCGGGAACTGCCCAACGTCGGCTTCAACGCGGTGGTCGGGCGGCCGGTGGCGGAGTACGGCTTCGAACCCGTCCGATTCGACGAGATGCGCAGGGGCGCATGGGATATCCACGAGCGCGTCAAGGATATGGACCTCAACGGGATCTACGCCTCGCTCAACTTCCCCTCGTTTCTGCCCGGCTTCGCCGGACAGCGGCTGCAGCAGGTGACCACCGATCGCGACCTCGCGCTCGCCTGCGTCCGCGCCTGGAACGACTGGCATTTCGACGTCTGGGCGGGCTCGTACCCCGACCGCATCATCGGATGCCAATTGCCGTGGCTGCTCGACCCCGAGCTCGGCGCGAAGATGATCTACGAGAACGCCGACCGCGGCTTTCACGCCGTGACGTTCAGCGAGAATCCGGCGATGCTCGGCCTGCCGAGCATCCACACCGACCACTGGGATCCGATGATGGCCGCGTGCGCCGAGACCGGCACCGTGGTCAACCTGCACATCGGATCGTCCGGGTCGTCGCCGTCCACCACCGCGGACGCGCCGCCGGACGTGCAGGGCGTGCTGTTTTTCGCCTACGCCATCTCCGCGGCGGTCGACTGGTTGTACTCGGGGCTGCCCAGCAGGTTCCCCGACCTGAAGATCTGTCTGTCCGAAGGCGGAATCGGTTGGGTGGCAGGACTGCTCGACCGCCTCGACCACATGCTCAGCTATCACGCGATGTACGGCACCTGGCAAGCGCTCGGCGAGCGCCTGACCCCCGCGGAGGTGCTGGTCCGCAACTTCTGGTTCTGCGCGGTCGAGGACAAGTCGTCGTTCGTCCAGCGCGACCGGATCGGCGTCGACAACATCATGCTGGAAGCCGACTACCCGCATTGCGACTCGACGTGGCCGCACACCCAGCAGACCATCCACGAACAGATCGGCGACCTGCCGTCCGACGTCATCCGGAAGTTCAGCTGGGAGAACGCATCCCGCCTGTATCGGCACCCGGTGCCCGCCGCCGTGCAGCGCGACCCCGAGGCGTTCTGAGCCCGGCAACCCAGACCCCTTGATCACCGCCGGGGGGGGTTCCGCCAGCGTCCCGCTTGGTATAAGTTACGTTTAGTACGTACTGAACGAACGGGATGGAGCGTATGTCACCCGACGAGGCCGAGTTCGTCGACCGCCTCGGGCTGTTCTTCGAGTTGCTGGGCGCCACCCGCACCATGGGCCGGGTCTACGGGTGGCTGCTGATCTGCGATCCGCCGCAGCAGTCGCTGACCGCGCTGGCCGCCGCGTTGTCCGTGAGCAAGGCGTCGATCAGCACCGTCGCCCGGCAACTGCTCGAAGGTGGCATGGTCGAGCGGTTGCCGAGCCCGAACCGCCAGCACCTCTACCGGGTCACACCGGGCGGGTTCACCAGCGTGCTGGAAACCCAGCTGTCCCTGATGCGGCTGGGGATTGAACCCGCCGAATTCGCGCTGTCCGTGCTGGACGAGGACCGCGCCGAACAACGGCAACGCGTGGAGGACTTCCGCGATTTCTGCGAGTTCTGCACGCGGGCCTACCGCGACCAGCTCATGGAAATGTGGACCGAATACCGCGCGAAGAGGAAGCAGCGATGACCGCAACGGACAAAGTCGATTTCAGCTCGGTCGCCTGGGGATCGGTGGAATGGACGAATCTCGTCACACTGTATCTGCGCGCATGCGAAAGCCGTTCGAAGCGGCCGATTCTGGGCGACACGGTCGCCGCGGACGCGGTGGACCGGATCAGCTACGACTTCAAGCGCATGCGCCGGAGCACCATGCCCGCCTCGAACCAATACCTGGTCGCGCTGCGCGCCAAGAAGTTCGACGACTGGTGCGCCGATTTCCTCTCCCGCCATCCCGACGCCGTTGTCCTGCACCTGGGTTGCGGCCTTGACGGCAGGGCTTTCCGGCTCGACCTACCGCCGTCGGTTTCCTGGTTCGACGTTGACCAGCCCAGCGTCATCGGGCTGCGGCGGCAGCTCTACGACGACACCGAGCGCTACCGGATGATCGGCTCGTCGGTGACCGAGCTGCGGTGGCTGGACGACGTCCCCGCCGGGCGTCCCACCCTGGTCGTCGCCGAGGGCCTGCTGATGTATCTGCACGAAGAGGAAGTCCGGCGGCTGCTGCAGCGCCTGATCGACCGATTCCCCGGCGGTGAAATGCATTTCGATACGCTGTCGGCCCTGGCCCCGTTGCTGTCCAAGGTCTTCACCAGGGGCATCATCACCTGGGGCATCCGCGACGCGCGCCGTCTTGCGGCCTGGCATCCCCGGCTGCGGTTCCTCGAGCAGACCCCCGCGCTGGCCGGCTACGAGCACATCCCGTCGGCCGCGGTGCGGATGATCTACGCGCTGACGTGGGTGATCGGCGGGCGCGGCTACGACGTGCTCAATCGTTTCGAGTACTGAACCTCACAGGTCGGATGCCAGCCGGCGCAGAATGTCGGTCGCGGGCTCGGCGGTGGCTTGCCGGAAACCGGTGCCCGCCCACAGGTGTACGTAGTCCGGCTTTCCCGCCGCGGCGGCCGCCTTGCGCAGCGGGCTGGTCAGGTGGTGGATGGCGGGATAACCCGGGGGCGCCTCGGCTTCGTGGGCGTCGATGAACGCGTTGCGCAGGCCCCTGGCCGGCCGGCCGGTGAAGGCCCGGGTCAGCACGGTCTCGGTGTACGCGGGATCGGCCAGCGCCGCCTGATGAGTGGTCGACGCGCCGCTTTCGGTGGCGCGCAACAGCACCGTCCCGACGGCGGCCGCGGCCGCTCCCGCCCGGATCACCTCGGCCACCGCGGCCGGCGTGGCGAGCCCGCCGGTGGCCAGCACCGGCAGGGGAACCGTCGCCACGACTTGGCTGACGAGGTCGACGATCGGGACCGGGGTCAGCGGCCGCGACGGCGACAGGGTGCCGGAGTGGCCGCCGGCGTCCGCCGCCTGCACCACGAGCATGTCGACGCCGGCGTCGCGTGCCTGCTCCGCCTCCTCGGCCGTGGTGACCGTCTGGACCACCACGCTCTTGGCCCGTTGCAGCGCCGCGATCACGTCGCGCGGCGGAATGCCGAACGTGAACGACACCATCGGAACCGGATCGTCGAGCAGCAATTCGATCTTCGCGTCGAAGCTGTCGTTGTCCTCGACGGGCTCGGACGGCAGCGTCAGGCCGAACTGGTCGGCCTCGGCCTGGATGATCGCCGCGTACTCCCGGTAACGTCGCGGATCGACCGGCACCGGGTTCGGCGCGAACACGTTGACGCCGAATGGGATCCCTTCGGCGCGAAGGGCTTTGATCTCGGCTTCGACGGCCTCCACGGTCTTGTAGCCGGCGGCCAGCATGCCCAGGGCCCCCGCACGGGTGGCGGCCGACACCATGGCCGGGGTGGTCGGTCCGCCCGACATGGGGGCCGCAACCAGCGGTATGGACATCCCGAACTGCGCCAACATCTCCATGCCTCGACAATATCGGCCGCGATCGGCGGTGCGGCGGCATTACACCGTGAGCACCGACCTGGCAGGATGCTTGAGCGTGAAGCGCCCCAACTTCCTCGTAATCGTCGCGGACGACCTCGGGTTTTCCGACATCGGCGCCTTCGGCGGCGAGATCGAAACACCCAACCTCGATCGGCTGGCCTACTCCGGGATCCGGCTCACCGATTTCCATTCGGCGCCGGCGTGCTCGCCGACCCGGGCGATGCTGTTGACCGGGACCGACCATCACATCGCCGGCATCGGCACGATGCTCGAAGTCGCGTCCCCGGGATTTCGCGGCGCCCCCGGCTACGAGGGCTACCTGAACGACCGGGTCGTCGCGCTGCCCGAACTCCTGCGCGACGCCGGATATCTGACGCTGATGTCGGGCAAATGGCATCTGGGCGCCACCATCGACAGGTCGCCGTGGGCACGCGGCTTCGAGCGCTCGTTCGCGCTGCTGCCCGCCGGTGCCAGCCACTACGGGGGAGCGGGCGCGCGCGGGTTTTCGCCGGTGCCAACGCTTTACACCGAGGACGACAAGTTCGTCACCGTCGGCGACGACTTCTACTCGTCGGACTCCTACACCGACACCCTGCTGCGGTACCTGGACGAGCGCGCGGCCGACGACGACCGTCCGTTCTTCGCCTACCTACCGTTCCAAGCGCCGCACTGGCCGCTGCAGGCGCCCGACGAATCCGTCGCGAAATACCGCGGCCGCTACGACGACGGACCTGACGCGCTGCGCGAGGAGCGACTGGCCGCCCTCAAGCGGCTCGGTCTTTGCCCGCCCGACGTCACCGCGCACCCGGTGGTGGCCGACGGCGCGCCCGAGTGGGCCGACATGACCGACGAGCAGCGTGCGCGCTCGGCCCGCAGCATGGAGGTCTACGCCGGGATGGTGGACCGGATGGATTACAACGTCGGCAGGGTGATCGACTACCTGTCGGCCAGCGGCGAACTCGACGACACCGTGGTGATCTTCCTGTCCGACAACGGCGCCGAGGGCGCGATCGTGGAGGCGATGCCGCTGCGCGGCGCCGAGATCGCCGCGCAGATCGAAAAGCATTGCGACAACAGCCTCGACAACCTCGGCCGGCCCACGTCCTTCATCTGGTACGGGCCGCGCTGGGCGCAGGCGGCCACCGCGCCGTCGCGACTGCACAAGGCGTTCACCACCCAGGGCGGCATCCGGGTGACGGGTTTTGTCACCTGGCCGGGATTCGCGCGGCAACAACAGATCGGCACCGCGTTCAGCACCGTGATGGACGTCGCGCCAACCCTGCTGGAGCTGGCCGGCGTCGCGCACCCGGGCACGTCCTACCGCGGCCGCGAGGTGGCCCCCATGCGCGGCCGCTCGCTGGTGGAGTATCTGACCGGCGCCGCGGAGACCGTGCACGACGCGGACACCGGAACCGGCTGGGAGTTGTTCGGCCGCCGAGCCATCCGGCAGGGCGACTGGAAGGCACTGCACCTGCCGGCGCCGTACGGCCCGGGTGACTGGCAGCTCTACGATTTGGCTTCCGATCCCGGCGAGATTCACGACCTGGCCGCGTCGCATCCCGACAAGCTGGCCGAGCTGGTGGCGCTGTGGGATCGCTACGTCGAAGAAACCGGCGTGATCCTCGAACCCGTCTCCGTGTTCGACACCGAACTCTAGGGAGCGGTCGCCACCTATGCTGGGGCGTTGATGGTCGAAACAACCACCTGCGCGGTCGTCGGCGGTGGCCCGGCGGGAATGGTCCTCGGGCTGTTGCTGGCCCGGGCCGGTGTCGAGGTCACCCTGCTGGAAAAGCACGGTGACTTCCTGCGCGATTTTCGCGGCGACACCGTGCATCCCACGACGCTGCGGCTGCTCGACGAGCTGGGCCTGGGGGAGCGGTTCGCGCGATTGCCGTTCAGCAAACTCCGCCGGGGCACCTTCGAATCCAACGGGCACTCGGTCACCTACCTCGACTTCGAACGGCTCCGCCAACCCCATCGCTACATCGCCATGGTCCCGCAATGGGACCTGCTCAACCTGCTCGCCGAGGCGGCCCGGGCCGAACCGAGTTTCACCCTGCGGATGCGCAGCGAGGTCACCGGCCTGCTGCGCGACGGCGGCCGGGTCGTGGGCGTGCGCTACGACGGACCCGACGGGCCGGGCGAACTCAGGGCCGAGTTGACGGTGGCCTGCGACGGCCGCTGGTCGATCGTGCGGCAGGAGGCCGGACTCACCGCACACGAATACCCGGTGAACTTCGACGTGTGGTGGTTCAAGCTGCCACGCGACGGCGCCGCGGACCACTCGTTCCTGCCGCGCATCGGGTCGGGCAAGGCGCTGGCCGTCATCCCGCGCGAGGGCTACAACCAGATCGCCTACCTGGGGCCCAAGGGCGGCGACGCCCAGTTGCGCGCGCGGGGGGTCGAGGCCTTCCGCCGCGACGTGTGTGCGCTGCTGCCCGACATGCCCGAGTCGGTGGCGGCGCTCGAATCCATGGACGAGGTCAAGCACCTCGACGTGCGCGTGAATCGGCTGCGCCGCTGGCACACCGACGGGTTGCTGTGCATCGGCGACGCCGCGCACGCGATGTCCCCGCTCGGCGGCGTCGGCATCAACCTGGCGATCCAGGACGCCGTCGCGGCCGCCACCCTGCTGGCCGAACCGCTGCGCCGGCACCGGGTCACGGGCCGCGACCTGGCCGCTGTGCGCCGCCGCCGCGCCGTTGCCACCGTTTTGACCCAGGCGGGCCAGCGCGTGCTGCAGGCCGCGCTGGTGCGGGCGGTGTTTCGCGGCGCGGATCCCGCCCCGCCGCGATGGGTTCTCGGCGTCGTCCGGCGACTGCCGTGGCTCTCGGTCGTGCCGGCCTACTTCGTCGGAGTGGGGATCCGGCCCGAGCATGCGCCGGGCTTCGCCCGCCGGCCGCCCGGTGCGGCACCATGACGCCGCCAAAGCGCGAAAACCCGTTGCGGATCGGCATTTTGGGGGCGGCGCGCATTGCGCCGATGGCGTTGATCAACCCCGCCAAGGAGAATGCGGACGTCGTCGTCGCCGCCGTGGCCGCCCGCGACGTGACCCGCGCGCGGGCCTTCGCCGCGCAACACGGCATCGCGACCGTGCACGGCGATTATGACGCGCTGATTGCCGACCCGGGCATCGACGCGATCTACAACCCGCTGCCCAATGGTCTGCACGGCCGGTGGACCAGGGCGGCGCTGGCCGCGGACAAGCACGTGCTGTGCGAAAAGCCGTTCACCGCCAACGCGATCGAGGCCCGCGAGATCGCCGAACTGGCGGACGGATCGGATCGCGTGGTGATGGAGGCCTTTCATTATCGCTACCACCCGCTGACCCTGCGGGCCGAGGACATCATCGCCTCCGGGGAGTTGGGCACGCTCGAACGCGTGGAGGCGGCGCTGTGCTTCCCGCTGCCGAAGTTCTCCGACATCCGCTACGACTACTCGCTCGCCGGCGGTGCGACCATGGATGCCGGCTGCTACGCGGTTCATATGGCGCGCACGTTCGGCGGCCGGTCCCCGGAAGTCGTGTCCGCTCGCGCCACGTTGCGTGACGCGCGCGTCGACCGGGCCATGACGGCCGAGCTGCGGTTTCCGGCCGGCCACACCGGCCGGGTGCGCTGCTCGATGTGGTCGCCGCGCTTACTGCAGATCAGCGCCCGGGTGATCGGTGAACGCGGCGAGTTGCGCATCGTGAATCCCGTGATGCCGCAGGCATTTCACCGCCTCTCGGTCCGGTCGGCGAAGGGCAGACGCACCGAACACTTCGGCCGCCGCGCCTCCTACGCCTATCAGCTGGATGCCTTCGCCGCGGCGGTGCTGCGCGGCGCGCCGATCAAGACGACCCCGCACGACGCGATCGACAACATGACCGTGATCGACGCGATCTATTCGGCCGCCGGTCTTCCGCTGCGCTATCCGGTCTGAACGCCGGCCAGCAGCCGGCGTGCCGCCTCGACGCAGGGGCGCAGCCGTTCGATCGGGCTCACCCCGGCCAGCGCCCAATGATCGTTGCGGGACCTCGATCTCGATGACGATGTCGGCGGGCAGCGCGGCCAGGATGTCGCGCAGGGGCAGGTCGCCCTCGCCGGGCACCAGGCGCTCGAACATGGCCTCCTCCAGGTAGTTGTCCATGCGCGGCCGCAGCGTCGTGTCGTTGAGTTGGGCATAGCCGATGCGCCCGGGGTCGACGGCCGCCAGCTCGCTCGCCCCGGAACCCGAGCGCATCAGGTGCATGGTGTCGACCAGCAGCCGGAATTCGCTTCGCCCAACGTATTCCGCGGCGGCCAGGCCGGCGGGGAGGTCACCGATGGTCAGTCCGGGCACCGGTTCCACGACGGTACCGATGCCGCGCTGGGCGGCAAGTTCGGTCAGCGCCGCGAACTGGTCGAGGGTGCGCGGAAGGTCGGGGTCGAGGCTCACCACGTTGATCCGCGGGACGCCGAGTTCGGCCATCACGTCGAGGTCGGGCCGCAGCGCGTCCACGTCGGCGCCGGGGCGCACGAGGAATCCGTCGCCGAGCGAGATGGTTACGCCGCGATCGTCCATCGCGGCGAGCAGATCCTTCCTGAGCGCGGCGTCGTCCTTGAGGGAGAAGGCAGGGTAGCCGAGTGGCACCAGCGGCATGCCCTGGATGGCGGCCGAGATGCGGGGGCAGCCTAGCTCCGCGGCCAGCTCCACGAACTCGATTGGGGGAAGGCCGAACACGCTGAGCATGCCGAGCGCGAGGCGATCGGGACGCCCCGGCGCGGTCACGCGGGACGACCCGCCAGCTGGGCCAATTGCGCTGCGCCCTCGGCGGTTGGGGTGGTCAGCACGATCCGTCCGGAGGTGACCTGCTCCTCGATGATCGGTGCCTCCAGCACCAGATTGTCCCGGATGAAGGCGACGTGGTCTTTGACATGCTCGGCGGTGAACGACGCCCATGCCGCCGCCGACGGCGGGTCGAGCACCAGGGTCACCTGGTAAAAGTCGGCCGTCAGGGCCTTGGGCGGGTCCACGTGTATCAGCCCGAGCTGCATGGTTTCCGGGCCCAGGGTGTACACGTTGGCCCGGGCGAGGTCGCAGGTGGTGAGGGCGTCGGTCGGGGCCACCGGGACGTTCGGACCCATGTCGGGGCACTTGGTGGCGGGCGTCGTCGGGTGTGACTTCGTCACCGGCCGAACGGGCAGCGGCGCCACCTTCACGATCGGCGGCGGCGCGGGCGGCGCGGCAGAAGTGGTGGGCGCGTTGGTGATTGGCGGGCCGGACGGCGCGGGCTTGTGCGCCGAGTGGCAGCCACACGTCATTGCCGCAAGTAGACCGATGGACCCAAGCCAGGCGACGGCGTTGCGCACGCGAACTCGACGGGGACTCATCGAAGCACACTCTACCCACGTATCCGGTGAATCCTCGGAACTCTTGCACCGCAGTTTCTTTGGCGCCGTGGTGGGCGGTGCCGCCGAAGGGGGGAGATATGCCATCCTTTACTGACACTACGAATATAGAGTAGTGTCTCGATCCTGAATAACAATGGATAGACGACGAAAGCCTAATCCCGTCGAGCGCCGCCGCGATTTATGCGATGCGGCGATTCGATTGTTGGCCGATGACGGGGCCAAGGGGTTGAGCCATTTGAAGGTGGACCGCAAAGCGGGCGTGCCGGACGGCACGACGTCGTTCTATTTCCGCACCCGCTCGGCGCTGCTGCGGGCCGTCGCGGAACGTTCGGCCGAGCTCGACCTCGCCGAACTGCAGGCGATCGCGGACAGCTCCGACGCCGGCAGTGAGGCTCCCACACCCTCGCGGTTGTCGCAGGTCGTCATTCAGGCCGGCAGCGACCCGCAGCTGTACCGGACCAGGGCCCGATACGAGCTGACCATGCAGGCCACCCGCGATCCCGCGCTCGCCGCGATCCTGCAGCAGGCCACCGACGAGTTCACCAAGCTGCACCGGGAAATCCTCGTACAGCTCATGCCGCACGGCGCGGAACTGGACCCGGCCGTCGTCGAGGATCTGAGCAACGTCACGCTGACGTTCATCAACGGCCTGCTGCAGCGGTTCGCCCACGGCGACCGGATCGTCGACAGTGCCGAG
Source organism: Mycobacterium paraintracellulare (assembly GCF_000276825.1). Classification (NCBI taxonomy): domain Bacteria; kingdom Bacillati; phylum Actinomycetota; class Actinomycetes; order Mycobacteriales; family Mycobacteriaceae; genus Mycobacterium; species Mycobacterium paraintracellulare. Next base: position 2,816,821 of record NC_016948.1, on the reverse strand, counting down.
CAGCTCGACGGGGTGCTGTCGGCGATCGCGGCCGGAATATTGCGCAGTTCGGACAAGGGTCGGCTCACCCAGGCGGGCGGTCTGCGGGTGCTGCGCGGCGGGGCGCCCGGACCCCGATGACAGCCCCGACCGAATCCGGCGCGCGGACTTCCGGCCCTTGCCAGAGCACCCGCAGTATGGTTCTCTACGACAATAGAGTGAGTCGACGTTCATGCGCCGTTTTCAGCCGAACTTGTGCACATGTCGAAGCGACGCAATTAAGCGGAGTGTGTAAATTGCCCCGGACCGAATCCAACGCTGCAACGCTGGCAGCGCGAGCCCTGGTGCGGGTAATGCGGGTATCCAAAACTGCAGCGGTAGGAGGGGTTTCGTGACGGCGAGCACCGACAGCCATGTTCGTTTCGATCCATACGACGTCGGGCTGATCGCGGACCCGTATCCGATGTTCGCGCGATTGCGCGACGAGGCGCCGCTGTATTACAACGCCGAGTTCGACTTCTACGCGGTGAGCCGCTACGCCGACGTCAGCAAGGCGCTCGTCGATCACGAGACGTACAGCTCCGCGCGCGGCGCGATCCTGGAGCTGATCAAGGCCAACCTCGAAATCCCGCCGGGCATGTTGATCTTCGAGGACCCGCCGATTCACGACGTGCACCGCAAACTGCTGTCGCGAATGTTCACCCCGCGCAGGATCGCCGCGCTCGAGCCGATGATCCGCGACTTCTGCGCCGCGCTCCTGGACCCGCTGGTGGGCTCGGGACACTTCGACTTCGTCACCGACCTGGGCGCGCAGATGCCGATGAAGGTCATCAGCATGTTGCTCGGCATTCCGGAAGACGACCAGGAGTACATCCGCGACCGGGGCAACGCGCAGCTGCGCACGGAGGCCGGCAAGCCGATGGACGCGGCCCAGCGCGGCCTGTCGGTCGGCGAGCAGTTCGAGGCCTACATCGACTGGCGCGCGGAGCATCCGTCCGACGACATCATGACCGAACTCCTCAACGTCGAGTTCGTCGATGAAAAGGGTGTGAACCGGCACCTCAGTCGCGAAGAGATCCTCGTGTACCTCAACGTCGTCGCCGGGGCGGGTAACGAAACGACCACACGGCTGATCGGTTGGTCCGGAAAGGTTCTCGCCGAGCACCCCGACCAGCGCCGCGACCTCGTCGAGAACCCCGCGCTCATCCCGCAGGCGATCGAAGAGCTGTTGCGCTACGAGCCGCCGGCCCCGCACGTGTCCCGATACGTGACCCGCGACGTCACGGTGCACGACCAAACGGTGCCCGAAGGCAGCGTGATGATGATGCTCATCGGATCGGCGTGCCGCGACGAGGCCCAATTCGGGCCCGACGCGGGCGAATTCAACATCCATCGCGCCGTCCGCCCGCACCTCACCTTCAGCATGGGCACGCACTTCTGCCTGGGTTCGGCGCTGGCACGCCTGGAGGGCCGCGTGGCGCTGGAGGAGATCCTCAAGCGATTCCCCGAGTGGGAGGTCGATTTGAGCAAAGCCACCCTCAGCCCGACCTCCACGGTGCGGGGCTGGGAATGCATGCCGGCGCTGGTGTCACGATGACGGGCCGGGTAGAAGGGAAGGTAGCGTTCATCAGCGGTGCGGCCCGCGGCCAGGGCCGCAGCCATGCCGTGCGCCTGGCGCAAGAGGGCGCCGACATCATCGCGATCGACGTCTGCGGGCCGATCGAGAACCTGGCGTATCCCCACTCGACGCCGGAAGACCTCGACGAAACCGCCGACCTGGTCAAGGCTCTCGACCGGCGCATCGTGACCGCGCAGGTCGACGTCCGCGACTACGACGCGCTGAAGGCGGCCGTGGACAGCGGGGTGGAACAACTCGGCCGCCTCGACATCATCGTCGCCAACGCGGGCATCGGCACGTTCGGCAACAAGCTGCACAAGATCCGCGAGAACATCTGGCGCGACATGATCGACGTGAACCTCTCCGGCGTCTGGCACACCGTCAAAGTCGGTGTGCCACATATCATCGCCGGCGGGCGCGGCGGTTCGGTCGTGCTGACCGGTTCCGTCGGATCGCACAAGGCCATGGCCCACACCGGCCACTACATCGCCGCAAAGCATGGCGTGCTGGGCCTGATGCGGGCCTTCGCGGTCGAGTTGGGGGAGCACAGTATTCGGGTCAACTCGGTACACCCGAGCCAGGTCAACACCCCGATGACGATCAATGAGGTGACGTTCCGGTTGTTTCGGCCCGACCTGGAGAATCCCGGGCCGGACGATTTCGCGCCGTTCTCGCAAATGATGCACACGTTGCCGGTACCGTGGGTCGAAGCGGTCGACATCAGCAACGCCGTCCTGTTCCTCGCGTCGGACGAATCTCGTTACATCACAGGCGTTTCGCTACCTGTCGACGCGGGCGCTCTGCTCAAGTAAGCGTTAACAACATTCAACTGAAGGAAGAAGACTATGCCCGAATACGACTATGAAGAAATGAAGAAGGAAGCCGAGCAGTACATCAAGTTCGAAAAGGACAAGAAGAACCGCATCGCCTACATCACCTTCGACCGCCCCGACGCGCAGAACTCCACCACGCTGGGAATGCGGCAGAACTATGCCGATCTGATTCACAAGTGCAACGTGGACGACGACGTCAAGGTCGTCGTGATCCGCGGCGAGGGTGAGGATTTCGGGAGTGGCGGCGACCTGCCCGAACAGCGCGGGATGCTGGAGAATCCGGGCATGCCGCTGCTGCACGAGCTCGCGATCAACGACGACGACGTCAAGTACCCGCCCGGCGGCTCCTACCGCTACCTGTCCACCGTCACCGACTTCTACGCCAAGGCGCGCGCCGGAAACCGGCCGCTGCAAGAGCTTCGGAAGATCAGCATCATCGAGGCCAAGGGCTACTGCTACGGCTGGCACTTCTACCAGGCCGGCGACGCCGACCTGGTGATCTCCTCCGACGACGCACTGTTCGGCCACCCGGCGTTCCGCTACGTGGGCTGGGGCCCCCGGCTCTGGTGGTGGGCCGAGACGATGGGACTGCGCAAGTTCTCCGAAATGCTGTTCACCGGAAGGCCGTTCAGCGCCAAGGAGATGTACGACTGCGGCTTCGTCAACAGCGTGGTGCCCCGCGACAAGCTGGAAGACGAGACCCTCAAGTACGCGCTGGCGTGCTCGAAGGCCCGACCGACCGACACCGTTGCCGTACAGAAGACCTTCCTGGAGCTCTACAAGCAGCACAAGGGTGAGTACTTCGGCAGCCTGCTGACCGGCATGGTCGAGGGTATGTTGCCGATGATCGCCAACGACGCGCAGGAGGTCGACCTGACCGCGGGCACCTTCGAGAAGGGCCTCAACAACGTGGTCAAGGACAACGACATGAACTTCCCGCCGGAATGGCGACTGAGCCGCTCCGGGCGCGCGAAGCCCTGACCGCCTTGCGAGGGCGCACATGTCGGCGCTGACGGCCTTCAGGGTCATCGAGCTGGCGGGATCGGTCGCGGGGGAGTATTGCGGAAAGTTGCTGGCCGACTTCGGTGCCGAGGTGATCAAGGTCGAGGCGCCCGGGCGCGGCAGCCCGACCCGGGCCATGGCGCCCCGCCTCGCTGAGGGCTGCGAGGGCAGCGCATTGTTCGCCTACCTCAACACGAACAAGCGCTCCGTGGTTCTCGATGCGACCTCGCGAGCCGGCGCCGAGAGCCTGGATCGGCTCATCGGCGGCGCCGACGCGGTCATCGACGACGGCGCCACCGATGGGGCGCAGCGGCACCCGGGCGTGGTGTTCTGCTCGATCACGCCGTTCGGTGAGAACGCCCCGGCCGAGTACGCGAATGCGAAGAGCATCAACGTGTTCCACGCCAGCGGCTGGGGCTACCACACCCCTAGCCATCCGGACCCGACCAGGCCGCCGCTGCGGGGGCCCGGCCGGTTCCTGGCCGACTACGAGGCGGGGCTGGAGGCGGCGCTGTGCGTCGCGGCGGCGTTGTTCGGGCGCCTGCACTCCGGCGGGGGCGAGGCCATCGACGTCTCGCAGCAGGCCGTGCTGGTCTCGCGTGCCGATTGCATTCTGGGGCGCCTGGTCACCGGCGAAGTCCCCGCCCTCGGCACCCGCGACGACTACGACCAGCAGGGCCCCGCGTCGTTCTTCGCCTGCGCCGACGGCTTCGTCTATCTGTACATGACCAGCCGCGCCCACTGGCTCGGCGTCAAACAGCTGATGGGGTGCCTGGATTGGCTCGACGACTTCGACGACGACTGGCTGGAGTTCTCCGTGATCCCGGACAAGGTCGCGGCGTTCCAGCGGGGATTCGCGGCGTGGGTCCGCGACCTGTCCAAGGAGACGGCGGCCGACGAGGCGCAGCGACTCGGTGTGCCCCTGGTGCCGGTCAACGAGGCCGCCGACCTGCACCGCGCGCCCCAGTACGTCCACCGCGGCTTCTTTTCCACTGTCAGCCACCCCGTGTTGGGTGACGCGGCGTACCCCACGGTGCCGTACCGGTTCGGTGCGACCCCGGCGGAAATCGTCTCTGCGGCACCCACTCTCGGTCAGCACACCGCGTCGGTCCTCGGTGGACTCGACGTCCCCCACGCTCCACCGGCGGCGAAGGCGGCGCAGCTCAAGCCGCCGAGGGCACCGCGCGGTGGCCCCCTGCAGGGGGTGCGCGTCGTCGAGCTCACCAAGGTGTGGGCCGGTCCGTATGCCGGCAAGCTGTTGGCGCTGTTGGGCGCCGAGGTGATCAAGGTCGAAACCGCGGCGCTGCCCGAGGAGATGCGCGCCTACGGCGGCACCGACATCAACCACGCCCCGTTCTTTCTCAGCATCAACCCCGAGATCCTCAGCGTGGACATCGACATCAAGTCCGCCGAGGGCATGGCGCAACTGCGGGAGCTGATCGCCCGCAGCGATATCGTCATCAACAACCTGCGGCCGGGCGCGATGGAGCGCCAGGGCCTCGGGTATCAGCAGCTCACCGAGATCAAACCCGACATCATCTCGGTGTCGATCAAAATGTGGGGCAACGACGGACCGCTAGGTCATCAGACCGGCTACGCGCCGTGCTTCGCCGCGCTCGCCGGGCTCGCACCGCTGGTCGGCTACCCCGGTGGACCGCCGCTCGGAACCAGCATGCGCTACGGGGATTCCACGGTCGGCGCGGCGGCCGCCTACGCCGCCGTGGTGGCGCTGCTGCACCGCGAGCTCAGCGGCGCAGGGCAATTCGTCGACGTGTCGGCCGTCGAAACCCTCTCGTCGATGATCGGGGACTGCCTGCTGGAACACAGCCTCACCGGGCGACGACGCGGGCCCGACGGCAACCACCACCCCGACCTGTGCCCGCACGGCTGCTACCCGTGCGCGGCGGGCTCGTGGGTCAGCGTGGCCGTCGCCGATGACACCGAATGGCAGCGGTTGTGCGGAGTGCTCGGTGCCGCCGCGCTGGCCGGCGACCCCCGCTACGCCACCCCAGACGACCGCCAGCGGCACGCCGAGGCCCTCGACGCCGATCTCGCCGCGCTGACCCGCCAGCTCGATGCCGAGGAACTCGCGCATCGGCTACGGGCGGCGGGAGTCCCGGCCACCAAGAGCGCCACCGCCATGGATGTGGTTGGCGATCAACAACTCTGGGACCGCGAGCTGTATCGTTTCGTTTCGGACCATCGCGAAGGCCAGCGGCCGGTGCTGGGACCGTCCTGGCGGATGGCGCGCAACCCCGCGCGGATCGCGCGCGGTGCGCCGGATCTGGGCGAGGACACCGACTACGTTCTACACGAGATACTGCGCACCCAACCGACGGGCGGATCATGACGACATTGGCGCACACCGCGGCCCTGGTGACGGGCGCCAGCAGTGGCATCGGAGCGGCGACGGCCAAAGCGCTGGCCGCCGAGGGAGCGGCGGTGGCTCTCCTCGCGCGCCGCGCCGACCGGCTGGCGGAGCTGAAAGGCGAGATCGAATCCGCCGGTGGCACAGCGCTCGTCGTCACGGCCGACGTCACGGACGCCGATCAGGTCGCGGCCGCCGTGGGGCGCACAATCGCGGAGTTCGGACGGCTCGACACCCTGGTGAACAACGCCGGCCTGATGCAATCGGCGCCCGCGACCGAAGCACCGCTGCAGGACTGGGACAACATGGTGGCCGTCAACGTGCAGGGCGTCCTCTACGCGACCCGCGCGGCGCTGCCACACCTGATCGACGCCGCCGCCGACTCGCCACGCGGCGTGGCGGACCTGGTGACCATCAGCTCCACCGCCGGGTGGGTGGCCCGGCCGAACACCGCCGTGTATTCGCTCACCAAGTTCGGGGTCAACGCGTTCAGCGAAGGCATCCGCCAAGAGGTGCTCGGCAAGCGGGTGCGCGTCGGCGTGGTGGGCCCGGGAACGGTGGATACCGAGATCTTCAGCCACCTGGCCGAATCCTCGCGGGAGGCCTTCGAAAAGCAGACGTCGGGCATGGTCATGCTGCGGCCGGAGGACATCGCCGACGCGGTCCTGTTCATGGTGACCCGCGATCGCCGGGTGGCGGTGAACCACATGCTGGTGCGCGCGGCCGAGCAGACCTGGTAGCGGTGTGAGTTCGCATTGGGTGGTCGGTGATCAGTACGGATTGCCGATCCCGGCGGACCCCGCGACCCTGCTCAGCGGTGGAGCTGCGTTCCTTACGAAGGCCTTTCGGGCTTCGGGCGTCCTCGCTGACAACAGCGTCCTTCGCATCAGCGACTACCGCGAGATCAGCGGCGGCAGCACCGGACGCAAGGTGGTGCTGTCGGTCGAATACGACCGTGCCGCGCCCGATCTGCACACCGAGCTGTTCGTGAAGTTCTCCCGCGATCTCGACAATCCGGTGCGCGACTGCGGAAAGACACAGATGGAGCCCGAGGTGCGCTTCGCCTCGCTGTCCCGCGCCCCGGAATTCCCGATCGCCGTACCCTGCCCGCAGTTCGCCGACTACCACCGCCCCACCGGCACCGGCCTGCTGGTCACCGAGCGAATCAAATTCGGCGGCAACGGAATCGAGCGCCAATACCACAAGTGCCTCGACTACGAGATGCCCGAGCCCCTAGGGCACTACCGAGCGCTGCTGACCGCGCTTGCGCGCCTCGCCGGCACGCATCGCTCCGGTCGGCTGCCCGCGGAATTGACCGCTCACTTTCCGTTGGACGTGCGGGCCGCGACGGTGGGCGAACGCGCGCCGCTGTCCGCGGAGAAGCTGGACCGGCGGGTGAGCCAGCTCGCCGAATTCGCGCAGACGCATCCTGGGCTGCTGCCGACCAATGCCTGCTCGCCCGAATTCCTGGCCCGCCTGCGCGACGACGCGCCGCGCGTGGCGCTCCACGAGCAGGCGATCGCACACCAATTGGCCGACGACTCCGACTATGTCGCGCTGTGCCACTGGAACGCCAACATCGACAACGCGTGGTTCTGGCGCGACACCGGCGGCACGTTGCACTGCGGCCTGATGGACTGGGGATGCGTCGGCCAGATGAACCTCGGCATGGCGCTGTGGGGAGCGATGTCCGGCGCCGAGACCGACATGTGGGACACCCATCTCGACGATCTGCTGCAACTGTTCGTCACGGAATACGAGCGCTGCGGCGGTCCGCAGCTCGAGGCTGGCCGGTTGCGTCGGCACATGCTGCTCTACGCGGCCGCCATGGGGGTCGCCTGGCTGCTGGACGTGCCGGCCTTGATCCGCAAGCGATTCGACACCGTGCCCGGCACCCGGAAGGATCCGCGCATCCGGGACGACGAAGGCGTGCGCGCGCCGCTGCAGATGCTCTCGAACCTGCTGAGCGCGTGGCAACGTCATCGCGTGGGGGACCTACTCGATGACGTGCTGCCTTAGCGTCAAACCGGGTCGTCATCTTCGTCGTAATTCAGGAATCGTTCGGGGTGATGGAAGGCGTTGGTGCGGGGTTGTCCGTGGTCGAGGTGGGCCGGTGGGAGCCATTCGGTGTCGCCGCGGGCGTTTTTGCGGGTGGTCCAACCCTTTTCGGCTAGCCGGTTATCCGGTCCGCAGGCCAGGGTGAGGTCGTCGATGTCGGTGCGATGCGTGGTGGTCCAGCCGCTCACGTGGTGGACCTGGCTGTGATACGCCGGCGCGTCACAGCCCGGTTTCGTGCAGCCCCGGTCCTTGGCGTACAACATGATTCGCTGAGCGGGAGAGGCCAGCCGCTTGGTGTGGTGTAACGACAGAGCCCTGCCGCGATCGAAGATCGCCAAATAGTGGTGGGCGTGGCTGGCCATGCGGATCAGATCCGACATCGGCACCAACGAGCCCCCGCCGGTGATACCTTTACCTGCCGCGGCTTCTAGCTCCTGCAGGCTGGTGGAGACCACGACCGACACGGGTAGCCCGTTGTGGCACCCCAACTCCCCGGAGGCCAGCAGGGCGCGCAGCCCGACGAGCAGACCGTCGTGATTGCGCTGGGCTGGGGTACGCAAGTCACGGCGCACTGCATCGTCATCGGGAACCTCATCGATGAACGGAACGTCGTCGTCAGGATTGCAGGCGCCGGGGGCGCCCAGCTTGGCCAGCACGGGTTCGAAGGTGGCGCGCGCCGCGGGGGTCAGATAGCCGCGGATGGGTGACATGCCGTCGTATTGCTGGGCGCCAATGGTGATGCCGCGCTTGCGGGCACGCTCGCCGTCTTTAAGTTTGCCGTCGGGGTTGATCCAGCCCATCAGCCGGTGGGCGTATTTCTGCAACTCATCGGGGCGAAAGCCGCGGGCCTGCTGCGCCAAATCTTGGTCGGCGTGCTCCTGGATGCACGGGTCGACCCCGGACGGCAGGTTGGCAAAGAAACCGCGGATGACCCGCACGTGTCCGTCGCCGATCAATCCTTGGCGTTGGGCGGCCGCTGTGGCGCTCAAGGTGGGGGCCAACACCTCCCCGGTCAACGCCTGACGTTCCCCGAGATCAGCGGCTTCGTCCACCCGGCGGCCGGCCTCGGACTTGGTGATGCGTAACCGATCGGCCAGCGCACAACGCAGGGTGCCACCGAGTTCTGTCGTGGTGGCCTGGGCGCGCAGCTGATTGATCAACTCATGCTGGGGGGCGCGCAGCCGGCGCGCAACGCGTTCGATGCGCTCGAGCGTGCGCAACCGTTCCGGGGTGGTGAACACCTCAAAGGACAACGCGCACAACCGGTCCAGGTCGGCATCGATCGCGTCGAAGACCTCGACGATCTCATCCCGACTGCTCGAACCCATGCCCCAAAGTGTAGGAACGGCCACCGACAGAAAACCCGGGATTGTGACCACTGAAACCACAGTGACACAAGGAATTTCGATATACGTTTTCGATATCCGTAATCGCGCCCTCGCCCGCGGGGCCGGGAAGGGCGCCCGCAATCGCAGGCTCGCCTAAGCCCAAGCGGGACTGCCGGTCAGCACATCGACGCCGTCCTCGGTGATGTGGACGGTGTCGCGGCGGAACACCGCGCCGACGCCCTGCCGCCACACGTAGCCGGTGATGGCCAACACCATGCCCGCCTCGAGTTGGTCGTGTTCTCCCGCGGCCAGCAGCGCAGCGGACACGACGGGCGGGTCGAAACCCAACCCCAGCCCGTGTGCGACCGGCATCGGCGGTATCGGCTCACCGACCGCCTCATAGGCGGCCAGCAGATCTCTGGTGGGCGCGCCGGGGCGACAGGCGGCAAGCATCTTGTCGTACAACGCGTTCGAGCGGGCGAAGAGCTCGCGCGCCTCGCCGCTGACAACATTGCCGGCCGGCCACGTGCGTCCCACCTCCGCGACGTAGCCGTCCGCGAGCGCACCGGCGGCGAACGCGACGAGATCGCCCGACCGGATCTCGTGCGCAGACGCGCGGCGCCACGGCTGTTCCCGCGACGTCACCCACGCGGCGTCCTGGGTGGCCGGCGTGCTCACCCCGCCGGCAGCCATCGCCTCCATCATCACCCCCGACAGGGTCCGCTCCGACGCGCCCGGCGCCAATTCGGCCAGGGCAGAGGCGAGCCCGCGTTCGGCGACACGAAGGGCCGCCCCCATCGCGGCGATTTCGTCGGGCGTCTTGATGCGCCGCGCCGCGCGCATCGCCGGCTCGGCGTCGACCAGTTCGGCGTTGGGGAACGCCTCGGGCAGCAGCGCCGCGAAAGTCGGTGTGATCGCGTCGGTTCCGACCCGCCTCGCCGACTCCGCGCCGTCGACCTTCTTCAGCACGTCGATGAGCGTCATCGGATTCCAGGCCAGCCCGTAGAGGTGATCGTGGTCGATCTCCTCCGGGACCCCCTCATCGTCGGTGCTGTTGAGGTAGATGTCTTGAGTGGCACGCACCAGCACACACATCGGACCGAACGGCCGTGTCCCGGCGATCCACAGCTGCGGCGCGCCGGTGACGTACCGAATGTTGGCCTGCCGCCCGAGCACCAGGATGTCCAGACCGTGCTCGTCCATCTGGGCCAGCGCCCGTTCCCGCCGCCCGGATCTCAACGCCCCGGGGTCGGGCAGAACTTCAGTCGCCATAGGGGGTGTAGGGGTAGTCGGTGATCGGCACGTAGCCGTCCTTGGTGATCACCACGATCTCCTCACTGCGATAGCCTCCCGTGCCGTCCTCCCACATGACCGGTTCCAGGACCAGCACCATGCCGGGCGGAAAGACGAAGTTGTCGTCGAATTCCTCGCCGAGATCCGTTCCGATCATCGGCGCCTCGGCGGGGTAGGTGCCGATGCCGTGGCCGAGATAGAAATGCGGCAGCCACGGCTTGCGGCCACCGTTGGCCGTGATCGCCGCGCGCGCCAAATCACCGGACGTCGCACCGGCTTTGGTCACCGCCAGCACGGCGTCCAGGACGGTACGCCACTGCCGGAACTGGTCCTGCTGCCGCGGCGTCGGCCGTTCGCCGACCACCCAGGTTCGGCCGAAGTCGGAGCAGTATCCGTGGTAGGTGATGCTGATGTCGGTCCACAACACATCGCCGGCCGCCAGTTCACGAGCGGTGGGCAGCAGCGGCAGCGCGAGATCCCCGTGCGTCGTCCACACGCCGGCCTCCCGGGACTTCGGCATCACCTGCCAGATCGCCTCCAGCATGTTGGTGGTCGCGCCCAGCTCGAATGCGCGACGGACGAAGGTGGCCGACAGGTCGATCTGGCGCACCCCCGGCACCAGCGCGCGCTGCACATCGACGATGGCCTGTTCGGTGATGCGGGCCGCCCTGCGCAAGCAGGACAATTCGTCGCGGGTCTTCACCAACTGCGCGGCGCCGACCACGATGGCTGCGTCCGTCGGCGGGCCGGCCGGGAAAAGCCTGGGCGCCGCCCGCCGCATCGCCCCGGTGAGTTCGTCGACGGCGACGCGGGCTCCCGGCGGGACGATCCCGGCCAGCCGCCGCGCGAAATCCTCGACGCCGTGGTCGAATTCGAGGTAGGCGGGGCCGTGCAGGTGGTCGTCGGGCACCGGCGCTTCGGCGGACGCTCCGCTGCGGAAGGGCATGAAGAGGTGCGGGTGCACGTCGTCGGCGAGCACGACCGCGACGGGGCGCTCCACGTGTGACAGCCCCGCATCCAGCAGCGGCCAGCTCGCCCCCGTGGCGTAGCCGACGTAGCCGTTCAGCAGCAGGATCAGCGCGTCGACGCCGTACTCGGCCATCGCCGCGCGCAGCCGCGCGCCGGTCTCCGCGCGCATGCGGGCCCAATCCGGCTCGTCGGGGATGTCGAGCACCGAGCCGACGGCGCTCGCCGAATTCGTCATGCGGAGATCCCCAGGAATTTCTTGATGTTCCCGCCGACAACGCGCACGGCATCCTCGGGACCGACGGCGTCGACCACGGCGGCCAGCGATCGCTCCGAATAGCCGAAAGTGCTTTCGTTGTGGGGATAGTCCGACGACCACATCACCTTGTCGATGCCGATCTCGTCGATCTGCCGCAGCCCCAGCCGATCGACCATGAACGAGGCGCACATGTGCGTGTCCCAGTAATCGCGGACGTCACGCTCGGGCTGGTGGGCGAGCATGTGCCGATACGAGGCCAGCACGTGCTCGGCGTCCTGCAGCGCCGTCGGCACCCAGGCGATCCCACCCTCGAACCAGCCGACCCGCAGCCCCGGATGCCGGTCGAGGATGCCGCCGAAGATGTACTTGGAGAACATCTCTCGGAACGAGTCGATGTTGACCATCATGGCCACCGCCACGCTGTTGACCTCGCTGGGGAACTTGGGCTGACTTTCGCCGATGTGGTGCGTGACGGGCAGGCCGGCCGCTTCGATCTCGTCCCACACCGCGCTCATCTCGGCGCTGGAGTAATCGATGGGCCGGCCGTCGCGGTCGTTGCCCGGACTGATCGGCATCAGAAACGTGGTGAGCCCCAGCGACTTCAGCTCGCTGAGCGTGCGGCAGGCGCCGGCTGGATCCCACCAGTTGATCAATCCGACGCCGTAACAGTGCCCGTTCGAGCGTTCCTGGACCTCGGCGATGTGCTCGTTGTAGACGCGGAAGATCCGCTCGCGGATGGCGTGGTCGGGATGGTGGAACAGCGCGAGCACCGCATTCGGGAACGCCAGCTCCTTGTCGACGCCGTCTTCGGCGAGCTCACGAACCCGGGCCTCGACGTTGTTGGTGGCCGCCCCGGCGAGGTCGTCGTACTGCATGAGCACCGCGCTGAAGTCGCCGACCACCATCGACTGTCCGGGCGGGCCGAGTAGATACGCGCCGTCCTCATACCAAATCCGCGGCGCCTGATCCTTGAGCTCGTCGGGGAAGCTCTCGTAGAAGATGTCGTCGGCCACCGAGATGTGATTGTCGGCGGAGAAGACCTCGGTGCCGGCCGGCAGGCCGGTGCTGAACTCCGCGGCGTGGCCGCGACGGTCCTTGGGCGCACCGATCACGCCCTCGGGGTAGAGGGTTGGGGCTGGGCTGGACATCATCGTCCCTTCCTCGGGAATCACTCATCATTGTGCGCCTGGGTCGGGGTACGTGACGCCACTGAGCTCTTCGGAAAGCTGCCACAGCTGTCGCATGTCGGCTTCGCTGCGCGCCAACCGGGGAACTCGAGCGAAAGTGACCCCACCCCTGACCGTTTCGTAGAAACCGCGCGGCCCGTAGTACTTACCGCCCTGCGCATCCGGCGACACCGCGGCGTAGAGGGTCGGCTTGATGCCTTCGTCGACGTCGAGCCACATGAACGGCATCACGCGCCAGGTCAGCTGCGTCAAACGCGCCTGCAACGTCGGCTTGGCGCGGCCGTACGAGGCGCCGCTGAGCAGGTTGGTCTTGGTCAAACCAGGGTGCGCGGCGTTGGACATCAACCCCCACCCGCCCCGGCGGCTGCGCCGATCCAATTCGACGGCGAACATCAGTTGCGCCAATTTGGCGACCCCGTACGAATGCATGGGCTTATAACCCTGTTGCGCATTGACGTCGCCGAAGTCGAGCTTGCCCTGGGTCGCGGCGAGGCTGCTGACCGTGACCACCCGCGCGGATCCCGCCGCCCTCAGCAACGAGAGCAGCCGACCGGTCAACGCAAAGTGCCCCAGATGATTTGTCCCGAACTGCAATCGAAACCGTCGCGGGTCTGCTGCCGCTGTGGCGGCGTCATGATGCCGGCGTTGTTGATCAGGACGTCGATCGGGCGGCCCTCGGCGCTGAGCTGTTCACCCAGCGCCGCCACGCTTTCCAGCGACGACAGGTCGAGTTGCCCGATGGTGAGCTTGGCCTGCGGTGCGTCCCGGCGGATGTCGGCGACCGCCCGTTCGCCCTTGACCCGGTCGCGGACGGCCATCACCACGTCGGCACCCGCGGCGGCCAGCCGCTTCGCCAGGCCGAAGCCCAAACCGCTGTTGGCCCCGGTCACGACGGCGAACCTGCCCCGCAGATCGGGAACACTCAGCGCGAGATCGGGTTTCACCATGTCACGGGCAGCTCGTAGAGGCCGTAGGCCAACGCGTCGTGCTTGAACGGAAGCTCATCCAGCGGGACGGCGAGCCGCAGCGTGGGGACGCGGCGCAGCAGCGTGGGCAGAACGATCTGCAATTCCATGCGGGCCAGCTGCTGGCCCACGCACTGGTGACGACCGTAGCCGAACCCGACGTGCGGCCCGTCTTCGCGGAGCAGGTCGAGGCGGTCCGGGTTGGGGAACTGGCGCTCATCCCAATTCGCCGGGGCGACGTCGAGGATGATGCCATCGCCGGCGCGGATCGTCTCGCCGCCGATCTCGATGTCCTCGACGGCGATTCGCCGCTGTCCGGTCTGGATGATGCTCAGGTAGCGCATCAGCTCCTCGACCGCGGTGGCGATGACCTTCGGGTCATCGGTGTCGCGCAGCAGCGCCCGCTGATCGGGGTGCTCGAGCAACGCGGCGATGCTCAGGCTGATCATGTTCGCGGTGGTCTCATGGCCCGCGATGAGCACACCGGTGGCCAACTGCGCGGCCTCGCGCACGCTGATCTCGTCGGCGTTGACCCGCTCGGCGAGGTCGGACACCAAATCCTCTGAGGGGCTTTGCATTTTCGTCCGAACCAGGTTGGCCAGATACTTGGCCAGCGAGGCGGCGCCCTGGGCGGTGTCCTCCTCGGTCGCGTAACGGCCCATGCCGCGCTGGGCCTGGGTCTGGAAGAACTCCGCATCCTCGTACGGCACACCCAGCAGTTCGCTGATGACCAGCGAGGGCACCGGCAGCGAGAGGGTGCTGACGACGTCGCCCGGCTTCGGCCCGGCCAGCAGGGCGTCGATGTGGTCGTCGGTGATCTTCTGCACCGCCGGCCGCAGCGCTTCAACCCGCTTGAAGGTGAACGGTTTCGACAGCATCCGGCGAAACCGGGTGTGCTCCTCGGCGTCGGAGGTGAACACCGAACGCGGGCGCTTGTGCACCGTGGCCAGCATGCCCTCGTTCCAGTGCGGATAACCGGGCAGGCGGTCATCGACACTGGTGCGGGAGTCGGTGAACAGCGCGCGGATCGCGTCGTAGCCGTGGATGAGCCACGGCGTGCTGCCGTCCCAGATCCGCACCCTGCTCAGCTGCTTGCCGGCGTTGAGCTCCAATACCTTCGGAGGCGGCGCGAACGGACACCCCGGCGCCCGCGTCATCGGAAACTCCGGGATATCGGTGGCGGTGGATCCTTCGGTCATCGTGCTCCTCGGTGTTCGGCCTACGCGGTTGTCGGTGATGTCGGGCCGCCGGCCGCGGCCACGTGGACGGGCGCGCGCCACAGGCCGACGATCGCGTCGATCAGCCCTTCGGCGGCGACCGGCCAGGCTGAACGGGATCGCGGCCCGTGCTCGGCCAGCGCGCCTTCGTGCTCGGCGCAGGTGTGCATCAGCAGATTGCGCACCATCACCATTCGCTCGGCACGCACGCGCTTGGGTAGCTCGGGGAGACAGCGGTCGATGCCGTCGAGCGTCTGCACCAGTAACGGCGATGCCAGGGCGTCCTTGGTGACCACGTGGCGGTACGTGGGATCGGCCATCGCCTGGGCCGCGAACCGCGCATACCAGGTCGGGGTCCCCAGGGCGGACAGGTGATCGGTCAGCGGGCGCACCAGTGCGCCCACCCAGTCCCGCAGCTCGGCGGAGTCGCCGACCGCGGCCAGCATGTGCGCGCGCAGCTCCTCGATCGGCTCGCGGTGCTTGGCTTCGATCGCGCGCAGCAGGTCGACCCGGGTCCCGAAGTGGTAGCACGCCGCGGCGTTGTTGCCCTGCCCCGCCGCCTCGCTGATCTGCCGGTTCGACACGGCATACATTCCGCGTTCGGCGAACAACACCTCGGCGGCCGACAAGAGCGCCTCTCGGGTTCCCGTCGACCTTTCGGAACGAGCGATCCGCTCGGCGGTCATCGCCTCAGTGAACACCGGCCGCCTTGTTAAATCAAGCAATTTATTTAGTTGCGGGACCGTGGAATCGGGCGCAGCGACCCGAAACCCGGGGTGGTCGGGGATAGTTCACCGAGCTGATGCCCGGCCGCGGCGTGCCGCGATTACAGTCACCGCATGAATCCGCTGCGGCGGTTGGCTCACAACCCGACCGTCTACCGGTTGCTCCTGCGCAGCGGACCGCCGATCGTCGAACGCTTCGAGTCGCTGCTTCGGTTCATGACGAGCGGGCGCATCGGCGTCCTGGACCTCGTCGGGCTGCCCAACGTGCGAATCACGACCTCGGGCCGCAAGACGGGTCTGGCCCGTGGCGCGACGGTGCAGTATGTCCCCTTTCGCGGGGGGCTCTTGCTGGTCGGATCGAACTGGGGGCGCGACCGTCACCCGTCGTGGTCGGCGAATCTCAAAGCGGCACAACGCGTCACCGTGCGCCGGCGTGGCCAACGGTTCGTGGCGAGGGTGCAGCTGCTCACCGGCGCGGAGCGCGACGAGGCGTGGGGCGCGGTGCTGGACCATTGGCCGAACTATCGGGTGGCCCAAGGTCTTGCCGGCCGGCGCCAATTCCGGCTGTTTCTTCTGGCGCCGCTTACCTGAGCTGGCCGGAGACCCTAGTTAATCGCCGACATTTTTAGCCGGCAGCGGTCACGAGGGCCGGCGGGAGAGGGCATCGGACGGTCCGTCGAATGCCAATTCGATGCGCCGCCGCCGGCGAATTTCGCTCCGTCAAAACCGTTAGCCGATTCCGAAAGCGGACCTCGGTGTGCGGTCGCCTCGCGCCGGATCCCGCGCGGCCGCTTATTGCTTAAACGCCCTGCTAGCAACGCGCGGCGCGGGCACCGCAACGTCGGCTCTTGACGAAATTGGCCGCGGGATGTCTAATCCGGACGAGAAATCGGGAGGCTGACCGGTGGTCGCAATCGACACGCGAACCGTGGATCGGACGGGGCTTCACCGCATATGGAAAGCGATTCTTATCGGCATCGCATGCATTGTGTTTGCGGCGTGCTACTTCAGGCCCGTTCTGCTCATCGGGGTCGCCCTGATTCTTCTGTCGTTTGTGTGCGCGCGCGGGGTCTATAAGGGCCGGGATCGGTATATCCCCAATTTGTATGCGCGGGACATCGAAGTTTATGACGATGCCTATCGTTCGTTTATCGGTCGCACGCTCGCCGAACTGCGTCAGTGCAAGATCGGGGGCCACACGCTGTTGTGGGAGGCCTCGCGCCTGGCGCCGCCAAGCGCCGATCACCCCGACGAATTGCTACTCGACCTGGGCGTCTGGGCCGGCTGGTCGACGCGGCTCATCTCTGACGCGTCAGGCCGCACGGTGTACGGATTCGACACCTTCTCGGGCCTCGTCGAGGACTGGCCGATCGACGACCACACCGTCATCAAGCGCGGCGCCTTCTCCCTGGCGGACCCGGTGGCCAGACGTTTCCTCCGGGACACCGGAGTCAGCTTGCACGACGGGGTGCCCGACGCGCTCGGCCGCAAGGTGGAGTTCATCAGGGGAAGCACCTACGAGACGCTGGCCCCGTTTCTGGCCGAGCGACCGGGCGCTGCCATCCGGCTTTTTCACATGGATCTGGATACGTATGAGAGTTGCCTGCACGCGCTGGAAACCTGCAAGGACCGCTTCGTCGAGGGATCGATCCTTGTCTTTGACGAATACCTGGTCACCAACGGCGAAATGCTGGCGTTTTACGAATTCCAGAGCAAGTACGAGTTGCAATGGCACTACCGCGCTTGGGGCCTCGAAGCGTGGGAGATGAACCTCGAGATGGTGACCGCGCGCCCGAAACGCGCTGTCTACTACCTCATCACGATGGCCCTGCATTGGACGATCGGCGGCGGCAGCTACGCGTGGACGATTTTCCGCAAAAGGTTTTGGCGATTTTGGCTGGGCGCGCCGATCGCCGACATGCTTTTCATGCTGGGCGCTGCCGGGCAACGCAAGTCGGTCAGCCTGGAAATCACCGGGCTGGGCAAACTCGATCGACGCCGCCCCGCAGACCACAACGAGTTCGTCTAGCCGCCCCAGACGGCGTGGGCGCCGGCGTCGCCCACGCGGTAAATCTGCAGGGTCGACGCGATGCCGGTCGCGAGCACCACGATCGCGACGACGGCGTGGAGTACCACGCGGCGCCGATCGGATCGGCGTTCCACGATTCGGAGCGCGACGAGCAGTACGGCGACCACCAGCAGCGCGGCCGAGAAGTAGGTCATGACGCCGCCCCGCGCGGCGTGTTCGCGCAGGATCGGGCTGGGGTTGGCCTGGCGGTCGTAGAGCCACGCTCCGGCGTCGATGGTGATGGGCGTCAACACCAACGTGACCGCCGCGAGGATCAGCGTGAGCCACATCAGTTGCCCGCGCCGGGCGGCCGGCCACAATCCGCACACGATCTCCAGCGCGGCGGTCAGCGGAACGAGCACCAACACGAAATGCAGCAACAGGGCGTGAGCCGGCATCCCGTTGATGACGTTCATGGCGTCCCCTCGGCCACGGTCCGCTCGGGTCTGCGCGGCGCCTAGCCGCCGAGGCCCTTCTTGATGGCCGCGTCTTGCTTCTGGCCGACATCGCTGACGAAATCTGGCGGGGCCAGCGTGTCGGTCGGGCCGTCGAACTGCAGCGTGGCAAGCGCCCGCCCCTCGGTGAAGAGCAGGATCACCACACCCTTACTGCGGTCGGGTGCGTTTCCCATCAGCATCGTTCCGCCGGTCCCGACGTTCGACGGTTGCGTGGTCGGATCTTTGACGACGCCGCCCTGCTGGCCCTTGGCCGCGTTCAACGCGTTCGTCGCCGCCTCGGGATCGTCGTAGACGGCGATGGTGACCTTGATGGCATGGCTGCCGTCGTCGTCCTTGAAGGTCGTTTCGACGCCCGGCTTCCCGTTGGGATTGCTGGTCGGGGGAGCGGCGGTGAAGGGAACCGGCGCGCTGATGTCGCTGGCCTGGATGAGCAGCCTGGCGTAATCGTTGGGCTGTGCGGGTCCTGCCGACGACGGCGGCGCCGAGCTGGCGCCGCTGGGGGCCGAGGTTGCCGAGGTGGGGGATCCGGTCTTCGACGTCGATGGTTGCGACTTGTTGTTGCCGCAGCCGGCCACCGACACCGCCAGTGCCGTCGTCGCCGCGACACCCGCGATCAGCGCTCGTGAAATCCTCATCGCATCGAGCTCCCTTCCAGGTCTTCCCGGCGACAACGTCGGGCCCGTCCTTCGAATCGCACAGTACATTGCTCCGCGGCGGGGGACGCTGCGGAGCAATGTACTGGGTGCCGGACGGGCTACTCGAGTTGGTCGCGCAGGCAGCGCAGCGTGTTTGCCAGGATGCGCGAGACCTGCATCTGCGACACCCCGATCCGCTCCGCGATCTGGCTTTGCGTCATCGATTCGAAGAACCGCATACGCAAGACGTCGCGTTCGCGTGGCGGCAGGGTGGCAACGAGGGCCCGCAGCGCCTCGCGGTTGGTGATGTGCTCGATCTGCGGATCGATGTCGCCCACCGAGTCGGCCACCGAGCGCGGCGTTCCGGAACTATCGGCGCCCAGCGGTGCGTCGAGGGAATCGAGCCGGTAGGCATCGCCGGCGACGAGGCATTCGACGATCTCCTCCCGCGGAACCTCGAGCATCTGCGACAGTTCGCCCGCGTTGGGCGCGCGCCCGAGCTGCTGGGCGAGATCGGCGGTCGCCCTGCTGATCTGCACGTGCAGTTCGCGCAACCGCCGCGGGACACGCATCCCCCAGCTGTAGTCGCGGAAATAACGCCGGACCTCGCCCATCATGGTGGGGACGGCGAAACCGATGAAGCTGGGGCCCTTCGCAGGGTCGAACCGGTTGACGGCGTTCATCAGGCCCAGGCGCGCGACCTGAATCAAGTCCTCGAGACCCTCGCCCCGGCGGGCGAAGTGGCTGGCCACGTGGTCGGCCAGCGGCAGGCAGCGGGCGACGATGTATTCGCGCTGGCGGGCGTACTCGTGCGACTCGGCCGGCATGCGATGCAGCGCCACGAACATGTCGACTACGTCGTCGTATGAATCGTCGGATTGTCTGGCGGGCGCCGGAGCGGGACGGGTTGGGGCAATCGTGTGGGTCATCGTGCCGCGCACCTTGTGTTCACTCGATGAATCGTGTAAACACCTGCGCGAGAACAAGTTTGCATTGCTGACTCACTTTCCTGAGTCTATGCAGAAAGACATCGCGGGAATCCCGCACGGTCGCCTCCACTGCATCCTGATCCGCGGGACTTGTCGATTACCCACCGCACACGCGCTACCAACGGGGAATGACTCTCGGGGTGTGTGATCGCCGGAGTCAGTACCAAGCTCAGTAGCCATTGGGGCTAACTGGCCGCTTTGAGCTAAACGGCGACATGTCCAGAAGCGGACTTCATTGGAGACTATACGCCCCCGCGCATCGCACGGCGACCCGTTCCGGTGGGGCTTCGCGCCATCACTTAACTGTTTCCTCGTGCACTCGTCAACGGTCAGCAATCCCCGGATCCGGGGCGGCCGGACGGGACCTGACGTGCCCGCATGGCGCCGAGCTGCGGTGTCGCGAACTTTCCCCGACCGACGATCTAGGGGGCGGCATTCGTCGGCAAACGGAATCGGCGGCCAATCCGATGCCCTTCGCCGCCGATTGCGCTCCGCCTTGGGTCAGTTGCGGGGGGTGCTTGAAGCGCCACCGCTCAGCCGTGTTTGGAGAGCGTCGGGCCGGGGCGCCCACAAGATGATCGGGGTCGATGCTCGCTTCGGTATCGTTCGCCTAATGTTTATCATCCAATCGAGCGGCACGCCTCGCACCGATAACGAGAGCCTTTCGCGCGCAATGCTTTACGCCGAGCTCGGGACGTCTTTCTCCCGGAGCCGTCGGTGACTGGATCCGGCGCGCACGCCCTGCTGGAAGGGCGCGGGGTGGCGGTGTCCGGTGGCAGTCGCGGCATCGGGCGTGCGGTCGCCGAACTGCTGGGCGGCCTGGGCGCCGGTGTGGTGGTCAACGGGCGTGACCGGCACGCGGTGGAGGAGACGGTCGCCGCGATCAGCGCGGCGGGCGGGCGGGCCACCGCGGTGGTGGGCGCCGCGAACGACGAGCGGGTGGCCCAAACGCTCATCGACGAATGCGTCAGCGTGTTCGGGCGACTGGACACGCTGATCAATTGCGCCGGAATCGCCGAGCCGCCGGGCTCCTCTATCCTGAACATCTCGGGGGCCGAGTTCGAGCGGCTGATCGGCGCGCACCTGGGCACGGCGTTTCACACGTGCCGGGCCGCCGCCCCGGTCATGGCCGCGCAGGGGCACGGCGCCATCATCAACACCAGTTCGGTGGCCTTTCTGGGCGACTATGGCGGGACCGGCTACCCCGCGGGTAAAGGCGCCGTCAACTCCCTGACGATGGCCATCGCCGCCGAACTGAAGCCCCACGGCGTGCGGGCCAACGTGGTGTGTCCCGGCGCCCGCACACGGCTGTCCACGGGGCTCGAATACGAAAGACATATCGAAGATCTGCACCGCCGCGGGCTGCTCGACGAGATGACCATGCGGGCCTCGCTCGACAGCGCCCCGCCCGAGTTCGTCGCCCCGCTCTACGCCTATCTCGCCAGCGACTTGGCGCGTGAGGTGACGGGCCAGATCCTCGTCGCCGCAGGCGGTTTCGTCGGCAGCTTCGACCGCCAGACGCCGCGCGTGCTCGGTTATCGCGATCACCATGAGTCCGGACCGTGGTCGGTGGCAGAGGTGCACACGATGGTCGGCGCCGCGACGAAGGCGCGATGAGCGGCGGCACCGAGCGACGAAAAGCCGCCGCCTGCCGCCTAATCCGGCCGGCCGCGTCGTTTACGGACGAACGCACTCGCGGCATGCAGCACCCCGCGGAACGCGTAGGCGGCGGCGACCGACGACAGGACGATCAACAGAATGAACATGGGCAGCCAGCTGCTTCTGGCATGGCTCACGTTCCACCAGACGATCGTGAACAACACCGCGCAGAGCAGCAGCACCACGTCTCGCCAGTTGCCCTGGTAGGACAGTGCGGCCCGGCGCAACGCGCGGCTGCGGTCGGCGGCCTCGACCATGTCGTCGATGCGGGCGTCGATGGTCCGCTGCAGATCGGCACGCCGGTCGGTGGCGTCCGGGGGTAATCGGTCCAGCAGGTCCATGTCCTGTTTGATCATTCCTCGATAGTCGGGACCCTTGAACTGCCCGGCCGCGACCGCGAGCATCACGCCGCCGAACACAGGCGCGCTATCGAGTGCGATTTGTCCCAAGCCCACCATTGCGGCTCCTTGATCGGGTTGTCGTCGACGTCGACTCGTCGAGGATCGCCGAACTCCACGACCAGATCAACCGGCCGGCCGGCCGGACATATCGATGGAAACGTATGGTCACCGACCGCCGGTGCCCCGGCGGGTCCGGTACGCGGCCGACTTCGACCGTCCCGGTCAGGACGCCTTCGACGAGCGCCGGCGCGTTCGCGGCGGCTCGGCGGTGCCCAGCGCATCCATCGTGCGGACCAGCTGCGGGTAGGCGATCGCCGGCCCGATCCAGCGGGTGAGATAGCGCCGCAGATCGGCGCCGCTGCGGGGCGGCCTGCCCGGGTCGGCGAGAAAGGAATGCAGGACCCGCAGCGAGAACTCGTTCAGCTCGTCCAGGCCCGCCTCGTCGAAACCGTAATGCTCCCAATCGATGTCGTAGCGATGCAGCATCGACCGACCGAATGCCAACGCGGTATCGGAGATGATCGAGACCTTCTGGCCACCGCGATGGCGCTGGTTGAGGACGAATTCGACCTGATTGTCCGAGGCCAGCTCCTCGATGGCGAAAGCCATTCCCTCGGTGATGGCCACGACGGGGTCGGTGACGCCGTCGAGGTGCGCCGCCATGCGATCGAGGAAGCCGTCGGCCGAACGCATCGCGGACGCCACCAACAGCGCCTGGGTTCCGGGGAAGTATCGGTAGACGGTCTGGCGGGTGACGCCCAGCGCCCGGGCGACATCGGCGATCCGCAGCGCTGAACCGCGTTCGTCGATGATCTTGTCGGCGGCGTCGAGGATGCGCTCGATCGCCTCCGCGTCGGAAGCCGGCGTATTTCCTGCCCAACCGTGGCTGCGCATGATTTACCGAACGGCAAACCGGTAGGCGGTGATCCCCACAGCTGGATCATAGCGTCCGCCGCCGCACTGTCGTTGCTGGCTAATCGGCGCGTGGCGCGCCGATAACGAGGCCAGACACTATGCCCGGTATGTATGATCACTGCGGATCCAGCAGGCAGGGCGCCTGGCAGAGGGAGGCCGACCGATGCAGTACGACACCGTGATCACCAACGGGCGCTGGTTCGACGGGACTGGAGGACCCTCGGCGGTGCGGGACATCGGTGTGCGTGACGGCCGCGTCGTTGCCATCGCCAAGGGGCTCGACACGGCCGGCGCCGACGTCATCGACGCGACGGGCCAGTGGGTGATCCCTGGCATCATCGACATCCACACTCACTATGACATCGAAATCCTTTGTGCGCCAGAGCTTTCCGAATCGCTGCGGCACGGCGTGACGACCGTGATGCTGGGATCGTGTTCGCTGTCCACCGTTTACCTGGACAGCGTCGATGCCGGTGACATCTTCGGCCGGGTCGAAGCGATTCCCCGGCGCTATGTCATCGAGCACCTCGACGCGGCGCGCTCGTGGACCAATCCCACCGAATACGTGGCCGAACTCGAACGCCTCAACCTCGGTCCGAACCTCGCGGCCTTCATCGGGCACTCGGATCTGCGCGCCGCGACGATGGGCCTGGATCGGGCGACGCGCAAGGACGTGCGGCCGTCCGCCGCGGAACTCGCCCGCATGGAATCGATGCTGAACGACGCGCTCGATGAGGGGTTCGTCGGGATGTCTTCGCAGCAACTGCTGTTCGACAAGCTCGACGGCGAGGTCTGCAGATCGCGCACGCTGCCGTCGACGTACGCGTCCCCGCGCGAGCTGCGCCGCCTGAACGCGATCCTGCGGCGGCGCGACAAGATCCTGCAGTCCGGCCCCGACATCAAGAACCCGCTGTCGGTGGTCTCGCAGCTGCTGACGTCGCTCGGGATCCGCCGGCGCCGCCTGAAGACCAGCCTGTTGTCGGCGGCCGACATCAAGGCCATCCCGTTCGTCATTCACGTCATGGACCGCCTCGCCCGCGTCGTCAACGCCCTCGGCGGCGACTTCCGCTGGCAGCATCTGCCGGTGCCGTTCGAGGTCTACGCCGACGGGATTTCGTTGGTGGTGTTCGAGGAGTTCGGCTCCGGCGCCGCGGCGCTGCACCTGCAGACCGAGATCGAACGCAATCAGCTCATGCGTGACGAGGAGTATCGGCGCAGGTTCCGCAAGGACTACGACAGCAAATACGGGCCCCGGGTCTGGCACCGCGACTTCTTCGATGCCGAAATCGTGGCCTGCCCAGACGAGTCCGTCATCGGCAAATCATTCGGGCAGGTCGGCGTGGAGCGTGGCGGCGTGCACCCGGTCGACGCCTTCCTCGACTTGGTCGTCGAACACGGCGAAAAGCTGCGCTGGCGCACCACGATCTCCAACCACCGACCCGAAGTCCTCAAGAAGATGGCCCAGAGCCCGACCATCCAGATGGGGTTCTCCGACGCGGGCGCGCATCTGCGCAACATGGCGTTCTACAACTCCGGACTGCGGCTGCTGCGGCACGCGCGCGACGCCGAAAAGTCCGGCAGGCCGTTCATCTCGATGGAGCGCGCCGTGCACCGGCTGACCGGCGAGCTCGGGGAGTGGTACGGCATCGACGCCGGGACGCTGCGCGAGGGTGACCGCGCCGACATCGTCGTCATCGACCCCGACAAGCTCGACGAGTCCCTCGACCGCTACGCCGAGCATCCGGTCGAGTCCTACGGCGGGCTGTCGCGGATGGTCAACCGCAACGACGAGACGGTCACGGCCGTGCTGGTGTCCGGGAAACTCGCGTTCGCCGCCGGCAAGGCCACGCCGGCGCTGGGCAAGGAACGATTCGGTCGGTTCCTGCGGGCGGGGAGCCCCTCCCGAAACCTCGCCGCCACCGGGTAGGTAGGCGGCGCGCCGAGCGAATACGCCTGGGCCGCAGGGGTCTTCACGCCACCGAGGCGCCCAGGATGAGGTTGACGGCCTCGTCGAGTTGGCCGGCGATCTCGGCGAAACTGATGAACCGGGCCGTCATCAGCGCACCGGAGAAGGTCATCTGCAGCGTGGACTTCACCGCACGCGGCCAACCCGGCCCCAACGCGGCGCCGATGCGCCTGGACACCTCCTCGCCGATCTGTTCGCGCAGCGGCGTGACCGCCGGATCGTCGGCCATCAGGGCCGCGCCGCACGCGGCGGTCAGCTCCGGCTCGTCGGCGACCACCACCGCCATATCCCGCAGGGTCGCGCTGACCCGGGTCTTGGTCGTCTCGTTGACGTCGGTGTGCAGCGGCAGGTCGCGCAGGAAGCGCAGGTACACCGCCGCGACCAGCGCGCTTTTCGACGGGAAGTAGGTGTAGGCGCTGGCCGGGGACACCCCGGCACGAGTCGCCACGGCGCGCATCGTCAGGTTCGCGTACGACGTTTCCCGCAGCTCCTCGAGCCCGGCATCGAGGACTTTGCGAATCGTCTGGCCCGGCCGGCGATCCGACCTGCGGGCGGCCCCGGCGGCGGCTTTAGCGGCAACGGCCTGGAACGACGCCTCGTTGGACACCCGTCCAGTCTAGGAAGGCGCCGCGCCACCAACAACTTCCGTTCATCGCGGTCGTCTCCACCGCGCGATGCCGCTAGCAGACAACTGTCCAGAAGACGCCGGGTCCTAGAGTGTCGCGTATGGGCGAATCGGACCGGCAACGCTGGGACGAACGGTACGCCGCGAAGGCGCCGCCGTCGCTGGATTCGGTTGGGCCGCCCGGTGTTTTCGCGGGCCACGCGCGGGAGTTTCCCACCGCCGGCACGGCGCTCGACCTGGCCTGCGGGCAGGGAACCGGGTCGGCCTGGCTGGCGTTGCGGGGCCTGCACGTGCTGGGGCTGGACATCTCCGCGGTGGCGGTCGCCCACGCGCGGGAGTTGGCCCGGCGTGCCGCGGTGGCCGACCGCTGTCGCTTCGACGTCGTCGATCTCGACAACGGTCTGCCGGCGGGCGCGCCCGCCGATGTCATCCTCTGCTGCAAGTTCCGGGACCGCCGTCTCGACCGTGCGATCATCGAACGCCTGGCGCCCGGCGGGCTGCTGGCGATCGCCGCGCTCAGCGAGGTGGGGGCGTCCGCGGGGCCGTTTCGCGCGGCGCCCGGCGAGCTCACCGCCGCGTTCGCCGAACTGACCCCGATCGCCGCCGGCGAGGGAGCGGGCCAGGCCTGGCTGCTGGCGCGCCGCTGACCCGTTCCGGACCTCGACTATCTGGTGCTTCCTTGTGGGCGGCTCGAACGGCGACGATCCAGCCGACGCGTCGCGGTGGCGCCGTGGTGCGATGTCGCCGCTTCGGCGGGGGAACTGGTCTTGGGTGACCGGGTGTTGGTCCGCCGACGCCGGTTACCGCCGGTGTTCTGCCGATGCTGGCGCGCGGGAACATTGGCGGGCACCGGGGCCTGATAGGGCGCAACCTCACCCACGAGCGCCTGCACCGCCTCCGACATCGCGGTCACCTGCTGGGGAGCGACTGTGATGCCGGCCTTGCGCAGCAACTCCCGGGTGTCTTGGCGCTGCTCGGGCAGCACCACCGTGACGACGTCACCGGCGCTCCCGGCCCGCGCGGTGCGCCCGGACCGGTGCAGGTAGGACTTGTGCTCGCTGGGCGGATCGATGTGCACGACAAGCTCGACCTCGTCGACGTGTACACCACGCGCGGCGATATCGGTCGCCACCAGCACCCGGGCGCTGCCCGCGGCGAACCTCGCCAGGTTGCGCTCCCGAGCCGGCTGAGACAGGTTGCCGTGCAAGTCGACTGAGGGAATGCCAGATTCGGTGAGCTGCTTGGCGAGCTTTCGCGCTTGGTGCTTGGTGCGCATGAACAGGATCCGGCGTCCGGCGCCGGAGGCGAGCCGGTGCACCAGTTCCTTTTTGGCCTGCGCACTGTCGACGTGGAACACGTGGTGTGTCATCTCGGATACCGGGGAGTTGGCCTCGTCGACGGAGTGCGAGACCGCGTCGCGGAGGAACCGGGTGACGAGCTTGTCGACGCCGTTGTCCAGGGTCGCCGAAAACAACAGGCGCTGGCCACCATTCGGCGTCGCGGCCAGGATCCGCGTGACGCCGGGCAGAAAACCGAGATCGGCCATGTGATCCGCCTCGTCGATCACGGTGATCTCGATCGCGTCGAGGCTGATCAGACGCTGCTTCATCAGGTCCTCGAGGCGGCCGGGGCAGGCGACGACGATGTCGACGCCGGATTTGAGCGCGGACACCTGACGGGTCTGCGAGACGCCGCCGAAGATCGTGGTGACCCTCAGGCCACACGCAGCCGCCAACGGCTCGAGCGTCGCGGTGATCTGCGTCGCGAGCTCGCGGGTGGGTGCGAGCACCAACCCCGAGGGCCGTGCGGGGCGCCGGTTTCCGCGGGAGAGGCGGCTGACGAGGGGAATCGAGAATGCGAGGGTCTTTCCGCTGCCGGTTTTCCCGCGGCCGAGGACATCTCGGCCGGCGAGTGTGTCGGGCAGGGCTTCCACCTGAATCGGGAATGGGTGTGTTATGCCGCGCGCTGCGAGCGCACTGACGATGTGTTTGCCCACGCCGAGATCGGCGAAAGTCTTGTCGGTAGTCACTTTTCGGTGCCTTTCAGGCATCGGTGGTGCCGCGCCGGAGACAAGGAGGTCACGCGGGCATCGGCACGAAGGTGGCGAGATTGCCGGGTGGCAAAATCGATCGCCGCGAGACCAGCTAGTGCGCGATGCACGGTCATCGAGGTGTCAAGCGCGATCTTCATCGCTGGCACCAGTGGGATGAGGAAGCGTTCCACGACGGTGTTGGCATGCAGTGTTGTGAAGCCAACGTTGCCGCCAGCGTAGCGCATCGCCGACCGAAGCCTCTCATCAGCAGCGAAAAACACGCGCTGTTGTGCTGCAACTCACTATTTGCGATGACGTCGCTCAGGATTCCAGCCTGGCGCGCACGGCGGCCAGCCTCGCCTCGAGTTCGGATTCGTCGATGACGCCGCGCGCGACGAGCGAGTGGGCCAGGGCAACCAGCCGGTTCTCCGGGTAGGGCAGTTCGGCGTAGACGGTCGCCGACAGCGTGTCCTCATCCTCCCGCCGCTCGATGAACCCGAGGGCCTCTGCGCCGCAACGGCTTTGGTCGATCGCATCACAAATGCCGTCGAGACTCGTCTGCCAGGGCGGCACCGGGTTGTCGACCCCGTACTTCGCCGCCATGCGACTCCAGACCTGGTTGCGCGCAACGATTTTCGTCAGCGGTGCGACGGTAGAGTCCTCGATGGGACGTGGGGTGTGCGCGGTGCTCATCGGAAGCTCAGGGCGCTGCGGGATGGACGGCGGCGCGGGTCCGGGTGACGGCGTTGGTCGTCACGCCCGGCTTGGGCAGCGCGACACCGATCAGGCAGTCGCGCGTGACGATCTCGGCGAGTTGCTCCTCGGTCCACCCCTGCGTTCCGTCGGGGCGGACGGGCAGCACCATGAAACGGTGCTTCTGGTTGGAGTCCTCCACCCGGATCTCGACGTCCTCCGGCAGGATCAGGCCGAACTCCGCGAGCACCTGGCGTGGCCAGCGGACGATGCGGCGGCGATAGTTGGGCGTCCGGTACCACTCGGGGGAGTTGCCCAGAATCGGCCGCGGATAGCACGAACACAGCGTGCAGACGATCACGTGGTGCAGCGTCGGGGTGTCCTCGAGGACGTGCAGAGCCGTGAAGTCGCTGGGCGTCCCGAAGCCGGTCGGTTCCAGCCAGTCGACCCCCACCTCCTTGCTTGCGGCGAGCGGGTCCGAACGGACCAGCTCCTTGTAGTCGGCGTCGAGCCAGGCCCGCGCCACCAGGTGCGCCGCGGGGGTGGGGCCGATCTGTTCGGCGAACTCGGTGAAGCGTCGATGCTCCTCCGCGGTGAAAAGGCCCTTCTCGATGCACAATTCGCGCAGCGCGATCTCGAGGACTTCGAAGTCGGTGATCTCGTCCACCATGGGCGCTGCGGTGCGCTCGTGATCGTGTTCGTCGGCGCTCATTCGTGGTCCTTTCTTCCGAAGCCGCAGCCGTGGCTAGGCCGATTCGAGCCACCGTTCCGGGATCTCGGTCTGCAGGGTGTCGTTGCCGGGCCCGGTGTAGCCGTGCCACAACTGGGAGAGGTTGAACCGGACGATGTAGAACCACTCGGGCCGTTGGTCCGGGCCGTCCCACGTCTCGTCCTCGGCGGCGGGGCTTTCGTAGGACACGACCGCGATCTCGCCCGTCGCGCCGCGCACATACTCCTGGGTGCGGGTGTAGAGCAGCACGGGGAGATCGCGCACCACGACCCTGTCGCCGACGCTGAACTTCGGTGCGCCGGCCTGCCCGGCATACACCTGGGGGTCGCCCTTGCCCACGGCATGGACGTGGTGGCGGTTGCGGTGGACGGGTGCGGGATCGCCCTCGAACTTCGGCGTCGCCGCCAAGGGCTTTCCGCGCAGGCCGTCGGCGTAGCGTGCCTTGACTTCGGCCATGCGTTCGGCCAATTCGCTCAACCCGATGTGGTGCTTTTCGGTGAGTACGCGTGCCACCGCCAGCAGCCAGCGCCCGTAATAGGGCAGGCCGAGATAGATGGTGCGGCCGAGATCGACGTTGCCCATCCGGCGCCGTTCCTCGGACAGCCAGATCCCACGCCAGCCGAGCACCTCGCACAGGACATACGTGTTGTGCTCCCAGATCTCGTACTGCTTGTTCTCGTACTCGATCGGGGCGTCCGGCTCGCCGCCGACGTCGTGCGGGGTCTTGACATAGGCGGCGAATCGCTCGTGGTCGATGAGATCCGGTGTGGGAGCGTCCGGAAGTTCGGGATAGGCGGATTTGAGCCGGGCCACCAGATCCAGCTGTTGCACCCGGTCGAGAGGAGTCGCCATACCAGCCCCATCCGTCGTCACTGCGCCCCAGTACAGCTCACTCCTCGCGTCGCGATCGCGCAACCGTCAAATCAGCGGCGCGCGGGGCGCGGGAGGGTATGGTCCGACCATGGAGCGTCGCGAGCTCGAAGCGGTCATCTATGAACGCGAACCGCCGATTGCGCGGATCATCCTGAACCGGGCGGACAAGGCCAACACCAAAGACGCGATCCTGGTCACCGAGGTGGACGACTGCCTGCACGAGGCCGACCGCGACAAGGACATCAAGGTCGTCATCCTCAAAGCCAACGGCAAGGGATTCTGCGGTGGGCACGTGGCCCGTTGGGGCCCCGACGAAAACCCGTATCCGGATTTCGGCGAGACGTTCGAGGATCTCTACAAGGGCACCGCCGACCTGTTCCTGTGGCCGACGTTGTACCTATGGGAATTTCCCAAGCCGACCATCTCGCAGATCCATGGCTATTGCATGGGCGGGGGCATCTATCTCGGGTTGCTCACCGACTTCTGCGTGGCGTCCGAGGACGCGTATTTCCAGATGCCCCTTGCCCAAAGCCTCGGCGAGCCCGGCGGGCACACCATGATCGAGCCGTGGCTGCTGATGAACTGGCACCGCACCATGGACTGGCTGCTGCTGGCGCCGACCCTGTCCGCGCAGCAGGCCCTGGACTGGGGTCTGCTCAATCGGGTGGTGCCACGCGATCAGCTCGAGGACACCGTCGAGGAGATGGCGCGCAGGATCGCCCAAATCCCGCTGACCACACTGATGGCGGTCAAGAACAACGTCAAGCGCGCCTGGGAATTGATGGGCATGCGGGTGCACCTGCAAGTCAGCCACATCCTGACGAACATGGTCGGCGCCGCCTCCGATGTGCAGGCGCGGCGCGCCGAGCTCATGCGGTCGGGCATGAAGCCCCGCGAATTCGTCGACCGCGGCGAAAACGAGTCCCCGCCAACGTGACGGCAGTGTCACGTTCGGCGTCGAGCGTGGCGACAGTGTCACGTTCGGCGGAAATGCCCGCCTGACGGGTCCTTTCGCCGTTACTTGCCGGCGGCGTGGCGGGCGGCGACGTACCCGAACACCATCGAGCTGGCGATGCTCGCCCCGGCACCCGGATAGGTCCGCCCCATCACCGTGGCCGTGGTGTTGCCGGTGGCATACAAGCCCTCGATCACCCGATCCCGTTGGTCGAGGACTTGTGCGTGTTCGTTGGTGATCACGCCCCCGCAGGTCCCGACGTCGGACGGGAGTACGCGGGTCGCGTAGTACGGCGCGGTGTCGAGCGGCCCGATCGCGGCGTTCGGCCGATACCCCGGATCGCCGAGGCAGTCGTTGTAGGCCGATTGGCCGCGGCCGAAGTCCGGGTCCAGCCCCTTGGTCGCGTACCGGTTGAACCGCTGGATCGTGCGGGCCAATTCGTCGGCGGGAAGGCCGATTTCGCCGGCCAGCTCCGCGATGGTCGGCGCGCGCTTCACGGCGCCGGACTCGATCAGTTCCGGCGGCAACGGCTGGTTGCGCTTGAGCGGGTTGGCGCTGGTGACGTATCTGCGGACGTATCCCTCGTCGAAGATCATCCAGCAGGGCACGGCCTTGTTGGCGTACATCGCTTTGCCGACCTCGACGTAGGAGTTCGACTCGTTGCAGAACCTGCGGCCGCTCGGGTCGACGTAGATGGCGCCGGGTCGCTGGCGGCCCGAGCCCAGCGAGGCGGCGACCGCGCCGCCGTTGGCGATGAAAACCGAAGGCAGCCACCAGGCCTCGTCGAGCAGATCGGTCTTGGCGCCCAAACGCATCGCCGCCTCGAGCGCCTCACCGGTGTCCCCGGCGTTGGCGATCGACCACTGCCCTTCGTTGGGCTGGTCGCCGCTGTAGCGGCGGCGCATCTCCTTGTTGTGGCCGAATCCGCCCGCGGCCAGCAGGACTCCCTTGCGCGCCTCGACGTGCAACGGCGTGCCGTCGCGCACGATGCGCGCGCCCACCACACGGCCGTCCTCGACGACCAGGTCGGCCATCGCGGCGTTGGTCCACAACGGGGGGTGCCCGTCGCTGAGATCCGTCAGCGCCTTGAGCATTTGACCGATCAGCGATGCGCCGTTGGTGAGGATCTGGCGCCGGCGGGCACGCGCGGCCGCGGTGCGCAGGAACACCCGGGCCGCCACGGCGAAGGCGCGCGGTGAGCGGTTGAAGTATTGAACCGACCGCAATTCGTTGGTCAGCACCACGTATCCGTAATTCTTGGCCAGCGGCGGCTGCACCTTGTCGCGCCAATCACCCAACTGTGCGGCGTCGAAAGGGATGCCCTCGACCGCGCGGCCGGACGCGTTGCCGCCCTTGTGGTTCGGGTAGTAGTCGCTCCAGCCCGCACATCGGATCAGTCGCACACCCTTGCGGGTGAGGAAGTTGATCATCTCGTGGCCGGCCCGCAGGAACGTTTCGCGCCGCTCGGGCGAGGACGCCGCGCCGATGTCGCCGACCACGTCGGCCAGGTAGGCCAGCCCGTCCTCGTGCGAGTCGGCGATGCCGTCGGCCCGCATCAACGGGTTGTTCGGCAGCCAGACGATGCCGCCGGACAGCCCCGTCGAACCGCCGACCAGTGACTGCTTTTCGATGATGAGGGGTTCGAGCCCGCAGTCCAGGGCGGCCAGGCCGGCGACCATGCCGCCCCCGCCGCTGCCCGCGATGAGCAGGTCCACGGAGCGGTCCCACTGCGGGCTCATCGCGCCTCCACGGGGCTCGTCGTGAAGCCGAGATCGGCGATCGGCACGTCGATGGTCGTGTTGGTCTTCTGGATCGCGGGCACCAGCGCGTCGTACGGCAGCCCGGCCAGGAAGCCGTCGATGACACGCTCGAAGTTGGAGATCAATCCTTCGATCTGGTTGGACAGCCGCATGAAGTCAAAGCCCTTGGAATGCAGCCCCTTTTGTTGCCTCGGCAGGTTGGAGAAGTCCTGGGCGGGAATCGGCGGCCAGCGCGGGTCGTCGGGCGCCATCGGTACCGGGGGCGTCGGTTTACCCGCCGATGCGTCGTTGGGAAACCGGGTGAGGGACCAGATCTCGAACAAGGTGTCCTCGGGTCCCAGCGGCCGGATCCGGTACGACGACGCGCTGCTGTAGGTCGGCAGGATGAAGTAGTGCGGGAAGGCGAACCCGATCGCGTCGGTGATGCCGCGGCGGACCAGCTCATTGAGGTCGGGCATGCCGCTGCCGCGCGCGCGATGCCAGGCGACGACGGCGTCGTTGAGGGCGCTGCGCCACGCGGCCATTGCCGCCGCCGGGTCGGGCGGCAGCTCGATGTTCTGCAGGCCCTCGGCGATCCGGATGTCGTTTTCGTGCGTCATCCCGCCCATGCCGTCGCCGAGGGTGCGCATGAAATACAGGCTGCTCGCGACGACCGGGTGCACCGTCGCGGCGACTTCACCCGGCTGCGCGGACGGCAGCAACTGAGGATGGGTCTGCGGGACGTGATAGCCCTCCATGAACGCCGCCGCGGCCAGCTTCCAGTTCACGGGCAGCCGGCACGATTGCCACCACTCGACGCGCAGCGAGTCGACCTGCCAGGCGTCGTAGACCGACGCGAACGGCTCCATCCAGTCCCGCAGCGCCGGCGCGTCGTCGTCGAGGTTGATCCACGCGCAACCGCCCCAGAGCTCGCATCGCACCGCCACCAGCCGAAGGTCGTCGGCGCTCAGGTTTTCCTCGGCGAACGCTTCGGGACGCAGCACGAACGTGTTGTGGCCGTCGAGGCCCCAGCACCAGCCGTGGAACGGGCACACGAAGGTGCGCCGATTCCCGTTGCCCTCCACCAGCTTCACGCCGCGATGCCGGCAGGCGTTGTGATACGCGCGCACGGTGTGGTTGTCCACCCGCGCCACGATGACGGACTGGTCGAGGATTTCGTATTCGACGAAGTCGCCGGGCTTGGGGATCTCCTCGAGCCGGCACGCCATTTGCCACATGCGGGGCCACAACATCTCGGCTTCCAGCGCGTAGAACTCGGGGTCGTAGTAGCGCTGTTTGGGGATCCGATCGGCGGTCCGAACCGCCCACGGTACGTTCCTAGCGTTCATAGCCATCCTCGTTCACACGATCCGCGATACCCGTCCCTGCCAGTACCGTTCGCGGATGCGCCTCTTGTAGAGCTTTCCGTTCGGGTCCCGCGGCAGCTCCGCGTCGAATTCCACGCTGCGCGGGCACTTGTAGCCGGCCAGGCGGGCCCGGCAGTAGTCGATGAGTTCGGCTTCGAGCTCCGGTCCCGCGACCACGCCGTCGGCGGGCTGCACGACGGCCTTGACCTCTTCGCCGAATTCCTCGTTGGGGACCCCGAACACGGCCGCGTCGACCAGCTTCGGATGCATGACGAGCAGGTTCTCCGCCTCTTGCGGGTAGATGTTGACCCCGCCGGAGACGATCGTGAACGTCGACCGGTCGGTGAGGTACAGGTAGCCGTCTCGGTCGACGTATCCCATGTCGCCGAGCGAGCGCCAGCCGCGGTCGTTGCACACCGACGCGGTCTTGGCGGGGTCCTTGAAGTACGCGAAGTCCGGTCCACCTTCGAAATACAGCTCGCCCGATTCGCCGACGGGGAGCTCCCGCCCGTCCTCGTCGAGCACGTGCACCGGGGCCATCGGGATGCCCACCGAGCCGGGGTGGGCGAGCCATTCCCGTGGCCCGATCGTCGTTCCGGCGAATCCTTCGGTCCCTCCGTAGTATTCGTGGATGATCGGTCCGAACCACTCCATCATGCGGCGTTTGACGTCGACGGGACAGGGCGCGGCGGCGTGGATGACGCACCGCAGGCTCGAAACGTCGTACCTGTCCCGGACTTTCGCGGGCAGCTTGAGCATGCGCACGAACATCGTCGGCACGAACTGGGCCTGGGTCACCCGGTGCTCCTCGATCAGCCGCAGCACGGTCTCGGCGTCGAACCTGCGCAGCAGGATCGATGCGGCGCCGACGCGGTTGGCCGCCATGGTGTAGTTCACTCCGGCCGCGTGATACAGCGGCGCGGGGGACAGGTACACACTCGAGGGGCTCATCCCGTATTTGTGGATCAGCGCCAGCTCCAGCACCGCCTGCGCCCAGGACCCGTTGCCGTCCTCGGGCAGCGGCCGCCGCACCGCCTTGGGGCGCCCCGTGGTGCCCGACGAATACAGCATCTCCGAGCCGTCCGACACCGGCGGCGCTTCGCCGGCCGAGGCCAGCGCGTCCTCATACGACTGCCAGCCGGCCATCGACCCCCCGACGGCGATGTGGGTGATCGGCGCGGCATTGGCGGAACGGAGGTGTGCGGCCAGTTCGGGCATCGAGGCGTCGACAAAGACCGCTTTCGCGTCGGAGTCGTCGATGACGTAGGCGACCTCGTCGGGGATGAAATGGGTGTTGACGGGGGTGTAGTAGAGGCCGGAAAGCTGAGCGCCCCAGGCGATTTCGAGGAATTCGGCTCTGTTCGGCAGAACCAGCGCGATGCCGTCGCCGCGACGCAGGCCGGCGTCGTGCAGCAGCGCGG
This sequence comes from Mycobacterium paraintracellulare, assembly GCF_000276825.1. Classification (NCBI taxonomy): domain Bacteria; kingdom Bacillati; phylum Actinomycetota; class Actinomycetes; order Mycobacteriales; family Mycobacteriaceae; genus Mycobacterium; species Mycobacterium paraintracellulare. The sequence goes on along the minus strand of NC_016948.1, from coordinate 2,781,497 downwards.
CGACCCGCCGGCTGCGGGCATGCAGCTGGGCGTACGAGATCGCGTCACCGTCCGCGACGATGAGTGCCGGCGACTGGGCGGCACTGCGGGCGTGGTCGGCGATGTTCACCGGCAACCCTTAAGTGGTTGCGGCGCCGTCGGTCTGGGCGGCCGCGGCGGCCTGGCGGCGGGCGTGCTCGGAGGGCAACACCTTGTCCTTGAAGACGGTCTGAATCAGCTGCTGCACGTCCTTGCTGATCGAGGCGAGCGCGACGAGGTCGTTGGAGCTCTGCCAGTGCACCCGCATGCCCATCAGCTCCCAGGCCCGTTTGAGGTTGGCCTTGGTGAGCATCAGCGTCGTCAGCGGCGCCTGGGCGATGTGGCGGGCGATCGCGTCGACCCGGTCGTCGAGGTCCTCACGCTTGACCACCTCGTTGACGAGGCCGACTTCCAGCGCCTTCCTGGCGTCGATCACCTCGGCGGTGAACAGGTAGTAGGCGGCGCGCCGCCAGTTCATGAAAACCCATGGCTCGATGGAACATTCGCCCGACGGCATGCCGAACCCCTGCAGCGGCGGGTAGGAGAAGTAGGCGTCCTCGGAGGCGATGACGATGTCGGTGGTCAGGCCCATGTGCGTGCCGCCGCCCACGCAGTAGCCGTGCACCTGGGCGATGGTGGGTTTGGAGAATTCCCACAGGTTCAATGTCGGCTTGACGAACAAGTCGCTCTGGGCTTTCCACGGATGGCCGGTGACCATCGCGTTCTCGACGAACGACGGGTAGTCGACGGCGTTGTTGCCGATCGCGTGGCCCGAGCAGAAGCCCTTGCCATTGGCCTTGAGGATGAGCACCTTGATGTCGTAGTCGCGGTCGGCGTCGGCCAGCGCCGCGTCGACCTCCTCGGCCAGCTTCTGGTCCTGCGCGTTGGCCTTCTCCGGCCAGTTCAGGGTGACGCGGGCGATGGGGCCGTCCTTTTCGTAGATGATTCTCTCGCGGGTCTCGTTGAGATCCATGGGATACCTTTCTTCGTTATGACGAGATGACGCCGATTTCGGCGCCGATGTCGTAGGTGGTCCCGACCTGGCCCGTCCACCGCACGGTCCCCGTCGCCCCCGCTTCGATCTCCTGCTCGACCTTCTCGGTGGCGATGACGTAGATCGGCGTGCCCGCCTCGACGTGTTCGCCGGCGCCGACGAGCAGCCCGGTCAGTTCGGCCTCCGAGACCGCCACCGAGACCCGGGGGATGCGAATGATGAAGTCAGCCATGCGCCTTCGCCCTCTCGCAGGTGCGCAGGGCCGCTTCGACGATCCGCGCCGGCGACGGATACACCTGGGCCTCGAGCGCCGCCGCGGCCGGGTTGGGGACGAATCGCGCGGCGACCCGCTCGACCGGCGCGGCGAGCTCCCCGAAGAGCTGTGCGTGCAGGATCGCGGCGATCTCCGCCCCGGGGCCCGCGAATTGCACGGCGTCATGGACGATCACGGCTCGGCGCGTGCGGCGCACGGACCCCACGATGGTGTCGACGTCGAGCGGCACCAGGGTGCGCAGGTCGATCACCTCGGCGCTGACACCCCGCTCGCCCAGCGTGTGCGCGGCGCTCAGCGCGTCGTGCACGCAGCGACCGTAGGCGATCACGCTGACGTCGGTGCCCGGCCGCTTGATGTCGGCCTGCCCGAGCGGGATGGAGAACCCGGGCTCGGTGGGGACGGGGCCCTTCTTGCTCTGCAACCGAATCGTTTCGACGAACAGGCACGGATCGGGGTCGAAGATCGCCGCGGTCAGCAGCCCCTTGCCGTCGCGTGGGGTGGAGGGCACGATCACCTTCATCCCGGGGATGTGCATGAACCACGCCTCGAGGCTCTGCGAATGCGTTGCGCCCGTGGCCAATCCGGCATATACCTGGGTGCGGACGGTGATGGGCGCCGACGTGCGCCCGGCGGTCATGAACCTCAGCTTGGCGGCGTTGTTGATCAGCTGATCGGCGGCGATCCCGATGAAATCCATGATCATGATCTCGGCGACGGGCAGCAGCCCGTCGATCGCCGCGCCGATGGCCGCGCCCACGATCGCGGCCTCCGAGATCGGCGTGTCGAGGACGCGGTCGTGGCCGTACTTCGTCGACAAGCCCGCCGTCGGCCCGGAGGCGCCGGGATCGGCGATGTCCTCCCCGAGCAGGAACACCCGTTCGTCGGCCGCGAGCGCCTGGTCCAGCGCGAGGTTGAGCGCCTCGCGCATGGTCATCTCCTTGTCGTCCATGCGCTTACACCGGGAACGCGATCGGGGTGGCGTACACATCGCGGTCGAGTTCGTCGATCGACGGGTAATTCGCGCCCAGCACGGTCCGCAGGGCCGCCTCCACCGCGGCCGCCGCGTCGCTGTCGATGCGGACGAGATCGTCGTGATCGCAGACGCCGGTCGCTTCCAGGTGGCTGCGGAACCGGGGCACCGGGTCGGCGGCCAGCGCCGCCTCGAGTTGTTCGGCGGGGATGTAGGGCGTCCGGTCGCCGAAGTAATGGCCGCGGAAGCGGAACGTGACGCACTCGATGAAGGTGGGGCCGCCTCCGTCACGCGCCCGCCGCAGCGCGTCGTCGAGCGCCGCTTTCACCGCGAGCGGGTCGTTGCCGTCGACGCGCACGCCCGGCATGCCGTAGCCGGCGGCCCGGTCGGCGACGTGTTCGAGCTTCATGGTGTCCGATGTCGGTGTCATCTCGGCGTAGAGGTTGTTCTGGCAGACGAAAACGAGCGGCAGGTCCCACAGCGCGGCCATGTTGGCGGCCTCGTGAAACGAGCCGGTGTTCGTGGCGCCGTCGCCGAAGCTGACCACCGTGACGCGGTCGATGCCCTTGCGTTTGGCGGCCATCGCCAGCCCGACGGCCACGGGTGGCCCGGCGCCGACGATGCCCGTCGAAAGCATCACGCCCTTGGCGGGATTGGCGATGTGCATGGTGCCGCCCTTGCCCCGGCCGGCGCCCACCGTGCGGCCCATCATCTCGCCGTAGATCTCCTCGAGCTGGACGCCCTTGCCGATCAGGTCGTGCAGGCCGCGGTAGGTCGTCACCAGCTGGTCGTCGGGCCGCAGCGCCACGCCCATCGCTGCGGCGATCGCCTCCTGGCCCCGCGAGGGCCAGTACACGCACATGAACTCGCCGGTGCCGATGCCCTTGGACAATCGATCGTCGGCCGCCTTCATCAGCACCATCAATTCGTACAGGCGACGCTCGACGCCCTGCGAGACCGATTGCGGTGCATCGTGTTCGGTGGTCATCACGCTCCCGACCAGGGTTTGACCTTGAGGAAGCCCCCGGCGTCGACGCGCAACTGCTGTCCGGTGATGTAGCGCGCCGCGTCCGAGGCGAGGAACAGCACCGCCTCGCTGATGTCTTCGGGCTCGACGTAGGGGACCGGCATCGCCTGCACGAGCGGGAACACCGGCTCGGCATCCTCGCGAGTCGGCTCCGCCAGATCGGGCCGGAAGGCGCGATACATCGGTGGGCTGTGCAGCATGTCGGTGTTGACGTTCGTCGGATGCACAGCGTTCATCCGGATGGAAAACCGGGCGAGCGCCAACGCGAAGTCGTTGACGTAGTGTGCGGCAGCCAGTTTCGCGAAGGCGTACCCGGCCCCGCCGGGGCCACCGTCGATCCCGCTGGTATTCATCGATGACATGAACGCCGCGTTGGAGCCGATGACGATGATCGACGCGCCGGAGCGCAGGTGTTTGAGGCTCGCGTGCACCAGGTTCAGCACGCCGATGAGATCCACGTCCACCGCGTCGGCGAAGGCTTGCGGCGGCAGACCCGCGGTCAGGGGGCAGATGCCCGCGTTGGCGACCACGACGTCCAGATGCCCGAACTCGGCGACGCCGGCATCGATGGCGGCGGACAAGGCCACGCGGTCGCGAACGTCCGCGACCGCCGTGTACGCGCGTTGCCCTTCCTTTTCGACCAGCCGCGCCGTCTCGTCGAGGTCCTCCGGACGGGCCAGGGGGTATTCGTTGGTTTCGATGTCGGCACACAAATCCACCGCGATGATGTCCGCGCCCTCGGCGGCCAGCATCCGCGCGTGCGAGCGGCCCTGGCCGCGTGCGGCGCCGCTGATGACGGCCACCTTGCCCGCTACTCTGCCCATCGGCCGCCCTTCGTCCGTCCGGCTACGTCGCGATTCACATTGGGGCCCAACGGTATTCGGTGTAACGGCAGCGGGCCCGGGCGAGGATGAGGGGGCCGGTCACCCGTCTGGGCGGTGGCGGGGCGCGCGATCACCGCGGCGGTTGGCGAAACGAGACCTTCGGCCGGCTCCATCGCATCTCTTCCCGGAAAAACTGCGCTGACCTGCGGATGGGCTATCACTACGCCCAAGACTAGCTAGAATATCTAAAATAGCAAGGAATGGCGGCGAGCGAGGGGATTGGCGATGTCCGACGGGGTACTGCGCGGCGTGCGGGTGGTGGAATTGGCGTCGTGGACGTACGTGCCGTCGGCCGGTGCGGCCCTGTCGGACTGGGGCGCCGACGTCATCAAGGTGGAGGGTGTCACCTCGGGCGACCCGGGCCGCGCGCTGGTCGTCGGAGGTTTCACCCGGCAAGCCGCCCGCCCCGACGCCGACTTCATCCTCGAGTTGGGCAACCGCGGGAAGCGCAGCATCGGGATCGACATCAAATCGGCGACCGGCCGTGAGCTGTTCGGCCGGCTGCTGGCCAGCGCGGACGTCTTCTTGACCAATTGGCTTCCGGGCGCGCTCGAGCGGGCCCGCCTGACCGTCGACGACATCCGCTCGTTCAACCCGAAGATCATCATCGCGCGCGGCACCGGGCTGGGCGTGCGGGGACCGGACCGGGACAGGGGCGGGTTCGACGCCGCGACGTACCTCGCGCGGGGCGGGGTCGCGTACACGCTCACACCGTTCGGCACCGAGACCCCGGCGGTTCAGGGGCCGGGTTTCGGTGACCTGCAGGGTGGGGCGACACTGGCCGGCGGTGTCTGCGCCGCCCTGTTCCACCGCGAACGCACCGGCGAGCCCACGATCGTCGACTCCTCGCTGCTGGCCCAGGCGATGTGGTCGATAGCGCCGTCCATTTCGGCCGCCGACTTCTTCGACATCGACGGGATTCCGGGCGCCCCGCCGGGGCTGGCCATCAACCCGCTCGTCAACCGCTACAAGACCAAGGACGGCAGGTGGATCCAACTGGTCTTCCTGCAGCCGGACAAGTTTTGGGTGGGCTTCTGCCGGCGCATGGGCCTGGCCGAGCTGGCCGACGACGAGCGATTTGTCCCGTCGAGCAACCTGATCGCCAACGCGGCCGCGGCGACCGAACTCTTCGCGGATGCGTTCGCCCGCCACGACCTCGCGCACTGGCAACGTGTGCTTGCGGACGAACCCGGCGTGTGGGGCGCCCTGGCGACGCCGCGGGAGACCCTCAACGACCCGCAGGTCGAGCCCAACGGATACGTGGTGACCAACGTGGACGACCACGGCGAGAAGTACCGGATCGTCGCCGCCCCGGTGCAATTCGACGAAACCCCGCCGGCGCCCGCGCGTGCACCCGAACACGGCCAGCACACCGAGGAGATCCTGCTGGAGCTCGACGTCGATTGGGACGACATCGCCAAGGCCAAGGAGCTCGGGGCGATTCTCTAAGGCCGCGCGCGGGGGAGCGACCTAATCGCGGGATTCGCAACCCGTTTCGATACCACGCGTCGCGGATTCCGTGGTTAGCAGCCGATTCCGAAAGGGTCACGGGCGGATATCAATGTCTCCCGCGGTCTGGCAGAACGCAGGCCATCGACAAATCATGGCACAGGGCGCTTTTGAGGTATGCGGCCGCGACGATGCGTAGCACACACGAATTCCTCGTCCGGTACGTGAGTGGCGGATTCATTGACGGCGCCGCAGGAGGTATCCACAGCATGACATCGAACTGGGTTCCCGCCCAGACTTCGTGCGGCCCGCACTCCGGTCGCATCCTCGACACCGCGCGGGGCATCCTCATCGGCCTGCGCCGGTGCCCCTCGGAGGCCGCCCTGGACGAATTGCACAGTGCGGCATTGCGGCACAAGGTTCCGGTGTTCGCGATGGCATGGGCGCTGGTGCACCTGGCCGGCGACGGTCAACAGACACCCAGTTTCGCCGACGCCCAGTCCGCGGCGCGGCACGAATGGGGTCGGTTGTTCGAGTCCGCCGCAGTGCCCTGTTGAGCGGGCACCAAGACGTTGGGACGGCCGAGCTTTCGAGGGGTAACCCGGCCGTCTCCAACTCTCTCGACAACTCTTTCGATAACTCTTTCGATGAAGCACCCGACCGTTCTGCGGGTCGCGCCTTCGGGCTCGAGCTCTATTGGCCGGCTCGCGGGCGCGGCAGCAGGCGCTGGCGGAAAAATCGGGCGGCCCGTCGACCGATGTTTGAAACCGACTACGGCATAAGCCTGTTCCGCTGACGGGCGCACACCGAATCCAAAAGATGTGGGCGTCGAGCGAAGTGCGAGAATGTCATCTGTGGCCGGTGTCCAACGCGATGTGAACCGGGTCCGCTGATGGGCTCGGGGCCCCGGCTGTACCGCCCGCGCTCTAAGCTGGCGGACCATATCGAATTCTTCGGGCATTGGCTCCATCGCGGGGCCACCTACCGAAGCCGGGCGCTGCCGCGCGGCGCGGTGACGATCGTCTTCGACGTCGGCCACCGCCAGCAACTGGACCTCTATGCCGCCGACGGCACCACCAAGATGAGCGTTCTGCCTGCCTTCATCACGGGATCACAGAACACGCCCTACGTCTCGGACATCGCTGCCGACGAGCCCGTCGTGGCCATCCATTTCCGGCCCGGGGGCGCATTTCCGTTTCTGGGCATACCGTTGGGCGACCTGGCGGATGGACCCGTGGGCGTCGGTGAGATCTGGGGACGGCAAGGACGCGACTTGCACGAGCGCCTGATCGAGGCACCGTCCGTCCCGGCCAGGTTTCGTCTGCTGGAGCAGTTCATGCTCGCGCAGGCGCGCTCGTCGGTGCATCGCCATCCCGGCGTCGCCGCCGCGATGGCTGCGGTCGAGGCCGATCCCTCGATTCGACTGGCTGACGTCCGCCGCATGACCGGACTGTCCACCAAGCGGCTCATCGCCCTGTTCCGCGACGAAGTTGGCTTGCCCCCAAAGGAATTTGCCCGTGCCCGGCGCTTCCAAGCCGCGCTGAAGCGCCTTGGTGACGGCACGCCCGGCGCCCGCATCGCCGCCGACCTAGGGTATTTCGACCAGTCCCATTTCGTGCGGGAATTCCGGGCTTTCAGCGGGACGACGCCGACCTGCTACCGGCGGCAGCGCATCCTGTTGCCCAGCCACGTCCCGCTCGGGCGGCACAAATATCCAAGACCATTCGTTCGTGTGTGCTCATGATTGCGACATGGAAGACACCAGATTAGCCGTCGCCCACACGGGCCTGTTGGTTGCCGCGATGCGCGCCGAGGAATCCGCGCGCCGGGACCGACTGTTCACCGATCCGTTCGCAGAACGGCTCGCCGGCGACGAGGGGCGCGAATTGCTTGCCCAAGCCGTGGCGAAGACGGGCGCGACGTCACCGCAGATCGCCATCCGGACGCGCTTCTGGGATGAGCGCCTGCTGCGGGCTCAATCGGACGGCATTTCGCAGGTCGTGATCCTCGCCGCAGGCATGGACGCCCGCGCATACCGTCTGCCGTGGCAGCCGGGCACCACCGTTTACGAAGTCGACCAGCCCCGGGTGACCGCCATCAAGGACGAACGGCTCGCCGGCGAGCAACCCCGGTGCCAGCGGGTTGCGGTGGGCATCGATCTGACCGACGATTGGCCGAAGGCGCTGCGTTCCCAGGGGTTTTCGTCGTCCGCACCGGCGGTGTGGCTAGTCGAGGGTCTGCTGCAGTACCTCGATGCATCGGATGTCGACGCCTTGTTCGCCAGAATTGACGCGTTGTCCGCGCCGGGTTCGCGGGTGCTCTATGACCTGGTCGGGGCGACGTTGCTGGAAGCCGAATTCCTGCAGCCCACCCTGGAATTCATGCGGCGCCTCGGTGCGCCATGGACGTTCGGTACTGACGCACCGGCGTCCCTCGTCGAGCGGCACGGCTGGACAGCCCACGTCACCGATGTCGCCGAGCCTGGAACGAAGTGGAATCGCTGGGACCACCCGGTGGTCCCGCTCGACGTGCCCGGAATACCGCGCGGCTACTTCGTCGAAGCGGTCAAGGCCTAGCTTCGGTCCGCAATAACGCCAGGCTATTTCGGCGGCGGCAGTTGGCGCGGGCCTTCCGACATACCCAAATCCCGCGGCGCTCCGCGCGTCGCCAACTCCGGTGCGTGTCCGGCGGCCGGCAGGCGACCCTCGCCGGGTGTGTAGCGCGATGAGGTGACGAATTCCGCCCGGTCAGACGGCGTTTCGGCACCACCTTCGCCCGCGGGCAGTTCGGCGCTCGACGCCTCGGAGTTGACGGTCACCGTGCGGGTTCGCTTGAGCGCGAACGTGATCTCTTCGGTCTCTTCGAGCACCCCTTCGAACACGTGGCGCGCGGTGCGTAGCGGCTGGGTCGTGGTGTCGATCACCCGCGCCACGAACGGCGGTACCAGCGGCCTGATCCAGCGGGCGGCCGCCCTGGTCGCCTCGGGGAGCGACGGGATCAACGGCGCGTTTCGCTCATCGGGGCGCGCGATCTCGTCGCCCGCCTCCGGCGCGGGCCGCTGGGCGATCGCCCGGCTGGCCGCCTCCGCTTCGGCGGCGATCGGCAGATACCCGCCGTCCTCGACCGGTTCGACGGCCCGCCGCGACGGCGCGTGCACCGGGCTCTCGAGGGCCTGCAGGACACGGCGACGCTGATGCTCGCGGTCGATCTCGGTCTGCGCCTCGATGGCGAGCCGGGCCTGGGTCAATTGGTGCTCGGCCCACATGATCTCGGCGTCGCGGCGGACCTCGGCCCGCTTGATCGCGATGGCGGTCTCCGCGTCGAGTTCGGCGCGGTCGCGCTCCGCGCGCGCGGCGGCGTGGCGATCATAAGTTGTCTGCCCGCGCCACAACCCCAGGATCAGTGGCGCCAGGTACAGCAGCACGCACGCCCCGACGGTCAGCACACGCAGGGCTTGGGCCCCCGCGGTGTTCCACGCGAGGTCATTCATCGCGACCCACCGTGCGCCCAGGCCCCGGCCGGCGTCGGCGATGACGCCGCGCCGCGCATCCTGCAGGTCTTGCTCCTGTCGCGAGATCGTGGCATCCAACGCCGGCGCGCGGCTGTCCCGCGCGGACAGCGCGGCGTCGAGTTCATGCTGGGCGTCGTTGAGAAGCTCGTTGCCAGTGCGGGTTTCGGGTCCGGGGCCCGAACGCCGGTGATCCGGGTCTGCGGGCAACCGGGAGTGGGGTGATATTCACAGCGGGCGACGACCAGGGCCCTGTCCTGCCGATCGCGGGCCTGCGTGACGGCGCGCTCGAGCGCGGCGCGCGCCTCCTCGGTGCGCTGTAGCGATGCCGATGCCTGCGCGACCGCGGGCGCCGATTCCGCGGCGCGCGCAGCGCGTTCGTCGAGGCGCCGGTCGATTGAACCGGACAGGATCACCAACGTGGCTAGTTCGCCGACGATGACGCCGACCGCGGCCGCCATCGCGGCGCGTCCCACGAGGCCCGGGCGGCTCCGGTGGGGGCCCGGCACGGTGGCGCGGGTTACCGCGCCGGCCAGCAGGCCGAAGGCGACGGTCAGCGGCACGACGGCAACGCTCGTCGCGCGGGCCGACCCGCCCACTGCCAGCGCCGCGACCAGCCAGGCCAGCGCGGCTCCCAGCATCACGACGGCGCCGGCCACGCCGTGGGCGGACCGCTCGTGGCGTTCGCCGGCCTCGCGGCCGTGTCCGCCGCCGAGCCAGATGAGCGCTTCCGCGACCCTGGCCAGGCCCGGGCGGCGGTCGATTACTTCCTGGGGCATGAGACTGAAAACACCTCCGCGGTCAAGCCTCCCAGGCCCGGGGCCGACGCATCGAATCGAAGCCGCCACGTGTGGCGGGCCTCACAGGCCGGCGGGATGGACGCATCACCAGCCGGGCGTCGGCCGGGCGGGCCCGGTGCGACGGGACGGGAACGGGCGCGTAATTCCTGCGACGCGAGCGGATCAGCGGTCGTTCGGGCAGGTGACGTGAGACGGTATAAGCCTATGTCGAATCACGATTTTGTCACCTACGAGGAATTCGGTCGCAGGTTCTTCGAGGTCGCCGTCACCCCCGAGCGTGTCGCCGCCGCGTTCGCCGACATCGCCGGCAGCGAGTTCGCCATGGAGCCGATCGCGCAGGGACCGGGCAAGATCGCCAAAGTCAGTGCGAATGTCTCCATCCAGGAGCCCCGCGTCACCCGCCGGCTGGGCGACAGCATCACCTTCGTCATCCACATACCGCTGTCGATCGACCTGCTCGTGGACCTGTGGCTCGACAAGCAGCGCTTCGTGGTCTCGGGTGACATCGCCCTGCGAGCGACCGCGCGCGCGGCCGAACCGCTGCTGCTGATCGTCGACGTCGCCAAGCCGAGGCCTTCCGACATCACCGTCAACGTCTCGTCGAATTCCATCCGCGGCGAGGTGCTGCGGATCCTGGCGGGGGTGGACGGCGAGATCCGGCGATTCATCGCGCAGTACGTCGCGGCCGAGATCGACGCGCCGGCGTCGCAGGCGGCACAGATCATCGACGTCGCTCAGCAACTCGAACAGGCGTGGCCCTGAGGCTGCCCCACGAATAGCGCCGGCGGTGTTGGGGTACCCACCCACGGTTGTGCGTTTGACCACGTGGGTGGCGGCGCTTGGGATCGGGGAGGAGCGGAGGAACGCCTTGGCTCGAGTAGATGTTTCGGTGTCCTCGAAGGTGGAGCCGGAAGCGGCCTGGAAGCTGGCGTCGGACCTGGACCGGTTCGACGAGTGGATGACGATCTTCGCTGGGTGGCGAAGCCCCGTTCCCGACACGATCGAGGAAGGCACCTGTGTCTCGTCGTGCGTGAAGGTCAAGGGTTTCCGCAACGTCATCCATTGGACCGTCACCCGGTACGACGAGCCGAAATCGATTGAGCTGCAAGGCCGCGGCCGTGGTGGAATCCGGCTCAATGTGGAGATGACCGTGTCGGCGAACGACCCGGGATCGACCTTTCACCTCACCGCCGACCTCAAAGGCGGCCTGCTCAGCGGGCCGATCGGGGGACTGGTCGCCAGGGTGCTGCGATCGGACATGCAAAAGTCCGTGAACAACCTCGCGTCGTTGCGGTAGGGACCTATCGGCCCGGGTGACCGATCACCCATTCGCGCTGCGCCTGGCGAATCCGCCTGCGGTCCATCGCAAGCCACGCCAGGCCCGCCCCGAACGCGAGCATCGCGACGATCGCCGCGACGACGCCCGCGTGAGCCTGTCCCAGGGCAAAGTTCGCCACGCACACCACGAACGCCAGCGCGGCCGCACAGACCACGACCAATCCGGGCGTCTGCGCCGCATCATGCATCGAGTCGTCGCCGCGGCGGGCAACGGTCCGATCATCATCGACAGGGCTGTGCCTCATGGGCGTCTCCTCTGCTGTCGCTTCCGTCCGGCCGATGCAGTGGAGCTACCCAAAACACCGGCTGGACAAACGACTTGGCGGAGTCGACGGCCGCTACAGGGTCTGGTGCCGCCCGAAGTACTTGTGGTCCTCGCTGTAGCCGCCATAGCCGCTTCCGATGTCGCGGTAGTCGGCGACGAATTCGATTCCCTTGATCCACTTCACCAATTTGAATCCGTGCTGCAGCTCGTTGCGCAGCCGCAGCGGCCTGCCGTGCATGTACGGCAGCTGCTGGTCGTTCATGTTGTAGGCCAGCATCGTCATGTGGTGGTCCATCTGACCGATGTGATGGGCGTTGTAGTAGATGCCCCCCGTGGCGCCCAGACCCATCGAATAGAACACCGCCCACTTCGCCTCGGGCAGCGGCTTGACGATGTCCATGATCGTCTTCATTTGCACGCCACCCCATTTGGCGACGCCCGACCACGCCTGGATGCAGAAGTGCTGGCTGATCTGCTCGTGGTAGGGCAACGCCATCAAGTCCTCGAGCGAGAACTCCATCGGGTGCTCGACCAGGCCGTAGACCTTCAGCCGCCAGTTCTTGAAGTCGTCGCGCTCGAGCTCTTTGTATTCGACGGTCTCGGGGAGGCGGCCGTTGCGCCAGTGGTGCGGCGAGATGTCCTTTTCGGTGAAGGCGCCCGGCTTGGGGTCCAGCCGTTCGAGCGCCCGCTGGAACGGCCCGACCAGGGCGTACCCGACCCGCTGAACGACCCGCGGGTGCTTGATGGTGAACGGGGTGGCCCACACCCACGCGACGGCCGTCAGCACCATGGCCGCGGCGAAGATCCAGAAACCCATCCAGCTGTTGTCGTCGCGGGAGGCGAACATGTGGTTGAGGTTCCGCAGTGCCTCGGTGGTCAACACCATCGTCACGTGCACCAGGATGAAGAACAGGAAGTACACCAGCACCAGGAAATGCAGCGACCGCGCGTGCTGAATGCTCAGGCGCTTGCTCAGCCAGTGCACGCGCTGCGACAGCGCCGGCGACATCCCCAGGCCGGTGATCAACGCGGCTGGCGCGGCGATGAAGACGGTGGTGAAGTACGACAGCAGCTGCAGGCCGTTGTAGGCGACCCAGCCGTTGTCGGTCGGCCAGTCCAGCGACATGTACTGAATCGCGACCGACGCGGCATTGGGAAAGACGTCCCAGCTGGTCGGCACAATGTGGCGCCACTGCCCGGTGGTGAACAGCAACACGTAGAAGACCGCCCCGTTGAGGAGCCACAACACGTCGACGCCGAGATGCCACCATCGCGCCAGCCCGATGGAGTGCCGGAATCCGGGCAGGCCGAATTGCGGCGGCAGGGCGACGGTGTCGGCGTTGGCGGTCCACAGCTCGTCGTCCGGCACCGGCGGGCCGACCCGCAGCCACTCGTCCTTGCCCGGGGTGGCGTTGCGGCTGAAATAGAGCCGGGGATGGTCACAGAGAATCTGAATCCCCGTCCTGATGATGAACATCATCATGAACAGGTTGAAGAAGTGCGTCCAACCGATCCACGCGGGCAGCCCGTCGGGGGCACCGCTGTGCGGATCGGTCCCGGGGTAGCGCGCGATGAACGACTGAATGGCCGGCATGTTGTGCAGGCCCTTGCCGATCGCCACCGACGCGATCAGCAGTCCAAAGCCGATCGGGATCAACCACAGAAGGTTGAACCACCGGTCACGGCCGACGCGCAACTTCGGGGCGGTCGCCCGCCTGGTCAGATCGAACCCGCCGCCGTACTCCTCGACATCGATGGTGTCGTGGGCGGTATGGATCTCGTGCCGATAACCAGGATCGGATGTCAGCGGCGTGCCTACCGCCAACGTCGAGACTGAGCCGTTCCCCACCGGGTCAATACGTTTGCTTTCGGCATGCGTCACGGGGTTGAAAATACACCAAAACACCTGGATAAATCCAAGTTTGATTGGAAAAAATCCTTCCGTGGCGCGTCGTGTCCCGTCGTGTGATCGTCGGCAACAGTTGCCAGGGGGCGGAATCCGCTCCGGCTCGAACGCCGGTTGCCGCAACTGCCTACGGAACGCTCAATTCTTTCCGCAAACACGGCTCCTTGGCGATTGCTGTGAATTCTCTCCCAACCTCCTAGCAGACGAGGCTAGGCGGTGTCGCGCGGTAACAGCCGGCGCACCGGGCGCGTCTCGAGGGCGTTGATCGTCAGCGCGCGGCGGGCGATCCGCCAGCCGGCGGCCGTCAGCTCGTATGCGTCGTCGTAGCGCAGGTGCCACACCACATCCACCACCTCGTCGCCCCGCGGGTTCCAGTGGTGGGCGACGCACGCGACGCGCCCGCGCGCGGCCCCCCGCCGCCCGGCCGCCTCGTACACCTCGCCGACGATCGCGTGCTCGGTGCGCGCGACCGCGGCCACGGCCCCGACGGCCCTCGCGATGGCGTCGCGGCCGCGATGCGCATTTGTCGGCAACAGATCGGCCGGTGGCGAGGGCACGACCAACTCGGCCTCGGTGGTGAAAAGCTCTGCGACGGCGCCGAATTCACGGTCATCGACGTGGGCGGCGTACCGGTGAACCACATCGCTGAGCGCCATTCGCTCGTCGGCGGAAAGCGTCATCGGTTCACGAAACCAGCGACAGCCGCTGCGCGCACGCCGACAGGGCGTCCTTGGCCGCCTCGAGGTCGGCGGTCGGCGGCATGGCCAGCACCAGCCGGTCGGCGCCCTGGTCGACCAGGCCCGCCGCGCGCTCGGCGTCGATCTTGGTGACACTGTGGCCCAGCGACACCTCCAGTGCCGCGGGGTCGCGGCCTGCCGCCGATGCCTCCTCGCGCATGAGCCCGATCAGCGACGCCAGCGCCGGACCGGTGACGCCAAGGGGCTGGAACCCGTCGCCGAAGCGCCCCGCACGGCGTGCGGCCGCTCGGCTGTGGCCGCCTATGTGCACCGGAAACCGTTCCCCGGCAACGGGTTTGGGATAGCTCATCACATTGTCGAAGCTGAAGAAGTCACCGTGGAAGGACGCCCCCTGGGGTCGGTCGGCCCACAGCGCGCGCAGCACCGCCAGCTGCTCGTCGGCCCGCCTGCCCCGATTGTCGAAGTCCGCGCCGCACGCCTGCAGCTCCTCTTTGAGCCAGCCCACGCCCACACACAGCCGCAGCCTTCCACCGGAGAGGGCGTCGACGGTGGCGACCCGCTTGGCGAGCACCACCGGGTGGTGGTTGGGCAGCACCAGCACCCCGGTGGCCAGCCCGAGGCTGGTGGTGTGGCCGGCCAGAAAGGCCAGCAGATCCAGCGGGTCCGGGATGGGGCAGTCGGGGGCCAGCCCGACCCGCCCGGAACGGTCGTAGGGATAGACGCTGTCGTAGCGCGTGAGCAGGACCGTGTGCTCGACGGCGACGATCGATTCGAATCCGCAGGCTTCGAGGTGGCGCGCGAAGGCCACCATCCACTCGGGGTCCGCGGTGACACCGTCGGCGACCGGGGCCACCACTGAGACCTTCATGGTTGGTGAAGCTAACAAGCCGACCGGTCGCGCGGTCAGCGGGCCGCGCTTTGAACGCTCTCCGAGCTTTCCGAGGCGGCCGGGGCGATCGCGGCGCGCACGGCCTCGGCCAGCGTGGCGGCCCGGGGGTCGGTGAACACGTCTTCGAGCAGCACGTCGCGCCCGTCCGGACCGGTCAGCGGGACCCGCCAGTTGGGGTATTCGTCCGTGGTGCCGGGCTGGTTCTGGGTGCGACGGTCACCGACGGCGTCGGTGAGCGCCAGCCCCAGCAGCCGCGACGGCGTCCGGCCCAGGTACTTGTACAGCGCCAGGACGACCTGCTGCGGGTCGTCTTCGCCTTCATCGAGCAGCCCCACCCGGCGCAACTCGGCCAGCCACGCCGCCAACTCGGCACGGTCGGACTCGAGCTCCTCGGCGACGGGCCGGGTCAGCAATCCCAGCGAGTCACGCAGCCGCACATGGTCGCCCGCCAGGTAGCCGGCCGTCGGCGGCAGGTCGTGGGTGGTGACCGAGGACAGGCAGTACTCCCGCCAGCGCTCCGCCGGCAGTGGTCCGCCGTTCCCGTCGCGGTCCAGCTCGAACCAGAGGATCGACGTGCCCAGCAGCCCCCGCAACAACAGGTAGTCGCGCACCCACGGCTCGACCGTGCCGAGGTCCTCGCCCACCACCACCGCGCCGGCCCGGTGTGCCTCCAGGGCGACGATGCCGATCATGGCTTCGTGGTCGTAGCGGACGTAGGTGCCCTCGGTGGGTGATGCACCCCGCGGGATCCACCAGAGCCGGAACAACCCGATGATGTGGTCGATGCGCACCCCGCCGGCGTGCCGCAGCACCGCGCGGATCAACGCGCGAAACGGCCGGTACTCGTGCTCGTCCAGTCGGTCCGGCCGCCACGGCGGCTGCGACCAGTCCTGGCCGAGCTGATTGAACTCGTCCGGTGGCGCCCCGGCGGTCACGCCCAGCGCCATCACATCCTGCAGCGCCCAGGTGTCGGCGCCGTTGGGGTGCACGCCGACGGCCAGGTCGCCCATGATGCCCAACGACATTCCGGCCCGGATCGCCTGGGACTGGGCCGCGGCGAGCTGCTCGTCGATTTGCCATTGCAACCAGCGGTGGAAATCGACTGTGTCGGAATGTTTTTCGACAAAGTCTGCGACCCCGGACGCGTCGGGATGTTGCAGCGATTCGGGCCAACAATGCCAGTCATCGCCGTATTGTTCGGCCAGCGCGCACCAGGTCGCGAAGTCGTCGAGCGCGCGGCCCTCCCGGTCGCGGAACGCCGCGTACGACAGCTCCCGGCCCGCCGACCGCGGTTCCTCGTGCAGCAGCTTGAGGGCGGCCCGTTTGGCCGCCCACGAGCTGTCGCGGTCGATGGTGTCGACGCGGCCGGCGCGCTCCTGGACGTCCGCGCGCAGCCGGCGGACCCGGCTGCGCTTGCCCAGGTCGGCGAATTCGGGGATCGCCTCGACGCGAAGATAAATCGGATTGACGAAGCGCCGCGACGTCGGCAGGTACGGCGATGGCTCCATCCGGCCCTTCGGACCCGCAGGCGCCGCCGCATGCAGCGGATTGACCAGAAGGTAATCGGCGCCGTGGCGCGACGCCGACCACACCGCGAGGTCGGTCAGATCGGTGAGATCGCCGACGCCCCAGGACCGCCGGGACCGCACGCTGTAGAGCTGAACGGCCAGGCCCCAGGCGCGACGGTTGCCGAGCCGCTCCGGCAGCCCGAGCCAATCCGGCGTCACGATCAGCGCGGTGCTGGTCTCGGAGTCCCCGGACCGCAGGTGCACCCGGTGATACCCCAGCGGCAGGTCGGTGGGCAGCAGGAAGCTGGCCTCGCCGACCCAGCGTCCGTCCAGGTCGAACGGCGGGGTGAAGTTGTCGACCTGCGCGACGTCGCCGCGCACCGTGCCGTCCTCGAGCGTCAACCACACCTCGGCGGGAGCACCATGGGTGACGTGGGCCCAAAACCGGATCTGCTCACCGGTGCGGCCGACGATGGTCGCCGGCAGCCGCCGCGCCCAGTGCGACCGCAGCTTGGCGGTGAGCGCGAGGTTGCGTTCCTGTTCGTCGTCGGCCGCGACGCCGAGCGCGGCCAGCACGGCCTTGAGCGTCGCCTCCGACACCCGCACCCGCCTGCCGCTCCAGTCCTCGTACTCCGTCGCGATGCCGTACCTCCGGGCGAGTTCGATCAGCGACGGTGCGAGTTCGGTCATAGGGCCATCTTGCTGCCAGGATTCGCCGACCGGCGACCCGGACCCGACGCAGTTGGCGTTTTCTTTGCTGGACGGCCGCCTTCCGTTCATCTGCCCCGCCCGTCGGTGACCCGCCCCGCGCGCTCGACAGGACGCCGGCGCGATGGG
Organism: Mycobacterium paraintracellulare; assembly: GCF_000276825.1. Lineage (NCBI taxonomy): Bacteria > Bacillati > Actinomycetota > Actinomycetes > Mycobacteriales > Mycobacteriaceae > Mycobacterium > Mycobacterium paraintracellulare. The sequence continues at coordinate 2,764,132 of NC_016948.1, read as the reverse complement.
CCACTACGATGCCGTGAGGGGATTCGGTGGCTGGTCTTGGGGGAACAGAAACTGCCAGCTCAACGGCGCCGGTCGGGGCCGTCCGCGCGGGGGCGCCGGCGCGGTGAACGGGCCGGATCCGGGCGCGATGAGCAGAGGCAGAAGTGAATGCGCTTCGGCGCCGCATGGCGAGGTCCGTGCAGGTGCCTTACCGTTGTCATGTAATTCGCGCTGGATCGGTTCACAGGGGCCGAATCCAGGCGTTCGAGCAACCCGGATGGTGAATTAGTGGCGGAAGAGAGTCGCGGGCAGCGCGGGTCGGGGTACGGCCTTGGGCTGTCGACGCGGACCCAGGTCACCGGCTATCAGTTCCTTGCCCGCCGGACCGCGATAGCGCTGACCCGGTGGCGCGTGCGCATGGAGGTCGAGCCCGGCCGACGGCAGAACCTCGCCGTGGTGGCATCGATTTCGGCCGCCCTGGTGATCTGCCTGGGCGCGCTGCTCTATTCGTTCATCAGCCCGGCCGGCCAGATCAACGAGTCGCCGATCATCGCCGACCGCGACTCGGGCGCCCTGTACGTCCGGGTGGGGGACCGGCTGTATCCCGCGCTGAACCTGGCGTCGGCGCGGCTGATCACCGGCCGCCCGGACAATCCGCACCTGGTTCGGTCGAGCCAGATCGCCAGCCTGCCGCGCGGCCCGATGGTGGGCATCCCGGGTGCGCCGTCGAGCTTCCACCCCACCAGCCCGGGCGCCTCGTCATGGTTGGTCTGCGACACCGTGGCGAACTCGACCGGCGCGGGCGCCCCGTCCGGCGTGACGGTCACGGTCATCGACGGCAATCCCGATCTGAGCCACCACCGGCGGGTGCTGACCGGGACGGACGCGGTGGTGCTGAACTACGGCGGCGACGCCTGGGTGATCCGCGACGGACGCCGCTCGCGCATCGACGCCGCGAACCGGTCGGTGCTGCTGCCGCTGGGCCTGACCCCCGAGCAGGTCAGCATGGCCAAGCCAATGAGCCGCGCCCTCTACGACGCGTTGCCGGTGGGTCCGGAACTGACGGTGCCCCAGATTCAGAACGCGGGCGCCGGCGCGTCCTTCCCGGGGGCGCCCGGACCGATCGGCACGGTGATCGTCACCCCGCAAATCAGTGGGCCGCAACAGTATTCGCTGGTGTTGGCCGACGGTGTGCAGACGCTGCCGCCGTTGGTGGCCCAGATCCTGCAGAACGCCGGACCGGGCAACACCAAACCCGTGACGGTGGAACCGTCCGCGTTGGCGAAGATGCCGGTGGTCAACAAGCTGGACCTGTCGTCCTACCCGGATGCGCCCCTGAACGTGATGGACATCCGCGAGAACCCGGCGACCTGCTGGTGGTGGCAGAAGACCTCCGGTGAAAACCGGGCCCGCGTGCAGGTCATCTCCGGCGCGACCATCCCGGTCGAGACGAAGGACGTCAACCGGGTGGTGTCGCTGGTCAAGGCGGACACCACCGGCCGCGAAGCCGACCAGGTGTTCTTCGGGCCCGACTACGCGAACTTCGTCGCCGTCACCGGAAACGATCCCGGTGCCAAGACCACCGAATCGCTGTGGTGGCTCACGGACGCGGGCGCCCGGTTCGGGGTCGACGACACCCGTGAAGTCCGAGAAGCGTTGGGCCTGAAGACGAAACCGGCCCTGGCGCCGTGGGTGGCGCTGCGGCTGCTGCCGCAGGGGCCGACGTTGTCGCGCTCGGATGCGCTGGTGCAGCACGACACGCTGCCGATGGATATGTCCCCAGGAGAGTTGACGGTACCGAAGTGAAACGTGGATTTGCCCGGCCGACACCGGAGAAGCCCCCGGTCATCAAGCCGGAGAACATCGTCCTTCCGACCCCGCTGAGCATTCCGCCGCCGGAGGGCAAGCCCTGGTGGCTGGTGGTGGTCGGTGTGCTGGTGGTCGGCCTGCTGATCGGCATGGTCGGCATGACGTTCGCCAGCGGCTCGCACGTGTTCGGTGGCGCGGGCGCCATCTTCCCGATCTTCATGATCGGCGGCGTCGCGATGATGATGTTCGGCGGCCGGTTCGGCGGCCAGCAGCAGATGAGCCGGCCGAAGCTGGACTCGATGCGCGCCCAGTTCATGTTGATGCTCGACATGCTGCGCGAGACCGCCCACGAGTCGGCCGACAGCATGGACGCCAACTACCGGTGGTTCCACCCCGCGCCCACCACGCTGGCCGCCGCGGTCGGATCCTCGCGCATGTGGGAACGCAAGCCCGACGGCAAGGACCTGAACTTCGGCGTGGTCCGTGTCGGCGTCGGCATGACACGTCCCGAGGTGACCTGGGGCGAGCCCCAGAACATGCCGACCGACATCGAGCTCGAGCCGGTGACCGGTAAGGCGCTTCAGGAGTTCGGGCGCTATCAGAGCGTCGTTTACAACCTGCCCAAGATGATCTCGGTGCTGGTCGAACCCTGGTACTCGCTGGCCGGGGACCGCGAGCAGGTCCTGGGTTTGATGCGGGCGATCGTCTGCCAGCTGGCGTTCTCCCACGGCCCCGACCATGTTCGGATGATCGTGGTCAGTTCGGATGTGGACGAATGGGACTGGGTGAAATGGCTGCCCCACTTCGGTGATCCGCGCCGCCAGGACGCGGCGGGCAACGCGCGCATGGTGTACAGCTCGGTGCGCGAGTTCGCCGCCGAGCAGGCCGAATTGTTCGCCGGCCGTGGGTCTTTCACCCCCCGCCACGCCAGCTCGGCCGCCCAGACCCCGACGCCGCACACGGTGATCATCGCCGATGCCGTTGACCCCCAATGGGAGTACGTGATCAGCGGCGAGGGCGTCGACGGGGTGACGTTCTTCGATCTCACCGGCTCGCCGATGTGGAGCGCGGTGCCGGAGCGGACCCTGCGGTTCGACAAGATGGGTGTGATCGAGGCGCTGCCCCGCGACCGCGACACCTGGATGGTGATCGACGAGAAGCCGTGGTTCTTCGCCCTCACCGACCACATCAGCGTCGCCGAGGCGGAGGAGTTCGCGCAGAAGCTGGCGCGCTGGCGGCTCGCCGAGGCGTACGAGGAGATCGGCCAGCGGGTGGCGCACATCGGCGCCCGAGACATCATGTCCTACTACGGAATTGACGATCCCGGCCACATCGATTTCGAGGCGTTGTGGGGCAGCCGCAACGACTCGATGGGCCGGTCGCGGTTGCGGGCCCCGTTCGGTGTGCGTTCCGACAACGGCGAGCTGTTGTTCCTGGACATGAAGTCGCTGGACGAAGGCGGCGACGGCCCCCACGGCGTCATGTCCGGGACGACGGGTTCGGGGAAGTCGACCCTGGTGCGGACGGTGATCGAATCGCTGATGCTCAGCCACCCGCCGGAGGAGCTGCAGTTCGTGCTGGCCGACCTCAAGGGTGGGTCGGCGGTCAAGCCGTTCGCCGGGGTGCCGCACGTGTCCCGGATCATCACCGACCTGGAAGAGGACCAGGCGTTGATGGAGCGCTTCCTCGACGCGCTGTGGGGCGAGATAGCGCGTCGTAAGGCGATCTGCGACAGCGCGGGTGTCGACGACGCCAAGGAATACAACTCGGTGCGCAGCCGGATGCGGGCGCGCGGCCAGGACATGGCGCCGCTGCCGATGCTCGTGGTCGTCATCGACGAGTTCTACGAATGGTTCCGCATCATGCCGACGGCGGTCGACGTCCTCGACTCGATCGGCCGTCAGGGCCGCGCCTACTGGATCCACCTGATGATGGCGTCGCAGACCATCGAGAGCCGCGCCGAAAAGCTCATGGAGAACATGGGTTACCGGCTGGTGCTCAAGGCGCGTACCGCCGGTGCGGCGCAGGCGGCCGGCGTGCCGAACGCGGTCAACCTGCCTGCCCAGGCGGGCCTGGGGTACTTCCGCCGCAGCTTGGAGGACATCGTCCGGTTCCAGGCCGAATTCCTTTGGCGGGACTACTTTCCGCGCGGCCTCACCGACGACGGGGACGAGGCGCCGGCGTTGGTGCACAGCATCGACTACGTGCGCCCGCAGCTGTTCACGAACTCGTTCACCCCGCTGGAGGTCAGCGTCGGGGGGCCCGAGGTCAACACCCCGGCGATCCCCACCGACGGCGACCTGCCGGAGGTGGAGGGACCGGACGACGACGTCGAAGGGATCCGGACGCCGAAGGTCGGCACGGTCATCATCGATCAGCTGCGCAAGATCGACTTCCAGCCCTACCGGCTGTGGCAGCCGCCGCTGAACCAGCCCGTCGCGATCGACGAGTTGGTGAACCGGTTCCTCGGCCGCCCGTGGCAGCAGGATTACGGCACCGCGCGGGATCTGGTCTTCCCGATCGGGATCATCGACCGCCCGTTCAAGCACGACCAGCCGCCGTGGACCGTCGACACGTCCGGTCCCGGTGCCAACGTCCTGATCCTGGGGGCCGGTGGCTCGGGCAAAACGACCGCGCTGCAGACCCTGATCTGCGCGGCGGCGCTGACCCACACACCCGAGCAGATCCAGTTCTACTGCTTGGCCTACAGCAGCACCGCCCTGACCACGGTCGCCGGGCTGCCCCACGTCGGCGAGGTGGCCGGTCCGACCGACCCGTACGGCGTGCGCCGCACGGTGGCCGAGCTGCTGGCCCTGGTGCGGGAGCGCAAGCGCACCTTCCTCGAGTACGGGATCGCCTCGATGGAGGTGTTCCGGCGGCGGAGGTTCGGCGGCGAGCCCGGGCCGGTCCCCAATGACGGGTTCGGTGACGTCTACCTGGTGGTGGACAACTACCGGGCGCTGGCCGAAGAGAACGAGGTGCTGATCGAGCAGGTGAACGTGATCATCAACCAGGGCCCCTCGTTCGGGGTGCACGTGGTGGTCACCGCCGATCGCGAATCCGAGCTGCGGCCGCCGGTGCGCAGCGGCTTCGGCTCCCGGGTCGAGTTGCGGCTGGCCGCCGTCGAAGACGCCAAGCTGGTGCGGTCCCGGTTCGCCAAGGATGTTCCGGTCAAGCCGGGTCGCGGCATGGTCGCGGTCAACTACGTCCGCCTCGACGCCGACCCGCAGTCCGGTCTGCACACGCTCGTGGCCCGGCCCGCGTTGGCGAGCACGCCGGACAACCGGTTCGAGTCCGACAGCATCGTCGAAGCCGTCAGCCGCGTCGCGAGCGGCCAGGCCCCGCCGGTGCGCCGGTTGCCGGCGACGTTCGGCATCGATCAGCTTCGCGAGATTGCCGCCCAGGACACCCGCCAGGGCGTCGGTGCGGGCGGAATCGCTTGGGCCATCTCGGAATTGGACCTGTCGCCGGTCTACCTCAACTTCGCCGAGAACGCGCACCTGATGGTCACCGGCCGCCGCGAATGTGGGCGTACCACGACGCTGGCCACCATCATGTCCGAGATCGGGCGGCTGTACGCGCCGGGAGCCACCAGCGCCCCGCAGCCGCCGGCGGGGCAACCCTCGGCGCAGGTGTGGCTGGTGGACCCGCGGCGTCAGCTGCTGACGACGCTGGGTTCGGACTACGTGGAGAAGTTCGCCTACAACCTCGACGGCGTGCAGGCGATGATGGGCGAACTGGCCGCGGTCCTGGCCGGCCGCGAGCCACCGCCGGGCCTGTCCGCCGAAGAGTTGCTGTCGCGGTCGTGGTGGAGCGGACCGGAGATCTTCTTGATCGTCGACGACATCCAGCAGCTGCCAGCCGGTTTCGATTCGCCGCTGCACAAGGCCGCACCGTGGGTGACCCGGGCCGCCGACGTCGGCCTGCACGTGATCGTCACCCGGACGTTCGGTGGTTGGTCGTCGGCGGGCAGCGACCCGATGTTGAGGGCGCTGGCCCAGGCGAACGCGCCCCTGCTGGTGATGGACGCCGACCCCGACGAGGGATTCATCCGCGGCAAGATGAAGGGTGGCCCGCTGCCCCGCGGCCGCGGCCTGCTGATGGCCGAGGACACCGGCGTGTTCGTTCAGGTCGCCGCGACGGAGATACGCAAGTAGGAGCCGGCCGCCGCGCCGGGGCGGCCCGGGAAATACCCGGGGCTCAGCCCCAGCGCAGCGGCAGCTCCTTGAGAGCGAAACTCTTTGACGGGTAATTGATCACGGGGGAGTAGTCCGCGGGCAGCTCGAAATCCGGGATCTGGTTGAGCCACTCCGCGACGATCACCGTCAGCTCGATGCGCGCCAGGTGCGAGCCCAGGCACCGGTGCGGACCGCCGCCAAAACCCCAGTGCCGGTGGACTTTCCCGTCCATGTTGAGCTCGTTGGTGGACATCGGGTCGCTGTCGTCGCGGTTGACGGCCGCCATGCACAGCCGCACCGAGGTGCCCGGCGGCAACGTCATGCCGCCGACTTCGACGAACTCGGTGGTGATCCGGGGCGCCACCGGCGCCGACGGTTCCAGCCGGACGATCTCTTCGATGAAAACCCTGATCTGCTTGGGGTTGTCGCGAAGCTCCGCGCGCAGCTGCGGCCGTCGCGCCAGTTCGAAGAGCGAGAATCCGATCGCCGCGGTGACGGTGTCCAGGCCGGCGAGGATCAACAGGTGGCTCATGCCGAGCAGCTCGATGTCACTGAAGTCGCCGCCGCCGGTCATCACCTGCGACAACATGTCCGAGCCGGGGTTTTGCCGGCGCTGCGCGATGGCGTCGACCAGGTATTGCAGCAGCTGCTGGCCCTTCGCCATATCGGCCTGGGTGAGGAACGGCTTGTCGGCGATGACGGAATCTTTCCAATCGATCAGGCGATCGCGATCCTCGAGGGGCAGACCGTAGAGGTCCAGGAACACCTGAAACGGGTACAGGCTCGCGAGATCCGCCATCACCTCGCACTCGCCCCGACCGGCCAGCGCGCCGATCATGTCGCGGGCGTGGCGCTCCAGCGCGGGACGGGACTTACTCAGCGCGTGCGGGCTGAAATACGGCTGCAGGATCTTGCGGTAGCGGGTGTGTTGCGGTGGGTCAAAAGCCAGCGGCAGCACCGGCAGCGGGTGGCCGGGGGGCTGCAGCACCGTCGAGGAAAAGACCTTGGGGTTGCGCAGCGCGGCCAGCACGTCTTCGCGGCGGGTGAGGTAGTAGTGGCCGTTCATGAACACCACCGGCCCCGCATCGCGCAGCGTCTTCCACCCCAGCCCGCGGTCGGCGCTCATCGGCAACTTGTCGACATCCAGCCGGGGTAAGTGGAACGAGCCGTATTGGCCGTCGCTCATGCCGGCACCAACATCCGGGGGCGCATCAATATTGCATGGGGGGCAAAGGAACACGGATCCGAACAGCCGGGCCCATTCGAGCCATTCGGCGCCCGTCCTTGATGGCGAACATCCTCGATACTTTACCGACCGACTAATCTGGGTATCGGACCGTGAAGCGCCGTATCGGACCGCCTAGGGAGGAAACTTCGTGAGGGTTCGCCTGGAGCAGTCGAAATGCGTGGGCCACGCCCAGTGTTACGCCGTCGACCCCGACCTTTTTCCCATTGACGAGTCCGGCTATTCAATTCTTCAGGAGCGTGACGTCCGGCCCGAAGACGAGCAGGTGACTCGCGATGGCGTCGCATCCTGCCCCGAGATGGCGCTGATCCTCGACGAGGACTGACGGCGCAACGACGCCGCCGGACGGCCGCGGTACCGCGCCGTGCAAGCAAACGGTGAATGAACAAACCGTTGCCCTATATGAACTGCTGCCGACCGGGAATGAACAGTGGTTGGCCATTGATAAACAGCGGCCTTTGCGTGTCGGCGTTTGCCCCATAACGAACTAATCTCAGTGCCGGGCGGCAGTTCGGAGGCATGGAGCTGTCGCCCGGTTGCTGAAAACGGGATTGGCCGAGGCAGAAGGTGCATGTCGTTTTTGACCAGAAGTCCGAGAAGCGTGGTGGCAGATCACCTTTCCGGACGCAGCCCCTTGGTCAGCATGCACCGGCCCGCCCGGCCGGCCGAGTCGCGGACCGAACGGCCGCTGACGGGCTCCCGCGGACGCAGCCATCGACCGGTGGGGTCGTTTACAGAGCCGTGATTACCGCCACCACTGATTCCCATGTGACAGCCGAAATCGCCTGCGGGCTCGGCCGACTGAGGAGGATAGGTGCTTGACTTCGGTGCGTTACCGCCCGAAATCAATTCAGGTCGCATGTATGCGGGTCCGGGCTCGGGGCCGATGATGGCCGCGGCCGCCGCGTGGGACGAGATCGCGGCGGAGGTGGGCGTGGCGGCCAACGGGTACAACTCGGTGGTCACGGAGCTCATCAGTGGGCCATGGGTGGGGCCGGCGTCGATCTCGATGATCTCGGCGATCACCCCGTTCATCAGCTGGCTCAGCGCGGTGGCCGCGCAGGCCGAAGAAGCCGCCAGTCAGGGCCGGGTGGCCGCGGCGGCGTTCGAGGCGGCGTTTGCGATGACGGTGCCGCCGCCGGTGATCGCGGCCAATCGGGTGTTGCTGGCGAATCTGATCGCGACGAACTTCTTCGGGCAGAACACCCCGGCGATCGCGGCCACCGAGGCGCAGTACATGGAGATGTGGGCCCAGGACGCCGTGGCGATGTACGGCTACGCCGCATCGTCGGCGATGGCCTCGGAGTTGGCCCCGTTCGCGCCGCCGCCGAAAACCTCAACGCCGGACGCGGCAAGCAACCAGGCCGCCGCGGTGGCGAAGGCCGTGGCCGAACCGGCGGGCAACACGGCGCAAAGCACGTCACAGGTGGCCTCGCCACAAGCGTTGTCGCTGAATGCATCTCAAGCCATGCAGGCGCCGACGACCGCAACGAATGCGGCGTCTACCGGGACCACGACCTCACTCAAGAACATCTTTGGCGACCCGACCTTCAACGACACGATCTTCAAACGCACCACGGGTCTGGCGTACTTCTCTAACGGTATGGGGCAGTTCGCGTCGTCGATCGCCCAGCAGCTGACCTTTGGTCCCGGTGGTAGCACGGCGGGTGCCGGCGGTGCGTGGTTCCCCACGCCCCAGTTCGCAAACTTGGGATTGGGCAACCTAGGTGGCGGAGCGGGCCACCTGAGCGGGGTTACCGCGAGCGCCGGGCAGGCCGCCCGGATCGGGACGTTGTCGGTGCCCCAGCATTGGGCGACGCTCACCTCGGCGGTCAACCCGGCGACGGTGCCCGACCTGGAGGCCACCCCCGTGCAGGCCGCGGCGACGGGAACCACCGGACCGGCCAACGGGCTGTTGCGTGGCATGCCCGCCGGGGCACTGGGACGCCGGGGCGCCGCCGGCGGCTACGTCAATAAATACGGATTCCGCTACAGCGTGCTGACACGCCCACCCTCGGCCGGATGACACCCATGGATACCTCGACAGACGGAGGCGATGCCCCATGACCCACCTCATCCCGGAGGTGACTGCGGCGCAGGCCGCTGCGCACGCACAGATTTATCAGGCCGTCAGCGCACCCGCGGCGGCGATCCACGAAACGTTCGTCAACACCCTGAGCACCGGCTCCGGGTCGTACGCGGTGACTGAGACGGCCAACGCGGCCGCGACGGGTTAAGGAGTCAATGATGTTGGATTACGGGGCTTTTCCGCCGGAGTTCAATTCGGCGCGGATTTATTCGGGTCCGGGGTCGGGTTCGTTGGTGTCTGCGGCGTCGGCGTGGAGTGCGTTGGCGGCGGAGTTGAATTCTGCCGCGCTCAGTTATGAGCAGGTGGTGACCTCGCTGAGCAGTGAGGAGTGGTTGGGTACGGCCTCGGCGATGATGGCCCAGGCGGTGGAGCCTTATATCGCGTGGATGACGTCGGCGGCTGCGCAGGCTGAGGAGGCGGCTACGCAGGCGCGGGCGGCGGCGGCGGCTTATGAGGCGGCGTTGTCGTCGTCGGTGCCGCCACCGCTGGTTGCGTCTAACCGCATGCAATCCAAGCTGTTACAGGCAACCAACGTGTTGGGACAAAACACCCCGCTGATCGCCCAACTGGAGGCCCAGTACGGCGAGTACTGGGCCCAGGATGCCGGAGCAATGTACAGCTATGCGGGCCAGTCATCCTCGGCGACCAAGCAGACGCCCTTTAAGGAGCCACCAAAGATCACCAACGAGTCCGGGACGGCCAACCAGACTGCTGCGGTCACCAACGCGACGAGCAACTCGACTGCGACCGACACGTCAAAAATCTTGCAGACGATGGCGGCACCCGGGTCGAGCGGGACCAACCAGCCCACAGCCGGGACGACCCCGACCGCGACCGCTCCCAGCTCGGGCGGAAGCGGGAGCGGGAGCGTGAGTGACCTCGTCAGCGCCTACAACCCCTTCGCCAGCCTCTTCTATAACACTGAGGGTTTGCCGTATTTCAGCATTGGTATGGGGAACAACTTTGTGCAGATTTCCAAGTCGTTGGGGTTGATCGGTAGTGCGGCCCCGGCGGCGGCCAAGGCCTTGCCCGCGTTGGGGGGTTTGGGCGGGATGCTCGGTGGTGGTGCGGCCGCGGCGCATCCGGTGGCGGCGTTGGGCAGTGCGGCCTCGATCGGGGGCAAGTTGTCGGTGCCGGTGGCCTGGTCGGGGGCTCCGGCGGCGGCGCCGGCGCTCGGGCATGCGATCCCGGTCAGCACCATCAGCGCGGCTCCCGAGGCCGCCGGCGGGCCCGGAAACCTGCTCGGGGGCATGCCGTTGGCCGGTGCCGGCGCCGGCGGGCACGGCGTGGCCGGCCCCAAATACGGCTTCCGACCCACCGTCATGGCCCGACCACCCTTCGCCGGATAGCCTCCCAAGCCCAGCGACACCGGCGCGATCGAAAACACGCCCTGCCCCGAAAGCACCTGCGGCAGGGCGTGTTTCGCCGCGTCCGCACCAATCCCACCGTCCGTCGCTAGGGAGTTGTCGGCCCGCCGGTGGGCGTCGCGACCGTCGTCGCGGCGACGAACCTCGCATCCGCTTTATCTGCGGCCGGATTTTTTGTCCCGCGGCGGGGGTTTCCGCGCCGCGGCGACACCTCGAATCGTCCCGCCCTGGCGAGTGCTGACGCGATATTCCCGCAGGTAACCGCCAGCCGCGGCGGCGCGCGCCCCGGGACGGCCGGGCGTCGGCGCGCGCACGCAGAACCGCTGGGGCTGGTTGTCGCCGCAGCTGCGGCCGGGCGAGGAACCGGCGAGGGGGCGGTGCGCCCATTTAGCCTTCCCAAGCAAGCAACTGCCCGATGTCATCGACTCGAGACCAGGTACGAGGGGATACATGTCGTTCGAGCCCGGCGCCTCATAGCCATGGACTTCGGGGCGTTTCCGCCGGAGATCAATTCCGGTCTCATGTACGCGGGCCCGGGCTCGGGGCCGATGATGGCCGCGGCCGCGGCCTGGGATGGGCTCGGCGCCGAGTTGGGCACGGCCGCAAGCGGTTACGCCTCGGTGATCTCGGAACTGACCCACGCCCTGTGGGTGGGTCCGGCATCGGCGTCGATGTTGTCGGCGGTTATGCCGTATGTGAACTGGCTGGGTGTCCTCGCCGCGCAGGCCGAGGAGACGGCCGGCCAGGCTCGCGCCGCCGCGGCGGCGTTCGAGGCGGCGTTTGCGATGACGGTGCCGCCGCCGGTGATCGCGGCCAACCGGGTGTTGCTGGCGAACCTGGTGGCGACGAACTTCCTCGGGCAGAACACGCCCGCGATCGCGGCCACCGAGGCGCAGTACATGGAGATGTGGGCCCAGGACGCCGGGGCGATGTACGGCTACGCCGGTTCGTCGCTGGCCGCCTCGGAGTTGGTCCCGTTCACGGCGCCGCCCAACACCACGGCCCCGGACGCGACCGGCGACCAGGCCGCCGCGGTGGCGAAGGCCGTCGCCGAACCGGCGGGCAACACCGCACCAACCACCTCGCAGCTGGCATCGCCACACGCGTTGTCGCTCAGCGCAACTCAGGCCGCGCAGACGCCGGCGGCGGTCACCAACTCCTCGGAATCGGGGTTGCTCACCAGCACGCTGCAGAACTTGCTGCAGTCCGGGCTCCCGACCCCGACCAACAACTGGCTGGGCCTGACCCCCACGATCTACGACACGATCCTGAAGCGGACGACGGGTCTGGCGTACTTCTCGAACGGTATTGCGAGCTTCTGCACGTCGATCGCGCAGCAGTTGACGTTTGGTCCCGGTGGTAGCACGGCGGGTGCCGGTGGTGCGTGGTTCCCCACACCGCAGTTCGCGAGTCTGGGCCTGGGCAACCTCGGTGGCGGGCTGGGCCATGCGAGCGGTGGGGTCGCCGCGGGTGCCGGGCAGGCCGCGCGGGTCGGGGCGTTGTCGGTGCCCCAGCATTGGGCGACGCTGACCTCGGCGGTCAGCCCGGCGACGGTGTCGGAGATGGAGGCCACGCCGGTGCAGGCGGCCGCGACGGGCACTTCCGGGCCGGCCAACGGTCTGCTGCGGGGCATGCCCGCGGGGGCGCTGGGTCGCCGGGGCACGGCCGCGGGCTACGTCAACAAATACGGATTCCGCTACAGCGTGCTGACACGCCCACCCTCGGCCGGATAAGCGGCGGAATTCGGCATGCACACCCTCACCTTTAGCCGCGCCCGGATTTTATCCCCGGCCCCGATACCGGCGCCCCGGGCCACCACGACATCGCGCCGCCGCGACCCGCGCGGGCGACCCCTCGGCTCCGGCCGTTTGCGCAGTTCCGGATCGTTATCCGGGCCGACGCCCGCGCGGTCCGTCGGCGCGCCGCGGCCGCTGGCGCCGCCCACCCGGGCGGCCGACCGTGACGCCGCCCGCCGGGCGAACGCGGCGAGGCCGGTCACCAGCGCATTAACGTCGTTCGCAACTCGACGCATCGATCCGCAGATCACAGGTTAAGGGGCTATTCGTGCTGGACTATGGGGCTTTTCCGCCGGAGTTCAATTCGGCGCGGATTTATTCGGGTCCGGGGTCGGGTTCGTTGGTGTCTGCGGCGTCGGCGTGGAGTGCGTTGGCGGCGGAGTTGAATTCTGCCGCGCTCAGTTATGAGCAGGTGGTGACCTCGCTGAGCAGTGAGGAGTGGTTGGGTACGGCCTCGGCGACGATGGCCCAGGCGGTGGAGCCTTATATCGCGTGGATGACGTCGGCGGCTGCGCAGGCTGAGGAGGCGGCCACGCAGGCGCGGGCGGCGGCGGCGGCTTATGAGGCGGCGTTGTCGGCGTCGGTGCCCCCGCCGTTGGTGGCGTCGAATCGGATGCAGGTCAGCCAGTTGCAGGCGACGAATGTGTTGGGGCAGAACACGCCGTTGATCGCGCAGTTGGAGGCTCAGTATGGGGAGTATTGGGCGCAAGATGCCGGGGCGATGTATGGGTATGCGGGTCAGTCGTCGGCGGCGACCAAGCAGACGCCGTTTCAGAAGGCGCCCGAGATCACCAATCCGTCGGGGCAGGCCACTCAGAGCGCCGCGGTGACCAAGGCGACCACGGATTCCACGGCGACCAACACCTCCAAGGTGTTGCAGTCGATGGCCCAACCCGCCAGCAAGGCCACCGCCAACGCGACCGCGCAGGCGACGACCGCCACCGACCCGTTGACCGAGCTCTGGTTCCTGCTGACCGGGCAGACCACCTTCCCCACCAACCTCGGCACGCTGGTCAACGGCTACACCCCGTTCGCGGGCCTCTTCTATAACACTGAGGGTTTGCCGTATTTCAGCATTGGTATGGGGAACAACTTTGTGCAGATTTCCAAGTCGTTGGGGTTGATCGGTAGTGCGGCCCCGGCGGCGGCCAAGGCCTTGCCCGCGTTGGGGGGTTTAGGCGGGATGCTCGGTGGTGGTGCGGCCGCGGCGCATCCGGTGGCGGCGTTGGGCAGCGCGGCCTCGATCGGGGGCAAGTTGTCGGTGCCGGTGGCCTGGTCGGGGGCTCCGGCGGTGGCGCCGGCGCTGGGGCATGCGATCCCGGTCAGCACCATCAGCGCGGCTCCCGAGGCCGCAGGCGGGCCCGGAAACCTGCTCGGGGGCATGCCGTTGGCCGGTGCCGGCGCCGGCGGGCACGGTGTGGCCGGCCCCAAATACGGCTTCCGACCCACCGTCATGGCCCGACCACCCTTCGCGGGCTGAGCCGCGGCCATAGGTGATCGACCAGCTGAAAAGGACGAAAGGAGGTTCGAGGGACGCGCTATCGGCAAAGACCATCGCGCCCGCCGGTGCGACGAGTTCGTCGCCGTCGGGGGCCACCAGCAACTTTTTCGACCCGGGACAGATGCCGTTTGTTCCGGCTGTCGAGCGAAGGGCTGCGGTCGAGGTCAGACGCTGTTACTGTGTCGTTAACGAAAGTGAATTCGCAGTACCACCACGTGAACAATTGCAAACACGCTGCGTCCACCCCGGCCTCAGGGGTCGCAGTCATCTACTCTCGCAGAGTCGGGGAATGAACTAGGAGGGAAACAAATATGTCGTTCGTGACCACACAGCCGGAGGCTTTGGCCGCGGCGGCCGGGAATCTGCAGGCTATCGGGTCGACCTTGAGCGCCCAGAACGCAGCCGCTGCAGCCCCAACGACGGGGGTGGTACCCGCCGCTGCCGACGAGGTGTCGGCCCTGACCGCGGCTCAGTTCGCCGCGCACGCGCAGATGTACCAGGCGGTGAGCGCCCAGGCCCAGGCCATTCACGAGGCGTTCGTCAACACCCTGTCCACCAGCTCCGGTTCGTACGCTGCGACCGAGGCAGCCAACGCGGCCGCCGCCGGCTGATTCGTATCGGCGGTTCGGGCTTGGGGCAGATTGTCACCGACGTGGGTTCCAACGTAGCCGCCCATCGGGGGCCGAGCGCGGGGCCGCAGGAACGGTCCCGCGCAGCATCCCCCACAGCAACACGCACTCCGTCAACTCAAACGCCGCGGTTCGGGTCTGACGTCCGTCTCACCGTGACAACGCCCGGTGGCCGCCGGCTGACGGAAAGGGGGGGTTATTTCTATCTGTTCGGCACGGCGGTTGCGTAATCCGTAAACGATCCGGCCACCGTCTTAAAGCACATCACCCATTCATTACCTAAATAAGGAGACAGCCGACATGGCAACACGTTTCATGACCGACCCGCACGAGATGCGGGCGATGGCGGGCCGTTTCGAGGTCCACGCCCAGACCGTCGAGGACGAGGCTCGCAAGATGTGGGCGTCGTCGATGAACATCGCGGGCGCGGGCTGGAGCGGCCAGGCGCAGGCGACGTCGTATGACACCATGGGCCAGGTCAACCAGGCCTTCCGCAACATCGTCAACATGCTCCACGGGGTGCGCGACGGGCTGATCCGCGACGCGAACAACTACGAGCAGCAAGAGCAGGCCTCGCAGCAGATCCTCAGCAGCTAGCCCAGAACTGCTGCTGCCCAACACTTTTAAGGAGCCATGTAATGAGCATTAACTACCAGTTCGGCGACGTAGACGCCCACGGCGCCCTGATCCGCGCCCAGGCCGCGTCCTTGGAGGCCGAGCACCAGGCCATCATTCGCGATGTGCTTGCTGCCGGCGACTTTTGGGGCGGTGCCGGTTCGGTCGCGTGCCAGGAGTTCATCACCCAGTTGGGTCGCAACTTCCAGGTGATCTACGAGCAGGCCAACTCCCACGGGCAGAAGGTTCAGTCCGCGGGCAACAACATGGCCAGCACCGACAGCGCCGTCGGGTCCAGCTGGGCCTGACGCCTCGACCACAGGCGCGGCAGCACACCACCCGTCGGTGTGCTGCCGCGTCCTGCGGTTACCGTGCAGTGTGAGCTTGACCTACCCAGGGACCAGTTGAGGATTTGATGGACCAACAGAGCACCCGCACCGACATCACCGTCAACGTCGACGGCTTCTGGATGCTCCAGGCGCTGCTGGACATTCGCCACGTCGCCCCGGAGTTGCGGTGCCGGCCCTACGTTTCCACCGACTCGAACGACTGGCTCAACGAGCATCCCGGAATGGCGGTGATGCGCGAGCAGGGCATCGTCGAGAACGACGAGGTCAACGAGCACGTGGCCGCCCGGATGAAGGTGCTCGCCGCGCCCGACCTCGAGGTCGTCGCGCTGCTGTCGCGGGGCAAGCTGGCTTACGGCGTCCTCGACGACGAGAACCAGCCCCCGGGCTCGCGCGACATCCCCGACAACGAGTTTCGGGTGGTCCTGGCGCGTCGCGGCCAGCACTGGGTGTCGGCGGTTCGGGTCGGCGGCGAGATCACCGTCGACGACGTCGCCGTCGCGGACAGCGCCTCGATCGCGTCGCTGGTGATCGACGCGCTGGAGTCCATCCACCACGCCGAGCCCGCCGCGATCAACGCGGTCAACGTGCCGCTGGAGGAGATGCTGGAAGCGACGAAGTCCTGGCAGGAGTCGGGTTTCAACGTGTTCTCCGGCGGAGATTTGCGCCGGATGGGCATCAGCGCCGCCACCGTCGCCGCGCTGGGCCAGGCGTTGTCGGACCCCGCCGCCGAGGTCGCGGTGTACGCCCGCCAGTACCAGGACGACGCCAAGGGGCCCAGCGCGTCCGTGCTGTCGCTGAAAGACGGCTCCGGCGGCCGCATCGCGCTCTACCAGCAAGCCCGGACCGCGGGTTCGGGGGAGGCGTGGCTCGCCATCTGCCCGGCAACCCCGCAGCTGGTGCAGGTCGGCGTCAAAACCGTGCTCGACACCCTTCCCTACGGCGAGTGGAAAACTCACAGCAGGGTGTGACCTTCGCGCGAAACACAGATTTCATCAATGTGGTCGCACTCAACATGCGGTTGAGCTGCGAACACGGCATACTTCTGTCAAGGCATCAGCAAACTGAAAACCGGTGTCAACCACAACTCTTAATCGCAAGGCGAGGCAGATGGAATTCCAATTAGTAGGAATGCGCTGCGCGGGGGATCGCAGCACCTCGGCGAGAACACCGGCGCCGGCCGGCACGCGAACGGCGGCACGGTCTCACACATTCATCACGGTAGGGAGTGCAAGGCGATGACTGCGGTCGTTGAAGTACCACAGCCTGATGTAGAGGGCATCTCACAGCCCCAGGCGGTCGTCGTCGGCGTGATGGCCGGCACGGGCGTCCAGATCGGCGTCCTGCTGGACGCGAACGCCCCCGTCTCGGTGATGACCGACCCGTTGCTGAAGGTCGTCAACAGTCGGCTCCGCGAGCTCGGCGAGGCCCCGCTGGAGGCCACCGGCCGCGGCCGGTGGGCATTGTGCCTGGTGGACGGCTCGCCGCTGCGGGCGACCCAATCGCTGAGCGAGCAGGACGTCTACGACGGCGACCGGTTGTGGATCCGGTTCATCCCGGACACCGAGCACCGCTCGCAGGTCATCGAGCACATCTCCACCGCGGTCGCGGCGAACCTCAGCAAGCGCTTCGCCGCCATCGACCCGGTGGTTGCCGTGCAGGTCGGTGCGTCGATGGTGGCCATCGGGGTGACGGCCGCGACCGGTCTGCTGGGCTGGTGGCGCTGGCACCACAACTCGTGGCTGCCGACCGTCTACGCGGGCGTGATCGGCGCGCTGATGCTGGGCGTTTCGCTGTTGCTGTTGATGCGGGCCACCACCCTGCAGGAGCGGCGCGTCGCCGACACCATGCTGTTGAGCAGCCTCGCGCCGGTGTCGGTGGCAGCGGCGGCCGCGCCGCCCGGCGGTGTGGGGTCGCCCCACGCGGTGTTGGGCTTCGGCGTGCTCACCATCGCCGCGATCCTCGCGCTGCGTTTCACCGGGCGTCGGCTGTCGATCTACACCGCGATCGTCACCGTCAGCTCGATCGCGGCGGTGGCCGCGTTGGCGCGGATGGTGGCCATGACCAGCGCCGTGACGCTGCTGACCTGCGTCGTGCTGGTGTCGGTTCTGATCTACCAGAGCGCACCGGCGATCTCACGACGGCTGGCCGGCATCCGCCTGCCCGTCTTCCCGTCGGCCACCAGCCGATGGGTGTTCGAGGCCCGGCCCGACCTGCCCACCACCGTGGTGCGCAACGACGGAGGCCCCCCCGTTCTGGAGGGACCCGCCTCGGTCCGCGACGTCCTGACGCAGGCCGAACGCGCCCGCTCCTTCCTGTCGGGTTTGCTGATCGGGCTCGGCGTGCTGATGGTCGTCTCGCTGACCGCCCTGTCGGACCCGCACACCGGGCAGCGCTGGCTGCCGGTCCTGCTGGCGGGCTTCAGCGCGGGATTCCTGTTGCTGCGCGGCCGCTCGTACGTCGACCGCTGGCAGGCGATCACCCTGGCCGGAACCGGCGTGCTGATCGTCGGTGCCGTCGTGGTGCGGTACGCGCTCGTGTTGCAGTCTTCGCTTGCGGTCTCGATCTGCGCGGCGATTCTGGTTCTGGTGCCGGCGGCGGGGCTGACGTCCGCGGCCGTGGTGCCGAACACGGTCTACAGCCCGCTATTCCGCAAATTCGTGGAATGGATTGAATACCTCTGCCTGATGCCGATTTTCCCGCTGGCATTGTGGTTGATGAATGTCTATGCAGCAATCCGCTATCGCTGACCGCAAAGTGTGGCGTGGCCGCGCGACCGCCGCGACCGTCGCCGCCGCCCTGCTCGCCTCGGGCGCGTTGGCGAATCTGCCGCCCGCCTATGCGATTTCGCCTCCGACGATCGACGCGGCGGCGGTGCCGCCGGACGGCCCACCCGGGCCGGGCGCGCCCATGAAGCAGAACTCGTACTGCACCGAGGTGGGCGTGCTGCCCGGGACCGACTTTCGGCTGCAGCCCAAATACATGGACATGCTGAACCTGCAAGAGGCGTGGCAGTTCGGTCGCGGCGCCGGCCAGAAGGTGGCCGTCATCGACACCGGCGTCACGCCGCATCCGCGGTTTCCGCACCTGATCCCGGGTGGCGACTACATCATGTCCGGCGACGGGCTGTCCGACTGCGACGCGCACGGCACCCTCGTGGCGTCGATGATCGGCGCGGCGCCGGCCAACGGCGCCGGGGTACCGCCGGCGGCACCGCGCAAGCCGGTCACCATTCCGACCACGGAGCCGCCGCCGAAAGCGCCGCCGCCGCAGACGGTGACCCTGTCGCCGCTGCCCCAGACCGTGACGATGGTGCCCCCGCCGCCCCAGGAGCAGCCTGCTCCAGGCCCCTTCGGGGCGCCCCCGCCGCCACCGGCGCCGCCGCAGCCCGGCGGACCGCCCCCCGGGCCGTCGCAAGGCGGGCAGGCCCCGGCGGGCAACCACGGAACCGGCACGGTGACCATCCCCGGCTACTCCGGTGGCGGGCACGTGGTCACGGTCGACAATCCGCGCCCGCTCGACCCGCCGCCGCCGGCACCGCCGCCACCCGTACCCACCAAGGGCGGACCGGACGCATTCAGCGGGATCGCGCCGGACGTCGACATCATCGCGATCCGGCAGTCCAGCCAGGCCTTCGGCCTCAAGGACGCCTACACCGGCGATGAGGATCCGCAGACGTCGGCGAAGATCGACAACGTCCAGACGATGGCGCGGGCGATCGTGCACGCCGCCAACATGGGTGCGTCGGTCATCAACATCTCCGACGTGACATGCATGAGCGCGCGCAACGTCATCGACCAGCGCTCGCTGGGCGCCGCGGTCCGCTACGCGGCGGTCGACAAGAACGTCGTCATCGTGGCCGCGGCCGGCGACACCAGCAAAAAGGACTGCAAGCAGAACCCGCCTCATGATCCGTTGCAGCCCAACGATCCTCGCAACTGGAATGCCGTCACCACCGTCGTGACGCCGTCCTGGTTCAGCGACTACGTCCTGACCGTCGGCGCCGTCGACGAAGAAGGGCGCCCGCTGAGCCAGGGCAATCAGGGCCAGGCGTCGACGAGCGTGGCCGGGCCGTGGGTGGGCATCGCCGCGCCCGGGACGGACGTCGTCGGGCTGTCGCCGCGGGACGACGGGCTCATCAACGCGATCGACGGACCGGACAACACGCTGCTGGTTCCGTCCGGCACCAGCTTCTCCGCGGCGATCGTGTCGGGGGTGGCGGCGCTGGTGCGCGCCAAATTCCCGCAGCTGTCGGCGTATCAGGTCATCAACCGGCTGACGCGCACCGCCCGCGCGCCCGCGCGCGGGGTGGACAACCAGGTCGGGCACGGGGTCGTCGACCCGGTCGCGGCGCTGACCTGGGACGTGCCCGACGGTCCGGTGAAGCCGCCGCAGCAGCTGTCGGCGCCGCTGACCGTTCCGAAACCCGCCCCGCCGCGGGATATGGTGCCAGTATGGGTTGCCGCCGGAGGATTGTTCGTGGCGCTGCTCATCGGCGGCGGGGTGTTCGGCACGGCGATGCTGATGAAGCGATCACGGAAACAGCAATAGGGGCGGAGCAGCAGCACTCATGAAGGCACAGCGCAGGTTCGGGTTGTCTTTGTCGTGGTCGCGGCTGACCACGGTGTTCCTGGTCGACGTCGTGATCATGGCGGTGGCCAGCCACTGCCCGGAGTCCTGGCAGGGCACCTACCGCATCGCGTTCTGGGTGGGGGTGGGTCTGGCCGTGCTGGTCGCGCTGCTGTCGCTGGTCACCTACCACGGCCTGACGGTGACGTCGGGGATTGCGACCTGGCTGTGGGATTGGTCCGCCGACCCGGGCTCCGCGCTGGCCGCCGGCTGCACCCCGGCCATCGATCACCAACGCAGATTCGGCCGCGACAAGGTCGGCGTGCGCGAGTACCAGGGCCAGCTCGTCACGGTGATCGCCGTCAACGGCGGCGAGGACGACCCGGCGTCGCGCCACCGCCACCGGTCGTCCCGGCCCACCTTGCTGGTGCAGGCCGTCGCCTCGGGGCTGCGCCAGTTCGACATCCACCTCGACGACATCGACATCGTGTCGGTGAAGGTGCGCCGCGGCGGGAATGCCGCCGAGTTGTCCAAGCTCGACGACTGGGGCCCCGAGGAATGGGAGGTGGCGAACGATAAGCCCACCTCCTACGTGCGCAGGACCTGGCTGGTGCTGCGGATGAACCCGCAGCGCAACGTGGCCGCCGTGGCGGCCCGCGATTCGCTGGCGTCGACCCTGGTGGCGGCCACCGAACGGCTCGCCCAAGATCTCGACGGCCTGACCTGTGCGGCAAGGCCGTTGACCGCCGAGGAACTCGCCGAAGTCGACCGCGCGGTGCTCGCCGACCTGGAGCCGACGTGGAGCCGTCCGGGATGGCGCCGCCTCAAGCACTTCAACGGGTTCGTGACGAGCCTGTGGCTGACGCCGTCGGACATCACCACCGACAAGCTCGAGGAGCTTTGGGAGGACGACACTTTCGCCACCGTGCTGACCATCCGGCTCACGTCTCGCGGCGGCCGTCCGCAGGTGTCGGCGTGGGTGCGTTATCACACCGAGAAGCGGCTGCGCCGAAACGTGTCGTCGGGGCTGAACCGCCTCACCGGTCGTCAGCTGGCCGCGGTGCGGGCCAGCCTGCCCGCCCCGACGGCCCGCCCGCTGCTATCCGTGCCGAGCCGTCCGTTGCGCGCCGACGACGATGAGCTCTCGCTGTCCGTCGACCAGCTGCGAGGGAGCTCGGCGGGCGTACCTGTAGCGCAATGACGAGGCCCCAATCAACCGCCGAAGGCGCCCGTAACGCGATGGTCGCCGGCCTGTTGGCGTCGGGCGTGTCGGTCAACGGGCTGCAACCCAGCCACAACCCACAGGTCGCGTCGCAGATGTTCACCACGGCGACCAACCTGGACCCGTCGATGTGCGACGCCTGGCTGGCGCGGATGCTGGCGGGGGAGCAGAGCCTCGACGTGCTCGCCGGTGCCTGGTCGTCGATCCGGACGTTCGGGTGGGAGACCCGCCGCCTCGGGGTCACCGAGTTGCAGTTCCGCCCGGAGGTCTCCGACGGGCTGTTCCTGCGGCTGGCGGTGACCAGCGTGGAGTCGCTGGCGTGCGCTTACGCGGCAGTGCTTGCCGAGGCCAAACACTATGCGGAAGCGGCGAAGCTGCTCGACGGCGTCGAACCCCGCCAGGCCTTCGACGAGGAGCTGGTCAGCTACGTGCGCGGCGTGCTGTACTTCCGCACCGGGCGGTGGCCGGACGTGCTCAACCAATTCTCCGAGGGCAAGGGGTGGCGTCAGCCCGAGCTGAAGGCCGCGGGGGCGGCGATGGCCACCACCGCCCTGGCCTCGCTCGGCGTGTTCGAAGAGGCGTTGCGCCGCGGCCAGGACGCCATCGAAGGCGACCGGGTACCGGGCGCGGCCAACATCACGCTGTACACGCAGGGCATGTGCCTGCGCCACCTGGGCCGCGAGGACGAGGCCGTCGAGCTGCTGCGGCGCGTCTATTCGCGTGATCCCAAGTTCACCCCCGCGCGCGAAGCGCTGGACAACCCGAACTATCGCCTGATCCTGACCGACCCCGAGACGATCGAGGCCCGCACCGACCCGTGGGACCCCGACAGCGCGCCCACCCGCGCTGAGGCGGAGGCCGCCCGTCACGCCGAGGAGGCCGCGAAGTACCTGGCCGAGGGCGATGCCGAGCTCAACGCCATGCTGGGCATGGAGCGGGCCAAGCGGGAGATCAAGCTGATCAAGTCGACGACGAAGGTGAACCTGGCGCGCGCCAAGATGGGCCTGCCGGTGCCGGTGACCTCGCGCCACACCTTGCTGCTCGGTCCGCCAGGAACCGGAAAGACCTCGGTGGCAAGGGCTTTCAGCAAGCAGCTGTGTGGGTTGACGGTGCTGCGCAAACCGGTGGTGGTCGAGACCAGCCGCACCAAGCTGCTGGGTCGGTACATGGCCGACGCGGAGAAGAACACCGAGGAGATGCTCGAGGGCGCCCTGGGCGGCGCGGTGTTCTTCGACGAGATGCACACCCTGCACGAAAAGGGCTACCAGCAGGGCGACCCCTACGGCAACGCGATCATCAACACTTTGCTGCTGTACATGGAGAACCACCGCGACGAGCTGGTCGTCTTCGGGGCCGGCTACGCCAAGGCCATGGACAAGATGCTCGAAGTGAATCAGGGTCTGCGGCGGCGCTTTTCGACGGTGATCGAGTTCTTCAGCTACACCCCGGACGAACTGGTCGCGCTGACCCGGTTGATGGGCCAGGAAAACGAAGACGTCATCACCGATGAATCGGCGCAGGCCCTCCTGCCGTCCTACACCAAGTTCTATCTCGACGAAACATATTCGGAAGACGGCGATCTCATCCGCGGCATCGACACGCTGGGCAATGCCGGTTTCGTGCGCAACGTGGTGGAAAAGGCCCGCGATCACCGCAGTTTCCGCCTGGACGACGAGGACCTGGATGCGGTCCTGGCCAGCGACGTGACCGAATTCAGCGAGCGCCAACTGCTGCGGTTCAAGGAGCTGACCCGCGAGGATCTCGCCGAGGGCCTGAACGCGGCGGTCGCCGAGAAGGCGAACTAACCGGCCAGGCGGCTACGCGCTGGTACGCGGTTGTGTTGCACGTCAATTTGACTCGGCGTAGCCCGAGTGCCATCATGGCCTGTGCAAGCACCTCGCTAGGTGAGGCGTCTGCACGGACATAGGCCACTGACCTCGAACGTCGAGAGACGCCCAGGGTCAGGACAGCTCCTCCCGGATTAAGGGTTGAGCCCAAGTGGCTTCCGGCTCTGGTGACCGGATACGCCGTGTGGTGCCGAAGCTCTGACGAGAGGGGTGCGCGCCCAACGATTCTCGCGTTGGGCGCCTATCCCCGCGTGCAACGTATGGCATCCCCGTATGCCCTGGCCGCGAGGAGGTGAGAGCGGAATGAGTCCCGGTGATAGTCCGTATCCCAGATCGATGACCATTTCGTTGCGATCCGACCCCGGCCACGTTTCGTAGCCTGAATCGGCTCCTTCCACATATTCTCGCGCACGCCAACGCATTACGCGTGCGTGCGCGAGTGTGCGCGGAATTAGCCTGATTCGGGCGAACCACGGCTGAGTTCGGTCTCTGCTGTGAGGAGAACTCCGATGTCGTTTCCCATGTCGCGTTGCCACGCGGTGACTGAGTTATCAGCGCTGGCCCCAACCCAATTCAGCGTCGACGCCACGCGCCGCACCTCGAGGGCGCGGGCGCTGGCCGACACGATCGCGACCGGCTAGGGGAGGGCCCGAAATGTTCGTGGACTTCGCAACGCTCCCACCCGAAATCAACTCCGCGCGTATGTATGCCGGGCCTGGGTCGGGCCCGATGCTGGTTGCCGCGTCGGCGTGGAACGGGTTGGCCGCGGAATTGCGTTCGGCCGCACTGTCGTACGGGTCGGCGCTCTCTTCGCTGACCAGCGAGGAATGGCACGGCCCGGCATCGGCGGCGATGGTCGCGGCCGCGACGCCGTACGTGGCGTGGATGAGCACGACCGCCACCCAAGCCGAGCAGGCCGCGACCCAGGCCGAGGCCGCCGCCGCGGCCTACGAGGCCGCGTTCGCGGCCACCGTGCCACCGCCGGCGATCGCGGCCAACCGCGCGCAGCTGGCGACGCTGATCGCCACCAACGTGCTGGGCCAGAACACGCCCGCCATCGCGGCCACCGAGGCGCAGTACGGCGAGATGTGGGCCCAGGACGCGGCAACCATGTACGGCTACGCCGGCTCCTCGGCCGCCGCCACCCGCCTGCCCATGTTCACCGATCCCACGCAAACCACCAGCCAGGACGGCCAAGCCCGCCAGGCCGCCGCGGTCGCCCAGGCGACCGGCACCTCCGCGGGAAACCAGCAGGCGACCGTGTCGCAGCTGAACACCGCCGTGCCCAACGCGCTGCAGACCCTGTCGTCGCCGACGGAATCGTCGACCGGATCGACGTCGGGCCTGTCGTCGATCCTGGACCCGAACAGCAATTTCTGGAACACGATCACGTCGACCGGCGCGCTCGACCCGGCGCAGGTGGTGCAGACCGTGACGAGTTCGACGCTGATCGGCGCCAGCACCGGCGCCCTCAACGACCTGGCGAGCGGCGCGCCGGTGGCGACCGGCATCGGAACAAGCGCCCAGTCACTGTCGGGGTTGGCGGGCGTAGGCAATGCCGGCGCGTCGGTCTCGGCGGGACTGGGCCGCGCGTCCCTGGTCGGCCCGCTGTCGGTGCCGCCGAGCTGGGCCCCGCCCGCTCCGGTCGCCAGCCCGTTGCCGTCGGCGCTGGGCGGCACCCCGATGGTGGCCCCGCCCCCGGCGATGGCGGCCGGCATGCCCGGCATGCCGTTCAGCCCCATGGGCAACCACGGACTCGGACGCGCCGTCCCGCAGTACGGATTCCGGCCGAACTTCGTGGTGCGCCCGCCCGCCGCCGGGTAGGTCTCCGGCACGAGCGCCCTTGGCTTTGGCCGAAAACCGTTACCGCCCGGATCTTTACAACGGCACATGGAAAAATTCGCGGTGCCGACCGCAGCGCCGCGGTGCGTCGAGAGGTCTGTGTCACACCCGAAAGCCGCTGCGCCCTACGGGAATTCGTCCCACAGGAAATTGTCAGTGGCCCACCAGCGGCACGGCAGGCTGGCCGCGTCTAGTGGTATGAACAGACCGTACGACACAGCGTGACCACACCCGCCAGTTCGGCGATGACGACGCCGTCGGCTCGAACTGGGGCTTAATCGCATTTCGCGAAAATGGCGCGGAATCGCGCCTTTGGCGATTCCGAAAGCGAAAACTCATCGTCGATAAAGAAAGTTTTTCGGCGGTCGCGTCGCGTCTCAATGCGGACACCATCGAAGCAATACGTCAGCACGCCCAACCTGCCCGACGGGCGCATACCGGGTGATTTGCGCCACTAATCGAAAGGATCTCATGCGCCGTTCTCACACCGGTCCCGAAGGCCGCGACATCGATGTTTTACACGGCTTTACCTGGCGGGAACGCCGCCTGAATACCAACGGTGCAATATCTTCATTGCGATAGCAGCGTGGCTTGACTACTCATTCGTCCGCCTTTTATGGCGCCGGTTTGCAGCTAGGAGAGTAGGGCTTGCTGTCTTCCAACCCACGGAATGTGCGCCCGCATTCGAAGGCTTGTTTCGTGAATTCCCTTCCAGGCGCGAATTTGTCGAGCCCGCGATGCCGCGCTCGGCGTGGCCGAGACTCGAGGAGGTCCTGAATGCTGGACTTCGGCGCGTACCCGCCGGAATACAACTCGGGCCGAATGTATGTCGGCGCGGGATCGGGCCCGCTGCTGGCCGCCGCCGCGGCCTGGGACGAGCTGGCCGCGGAATTGCAGACGACGGGGGCGTCGTACAGCTCGACCATCGAGACGCTCGCGACGGGCCCCTGGACGGGCCCCTCGTCGTTGGCGATGGCGGCCGCTGCCGCCCCGTACGTCGCCTGGATGCACGCCACCGGGGCGCAGGCCGAGGAGGCCGGCGCGCGGGCCAAGCTCGCCGCCGGCGCCTACGAGGCGGCGTTCGCGGCCACCGTGCCGCCGCCGGTGATCGCGGCCAACCGCGCCCTGCTCGCCACGCTGGTCGCCACCAACATCCTGGGCCAGAACACCCCGGCGATCGCCGCCACCGAGGCCCACTACATGGAGATGTGGGCGCAGGACGCCGCCGCCATGTACGGCTATGCGGCATCCTCGGCGAGCGCGTCGGCGCTGACCCCGTTCGCACCGCCCCCGCGCACCACCAACGATTCGGCCGGGCCCGCCCAAGCCGCCGCGGTCGCCCAGAGTGGCGGGCAGTCCGGCTCCGACACCGTCACCCAGCTGTCGCAGCTGAGCGGCACGCTGCAGCCTGCGGCGCAATCCGTGGCGAACGCCGGCTCGTCGGGAACGTCGTCCGCCGAACTGACGACGCCCAGTTTCATCACCAACTGGAACGAGTTCTGGTCGGTGGTGACCGGGGTGTACTCGCCGCAGTCGTGGACCACCATCCCCGGCGGCCCGTTCCTGTCGTTCGGCCAGGCGTACGCCTGGGGACAGAACGGGCAGGGTGCGGCCGCCTATCTGGCTGGCCCGAAAGCCATCTCGGGCGCGTTGGCCCCGCTCACCAGTGGCGCCAACGCCGTCAAGCCCATGCTCAGCTCCGCGATCGGGGCGGGGCAGGTCTCGGGGTCGATGGGCAAAGCCGCTCTGGTCGGCGGCATGTCGGTCCCGCAGGGCTGGACGGAAGCCGCCCCGGCGATACGGACGCTCGCCCAGGGGTTGCCGACGAACTTGGCGGCGGCGCCGGCCGCGTTGGCCGGCGAGGAGGGCGTGTTCAGCCAGATGGCCCTGTCGAGCTTGGCCGGACGCGCCGTGGCGGCCGCCGCAACCCGTCCGGTCGGCGGCGCCGCGACGGCGATGGGAGCGCTGGGCGGTGTTGCCGCGGAAGCCGATCCGGCCGCAGCCACCATCATCGTGATCCCCTGCATCGAGGAATGACCGCGATGACCAAACCGCATGGCCGCCAGTCGCTTTCGCTCGAATGTCGAGGCAGGGGGTAGCAGGGTTGTTTTACGGAGCCTTTCCGCCGGAGTTCAATTCGGGCCGGATGTACAGCGGTCCGGGCGCCGGATCGCTGGTGGCAGCGGCGACGGCCTGGCAGAGCCTGGCCACCGAATTGCAGTCCACCGCGACGTCCTATGCGGCGACGATCTCGAGCCTGACCGCCGGGCCCTGGGCGGGTCCGTCATCGTTGGCCATGGCGTCCGCGGCGGCCCCGTACGTGGCCTGGATGCAGCAAACCGCCGCCGCCGCCGCACAATCCGCGACCCAGGCCACCGAGGCGGCGGCCGCCTACGAGACGGCCTTCGCCGCCCATGTGCCGCCGGCGGTGATCGCCGAAAACCGGGCGCTGCTGGCGCAATTGGTGGCGACGAACCTCTTCGGGCAGAACACGTCCGCGATCGCGGTGAACGAGGCCCAATACGGCGAGTTCTGGGCGCAGGACGCCACGGCGATGGACACCTATTTCGCCTCCTCGGCGACCGCTTCCAACAAATTGACGGAGTTCGGCCCGGCGCCCCAGACCACCAACGCGGCGGCCGAACCGATGCAAGCGGCCGCGGTGACGTCGGCCGCCAGCACCCCCGCCGCCAACGTGGCGAATGCCGCGGCGACGGCGGCGACCACCACGCTGCCCTACAGCGGGCCCTTCTCCGGCGCGGCGAACCTGGCGTACCTCTACCAGACGTTCATGACCAATCTCTTCAACACCGTCCCGGGCGGGGCGAGCTTCTACACCGCGATGTACAACGCCGTGAAGGTGCCGCTGGGCCTGACCACCCAGTTCAACGACGTCGGCCTGTTGGTCAACTTTCCGTTGTCGCAGTGGCTCAAATTCGCCCCTCCCATCGCGTACGGTGCGTTGCCCAAGGACGCGCTCGGCGCGGGGCTCGGCGCGTTGGGCTTCGGTCGGGGCACGCTGTACAGCGCGATCAACCCCATCGCCGGCATGGGCAATGCCGGCACCCTGGTGGGCAAGCTCTCGATCCCGCCCAGCTGGGCCACGGCCACGCCGTCGGTCAGGACCGTCGCCGCCGCCCTGTCGGCCGCCGGGACCGAGGCCGTACCGGCGGCGGCACTGGGCGAGGGAAGCCTGTTCAGTTCGATGGGCCTGGCCGGGATGCTGGGCAGCGGGCTGGGCTCCGGGGCGCCCACCGTGGTCCGCGGCGGGGTGCGCAACCGGATGGCCGCGATCAAGGACCTCAAGGACAAGCAATCGCCCGAACAGCTGAAACGCCTTGTCGCACAGATCTCGGAGAAGCCCGAAAGCGTGCAGCACCACAACGTCGATCAGGAAAACCTCGACGCGCTGCTCGAGCAGCTGGCCAAGAAGCCCGGCATCCACGCGGTGCATCTGAAGAAGGGGGACAAGTCCAAGGTCCTACCGACGGACGCCCAGTTGGGTTAGGGGACAAGGCAATCGGTGTTCACGCCGCGACCGCGCGTGATGACGGAAGGTGATGAGTGATGACACGACTACTGGCGCTCCTGAGTGCCTTCGCGACGATTGGCCTTGCCGCACCGGCTCACGCCGATCCCGGGCCGGAACCGGGTGCTGACGACGGAGGCTTCATCGCGGCGCTGCGGCAAGCCGGGTTCAGCTTCGACACGCCGGGCTCGGCCGTCGCCGCCGGACGGGCCGTGTGCTCGTGTCTGGACAACGGCGAACCCGGTTTGGAGGTCGTCCACGACGTCAAGACCCGCAACCCCGGGATGGACATGGAGATGGCGTCCAATTTCGCTGTGCTCTCGGCGAAGTTCTACTGCCCCAACCAACTCTCCAAGGCCTGACGCGTCGGCCGTCCGCCGGGGCGGCCGAATGCCTCGTCGCCGCATGGGAGAATCGCGAGTCATGAGACTGCTGGCGGCGCTGGGCGTCGGCGTTTCGGTCGTCCTCGGTCCGACCCCGCTCGCGCACAGCGACCCGGGGACGACCGGGGGCGACGAGGCCGCTTTTCTTGCGTCGCTGCGCGGCGCCGGCATCACGTACTCGACCCCGGATGGGGCGGTAAAGTTCGCCAAAGCCGTATGCGTGTCGATGGCAAACGGCGAGTTGGGTCCCCAAATGGTGGACGAATTGAAGAGCCAAAACCCCGGACTCACCGACGACCACGCGACGTCGTTCTTGGCGATCGCGGCGAAATTCTATTGCCCGCAGCAGCTTAACAAAAGATAGCTCCGTAGCCCACGGCGGCCGTGCGGTTCTGCCGCACCGAAATCCCTTGCGCCTAGCGAACATTCACCGCGGGCATCCGCGACCGGTGGAGCGGGCTCCGGCGCCGAACGCCGATCCTGAGAATTTCTCAGTCGAAGGACGCGTGGGAGCGGCGCCGGTGCAACACATGGAATACACATATGCCGCCCCGGCGAATCTCATGAATTCCATTTGAGCCGTGGCTTGTTTGCGGGAAGGCCGCATATTCGCTCCTACCCTGGCGCCAGAGGAGGACGGGAGGCAACGGGTGGACTTCGGGGCGCTGCCACCAGAGGTCAATTCAGGACGGATGTACGTGGGTGCCGGATCGGGGCCCCTGCTGGCCGCCGCCGCGGCATGGGATGCGCTGGGAGCCGAACTGTATTCCTACGCGGCGGCCTACAGCTCGACGATCGCCGGCATGACCGTCGGGTCGTGGCTGGGACCGGCGGCGGCGTCGATGAGCGCCGCGGCCGCGCGCTACGTGGCGTGGGCCACGGCGACGGCCGCCCAGGCAGAGCAGGTGGCGACCCAGGCCAGGCTCGCCGCAGCGGCCTACGAGACCGCGTTCGCGGCGACGGTGCCCCCACCGGTGATCGCCGCCAACCGCAGTCTCGTGATGACGCTGATCGCCACGAACATCCTCGGCCAGAACACCGCGGCCATCGCGGCGGCCGAAGCGGAGTACGCCGAGATGTGGGCCCAGGATGCCGTGGCGATGTATGCCTACGCCGCCTCGTCGGCGGTGGCCACGCGGCTGACGCCCTTCACCGAGCCGCCGCGGACCACCGATTCGTCCGCGGTGGCACGACAATCCGCGGCGATCGCGCAAAGTGCCGCCTCGGACATCCCGTCCGAGCTGTCGGCCTTGATCAACGTGACGCCGACGATGCTGCAAGGACTGGCGGCGACCCCGTCGGCCGCGGCGGCGACGCCGGCGGCATCGATC
This sequence comes from Mycobacterium paraintracellulare, assembly GCF_000276825.1. Classification (NCBI taxonomy): domain Bacteria; kingdom Bacillati; phylum Actinomycetota; class Actinomycetes; order Mycobacteriales; family Mycobacteriaceae; genus Mycobacterium; species Mycobacterium paraintracellulare. Next base: position 2,733,853 of record NC_016948.1, on the reverse strand, counting down.
ATCGAAGCCATTTACCCCATCACGGCCGCCCTGCGGCCCTTCTTCGCGGCCGTCACCGGCGCGTACAGCCCCATTGGCGCGATCATCGTGCCCGGCGGATGGTGGCTGCTGTCGCTGCAGGCCCTGGGTCTGTCCCAAAACGCGCCGGGTGTCGCCGAACTGCTGGGCGGCGGAAAGGCCATCGCCGGGGGGCTGTCGCCGCTTGCGCCGCTGCGGGGCGGTTACGTCTCCGCGGTGACACCGGAGATCGGGGGCGTGGCCGGGTCGATGGGCCGCGCGACCCTGGTCGGATCCCTGTCGGTTCCGCAGGGCTGGGCCACCGCCGCCCCCGTCATGAAGACGGTCGCGTCGGTACTGCCGGGCGCGAGTTTAGGAGCCGTCCCGGCGATGACCGCAACGTCGCAGGGGGCGATGTTCGGCGAGATGGCCATGGCGAGCGTGGCCGGACGCGCGCTGGCGGGCGCGGGCGTGCGCACCGTCAGCAACGGCACGACCGGCGTCGCCGCGGCGGCCGCCGACGGCGTCGCGACCACCGCCACGATCATCGTGGTGCCGGCGGATTGATGGGCCTTGACATGACACCAATGGCATTGATCCAGCGGACCGCGGGGGACGACCGATGTCTTCGGTGACCTCACCGCCGCGAACGTCGGCGATTCACGGCATGTTTGCCAGCACTCCCGGTTCGCCGGCGGCCAGCGGCCCGGGTGGCGCGGGAAGGTCACGCCGATGAATTTCGCAGTGCAGCCACCCGAAATCACCTCAGGCCAGATGTACACCGGCCCAGGGGCGGGACCGATGCTGACGGCCGCCGCCGCCTGGGACGCGTTGGCCGCCGAGCTGCAGTCCACGGCGTCGTCCTACGGTGCGATCGTCGAGGGCCTGGCCAACGAGGCGTGGGCCGGCCCATCGGCGGTCGCGATGGCCGCCGCGGCCGCGCCCTACGTGGCATGGATGTCGGAGACCTCGGCGCAGGCGAAGACGGCGGCCGTGCAGGCCACGGCGGCCGCGGGCGCCTACGAGAGCGCCTTCGCGGCGGTGGTACCGCCGACCGAGATCGCGGCCAACCGCGTCCGGCTGGCAACGCTGTTGGCAACCAACGCCTTCGGGCAGAACACCGCCGCGATCGCCGCCACCGAGGCCGAATACGCGGAAATGTGGGCCCAGGACGCCGCCGCGATGTACGCCTACGCCGGCGCGTCGGCGGCCGCCACGCGACTGGCACCGTTCACCGAGCCGCCCCAGACCACCAACGAAACCGGGATCGCCGCGCAGGCGGCCGCGCTGGGCGAGGCCACCGGCGTGGCAAGCGGCACCGCCGCGGCCACGGACGCGGCGGCCCCGCCGTCGGGCATCTTCAGTGACCTGCTCGAGGCCATCGGCAACGCGTCCCGCGGTTACATGGAGTTCTGGGACCAGGTGCTCAACACCCTGACCGGGTCGCCGTTGGCCGGGACGACGTGGCAGAACACCTTCGGGATCCTCGCCGACATCGGCCGGTTCAGCACCGTCGCCAACGACAGCATGAGCCCGATCAACCTCGCCATGACCGAGTTCAAGATGTTCTACAACCTGCCGGTCGAGGGCCTGGACATCCCGAAGTCCGCGCTGGGGGCCGGGCTCGGGATGCGGTCGGCCGGCGCGGGCCTGACCAGCGCGGTATCGGCGGGCATGGGCGAGGCGAACGTGGTGGGCAAGCTGTCGGTGCCACCGGCCTGGGCGTCGGCCACCCCGGCGATCCGGCTGGCCAGCGGCCTGGCGCCGAGCGCCGGCATCGCCGCGGCGCCCGCGGCCGGAATCCCGGGCAGCCTGCTCGGTCAGATGGCGCTGGGCAGCCTGACCGGAGGCGCCCTTGGCGCCGTCACGCCGCAGGTCGTGAGCGGCGGGGGCGTGCGGGCCCGCGCCGGGGGAGCGACGAAGGCCGCCGAGCCCGTCAAACTCGATGACGTCATCGCCAAGCTGCAAAAACAACCGGAAGCCGTGCAGCACTGGAACGTCGACAAGGCCGGACTCGACGATCTGCTCGACCAATTGTCGAAAAAGCCGGGCATCCACGCGGTGCACGTGTCCAGCGGAGACAAGCCGAAGGTGACGCTGCCCGACGCCCGGCTCGGAAAGGCGGGATCGGCATGAAACGTTTCGCTGCGCTGCTCGGCGCCGTCGGCGTGATCGGTTTCGCGGCGCCCGCGCACGCCGAGCCGGAGGGTGACGATGCCGCGTTTTTGGCCAACCTCGACAATTCCGGCATCACCTATAGCAGCTCCAGCCAAGTCATCACCTCCGCCAAGGCCGTGTGCGGGTTGATGGGCCGGGGCGAAACCGGTTTGCAGGTCGTCAGCGACATCAAGGATCAAAACCCCGGGATGACGATGGACGCCGCCGCCAAGTTCGCGGCCCTCGCCTCGAGCGCCTACTGCCCCCACCACATCACGCCCAAAGCCGGTTAGCCTGAGACTCGCCGCCCGCGGGGGATACCTCCCGACGTCGGCGGTTCGGTTGGGCTCCACTTGCGGTTAATCCGGATTTGGTTAGCTCCCTTCGCCGTCGAGCCACCGGGAAGGAGCGTGTCGTGGAAACGCTGAGCGCCGTCGATTTCGCGCTCCGCCTCGGCGTCGGCGTGGGTTGCGGCGCCCTCATCGGCCTGGAACGGCAGTGGCGGGCCCGTCGGGCCGGCCTGCGCACCAACGCGCTGGTTGCCGGCGGCGCAACCCTGTTCGTCCTGTACGCCGCGGCCACGTCGGATTCCAGCCCGACCCGGGTCGCGTCCTATGTGGTGTCGGGCATCGGCTTCCTCGGCGGTGGCGTGATCCTGCGGGAGGGCGTCAACGTTCGCGGCCTCAACACCGCCGCCACCCTGTGGTGTTCGGCGGCCATCGGCGTGCTGGCCGCTTCCGGGCACCTGGTCTTCGCGTTGATCGGCACCGGCACGGTCATCGGCATTCACGTGCTGGGGCGCCCGCTCGGCCGGTTGATCGACCGCGACAACAGTGCCGACGAAGACGAAAGCCTGCTGCCCTATCTGGTGCAGGTGGTCTGCCGCCCCAAGCACGAGAAATACGCGCGCGCCCAGATCGTTCAGCACGCCGGCGGCAACGACATCACGCTTCGCGGGATCCACACCGGGCATCCGGCCGACGACGAGATCACCTTGACCGCCCACCTGCTGATGGACGGCGACGCCCCCGCCCGGCTGGAGCGGCTGGTGGCCGAGCTATCCCTGCTGCCGGGCGTTCGCGCGGTCCAGTGGTACGCCGGCGACGACGTGCAGACCGACGATCGTCGCTGAGCGGCGCGGCGGCCGTCGTAGTCTTACCTGTGTGAGCGCCCTCTCCGGCTTCCTGTCCGCCTTGCCCCCGCAGATGCGGGACCCGGTGCTGCTCGCCATCCCGTTCTTCTTGCTGCTGCTGACCCTCGAATGGACCGCGGCCCGCAAGCTGGAACACCTCGCGGCCGACGCCGCGCGGCCCCCGTCGGGGGCGCACCGCACCCGCGACTCGCTGACCAGCATCTCGATGGGGCTGGTTTCGGTGGCCACCACCGCCGGCTGGAAGACCCTGGCCCTGCTCGGCTACGCCGCGATCTATGCCTACGTGGCGCCGTGGCACCTGTCGGTGGCCCGCTGGTACACGTGGGTGATCGCGATTCTCGGGGTCGACCTGCTGTATTACGCCTACCACCGGATCGCCCACCGGGTGCGGTTGATCTGGGCGACCCATCAGGCCCACCACTCCAGCGAGTACTACAACTTCGCCACCGCGCTGCGCCAGAAGTGGAACAACAGCGGCGAGATCTTGATGTGGATCCCGTTGCCGCTGTTGGGAATCCCGCCGTGGATGGTGTTCTTCAGCTTCTCCGTGAACTTGATCTACCAGTTCTGGATCCACACCGAGCGCATCGACAAGCTGCCGCGGCCGTTCGAGTTCGTCTTCAACACGCCGTCGCACCACCGGGTGCACCACGGAATGGACAAGGTGTACCTCGACAAGAACTACGGCGGCATCTTCATCATCTGGGACCGGCTCTTCGGCACCTTCCAGCCCGAGCTGTTCCGCCCCCACTACGGCCTCACGAAACAGGTGGACACCTTCAACATCTGGAAGCTGCAGACGCGCGAATACGTCGCGATCGCCCGCGACTGGCGAACCGCGACCCGGCTGCGGGACCGGCTGGGCTACGTGTTCGGTCCGCCCGGCTGGGCCCCGCGCACGGCCGGCCAGACCGATGCGGCCGCCGCGCTCGTGACCTCTCTGTAACATCGGCGCTGCGCGGCGCGAAAAGCTGAACGTGGAGGACGGTTACGCCGTAACCTCGACCTCCCGTCGGTGTCCGCCCGATGGATCGGAGTTCATGGTGCATCGCCTGGCAACGCGCGCCTTCGCCGCGTCGGTTACTGTCGCCGCGCTCGCCTCCTTGCTGCCGGCCGCGCCGGCAAAGGCCGATGTCCTGGTGTATCCGGGCATGGAGATACGCCAGGACAACCGCGTCTGCACGTTGGGATACGTCGACCCGGCCCTGAAGGTCGCGTTCACCGCGGGGCACTGCCGCGGCGGGGGCGGAGTGGTCACGGATCGGGGCGGCACCGTCATCGGCCGCCTGGCGGCCTTCCGGGACAACACCCCCAGCGGGACGACGGTGTCCACGAGCCAGGTGATCAACGATTACGAGGCGATCGTGCTGGACAACGACGTCACGGCGAACAACATCCTGCCGAGCGGGCGTCCGCTGGTCTCCGACCCCGGACTGGCGCTGGCGCCCGGGCAGCCGATCTGTCACTACGGCGTGATCACCGGGGAGACCTGCGGGACGGTGCAGAGCGTGAACAACGGCTGGTTCACCATGTCCAACGGCGTGCAGAGCCACAACGGCGACTCCGGCGGGCCGGTGTATCTGGCGCCCGGTGGCGGCCCGGGACAGCTCGTCGGGATCTTCAACAGCGTGTGGGGGGACTTCCCGGCGGCGGTGTCGTGGGGGGCCACCTCGCAGCAGGTTCGCGAGGATCTCGGGGCGCGGGACAACGCCCGTTAGGGCCCCGATCGGACGCCGTCAGCCCGCCTTGGTCAGCGCGAACACCGGAATCGTGGGCGCCGCGGCGCGGAACTCCTCGTCGCTGCTGTCCGGCGTCAGCCCCGCGACGTAGTCCTTGACCTGCCAGTACCACCGGGACAGGTAGCGCCGCAGCAGCTCGGGCTTGGCCGCGTCGTCGACCTCGGTGGCGCGAACGCGGTGCCGGCGCCACCGGGGACCCACCTCGACGACGGCCGCGGCCCGGACGTTGCGCGCCCACTGGGTGTCGCCGCGGGGCGAGACCAGGTAGTCCACCCCGTCGACGGTCAGCAGGTTGACCACGACCGCGCGCTGCTTGCCCGACTTGCGCCCACGAACGCGCAGCGCACGGGTGCCGGCGATGCTGATGCCCGCGTCGGCAAGCCAGCGGATCACCACGTTGGCCGCGCGGGCGGCCCGGTTCGGCTCTTCATAGCGCGTGGGCATGGCGGGTCCTTCCGGCGAAGCTCCTCGGAATTAACGAGAGCGGCGCTCTCGCTTTTGATGACGCTGCCACACCCCGGTTCGGAAAGCAAGAGCAGCGTTCTCGGTTGTGTCAGACTGACCGCGTGGGCAAACGCCAGCAGTCGCGGGAACAGATCGAGGCGCGCATCATCGAACTCGGTCGCCGCCAGCTGGTGGAACGCGGTGCGGCCGGACTGTCGGTGCGCGCGATAGCCCGCGACCTGGGCATGGTGTCCTCGGCGGTGTACCGGTACGTCGCCAGCCGCGACGAGTTGCTGACCTTGCTGCTGGTCGACGCCTATTCCGACCTGGCCGACACCGTGGAACGCGCCCGCGAAACCGTGGGAGAACTGTGGAGCGACGACGTCATCGCCATCGCGAGGGCGACCCGGCGGTGGGCCGTCGCGCACCCCGCGTGCTGGGCGCTCCTGTACGGCAGCCCGGTCCCCGGTTATCACGCGCCTCCGGAGCGCACGGTGGCCGTCGGCACCCGGGTCGTCGCGGCCTTGTTCGACGCCGTCGCGTCCGGAATCGCCACCGGGGACATTCGCCTGACCAATGACCTTGCGCCGCAACCGATGTCGTCGGACTTCGACCGCATCCGGCACGAATTCGGATTTCCCGGTGACGATCAGGTGCTTGCCAAGTGCTTTTTGTTGTGGGCCGGGGTGCTCGGTGCCATCAGCCTGGAGGTGTTCGGGCAATACGGCGCGGACACCCTGACCGACCCGGAAGCGATCTTCGACACCCAGGTGCGACTCCTGGTGGACGTGCTCGCCCAGCATTGACGCCTTGGAGCGCCGGCGGGACAGGGGCGCGAATTAGAACGTGTTCACCCCGGGATTTCGGGCGGGGAACGATTCGGCATGGCAAAGTCGTTCGGCCCCTTTCTGGCGGCGCGGCGGCTGGACTATTGTGCGAGACGATGACCCCTCTTCTCGAATCGCCGACGCAGATCGCCTGGGTTACCACCGACCTCGACGCGACAGAAACGGCGCTCACCGGCCTGTTAGGCGTCAGGAAGTGGGTGCGCATCCCCGACGTGCACTTTGCTCCGGACGCCTGCAGCTATCACGGCAAGCCCGCCGATTTCATCGCCAGCATCTCTCTGAGCTATCTCGGCGACATGCAGCTGGAGCTGATCCAACCGGTGCGGGGCGAGAACATCTATAGTGACTTTTTGCGCGAGTGCGGGGCCGGTTTGCACCACATCTGCATGGAGGCTGAAAGCCCCGAGCAATTCGAGGCGGCGCTGGTCCAGGCCGCCGAGCGGGGCGCCGCGGTCGTGCAGCAAGGCGTGATGCCCGGCGGAATCCAATTCGCCTACGTCGCGGCGCCGCAGGCGGGCGTGCCGTTTGTGGAGTTCGCATACATCGCGCCCGAAATGAGGGCGTTTTACGACTACATCAAACAGGAGCAGCGGCGATGAGCCGCGCCGGCGACGATGCAAAGCAGAGCGATCAGGAGGAGTGGCGCCAATGAGCACCGAGATACCGCCAACAGTCAGCGCCAACGACGTGACGTCGTGGTCCGACGAGGTCGACGTGTTGGTGATCGGCTTCGGCATCGCCGGCGGCTGCGCCGCGGTCAGTGCGGCGGCCGAAGGGGCGCGGGTGCTGGTGCTCGAACGCGCGGCCGCGGCCGGCGGCACCACTTCCCTTGCCGGAGGGCACTTTTACCTCGGCGGCGGGACCGCGGTGCAGCAGGCGACCGGCCAGGACGACTCCGCCGAGGAGATGTACAAGTACCTCGTCGAGGTGTCGCGTGAGCCCGAACTCGACAAGATCCGCGCCTACTGCGACGGCAGCGTCGAGCATTTCAACTGGCTGGAAGACTTGGGCTTTCAGTTCGAGCGCAGCTACTACCCGGGCAAAGTCGTCGTGCCGCCGGGCACCGAGGGCCTCAGCTACACGGGCAACGAAAAGGTGTGGCCCTTCTGCGAGCGGGCCAAGCCGGCGCCGCGCGGGCACTCCGTGCCGGTCCCCGGCGAGCTGGGCGGCGCGGCCATGGTCATCGACCTGCTGGTGAAACGCGCCGACGCCCTGGGCGTGCAGACCCGCTATGAGACCCGGGCGACCAATCTGATCCTGGACGACGACGGCGCCGTGGTCGGCGTCGCCTGGAAGCACTTCACCGAAACGGGCGCCATCAAGGCCAAGGCCGTCATCATCGCGGCCGGTGGCTTCGCGATGAATCCGGAGATGGTCGCCGAGCACACTCCCGCATTGGGCCAGCCGCGGCGCACCAAGCATCACGGGCTGGCGGCGCCCTACATCCTGGGCAACCCCAACGACGACGGGCTGTCCATCCGGATGGGGGTCTCGGCGGGCGGGGCCACCAAGCACATGGACGAGCTGTTCATCACCGCGGCGGCCTACCCGCCCGAAATCCTGCTGACCGGTGTCATCGTCAACAAGGAGGGCAAGCGCTTCGTCGCCGAGGACTCCTACCATTCGCGCACCTCGGCGTTCGTGCTCGAGCAGCCGGAGCAGACCGCCTACCTGATCGTCGACGAGGCGCACACCGAGATGCCCGCGATGCCGCTGATCCGTTTCCTCGATGGCTACGAGACGATCGCGGAAATGGAAGCCGCGCTTGGCATCCCGGCCGGCAACCTCGCGGCCACGCTGGACCGCTACAACGAGTTCGCCGCCGCCGGTGAGGATCCCGATTTCCACAAGCAGCCGGAATTCCTTGCGCCGCAAGACAATGGGCCGTGGGCGGTGTTCGATTTGTCGCTCGGCCGCGCGATGTACTCGGGCTTCACGATCGGCGGCCTCGCGGTGACCGTCGACGGTGAGGTGCAACGGGACGACGGCACCGTGGTGCCCGGCCTGTATGCCGCCGGCGCCTGCGCGTCAAACCTCGCCCAGGACGGCAAGGGTTACGCCAGCGGGACACAGCTGGGTGAGGGTTCGTTCTTCGGGCGCCGCGCCGGAGCGCACGCGGCGCGGCGGGCCGGGGGAGCGTAGGCGCGCGACGACCCAGCGCCGGAACGCACGCGGCCCGAAGGGCCGGGGGAGCGTAGGCGCGCGACGACCCAGCGCCGGGGCAGCGTAGCCGCTAGACCTGCGCGGGCTCCTTTTCGACCGGCCCCAGCTGCCACGCGCCGCCGCCGAGCAGGTGCAGCTGCTGCTCGTGGTGCTGCTCGACGGCGGGCCGATGGCTCACGCTCACGAGCACGCATTCCGGCAGCTCCGCCCGAACCAGTTGGTACAGCGCGTATTCCAGGCCGCTGTCCAGCGCGGAGGTCGCCTCGTCGAGGAAGACCGCCTTCGGCCGGGTGAGCAGGACGCGCGCGAACGCGACGCGCTGCTGCTCGCCGGGGGACAGCACTTTGGCCCAGTCCTGCTCCTCGTCCAACCGGCTGATGAGCGGCGCCAGAACAACCTTGGTGAGCACGTCGCGCAGTTGGTCATCGGCGACGCCGTCCGGCGAATTCGGGTAACACACGACGGTGCGCAACGTGCCGAGCGGCACATATGGCAACTGCGACAAGAACATCGTCTCGTTGTCGCCATCCGGACGGCACAGCGTTCCCGAGGCGTAGGGCCACAATTCGGCCAGGCTGCGCAGCAGCGTCGTCTTGCCCGCTCCGGAGCGTCCGGTGATCACCAGGCTGTCGCCCAGGTCGAGCTGGATGTCCAAAGAGTCGACCAGCTGGTCGCCCTCCGGCGTGCGCACCTCGATGCCGCGCAGTTCGACGGCGGTCTCCTCGCTGGGTTTGACGAGGATGGTGGGCAGCGCGCGCCCCTTGTCGTTGGCATCGACGAGGCCGTGCAACCGGATGATCGCCGCCCGGAAGGCCGCGAACGCGTCATAGTTGTTGCGGAAGAACGACAGTGAGTCGTTGATGTTGCCGAAAGCCTGCGCGGTCTGGGTAACATCGCCGAAGGCGATCTCCCCGGTGAACAGGCGCGGCGCCTGAATCGCCAACGGCAGCGGAATGATGGTCTGCGTCGCCGACCAGTTCCATCCGTTGAAGATAATGGTCCGGCGCACGTACCTGCGGTAGTTGTCGATGATCGGCGTGAAGCGCCGCCACAATTGGGTACGTTCGACGCGCTCGCCACGGTAGAAGCCCACCGCCTCCGCGGCGTCGCGCAACCGCACCAGGGCGTAACGGAATGCGGCGTTGAGTTTCTCGTTGTTGAAGCTCAGCCAAATCAGCGGGCGCCCAAGCCAAATCGCGACCACCGTCACGATCAAGACATAGACCAGGACGGTCCAGAACATCGCACGCGGCACGTTCGCGCCGAAGAGATTGAAGTCCCCGGACAGGTTCCACAGGATCGCGGCGAACGAGATCACCGATGCCACCGCGTTGACGGCACCGAACAGCAGGGTGCTGGTCGTCCCGTTGGACGGGATGTTCGGGGTGCCGCCCACCCCCGCGGTGAAGATGTCGATATCCTGCTGGATGCGCTGATCGGGGTTGTCAATGGTCTTGTCGATGAACAGATCCCGGTAGTAGGCCCGGCCCGCGAGCCAGTCGTCGGTGAGATGGCCCGTCAGCCACATGCGCCAGGCGATGATGAACCGCTGCGTCAGGTAGATGTCGAGGATCACCCGGGCGATGAAGATGGCCGCCAGCAGGATGAAAATCCCCAGCGAGACCCAAAAGTTGTGGATCCCCGAGTGTTTGACTTCCTCGTTGCCCGTGGCGAGCCCCTTGAGTGCCACCTGCAAAGCCGTGTACATGTCGTTGCTCTGATAGCTGAACAGCACGTTGAGCCGGACCGAGAACAGCACCAGCAGTAGCAGCACGCCGAGTCCCAGCCATGCCTTGACGCTGGTCGGCCCGACGAAGTAGCCGCGCGTGATCCGCCAGAATTGACGGCCCCACGGGGTCAGGTACCTGGCTGCGACCAGCGCGGCCAGCAGACAGACGGCACCGATGACCCACGCGATGGCGAGCCACCGCAGGGAGTCCTGAAATGCCGACGACCAATCAATGGACGGTTTGAAGAGCTTCGAGTCCAATTTCGGCGTCTCCTTCTGAGGTCGGCACTTCCCCGCAAGCTACCCGAGCCCGCAAGCTACCCGAGCGGTTGTCGATAGGCTGCGCAGATGAGCATCGACGCTCCGTCCAGCCAGACCGTACATGCCGGCCGACTCGTCGCGCGCCGGCTCAAAGCCAGCGGAATCGACACCGTCTTCACGCTGTCCGGCGGTCACCTGTTCTCGATCTACGACGGCTGCCGCGACGAGGGTATCCGGCTGATCGACACCCGCCACGAACAGACCGCGACCTTCGCCGCCGAGGGCTGGTCGAAGGTGACCAGGGTCCCGGGCGTGGCGGCGCTGACCGCGGGGCCGGGCGTCACCAACGGGATGAGCGCGATGGCGGCGGCGCAGCAGAACCAGTCGCCCCTCGTGGTGCTGGGCGGCCGGGCGCCGGCCCAGCGCTGGGGGATGGGCTCGCTGCAGGAGATCGACCACGTGCCGTTCGTCGCGCCGCTGGCCCGCTTCGCCGCCACCGCGCAATCGGCGGCCGACGCCGGGCGGCTCGTCGATGACGCGTTGCGCGCCGCGGTCGGCGCGCCGTCGGGCGTGGGATTCGTCGACTTCCCGATGGACCACGTGTTCTCCATGTCGGACGACGACCCGCGCCCGGGGGCGCTCGTCGACGTGCCGCCCGGGCCCGCGCCCGATGACCGGGCGCTGACCCGGGCCGTCGGTCTCCTGGCCGCGGCGAAGCGCCCGGTGATCATGGCCGGCACCAACGTGTGGTGGGGACACGGCGAAGCCGCGCTGCTGCGCCTGGCGGAGGAACTCCAGATCCCGGTGCTGATGAACGGGATGGCCCGCGGCGCGGTCCCGGCCGACCACCCGTTGGCGTTCTCCCGGGTTCGCGGAAAAGCGTTGGGGGAGGCCGACATTGCGCTGATCGTCGGCGTGCCGATGGATTTCCGGCTCGGCTTCGGTGCGGTGTTCGGGCAACAGACCCAGCTCGTCGTGGTCGACCGTGTCCAACCCGAGCGCCGCCATCCGCGGCCGGTGCAGGCCGAGCTCTACGGTGACCTGCTGACGATCCTGGCGGCGCTGGCCACCGCCGGGGGCGCCGGGCACCGAGACTGGGTCGAGGAACTCCGGGCGGCCGAGACCGCCGCGCGCGCCAAGGAGAACGCCGAGCTCGCCGACGACCGCGTCCCGCTGCACCCCATGCGGGTGTACGCGGAGTTGGCGCCCCTGCTGGACCGCGACGCCATCGTCGTCATCGATGCCGGCGACTTCGGCTCCTACGCCGGCCGGGTGATCGACAGCTACCTGCCGGGGTGCTGGCTGGACAGCGGCCCCTTCGGCTGCCTGGGTTCGGGGCCCGGCTACGCCCTGGCCGCCAAGCTGGCCCGGCCGCAGCGCCAGGTGGTGCTGCTGCAAGGCGACGGCGCGTTCGGCTTCAGCGGCATGGAATGGGACACGCTGGTCCGGCACAACGTGCCCGTCGTGTCCGTGATCGGCAACAACGGCATCTGGGGCCTGGAAAAGCACCCCATGGAAGCCTTGTACGGCTATTCGGTGGTGGCCGAACTGCGCCCGGGGACCCGCTACGACGAGGTGGCGCGCGCCCTGGGCGCCCACGCCGAGCTGGTGGCCGCACCCGGCGAGCTGCGGCCCGCCCTGGAGCGCGCCTTCGCCAGCGGAATGCCCGCCGTCGTCAACGTGCTCACCGACCCGGACATCGCCTATCCACGCCGATCCAACCTCGCATGATGAGTGGGCGCCGCAGCCCACCGCGTACCGTTGACCTGTGCCTAAGACGACCCGCGCTCAACCCGGACGGCTGAGCAGCCGCTTTTGGAAGCTGCTCGGCGCCAGCACCGAAAAGGACCGCAGCCGCTCCCTCACCCAGGTCAACGACTCCTCGGAATACGACGGCGAGGCGGCCGGTCTGAGCGACGAGCAGCTGCGCAAGGCGGCCGGGCTGCTCAACCTCGAGGACCTCGCCGACTCCGAGGACATCCCGCAGTTCCTCGCCATCGCCCGCGAGGCCGCCGAACGGGCGAGCGGGTTGCGGCCGTTCGACGTTCAGCTGCTCGGGGCGCTGCGGATGCTGGCCGGCGACGTGATCGAGATGGCCACCGGCGAGGGCAAGACCCTGGCCGGCGCGATCGCCGCCGCCGGGTACGCGATCGCCGGGCGGCACGTGCACGTGGTGACGATCAACGACTACCTGGCGCGCCGTGACGCCGAATGGATGGGTCCGCTGATCGAAGCCATGGGGCTGTCGGTCGGCTGGATCACCGCCGAGTCGACCAGCGAGGAGCGCCGGGCCGCGTACGGCTGCGACGTCACCTACGCCTCGGTCAACGAGATCGGCTTCGACGTGCTGCGCGATCAGCTGGTGACCGACGTCGACGACCTGGTGTCGCCCAACCCCGACGTGGCCCTCATCGACGAGGCCGACTCGGTGCTGGTCGATGAGGCGCTGGTGCCGCTGGTGCTGGCGGGAACCACGCATCGGGAGACCCCGCGGCTCGAAATCATCAAGCTGGTCGGTGAACTCAACGCCGACACCGATTTCGACACGGACTCCGACAGCCGCAACGTCCACCTGACCGACGCCGGCGCGCGCAAGGTCGAAAAGGCGCTCGGCGGCATCGACCTGTACTCCGAGGAGCACGTCGGCACCACGCTGACGGAGGTCAACGTCGCGCTGCACGCGCACGTGCTGCTGCAGCGCGACGTGCACTACATCGTGCGCGACGACGCGGTGCACCTGATCAACTCCTCGCGCGGACGCATCGCCCAGCTGCAGCGCTGGCCCGACGGGCTGCAGGCCGCCGTCGAGGCCAAGGAGGGCATCGAGACCACCGAAACCGGCGAGGTGCTCGACACCATCACCGTGCAGGCGCTGATCAACCGCTACGCCACCGTGTGCGGCATGACCGGCACCGCGCTGGCCGCCGGTGAGCAGCTGCGCCAGTTCTACAAGCTCGGTGTGTCGCCGATCCCGCCGAACAAGCCCAACATTCGCGAAGACGAGTCCGATCGGGTCTACATCACCGGCGCGGCCAAGAACGAAGCGATCGTCGCGCACATCGCCGACGTCCACGAGACCGGGCAGCCGGTGCTGGTCGGCACCCGCGATGTCGCCGAGTCCGAGGACCTGCACGAACGGCTGCTGCGCCGCGGCGTGCCCGCGGTGGTGCTCAACGCGAAGAACGATGCCGAGGAGGCCCAGGTCATCGCCGAGGCCGGCAAGTTCGGCGTGGTCACCGTGTCGACGCAGATGGCCGGGCGCGGCACCGACATCCGGCTCGGCGGCTCCGACGAGGCCGACCACGACCGCGTCGCCGAGCTGGGCGGGCTGCACGTCGTGGGCACCGGCCGGCACCACACCGAGCGGCTGGACAACCAGCTGCGGGGCCGCGCCGGGCGGCAGGGCGACCCGGGGTCGTCGGTGTTCTTCTCCAGCTGGGAAGACGACGTCGTGGCGGCCAACCTGGACCACAACAAACTGCCGATGGAGACCGACGAGGACGGCCGGATCGTCAGCCCCAAAGCGGCCGGGCTGCTCGACCACGCCCAGCGGGTCGCCGAGGGCCGCATGCTCGACGTGCACGCGAACACCTGGCGCTACAACCAGTTGATCGCCCAGCAGCGCGCCATCATCGTCGATCGGCGAAATACGTTGCTGCGCACCGCGACCGCGCGCGAGGAGCTGGCCGAGCTGGCGCCGAAGCGCTACGAGGAACTGGCCGAGGAGATCTCCGAAGAACGCCTCGAGACGATCTGCCGGCAGATCATGCTCTATCACCTGGACCGCGGCTGGGCCGACCATCTGGCCTACCTGGCCGACATCCGCGAGAGCATCCACCTGCGGGCGCTGGGCCGGCAGAACCCGCTGGACGAGTTTCACCGGTTGGCCGTCGACGCGTTCGCGTCGCTGGCCGCCGACGCGATCGAGGCGGCCCAGCAGACCTTCGAGACCGCGAACGTCCTCGAGGAGGAGCCGGGACTGGACCTGTCCAAGCTGGCGCGGCCGACGTCGACGTGGACGTACATGGTCAACGACAACCCGCTGTCGGATGACACGCTGTCCACCCTGAGCCTGCCCGGCGTGTTCCGCTAGACCACCCGCCGAGCGTGCGGCCAGCCGGGCGTTCGCGCTCGAGTGTGCGCCCAGCCGGGCGTTCGGCGTGGAGGCGCGTTAAGGTCACGGCTCATGGAGCCGGTGCTTCCGCCCAACCGGGTGCTGACGGTCCCCAACGCGCTCAGCGCCATCCGCCTGGCGCTCATTCCGGTGTTCATCTACGCCTTGCTGGTCGTGCACGCCCACGGATGGGCGGTCGCGATCCTGATGTTCAGCGGCGCCTCGGACTGGGCCGACGGCAAGATCGCGCGGTTGCTCAATCAGTCCTCGCGGCTCGGCGTGCTGCTCGACCCCGCCGTCGACCGCCTCTACATGGTCGCCGTTCCCGTCGTGATGGCGTTCAGCGGGATCGTGCCGTGGTGGTTCGTCGCGATCCTGCTCGCACGCGATGGCCTGTTGGCCGCGACGCTGCCGCTGCTGTGGAGCCGGGGTCTCTCGGCGCTGCCGGTGACCTACATCGGCAAGGCCGCGACGTTCGCCCTCATGTCGGGCTTTCCGCTGGTGCTGCTGGGCACGTGGGACGCGCTGTGGAGCCGGGTGGTGGGCGCCTGCGGATGGGCGTTCCTGATCTGGGGCTTGTACGGCTACCTGTGGGCGTTCGTGCAGTATGCGGTCCAGATGACACTGGTGTTGCGCCGCATGCCCAAGGTCGATCGCGGGTCGCGCCCGCCGGCCGTGGCGAAGGCGACCGACCATGGCTGACGTGGACCGCCGGCTCGGCGGCTATGACCCCAACGCCGGTCACAGCGCGCACGTGGCGGCCCGGCCGCAACAGATTCCGGTGCCCTCGCTGTTGCGCGCGCTGCTGTCCGAGCACCTGGATCCCGGCTACGCCGCGGCGGCGGCCAAGCGAGCTACCACCGAAGGACGCCAGCGCGCGTTCGGTTGGCTGTGGCAGGCCCTGGCCGCGCTCCTCATCGCCACGGTTTTCGCCGCCGCGGTGGCGCAGGCCCGTTCGGTCGCCCCCGGGGTGCGTGACGCCCAGCAACTGCTGTTGGGCAACGTGCGGGCGATGGAAGGCTCGGCGACGCAGTTGGCGCAGCGGCGCAACCAGCTCTCGACACGACTCGACGACGTGCAGCGCCGCGTGCTGGCCGACGATGCCGAGGGGCAGCGGTTGCTGAAACGGCTCGACGCGCTCAGCGTGGCGGCCGCCAGCACGGCGATCATCGGTCCCGGCCTGAAGTTGACCGTGACCGATCCGGGCGCCAGCCCGAACCTTTCCGACGTGTCCAAACAGCGGGTCGGCGGCAGCAGGCAGATCATCCTCGACCGCGACCTGCAGCTGGTCGTCAACTCGTTGTGGGCCAGCGGCGCC
Organism: Mycobacterium paraintracellulare; assembly: GCF_000276825.1. Classification (NCBI taxonomy): domain Bacteria; kingdom Bacillati; phylum Actinomycetota; class Actinomycetes; order Mycobacteriales; family Mycobacteriaceae; genus Mycobacterium; species Mycobacterium paraintracellulare. The sequence goes on along the minus strand of NC_016948.1, from coordinate 2,717,930 downwards.
GAGGCGGTCTCGGTCGGCGGCGTGCGGATCGGGCCCAACGTGACCATCCGGCAGGCCGGCGGCGCGATCCTCGTCGACAACAACCCGACCAGCAGTCCGTACACCATCCTGGCGATCGGGCCGCCGCGCTCGATGCGCGACGTCTTCGACAACAGCCCGGGGCTGCAGCGCCTGAGGCTGCTGGAGATTTCCTACGGTGTGGTGGTTACGGTGGATGTTGCCGACGGTCTTTCGCTGCCCGCCGGATCCGTCCGGGATGTCAAGTTCGCCAAGCAGATTGGGCCATAGTGAGAAAAGTCCCGAACACACAGTTTCGCCTGTGCGAGACGGGAAACCCCGCATGATCGGTATCGCGGCGCTGGCGATCGGCATCGCGCTGGGCCTGGTTTTTCACCCCTCGGTGCCCGAAGTCGTGCAGCCCTATCTGCCGATCGCGGTGGTCGCGGCGCTCGACGCCGTGTTCGGCGGGTTGCGTGCCTATCTGGAGCGGATCTTCGACCCCAAGGTCTTCGTGATCTCGTTCGTGTTCAACGTCTTCGTGGCCGCGCTCATCGTCTATGTCGGCGACCAATTGGGGGTGGGCACCCAGTTGTCGACGGCCATCATCGTCGTGCTCGGTATCCGCATCTTCGGCAACGCGGCGGCCCTGCGCCGCCGGCTGTTCGGGGCGTGACGCCATGACCCGATCGAGCTCAGCGTGAGTCAGGATCCGACGGATCGCGACGCCGGCGCGGCGCCGGATCAGGCCGCGCCACACGGGCGTCACGAACAGCGCGGGAAACACCCCCGCGGCGGGTTGTCCGGCATGCTGCGCGGCGGCCGCTCCCGCCTGGGTTTCGGCACGCTGGCCGTCCTGTTGTGTCTGCTTCTCGGGATCGCCATCGTCACCCAGGTTCGCCAGACCGAATCGGGCGATTCGCTGGACACGGCACGCCCCGCCGACCTGTTGGTGCTGCTGGATTCGTTGCGGCAGCGCGAGGGCACACTCCGCAGCGAGGTGAACGAGCTGGAGAACACGCTGAATTCGCTGCAGGCGTCCGGCAACAACGACCAGGCCGCCATCCAGTCCGCCCAATCCCGGCTGGCGGCGCTGTCCATCCTGGTCGGCGCCGTGGGCGCCACCGGGCCCGGCGTCACCGTCACGATCGAGGACCCCGGGCCGGGGGTTTCCCCCGAGGCGATGCTCGACGTGATCAACGAGTTGCGCGCGGCGGGCGCGGAGGCGATCGAGGTCAACGACGCCCACCAGTCCGTGCGGGTGGGCGTCGACACGTGGGTCGCGGGTGCGCCGGGGTCGCTGACCGTCGACTCCAAAACGCTGTCGCCCGCGTATTCGATTCTGGCGATTGGTGATCCGCCCACCCTGGCCGCGGCGATGAACATTCCCGGCGGCGCGCAGGACACGGTCAAGCGCGTCGGGGCGCGGATGTCCGTCCAGCAGGCCGACCGGGTGGACGTGACCACCTTGCGGCAACCAAAACCGCACCAATACGCTCAGCCCGTCAAGTGAGCAATTCCCGAACAGACAGGATCACTCGTGAGCGATATCCCGCCCGATCTGCGCTACACCGCCGAACACGAATGGGTTCGTCGAAGCGGCGATGACACACTGCGGGTGGGCATCACCGACTTTGCACAGTCGGCGTTGGGCGATGTCGTGTTCGTTCAGCTGCCCGACGTGGGCGCGGAGCTGACCGCCGGTGAATCGTTCGGCGAGGTCGAATCGACGAAATCGGTGTCGGACCTGTACGCCCCGGTCTCGGGCAAAGTGTCGGCCGTCAACACCGATCTGGAAGGCAGCCCGCAACTGGTCAACTCCGATCCGTACGGGGCCGGGTGGTTGCTGGATGTGCAGGTATCCGACGTCGCCGAAGTGGAGTCCGCCATTTCTTCGTTGCTCGACGCGGAGGCCTACCGCGGAACACTCACCGAATGACGATTGCTAATGTCCCTGCAGCCTCGCACGGCGAGGCCGACGGTGCAGCCGGCACGTCGGGGAACCGACGTTTCGGATCGCCAAGTGGTGGGCGCATTGCAGGCCGGTGCGCGGTACCGTCGACAGATCTACCTTTTGAAGACCGGCATACCGGGCAACAAGACCTGGTGCGGAGGCCGGCCGAGCGGCCCGGACAGACAACGCCACAGCGGCCAGTGAGGAGCAGCGCGTGACGGACATGGACTCAGGAAGTCAGCAAGACCAGAATTCGGACGAAGTCACGGTAGAGACGACCTCTGTCTTTCGCGCCGACTTCCTCAACGAGCTCGACGCACCCGCGCAGGCGGGCACGGAAAGCGCGGTATCCGGAGTCGAGGGACTCCCGGCGGGTTCGGCGCTGCTGGTCGTCAAACGGGGTCCCAACGCGGGATCGCGGTTCCTGCTCGACCAGCCCACCACGTCGGCGGGCCGGCACCCGGACAGCGACATCTTCCTCGACGACGTGACCGTCAGCCGCCGCCACGCCGAATTCAGGTTGGAAAACAACGAATTCAGCGTCGTCGACGTTGGTAGTCTCAACGGCACTTACGTCAACCGTGAGCCCGTGGACTCCGCGGTGCTGGCCAACGGCGACGAAGTGCAGATCGGCAAGTTCCGCTTGGTGTTTCTGACCGGACCCAAGCAGGGTGAGGATGGAGGATCTTCGGGCTAGTGAGCGCACCCGATAGCTCGGCACTGGCCGGGATGTCGATCGGGGCGGTCCTGGAATTGTTGAGGCCGGACTTCCCCGATGTCACCATCTCCAAGATTCGCTTCTTGGAGGCCGAGGGGCTGGTGACGCCGCAACGGGCCGCGTCGGGTTACCGGAGGTTCACCGCGTACGACTGCGCGCGGCTGCGCTTCATCCTTACCGCGCAGCGTGATCACTACCTGCCGCTGAAGGTCATCCGGGCGCAACTGGACGCCCAGCCCGACGGCGAGCTACCGCCGTTCAAAACCTCCTATGCCGTCCCGCGCCTGGTGTCGGTGAACCGAACCGCGGAGGCCGGAGCGGACGCGGGAGCGGACACCTCGGCGGTGGCGGCCACGCACGTCCGGCTAAGCCGCGAAGACCTGCTGGCGCGTGCGGGCGTGGACGACGACCTGCTGACGGCCTTGCTCAAGGCCGGCGTCATCACCACCGGGCCCGCGGGTTTCTTCGACGAGCACGCCGTCGTGATCCTGCAATGCGCGCGGGCGCTGTCGGACTACGGCGTCGAGCCGCGTCATCTGCGCGCATTCCGGTCGGCGGCGGACCGGCAGTCGGATTTGATCGCCCAAATCGCCGGGCCGGTAGTCAAAGCCAACAAGGCCGGTGCCCGGGATCGCGCCGACGATTTGGCGCGTGAAGTTGCGGCGCTGGCCATCACGTTGCACACGTCGTTGATCAAATCCGCCGTTCGCGACGTTCTGGATCGCTGAGGACTAGACTTCGGTCGACAGCTTGGTTTCGGCGGTAGGGCGGATTTTTGACCTCGCCGCCGCTGGGAATGCCAATCCAACCGGCGCCACGAATGCGGAGGACAGACACAAATGGGTGAGGTTCGTGTTGTCGGCATTCGCGTAGAGCAGCCGCAAAACCAGCCGGTGTTGTTGCTGCGCGAAACCGACGGTGACCGTTACCTGCCGATCTGGATCGGCCAGTCGGAGGCTGCCGCCATCGCCCTCGAGCAGCAGGGTGTCGAGCCGCCTCGTCCGCTGACGCACGATCTGATCAGGGATGTCATTGCCGCGCTTGGGCATTCGCTCAAAGAGGTGCGGATCGTCGATCTGCAGGAAGGCACTTTCTACGCCGACCTGGTGTTCGACCGCAACATCACCGTGTCGGCGCGGCCCTCGGATTCGGTGGCGATAGCGCTGCGCGTCGGCGTCCCGATCTACGTCGAGGAGCCCGTGCTTGCCCAGGCCGGGTTGCTGATCCCCGACGAGACCGACGAAGAGGGCGGCACCGCCGTCCGCGAGGACGAGGTGGAGAAGTTCAAGGAATTTCTCGACAGCGTGTCTCCCGACGATTTCAAAGCCACCTAGCGCGCTGCGGGCGGATCGCGCTCGACTAACCTGGTGGGGACATCACGGATCCGTCTCAACTGGCAACGTGATGTCGACACGCTGGCGGATAGCCCGCCCAGTTGGCCCCGGGGCGGCCATACTTTGATCACGACTTCAGGCGCGGCGGCTATCGGAAAGCGTAAGCTCACTAGCACTCGGGCCTGAGCAGACGTGGCTGCGGTGCAGCCAACAACGCAGCTAACGACGAGAGCGCGATCGCGGAGAGGAACCACCGTGAGCGAGCAGCCACGCCAAGAACAGCTCAACCTAGCTGAGCAGGGCACCGACGCGAGTAGCGACCGCAGCATCACCGCGGCCGGCCCCCCCGTGCAGCCCGGCCTGTTCCCGGACGACTCCGTGCCCGACGAACTCGTCGGCTACCGCGGTCCCAGCGCGTGCCAGATCGCCGGCATCACCTACCGGCAGCTGGACTACTGGGCGCGCACCTCGCTGGTGGTCCCGTCGATCCGCAGCGCGGCGGGCTCCGGAAGCCAGCGGCTCTACTCGTTCAAAGACATCCTGGTTCTCAAGATCGTCAAGCGGTTGCTCGATACCGGCATCTCGCTGCACAACATCCGCGTCGCGGTCGACCACCTGCGGCAGCGCGGTGTTCAGGATCTGGCCAACATCACCCTGTTCTCCGACGGCACCACCGTCTACGAGTGCACGTCGGCCGAAGAGGTCGTCGACCTGCTCCAGGGCGGGCAGGGCGTGTTCGGCATCGCCGTGTCCGGCGCCATGCGCGAGCTGACCGGCGTCATCGCCGACTTCCCGGGCGAGCGGGCCGACGGCGGCGAGTCGATCGCCGAACCCGAGGACGAGCTGGCGTCCCGGCGCAAGCACCGCGACCGCAAGATCGGCTGACGGCGCGCCCCGACAGCGCGCGACCGCGCGCACCCGTGGCCGAGTAAACTGGGCCGCGCATCGTATTCGAGCGGGAGAGTTCCGTGACGGCCAGTCACGGACGCCGAAGGAGCAACACCTCTCCGTCAACCTCTCAGGCACCCGGACCGCGCGAAACAATGATGCCTCTGGAAAGCGGTGACGACCCGGCGGGTCGACACCCGCCGATGGGGAAAGGCGCCCGGGACAGGCATCCGGCGCCGAATCTCTCAGGCGCCCGGCGCAGGGTGAAGACAGAGGGAGAGGGCCGTTCGTCCTCTGCCTCGATCCGTCGTCGCCCGCCTACCCAGGAGTTTCCAGTGCCCGATCAATCCACGTTCGCCGCCCGGCACATCGGCCCGGACAGCCAGGCCGTCGCCGCCATGCTCGCCGTGATCGGTGTCGACTCCCTCGACGAGCTGGCGTCCAAGGCGATCCCGGCGGGCATCCTGGATCGGCTCGCCGACAACGGCGCCGCGCCGGGACTTGACCGCCTGCCGGCACCGGCCAGCGAGACCGAGGCGCTGGCAGAGTTGCGGGCGTTGGCCGACGCCAACACGGTGGCCGTGTCCATGATCGGTCAGGGCTACTACGACACGCTCACGCCGCCGGTGTTGTTGCGCAACATCTTGGAGAACCCCGCCTGGTACACGGCGTACACGCCGTATCAGCCGGAGATCAGCCAGGGCCGGCTCGAGGCGCTGCTGAACTTCCAGACGATGGTCGCCGACCTGACCGGCCTCGAGGTCGCCAACGCCTCCATGCTCGACGAGGGGACCGCCGCCGCCGAGGCCATGACGCTGATGCACCGCGCGGCCCGCGGCAAGAGCAACCGGCTGGCCGTCGACGCCGACGTCTTCGCCCAGACCGCGGCCATTCTGGCCACCCGCGCCAAGCCGCTGGGCATCGAGCTCGTCACCGCCGACCTGCGGAAGGGCCTGCCCGACGGCGACTTCTTCGGCGTCGTCGCCCAACTGCCCGGCGCCGGCGGCCGGGTCACCGACTGGACGGCTCTGGTCCAGCAGGCCCACGACCGCGGCGCGCTGGTCGCGATCGGCGCCGACCTGCTCGCGTGCACGCTGATCACGCCTCCCGGTGAGATCGGCGCCGACGTCGCCTTCGGTACCACCCAAAGATTCGGTGTGCCAATGGGATTCGGCGGACCGCACGCCGGCTACCTGGCCGTGCACGCCAACCACGCGCGCCAACTGCCCGGCCGGCTGGTGGGGGTCTCGCTGGATGCCGACGGCAACCCGGCCTACCGGCTTGCGCTGCAGACCCGCGAGCAGCACATCCGCCGCGACAAGGCGACCAGCAACATCTGCACCGCGCAGGTGCTACTGGCGGTCATGGCCGCGATGTACGCCAGCTACCACGGCGCCGAGGGGCTGACCGCGATCGCGCGCCGCGTGCACGCTCACGCCGAGGCGATCGCCGCCGCGCTCGGTGATGCGCTGGTGCACGACAAGTACTTCGACACCGTGCTGGCCCGCGTGCCGGGCCGCGCCGCCGAGGTGATCGCCGCGGCCAAAGCCAAGGGCATCAACCTGTGGCGCGTCGACGACGACCACGTGTCGGTGGCCTGCGACGAGGTCACCACCGACGAACACGTCGCCGCGGTGCTCGAGGCCTTCGGGGTGCAACCGGCCGAGCCGGTGTGCGCCGGCGTCATCACCCGCACCTCGGAGTTCCTGACCCATCCCGCCTTCACCCAGTACCGCACCGAGACGGCGATGATGCGCTACCTGCGCACCCTGGCGGACAAAGATATCGCCTTGGACCGCAGCATGATTCCGCTCGGCTCCTGCACGATGAAGCTCAACGCGGCCGCCGAGATGGAGCCGATCACCTGGCCGGAATTCGCCCGCCAGCATCCGTTCGCGCCGGCCTCCGACACCCCCGGGCTGCGGCGTCTGATCGCCGACCTGGAGACCTGGCTGGTGCATATCACCGGCTACGACGCCGTCTCGCTGCAACCCAACGCCGGCTCGCAGGGCGAATACGCCGGCCTGCTGGCCATCCACGACTACCACGCCAGCCGCGGCGAACCGCACCGCGACATCTGCCTGATCCCGTCGAGCGCGCACGGCACCAACGCGGCGTCGGCGGCGCTGGCCGGGATGCGGGTGGTGGTGGTGGCCTGCCACTCCAACGGCGACGTGGACCTCGACGACCTGCGCGCCAAGGTGGCCGAACACGGGGCGCGGCTGTCGACCCTGATGATCACCTACCCGTCCACGCACGGCGTCTACGAGCACGACATCGCCGACATCTGTGCCGCGGTGCACGACGCGGGGGGCCAGGTCTATGTCGACGGCGCCAACCTCAACGCGCTGGTCGGCCTGGCGCGGCCGGGGAAGTTCGGCGGCGACGTCAGCCACCTGAACCTGCACAAGACGTTCTGCATTCCGCACGGGGGCGGCGGGCCGGGCGTCGGGCCGGTAGCCGTGCGTTCGCATCTGGCGGCGTTCCTGCCCGGGCACCCGCACGCCCCCGAGCTGCCCCACGGGCATCCGGTGTCCTCGGCGCCGTACGGGTCCGCCTCGATCCTGCCGATCAGCTGGGCCTACATCCGGATGATGGGCGCCGAAGGTCTGCGCGCGGCGTCGCTGACCGCGATCACCTCGGCCAACTACATCGCCCGTCGCCTTGACGAGTACTTCCCGGTGCTCTACACCGGCGAGAACGGCATGGTGGCCCACGAGTGCATCCTGGACCTGCGCGGCATCACCAAAGACACCGGCGTGACCGTCGACGACGTCGCAAAGCGCCTGGCGGACTACGGCTTTCACGCGCCCACGATGAGCTTCCCCGTGGCCGGCACGCTGATGGTGGAACCCACCGAGAGCGAGACCCTGACCGAAGTCGACGCCTTCTGCGAGGCCATGATCGCGATTCGCCGCGAGATCGATCGGGTGGGTGCAGGGGAGTGGTCCGTCGACGACAACCCGCTGCGCGGCGCCCCGCACACGGCCGAGTGCCTGGTCATCGGCGAGTGGGACCACCCGTACACCCGCGAAGAGGCCGCCTATCCGCTGGGCAAGGACTTCCGGCCCAAGGTGTGGCCGCCGGTGCGCCGCATCGACGGCGCCTACGGCGACCGCAACCTGGTCTGCTCGTGCCCGCCCGTGGAGGCGTTCGCCTGACGGCGGGGTCTGGTGCGGGATCACCCCGGCGTTCGCGCCGGGGACTGCAACGCCAGCGGCACCAGGTATCGGCGGGCGAAGTCGCGGGCCTCGTTCGGGTTGTAGATCGGGATGACGGACTCGGGCGTCTTGATCAGCGAAATGATCAGGCGCCCGATCATCTCCCCGACGATCTCGGTGTCCAGGTCGGCGGCCAGTTCGCCACGCTCCTGCCAGCGGCGCAGCCACGTCGCGATGTAGCCGCGCGTCATGGCGATCAGGTGCTCGTCGGTCAGGTAGGCGGACAGCTCCCCGGCGGCGGGCGATTCGCGGATGCTTCGGGTCAACAACTTGGGGGCGGAGGCCTCGTGCACGAACGCGGCGAAGACTTCGGCGATCCCTTCTTCCGGTGATCCCGCGCGACCCGCGACCTCGGAGACCAGCGTGCTCAGCCGCAGCGATTCGTCCATGATGGTCAGCCGCACCAGGTTTCGCTTGTGCCGAAACCGGCGGTAGACGGTGGCGACGCCGACACCGGCGGTGTCGGCGATGTCCTGCATGGTGGTGTTGGAGAATCCGCGCTCGGTGAAGCAGGTGCGTGCCGCGGTGACGATCGTGCGGGCGGTCGGATCGAGGCTGGCCAGGCCGTCGGGCAGCGCGCCGAGCAGCATCGCGGGGTCTGACATCTGCCCTCCAGCCGGTTGGGGTATCAGGTCAATTCTGCGCTCCATCAGCGTATTCACCGGCATTCGCGGCGCGCCGGTGCGGGTGCGCCGCCACCACCGCGAGAAAGCCGGGCTTGCGGGTCAATTCCGCTCGGGCGCCACGAAGGAATCCAGCAGCACCGAACGGTAGCGGTCGCGGAGCCGCTCGTATTGGTAGCGGTTGTAGGCCAGGGGTTCCAACGTCAGCCGGCGCGGCAACCATCGCCAGCCCAGCTGCAACGCGGCGACGTAGACGACGAACTCGACCTGCTCGCGCGCGCCCCACCGCACCTTGAGCAGCCGGCGCATCGTGGGGTGGGCGACGGCGGCCGAACACACGACCACCGGGCGCGATGCCAGAGTGGTCAGCACCGGCCAGACCACTTGCAGCACGGGCCGCAGTTGCCGGGAAACCAGCAGCTTCGGGATCGGCGGGGCGACGAAGCTGCGATTGGCGAATTGCAGAAACTCGTTGTCGGCCAACTCTTTTGCCGCGACGGCGTCGTAATGTTCGAGCATGTCGTGCAGGGTCGCCGGCAGCTTCCCCTGCTTGCTGGGCAGCTCCAGAAACTGCAGTTCCGAACGCAGGGTCTGATAGACGACCTCTTTCTCCGCGAGGGTGAGGCGACGCCCGCACACCCGCAGATAACCCTGGTACAAGAGGTTGAGACCGCTCACGGCCACCCAGGTCCACACCTCGGGGTTGAGCGCGCTGTAGCGGGTGTCGCTGAACGAGTCCTTTCCCGTGCCGCGGACGTCGCGGTGCAACCGTTTGAGATCGTCCCGCGACGCCTTCACGTCCGAGCTGTCACCGAAGGCGGCGAGGGCGGTGAACGCCGCACTGCGGATCCCACGGTCGGTGAAGTTGTCGGCGAAGCGTCCGCTGCGGTCCACCGCGGCCGCGATTTCGCGATGCGCGACCTGGTCGAGGGCCAGGCGGCCGAACGCCGCGGCCAGCGGCGACCCGGCGAACCACCTGACGTCGTCGGCCAGCGCCCGGTGCGCGGAATTCCATTCCGCTTCGGGGGGCACGAACGTCGCCGCGGAAGCGTTGCCGCGCCGGTCGATTCGGCTTGTCATCGTCATCCCGTTCCTCCTTGTGCGCGTCGGTGGGCCGTCACACGACGGTCGCCCCGATCCGGTGCCGCAAACGCATGTCCCACACCACCGCCTGCACGCCGAGGCGCGTCAAGAACCGCGGCGTGAACAGGTCCAGGACCCCGAGGAGGCGCTGCCAGCGGTCGAACCGGCGTTGCTGCGCGGCCGTCCAGCCGAACCCGAGCTTTTCGCGCAGCTGCGGCGGCAGGTACCCCAGCGTCATGAAGAGGTTCCACCCGCCGAACAGCGCCGAGACGGGGGCGGGCAGAAAATCCAGGCGCGCGATGCCGATCAGGTAGCTGCGCATGCGGTCGTCGAAGTCGAGCCGGTCGAGTTGCTCCTGCCAGTACCGGTCTGCGGCTTCGCGGTCGGCGGGCCACATTTCCGGCGGCACCTGCAATGTGGTGGCGAACACCGACGCCGCCCGGTGGATGGTGTCGGGGTCGCGTCGGGAACGGCCGCCCCGCAGCCTGCGGGTGTCCTCGAACACCGCGGCCATGCAGGAGGCGACCCACAGCTGTAACTGCGGGTCGAAGGCGTTGTAGCGCACCGGGCTTTGCGGGCCGGAGCGCACCTGGGCGTGTGCGGCGTTGACGGCCTCCCGGTACACACGGCGGTCCCGTGCGTTGCCGGCGATGGCCACCGCGATGTAGGTGAAGGTGGTGCGGGCGCGTTTGAACGGATGCTTGTACAGGTTGCCGCTGTCCACCTTGCTTTCCATCACGCCATAGGCCACACCGGAATTCGCCAGCTGCATCACGACGTTCGCCGCGCCGTAGGCGGGGGACAGCCACGGCGATATCTCCTCGGCGAGAAACGAGGTGTCGGCGGAATCCGTGTCCGCCCGCCGGTCGCGCCGCTCGGGTCCGGCCGGGACGTCCTCCGGGTCGGTGGGCAGGGGCTGGGCCATGGGGTGCCTTCCTGGGTTGGCCAACGGCTCAACGAGATTCGGTGCGGTGCGCGAAGGGGAGGCGGGCGCGCCCGGGTGCCGCGCGGCCGCCGAGCAGGGCGCGCCAGGCGCTCCCGCGTCGCCGGGTCGCCGAAGGGGGTCCGGTCGGGCGCAAGGCCGGTGTCGCGGCGGCGTCCAGCGGTGCAGAGGACATCGTTGCGCTGCGTCTTCCTGGATCAACGTTGATAGAAAGAACGGTTTGTTCTATCACGAGTGTGGCACAGCCGACCGCGATTGGATAGACGGTGTCCGAATTTTCCGGTTTTCCGTGCACGATGCCGGCGGCCACATCGTGACCGACGCCGGGCCGGCTAGCCCAGGAAGGCGTTGACCGCCGTCGCGAGCTCCGGGGACGCCGACGTTGCGATGTTCTGGTAGCTGCCGCCGCTGAGCTGGGCGACGGCTTCCCACGTCGATCGGTCCGGATCGGCCCCGAAATCGATGACGTTCACCGCGATCGGCTTGGCCGGGTCGGCGCTCTTGCGGATGAAATCCTGTAGCCCCGGACCGTCCAGGGTTTGGTCGGTGTGGGGTCCGGAGGTGATCACCAGAAGCGAATTGGTTTGGCCCGCACGGTAGTTGGCCTGCATGTCTTGGTAGATCATGCGCAGCGTGGTGAACGACACCGCGCCGCCGCCCGAGGAGTATTGCTTGTCCAGGGCGGCCAATAGTGCGGCCGAGCGTGGCTGGCCGCTGGAGCCGCCGACGGGGTCGGCCAGCGGGCCGCTGGCCACCTCGGAGCGGCCCTCGTGACCGTCGAAGGTCCACAGGCCGACGACGGCGCTGGCGGGCAGGGCCTTGATCCGGTCCTGAAGCGCCGCAATCACGTTCGCCAGCCGGGACTTCGCGCCTTCCTGGCCGGGCATCGACTGGTCGAGCATGATCGTCGTGGCCTGCCCGGTCGACGGGGCGGCCATGGCCTCGGCAAGGGTGGCGCGCATCGGGTCGTCGCCGACGGTCAGCGTGGACGGCAGCGTCGGGAAGGTGGTCACCGGGCTGCTGGGGGTTTTGACCCCGTTGACCCGGAAGCCCGCCTTCGCCAGCTTGGCCAGCTGATCGGGCTTGTGCATGAAGCGGGAGAACTCGCTGGCCGCCGTGGCCTGTTCGCGCGTGAGCCACGAACCGCTGAGCAGCACGGTGGGATAGTCGGCCACCGGCGCGGGACCCGGCGGCAGCCAGGAAGCCAAGGCGCTCTTGGCATCCGGGAGCGATTGGCCGCGCTGGAACAGCTGCTGTTCGGTGGTGATCACGGCGTGCACCGGCGCGGTCGCCGGGTCACCGGGCTTCAGCAGCATGTTCATCGCCTCGGTCAACGAGTTGTCGGCGAGCTTGGGTTGCGCGCTCAACAGGGAGCGCACCGCGCCGGTGCCCTGGGGCACCGGCGCGCCGGGCGGTACGGACGCGGCCGCGACCGCCTCACCGGCAAGAAACGATGCGTCCCCGTTGCCGCCCATCGGCAGCGCCAGTCGCAGCGACCCCCACGCGGGTAAGTTCAACCCCGCCAACGCGTTCGGGTTGGTCTGCAGCCCGGGCAGTGCCGCCCAGTTCTGCTTGGCGAGGGCCGGTGCCAGTTCGGGACGCACGGCAAGCACCACCGGGGAGCTGACCAGTGAATGGCTCTCGCTGATCGTCTTCTGAGTCGCGGCTCCCGCCAGCCGGGCGGCGGAGATCGAACTGCCGGGGATCCACAGCGCCGGCTGGCCGCCCAGTTCCGCCGGCCACTTGCCGATGAAACCGTTGAGCACGGCGTCGGAGTCGGCCGGCTTGACGTTGACCACCATGCAGCGGTCGCCGATCGGTCCCGCCGATTTGTTGTAGCTTTCGGCGAGTTCCTGAACGGACGTGGCGATCGACGGGTCGGCGACGACGGCGACGGTCTCTTGACCGCCGACGCAACGGCCGGCCGCCTTGTGCGACCGCTTGGACAGCACGTCGCCGAAGAAGCTCCACAGGATCACCGATCCCACCACGACGACGACGGCGACCAGCGCGACGATCACCCCGATGCTGACGCCGCGGCGACCGCCCTCGCTGCGATGGCCGCCCCGCCAGTCGGCGAGCCCCCGGTGCCCGCCGCGAAACAGCGAGGGGGATTCGGCCGGCGGTTCCGAACTCGCCGGTCCGCCCTGGCGCGGCGGAAACTCCGGGTACTCGTCGGCCGTGCTGTCGGCGAACGCGTCGCCCGCGGCGTACGGCTCGTCGTCGGCGTAGGGCTCATCGTCGTCGGGATAGCGACGTTCGTCCGAGTAGTAGTCCTCGTCCGCGTAGTCGTCGTCGGCGTCCGAGTAGTAATCGGCCGCCTCGCCGGCGTCCCGCTGCTGATGTCCTGCGTCGTCACCTCGGGACGGCTCGTCGACCACGTCGTCGCGAGAAGGCTCGTCGAGGGAGTCGTCAGGGTCGGGCGCACTGTGCCTACCCATAGCAGTGCCCGCGGCCTTTCCGTCGTTCCATCCGAATGAACTCGCCGCCGATTTTAGTCATCCGCGGCACTATTACACGTGCGAACCCGATTCCAGCGCAGGCTCAATTCGACTGCGCGGCGCGCGCCTTGGCCTCGCGCCGACGGCGGTGCAGGATCGGCTCGGTGTAGCCGTTGGGCTGCTGCGTTCCGGTCAGGATGAGGTCCTGCGCCGCCAGGAACGCCAGGCTGTCGTCGAAGTTGGGCGCCATCGGCAAATACGCCGCATCCTTGGCGTTTTGCTCGTCCACCAGCGGGGCCATCCGCTCGAGGCTGGCCCGCACGTCCTCCTCGGTGATCACACCGTGGCGCAGCCAGTTCGCCAGCAGCTGACTCGAAATCCGCAGTGTCGCACGGTCTTCCATGAGCGCCACGTCGTGGATGTCGGGCACCTTCGAGCAGCCGACGCCCTGGGCGACCCAGCGCACCACGTAGCCGAGGATGGACTGGCAGTTGTTGTCGACCTCCTCGCGGATCTCCTCGGGAGCCCAGGCCAGTTCCTTGGCCAGCGGGATGGTCAGCAACTCGTCGATGTTGGTGCGCTTCTTGCCCGCCAGCTCCTCCTGCACGGCGCCCACGTCGACGTAGTGGTAGTGCATCGCGTGCAGGGTGGCCGCCGTCGGCGAGGGCACCCACGCGGTGGTGGCTCCGGCCTTGGGCTGGCCGATCTTCTGCTCGACCATGTCGGCCATCAGTTCGGTCATCGCCCACATGCCCTTGCCGATCTGCGCCTTGCCCTTGAACCCGGCGGCCAGGCCGATGTCGACGTTGGCGTCCTCGTAGGCCTTGATCCAGGTGGTGCCCTTCATCGCGCCCTTGCGGATCATCGGACCCGCCTCCATCGAGGTGTGGATCTCGTCGCCGGTGCGGTCGAGGAAGCCGGTGTTGATGAACACCACCCGGTCGGCCGCGGCCTTGATGCAGGCCTTGAGGTTGACGGTGGTGCGCCGCTCCTCGTCCATGATGCCGACCTTGAGGGTGCCCTGCGGCAGCCCGAGGACGTCTTCGACCCGGCTGAACAGCTCGCAGGTGAACGCGACCTCGTCGGGCCCGTGCATCTTGGGCTTGACGATGTAGATGGACCCGGTGCGGCTGTTGGCCAGCGGCCCGTTCGCCTCACTCGTCTTGAGCCCGTGAATCGCGGTCAGCCCGGTGAACAGCGCATCCATGATGCCCTCGAACACCTCGTGACCCTCCGCGTCGATAATCGCGTCGTTGGTCATCAGGTGGCCGACGTTGCGGACGAACAGCAGGCTGCGGCCCGGCAGGGTCAGCTCGCCCTCGCCGTCGGGCGTGGAGTAGGTGCGGTCCTGGTTGAGCACCCGGGTGAAGGTCTTGCCGCCCTTGTCGACGTCCTCGGACAGGTCGCCCTTGTTCAGGCCGAGCCAGTTGCGGTAGCCGAGCACCTTGTCGTCGGCGTCGACGGCGGCCACCGAGTCCTCGAAGTCCATGATCGTGGTCACGGCCGATTCCAGGATCACGTCCTTGATGCCGGCGGCGTCGGTCTTGCCGATCGGCGAGTCCGGATCGATGAGGATCTCGATGTGCAGGCCGTGGTTGACCAGCAGCACCGACCAGCTGGGGGAGCCGAGCTCGCCGGTGTAGCCGGCGAACTTGTCCGGGTCGGCCAGGCCGGCGGAACCGTCGGCGGTCGCGACCTTCAGGCGGCCGTCCTCGACGGACAGACCGGTCGCGTCGGCCCACGAGCCGGATTCCAGCGGCACGGCCTCGTCCAGGAATTTGCGCGCGTAGGCGATGACCTTGTCGCCACGCACCTTGTTGTAGCTCGACCCCTTTTCGGCGCCGTCGTCCTCCGAGATGACGTCGGTGCCGTACAGGGCGTCGTAGAGCGAACCCCACCGGGCGTTGGCGGCGTTCAGCGCGAACCGGGCGTTGAGCACCGGCACCACGAGCTGGGGGCCCGCGGTCGTGGTGATCTCGTCGTCGACGCCCGAGGTGGTGATCGTGAAATCCGCGGGTTCGGGCAGCAGGTAACCGATTTCGGTGAGGAACTCGCGATAGGCGTCGATGTCGAGCGGCTCGATGACCCGCTGCCGGTGCCACTTGTCGATCTGGGCCTGCAGCTCGTCACGCCGGCGCAGCAGATCCTGGTTCTTCGGGGTGAGGTCGGTGACGACCTTGTCCACGCCGGCCCAGAAGCTGTCCGGGTCGATATCGGTGCCGGGCAAGGCCTCTTCGTTCACGAAGTCGTAAAGCACCCGGGCGACGCGCAAGTTCCCCGCCGACACGCGATCAGTCATGATTCTCCTCCGTCATGGGCCGCCCTGGACCCTCCATGGGCCGTCGAGGGACCAGAAAGGCCCAGATTGGCAATGTCATCAGCCTACCGAGCACAGCCTGGCGAGCGTTATTCGCCGACCTGCCACAGCAGGTCAGGACGCGCTGACAGCCCCAAGAATGATGCTGCGGTGGTAACCGGAATCGATGTCCAGCAACGCACATTCCGTGCGCAAGCGGCACTGTGCCCTCCGGCGCCCTCCAGCACTTTCTTAACTGGTAGCCGTGAAAGATCATACGGGCTGCGCGCGGTCGGGCCCGCCGGGCCAGTCTCGCTAGGCCTCGCGCATCGTCCCGACGAAGTCTTCGACCAGGTCTTCCATCGCCACCATGGCCACCACGGCGCCGATCTCGTCGATGACCAGCGCCAGGTGGCTGTTGCTGCGGCGCAGCCGCGACAACGCCTCGGCCAGCGGCAGCGACCTCGGCAGTCCCGGCAGGGGCCGCACCTTTGCCAGATCGATCACCGTCTCGGGATCGTCGTCGAGCGTCAGCACGTCCTTGATGTGGAGGTAACCGACGAAGCTGCCGTCGACGTTTGCCACCGGGAAGCGGGAGTAGCCGCTCTGGGCCAGGGCTTCCTCGACCGCTGCGACCGTCGGGCCCTTGCCGGCGCCGGCCACCGGCACCGCGCGCACCCCGGACAGGGGCACCGCGACGTCGCCGACCACCCGGTGGCGGATCTGCAGCGCACGCGCCAGCCGGGTGCCCTCCTCCTGGTCCAGCAGCCCCTCGGACGCGGACTCGGCGATCATGGCGCTCAGCTCGCCGGGGGAGACCGTGATCTCCAGCTCCTCCTTGCGCTCGACCCCGAGCGCGCGCACCACCACGCTGGCGCACTTGTCGTAGAACACGATGAACGGCCGGGCCGCCCGCACGTAGGCCAGGTACGGCGGGACCAGCAGCATGGCCGTGCGCTCCGGACCGGCCAGCGCAATGTTCTTGGGCACCATCTCGCCCAACAGCACGTGCAGCGTCACCACGATGACCAGAGCGAGCGCCAACGACAGCGTGTGCAGCAGCGCCGGGTGAATCGCGGTCAGCCCGAGCCCCGTTCGCAGCAGGTCCGAGACCGCCGACTCACCGATCCGGCCGAGCAGCAGCGACGCGGCCGTGACGCCCAGCTGCGCGCCGGCCAGCATGGACGGCAGCTGCTCCCCGGCGCGGATCACCGTGACGGCGGCGGCTCTGCCCTGTTCCGCCAGCGCTTCGAGGCGGTCGCGCCGCGCCGAGATGAGCGAGAACTCGGCCCCGACGAAGTACGCGTTGACCGCGATCAGCAGGCACGCCAGCAGCACGCCCATGGTGTCGCTCATCGGTGTGCCTCCGGCGCGGGAATGTCGCCGTGACCGCTCAGTTCGGTCAATTCGAGCAAGTCGATCCGGCGGCCGTCCATCCGGATGACCCGCGCCTGCCAGCGCGTCACCGCGTCCAGCAAGCCGTCGGCGTCCAGGCCGGGAAGCTTCACCGTGTCACCGGCCGCCGGGATGTGACCGATCTCGCGCAGCACCAATCCGCCGATCGTCTCGTAGGGGCCCTCGGGCGCCCGGAATCCGGTGGCGGCGGCCACCTCGTCGATGCGCAACAGGCCCGACACCCGCCAGCCGGTGCCGGCGGGCACCACGTCGGGCGTGGCGTCGTCGTGTTCGTCGCGGACATCGCCCACGATCTCTTCGATCAGGTCCTCGAGGGTCACCATGCCCGCGGTGCCGCCGTATTCGTCGACGACGAGTGCGGTTTGCAAACTGTTGGCCCGGATCTCGGCCATCACCGCGTCCCCGTCGAGGGTGGAGGGCACCACCGCGACGGGTTGCGCCACCGTGGTCAGCAGCGTGCGCCCGCGGTCGGCGCGCGGGATCGCGAACACCTGTTTGACGTGCACGATGCCGACGGTCTCATCGAGGTCGCCGTCGACGATGGGGAAGCGGGAGAACCCGGACTCGGCGGCCGCGGTCACCAGGTCGGCGACCGTGTCGTCGGTCTGCAGCGCCACGATCTTGGAGCGGGGCGTCATCAACTCCTCGGCGCTCAGCGTGCCGAACTGCAACGATCGCCGCACCAGCGCCGCCGTCGAGGCGTCCAGGGCGCCGCTGCGCGCCGACGAACGCACGAGCGACAACAGCTCTTGCGGGGACCGTGCGGACCGCAACTCCTCGGCGGGCTCGATGCCCAACCGGCGCACGATCCAGTTCGCCGCGCCGTTGGTCAATCGGATCGCCGGGGTCAACAGCAGCGAGAACAGCACCTGAGCCCCCACTACGGCGCGCGCGGTCGACAGCGGCCGCGCCACCGCCAGGTATTTGGGGACGAGCTCACCGAACACCATCGACACCGACGTCACGATCACCAGCACCAGCGCGGCCATGATCGCGTCGCCGACCCGGTCGGGGATGCCGAGCGCGTCCAGCCAGGGGTGAGGCAGGTCCTCGACCATCGGATCGGTCAGGTAACCGGCCGCCAGCGTCGTGACGGAGATCCCGATCTGCGCGCCCGACAACTGAAACGACAGCCGCTGGTGCGCGCGGCGGATCCAGCGGTCGCGGCGGCCGCCGCCGCGGGCGTTTGCCTCCACGGCGCTGCGGTCCAGGGTGGTCAACGAGAATTCGGCGGCGACGAAGACGGCGTTGCCGAAGATCAGCACCGCGATCGCCACAATGCTGATCACGGTGACGGTGACGTTCATGAATTACGCCGCCCGCGGGTCGACGGTGGTGGGCCGGTGACCGGGGGAGGCTCCGCATCGGGCGGCTCGTCCGACGGCCCGTGCGCCGGCAAGCCGATGGCCTGCGCGGGTGCCTGCGGCACGTCGATCCTTTCGCTGCCTGGTGACCGAGCGGACGCGGTTGCTTCCGTCTTTGCTGCCTAATGCTAGCCCGGGCGACGGCGCCGCGGCGCCGACCGCTCGCGGCGGCGCCGCGGGTTGGCGCCGGAAACCGCCGCTGACCGAGGGCAACTACGGTATGCCTACCCTTACTCAGGTACGCTCTGCGCACTATGCCCGACGCCCCACCGGACACGCCTGCCGTCCAGATCCTGCCGCGCGAACGCTTCGACATCGCCGACGAGGTCGCACAGATCCCCCGGCCACCCACGCCCGCCCTGGATGCCCCCTTCGGGCTGCGCGCGGCCCAGCTCGAGGACGCGGACATGGTGGCCGAGTGGATGAACCGGCCGCACCTGGCCGAGGCGTGGGAGTACGACTGGCCGACCCCGCGCTGGCGGCAGCACCTGGACGCCCAACTCGAGGGCACCTACTCCCTGCCGTTGATCGGGAGTGTGCGCGGCAGGGATATCGCCTACCTCGAACTGTATTGGGGCGCAAAGGATCTGATCTCGCGCTATTACGACGCCGCGCCGTACGATCTGGGGCTGCACGCCGCCATCGCCGACGTGAAGCTGGTGAACCGGGGCCTGGGCCCGATGCTGTTGCCCCGGATCGTGGCCAGCGCCTTTTCGGCGGAGCCGCGGTGCCGCCGGATCATGTTCGACCCCGATCACCGCAACACCACCGCCCGCAGGCTGTGCGAGTACGTCGGATGTGAGTTCCTCGGCGAGCACGACACGACGAACCGGCGCATGGCGCTCTACGCGCTGGAAGCCCCCACCACCGACGCGTAGCCGGCGTAATCGGGCGCCATTGCGGCGGCGACCAACTCCCACAACACCTCGTCGGTGCCGCCGCCGACGCGGGCGAGCTTCATGTCGCGCCACCACGCACCCAGCGGCGTCTCGTCGATGAGGTAACCCGCGCCGCCGAATATGTGCATGCATTCCGACATCACTTCCTCGCCGAGGCGGGCCGCGGTCACCTTGACACCCGCGGCCGCGCGCAGATCCAGCCGGCCCTGGGCCGCGATGCCGAGCAGGCCGTGCCGCAGCAGGTCGACGCGCGCCTGCAGATCCGCCATCCGCAGCCGCAGCGCCTGGTGCTCGAACAACGTGTGACCGAACTGGCGACGAGTCATCATGCGCGCCAACGTGATCCCGATCGCCCGCTGGCACGACGCCGCGATCTGACCGGCGATCGACATCCGCTCGTGGGCCAGCCCCCAGCTGATGGCCGCCAGCCCGGTGCCGGCCCGCGCGACCAGGGCGTCGGCGGGGACCCAGGTGTCGATGTGCACGGCGGCGGTGTCCAGCGGCCCGGCGCCGACCTTGTTGTAGGGCCGCTGCACGCCGACCTGGGCCGTCGGCAACGCGATCAGCGCGACGTTGCCGTACTTGCTGGACGAGTCGTGGTCGACGCTGCGCGCCACCACCATGATGTGATCGGCGATGGGGGACAACGAGACGAACTTCTTGATCCCGCGGACATCGAAACCCCCGTCCCGAGAGGAGATCTCGGTCTCGACGATCTGCAGGTCGGAGCCGCCGGACTCCTCGGAGGCTCCGATGCACAGCACGGCCTGCCCCCGGATCGCCCGTTCGCAGATGTCCCGCAGGTAGTCGGACTTGCCGAACCGGCGCAGGACGGCGATCGCCGAGTCGTGCAGGCTGACCCCCACCCCGATGCCGGCCGAGGACAACCTGCCCAGGGCGAAGGCGAGCTCGACCAGCTTGCCGACGTCGGGCAGCGCGCCGTCGCCCCATTTTTCGCTGAAGACACCGCGCGCACCGAGGTGTTCGATCAGTTCACGCGGAAACTGTTGGCGCGCTTCGGCTTCCGTCGTCCACGCCAGGACCTGTTCGTTGAACGCGTCGGCCAGCAGGCCACGGTAGCCGTCGAGGCTCGTCGGGGTTGTCTCAGGCACTGCCGTCACTTAATCCACCGCCTCTAGGGAGCGCCGCACTTCCAGGCGGCGCAGCTTGCCCGACGACGTTCGGGGCAGCGACCCCGGCGCCATGAAGATGACGTCGGAGGGAACGACGCCGCACACGGATGCGACGCGCGCGATGACGTCGGCGCGCGCGCCGGCCTGATCCGCCCCCCGGAATTCGGCGGCGACGATCAGGCCGGGGCGCGCGGAACGTTCGCCGGTGGCCAGCGCCACCACGGCGCCTTCGCGCACCCCGCGGACTCCGGCGGCAACCGTCTCGATCTCGGTCGGGAAGATGTTGCGTCCGGCGATGGTGATGAGCTCCTTAGCCCGGCCGCACACCACCAGGCCGCCGTCGGCGATGAAGCCGAGATCGCCGGTGGGAAACCAGCTTTCGCGGTCGACGGGGTCGTGCCCCAGGTAGCCGTCCATCATCGACGCGCCGCGGATCTCGATCTCACCGATGTCGCCGTGCGTGTCGTCGCGCGGCGAGATCCGGATCTCGGTGCCTGCGATGGGTTCGCCCAGCATCGCGTGGCGGCGCGAGCCCGCCTCGTCGGTGACGTCGGCGAACCGCAGCCCGGTGCCGGGGGCGGGCACGCTCACCGCGCACGTCGACTCCGCCAGCCCGTAGGACGGGGTGGCGGCGCCGGCGTCGAACCCGAAGGGGCCCATCGCGTCGGCGAAGCGCTCGAATCCCTCGCAGTCGACCGGCTCCCCGCCGTTGATCGCCACCCGCACGGCGCCGAGGTCCACGTCGGAGACCCGGCGGGCGTACCTGCCGACCAGGTTGTAGGCGAAGTTCGGCGCCGCGGTGATCGTCGCGCGGCTTTCCGACAGCCAGCTCAACCAGCGAAACGGCGAGGCGGTGAAAGCCGATGTGGGAGAAAGCCATACCGACATGCCGCCCAGCGACGACGCGAGCAGGAAGGACAGGCCCATGTCGTGGTAGAGCGGCAGCCACGAGCAGCCGACGTCCGCGGGGGTGACCGAGAGGCGGTGATTGAGGCCGCGCAGGTTGGCCAGCACCGCCCGCGGCGACAGCGCGGCAGTCTTGGGCGAGCCGGTCGAGCCCGCCGTGCCCTGCAGGATCGCGGGATTCTCGCGTCGGGCCGGCGGCTCGCCACACGTGCGGCCCGTGCGCGCCGCGGGCCCAACGTCTTCGACGACCATGTCCTCGTCGAGGCCCGCGGGATCGAGCGATTGCAGGCCGTCCAG
The DNA here is from genome assembly GCF_000276825.1 of Mycobacterium paraintracellulare. Lineage (NCBI taxonomy): Bacteria > Bacillati > Actinomycetota > Actinomycetes > Mycobacteriales > Mycobacteriaceae > Mycobacterium > Mycobacterium paraintracellulare. The sequence goes on along the minus strand of NC_016948.1, from coordinate 2,696,417 downwards.
ATAGGAGCCGTGGCTCAGGACGGTGCGCACCCCGATGCCGCGGAAGCGGGTCAGCGTCGCATCGGCCCACCGGCGGCCCTCGGCGCCGCGCACCGGCCCGGGCAGGATCGAGACGCTCGCGCCCGTCAGCCAGGCACCCTGAATGGCGGCGACGAACTCGACGGTCGGTTCGCCGACCAGTCCCACCGCGGCCGGCCGGCCCCGGTCCAGCAGCCACGCGGCGACGCTCTCGGCCAGCCCGTGCACCTCGGGCCAGGGGTGGCGGTGCCAGGCCGAGGCCTCGCGGTCGAACACCACCAGATCGCTGGTGCCGCCGCGCATCGCGACCGTCAGCGCCGTGGCCAGCTCACTCATCGCGATGTTTGGCGGCGATCGCGGCCTGCAGGTCGCCGACCGTGTCGCAGTTCAGGAGTTCCTCTTCGGACAGCGAGACACCGAGCCGTTCTTCGATGGCCACCATGCCCACGGCGAAGGCCACCGAATCCAGCCCGACGTCGTCGACCAGTCGGGCGTCGGGGGTCAGGCGGGACGCGTCGACGTTGAGGTCCTCGCGCAGGATGCTCAGCAGCTCGGCGCTGACGGTGGGGGAAGAGGAGGTCATGGCGCAGTAGGCTAGCAGGCCCTATTAGGCAAGGCTAGCCTTACCCTGCGCGTGTCACCACCCCAGCGGGAGTGGATGCCCCTCGGCGAAGCCCGCGGTCGACTGCACCCCGACCACGACCCGCTCATACAGTTCCGCCAGGTTCGCGGCGCCGACATAGGTGCAGGTGCTGCGCACCCCGGAGGTGATGTGATCGAGCAGATCCTCGACACCGCCGCGGGCGGGGTCCAGCCCCATCCGCGACGTCGAAATGCCCTCCTCGAACAACGCTTTGCGGGCCCGGTCGAACGCGGTGTCGGCGCCGCTGCGGGCGACCACGGCCCGCTTGGACGCCATGCCGTAGCTCTCCTTGTACGGCTGGTCCTCGCGATCGCGCATCAGGTCGCCGGGCGACTCGTAGGTGCCGGCGAACCATGACCCGATCATCACGTTGGACGCGCCCGCGGCCAGCGCCAGCGCCACATCGCGGGGATGGCGGATGCCGCCGTCGGCCCACACGTGCCCGCCCAATTCCCTTGCCGCCGAAGCGCATTCGACGATGGCCGAGAATTGCGGGCGCCCGACCCCGGTCATCATCCGAGTGGTGCACATCGCGCCCGGCCCGACGCCGACCTTGACGATGCTCGCCCCGGCGCCCAGCAGGTCGCGGGTTCCCTCGGCCGAGACCACGTTGCCCGCCGCCAGCGGCACGCCGAGGTCGAGCGACGCGACCGTGCGGATCGCCTCCAGCGTCTTGACCTGATGCCCGTGTGCGGTGTCGATCACCAACAGATCGATCCCGGCCTCGACCAGGGACCGCGCCTTGGCCCCGACGTCGCCGTTGATGCCGACGGCCGCGCCCACCCGCAGCCGGCCGCGCGCGTCGACGGCCGGCGCGTACAGGCCCGCGCGGATGGCGCCGGTGCGGGTCAGCACCCCGGCCAGCGTGCCGTCGGCGTTGGTGACGACCGCGACACCGATCGGGGACTGCTCGAGCAGGTCGAAGATCTTGCGCGGCTCGGTGCCCACCGGGGCGGTGACGAAGTCGGTCATCGCGACGTCGCGCACCCGGGTGAACCGATCGACACCCAGGTAGGACGATTCGCTCACCAACCCCAGCGGACGGCCCTCGAAAGCCACCACGGCGACCCCGTGCGCCCGTTTGTGGATCAGGGCCATCGCATCGGACACCGAGTCGTCGGGCTCGAGCACCACCGGGGTGTCGAGAACCAGGTCGCGGCCCTTGACGAACTCGACCGTCTGCTCGACCGCGGTGATCGGCAGGTCCTGCGGCAGGATCACCAGCCCGCCGCGGCGCGCCACCGTCTCGGCCATCCGCTTGCCGGCCACCGCCGTCATGTTGGCGACGACGACCGGAATCGTCGTGCCCGAGCCGTCCGCGGTGGACAGGTCGACGTCGAACCGCGACGCGACCTCCGAGCGGTTGGGCATGATGAAGACGTCGTTGTAGGTCAAGTCGTATCCGGGCCGGTGCCCGTCGAGGAACCTCATCGCAACGCGAACCCCCTTACGCCCTCCAGTGTGGCCCAGCTAGGCGGGCACTTCGGTGCGATCGCCGCTCCACAGCGTGTGGAAGCGCTTGTCGGGGTCGTCATCGATGCGGCCGTAGGTGTGCGCGCCGAAGAAGTCCCGCAACCCCTGGGTCAGCGCGGCGGGCAGCCGCTCGGTGCGCAGCGCGTCGTAGTACGACAGCGCCGAGGAGAACCCGGGGATCGGGATGCCCAGCTGGGTGGCGGTCACCACGACACGGCGCCAGCCGTCGATGGCGTCCTCGATGGCGCTGCGGAAGTACGGTGCCACGATCAGCGTCGGCAGGTCGGGGTCCTCGTCGAAGGCGTCCTTGATCCGGTTGAGGAATTTAGCCCGGATGATGCAACCGCCGCGCCAGATGGTGGCCAGGTCGCCGGGCGTGATGCCCCAGTCGTATTCGGCGCTGCCGGCCTGAATCTGGTTGAAGCCCTGGGCATAAGCGATGATCTTCGACGCGTACAGCGCCTGCCGGATGTCCTCGGTGAACTGCTTCGCATCGCCGGGCTTGGTGCCCAAGCTGCCCGATGCCAGCCCGGTGGTGGCCTTGCGCTGGGTCACCGACCCCGACAGCGCGCGGGCGAAGACGGCCTCGGCGATGCCGGTGACCGGCACGCCGAGATCCAGGGCCGACTTGACCGTCCAGCGGCCGGTGCCCTTCTGCTCGGCCTCGTCGAGGATCAGGTCGACGAGCGGCTTGCCGGTCTTGGCGTCGGTCTGGCGCAAGACCTGCGCCGTGATCTCGACGAGGAAGCTGTCCAGGTCGCCGGAGTTCCACTCGTCGAACACGTCGGCGATCTCGCCGGCGGTCTTGCCGAGGCCGTCGCGCAGGAGCTGGTAGGCCTCGCCGATCAGCTGCATGTCGGAGTATTCGATGCCGTTGTGCACCATCTTGACGAAGTGCCCGGCCCCGTCGGGACCGATGTGGGTGCAGCACGGCACACCGTCGACGTGCGCGGAGATCTCCTCGAGCAGCGGGCCCAGCGACTTGTACGACTCGGCCGGGCCGCCGGGCATGATCGACGGCCCGTTGAGCGCGCCCTCCTCTCCGCCGGAGATGCCCGCCCCGACGAAGTGCAGACCGCGCTCGCGCATCGCCTTCTCCCGACGGATGGTGTCGGTGTAGAGCGCGTTGCCGCCGTCGATGATGATGTCGCCTTTTTCCATGGCGTCGGCGAGTTCGTTGATGACGGCGTCGGTGGGATCGCCGGCCTTGACCATGATCAGCACCCGTCGCGGCTTTTCCAGCGCGTCGAGGAACTCGGCGATGGTCTCCGACCGCACGAACTTGCCGTCGCCGCCGTGCTCCTTGAGCAGCGCGTCGGTTTTGGCGATCGACCGGTTGTGCAGCGCCACGGTGTAGCCGTGCCGGGCGAAATTGCGGGCGATGTTCGACCCCATCACGGCCAGGCCCGTGACGCCGATCTGCGCGGTGCCGGTCTTGGAACCCGCCTGGGTGTCCGACGAACTCATGTCTTCGCCTCTCAATCGGGAGAACATTTCGGCAAAAGCTTTCGGTGACACTGTGGCACAGCGCAGGAATGTGCGCCCCGGGTGATCGGCTCTGCGCGACGTCAGAGGTTGAACAGGCGTTCCAGCTCGGTGAGCCAGGGCACGGCGAGCGCGATGGTGGGCACCACGAACACCGCCGCCGCGGCGAGGTAGGCGGCCGCCGCCAGCGCGGCGCTGTTGCCGCGCCCCCCCAGCCGGCGCACGCGCAGCACCGTGCTGGGACCGCTCGCCGCCAGCGCGCCCGACGGCGCCCGCCCCGACGCGCAGGCGACCAGCGCCCGGGCCAGGGGAGCGCGGCCGGCGGCACGCACCGCGGCGTCGTCGGCGAGCAACTCGACCAACAGCTGGACGGCGCCCAACGCGTTGGCGCTGCGGACCAGCCGCGGGAAGGCCGCGTGCACCGCGGTGAACGCCTCCAGCACCAGGTCGTGCCGCGCCCGCAGGTGGGCGCGCTCGTGGGTGAGGATGGCCGCGACCTCGGCGTCGGCGAGCGTGCTCAGCGTGCCCTCGCTGACCACCACCCGGCTGCGCACGCCCGGTAGGCAGTAGGCGAGCGGTTGCGGGACATCCAGCACGCGCAGATCGCGGGTGCGGGTGCAGGACTGCGACAGCGCCGCGTCGTGGCCGACCCCGACCAGGTCGACAACCATCCGGTGGTGGGCCCGGCGCTTCCGATTGGCGATGGCCACCCGGGCGAGGGCGACCATCAATCGGGCGCCGACCAGCACGGTTAACGCGAAAACCCCGATGTATGCCGCCCACAGCGGCCACCCGAGCCGGTCGGCGGCGCCGACGATGCTGGTCGTGGGTCGCCCGTCGGGACCGGGCATGAGCAACCGGGTGGCGATCGCGATCCCGGCGCTGAACGCCGACAGGACCGCGGCCAGCGCGACGGCCTGCCACAACACCATGGCGGCTCTGGGGGCGCGCAGCGGCCACCGCGCGCGTGCCAACATGGCCGGCACGGGACCGGTCAGTAGCACCGCGAGAATGGTGAAAGCCAGCGCGGACACACTGTTAGTGTCTCTCAGCCCTCCGGGCCTGCGCCAGCAGATGGCGAGTTGTTGCGTTGATTGGCTTCCAGTTCGTCGAGCGCGCGTCGCAGCGCCTCGGCCTCGTCGGCGCCGACGCGCTCGACGAAGTGCACCAGCGCGGCCTGCCGGCCGCCGGAGTCCTCGGCTTGGGCCAGCGCGTCCACCATGAGGCCGGCGACGAGTTCGTCGCGGCCATGCACGGGGGCGTACCGGTGTGCCCGGTCGTCGCGGATCTGGGAGACCAGGTTCTTCTTGGCCAGCCGCTGCAGCACGGTCATGATCGTGGTGTAGGCGAGGTCGCGCTGCGCCGACAATGCCTCATGGACCTGGCGCACCGTCTGAGGCTCGGGCGCAGACCACAGATGGTCCATGACGGCCCGTTCCAGATCCCCCAGCCGTGTCAGTTTGGCCATAGTTCGTTCATCTCCTGAGCGTCGAAACCAGACTACTCCCGCTTACTACCGACCGTCGTACGGAAAGTTGACAAATCTCTGTGCCGGCCACCGCGCACGCCCCGTCGCGAACAAGTCGAACCATACCCCTTGCAAAGTTAGGGCAGCCTTGCCTATGCTACTCGAGTCGAGCGATAACGGACCGCGTGAGAGTCCTGAGGGCTGCAGTGACCCCCGGTCTTACTCGATCGGCGAGCCCCGTGCCCTGTGCACGGGGCTCAGCCGTTTTCGGGGGTGAATCCGGCGAGTTGTGCTGCCGCCAAAGCCGTCCCGCACGCGATGGTGTAGACACAGGGACGTGCCAGAGCCGCAGGAAACGATCATCCCGCCGCATTTCTCCGCGCCGTTCGACCGCGAGATCGGCTTGCAGTTCACCGAACTCAGCCCCGACGGCGCCCGCGCCCAACTCGAGGTGACGCCCAAGCTGTTGCAGCCGATGGGGCTGGTGCACGGCGGCGTCTACTGCTCGATGATCGAAAGCATGGCCAGCGTGGCGGCCTACACCTGGCTGGCCACCCGCGGTGGCGGAAATGTCGTGGGAGTCAACAACAACACCGACTTCCTGCGCTCGATCGGCTCCGGCATGGTGTACGGCAGGGTCGAACCGATCCACCGGGGCCGGAGCCAGCAGTTGTGGTTGGTCACCATCACCGACGACGACGACCGCGTGGTCGCCCGAGGCCAGGTGCGCCTGCAGAATCTCGAGCTTCGCGAGGGCTGAGCAGGGGACGCCCGGATGCGCCGAATCCCGCTGCCGGGCAACGGGTTTCGCTAGCTCGCACGCCTGGCGACGGGGCGCTTGGTCTCCGCCGCGAGCACCGCCAGCTGTTCGAGCCGGGTGCGGGCGAACGCCTGCTGTTCGGTGATGGTGAGCTGGCCCCGTCGCGTGCTCAGGAATGTCACCGTCCACGACAGCAGCGTGCTGATCTTGGTCTTGAACCCGACCAGGTAGACCAGGTGCAGCACCAGCCACGCGAACCAGGCGAACAGGCCGCTGAATTCGACCGGGCCGATCTTGGCCACCGCGGAAAACCGCGACACCGTGGCCATCGACCCCTTGTCGAAATACTGGAACGGTTCCCGCTCGGCCGGGTTGGCGCCGTCGAGCTCGGCCTTGATCGTGCTCGCCACGTACTTGGCGCCCTGGATGGCGCCCTGGGCGACTCCCGGCACGCCTTCGACTGCGGCCAGGTCGCCGATGACGAACACGTCGGGGTGGCCCGGGACGGACAGGTCGGGCAGCACCTTGACGCGCCCGGCCCGGTCGAGTTCGACCGTCGACTGGTCGGCGAGGTCGCGGCCCAGCGGGCTGGCCGAAACGCCGGCGGACCATACCTTGCAAGCGGATTCGATGCGCCGGACGGTGCCGTCGGAGTCCTTGACGGTGATGCCGTTGCGGTCGACGTCGGTGACCATGGCGCCCAGCTGAATCTCCACGCCCATCTTTTCCAGCCGGTCGGCGGCCCGCTGGCCCAGCTTGTCGCCGAAGGGCGGCAGCACCGCGGGGGCGGCGTCGAGCAGGATCACGCGCGCCTTGGTGGAGTCGATGTGGCGGAACGAGCCCTTGAGCGTGTAGGTCGCCAATTCGGCGATCTGCCCGGCCATTTCGACGCCGGTGGGTCCGGCCCCGATCACGGTGAAGGTCAACAGCTTGGCACGTCGCTCCGGATCACGAGACCGTTCGGCCTGTTCGAAGGCGCTCAGGATCCGCCCGCGGACCTCGAGCGCGTCGTCGATCGACTTCATGCCCGGGGCGAACTCGGCGAAATGATCGTTGCCGAAATACGACTGGCCCGCGCCCGCGGCGACAATCAAGCTGTCATAAGGGGTTTCGTAGGTGTGGCCGAGCAGATCCGACACCACGAACTTGCCCGCCAGGTCGATGTGGGTGACGTCGCCGAGCAACACCTGGACGTTGCGCTGCCGGCGCAGCACGACCCGGGTGGGCGGGGCGATGTCGCCTTCGGACACGATGCCCGTCGCCACCTGGTAGAGCAGCGGCTGGAAGAGGTGGTGCGTGGTGCGGGCGATCAGTTTGATGTCGACGTTGGCGTGCTTGAGTTTCTTGGCAGCGTTGAGCCCGCCGAAGCCCGACCCGATGATGACGACCTGGTGGCGACGCTCCGGTCCAGCTGCGTTACCTGGCTGGGGGCTCATGTTTCCGCTGCTCCTGACGAGGGCTTTTGGACGCGCGATTGCAACTAGCAACCACGCTAGTCAGGCGGATACCCCGCAACCTAACTCGCAACATGTGTAATCAACCACACCGTGCGCATCACGCCTGGTCGTCGACCGGCACTGTGGTGAAGTTATCAATCCCGCAGAGACAGCAGCGCCGCGCATCGCGTGGCCGTCACTGGGGGGCGCCTTCTCCCGCGCAGTGGTCGTGGCCGGCCTGGACCGTTCCGCCGGGTGCGCGCGCCAGCGCCGCCGCCTCGGCGTCCTCGCGCGTCGGACCCCAGCCCCCGAAATATCGGGATTTGGCCCCGTTCAAGGCGAGCGCCACGCAGCCGCCCTGGCCGCTGGCCAGCAGACGACAGTCGCTGATGCTCTTGCGGCACGTATCCATGGCCGCCTTTTCGGCTGCGCCCTGGCTGGCCGCGCCATCGGCGATGCTGATGTGCCCGGTGGAGTCCGATATCGCCATGGCGATCCAGTTGTCGTCGGCATGCGCGAGGGGGGCCGGGGCCAACGCCACGCCGACGGCAAGCGCGGCCCATGCTCGTTTATTCATGGCCTCCCCGGCTTTTCTTCTGCGCTGCGCGACCGTGGCGCAGGTAAACGCTATTCGGGAAGTATTACCGCGCCACGACGAATCCGCGAGCCGCGTAGGGCCTACAGCCCGACGAGCGGGCGCAGCGCCGCGCCGGCCTCCTCGACGACGCTGATCACCGTAGCGATCGGCCGGGCACGGGAAAAGGGTTTGCGACGGGCGCGGGTTACGCCTCAGGCGAACTGAGCCAGCGCGCCGTGGCTCACGTGCAACGTCTGACCGGTGATGTGGCGTGCCGCCGATGTGGTCAAGAACAGCGCCAGGCGGGCGACCTCGGCGGCCACCGGGGCGGGGGTGCGGGTGAGTCCGTCGTAGCCCGCCTGGGCGCTGCGCCCACTGGCGACGGCGTTGACGGTGATTCCACGGGTGCCGAAGACGCTCGCCTGCCCGGCGGTCCAATTCGCCAGCGTCGCTTTGATTGCGGCGTCGGCGCTGCCCGCCGGCGGGTTCTCGGGTACCACGCTGATGATCGACCCGCCCGAGCGCAGATGATCGCCCACGGTCTGCAGCGTCAGCACCGCCGAAAGCACCGTCGCGTCAAGCGCTTTGCGCCACGCGTTTGCGGTGTCGGCGATCGAGTAGGTGCGCGGGTCGCCGGCCTCCCAGGTGGGCGCCGGCACGTTGACGATGGTGTCCAGGTGGTGGGGGAACAGCGGGCGAGCCTCTTCGAGGCTGGCCGGGTCGGTGGTGTCGCAGACGATCGCCTCGACCTCGAGTTCCTTGGCGGCGATCTCCAGATCGCTCTTGCGCGCGCCCACGAGGGTCACTTTGTGGCCGTCATCGCGGAAGCCCTCGGCCACCGCGCGCCCCAGCTCTGTGTCTCCGCCGGTAACCAGTACCTCCACTGCCATGACCTCCTCTGCCTGGGACCTCAGCGCGTTATGGCGTCAATCCCCGTATATGTTACTGGACAGTAGCTAGCTGGCGAAATTTTTGCGGCCGCGACGCGCGGATCACTTGGGTAACTATTTGTGCGTCACTTTTTGCGGCGATTCGGCCGCCAGGGGGACCGCATCGTCGGCGGGCTAGGGTGCATCCATGCGTCGGATCGGGTTCCGGACCGGGTTGGTTTCGGCGATGTTGGTGGCGGGGCTGGTCGGGTGCGGGTCCACGCCGCCGCCGGCGCAGTCGCCGCAGGCGTCCGGGAAAGTGATGGTGTTCGCCGCCGCGTCGCTCAAGCCGGTGTTCACCCGGCTGGGCCAGCAGTTCACGGCCGAAAACCCGGGCAGCGGCGTCGAATTCGAGTTCGCCGGCTCCTCCGAGCTGGCCACCCAGTTGACGCAGGGCGCGACCGCCGACGTCTTCGCGTCGGCCGACACCGCGCAGATGGACACGGTCAGCAAGGCGGGCCTGCTCAGCGGCGCCCCGCGGACCTTCGCGTCGAACACGCTGGTCATCGTCACCGCGCCGGGCAACCCGAAGCAGATCGGATCCTTCGCCGATCTGGCCAAGCCCGGGCTGAACGTGGTGACCTGCCAACGTCCGGTGCCGTGCGGGTCGGCCACCCATCGCGTCGAAGACAGCACCGGGGTGCGGCTCAACCCGGTCAGCGAGGAACTCAGCGTGACGGACGCCCTCAACAAGGTCACCAGCGGCCAGGCCGACGCCGCGCTGGTCTACGTCACCGACGCCAAGACGGCCGGGAGCAGGGTCGCGACCGTGACCTTCCCCGAGGCCGCCGGCGCGGTGAACGTCTATCCCATCGCGGTGCTGAACAAGGCCGCGCATCCATCCCAGGCGCGGAAGTTCGTCGACCTGGTGACCTCCGCGGCCGGCCAGCAGATCCTGGCGCAGGCCGGCTTCGCCAGGCCCTGACCGTCGTCCTCACCGCAACTCGGCGAACGCCCTCGGTTAGGGCTGGAAGGCCGGAAGAATCGAGCCGGAATCGCGGATCTCCCAGATGCTGTTCTTGGTCACGCCGTCGAAGTTGATCTTGTTCAACGTCTCCCGCGAGTAGGTGAGGTCGATGGCGACCTGGGTCGAGGTGTTGCCGTACGGGTCGGTCATCGGGAACGTGCCTTGAACGTTCACGGCGGAAGCGTCGGGGTAGGTCGCTCGGGCGTACCTGAGAATGTCGATGGTGTCCAGCCGCGCACCGTCTTTGATCAGCAGCTCGGTGTAGTTGTCTCGAATGGCGAATCGGGCGTCGACGATTTCGCCGTCCGGGCTTTGCGTGGTCGTGAAGGTGACGCCGTCGGGCTTCTTGGGACCGGCCGGCGTCGACGGCGCCGCCTCGGTCGGTGTCGACGGCGCGGACGAGGGCAGTTGGCTGTCGTTTCGTTCGAAACCCCAGCTTTTGCCGACGATCACGAGGAGAACCAGCACGGTGAGTACAGACAGCGCCAGGGCCACCTTCCCGGAAAGGCCCTTCTTGGGCGGCTCCGTGGCGAAGGCCCATTCGCTGGTCCAATTGGTCCCGTCGAAATACCGTTGCAGCCCATGGCCTACCCCGGCGGGATCCGGGTACCAGCCCGGCGCCGATTTGGGCGGGGGCGGCGCCTGTTCAGATGGCATCCAAGCACCTTCGTCCTGACGGTGACCTTCCGGCTACCCGCGGCGATCGCCGCGCAAAACCATTCTCGCGCACCGGCTGACCACCAGTCATCGGGCCACCACTTACCGCCGGCGTCGGCGGGTCCCGCCCCCACTGCGGCGCGCCGAGCACGCCGTTCCGGTGTAATGCGAGGAGCGGGTGAGCGGGTTCCGCGGAGTTGTCGAGGTGGCCGTCGGCAGGAGGCTGGGTATTAGCGCGCACAGCACGGATCTGCCCCGCTGGGTGTACCTGCCCGCGGCCGTCGGGACCGCCTTCGTGGGGCTGCCATTGCTGGCCGTCGCGGTGAAGGTCGATTGGCCGCATTTCTGGTCGCTGATCACGAGCCCCTCGTCGCGCACCGCGCTGGCGCTCAGCCTTCGGACCGCGACCGCCAGCACGGTGTTGTGCGTGGCGCTGGGCGTGCCGATGGCGCTGGTGCTGGCGCGCAGCACGGCGCGGCTGGTGCGGTTGCTGAGGCCGTTGATCCTGCTGCCGCTGGTGCTGCCCCCGGTCGTCGGGGGCATCGCCTTGCTCTATGCGTTCGGGCGGCTCGGACTGCTCGGCCAGTACCTCGAGGCCGCGGGCATCAGCATCGCGTTCAGCACCACCGCCGTGGTGCTGGCGCAGACGTTCGTCTCGCTGCCGTTCCTGGTGATTTCCCTCGAGGGCGCGGCGCGTACCGCGGGGGCCGACTTCGAGGTGGTGGCCGCGACGCTCGGGGCGCGGCCCAGTGCGGTCTGGTGGCGCGTCACCTTGCCGCTGTTGGGGCCGGGAGTCGCGTCGGGCGCGGTGCTGGCGTTCGCCCGCTCGCTGGGAGAGTTCGGCGCCACCCTGACCTTCGCCGGCTCGCGGCAGGGGGTGACCCGCACGCTGCCGCTGGAGATCTATTTGCAGCGGGTGACTGACGCCGACGCGGCCGTGGCGTTGTCGCTCCTGCTGGTCGTGGTGGCGGCCCTGGTGGTGTTGGGGCTGGGCACACGCCGGCTGACCGGGGCGGACGCGAGGTAGGGCCGGGCCATGAGCGAATTGCAGCTGCGCGCGGTCGTCGCCGACCGCCAGGTGGATGTGGAGTTCTCGGTGTCCGCGGGGGAGGTGCTTGCGGTGCTCGGGCCCAACGGCGCGGGCAAATCGACTGTCCTGCATGTCATCGCGGGCCTCCTTCGACCCGACCACGGGACGGTGCGGCTGGGCGATCGGGTCTTGACCGACACCGCGGCCGGGATCGACGTCCCGACGCACGACCGCCGAGTGGGGCTGCTGCTGCAAGACGCATTGCTGTTCCCCCACATGACCGTTGCCGCCAACGTCGCTTTCGGACCGCACAGTCGTCGCGCGAGCCTGCGTCCGGCCCGCGCGACGCAGAAAGCGACGGCATCCCGCTGGCTGCGCGAGGTGGACGCCGAGCGGCTCGCCGACCGCAAACCGCGACAGCTCTCCGGCGGGCAGGCTCAGCGGGTCGCCATCGCAAGGGCGCTGGCGGCCGAACCCGACGTGTTGCTGCTCGATGAGCCCCTGGCCGGGCTCGACGTCGCCGCGGCCGCGGCGATCCGGGCGGTGCTGCGCGAGGTCGTCACCCGCAGCGGCTGCGCCGCGATCCTGGTCACCCACGACCTGCTCGACGTGTTCACGTTGGCCGATCGGGTGCTGGTGCTCGAGTCCGGCAAGGTCGCCGAAATCGGGCCGGTGCCCGACGTGCTCACCGCGCCGCGCAGCCATTTCGCGGCCCGCATCGCCGGTGTCAACCTGGTCAATGGGACGGTCGACCGCGACGGCTCGCTGGTCGCGGTCGGCGGCGACCGCTGGTACGCCGCCCCACCCGAGCGGGGCGAACTGGTCTCACCCGAGCAGCATGCGATCGCGGTGTTCGCGCCCACGGTGGTCGCCGTCTATCGCGACCGGCCGCACGGCAGCCCCCGCAACGCCGTGGAAGTCACCGTGGCGGAGATGGATGTCCGCGGGTCGGCGGTGCTGGTGCGCGGCGCCCAGCAACCCGATGGCGCCCCCGGCCTGGCCGCCGAGATCACCGCGGACGCCGCCGCGGAGTTGCGGCTGGCGCCGGGGGACCGGGTGTGGTTCTCCGTGAAAGCCCATGAGGTGACGCTGTATCCGGCCGCGCACTGAGCGCCGGCGGCGGAGTGCCCGGCGGCGTCCGCCGTCCGCAAGGCAGTCGGCAGGTTGCACATTGGCAACATCGACACAACTGCGCTGCAATAGTCCGCAAAGCTCCTTGCGTCACAGCCGTAACACGGTAGGTTCGTCGCCATGGAGCAGGTGGAACCGATTTCGACACGCCGCAAAGGACTGTGGACGACGCTGGCGATCACCACGATGAGTGGTGCCAGCGCACTCGCCATCGCGTTGCCGGCGACCTCGAGCGCCGATCCCGAAGTCCCGACCCCCGTCCCGCCGAGCCCGGCCGCTCCGGCGGCTCCGGCCGCTCCCGCAGCTCCCGCGGCTCCGGCGGCACCCGCCGCTCCGGCGGCTCCGGCCGCGCCGGCGGCTCCGGCGCCGAATGGGCAACCGGCACCGGGTGATCCCAACGCGGTCCCACCGGCCGTGGCCCCCAACGGGGCACCGCCACCGCCCGTCGACCCCAACGCGCCCCCACCACCGCCCGTCGACCCCAACGCGCCGCCACCACCGCCCGTCGACCCGAACGCGGGGCGGATCAACAACGCCGTGGGTGGATTCAGCTACGTCCTGCCCGCCGGCTGGGTCGAGTCGGACGCTTCCCACCTGGACTACGGTTCGGCGCTGCTGAGCAAGGTGACCGGCCCGCCGCCGATGCCCGACCAACCGCCGCAGGTTGCCAACGACACCCGCATCGTGATGGGTCGCCTCGACCAAAAGCTTTACGCCAGTGCGGAAGCCGACAACGCCAAGGCCGCGGTGCGGCTGGGTTCGGACATGGGTGAGTTCTTCATGCCCTATCCCGGAACGCGGATCAACCAGGAGAGCACCCCGCTCGCCGGCGCCAACGGCAGCACCGGGAGCGGGTCGTACTACGAAGTCAAATTCAGTGACGCCTCCAAGCCGAACGGCCAGATCTGGACGGGCGTGATCGGTTCGGCCAACGGCGGGAACGCGCAACGCTGGTTTGTGGTGTGGCTCGGAACCTCCAACGACCCGGTGGACCGGGGCGCGGCCAAGGCGCTCACCGAGTCGATCCAGGCCTGGACACCGCCGGCGGCTCCGGGAGCCCCGCCGGCTCCGGGTGCGCCCGCACCGGCGGTTCCTGGTGCGCCCGCGCCGGCACCGGCGGTTCCTGGGGCGCCCGCCCCGGCTCCCGCACCTGGGGCTCCCGCAGCGCCGGCGGCTCCGGGGGCACCGGTCCCGGGCCAGGCGCCGGCCGTGGAGGTCAGCCCCACTCCCGCGCCGGCACCGCAGCAAACTCGCTCGGCCTGATATAGGCCGACGGAAAACCGGTTGGTCAACCGTCTCCGATTCGGCACTCGTTTCGTGACCCAAACTGGGTATACCGAAGTGACGGCCCAGCAAAGCGCTGGGCTTTGCCAGCGAGTGCAAGGAGACCCGCAATGGACATCATGGCAGCTACGGAATTCCTCGCTCGATCAAGCACGCTCACCAGCGTCGGCTGGATCGGTTACATCATCATCGGTGGTATCGCCGGTGCGATCGCCAGCAAGATCATCCGCGGTAGCGGAGCCGGGATCCTGATGGACATCGTGATCGGCATTGTGGGCGCGCTGGTTGGCGGTTTCATCCTGAGCTTCTTCGTCGACACCGCCAGCGGCGGCTATTTCTTCACCTTCTTCACCGCCCTGCTCGGCTCGTTGCTCCTGCTCTGGATCGTCGGCATGGTCCGCAGGACCTAGCCGCCGAACCCGTTGCGGCCGTGGTGGTTAGCGGCATGATGGAGCGATGGCATCACCGGTGACCACCACGGCAATGCGCGCCTGGCGCGTTCGTCGACCCGGGCCGATGGATACCGGCCCGCTCGAGCAGGTCACCACCGAGGTGCCACGGCCGGGCCCGTCCGAACTGCTGGTGGCCGTGCGAGCGTGCGGGGTGTGCCGGACCGACCTGCACGTCACCGAAGGCGACCTTCCCGTCCACCGCGAGCGGGTCACGCCCGGGCACGAGGTGGTGGGGGAGGTCGTCGAACTAGGCGCCGAGGCCGGCGACGAGTTCCGGGTGGGGGACCGGGTGGGCATCGCCTGGCTGCGCCACACCTGTGGCGTGTGCAAGTACTGCCGCCGCGGCGACGAGAACCTCTGCCCGAAATCCCACTACACCGGCTGGGACGCCAACGGCGGCTACGCCGAATTCGCCACCGTCCCTGCCGCTTTCGCGCACCCCCTGCCCGGCGGGTACAGCGACAGCGAACTCGCCCCGTTGTTGTGCGCGGGCATCATCGGTTACCGCTCGCTGCTTCGCGCCGACCTGCCGCCCGGCGGACGGCTGGGCCTCTACGGCTTCGGCGGCAGCGCGCACATCACCGCGCAGGTCGCCCTCGCGCAGGGCGCCGAGGTGCACGTGATGACGCGCGGAGCCCGAGCCCGCGAGCTGGCGTTGGAACTCGGTGCCGCATCCGCACAAGGCGCGGCGGATCCGCCCCCGGCGCCACTGGACGCCGCGATCCTGTTCGCTCCCGTCGGTGATCTGGTGCTGCCCGCGCTGCAGGCGCTGGATCGCGGTGGCACGCTGGCGATCGCCGGGATCCACCTCTCGGATATCCCGGCGCTGAACTACCAGCGTCACCTGTTTCAGGAACGCCAGGTCCGGTCGGTCACCTCCAACACCCGGGCCGACGCGCGGGCCTTCCTCGATTTCGCGGGCGAGCACCACATCGAGGTGACCACGCCCGAATATCCTCTCGGACAAGCCGATCGGGCGTTGACGGATCTGAGCGCCGGGCGCATCGCGGGCGCGGCGGTGCTGCTGGTGTGACCGTTCTCAGGTGGACAGGTGCCACACGAACGCGGCGGCGAGCGCACCGAGCCCATTCAGGGACCAGTGCAACGCGATCGGCGCGATCAGGCTGCCGCTGCGCCGGCGCAGCCAGCTGAAGACGAACCCCGCCGCTCCCGTCGCCACCACGGCGCCGGCCACCCCCGCCACCATTCCCACGATCCCGCCGCCGAACAGCCGGGTGAACCCCACGTTGCTGCTGGTCAGTCCGAACGACGTGGCCACGTGCCACAGCCCGAACAGCAGCGAGCCCGCCAGCGCGACCCCGCGAAAACCCCACGCCCGATTGAGCGCGCCGTGCAGGACGCCCCGAAACGCCAGCTCCTCGGGGATGACGGTCTGCAGCGGGATGATGACCATCGAGGCGACCATCGCGCCCGAGATCGTGGCGTAGCGGTTGTTCAGGAACATCGGCCGGGTCGCCGGCAGCAGCACGCCGACCGCGATCACCGAGGCCACCACCGCCACGGCCGCCAGCGCGTAGCCCAGTCCCGGCTTCCAGTGCTCGCGCCCGAGGCCGAGGTCCGCCCAGCCCAAACCGCGGCACCGCATCAAGATGACCAGCCCGACGGCGGCGGCCGGGACGGTCGCGACGCTCGCCCATGGCGTGGTGAAATGCGCGATCAAATCCGTCAGGACGAGAACCACGACGACGACGGCGATGTCCAGGTGTATCCGGAACCGGTGCAGCGCCGAAGGCTGGGACGCCACAGGGTGAACGTCGACTGTGCCGGCCTCATGCATCCGGCCAGTCTACCGGCGGCCCACGGCGCGACGGGCCAATGCGATTGCCGTCATGCGAATCTCAGTCGCCCGGGCCCCAGGTCCACCCCGAAATCTTCGGGTCGTCCTCCCCGTGCTCGCGGGTGTACATCCGCGCAGCCAGGCGGGCGTCGACCATGCGCTGCCGCAGCATGGCGGCGCGGCTGGCCAATCCGTCGACCCGGTCGATGACATCCATGACCAGATGGAAGCGGTCCAAATCGTTGAGCATCACCATGTCGAAGGGCGTCGTCGTGGTGCCGCGTTCCTTGAAGCCGCGCACGTGCATATGCGCGTGGTTGGTGCGGCTGTAGGTCAGCCGGTGGATCAGCCACGGATAGCCGTGGTAGGCGAAGATCACCGGCCTGTCCGGGGTGAATAACGCGTCGAATTCGCGGTCCGGCAGGCCATGCGGGTGCTCGGTGTCGGGCTGCAGCCGCATCAGGTCGACAACGTTGACCACGCGGACGGCCAGCTCCGGCAGCTCGGAGCGCAGGATGTCGGCGGCGGCCAGCGTCTCGAGTGTCGGGATGTCCCCGGCGCACGCCAGCACGACGTCGGGGTCGTCGGTCGCGGTGCTCGCCCACTCCCAGATGCCCAGGCCGCGGGTGCAGTGCGCGACGGCCTCATCCATGTCGAGATAGGCCAGCGCGGGCTGCTTGCCGGCGACGATGACGTTGATGTAGTCGCGGCTGCGCAGGCAGTGATCGGCCACCGACAGCAGCGTGTTGCCGTCCGGCGGCAGGTACACCCGCGTGAGCTCGGGCCGCTTGTTGGCGACGAGGTCGATGAACCCCGGGTCCTGGTGGGACGCCCCGTTGTGGTCCTGCCGCCACACGTGCGAGCTCAGCAGGTAGTTCAGCGACGCGATCGGCCGCCGCCACGGCAATTCCCGGCTGGTGGCAAGCCATTTCGCGTGCTGGTTCAGCATCGAGTCGACGATGTGCACGAACGCCTCGTAGCAGTTGAACAGGCCGTGCCGCCCGGTCAGCAGGTAGCCTTCCAGCCAGCCCTGGCACAGGTGCTCGGACAGCACCTCCATGACGCGACCATCGGGCGCCAGGTGCTCGTCGTCGGGCTCGATCTCGGACAGCCACACCTTGTCGGTCGATCCGTAGACGGCGTCGAGCCGGTTGGAGGCCGTCTCGTCGGGCCCCATGAGCCGGAATCGGTCCTTGTTGCGGGCGATCACGTCGCGCAGGAACCCGCCCAGCACCCGGGTCGCCTCGTGCGTGACGGCCGCCGGTCGCTCGACGGCGACGGCGTAGTCGCGGAAGTCGGGCAGGTCGAGGTCGTGCAGCAACAGCCCGCCGTTGGCGTGGGGGTTGGCGCTCATCCGGCGATCCCCGCTGGGCGCCAGCGCCCGCAGCTCCGGCCGCAGCCGGCCGTTTTCGTCGAAAAGCTCCCCGGGCCCATAGCTGCGCAGCCACTCTTCGAGCTGGGCACGGTGTTCGGGGTTGTCGCGCGTCGCGGCCAGCGGCACCTGGTGTGAGCGCCAGGTGCCCTCAACCTTCTTGCCGTCCACCATCTTTGGCCCGGTCCAGCCCTTGGGGGTACGCAGCACGATCATCGGCCACACGGGCCGCTCGACCCCGTTGCCGCCGCGGGCCGCACTCTGGATGGCGGCGATGTCGTCGAAGGCGTCGTCGAGGGCGGCGGCAAGTTGCCGATGCACATCGGCCGGGTCGTCACCGGCGACCGTGATCGGGCGGTACCCGTAGCCGCGCAGCAGCGATTCCAGTTCGGCGTGCGGGATGCGGGCCAGCACCGCCGGGTTGGCGATCTTGTAGCCGTTGAGCGCCAGGATCGGCAGCACGGCGCCGTCGGTAACGGGGTTGAGGAACTTGTTGGAGTGCCAGCTGGCGGCCAGCGGCCCGGTTTCGGCCTCGCCGTCACCGACGACGCAGGCCACCACCAGATACGGGTTGTCCAGCGCGGCGCCGTAGGCGTGCACCAGCGCGTAGCCGAGCTCGCCGCCCTCGTGGATGGATCCCGGCGTTTGGGCCGCGACGTGGCTGGGGATGCCGCCGGGGAAGGAGAACTGCCGGAACAGCTTGCGCAGGCCCTCGGTGTCCTCCTCGATGCCCGTGTAGACCTCGCTGTAGGTGCCTTCCAGGTAGGCGTTGGCGACCAGCCCCGGTCCGCCGTGCCCCGGCCCGGTCACGTAGATGACGTCGGCGTCGCGGTGGCGGATGACCCGGTTCAGGTGCGCGTAGACGAGGTTGAGCCCGGGGGTGGTGCCCCAGTGACCCAGCAACCGCGGTTTGACATGATCGATGGTCAGCGGCTCGGTGAGCAGCGGGTTGTCCAGTAGGTAGATCTGCCCGACCGACAGATAATTGGCGGCACGCCAGTACTTGTCGATCAGGGCGAGTTCGTCGTCGGAGAGCGCGGTTGCGTGGGTCATCTCACCGATTGTTCCCACCGATCCCTCCCGCTACTCCTCGCCGCGGGCGCGGGCTTCGTACGCCTGCCGCTTTTCGACGTCGACGTCGTCGGTGAAGACGTGGTCGCCGCCGAGCATCCGGTTGAGGCCCTCGGCGATGCGGCGCGGCCAGAATTTCTGGGACACCACCATCGCCCCCGCGGCCTTGGTGATCCGCACCCGCGGCTTGGGGTGGGCCACCAGCTTGACGATGGCGTCGGCGATCTCGGCGGGCTCGGCGTTGCGGAAGCCCTTGGCCCCGTTGGTGCCCGCGGTGAGCTCGGTGTTGACGAACGTCGGCAGCACCGCGGAGAACTTCACCCCGGCCGAGCGGTACTCCAGCCGCGCCGAGTCGGTGAACGCGACCACCGCGTGCTTGCTGGCGCAGTAGGTCGCCAGGCCGACGATGTAGAGCTCCCCGGCCAGGGAGGCGACGTTGATGACGTGGCCTGTGCCGCGGGGCACCATGCGCTGGGCCGCCAGCTTGCTGCCCAGGATCACGCCGTAGACGTTGATGTCCAGAATCCGCCGCGTGACCGCGTCCGGCTCGTCGACGATGCGGCCGACCGGCATGATGCCGGCGTTGTTGATCAGCACGTCGATCGGGCCGAGCCGGCGTTCGACCTGGTCGAGGAAATCGGCGAAGGAGTGCGGGTCGGTGACGTCGAGTTTGCCGTAGACGTCCAGTCCGAGGTCGGCGCCCGACTCCTTCACCCGCACCCCGTCGACGTCGCCGATGGCGACCTTGGCGCCCAGATTGTGCAGCGCGGTCGCGGTGGCCAGCCCGATTCCCCGCGCTCCGCCGGTGATGACGATGACCTTTCCGCGGACCTTGAGGCCGAGGGAACCCGTGTCTGCCATGTGCGGTGCCTTCCAGATTCTTGACGGGTGTCAACTAGACAATCCGGTAAGCACAGCACTCGAAGTCCGGCCGCGCAACAACCGGTCGGACCGGGCGAGGTTCAGCGCACGGCCAGCCACACCAGGCTGGCGGCGCCGGCCAGGGCACAGTAGATCGCGAACGGGGTCAGCGTCCGGGTCTGGAAATAGCGGGTGAGGAAGCGCACGGCAAGGTAGGCGCAGACGAACGAAACGACGCTGCCCGCCAGCACCTGGCCGCCGATGCCGGCGCCCAGCGGCCCGAAGAGCTCCGGGATCTTGTACACCCCGGCCGCCAGGATGATCGGCGTCGCGAGCAGGAAGGAGAAGCGCGCGGCGTCCTCGTGCGACAGGCCGCGCCACAGGCCGGCGACGATCGTGATCCCCGACCGGCTGATACCGGGGAACAGGGCCAGGATCTGCGCGGCCCCGATCACCAGGCCGCGCGGCAGCGGGAGCTGCGCCAGCCGCTGATCCGAGGCCTCGTCGCCGTGTTCGAGCTCCGCATCGGACGGCGCCGGCTGTCCCGGCGCGGGCGCGGGCGCGATGCGCCGGCGCAGCACCTCGCCCACGTACAGGGCGATGCCGTTGAGCAACAGGAACGTCGCCGCCGGGATCGGTTTGCCGAGCGTGGTCCGAAACAGCTGCTCGAGCGCCAGGCCGGCCAGGCCCACCGGGATGGTGCCCACCACGATCAGCCACGCCAGCCGCTCGTCGGGCGTCTGAATGCGGCGATACCGCAGCGACGAGAAGAACCCCGACAGGATGCGCAGCCAGTCGCGCCAGAAGAACAGCAGCAGGGCGGCGGCGGTGGCGACGTGAAGGCCGACGATGAACGCGAGGTAGGGCGAGTGGGGGGCCGAGACGCTGAGGTCCTGCGCCCACCGCCCGCCGACGAGTGCCGGCACCAACACCGCGTGCCCGAGGCTCGAGACCGGGAACAGCTCGGTGACGCCCTGGAACGCGCCGACCACCACGGCCTCGACGTAGCTCAAGTGCGCGGTCATAGTGGGTGCCTCCATCGGACGACGGGTCGCGGTCGGCCTGTGACGATAGCCCACGCCGCGCCGGCGCGGGTCCGCGACCGAGCGTTGCGGCTGACCCGGACGGACGGAGACCGAATCGGCTTGCCCACCTGGCCTTTTGGCCGCCTCGTCGCTCGGCCGGGCGGCTAAACGCCCGCCGTGCAGCGCCCTGACCAGGCAGGTACGGTGTGCAGATGGTCGACGGGTTGCTGGATGCCGTGCGCGTCCTCGACTTGTCGGGCGGGGTCGCCGACGTGGTGACCCGCCTGTTCGCCGATCTGGGCGCCGACGTGTTGAAGGTGGAACCGCCGGGCGGCTGCCTGGCGCGTGACGCGCTGCCGACGCTGCGCGGCGCCAGCATCCCGTTCGCCGTGCACAACGCCAACAAGCGCAGCGCGGTGCTCGACCCGTTCGACGACGAGGACTGCGCCCGCTTCCTCGATTTGGCCGCCGACGCCGACATCGTCGTGGACACCGGCGCCGACGAGCGCGGCGCCATGTTCGGAACCTCCGGCGAGGAGCTCGCCGCCCGCTACCCGCACCTGGTGGTGCTGTCGATCACCGACTTCGGCGCGACCGGCCCGCGCTCCTCGTGGCGCGCCACGGATCCGGTGCTGTACGCGATGTGCGGCGCGCTGTCACGGTCCGGCCCCACCATCGGCACCCCGGTGCTGCCGCCGGACGGCATCGCGTCGGCCACCGCGGCCGTCCAGGCGGCGTGGGCCGCGCTCGCGGCGTACTACAACCGATTGCGTTGCGGTACCGGCGATTACATCGACTTCTCGTGGTTCGACGCGGTCGTCATGGCCCTCGACCCGGCCTTCGGCGCGCACGGGCAGGCCGCCGCCGGCGTCCGGCGCACCGGGCGGTGGCGGGGCCGCCCGAAGAACCAGGACGCCTACCCGATCTACCCCTGCCGGGACGGCTACGTCCGGCTGTGCGTGATGGCGCCCCGGCAGTGGCGCGGCCTGCGGCGCTGGCTGGGGGAGCCGGAAGACTTCCAAGATCCCAAATACGACGTGATCGGCGCGCGATTCGCGGTGTGGCCGCAGATCAGCGAGCTGCTGGAGAAGCTCTTCGCCGGACAGAGCATGAAGGATCTGGTGGCCGCCGGACAGGCGCACGGGGTGCCCATCGCCGCGGTGCTGACGCCGGCGCGGATCCTGGGTTCGGATCACTTCCAGGCGGTCGGCGCGATCGCCGAGGCCGAGCTCGTCCCCGGCGTGCGGACCGCCGTGCCGACCGGGTATTTCGTGGTCGACGGCCGGCGCGCGGGTTTCCGCACACCGGTGCCCGCCGCGGGCAACGACGAACCGTACTGGCGCGGCGATCCCTCGGTGGTGCCGTCGGCCTCCGGCCGGCTCGGCGATTATCCCTTTGCGGGACTGCGGATTTTGGATCTGGGCATCATCGTCGCCGGCGGTGAGCTGAGCCGGCTATTCGGCGACCTGGGCGCCGACGTCATCAAAATCGAGAGCGCCGATTACCCCGACGGATTGCGCCAGGCCCGCGTCGGCGAGGCCATGAGCGAGTCCTTCGCCTGGACGCACCGCAACAACCGCGGTTTCGGGCTGGACCTGCGCAGCGCCGAGGGCAAGAAGATCTTCGGCCGGCTCGTCGCCACCGCCGACGCGGTCTTCGCCAACTTCAAGCCGGGAACCCTTACCGCACTGGGGTTTTCCTACGACGAGCTGCGCGCCCTCAACCCGCGGATCGTGCTCGCCGAGAGCAGCGCGTTCGGCGACACGGGGCCGTGGAGCGCGCGGCTGGGGTACGGCCCGCTCGTGCGGGCCACGACCGGCGTCACCCGGCTCTGGACGAGCGACGTCCCGGGGGAGGGTACCGAGGCGGCGCGGCACGCGTTTTACGATGCGACGACGGTGTTCCCCGACCACGTGGTCGGCCGGGTCACCGCGATCGCCGCGCTGGCCGCGCTGATCCACCGCGACCGGACGGGCAACGGCGCCCACGTCCACATCTCGCAGGCCGAAGTCGTGGTCAACCAGCTCGACACCCTGTATGTCACGCAAGCCGCGCTGGCCGCGGGCATCGACCGGATCCGGCAGGACACCAGCCTGCACGCGGTCTATCCCTGCGCCGGTGACGACGAATGGTGCGTCATCTCGATCCGAACGGACGACGAATGGCGGCGCGCCGCTTCGGTTTTCGACCACCCCGAATGGGCGGACGACCCGCGCTTCGCCACCGGCGAAGCGCGGCTGGACAATCGGGACGAGTTGGTGGAACGGGTCTCGGCCTGGACCCGCACCCGCACCCCGCTGCGGGCCGCCGAACTGCTGCAGTCGGCGGGTGTTCCGGCCGGGCCGATGAACCGTCCGCCCGACATACTCGAGGACCCGCAGCTGATCGCGCGAAACGTCTACAGCGCCATGACTCATCCGCTGATCGAGAACCCGCTGCCCGCCGAGACGGGACCGGCGCCCTACCGCCACATTCCGGCGGCCCGGCGGGCCCCGGCACCTCAGCCCGGGCAGGACACCGTCGAGATCTGCCGAAACGTGCTGGGAATGAACACCACCGACATCCAGCGGCTGATCGACGACCGCGTGCTGTTCGGCCCGGCCACCGACGCCTGAGCCGCCCCGCGGTCGCCCGAATGTGCGGCCGGCCGCACGCTCGCGCCCGACTGTGCGGCGAACCGCACGCCCGGGGTCCGATAGGTTCGACGCATGACCGCTGACCCCAGGACCCCGGTTTTGATCGGCTATGGCCAGGTCAACCACCGCGACGAGATCGATCCGGCCACGCGGTCCGTCGAGCCGATGGACCTGATGGTGGCCGCGGTCGAGCGGGCCGCCGGCGCCGCGGTGATCGAGGCGGTCGACTCGATCCGGGTGGTCAACATCCTGTCGGCCCAGTATCGGGATCCCGGGCTGTTATTGGGCCAGCGCATCGGCGCCTCGGATTTCACCACGCTGTACAGCCCGGTCGGCGGCAATGTGCCGCAATCGCTGCTCAACCAGGCCTGCCTGGACATCCAGGGCGGCCGCGCGGGCGTCGTGCTGCTGGCCGGCGCCGAAACCTGGCGCACCAGGCGGGGTCTGCGGGCCCAGGGCGGCAAGCTGGTGTGGACCGAACAGGACCGCTCGGTCCCGATGGCCGAGGTGAGCGGCGACGACGTCCCGATGGTCGGCGACGCCGAGATCAGGATTTCCCTGGACCGCCCGGCCTACGTCTATCCGCTGTTCGAGCAGGCGCTGCGGGTGGCGCGCGGCGAGTCGATCGACGATCACCTCCAGCGCATCGGGGAGCTGTGGGCGCGGTTCAACGCGGTGGCGGTGGACAACCCGCACGCGTGGATCCGCACGCCGTCCAGTGCCGACGACATCCGCCGGGTGGGCCCGCGGAACCGGATGATCAGCTGGCCCTACACCAAGTTGATGAACTCCAACAACATGGTCGACCAGGGCGCGGCGCTCGTTCTGACCTCGGTCGAGCAGGCCAGGAGGCTGAAGATCCCCGCCGAACGCTGGGTGTACCCGCACGCGGGCACCGACGCGCACGACACACCGTCCATCGCCGAGCGCCACGAACTGCACCGGTCCACGGCCATCCGGATCGCCGGCGCGCGGACGCTCGAGCTGGCCGGCCTGGGCATCGACGACATCGATTACGTCGACCTGTACTCGTGCTTTCCCTCCGCGGTGCAAGTCGCGGCGGCCGAACTCGGGCTGAGCGTCGACGACCCCGCCCGGCCGCTGACCGTGACCGGCGGACTGACGTTCGCCGGCGGCCCGTGGAGCAACTACGTGATGCATTCGATAGCCACCATGGCGGAGTTGCTGGTGGCCAATCCGGGCCGGCGCGGTCTGATCACCGCCAACGGCGGCTACCTGACCAAACACAGCTTCGGTGTCTACGGCACCGAACCGCCGGCCGAATTCCGTTGGGAGGACACGCAACCAGAGGTCGACGCGGAGCCGACGACCGACGCGGTGGTGGAATGGGAAGGCGTGGGCACCCTCGAGGCGTGGACGACGCCGTATGACCGCGAGGGACGGCCGGAAAAGGCCTTTCTGGCGGTGCGCACCCCCGACGGGTCGCGCGCGCTGGCCGTGGTCACCGACGCCGACGCGGTGCAGGCCTCGGTGCGTGAAGATCTCGGTGGCGCCAAGGTCGCCGTCGCCGCGGACGGCAGCGCGACGCTGCGGTAGCCCCGTCACCCGTATGGCGCCAGGTCAACGGCGCCGATCCTGGGTAACGGTCGCGTAGCCTATGCCGACTTGCCTATTGTTGAGTGCTGAGGGTTGGGGGAGGTGAGCCCAGGTGCACATCCTGGTTACCGACGCCACCGGCGCACTCGGGCGCCTGGTCGCTGGGCAGCTCATCGCTGCCGGGCACACGGTCACCGGCATTGCTGAGCTCCCGCATCCCTGCCTCGACCGCAACGTCGAATTTGTTTGCGCATCGCTGCGCGACCGCGTCTTGCGGGAGCTCACCGACGAGGCCGACGCGGTCATCCACCTGGCACCCATCGACCCCACCGCGCCCGGCGGCGCCGGCATGGACGGGCTGGCGCGGGTCACCGATGCGGCCGCGCGCGCCGGCTCCCGCCTGGTGTTCGTCTCGCAGGCCGCGGGACGGCCCGAGTTGTATCGGCCGGCCGAGGACCTGGTGTCCTCGAGCTGGGGCCCCACCGCGGTCATCCGGATCGCGCCACCGGTCGGGCGCCAGCTCGACTGGATGGTGTGCCGCACCGTGGCCACGCTGTTGCGCAGCAAGGTGTCCGCGCAACCCATGCGCGTGCTGCACCTCGACGACCTGATGCGCTTTTTGGTCCTGGCGATGGATACCGACCGCACCGGTGTGGTGGACCTCGCCAGCCCGGACACCGTCAACATGGTCACCGCCTGGCGCGTGTTGCGAGCCGCCGACCCGCGCATCCGGCCGCATCGGGTGCGCAGCTGGGCCCAGCTGACGCCGGAGTTCGATGTCGCTGCGGCACAAGAGGACTGGATGTTCTCATACGGCTGGCACGCGCTGGACGCCGTCGCCGACACCGCGCGGGGACTCGTCGGGCGCCGGCTGGACACCGCCGGCGCGATCAACCAGGGGGGACAGCTCGCGCTGCCCGTCGAGGTGCTGCCGCAATCTCGGCGACCGGCCGGTGACGACGTGCGCACGGCCGCGCCGGAAGGCCTGGAGGGCGAATTCGACGATCAGATCGATTCGCGGTTCCCGGTTTTCAGCGGCGCCGCACTGGCCGAGGCGCTGCCCGGACCGCTCACCCCCATCACGCTGGACGTCCAATTGAGCGGGCTGCGCGCCGCGAGCCGGGTGCTGGGACAGGCGCTCGCCCTCGGCGGCGTCGCCGATGCCGAATGGGGCAGCAGGGCCATCGCGGTGTTCGGCCACCGCGCCTACGTCGGCGTGTCGGTCAACATGGTCGCGGCCAGCCAGCTGCCCGGCTGGGACCAGGACGCCGTCGCCCGCAACGCCCTCGTCGGCCAGCCCCAGGTCGGCGATCCGCTGCCGTTCGGCGAGCCGGCCTGGACGGCCGGGGCGCTCGGCTCGGTCGCCAAGGCCGTCGCCGCGGGGCGGTCGGTCGCGCTCCTGCGTCACCTGCGGGCCGACACCCGGGCGTATTGCGCCGCCGCGGAAGCAGAGCACCTCGACGCCGCCCAACTGGCGTTGCTGCCCGAAGCGGCCCTGGAAGTGCGGCTGCGGCTGTTGCGCGACCGCATCCACCAGGGCTGGATCCTCAACGCGCTCTGGTTGATCGACACCGGCGTCACCGCCGCGGCGCTGCCGCGCAGCCAGGCGGGGCGCAGCGTGCCCGGGATCAGCATGATCACCGACAGCGGACTCGTCGCGGCGGAGACCGCCGAGCTGGCGTCGGCGCTGCGGGCCGACCCGCCGTTGCGCGCGCTGGCCGCCGAGGGCAACCTCGCGAGCATTCGTGCGCTGTCGCCGAAGACCGCCGCCATTGTGGACGCGGTCGTCGCACGAATCGGGCACCGCGGTCCGGGCGAGGCCGAGCTGGCCAGCAAGACCTTCGCCGACGACCCGACGATGTTGCTGACCGCCGCGGCAGGGGCCCCACCCCCCGAGCCCACGCCCGCCACATTGGCCGAGCGGCTTACCGCCAACGCGCGCGGTTCGCGGGAGCTGGCCCACGACACCACGATGCGGTTCACGCACGAACTGCGGATGACGTTGCGCGCGTTGGGATCTCTGCGCGTCGAGGCGGACCTGATCGACGCCGTCGACGACATGTACTACCTGACGTGCAATGAACTGGTCACGATGCCGGGCGACGCACGGCTGCGGATCAAACGCCGCCGCACCGAACGCGAACGCCTGCAGGCGCAGTTCCCACCCGACGTTATCGACGGGGCCTGGGCGCCCGTCCCGCACAGCCCCGACGACTCCGGCGCCGGGACCACCGCCGAGGATGGCTCAGCCGAGCAGCTCGCCCAGGGGTGACTGCGGGTCGGCCAGCTTGTCGGGGTCGACGGCGGCCTTCGACCGGATCAGCGCTTTGACGTCGTCGAGCACATCCCAGATATTGACGTTCATTCCGGCCAGCACCCGGTGGTCGCCGTCGAGCCAGAACGCGACGAACTCCCGGCCGGCGACGTCACCGCGAAACACCACCCGCTCGAAGCTGGGGGCGTGTCCCACGTACTCCATCCCGAGGTCGTATTGATCGGTGAAGAAATAGGGCAGCTCCGCGTATTCGCCTGGTGTGCCCAGCATCCCGGCCGCCGCCACGGTGGGCTGCTTGAGCGCGTTGGCCCAGTGCTCGGTGCGGATGCGGGTGCCCAACAGCGGGTGTTCGGCGGCCGCGATGTCGCCGACCGCATAGATGTCGGGATCGCTGGTGCGCAACGAGGCGTCGACGAGCACCCCGCCGTCGCCCAGGGAGAGCCCGGCCTGCTCGGCGAGTTCGACGTTGGGCTTGGCGCCGACGGCCACCAGCACGGCGTCGGCGGCCACCGTCGATCCGTCCCGCATCCGCAGGCCGGTGGCCGAGCCGTCGGCCCTGGTGATCTCCGCGACCTGCGTCTCGAGGCGAAGATCCACCCCGTGCTCGCGGTGCAGGGTGGCGAACACCTCGCCGACGGTCTCGCCCAGCGCGGCCAGCAGCGGCTGCCTGGCGGTTTCCACCACGGTGACGTTGACACCTCGCTGGCGCGCACCCGCCGCCACTTCCAGCCCGATCCACCCGGCGCCCACGACCGCGAGCGAAGCGCCTTCGGACAGAACGTCATTCAATGCCACGGCGTCTTCGTAGGTGCGTAGGTAATGCACACCGGGGGAGTCCGCCCCCGGTATCGGGGGCCGGCGCGAGGCCGATCCCGTGGCCAGCAACAGCTTGTCGTAGCCGACGGTGGTGCCGTCGGGCAGCCCGACGGTGTGGCCGGCGGCGTCCAGGGAGGCCACCCGCGTGTTGAGCCGCAGGTCGACGTTGTGGTCGCGGTACCAGTCGGAGTTCTGCACGGTGAAATCGGTCAGCGACTTTTTGCCGGCCAGATACTCCTTCGACAGCGGCGGCCGCTCGTAGGGCAGATGTTCCTCGTCGGCGAACACAATGATGTGCCCATCAAAATCGTTGTCGCGCAAAGCTTCTACGGCTTTGGCGGCCGCGAGTCCGCCGCCGATGATGACGAAGCTGGTCGAGTTGGCCATGGATGGGGCTCCGTTCTGTGGAATTTTCAGCCTACTCGCGGGCGCTCAGCCCAACAGCTCGCGCAGGTCGAGAGCGTTGCGGACCGCGTGCCCGCCCAGGTCGTTGTTGAAATACATCCACACGTCCTTCCGTTCACCGTCCCAAGCGGTGAGCCGCTCGGCCCAGCGCCGCAGATCGTCGGCGGTGTAGGAACCGGCGTAATTGGCCTCGGGATCCGGCCCGTGCATCCGGATGTACACCAGATCGGTCGTCGCTCGGGGAATGCACTCGAGCCCCAGCCCACTCATCACCACATACGCGGCGCGATGGCGTTCCAGCAGCTCGAACACCGCGGGGTCATTCCACGACGGGTGCCGCAGTTCGACGGCGACGCGGATCGACGCGGGCATGAGTTGCAGGAACGAGTCCAGGCGCGCGTCATCGCGCTGCTGTTCGGGGTGCAGCTGCACCAGCAGCACGCCGTGGCGATCACCCAGCAGCTGCCAGCATCGTTCGAAACGTTCGATCCACGGTTCGGGGGAGGCCAGCCGGCGGTAGTGCGTCAAGCCGCGATGCGCCTTGACCGACATGGTGAAGCCGTCCGGCAGCTGATCGCGCCAACCCTCGAACGTCGAATCCTTGGGCCACCGGTAGAAACTCGCGTTCAGCTCGACGGTGTCGAACGCCTCGACGTAGCGGGCGAGCCGGCGCGCCGACGGCGTTCCCGGCGGATACAGCACATTGATCCAGTGGTTGTACGACCACCCCGAGGTACCGATTCGTATGGTCACCGCGGCTCAGCCGGCCACCCGCTGACGCACATCGGCGTCCAGCGACGCCCTGACCAACGCGGCGGCCAGTCGCGCATTGGCCTGCGGCGCAAGGCTTCCCAGTTTCTTCGGTTCGGCGGGTAGGCCAAACCGCTTGGCGGTGCCGGTGGCGCGGTCATCGAAATACGGCCGCACCCAGGTCCACACGTCCTGCACCTCGCGCAGGTAGATGTCGGCGCCCGTGTCGCCGATTTCCTTGAACTGCTTCAGCATCCGTTTCGCCGTGGCCACGTCATGCCCGCTGCGATCGGCCAATTCGCGCATGTCGCCGGAGTAGTCGTCGCGAAGTCGTTCGGCCATATCGGTGAGCCGGGTGGCCGAGCTCTCGTCGTAACGCACGTAGTGCGCGCGCCCAAAGGCGTCGATCATGGTTTTCCGGTCCGAGGCCAGCACGGCCTTGGGAGTCCGCAGGCCCGCCTTGAAGAGTTCGCGCGCGGCGGCCGTGGCGATGGTCGCATCGATCGGCTTGCTGGCCAGCATGCACAGCACCAAAAGCTGGAACAGCGGCATCGGCTTGTCGCTCAGCGTGATGCGCGCCTGCGCCGCGTAGGTGGTGCCGGCCACGTCGAGCAGTCGTCGCACCCGCTTGTCCATACCGCACCGCGTACCCCCACGCCGCGACGGCAAACCGCGCCCGCTATTTGGGCGGCAGGCTGCGCGCGTGGTCGACCCCGCGTTTGACCCAACTGTGAAGCTGGCGTTTGGTTTGCACCCCGGCGGCCTCGACGCGCAACCAGCCCCGGGCTTCCCGTCCGGCCATCACCATGGGGCTGACGTGCGCGCGCCCGGCGAGTTTGTCGGTGTCCTCGCGCGGCACCCGCACCAACAGTCCGCCCTGGCCGCTGACGGCCACCGACATGTTGCCGTTGACCAGGAACGCCAGGCCGCCGAACATGCGCTTCTCGTCGATGCCGGGCCCGCCCGCGAGGAGTTCGCGGATCCGGTTGGCCAGGTCTTCGTCGTAGGCCATCCGCGGGTTCAGTCCAGGTCGACCCGGACGGTGAGCAGGTCGCTGCCCATCAGGCGCACCATCGCGCTGTTCAGCCGCGGCAGGTTGCCCAGGCGCTGCACCGCGTCGTCTTCGGGCAGGAGGTGGGCGGTGCCGTGGCGCCACGTGCCGCCAACACGCACCCGCACAGCCGGATTGGCCTTGATATTGCGGATGTAATCCGAGTGCTCGCCGTGTTCGGAGACCATCCAGAACTGGTTGTCCACGACGCGCCCGCCCACCGCGGTGCGCCGCGGCTGCCCGCTCTTGCGTCCGGTGGTTTCGAGCATGGTCATCGGCAGCTGCCGGCCGACCGGGTTGACCAGCAGGCGTTGAACACGGTGGACCACTTGTCGTTTGAGAGTCACGGGTTCATTCAACGCCGGGCGTGACCGCGGGGAAAGCCCCGGGTCACGCCCGGCGCCCCGATCAGGCCGCGGCCGTGGCGGCCGAGGCCGCCGGTTCGAGCGCCTGGGCCACGATCTCGGCGACGTCGGTCATGGGCCGCACGTCCAGCGCCTCGAGCACCTCGGCGGGCACGTCATCGAGATCCGGCTCGTTGCGCTGCGGAATGAAAACCGTTGACAGCCCGGCACGTTGGGCGGCCAGCAGCTTTTGCTTCACCCCGCCGATGGGCAGCACCCGGCCGTTCAGCGTGACCTCTCCGGTCATGCCGACGTCGGAGCGGACCTGGCGTCCGGTGGCCATCGAGACCAAGGCGGTCACCATGGTGACACCGGCCGACGGGCCGTCCTTGGGCACCGCCCCCGCGGGCACGTGGACGTGGATGCGCCGGTCCAGCGTCTTGGGATCCACACCGAGCTCGGCGGCGTGCGAGCGCACGTAGGACAGCGCGATCTGCGCCGACTCCTTCATCACGTCGCCCAATTGACCCGTCAGTTGCAGGCCCGGGTCACCGTCGGTGGAGCCGGCCTCGATGTAGAGCACATCGCCACCGAGGCCGGTGACGGCCAGGCCGGTGGCCACACCGGGCACCGCCGTGCGTTCGGCCGATTCCGGCATGAACCGCGGACGGCCCAGGTAGTCAACCAGATCCGGCTCGTCGATGGTGATCGGTCGCGGATCGTCAACCAGCTTGGTGGTCGCCTTGCGCAGCGCCTTGGCCAGCAGCCGTTCGAACTGTCGCACACCGGGCTCGCGGGTGTAGTCGGCGGCGATCTTGCGCAGCGCCGCGTCGCTCACCGCCACCTCGTCCTCGGTCAGCGCCGCGCGGTCCCGCTGCCGGGGCAGCAGGTAGTCCCGCGCGATGGCGACCTTGTCGTCCTCGGTGTAGCCGTCGATGGCCACCAGCTCCATACGATCCAGCAAGGCCGACGGGATGTTCTCGATCACGTTGGCCGTCGCCAAAAACACCACATCGGACAGGTCCAGGTCCAGATCCAGGTAGTGGTCGCGGAAGGTGTGGTTCTGCGCCGGGTCGAGCACCTCGAGCAGCGCCGCGCTCGGATCGCCGCGGTAGTCGGAACCGACCTTGTCGATTTCGTCCAGCAGCACAACGGGATTCATCGATCCCGCCTCACCGATCGCGCGCACGATCCGGCCCGGCAACGCGCCCACGTAGGTACGACGGTGCCCGCGGATCTCGGCCTCGTCGCGCACACCGCCCAGGGCGACGCGCACGAACTTGCGGCCCAACGCCCGGGCCACGCTCTCGCCCAGCGACGTCTTGCCGACGCCGGGGGGACCGGCCAGCACCATCACCGCACCGGAGCCGCGCCCGCCGACCACCTGCAGCCCGCGTTGGGCGCGGCGCGCCCGCACGGCCAGGTACTCGACGATGCGATCCTTGACGTCATCCAGCCCGTGGTGATCGGCGTCAAGGACTTCCCGCGCCGCCTTGAGGTCGGTGGAGTCCTCGGTCTTGACGTTCCACGGCAGGTCGAGCACGGTGTCCAGCCAGGTGCGAATCCAGCCGCTCTCCGGGCTCTGGTCGCTCGAGCGTTCCAGCTTGCCGACCTCGCGCAGCGCGGCCTCGCGCACCTTCTCGGGCAGCTCGGCGGCCTCGACGCGGGCCCGGTAGTCGTCCGAACCATCGGGTTCGCCCTCGCCCAATTCCTTGCGGATGGCGGCCAGCTGCTGACGCAGCAGGAACTCCTTCTGCGTCTTCTCCATGCCCTCGCGCACGTCCTCTGCGATCTTGTCGCTGACCTCGACCTCGGCGAGGTGGTCGCTGGTCCAGTCGATCAGCACGCGCAGCCGCTCGGCGACGTCGACCGTCTCCAGCAGCTGGCGCTTCTGCGCGTTGCTCAGGTAGGACGCGTACCCCGAGGTGTCGGCCAGCGCCGACGGATCGGACAGCCGGTTGACGTAATCGATGATCTCCCAGGCCTCGCGTCTTTGCAGCATGGCCAGCAGCAGCTTCTTGTACTCCGCGGTCAGTGCCTTGACCTCGTCGGTCGCCTCGGCCTCGGGGACCTCGGTCACCTCGACCCACAGCGCCGCCCCGGGGCCGGATGCGCCCGCCCCGATCTGTGCCCGGCGCTCGCCGCGCACCACCGCGGCGGTGCCGCCACCGGCGATGCGCCCGACCTGCAGGATCTTCGCGATCACGCCGTGGGAGGGATACCGGTCCTCGAGCCGGGGGGCGATCAGCAGCTGTCCCGACTCGCTGGCCTGGGCGGCGTCGATCGCCGCGCGGGCCGCGTCGTCCAGCGCGATCGGCACCACCATTCCGGGCAGCACGATGGTGTCGGTGACAAACAGCACCGGCACCGACTTGGCTTCAGCCATCAAATCCTCCAAAAGTTGAGTCTGATGCGCTTAACCCAGCCCGGCGCCGGTTTGTTCCCGCGCGCCCCGGCCATCGCGGGGGTGCGGCCGGCCTCACACCGGCGGCACGGGCCCCAGGCGCCGCAACTGCGTAACGTGCCGGGGCGAGAGCTCCTCGAGGCACGTGACGCCGAGCAGGCGCATCGTGCGGATCACTCCCTCGGCGAGGATGTCGATGGCGCGGCTCACCCCGGCCGCACCGCCGGCCATCAGGCCGTAGAGGTAGGCCCGACCGACCAGCGTGCACCGGGCGCCCAGCGCGATCGCCGCGACGATGTCGGCGCCCGACATGATGCCGGTGTCCACCAGGATCTCGGTGTGCTCACCCAGGTCGCGCGCCACCGTCGGCAGCAGGTGAAACGGCACCGGGGCCCGATCCAGTTGGCGCCCACCGTGATTGGACAACACGATCCCGTCGACACCGCGGTCGACGACCGCGCGGGCATCGTCAAGCGTCTGAATCCCTTTGACGACGAGCTTGCCCGGCCACTGCTCCTTGATCCACTCCAGGTCATCGAAGGTCAGGCTGGGATCGAACATCGTGCTCAGGTATTCGGCGACCGTGCCGGGCCAGCGGTCCAGCGACGCGAACGCCAAAGGTTCGGTGGTCAACAGGTCGAACCACCACTTCGGGTGGGGCACCGCGTCCAACACGGTGCGCAGCGTCAGCGTGGGCGGGATCGTCATGCCGTTGCGGTTGTCGCGCAGCCGTGCGCCGGAGACCGGGACGTCGACGGTGGCCAGCAGGGTGTCGAAGCCGGCCTCGGCGGCGCGTCTGACCAGCTCCATCGAGCGTTCGCGGTCCCGCCACATGTAGAGCTGAAACCACTTTCGGCCTTGGGGCACGGCCGTGACGAGGTCCTCGATCGCGCAGGTGCCCAACGTGGACAGCGAAAACGGGATCCCCGCCCTGGCCGCCGCCTGCGCGCCGGCGATCTCGCCCTCGGTGTGCATGAGCCTGGTGAATCCGGTCGGTGCGATCCCGAACGGCAGCACGACCGGCTGGCCGAGGACATCCCACCCCGCGGTCACTTGGGAGACGTCGCGCAGGATCGCCGGATGAAATTCGATGTCGCGGAAGGCTTGTCGGGCGCGTTCGATGGACAGCTCGTCTTCGGCCGCGCCATCGGTGTAGTCGAACGCCGCCTTCGGGGTGCGCCGCTTGGCGATGCGCCGCAGGTCTTCGATGGTGTAGGCGGCGTCGAGCCGCCGCTTGGTCGCGTTCAGCTCGGGCCGCTTGAACTGCATGAGCGGGGCGAGATCGCGCACTTTGGGTACTCGTCGGCGAACGGCCTTCCGTCTTTCGAGTTCCATAATGTGCAACCGTAGTCAGGTGACATCTGCAGGCGACCCGTTCGATCTCCAGCGTTTCGTGGACGCGCAAGAGCCGGTGTACGGCGACGTCCTCGACGAGCTGCGGGCCGGACGAAAGCGCAGCCACTGGATGTGGTTCGTCTTCCCCCAACTGCGCGGCCTGGGCGGCAGCCCGACCGCGCTCCATTACGGCATCTCCTCGCTGGACGAGGCTCGGGCGTACCTGCGTCATGAGCTGCTGGGGCCGCGGTTGCGGGAGTGCGCCCGACTGGTCACCGCGGTGCAGGGGCGCTCGATCGGGCAGATCTTCGGCTCGCCGGACGACCTCAAACTGTGCTCGTCGATGACCCTGTTCGCCCACGCCACCGAGGACGACGAGGACTTCGTCGCGGTGCTCGACAAGTATTACGACGGCCGCCAGGACGCGCTGACGTGCGAGCGCCTAGACCGAGCTTAGGATCCGCCACCCGTGCGGCTCGACGGCGACAGCGTCCACGACCTCCGGCGGCGGGGCCGCCGATCCGCCGATGACCTGCGCGCGCCCCGGGCCCAGCTCCGGCAGCGACACGTGCAGGGGTTCGTCGTCGATGTTGAGCACCACCAGCAGGGCGTCGTCGCCGTTGCGCGCCTCGTAGACGTAGTGCCGGTTTTTCAGCCGTAACGCGGTGGTGGACGCCGCGTGCAGCCAGGGGTGGCGCCGTCGCAGCCCGACCAGGTACTGGTGCAGCCCCCAGGTCTGGACGCCGAAGTCATCCAGTTGCAGTGGGGGAGAGCCGAATTCGGGGCGCACGGCGTCGTCGCCGCCGAACCGTTCTTCCTTGACGCCGCGGAACCCGAGCTCGTCGCCGGCGTAGACGCTGGGCACCCCGCCGATGGTGAGCAGCAGCACCAGCGCGTGGGCCACATGCGCGGGGTTGTCCAGCTGGCTGGCGATGCGGGTGACGTCGTGATTGCCGATGAAGGTCAGGGGCGCGAAGCGGCTCAGAAAGTCGTTGTGGCGCTGCAGCGCCCAGTCCAGCTCGAAGAAGTTGCCGTCGTTGAGGCTGCTCCAGATCGCCTTCCACAGCTCGTATTGGGTGGCCGAGTCGAAGGTGGCGGCGTCGACGACCGCGGCGTAGTCGCCGTGGATGAGTTCGCCGACGAACCAGGCATCCGGATAGCGCTCGCGCACCCGGGGCAGGGTCGAGGCCCAGAAGTGTTGTGGCACTGCATAAGCCGCGTCGAGGCGCCAGCCGTCGGCGCCGCGGCCCAACCAGTGCGCCATCACCTCGACGGTGTAGTCGACGACGGCGGGGTTGTCGTGGTTGAGGGTGATCAGCCCGTCGTGGCCTTCGAACGTGTGAAAGCGCCCGGGACGTCCGCGGAACCAGCGCGCGGCGGCGTCGTCCTCGGCGGCCTCGCGGTGGCGCGGAAAATCCACCCCGACGTGGTTGAACACGCCGTCGAGCAGGACGCGCAGGCCGCGTCGGTGCGCCTCGGCGACGAGGTGGTCGAAATCGGCGTCGTCGCCGAGCCGGGGATCGATGCGGTAGTGGTCGGTGGTGTCGTAACCGTGTGTGCGCGAGGCGAAGATCGGGCCCAGCGCGATGCCGGACGCCCCGAGTTCGATGGCGTGGTCCAACCAGTCGACGAGCCGCCGCAACCGGTGTTGATGCGGTTGCGGCGGCTCGTTTGACTGCGGTACGGGGAACGCGCCCACGAACCCCAGCGGGTAGACCTGCCACCAGATGGCGTGCTGGACCCAGTCGGGTCCGGACACGGCGCTGGTCACGACGGCGCGATCAGCCGACGGTCGCCAGCGTCTGGGAAGCGACGATCGCTTGGGCCACGCCGGAAACGATCGCCGCGGCCTTCAGCGCCTCCTGGATGGTTTCGCGGCTGACACCGGCCTCGCGCAGCGTGTGCTCGTGGGCGGCCACGCAATCCGGGCATCCGTTGATCGAGGACACTGCGAAGCACCACAGCTCGAAGTTCGCCTTCTCCACACCGGGATTGGCGATGATGTTCATCCGCAATCCCGCGCGCAGGTCGTCGTACTTGCCGTCGAGGAAACCCCGGCCACGGTAGAACACGTTGTTCATCGCCATGACCGATGCGGCTCCCAGCGCCGCGTTGTACGCCTCGGCGGACAGAATGTCGGCCGCCTCCGCGCCAATCTCGCTGAGCACCTGCGTGTTCCGGGTCGCCGCGGCGCTCGCCAACAGCGTGCCCCACAGCTGCTCCTCGTCGAGCTCGGTCGTACGGGTGATCGAACCCAGGTTGAGCTTGAGGTCCTTGGCGTACTCCGGCAGCGCTTCCTTGAGGTTCTCTACGCTCATCTCGCCTCCTCTTCAGACCCTACGGGATCAGCCCCGGATCAGGCCGACTGCTTGAGCAGCTCGGTGGCGTCGAGCGTCGGGTCGCCCTTGCGCCAGTTGCACGCGCACAGCTCGTCGGACTGCAGCGCGTCCAGCACGCGCAGCACTTCCTCGACGTTGCGGCCCACCGAACCCGCGGTGACCGAGACGAACTGGATCTCGTTGTTGGGGTCGACGAGGAAGGTCGCCCGGTCGGCCACACCGTCGGCGTTGAGCACACCGGTGGCCAGGCTCAGCTCCCGCTTGATGTCCGAGAGCATCGGGAAGGGCAGCTTTTTGAGGTCCTCGTGCTGCGCACGCCAATTGAAGTGGACGAACTCGCTGTCGATCGACACACCCAGAACCTGCGCGTCGCGGTCGGCGAATTCGTCGTTGAGCTTGCCGAAGGCGGCAATCTCGGTCGGGCACACGAAGGTGAAGTCCTTCGGCCAGAAGAACACCACGCGCCATTTGCCGGCGTGGTCCTCGTTGGTGATGGTGGTGAAGTAGTCGCCGGGCTGCTTGGCGTCGACCTTGGACAGATCGCCGGCGATCAACGCGGTGAGCTCGTAGGCGGGGAACTGGTCGCCGATGGTCAGCAGAGGCATATCGCTCCTTATCTGGATTTACTCAAGATTAGCTTTCTTCCACCATGTTGCCGCGTACCCTGGTTGAAGTAAAGGTGATATTTCCCACTACACTTATAGGTATGACCGATAAGAGTTATCAGCCGACGATCGCCGGCCTGCGCGCGTTCGTGGCGGTGGCCGAGAAGCATCAATTCAGCGGTGCCGCAACGGCTCTCGGCGTCAGCCAGTCGACGTTGTCGCAGGCGCTCTCGGCGCTGGAGGCGGGCTTGGGCACCCGCCTCGTCGAGCGCTCGACCCGGCGTGTCTTCTTGACACCCCAGGGTACGGAGCTGTTGCCGCGCGCCCAGGCCGTCGTCGAGGCGACCGACGCCTTCACCGCCGCGGCGGCGGGCGCCTCGGATCCGTTGCGGGCCGGCATGAGGCTGGGCCTGATTCCCACGGTTGCGCCCTACGTGCTGCCGACCGTACTGGCCGGGGTGGCCGAGCAGCTTCCGGGGCTGGCGCTGCGGGTGACCGAAGACCAGACCGAGCGGTTGTTGGCGGTCTTGCGCGAAGGGGCATTGGATGCGGCATTGATCGCCTTGCCCGCCGAGGGCGCCGGGGTCAGCGCGATCCCCATCTACGACGAGGATTTCGTCCTCGCCCTGCCACCCGGCCATCCGCTGGCGGGCAAGCGCCGGGTTCCGGCGACGGCGCTGGCCGACCTGCCGCTGCTACTGCTGGACGAGGGGCACTGCCTGCGCGATCAGGCGCTGGATGTCTGCCACAAGGCCGGGGTCCGGGCGGAGCTGGCCAACACGCGGGCGGCCTCACTGGCGACCGCGGTGCAATGCGTGACGGGCGGTTTGGGCGTCACGCTGATTCCGCAGAGCGCGGTGCCCGTCGAGGCCTCGAGAAGCCGCCTGGGCCTGGCGCAGTTCGCGGCGCCGCGCCCGGGCCGGCGAATCGGCTTGGTCTACCGCTCGTCGAGCGGGCGCGACGAGTCCTACCGTCAGCTGGCCGGGCTCATCGGGAAGCTGATCAGCGGCCAGCATCAGGTGCGCCCGGTGAAGTAGGCCTATCCGGCGGGCCCGCACCGGTAGGTTCGGCCTATGGAAAAGGTAATCGCGGTGCTCATGCGCGCCGACTCCGACGACGATTGGTGCGCCCGGCAGCGGGGGGCGGTCGCGGATGCGCTGCTGGAGCTGGGTGTGCCCGGATTGTCGGTCAACGTCCGCGACGACGCCGTGCGCCAGTCGTTGATGACGCTCACGACGCTGGACCCACCGGTCGCCGCGGTGGTGAGCATGTGGACGCAGCAGTGCTACGGCGAGCAGATGACGTCCGCGCTCGAGCTGCTGGCAAAGGAGTGTGAGCAGCTCGCCGCGTACCTGGTGACGGAATCGGTCCCGCTGAGCGCGCCCGCCGTCGAGTCCGGTTCCCGCACACCGGGTTTGGCCAACATCGCGTTGCTGCGTCGGCCCGCGGGCATGGACCAGGCGACGTGGCTGACCCGTTGGCAACGCGACCATACACCGGTAGCCATCGAGACACAGTCGACGTTCGGCTACACCCAGAATTGGGTGGTGCGCGCGCTCACCGAAGACGCGCCGGGAATCGCCGGCATCGTCGAGGAGTTGTTTCCCGCGGAGGCGATCACCGATCTTCGGGCATTTTTCGGAGCCGCCGACGACAACGATCTCCAACACCGGTTAGGACGAATGGTGGCCAGCACGACGGCCTTTGGCGCCAACGAGAACATCGACACCGTGCCGACGAGCCGCTACGTCATCAGCACGCCGTTCACGGACTGAGGACACCGGATGACGACACTGCGCGACGCCGTGGCATTGGCCGCGGCGGAGAACGGACTGGCGGTGGTATCGACCGTCCGGGCTGACGGGACCGTGCAGGCGTCACTGGTCAACGTGGGCCTGTTGTCGCACCCGGCGAATGGTCAACCGGTGCTGGGGTTTACCACCTACGGACGAGTCAAACTGGCCAACCTGCGGGCCCGGCCGCAGTTGGCCATCACCTTCCGTAACGGGTGGCAGTGGGCGACGGTCGAGGGCCGCGCGGAGCTGGTCGGCCCCGACGACACCCGGCCGTGGCTGACCGATCCCGATCGGTTGCGAGTCCTGCTGCGCGATGTGTTCGTTGCGGCGGGCGGTACCCACGACAACTGGGACGAGTACGACCGGGTGATGGCTTCCGAGGGGCGCGCCGTGGTGCTGATCGCCCCGACCCGCGTCTACAGCAACGGCTAGCCTCGCTACGCTGCGGGGGTGACGCTGCAGATCGACGACGACAAGCGGGTGCGCACCCTCACGCTGAACCGCCCGGAGGCGCTCAACGCCTTCAACGAAGCCCTCTATGACGCCACCGCCGAGGCGCTGCTGGCCGCCGCCGACGATCCCGAGGTGGCCGTGGTCCTGCTGACCGGAGCGGGTCGCGGGTTCAGCGCCGGTACCGACCTGGGTGAGATGCAGGCGCGCATCACCGACCCCGGCTTCACCCCGGGCGAGCATGGCTTCATCGGACTCATCAACGCGCTCAGCGCCTTTCCCAAGCCGCTGATCTGCGCGGTGAACGGTGTCGGCGTGGGGATCGGCGCCACGATTCTGGGCTATGCCGATCTGGCGTTCATGTCGTCGACGGCCCGGTTGAAGTGCCCGTTCACCAGCCTGGGCGTAGCCCCGGAAGCGGCGTCGTCCTATCTGTTGCCGCAGCTGGTGGGCCGGCAGAACGCCGCGTGGTTGTTGATGTCGTCGGAATGGGTCGACGCCGACGAGGCGCTGCGGATGGGCCTCGTCTGGCGGGTGTGCCAACCGGACGAGCTGCTCCCGCAGGCCCGCCACCACGCCGAAATCCTCGCCTCCCGGCCGATCTCGAGCTTGATGGCCGTCAAACACACGATGATGGAGCCGGTCCGCCCCGAGATCACGGCGGCCACCGCGCGGGAACACGCGCACTTCGCCGAGCTCATGGGCGCGCAGGCCAACGCCGCGGCGCTGGCTGATTTCAACAAGGGCTGAAACGGCGTTCCGGCGTCAGGCCGACGGCGCTGTCTCTAACTTCGCCGCGTCGGCGAGGATCGCGCGCAGGGTGCGCCGGCAGCGACCGCAGTCACCGCCCGCCCCGCACGCCGCGGCGATTTCCTTGGAGGTCGACGCGCCCTGCGCGACGACGTCGCACACGGTCTGGCTGGTCGCCCCGACGCACAGGCACACGTACATCAGCGCACCTCCCGCATGTGGGCGTCCCCTTCGTCGACGGGTCGTTCGAGCGACCCGATGCCGCTCCCGCGCCTGGCCTCCCGGGGACTCGGGGCCCCGGCCGGAGGTGCGAAACGAACAAGCCGCATATTAGTGGAGTCTAACCTAACCTGCTTAGTGCAGTCTAACCTAACAACCGGGTGCTTAGACTAGCTCGACAACGCACTGAGTGCAGCCAAACCTTGCTAGAACATTTGCGGCGGCCGTGGCAAAGTGCTGCTACAGGCCGGGTTTGTGCGCTCCAGCCCAGCGCACGGATCGCGGTCGAACATGCCAGCCGCAGACACCGTAGGAGTGAAAATGCAAGGGGATCCGGAAGTTTTGCGTCTGCTCAACGAGCAGTTGACCAGCGAGCTCACCGCGATCAACCAATACTTCCTGCACTCCAAGATGCAGGACAACTGGGGTTTCACCGAGTTAGCTGAGCACACCCGCGCGGAGTCCTTCGACGAGATGCGACACGCCGAGGCGATCACCGACCGCATCCTGTTGCTCGACGGGTTGCCGAACTACCAGCGCCTCTTCTCGCTGCGCATCGGCCAGACCTTGCGCGAGCAATTCGAGGCCGACCTCGCCATCGAATACGAGGTGATGGACCGCCTCAAGCCGGCCATCGTCTTATGCCGGGACAAGCAGGATTCCACCACCGCCACCCTGTTCGAGGACATCGTCGCCGACGAGGAAAAGCACATCGACTACCTCGAGACGCAGCTGGAGTTGATGGACAAGCTGGGCGTGGAGCTGTACTCGGCGCAGTGCGTCTCGCGGCCACCCAGCTGACGCGGGCGGCGGGCAAGGTAGGTAACGTCGGGCCGGCATGACGAGCCCGAGAGCAGCGGTGACCCAGGCGACCCCGGCGGCGAATTCCGCGCCCAGCGGCGAGCTGATCAGCCCGCAACGGCGCAACCTGATCTTCGTCGCGATCGTCCTGGGGATGCTGCTCGCGGCGTTGGACCAGACCATCGTCGCCACCGCGCTGCCGACGATCGTCGCCAACCTGGGCGACGCCGGCCATCAGTCCTGGGTCGTCACCAGCTATCTGCTCGCATCGACCGTCGTCACCGCGCTGGCCGGCAAGCTCGGGGACTCCTACGGGCGCAAGCGGGTGTTCCAGGCGGCGATCGTCTTCTTCGTCGTCGGATCGGCGTTGTGCGGGCTGTCCCAGTCGATGGCCATGCTGGTGGGAGCGCGTGCGCTGCAAGGGATCGGCGGCGGCGCCATCACCGTCACCGCCAGCGCGCTGATCGGCGAGGTCGTCCCGCTGCGGGAGCGGGGCCGGTACCAGGGCATCCTCGGGGCGGTCTTCGGCGTCACGACGGTGATCGGGCCGTTGCTGGGCGGCTACTTCACCGATTACCTGACCTGGCGGTGGGCGTTCTGGGTCAACGTGCCGATCTCCGTGGTCGTCATTTTCGTTGCCGCCGCGGCGATTCCAGCGCTGGGCGCGTCCGCCAAGCCGATCATCGACTACTCCGGAATCGTGTTCGTCGGCCTGGGCGCGGCGGGCCTGACGCTCGCCACCAGCTGGGGCGGGACGCTGTACGCGTGGGGGTCGCCGACGATCATCGGCTTGTTCGTCGGCGCCGCGGTGGCGC
This sequence comes from Mycobacterium paraintracellulare, assembly GCF_000276825.1. Lineage (NCBI taxonomy): Bacteria > Bacillati > Actinomycetota > Actinomycetes > Mycobacteriales > Mycobacteriaceae > Mycobacterium > Mycobacterium paraintracellulare. The sequence goes on along the minus strand of NC_016948.1, from coordinate 2,654,632 downwards.
TGGGCGTTTTCGTGGTGGTGGAACGTCGCGCCGCCGAGCCGATCCTGCCCATCCGGTTGTTCGCCAGTCCGGTGTTCGCCGTGTGCTGCGTGCTGTCCTTCGTCGTGGGTTTTGCGATGCTGGGCGCGCTGACGTTCCTGCCGACCTATATGCAGTACGTCAACGGGGTCTCGGCGACGACCTCGGGTCTGCGCACGCTGCCCATGGTGGTCGGGATGCTGATCACCTCCACCGGCAGCGGAACCCTGGTCGGCCGCACCGGCCGCTACAAGGTTTTCCCGGTGACCGGCACCGCGCTGATGGCGCTGGCGTTTTTGCTGATGTCGCGGATGGAGCCGTCGACGTCCGCCCTGATCCAGTCGCTGTACCTGGTCATCCTGGGCGCCGGGATCGGATTGTCCATGCAGGTGCTGGTTCTGATCGTGCAGAACACGTCGAATTTCGAAGACCTCGGCGTCGCCACCTCGGGGGTGACGTTCTTTCGCACCATCGGAAGTTCTTTCGGGGCGGCGATATTCGGCTCGCTGTTCGTGAACTTCCTCGACCGCCGCATCGGCCCGGCCCTGGCGGCCAGCGGCGCGCCGCCCGACGCGGTCAGCTCGCCCGGGGCCCTGCACCGGCAGCCACACGATGTGGCCGCGCCCATCGTGGCGGCCTACGCCGATTCGCTGACCGAGGTTTTCTTGTGGGCGGCGCCGGTGGCCGTGGTCGGTTTCGTGCTGGCCCTGTTCCTGCGCGAGGTCCCGCTGCGGGATATCCACGACAGCACAGTCGATCTCGGCGACGCGTTCGGCATGCCGACCTCCGAGACGCCGGACCAGATGCTGGAGAACGCGATCGCACGGATGTTGCGCGGCGAAACCGGCATGCGGTTGCGCAGCATCGCCATGCGGCCCGATTGCCGGCTCGACGTGGCCGGGCTGTGGGGGGTCCTGCGCATCAATCGCTACACGCAGATGTACGGGACCGCCCGTCTCACCGACATGGCCGACTATCACCGAATACCGTTCGAGGTTCTCGAGCCCACTTTCGCGCGCCTGGCCGCCGGCGGTTACGCGCGAAGCGACGGCGACCAACTGTCGCTCACCCCGGCCGGGGCCCAGCAAGTCGGCTACGTGCACTCGCTGCTGGTGGCCTGGCTCGTGGACAAGCTCGCCCGCTCGCCGGGCTTCGAGGGCCGCCCGGACCGCCGCGCGGTGCAGGCCGCGCTCGAACGCGTCGCGCATCGGGTTCTCGCCCAACGTGATTGGCATGAGGAAACGCCAACCGCGGCGATCGGTCCGGCCGCTCGCTAGCAGGTGGCTCCACCCGTTTCGCGACAACCGCGACCCAGGTCCTTAGGCGGGCGTACCATCACGCCATGAGCCGAATCGGAACATTTGCTGACGACGACCTGGCCGGCTGGTTTGTGAAGTCTCCGGACATCGGCGGCGCGCTCGGTGCCTTCAGCCAGGCGGTCTACACCAAGAACCGGTTGCCGTTACGCACGCGCGAATTGGCGCGCGCCGTGATCGCTCACCGCAACGAATGCGTCGTCTGCGTCAACACCCGCGACGAGGACGGACCCGCCGCGGGTGTCGACGAGGAGCTGTACGACCACGTCCACGAATGGCGCACCTGGCCCGGCTACAGCGACCAGGAGCGGCTGGCGGCCGAGTTCGCCGACCGCTTCGCCACCGACCACACCGGCCTGCGCGACGACGAAGACTTCTGGACGCGCTGCGCCGAACACTTCTCCGACGAGCTGCTGGCCGACCTGGCGCTGTCCTGCGCGCTGTGGGTGGGCATGGGCCGGGTGTTGCGGACCCTCGACATCGGCCAGGCCTGCAAGCTCACCATTCCCAGCCGCGCATAGCCGTTTGCGCCCTCCGAACTCCGGGCAGCAGGCGATGACGCGCGCCGCGGGCACAAAACGGGGCGCCGCGGCGTTGCGCGACGGGTGAGACCACGCAGGAGGAGGCTCGGGTGAAGGTTCGCTTCGGCGTCGGGCTGGGCGCGGACACCGCCCCACATCAGCTGGCCGCCATCGTCGACCACCTCGAGGCCAACGGCGTGGATTCGCTGTGGTTTTCCGAGCTGGTGTACTCGCCGGCCGTCGACCCCACGGTCGGGATGGCGTACGCGCTCGCCCGGACGAGCCGGCTGAAGGTGGGCACCTCGGTGGCGGTGCTGCCGGGCCGGCATCCGGTGCTGGTGGCCAAGCAGCTCGCGTCGCTGGCGGCCGTCGCCCCGAAGCGGGTCCTTCCGGTGTTCGGCTTGCGATCGGCGATACCGGCCGAGCGCGAGGTGTTCGTGGTTCCCGACGGTCGGCGGGCGGCGGTCTTCGACGAGTCGCTACGGGTGCTGCGCGCGGCCCTGGAACGGGATTCGGCCACGTTCACGGGCCAATACTTCACCGTCACCGGCGCGGCGATCGCCCCGAAACCGGTGCCGCCGCTGGACATCTGGTTGGGCGGTTCGGCGCCCGCCGCGTTTCGGCGTATCGGAGCGCTCGGCGACGGCTGGCTGGGCAGCTTCCTCACCCCGGCGGAGGCCAGGACCGGGCGCGAGGCGATCGAACGGGCCGCGGAGCGGGCCGGCCGGCACATCGAACCCGACCACTTCGGGATCTCGCTGGCCGTCACCGAGGGCGAGCTGCCCGCGGAATTGGCCGCGGCGGTCCGCAAGCGCCGACCGGACCTCGACCCCGGCGAGCTGATCGCCGCCGGGTGGGCTCAGCTGCACCGCCAACTGGACGCGTACCTGGAGGCCGGGTTGACGAAATTCGTCATCCGGCCGGCCGGTCGGGCCCCCGTGGACGGATTCCTCGATCGCTTCGTCTCCGAACTCGTCGGCCGCCAGAACTGACCGGCCACGCGGGACGATTACCCGACCGCACCACCACGAGGCTGCAGAATGACTGCCATGACCGGCACACCGCTTGCCGCCGCGGCGATTGCCCAGCTGGAGGGCGAGGGCGTCGACACGGTCATCGGCACCGTCGTCAATTCCGCCGGGCTCACCCTGGCCAAGGCCGTTCCGATCCGCCAGACGAACACCTTCGCCGATCCCGGCCTAGGCGCCAGCCCCTCCTGGCACGCGTTCGCCATCGACCAGACCGGCATCGCCTTCACCGCCGACGTCGGCGTGGTGGGGGACCAGCGGCTCCGGATCGACCTGTCCGCGTTGCGCATCGTGGGCGACGGCCTGGCGTGGGCGCCCGCCGCGTTTTTCTCCCAGGACGGCACGCCGGTCCCCACGTGCGGCCGGGGAACGCTGCGGCGCATAGAAACGGCGCTCGACGACGCCGGCATCGAGGCGGCCGTCGGGCACGAAATCGAATTCCTGTTGGTCGCGCCGGACGGCGGCCGGTTGCCGTCGGCGGTGTGGGCCCCGTACGGCCTCGCCGGCGTGCTGGAGCGTGAAGCGTTCATCCGGGAGGTGATCGGGTCGGCGACGGGAGCCGGCGTCGCGATCGAACAATTCCACCCCGAGTATGGCGCCAACCAGTTCGAGATCTCGCTGCCGCCGCAACCGCCGGTCGCCGCCGCCGATCAGCTGATACTGATGCGGCTCATCATCGGCCGCGCGGCGCGCCGCCACGGCCTGCGCATCAGCTTGTCACCCGCGCCCTTCGCCGGTGCCGTCGGATCCGGTGCGCACCAACATTTTTCGCTGACGACGCCGGAAGGTCCGCTGTTCTGCGGCGGCGCGGGCGCCGCGGGCATGACGCCGGCGGGGGAGAGCGCGGTGGCGGGCGTGGTTGGTGGCCTGCCGGAAGCCCAGGGCGTGCTGTGCGGATCGGTCGTCTCGGGTCTGCGGATGCGGCCCGGCAATTGGGCCGGCGCCTACGCGTGCTGGGGCACCGAAAACCGCGAGGCCGCAGTGCGATTCGTCACCGGCGGACCCGCCAGCCCGCGCGGCGGAAACGTCGAGGTCAAGATCGTCGACCCGTCGGCCAATCCGTACCTGGCGTCGGCGGCCATCCTGGGGCTCGCGCTGGACGGCATCAAATCCGGGGCCCCGCTGCCGCCGGAGGTCACGGTCGACCCGGCGGCCCGCTCCGATGCCGACCGCGCGCGTGACGGCGTGGTGCGCCTGACCGATTCGCAGGCCGAGGCGATCGCGGCGCTGGACGCTTCGGAGCGCATGCGGTGCATCCTGGGCGATCCGGCGGTCGACATGGTGGTCGCGGTTCGCCGACTGGAACACGAACGCTACGGCGATCTGGACCCCGAGCAGCTGGCGGACCGATTCCGCATGGCCTGGAGCCTGTGACGGGCCGTTGATGAGCGCCGAGACCCGCGACCTGGCCGAGCACATCGGCGCGGTGTCGCTGATCGATCAGCACGTCCACGGTTGTTGGTTGGCGGCCGGCGACCGACGGCGATTCGAGAACGCACTCAACGAGGCCAACACCGAGCCCATCGCCGACTCGGGTTTCGACTCCCAACTCGGGTTCGCCGTGCGCGCGCACTGCGCCCCCGCCCTCGGCCTGCCCGAGCACGTCGACCCGCAGGCCTATTGGGACCGTCGTCGCCAGTTCGCCGAAGACGAACTGGCGCGGGTGTTCCTATCGGCCGCCGGCGTCGGGGACTGGCTGGTGGACACCGGGATCGGCGGGGGCGGGGTCGCCGGCGTCGGGCAGATCGCCCGGATGTCGGGCGGCCGTGCGCACGAAATCGTGCGTCTCGAGGAGGTGGCCGAACAGGCCGCCCAAGCCGCGGGTGACTATGCGGCGGCGTTCGAGGAGATCCTGCATCGGCGCGCGGCCGACGCCGTGGGCACCAAATCGATCCTGGCCTACCGGGGCGGTTTCGAGGGTGACCTCAGCGAGCCGTCGACGGCGGAGGTCGCCGAGGCCGCCGACCGGTGGCGCGCGCGCGGCGGGACGCGATTGCGGGACCGGATCCTGCTGCGGTTCGGGTTGCATCAGGCGTTGCGACTCGGCAAGCCATTGCAATTCCACGTCGGGTTCGGCGATCGGGACTGCGACCTGCACAAGGCCAATCCGTCCCTGCTGCTTGACTTTCTGCGCCGGTCGGCCGACGTCCCGATCGTGCTGTTGCACTGTTATCCCTACGAGCGTGAGGCCGGTTATCTGGCGCAGGCGTTCAACAACGTCTACCTCGATGGCGGACTGAGCGTGAACCACCTGGGGGCGCGGTCGCCGGCGTTCCTCGGGCGGCTGCTGGAGCTGGCACCCTTTTCCAAGATCCTCTACTCGTCAGACGGTTTCGGTCCCGCGGAACTGCACTTTCTCGGGGCGGTCCTGTGGCGCCGGGGCCTACATCGGGTGCTACGCGAATTCGTCGACCGCGGCGACTGGAGCGAGGCCGACGCCATCCGGGTGGTCGATCTCATCGCCCGCGAGAACGCCCGCAGGATCTACGACCTCGGGTAGCCCGGTCTTCGGCCGCGAAAGCGCGGCCACGACATTTTTCACAAATTCCGCTGTAACCCGCCGCGGGGGCGCATAGGCTTCGGGAGACGAATCGGGCAACGTCACCAAACTGAGGCAACAAGGAGGTTTGGGCACATGTTGTCCCGCGCTGCGTTCGTCGACGCAGCCATCGTTACCGTCGCCGCTTCGGCGCCTCCGCCCTACGCGTCACGCAGTGGGGGTCGCCACGCCACCAGTTCTGGTGACTACGTGTCATATCCGCACCAGGGCGGGTTGTAGCCAAGCCCTATCGCCGTTGTGCCGAGGGAGTGCCGGAATGGTCTATGAGGGGTGGCCATGCCGGCATTCCACGGCAGCGCGTGCCAAGCCGGCGCATTACGTTGCGCGGCGGCGCAATTCGCGAACGTGTGATTCAGACCAATGCTGACGCGTCAAACACCCAGCTCACATCGCCGTTCGCCAAGCCCTCGAAGTGGTTCGGGGGAGCGAACGCGACGAGGCTGTTCATGTCCCAATAGTCTTTCCAGACGGTGATCTTGCCGTCGACGACTTTGTGGACGGTCACGAACCGCAACACGCCCTGTTCGCCGGTCGCGAATGTCCATGTCTCCGAGTGCTCGTAGAGCACGTCGGAACCGTTGGACACCAGCACGCCGGTGTGGTTCTCGTAGCCCGCCAGGTGTTCCAGACCCATCTTGAGTCGTTTGACGATGCCCTCGGGGCCGCGGGCCGACAAGGCCGGAACCGGCATGTCGACGTAGAGGCAGTCGTCGGACAAGAATGTCGGGATCGCCTCCCAGTCGCGGCGCGAAAGGGCCTGCCACAGCCCACGGACGACATCCTCGACCGCGATCATAGATACCTCTGTCATACCGGCAAATAAACTCGGTTGCCGCGCCGGTGTCAACTACTGCGGCCGTTCGCGCCGCAATCGCGATCGGTCAGCTTTCGGCGGCGGCCATCGACCGGGCCGGCCCGAGCGCCACCGGCAGCGACGACCATCCCCGCAGCACGCGGGTCTCGCGCCGGCTGCCGGCGCCTGCCGCGCGCACCTCGGGGAAGCGGTCGAAGAACGTCCGCAGCCCGACTTCGCCCTCGGCGCGTGCCAACGCCGCCCCGAGACAGAAGTGCCGGCCACCGGAAAAGGCGAGATGCCGCCCGGCGTTTGGTCTTTCGATGTCGAAGCGGTGTGGGTCGCTGAACACCGCCGGATCCCGGTTGGCGGCGGCCAGGTACACCAGCACCAGGTCGCCTCGGGCGACCTGGTGCCCCGCGATCTCGACATCGCCCCGCGCCATCCGGGCGGTCAGCTGCACCGGCGATTCCAGCCGCAGGATCTCCTCGACGGCGTTGGGCCACAGCTCCGGTCGTCGCCGTAGCGCGTCGAGGTGCTCGGGCGCGTCCAACAGCGTGCGAATCCCGTTGCCGAGCAGGTTCACGGTGGTCTCAAAGCCCGCCGCCAACACCAGTCCGGCGATCGCCTGAAGCTCGTTTTCGTTGAGATAGGTCTCCGCGGAGCCACTTTCGGCGGTCTGGATCAGCTGGCTCATCACGTTGTCGCTGGGTTCCCGGCGCAGCCGCTGCAGGTGTTCGGCGAGCCAGGAACTGAAGCCAGCGATCCCGTCCTGCACGCTGCGGTACTGCCGCCACGGCAACCCGATATCCAGGCTCGGCGCGGCCAGCTCACCGAATTCCAGGACCCGCGGCCGGTCCGACTCGGGAACGCCGAGGATCTCGCTGATGATCGAGACCGGAAGTTGCGCGCAGTAGCGCCCGACGATGTCGACGACGCCGGACTCACCGGTCAACTGCTCCAGCAAGTCGGCGGCCGTCCGCTCGACGCGCTCACGCAGGGCGGCGACCGCCCTGGGCGTGAACACCGCCGACACGGTCTTGCGGTAGCGGGTGTGGTCGGGGGGCTCGACGGCCAGCAAGGAAGGGGCACGCAGGGGGTGCAGGAGGTCGTCGCGGGTGCGGCGCTCGAGCCATCGCAAGGGCGCGGGCAGATTCGATCCGAAGATCACCACCCGGAAGTCGTCGGACCGCAACAGCTCGTGGGCCAGCGCGTGATCGGCGGTCAGGTAGGCGACGCGACCCTTCACCAGTTTGCCCCGGGCCCGGACCTCGTCGTAGAAGCGCACCGGATCGGCCGCCACCGCCGGATCGGCGATCAACCGGGCCTGGACGTCACCCCGGCGCGCGCCGTACGCCGCGGCGCCGCGGATGAAGCCGTGCATCGCGAACCAGTGCAGTCGTTCCTTCACCGGCCCTCCCTCGCTCAGGTGTCGCTACGAGCGTAGGCCGCGCGCATCGGGGGAGTCAGCACTCCGCGACGATTTTGAATTCGGTGGTCACCACCTTGTTGGGATTGCTGCTGTTGATGCCGTACGCGCTGCCGGTGATGGTGTACGCGTCATGGGCGAGGTCGACATGCGCGTCTCCCACGCCGCCTTGCCAAAAGCTGCCGGTGAAGCCGTCGACGTTGCGGATCTTCACCCACTGCGGCATGACCCGGTAGCCACTGAGCAGCATCACCGCCTCGACGCCGCCGTCGTGGTCCGGAATCTTGATGGTCCGGTACATCTGGTCTTGCCGGCACGCGGGGGGACGTGTCGTATGTGTGGCGCCGTCGATGGTCAGGCGGGCGGCGCGGCGGGGCGTCGTCTGCGCCGCGCTGCACCCCGCCACGCCGACGACGACCGCCGCCAGGATCAAAGCGACTGTGGGCAAGCGGTTTTGCACCAGCCGACCTCCTTACTGCCGCTTCGGCGCTAGCGCGGGTAGGGCCTTGACGATACTGCGTCGCACGAGTTCGGGGCTCAGGCCCTTGAAGAAGTCAATCAGGCGAATGCTTTTGGGCACATACCAATGCAGCCGCTTCTGATGGTGGTAGGCCTGCCACGCGGTTTCGGCGACGCTGCTGGCCGGCATCAGCCGCAGCGGGCCTCTTTTGGGGGCGGTGGCGCGCAACTCCTCGGCGGTTCTCGGCGCGGCGGCGTCGCCGGAGTGGTTGGTCGTCGTGGTGAGGATGGCGGTGTCGATCAGACCGGGCAGCACGTCGGCGACGCGCACCCCGTGCCGCTGCCATTCCACGCTGAGCGCCTCGGTCAGGCCCTTGACCGCGTGCTTGGTCGACGAGTAGACCGCGAGGCGGGGCATGCCGTAAGTCGCGGACGAGGACGACGTCGAAAACATCAGGCTGCCGGGGGTTTTCTTCAGGTAAGGCAGCGCGCCGTAGGCGCCGGTCAGCACCGCTTTGTAGTTCACATCGACGAGGCGCATCGCGGCGTCATACGGCACGTCCTCGAACCACCCGGATTCGCCGACGCCGGCGTTGTTCCACATCATGTCGAGGCCGCCGCCGGCGTTGCCGGAGCAGAAGTCGGCCAGGGCGCCGTCCAGGGCCGCCTTGTCCGTCACGTCGACGGCGCGGGTCCACAGCCGGTCGCCGCCCAATTCTTGCTGCAGCGTGGTCAGGCCGTCGTCGTTGCGGTCCACCGCGCCCACCCGCCAGCCCTTGGCGTGGAACAGCTTTGCGCCTTCGCGGCCCATGCCGCTGCCGGCGCCGGTAATGAAGACCGATTTCACGACGCGTCGGCCTCGACCACGTCTTTGATGCGGTTCAGCGTCTTGGTCATGTCGCGGATGTTGCGGCGCTTGCGCAGAAATCCGCCGAACAACCAGTACACGCCCAGCCAGGGCGCGGGGTTGAGCCGAAACGACTCGGTGACGTCGGTCCCGCCGCCGCTGGGCGCCAAGCGGTAGTGCCAGTTGTTGACCTCCCGATCACCGAGCAGCACGGTGAAGCCGAATTCGCGGCCCGGATCGCACGCGGTGACCTTGCAGGTCGTCCAATACACGGGTCCCATTTCATTGCGCCGGACGTGGCCGCGGAATTTCGCGCCAAGGGCCGGGCCGGTCGCATCGCCCAGCCACTCGGCCTCGAAAACTTCCGGGGAAAACCGTCCGGTGTTGCGCACGTCCGCGATGAGATCCCAGATCTTGGCCGCGGGCGCCGCCATGTGAACAGTCGCCGAACCTTCCATGGGCTGATCCAAACACAGCTTCGTGCCGGGTCATAGACCACGCGGGCGTGTCATCAGTGCGGGACGGCCGCCTGGATCAACCCGTTGATGATCTGCTTGATGCCCTGCGCCGGGTGCGAGTACCAACCGATCGGCAGGCCGGACTGCGCGCCGCACTTCGGCCAGGGCTCCACGCCCTCTTCCGCGAAAACCCGGTTGGCCACGGCGATTTGCTGCTCCCTGGAGGCGGCCGCCGGGTTGCCGACGCCGCCGTAACGCGCCCAGGTGGCCGGCTTGAATTGCAGTCCACCGTAATTGCCGTTTCCGGTGTTGGCGTGCCAGTTGCCGCCGGATTCGCATTGAGCGATCGCGTCCCAGTTGGGAGCGGCGTCCGCGCTCACCACACCCGTGGACGAAGCCATCGATGCTGCAACGAACCCGCCGACCGCTATGGACTTGACGAGAAGCTTGCAGAGATTCTTCATGTCAAGGTTTTCGGCGCGTGTGGCCAAAGCGTTACCTATTCGAAAATGGTGCGAGATATGCCTTCTATCTGCGGAAATCGCGTTATCGCCAGGCCAAATTCGACGGTTAGGAAATGGTGAGGAAAAATTAAATTATTGCTGGCAATACGATTGCGTCGCTGACCAGAGGGCGCGTCGGTAGAGGCCGTCAAGCCGACGACTCGCGACGACGGCGCCCCTGGCGGCGTCGAGCTGGCCCGCGCACGCCGGCGAGTGCAGCACGTCCCAGTTGGCCGATATCTGCGCCAGCATCGCCTGGTTGAGGCCGTCGATCGTCGACCGCGAGGCCGCGAGGTCCGGGGAGTCGGCCGGGGCGTCACCCGGATTGAGTTTCCAATCCGCGAACCGGCCGTATTCGATGGCCTCGGTCGCGCCGATCTGGTCACCGAAGACCCGGGTGATGTAGTCGCGGTCGATGCGTGCGGCGACGGCGTCGTCGCCGAGCTTTGCCAATTCCTGCCGGACGCGAACGGGGTCCTCAATTGCCCCGTGGGTTTTCCATTTATAGGCGGCCACCGGGTCGGCAACCTGTAGCCGTTGCGCGGCGGCGTCGACCAACGGGGTCAGGGGATTCGCGTCGTCGGCGCGGGCCGGCGCCGCCCACACCGCCAGGCCGCCGACCACGGCGACACACAGGGGAACGAGACGGACGCGGTGCGGGCGCGCGCTGCGGGGCATAGCGACGATTCTGGCGTGAATCGCCGCCCCTTAACGCACTACTGCGCCTGACGTGTCGTCAAGCGCAGTAGTGGCGTCAGGTGAATAGGGTTATCCGCCGCCGCCCGAGGAAGCGCCCAGCGCGCTCTGCAGGTCGGGCTTCATGGCGTTGAGCTGGGCTCCCCAGTACTCCCAGCTGTGTGTTCCGTTGGCGTTGAAGTTGAACACGGCGTTGTGGCCGCCGGCCGCGTTGTACGCGTCCTGGAACTTCAGGTTGCTGCTGCGCACGAAGTTCTCCAGGAACTCGGCAGGCATGTTCGCCCCGCCCAGCTCCGACGGTGTCCCGTTACCGCAGTACACCCAGAGCCGGGTGTTGTTACCGACCAGCGCCGGGATTTGCAGGCTGGGGTCGTTGCGCTGCCAGGCCGGGTCGCTCGACGGGCCCCACATGGCGTCCGCCTTGTAACCGCCGGCATCTCCCATCGCCAAGCCGATCAGCGAGGGGCCCATGCCCTGGGACGGGTCCAGCAGCGCGGAGAGCGATCCGGCGTAGACGAACTGGTTGGGGTGGTTCACGGCCAGGATCATCGCCGAGGAGCCGGACATCGAGATGCCGACCGCGGCGCTGCCGGTGGACTTGACGCCCTTGTTCGAGGCCAGGTACTGCGGCAGTTCGCTGGTCAGGAAGGTCTCCCACTTATAGGTCGAGCAGCCGGCCTTCCCGCACGCGGGCTGGTACCAGTCGGCGTAGAAGCTGGACTGACCGCCGACCGGCATGATGACCGACAGACCCGACTGGTAGTACCACTCGAACGCCGGGGTGTTGATGTCCCAGCCGTTGTAGTCGTCTTGAGCCCGCAGCCCGTCCAGCAGATAGACCGCGGGGGAGCCGTTGCCACCGCTTTGGAACTGGACCTTGATGTCGCGACCCATTCCCGCGGACGGCACTTGCAGGTACTCGACGGGCAGGCCCGGACGCGAAAACGCATTCGCGGTCGCCGCGCCGCCGGCAATACCGATCAGGCCCGGCAGCGTTGCAGCCGCGGCTGCACCGACCACAAGTCGGCGCCCCCAGGCCCGGACCTTCTCGCTCAGATCTGTCATACCTGCCCCTTGTCGGATGTGATCGAATGTGATCGCGGTCTCACAGGAATTTACCGTGTAAGTCCGTCAAATGTCGATTGGGACGCGGACGCGTCTCGGTTTCGTATCGCTTTTACCTCGCAATTTCGCCACCCGGGGACCCGGGCGGCGACCATCGGCGAGTACCCGCTCGGCGTCCGCTTAACCGAGCCGCCGCAAAAGTCGCCGGCCGGCGGCGGCCTCCGGTGTGCGCGGCGCCGAAAGCCCTTGAGACCGCGCGATAGACACAGCGCGCGCCCGATCGACCCAGATGCGCTTTCGGCGGACGGTCAGCGGGAGTGCGTGTCGCGCCGTCGACCGTCTGAATCGGGCATCGGGTGCACAGGGACACCGGAATTGTGTGCATATCCGATGAGAACGGCGCGGCGTCCCCATCCGATCAACCCAATTGGGATTATCGGCGTGTCGCGAGGCGATGTGGACCGGCGCCGCCCGGTTTGCGCCGACCGCGTAGGCTCTGTCGAAGCAAGCCGATGAAGACCACGCTATCCCGTGTCTGTTCCGGCCCTCACGAACCTCCGCACCAGCGGTTTGATGGTGCGCGTCGGTGCGTCTGGGAGCCGAGGCGCGGGACCGATTGGGGCATAGATTTGGACACGGTACTTGGCCTGTCAGTGACGCCGACCGCCGTCGGCTGGGTCCTCGCTGAGGGACACGGCGCAGACGGCACCATCCTGGATCACCAGGAGTTGGCGCTGCGCGCCGGCCGAGGTGTCCGCGCCGTGAACACCGCGGAGCAAGTCGTCGACGAGGTCTTGCGGGTCGACACGGCGGCGGCCGCGAGCGATCAACGACTGCGCGTCATCGGGGTGACCTGGAACGACGACGCAGCCGCTCAGGCGGCACTGGTGCTGGAGGCGTTGACCGACGCGGGTTTCGACAACGTCGTGCCGGTCCGGTTCCTCGAGGCCATCGAGACCCTGGCGCAGGCCATCGCACCCGTCATCGGTTACGAACAGACCGCGGTCTGCATTCTCGACCATGACGCCACGACCGTCGTCATGGTCGACACTCAGGACGGCGAGACCCAGACGGCGACCAAGCAGGTGCGCGGCGGCCTCGACGGCCTGACCCGGTGGCTGACCGGCATGTTCGACCGCGACGGATGGCAACCCGGCGGGGTTGTCGTCGTCGGCGCACACCGCGACATCGACGGTTTCTCATGGCAACTCGAAAAGGCCTTGCCGGTACCGGTTTTCGTGCAATCGATGGCCCAGGTGACGATCGCACGGGGCGCGGCGCTGTCCGCGGCCCGCAGCACCGAGTTCACCGACGACCAGCTGGTGGCGCACCACAGCGAACCCATTTCCTCAGCGCCGGCACGACAGCGGCACCTGTCGTACGCCGGGGCCCTCACGGCGTTGGCCGCCGGTGCGGTCACGTTCGTCGGCTCGGTGTCGCTGGCGGTGGGGATCCACGTGGGCCCGGCCAGCGCGCCCGCGTCCAAGCACACCACCCACCCGTCCACGCCCCAGGCCGCCGAGGCGGCCCCGGCCGTCGCGCCGCTTCCGGCGCCCCCACCGGTCAAGCGACCCACCCAGCCGCCCGCCGCCGGCGAGTCCGCTGCCGAGCCGGCCGCGCCGGAAGAGCAGCCGGGCGTCGGTGGCGATCGGCAGCCGGATCCGGGTAACGGGCAGCCCTACTTGACCCGCGTGCTCGAGCACATCCCCGGGGACGCGGGCGACGCGGCCGATTCGGCGCCGCGCGCGGCGGGCGGGCAGCCCTGATTTCGCCCGGAAGTTTTGTTCACCCGTCCTTGGCGTGAACCGCGGTAAACGTCAATGACACGTCGTCGGCGACCTGGACCGAGCCCATCAGCAGCGAGTAGGGCTTGACGCCGTAATCGGTTTGCCGGACGGCGGTTTCACCCGATATGCGCCACGCGTTTCCGAGATCTTCGGTGCGCACGTCGACGACGTGGTCTCGCGAGGTGCCATGGATCTCGAGCGTGCCGGTGAGCCGGTACCCGTCGCCGGCCCGCTCGATGACATCCGCACTGTAGCGAGTCTCGGGAAATCGCTTGGCGTCCAACGACTTCAATGCATTCGAGCGCACCTGGGCCTTCTCGGTCGCGGACAGCCCTTTGATGCCGCCCTCGGCGTTCACCACGGCGAAGGAACCGACGTCGACCGCAAGTTCGGCGCTGACGGGTCGCGAACCCGCCCAATTCACGGTGGCACGCCAGCGCGACATCACGATGGTGAGGCGGTGGCCCATCCGCGCCGCTCGCCCGGCAACACCGGTGTGGAGCAACAGTTCACCGTCGGGCGGGCCGATCGTCCACGTCGCGCCCTTCTCAGAAGTCACGGACCGACGCTGTCACATGGTCAAGACGGTGCGGTAATGCGCTCGCCCCTGCTCCAGCGCCGCATAGCCGTCGGCCGCCTGCGCCAGCGGTAACTCCTCGATCCACGCCCGAACGCCGGACAGGACCGCGAAATGCATGGTGTCCTCGACGTCTTTGGCCGTACCGGAGGGATGCCCGACGATGCTGACGCCGGGGGTGATCAGCTGTACGGGGCTGATCGGCAGCGGCTCGGGCGTGACGCCGATGGTGACCAGTTCACCTTGCGGGACGATGCCGCCGACGGTGGCGGCCATCGCCTTCGAATTGCCCGCGGTGGCCAGGACGACGGTCGCGCCGCCCAAGTCCTTCAGCGCTTCGGCGGGATCGTTGGCGGTGGAATCGATGTAGTGATGGGCGCCCAGTTTCCGGGCGTCATCGGCCTTGCCGCTGCCGCGGTTGATCGCGATGGTCTCGAAGCCCATCGCCCGGGCGAACTGCACGCCGAGGTGGCCCAGGCCACCGACGCCCAGTATCGCCACGCGATCGCCGGGCAAGGCTTTCGTGTGACGCAACGCGTTGTAGGTGGTGACGCCGGCACACCCCATGGGGGCGGCTTCGGCGTCGGAGAGCTCGGCCGGTATCCGGGCCAGGGCGCTCACCGGGACGGTCACCGATTCCGCGTATCCGCCGGGATACTGCCAGCTCGGCACCTTCCCGTTCGCGCAGTGAATGAAGAGGCCCTTGCGGCATTGATCGCAGTGGTAGCAGCACCCGCCGAACCAACCGACCGCGACGCGATCGCCGATCGCGAAATCCTGCACGCCGTCACCGACTTCGGCGACCTTGCCCGCGATCTCATGTCCGGGCGTCAGGGGCCACGAGATGCCCGGGAACCCCCCGTTGACGAAGTGCGCGTCGGTGCCACAGATCCCGCACGCGCCGACCGTCAGTCGTACCTCGTCGCGGCCGGGTGGTTGGGTTTCGACTTCGGCCAGCTCTAGGGGGCCGCCTGCGGACTGGATCCGGACAGCTTGATGTTTGGGCATCGGCTTAGCTTAGTGCGCGGCAGGGGCTTTCGCTTTGCCATCGGTGTGGTAGTCCACCTGCCAGTGCTTGATCCCGTTGAGCCAGCCCGACCGCAGGCGTTCGGGCTTGCCGATGGATTCGAGGTCGGGGATGCCGTCGGCGATCGCGTTGAACATCAGGTCGATCGTCATGCGCGCCAGGTTCGCCCCGATGCAGTAGTGGGCGCCGGTTCCGCCGAACCCGACGTGCGGGTTGGGATCGCGCAGGATGTTGAAAGTGAACGGATCGTCGAAGACGTCCTCGTCGAAATTGGCTGAGCGGTAGACCATTACGACCCGCTGACCCTTTTTGATCTGCACACCGGACAGTTCGTAGTCCTCGAGCGCGGTGCGCTGAAACGAGGTGACCGGGGTGGCCCACCGGACGATCTCGTCGGCGGCGGTGCCGGGGCGCTCCTTCTTGAACAGCTCCCATTGGTCGGGAAAGTCGGTGAAGGCCATCATGCCCTGGGTGATGGAGTTGCGGGTGGTCTCGTTTCCGGCCACCGCCAACAGGATCACGAAAAAGCCGAATTCATCGTCGGAAAGCTTGTGTCCGTCGATGTCGGCCTGGACCAGCTTGGTGACGAGGTCTTCCCCCGGATTCTTCGTCCGCTCGGCCGCCATCTGCATGCCGTACATGATGAGTTCGACCGAGGCGGTGATGGCGTCGTTGTTGGCGAATTCGGGGTCCTGGTCGCCGACCATCTCGTTGGACCAGTGGAACAGTTTCTTGCGTTCTTCCTGCGGCACACCCATCAACCCGGCGATGGCCTGCAGCGGCAGTTCACACGACACCTGCTCGACGAAGTCGCCGCGGCCCTCGGCGGCCGCTTGCTCGACGATGTGGCGGGCCCGCTCGGCGAGGTCTTCGCGCAGGCGCTCGATGGCCCGGGGCGTGAACGCCCGCGAAATGATCTTGCGCAGCCGGGTGTGCTGCGGGGCATCCATGTTGAGCAGGACGAACTTGCCGCGCTCGATCTGCTCGCCGACCGTGCCGTCCTTGTAGCGCGGCAGCGCGGTCTTCTGCAGGCTGGAGAACACGTCACTGCGCAGCGAGACCTCTTTGACGTCCTTGTGCTTGGACACCACCCAGAAGCCGCCGTCGTCGAACCCGCCGGCACCGATCGGTTGTTCGTTCCACCAGATCGGCGCCGTGCGGCGCAGCTCGGCCAGTTCTTCCACCGGCAATCGCTCGGCGTGGATGTCCGGATCGGTGAAGTCGAAGCCTGGAGGCAGATTGGGGACCGGCTTGGTGCTGGGCTCGACGGTTGACATGGCGCACTCCTCGATACGAAGTCGTCTAGGCGTCCTTGTGCAAGGAAACCATTGCCGGACCACGGTTGGGAAGCATTGACGCAAGATCGTCGGGGGCAAATTGGAACGTGTTCCGCGGGTGCGCTTTGTCGGCCACGGTCGTGCGCCGGCGGGGATCGCGGCCGCGCGCCGAAACCGTCTTGTGGCCCGCGGCCCGACCGATATGCTTTGGTGCAGGTCACCGGCGACGACAGGCGGGGTGGAACATGATTCGGGAATTGCTGAGCGCCGCTTCGATAGCGGGCATCACGATCGGCATGGCGCCGTGCGCGGCCGCCGACCCGCATTACGACGGCGACGTCCCGGGCATGAATTATCAAGCTTCGCTGGGCGCGCCGTGCGACAACTACGAGCGCTTCATCTTCGGACGAGGGCCCAGCGGCCAGGCCGAGGCCTGTCACTTCCCGCCGCCGAACCAGTTCCCGGCGGCCACCACCGGGTACTGGGTCGCTTCCTATCCGCTCTACGGGGTCCAGCAGACCGGCGCGAAATGCCCGGGCTCGCAGGCGGCGGCGCAGACTCCGGACGGGCTTCCCATGCTGTGCCTGGGGGAGCAGGGATGGCAGCCCGGATGGTTTACCGGCGCAGGGTTTTTCCCGCCCTCCGACTGATCGGTACGACGATGAAGCGTGGTGTGCAAGGCGCGTCGCCCGTGCCCCGCTGGCTGCGTTTCGTCCTGGCCTCGGATCGCGCCGGGTCGGCGTGGTACATCGGCACCGGATTCTTCTTCGCGCCCGTGCTGGCCGTGTTTTCGCCGTGGCCCGCGGTCACCGCCGTGTTGTGGGGCGTCATCGCGGTGGCAGGGCTGTGGTTGGGGCTGCTGGGCATCGCGATGGCCATCGGTCTGGCCCGAATACTGCGCTCGGGGGCCGAAATTCCCGAAGACTACTGGCGCACCCTCGTGCACTACTGAAGCCCACCGCCGCCGAGAAATGGGGCCTCGTCCCGTCTAGAGTTCAGGGCAACGAACCTGCGACAAAGGAGACTCGAGTGGCCTTCAATCCCAAAGATGCGGTCGACGCGGCGAGGGACATCGCGACCAACGCCGTCGAGAAAGCCTCCGACATCGTCGAG
The DNA here is from genome assembly GCF_000276825.1 of Mycobacterium paraintracellulare. NCBI lineage: Bacteria > Bacillati > Actinomycetota > Actinomycetes > Mycobacteriales > Mycobacteriaceae > Mycobacterium > Mycobacterium paraintracellulare. The sequence goes on along the minus strand of NC_016948.1, from coordinate 2,637,158 downwards.
CACGCCAGCGACATCATCCGGGGTGACCTTGCCGGCGGTGCCAGCGGAATCGTTCAGAATTCCATCGACATCGGCACGTACGCCCTGGACCGGACGAAGGAAGTGTTCACCGGCCGGCAGGACGTTGACGACGTCTAGCCCCGCCGGCCGGGCAAGCCCCGCCGTCAGACGGAGGCGGCCTCGTTGAGCTCGTCGAGCCTGTTGGTCGCTTCCAGGTACTCCTGCACCCAGCGCTCGATGACCGTCGACGTCTTCTCCACCTTGGTGAACTGCCCGACGACCTGACCGACCGGGTTGAACGCGACATCGACGGATTCGTTCGGGTACCTGTTCGTGGCACGAACCGCCATGCCGGACACCATGTATTGCAACGGCATTCCGAGGGGCTTCGGGTTCTCCGGGGCCTCCCACGCCTCGGTCCAGTCGTTGCGCAGCATGCGGGCCGGCTTGCCGGTGAACGACCGGCTGCGGACGGTGTCGCGGCTGCCCGCCTTGACGTAGGCCTCCTGCTGGACCGGGGTGTTCGAGGATTCCTCGACCATCAGCCACTGCGATCCGGTCCACGCGCCCTGTGCGCCCAGCGCCAGCGCGGCCGCGATCTGCTCGCCGCTGCCGATGCCGCCGGCGGCCAGCACCGGAACCGGAGCGACCTCCTTGACGACCTGCGGCCACAGCACGATTGAGCCCACCTCGCCGCAGTGCCCGCCGGCCTCGCCGCCCTGCGCGATGATGATGTCGACGCCCGCGTCCGCGTGCTTGCGGGCCTGCGAGGGGGAGCCGCACAGCGCGGCCACCTTGAGTCCGGCCTCGTGGATGTGCTTGATCATGTCGGCCGGCGGGGTGCCCAGCGCGTTGGCGATCATCTTCACCTTCGGGTGCTTGAGCGCCACCTCGACCTGGGGTGTGGCCGTCGCCTCGGTCCAGCCGAGCAGCTGCAGGGTGTCGCCGTCGCTGTCCTCGACCGGCACGCCGTGGTCGGCGAGGATCTTCTTCCCGAAGTCAAGGTGCTCCTGGGGCACCATCTTGCGCAGCGTCTCGGCCAGCTCCTCCGCGGACAGGTGCGAGTCCATGCCCTCGTACTTGTTGGGGATGACGATGTCGACGCCGTAGGGGTGGTCGCCGATGTTCTCGTCGATCCATTTGAGCTCGATCTCGAGCTGCTCAGGCGTGAAGCCGACGGCCCCGAGCACGCCGAACCCCCCGGCCTTGCTGACCGCCACGACGACGTCGCGGCAGTGGGTAAAGGCGAAGATCGGGAACTCGATGCCGAGTTCGTCGCAAATAGGGGTGTGCATTACAACTCCTGGGATGCTCGCCGAATTGGAACGTGTTCTAGTTTAGTACGGACGTCACTGACGTGGCCAGCGGGTCCTGAGCTGCGCCCCATCACTACGGGCCGTCGCCGCCGAGCGGGCCGCGACGCCGTTCGGCCTGCCACCGCCTTTGATCCCTTGATCCCGCACCGAGCGACCGGGTAGCGTAGTGCTGCCAATTACGAAACTACGCGTAGCGTAATTGGCTTCCAAACCACCGAGAGGATCGGCTTGATGCGCAGCCGCTACGCCGGCGATCCCTTCACCACGTCCACGCCCGAGATCGCCGCCGCCCTAGAGGATGTCAGCATCCCGACGCTGCTGCTCTCCCTCGTCCACATCACCGGCGACCCCCGATTCATCCGCGACTACAAGCAGATGGGCATCTTCCTCAACGAGGTCCAGGGGTTCATGTCGGAGGAGGACAAGGCGCGGGCCCGCGCCGAGGCGCTGACGGTGATCACCGAGTATCGGGATCGCGGCTGCCCCGAACCGGCGCCGCTGAGCCCGGAGCTCATCAGGGAAATGATGGATTGGGCGGCGTGTGAGCACGTTCCCGACGACTATCTGTCCCTGGTTTCCGAAGAACTGGACCTCGACGGGGTCGACCCCCGGCGGCCGGCCGCGTTGCCGGCAGAGCGCGCGGCGCAGCTTCCGGTTCTGGTCGTCGGGTGCGGCGAATCCGGCATCCTTGCCGGCGTGCGCCTCAAGCAGGCCAACATTCCGTTCACCATCGTCGAGAAGAACGCCGGCCCGGGCGGAACATGGTGGGAGAACCGCTATCCCGGCGCCCGTGTCGACGTCGCGAACCATTTCTATTGCTACAGCTTCGAACCCAACAACGACTGGACCCATTTCTTCGCCGAGCAAAACGAGCTGCAGGACTATTTCACCAAGGTCATCGACGAACACGACCTGGCCGACCGGATACGTTGGCAGACCGAGGTTCTCGCGGCCGAATGGGACGACGACGACGGCACCTGGACCGTGTCGCTGCGATCGGCCGACGGCCGCAGGTCGACCCTGCGCGCACGCGCGCTCATCACGGCGGTGGGCCAGCTGAACAGGCCCAACATTCCCGAATTCGCCGGAGCACAGACTTTCCGGGGCCCGTCGTTTCACTCGGCGGCCTGGGATCACTCGGTGGACCTCAAAGGCAAGCGGGTCGCGCTCGTCGGCGCAGGCGCCAGCGGGTTCCAGATCGCGCCCGCCATCGCCGAGGAGGTCGAGCGCCTGACGGTGTTCCAGCGGACCGCGCAGTGGATGTTCCCGAACCCGATGTATCACGACGAGGTCGGCGACGGTGTGCGCTGGGCGATGCGCCACCTGCCGTTCTACGGCCGGTGGTATCGCTTCCTGGTGCTATGGCCCGGCTCGGACAAGGGCCTCGACGCCGCCGAGGGCGACCCGAACTACGCCGATCAGGACCACGCCGTCAGCGACATCAACGCCGGCGCGCACATGATGTTCTCCCAGTGGATCACCAGCCAGGTCGGCGAAGACTCGCCGTTGTTGGCCAAGGTGTTGCCGGACTATCCCGCCTGCGGCAAGCGCACGCTGCAGGACAACGGCAGCTGGCTGAAAACGCTGCAGCGCGACAACGTCGAGTTGGTGCGCACACCGATCGACCGGATCACGCCGCAGGGCATCGTCACCGAAGACGGAGTGGCGCACGACGTCGACGTCATCGTCTACGCAACGGGGTTCCGGCACACCGACGTGCTGTGGCCGCTGAAGATCACCGGCCGCAACGGCGTCGACCTGCACAAGATGTGGGGGAGCAGGCCGTATGCCTACCTCGGGATCACCGTCCCGCAGTTCCCGAACTTCTTCATCGTCTACGGGCCCGGAACCCACCTGGCCCACGGGGGCAGCCTGATCTTCCAGTCCGAACTGCAGATGCGCTACATCGACCAATGCCTGGCGCGCCTGGCCGAGGCCGATGTGCATTCGGTCGAGCCGAAACTTGACGCCGCTACGGACTGGCACCGGCGGACGCAGACCCAGATCAAGAAGATGGTGTGGTCACACCCGGCGGTCAAGCACTCGTATTTCAAGAACGCCGACGGCGAGATTCACACCGTCAGCCCGTGGCGCCTCAACGAGTACTGGTCGGCGGTGCGTGAACCAGACTGGTCACAATTTGTAGTGCGCCAGAAAGATCAAGCGCGACAAGGGAAGTGAGCACACCGATATGCGCACGGTAGTCGTCGATGGGCCCCGCAGCATCCGGGTCGACACCCGCCCCGACCCAACGCTGCCGGGCCCGGACGGAGCGATCGTCGAGGTGACCGCCGCCGGAATCTGCGGCTCGGATCTGCACTTCTACGAGGCCGACTTCCCGATGCCCGATCCCATCGCCCTCGGCCACGAAGCCATCGGCACGGTGGTGGACGCCGGGCCGCAGGTGCGCAACGTCAAGGTCGGCGATCAGGTCATGGTGTCGTCGGTCGCCGGCTGCGGCGCGTGCGCGGGGTGCGCCAGCCGCGATCCGGTCATGTGCCACTCCGGCTTTCAGATCTTCGGCGGCGGAGTGCTCGGTGGCGCGCAGGCCGATCTGCTCGCGGTGCCCGCCGCCGATTTCCAGCTCCTGAAGATGCCCGAGGGCATCAGCACCGAGCAGGCGCTGCTACTCACCGACAATCTCGCCACCGGCTGGGCCGCGGCGCAGCGCGCCGACATTCCGTTCGGCGGGACCGTGGCGGTGATCGGCCTCGGAGCGGTCGGCCTGTGCTCGCTGCGCAGCGCGCTTTTTCAGGGCGCGGCAACGGTTTTCGCCGTCGATCAGGTCGACGGCCGGTTACAGCGCGCCACGCGGTGGGGGGCGACACCCGTCAAGGCGCCGGCGCTCGAGGAGATCCTTGCCGCCACCGGCGGCCGCGGCGTCGATGCGGTGATCGACGCCGTCGCCACCGACGCATCCCTGACCGAGGCGCTCAACGCCGTCCGGGCGGGCGGAACCGTCTCGGTCGTCGGTGTGCACGACATGAATCCGTTCCCGCTCAACGCGCTGGGCTGCCTGATCCGCAGCATCACGTTGCGGATGACCACCGCGCCGGTGCAGCGAACCTGGCCGGAATTGATCCCGCTGCTGCAGTCCGGCCGCCTCGATGTCGACGGCATCTTCACCACGACAATGCCTTTGGACGACGCGGCCAAGGGCTATGCGACCGCGGAATCGCGCTCCGGCGACGATGTGAAGATCCTGCTGCAGCCCTAGGCCTTCACCGGGTGGCGGTGATGTATTGGGACCGCATGAAACTGTCGATCTTGACGTCGACCTCCGGTGGGGTCATGCCGTAACCGGCCTGCAAATCGAGCGTGTTGCGGACGGGTTCGACGGCCCACCCGTGCGCGGTCAGCCACTCCGCGGGATCGGACTGCGGTTCATACGTCAGAGCCGAAAAGTCAACGTTGCCAGACACGTTGACCCCCGGGTGATCCGCCTCCAAGGCGTGGAGCTGGTCGTGGTCCAGCCGCGACCCCAGCGCGCCGATCGCGATCCGGCTACCCGGCGCGCTGAGCCCGCTGATCCGGGTGAACAGCGCGTGTTGCGCCTCGTCGGTCAGGTAGGGCAGCAACCCCTCCACCGACCAGGCGCTCGGGCTCTCGACGTCGAACCCGGCCGCCTCCAAGGGCCGCGACCAGTCGGTGCGCAGATCGGCGGCGACCTCGATCCGGTTCGCCTTCGGCGCGGCACCCTGCTCGTCGAGCACACGCGCCTTGAACTCGAGGACCTTCGGCAAGTCGACCTCGAAGACCCTTGTGCCGTTGGGCCATTCAAGGCGGAACGCCCGCGAATCCAGGCCGGCGGCGACGATCACCGCCTGGCGTATGCCCGCCTGGCCGGCGCCGACGAAGAAGTCGTCGAAGAACCGGGTCTGCACGCCATACAGCCGCGGAAAGGCCGTCTCGTCCTCGGTGCTGCCCGGGTTCGCAAGCACCCCCGCCAGATACGGGTCCCGCGAGGCGGCGATGAAGACCTTCGCGTATTCGTCGCGCACCAGCGGCTGCGGGCCCACGGCGTGCAAGGCACGCCATCCCGCCACGAGCAGCGCGGTGTAGCCGACGCTGCTGACGATGTCCCAGTTGTCGTCGTCGGAGCGGAGCGATCCGAATTCAGGTGTCGTGCCCACGGGGCCAACGTACCCTTCAGAGTTCGAGCAGCACCGTGACCGGGCCGTCGTTGACCAACTCGACCTGCATGTTCGCTCCGAATACCCCGGTCTGTACCTCGGCGCCCAGCCGCTGCAGCGTCGCGGCGAACTCCGCCACCAGCGGCTCGGCCACCGGCCCGGGGGCGGCCGCATTCCACGACGGGCGGCGGCCCTTGGCGGTGTCGGCGTACAGGGTGAACTGACTGATGACCAGGATGGGGGCTCTTGCGTCGGCCGCGGACCGCTCCTCGGCGAGAATCCTTAGGTTCCAGAGCTTTTCGGCGAGCCGGCGGGCCTTGTCGCGATCGTCGGTGTGGGTGACGCCGACGAATGCCAACAGCCCCTGGCCATCCGGCCGGATCGCTCCCACCACCGCGCCGTCGACCGTCACCGTCGCCGACGAGACCCGTTGCACCAACACCCGCATGGGCCTCGATGGTGCCAGACCGGCCGGGGCGGGGGTGGGTACGCTCGACAGGGTGTCCGTGCTCGTCGCGTTTTCCGTCACCCCGATGGGGGTGGGCGAGGGTGTCGGCGAGATCGTCGCCGAGGCGGTTCGGGTGGTTCGCGAGTCCGGCCTGCCCAACAAGACCGACTCGATGTTCACGGTGATCGAGGGCGACACGTGGGAGCAGGTCATGGCGGTGGTGCAGCGCGCCGTCGAGGCCGTGGCGGCCCGGGCGCCGCGGGTGAGCACGGTGATCAAGGCCGATTGGCGCACCGGGGCCAGCGACGCGATGACGCAGAAGGTTGCCTCCGTCGAGCGCTACCTTTCCGAGAGCTAGGCCCGCAGCGCGGCCCGAAACGCTTGCTCCGCCGCGTCGCCGTGCACGGCGAACACCACCTTGCGCAGCGAGTCCGGCTGGTGCCGCCGGACGGTGTCGACCATCAGCCGGGCGGCCTGGTCGAGCGGGAACCCGCCGACACCGGTGCCGAAGGCCACCAGCCCCAGCGTGCGGCAGCCGAGCTCGTCGGCCTTGCGCAATGTCGAAGCCGTGGCGGCGCCGATGATCTCGGCCGAGGTCGGCCCACCGAGTTCCATGGTCGCCGCGTGGATGACGTAGCGCGCGGGCATGTCGCCGGCGGTGGTCTCGATCGCTTCGCCGAGCCCGATCGGCGCCTTCTCGGTCGATTCGCGGTGCACGTCGGGCCCGCCCGCGCGCGAGATGGCCGCGGCGACGCCGCCACCGTGCCGCAGCTGCGTGTTGGCGGCGTTGGCGATCGCGTCCACGTCGAGCTTGGTCACGTCGGCCGCAAGCACCTCTAACTCGATCATCGGCTCATTGTCCCGCAGGCCCATGCGTAGGCTCATGGCGGTGAGCGCACGTGCAGGCATCGTTGTCACCGGAACCGAGGTCCTCACCGGACGCGTCCAAGACGCCAACGGCCCCTGGATCGCCGATCGCCTCCTGGAGCTGGGCGTCGAGCTCGCGCACATCACGATCTGCGGCGACCGGCCCGCCGACATCGAAGCCCAGCTGCGGTTTCTCGCCGATCAAGGCGTGGACCTGATCGTCACCAGCGGCGGCCTGGGGCCCACGGCCGACGACATGACCGTCGAGGTGGTGGCGCGCTTCTGCGGGCGCGAGCTGGTGTTGGATGCCGAGGTCGAAGAGAAGATCGCGAACATCCTCAAGAAGCTGATGGGGCGCAATCCCGCGTTCCAATCCGCCTTGGACCCCGGCACTTTCGAGTCGCTGCGCGCCGCCAACCGCAAGCAGGCCATGGTCCCGGCCGGGGCGCAGGTGCTCGATCCGGTCGGCACCGCACCGGGTGTCGTGGTGCCGGGCAAGCCCGCGGTGATCGTGCTCCCGGGACCCCCGCGCGAGCTGCAGCCGATGTGGCACACGGCCATCCAGACACCGGCGGCGCAGGACGCGATCGCCGGCCGGACCATTTATCGGCAGGAGATGTTGCGGATGTTCGGGCTGCCCGAGTCGGGGCTGGCCGAGACGCTGCGCGACGCCGAAAAGACCGTGCCCGGCTTCGACCGCCTCGAGATCACCACCTGCCTGCGGCGCGGGGAGATCGAAATGGTCACCCGCTACGAGCCGGACTCCGCCGACGCGTACACGCAACTGACGAAGCTGCTGCGCGAGAGGCACGGGCATCAGCTGTACTCCGAAGACGGCTCGCGTGTCGACGATCTGGTCGCGCAGCTTCTCACCGGGCACCGGATCGCGACGGCGGAGTCGTGCACCGCGGGACTGCTGGCGGCGCGGCTGACCGATCGGCCCGGATCGTCGGACTACGTGGCCGGCGGGGTGGTGTCCTATTCGAACGAGGCGAAAGCGGAGGTGCTCGGCGTCGACCCGGCGCTGATCGAGGTGCACGGCGCGGTATCGGAGCCGGTGGCCGAGGCCATGGCCGCGGGCGCGCTGCAACGCTTCGGCGCCGACACCGCGGTCGCGATCACCGGGATCGCCGGACCGGGCGGGGGCACGGAAGACAAGCCGGTCGGGACGGTCTGCTTCAGCGTGAAGGTGGCGGGCGGTCGCACGGACACTCGCACCCTGCGCCTTCCGGGCAACCGGTCCGATATCCGGGAACGCTCGACGACGGTGGCCATGCACCTGCTGCGGCGCCTGCTGGCCGACGCCGACTAGCTTTTACGTCGCTTCCGTTGCGAGAAAAGAACTTTCCGTCGTGCCGAAGCGGATTCCCGTCGCGTCCTTTCCGATCAGCGTCAGGACCACCACCGCGGCCAGCACCGGCACGATCGTGGCCGCCAAGGCGAACGGGTAGCCATGGGATTCGGCGAGACGTTCCTGAATCGGTAAGTTGAACGCCGCCAACAGGTTTCCGAGTTGGTAGGTCACACCGGGGTAGAGGCCGCGGATGGCGTCCGGCGACATCTCCGTGAGGTGGGCGGGAATCACGCCCCACGCGCCCTGCACGAAGAGCTGCATCAAGAACGAGCCCAGGCACAGCATGGCCGCGCCGCGTGAGTATGCGAACAGCGGCACGATCGGCAGCGCCAGAACCGCACAGAAGACGACCGTGTAGCGCCTGCTCAGTCGTTGCGACAGCGTTCCGAAGACGAGCCCTCCGATGATGGCGCCGACGTTGTAGGCCACCACGATCCACCTGACCGTCGTGCTCGACAACCCGGCCCCCTGGTTGGCGTGCGCGCCGAGGAAGGTTGGGTAGACGTCCTGCGTGCCGTGGCTCATCCAGTTGAAGGCCGTCATCAGCAACGCCAGGTAGATGAAGCGCCGGATGATCGCGCCGCTGCGCAGCACGTCGCGGATTCTGGTGCTGGTGAGCCTCATCCGGTCTTGGGCGGCCTCCCACACCTCGGATTCCTCCACCCGGTAACGAATGATCAAGCTGATCAGTGCGGGAACGATGCTCAGGCCGAACAACCAGCGCCACGAGAGCTCGAGCCAATCCATCACCACCAGGGCGGCCACGCTGGCCAGCAGGTAGCCGAACGCGTAACCCTCCTGCAGCAGCCCGGAGAAAAACCCGCGTCGCTGGACCGGAACCTTCTCCATGGCCAGCGCGGCACCGAGCCCCCATTCCCCGCCCATGCCGATGCCGTACAGCAGGCGCAGGATCACCAGCACCGTGAAGTTGGGTGCGAACGCGCACAGGAACCCGACCACGGAGTAGAACATGACGTCGACCATCAGGGGGAGTCGCCGGCCGACGCGGTCGGCCCACAGCCCGAACAGCAACGCGCCGACGGGACGCATGATCAGGGTGGCGGTGGTGACGAACGCGACCTCGGCCTTGCTGTGGTGGAACGTCTTTGCGATGTCGGCGTAGACGAGCACCACGATGAAGTAGTCGAAGGCATCCATCGTCCAGCCCAACAGAGCGGCGATGAAGGAGTTTCGCTGGTCGGCGGTCAACTTCTGTCGAGGGCTCTGTGTGGTCACGTCAGCATCGTGGCGTACCGAGCGCGTCGGCGCGACCTGTTTCGCCGCCCGTCGTGCGGGAGTAAGTTCCGGATGCATGCGGATCATCGATGCCGACGGCCATGTCGCCGAAAATTCGTCACTGGCAGTCGAAGCGATCAAGCGGTGGCCGGAGCACGTCAGACCCGGCAGGCATGGGCGGCTCGGGTTGACCCTCGAAGGACGCAACTACCCCGAGGACCGCGGTCCGGGCGCGGGCTGCCCGCCCGAACACGGGATCAGTAGCGCGGCCGATATCAACTGCCGGTCGGCCGAAGGCGTGCTGGGTGACGCCGACCGCGATCACATCGACACGATGGTGCTCTATCCCAGCCTTGGCCTGTGCGCGCCGAGTCTCGAGGATCCCGAATTCGCGGCCGGATTCGCTCGCCTCTACAACGAGTGGATCGCCGATTACTGCGCCGCTTCGGGCGGGCGGCTCCGCGGCGTCGCGGTGACTCCGATAGAACATGGCCGGCTGGCGATCGATGTCATGACCGAAGCCAAAGACCTTGGGCTGGTGGCGACTTTGGTGCCGCCGGCGCTCAAGACACGCAACCTCGACCACCCCGACCTCGACCCGTTCTATGCCGCCGCCGTCGAACTCGGGATGCCGCTGGGGGTGCATGGGGCGCCCGGCATTCATCTGCCCAAGATCGGGGTAGACCGTTTCACGAATTACATTCAGGTGCACTGCATCAGCTTTCCGTTTGACCAGATGACGGCGATGACCGCGATGGTTTCCGGCGGCGTCTTCGAGCGCCATCCGGAGTTGCGGGTGGCCTTCCTCGAGGCGGGTGCGGGCTGGGTTCCGTTTTTTATCGATCGGCTGCACGAGCATTACGAGAAGCGTGGCGACTGGGTGGAGCGCGGCTGGCGTCGCGATCCGCACGAGTATCTGGCCGCCGGAAACATCTGGGTGACGTGTGAACCGGAGGAGCCGATTCTGCCCGGGGTGATCGACGTGCTGGGCGCCGATTTCATCATGTTCGCCAGCGACTATCCGCACTGGGACGGCGAGTGGCCAGAAAGCACCAAGCACCTGCGCACTCGCGCCGATATCAGCGAGGAGGCCCGCGAGAAGATCGGTGGGCGCAACGCGCAGCGCTTCTACAACCTGAACTAGCGGCGATCGCGAGCACGGCGCAGCCGGGCGACGCGGGTCGGCGCCATTGCACCTAGCGGCGATCGCGAGCGCGGCGCAGCCGGGCGAGGCGGGTCGGCGCCATCTGAGCTAGCGGCGATCGCGAAGTGTTATGCCGCGCCGGGATTGTCGGCTTCGTCGTCGTCGTGTTCGTGGTGGAGGAGTTTTTCGGGGTGGTGGTAGGTGTTGGTGCGGGGTTGGCCGCGCTCGAGGTGGGGTGGGGGTTTCCATTCGGTCTCGCCCTTGGCGTTTTTGCGGGTGCTCCAGCCGCCGGGGTCGAGCATGCGGTGATGCGGGCCGCAGGCGAAGGTGAGCTGGTTGATGTCGGTGCTGTGGCAGGTGCTGTAGTCGGTGGTGTGGTGGACTTCGCAGTAGTAACCCGACACGGTGCAGCCCGGGGCGGTGCAGCCGCGGTCCTTGGCGTACAACACGATTCGCTGCCCCGGGGAGGCCAGCCGCTTGGTGTGATACAGCGCCAGGGCCTTGCCCTTATCGAAAATCGCCAAGTAATGGTGGGCGTGGCGGGCCAGGCGGATCACCTCACTCATCGGCAGGATGGTGCCCCCGCCGGTCAGGGCTCGCCCGGCGGCGGCCTCCAACTCGGCCAGGGTGGTGGTGACGATGATGGAGGCCGGTAACCCGTTGTGCTGACCCAACTCCCCGGAGGCCAACAGCCCACGCAGCCCGGCCAGCAGGGCATCGTGGCCGCGCTGAGCAGCCGAGCGGGTATCACGATCGATGGCCTCTTGGCTGGGCGCGCCCTCCACGCACGGGGTGTCGTCGAGCGGGTTGCACATGCCCGGGGCACCGAGTTTGGCTTCCACGGCTTCCAGCGTGGCGCGTAGTTCGGGGGTGATCAGGCCCCGCAACTCCGACATGCCGTCGGGTTGTTGGCGGCCCAGGGTCACCCCGCGGCTACGGGCGCGGTCCTCATCGGTGAAAAGGCCGTCGGGATTGAGGCAATCTTCCAGGACGTGGGCCAGGCCGTCGAGTTCGTCGGGCCGGTGATACGCGGCGTGACCGGCCAGGTCGGCCTCGACGCGCTCGCGGGTCACCGGGTCGATCCAGCCCGGCAGGCGACGAAAGAATCGGCGGATCACCGCAACATGGGCGGCGCCGAGTTCACCGCGGGCCTGGGCGGCGGCGGTGGCGGCCAACACCGGGGGCAAGGGTTCACCGGTCAGGCCGTGGCGCGGGCCCAGATCGGCGGCGTCTTTGACCCGCCGGCCGGCCTCGGTGTGGCTGATCCGCAGCCGGTCGGCGATCGCCTGATCCAGCGGGCCGCCGAGTTCTTCGATGCCGGCTTGGCGGGCCAGGTGATTGATCAACGCATGCTCAGCCACCGGCAACCGGCGGCGCGTCTTTTCGCAGCGCTCCAACAACGCCAGGCACTCCCGAGGAGCCAGCGCATCAAAACTCAGCCCCGCCACGCCCTCGATCGCGGCATCAAGCGCATCGAAGGCCGCGCTGATCGCGTCCCGATCGATGACGCCGCCCGAACCCATACCGTCAAACTATCGAGGCCCACCGACACAAAACCCCGCATTGTGACCACAGAAACCACAGTGACACAAGGGAATTCAATATCCGTTTCCGATATCCGAAACCGCGCCCGCGTGTATGCGCGAGAGCCGACGGACGAAGCCGGTCACCCGGTCAGAACTCACCCGCGCCGATTTGCTTACCTTCCCGGCCGACCGGATGGCAGGATCTAGGCGCATGGGCCCATTTTTGGTGCGCGCCGCGCTGACCGGCTTTGCGTTGTGGATCGTCACCCTTTTCGTGCACGGCCTGAGTTTCGTGGGTGGTAGCACGAGGCTGGAACGGGTCGGCATCATCTTCGTCGTCGCCGTGATCTTCGGTCTGGTCAACGCATTCATCAAGCCGATCGTCCAGATGCTGTCGATCCCGCTCTACATCGTGACGCTCGGTCTGTTCCATGTCGTCATCAATGCGCTGATGCTCTGGATCACGGCGTGGATCACCGAGCACACCACGCACTGGGGGCTGCAGATCGACCACTTTTGGTGGACCGCCATCTGGGCGGCGATCGTCTTGTCGATCGTCAGTTGGTTGCTGTCCTTGATAATTCGCCGCACCGGCGCCTGAGATCAGCGGCCGCCGGCCAGGGCCACCACGTCGCGCGCGCAGCCCCAGGACAGGGTGACGCCGTTGCTGCTGTGACCGTAGTTGTGGATGCAACGCGCCCGCCCGAGCGGTTCGGCCTCCACGCGCACCGACGGACGGTCGGGGCGCAGTCCGGTGATGACCTCGATCACCTCGGCGTCACCGAGTCGCGGCTCGATTCGTCGGCAGCGCTGCAGGATGCGTTCGGTCACGTCGGGTTCCGCGGTCGTGTCCCAGCGACCGGGGATGCTGATTCCGCCGCACACCACCCGTTGTGGATGCGGGAAGAAACAGGTCCACTCGGGGCCGTCGTTCAATTCCAGAAACAGTTGCTGCAGACCGGGATTGGTCAGCACCACGTGCTGGCCGAAGAGCGGCCGCACGGTGTGGTCGTCGATGAGCGCGCCCGCGGCGAGACCAGTGCAGTTGACGACGATGTCAGCGGTGTCGGCGGCCTCGGCCAGGGATCGAACGGGGTGTTCTTCGATCTCGCAGCCGGCCGCCGCGAGCCGCCGGGTCAGATAGTCGAGGTAGTGCGGCATGTCGATCATCGGCACGGTGGCGCGAAATCCGGTGCCGAAACCCGGCGGAACGTCGGCCGGGTCGGCGGGCCGCAGGTCGGGGATCAGCGCGGCCGCCGATGACATCGCCTCGGTCGCGATCAACTCGCCGACGGCCAGCGCCGGCGCCAGCAACACACCCGAGTCGGGATCGCGGGCGAGATCACGGAACACCTCTAGAGAGTGCTCGGTCCAGCGCAGCGTATCGCCGGCGCGTTCCGCGGGCCGCGGGGGCGCCCACACGGCGCCCGCCACCGCCGAAGTCGTTCGCTTGGGCATCGTGTCCGCCCAGACCCGCACCGGCCAGCCCGCCTCGGCCAGGCAGATGGCCGACGTCAACCCGCTGACGCCAGCCCCTACCACGACGATCTGGTGCGTACTGGCCACGGCGCCGGCGGGCCGATCAGGAATGCGCGGCTTGTGGGGCTACCGGAGTTGCGGGCGCGGCCGCCGGGGCTTGCGGGGCCGCCGGCGCTTGCGAGGCCGGCGCCGGTGCAGGTGCGGGCGCTTGCGGAGCGGGCGACGGTTGCGGGGGCCGCTGTGCGTTTCCGCCCAACAGACCGTTGAGGATGCCGAGCGTGCCCTGCACGCCCGCGGGCGGCGTTTGTGACGGCGGAACGGCGTCCGGGGTCAGCTGCCAGGGTTGGCAGCCCGAGGTCTTGAAGGCTTTGTCACCCGGGTCGATCTGCACGACCTGCGCCTTCTTGGTCATGGCGTTGTCGATGAGCGCGCCGTCGGGGTTTCCGGTCCGTTTCCAGTAGCACGTGCCGTTGCCGACGGGACCACCGGAGCTGTAGATACCCGGGACGATGTCGGTCCCCACGGCGTAAATGCCGTCCTTGTCGATGCTGGTCTTCGGCCCCGGCGGGGCGGGTGCCGGCGAAGCTCCGGGCGACGCCGCCGGTGCGGGTGCTGCCGAAGGCGCTGGTGCCGGTGCCGGCGACGCGGCCGGGCCCGGGGCGGGCCCCCGTGTCTCGTCCGGATCGGCGCTGGCAACGACCGTCGAAGTGGCCAACCCCGCGACCATCAAACCCGCGGCGGCCAGTCGCGCCGCAGTAGCTACTCCACCCATAGAAATCGAGGGTACCGGGGCCAAGTACCTAATTCATGTCGTTGTGAAATGAACCCGGCAGCAAAGAACGGCTAGACGAGACGCCGGACCCGGCCCGCGCGGGCGAGCGCATGCTCGTACGTCTCGAGGTTGTCACGGGAGATCTTCGCGTAGACCGGGCGTTCGAGGAGGAAGCGCAGCACGGGATTGTAGGCGCGATACGTCTCGTGGAACGTCAGCACGGTGGTGCCGTCGGGCTGCTCCTCGAGCTGGTGATACCCCTCGGCGCGCGACCACAGCGGCGCGCCGACGGCCACGTAACGCGACAGCTTGTCGATCTCGGCTTCGGTCACGGTTTCCCAGGAACGCGCCCGGCCGCCGGTGAGCAGGTATTTGGGCACTTCGAAGACACACGTGCGGACCAGGCCCTCACCGGCCTCGTTGCCCTCGTTGAGGATTTCCATGCTGCCGGTCGGCCATTCGAGCACCCGGGGGCGCGGGGCGTTCGGCGGGGCCGGCGGATGCAGCGCCCGCCAGACCTTCCGCGGCGGAGCGTCGATGTGGAATCGCACGGTGTAGGACTGCATCAGCCTTCCCCCCAGCCATCCCAGAACGTGATGGTCGCCGCCGGCGGGCGTGCGGCCGGCCGGAAGTCGGTGCCGATCGTGTACGCGACGGGGAACAGCGCGGCCTGCGTGACGGTGGGTGGGATGCCCAGCAGCTCGGCCACCTCGCGCTCCTTGAACAGGTGCATCGTCGTCCACACCGATCCCAGCCCGCGCGAGCGGAGCGCCAGCAGAAAGCTCCAGCCGGCCGGGATGATCGACGCCCACGCCGCGGCAGCGATGCCCGGTTCCGCGGTGTCGATGCGCTGGTTAAGGCAGGGGATGACGTGCACCGGGACTTGCCCGAGCGTTTCGGTCAAGCTCATCGCGCTCCGGTACACCCGCTGCGTCTGCGGATCCGTCGCGTTGTCGGCCGCGTACGCCAGGTACTGCGCGCCGATGCTGCGGTAGATCTCGGCGATGGCCGCGCGTTTGTCGGGGTCCGTGATCACCAGCCAGCGCCAGTCCTGCGTGTTGCTCGCCGTGGGCGCCTGCATCGCCAGCTGGATGCACTCCAGGATCACGTCGCGGCCGACCGGCCGGGTGAGGTCGAGCCGTTTGCGCACCGACCGGGTGGTGCTCAGCAGTTCGTCGACGGTGGCGATGTCCATGGGATCCTTAGATGTGTCGGCGGGGGTGGTTAAAGGTGCGGCCCATCATCGCGACGTGAAATTGAGGTGTCGAGCTGAGCAAACCAGACCCCGAGCTCGGCTGTCTAGGCCCTCGCCCGCCGATTGAGGATGTGTGCGGCCTCGGCGACCATGTCGGCGACGATGTCAGCGGCGGGACGGACGTCGCGAACGCGTCCCACGCCTTCGCCGGTCAGGATCGCCGCGGTATCGAAATCCTCTGCGGCAACGGCTTTTTCGTAGTCGGCGACCGCTTGGGGTAGCTGGGCCGTCAGCTCGGGTTCGCGACCGTGCCAGGTGGCGAGGAACGCGTTGCCCAGCGCCCGCGCGTCGTATCCGGCGGGCCAATCGAGGCGGCGCACAACGTCATAGACCCGGGTGCGCACGGTGTCGTCGCCACAGGCCGCGACGGCCCGCCGCTGCGCACGCGGTGACACCAATGCCTCCGGCGACGCCCACAACCTGCTACCCACGACCGCGCCGTCGGCGCCCAGCGCCAGCGCGGCCGCCAATCCGCGGCCGTCGACGACGCCGCCGGCGGCCGCCACCAGCGTGTCGGGTGAGCGTTCGGCCACGAAATCGACCACCTCGGGCACCAATGTGAACGTCGTCCGCCCGCTCATTCCATGTCCGCCGGCTTCGCTGCCCTGCGCGACGATGACCTCCGCCCCGGCGTCCACGGCCCGGCGCGCCTGGTCGAGGTTTTGCACCTGAGCGATGAGCGGGACGCCGGCCGCGTGGATGCGATCGGCGAACGGCCGTAAGTCGCCGAAGGACAACATGATCGCCGCGGGTTGGTGGGCGAGCGCGATGTCGAGCGCCCGCGGGTTGCCCGCCAGGCTCCAGGTGATGAACCCGCAACCGATCCGGGCGCTGTCGGCGTTGTCGAATTCGCGCTGCAGCCATTCGGGATCGCCGTAGCCCCCGCCGAGCAGGCCCAGGCCGCCCGCCCCGGTCACCGCCGCCGCGAGCCGACCCCCGGAGACCAGGGCCATCGGCGCGAGCAGGACGGGCTGCTCGATACCGAAGAATTCCGTCAGGCGGGTCCGCAACGGCACGGTGTCGCTCACTTCAGCTCACCGGTGAGGAACTGTGCGCGGCCGTGGCCGAAAGACCAGTCCTCATCGTTGTTTTCGGTGACCGAGACGATCAAGTCCGCCGGGTCGAGTCCGCACCGGTCGGCGAGGCGGGACGCCAGCAGTTCGTAGAACTTCTGCTTGAGTTCGCGCGGACGTCGCCTGCTGACCACGTGCAGGATGACCTGCCGCGCCGAGCGGTCGATGCCGAGACCGGTGTCCAGCGCGATGACCTCGTGGGCCGGATGAGTGCGGACCACCTGATAGCGATCACGCTCGGGAACACCGAACGCTTCGACCACCGTCTCGTGGATCGCGTCCAGCAGCGCCCGAACCTCCGACGGAGAGCGGCCCCCGATCAGGTCGATGTACAACAGCGGCATGTGTCCTCCATCGCCGGAGTGGATCGTGGATCTCGACGTCTACTCCAACAGACGGTAGGCCCGCGGAAATCCCTCGTGAGATGCGTGCTGCGACACATCGCTCATGAACTCGCGTCTTCGAAGCGGTCGCTACGCCGTGCCGCGCCGCTTTGTCGAGGCGGGGAATAGCGCGCGGGAACTGCAGGGTCGCTCAGGCGAGCCGCGCCAGACCGGAGCGCACCAGATCCAGGCTTGCGGCCACGTCTGCGCCGAGGTCGCCCGCACAACCCTTGCGGCCCCAATTCTCCACTGCCGCAACCAAGGCCGCGGCCAGCGCAGAACCCGCGACCTCGGCCGCCAGGTCGATGTCCGCCGTATCCGGATTGCGCTTCCTGACGAAGTCGGCGAGCACGCCGGCGAACGAGGACTGCACCACTCGCAGGTGGCCCGCGATCCGCTCGGCGCTGATCAGCTCCGCGCGCGCCGTCGCCGCCTGCCGAACCACCTCGAGGTCGTGCGGGAACGCCGAAACACTCGCCAGCACCGCATCGAACAACGACTCCGACGACGGGCGTTGCGCGAGCGCCTCGGCCAGCCATTCCAGCTGCGTCTCGTAATCCTGGAAAAGGACGGCTTCCTTGGTGGGGAAGTGCCGGAAGAAGGTGCGCTCGGTGACGCCGGCCTCGCGCGCCAACTCGGTGACGGTGACATTCGCAAAGCCCTTGCGCGCGAAGCTCTTCAACGCCGCGCGACGTAGGGCCTCATGCGTCGATCGTCGTCGTTGTTCGTGACGGTTGCCCGGGGCGGTCATCTCAGGGGAGATGGTATCCCAGCCGAAGTGGTCACTACTGACATCTTCCAATTATGTCAGTACTGACATATTCTGCACGGGTACCCGACGGAGGCGAGAACCATGAGCACAAATCATTACGACGCGATCGTGGTGGGGGCGGGACACAACGGGCTGACCGCGGCGGCGATCCTGCAACGCGCGGGACTGCGCACCGTGTGCCTGGAGGCCAACACTTATGCGGGCGGCATGGCCGCGACGGTCGAATTGATCGACGGCTTCCGATACGAGATCGCCGGGTCGGTGCAGTTCCCGATGGCAAGCCAGCTCACCAAAGACCTCGGCCTCGACACGCTGCCGGCGGTGGAGCCCGAGGTGATGTCGACAAACATCGGCGACCACGGCGAAGAGCCGATGATCTTCTATCGCGACCCGATGCGACTGATGACGCATCTGGGCGAGAAACACGGAGTCGAGGCCGTCACGGGCATGGCCGAACTGATCGGGTGGAGCCAGGCACCGGCGAAGGCGCTCGGCCGCTTCGACGTCCGCCAACGGCCGAAGACCCTGGACGAAATGTATGCCTGCGCGACCAACGACGCCGAACGCCGTGCCATTCACGACATGCTCTTCGGCTCGGCGATGGACGTGATCGACCGCTATCTGCCCGACCGGGAAAAGCACGCGGTCATGCGCGGGATGCTGGCGTTCCTGGCCGTCAACTCGACCTACCGCGGTCCGTATACACCGGGCAGCGCAACATGTTTGGCGTTCGCGCTGGCGGTGCCCGACGGCAGCACCGCGATGATGACCAAGCTCAAGGGCGGCATCGGCGCCCTCACCGAGCACCTACGCGAGCTCTTCGTCTCCCACGGCGGCGAGATCCGCTTCCGCACCAAGGCCGAGCAGATCCTCGTCGACCGGCAGAAGGTGACCGGCGTGCGGCTGCGCGACGGGTCGACGATTTCGGCGCCGATCGTGGTGTCCAACCTGTCACCCGATGTCACCCTCACCGACCTCATCGCACCAGAACACGTTCCCGCGGAGCTCGTCTCGCGGGTATCCGGCCGCGACCACCGCGCCTCGTTCGTGCAGATCCACTTCGCCCTGGACGGGCTGCCCGAATTCGCCCCACCGTACGAGTTTCTCAACGACGACGGCATGCAACAGTCCATCGGCATCTTCGGGTCGCCCGAATCCCAACAGCTGCACTGGGAGAACTGCCGGCGGGGCATCGTCCCGGACGATCCGTCGATGGGCATGCAGATCCCGTCGGTCCACGACCCCGCCATGGCGCCGCCGGGCAAGCACGCGGCGAGCGCGTTCGCCTACGCGTTTCCGGTCGAATCCGACCGCGGTCAGCACGGGCGCCTCAAAAATGAGATGGCGCAACGGGTTATCGACAAGATCACCAGGTTGGCACCGAACTTCAAGGACATCGTGATACGCCACATCACGTTCGCGCCTTACCACATGAACACTATGTTCGGTGCGCCCGACGGCGACTTCTGCCACGGGCTTTTGCACCCAGACCTGATGGGGCCCAACCGACCCGGACCGCGCGGCTTCCTCGATCTACCCATTCCGATCGACGGTCTCTACCTCGCCGGCGCCGGCTGCCATGGCGGACCGGGCATCACCTTCACCCCGGGGTACAACGCCGGCTACCAGGTGCTCGACGACGCGTCCTGAGGCGAGCCGATCAGCCGCCGAACGCCCCGACGAGCTGCGCCTGCGCGGTCGCGGCGCCGGCGATCGTCTGCGCGGCCTGCACGCCCGCCAGGCCGCCGGGCAGCTGGTAGTCATTGGGAAGCTGATAGAGGGTGAACCGGTAACGATGCGTGCCTGTTCCGTTCGGGGGACAGGGACCCTGATACGCCGACTGGCCGGCCGTGTTCGGCAGAGTGGTTGCGCCGGCTGGGGTTTGGCCCTCGGCCGTGCTGCCGGGCCCGGGGGCGATTCCGATCACCACCCAGTGGACGTACAACCCGGCCGGGGCGTCGGGATCGTCGACGACGAGGGCCGCACCCAGCGGCGCCGACCACACCAACGGCGGTGCGACGTCGGCGCCCTTGCAGGTGTACTGCACCGGAATCGGCGCACCGTCGGCGAAGGCCGGGCTGCTGATCGTCAATGAGCCTCCGGCGGGCGCCTTCGGCGCCGTCTTGCCCAGCGTCGTGACCTTCGGCGCCGGAGACGACGTCGGGTGGCTATCCCCAGTTCCGCCGCAGCCGGTCAGCGGCCCCAGCAGCACCGCTGCTCCGATGAGCGCTGCGGTTCGGCGAAACACGTGCGACGAGTCCATGAAAACAGTCTGACCCGCGCGGGCGCGCCGCGAAAGCACCCGTTTCGGGGTGAGGGCCGCGGCTACTTGGCGCGCTTCTCGACTTCCAGTACCCGCTTGCGCAATCCCTCGGTGGCCGTGTCCATGAGGGTTTTGGCACCCCTCTTGACCAGGAATCCGGGAACGGGCGCCACCAGGTCGACGGTGAGGTCGAAGCGGACCCGGGTGGAGTCCCCCTCGGGAGTCAACGTGTACCGGCCCTCCTGAGCGCGTTGCTGTTTGGAGCTGATCAGGGTCCAGCCGACGCCATCGTCGTGAACGGTGTAGGCGAGCTCCTGTTCGTCGCTGACGCCGACGAGTTTGACCACCTGTCTGGATCGGGTCGGATGGTTTTGGTCGTCCCGCTCGAGCACCTCGACCTTTTTGTGCGCCGACGACCATTCGGTCAACGACTCGAGGTCGAACAGCACATCCAGGATTTCGTCGGGCGTCGCTTCGATGACGACTTCGCGGGAATCGGTGATAGCCATCTCGGGGAGATAGCCGGTGCGACGTCGCTCGAAACCCTAGGGGCTCACGTGAGCGACAACCCGCGTGAGCCGGGGGAGGACCACGTCGCGCCAGCCGGGTCCCATGCGTTCGAAGGCCTGCGCCATGCGGCCGTCGTCGAGGTCAAAGCCGCTGTGCTCCAAGAACACTCGCGTGCCGTCGCCTTCGGCTTCCAGCCGCCAAGTCAGCGTCCAGGCCGCGGTGAACGTGTAGACGAAGCGGTGCGGCGCGTCGACCTCGAGCACCGTGCACGGCTGCTGGCCATAGCCCGGCATGTCGAGCGTGAACGTGTGTCCCACCACCGCGGCCACCTGCCCCTCGGCCCACCAGAGTTTCATCAGGGCGGGTTCGGTGAGCAACCGCCACACCTTCTCCGGTGGCGCCGCGACGAATTGATCCACCCGGATCGTCGCGAACCGTGACGTTGCGGTCATTCCAGCTCCTCTGCCACCTCGGCGAGCCGGGCAAGCCGGGCACGCCAGAACTTCTCGAACGGATGAAGCCACTCACCCAGCTCCGCCAGGGGCTCCGCGGTCAGGTGATAGATCCGATGGCGCCCACGCGGCTCGTCGGCCACCAGCCTCGCGTCACGCAACACCTTGAGATGCTCGGCGACCGCGGGCCGGCTGAGTTCGAACCGCTCGCTGAGCTCCCCGGCCGACAATGGTTGCCGGAACAGGATCTCCAGCAGTTCACGCCGCACCGGGTTGGCCAAGGCGAGAAAGACGCGATCGACGCCAGTCACGGTCGACAACATATGTCGGACAATCCCGACATGTCAACTATTTCCGACACATCGTCCCGGCGCACCGCCGGCGCAGCCCACGCGTGGCCGCTACGTTGCTGGTGTGCATTTCGGCTGGGAAACGCTGTCCGGCGGCGTGCACCGCTGCCGGCTCCCGTTCTGCGATGTCACGATCGGCCTGGTGCGCGGCCGCACCGGAACGCTGCTCGTCGACTCGGGTACCACGCTGGCCGAGGCCGCCGCCATCGACGCCGACGTCCGACGGCTTGCCGGGCGGCCGGTGAGCCATATCGTGTTGACGCACAAGCACTTCGACCACGTCCTGGGCTCATCGTTCTTCGGCCGCGCGAAGATCTACTGCGCGCCCGAGGTCGTCGGGCACCTCCGATCGGCGACCGACCAGATCCGCGCCGAGGCGCTGCGGTACGGCGCCGACGCCACTGAGGTGGACGCGGCGATCGCCGCGCTACGCCCTCCGCGCCGTGGGGTCTACGACGCCAGCGTCGATCTGGGGGATCGGACGGTGACGATCACGCACCTCGGGCGCGGCCACACCGCCTCCGACCTGGTGGTGATCGCGCCCGCGACCAACGCCGGCGACAGGATGGTGGTGTTCACAGGTGACCTGGTCGAGGAGTCCGCCGACCCGGCGATCGACGCCGATTCCGACGTGGCGGCCTGGCCGGCCACCCTCGGGCGACTGCTCGCCGTCGGCGGACCCGACGCCATCTACGTCCCGGGCCACGGCAAGGTCGTCGACGCCGCATTCGTGGCCCGTCAGCGGGACTGGCTTGCCCGGCGCGGAGGCGTCCCGTGATCGGTGGACCATCGAAATGCGCTGTGCCCCAGTAGTTTTGCAACCGTTTCAGCCGAGTCTTTCGACTCCTGATTGAACCGCCCTTCGCGGGGATAGACTCACGTTCAGTGGAGTCGTGCCGGAGAGGGGCGTAAGACATGGCGATCATCGACAAGGACACACAAGTCCGGCCATCGTTCGACGACGAGGTCGCTGCCACGCAGCAATACTTCGACGATCCGCGCTTTTCCCGGATCACCCGCCTGTACACGGCCCGCCAGGTAGCCGAGCAGCGCGGCACCATCCCGACCGACTACACCGTGGCACGAAACGCGGCGGCGGCCTTCTACGAGCGGTTGCGCGAGCTGTTCGCCCAGAAGAAGAGCATCACGACGTTCGGCCCGTACTCGCCCGGCCAGGCGGTCGCGATGAAGCGGATGGGCATCGAGGGGATCTATCTGGGCGGCTGGGCCACCTCGGCCAAGGGGTCCACCACCGAAGATCCCGGACCCGACCTCGCCAGCTACCCGCTAAGCCAGGTGCCCGACGACGCCGCGGTGCTGGTGCGCGCCCTGCTGACCGCCGACCGCAACCAGCAATACCAGCGCCTGCAGATGAGCGAAAAGCAGCGCGCCGCGGCCCCGGTCTACGACTACCGGCCGTTCATCATCGCCGACGCTGATACCGGCCACGGCGGTGACCCGCACGTGCGCAACCTGATCCGCCGGTTCGTCGAGGTCGGCGTGCCCGGCTACCACATCGAGGACCAGCGCCCCGGCACCAAGAAGTGCGGCCATCAGGGCGGCAAGGTGTTAGTGCCGTCCGACGAACAGATCAAACGGCTCAACACCGCGCGCTTCCAGCTCGACATCATGAAGGTGCCGGGCATCATCGTCGCGCGCACCGACGCCGAGGCCGCCAACCTGCTGGACAGCCGGGCCGACGAGCGTGACCAGCCGTTCCTGCTCGGAGCCACCAACCTCAAGATCCCGTCGTACAAGTCGTGCTTCCTGGCGTTGGTGCGTCGCTTCTACGAGCTGGGCGTCAAAGACCTCAACGGCCACCTGCTGTACGCGCTGCCCGAAGGGGAGTACGCCGAGGCCACAGCTTGGCTTGAGCGCCAAGGGATCCAGGGCCTGGTCTCCGACGCCGTCAACGCCTGGCGCGAGGACGGTCAACAGTCGATCGACGACCTGTTCGACCAAGTCGAGTCGCGGTTCGTGGCGGCCTGGGAGGACGACGCCGGCCTGATGACCTACGGCGAGGCCGTCGCCGATGTGCTCGCGTTCGCCGCCAGCGAGGGCGAACCGGCCGATATGAGCGCCGAGGAGTGGCGAGAGTTCGCCGCGACCGCCTCGCTCTACTCGGCCAGGGCCAAGGCGAAGGAGTTGGGCGTCGACCCCGGTTGGGACTGCGAACTCTCGAAGACGCCCGAGGGCTACTACCAGATCCGCGGCGGCATCCCGTACGCCATCGCCAAATCGCTGGCGGCCGCGCCGTTCGCCGACCTCTTGTGGATGGAGACCAAGACCGCCGACCTGGACGACGCCCGGCAGTTCGCCGACGCCATCCACGCCAAGTTCCCCGACCAGATGCTGGCCTACAACCTGTCCCCGTCGTTCAACTGGGACACCACCGGCATGACCGACGAGCAGATGAAGCAGTTCCCCGAGGAACTGGGCAAGATGGGTTTCGTCTTCAACTTCATCACCTACGGCGGACACCAGATCGACGGCGTCGCCGCCGAGGAGTTCGCCACCTCGCTGCAACAGGACGGCATGCTGGCGCTGGCCCGCCTGCAGCGCAAGATGCGCCTGGTCGAATCTCCTTACCGCACACCGCAAACCCTCGTCGGGGGACCGCGCAGTGACGCCGCGCTCACGGCCTCCTCGGGCCGCACCGCCACCACCAAGTCGATGGGCGAAGGCTCGACCCAGCACCAGCACCTGGTGCAGACCGAGGTGCCGAAGAAGCTGCTCGAGGAGTGGCTGGCGATGTGGAGCGAGAACTACGACCTCGGCGAGAAACTGCGGGTGCAACTGCGGCCCCGCCGGGCCGGCTCGGACGTGCTCGAACTCGGCATCTACGGGAACGACGACGAGCAGCTGGCCAACGTGGTCGTCGACCCGATCAAGGACCGGCACGGCCGCAGCATCCTTCAGGTGCGCGACCAGAACACCTTCGCGGAGAAGCTCCGGCAGAAGCGGCTGATGACCTTGATCCACCTCTGGCTGGTGCACCGCTTCAAGGCCGACGGGGTGATCTATGTGACGCCGACCGAGGACAACCTGTATCAGACCTCGAAGATGAAATCCCACGGCATCTTCAGCGAGGTCTACCAGGAGGTCGGCGAGATCATCGTCGCCGAGGTGAATCAGCCCCGCATCGCCGAACTGCTTAAGCCCGACCGCGTGGCGCTGCGCAAGCTGATCACCAAGGAGGGGTAGCCGCGGTTTCGGCTGCGGCCCTGGTCACAGGCTTGCGCGCGGCCCACGCCCGATCGGAAGACGGTCTACTTAGTGAATATAAGGAATTTTCTAATTTACGAGTCAGACATTTCGCCCACGGGAAGGCCCGCACCCGGATACGATTTGTTTCGCCGATGGTCCATAGGCCCGAGATGGGCCATCGGCTTTTAAAAGCCTCGATGGTCATGTTCCCGCGTTCGCCAGATTCCCTTGTGCCGCTGCGGCTCCGCTCCACGGGATCGCGCACGCTCCACTTTCCCGGCCGGCCACGCCCACCCGCGTGACGGCCATCCTTTTCCCGTCGCAATCTCGGCGCCGGAAGTAGTTTGCGCGCCGACGCCCCTGGGTAACAAACAGTGGGCGCCGCGGTGTGGCGCAAGTGGAGATTGGGGGATCTGATGGGATCTGGACCGAGGACAACGGTCGCCCTTTTCGGCGGCGCGGCCATGCTCGTACTGGCGGTCGGCTGCGGCGGCGGTCATAAAGAGGGCCCGAGCAGCACCACCACCCCGACGACCACGCCCTCGTCGAGCGTCGCGCCCTCCACTGCGCCCGGTGAAGGCGGCGGCGGCAACGTGCCCGGCGGCCCGACCGGGGGCGGTGGCCCCGGTGGCGGCGGCGGCAGCGTGCCCGGCGGCCCGACCGGCGGCGGCGGTCCCGGTGGCGGCGGCGGCAGCGTCCCCGGCGGCCCGACCGGCGGCGGCGGTCCCGGTGGCGGCGGCGGCAGCATCCCCGGCGTCGGCGGTGGCGGCGGTGGCCCGGGCGGTGGCGGCGGGTGCGTCGGCAACGTCTGCGGCGGCTACCCGTGATCAGCCACTGGCGTTGAGCCCGTTCTAGTTCGAAGTCCCAGACTTGTTTCGCTAGCCGGTGGGGCCATGGTTACCTGGCCCCACCGGCTGATAACTCTCGGGTTTTTTCTGGCTTCCCGCAGCGCCCGTTGAGCTATGGTTCGGGGGACTCGACTGCAAAGGGATCCCATGGGCAAGCTCAGGTTTGGATACTTCATCGCCCCCTTTCATCGCGCGGGCACCAATCCGACGCTGGCCCTGCAGCGTGATCTCGCGTTCATCGAGCATCTCGACGCCCTTGGCTTTGACGAAGTCTGGTTAGGCGAGCACCATTCCGCCGGAAGCGAAATCATCAGCTCCCCGGAGATTTTCATCGCCGCCGCCGCCGAACGTGCAAAGCGAATCCGGTTCGGCACCGGGGTGATTTCGCTCTCGTATCACAATCCGCTGTGGGTCGCGGATCGGCTGATGCTGCTGGACCATCTCACCCACGGCCGCATCATCGGCGGTGTCGGGCCGGGCTCGCTGCCCAGCGACTCGTCGATGATCGGACTCACCCCCACCGACACGCGCGAGTTGCTGGAAACGAACCTCGACATCGTCGTGCGGCTGCTGGCGGGGGAGACGGTCAGCGCCAAAACGGCAACCCATCAGCTGTTCGACGCCAGGTTGCAGCTCGCCCCGTACTCCGATGGCGGGATCCCGCTGTCGGTCGCCGCGGTCGCGTCGCCGACGGGGGCGCGGCTGGCCGGCAAGCACGGCATCGGGCTGCTGTCCATCGGGGCGACGCTGACCGTCGAGGGCTTCAACGCGCTGTCGTACCACTGGGACATCGTCGAGGAGCGCGCGGCGACCTTCGGCGCGCAGGTCGATCGCCGCAACTGGAGCCTGGTCGGCCTGTTCCATCTCGCCGAGACAGAAAAGCAGGCCCGCGAAGAGGTCAAGTTCGGCATCGAGCCGTGGTTCCGGTACTTCCAGAAGGTGGCCGCGTTCCCGCAGATGACGATGCCGGGAGAACAGCTCGACGAGATGATCGACGTCATCAACGACAACGGCGCGGGCGTGATCGGCACGCCCGAGCGGGCGCGCGAGCAGGTGCAAAGGCTGTGGGATCAGTCCGGCGGGTTCGGTTGCATGCTGCAGATGGGTCACGAGTGGGCGAATCCGGCCGCCACCAGGCGATCCGCCGAATTGTTCGCCGCCGAAGTGATGCCGCACTTTCAGGGCCAGGCTCAGCCGACGCTGGACGCGGCGGCGCGCGCCGGGCAGGCGCGGGAGAGCCTCGCGCAGTCGCAGCTCGATGCGGTCGCGCACATGACCAAGAAGTATCAGGACGAGGTCGAGTCCAAGTAACGGCTTACCGACCCAACCGCCGCGCGAGTGTGCTTCGCGGACCGCATATTTCGCGCTGACTAACGCCCGGCGTTCGACTCGCGCTCGGCCGCCTTCACCAAGCGGCCGGAGAAGAACCGCACCGCCCCGCCCATCGCGGCGCGCATCACCGGGCCGGTTCCGCGAACGCCCTCGGTGAATGAGCCGGTCCGGCGGATGTTAGTGCCGCCGGCCGCATTCGGCGTGAAGACCACCTCGCCGGCGTAGTCCTTGGCCGGGGTAGGCGGCCCCACCAGCTTGTAGGCGTGGCGGCGGTCCGGTTTGTACGCGACGGTCTCCTCCTGCACGAAGACGGGCCACATGCCCACCTTGCGGATGGCCCCGACCCCGCCCGGTGCGGGATCGCCCTCGCGGGCCCAACTCGAGCGCAACACGATTGGCTTGGCCCACTGCGACCAGTTGGCGCCATCAGCGACGAGCCGAAACAGCGTCTCGGCGGGTGCGCTGCTGGTACGGGTGATTTCGAAGGAGAACTTCCGGCCCGACATGACAACTCCTGGTGATAGCAAACCCTACGGCCTTCGATGGCCCTGGACGCCGCTCGCCGGTAGGCTACCGCCCGCCCGACCAGGACCCGGCCACGGGGCCACCTACACCTCACGGAATGAGCGAATGCGGCCGCCGCTCTTGGCGTTTCCCCATTCGTCGGCGTAGGGCCCGCCTGATCGGCTTGCCTAGACTGGCGGCATGGATCACGGTTCCCGGCGCGACGCCGGTGTCCCCGGGCTGCTCCGAATCGAGGACTGCCTGGACGGCGACGGGGGTATCGCGCTGCCACCCGGCGTCAACCTGATATCCCTGATCGACCGCAACATCGCCAACGTCGGTGACGCCGTCGCCTATCGCTACCTCGATTACAGCGGCCCGGGGGATGGCAAGGCCGACGAGGTGACCTGGACCCAGTTCGGTGTCCGGCTGGAAGCCATCGGCGCGCGCATCCAGCAAGTCGCGAGCCGTGGCGAGCGCGTCGCGGTCCTCGCGCCGCAGGGCATCGACTACGTCGCCGGGTTCTACGCGGCCGTCAAGGCCGGAGCCATCGCGGTCCCGCTGTTCGCCCCGGAATTGCCCGGGCACGCCGAGCGCCTGGATACCGCGTTGCGCGACTCGGAGCCCACGGCCCTGCTCACGACCACCGCCGCGCACGGCGCGGTCGCGAAATTCCTGGCCGACCACCCCCACCTGGGCCGGGCGGAAGTGATCGCCATCGACCAGATCCCCGATTCGGCCGGCGAGTCGTTCGAGGCGACCGAGCTCGGCATGGACGACGTGTCGCACCTGCAGTACACGTCGGGATCCACCCGGCCGCCGGTCGGCGTGGAGATCAGCCACCGCGCCGTCGGCACCAACCTGGTGCAGATGATCCTGTCGATCGACCTCTTGGACCGAAACACCCACGGCGTCAGCTGGTTACCGCTCTACCACGACATGGGTTTGTCGATGATCGGCTTTCCCGCCGTCTACGGCGGCCATTCCACGCTGATGTCTCCGGCCGCGTTCGTGCGCCGGCCATTGCGGTGGATCCAGGCGCTGTCCGACGGCTCGCGGCAGGGCAACGTCGTCACCGCCGCGCCGAACTTCGCCTACGAGTGGGCGGCACAGCGCGGCCTGCCCACCGGCGGCGAGGACATCGATCTGCGCAACGTGGTGATGATCATCGGCTCCGAACCGGTCAGCATCGACGCGATCAGGACCTTCAACAAGGCGTTCGCGCCATACGGGTTGCCCCGCACCGCGTTCAAACCGTCCTACGGCATCGCCGAGGGGACGCTGCTCGTCGCGACCATCGCCCCAACGGCGGAAGCGACGGCGGTGTACTTCGACCGCGAACAACTGGGCGCCGGGCACGCGGTCCGCGTTCCCGCGGACGCTCCCAACGCCGTCGCTCAGGTGTCCTGTGGCCAGGTGGCACGCAGCGAATGGGCCGTGATCGTCGACCCCGGCAAAGCAGCCGAATTGCCCGACGGTCAGGTGGGCGAAATCTGGTTGCAGGGCAACAACATTGGTCGCGGATACTGGGGCCTGCCCGAGGCGACTCGGCTGGCGTTCGGCGCCGAACTGCGATCGCGACTGACCGACGGCAGCCATGCTCACAGCGCCGATCTCCAACGCTCGTGGTTGCGCACCGGCGATCTGGGCGTGTACCTCGACGGCGAGCTGTACGTGACGGGGCGGATGGCGGACCTCATCACGATCGAGGGCCGCAACCACTATCCGCACGACATCGAGGCCACCGTCGCCGAAGCGTCCCCGATGATTCGGCGCGGATACGTGACGGCGTTTTCCGTACCGGCCGAAAACAACCCGGGTGCCGACCGGCTCGTCGTCGTCGCCGAACGTGCCGCCGGCACCAGCCGTCAGGACCCACAGCCGGCGATCGAGGCGATCCACGAGGCGGTCTCGCGGCGACACGGCCTGACGGTCTCGGACGTGCGCCTGCTGCCGGCCGGCGCCATCCCGCGGACCACCAGCGGCAAACTGGCCCGTCGGGCATGCCGCGCCGAATACCTCGGCGGCGGCCTAAGCGCCCACTGACCGGGGCGCCCAAACCGGCCCCGCGTGCGCACCCGGCTGGCTAATCTCCACTCGGAGGCGCCAGATGGTTCTCAAGATGACGGTGTCGCCGGACTTGATCGGCGGCGACGTGGATGCCGGCTACGGCAAGGTGGCCGACGCTTTCCGCGCGACTCTTCGCGGCGGCGCGGAAGTCGGCGCGGCCGTCGCCGTCTACCGCGACGGCGCCAAGGTGGTCGACCTGTGGGGCGGGTACCGGAACGGACTGACCAAGGATCCGTGGCGGCCCGACACGATGGTGAACATGTTCTCCACGACCAAAGGGGTGGCCGCCCTCGTCGTGGCGGTGGCGGTGTCCCGCGGACTCATCTCCTATGACGCCAAGGTCGCCGATTACTGGCCGGAATTCGCCCAATCGGGAAAGGCGGATGTCACGGTCCGCCAACTGCTGGGACATCAGGCCGGACTGTGTGCGCTCAAACCGAAGCCGACGCTGGCCGACGTGGCCGACCCGGAGCGGCTGTCGCCGATCCTGGCCGCCCAGACGCCGGCGTGGCGACCGGGCACCCGGCACGGATACCACGCGATCACGCTGGGCTGGTACGAATCCGAGTTGATCCGCCGCACCGACCCCGCCGGCCGCACCCTGGGCCGATTCCTGGCCGACGAGATCGTCACGCCGTCAGGACTCGACCTGCACATCGGCCTGCCGGACTCGGTCGACCGCACGCGAGTCGCCCACGTCCACAATTGGGTGCGGGCGGAAACACTTCTGCACCTGGGCGTGATGCCCCCCGGGTTCGTCGGCGCCTCGCTCAATCCCGTCGGCCTGACGGCACGCACCGTCGGGGTCCCACGAGGGGTCAACGCGTTCAACGGCGACTACAACCGCGACGACGTCCGGGCGGTCGAGATCCCGTCGGTCAACGGCATCGGAACCGCCAGATCGGTCGCGCGCATGTACGGCAGCGCCGCCGCCGGCGGCGCCGAGGTGGGGCTGAGCGCCGCCACGCTCGAGTCCCTGGCGGCGCCGGCGATCTCGCCGAGTCAGGGCGTGCGCGACAAGGTGATGCACGTAGACGCGGCGTATTCGCTCGGCTTCTGTAAGCCGGTGCCGCACTTCACATTCGGTTCATCGGACAAGGCCTTCGGCACCCCCGGCTTCGGAGGCTCCTTCGGATGTGCGGACCCCGACACCGGCATCGGCTTCGCCTACGTCATGAACCGGCTCGGGTTTCACCTGTGGAGCGACCCCCGTGAACTCGCGTTGCGGCAGGCGTTGTTTCGCGATGTGCTCGGGGCGCGCCCACAGAGTTGACCGGATTCGTGCGGCGTCGAGTGTGGGCCCCAGGGACGCGAACCGCACCGGATTCGTCCGTAGTCCCCACGCTCGGCGGCGGGTGCGCCCGCAGAGTGACCGAACACCGACCGTCCTGATGGCATCCTGGCCATGTGGGCTTGCTATTCCGGTTGGCGGAGCTGCTGATCGTGATCCTGCCGCTGACGGGCGCGATCGTGGCCGCGGCGCGCGCGTTCGGCGCCTATCGGCGGCGCGCCGGCGAGCAGCCGCGGGAAGCCGACCGGGCGCCACTGCCCGACGCGCCCGCCGGCGGCGCCTCCGCCAACAACCACGCGGCCCAGTGGCGCGCGATCCGGCGCGTCCTCGACGAGCACAACCGCACCGATGATCGTTGGCTCGAGTACGAACTCGACGTCGCCAAGCTGCTGGACTTTCCGCTCATGACCGACATGCGCGATGCGCTGACGGTCGCGTTCCACAAGGCTAAACTCCGCGCCGACTTCCTGCGGCCCGCCAAGGCCGAAGACCTGCTCGACGATCGGGACGCCGCCGCCCAATACATGGCCGCCGTCGAGGATTACGCGACCGCGTTCAACGCCGCGGAGGCCGAAGCGATGCGCCGACGCCGCAACGATTTTTCCCAAGCGGATCAGCAACGGATTGCCCGCGCCCAGAGCCTGCTTCGGGTGGCCGCCGACCCCGCGGCGGCGGCGCACGAACGTCAGCGCGCCTACGAGGTTGCCCGCAGCGAACTCGACGGCATTTTGGTGCTGCCGTCCACTGCGCAGGCGAAGATCGAACGCGGGATCTCCGGCGAGATCGAGCGGTGACGAAGCGCTACGGGCAGCTGTATCCGCCGTCGATCACGAGGTCCGAACCGGTCATGTAGCTGGACGCCTCGCTGGCCAGGTACAGGTAGAGGCCGGTGAGTTCCTCGGGCCGGCCGATGCGGCCGAGCGGAATCTTCGGCTCCCACAGGCGGTGATACTCCTCGAGGGGCTCGACGAGCTCGGTGAGGATGTAGCCGGGGCTGACGCTGTTGAGCCGAATGTTGTGGGGCGCGAATTCGACTGCCATCGCCTTGGTCAGGTGGATGACCGCCGCCTTGGAGGCGCAGTAGTGGCCGACCTGCTGCGGGACGTTGATGATGTGGCCGGACATCGAGGCGGTGGTGATGATGGCGCCACCGTGTCCCTGGCGGACCATCGCCCGGGCCGCCGCCTGGGCGGTGAGAAAGACTCCGGTCACGTTGGTGTCCTGGATGCGCTGGAACTCCTCCGGCGACATCTCCAGCATCGGGGTGACGGCGATGATCCCGGCGTTGCACACGGCGACGTCGATGCCGCCCAACTCCGCGGTCACCCGGTCCACCATGGTGCCCACCTGGTCCGGTTGGGTCACGTCGCAACGGATCGGCACCACGTTGCCCTCCCCGTCCGCGGCCAGCTCGGCGGCGACGCGTTGTAAGGCTTCGAAATTCCGTGCCGCAAGGGCCACCTGGGCGCCGGCTTGCAGATACGCCTGGGCCACCTTCTTGCCGATGCCGCTTGACGCCCCGGTCACCAACGCGCGCTTGCCGCGCAAGTCGAACAGGTCCCACACGTTCATTCGATAACCCTATTCGCAACGGGCAACCCGAAACCGAAACACGTTCTAGTGTGTCCGCTATGGGCAAATTCACCAGGGCAGAAATCGACAAAGCCGTCGAGAACTACACCAAGGTCGTCGAGGGGTGCAGCGCGTCGGGCGACTGGCGTCCCTTCGCGGATCTGTTCACCGAAGACGTCGTCTACACCGAGCATCACTACGGCGTCTTCCACGGGCGCGAGGCGGTCCGGGACTGGATCGTCGCGGTGATGGCGCCGTTTCCGCACATGCGCTTTCCCAACGACTGGATCGCCCACGATGAGGACAACGACGCCGTCGTCGTCATGATCAAGAACCTGCTGGACCATCCCACCGATCCGGACGGCGAACCGTTCTGGTTCCCCAACTGGACCCGGCTGGTCTATGCCGGGAACGGCCTGTTCTCCAGCGAGGAGGACATCTACAACCCCGACCGTGATGCGCCCGGTGTCGTCGCGGCGTGGATGCAGGCCGGCGGGCAGCTCGCCACGACCGAGATCCTGCAGCCCAACGCTTAACGTCTGCCGTCCTAAGCTCCAACCATACTGCGCGCCAAAGCATTTCGAAAAGCTGACGCCGACCGGCGTCCCCGCGCACCGTACCGGCTTGGACCAGAGCACCGCGTCTGCACCCCGGTCCAAGCCGATCGGCGAGTCCGCTGTTGTGCGGGATCTCAGCGGTTCAGCGCGGCGACCGCTTCAACGATTTCCGGCTTGTCGGATTGAAGGCTGCCCCGCCAGCCGACGTCGCGTAACGGGTAGTGATTGATCAACACGAGAACTTCGTCGATGTTGGCGATCCCGTCGTAGGCCGCGCCGACGGCCGACTCGATCTTTTGCACCAACTTCCTCTTGGCGTCGAGGTTCGCCAGTTCGGGCGCTTCCAAGGAAACCACCGGTCGGATCGGCTCGGCTCGCACGCGACCATCTTGGGACACGTTGTCAGCCGAGTACTCCCGCAGCCATCCGCGGGTATCGGGGATGGGATAGGCCTCATCGAGCGCATCGGTGATCTCCTTCAGCATTTTTTGCTTGGCGTTCGGTGGCGCACCGATCGGTGCGTCAACGGTGAATACGGGCATGACTCTCTCTCCTTGATGGTCGTCCGGGTGGACGCGTTCGATGCTAACCCGACTACTTGGAATTTCCAAGTATGAACTTGGCTAATCCAATTAGCACTGGTAGACTGCCGTTCATGGCAGGGAAACGCAGGTACGACACCGGGTGCGCGGTGGCCCACGCGCTGGATTTGGTCGGTGAGCGTTGGGCGTTGTTGGTGGTTCGCGAGCTGCTGCTCGGCCCAAAACGTTTCACGGATCTGCTGGCCGGCTTGCCCGGCGCCAGTCCGGACATGCTTACCCAGCGATTGCGCGAGCTCACCGACGCGCAGGTCGTGCTCCGGCGTCGGCTCAACCCGCCCAGCGCGTCCTGGGTCTACGAATTGACGCCGTGGGGGGCCGAATTGGCGCCGACCGTGCTCGGGCTGGCCCGCTGGGCCAGCCGCTCACCGTCCATGCCTTACGACGCTCCGCTGAGCGTCGACTCCCTGATGCTTTCCCTGACAGCCCTTTTCGACCGACGAGCCGCAGCCGGATTGGACGCGACAATCGCAATCCATCTGAGCGGTCAACCCTTTCGGCTCCGCATCACCGGCGGCGAGCTCAGCCTCACGCGCGGCGAGGACGATCACCCGGACGCCACCCTGGTAACCGATCAGGCCACGCTCCTGTCGCTGCTCCGCACCGACAATGGGCTCGACGCGATGGTCGAGGACGGGTCGCTACGCATCGTCGGCGACCGCGCCGTCGTGGAGAGGTTCCGGCGCCTGTTTCCCTTGCCGGCTCCTGCCGAACCTGCGCCTGACGCGTGAAGCTCAGGGCGCGCAGTCGGCGGTGCTAGGCGGGGAAACGAACCGGCTGGCGCCTGCGCCGCCGCGACCGGACCCTACCCAGCGCCTGCTCCCAGGCCAGCAACGTCGTGGCCTTGACGTTGGCGGGCTTCACGCTGTCCTTGGACAGCAGCGCCGTCGCCGCGGCCTTCGTGGTCGCCGACGCCTTCGACATGTGGCCCGAGTCGAACGGCGGCTGCGGGTCGTATTCGAGCGCGAGTTGGATTGCCTTGGCGCGGTTTTCGCCACCGATCTGTCCGGCCAGCCACAGCGCGAGGTCGAGGCCGGCGGACACACCCGCGCTGGTGACGATGTCGTCCTGGTGCACGATCCGTTCGTCGGCCACGGGGATGGCGCCGAAGGCCTTCAGCGCGGGAATCGTCAGCCAGTGCGACGTCGCCCGCCGCCCGTCGAGCAGGCCCGCGGCGGCCAGGATGACCGAGCCCGAGCACACCGACGCCGTCCAGCGCGCGGTGCGGTGCGCGCGGCGCAGCCAGTCGAGCAGCGCGTCATCGCGGGCATGGACCGGGGTCGAGGGACCTCCGGGGACGAGAATCACGTCGGGAGAGGGTGTTTCGGCCAGGGTGTGCGTGGCGCCGATGACCAGCACGCCGGAGTCGGCGGTGATCGGTCCGGCCTCGTGCCAGACGAACCGCACCTGCGCGCCCGGCAGGTTGCGCAGCACCTCGTAGGGGCCGATCATGTCCAGCGCGGTGAATCCTGGGTAGGCCACGAAGGCGATTTGGGTCATGAGTGTCGTCCTTTCCGGCTAAGCGAAGGCCTTGCGGTACTGGTCGGGCGAAATGCCCACGCGGCGAAGGAAATTGCGGCGCATCGTCTCTGCGGTTCCGAAGCCGCATCGGGCGGCGATCGCGACGACGGTGTCGTCGGTCTCCTCCAACTGCCGGCGCGCGGCCTCGGTGCGGATGCGCTCGACGTACTGGCCGGGCGCCTCGCCGATTTCGGCGGTGAACACCCGGGTGAAGTGGCGCGGGCTCATCGCCGCCCGGCGGGCCAGGTCGTCGACGCTGTGCGAACCGCCCGGCTCGGCCTCGATGGTCTCCTGCACCTCGCGGATCGAGTCCCGGCGGGCCCGCGGCATCCACACCGGCGCCGCGAACTGCGTCTGCCCGCCGGGGCGGCGCAGATGCAGCACGAGCCAACGAGCCACCGTCTGCGCGACCTCGGTGCCGTGGTCCTCCTCGATCAGCGCGAGCGCAACGTCGATGCCCGCCGTGACCCCCGCCGCGGTCCACACGGTCTCGGAGCTCCGGACGAAGATCGGGTCGGCGTCGACCTCGATGGCGGGGAACTCGCTCGCCAACCGCTCGGCGAAGGCCCAGTGGGTGGTCACCCGCTGCCCGTCCAGCAGCCCCGCCTGGGCGGCCAGGAACGCGCCGGTGCACACCGTCACCATGCGCCGGGCATGTCCGGCGACGGCCTTGACCCAGGCGACGAGCTCGGCATCGGCGCGCGCCGCGTCGATGCCGCCGCCTCCGGGCAGCACGACCGTGTCGATCGAGTCGCCCGGGTCCGGCAACGGCGCCGCGACGAAGGCCAGCCCGGTAGCCGTCGACACCGGTTGGCCGTCGACCGAGGCGACGGTGACGTCGTAGCTGCCGCCCGTCAACAGCGACGCGGTCGTGAAGACGTCATGAGGCCCGATCACATCGAGCGCCTGCACGCCGGGATAACCGGCGATCACCACCTTGCGAGGCATGAACCCAGTGTTGGACACGCGACGGCCTGGCGTCTACGCCATGCACCCCACCAATTAGGACACGCGGGCCTGCGCCCACCCTGCCCCATCGCGCTCGCAGCAGTGTTGGCAGACTGTGCGCATGGCACAGATAACGTTGCGTGGAAACCCGATCAACACAGTCGGCGAGCTGCCCCCCGTCGGATCCAAAGCCCCGGGCTTCAGCCTGACGGGCGGCGATCTGGCCCCGGTCAGCAGCGAGCAGTTCGGCGGTAAGCCCGTGGTGCTCAACATCTTTCCGTCCGTGGACACCCCGGTCTGCGCGACCAGTGTGCGGACATTCAACGAGCGCGCCGCCGGGGGCGGGGCGACCGTCGTGAACGTCTCGAAGGATCTGCCGTTCGCGCAGGCGCGATTCTGTGGCGCCGAGGGCATCGAGAACGTCAAGACCGCGTCGGCGTTCCGGGACAGCTTCGGCGAGGACTACGGCGTCACCATCGCCGACGGCCCGATGGCGGGGCTGCTCGCGCGGGCCATCGTGGTGATCGGCGCCGACGGCAACGTCGCCTACACCGAACTGGTGCCCGAGATCGCGCAGGAGCCCAACTACGACGCGGCGCTGGCCGCGGCGGGCTGATCTCGCGGCACGCTAGGCGCGCGCCTCGCCGCCGACCGTCCCGAGGCGGTCGGCGGTGGCGGCGAGCACCTCGCGGCAGCCTTTCCACATCTGATCGATGATGTCGGCGGCCGGGGGCAGGTCGTCGATACGACCCGCCACCTGGCCGGTATTGGCGACGCTGGCGTCCAGGTCGCCGTCGAAATAGAGCCGCTGCACGCGTTGCAGCGCCGCGGCGCCCTCGCCGGCAGACGTCGCGGCGTCCAGCCGCTCGGCCGCGGGCGTGCGGATGACGCGCATCATCCGTTTGCCGTCGAGGGGGAGCATTACCGTGCCCGTCTCGTCGGCGTCGACGACCGCTTGCTTGAGATTGCCGTGCACCGGCGAATCCGCCGAGGCGAGTAACCGCGTGCCCATCTGCACCGCTTCGGCGCCCAGGACGAAAGCGGCCGCCATCGATCGGGCGTCGCAGATCCCGCCGGCGGCCACGATCGGAACGTCGACGTGGGCCGCCACCAAGGGCAGCAGCACCATGGTGGAGGCGCCGAAGCGGTTCTTGAAGCCGCCGCCCTCGACGCCTTCGACCACGAGCCCGTCCACGCCGGCGTCGACGGCCTTGCGGGCCGCGGCCAACGTGCCCACCACGTGGAAGACCGTGATGCCCGCGTCGTGCAGCCGATCGGTGAACAGCGCGGGGTCCCCGGCCGAGGTGGTCACGAACCGAATGTCGTTGGCGACAAGTAAATCCAGCATGGCGGGATCACGGTTGAACAGCAGCGCGATGTTGGCGCCCACGGCACCGTCGGTCAGGTCGCGCACCCGCCGCAGGTCGGCTCGGCCTTGATCCGAGGTGGTCTCGATGATGCCGAGGCCCCCGGCGTTCGACACCGCCGCGGCCAGCTGGGCGCCGGCGATGTAGGTCATCGGGGCCTGCATGATCGGGATGTCGATGCGCGCGAGCGCGCAGACCCGGTTGGGTACGGGACCCGGCGCGCCGGCGGTCATCGGTCCCGCGGATCGACAAGGTCGCGAAAGCTTTCCGACCGATGGACGGACACCCCCAGGCTTCGCACCCGCTCGGTCAGCGCGCGGTCGGATGTCACCACCCGAATGTCGCGCGGCG
The DNA here is from genome assembly GCF_000276825.1 of Mycobacterium paraintracellulare. Lineage (NCBI taxonomy): Bacteria > Bacillati > Actinomycetota > Actinomycetes > Mycobacteriales > Mycobacteriaceae > Mycobacterium > Mycobacterium paraintracellulare. The sequence continues at coordinate 2,599,658 of NC_016948.1, read as the reverse complement.
CGGCGTCGGCCGCGACCAGCCGGACGATCTCGTCGTCGGCCGAGTTCGCGGCCGCCCTGGGGGCGTAGGCAATCTCGACCGCCGACGACGCGATCACCCTCGACGGCGGTCGCTCAAAAACCACTGTCACCGTTTCTCCTTGACTCGAGGCCCATCGATCCAGGTGCTCCACCAATGCGACCATCGCACCCTCGCGGTCCTTCCACCAACCGTCGGGGCGACTTCCGATCACATTCATGCCGTCGACGATCCAGCGCACAACCCACACCGTAAACGACGTGCCGCGACGGCCGATTTTCGTTCTCAAAGCCATGGCCGGTTGATACGGTCACCCCCATGACGTCGATCGCCGACACCGAAGACCGGGTCGTCTCGCTCGCGCGCGGCATGCGCGAGCTGGTGGCTGCCCAGGCCCCCGAATCCGAACGCATGCGCACCCTGACTCCGGCGATCGTCGACGAGATGTGGGCCAGCGGGCTGATGTCGGCGTTCAACCCCGTCGCCGCCGGCGGCGTCGAGCCGTCCTTCACCGAGATGATCGAGACCTGGATCGAAATGGCTTGGCAGGACGGTTCGTTCGGCTGGGTGGGGATCGCCAATCTGCCGTCGTCCTTCGCCGCCGCCGCATACCTGCCGGACGAGGGCTTCGCCGAGGTGTTCACCGCCCACGACAACCGCGTCACCATGGGCGGTCAATTCTTTCCCAACGGACAGGGAGCCGCCGTCGACGGCGGCTACGTCGTCACCGGGGCGTGGAACTTCGGTTCGGGAATCGGGCACTCGCACTACGTTGCCGCCGGGTTCCTGCCGATGGACAACGGCGAGATGCGCTGGATCAGTGAAGGTTTCCCCGAGATGCGGGTCGCTGTCATTCCCCGCTCCGAGATCAGCTTCGACGACGGCTGGTATGTCCAGGGGCTCAAGGGAACCGGGTCCTACGACTACAGCGCCACCGACGTGTTCGTCCCGGCAGGCCGCACGTTCGAACTGTTCACCCGGCAGCCGCACCGGGGATCGTCGCCGGCCACCCGGATGGGCCTGATGCCCGTCACCGCGGCCGGGCACGCGTCGTGGGCCCTGGGCGTCGCCAAGAGCATGCTCGACGACGTTCAGGAGCTGGCCGCGACGAAATTCCGGATGAGTGACATGGCGTCGCTGGCCAGCCGCCCGACCTTCCAGAAGGGGCTGGCGCATCACCGGGCGGCGTGGCGTGCGGCCCGGCTGCTGGTGCTCGACGCGTTCACCACCGCCGAGGCGGCGGTGGCCTCGGGGGAGGAGCTGACACCGGCCCTGCGCGCCGACATGCGGGTGGCCGCCGTCTTCGCCACCGACACCGCCCGAAGCTGCGCCGAGTGGGCCCATCTCGTCGCCGGGACCACCTCGATCCGGGAGGGCAGCCGGCTCGAGCGCGCCTTCCGTGACATCTACACCGGAACCCAGCACGCCTTCATCAGCGAGAAGGTGGCCATCGACGCCGCGCAGATATGGCTGGGCATCATCGACGACCAGCCCGGGCTGTGATCCGCCGGCGAACGTTGACGGATCCACTGACGGCCCAACGGCTCCTCGCTAGCATTGCCCCCATGCGCGGCTCGAAGATCCTGATCACCGGTCCAACCGGTCAAATCGCGACCCCCATCGCCCGGGCGCTCGCGGCCGACAACGAAGTGTGGGGGATCGCCCGCTTCACCGATCCCGCCGCGCGACAAGGCCTCGAGGCGGCCGGAATTCGATGCGAGACAGTGAATTTGGCCGCCGGCGACTTCAACGGTATCCCAAAGGATTTCGATTACGTGCTCAACTTGGCGGTGGCCAAGAGCGGCAGCTGGGACAAGGACCTGGCGGCCAACGCGGAGTCGGTGGGCCTGCTCATGGCCCACTGCCGCGAGGCGAAGGCCTTCCTGCATTGTTCGTCGGCCGCCGTCTACGACCCCCCGGACGACGACCCCCGCAGCGAGCGCTCCGCCCTGGGGGACAACCACAAGCCGCTGTTTCCCACCTATTCCATCTCCAAAATCGCCGGGGAGGTGGTCGCCCGTTCGGTGGCCCGTGTCATCGGACTGCCCACCACGATCGCCCGGCTCAACGTCCCCTACGGCGACAACGGCGGGTGGCCGTTCTACCACATGGAGATGATGCTGGCCGGCATCCCGATCCCCGTGCCGCCCGGCGAACCCGCCCGCTACAACCCGATTCACGAGGACGACATCATCGCCACCATCCCCAAGCTGCTTCAGGTCGCGTCGGTCCCGGCCACCACCGTCAACTGGTGCGGTGACCAGACCGTCAGCCTGCAGGAGTGGTGTGACTACCTCGGCTCGCTGGTCGGCAAAGCGCCGATCTTCGAGCCCAGCGACCAAGCGCTGCGCGGCAACCCCACCACCGTCGACAGGATGCACGAGCTCATCGGCAGCACCACGGTCGACTGGCGCGAGGGAATTCGCCGCATGGCGGCCAAGTTCCACCCGGAACTTGTCGGCGTCTAACCGATTGCGGTAGCCCGGAGTGACCGGCAGAGCGGACGCGACGGCGCAGCGGCTGCGGACCCTTGTTCTGTTGCGCCGCGTCCGGGACCGAATCGACCGCGACTACACGCAGCCGTTGAACGTCGAAGCGCTGGCCCGTGACGCGCACATGTCCGCCGGCCACCTCAGCCGCGAATTCCGTTCTGCCTACGGCGAATCGCCGTACTCCTACTTGATGACGCGACGCATCGAGCGCGCGATGGCACTGCTTCGCCGCGGCGACCTGAGCGTCACCGAGGTCTGCTTCGCGGTCGGCTGCTCGTCATTGGGCACCTTCAGTAGCCGGTTCACCGAATTGGTGGGTGTACCACCCAGCACTTATCGCCGGCAGTCAACCGATGCGCTGGCCGGCATACCGCCATGCGTGGCCAAACAGGTGTCGAGACCGATCAGGAATCGAGAAGCAGCCGCCGGCGGACCGGACCTAGCCTGACCGCATGAACATCACCATTCACTCGAGCTTCCTTCCCCATGACGATCCGGAAGCGTCACTCGCCTTCTATCGCGACGTTCTCGGCTTCGAAGTCCGCCTCGACGTCGGCAAGGGCGCGATGCGCTGGATCACGGTCGGCCCGCCGAACCAGCCGGACACCTCCATCGTCTTGAACCCCCCGGCCGCCAACCCGGGCCTCACCGACGACGAGCGCCGCACCATCGCCGAGATGATGGCCAAGGGCAGCTACGCCACACTGTTGCTGGCCACCAAGGATTTGGACGGCACCTTCGAACAGCTCCAGGGCAATGACGTCGAGATCGTCCAGGAGCCCACCGACCAGCCGTACGGCCTTCGCGACTGCGCCGTGCGCGATCCCGCGGGCAACCTCATTCGTATCCAAGAACTGCGCTGAGCCCATCCGCCTGCGAATGCTTGACCAGCCGTGTGCAGAATGCTAAGCAAGTGCTCAGCACTGAGCGCATTCGGCGCTGGTTGCGACGACTGGCAAGACGAAAGGGATCAGATGACGGTGCAGGCGGTACTGGACGACCTTCGAAAGCGACCCGGAACGGGTGACGTCATCACGGTCATCGATCCCGCGACCGAGGAGACGATCACCGAGTTCACCGACTGCGGGCAGGAAGCGGTCAACGAGGCCGCCGCGCGGGCGAAGGCGTCGTTCGAGTCCGGCGTCTGGTCCGAGCTTCCCGGCCGCGAGCGGGCCAAGATCTTGTGGCGGATTGGGGATTTGATCGACGAACACGCCGAAGAGTTCGCCCAACTCGACTCCCTGAACACGGGAATGCCCTTGATGCAGGCCCAGTTACAGATGTCCACCTGTTCGGAGTTCTTCCGCTACTACGCCGGTTGGTGTTCGAAGATCAACGGCGTCGCCTACGACGTCAAGACCGACGGCATCGCGACCGACAACTACGTCAACATGCACGCCTACACGCTCAAAGAGCCGTACAGCGTGGTGGGGCTGATCTTCCCGTGGAACGGCCCGATCTTCAACGCCAGCGCGAAACTCGCGCCGGCCCTGGCCGCGGGCGGCAGCCTGCTCGTCAAGCCCGCCGAGGAGACGCCGCTGTCGGCGCTGTTGTTGGACAGGCTCATCCACGAGGCCGGCGTTCCCGAGGGCGTCGTCAACCTGCTGACCGGTTACGGCCACACCGCGGGCGCCGCGATCACCGCGCACCCCGACGTCGAGAAGGTCGCCTTCACCGGTTCGACCGAGGTCGGTAAGGAGATCGTGCGTGCCTCGGCGGACAACCTGAAGAAGGTCACGCTCGAACTCGGCGGGAAATCGCCGGTGCTGATCTTCGACGACGCCAACCTGGACAACGCCATCATGATGGCGTCGCTGGGCATCTTCGTGCACTCCGGCCAGGGCTGCGTGTGCGGGTCGCGCATCTTCGCCCAGCGCGGGGTCTACGACCGGGTCGTGGAAGGCATTGCGATGATGGCGAATTCGTTCAAGCTGGGCGCCCCGAGCGAAGAGGGCTGCGTCAGTGGCCCGCTGATCAGTCAGAAGCAGCTGAACCGGGTGATGGGATTCATCGACGAAGGCAAGAAGGACGGCGTGGAAGTGGTCACCGGGGGCCACCGCCTGGACCGCAAGGGCTACTTCGTCCACCCGACGGTGCTGACCAACGTGGACCCAGGCATGCGCCTGTACCAGCAGGAGATCTTCGGGCCGGTGGTCACCATCCTGCCGTTCGACGACGAGGACGAGGCCGTGGCCCTGGCCAACGACACCACCTACGGCCTGGCGGCCACCGCGTGGACGGAGAACCTCGGCCGGGCCCACCGCATCATGAGGCGGCTGCAGGCCGGCAGCGTTCAGGTCAATTGCCAGTTGGTCTTCGACCACGATGTGCCCTTCGGCGGCTACAAGCAGTCCGGCTGGGGCCACGAGTTCGGCAAAGAGGGCCTTGAGATCTACCTGAAGACGAAGTCGGTCTGGGCGCAGCTGTAGATCCCGGTCGGACCCCGCCGCGGGCAATCCGACGCGCGAGAGTGCAACTGCCGACACGCTTTCCGAGAGAGACCGTCGGAGTCGCACTCTCGCGCGAAAGCCGCGCGGGCGGGGCCGGTCAGTAGGGCGGCGACGAGGTGCTATAACGCAACGTATGTCTGGCCCCGCGCACGCGATCACCCATGTTTCGGACACGGCCCGGTGGACGGCATTGCACCGGGCGACCGAATCGGCGCGCCCCGACGCGTTGTTCAGCGACCCGCTCGCCGGACTCCTGGCCGGTGACCACGGCCGCGCGATCGTCGACAACGTGCCCCGCATGACCCGCAATGGCTGGTGGCTGGTCGCGCGGACCAAGATCATCGACGACGCCATCGCCGACGCGATCGCCGACGGATGCGACCGGGTGCTGAATCTGGCCGCCGGGCTGGACACCAGGCCGTACCGGCTGGACCTTCCCCCCGACTTCGTCTGGGTGGAAGCGGATCTGCCGAAGCTGCTCGCCGAAAAGACGCAGGTGCTCGCCGAGCAGGTGCCGCGCTGCCGGTTGACGCGAACCGCCGTCGATCTCGCCGACCCTCAGGCCCGCGACGCCTTCCTGAACGAGGCGCTCGACGGCGCAACCAAGGCGCTGGTGCTGACCGAGGGCCTGCTGATGTATCTGGACGACGCTGACGTGACCGCCCTTTCCGCGGCGATCACGCGGTCCGAGGTCCACTGGTGGATGCTCGACTTCGCCGGGCCCGGTTTGAAGAAGATGATGAACAAGACGATGGCGGGCATGTTGCAGAACGCGCCGTTCAAGTTCGCACCCGAGAACGGGCTGGCCTACTTCGAAAACCTCGGCTGGCGCACCGTCGACGTGCAAGCGCTGTATCTGGCCGCCCACCGCATGCGTCGCCTACCGCTGGTGATGCGCCCGCTCGCGTGGCTGCCGCAGCCGGATCCCCGCCGTCCGGGTGGCCGGGCCTGGAGCGCGACCGCCCTGCTGACGCACTGAGCGCGCCCGTCTACCAGACGCGGATCCAGTCGATGAGCATGTCGGCGGGGTAGGTGCCGGGGCCGGGGTCACCGCCACCCGAGCCGGCCACCGCCAGGTTGAACACCGGATAGGCCGTGTAACCCGCCCCGTTGAACGGCCAATCGGGCAGGGCACTGGCCGGCACGTCGAAGTAGGGTTGCGCGCCGTCGGCGTAGTCCTTCCAGAACCGGATGCCGGCCTCGTCCCACTGGCATCGCCAGGTGTGCCATGCGCTGTCCACCGCGATGTTGTGGGTCTTCCACTCGCCCCCGTTGGCCTTGGCGTGGACGGTGGTGGCCGAGGGCCAGTTGCCGTTGCCGTACCACTCCATGACATCGATCTCGCCCTGGTCGTCGTTGCCCAGCCAGTAGGCGGGCCAGGCGCCCGCGGTCAGGCAGTTCAGCTTGATCCGGGCTTCCCAGGTGTGGCCGACCCCGCCGCGCCAGGTGCTCTGAACCTTGCCGCTGTAGTAGGTGGGTCCGTCCTTGGCGGCGCGCAGGACCAGATTGGACTTGCCGTCCAGGAACACGTTCCGGCGATCATCGCGGTACTGGCCGATGTTCTCGGGTCGCTCCCAATAGGTCGGGTCCTTGATCGTCTCGCGGGCTTTCGCCACCACCCACTTGGACGCATCGGGTGCAGAACCGGCAGGGCCGTCGAATTCGTCGGCGAATATGTAGGTCCCGGACTGGCCGCTGGGCGCGGCGGGCGCCGGTATCCGACCGGCGGGTTCATCCCGTCCGGCCGGGGAGGCCCAGGTTTTCGGGGCCGGCAGCGCGGCTGCCAGCACGCCGATTCCGGTTGTCAAAATCATGCGGCGGCGATCGATCTCCGGCATAAGCAAGGGACCCTAGCAGCCGGCCGTGCACGACGGTAAACGGGAATTGTCGGAGCCTGCCGCTACGGTTCGAATCACGGTCGGCCGAGCGCGGGCCGGCGGCACGGCAGGGGCACCCGGATGAGATTTGGGAATTCACGGTCAATTCTCATCTAGGGGGATGGTTTGGTCTCAGGATTCGGCGGGCATTCTGGGATCACGATCCAATAACCACTGTCCTAGCTTTGCGGGTGGTCTGAGAGGAGTGACGATCGTGGCGAATACCCAAGAAGGCACGGTTATTTTCCTTCAGTCCCACCCGGTATGGGCCGCCGCCCAACGTCGTGAACGCGAACGTAGCGAGGCGATGCGTCGCCATCCTTCGTTTCGGACCCGTCAGCGCGCAGCGGTCTCGGGCAATGCGGTTATTCCCTTGATCCGCAATTTCAAGGCCTACTCGAGCACAAACACCCCGGCCTGATCTCTTTCGGGTTCGCTGGGTGCCTGGCCATCACGCGCACCCCACGCGGCTGCCCATGGCCCGGCGCAGATACGTCCGTGGGCGGCGACGACGGAGTCCAGCGCATCACACTCTTATCCTCGACCGCTTGGTCGCCGCGGCCGCGGGCACCAAACCTTTCACGAATGTCGTCACGTGAACAATGGCGTTGTCGATCATCGTGTATTGCGAGATATAGTCCTCGATTGATTTGAGCGTAGTTTGGCGCTCGCCAATGCGTTTTGCGCGCCCCTGTTACCGAATTCTCTTGGCCGCCGCGACGGCAGCAGTCCGCTGTTCTGATCCCCGGACGCCCGAACGCTCACTCCGCCGACGACGTGTTGGTCGCCTCGGTCGCCGCATAAGAGCCGGCGCTGGCGGCCAGCATCACCACGATCAGGTCTTGGATCGCGGCCGCGCGCGCACTCAGTTCCTGAAACCGTTGAGCATGAGCCGCAAATCGCACCGCGGTCAACATTGAAACCTCATCTGCCGCGGCCGGAACGACCGCGACCGTCGGGGCCGCCGCGGCGGTGTTCTCAGCTTTGAGTGCCGCGCCGATCGATTGCAGGTTTGCGGCCGCGGCCGACAGCTTGTCTGGAGCAGAAGATGCGGACGACATCTGACTTCCCTTCAGTGGACTGGACCCCCGGACCAACACACCGACGTGTCCGGTTGCCCCGAGACGGTATTTATCGCGAAGCGACACGTTCAACGCGTCCGCTGCCGTGAAAAAGGGCTGAACTTTGCCTTTCGTACACGCTCTCATTGATTTTAATTGGCCCGACTATGGTTCGATAAACTCAACTACGGGAGCTCTGAATTTGCTATGGAAATATATGTTCACGACGCGAAAACATATACTGTCGCTGAACATATGTGTCCTATTTGAATAGTTGTTCAGACATTGACGCCGCGCGACTTGGAGGGTTCGTCGACCTAAGCGGGGCGGCGGCCACACCCCGCGGTCGCGGTATTTACACGCATCCCCAGAGCTACTACCGTTTGTAGTAGTCGCTAGTTGGGAGAAGCCGATGTCCGGCAACTGGGATGCGGTGACAACACAGCGTCCGATACCAACGGCGACGTGAACCGTCCCGCGTTTGATGCGCACCTCTCTTCTTGGGAAGGTGCATGTCGTGGCGAGCAAGTACGACCCGGAGACCCGGGCCAGGGCTGTGCGTTTGGTGCTGGATCATCGTGATGACTATCCAAGCGAGTGGGCGGCGATCACTGCGGTGTCTCAGCGGCTGGGGATGACCGCCGAGACGCTGCGAAGTTGGATCCGTCGGCATCAGGTCGACGAGGGTGAGCGCGACGGTGTGTCCAGTGACGCTGCGGCGCAGATCCGCGCGCTCAAGCGCCGTAACGCCGAGCTGGAGCAGACCATCGAAATCCTCAAAGCGGCAACGAGTTTCTTCGTGCGGGAGAGCGACCCGCGCAACCGCCGCTGACAGCCACGGTCTGCGAGTTCATCGCCGAGAACAGGGACCGTTTCGGGGTCGCTCCGATCTGCCGCGTGCTCTCCGAGCACGGGATGCCGATCGCCCCGAGAACGTTTCACGCCTGGGCTACGCGGGCGCCCTCGAAACGGGCCCTGTGGGATGCCACGATCACGCAGATCCTGGCCGGCTGCTACGAGCCCGACGAGCAGGGCCGCCGCAAACCGGAGTCGCTGTACGGGTCGCTGAAGATGTGGGCCCATCTGCAGCGCGAGGGCATCCCGGTGGCCAAGTCCACGGTGGAACGGCTGATGCGTAAAAACGGCTGGCAGGGCGTGCGACGCTGCAAGAAGGTGCGCACCACGATCCCGGACCCGGCCGCGGTGCGGCCACCGGATCTGGTGGACCGCCAGTTCGCCGTGCCCGCTCCCAACCTGCTGCTCGTGGCTGACTTCACCTACGTGAAGTTGGTGACCGGGATCTTCGTCTATGTCGCGTTTGTCATCGACGCTTATGCCGGAGCCATCTTGGGGTGGGAGGCGTCGGCCTCCAAGCACACCCGCTTCGTCGAATCAGCCATCCGTCAGGCCGCCGCACTACGCCGCCGCCAGGGGCATCCGATCGACGGTGCGATCCACCACAGCGATGCCGGGTCGCAATATACGAGCGTGAGATTCGGTGAGACACTGAGTCTTTCGGGGATCCGACCGTCGGTCGGTAGTGTCGGTGACGCCTACGATAACGCGTTGGCCGAGACCACGATCGGGCTCTACAAAAACGAGTGCGTCCGAGCCGACTCCCCGTTCCGCCGCGGCAAGCTCAACACCGTGGGCGACGTCGAGTACATCACCGCCGACTACGTCGCCTGGTACAACCAGCAGCGCCTCATGCACCGCCTCGGACGCATCCCACCCGCCGAAGCCGAGACCCGCTACTATTCCCAACTCGTGACCGACCAATCGGCCGGCTCACAGAACCCCGAGGGTGCATGAAACTCGGGATGGTTCAACGATCGGGTTCGTCGCCGCCTTTGCAGTGCACGCGATCGACCATTTCCGGCGCGGGATGTCGGCATCGCCGCCGGCGGTCATGGTCGGCGGAACGCTCCAGGGCCTGATCGTGGTAATCGCCCTCGCGCTGATATTGCGCGGCCACCCCCTGGGCGTCCCGGGTCGCGATCGTCGTCGGATTCGGCAGCGCGACCCTGTTCGTCTACGCGGGCGTGCTGCCCACGTTTCTTCCCGGCTACCAGGACAGCTTCACCGCGGGACCGCGGATCAATGTCACCTGGTTCTCCTCGCTGTCCGCCGTCGGTGAGATCGGGGCCGGGCTGATCCTCGGCGTCGTGGGTCTGCGAGCGCGGCGCCGGGCGGCCGTCGAGCCGCCCGACCACCCCCGCGCAATCGCCTAGGCCCGCAAGCGGCGACCGGGTCTCCCACCGCGATAGTCAGTCATCCGGCGACGTGGCGGCACCGATGTCGAGCACACCGCCGCCTTCCGGATCGACTACCTCGACCGTCGGGTCCTCGACGTCGTCAAATTCCAGCCGCAAGGCCCGAGACATGATCGCGTGCATCACGTACATGGTTGTGGTGTAGGTGAACTCGAGGATCTCGGTGTCGCTGAAGATTTCCCGCAGTTGGGTCATCAGCCGCTCCGGAACCCGGCCATGCTGTCCCGCAAGGCAATCCGTGTAGGCCAGGAGCAGCCGCTCGGTCTGGTCGAAGCAGTCGGCGGTCTGCCAGGACGGTATGGCAGCGATCTTCTCCTCGGATAAACCCGCCGATCGGCACGCTTTGCAGTGTTGCGAGAAGACGAACTGGCTCCCGACCACCCAGCCCGCGCGGATCTGGCCCAGTTCGCGGTGGTCGGCGCGGATGGAAACCTCTTCGCGGTACAGGCGGAAGCCACGCACGGCGTGGCGCAGGGCGGCGGGGGATTGCGCCATCACCGTCCACCAGTTGCCGGGAGTGCCACCGATGGTGCCCGGCTCGGCCACCGGGTCGCGATCGCCGAACATGAAGTCATACATCTTCAGCGTGAATTCGTCGCTGACTTCGTCCCGTGGGATCGGCTTCAGACGCGGCATCGCGTCTCCTCTCAGCTGGCGGCACGAATCGGGCATACGCAGTCGGATCGATCTTAGGTTCCGCGCGGCGTCAACGTAGTTGGCAGCAACGACAGACGGCAAGAGCGGTCTGGCGTCTGGTCGGCGCGCCGAATCGGGTACCGCCCGGCGCGCCTGGCTCAGAGCTTGCCGGCGACGAAGTCGGCGGCCTGGTTGGCCATGCCCGCGTCGATGTACGCGCCGGCGAGATGCTGGGGCCAGTTCTGCTTCCACGTGTTCGGGTCGGCCGGGTTGCAGATCGGGTCGGCGCCGTGGCACAGCTCGATGGTCCGGTCGTTATAGGTCGGGTTGAAGTTGGTGATCGGACCCACCCACTGACTTCCGTTGCCGAACAACGCGACCGCGGCGATGTGCTGGTCGACGCCGGGCGGCAGGGGGCTGTCGAAACCGAACGCGCCGATGGGCGCCGCGAGCACGACGTCGGTGACCGCCGCGCCCAGCGAGTAGCCGCCCAGCACCAGCCGGGTGTCGGGGCAACTGTTGACCATGTCCTGGATGTGGTGGCTCATGTCGTTGGCGCCCTGCGCGACCTCGGTGTCGGCGGGGTATCGCACGGCATAGGCGTCGACGGTCCTGTTCACCTTGGATCGCAGCGCGCTGATGAACGCGTTGCCCAGCACGCCCGGTCCCGGCGATTCGTTGCGGCCGCGGGCGAACACGACCTGCACCGGCGCGCAGGCCGCGGCGGCCGATGGCGCCGCGAGCGGCGACGCGGGCGGAAGGGCCGCGGTGGCCAGCACCAGGGTGGCCGCGGTGGTCACCGCGGCAAGGCCGACGGCAGCGAATTTACGGATAGGCAAGGCGCGCACGCCCATGATGGTAAAGCGATCCCGCCGGGCCCGCTGGCCGGCCTGCACGCAGACCTCGCGTGATCGCTCAGCGCGAACATCGACCACGGTAACGGTGGCGCCGATCCAGGCGATAGGTTCAGCTGATGGATCACGTCGACGCGGGTGCGCCCGAGCGCTTGTTCGCCCTGGCCGAACGGGTACAGGGTTTCATGCCGGCCGACGAGGGGCGCGCGCTGTACGACGCCGCGCTGCGCTATCTCGGCGGCGGCACCGGCGTCGAGATCGGCACGTACTGCGGCAAATCCACCCTGTTGCTGGGCGCGGCGGCGCAGCAAACCGCGAGCGTGCTCTACACGATCGACCACCACCACGGCTCCGAGGAACATCAGGCGGGCTGGGAATTCCACGACGCCTCGCTGGTCGACGAGGTCACGGGCTTGTTCGACACCCTGCCGACGTTTCGCCGCACCCTCGACACCGCCCAGCTGGACGACCACGTCGTCACGATTGTCGGCAAGTCGCCACTGGTGGCGCGGGCATGGCGGGCGCCGCTGCAGTTCCTGTTCATCGACGGCGGCCACAGCGAGGACGCCGCCAACCAGGACTTCGACGGATGGGCCAAGTGGGTGGCCGCCGGTGGGGCGCTGGCCATCCACGACGTCTTTCCCGACCCCAAGGACGGTGGGCGGCCTCCGTACTACATCTACTGTCGCGCAATCGATTCCGGGAAGTTTCGGGAGGTGTCGGCCACCGGGTCGCTACGCGTGCTCGAACGCGTCAGAGGCCAGCCCGGGGAACCCATTTAGCGGACAGTCTCCGGCTACCGGCCGGGCCCGGCTGCGACGCATTCGCAGTCGAAGTCGGTCTGCAGGCCCATCGGCAGCGCGTCGCCGCGGAAGATGCCCGCGCCGGCGGTCGCATTCGACAGGGCGTCCGCCGCCAGGATCATCGCGGCGCCGGTCCAGGTGGTGCGCTCCTCGGGCCACCGTTTCCCGTCCGCGAAAACCAGGCCCGTCCAATAGGATCCGTCGCTTTCGCGAAGGTGCTGCATGGCGGCGAACTGGCGGTGAGCCTCGGAGCGCTGGCCGAGGGCATCCAGCGCCATCACGAGCTCGCAGGTCTCGGCCCCGGTCACCCAGGGGCGATCGCCGACGCATCGGATGCCCAGACCGTCGACGACGAAGTCGTCCCAGCGCTGCTTGATGCGCGCGTCCGCCGCCGGCCCCCGCAAGGCACTGCCGAGGATGGGGTAGTACCAGTCCATCGAGTAGCGCTCTTTTTCGGTGAACGCCTCCGGATGGTCGGTGATGGCGTGGCCCAATCTGCCCACCGCCAATTCCCACTCGGGCTGCGGGTCCTCGACGAAGGCCGCCAGCGCGAGCGCGCAGCGGATGCTGTGATACACGCTGGAGCACCCGGTCAGCAAGGCTTCCGGTAGCAGACCGGCCTCGCTTCGCGCCCAAGCGATTTCACCGTTGCCGACCTGCATGTCGATGACGAAATCAATAGCCTTGCGCACCGCCGGCCACATGTCGGCCGCGAACGAGGCGTCGCCCGTGACCAGTACGTGGTGCCAGACACCGGCGGCGATGTAGGCGCAGAAGTTGCTGTCGCTGTTGGCGTCTTCGATCACGCCCGCCCGAAACTGGATGGGCCAGGAGCCGTCGGACCGCTGGGTGCGGCGGCTCCAGTCGAAGGCCGCCCGCGCGGGCTCCAGCAGTCCGGCGGTGGTGAGCGCCATCGCGCACTCCACGTGATCCCACGGGTCGGTGTGGCCGCCCTCGAACCAGGGGATGGCGCCCGAGGATTCCTGTGCGGCGGCAATCGACAGCGCGGTCTGTCGGCATTGTTCGGGAGTGAGCACCCCCGCGACCGCGGGCAGGTTAGACCGTTGCAACTGAATATCCCGCGCTCGGTTGGCTATCGGCGTCCTGCTGTTTGACGAAGTACATCGCCACGCTCTTGCCGACCAGCGGATTGAGCAGTGACTCGGCAAGCTGGGTGATCTTGGGTCGCTGCATCAGATCCCACACCAGAAGTTTGTGGTAGGCGGTCACGGCCCGGTGGTCGGTGTTCGAGACGCCCACAGCGCATTTCAGCCACCAGAAGGGCGAGTGCAGCGCATGCGCGTGATGGGTATGTGTCAGTTCCATTCCGCCATCGAGGATCTTGCCGCGCAATTCGTTGGCCCGGTAGATGCGCACGTGGCCGCCCTCGTTGGCGTGGTATTCGTCGGACAGCAACCAGCACAGGCGTTCGGGCAGCCAGCGCGGCACACTGACCGCCAGCGTGCCGCCGACTTTGAGCACCCTGATCAGTTCGGCGATGGCGATGTCGTCTTGCGGTATGTGCTCCAGAATCTCCGAGGCGATGACACAGTCGAATGTCTGATCGGCGTACGGCAACGTGAGCGCATCACCGACCACCACCTTCGCCGACGCTCCGGCGGGCGCCTCGCCGTTGTCGGCCATCGCGCGCAAAATGGTGTCGACCGACCGTAATTCGTCCTCGTCGCGATCGAAGGCGACGACGTCGGCGCCGCGTCGATACGCTTCGAACGCGTGCCGGCCCGCGCCGCAACCCACGTCGATGACCTTGCTCGACGGCCCGATCCCGAGCCGGTCGAAATCGACTGTCAGCATGTCGCCTCGCCCCGCGCGGTACGGGCGATCGCCCGCTCGTAGACCCGGACGGTCTGGGCGGCGACGGCTTCCCAGCTGAACACGTCGACTGCGCGTGTTCGTCCCGCCCTGCCGAGGTTGCGGCGCTTTTCCGGAGAATCCAGGAGTTCGGCGAGCGCGTGGGTCAGTGCGTCCACGTCGGCGGGCGGCACCAGCTCGGCGCAAGCGCCGTCCGTCCCAAGGACTTCCGGCAGCGCGCCCACCCGGCTGGCGACGATCGGGGTGCCGCTGGCCATGGCTTCCACGGCCGGCAGCGAAAACCCTTCGTAGAGCGACGGAATGCACGCCACCTCCGCGGACGCGAACAACGCCGCGAGCTCGGCATCCGAGAGCCCGCTGGTGATGTGCACGATGTCGGAGATCCCGAGTTCGGCGATGAGCTTGTGGGTCGGGCCGTTGGGTTCGACCTTGGCGACGAGCCGTAACTCGAGATCACGGACGGTGCGCAGCCTGGCCACCGCCTGCAGCAGGGTACGGACGCCCTTGAGCGGGGTGTCGGCGCTGGCGATCGCGATGATGCGACCCGGTTCCCGCGGGCCGGAGCCCGGTTTGAACAGCTCGGTATTCACCCCGAGCGGCACCACGTGCAGCTGGTCCGGCGAGACGCCGAAGTCGCTGATGATGTCGGCGGCCGAGGACGACGAGACAGTCAACAGGTCGGGGATGTGGCGGGCGACCTCCTGCTGCATGTCCAAAAACCCATACCAGCGGCGCACCAACGGTTTTCGCCACCATCGCGCCGCGGCCAGATCCAGCACCCGATCGCGGGTGATCGGGTGGTGCACGGTGGCCACCACCGGCAGTCCCGCGCCCGCAATGGTGAGCAGCCCGGTGCCCAGGCTCTGGTTGTCGTGCACGACGTCGAAATCGGCTGCCCGCTCGGCCAATAACCGCGCGGCCCGCATCGTGAACGTCCGCGGTTCGGGAAAGCCCGCGGTCCACGTGGTCAGCAATTCCAAAAGGTCGATGGAGTCGCGAATTTCGCTCGGCCGCGGCACCCGGAAAGGGTCGGGTTCCCGATACAGATCAAGGCTCGGAACCTCGGTGAGCCGGACCCGAGGGTCGAGCAGGTCGGGATACGGCTGCCCGGAAAACACCTCGACGTCGTGACCGAGTTCCACCAGACCGTGGCTGAGATGGCGCACGTAGACGCCCTGTCCGCCGCAATGGGTCTTACTACGGTAGGACAGCAGGGCAATTCGCATACTCAACTCTTCTTTGCTGGAAAATGACCGCGGAAAGGCGCCGAATCCATCGCGGTCAACGGGCTCCCGAACTCCGTGACAGCAAACTGGACATGTGTCCAGACTATAGTTCGATCACCTAAGCGAGCGCAACGAGCCCGAAATCCTCCGTCTCGCGCGGAGACGGCCCCCGGGATGTCCGACACGCAAAGATCATGCCACTGGCGGAGGGCCGCCGGCTTTCCGGCCGGGGACCTGCCGGTGCTGACCGGCGAAAATGAGCGGCCCGCGGCCTTTGTTACCATCGCGCGGTGCGGGATTCGGCTGCACCGGCGGGACACGCGCCGCGATCTGTCTCCAGACGCGACGTCCTGAGGTACGCGTTCGCCCCGACCATCCTCGGCCTGGCGGCCGCGATGGCCGAGGGACCGACGGCGGCGGCCGCCGGACTGACGCTGATCGATTTCGCCGAGAAGAGGATCGCGCCGGACGAAATCAAGGCCGCGGGATACGGCGGCGTGGTCAATTACGTGTCGGAGTCGCGGCCTGGCGCGAACTTCGAGGCGAAGCCCATCACCCGCCCGTACGCGGACTCGCTGCGCGCGGCGGGCCTGCAGATCGTCAGCAACTTCCAGTACGGCAAGCCGGGTTGGCCCGACCCGTCGGACTGCACCCGCGGGCACGAGGGAGGCGTCGCCGACGCTCAAGCGGCGATGCGGCTGCACACCGCGGCCGGGGGACCGGACTCGGCGCCGATCTTCTTCAGCATCGACGACGACATCGACGAGAACACCTGGAATGGCGTTGCCGTCGACTGGTTTCGAGGGATCAACTCGGTGCTGGGCGTCGGCCGCACCGGCATCTACGGGCACGCCAGGGCGTGCGGCTGGGCGATCCGCGACGGCGTCATCGGGAACTCCAGCACGCCGGGGCACCGGTGGGCGTGGCAGACGCGGTCGTGGTCGCACGGGGAGCGCGAACCGGCGGCGGTGCTCTACCAGGCCGTCGTCAACAGCCCGTCGAACCCGGGCCCGCTGCTCGGCGGGATCAACGTGGACGTCGACGACGTCCTCGCGCCCGACTACGGACAATGGGATCTGGCGCGCTGATCCGAACGCACGACACCCCGCGAACCGGTGGCCCGCGGGGTGTCGCTCGCTATCCGACTGTTATTTAAGGTCGAACCGGTCGCTGTTCATGACCTTCACCCACGCCGCGACGAAGTCCTCCACGAACTTCCCGTGGGCGTCATCCTGGGCGTAGACCTCGACGAGGCCACGCAGCACCGAGTTGGAGCCGAAGACGAGGTCGTTCGCGGTCGCGGTCCACTTGAGCGCGCCGGAAGCCCGGTCGCGTCCCTCGTAGACGTTCTCGGCGGTCTCCGACGCCTTCCACTCGGTGCCCATGTCGAGCAGGTTGACGAAGAAGTCGTTGGTCAACGCGCCCGGCCTGTCGGTGAAGACCCCGTGCTTGCTGCTGCCGTGGTTGGCACCGAGGGCACGCAGACCGCCGACGAGCACCGTCATCTCCGGACCGGTCACGCCGAGCAGGTACGCCCGCTCGATCAGTAGCTGCTCGAGCGGCGCCTTCTCACCCGGCCGGATGTAGTTGCGGAATCCGTCGGCCCGCGGTTCGAGCACCGCGAACGACTCCACGTCGGTGCTCTCCTGCAAGGCGTCGGTGCGGCCCGGCGCGAAGTGCACCGAGATCTCGTAGCCGGCGTCCTTGGCCGCCTTCTCGACGGCCGCCGAGCCCGCCAGCACGATCAGGTCGGCCAGCGAGATCTTCTTGCCACCGGATGCCGAGGCGTTGAAGTCCTGCTGGATCTTTTCCAGCACCGGCAGCACCTTGTCGAGCTCGGAGGGCTCGTTGACCTCCCAGCTGCGCTGCGGCTGCAGGCGCAGCCGGCCACCGTTCGCTCCGCCGCGCTTGTCGGTGTTGCGATAGCTCGCCGCCGCCGACCAGGCCGTCTTGACCAACTGCGGGATGGACAACCCGGATTCGAGCACCTTCTTCTTCAGCGCCGCGACGTCGTTGTCGTCGACCAGCTCGTGGTCGACGGCAGGGACGGGGTCCTGCCACAGCTGCGGCTCGGCGACCCACGGGCCCAGGTAGCGGCTGATCGGGCCCATGTCGCGGTGCAACAGCTTGTACCACGCCTTGGCGAACGCGTCGGCCAGCTCCTCGGGGTGGTCCAACCAGCGCCGCGTGATGTCGGCGTAGATCGGGGACTCCCGCAACGAGATGTCGGTCACCAGCATCGTCGGGGCCCGCCCGGCACCGCCGAACGGGTCGGGGATCGTGCCCGCACCCGCGCCGTCCTTGGCGGTGAACTGCCACGCCCCGGCGGGGCTCTTGGTCAGCTCCCATTCGTAGCCGTACAGCGTCTCCAGGAAGCTGTTGTCCCACTTCGTCGGGGTGGGCGTCCAGACCACCTCGAGGCCGCTGGTGATCGCATCCTTGCCCGAACCGGTGCCGTACGAGCTCTTCCAGCCCAGCCCCTGCTGTTCGATCGGGGCGGCCTCCGGCTCGGGGCCCACCAGGTCGGCGTCACCGGCGCCGTGGGTCTTGCCGAAGCTGTGCCCGCCGACGATCAGCGCGGCGGTCTCCTCGTCGTTCATCGCCATCCGGCCGAACGTCTCGCGGATGTCGATCGCCGCGGCGATCGGGTCGGGCTTGCCCTCCGGGCCTTCGGGGTTGACGTAGATCAGGCCCATGGTCGTCGCGCCGTAGGGCTGCGCGAGCTCGCGCTCACCCGAGTAGCGCTTGTCGGTGCCCAGCCATTCCTCCTCTTCTCCCCAGAGGATCTCTTCGGGCTCCCAGACGTCCTCGCGGCCGAAGCCGAAGCCAAAGGTCTTGAAGCCCATCGACTCCAGGGCCACGTTGCCCGCGTAGGTGATCAGGTCGGCCCAGGAGATCTTGTTGCCGTACTTCTTCTTGATCGGCCACAGCAGCCGCCGGGCCTTGTCCAGGCTCGCGTTGTCCGGCCAGCTGTTCAGCGGGGCGAAGCGCTGCATGCCCTGGCCGGCGCCGCCGCGGCCGTCGTGGATGCGGTAGGTGCCCGCGGCGTGCCAGCTCATCCGGATGAACAGGCCGCCGTAGTGGCCATAGTCGGCCGGCCACCAGTCCTGCGACGTGGTCATCAGCGAGATCATGTCGGCCTTGAGCGCCTCGACGTCGAGCTTGGCGAACTCCGCGGCGTAATCGAAGTCGTCGCCGAGCGGGTTGGACAGCGGCGAGTGCGGGTGCAGCGACGAGACGTCGACCTGGTCGGGCCACCAGTCCCGGTTGGTCAGCGGGGCATGCGCCTTCGGCTTGGGTGAAGGGATTGCTGGGTTTTCGCTTTCGCTCTTGCTAGCCGTCCCGCTGTCTGGTTGGGGTGGGCGGCTACTGGTTGTATCAGATGACACAGCATTCCTTTCGAGGGTGGGTGAATCGGGCTGCGATCACGGGCTGTGATCTAGGAGCCTGCAGTCGAGCAATCGGCGCACAGGCCCCAGTAGATGACTTCGGCCTCGTCGAGAACGAAGCCATCAAGAACGTTGTCGTCGTCCGACGGTGTCAGGCACGGTGCCTCGCCGACGGCGCAGTCGACGTCGCCGATGGTCCCGCAGGACCGGCAGACGACGTGGTGGTGGTTGTCGCCGACCCGCGACTCGTAGCGCGCGACCATGCCCAACGGCTGGATGCGCCGGACCAGGCCGACCGCGGTCAGCGCGTTGAGGACGTCGTACACCGCCTGTCGGGACACATCCGGCAGGCCCACCCGGACCGCCGAGAAGATCGTCTCGGTGTCGGCGTGCGGATTCGCGTCTACGACCTCCAGCACGGCAACCCTGGGGCGGGTGACCCGCAGATCGGCCATCCGCAACCTGTCCGCGTAATCGGCCGTCGATGACACCGCACCAATATGACGCACTTATCTGGAACGAGTCAAGAGTTTCCTGTGAAGTGGGGCACAATTCCGGGTAACGAATGGGCTGCGTCACGTCTGGATCACGTCGCGCGAATGTCAGGTGGGCTTGAGCGCGCTGCCTTCGCGCCACTGGTCCCAGCTCAGCGTCCAGTCGCCGTTCTGCTCCAGCGCCAGCGGCGGCCCGCCACTGTTGCGGACCTCGACCACGTCGCCGGGCACCGAAAAGTCGTAGAACCATTTCGCGTTGTCGGCGTTGAGGTTCAAGCACCCGTGCGAGGTGTCGCGGTGCCCCTGGGCCCACACCGTCGCTTCGAGCTCGTGCAGGTAGATGCCGTCGGTGCTGATCTTGGTGGCGTAGTTGATGGTTTCGCGATACCCGAGCCGGGAGTTCTTGGGCAACCCGAAGGTCGAGGAGTCCATGACGACCGGATTGCCCTTGTCGAGCACGGTGTACACGCCCGGCGGGGTCCACAGCGAGATCTTGCGGCCGCCGACATCTTCGGTGCCGCCCATTCCCATGCTGGTGGGCATCGTGCGCACGAGCGCTCCGTTGTTGAAGACGCTGATCTGTTTGGTGGCGTCGTCGGCGATGGAGACGTGCGCATCCCCGATCCGGAACGAGACCCGACTGTCGTCCTGCCCGAATAGCCCGTCGCCCAAAGCGATTCCGTAGATTTGCGCCTCGGCCGTGATCTGCGTGCCCGGGGCGTAGTAGTGCTCCGGGCGCCAGTGCGCGTTCTGGCCGTCGACCCAGAACCATGAGCCCTCGACCTTCGGGGTGGTGGTCACGGCCAGGTGTCGCTCGGCGGCCGCCCGGTCGGCGATCTGCTCGTCGAAGTGCGCGACGATGACCGTTCCGACGCCGTAGGTGCCGCCGTCGCGCAGCGGCGCCTCCGCGGTGGTGGTGAACGACACCTTGGTCTGGTTGGACGGTCGCAACGTCGTGAACGTCGAGACTTGTTTGGCCGCAACACCGTTGGTGCCGCGACTGGTGACCGTCAGTGTGTAGGTGCGCCCGTAGCCCAACGGGACGGTGGGCTTCCACACCAGGTTGTCCGGGGTCATAACGCCCTGGACCGACGTACCGGCCTCGTTGACCATGTCGACCCCGGCCAGGGTGCCCACCTCGGCCTTGACCATCACGGGAGCGACGGGGTCGACGTCGTGTGCGTCGGGGGCGGGGGTGAACGTCACGTGCGCGGGCCCGGGCGTCGTCGCCGCGGTTTCGGAGTGATGATCCCGCGATGCGATCTGGATCGCGCCGACCACGCCGACAACGACGAACACGACCAGCAGGAGCCGGCGGGGCCAAGGGAATGTCATGGTGTGCACCTGATAACCCGCGACGCCCTGCCCGTAAACGTGCAGGTGTCCTGGGCCGAACGCGCATTGCGGGCGAGAAGATCGCCGGACCTCGCCGTGGGTACACGCCCGGCGCAAAGAATCATGCCGACGCCCGGCCCGCGAGAGATCATGGCTTCATGGCCGACGAGGAACTCGACGATCTTTATGGCGTGCCGCCCAAGGAGTTCACCGCCGAACGCGCCCGGCTGACGGCCGCGGCCAGGAAGCGCGGTGACGACGCCGCCGCCGAACGCATTTCGGCGGCCACCAAGCCGACGACGGCGGCGTGGATCGTCAACCGGCTGGCCCTGCGGCGCAAGGACACCCGCGAGCGCCTGGCCGACCTCGGTGAGCGGTTGCGGGCGGCGCACGCCGCGATGGACGGCGCGCGCATCCGCGACCTGTCGGTCGAGCAACACAAGCTCATCGACGAACTCACGCGCGACGCGCTGCGGGCCGCCGAGGTGAAGCAGCCGTCGGCGTCCGTGCGCGAGGATCTGACCAGTACCCTGCAAGCCGCCGTCGCCGACCCGCAGGTGAGGGCGCGGCTGGGCCGACTGACGCGGCCCGAACAGTGGTCGGGTTTCGGCGCCCTCGGGCAGGCGGCGCCGGAATCGGCGCCCGAGAAACCCCATCGCGGGCGCGTCGAGAAGCTCCGCGCGGCGGTCGCCGAAGCCGAGCGGGCCAAAGCCGAAGCCGACGACAGGTTGTCCGAGCGGGAAGCCCAGCGCGACGAGGCCCGGCGCCGCCGTGACGAGGCGGCGCGGGCGCTGCGGGCGGCCGAGCGCGAACTCGGTAGCGCCGAACACAATTACGAGCGGGCCGAGGAAGCCAGCCGAACCGCCGCCGACTCGCTCACGGAGGCGAAAGCCCGGCTGAAGCGGGGGTGAACGCGCGCGGCGTTTCTTCGTGCCGGGTTGGGGTATCAGCACAGCCGTGACTTCTTTGTGGATGACCGACCGAACCGAACGCCCGTGGGCGGCAAGCCCGCTTGACCGGGGCCCCGCATCCGCCGATGTCATCGTCGTGGGCGCCGGTATCACCGGGCTGATGACGGCGGTTCTGCTGGCCCGCGCGGGCAAGGACGTGCTGGTGCTGGAGGCGCGCACGGTGGGTGCCTGCGCGACCGGGAACACGACCGCCAAAATCAGCCTGCTGCAAGGCAGTCAGCTCTCGAAGGTGCTGCCGCGGCACGGCAGGGAAGTGGCCCGGGCCTACGTCGACGGCAATCGCGAGGGACAGGAATGGGTGCTGGGCCACTGCGAGGCGCACGGGGTGGCGGTGCAGCGCGAGGACGCCTACACCTACGCCCAGTCGGCCCGCGGCGTGCCGTCGGCGCGCGCCGAACTCAAGGCGTGTCAGGCGGCCGGCCTGCCGGCGGTGTGGGAAGACGATGCCGACGTGCCGTTCGACTACCACGGCGGCGTGCGGCTGCCCGACCAGGCCCAGTTCGATCCGATGCCCTTCCTCGACTCGTTGGCCGTCGAGTTGCTCAACCGGGGTGGGCGGCTGGTCGAGGGCACCCGGGTGCGACGAGTCTCCACGCGCGGCAAGGGCGTGCGCGTGCACGTCAACGACGCCGCCCAGCAGGACGTCGAACTTCAGGCCGGCCAGCTGGTGCTCGCCACCGGGATCCCGATCCTGGATCGCGGCGGCTACTTCGCGCGGGTCAAGCCCAGCCGGTCGTACTGCCTGGCCTTCAAGGTTCCCGGCAACATCACCCGGCCGATGATGATCACCACCGATTCGCCGACACGTTCGGTGCGCTACGCGCCCGTCGCGGATGGGGAAAGGCTGATCGTCGGTGGGGCGGGCCACACCGTCGGCCGCGAGAAGAGCCCGTCCGAAGCGCTCGATGAGCTGGCGACGTGGACGCGCAAGCACTTTCCGGGGGCCGTGCAGACCCATTTCTGGTCCGCGCAGGACTACACGCCGATCGACCACCTGCCGTATGTGGGCCCCATCCTGCCGAACAATGAAAACATCTTTGTTGCAACGGGTTTCAACAAGTGGGGCATGACCAATGGCGCCGCGGCGGCCTTGGCGCTGTCGAGCCGGATGCTGGGTGGGCGGATGGATTGGGCGCGCGCGTTCGCCAGCTGGAGTCCGCACGAGCTGACCGGCCTGGCGACGGCGCTGCAGGCCAACCTCGAGGTCGGCTTCAATTTGACCAAGGGCTGGATCACCCCGGCGGCACGCATCGGCCGCCGCAGCCCCGACGGGGAGGGCGGCGTGGTGAGCGGCCCGCCGTGGCAGCTCGAGGCCCGCTGCCGCGTCGACGGCACCGAGCACCGCGTCTCACCGGTGTGCCCGCACCTCGGCGGGATCGTGAATTGGAACGACGCCGACAAGGCGTGGGAATGCCCGCTGCACGGGTCGCGCTTCGCGCCCGACGGCACCTTGTTGGAGGGGCCGGCGACGCGCGATCTGACCGCGTAGACCGCCTGAGCTCAGCCCGCCTTCTCAAAGACGAGCCAGCGCAGCTCGATCGGGCAGTCGTCTCGCTCGACGTCGAACACGTCGATGCCGGTGGCCCACCCCTCGAACCACGCCGTGGGCGGCCACGCCTCGGC
The DNA here is from genome assembly GCF_000276825.1 of Mycobacterium paraintracellulare. Taxonomy (NCBI): domain Bacteria; kingdom Bacillati; phylum Actinomycetota; class Actinomycetes; order Mycobacteriales; family Mycobacteriaceae; genus Mycobacterium; species Mycobacterium paraintracellulare. The sequence goes on along the minus strand of NC_016948.1, from coordinate 2,576,323 downwards.
GGGCAACCGCGCCTTCTCGTACTCGTAGGCGGAGTCGTCGGCGACGGGCTCGAGCGGCAGGCCCACCGCCGCGCCCTTCACCTCTTCCCGGGTGAAGATCATGCTGTTGCACTGTTGGCCGAGTTGCACCGCGGCGTCGTCGGGCACGTAGCCGTCGCGGGCCAGGAAGGTGTTGAAGACCAGGCGCCCGCCGGGGGCCAGACATTCGGCGGCGAGTTCGAACATCCCGCGCAACTCGTGCGGAGTCCGGAAATCGGGCACCACCTCCGAGAGCACCATCAGGTGGTACCGGGCGTGCGCACCCTCCATGGCGGTGAACACGTCGCTTTGGATGACGTTCACGCGCAGCGCTTCGCGGCCGGCTTCCGCGCGGATGACGTCGGCGAACTTCGCCGTCATCTCCACCGCATCGACCTGGTGGCCGCGGCGGGCCAGGGCCAGGGCGTTGCGTCCGGTTCCCGCGCCGACGTCGAGCACCCGAAAGGCGGCGGGATCGGCCGCCTGCGCGGCGAGGTCCAGCACGCGCGCGTCCGGTTCGGTGCCGAATAGCGGCGGCGGGCGCACGGCGACCCACTGCTCGTAGTCGGCCTCGATCGTCCGCGCGTCGGCCTGGACGCGGAAGTCCACACCGGCCGACCCGAACGGGGAGTGGTACGAGATGACCACGTCGGACCGCGGGGATGCCTTGAACGCCTTCGCCAACTCGGTTTCCAGCGCGGCCCGCAGCTGCGCGGACTGTTCGGGGGTGTACCAGACACCCAGCGTGGCGCACACGTTGGCGCACAATTGCACGTACTCGTCGATCAGGCCCGGCACCGCCGGCACCCGGAGCTGGCCCTCGGCCGACGATCGCCGATACATCCGCCGGATGAGCGCCTCGCGCAGCATCGACGGGTCGAATGATCCCTCCGGCGGTTCGTGCACCAGAACCTTCTACACGACCGATCGGCTTTGCACCACCGCCAAGCCGGTGCGCCTATCAGTCCCGCCGCGCCGTGCGGGCAGCGTCTTCGAGGAGATCGGCGGCGCGGGCGACGCTCTGGGCGGGCTCGGTCACTTGGGTGGCGACCTCGCGCGCCCGTTTGAGGTAGCGGGCATCCAGGACCGAGCGCAGGTCTGCGACCAGTGAGTCCAACGTGGACGCCGAGAACGCCCGCGCCACGCCGACTTCCAACGCGCTGACGGCCTCGGCCCACATCGGCTGATCGAGCCAGAGCCACAGAATCAGCATGGGCACTCCGGCCCGCAGGCCCGCGGCGGTGGTGCCGGCCCCGCCGTGGTGCGCGATCGCGCGGCAGGCCGGAAACACGGCGGCGTGATTCACCTCCGTCACGATCTTGACGTGATCTTCCGGCGGGAGGCCGGTGAAATCGTTTGGGCCGCTACAGATCAACGCCCGCTCGCCCAACCGGGCGCAGGCCGCGCTGATGACGGCGACCGTCTCGGCGGGAAAGGTGACGGGGGTGCTGCCGAACCCGAAGTAGATGGGCGGCGTCCCCGTGGCGATCCAGGACAACACTTCGTCGTCGGCCTCGCCCGGCATGCCCAGCGTCAGCGAACCGACGAAGGGCCGTCGGTACTGCGGGGTTGCCCATTGCTTTGCCAGCTCGGGCACGCACAACGCGTCATAGGCCTGAATCTCCAGCGTCGGCCCCGTGGACGCCACGGCCTGCGCGGGCAAACCGAGCGCTTGGCGTTGCGCGTTCTCGGCCGCGCTGGTGACCTGGGACTGCAACCAGCCGAGTTCCAGGGCGGCCGCCGGGAAGAAGTGCAGCGCGGCCAGCGGAATGCCGAAGCGCTCGGCGACGTTGGCGGCGAGCCTTTGCTCGTTCATCCCGGCCACCAGCAGGCCGGCATCGGTCGCCAGGCGGGCCAGCGTCTCGCTCTTTGCGGCCCAGATGTTGGTGACGCGCTCCATGAGGTGCGGCAAGGCGCTGATCGGATCCTGCACGTTGCGGATGAAGTCGGTGGCGGTGTCGAGCTGCTCGCGGCTGTCGGGCCCGTAGGCGACCGCGGCAAGCCCGGCCGATTCGGCCAAGGCGAGCTTGTCGGGCGGCACCCGCATCACGACGTCGTGGCCCCGGCGTTGCAGCTCCCGCGCGACGGCGGCACAGGGTTCGACGTCGCCGCGGCTGCCGTAGGCGGCCAGCACACATTTCATTAACGGACCTCACTCGCGGTGGTGCCACAAATCCAAGCAGAGCCGGCGGCGCCCAACCTTCTGGGCGCGAGAAGCCCAACCTGACCACGCCTTTTGTTGGTGCCCGGCGGACGCCCCCGTGCCCGAATCGATGCGGCGACGCCCTTGCAGCCCCACCGACCACGCGCCGAAACGATTTGCGCGGCGCGCGCCAAACCCTTGTGAGTTTCCTGTGTCATGTGCCGGTAACCTATCGTTAACCCATCGCAACAATTTCGCTGTATTCGTTAACGTTGGGCCACACTTGCGAAGGTGTGAGACCGATCCCTCAGCAGTCGGGACGGTCTCGTTAGGTCGCCTTCCTTCGCGGTACCGGCGCTGCCCGAAGGAATGCGATTTGTTTGCTGTTCGGCTGGCTACCCCCATACGACGCGCACCGGAGCCGTCGGCGCCCTCGCGGCCATGAAAGCGATCGGAGGAGAACGTGGACTTCGCAGTACTACCGCCGGAGGTCAACTCCGCGCGGATGTACGCCGGTCCGGGGTCGGGACCCATGCTGGCCGCCGCCATGGCCTGGGACGAATTGGCCGCCGCGCTGCAGTCGACGGCGGACTCGTACCAGGCGGAGATCACTGCCCTCACCTCCGGCCCGTGGGTCGGCCCGTCGGCTGCCGCCATGACCGCGGCGATCACCCCTTATCTCGAGTGGATGCGGACCACCGGCGCCCAGGCCGAAGAAGCCGCCACCCAGGCCCGGGCCGCGGCCTTCGCCTACGAGACGGCCTTCGCCGAGACGGTGCCGCCCCCGGTGATCACTGCGAACCGCACCCTGCTGGCGTCCCTCGTCGCGACGAACTTCCTCGGCCAGAACACGCCGGCGATCGCCACGACCGAGACCGAGTATGCGGAGATGTGGGCGCGCGATACCGCGGCGATGTTCGGCTACGCGGGTTCCACGGCGTCGGCGACCAGGCTGACACCGTTTGCCGAGCCCGATCAGACCACCAACTCCGGCGCCGACCAATCCGGAGCCGTGGCCCAGGCCACCGGCACGGCCGCCGGGAGCACACGCAATGCCGTTACGCAGCAATCACTCTCGGCGGTGCCCAACATGCTGAGCCGAGCGTCCCTGGCACCGAACGCCTTGGCCGCCGACCCGTCGCCGGTGGAAGCCCTGGACGTGGGTGCCGATCTCATCACGTATTTTCTGGACGCACCCGGCAGCTTGGTCACGTTTTTCGTCGACGCACCCGCGGCTACGATTGCCCTTCCCTACGACATCGCCGGTGCCCTGACCGGTTTCCACACCGATGACATCGTCAGCGGCTGGGCCGGGGTGCAGTCGTTCCCGGGGACGGGCGCGGTGCCGCCATCGCCATTCCCCGTCATCACTAACCCGGCCGGTGGATTCGGAACTCTCGCGTCAGCGGGGCTGGGGGAGGCCAACACCGTCGGCGGCCTATCGGTACCGCCCGGGTGGACAGCCGCCGCCCCGGCGATCAGACCGGCCGCGCTGGCGCTGCCGGCGACCAGCGTCGGCGCCGCCGCGGAAGCCGCGGCCGCAGCCGCCCCCAGCGGCACCGGGAGCCTGTTCGGCGAGATGGCGGTGGCGAGCATGGCCGGGCGCGCGATGGCCGGCACGAGCGCGTTGGGTCGCGAGCGAAGCCGGGCCGAGACGGCGAAATCCCCGCGCGACCCGAACAAGCGCGACCCGAACAAGAAGGACAAGGCGGACGAGTCCGCAACGACCCCGCAGGTGTCGGCGGGCGGACCGATCACGAGCATCGCCGCCGAGCTGCGCGAGCTGGCATCGCTGCGCGACGCCGGAATCCTCACGCAGCAGGAATTCGAGGAGCAGAAGAAGCGGCTGCTCCCCGGCTGACCCAGCGGTTCCGTTGCCGCCGTTGTGAGAAGTGGTGACGCCCTGCGATTTGGGGCACAGTGGGCAGTGACGCTCGAGTGAAGGTGCCTATGGACACGTCGTCGACCGGCAACGGCCCCGGTGCCGTGCAGATGCGCGTGGAGGCGCTGCTTCGCTACCCGGTGAAGTCGATGCTCGGCGAAACGGTGGATGCCCTGGCGGTCGACGAGCGCGGCGCCGAGGGCGACCGGCGGCTCGCACTCGTGGACGGCGAGACCGGCCATGTGGCCAGCGCCAAGAATCCGCGGCTCTGGCGGGACCTCTTGACGTGCACCGCCCACGCGGGCGCCGACGGCGTGAGCATCAGGCTGCCCGACGGGACGGACGTGGCCTTCGACGACCCCGGTGTCGACGAGCTGATCTCCCGATTGACCGGACGACGGGTCCAACTCGTGGCCCAGCGGCCCGAGGGGGCCACGCTGGTTCGCCCCGATCCGGAGCAACTGCTCGAACTCGGTCTCGACGCCGAGGTCGACGGCCGTATTCTGCGGATCGCCCAGGCCACCCCGGGGGACTCGTTCACCGACGAAGCCCCGCTGCACGCCATCACCACGGCGACCCTCGAGCACATCGGGGTGGAGGCCCTGCGGTACCGGCCGAATCTGGTGATCGCGACACCACCGGACTATCCGCCGTACGTCGAAAACGATTGGGTCGGAAGCGATATCACCGTCGGTGAGGCGCGGCTGCGGGTGCTGACCGCCACGTCACGGTGCGTGGTTCCCACGCTCGAACACGGCCCCCTGCCGCGTGCCCCGCAAGCGCTTCGCATCCCCGCGAAGGAAAACCGGTTGAACACGGGCGGTCACGGGGCGCAGGCCTGCGCGGGGGCCTACCTCTCCGTGGTGACCAAAGGCGTTATCCGCGTGGGTGATCCGGTCGACATCCGGCCGTAGCCGTGGCATCAGCCGCCCAGATTGCGCACCGCCGTGTCGAGGTCTTCGGCCTGCTCGGCCAGCTCACGGTCGGATAGCTCCGCGCGCCCGATGCGCTGCACCAATTCCTGGCGGGTGGCGACCTGCAGGGCGCCTCGATATTCGGCAGAGTTCAGGTCCTCCGGCGTGACGACCGCGGCGCGCCCCTCGACAACCACGAGTGCGGCGTCCTGCTCTTGGCTGGCGAGTAGCCGCCGAACGTCGTCGGCCCCGATGGTCATGAGCCGTCCAGCTGTGACAAACCGTCGATCATGCATGTGGCTATGCCCACTCCGGGGCCGAGGTAATCAGAAAATGTCGTCATCGTTTCCGACCCGCTAGCCTGTCGCCCCAACCATTTTCATCACCAGCAGCACCGCTACCGCGATGAACGCCACGACGAAGATGCCGACGGCGATCACTGTGAGCACCGAGCTGGGCGTGAATCGCCGGGTGTTCGGCGGTTGCGGCTCGGACACACCGGATGTTTGGGGCGCGGCCGGGGGAGTAGCGCCCGGTGCGGTTCCTCCTCCCGGCTCGAGTCCGGGGGTTCGTGCGGGGTCAGGATCGGGAGGTTGCGCGGTCATGGTGGACAGCGCCCCTTTCGCCGCCGGTGATGGTCGATACGCCCGGCCGCATCGCGACCCGGATGCACTTGTCTTTTTTGTTTTTGAACAAGTCGTAGGCCCGCACGCCCTCCTCGAGCGGCACGTCGTGGGTGATCAGTTTCGCCGGGTCCAGGTCGCCCTGCTCGACGTAATCGAAAAGCCGGGTTATGTAGCGTTGTCCGTGTTGCTGCGCCGTCTTCAGCGTCAGGCCTTTGTTGGTCAGGACACCCGTCGGGAATTTGTCGGTCAGCCCGTACACCCCGAGCACCGACACGACTCCGCCCTTGCGGCAGGCCAGGATCGCCTGGCGCAGCGCGGTGGCGCGGTCGGTCTCCATGCGCAGCAGTTGCTTGGCCCGGTCGTAGAGTTGCTGCACGCCGGTGCCGTGACCTTCCATGCCGACGGCGTCGATGCACGCATCGGGGCCGCGGCCGCCGGTCATCTCCCGAAGCGTCTCGTGCACGCTGTCGACCGCGGTATAGTCGATCGTTTCCAAGCCAAAGGCGTTGCGCGCCAGGGCCAGCCGCTCCGGTATGCGGTCGATGACGATGGCCCGCTCGGCGCCCAACAGCAGCGCGCTCCGGGCCGCCATCAAGCCCACCCCGCCGGCTCCCCAGACCGCGACCGTGTCGCCACCGGCGATGTCACAGAAATCGGCGCCCATGAAACCCGTCGGCACCGCGTCGGACAAGAACAGCGCCTGCTCGTCGGCGATGTCACCGGGAATCACGAAGCAATTCGCGTCGGCGAACGGCACCCGGACGTATTGGGCGTGGGATCCGGCGTAGCCCCCGAACGGATGGGTGTATCCGTAGATGCCGCCGGAGGGATAGCCCAGCAACGGCTGCTGCAGCTCGGCGTTGGGATTGGTGGTGTCGCAACACGAATACAACTCGTGATCGCAATACCAGCAGCGGTTGCAGGCGATGAACGACGGGACCACCACACGGTCGCCCACCTTGGTGTCGCGCACCTCGCGGCCCGTTTCCGCCACCATGCCCATGAATTCGTGGCCGAAGATGTCGCCGGCCCGCATGCCCGGCAGGTAGCCGTCGATGAAGTGCAGATCCGATCCGCAGGTCGTGGTGAGGCGGACTTCGACGATCGCGTCGTGCGGATTCAGGATCTTCGGGTCATCGACCGTCTCCACCGAGAGATCGTTGACCCCGTTCCAGCACAGTGCTCGCATGTTGGGCCTTTCGCTTAGCGCGCGGACTCGCGTGCGCTGGGGTTGGACTGGATGGTCGGCACCTCGCCGGTCTGCATCAAGGCGCGCAGCCGGTAGAGGACCTTGAAGGCCGCCGCGCCGGACAGCAACGCGGGCGCGGGCGCCTGGACGCACAGCGTGACCTCGGTGCCCAGCTCGCGCGGGGCGGGCCGGTAGTTGACGACGATCTGGTTCCCGTTGCCGACGAAGCGGATTCCGCCGGATTCCTCGACCAGCGTGGAATCCCAGGCCACGTCAGGCGCCGCGGATGACCGCCAGCGATAGCGATTCCGTCCGTCGGATTCGACGTCGGCGATGTCGCCGAGCACCACCGACAACTGGTCGGGGTCGTGCCAAAAGCGCTCGATCCGCTCGACGGGGCACGCGATCGTGACCGTTTGCGCCTTGGCGCGTCGCGGCACCTTGTCGATCACCCTGTTCACCGCGCCCAACACTTGGTTTTTCGCGAAGCCGAGATAACTCACCGCGCGCTCCCTCCGTCGGGGCATTGCGGTACCCGCCCACGGGCCGCCCAAACCGACCGCGGGCGCGGGGCCGGTGACGCGAAGGGGTCCCTACAGCGGATCGCCGTCCGGCGATGCCGTCTGCAAGGTGCGGCCGACCGGCGGGTCGGTCACCGAATAGGCTGCGGGCCAAGGCTTTTCGTGCGGTCCGCCGCGTTCATGGAGCCGGAATCGCCGGCGTCGTCAGTTTTCGGAGTTCGGTGTGGGACTTTGCGCGGATTCCCACTTCGCCTCGAGGGACCTCTCCACCGTGGTGCCGGCGGCCAGGTCGAGCTGAAAGGTCTCCCCGCGGTCGCTTTCCAGCGTGACGAGATATCCCGCATCGGTGGGGTCCTTGAACACGACCTTGTAGGGCTGTGCGCCGGAGCCGCGGTCAACGGCGATGATGTCGCCAGGGGTGACGTCGTCGATGCGGTCGTTACCGGAGGCTTTGGACATACCGCCGACCGTAGCCGATGTCCGCCCGCCGCGGCCGGGGCCCGGTCAGGGCTGCAGGAAGGCCTTGATGGCGCGCCGCTCATCCATGGCCCGGTAGGCCTCGGCGACTTGTTCAAGCGGCAGGTGTAGGTCGAAGACCTTGCCGGGATTGATTCGCCCGTCGAGCACCGACTCGATCAGGTCGGGCAGGAAGTGCCGGACCGGGGCGGGGCCGCCGCGGAGCCCGACCTGACTCCTGAAGAGTTGCTCGCCGGTGATGCTGACGTCGTGGGGGACTCCCACGAACCCGACGAAGGCGCCTGGGCGGGCGGATTGGATGGCTTGCTGCATGGATTGGCCGGTACCCACGCATTCGAGCACGGCGTCGGTGCCGACGCCTTCGGTCATGTCCTTGATGACGGCGACACCGTCGTCGCCGCGCTCGGTGACGATGTCGGTGGCGCCGAACTCGCGCGCCAGCTTCTGCCGGGGCTCGTGGCGGCTCATCGCGATGATCCGCTCGGCGCCCTTTTCGCGGGCGGCGAGCACCGCGCACAAGCCGACCGCGCCGTCCCCCACGACGGCCACCGTCATGCCGGGAGCGACGTTGGCCGCTTCGGCGGCAAACCATCCGGTCCCCATCACGTCCGACAGGGTCAGCAGGTCCGGAATCGATTCGTGGTCGGGTTGGTCGGGGAGGGCGACCAGGCTGCCGTCCGCCCACGGGATGCGGATCACCTCCGCCTGGCAACCGCTCATCAGTACCCCCTGCACACACGATGTTTGAACTCCGTTGCGGCAGTTCGGGCAGGTGCCGTCGGAAGCGAAGAAGGATCCGATGACGAACTGGCCGGGCTTGACCGAGGTGACCTCGCTGCCAACGGCTTCGACGACGCCGCAGTATTCGTGACCGAACGGCTTGGGCTCGGGAACGGGGTTGATGCCGCGGTAATCCCAAAGATCCGAGCCGCACACGCACGTGGCGGTGGTGCGGACGATGGCGTCGGTGGGGGCGACGATCTCGGGGTCCGCGATGTCCTCGAAACGGACGTCGCCGGCGCCGTAAATGACGGCTCCTCGCATGATGCCTTCCCTCCCGCGCCAGCCGGCCCTACCCAAATCGATGGGTTTCAACCGCGCCTCGACGCCATTTGACGTGCCCATCCGTCGAGTCGGACGCGACGGCCCTGCCGGCAAGAGTATCGCCCTGCCGCTCTTTCGCGCATGGCAAGGCGCCTCCGTCACGAACGATGTTGCGGCAGTTGTTAATTCACGCCCGCCGACCGCGGCGATGACGTCCTGGCGATCAGTGACGCGGTTCACGTCGTGTTTGAGCCACCGAGTCCGTGGAATCCCCCTGCGTGAACGAACGTTCTTGGCCAACGCCGCAAGGAGAAATTTCGATGAGTAAGCACGACAAGGCAGACGAGGCGCGTAGGGGCCTGATCGATTCGGTCAAGGGCAAAGCCAAAGAGGTCGTCGGCGCCGTGACGGGCAATGATTCGCTGACCGCCGAAGGACAGCTCGAGCAAACCCAGGCGCACGAACGCAAAGAAGCGAACGCAACCGAGGCCGTCGCCGAGGCCCAGGCCAAGCAAGCGCGGGATGACGCGGCCGAAGCCAAGGCGGATGGCGCCCGACAGCGCCTGGCGGCGAACGCCAGCGCGGTGGTTACGGAGGATTCGATCGAAGCCCGACAAGCCGCGCAGAAGCGCGCGGCCGAGCGCGCGGCGCAGCAGACCGCCGCAACGGAACAAACGCGGGCTGAGCTCGACGCACAACAGCAGATCCAACGGGCCAAGGCCGACGAACGCGAGGAAATCGGTGACGCGACGGAGGACGTCGTCGATGCCGCCGCGCAGCATCAAACCTCGGTGCAGGTGGCCGCGAACGAAAAGGCGGAGGCCGATCGCCTTCGCCACCATGCCCAGAACGTGTCCGACGAAGCCGACCTGCCCTGAGGGCGGGCCACGTACAGGAGAAAACGATGAAAATATCCGACGCCCCGTTGGCGGTTCTGCGGTTTCACTACCAACTCGCCCGGTTCCCGCTGCAGTTGATCGAAGATCGGGTCGTTACCCGAATCCCAGCGGAAGCGCGTGCGCGGCTGCTCTATGAGCGCTCGCTCGGGATGCTTGACAGCACTGTCGGGAATGCGCTCGGCGATCCCCGGCTGGTCGAGCGGGGGACGGCGCTCGTGGAACGCAGCGACGCGCTCGGACGTGCCGCACAGCTGGATGCGACGGCGGCGACCAGGAAAAAGCAGGCCGACGCGGAGTTGGCGGGTGCTCGTGACGAGGCGATCGAGGAACGCCAGCAAGCGCAGGCGGCAACAGCTCAGGAGATCGCGGAGGCCCGCAACGCCGCCGGGGACCGCAAGCGGCAGGCGGCAGATTCGGCGCAGAAGGCGAGCGCCTCGGCAAAGCAGCGCGTCGACGAGGCGGCCGCCAAGCAGAAGGACGCCGTCGAATCGGCAAAACGCCAGGTGGAGAACAGGACTCAGGCCGCCGAGCGGGCCGCGTCCAAGGCTTCCGCCGCCAAACTCGATGAGGCCGAGGACAAGCTAGGCGAGGCCGCCGACAAGCGCGCCGAAGCGGATCGCGTCGCGGATTTGGCGGCCGCCGAAAAGCAAGAACGCCAAGAGCGGCGCGCGAACGACTAGAACCTGCCTCAGACGCGCGGCGCGGCTTGGTTGACCTTGTCGGCCGCGAACGTCGCGGCCTGGGCCGTCATCCCGGCGTCGATGTAGGAGACGTGCGCGATGATGTTGCCGCCACCCGAGCAGATCGGGTCGTCGGGGGCGCACAGGCTGATGGTCTTGGCGCCGTACGCCGGGTTGATCGTGGGGAGCGGCTGGCCGCCCCACAACATGGTGGAGAAGCCGCTGGACGGCTCGCCGAAGAGGGCGACGGCGGCGACGTGGTCGGCCGCCGAGGCGGGCAGCGCGTTGGTGGCGAGGTCGATCACCGTCGAGCCCTGCGAGTACCCGCCGAGCACGATCCGCGAGTTCGGGCAGCTGGCCACGGTGTCCTGGATGTGGGTGGCCGCGTCGTCCGCGCCGGCGTTCGCGCTGTTGTGGTAGTCGTCGTTGGCCGGGTAGTTGACGGCGTAGACGTCGACGGATCGCCCGCCGAGCTGCGACGTGAGCGAGTCGACGAACGCCTGGCCGATGTTGCCGAGGCCGGGCTCCTGGTGGGTGCCGCGGGCGAAGACCACCGAGACGTCCGAGCATGGATCGGCGGCGGCGGTCGGAGCGCCGATGGGTGCATTCAGCAGCGCCCACGCCGTCACAGTCGAGATACCAACGAAGCGAGCAAGTCTGCGTGCATTCATCCCCGAATCCTGACACATGCGCCACGACGACGGTGGCGGTGGCCGGTTCGGCGCCATCCGCGGCACGTCAACGGCCACGCCACTGCGGCTTGCGCTTCTCGCTCCAGGCCCGGATACCCTCGGCCACGTCTTCGGTCGCGCCGGCCACCTTGCGCATCGTCTCGCCGAAGCGCACCGACTCGATCCAGCCCATGTCCGCGGTCCGCCAGGCCACCTCCTTGGTCGCCCGCTGGGCCAACGGTGCGGCCTCGGTGAGGGTGCGGGCCCAGGCCTGCGCCTCGGCCTGCAGTCGGTCGGGCTCGACGAGCCTCCAGACCAGGCCGACCTCTTTGGCGCGCTCGGCGCTCATCGGCTTGCCGGTCAACAGCAGTTCCATGGCGTTGGCCCAGCCCACCCGCTGCGGCAGCCGGATCGCCCCGACGATGGTGGGCACCCCGATCGAGACCTCGGGGAAACAGAACGTGGCCTCGGTACTGGCGATGACGAAGTCACAGAACAACACCCCGGTCACCCCGTAGCCGATGCAGGGACCGTGCACGGCGGCGATCGTCGGCTTGAACAGTTCCATCCCGGATTCGAACGAGTTGATCGTCGGTTTCTCCCAGAAGGTGCCGCCGAACGTGCCGACGGAGCCTTCGCCGTCCTTGAGGTCGCCGCCCGCGCAGAACACGCTGCCGTTGGCGGTCAGGATCCCGACCCAGGCGTCCAGGTCGTCGCGGAAACGATCCCATGCGGCGTTGAGGTCCTGGCGCAGCGCGCCGTTGATGGCATTGCGCGCCTCGGGGCGATTCAGCGTGATGGTGGCGACGTGATCTTGCAGCTCATAGGTGACCAGACTCATGCCTGCAGAGTATTGCGCCGGGCGTGACGACCCACCGATACGCCGGGCGCGAACCTACCTCACGGCGTGCGGGAGCGGCGAGAGTCGTCGGAAACCCCGGGGCGCCCAACGGCTTTCGCGGAGAGACGCCTGACGTCATCGAACCGCACGCTGACACGCTCGAAGGCCTTGACGCGTTCGGCTTTGACTTTCTTGGTGTAGGTCCTGCGGTCGGCCGGCGTGAGGTCCGCGTCGTCGCTGAACGCGCTGAGCAGGGCGCGCGGGTACAGCTTTTCCACCAAGACGACGTTGACCTCGGCGCACAACACCAGCGCCACCGAGGCGAGGAACAGGAAGGCCAACGCCCCCAACACCAGTGCGAACACACTGTTGGTGGCGCTGGCCCGTTTCACGGTGTGCGCGACATAGCCCGCCCCGAACCACTGCAGCATCTGCCAGATGAAGGCCGCGGCGACCGCCCCGGGCAACACCTGCCGGTACGTCAGTGCCCGCGCGGTTGTCACGCGAAAAGCCACCAGGCAGATCAACGCGTTGATCACGACGGCGGCGAGCGCGAGGCCGGCGGTTTCGAGAATGCCGACGGCGCCGGCGGCGTGACCGACCGCGGCCAACACGGTGGCCGCGATGGCCGCCGAGCCGAGCACCAACAGCAACAGCAAGCTGCGCAGGCGTGACCGAATGGGGTTGGGCCGCTTGTGTTTCGGCACCGCCCAGACGGAATCCATCGCGTTCTGCAGCGCCTGTCCCACACCCAGACCGCCGTATAGCGCTCCGAGCAGGCCCACGATCACGCCGACGGCGCCTCCGCTGAGCCCCTCGGGGTGATGCAATTGGCTGCCCAGGACCGGGAACTGGCTCAGCGTGCTGTGCAGCACCTGTGCCTGCAGATCGGGCCGGCCGGCCAGCACGACCCCCAGCGCGGTGGTCAACAGCAGCAGCAGCGGAAACAGGGACACCAGCGCGTAGTAGGTGATCAGCGCGGCGAGGTAGCCGCCCTGATCGTCGTTGTATTTGTAGATGACGGCGACGATCACGCCCACGGTTCGATTCCGTCGCTGCAGCTCGTCTAACCAACCGACCATCGCCGATCACGTCCCCCGCACAAGCCCGCATCCCGTTCGATGCGCTCGCCAGGTCATACCCGAATTGGGCCGCCGTCAACCGCGGTGGGCGCCCCGGGGCTTGGGACGCCACCGGCGGCGGGTGCCTATTCTGTGCGGGGTGGCCGGACCGTCTGCAGCGCAGTTGCGCAACCAACTCGACGGCCTGACGTTGCGCGACGCCGCCCGCATCGGCAGGCGCCTGAAGAACCTCCGCGCCGCCACGCCCGAGAAGCTGCGGCGGCTCGCCGACGAGATCGCGGCGGCGCGGCCGCTCGTCGCGGCCCGCCAGGCCGCCGTTCCGACGATCACCTACCCCGACCTGCCGGTCAGCGCACGGCGGCAGGAAATCGCCGACGCAATCCGCGGGAATCAGGTGGTGGTGATCGCCGGGGAGACCGGGTCGGGCAAAACCACGCAGCTGCCCAAGATCTGCCTGGAGGCGGGTCGCGGCATCCGCGGAACCATCGGGCATACCCAGCCCCGCCGGCTGGCCGCGCGCACCGTCGCCCAGCGCATCGCCGACGAGCTGGCAAGCCCGCTGGGCGAGACCGTCGGCTACAGCGTGCGGTTCACCGACCGGGTCGGCGACCGCACCCTGATCAAGCTGATGACCGACGGAATCCTGCTCGCCGAGATCCAGCGCGACCGCCGCCTGCTGCGCTACGACACCCTGATCCTCGACGAGGCACACGAGCGCAGCCTCAACATCGATTTTCTGCTCGGCTATCTGCGCGAGTTGTTGCCGCGCCGGCCCGATTTGAGGGTGATCGTCACCTCGGCGACCATCGAGCCGCAGCGCTTCGCCGCGCATTTCGAGAATGCGCCGATCATCGAGGTGTCCGGGCGGACCTATCCGGTCGAGGTGCGTTACCGGCCGCTGGAGGTCGCCGTGCCTTCCGCATCGACGGACGATCCCGACGATCCGGACCACGAGATCGTCCGCACCGAGACCCGCGACGAGATCGAGGCGATCGTCGACGCCATCCGTGAACTCGAAGCCGAGCCGCCCGGCGACGTCCTCGTCTTTCTCTCGGGTGAGCGCGAGATCCGTGACACCGCAGATGCTTTGACGTTTTTGACGAACGGCCCGGGCCACACCGAAGTGCTTCCGCTGTATGCCCGGCTGCCCACCGCCGAGCAACAAAAGGTGTTCGCGCCGCATACCGGGCGTCGCGTCGTGCTGGCGACCAACGTCGCCGAGACGTCGTTGACCGTGCCGGGAATCCGCTACGTCATCGACCCTGGCAACGCCCGGATTTCGCGCTACAGTCGCCGCCTGAAGGTGCAGCGGCTGCCGATCGAGCCCATCTCGCAGGCCTCCGCCGCCCAACGGGCCGGCCGGTGCGGCCGGGTCGCGCCCGGCGTGTGCATCCGGTTGTACTCCGAGCAGGACTTCGCGGCCCGGCCGCGCTACACCGAGCCCGAGATCCTGCGGACGAACCTCGCCGCCGTGCTGCTGCAGATGGCGGCGCTGCAAATCGGCGATATCGAAAAGTTCCCGTTCCTCGATCCGCCGGACCGGCGCAGCGTCCGCGACGGCGTCCAGCTGCTGGTCGAGCTCGGCGCGTTCGACGGCCGGGGCGCGATCACCGAGCTCGGCCGCCGCCTTGCCCGGCTGCCGGTCGACCCACGGCTGGGCCGGATGATCCTGCAGGCCGAGACCGAAGGATGCGTGCGGGAGATGCTGGTTTTGGCCGCGGCGCTGAGCATCCCGGACCCGCGGGAACGGCCGAGCGATCGCGAGGAAGCCGCCCGCGAAAAGCACGCCCGCTTCGCCGACGAACACTCCGACTTCATGTCGTACCTCAACCTGTGGCACTATCTCCGCGGACAACGGAAGTCGTTATCCGGCAGCGCGTTTCGACGGATGTGCCGATCCGAATTCCTGCACTACCTGCGCATCCGCGAGTGGCAGGACCTGGTCGGCCAGCTACGCAGCATCGCCGGCGACCTGGGCATCGTCGAAGACACCGCCGGCGAGCCCGCCGATCCGGCCCGCGTGCACGCGGCGCTGGTCGCCGGGTTGCTGTCGCATGTGGGCATGCGCCGCGAGGACACGCGCGAGTACCTGGGAGCGCGTAACGCGAACTTCGTGCTGGCGCCCGGCTCGGTGCTCACCAAACGGCCGCCGCGCTGGGTCGTCGTGGCGGAGTTGGTCGAGACCAGCCGGCTGTATGGGCGCACGGCCGCGCGCATCCAGCCGGAGGTGGTCGAGCGGGTGGCCGGCGACCTGGTGCAGCGCACCTACAGCGAGCCGCATTGGGACGCCAAGCGCGGCGAGGTGATGGCCTACGAGCGGGTGACGCTGTATGGCCTGCCGCTGGTGGCGCGCCGCCGCGTCGGATACGCCCGCATCGAGCCGGTGGTGGCGCGCGAGCTGTTCATCCGGCACGCCCTGGTCGAAGGGGAGTGGCAGACCCGGCATCACTTCTTTCGCGACAACGCCCGGCTGCGCGCCGAGCTCGAGGAGCTGGAGGAGCGTGCCCGCCGCCGCGACCTGCTGGTCGGCGACGACGACGTCTACGCGCTCTACGACGCCCGCGTTCCCACCGAGGTGGTCTCGGCGCGGCATTTCGACGCGTGGTGGAAACGCCAGCGGCACAAGACACCCGACCTGCTGACGTTCACCCGCGCCGACCTGCTGCGCACCGACGACAACGCCGGCACCGATCGGCCCACCACGTGGCGGACGGGCGACGCCGCGCTGCCGCTGACCTACCGGTTCGAGCCGGGGGCCGCCGACGACGGGGTCACGGTGCATGTCCCGATCGACGTGCTGGCGCGCCTGGGGGGTGACGAGTTCGCCTGGCAGGTACCCGCGCTGCGCGAGGAACTGGTCACCGCGCTCATCCGCTCACTGCCGAAAGACCTGCGCCGCAACTTCGTTCCCGCCCCCGACACGGCACGCGCGGTGCTGGCCGCAATCGAGCCGGCCGCCGAGCCGCTGCTGTCGGCGTTGCAGCGCGAATTGCGCCGTCGCACCGGTGTTTTGGTGCCCGTCGAGGCGTTCGACCTGGACAAGCTGCCGCCGCACCTGCGGGTGACGTTCGCGGTGGAGTCCCCTGACGGCGCCGAGGTCGCCCGCGGCAAGGATCTGCAGGAGCTGCAGGAACGACTCACGACGCCGGCCCGCCGCGCGGTGGCGCACGCGGTCGCGGGCGAGCTCGAGCGCACCGGGTTGCGCGACTGGCCCGACGATCTCGACGAACTGCCGCGCGTCATCGAACGCGCCGTGCAGGGGCGCACCGTGCGAGGCTTTCCGGCGTTCGTCGACACCGGCGGCGCCGTCGACCTACGCGTGTTGGCGACGCCGGACGAACAGCACCGGGCGATCGGTCCCGGCCTTCGGCGATTGGTCCGGCTCAGCGTTGCGTCCCCGGTGAAAGCCATTGCGCGACAACTTGACCCGCGCACCCGTCTGACGCTCGGCACCAACCCCGACGGCGACCTGTCCGCGCTGCTGGAGGACTGTGCCGACGCCGCGGCCGACACCCTCATGCCGACGCCGGTGTGGACGCGGGGGGAGTTCGTCGCGTTGCAAGAACGCCTGGGAAAGACCTTGGCGCCCACGGCCGCCGAGATTGCGCGCGCGGTCGAGCGGGTACTCGCCGCCGCCCACGACGTGCGACTCCTGCTGCCCACCAACCCGCCGCCCGCGCACTCCGAGGCGATCGCGGACGTGCGCGCCCAGCTCGACCGGCTCTTGCCGCCGGGCTTCGTCACCGCGACCGGCCGGGCGCACCTCGCCGATCTCACCCGCTATCTGCTCGCGATCCGTCGCCGGCTCGACGGGCTGGCGCGCGGCGCCCAGGCCGACCGGGAGCGGATGGACCGGGTGCACGCCGTGCAGGACGCCTACGACGAACTGCTGCGTGAGCTGCCACGAACGGCGAGGACGGACCCCGACGTCCTCGATATCGCCCGCCAGATCGAGGAACTCAGGGTGAGCCTGTGGGCCCAGCAGCTCGGCACGCCGCGCCCGGTCAGCGAGCAGCGGATCTACCGCGCCATGGACGCTGTGCGCGATCGTCGCTGAATGTTTTTCCCCGCCACTTTCAACCTATAGCGCATCCCGGGGCTTGCCGCAAGACCCGGGTGATGTCGCAAAATCGCTGTCCGAAACCAAAATTCGGGAGAGCGCGGGGGTATCGACGTGGTTGTTTCGCAGAGCTCGGGCGGGAAGGTCGAGCATGCGGTGCTCATCGCCGGAGGTGGCCCCACGGGGCTGATGCTCGCCGGCGAATTGGGTTTGGCCGGCGTCGACGTCGCGATCGTCGAGCGGCGCGCCAACCAGGATTTGATCGGATCGCGCGCCGGGGGTCTGCACGCTCGCACCATCGAAGTCCTCGATCAGCGCGGCATCGCCGATCGATTCTTGTCGCAGGGACAGGTGGCGCAGGTGGCGGGTTTCGCCCAGATTCGGCTGGACATCAGCGACTTTCCCACCCGCCACCCGTACGGACTGGCGCTGTGGCAGAACCAGATCGAACGAATCCTGGCCGAGTGGGTCGGCGAACTCGGCGTGCGCATCTATCGCGGCACAGAGGTGGCCACCCTCGCCCAGGACGACAACGGCGTCGACGTCGGCCTGTCCGATGGCCGGGTGATGCGGGCGGGCTATCTCGTCGGGTGCGACGGCGGACGCAGCGTGGTCCGCAAGGCAGCCGGCATCGAATTTCCGGGGTGGGATGCCACGACGAGCTATCTGCTCGCCGAGGCGGACATGGACTACGAAGATGACCAGCCGCCGCCGTGGGGTATCCGCCGCGACGCGCTCGGAGTCCACGCCCTGTCCACCACCGAGGAGGGCGGGCCGGTGCGAATCATGGTCACCGAGAAGCGCCTCCGGAACTCCGGCGAACCCACGGTGCACGATGCGAGCCGGGCGCTCGTCGCCGTCTACGGGACGGATTACGGAATCCACAGTCCCCGTTGGATTTCCCGCTTCACCGATGCCGCCCGGCAGGCCGCGTCCTATCGCGTCCGACGGGTGCTGGTCGCCGGCGACGCCGCGCACGTCCATCACCCGGTCGGCGGGCAGGGTCTGAACACCGGCGTCCAGGATGCCGTGAATCTGGGATGGAAGCTGGCCCAGGTGGTCAACAACACGTCACGCGACAGCCTCCTCGACACCTATCACGCCGAACGGCACCCGATCGCCGCGCGGGTGCTGCGCAACTCGATCGCGCAGCTGGCGCTCCTTCGCGCGGACGACGGCACCGAGGCGCTGCGAGAAACGATGGGCGAGCTGCTGGGCATGGAGGAGCCTCGCAAACGGTTCGCCGCGATGATGTCCGGGCTGGGCATCCGCTACGACCTCGGGGAGGGACACCCGCTGCTGGGGCGCCGCATGCCCGACCTGGACCTGATCACCGCTGACGGTCCGCTGCGGGTGTTTGCCCTCCTGCGGGACGGCCGGCCCGTTCTGCTCAACTTCGGCCCGGCCGGGCGCATCGACATCGCGTCGTGGGCGGGACGGGTGCGTGTGGTCGACGCGAAACACGAAGGGGATTGGGAACTTCCGGCACTGGGGACGGTGTGCGCCCCAACGGCGGTGTTGATCCGTCCGGACGGATATGTTGCCTGGACCGGTGAGGGAACCGACCCGGCGCTGCGTGATGCCCTCACCGCCTGGTTCGGGCCACCGGCCGGGTGATTGGCGCCGGTCGCGGGCCACCGTCGGGTGACTTGTTTTGGGGGGCGCACGGTGTATCGTGCGTGTTCCCTGATCATGAGCAGGAAGCACGCACCGTGGACATGGCAAGCGACCAATCGTCGACACCGCCGCTGGATTGGGGCGAAGCCCAACCCCTGCTGAGGCCGGTGCTGCGGCCGCAAAGCTACGCCAATCAGCTGGTCAACAACGGGGCGCAGCCCTGGGTCCGTCCGGTGTTCCCGCACATCAACGAGATGGTCGTCGTGGACCTTCCCACGGTTCGGGCCATGGTGACGCCGGCCGAAGCCGGCGCCTGGGGCATTACCGGCGACCAGGCGTTCGCGGTGGCCCGGGAGAATCTGACCGCGCGTCAGCAGGTCTTCACACCGGGCGAGAAGTATCTGTTGAAGGACGCCGACGGTGCCAGCTATGTCGACTCGATGATTCTGGCCACCGGGTGGCTGGGTTCGCTGGCGGTGGCGGGCGGCCCACGACCGCTGGTGTTCTTCCCCGGGGACGGGTCGCTGGTGCTGGGCACCGACGCCCCCGACCAGGTGGCCGAACTCTTCGAGGTCGCCGAGCAGCTGTACCTCGAGGCCGAACAACCTGTCTCGCCGCAGGGCTACACCATTGCGGGCGCCATCATCGTGCCGTTCGATCAGGCCGGCCCGCACCCGCTGCGCGGGTACGGCCTGGCGGCTCGAAGCCTCTTGGCCGCAAGGGAATACCAACACCAGACCGACTACCTGCGGCAGCATTACGAGCGCGAACTGTTCCCGCAATACGTCGGCGAGGCCCAGGTGATCGACACGCCGTGGGGGCGGCGCACCACGACGGTGTGGGGGCAGGGCCCGGCCTGGGAGCTGCCCCACACCGATTACGTGACGTTCCTCGTCGGCGACCCGTCGAACGTGTCGGACAAGTTCACCGTGCCGTTCGCCACGGTCGTCGACGTGGTGGGCATCCTGCCCGTCGCGGGGATCACCCCGGCGCGATACCGAGCCAACGAGTGGCCGGCACCGGAAACGCTGGCGACGCTGAAGGCTCACGCCATAGATCTGCCGAGCGGATGACTCGCTAGTCCGGCGGCTCGTTGTCCGAGCCTCGGACGGCGGCATGCTCCCGGTCGCTGGGCTTGCCGGGGACGTCTTCGGCTTCGCGGTCCCCGGCGACCTTCTCCTCGAGCCGATCGACGATGTTCTCCAGCTCCTGAGCGCGGCTCAATGGGTCTTTATCGGGCTTTGTCATGTCGCTTTCCGTTGGCTTGGTGGGGCGGCGAACCCCGATGCCGGGGGCCGCCGCTATCCCATACCCGATCGAGCGATCGCTAACCGGCCGCAACCGGAGAACAGGGGCGACAGAGCGTCGCGGCGGTGGAAGTATCGCAGGAGTGGCCACCGCAAAACCTCAGACGATCTCGTACCCCGCGCCCGACGCACGCCCGCGTCGCCACCACCCCGATCCGTTGGACCCCCACGTCATCGTCCTGTTCGGCGCGACGGGGGATCTGGCCAAGCGAAAGCTCATCCCCGGCCTGGCCTACTTGGACCAGTCCGAGCTGGCGCCCAACATTCAGATCGTCGCCACCTCACTGGAAGACTTGACCGACGACGAATTTCGCGAGCTCGCCAAGAACGCGATCGATTCATTCGGGACACACAAGCTCACACCCGACCAATGGGCGAACTTCGCGAGGATCATGACCTACGTCCCGCAGGGCGCCGGACCCGAAGCGCTGGCCACCGCCGTGGCGGACGCCGAAGCCAACCTGGGCCCCAACGCCCGGCGGCTGCATTACCTGTCGGTGCCGCCCAAGGCGGCGCGCGCGGTGATCACCATGCTGCGCGACGCGAAATTGGTCGACCGCTCACGGGTCGTGATGGAGAAACCATTCGGCACCGATCTGGCCAGCGCGGTGGCGCTCAACGACTTCGTGCACGAAACCTTCGAGGAATCCCAGATTTTCCGCATCGACCACTTCTTGGGCAAAGAGGCCGCCCAGAACATCTTGGCGTTCCGCTTCGCCAACGGGCTGTTCGAACCGATCTGGAACCGCAACTTCATCGACCACATCCAAATCGATATCCCCGAGGCACTGGGCCTGGATCAACGAGCGAGCTTCTATGAAGAGACCGGCGCATACAAGGACATGGTGGTCACCCACTTGTTCCAGGTGATGGCGTTCGTGGTGATGGAGCCGCCGACCGCGCTCGAACCCTTTGCCATCAGCGAAGAGAAGAACAAGGTCTTCCGGTCGATGCTGCCGGTCAAGCCCTCGAATGTGGTGCGCGGCCAGTACCAGGGATACCGCGACGAAGCCGGGGTGGCAAGGGATTCCGACACCGAGACGTTCATCGCCCTCCGGGTCGGCATCGACAACTGGAGGTGGGCCGGGGTGCCCATCTACCTGCGGACCGGCAAGAAGATGGCCGAGGGCATCCGCATCATCTCCATCGCGTTCAAGGAGGCCCCGCGCACGATGTTCCCACCCGGATCCGGGGTGGGAACCCAGGGTCCCGATCACCTCACGTTCGACCTCGCCGACAACTCGAAGGTGTCTTTGTCGTTCTATGGCAAGCGGCCCGGCCCCGGCATGAAGCTGGACAAGCTGTCCATGCAATTCTCCTCGCAGGAGATCGAGACGGTCGTCGATGTGCTGGAGGCCTACGAACGGCTCATCCTCGACGCGATGCGGGGCGACCACACCCTGTTCAATACCGCGGAAGGCATCGAATCCTTATGGGAGCGTTCGGAAGAGCTCCTCACCGATCCACCTGCGGTCAAGCTGTACCAGCCGGGAACCTGGGGGCCCAACGCCATTCACCAGTTGATCGCGCCGAACGCCTGGCGGTTGCCGTTCGAGCGGGAGTGGCGCCACGCCAGGCCCTGACGCGGGCGCCGGATCAACTCAGCTCAGCTCGGCGCTGAGGTAACTGATGGCGTGACGGAATCGCTTGAGGATTTCGTTGTCGGGCATCGCGAAACCGTAGTCGGCATACACCTGTTCGGTGGGGTGGCGCGTGACGTTCCAGCCGGTCGTGGACAGGTGCTCGGCGGCCGGACGGCGCTCCCCGAGCCAGACGAGTTCGGCGACGTCGATGTCGAGGCCGTGCTGGCGCCAGTTGTTGCGCATCGCCCGGGCCCGCTCGTCGGTGAACACGCTCATGTCGGTGATGTTCTCGGTGGCCAGCCGGCTACCCGGGGCGCTGAGCGCGGTGATGTTGTCCAGCAACCTGTCTTGGGCTTCCGGCGGTAGGTAGGGCAGTAGGCCCTCGGCGATCCAGGCGGTTGGAGAGTCGGCGTCGAAACCGCTGCCGCGCAAGGCGGTTGGCCAATCATCGCGCAGATCGATGGCGACGGTGCGGCGCTCGGCGGTCGGTTCCGCGCCGATCTGGGCGAGCGTGTCGGTCTTGAACGAGATGACCTCGGGCTGGTCGACCTCGAAAACCACGGTGCCCGCAGGCCACGACAACCGGTAGGCCCGGGCGTCGAGCCCGGCGGCCAAAATGACGGCCTGGCGTGCGCCGGCCGCCGTCGCGGCGCGGAAGAAATCGTCGAAGAACCTGGTCCGCACCGTCATCTGCTCGCGCCGCTGCTGCAGTGTCATCGGCGAGTCGTCGGTGTCGAGCGGGATCTGGCCGTCCAGCATCCGGACGAAGAAGGGATGTCCGACCGCCCGCACCAGCGGCTCGGCGAACCTGTCGTCGAGCAGCGGGTCCGGCTCGCGAGACGCCAACGCCCGGGAGGCCGCCACCATCGTCGCGGTCGCCCCCACGCTGGAGGCCAGGTCCCAGCTATCGCCCTCGCTTCGTGCCGAATCGATCGATGACATCCGTGTTTCCCTTCCAGGATCCGGCCGCCGCGCCGGCCGATTGGGCCGTGGGGCGGCCGCCACCCGCGACTACACCACCGCTACCGAAGGGTACTTTCTGCTATGCCGCGGTCACCACGCGCCACATGCAGGTGACTCCTTTCCCGCACGACTAGACGACAGGAAGCGAATCACGCTATGGCACCGACCCTGCGCCCGCGCCGCTCCGCCCTGTACTTGCCCGGCAACAAGCCCCGGGCGCTGGAGAAGGCCAAATCGCTGCCGGCGGATGTGCTGATATTCGACCTCGAAGACGCCGTGGGGCCCGACGCGAAGGCCGAATCGCGTGCGACGGTGTGCGAGGCCGTCTCGTCGGACAGCTACCGGCCCCGCGAGGTCGTGGTGCGCATCAACGGATTGGACACCAACTGGCACAGCGACGACTTGGCCGCGGTGGCCGGATCGGCCGCCGACGGGGTGCTGGTGCCGAAAGTCGAGACGGGCCAACAGGTTCGGGCGCTGGCCGACGCGCTCGACGCGCTGGGGGCACCGAAGTCGTTGCAGCTGTGGGTGATGATCGAAACGCCCCGGGCGTTTCTGAGGGCCGAGGAGGTCGCGTCGGCCAGCGAGCGCCTGGCCGGTTTGGTGGTCGGCACCAACGATCTCGTCAACGAGCTGCACGGCCTGCACGTCCCCGGGCGCGCGCCCGTCGTCCCCGCGCTGGGCATGGCCCTGCTGGGCGCGAGGGCGGCCGGAAAAATCATTCTGGATGGCGTGTTCAACGACATCACGGATGAGGGCGGATTCCGGGCCGAGGCGCAGCACGGCCGCGAAATGGGATTCGACGGCAAGACCCTGATCCATCCGTCACAGATCGCCCCGGCGAACGAGCTGTTCGGCCCATCGCAGAAGGAGCTCGACGACGCCCGCAAGGTCGTATCGGCCTACGAGGAGGCGCGGGCCGCGGGCACCAGCGTCATCACGGTCGATGGCCGCATGATCGAGAGCCTGCACGTGCGCGACGCCCAGCGGATTCTCGCCCTGGCCGATTTGATCGCGGAGATGGAAACCGCTTCCTAGCTCGGATTAGGCCGGGCAGAGCGATCGGGGTCGGCCACACGGTAGGTTGTACGCGATTCCCGACGACTCGAGAGGAGACAAGGTGGGCGAGACCGCGGCCATGGCCGAGGCCGACCGCACGTGGATGATCGACACGCTGCTCGCACTGCTGCAGACCCCGAGTCCGTCGGGGCGCACGGATGCCGTGATGCAGGTGATCGGCGACATCCTCGACGACTTCGGCGTGCCGTTCACGCTGACGCGGCGCGGGGCGCTGACCGCGGAGCTCCCGGGGGAGTCGGCGACCACCGACCGGGCGCTGGTGGTTCATTCGGACACCATCGGCTGCATGGTCCGCGACCTCAAGGACAACGGCCGCCTGGGACTGGTCCCGGTCGGCACCTTCTCGGCCCGGTTCGCCGCGGGAGCCCGCGTGCGCATCTTCATCGACGACCCCGACGAGTTCATCACCGGCACGGTCATGCCGCTCAAGTCCAGCGGACATGCGTTCGGCGACGAGATCGACACCCAACCCACCGACTGGGACCACGTCGAGGTTCGGATCGACCGCAAGGTGTCCTCGCGCGAGGACCTGCTTCGCCTCGGCCTGCAAATCGGCGACTTCGTCGCGTTGATCACCAGCCCCGAGCTCACCGCCGACGGCTTCATCGTCTCCCGCCACCTGGACGGAAAGGCGGGCGTCGCGATCGCGCTCGCGCTGGCCAAGAACTTCTCCGAGAACAAGGTGGTGCTGCCGCACCGCACCACGATCATGGTCACCATCACCGAGGAGGTCGGCCACGGGGCCAGCCACGGGCTGCCCGCCGACGTCGCCGAATTGGTGTCGGTGGACAACGCGGTGTGCGCGCCCGGGCAGCACTCGCTCGAGGACGGCGTGACGATCCCGATGGCCGATATGCACGGGCCCTTCGACTACCACCTGACCCGCAAGCTCTGCCGCCTCGCCCAGGAGCGGGGAATCCCGTTCGCGCGCGACATCTTTCGCTACTACCGTTCCGACGCCGCCGCGGCGATCGAGGCGGGCGCGAACACCCGCGCCGCGCTCGTCGGCTTCGGTCTCGACGGCAGCCACGGCTGGGAGCGCACCCACATCGATTCGCTCGAAGCCGCCTACAACCTGCTGCATGCATGGCTGCAGACGCCGTTGACGTTCGCCAAGTGGGACGCCAAGCCGACGGGCAGTCTGCGCGACTTTCCGTCGTCGAAGCAGCCCGCGCCCAGCGAGCGGTGGGTGCCGCTGTCTCGCGGCGATTACGAAAGCCCGGGCGAGGCGTCGCCCGGCACGCCGTGGCCGCCGTCGGAGGGACCCCAGGCCTAACAGCCGCGGGGCATCCGGTCGGCGCGCCAGCAGCGGGACTGCATGGGGACGTCGATCGAATCAGCCGCGGGGAAGCGCTCACGCAACACAGCGCGGGCGTTGGCCAGCCGGCGTTCGCGGTCGTCGGGAGACGCGGTGATGATCCTGCTGTAGGTGCCCACCATCCCGACGACGTCGTCGAGCCTCATCGTGCGCACGAAGGTGAACGCCTCGCGGGCCACCTGGTGGAAGATCTGCGGATCGGGGAGTGTGACGTTTTCGTGGAGCTGGCGGAAGCGTTCGGGGGCATCCGCCTCAGTCCTTTCGTCGCCGGGCAGCAGGTCGAGGTCGCGGACCCAGTCCACGTCGCGATCGCGACTGGTCCAAATCAGGCCGAAGCGCCCGCCGTCGCGAAGCACCCGCCCGATTTCCGGAACCGCCCGTTCGGGATCCATCCAGTGCCACGCCGCCGAGACGAACACGGCGTCCGCGGCACGGTCGGGGAGTGGGATCGACTCACCGCTGCCCTCGAGGACGCGGACGCCGGGGGAGCGCTCGGCCAGCACCGCGCGCATCCGGGCGTCGGGCTCGACGGCGATGACCTGTGCCGCCCTGCCGATGAGCGTGCGGGTGAACAGCCCCGTCCCCGCGCCCACGTCGACGGCCACCTCGCACTCCGATGGCATCAACCAGTCCACCGCCTGCCGCGGGGCCTGCGGACGCAGCCCGTCGTAGTTTTCGGCGATCGATCCGAACGACATTGCGCGCGCTTGACGATCAGTCACACGCGACAACGTAATCCAGCTCGCTATGCAGAACGTGAGAAAGGATCGCGCGTCACCAGAGGGCGCTGTGATTGACGAGCGCATCGGCGATGAGGCCGACCCCGAAAACGAGAAACAGAAGCCGCACCGACATGGGGCCGTAGCGGGTGAGCGCGCGCACCAGTCCCCGCTGAATGCGCGCGGCCCGCACCGTTCGTCTCATCGACAGCGCAAGGATCGCCAGCGGCGGCGACACCGCGATTGCGCAGTAGGTGATGATGACCAGCGGCCAGAGCGGGGGCCGGGGATGCAACGCGGCCAGCATGGCCAGCCCCGTGAGGTAGGGCACCGCGGTCGGCGCTTGTCCGCTTCCCACCGCCAGCCCGAGGAATCCGAGCAGCCACGGACGTTTGCGCATGGCCGCCATCGCCCAGCCGGGCGCCGACGATTGTGCGGTCAGCGGGAAGTATGCCAAGCCGATCAGCACGATCCCCAACAGCAATTCGCCACGAAACCGGATGGCCGGCGTGATGTGAAAATCGAACGCCTCGGTGATGAAGCTGATACCCAGCACCGTGCACAGGCCGAAGGTGGTCGTCACGGCGAACACGCCCGCGACGAAGCTCAAGGCGCCCGGGATGGGGGAGCGGCGACCGAGCCGGCTGTCGAAGATGACCGCCGAGACGACGCCCACGTTGAGGACGTTCAGCGAATCGAGAAACGCCAGCCCCGCCAGGGCAAGAATCAGAGCTGCCACGCGCCTGTACCGGCTCTAGCGTGCGGATTCGCCGGGTGCTCGGAAGCGGCTGGGCACTGACCACGGCGACACGATCAAAGCGGCGATCATGCTGCAGACAATACGGTCAGACCGGAGCGCTCACGCAGGGGGCGATGGCGCCAGCGCGGGCGATCCGCGGCATGATCGAGGCGTCGACGAAGCGGCTGACGCATCCACACAGCCACAGCACATCGAATCCGGAGGCGCGCCACCGATGAACACGCTGACACCGCAGGGGCTGCACGAATACCTCATCGGGTTTGCTGGAAATGACCCGGCTTCCAAACGAACTCGGGCATAGACCGCCGACACCGCCGCGCCGACACCGGGAGAACTGAATGGGATTGCTCGACCGCAAGACCGCCGTCGTGACCGGCGCCAATTCGGGGATCGGGCTGGCCACCGCCGAGCGATTCCTCGCCGAAGGTGCCGAACGGGTGTTCATCACGGGCCGGCGTCAGACCGAACTCGATACCGCGGCAAGCAAATTGGGACCGAGGGCAACCGCCGTGGCCGGCGATGTCGGCGTTCCGGAGGACTTGGATCGGCTCTATGGGGAGGTCGAGTCCGCCGGCCGGGGCCTCGACATCGTCATGGCCAACGCGGGGGTGACCCGGGTGGCGCGGCTGGGGGAGATCACCGACGATGACCTCGACGCGCTGCTGACCACCAACGTCAAGGGGGTCGTGCACACCGTCCAAAAAGCGCTGCCCCTGCTCAACGACGGCGCCTCGGTCATCCTGACGGGCTCCACCACCGCCGACCGCGGCCGCGCCGGGCTGAGCATCTACGCCGCCACCAAGGCTGCCGTCCGATCACTGGCCCGCGCCTGGGCCAACGAGCTCGCCGACCGCAACATCCGGGTCAACGTCATCGTCTCTGGGTCCACCGCCACCCCGGGCAGCGATAGACTGGCCGCGCAAACCGACCCGGAAGCGTCGATCGAAGAGTTCCGCGCCGGCCGCATCGCGACCATTCCATTGGGTCGCTTCGCCGATCCCATCGAGATCGCCAATGCCGCGGTCTTTTTGGCGAGCGATCTGTCCAGCTTCACCACGGGATCCACGGTTACCGCCGACGGTGGATTCAACCAAGTCTGACGCAGAACGCGCGGCTGCCACGGCAGTACCCACCACAGCGTGGAGCTAAGCGCTTCGTATACCTGCGCGAATCGCGCGAAGCGCGGACGCCGACGGGCGCGGCCCTCTACAGTTCGACGAATGACGAACACCCGCACTGGCACTTAAGGGAAAACGCGATGTCGAAAAGTGTTGCGACCAAAAACGACAACGAGAAGATCGTGGTCGACTTTATACATGCCGCTTACGGCGAGAGCATGGACATCGACGCGATGACCGCGCTCATGGCCGAGGACTTCGTGTGGCAACTCCACGTTCCGCTGTCCCCGGTCGTGCGGGGACGCGACGCGGCGCGCGCAGAACTCGAGAAGCACAACACGCTGTCGACCGGCATGGTCGAGGGGAGCGAGATCCGCACGATCGTGTCCGACGGCGACACCGTCGTCGTCGAACGAGTCGACGTGAACTCTATGAATGGCGTGGCCGTCACGTTTTATGTCACAGCCATTTTCGAGGTTCGCGACGGTGCGATCGCTCATTGGCGAGAGTATTGGGACACCGCCCACGTCGCGCAGCAACTCGGCATCGATCCCGCGCTGATGTTCGCCCCGCTGACGAATTAGTCGCCGGCGCAGGGTGTTTGGCGGGCGGAGCTAGCCCGATGTGCTGAGGATCTTGATCGCGAAAACCAGCGTGTCACCCGGGCGGATTCCGGCGCTGGGCTGACCTTCGGGGTAGCCATCCGCGGGGACCATCGCGACGGCGACGGTGGACCCCACCTTTTGTCCCGCGATGGCCTTTTGGAAGCCCGGCACGACGCCCGTGAGCGGGAAGTCGACGGGGGCGCCGCGTTGGTAGCTGCTGTCGAACACCGACCCGTCACGACCATTGACACCCATGTAGCAGACGGAGACCTTCGCGGTGCTCGAGACCACGGGTCCATCTCCGGCGCGCAGCGTATGCACCTGCGTCTGGGTCACGGCGAACGGTGCCGTCACGGTCACCCGCGGGGCCGTCGTGTCGGTGGACCCGGTGACGGCGACGCTCCCCGTGTTCCCGGCGAGGGTCCAGTCAGGCGTTCCACCATTCAGCGGTGCCGCGGTTGGGCACGAGTCGGCCGCGTTGGCCGTGCCCGATCCAGCGAGCAGGAGAGCGGTTGCCGCGGCGCCGGCCGCGAGCGCCACAGACGAATACATCCGGAACGAGTTCACGGCCGTCACGCTACAGCGACGCATCGCGCGCCTTGCTGGTAGCTCATCTGTAGCGACTGCGCTGCGCAATTTTTTCGATGAGTGCCCGAACGATAAGGCAGAGGTTCTCGGCGCAAAATAGGCCATTCGTACAAAATGGACAAAGCAGCTAGAATGGCTAAGGTGCAGACCAAGGAGGGAGCGCCATGTCCACCGTCTCGTTCCGCAACCGCGACGGCAAGCTCGTCGATGTCCCCTCGGTGACCGCCAGCCGCCTCAAAAATGAGTTCGGCACAGTCTTCGATGAGGCCGCGGTCAGCGGGGCGGTGGTGATCACCAAGCACAACACCCCCAGGGCAGTGCTGCTGTCGTACGCCGAATTCGAGGCCCTGGCCGCAACGGCGGCACCCGCCCTCGACGACCTCAGTGCACGCTTCGACGAACTGCTGGCGACCATGCAGACGCCGAAGGCCAAAGCCGGGGTCGCCGCCGCGTTCGACGCCACACCGGAAGAGCTGGGCGCCGCCGCGGTGAAGGCGGCACGCACCGCGCCGCTGCGCTGATCCGGCGCGGCCCATGGCTCGCACGACGACACCGGCGCAGATACACGTGTTGGCGGGCGTCAACGGCGTCGGCAAGAGCAGCGTCGTGGGCGCGACGATCCGCGACAAGGGCGGTGAGTACTACAACCCGGACGAGGCCGCGCGAGAGATCATGGCGGCCAACCCCGGATTGGGCCAGGCCGAGGCCAACGCCGCGGCGTGGGAACAGGGCCGAAAGATGCTGCAGCGGGCGATCGATCAACGCCTCGACTTCACCTTCGAGACCACGCTCGGCGGCACCACGATGCCGGCACTGCTGGCCGAGGCCGCCAAGCGCGGACTCGAGGTCCATGTTTTCTATGTCGGCCTCGACAGCGCCGATACCTGCATCGAGCGGGTCCGCCAACGGGTCCGCGCCGGCGGGCATGACATTTCCGACGCCGACGTCCGTCGCCGTTACCGCCACAGCCTGATCAATCTCGTGAAACTACTGCCGGTGCTCACCGGGTTGCGGATGTACGACAACTCGGCGAGCGCCGATCCCGCCGAGGGGCAGGCGCCGAAGCCGGTCTTGGTGTTGCACATGGACCGCGGCCGCATCGTCGGGCCGTCCGACTTGAGCTCCACACCGGCTTGGGCCAAGCCGGTCGTCGCGGCGGCGTTGGAGCTCGCGCAGGGATCGTAAGCGGGAGTCTGGATCTCGGAACCGCAAATTGTTCTCGATTTGCCAGCACGGTCTTGACCCCGTCGCCCGCCTCGGTTCGATAATGCTCGTACCTCGAGGGAAAGGCCCGCATTGACATCGATGGCAACCGTGACGATCGCGATGCGCGCGGTCAGCCCTTTGCGCAGCAGCTCCGGTGGCCCGCGAACCTACCGGTCGGAATGATCGATGGGCGCAATGCGGACGGTAAGCCGGCGTCGGACCATCGCCGCGCCGATCGACGCGGTGTTCGACTGGCTCATTAACGGAAACAATTGGAGTGACATACCGGGGATGTTTTACTCCCGCGTTCGCCCGGTCGATGGGCCAGAGCCTTTTGGAGTCGGCTCAATTCGTGAATTCGCCAGCTCGGGTTCGAAAGTCACCGAAGTGGTCACGGCGTTCGAACGGCCACACTCGATTAGCTACCAAGCCCTGTCAACCGTGCCGCCAGCGCAACACAGCGGTGGCTCGGTGACGTTGCAGGAGGTGCCGGGAGGCACCGAAGTTCTATGGACAACAAGCTTCCGCCTCAAAAGCCCCGTCCTCGCTGGCTTATTCACCCGGCTCTATGCGCCCTTAATCGGATTGGGAATCCGCATGGTCCTGCGAACAGCAGAGCGGGCTTTGACCAGCGACCAAGCGAACACCTGACGCACCAGTGCCGCAACAACATTGGGCGCGCACGGCGCACCAGCGCCGCCGCGGCCGCCATGGAGGCCGACGACGGACCCTCCCGCGACTCGCTGGTCAGATTCGAAATCGCCGAGCCGTAAGAGGATGCGGACCGGCGTAGAGCTGGATGGAGATGACCTCTGGTGGCACCGCCGCCAAATCGGCGAAAACCATGGCCGTGCCTTTCCTTATTTCGCGTTCGGCGGGATCACGATGACCGTGGAGGTGGTGGCGATGTCATCAACGGCCACCGCCCCGGGCACCCGGACCGCCGGCCCGGCCACCGCGCGGGTGGCGCTGCCCCCGACGGCGCGTCCGGCCAGGCTCGACAGGGCGGTGGGGCCGAACAGGCCCTGGCCGGGATTGACGGTCATCGCCGGTGCGGCGTCGAGCATCGTCTCGGGCAGCTCGGCGGCCAGGGTCCTGATCGCGGGCGCGGCCGAGGCCCAGTTCGCCGGAACCGACAGCGACCCGACGACACCGGCACGGCCCACTGCCGCCGACACCGTTCCCGCACTCGGCGGCTGGAACGAGGTGGAGCCGGTCAGCAGATCGCTGTGCAGCAGCGGAGCCAGAACCCCGTGGAGGCCTTTCGGATGCAGTGTGCCACCGATGCTTCGCAGGTTGGCGCCCATCCCGCGGACATTGAGCGCGAGCTGATAAAAACCCTTCCCCGCGGTCCCGATCCCGATCGGAGAGTAGGGCCCGGTAAGGACGTTGAGGAAGTTGTTGAAACTCTTCAAGCCCCCCGTGGCTTCCCCGAGGCCGAGCGAGATTCCCGGCGACGTCGTCGCCGTCGCCGCGGTTTGCGTCGCGGCCGGGGCCTGCGAGAGCGCCTGGGAGACCGTGGATTCCACGTTGGAACTCGCCGAGGACTGGGCCGCCGAGGCGACCGCGGCGGCCTGGTTGGTTTCCGCACCGCTGTCGGTGGTCGTCGGCGGCGCGGTGAACGGGGCCAGTTGAGTCGCGGCCGCCGAGGAACCCGCATAGCCATACATCGCGGCCGCGTCTTGGGCCCACATCTCGGCGTACTGGGCCTCGGTGGCCGCGATGGCCGGGGTGTTTTGGCCCAGGATGTTGGTCGCGACCAGTGACGCCAACAACGCCCGGTTGGCCGCGATCACCGGCGGCGGCACCGTGGCCGCGAAGACGGCGTCATACGCGCCCGCCGCCGCCTTCGCCTGACTGGCCGACTGCTCGGCCTGCGCGGCGCTGCCGATTAGCCACGCAACGTACGGCGCGGCCGCGGCCGCCATCGACGTCGACGAGGGGCCATTCCACGCGGTTCTCAGCTCTGCGACGACGGACCCGTAAGACGCTGCCGTGGCGCGTAATTCGGACGCTAATCCGTCCCAGGCGGCCGCCGCGGCCAACAACGGGGCCGGCCCGGGGCCTGAGTAGATCCTGCCGGAGTTGATCTCCGGAGGTAACGCTCCGAAATCCATTGCTTCCCTCCGCATCCGGATATGGCCAACGTCGGCCAGCATCTCAACCGCCGATAACGTTGTCCTTCAACAGCATTCAGCATGCTCAGCTATCGAAAACCCTGGCCGCCGATGGCTTGAATGCTCGTGTGCCCAGAAGACTAGCCAGCTCCGGCGGAAGCAACATCGACCAACAAGGGCCGACTCCGCACGGTCACCACCCCCGGAGGGCAGTGGGCGCGCCTTGGCGATGGGGGTCGGCATAAGCGCCCCTGCGCCCCGTCTACCTCGGACGAATCGGGAAGTACCCCGGCGTGAACGGAAGCCAACTTCCGCACGAAACGTTGCCCGATGAAACAGTTTTCATCAGTAAAAATCTCGGCGTCAAATAATTCGAAAGGGGCGTTTTGGCCGCGAGGCCGTTTGCCGGCTTCCCGCTCGCACGGCGACGATATTGCGTCGCCATCGAATGTTGGCTTGCTTCATGGCGTCCAGCTCCTGAGTCGCATGTCCATGTGTTGCACCGCGCGACCATCGAACGCCGGCCCTGCCACGGACCAGGTGACGGCATGCATCAGTTGGAGCGGCGGGTCCGCTTCGAGGTTCCCGCAGTCTTTTTCGACAACGCGTCGCGAGACGGCACGGTCTGTTCGATGTGGTCGGCGACGCAACCGACAAAGGCCTGGCATGCGGCGGAGCGCATTTCAGGGCGCGGTGCCACGAGGTTTACCCGGCGGTGCATGTCAGCTCCGGCGACCGGCCGCAGTGCCAGTCTCGGATCGGCGTTAGCGCGGGTACGGGCGACGGATTCGGGCAGCAACGCGACACCCAGGTCTTTGCGCACGAAGTGGGTGACCTCATCGACACGCGTCACTTCGAAAGCCACTCGCCGCGTCACGTTGGCGAAGCCGCGGTCGGTTTCGTGTCGCAGACCGTAGCCAGGGGGAAAGTCGATGAACGGTAATGCGGCCAGCGCAGTTATCGACACCGATGATTTTTTTGTGAGCGGGTGGTGGGCGGGCATGACGGCGATGAGCGGCTCGCTGAACAGATGGGTGAACGTCAAGGCACCGCCGGTCCTGGATACGTTGGAGCCCACGATCGCCACGTCCAGCTTCCGGTCGCGGACCGCCTCGATCAGCACGTCGCTGCCGCCGCTGCGCAACGTCACGCTGACGTCGGGATAGTGCGAGTGAAAGGTCGCCATCAGAGTGGCCACATCGAGGCTTTCGGATGGGATCTCCATCATCCCGACCGTGAGCCGGCCAACGACCGTGCCGCCGAGAGCCTGTGCGTCAACGGCGATCTGGTCAATGCCCGCAACCACCTGGCGCACCAGCGGCATCAGCGCTTCACCGGCGGGGGTCAGCGAGACCGAGCGGGTCGTCCGTTCGAACAGCCGTAAGCCGATCTCACTTTCGAACCGACCGACCTGCTGACTCAAGGCTGATGGCACGACGAACATCGCCTCGGCCGCCTTGGTGAAACTATTCGCCTCGGCCAACGCCACGACGTAGCGCAATTGCTGCAGGTTCACAATCCTTCATCTTTCGTGATTAATCGCATCATATCTATTCACTGGACTCGTGGATGCGTTGCCTTCAGGATCAAGGGCATGTCCGCGGATTCGTCGTCACCGGCTGCCTTGGCGGCTGCCGGCATCGTGGTGCGTCCGCAGCCAGGCATGGCCGGCAACGACTGCTCGGTGGCAGCGGTGCGCGACGAAATCACCGAACAGTTTGACCGCCTTGCGTTCCTGGGAGAGTTGCGCTGCTCGCATGACCGGGTGGTCGCGGGTTCTCTCGAGGAGTTGGTGTTCACCTACACCGTCGGGGGATCCGGCATTGCCGACAGCGGTTGGCTGAAGCTGTGCTTCCGCTACTACTCGGATTGGGATCTGCAGACAACGTCGCCGGACGCCCGCGACTTCGCGACCGCCCGCTTGGTGAGTCGGTCGCTGATCGGCGGGGCCTCCGACGACAGTGCCGCGACGGTGCAGCACCTGGTCACGAGATATGACGTCAAAGGCGGGGAGCGGCCATTTCAGA
This sequence comes from Mycobacterium paraintracellulare, assembly GCF_000276825.1. Taxonomy (NCBI): domain Bacteria; kingdom Bacillati; phylum Actinomycetota; class Actinomycetes; order Mycobacteriales; family Mycobacteriaceae; genus Mycobacterium; species Mycobacterium paraintracellulare. Next base: position 2,542,268 of record NC_016948.1, on the reverse strand, counting down.
AGTCACTACTGATCCACGTCGTGGACGGGTACCTGCGTCCCGGTGATGTGATCGAGATCCGCTGCGGCGACCGCCGTTTCGGCGGCCCCGGGACACGCGTGCAGACTTTCGTGGAAGACGAGTTCGAGGTCCACCTGTTCGTCGACCCGCTGGGCACGTCGCGCATGGCGCACGCTGATGTGCATCGAATTGCGGTCGTACCGGGTGCACCCGAACGAGTCGTCGTGCACGGCCCTCGCATCGTGCGCAGCGATGCGCCGGCGGTGCACCTGCATGCCCATCTGCAAGACCGTTGGGGCAACACCTGTTCCGACGTTGCCGCGACGATGCATGCGCTCATCGACGGTGTCGTCGTGGACAGCGCCCGTACGCCTGCGAACGGGTGGTCCAAGGCGTCGCTCCGCGTGCCGCCGGTCGCCACCCGCATCGACGTTGCCGCCGAGACAAGCACAGCCGTGCTGCAGGGCGGTGAGACCGTGATCGACATCGTCGACGACTTCCCGTCGCCGCGGGCGTACTTCTGCGACCTGCACGTTCATTCCAACGACACCGTCGGCACTCAGGACACCGACTGGAACCTGCACTACGCGCGCGATATCGCCGCGCTCGACGTACTTGGGTATACCGCCAACGACTTTCAGATCACCGACGACACGTGGGACGACGTCGTCAGGGCGTGCAGGCAGATCGCCGAGGACGGCGCGTTTGTCTGCTACCCCGGAGTGGAGTGGTGCGGGACCGCCGGCGCCGGCGGCGACCACAATGTCGTCTTCCTCGGTGAGGACACCACGTTGGCCCGCTCGCTGGAATGGCACCAGCGCATGGCGACCACGGCGCCCACCCCGCAGACCTGGCCGGTCACCCAGTTATACGCCGCCTACGAGAAGGACCCGGAGTCTTACCTCTTGATCCCGCACGTGGGCGGGCGACGAGCGATCCTGGACTGGCACCACCCCGAGCTCGAGCGGCTGATCGAGGTGCATTCGGCCTGGGGGAGTAGCCCATGGTTCTTCGAAGACGCCCTGGCGCGCGGCCTACGGCTGGGGGCGAGCGCCGCCAGCGATGAACACCGCGGACGGCCGGGGGCCGGGGCGCCAGGCGCCAACATCTTCGGCGGCTTCGGCGGGCTCACCGGCGTCCTCGCGCCGGCCCTTTCCGCCGCAGACGTCGGTCGTTCGCTGCGCGCCCGCCGCACCTGGGCCACAACCGGTGCGCGCGCGGTCGCCCTGCTGCGCAGCGGTGAGAACTGGATGGGTGACGAGTTCGCCGCTGACGCCGGAGAACTGACCGCCGGTTACGCCTTGTACGGCACGACGGGATGGGATGACGTGACGGTCTACGACAGCGCCGGTTTGCTCTGGCGTCGTGACCTGCACGCCGAGACGGGGCTTTCGCCCAACCTCGTTCGCGTCAGCTGGGGTGGCGCTCGGCACCGTGACCGCTACCGCTGGGCCAGCTGGTCGGGCCGACTGCGTATCGATGGCACCGCCGTCGAACACGTAACGCCGTGGGCGATCACCCATCCCGAGCAGATCGTCGATGTCGACGGACCGGCCGTGGCTTGGGATACCAAGACTTACGGCGCGGATATCGGCATCGTGATACGGCTCGCCGACCTGAGCCGCGCGCGCTTCGAACTCGACGCGACGGTGCAGGAAGACGGCCTGCGCACCCGGGCGAGCCTTTCCGGGGCGGAGCTCGTCACCGAGGGACATCGTGACATCGCCGTCGGCGGTCTCAATCTGCGCGTCCGCCTCGAACGCATCTCCGACCCGAAGGCACTGCCGACCACCGTCACCGGCGAACTCAACCTGCAGCTGCCCAAGGGCGACAGCGCAATATACGTGCGCGGCAAGCAATTCGATGGGCATCAGGTATGGACAAGCCCGCTGTTCGTGACCCGAACCACGGGGACCCCGTAGTGACCCGACTTCGAACCGGCCTTACCCGCCGCCTCCACATCGACTTGCGCCGCATCACCTGCGCGGCTTGTCCGGCCCCCAGGGCCGTCTGACGCGCGCGCACCGCCGCGCCATCAGCACTCACCGCTCCCGCGGTACGGCAGCAACTCTCGTTGTGAGCCGCGGCCAAATCCGCCAGGTTCTGATCCGTTTCGATTCGAGGAAACCATGTCACTGCACCGATTCGGCAGCAAGCTCATCGCGCTGATCGCCGCGTCAGCTACCGTCGCCGTGCTGTCCGGGTGCTCGAGCCAGGGCGCGTCGCCGACCTCCTCCGCCGTATCGCTGCGCCTGGGATATCTGCCGCGCATCACGCACGCCTCGGCACTGGTGGCTCTCCACGACGGCTTCTTCGCCAAGCAACTCGGACCCCAAGTCAACTTCACCGCAAAGCCATTCAGTCGAGGGACCGAGGAAGTGACCGCGCTGCTGTCTGGCCAACTCGACGCCGCCTACGTCGGTCCCAATCCCGCCTTCAACGCCTGGCAGAAATCGGGAGGGAAAGCGATCAAGATCATCTCCGGCGCGGCCAGCGGAGGTACCTCGATGGTCGTCAAACCCGACATCAAGACCGCCGCAGACCTCAAAGGGAAGACCGTGGCGGACCCCGCGCTCGGCGGGACCCAGGACGTCAGCCTCCGCGACTGGCTCGCCCACAACGGGTTGAAGACGAATATCCAAGGAGGCGGCGATGTTTCGGTCAAACCGACCAGCCCGGAATCGGCGATCGTCCAGCAATTCCTTACCAACCAAATCGTCGGCGCCATCGACTCCGCGCCTTTCGACGTGCAGATGATCAAGGCTGGTGGGGTGCGACTGTGGTCGGACCCCAACACCATCACCGTCCTGGTGGTCCGCCAAGAATTCCTTGCGGCCCATCCTGACGCGGTCGCCGGACTGCTGCGCGCCCAGGCCGAGGCGACCGAACGTATCGCCACGGACCGCGGTGGCGCGGCCCAATCTGCCAATGCCGCGCTGGCGAAAGATCTTGGCAAGGGGCTTGAACCGGATGTACTCGCGGCCTCCTTCGAGGAAACCACCTACACCAACGATCCCGGAATGGCCTCACTGCGCGACCAGGTCTCCAAGGCCGTGGCCATAGGGTTGCTGAAGCCACTCGATATCAGCGGCCTGTACGAGCCGGGACCGCTCAACAAAGTCCTCGCCGAGCCGGCAAGCCGCAGGTGACCCGTGATCCACTACGTTCAGTCTGATCACCTCAGCGGGCCGCCAGCCGAAGCGAGCGCCCAAACGTCACGGGCCGTGCGGCTCACCGACGTGACCAAGCGGTACGGCCGGGGCCGGTCGGCCGTCACAGCCCTCGATCGCATCACCTTGACGGTCAACTCCGGTGAATTCGTCTGCGTTGTGGGGGCATCCGGCTGCGGTAAGAGCTCACTGCTGTCGCTGATCGCCGCGATGGACCAACCGTCCGCCGGCGAGCTCAGCACCGATGGGCAACGGGTGGCCTTGATGTTTCAGGAACCGGCGCTGTTCCCATGGCTGACGTCGGCCGCCAACGTCGAGTTGGCCTTGCGGGCGCGCTCGGTGCCGCGCCCGCAACGCCGCCAGCGGACGACTGACTTGTTGCAAACGGTGGGCTTGGCTGACTTCGCCGACAAGCGTCCTCATCAGCTGTCCGGTGGCATGCAGCAGCGCGTCGCATTGGCGCGTGCGCTCGCCCAAGACGCCGACGTCTTGCTGATGGACGAGCCATTCGGGGCGCTGGATGCCCTGACCCGTGATCGCCTGCACGAGGAGCTGGAGCGCATCGTTGACGAACGCGGACTGACCATCGTGTTCGTTACGCACAACGTTCGCGAGGCAGTGCGACTCGCCGACCGTGTCGTATTGCTCAGCCCGCGGCCCGGTCGCATCGTCGAAGAGATCGCGGTCCCGGTGGCGCGCCGCCACAGAGTCAACAACCCGGACGTTGCCGAATTGGCCTCCCGCATCTCCACCCAGCTACGGAACGAGGGAAACCGTGGCGGTGCTTGACAGCGATCTCGCTACCAAGAGTCACCGGCCTGCGCTGACGCCCCAAGCGCCGCGCCCAAACCGGGTGCGGATCAGGTCGGTGCTGGCGGCGATGCGGGCGAAAGTCTTTGCCGTCGCGATGGTTCTGCTGATCTGGCAGCTCGTGTACCTCAGCGGGTGGAAGCCGTCATTCGTGCTGCCCGGCCCCGGAACCGTCGCGGCCAACCTCTGGCAGCGGCTGCATGAGGCCGTGCTGTGGGACGCGATCGGGATCACGATGTGCCGTGCGCTGGCCGGTTTCGCGCTGGCATTGCTCATCGGCTCGGTCGTCGGCGCAGTGATCGCGCAAAACCGGCTGCTGCGCACGGCATTCGGGCCGGTGATCACCGGTCTGCAGACCATGCCGGCCATCGCCTGGTTTCCCTTCGCCATCATTTTCTTCGGGCTGCACACGTCGGCGATCCTGTTCGTCGTCGTCATCGGCGCCGCACCGTCGGTGGCCACCGGGGTGCTCGCCGGAGCCGGACAAATCCCGCCCCTGCAGCTGCGGGTCGCAAAAAACTTGGGATTGCACGGCTTTGGGCTCTACCGGCACGTGGTTCTGCCCGCCTCGCTACCGATGTTCGTCGCCGGCCTGCGCCAGGGATGGGCGTTCGCCTGGCGTAGCTTGATGGCCGGCGAATTGGTGGTGCTGATCAGCGACACCGCGTCGATCGGGGTGCTGTTGGAAAACGCTCAGAACCTCAGCGATATGCCGTCGGCGATGGCCATCATGATCGTGATCCTTTTGATCGGCATTGCCATCGACGCCGTCTTCGACGCGGCCGATCAGCGTATCCGCCGGTATTGGGGACTGATCGAAACCAATTCTGAATGACTCGACCATCCACTCGGACAAGGAGCCCCATGCCGGAGGACCACCACGATCATCGACTGCCGGACAGCCCATTTCGTCTTTGGGCGTTCGGTGATGCGCACGTCGGGACAGACAAGCGCTACGGCAGACGGAGCCTGGCCGAGGCGATAACGCATTCGGAGGCCGGCGGATCCGAAGGTGGCCCACCGTTCGAGTGGGATATCGCCATCGACGTCGGCGACATGTCCGGGGCCCATCACCATCTTCCCGACGACGCCGAGGGATCCGAGCTTCGCCGCCAGTTCGCGAGCCTGCGTCGCCACCGACGCGAGGCCATCTACAGCGTCTGCGGCAATCACGACCGCAGCGGCCTACACGAGCCCGAGGCATGGTGGTGGCAGAAGTGGGTAGATCCCCTTGGACAGCACACCGAATTCTCCGGAGTCGACGCCAACGCGCGGCCTTATCCAGTCGAGGGCGCGTGGGACCACTATTCCTTCCGGGTGGGCAACCTCTTGTTCCTCATGCTCAGCGACCGCAACGAACCCACCCAGACCGTGGGGCGGGGCCCGCTCGGCGGCAACCCGGGCGGCGTCGTCAGCGGCGAGGCGTTCCGCTGGTGGAAACACATGGTGCTGAGCAACCCCGATTCGATCATCATCGTCGTCCACCATTACGTCCTCAAGGACACCACCGTGGCCTCCGGGGAGTGGGAAGGCGTTCGCAAAGGGCCGGACGGGCAGCTGCTGGAGCACTATCATCGCCCGTTCGAACTCGGAACCCCACACGCGGCGTCCTATCTGTATTGGGTGGACAGCAAACCAGACTCCGGGGCGTTCGAAGACTTCCTCACCGAACATCCCGGCCGGGTTCACTTGTGGATCGCCGGGCACACCCACACCCACCCCGACGACAGCTATGGCGGCAAAACCCATATCGAACAACGCTGGGGCACATGGTTTCTCAACGTCGCATCACTGAGCCGCCACCATATGCCCATTACCACACTTCCGATCAGCAGGCTGCTCACCTTCACGCCCGGCAGAGCTGAGGTGCGGGTCCAGTGCTACCTGCACACCAGCCAATACGCACCGCAAGGCTGGTATCCCAAGGCCGAACGGAGCCTCACGCTCAATAAGGCGTTCGTGGCACCGGCGAACCATTCGCTTGAGCGGACAGGCGCATCGCGCTCGGCCGTCGTTAGGTGACGCGCAGCTGAAGTGAGTAATCAGTGAGTCTCGGTGAGCTACCACCGGAAATCAATTCCGGCCGACTGTATTCAGGTCCCGGCTCGGCCTCGATGAGCCTGGCGGCTGAGGCGTGGGATGAAACGGCGGCGCAGTTATACGACATCGCGGAGAGCTATGGCTCGGTGGCGTCGATGCTATTCCAGGTAGAGCAGCACCCGGCGTCGATCGCGGTCGCGGCGGCGGTGGTGTCCTTTACCGCATGGCTCAATGCCGTCGCCGCCCGCGCGCGGCAGGCCGCGCGCCAAGCGAGAGCGTCCGCCGACGCATTCGAGTCCGCGTTAGGGGCGGTGGTGCCGCCGTCGGTGATCGACGCCAACCGCGCGCTGCGGCTGGCGCTCGTGACGGCAAACGGCCTGGCCCAAAACGGCCCCGCAATCGCCGACACGGACGCTGGCTACGAACGGATCTGGGCACAGGACGCCGACGCCATGTACGCCTATGCCGCAGCCGCTGCGGCCGCGTCAACTCTGGCACCATTCGACTCGCCGCCGACCGTGGGATCGGGCCAGCACGACCCCGCGGTCGCAGAAACCGCGTGGAGCCTGATCGCGGCTCCGCAAGTGGTATCGGCCGGCGGCCACGTGATGCCCGTGATTCCCCGAGCGCTGCGGGCGCTGTCTCGTTCGCCGATAACGACATTCGACGCATGCCTGTCCGCGGCGACATCACCGCTGTCAAAACTGGGTTCACTGTCCGCTCCCACCGACTTCGCGATAAGCCGTCTGAGTTCGCTTAACAAGACAGCGTCACTGAAAAGGGCCGCAGCGTTGCTGCCGCTCCCGGGTCAGGTCGGCGGCGCTACGACCTCGGCAACGGCGCGGTTAGGTCGCGCGTCCTCGATCGGGGCACTGTCGGTGCCCCAATCCTGGGCCAAAGCCGCGATGCCCCGCGGCATTGAGCTCGAGACATCGGATAGCGACTATGTCCTGATCGACCCGTCCAACCTCCTGTGGTGAGCGGGCATCCGGCCTCACAATACCGCTGTGTCTCAGGACTATTCGCAGTGTGGCGCTACAGACGTTGGGCAGCAAAATCCGCGCCCTGGTCGACCATGCCGTTCGCCGCGTACAGGGTATGCGCGATCCCGGGCGGTCCAGGAGGTGCGCCATTGCAAACCGTGTCGTCGGGGGCGCACAACTGAATGGTCTTGCCTGCGTACAGCGGACCGATCGTAATGGGTGGCGCGCCGGCGCCGCGCAGGAATTCATTGGAGGGTGTTCCGAACAGGACCACCGCGGCCACGTGATCAGCGACCGCCCGCGGCAACGGCTGCGGCACATAGGACACGAACTCCTGTGGCACTTCCTTGGGTATGGCAGGGGAGGTCACAAAGCCGGCCACGGCAGCGCCTTGGGAATACCCGCCGAGCACCATTTTGGTTCTGGGGCAGTTCGACGCCGTGGATTCGATGTGGCCGCCGGCGTCCTTGATCCCGTCCACAAAGGTTCGGGCGAAGGCGATGCCTCCGTTGAAGTCGCCGCTCGCCTCGTAGTTGACCGGAGAGACGCGCACCGACTTTCCGCCGACTCGCGAGCTGAGCGCGTCGACGAACGCCTGCCCGACCCCGCCGACCCCGGGTGGTTCGCCGGTGCCGCGAGCAAAGACCACGTCGACGTCGGGACACGGTTCGGCGGAGGCCGCCGGGACGGGCGCGCTCAACAGCGCCGCCGAGGCTGTTACTACCGCAGTAGCGAGATAGCGAATGGATCGTAGCGAGCTCATGCATGCGAATGCCCAGACGCGATTGACCCGAAACCGGCAATTATTCAGCGGCAGCGGACTGAGGTTCTGCCTGCCACTGAGGGTGAGGCAACCAGGCCGGCGCGCCGCATCACGACGAGCGCGCTGCACGCCTGGCGCGGTGTCGGGCCCTGACTCTTCCTCAGCGTCCGTCAAGCGTCAGGCGCGATCTCAACGGGATGTTCGCTCAACGGCTCAATCACAATTCCCACGTTCTTCATCACCTCAATTGAGCGGTTGGTCTCCAGCACGTCTTTAATGTCTCCCTCAACTATCATGTACGCGGCGCGGTTCATTCGTTCATAGAACTCGTTCATCGTCTCCACGCTGCGAAAAACCGGGACGAACCACGCACCGTCGCGTTCAAGCAAAAACGGCTTTTGTTTGCCGTCCTTCGTGTCGCCAAAAGGAGTGGAGTAGTAGACCTTAGCGTCGCGAGCAGCTTTTTCGGCCGGCTTCTTCTTTCTGAATGGCCACACAATTTTCTCCCTTCCGCCGGACGCCGTTGCTTCTGGCAACCGCCGCCGGGGCAAGCGCGGCGATCGTGGTCATCTGGCAGACCGCTCGAGGCGCAGCACGGCGATGTCATCGGTAAACCCACCGTGTGGCTGGGCAAGCTGGTGGGCACTGTCGATGAGCGCGTCGACGAATTGTATGCCGGGCAAGTGTGCGTGGGAACGGGCCAGAGCGAGCAGACCGTCCTCGTCCAGGGGTTGGCTGCCGTTGCTTGAAAACCCTTGGAAGAGTCCGTCGGTCACCAACACCAGGCCCTGATCATCCGGCAGTTCCAGCTCGTGTTGTGGCCAGTCGTCGGCGCGCAGTCCCAGCGCCGGGCCGGCCGGAGGCATGATCCATTCCACGGTGCCGCCGCCGTGTAACAACATCCCGGGATGCCCGGCACGGATCGTTTTGAGGCGCGGGTTGTCGGGGGAGATTTGCAGGGTGAGCGCCGTGGCGCAGATCCCCGAGCCGCTTCGTTCTGAACGCAGCACTCGCTCGAGGTGGTGCATCCTCGCCACGTCGTGCACGCCGGCGAGGGTGAGCGCACGAAACGCGATCCGCAATGCCGCACCTAGTGGTGCCTCATGGGGACCGTCCTCAGCGACCTCACCGATCAGCACATGCACGGTGCGGTCAGGTGTTTGGATGACGTCGTAGAAACCTCCGCATAGCAGCGCGTGCTCGCGGCTGGGCCGGTACCGGGCGACGAAGTCGACGCCCGGGTTGTCGAGTAGCAGCGGGGAGGCCGATAGGCCCCGTTCGAGTATGGCGTTCTCGCGGGCCCGCAGCTGGGTGGCATCCAGGTCGACGGCCATCAGCTCGGCGCGCTTGCGTTCGATCGCATACAGCAGCGCACGGCGCACCACGTCGGGTTGGACGCGGCCCTTGACCAAGAAGTCCTGGGCACCGGCCGCCACCGCCGTAGCTCCGAAATCTTCATCGTTCAGCCCGTCAGCACGACAATCGGTACGGTGGCATCACGTTTGGTGATGCGCTCGAGAGCGTCCATTCCGCTGGCGTCCGGCAGATGCAGATCCAGCAGCACGCAGTCGGGCCGGGCCGAGGCAAACACCTGCTCCGCGTGTGCCATCGACCGCGCCCACACCAGCCGTATGCCGCTGACGGCATCATCGATCAGATCTTCGACGAGTAGCGCATCGGCGCGGTCGTCCTCGATCAGCAGCACGGACAAGGACCGCGCGGCGGGCGTGATGGGAGCACGCAACGGAATCAATTCCCGATCACCGGTGAAGGCCCAGGTCGACTCGGGTTGTTCGCGGGACCTGTCGTGCGTTGCGTGCAGGCCCACCACGTTCAGATCTCGCCCGCGGCGCCGCGGGTGTGGCGTTTCACCATTGCGGCAGCGACGTCGACGAGCTTGATGTTGGCCTCTTGGGATACGCGGCGCAGCGTATCGAAGGCCTCGGCTTCGGTGAGGTCGTTGAGCGCCATCAGCATGCCGATGGCTTTGCCGATCTCGCGGTTGCTGGCAAGGCCGCGTTGCAATGTCGCGGCATCTTCGCCTTGAGCCACGGCGTTGGCGGCGACGCCGGCGAAAGCCGCCAAAAGGATTGCGCGTTCGACGGCCACCATGTCGAACGCATTGGGGCTGTCGGAGAACAGGTTTAGGGCGCCGATTTTGTGAGGGCCGACAAGCAGGCGAAAGCCCATGATTCCGTGCACCGGTGTTTCGGTGAGGACCCGGGCGGCCAGAGCGGGCCACTGACTGCCGGCGCGGAGATCGGGATCGATTTGTGGGGTTTCCTCCGAGATGGCATCCAGGCAAGGGCCTTCGCCGAGCGCTTGCTCGAGCTTATCGATCTTGCGGGCGACGCTGTCGCTGGCTGCCGCCGTCGTGGCGATGTGGTTGTCGCGCAACATGACGCTGGCATGGTCGCAGCCGGGAACCATGAGTGTGGCTGCGATGCAGATCGCAGCATAGATCTCTGCGGGCGTTGAGCCTTGGTAGACGATGTCGGCTAAGCCGGTGAATACCGCGGTGGGCTCGGCACGCGAACGCGATACCGCCACATCGGGGGATTCGTTACCGTCTGGCATCCTCAACCCGCCTCGTCATAGCCTCACGCCGCCAAAGGTGCGCCGGCGCGCCAGGTTTCGACCTGGCCGGCCCTTGGCTCCCGCCGGCCCGCAACGTCGCTGTGGCAATATTCTGCCCACTGGTGAGCCTGACCCCCTCCCGATGTCGGTACGGCGCGGGCGCCTGTCGCAGTCCGCGCGCTGCCGAACTCCGTTGTAAAACCACGTGACCGCAGTGCCCCTGCGTTCATCCCGCCGATCCTGCGTAGGTGACCTGCCCGGCGGAGGACCCGGTCGCTTGTGTTGCGTTGTGCGGCGGTGCCGGCTGCAACTCCACGTTCGTCAGTTGAAGCACGCCGACCAGCCTGGTGGGGATTCGTTGACCGGTTCGCAGAATCACGGTGCGGCCGTTGGCGCGCGCGTGGTGATCGAGGGTGTAAAGCTGCTGGTGACTGATGAACTCTAGGCCTTGCGCGTCGATGACGATCAGCGGGTCATCGTCGAGCAGCGACCAAATGCGTTGCAATGCGGTGGTGTAGAGCCCGTCGCTGTGTAAGTCGATATTGCCGGTCAGCGCGAACGTTGCTTGCGGTGCAGGGTGCAGCCGGAAACGGGGCGCACGCTCACCGAGATCGGGGTGAAGGCAAATGAGTTCGTCCGCGGCACCCGCCAGCTGATGGGTGTCGTAGGCGCACAGCGCGGAAAAGGGCAGCCCTGTCATCGTGCGGGAGAGGAGGAACTCAAATTGCGACAGGGCGGCGCGTTGGTCGGGGCGGCGGGCCAATGTCGTAGCGTCGACGACCACGCGAAAGCCGTTGTAACCATTTTGGATTGCGTGATCGAGGGCCGCCACACTGATGGCCACAGCGGTATGCGGGTCCACAATGTCGGTGCCGTCTAAGACGGCGTAAAACTTCGATGCCGGTGTCACGCCGACCCCGCCGGCCGTAAGCCGGTCGGCGATGCCGGGCAGCGCCGTCAATTCCGCCCACAATTGCTCGCGGCTGCCGTGCCCGACGAATTCGATCCAGTAATTATGGGCGAGTCCCTCGGCGATGTACCGCGCAGCGCGGGCGTGGAAGTCGGTGCGGTCCTGGAACTTCCAGCCGAGATGCTCGAAAGCCGAGGTCACCTCTGCTGCTGTGGGCTCCATGGAATCAAGCGTCGAGCACGTCGGCGGTGGCTGCGTGCAGAGCCAATCCTGATTCCGCGCCATCAGTCGATGGGGTTTCCAGACCAGTCACCCGGCGCGGGTGGTGGGTTATCAGGCGCCGGCGCGGGAATCGGGGGATTCCCGGCATCTTGATTAAGCCGCCCGGCGGCGAAATTTGCGCCCTGGTCAATCATGCTGCTGTTGTCCGCATAGGTGTTGTGCGCGGCGAAATTGAGGCCATCAGAACACACCGGGTCCTCGGGAACGCACACCTTGATGGTCTTGGCCGCATACGTCGGTCCGATGACCACCGGCGGCTGACCCAGGAAGTTCATGGCCCGCACATTGGGCATTCCGAACAGCACCACCGCGGCGACGTGATCGGCCACTTCAGGTGCTAATGGTTTCGGTACCGTTGCGGGATCAACGCCCTCGGGCACCGCATCCGAGGTGACAAAGCCCATCACGGCCGCGCCCTGCGAATAGCCGCCGAGCACCATCTTGGTCCTGGGGCATCCGTTGGCCGTGGAAACCACATGCGCGCCAGCGTCTTTGATGCCCTCGAGGCCGGTGTCCCACTGGTCGCTGGCGGGGTAGTTGACCGGGTACACGTCGAACGAGCCGGCGCGCACCCGCGAGCGCACAGCGTCAACGAACGCCTGTCCCGTCGGGCCCACGCCCGGTGGCTCACCGGTGCCGCGTGCGAACACCACCTCGACATCGGGACATCCCCGGGCGACGGCGAGGGGAACCGCGGCGGACGGGAGCACCGATGCCAGCGCAATACCTACAAATCCAACGACCAAATGCACGCGCACGTTTCGTATTCCTCGTCGTTTCGGGCCTGAGCGGAACCGCAGTGCACCGTTCGGCCGCAACGGACCAGAGTCGCATTGCTGGTGGCTGACGAGCACGCCGCGTCGTTTACAGCGTAAACAGCAGGGCTTACGTTGTAAACAGGTGGGCGCGATTGTTGGGTTGTCGGCGGCGACAGCCCTATTAGCGACGAGCCATCAGAAGTTCGATGCGATCGAGCAACGACTCGAGTCCCTCTTCGAACTCTGCGGTGCTGTGATCCTCGGACAACATCGGTTGTAACCGCTGCAGGCACGGGTAGCCCGTGAGATGCCGACGCGGTGGTTCGCCGTCGAGAATGGCCTCGTCCGGATGTAGTTCGGCGCCGTGGGCGTGCACTTCCAGAAGCAACTGGCCCAGCAGGAACGTGGTGTAGGCGCGGTAGGCGGCCACTGCCGCATCGTCGTCGAAGCCGTAGGAGAAGAGCGTCTCGAGGAAGGTTTCCATCCAGCGCAGGCTGCGCAGCGGCGGGCGGACCCATGGCGCTTCGGGCGCATGCGTGGCCAACAGCGGGAATATCTGCGGGTGTTCAAGGGCGATTTGGCGTACCCCATGCGCCAGGCGTACCAAGTAGTCCTGCCAGCCGTCCTCTTGACGACGCGCGGCAAGTTGTTCGGCGTGGAGGCGATCAACGATGCGGTCAATGATGCCGGTGAGCAGGTCACCACGACTGTGAACGTGGCGGTACAGCGCCATCGCCTCCACGCCGCAGGCCGCCCCCAGCCGACGCATGGTCAGCTGCGGCAGACCGTCGCGGTCAACGAGCGCGATGGCGGTATCCAAAACCACTTCGCGGGTCAACCGCGCGCCCCGGGGAGCATCGTCTCCATCAGCCGATGTCACCACCTGCTGGTCAGCATCGGCTATGTCACGCTGTGTGCGGTCGCGGCCATCACCGTTCACCGAATCGCCTCCTACGTTGGATCGGTGACGTGTCATCGAAGATTCGGCCTATACAAGTGGTGTTTGTCGACCAGATGCGGCGAGATGATCACCTCGGTAATTCTTTGTATCGCCGACTCTACAGCTGCTACCGATCGCAATAGGGGCGATTGCGGGCATCTCAGTAGATAAGGAAGCCGACCCGACAGCGATCCCTGACTGGCGCGCTCGGCCCCGATAAGCGTCGAAGTCCGCGACCGCGGCAGCAACATCACGTCGACGCCTCTCAACGCCCGGTCGGCGCCGCTCCCGTCTATACGAGACCTGACGATTGCTCCGCGGTTCCGGCTGCGGTAACGGCCCCTGGTTCCCTCCAGACCTTTGGTGCCACAGACGGATTCGTGCCACTAGCCATCAACGGCGATGCACGCCAGGCGCGCTAAAATCCTTCTTAGCCGCTACGGCGGTCGCATCCCAGCGATAGAGTTTTTCTCGTGCGAGTGGACCGCGAGCGTGTCTTCGCCGCTGTCGCGAACGAGCGGCGCCGGATCGCGACACTGGTCGAAGGGTTGGACGACACCCAGCTGGCAACGCCAAGCCTGTGTGCCGGCTGGGACGTCAAGACGGTGGCCGCCCATCTCGCCTGCTCGGTCGCTGATGGACTCCCGCCGGCCATGACGATGGCTCTGCGCCGCGGCAGCCTGAACCGCGCGATTGATGAGCTCGCGCGTCGTCGTGCGCAGCGGCCGGCCGCAGAAATCGTTGCCACCCTGCGTCAGTGCGCCGATCACCCTTTGAGCCCGCCGGTGATCGGGCCGGTGGCTCCGTTCACCGATATCTTGATCCACGGCGGCGACATCAGCATTCCGCTCGGGCTCCCGTTTGATCCCGATCCCGAAAGCGTCGGGCTTGCGCTGGATTTCCTGACTGGGCCATGGCCCGTTGGCTTCGTGCGGCTGGGCCGACTGCGGGGCATCTCGTTGCACGGCACCGACATTGATCGATCCTGGCGTAAGGGAGCCGAAATCCGGGGCCGCGCGTCCGCTTTGATGATGGCCGTCAGCGGCCGCAGCGCGCTGCTGGACAAACTCGATGGGCCCGGACTGCCTGTACTGCGCCAACGGCTGCTGTCCGCTTGACGATGGGTGCATTGGTGCCGGGTAGGGGAGATGTGATCAGTCCGCGACCCATCGCTCCAGAGCGGCCAGCGATGCGACCAGGTAATCCTCAGAGAAAATGGGCATTTCACCAACGCGTTCTCGGAAGTGCTGCGGCGTGCCGCTCCAGTCGTAAGTGAGGGTGACGTCCGTGCGGTGGCCGTTGGGGGCGAGGTCGTAACGCCAGAACCACCCGCCGGGCACATGCCCGCCCGCGTCGTCGAGCACGCCCGGCATCCACCCGATGACACGGTTCTCGTCGAACACGTTGACCAGATTGTGCGTGACGTAGTCGCCTCCCGCCCGCGTGAGGTACATGTTCATCGCGAACATCTGTCCCGCGCCGGTGAGCGGCGCAGTGTCGACCGGGTCGCGGACCCAGTCGGTGGGCTCGGTGTCCTGGTGGCGCGCTGGGTCGACGAGGACAGCGAAAATCTCGGCCGGGGTCGCGGCGATGGTGCGGGTGACGACGTATCGTTCATCGCTGGCGCTCATGCGTTGTCCTCGTTTGTCCCTGGGCCGTAGGCGGCTGCGATAGCGGGGGAGTCGAGCCATCCGGAGTATGTGGGTCGCGAGGGCCAGCCTTCGGGTGAATCGAGCCATTCCTCCTGGCGGCCCCATGGCAGGACGTCGATCAACGCGAAGGTGTGACTGAGTTGTTCGGTGCCCCGCCCGTTCGTATGCCACGTGCGGTACACGGTGCCGCCGTCGCGTAGGAACACGTTGACGCCGAAACCGCCGCCGGGTGGCGCATCCATGTCGGCGGCGAAGGGGCTCTGCGATGACGAATACCAATCCATGCGATTGCCGACCTTGCGCTTGTAGGCGAGTGCTTCCTCGATCGGTCCGTTGGTGACAACGACGAACCGGGCGTCATAGCGGTCGAGGAACTCCAGCCGGGTGAACTGTGACGTAAAGCCGGTGCACCCGCTGCACTGCCACTCCGCGCCGTCCGACCACATGTGGTGGTAGACGATGAGCTGGGCGCGACCGTCGAACACGTCGACCAGGCGGATGGGCCCGTCGGCACCGATCAGAATGTAGTCGGGCAACTCGACCATCGGCAGTCGGCGGCGCTGCGCGGCGATCGCATCCAGCTCGCGGGTGGCGGCCTTCTCACGTTTGCGCAGTTTGTCGAGTTCGGCGCGCCAGGTTCGGTGATCGACCACAGGCGGCAAGGCCGCGGTTTCGGGGGGCATGGCATCTACCTTCGCTCTCGATTTGTTCGTCTGGAAGGACTGACTGCCGGAGCGCCCGGGATTCATCGGTAGGGATGGGCGGCCCGTCGATGCCGCCGCTAGCGATGTCACATGTTGCCGCCCCGTCCCGTCTAGCGAATGAGGAACAGACAAGCCAATTGTGGGAGAGGCGGCATGATGAAGCGCTTGAGTGGCATTGCGCGGGCATACCTGATCGCGGTGACGGCCTTTGTCGGGACGGTCACCACCGGCATCGGGATCTGGTGTGTGCTCGATCCGCCCTCATTCGCCCGTGCCGTCGGGTTTGGCGAGCACCAGCACTTTCTGCACGACGTGGGCGCGTTCCAGATAGGCCTGGGAATCACGCTGCTGCTCGCCCTGATCTGGGCGGACGCTCTGGCTGTCGCCCTCGCGGGGTTCATTGTGGCCAACACCGTGCATACCGTGAACCACGTGATGGACCTTGACCTGGGAGGTTCGCCCGCCCAAGCGTGGGCGCTCGGTGCGGTATCGGTGGCCCTGGTCGCGGCGTTCGTGCTGCGGCTACATCAACTGGGCTACGTACTGGGCAGCGTTCCCATGGCCACCAGCCAGACGTTGGCGCCATTGGTGCGCCAGAAGACGATCCGGCTGATCACCTTTCGCAAGGACGGCACCCCCGGCTCGAGCCCCGTCAGCATCGTCGTGGACGGCGATCGCGCCTACTTCCGGAGTTTCGAGCAAGCGGTCAAGATCCGCCGGATCCGGCGTAACCCAACCGTCGAATTCGGGCCGTCCACGGGGTCGGGCAAGCCGACGGGACCCGTGCAACCTGGCGTCGTGCGCTTGCTCGACGGAGATGAGTATCGGCAGGTGGGGCGCCTGCTGCGGCAGAAGTATCCCTTCCTGCACGGCGTCCTGGTCCCGTCGGCGCATCGCTTGATGCGGTCCAAGTTCGGTCGCACGGTCCACGCGGAGCTGACCCCGTCGTCTCGATTCGAGTAGCCCAACGTCGCGCTTCCAGGTTCAGCAACGCCACTCGTCAACGTGCCACCGCGGTCGAGATATCGGGCGAGGTTTCTCAGCGATTCTGATCCGCGCGCACCGGTGGCAGGCTTGCACGGGTGAGCGATGTCGTGCGGGATTTCGAGTCTCAGCGGCCGCGTCTGTTCGGGTTGGCATACCGGCTGTTGGGGTCGGCGAGCGAGGCGGAAGACGCCGTGCAGGACGCGTACCTGCGCCTGCACCGCGCTGATGCGGAGGCCATCGAATCGCTGCCGGCCTGGCTCACCACGGCCGTCACGAACCTGTGCCTCACCCGGCTCACGTCGGCCCGCGCCCGCCGGGAGGTCTACCCCGGCCCGTGGCTTCCCGAACCCGTTCTCACCGACGACCGGACGCTCGGGCCGCTCGAGACCGCCGAACAGCGCGAGTCGGTATCGATCGCGCTGCTGAGCCTGATGGAGCGACTCGGGCCCACCGAGCGTGCGGCGTTCGTGCTCCGAGAAGCGTTCGCCTACAGCCATTTCGAGATCGCCGAGATCCTGGAAACCTCGGAAGCCAATGCCCGCCAGCTGTACCGGCGGGCGCGCCAGCGGCTGGGTGAGCCCCGGCGGCGCTTCCAACCGGACCGGGCGCAGTGGCGGCGCCTCGTCGAACGGTTCTTTACCGCCGCCCGAGCCGGCGACGTGGACGGACTCGTCGAAATCTTGACCGACACCGTGACGTCGACGGCCGATGGCGGCGGCAAGGTGGCGGCCGCCCGGCGCGTCGTCTCGGGCCGCGATCGGACGGCCCGCTATGTGGCGCGCGTGTTCGGCAGGAACCTGGCGCAGGCGGGTCCGCGTCTCGACGTCGCCGAGATCAACGGCGAGCCCGCGATGCTGGCGTTCGACGGCGACACGCTGGCCGGCGTCCTGTGCTTCGACATCGCCGGGGACCAGATAGCGGCGCTGCGGGTCTTGGCCAATCCGGACAAATTGCGCTTTCTTGCCAAGCAGTTGTCACATCCGGTGGCGCCATCCGGTTCATAAGACGTGACGAACTGTGTACTCGTAACCGGCGGCACCGGAACTGTAGGCCGCGTCGTCGTCGACCAGCTGACGGCCGCGGGCAAGGACGTCCGGGTCCTGAGCCGCGGACGGCGCCCGAACCAACGCGCGGACGTCGAACATGTCGTGGGGGACGTGCAGACCGGTGCTGGGCTCGATGCTGCGCTGGACGGCGTCGACACGATCGTGCACTGCGTCTATCCCACCGAGAACCTGGTCGCGGCTGCCAAACGGGCGGGTTCAGCGCATCTGCTGTACGTCTCCATCGTCGGGATCGATCGCGTTCCCTTCGCCTTCTACCGCAGAATGCTCGCCAACGAACGCACGATCGCCGAGTCGGGCGTGCCATGGACGGTGCTGCGGGCGACGCAGTTTCACGACCTGATCGCTTTCGTATTGCGCGTGCTCGCGAAACCGCCGGTCATGGCGCTGCCGTCAGGCCTGAAATTCCAACCGGTCGACGTGCGCGACGTGGGCGAACGGTTGGCGGGTTTGGCCCTCGGCGAGCCGATCGGGCGCGCACCAGATTTCGGGGGTCCACAGGCGCGTACGCTCGACGATCTCGCCCGCAGCTACCTGGCGATTGCCGGTAGGCGTCGTCCCATGGTCCCGATCCGATTGCCCGGCAAGGTATTTGGTGGGATTCGTGGCGGCGGGCTGCTGACCCCCGAGCACACCGCCGGCACGATCACGTTCGAGCAATACCTCGAAGAACAGCAAGCCGCCGGCCGGCTGCCGTACCGCGACGCCATCCGCGCTTACTTGAGGCGACGATGACCAGCCCCGTGCTGCGCGGCGGACTGTGGTTTTTGGCATTCGTGGAAGTCGCGGTCGGGCTCGTCGCGACGCTGGCTCCTCGGGCCTTTTACGACTATGTCCCGTGGGTCGATCGCATCCCGCCCTACTCCGAACACCTCATGCGCGATTACGGCGCGATGAACCTCGCGCTGGCACTCGTCGTCGTCGCCGCCGCGATGACGATGGAACGACGCTTGGTCCGGGTCGCACTGGGCGCCTACCTGCTGTTCGCAGTCCCGCACTTGGTCTTCCACGTCACACACCTCGAGAACGTCACGACGACGGCCGCGGTTGCGCAGACCACAACCCTCGCGATCGCCACGCTGCCGACCGGGTTGCTGATCCTCACCCGAGGGCGCGACTAAGGGGAGTCCGGGGACGGATCAAGGCTAGATTTCATGACGGTTTCGGTTGGGCAAAGGTACTGCGGCTTACCCGCGATGCGAGGCCCGATGTCGCCTCTGCGGCTTTAGTGTTGCTGGTATGGCGGGAGTGGACAATTGCGTGAAGCGCTGGCGCACAGCGCTTCACGCGGCCGTGGCGGCCTTGATGGTTGTCATACTCGGACTCGCCATCACGCCGGCAGCTCACGCGGCCGCTGCCACGGCAACGTTATCGGTGTCCCATTCGTGGCAGAGCGGTTTCATCGCCCACTTCACCGTCACCAACTCGAGCATGGCGCCGCTGAACGATTGGAAACTCGAATTCGACTTGCCGGCGGGCGAATCCGTCTTGCACGCGTGGAACAGCACCGTCACGCAGACTGGCACGCACCATGTGCTCACTCCCGCGAATTGGAATCGCGTCATTGCGCCCGGTAGTTCGGCCACAGGTGGTTTCAGGGGCGTGCTGAGCGGTACCTACTCACCACCGGTGAATTGCGTGCTCAACGGGCAATATCCTTGCACTTAGCGCCGACGGTGCACTGAGCCTGTGCCGCTCCGGGGCCCACCGGCCCAAGCCGGGCGCCGATGCGCTTCTTGCCGTGCAGCGGCGAGTTCGTTGCCTCCGAGCGCAGCGCAACGCACTACGTAGCCAAAAACTTCGGAGGTAGAGAATGCCACCAACGAAGGGATCGTGGGATCCCGCCACCAGCGTAGGAACCACGGCGACGATGGCGGCCGCGGCGCGGGCCATAGCGACCGCCAATGGTGACATCAACGATCCCTTCGCCGAGCCGTTGGTCCGCGCGGTCGGCGTGACCTTTCTGACCCGCTGGGCTACCGGTGAGCTGTCCGCGTCGGATGTCGACGTGGAGGGCAGCCCGTGGGGCCTGGCACAGATGCCCGCGTCGATCGCGGCGCGCACACGGTACTTCGACGAATTCTTTGCGGATGCCGCCGCGGCTGGCATCCGCCAGGCCGTCATCCTCGCCTCGGGCCTGGATACCCGCGCGTATCGGTTGGGGTGGCCCGGAGGGATGACGGTGTTCGAGATCGATCAACCGGCCGTCATCGAGTTCAAGACAACGACGCTGACCAGTCTTGGCGCCGAACCCAAAGCCGACGTGCGCCCCGTCGCGACCGACCTGCGCCAGGATTGGCCGACGGCGCTGAACGCGGCGGGCTTCGAGCCCAACAGAGCTTCGGCGTGGATCGCCGAGGGGCTGTTTGGCTACCTGGCACCCGGGGCCCAGGACCAGCTGCTCGACACCGTCACCGCGCTCAGCGCGCCAGGAAGTCGACTCGGCACCGAGGCCGTCCCGAATACGGCCGACATGGACCCCGACGCGGCCCACGAACGCATGCAGGCGGCGACCGCCAAGTGGCGCCGGCACGGCTTTGAACCCGACTTCACCGTGATCGAGTTCGAGGGCGAGCGCCACGACGTCGGCGCGTACCTCGACGCGCGCGGCTGGACATCGGTCGCAACTCCAATGGGTCGACTGCTCGCGGACCACGAGTTGGGGCCGATCCCACAGACCGACGACAATCGACAAACGATGAACGGTGTCACCTACTACACGTCGACGCTGGGCACAGGGCGGGCTATAAGTGGAATCCTGGGAGGATGACCAAGCGCATCCTCAACGTCGTCTCCAACGTCGCCCATTACGACGACCCCGCCGAGCCGACCGGGCTGTGGCTCTCCGAGTTGACGCACGCCTATGACGTCTTCGCCGAAGCGGGTTACGAACAGACGATCGTCAGCCCGAAAGGCGGCGCTTCACCGCTGGAGCCGCGCTCGTTGAAGTTCCCCAGTTTCGGCAAGAGCGCCAAGGCCTGGAAGGCCGACGATACGAAGATGGCGCTGCTGGCCCGCACCGCCGCACCCGATGAGATCGACTCGACGGCCTATGACGCGATTTACTTCACCGGCGGCCACGCGGTCATGTATGACTTCCCGGATAGCGAAGGCCTGCAACGCATCACGCGCGAGATCTTCGAGCACGGGGGAGTCGTGTCCTCGGTCTGCCACGGCTACTGCGGCCTGCTCAACACCAAGCTGTCGGACGGATCGCTCTTGGTTGCCGGGCGCAAGCTCACCGGGTTCGCCTGGTCGGAGGAGGTCCTGGCCCGGGTCAACAAGCTGGTGCCTTATAACGCCGAAGCGGAAATCAAGAAGCGCGGCGCCCGCTACGTTAAGGGTCTGATTCCCTTCGCCTCGCACGTCGTTGTCGATGGGCGGCTGGTCACAGGCCAGAATCCGGGATCGGCCAAGGCTACCGCCAAGAAGATCGTCTCGGTGCTGGGCAGCTGACAAAGCTGCGGTGATCCTCCGTTAGGTGCCCTGGCTCGCCGTCGATGACCGCGGGTAAGTTCGTTCGGAGCCACGACGACCGCGACCGCCTGCCTCAGGAAGACGCGAGAGGAAGCTCATGAGAACGATCGCATACCGCCACGCGGCAGTCGCCGGCCTGGCCGCCGTCGCACTGATTGCTGTGGGCTGCGGCAATGGCAAGAGCGTCGACGCGTCGGCACCGCCTCACGCAGGGGTGAACGCCACCACCACGTCTAAGACTCCAGCGCCGCCCGCGGAGGTGAAGCTCATCGGTGAGGGCAACGTCGAGGTGATCCTGACCGGCCCGATCGCCGCCAAGTACTCGTCGGCAACCCAGGATCAGAAGCAGGCCCTCGGCAAACCGCTGACGGGTGACCGCAACGCGGGAAAACGGGAGAGCGGCTTGGTATTTCAGCAGTTCCAGGGCGGCGTGATCACCGCCAGGAACGACGCGGTCGGTACACCCGCGTTTATCACCACGGGCAAGATCCGGGAGGCATGGAATGTTCCGCGCGACCCGAACGGCGCGCCCGCGATCACCGGCAATAACGGGTCGGCGGGACCGCTGGGCTTTCCGACCAGCGACGTGAACACCGTTGGCGATCTGCTTGTATCGAACTTCGAGCACGGCAAAATCGAGTACAACCCGAAGACCGGCCAGGTCGAAGTGACGGTAAACGGCAACGTCGTACCATCCGGGCTGTAGCCCGCGGCCCCAACTCCCAGTCACGGGTCGTCGTCTGGCGCCAACAGACGAATGTTGATCTGAAACACCCCCTGCTGAGGAATTGTCAATTCCTGTGGATGGGTGATCTGTTTCCCGCTTCCCCGACATTGCGTTGTGGCGGTGATCGCGTCGGCGGGAGGCGTTGATCAGGAAACGCGGTCAGAGGCGGTTGGCGGCGGCTGCGATGAATTCGTCGAGTTGGTGGTTGGGTTCGTCGCCGCCCATGGACACCGCAGTTAGTAGATCCCAGGTGGGGTGGTATTCAAACTGGCCGCTGGCGTGCATCCAGTGCCGCAGGAAGCGATCTGCGACGGCTTGTCCGTGGTGCATGGCCAGGTTCACGCGGAAGTGGGCGATATCCTCCTGGACGGGTCCGGCGCACGACGAGACCCAGTCGACAAGTCCGGATATTTTGCCTTGCTGCCACAAGATGTTGCCGGGATGAAAATCGCGGTGTAAGAACACACGGTCGCTGCTTGGGCGCACGTCATGGTACGTGGTGACGGCGCGTTCCCATGCCCACCGGTAGCGGGTCCACGTCGGTGGGGCGTTCTCCGGCGGGTAAGGCTCCCACCGGCGTAACTGTTGCGGCGCCGGTATGGCATGAATCGTCATCATGACGTCGATGACGGCGTCCAGCCATGGGTCTAGCTCTGGTGGGTCCCACACGACGGCGCCTGGCAGTGCGGTCATCAATACGGTGGGCACACCGGTGTCCTGTCCGTGCGGGTCGGCGGCAATCACCTTCGGCGCTGGAACCGATGTGTCGGCCAAAAGACCTAAGATCAGTACCTCGTTCGCAGGAGCCCACGGCTCGTCGCGGATCCAGTCCAAGACGAATCGCTGCAGGATCACAGCGCTTCGGTTATCGAGAACAAGACGGTGAATCGCCGCGGACTGGCCGCCTTCCAACGGCCGCTGCGCAATGACCTGACATTTTGTCTGGCGCTCAACCCATGCCAGTACGCCCGGTGGAACTGGAGCACGCAACTGATCGTGCAACTCATCATCAATGTCGAATCCGTACGGCGGCATCCGCCTTATCCTGTCGAACGGGCCGAGCCGTCGATCACCTCAGGCGGATTAATTCCACACCAGAGGGAGTCGATGTCATAGCCAAAGCTTGCCTCAGGCCACCAAGGCTAATCGCGACGTGCGATAGCGGAACCGTCCGGATTACCGGTAACACTGCATATTCGAATCCGTCGTATTCAGGCGCCAGTCCCGATGTCATGCCTTCAGAATCGCCGAGTGGCCAGCGCAATGCCGAGCGCGATTTCGAGGGGACGGGCGTTGCGCATGGTCCATTGTTCCTGGAGCGGGGAGGTTGTGCTGCGACCGTTAAGGAGCGTTGCCGCAATCTTGATCTCGCACTCTTACCGTGGGTATACGAGATAACGCCTGTTGGCGACCGCAATCCTGGGGGTTCATATGACGACCGCAATCGCCGCGCTTGAGGCAATCGAGAAGGATGCGGACGACGCGAACGATCTTCTCTTGGCGGTCGCAGCAATCAACGCGGTTGCGCCCCTAAGGGAAACCGCTCTTGTCGACGAACCGCGTTGGCGCCTCACGGAAGAAGAGATCGTGGGCGTGTCGATTACGGTGATTTGGGTGTCCCTCATGGTGGTGATCAGCGTCGCCGTGGGCACGGCCTTGACGATGAGTTAGCGACCGGAGCTCACTGATCAGTCAACCCGCACACAGGGTGAGGCGCTTTTCAGCGGTTGCATATGGGCACATTCCACCATGCAAAAGCTGGTGGTGCAGTGTGCACACGGGATTAGATTCGCGAGCTGGTTGCCTCAGATCCTCCTCGGTGAGCACGGCCTCCAGCGGGCCTGATTCATCAGATGAACCCGGCGTAGTTCTGCCGTCTGGCGCATAAGCCCACGCCAGCCCTGGGTCAGATTGCACCGCAACATCTTTGATGTCGGCGCTTAACCGACTTATTCCATGGACGCTCGCGCTGCGTGCTCTGCGACGAGCATGAGCGGCGCGTTGGTATTGCCGGAAGTGGCGGCAACACCTTATCGCACGTCGCCGCTTGGACGACCCGCATGGAGGTTCCACTGGCCGCAGTCGGGGGCCAGGACGTCGTTGACGTCCACTTCGAATCCGCCGACCTTCGGCCCGGGATTGGACGCGGTGCTCACGACGCGCTGGTAGAGAACAGCGGCGGGGTGGACCTGATCACCGGACCAGGCTCGAGTTTGCCAGGCCCACCGGCGGCCAGGTGTGCTCGAAGACCCGATAACGCCATCGGCCGCGGCCCACTGGCAGACCCTGACACCTCCGTAGACCCCGGTGCGCTGAACCCCAAGAACTGAGTTGATTCCGCGAAACCACGGCAGCGCGGTGTGAATCCAGGTGTTGCGGTTGATGTCCTCGTCGATGGTGAAGAAAATCGGCGCACTCTGGCCGCCGCCTGCCGCGGTGTGCAAACGCCAGGCGGTGCGCGCATCCGCGACGCCGCCCGCGTAGCCCCGCGTGAAGTCTGACGGTGTCGACCCGCCCGGCTTGCCGTATTGGTAGTTACTGACAATCACCAAACCCGCGGCTGTCAGTGAGTCGGCGTAGGACCGAGTGATGGGCTTGGCGCCGAACGAGGAGCCGGGACGTGACAACGAGACGTAGTTGACCACCCCGCTATAGCCGGCAGCCCGGATCTGCTGCGCCGGAATCTGGTGTGCGGCAAAGTCGATCAGCTGAGGGGGAGCGGCGGCAGTCGCTGTCGGCATGCCGCAAGCTACCGATGCGGCACCCAGACCGGCCAACGTGGCGGCGTAGCGCAGCGCGTCGCGCCGGGAGACAGTGCGCAATGGCACATCGGTGGCGGCAGAGGGCAAATTGCGCACGGCGCAAGGTTAAACATGTGACTGTTGTTACCGATAGTGCTGCGCCAGTCGAAACGCGGTTGCATGCCCAAATAGATACCAAGCGGTGATCGTTCGGCTATAACCGCGAAAGGACATGCGGGAGAACGACCTACCGACGATCGCCCGCGCTGCGCGCTCGGCGATGCGCATGGTCGGCGCGTTGGTGTTGCCGGAAGTGATGGTGGGCATAGCCGAAGCATCGGCCGGTAAACATCCATATTGGATTGGTGCATATCCGTCCCGCGCCGCAGCAGGGAGGGTCTTTAGTCACGATGGCAACTTCACCGCGGGTCACCCTGCTCGCCGCGCAGTGCAGGAGCACGACTGTGCTGTGGTCGCTAAGGACCGTTACCGCAATCGTGATCTCGCGCTCGTATCTTCGGATATACGAGAAAGCCGAAGCTTCGACCGTCCATTAACGCCTATCGGCGTCCCGGGGGCTGATATGACGACCGCAATCGCCGCGCACGACCCGGTCGACAAAGACGCGGCCGACGGGCATGATGATCTCCTTTTGGCGGGTTAGCCCGACGCAGCTTCGCGCCTCTACGGCGAACGGAACCTTGAGCAGACCATCAGCGCGCGGACGGCCGCCAACCCTGTGAGATCAACGTCCGCCTCACTGATACCGCAAATGCCGCAACGATAGCCTTGCTCGGCTCGAAGGGCGTGGTACTGCTCAGGGTTTGAGTTGTCCGCACCCATTAACGGGAGAGCAGCGGATCAACTCCAAGTCTGACGGTGTCAATGTCATGCCCAACTCATGCCGCAGGACACCGATACTGATGGCAACGTCCGAGAGTGGAGCCTTCTCCCGATTACCCGACATAATGTCGCTTATCGGCATAATGCTCACCGGCGCAAAGCGGCTAGCGGGGCTACAACGAGTCCCGTAACCCGTGTCCACTGCCTTCCATGGCAGCAAGCCCAGAACGCTCAGTTGGCAAATCTGTCGCGTGGGTACGGGCCCAGTCGCGCGACGAACCAACTCTTGTGATGGTCTGATCGAGCGCTTCCGGACGACATCGCGCGCTAGCCCATTGAGTGATCCTCGGCCTCGCTCGCCTGACCGGCCTTTACCGCCATCATTACGTCACAGTGACGAATTGCGTTGCAGCGGCGGCACATAAGGCCCGCACCAATGTGCGGCCAATGCGGGTCCGATGCTGGGCGGGGGCGCGCTACGGCCCCGATCCCACCTCGCCGCGCTCGGCAAGGGTACGTACGTCAGCGGGAGGCGCTACTCCGGCGGCGGGGGCGCCACCGGCTGGCACGCATTGGCCCCCGGGTTCCACCAGTTGCCCGGACCGCAATCAGGGGGTGCCGTTGGCTGGCACGCATTGGCCCCGGGATTCCACCAATTGCCAGGACCGCAATCAGGGGGCGGCGGTGCCACCGGCTGGCACGCATTGGCGCCCGGGTTCCACCAGTTGCCGGCACCGCAATCCGGGGGCTGGGCGGAGGCCACGCCGGACGATACCGCCGCCACGTAGGCCATTGGTCCTAATGCCACCGCCACGGTGCACACGACGCGACGAACGAACACACTCATCGAGCCCTCCCATCGCAGGCGTCCAGACTTTAGCTGGGCGTGAGTGTAAACCGACTACCCAATCCGGCGGCCTCGCAATCACCACCTCGCACTTTTACGCAGCGGCTTCCGGGCCCCCGCGAGGTGGGTGGGAATCCCCGACCCGCCCGATTCGTCACGGTGACGATTATGCAAAGCGATAAGCGCTACTGCGATCACATCGTGGCCGGCTCGGCTTACGACTCCTTCGTCGGGCGCAGAAAGCTCCACGAGACTCCGATCACCACGAGACAGTGCAGGGACATGGCGCGGAAGGGCACCGGGTCGCGCTACAGACCGCACCCGACCACCGTATCCCCTTCCCCACCGTGGAAAACCCTATGGCCTAATTACGTCACTGTGACGGAATTGCCTTGCGGCGCAGCCATATTGAGACGGTGCGATGTCACGCGTTGCGATAGTCAACCATCGGCACGTGCACTGTGACTGTCCCATCAATTGTGCGTCGGAAAATACATCTCCTGTTTCACCGTGCACACCAGTTCGCCGGTGCGGTTGAACATCGTCCCACTCGCCAGTGCCAGCGAACCGGCGCTACTCGGCGAGGACCGGTCGTAGAGAAGCCAATCCGACAACGCCGCCGGGCCGTGGAACCACACCGAATGGTCGCGCTGCGCCGATGCCCCGACACCGCCGCGTGCGGCATATGCCGGTTCGGTCAACGTCACCGCCGACAGGTACGCCACCAGGCTGGCGGTCAGCACCGGGTCATCGGGAACTCGCCCGTCGGGTCGCCACCACATCGGCGCGCGTGCGGGCGGAGCAGCCTCGGTGTCGATGATCCGGCGCTCGAACCAGCGCAGGCTCGCCCACCGCCCTTGGGCGCTCTCGTCGGATTCCGCGAGATGCGGGGCAACCCACGGCAGGGATTCCGGGCTGGAAGCCGGCGGCATAGGTGGCTGATAGACGACCTGCGCGGGAGCGGAATCGGCGACTTTGAACGACGACATGGCCTCCATCAGAATCTTGCCGTCTTGGCGCGCGGTGACCCGTCGAGCAGAAAACGTCCGGCCTTCTTGGAGGTCTACGACCTCGAAATCAACCGGGAGACGCGAGTCGCCGGGCCGCAGGAAGTACGTGTGGACGCTGTGCGGCGTTCGGCCAGGTGCGGTGTGGCTTGCCGCCAACAACGCCTGAGCCGAGATGTGCCCACCGAGTATATGGTTGGCGGGCGCGGGAAGCTGCCGCCCGACGAAAAGCCACTGATCGACTCGGTCGAGCTCCAAGGTGGCGAGCACGTCGCCGAGCGAAGATGACATCACGACGTATCTTGCCGGATCCTCGCTCACGCGCTGAGTCGCCGGTACCGTTGCAGCCGCCGCAACGCCGGTGCCGACGCCGACCCCGACACAGGCTGCAGCGCGTCATCGAGCCGCGCGCGTACGGCGGGGATGTCGAGATGCATCCCGATCGCCACGAGGCAATTGGCCATGGCTCCCGACGGCGCCTTCGCGATGTGGACGGCGCCACCCACCAAGTTGACCACGTATTCGCGCACGGTCGCGCGCTCCCGCACAGCCACAATGCCTTTCATCCTGAACACCTGCGGAGGCGGCTGTTCGAGAAGATCGACCAGGGCGTCGGGGTCGATACAACCAGCGCCGGCCACGGTGACCGCATCAGCATGGACGTGGTCATGCTCGTGCTCGGGCACCAAGTCCAGGAACGAGAGCTGGCCAACCTGTCCGGACGTGCCAGACGCGTCGAAGAGCAGCTCCGGGTCGATCCGGCCACCCGATGTGCCCACGACATGAACGTGCGGGTTCCGTTGCGCCGCACGCTGTGTGACGCGCTGCACCACAGCCGACCTCTCGCAGTCAGGCACTTGGTCGAGCTTGTTGACAACGATCAGCGACGCCGCACCATAGCGGACCGGCGGTAGCGTCCCGGAGTCGACGGTGTCGAAATGGTTCACCGCATCGACGACATCCACGAGTCCCCCCGGCCGGACCCCCCGTATCTCGCTGAAACCGATGATCCGCGCGATCGCCACGGGGTCGGCCAGACCACTGGCCTCGACGACGATGGCATCAAGGCGCCGGGCCGGATCCGCGAGTTTGACGAGTGCGTCGTCGAGCCCACCGCCATCGGGCAGGCAACAGATGCATCCGCCGGCGATCGAGGCCGGTTCGTCGACCTGACCGGCCACCAGAGAAGCGTCGATGTTGATGTCGCCGAAATCATTCACCACGACACCGATTCGGGTGCCGGGATGGCGCAACAAGTGGTTGAGCAGCGTCGTCTTGCCAGCGCCGAGATGACCGGTGAGCGCGATGACGGGTATCGCAGCCAATGCCCTACCTTCCGCACCGACATCCGGACGTCCGATGCTAACCGGCGCCATATCACGGTCGGATCGTGCCCCGCGGCACAGGGAGATACTCACGCCCCGGCGCGTAATAGAGCATCCGCTCTGTTATGGTGGTTGCATGCCGCGGCCCCGCCTTCACGATCCCGACGCCGTACTCGACGCCGTCGAGGACCTGGTGGCGCGGTCGGGCCCGAGCGCGGTGACCATCCGGGCGGTCGGCGCGGCCGTGGGTGTCTCCAACGGCGCTGTGTACCACACGTTCACATCGCGGGGCGGGCTGATGGGCCAGGCTTGGCTGCGGGCTGGCCGGCGTTTCCTGGCGGTACAGACGGCACTTGTCGACGACGCCGCGACCGGTACCGACCCGGGCGGTCCCATCGAAGCGGTGGTGGCCGCCGCCGACGCGCCGGTGGTTTTCACTGAGCAATATCCCGGCTCATCGACGCTGTTGTTGCGTGTGCGCCGCGAGGAAGTACTCGCCGACGATGTCCCCGACGACATTGCCGACGAATTGCGACGCCTCGACAAACTTCTCGTCGATTTGATGGTGCGGCTTGCGGTCGCGGTGTGGGAGCGCAAGGACGCGGCGGCGGTGGACACGATAACCAGCTGCGTCGTCGACCTGCCCACCGCGTTGCTGCTTCGGCGAGACCGCCTCGGAAGCGCCACAGCGCGAGCGCATCTGCGCGCGGCCGTGCGCGCCGTGCTGGAGATCGGCCCTCCCGCCCCGCGGCAACGACGCGGCTGACCGATGAGAACCATGAAAGAAGTCAGGGGAACACATGGCTGTAAAACTGGATTACGACGACAAGATCGCCATCATCCGGCTGGGCGACGATGAGAACCGTTTCTCCCCAGCATTTTTGGATGACGTTGAGGCCGCGCTCGATCAGGTCATCTCGGACGGCGCCCTGGGGCTGGTCACCACCGCCGGCGGAAAGTTCTACTCCAACGGGCTGGATCTGGACTGGCTGAGCGCCCACACCGACCGGGGCTCCTGGTACATCAATCGGGTGCACCGGCTGCTCGCGCGCGTGCTGACGCTGTCCGTTCCCACCGCCGCCGCCGTGGTCGGTCACGCGTTCGGTGCCGGAGCAATGCTGGCGATCGCGCACGACTTTCGCGCCATGCGCGACGATCGCGGGTACTTCTGTTTTCCCGAGGTCGACATCCGCATTCCGTTCAACCCGGGCATGGCCGCGCTCATCCAGTCCAAACTCACTCCTCGCGCCGCGGTGGCCTCGATGACTACGGGCCGTCGGTTCACCGGGCCCGACGCAGCACAATTCGGCCTCGTCGACGTCGCCTGTCCGGCGGACGCGGTCACCGGCACGGCCGTCGACCAGATTCGCCCATTCGGAGGCAAGGACCCGGGCACGCTCGGAGCGATCAAACAGACGATGTTCGGTCACGTCGTGCGCGCACTGACCGACAGCGACGAGGCGCTCTGAAACGGGCTGTGCCGCTTGGCCAATGCGTCCGCAGCCGGGCCGACACGTGACGGCGCGAATACCGCTGAAACTCGTTCAAATTCCCACGCATGGACATTACCTGCGTCCTGTATGGTCAGCATGTCTGCCGGCGCGAGGGAACAGAGGCATCCGATGGCAAACGGCCTTCCCGATAACGCCTACACGTCGCCCCATGTCTTGGATCCCGGTCTTCGCAAAGTGGCTCGATTCCTGCCCCGGGGTTACGCCTTGCACCGCGGTCTGAAGCTGCAGCGCGCCATCATGAACCTGATGGGCAACGCCGGCCGCATCCGCACCGTGCCGGTGGCCGCGGTCAACGAGCACGTCAGCGTCCGCCTGCACCGTCCGGCCGGCCTTGCCGACCACGCACCGGCGCTGCTGTGGATCCACGGCGGCGGCACCATCATGGGCCACGCCGCCCAGGACGACAAGTATCTGCGCCAACTGTCTCAGCTCACCGGCGTCGCGATCGCGGCGGTCGAACACCGGCTAGCCCCCGAACACCCCTACCCGATACCGGTCGAGGACTGTTATGCGGCCCTGCTCTGGCTGGCGCGCCAGCCATGGGTGGACCCGGATCGAGTCGCCGTCGGCGGCGCCAGCGCCGGCGGGCATTTCGCCGCCGCGGTGGCGCAGCGGGCGCACGACCGCCAGGACGTCAAAATCGCTTTCCAAATGCTGGTGTATCCGATGCTCGACGATCGCACCGGCGCCCGGCGTGACGGCCCCAGGCGGATCATGTGGACCGAATCCGATAACCAATTGGCCTGGCAGTGGTACCTCAATGGGGCCGATCCCGAAGAGGCGGCACCGGCCCGCCGCAAGGATTTGTCGGGCTTGCCGCCCGCCTGGATCGGCGTGGGAACGCTGGACCTCTTTTACTCCGAGAGTCTGGAGTACGCGCGACGCCTGCGCGAGGCGGGCGTCCCGGTGCAGGAGGAGATCGTTCCGGGCGCGTTTCACGCGTTCGACCAGATCGCCGACAAGGCGGCGATCTCGGCGAAGTTCTTCCAAAGCCAATGCGACTATTTGCGGGGCGCCCTCACCCCCAGCGGATGACCGGCCCGAACCCACCTCTTGCACCACAGCGGCTGGCCGAATGATGTTGCGCAAGAACAGGGCTGGTGCGAGGCGGCGAGAACGCGGAACGCCGCCGCTCGCCCTGGACGGTGCCGGGCGGCCTCGCCTCCGCACCGCCAGATGGCACCTTTTGACTGCAAACTGTGCACAACGTGCAACTATATGAGCATGGCCAATCCCCTGGGGCTACGCGAGCGCCGCCGCCGGCAGACGAGCGCCGACATCCGCGACGCCGCCGTACGGCTCACGCTGGAACGGGGATTCGACAAGGTCACGGTCGACGAAATCTGCGCCGAAGCCGGCGTCTCGACCCGCACGTTCTTCAATTACTTCCCCAACAAAGAGTCCGCACTCGCCTACGGCCCCTCTGACATACCCGCCGAGCTGGCCGAGGATTTCGTCGCCGCCGGACCCGCCCCCTACTCGGTCGTCCTCGCGGAACTGATCACCCTGGCGGCACACCACCTGCGCGACGTCCCCCCTCGGCGCGAACACGCAGCTCACATGCTCGAACTCGCGAAGACTTCGCCCGCCGTCCTGGCGGCGTTCCTCGCCGATCTGGAACGATTCCAGAACCAGTTGACGGACATCATCGTCCGCCGCCAGGCGATGCAGCCCGACGACGAGATGGCCGCGCTGATTTCCGCGCTGGCGCTGACGGCGGTGCGGTCGGGCCTGGAACGCTGGGCGAGCGGGGAGGCGAGTGAAACCGCCGACACGCCGATGCCCTATGTTGAGCGTGCCGCCGCGCTGGTGAACAGCATCTTCACGAAGTGACCTGAAACACCAGCAGCAAATGTTGCATACACTGCAAGGTATGCACATCATGTACTATGCGCTGGTGGCGTTACCCGGGGAGGCTTCAGCAACAAGGTGAGCCGGGTGTCGCCGCCGGGGACGTCGGCAGTGGGGATGGGCGACTTTCACCGCGTTTGACGGTCTTGCGCGCACGAACCAAGCAATCCACGCAATTCGTTGTTGATCGGTGCGACTGTGGGCACTCACCTGTCCACGACCTCCAGTCGCGCAAACGCTGATCCGCGTCACGTCCGCGTGATGAGGAAGGGATCACCCAGGTGCAGATATCGAGACTTGTGCGCAACGCCTGGCTGCCGCTGTTGATCGTGGCGGTGGTGCTGGTCGGCGGGTTTGCCGTCGTTCGGGTCAAGTCGTTCTTCGGCGCGCACGACACGGGCGTCATGACCAGCCCGCGACTCGATGAGTCCAAGCCGTTCAAGCCCAAGGTCGTCAAATACGAGGTCTTCGGCTCGGCCGCCCAAGCCAACGTGAACTACCTGGATCTGTCCGCCGACCCGAAGCGGATCGACGGCGCGCCACTGCCGTGGACGCTGGTCCTGAGCACCACCGCCCCTTCGGTGTTCCCGAACCTCTCGGCACAAAGCGACGGCAACTCCCTCGGTTGCCGCATCACCATCGATGACGAAGTCAAGGACGAGAACCTCACCCACGGCGTACACGCCCTGACCTTCTGCATGGTGAAATCCGCATGAGCACAACGTTCAACGACGCCCGCACCGACACCATCCCCGTTGTCGACGAACCCGTTCGGGACAAGATCCCCCGGCTCATCCGGACGTTCGCCGTACCGATCATTCTCGGCTGGATCGCGATCATCGCGGTGCTCAACGTCTCCGTCCCCCAGCTGGAGGAGGTCGGCAAGATGCGCTCGGTGTCGATGGCACCGGATGACGCGCAGTCGGTCGTCGCCACCAAGCGCATGGGCGCGGTGTTCAACGAGTACAAGTCCAACAGCTCGGTGATGATCGTCCTCGAGGGCCAGAATCCGCTGGGCGCGGACGCGCACGCCTACTACGACGACATCGTCAAGAAGCTCGACGCCGACACCAAACACGTTGAACACGTACAGGATATGTGGAGCGATCCACTCACCGGAGCGGGCGCGCAGAGCAACGACGGCAAGGCCGCCTACGTCCAGGTCTACCTCGCCGGTAACCAGGGCGAGGCCTTGGCCAACGAGTCGGTGGAATCCGTCCAACACATCGTCAAGAGTGTGACCCCACCCAAAGGGGTGAAGGCCTACGTCACCGGTCCCGCGGCGTTGTCGGCGGACCAGCACGAGGCCGGCGACCGCAGCATGCAGCTCATCACCGCGGCCACGTTCACCGTCATCATCGCGATGCTGCTGTTGGTCTATCGCTCCGTCATCACGGTGCTGCTCACGCTGGTGATGGTGGTGCTCGAGCTGTCGGCCGCGCGCGGAATGGTCGCGTTCCTAGGCTATTTCCAGCTCATCGGGCTCTCGACGTTCGCCACCAACCTGTTGGTCACCTTGGGGATCGCGGCCGCCACCGACTACGCGATCTTCTTGATCGGCCGATATCAGGAAGCCCGCTCTATCGGCGAGTCCCGAGTAGATGCGTACTACACGATGTACAAGGGCACCGCGCACGTGGTGCTCGGGTCGGGCTTGACCATCGCCGGCGCCACCTTCTGCCTGCACTTCACCAACCTGCCCTACTTCCAGACGCTGGGTATCCCACTGGCGATCGGCATGGTGGTCGTCGTCGCGGCGGCGTTGACGCTGGGTCCCGCGGTCATCTCCGTGGTAATCCGCTTCGGTAAGACACTGGAACCCAAGCGCACGCAACGCATTCGGGGGTGGCGCAAGGTGGGTGCGCTCGTTGTGCGCTGGCCCGGCCCGATCCTGGTCCTCACCATCGGCGTGGCGTTGGTGGGCTTGCTGACCCTGCCCGGGTACCGGACCAACTACAACGACCGCAACTACCTACCGACGGACCTGCCGGCCAACGAGGGGTATGCGGCCGCGGATCGCCACTTCTCGCAGGCGCGGATGAACCCCGAGGTGCTGATGATCGAAAGCGACCACGATCTGCGGAATTCGGCGGACTTCTTGGTGATCGACAAGATCGCCAAGACGGTCTTCCGGGTCCCGGGCATCGGGCGCGTGCAGGCGATCACCCGCCCGCAGGGCACGCCGATCGAACACACGTCGATTCCCTTCCAGATCAGCATGCAGGGCGTCAGCCAGCAGATGAGCCAGAAATACCAAGAAGATCAGATGGCCGACATGCTGCACCAGGCCGACATGATGCAGACGACCATCGACAGCATGGAAAAGATGTCCAGCATCACCGTGCAGATGGCCAACGACATGCACGTCATGGTCAGGAAGATGCACGACATGACCATCGACATCAACGAATTACGCGACCACATGGCCGATTTCGAGGACTTCTTCCGGCCGATGCGCAGCTACTTCTACTGGGAAAAGCACTGCTATGACATCCCGGCGTGCTGGTCGCTGCGCTCGGTGTTCGACGGCCTCGACGGCATCGACACCATGACCGACGACATCGAAAGTCTGCTGCCGGTCATGGACCACCTGGACACCCTGATGCCCCAGATGGTGGCGCTGATGCCTTCCATGATCGAAAACATGAAGGCGATGAAAACGACCATGCTGACCATGTATTCGACCCAGAAGGGCCTGCAGGATCAGCAGAAAGAGGCGCAGAAGAACTCCAGCGCCATGGGTAAGGCGTTCGACGCCTCCAAGAACGACGACTCGTTCTACCTGCCCCCGGAGACCTTCAACAACAAAGAGTTCAAGAAAGGCATGAAGAACTTCATCTCCCCCGACGGGCACGCCGTGCGCTTCATCATCAGCCATGACGGCGATCCGATGTCGCAGGAAGGCATTTCGCACATCGGGGCGATCAAGAAGGCCGCCTACGAGGCGCTCAAGGGCACGCCGCTGGAGGGCTCCAAGATCTACCTCGCCGGCACCGCGTCGATCTACAAGGACCTCAGCGACGGCAACACCTACGACCTGTTGATCGCCGGAATCGCTTCGCTGTGCCTGATTTTCATCATCATGCTGCTCATCACGCGCGGTGTGGTGGCCTCGGCGGTCATCGTGGGAACGGTTTTGCTGTCGCTGGGCGCGTCCTTCGGACTGTCGGTGCTGATCTGGCAGCACCTCATCGGCATCGAACTGCACTGGATGGTGCTCGCGATGTCGGTGATCATCCTGCTGGCCGTGGGCGCCGACTATAACCTGCTGTTGGTCGCGCGGTTCAAGGAAGAGATCCACGCCGGCCTGAACACCGGCATCATCCGCTCGATGGGCGGCACCGGCTCGGTGGTCACCTCAGCCGGCCTGGTGTTCGCCTTCACGATGATGACGATGGCCGTCAGCGAGTTGACGGTCATCGGCCAGGTGGGGACCACCATCGGGCTGGGTCTGCTGTTCGACACCCTGATCGTGCGGTCGCTGATGACACCATCGATTGCGGCGCTACTGGGCAAGTGGTTCTGGTGGCCACAGCACGTGCGTCAACGGCCGGTCCCCTCGCCGTGGCCCAAACCCGCCGCCAAAGAACGCGAATCGGTAACCGCGCACGCCTGACGCTCGAGAGTGCACCTGCCGACGGTCCCACTCGGGATCCCGTCGGCAGTTGCGCTTTCGCGGCAGATGACTCCTACGTGACCCAGTCCGGCTGCGCGTCGGTCTCCACGTTGGCGAAGTCCTTGTGCCCCAGTCCGGCGGTGGTGCCGCCGTCGACGACGAACTCCGAGCCGGTGGAGTAGCTGGACTCGTCGCTGGCCAGATAGACCACGAGGTTGGAGACCTCCACGGGTTGGGCGGCCCGGCCCAGCGCCGTTTGGAAGATGTCGTCGGGGACCCAATCGGTCATCGGGGTCTTGATGAGCCCGGGGTGAATGGAGTTCACCCGGATTCCGCTGGGCCCCAGTTCCAGTGCGGCCGACTTCGTCAGCCCGCGCACCGCGAATTTGGTTGCGGTGTAGCCGTGGCAGGCGATGGTGCCGGCCATGCCTTCGATCGAGGAGATGTTGATGATCGATCCCCGGCCCGCTTCCTTCATCGGCTTCACCACGGCGCGGATGCCGAGAAACACCCCCGTCAGGTTGATGTCGAGAATGCGCTGCCACTCCGAGAGCGCGTAGTCCTCCAGCGTGCCGATGTTGATGATGCCCGCGTTGTTGACCAGCACGTCGATGCGGCCGAACTCGCCCAGGGCGGTCGCCACCGCCGCGTCCCAATCCTGCGGCTTGGTCACGTCGAGGTGCAGGTAGCGGACCGCTTGGAAATGGGGGTCGACCTCGGCCGCCACCGCCTTGCCCTCGTCGTCGAGGATGTCACCGAACACCACCCTGGCTCCCTCGGCGACCAGCGACCGCACGTGCGATGCACCCATCCCCCGGGCGCCGCCGCTGATGAGCGCGACCTTTCCCGCCAACCGTTCTGCCACTGCGCTTCTCCTGTCCTCTGAGTTCGTCTCTGCACCATACGTTCCGGAGGCAATGTATGGCCATAGCCAAACGCCGGGTCAGGAGTCGTAGGCGCGCAGCAGCGCCCGAGTGCGGGCCCGGCCCTCCGGTGACGGATCGAATGCCGCCGCAACATACTCGTCGACGCCCGCGGCGCGCAGCTCGTCGAGCCGGCCGCGCACGGTGTCCTCGTCGCCGATGATGGCGGCATCCTGCGGCCCCGCGTAGCCCTCGCGGTCGAGCATCGCACGGTACGACGGCAACTCGCCGTAGATGGCGAACTGTTCGGCCGCCTGCTTGCGGACGGCGTCGACATCGTCGGTGACGCTGACGGGCAACGACGCGGCGACACGCACCTCGTCCTCCCGGCCGGCATCGGCGGCCGCCCGCCGCAGCGTCGGGCCGACATGTTCGGCCAGCGTCTTGGGGCCGGTCATCCAGGTGCAGGTGCCCGACGTGCGCCGCCCGGCGACCTTGAGCAGCTGCGGGCCCAGGGCCGCGATGTACACGTCGGGCTTCGGCGCCCCGGTGATCATCAGGGCACCGCGGGTGGTCACAATCTCCCCCGCGGCGGCGGCGGGTTCACCGGCCAGCAGGGGCAACAACCCGTCAAGGTACTCGTTCAGCCTGCGCACCGGCTTGTCCCACGGGATGCCCCACATCCCTTCGGTCACCGCCTGATGGGTCATGCCGAGCCCGAGCGTGAACCGACCACCCGAGGCGAGGCTCAGCGTGAGGGCACGCTGCGCCATGAGCATCGGATGCAGATTCTGGATCGGCACCACACCGCTGGCCACCTCGATCGTGTCGACCTCGTGCAGCGCGATGGCCAGAATCGTGAGAAGGTCTGGCTCATAGGGCAATTGGCTCATCCACACCCGCGTGAAGCCCTCGTCGCGCAGCATAGCGAGGTTGGCGATCGTCGCGTCGATCGGCGATTGACCGCCCGATCCGCTGAGTTGCCCGAACATGGAGATCTGCATGACCATCACGCTCCTTCGCGTCGCCTTCGGGAAGGTTATCGCCCTTCCCCGGGGCGCACCCGAGCGGAGGTCGCCAAGCCCGGCTCAGCCGACGACGTCGAAGACCGCGGCAGCGGAGGTGACGGCCTTGTCGGCGTTGCCTTCGTCGTGCAGCAGCATGCGCACGCCGACGCGCCCGGGCCCGCCAGGATGCGCGGTGCCCTCGACCCGGAATGGACCCACCTTGCCGCGCGACATGAACATCACGTGCCAGCTCACGACCTGCAGCTTTCTGCTTCCCGCGACCTCGGCGGCCAAATCGATTGCGGCGGTCTCGAGAACGACGTGCTGGGGTCCGATGTGCAACGCCGCATCCGGTGACGCGAGTTCGGTGCTGAGCTCGGGCAGGACCCAATGGCCGTCGCCGCGACGGCTGGCGCCGAAGGCCCGCCACAGCGGCGGCAGATCCGGAGAGTCCTCGATCACCAGCTCCGTGCCCGAAACATCCATCCTGTCCAGGCCTTCGGGCGGGATGCCGATGATCGCTCCCTGCCCCTCATTGAACGCGATCACCCGCTGCGGGTTATCGGCGTCGACGATCGTGCAGCGCCCGTAGCCCATGGTGCGGCCCTGGTGCACGATGCCAGACCCGACGATCTCCACCCGCGTCACGTCGTAGCCGGGGTCGACGATCTGTACCGACGCGATCACCGGGTTGGGCACGGCGACCATGTCGGTCTGACAACCCTCCGGGGAGGAAATGGCCAACGGCGCCACCATGATTCCGCCCGCCTCGTTGCGCATGTCGCGGCGGATGGTGACGGTGTCGTCGGTCTCGCCGAGATTCATCGACGAGTGTTTGCGGCCGATGTAGCGGTAGCTCAGCAGGCCCGTCCAGCGTCGGTACAGTTCGTCGCGGTAGGCGTCGGTGTCCCCCGCCAACTCTCGGATGTCACGAAGCTGGTCGCTCAATTCCGTTCTCCTCCCGGGCTTTTGCCGCGTCGCACCTGATTGAACGGCACGCCCCGGTCATCGGCGCGCTCGCGCGGAAAATTCAGCACCCGCTCGCCGATCACGTTGCGCGCCATCTCGGTGGTGCCACCGCCGATGCTGGCGGTCTGCCGGCCCAGATAGCGCGTCCCGATGTCGAGGAGTGCACCGTCGTCCGCGACCACGGCCGACGTCCCGGACACGGCAAGGGCGGTGTCGGTTTCCACGTCGTGCACCGCGGCCATGGATAGCCGGATGATCGATCCCGCGGCTGGCGGCAGGGCGCCGCCGGCGACGGCATGAAAGACGTGCTCGCTGAGCTGGCCGTGGACCGTGCGGTGAACCAGGGCCCGACCGATCATCTCCCGGACCCGCTCGCTGTCGTGCTGGTCGGTCTTGTCGACCAATGCCAGCAGGTCGACCGAAACATCTTCGGCCTCAGCGATTCCCGGCCCGCTGGTGTACTCCGAACCGTCGCCCATGCTGCGGCGCTCGTGGTAGAGCTGGCGCGACGCAACCTCCCAGCCCTTGCCCGGCTCGCCGACAACGGCGTCATCCCCCACGTCGACGTCGTCGAAGAACTCTTCGCAGAACTCGATCGACCCGTTGACCTGTTCAACGCGGTTGATCGTGATGCCGGGATGCCGAAGCGGCACCAGGAACATCGTGAGACCGTCGTGCTTGGGCACGTCCCAGTTGGTGCGGGCCAGGCACAGCCCGTAATCGGCGGCGAATGCCCAGGTGCTCCAGGTCTTGGCGCCGTTGATGATCCACCGGCCGTCGCGGCGTTCGGCGCGGGTGATGACGCCCGCCAGGTCAGATCCCCCGCTGGGCTCCGAGAGCAGCTGCACCAGTACCTCGTCGCCGCGCAGCGCGGCCGGGATGTGGGTTTGCTTTTGCTCCTCGCTGCCCATATCGAGGATCGTGGCGCAGCAGATGGCGAAGGACGGGACGTTGAGCAGAAGCGGCGTCTCATAGCCGAGCGACTCGGCGTCAAAGGCCTTCTTGTATTCGTAGCTCAGCCCCAGGCCGCCATACTCACGCGGGAAACAGATGCCGGCGAATCCGCCCTCCCACAGGAGCTTCTGCAATTCGCGGGCCCGGTGCCAGGCCGGCAGCTGATCTCGCTGAAGCGACACCGCCTCGGCCGGATCGAGTCGCGGCATGTTCGCGGCGAGCCAGGCCCTGGCCCGGCGCCGAAATTCCTCGACCGACTCGGAAGTCACCGGCTGGCCTCTCACTCGACCGTCGTCCTTGTGCTGGGCGACTGTACAGCAACGGCGACGGCGCTGTACAGGTGGCGCCCTACGACCTGTTCAGGTCGACCGCGGCCCGAATGAGCGCCGTCAACGCGTTCTCGTCGATCGTGTCGCCCTCGTGGAAATCGATTGCGCGTCTGGTGTTGCCGTCGAGGCTCGAATTGAACAGACCCGCGGGATCCTGCAGCGACGCCCCCTTCGCAAACG
This sequence comes from Mycobacterium paraintracellulare, assembly GCF_000276825.1. Taxonomy (NCBI): domain Bacteria; kingdom Bacillati; phylum Actinomycetota; class Actinomycetes; order Mycobacteriales; family Mycobacteriaceae; genus Mycobacterium; species Mycobacterium paraintracellulare. The sequence continues at coordinate 2,502,378 of NC_016948.1, read as the reverse complement.
TCATCTTCACGACGTTCTTGTACGTCTCGCCAGTGCAGATCATCCCGTCGTGATACCACACCGGAACGCCACGCCACTTCCACTCTTCAATTACGTCGGGGACGGCCTCCTTGATCAGTTGCCGGATCCGGGCGAGCGTCTCGCCGCGCCAATCCCCCAGTTCCTCGATCCTGGCATCGATCAACTCGGCGGGAGATTTGGCTGCGGCTTCGTGCTTGGAGTTGGTCATCGCGGTTCGCTTTCGTTCAGGCTGTCGCTCGCCGGACCGTATCAGGGGAGGTGATTCGCCGGTCGGGTGCAACGACCCCGTGTCCAGCGGCGAGTTCGACCGCAAGTAGTCTGCCGTCGACCAACATGACCGACACACATCCCTTCGACGAAGCCGTCCGCCTCGACACCGTCAGCGCGGACGTCCGACGCGGTCGCACGCACGCGGAGTGGGCCAACATGGTCGGGCCATTCGGCGGGATCACGGCCGCCGTCATGCTGGCCGCCGTCGAAGGGCAGCCCGACCGCATCGGCGAGCCGCTCGCCCTGACCGTCAACTTCGCCGCACCGATCGCCGACGGCGACTTCGACATCGCGCTTCGGGCCGCGCGCACCAACCGCACCAACCAGCATTGGATTGTCGAGCTCAGCCAGGATGGGGTGGTCAAGACCACGGCGACCGCGATCTTCGCGATCCGGCGCGAGAGCTGGGCCGACACGGAAGCGCACCCGCCGAGCGCGCCCGCCCCGGAGCAGTTGTCCGCCGTCGATCCGGGCCTCGTGCGATGGACCGGCCTCTACGACACGCGCTACGTCGAGGGGGCGATGCCCGGCAAAGGCGGGGACCCCAGCCCCTCTTCGACCACCACGCTGTGGGTGCGCGACCGCGCGCGCCGCCCGGTCGACTACGCGGCGCTCGCGGCGCTGTGCGACATCTTCTACCCGCGGGTGTTCCTGCGTCACGGCGGCTTCCTCCCGTCCGGAACGATCTCACTGACCACGTACTTTCACGCCGATCAGCAGCAACTCGAGGCCGTCGGAGACGACTTCGTGCTGGCCACCGCCCACGCCAACCGCTTCGCAAACGGCTATTTCGATCAGAGCGCGCAGGTGTGGACCCGGGCGGGCGGACTGCTGGCCACCACACATCAGATCGTCTACTTCAAGGGCTGACAGGTTTACACTTCGCCAGTGAAACGTCACGCCGGGGCCCTTACGAGCAGAATCGAGCCGCAATGACAGAGCGCGCGGAAAACCTGGTCACCGACGGCTTGCCGGCGATCGAGTCCATCAAGCAGCTCAAAGCGCGCTACTGCCGCTACCTGGACACCAAGGATTGGGCGGCCTGGCGAACGATCTTCGCCGACGACTTCGTCAGTGACACCTCCGAAGCGGGCGGCAAGGTGATCGCCGGCGCCGACGACTTCGTCGCCTTCACCCGCCAGGCCCTGGGCCGACCCACCCAGGCCACCGCGCACCAGGTGCACACCCCCGAAATCGAGCTCACGTCGGCAACGACGGCGCGTGGGATATGGGCGCTGCAAGACGTCGTTCGGTTCGGGCCCGGGGCAACCTTGGTCGGCTACGGCCATTACCACGAAACCTATGAAAACGTCGCGGGTCGCTGGCTTATCAAGAGCTCCAAGCTAACTCGGCTCCGCGAGGACATCGTGACCCCGTTATTCTCGATTTACGTGTCCCCCCGAATCCGCACGGCGATCGCCAAGATCGCCGGCCGGCTGATGGATCGGTGACGCGTCGTGGCTGTCGACACCGTTCTGGTCACGGGCGCATTCGGACAAGTCGGTAGGCGCTGCACGCAGCTCCTGCTCGACCGGGGGCACACCGTCGTTGCGATGGATCTGCGCAACGACAACACCGTGGCCGTCGAGAAAGAACTGGCCGCCGCGGGCCAATCCGGGACGCTGATCCCCGCCTACACCGATTTATTGGACGCCGACGCGGTGCGCGATCTGGTCGCCGCCCACCGTCCCGGGGCCGTCGTCCACCTGGCCGCCATCGTCTCCCCGCCGTCGTATCGCAACCCCGCATTGGCCCGGCGCGTCAATGTCGGCGGCACCGAGAATCTCTTGGCCGCCTGCGCCACGCTCCCGCGCCCACCGCTGTTCCTCATGGCGTCCAGCGCAGCGGTGTACGGATCGCGGAATCCCTTCCGCCAGCCCGAGCGGATCACCCCGGATACCCCGGTGAATCCCATCGATCAATACGGCCAGGACAAGGTGCTTGCCGAGGCGGCGATCCGTGCCAGTGGCCTGCCCTACGCGCTCTACCGGCTTGCGGGTGTCATCTCGCCGGACACCCAGGCCGGCATCAACGGTGACTACCTCGTCCTGATGCGGTCGATGCCGAGCGATAACCGCATTCACGCGGTGGATGCGCGCGACGTGGCACTGGCGTTCGCCAACGGCGTCGACCGCGAAACGGCCATCTCCGGCAAGGTGTTGCTCATCGGCGGCAACGAGACGTATGTGATGCTGCAGCACCGGCTGCAAGACGACCTCATGACCGCGGCGGGGCTGGGCCCGCTCGGCCCCTCGGCCGGCCTGCCCGGCGACCCGGGCGACGATCGCGGCTGGAGTTTCACCGGCTGGTACGACACCACCGAAGCGCAGGCGCTGCTCGAGTTTCAAGAGCACGACTGGCAGCAGACGGTGGCCTGGCTCGCCGACTCGCAGGGCCCTGTGCGCAACGTGCTGCGGCTGCTTGGCCCGCTATTGCGGCCGATTCTGCGCGCCGTCTTCGTGGTGCAGCGCCGGCTGGAAGGGCGCGGCCCCTACGCCGACCCCTGGGGATTGATCGAAAAGAAGTACGGCACGGCGGCATTGGCCAGCGTCGACTAGCGCGACGCAAACCAGACGGCGGCCTTACGGATCGAGTCCTCGACGGGTTCGGGCGTCCATCCCAGTTCGCGGGTGGCCTTGGAGTGGTCCAGCGGCGACATCAGTTCGGCCATCCGGATTCCCGCGTAGGCGAACGGCAGGTCGCGGCCCAGCAGCCAAGCCGCCGCGTCGTTCACCCGCGCCCCGGCCCGCAGCACCGACATCGGGATGCCGATGCGCGGCGATCGCCTTCCGACGGCGGTGGCGGCGATCTCATGCAGCTCCCGGATGCTCATGTACCTGTCGGACACGATGTAGCGTTCGCCGTCGCGCGCGTGCTCGGCGGCGAGAAGCATTGCCCGGGCGGCGTCTTCGATGCCCACCACTTCGGACGAGTAGTCGAAATAGAACGGAAAACGGCCCTTGGCGACCCGGGCGAGCAGCGCACCGTGCGGGGTCGGCGCCCAGTCGCCCGGCCCGTAGGTGGTGGAGATGCACATCGCCACGCCCGGCAGGCCCTTGTCCCGCGCGTACGACAGCAGCAGGTCTTCGCCGGCCACCCGCGCTTCGATGTAGGCGCCGCCCTGATCCCAGTTGTGCGGGTCCTCCTCGGTGACCGGCTTGCCGTCGCTGATCGCCAAAGAGCCTGTGGTGCTGGTGTATACGAATCTCTTCAGGTCGGCGCCCAGGGCCGCGTCCAGAACATGGCGCAGGCCCTCGACATTGGTGCGGAACAGCGGCGCCGGATCACGCAGCCACATTCTGGCGTCGACGACGCAGTAGTAGACGACGTCGCAGCCCGCCATCGCGGCGCGCAGCGCGGCGTCGTCGAACACGTCGCCGTAGCAGCGCTCGACGTCGAGATCGTCGATGCCCGCGGTGGAGCTGGTGTGGCGCACCATGACTCGCACGTCTTCACCCGCCGCCACCAGTTGCCGTGTGACATGTGATCCCAGAAACCCGCTCGCGCCGATCACCAGCTTCTTGTCGGCCACTAGCGGTCTATCCATGCCATTTGCGCCTGCGCGTGATGCCCTCCCACGGGTGGGGTGAGGCGGTCGAGCCGCGCCAGTTGGTCCGGGGTCAGCTCTAGCGCGTCGGCCCCGACGTTTTCTTCCAGGCGGGTGACCCGTTTGGTGCCCGGGATGGGCACGATGTCGGGCCCTTTCGCGAGCAGCCACGCCAATGCGACCTGGGCCGCCGTGGCGCCGACGTCAGCGCCGATCTCGCGCACTTCGTCCGCGCATCGCAGGTTGTGCTGGAAGTTCTCGTCGAAGAACCGCGGATTGGTCTTGCGGTAGTCGCTGTCGGGGAGCTCCTCGGTGGAGCGGACCGTACCGGTGAGGAAGCCGCGGCCCAGCGGTGAGTAGGCGACGAAACCGATTCCCAGCTCGCGCAGCAACGGCAAGATCGCCGGTTCTTGGTCGCGCGTCCACAGCGAATACTCCGATTGGACGGCCGTGACGGGATGCACCGCGTGCGCGCGGCGGATGGTGTCGACGCCGACTTCGGAAAGGCCGATGTGCCGGATCTTCCCTTCGGAAACCAGCTCGGCCAGCGCGGACATCGTTTCTTCGATCGGGGTCTGTCGGTCGAGGCGATGCTGGTAGTACAGATCGATGTAATCGGTTTCCAGCCGCCGCAGCGAACCGTCCACGGCCAGGCGGATATTGGCGGGGCTGCTGTCGAGCCCGTCACGGCCGGTATGCGAGATGAGACCGAACTTGGTTGCCACCACCACCTGATCGCGACGGCCCCGCAGGGCACGCGCCAGAAGTTCCTCGTTGACGTAAGGGCCGTAAACCTCGGCGGTGTCGATCAGGGTGACACCCAGGTCGATGGCGCGATGGACGGTGCGGATCGATTCGGCGTCGTCGCTTCCGGCGCCGGCATAGGCGACCGACATTCCCATCGCGCCCAGTCCCAGGCGCCCGACCCGCAGCTCACCGAGTTGAGCCTGTTTCATGGCCCTTCTCCTCTTCTTGACGTGGTTCAGCGAGGCCTCGCTGAGCGCTGGACGGTACCGTGGCGCTGTGTCCCGCGTCGAGCTTCCCCCGATCTGATGGGCGGCGCAATCAGCCCGCGCCCGGCCCGCGATCTGGCGGTTGACTATTACCGCGTATCCGGAGTGGTGCTGATCGTGCTGGGACACTGGCTGGCCGGGTCGGTGACCTACCACGACGGACAGTTCGGCCGGCAGAACCCGCTCGTCGACATGCCCTGGACCCAGTGGCTGACCTGGCCCTTCCAAGCGGTTCCGACGTTCTTTTTGGTGGCGGGTTACGCCGGCGCGGTGTCGTGGACGCATCGGCGCGACACCGGCGGAGTCTCGCGCCAGACCTGGTTACAACACCGGCTGGCCCGGGTGCTCGGGCCGACCGCGGCGTACACCGCGTTGGTGTCGGTGGCGGTGGTTGTGCTGGGCGCGTGCGGTGTCGCGGGTTCGGTGCTCGAGTACGCCGGCTGGGCGGTGGCGATGCACCTCTGGTTCCTGGCGGTGTATCTGGTGGTGGTGTCGCTGACGCCGGTTGGGATTGCCGCACACCGCCGTTGGGGCCTTCGGGCGCCCGCGGCGCTCGTGTTGGGGGTCGCGGTCGTCGATGCCGCCAGGCTCAGCACTCACGTGCACTACCTCGACTGGCTGAACTACCTGTTGGGCTGGGGAGCCCTGTATCAGCTCGGAATCGCCTGGCGCGGTGGGCTATTGACGGGCCGCAGGCCCTGGTTGCTGGCCGGTGCCTCGGCGGCGGGGCTGGCGGGGTTGATCTGGCTGCGAGTCTATCCGGTCAGCATGATCGGCGTTCCCGGCCAGACCATCGACAACACGACACCGCCTACCGTGGCGCTGATGGGCTTTGGTGGCGCGCAAACGGGCATCGTCATGGCGCTCGCGCCCATGCTCAACCGCGCGCTGCGCGCGGCCCGCGTCGAGCGGGCTCTGTCCATCGCCAACAACAACATCATGGCCCTCTATCTGTGGCACATGATTCCCGTCGTGATCGTGGCGATCGTCGGGTATCCGGCCGGACTCTTGCCGCAACCCCCGGAAGGAAGTGCCGCCTGGTGGCTGGCCCGGCTGGAATGGGTGGCCATCCTCAGCGTCGTGACGGCAGCCGAGATCGCGCTGTTATGGTGGGCGCGAAGGGTTTTCGCCGCTCCCCTGCCACTGCTCGGTGTCCCGCTCAGCGAGCGCCGGGCCGAGCCCGTGATGCTCACCGGCGCCGCGATGACCGCCTACGCCCTGGCCGTGGTCGCCGCCAAGGGCTTCGCCCCAGACGGGCGGTTTCCGTGGGTGATCGCGGTGGTCTTCGCCGCCGGGGCGCTCTTCGCGGCGTTGCGCCCCACGGCCCGGCGCACGAACGCTACATGACGACGCCGGCAATCAGATTTGGCGGTGCTGCAGCCGCGCGATGATCCAGAACGGCAGCGCCACGAAAACCGTACCCCCGATGAGGTTGCCGACGGTGGTGATGCCGATGTTGGTGAGCAAGCCGTGCGCGCCGAACCCCCAGCCGATCGCGCCGCGGGGCGCGGTCGGATGGAAGAGGTTGAGCAACAACGGAAGACCGAGGAATCCGACATTGGCAATCACGTGCTGGGTGCCGCCGATCACGAATGCGAACGGGCCATAGAACGCGAACGTCATCCTCGCGACGTCGCTGCGGGCCTTGAAGAACATGCACATCGAGGTCTGCAGGAACCACGTGCAGACGACGGCGAGCAGGAGCGCGGTCCAGAAGGGCTGGCCCGCCTTGAGGGTGCCGACGGTCGCGGCGCGCTCGGCAAAGGCGCCCAGGTAGGGACCGCCGGCCGCGGCGCAAATGGTGACGAATATCAGTGCGCCGGCGATGTTTCCGACGAGTCCGACGGTCACCAGGAGGGCGTAGTTACCGACGCTGAGTGTGCGTTTGAGCACGGCGAGGAAACCGGCGGCCATGTCCGCGGTGATCAGCGACATGCCCGACACCAGGATGAGGACGAAGGACATGCCGAACGCCAGGCCCATCAACAGGCTCGCCACCCCGGGCGTCTTGACGCCGGTACTGACCACCAGGGCCAGCAGTGCCCCGAACGCCACCATCACGCCACCGACCAGGGAGCGCATCAAAAAGGCCCACGGATGCGCGGCTTTTTCCACTGCCATGGCCGCTACCCGATCCACCATCGCTCCCACCGTCAGCGGCTCGAAGGGATCCTCGGGGGCGCGGTCAGTGGTGACGACGCCGGTGGGCAACGCGGTGACCGTGCCCGCCGTTGCCGAGCTCGGCAGCGGCTGCGCTGGAGCGTTGATGGTCATCCGTGTTCGCCTTTCCGTAAGGTGTTGATCGCGTGGAGGACTCCAGAGACGTGGTCCTCGGTGAGGCGCTCGCCGTCGAAGACGTGGCTGAGCAGGATCTTGAGGTCGAGCATCTGTTGCAGGTAGACCAGGCACGGGGGGCATTCGTCGAGGTGCTTGGCCACGATCGGTCCCCATTGCCGCGGGTCGGAGTCGACGAGGTCGTCAACCAGGCGGACGAAGTCGACGCAATCGATGGCGGGGACGGTGTTGTCGTGAACGGTCATCGTTGATACCGCTTTTCCAGTTCGTTTCGGAGATTTCCGCGGGCGCGGTACAGCAGCGCCCGCTGCGCCTCGGAGGTCAGATCGAGGAGCTCGGCCGCCTCGTCGGCGGGGGCGCCGACGATGTCGCGCAGGATGACCAGTTGCCGTTGCCGCTCGGGCAAGGCGTCCAGCGCCGCACGGACGTACCCGACGAGTTCGCTTTGGACCGTGTGATCTTCCGGCAGAAAGCGCCGCGACGGCGGCTCGCGCCAGTGTCCGGCATCGGGGTGGCCGTCGGGGTGCATGCGGCCCGATAGGGGGTCAGCATCCGCGGTCGCCAGCATCTCGTGATGACGGATCCGCGATTCCCGGCGCCGGTGGCGCGACGCGGTGTGCTTGACAATCCCGAACAGCCAGGTGCTCACCGACGAGCGCCCCTGGAACGAATCCGGCGATTGCAGCACCTGCACCCACGCCTCCTGCACGGCTTCTTCGGCGACGGCCGGCGAATCCACCATGGTCCGGGCGAAATTCACCATGGGGCGGTGGTAGTCGCGCACCAGGCTGGCCAGCGGAACCCCGCCGACCAGCCGTTGTGATCGGGTGCCCTCGGGCGGCACCGCCACCGGGGTCACCATCGGTCCATGCTCAGGCGCATCGGGCCAACTCCCAGCGCAGCTGGCCCTCGGACGGCGACTGGACGGGGATGAACGCGGCCTCCCGGTAGCGGCGACTCACCGAGGTCCGGCTCGCATATCCCTTCCCACCAGCGGTTCGCATCTCCAAATCAGTGCTGGCGCTGGATAATTCGGCCGCGGTGAGCCTCAGCGACAGCAGCTCCTTCTTGACCGGCGACCGGGGGCCGCCCACCGCGGCGGCCAAGTGGGCCAACGTCGCCTCGGCGTCGGTGAGCCTTTCGCAGACGCGGTCGACGTCGGTGCCGAACACCGCGTTGACACCGCCGAGCCCCAGCCTGGCGTGGTCGATTGCCGCCCTGGCCAGCCCCAGACACATCGCCGACTGCAGCACAAGGAAAGTCGGGCGGACCGCGTGCAAAAAGCCTTCGAAATCGCGCGACAGCACCTGGCCGTCGGGCACGTGAGCGCCGTCCAGGTTCAGATACGACGAGGCCGTGCTCCCCATGGCCAACAGCTCGAAGTGCTCACCCAGGAGCACCCCGGGTGTGTCCAACGTCATCGCGACGATCAATCTCTCGCCGGCATCGGTGCGCACCGCCGTCACCATGGTCGAGTCGGGGTAGAGGTTGCTGGCCCACCTGATCGGGCCGGACACCCGGTAGCCGCCGGCTACCGGTGTGGCGGTCAACTCCACGCTGCCACAGCCCGCGGCCTCTTTGAAGGCCGCGGCCATGCCGGTGACTCCCAGCACGGTTCCCGAAAGCAGCCGGTCGGCGGCGGCCGCGCCGAACGGTGTTGCGGCCGTCAGCAAATACTCGACCGCCATGCGATGGGCCCACAGCGAAAAGCCTGTGCTCATGCACGTCCCCGAGATCAACCGGATCACCTCGGCCATCGCCGGGAGCCGGCCGTCGGCGTTGGCCGGGGCGCCGATGCCGAGCAGACCGGCCTCCCCCAGCGCCGTGAAGCTGCGACGGGACCGGTGCTCGCCGCCGTCCAATGCCGCGGCGTGGGCCCGAATGTCTTCCAACAGGCCGACATCCAGCCGGCCGGCCGCGGGATCCAGGGTCGCCGTCATTTCGCCACCTCCTGCGCCTGCTCGGCGGAGTGTTGCCACGCGTAATCGAGGAACTTGCCGTCGAATGTGACGACGACTCTGTCGCCCTGGGGGTGCGGACGGCGCTGCACGCTGAGCTGAAAGTTGATCGCGCTCATGATGCCGTCCCCGAATTCTTCATGGATGAGTTCTTTGATCGCCGGACCGTAGACCGCCAGCGCCTCGTGGAACCGGTAGATCGTCGGATCTTTCGCTATGGTCGCATCGGATCCCCGGTGCGGCATCATTTGCAGAACGGCCACCGCCTCCTCGTCGAGGCCGAGGAGCGATGCCACCGCCCGGGCGTCGCCGGCCGAGAGCGGATGCTGCCCGAGCAGCGCGGCGACGGTCCATGCCGGGTCCTTGCCGATGGTTTCGGCGATTTTCGCCCAGCTCAGTCCGTGCTTGACGCGGGCGAGCCTGATCGTCTCGGCAAGGTCGGATTTGGTCAATGTTTTTGCCATGGTTCTGGTTTGAGGTTGCGATGCTTATCCGGCGCGCAGCGTCGATTCGAGGCTCACCGGGTTGCGAAACGTGTTCACGACCGGCGACCACGCGATGGCGTTGTCGTGGATCTCCTTGAGCGTGGCTTCGTCGGCGTCGCCGGCGAGGCTCACCGTGCAACGGACCGCGCTGAACCCGAGGCGCTTTCGTTCGGGGGTGTCCCCCACGCCCCACACCGCGGAGATGTCGATGTCGCCTTCCATCTCGACCTCGATTTTGGTGAGGGTCACGCCACGATGTGTGGCGTTGGCCAACAGCCCCACGGACACGCACGAGCCCAGCGCGGCCAGGGCGGTTTCGGAGGGGTTGGGTGCCGAGTCGTCACCGAGCAGCGCGGGCGGCTCCCCCACCAGCATCGGCGCCAGGTCGCGGACGTAGGTCATGTTGCGAAATCCGGTCTCACACACCGTCTTGGCCTTGAGCGTTTTCTTGCCGGTCTCGGGGTTGGCCTTGGCGTTACACGACAGCCGGTCGAGGCCTTCGGCGTCGATGACGAGCGCGTCGGTCATGGGTGTTCTCCGTTTCTCGCTGATTGTGCGGTTTCACGGAATTAGTGTTTGGCGGGCACCGATGCGTGACGGCGGGTGGGATTGATTTACCCGCGCGCCACGAAACGTCACATGGGTGAAACGCGGCGGCGCTCAGCGGCCGTCACGGCGCGGCGAAGTTTGCTCAGCGGAACAGGCTTTGCCCGATGTAGTGGCCTTCAGCGGGCGCGGGAGGAACCGCGAAGATAGCTGATCCGATGTGGCGGATGTATTCGTTGAGTAGGTCGTGGGCGCCCAGGCGGTTCTGGAGGCGGATAAAATCTTGCGGATCGTTTTGGTAGGAGATGAACAGCAGACCGGCGTTGAGTTGGCCGTTGGCGTCCAGACCGTCCGTGTAGTTGTAGGACCGCCGGCGGATCATGATGCCGTCGTTGTTTTCGCGGGCGGCCAGGCCGACGTGGGACATCGGATCGATGAGCGGGTTGCCGTCGGCGCCCTTGGCGGTGAAGTCGGGTGTATCGAATTCGGCCTTGCCGCTCAGCGGTGCGCCTTCGTCCTTGGTTCGGCCGAAGATCCTCTGCTGGTTGCCGATCCGGTCGACGTCCCATGTTTCGAGCAGCATTCGGATCTTGCGGACGACCTGGTAGGTCCCGCCGTTCATCCAGGGCTGGTCGCTGTTATCGACCCAGACGAATTTGTGGTATTCGGCGTCGGTGGCGACATTGCGGGTTCCGTCTCTGAATCCCAACAGGTTTCGCGGCGTGTGCTGGCCCGGCCCTGCTGAGGCGCGGCCGAATCCCAGCACCGCCCAGAACGGGGAGACGATGTTGCGTCCGAGCCGGGCCAAGTTGCGCACGGCGTGGTAGCAGACCTGGGGGTCGTCGGCGCACGCCTGCACGGACAGGTCGCCGCCGTGCAGGCGGGGATCGAGGTTGTCCCCGTTGAGCGGTGGCAGGTCGGTGAATTTGGTGGGGCGTCGCGCGGCCAGTCCGAAGCGGTCACCGAACAGTGCCGGGCCCAGGCCGATGGTGACGGTCAGGCTGGCCGGGCTCAGCCCGTAAGCCTCCCCAGTGTCGGCGGGCGGCTGCACATCGACCTGCGGCTGCACGGTACCGACCGGCTTCCCCTGCTGCAGGATCGCGGCCGCGGCCGACCATCGCGCCAACAGGGTTTGCAGCTCGGCGCGGCCGGCGCCGGCGGCCAGGGAGAACGACATGAACATGGCGTAACGCTGTGGCGGGGTGTCGATTCCGCCCTGGTGCGTCTGCCCGTAGAACGGGTAACTGCGACGCAGGTCGACGGTGTCGTCGTCATCGCCGCGCTGTCCGGCCGCCATCGCATGCCCGGCGAGGCCTCCCCCGACGGCACCGAGGGCCGCGCCGCCGAGCCCGGCCAGCATGGCGCCGCCGAGCGCGCGCCGGCGCGACACCGCTGCCGAGTCCGGCTGTGCCCCAATGCCGTCCGGGCCGTCGTCGGCCAAACCGGTGCTGTCGTCGGTCACGATCAGCCGCCCGCGACGACTTTTTGGGCGACGGTGGACAGGCTCTGATGGAGCGGCTGGATGACCGCGGTCAGCTTGGGCGCATCGCTGGCCTTCAGCGCGGGGGTGTAGGTCCGGTAGCCGCCCAGGGCGGTGGGGTCGCGGTACCCGTCGAGCGTGGCGAGCACGTTGCGAAACTGCTGATCGATCTGCTTGACGAGATTGGCGTCGATCCTGTCCAGGCCCGGGCGCAGCGACGCGTACGCCTGCTGGGCGCCTTCGACGTTGCCCGAAAAGTCCAGCAGGTCAATGTGACTGAACGCCTCTTCCTCGCCGGTGATCTTGGTGTTCTGGATCTCTTCGATCAGGTCGCTGGCGCCGTTGGCCAAGTCCTCGGGTTTATACGTCAGGGTGGTGATGATGCCGTTCAATTTGCCGACGTTGCCGACCAATTCGGTGCTGAACGCCTTCGTTGCGGGGGTGATCGCCCCGCCCTGCCACAGGTCACGCTCGATGGCGTGGAAACCCCTCCACCCGACCTTGGCGTCGACCGGGGTGGACTCGCGCATGTCGATCAGATAGTCGAGGCTGCCGGCATTGTCACCGACCGCATAGCCTGGCAGCACGAAGCCCTCGACGGTGGACTCCGAACGCTCCCAGAACAACCGGGCTTTGGCGTAGGACGTCTTCGCGGCGTCGAGGTTGCCCGACTGCACCGCGGCGTCGAGGACCTTCACGCCGTCGTTGAGTTGGGCGATCTGATTGACGACGTAGGCCGCGTAGTCCTTGGTGCCCTGGCTGAGGATGCTGGCCACGGTGCCCGTCGGCGTCGCCGGCGCGGTACCCGTCACCGTCAGGGTCTGGTATTCGGTGCTCGCCCCCGGGCAATAGAGCTGGTAGGCGCCGCCGTCCAGTGTGACGGTGAACGACACCGGGTCCAGGCCCGGCGCAAGGTTCTCCTTCTCGCCGATAATCCGCTGGTCCCTGAGCAACTCGACTTCGTTGATCCCGGGGGCGTTCGCGTTGGCCACCGTGAAGGTCACCGGGCCGGCGGGCACGGTGGCGGTGTCCAGCGCGCAGCCGTCCTTGCCGGCGTCGTTGGTCATGGTGACCTTGACGGCGCTGGTGCCACCCGGCCTCGGTTGCGCCGCGGGGCCCGAGTTAGTGCCCGGGTGGCTGCAGCCGGTCGTAGCCGACAGTATGCCGGCTACCAAAGCCATTGCTGCCAAACGCATCTCAAAGATGTGGTGCCTCGCGGTACGCTTCACCATCAATCGTTCCCTCTCGTGTTGCCGGCGTGCCGGCGCCGCATCGAGGCTATAGCGCCGAGACCGCAGAGCAGGGCGAAACCGCCGAGCGCCAACGGAAGCCAGACATTCCAGAGCTGCCGGTCCGCGCGATTGCGTCCGCTGGTGGCGATCTCGGCCGCGGTCGAGTGGTCTTCGGCGCAGGACGTGGACCAGTCGGTCGCCAGCCCGCCCAGACTGACGGTCTTGGCGCCGGTCAGCCCGCCGCCGGTCAAGATCGCCGTGCGGTTGCTCGTCGCTTGCGCACTTACCACGACATCACCCCGGGCGAGCACGGTGTACACCGTGGTCGTCGACCATTGACCCTGAAACGGCCCTGGAGTGCGGCCGACCCCGAGACCGACGGGCAGCCGACCCCCCGTCATGCTCAGCAACTGATCCAGCGTGACGTCCGGCGCACCGTCGGCACCGGCGGCCTCGGAAGCCTGCCATACCTGTACGGGCACGCCGTCCACGGTTTGGTGGTCCGCCGGGACGAGCACGACGCTGTGGACGGTCGCGGCGCCCGCGGGGGCCACGGTCAGCTCGCGTCCGTGCGGCCCGGTCCCCATCGACACCGCGGCGGTGTGGCCCGAACGGTCGGTGACGGTGCGCGGCCGCGCGTTCGGCGACGAGCCACCGGCGGGCGCCATGATCGCCAGCCCCGCCGCCGCGACGAGCAGCAGCGTCGAGGCGGTCGCCAGCAGCCGGCTCCGGGCTCGCGGGGCGGCGGCGACGCCGGCGGGCCACAGGAACACGATGAGCACTGGCACGGTATACAGCAGCCAGCCCAGCACCTCGATCAGGCGCGGGTCGGCGGGGATGCCGAATACGCCGGCGGTCACCGCGCCCAGGACGGAATTGCTCGGTATCCACCCGGACAGGTCGAGCACCTGCTGCTGGCCGATGCTTACCCAGCCCGCCTCGTGTGCGGTGCGCAGGCCGCCCACCACCAGCCCGGCGGCGATCAGCACCAAGAACACCCCGGTCACCCGGAAGAATCGGCCGAGGTTGAGTCGCACGCCACCGAAGTACAGGCCCACGCCGAGCCCGATCGCCGTCGCGATGCCCGCGGCGCCGCCGAGCAGGGCGAACCACCGGTTGCCGTGCGACGTCTCGGCGGCGGCCAGCAGGAACACCGACGTCTCGAAGCCCTCCTTGAGGACGGCGAGAAACGCCATCGCGGCCAGCGCCAGCGCGCCGCCACGATGGACCGCCCGCCCGGCGTCGCGCTCGAGTTCGCCCTTGAGCTGCGCGGCGTTGCCGTTCATCCAGATGATCATCGACGTCACGAACACCACGGCGATGGCGTTGATGACGGTTTCCATCATCTCTTGCTGGACCTGCGGCAGGCTCGCGGCGAACAGGTCGAGGCCGACACCCACCGCGACGCTGAGCACCACGGCCACCGCCACGCCGGCGAACATCGGCCGGATCGTCTGGCCGTTGCGCTTGAGGAAGGCGGCGACGATGCTCACGATGAGCGAAGCCTCGAGGCCTTCGCGGAGGCCGATGAGGAACGTGCCTACAAATACGCCGAATACGCCCTGCATGCGCCCTGTTTCTGTCCCGCCGATCTGCGGCTTAGCGTAGCCGACCCGAAAGGCCCCTGGCGGCCTGGCCGTTCGGGCGCCGAGGTCAGCGGGCCGGATGCGTCACGAAGTCGATGAGTTCCTCGACCCGGCTGATCAGCGCCGGCTCCAGATCGTTCCAGTCGCGTACCCGCGAACGGATATGCCGCCACGCCCGGGCGATGTCGGCCTGATCGGCGTGCGGCAGGCGCAGCGCCTGGCACGCGCCGTGTTTCCAGTCCACCTGCCGCGGCACGTCCGGCCAGGCGGCCAGCCCCAGCCGCTGCGGCTTCACGGCCTGCCAGATGTCGACGTACGGGTGACCGACGACGAGGGTGTCGGCGCCACCCGGGCCCCGCCGCACCGCGTCGGCGATGCGGGCTTCCTTGGAGCCGGTGACAAGGTGGTCGACGAGCACTCCGAGACGGCGCCCCGGCCCGGGAGCGAACTCGGCGACGATGTCCACCAAATCGTCGACGCCGCCGAGTTGCTCGACGACGACACCTTCGATCTTCAAGTCCTCGCCCCACACCTGCGCGATGAGTTCGGCGTCGTGACGGCCCTCGACATAGATTCGGCTGGCGCGGGCGACCCGTGCCCGGGCACCGGGCACCGCGACCGAACCCGACGCCGTCCTGGTCGCGGCGGCGGGCGCCGCCCGTCGCGGCGCGGTGAGGATGACGGGCCGGCCTTCGAGCAAATACCCAGGGCCCAAAGGAAAGCCGCGCACATGACCTCGCCGGTCTTCCAGATCCACCCGACCGTATTCGACGCGCACCACCGCGCCCACGTAGCCGGATTCGACGTCCTCGACAACCAGGCCCAGGTCGGCCGGGTGTTCGGTCGAGCGCGGCTTGCGTCGCCCCGCGGCCAACACATCGGTCCCATAACGATCCACCACGCGGCAATCCTAGAAAGCCTTGCGACCAAACAGTGTTACGGCGCGCCCGGGGGTGTGGCGATAGTCGGCAAGATCACTCTCGGCGCACCAGCGGGGCACGCCGCAAAAACCCGCGTTTAACTGTGTGGCGTTACCTGGCTGATCGCGTCGGCGATGGTACGTTGCTAGCTAAGGCAAGCACTGCCGCTCATGCGCAACTTGCGGCGGTTAGCGAGGTGGACGTATGGACTTGTCGCATTGGGTGACAAGCATTGTCGCGTTTGTGCGGGCCGGCTACCCCACCGGCATGCCGGCCCCCGGTCACGTGCCGTTGGTGGCCCTGACGCGCCGACGACTCTGCGGCCACGACATCAGCGCCATCGCAAGCGATCTCATCGCGCGTCGCGTCTGGCCGACCAACCCGATCGACATCGGGGTGGAGATCACCCGGATCACCAACCAGCTGCCGACACCCGAGGACGTCGAGCGTGTCCAGCGTCGCGTTCATGTGATGCGATGCTCGCGCGGGTAGCCACGTCCGAATTCAGCGCCCTCATGTTGATTTAGGCACCGGGCCGCCGCACGCGGCGAGATAGTCTGCGTAGTTCCAGGTCTGCAGAAACTGTTGGCCCGCTTGCAATCCTCGTTGGTAGAGGGCCTCACGCTGCTGCACGGTGATGTCGAAGTCGATCGGGCTGACTTCGTCGGCGGCCACGAAGACGGTGCGCCGGACGGTGCAGGGATCGTCGATGTAGGCGTTGTCCTGGTTACTCACCAGCGTCTCTATCGCGGCGAGCCCCAACGACACCGGGCCGTGGACGGGATGCGTGGGCGGGATGCCGGGACGTGCCGACAGCCGGATTCCGAATGTGGGCCAACGTGGTTGGCCATCCGGCCGGTCAAACAACTGCACCGGAAAGTCCGACAGCAATCCACCGTCCACCCATGTGGCGCCGGCGACCCGAACCGGTTCGAACACGTACGGGATGGCCGACGACGCGTGCACCGCCCGCGCGACCGAAAAGTCATCGGGGTCGATGCCATACGTGCTGAGGTCCCAGGGGATTCGCACCAGCCGGCGCCGTGACAGGTCGCTGGCCGTCACCACCAGGGACCACGCGAACTGTTCGGGCTGTTCGCCGGTGCGCAGGTCGCCGAACGTCCGCACGCCCAGATCACCGAGCAGCCCGGCGAGCAGCTGCTCGAGATAGGCCCCCCGATACACACCGTCCGACGTCAGCAGGGACAGGGCGCCGCCGATCAGTGGAACCCGCCCGATCAGGTTGCGGTCGAGGAACTTCCGGTAATCGATGGAGCGCATGATGTCGGCCAACCGGCTGATCGGCTCACCGGCGACCTGCAGGGCGGCCACCAGCGAGGCGACGATCGCGCCCGCGCTGCTTCCCGCGACCCGGGGAAACCGGTACCCGGCCTGGTCGAGCGCGTCCACCGCTCCCACCAGTCCGATCCCCCGGACACCGCCGCCTTCGCACACCAGGTCGGCACGCACGTCACTCACTGCCACCAGCCTAGCCGGACCGGGCGGGGCTGTCCCGGCGCGGCACGCCGAAAACCGCGAGCACGATCAACACAGTCGGCGACCATCCACGCCGAAGAAATGCACGTGTCCCGGCTCCGGGTGCAGGCGCACCCTGCTGCCCCTTGCCGGTGGATTGCGTCCGTCGGCGCGCGCCACGATCGGCGCATCGATTACCTTGCCGGAGCCGGTGATTCGCCCGTACAGGTAGGCGTCCGCACCCAGTTCTTCCACCACGTCGACCTCCATTTCGACACCGAGGCCGCCCACCTCGAAGTGTTCGGGACGGACCCCGACGACGACCTCCCCCGCGGCACCGGCGATCTCCCGCGGCACCGCGACGGGCCAATCACCAAGCGACACGGCGGAATCCACAAGCGGCAGGGTGAACAAATTCATTGCCGGCGACCCGATGAAACCCGCCACAAAGACGTTGGCCGGGTTTCGGTAGAGCTCCCGGGGCGGGGCGAACTGCTGCAGCACGCCGTCGCGCAGCACGGCGACGCGGTCACCCATGGTCATCGCCTCGACCTGATCGTGGGTGACGTAGACGGTGGTCGTACCCAGCCGCCGTTGCAATGCGGCGATCTGGTTGCGGGTCTGCACCCGCAGTTTCGCATCGAGATTGGACAGCGGTTCGTCCATCAGGAACACCTGCGGCCGGCGCACGATCGCGCGCCCCATCGCCACTCGCTGACGCTGGCCGCCGGACAGGTCCTTCGGTTTGCGATCGAGATACGGTTGCAGGTCAAGCAATTTCGCCGCGTCCAACACCCGTTCACGGATCTGCGCCTTCGGGGTTTTGGCGATCTTCATGGCAAAGCCCATGTTTTCGGCCACCGTCATGTGCGGGTAGAGCGCATAGTTCTGAAAGACCATCGCGACGTCGCGGTTCTTGGGATCGACACGGGTGACGTCCCGGTCACCGATCCGGATGCGTCCGGAGTCCACGGTTTCCAGCCCGGCCACCATCCGCAGCGAGGTGGTCTTGCCGCATCCGGATGGCCCCACCAGAACGACGAACTCGCCGTCGCCGACAACGAGATCCAGGTTGTCCAGCGCCGGGCGATCCGCTCCGGGATAGCGCCGCGTCGCCTGCTCGAAGCTCACCGAGGCCACGATCAGCCACCCATCCCGGTGACCGCGATGCCGCGGACAAACGAGCGTTGCGCGAACGCGTAGATGACGACCAACGGCAGCATGATGAGTATCGAGGTTGCCATCAGGACCGGCCACCGGGCAACGTATTCACCCTTCATCCGGACCAGCCCCAGCGTCAGCGTGGCCAGGCTGTTGCGCTGAATCATCAACAACGGCCAGAGAAAATCGTTCCAGACGTTGACCCAGGTGAGGACCGCGAGCACCATGACCGCCGGCCGGGCGTGGGGCAGCAGGATGCGCCAATAGACCTGCCATGGCGAACAACCGTCGAGTATCGCCGCCTCCTCCAGATCGGTCGGTAGGGTCCGGAAGAATTGCCGCATCAGGTACGTGCCGAACGCGCTACCGAAGAAGCCCGGCACGATCATCGCCCACGGAGTGTCGACCCATCCCAGGGTCCGCATGACGAGGAACTGCGGGATCACCGTCACCGTCAACGGCACCATCAACGTCCCCAAATACACCACAAACAGGGCGTCGCGGCCACGGAAATCCAGTCGCGCGAACGCATATCCGGCCAGCGAGCAAAAGAACACATGCCCCGCGGTGACGCACCCCGCGTACAGCACGGTGTTGAAGAACATCCGCCCGAACGGCAGCAGCGCGAACACTTCGGTGTAGTTGGACCACCGCGGGTGCGCCGGCAGCAGGGTGGGCTCGCTGACCTCGCCCTCGGTTTTCAGCGAGCCCGACACCGCCCACGCGATCGGGAACAGCGCGCACCAGGCGATGCCGAGCAGCGCGGCATAGACCATGCCGCCGCGCAAGGCGGTGCGCCTGATGACCCCCTCACTTAAGCCCACGCGAAGTCTCCAAAGAACGTCGATGGCTCACTTTCAACTGCACCACGGTCAGCACCAGCAGGACGGCGAACATCACCCACGCCAGCGCGGACGCGTATCCGAACTCGAGGAACGAAAACGCGTGCTGGAACAGCATGATGCCCAGGACGTAGGTCGCCGATTCCGGTCCGCCGTTGGCGCCGGTGAGGACGTAGACCATGTCGAACGCCTGAAAGGCGTGGATCACCGAGATGATGACCACAAAAGAGATCGATCCCCGGATCAACGGCACCGTGATCGAGACGAATTGCCTTATCTCGCTTGCTCCGTCGATTTTGGCCGCCTCGTACACCGTCCCCGGGACGCCCTGCATCGCGGCCAACAAGACGACGGCGGCGAACGGTACACTGCGCCACACGCTGACGATGCACAGCGAGACCATGGCCCAGTGGGGCTCGACCAACCATGGGACGGGGCCGAGCCCCACCCAGCCGAGCATGATGTTCAGCAAGCCGTTGTCGGTGTTGAAAACGAACTGCCACACCACCGCCATGACCACCGACGAGATGGCCAATGGGAGGAAGACAATGGTGCGGAAAATGCCGATGCCCCTGGCCTTCTGGTTCAGCACACCTGCGACAACCAAACTGATGACGACCGTGGGCACCACCGTCCCCAGGGTGAAGATCACCGTGTTGCGGATCGCGATCAGGAACAGCGGATCCGCGGTGAACAGCTCCCCGAAGTTCTTCAGCCCCACGAATTTCGGCGGTGTGAACACGTCCCACCGCTGAAAGCTCATGTACAGCGAGAAGCCCAGCGGAAAGAGCATGAACACGGCGACGGCCACCAAGTTGGGAGCGACGAACAGCCGGCCCGCCCACGCGTGGCGGCGCCATGGGCTCGGGTTTTCCGGGGCCGTTGCGCCCGCCTTCGGCGCAGGGGCGGCGGCCGCGCCACCCGAATGAATCGCGGTCATGGGCTGCGCAGCACTTCGTCGACGGAGCGGGACAGGCCGGCCAAGGACGTCGCCGGTTGGCGTCCGCGCAGGACGGGGCCAAAGTTGCGGTCGATCAACGCGTTCACCTTCTCCCAGGCCGGGGTGATCGGCAGACCCTGCGAATACGCCGGGCCCTCGGTGAGCACGCTGAGATTGCCGATCCGCCGATGGGCGTTGGCGAATCCTTCCGAATTGAGCGCCGACCGCAGCACGGGAACGAACAGGCAGGATTCACCGATCAGCGCCTGGCCGACCGGACCCGTCGCGAATTTCACGAACTCCCAGGCCTGCTCCTTGCGTGGACTGGTCGACGAGATGCCCAGCCCGGTGGCGCCGATGTCCGAACACGCCGCACGCCCGTTGGCGAGCGCCGGGCCGACCGGCAACGGCGCGACATCGAAATCGAGGTCCTCGGCGCGAAGGTAGGTCTGGTAGCGCCAGTGCCCGCCCAGCGCGATCGCCGCCCGCCCCACCGCGAACAGGTTGGGGGTGGACATCGACTGCGTCTCCGATGCATTGGGCGCGACCCGGTGTTCGTTGGCCAGGTCGGCGTAGAACTGCACCGCCTCCTGGAAGGCGGCATCATCGAAATTGAGGTGGGTCGGATTCAGCCGCGGGTTGGACCAGGGGACGCCGTTGTTCATCGCGAACAGTCCCGCCGAGTAGGTCGACACCCAGGTGTTGACGAAGCCATACTGCGCCGCCCGCCCGGAGGTGTCGCGCTTGGTCAGCGCGCGGGCGGTGTCCAGGAATCCGCTGAAATCCCAAGGCCGTTGCCACGTGGTGGGCGGGGCGGGCACCCCAGCGTCGGCGAACAGCCGCTTGTTGTAGAACAGGTAGTTTCCCGACCATTGTTCGGGAAGGGCGAACTGGCTTCCGTTGAACGCAAACGTCTCATACAGCGCCGGGATGCTGTCCGCCTTGAGCTGCTGGGCGAACGCTTTGTCCCGCGCCAACAGAGGATTCAGATCCAGCAGCACACCGCGGTCGGCGAGTTCGGCGTAGGACAGTTCCCACGTCATCAGCACGTCGGGGCATTTGCCGCCGACACAGAACGTCGAAAGCTGTTGCATGACGCCCGGCCCGGACAGCACCGCACGCACCTTGATGTCGGGATGGCGGCGCGCGAACTCGTCGATGATGCGCATCCTCGCCTCACGCTCGTCCGGATTGGCCGCGAAGAAGAAGGTCAGCGCGTCGTCGTCGGGAGCGCAGCCGGCGGACCACGGTGCCAGCGCGACGGCGGACAGCGCGCCGGCGCCCCGCAGCAGGCTGCGCCGTCCGAACGGCTTGTCGAGCATGGCTCTCCCGGTCTAGCCCCGTTCCCGGCCGCTGGCCGGTTGTATCTGACGTCCTTGGTACCCGACGAGCTTGTGATGTTCCTGGATCGGCCTGGCCGGCAGCCTAAGCGCCGCCCGGCGGATGCGCTCGGCATCGCCGGTGATGTCGATCGTGTGGATGCGGTCGTCGGCTCCGATGCCGATCACCAGCAGGACCTGAGCGCGCCCATGGGTGGCGATCACGATGCCCGGTGCCCCGTCGATGAGCATGACAGCGCCGGCGCGCGCCCGCCGGGCGAAGCGGCGGGTCTCCTCGGCGACCTGCCGGGCGCCGCGCACCGTGGTGGGCACGTCCGCGGGGACCAGGGAGCGGTCAACCGTGCGCACGACGTCGGGTGCGAGCAGCTCGAGCAGGCTGGCGATGTCGCCACCGCGGGAGGCCGCCAGGAACGCCTCCACCACCTCGAGGTGACCGGCCGTGCTGCGGGGCTGGGCGGCCGGGGCGGCCTGCAGCCGGCCGCGGGCCCGGCTGGCGAGTTTCTTCGCCGCGTCCGGCGACCGATGCAACAACTCGGCGATCGTCTCGAACGACATGGCGAACACGTCGTGCAGCACGAAAGCGACGCGCTGTGCCGGTGAGAGGCGGTCGAGCACGACGAGCAGGGCGCTGCTCACCGACTCCGCCAGCAGCGCGTCCTCGTCGGCAGGCGCCGACGCCGCCTCGGCCAGCCGGTCCAGCTCGTCGGGTTCGGCGAGGGGTTGCTCGGCGCGGCGCTTGCGCGCCCGCAGCTGGTCCAGCGCCTCGCGCGCGGTGATCGTCGTGAACCAACCGGAGAGGTTGTCGACGGCCCGAAAGTCCGCGCGGCTGGCCTTCAGCCACGCCGACTGCACCGCGTCGTCCGCGTCGGCCACCGAACCCAGCAGCTGGAACGCGACCGATCGCAGGTGCCGCCGATCCGCGTCGAAACGCTCCGCGAGAGCCACCAAATCCGTTGTTGCGCCCATGGGTCACCTTTTCTGCACGGGAATCGTCAAGGAGATGACCGCATCCACTGGACTTCCTGTTGCGAAGGAGACCAACACCATGACCCTACCGATTGTGCGCCGCGGCGCGCTCAGTAACCAGACAATTCGCCGCGGAACTCGCTGCGCGACAAGGGATTGATCCACATGAACACCGCACTTGTCGTGGTCACCCTGTCGACCGCGGCCGTCACCGCCGCGATCGCCATCGCCGATCTCGTTCCGGCTCGATTCGTGCTGGCGAACTCCGCCCAAGTCGGGGTGCCGCGTTCGTGGTTACCGGCGTTGGGCGCCGTGAAGCTGGCCGGAGCCGCCGGGATCGTGGTCGGGCTGCTGGGCGCACGCGAACTGGGCATCGCCGCCGCCGCAGGCCTGGTCCTGTTCTTCGTCGGCGCGGTGTTGACGCATGTGAAGGCGCGGGTCCTGTACAACATCGCGTTCCCCGGGGCCTACTTGTGCCTGTCCGCAACGTCGCTGGCGCTGATGCTCGCCCGCTGAACATCGTCGGATCAGCAGGGAAAGTACCGGATCCGCTCGATCGCGTCGCCGCGCCGCGTCACATCGGCGAACATGATGGCGCGCCCGTGGTCCGAGTTGATGGAGACCGCGACCGTCGGGCCGGCGCTCTTGGTCTTGGTCGCGCCGGCCCCGTCCAGTTGTTCCACCAATTCGGCCAGCTCGAGCGGATCGCGATCACCCAAAGTTATTGCGGCCGTTGATGATAGCGCACGTGCCGCAGCGAATGCGTCTCCTCGCGCGGCGGCGGCGAGGAAAGTCCGCACCAGCCGTTGGTGGCGCGCCCCCGCCCGACGGAATCCGGCCATGAATCCCGCGCTCCCCCGCCATCCCTGATTGGTCAGCAGGCCTTTGGACAGGTGCAGCGCCGGGCTCACCGCGCCCGGTCCGGTGCGCAGGAACTGCGCCATCATGGCGGGCAGTTCCCAATACGCCCGTAGTTCGCCGATCAGCCACTCGCCGTTGGCTTCTCGGAGGTCGTAGCGCAGGAATGCGGGGATGTACATGGTCACGGCGGGGCCCATGGCGACCTCGAGCTCGAGATCGCGCAAGACCGTCGTGCCGACGACGATGTCGAGATCGCGGTGGAATTTGATGTCACGCGGGCCGATGAACGTGTCGTAGAAACGGCCGATCTGTTCATGCCCCACGTGGGGCCGCGAGCCCACCGGATCCTCGACGCGGCCGTCGCCGGTGAACAGCCCCACCCATCCGGCCCGATCGTGCGCGGCGGCCGCCTGCGGTGAGCGCTCCACCGCCGCGAGTAGACGTTCCCGGTCCAGCGGCACCACCATTACGATCCCCCCACCAATTCGACGCCGACGGATTCCAATTCCGCCAGCGCCTGGGCGGCCGCATCCGCTGTGGTGGCCGCGGTCAGGTCGACGAGCACCCGGGTCTTCAGGCCCGCCCGCGCCGCGTCCTCGGCGGTCCGCCGGACGCAATGGTCGGTGGCGATGCCGGCCACGTCGACGTCGTCAATGCCGCGCTGCCGCAACCACTCCAGGAGGGGGGTCCCGTTCTCGTCGGCACCTTCGAACCCGCTGTACCCCGCGGAGTACGCGCCTTTGCGAAAGACGGCATCGATGCGCGCGGTGTCCAAGTCGGGCCGAAATTCCGCGCCCGCGCTTCCGGCGACGCAGTGCGGCGGCCAGGTCGAGGAATAGTCCGGCCGGTCGGAGAAATGCCCGCCCGGGTCGATGTGGAAGTCCTGGGTGGCCACCACGTGGCGATAGCCCGGCGCGCTAGACAGGTAGGCGTTGATGGCGGGCGCCACCGCGGCGCCGCCGGCCACCGGCACGGCGCCGCCCTCGCAGAAATCGTTTTGCACGTCGACGATGATCAACGCTCGCACGGGCTCCACACTATCCCGCCGGGCCAGAGCGCCGCCCTAGCTGCGCAAATCGGCGTCACGGTTTGCTCGACAGGCAGTCGGGTAATACACCGGCCATGGTGATCAGGAGAATCGCGCGACCCCTGTTGTCAGTCGCATTCATCGGGCAAGGAGTCAATTCACTACTCAACCCCAAATCGGCGGCCCAGGCGGCGGCGCCGGCAGTGGACGGCTTGCAGGCATTGCCGGATTCGGTGAGCGCCAACATTCCGAGCGACCCCGAGACGGTCGCCCAAATCACCGCGGCCGTCCAGATCGGTGGTGGCCTGCTGCTCGCCAGCGGGAAGCTTCCGCGCATCGCTTCGGCCGCGCTGGCGGTGACGGTGTTACCGGCCAACATTGGGGCGCACTCGTTCTGGAACGAAAGCGATCCGGCGGTCAAAGCCCAGAAACGGCAGCAGTTTCTGACCGACCTGAGCCTGTTGGGCGGACTGTTGATCGCCTCCGCCGACACCGCGGGTAAGCCGTCGCTGGGGTGGCGTGGACGCCGCGCGGCCGAACGGCTCTCCGAGCGGGTGTCGTCGGCGTGGCCCGGATCCGACGATTCGGCCTTCGACAGCGACTTGTCGGAGCTGGGCGACCGGATCGCGCACGGCCTGCACGTCGGCGCCGAACGCGGCCGCGAGCTGGCCAGCACCGCGGCGGAACGGGGTGCGCCCTACGCCGAAGCCGCGCTGGAACGCGGCCGCGAATTGGCCAGCACGGCGGCGCAGCGCGGTGCGCCGTATGCCGAGACCGCGCTGGAGCGCGGCCGCGAGTTGGCCAGCACCGCGGCCGAGCGCAGCAAGCCGCTGGCGAAGAAGGCCCGCAAGCGCGGGGAGGAATGGGCCGATGAGGCCGCCGACCGCGCGGCCTATCTGGCCGAGAAGGCGCGTAAGCGCGGCGAAGAGCTCGCCGATGAGGCCGCCGATCGGGCCGCACCGCTGGCGAAGAAGGCGCGCAAACGCAGCGAGAAGCTCGCCAAGAAGGCGCGCAAGCGCAGTGAGAAGCTGGCCGACACGGCGCGGGCGCGCTCCGAGGAACTCGCCGAGACCGCGCGCAAGCGCGGCGGCCACTTGGCCGACACCGCACGCGAGCGCGTCGGCGGGCAGGTCGAGACCCGTCGGCGCAAGCTGTCCTGGTGATTGCGTCGGGCTGGTGCAGCTAGTCCGGCCAGCGCGACCGCAAGATCTCCGGAGCCCACGCCGGCCAGTCCGGTGAACCGATAATCATGCCGCCGCTGAGGCGGGCGACAATGCGCGGCCCGCGCAGCCGGCCGTTGTCGTAGACGGTGGCGACGTCGGAAAGCGCGATGGCGTCGGTGACCGGTGTCCACAAGCGACGATGGCGCTCGCGAACCTTGGTTTCCGGTACGTCGTGGCCGCCGGCCCGCACGCGGTGCCGGACACGTTCGACGGCAAGGTCTTCCGGGATGAGCATCGCGTGCAGGACGACGGTGAAGCCCGCTCGGAGGGCGGTGCGGATGAGGTCCAGCTTCGACGGGTGGGAAAACACGGTCTCCGCGATGAACGACCGCCGCAGGTCGATCAACTTCGCGCGCGTGGCGGCGGCGATTTGCGCGGCGTCGTAGGCGCGCCCCGCCGCATCCCCCGGCCAGCGCTGCCTTGCGATCTCATCGGCGTTGACGACCGGGCTGCCGGGCAACAGCGGCGCCAGCGTGAACGCGATGAAGGTCGACTTGCCGGCACCGTTCGGCCCGACCACCAGGTCAAGTCGCTGCATCGGACCGCGCCGGCGAACGCCGGGTCAGCGCCCGCGCGCCAGCACCACGGCGGCGCCGTCGGGCCGGTGCTCGACGATGTCGCCGTCCTCGTTGAGGGCGACCGTGGTGACGCCATGCCCGGCCAGCGTCGCCCCGTAGTCGGCGTGCACCAGGCTTTCTTCGATGGCGGCGGAGATCTCGGCGTTGAACACCACGCCTTCTTCGACGGTGAGTTCGCCGGTCGCCAGCTGGCCGGCCAGCGCGGCCTCGACCCGCCGACGCGAGGCGGTGTGCTGGCTGGACACCGCGCGCCCGACACGCGCCCAGTGGTCGAGTTGCTGCTTGGCCGAACGGCTCTGGCGGGCGCCTTCGGAGGCCGCGCTGTCCATCAGGTCGGACGCCACGCGGGTCACACGATCGGGAGCGTCGGCCATGACTTCCTCCGTGATGCAGCACCCCGTTACAACTTGTAGCAAGATGCTACACCGGCGTCACCGGATCTGTCGCTGCCCGTACCACACCCCCTCCGGGGCGCCGATCGCGCCGGCCTTTTCGCGGGCTGTGGCCAGTTCCCGCGAGGTGGCGAATTCGCGTGCCTTGTCGAGGTCGTGCATGTCCATGACGACGATGACCGTCCTGGCATCGGCGGCATCCATGTAGGTCCCGGTGACCACCAAACCGTGATCGCGGCGCACGGCATCGAGCGCCGGATCGCGGAAGACGGCGCTCCATTGCTCGACGCTGGCAACTTGTTGTATGACGAGCATTACCCCGGCCATGACGAATCCTCCTGACAGCGTTGGCTTTTACGGCGTGGTTTTCGCTGCGGTGACCAGCCAGGCGCGGCTGGCCCCGTCGCGGCCGGATTCGAAGGCGGGCGGCGCGTTGCGGCCGTAATCGGCGGCGACCTGACCGACGTCGCGGATGTCGCCGCGCCAACCATGTTGATTCAGCCAAGGGCCGAGATCACCCGACGGGCCGCCCCGCCACATCGAGACGAGCTCGGGTGAGATCGCCGCGCGCGCGGCGCGAAGGAGCTCGGAGTCCTCGTTGTGATCCAGCGCCAGGATGCTGCCGAGGATCGAGCAGGAGCTGATCCGACCGAGCAAGCCGTCCGCGGCATCGGCGTCCAGAGCGTAGAGGATCCCTTCGGCGAGCCAGGCCGTCCGCTTCGCGGGCTCGAACCCCGCTCCCACCAAGCGTGCCGGCCAATCGGTCCTCAAATCCGCCGGCACGACGACACGACGGCAGCGCGGCTGGGCGTGCATCTCTTGCAGCACATCGGATTTGAAGGCCAGAACCTCGGGCTGATCGATTTCGTAGACCGTGGTGCCGGCCCGCCAAGGCAGACGAAATGCCCTGCTATCCATGCCGCAGGCGAGCAGGACGACCTGGCCGATGCCGGTCGCCGCGCCATCGAGAAGCGCTTGATCGAAGAATCGGGTGCGCACCGCGACTTGCCCGGCCATGAGCCGGAAAAAGTCACGGGCCAGACCCGCGGCGTCCCACATAGATCCATCAGGATCAGCGCGGTCGATGAATGCGCGCGCATACGGGTCGTTGAACAATCGGTCCGTGCGTGAGCTTTCCTCGGCCCGCAGCACCGCCCCACCGAGGGAAGTCGCGCCAATGCCCGTTGGTCCTGAACCCGTTTGCGGACGCTCAGCCATACGGTGACCCGCCTTCGATGCCTGGCCGCCGGCCTCATCGGCAGCATGTCTACAAACGTAGACATTGCCAATGTTATGCCGCGCCGGCCCATCATGTCTACAGTTGTAGATAAATTTCTGAGGGAGCACGATGAAGCGCACGTCGACCGGCGTCGGCCCGGACGCGAGCCCGCCGCGGCGCGATGCCGCCGCCACAAAAGCGCGCCTGCTGACGGCGGCGCGCGAACAGTTCTTGCGACACGGTTATCGGGCCACCTCGCTGCGTGCGATTGCTGCCCAAGCCGGCGTCGACGTGATGCTCATCAGGCGCTACTTCGGTTCCAAGCAACAGCTATTCGACGAAGCCACGAACATTTCCGGCAACGTCGAAGCCATCCGCCGGGCCACCGACAGCGCGGTGGGCCAGACCCTGATCGAACGAGT
The DNA here is from genome assembly GCF_000276825.1 of Mycobacterium paraintracellulare. Classification (NCBI taxonomy): domain Bacteria; kingdom Bacillati; phylum Actinomycetota; class Actinomycetes; order Mycobacteriales; family Mycobacteriaceae; genus Mycobacterium; species Mycobacterium paraintracellulare. Next base: position 2,474,578 of record NC_016948.1, on the reverse strand, counting down.
GCTACAAGCCCGGCAAGACAGCGACGCCCCGCTGTTCGCGCTCCTGCGCTCGAGCGGGGACCCCGACGTCGTCGCACGCCTCAACGCCCAGCTCGAAAACGGCTTGACCCGCAACCTCTCCCGCCGGATCCGGGCCGACGAACCTCGACTCCGCGCCGACATGGTCGCCGCCCTGCTTCTGGGCATTGGCGTCTTGCGCGTCCTCCTGCACAAGGAGCCGATCGCCACCGCCAGCGACCGCGACATCGCCGCCCTGTTCACGGAGGCATTCGAGGCATTGACCGAACTGCCCCAGGACGCCGGGGGCGCCGGCCACTAGCGGCGGCGGAATGTCGCCGCGCGTCGACGCGAATCGCTTTCACCGGTAGGCATTTCGATCGGCCGCGTCGTCAGGGGTCCCGCCGTGACCTCAAGACGGCGTCGATGATCGCCTCGACGTCTTGGCCGGCGTCGACGGTCATGCCCGCCTCGTCCGGGCCGAGGGCCTCAAGGGTGTCCAGTTGCGAGCGCAGCAGCGCGGCCGGCATGAAGTGGTCGGTCCGGGCCGCCAGCCGGCCGGCGATCAGTTCCGCCGAACCGGACAGATGCAGGAACTCGACGCCCGGGCAGTGCGCGCGCAGCCGGTCGCGGTACTCCTTTTTCAGCGCCGAACAGCTCACCACCCCGCCGTCGCGGTGAGCCGCCAGCCATTCGCCGACCTTGTCCAGCCAGGGATAGCGGTCGTCGTCGTCGAGCGGTTCGCCGGCCGCCATTTTGGCGATGTTGGCGGCCGGGTGCAGCGTGTCGGCGTCAACGAACGGGACCCGCGTGCGTCGCGCGAGCGCCGCCCCGACCGTCGACTTGCCCGATCCGGATACGCCCATCACCACGACGGGAGCCGATCGGCTCACCCGGATTGTTCGCCGAGGTTGCGGTTCCATTCCAGCCAGCCGACGCCGCTGCGCCCGTCGGCGGTGGTGATCGTGGCCCAGACGCGGGGGAACTGGCTGACCCGCCCGTCGGCGGCGACAAGCCGGACCGGCGCCTGGCCGCGGACGTCCACGTTGGCGGTGATCTCCCCCGGGTTGAGCGTCAGCGTCGCCTCCAGCGGTAACCCGTTGTCGTCGAAGGACTCTCGTGAGTCGACGGTCTGCAGCTCGGTGACCCGGCCGTCGGCGCGCTGGGTGTAGCCGATGCTGAATGCCGGTGCACCCGGGATGCGGATGTTGACGCCGTGCAGATGGGTGCCGTCGTTCAGGTGCAGTGCGCTCCAGATCCAATCCATGCTCCACCAATCGCGCACACCCCAGGAGTGATCGCGCTGGCCGGGCACCGCGTCGAGGCGGTAGCTGGTGTCGCCGACGGTGACGGTGCCCGAGACGGTGCAGGGAATCTCATATCGCGTCGTGAGCCCGTACTGGTATGGGGTGCCGTCGGTGTCCCACACCAGGTTCATGGACATCGCGACGGGCGTGCCGGATTCCCCACGCAACAGCGCAGCCGGGTCGGGGTAAGCCTGAGCCCTCGCCCGCACATCGACGCGGTAGCTCTGCAACGGCGTACCGGCGGAATGTCCGAGCTCGAACTCGTCGGTGCGCACCGTCCACGGGTCCGCCGGCAGCGGGACCTGCGCGTCGACCGCGACGGTTGGCATGTCGGGGCCGCACAGCAGCACGTGTACCCATGCGGTTTGCTCGTTGGCCACCAGGCCGAGGCGGAACCAGCCGCCCAATCCCTGTGCGGTGTCGGCGAAGTCGGCGTACCAGCTCTCGCTCCACAGCGGTTCGGCGGTCGGATCGTGGGCGAGCTCATCCTCCGGCACCGGTTGCAACGGCTCGGATGCCACCGCCGCCGGCAGCGTCGCCAGCGCGTCCGTGTCAAGGACGTGATCGCAGTGCCGGCGCAGCATCGTCATGAACATCTGGTCACCACGGTCGGTGCGCTCCACCAGCATCGAGGAGACGATCGCCATCATCACGCCGAAAAAGCTCTGCCGGCGCACGCCGTCGGCGACGTCGGCCAGGGTCAGGGGCGCGTCGGGTCCCAGCGCCTCGTGGTATGCCCGCAGCAGCGCGTCGTAGTGCTCGCGGCGGTCCTCGGTGGGCAGCGCGCACCCGAGGAAATAGGACAGGTCGGTCAGTGCCGGTCCCCACGACACCGTCTGCCAGTCGACCACCGTCAGCGCGCGGTCGGCGCCCGAGGTACCGAACAGCATGTTGTCCAACCGGTAGTCGCCGTGCACCAGACCCTGTATCCCGGACGCCTGGGCCTCCTGGTCGAGGTAGGCGTCGAACGCGGCAACCAGGCGCTCGCACACCACGCGGTGCTCCGGTGCGATCTGGTCGCCGTAACGGTCGACGAACCCCGCGTACAGCGGGGTGATCATCGCCTGGTTCAGCGGCGCGTCACGGTTGAGCCACGGCGCTTCGGCCAGCGAGACGTCGCCGAGCAACGGGCCGTGCAGCCGTCCCAGCTCGACGGCGCCGAGGCGGGCCTGTTCGATTGTGGCGCCGGCGATTTCATCGCCGACCACGGCCGGACCCGCGTCGCCCAGCAGCAGGTCGAACACGCCCGTGGAGGTGTCGACCGCCGCGTGATAGCAGGGCGCGATGGGCCCGCCCAGCCGCGGCGCGATGTCGCCGTAGAAGCGGACCTCCCGCTCGTAGAGTCCCAGAGCCAGCCCGGTCTGCCGGCTCACCGGGTCGGTGGCGGCGACCTTGAGCACCACCGACGCGGGCCCGCCGTCGGCCTGCGCGTAGTTGAGCCGGATGCGGTAGCACTCGCTCATCTGCCCGGTGCCGATGCGCTCGACCGAGAAGTCGGCGATGGGTCCGGTGCCGATCACCGCGGCCAACCAGGAGGCGGTGAGGTTACTCGGGGTTTCGATGACTTGCTCGGTCTCGGCGTGCATGAGGGTTAGCGTGCCAGGTCAGTGCGCGAGTGAGAAGCCGTCCCAGGCCATCCGGCGGTGCGGGTGTGGATCGAACTCGACCCGCGATTTGCGGTCGAAGACCATCACGGCGCGGTCGGTGGCGTTGTAGCGGGGCCAATCCTCGCCCGGGACGCCGGTGCGGCTGAAGGCGCGCCACCGCCGTTGCACCTGGTTGCTGACCCGCAACGCGGCGCGCCGGTCGGCCGCCGCGGTCAGCAGGGCGCCGAATCTGGTGCGGTAGACGTCGAAGACGGCCAACAACTCGGTGGCATGGGTGGCGCCGAAACCCGACCAGCGCAACGTGCGCGGGGCGTAGTCATACCGGTAGAGGTAGGTCGGCGCGTGCGCGCTGTGGGCCTCGGCGATCTGCCAGGCCGCCGATCCGAACGCGAAGTCGCCGCCGAGCTGGATGCACGCCGCCCGCTCGGGGTAGTCCGGGTACGCGGCGGTAATGCGTTCGCGGATAGCGGGGTCCGCCTCGGCCAGCAGCTCTTCGACCATCGATTCGTTGGTCGGCAACATCGCCAGGAACCGGGTGAACAGCCGGCCCTCTTCGGCGTTGGTGCCGACGATCAGCGGTACCGGGTGCGCGTCACCGCGCCGCATCGCCTCAACGGGATCCATCGGCAGCACGTCGTCCCCGACGACCGGGCCAATCGGGAAGGCGCCCAGCCTGTTCTGCATGCCCTCGTCGATCAATGCGTGCTGGGTTTTCACCAGTTGGGCGGCCGACGCCCGCATCAGAGCGTCGGCGGCGTCCTGCTTGCGCACGCCCAGCAGGCCGGCGAAGCGGTTCGCGAACTCGGCGGCAACCTCTTTGGATCGCGTCAGGCCCGATGCGGGACTCTCCGAAATGGCCCGGGCGAACAGGCCTTTGGCGGACGGCACGGCCAGCAGGGAGGCGGTGATGCACGCGCCGGCGCTCTCGCCGAAGATCGTCACATTGTCCGGGTCACCGCCGAATCCGGCGATGTTGTCGCGCACCCACTGCAACGCCAGCACCAGATCGCGCAGATACAGGTTGCTGTCAATGGTGATGTCGGGCGTCGACAGCGACGAGAAGTCCACACATCCCAGCGCGCCCAGCCGGTAGTTCACCGACACGTACACGCATCCCCGGCGTGCCAGGGCCGCGCCGTCGTAGAGCGGTGTCGCCGAGCTGCCCAGGAAGTACCCGCCGCCGTGGATGAAGACCATCACCGGCAGCGGCCCCTCCATGGCACCCTCGGGCGCTACGACGTTGAGGGTGAGGCAGTCCTCGCTCATCGGCTGATAGCGGCCGCCCAGCCCGGACAGGCCGAGCAGGGTGTAACGGCGCTGCTGGGGTGCGCAATTGGCGAAGCCGTGGCAGTGCCGCACTCCCGACCACGGTGCCGCCGGCTGCGGCGCCCGGAAGCGCAGGTTTCCCACCGGTGGACGGGCATACGGGATCGACCGCCACCGATTGACCCCGTCCCTGGTGAAGCCCTCGACGGTGCCGGTGGCCGTGTGTGCGCGGACAGTCCGGTGATGCATAAACCCGACGGTAACCGACATGACGGCGTTAACGCGCGCGCAGCGCCTTATTTGCCCGGCGCGGCGGTTAGCCTGACTGGATGCGGATAGCTGCGATGATCGCCGCGTCGGTACTGGTCGCCGGCTGCTCACACACCACGGGCAACCATTCCGAGCCGACGCCGAGTTCCACCCAGACCTCCGTTGGCCCGTCCGGAAGCAAGACGCCAGGAGCATCCGCCGCGCCGGCCGCCGGCGCCGCGGTCTCCGACGTCATCGCGTGGATAGAGGCGGCCCACCCCGCCGATCCTGGCCGCTACCACACGGCGGCCCGCGACGGTGTGGCCACACCCCTGGGCAGCGACATCGCCCTGGCGGCGGTGGGCGGCAAAGTCTCCTGCATGACGGATGCCGCGCACACCGACGGCGCGCTGAATTGCCTGGTGAACCTGGCCACTCCGGCGCCGGCTCCCGCGACCGCCTATGGCGAATGGCAGGGAGGTTGGGTCACCTTCGACGGGGTGCACCTGCAGGTGGGAGCCGCGCGGGCCGACCCCGGCCCCTTCGTCAACGGCAACGGACCGGAGCTGGCGAATGGGGACTCGGTGTCGTTCGGCGACTATCGGTGCCGCGCCGACCAGGCCGGCCTGTATTGCGTGAACTACGCGCATCAGTCGGCGGCGCGTTTTGCGCCCGCCGGCATTCAGCCCTTCGGCTGCCTGAAGTCGGTGCCGCCGCCCGACGGGGTCGGCGCGGTGTTCAGCTGCTGAGGATTTCGCTGCCCAACGTCGAGTTGTTGCGTGAAATCGCGGCATTCGACACCAACACTCCACGTTCGGCGGTTCACCAGGTGACCGGAAGCTCTTTCATGCCGTAGATGTCGGCCTCTTTGAACCGCAACTCCTCCGGCGGAACGGCCAGCTTCAGCCCGGGCAGCCGTCGCGCGAGGGTGGCGAACGCGACCTGCATTTCCACGCGGGCCAGGTTGGCCCCGATGCACTGGTGCACGCCGTACCCGAAACCCAAGTGTCCGCGCGTGTTTCGATGGATGTCGAAACTCTCTGGGTCGTCGACGAATTCGGTGTCCCAGTTTCCGGCGGGCAGGTTCATCATCACGAACTCCCCCGCCCGGATCAACTGGCCACCGATCACCAGATCTTCGGTCGCCACGCGGTCGACCTGGCTGTGCACGATGCTCAGATAGCGCATCAGCTCTTCGACGACGTTCGCGATGAGGGCGGGATCGTCGGTCTGGCCGAGCCGCTCGAAGGCGCTCGGATGTTGCAGCAGCGCAACCGTTCCCAGTGAGATCATATTGGCGGTGGTCTCGTGACCCGCCTGCATCATGATCACACTGTTCATCGCCGCGGTCGCGTGGTCGAGTTGACCCGTCGCGACGTACTCGGTGATCATGCGGCTGATCAGATCGTCACCGGGCTCGCGCTCCTTGCGTTGCACCAACTCCTGGATGTAGGCGTACATCGCCCCGAAGGCCTGTCCCTTTTCCGCCTCGGACGTCTTCTGGTCGAGCCCGGCAGTGGTGTTGCGCTGAAAAAGCTCGAGATCTTCGGGCGGCACGCCCAGCAGCAGCGCAATCACCAATGATGGCACCGGCAAGGCGAATTCACGCACCAGATCGGCAGGCGGCCCCACCGCGATCATCTCGTCAAGAAAATGGTCGACCATCTCCTGGATCTGCGGCCGCATCGATTCGCAACGCCTGAAGGTGAAGTTGCCGGTCATCATCCGCCGGATCCGGTGATGCTCGGGATCGTCGGTGCGCGCAAACATCACCGGGACCTCGTTGTCGGCGTTGGTGGGCATGATGGAGTCCGGAATGGTCTTCGCGGACAGCCGCGGATCGACCAGCGCTGCCCTGATGTCGGAGTAGCGGCTCACCACCCAGACCGGATTGCCGTGGAACATCGCCTGTCGTAGCCCGGGCTCTTCCCGCCAGCTCGCGAACTCTACCGGCGTTGCGAGCGGACAGTGGGCGGGACGCGGCACGGGCAGTGCCGGAAGCTCCGCGTCCGAGCAGGAGTCGGACGCCTCGAAAGATATTGACATAAGCCGCGTTTCCCATTAACTGTCAGTTATCTGCCAGTTGTAGAGCGTAAAGGGACCGTTGTCGGTAGTCAACTGTCGGTTACGCTGTCACGATGACCGCGGTGGAGGACCGGCCGTTGCGGGCGGACGCGGCGCGCAACGTCGAGCGCATACTGCGCGCGGCGCGCGAGGTCTACGGCGAGTTGGGCCCGGACGCCCCGGTGGAGGCGGTCGCTCGCCGGGCCGGCGTCGGCGAACGAACCCTCTACCGCAGGTTTCCCACCAAGGCGGATCTCGTCCTGGCGGCGCTGGAACAGAGCATCGCCGAGGATCTCACGCCGGTGATCGACGCCGCCCGCCGCGCGAAGGATCCTCTGCGCGGTCTGACCCAATTGATCGAAGCGGCGATCTCGCTCGGCGCGCGCGAACACAGCCTGCTGGCCGCCGCCCGCCGGGCCGGGTCCCTCACGTCCGACATCTCCATGTCGCTCAATGCCGCGCTCGCCGAGCTTGCCCGCGAGGGCCAGCGTCTCGGCAGGATTCGCGCCGACCTGGTCAGCGACGACCTGCCTCGGCTGATCGCCATGCTCTTCAGCGTGCTCTCGACGATGGATTCCGACAGCGACGGCTGGCGACGCTACGTCGCCCTGGTCGTCGATGCCATATCGGTCGATGAGCGGCGGCCATTGCCCCCGGCGGCCGAACTGCGCTACACACTGCAGCCGGACGGCTGGCCGCTGTGAAGGAACGGCCGCTCAGCTAGCCGGCAGACCCGCCTTGACCGCGGCGTCCTGTTTGCCCGCGAGATCGAGCAGGATGTCGGCTGGCGTGGGATTGCCTATGACACAGTCGAATTCCATATCGACCATGGCCCTGCCCTCGACGAATACCGCCTCAGAGATCTCCATCGGATTGGCCGGGTCGGTGCTCTGCCCGATCACCATGAATCCGTTGGTGCCGACGTCGATGGGCTGCTGCTCGCCGCTGACCTTCTTGCCGACGACGTCGCGCATGTTCGCGGCCGTCTTGTCGGCCGTCGCCGCGTCGGGAAAGACCGCGATCGTGTCGATGATGGTGCGCTTGCCGTCGGGGTTCTTGAAGACCTGCCCCACGCCGACGATGCCGCCCGGATTCTGGCTGGGCGGCCCGTCAGCGGTGGCGTGCGGGCCGACGTCGGCGGCCTGGATGAGCAAGGAGCTGTAGTTCGCCGGCGCCCCGGGTGAAGACGGGGCGCTCGACGAGACGGCCGCGCTCGACGACGCGGCCGGACCCGATGGCGCAGTCGAGTTCTTGTCCTCGCCGCAGCCGGCGATCGCGGCGCTGAGCAGCATCGCGGCGGCAGCCAGGCCGACCGCGGACGTCCGGACCTTTGTCATGAGCCCTCCTTTGTGAGGTCAGCTATTTGTAACCCGTACCCGGGCCACCCGCAGTGTGAACACGCAAACTATGTGGGCCGGCGGGCAAATCGCCATCGGACGAGTTTCGCTTCAGTTGATGGTGACGCCCGCGTCGACCTTGAACTCCAGCCCGGTCACGTATCTGGACTCGTCGGAAAGCAGGAACAGCACTGCGCTGCTGACGTCGGCGGGCTCGACAGCCGGCGCGGGCATCGCATTGACGAAGATGGGAATGAGATCGGAACGCTGCTCTCCCAGGAGAGGCCCGAACGACGGCGGAACCATCCCGGTGGGCACGCCCGTGGGAAGCACGGCGTTGACACGCACGTTCTGCGCCGCCAGCTCGTTGGCCAAGGCCAGCGTCAAGCCGACGACGCCGTGCTTGGCCGCCGTGTAGGGCGTCTGCAGCGGGAATCCCTTGATGGCGCCGGCGGAGCTGATGTTGACCAGGCTGCCTCCACCTTGCTCGAGCAGGTGCGGTATCGCGGCCGCACAGGTGTTCCAGACGCCGATCAGGTTCACGTCGACCACCGTGCGCCACTGTTCGGCAGTGGTCTTGTCCCACGGCGCCACCGTGAGCACGCCGGCGTTGGCGACCGCGCCGTCCAGGCCGCCCAGCTCGCCGACTCCCTCGTCGACCGCGGAACACAGTTGCGCCTCGTCGCGGACATCGACAACGCGACTCACGCATCGGCGACCGAAATCCCGTACCAGCCTTACTGTTTCGGTGAGGTCATCCTCGGTGGCCAACGGATATTCAATCTGCGGCATGGATTGGCAGATGTCGACGAGGATGAGGTCCGCGCCCTCCTGCGCAAGCCGCAGCGCATGGCCGCGCCCCATGCCGCGGGCGGCGCCGGTGATCAGAATGCGTTTACCGGCAACGCGTCCTGGAGCCGGGGTGGTCAGTTCAGTGCTCGTTCCACATCAATCCGCGCATCGTCGCTGACAATGGGATGTCCTCGACCCCGATCAGCCCTTGGGGCGCGCGGCACACCCAGTCGATCGCGTTGACCGCCCGGCCGGCGGTGGAGATGCAGCCGGCATCGGTGGAATCGTAAAGGGGGTGGGATACATGGGTGTTGATCTCCACCCGCGGCTCGCCCTCCACGACGACGCGGTGCACACCGGTGTGGCCATCGGGCGGGAATTCCCAGTCGGGCGCGGCGGCCGGGGTGAGCCTGGTGACGTGCTCGAGGGTGATGACCGGCTTGCCGTCGCGCACGCCCTCGGTGGCGAATCGGACCGCGGCCATCTGCCCCGGCTGGACGGTCATCATCGTGCATTCGATGCGTTCGGGCGTGTACCACGGCTCGCAGCGCTGGCGCACGTCGTCGAGCGTGATCCCGAGATGGTCGGCCAGACTGCGGACCTGACCGCCCCACATCGCCACGATCACCCCGGGCAAGAACATCATCGGCGAGTCGTCGTCGGGCGTGGTTCCGAACCCCATTGCCGCACCGGTGAACTCGGCATCGTCGTAGTTTCCGTAGTCGAAGATCTCCTGCACGGTGATCGACGAGATCCGCGTGGTCAGGCTGGCCGCCGAATGCACCAGCGTATCGCCGGAGAAGCCGGGGTCGATGCCGTTGACGTAGAGCGAGGCGTTGCCTGCCGCGCACGCGCGCTCCAAGGGCTCGCGCAACCAATCGTCGGCATGGCGGGGTGTCACCAGCCAGACCATCGATGTGCCAACGACGTTGATGCCCGCCGCGAGGAACTTGGCCATCTGTTCGATGGCTTCCATGGGTCGCGTCTCACCCTGAGACGTGTAGACGACGCAATCGGCGCCAAGATTGAGCAGTGCGTCGATATCGTCGGTGGCGATGATGCCGGTCGGCTCGTCCAGCCCGCAGAGCTGCGCCGCGTCCTTGCCGATCTTGTCGGCGCTGGCGGCGTGCACGCCGACCAGTTCCAGATCCGGTCGGCCGATGATGGCCCGCAACGAGTGCCGGCCCACATTCCCGGTGGAAAACTGTATGACTCTGCGCACTTACCCTCATCCTTCCGACCGTGGGCGATGACCCATCATGGCGCGTTGCGTCGCGGTCCAGGTCAGTAATCGGGGATTGGAAGCGGCGAGTTGTTCGAGTCGATGCCGCCGTCGACGTGGAAGATCGCGTTCGTCGCGTAGCAGTCGCGCGTGCACAGGTACACCGTCAGCCGCCCGAGATCCTCGACGTCACCGAGCCGATGCAGCGGGGTGGCCTCCTGCATTTTCTCCAGCGATCCGGGCATCAAGTCCAGGCTGCCCCGCAGGCCGTCGGTGGCGAACGATCCCAACGCAATGGCGTTGACGCGGATCTTCGGCGCGAGTTCCTGTGCCATCGCGCGGGTGAGCGCCTCGAGGCCGCCCTTCGCGACGCAGTAGGCCGTCAACGCGCGGATGCCGAACCGGGCGGAACCGGACGAGATGTTGACGATGGATCCGCGTCCCGCGCTGATCATGTGCGGGGCGACGAGCTGGCTCATGATGAACGCTGATGTCACGCACCAGTCGAAGGTGTGCCGGAAGTCTTCGTCGGTGATGTCCAGAAAGCGCGCATAGGTGGAGCCGCCGACGTTGTTGACGAGAATGTCGATGCGCCCGAAGCGTTCCATGGCCGTGTTCACGACGCGCTCGCCGTCCGGGCGGCTCATCGCGTCCGCGACGAGCGCCAGCCCTTTGCCGCCCGAGGCCTCGATGCCTTCAATCGTGCCAACGATATCCGCCTCGGTACGCGCGGTCCCCACAACCGTGGCGCCGGCCTCCCCCAACACCCGGGCAATGCCCGCCCCGACGCCTTTCCCGGCGCCCGTCACGATCGCGACCTGCCCATCAAGCTGGAACTGTTCCAACGCCATGCCGAGCTCCTTCGATCGTGCGTGGGGTGCGCCGTTCAATCTATGAACTGGGCTGACTAAAGTCAACGAATTCGCGTGATCGGCGTCCGCGGTACCGTTGAGTGTCTGAGAATGATCAAGTTATGCAAGCGTTTTTGGCGCGGACACGGCATAATGGGCCGTTGAGCCCCGCAACTCTTGCATGAGTCGGGTCAACTGTGAGGAAACACATGGCTGTGACGGATCGGCTGTCGACCCGAGAAGCGAAGCGTCTGCAGACGAGGGAGCGTTTGATGGGGGCCGCGATCGCGGAGTTCGCCCGGGCCGGCATGGCCGAGGCGGACGTCAGTGCCATCGTGGCCGCCGCGGGCGTGGCGCACGGGACGTTCTTCTTCCATTTCCCCACCAAGGAGCATGTGCTGCTGGAGCTCGAGCGCCGCGAAGAGGACCGCATAGCCAAGCAGTTCGCCCAATTCCTGAAGTCCAAGCACGATCTCGCTTCCGCGTTGGGCGAGGCGGTCCGCCTCGTGGCCGGGTTGGAACGCCGGCTGGGCGATCGGCTCTTCAATGACTTTCTCGCGCTGCATTTCTCGCAGACCCGTCCGCAGACCGAGGACGGCCGCGATCACCCGTTGATCGTCTTGGTCGCCCAGGAAATCGCGCTTGCGCAGGAACGCGGTGAGACGGATCCGCACGTCAATCCCATGAACAGTGCGGTGTTCTTCTTGCTGGGTCTCTACGCCCTGTTGATCACCACCAACCACTGGCCGACCGGACATGCGCTGCTGGAAGACTACGTCGCGAGGACGTTGCGAAGTTTGAAACCCTGACCCGCCGCTAGGGGCGTATGACGCCGCGCAGCGGCATCAGGCCGAGTTCCTTGTGGGACATGAACCCCGGCGGAGCGTCGCAGACCGCGGGTATGGCGTTCGCGGGGCCCATCGCGGTCCAGGTGTATCCGGGCAGCGCGTATCCGCCGTTGGGGTCCTGCGCGCCCTGCAGGATCAGCTCGGTGGAGGAATCGCCCTCGATCACAATGCGGTAGTGGTAGTGCTGGGGCCAATCCTCCTGCGGTTCAATGGCGTCGAAGGTGTCCATCGTGTAGATCTCGTGAAAGACGATGAGGGGTCTGCCGTCCACCCACGCCGTCCACTTGTGGTGCTGGCGAGCGACAGTCCCCTTTTTGATCACGCCCTTGAAGCCCGGCATGTCGCTGCGCTCCCCTCCCTCGAAGGGGATGTCGCGGGTGGCGCTCCCGAGCTCCACCTCGGTCGTGTATCGCTCGACTGTTTTGCCCAGTCCCTCGACGACCATCGCCATCGACTGGGCGAACAACGGCCATGCCTGTCCCAGCAGATTCGGGCCATCTTCGAACCCGGCCGGGTCGCTGCCCATCCCCATCTCGAACAGGTACTTCAGGGTGTCGCGCCCGAAATTCACCACCTCGTAGATGTGAATTGTGTCGATCTGACTGATGATTCGGGCCAGCGTCAGGACGAGCAGGTCTCCGGCGAACCCGGGGTTGACACCACCCGCATGAAACGACGTGCCGCCCTCGTGGCACGCGGCATCGATCTTGTCGATGTCCGCCTGACTGTGCTCGGTCCGATACCACCACGCCCCACCCGAAGCGACGACATTCTTGCCGCCGCGCAGCAGGCGGCACACCTCGTCGGGGTCGGACCATAGCGGCGCATAGAACACGCAATCGGCGTCGAGTGCCTCGATGGCATCCTTGTCGGTGGTCGCCCGCACGCCGGTCGGCGGTTTGCCGCAGAGCTCACCGGCGTCCTTGCCGACTTTCTCCGGTCGATTGCACAGGACGCCGACCAGTTCGTAGGCAGGGTTGTGCACAAAATGACGCAGCGCGATCGTTCCGACATTGCCGACGCCCCATTGGATTACACGATATTTCTTCTCGGCCGGCGACTTGAGCGTCATCGCTACTCCTTTGCATGGCCAGAATGCCTGAGCGCTCGCTGAGCGTAGGCGTCTGGCAACGGGCGTGTCAACGAATACCAGCTGACTTTCGTCAGTACTGTCGCTCCGCTGGTGGGGCGTGGACAGGCGGCGTGAACTCCGCATTAGCCCTGTGGCACGCACGAACTGCGGGAATTGGGGCGAATCTCGCTGACGGTTCGTCGCCGACCCGGTGCGCGTCTTCTGCTGACTGTAGTCAGCCTGTTATAGTGCACTCGCCGGTCCAATCAGTGTCGATGGCGGGGAGGGTTCGTGAATTTGCCGAAGCTGCATCAGCGCGACGCCGGGATAGGTGCAGCCACGCGCTCGCCCGGCTCTGCCCCATCGCCGGGTCTGGCCATCGACGAGCACATGGAACGCTCACGGCTCGCGCAGCAGCGGGCGGACAAATGGCTTATCTCCGGCAGCCTCCTGATCGGCACGGCAGCCCTGGGTGTTTTCGGGCTGCCGCTGTTCCTCTGGGGGGTGCGGCTGCTGCGCCGGGCGCAACGCGACGGCCTCTCGGTCCGGCCGATGCTGGTCACCCTGCTCGGCTATCTCGTCATCATCGACGCCGCCATCAACACCGTAGGGTGGGCGCTTGATCTGGTGGCGAACCACACCATCCTCGCGCGCGTGCTGCTCAACGGGTGGGGCAACATGTTCGACGCCGGCTACTTCTGGCACTACAACGAGCTGTGGGTCGGCGGCGCGGCGGGGCCCGGCGAGAAGGCCCTGGAGGTCGGGCTGATCCTGACCGTCTTCACCATGCGGATCGCCGCCGCCATCGGGTTTCTGCAGATGAAGCGGTGGGGCCACCAGTGGATGGTCATCACCTGCTGGATGGGCGTGGTCATTTGGATCACCTACGTGTTCAACATGACGATGTTCGCCGACGTGCGCTTCGCCGGCGTCGTGCTCCCGGTCGTCGGCTGGTGGCTCTACGACATCTTCTACATCACCCCGTTTTTGGCCATCCCCTATCTGCACACCGTCAACCGCGAACTCTTCTCCGACTGAAATGCCCGACGCGCCTTCGGTTCACGAGAGTTCTCGACATCTCAGCACGCATCAACTGACCACGGCACCGAGGAGGTCACATCGTGGGCTATCTGTGGGAGATCCTTCGCTATGTCGCCGCGTGGGGCGGCACCGGACTGATCATCTGGTTCTGGTACTGGCTGTTCTCCAACATCGGCACGTTCTGAGCCGGGGTTCGCGCAGCGCGGGATTGGGCCGATGACTGAGCATTCCGACGGCCATGCGATGGCGCTGGAACGCAGTTGCGCGGTGACGGCGGTCGCGCTGAGCGAGCAACGCCGAGAAGGCGTGCGGCTCGTCACCGGCGAGCGGCGGGGCTTCGGGTTGAACGCGGGGCTCACATTCGTCCACGTCCCCTACCCCGCCCCCTCCGACTGGACACGCAGAACCCTCACCTGCGGCGTGGCCCTGCAATGCTCACCATCGAAGGAACGCGTCACCGAATTTCGGCTGAACGAGCTGTCCGCGCGCGAACTGCGCGCGCTCACGCTCGTCGAAGGCGGCGTCGCGCTCGGCTGGATCGCGTCGCGCTGGCCCGGCCTGCTTCCCGAGGTCCAACGGCTGCTCCCCGACGTCCACCCCGACGCCGCGGAAATGGACGGCGCCCAGATGCTCGACAGGGCAATCGGATTGGCGGCCACCGGCCGGGAGTTGGCGGTCCCACCGCTGCTGGGCGCTTTGCCGCTGGCCTACACGGCGCCGCAGGGATTGACCGATAAGTTGCGACGCAGCTTCGGGAGGATGCCGTGGACCACGACGCAGAAGCGTCTTCCGCGGCCATACTCGGTTCCGGTCGGCGGTGACGGGGGCGTCCGCAACCCGAACCTGCCGCCGCCGAGCCGGCCGCCGGACAACGATCTCGACGTCACACCCCAACACCGGCCCGGGATTCCCTATCCCGAGTGGAACATGTGGACACAGCGATTCATGCACGACCACGTCGCTGTCGTCGAGCACGCCGACGGCCGGCGCCTGCGCCGTCCGGTGCCGGTGGCCGTCGACGTCCGCAAGTGGTTCGAAGAACACACCCACCGTGCAATGACCAGCCGACTCGAAGACGGCTCCGACCTCGACGTCGACCAATACGTCAGCCACTACATCGACCTGACGACGGGCGAGGCCAAGGAGCCGCGGGTGTTTCGCGACCTGCTGCCCAGCAGCCGCGACGTCACCACCGCATTGCTGCTCGACGGCAGCTCGTCGCTGGGGGTGCACGGGGGCCGGGTGTTCCAGCTCGAATTGGCCTGTGCCGACGCGCTTTCGCGTGCCATGACGCTGGCGCGCGAACGCCATGGCGTTTTCGTGTTCACCGGCAACACCCGGCACCGGGTCGAGGTGCGGTGCCTGAAGGACTTCGAAGACCGCCGGTTCGTGCCGCCGAGCGGGCTGGGCCTGTCCACCCGCGGCTACACCAGACTCGGTGCGCCGCTGCGCCATTTGACCAGCCGCCTGCTGGCCCAGGCCTCCGAGCGGCGCCTGCTGATCATCATCGGGGACGGGCTGATCTCCGATGAAGGCTACGAGGGCCGTTACGCCTGGGCCGATGCCGCGCACGCCGTCGAGGAGGCCAACGAGGCCGGGGTGTCGATGTATTACGTGGGCGTCGGGCCGACCCGGGTCGACCCCCTCCCGGAGGTGTTCGGGCCGCGCCGTTCGCAACGGATCCGGCGCATCGAGGAATTACCCCGGGTATTGGCCCATGTCCATCGCGAACTGGTCGCAGCGTGAATGCCGACCGATTGAGGAAGAGATGACCACCGACACATATTTCGCCAACGGCAACGAAGTTCAGCTGTTCGAACAGGCCTTTCAGCGGCGCCTGCCGGTGATGCTGACCGGCCCGACCGGGTGCGGCAAAACCCGGTTCGTCGAACACATGGGCTCGCTGCTGCAGCGACCGGTAGTCACGATCAGTTGCCACGACGACCTCACCAGCTCCGACCTCGTCGGCCGCTTCATGGTGACCGGCGGCGACGTCGTCTGGACCGACGGCCCGCTCACCCGGGCCGTCAAAGCCGGCGCGATCTGCTACCTCGACGAAGTCGTCGAGGCCCGCCACGACTCCTTGGCGATCCTGCACTCGCTCACCGATCACCGACGATCGTTGTACCTGGACCGCGCCGGCGAGGTGGTGAAAGCCCCCGAAGAGTTCATGCTGGTGTGTTCGTACAACCCGGCCTATCGCAGCTCACTCAAGGAGCTAAAACCCTCGTTCCGCCAACGGTTCGTCACGCTGGCGATGCACTATCTGCCGCCCGACCGCGAGGCCGACGTGATCGTCGCCGAATCCGGAATCCCGTTGGCCACCGCCCAGCGGCTGGTCGGGTGCGCGGTCGCGATCCGCACGGCCGACGAAGCCTTCCACTTCGAGCCGCCGTCGACCAGGGTGCTGGTCACCGCCGCCCAGCTGATCGCGGCCGGTGCAACCGAATTGGACGCCGCCGACGCGTGCATACTCGCGCCGCTGAGCACCGATGGCGCGGTCACCGACGGTCTGCGTGAAGTCGCGGCAGCCAGCCTGGCCACCTCGAACAGTTCGCCCTAGGGAAAGGAGCAACCGGCATGGACCGACAGGAGGCGAAGCGCAAAAGGGCGCTCATCATCTTCCAGATCTTCATCTACGGCTATCTGCTCGCGATGTTCGGAGTCCAGCTTTACATGTCGTTCGCGCGGGGCTGGTGGGATCTGTGAATGTGCCGCTGCTGAAACGGAATTCGGGAGACGCGCCGGAACGTGCCGACGGGTCGCGCAGCCTTGAGGATCACCACGACGAATCACGCCAGGCCCAGCGCCACGCCGACAAGTGGATGATCGTCGGCGCCGCCCTGATGGGCATGTGGGCACCGGGCCTGATCGGATTTCCCATCTTCATGCGCGGGGTATGGCTGCAGCGCCAGGCCCTGCGCGCCGGGCTGTCGGTGCGGCCCATGATCGTGACCCTCATCGGCTATCTCGTCCTGATCGACGGGATGCTCAACAGTCTGGGCTGGGCACTTGACCTGGTCGCCAACCACACATTGATCAACAGGGTGCTGATGGTCGGGTGGGGCAACATGTTCGACGCCGGCTACTTCTGGCATTACAACGAGTTGTGGATCGGCGGCGCGGCGGGCCCGGGCGAAAAGGCCTATGTGGCAGGCCTGATCCTCACCGTATTCTCGATGCGGGTCGCGGCGGCCATCGGGTTTTTACAGATGAAGCGTTGGGGCCATCAGTGGATGGTCGTCACCTGCTGGATGGGCGTGGTGATCTGGTCGGCCTACGTCTTCAACATGACCATGTTCGCCGACGTGCGCTACGCCGGTGTCGTGTTCCCGGTCATCGGCTGGTGGCTCTACGACATCTTCTACATCACCCCGTTCCTCGCGATCCCGTACCTGCACACCGTCAATCGCGAAATCTTCTCCGACTAAAAGGAGCAGTGCCATGACTAGTCCGTCCGTACCGTCCCCCACCGAAGACAAGGACCCGGCAGCCGATCTCGAGCCCGGGACGACGCCGTACTACGCGCGCATGCACACCTGGATCAAGCGCGCCGTGTTGGTGTGCCTGGTAGCGCTCGTGATCGAGGGCGCCTTCACGCTGCCGTTCATGGCGGTCTACTACGGGTACCCGACGCTGAGCCTCACCCAAATCTGCAGTGAGCTGCTTAAGATCCGGTACTCCAACGACACCTTGGAGTGTAAGTACCCCTACCCGCCGTTCGGGCCCCCGGAGGGCGCCGAGGGCAAAGCCACCGCGCAGGACGTCTGGGGCATCCAACCGATACCGAAGTACCACCGGCTGGGGTTCCGCGAACTCGTCAAGATCCACGACGAACGACTCGCCCGCCAAGCGCAGGCGGCGACGCACCCATGACGGGGCCGGCACGGTGACCTATCGGGTCGTCCAATGGACGACCGGTAACGTCGGCAAGAGCTCGGTCCGGGCGATCGCCGCGAACGCGACGCTGGAGCTGGTCGGATGCTATGCCTTCTCGCCGGAGAAGGCAGGGCGCGACGTCGGCGAGCTGTGCGGGATCGAGCCACTGAATATCAAGGCCACCAACGACATCGAGGCGCTGCTCGCGCTCAAGCCGGACTGCGTGGTCTACAACCCGATGTTCGCCGACGTCGACGAGCTGGTCCGCATCCTCAAGGCCGGCATCAATGTGGTGGGCACCGCCGAGTTCATCACCGGCCACTTTCTCGGCGCGGGACGCGAGCGCATCGCCGAGGCCTGCGAGGCGGGCGGATCGAGCATCTTCGGCACCGGCATCAACCCAGGCTTCGTCCAACTGTTCACCATCGTGTCGGCGGGACTCTCGGAGCGGGTGGACAAGGTGTCGGTGCTGGAGTCCTTTGATACCACGATCTACAACTCGCCGGCGACCGAAATCCCTATGGGCTTCGGCTATCCCATCGACCGTCCGGACCTGCCGGCTGTCACCGAGAAAGGATCCGGCATCTTCCGCGACGGCGTGTTGCTGCTCGCCGACGCCCTCGGCGTCGAGCTCGACGAGGTCCGTTGTGAAGCCGAGTACGCCCAGACCACAGAGGATCTGCACCTGCCCGGGGACTGGACCATCGCGACGGGCTGCGTGGCGGGCATCCACGTTCGCTGGAAAGGGATTGTTGCCGGCCGAGAGGTCATCGAAATCGGCGGGCAATGGCGGAAGGGGCAAGCGCTGGAACCGGATTGGCCGCTGGACATGGGCTACACCGTCGAGGTGCAGGGCCGACCGACGATCAAGACCACGCTGAGCTTCCTGCCACCGCCGGACTTCGAGGGCACCACCTTGGACGACTACATCATGTTGGGCCTCACTATCACCGCCGTGCCGGCGATCACCGCGATACCCGCCGTCGTCGCCGCACCTCCCGGCATCGTCACCTACAACGACCTGCCCCTGCTACTTCCCCGCGGAGTCCTGACGACATGACGACAACACAAGAACCCTCGCTCCATCACGTCGTGTTCGCCGTGGCACCGGAACGACATGCGGCCGTGACCCAGATGTTCAGCGATCTGGGGTTCGTCTTCGAGCCGCTGCAGCTGGCCGAGCTCGGTCTGGACATTCACCTCGACTGGAATCGGGGCATCGAGCTGATCAGCCCGATCCCGGGATCGACCGGGGAGGTCGCCGTTTCGGTGACCGAGTTCCTCGAGCGCCACGGCGACGGCGTGTTCACCGTGGTCATCGGGGTCCCGGAAGCTTCCAGGGCCGACGCCGTCGCCGAGCGCTACGGTGCGACAACGCGTTTCCGGCAACGCATGGAGGGCGAGGGCACCTTTCTCGACGAAAACGACGTGTCGATCCTGGGACTGCCACTGACATTCCTGGCGACCAACATTCCGTGATTGGAGACGGCATGGCCCAACATCGTGAGCCGAACGGAGTTTGCGAGCTCGCCTCGGACGAGCTGCCCATGGCTCTCGGCCGCGGCGTCGTGACCGAGTGGTCAAGGCGGATACCCCATTCCAAGCTGCCACCGGGACCCTGGAACACGTGGCCGTCCCCGACGTGCACCCTGCCGCTATTGCCGCTGCGGATACTCGCCACGGAGAGGTCATGACCGAGCTCCGGTTCGACGGGCGGGTCGCGATCGTCACCGGGGCCGGCGGCCAGGAGCCGAGCCTGGGGCGCTCGCACGCCAAGCTGCTCGCTCAGCGAGGGGCCAAGGTCGTGGTCAACGACCTCGGCGTCGGGCCCGACGGCCGAAACATCCTGCGGGCCAATGCGGAACAGGTGGCCGACGAGATCTGCGCGGCCGGTGGTGAGGCGGTTGCCGACCTGCACAGCGTCGCCGACGAGGACGGCGCGCGCCGGGTCGTCCAGACCGCGATGGACGTGTGGGGCCGCGTTGACATCCTGGTGAACAATGCCGGTGTCTGCTTCATGGCGCACTTCGACGAGATCTCCGACGCCGACATTCGCAATGTCATCGACGTGCACCTGATGGGGACCGTGTGGATGTGCCGGGCGGCGTGGCCCCACATGCGCGATGCGGGTTACGGCCGCATTGTGAACACCACCTCCGGGGCGATGTTCGGACTGGAAAATCTTTCCATCTACGGTGCGGCAAAGGGCGGAATCTTCGGGCTGACACGCGGTCTCGCCGTCGAAGGGGCACCGCTGGGCATCAAGGTCAATGCGTTGGGGCCTGCCGCCGACACGACCGCCGTGCGCCATTTCAACAACCCGTCCGCGTTCACCAGGCTGATGGAGGATCACTTTCCGACCGGCCTGGTGTCACCCGCGGTGGCGTTCCTGGTTCACGAGAGTTGCCCGGTATCCGGAGCCAACCTCGAGGCGGGTGGGGGAAACGTGGGCATCCGGGTGTTCGGTCAGACGACGGGTATATACGACGCCGATCTCACCATCGAGAAGGTGCGGGACACCTTCGCGGCGATCACCGACACGTCGACGGCCAGGTTGATACCGGATTTGCCCGACTCCGGTGAGTTAGCCCCGGGCGAGGCCATTTCGGCGCCTATCGAGGTACTACCGAAGCGCTACCAACCGAGTTGATTTCGGCCAAGGAGACATCATGACCGTCGACACCGCAGCACCCAGCGTCTTCGACGCAGGCCTGCCCACACTGCACTACGACATCGCCGACACCGTGCACCAGGTCGCCCCGCGGATCCACGAGGCGCGCAAGCGATCTCCGATCGCCCTCGGGCCGTTGGGACCCGAGGTGCTCGGCTACGAACTCGCCCGAGGGATACTTCGCGATCCCCGGTTCGTCTTCCCGCCCGGCATGCACATGACGGCTCGCGGGATAACCTCCGGCCCGCTCTATGACCGGGTGCTGGGCACCATCCTCGGCATGGAAGGCGAGGAACATCGGCGCCTGCGCGGTCTGGTGTCCAGGGCCTTCACGCCGCGGGCGTCCGCGCGCATGGAAGACACCATCGACAGGGTGATCAACGATTTGATCGATCAGGTCGCCGGGGCCGGCCGCTGCGACTTCGTCGCCGACATCGCCCGGCCCTACCCGATCCCGATCATCTGCGCGTTGTTGGGCGCACCACCTGAGGACTGGGAGCAGTTTTCCCTATGGGCGGAGGACATTTTCAAGATCGTGCGGTTCGACTCCGACCTGGCGAACGAGCAGCACATCGTGATGCGGGCGTGGGACGAGTTCGACGCCTACATCGACGACATGATCGCCGAACGGCGGAGCCGGTTGACCGACGACTTGATCTCCGAACTGATCCGCGCGCAGGACGACGGCGACCGGCTGAGCAACGCGGAGATGCGCATGCTGGCGTTCAGCATCCTGTCCGCCGGCACCGACACCACCCGCAATCAGCTGGCCGCGTGCATGCACGCGCTGTGCGATCACCCCGAGCAACTGGCGATGCTCCGCAAAAACCCCAACCTCGCGATGCCGGCCGTCGAGGAATGCATGCGCCATTCGCCCGCGGTCTGTACCACCCTGCGCACCGTCCTCGACGATGTCACATTCGCCGATTACACCTTTCCGGCCGGCACCTTCATTTCAGTGAATACCTTTGCCGCCAACTGCGATCCGGAGGTCTATGCGCACCCGGGCAGGTTCGACATCACCCGCGAGGACCCGCCGCCCATTCTGACGTTCGGCGGCGGTGCCCACTATTGCCTGGGCGCGAACCTCGCCCGAACGGAACTCGCCGGAGCGCTCAAAGTCCTCGCCCGGCGCATGACCAACCCGCGGCGCGTGGCGACGGCGCAGTGGAAACCGATGCTGGGACTGAGCGGGCCGGTCGGTCTGGAGATGGAATTCGACTAGCTCAGCGCGTCGTCCGCGGCCAGCTCCAGGACGTGGATTTCGCCCGTCGCGCCGTCGACCTCGACCAGGGCGCCCGGTGGCAACGACTTGGTCGCCCCCTGAACGTCGACGACACAGGGGAAGCCGAATTCGCGGGCCACCACCGCGGCGTGGGACATCGGGCCGCCCAGTTCGGTCACGACGGCGGCGGCGTAACAGAACGCCGCCGTGTATCCGACGTCGGTGACCTCGGCGACGAGGATCTCGCCGGGCTGCAGGTCGTCGATGGTGTCGGGGCGCACGATGCGTACCCGGCCGCGCACCCGCCCGCCGCACACCCCGACCCCGCGCAGGGTGTCCCCGCCGGCCAGGGCGGGCGACGAGGGCGCGGTTGGCTGCCAGCTTCCGCTGAACACCGTCGGCGGCGCCACCGCGACCAGCCGGCGTTGCTCGGCCCGGCGCCGGGCCACTAGCGCGCCCACATCCGCCGGCAGGGCATCCAGTTCGTCGACGAGCAGATAGAAGACATCATCGGCGGCTTCGAAGACGCCCGACTCGACCGCCCTGCGCCCGTACTCGCGCAGCAGCGTGCGCAGAACCCAGTTGGCCCGCACCACCTTGTCGCGGCGGACCTCACGGTCGCGCAGTTGCTGGGTGGCCAGCACCGCAATTGGCTTGGCGTGCAACGGAATCTGGGGGCGCTGGGGTTGCTGCGCCGACGGCGCGCTCATCGCCCTGGTCACCATCCGGACCAGCAGCTCGGGGTCGTCGGCGTAGCTGGTTGACAGCATCTCGAGCTCGGCGGGCCCACGGTGGCCGATGAGCGCCAGCTCGGCCAGCAGCGCGGCATGGAATTCCGGTGCCTCGACGGCCAGCTTGTCCAGCCGGTCCCCCGGTTCTGCCAGTAGCGCCGTCACTTTCGGATCGCGCTGCGCGGCAACCACCAACCGCTGCATCGCCTCGACCGAACGCGCGCTGACCAATTCGGGCCCACCGGGGGCGGCGACGTCCCGCCCGCACAGACCACGCAGCAGCACGTTGAACGCCGCGCACAGCAGGAATGAGCCGGCGGCCAGCACCCAGCCGTGCACCACCTGGTCCCGCGCCAGAAAGATCAGGCTCAGCAGGCGGCGATCGTCGATTCCGGCGAGGTCACCTTCGGTCAGGCGTTCCAGGCGATCGACGTCGGCAACGAATTCGCGGGTGTCCAGGGGCGCGCCGGCCGACAGGCCGATCAGGTTGACGCCGAATACCCCGATGTTGCGGACGGTGCGCAGTCGCTTGCGGATTCGATCGGTGTCGGAGTGCGGATGTTCCTCACCGAAGATCGGCAGGGCGGCCATGCTGGGGCCGAAAAATCCGCTGTTGCTCACCACCGTCGTGGGCTTCACGAAAGGCACCGTCTCGGCCATGAAATGCGCGGTCGTGATCGCGCCGTACAGGCGGTGGGCGAACACCGCGACCATGCGCATCGCGATTTCGCGCTGGATCGTGCCCCCCGGGCGCAACCGCTCGGCAACGCACACCGCGCTGGCCCGCAGTCCCCGGACCGTCGCCGACGCCGACGCCGGCGAGAACGGGCCGGGTAGTGCCTCCGACAGGTTCGTGGCCAAAAACGTCGGAAAGCGCGGGTCGATCGGTGTGTCGAATTCCCCGTTATCCCCCGCTGCGCCCGCCAAATTCGGCTTGACGCCGTCGTCGCTCGGCGCGTCGACCGAGGGTAGGTCCTGGATGGTGGCCAGGCGCCAGGGCAGCGATATCACCCGCTTGCCCACGGTGACCCGGCCGCGCACGGCCAGCGCGAAATCGTCGATGCATTCGGCGGATTCCCACGCGGGCCGAAATCCCCACTCGTGCTGCAATCGCGAGAGATCCATGAGCGGGGCGCAATGCGCCCGTTGCAGTTCGCCCGGCTCGAAGCCCAGCCTCACGACCGGGCGCCCGAGAGCGGCGGCGATCTGCCGCAAGGTCACCTGTCCGGCAGCGGCGAGATTGACCGGGCCGCTGTCGATTCCACCGTCCACGATTGCCTGGTTGAACAGCCGAAGCGCGTCGTCGAGATGGACGACTTGCATGCGGTGATCGCTGGACCGGGCGGGAAACACCGGTAGCGCCAGCATCCGGCGCACCCAGTTGTCGACGCTTCGGCCGAGAATCAGCGCGGAGCGGATCGCGACCCATTCCGTGCCCGCTCCCGCGACCATGCGTTCGACCTGGGCGTTGAGTTGGCCGTCGACGGTGACCGGGGTCAAGGCATCGTGTTCGGCCTTGGGCGCACCGCCGCCGCCGTAGACGTGCGCCGAAGACGCGAAAACGATTCTCCTGGACCCGGTCTCGACCATCGCGTCGAGCACGTTGCGGGCGCCGTCGATGTTGACCTCGTGACCGATCCGTTCGTCTGGTCCGGGAGTGTTCGCCCACGCGCAGTGCGCAACCACTTCCGCGCCCGCCAGGGCGCGCTTGACCGCGGCGGCATCACGGATGTCGGCGTCGACGAAGTCGGCTGCGCTCGGCCAGCTTTCGGGGCGGTGGCGGGCAAGGCCGACGACATCGTGGCCCTGGGTGAGCAGCCGCATGGCGAGTCCGCGGCCGAGCACTCCGCTGGCCCCGGTGACAGCAATTCTCACTGAATGCCTTTGGTGGTCATAGGTGGCTAGTCGTCGTCGTCCAGCAGCGCCGCGTTGACCAGGTCATCGAGGTCCATGTCGGCGATGTCCTTTTCGGTGGTCGCCGGCGCCGCGGACTGCGCGTTGCCGTTGGATTCGTCGGCCAGCGCCAGTAGCAGTTCCAACACGCCGGCCTGTCGGAGCCGCTTGACCGGAATCGACCCGACGACGCGCTGGATCTCGGCTTCGCCCGGCGCCGCGCCCCCCGGGGTTTGTTCCGACGCCCCCACGAGTTCTCGGTGCATGTAGCCCGCCAGCGCCGCGGAGTTCGGATAGTCGAAGATGAGCGTGGGTGAAAGCGCCAGCCCGGTCGCGGCTTTGAGCCGGTTGCGCATCTCGACTGCGGTCAGGGAGTCGAAGCCAAGCTCCTGGAACGCCCGGTCCGGGTGGATCGCCTCCGGGCTGGAGCTGCCGAGCACGGTGGCGATGTGCGAACGCACCAAGTCCAGCAGTATCGCCTGCTGCTCGTCCTCGGGGAGCCCCTCGAGGCGTTGCAGCAGAGCGGATTTCGACTTGGCGGCGGCCAGCGAGTCGTCGACCTGGCGTCGCGTCGGCGCGTTGATCAGATCGACGAACATGGGCGGCAGCGTGCCCGAGTCGAACTTGACCCGCAGCGCCGCGAGGTCGATGTGGGCGGGCAGCATGAACGGCTCGTCGACGATGAGCGCGGTGTCCATCAGCTCCAGCGCCTGCTCCGAGGACATCGCGACGATCCCGTCCCGGCCGAACCGGGCGAGGTCGGCGGCGCCCAGCCCGCCGGTCATGGCGCTGGCCTGATCCCACAGCCCCCAGCCCAACGAGATCGCCGGCAGGCCGTGGGCGCGTCGATGCGCGGCCAACCCGTCCAGGAACGAGTTGCCGGCGGCGTAGTTGGCCTGTCCCGAGGCGCCCGCCAGGCCGGCGATCGACGAAAACATCACGAAGGCCGACACATCCAGGTCGCGGGTCAACTCGTGCAAGTTCCATGCCGCATCGACCTTGGAACGCAGCACCGCGGCCATCCGCTCGGGATTCAGCGACGTCACCACCGCGTCGTCCAAGACGCCGGCGGCATGGATCACCCCCGTCAGCGGGCGTTGCATCGGGATGTCGGCGATCACCTTGGCCAAGGCCTCGCGGTCGGCGGCATCGCAGGCCACCGCCTCCGCGTGCGCGCCGGCCGCCCTCAGCTCGGCCACGAGCTCCGCCGCCCCCGGCGCATCAAGACCGCGCCGGCTGACCAACACCACGTTCCGCGCGCCGTGGCGGGTCACGACGTGCCGCGCGACCGCCGAACCGGCCATCCCGGTGGCGCCGGTGATCAACACGGTGCCCGCCGTCCACGCGTCCGGCATGGTCATGACGACCTTGCCGACGTGGCGGGCCTGGCTCAGATAGCGCAGCGCGGCGGGCGCACGGCGCACGTCGAATCGGGTCACCGGCAGCGGCCTCAACACGTCTTCGGCGAACATGGCGGCCAGCTCGTCGAGCATCTGGGCGATGCGGTCCGGTCCGGCTTCGAAGAGATCGAAGGCGCGGTAACGCACCCCGGAGTGGTCGCGCGCGACGACCTCGGGGTCGCGGATGTCGGTCTTGCCCATCTCCAGGAACACCCCGCCCGGCGCGACCAGCCGCAGGGAGGCGTCCACGAATTCGCCGGACAGCGAGTCGAGCACGATATCCATCCCGGCCGTGCCGGTCCTGCCGGTGACCGCGCGGAACTTGTCCTCGAACTCAAGGCTGCGCGAATCTCCGATGTGGTCGTCGTCGAACCCCATGGCCCGCAGCGTGTCCCACTTGCCACGGCTTGCCGTCGCGAACACTTCCAGCCCGATCTGGCGGGCCAGCTGGACCGCGGCCATTCCTACCCCGCCGGCGGCGGCGTGCACCAGCACCCGCTGACCGGGCTTCGCGGCGGCCAGATCCACCAGGGCGTAGCGCGCCGTGGCGAACACCACCGAAGCAGTCGCCGCGGCGGTGTGTGACCATCCCGCCGGCACCTTGACAAGCAGGCGCTCGTCGGTTTTGGCGATCGTTCCGGTGCCGTCAGGGAACAGCCCCATGACGCGGTCGCCGACCTCGAAACGCCCGTCCTGCGAGGCGGTTTCGGTGATCACGCCGGCTGCCTCGATGCCCATGATCGCGTCCGGGTCGGGATACAGGCCCAACGCGATCATGACGTCACGGAAGTTGGCGGCGATGGCCGACAGCGCCACCCGCACCTGCCCGGGTCCCAGCGGCGCGTCGGCGTCGGGAATCCGCTCTATCCGCAGATTCTCGATCGTGCCGTAGCTGCTCATGCCCAACCGCCACGGGCCCTGCTCGGGCGGCGTCAGCAGGCCGCCGACCGCGCGGCTGCCGAGCACCCGCGCGGTGTAGACCATCCCGTTGCGCCGCAACGCCTGCGGCTCGCCGACCGCCAACACGGCGGCGATCGCGTCGGGATCCAGCGGCGCGTCCGTGTCGACGAGCACGATGCGGCCGGGGTGTTCGGTCTGCGCCGACCGCACCAGGCCCCACA
The DNA here is from genome assembly GCF_000276825.1 of Mycobacterium paraintracellulare. NCBI lineage: Bacteria > Bacillati > Actinomycetota > Actinomycetes > Mycobacteriales > Mycobacteriaceae > Mycobacterium > Mycobacterium paraintracellulare. The sequence goes on along the minus strand of NC_016948.1, from coordinate 2,448,005 downwards.
CCGCCGCGCCGGCCAAATCGGTGACGTCCTCCCCGGGCAACGTCATCGCGCCCCGGGTCGCCACCACCAGCGTCCCCGTGACGTCGCGGGACAACCAGGACTGCAGCACCGGCAGCACCGCTCGCGTCGCCGCGTACACCTCGGTGATCACGTCGCCCGACACCGGCTCCGATTCGAACAGCACCACGGATAGTCCGGCCTCGCCGTTGTCGGATTCCGCGGATTCCGGTGCACCCCAAGCGCTTACCGACACCGGCTGCACCGTCGATGTCGGCTGAGCGGACCAAATCAGCTCGAAGAGCCGGTCCGGTCCCGAGTTAGACACCGCGGCCAGGAGCTGCTGATCGGTCACCGGACGGGCCACCATCGATGCCACCGAGAGCACCGGCAGTCCGAGCCCATCGGCCAGTTCGATCGATACCGCCGAGGCGCCCACGGGCATGATCCGGGCGCGCACCGCCGCCGCCCCCGCGGCGTGCAACGACACCTGCTGCCAGGAGAACGGCACCAGTATCGAACCCGGGGCGAGCTCGTCGCTCTCGGACGACAAGATGACCGCGTGCAGCGCCGCGTCCAGCAGCACCGGGTGGACCCCGAACCCGCTCACCGACACCCCGGCGTCGGACGGCAGGGTCACTTCGGCGAAGATTTCGTCGCCACGGCGCCACATCGAGGTCAGGCCACGGAACGCGGGCCCGTACCCGTAACCACGCTCGGCCAGTTGCTCGTACCCGTCGCCGACCTCCACCGGGACCGCACCCACGGGCGGCCACGCGGACAGGTCCGCGCCCGGCTCCACCGACCCCGCGCGCAGCACGCCTTCGGCGTGCAACGACCAGCCCGAGCCCGCTTCGGCGCGTGAGAACACCGACACCGCGCGCGCACCCGAGTCGTCCGGGCCACCGACCACGACCTGAACCGCGACCGAGCCACCGGCCGGGAGCACCAGCGGCGCGGCCAGATTCAACTCGTCGAGGATTCCGCAGCCCACCTCGTCGCCGGCGCGGATGGCCAACTCGACGAATCCCGCACCCGGGAACAGCACGACACCGCCGACGGCATGATCGGCCAGCCAGCCTTGCGTACCCGGCGACAACCGACCGGTCAACACCACCCCACCCGACGCCGGCAGTTCGACCACCGCGCCCAGCAGGGCGTGTTCGCCGGGGGCCAGGCCCAGACCCGCGGCATCGGCGGGGGCATCGTCGCGCGAGAGCCAAAAGCGCCGCCGATCAAAGGCATACGTGGGCAGTTCGACGAGATTCGCCGTGCCGATGGCGCCGCGCCAGTCCACCGCCATGCCGGCGACGAACCCGTGCGCGACGGCGTTGACCAGGGCCGTCGGCTCCGGCCGGTCCTTGCGGAGCGCGGACATCGTCGTCACCGGGTTGTCGGCCAGCGTTTCCTCGATCGACGCCGTCAGACCGCTGCTCGGGCCGACTTCGAGGAATCGGTTGCCGCCAGCCGCATGGACGAATCGGACGCTGTCGGCGAATCGCACCGCCTCGCGGACGTGCCGCTTCCAGTACGCCGCGGTTCCGAAGTCATCGGTGGCCAGCCCGCCGGTCACGTTGGACACGATCGGGATGGTCGGCTTGCCGATGGTCAGTCCCGCCGCCACGGTGCCGAATTCGTCGATCATGGCGTCCATCAACGGGGAGTGGAACGCGTGCGAGACGGCGAGTTGATGGACGCGGCGGCCCTCGGCGCGGAGCTGGTCCGCGATCGCGGTCACCGCGCCTTGCGTTCCCGAAATCACCACGGAGGCAGGCCCGTTGACGGCAGCGATGCCCACGCTGTCTTGTTCGGAGGGCACGAGCAGCGGCCGCACCTCGTCTTCGGTGGCCTGCACGGCGACCATCGCCCCGCCCGAAGGCAGCGCCTGCATGAATCGGCCGCGGGCGGCGACGAGGACGGCGGCGTTCTTCAGCGACAGGACGCCGGCGGCGTGGGCGGCGGACAGCTCGCCGATCGAATGGCCCATCACGAAGTCGGGGTGTATGCCCCAGGATTCGAGCAGCCGGAACAGCGCGACTTCCACCGCGAACAGCGCCGGCTGCGCGAATTCGGTGGTGTTCAGCAGGCTTTCGTCGCTGCCCCAGATGACGTCGCGCAGGGGGCGCAGCAGGTGCTGGTCCAGTTCGGCCAGGACGGCGTCGAAGGCCTCGGCGAACATCGGGTACGCGTCGTGCAATCCCCTACCCATGCCGAGTAGTTGGGAGCCCTGACCGGGGAAGACGAACACGGTCTTGCCGCCGGGCGCCGCCGTCCCGCGAATGATTGATTGGGCCAGTTCGTCTGCGGCCAGCTCGTCCAGCCCGGCCAGCAGGCGGTCACGGTCGTCGGCGACGATGACGGCCCGCTGTTCGAAGGTCGACCGGCCCGCCAGCGTCCAGCCCACATCGACGGCGTCCAGATCCGGGTGGGCGCGCAGATGGGTCGCCAGCCGGGCAGCCTGAGACCTCAACGCCGACGGCGATTTCGCCGACACCACCCACGGGAGGACCGGCACCTCGGGGCGCTCGGTGACCTGAACGGTTTCGGCGGGGGCGGCCTCGATGATCACGTGGGCGTTGGTGCCGCTGATGCCGAACGACGACACCCCGGCCCGCCGCGGACGATCCGCACCCCACGGCTGGGCCTCGGTGAGCAACGACACCGCACCCGCCGACCAGTCGACATGCGGGCTGGGCTCATCGACATGCAGTGTCGCGGGCAGCGTTTCATGGCGCATGGCCTGCACCATCTTGATCACACCCGCCACACCCGCGGCGGCCTGCGTGTGACCCATGTTCGACTTGATCGACCCCAACCACAACGGCCCGCTAGTACCCCGATCCTGCCCGTACGTGGCCAACAACGCCTGCGCCTCGATCGGATCACCCAGCGTGGTCCCAGTGCCGTGCCCTTCCACGACGTCGACCTCCGACGCGGCCAGGCCCGCGTTGGCCAGCGCCGCACGCACCACCCGCTGCTGCGAGGGACCGTTGGGCGCAGTCAGCCCATTGGAGGCACCGTCCTGATTGATCGCCGAGCCCCGCACCACCGCCAACACCGGATGACCCAACCGCTGCGCATCCGACAGCCGCTCCACCACGAGCATGCCGCCGCCCTCGGAGAATCCGGTGCCGTCGGCCGCGCCGGCGTACGCCTTGCACCGGCCGTCGACGGACAACCCGCGCATGCGGCTGAACTCGACGAAGATGTCGGGCGTCGCGTTGACCGTGACGCCGCCGGCCAGCGCCAGATCGCACTCCCCCGAACGCAGCGACTGCACCGCCATGTGCAACGCCACCAACGACGACGAGCACGCCGTGTCCACCGACACCGCCGGACCCTCCAGCCCCAGCACATACGACACCCGCCCCGAGGCCACACTCGAGGACTGACCGGTCAGCCGGAAGCCCTCCGCGGTGGGCGCGGCGTCGATGCCGTAGCCCTGCGTGTACACGCCGGCGAACATGCCGGTGGCGCTGCCACGCAGCGCGCCGGGTTCAATTCCCGCCCGCTCCAAGGCTTCCCAGGACAGCTCGAGGAACATGCGTTGCTGCGGATCCATCGCCAGGGCCTCACTCGGCGCGATGCCGAAGAAGGCCGGATCGAAATCCGCGACACCGTCGACGAAACCGCCGGTCCGGGTGTAGCAGGTGCCCGGGACGTCGGGATCCGGGTTGTACACGCCGGCCAGATCCCAACCGCGATCGGTCGGGAAATCGGAGAGGACGTCGCGGCGCTCGGTGAGCATCTGCCACAGATCCTCGGGGGAATTCACCCCGCCGGGATAGCGGCACGCCATGCCGACGATCACGATCGGATCGTCCTCGGTGGCGCGCGCGACCGGGGCGTGCTTGATCTCCTGCGGGGCCCCGGCGAGTTCGGTGCGGATGTAGCCGGCCAGGCCGTTGGGTGTCGGGTAGTCGAATATCAGCGTGGGCGAAAGCGCCAGTCCCGTCGCGGTTTTGAGCCGGTTGCGCATTTCGACCGCGGTCAGCGAGTCGAAGCCCAACTCCTGGAACGCCTTGTCCGGGTCGATCGCCTCGGCGGAGGTGTTGCCCAGCACGGTGGCGATGTGGGAGCGCACGAGGTCCAGCAGCACGGCGTGCTGCTCGGCCTCGGACAGGCCGTCGAGGCGATGCGCCAGAGCCGATTTGGACTTCGCGGCCGCGAGCGAGTCGTCGACCCGGCGCCGCGTGGGCGCGTTGACCAGGTCGGTGAACATCGGCGGCACCGCGACCGCGTGGGCGCGCAGCGCGCCGAGATCGATGCGGGCGGGCGCCAGGAAGGGTTCGTCGACGATCAATGCCGTGTCGAACAGTTCCATGGCCTCGTCCGAGGACAGCGCCAGGATCCCGTCGCGGCCCAGCCGGGCGAGGTCGGCGGCGTCGAGCCCGCCGGTCATGGCGCTGGCCTGGTCCCACAGGCCCCAGCCCAGCGAGATCGCCGGCAGCCGGTGCGCGCGCCGATGCGCCGCCAGCGCGTCGAGGAACGAGTTCGCGGCGCCGTAGTTGCCCTGGCCCGACGAGCCCACCAGCCCGGCCATCGAGGAAAACATCACGAACGCCGACAGATTCAGGTCGCGGGTCAGTTCGTGCAAATTCCAGGCCGCGTCGATCTTGGCCCGCAGCACCGCGTCGATCCGCTCGGGTGTCAGCGAGGTGAGCATCGCGTCGTCGAGCACGCCGGCCGCGTGGATCACGCCGGACAGGGGCCGAGTCGCCGAGAGTTCGGTGATCACCGCGGCCAGCGCCGTCCGGTCGGCCGCGTCGCAGGCGATCACTCGCGCCCGGGCGCCGGCCGCTTCCAGCTCGGCGATCAGCTCGGCGGCTCCCGGCGCGTCCGGTCCGCGCCGGCTCAGCAGCGCCAGGTCCTCGACGCCGTGGTGCGCCACCAGGTGACGCGCCAGCGTCGATCCCGCCATGCCGGTCCCGCCGGTGATCAGCACGGTGCCCGAGGCCAGGCCGGCACCCGGTCCGGTAGGCACAGTCATGACGACCTTGCCGATGTGGCGGGCCTGGCTCAGATACCGCAAGGCCGCGCGACCGCGCCGCACGTCAAAGGTGGTCACCGGCAACGGTTTCAGGACCCCGGCGTCGAACAGGCCGGCGAGCTCGATCATCCACTGATGCATGCGGGGACGTCCGGGCTCGAACAGGTCGAAGGCGCGGTAGCGGACGCCCGGGTATTCCTGGGCCACTGCGCCCGGGTCGCGGATGTCGGTCTTGCCCATTTCCAGGAACATGCCGCCGGGGGCGACCAGGCGCAGGGAGGCGTCGACGAATTCGCCGGCCAGCGAGTCCAGCACCACGTCCATGCCGGCCCCGCCGGTGACCGAGCGGAACTTGTCCTCGAACTCGAGGCTGCGGGAGTCCGAGATGTGGTCGTCGTCGAAGCCCATGGCCCGCAACGTGTCCCATTTGCCGCGGCTCGCGGTGGCGAACACCTCCAGGCCGAGGTGCCGGGCGAGCTGGACGGCGGCCATCCCGACCCCACCCGCGGCGGCGTGCACCAACACTCGCTGCCCGGGCTGGACCTCGGCCAGGTGGATGAACGCCATGTAGGCGGTGGTGAAAACCGCTGAGATGCCGGCGGCTTCGGCGTAGGACCAGTCGGCCGGCTTGCGCTGCAGCAGACGGACGTCGCCGGGCACCAGGGTGCCGCTGCCGTCGGGGAAGAAGCCGTACACCGAATCGCCGACCTCGAATTCGGTGACTCCCGGTCCGACCTCGACCACGACTCCGGCGCCTTCGCCGCCGAGCAGCGCCTCGTGGGTGAACATGCCCAGGGTGATCATGACGTCGCGGAAGTTGGTGGCGATCGCGCGCAGGGCCACCCGAACCTGACCCGGCTCCAGCGGAGCGTCGGCGTTGGGAACCGGCTCGAGTTGCAGGTTTTCGAAGGTGCCCGCGCTGCTGATGCCCAGCCGCCAGGGGCCGCTTTCCGGGGGTGTCATGATGCCGTCGACCGCACGGCTGCCCCGCACCCGTGCGGTGTGGGCCTTGCCGTCGCGCAGCAGCACCTGCGGCTCGCCGACGGCGAGAGCGGTCGCTATCGCGCTATCGTCCAGCGCGACATCGGAATCCACCAGCACGATCCGGCCGGGATGCTCGGTCTGCGCCGACCGGACCAGCCCCCACACCGCCGCGCCGGCCAGGTCGGGGACGTCCTCCCCCGCCAGTCCCATCGCGCCGCGCGTCGCGACGACCAGCACCCCGGAGTCGTGCTCGGACAGCCACGACCGCACGGCGGCCAGGGCCTCATGCGTGCGACGATACGATCCCGTGACCGGGTCTTCCTCGGCCGCAAGGGATTCGAAGACTTCGTGCGGGGGCGTCTCGCCCGCGCCGGCGGTCGCCGGCGACCACTCCACCTCGAAGAGCCGGTCGGGACCCGAGGCCGACACCGCCGCGCGCAGCTGCCGCTCGCTCACCGAGCGCGCCACCATCGCGCGCACCGACAGCACCGGCAATCCGAGGCCGTCGGCCAGTTCGATCGACACCGCACTGGCCGCGGCCGGCGCGATCCGTGCGCGCACCGCCGACGCGCCCGCGGCGTGCAGCGATACGCCCTGCCAGGAGAACGGCAACACCACTTCGTCGGTGTGGTCGGCCATTTGGTGCCCGATGACCAGCGCGTGCATGGCCGCGTCCAGCAGCGCCGGGTGAACGCCGAACCCATTGACGCTCCCGGCGGCGTCGGGCAGCCGCACCTCGGCGAAGATCTCGTCGCCGCGCACCCAGGCCGCGGTCAGGCCCTGGAACGCCGGGCCGTAACCGTAACCGCGGGTGGCCAATTGCTCGTAACCGTCGGCCGGGTCGACCGCGACGGCGCCCGCCGGCGGCCAGGCCGACAGGTCCGCGCCCGGCTCGACCGAGCCGGTGCTCAGTGTTCCCTCGGCGTGGCATACCCAGCCCGAACCGGTGTCCGGCCGCGAGAAGATCGACACGACGCGCTGACCGGTTTCCGCGGCCGGACCCACCACGACCTGCACGGCCACCGATCCCGCTCCGGAGCCCTTGGCGGGCAACATCAATGGCGCCTGCAGGGTCAGTTCGTCGACCGTCGAACACCCGACTTCGTCGCCGGCGCGGATCGCCAATTCCACAAAGCCGGCCCCGGGGAACACGACCGCACCGGACACGGCGTGGTCGGTCAGCCAGCCCTGCAGGCTGGGCGACAGGCGGCCCGTCAGCACGACCCCGCCCGAGGACGGCAGTTCGACCACTGCGCTCAGCAGCGGGTGCTCGCTGGCTCCCAGGCCCAGGCCGGTGGCGTCGGCCGCGGCTCCTTCGCCGGACAGCCAAAACCGCCGGCGGTCAAAGGCATACGTGGGCAGCTCGACGAAGCCGGCCCCGTCCAGCACACCACGCCAACCCACGCTCACTCCCGCGACGAACGCGGTGGCAGCGGACGTCAGGAATCGGTCGAGCCCGCCGTCGTCGCGGCCCAGGGTCGGAATGACCTTGGCTTCGGAGGCCTCGGCGTCGCGGCCGGCATGGTGGTTGGCGGTGTCCTCGATGCCCGCGACCAGGGCCGGGTGCGGGCTGGATTCGATGAACGTCCGGTATCCGTGCTCGCTCGCGCTCCGCACGGCCTGGTCGAACTGCACGGTCTGCCGGATGTTGCGATACCAGTAGTCGGCGTCCAAACCCGCTGTGTCCAGGCGGTTTCCGGTCACGGTGGAAAAGAAGGCGATGCGCGAGGAACGCGGCTCGATGCCGGACAGCGCCTGGGCGAGGTCGTCGCGGATCGCCTCGACCTCCACCGAGTGCGAGGCGTAGTCCACGTCGATGCGCCGGGTCCGCAGTTCGAGGTCGGCGCAGAACCCGACGAGTTCGTCGAGCGCGGCCACGTCGCCCGACACCACGACCGCCGACCGGCCGTTGACGGCGGCGATGCTGACCCGACTACCATAGGGCGCCAACAACTCCCGGGCCCGCTCGGTGCTGCAGGCGATCGACAGCATGCCCCCGGGGCCGGCCAGCGAGCGCAGCAGCTTGCTGCGCAGCGTGACCACCCGGGCGGCGTCTCGCAACGACAAGGCTCCGGCGACGTAGGCCGCGGCGATTTCGCCTTGCGAGTGGCCGATCACCGCGTCCGGGCTAACCCCGACCGATTTCCACAGCTCGGCCAGCGACACCATCACCGCGAAGAGCACCGGCTGCACCACGTCGACGCGATCCATTCCCGGTGCGCCGGGTGCGCCGCGCAGCACGTCGATCAGCGACCAGTCGACGAATTCGGAGAACGCCTCTTCGCACGCCTGGATCTGTTGTGCGAATACCGGTGCGGTATCGAGCAGTTCGATGCCCATGCCCAGCCATTGGGAGCCCTGTCCGGGGAAGACGAACACGGTCTTGCCCGCCGGCGTCGCGATGCCCCGCAGGACGGTCCCGGTCGGGTCATCGTTGGCCAGCTCGTCCAGCCCGGCCAGCAACCGGTCCCGGTCGTCGGCGACGATGACGGCCCGATGCTCGAACGTCGCGCGACCGGCCAGCGTCCATCCCACGTCCGCGACGTCCAATTCGTCGTGGGCACGCAGGTATTCGGCCAGCCGCGCCGCCTGGGCCGCCAGCGCCCTGGCCGATTTCGCCGACAACGCCCACGGCACCGCGGGCACCGTGGGCACCGTGGGGCGCTCGGTGACCTCAACGGTTTCGGCGGGTGCGGCCTCGATGATCACGTGGGCGTTGGTGCCGCTGATGCCAAACGACGACACCCCCGCCCGCCGCGGACGATCCGCACCCCAGGGCTGGGCCTCGGTCAGCAACGACACCGCACCCGCCGACCAATCCACATGCGGGCTGGGCTCATCGACATGCAGTGTCGCGGGCAGCGTTTCATGGCGCATGGCCTGCACCATCTTGATCACACCCGCCACACCCGCGGCGGCCTGCGTGTGACCCATGTTCGACTTGATCGACCCCAACCACAACGGCCCGCTAGTACCCCGATCCTGCCCATAAGTCGCCAACAACGCCTGCGCCTCGATCGGATCACCCAACGTCGTCCCGGTGCCATGCCCCTCGACCACATCCACCTCGGCCGCCGACAACCCCGCATTGGCCAACGCCGCACGCACCACCCGCTGCTGCGAGGGACCATTGGGCGCGGTCAACCCATTGGAGGCACCATCCTGATTGACCGCCGAACCCCGCACCACCGCCAACACCGGATGACCCAACCGCTGCGCATCCGACAGCCGCTCGACGACCAGGATCGCCCCGCCCTCCGACCAGCCGACGCCGTCGGCCGCGCCGGCGTACGCCTTGCATCGCCCGTCGGGTGCCAGTCCCCGGTGCCGGCTGAATTCGACAAAGACCGTCGGCGTGGCGTTGACGGTCGCGCCGCCGGCCAGCGCCAGATCGCACTCCCCCGAACGCAGCGACTGCACCGCCATGTGCAACGCCACCAACGACGACGAGCACGCCGTGTCCACCGACACCGCCGGACCCTCCAGCCCCAGCACATACGACACCCGCCCCGAGGCCACACTCGAGGTCATGCCGGTCAACCGGTAGCCCTCGATCTCCTCGGCGAGCATGCCGTAGCCCTGCACGATGAGCCCCGCGAACACCCCGGTGGCGCTGCCACGCAGGCCGCTGGGGTCAATCCCGGCCCGCTCCAACGCTTCCCAGGACAGCTCCAGCAACATCCGGTGCTGGGGATCCATCGCCAGGGCTTCACTGGGCGCGATGCCGAAGAAGGCCGGATCGAAATCCGCGACACCGTCGACGAAACCGCCGGCGTTCACATAGCACTTGTGGCGGGCGTCGGGATCGGGGTCGTACAGCGCCCCGAGGTCCCATCCTCGGTCGGCGGGAAACTCCGAGATCACGTCGCGGCCGTCGGCCACCATTTGCCACAGCGACTCGGGGCTGTCGACGCCGCCGGGAAAGCGGCAGGACATGCCGACGATCGCGATCGGCTCGCTTGACCGCTCCAGTAGCGCGCGATTGGTGCGCTTCAGGCGTTCAACCTGGACCAGCGCTTTCCGCAGCGCCTCGGTCGCATGCTGGAGTTGGTCCACCATCACTAAACCTCGCCCTAACCCTCACCTAATGTCTGGCCGTCTTGTCCCGCCGGCTGCGGTTGTCGCCGATTCACGGGATTCGCTGCACGAGGCGACGCCGTGTTTCGTTCGACCAGCGTCGTGCAGCTTTCCGACCCAAGAATGTTGCTGGTGAGTATGGCCAACTCCGACTGGATTTCAAAACGTCCGCTGCTCCCGATTGCTACAGGAGGACCGGCTTGGACAGGTGCGGCGCCCGCTCAGGCGAGGTGCGCCGCGCCCAGCCCGGTGAACTCGATGGACCACGGCCCGCTGCAGACGTGGCCCGTGGTCCATGGCGAGACTGTACCCGTCTAGCCATAGTCGGTGGTCAGGCGCAGTGTCAGACACCCGCTCGGCGCCAGCCGTCGGCGGCGCGGGCCGCGTGGATCAGCGCGTCGCATAACTGGCGCAGTTCGGTGGCCTCGGCGCCTTCCTCGAGGGCGGTGGCGACATCCTCTGCGGCGCACCGCACCTGGTAGACGCGGTCGGAGAGGTCGGCCGCGTCGTCGGCCGACAGCACCACCGCGTCGTCGGGCACCGCCGCAGCGCCGTGCCGGTTCAACGAGGCACGTTGCTCGTAGGCCCGCTGCCGGCACGACTGCCGGCAGTACTGGCGGCGGCGGCCCATCCCCACGTCGGCGACGTCTCGACCGCACCAGCGGCAGGGCTGCGGGTGGGTACGGCGACTCACGCCTGCCGACTTTAGTCGGGGATCTCCTGCGATCCCGGTATCATTGAAGGTCGCGTCGCGTACGCCGGCTGTACGCCGGGAACTGCGCAGATCGCCACAGCGTTGCTAATCGAGAGAGAATTGCACCACAGGGGGCCGCAGGGCTCCGAAACGACTTAAAGGAGTAGCACCCATGGCTGATCGCGTACTGAGAGGCAGTCGCCTCGGAGCCGTGAGCTACGAGACCGACCGCAACCATGACCTGGCGCCGCGCCAGCTCGCGAAGTACCGCACCGAGAACGGCGAGGAGTTCGAGGTCCCCTTCGCCGACGACGCCGAAATCCCCGGCACCTGGCTGTGCCGCAACGGGCTGGAAGGCACCCTGATCGAGGGCGACCTGCCCGAGCCCAAGAAGGTGAAGCCGCCGCGCACGCACTGGGACATGCTGCTGGAGCGCCGCTCGGTCGAAGAACTCGAAGAGCTGCTCAAGGAGCGCCTCGAGATCATCAAGACCCGTCGACGGGGCTGACCGCGCGGTTTAGCTGCGGTTGTCCGCCCTGGTGGCCCGCGCGCCCGACCGGCGGCCCTGAATGCCCCATCGGGTCACTTTGACCAGGGCTTCGCGGATGTTGGATCCGCTCATCTTGGACACGCCGAGCTCGCGTTCGGTGAACGTGATGGGCGCCTCGACGATGGTGAACCCGTTGCAGATGGTCCGCCACGTCAGGTCGATCTGGAAGCAGTAGCCCTTGGAGTCGACGCCGTCGAGGTCGATCGCCTCGAGGACCTCGCGCCGGTAGGCGCGGTAGCCGGCGGTGATGTCGTGCACCCCGATGCCCAGCGCCAGCCGCGCGTAGGTGTTGGCGGTCCAGGACAGCGCCCACCGCCGCCAGGGCCAGTTGCGCACCGTCCCGCCGTCGACGTAGCGCGAGCCGATGGCCAGATCGGCGCCGCCGTCGACCGCGTCCAGCAGGCGGTGCAGCTGTTCGGGGGCGTGGCTGCCGTCGGCATCCATTTCGACGAGCACCGAGTAGTCACGGCTCAGTCCCCAGGCGAAGCCCGCCAGGTACGCCGCGCCCAGGCCGTCCTTGGCGGTGCGGTGCATGACGTGCGTGCGACCGGCGTCGGCCGCGGCCAGTTCCTCGGCCAGCTGGCCGGTGCCGTCGGGGCTGCTGTCGTCCACGATGAGCAGGTGCACGTGCGGGCACGCGTCCTTGAGCCGCCGGTGGATCACCGGCAGGTTCTCCAGCTCGTTGTAGGTCGGGATGATCACCAAGACGCGCTGGCTGGGACGATTGCCCGGGGCGTGGGGCGCCGGCTGGCCGGTGGTCATGTAGCTCCTCTGTGTCGCCCGAATTGAAAGCAAGTCGGCCGTCCCCGGGTGGGACGGAGTGTCGTCACCCGCCGTTGTCTGCCGGCGTGCGATCCCCGCCCTCGTCGGGCGCGGTGTCTGAGTCGTGCTCGTCGGGCGGGGATGTGCCCGGGGTCGCACCGGCCGTTTTGGAAGGACGTGCCGATCGACCCGAGGACCTGGTCCTGAGACGACTCGGACGCGGGAACCATCCATTGTGCCGTATCCCTGCCAAAATGACCGCCCCGGCCGCTGCCGCCATGATCCACTGCAACAGCGGCGCCCAGCGGGTTGCCGGCGTCAACTTGGTCTTGAGGCGCACCGGCATGTCCAGGTAGGCGGGCTGGAAGAAGTCGGTACGCGCCAACTCGCCGCCGTCGGGGGCGATCACGGCGCTGATCCCCGTCGTGCCCGCGACCACCACGTATCGGTCGTGTTCGACGGCCCTGACCTTGGCGAACGCCAGCTGCTGTTCGCTCATCGTCTTGTTGAAGGTGGCGTTGTTGGCCGGCACCGTCAGCAGCTGGGCGCCGCCCAGGACCGCGTGCCGCGGGACGCGGTCGAAGATCACTTCCCAGCACGTCGCGACCCCGACGGGGACCCCCGCCATGTGCACGACGTCACTGCCCGGCCGGGGCACCATGCTCCCGGCGCGGCCGGCGTACCCGGACAGATGCTTGAACAGCCAGGGCATCGGCAGGTACTCGCCGAACGGCTGGACGATTTCCTTGTCGTGGCGTTCGGCCGGGCCGGTGGCCGGGTTCCACACGATCATCGTGTTCGTGTAGTGCGGATCCTCCGGGGGGCGTCCGGGGACTTCGAGCACGCTGCCGATCAGGATCGGGGCGCCGATCGCGGCCGCGGCCTGCGATATCTCCAGCGCGGCGTCCGGGTTCACCAGCGGGTCGATGTCGGATGAGTCCTCCGGCCAGATCACGAATTGCGGTTGCGGCGCGGCCCCGGCGCGCACGTCGTCGGCCAGCGCCAGCGTCTCGCGGACATGGTTGTCCAGCACCGCCCGTCGCTGCTCGTTGAACTCGAAACCCAGCCGCGGCACATTGCCTTGCACCGCGGCGACGGTCACGGACGGCTCGCCTCCCGAGCCGGTGCCGGCGTGCCGCACCTGCGGCCAGACCATGGCCGACGCGAACAGCACCAGGCAGATGCAGACGCCGGGCAGCACCACCGCGGGCGGCGGCGGCTCGGTTTCCGCTCCCTCGGCCGCGCCGCGCACCGGGTGGCCCGCGCGCCACCACTTCACGATCTCCCGCGCGATGGCGGTCGCGCTGAAACCCACCAGCATGATGGCCATGGACAGCAGCGCGACGCCGCCGAGCTGAACCAGCGGCAGGAACGGTCCGTGCGTCTGGCCGAACGCCACGGAGCCCCAGGGGAAGCCGCCGAACGGGAAGACCGACTTCAGCCATTCCTGTGCGGCCCACAGCAGCGCGAACCAGATGGGCCAGGCGGGCAGCCGGCGCACGACGACGGCGCACAGACCGAAGGCGGCGGGAAACAGCGCCGACACGGCCGACAGGGCGACCCACGGCACGGAACCGACCAGGAGCCCGACCCACGGCAACAGCGGCAGGTAGAAGGCCAGGCCGAACAGGAACGCGTAGCCCAGCCCGCCCGCCGGCGTCGTCGCGGGATCGGTCAGCACCCACGCCAGCAGCGCCGCGGCAATCACGGCAGCCCACCACCAGTTCAGAGTCGGGAAGCTGGCGCACAGCAGCAGGCCGCCCACCACGGCGCAGATCAGCCGGGTCAGCCGGGGCAGCAGTGCGGCCTGGGCGGCGGGCAGCCTCGCGATCACCGCGGTCACCAGCCCGGTCGCCGCCCGGCGGGCCACGGTCCCCAGTCGGTCGGTCAGCCGCGCGCGCTCGCGGGGCCGTTTCGGGTGCGCGTCGGCGGGCTCGTCGTCGCGCTCGGATTCGGCGTCGTCGCTGATCGGGTCGGGCCGTTCCTCCACCGGGTCGGCGGCGGCGGTTTGGTCCGGTTCGTCTTGGTCCGGGGGCTCCTCACCGCCCGACCAGTGCCTAGCCATGGATGACAGCGCCCCGATGCACGGTTCGCCGGCACCGCGGCAGGGCGTCGTCCGGGCCCAGGCGCGGCAACGCGGGCACGCGGGACCGCGGGTCGGTCGACCACCGCTGCACGGTGTCGCGCGGGGCGTGCACCTCCAGCGCCCCGGCATCCCAGATGGCGTACGACGCCGGCGCACCCGGCGTCAGGGTGCCCGCCTTGCCGTCGCGGTCACCGGCCCCGCGCCAGCCACCGCGGGTGGCCGCAGCAAACGCGGCCCGCGCCGAGACGGCGCTGCCCGCGGTGCGATGGTTGACGGCCGCGCGCACGCTCATCCACGGGTCGAAAGCCGTCACCGGGGCGTCGGAACCTAGCGCGAGGGGCACGCCTTGGGATGCTAACAGCGCAAACGGGTTGAGCCGACTGCCCCGCTCGGCGCCGAGCCGGCGCGCGTACATGCCGTCGGCGCCGCCCCAAAGGGCGTCGAAATTGGGCTGCACGCTGGCGACGACGCCCCAGTGACCCAGTTTGGTGGCCTGCTCGGCGTCGATCATCTCGACGTGCTCGAGGCGGTGCCCGCAACGCGCGACGGCGACCGGCCCGAGGTCCGCGGCGACCCGCTCGAAGGCGTCCACGACGGTGGCGACGGCGGCGTCCCCGATGACGTGGAACCCGGCGGTGATCTCGGCCTCGGTGCACGCCCGCACGTGGGCCTCCACGGCGTCGGCGTCCAGATAGCAGGTGCCCGCGCGGTCCGGCGCGTCGGCGTAGGGCTCGTGCAACCAGGCGGTGCGCGACCCGATCGCGCCGTCGACGAACAGGTCACCGGCCAGGCCGCGCGCCCCGGTCGCGGCCATCAGCTCGCGGGCCTGCGCCGGGGTGCGCACCGCCTCGCCCCAGTAGCCGATCACCTCGACACCGTGCTCGAGAGACCGCAGCTGCAACCAGTCGTCGATCCCGCCGATCTGGGGACCGGCGCACTCGTGCACCGCGACGATGCCAGCCGCCGCGGCGGCCTCGAGCGCCGCGGCGCGGGCATCGGCGAGCTGCTCGGGGGTCAGCAGGGCGCGGGCGGCGGCGCGCACCAGATGGTGCGCGTCGCCGGCAAGGGGCCGCTGCTCACTGAAGCCGGGCGCCGAAGGAAGTTCCGCGACGAGGCGTCGCAGGCCCGTCGAGGCCGCCGCGGAGTGCACGTCCACGCGTGCCAGGTAGGCGGGTCGGTCGCCGAGAACGGCGTCGAGGTCGCTGGTGCCGGGCGGGGTGTTGTCCGGCCACGAGGTTTCATCCCACCCGTGCCCCCATACCGGTTGGCCGGGGTGGGCGGCGGCGTAGTCGGCGACCATCTGAATGCATTGCGCGCGCGAGCCGGCCCGGCGCAGGTCCAGCCCGCTCAGTGTCAGGCCGGTCGCAGTCAGGTGAATGTGGCTGTCGACGAATCCCGGCGCCACGAAACCGCCGTCGACGTCTTCGACGTCGGCATCGGGAAACATGCTGCGCCCCACCTCGTCGCTGCCCAGCCAGGCGATGACGCCGCCGCGGACCGCCATCGCGGTCGCGTCGGGGTGCGAGGGGCTGTGCACCCGGCCGTTGACGAGCAGAGTCACCGGGCTATTGAGACCATCGGTCACGTGCCCTGACGATGCAGGCCGCGAAACGGCCTGAGGAGGAAGGGGACCATCGGTCACGTGCCGTGACGATGCAGGCCGCGAAACGGCCTGAGGAGGAAGGGGACCATCGGTCACGTGCCGTGACGATGCAGGCCGTGAAACGGCCTGAGGAGGAAGGGGACCATCGGTCACGTGCCGTGACGATGCAGGCCGTGAAACGGCCTGAGGAGGAAGGGGACCATCAGCCACAGCCCAAAGCTACGTGCAAAGGCAACTGTGGTCGGCCCCGCCGGCTCAGCGCCCGTCGAAGCGCTGGGTTCGCACCGGTTCGACGTCCTTGACGTCGATGACCTCGCCGTCGATGTAGTCGCCCTGGCCGCGGACGTCATCCGGGTAAGGACCGGCCGGATAGGGATCGGCGCGGAAGGTGGTGGCGTAACTGATTCCGGGCACCCGGCGCCGCAGCGTGCGCACCGCCATGGCGCCCAGCCCGGGGCCGGCGGCCGACCGCACCGGCGGAATGAGCAGCAACAGGCCCAGCGCCGTGCTGACTAGCCCGGGCATGAGGACGAGCAGCGCGGCCAAACTGACCACCGCGCCGTCGCCGGCCGCGTCGCGTGAGCCGGCCGGCCCGGAGCGCAGTCTCCCGATTCGACGGATGAGGTGGGACCCTGCCATCGGAGCGACGATGCCCCACCCGAGCAGGAACGTCGCCAACAGCATCAGCAGGGTCCAACCCCATCCGATCGTCGACACCAGCGCGAAGATCACCGCCAGTTCGACGACGGCATAGACGAGCAACAGCCGCGACACCATGTCAGGCCAACGTCCGCGGACCGCGTTGGAGTTCCCGTGGTGCTCGTCCTCGCGATTGCAGTTAGATGACGCTATGACGACGATTCAGATCGATACCCCCGACGGACCGATCGATGCGTTATTGAGCACGCCGTCGGGACAGGGCCCGTGGCCGGGCGTGGTGGTGATCCACGATGCGTTCGGTTACGGCCGGGACAAGCAGTCGGCCAACGACCGCATCGCCCGGGCGGGATATCTGGCTCTCACCCCGAACATGTATGCCCGCGGTGGCCGGATCCGTTGCATCTCGCGGGTCATGAAGGAATTGCAGACGCAGCGCGGCCGGGCCCTCACCGACATCCTGGCCGCGCGCGATCACCTGAAAGCCATGCCGGAATGTTCCGGTCAGGTGGGCATCGCCGGTTTCTGCATGGGCGGCCAGTTCGCACTTGTCATGTCGCCCAAGGGTTTTGGTGCCGCCGCGCCCTTCTACAGCACTCCCCTGCCCCGCAACCTCGACAAGACGCTCGATGGGGCGTGCCCGATCGTGGCCAGCTTGGGCGGTCGTGACCCATTGGGACGGGGCGCGCCCGAGAAGCTGCGCAAGACGATCGCCGACAAGAACATCACCGCCGATGTGAAGGTCTACCCCGGCGCCGGGCACAGCTTCGCCAACGAACTTCCCGCCCAGGGTCTGCTTCGTATCACCGGCTTCGGCTACAACGAGGACGCCACCGAGGACGCCTGGCGCCGCGTGTTCGCGTTCTTCGGCGAACACCTGGCGGCCGGCGCGACGGCCTAGCGTTCACGCCACTTTCAGCTCGAGCCCCACATTGTTTTCCATGCCGCCGCGCAACTTGCTGAAGAAGTTGAACACCTTGCCCACGATGCCGTAGCGCTTGCCGATCGCGTCGTAGACCGCGGCGGTGTGCGACTTGTCGAGGATGACGGCGGTCCCCTCGACGGCCTCACTGGTGGGGCGGCCGTTCATCGTGCAGGTGGCCAGCGTGACACGCGGGGTGTTGCGGATGCGCTTGACCTTCCACGACTGTTCCTGGGTGATGACCAGGAGCCGGCCTTGATCGGCGGCGGCCCAGATCGGCGTCGGCTTGGGCCTGCCGTCCTTGGTGAACGTGGTCAACAGGATGTATTGCGCCTTGGCGAGATCGGCGAACGTCGGTGTCACGGTGCCAACCTACCGCTCGTGGCAATTCGACGTTGACATCCTTGCCGCCGACGACAACTTTCACCAGCACTGCGACCTCGGCCGTGCCGGCCTCCCCGAAGGGGTCGCCGCCATCACCGCCTACCGGATGGCGGATCGGATTGCATCTGACGGCTCCGCCGGCTCGTGCCCAGCGTGCTGCCAGCCGCACATTGAGTGCCGGGTGTGCGGGCCGCCGCACACCCGCGGGAGGGGTCAGCCCTCCAGGTCGCCCTCGGATTCCAACAGTGCCCGGCGCAGCCCGTCGAGGGTTTCCGGTTGCGGCTGCGCCCACATGCCGCGCCCGGCCGCCTCCAGCAGCCGTTCGGCCATGCCGTGTAGCGCCCAGGGATTCGACTCGGCCATGAACTTCCGGTTCTCCGGGTCCAAAACGTAACGCTCGGTGAGCTGTTCGTACATCCAGTCGGCCATCACCTGAGCCGTCGCGTCGTAGCCGAACAGGTAGTCCACGGTCGCCGCCATCTCGAACGCGCCCTTGTATCCGTGCCGGCGCATCGCCGCCATCCAGCGCGGATTGATCACCCGGGCCCGGAACACGCGCGTGGTCTCCTCCGACAGGGTGCGGATGCGGATCGCATCGGGGCGGGTGTTGTCGCCGATGTAGGCCGCGGGCGCTTGGCCGGTCAGCGCCCGCACGGTCGCCACCATGCCGCCGTGGTACTGGAAGTAATCGTCGGAGTCGGCGATGTCATGTTCACGGGTGTCGGTGTTCTTGGCGGCCACCGCGATACGCCGATATTGCCGGTTCATGTCGTCGACTGCCTCGCGGCCGTCCAGGTCGCGCCCGTAGGCGAACCCGCCCCACGCGGTGTAGACCGCGGCGAGGTCGGCGTCGTCACGCCAGTTGCGGCTGTCGATGAGCTGCAGCAGTCCGGCGCCGTAGGTTCCCGGCTTCGATCCGAAAATCCTTGTGGTCGAGCGGCGTTGATCGCCGTGCTGAGCCAGGTCGGCCTGGGCGTGGGCGCGCACGAAGTTGTCGTCGGCGGGTTCGTCGAGGCCGGCGACCAGCCGCACCGCGTCGTCGAGCATCGTCACCACGTGCGGGAAGGCGTCCCGGAAGAAGCCGGAGATCCGGACCGTCACGTCGATGCGGGGGCGCCCGAGCTCGGTCAGGGGAATCGGGGCGAGGTCGACGACACGGCGTGACGCGTCATCCCACACGGGCCGAACGCCCAGCAGCGCAAGCACTTCGGCGATGTCGTCGCCGGCCGTGCGCATCGCCGAGGTCCCCCACACCGACAGTCCCACCGATTGCGGCCACCGGCCGTGGTCGTCGCGGTAGCGGGCGAGCAGCGAATCCGCCAGCGCCACACCGGCTTCCCAGGCCAGCCGGGAGGGCACGGCTTTGGGGTCGACGGAGTAAAAGTTGCGCCCGGTGGGCAGCACGTTGACCAGGCCACGTAGCGGGGAGCCCGAGGGGCCGGCCGGGATGAATCGTCCGTCCAGGGCGCGCAGCACCTGCTCGATTTCGGCGGAGCTGCCGGCCAGCCGGGGCACCACTTCGGTGGCGGCGAACCGGAGGACCCGTGCCACCTCTGGGTTGTCGCTGAGCCGTTCGGCCGCATCGGGATCCCAGCCGGAGGCCTGCAGCGCCGCGACCAACTCCCGCGCCACCGTCTCGGTCGCGTCCACCCTGGTTCGTTCGTCGGTGCCGTCCTCGGCCAGACCCAACGCCTGGCGCAGGCCGGGAATGGCGTGCTCGCCGCCGAAGAGCTGACGGGCACGCAGGATCGCCAGCACGAGGTCCAGTTCGGGCTCCCCCGTGGGCTTTTGGCCCAGGATGTGCAGGCCGTCGCGGATCTGGACATCCTTGATCTCGCACAGCCAGCCGTCGACGTGCAACAGCATGTCGTCGAACGAGTCCTCGGCGGGACGTTCGGTGAGCCCGAGATCGTGGTCCATCTTCGCGGCCCGGATGAGGGTCCAGATCTGCTGGCGGATCGCGGGCAGCTTGCCGGGATCCAGCGCGGCGACGTTGGCGTGCTCGTCAAGCAGCTGTTCCAAACGGGCTATGTCGCCGTAGGTTTCGGCGCGCGCCATCGGCGGGATGAGGTGGTCGATGAGCACCGCGTGCGCGCGCCGCTTGGCCTGGGTGCCCTCGCCGGGGTCATTGACCAGGAAGGGGTAGATCAGCGGCAGGTTGCCCAGCGCGGCATCGGGCGCGCAGCCCGCCGACATGCCCAGGGTTTTGCCCGGCAGCCATTCCAGGTTGCCGTGTTTGCCCAGATGCACCACGGCGTGCGCCCCGAACCCGGTGTCCAGCCAGCGGTAGGCGGCCAGGTAGTGGTGGCTGGGCGGCAGGTCGGGATCGTGGTAGATGGCGACCGGGTTCTCGCCGAAGCCGCGGGGCGGCTGCACCATCAGCACCACGTTGTCCGATTGGATTGCGGCGATGACGATTTCACCGTCGGGATCGTTACTGCGGTCGACGAACAGCTCCCCCGGTGGCGGTCCCCAATGCTGGACGACGGCGTCGGTGAATTCGGCGGGCAGGGTCGCGAACCAGGCGCGGTAGTCCGTGGCGGACACGCGGATCGGGTTGCCGGCCAATTGGCCTTCGGTGAGCCAGTCGGGGTCTTGGCCGCCGCGTTCGATCAGCGCGTGAATCAGGGCGTCGCCGTCGTTCGCCTCGACGCCGGGCAGGTCACCGACGTGGTACCCGCGGTCGCGCATCGCCCGCAGCAGCGCGACGGCGCTCGCGGGCGTGTCCAGGCCCACCGCGTTGCCGATGCGGGCGTGCTTGGTGGGGTAGGCCGAGAACACCAGGGCGACCCGTTTGTGGGGCGGGGCGACGTGGCGCAGCTGCGCGTGCCGCACCGCCAGCCCGGCGACCCGGGCGCAGCGTTCCGCGTCCGCGACATAGGAGATCAGGCCGTCCTCGTCGATCTCTTTGAAGGAGAACGGGACCGTGATGATGCGGCCGTCGAACTCGGGTACGGCCACCTGACTGGCCACGTCGAGCGGGCTCAGGCCGTCGTCGTTTTCGCACCACTGGGCGCGCGGGCTGGTCAGGCACAGCCCCTGCAGGATCGGAATATCCAGCGCGGCAAGGTGTTCGACGTTCCAGCTGTCGTCATCGCCGCCCGCGGACGCGGTGGCCGGTTTGAGTCCCCCGGCGGCCAGGACGGTCACGACCATCGCGTCGGCGGCGCTGAGCCGTTGCAGCAGTTCGGGTTCGGCGGTGCGCAGCGATGCGCAGTAGACGGGCAGCGGCCGTGCGCCGGCGTCCTCGATGGCCCCACATAGCGATTCGACGTAGCCGGTGTTGCCGGCCAGGTGCTGAGCGCGGTAGTACAGCACGGCGATCGTCGGCCCATCGACATCCTTGGCATTCGGCCGCGCCAGCTCGCCCCACGTCGGCGTCACGACCGGCGGGGTGAACCCGAACCCGGTCATCAGCACGGTGTCCGAGAGGAAGGCGTGCAGCTGGCGCAGGTTGTCCACGCCGCCGTGGGCCAGGTAGATGTGCGCCTGGACCGCGATGCCGGCCGCCAGCGTGGACAAGCCGGTCAGCTCGGCGTCGGCGGCCTGCTCGCCGCTGACCAGCACCGTGGGCACGCCGCTGGCGATCACCGTGTCGATCCCGCCCTGCCAGGCCCGGTAGCCGCCGAGGATCCGGACCACCACGATGGCGACGCCGGCCAGCAGGTCGGGCAGGTCGTCCTCCGAGAGCCGCGAGGGGTTGGCCCACCGGTAGTTTTTCCCGCTGGAACGGGCGCTGATCAGGTCCGTGTCGGATGTCGACAGCAGCAGGATGGTCGGTTCAGCCACCCGTCATTCGTACCGCAGCGGCTTCGGACGGCCGAATCGGCACGTAGGGTCCCTCTATGAGCAGAGGATTCGTCGTCACTTTCGCGGTTGGGCTGATCGTCGCGTTGTTCGGGGTGATCTGGGCATTGCAAGGGTTCGGGGTGCTTGGCGGCAGCCCGATGAGCAACACCACCACCTGGTCCGTCATCGGGCCGATCACAGCGCTCGTCGGCATAGTGATCGCGGTGATCAGTTGGCGGAAGCTCTCGTCGAAATAGGTTGCTACGCCGGCACGACGGCGAAGTTCACCGTGTGCCAGCCGGTGGCGCCGTCGGGGACGGGATTGGCGCGCTCTTCGGTCTGGACGGCACCGGTGTTGTCGATGGCTCTCACGGTGATGGTTTCCCGCCCGGGGCTTTTCGCCTGCCACGGGAAGCGCCACAATCGCCATGTCTCATTGGAATAACTCGCGCCCAGTTCGGCCGGTTGCCAACCGCCGTCGCCAATGCGGACTTCGACCGCCCGCACGCCACGATTTTGTGCCCACGCAACGCCGCCGAACACCACCGGCCCCACCGGCACCGTCTGGCCGCCCCTGGGCACGTCGATGCGCGACTCCGTCTTGATGGGCGCTTGCGCCGCCCAGCCCTGCCGCGTCCAGTAGGCCTTGGCCCGATCGAACCGGGTCAGCTCCAAATCCACCACCCACTTGGTGGCCGAGACGTAGCCATAGAGTCCCGGCACCACCATGCGGGCCGGGTAGCCGTGCTCGGCCGGCAGCGGTTGACCGTTGAGGCCGACCGCCAGCAACGCGTCGCGGCCGTCCGTGACCGCCTGAACGGGGGTGCCGACGGTGAATCCCTCGATCGACGTTGAGAGCACCATGTCGGCATCGCGGTGTACACCGGCCGTCGCCAGCAGCTCCGCCAGCCGGTAGCCGGTCCAGATGCCCGTTGAAATGAGATCTCCACCAACGGGATTGGATACACATGTCAACGTGGTCACCGTCTCGACGATGTCGAAGCGGGCGAGGTCGTCGAAGCTCAAGGTGATCTCGCGGTCCACCATCCCATGGATCCGCAGGCGCCAGTCGCCGCGGCTGAGCTGGGGAACGCTGAGCGCGGTGTCAACCCGGTAGAAGTCAGCACTTGAAGTGATAAAGCTCGGCAACGCAACGCCTTTCGGCTGCACTTCGGCCGGTATCGGACGCGCCGGGGATCGTGGCCGGGGTAGGGCGAACGTCTTACGGTCGGCTTCCACCGAATGCGCCAGCCGGGTACCGAACGCCCCCGCTACCCCACTGACGACGCCCAGTCCGAGCAACCCGTACATGACCAGCCTGCGCCGGCTTGGATGTGCCACCTCCTGGTCGTCTGCGTCGTCGTCCGGCTCAGCCGAGAACCGCCGGGTGAGCACCCGCAGCACCCCTACGCCACACGCGGCACCGACGATGGTGGGGAGGGTGTCGAGCGCCGTCCCGCCTGGCCGCGACAGCACGGCGATGCAGCCGAGGACGCCCGCCGCGGCGATCACCACGCTGCCGAACGGGCGGCGCCGCGTCTCGAGGGTCCCGGCGATCGCCGCGATCGTCGCGATCACCACGAGCACGACGACGGCCAGGAAGGGTTTGTCCAGCGGGCCAAGCGTTTGGATGGCCCACTCTTTGAGGGGGCCCGGCGTCAGGTCGACGACCGCAGAACCCACGGCGGCGCGGGGTTCGGCTCGCGCACCGAACGGGATGCTGGCCAGTTGGATGACACCGAGCGCGACGGAGGCAGCGGCGACCCCGGCGATCATCCGGTCATTCGACGAAGCCGCGGCCACCGACGTCACTTTACTCGCGCTTCCGCACCACCCGGAAAACTCTTGCGGCACAGCGCTGGTGGCGTCGACGGGGGGCGTCTGAGCCTCGCGGACGGGTGATTCGCGTCGGTCAGTGACCGATCAGGGCCGCAATCCGCGTGGCGACCTCCCCGGCGACGCGCAGCGCCTCCTCGCTCGTGCCGGGCTCGTAGCGATCCGCCACCGGGTCGTAGTCGGCGCCGGCGATCGAACCATGGTCGGCGTCGAGCTCCACCAACTCGACCGGCCAGCCGACGCGGCGCAGGGCGGCGGCGAACTCCCGGCTGGCACTCACGGGGACGGCGTCGTCGGCCAGCCCGTGCAGCAGCGTGAACGGCGTGCCGGCGCGGCCATCCGATAGCGCCTCGGTCGGCGCCTGACCGGAGAGCGGATCGGGCACCATGAACGCGCCGGCCAGGCACACGGTGTGGACGAGGGTGACGTCGAACCGCGCCGCGTTGAGCGTCAGACCCGCCGCGGCGCAACCGCCCATGGACCACCCGACGAGCACGATGCCGTTGCCGGGGCCCGCGAAGTCGCGGGTGAAGTCGAGCGATCCCAACAGATCCGCCCGGCCGCCGTCGTCGGCATGGGAATTCCAGTCCGGCGCCACGACGGCCGCGCCGCGGTCGCTGAGCATGCCGGCCAGGGGTCCGAAGGCCGCGCGGGCATCGGTCTGCATGCCGTGCCACAGCAGGACGGTGGGACGTCGGGAGTCGCCGAAGACGTCGGCTAGGCGTCCGGGGGCGTATTCCACCGTGTCCACGGCCACGAGTGTGCCCCGGGGGCCGTGATCCCAAACGGCGAGCCGGGCGATGCCGTTGCGGTGGAGTTCGATTCGACGTCGCAAGGATCGGCCTGTTCTCGGTTCACGATTGCACACCTAGTCGATCCAGCAACTCGGCGCGATGCCGCTCGGTATGGGCACCGGGATGACCGGGTGTGCGGCGCGGCTCGTCGATCGTCACCGTGTGGATGATGCGCCCGTCCTCGAGCACCAGCACGCGGTCGGCCAACGCCACCGCCTCGTCGACGTCATGGGTGATCAGCAACACCCCGAACCCGTGCCGGCGCCACAGATCCAGCAGCAAGGCGTGCATCGTCAACCGGGTCAACGCGTCCAGCGCCCCGAACGGCTCGTCGAGCAGCAGCAGCCGCGGCTCGGCGACCAACGCCCGCGCGAGCGAAACCCGTTGCGCCTGCCCGCCGGACAGGGTCAACGGCCAGGACCCGGCGTGGTCGGTCAGCCCGACGTCGGCCAGCGCACGCTCGGCGCGCTGTCGCACCTGCGGCCGCGGGAGGCGGCTGCGGGTGAGGCCGTAGCCGACGTTGGTGCGCACGTCGCGCCACGGAAAGAGCCGCGGCTCCTGGAAGGCCAGGGCCAGGGCGCCGGCCACCACGCGCTCGCCGCTGTGGTCACGCGAGAGCCCGGCCAGCACCCGCAGCACCGTCGACTTGCCGGAGCCGCTGCGCCCGACCAGCGCGACGATCTCGCCGCCGCGCACCCGCACCGAAACGTCTTTGAGGACATGGCGGTTCCCGTACCACTTGTCGACGTGGCGCAGCTCCCCCGCGACCTCGGTCCGCACCCGCGGGTGGGCGTCGGATTCTGCGATGACTGTCAACCGTGAACCTTTCAGTGTCGATAGCGCAGGGCGCGGCGCTCGATGAGGCGGACGATCGCGTCGGTGACGATGCCCAGCAGCGCATAGATGGTCAGTCCGAAGATGATGATGTCGATCCGCAGAAAATCTCGGGCGTTGTTGATCAGGAAGCCAATTCCCTTGTCGGCGTTGATCTGCTCGGCGACGATCAAGGTCAGCCACGCGATCGCCAGCGACTGCCGAAAGCCGACGAGCACTTGCGGCGCCGTGCTGGGGACGAGAATGCGGGTGAACCGCTGCGCGAACGAAAAGCCCAGCACCTGAGCGGTTTCCACCATTTTGGGATCGACCTGGCGGATCGCCGAGAAGGTGTTCAGGTAGAGCGGGAAGACCACCCCCAGCGCCACCAGCAGGACCTTGGGCAGCTCGCCGATCCCGAACCACAGGATGAACAGCGGGATCAGGCCCAGGTGCGGCAGCGCGCGGATCATCTGCATGGGCGGATCCACGGTGGCCTCGAGCCAACGGGACAGCCCGACCGCCGCGCCCGCGCCGACGCCGATCACCCCACCCAGGACCAGCCCCTCGACAACCCGGACGGAGGAGACCTGCAGCGCGGCGGCGAGCTGGCCGTCACGGATCAACTCGACTCCGGCCTCGACGATCAGCGACGGCGCGGGCAGCACATCTTGCGGGATGACACCGACCGCGCTGCCCAGCTGCCACAGGGCCAGCAACGCCAGCGGGGAAGCGATGCGCACGATTTCCCATTTGCGGCGCGCCCATAACCCGCCAGGTGCGCCGGTTTGGGCGCTCGCGGGCTGTTTCGGCGCAGCGTCGAGCGCGGTGGCAATGCTCACCGTGCCGACGGTAGGGCGCGACCGTTGCCGTGGATAAGGGTTTACGTCTGCCTGAAGCCAATGTCGACCGCCGTGTTCAGCCGGTGGCCGTACCGTGGACGGGTGGCCAGGACGCGTGACACCGACGCTTGCCCGGGTGCGCTGCAGGTGCACCAGGCCGCCGACGGCGCTTTGGCCCGGGTGCGGTTACCCGGGGGCATGCTTACGGCCGCGCAGCTGGCGGCGTTGAGCGCCGCCGCCACGCAGTCAGGGTCGGGAACGCTCGAACTCACCGCGCGGGGCAACGTGCAGTTGCGCGGGCTGACCGACGTCACCGCGGTGGCCGAGACGCTGGCGGCCGCAGGCCTGTTGCCGTCGACGACGCATGAGCGCGTCCGCAACATCGTCGCGTCGCCGCTGTCGGGGCGGGCCGGGGGCGACGTCGACGTGCGCGGCTGGGTCGGCGACCTGGACGCCGCGATCTGCGCGGCGCCACGCCTCGCGGACCTGGGCGGCCGGATCTGGTTCAGCCTCGACGACGGGCGGGCCGACGTGTCCGGTCTGCGCGCCGACATCGGCGTGCACGCGTCGCCCGACGGTTGCGCGCTGCTGCTCGCCGGACGTGACACCGGCGTGCGGCTGGCCGCTAGCGAGGTGGTGGAGACGCTCGTCGCTCTCGCGACGCGCTTCGTCGAGATCCGCGAAACCGCCTGGCGCGTCCAGGAATTGGATGACCTCCGTCGGCTAGTACCCGACGCCGAGCCGGGTGGGACACCTTTTCCCGTCGTCACCAAGGCGCCGGTGGGCTGGATTGGTCAGGATGACGGTCGGGTGACGCTGGGGGCCGCCGTGCCGCTGGGTGTCCTGCCCGCGCGGGTCGCGGAGTACCTGGCCGCGATCGAGGCGCCGCTGGTGATCACCCCGTGGCGCTCGGTGCTGGTGTGCGATCTGCAGGAATCCGTCGCCGACACCGCGCTGCGCGTGCTGGCCCCGTTGGGGCTGGTGTTCGACGAGAACTCCCCCTGGCTGACCGTGAGCGCCTGCACGGGCAGCCCCGGGTGTGCGCACTCGGCCGCCGACGTGCGGGCCGACGCCGCCCAGGCGTTGGACGCCGACGTCGCGCAGCACCGGCACTTCGTGGGCTGCGAGCGCGCCTGCGGCAGCCCGCCGGCCGGTCAGGTGCTGGTCGCCACCGGCGACGGATACCGGATGCTGCGAACCTGACAAGCCTTAGGGTGAGCGGGTGCTCGACTACATCCGCGATGCCGCGGAGATCTATCGCCAGTCGTTCGCGACCATTCGCGCCGAGGCCGACCTGGCCCGATTCCCCGCCGACGTGGCCCGCGTCGTCGTCCGGTTGATCCACACGTGTGGCCAGGTCGACGTCGCCGAGCACGTCGCGTTCACCGACGACGTCGTCGAGCGCGTCGGCGCGGCCCTGCGCGGCGGCGCCCCGGTGTTGTGCGACTCGTCGATGGTGGCCGCGGGGATCACCACCGCACGGCTGCCCGCCGGCAACGAGGTCGTGTCGCTGGTGGCCGACCCGCGGGCGGCCGAGCTGGCCGCGCGCCGGCAGACCACCCGTTCGGCGGCCGGGGTCGAGCTGTGGGCCGACCGGCTCGACGGCGCCGTGCTGGGCATCGGCAACGCACCGACGGCCCTGTTCCGACTGCTCGAGCTGATCGACGAGGGGCTTGCGCCGCCGGCCGGGGTGTTGGGTGGGCCGGTGGGATTCGTCGGGTCGGCGCAGTCCAAGCAGGAGCTCGTCGACCGTCCGCGCGGAATGTCGTATCTGGTGGTGCAGGGCCGCCGGGGCGGCAGCGCCATGGCCGCCGCGGCCGTCAACGCGATCGCGAGCGACGCCGAATGACCGCCCGGGGGACGCTGTGGGGCGTCGGGCTGGGGCCTGGCGACCCGGAACTGGTGACCGTCAAGGCCGCGCGGGTGATCGGCGAGGCCGACGTGGTCGCCTATCACAGCGCCCGGCACGGCCGCAGCATCGCGCGCGGCATCGCCGAACGGTATCTGCGGCCCGGCCAGATCGAGGAGCACCTGGTCTACCCGGTGACGACCGAGGTGACCGACCATCCGGGCGGCTATGCCGGCGCGCTCGAGGACTTCTACGCCGAGGCCACCGAACGCATCGCCACGCACCTGGACGCCGGGCGCAACGTGGCCCTGCTGGCCGAGGGCGACCCGCTGTTCTACAGCTCCTACATGCATCTGCACACGCGGCTGACCGAGCGATTCGACGCGGTCATCGTTCCGGGCGTGACGTCGGTGAGCGCCGCGTCGGCGGCCATCGCCACGCCGCTGGTGGCCGGCGACGAGGTGCTGTCGGTGCTGCCGGGCACGTTGCCGGTCGCCGAACTGACCCGCCGGCTCGCCGACGCCGACGCCGCCGTGGTCCTCAAGTTGGGGCGCTCGTATCACGCTGTGCGGGAAGCGCTTTCGGCGTCAGGACAGCTCGACGACACGTTCTACGTCGAACGCGCCAGCAGCGCCGGTCAGCGCATCCTGCCCGCCGCGGAGGTCGACGAGACCAGCGTGCCGTACTTCTCGCTGGCCATGCTGCCGGGCGGCCGCCGGCTGCATCGGCGCTCCCCCGAGGGGCAGGCGGCGGGCAGTGTCGCGGTGGTGGGCCTGGGCCCCGGCGACGTGGACTGGATGACGCCGCAGAGCCGGCGGGAGCTGGCCACCGCGACCGACCTGATCGGCTACGGCGGTTACCTGGATCGCGTCCCGGTGCACGAGGGCCAGCAGCGGCACCCCAGCGACAATCGTGACGAGCCCGAGCGCGCGCGGCTGGCCTGCGCGCTGGCCGAGCAGGGCCGGGCCGTGGCGGTGGTGTCGTCGGGCGACCCGGGTGTCTTCGCGATGGCGACCGCGGTGCTGGAAGAGGCCAAACAATGGCCGGGCGTGCAGATCCGGGTGATCCCGGCGATGACCGCGGCCCAGGCGGTGGCCAGCCGGGTCGGCGCGCCCCTGGGCCACGACTACGCGGTGATCTCGCTGTCCGATCGGCTCAAGCCGTGGGAGGTGATCTCCGCGCGGCTTGAGGCCGCCGCGGCCGCCGACCTGGTGCTGGCGATCTACAACCCGGCGTCGAAGACGAGGACCTGGCAGGTCGGGGCGATGCGTGACATTCTGCTGGCCCACCGCGAGCCGGGCACGCCGGTCGTGATCGGCCGCAACGTGTCGGGCGACGACGAAGACGTCCGCGTCGTCCGGCTGGCCGATCTCAACCCGGCCGAGATCGACATGCGCTGCCTGCTGATCGTCGGGTCATCGCAAACGCAGTGGTACTCAGCCGATTCCACCGAGGACCGGGTCTTCACTCCCCGGCGCTATCAGCCGTAGGGCTCAGGGCTCAGTCTGATTGCCCTACTCCTCCGCACCCCGCTACGCCGGCTGCATCGTCGTAGGGCTAGTCGCGGTCCCAGGTGCTCGGCATCATCGGCACGCTGGGGCCGTCGCTGAACCCGTCGCGGGTCAGCGTCGCCAATCCGGCGGCCCGGGCCGCGTCGGATTTGGCTGCGGCACCGGCGAATCCGAGCGGCCCCGCACTGTCCTCGGAGGGCCGTGCGACGTCCGGATCCTCGGCATCAACGCCCGGATCCAAATCCTGGTCTAGGTCCATGAATTCGTAGCGGTAGGCGCGCTCGGTGGCGGTTCCGCCGCGGCGCCGACGGGCCCGGGCCTTCTTCTTGGCCGCGGCGGCCGCGGCCGCGCCGGCGGGCGCGTCGACGTCGTCCGAGGACGGTTCCTCCGACTTGCGCCGTGACCGGCTGCTCGCGCTGCCGCGCGCCGACAGTCCCGACAGCCCCACCGCATACAGGGCGTTGGAGAGGCCCGCGCCGATTCCGTCGGTCGCCGTCGGACCGAAACCCACCCCGGGTCCGCCGCCGACCGGTCCGCCGCCGGCCGACCCGGCGACCGTCGTCGCGGGGGTGGTGGACGGTGCCGACACGTGGCTGACACTGGCGGGCGCGGTGGCAATCGTCGGCGCCGGAGCAACCACCGGTGCGGGCGCCGCCGCGACGGCCGGCAGGGGCGGGGCAGACGCGAGCGGGATCCCGACGCTGATCGCGGTGACCGCCGCAGCCGCCCCACCGGCCGCGGCCGCGCCGATGGCGGCAACGACGACCGGCGCCAGCACCACGGCCATCTGGATCGCCAGCTGGATGAACGGCCAGAAGATCATCAAGGTGTGGAAGATGGCCCAGCCCAGCGCCGTCGACAGGGCCGGGGACAGTCCCAGCTGCCCGAAGAACGAGGCGAGACTGTTGACCCACGGCACCGGCGGGAACGGCCACCCACCGGGGTTGAGGTCCTTGGACACCGGCCACGCGAAATTCTGCGTGTACTGCTGCAGCCACTTGGTCAGCTGGTCCATCCACGACGGGTACTGCGTCGTCGTGGTGGCCTGCTGCTGGGCGCTCGAGGTGTCGGCGTTGTTAAGGTTGGAGCCGGAATCCGTCGCCGGCGCCACGGCGGCCGCTTGCATCGACGCGGCGCCGGCGGTCCCCGCCTCGGCGCCCGGGACGACGATCGGCGGCGCGGGGGTGGTCGGCGGGACCGCGGCCAGGGCGGATTCGCTGACGGCCTGGTAGGTGGTCATCGTCGTCGCGGCCTGCACCCACATGCGCGCGTAATCAGCTTCGTTGACGGCGATCGGGATGGTGTTGATGCCGAAGAAGTTCGTGGCGACCAGCGCCCCGTGCACCGCGTGGTTTGCCGCGAGTTCGCCCATCGTGGGCATGGCGGCTAACGCGGCGGTGTAGGCGGTGGCCGCGGTCTCGTGCAGGCTGGCCGCGGTTGCGCTCTTGGCCGCGCTCTCCACCAGCCAGGCCTGGTAGGGGACGTGCGCGGCCACGTACTGGTCGGCACTGGGCCCGTCCCACGCGCCGGCCTGCACGGCGCCGAGCAACCCGCTGAGCTCGGCCGCGGCGGTGGCGTAGTCGGTGCTCATCGACGACCATGCCGTCGCCGCGGCCAGCAGCGGGGCGGGGCCGGGACCGCTGCTGAGCAAGGTCGAGTGCACTTCGGGCGGAAACGCGGCAAAGATCGGGGCGGTCATCGTCTAGGGCCTTCAGGCAAGAACACGAATACCTCTTCGGAATCTCGTGGATGGGCTGCGATGCGTACGACCAGAGGTCGGTTGCGGCGGCCGTTTAGTTCCCCGCCATTTCGTTCGGGTGCCAAAAGCCGGGCTTCTTTGCGCGCGAACCGTCGTGCTGCAACGATGCAGGGATGCGGTGTGACGTTGCGCGTGAAGCGCTGTCGGCTCGATTGGATGGCGAGCGACCCCAGGTGCTCGCGCAGCAGGTCGACGCCCACCTTGAATCGTGCCGCAGTTGCCGTTCCTGGCTTATCGGGGCGGCGGCGCAGACCCGTCGGTTTGCCTCGGTGGCGCCCGGCGAGGGACCCGACCTGGTCGACAAGATCATGGCCAGCATCGGCGACCAAGCCTCCGGACACCCGGGGTGGATGCGCTGGTTGCGGTCGCACTACCGGCGCTGGGGTTTGATCGCGGTGGGCCTGTTCCAGGTGGCGATCGCCGCGGCCCAGATCAGTGGGGTCGATTTCGGCATGGTGTCGGGTCACATGCACGGCGCGATGTCGGGCGAGCACCTGATGCACGAGTCGACGGCGTGGTTGTTGGCGTTGGGCCTGGCGATGGTCGCCGCCGGAGTCTGGCCCGCCTCCGCGTCGGGGGTGGCGGCGATCACCGGCGTGTATTCCGTTGCGCTGCTTGGTTATGTGATCGTCGACGCGTTCGACGGACAGGTCACGGCCACCCGGATCGCCAGCCACATGCCGCTGCTGTTGGGCCTGGCATTCGCGTTGTTGGTGGCGCGCGAGCGCGTGGGCTCGCACCGGCGGCACGGCTCCGACGGCGCGGCCGACGCCGACTACCCCGCCTCGGCGGCCGACCCGTCGAGCGGTCGACGGCGCGGGCACCTGCGGCCGATCAACCACGCCGCCCCCGACCACGCCGCGCCCTCTACGACGACCCGTCGTAGGATCGGAAAACCCGCGCAACTAAGGTGGTTGAGCATGATCGCGCCGAGCGACGACGAGGCGGTAACCGAGCTCGCTTTGTCCGCCGCGCGCGGGAACGCGCGAGCGCTCGAGGCGTTCATCAAAGCCACCCAGCAAGACGTGTGGCGGTTCGTCGCCTACCTCTCCGATGCCG
Source organism: Mycobacterium paraintracellulare (assembly GCF_000276825.1). Classification (NCBI taxonomy): domain Bacteria; kingdom Bacillati; phylum Actinomycetota; class Actinomycetes; order Mycobacteriales; family Mycobacteriaceae; genus Mycobacterium; species Mycobacterium paraintracellulare. Next base: position 2,416,047 of record NC_016948.1, on the reverse strand, counting down.
GCAATGCCGACGATCTGGCCCAAGAGACTTTCCTGCGCGCCATCGGCGCCATCGAGCGGTTCTCCGGACGCTCGAGCGCCCGGACGTGGCTGCTGTCCATCGCGCGCCGGGTCGTGGCCGATCACATCCGCCAGCTGCAGTCGCGGCCGCGTGCCGCGCTGGGCGCCGATCCCGAACACGTGGTGCGCGGCGACCGCAACGCCCGCGGGTTCGAAGACCTCGTTGAGGTTACGACGATGATCGCCGGCCTCAATCCCGAACAGCGGGAAGCGCTTTTGCTCACCCAGTTGCTCGGGTTGCCTTACGCCGACGCCGCCGCGGTGTGCGGTTGCCCGGTGGGCACCATCCGCTCCCGGGTCGCGCGCGCCCGCGACGCGCTGCTGGCCGACGGCGAGCGCAGCGACCTAACCGGCTAGCGCGCCAACCCATTCCGCGGCCTCGGCCACGGTGCCGACGGTGGTGACGCCCTCCGGTAGCGGCGGGCGCGCCACCATCACCACCGGCACCTTGAGCGCCGCGGCGGCATCCAGTTTGGCCCGCGTCATGTGCCCGCCGCTGTTCTTGGTGACCAGCGCGTCGATGCGGTGCTCGCGCAACAGCGCGACTTCCTCGTCGTAGCGGTACGGGCCACGCGAGAGCACCAGCCGGTGATGGCGCGGCAGCGAGGCGCTGTCGGGTTCGGTGACCGCCCGGATCAAAAACCACGCGTCGCTGCCGGCGAAGGCGTGGACGCCGGAGCGACCGGTGGTGAGGAAGATGCGCGAATAGCCCTGCCGGGCAACCGTTTGCGCCGCATGCGTGTCCGACCCGACGACAAGTGCCTTGCCGGGATCCCAGGCCGGGCGCGCCAGGATCAGATGAGGTATCCGCAATTGGCCGCATGCGGTGGCGGCGTGCGCTGTCATGGTGGCCGCGAACGGGTGGGTGGCGTCGACGACGGCGTCGATGCCCTCGTCGCGCAGCCAGCGCCGCAGGCCGTCCACGCCGCCGAAGCCGCCGATGCGCACGGGGCCGACGGGCAGCGCCGGGTCCGGCACCCGGCCCGCCAGGGAGCTGATGACGTCGACGCCGGGGTGCAGGGTTTTCGCCAGCGCGCGCGCCTCGCCGGTGCCGCCGAGCAGCAAGACGCGCATCAATGCCTGCTCCCCCGGGCCCGCCCGGTCGAATACAGATAGCTGTCGGTGAATTCCCCCGCGGTCAGCGCGTCGCCGACGAGGATGACCGCGGTCTTGGTGATGTCGGCCTCGTGCATCTGGGCGGCGATGTCGGCAAGCGTGCCGCGCAGCACCGTCTCCTGCGGCCAGCTCGCGAAAGCCACGGCGGCGACGGGTGTTTCGGGGCGGTAGCCGCCGTCGAGCAGTTGCGGAACGATGGCGTCGATCTGGGCGGCCGCCAGATGCAGGACCAGGGTGGCGCCGGATCGGGCGAGCGTCGCCAGGTCTTCGCCGGGCGGCATCGCCGTCGACAGGGTCGCCACCCGGGTCAGCGTCACCGTCTGCGCGACGCCGGGGACGGTGAGCTCGCGCTTCAGGGCGGCCGCAGCGGCGGCGAAAGCCGGTACGCCCGGTACGATTTCGTAGTCGATGCCCAGCGCGTCGAGCCGGCGGCACTGTTCGGCCAGCGCGCTGTACAGCGACGGGTCGCCGGAGTGCAGCCGCGCCACGTCGTGTCCTGCGGCATGCGCGTCACGTAGTTCGGCGATGATCTGTTCCAGCGTGAGCGGGCCCGTGTCAACGATTTTCGCGTCCTGCGGGCAGAGCGCCAGCAGGTCGTCGGGCATGATCGACCCGGCGTACAGGCACACGGGGCAGGTTTGGAGGAGCCGTTGACCGCGGACGGTGATCAGGTCGGCGGCGCCCGGCCCGGCGCCGATGAAATATACCGTCATTTGGTCATCACCCACTGGGTGACCGGGTAGTGCGGCTGCCAGCCCGTGAAGGCGCCCAGGGCCTTGCCGTGATAGTGCTGGAAGCGTCGCAGCTCACCGCCGAGGCGCGTATATGCCTGTGTGACAGCGGCTTCCGATTCGGTGGTGACCGCGTTGGCGACAAGCCGCCCGCCGGCGGGCAGGTGGTCGAGGCAGGCGTCGAGCAGGCCGGGCTGGGTCAGGCCGCCGCCGATGAACATCGCCGACGGCGGCGCGGCGCCGTCAAAGTCCTCGGGGGCGTCGCCGCGCACCTCGATGCCGACGCCGAAAGCCTCGGCATTGCGCTCGAGGTTGTGACGGCGTTGTTCGTCGCGTTCGAAGGCTATTGCGCCGCAACCCGGTCCGCTCAGGCACCACTCGACGCCGATGCTGCCCGAGGCCGCGCCGACGTCCCATAACCGCTCCCCCGGCCGCGGCGCCAGGGCGGCCAGCGTCACCGCGCGGATGCCCTGTTTGGTGATCTGGCCGTCGTGGGTGAATGCGTCGTCGGGTATTGGGGAGACGCGTTCGTCGGGCAGGTAGCGCACGGCGATCACGTTGAGGTCGTCGACGTGGCCGGGCGCGCCGCCGGCCCAGTCGCGGGCGGTGCCGTCGCGGCGGTGTTCGTCTGGGCTGCCGAGCCTTTCGAGCACGATGAGCTGCGAATCACCGCGGCCGTGCGCGTTGAGCAGGGCGGCCAGCTCGGTGGGGGTGGATCTGCCTTGCGACAGCACGATCGCCTGGCCGCCGCGGCGCACCGCGGTGTGCGGTTGCGCGGTGACGAGGCTGATCACCTCGGTGTCGTGGACGTTCCAGCCCATCCGCGCGCACGCCAGTGTCACCGAGGACACGTGCGGCAGGACGCGTACCTTCTCGGGGCCGTGCAGGCGGATGAGTGTGCCGCCGATGCCGTGCAGCAGCGGGTCGCCGCTGGCCACCACGTGGATGTCGTCGTCCACCGGCAGCGCTTCCAGGGCCGGCAGCATCGGCGAGGGCCACTCCCGGCGGCGCGCGGGCACCGTGTCGTCGAGCAGGTCAAGTTGGCGCTGGGAGCCGTAAATAACTGTGGCCCTTCGTAATTCGGCTCGCGATGCTTCGGCGAGACCGGCCATGCCGTCGGCGCCGATACCGACGACGACGATCACGAGCGCGGCCCCTCATCGCCGCGGGCGCGCATCATCGCGGCATCCTGCGCCAGACGAACGCGGGCAGCAATCGCATCACGGCGGCCGCGGGTCCCAGCGCCCATGGGATCCACACGGTGCGGCGGCCTTTGGCCAGTGCCCGCGCGGTCGCGGCGGCCACCTTCGTGGGCGTGCTGGGCAGGGGCGCGGGCGTCATGCCTTCCGTCATACGCCCGATGACGAATCCCGGGCGGGCGATCAGCACCCGCACCCCGGTGCCGTGCAGCGCGTCGGCCAGACCGTTGGCGAAGCCGTCCAGGCCGGCTTTGGCCGAGCCGTAGACGTAGTTGGCGCGCCGCACCCGGGCACCGGCGATCGAGGAGAACACCACCAGTCGGCCTTTGCCGGCGTTGCGCATGGCGGCGGCCAGGTGGGTGAGCATGCTGACCTGGGCGACGTAATCGGTGTGCACGACGGCGACCGCGTGCGCGGCGTCGGTCTCGGCGCGAGCCTGGTCGCCCAGGATTCCGAAGGCCAGCACCGCGGTGCCGATGGGCCCGTGGTCGGCGACGACCGAGGCGACCAGGGCGGCGTGCGAGGCCAGGTCGTCGGCGTCGAACTCCCTGGTGTCGACCGCGGCGGCGCCGGCGGCTTTCAGCGCGCTGACCTGGTCAGCGAGCTGATCGGCGCGGCGCGCGGCCAGCACCACCGTCGCCCCGGGGGCCAGGCGTCGCGCCAACTCGACCCCGATTTCGCTGCGTCCGCCCAGGATTAGTACCGGACCCGCGCCCGTGTCGTCCACGGCTGCGATTATTACCTGCGCTAGCGTGAGCGGTGATGGCGAATACCACGACCCGGCTCACCGACGAGGCCCTCGCGTTTCTGTCGGAACGCCATCTGGCCATGCTCACCACGTTGCGAGCCGACAATTCGCCGCACGTGGTGGCGGTCGGGTTCACCTTCGACCCCAGGACGCACATCGCGCGGGTGATCACCACCGGCGGGTCCCAGAAGGCGGTCAACGCCGATCGCGGCGGGCTGGCCGTGCTGAGCCAGGTCGACGGCGCGCGCTGGCTGTCGCTGGAGGGGCGGTCCAAGGTGAACAGCGACGCCGACGCGGTGCGCGACGCCGAGTTGCGCTACGCCCAGCGGTACCGCACGCCGCGCCCCAACCCGCGGCGCGTGGTCATCGAGGTTCAGGTGGAGCGGGTGCTCGGGTCGTCGGATCTGTTGGACCGAGGCGCGTAGCGCGGGATCGGAACTACAGAGCATCAATTAAGTTATCGACGCTCGAAAAGCGGCTTTCCGTCCGGATCGATCGATGACGATTCAATTTGGTCGATTGTCGCCGACAGATACACCGCGAGTTTCTTTAGTTCCGCTGTTGCAGTTATTTTGTCGGCGCTACCGATTGCTACCGTCGAGCCGTCAGCACCGATTAGCGCAAAGCGCTCGACGCCTTCGTATTCGCGAGTTTCGATACTGAAATTCGAGCATACTGTGTTGGCTGGCATTGGCACGCCCACCCGAGGCAGACCCCTTGCGCTACGGATGTACATCCCGAACCTTCCGAACAGGTACTTCTCGATCGTATCGATCGATGGAGCTGCTAAAACGAAGGTTTCGGATCCCATTCGGTCGGAATCAGTAATGACTAACCAACCGTCTTGCTTTCTGCCAATGAAGAGCCGAGTCTCGCCTAGAGCCGACCAAAATACGGGTCGCCCGTCAGGTGTACTCGGACCAGATGTGAGTGCGTAATCAGCCAATTTAGCCCATTGCTCAAGGCGCTGGGAGACGTCTACGCCGCTTGTCATTTCAGCACTCCAATGTCAGGATCAGTGAGCTCTTCGACCGTCATTGGCCTGCCTTCGGAGTTGAATACCCGTACCTGTAGCGAGCCACCCGGTTGACCTGCTCCGGGCGCGACCTCCGACACTTCAATCGTCCAATTATCCGGCAGGTGGTCAAAGGTATAAGCGTGGTAGGGATCGTGAAGTGAGTTTACATGGAGGGCGCGCTGCTCCCATGATGCCGGTTGTCCGTCCTCTATAACGGCCAAGTATTTTCCATCCGCCTTGCCGATACGATCCAGCAAAGAACCATAATCTCGCAAGTAGGTTGCGGCATCGGTGTAGGCGACTCGCGTGTGGGGGACGGCGCCATGGTTGCCAGGAAAGTTCATCCAAGGTTGACCTTGATCCCCAACCTTATTAAAGCGTTCTGCGTATTGGTCCGCGGTGTAAGCGTGCCCATTGGGGTCGCGACCGAATGGCGCTTCGGGATCACGAATCAGCTTGGCAACAGCGCCGTCGATCTTAGAAGGGTCGACTGGATCGTCGGTGAAATCCCAATGATCGTCCAGCGGCTCACCATAGTGGGGATCAATTTCCTCGTCCGGCAACCGATGCCAACCGTCTCCAGACGACTCGTGCGAATGGACGGGATCCTGGCGTTCGCCGCCCGAGAAGGCACCATGACCGTGCCCCGACGGGTCGTCACCGTCCGGGGCCTTGCCTTCCGGCCGATCGCCCGGCGGGCCCCCATTGTCATCGCCACGTCCGGTTCCATCGCCGCCGCGCGGCTCTCCCGGCGTGTGTCCACCCGGAGGGCCGCCGTCGCCAGGCCCATGCGCGCCACCGCCGCTCGGCGTTGGTAGTTCTGCCGGGCGGCCGCCTGGAGCCTCTACATGCGGCGCCGGCGAGTGGGCGGAGACAGCTGCGGCCTCCCCGGAAGATCCGCTCGGCGACACCGGCACCTGTGCTGACGAATGCTCGAGCAGTTGCGGAGTCGCAGACGGCAGCCCGTCGCCAGCAGCCTGCATGGGCGTAAGGCGTGAACCGGCCGCTGACACCGAGGCCAGTCCATGCGAGCTACCCGCGGGTTCCGCGACTGGATCATGGGCGCCGCCGGCGGGCACGGATACCGGCTCACGCGGCTCCTCCGCCGGCACCGACACCGGTTCGCGCGGACCGCCAGATGGCGTTGACACCGGATCGTGCGGGCCGCCAGATGGCGTTGACAGCGGATCGTGCGGACCGCCCGGGGCGACGGGCGCAGCTGGAGGCGCGGGCTCAGCCGCTGGTTCGTGCAGACCAGAACCACCTGGCGGAGCGCCCGCTGCGGGCGCGGGCGGAGGCGCTGGGTCGTGCAAACCACCAGAACCACCCGGCGACGTCGCGGGGGTGGGCGACGAATCCGGCCCATGGGGACCGCCGCTGGGGCCACCCGAAGGAGTAGGCGAACCGCCGGCCGATCCCGGGGAGGTTGTCGCGGGCGTTGACCCTTGAGGAGCAGGCGGGGCGCCATCGGCGGGCCGCGGCGCCGATTCGACCGGCGACTCAAGCGGCTTGCCGGGTGGCACTGCCACCGGGCTGCCGCTCGCAGGAGGCTTGATCTCGGGCAGATTCCCGGAGACGCCTTCGAGCTTTGTGGGCAGATCGGCGCTCGCCTTGGTGATGTCGGTCAGGGCTCCCCGGGCGCCGGTGATCCCACCAAGCCCTTCGGCGCCTTTCCCAGTGACACGTCCAGCGGCGCCGACGGCCTCGGCCTCCGCTTCGGCGCCGCGTGCGGCCGCACCCGCACCGTCCGTCGCGGCGCCCGCCTCACCAAGACCGGGCGCGATCAACGTGGCGATGTCGAACACGTTTTCCCCGGCACCCAATCCCGGCCGGTCGCCGGTCCAATCCTCGGCATGCACAATGCCTTTCAGCTCCGCAAGCTGTGTGTCCGCGAATTCCTCGGGATTGATGGCAGCGTTGAACAAACTCCCTTTCCACGCGGTCTTCGCCAGCCCGGTCCAGGTGGCGCCCACACCCTGAGGGTCGACGGCGAGCCAATGCGGGCTCAGGTCCACGAGGCCTAACCCCATGCCGACCGCAGCCTTCAGAACACCCTCATGGGCATTGATATAGGTATCGAATACAGTCGCCACCGGGTTACCGACGTCCTCACCCAAGAACTGGACGAGACCGCGCCGCGCGTACTTCTCGCAGGTGACGATCTGGCGATCGGCCGCTTGCATGAGCAACCTGCTCCCCTGTTCGCAGGCCCGCGCTTCCTGTCCCAGATGATGCAGTACGTCGTTGATGTCCTTGGCGATCTTTTTGATCTCGTCCCATGCGTCGCCGTCGATTATCAGCATGATGTCGTGACCCAGGTCGCCCAAAGACCCGATCCGGTGGAGCAGGTCCCGGATCGCGTGCTGGGCATGGTCGACCTGGTCGGCAAACTTGTCGATCGTGGTCGCCAATTTGCCGCACTGCTCTCCGATAGCCGCTGCGGCAGAACCTATTTCGCTTAGCGCATGATCGAGCTTCTCGCCTTCAGGAATGTGTTGGCTATCGAACAGCGCCTTCGCCCCGTTGAGAGTTCCCTGAACCCCTTTGGCCGCCGCGGCGAAGCCACGCCAACGAGATGCGGCCGCACGCAAACCCGCTACATCGCCATCGGGCCACAACTCGAGAACAAACGACTGCACGACCGCCCACAGCAGCGGTGGCGGCTCGCCGGGCCCCATCGTTCCCGGGGCTTTGGGCGCGGCGAGCTCGGCCGGCGGGGACGGCGACTGCAATACGCCGCCACCGCCGCCCAGCGTCGAAGCCGCGTCGACGTTCGAATAGTTCGCCGCGCCCTGCTGGATGATGGCCCCGCATTTCCGGCACGCGTTGACGGCCGCCGCCGCCGCCTTCAGCAGCGATTCCGCCGTGTCTTGATACCCCAAGCCGAACACCTCGCCGGCGCGGTCCACCCCGGTGTGGGCCGAGAAACCAGCGGTCAGGATGGTCAGACTTGCGGCAAGGCCATCACCGGCGGCAACGACCGCGCTGCCCGCGGCGTACATCGCCTCCGGATCAACCGCCAAGGGAGCCACGCGGGAAATTTTCGCTCAGGCCGGTTCGTCGCCGCTACTCACCCAATGATCGCTGCCGCCAAGCTAGCCGCGCCCCCGAGCCGCCACAACTCACTCATCCCCAGCGTCAGCCGACCGGAACCACGATCAGTTCGTGCGGCCGGTTGTTGACGGCCAGGGCGCCGTCCTCGGTCACGACGACGATGTCCTCGATGCGCGCGCCCCAGCGGCCCGGGAAATAGATGCCCGGCTCGATGGAAAACGCCATGCCCGCGGTCAACGGCAGGTCGTTTCCGGCGACGATGTAGGGCTCTTCGTGCACCGACAAGCCGATGCCGTGCCCGGTACGGTGCACGAAATAGTCGGCGAGTCCTTCGGCGGCCAGCACATCGCGGGCGGCCGCGTCGACCTGCTCGGCCGTCACGCCCGGGCGCACCGCCTCATAAGCGGCGCGCTGGGCGCGCTGCAGCACCGAATACTGTTCAGCCACTTCTGGATTCGGCTCACCGATGCTGTAGGTGCGCGTCGAGTCGGAGTTGTACCCGGGTTCATAGGCGCCGCCGATGTCGACGACGACGATGTCACCGGCCTGCAGTTCGCGATCCGAATATTCGTGGTGCGGGTCGGCGCCGTGCGGCCCGGATCCGACGATGATGAACGCCACCTCCGAATGCCCTTCGGCCACAATGGCGTCCGCGATGTCGGCGGCGACGTCGGCCTCGGTGCGGCCGGGCACCAAAAACTCCGGCACCCGGGCGTGCACCCGATCGATGGCGGCACCGGCTTTGCGCAACGCGTCGACTTCGCACTCCTCCTTGACCATTCGCAGCGTGCGCAACACCTCGGTGGCCAGCACCGGCAGGGCGCCGAGCACACCGGCCAGCGGGAGCAGATGTAGCGCCGGCATCGCATCGGTCACGGCGGTCGCCGCGGGGGCACCGCCCAGCGCGGCGCCCACCAGATCGTAGGGATTGTCACCGTCGACCCAATCGCGCACCGCCAGGCCGAGTTCGGCGATGGCCGACCCCTTCAGCGAGGCCAGCTCCAGTCGCGGCACCACCACCGTCGGATCACCGGACGCGGGCAACACCAGCGCGGTGAGCCGCTCCAAGGTCTGGGCGCGCGACCCGACCAGGTAGCGCAGGTCATACCCCGGCGTGATCACCAGCCCGGCCAGACCGGCATCGGCGGCCGCGGCGGCGGCCGCGGCCAATCGACGGGCATACACGGCTGCGTCGAAGCGGTGTGACTCCATGGCAGTCAGGCTAACCCGCCCGCCGAACGTCGACTCGTTGCGCCGATTTCGCCCGCCGGCCGACAACAACTCGACGTTCGACGGGGTGGGGTTGGCCGGCCGACAACAAGTCGACGTTCGACGGGGTGGGGGTTGGCCGCGGCGGCGTGAGACCATATTCGGCATGCCAGGACCACTAGTGCTGCTCGATGGCGCCAGCATGTGGTTCCGTTCGTATTTCGGGGTCCCGTCCTCGATCACCGCGCCAGACGGCCGGCCCGTCAACGCCGTTCGCGGATTCATCGATTCCGTCGCCTTCGTGATCACCCAACAGCGACCAAGCCGGCTGGTGGTCTGCCTGGACCTGGATTGGCGGCCGCAGTTCAGGGTCGACCTCGTGCCGTCCTACAAGGCCCACCGCGTGGCCGAGCCCGAGCCGCCGGGCGAACCGGACATCGAGGAGGTCCCCGACGACCTGACGCCCCAGATAGACATGATCGCCGAATTGCTTGACGCCTTCGGGATTCCGACGGCGGGCGCGGAGGGTTTCGAGGCCGACGACGTGCTGGGCACGTTGGCGGCGCGGGAACGCGACGACCCGGTCGTGGTGGTCAGCGGTGACCGCGACCTGATGCAGGTGGTGTCGGACGATCCGGTCCCGGTGCGGGTGCTCTACCTCGGCCGCGGGCTGAGCAAAGCCACGTTGTTCGGGCCGGCCGAGGTGGCCGAGCACTACGGCGTGCCGGTCGAGCGGGCCGGGCCCGCCTACGCCGAACTCGCGTTGCTGCGCGGCGACCCGTCCGACGGCCTACCGGGCGTTCCGGGCGTCGGCGAGAAGACCGCGGCCTCGTTGCTGGCCCAGCACGGCTCGCTGGAACAGATCCTGGCCGCCGCCCACGATCCGAAGTCGAAGATGCCCAAGGGCCTGCGGGCGAAACTGCTGGGCGCGCTGGACTACATCGAGGCGGCCGGCGACGTGGTGCGGGTGGCCACCGACGCGCACGTCACGTTTTCGACGGCCAGCGACGAACTACCGCTGGTCGCGGCCGATCCGCAACGAACCGCCAAGCTGGCGACCGAACTGGGCGTCGGATCGTCGATCGCGCGCCTGCAGAAAGCGCTCGACGCGCTGCCGACCTGAGGGTCCGCTACTGCGGGCGGCCGACCTCGTAGGTGCCCTTGTTGTCCTGGAACGTCACCGTCACGTGCTTCGGCGCGCCGTCGATGCTGACGTCGCAGTCGAACGTGGCGCCCTTCTTGACGGTCGGGTTTTGCCCGTGGTTGCACTTGACGTCCTTGACGTTCTTGGCGCCGTAGCCGTTCGTTTCGTCGCTGAGGACCTGCTGAACCCCGGCCTGCGCCTTGCTGACGTCGAGCTTGGTGGTGACGAAGAAGCCCGGCTGCCAGAATCCCAGCACCAGCACGACGACGACGAGCAGCAACGCGATGCCGCCGCCCACGCCGGCGATCAGCCCAACCGGTCGCTTCTTGCCGGGCTGCTCATAGGGCGGGTACTGCTGCGGGTACTGGCCCGGCTGGCCGTATTGACCGTACTGCCCGTATTGACCCGGCGGTGGGTATTGGCCCGGCTGCCCGTACTGGCCGGGCTGCGGGTACTGGCCCGGCTGCCCGTACTGACCCGGCTGGGCGTATTGACCCGGCTGGGCGTATTGACCCGGCTGCCCGTACTGCCCGGGCTGGGCATAGCCCGGCTGCTGGAGGTACTGCTGCGGATAGGCCTGTTCAGCCGGCTGCTGGTACTGCGGGTATTCGGCCGGCGGCGTGTAGGCGGGCGCCTGCCACGAGGCCTCCTGGGTCTGCTGGTCGTGCCAGGACGGCGCCACCTGGGTCGGGTCCGACGAGTGGTCGCTGCCTTGACCTTGGCCGGGCGGTTGCCACTGCTGGTCCGATCCCTGCGGTCCGCTCATCTTTCTCCTCAGCCCCTTGTGTCTCGGCATGAACTATCGGCGTTTAACGGTAGCTCCGGCCTAGCCTACCCGGCGTCAACTGCAACGACGCCGCGCCGAATGTCGTTGATGGCCCGCTTCGCGGTGGCCCGAACCTCGGCGTCCGGGGCGGCGTTGCGCACCTGATCCAGCAGGTCAAGCGCCTGCCGGCACCAGCGCACGAAATCGCCCGCCAGCAGGGGCGAGCCGCTGCCCGCCGGGTCGGCCGCCGCCAGCGCCGCCGCCAGATCGCCCGTCCGGGCCCAACGGTAGATGACGTTGACGAAGCCGTCGTCGGGTTCGCGGCTCGGGGCGATCCGGTGCGTCTGCTCGTCGGCGCGCAACGCCATCGACAGCCGCGATGTCTGCTGCAACGCCTGGCGTAGCGGCTGTGTGGGGGCGTCGGCGGCAAACGCCGCGCCCGGCCCGTCCCCGCCCCGGCTCTCGTACAGCACCGACGAGACCACCGCCGCCAGCTCGGCGGGCTTCAAACCGGACCACGCGCCGGTGCGCAGGCATTCGGCGACCAGCAGATCGCTTTCGCTATAGATGCGCGCCAGCAGCCGCCCGTCGTCGGTGACGCGAGGATCGCCGTCGCGGCCTTCGATGAAGCCACGCTCGGTGAGCAGCCCGACGATCCGATCGAAGGTCCGGGCCAGCGAATTGGTCGCTGCCGCAACCTTTTTCTCCAATTGCGCGTTGTCGCGTTCGATCCGCAGATAGCGCTCGGCCTGCCGGACCTGTTCTTCCCGGCCGGGCGTGTTGTGCGACGGGTGCCGGCGCAGCTGTTCGCGCAGCTTCGCCAGCTCGGGGTCATGAAATTCGCCGTCGGCGTCCCCGCGGCCGCGGCGCTTCGCCGGAATGGCCAGCCCGGCGGCGGCCGACCGCAGCGCCGACGCCAGATCGCGGCGGACGCGCGGCTGCCGGTGCTCGACCCGCTTCGGCAGGGGCATCGACCCGACCGGCGCCGACATGCCCGAATAGTCGGCCGAGGAAATCCTTCCCGCCCAACGGTTTTCGGTGAGCACCAGCGGCCGCGGGTCGGAGCTGTCGCGGGCGGATTCCAGCACCACGGCCAGCCCACCGCGCCGGCCGTGGGTGATGTTGATGATGTCGCCCCGGCGCAGCGCGGCCAGCGCGTCGCTGGCCGCCTGCCGGCGTTGTAGACGCGAGGCACGCGACTGGGCGCGCTCCATCTCGGAGATGCGCGCGCGCATCCGGGCGTATTCGAGGATCGGCGCCTTGGGGCCGCCCAGCTCGCCGGCGATCTCGCCCAGCATCGCGTCGCCCCGCTCGATGCCGCGCACCAGCCCGACGACGGAACGGTCGGCCTGATACTGCGCAAATGACTGCTCCAGCAACCGATGTGCTTGCTCGGGGCCCATCTGCTGCACGAGGTTGATCGTCATGTTGTACGACGGGGCGAACGAACTGCGCAGCGGGAAGGTGCGGGTGGAGGCCAGCCCGGCCACCGCGGAGGGTTCGGTGGTTTCTTCGGTGGGATTCCAGAGCACCACCGCGTGGCCCTCGACATCGATGCCGCGCCGGCCGGCGCGCCCGGTCAACTGCGTGTACTCCCCCGGCGTCAGCGCCACGTGCTGCTCGCCGTTGAACTTGACCAGCCGCTCGAGCACCACGGTGCGGGCGGGCATGTTGATCCCCAGCGCCAACGTCTCGGTGGCGAACACGGCCCGCACCAGCCCGGCGGTGAACAGCTCTTCGACCGTGTGCCGGAAGGCGGGCAACATGCCGGCGTGGTGGGCGGCCAGACCGCGCAGCAGCCCCTCGCGCCACTCGTAGTAGCCGAGCACGGCGAGGTCGGCGTCGGCGAGATCGCCGCAGCGATGCTCGATCACCTCCGCGATCTGCGCCCGCTCTTCCTGGGTGGTCAGCTGCAGGGGGGAACGCAGGCATTGCTGGACGGCGGCGTCACAGCCGGCCCGCGAGAACACGAACGTGATCGCCGGCAGCAGCCCTTCGGCATCCAGGCTCGCGATCACGTCCGGACGCGCCGGCGTGCGGTAGAGCCGGGGCCGGCCCGACCGCGCCGGCGGACGCCCGCGTCCGGCACTTCGCCGCGGCTGCCAATCCGACATCCGATCCGCCTCACGGCGATGGGTGATGTGCCGCAACAGATCCGGGTTGACGCGGGGCTCGCGCGGGGCGCCCGGCTGCTCGGGGGCGTCCGAATGCCGGTAATCGAAGAGGTCGAAAAGTCGCTTGCCCACCAACACGTGTTGCCAGAGCGGCACCGGCCGGTGTTCGTCGACGACGACCGTCGTATCGCCGCGCACGGTCTGGATCCAGCCGCCGAACTCCTCGGCGTTGCTCACCGTCGCCGACAGGCTGACCACGCGGACCTCGTCCGGAAGGTGCAGGATCACCTCTTCCCACACCGGGCCCCGCATCCGGTCGGCCAGGAAGTGCACTTCGTCCATTACCACGTAGGAAAGGCCCCGCAGCGCAGGCGAATCCGCGTAGAGCATGTTGCGCAGCACCTCGGTCGTCATGACCACGACGGGCGCATCGGCGTTTACCGACATGTCCCCGGTGAGCAGGCCGATGCGGTCGCGGCCGTAGCGCGCCGTCAGGTCGGTGTGCTTCTGGTTGCTCAGCGCTTTGAGCGGCGTGGTGTAGAAGCACTTGCCGCCGGCCGCCAGCGCCAGGTGTACCGCGAATTCCCCGACGACGGTCTTGCCGGCGCCGGTCGGCGCGCAGACCAGCACGCCGTGGCCGCGTTCGAGCGCCACACACGCCCGATGCTGAAAGCCGTCGAGCGAAAAGGGCAGATCCATGGCGAATCGGGTGAGTTCGACCAGCTCCGCCACCTCATGGGGCGCCGACGGTTCAGGTGACATCGTCGTGTTGCCCGGCGGTGACCGACGGCTCCGGTATCGCGGTGGGCCGATCGATGACCGATGCTTCGTCGTCGGGGATCTCCGTCTGGGCTTCGCGTTTGGCCTTGCGCTTGTCGTGGAGGCGGGCGATCTGGATGGCGAACTCGAGGAGGACGGACAGCGCCAAGCCGAGTGCGGTCATCGAAAACGGATCGGAGCCTGGTGTGAATACCGCCGCGAACACGAACATCGCGAAGATCAATCCGCGCCGCCACGACTTGAGCCGCTGGTAGGTCAGCAGGCCGACGGTGTTGAGCATGACGATCAGCAGCGGGAATTCGAAGCTGACGCCGAACACCACCAGCAGATTGATCAGGAACCCGAAATAGCGGTCACCGGACAGGGCGGTCACCTGGACGTCGCTGCCGACCGTCAGCAAAAAGCCCAGGGCCTTGGACAGCACGAAGTAGGCCAGCGCCGCGCCCGCACCGAACAGCACCACGGCCGGGACCACGAACGCGATCGCGAAGCGGCGCTCCTTCTGGTAGAGCCCGGGGGTGATGAACGCCCACAGCTGGTAGAACCAGACCGGGCAGGCCAGCACCACCCCGGCGGTCAGTCCCACCTTGAGCCGCAGCATGAACTGGTCGAACGGCGCGGTGGCCAGCAGCCGGCATTGCCCGTTGGCGCTGATGTCCGCGCGCGCCGACTGCGGCAGCGAGCAGTAGGGATGACGCAGCCACTCGCCGAGGCTTTCCAGCCCGAAGATCGGATGCGAGTACCAGACGAACCCGAAAATCGTGGTCAGCACGATGGCCGCCAGGGAAATCAGCAGCCGCCTGCGCAGTTCGGTGAGGTGGTCGACCAGCGACATGGTCGCGTCCGGGTTGGTGCGACTGCGTCTGTTGCGTGGGTTGAGGCGCTTCAGCAGGCCAGAAGTGCGCGCTGAAACCTTGAGTGATTTCACGATGCTCGTCTAGGGCTCGGTCAGGGGCGCTCGGGCACCGCGACGATGACGGCGGCTACGCCGGGCGTGCTTCGCTGTGCCCCTGCTCGCTGGGCGCCGGAGGGTCGACCCGCTGCGACTGCACGGGCGTGGGGTTCGCCGCGGGGGCGTCGCTTTGGGTCCCCAAAGCCGAGTTCTCCGGCTTGTTCTCGCTCTGCATTTCCCGGATCTCGGACTTGAAGATCCGCATCGACTTGCCCAACGAACGCGCCGCGTCGGGGAGCTTCTTGGCACCAAACAGCAAGATCACCACGACCGCGAGGATCGCCCAGTGCCACGGACTCAGACTGCCCACTTTGATTACCTCCAGACGTTGACCCGATGCTACCGCAGCAGCGCCGCGTGGCGGTGGGCCCGCGCCGCGCCGAGGGGCCGCGTTGCCTGGACTTTTATGAGCTCAGGGCGTCATACGACGCCACCGCGGCGGCCGCGGCGTCTCGCACCCGCTGCGCCAGCGACTCCGGTGCCAGCACCCGCACGGCCGGCCCCAGGCCCAGCACCAGCCGCGTCATCCAGTCCTCGGAGGCGTAGGTCATCACCGCCTCGCAGGATCCGTCGGGCAACTCGCGCACGTCGCGCATCGGGTAGTACTCGAACATCCAGGACGCCGTGGGCGCGACCCGTAGCTTGGCGAACGGCAGCGAGGGATCACCGTCGAACAGCGAGGTGTCGGGGGGCGCATGCAGCGCCGGCTCGGGCGGCGCGGCGGGCTCGTCGAGTTCGCTGGCCTCCACGATCCGGTCGAAGCGGAACAGCCGGACCCCTTCGGCCTCCCGCGACCAGGCCTCCAGGTAGCTGTGGCCGCCGATCAGCAGCACCCGGATGGGATCGACGACCCGGCTGGTGAGGGTGTCGTGCGAGGCGGAGTAGTAGTCGATGGCCAGCGCGTGTCGCGACTGCACGGCGGCGCGCACCGCGGCGGCGGCCCGGCTTTCCGCCGGCGCGGGCTCGTCGACGGCCGTCGCGGCGGGTGTGGTGTCGTGGCCGAGGGCTCCCGCGGCGTCCTCGATCTTGGCGATCGCACTGCGCGCGGCTTCCGGGTCGACGACGCCGGGGATGTCGGCCAGCGCCCGCAGCGCCACCAGCAGGCCCGTGGCCTCCGGCGAGGTGAGCTTGAGCGGTCGGTCGATGCCGGCGGAGAACGTCACCTCGATGGTGTCCCCGGAGAACTGGAAATCGATGAGGTCGCCCGGGAAGTAGCCGGGAAGGCCGCACATCCAGAGCTGGTTGAGGTCCTCTTCGAGTTGCTTGGCCGAGACCCCGAGGTCGGCGGCGGCCTTGGCCCGGGTGACCCGCGGGTTGGCCTGGAAGTACGGGACCATGTTCAGCAGCCGGACCAGGCGGGTGGAGATGGCGGTCATGCGGACACGCCCGCATGCGCCCGCAACCGGGCCAGCACGTCGTCGCGCAGCGATTGCGGCTCGAGCACCAGGGCGTCGGCGCCGTAGCCGGCGACGTCACGGGCGAGCTGGTCGGTGGATCGGATGTCGAGCTCGATCACCTCGCCGTCGCGCTCACCCAGCCGCCGTTCGCCGACGTGCCTGCCGGCCCGGCGCAGCGCGGTGGCCCGCCCGGCGGCCACCCATACCTGGGCCACCCCGCCGGCCGGTGTCGCTGCAACGTCGGTGACCGTCTGGGCCACGATCCGGCGCAGGTCAATGCCTTCCGGCACGGTGACCGCGCCTGCCGGGCCGATCGGCGTGACGTCGGGACCGATCCGGGAGAGCCGGAAAGTCCGGGTGGCGTCGCGGTCGCGGTCGTGGCCCACCAGATACCAGCGGCCCTTCTCGGTGACGACGCCCCAGGGCTCGACGGTGCGGGTGGCGTAGGGCTCGGCCCGCGACGGCCGGTGCGGAAACTGGACCGCCCGTCGGGAATCGATGGCCGACAACAGGATTCCGAGAACATCCTCCGAGCCACGCAGGCCCGGCACTCCGACCGGCGACGCGATGGCGACCGGCGCGTCGGGATCGACGTCGACGCCGGCGGCGCGCAGTTTGAGCAGCGCCCCCTGGGTGGCGGTGATGAGCTCGGGTGACTCCCACAGCTGGGTCGCGACGGCGACCGCGGCCGCCTCGTCCGGGGTCAGGTCGACCGGCGCGAGCGAATAGGCGTCGCGGTTGATCCGGTAGCCCTCGGTGGGGTCCCACGCCGACACCCTGCCGACCTCGAGCGGGATGCCGAGGTCGCGCAGCTCGTTCTTGTCGCGCTCGAACATGCGGGAGAACGCCTCGGCGCTCGCGCTCTCCGAGTAACCCGCCACACTCGACCTGATCTTTTCCGCCGTGATGTACCCGCGGGTGGACAGCAGGGCGATGACCAGGTTCACCAACCGTTCGACTTTTGACGTCGCCATTGGCACCAGATTATTCGATGGTCGCCGCCCGGCGCTTCCACCCGCGCACCGCGTCGCGCACGCGCGTCGGAGCGGCTACATGCTGGCGATCAGCCGCTTGACCCGCTCGTCGACCGCACGGAAGGGGTCCTTGCACAGCACGGTCCGCTGCGCCTGGTCGTTGAGCTTGAGGTGCACCCAGTCGACGGTGAAGTCACGGCCGGCGGCCTGGGCGGCGCTGATGAACTCGCCACGCAGCCGCGCCCGGGTGGTCTGCGGCGGATTGTCGACCGCCTCGGCGATGTCCTCGTCGGTGGTGACGCGGGCCGCAAGTCCCTTGCGCTGCAGCAGATCAAAGACGCCGCGCCCGCGCTTGATGTCGTGGTAGGCCAGGTCGAGCTGGGCGATCTTCGGGTCGGACAGCTCCATGCTGTAGCGGTCCTGGTAGCGCTGGAACAGCTTGCGCTTGATCACCCAGTCGATCTCGGTGTCCACCTTGGCGAAGTCCTGGCTCTCGACGGCGTCGAGCTGGCGACCCCACAGGTCGACGATCTGCTCGATCTGGGCGTTGGGTTCGCGGGTCTGCAGGTGCTCGACCGCGCGACTGTAATACTCGCGCTGGATGTCCAGGGCGCTGGCCTGACGCCCGCCCGCCAGCCGCACCGGCCGCCGGCCGGTGATGTCGTGGCTGACCTCGCGGATGGCGCGGATGGGGTTGTCCAGCGAGAAATCCCGGAACGGCACGCCCGCTTCGATCATCTCGAGCACCAGCGCGGCGGTGCCCACCTTGAGCATGGTGGTGGTTTCGCACATGTTGGAGTCGCCGACGATCACGTGCAGGCGCCGGTACTTCTCGGCGTCGGCGTGCGGCTCGTCGCGGGTGTTGATGATCGGCCGGCTGCGGGTGGTGGCCGACGAGACGCCCTCCCAAATGTGCTCGGCGCGTTGGGAAAGGCAGAACGTCGCGGCCTTCGGGGTCTGCAGCACCTTGCCGGCCCCGCAGATCAACTGGCGCGTGACCAGGAACGGCAGCAGGACGTCGGAGATCCGGGAGAATTCGCCGGCCCGCACGATCAGGTAGTTCTCGTGGCACCCGTAGGAGTTGCCCGCCGAATCGGTGTTGTTCTTGAACAGGTAGATGTCGCCGCCGATGCCCTCGTCGGCGAGGCGCTGCTCGGCGTCGACGAGCAGGTCTTCGAGCACCCATTCCCCGGCGCGGTCGTGGGTGACCAGCTGCACCAGGCTGTCGCACTCGGCGGTGGCGTACTCGGGGTGGCTGCCCACGTCGAGGTAGAGGCGGGCGCCGTTACGCAGGAAGACGTTGGAGCTGCGCCCCCACGACACGACCCGCCGGAACAGGTAGCGGGCCACCTCGTCCGGGCTGAGCCGGCGATGGCCGTGGAATGTGCAGGTGACCCCGAACTCGGTCTCGATGCCCATGATTCGTCGCTGCACGTAATCGAGCGTACTGGTTGTCCGAGCATGACGGTGAGCAAGCCGCGCGTATCGATCGACGAAGTTTTGCGCGGGCGGGTTCCAGAGCCGCGCCGCGCCCCCTCGTGATGACGCGGCCGCGGCGCGCACGCCGGGGAGATGCGAAGCCTCATCGGCACCTTGAGCACCGGCAGCCACACCAGCACCACCGCGTCAGACGCCATGCCCGACGGTGGTCTAGCCGGGCGAGCCGCCGTTCGACTCCGACTCGTCGCCGTCGCCGTCGCCGTCGGAGGATCCGTTCGAATCCAGTTCGCGCAGCAAATTCTCCAGGGTGGCGCGGTTGATCCGCCGGAACGCCCGCCGCGGGCGGTTGACGTCCAAGATGGCGACCTCCAGGCTGGCCACGTCCAGGGTGGACTGGTCGCCGTTGGAGGATTCGCTGCCGGCCCGCAACGCTTTCACCGCGATGCGGGTGGCCTCGCGCAGGTTGGCGTTTTCGGCGTACGAGTCCTTGAGCGCCGTGGTGATCGGTTCGGTGGTGCCACCCATCACCACGAAATGCGGCTCGTCGGCGATCGATCCGTCATAGGTAATGCGGTACAACTCAGGCGGTTTCGACTCGCCGTAGTGCGCCACCTCGGCGACGCACAATTCCACCTCGTAGGGCTTGGCCTGTTCGGTGAAGATGGTGCCCAGCGTCTGCGCGTAGACGTTGGCCAGCTGGCGGCCGGTGACGTCGCGGCGGTCGTAGGCGTAGCCGCGGGTGTCGGCGAATTGGATTCCGCCCCGGCGCAAATTGTCGAATTCGTTGAACTTGCCGGCGGCGGCGAAGCCCACGCGATCGTAGAGCTCGCTGATCTTCTGCAGCGACCGCGACGGGTTCTCCGCGACGAAAAGAACCCCGCCGGCATAGACCAGGGCGACCACGCTCTTGCCCCGCGCGATGCCCTTGCGCGCGAGCTCGCTGCGCTCGCGCATCGCCTGTTCGGGCGAGATGAAATACGGGAAGCTCACTTCTCACCACCATCGGGGCCGAAAGTGTCAGCGCGCGAACGGCTTTGGATCACCTCGCGAGCCAGCTCGGCGATGCGGCCCTCCGGCACTTCCAGCGCCCCCTCGGGGCCGATGGTGACCGCCGTGGGATAGATGCCGCGGACCAGATCCGGCCCGCCGGTCGCGGAGTCGTCGTCGGCCGCATCGTAGAGCGCCTCGATCGCGACCCGCACCGCGGAGTCGGCGTCGGTGACCTGCGAGTACAACTTCTTCATCGACGACTTGGCGAAAATGGAGCCCGAGCCCACCGACTGGTAGCCCTCCTCCTCCAGGTTCCAGCCGCCGGCGGCGTCGAACGACACGATGCGGCCGGCGCCTTCCGGATCGGGCGCGTCGATGTCGTAACCCACCAGCAGCGGCAATGCCACCAGCCCCTGCATGGCGGCGGCCAGGTTGCCGCGCACCATGATCGCCAGCCGGTTCACCTTGCCGGCAAACGTCAGCGGCACGCCTTCGAGTTTCTCGTAGTGCTCGAGTTCCACGGCGTAAAGGCGGGCGAACTCCACCGCGATGGCGGCGGTTCCGGCGATGCCGGTCGCGGTGTAGTCGTCGGTGATGTACACCTTCTTGACGTCGCGCCCGGCGATCATGTTGCCCTGCGTCGAGCGCCGGTCGCCGGCGAGCACCACACCGCCCGGGTACTTCAGCGCGACGATGGTGGTCCCGTGGGGCAGCTGCGCCCCGGCGCTTTCCGACTGGACGGCCCCGAAGGAGGCCGGCAGCAACTCCGGCGCCTGACGGCGCAGGAAGTCGGCGAACGACGAAAGGTCTACGGCGGGGTTTCCCGGAAGTGCGGAGTTGATGGGTAGGCGATCAGAGAACTGCCAGGTCACTGGCCGCCCTTTTGGACGTATGCCCGCACGAAGTCCTCGGCGTTCTCCTCGAGAACGTCATCAATCTCGTCGAGCAAATCGTCAGTCTCCTCGGCCAGCTTCTCCCGGCGCTCTTGGCCCGCGGCCGTGCTGCCGGCGAAGTCGTCCTCGTCACCGCCGCCGCCGCCACGCTTGGTCTGCTCCTGAGCCATCGCCGCCTCCTGCGTTGTCTGGGCTTGTTGAATGGCCTTTCAATTGTCCAGCCACGCCGCCCGTTGGTCTTTCCTACCCTACCGGTCAACCCCGACGTTCCCCGGCCGAACCGGCGGCTAGCTGGTGAGTTGTTCGACCAGTTCCGCCGCGCTGTGCACCGAGTCCAGCAGCGCTCCCACGTGCGCTTTGCTGCCCCGCAGCGGCTCCAGCGTGGGAATGCGGACCAGGGAATCGCCCCCCAGGTCGAAGATCACCGAGTCCCAACTGGCCGCGGCGATGTCGGCGCCGAACCGGCGCAGGCATTCGCCGCGGAAGTACGCGCGGGTGTCCGTCGGCGGGCTGTCCACCGCTTCGAGCACCTGGTGCTCGGACACCAGGCGCTTCATCGAGCCCCGCGCGACCAGCCGGTTGTACAGGCCCTTGTCCAGCCGGACGTCGGAGTATTGCAGGTCGACCAGGTGCAACCGCGGCGCCGACCAGCTCAGGTTCTCCCGCTGCCGGAACCCTTCGAGCAGGCGCAACTTGGCGGGCCAGTCCAGCAGCTCGGCGCACTCCATCGGATCGCGCTCGAGTTGGTCGAGCACGTGCGCCCAGGTTTCGACGATGTCGGCCGCCCGCGGATCGGGGTCGCGGCTGTCGACGAGCTTCGCCACCCGATCGAGGTAAACCCGTTGCAGCGCAAGCCCGGTCAGCTCTCGACCGTCGGCCAGGGCCACCGCGGCGCGCAGCGACGGGTCGCGGCTGATCGCGTGGACCGCGTGCACCGGCCGCGCCAGGGCCAGATCGCTCAGGTCGATTCCGTGCGCCGGGCCCTCTTCGATCAAGTCCAGCACCAGCGACGTGGTGCCCAGCTTCAGATAGGTCGACGTCTCCGCGAGGTTGGCGTCGCCGATGATGACGTGCAGGCGCCGGTACCGGTCGGCGTCGGCGTGCGGCTCGTCGCGGGTGTTGATGATGCCGCGCTTGAGGGTGGTCTCCAGGCCGACCTCGACCTCGATGTAGTCCGAGCGCTGCGACAGCTGAAAGCCGGGCTCGTCGCCGGAGGGTCCGATGCCCACGCGTCCCGACCCGGTGACCACCTGCCGCGAGACCAGGAAGGGGGTCAGCCCGGCGATGATCGCCGAGAACGGCGTCTGCCGCGACATCAGATAGTTTTCGTGCGACCCGTAGGAGGCGCCCTTGCCGTCGACGTTGTTCTTGTAGAGCTGCAACTTCGCGGCCCCGGGCACGCTGGCGACGTGTCGGGCGGCGGCCTCCATCACCCGCTCGCCGGCCTTGTCCCAGATCACGGCGTCGAGCGGGTCGGTGCATTCGGGCGCGGAGTATTCGGGGTGCGCGTGGTCGACGTAGAGCCGTGCCCCGTTGGTCAGGATCATGTTGGCCGCGCCGACCTCGTCGGCGTCGACCACCGGCGGCGGGCCGGCCGAGCGGCTCAGGTCGAACCCGCGCGCGTCGCGCAGCGGCGATTCCACCTCGTAGTCCCACCGGGTCCGCTTGGCGCGCTGAATGCCCGCCGCGGCCGCATAAGCCAAGACCGCCTGCGTCGACGTGAGGATCGGGTTCGCCGTCGGGTCCGATGGCGAGGAAATGCCGTATTCGACCTCCGTCCCGATAATCCTTTGCATGCTTCAAAGACTAGGCGAGGTGCGGAATTGACCTTCTCCCGGGCGTCGGCGCCCTGGCGCCGCCGGTCATCGGTGATCGCGTTTGCTGTTGACGCCGCCGACGACGGTGATTAGCTTCACGGGATGACCGACCTATCCGGGAAGCGTTACGGCGAAGTGCTTCTCGTGACCCCCGGGGAGGCGGGACCGCAGGCCACGGTGTACAACAGCTTCCCGCTCAACGACTGTCCGGCCGAGCTGTGGTCGAAGCTCGACGCCCAGGCCATCGCCAAGGAGCACGGGGCGGCCACGGCGCTGCTCAACGGTCCGCGCTACTGGCTGATGAACGCCATCGAGAAGCAACGGCAAGGTCCGCAGATCACCAAGACCTTCGGCGGGATCGAGATGATTCAGCAGGCCACGGTCCTGCTGTCGTCGATGAACCCCGCGCCCTATACCGCCAATCAGGTCAACCGCCACACGGTTTTCGTCTTCAACCCGGGTGAAGAGGTCTACGAACTCCTCGATCCCGGCGGGCAGCGCTGGGTCATGCAGACCTGGAGCCAGGTCGCAGACCCCACCTTGTCGCGCGCCGACCTGCCCGGCTTGGCCGCCCGGCTCAACCTGCCGCACGGGTGGGCCTATCAGCCGCGCGTGCTGACCGAGGAGTTGCGGGTGGACACCCGCACCCGTTCCGCGCATGTCACGCAGGACGATCTGACGAACAGCTACTCGCTCCAGTTGGACTGACGCCGCGTCACAGGCGGTTTGCCATCCAACTCTGGTGCCGCACTGCCGCTTTGCGCGCGGCCTTGGCCAGTGCTCGGTCCGGCAGGTGACGGCCGAGCGCGTCGAGGACGAGCGCGGTCTCCGGCGCCGGATGACGCCAGATGTCGTCCAGCAACTGGGACGGGTCGGATAAACCGGCGAAGAGGCTGCACAACTCCTCGGGCGACTCCAAGGACTCCGCGAGGACGTCGACGAGCACGGCAACGTCGACGAAGCTCGCGAGCGTCTCGGCGTCGGCGCGGTCCCGCTGGATCAGCCAGAGCGCGGCGTGGCCGGCGACCGGGCTGTCCAGCAGCTGACGAACGAAGGGTTCGGCGACGTCGATGTCGAACTCGTTCAGGGCGACGAAGCCCATCGTCCGGCCGGCCGCGGTCTCCATGGCCGCGGCCGCCTCGGTGACCATCTGCACCCGCTCGGCGGCCGGCCGGTCGGACCGCCAGTTTGCTATCAACGGCACATGAGTGTCCTTGCCCACCAACAGCATTGCGCCGATCAGGTCCGTCGCATCCCAGTCGTTGATTCGGTCGAGACGGCGCAGCGCGAATCCGGCGTCCTCCAGGTATTCCGGCACGACGTGACGCCCCAGCGCGGTCAGCGCCACAGTCCCACCGGTCCAATTGCTAGGCCCAAGCGGCTGCGGCCGTTCGAGGGCGTCGGTCCAGCGCACCACACCGGCCTGCCGCAGCACGTCGAGGAGTCGGCCCATGTCGTCCTCGACGTATGCCTCCAGCGTGTCCTCCTCGTCGGCATACCAGCGCGGCGACGGCCGTTGCGCGGCAACCAGCGCGTGCACCCACTCCAGCAAGGATTCGAAGGGAAGTTTCGCGCCGTCTTGCAGCAGCGGCGCCAGCCAACACGCGATCCCGTCGTCGAGCAGGTCGTGCATGACGTGCTGCTCGGGATAGAGCTGCGCCGAATGCAACGACCGCAACGGACGTGACAAGAGGATCGCCGCGAACAGCGACTCCGCCCGCTCCACGGGCGAGCGCGTCCCCCACTCCTGCCCCGGCAGCACCCGGTGGCGATGCACGTCCACCGCGCCCGCCTCGATAGCCACTTGGACGAGGAAATTCAGACGCCGCAGCGCCGCCGTCGACCGCGCCGGATATTTCAGCTCGCCCAACTCGAAATCCAACACGTCGCCGGTGTCGAGGCGTTCCACCAGCGCGCGACCATCAGCCAGTTCGAGTTCGCCCTTGTCGGTGAGCGGCTTGCCGTCCGGCCCGAGATAGTCGCGCAAGGCATCGAGTTTGGCGAGCAGCGGGACCGCCGTCGCGGCGGCCGCCAGATCGGTCGCGGACGGCGGAACGTAGAGGAACGGCAGTTCGAAGGGCTCCGGCGCGTCGCCCGGGACCGGAAGATCCTCGACAACGGTACGGTCGCGTGCTTCGGCCAGCAGAGTCGGCGCAAGGTCGTCGGCCAGCCTGCGCAACCTGGCGGCGCGGTCGGCACCGCCGACCAGACGCCCCGTTGCCTCCATGAAGTCGACGTATACGCCGACCGCGAAGCACAGACTGGCGGCGTCGTCTGGCCGGCCTTCGAACCGCCGCGGACACCACTCCAGCAGAAATTCCGCGATATCGGCGGGCGCGAAATCGTCGAGCACACCGGTGGAGTCGAAGTAACGCCAGTCCAGAAAGACGGCGACGTCGGAGACGACCGCTTCCCGATCCGAATCGACTCCGGACCACCAACCGTCGAGCTCGTCCAATAGCACGCCACGAACCTGGTCGTAGGCGTCGTCGTCACCCGGAGCCTCAAAGCGGAGCCGCACGGGTGCGACGCTAGCCGGTGGCGCCGACAAATGTTTACAAGTACTGACCCAGGTTCGACTCGGTGTCGATGGCCCGCGACGCGCTCGAGCTCTTGCCGGTGACCAGCGTGCGGATGTAAACGATCCGCTCGCCCTTCTTGCCCGAAATCCGCGCCCAGTCATCGGGGTTGGTGGTGTTGGGCAGGTCCTCGTTCTCGGCGAACTCGTCGACGATCGAGTCGAGCAGATGCTGGATGCGCAGGCCCGGTTGACCGGTTTCCAGCACCGACTTGATCGCGTTCTTCTTCGCCCGGTCGACGACGTTCTGGATCATCGCCCCGGAGTTGAAGTCCTTGAAGTACATGACTTCCTTGTCACCGTTGGCGTAGGTGACCTCCAGGAACCGGTTGTCGTCGATCTCGGCGTACATCCGCTCGACGACCTTCTCGATCATCGCCTTGATGCAGGCCGTGCGGTCGCCGCCGAACTCGGCGAGGTCGTCGGCGTGCAGCGGCAACTCCTCGGTCAGGTACTTCGAGAAGATGTCTTGCGCCGCTTCGGCATCCGGGCGCTCGATCTTGATCTTCACGTCGAGCCGGCCCGGCCGCAGGATCGCGGGGTCGATCATGTCCTCGCGGTTGGACGCGCCGATCACGATGACGTTCTCGAGCCCCTCGACGCCGTCGATCTCGCTGAGCAGCTGCGGGACCACGGTCGTCTCGACGTCCGAGGACACCCCCGTGCCACGGGTGCGGAAGATCGAGTCCATCTCGTCGAAGAACACGATCACCGGGGTGCCTTCCGACGCCTTCTCGCGGGCGCGCTGGAAGATCAGCCGGATGTGGCGCTCGGTCTCGCCGACGAACTTGTTCAGCAGCTCAGGGCCCTTGATGTTGAGGAAGTACGACTTGGCCTCGCGCGCGTCGTCGCCGCGGACCTCGGCCATCTTCTTGGCCAACGAGTTCGCCACCGCCTTGGCGATCAGCGTCTTACCGCAGCCGGGCGGACCGTAGAGCAGCACACCTTTGGGCGGCCGCAGCGCGTACTCCCGGTAGAGCTCCTTGTGCAGGAACGGCAGCTCCACGGCGTCGCGGATCTGTTCGATCTGGCGGGTCAGGCCGCCGATGTCCAGGTAGCTGACATCGGGCACCTCTTCCAGCACCAGGTCCTCGACCTCGGCCTTGGGGATGCGCTCGAACGCGTAGCCGGCCTTGGTGTCGACCAGCAACGAGTCGCCGGGCCGCAGCTTGCGGGGCCGGGTGTCGTCGTTGAGGGCGTCGGGATGACCGTCCGGCAGGTTCTCGGCGACCAGCGGCTCGGCGAGCCAGACGATGCGTTCCTCGTCGGCGTGCCCGACCACGAGCGCCCGGTGCCCGTCGGCCAAGAGCTCACGCAGTGTGGAGATCTCGCCGACCGACTCGAAGGTGCCCGCTTCCACGACCGTCAGCGCCTCGTTGAGGCGAACGGTCTGGCCCTTACGCAGCAACGCGACTTCGATGTTCGGCGAGCACGTCAGGCGCATCTTGCGGCCGGACGTGAACACGTCGACGGTGTCGTCCTCGTGCGTGCCGAGCAGGACGCCGTAGCCGCTGGGCGGCTGCCCCAACCGGTCGACTTCCTCCCGCAACGCCAGCAGTTGCTGGCGGGCCTCTTTGAGGGTCTCCATCAACTTCGAGTTACGGGACGCGAGGGAGTCGATGCGCGCTTCGAGCTGATGCACGTCGCGGGCAGAGCGGGCGCCGCCTTGCGCACCGACCGTGTGCTCGAGCTGCTCGCGCAACATCGCCGCCTCGCGGCGAAGCTGCTCCAACTCGGCCTCGTCGCCGCTGGACATGTCTGATTCGTGGGGGGTTCCGAAAGCTTCAGAACGCTCTGAGCTACCCATCTTGCGCTCCTTTCCCACACCGAATTGGCGCGGCGGATACTTCAAAGCTACCGGCGATTGACGATTGATGTGCGTAGTCAAATACCCACGAAAAGTTAAGATTTTCGTCACGCTGGTAATCTCGGCCACTAATCGTGATGATCGAAACGGCCTCGGGAGGTGGCACAGTGACCGCAAAAAGCCTCGCCACCGGCTCGGCTCGCGTCGCAGTCACCGCCGGTGTGACTTCAGTTGCACCCATCGGCCCGACCTTAGCGACATCGCTCCCACCCGAAGCGGCCAGAGCCGTTTAGCCGGCCGACCCACTGGATGCATCGACCACTGTCCGTAGCGCTCAGCACCGCCACCGCCCTGGCGGTGGTCGGTCTTGCGGCGTGTTCGTCGAAGCACCCCGCAAGCGAGTCGTCGACCGTCTCGTCGCTGCCGCCGGCCATGTCCAGCCAAGTTGCTGCGCCCGTCACGGCTCCCCTGCCACCGCCCGAAGCCCTCACCGATGTCCTGGCCCGCCTGGCCGATCCGAACGTCCCCGGCGACGCCAAGGTGAGTCTGGTGGAGGGCGCCACCCCGGAGAGCGCGGCCACGTTGGACAAGTTCACCAACGCGTTGCGGGACAACGGCTACCTGCCGATGACGTTCGCCGCGAACGACATCGCGTGGTCGGACAAGAACCCGTCCAATGTGAAGGCCAGCGTCGCCGTCCACACCGCCCAGGCCGACAAAGCGAACTTCACCTTCCCGATGGAATTCGCTCCCTTCCAAGGCGGTTGGCAGCTATCCCGGCACACCGCCGAAACGCTGTTGGCCCTGGGAAAGTCGCCGGCGGCCCCGTCCTCCGGCGCCCCCGCGAGCCCGCCCGAACCCGCACCGCCGCCGCCACCGCCGGCTCCCGAACCCGGTCCGTCCCAAAACCCGCCGGGCTGACGCGCCGGATGTGGATCGGCTGGCTCGAGTTCGACGTGTTGCTGGGCGACGTTCGCTCGCTCAAACAGAAGCGATCGGTCGTCCGTCCCGTCGTCGCCGAACTGCAGCGCAAGTTCAGCGTCTCGGCGGCCGAGACGGGTTCGCACGAGTTGTATCGACGGGCCGGCATCGGGGTCGCCCTGGTTTCGGGTGACCGCGGCCACGCGGTCGACGTGCTGGACGCGGCCGAGCGGCTGGTGGCCGCGCATCCCGAGTTCGAGCTGCTGTCGGTGCGACGCTCGCTGGTGCGCCCCGAAGATCTGGCCTAGTGGAGACCCGCTGCGATCGCGACTAAGTCGACGGTGGCGACCCGCTGCGCCCGGCAACGCCGCGCTTGCGATCGCCACTAAGCCGATGGTGGCGACCCGCTGCGCCCGGCAACGCCGCGCTTGCGATCGCCACTAAGTCGACGGTGGCGACCCGCTGCGCCCGGCAACGCCGCGCTTGCGATCGCCACTAACCGTCGCGGCCTTCGCGCTTGCGGCCCAGCGGCGCGGGCGCAACCACCCCGGGGGCGAGCCGTCGCGTGAAGATCAGGAACGCCGTGTGCCCGCGCATCGAATGCTGCGGGCGCACCGCGAGCCCGACGACATTCCACCCGCGTTGCAACGTCTCCCACGACCGCGGCTCGGTCCAGCACTGCTGCGCCCGCAGCGCCTCGACGGCGCGCGACAGTTGGGTGACGGTGGCCACATAGATCATCAGCACGCCGCCGGGGATGAGCAGCCGCGCGACCGACTCCAGCACCTCCCACGGCGCGAGCATGTCGAGCACGGCGCGATCGAAGGATCCGTCCGGCAGCTCGGAGTCGGCCACATCGCTGACGATCAATTCCCAGTTGTCCGGCGCCTCGCCGCCGGCGAACACCGACACATTGCGTTGGGCGTGCTCGGCATGGTCGGCGCGCTGCTCGTAGGAGACCACCCGCCCGCCGGGCCCCACGGCGCGCAGCAGCGAACAGGTCAGTGCGCCCGAACCGGCCCCGGCCTCGAGCACCCGGGCGCCGGGGAAGATGTCGCCCTCGTGAACGATCTGAGCCGCGTCCTTCGGGTAGATCACCTGCGGGCCGCGGGGCATCGACATCACGTAGTCGATCAGCAGCGGCCGCAGCACCAGGTACGCGGCGCCGTTACTGGACTTGATCACGCTGCCCTGCTCGAGCCCGATGACCGCGTCGTGCGGGATCGACCCGCGATGGGTGTGGAACTCGGCGCCCTCGGCGAGCACCATCGTGTAATGCCGGCCCTTGGCGTCGGTGAGCTGCACACGCTCGCCCACGGTGAACGGGCCGGTTACGGACACGCGGTCTAGCGTGCCAGTCGACTCGCCCCCACGGGTCCTTGGGGTTGTCGGAGCCCGGTCATAGGCTTTCGACATGATCGTCCAGCCGGAGGCTCCGCAGTCGGTGACGGGCCCGGCGAGGCAGGTGTCCCGCCCGGCGCTGTCACCGTCGCGGGCGGCGGACTTCAAGCAATGCCCACTGCTGTACCGCTTCCGGGCCATCGACCGCCTGCCCGAGGCCCCGTCGCCGGCGCAGCTGCGCGGGTCCCTGGTTCACGCCGCCCTGCAGCAGCTTTACGAGCTGCCCGCCGCGCAGCGCGGCCCCGACACCGCCCTGTCGCTGGTGCAGCCCGCCTGGGAGCAGGTGATGGCCGCGACGCCGGAGATGACTGCGGGATTGGACCCGGCACAGCGCTCCCAGCTGCTGGCCGAGGCCCAGGCGTTGCTCGCCGGCTACTACCGCCTCGAGGACCCGACGCGTTTCGACCCGCAATGCTGCGAAGAACGCGTGGAGGTCGAACTCGCCGACGGCACGCTGCTGCGCGGATTCATCGACCGCATCGACGTCGCCGCCACCGGAGAGCTCCGGGTGGTCGACTACAAGACCGGCAAGGCGCCACCGGAAGCGCGGGCCCTGGCCGAGTTCAAGGCCATGTTCCAAATGAAGTTCTACGCGGTGGCCCTGTTGCGTTCGCGCGGCGTGCCGCCCACCCGGCTGCGGCTGATCTACCTGGCCGACGGTCAGGTCCTGGACTATTCGCCGGATCACGACGAGCTGCTGCGCTTCGAGAAGACCCTGATCGCGATCTGGCGCGCCATCCAATCCGCCGGCCAGACGGGCGATTTCCGTCCCACCCAGTCGCGATTGTGCGACTGGTGCCCCCACCAGCAGCACTGCCCGCTTTTCGGTGGGACACCGCCGCCCTACCCGGGCTGGCCGGAATCGTTTGACCCGCGAAGCGATTCGCGCTCGAGCGAGCCGGCGGCGTAGCGCCTAGTCCAGCGGCGACAACTCCTGCAGCACCGTCGGAATGAGCTCGCTGACCGTGGGATGGATGTGCATGGTGCGGGAGAGCGTGGTGTACGGCGCGTTGGCCGACATGACGTCCAGGATGCAGTGAATGGCCTCGTCGCCGCCGACCCCGAAGACGGCGGCGCCAAGGATCTCCTTGGTTTCGGCGTCGACCACGACTTTCATGAAGCCTTGTGTCTCACCCTTTTCCACCGCACGGCCGACTCTGGTCATCGGCCGCTTTCCGACGAGCGCCTTGCGCCCCGACGCGCGGACCTGCTCGACGGTCAGGCCGGCGCGCCCCAGCGGCGGATCGATGTAGAGCGCGTAGGTGGTGATGCGGTCGCTCACCCGCCGCGGGTCGCCGTCGAGCAGGTTGGCGGCGACGATCTCGAAGTCGTTGTACGAGGTGTGGGTGAACGCGCCCTTGCCGTTACAGTCGCCCATCGCCCAGATGTGCTCGACGCTGGTCTTGAGCTGATCGTCGACGACGATATAGCCGCGGGCGTCGGTCCGCACACCGGCGGCCTGCAGGCCCAGGTCGTCGGTGTTGGGGCGCCGGCCCGCCGCCAGCAGCAGATGACTCCCGCGGATGGGCGTGGCGCCATCGCGCGGGATGAGTTCAAATCCGTTGTCAGTCTTGGTGACCCGCACGTCGTCGGCGTCGACGACGATGTCGATGTCCTCGGCTTGCAGGATTTCTTCGATGGTGGCCGAGACATCCTCGTCTTCGCGCGACGCCAGCCGCGGACCCCGCTCCACCACCGTCACCCGCGCCCCGAAGCGCCGGTACATCTGCGCGAACTCCAGCGCGATGTAGCTGCCTCCCACGATGACGAGATGTGTTGGCAGTTCATCGAGTTCGAGGATCGACGCGTTGGTGAGGAAGTCGACCTCGTCCAGGCCCGGAATGTCGGGCACCACGGCGCGGCCGCCGACGTTGAGGAAGATGCGGTCGGCGTGCAGCACGTCGTCACCGACCCGCACGGTGTGCGGATCGGTGAATACCGCGTGCCCGCGGACGACGGTGCAGCCGTCCATGCCCTCGAGCCAGTCTTCGACACCCTTGCGGTCGTCGAGCATGATCTCGTCCTTGCGGGCCTTGACTTTCGCCATGTCCACGCTGATCTCGCCGGTGCCGACGCCGTAGTCGGCGCCGCGGCGCGCCAGGTGCGCGGCATGCGCGGAGGCCACCAGCGTCTTGGTCGGGATGCACCCGGTGTTGACGCACGTGCCGCCGATCAGTTTGCGTTCGACGATCGCGACGCGCTGCCCGGCTGCCGTCAGCCGCCCCGCCAACGGCGGGCCCGCCTGGCCCGCTCCGACGATGATCGCGTCGAAATGTTCTGTCACTTAACCGCCGTCAGCAGGTACTCCGTCAGCACGTGGCCCGTCACGGCCACGATGACGAGTCCCCCGACGATCGCGACCGCGTCCTCGAGCAGCGCGATGGGCAGGTCCCGGCCCGCCGCGGCGGCCAGCCGCTTGCGCGCCTGGTAACCGCCGAGCGTGCCCAGCACCGCGCCGATGACGCCGGCGCCGAGCGCGGTAAAGGTCCAGTGCGGCCAGGCGCCCAGCGCCGCGCCCGCGAGGCCACCCATCACGATGCGGCCCGCGAAGATCGGTGCCGCCGTGCGCGGCGGGGTCTTGGGCAGCTTGTCGTTGATCAATTCGCCGACGGCGAGGACCGTGAAGACGACCACCGCGACGATGCTGGCCATCCAGGACGCCCACGTGCCGTGCAGGTCGATCCACCCCAGGAGGGCGGGGGCGGCGGCCCAGGCGACCACCGCGGGCGCCGTCAGCGAACGCAACCCGGCAACGACACCAATCAACAAAGCCAGCAACACAACAAGCGCGTGAGTCACGAAGACCTCCTGGAGGACGAAACAGCCGGCGACCTTTTCAGGGACGGCCCATACGCCAACCCGGGCAGTCCCCCGAGGCGGACGCTAACACAGCCGCGGCGATCGCACCGCGTGTGCAATCAGAACCGGCAAAACCTGATATCGGACGCCAGGATCGCCTTGGCGCCGATGGCGGCCAGCTCATCCATGATTTCGTTCACTCCCCGGCGCGGGACGAGCGCCCGGATGGCAACCCAATCCGGATCGGCCAGGGGCGCAATCGTGGGCGACTCCAGCCCCGGCGTGATCGCGGTGGCCTTGTCCACCACCGAGCGGGGGCAGTCGTAATCGAGCATCAGATACTGCTGGCCGAACACCACACCCTGGATGCGCGCCACCAGCTGATCGCGCGCGGCCTGCGTCCCGGAGCGGCTGGCCTGGTCGCTCTCAATCAGCACGGCTTCCGAATCGCACAGCGGATCACCGAAGGCCACCAGGTTGTGCAGGCTCAGGGTGCGACCGGACCCGACCACGTCGGCGATGGCGTCGGCGACGCCGAGTTGCACCGAAATCTCCACCGCGCCGTCGAGTCTGATGACGGTCGCCTCAATGCCGCGGCCCGCCAAGTCTTTTCGGACCAGGTTGGGATACGCCGTAGCGACCCGCTTGCCGGCCAGATCGGCGATCTTCCAGTCCCGCCCGGCCGGGGCGGCGTAGCGGAAGCTCGACGAACCGAATCCCAGCGCCAATCGTTCCCGCACCGGGGCGTCTGAATCGCCCACCAGGTCGCGCCCGGTGATGCCGAAATCCAGCTCCCCCGAACCCACATAGATGGCAATGTCTTTGGGCCGCAGGAAGAAGAACTCCACCTGATTGGCCGGGTCGATGACGGTCAGATCCTTGGAGTCGGTACGGCGACGGTAACCGGCCTCCGCCAAGATCTCGGTGGCCGGCTCGCTCAGCGTGCCCTTGTTGGGAACCGCAACCCGCAGCATGGTCACAGCTTCCGATACACGTCGTCGAGGGACAGCCCGCGGGCGACCATCAGCACCTGTGTCCAGTAGAGCAACTGGCTGATCTCCTCGGCCAGCGCGTCGTCGGGTTCGTGTTCGGCGGCCAGCCACACCTCGCCGGCTTCCTCGAGGATCTTCTTGCCCAGCCCGTGGATGCCGCCGTCGAGCGCGGCGACCGTCGCGCTGCCGGCCGGCCGGGTGCGGGCACGCTCGCCCAGTTCGGCGAACAGATCCTCGAAGGTCTTCACGGCCAGCGATTGTTTCACGCGGCGGTCGGCAAAGTCACGGCGGTTTCGTTCAACACTGCCTGGTTCAGTCGAATCCGGCGAGGGTGAGCCGCAGCGCTTGCTCCAATTGCTCGTGAAAAGGCGGACTTTCGCCGACATCGGAGGTCAGCCATCCGTCGAGGACGAATTGGACTGTGGCCAAACTGGTGTGGACCAACAACGCGGGTCGAATGTCGGCCATCGCATCGACACCCATCCGGTGAGCGACCTGCTGGATCAGGTTGCCGTGGTCGGTTTCGCTGATCAGCACGGATTTACTCAACAGGTGCGGCGCGGTGGCCACGGCGAGGCGCCAGGTGTCCAGGTTGTCAACGTCGCTGACGTCCCTGGCGTGCGTGACGAACAGTTGGATCAGCGCCTCTACGGGCGACTCGTGTTGCGGTCTCGCACTGTAGGAACCCACGATCTCGGCGGCCGCATCCCGGACGGGGTCGACCAGCAGGCCCTCCTTTGTGGGCGCGTACCGAAAATAGGTGCTGATGGAGATCCCGGCGGCCGACGCGATGTCCTCGGTCGTCACCGCCTCGAATCCCCGTTCGGCGAAGAGCTGGTGCGCGGTCTGCTGGATCTGGGACAGCAGCTCAGCACGGCGTCGGTCCCGCAACGAACCCGTGTTTGCTGAGGGCATGCCATCACCTTCGTCAATCCGACAAAACAACCCCGCGGTGCGTCCAGCGACGAACTCAGATGAGGGACTCTACACTATTGAAAGTCCCTATCAAATAGGCTAGTGTGATGCAGCACACACCGATGAACTGCAGAGACTTGGCGCTTGTTGACACTATTTTAATAAAGTTAGCGTCCAACGGCCGCCCAACGGCCTCTGCTCGGCACTCAGGACTTAGGGGTGGGAAGAGGGCCGATGACAGCGGTAGCTGGTACGCGATGACCTGTGCCATGGGTTTGCTAGGCCGACCGCAGGTCGCGCCGCTATGACGACGGCACAGCTTGACGGCGTGGTCGCCATCCGGGACTGGTCCGTCGGATACGTCAAACGTCATCCGGTCGCCTCCCTGACGACCGTGGGCGAACAGTTCGTCCTGGGTGTGCGCACCGTTCAATATTTCTTCGTCGACCTGATCACCGGGCGGTTCCAATGGCACGAATTCGTCCGGCAGGGCGCGTTCATGGCCGGCACCGCCGTGCTGCCGACGATCCTGGTCTCGCTGCCGATCAGCGTCACCCTGTCCATCCAGTTCGCACTGCTGGCCGGCCAGGTCGGCGCCACCTCGCTGGCCGGCGCGGCCAGCGGACTCGCTGTCATCCGCCAGGGCGCGTCGTTGGTGGCGGCGGTGCTCATGGCGTCGGCGGTCGGGTCGGCGATCACCGCCGATCTGGGTTCGCGCACCATGCGCGAGGAAACCGACGCGATGGAGGTGATGGGGGTCTCGGTGATCCGGCGCCTGGTCGTCCCCCGCTTCGCAGCCGCGGTGATGATCGGTGTGGCCCTGACCGGTGTCGTGTGCTTCGCCGGATTTTTCGCGAGCTACATGTTCAACGTGTACTTCCAGAACGGCGCGCCGGGCAGCTTCGTGTCGACGTTCGCGTCGTTCGCGACGACCGGTGACATGGTCCTGGCGCTGCTGAAGGCGATCGTGTTCGGCGCCATCGTGGCCATCGTGTCAAGCCAAAAAGGGTTGTCCACCAAGGGCGGACCGACGGGCGTCGCGAACTCGGTGAACGCCGCCGTCGTCGAGGCGATCCTGCTGCTGATGATCGTCAACGTCGCCATCAGCCAGCTCTACATCATGCTGTCGCCCAGGACGGGGCTCTGACGTGACGGCCTCGGCGTATGTGCCTTTCGCACCGATTTCGACACCGCTGGTCCGGCTCTACCGCAGGGGCAAAGTGCCGATCATCCGGCTCGGCCATCTGCTGGTCTTCTTCGTCCGGGCGGCGGTCGCCGTGCCGCTCGCCGTGCGCCAGTACAGCGGCGAATTCTTGCGGCTGCTGTCGAACATCACCTGGGGCAACGGCTCGATCGTGGTCGGCGGCGGCACCGCGGGCGTGGCGGTGGTGCTGGGCATGACGGTCGGCGCACTCGTCGGGATCGAGGGGTATAACTTCTTGGACCTGCTCGGTCTGGGGCCCGCCACCGGGTTCGTCTCGTCGTTGGTCAACACGCGCGAGCTGGCTCCGCTGATGGCGTCGCTCGCCTTCGCCATGCAGGGCGGCTGCCGCTTCACCGCCCAACTGGGATCCATGCGCATCGCCGAGGAGATCGACGCGCTGGAGTCGATCGCGATCCGCCCGATCCCCTACCTGGTGACCACCCGGCTGATCGCCTCGGTGGTGGCGATCATTCCGCTCTACGCCGCCTGCCTGGCGATCGGCTACCTGAGCACGCAAGTCGTGGTGGGCATCGGCAGCGGCGGTTCGACCGGGTCCTACCTGCACTACTTCACGCTGATGCTGGCCGGCCAGGACATCGTCTATTCGTTGATCAAGGCCGTCATCTTCGTGTGGATCGCCTCCACCATCCAGTGCTACTACGGCTATTACGCCAGCGGCGGACCCGAAGGCGTCGGGGTCGCCGCGGGGCACGGCATGCGGGCCAGCATCACGGTCGTGATCATCGTGAACATGCTGCTCACCATGGCGCTGTGGGGTGTGGACTCCGGCGCAAGGTTCGGCGGGTAGGCCCGTGGCGAGGTCGGTGGAAGATGCCCAATTCCCTTGAGCTGGACGGACGCGGCCCCTCCGAGCGCCAGCTGTTCGGCGTCGGCATCGCCGTGGTGGTGGTCAGCGCCCTGGTCACGGCCATGATGTTGGTCAAATCCACCGGCAGGCTGAACGATTACGTGCGGGTGGTTGCCGATCTGATCAACGTGGGCGATGGCCTTCCGCAGAAGTCGGACGTCAAATACCACGGCGTGCTTGTCGGGATGGTCAACGACGTCGTCCCGGCGGAGCACGGCAAACCCAACTATGTCCACATCGACCTCAAACCCGAATACGCCCAGGCGATTCCGGCCGCCGTGACCGC
Organism: Mycobacterium paraintracellulare; assembly: GCF_000276825.1. Taxonomy (NCBI): domain Bacteria; kingdom Bacillati; phylum Actinomycetota; class Actinomycetes; order Mycobacteriales; family Mycobacteriaceae; genus Mycobacterium; species Mycobacterium paraintracellulare. The sequence continues at coordinate 2,379,875 of NC_016948.1, read as the reverse complement.
ACGCGTGGTGCCCAGCAATGTATTCGCGGTGTCGTCGGTGCAGTTGGTGGGCTCCCCAAACCAAAAGGGACCGGGGGCGAAAATCCGCCAGGGCGCGCATATTCCGGAGGACAAGCAGTTGCCGACCGTGCTGTTCCAAACCACCGTCAGCAAGTTGCGCGACCTGCTGGCCGCCGCGGGGCGCGGTCGCGACGACAGGTCGGTGGGGATCTTGGCCGCCCTGGGCGCGGCCACCGACCACCGTCGCGTCAGCCTGCTCAATGCCGGCGCGCAATTGAATCGCCTTCTCGACCAGCTCAATTCGATTGTCAGCACCGATACCGGCCCGTCGACGGTGTCCGCCCTGCTGGATGCGACCACGGGGCTCGCGCAGACCGCCCCCGATCTTCTCGACGCATTGCATCAGGCCGTCGAACCGATGCGGACCTTCGCCGAGACGCGCGAGCAGCTGGCTTCACTGGTGTCGGGTGCGGACTACACGGTCGGCACGACGCGCCAGTCGTTCGACAACCACATCGACCAACTCATCCGGATCACCACCGATTTCACGCCGGTGCTCGGCGTGCTGGCGCAAAAGTCGAACAACTTCGTTCCCGCCGTGACCAAGCTGGACGACCTGGCCAACCAGTTCATGGAGCAGGTCTGGAACCCGGAGAAGAACCTGGGCAACATGCACGCGATGCTGACGTTCACGCCCAGTTCCACCTACACACGCGCCGACTGTCCGCACTACGGCGAACTCAAGGGGCCCAGCTGCTTTACCGCGCCGCTGATTCCGGTGCGCCCCGACCTGCCCGAGGTGCTGCTGCCGCAGAACTATCATCCGCCCAAGGATCTGGCGCCCCCGCCGGGCACGGTGATCGGGCCGGACGGAAACCTTGTCGCGGTGGGCCCGCCGCTGATCAACCCGACTCCCAACCTGACCGATCCCAATCCCCCGCTGGCCCCGGGGATCACGCCGTCGCCGCCCGTGCCAGGGAGCGCGAATCCCGACAACCCGTCGCCGGGGGCTCCGGCGACTCCGCAGCCGCACCAGCCGTGGGTCGCCCCGGTGGCGCCCAAGGCGCCGTGGATTCCGCAGTCCGCCTTCGGGGGCTCTCGATTCGGGGGGAACGTGGGGCCCGTCGGGAGCCAGTACGAACGAAACATGTTGGGCGTGATCACCGGAACGCCCGCCTCGCCGGCCACCGAGCTGCTGCTCGGACCGGTCGCCCGTGGCAGCACGGTGTCACTGGGCCGTCCGGCCGGGGAGCCCCCATGAAGTTTCGCGGTCCACTCATCGCGCTGGCGCTGTTCATGGTCGTCTCGTTGGCGCTGACCTGGCTGGTGTATGTGAGCCTGCGCCGTGACGTGGCCGGCGACACCGCACGGTATTCGGCGGTGTTCACCGACGTGTACGGGCTGCGCGAGGGCGACGACGTCCGCATGGCCGGGGTGCGCGTCGGCCGCGTCGAAAAGGTCGAGCTCGACGGGAAACTGGCGAAGGTCTCGTTCGTCGTGCAGCAAGAACAGCGGTTGTTCGGAAACACCCTGGCGTCGGTGACCTACCAGAACATCGTCGGCCAGCGTTACCTCGGACTGTCGTTGGGCAAGGAAGGGAGTCCGGAGCTGCTCGCGCCGGGCAGCACCATCCCGGTGGAACGCACCGAGCCGTCGTTCGACGTCACCACGTTGCTCAACGGCTACGAGCCGTTGTTCAGCCTGCTGAACCCGCACGACGCCGACAACCTGACCAAGGGCATCATTCAGTCGCTTCAGGGCGACACCTCGTCGCTGGCCACGCTGGTCGGCCAGACGTCCACGCTCACAGAGACATTCGCGGGCCGGGATCAGGCGCTGGGCAGCGTGATCACCAACCTCAACAAGGTGGTGGGCAACCTCGCGGCCCAGAACGACGATCTCGACGGCGTCATCACCGAGACCCGCAGCGTCGTCGGCGAGCTCGACCGACGGCGCCCCGACCTGGTCGCCTCCGTGGGCTCGCTGGCGCGGGTGACCGGCCGCCTGTCGACCTCGGCGTCCGACGTCTATCCGGCGCTGCGCGAATTCATCGATCGCAAGCCCGGCGTGGCCCGGCACATCATGGACGTCGAGCCGCAGGTGGCGTTCTTCGGCGACAACATCCCGCTGCTGCTGAAAGGACTTGTCCGGGTCGGCAATCAGGGCGCCTACGGCAACGCCTACGTGTGTGACGTGAACTTCCTGGGGTTCTTCCCCGGGCTCAACGATGTCGTGCCGATCATCATCAACGCCGCCACGCCGGGAAACAGGGCGTGGCACACCCCGAGATGCAGGAGCACCGTCGATGGCTGACAAGACTGTGCGGCAACGGCTTTCGGGGATGAAGCGACGCCCGCTGGAAAGCTACAACAAGACGTGGCTCGGATTCATCGCGGTCGCGGTGGTGGCGGTGGTGATCGGCGTCATGCTGCTGGTGCACGCCATCGGCGCCGGCTATCGGCACTACACCGCCGAGTTCCTGCAAGCCGCCTCGCTGCGGGCCGGCAATCCGATCGTGGTCGCGGGCATCCCGGTGGGCAACGTCACGAGCATGAAACTCGTCGGCGACCACGTCGAGGCCGGGCTGAAGGTTCGGGACAACATCGCGCTGGGCAAGGACTCCCGCGCCCGGATCAAGGTCACCACCATCCTGGGGTCGCGGTACCTCGCGCTGGAACCCAGCGGCCCGGCGCACCTGCCCCACAACACCTTCGACCTGGCTCACACCGAGGTGCCCTACGACCTGCAAGCCGCGCTGCAGGACGCGACCACGACGTTCGAGCAGGTCGACTCCGACCGGTTCGCCCAATCGCTGGCGGTGCTGGGCAAGCAGCTCGAGGGCCTGCCCGCGGTTGTGCCGCAGGCGATCACGAACATCAACACGCTGTCGTCGATCATCGCGGTGCGCCGTGATCAGCTGGGCCAGCTACTGCGCAGCACCGAGCAGGTGACGAACACCCTGCGCCGCCAGCAGGCCGGCATCGGCAATCTGGTCAACCAGGGCCAAGACCTGCTCGGCCAATTCGTCGCGCGGCGCGCCGTCTTCCACGCGATGATGCAGTCGTTGACGAGTCTCGTTGACACCATGAGTCAGGTCGTGGTCAACGACCGGGCGGGTCTGGACGCGCTGATCAAAGACATGCGGGACTTCACCGCCTTGATGTCCGCGCACGACGACCTGCTGCACAGCATGCTGCAAATCAGCCCGATCTTCTTCCGCGAGGCGGCCAACCTCACGGGCGAGGGCAACGCGGTCAACTTCAACGCCCCCAACGTTCCGCTGATCGACTCGTGGATGTGCGCGATCAGCGGTCGCGCCAAGCAGTTCGGCATGATCCAGTACTTCAAGGACTGCAAGTGAAGGGCCGCACGAACAACCCCGGCGCCCCGCTCGTCGTCAAGGTGGTGGCCATCGTCGCTGCCGTGGCGGCGATCGCGGTGGTGGCCGTCGCCGGTTGGTGGTTCCTGCGCTCCGACGAGGACACGATCACGGTGACCGCCCAATTCGACAGCGCCTCGGGCCTTTACGAGGGCAACGTGGTCGCGGTGCTGGGCATGCCGGTGGGCAAGGTCACCAAGATCAACGCCAAGGGCGGCTATGTCGAGGTCGACTTCACCGTCGACCGCCACGTCAAGATTCCCGCCGACGCGCAGGCCGTGACGGTGTCGACCTCCATCCTCACCGACCGACAGATCGAACTCACGCCGCCCTATCACGACGGGCCGACCCTGCAGAACCACGACACCATCGGGTTGCCCCGCACCAAGACGCCCGTCGAATTCAGCAGCGTCCTCAACGTTTTGGACAAGGTGACCAAATCGCTCGAGGGCGACGGCCACGGCGGCGGCCCGATCGCCGACGTGCTGAACGGTGGCACCGCGGTGGTCAGCGGCAACGGCGAGAAGATCAAAGCCGCTCTCGGCGAGCTGTCCAAGGCGCTGCGCCTGTCCAGCGACGGCGGGACGACGACCCGCGAGCAGATCACCACGATCGTCAAAAACATCAGCACGCTGTTCGACGCCGTGGCCGCCAACGACACGAAATTGCGCGAATTCGCCTCCACCATCCACCAAGTCAGCCAGATCATGGCGGACGAGGACCTCGGCAGCGGCAGCACCGGACGCAAGCTCGACCACCTGATCCAGCGGGCGGGCGACCTGCTCGACGCCAACCGCGACAACGTCAAGCAGGCCGTCGGCAGCGGCAACACCACGCTGAAGACGGTGGCCGACCAGCGGCGCGACCTGGCCGAGCTCCTGGATTTGGCCCCGCTGCTGGCCGACAACGCCTACAACATGATCGACCGGGCCAACGGCGCCGTGCGGGCCCGCTTCCTCACGGACCGTTTGATCTTCGACAGCCAGTACACCAAGGAGATCTGCAACCTGATGGGTCTTCGGCAACTGGGCTGCAGCACCGGGACCATCCAGGACTTCGGCCCCGATTTCGGGTTGACCTATGTGCTGGACGGTATGGCCGCCATGGGGCAGAAATGATGACCACCCGCGGGCGGGCAATGCCGTTGCTGCTGGCCGCGGTCATGGTGAGCGCCGGATGCGCCACGAATGGCCTTGCCAGCCTGCCCCTTCCGGCGCCGGGGCTGGGTTCGGGCGGCTATTCGCTGAACGCGGTGTTCTCCAACGCACTCAACCTGCCGATGAACGCCAAGGTCAAGCTCGCCGGCGCCGACGTCGGGCAGCTCGAATCGATGATCGCGCGCAACTACACCGCGCTGACCCGGCTGCGGATCAGGGACGGCGTGCAGCTCCCCCGCGGCAGCACCGCCGAATTGCGCACCGCGACACCGCTGGGCGACGTGTTCGTCGCCCTGAAGCCACCGGCCGCCGGTGAAACGGATGCGCCGCTGCTGCGCAACGGCGACACCATCGGCCTGGATTCCACGGCCGCCGCCGCGACGGTCGAGTCGGTGCTGAGCTCGGCGGCGATTCTGGTCAACGGCGGGGCGGTCCGCAATTTCACCAACATCATCAACGGTTTCGGCAAGGCGACCGGCGACCAGGGCCAGGCGTTCGGGGACATGATCCGCAAATCCAACGAGCTGCTCGGGACGCTGGATTCGCGGTCCGATCAGATCAAGAACGCATTGACCCAATTGTCGCACCTGGCCGACCAACTCGACGCCAAGAATCACACCATCAGCGACCTGATGTCGGCCGCCCGTCCCGCCACATCGGCCCTGGCCGACAACACCGCCCAGCTCTCCAATCTGGCCGTGCAGGTGGGCGACACCTCCCGGCTGCTGGCCAGGTTCCCGTCGATCGGCGGAACCGACACCAGCGGCCGCAGCCTGATCCGCGACCTGAACACGGTCGCCGGGGCCGCCAACGATGTGGCGGTGAGCCCCGACACCAGCTGGCTGTCGGTGAATCGACTGATTCCCCCGTTAATCAAATCGACTGCGGGGAACTCGATTTCGGTGAACGTCAGCGTGGACAAGATTCTGCTCGGGTCGCTTCCCGATATCGGATACCCCGGTGACATCGGGCTGCACGGCCCCCACCACTACAACGTGAACCTGCTCGTCGGCACGCTGAAGTACACCCTGTGGCGCCTGCAGGAGCGCGTGGTGGGCCGGGGGCCGGATTCGCCACAGGTTCCGGTGATTCCGGACCCGACCATCCCGGGCCAAATCGACGTCGCCCCCGGTCCCCCGCCTGGGGCTGCCCCGCCACCGGGGCCGCCCGAACCGCCGCCGCCGGGACCCCGCCCATGATCCGCACCATCGCCACGTTCGCGAATTTCGTTGTCCGGGTGGTGCGCAGGGGCCACCGGCAACAGGTTTGGTTGTCGGTGGCCGGATTGGTGCTGATCCTCGTCGTCGCCACCGCCTACCTGCTCGTGGGCGCGTTGCGGGTTAAGCCCTTCACCTCGTCCTACCGGGTCACGGTGCAGTTGCCGGAATCCGGCGGGCTGCTCCCCAATCAGGATGTCGCGCTGCGCGGGGTGCGCATCGGCCGTGTGGAGTCGCTGCAGATCACCGACGACGGGGTGAACGCCGTCGCCAGCATCACCTCGAAGGTGCGGATCCCCGCGAACGCCGTCGTGCACGTCTCGGCGCTGTCGCCGGCCGGCGAGCAGTACATCAACTTCGAGGCCGCGTCCGACGCCGGACCGTATCTGCACGACGGCAGCCGTATCGCCCTGGACCACACCACCGTTCCCGTCAGCCTGGCGCGGTTACTGGGCGACGCCGACGGGCTGCTGTCCCAGGTCGATCCCCACAAGATCGAATTGATCAAGAAGGAACTGAGCCTGAGCAAGGAGGGCCCGGCGAAGCTGACCGCCATCGTCGACGGCGGCACCTTCCTGCTGTCCACGCTCGACTCGGTGCTGCCCCAGACGACCAGCATCATCAAGACCAGCCGGGTGGTGCTCACTCTGGCAAGCGACAAGAACTCCGGCTTGGGCGCGGCCGCAACGGAACTCAACCGCACGCTGTCCGGGGTGGCCAGGATGCAGGCGGGCTATCGCCGGTTGACTGCGCAGACGCCGCGCACCCTGTCGGCCGTCGACAATCTGTTCGCCGACAATTCCGACACGATGGTGCAGTTGCTGGGCAGCATGGCGACCGTGTCGCAGCTGCTGTATCTGCGGGTTCCGGCGCTCAACGCGCTGTTCCCGGACTACCGTGGGTCGGTGTTGGACGCAGTGACGAGCGCGTTCCACGACAACGGGGTGTGGGCGATCGCCGACCTGTACCCCCGCTACGTGTGCGATTATGGGACACCGTCGCACCCGCCGTCGGCCGCCGACTATTACGAGCCCTTCATGTACACCTACTGCCGCGACGGCGACCCCGCCGTCTCGATCCGGGGCGCCAAGAACGCGCCGCGGCCGGGCGGCGACGACACGGCCGGCCCGCCGATGGGGGCCAACCTGGGCCGCCGGACCGATCCGACCCCCAAGGGCCGCTTCACCATTCCGACCCCCTACGGCGGCCCGCAGCTGCCGATCGAACCGCCGCACTAGGCCCCGAACCGTCCGCGCCGATCCTAGGAGATGACCGTGATCGTGACCTCCCAAAAGAATCCGAAATCCGAGGCCGTCAAGACGGAGCCGGACGCCGAATCGACGCAAGACGTGTCTGACGATGTCGACGACGTGACCGCCGACGAGGCCGAGGATCAAGACGAGGGCGGTCTGCTCAGGCGCAAGCGTCCGGACGCCGAGCGCCGCAAGCGGCCTCGGAAACAGGATCTGAGGCAATATCTGCGCCGCAGCATCCTGCCGCTGTTACTCGTTGCCTCGCTTGCCGTTTCGGGATTCCTGGGATGGCGGCAGTGGCAGGACCATCGGGTCAGGCTGGCCGGCGAACAGGCCCAGCAGGCGGCGATCTCCTACGCGCAGGTGCTGACGAGCATCGACTCGAACAAGGTCGACGAGAACTTCCGGCAGGTGCTCGACGGCGCGACGGGCGAATTCAAGGACATGTACACCCAGTCCAGCGTGAAACTTCGGCAGCTGCTGATCGACAACAAGGCGACCGCGCATGGGGTGGTGGTGGACTCGGCCATCCAGTCCGAATCCATGAACAAGGTCGTCGTGCTGGTGTTCATCGACCAGACCGTCACCAACACGGCCGCACCCGATCCGCGCATCGACCGCAGCAGGATCAAGATGACCATGGAAAAGGTCGACGGCCGCTGGCGGGCAAGCAAGGTGCAGCTGTTGTGACGCGCCGGCTCATCGCGGCGTTCGTATTGGTCGCCGCCGCAACGCTTCCCACCACCGCCCGTGCGCACGCCTCGGCGCCGTCGTTCTGCGGCGAGCTCGGCGGGAACTGGGACGGCCAATACTGCCACACCTCGGTCACCTCGGAACGCAACGCCGTGCGCGACATCAAGGTCGCGGTGCCCGAGGACCTGGTCGACAATCCGACCACAGGACCGGTGATCCGCGACTACCTGCACACCCTGGTCAACAACTGGCGAAACGCCAACTCCAGCATGGCCGCCGACAGCTACGGCGAGGAGAACTTCGAAGTCTTCCGGCACGCCAACCTGCTCAGCGCGGTGTTTCACGAGGACTATCACGCCGATGGCCCCCAGTCCAACAACGCCTATCGGACCTTCACGTTTGACATGTCGAGCGGCAGGCGGGTGCAGCTGTCGGACCTGACGACGTCAGACCCGCTGACCGCCATTCCCCCACTGGCTCAACCGTTTGTCCAAACCGCGCTCGATCAGGCGCCGCCGCCGCACGACCCCGGCACCTACCCCTTCACCGTCGACCGCTGGACCCCGGACAAGGTCTATTCCGGGGCGTACAAGGCCTGGGCGGTGACCCCCGACGAGTTGATCCTCTACATGCCGGACTACCCGGTCGGCCACGACAGCCCGATCAACTTCACACCCGGTGTCATGCAGTGGTACATGGACGGCGGCACGGTGCAGGCGCACATCCCGCTGTCGGCGCTCAGTTCCGTGCTGCGCATATGAGCCCCGTGTAAGTCGTTGCGCCACAGGCATACCGCCAGTCACAGGAGTATCTGGACCGGGGTACTGCCGACGTGCCCACCTCCGAGCGACAACGTCAGATGGAGGCGGGCGTTGTCGCTCGGAGGCGGGCAAAAGGTGTGATGCCATTGCGGCCGGACTCTGGCCACAGTCCGAGCCCGCCGGGCGCGCCGCGCGCCAGACGTTGACGTACTCGGCTTCGCGGTGACGCGGCACGAAGGCGCCGGAGCTCAGTCCTCCGGGTTGTAGGCGAGGTTGGAGCTGAGCCAGCGCTCACCTTCCTTCAGGGTCCAGCCCTTGCGCCTCGCGTAGTCGGCGACCTGGTCCTGGGCCATCCGGCCGACCACGAAGTACTGCGACTGCGGGTGCGAGAAATACCAGCCGCTGACGGCCGCGCCGGGCCACATCGCCATCGACTCGGTGAGCTCGATTCCGGTGCGCTCGTGGACGTCCATCAACTTCCAGAGCGTCGCCTTCTCGGTGTGCTCCGGGCACGCCGGGTAGCCCGGGGCGGGGCGGATCCCCTGGTACTTCTCGGCGATGAGTGCGTCGTTGTCCAAGTGCTCGTCGGGCTTGAATCCCCAGAACTCCTTGCGGACCCGCTGGTGCATCCGTTCGGCGAACGCCTCGGCCAGCCGGTCGGCGAGCGACTCCAGCAGGATCGCGCTGTAGTCGTCGAGGGCCGCCTTGAACTCCGCGATCTTTTCACCGCTGCCGAGCCCGGCGGTGACGGCGAACGCGCCGATGTAGTCGGCCAGGCCGGTGTCCTTGGGCGCGATGTAGTCGCTTAGCGACCGGTTCGGGATGCCCTCCCGGTGCTCCCCCTGCTGACGCAGGTGGTGCAGCGTGGTCAGCACCTCGGTGCGGGTGTCGTCGGTGTAGACCTCGATGTCTTCGATACCCGAGCCGACCGCGTTGGCCGGGAAGAACCCGATCACCGCGTTGGCGGTCAGCCACTTCTCCTTGATCAGGGTGTCGAGCATCTCCTGCGCATCGTCGTACAGCTTGCGGGCGGCCTCGCCGGTGGCCGGGTTGTTGAGGATATCGGGGAAGCGGCCCTTCATCTCCCAGGCATTGAAGAACGGCTGCCAATCGATGTACTCGCGCAACTCGGCGAGGTCGTACTCCTTGAACTCCCGCACCCCGAGGCCCTGGGCGGGCACCGGCGGCGTGTAGCCGTCCCACTCGATCGGGGTCCGGTTGGCGCGGGCCTTCTCCAGCGTGAGCATCGGGCGCTCGTTCTTCTGAGCGTGCCGCTCTCGCAGCGATGCGTAGTCCTTCTCGGTGGCTTCCAGCAGGCCCGGCCGCTGCTTGTCATCGAGGAGGGCCGCGGCGACCGGCACCGAGCGGGACGCGTCCTTGACCCACACCACCGGACCGGACCGGCGCGGCGATATCTTCACGGCCGTGTGAGCGCGCGAGGTGGTCGCGCCGCCAATGAGCAGCGGGATCTCGAGGCCTTCACGTTCCATCTCGACGGCGAAGTTGGACATCTCATCCAGGGACGGGGTGATCAGTCCGGACAGTCCGATGATGTCGGCGTCGTGCTCCCTGGCCGCGGCCAGGATCTTCTCGGCGGGCACCATCACCCCAAGGTCGATCACTTCGAAGTTGTTGCACTGCAAGACGACCCCGACGATGTTCTTGCCGATGTCGTGGACGTCGCCTTTCACGGTCGCCATCACGATCGTGCCGTTGGTGTCCTTCGCCGCTGCCGTACCGTTCTGTTCTTTCTCTTTCTCGATGAACGGCAGCAGGTACGCCACGGCCTTCTTCATCACCCGGGCCGACTTCACCACCTGGGGCAAAAACATCTTGCCCGAGCCGAACAGGTCACCGACGACGTTCATGCCGTCCATCAGCGGGCCCTCGATCACCTCGATCGGGCGGCCCCCGGCGGCGGCGATCTCGGCCCGCAATTCCTCGGTGTCGTCGTCGACGTGGGCGTCGATGCCCTTGACCAAAGCGTGGGTGATCCGCTCGCGGACCGGAAGGCTGCGCCATTCGGCCGCGGCGGGGTCTTCGGATTTCTCTGACTTGTTGAACCGCTCGGCGATCTCGAGCAGCCGTTCGGCCGCGTCCTCGCGGCGGTTCAGGACGACGTCCTCGATGCGGTCGCGCAGCTCGGGGTCGATCGAGTCGTAGGGCACCAGCGCGCCGGCGTTGACGATGCCCATGTCCAGGCCGGCCTTGATGGCGTGAAACAGGAACACCGCGTGGATCGCCTCGCGGACCGGGTTGTTGCCGCGGAACGAGAACGACACGTTCGAGATGCCGCCGGAGATGTGCACCCCGGGAAGGTTCTCCTTGATCCAGGCGCAGGCCTCGATGAAGTCGATCCCGTACGTCGCGTGCTCCTCGATTCCGGTCGCCAGCGCGAAGCAGTTCGGGTCGAAGATGATGTCCTCGGGCGGGAAGCCGACCTCCTCGGTCAGGATCCGGTAGGCGCGCCCGCAGATCTCCTTGCGGCGCTCCAGGTTGTCGGCCTGACCCTGCTCGTCGAACGCCATCACGACGACGGCGGCGCCGTACTTGCGGCACAGCCGCGCCTCACGAATGAATTTCTCCTCGCCCTCCTTCATGGAGATCGAGTTGACGATCGGCTTGCCCTGCACGTTCTTCAGGCCGGCCTCGATGACCTCCCACTTGGAGGAGTCGATCATCACCGGGACGCGGCTGATGTCCGGCTCGGCCGCGATCAGCTTGGTGAACCGGTCCATCGCGGCGACGCCGTCGATCATGCCTTCGTCCATGTTGATGTCGATGACCTGCGCACCGACCTCGACCTGCTGCAGGGCGACCGACAGCGCGGTGTCGTAGTCCTCGGCCTTGATCAGGTTGCGGAACCGGGCGGAACCGGTGATGTTGGTGCGCTCACCGATGTTCACGAACAGGGAATCGTCGGTGATGTTGAGCGGCTCCAGGCCCGACAGACGGGTGGCCACCTCGATCTTCGGCACCTCGCGCGGCGGTTTGCCCTCGACGACCTTGGCGATCTCGGCGATGTGCGGCGGCGCCGTTCCGCAGCACCCGCCGACCAAGTTGACCAGGCCCGCCTCGGCGAAGTCGGCGATGTAGCCGGCCTGACGCTCCGGGGTCTCGTCGTACTCGCCGAAGGCGTTGGGCAGGCCGGCGTTCGGATAGCAGGAGACAAAGGTGTCCGCGATCCGCGACATCTCGGCGATGTAGGGCCTCATCTCCGGCGCGCCCAGGGCGCAGTTGAGGCCGACCGCGATCGGCTTCGCGTGCCTGATCGCGTTCCAGAATGCTTCGGTGACCTGACCGGACAGCGTCCGCCCGGAGGCATCGGTGATGGTGCCCGAGATGATCACCGGCCAGCGGCGTCCGCGGTCCTCGAACAGCGTCTCGACGGCGAACACCGCCGCCTTGGCGTTCAGCGAGTCGAAGATCGTCTCGATGATGAGCAGGTCTGCACCGCCGTCGACCAGGCCGTTGGCGGCTTCCAGGTAGGCGGCGACCAGCTGGTCGTAGGAGACGTTGCGGGCGCCGGGATCGTTGACGTCCGGCGAGATCGACGCGGTCCGCGTCGTCGGCCCGATCGCGCCGGCCACGTAGCGGGGCTTCTCCGGGGTGCTGTACTCGTCGGCCGCCTTGCGGGCCAGGGCGGCGCCGGCGTAGTTGAGCTCGTAGGCCAGGTCGGCCATGTCGTAATCGGAGAGCGAGATGGCGTTCGCGTTGAACGTGTTGGTTTCCAGGATGTCGGCGCCCGCCTCGAGGTACTCGCGGTGGATGCCCTCGATGATCTGCGGTTGCGTCAGGTTGAGCAGGTCGTTGTTGCCCTGCAGGGCGGTCGGCCATTCCGTGAACCGATCGCCGCGGTAGCCGGCCTCGTCCGGCCGGTCCCGCTGGATCGCCGTGCCCATCGCGCCGTCGATCACCATGATCCGCTGGCGCAGGGCCGCCGTCAGTTCGTCGGTGCAGTCGGGGCGGATGTTCGGCGCGAAGGCATCCGACGCGGAAGTGTTCGTCGCGGAAGTCTTCGTCTCAACGGCCGTCATGTGCATTCCTTCCGTAGCGGAAGGCGTCCTTGACTCTGCCGAGCGTGGCGGAGACCGGCAGGGGACCAGGCCCCCTCCAGAAACCGTTGCAACGCCTCTCGACCAGAAAAGTCTACGTCGTCACCCGACGCCTGGACGCCCTGGCTCGACCCGACCCGCGCTGCCCCGGCTCGCCAGCGCACGGGTCTTGTCGGCAATGGAGTAGTTACCAAGGTTAACGAGGTTGCAGCCGGCCGTATTTCGCCTTGACCGCGGCGACGCCGTTGTAGCGATCGTCCAGCACAAAGTCCACGGCACGGCCTTCGTCAGCGGCAGTCACGCCATAAGAATAGTCGGCCTATGTAAAGCCCCCGGTGAAACGCTCGGCGGGCGCCAATTCACCGCCACCGCGCCCCGAAGATGGGGGCTAGATCCAATTGCCCGACTCCTCATCGAACCGCGCGCGGTCCGCATCGTCGTCGCGCGGAAGGCCGTACGCTAATTCTGTGACCCCGCCCGATGGCCCTCCCTTTGGCCTCCCTAGTGGTAAGGCCGCTCTGCCCGAACTGCATCAGACCATCGTCGTGGCCGCATTCGAGGGCTGGAACGACGCCGGCGACGCGGCCAGCGACGCGCTCGAACACCTCGAGGCCATCTGGGAAGCCGACCCCATCTTGGAGATCGACGACGAGGCGTACTACGACTACCAGGTGAATCGCCCGGTGATCCGGCAGGTGGACGGCGTGACCCGCGAGCTGGTGTGGCCGGCGATGCGGATCTCGCACTGCCGGCCCCCGGGCAGCGACCGCGATGTCGTGCTGATGCACGGGGTCGAACCCAACATGCGCTGGCGCACCTTCTGCGCGGAGTTGGTGGCCATCGCGGACAAGCTCAACGTGGACACCGTGGTGATCCTGGGCGCCCTGCTGGCCGACACCCCGCACACCCGGCCGGTTCCGGTCTCGGGCGCGGCCTACTCCCCCGAGTCGGCGAAGCGCTTCGGCCTTGAGGAGAGCCGCTACGAGGGGCCCACCGGAATCGCCGGGGTGTTTCAGGACGCCTGCGTGGCCGCCGGGATCCCGGCGGTGACGTTCTGGGCGGCCGTGCCGCATTACGTGTCGCAGCCACCGAATCCGAAGGCGACGGTAGCCCTGCTGCGCCGCGTCGAAGACGTGCTCGACATCGAGGTTCCGCTGGCGGACTTGCCGACCGACGCCGAGGAATGGGAGCAGGCGGTCACCGAGATGACCGCCGAGGACGAGGATCTCGCCGAATACGTGCAGTCGCTGGAACAGCGCGGCGACGCCGAGGTCGACATGAACGACGCGCTGGGCAAGATCGACGGCGACGCCCTGGCCGCCGAGTTCGAGCGCTACCTGCGCCGTCGCCGTCCCGGCTTCGGGCGTTAATGACGCGGTCGCCGAACTTGCCGGCGACCGATCAACTACGGAAACATCGCTTCGCACCCACCGATTGGACGTTTCATGCCCTCGTTGCCCGATGACGGCAACCCCAACCCAGGAGCCGGCGACTTCGGCGAAGACGCCGGCTACCGCAAGGGCCTCAAGCCCCGGCAAGTGCAGATGATCGGCATCGGCGGCGCGATCGGCTCCGGGCTGTTCCTGGGCGCGGGCGGTCGGCTGGCCAAGGGCGGCCCCGGGATGTTCCTGGTGTACGCCGTGTGCGGGTTCTTCGTCTTTCTCATCCTGCGGGCGCTGGGCGAGCTGGTCCTGCATCGCCCGTCGTCGGGCTCGTTCGTGTCGTACGCGCGCGAATTCTTCGGCGAGAAGGCCGCTTACGCGATCGGCTGGATGTATTTCCTGGGGTGGTCGATGACGGCCATCGTCGACACCACCGCGATCGCCACCTATCTGCGGCGGTGGACGAGCTTCGAATCGATCCCCCAGTGGGTGTTGGCGCTACTGGCCCTCATCGTCGTGCTGTCGATGAACCTGATCTCGGTGGAATGGTTCGGTGAGCTGGAGTTCTGGGCGGCCCTGATCAAGGTTTTCGCCCTCATCGCCTTCTTGGTCGTGGGCATCATCTTCCTGGCGGGGCGCTATCGGATCGACGGCCACAGCACCGGACTGAGCGTGTGGGCCGACCACGGCGGCATGTTCCCCTCCGGCGTGCTGGCGATGCTGCTGACCACCTCGGGCGTGGTATTCGCCTATGCCGCCGTCGAATTGGTGGGCACGGCCGCCGGGGAGACCGCGGAGCCGGAAAAGGTCATGCCGCGCGCGATCAATTCGGTGATCGCTCGCATCGCGATCTTCTACGTCGGGTCGGTCGCGCTGCTGGCGTTGCTGCTGCCGTACACCTCGTACAAGGCTACCGAAAGCCCTTTTGTCACTTTCTTTTCCACGATCGGCTTCCACGGCGCCGGGGACGTGATGAACGTGGTGGTGCTCACCGCCGCGCTGTCGAGCCTGAATGCGGGGCTGTATTCCACCGGCCGCATCATGCACTCGATGGCCTCCAGTGGCAGCGCCCCCGGCTTCGCGACCCGGATGTCCAAGAACGGGGTGCCCTACGTCGGCATCACGATGGCGGCCGCCATCTGCCTGTTCGGCATTGCCCTGAACGCGGTCAATCCCGGCGAAGCCTTCGAGATCGTGCTCAACATCGTGGCGCCGGGCATCATCGCGTGCTGGGCGACCATCGTGCTGTGTCAGCTGCGCGCCTACCGGATGGCCAAGGCCGGGCTGTTGCAACGGCCCCGGTTTCGCATGCCGTGGGCGCCCTATTCGGGCTATCTCACCCTGGCGTTCTTGGCCGGCGTCCTGGTCATGATGGCCTTCGACAAACAGACCGGCACCTGGACCATCGCCACGGTCGTGGTGGTCATCCCGGCGCTGAGCGCGGGGTGGCTCCTGGTGCGCAACCGGGTGGCGGCCATCGCGTCGCAGCGCGCGGCCCAGACCGGCTAGGACTTGCCAAGTCCCTGGTTATAGGCGCTGGTGGAACGGCCGAGCGCCGCGACCTGGGCGTCCAGTTGGGGTAACAGCTCGGCGGTCGATTTGTGCAGGGGCGCTTCGCCGACCGCGCTGGACAACACCGGCTTGACCCACCGGAACAGGGCCACCCAGCGCGGGCAGTAGACGCGGGTGCGCCGGCGCCGGATGCCCTTGACGAACGCGGCGGCGCATTTGTCGACGGTCGTCGTCTTGTTCAGCGGCCACGGGAAGCTGGCCAGCAGTTGGTTGAACGCGGACAGGTCGGTTTGGGTGTCGCGGACCAGCGCGGTGTCGATCCAGGACATGTGCGCCGAGCCGACCCGCACGCCGTGGCGGGCCACCTCCAGCCGCAGCGCATTGGCGAACATCTCGACGGCGGCCTTGGAGGCGTTGTACGGCGCCAGCCCGGGGCAGGCCGTGTAGGCGGCCAGCGAGGAGACGATCAACACGTAGCCGCGGCGCTCGGTCAGGGCGGGCAAGGCGGCGCGGACCGTGTGAAAGACGCCGAGCACGTTGATGTCGAGGACCCGCTTGAACGCCTCGGGGTCGACTTGGGTCACCGACCCGTAACTCATGATGCCGGCGTTGGCCACGACGACGTCGATGCCGCCGAACCGCTCGACGGCGCGGGCGGCGGCCGCCTGCATCGCCGACAGGTCGCGCACGTCGGCCACCGCGGTCAGCACCCGGTCCTCGCCCAGCTCGTCGGCGAGCGCCGTCAGGTCGGCCTCGTTGAGATCGGTGAGGACGAGCTTGGCGCCCTTGGCGGCCAGCCGGCGCGCGACCTCGGCGCCGATCCCCCGCGCGCCGCCGGTGATGAAAACGACTTGGTCCCGCAGCGATGTCATGGCCGACAACGTACCGCGCTGTGGACCGGAGTGACTGCGGCCGCCCGCGCGGGACGGTCGCCATCGGCCTCGGCGGCGCGGGCCGAGGACGCCGATCGGTCGGTCGAGGCTCTCCGCGGATCACCAGGCGGACGAATTACGCACGAATGGAATTAGCGTCCACGAAATTGATTACAGAAAGCGGGCGGTATTTAGCGCGCGTCTCATAAAGTGTCGCGGGGCGATGGTTATCTCCGCCCACTCTTTGCGGATCGACGAGTCTGTGTAAACACTACGCTAACTTGCCGCCCCCACTACTCTATTCGTTCGCACCTTGCCCGCCGACACCAATGCCGACCGTAGGCTCCGGGCATGACACGCAGTTGCGCATGTCGGCGGGGGCCACGGGATGACAGTCGACAGCTCTGCCCCACCGCCAGTGACCCTTGTAGAAGTCGAATTCGGCCATACCCGATAAGCCACCGGCGCGCGGTGGCCCCGCCAACCCAGCCACCGCGCGCCGGATTTAACAACGCATCCACCCTCGGCCTAGTCGGCTTCAGTAATTGACGGGAGGGATGATGCACAGAAAATCGACTCCATCGAATCTACCCGTGTGGAAATTTGTGTCCCATGCCAGCTTCGGTGACGTGGACACCTATCTCTGGCATCGTCAGGGCAGCAACCTATTCTGCTGGCGCCCGGTGGGAAAGACATGGAATGCGGCGACAAAGAAGAACGTCGCGTAATGACGGGCGTAACCTAATTCGCCGGCTAAAAGACGGAGAAATAAGGCGATCAACGCTGTGTCGGCGGCGTGGGTGGTCCCCTACGCGTTCAAGCGGGCGAACTGACCTTGCCGATACTGCTCGACGCACGCCGAGCGCCGCACCTTGCCACTGGTGGTGATCGGTATCGACCCGGGTGCCACCACAACCAGATCCGCGACGCCGACGCCGTGCGAGTGGGAGACCGCGGAGGTGACGTCACGCTCCACGACGGCGAGCGTGTCCACCGCCTCGGCGCGGGACGCGGCCTTGTTCTTGACTTCGGCGATCACGACGAGCTTTTCCATGCCCTGATGCGGAACCGCAATCGCCGCGCACCGGCCCCGGGTGATCTCCTGGACCGTCGCTTCGATGTCGTCGGGCGAGTGGTTACGCCCGTAGACGATTAGCAGATCCTTGATGCGGCCGATGATGAACAGCTCGCCGTCGAAGAAGAACCCCGAGTCCCCCGTTCGCAACCACGGCGCTTCCGGTGCGCCGGCCGACGGAGCGACAAGCTGACCGCCGAAGGCGCTTTCGGTCTCCTGGGGCTTTAGCCAATAGCCCATGGCGACGTTGTCACCATGCACCCAGATCTCACCGACCGTTCCCTGGGGGCACTCAATCCTGGTGTCGGGATCAACGACACGAATCACCGGAGACCGCGACGCCCCGTAGCTGACCAGTGGTGTGCCGGTTGAACTTTCGCACTGCTGCGCAATCCCGGTGGCCAGTTTCTCGGAGTCGAAGTGGGCGATTTTGGGTGGTTGCGCCGGTGTGCGGGTCAACGCGTACACCGTTGCCTCCGCGAGCCCATAGGCGGGCCGCACCGCTTTGTCGGGCAGATTGAAGCGCGTGAACCGCCCGGTGAAACGCCGCAAGGTCGCCGGATGCACCCGTTCGCTACCACTGAGGATGACCAGTACATCCCCGAGATCCAGTCCGGCCATGTCCTCGTCTGAGGTTTTGCGGGCCGCCAATTCGAAAGCGAAGTTCGGCGACGCGGAAAATGCGTGACTTTCCTTGGCCAGCAATTGCATCCATCGGGCCGGTCGCTGCAGGAACGACACCGGACTCATCAGCACCGTGTGAATACCGCCCAGGACCGGTGCGCACACCCCCAGTACCAAACCCATGTCGTGGTAAAACGGCAGCCACGACACGATGGTCGTATCGGGTGGAGCGACGCCGCCGTACTCCACACAAAAGTCGGACATCACCTGCCCGAAATTGGCCAGCAAGTTCCGATGCGAGACCATGACCCCGGCGGGCTGACGGGTCGACCCGGACGTGTACTGCAAATACGCAAGATCTGCGTGATTCTCGCTCCCGGCGCCGGATCCTGTGCGGGCGTCCAGGCCCAGCAGGTCGACCTCAACCACCGACGGCACGGGCCCGCCGGACTCCGACTTGACATAGTTCGCAACGGTTTCCGCAGCGGCGGACGTGGTGAGGACGACCGTCGGTGACGCATCGCGCAGCACCGAACTGACCCGCTCATCGCTGACGCCACCCAGCGGAACCGAAAGCGGAACCGCGACCCGCCCCGCCTGCAGTGTGCCGAGAAACGCCACGACGTAGTCGAGGCCCTGCGGGGCCATGATGACGGCGCGATCACCCGTCGACCCGCAATCGTGAAGCTGCCGGGCAAGGTTCACCGTTCGCCGCTGCAGCTGAGACCACGTCAGGCTTTCGGCAATTCCGTTCCAGTCCTGCTCGTAGTCAATGAAGGTGAACGCCGTGTCGTTGGGCTGCAAGCTGGCTCGTTCACACAGCAGGTTCGAAATGGACGTCTCAACCATGATCACTCCATGCCGGCTCGGCCGGGGGTCCAAAAGGGTTTGGTGCATATCTGGCGTCGATCCCAGCCACGTTCGGTGGTCAGGATCTTGCGCAAGGTTTGTATGGTGCGGGCCTCGCCGGCGAGGTAGGCGACGCCGGGATGGGCGGGTAGCGGGAGGCTACGTAGGGCATCGGCGAGCACGGCAGAGTCTGCCGCTGGAGCGTCACCGCGCTCGACCCGGGTCAGGGGGGTGGCGAGGGGAAGGTGGTCGGTGTCGGTCGCGGCCTCGACCACGCCGTAAACCTCGGCGGACGGGTGCAGAGAGCGCAGCATCGCGGCGAACGCGACCGACGCGGTTTCTTCGCCGGCGAACACGTGGTAGGGCGCGCCGCGGCGGATGACGAATTTGCCCTGGGGGCGGGTGAACTGGGCCTGGTCTCCGACGGAGGTGGCCGTCGCCCAGCGTCTGGCGGGCGTCGCGTTCTTCGGGTCGCCGTCGTGGTCGACCATCACGATGTCGAGCGCACCGAGGTCGGGGTCGACGTCGTAGATGGAATACGTGCGGAGCACCGGGTACGGGCGCAGCCGAACAACGGAATCACGCAGGTTCGCGACCTGCAGCCGGACATGCTGACCCGGCGTCCAGGTCAGTCCCTGCAGCCGCGGGCCGCTGAACCGGATGCGGCGCATTCTTGGTGTCAGACTTTCGATCTCGCTGACCGTCGCGGAGAGGAAAACAGCGTCTCGCAGCGTGCTGATCAGTGGGAAACGATCGATGAGGGTGGCCACAAAGAACTCCAAAACACTTTCGGTGGTCGACGGTGGGTGCCGGTCTGCTCAGTAGTTGTTGCAGGTGCCGAAGACGCGCTGGACGAGTTCAAACTGCTGGTCGGCCCCCGGCTGGCCGGCCAGCATCTGGGCCATCTGCTGGCGTTGACCCGGCGGCGAAGCGAGGAACTGACGCAAGAAGGCCCCGCTCTCCGGCGAAGAGTTGAATTGTGCGGCGGCTTGCGGATCCGCCGCCTGCAGCGCCGATATCACCTGTCCGTAATTGCAGGTGGTGTTGACGAACGGACTCAGGTCCCGATCGGCGGACGCAAGACCGGCACCGGCGGTCAACGACAATGCGAGGGCGCAAACGCCGACAGCCACTCGGGTCGTGGTCAATTGGACACCTCCTGAACGGATGCGAACTCGAGGTGCAATTCCTTGAGGCGCCTGAACAACAGGGTGCGGTCCCAGTCGAGCCGGCGAGCGCCCGGGGGACCGTGCTCGGCCTCGGAAAGCCGAATGTCGCGCATCCGAGCCAGGATTCGTTCCAGGCTCACCCGCACTTCGGCGCGGGCGATGGGCGCGCCCGGGCACGTGTGAACACCACGGCCGAACGCCATGTGATGCAGTATGTTCGGGCGGCCGAGGCGGAATTCGTCGGGATCGTCGAACCGCCGGGGATCGCGGTTTGCCGCACCGTTCATCACCAGAATGCTGGTACCGGCTCGCACATCGACGTCTCCGATCCTGGTGCTACGCCGCGCCAGGCGGAAGTTCGATTTGATCGGGCTCTCGATGCGCAGCATCTCCTCGATGAAGGCGGGAATCTTTGAATTGTCCTCGCGCAGCTGCTCTTGCAGGTCCGGTCGCTCCGCCAACGTGAGCATCGACAGACTCAGCAGGTCGATCGTCGTGCCGTGGCCCGCGGCGTACATGAAGGTGGCAACGCGGGCGACGTCTAACGCGTCGGGGGTCGTGCCGTCGGGAAACTTTGCCAACGCAAGCTCGGTGAGGACGTCGTCGCGCGGATTGCGCCGCCGTTCCTCGATGTACTCCACGAACCACTCCTCTTTCACGCCGACGAAACCGCTGCGGTCGCCTTCGAGCCTGCTGGCTCTCGCCGCGTGGCGGAATCGCTCACGATCGGCCTCGGGTACGTCCAGCAGGTCGGTGATCGCGTCGAGCGTGAACGGGAAGTTGTAGTCGAAGACGATCTCGCACTTACCCTTTGCGACGAAGCGGTTGAGTTGTTCATCGGCAAGGCGCCACAGGAAGTCCTCGTTGTTCTTGAGCTGTTTCGGCGTGAACAACCGGCTCAACAGCGAGCGGTGCGCGGTGTGCTTCGGTGGATCGAACGTGATGAAGTAGTCGCCGAACGTAACCTTCTTGCGGTGCCGCTCGATCACGTCCGAGATGTCATCGCTGTCGGTTTTGGTCGGAATCCCCGACCATGG
The DNA here is from genome assembly GCF_000276825.1 of Mycobacterium paraintracellulare. Classification (NCBI taxonomy): domain Bacteria; kingdom Bacillati; phylum Actinomycetota; class Actinomycetes; order Mycobacteriales; family Mycobacteriaceae; genus Mycobacterium; species Mycobacterium paraintracellulare. The sequence goes on along the minus strand of NC_016948.1, from coordinate 2,358,840 downwards.
CCCGCTGACGATGTTGCATACCGACAGGGCCTGCTCGGTGTCGCGTTGCACCGCGAGGGCCTCGTCGTACCCCGACACCATCACCACACCGTGCGCCGGCTCACGCCATACCGGGCAACGCCGGATCGCGTCGTAGTAGTCGTAGGGGTCGTCGACGAGCGCCTTGTCGGTGAAGAAGTCGAGGTGCTCGGGTCCGCTCGGAGCGGACTTTCCTGTGACCATGTGATCGGAAGCCATGATGAAATCCTTTCCGCCTCACGCCGCGTCCGCGGGCGCCAGCTTTGAGCACAGCAGTTCCGCCAGACCGCGAATGGTGCCAATGCTGGCGATGTCGGCGGGCGTCACGCGTATGCCCGTTTCGGTCTGGATGCGGGTAAGTAGTTCGAGACCGCCCAGCGAGTCGAGTCCGTACTCGGACAGCGGACGGTCGGGGTCAATGTTGCGGCGCAGGATCAGGCTGACCTGGTCGGAGATCAATCGCCGCAGCCGGGTGGGCCACTCGTCCAGGGTCAGCTCTTCGAGCTCGGCGCGCAGTCTGCTTGTGCCCGTGGCGCTTTGCCCGTTGGAGCGGAACGCTTCGGCGAAGGGGCTGCGTTGGGCGAAAGCGGCCAACCACGGTGTGGCCGTTATCGGGGCGTAGCCGGTGCAGGCGCGGTCATGGCGCAGCAGCGCTTCCAATGCATAAGCGCCTTCGTCGGGAGCTATAGCAGCGTCGGCGCGGTCGGCCAAGGCGGTGGCGCGTCCTATCTGCGCCCAGGCGCCCCACGCGATCGCGGTGGCCGGCAGACCTCGAGCCCGGCGCCAACGGGTGAAGGCGTCCAGCCAGCTGTTGGCGGCGGCGTAGGCGCCCTGACCGGGCGAGCCGACCAGCGCGGCGGCCGAGGAGAACGAGCAGAACCAGTCCAATGGCTGCGAAGCGGTCGCGGTGTGCAAATTCCATGCACCGTAAACCTTTGGTGCCCAGTCACGCTCGATGAGCTCGTCGGTGATATTGGTCAGCGTGGCGTCCTCGATCACCGCCGCCAGGTGCAGCACACCGCGCACCGGAAGCCCGGTGGCGGTTGCCGTGGCCACCAATCGCCGGGCCGTCTCGGCCTCGGTGATGTCGCCGCAGTCGACCACGACGTCGGCACCGATCGCGCGGATGCGCTCGATCATCTCCAGCGCCTCGGGAGTTGGTTGCGAGCGCGAGGACAGCACGATACGCCCGCAACCGGCTCCCGAACCGGGAGTAGCCATCTTCTCGGCCAGGAACAGCCCCAAGCCTCCCAGCCCACCGGCGACGATGTAAGCCCCGTCGCTGCGGAAGACCCCGACCTGCGCGGGCGGCACCATCACGCGGCTGCGGCCCGTGCGCGGGACATCGAGCACGAGTTTGCCGGTGTGCTGCGCGCCGCTCATCACCCGAATCGCGGTGGCGGCGTCGGCAAGTGGGTAGTGCGTGCTCTGCGGCATCGGCAACGAGCCGTCCGCGGTGAGCCGGTACACCGTGTTCAGCAGGTCTCGCAGCCTGTCCGGGTGGCTGAATGACATCAACCCCAGGTCGAGGGCGTAGAACGTCAGGTTTCGCCGGAACGGGAAGAGTCCCAACCGGGTGTCACCGTAGATGTCGCGTTTGCCGATTTCGACGAATCGGCCACCGAACGCCAGCAATTCGACGCCCGCGCGCTGGGCGGCGCCGACGACCGAGTTGAGCACGATGTCCACGCCATAGCCGTCGGTGTCGCGACGTATCAGGTCGGCGAACTCCACGCTTCGCGAGTCGTAGACATGCTCAATACCCATGTCGCGCAATAATTGTCGACGTTGCTCGCTGCCCGCGGTGGCGAAGATCTCGGCCTTTGCGGCCCGGGCAATGGCGATTGCCGCCTGTCCAACCCCACCGGTCGCGGAGTGGATCAGCACCCGCTCGCCGGCTTTGATTCGGGCCAGCTCATGCAGGCCGTAATAAGCGGTGGCATGTGCGGTGGTGACCGCCGCCGCCTGGTCGTCGGCAAGGCCGGGCGGCAGCGTGACGGCCAGGCGCGCGTCGCAGGTGAGGAACGTAGCCCAACAACCGTTGGCGCTCAGGCCGCCGACATGATCCCCCACCCGGTGGCCGGTCGCGCCCGGTCCGACCGCGGTCACCACGCCGGCGAAGTCGGTGCCCAGCGCAGGCAGCCGGCCCTCGAAGGCGGGGTAACGGCCGAACGCGACGAGGACGTCGGCGAAGTTGATGCTGGACGCGCTGACGGCGACCTCGATCTCTCCGGGTCCCGGTGGAACGCGGTCGCAGGCAACGAGTTCGAGTGACTCCAGGTCGCCGGGCGTACGGATCTGCAGCCGCATCCCGTCGGACTCGTGGTTGGCGACGGCGGTTTTCCGCTCCTCGGCAAGCAGCGGAGTGGGGCACAACCGCGCGGTGTACCACGCGCCGTTTCGCCAAGCGGTCTCGTCCTCGTCCGAATCGGCGAGCAGTTGCCGTGCCAGCTGCTCGGCGTCGGTAGTTTCGTCCACATCGATCAGACTGGCGCCCAGATGCGGGTGTTCCATGCCGATTACCCGGACCAGGCCCCGCAGCCCGGCCTGCGCGAGGTCGGGCACGTCGTTGGACACCACCGTTTGGGCGTTGCGGGTGACGACGTACAAGCGCGGCGGTTCGCCGGGAACGTCCACCAGCTCGCGGGCAATGCGCGCCAGATGTTGCACGTAGTCCCGGCCCAAAAGCGCACACTGCTCTTCGGATTCACCGTTGTCCGGCCCGGTGAGGATCACCACTGCGGCGAATCCACCGGTACGCAGATGATTTCCGAGCTGACCCACGGTGGAGCTGTGGTCGGCGTGCCGCGGCCAGGACATGGTCGTGCACTGCATCCCGTGGATTTTCAACGCGTCGGCGAGCGAGCTGGCGGCCACGTCCGCGGTGGCGGAAGTGCAAAGCAATAGCCAGCTTCCGGCGTCGGTGCGGTCCGGCTCCGGCAATTCGCGTTGCCGCCATTCGACGGTCAGCAGCCGCTCGGCCAGCACCCGATCTTTGTTGCCGCTCTCGGATGCGCTGGTGCCCACCCGCAGGCCCTGCACGGTGAGCAGGACTGCCCCGTGCTCGTCGAGCACGTCGATGTCGGCCTCGACCCCGGAAGTGTCGGCCTTGGTCACCCGTGTGTAGCAGTAGTGGGCATTGCGGGCGGCGCCGTAGGCGCGGAGTCGACGAATACCCAATACCAACCCCAGCGCGCCGTCGCCCAGGGCCCGGACGTCCGGATGAGCTTCAACGGACTGGAAACAGGCATCCAGCAATGCGGGGTGTACGCCGTAAAGAGCCTGTTGCGAGCGGATTTGGCGGGGCAGCGCCACCTCGGCCAGGACGGTGCCGGGCGCCTCCTTGCCGGTGTGGACGACACCCAAACCGGCGAATGCGGGACCGTACTGAACGCCACGTCGGTCCATGCGCGCGCGCACCTCGTCGCCATCATCGCTACCCGTATGCGCGGCGAGGAGCGCGCACATGTCGTACGCGGGGGGCCGGTCATCCTCTGCGGCACGGAGGATTGCGGCGGCATGCCGCGCCTGTTCGCCGCCCCGATTCGACTCGACGGTGAACTCGACGACGCCCGGTGAGGACAACGACGCCAAGGCGCCGATCGTGGTCTGCTCATCCAGCAGGAGCGCCTGCTCGAACCGGATGTCGCGAACCTCGGCCGTCTCGCCCAGCACGGTGCGCGCGGCGGCCAACGCCATCTCGCAGTACGCGGCTCCCGGGAGCACAACCACATTGCGGATCTGGTGGTCGGCGAGCCACGGCTGCGCGGCGGTGCCGACCTCGGCCTGCCACACGTGGCGCTCGGGCTCCTCCTGCAGGTGCACGTGCGAACCCAGCAGTGGATGCACGGAAACGGTGCAGCCGCCGTGTGTTGGGGATTCCTGGCCGCCGCCGCTCAACCACAGCCGGCGGTGCGTCCAGGTCGGCAGCGGCGCGTCCACCAGCCCCCCACTCGGGTAGAGCACGGAGAAATCGACCGCCGCGCCCGCGCTGTGTAGATCCGCCACAAAACCACGCAGCCCGTGGGGAAGCGATTGTTGACGGCGCATCCCGGCCAGAGCGGCCATCGGCATCTCCCGACCGCGCGCGGTCTGCTCGAGAGCGCGGGTAAGCAGCGGGTGCGGCGCCAGCTCGGCAAAGACCCGGAAGCCGTCCTCCAAAGCGGCCTGCACGGCCGTGGCGAACCGCACCATACGGCGCATGTTGTTCGCCCAATAGCGGGCGTCGCACACGGGCTGCTCGCGCGGGTCGAACAGGGTCGCCGAGTAGTACGGAACCTCCGGTGTCATCGGGCTGATCTCTGCGAGCATCGCGGTCAGCTCGTCCATGATCGGATCGACTTGAGGCGAATGAAAGGCGACGTCCGTGGGGACCTCGCGGGCCATCACATCGCGCTGCTCCCAGGCCGCGACCAGGTCGCGAACCGTTTGGGCGGCACCGGCAATCACGGTGGACTGCGGCGAGGCCACCACCGCCACCACGACGTCGTTGACGCCACGCGCCGTCAGCTCCGAAAGCACTTGCTGGGCGGGCAATTCCACCGATGCTGTGGCACCCGCACCGGCGATGCGGGACATCAGCCGCGAGCGGCGGCAGATCACCCGCGCCCCGTCTTCCAGCGACATCGCACCCGCGACGACAGCTGCCGCGGCCTCGCCGAGGGAGTGCCCGATCACCGCGCCCGGGCGCACTCCATATGCCTTCATCGTGGCCGCCAGCGCGACCTGCAAGGCGAACAGGGTCGGCTGGACACGGTCTTGGCCGGCCACGGTCTGCGGCGCCGACATGGCTGCGATCACCGAGAATCCGGACTCCCGCGCGATCAGCGGTTCGACTTCCGCGACGGTGGCGGCAAACACAGGTTCGGTCGCCAGCAGGTCTGCGCCCATCGCCGCCCATTGCGAACCCTGCCCGGAGAACACCCAAACCGGCCCGCGGTCGTCCTGTCCGACCGCGGGCTGATACGGAGCATCGCCGTCGGCAACCTCGCGCAGCGCCACGACGAGCCCGGCCCGGCTATCCGCGATGACCGCGGTACGTACCGGGCGGTGGACGCGCCGGCGCGCCAGGGTGTAGGCCAGGTCGGGCAACGCCAGATCGTCATGTGCTCGCACCCAGCCGGCCAGCCGGCCGGCCGTGCGGCGCAGTTCATCGGCCGAGGTGGACGACAGCGGAAATATCAGCGGTTCCGTGGTCGACGATTCGGCCTGGGATACAACGGTTTTCAGGGCTTGTTCGGGTGCTTGTTCCACGATGGCGTGCACGTTGGTTCCCGACAGGCCGTACGACGAGACCGCCGCCCGTCGTGGGTGGTCCCCGTTGGTAGTCCACGGCGTAGTCTCAAGGGGCACAAAGAGTTTCGTATCGATCTTGGCCAGGTCATCGGGTAGCCGGGTGAAATGCAGATTCCGGGGAACCACACCGTGCTGCAGCGCCAGGATCGCCTTCATCATCCCGAGGGCTCCGGAGGCCGCCTGCGCATGGCCGAAGTTGGTCTTCACCGACGCCAGCGCGCAGGGCCCCTCGACGCCGTAAACGTCGGCCAGGCTGGCATATTCGATCGGGTCACCCACCGGGGTGCCGGGCCCGTGGGCCTCGACCATGGCAACCGTTCGGGCGTCGACACCCGCGGCGGCCAACGCCGCCTGATACACCGCGGTCTGCGCGGTCTTCGACGGGGTGGCGATATTCACGGTGTGACCGTCCTGATTGGCGGCGGTCCCCCGCACGACGGCCAGAATCCGGTCGCCATCGCGCAGCGCGTCGGACAGCCGCTTGAGTAACAGCAGGACGCTGCCCTCGCCGCCCACGAACCCGTCGGCCGCGACGTCGAAGGCGTGGCAGCGCCCGGTCGGCGACAGCATGCCCTCGGCCGACCCCGCGGCGAATTTCCGCGGGTCCAACGCCAGCGTGGCGCCGCCGGCAAGGGCGAGGTCGCTTTCGCGCTCGTGCAGGCTGCGGCAAGCCAGGTGGATCGCGGTCAGGCCGGAAGAACAGGCGGTGTCCACGGTCAGTGCGGGACCGTGAACCCCCAGGGCGTAGGCGATGCGCCCGGAGGCCAGGCTGAAGTTGCTGCCGGAAAAGCCGTATGCCCCCTCGACGGAGTGCGCGTCGGCGGCCAGCAGTTGGTAGTCACCATGCGTCAATCCCATGAACACGCCGGTGCGCGAGTCGGCGATTCGCTCCCGCGTAAGACCGGCGTGTTCCATGGCCTCCCACGAGGTTTCCAGAAGTATCCGGTGTTGCGGATCCATCGCGGTCGCTTCCCGCTCGTTGATCCCGAAGAACTCGGGATCGAAGCCGGCGACGTCGTCGATGAATGCGCCCCACCGCGAGACCGACCGGCCCGGCACACCCGGCTCGGGATCGTAGTATTCGTCGGCGTCCCAGCGGTCGGGCGGGATCTCGGTAACCAGGTCGTCGCCGCGCAGCAACGCCTCCCACAACTGCTCCGGGGAATCGATGCCTCCCGGTAGCCGGCACGCCATGCCGATCACAGCAATGGGAGTGACAGGTGTGGCGCCGATCGGCGGCGAGTCGGCCGACGGCCAGCGCTGCATGACGTCGTCGATCGGGTAGGTAGTCATTTCGCGCCCTCACAGCAACGACTGAGTTGGCTGCCAGGGTCGTCGTCGAACGGATTGATACTCACCGGTCCTCCAAATCTCGCGTGGGCAAGGGCCGAACACATCGGTGCACAGCTGTTGCAAGCGCTCTGGGGCATCGCCCGGAACGGCTCGACAAGGTGCATGATTCAGAGCGTTGTGGTTTTGCAATCCTGTTGTCAGGCTTATCAAGTCGGTAGCGTAGTCAGGACCCGCACATAGAGTGGTCGACGCGAGCCAACAGAGTGGTGGCTGCGCCGGCGGCGGGCAGTACTCCACCAGAAACCGGATCGCTGCGCGGATCACGCTCTGCAACAGCATTTTTCGTCGACGCCGCACACTTCGGCCGTGGCCGCGACGAGCTAGATCTCCCCCGCGTCGACGGCTTTCCTGACTTCCTGCGCGCGGGCCACCTGCGCTGCCGTGTACCCGATCAGCAGCGCCACCGCGCCGAGCAGCACGACGACCCCGGCCAGCCACAACAGGCCGTAGGTGTAGCCGCGGTCCAGCGCATGTAACTGCGCGACGTTCATGGACTTCACCGGACCCAGGGTGCCGCCCAGCCGCAGCGTGTGCGATGTGATGGCGGCCTGGATGATGACCAGTACCAGCGGCCCGCCCAAGGTCTGCAGCATCACGGCAATCGCCGAGGTGGGCCCGATCCGGTCGGAGCCGACGCTGGCGATCACCGACAGCGTGAGCGGGACGAAGATCGCGCCGATACCAAGGGCGCCGATGCTGAGCGGCACAAGCAGGTTCGGGAAGTACGGGATCCCGGCGTTGAGTGTCGCGCCGTACAGCGTTGCGATCAGAATCAGGCCGCTGCTGGCGAGCACCACCACCCGCGGCGGGAACCACATCACCAGCTTCGACGCCGCGCCGACCCCGATGGCCACCCCGATGCCGAACGGGATGAAGGCGACACCAGCGCGCAGCGGGCTGTAGCCCATGATGGTCTGCACATACATGCCGACCAGCACGGTCAGGCTGAACAGCACGCCACCGCCGAGGAACATGGCCGCGAACGCGGCCAGCCGGTTGCGGTCGAAGAACAGGCCGAACGGCACGATGGGGTTCTCGGCGGTGCGCTCCGCCACGACGAACGCCACGAGGGCGGCCAGGGCCACCAGGCCCGAACCGATCGTGATGGCCGACTGCCACCCGTGCTCCGGGCCCATCGACAGGCCGAACACCGCGGCGGTACAGCTCAACGTGGCCAGCGCGGCCCCGGTGGCGTCGAGCTTCATCCGCTCCTTCTGGGTTTCCTGCAGCATGATGACGGCCAGGCAGATCACCGCCAGCCCGATCGGCACGTTCACCAAAAACGCCAGCCGCCACGACACGTCGGTCAGCGCGCCGCCCACCACCAGGCCCAGCACCCCGCCGAGACCGGACATCGCGCCGAACACCCCTGTTGCGACGTTGCGTGCCGATCCCCTCGGGAACGTGGTCGCTATCAGCGCCAAATTGGTCGGCGCCATGATCGCGGAAGCCGCGCCGTGCAGCAGCCGCGCCGTTATCAGGGTCCCCCCGTCCCAGGCGATGCCGCACAAGGTCGAGGCGAAAGTGAACAGCGCGACCCCGACGATGAAAGCGCGCTTGCGGCCGATGGTGTCACCCAGGCGGCCACCCAGCAGCATCAGGCCACCGAAGGTCAGCATGTAGGCGGTGATCACCCAGCTCCGCCCGGCATCCGACAAGCCCAGCTCGTTCTGGATCCTGGGCAGCGCGAAGATCGCGACGGGGCCGTCCATCGCCACCATCAGTTGCATGCCGCCGATCGCGACAACGACGGCGACGAACGGGCGAGACCGCAGCAAAGGCGGAAGGCGCCTCTTCGCGGGGCGCGGCGCGCTCGGTTTGACGGCCATCATTCTGTGCGCGCACCTTCGAGTTCTAATAGAACTTTGAGTTGTTGGCCATACTGGATGAGCGATTCTGTATTCAGCATTTCTTGATGCCTGGAATCGACCGCGTAGCAATGGGTTTCGCCAGTAATGTGAGGTCGCCAACTTTGCAGCGGAGACGAACTCTGGTCGTCGTCATCCCCCACGGCAGCGAAAACGTCCACGTCACCGTTGAAAACCCCTGGTTCATGGTCTCGGGCCAACGCCAGATTCGTGTCGTCGTTGCGGACGATCGAATCGAGGAGCGGCTTGTATCGAGCCAATTCGACGATTCCTCGTTCGCGGAGTAGTTCTTCTGCAAGCTCGTAGGTGAGCGGCTCATCGGGAATGTCGATGCGGCAGAACCGCAAAACTTCTTCCAGCGCCTTCTCGACCAACACATCGCTGTTCAGGACGTCGCTGTTCGGGACGGTCAGGAGGGCGTCGAGAAGGATCAGGCGTGCGATCGAGCATCCGCGTCGCTGGAGCTCGATGGCGATCTCATGGGCGACGACGCCTCCGAAAGACCAGCCGAGAAGGTTGTAGGGCCCGGTCGGATCGACCCCCTGAATCCGGTCGGCATAGTTTTTCGCCATGTCGCGGATTGACGCGGGTTCGGCCTCGCCGTTTTGCGGGGCTTGCTGAATTCCGATGACCGGGCAGTCCAGGTAATTTCCGAGGGCGTGATACGGCCAGCTCAGCCCGCTCGCGGGATGGATGCAGAACAGCGGAATACCGGTGCCCTCCTTGAGGAACTCGACGGGCACGACTTCCACCTCGCCGGCATCTTGGCCCAATTCCCGGCTCAAGCTCCTGACGGACGGCGCGTGGAACAGCGTGCGCACCGCGAGGCCGGCGTCCAGGGATTTGTTGATGGCGGCGATGACTCGCATCGCTGACAGGGAATCCCCGCCCAGGTCGAAGAAGGAGTCGTCGACCCCGACGCGCTCGAGCCCGAGCACCCGGGCGTAGATGCCGGCCACGATCTCCTCGGTGGGCGTGGCCGGGGCCCGGTAGCGATCGCCCTCGCAGTACTCGGGCGCCGGAAGGGCCCGGGTGTCCAGTTTGCCGTTGACCGTCAACGGCAGCGCGTCGATCACCACCACCGCCGCCGGGACCATGTAGGCCGGCAGCCGCTGACCCAGCCGGGCCCGAACATCGGCCGGGTCAGCGGCGCCGGTGACATAGCCGACGAGGCGCTTGTCACCGGGGCGGTCCTCGCGGGCGATCACCGCCGCCTGCTCCACCCCATCCAGGGCGGCCAGCGCCGCGCGGATCTCACCGAGTTCAATGCGATACCCGCGGACCTTGACCTGCTCATCGGCCCGACCCAGATAATCCAGCTGCCCGTCAGGCCCCCAGCTCACCAGATCCCCGGTGCGATACATCCGTTGTCCCGGCGCGCCGAACGGGCACGCCACAAACCGCGACGCCGTCAACCCCGGGCGGCGCACATATCCGACACCGACCCCGGTACCGGCCACATACAACTCCCCGACCACCCCGACCGGCACCGGACGCAGCCACCGGTCCAGCACGAAGAACGCCGCGCCGGGCACCGGCGAACCGATCGGCACGACATCCGACCCGGCGGTCAGCGGCGCGCTCAAGGCCACCCACATCGTCGTCTCGGTCGGGCCGTATTCGTTGATCATCACGCGCCCGGGTGCCCACCGTTCGGTCAGCTCGGCCGGGCAGGCCTCGCCGCCCACCAGCAGGGCCACCGACTCCAGACCCTCCGGCGACAACGTCCCCACCGCCGAGGGCGTTTGGCATAGGACGCTGACCTGTTCGGTGATCAGCAGCGCGCGGAAGTCTTCCGGTGCGGCCGCCACCGACTCGGGCACCACCACCAACCGCCCACCGTGCAGGAGGGCGCCGTAGATCTCCCACCCCGAGATGTCGAAGCTGTAGGAGTGCCACTGCGACCACACCTGCTCGGGCCCGGCCAAACTCGGATCAAGAGACCCGAGCAGCTCGGTGACGTTGCGGTGGGTGATGGCGACGCCTTTGGGCACACCGGTGGTGCCCGACGTGTAGATCACGTAAGCGATGTCATCGGGATCCGGCGTCGGCAATCCCGTGTCGGGGAGGCCGTCAATGCGGGGATCGGCCACATCGATGACCGTTAGGTCGCGCCCATCCAGCCGCCCGGCCAGCGCCGCGGTGGTGATCGCGGCGATCGGCGCGGCATCGGCCACGACGAACGCGATCCGCTCCGCCGGATGCGCGGGGTCGATCGGCAGATACGCCGCTCCGGTCTTGAGCACCGCCAACATCGCTACGACTGCCTCGGCGCAACGGTTGAACAGCAGCGCCACGCACTGTCCCGGACCCGCGCCTTGGGCGGTCAGCAGGTGCGCCAGCAGGTTCGACGCCTCGTCGAGCTCCCGGTAGGTCATCGACCGGCCGTCGGAGCTGATCGCCACGGCCTCCGGGGCGCGGGTGAGCTGCGCGGCGAACACCGCCGGAATCGACGGCGAGGGTGACGCCGTCGGGGTCAACGCCGCCCGGTTGCCGATCTCATCCAGCCGAGCGTGCTCGCCCGCGTCCAGCACGTCCACGGACGACAACACTCGAGACGGCTCGGCGGTGACCGCGATCAGCACTCGCTCCAGCCGCTCGATCAGCGCCTCGATGGTGGCCGCGTCGAACACGTCGGTGCGGAACTCCACCGACCCGCCGATGCCGGCGGGATCACCGGCGGAAGTCCAGCGTTCGCCCAACGTGAAGGTCAGGTCCATCCGGGCAACCCGGGTGTCCGCCGCCAGCGGTGTGACCTGCAGATCACCCAGGGTCAGCCCGGCGGGGACACCGTCCTCCCGCGCAAAGTTCTGCCAGGCCAATACCACCTGTATCAGCGGGTGGTGGGCCAGGCTTCGGGTCGGGTTGAGCCGCTCCACGAGCACCTCGAAAGGCACGTCCTGATGCTCGTAGGCGGCCAGACTGCGCGCCCGCACCTGATCCAGCGATTCGGTGAAGCTCGGGTCGCCGGCCAGGTCGACCCGCAACACCAGGGTGTTGACGAAAAAGCCCACCAATCCATCGAGTGCGGGATCATCGCGCCCGGCGATCGCAAATCCGACCGCCACGTCACTGCTGGCGGTCAGCTTGGACAGCAGTGCGGCCAGGGCGGCCTGGATCACCATGAAGCTGGTCGCGTTGTGCTCGCGGGCCACCGCGCGCACCCGCTGCTGCAGCTCGGGCGGCCACTCCACCATCACGCTGGCACCGCGGTAGTCGGCCACGGGCGGATAGGGCCGATCGGTGGGCAGCGCCAGGCGCTCGGGCAGCCCGGCCAGCTCCTGCTCCCAGTACGCCAGCTGGGCGGCGATCGGGCTGTCGCTGTCGGTGACATCACCGAGCTGCGCACGCTGCCACAGCGTGTAATCGGCGTACTGCACCGGCAACGGCGCCCAACCGGGTGCCTGCCCCGCACACCGGCTGGCGTACGCCACCGCCAGATCAGCCACCAGCGGCGACATCGACAAGCCGTCGGCGGCGATGTGGTGCACCACCGCCACCAGCACGTGTTCGTCCTCCGCGATACGGAAAAGCCGTGCCCGCAAAGGAATCTCGGTGGCCAGATCGAACGAGTGACGCACCGTCGGGTCGATGGCCTCCTGCAGCCGGGTTTCCGGCCAGCCGGTGGCATCGACGACCTGCCAACCGAAGTCGGCCTGCTCGATCGGGATAACCACCTGTTCGGGTATCCCGTCGATCGCCGGGAAGAGGGTGCGCAGGGTCTCCTGGCGGGCTACCACATCGGCGAGCGCCGCCCCTAACGCCTCGGCATCCAGCCGTCCGCTGAGCCGCAACGCCACCGCCATGTTGTAGATCGGCGAAGGCCCCAGCAACTGGTCGATGAACCACAAGCGTTGCTGGGCAAACGACAACGGCACCACCTCGGGCCGCTCCAGAGCCACCACCGGCTGGCGTCGACCGCCGCCTCCGCCGACGCGGAGCGCCAACTGGGTCACCGTGGGCGCCTCGAACACGGTGCGCACCGAAAGCTCTGCCTTCAGACCCATCTCGATCGCGGCGACCAAGCGCATCGCCAGCAGCGAATCCCCACCCAGATCGAAGAACGACTGGTCGACCCCGACGCGCTCAATCCCGAGGACCTCGGCGAACGCGCCGGCCAGGATCTCTTCGACCGGGTTGGCCGGCGCGCGATATCCGGCATTTTGGTATTCGGGTGCCGGCAGGGCGCGGGTATCGAGTTTGCCGTTGACCGTCAACGGCAGCGCGTCGAGCACGACCACCGCGGCCGGCACCATATATTCCGGTAGCCGCTCGGCCAGCGCGGTTCGCAGGTCGGCCGGGTCCGCGGTCCCAGTGACGTAGGCGACCAGGCGCTTGTCGCCGGGGCGGTCCTCGCGGGCGATGACCACCGCCTGATCCACCCCACTCAGCGCGGTCAGGGCGGTCTGGATCTCCCCGAGCTCGATGCGATAGCCGCGGATCTTGACCTGCTCATCGGCGCGCCCCAGGTAATCCAGCTGCCCATCGGCGCGCCAGCGCACCAGATCCCCGGTGCGATACATCCGTTGACCCCGCGCCCCCTCACCGGCGAATGGGCAGGCCACAAACCGCGACCCGGTCAACCCTGGTCGGCCCACATAGCCGCATCCCACGCCGCGACCGGCCACATACAGCTCGCCGACCACACCGGCCGGCACCGGGCGTAACCAGCCGTCCAGCACGAACAACGCCGCCCCCGCCACCGGCGCACCGATGGGCACCACACTCGAGCCGGCCTTTAAGGGCGCGCTGATCGCCACGCACATCGTGGTCTCGGTCGGGCCATAGGCGTTGACCATCACCCGATCGGGTGCCCACCGATCCACCACCTCGGCCGGACACGCCTCACCCACTACCGCCAAAGCCACCGACTCCAGCCCCTCGACCGGCAGCGCCGCCACCGCCGACGGGGTCTGGGTCAACACGCTGACGCCTTCGGCGACCAGCACCCGATGCAGATCCTGCGGTGAGGCGCTGACCGCCTCGGGCACCACCACCAGCCGGCCACCGCGCAGCAGGGCCCCGAAGATCTCCCACACCGACACATCGAACGCCAACGAATGACACAGCGCCCACACCCCCGCGGCCGGCAGCCCGGCCTCCAACGACCCCAACAACTGAGTCACGTTGCGATGGCTGATCCCAACACCTTTGGGCACCCCGGTGGTGCCCGAGGTGTAAATCACATACGCGATATCCTCAGGCTCCGGGCCCCGCAACCCCGTACACGGTTGCGCGTCGATGGCGGGATCGTTGACGTCGATGACCGCCACGTCATGGCCGTCGAGCCGCCCGGTCAGCGCCGCGGTGGTGATCGCCGCGATCGGCGCGGCATCGGCGAGCACGAAGCCGATCCGCTCCGCGGGCAGACCCGGGTCGATCGGCAAATACGCCGCCCCCGTCTTGAGCACCGCCACGATCGCCACTACCGCCTCGGCCGACCGCGACAACACCACCGCCACAGTCCGCCCCGGCCCCGCACCCCGCCCAACAAGCAGGTGCGCCAGCCGATTCGACGCCTCATCAAGCTCGCGGTAGGTCACCGACAGTCCTTCACTGACCACCGCCACGGCATCCGGAATCCGGGCCACCTGGGTCGCGAACAATTCCGGCACCGACACCGCAACACCGTGCGGGCTGGCCAAAACCGCTTTATTACCAAGCTCTTCCAGGCGGGCGCGCTCACCCTCACCCAGCACATCCACCGACGACAACCGCCGGGCCGGATCGGCGGCCATCGCCACCAACACCCGCTCCAACCGACCGATCAACGCCAAGACGCTGTCCGCGTCGAACACGTCGGTGCGAAATTCGACTTGCCCCGAAATCCCGGCGGGCTCACCGGCGTCGGTCCAGCATTCTTTGAGGAAGAAGACGAGATCCATTTTCGCGGTCTGGGTGTCCCCGAGCAGCGGCGTGACCTGAAGGTCACCCAAGCTCAGCCCGGTCTCGGGGACGCTGACCTGTCCCGGGAAGTTGTTCCAGCCCAACATCACCTGGACCAGCGGGTGGTGGGCCAACGATCGGGTGGGGTTGAGCCGCTCGACGAGTACCTCGAACGGCACGTCCTGGTGCTCGTAGGCGGCCAGGCCGCGTGATCGCACCTGCGCCAGCAGCTCGGCGACGGTGGGATCGCCGGCAAGATCGACGCGCAGCACCAAGGTGTTGACGAAGAATCCCACCAGCTCGTCGAGCGCGGGATCGCGGCGCCCGGCGATCGCGAATCCTACCGCCACATCGCTGCTGGCGCTGAGCTTCGACAGCAGCACCGCCAGGGCGGCCTGCGTCACCATGAATCCGGTCGCGTTGTGTTCGCGGGCCATCCGCGCAATCTGCTGCTGCAACAACGCCGGCCACTCGACGGTCACCCTGGCGCCGCGCTGATCGGCCACCGGCGGATAGGGCCGGTCGGTGGGCAGCTGCAGCCGCTCGGGCATCCCGGCCAGCGTCTGCTCCCAGTAGGCCAGCTGCGCGGCGATGCGGCTTTCACTGTCGTCGAGATCGCCAAACTGCGCGCGCTGCCACAGCGTGTAGTCGACATACTGCACCGGCAATGGGGCCCAGTCGGGGGCCCGGCCCGCGCACCGGCTTGCATAGGCCACACTCATGTCTCGCACCAGGCGGGTCGTCGACCAACCGTCGGCGGCGATTTCGTGCAGCACCGCCACCATCACGTGTTCATCGTCGGCGACGCGGAAAAGCCTTGCCCGCAACGGGATCTCGGTGGCCAGGTCAAACCCGTAGCGCACCACGGCGCCGACGGCGTCCTCCACCTGGCCAGCCGGCCATCCGGTGGCATCAACGACGTCCCAGCCGAAATCGGCCTGGTCGGCGGGCATCACCAGTTGCTGCGGTATCCCGTCGACCGCCCGGAACAGGGTGCGCAGGCTCTCATGGCGGCCGACCACATCGACCAGCGCCGCACCCAGCGCGTCCGCATCGAGGCGCCCACTCAGCCGCAACGGCACCACCACGTTGTAAAGCGGTGAAGGCCCTTGCAATTGGTCGATGAACCACAACCGACTCTGGGCAAACGACAACGGAATCACCGCCGGCCTCTCCGCCGGCACCAGCGGCTCCAGGCCCCCGCCCTGACCGATACGGGGCGCCAATTCGGCAACCGTGGGGGCCTCGAAGACCGCACGCACCGACAGGTCGGCATCCAGAACGTTGTTGACCGCGGCGATCAGCCGCATCGCCGACAGCGAATCCCCACCCAGGTCGAAGAACGAGTCGTCGGCCCCGACCTTGTCGATCGCCAGCACCTCGGCGAACAGGCCGGCGACGATCTTTTCGGTCTGGGTCTGCGGCGCTCGGAAGGCTGTGGTGGCAAAAACGGGCGCCGGCAAGGCCTTACGGTCGATCTTGCCCGAGGACGTCATCGGGAACTCGTCGAGCACCACGATGTGCGTCGGCACCATGTACTCGGGCAACCACGCGCTCAACTGCTGACGCACGGCGGTGATTTTGGTGTTGGTCTGCGGGTCGTTGGCGTGACTGGTGACTCGGTGGGCCGCGTCGGGCGGCAGATACAGATCGGTCAGCGCCCAGGTCCGCTCAGCGTCGGCGGCAGTGACGAACACCGCGTCCACGGTGCCCGGTTGGGCTCCCCAGGTGACCGCGACGCGGTATCCGGCACTCTCGCCAAGGCGGTGGAGCTGTTCGGGGACAACGGCGTCCGCGCTCTCGGCCAGGGCCAGCGCGTCGGACAGGGCGAGCCCGTCGGCGAGGGCGTGTTCGACGTGCACGTCGCTGATCACTCCCGCGCGGGGGATCTCGGTGACGCGAACAATGGCGGGACGCTCGGCCACCAACCGGTCGTGCAGCCCGCCCAGGCCCGCGCACTGGGCCCACGCCCAGCTGTCTGCGCCGGCCAGTGAGCGCACCGGCGCCGGGGTTTTAAAGACGACGAGGTCGTAGCGATACCGGTTGAGTTCGTTGTCGGCCGCGCCGCGCTTGACTTCAATATCCAGCCCGGCCACCGATGCATGGCCAGCGGCCCAGGCGGTGAAAAACTCTGGGGCCAATAGTAATTCGGCTTCGCCGAGCATGGCGCGCTGAACTCGTTGGCGAATCTCGTCAACGTCGGCGGTGTCGTTGGCGGCCCGGACAAGCGCGACGCCGGTTTGAAACGCGCCCTGCAGACTGTGATTACGCACGTCGCCGACGAACAGTGCCCCGCCTGGTGCCAGCAATCGCATCGCGACCGCCAGCACGTCGGTGAGATAGCGCGCGCTCGGGAAGTACTGGACCACCGAGTTGAGCACCACCACATCGAAATGGCTCTCCGGCAACGCATCTGCCACATCGGCGGGCTGCACCCGCAACCGCACCCGATCCCCCCACGGCTGCCCGGCCACGGCGGCCTGCAGCGTCTGGATCGTCGGCGCGGAGAAGTCCGTGGCCCAGTACTCGGCACAGACCGGCGCCAACTGGGAAAGCAATAGCCCCGAACCCACGCCGATCTCCAGCACCCGCGCGGGATGCAACTCGAGGATCCGATCCACCGTGGCCGAACGCCACTCGATCATCTCCTCGAGCGGGATCGGATCGTCGGTGTAGCTGCTGTTCCAGCCGCGGAAATCCATGCCGAATTCCGGCGCGTCCACGTCGGCGCCGTACGCCTCGTCATACAGGTGTTGCCACGCTTGGACGGTTTCGGCGTCGTGCTCGGCGGTGGTGGCCTGCTCGAGGGTGACATAGGCGACGAGGTGCGAGCCGGTTCTGCTTTCGTGCACGGTGGCGGCCGCCCGGGCGACCTGCGGGCAGCCCAGCAAGGTGTTTTCGATTTCGCCCAGTTCGATGCGGTGCCCGCGCAGCTTGATCTGAGCGTCGGCACGGCCGAGGTAGTCCAGGGTTCCGTCGAGCGTCCAGCGCGCCAGGTCGCCGGTGCGATACAGCCGCGCGCCCGCGGGCCCGTAGGGATCGGCCACGAACCGTTCCGCGGTCAGATCCGCGCGGCCCAGGTAGCCGCGCGCCAGCGCCGGTCCGCCCAGATACAACTCGCCGATCACCCCGATGGGGGCGGGGTTCAGCCGCGCGTCGAGCACCAGCGAGCGCATCCCCGGGAGCGGGCTGCCGATGCGGACCGGCTGCCCCGCCACGAGCGGCACCGTGGTGGCCCAGATTGTGGCCTCGGTCGGGCCGTAGCCGTTGAACATGCGCCGCCCCGGCGCCCACGCGGCCACCAACTCGTCGGGGCAGGCCTCACCGCCGACGATCAAGGTGGACAACGCATCCAGCCGGCTTCGATCCAGCGACGACAGCAACGTCGGGGTCATCACGGCCGCGTTGACCCGTTGCTCCTGCAGCAATGCGGTCAACGTCTCGCCGGCATACACCTCCGGCGGCGCGACCACCAACGCGCCGCGCGATCCCACCGCGACCAACAACTCACCGAGCGCGGCGTCGAATGTCGGGGAGAGCACCGCCAGCATTCGGGTGTCCGCGCCGAGCCCAAACGCCTCGCGGTGCGCCGCGGCGACCCCGGGCAGACCGCCGTGGGTGACCGCCACGCCCTTCGGGGTGCCGGTGGACCCCGACGTGAAGATCACATACGCGGTGTTGTCGGGTCCCAACTCCGCCAGCCGGTCGGCGTCCGTGATCGGTTTGGCGCACCGCCCGGACAGGTCCAGGCCGTCGATGCGCAGCACCGGGCGCGTGCCGGCGCCGGCCACCGTGTCTGCGTCGCGGGTCAACACGCACACCGCGCCGACGGCGTCCAGCACCGTCGCGATCCGCTCGACCGGGTGAGCGGGATCCACCGGCACATACACGCCGCCGGCTTTCTGCACCGCCCACCACGCCACCACGAGTTCCGTGGACCGGCCCATCGCCACGCCCACCGCGCGTTCGGGGCCCACCCCCGCCTCGATCAGCACCCGCGCCAGCCGGGTCGACCACGTGTCGAGCTCGTGGTAGGACAAGCTCCGGGCCCGATCGACGATCGCCACCGCGTCCGGGTCGGCGGCCACCGCGGCGTCCAACAACTCCGGCGCCACCCCCGCCGGCGCCCCAACTCCGGCGCCAGACCACCGCGACAGCACCAGATCACGCTCGTCGCGATCCAGCAGCGCCAGGTCGCCCACCACCACCGACGCATCCGCGACGACCGCTTCGATCACCCGCGTGAACCAGGTGACGAAGCGCTCGATGGTGGCCCGTTCATACAGGTCCGTGGCATAGGTCACGACCCCGGCGGCCATCGGTGCGGCCGGGTCGTCGGAGGGCACCTCCCGCAGGTCGACATCCAGATCGAATTTGGCGGTGCGGCTGTCCACCGCCAGCGGCTCGACGCTGAGCCCGTCGAGCGCCACCTCGGGGCGCACATTGTTCTGGAAGGCCAGGGCCACCTGAAACAGCGGATGGTGCGCCGTGGAGCGCACCGGGTTGAGCTGCTCGACCAGTCGCTCGAACGGCACATCCTGATTGGTGTAGGCGTCCAGCGCCTTCTGGCGCACCTGCTCGAGCACATCGCTGAACCGGTGCGCAGGCCTCACACCCACCCGCAGCACCCAGGTGTTGACGAAGAACCCGACCAGCTCATCCAGCGCCGCATCCATCCGCCCGGCGATCGGGGTGCCCATGGTCACGTCCTCGCCGACCCCGGCCCGGTGCAGGACCACCACCATGGCCGCCTGCAACACCATCGAGGCGGTCGCGTTATGCGCCGCCGCCAACGCCTTGATCCCCGCCCACAGGGGCGGGTCGAGGTGCATGTCCACCGCATCGCCGCGGTAGCTGGGCACCGGCGGGCGCGCCCGATCCGTCGGCAGCGACACCACCTCGGGCAAATCGGCCAACTCCTGTCGCCAATAGGCCAGCTGCCCGGCGATCACACTGTCGGGATCGGACTCGACGCCCAACCAATCCCGTTGCCAGAGCGTGTAATCGGCGTACTGCACCGGCAACGGCGCCCATTGCGGGGCCCGGCCCCCCCGCCGCGCCAGATAGGCCTCGCCGATATCCCGGGCCATCGGAGCCAGTGACCAGCCGTCAAATGCGATGTGGTGCACCACAATTCCCACGACATGCTGCTCGGGGCCCACCTCATAGATCTGCGCGCGAATCGGGATCTCGGTTGCCAGATCGAACCGATATCCCGCCAGTTCCACCAACTCGCCGAGCAGATCCTGTTCGGTCAACGACACCACTGCCGCGTCGCCACGCCGCCACATCCCGGCCTCGGCCGGCAGCACCTGCTGGAACGGCACACCGTCCATGTCGGGAAATATGGTGCGCAGCGCCTCGTGGCGGGCGATGACGTCATCGACGGCCGCCGTCAACGCCTCGACGTCCAGCGCCCCGCTGATCCGAAACGCGGTCGGCATGTTGTAGGTCGCCACCCCGCCCTCGAACCGGTCGAGGAACCACAACCGGCTCTGCGCATACGACAACGGCACCATCGGCGGCCGCGTGCCGGCCACCAACGGCTGACGCGTACCGCCGTCCCCGCCGATACGGGGCGCCAACTGGGCAACGGTGGGTGACTCGAACACGGTGCGCACCGCGAGGCCGGCGTCCAGGGATTTGTTGATGGCGGCGATGACGCGCATGGCTGATAGGGAATCCCCGCCCAGGTCGAAGAAGGAGTCGTCGACCCCGACGCGCTCGAGCCCGAGCACCTGGGCGTAGATGCCGGCCACGATCTCCTCGGTGGGCGTGGCCGGGGCCCGGTAGCGATCGCCCTCGCAGTACTCGGGCGCCGGAAGCGCCCGGGTGTCCAGTTTGCCGTTGACCGTCAACGGCAGCGCGTCGATCACCACCACCGCCGCCGGGACCATGTAGGCCGGCAGCCGCTGACCCAGCCGGGCCCGAACATCGGCCGGGTCAGCGGTGCCGGTGACATAGCCGACGAGGCGCTTGTCACCGGGGCGGTCCTCGCGGGCGATCACCGCCGCCTGCTCCACCCCATCCAGGGCGGCCAGCGCCGCGCGGATCTCACCGAGTTCAATGCGATACCCGCGGATCTTGACCTGCTCATCGGCCCGACCCAGATAATCCAGCTGCCCGTCGCGCCCCCAACTCACCAAATCCCCGGTGCGATACATCCGTTGTCCCGGCGCGCCGAACGGGCACGCCACAAACCGCGAACCGGTCAAAGCGGCCCGGCCCAGGTATCCGTACGCCAGCCCGCCGCCGGCCACATACAACTCCCCGACCACCCCGACCGGCACCGGACGCAACGACGCGTCCAGCACAAAAAAGCCAAGGTGCACCAACGGCACCCCGATGGGGCTGACACTGCGGTCGACGTCGGCGACGCTGATCTCGCGGAACGAGGCATGCACGGTCGTCTCGGTGATGCCGTACATGTTGATAAGCCGCGGTGACCGGCGGTGGCGGTCCAACCAGGTTCCCAGGCGCTGGGGTTCTAGCGCCTCGCCGCCGAACACCACCGTCTCGAGCTTCAGCTGAGATCCCCGCTCGGGTGCCCGCGCATCGGCGGTTTGCAGCGCATAAAACGCCGACGGCGTCTGGCTCAATACGCTGACCTGTTCGGCGATGAGCAACGCGTGCAGGTCTTCGGGTGAGCGCGTCACGGACTCCGGTACCACCACCAGCCGCCCGCCGTGCAACAGCGCACCGAAGATCTCCCACACCGAGTAGTCGAAGGCCAGCGAATGGCACTGCGTCCACACCTGCTCCGGCGACAGCTCCAGGTCGGCGCTCAGTGCCGTCAGCAGGCGGGTCACGTTGTGGTGGGGAATGGCAACGCCTTTGGGAACCCCGGTGGTGCCCGACGTGTAGATCAGGTAGGCGATCTCCTCGGCAGCCGGCGTCGGCAGGCCCGTGCACGGGCAGCCCAGGATGCGCGGATCGTCGACATCGATGACCGGCAGGTCACGGCCGTCGAACCGGTCAACCAGCCCTGTGGTGGTGATCGCCGCGATCGGTCCGGCATCGGCAACCATGAACTCCATTCGCGCCGTCGGGTGCGCCGGATCGATCGCCAGATACGCCGCCCCGGTCTTGAGCACCGCCATTACCGCCACGACCGCCCCGGCCGACCGTGGCAAGAGCAGCGCCACACACTGTCCCGGGCCGGCGCCCAGGGCGGCCAACAGGTGCGCCAACCGGTTCGACGCCTCGTCGAGCTCCCGGTAGGTCGTCGACCGGCCTTCAAAAGTGATCGCCGCCGCCTCCGGCGTGCGCGCCACCTGAGCGGCGAACACCGCCGGAATCGACGCCGCGGTTGGCACCGGCCGGGCCAACACCGCCCGGTTACCGATCTTGTCCAGGTGTGCGCGCTCAGCGGCATCCAGGACATCCACCGACGACAATCGCCGGCTGGGATCGGCGGTCATCGCCGCCAGCACCCGCTCCAACCGCTCGATCAATACCTCGATGCTGGCCGCGTCGAACACGTCGGTGCGGAACTCCACATCCCCGGCGATCCCGGCGGGCTCACCAGCCTCGGTGAACCGTTCGGCCAGCGTGAATGTCAGATCCATGCGCGCCGACTGAGTGTCCACCGGCAAACGCGTGACCTGTAGCTCACCCAAGTCCAGCCCGGCGGCGGGATCGCTGGTGTGGCCGGGGAAGTTCTGCCAGGCCAACACCACCTGTATCAGCGGGTGGTGCGCCAGGCTTCGGGTCGGGTTGAGGCGCTCCACGAGCACCTCGAAGGGCACGTCCTGGTGCTCGTAGGCGGCCACGCTGCGCGCCCGCACCTGAGCGAGCAACTCGGCCACGGTGGGATCCCCGGCCGCATCGACCCGCAGCACGAGGGTGTTGATGAAAAACCCCACCAGCTCGTCGAGCGCCGGGTCGCGCCGCCCGGCGATCGCGAACCCGACCGCCACATCGCTGCTGGCGGTCAGCTTGGACAGCAGTGCGGCCAGGGCGGCCTGGATCACCATGAACCTGGTCGCGTTGTGCTCACGGGCCACTTGAGCAATCCGCAGCTGCAGCTCAACCGGCCAGTCCACGACCACGCTGGCGCCGCGGTAATCGGCCACGGGCGGATATGGCCGGTCGGTGGGCAATGCCAGGCGCTCGGGCAGCCCGGCCAGCTCCTGCTCCCAGTACGCCAGCTGCGCGGCGATCGGGCTGTCGCTGTCGGTGACGTCACCGAGCTGGGTGCGCTGCCACAGCGTGTAATCGGCGTACTGCACGGGCAATGGCGCCCAACCGGGTGCCTGCCCCGCATACCGGCTGGCATAAGCCAGTCCCAGATCACGCACCAGAGCGGTGATCGACCAGCCGTCGGCGGCGATGTGGTGCACCACGGCCACCAGCACGTGTTCGTCGTCGGCGATGCGGAAAAGCCGTGCCCGCAAAGGAATCTCGGTGGCCAAATCGAACGTGTGGCACGCTGTGGCTTTGACGGCCTCACTCAGCCGGCTTTCCGACCAGCCGGTGGCATCAATGATCTGCCAGCCGAAATCGACTTCTTCCCTTGGGATAACCATCTGCTGCGGTGTTCCGTTGGGCGCCGCAAAGAGCGTGCGGAGGCTCTCATGGCGGGCCACGACGTCGGACAGCGCCGCCCCTAACGCCTCGGCATCCAGCGGTCCGCTGAGCCGCAACGCCGCCGGTATGTTGTAGATCGGTGAAGGCCCTTGCAGTTGGTCGATGAACCACAAG
This sequence comes from Mycobacterium paraintracellulare, assembly GCF_000276825.1. Taxonomy (NCBI): domain Bacteria; kingdom Bacillati; phylum Actinomycetota; class Actinomycetes; order Mycobacteriales; family Mycobacteriaceae; genus Mycobacterium; species Mycobacterium paraintracellulare. The sequence goes on along the minus strand of NC_016948.1, from coordinate 2,335,717 downwards.
CGTTGCTGGGCAAACGACAACGGCACCACCGCGGGCCGCTCAACCGCCACCACGGGCTCGCGTCGACCGCCATCCCCGGCGACGCGGAGCGCCAACTGGCCAACCGTGGGCGCGTCAAACAGGGCGGGTACCGAAAGCTCGGCATCGAGGCTGGTGTTGATTACGGCGACCAGGCGCGTCGCCAGCAGCGAGTCGCCACCCAGATCGAAGAACGACTGGTCGACCCCGACGCGCTCAATCCCGAGGACCTCGGCGAACGCGCCGGCCAGGATCTCTTCGACCGGGTTGGCCGGCGCGCGATAACCGGCGCTCTGGTATTCGGGTGCGGGCAGGGCGCGGGTATCGAGTTTGCCGTTGACCGTCAACGGCAGCGCGTCGAGCACGACCACCGCGGCCGGCACCATATATTCCGGTAGCCGCTCGCCCAGCGCGGTACGCAGCTCGCCGGGATCGACGGTGCCGGTGCCGGATTCGGTGATGTAGGCGACCAGGCGTTTGTCGCCGGGGCGGTCCTCGCGGGCGATGACCACCGCCTGATCCACCTGACTCAGCGCGGTCAGGGCGGTCTGAATTTCGCCGAGCTCGATGCGATAGCCGCGGATCTTGACCTGCTCATCGGCGCGCCCCAGATAATCCAGCTGCCCATCGGCGCGCCAACGCACCAGATCCCCGGTGCGATACATCCGTTGGCCCGGCGCTCCGAATGGGCAGGCCACAAACCGCGACCCGGTCAACCCTGGTCGGCCCACATAGCCGCATCCCACGCCGCGACCGGCCACATACAGCTCGCCGACCACACCGGCCGGCACCGGGCGCAACCACCCATCGAGCACGAACAACGCCGCCCCCGCCACCGGCGCACCGATGGGCACCACACTCGAGCCGGCCTTTAAGGGCGCGCTGATCGCCACGCACATCGTGGTCTCGGTCGGGCCATAGGCGTTGACCATCACCCGCCCCGGCGCCCACCGATCCACCACCTCGGCCGGACACGCCTCACCCACTACCGCCAAGGCCACCGACTCCAGCCCCTCGACCGGCAGCGCGGCCACCGCCGACGGCGTCTGGGTCAACACGCTGACGCCTTCGGCGACCAGCACCCGATGCAGATCCTGCGGTGAGGCGCTCACCGCCTCGGGCACCACCACCAGCCGGCCACCGCGCAGCAGGGCACCGAAGATCTCCCACACCGACACGTCGAACGCCAACGAATGACACAGCGCCCACACCCCCGCGGCCGGCAGGCCGGCCTGCAACGACCCCAACAACTGGGTCACGTTGCGATGGCTGATCCCAACACCTTTGGGCACCCCGGTGGTGCCCGAGGTGTAAATCACATACGCGATATCCTCAGGCTCCGGGCCCCGCAACCCCGTACACGGTTGGGCGTCGATGGCGGGATCGTTGACGTCGATGACCGCCACGTCATGGCCGTCGAGCCGCTCGGTCAGCGCCGCGGTGGTGATCGCCGCGATCGGCGCGGCATCGGCGAGCACGAAGCCGATCCGCTCCGCGGGCAGACCCGGGTCGATCGGCAAATACGCCGCCCCCGTCTTGAGCACCGCCAGGATCGCTACCACCGCCTCGGCCGACCGCGACAACACCACCGCCACAGTCCGCCCCGGCCCCGCACCCCGCCCAACAAGCAGGTGCGCCAACCGATTCGACACCTCATCCAGCTCGCGATACGTCAGCGACTGGTCCTCGCACACCACCGCCACGGCATCCGGAATCCGGGCCACCTGGGTGGCGAACAATGCCGGCACCGACACCGCAACACCGTGCGGGCTCGTTAAAACCGCTTTATTACCAAGCTCTTCCAGGCGCGCGCGCTCACCCTCACCCAGCACATCCACCGACGACAACCGCCGACCCGCATCGGCCGCCATCCCCACCAACACCCGCTCCAACCGACCGACCAAATCGCGGATGTCACAACGAGAAAGCCACTGCCCAGCGCCGCCGAACCCACTCGTCTTCGCGCCGGGTTGCAGGCCGAGGAAGAGCCGATCGTGGTCGCTGAAGAAGTCCAGCCCACATTGATCGACGAGATTCGTATGGGTCAGGGTGCCAGAAATCTTGGCACCGGCGATATTCGCCAGATTTGTAGTCGGGATGAAATTGAGGATTACGCGATTCGACCTCTGCGCGGAGCCGCGGGGTCGCCTGTACTCGATGAGATGCACCGGGAACCGCTGATGGTCCAACGCTTCTCGCAGTCGCCTGTCGACATGCTCACAAAAACTGGCAATCGTGGATTCCGGCGAAGCCTTCAAGACTAATGGGACGAACCCGGTAACCATTCCGGGCACCGTCTGTGTCTCCGGACGGACCCGCCTGCTTACCGGAAAATCGAAAACCACCTCCGAGCCCTCGACGTCGCACCCTCCCACCAGGAGCGCGCATGCCGCGGCAATCACCGACGAGCGACGCACCCCCAACGCCTGCGACAACTCTCGGATCCCAGAGACAGCAACAGGGTCCAATTCCACCGGTGCAGAAGATTCGTAGGGTTCACGGCCGTCCGCGGCGGGCGCCAACCCATAAGGCGGTTCGCTTTCGGCCGGCAGGTTCTTGGTCCAATAGGCCTGATCGTCGAGATAATCGGTGGACGCTTCGTATTCCGCCTCGCAAGCAATCAGATCACTCAGCGATCCGAAAAAAGCGGGGGGAATCGGCGCGCCCGACGCCATGGCATTGTAGACATCGCCGATCCGATGACAAATAAGAGCGAGGCCGATTCCGTCCGCCACTATATGGTGGCAGCAGACGAACAAATAAAATTCATCTGCCCGCGTCTGCAACAACGCGAATTTGAACAGCGGCCCGCTGAGCGGCATCACCGTGCGCTGAATCGAGGATGCCAGCCGATAGGCTTCCTGGACAGGATCCTGCGAGCCCATCCGCTCATAGCGAGCAAGCTCGACATCCGGGTAATCAACCGCCGCTTGGAACACCTGGCCATCCACCTGGAAAAAGGCGGCTCTAAATGGTTCGGCCTCGCGCACCACTTGACGGATCGTGTGCTCCAGCAACCAAGGGTCGAGCGTGCCCTCGATTCGCAGAAGATAGCCCAGTTGCCACCTCGCGCCTCCGCGATCGGTTTCCTGCGCAAGCCATATATCCAGTTGCCCGCGTGTCAGCGGGAATGGCCCACCGTCAGATTCCGTCAGTCGTTCGCGCCCAACCGACAGCGCCCGGTCATCGATCGTCATCGGATTCCCTTTGCCGTCTACCTGTCAGAAGCCTGGCGCGCTGCCGCCAGCCTGTTCCGCAGCGTCTTCGGCCGGATATCGGGCCAGTTCTGTTCGATGTACTCCAGGCACGCGGCGCGATCCGCTTCGCCATAAACCGTCTGCCAGCCGGCCGGAATATCGGCGAACGCAGGCCATAGGCTGTGCTGCTCTTCGTCGTTGATCAAGACGAAAAAGCTGCAAGTGTCGTCGTCGAACGGATTGGTACTCACCGGGCCTCCAAACGTCGTTGTCGCATGGGTCGCGCACTTCACTGCACGTGCTGTTTTGGACCGGGCGCCAGGGGGCTTGACCCAGCATCGGTCTCGACATGACCGGGAGCGTATGGGTTTCAATCCTGTTGTCGGCCTTATCAAGCCGGGTAGCGTAGTCCGGACGCGCACATAGAGTGGTGAGCGCGATTTGCGAGAGTGACCGTTGGTAGCGTCAGGCAGAGTTCGCCGAGAATTCGCGTGGTAGCGCGGATTTGATTCTGCTGCAGCGTGTTTCGCGATATTGCTGCCTTTGTTGTTCGGCGAAGACGCGGGCGCCGGCCTGTGTTGACGGCCGCAGGGAGAGACAGAGGGGCGTGCCGCAGACGACGGGCTACGGCTCCCCCGCGGCGATGGACCCGCAAATGCGGCAGCCGGGCCGGGAAAGGTCGGCTTGAGCGGCCAGCGCGGCCTGTTCGATGGCCATCCGCCGGCGCGGAACCGTCGTCATGACGTGCTCGAATCGTCGTCGTGCGTCGCGGACCAATCCAGGTTCAGTAGCTGAACGAGCTGGTCGCGATTGTTGACGCCGAGTTTGGTGAAAAGCCGGTACAGGTGCCCCTCGACGGTGCGCACCGAAATAACCAGCCGGTCGGCGATCTGACGATTGGACAATCCGGCCGCGACCAGCAGCACGATCTGACGTTCACGCCCACTGAACGGAAGGGGGCGCGCCGCGGCCTCGAGCGCCGGTGTACGCACGCCGCACTGGCCCGCCAAAGCATGGGCCCAGCTCGACGACTCGACCTCCTTGCGCCGCTCGCCGCGCCGGGCATGCTCGCCGGCCGCCTGGGCCGACGCGTCGGCGGCAAAAGCCAACGCACCGAGATCGGCGAATTTGTGCGCGGCGACATCGAGCAGATCACCGTCGTGCTGCGCCAGACCGCGGGCTTGGTCAGCGACCGCTTGCGCCGATGAAGAGCCCAGCATTCGGGCGAGCTCATCCACCCGGGTGGCCTGTGACCGGTCCCCGAAGCGAACGGCGGCATGGCGCGCCCGCATTTCCGCCACGTGCATCGCGGCCGCTCGCGCGATCTGCGCCGCCTGCATCGCATGCGATTGGGCGGCCGACGTGTCACCGGCAGCTGCCCGCTCCCAGGCCCGGGCAAGCTCGAGTTCGGGCAAAAACACCCCGACGTGGGGTCCATACGTTTCCTCCGCACGCCGCAACGCCGCGCCAGCCGCCGCGCCGTCGCCCCGCGCCCCCTCGGCCTGGGCCAGCAGGGCAGCCACCACCAGCAGCCACGGCGACGGAAAGCCTTGGGACAGCTGCGAAATGGATCGGTCAAGTGTGGCGCACGCCGACGACAGCTCGCCGCGGCTCACCTGCACGAGCCCGAGCATGGCGTCAACCATGGCCTTCGCCGCGGGGAGACCGGTGGCCAGCGCGGCGTAGCGCCTATGGATTCGGTCGGCCGCCGGGTAGTCGCCGGCCGCGGTCGCGACCATGACCTCGGCCATTCCGATGGCGAATCGCTGCGCGCCCGCCCTGCAGAGTGCCGTCGCGCGCACACCGGCAGCGGCGATGCGGCTGACTTCGGAAAAGCGCCCGGCCGCCATCAAGGCGCCGCATGTCGCGACGGCCGCCCACACGGTCGCCATCGGCACTACGTCGGCCTCGCACAGACGCGGCCCGAGCTCGATCGTCGTCTCAATGTCGCCGCAGAAGAACCCGATTGATATCTCCAGCGCGGCGAGCAGCTGGAGGGCGCCCTCGGCCACGAGGCGCTGCCTCGCCTCGGCCACTACGCGCGTCGCGGTTTCGGCGTCACCGCAACCCCACGCCAAGTTGGCGGCGCGCAGGCAGCCCCACCGCGCGATCAGCCAGTCGTCGGCGTCACTGAGGTCGACGTCCAGCAGAATGGATTCGGCCTCCTCGCCGCGCCCCTGCCAACTCACCGCCTCGGCAAGCACCAGAGCGGCCGGCAGGCCACCACCGCGTTCGACCGCGAACTTGGCCAGTTCCTCACCAAGCGCCACGTTCGACATCGCCAGTGCGCTGGCCGCCGCATCGATGACCACCTCTAGGTCGGGCTCCAGGTCGCTGCGCAACATGAACTGAGCCAACCGGATTCGGCCTCGCGGATCGGCGAAGTGCGAGCGCCGCCCGCCCGCCCTCAGGTGCCTCCGAAGGGTTTTCGCCAGGATGCCGTTGAGCTGCCGCGAGCGCACTATCCCCGCGTGGCGGGTGGCCGCTTCACCGAGCATGGGGTGATTGAGTTGCGCCAGGGTGTGGGTTCCGTCGGCGACCAACTGGATCAGACCACGACGCTCGAGGTTTGCCATCGCGTCGGCATCGCAGATGTCGCGCAGGATCTCCCACTCCAACACCTCGGCGGTGGCCAAGACCTCGACCACCTCCAACTCCTCTGGAGTCAGCGACTGCAACCGGAATTCCAAAGCGTCGCGCAGTTCGCGATCCGCCCGCAGCGGGCCTTGTAGTTGCCAGCCATGCTCGGCGTGAACCAAGGTCCCGCTTTCGCGGCCGGCCGTCAGAAAGCCCCGCAGTAGCAACGGGTTGCCGGCGCTGCGCTCGAACAACTCGTCGACCAGTCGCGGGTCGACCGGACCACCCAGAACCGTGCCGGCCAATAGCTCGGTCTGCTCGCGCGTAAACGGGTCGATGTGAACGGTCAACAACAGGCGCTCTTTCAGCAACACCGTCAACGCGTCCAGCACCGGCTCACCGGATCGGATCGTCACGATCAACCGCGCGCCGCCGCCGGCCGCAAGCTGATTGACCAAGGTGGCCGACAGCGGATCGAGCAGCTGCGCGTCGTCGACCACCACCACCAGGTTCTTGTCCTGGCTCAGGGTGTTATGGGCGGCGGCCAGCATGATTGCCGGTTCATGCCCCACCCCGAGGCTCACCGCGCGCGAAAAGGCGCCCAGCGGCACGGCCCAGCCCGTTTGGGTGCCCAGTGCAAATCGCACCGTGCGCCCGGCCGACTCCACCGTCTTCGCGAGCATGCGCGCCAAGGTCGACTTGCCCACGCCACTGTCGCCGATCAGCGCCACACCGTGGAAGTCCCCGTTGTTCAGCGCGGCCAGCGACCGGCGCAACTCCGCATCGCGTCCGACGATGGGCCACGTCGACCCATTTGCCCTCTGTGTCAAACGATGTATCTCCCCGCTCCCCCAAGCCGGCGACGTCGCGGCCAGACTGCTGCTGGTCCGTGACGGGCGCGAGCCAGTGCCGTTGTCGTCCACCGGACGACGCCCTGGGCCGCCGCTACACAAACCCGGACCGCGCGCCCGCCAGATAAAGCCTGAAGGCGTCCAACGAAGTCGAGGCCGGCGCCAACGGCTCCGATGCGCGTCGGTCCTCGACTATCGGCGACTCACACGGCGAGGCCGTCTCTGCGGGTACGGACGGGCCGACATCGTGATTAACGATCGCGACCGCGCGCTTGCGACTGCCACTCATGTGCCGGAGGGTATGGTCCCTCGAGCAGGCATCGCCGGAATCCGGATACAAGTCGAGTGGTGCGCGCCTGGAGATCGAGTGGCGGCCCGTCGAATCGATCGGTTGCCGACGAAGACTCAGCCGGTCCGCGGGTGATCGTGGCGCTCGTAACGCAGCGACTCGTCGCCGCGACGTGACAACTCGCTTCGCATGGACGGCTCCCTGCGCATCAGGCAGATGAGCTGCTCGCGAGTGTTGATCCCGAGTTTGGCGAAAAGCCGATACAGGTGTCCCTCCACCGTGCGCACCGAGATGACCAACTGGTCGGCGATCTGCCGGTTGGATAAACCGGCCGCGACCAGCATGACGATCTGGCGCTCACGGCCGCTGAAGGGAAGTGGGCGTGCCGCGCTCTCGACCGCCGGTGTGTGCAACTCGCAATGGCTCGCCAAAGCGTGCGCCCGGGTCGACGACTCAAATTTCTTGCCGCGATCGCCTCGGCGGCCATGCTCGCCCGCCGCCTGCGCCCACGCGTCCGCGGCAAGCGCCAATGCGCCGAGATCAGCGAACCGACCCGCAGCGGCATCGAGCAGGGCACCGTCGTGTTTCGCCAGAGCGCAGGCATGGTCGGCGACCGCCGCGGCCAACGGGGTGTTCAGGATACGAGCGAGTTTCTCCAGCGGCGTGGCCTGCGAAGGATCGCCGAAGCGCACGGCCGTGTGGCGTGCCCGCATCTCCACCGCATGCATCTTGGCCGCTCGCGCGATCTGCGCCGCTTGCGTCGCGTGCGCTTGGGCGGCCGACGTGTCACCGGCAGCTGCCCGTTCCCAGGCCCGGGCGAGCTCGAGTTCGGGCAGGAACACCGCGACATGCGGTCCGTAGTTTTTCTCCGCTCGCCGCAGCGCCGCGGCGGCCGCCGCACTGTCGCCCCGCGCCCCCTCGGCCTGGGCATGGAGGGCGGCCACCACGATCAGCCACGGCGACGGAAACCCCTGGGCGAATACCGCAGTGGCATTGGTGAATACAGCGCACGCTGACGCCAGCTCACCGCGGGCTACCTGCACCAGCCCGAGCATCGCGTCGACCATGGCCTCCGCGGCAAGAAGGCCGGCGGCCATCGCGGCGTAACGCTCGTAGATCTGCTCCGCCGCCCGATAGTCGCCGGCGGCCGTCGCCGCCATGACCTCGGCCATGCCGATGTTGAATCGATGCGGTCCCAATCCGCACAGCTCGGCCGCGCGCGCCCCGATGGCCGCCAAGCGGGGAACCTCGGAAAACCGCCCGGCTCCCGCCAACGCACAACATGTCGGGAAAACCGCCCACACGGTCGCCATCGGCAGTGCATCGGATTGGCATAGGCCCGGCCCGAGTTCGATCGTCGTCTCTACGTCGCCACGGAAGTACGCCATGGAGACCTCCAGCCCGTTGATGAGGCGGAGGCACAACTCGGACGAGACAAGCTTTTTCACGTCATCGAGTACCTGGGTGGCGGATTCGACGTCCCCGCAACCCCAGTACAAGTTGGCAGCGCGCAAGCAGCCCCACCGCGCGATCAGCCACTCGTCGCCGCCGTCGGGCTCGGCGTCGACGAGCACGGCGTCGGCCTCCTCGCCGCGCCCCTGCCAGCTCACCGCCTCGGCGAGCACCAGAGCGGCCGGCAGACCGCCGCCGCGATCGACCGCGAACCTCGCCAACTCCTCGCCCAACCCCACATTCGACATCGCCATCGCGTCCATCCCCGCCTTGATGACCATCTCCAGGTCGGGCTGTAGATCGCTTCGCATCATGAACTGGGCCAGCCGAATTCGTCCCTGTGGGCCGGGCAACCCCGGCAGCCGGCTCCCTGCCCGCTGCTGCTTTTGAAGGGCTCGCGCCAATTCGCCGTTGAGTTCCCGGATGCGCACCATCCCGGCGTGGCGGGTCGCCGCTTCACCAAGCATCGGGTTGTTCAACTGCGCCAGAGCGTGGGATCCGTCGGCGACCAACTGGATCAGACCACGACGCTCCAGGTTCGCCATCGCGTCGGCATCGCAGATCTCCCGCAGGACCTCCCACCCCAGCACCTCGCCGGTGGCCAAGATCTCCACGACCTCCAGCTCCGCTGGGGTCAGCGAGCGCAGCTGAAACTCCAGAACGTCGTAAAGTTCGCGATCTGCGCGCAGCGGGCCTTGGAGTTGCCAGCCGTGTTCGCCCTGAACCAGGGCCCCATTTTCGCGGCCGGCGGTCAGAAATCCGCGTAGGAGCAACAGGTTTCCCGCACTGCGCTCGGACAACTCGTCGACCAAGCGTGGGTCTACCGGACCACCCAGAACCGCACAGGCCAATAGCTCGGTCTGCTCGCGCGTGAACGGATCGATGTGAACGGTCAGCAACAGGCGCTCTTTCAACAATGCGGTCACCGCGTCCAAGACCGAATCGCCGGACCGGATGGTCACGATCAACTTCGCGCTGCGGCCGGCCGCAAGCTGATTGACGAAGGTGGCCGACAGCGGATCGAGCAGCTGCGCGTCGTCGACCACCACCACCAGGTTCTTGTCCTGGCTCAAGGTGTGATGCGCGGCGGCCAGCATGATCGCCGGCTCGTGTGCCACCCCAAGGCTCACCGCGCGAGAAAACGCGCCCAACGGCACAGCACGACCCGTTTGAGTGCCCAGCGCAAATCGCACCGTGCGCCCCGCCGACTCCACCGTCTTCGCCAGCATCCGCGCCAGCGTCGACTTGCCCACGCCACTGTCGCCGACCAACGCGACGCCTTGGAACTCGCCGTTACTGAGCGCCCCCAGCGATCGTCGCAACTCGACATCGCGCCCAACTACAGGCCACGCTGACCCCCTACCCCCGTGCATCTGAAGCCCTACTTAATTCAAGGGCGCAGTGCGCGTATTTCGTGCATACATATCAGGCAGCTTCCGTGGGTTCGGTCGTAAATCTCCATCGGGGCCGGCACGGCCCAGCGGTAGCCGCCACACGTTGTTTGTGCCGCCGACTACGATCGCGACTTGCCGGTCAGCCTCGCCGTCTGCCCGATATCCACCGAGCTGACCCGCTCCTCGTACGCACGGGACCTCACCCCTCTAGAACCAGTATTACTTGAAATATACTCGGGTAGGCCGCGGACAGCAAATTATTTTCTACCCCTCAATTCACACATATGTAAATTAAATATGCTGATTGTACAGCTGTTTCATAAGTTTCCCGGGGCACCGGCCGAGGCCCCCTTAGCAAACTCATAGGAACGGCTTGAATCGGCTCAGGCGCCGTCCGCGGATGCATGACTTTCGCGTCGACTCCGCTAGAGGTTGCAGAACGTGCGAGCGGTTTTCCTCGCGATAGGTTTACCGCGACTACAGGGCCACGCCCAGGAGCGCATCGACCGCGGTCGCCACCAAGCGGGGCGCCTCGGCGTCGTGGCCACCGTACTCGAGCGCATCGGTTGACCAACCATCAAGCGCCGCAAGCGCTTTGGGCGTGTCGAGGTCGTCGGCCAGATATTGGCGCACCCGCGCGATCACGTCGGCGGCGTCGGGGCCGGTCGGGAGCGCGGTCGCGGTGCGCCAGCGCTGCAGCCGGGCGACGGCCTCGTCGAGCACCTGCTGGCTCCAGTACCGGTCGCCGCGGTAGTGGCCGGCCAGCAGGCCCAGCCGGATGGCCGCCGCCTCGACGCCTTGGGCGCGCAGCGTCGACACCAGCACCAGGTTGCCTCGGCTCTTGGACATCTTGTGCCCGTCCCAGCCGATCATCCCGGCGTGCACGTAGTGGCGCGCGAATCGCCTTTCGCCGCGGACACATTCGGCGTGCGCGGCGGTGAATTCGTGATGCGGAAAGATCAGGTCGCTGCCCCCGCCCTGAATGTCCAGGCCGCTGCCGATGCGGCTGAGGGCGATCGCCGCGCACTCGACGTGCCAGCCGGGCCGTCCGTCGCCGAACGGCGAGGGCCAGCTGGGCTCCCCGGGCCGCGCCGCCCGCCATAGCAGGGCGTCGAGCTGATCGGTCTTGCCGGGCCGCTGCGGGTCGCCGCCGCGCTCGGAGAACAAGCGCAGCATGGTTTCTCGGTCATAGCCCGACTCGTAGCCGAACTGGGGCGTGGCGTCGGCGCGGTAGTAGATGTCGGGGTATTCGCCCTCGACGACGTAGGCCGCCCCGGACGCCAGCATCTTCTCGACCAGCTCGACGACCTCGGCGATCGCCTCGGTCGCCCCGACGTACTCGCGGGGTGCCAGCATGCGCAGCGCGGTCATGTCCTCACGGAACAGCGACACCTCGCGCTGCGCCAGCTCCCGCCAGTCGATGCCGTCGCGCTCGGCGCGCTCCAGCAGAGGGTCGTCGACGTCGGTGACGTTCTGGACGTAGTGGACGTCGTGGCCGAGATCCAGCCATTGGCGGTAGATGAGATCGAACGCCAGATAGGTTGCGGCGTGGCCCAGGTGGGTCGCGTCGTACGGGGTGATGCCGCAGACGTACATCGTGGCGGTCGACCCGGACGCCACGGGGCGCACCTGCCGGTCAGAGGTGTCATACAGCCGAAGCTCCGGGCCGCGCCCCGCCAATACGGGGACCTGTGGGGAAGACCACGACTGCATGGCAATCAGCCTAAGCGCGTCGACGAAGCGGCCCGCGCAGTGGGCCGCGGAGGAGCCGCGCAATCAGCCCCAGCGCGTCGACGATGCGGCCCGCGCAGTGGGCCGCGGAGGAGGCGCGCAATCAGCACAGCGCGTCGACGAAGCTGCCCGGAATCGCCCACCCTTAGCGCCAGGCGTCGCGGATGGCTCCCAGCAGGATCGGGGCCAGCTCGGCGCGGCACATGACGAAGTCGGGCAGGTACGGGTCGAGCTGGTTGTAGCGCATCGGCGATCCGTCGAGCCGCGAGGCGTGCATCCCGGCGGCCATCACCACCCCGGCCGGGGCGGCCGAGTCCCACTCCCACTGGCCGCCGGCGTGCACGTAGGCGTCGACGTCGCCGTCGATGATGGCCATCGCCTTGGCGCCCGCCGAGCCGATCGCGACCGGCTGAATGGGCAGCGTCTGCCGCATCCGGTGCAGGACCGCCGGGGGCCGGGTGGCGCTGACGGCGATGCGGATGGTGTCGGTGACGCCGGCGCGGGCGGCGCCGGCCGTCACGGTGTCGCTGCGGTAGACGATGTTGCCACGCGCGGGCAATGACACCGCCGCGTCGGTGATCTCGCGTTGGCCATCGCTGGGTCGCTGCCACAGCGCGATGTGGACCGCCCAGTCGTCGCGGCCCGGCGTGGAGAACTCGCGGGTGCCGTCCAGCGGGTCGATGATCCACACCCGGTCGTGCTGCAGCCGGGACAGGTCGTCGTAGGCCTCCTCGCTGAGCACCGCGTCGCCGGGCCGCTCGACGCGCAGCCGCCGCAGGATCAGGTCGTTCGCCAGGCTGTCACCCGCGTCGCCCAGCGCCCAGGGATAGCCGAACCCGACCTCGTCGCGGACCTTGAGCAATAACTCCCCCGCTTCGGCGGCGAGATCGGCGGCCAGCGCGGCATCGGTCATCTCGTCCGACTCGTCGTCGGGGGCATGGCTCACCGGTTCAGTATCGCCGACGCCGTGCCGCGCTTGCGATCACCGCTAGAAAGCCGGCCACGGGATCGGGCGATGCCGGTTGGGTCCCGGCATCACCGGATTGTCCAGCAGCGCGTGCGCGCGCATGCGCAGCGCGGCGATCTCCGCGGACGTGATGTGCTCGGCCAGTTCGTCGCCGAACGAGCCGGTGAGGGCCTCGGCGAGGCCGGCGACGGCCTTGCACGTCTGACTGTCGATCGGCTTGCCGGCCCACCCCCACAGCACGGTCCGCAGCTTGTCCTCGACGTGCAGGCACACACCGTGGTCGACCCCGAAGATGTGGCCGTCGAGGTCGCGCAGGACGTGGCCGCCCTTGCGGTCGGCGTTGTTGACCAGCACGTCGAACACCGCCATCCGCCATAGGCGAATGTCGTCGGCGTGCATCAACACGACCTCGTCGCCGGCGTAGTCGTAGGCGCGCAGCACCGGCAGGTAGCCGGGCTGGGCCTTGCCCGCGGGAAACAGGTCGACCAGATCCGGGCCCGGCCGCGGCTCGGTGTCCACCGTGTCGCCGGGTTGCTGCACCCACTGCTGCAACATGCCCGGGCCCGCCGGCCCGTGGCGAATGATCGTGTAGGGCACGATGTTCCAGCCCAACTGCGCCGACACCAGGTATGCGGCCCGCTCGCGGCCGGCCAGCGTTCCGTCGGGAAAGTCCCATAGCGGCGCCTCGCCGGCGACCGGCTTGTAGACGCAGTGCACCGCGCGCTCGTCGAGCGTAGATTCGCACAGGAAGGTGGCGTTGCTGGCCGAGCGGATCCGTCCGATGACCGTCAGCTCGCCGTTGCGCAACACCTCATGGTCGTCACACCTCGGGGTCATCGTCAGACCCGAGAAGCGCATTGCGCCGATAGCCGTTGGCGCGCGCGCAGATATGTCCCTCCGGGTCCAACGGTTCGTCGCACAGCGGGCACGGCGGACGCCCGGCCGAGATCACCCGGTTGGAGCGGCTGGCGAACTGCCGCGCCGACTCCGGCGTCAGGAACACCCGCACCGCGTCGGGACCCTCCTCGGTGTCGTCGAGCACCACCGACGCATCGAACTCGGCGTCGGTGACGGCCAGCAGCTCGACCACCACGGTCTGGGCCTCCGAATCCCAGCCCAGACCCATGGTCCCGACCCGGAACTCGGCGTCCACGGGCGTGATCAACGGCTTGAGGTCCTCGACCTCGGCGGGCTCGGGCGGAACCGGCGTGCCGAACCGGCGATTCACCTCGAGCAACAGCGCGCCGATGCGTTCGGCCAGTACGGCAACCTGCTGCTTTTCCAGGATCACCGACACCACGCGCGCGTCGTGCACCGCCTGGATGTAGAACGTGCGATTTCCGGGCTGGCCAACGGTCCCGGCCACGAAGCGGTCGGGGGTGCGGAAGACGTGAATTGCGCGGGACATGGCACCTCCAAAATACCGGCTGTTGCCGTCGCCGTGCGATCCGATAGTGGTGGCAGTCGAATTAATCCGTCGAACCGCCGACCACGGCGTCGCTGGACGGGACTCCGGCGGCCGGTGGTGCCTGCGCCTCGCCGTTGGGCTGCCCGTCGGTTTCCGCCTTTGCCTCTTCCTTCGGCTGCGGTCCGGCCCGCAGTGCGGCGGACAGCCGCGCGCCGGTGTGGTTGACGTGCAACACAAACGGGCGCAGTTCGGTGTACCGGATCACACTGACCGACGCCGGGTCGGCGGTGACGCGCTGGAACCCGTCCAGGTGTATGCCGTACGCGTCGGCGATCACCGCCTTGATGACATCACCGTGGGTGCAAGCGACCCACAGCGCGTCGCCACCGTGCTCCGAGGCCAGCCGGCGGTCGTGCTCGCGGACGGCGGCGACCGCCCGGGCCTGCACCTGCGCCAGGCCCTCGCCGCCGGGAAAGACCGCCGCGCTGGGATGGGCCTGCACGACCTTCCACAACCGCTCGCTCACCAGCTCGGCGATCTTGCGGCCCGTCCATTCCCCGTAGTCCACTTCGGCGAGCCGGTCTTCGACGAGCGGCGCGAGACACAGCGCGTCGGCCAGTGGTTCGAGGGTGCGACGGCAGCGCAACAGCGGCGAGGTGATCAACTCGCGGATCGGCAGATCACCGATCCGGTCGATCAGCGCGGCGGCTTGCTCGCGGCCCTTGTCGTCGAGGTCGACGCCCTCCGAACGTCCGGCGAGGATGCCGGCGGTGTTCGAACTGGATCGGCCGTGTCGCAGCAGAATGACGGTCATGTCGACCACGACGCTACCCGGTAGGAGGCCCCGAGACCGCAGCTGAGTGGCCCGACGCCGGCGACGCGCGCGGCCTAGCGGGAAACCGGCTCCGCGTGCGCCACGGAGTCGCGCACCGCCGCGCTCAGGCTGCGCTCGTCGGTGAGGTCGATATCGACCAGGCTGCGGACTGCGGTGGCGACCACCTCGTCGGCCTGCGGAACGGGCCCGGCCAGGCGTGGCCGGTAAACTTCCACGACAAGTGATCGGTTCTCGATGTGGAACGAGAAACTTCGCCCATCACCGACTTGTCCGTATCCGCTAGCGAAAATACCTGTCGACATGTCTTCGACAGCAAACTCTTCCTGCGTCATATGACGGTCAGCGGTGACGGCCATGAGCCGACGATACCTCGCCGGTCCGGCCAGACGCGGGCAGCATGGCCCTGTGGGACCGACCTCGTTCCTTAGAATTTGTGTTCCACCGCCGCACCACGAGGGAAAGCACTTGCTGTCACAACCATGGCGCCACAAGCTGGCAGCTCAAGGCGGTGTGTTGAGCCTCGCGGTTTTGCTCGGTGCGACGGTCGGTTGCTCGTCGAATCCGCTCGCCGGCGCGCCGCGCACCATCGAACCCGCGGCGGCGGCCGTGTCGCCGCCGCCGTCGCAGTCGCCGGCCGGCGCGGTGCGGCCGCTGCCCGCCCATGCCGCCGCGGCGGTGTTCGATGCCGGCACCCGCCGGCTGGCGGTCCTGGCGCCGGGCAGCGACCCGGCAGCGCCGGGCAGCATCACCGTTTTCGGTGAGGCGCAGGCCCCGCCGCGCGTCGTCGACCTGCCGGGGCCGGCCAGCGCGTTGACCGACGACGGCCAGGGCACCGCCTATCTGGCCGCGCGCGGCGGCTACTTCGCGGTCGACCTGTCCACCGGCCACACGGCGCAGGTGAGCGTGAGCGACGCGGCCCAGACCGAGTTCACCGCGGTGGCGCGACGCGCCGACGGCCGGCTCGTGTTGGGCAGCGCCGACGGCGCCGTCTACACCCTCGCCTCCCCCAAGCCGGGCGCGGTGAGCGCCGCGAGCGTCGCCAGTCGCAACAAGGTCTTCGCGCGCGTCGATTGTCTTGTCACACAAGGCGATACGACGGTGGTGCTGGATCGCGGGCAGACGTCGGTGACGACGATCGACGCCGACGGCCACGTCCAGCAGGCCCTGCGTGCCGGCCGGGGCGCCACCACCATGGCCGCCGACGCGCTGGGCCGCGTTCTGGTCGCCGACACCCGCGGCGGTCAGCTGCTGGTCTACGGCGTGGACCCGCTGATCCTGCGGCAGGCCTACCCGGTGTCGCAGGCGCCCTACGGCCTGGCGGGTTCCCGCGCGTTAGCCTGGGTTTCGCAGACCGTTTCCAATATCGTCATTGGTTACGACCTGTCCACCGGAATCCCCGTCGAAAAGGTGCGCTACCCGACCGTGCAGCAACCCAACTCACTGGCCTTCGACGAAGCGTCGGACACCTTGTACGTGGTGTCGGGATCCGGTGCGGGAGTTCAGGTCATCGATCACGCGGCGGGTAGGCGTTGACCGCGGCGCGGCACAGCCGCCTGCCCGCGGGCTGGGACACCGAGATGTCCGACGAATACGAATGGGTGCCGCTGCGCCTACCCCCGGAAGTGACCCGGGTCAGCGCGTCGACCCGATTGTCCATCGAGGCCGAATACCGCGGCTGGGAGTTGACCAGGGTGCGGCTCTACAACGACGGCAGCAGACGAGTGTTGTTGCGCCGCAAGAAGTCTCGCCTGGACGGTACCGGTTACGAGGGGCGGCGGCCCGACCAGCCGCAACTGTGACACCCGACCGGCCACGCGCGGGCGGCCACCGGCTGTACGGCCTGCTGCGGCAGCTGTTTTTCGTGATCCCGCCCGAGCGCATTCACACGCTGGTCTTCGGCTTCCTGCGCGGCGTCACGGCCGTCGCCTGGGCGCGCCGGGCCTTGCGCCGGTTGCTGGGCCCGACCGATCCGGCGCTGGCCAGCACGGTGTTCGGGGTGCGTTTCCCGGGTCCGCTGGGCCTGGCGGCCGGCTTCGACAAGGACGGACTGGGCGTACTCACCTGGGGCGCGCTGGGTTTCGGGCATGCCGAGGTCGGAACCGTCACCGCCCACCCGCAGCCCGGCAACCCGGCCCCCCGCATGTTCCGGCTGCCCGCCGACCGGGCCCTGCTCAACCGGATGGGCTTCAACAACCTCGGCGCCGGCGCGCTCGCGATGCGGCTCGCGCGCCAGCGGCCGGAGGTGCCGATCGGGGTCAACATCGGCAAGACGAAGGCAACGCCGGCCGATCAGGCAGTCGACGACTACCGGGCGAGCGCGCGGCTGGTGGGCCCGCTGGCCTCCTACCTGGTGGTCAACGTCAGCTCGCCGAACACCCCCGGGCTGCGTGACCTGCAGGCGGTCGAGTCGCTGCGGCCCATCCTGTCGGCCGTGCTCGCCGAGACGACCACACCGGTGCTGGTGAAGATCGCGCCGGACCTCTCCGATGCCGACGTGGACGCCATCGCGGACCTGGCGGTCGAGCTGGGCCTGGCCGGCATCGTCGCCACCAACACCACGATCTCGCGGCAGGGTTTGCGGACGCCCGGCGTCGACGAGCTGGGCGCTGGCGGCATCTCCGGGCCGCCGGTGGCGCGCCGCGCGGTCGAGGTCCTGCGCCGGCTCTACGGCCGGGTCGGCGACCGCCTGGTATTGATCAGCGTCGGCGGCATCGAAAACGCCGACGACGCCTGGGAGCGGATCACCGCGGGCGCCTCGCTGCTGCAGGGCTACACCGGCTTCATCTACGGAGGAGGCTTGTGGGCCAAGCAGATTCACGACGGCGTCGCCCGGCGGCTGCACGACGGGGGGTTCGCCTCGCTCAGTGAGGCGGTCGGCGCGGCGGCTCGGGGCTGAGCCTACTTCTGTTCGTAGGTGGCGTGGATGACCGCGCGGGCGATGGCGTGCTGGAACAGGTTGAACCCGAGGAAGGCCGGGCTGGCGTCCTCGGGCAGATCCAGCTTGTCGGTGTCCACGGCGTGCACGGCGATGTAGTAGCGATGCGGGCCGTGCCCGGCCGGCGGCGCGGCGCCGAGGTAGCGGCGCAGCCCGGCATCGTTGACCAGCGTGAGCGCGTCACCGGGCAGGTTGCTGCCGTCGCCGGCGCCCTCGGCCAGCTCGGTGACGTCGGCGGGCAGGTTCGCGACCGCCCAGTGCCAGAACCCGGAGGCCGTCGGCGCGTCGGGGTCATAGACGGTGACGGCGAAACTGCGGGTCCCGTCCGGGAATCCCGACCAGCTCAGCTGGGGGCTGACGTCCTCACCACCGGCGCCCATGATGCCGCTGACCTGGGGCTTGGCCAGGGGCTGACCGTCGGTGACCGATTGCGAGGTCAACGTGAACGTCGGCAGCTTGGGCAGCGATGCGTATGGGTCGGGCGCAGTGCTCATGGCGGTCCTCTCGGGTGATCGGCTTGCGTTCGTCAACTAGCAGTGGGTCAGGAAGTGGGTCAGCACGTCGGTGCCGAACCGCAACGCGTCGATGGGTACCCGTTCATCGACGCCGTGGAACAGCGCGGTGAAATCCAGGTCCGGCGGCAACCGCAGCGGGCTGAAGCCGAAACAGCGAATACCCAAGCGCGCGAAGGATTTCGCGTCGGTACCACCGGAGAGCATATACGGCACGGTGCGGGCGTCCGGGTCGAGCGCCAGCACGGCGGCGTTCATCGCGTCGACGAGGTCACCGTCGAAGCTGGTCTGATAGGACGAGAAGTCCTTGATCCATTCGCGGGTCACGTCCGGCCCGAGCAGCTCGTCGATCTCGGCCTCGAACGCCTCCTTGCGACCGGGCAGGATCCGGCAGTCCACCACCGCCTCGGCGATCGCCGGGACGACGTTGGCCTTGTACCCGGCCTTGAGCATCGTGGGGTTGGCGGTGTCGTGCAGCACGGCCTTGAGCATGCGGGCCATCGGACCCAGCTTCTCGACCGCTCCCCGCAGGTCGCCCGACTCGGTGTCGAAGGTCAGCCCGGTTTCCTCGCTGACGGCCGCGAGGAACTGCGCGACGGTGTCGGTCAGCACCAGCGGAAACTGGTGCCGGCCCAGCCGGGCGACGGCCTCGGCGACGGCCGTGACGGCGTTCTGGTCGTGCACCATCGACCCGTGACCGGCGGGGCCACGGGCGGTGAGCCGCATCCACGACAGCCCCTTTTCGGCCGTCTCGATCAGGTAGAGCCGACGTTCTCCCCCGTCGCGGCGCGGCACGGTCAGCGAGAACCCGCCCACCTCGCCGATCGCCTCGGTGACCCCGTCGAACAGATCCGGCCGGTTGTCGACCAGCCACTGCGCCCCGAAGGTGCCGCCGTGCTCTTCGTCGGCGATGAACGCGAAGACCAGGTCACGCGGGGGGACGATGCCGGCCCGCTTCAACTGCCGGGCCACCACGATCATCATCCCGACCATGTCCTTCATGTCGATCGCCCCGCGGCCCCAGACAAAGCCGTCTTTGACCGCGCCGGAGAACGGGTGCACGCTCCACTCGGTGGGCTCGGCCGGCACCACGTCGAGGTGCCCGTGGATGAGCAGGCCACCACGCGAGGGGTCGGCGCCGGGCAGGCGGACGAAGACGTTGCCGCGGCCGGGGGCGCCGGATTCGACATACTGGGGGGCGTAGCCGACCTCGGCGAGCTGCTCGGCGACCCATTGGGCGCACTCGGCCTCGCCCTTGGTGGTCTCGGGTTCGCCGGTGTTGGTGGTGTCGAACCGGATCAGCTTGCTGACCACCTCGACGACGTCGTCACTCGGGTTGGTCGGCTCCTCGGTCGCCCCGCTCTGAATGGTCACAACCCCCTTTCCTACCATTGCCGCGGCCGGACGGCCCGATGCCGAGCATCGCGGCGTCACGAGGAGTCGGATTGGGTTCGCGGCAGGCAATCCGATAGCCTTAGCTGCCAACCCATGCTGGTTTGGCCTTGTCCGAGTGGCGGAATGGCAGACGCGCTAGCTTGAGGTGCTAGTGCCCTACTAATGGGCGTGGGGGTTCAAGTCCCCCCTCGGACACACGACTGAGCCGAATGGAATGAATGCTCGCATTCATTCCTGAGGCGATGGAGTGTGTTGAGCGGCGAAGCCGCGATCACACCCGAGCCGATGGACCATGTTGAGCGGCGAAGCCGCGATCACACCGATACTGCGCCGCCGGCCAAATCCAATCGCCTTCCCGCGCAACCGTATTGCGCTTGCGCCGGCCGTCCCACCGGGCATGCACCGCCGAAGTGAGCTTTCCCACGTAGGCTGGTATACGACCAATGAATCGACCGAACGGCTTTCTCCGGCGAACGGCGACGCGCAACTTCCGTGACCGCCGCGAGGCCGGTCGCGCGCTGGCCGAGGAACTGACGTCCTACCGTGGGCGCGACGTGCTGGTGTTCGGGCTGGCGCGCGGCGGCGTGCCGGTGGCCTGGGAGATCGCCGCGGCCCTGGGCGCCCCCTTGGACGTGTTCCTGGTGCGCAAGCTCGGGGTGCCGAACTGGTCGGAGCTGGCGATGGGCGCCTTGGCCAGCGGTGGCGGCCTGGTGATGAACGACGACGTCGTGGCCAGCTTGCGCGTCACCGATGAGCAGGTGCGCGAGGTGATCGACAGCGAGACCACCGAACTGCTCCGGCGCGAGCACGCCTACCGGGGCGGCCGGCCGATCGCCGACCCGCGCGACCGGGTCGTGATCCTGGCCGACGACGGGATCGCCACCGGCGCCAGCATGTTGGCCGCCGTGCGAGCGGTGCGCGCCGCGGGGCCGGAATCAATCACCGTCGCGGTCCCGGTGGGGCCGGAGTCCGCCTGCCGCGACCTGGCGCGGGAGGCCGATGACGTGGTGTGCGCGACGATGCCGCCCGGATTCGAAGCCGTCGGGCAGGTCTACGACGATTTTCATCAGGTCAGCGACGACGAGGTGCGCGAACTGCTCGCCACGCCGACGGCCTGAGCGTTACTTGGCGGACTCGTCGCCGCGGCCCTCGGCCGCGACGCTGGATTCCCCCGTCGGCTCGGGCCCGTCGGTGACCGCCTCCGCTTCGCCCTCGGCGGAAGCCTCCTCGGGATAGTCCACGTAGTCGTCCTCGTCGGGACGGGCCTCACCCGCATCCTGGTCTTCGGCACCACCGGGCTCGCGGTGCTGGCGCTCGCGCAAGGCGTCGAGGATCAACAGGACCACACCCACCACGCTGGCGGCGATGCACAGCCAGGCGACCAGCTCGTTGCTCGTGACGACGGCGAACACCAACGCGACGAGCCCGATCAGGGCCAATACCAGCGCAATGACGAGCATCGGGCATCCTCCAGGCGACGAGCGGGACTGCGGTGTTCAGGACCTAGTGTGCCAACCCCGAGCTCGGCGAGCGTCCGGCACAGCTGAAAACGCTAGTTGTTGCCCCGGTTGAATTGGTCGAACCCGCCGGCATCGGCGCTGGAGTCCACGGGGGCCGCCGACCCGCGCTGGCCGAGTTCCTCGAGCTGAGACTCCAGGTAGGTCTTGAGCCGGGTCCGGTATTCGCGCTCGAAGGTGCGGAGCTGTTCGAGGCGACCCTCCAGGACCGTGCGCTGCTGGTTGATGGTGCCCATGATCTCGGAATGCTTGCGTTCGGCGTCGGCCTGCAGGGCGTCGGCCTTCTCCTGGGCCTGGCGCAACTGGGTCTCCGAGCGGGTCTGCGCGTCCGCCAACATCGCGTCGGCGCGCTGCCGGGCCTCGGCGACCGTGGTCTCGGCGGTGCTGCGGGCCTCGCTGAGGATCTGGTCGGCGTTGGCGCGGGCGTCGGACAGCATCTTCTCCGACTCGGCCTGCGCGGTGCTGGTGAGCCGGTCCGCGGTGTCCTGGGCCAGGCTCAGCACCCGAGCGGCCTTCATGGCCTGTTCCTCGTTGTTGACCGCGGCGGCCGGCGCGGCCGCGGCCTTGACGGGCTCGGGCTCGGGCTCGCGGACCGGAATGGCCTGCGTGGGCGCGGCGGCCGCGGCCGGGGCGGCGGCCCCGCCGCCGGAGGCCAGCTCCTGGTCGAGCTCTTCGATCCGTTGGCGCAGATCGCTGTTCTCTTCGATGAGTCGCGTCAGCTCGGCTTCCACCAGATCGAGGAAGGCATCCACCTCGTCTTCGTTGTAGCCCCGCTTGCCGATCGGTGGCTTACTGAACGCCACATTGTGGACGTCGGCTGGTGTAAGCGGCATTGTTTCGTCCCCTCAAGTTCCTGTCGAACGTTCTGGAAAGTGTAGAACGCAGTGGTAGCCGTGGTGCAACTGCCGTCCATCCTGTCACACCAGGCGCGACGGTTGCTGATTAGCCCAATAAATAAGAGCCAATTTCAAACATTGAGGCCAATAAAATCCGAAACCTTAGAAATTTTAAATCGCGGGAACCAAACCGACGCTAAAACGTGTCCGAACCGTCTCCGGGGGCGGCGCGGGGCCTCAGGCGGCGGGCCGGAACGGGGTCACGCCGCGGCGCCGAACGCCAGCTGCATCCCGATGAACGCGACCAGTAACAGCACCATGATCGACAGGTCGAAGCGGACCGCTCCGATGGTGAGTTGGGGGATCAGCCGGCGCAGCAGTTTCACCGGCGGATCGGTGATCGACATGATGATCTCCAGCACCACCACGGTGATCCCGGTGGGATGCCAGTCCCGGCTGAACGAGCGGATGAACTCAACGACGACCCGAGCGATGAGCAGCAGCCAGAAGATGAACAGCGCAAACCCAAGGATCTGAAAGAACAACACCAACTGAAGTGCCCCGACCTTATCGATGAGATGCCAAGCGCCGCGGACGTGCGCGGCGCCTGCCAGCCTACCGACTCCGGGTCAGCGGCCCCACCTCACGTGGTCTCGGGACTCGTTCAACCGTTCGAGGGTGCGGTCAGCTCTCGCTGCCGAGCGCGGCGGGTGCGCCTATTGGTAAGCGTAGAAACCGGTTTCGGCGATCCGGCGACGCTCCTCCGGGGACACGTCGACGTCGGCGGGCGACAGCAGGAACACCTTGGTCGCCACCTTGTCGAAGGATCCGCGCAGCGCGAAGGCCAGGCCGGCCGCGAAGTCGACGAGCCGCTTGGCGTCGGCGTTGTCCATCGACACCAGGTCCATGATGACCGGGGTGCCGTCGCGGAAGCGCTCGCCGATGGTGCGGGCCTCGCTGTAGTCCTTGGGCCGCAGCGTGGTGATCTTCGACAGCGGGTGGCCCTCTTCGAACATCATCGCCATCCGGCGGGGGTCCATCGCCAGCGCGCCGCGGGTGGAGTTGCGCAACCACGAGCCGAAGCGTGGCCCGCCCCGCTCGGCCCGGTCGAATTCGCGGGGGTGCACGGAGCCGTAGCGGGGTTCGTCGGCGTAGCCGCCGCGGTAGCCGGCGGGCGGCGGGTAGTCGGCGGTCTCGCGACGCGGGTCCTCGTAGTCGTCGCCGTCGTAGCGGCCGTAGCCGTCATCAAATCGGGGGCGCGGGAAACCGCGGGACGGCGCGCGGTCATCGTAATACTCGTCCTCGTAGTCGTCCATTGGGGCCATACCGAAATAGGCCTTGACTTTGTGCAGTGTGCTCATTGCGTTGACCCTTCTAGCCCCTGGGATTCCTGGTGTTAGTGATAAAGCTGTTACTGCAGTGACTACTTACGGTGACGGTAACCTCCGACGGCCCAATAGGGCGGTACCGACACGCACACATGTCGATCCGTGTTTGACCGCGATTTCGAAGTCGTTGGACATGCCGGCGGAGAGCCCGACCGCGTTCCGGTGCGACTCCAGGACCCGCCGATGTTCCGATTGCAGCCGGTCAAAGGCCTCGTCGGGATCGGAGTCCAGCGGCGGGATGGCCATCAACCCGGCCAGGTCGAGATTGGACGCCTCCTCGACCTGGGCGCACATCTGGTCGACGGCCCCCGGCCGGGAAATGTCCACACCGCCGCGGGACTCGTCGCCGTCGAGGCTGACCTGGACGTAGATCCGCATCGGGTCGGTGCGGCGCCCTTCGGCCAGCGCCGCCGCCACCCCCCGGTCGAGGGCGGTCACCAGCTGGGCGCTGTCGACCGAGTGCGCGGTGTGGGCCCAACCGGCCACCGACCGAGCCTTGTTCCGTTGGATATGACCCACCATGTGCCAGCGCGGATTTCCCACGTTCGCCCGTTCGGGAGCCGCCAGGAGCCGAGTGACTTCGGCCACTTTTGCGGTCGCTTCCTGGTCCCGCGATTCGCCGACGGCCCGGCACCCCAATCGGGACAAAGTCACGACGTCGATTGCTGGAAAATATTTGGTAATCGGCAAAACCTCGATTTCCGCGGCATTGCGGCCCGCGGCTTGTGCTGCCGCGGCAAGGCGGGAGCGCACCGCCGCCAATGCGTGGGTCAATTCCGATTCGCGGTCTCCCCCATTGGACATGTCCACCGCCATCGCGGTCACTCCATCCAGACCAGCGAGGCCAGCCGGCCGGTGGGCGCCTCCCGGCGATGACTGAACAACGTCGGGTCGGCGACCGTGCACCGCGGATCGATATCGATCGCGGTGACGCCCAAACCCTTGAGCTGGCAAGCGATTCCGGCCCGCAGGTCAAGCCCGGGGGTTCCGGCACCGGTGATGGTGCGACTGCCCGGCAGCGCAGCTTCGACCTCGTCGGCCATCGCCTCCGGCACCTCGTAGTTGTGGCCGCTGACCGCCGGGCCCAGCAGGGCCGAGATGTCGTCGGGCTGCGCCCCCAGCTCGAGCATCGCCTCCACCGTGCGCGCCACCACGCCGCGCTGGGCACCGACCCGGCCGGCGTGCACCGCCGCGGCCACCCCGGCGCGCGCATCGGCCATCAACACCGGAACGCAGTCGGCGGTCACCACCGCCAGCGCCAGTCGCGCCGTGCGGGTCACCAGCGCGTCGGTGCCCTCCACGGCGGCCTCGCGTGGCCCGTCCACCACCTCGACCCGATCGCCGTGGACCTGGTTCATCCACACCACGCGGCCGGGGCGCAGACCGACGGCGGCGGCCAACCGGGCCCGGTTCTCGGCGACCGCGGCCGGGTCATCGCCGACGTGGTCGCCCAGATTGAAGGTGTCGAAGGGCGGCTTCGAGACACCACCGGCGCGGGTGGTGGTCACCCGTCGGACGCGAACGCTCACGTGATCAGTATCCGGAAGTTGTTGCCTGCCAGGCTGCATCGACGTAGGGCCACTATCTTTCGAGGCCGGTTCGTCGCGCAGTGGCAAGCAAATCGAGACCTCAGCGGCGCATGAACGGCGGCACGTCGACGTCGTCGTCATCGCCACCGATATTCAAGGTCGAACCGTTCGTGTGCACCGGCACGCTGACCGCGTCGACCGGTTCGAACAACGTCGAGGTGAGCTTGCCGGCCTTTGCCGACTCGATGCGGTGCGGGCCGACTTTCTCTTCCTTGTCGGCATTGCCGCCGATGACGGGTTTGCGGCCGGGGCCGGTGGCATCGAAGCCCGCCGCGATGACGGTGACGCGCACCTCGTCGCCCAGCGAGTCGTCGATGACGGTACCGAAGATGATGTTGGCGTCCTGGTGCGCGGCGTCCTGCACCAGCGAGGCCGCCTCGTTGATCTCGAAGAGCCCCAGGTCGCTGCCACCGGCGATCGACATCAGCACGCCCTGCGCACCCTCCATCGACGCCTCCAGCAGCGGCGAGTTGATGGCGATCTCGGCGGCCTTGAGCGAGCGGCCCTCGCCGCGCGCCGAGCCGATGCCCATCAGCGCGGTGCCGGCGCCGGACATGATGCCCTTGACGTCGGCGAAGTCGACGTTGATCAGACCCGGGGTGGTGATCAGGTCGGTGATGCCCTGGACACCGTTGAGCAGCACCTCGTCGGCGCTGCGGAAGGCGTCCATGAGTGACACCGCGGCGTCGCCCATCTGCAGCAGCCGGTCGTTGGGGATCACGATCAGGGTGTCGCAGCTCTCGCGCAGCGCCGCGATGCCGCTTTCGGCCTGGTTGCCGCGCCGCTTGCCCTCGAACGAGAACGGGCGGGTGACCACACCCACGGTGAGCGCGCCCAACTTGCGGGCGATGCTGGCGACGACGGGAGCCCCGCCGGTGCCGGTCCCGCCGCCCTCGCCGGCGGTGACGAACACCATGTCCGCCCCGCGCAGCAGCTCCTCGATCTCGTCCTTGGCGTCCTCGGCGGCCCTGCGCCCGACCTCCGGGTCGGCGCCGGCGCCCAGGCCACGGGTGGAGTCGCGCCCGACGTCGAGTTTGACGTCGGCGTCGCTCATCAACAGCGCCTGCGCGTCGGTGTTGATCGCGATGAACTCGACGCCTTTGAGGCCCTGTTCGATCATTCGGTTGACGGCGTTGACGCCGCCGCCACCGATACCCACGACCTTGATCACGGCCAGGTAGTTGTGCGGGGGGGTCATCATTCGTCTTCCTCCCTGATGGGCTCGGCTCTCCCGGTGGTGGGCTCCTCCGGACGGTGGCGGTCCTCCCTGGCAAACCCTCAACCTCAACCATAGAGTTAGAGTTATGTCAAGTAGTTCCGCGCAACCAGAACGGTATGGGCATGGCGCGCGCGAACCCCGCAGGCGCGCCGACGCGCGTCCCGCAAATTTTGCGCATTTTTCCGCGGCTGAGCGGGCGTGAGCGCTGTTCGGCGGCGCCGCGGCGCGCGCGACGTGACGAAGATCGCTACTTGACCGTCGGCAGGTCCGGGCTGGACACGTCGTAGGTCTTGCCGGGCTGGGTCAACAGCGCGGACAGCTTCTCGGCCTTCTCGTCCGTGCGGTCGGTGGTCCCCCAGATCACCACCCGGCCGTCGCCGAGTGTGAGCGTGATCGAGGCCACCGAGGGCGCCGCGACCCGGCCGACCTGGTCGGCGACCTCGGGACGCAGCGCGGTGAGCACCTGCAGGGCGGCCTTGGTGGCCGGGTCGTTGGGCCCGGGGTCGGCGACATCGAGGTAGGGCAGCGCCGGTGGCGGCGGTCCGGTCGCAAAGTCCACGCCGTCCCGGTCGAACAGGTGTGGCCCGTCGGGAAAATCCTTGACCGCCACCGGGACTCGCTCGACGATGGTGATCCGCAGCGCGGACGGGTACTGGCGCTGCACGCGCGCGCTGGCCACTCGGCGGATCGCCGCCACCCGGTCGGCGACCTGGCTGGTGTTGATCTGCAGCAGCGGCGTTCCGAGCCGCACCTGAGCCGCATCCAGGACCTCTTCGCGGGTCACCACCCCGGTCCCGACGACGACGATGTTGCGGGCCGACATCGCCGGCGTGAAATAGAGGACCAATGCCAGGCCGATGCCGACGATCACCAGCAGGATGGTGACCAACAGCATCTTGAGCCCTCGAACAACGCCGCGCGCAACGGGTTTGGGCTCGTGGACCGGCCGCCCGGTGGCCCTGCGCTTGGCCTCCCGGCGCGCCTCTTCGATGGCCATGGCGCGGGCCTGGGCGGCGCGTCGTTCGGCGCGCTCCCGGCGGGCGCGCCGGCGCGGCCCCTCGACCTCGGCCGGATCGGGCTGTTGATCGGTTGCCGTCGGCTCGGTGCCCGTGCCGGTGACCAGCGGTTCGGTGGCGGCGTCGTCCGGGACCGGGTCGTCGGCCTGGCCGGCCCCGCCGCCCGGCGTGCCCGGGTCGAGCGGCTGGGTCATCACAGGGCTCCCGGCGCGCCGCGGTTGGCCCGCGCCCGCAGCGCCGTGACGATCTCGGGTCCCAGCAGGGTCACGTCGCCGGCCCCCATGGTGACGATGACGTCGCCGGGCCCGGCGACCGCGGCCACCTGCTCGGCGGCGGCGGAGAAGTTCGGCAGGTAGCGCACCGGGACGCTGACGTGCTCGGCGACGCTGGCACCACTGACGCCGGCCAGCGGTTGTTCGCGCGCGCCGTAGACGTCGAGGACGAAGACCTCGTCGGCGGCGTCCAGCGCGTGACCGAACTCCTCGGCGAAAGCCTTTGTCCGCGAATACAAATGGGGCTGGAACACCGCGATGCTGCGGCCGTCGCCGCTCTGCTCGAGCAGGGTTCGGACCGCCGCCAGCGTGGCGACGATCTCGGTGGGGTGATGGGCGTAGTCGTCGAACACGCGCACCGGCTGCCCGTTGCCCGCGGTGCCGACCAGTTCGAATCGGCGCCGCACCCCCTCGAAGCCCGCCAACCCGTCCAGCACCGCGTCGACGGGGGCGCCGATCTCGAGGGCCGCCAGCAGCGCGCCCATCGCGTTGAGCGCCATGTGGCGTCCGGGCACCGACAGCCGCATCACCCGCGGGCGTTGCTCGGGGTCCAGGTCGGGCGCCAGCTGGATCTGGGCGACCGCCTCGGTGCCCTGCTGCTGCCACGACAACAGGGTGGTGGCCAGGGGTTCACCGGGTAACGAGGTCCCGGATCCGTAGCGCAGCACCCGGATTCCCAGTTCGGCCGTACGTCGGGCCAGCGCCGCGGCCCCGGGGTCATCGACGCAGACCACCAGCGCCCCGCCGGGGGCCAGCCGGTCCACGAACGCGTCGAACACGTCGACGTAGGCGCCGGCGCTGCCGTAGAAGTCCAGGTGGTCGGTCTCGATGTTGGTGACGACGGCGACGTTGGGCGTGTACTCGAGTAGCGACCCGTCGCTTTCGTCGGCCTCGGCGACGAAGCAGTCGCCGCTGCCGTGGTGCGCGTTGGTCCCGGCCTCCCCCATCTCGCCGCCGACCGCGAACGACGGGTCGCGCCCGCAGTGTTGCAGCGCCACGATCAGCATCGACGTCGTCGTCGTCTTGCCGTGCGTGCCGGTGACCATCAGCGTGGTGCGCCCGTCCATCAGCTTGGCCAACACGGCGGGCCGCAGGATCACCGGGATGCCGCGCCGCCGGGCCTCGACTAGCTCGGGGTTGGTTTTCGGGATGGCTGCGTGGGTGGTGATGACGGCGGTGGCGCCGCCGGGCAACAGGTCCAGCGACGACGCGTCGTGCCCGATGTTGATCTGCGCGCCGCGGGCCCGCAGGGCATGGATGCCGCGCGACTCCTTGGCGTCGGAGCCGGAGACCAGCCCGCCGCGGTCGAGCAGGATGCGGGCGATGCCCGACATGCCGGCTCCCCCGATGCCGACCATGTGCACCCGCTGCAGCTCCGGCGGCAGCTGCTCGGTGGTCATGGCTGCCCTCCGGCCGACAAGCGGCCGAGCTGCGCCTTCCTGGCGATGTCCAGCGCCGCCTGGGCCACCTGGCGGGCCGCGTCGGGGTGTCCCACGCGCGCGGCGGCCGTCGTCATCGCCGCCAGCCGCGGCGGGTCGCCCACCAGGGCGGCCACCTCCCGGGCGACCAGCCCGGGGGTCAGGTCGGCGTCGGCGACCACCATGCCGCCGCCGGCGTTGACCACCGGTAGTGCGTTGAGCCGCTGCTCGCCGTTGCCGATCGGCAGGGGCACGTAGATCGCCGGCAGGCCCACCGCCGAGACCTCGGCGACCGTCATCGCCCCGGACCGGCAGATCACCAGGTCGGCGGCGGCGTAGGCCAGGTCCATCCGGTCGAGGTAGGGCACCGCCACGTACGGCGGGTCGCCCGGCAGTGGTTCGCGCAGGTCGAGCGTGTTCTTGGGGCCGTGCGCGTGCAGCACCGCCACGCCCGCGGCGGCCAGCCCGGCGGCCGCCCCGGCGACGGCGCGGTTCAGCGAGGCCGCCCCCTGCGAGCCGCCGAACACCAGCAGCACCCGGGCGTCGTCGGCGAAGCCGAAGTGTCGGCGCGCTTCGGCGCGCAGCGCCGCGCGGTCCAGCGAGGTGATGGCTTCGCGCACCGGCACCCCGACGACCTCGGCGCCCGGCAGGCCGCAGTCGGGCACCGCGGAGAGCACCCGCTCGGCGCTGCGGGCGCCGACCCGGTTGGCCAGCCCGGCGCTGGCGTTGGCCTCGTGGATCACCACCGGAACCCGGGATCTGCGCGGCGAGACACCACGCGCTGCGAGATAGGCCGGCAGCGCCACGTATCCGCCGAAGCCGATCACGACGTCGGCGTCGACCGACCGCAGCACGGCGCGGGTTTCCCGGACGGCCCGCCACACCCGCGAAGGCAGCCGGGCCAGGTCACCGCTGGGCTTGCGGGGCAGCGGCACCGGCGTGATCAGCTCGAGGTCGTAGCCGCGCGCGGGCACCAGCCTGGTCTCCAGCCCCCGCGCCGTGCCCAGCGCGGTGATCCGGACCTTGGGATCCAGCGCGCGCAGCGCGTCGGCGACGGCCATCGCCGGTTCGACGTGCCCGGCCGTTCCCCCGCCGGCCAGCACGACCGACAAGGGCCTAAAAGCCGACAACGCGGCACCGGCGGGCAGAGGGTCTGCCCCCCGCCCGCCGGTCGGCTCGTTGACCGTGTCGTTCACCCGTAACGCTGACCTTCCAATGCGCGTGTGCGCCGTTGCTGGCGCCGGCCGGCGGCCTGATTGGCTCCCAGGGTCGCATAGCGCTGGCCAGATCCATGATGCCCCGCCCGTGAGCGGGGGTTACCCGCAGACCGGCGGACCGGGCGGCCGGCCGCCCGCGGGGGCGCCCCGCGCAGCGGCGCCTCGCCGTTGCGGGGCGCCTTGCGCCCGGGCGACCCGGCGCCCTTGCGCGGCGCGGCGGCCGATTGCGGGCGCGACCGCTTGCGGTCGCGGAACGCCTCCAGGCGCGTGGGCGAATAGGGCTCGGGCAGCGGCAGCCGCAGCAGCCGGTTCACCTTGTCGTCGCGGCCGGCCCGCAGCGCGGCCACCGCCTCGGGTTCGTGACGGGCCGCGTTGGCCATGATCCCGATCATGAAAAGCGTTGCCGCCGTGGAGGTTCCACCGGCGGAGATGAGCGGCAGCTGGATGCCCGTCACCGGGAGGATCCCGATCACGTAGCCGATGTTGATGAACGCCTGACCCAGGACCCACATCGTCGTGGTGGCGGTCAGCAGCCGCAGGAACGGATCGGCCGACCGGCGGGCGATCCGCATCCCGGTGTAGGCGAACAGCCCGAACAGGACCAGTAACCCGAAGGCGCCGATGAAACCGAGCTCCTCGCCGATGATCGCGAAGATGAAGTCGTTGTGGGCGTTGGGCAGGTAGTTCCACTTGGCGGTGCCCTGGCCCAGGCCGTCGCCGAAGATGCCGCCGTGGGCCAGCGCGAATTTCGCCTGCCGGGCCTGGTAGCCGGTGTCCTGCGGGTCGTTCTCGGGATTGATCCAGGACCGCACCCGGTCGGACCGGTAGCCGGCCGACATCGCCAGGATCGCCCCGGCCATGAAGACCGCGAGCAGCGAGGTGGCGAAGACGCGCAGCGGCAGGCCGGCGTACCAGAGCAGGGCGAGCAGGATGATGCCCAGCGACACGGTCTGCCCGAGGTCGGGCTGCGCGACGATCAGCGCCAGCGCGATCACCGCCGCAGGCACCAGCGGGATGAGCAGTTCGCGCAGGCTGGCGCGCTCGAGTCGGCGGGCCGCCAGCATGTGCGCGCCCCAGATGGCGAAGGCGATCTTGGCCAGCTCGGAGGGCTGCATGGAGAAGCCGGCGACCACGAACCACTTGCGGGAGCCGTTGGCCAGGTTGCCGATGCCGGGAACGAGGACCAGGACCAGCAGGATCACGGTGACGACGTAGCCGGTGAAGGCGACGCGGCGGATGAACCGCACCGACATCCGCAGCGAGGTGTAGCAGGCGATGAGGCCGATCACCGTCCACAGGACCTGCTTGCCGAAGATGATCCAGGCCGACCCGTCGGCGTCGTAGGACCGCACCCCCGATGCCGAGAGCACCATGATCAGGCCGAGCGTCGTCAGCAAGCCGGCGATGGCGATGATCAGGTGAAACGAGGTCATGGGGCGGCCGAGCCAGGCACCGAACCGGGTGGGCGAACCGCCATCGCCACCGGCGGCCTTGTCCTTTTTCGCCTTGGGCGCCTTCGCGGGCTTGGCGGGCTCGTCGGCCTTGTCGCCGTCGTCCGCGGCCGCGTCGGTGACCTCGGCCGTCGCGTCCGCGTCCTCCGCCGGCCCCGGCTCGGTCGCGGTTCCGCCGGTCGCTTTGCCCCGGCCCAGCAGCCGGGTCAGTGCGTTACCCACGCCCCGCCCTACCGGATCGCCGCGCGCACGGCGGCCGCGAACGCGTCGCCCCGGTCGGCATACCCGGCGAACTGGTCGAACGATGCGCCCGCCGGTGCCAGCAGGACAGTGTCACCGGGTGCGGCCAGGCCACGAGCCGCGGCGACCGCCGCGGTCATGACGGCGGCGCCGAGATCTCCACTCGAATGTTTCACTTCTGTCACATCTGCACCAAGAACCACTGCAGTCGCATCCATATCAGCATCCTCGCCTGTCACAACGTGGAGGACGGGGACATCCGGCGCGTGTCGCGATAACGCCTCTGCAACCTCTTGCCGATCTCGGCCGATGAGCACCGCCCCGACCAGCCGCGACGCGATCCTGGCGACCTCGGCGTCGACCGAGGCGCCCTTCAGCAGGCCGCCGGCGATCCAGACGACGCGGGGGTAGGCGAGCACGGACGCCTCGGCGGCGTGGGGATTGGTGGCCTTGGAGTCGTCGACGTAGGTGACGCCCTCGGCGACGGCCACCACCTCGGCCCGGTGCCGCCCGACCCGGAAGGCCGCGAGCGCCGACGCGATCGCCTCGGCCGGCACCCCGACGCTGCGGGCCAGCGCGGCGGCGGCGAGCGCGTCGAGCACGCCGACGGGGCCCGGCACCGGTATCGAGTCGACGGGCGCCAGCGTCAGGTCGTCGGCGAACGCGCGGTCGATCAGGTGTCCGTCGCGCACGCCGAGCTCCCCCGGGCCCGGTTCGCCCAGCCGAAAGCCGGCCCGCACCGGCGCCCGCGCCGTGCTCAGCAGCGCCGCGGCCCGGGCGTCGTCCAGCCCGACGACGGCCACCCGGCCGTCGAGCACCCGGGCCTTGGCCGCGGCGTAGTCGGCCAGGGTGCCGTGCCAGTCCAGGTGGTCTTCGGCGATGTTGAGCACCGCGCCGCCCTCGGGCCGCAGCGACGGCGCCCAGTGCAGCTGGAAGCTGGACAACTCGACGGCCAGCAGCTCGGCGGGTTGGTCCAGCACGTCGAGCACCGGGCTGCCGATGTTGCCGCACAACAGGTTTGGAAGCCCGGCCGCGGTGAGCATGGCGTGCAGCATCGACGTCGTCGTGGTCTTGCCGTTGGTCCCGGTCACCACCAGCCAGCGTCGCGGCGGGCCGTAGTGGCCGGCCGCGTCCAGCCGCCAGGCCAGCTCCACATCGCCCCAGACGGGCACGCCCGCCGCCGCGGCGGCGACCAGCAGCGGCGTGGTCGGCGAGAAGCCGGGGCTGGTCACCACCAGGGCGTAGCGGGAGACCTGCTCGGCGGCCACCGACGTCGGCGCGGTCGCCACCCCCGCGTCGGCGTACCCGCGCAGGGTGGCCGGGTCGTCGTCGCACAGGGTGGGCACCGCGCCGAAGCGGGTCAGAGCCGCCAGCACCGCCTTGCCCGTCACCCCGCCGCCGGCCACCAGCACCGGGGCGCCCGGCGCCAAGGGGTCAAGCCCACTCATCAGGCACCGATCGCGGCCAGCCACTCACCGTAGAAAAGGGCCACGCCCAGCCCGCAGGCGATCGCGGTGAGCAACCAGAACCGGATGATGACCGTGGTCTCGGCCCAGCCGGCCAACTCGAAGTGGTGGTGGAACGGCGCCATCCGGAACACCCGACGCCCGGTGGTGCGGAAAGTCAGGATCTGCAACACCACCGAGCTGACCTCGGCGACGAACAGCGAACCCAGCACGACGGCGAGGATCTCGGTGCGGCTGGTGACCGAGATGCCGGCGATGATGCCGCCCAACGCCAGCGATCCGGTGTCGCCCATGAAGATCTTGGCGGGCGCGGCGTTCCACCACAGAAAGCCGATGCAGGCGCCCGCGGTGGCGGCCGCGACGATCGCCAGGTCGAGCGGATCGCGCACGTTGTAGCAACCCAGCCCGGGCGCGGTGACGCACGCGTTGCGGTACTGCCAGAACGTGATCAGCACGTAGGCCGCGGTGACCATCGCCATGCTGCCGGCGGCGAGTCCGTCCAGGCCGTCGGTGAAGTTGACGGCGTTGGACCAGGCGCTGACGACGACCACGCAGAACAACACGAACAGCGCCGGGGCCAGCGCGACGGTCGCGATCTCGCGCACGTAGGACAGGTCCGCGCTGGCCGGGGTCAGGCCGTTGGCGTTGCGGAATTCCAGCACCAGCACGCCGAACAGCACCGCGGCGGCGACCTGCCCGACGGTTTTGGCCGTCTTGTTCAGCCCGAGATTGCGCGACCGGCGGATCTTGATCAGGTCGTCGAGAAAGCCGACGCCGCCGAGCACCGTGGCCAGGCCCAGCACCAGCAGACCCGACGCGGAGACGCCCTCGCCGTCGAACGCCAACCCGGCCAGGTGGGTCCCCAGGTAACCGGCCCAGATGCCGGCCAGGATCGCCACGCCGCCCATCGACGGCGTGCCGCGTTTGGCGTGGTGGGTCGGCGGGCCGTCGTCGCGGGTGTGGTGGCCGAATCCCTGCCGGGTGAACAGCCGGATCAGCGCTGGGGTCAACAGGATCGACACGGTCAGCGCGACGGCGACGGCGATGAGGATCTGTCTCACGGGCGGGCACCGCCCTGCGAGCCTTGTGATACCAGGGCGTCGGCCAGCGCCCCCAGCCCGGCCGCGTTGGAGGCCTTGACCAGCACGACGTCGCCGGGTTGCAGCTCGGCCCGCAGCAACGCCAGGGCGGCCTCGCTGTCGGCCACGTTGACGGCCCCCTTATCGGCCGAGCCCCACGAACCCTCCATGACCGCTCCGTGGTGCATGGCGCTCATCGACCTCCCACTTCCCACGACAACGAGTCGAGACACATCTAAGCGCACGGCCAGCCGGCCGATGCGATCATGCTCGGCGATCGCGTCCTCGCCGAGTTCGGCCATCTCACCGAGCACCGCCCAACTCCTGCGCTTTTCGGCCGGCCGGTCCCCCCCGCCGTGGGCGATCCAGGCCAACGCCTGCAGCCCGGCGCGCATCGAATCGGGGTTGGCGTTGTAGGCGTCGTCGATCACGGTGACGCCGTCGGCGCGCGTGGTGACGTGCATCCGGTGCCGTGAGACGGGGCCGGCGCCGGCGAGTGCGGCCGCCACCTGGTCGACGTCGGCGCCGCATTCCAGCGCGACCGCGGCGGCGCACAGCGCGTTGGTGACCTGGTGGTCGCCGTAGACGCCGAGCCGGACCTGCGCCTGCGTGGTCCCGGAGGCGTCGCGGTGGTGCAGCGTGAAGCATGGCCTGGCCACCTCGTCGAGCGAGACGGGCCCGGCCCACAGCTGGCTGGGGCCCGCGCTGGTGTTCTCGGCGCGGCTGACCCGCACCACCCGGGCCGCGGTCACGCCCGCCATGGCCGCCACCGCCGAGTCGTCGGCATTGAGGATCACCACCCCGGATGCCGGAACAGATTGGGGCAGTTCGGATTTCGTCTGAGCGATGGCCTCGCGCGAGCCGAACTCGCCCAGGTGCGCGGTGCCGACGTTGAGGACGACGCCGATCGCCGGCGGGGCGATCTCGGCCAGCGCGGCGATGTTGCCCGGGTGGCGCGCCGACATCTCGAGGACCAGGAAGTCGGTCTCGGGCGTCGCGCGCAACACGGTCCACGGATGCCCCAGCTCGTTGTTGAACGAGCCGGGCGGGGCGACCACCTCGCCGAGCGGTTTCAGCACGGCGGCCACCAGGTCCTTGGTCGACGTCTTCCCCGACGATCCGGTGATCCCGACGATCCTGAGCCCGCCGGCGACCAGTTCGGCGGCCACCACCTGGGCCAACTTGGCCAGCGCGGCGAGCACCGCCGCGCCCGAGCCGTCCGGGTCGTGCTCGAGCACCCCGGCCCGAGATCCCGACGCGGCCGCGGGGGCGACGACGACGGCGGGAACGCCGACCGGCCGGGCGGCCAGCACCGCCACCGCACCGGCGGCGATCGCCGCGCCCGCGTGGTCGTGGCCGTCCGAGCGCGCGCCCGGCAGCGCCAGGAACAGTCCCCCGGGTCCGACGGCGCGCGAGTCGAATTCCACCGTCCCGGTGACGCGGCGTCGCGCGGCGTCCTGCGGCGAGATGTCGGCCAGGGTGCCGCCGACGATGTCGGCGATCTCGGCGACGGTCAATTCGATCATCGCGGTGCCCCGTCGAGGTCCCGCAGCGCCTGCGCCAGCTCGACCCGGTCGTCGAAGGGGCGGATGTGCCCGCCGGCGCTCTGGCCGGTTTCGTGGCCCTTGCCGGCGATCAGCACGACGTCGCCCGGGCCCGCCCAGGCGACGGCGTGCCTGATCGCGTCGCGGCGGTCGGCGATCTCGACAATGTCTGCCGCACAACCGCTTTCGGTCGCCCCGGCGAGGATTTCGCGACGAATCGACGCCGGGTCCTCACCGCGCGGGTTGTCGTCGGTGACGACGACCAGATCGGCCAGCTCGGCCGCCGTCGCGCCCATCGGCGCCCGTTTGCCCGGGTCGCGTTCGCCGCCGGCGCCGAACACCACGGCCAGCCGGCGATCCGGACGCGCCAGCGTGGTCAGCACCGCGCGCAACGCGCCCGGTTTGTGGGCGTAGTCGACCAGCGCCAGGAAGTCCTGGCCGGCGTCGATCTCCTCCATGCGTCCCGGCACGCGGGCCTGTAGCAGGCCCGTCGACGCCTGCTCCGGGGACACCCCGACCGCGTCCAGAATAGCCAGTGCGACAAGGCAATTGGCGACGTTGTAATGGCCGGGCAGCCGAACACCCAGCTGATGGCGCGCTCCGGCGGGATCGATGGCGGTGAACCGTTGTCCCGCGGCGCCCATCGGGGCCACGTCGGTGGCGCGCCAGTGGGCGGGCCGGCCCTCGGCGCTGACGGTGATCGCGTCGCCGGCGCGGGCGGCCATGGCGCGCCCGGCGTCGTCGTCGACGCAGACCACGACGCGCCGGGCCCGCAGCGGGGAGCTCGGGTCGAAGAGCATCGCCTTGGCCTCGAAGTAGTCGGCCATCGTCGGGTGGAAGTCGAGGTGGTCGCGGGACAGGTTGGTGAAACCGCCCACCGCGAACCGGGTTCCGTCCACGCGGCCCAGCGTCAGGGCGTGACTGGAGACCTCCATGACGACGGTGTCCACCCCCTGTTCGGCCATCGCCGCCAGCATCGCCTGCAGGGCGGGGGCCTCCGGGGTGGTCAGCGCGCTGGGAATGTCGGCGCCGTCGATGCGGATCCCGATGGTGCCGATCAGCCCGGCGGTGTGGCCGGCGGCGCGCAGTGCGGACTCGATGAGATACGTCGTGGTGGTCTTGCCGGACGTGCCGGTGACGCCGACGACCGTCACCCGCTCGGACGGGTTCCCGTACACCGTGGCGGCCAGCCCGCCGAGCACACCGCGGGGGTCCGGGTGAACGAGGACCGGCACGGATTGCCCTAGGGCGCCCATCTCGGCGACCCCGCCGGCGTCGGTGAGCACGGCGACCGCGCCGCGTTCGATCGCGTCGCCGGCGTAACGCGCGCCGTGGGTGGTGGAACCGGGCAGCGCGGCGAACAGATCGCCGGGCCGCACCTCCTGGGCGCGCAGCGTGACCCCGGTGACCGGCAGGTTCGGGACGGCCCGATCGCCGGCCGGCGCGGCTCCGATGTCAGCCGCCAACGCCGGCAAGCGCACGCCCGCTGCGGCGCTGGGCCGCAGCGCACTGGGCACCGACACCCCGTCACCACCTCCGTCAGCCATGATCGGCCATGACACCCTACCTAGGAGCACCGGCCGACGGATGTTCCCGCGCCCGGGCGCCGGTGTCACGACCCGCTGCGCCGCTCGAGCAGGGGGAGCCAGACGGTGTCGACGATCTCTTCGATGGCTTCGTCGGGCAGGGGCCGCAGCGTCATCAGGACCTCGTAGCGAAACAGGTCCACGGGCAGGCGCGCAATGCGCTCGGTCAACTGGTCGGGCTCGATTTCACCGCGATCGATGGCGCGCTGGATCACCTGATCCAACGCGGCATCGCGCCGCCCTCGCACCAGCGTTTCGAGATCGGCCAGGCTGCTGCCGGTCTGCTGGTAGAAGCCGCCCAGCCGGGTCAGCAACGGGACCACCAACCCCACCCTGACCTTGTTCGCTTGCCGCAGCAATGCGATCGCGTCACCGCGCAGGCTGCCGGTGTCAGGGGCGACCACGACGTCCTTGGCGACCTCATGTGCCACCGCGGCGAGCACGAGTTCCTGCTTGTTCGGCCAGCGCCGGTAGAGCACCGCACGGCTGGTGCCCGCCCGCACGGCGACGCCGTCGATCGTGAGCTCGTCGTACCCGCGTTCGGTCAGCTCCGTCCACGCCGCATCCAGCAACGCCTCCTCCAACGCGGGACCCCGGCGCCGCCGGGCCACGCCGGTCGAGTTAAGAGACATTGCGTTTCCTAACGGTCGGGTCTACGTTCTTTGGATACAGAACGTATCTTATAGCGAACAGGAGTGGAATCGATGCGCATTCTCGTCTCCGGTGCCGGAATCGGCGGCCTGAGCGCGGCGATAAACCTCGGCGCCGACGGCCACGACGTCACCTTGGTCGAACGCGCCAACCACCTGCGGGTGAACGGCTCCCCGATCGACATTCGCGGGGACTCCATCGGTGTCGCCGACAAGATGGGCGTGCTCGCACCGATCCGCGCGCACCGGGTCGATATGACCGAACGCGTCCAGTTCGTCGACGAAAACGGCACCGTGGTGGCCGAACCGCCGCTCGACGAGATCAACGACTCCGCCGGCGACATCGAAATCCCGCGGGAAGACCTCACAACCATCCTGCGCGACCGCCTGGGGCCGACGGTAGAACTGCGGTTCAACGAATCCATCGGCGAACTCGACGACGATGACCGTCGCGTCGATGTGCGGTTCAATTCCGGCGACCGCGAGCGCTATGACCTGGTTGTCGGTGCCGACGGGATGCACTCGGCCGTGCGACGCCTGACGTTCGGTCCCGAGCAACGGTTTCTGCGCCATCTCGGCTTCTATGTCGCGCTGGCCGACTTGCCCGGCTATACGCCGTCCGGGCGCGACAACCCGATGTACAACTTCCCCGGGCACCTTGCCGGCATCGCCGCCTACAACGACAAAGCCTTGGCGGTCTTCATGTTTCGATCGCCCTGGATCGACTACGACTACCACGACCTCGCGGCCCAGAAACGATTACTCGTCGACGCGTTCGCCGGCCACGGCGAGTGGCGGGTACCCGAACTGCTCGACGCCGCGATCGCCGACCCGGAACTGTACTTCGATTCCGTCAGCCAGATTCACATGCCCGGCTGGCATCGCGGTCGCGTCGTCCTCGTCGGGGACGCGGCGCATTGTGCCTCGAGCCTGTCGGGCCGCGGCACCTCCCTGGCCCTGACCGGGGCCTGGTTTCTCGCGCGAGCGCTGCGCGACCATCCCGGCGATCTCGGCCACGCGTGCGAGCAATACGAACGCGACCAGCGACCCCACGCCCTGCGCTGCCAGGCCACGGCGGCACCCGGCGGCGACCTCCTGATTCCGGCCACTCAGGCTCAAATCGACGCGCGCAACAACGATTTCACCGTCGCAACCGGCCGCGGCCGGGAAGTCTAGGTGGCCTGCAGCGTCAGCGGCGGGCCCGGGTCCGGCGACAGCGGCACGTTCTCGCGCTGCATGAGCCAGCCGGCGATGTTGTGGAACAGCGGGGCCGCCGAGTGGCCCGGCGTGCCGTCGGCGTTGCGCTCCGGGTTGTCCATCATGATGCCGATGACATACCGGGGGTTGTCGACGGTGGCCATGCCGGCGAACGTGATCCAGTAGACGTTGTCGAAGTAGCAGCCGCAGGCCGGGTTGATCTGCTGGGCGGTGCCGGTCTTCCCGGCCATTTGGTAGCCCGTCACCGCGGCGGCGGGGCCCGTGCCCTGCTGATAGCCCATCGGGTCGTGTTGCACGACGGCGCGCAGCATGTTGCGCACGGTCTGAGCCGTCTGCGCCGACACCACCCGCACGCCGTCCGGGCGCGGTTCTTCGGTGCGGGTGCCGTCGGGCGCGATGGTGGCCTTGATGATCCGCGGCGGGATCCGCACCCCGTCGTTGGCGATCGTCTGGTACATGC
The DNA here is from genome assembly GCF_000276825.1 of Mycobacterium paraintracellulare. NCBI lineage: Bacteria > Bacillati > Actinomycetota > Actinomycetes > Mycobacteriales > Mycobacteriaceae > Mycobacterium > Mycobacterium paraintracellulare. Next base: position 2,295,990 of record NC_016948.1, on the reverse strand, counting down.
CCGTCATCTGCAGCAGCGTCATCGAAAGGCCCTGTCCGATGGGCAGGTTGGAGAAGGTGCTGCCCGACCATTGGTCGATGGGTGGCACCAGCCCGGCGCTCTCCCCAGGCAGGCCCACATTGGTGCGCTGCCCGAGCCCGAACTTGCGGACCATGTCGTAGAAGCGCTCCGGCCCCACCCGCTGTGCGAGCATCAAAGTGCCGACGTTGGAAGACTTTCCGAACACGCCGGTGGTCGTGTAGGGCATCACGCCGTGGTCCCACGCGTCGTGGATGGAGACCCCGCCCATCTGGATCGTGCCGGGAACCTGCAGCACCTCATCGGGATTGGACAGGCCGTACTCGATGACCGACGACGCGGTGATCACCTTGTTCACCGAGCCGGGCTCGAACGGCGAGGACACCGCCAGGTTGCCCAGCTGTTTGTCGCCCTGACGCCCGATGTCCTGGGAGGGGTCGAACGTGTTGTCGTTGGCCATGGCCAGCACTTCACCGGTCTTCGCGTCGAGCACCACGGCCGAAACATTGTGCGCGCCAGACACATTCTTGGCCTGCTGAACCTGCTGCTGCACATAGAACTGGATGTCGTCGTCGAGGGTCAGCTGCACCATCGAGCCGTTGACCGCCCGATGCCGGTTGCGGTAACTGCCGGGGATGACCACACCGTCGGATCCGCGGTCATAGGTGACCGAACCGTCGGTCCCGGACAGCACGGAGTCCATGGCCTCTTCCAAGCCCAGCAGCCCGTGGCCGTCCCAGTCGATGCCGCCCACGATGTTGGCGGCCAGCGATCCGCCCGGATACTGGCGCAGATCCTGGCGTTCGGAACCGACCTCGGGAAATTTGTCCGAGATCGCGCTGGCGACGGCGGGATCGACGGCACGCGCGAGATAGACGAAGTTCTCGTCGCTTTGCAGCTTCTTCAGCAGGGTCGCCGAGTCGGGTTTGTTGCCGAGGCGCCCCGAGACGTCCTTGGCGATGTCGCGCAAGCGCTGCTGCGGGTCGGGGGCGGCCGAATTCTTGGCCTTGGCCTCCTCCAGCTGCTTGTGAATGCGTTTCGGTTGAAACGTCAGCGCACGAGATTCGATGGTGAACGCCAGTTGATCCTTGCGGCGGTCGATGATGCTGCCCCGCACCGCCTTTTCCACATCGGTGACCTTGAGCTGCCCGGCGGCCTGGGCGCGCAGCGTCGGGGCCTTGGTCACCTGCAGGACGAACAGCTGGGCGGCGGCCACCAGCATCAGCACCAGGATGACCACGTTGCCGGCGCGATGGCGGAAGACGAACGACCCACCGCGGCCGGCCATTTGCACGATCTGACGGGTGCGTCGCTCCCGCGCCGAATGCCCGGCCCCCACCGGCTCGGGGCGCTGCGCACCCCGGCTGGCCTTGGGCTGCTTGGCTTTCCGGAGTCGTTTCGGTTCGCGAACGTCACGGCCCTGGTCCGCCTGCTGCGGCTTCGCGCGGCGCTTGGGCTGCCGGACGGCGTTGTCCGCCATGTCCTTACGGGGACCGCGTGTCGGGCGTGCGGCCTGCGACCGGCGTGCCCGTGGGGTGTCGCCGCGGCTCACCTGGGAGCACCTGGCACCGCGCCGGGGGGCCCGGGCAGGGAGCCGGTACCCGGTTGCGGCATCGGGGCGGGCGCCGGAGCGGCGGGGGCGATCGGCTGGGGGGCGGCCGCGCGGCCCAGCGGCACCGGGACGGAAACCTCCGGTGGCAGGGGCGCGGGTAGCTGGCCCGGGGCCGGAATGGGCAGGCCGCCCAACGGGATCGGGACCTCGGCGGGCACCGGGGGGGTCGCGGGTCTGGCCGGCATCGGCAGCCCCGGCGTCGGCAGCGCGCCGGTCACCGGCCCGCCGGGCATGCCGGGGAGCGCACCGGTCACGGGGCCGCCTGGCATGCCGGGCAGCGTACCGGCAGGGGGTGCGCCGGCGGCGCCAGGCGCGCCGGGCACCGGCGGAACTGCCGGCGGGAAGTGTTGACCGCCCACCGTCGAGGCGCCGTCGGGTGCGCGCAGCAGCGCTTCGGGCCCCGACCTGGCCGGGGCGGGGGCGCCGGGGACCGGCTCGAGCCGCATCGGGACCTCCGCGGCGGGCGCCGCGGGTTTCGGGGGCTGCGGCGCTTCGTCGGGGAGCTTGGTGTTCAGCGGCGGCGGCGGAACACCGTCGGCGGGTTTGGGGGTGCCCACCACCACCCAGTTCCCGGACGGGTCCTGGACCAGGTGCGCGGTGTCCCGGGTGGGGATCATGCCCTGCTTGCGGGCCGCCTCCGCCAGCGCGGGGGCGGCTTCGGCCTCACGCACGTCGCGCTCCAGGGCCTCCTTCTGTTGCTGCAGCAACCGGGTCCGCTCGCGGGCGTGGCTCAACTTGTAGGAGCGTTCGGCGGAGTCGGTGGACAACCACAGCGTGAGCCCGAGCCCGACGCCCAGCGCTCCGATGACCAACACGACGAACGGAACCTTGCTCGCAAGTGTCCGCGGCCGCAGGTCGATCGACGCCAGCCGGGCGGCCAGACGCTCGGTGAGCTTGGGCCGAACGACCTTGGGCGCCTTGGCTTTGCGGGCCTTGGCGCGCGCCTTGGCCTGGCTGGCGTTCTTCGGCCGCGCCGACCGCTCGACCGGCCGGGCGACGGGGCTGCTCTGCGGACCGGCCTTGGGCGCGCGGGATTCGCGGGCGGGCGCCGTGGTCCTGGCGCCGCGGGCGCGCCGCGCCGCGCCGGGTTCGGGCGCCGGGCGCCTGCCCCGTCGGGCAGCACCGTCGCGGGCGCCCCGGCGGTCGCTGCCGCCGCGTCGTTTCGACGTCTCGCGGTCCGCTTTCATCAATCGCCTTTCCCGGTTGCCTGCTGTGATTCCATTCGCTGCAGGGCCCGCAGCCGCACCGCGGCGCTACGCGGGTTGCGTTCGATCTCGGTGGCGTCGGCCCGTCCGGCACCCTGCGTCAGGGCCCGGAATCGCGGCTGGTGACCGGGGAGTTCGACCGGCAGGTCCACCGGGGTGCGGGACGCGACCGCCTCGGCGAACAACCGCTTGACGATCCGGTCTTCCAGCGATTGGTACGCCATCACCACGATGCGCCCGCCGACGGCAAGCGCGTCCAGGGCGGCCGGGAGCGCGGCACGCAGCGAATCCAATTCGTCGTTGACCGCGACCCGCAGCGCCTGGAAGGTGCGCTTGGCCGGGTGGCCGCCGGTGCGGCGTGCCGCGGCCGGAATCGCTTCGTAGAGCAGGGCCACCAGGTCCGCGGTCGACGCGAACGGCTGGCGGGCCCGCCGGCGCACGATGTGCGCGGCGATGCGCCGCGCGAAGCGCTCCTCGCCGTAGCGGTGCAGGATGTTCGCCAGCTCGGCCTCGTCGTAGGTGTTGAGGATGTCGGCCGCGGTCAGCGGCGCGTCGGGGTCCATCCGCATGTCCAGCGGCGCGTCCTGGGCGTAGGCGAAACCGCGTTCGGCGCGGTCGAGCTGCATGGACGACACGCCGAGGTCGAACAGCATCCCGTCGACCGATTCGGTTGCGGCATAGCCGGATTCGGCCAGCGCCGTGGCGACGCCGTCGTAGCGGGTGCGCACCAGCGTGACCCGGTCGGAGAATCGCGCCAACCGCGTTCGGGTGATGTCCAGGGCGGTGGGGTCGCGGTCGAGTCCGATCAGCCGCAGGCCGGGCAGTTCGGTGAGGAACCGCTCGGCGTGCCCTCCCGCGCCGACGGTCGCGTCGACGAGGGTCGCCCCCGTCCCGTCCGGGTGGTGGCGGGTCAATGCGGGCGTGAGCAGCGCGACGCAACGCTCCAGCAGGACGGGCACGTGCCCGCCTGACCCCGATGGCGGCGACCCGCTGCGCCCGGCTACATCCTTTAGTGGCGACCCGCTGCGCCCGGCTGCGCCGCGCTTGCGGTCACCACGGCCGCGCTTGCGATCACCGCGCCCTGAATTGTCAGCCACCGCAACGCCTCCCCGGTTCTGCCGCCACCCGTGGGCCGCACGCCCCGGTATGGCCCGAGCGTGCCGGAAAAGGTGTGGCGCCCTTGCATCGAGGTCCCTGTCCGAAGGCACGAACCTGGCGTTGGGGAAGTACGCCAGGGTCGGTTCGGGCAGAGGCCACGTTGCACGGGCATGCGCCTCAGATGATGTCGCCGAGTGCTTCATCGCTGGCCGCGGAGAAGTTCTCTTCGTGGGTCTGCTGGTAGTCCTGCCAGGCCTGCGCATCCCAGATTTCGAGGTAGTCGACCGCGCCGATCACCACGCACTCCTTGGACAGGCTGGCGTAACGACGGTGGTCGGCCGACAACGTGATGCGGCCCTGGGCGTCGGGGTGCTGCTCGTCGGTGCCGGCGGCGAGGTTACGCAGGAAGGCCCTGGCGTCAGGGTTGCTTCGCGACGCCTTGCTCGCCCGGCGGGCCAGTTGCTCGAATTCCGCCCGCGGGTAGACGGCGAGGCTGTGGTCCTGGCTCTTGGTGACCATCAACCCCCCTGCCAGCGCGTCACGGAACTTGGCGGGCAACGTCAGCCGCCCCTTGTCGTCGAGTTTGGGCGTGTAGGTGCCAAGAAACACCAGCTCACCTCCCGTTCGAGGTCACCCAAACACTGCAGCCACCATACCCCACAATCCCCCACTTCGCCCCATTCATGGCATGTCGCCGTGGCGTTTTCCGGGTTCTCCGTCGTCACGGGGCCCTCGACGCGCTACGAGAGGCGTGTCGGGCGGCCCTCGCACCGGGATTCAGGGCGGCCCCGGCAGCGCAGCTAGCAGGGAAAATGTCGCCGGTGGGGCGTAGTGGGGAACTCTAGTGGGGCCCGGTGGGGATTAACCGCCGGCCCGCGCGTCGGCTAGGGCTCGGTTGGGGCGCAAAACGGTATCGACGGTTGCGCGGCGTCAGTCAGCCGGCCGGAAGCTGCGACGATGACGGCCGGGGCGGCGCGAGGCGCGGACGACGCGGGAGAAATGCAAAACGGGGCAGCCAGCGGCTACCCCGTGCGGGTGGGTCGGCGCTCAGTCGTCGAAGCGGCGGCGGAACCGATCCTCCATGCGACTGGTGAAGGAGCCCCCGCCCTTGTTGCGGCGCTGGCGCAGCGAGGTGGGCGCGGAGCCGGAATGGTCTGGCCTGCCTGACAATCGGGGACCGGTGATGCCGAACACCACGCCGCCGAACATGACGATGAACCCGAAAATGCTGAGAATGGGGACGCTGCCGCCGATCCAGGTGGCCTTGAACGCCACCCCCGACACCAGCATCGCCAGGCCGACGACGAACAGCGCCACTCCCTGCAGGCGCCGGCGGGCCGTGGGCGCGCGAAAGCCCCCGCCGCGGACGCTTGACGCGAATTTGGGGTCTTCGGCGTAGAGAGCGCTCTCGATCTGATCGAGCATTCGCTGCTCATGATCGGAGAGTGGCATTCGTCCCTCCTTGCCGACAGTTTGGCACGTGACTATCGATAGCACGCGATGCCCGTTGCGCGGGCAACTAATTGAATGATACGAGGTCAATCTGCCCCATACCACTGGTTCCGCGCCGATTCTATCCCGGCCGGATCGCGGCAATCCGCCAGACCGGAACGCCCGTGCGCTACAACCGGCTTCCCGACCCGGGGGCGTCCGTTGGTTCGGTGCCACGACCGCTCGTCGCGCCGGCCCGTGGGGGTCCGATAATGATTCTTAGCAGCCGGGTCAGAACGCCGCAGCATCGAACGAGACCGATCACCGGATGAGGAGGGCACCGCGAGTTGGGGATATTCCTCATCGATCTGCTCCCCCACGACATGGAGCGTCGCCTCACCGACGCCCTGACGGTGTACGTCGATGCGATGCGCTACCCGCGCGGCACCGAGCAACAGCGCGCCGCGATGTGGCTCGAGCACATCCGCCGCCGTGGCTGGCAAGGCGCCGGGGTCGTCGAAGCCGACGGGCCCGATGACGAGGGCGCGCCGATGCCCTCGGCGGAGGATCTGACCAGCGCCCCACTGCTCGGCGTGGCCTACGGCTATCCCGGGGCGCCCGGCCAATGGTGGCAGCAGCAGGTGGTGCTGGGCATGCAGCGCGGCGGCTCGCCGCCCCACGAGATCGCCCGGCTGATGAACAGCTATTTCGAGTTGACCGAGCTGCACATTCATCCCCGCGCCCAGGGCCGCGGCCTCGGCGAGGCGCTGGCTCGGCGGCTGCTCGCCGGGCGCGCGGAAAAGAACGTGCTGCTGTCGACGCCGGAAACCAACGGCGAGCCCAACCGCGCCTGGCGGCTGTACCGCCGGCTGGGCTTCACCGACGTCATCCGCCGCTACCACTTCGCCGGCGACCCGCGGGCGTTTGCGATCCTGGGCCGCGAACTACCGCTGTGACACCGCGGAACCGGGCGCGCATCGGACGCCCGCGCTCCGGAGTGGCCTTGTTCAAGTGGCACATCGGATCTGGCACGATGACCTGGTGCGCGCCAGCTCTCCCCCAGCCCGCGGCCGCGGCGTGAAAGCCCCCCGGGCCCGACGGCGCCGTCTGCTGGCCATCGCGATGTTGCTGCTGCTGGTGCCGCTGGCCACCGGATGCCTGCGGGTCCGGGCCTCGCTCACCGTCTCCCCCGACGACCTGGTCTCCGGGGAGATCGTCGCCGCCGCGAAACCCAAGACCCCCAAGGACACCGGCCCCCAGCTCGACAGCAACAACCTGCCGTTCAGCCAGAAGGTGGCGGTGTCGAACTACGACAGCGACGGCTACGTCGGCTCCCAGGCGGTGTTCTCCGATCTGACGTTCGCCGAGCTGCCGCAGCTGGCCAACATGAACTCCGACGCCTCCGGCGTCAACCTGTCGCTGCGCCGCAACGGCAACCTGGTGATCCTGGAGGGCCGCGCGGATCTGACGTCGCTGACCGATTCGGAGGCGGACGTCGAGCTGACGGTCGCCTTTCCGGGGGTGGTCACCTCCACCAACGGCGACCGGGTCGAGCCCGACGTGGTGTCCTGGAAGCTCAAGCCGGGCGTGGTGAGCACCATGACCGCCCAGGCCCGCTACACCGACCCCAACACCCGTTCCTTCACCGGCGCCGTGGTGTGGCTGGGCATCGCGTCCTTCGCGGCCGCCGGCGTGGTGGGGCTGCTGGCGTGGGTCGGCCGGGACCGCTCACCGCGGCTCACCGCGCCGCGCGACCAGCCGCCGCCCACCTAGCCTCGCCGCGCTAACCCTGCTGGGTGGGTGACCAGTACGCGAGCATCTCCGCGAAGGTCTGGAACGCGGGACCGGAGATCCCGTAGGTCGCCTCGAGATGGATGCTCAGCGGGAAACCGAGGTCGGCCACCCCGTCGATGACGCGCTTGTAGAGGTCGACCATCAGCTGACGCTTCTGCGGGGGCTCGCATTCGGCGAGCTTGCGGACGAACTCCTGCTCGGCGGCGACCGCGGCGTTGCCCGGGTCCTGGATGAGCCAGTTGATCAGTCCGACGCGGCTTTCCATCTTCGGCACGAAACCGAAGGACAGCAGGATCTCGGGCCGGTGATCGGTTTGCCTGGCGAACTCGCTCAGGAACCCCACGATCGCGTCGGAATACAGCAACTGGGTCATCCCGTAGGTGGCGCCCTGGTCGCACTTGAAGTTGAACCGGCCCTGTTCGCCGTCGCGGGTGGGGATCAGGATCACCCCGCGGTTGGTCACCAGCTCGCGATAGATCGACAGGGCGTCGGTCGGGGCGACGCCGGAGCCCTCGCCGTCGTTCATGGTGCGCGGCACGCCGACGAACACCACGCCTTCCATTCCGGCCGAGGACAACTCGGTCAGCCGGCCCCGCAGCGACGGCTCGTCCATGAACGCGGTGACCTGCGTGCACAAGCCCCTGATCCCGGTCAGTTCCGGCTTGACCACCGACCAGAAGTCGAGCACATCCAGCTTGGGCTTCATCTGAATGGGACGGTCGTCGTCCTCGGCGATGATCCCGGGGATCATCACGTGCCGGATCCGGCCGTCCAAACCGGCCTCGGCCGAATGCCGCACCACTTTGTGCGCCTCTTCGAGTGCCCGCTCCCGACCTTCGTCGGCGTTTGGTGGCACCAGTTCGAGCGCAATGGTGTTGAGGGTCACGCGGCTTCTCTCCGTCCGACGACTATGGGCCCGGGGCGTCTCTTGGCCGCGCAGCATCCGCGCGAGCCCCAGCGCACCCGCAAGCATAGGGGCGGGTTAGTGAGGCAGTCGAAGCAACTGGGTGCGCCCGGCGACCTCACGCGGGACCCACCCCGGGCCGCGCGACGAATACACTGGTCGGGCCTGGAACACCCAGCCAGCCGAGCAGAAAGGGGCGCCGCGCTGAGCGTCAAAGCCACAGCAGCGGCGGCAACCGTCGAGTTGACCGGCGCCATCACCGAACAGTTGCGGCGGTATCTGGACGAGCGGCGCGCCGAGACCGCCTACATCGGCGACGACTACAACGGCCTGATCGCCGCGCTCGAAGATTTCGTGCTGGGCGGCGGGAAGCGGCTACGCCCCGCGTTCGCCTACTGGGGGTGGCGCGCCGTGGCCACCGACGAACCCGACGAGCAAGTGCTGCTGCTGTTTTCCTCGCTCGAGCTGCTGCACGCCTGCGCGCTGGTGCACGACGACGTGATCGACGACTCCTCCACCCGGCGGGGACGGCCGACCACCCACGTCCAGTTCGCGACCCTGCATCGCGACCGGGGCTGGCAGGGCTCGCCCGAGCGGTTCGGCGCGTCGGCCGCCATCCTGCTCGGTGACCTCGCCCTGGCCTGGGCCGACGACATCGTCTTCGGTGTCGACCTGACGCCGCAGGCCCAGCGCCGCATCCGCCGGGTGTGGGCCAACATCCGCACCGAGGTGCTCGGCGGGCAGTACCTCGACATCGTCGCCGAAGCCAGCGCCGCCGCCTCGATCGCGTCGGCGATGAACGTCGACACCTTCAAAACCGCCTGCTACACCGTGTCGCGCCCGCTGCAGCTCGGCGTGGCCGCCGCCGCCGACCGACCCGACGTCCACGACATCTTCAGCCAGTTCGGCACGGACCTCGGGGTGGCGTTCCAGCTGCGCGACGACGTCCTGGGCGTCTTCGGTGACCCCGCGGTGACCGGCAAGCCGTCCGGGGACGACCTGCGATCCGGCAAGCGCACCGTGCTGCTGGCCGAGGCGGTGGAGTTGGCGGAGACGTCAGACCCGGTGGCGGCCAACCTATTACGGACCTCGATCGGCGCCCAGCTGACCGACGCGCAAGTGGATCGGCTGCGTGAGGTCATCGAGTCGGTGGGTGCCCTGGCCGCGGCCGAACAACGCATCGCCACGCTGACCCAGCGGGCGCTGGCGACGCTGGCCGCCGCCCCCATCAACACCGCGGCCAAAGCCGGGCTGTCCGAATTGGCCAAGATCGCCACGAACCGGTCCGCCTGAACCGATGACGACTCCGACCGACACCCCGGCCGACGACGCGCCGGCAGCCAAACCCCCTCGCGGCGAACGGTTTTCCCAGCTGAGGGCGTTCGTGGCGGCCGACGAATCGCGGCCGGCCAAACTGGGCCTGCTGGGGTCGGTGCTGATCACCCTGGGCGGGCTGGGCGCGGGCAGCACCCGCCAGCACGACCCGCTGCTCGAGTCGATTCACATGTCCTGGCTGCGTTTTGGCCACGGCCTGGTGCTGTCGTCGATCGTGCTGTGGACCGGCGTCGGCCTCATGCTGATCGCCTGGCTGGGCCTGGGCCGCCGCGTGCTGGCCGGCGACGCGACCGAGTTCGTCATGAAGACCACCACCGGATTCTGGCTGGCGCCGCTGCTGGTGTCGGTGCCCGTCTTCAGCCGGGACACCTATTCGTATCTGGCGCAGGGCGCACTGCTGCGCGACGGCCTGGACCCCTACGCCGTCGGCCCGGTCGCCAATCCAAACATCTTGTTGGACAACGTCAGTCCCATCTGGTCGATCACGACCGCCCCCTACGGTCCGGCGTTCATCCTGGTGGCGAAGCTGATCACCGTCCTCGTCGGCAACAACGTGGTGGCGGGCACCATGTTGCTGCGGCTGTGCATGCTGCCCGGTTTGGCGCTGTTGATCTGGGCCACTCCGCGAGTGGCGCGGCACCTGGGCGCCGACCCCTCGACGGCGCTGTGGATCTGCGTGCTCAACCCGCTGGTGCTCATCCACCTGATGGGCGGCGTGCACAACGAGATGCTGATGGTGGGCCTGATGGCCGCCGGCATCGCGCTGACGTTCGGCGGTCGCCACGTCGCGGGCACCGCGCTGATCACGGTCGCCATCGCGGTCAAAGCCACCGCCGGCATCGCGCTGCCCTTCCTGGTGTGGGTGTGGGCGCGGGATCTGCGCGACCGGCGGGGATATCGTTCCGCGCGAGCGCTTCTCGCGGCCGCGGCGGCGTCGCTGCTGGTCTTCGCGGTGGTGTTCGCGATCCTGTCCGCGGTGGCCGGCGTGGGGCTGGGATGGCTGACCGCGCTGGCCGGTTCGGTGAAGATCATCAACTGGCTGACCGTGCCGACCGCGGCGGCCAACCTGATCCACGCGATCGGCAGCGGGCTGTTTCCCGTGAGCTTCTATCCGCTCCTGCGGGTCACCCGGCTGGTCGGCATCGCGATCATCGCGGTCTCGCTGCCGCTGTTGTGGTGGCGGTTCCGGCGTGATGACCGGGCCGCGCTCACCGGCATGGCGTACTCGATGCTGATCGTGGTGCTGTTCGTCCCGGCCGCGTTGCCCTGGTACTACTCGTGGCCGCTGGCGATCGTGGCTCCCCTGGCCCAGTCACGACGGGCGGTGGCGATCATCGGCGGCGCGTCGACCTGGGTGATGGTGATCTTCAAACCCGATGGCTCGCATGGGATGTACTCGTGGCTGCACTTCTCGCTGGCCACCGCCGTCGCGCTGATCGCCTGGTACACCCTGTACCGGACACCCCGCCCTCGGACCGGCCCGGCCGAGGTCGCCGCACCGGCTCAGTAGGCCATCGCCTGCGCCCGGCGCACGACTTCGCGGGCCTGGTGGGCATGCAGCGCGTCGACGGGGCGGGCATTGCTGATGGCGTCCTTGGTGCCGTCGCGGGTCACCGTCAGCGACGGGTCGGGGGTGAACAGCCAGCGCACGATCTCGGTGTCGTGGTAGCCGCCGTCGTGCAGGATCGTCAACAATCCCGGCAGGCTCTTGACCACCTCACCGGACTGGGTGAAGAACACCTGCGGCACCACCACGCCCTCGCCGCGCCGGACCGCGACCAGATGGCCATCGCGGAGCTGTTGGTGGACCTTGGTTACCGGGATTTTAAGCAATTCGGCGACCCGCGGGAGGTCGTAGATCGGCTCGTCGGGATCTAGCACATCGTCGCCGGCAGGAATACTGCTCATCCGCGCAAGTGTAAGCCTTGATACGCGCCGTGAGCCCGTGTTCTTCCGCCCAATCATGGCGCCGCACCTACGATGGCCCCGTGGCCCAAGCTCATCCGCCCGGCCGGGCCGGTCCGCATCGTCCGCCGGCGGAGGCCGGGACGGCGGACCCGTTGGACAACGCGTTGCTGGACGGCCGCTACCTGATCCAGGCGAAGATCGCCAGCGGCGGCACCTCGACGGTGTACCGCGGTCTCGACACCCGGCTCGACCGTCCCGTCGCCGTGAAGGTGATGGATTCTCGCTACGCGGGCGACGAGCAGTTCCTCACCCGCTTCCAGCGCGAGGCCCGCACCGTCGCACGCCTGAAGGATCCCGGGCTGGTCGCGGTCTACGACCAGGGCTCCGACGCTCGGCACCCGTTTCTGGTGATGGAGCTCATCGAGGGCGGCACCCTGCGCGAGCTGCTGGGCGAGCGCGGACCCATGCCGCCCTACGCCGTGGCGGCGGTGCTTCGTCCGGTGCTCGGCGGGTTGGCCGCCGCGCACCGCGCCGGTCTGGTGCATCGCGACGTCAAGCCGGAGAACGTGTTGATCTCCGACGACGGCGAGGTGAAGATCGCCGACTTCGGGTTGGTCCGCGCCGTCGCCGCCGCCGGAATCACCTCTACCAGTGTGATTTTGGGCACCGCGGCGTATCTGTCGCCCGAGCAGGTGCGCGACGGCGACGCGAGCCCGCGCAGCGACGTGTACTCCGCGGGCATCCTCGCCTACGAGCTGTTGACCGGGCACACCCCCTTCACCGGCGACTCGGCGCTGTCGATCGCTTACCGGCGGCTGGACACCGACGTGCCGGCGCCCAGCGCGTCCATCGACGGTGTGCCCGTGCAGTTCGACCAGTTCGTGCAGCGGGCGACGGCCCGCGACCCGGCCGACCGGTACGCCGACGCGACCGAGATGGGTGCCGATCTCGACGCGATCGCCGATGAGCTTGCGCTGCCGGACTTCTCCGTGCCGGCGCCACGCAACTCCGCGCAGCACCGCTCGGCCGCGCTGCAGCACAGCCGGATGGGCCAGCGCCCGGCCACCGCGCAGCAGCCCGGGCCCGCCCCGGTGCGCCAGCCCACCCGCCAACTGACCCGGGGCCCCGAGGATTGGCCGCGCCCGCAGCGCCCGGCCGCGGCCGTCGACGAACCCGACGAGGACGACGATGACTACGAATATGAGCCTGTCGCAGGCGAATTCGCGGGCATCCCGATCAGCGAATTCGTGTGGACCCGCCAGCACAATCGGCGCATGGTGCTGGTGTGGGTGGCGCTGGTGCTGGCGTTGACCGGCCTGGTGGCGACCGCGGCGTGGACCGTCGGAAGCAACCTCAACGGGCTGCTGTAGGCGCGCTCAGTCGCGCAGCATCTCGGCGACCAGGAAGGCCAACTCCAGCGACTGTTGGGTGTTCAGCCGTGGGTCGCACGCGGTCTCGTAGCGGCCGACCAGGTCGGTGTCCGAAATGTCTTGCGCCCCACCAAGACACTCGGTGACGTTCTCCCCGGTGATCTCGACGTGGATGCCGCCGGGATGGGTGCCCAGCGCGCGGTGCACCTCGAAGAAGCCCTGCACCTCGTCGACGATGCGGTCGAAGTGGCGGGTCTTGTACCCGTTGGACGACTCGTGGGTGTTGCCGTGCATCGGGTCGCACTGCCAGATCACCTGGTGACCGGTGGCCTGGACCTTCTCCACGATCGGGGGCAGCAGATCGCGCACCTTGTTGTTGCCCATCCTGCTCACCAGTGTCAGCCGGCCGGGCTTGTTGTGCGGGTCGAGCCGCTCGACGTATTCGACGGCCAACTCCGGGGTGATCGTCGGGCCGATCTTGACGCCGATCGGGTTGGCGATCACCTCCGCGAAGGCGATGTGCGCCCCGTCGAGCTGGCGGGTCCGCTCGCCGATCCACACGGTGTGCGCCGACAGGTCGTACAGCTGGGGCTCGCCGCTGTCGTTCTCGGACAGCCGCAGCATCGACCGCTCGTAGTCGAGCACCAAAGCCTCGTGGCTGGCGTAGATTTCGGCGGTCTGCAGGTTGCGGTCGGCCACCCCGCACGCGCTCATGAAGCGCAGGCCGCGATCGATCTCGGTGGCCAGCGCCGTGTAGCGGGCGCCCGCCGGCGAGGTCCGGACGAACTCGCGGTTCCAGTCGTGGACCAGATGCAGCGACGCCAACCCCGACGACGTCAGCGCACGAACCAGATTCATCGCCGCGCTGGCATTGGCGTAGGCGCGCACCAATCGCGACGGATCATGCTCGCGCACCGCGGCGTCCGGGGCGAAGCCGTTGATCATGTCGCCGCGGTAGGACTTCAACCCCAGCGCGTCGATGTCGGCCGATCGCGGTTTGGCGTACTGCCCCGCGATGCGGGCCACCTTGACCACCGGCATGCTCGAGCCGTAGGTCAGCACCACCGCCATCTGCAGCAGGGTGCGCACGTTGCCGCGGATGTGGGGTTCGGTGTTCTCGGTGAACGTCTCCGCGCAGTCACCGCCCTGCAGCAGGAACGCCTCACCCCTGGCCACCTGGGCGAGCTGCTCCTGTAGCCGCACGATCTCCATCGGCACCGTGACCGGCGGCACGCTCTCGAGGACCGTGCGCATCGCCGACGCCTGATCGGCGGGCCAGCTGGGTTGCTGGGCGGCCGGCTTGGCCAGCGCGGCGTCCAATCGCGCCCGCAGATCGGTCGGCAGCGGCGGCAGCGGCGGCAGCTGGTCGATCGGGATGTCGACGGTCCAGTTCATCGGTCCATCGTAACCGGGTCGCGGACGCCCCCGGTCAGGGTTGATCAGCGTGAACGCCGTCGAGCGCGGCCGTCTTAGTCTCCCGCCGTGATCAACCGGAAGCGGCGGAGCTGATCGCGGGCGTCGACCAACGCGTCGTGGGCATCGGGCGACCGCGGGGGCATCCGGGGGCTGCCCCGGTCTTCCCAGAGTTGCCGCAGCTCGCGGGTGAAACGCGGGATGGCCCGCGGCAGGTCCGGCATCGGGCCCCACAACTGGCACAGGGCGACGTGGTCGTAGGCCGCCACCCACGCCCACAGTTCGATCGGCTCAGCGGCCGCCCGCCCGGAATTGACGCCGAAGAACTCCTCCAGGTCCTCGCGGATCCGCCTGCGTGAGCGCCACACCTGCGACGCCGGGGGCGGCAGCTTGGGCAGCACGTTGGCGCGCACCCACGGGCCGGCGCGCTCGGGATCGAATTCCGTGGACACCGCGTAGTACTCGCGGCCGTCCTCGGCGGCCACCCCGATCGAGATGAGCTCGATGGTGCGGCCGTCCTCGATGAATTCGGTGTCGTAGAAGTACCGCACGAAGGGAGATTATCTGCTGATCAGGATCGGACCGGTGGGCGCCGGGGCGGGATGAACCTCGTCGTCCAACCTGGCGTCCACCGCACGTTGATCCGGAAACCGCGGCGTGCCCGCGATGGCGCACTGCAGGTAGAGCTTGGCCCGCACCACCGGGCGGCGCAGCCGCCGTTCGCGCTGCAGCGCGCGGCGCATCTTGTCCGGCTGCGTGGCGTACCGCCAGCGGGCCCAGGGCGCGTGCGGGCGCGACAGCCGGACCGCCCCGATCACCAGCAAGATGACCAGGAACATGCCCAGCAGGCCGGTCCAGACCTTGCCCTTGAGCACCACCACGACGGCCAGCGGCAGCGTCAACGCCATGGCGCCCCCCACCACGGCGCGCAGCGCCCACGAGTTGGCGTCGTGCCAGATCGGCAGGAAGAACATCAGCGGGTGCAGGCCCATCATCAGCAGCCCGGCCACCGCGACCGCGGCAAAGACCGCATCGACCGAGGTGCGGCCGTCCTCGGACCAGTAGACGTCGGACAGGTGCAGGATCAACGCGTACTCGTCGAGGACCAGGGCGGCCCCGATCCCGAAAAACGTGGCGGCCATCATGAACTGGGGCTCGTGCCCGTCGATCGACAGGGTCACCAGCGTCAGCCCGGAGAGCAACGTGAGGACCACCCCGAACGTGACGTGGTGGATGTGCACTCCCCCGACGTGGACGTTGCGCGGGTGCCACCACTTGGTGGGCCGGCCGTTTTCGACGCGGTGCCGGATCAACCGCACGAACGTCCGCGTGACGAAAAACGTCAGGATGAAGGCCACCAGGCAGCACAACAGTGGCAGGTGGCCCCGGTCGTGAATGTCATGTTCGAACCATCGGGACATCTCGTCCACGAACGAGTGGAGCACCCTTGAAACCTACGCCTCCCCGCGCCGCGGCCGTGGGAGCCGCGCTGCACCAGGGGTGTCCGGGCGCGGGCACCCATTACGCTGTTGTGCGACATGAGTACACGGCAGGCGCCCGGGGCGGGCTTCTCAGGTAAGCGTGCCCCCGGGCGGGCGCTGGTGTGGGGCGCGGCTTGGCTGGCGGCCGCGGCGGGGCTGGGTTACGCGGCGTGGCAGCTGTTCGGGCACATCCCGTATCGCATCGACATCGACGTCTATCAGATGGGCGCCCGGGCCTGGATGGACGGCCGCCCGCTGTACCGCGGCGACGTGTTGTTCCACACGCCGATCGTCGATCTGCCGTTCACCTATCCGCCGCTGGCCGCCATCGTGTTCTGCCCGTTCGCCTGGATGCACATGCCGGCCGCCAGTGTCGCGATCACCGCCCTGACGCTGGTTTTGCTGGTCGTGTCGACCGTGATCGTGCTGACCCGGCTCGACGTCTGGAGCGCGTCGGCCGTGCTGCCCGGCCCGGCCTGGCTGCGCCGGTGGTGGCTGGCCGTCGTCGCCGCCGCGGCCGCGACGGTCTGGCTGGAACCCATCAGCTCGAACTTCGCCTTCGGCCAGATCAACGTGGTGCTGATGACGCTGGTGATCGCTGACTGCGTGCCGCGCCGCACGCCGTGGCCGCGCGGGCTGCTGCTGGGGGTGGGCATGGCGCTGAAGCTGACGCCGGCGGTTTTCCTGCTCTATTTCCTGCTGCGCCGCGATCACCGTGCGGCGTTGACCGCGCTGGCCTCGTTCGCTGGGGCGACGCTGCTGGGTTTCGTGCTGGCCTGGAACGACTCCTGGGAGTACTGGACGCACACCGTGCATCACACCGACCGGATCGGTTCGGCGTCGTTGAACACCGACCAGAACATCGCCGGCGCCCTGGCCCGGCTGGGGCTGGGACAGCAGGAGCGCTTCCTGCTGTGGGTGGCGGCGTCCCTGCTCGTGCTGGCGGCGACGGTGTGGGCGATGCGCCGGGTGCTGCGCGCCGGCGAGCCCACGCTCGCGCTGGTCTGCGTCGCCTTGTTCGGGCTGGTGGTCTCGCCGGTGTCGTGGTCGCACCACTGGGTGTGGGTGCTGCCCGCGGTGCTGGTGACGGCCGTCTTGGGCTGGCGGCGCCGCAACGCACTGCTGATGGTCGTCAGCGCCGTGGGGGTGGCGCTGATGAGGTGGACGCCGATCGACCTGCTGCCCAAGCATCACGAGGCGAGCGCGGTGTGGTGGCGCCAACTCGCCGGGATGTCGTACGTGTGGTGGGCGCTGGCGGTCATCGTCGCGGCCGGCGTCACCGTGACCGCCCGCGGCGTTTCGCGGGAGGCCGCGCCGGAGCCGCTGGCGCCGGCTACCGCCGTCGGTTAACCGGCCGCGGTCTCGGGAATCCGCGCGGCCTCACCGTCGGCCGCGTCACCGCCCTTTTTCAGGCTGGCCGCGTAGATGTCGACGTATTCCTGCCCGGACAGCCCCATCAGCTCGTAGATCACCTCGTCGGTGACGGCCCGCTCGATGAAGCGGTTGCCGGCCAGCCCGTCGAAGCGCGAGAAGTCCATCGGCTTGCCGAAGCGAACCGTGACCCGGCCGAACCGCAACATGTTGGTCCCGGGCGGGTTGACGACGTTGGTGCCGATCATCGCGACCGGGATCACCGGGACCCCGGTCTGCAGCGCCAGCCGCGCCAGCCCCGTCTTGCCCTTGTAGAGCCGGCCGTCCGGGGACCGCGTGCCTTCGGGATACATGCCCAGCAGCTTGCCCTCACCCAGCACCTGTTGCGCGGTGGTCAGCGCGGCCCGGGCGCTGTCGGCGTCGGTCCGGTCGATCGGCACCTGCCCGACGGCGGTGAAGAACCACCGCTGGAACCACCCCTTCAAACCGGTGCCGGTGAAATATTCCGACTTGGCCAGGAAGGTGATTCGGCGCCGCACCACCAGCGGAAGATAGAAGCTGTCCATCACGGCCAGGTGATTGCTTGCCAGTATCGCCGGCCCGGAGCTCGGAACGTGTTCTAGGCCTTCAACTTTCGGCCGCCCCAGCAGTGACAGCAACGGGCCGAGGAGCACGTACTTGAATAGCCAGTACCACATGGCCCTCCCTCTCGGCTACACCCCGCTGATGTACTGCGCCAACTGTACCTATCCCCACGGGAAGGGACCACCTGCGACGCAGCGCCCTCACTCGTCCAGCGTGACGGGGATGGGCTGATAACGCGTCCGCGCTTCGGCGTCGCCGCTGTCGGCCGCGCCGCCGGGCGGACCGTCGGGCGGCGGTTCCGGCGTCGGGCGCGACGCCCGGTCGATGTCGTCGACGATGTCGCGGATCACCTGAAGCAGGGCGATGCTGTGGTCGGCGATCGCGGTGAGCAAGGGGTGCTGGTCGCCGGTCGCCAGCGCGGCCAGGGCGCACACCGGGCACCACACCTGCTGGCACTTGCCGGTTCCCGGTCCGGCGCCGGCCGTCAGCGCCGCGGCCGCGCGCACCGCGGGGTCGATGCCGTCCAGGATCGTCTGGGCGAGCCTGCGTAGCTCCGGACCGATTTCGGGATGAGCCCCACTCACTTAGGCCACACCTCCGGATCTGGTCGAAAACGCACTGTCAGCTCACTACCCCGCAGGCGCGCGTCCAGCACGATGCAGCGCCGAAGCACCGACGCCAGCCTCACCCTGCGCCGCAATCCGCCGGCGCTGATGATGAGGTCGTCATCGACCCGCCCGAGGGTCAGCGCCGACGCATCGAGTTGCGGCAACGCTAGCCGCATCCGGTAGACGGACCCAAGTCCCGTCCCGGATTCGAGGTCGACGACGGGCCGCAACGGGCCCGGCGGCGCGGTGCCTCCCCGGCGGCGGGCGGCGTCGAGCAGCGCGCCCAGCGCCTTGGCGCCGATCGGCTCGCCGGACAGGTGTGGGGTCATCACGAG
The DNA here is from genome assembly GCF_000276825.1 of Mycobacterium paraintracellulare. NCBI lineage: Bacteria > Bacillati > Actinomycetota > Actinomycetes > Mycobacteriales > Mycobacteriaceae > Mycobacterium > Mycobacterium paraintracellulare. The sequence continues at coordinate 2,277,522 of NC_016948.1, read as the reverse complement.
GGCCACCTCACCGATGGTGGCGTCGAGCTCGTCGAGCACACTGCGCTGCTCGGCGATGCGTTCGGTGTACCAGTAGAAGGCCGGGTGCTCGGGCAGGTTGCGGTACTCGTATGAGTCGTCTTGCGGCAGAACCTGATTCACGATCAGCTCTTCGACGCGCACGCCCATCAAGGCCAGCGACCCCAGTGTGCGGGCCGCCTCCGCGGCGACCACCCGCTCGGGGGTCAACACCAGGTGCGCACTGACCAGCTCGCCGTCGGTGAGCAGCGCGCCGAGCGTCTCCACGCTCGCGCTGATGCGCTCGAGCAGCTCGACCACCGCCGCCGAGCGGCCGTCGTCGGCGGTGACGGATAGCCGGCGATGCCGCGGCCACGCCCGCTCGACGTACAGCCCGAAGGTGGCGGGCAACGTCAACATCCGCAACGCGTCCGCGGTCGACGCGCAATCGACCACCACGCGGTCCCATCGTCCCGAGCCGGCCAGCTCACCGACGGCGTAGAGGCCGAGCACCTCCTGGACGCCGGGTAACGCCGAAAGCTCTTCGGGCGCAATGGTGCTCAATTCGGAGTCGGGGAACCGCCGGTCCAACGTGGCGACGGCCTCACGCCAACGGACCTCGAGCAGGGCAAGGGTGTCCAAGGCCAGCGCATCGAGAAATCCGCCGCCGGCCTCCGCGTCATCGGCGAGCACCCGCACCAGTTCGTCTTGGCTGGGCGGGACGGGGGTGCCCAGCACATCACCCAGCGAGTGCGCCTGGTCGGTGGACACCACCAGCACCCGCTGTCCCGCGCTCGCGGAACTGACCGCGGTGGCGCAAGCCAGGGTGGATTTCCCTACCCCGCCTTTCCCAACGAAGAGACTGATCCGGGCCGGGGCGGGCGCAGCCGTCTCACTCAGCCTCGACTCGTTTCTTCAGATCCTTCAACGCTGTGTCGGTCAGACGACGCTCGGCCTTGCGCTTGAGCAGGCCGATCATCGGCATGGCCAGGTCGACGGAGAGTTCGTAGGTGACCTCGGTGCCAGATCCCTTGGGCGCCAACCGATATGAGCCCTCGAGGGAACGCAGCAGCGAGCTCGAGACCAGCGTCCAGCTCACCGATTGGCGATCCTTGGGCCATTGGTAGGACATGACCATGGTGTCCTTGAGGACGGTGGCGTCCATGACGATCCGCGCCACCTTCGGGTAGCCGTCGGCGTCCTTCTCCTGAACCTCGGCTTCCTTGTACTCCGAGATCCACTGCGGGTAGGAATCGATGTCCGCGATCACCCGCATCACGGTGCCCGGGTCGGCGTCGATGTAGATGGTTTGCGTCGTCTTCTCCGCCACCTGGTTGCTGCCCTCTCTCCCGCGAGCGGATGGGTCCCGGCTGCTCCGAACCGGCCGTGCGGGGACCCCCGTGGGTCTCGGTCCGAAACGGTACTCTCCGCGCGGACCCGACCCGGCTAAACTACCGGAGAAACTCCGACCGGACGTGACCGTTCCAGTGTCGTCTTGACCTCGAAGGCCATTTTCTTGCCCGCCACTCGGCGGCGGTGTGTCATTTTCGCCAGATTCAGCTTGGCCAGCTGCCAGGCCGCCACGCCGGTGGGCTCGGCGTGCAGGAAGTAGTGCAGCACCACCCCGTCCAGCGACGGTTCCAGCCAGACCTCCATGGTCCCCGTCAACGCGCCGGTGACCGACCACCGGATGCCCTTGTCGGCGCGATCCTCGACGACCTGCAGCCGCAGGTCCGGCCACCAGCGGCGCCAACTCGCCCGATCTGCGACCGCGGCGCCCACCCGTGCGCCGTCGGCGGCGACAAACGTCTCATCCGCGATCTGGATGCTGTTCATGCCCACAGCTTCACACACCCGCGTGCGGCGGGCGTCGGGGTCCCGGCCGCACGGACTGTGGCCGTGCAGGCTCGATGCTCGGATTAGGCTGGTCGACAGCAACCCGGGCTGCCGGGAAACGTCACGAGGTCAATTGAGGTCATAAGAGTGCGTGAGTACAGCGTCCCCGCCCGCTTTCCGGTCGACGATGACGACAACATCGCGGCGATGGTCTTCGAGCACGAGCGCGATGACCCGAACTTTGTCATCTACCAACGCCAGGTCGACGGCGAGTGGACCGACGTCACCTGCGCCGAGGCCGCCGGTCTTATCCGCTCTGCCGCACTGGGTTTGATCGCCCTGGGGGTGCAGGCGGGCGACCGGGTGTCGATCTTCTGTGCCACCTGCTACGAATGGGCGATCCTCGACCTGGCCATCCTGGCGGTCGGTGGGGTCACGGTGCCGATCTATGAGACGTCGTCGGCCGAACAGGTGCGCTGGGTGCTGCAGGACTCCGAGGCGGTGCTGGCCTTCGCCGAAACCGACGAGCACGCGGCGATGGTCACCGAGCTGACCGCCGAACTGCCCGCCCTGCGCCGGGTGCTGCACATCAACGGGTCGGGCCCCAAGGCGCTCGACCAGCTCGTCGAGGCCGGCGAGTCGGTGGAACCGGCCGAGCTCACCGCACGCCTGGAGGGCCTGCGGGCCGCGGACCCCGCGACGCTCATCTACACCTCGGGCACCACCGGGCGGCCCAAGGGCTGCCAGCTGACGCACTCCAACCTGCTGTACGAGACCCGCGGCGCCAAGGAGAGCCTGCCGACGCTGCTCGATGAGGGCCAGCGGCTGCTGATCTTCCTGCCCCTGGCCCACGTGCTGGCGCGCTCGCTGACCCTGTCCGCGTTCGCCAACAAGGTGACCGTCGGATTCACCAGCGACATCAAGAACCTGCTGCCGATGTTCGCGGTGTTCAAACCGACGGTGGTGGTGTCGGTTCCGCGGGTGTTCGAGAAGGTTTACAACACGGCGGAGCAAAACGCCGCCAACGACGGCAAGGGGCGCATCTTCGCCATGGCCGTGCAAACCGCCGTCGACTGGAGCGAGGCCTCCGACGGGGGCCGGCGGGGGCCGGTGCTGCGCGCCAAGCATGCGCTGTTCGACCGGCTGGTGTACCGCAAGCTGCGCGCGGCGCTGGGCGGCGACTGCCACGCGTCCGTGTCGGGCGGGGCGCCGCTGGGGTCGCGGCTGGGGCACTTCTACCGGGGCGTCGGCCTGACCATCCATGAGGGCTACGGCCTGACCGAGACCAGCTCCGCGATCACGGTCAACCAGGTCGGCAACGTCAAGATCGGCACGGTCGGAACGTTGTTGCCCGGCAACAGCATGCGCATCGCCGAGGACGGCGAGCTGCTGGTGCGCGGCGGCGTGGTGTTCAGCGGCTACTGGCGCAACGAGCAGGCCACCGCCGACGCGTTCACCGACGGCTGGTTCAAGACCGGCGACCTTGGTGTGCTCGACGACGACGGGTTCCTGAAGATCACCGGGCGCAAGAAGGAGATCATCGTTACCGCGGGCGGCAAGAACGTCGCCCCCGCTGTGCTGGAGGACCGGCTGCGGGCCCATCCGCTGATCAGCCAGGCCATGGTCGTCGGCGACGCCAAGCCGTTCGTCGGCGCGCTGATCACCATCGATCCAGAGGCGTTCGACGGCTGGAAACAGCGCAACCAGAAGGGATCCGGCGCGTCGGTGGCCGATCTGGCCACCGATCCCGACCTCGTCGCCGAGGTGGACGCGGCCATCAAGGACGCGAATCAGGCGGTGTCGCACGCCGAGTCGATCCGCAAGTTCCGCATCCTGCCCGTCGACTTCACCGAGGACACCGGGGAACTGACGCCGACGATGAAGGTCAAGCGCAACGTCGTGGCCGAGAAGTTCGCCTCCGACATCGAGGCCATCTACGAAAAGGACTGACCGCGCGCACCGCTAGCCGAGCAGCCCGGCCAGCCGTGTCGCCAGGGTGTCCCAGCGCCACTGGGCCGTCACCCAGTCGCGCCCGGCCGCGCCCATCGCGGCCGCCCGGTCCCGATCCGTCAGCAACTCGGTGACGGCGTCGGCGATCTCGGTCACCGAGCAACCGTCGACGACGAGCCCGGTTTCGTTGTGCCGCACGGTTTCCGGGGCTCCGCCGGACTTTCCGGCGACGACGGGCACGCCACTCGCGGAGGCCTCCAGGAAGACGATGCCCAGTCCCTCGACGTCCAGTCCGGCGCCGCGGGTGCGGCAGGGCATCGCGAACACGTCCGCCAGCGCGTGATGCGTTGGCAGTTCGGCGGCCGGCACGCCGCCGGTGAAGATCACGTCGTCGGCCACCCCGCAGTCGCGGGCCAGCGTCCGCAGTGATTCCAGGTAGGGTCCGCCGCCGACGATGACCAGGGCGGCCCCGTCGACGCGTCGCCGGATCGAGGGCAGCGCCTTGATGAGCATGTCCTGGCCTTTGCGGGGCACCAGCCGAGACACGCACACCACCGTGGGCCGCTCGCCCAACCCGTAGCGCCGACGCAACGCGGCGCGCCCGGCGGGATCGGGCCGGAACTTGTCGGTGTCCACCCCGGACGGCAGGTATTCCAGCGAGGCCTTGGGCCCGAAGGCGGGTGCGAACCGGGACCGCGTGTAGCGGCTGACGAACGTGACGATGTCGGTGTCGTCGCCGATGCGCCGCAGCACGGACCGCGCGACCGGCAGCATCGACCAGCCGACCTCGTGGCCGTGCGTGCTGGCCACCACCCGCTTCGCCCCCGCGCCCCGCGCTCGCCGGGCCAGCAGCGCCAGCGGCGCGGCCGCCCCGAACCAGACGGTCTCGATGCCGTCGTCGGCGATCAGCCGCCGCATCCGGGCGTCGACCGCCCGGCCGGGCAGCATCAGGGTCCCCGGATGGCGCACCACGCGGTAGCCGGCCGCCTCGTCGTAGGCATCGGAGCCCTTCCAGTGCGGCGCGTACACCGTCACCGAATGCGACCCGGCTTCGACGAGTCGGCCGACGAACTCACCGAGGTACGACTGGATGCCGCCCGGGCGGGGCGGAAAGTCGTTGGTTACCAGCAGGACCCGACTCACCTGCGACAGGCTAGCGTGGCGGCGGCGCCGTGCGTGCACACGGCCCGGTGCGTCGTTAGTGGGTCAGCCACTGGCGCCAGGCGGTGAGCAGGCCCGCCTCGCTGGTGTCCAGCACGTCGTGGGCGGCGGTCGCCATGTCGGCGCGCCTGAGGCCGCAGGTCGCCAGGTAGAGATCGTGCAGCTTCGGCGCCCCGAAGGTGTCGGCCACGAACCGGGCGAACCACCAGGCGCGGTCATAGGCCAGCGAGCGCGGCGCCCCCGGCACATCCAGGTCGGCGTCCGAGGGCAGCGTCATGGGCAGCAACCCCTCCTTGGGCACCGGCGTCGGGGGGCGGCCGACGAAGTCGGCGACGCCCTCGGTGAGCCAGCGGGGCGCGTCGGCGACGGTGTCCGCGCGTGCGGCGTAGTGAAAAAGCTCGTGGGCCAACACGATTCGCAGGGACGCCGCGCTCATGTTGGCCGCACCCGGCGCGAACACGATCCGCTGGCCCAGGGCGACCCGGCGAACGGGATCGATCCGGTCGGAGACCGTCGCGGCGGCGATGTCGGCCCACTGCGCCGCCGGTCCCCCGCCGGCGGCGGCGCGAAATTCCTCGTCGGTGCCGGCCGCGACGATCGAGATTTCCCGTGGCCAGTCGAGGCCCCAGAACGCCTCCACGGCGCCGATCGCGGCGCCCATGTCCGAGGCCACCCGAAACAACAGGCGCTCGCTGGACGGGCCGCCGAGGCCCAGCAGCCGGACGGTGCGGTCGCCGACGACGATCGACTTCGTCGAAGCGCTGGCCTGGCTGCGCGCGGGCGTGATCAGCTGCGGGGGCCGGATCCGGCTGCTGCGTTCGGCGTCGAACGGCACGGCCGCGGCCACAATCAATTCGACGACGAAGACCCAGGCCAGCAGTAGCGGAAGCCGCCGACGCAGCGTGGATTGTCTAGTAACGGCGGGCGTCGTAGATCGGGCCCGAGGAGTTCATCGGCACGACCTGTACCGGCACACCGTAGGTGGAGGAATGGATCATCATGCCGTCACCGATGTACAGGCCGGCGTGCGAGGCGTCGGAGTAGAAGGTGAGCACGTCACCGGGCTGCAGGTCCGACAGCGAAACGGGTTGACCGCCGTGGGCCATCGCCTGGCTGGAGTGCGGCAACGAGATGCCGGCTTGCTGGAACGCCCACATCACCAGTCCGGAGCAGTCGAATCCGCCGGGCGCGGCGCCGCCCCATACGTAGGACGAGCCGACCTGGGTCAGCGCGGCCTGCACGACCGTGGCACGGTCACCGCCGCCGACCCCACCGCCGGGAGCCATACCGGGCATGCCGCCTGGAGCCGGAGCCTCACCCGGCGCCTGCCCGGGTCCCGGGGGTGCCGCTTCCGGCGCCGGGGCACCGGGCGCCGGCGCCGCCGCCGCGGGGACGGCGACGGGTGCGGGATTGGCCAGCGCGGTGCGCTGGTCGGCGGTCAACGACATGTATTGCGACTTGACCACCGCGATCTGCACCTGCAGCTGACTTTGCTTGGACTGCAAGCTCGCTCGCACCGCCGCGGCCTGCTCGGCCGCGCTCTTGGCGTCGGCGGCGGACTTCGCGGACTCCCGCTCGGCCTTGGCGGCCTGCTCGCCGGCGATGCGGTAGCTCTTCATCTGGCTGGCCATCTGCGTGGCCATCACGCGTTGCACCGCGAGCTTGTCGATCAGCCCCTGCGGCGAACCGGCGGTCAGGATGGCCTGCATGCCGTCGACGCGACCACCCATGTACGCCGCCGCGGCCAGGTTGTTGACGGAGTTCTGGTACGACGCCAGATGGGCCTTCGCCGCGTCGACGGCGGCCTGGTCGTCGTTGTGCTTCTTGTCGGCGGCGCGCTGAGCGGCCAGCTTGTCATTCAGGTCGAGCTGGGCGCTGTGCATCGCCTCGGTGGTCTGCTCCGCCTGGCGCGACAGCTCGTTGAGTTTTGCCATGGCGTCCTGGGCCGGGTCCGCCCACGAGGGGGCGATCACCACACTGCACAGAATCGCGAAGCCAGCTAGCGTCCCTAGGGCCGAACGTGTCAGGACACGCGCAACCAGGCAACTAGAATCAAGCCTCAAGATTTGCTTCCTTAAACGGCCATCGACGAACACTGGTCGTCGAGCGGGTTTAGGTCTCAAACAGGTTACGAAACGATATCGGCGTTTGTCCAAAGCGGGCGGTTAAGAAATTAGAAAGAATTCTGTCATTTTCATGTGATCCATTCCGCCTGACCGAGGGCCGTTGGCGGACAAGGCATTTACGCTACACCAGATCCGCGGTCCCGACGAATCGGCACCAGACGAAGTCGCGGAGCCAGGCCGACCTCGGCGAGAACCTCCAATGCCGCTTGTTCGTCCTGCAATAAAGTATCCGGGACCCCGAGTATCACGCTGACCACGCAGTCGCGGCATCCGGGTCCGCGCACCGCGCAGTCGTCACAGTCGATCACCACCGGCGCGCCCGGCTCGGGCGGCGGCATGGCGACGTCGGTGGGTCCAGTTCTTGGTGCCATCGGGATCGGTCCTCTCGGTCTGGCTCCGACGAACATCACGCCGGTCTGCCCGAACGGTAACCGCGGGCACCGACATCTCCCCGGGGCCGCGGCGTGGGACGCCGCGGATGTCAGCCGTCGTGCTTAACGTCACCCCCGTGACTGCACGCGGGGCGACTCAGCTGAGCTTCGCCGACGTGGGATCACCCTTCACGCCCGACGAACTCTCGTTGCGCGACACCACCTTCGTCGTGGTGGACCTCGAGACCACCGGCGGACGCACCAAATCCGCCGCGGGAACCGAGCCGGACGCCATCACCGAAATCGGGGCGGTCAAGGTGCGCGGCGGCGTGGTGCTCGGCGAGTTCGCCACGCTGATCGATCCGCAGCGCAGCATCCCGCCCCAGGTCGTGCGGCTGACCGGCATCACCACGGCCATGGTGTCCGACGCGCCGACCATCGACGCCGTGCTGCCGATGTTTTTGGAGTTCGCCCGCTTGGATCAGGGGGCCGTGCTGGTCGCGCACAACGCCGGTTTCGACATCGGCTTCCTGCGGGCCGCCGCGCAGCGGTGCGACATCGCCTGGCCGCGGCCGCAGGTGCTGTGCACGGTGCGGTTGGCCCGCAGGGTGCTCAGCCGCGAGGAGGCGCCCAGCGTGCGGCTGGCGTCGCTGGCGCGGCTGTTCGCCGTCACCACCCAGCCCACCCACCGCGCCCTCGACGACGCACGCGCCACCGTCGACGTGCTGCACGCCCTCATCGAACGCGTGGGCAACCAGGGCGTGCACACCTACGCCGACCTGCGCTCCTATCTGCCCGACGTGGCACCGGCCCAGCGCCGCAAACGCGTGCTCGCCGACGGGCTCCCGCACCGGCCGGGTGTCTATTTGTTCCGCGGGCCGTCGGACGAGGTGCTCTACATCGGCACCGCGGTCGACCTGCGGCGGCGGGTCTTGCAGTACTTCACCGGCGCCGATCCGCGCGGCCGCATGAAGGAGATGGTCACGCTGGCCTGCGCGGTCGACCATGTCGAGTGCGCCCACGCGCTGGAGGCCGGTGTGCGCGAGCTGCGGCTGCTGGCCGCGCACGCCCCGCCGTACAACCGGCGATCCCGGTTCCCGCAGCGCTGGTGGTGGGTGGCGCTGACCGACGAGGCCTTCCCCCGCCTGGCGGTGGTGCGCGCCCCGCGCCACGACCGCGCCGTCGGCCCGTTCCGGGCGCGCGCCGACGCCGCCGACACCGCCGCCCTGCTGTCCCGCTTCACCGGGCTGCGCACCTGCACGAACCGGTTGGGGCGCACGGCATTACACGGGCCGCTGTGCGCCGAGGCGGAGGTCTCACCGTGCCCGGCCGCCCGCGACGTCACCGCCACCCAATACGCCGCGGCCGTCGCGCGCATGGCGGCGTTGGTCGACGGCGCGGACAACGCCGCCCTGACGTCCGCCGTGGCCCAGGTCGCCGCCCTCGCCGAGCGGCGTCACTTCGAGAGCGCCGCGCGGCTGCGCGACCGCACCGCCGCCGCGGTCGAGACGCTGTGGCGCGGTCAGCGGCTGCGCGCCCTGGTCGCCCTGCCCGAGCTGGTCGCCGCCGCGCCCGACGGCCAGGGCGGCTATCACCTCGCCGTCATCCGCCACGGCCAACTCGCCGCCGCGGGCAACGCCCGACGGGGGGTGCCGCCGATGCCGGTCGTCGACGCGATTACCGCTGGGGCACAAGCGATTCTGCCCGGGCCGGCCCCGCTGGGCGGGGCGCTGGTCGAGGAGACCGCGCTGATCGCGCGCTGGCTGGGCGCTCCCGGCGTGCGCATCGTTCGGGTCGAGGCAACCGGGGACGGCGCGGGCTGGGCGTCCCCGCTGCGATCGGCCGGCGGGTGGGCGGCGTGGGCGGAGGCGGCCCGCTCGGCGCGGCTGGCCGCCGAGCAAGCCCTGCGCGATTCAGACCTGCTGGCCGAACCGCACCCAACGCGCGAGCAGCTGTTCGGCCGCGCCGGAGTCGATGGCCTTGCCGGCGCGGGCCAACCCGTCCTCCCACGCCGGCAGCCATTCGGCGCGACTGGATAACCCGGCGTGGGCCACGATCGCGCCGGCGGCGTTGAGGACGACGGCGTCGCGCACCGGGCCCTTGGCTCCGGCCAGCACCGCACGCACCTCCGCGGCGTTGGCCTGCGCGTCGCCGCCCAACAGGTCGTCGAGGTCGGCGCGGGGAAAGCCGAACCCGGCCGGATCGAACGTCAGCCGGTCCACGGTGCCGGCCTGTACCCGCCAGATCGTGCTGGTGGTCGTGGTCGTCAACTCGTCGAGCCCGTCGTCGCCGTGCACCACCAGCACGCTGGAGCGGCGGGCGGCGAACACCCCGGCCATCACCTCGGCCAGGTCGGCGAACGCGCAGCCGATCAATCCGGCCCGGGGCCGGGCCGGATTGGTAAGCGGCCCAAGGAGATTGAACACCGTCGGCACGCCGAGCTCGCGGCGCACCGCGGACGTGTGCCGGTACGACGGGTGGAACAACGGCGCGAAGCAGAACCCGATGCCGACCTCGGCGAGGCTGCGCGCCACCTCGTCGGGTCCGAGGTCGATGCGGATGTCGAGCGCCTCGAGCGTGTCGGCGCCACCGGACAACGACGAGGCCGCCCGGTTGCCGTGTTTGACCACCGGCACACCCGCGGCCGCCGTCACGATCGCCGCCATCGTGGACAGGTTCACGGTGTTGACGCCGTCGCCGCCGGTTCCGACGATGTCGACGGTGTCCTGGGGCATACCGGAATCGGGCATCGGCAGCGCGTGGCCGAGCATGACCTCGGCCAGCTCGATCACCTCGGCCGACGTGGGCACCTTCACCTGCATCGCCACCGCGAAGGCCGCGATCTGGGCGGCGCTCGCCGCGCCGGTCATGATCTGGTCCATGGCCCAGGCGGCCTGGCCGCGGGTCAGGTCCTGACCGCCCGTCAGCCGGCCCAGCACCCGCGGCCACGACGTCGCGGACCCGCCGGACGGCGAAACCTCAGATGACAAAGCCACGCGCCGATGGTCCCACGAGCACCACAGCGGCCCCAACCGTCGGCCGCGGGCGGCCCGAACACACGCGCGCGCGACGCGCGAGGCATCAAATTGCGCCCCGGGTGGAGATCAACAACTACAAAGCGTCATACTTGCGGATGTGACCAGCGCTGTCGGGACCTCAGGTACTGCAATCACGTCGCGCGTTCATTCGCTGAATCGACCCAACATGGTCAGTGTCGGCACCATCGTCTGGCTCTCCAGCGAGTTGATGTTCTTTGCCGGCCTGTTCGCGATGTACTTCACCGCGCGTGCCCAGTCCGGCGGAAAATGGCCGCCGCCGCCGACCGAGCTCAACCTGTACCAGGCCGTCCCCGTGACGTTGGTGCTGATCGCGTCGTCGTTCACCTGCCAGATGGGCGTGTTCGCGGCCGAGCGCGGTGACGTGTTCGGGCTGCGCCGCTGGTACGTCATCACCTTCCTGATGGGCCTGTTCTTCGTTTGCGGGCAGGGGTATGAGTACTTCCACCTGGCGACCCACGGGACCACCATTCCCGGCAGCGCCTACGGCAGCGTGTTCTATCTGGCCACCGGGTTCCACGGCCTGCACGTGACCGGCGGCCTGGTCGCCTTCATCTTCTTGCTGGCCCGCACCGCGATGAGCAAGTTCACGCCGGCGCAGGCTACGGCCAGCATCGTCGTCTCGTACTACTGGCATTTCGTCGACATCGTGTGGATCGCGCTGTTCACCGTGATCTATTTCATCCGATGAGCAGGCGCTGGACGAACAGGAGTGCTCGGTTGAAGAAACTGGGGTCTACCCGATCCGGTTCGCGGCTTCCTCAGTCGCACCAGGGGCAGCGTGACCGTTCGCGACGGCGGTTGCGCCGCCGCTTGTCGGGCGGCCTGCTGCTGCTGATCGCGCTGACCATCGCCGGTGGTGTGGCCGCCGTCCTGACCCCCCGCCCGCAGGTGGCCGTCGCGGACGAGTCGAACTCGGCGCTGCTGCGGACCGGCAAGCAGCTGTTCGACACGTCGTGCGTGTCCTGCCACGGCGCCAACCTGCAGGGCGTGCCCGATCGCGGGCCGAGCTTGATCGGCGTCGGCGAGGAAGCCGTCTACTTCCAGGTGTCCACCGGCCGGATGCCGGCGATGACCGGCGAGGCGCAGGCGCCCCGCAAGGAACCGATCTTCGACGAGGGCCAGATCGACGCCCTGGGCGCCTACGTGCAGGCCAACGGCGGCGGCCCGACGACCGTGCGCAACCCCGACGGCAGCCTGGCGATGCACTCGCTGCGAGGCGAGGACCTCGGCCGCGGCGGTGACCTGTTCCGGCTCAACTGCTCGTCCTGCCACAACTTCACCGGCAAGGGCGGGGCGCTGTCGTCCGGCAAGTACGCGCCGGACCTGGAGCCCGCCAACGAGCAGCAGATCCTGGCGGCCATGCGGACCGGTCCGCAGAACATGCCGAAGTTCTCCGACCGCCAGCTGTCCTTCGAGGCCAAGAAGGACATCATCGGCTACATCAAGGCGGTGACCGAAGAGCGCCAGCCGGGCGGCTACGGCCTCGGCGGATTCGGACCCGCGCCCGAGGGGATGGCCGCCTGGATCATCGGGATGGTCGCCGCGATCGGGCTGGCACTGTGGATTGGGGCACGGGCATGAGCGACTCAGCTGACCACGGAAACGTTCGCGGCTCGGACACCGGCGGAAACCCGCACGGCACCGGCGAGCGGGAGCCCGACGACGCCGCGCTGGCCGCGATGTCTCAGCAGGAGCTGGTGGCGCTGGGCGGCAAGCTCGACGGCGTCGAGACCGTGTTCAAGGAAAACCGTTGGCCGGTCGAGGGCACCAAAGCCGAGAAGCGCGCCGAGCGTGGCGTTGCCCTGTGGCTTTTGCTGGGCGGCGGCGGTTTCGGGCTGGCGCTGCTGCTGATCTTTTTGTTCTGGCCGTGGGAGTACAAGCCCAAGGAGGCCGCGGACAGCTGGCTCTACTCGCTGACCACCCCGCTGTACGGCCTGACCTTCGGGATGTCGATCCTGTCGATCGGGATCGGCACCATCCTGTACCAGAAACGCTTTATCCCCGAAGAGATTTCGATTCAGGACCGGCACGACGGCGCCTCCCGCGACGTCGACCGCAAGACCGTCGTGGCGAACCTGGCCGACGCCTACAGCGGCTCCACCATCGGGCGGCGCAAGCTGGTCGGGCTGTCGCTGGGCGTGGGGCTGGGCGCGTTCGGCCTGTCCACGTTGGTCGCGTTTGCCGGCGGCCTGATCAAGAACCCGTGGAAGCCGGTGGTGCAGACCGCCAACGGCAAGAAGGCGGTGCTGTTCACCTCCGACTGGACCCCGCGCTACCACGGCGAGACCATCTACCTGGCGCGCGCCACCGGCAGCTTCGCCGGGTCGCCGTTCGTCAAGATGCGGCCCGAGGACATCGACGCCGGCGGCATGGAAACCGTCTTCCCGTGGCGGGAGTCCGACGGTGACGGCACCACCCCGGAGTCGCAGGAAAAGCTGCGCGCGATCAACCAGGGCGTGCGTAATCCCGTGATGCTCATCCGGATTCGCCCCACCGACATGCACCGCGTGGTCAAGCGGCAGGGCCAGGAGAGCTTCAACTTCGGCGAGCTGTTCGCCTACACGAAGGTCTGCTCGCACCTGGGCTGCCCCGCGTCGCTCTACGAGGAGCAGTCCTACCGAATCTTGTGCCCTTGCCACCAGTCGCAGTTCGACGCGCTGCACTTCGCCAAGCCGATCTTCGGGCCGGCGGCACGTGCGTTGGCGCAACTGCCGATCACCATCGACACCAACGGGTATCTGGTCGCCAACGGTGACTTCATCGAGCCCGTCGGACCGGCATTCTGGGAGAGGACGACATCATGAGTCCCAAACTGAGTCCCCCGAAGATCGGCGACGTCCTGGCCCGCCAGGGCGAGGACATCGACACGCGCTATCACCCCTCGGCTGCCGTACGCAGACAGCTCAACAAGGTGTTCCCCACCCACTGGTCGTTCCTGCTGGGCGAGATCGCGATGTACAGCTTCATCGTGTTGCTGCTCACCGGGGTGTACCTGACGCTGTTCTTCGACCCGTCCATGGGCGAGGTCACCTACAACGGCGCCTACCAGCCGCTGCGCGGGGTGGACATGTCGAAGGCGTTCGCGTCGACCCTCGACATCTCCTTCGAGGTGCGCGGCGGCCTGTTCGTTCGTCAGGTCCACCACTGGGCCGCGCTGATCTTCTCGGCGTCGATCATGGTGCACCTGGCCCGCATCTTCTTCACCGGCGCGTTCCGTCGGCCGCGCGAGGCCAACTGGGTCATCGGTTCGCTGCTGCTGATCCTGGCCATGTTCGAGGGCTACTTCGGCTACTCGCTGCCCGACGACCTGTTGTCGGGCATCGGGTTGCGCGCGGCCCTGTCCTCGATCACGTTGGGCATGCCGGTGATCGGCACCTGGCTGCACTGGGCCCTGTTCGGCGGTGACTTCCCCTGCGGCGGCGTCGGAAACGAATGCGCCACAGCGGGTTACATCATCCCCCGCATGTATGCCCTGCACATCCTGCTGCTGCCCGGCATCATCCTGGCGCTGATCGGGCTGCACCTGGCCATGGTGTGGTTCCAGAAGCACACCCAGTTCCCCGGACCGGGCCGCACCGAGCACAACGTGGTCGGCGTGCGGGTGATGCCGGTGTTCGCCGTGAAGTCCGGCGCGTTCTTCGCCGCGATCGTCGGCGTGCTGGGTCTGCTCGGCGGTCTGCTGCAGATCAACCCGATCTGGAACCTGGGGCCCTACAAGCCATCTCACGTCTCGGCGGGCTCGCAGCCGGACTTCTACATGATGTGGACCGAAGGTCTGGCCCGTATCTGGCCGCCATGGGAGTTCTACTTCTGGCACCACACCATCCCGGCGGTGGTCTGGGTGGCGCTGATCATGGGCGGGGTCTTCGTCCTGCTGATCATCTACCCGTTCCTGGAGAAGCGGTTCAGCGGTGACTACGCGCACCACAACCTGCTGCAGCGCCCGCGCGACGTGCCGGTGCGCACGTCGATCGGCGCGATGGCGATCGCGTTCTACATGGTGCTCACGCTGAGCGCGATGAACGACATCATCGCGTTCAAGTTCGACATCTCGCTGAACGCGACGACGTGGATCGGCCGCATCGGCATGGTGATCGTCCCGCCGATCGTCTACTTCGTCACCTACCGGTGGTGCATCGGGCTGCAGCGCAGCGACCGCGCGGTGCTCGAGCACGGCATCGAGACCGGCATCATCAAGCGGCTGCCGCACGGTGCCTACATCGAGCTGCACCAACCGCTGGGCCCGGTCGACGACCACGGCCACCCGCTGCCGCTCGAGTACCAGGGCGCGGCGCTGCCCAAGAAGATGAACAAGCTGGGCTCGGCCGGGACGCCGGGCAGCGGCAGCTTCATGTTCGCCGATCCGGCGTCCGAGGACGCGGCGTTGCGGGAGGCGGCGCACCGCTCCGAGCAGCGTGCCCTGACCGCGCTGCGCGAACACCAGGACAGCCTCAACGGTTCGACGAACGGTTCGTCCAACGGCTCGACCAACGGCGCGCACTGACCCGCTCAGCCCGGCTCCCCATCGGCCCCCTGGCCGACGCGGGAGCCGGGCAATCGAGCACCCGCAATCACCCACGAGCGCGCGCGACACATAAGCATTGCGACGACGCACGACGTGTCGTCGCAATGCTTATGTGTCGATGGTTTACACCTCGACGGCGATACGCGTCAGCGCTCGTCGACCACGCGGCGCAGCTGGCGGATATGCAGCCACTCGACCGCCGGCATCGCCGCGGTGATGGCACCGGCGAATACATACGCCGTCCAGGACGCGCCGTCGTGGCCGACGGCCATCAGGTAGGTCGCCGTCGCGACCGCGATCAGCGCCGCACCCATGGTGCCGGTCAGTATGACCGTGCCGCGCAACCAGACTCGGTCCACCGTCTCCCCTGACCACTCGGCATCCGTCTTCGCCGGCGCCGCCTGCACCGTGGCCTGCCGGGCCCGCTCGGCCGCCGTGCGCGGCGCCTGAGACATCAGGCGCACCGGCGGCCGGTTCGGCGCTGTCATCGCCCGGGCGGCCGGCTCGGACTGAGACATCCGCCGGGCCCGCAACAGTATTGGGATCGCGCCCGCGATGATCAGCGCGGAAACGATGATGACCGCATACAACACCCAGGTGGTGTGCGGGCTGCTGGCCGATTTGTGAAAGCCCCGGCCCAGATCGGTGAGCGCGACGGCCGCGGCCACGCTGACGCCCAACAGCACCAGGTAGATGGCGGCGCAGGCGCCGAGCAAAATGCGGTCGATCACCTCGGGCGAAACGGTGTCGTCGCCGATTCCGCGCCGGTATGCCGAATATCTGCTGACCATCAGCAGCTCGTCTGCGGCGAGTCGTTGCTGTTCGACGACAGCACGGTTCCGTCGCTCGTCGTGATCGAGCAATTGAGCCTGCTGACCCGGAACAGGCTGGAGGCCTCCACCGAGCCCACGTCGGATTGCGAGATCGGGGTGACGGTCATCGACCAGGGGATGTACACGTTGTGCTGGGTGCGCCGGCGGCCGGACGCGTCGACGTAGGTCACCGAAATGATGTCGCCCGGGGCCTTGGTGCCGGTCACCGAGTAGGTGACCTGCCGCGGCCCGGCCGGCGTCGTCGGCGGCGGTGGCGCCGCCGCGGTGGAGGTCGCCGGCGGTGCCGGAGCGGGTGCGGGCGGGGGCGGCGGTGCCGGAGAGGGCGTCACCGTCACAGTCTGTGTCTCCGTTGCTGTCGGGGGCGGCGGCGGTTCGGTCGTGGGTGGCGGTGGAGGCGGCGGCGGTGGTTTGGTGGTCGTGATCTCGTCCTGCATCGGCGGCGTGGACGGGGCGGTGGTGGTGTTGGGGTTGGCCAGCTTGGTGGTGTCGGTCCGGGCGAACAGCAACGACACCGATACGACGAGCGCGATCGCGGCCACGATGGCGGCGATCCCCACCACCCACGGCCAGCGCGCGGTGCTGCGTTCGTCCTCGTCGGCGGACTCGTCGTAGTCCTCATAGTCGTAGAGCCGCAGATCGGCGGGTAGGTAGGGGCCGCTGGTGAAGTGCTCGGACTCCGGGGCCGAGTAGGCACGCGAGTATGCGTCCGTCTGGTCAGCGGCGGCCAGTTCGGCGCTGTCGTCGAAGGGTTCCGCCGCGCCCTCGACGTCGTGGTCGCCGCCGGGCTCCCCGTCGTCAGCGGGGTCGTCACCGGCGTCCGCGTGGTGGCTGATCGGGTCGACAGGATCGGATTCGTCAGGTTCCCATCCCGGGGGTTTCGACCCGCTCATCTCTGCCCTTTGCCTACCCTGTTCGACTGCATCACCTGCGCGTAAAACTCCGCAATCACCTCGTTGCCGGGCGCGCTGGGAACTTCTCATTGCCTGCGCGAAACACTACCGAACCCAAAACGGGCAGAGCCGCCGTGGCGATCGGCGCAAGCGATCACGTGATCGGATTGTGACCTTTATGCCGCGAATCAGTGCTTCTCAGGACCCAGGTAGTACTCGAAGACCAGTCCGGCCACCGACGACAGGACGAACATGACGCCGGCGAAGATCAGCCACGGCAGCCACAGCCCGATGCCCACCGCCACCACCGAGCCCGACAGCGCGATCAGGATCGGCCACCAGCTGTGCGGGCTGAAGAAGCCCAATTCCCCTGCTCCGTCGCTGATCTCGGCGCCTTCGTAGTCCTCGGGCCGGGTGTCGAGCCGGCGCGCCACGAACCGGAAGAAGGTGGCCACGATCAGCGCCAGCCCACCCGTCAGCGCGAGCGCGGTGGTGCCCGCCCACTCTTCCCCGCCGGTGGCGAACAGCGCGGTCAAAACCCCGTAGAGCAGCGCAACCACAAAGAAGAACCCGGCGATGAACTCGAATAGCCTGGCTTCGATATGCATTTGGTGTCCTAACCTACTGGCTTAACTGGCCGCGGCGGGTGTCGAACGGGTGCGTGGTCACCGCGGCGGGAGGTTGTCCGATCGCCTGCAGCGCCGCGGCGTTGCTCTTGCCATCCATCCGCTGCTGCAGGTAGGCCTTGAAGTCGTTGGGCGACACCACGCGAACCTCGAAATTCATCATCGAGTGATAGGTGCCACAGAACTCGGCGCAGTGGCCGACGAACGCCCCGGGCGTGTTGATCTCTTCGACCTGGAAGACGTGCACGGAGTTGTTCGCGTCGGCGTTCGGGATGACGTCGCGCTTGAACAAGAACTCGGGAACCCAGAACGTGTGGACGACGTCGGCGGACGCCAGATCGAATTCGATGCGCTTGCCGGTCGGGAGCACCAGCACCGGGATCTCGTCGCTGGTTCCCAGCGTCTCGACCTTGTCGTAGTTCAGGTAGGTGCGGTCCGAGGTGTTGAGGCCGCGGACGGGCCCGACCAGCTCTTCGCCGTGCTCGTCCTTGCCTTCCGGCTTGGACACCATGGCCTTCTTGCGCGCCGCGTCCGCCCCGTCGTAGGTCAGCGTGCCGTCCTTGAAATCGACGCGCTGATAGCCGAACTTCCAGTTCCACTGGAATGCCGTGACGTCGATCACCACTTCGGGATCCTTGGCGATGTGCAGCATCTTCTCCTGCACCACGACGGTGAAGTAGAACAGCACCGAGATGATGAGGAACGGCGTCACGGTGAGCGCCAGCTCCAAGGGCATGTTGTAGCCGAACTGGCGGGGCAGCTCGGTGTCGGTCGCCTTTTTGCGGTGGAACGCCGAGGACCAGAAGATCAGGCCGTAGACGATGACGCCGACGACCAGCGAGGCGATCACCGCGCCGATCCACAGCTCCCGGTTGAGCTGCGCCTGCGGCGTGATCCCCCTCGGCCAGCCCAGGGCCAGCGCGTCGGCCCAGCTGCTGCACCCGCTCAGGAACATCGCCAGCACACCCAGCGTCACGGCCAGCGCCAGCGGCCGGAGACGGCGGGAAAGACCGGTGGCGGAGCCCCCAGGACGGCGCTGAAACCTACCCTGCGACAAAGATTGCGAACGGTCCTGCTCGCGAGGGGTCACGTTGGCGCCTCCTGCTCGGATATCGAATACTACGCAGCGTAGACCACGCGCCTGAGGCGGGCGACGAAACCCCGGCCCGCCAGTCTCGCGCCGTGCCGGGTGCGACGTCCACGAGCGGTCGCCAAGTGCGGCATACTGGGGCGCCGTGTGTGGTCTGCTGGCGTTCGTTGCCGCCCCCGAGGACGGGGACAAGGAGGCGGCCGCCGCCCGCGCCGACGACGCGATCGCGCGCGCGTCGCATTCGATGCGCCACCGCGGGCCCGACGAGCCCGGCACCTGGGTCGACCCGGACACCGACGGTTCGGTGGTGTTCGGCTTCAACCGGCTGTCCATCATCGACATCGCGCATTCGCACCAGCCGCTGCGCTGGGGGCCGCCGGAGGCGCCCGACCGCTACGTGCTGGTGTTCAACGGCGAGATCTACAACTACCTGGAGTTGCGCGACGAACTGGCCACCTCCCATGGGGCCGTCTTCGCCACCGATGGTGACGGCGAGGCCGTCGTCGCCGGCTACCACTACTGGGGCACCGATGTCCTGACCCGATTGCGCGGCATGTTCGCCTTCGCGCTGTGGGACACCGTTACCCGCGAATTGTTTTGCGCCCGAGACCCTTTCGGCATCAAACCGCTGTTCATGGCGACCGGTGCCGGCGGCACCGCGGTGGCCAGCGAGAAAAAGTGTCTGCTGGATTTGGCCGAGCTGATCGGGTTCGACACGCGCATCGACGAGCGGGCGGTGCAGCACTACACCGTCCTGCAGTACGTGCCCGAGCCCGAGACGTTGCACCGCGGGGTGCGCCGGCTGGAATCGGGCTGCTACGCCCGGATCCGCCCCGACCGCCTGCAACCCGAGGTCACCCGGTACTTCGTGCCCCGGTTCGCCGCCACCCCGATCGCCCGCGGCAGCGAGCAGGCCCGGTACGACGAGATCACCGCGGTGCTCGAGGACTCGGTGGCCAAGCACATGCGCGCCGACGTGACGGTCGGGTCCTTCCTTTCCGGCGGCATCGACTCCACCGCCATCGCGGCGCTGGCCATCCGGCACAACCCGCGACTGATCACGTTCACCACCGGCTTCGAGCGGGAGGGATTCTCCGAGATCGATGTCGCGGTGGCCTCGGCGGAGGCGATCGGCGCGCGCCACATCGCCAAGGTGGTCACGCCGGACGAGTTCGTCGCCGCCCTGCCAGAAATCGTCTGGTACCTCGACGAGCCGGTCGCCGACCCGGCGCTGGTGCCGCTGTTCTTCGTCGCTCGCGAGGCCCGTAAGCACGTCAAGGTGGTGTTGTCCGGCGAGGGCGCCGACGAGTTGTTCGGCGGCTACACGATCTACCGGGAGCCGTTGTCGCTGAAGCCCTTCGACTATCTGCCGCGTCCGCTGCGGCGGTCGATGGGCAAGGTGTCGCGCCCGCTGCCCGAGGGGATGCGGGGCAAGAGCCTGCTGCACCGCGGCTCGCTGACGCTCGAAGAGCGTTACTACGGCAACGCCCGCAGCTTCTCCGACGCGCAGCTGCGCGACGCGCTGCCCGGCTTCCGCCCGGAGTGGACCCACACCGACGTGACCGCGCCGCTGTACGCCGAGTCGGCGGGCTGGGACCCGGTGGCCCGCATGCAGCACATCGACCTGTTCACCTGGCTGCGCGGCGACATCCTGGTCAAGGCCGACAAGATGACGATGGCCAACTCGCTGGAGCTTCGGGTGCCGTTCCTGGATCCCGAGGTGTTCGCCGTGGCGTCCCGGTTGCCCGTCGACGCCAAGATCACCCGCACGACCACCAAGTACGCGTTGCGCCGCGCGCTCGAGCCGATCGTCCCCGCGCACGTCCTGCACCGGCCCAAGCTCGGGTTCCCGGTGCCGATCCGGCACTGGTTGCGCACCGGCGAGCTGCTGGAGTGGGCCTACGAGCTGGCGGCGTCGTCGCAGGCGGACCACCTGGTGGACCGGGCGGCCGTGCACCGGATGCTCGACGAGCACCGCAGCGGCGCCGGCGATCACAGCCGCCGGCTGTGGACGCTGCTGATCTTCATGCTCTGGCACGCGATCTTCGTCGAGCGCAGTGTGGTGCCGCAGATCAGCGAGCCGATGTATCCGGTGCAGCTCTAGGCCACGCCCGGGCTTCGCGTGTGAATCCTGGGCTTTCATCGTGAACCCTGGGCGCGGTGTGTCGGCGTGTCGGCGCCGTCAGCGCACACGCGACGCCGTGGGTTCACACTCGATGCGGCCCGGGCGAGAAAGGGCGTCGGGGAAACGGCGCTAACCCAGCACCGCGGCGATCTCGGCGGCCGCCTCGTCGCCGTAGGCGTCGGCCAGACGGGTCTTGGCGACCTCGCGGTCCCACGCCCATTCCTGGGTTCCGGTCGACTCCAGCACCAGCACGGCCACCAGCGAGCCCAGCTGTGCCGAACGCTCGAGGTTCAGCCCGGCGCTGCGCCCGGTGAGGAAACCGGCCCGGAACGCATCGCCGACACCGGTGGGGTCGGTCTGGCTGGTCTCGGGGACCACGCCGACGTGCGTGGTGGTGCCGTCACGCTCGACGATGTCGACGCCCTTGGCGCCGAGCGTGGTCACCCGCAGGCCCACCTTCTGCTGCACGTCGGCCTCGGACCAGCCGGTCTTGGAGAGCAGCAGCTCCCACTCGTAGTCGTTGGTGAACAGGTAGGCCGCGCCGTCGACCAGCTTGTCGATCTCCTCCCCGGACAGGCGGGGCAGCTGCTGGGACGGGTCGGCGGCGAACGGCAGGCCGAGCTTGCGGCACTCCTCGGTGTGCACCACCATCGCGTCGGGGTCGTTGGCCCCGATGATCACCAGGTCGGGTGTGCCGACCGACGACGCGACGTCGGCAAGCTTGATGTTGCGGGCCTCGGACATGGCGCCGGGATAGAACGACGCGATCTGGGCCATGTCCTCGTCGGTGGTGCACACGAAGCGCGCGGTGTGCGCGGTCTTCGAGATCAGCACGTGGTCGCAGTTGACGCCGTGGCTCTGCAGCCAGTCGCGGTACTCGCCGAAATCGTCACCGGCCGCGCCGACCAGCGCGACGTCGCCGCCCAGCACACCGATGGCGAAGGCGATGTTGCCCGCCACGCCGCCGCGGTGAATCACCAAGTCGTCGACCAGGAAGCTCAGGGACACCTTCTGCAGGTGCTCGGCCAGCAGGTGCTCGGAAAACCGGCCGGGGAACCGCATCAGATTGTCGGTCGCAATCGAACCTGTCACCGCGATCGTCACGAAATCTCCATCCTTCGTTAGTAAGGTTATCTAGCTTACTCAGGCGCCTCCGACCGTCGTCGCGTGCACGGTCGCCGCAAGGTCTGCGCTAGCCTCCCTAGGGAACTCACTCAAGTCGCCGGGATCACAATGCGTGCGCCGCAACCCGCTTGCAGTCCCGTCTACCACCGTAGGAGAACCACGATGGCAGGCCCGCACTCGCCGAACCACGCTGGCGGCGGCAACGGACCGAGCGGACACGAGCCCCCACGCGAATCCGAGCCACTCGAGTTCCCCGATGACCCCGCCACCGGCGGCCCGGGCTTCACCCCGGCTCCGCAGGCGGGACCCCCTTCGGGCAATTATGCCGGGCCGCCCCCGGGGCCGGCGCCGTATCCGCCGCCACGCTCCAGGCGGCGGCTGATCGTCGGCGTGGCGCTGGCCATCGCGCTCGTCGCGGTGATGACGGTGGCCATCGTCTACGGGGTGCGCACCAACGGGGCCAACACCGGCACCACGTTCTCCGAGGGCGCGGCGAAGACGGCGATTCAGGGATACCTGGACGCGCTCGAGCACCGCGACATCAACGAGATCGCCCGGAACGCGCTGTGCGGCCTCTACGACGCCGTCCAGGACAAGCGATCCGACCAGGCGCTGGCCAAGCTCAGCAGCGACGCATTCCGCAAGCAGTTCTCCGAGGTGGAGATCACCTCGATCGACAAGATCGTGTACCTGTCGCAGTACCAGGCTCAGGCTTTGTTCACCATGCGGGTGTCGCCGGTGAGCGGGGGACCCATGCGCGGGCAGGTGCAGGGCATCGCGCAGCTGCTCTTCCAGCGCGGCCAGATCATGGTGTGCTCATACGTGCTGCGCACCGGGGGCTCGTACTAGAGCTTTTCTTGCCGCGAGACCGCAACCGCCGACGGCCCTACTCGGGGAACGCGTCGGTAGTCGCAGTCTCGCGGTGAAATCAGTTGAACGAGTCGCCGCAGGCGCACGACCCGCCGGCGTTGGGGTTGTCGATGGTGAACCCCTGCTTTTCGATGGTGTCCACAAAGTCGATGGACGCGCCCTCGACGTAGGGCGCGCTCATCCGGTCCACCGTCAGGGTCACACCCCCGAACTCCGCGATCAGGTCGCCGTCCAGCGACCGGTCGTCGAAGAAGAGGTTGTAGCGCAGCCCAGCGCACCCGCCCGGCTGGACCGCGATGCGCAGCGCCAGGTCGTCGCGACCCTCCTGGTCCAGCAGCGACTTGGCCTTGGTGGCGGCGGCCTCAGTCAGGATCACGCCGTGGGTCTTGGCGTTCGACTCGTTTTGCACCGTCATTGCTTCTCCTACATGCCTCATTTGTTGAGCGGGGACCGATCACGCCCGGCGCCGCCGGACTGCCGGAAAGTCCACACCATCAACGGTACCTTGCAGGACCGCTATTCCCGAGTCGCGCCGCCACAACGGAGGCCAGACCCATGAGCTGATTGGCGGCGTCGGCCTGGGCCAGCCGCACCGATCCTGCGTGCTCGGCGATCGACAACGCGGCCATGATCCCCGACGAGCGCACCGTCGCGTTGTCCAGATCGACCTGGCCGGCCAGGACCACCACCGGGATGCCCCGCGGCCGGGCCGCGTCGGCCAGAAAGCCCACCACCTTCCCGTGCAGGGACTGCTCGTCGAAGCGGCCCTCGCCGGTGACGATCAACTCCGCCGTGTCGAGATCGTCGGAAAGCCGGGTGTGTTCGGCGATGATGGCGGCCCCGGACTCACACCGCCCGCCGAGCGCGAGCAGCCCGGCGCCGATGCCGCCGGCGGCGCCCGCGCCCGGTTCGGCGCTCACGTCGCGCCCGGCCACCGCCTCCAAAATGAGCGCCCAGGCCTGCAGCCGAACTTCCAGCGCCGCGACGGTGGCCGTGTCGGCGCCCTTCTGCGGCCCGAACACTCGGGCCGCTCCCCACGGACCGAGCAGGGGGTATTCGGTGTCGGAGGCGGCGATCAGCTCCACGTTGCCCAGTTGGCGGCGGGCGGTGTCCAGGCCGCCCAACTCGGCGATCATGCCCTGGCCGCCGTCGGTGCACGCACTGCCACCCAACCCGACGACGATCCGCGTCGCCCCCACCCGCAGCGCCTCGGCGATCAGCTGCCCCACGCCTTTGCTGTGGGCCGCCATCGCGGTCTCTGGGGTGGGCGGACCGCCGAGCAGCGCCAAACCGCAGGCCTGGGCGCACTCCAGGTATGCGGTCGCCGACCCGGGATCGAAGACCCATTCGGCCTCCACCATGGCCTTTAGCGGCCCCGACACCCGCAATCGCCGCATCTCCCCCAGCCGGCTGGCCAACACCTCGACGAAGCCGGGCCCACCGTCGGACTGCGGCGCGACGATGAACCGGTCGCCCGGACGCGACCGTGTCCAGCCCGTCGCGATGGCGGCGGAGGCTTCCAGGGCGGACATGCTGTCGGCGTAACAGTCCGGGGCCACCAAAACCTGCATCGCGGGTAGCTGAAGGCGGCCGGGCGCCAGGCCGGGGGCAGCATCATCCGAGGCCATCGACCCGTCGTCCATCAAAGGCAGCCATTCATCACGTGTAAGAGTAGGGCCAAGTGCGGCACTAACGCAGGTCTAATAGCAAGGCATTCCAGGCGAATTCCGGCGCGCGTCATCCGCGAAGTAACCTGGCCCCTGTGAAGCTTTTGGGTCGCAAGAAGGGCCAGGACACCGACCTCGACGAAACCGTGGCCGTGTCGGCCGCCTCCGACGTTGCTGGCGGCCCGGACGCCGCACCCCGCCGGACCGGACCCAAGGGGCGCCCCACGCCCAAGCGCAACGAGGCCCGCCGGAACGCGAAGAAGGGCCCCGTCGCGCCCGCACCCATGACCTCCGCCGAGGCGCGGGCCCGGCGCAAATCGCTGGCCGGCCCCAAGCTCAGCCGCGAGGAGCGCCGCGCCGAAAAGACCGCCAACCGCGCGCGCATGTCGGAGCGCCGCAATCGCATGATGGCCGGCGAAGAGGGCTACCTGCTGCCGCGCGACCAGGGCCCGATCCGACGCTACGTGCGCGACGTGGTGGATTCCCGGCGCAACCTGCTGGGCCTGTTCATGCCGTCGACCCTGTTTTTGATGTTCGTCATGTTCGGCGTCCCGCAGCTGCAGCTCTGGATTTCCCCGGCGATGCTGGCGCTGATGGCGGTGATGAGCGTCGACGGCCTGATCCTGGGCCGCAAAGTCAGCAAGCTGGTCGACGCGAAATTCCCCGACAACACCGAAAGCCGTTGGAAGCTAGGCCTTTACGCCGCCGGCCGCGCCTCCCAGATGCGCCGGCTGCGGGCGCCGCGGCCCCAGGTCAAGCATGGCGCCAGTGTCGAATAACCGTTACCCGAAGGCCGGCTGACGCCGGTGCGCACCCTGGTGCTCGGCGGGATCAGGTCAGGCAAGTCACGGTGGGCGGAGGACGCCATCGCCGCGGGGTTGCCGCCCGGCCGGCCGGTCCATTACCTGGCTCCCGGGCCGGCCGGTGCCGACGACGCGGCCTGGGCGCACCGGGTCGCCGAGCATCGTGAGCGCCGGCCCGCGCATTGGTCGACGATCGAAGCCTGCGACATCGCAACGCAATTGCGCCAATCCGCGGACACCCCCACCCTGGTCGACGATCTCGGCACCTGGCTGGCCGGCGCGATGGACCGCGAGAACGCATGGGAGGGCGGCTCGGTGGCGGCGCCGGTCGACGACGTGCTGTCCGCGGTCGAGGGCTTCGCCTCCACACTGGTGCTGGTCAGCCCGGAAGTCGGGCTGACCGTCGTGCCCGCCACCGCCGCCGGGCGCCGGTTCGCCGACGAACTCGGCGGCCTCAACCAGCGCCTCGCCCGGCTGTGCGATCGGGTGGTGCTGGTGGTGGCCGGGCAGGCGGTGCCGATCAAACCGTCGGGGGCCTAATGGAATTCGCCGTCGTGTCACCGCCCGACGCGGGCGCCGCGGCCGCCGCCCGCGCGCGCCAGGACGCCCTCACCAAGCCGCGCGGCGCGCTGGGCCGCCTCGAGGACCTGTCGGTGTGGATCGCGTCGTGCCAGGGGCAATGCCCCCCGCGACAGTTCGAGCGCGCCCGGGTGGTGGTGTTCGCCGGTGACCACGGCGTCGCCCGCTCGGGGGTGTCGGCGTACCCGCCGGAGGTGACCGCGCAGATGGTCGCCAACATCGACGCCGGCGGGGCAGCGATCAACGCGCTGACCGGCATCGCCGGGGCGAGCGTGCGCGTCGCGGACCTGGCGGTCGACGCCGAGGCGCTCAGTCCACCGATCGGCGCCCACAAGGTGCGGCGCGGCAGCGGCGACATCGCGGTGCAGGACGCGTTGAGCGACGAGGAGACCGAGCGGGCCCTGGCCGCCGGCGCCGCCATCGCCGACGAGGAGGTCGACGCGGGCGCGGATCTGCTGATCGCCGGCGACATGGGCATCGGAAACACCACGGCCGCAGCGGTTTTGGTGGCGGCTTTGACCAACGCCGAGCCGGTCGTGGTGGTGGGCTTCGGCACCGGGATCGACGACGCGGGGTGGGGACGCAAGACCGCCGCGGTGCGCGACGCCCTGTTCCGCGCGCGGCAGGTGCTGCCGGACCCGGTCGCGCTGCTGCGCTGCGCGGGCGGGGCGGATCTGGCGGCGATGGCGGGCTTTTGCGCGCAGGCCGCGGTGCGGCGCACGCCGCTGCTGCTCGACGGCATGGCGGTGACGGCGGCCGCGCTGGTCGCCGAGCACCTGGCTCCCGGCGCCCGGATGTGGTGGCAGGCCGGTCACCGGTCCACCGAGCCGGGCCACGCGTTGGCGCTCACGGCACTGGATCTGGAGCCGATCCTCGACCTGCGCATGCGGCTGGGCGAGGGAACCGGCGCCGCGCTGGCGGTGCCGGTGCTGCGCGCCGCGGTGGCCGCCCTGTCGTCGATGGCCACGTTCACCGAGGCCGGCGTGTCCAACCGCCCCGACCAGGCCGCTCCCCCATCGTGATCCGTTCGCTGGCAACGGCTTTCGCGTTCGGGACGGTGCTGCCCGTCCCGGGTGCGCGGACCGCGCCGATGGGCCGCGGCGCCCTGACGGCGCTTCCGGTGGTGGGCGCGGGCCTGGGGGCGTTGGCCGCGGCCATCACCTGGGGCGCGGAGCTGGCCTTCGGCCGGTGCACCCCGCTGGCGGGGGTGCTTGCGGTCGTGGTGCTGCTGCTGATCACGCGTGGCCTACACGTCGACGGTGTCGCCGACACCGCCGACGGCCTGGGCTGCTACGGGCCGCCGCAGCGGGCGCTGGCGGTGATGCGGGAGGGATCGACCGGGCCGTTCGGGGTGGCCGCCGTCGTCGTCGTGGTGCTGCTGCAGGGGCTGGCGTTCTCGGCGCTGGGCGCGGGCGGCGGGGTGCGCGGCGTCGTCGGGATCGCCGTGGCGGTGTTCGCCGGGCGGGTCGCCGCGGTGCTGGCCGGTCACCGCGCGGTGCCGGCCGCCGAGGGCAGCGCGCTGGGTGCCGCGGTCGCCGGCAGCCAGCCGACGGCGGTGGTGACGGCCTGGGTCGCGGTGCTGCTGGCGATTTCACTGGCGGCCGGGCCGCGGCCGTGGCACGGACCGGCGGCGGCGTTGCTGGGCCTGGGCTGCGGCGCGGTCCTGGTGCGGCACTGCGCGCGCCGCTTCGGCGGGATCACCGGCGACGTGCTGGGCGCCGCGATCGAGCTGACGACGACGGTGTGCGCGGTGGCGCTCGCGGCCCTGGTGCGGTTCTAACGCGCCGAGCGCCCGGCCAGCCGGGCGCCGACACCCGAGCGCCCGACTGGCCGGGCGATCGGGCGGCTACCCGAGCTGCCTACCCGAGCCGGGCCATCCAGCCGTGGGTGTCGGCGAAGGTGCCCCGCTGAATCCCGGTGAGCGTGTCGCGCAACGCCATCGTCACCTCGCCGGATTGGCCGTCGGCGATGGTGAATTCGGCGTCGCCGTACTTGACGTGGGAGACGGGTGTGATGACCGCGGCGGTGCCGCAGGCGAACACCTCGGTGATCTCGCCGGCGGCGGCCTTCTTCTGCCACTCGTCGATGTCGATCTTGCGTTCCTCGACGGAGAACCCGGCGTCAATGGCCAACTGCAGCAATGAATCCCGCGTGATCCCGGGTAGCAGTGAGCCGGACAGTTCCGGGGTGACCAGCCGCGCCGACCCGCCGCTGCCGAACACGAAGAAGATGTTCATGCCGCCCATCTCCTCGACGAAGCGTCGCTCGACGGCGTCCAGCCACACCACCTGGTCGCAGTCGTGGGCCGCGGCTTCGGCCTGGGCGGACAGCGAGGCGGCGTAGTTGCCGCCGAACTTGGCCGCGCCGGTGCCGCCGGGGCTGGCCCGCACGTACTCCGTCGACACCCAGACCGTGACGGGGTTGATGCCGCCCTTGAAGTAGGCGCCGGCCGGCGAGGCGATCAGCAGGTAGCGGTATTGCCGGGAGGGCCGCACGCCCAGACCGGGCTCGGTGGCGATGACGAACGGGCGCAGATACAGCGCCTCTTCCCCACCGGCGGACGGGACCCAGGCGTTGTCGACGGCGATGAGCTGGCGCAAGGATTCCATGAACAGCTCTTCGGGCAGTTCGGGAATCGCCAGCCGCCGCGCCGACGAACGCAGCCGGGCGGCGTTGGCCTCGGCGCGAAACGAGACGATCGAGCCGTCCGCCCAGCGGTACGCCTTGAGGCCCTCGAAGATTTCCTGGGCGTAGTGCAGCACGAGCGCCGACGGGTCCAACTCGATCGGGCCGTAGGGGATGACGCGCGCGTCGTGCCAGCCCCGGCCCTCGTCGTACTCGATCGCCACCATGTGGTCGGTGAAGTATTTACCGAAACCCGGCTCGGCCAGGATGGTTTCGCGTTCGGTGTCGGTCGCCGGACGTGTCGAGCGCGAAACCGTGAACTCGAGGGAGCCACTGGTCATCCGCCGATTGTATATCCGCCCGCCGAATCGGATTTCGCCCGCGCGGGCGGCGTGGCTAGCGGGTTTTCACCGCGACGAACGGCGGGCGCACGACTTCGCAGGCGGCGAGACGGCCGCGGACGTCGACGGTGATCTCCTGGCCGTCCTCGACCCCGGCGTCGGTGTCGACGAGCGCCAGCGCGATGCCGGCCTGCAGCGTCGGGGAGAAGGTGCCCGAGGTGGTCACCCCGACCGGGGTGTCGCCGGCCAGCACGGTCTGCCCGGCGCGCAGCACCCCGCGGCCGGTCATCCGCAGCCCGCGCAGCAGCCGCCGCGGCCCCGCCTCCTTCTCGGCCAGCAGGGCGTCGCGGCCGAAGAACGCCTCCTTCTTCCAGCCGATCGCCCAGCCGCAGCGGGCCTGCAGCGGGGAAATGTCGAGCGACAGTTCGTGCCCGTGCAGTGGATAGCCCATCTCGGTGCGCAGCGTGTCGCGGGCGCCCAAGCCGGCCGGCTCGCCGCCGGCCGCCTTGACCGCGGCGGCCAGCGCGTCGAACACCACACCGGCGGACTCCCACGGCGGCAGCAGCTCGTAGCCGTGCTCGCCGGTGTAGCCGGTGCGGCAGACCCGCACCGGTACCCCGGAATACGAGGTGTCGGCGTAGGCCATGTAATCCATGTCGGTGGGCAGGCCCAGCTCGCCGAGCACGTCGGCCGAGCGCGGGCCCTGCACGGCCAGCACCGCATAGGAGCGATGCAGGTTGGTGATGGTCAGTTCGGGTGGCGCGGCCGCCTGTAGCGCGTCGACCACGGCCGCGGTGTTGGCGGCGTTGGGCACCAGAAAGATCTCGTCGTCGTCGACGTAGTAAGCGATCAAATCGTCGACGACCCCGCCGGATTCGGTGCAGCACAGGGTGTATTGCGCCTTGCCGGGCCCGATCCGGTTCAGGTCGTTGGTGAGCGCGGCGTTGACGAACCGCGCGGCGCCCGGCCCGCGCACCAACGCCTTGCCCAGGTGGCTGACGTCGAACAGGCCGACCGCGTTGCGCGTCGCGTTGTGCTCGCTGACCGTGCCCGCATACGACACCGGCATCAACCAGCCGCCGAACTCGGCGAAGCTGGCACCCAGGTCGCGGTGACGGTCTTCTAACGGTCCGTGCAGAAGGTCGGCTTCGTTGCTCACGACTCTTCACCCTAAGGGGCCGCGACGGGCGGCCCGTTAGGGTGATGCGGATGAGCACAGAACCCGGTTACGCCTCCCCCGCTGTCACTGTCGCCTCCTCGCTGCCCCGGCGCGCCGCCGCGTCCACCGTGCTGATCGTGCCCGTCGTCTCGACCGGCGACGACGACAAGCCGGGCGCGGCCGTCACCGAGGCCGGGCCGTTCCTGTCCTCGGATGCGGTCGCCGAGATCGAGTCCGGGCTGCGCGCGCTGGAGGCCACCGGCGGCGCCGACCAGGTGCACCGGCTGGTGGTGGGTTCGCTGCCGGTGTCCAGCGTGCTGACGATCGGGCTGGGCAAGCCGCGGCCGGAGTGGCCGGCCGACACGGTCCGCCGCGCCGCCGGGGTGGCCGCGCGGTCGCTGGGCAGCACCGCGGCCGTGATCACCACGCTGGGCGAGCTGCCCGGTGACGGCGTCGTCTCGGCCGCCGTCGAGGGCCTGATCCTGGGCAGCTACCGGTTCACCGACTTCCGCAGCCCCAAGTCCGCACCCAAAGACAAAGGGCTGGGCAAGATCACGGTGCTCGCCACCGCCAAGGACGCCAAGAATGAGGCCGCGCACGGTGCGGCCGTCGCGACCGCGGTCGCCACCGCCCGCGACTTCGTCAACACCCCGCCGAGCCACCTGTTCCCTGACGAATTCGCCAAGCGCGCAAGGGCTTTGGGCGAGTCGGTGGGGCTCGAGGTCGAGGTGCTCGACGACAAGGCGCTGCGCAAGGGCGGTTACGGCGGGATCATCGGCGTCGGCCAGGGGTCGTCGCGGCCGCCGCGGCTGGTGCGGCTGACCCACCGGGGCGCGAAACTGGCCAAGCGGTCCAAGCAGGCGAAGCGAGTCGCCCTGGTGGGCAAGGGCGTCACGTTCGACACCGGCGGCATCTCGATCAAGCCGGCGGCCGGGATGCACCACATGACCTCGGATATGGGCGGGGCCGCGGCGGTCATCGCGACGGTCACGCTGGCCGCGCAGCTGCAGCTGCCCATCGACGTGATCGCCACCGTGCCGATGGCCGAGAACATGCCGTCGGCGACGGCGCAGCGCCCGGGTGACGTGCTGACGCAGTACGGCGGCACCACCGTCGAGGTGCAGAACACCGACGCCGAGGGCCGGCTGATCCTGGCCGACGCCATCGTGCGCGCCTGCGAGGACAACCCGGACTACCTGATCGAGACGTCCACGCTGACCGGCGCGCAGACGGTGGCGCTGGGCAGCCGGATCCCCGGGGTGATGGGCAGCGACGAGTTCCGCGACCGCGTGGCCGCGATCTCGCAGCGGGTCGGCGAAAACGGTTGGCCGATGCCGCTGCCCGACGAACTCAAGGAGGACCTGAAGTCCACGGTGGCCGACCTGTCGAATATCAGCGGGCAGCGCTTCGCCGGCATGCTGGTGGCGGGCGTGTTCCTGCGCGAGTTCGTCGCCGACGGCGTGGGCTGGGCGCACATCGACGTGGCCGGCCCGGCCTACAACACCGGCGGGCCGTGGGGGTATTCGCCCAAGGGCGCCACCGGCGTTCCGGTCCGCACCATGTTCGCGGTCCTCGAGGACATCGCCGAAAACGGCTGACGCACAGACTATTTCGTCAGCAGCGACATCGCGGCGCGGGTCAGCCTGCGCCGCGGCCAGCCGCTGACCCCGCCCGCGGCCAGCGCCGCGTTGGCCGCGTTGCGCCCGCAGGCGCCGTGCACCGAACCGCCCGGGGTGGCCGACGCGCTGCCCAGATACAGCCCGTCGACCGGGGTTTCGGCCCGGCCCATCCCGGCCGCCGGTCGAAAGATCAGCATCTGCTGAAGCTGCGCGGTGCCGCCGTTGAGCGCGCCCAGGTGCAGGTTGGCGTCGCTGGCCTCCAGGTCCGACGGCCGCTGCACGAACCGGTCGATCACCGCCGCGCCGAAGCCGGGCGCATGCTCCTCGATGACCCGGTCAACCGAGCCGGCGAGGCGCTCGGCAGAGGAGTCGTCGGCGACATTGCGGGGCAAATGCGTGTACGCCCACACACTTTCGGTGCCCGGCGGCGACCGGGTGGGGTCGGCGGTGGTGGTCTGCCCCAGCAACATGAACGGATGATCGGGCACCGTCTTGGTGTTCAGGTCGGCCATCCAGCGCACCAGCCCGTCGCCGTCGGCCCCGAGGTGCACGGTGCCCACCCCGCGCAGCCGTTGCGCCCGCCACGGAACCGGCTCGCGCAGCGCATAATTCACCTTGACCACCGGCGGATCCCACGCGAAGTGCTCGAGGTCGCGCCGCACCTTGGGCGGCACCGCGTCGGCGGGCAGCATGTCGCAGAACAGTCGCGGCGCCGTCACGTCGGCCACCACCGCCCGACGCGCCCGCACCGTGCGCCCTCCGGCCGTCGTCACCGCGACCGCCCGGCCGCCCCGCACCTCGATGCGAGAAACGTTCTCGTTGCACTCGATTCGCGCGCCGGCGGAGCGGGCACGGCTGACCAGCGCGGCCGTTAGCTGACCCGACCCGCCGACCGGCACCGGCCAGCCGCAGTCCTGGGCCAGCATCGTCATCAAAAAGCCCATGGCGCCACTGATCGGCGCATCGGGCGGGGCGTCGGCGTGCATGGCGTTGCCCAACAACAAGACTCGCGGTGCCTCCCCGGCGAACAGCTCGCTCGCCATGGTGTTGGCCGGCTGCACCAGCAGGCGCGCGACCCGGATCGCTTCCGACGTACCGAGTTCGGCCAGCAGCCGCAGCAGCGGGCGCACAGGTGGGAACGGCGCCAGCATGGCGTCGAGCAGGGGCGCCTTGATGCGCTCCCACAACTTCACGACGCGCCACCAGTTTTCGCCGTCGGCGGGCTCGCGGCGCGCGAATTCCGCGGCGGTGCGAGCCGGGTCGCGGTAGATGATGGGCGGGTCGTCGTCGGCGGCGCCGCGGGGGTGGCCCACCACCGCGGGCGCGTGTGACCATCGCAGGCCGTGGTCCTCGAGCCGCAGCGCGGCGATCGCGGGCGAGGCCACCGTCATCGGGTAGTACGAGCTGAACAGGTCGGTGATGTAGCCCGGGGTCAACTCGGCGCTGCGCACCGCGCCGCCGGGCTCCGGCTGGGCCTCCAGCACCAGCACGTCCCACCCCGCGTCGGCCAGCATCGCGGCGGCAACCAGCCCGTGGTGCCCGGCACCGATGACGACCGCGTCGGCAGCGTCGTGCACGGTCACTTCACCTGGCTCGGCTCCAGACGTTCCGCTAGTGCCGCCAGCCGCAACAGGCACTCCTTGTTACGCGGGTAGGCCGCGGCCAACGCGACCGAATCGGGAACGAGGCTCATCGGTCCCTCGACCGGCACCTCGATCATTTCGATCCGGCACCCCTGCGGAATCTCGTGCAGCAGCATCGTGATCCGCGCGGCGCCCATCGGCCCCAGGCGGGCGCACAACACCAGCCTGTGCGGCGGTTCGCTTTCCTCCACGATGGTGGCGTCGTCGATCACCAGCGGCCAGATCCCGATGGAATGCCTGATCGAGGAGCCGGCCTCCGGCCAGTTCGGATCCACGGCGCGCATGCGGCTGTTGCCGACCACCCACTGGGTGTAGGTCCAGCCCTGCGCAAGCACCTCCCACACCCGCTCGCACGGGACGGGCACCTCTCGCGTCGCAGTGATCACCGCACATCCTTTCCGCTCGTGACTACTGCGGCGGGATACCCACCCACGGGCGCTGTATCCGTCCGGGTTTATCGGCGCTTCGCTCCGGTTAATCTGCAAGCGGTCGTAATCCCCGGCAGGAAATGGCGAGAAAGGCGGACCATGACGGCGCGGCGGTTGATCATCGGTGTGGGCGCGGTGCTGTTGCTGGCCGGGGTCATCGGTTTGTTGGCGCCGGTGTCGGTCACCGACAGCAATGGCCACTCGGTGGGGTGCGGCAACGCCGTCGCGACGGATCTCTCCGAGGCCAGAAGCGCGAACAACAGCAATGGCGCGAATATCCCGATCCTCAACCAGATCGTCCCGCACACCGACTTTGTCGCGCAGTGCCAGTCGTCGGTGGGTGGCCGCCGGGCGTGGGCCATCCCGCTGGCCGTGCTCGGCGTCATCGCGATCGGCGCCACCCTGCTGACCGGGCGCCGCGGCGCGGCCACGGGCCCGTAATCGCCTCAGATCACCCGCATCCGCGCGGCGTTGCGCAGACCCTGCGGCGCCACCCGCGAAAGTCCGTACAGCGCATAGGCTTCCGGCGCGACCGGGCGGATCGGTTTCTTCTTCCTGACCGACGACAGGATCGCGTTGGCGACCTTGTCGGGGCCGTAGCGCCGCAGCGCGAACATCGTGCCCAGCTGCCCGCGGCGCCCGTCGACGGCCTCGGCCAGCTTTCCCGCGGGCGCGTCGAAGCGGGTGGTCTTGATGATGTTCGTGTCGATGACGCCGGGACAGATCGTGGTCAGGCCGACGCCGGCGGTGTCGAGTTCGGCGCGCAGGCAGTCCGAGAACATGTAGGTGGCCGCCTTCGACGTGCAGTACGCGCTCAGCGACTGCAGCGGGGCGTAGGCGGCCATCGACGACACGTTGACGATGTGGCCGCCGGTGCCGCGCTCCACCATCCGCCGCCCGAACGAGCGGCAGCCATTGACCACCCCGCCGAGGTTGACGTCGAGCACCCGGTCGAACTGCTCGGCCGGGGTGTCCAGGAACCCGCCCGCCTGCCCGATGCCGGCGTTGTTGACCACGATGTCGGGTACGCCGTGCTCGGCGCTGACCCGCTCGGCGAACGCCTCCACCGCCTGCGCGTCGGACACGTCGAGCACGTAGGCGTGCGCGACGCCGCCGCGGGTGGCGATCTCGGCGGCGGTGGCCTTGACGGCCGCCTCGTCGATGTCGCTGATCACCACCTCGGCGCCCTCGCGCGCGAACGCGAACGCGGTCTCGCGCCCGATGCCGCTGCCGGCGCCGGTGACCGACACCAGGGTGTCGCCGAACGATCCGCGCGGGCGCCCGATTTGCGCGCGCAACAGGGCGCGGCTGGGCTGCTTGCCCTCGGTCAGGTCGGCGAAGTCGTGCACCGCCGCCGCCATCACCTGCGGGTGCGACATCGGGGAGAAGTGACCGGCCCGGATGTCGCGGCGCCACAGCCGCGGCACGAAGCGCGGGGTGTGGTCGTACCCGTACGGCCGCACGTACTTGTCCCTGGTGTTGACGATCAGCTGCACCGGCACGTCGATGACCGCGACGCCGCCCTTGCGACCGGAGAACGAGCGAAAGTAGTTGGCGGGATAGGTTTTCACGGACTGGGCGGCGTCGCGCGCGAGCTTGTCGGAATGATGGATCTGCTCGACGGGAATGTTGTCGACCGCGTTGCGGCGCAGCGCCGGCACCGACAGCGTCAGCCGCAGGAACAACGGCGCCAGCACCGGGATCGAGAACAGCAGCATGTACGTGAACCGCAGCGCCTGGCTGAGCGCCCGGAGGAAAGTACGCGGACGCCACGGCGCGCGCAGGCCCGTGAAGATGTAGTCGACCAGTTGGTCCTGAGCGGGTCCGGACACCGACGTGAACGTGGCCACCCGGTCACCCGCGCCGGGGCGCTTGAGGTAGTGCCACACCCCCACCGAGCCCCAGTCGTGGGCCAGCACATGCACGGGCGCGCCCGGGCTCAGCTCGCCGGTCACCGCCGCGAAGTCGTCGGCGAAGCGATCCATGCTGTAGGCGGATACCGGCTTGGGCACCGAGGACAGGCCGACGCCGCGGTTGTCGTAGCGGATGATCCGGAACCGCTCGGCCAGCAGCGGCACGACCCCGTCCCACAGCACGTGCGAGTCGGGAAAGCCGTGCACCAGCACCACGGTGGGGCCCTCGCGGTTGCCCTCTTCGTAGACGGCGATGCGCGCGCCGTCCGCGCTGTCGACGAAATGCCGGGGTAGTTGTTGTGATGGCGGCATCGGACCTCCCGCTCTGGCTGCCGTGGCCACACGGTAGCAAGCGTGATCGGGGTCACCCGGCCAGCGCGCGGTATCTGCCCTGGCTGCGTGCCGGCGCGGCCGCAGTGACAGGATAGTTTTGGATTGCTACTTCGCCTTCCACAAGCGAGCTGCACGACCCGCCCCGACCCACGAGCGATCGAGGAGTCAGAAAAGATGGCCTTCTCCGTCCAGATGCCGGCACTCGGTGAGAGCGTCACCGAGGGGACGGTCACCCGCTGGCTCAAGCAGGAAGGCGACACGGTCGAACTCGACGAGCCGCTCGTCGAGGTGTCGACCGACAAGGTCGACACCGAAATCCCGTCGCCGGCCGCGGGTGTGCTGACCAAGATCGTCGCCCAGGAAGACGACACCGTCGAGGTCGGCGGCGAGCTGGCCGTGATCGGCGACGAGGACGGCGGATCCCAGGCGCCGAGCCAGCAAGAGCCGCAGGCGCAGTCGGCGCCCCCCGCCCAGCCCGAGGCGCAACCCGAGCCCGAGCCGCAGCCCCAGGCCCAGCCCGAGCCGCAGCCGGCCCAGCAGAGCTCCGGCGGCGGCGACGCCACCCCGGTGCTGATGCCCGAACTGGGTGAGTCGGTGACCGAGGGCACCGTGACCCGCTGGCTCAAGAAGGTCGGCGATTCGGTCCAGGTCGACGACGCGCTTGTCGAGGTGTCCACCGACAAGGTGGACACCGAGATCCCGTCGCCGGTGGCCGGTGTGCTGATCAGCATCACCGCCGAGGAAGACGCCACCGTGCCCGTCGGCGGCGAGCTGGCCCGCATCGGCAGCGGTTCCGAGGCCGCCGCCCCCGCCGCGCCGCAGCCGCCGCCCGCGCCCAAGGCCGAACCCAAGCCGGAACCCGCGCCACAACCGCAACCACAACCACAGCCCCAGCCCCAGGCGCAGCCGAAGCCCGAACCGACGCCGGCCCCCGCACCGCAACCGAAGGCGGCACCCGAGCCGAAAGCCCAACCCGCACAGGCCCAGCCGGCGGACGCGAGCGGCGACGGCACCCCCTACGTGACGCCGCTGGTGCGAAAACTGGCCGCCGAGAACAACATCGACCTCAGTTCGGTCACCGGCACCGGAGTGGGCGGCCGCATCCGCAAGCAAGACGTGCTGGCGGCCGCCGAGCGCAAGCAGCAGGCCGACAAGGCGCCCGCCGCCGCTGCTGCTCCCACCCCCGCTGCCGGCGAGGCCCGCAAGGCCGCTCCCGCGCCCACCCCGGCGCCGGCGCTGGCGCACCTGCGCGGCACCACCCAGAAGGCCAGCCGGATCCGTCAGATCACCGCCAACAAGACGCGCGAATCCCTGCAGGCCACAGCCCAACTCACCCAGACCCACGAGGTCGACATGACCAGGCTGGTCGGGTTGCGGGCCAGGGCCAAGGCGGCGTTCGCCGAACGCGAAGGCGTCAACCTGACCTTCCTGCCGTTCATCGCCCGCGCGGTGATCGACGCCCTCAAGATCCACCCGAACGTGAACGCGAGCTACAACGAGGAAACCAAGGAGATCACCTACTTCGACGCCGAGCACCTCGGCTTCGCGGTCGACACCGAACAGGGTCTGCTCTCCCCCGTCGTGCACAACGCCGGCGACCTGTCGCTGGCCGGGCTGGCCAGGGCGATCGCCGACATCGCCGCGCGCGCCCGCTCGGGCAACCTGAAACCCGACGAGCTCTCGGGCGGCACGTTCACGATCACCAACATCGGCAGCCAGGGGGCGCTGTTCGACACCCCGATCCTGGTCCCGCCGCAGGCCGCGATGCTGGGCACCGGCGCCATCGTCAAACGCCCCCGGGTGATCGTCGACGAATTCGGCAACGAATCGATCGGTGTCCGATCGATCTGCTACCTGCCGCTGACCTATGACCACCGGCTGATCGACGGCGCGGATGCCGGGCGGTTCCTGACCACCATCAAGCACCGGCTCGAAGAGGGAGCGTTCGAGGCCGACCTCGGGCTCTGAGCGCGAACGTGGCTGGTCAAAAGTTCGTCGTCGCGGTCGCAGGGTCGTCCGGCCTGATCGGCTCCGCCCTCACCGCGGCCCTGCGGGCCGCCGACCACCGCGTGCTGCGCATCGTACGTCGCGCGCCGAGCAACGCCGACGAGGTGCACTGGAACCCCGAGAGCGGCGACCTCGACCCCGACACGCTGGGCGACGTCGACGCCGTCGTCAACCTGTGCGGCGTCAACATCGGCAAGCGCCGCTGGTCGGGCGCCTTCAAGCAGAGCCTGCGCGACAGCCGCATCGCCCCCACCGAAGTCCTGGCGCACGCGGTCGCCGACGCCGGGGTGGCGACCCTGGTCAACGCCAGCGCGGTGGGTTTCTACGGAAACACCAAGGACCGCGTGGTCGACGAAAACGACCGTGCCGGAAGCGGTTTCCTGGCCCGGCTGTGCGAGGACTGGGAGACCGCCACGCTGCCGGCCCAATACGGCGGCGCCCGCGTGGTGCTGGCCCGCACCGGGCTGGTGTTCTCCCCCGCCGGTGGCGCGCTGGGGCGGTTGCGGCCGCTGTTCCGCACGGGCCTCGGGGCCCGGCTGGGCAGTGGTCGGCAGTACATGTCGTGGATCACGCTGGAGGACGAAGTGCGCGCGCTGCTGTTCGCGATATCGAACACCGCGCTGTCGGGGCCGGTGAACATGACCGGGCCCGCGCCGGTCACCAACGCCGAGTTCACCACCGCGTTCGGGCGGGCGGTCAACCGTCCGACGCCGTTGATGCTGCCCGGGTTCGCGGTGCGGGCCGCGCTCGGGGAGTTCGCCGACGAAGGCCTGCTGACGGGCCAGCGGGCCATCCCGTCGGCGCTCGAGCGCGCCGGTTTTCTGTTCCACCACAACACGATTGGTGAGGCGCTCGGCTACGCCACCGCCCGGCGAGACCACGACTAGCGGCACGTGCGTCGCCCTCGCGCGGGCGGGCCGAGTACCGTCGCGAAGGTGATCGATTCCATCCGGTCCAGCCGGTCCCTGATCGACGTCCGCCAGCTCGGAACCGTCGACTACCGCGTGGCCTGGCAGCAGCAGCGCGACCTGGCCGACGCCCGCGCCGCGGGCGGCGCCGACACCCTGCTGTTGCTCGAGCACCCGGCGGTCTACACCGCGGGACGGCGCACCGAGCCGCACGAACGACCGGCCGACGGCACCCCCGTCGTCGACACCGATCGCGGCGGCAAGATCACCTGGCACGGTCCCGGTCAGCTGGTCGGGTATCCGATCATCGGCCTGATCGAACCGCTCGACGTGGTCAACTACGTGCGGCGGCTGGAGGAAGCGCTGATCAAGGTGTGCGCCGACCTGGGCCTGGACACGGTCCGCGTCCCGGGCCGGTCCGGGGTGTGGGTGCCGGGCACCGACGGCCGGCCCGACCGCAAGGTCGCGGCGATCGGCGTGCGGGTGTCGCGCGCCACCACCCTGCACGGGTTCGCGCTCAACTGCGACTGCGACCTGGGCGCCTTCAACGCCATCGTGCCGTGCGGCATCAGCGACGCCGGGGTGACGTCGTTGTCGGCCGAACTGCGCCGCCCGGTGACCGTCGACGACATCCGCACGAGCGTCGCCGACGCCGTCTGCGACGCCCTGGACGGGGTGCTGCCGGTGCGCGAGCACGACAGCGCCGCGCGCGTAGCATCAGCGATGTGACTGTCGCACCCGAGGGACGCAAACTGCTGCGCCTGGAGGTGCGCAACGCCGAAACCCCGATCGAGCGCAAACCGCCGTGGATCAG
Organism: Mycobacterium paraintracellulare; assembly: GCF_000276825.1. NCBI lineage: Bacteria > Bacillati > Actinomycetota > Actinomycetes > Mycobacteriales > Mycobacteriaceae > Mycobacterium > Mycobacterium paraintracellulare. The sequence continues at coordinate 2,238,099 of NC_016948.1, read as the reverse complement.
GGTGCGGGCCAAGATGGGCCCGGAATACACCGAGCTCAAGAGCCTGGTCCGGCGCGAGGGCCTGCACACGGTCTGCGAAGAGGCCGGGTGTCCCAACATCTTCGAATGCTGGGAGGACCGCGAGGCGACCTTCCTGATCGGCGGTGACCAGTGCACCCGTCGCTGCGACTTCTGCCAGATCGACACCGGCAAGCCAGCCGAGCTGGACCGCGACGAGCCCCGGCGGGTGGCCGACAGCGTGCGCACGATGGGGCTGCGCTACGCCACGGTCACCGGCGTGGCCCGCGACGACCTGCCCGACGGCGGCGCGTGGCTCTACGCCGAGACGGTGCGCGCCATCAAGGAACTCAACCCGTCGACCGGCGTCGAGCTGTTGATCCCCGACTTCAACGGCGAGCCCGCCCGCCTGGCCGAGGTGTTCGAGTCGCGCCCGGAAGTGTTGGCGCACAACGTCGAAACCGTGCCGCGGATCTTCAAGCGCATCCGGCCGGCCTTCACCTACCAGCGCAGCCTGGACGTGCTCACCGCGGCGCGTGACGCCGGGCTGGTCACCAAGAGCAACCTCATCCTCGGCCTCGGCGAGACCCCCGACGAGGTGCGCACCGCCCTGGCCGACCTGCGTCACGCCGGCTGCGACATCATCACCATCACCCAGTACCTGCGGCCCTCGGCGCGGCATCACCCCGTCGAGCGGTGGGTGAAGCCGGAGGAATTCGTCGAGTTCGCGCAGCACGCCGAGCAGCTGGGGTTCTCCGGGGTGCTGTCGGGGCCGCTGGTGCGCTCGTCGTATCGCGCGGGGCGGCTGTATCAGCAAGCGGCCGCCGCCCGCGCCTCGGACGCCGCGGCACGGTGACCGTCGGGGCGCTACGTATTCTTTGACTATGGCTAAATCCCGCACTGCCGCTGAGAACAAGGCCGCCCGAGCGCAGGCGCAGGCCGCCCGCAAGGCCGCCGCGCGGGAGCGCCGCACCCAGTTGTGGCAGGCGTTCAACCTGCAACGCCAGGAGGACAAGCGCCTGCTGCCGTACATGATCGGCGCCTTCGTGCTGATCGTGGGCGTCTCGGTGGGCGTCGGGCTCTGGGCCGGCGGGCTGACGATGATCACCTTGATCCCGCTCGGCGTGGTGCTGGGCGCGCTGGTCGCGTTCATCGTCTTCGGGCGCCGCGCCCAGAAGTCCGTCTACCGCAAGGCCGAAGGCCAAACCGGGGCGGCCGCATGGGCATTGGACAACCTGCGCGGCAAGTGGCGGGTGACCCCCGGCGTGGCCGCGACCGGCCACTTGGACGCCGTGCACCGCGTCATCGGCCGTCCCGGCGTGATCCTGGTCGGCGAGGGCTCGGCGACCCGGGTGCGCCCACTGCTGGCGCAGGAGAAGAAGCGCACCGCCCGCCTGATCGGGGACGTGCCGATCTACGACATCATCGTCGGCAACGGCGAGGACGAGGTGCCCCTGGCCAAGCTGGAGCGCCATCTCACCCGGTTGCCGGCCAACATCACCGTCAAGCAGATGGACACGCTGGAGTCCCGGTTGGCCGCGCTGGGGACGCGGGCCGGGGCCGCCGTCATGCCCAAGGGTCCGCTGCCCAACGCCGGCAAGATGCGCGGCGTGCAGCGCACGGTGCGCCGCAAGTAATCGCAGCGGGTCGAACTCGGCGCTCAGCGCCTCACCACGGCCGTCGCGGTCAGCCGATCCTGCAGCCCGCGACCGTCCCAGTCGGTGAACAGCGCCGGGACCACGGTGCCGACGAGGAGGCCGCGCACCACCGCGCGGCCCGTGCCGACCAGCCCGCGCCCGTCCACCGTCACCACCTGCAGACCCAGCGCCAGCTGGCCGGGCGTGAAGCCGAACAGTCGCACCGAGACCACGCCCAGCACGAACCAGACGACCAGCTCGGCGGTCGCCAGCGCCCCTTCGGGTAACCACCCGAGCCGCATGGCCAGCGCCGCCAGCCCCAACGCGATGAGCCAGTCGATGGTCAGCGCGCCCAGCCGTCGTCCCATCCGCGCCAGCGAGCCCGGCCCGCTCTCAGGCAATCCCAGCTTTTCACCGGGGTAGGCGGATCGCGATTCCGGCATCATCGCCGCGGACCGGGGTCCGAATAAACCGACGGCCGGGTCCGGAACGGTGGGCGGACGGTGCGCTCTGCCACCAGAAAAGATACGATCTTGCGATCCATGGCCCCACAATAGAACCCGCCGCCAAAGCGGCCACTTTTTGCGTGTGGCATGGTCACGTAACGTGCGCGCAACATCGGGTTGACTGACGGGCAACATCTGCTCCCTAGCGTCAGGCCGCGGATCTCACCAAGTAAAGGAGCACTCTGTGACGGAAAAGACGCCCGACGACGTCTTCAAACTCGCGAAGGACGAAAACGTCGAGTTTGTCGACGTGCGGTTCTGTGATTTGCCCGGCATCATGCAGCACTTCACCATTCCGATTTCGTTTTTCGACGAGAGCGTTTTTGAGGACGGCTTGGCATTCGACGGCTCGTCCATTCGCGGATTCCAGTCCATTCACGAATCGGACATGTTGCTCCTGCCCGACCCCGCGACGGCGCAGATCGACCTGTTCCGCGAAGCCAAGACCCTGAACCTGAACTTCTTCGTGCACGACCCCTTCACCCTCGAGCCGTACTCGCGCGACCCCCGCAACATCGCCCGTAAGGCCGAGAACTACCTGATCAGCACCGGCGTTGCCGACACCGCGTACTTCGGCGCCGAGGCCGAGTTCTACATCTTCGACTCGGTGAGCTTCGATTCGCGCACCAACGGCTCGTTCTACGAGATCGACGCGATCTCGGGTTGGTGGAACACCGGCTCGCCCAACGAGCTCGACGGCAGCCCCAACCGCGGCTACAAGGTCCGCCCCAAGGGCGGCTACTTCCCCGTCGCCCCCGTCGACCACTACGTCGACCTGCGCGACAAGATGCTGTCCAACCTGATCACCGCCGGCTTCAGCCTGGAAAAGGGTCACCACGAGGTGGGCACCGGCGGCCAGGCCGAGATCAACTACAAGTTCAACACGCTGCTGCACGCGGCCGACGACATGATGCTCTACAAGTACATCGTCAAGAACACGGCCTGGCAGCACGGCAAGACCGTCACGTTCATGCCCAAGCCGCTGTTCGGTGACAACGGCTCCGGCATGCACACCCACCAGTCGCTGTGGAAGGACGGCAGCCCGCTGATGTACGACGAGACCGGTTACGCCGGCCTGTCGGACACCGCCCGCCACTACATCGGCGGCCTACTGCACCACGCCCCGTCGCTGCTGGCGTTCACCAACCCCACCGTGAACTCGTACAAGCGTCTGGTTCCCGGCTACGAGGCCCCGATCAACCTGGTCTACAGCCAGCGCAACCGCTCGGCCTGTGTCCGGATCCCGATCACCGGCACCAACCCGAAGGCCAAGCGCCTCGAGTTCCGTTGCCCCGACTCCTCGGGCAACCCGTACCTGGCGTTCTCGGCCATGCTGATGGCCGGCCTGGACGGCATCAAGAACAAGATCGAGCCGCAGGCCCCGGTCGACAAGGACCTCTACGAGCTGCCGCCCGAAGAGGCCGCCAACATCCCGCAGGCGCCCACGCAGCTGTCCGCGGTGATCGACCGGCTGGAAGAAGACCACGAATACCTCACCGAGGGCGGCGTTTTCACGCCCGACCTCATCGAGACGTGGATCAACTTCAAGCGCGAGAACGAGATCCTGCCGGTCCAGATCCGGCCGCACCCCTACGAATTCGCGCTGTACTACGACGTTTAAGGACGCTTGGCGAAACCACCCGCGCGGTTCGGTTGCCGCGCGGGTGGTTTCGTTTCGGCCGCCGCGACTGCATCCGCGGCGAGTTCCGCCGCCGAAACTGCCCCTTGGGCAGTTGCCGCTGCGGCGACCTATTTGGCGTCGGTGACGACGACGACCTGACGGATGAACGTGTCCTCTAAGGCGGAGTGGAGGAGAAAGTCGGCGACGTTTCCGCGAGAGGTCGAGGGGAGCATCGGCAACGTCGTGACGTCATCGAGCGCCCTCGCGGTGTAACGGCCGCCGACCCCGTCGTTCAACGCCCCGGGGTATTCGAGGGTCCATTTCAGCCCGCTAGCTTTCAAGAGCACTTCGGACGCAGCTTTGTCTTCGTACTTCTTGCGCAGCGCCGTGCGAAATATCAGGCCGGCGAGAAACGATGCCTTGGCCAGGGAGTCGCCGACTCCGAATGCGGACACGATCACAAACCGGTCAACACCCGATGTTTTGGCGGACGCGATGACGGCGCGGACAGTGTCCGTGATCAGCGTCGGGGTTTGGCGGACGTTTTTGACTCCGAGTGCGCTGATGACCGCGTCGTGCCCTCGGGCTGCTGTTGCGATGACGGCGGCGTCGGTGACGTCGCCGCCGACGACGTGGGCGCGCGGGTCAACGGTGGCGTCGGCCCGCCGAACGAGGGCGGTGACCTGGTGACCCTGGTCGAGGGCCTTCGTGACGAAGAGACGGCCGGTGCGGCCGGTTGCTCCAAGGACAAGAAACTTCACAATATTTCGCTTTCTCTAGAACGGATGAAACGGATGAAAGGGCGGGATGGTGAGCGGGGCCCGCCTCGCGGTAGCCACCCCTCCATCGCCGGGGTATATCGTCAGGACCGTTGACTACTATCGTCCATGCTTTCGGCTAATGTCAAGAATTCATAACAGATTAGGACCAAGCCGACGTCTATGGTGGTCAATGATATTTACTACTCTGATGGTCGGAGGCCATGCCCGCAACAGCGGCAGGTAGCAAGTCACCCAGGTGATGCGCCGCCGAGCGCAGTAGCGGTGGACGTAGGGTGTGAATTTCGTTGGACCACGTGGGCGATGGAGCCGAGGGCGGCATGAACGACGAGCAGCGGATTGATCTAGGGGTGTCGTTGTTCATCCCGTACCGGTACACCGAAGACCGGATTTTCCGGGCGCTCCAGGATGCCGGATTCGACGACTGGACCCTTGCCCAGTGCCGCGTGTTCCAGCGCATCGCCCCGGACGGTTCGCGCCTCACAGACCTCGCTGAACAGGCGCAAATGAGCAAGCAGAGCGCGGGCGTCCTGGTCGATCAACTCGAACGCTTGGGCTATGTCCGCCGGGTCCCCGACCCCGCGGATGGCCGCGCCCGATTGATCGTCATCGAGCAACGTGGCCGGCGCGCGGTCGCGGTAGCCACGGCAACTCTCGACGAGATCCACTCGGAGTGGAAGGCCTACCTGGGTACCCGCAACTTCACACTGCTGCAGCAGATCTTGGATCAGCTCCGCGAGATCACCGACCCCTACGCACGGTAAACCCGCCGCAAAGCAGGTGTCTCCTACCCGTCGAGTGACAGGTCCTTCCGGAAGCGCTGCATGCCGTCGATCTTGTCGTCGAGGGTGGCGTCGGGCCCGGCGTAGAACATCCACGGCATCGTGATGATCCCGGTGATGCCGCCGGCCTCCGCGCGCCGATAGTCGGCGGTGGTGAACGCGTCGGCCAGCGGGGTCAACACAGTGAAATCGTCCATGGACAAACCGTTTTGGGCCCGCATCTCCCGCAGCCGGCCGATGGCATCGAGCGCCCGCTGGGTGTTGATCAGATCCCCGATCCAGCCGTCGTTGCGGGCGGCGCGGCGCAGCGCGATCTCGCTGAGTCCCCCGACGTACACCGGGATCGGCGGCGGGGTGGGCTGCATCTCGAGGCGCGGCGCGGTATAGAACTCACCCTCGAACTCCGTCCAGCCCGGCGACCACAGCGCCCGCATCAGCTCGATCATTTCGTCGGTGCGTTTGCCACGGGCCTCGAATCGCTCACCCATCAACGCGAATTCCTCGCGGCACCAGCCCACGCCGATGCCCAGCTCCACCCGGCCCGACGCCAAAACCGCCGCGGTGCCAATGGCTTTCGCCGCCGAATACGGGTTGCGCATCGCGGGAATGTAGACGGTGTTGACGAAGCGCAACCGCGTGGTGACCTGGGCGAGCGCGCCGACGAGCACCCACGGGTCGGGCCAGTCGGTGAAGGGCTGCCAGCGCCGCTCCCCATCCTTGGTGTACGGGTACGGCGTGTCCAGCGTCTCGAGGTTGACGACGTGGTCGGGAATGCCGATCCCGTCGTAGCCGAGTTCGTCGGCGGCCTTGGCCAGCTCGATGATTTCGCGGGTGTTCAAAAAGGCGCTGCTGATGTAGAACTTCACTGCTCCTCCGCCGCCCACGCCGGCTCGATGAAGACGCCGTCGGCCTCGACGGTGACGCCATTGGAATCCGAAATGGTGCCGCGCGCAAAGACTTTGCGGCCCTCCTTGCCGTCGACCCACGCCTCACAACGAAGCGGGCCCAGCGGCGTGCCGCGCAGATACTTCACGGTGATGGTCCCGGTGAACCGCGCCTTGGACAGGCCCTCGCTGGCCGCCTCGCCGAGCATGTGGTCGAGCACCAGGGCGCTGACGCCCCCGTGCACCAGCTTGGGCGGGCCCTCGTAGGCCGAGCCGAGGACGAACTCGCTCCAGCAGCGCCCGTCGCCCTCGTGGTGCACGACGATCGGCGGGGCGATGGGGTTGCACACGCCGATCGCGGCGTTGCCCAACGGCAGCGGGCGGCCGTCGACGCGGTAGCTCACCCCGATCGGGCGGGTGCGTTCCCGCAGCGATGCGGTGACGGCCTCGATCGCGCGCCGGGCCTCGGCGACGACGTCGTCGTCGGCCTCGGTGCGGATGGTCGCGTCGACGAGCTCGCGGACCGCATCGGCCAACGGTGCATACAGCGCGGTCACGCGATCGGCTTCCGTCGCGCTGAGCACCTCGAATATGGCGTCCAACGCGCCGGCCTCCTGACTCAACTTCCAAACACCTTGCGCACGACGGCCTTTGCGCGTCGCGTCACCCGTAAATAGTTGTCCAAGAATTCGCCGCCCTCGTCGGTCGGCCAGCCCGCGGCCACGGCGACCGCGTTCAGCTGGCGTCCGTGGCCCGGCAGCTGGTCGGTGGGCTTACCCCGGACCAGCACCAGCGCGTTGCGGGCCCGGGTGGCCGTCAGCCAGGCCTGCCGCAGCAGCTCCACCTCGTCGGCGGGCACCAGGTCGGCCTCGGCGATCGCGTCCAGGCACGCCAGCGTCGACGTGGTGTGCAGCGCGGGGATCTCGTGGGCGTGCCGCAGCTGCAGCAGCTGCACGGTCCATTCGATGTCGGCCAGTCCCCCGCGGCCCAGCTTGGTATGCGTGTTCGGGTCGGCGCCGCGCGGCAGCCGCTCGGCGTCGACGCGGGCCTTGATGCGGCGGATCTCGCGCATCGCCTCCGACGACATCCCGTCGGGTGGATAGCGCGTCTTGTCGGCCATCAGCAGGAACCGCTGCCCCAGCTCCGCGTCGCCGGCGACCGCGTGCGCGCGCAGCAGCGCCTGAACCTCCCACGGCTGCGCCCACTGCCCGTAGTAGGCGGCGTAGGAGGCCAGGGTGCGCACCAGCGGACCGTTGCGGCCCTCGGGCCGCAGGTTGGCGTCGACCTCCAGCGGTGGGTCGACGCTGGGCGTTCCCAGCAGCGTCCGGACCTGCTCGGCGACCGTCGTCGCCCAGCGCACGGCGACGGAATCCTCGACGCCAGAAGCCGGTTCGCACACGAACATCACGTCGGCGTCCGAGCCGTAGCCCAGTTCGGCGCCGCCCAGCCGGCCCATGCCGATGACGGCGATGGCCGCCGGCGCCTTACCGTCCGCGGGAAGGTTGGTCCGGATCATCGCGTCCAGCGCGGCCTGCAGCACGGCCACCCACACCGAGGTCAGCGCCTTGCACACGTCGACGACCTCGAGCATGCCGAGCAGGTCGGCCGACGCCACCCGGGCCAGCTCGCGGCGCCGCAGGGTGCGCGCCCCGGCGATCGCCCGCACCGGGTCGGAATAGCGGGCGGCCGAGGCCACCAGCGCGCGGGCCACCGCGGCGGGCTCGGTCTCCAGCAGGTGCGGGCCGCTCGGCCCGTCGCCGTAGTCCTGGATGACCCGGGGCGCGCGCATCAACAGGTCCGGCACGTACGCCGAGGTCCCCAGCACGTGCATGAGCCGGCGGGCGACGGCGGGCTTGTCGCGCAGGGTGGCCAGATACCAGCTTTCCCCGGACAGCGCCTCGGACAGCCGCCGGTAGGCCAGCAACCCGCCGTCGGGGTCGGGCGTGTACGACATCCAGTTCAGCAGCCTGGGCAGCAGCACCGACTGCACCCGGCCGCGCCGCCCGCTCAGGTTGACCAGCGCCGACATGTGCTTCAAAGCGGACTGCGGGCCCTCGTAGCCCAGGGCGGCCAGCTGACGCTCGGCGGCCTCGGAGGTCATGCCGTGCGCGATCTCCAGCCCGGCCGGGCCGATCGATTCCAGCAGCGGTTGGTAGAAGAGCTTCGCGTGCAGCTGCGACACCCGCAGGTTCTGGTGCCGCAGCTCCTCGCGCAGCACCCCGGCCGCGTCGTGGCGGCCGTCGGGCCGGACGTGGGCGGCCCGCGCCAGCCAGCGCACCGCCTCCTCGTCGTCGGGCTCGGGCAGCAGGTGGGTGCGCTTGAGCCGCTGCAGCTGCAGCCGGTGCTCGAGCAGGCGGAGGAACTCGTAGGAGGCGGTGAGGTTCGCGGCGTCCTCGCGCCCGATGTAGCCGCCCTGGCCGAGCGCGGTCAGCGCGTCCACCGTCGACGCCACGTGCAGCGACTCGTCGCTGCGCCCGTGCACCAACTGCAGGAGCTGCACGGCGAATTCGACGTCGCGCAGCCCGCCGCTGCCGAGCTTGATCTCGCGGCCGCGGACCTCGGCGGGCACCAGCTGCTCGACCCGCCGCCGCATCGCCTGCACCTCGACCACGAAGTCCTCACGCTCGCAGGCGACCCAGACCATCGGCATCAGCGCGTCCAGGTAGCGCTGTCCGAGCTCCGCGTCGCCCACCGCCGCGCGCGCCTTCAGCAGCGCCTGGAACTCCCAGGTTTTCGCCCACCGCTGGTAGTAGGCGATGTGCGACTCGACGGTGCGCACCAGCTCGCCGCTGCGGCCCTCCGGCCGCAAGCCGGCGTCGACCTGAAAGAACGCCTCGGAGGCCAGCCGCATCATCTCGCTGGCCACCCGGGTGGTGAGGGTGTCGGCGTGCTCGGCGACGAAGATGACGTCGACGTCGCTGACGTAGTTCAGTTCGCGGGCACCGCATTTGCCCATCGCGATGACCGCCAGCCGCGGCGGCGTCTTGTCGCCGCACACGGTGCTCTCGGCCACCCGCAACGCGGCGGCCAGCGCGGCGTCGGCCAGGTCCGACAGGTGCGCGGCCACCACGGTGAACGGCACCACCGGCTCGTCCTCGACGGTGGCAGCCAGGTCCAGCGCGGCCAGCACCAGCAGCTGATCGCGATACAGGGTGCGCAGGCGCACCATCGCCGAACCGGGGTCGGCCAGCGCCTCCTCGACGCACTCGGTGAACTTCGTGCGCAGCTGGTCGTGGGTGGGCAGGGTGACGTTGCCGCGCAAGAGTTTCCAGGACTGCGGCTGGGCGATCAGGTGATCCCCGAGGGCCAGCGACGCGCCGAGCACACCGAACAGGCGCCCGCGCAGGGGGCGCTCGGTGAGCAGGGCGGCGTTGAGCTCGTCCCACCCGGTGTCCGGGTTCTCGGCCAGCCGCACCAGGGCGAGCAGGGCGGCGTCGGGGTCCGCGGCGCGCGACAGCGACCACAGCAGGTCGACGTGGGCCTGGTCGTCGTGGTCGTGCCAGCCCAGTTGCGCTATGCGTTCGGCCGCTTGCGGATCGACCAACCCGAGCCGGCCCACGCTGGGCAGCCGGGGGCGCTGCGTCGCGGGTTTGGTCACGACCACGACGGTATCGCAACCCGCCGATCTTCAGGCGCGGGCGGCGCATGAAACCGCTACAGCGACAGGTACGTGCTCAGTTCGTACGGGGTGACGTGGCTGCGGTAGTTCGCCCACTCGGTGCGCTTGTTGCGCAGGAAGAAGTCAAAGACGTGCTCCCCCAAGGTTTCCGCGACCAGCTCGGAGGACTCCATGGCACGCAGCGCGCTGTCCAGGCTGGTCGGCAGCTCGCGGTATCCCATCGCCTGGCGCTCGGCGGGGGTCAGGTCCCACACGTTGTCCTCGGCCTGCGGCCCCAACACGTAGCCCTTCTCCACCCCGCGCAGCCCGGCGGCCAGCAGCACGGCGAAGGTCAGGTACGGGTTGCAGGCCGAGTCGGGGCTGCGGACCTCGACGCGCCGCGACGACGTCTTGTGCGGGGTGTACATGGGCACCCGCACCAGCGCGGAGCGGTTGGCCGCGCCCCAGGACGCGGCGGTCGGCGCCTCGCCGCCACCCACCAGTCGCTTGTAGGAGTTGACCCATTGGTTGGTGACGGCGCTGATCTCCGAGGCGTGCTCGAGGACCCCGGCGATGAAGGACTTGCCCACATCGGACAGTTGCAGCGGGTCGTCGGGGCTGTGGAACGCGTTGACGTCGCCCTCGAACAGGCTCATGTGGGTGTGCATCGCGGAGCCGGGGTGCTGCCCGAACGGCTTGGGCATGAAGGACGCGCGGGCGCCGTTCTCGATCGCCACCTCCTTGATGACGTAGCGGAACGTCATCACGTTGTCGGCCATCGACAGCGCGTCGGCGAAGCGCAGGTCGATCTCCTGCTGTCCGGGCGCGCCCTCGTGGTGGCTGAATTCCACCGAGATGCCCATGAACTCCAGCGCCTCGATCGCGTGGCGGCGGAAGTTCGAGGCGGAGTCGTGGATCGCCTGGTCGAAGTAGCCGGCGTTGTCGACCGGGACCGGCGGCGTCCCGTCGTCGGCGCCGGCCTTGAGCAGGAAGAATTCGATCTCGGGATGCACGTAGCAGGAAAAGCCCAGGTCGTTGGCCTTCTGCAGCTGGCGGCGCAGCACGTGCCGCGGGTCCGCCCAGGACGGCGAGCCGTCCGGCATCGTGATGTCGCAGAACATCCGCGCCGAGTGGTGGTGACCGTTGGGCGACGCCCACGGCAGCACCTGGAAGGTGGACGGGTCGGGGTTGGCCACGGTGTCGGACTCCGAGACCCGCGAGAAGCCCTCGATCGAGGATCCGTCGAAGCCGATGCCCTCCTCGAAGGCGCCCTCGAGTTCGGCCGGGGCGATGGCGACCGACTTGAGGAAGCCGAGCACATCGGTGAACCACAGCCGAACGAAGCGGATGTCTCGTTCCTCGAGCGTGCGCAGCACGAATTCCTTCTGACGATCCATAACTCGAACAGTATGCAACGGCTGTTAATTCTGTGTTACCGATGCCCGCTCAGAACCGTTGCGATGGCCGCGACAGGCTGGTCAGGACCGGCAGGTGTAGGCGGCCGGCGGCGTGCCCGCGACCAGGTAGCGCACCACGGCGTTGTCCACGCATTGGTCGCCGTTGAACACCGCGGTGTGCTGCGTGCCGTCGTAGGTGATCAGCGGGCCACCCAGCTGGCGCGCCAGGTTCACCCCGGCCTGATACGGGGTCGCCGGGTCGTGCGTGGTGGAGACGACGACGACCTTGCCCGGCGCCATGGCCGGCGCGGCGTGCGGCGCCGACGTCGGCGGCACCGGCCAGAGCGCGCACAAATCGCGGGGAGCGTTTCCGGTGAACGGCCCGTAGCTGAGGAAGGGAGCGGCCTGGCGGATCCGCTGATCCGCGGTCACCCAGCTGGCCTGGTCCGTCGGGTTCGGGGCATCGACGCAGCGGATCGCGTTGAACGCGTCCTGGTCGTTGGAGTAGTGCCCGTCGCGGCCGCGTCCCTGATAGTCGTCGGCGAGCAGCAGCAGGTCGCCGGCGTCGGTGCCGCGCGCCAGGCCGAGCAGGCCGCTGGTCAGGTATTTCCAGTGCGTCGGGGTGTAGAGCGCGTTGATGGTGCCGGTGGTCGCGTCGGCGTAGCTCAGCCCGCGTGGGTCCGCGGTGCGGGCGGGCTTGGTGGCCAGCGGGTCGACCAGGGCGTGGTAGCGGGCGACGAATTGGGACGGGTCGGTGCCCAGCGGGCAGCCCGGCGAGCGGGCACAGTCGGTGGCGTAGTCGTTGAAAGCCGTTTGAAATCCGGCCATTTGGTTGACGTTCTCGTCGATGGGGCCGACGGTCGGGTCGATGGCGCCGTCGAGCACCATCGCCCGCACGTGGTTGCCGAACTTCTCCAGGTAGGCGGTGCCCAGCTCGGTGCCGTAGCTGTATCCCAGGTAGTTGATCTGTTCGTCGCCCAGCGCCTGGCGCACCGCGTCCATGTCACGCGCGACGGACGCGGTGCCGGCGTTGGCCAGAAACGCGCTGCCCATCCGGTTGACGCATTGCTGGGCCAGCTGCCGGTAAAGCTGCTCGATGTGCGCGACACCGGCCGGGCTGTAGTCGACCATCGGTTCGCGCCGGTACGCGTCGAACTCGGCGTCGGTGCGGCAGCGCAGCGACGGAGTGGAGTGGCCCACCCCGCGCGGGTCGAAGCCGACCAGGTCGAAGTTGCGCCGCACGGGCGAGTTCTCCAGGTCCGGCGCCATCGCGGCCACCATGTCGACCGCCGAGCCGCCGGGCCCGCCGGGATTGACCAGCAACGACCCCATCCGTTGTCCGGTCGCGGGCACGCGGATGACCGCCAGTTTGGCCTGGGCGCCCCCGGGGCTGTTGTAGTCGATCGGGACCGACACCGTGGTGCATCGCGCGGCGGGGATATCGCTTGTGTCCGAGACGAATTGGTCGCAGCTCCCCCAGCCCTGCGGCACCGCGGCCGCCGGCGGGTTCGGCGCCGGGGTCTGCCCGGCACCGGGCTCGGGCGTGGCGCCGGCCACCGGCAGCGCGGCGGAACCACCGAGCACCAGACCGAACGAAAGCAGCGCCGAGCTCAAGGGTCTCAGGCGCGACATGGCAGTCATCGTTGCAGCCGCGGGTACCCGTGGCAGCGCGAAACGATTACGCCTTGGTCTCGGCTCTCAACCGGCTCGCGTCGCCACCGAGCGTGCACGCACGGCGACGAATCGACGAAAAACCCGCCGGGAGTGCACGTTCGGCGTCAGCACTTGGCGCCGCTGGGCGGCGTGGTGCCGCCGACCAGATAGGCCGTCACGTAGTTGTCGATGCAGCTGTCGCCCTGGAAGACGACGGTGTGCTGGGTTCCGTCGTAGGTCAGCAGCGAGCTGCGCAGCTGGTCGGCCAGGTCCACGCCGGCCTTGTAGGGGGTCGCCGGGTCGTGCGTGGTCGACACCACCACCGTGGGCGCCAGGCCGGGCGCGGAAATGGTGTGCGGCTTACTCGTCGGCGGTACCGGCCAGAACGCGCAGGTGCCCAGCGGCGCGTTGCCGGTGAACTGCCCGTAACTCATGAACGGTGCGATCTCCCGGGAGCGGCGGTCTTCGTCAATCACCTTGGCGCGGTCGGTGATCGGCGGCTGGTCGACGCAGTTGACCGCCACCCGCGCGTCGGTGGCGTTGGTGTAGTGGCCGTGGGCGTCGCGGCGCATGTACATGTCGGCCAGGGCGAGCAGGGTGTCGCCGTGGTGGTCGACGAGTTCGGACAGGCCGTCGGTCAGGTGGTGCCACAGGTTCGGTGAGTACAGCGCCATGATGGTGCCGACGATGGCGTCGCTGTAGCTCAGCCCGCGCGGGTCGTTGGTCGGGACCGGCCGGCCGATCATGGGGTTGTTGGGGTCGACCATCGGGTCGACCAGGCTGTGGTAGACGTCGACGGCCTTGGCCGGGTCGGTGCCCAGCGGGCAGCTCGGTTGCTTCGCGCAGTCGGCGGCGTAGTTGTTGAACGCGTCCTGGAATCCCTTGGCCTGCCGCAGGTCGGCCTCGATGGGATCGGCGTTGGGGTCGACGGCCCCGTCGAGGATCATCGCCCGCACCTTGTTCGGGAACGCCTCGGCGTACGCCGAGCCGATCCGGGTGCCATAGGAGTAGCCGAGGTAGGTCAGCTTGTCGTCGCCAAGCGCGGCCCGGATGGCGTCGAGGTCCCTGGCGACGTTGACCGTCCCGATGTTGGCCAGAAAGCCCTTGCCCATCTTGTCGACGCAACGGCCGACGAACTGCTTGGTCTCGTCCTCGATGTGGGCCACGCCGGCCGGGCTGTAGTCGACGTTGGGCTCGGTGCGCAGCCGGTCGTTGTCGGCGTCGGAGTTGCACCAGACCGCGGGGCGCGACGCGCCCACCCCGCGGGGATCGAAGCCGACCAAATCGAACCGTTCGCGGACCCGCTTCGGCAGCGACTGGACGACGCCCAACGCCGCTTCAATGCCGGACTCCCCCGGCCCGCCGGGGTTGATCACCAACGAACCGATCTTGTCGCCGGTCGCGGGAAAACGGATCATCGCCAGCGTGGCGTCGTCGCCGTCGAGGTTGTCGTAGTCGACCGGAACCGCGAGCTTGCCGCACAACGCGCCGGCCGGCAGCTTGACCTTCGGGTTCGCGGCCCGGCACGGCGTCCACTCCACCGCCTGGCCCAGCTTGGGTTCGGACATGACGGCGCGCCCCACCACCACGCGCGCGCAGCCCGCCACCAGCAGCGCGACGGCAGCGACCGACGTCCAGATCAGCAGCGTGCGCGCGCGCGTGCCGCGGCGAGTCAAACCCATGCCAACATATGCTGCCAGAGGAAACCTGAGATCCTGATCAGCGGCACCGCCGCGCGCGGAGCATGGCCTGTCTCACACTGTCGCGCCGTTTCAACCGCGCCGAAGAAATGGCAGAATGACACCGTCAGACGAACCCGGGGACCCGCTTTGGGCCACGAGGATCGACCCGACCACCCACTAGGGACAATGATGTCTGAGCACAACGTTTACGGTGCCAACTCGCCTGCGCCCGCGCAGCCGCTCACCAAGATCCGCACCCACCACCTGCAGAAGTGGAAGGCCGAGGGGCACAAGTGGGCGATGCTCACGGCCTACGACTATTCGACCGCCCGCATTTTCGACGAGGCGGGCATCCCGGTCCTGCTGGTCGGCGACTCGGCGGCCAACGTCGTCTACGGCTACGACACCACCGTGCCGGTGTCGGTCGACGAACTGATCCCGTTGGTCCGCGGCGTGGTGCGCGGCGCCCAGCACGCCATGGTCGTCGCGGACCTGCCGTTCGGCAGCTACGAGGCCGGGCCCGCCGCCGCGCTGGCCGCCGCCACGCGGTTCATGAAGGAGGGCGGCGCGCACGCGGTGAAGCTCGAGGGCGGCGAGCGGGTCGCCGAGCAGATCGCCTGCCTGACCGCCGCCGGCATCCCCGTGATGGCGCACATCGGGTTCACCCCGCAGAGCGTGAACAGCCTCGGCGGCTTCCGGGTCCAGGGCCGCGGCGACGCGGCCGAACAGACCGTCGCGGACGCGATCGCCGTCGCCGAGGCCGGGGCGTTCTCCGTGGTGATGGAGATGGTGCCGGCCGAGCTGGCCACCCAGATCACCGGCAAGCTGACCATTCCGACCATCGGGATCGGGGCCGGACCGAACTGCGACGGCCAGGTCCTGGTCTGGCAGGACATGGCCGGCATGAGCAGCGGCAAGGCCGCCCGCTTCGTCAAGCGCTTCGCCGACATCGGCGGGGAATTGCGCCGCGCCGCAACGCAATATGCGCAAGAGGTGGCCGGTGGGGTTTTCCCCGCCGACGAACACTGCTTCTGATCCGGCGCGCCACCGCACGATTCACGGCACGTCCTGCTGCGCGCCGGGACCACCGCGCTGAGGGTCCCGCCTCGTTGACCACCACGTTACCCCGGTCACAACGAAAGTGCCGAAAAACGTTGTGTGGCAGGCATGTACGATCGTTGTTAAGAGACGATCCGGACTCAAAAGAGCAAAGGTGGACCACATCGACCGGGGGGACCGTGGTGGCTTCGTACACCGTCGAACGGTGCTGAAGTTCCCGCTGCTAGTGGCAGGAGGCATCGTTTTGGCCCGCACACCGCACGCGTCCGCGCAGCCGCCGCGCACCTCGCCGCAGGCAAGCCGATGGTCACCCGAGCGAGCCAACCGCTGGTATCAAGCGCAGGGCTGGCCGGTGGGCGCCAACTACATCACGTCCAATGCCATCAACCAGCTGGAGATGTTCCAGGCCGATACCT
Organism: Mycobacterium paraintracellulare; assembly: GCF_000276825.1. Classification (NCBI taxonomy): domain Bacteria; kingdom Bacillati; phylum Actinomycetota; class Actinomycetes; order Mycobacteriales; family Mycobacteriaceae; genus Mycobacterium; species Mycobacterium paraintracellulare. The sequence continues at coordinate 2,222,088 of NC_016948.1, read as the reverse complement.
TCGATCCCGGGCGCATCGACACCGAACTGGGCTGGGCCCAGTCCAACGGGTTCAACGCGGTGCGGGTCTTTTTGCACGATCTGCTCTGGGCGCAGGACCACCGCGGGTTCCAGGGCCGGCTCGCGCGGTTTGTCGACATCGCGGCCCGCCACGGCATCAAACCCCTGTTCGTGCTGTTCGATTCGTGTTGGGATCCGTTCCCGCGCCCGGGTCCGCAGCCCGCGCCGCGGCCCGGCATCCACAACTCCGGCTGGGTGCAGAGCCCGGGCGCCGAGCGCCTCGGCGACCGCGGCTACGTCCGCACCCTGCGCGGTTATGTCACCGGGGTCCTGACCCAATTCCGCAATGACGACCGCATTTTGGGCTGGGACCTGTGGAACGAGCCGGACAACCCCGCGGACACCTACGCCTCAGTGGAGCGCAAGGACAAGCTCGACCTGGTCGCCAACCTGCTCCCCCAGGTGTTCGAGTGGGCGCGGTTGGTCGATCCCCGCCAGCCCTTGACGAGCGGCGTGTGGCACGGCGAGTGGGCCGACCCGGCGCGCCGCAGCGTCATCGCCGGGATCCAGCTCGACAACTCCGACGTCATCACCTTCCACTGCTACGGCGAGCCGGCGGCGTTCGAGAGGCGCATCGCCGAGCTCGTCCCGCTGGGGCGCCCGATCCTGTGCACCGAGTACATGGCCCGGCCGCTGGGCAGCACGGTGCAAAACATCCTGCCGATCGCGAAGCGCACCGGCGTCGGCGCGTTCAACTGGGGATTCGTCGCCGGCAAAACCCAGACGTACTTTCCCTGGGACTCCTGGGACCACCCGAACCCGGATCCGGCGATGCCGCAGGAATGGTTTCACGACTTGCTCGGTCCCGACGGACGGCCGTTCCGCGACACCGAGATTGAGACGATCCTCGAGTTGAGCGACCTGGCGATGCATCTGCGGCCGCCGCCGGCCGGCTGACCCGCAGGCGTCAGCGGCACCGATTCTGGAAGTCGGTGAGCGGCTGGCGAATGCCCTCGAGGTCGGCGTGGGTCTGCGGGTTGGCGTCCATGTACTGCTTCAACTGATCACGCATGTCGCTGCGCGGCTGGCCCTTCAAGCTGGTGAAGTAGTCGTTGACGTCGGGGTGCGTGAACAGGTACGCCGACGTGGCCGCGGCGACGCCCGAGGACACCTGGGCCAGGTCGGCCGCCGTGCAATTGGGTTGCGACGCGGGCGCCGGCTCCGGCTCGTCGGCCGGCACGTCCGCGGCGGCCCAACCCGCCGTCGCGAAAAGCATTGCCACAGTGGCCGCGCAGGCCGCCATCCCGCCGGCAACGGCCCGGGCCGCCGGGCGAACAAAAGACCCCATGCAAACGCTCCTTCGTCGACCATCGCCCAAGGCGAGCGGTATTCGTACCGCAAACCATAAGGGGTTTGCCCGCCGCGCACGCGCGAATCAGGCGGCAAACGAGTGCGCGACCGCGGTAGGGTCGGGCCGTGGCGGAAGTGCTTCAGACCCAGGTTTGCGTAGCCGGTGGGGGCCCCGCCGGTCTCGTTCACGCGCTCTTGCTCGCCCGCGCGGGGATCCGGGTTGTCGTCTTGGAGAAGCACAATGACTTCCTGCGCGACTTCCGCGGCGACACGGTGCACCCGAGCACCCTGCGGATCATGGACGAGCTCGGGCTGGTCGATGAGCTTCTGCGCCTGCCGCACACCAAAGTCGACCGCGTCGCGTTCGACACCGACGGGACGATCCGCACCTTCGGCAACTTCGGCGTGCTCAAACGGTTGGGTTTCAAACAGCCGTACATCGCGTTGATGCCGCAGTGGGACTTCCTCGACTTCCTCGCCGAAAAAGCCTCTGCCTACCCGGAATTCACGCTGATCCGCAACGCCGAAGTCAAGGACCTGATCTTTGACGGCGATCGGGTGATCGGGGCGCGCACGCCCGAAGTGGAGGTGCGCGCCGACCTGGTCGTCGGCGCGGACGGGCGCAAGTCCGCGGTGCGGGCGGCGGCCGGCCTAAGGACCGCCGCCGCGCACTCCCCGATGGACGTGCTGTGGTTTCGGCTCAACTGGCGACCCGGCGATCCGCAGGAGCTGTACGGGGTGGCCCGTCGGGGCCTCACCATGGCGCTGATCTACCGGGGCGACTATTGGCAGATCGCGTATCTGATGCCCAAGGGGTCCGACCCCCGCGACGGGTCGCTGGAGGCGTTCAAAGAGCGCATCGTGGCGGCGCGGCCACAGCTGCGCGAACACGTCGACGACCTTCGTTCCTGGGACCAGACCAGTCAGCTCGACGTGCGGGTGGACCGGCTCGAGAGGTGGTGGCGCACCGGCCTGCTGTGCATCGGGGACGCGGCCCACGCCATGTCGCCGATCGGTGGCGTCGGCATCAATCTGGCTGTCGCCGATGCGGTGGCGGCCGCCAACATCCTGTGCGCCCCACTGCGCGACGGACGTCTGCGCGACGCGGACCTCGCCAAGGTGCAGCGTCGGCGAGAGCTGCCCGCCCGGGTCATCCAGGCGATCCAGGTGTTCGCACAGGACCGGGTGATCGCGCCCAATCTGAACGGCGGTGACCTGTCACCCATCCCGATCCCCGCGATCGTGGGACGGGGCCCGCTGCGCTCCATCCCGCCGATCGCCTTCGGGCGCGGCCTTCGTCCCGAACACGTCCGCACCCCGAACGTGCACACCGCTTAACACTTTTCTGCGGCGGCGTCGGAGGCGGCGTCGATATTCAGATTCCGGGCCCGCCCGCCGCGCTGTGACGGCACAATGCACTGAGGGGTCGGAAGGAGAGTGCAGATGAATCGCCGCCGCGGGCTTGCCGCATTGCTGGTGTTCTCGGGCGTGGTGTCCGTCCCCGCGATTCTCACCGCGGCGCCATCCGCCGATCGGGTCGAAGCGACCGTGTGCGTGGGCGCGGGCCGACGCATCTCGGTAAGCGGCTGCACCAACATCGCCGACAACATCGCCCGCTATGCCCCTCCACCCGCGGTCTATGCGCCGCTGCCGGAGGACGAGACGACGGCTCCGCCCCCTCCTCCGCCGCCGCCATAACGTCGTCACCTCCGTATGGCAGGCTATGGGTCTCATCCCCACCGTCCACCACGTTCAAGGCCGCGGCGACGCGCCCTCAACGGAGCCGAAGATGCCTGCAAAAACGCCGCAGACCTCGCGTCACCTGGAGGTAGAGCGCAAATTCGATGTCGGCGAGTCCACCGTGTCGCCGTCGTTCGAAGGGATCGCCGCGGTCGCCCACGTCGAGAAGGCGCCGACGCAAACCCTGGATGCGACGTACTTCGACACGCCCGCACATGACCTCGCGCGCAACAAGATCACGCTGCGCCGCCGCACCGGCGGCTCCGACGCCGGGTGGCACCTGAAGCTGCCGGCCGGGCCCGACGCGCGCACCGAGGTCCGGGCGCCGCTGGACGCGTCCGGACCCGACGGCAACAACACCGTGCCCGCCGAGTTGGCCGACGTCGTGCTGGCGATCGTCCGTGACCGTCCGCTGCAGCCGGTCGCGCGCATCACCACCGAGCGCGAGAGCCAGGTGTTGTACGACGCCGCGGGCGTCGCGCTGGCCGAGTTCAGCAACGACTCCGTCACCGCATGGTCGACGCGGGGGCCCGATGACAGCTCCGATGAATCCGGTGCGCCGCCCACCGAGCTCGAATGGCGGGAGTGGGAATTGGAGCTCCTCGAAGCGGGCGGCCACTCCAACGGCGCGGCCGGCACCGAACTGCTGAACCGGTTGAGCAACCGGCTGCTGGACGCCGGCGCCGCGCCCGCCGGACACGGCTCCAAGCTGGCGCGGGTGCTCGGCACCCCGCCACCGCCCAACGGCGCGCAGCCGAGCGAGGATCCGTTGCAGCGCGCCATCGCCGAGCAGGTCCGCGAGCTGCTGGTGTGGGATCGCGCCGTGCGCGCCGACGCCTACGACTCCATCCACCAGATGCGGGTGACCACCCGCAAGCTGCGCAGCCTGCTGCGCGACTACCAGGATTCGTTCGGCTTGCCCGACGAGGGGTGGGTCCTGGACGAGCTGCGTGAGCTCGCCGGGATTTTGGGGATGGCGCGCGACGCCGAGGTGCTCGCCGAGCGCTACGAGCGTGACTTGGACGGGCTCGCACCGGAATTGGTGCGCGGTCCGGTGCGCGAACGGCTGGTCGGGGGCGCGCAGCGCCGCTACCAGACCGGCCTGCGCCGCTCGTTGATCGCGATGCGCTCGCAACGCTACTTCCGGTTGCTCGACTCCCTGGAGGCGATCGCGGTCCAAACCCCCGGCGCCGCCGCGGCCGAGGAGCAGGCCCCGGTCACCGTCGAGGCCGCGTACAAGAAGGTCCGCAAGGCCGCCAAGGCCGCCGCCCAGGTCGATCGGGAGAACCCCGGCGACCACCACCGCGACGAAGCGATACATCGAATCCGCAAGCGCGCCAAGCGACTTCGATACACCGCGGCCGCCACCGGGGAAGCCAAAGTGTCCGAGCGGGCCAAGGCCGTGCAGTCGCTGCTCGGTGATCACCAAGACAGCGTGGTCAGCCGGGAACACCTGCGCCAGGAAGCGGACATCGCACACGCCGCCGGCGAGGACACCTTCACCTACGGCCTGCTGTATCAGCGGGAAGCCGACCTGGCGCAGCGGTGCCGCCGCGAACTCGACGGCACGCTGCGCAAGCTCGCCAAGGCGGTGCGCAAGGCCGGGCACTAGTCGCCGAAGGGGCTGAAGGCGGACGAGTTGGCCTGTAAGCCGGATTCTGTTCCCCACCGCCGCGCGTGAGCAACGGCGGTGCGGCGGCGACCATCCATCTGGACACACCGTCACCGGGTGCCTCGAGCGGCCTACCCGCAGGCTCGGGCGAGCAGCCCTCGAACGCCTGCGCGGCCGCACCAGCGGTACGGCCTTCTTGGCCTTGCTTCGGGTGGGGTTTGCCGAGCCACCCCGGTCACCCGGGATGCTGGTGCGCTCTTACCGCACCGTTTCACCCTTACCACCGCGAGGGTGGCGGTCTGTTTTCTGTGGCACTTTCCCGCGAGTCACCTCGGATTGCCGTTAGCAATCACCCTGCTCTGTGAAGTCCGGACTTTCCTCGAACCGCCTTGCGACGGCCCGCGGCCGCCCGGCCAACTCGTCCGCGACGATAAACGGTACCCGCTGCACCCGGCCGGGGCCAGCAACCGTTTACCGTGGACTCGGATCACGAATGGGAAGGCCCGCGATGTCCCGGTGGAAAAGGCGTGTCGATTCAGGCGATTGGGACGCGATCGCCGCCGCGGTCGACGAGTACGGCGGGGCGCTGCTGCCGCGACTGATCACGCCCAGCGAGGCGGCGCGGCTGCGCGCGCTCTACGCCGACGACGCCCTGTTCCGCTCCACGATCGACATGGCGCCCAAACGGTACGGGTCCGGGCAGTACCGCTATTTCCACGCGCCCTACCCGGCGCCGATCGAGGAACTCAAACAGGCGCTCTATCCGCGGCTTCTGCCGATCGCCCGCGACTGGTGTGCCAAGCTCGGCCGGGACGCGCCCTGGCCGGACCGCCTCGACGACTGGCTGGCGGCCTGCCACGCCGCCGGCCAGACCCGATCCACCGCCCTGATGCTGAAATACGGTGCGGGCGACTGGAATGCGCTGCACCGGGACCTCTACGGGGACCTGGTGTTCCCCCTGCAGGTGGTGATCAATCTCAGCGACCCGGCCACCGATTACACCGGCGGGGAGTTCCTGCTGGTCGAGCAGCGACTGCGGGCGCAATCCCGGGGCACGGCAACACAATTGCCGCAGGGACACGGCTACGTCTTCACCACGCGGGAGCGGCCGGTGCCCTCGGCCCGCGGTTGGTCCGCGGCACCGGTGCGCCACGGCGTGTCCGTGGTTCGCACCGGGCAGCGCTACGCCATGGGACTGATCTTTCACGACGCGGCGTGAGGGTTATCGGTCTCGCCGCAAGGCGATCACGTGGTCGGGCACCCTGGCCGTTTCCCCGTTGACGGTCATTTCGCGTTCGACGGCCTCGGCCCGCAGCCGCGTCCAGGCGGCGGTGTCCAGCCGCAACGAGGCGATCACCTCCTCGATGCCGAGGAAGGAGTGATCGTGGTGCTGCGCCCACGGCGGCACCGCCCCGTGGTCCACGATCAGCAGCACGCCACCGGGATTCACCCGTTCGGCGGCGTGCCGCAGCACGTCTTCGCGGTCCAGGCGGGCCGGCGAATGAAAGTACTGGGCGGAGATCAGGTCGAACATCCCTTGCGGGAACGTCTCGTTGAGGTTGTGCCGCTGAAAGTCGATGCGGGAGGCCATATTCCGCGCCGATGCGGCCGCGCGGGCGCGTTGCAGCGCGGTGTCAGAGACGTCGACGGCCACCACCTGCCAGCCGCGGTCGGCCAGCCACAGGGCGTCGGCTCCCTCCCCGCAGCCCAGGTCCAGGGCGCGGCCCGGCGGCAGGTCGGCGACCACCTCGGCGAGCCGGGGGTTGACCCGGCCGCTCCACACCCGCTCGGTCGAACGGTAGCGGTCTTCCCAGAATTGCTGGGCATCATCGGGTTTGCACGAACTGTCCATACCGCGAGCTTGCCGATTCCGCCCCGACTTGCCAAGCTGAATTGCCATGCAGGCAAAAACCCCCGATATCGACCTGGTGGTGCGGCGCAGACTGCGGGAGCTGCGCGCGCAGCGCGGCATGACGCTGCAGGAGGTCGGCGCGCGGGCGGGCATCGACGTCTCGACGCTGAGCCGCCTGGAGTCCGGCAAACGGCGCCTGGCGCTGGATCATCTGCCGCGGCTGGCCCGGGCCCTGTCGGTGAGCACCGACGAGCTGCTGCAGACCTCGTCGGCGCCGGACCCGCGGGTGCGCGGCGCCGCGCACACCCACCACGGCGTCACCTACTGGCCGCTGACCCGTCAGGGTCCCGCCGGTGGCCTGCACGCGTTCAAGGTTCGGGTCAGCGCCCGGCGCCGCAATCCGCCCGCCGAGCTGCCCGTGCATGAGGGGCAGGACTGGATGTACGTGCTCTCCGGCCGGATGCGCCTCATCCTCGGCGACCGCGACTTCACCATCGACCCGGGCCAGGCCGTCGAATTCTCGACGTGGACGCCGCACTGGTTCGGCGTGGTGGACGGGCCGGTGGAGGCGATCGTGATCTTCGGCCCGCACGGCGAGCGGCTGCACCTGCACAGCTGACCGGTGCGGCGTTAGCGTGGAGCGATGGACCGGGGCTCGGAATACCATCTCGCACCGCCGCACAGTGCGCCGGGCGTGACGTCCATGGTCGGATACCGCACGCTCGACGTTCCCGAGACCGTGCACCGCGGCATGCCATCCGCGTTGTTGACGTTCATCGTCAGCCTCGACGACGGGGTGGAAGCCGGCGACAGCGCCGACGCGCTGGCCGTCGCGCGCCCCAACCCGCTGCTGCTGAGCGGGCTGCACGTGCAGGCCAGCCACGTGCGGCAGCGCCGGGGCCAGGCCGGCGTGCAGCTGGCGGTGCATCCGCTCGCATCGCGCGCGCTGTTCGGCGTGCCGAGCGCCGAGCTTCCCGTCGCCGAGTACGACGCGACCGCCGTGCTGGATCGCGGCGGCCGCGAATTGCACGATCGCGTGACCGAGGCGCACGGCTGGCCGGACGTGTTCGCCCTGGTGGCCCGCTACCTCATCGAGGCGCGGCGGCGCCGCGAGAGCGCGAGCGTGCGTCCCGAGGTCGCGCATGCCTGGCACCTGCTGGAGCGCAGCCGGGGCCGGATACCGGTCGCTGCCTTGGCGGAGACGGTCGGCGTGACCACCCGGCACCTGACGACGCTGTTCGGCCAGGAGGTCGGCCGCTCGCCCAAGACGGTGGCGATGCTGATGCGCTTCCAGCACGCGACGGCGCGCATCGCCGCGTCGGCGCGCCGGCACGGACGCGTCGACCTCGCGGGGGTCGCGGCCGCCACGGGGTTCAGCGACCAGGCGCACCTGACCCGCGAATTCGTCCGGTTCGTCGGAGTGCCGCCGCGACGGTGGCTGGCCGACGAGTTCCGAAACATTCAAGACGGCGGCCACTCGTTCGGCGCACAGTGGGACCATGACCGCTTCGAATCCGACCGTCTGGTTGACATTGCAGGCCCATGACGCCCCCACGCTGATCGATTACTACGTCGAGACATTCGGCTTCGTCCTCACGGCGCGCTACGGCCAGGGCGAGACCGTCGATCACGCGCAACTGAACTGGCCGTACGGCTGCGGAGGGATCATGCTGGGCAGCCACAAGCCCGACGCGCAGTGGTGCCGCGAACCGGGCACCGCCGGCGGCTACGTCGTCACCGCCGATCCCGACGCGCTCTACGAACGGGTGCTGCGGCACAAGGCCGAGGTGGTGCGGCCGCTGGCCGAAACCGACTACGGCGCACGCGAATTCACCGTCCGCGATCCCGAAGGCAACCTGTGGTCCTTCGGCGACTACGGCGGCGCGTCGCCCTCAGCCGGCTAGGTACGCCGTCTGGTTCACCAATCGCACCGAAGAGGCTCCGTCGGAATAGAATTCGGCGATGCTCAGCGACGCCAGATCGAGGTGCAGCCGGTACAAGATGCCCGGCCCGGCGTCCAGCGCCTCCCGCAGCAGCATCTTGATCGGCGTCACGTGAGACACCACCAGCACCGTCGTGCCTTGCTGGGTGGCGAGGACGCGGTCACGGATCCGTGATACCCGGTCGTGCACCGCGTCGAAGCTCTCGCCGCCCGGCGGGGCGGTGCTGGTGTCGCGCAGCCAACGACGGTGCAGTTCCGGGTCGCGCTCGGCGGCCTCGGCGAACGTCAGCCCCTCCCAGGCCCCGAAATCGGTCTCGATCAGGTCGTCGTCGACGGTCACATCGAGGCCCAGGGCCTTGGCCGCCGCCGCCGCGGTGTCGTAGGCCCGCTGCAGTGGGGAGGAGAAGACCGCCGAAATCCCGCCGCGCTGAGCCAGATACCGCGCCGCCGCGTCGGCCTGCCGCCGCCCCACCTCGGTGAGCGCCGGGTTGCCGCGCCCCGAATAGCGGCGCTGCACTGACAGCTCCGTCTGGCCGTGTCGCAGTAGCAGCAGCCGGGTGGGGGTGCCGCGCGCGCCGGTCCAGCCCGGCGCCGTCGGCGACGGTGCCGCAACGGTTTTCGCCGTCTCGGCGCTGGGGGGCTCGGGCTTTTCGGCCGGCTCGGGCGTCTCCGCCGCACCGTTGGCCTGGGCCGCGGCGTCCATCGCCTCGTTGGCCAACCGATCGGCGTGCGAATTGCGCTCCCGCGGAATCCACGAGTAGCTGATCCTGTCGAACCGCGCCGCCAGCGCTCGGGCCTGGGCATTGAGTTCGATCAGGTCGGGGTGCTTGACCTTCCACCGCCCGGACATCTGTTCCACCAGCAGCTTGGAATCCAGATACACCGCGGCCTCGCTGGCGCCGAGCTTGAGGGCGTCGTCCAAACCGGCTATCAGGCCGCGGTATTCGGCGACGTTGTTGGTGGCTCGGCCGATGGCCTGCTTGTTCTCGGCGAGGACGGTCGCGCGGTCCTCGGTCCACACCACCGCGCCGTAGCCGGCCGGTCCGGGGTTGCCGCGTGATCCGCCGTCGGCTTCGATGACGACCTTCACTGATCGAATCCCTTGACCCGCAGCAGGATCGCGCCGCATTCCGGGCATCGCACCACGTCGTCTTCGGCGGCGGCCGAGATGCGGGCCAGCTCCCCGCGGTCGATCTCGAGCCGGCAGGCCCCGCACCGCTTTCCCAGCAGCTGCGCGGCGCCCGGCCCTCCCCCGGCGCGCTGCCGTTCGTAGAGCGCGGACAGGGCCGGGTCCAGCGCGGCGCTCAGCGAGTCGCGTTGTGACGAATGCAACTCGCGGGCTTCGGTGAGCTCGGCGAGCGCGGCGTCCAGCGCCTTTCGCGCACCGGCCATTTCGGCCTCCAGGGTTTCGAGGGCCTTCTGCTCGGTGTCCAGCTGGGACTGCAGCTCCTCCCGACGTTCCATCACCTCGAGGAGGGAATCCTCCAGGCTGGTCTGGCGACGTTGCAGGGTCTCCAGCTCGTGCTGCAGGTCCGCCAGTTGTTTGGCGTCGGTCGCTCCCGACTGCAGCAGCGCCCGGTCACGGTCTTCGCGCTGGCGCACCGCGTCGATCTCCGATTCGAGCCGCTTGACGTGGGCGTCGATGTCTTCCAGGGCGATCCGCACCGCACCGATGCGGTCGCCGGCGGCGTCGTATTCCTCCTGCATGCGCCGGCAGGCCTCTTGCTCCGGCAGATGGGCCGCCCGGTGCGTGAGGCGGGACAGCTCGGCATCCAGTTTCGACAACTCGAGCAGCGAACGTTGCTGTGCTACTTCGGCTTTCATGACCCTTCTCCCCCGGACTCGTTGTCACCGCGCTCGACATTCCAAGGGTCGGTGCGAATCGCGCTCACCCGCACCGCAAGCTCCGCACCGAAACGCGACCGCAGCAGGTCGGCGGCCTGTTCGCACCACGGGAATTCACTTGCCCAATGTGCCACATCGATCAGGGCAACGTCCGAGGCGCGGCGGTGCTCGTCGGCGGGGTGGTGCCGCAGATCGGCCGTGACGTAGGCCTGCACCCCCGCGCCGGCCGCGGCGGCCAGCAGCGAATCTCCGGCGCCGCCGCAGACGGCGACCCGCGAAACCGGCATGTCGGGGTCACCCGCGGCCCGCACCCCCCAGGACGTCCGCGGCAACGCGGCGTGCACGCGGGAGACGAAGTCGCGCAACGGTTCCGGTCGGGTCAGCGTGCCGACGCGGCCCAGCCCGGCGTCGCCGGGTGGGGGGACCATCGCGAAGATGTCGAACGCGGGTTCCTCGTAGGGGTGGGCGGCGCGCAGGGCCGCCAGCACCGCGGCCCGGGCCCGCGCGGGCGCGACGACCTCGAACCGGTCCTCGGGGACCCGCTCGACGTTGCCGACGCTGCCCACCGCGGGCGAGGCCCCCTCGTGCGGCAGGAACTGCCCGATGCCGGTGACGGTCCAGCTGCAATGCGAGTAGTCGCCGATGTGGCCGGCCCCGGCGTCAAACACCGCCGCCTGCACCGCTTCCGCGTTCTCGTTGGGCACGTAGATGACCCACTTGTCGAGGCCGGGCGCACCCGTCGCCGGCTCCAGCGCGGCCTCGACCTCGAGCCCGAGGGCGGCCGCCAGCGCGTCGGACACCCCCGGGTTGGCCGAGTCGGCGTTGGTGTGCGCGGTGAACAGCGAACGCCCGGTGCGGATCAGCCGGTGCACGAGCGCGCCCTTGGGCGTGCTGGCCGCCACGGTGTCCACCCCCCGCAACAGCAGCGGGTGATGGGCCAGCAGCAGGCCGGCGTCGGGAACCTCGTCGACGACCGCGGGCGTCGCGTCGACCGCGACGGTCACCGACTCCAGCTTGTCGTCGGGGTCACCGCATACCAGGCCGACCGAATCCCATGCCTCGGCAAGCCGAGGCGGGTACGCCTCATCGAGCACCGCGATGACGTCGGCCAGCTTCACGCTCACCGGCGCACCTCCGAAATCGCCTGCACCAGCAGCGGCCACTCCCGGCGCACCGCGGCCCGCAGGTACTGCTCGTCCAAGCCGACGAACGTATCACAGCGACGGATGGCAATTCCCCTGTCATGCAGTCGTTTTCGCAATGCAACGGCATCCGGCATGCGGAACAGCACGAACGGCGCCCGGCCGTCGACCACGTCGGCGCCCACCGACGCCAGCCCGGCCACCATCTCGGCGCGCAGCTGCCCCAGTCGCGCCGCCCCGGCCGCCGCGTCGGCAACCGCCTGCGGAGCGCAGCACGCCGCGATGGCCGTCAACTGCAGCGTGCCTACCGGCCAGTGCGCCCGTGTGGCGGTCAACCGCGCCAACACCTCCGGCGACCCCAGCGCGTAGCCCACCCGCAGCCCGGCCAGCGCCCACGTCTTGGTCAAGCTGCGCAGCACCAGCACGTCGGGCAGCGCGTCACCGGCCAGCGATTCGGGCTCCCCGGGTATCGAGTCGGCGAAGGCCTCGTCGACCACCAGGATCCGGCCGGGCCGGCGCAACGCGAGCAGCTCCTCGCGGCGGTGCAGCACCGAGGTGGGATTGGTGGGATTGCCCACCACGACGAGGTCGGCGTCCTCGGGGACCACCGCACCCGCGAGGCCGAACGGCGGCCGCAGCACCACGTGGTGCACCGGCACTCCGGCGGCACTCAGCGCCGCCTCCGGCTCGGTGAATGCCGGCGCGATGATCGCCGCCCGCGCCGGGCGCAGGTTGCCCAGCAGCGCGAAGGCCTCGGCCGCCCCGGCCAGCGGCAGCACCTCGTCGCGGGCCCGGCCGTGCCGCTGGGCGGCCGCGTCCTGCGCCGCGTGGACGTCGTCGACGCTCGGGTAGCGCGCCAGGTCGGGCAGCCGCGCGGCCAGCCGCCCCAGCAGCCAGTCGGGCGGTTGGCCGTGACGGACGTTGACGGCGAAGTCCAGCATCCCGGGCGCGACGGCCTGATCGCCGTGATAGCGCGCCGCAGGCGGGCTCAGGTTCAGACTCGCCATCCGTGAAACACTAGTGCGCCGCGCGGGCCGGCCGGACGAACACCGGTAACACCGTCGTACCCGTCCGCGCCCATCGAGGACAATGGTGAGGTGACAGGCGCAACGTCCACCGATCGCCAAGCCCCAGGGGCGCAGCTGGTGATCTTCGATCTCGACGGCACGCTGACCGACTCCGCGGAGGGCATCGTGGCCAGCTTCCTGCATGCGCTCGATCACATCGGCGCACCGGTGCCCCCGGGCGACCTCGTCGCCCAGATCGTGGGTCCGCCGATGGACGACACCTTCCGGTCCATGGAGCTCGGCGACGACGCCGAGGAGGCGATCGCGGCCTTCCGCGCGGAGTACGGCGCCCGGGGGTGGGCGATGAACGCGCTCTTCGACGGCATCGAGGCGCTGCTGGTCGATCTGCGCGCCGCCGGCGTCCGGCTGGCCGTGGCCACCTCCAAGCTGGAACCCACCGCGCGGCGCATCCTGGCCCATTTCGGGCTCGACCACCATTTCGAGGTCATCGCCGGGGCGAGCCCCGACGGCTCCCGCAAAGCCAAGGTCGAGGTGCTCGCCCACGCGCTTTCGCAGCTGGAGCCGCTGCCCGAGCGGGTGCTGATGGTCGGCGACCGCAGCCACGACGTGCACGGCGCCGCCGCGCACGGCATCGACACGGTGGTGGTCGGCTGGGGGTACGGCCGGGCCGACACGTTCAGCGGGGTGACGCACGCCGCGACCGTCGACGAGCTACGGAGGGCCCTGGGTGTCTGAGCGCGAGCCGCTGCACATCACGTTCGTGTGCACCGGCAACATCTGCCGGTCGGTGATGGCCGAGAAGATGTTCGCCGACCAATTGCGCCGCCGGGGTCTGGCCGACGCGGTGCGGGTGAGCAGCGCCGGCACCGGCAACTGGCATGTCGGCGAGTGCGCCGACGAGCGGGCCGCCGGCGTGCTGCGCGCCCACGGCTACCCGACCGAGCACCGCGCCGCGCAGGTCGACGCCGAGCACCTGGCGGCCGATCTGGTGGTGGCCCTGGACCGCAACCACGCCCGGATGCTGCGGCACCTGGGCGCCGACGAGGAGCGCGTCAAGATGCTGCGGTCTTTCGATCCGCGCACCGGCGCGCACACACCCGACGTCGACGACCCCTACTACGGCGACACCAGCGACTTCGAACGCGTCTACACCGTCATCGAGGCCGCGCTGCCCGGCCTGCACGACTGGGTCGACGAACGCCTCGCGCAGAACGGGTCGGGGTGATGCGCAGGTTGGCGTTCGTGCTGCGCCCGGGCTGGATCGTGCTGGCGCTGGTGGTCATCGCGTTCGCCTATCTGTGCTTCACGGTGCTCGCGCCGTGGCAGCTGGGCAAGCACAACAGGACCTCGCGGGAGAACCACCAAATCGAGCACTCCCTGAACACCGCGCCCGTCCCGGTGAAAACCCTGCTGCCGCAGCAGAACTCGGCCGCCCCCGGCGATCAGTGGCGTCAGGTCACCGCGACCGGGCATTACCTGCCCGACGTCCAGGTGCTGGCCCGGCTGCGGGTGATCGACTCCAAACCGGCCTTCGAAGTGCTGGCGCCCTTCGTCGTCGACGGCGGCCCCACCGTGCTGGTCGACCGCGGTTACGTGCGTCCGTTGGAGGGATCTCGCGTTCCGCCGATCCCCCGCCCGCCCGCCGACACGGTGACCGTCACGGCGCGGCTGCGCAACTCGGAGCCCCCCGTGGCGGGCAAGGATCCGTTCGTGGGAGACGGTGTGCAGCAGGTGTATTCGATCGACACCGGGCAGATCGCCGTGCTGACCAAGGTCCCGCTGGCCGGGTCCTATCTGCAATTGGTCGACGGTCAGCCCGGCGGCCTCGGGGTCGTCGGCGTGCCGCAGCTGGACGCCGGCCCGTTCCTGTCCTATGGCATCCAGTGGATCGCGTTCGGCATTCTCGCCCCGATCGGGTTGGGCTACTTCGCCTATTCCGAGATCCGGGCTCGTCGCCAGGAAAAGCAGTCACCCGCCGCCGCGTCGGCGCCCGCCCCCGAGGCGCCGCAGACGGTGGAGGACAAACTCGCCGACCGTTACGGCCGTCGCCGGTAACCGGCCAGCAGCCCGGCCAGCAGCGCGGCGCCCGCTTGCACCAGCGACGACAGCGCGACCGCGCGCCGCAGGTCGGCCACCGTGGGTTCCCGGCCGTCGCCGAGCGTCGGCCGGATCTGCAGCTCGTGACGGTATTGGGTGGGCCCGCCCAGGCGCACACCCAGCGCCCCGGCGAACGCCGCCTCGACGGCGCCGGCGTTGGGGCTGGGGTGGCGGCCGGCGTCGCGCCGCCACGCCCGCGCCGCCCCCGACGCTGAGCCGCCGACCAGGGGTGCGGACAGCACCGCCAGCGACGCCGTCACCCGCGCGGCAATGTAGTTGGCGACGTCGTCCAATCTCGCTGCGGCCCAACCGAATCGGAGGTAGCGCGGCGACCGGTAGCCGACCATGGCGTCCAGGGTGTTGACGCCGCGGTAGGCCAGCACCGCGGGCACCCCGCCGGCCGCCGCGTAGAGCAGCGGCGCCACCTGGGCGTCGGAGGTGTTCTCGGCGACCGATTCCAGTGACGCCCGGGTCAGGCCCGCGCCGTCCAGCGACGCGGGGTCGCGCCCGCACAGCGACGGCAGCAGCCCGCGCGCGCCCTCGACGTCGCCGCGCTCCAGCAGCTCCGCCATGGCCAGCCCGGTGCGCGCCAACGACGTTCCGCCCAGGCAGACCCAGGTGGCCGCGGCGGTCACCGCGATCGAGCACGGCCGGCCGCCGCGCCCGGCGGCCCGTTGCGCCGCCGCTCCCAGCAGTCCCAACGACCCGATCAGCAGGCCGACATGGACGGCGCCGGCGGCCCTGCTCTCGCGGTAGGTCAGGCTCTCCAGCGCGGCGGCGGCCGTGCCGAACGCGGCGACGGGGTGGCCGCGTCGCGGGTCGCCCAGCGCGCGATCGGCCAGGTAACCGACCAGCACGCCGGCCGTGCGGGGCGTCGCAAACACCCCGGCAGCGTCTCACACCGGAGGTGACCGTCCCCACGAGGCGCCCGGCGCGCGACCCGGGTCGCATCACTTTGCCTGTGGGGCAGGCGATCTCGGGCACGTCTGCGCCGCCGGCCCGTCGAGGGTTAGAGTCGACACCATGGCTTTCCCAGCGCTCAACCACGTCGCGGTCACCGTGCGCGACATCGAAGTCAGCGGCCAGTGGTATCGCAACCTGCTCGGCACCGACCCGATGCTCGACGAACACACCGACGCCGGCTTCCGGCACCAGGTGTGGATGCTCGACGGCGGCACCGTCTTCGGAATTCACCAGCACGACCGCCCGGCTACCGACGAACGATTCAGCGAACACCGCGTGGGCCTGGACCACGTCGGCTTCGGCTGCGCCGGCCGCGCCGAGCTGGAGAACTGGGTCACCCGGCTGGGCGAACTGGGCATCGAGCACGGCGGCATCGTGGACGCCCCCTACGGCTCGGGCCTCAGTTTCCGCGACCCCGACGGCATCGCGCTCGAGTTCTTCGCCCCGCCGGGCTGATTCGTTCAGCGCACCGTCGCGAAAAACGCGCGCAGATCCTCGACGAACAGCTCCGGTTCCTCGAACGCCGCGAAGTGCCCGCCGCGCGGCATGTCGGTCCAGTGGGTGATGTTGTAGACCGGCTCGCACCAGCTGCGCGGCGCCTTGAGCAGTTCGCCGGGGAAAGCCGCGACGCCCGTGGGCAATTCGACGCGGTCTCCCCTACCCCACACCGCGAAGCTCTCCCAGTACAGGCGGGCCGAGGACGCGGCGGTGTTGGTCACCCAGTAGACCATCACGTTGTCGAGCAGCTCGTCGCGGCTGACCGCGTTCTCGGGATGCCCGTCGCAATCCGCCCAGTCCCAGAACTTTTCGACGATCCACGCCAGCTGGCCCACCGGCGAATCGGCCAACCCGTAGCCCAGCGTTTGCGGCCGGGTGGACTGTTGCTTGGAGTAGCCGGTGCCCCATTTGCGGTGATTGGCCAACCCGGCCATGGCTTGCCGCTCCTCCTCGGTGGGATTCGACAGCGCTTCCTTGGTGGGCCTGCCGACCGGCATGTTGAGGTGGATGGCCGCGCAGTGGCCCCGGTTGCGGCCGATCTGGGTGGTGACCGCGGCGCCCCAGTCGCCGCCCTGGGCGCCGTAGCGCTCGTAGCCCAGGCGCACCATCAGCGTTTCCCACGCCTCGGCGATCTTTTCCACGCCCCAGCCCGCGCCGTTGGGCTTGCCGGAGAACCCGTAGCCCGGCAGCGACGGGCACACGACGTGGAAGGCGTCCTCGGCGCGACCCGACGCGGGGTTGGTCAGCGGCTCGATCACCTTGTGAAACTCCACGATCGAGCCCGGCCAGCCGTGGGTGATCACCAACGGGAAGGCGCCCTCGTGCGGCGAGCGCTGGTGGATGAAATGGATGTCGAGCCCGTCGATCTCGGTGATGAAGTGGTCGAAGCGATTGAGCGCGGCCTCCCGCGCCCGCCAGTCGTAGTCGTTGGCCCAATAGTCGGCCAGCTCGCGGGTGTAGGCCAGCGGCATGCCCTGGCTCCAGTCGTCGACGCATTCGGCCTCGGGCCAACGGGTTCGGGCCAGCCGCGCGCGCAGATCGTCGAGAACCTCGTCGGAAACGTCGATGCGGAACGGTTTCACGCGCTTCATAGTGCCGCCGTCGGTGACACCGGCGACGCGCGGGGTGGGTCGGCACGCGAGGATGTGACCATGGATCCCAGGTTGACCACGCGAGTGGAACACAGTCGGTCGATCCCGTTGCTCGTCTGGCAATTCCGCGAGCCCCGGCTGTGCATCTCGTCGGGCCCGCTCGGCGGCGGCGTCGGCGCTCGCGACTGGTTGGTCAACGCGACGGTCCCCCTGGATTACGACCGGACCGACCCGGACCGCCACCTGACCGAGATCGGCTCCGCGCTGGGTCTCGCCGGCACCGGCTGCGGGCTGCTCACCGCGGTCGACGTGACCCGTCACCACCTCGCCGCCGACGGCGGTGTGCACGCCACCGCGACGGTCGGGCTGTCCAGCCCCGCCTGGGCGGCCGCGCCCGACCGGCACTTCCGCCGGGAGGTGCCGGCCGGCCTGCGCACGACCGCGTTCACCGACTACGAGATCGTCGAGTACCGGCCGCTCACCGATGGCGACGGGTACCGGGTGGGGACCATCAACATCGTGGTCGCGGTGCCGGTGCGGCTGTCCGGGGCGGCCCTGGTCAACGCCGTGGCCACCGCCACGGAGGCCAAGGCGCAGGCGTTGCACGAGGTCGGGGTGCGCGCCACCGGAACCGCGTCGGACGCGATCGTCGTGCACTGCCCGACGGACGGGGCCGAGGAGACCTACGGCGGGCCGCGCTCGGTGTTCGGCGCCCGGATCGCCCGGGCGGTGCACGCCGCGGTGCTCGCCGGCGCCCGGGCCTGGATTTCGGGGCCCGAGTACCGGCCCTCCGGATAGGGCGCCGCGCACGTAACGGCACGGCGAAAATCGGCGCCTAAAGTCGCCGCCACGTTACGGCCGCGAACCGCCAAAAGGAGTGGGCGCGGACGGTATCGAACCGCCGACCGCTGGTGTGTAAAACCAGAGCTCTACCACTGAGCTACGCGCCCGTTGCTGCGGGCAGGCTACCCGCCCGCCGGCCAAGTCCCCAAAATCAGGCCCGCAAGGCCGCCAGGGCGTCGGTCCACAACCGTTGATCGCGCGACTCACCGGGCTGTTTCATCTCGGCGAATCGAATGATCCCGGCCCGGTCGACGACGAACGTCCCGCGGTTGGAGTAGCCGGCGTCCTCGTTGAACACGCCGTAGCTCTGGCTGACCGCGCCGTGCGGCCAGAAATCCGACAGCACCGGGAAGGTGAAGCCGCTGTCCAGCGCCCAGACCCGGTGCGTGGGCGGCGGGCCCACCGAGATGGCCAGCACCGCGCTGTCGTCGTTCTCGAAGTCGGGCAGATGATCCCGCAGCTGGTCCAGCTCGCCCTGGCAGATCCCGGTGAACGCCAGCGGGAAGAACACCAGCAGCACGTTCTTGGCGCCGCGGTAGGAGCTCAACGTGACGCGTTGTTGATTCTGGTCGCGCAGAGTGAAGTCCGGGGCGGCGGTGCCGACCGACAGCATCAACGCTTCCCGGCCCGGGACTTGGGCTGCACCAGACGGCTGGCGGCCCAATCCCCCAGGTTGACCGACGAGGTCGGCATCAGACCGGCGGTGGGGGCCGCCTCGGCGATCTCGGCCGGCAGCACGTGTCCCGGTTTCCCGGTCTTGGGGGTCAGCACCCAGATCACGCCATCCTCGGCGAGCGGGCCGATCGCGTCCATCAGCGTGTCCACCAGGTCGCCGTCGCCGTCGCGCCACCACAGCAGCACGACGTCGACTACCTCGTCGGTGTCCTCGTCGAGCAGCTCGCTGCCGCAGGCTTCCTCGACCGCCGCGCGGATCTCATCGTCGGTGTCTTCGTCCCAGCCCCACTCCTGGACAACATGGTCGGGTTGGATGCCCAGTTTGCGAGCGTAGCTCGGGGCGTGATCCGCCGCGACCACCGTGGAGCCTCCTTCAATTCCCTCGCGATGTGCGCTTCGGGATTATCGTCGCACAGCGCGAACCCCGTTCACACTTCCGCCTCATTACGTTGCCAAGCAGAGTTTGATCGCCTTCTTTTTCGTGTCGTTGAGCTGATCGACGCGTTTGTTGAATTCCGACGTCCCCGCGTGTGTGCCAATGGCGTTGGCCACCGAGTGCGCGGCGTCGATGTACGCGTTGAACGCGTCCTTGATCTGCTGCGACATCGCATCATTGAAGCTGTTGGCCACCGTGGTGGCGCTGTCGTTGAGGGCGTCGATCGCCGGGCCCTCGGTGGGGCCGGTGCCGCGGCCCGAGTTGAACGCCTGGACGAATTCGTTGGTCTTGTCGATCGCGTTCTTGCTGGTGGTGATCAGCGAGGCGCAGGCGGTACGCACCGCCTTGGTGGTCAGCGACTGCTGGCGCTGGGACTCCCGGACGCTCGACGTCGCCGACGAGGCCGACACCGACGCGGACACCGACTGGCGGTAGGCGGGGGCGACTTTGGTGTCCGGGGTCGCCGTTCCGTTGGTGACGGAGGTGCATCCCACGATGCCCATCAGCGCGGCGGCGACACAGCCCAGGGCCAACGCGCCACGCCGGGGGAAAGCCCCCACCTGCCTCGGGGGGACGGCACGCCACCGGATGAGCACAGGCCTGACGTTACCGGGTGGCTTGTGCACCCGCCCCATACACGCCGAGTTGACGCGCACCGGGCGAGCCTTTGCCGGCTACCAGATGGCGGCTGCCCGCCCGAAACACCCGTGCGGCACGATGGTGGAGAGGGCGCGACCCGCCCTCACGTCACACATCCCGCCAATTACAGGAGTAGTGGGTTGACAACCGAATTCGTGCGCCACGATCTGGCCACAAGTCCCAACAGCGCAACCGAACCCGACCGCGTCCGGGTGATCCGCGACGGGGTGGCTTCCTACCTCCCCGACATCGATCCCGAAGAGACCTCGGAGTGGTTGGAGTCCTTCGATGAACTGCTGGAGCGCTCCGGCCCGTCGCGGGCGCGCTACCTGATGTTGCGGCTGCTGGAGCGGGCGGGTGAGCAGCGCGTCGCCATTCCGTCGCTGACGTCCACCGACTACGTCAACACCATTCCCACCGAATTGGAGCCGTGGTTTCCCGGCGACGAGGACGTCGAACGGCGCTACCGGGCGTGGATCCGCTGGAACGCCGCGATCATGGTGCATCGCGCCCAGCGCCCGGGAGTCGGTGTGGGCGGCCACATTTCGACCTACGCGTCGTCCGCGGCGCTCTACGAGGTCGGCTTCAACCACTTCTTCCGGGGCAAGTCGCATCCCGGCGGCGGGGACCAGGTGTTCATCCAGGGCCACGCCTCCCCCGGCATCTACGCGCGGGCGTTCCTGGAGGGCCGGCTGACGACCGACCAACTCGACGGCTTCCGCCAGGAGCACAGCCACCCCGGCGGCGGCCTGCCGTCCTACCCCCACCCGCGGCTGATGCCCGACTTCTGGGAATTCCCCACGGTGTCGATGGGTCTGGGTCCGATGAACGCGATCTATCAGGCCCGGTTCAACCATTACCTGCACGACCGCGGCATCAAGGACACCTCCGACCAGCACGTGTGGTGCTTCCTGGGCGACGGCGAGATGGACGAGCCGGAAAGCCGCGGCCTGCTGCACGTCGGCGCGCTCGAGGGCCTGGACAACCTGACGTTCGTGATCAACTGCAACCTGCAGCGCCTCGACGGCCCGGTGCGCGGCAACGGCAAGATCATTCAGGAACTCGAGTCGTTCTTCCGCGGCGCCGGCTGGAACGTCATCAAGGTGGTCTGGGGCCGCGAGTGGGACGCCCTGCTGCACGCCGACCGCGACGGCGCGCTGGTGAACCTGATGAACACCACGCCCGACGGGGACTACCAGACCTACAAGGCCAACGACGGCGCCTACGTGCGCGACCACTTCTTCGGGCGCGACCCGCGCACCAAGGCACTCGTCGCGAACATGAGCGATTCCGAGATCTGGAATCTCAAGCGCGGCGGCCACGACTACCGCAAGGTCTACGCCGCCTACCGGGCCGCCGTCGACCACAAGGGGCAGCCCACGGTGATCCTGGCGAAGACCATCAAGGGCTACTCGCTGGGCGCGCACTTCCAGGGCCGCAACGCCACGCATCAGATGAAAAAGCTTGCGCTGCAAGACCTCAAGGACTTCCGCGACGCCATGCGGATACCGATCAACGACGCTCAGCTGGAAAAGGATCCATACCTGCCGCCCTACTTCCACCCCGGCTCCGACGCCCCGGAGATCCGTTACATGATCGACCGCCGGCGCACCCTCGGGGGCTACCTTCCCGAGCGTCGGACGAAGGCCAAGGCGTTGCGGCTGCCCAGCCGCGACATCTATGCCGCGCTGAAGAAGGGCTCGGGCACCCAGGAGGTCGCCACCACCATGGCGACGGTGCGCACCTTCAAGGAAGTGTTGCGGGACAAGGAGGTTGGCCCGCGCATCGTGCCGATCATTCCCGACGAGGCGCGCACGTTCGGCATGGACTCGTGGTTCCCGTCGCTGAAGATCTACAACCGCAACGGCCAGCTGTACACCGCCGTGGACGCCGATCTGATGTTGGCCTACAAGGAAAGCGAAGTCGGCCACATCCTGCACGAGGGCATCAACGAGGCCGGGTCGGTGGGGTCGTTCATCGCGGCCGGCACCTCGTATGCGACGCACAACGAGCCGATGATCCCGATCTACATCTTCTATTCGATGTTCGGGTTCCAGCGCACCGGCGACGGCCTGTGGGCGGCCGCCGACCAGATGACGCGCGGCTTCTTGCTGGGGGCCACCGCGGGACGCACCACGCTCACCGGCGAGGGCCTGCAGCACGCCGACGGGCATTCGCTGCTGCTGGCGAGCACCAACCCGGCGGTGGTCGCCTACGACCCGGCGTTCGCCTACGAGATCGCCTACATCGTGGAAAGCGGGCTGGCCCGGATGTTCGGGCAGGACCCCGAGAACGTGTTCTTCTACATCACCGTCTACAACGAGCCGTACGTGCAGCCGCCCGAGCCGGACAACTTCGATCCCGAGGGCGTGTTGCGGGGCCTGTACCGCTACCATGTCGCCACCGAGCAGCGCGCCAACAAGGCACAGATCCTGGCGTCGGGGGTGGCGATGCCGGCGGCGCTGGACGCCGCGAAGATGCTGGCCGCCGAATGGGACGTCGCCGCCGACGTGTGGTCGGTGACCAGCTGGGGTGAATTGAACCGCGACGGCGTCGCGGTGGACAGGGAGAGGCTGCGCCACCCGGACCGGCAGGCGGGCGTCCCGTACGTCACCCAGGCGCTGTCGGACGCCGTCGGCCCGGTGGTCGCCGTCTCGGACTGGATGCGCGCCGTTCCCGAGCAGATCCGGCCGTGGGTGCCCGGCACCTACGTCACCCTGGGCACCGACGGGTTCGGCTTCTCCGACACCCGGCCCGCGGCGCGGCGGTACTTCAACACCGACGCCGAGTCGCAGGTGGTGGCCGTGCTCGAGGCGCTGGCCCGCGACGGCGAGATCGACCCCTCGGTGCCGGTGGCCGCCGCCCGCCAGTACCGGATCGACGACGTGCAGGCCGCGCCGGAGCAGACGTCGGACCCCGGCGTGGCCTAAGGGCTGGCATAAGGCTGGCATAAGGGCTGGCGCGTGACTCCCCGGGCGCTCCAGCCATCCACCGGCCGCCACTCGCCGAGCGTGCGGCCAGCCGCACATTGAGTGCCGAACGTGCGGCCAGCCGCACGTTCGAGCACGGCGCCACGCGCCTCTTTGGCGGAAACTTCCAGAAAAGTCGCGTACGTTTTAGGGGTGAGTGACAATCCCTTCGCCGGCCCGTTCGCCAAGCACCCCCGGTCGCCGCTGGAAACGCTGGATTCGGTGCCCGACTCCGTGCTGCGCCGGCTCAAGCAGTACTCCGGGCGGCTGGCCACCGAGGCGGTCAACGCCATGCAGGACCGGTTGCCGTTCTTCGCCGAGCTGGAGGCGTCCCAGCGGGCCAGCGTCGCGCTGGTGGTGCAGACGGCGGTCGTGAACTTCGTCGAATGGATGCAAGACCCACACAGCAACGTCAGCTACACCGCGCAGGCCTTCGAGCTGGTGCCCCAGGAGCTGCAGCGCCGGATCGCGTTGCGCCACAGCGTCGACATGGTCCGCGTCACCATGGACATCTTCGAGGAGGTCGTCCCGCTGCTGGCCCGCTCCGAGGAGCAGCTGACCGCGCTGACCGTGGGCATCCTGAAGTACACCCGCGACCTGGCGTTCACCGCGGCGGGGGCGTACGCCGACGCGGCCGAGGCGCGCGGCACCTGGGACAGCCGGATGGAGGCCAGCGTGGTCGACGCGGTGGTCCGCGGCGACACCGGCCCGGAACTGCTGTCCCGCGCGGCCGCCCTGAACTGGGACACCACCGAGCCCGCGACGGTGGTGGTCGGAACCCCGGCGCCCGGGCGCGACGGGTCGACCGGCCCCGGCGACAGTGAGCGCGCGAGCCAGCACGTCCGCGACATCGCCGCGCAACACGGCCGCGCGGCCCTCACCGACGTGCACGGCACCTGGCTGGTCGCCATCGTGTCCGGGCAATTGTCGCCGACCGACAAGTTCCTCGGGGAGCTGCTGGCCGCGTTCGCCGACGGCCCCGTGGTCGTCGGGCCGACGGCGCCCATGCTGACCGCGGCCTACCACAGCGCCAGCGAGGCGATATCCGGGATGAACGCCGTCGGTGGCTGGCGCGGGGCGCCGCGTCCCGTGCTGGCGCGCGAGCTCCTGCCGGAACGGGCCCTGATGGGCGACGCGTCGGCGATCGTGGCGCTGCACACCGACGTGATGGGGCCGCTGGCCGACGCCGGCCCGACGCTCATCGAAACTCTTGACGCTTACTTAGATTGTGGCGGCGCGATTGAAGCCTGTGCCAGAAAGTTGTTCGTTCATCCAAACACGGTGCGCTACCGACTCAAGCGGATCACCGACTTCACCGGGCGCGATCCCATGCAGCCGCGTGACGCATATGTCCTGCGAGTGGCGGCGACGGTGGGCCAGCTCAACTATCCGACGCATCCCGCCAGCGCCGCCAACAACGCCATGCCCGTCGTTCCGCTGCCGGTCAAAGGGGCTGCGGTGGGCCAGATCGGGTGATAGTGACCCAGGCGACAGGTCGCGGGACGATATCAAACCCGTAGCTTACGGAGCCGTTTTGTAGGGTGTACACAAAAACCTAAGACGAGGTTCATAATCTGTTACACCCGCCAAAACCGTTTCCACAGTGTTCTCTTAAACACGTGATTGCATTGCTTGCGCCCGGACAGGGTTCGCAGACCGAGGGGATGCTCTCGCCGTGGCTGGAGCTCGCCGGCGCCGCCGACCAGTTGGCGCTGTGGTCCAAGGCCAGCGGCCTCGACCTCGTGCGCCTGGGCACCACCGCATCGACCGACGAGATCACCGACACCGCGGTCACCCAGCCACTGGTCGTCGCGGCCACGCTGCTCGCACACCAGGAACTGACCAAGCGCGGCCTGCTCGCCGGTGAAGACCTGGTCGTGGCCGGTCACTCCGTCGGTGAGATCGCCGCCTACGCGATCGCCGGCGTGATGGCCGCGGACGACGCCGTCGCCCTGGCCGCCACCCGGGGCGCCGAGATGGCCAAGGCGTGTGCCGTCGAGCCCACCGGCATGTCCGCGGTGCTCGGCGGTGACGAGGCCGAGGTCCTCGCCCGCCTCGAGCAGCTCGACCTGTTCCCCGCCAACCGCAACGCCGCCGGGCAGATCGTCGCCGCCGGCTCGCTGGACGCGTTGGAGAAGCTCGCCGAAGACCCGCCGGCCAAGGCCCGCGTGCGCGCGCTGGGGGTGGCCGGTGCGTTCCACACCAAGTACATGGCGTCGGCGCTCGACGGTTATGCCGCCGCGGCCGCCGCCGTCCAGACGTCCGAGCCCACCGCGACGCTGCTGTCGAACCGCGACGGCAAGCCCGTCGCCTCGGCCGCCGCGGCGATGGAGGCGTTGGTCGCCCAGCTGACCCGGCCGGTGCGCTGGGACCTGTGCACCGCGACGCTGCGCGAGCTGGAAGTCGGTGCGGCCGTGGAGTTCCCGCCCGCGGGCACGCTCACCGGTATCGCCAAACGAGAACTTCGGGGAGTTACGGCTCGCGCCGTCAAGTCGCCCGCAGACCTGGACGCTTTGGCCGAGCTCTAAGTCGGCCGCATCCAGTACAACCACATAGCACGTCAGTTCGACTATCTCACAACACATTACGAAGGGAAGCACGCTGTGGCTGTCAGCCAGGAAGAAATCATCGCCGGTATCGCCGAGATCATCGAAGAGGTCACCGGTATCGAGCCCTCCGAGGTCACCCCGGAGAAGTCCTTCGTCGACGACCTGGACATCGACTCGCTGTCGATGGTCGAGATCGCCGTGCAGACCGAGGACAAGTACGGCGTCAAGATCCCGGACGAGGACCTCGCCGGTCTGCGTACCGTCGGTGACGTCGTCTCCTACATCCAGAAGCTCGAGGAAGAGAACCCCGAGGCTGCCGAGGCGCTGCGCGCCAAGCTGGAGACCGAGAACCCCGACGCGGTCGCCAACGTCAAGGCAAGGCTGGAAGCGGACACCAAGTGAGTAAGCCTTCCACTGCTAACGGCGGTTACCCCAGCGTTGTGGTAACCGCCGTCACGGCGACGACGTCGATCGCGCCGGACGTCGAGAGCACGTGGAAGGGTTTGTTGGCCGGCGAAAGCGGCATCCACGTCCTCGAAGACGACTACATCACCAAGTGGGACCTTCCCGTCCGGATCGGTGGACACCTCAAGGAGCCCATCGACGAGCAGATGAGCAGGCTCGACATGCGACGTATGTCGTACGTCCAACGGCTGGCCAAGCTGCTCAGCACCCAGCTGTGGGAGAGCGCCGGCAACCCGGAGCTCGATCCCGACCGGTTCTCGGTCGTGGTCGGCACCGGCCTCGGTGGCGCCGAAAGGATCGTGGAGAGCTACGACCTGATGAACGAGGGCGGCCCCCGCAAGGTGTCGCCGCTGGCCGTCCAGATGATCATGCCCAACGGCGCCGCCGCCGTCGTGGGCCTGCAGCTCGGCGCCCGCGCCGGGGTGATCACCCCGGTGTCGGCGTGTTCGTCGGGCTCCGAAGCGATCGCCCACGCCTGGCGTCAGATCGTCATGGGTGACGCGGACGTCGCGGTGTGCGGTGGCGTCGAGGGCCCCATCGAGGCGCTGCCGATCGCGGCGTTTTCGATGATGCGGGCCATGTCGACTCGCAACGATGAGCCCGAGCGCGCATCGCGGCCGTTCGACAAGGACCGCGACGGCTTCGTGTTCGGCGAGGCCGGTGCGCTGATGCTCATCGAGACCGAGGAGCACGCCAAGGCCCGCGGCGCCAAGCCGCTGGCCCGGTTGATGGGTGCCGGCATCACCTCGGACGCGTTCCACATGGTGGCCCCGGCGGCCGACGGTGTGCGTGCGGGTCGGGCGATGACGCGGTCGCTCGAGCTGGCGGGGTTGTCCCCCAAGGACGTTGACCACGTCAACGCGCACGGGACCGCCACGCCGATCGGTGACACCGCGGAGGCCAACGCCATCCGAGTCGCCGGTTGCCAGCAGGCGGCGGTCTACGCGCCGAAGTCGGCGCTGGGCCACTCGATCGGTGCGGTCGGGGCGCTGGAGTCGGTGCTCACGGTGCTGAGCCTGCGCGACGGCGTCATTCCACCCACCCTCAATTACGAAACCCCCGACCCCGAGATCGACCTGGATGTTGTTGCGGGCGAACCTCGCTACGGCGATTTCCGTTACGCGATCAACAACTCGTTCGGCTTCGGTGGCCACAACGTGGCACTCGCCTTCGGGCGTTACTAGAGCTGGCGTCCGGCGACGACGCGGGCCGCGAACGGCCCGAGGAGGAGCCGGACACCACGGAAGGTGGCGATCCGCGTCCCGGCCCCGCCGGGTTCGCGGTCACCACTTAGCAGGAAAGGAACGTTCGCAAGACCCATGACAGAGCTGGTTACCGGGAAGACCCTCCCGAACGTGGTCGTCACTGGCGTTGCCATGACGACCGCACTGGCGACTGACGCCGAGACCACCTGGAAGCTGTTGCTCGACAGCCAAAGTGGTATCCGCAAACTCGAGGACCCGTTCGTCGAGGAGTTTGACCTGCCGGTGCGCATCGGCGGTCATCTGTTAGAGGAATTCGACAGCCAGCTGACCCGCGTCGAGCTGCGCCGGTCGGGCTACCTGCAACGGATGTCGACGATCTTGGGCCGGCGGGTCTGGGAGAACGCCGGCTCGCCCGAGGTCGACAGCGACCGCTTGCTGGTGTCGATCGGTACCGGTTTGGGCTCGTCGGAAGAGATGGTCTTCAGCTACGACGACATGCGCGCTCGTGGCATGAAGGCGGTCTCTCCCCTCGGTGTGCAGAAGTACATGCCCAACGGCGCGTCGGCGGCGGTGGGTCTGGAACGGCACGCCAAGGCCGGGGTCCTCACGCCCATATCGGCGTGCGCGTCGGGTTCCGAGGGCATCGCCCAGGCGTGGCGCAACATCGTCTTCGGCGAAGCCGACATCGCGATCTGCGGTGGGGTCGAAACGAAGATCGAAGCGGTGCCGATTGCGGCGTTCGCCCAGATGCGGATCGTGATGTCGACCAAGAACGACGACCCCGTCGGCGCGTGCCGCCCGTTCGACCGCGACCGGACCGGCTTCGTGTTCGGCGAGGCCGGCGCCCTGATGGTGATCGAGACCGAGGAGCACGCCAAGGCCCGCGGGGCCAACATCTTGGCCCGCATCATGGGCGCCAGCATCACCTCCGACGGCTACCACATGGTGGCCCCCGACCCCAACGGCGAACGCGCCGGGCACGCCATGACCCGCGCCATCCAGCTCGCCGGGCTCTCCCCCAGCGACATCCACCACGTCAACGCCCACGCCACCGGCACCTCGGTCGGCGACGTCGCCGAGGGCAGGGCCATCAACAACGCCCTGGGCCCCCACGGCGGCAACGCCGCCGTCTACGCCCCCAAGGCCGCCCTGGGCCACTCCGTGGGCGCCGTCGGCGCCGTCGAATCGATCCTGACCGTGCTCGCGCTGCGCGACCAGGTCGTCCCCCCGACACTGAACCTGGAAAACCTCGACCCCGAGATCGACCTGGACGTGGTGGCCGGCAAACCCCGCCCCGGCAACTACGAGTACGCGATCAACAACTCGTTCGGCTTCGGCGGACACAACGTGGCCATCGCCTTCGGGCGGTACTAAACCGAGCAACACCGGAATATCAGGAGACTGCGATGACTATCACGGCCCCCGAGGCGGTCGGCGAGTCGCTCGACCCCCGCGACCCGCTGTTGCGCTTGAGCAATTTCTTCGACGACGACAGCGTCGAACTCCTGCACGAGCGTGACCGCTCCGGCGTGCTTGCGGCCGCCGGGACCGTGAACGGTGTGCGCACCATCGCGTTCTGCACCGACGGCACCGTGATGGGCGGCGCCATGGGCATCGAGGGCTGCACGCACATCGTCGACGCCTACGACACCGCCATCGAGGAGCAGAGCCCGATCGTGGGCATCTGGCACTCCGGTGGCGCCCGGCTGGCCGAAGGTGTGAAGGCGCTGCACGCGGTGGGCCTGGTGTTCGAGGCGATGATCCGCGCCTCGGGCTATGTCCCGCAGATCTCGGTGGTCGTCGGCTTCGCGGCCGGCGGCGCCGCCTACGGGCCGGCGCTGACCGACGTCGTCGTGATGGCGCCGGAGAGCCGGGTGTTCGTCACGGGCCCGGACGTGGTGCGCAGCGTCACCGGCGAGGACGTCGACATGGCCTCGCTCGGTGGCCCCGAGACCCACCACAAGAAGTCCGGGGTGTGCCACATCGTCGCCGACGACGAGCTCGACGCCTACGAGCGCGGCCGCCGGCTGGTCGGATTGTTCTGCCAGCAGGGCCATTTCGACCGCACCAAGGCCGAGGCCGGCGACACCGACATCCACGCGCTGCTGCCCGAGTCGGCGCGGCGGGCCTACGACGTGCGCCCGATCGTGACCGCGATCCTCGACGACGAGACGCCGTTCGACGAGTTCCAGGCCAACTGGGCGCCGTCGATGGTGATCGGGCTGGGCCGGCTGTCGGGCCGCACGGTCGGCGTGCTGGCCAACAACCCACTGCGCCTCGGCGGCTGCCTGAACTCCGAAAGCGCCGAGAAGGCAGCGCGTTTCGTGCGTCTGTGCGACGCGTTCGGCATTCCGCTGGTGGTGGTCGTCGACGTGCCGGGTTATCTGCCCGGTGTCGACCAGGAGTGGGGCGGCGTGGTGCGCCGCGGCGCCAAGCTGCTGCACGCGTTCGGCGAGTGCACGGTTCCGCGCGTCACGCTGGTCACCCGAAAGACCTACGGCGGGGCCTACATTGCGATGAACTCCCGCTCGCTCAACGCGACCAAGGTGTACGCCTGGCCGGACGCCGAGGTCGCGGTGATGGGCGCCAAGGCCGCCGTGGGCATTCTGCACAAGAAGAAGCTGGCCGCCGCGCCCGAGCACGAGCGCGAGGCGCTGCACGACGAGCTGGCCGCCGAGCACGAGCGGATCGCGGGCGGCGTGGACAGCGCCATCGAGATCGGCGTGGTCGACGAGAAGATCGACCCGTCGCACACCCGCAGCAAGCTCACCGAGGCGCTGGCGCAGGCGCCCGCGCGCCGCGGCCGCCACAAGAACATCCCGCTGTAAGTCACCTACTTACCGCGGACGTAACGCCACGGCGAAAAATCGCGACAGAAGTCGCCGCCACGTTACGTCCGCGGCTCCGTTCCGTAGCGTGCCCCGCTTCCTCGCCGGCGGGTGTCGGCCAGCAGCATCGGCTCCAGCTTGCTCTGCGGACAATACTGCGCGGGGGGTTCCGGGCTGAGTCCCACGAAGGGCGCGAAGATGGCGTCGACGTCGATGGCGGGCGCTTGGTCCACGCTGTTCAGCGTCGGCTTGACCACCATGCCGGAAACCCCATCGGCGACCGCGTGCACCTGATCGCTCAACCCCAGACCGCGCAGAATCTCCAGGCTGCGAAAGCTCAGGTTGCGGGCTTTCGGATAGATGAAGACTTCGCGACGCTTCTCGATCAGCATCGACCGGACCCCATACTTGGCCAGCAGCGCGGAGGTGGCGAGCCCGGCCGCGCCGGCACCGACGATGAGCACGGGAACCCGCGACGCCATCTCGGCCCCTTCCGATGCGACGGATCCCAAGTATCGAGATCGCCTATCCCTGCGCTGCAGCGTAGTGGAGGATGAACGCGTGAGCCTCTCAGCACCGGCAATGCTGGACGTCGCGTTCGAGGAAGCGCGGTCCGGGCTGGCCGAGGGCGGCATCCCCATCGGCGCCGCCCTGTTCACCGCCGACGGCGTCCTGCTCGGGCGCGGCCGCAATCGCCGTGTGCAACAAGGTGATCCGTCGTTGCACGCCGAGGTCGACGCGTTTCGCGCCGCGGGCAGACAGCGCGACTACCGCTCCACGGTGATGGTGACGACGCTGTCGCCGTGCTGGTATTGCAGCGGCCTGGTGCGCCAGTTCAACATCGGCGCGCTGGTGGTGGGCGAATCCCGCACGTTCACCGGCGGGCACGAATGGCTGGCGCAGCACGGCGTGACGGTCACCGTGGTCGATGACCCGCGCTGCACACAAATGATGTCCGCCTTCATCGCCGAGCACCCCGAGCTGTGGCACGAGGACATCGGGCGGGCGCCCTAACCGAACCGCGCCAGAAACTCCTCGGCCACCGCGACGGCCCGGTCCCGATCGCGCGACACCAGGCCGATCCTCGTCCGCCGGTCGAGGAGGTCGGAGACGTCCAGCGCGCCCTCGTGGGTGATCGCGTACTCGAATTCGGCTCGGGTGACGTCGATTCCCTCGACGGCCGGCTCGCTCGGCCGCTCGCAGGCGGCGCTGGCGACGACCTTGGCGGCCTCGGCGCCGTAGCGCGACACCAGCGACTCGGGTAGCCCGACATCCGGCGCCGCGATGATCCCCGGGTTGGCCGGCGCCCCGATCAGCGGCAGGTTGCGGGTCTGGCATTTCGCGGCGCGCAGTCGCCGCGCCCGGACGGCGCGATCCAGCACATCCTGTGCCATGTACCGGTATTCGGTCAGCTTGCCGCCGATCACGCTGATCACCCCGGACGCCGATTCGACGACGGCGTGCTCGCGCGAGACGTCGGCGGTGCGGCCCTCGCCGGTGTCGATCAGCGGCCGCAGCCCGGCGTAGGCACCGATCACGTCGGTGGCGGTGAGGACCGTCCCCAACGCGGTGTTCACCGTGTCGAGCAGGAACGTGATCTCGTCGACCGATGGCTCGGGCACATCCGGGATCGGGCCGGGCGCCGCCTCGTCGGTCAGGCCCAGGTATACCCGGCCCAGCTGCTCGGGCATGGCGAAGACGAAGCGGTTGAGCTCGCCCGGAATCGGAATCGTCAGCGCCGCAGTCGGATTGCCGAACGCGGCGGCATCGAACACCAGGTGCGTCCCGCGGCTGGGCCGCAACTTCAACGAGCCGTCGATCTCGCCCGCCCACACCCCGGCCGCGTTGACGACGGCGCGAGCCGAGACGTCGAAAGACTCGCCCGTGCGCGCATCGGTCAACCGCACCGAGGTGCCGGTGGCCTGCGACGCCGACACATGGGTGAGGATCCGGGCGCCGTGCTGCGCCGCGGTGCGCGCGACGGCGGTGACCAGTCGGGCGTCGTCGATCAATTGCCCGTCGTAGGCCAAGAGCCCGCCGTCGAGGCCGTCGCGGCGCACGGTGGGGGCCATTTCCACGACGCGGCGCGCCGAAATCCGGCGCGACCGAGGCAAAGTCGAGGCCGGCGTGCCCGCCAGCGCCCGCAAAAGGTCACCGGCCAGGAACCCACCCCGCACCAGCGCCCGCTTGCCCGGGCTCATCGACGGCAGCAGCGGCACCAGCTGCGGCATCGCCCGAACGAGGTGGGGCGCGTTGCGGGTCATCAAGATTCCGCGCTCGATGGCGCTGCGGCGGGCGATGCCCACGTTGCCGGTCGCCAGGTAGCGCAGGCCGCCGTGGACGAGCTTGGAACTCCAGCGGCTGGTGCCGAACGCCAGGTCGTGCTTTTCGACCAGCGCGACGCGCAGCCCGCGCGCCGCGGCGTCCAGCGCGATCCCTGCGCCGGTGATGCCGCCGCCGATCACCACGACGTCCAGCGGCTCGCCCTCGGCGAGCGCGGTCAGGTCGGCGGCGCGCCGCGCGGCGTTCAAGGCGGTGGGGTCAGGAATCACGACAGGTATCCGTTCAGCGAGTGGGCCAGCTCGGCGGCCAGCGCGTCGGCGTCGAGCATCGGTGCGACGATGCGCGCCGACTGGATGGTCGACTGCGCGATCAGCAACACCATGGTGGCCATCTGGACCGGGTCGCCGCTGCGGACGCTGCCGTGGCGCTGGGCGACTCGCAGGCGGGCGGCCAGGGCGTCGATCAACATGCGCTGGCTGGTCCCGAGGCGCTCGGTGATGTAGGTGGTCGCGAGCTCCGAGTGCAGGACCGACATCACCAGCGGGTCCTGGCGCAGCAGGTCGGCCACCGTAACGATCTGTCGCACAAGCGATTCCCGGTCGTCGCCGAGCAGCGGCGCGTCGCTCATCACCTCGGTGACGTGCCGGGTCAAGAGCGCCGCGACGACCGAGTGGGTGTCCGGCCAGCGCCGGTACACCGTCGGCCTGCTGACTCCCGCGCGTCGGGCAATCTCGGCGAGGGTCACCCGGTCCACGCCGAAGTCGACCACACAACTGGCGGCCGCCGCGAGGATCCGCTCCCCGACATCCAGCTCGTTACGGATTGACAACATATGTAATACTGTAACGCATGACGCATCCCGAGGGGCTCCTGCCGCCCATGAAATGGAACGCGTGGGGAGATCCCGCCGCGGCCAAGCCCCTCTCGGAAGGGATCCGGTCGTTGCTGCAGCAGGCTGTGGGGGTCGAGGGGTCCCCCGCGGCCGAACTGCAACCCGACCAGGTGGAGCTGCGGCCGTCGGCGTTGTCGCCGATCGACCGGGAGGCGCTGGCCGCCATCGTCGGCGCCGACTACTGCCGCACCGCGGACTCCGACCGGTTGCTGCACGCGGGCGGCAAGTCCACCGTCGACCTGCTCAACCGCAAACAACGCGGGCCGCAGGACGCGCCCGACGCCGTGTTGCTGCCCGCCGACGAGGACGCCGTCGCCGCGATCCTGCGCCACTGCAGCGAGCACCGCATCGCCGTCGTGCCCTTCGGCGGGGGCACCAGCGTGGTCGGCGGGCTGGACCCGCATCGCGCCCAGTTCGGCGCCGTCGTCTCGCTCGACCTCCGTCGCCTCGATCGGCTGATCTCGCTCGACGAGGTGTCCGGCCAGGCCGTCTTGGAGGCGGGCGTCACCGGGCCCGTCGCCGAAAAACTCCTTGGCGCACACGGCTTTTCGCTCGGCCATTTCCCGCAGAGCTTCGAGTACGCCACCATCGGCGGCTTCGCCGCGACCCGCTCGTCCGGGCAGGACTCGGCGGGCTACGGCCGGTTCAACGACATGGTGCGCGGACTGCGGGTGATCACCCCGGTGGGCACCCTGGACCTGGGCCGCGCACCGGAATCGGCCGCGGGCCCCGATCTGCGTCAGCTGCTGATCGGCTCGGAAGGAACCCTGGGCGTCATCACCCGGGTGCGGCTGCGGGTCCACCGCGCCCCGGCGGCCGTGCGCTACGAGGCCTGGTCGTTCCCCGATTTCGAGACCGGCGCCGCCGCCCTGCGGGCCGTCGCCCAAAATGCCACCGGCCCCACCGTCGTTCGGCTTTCCGACGAGGCCGAGACGGGCGTCAACCTGGCCACCACCGAGGCTATCGGCGAATCCCAGATCACCGGCGGATGCCTGGCCATCACCATGTTCGAGGGCACCGAGGAGCACGTCGAGAGCCGGCACGCCGAAACCAGCGCGCTGCTCGCGGCCCGCGGCGGAACCTCGCTGGGCGAGGGGCCCGCGCGGGCGTGGGAGCGCGGCCGGTTCGGCGCGCCCTACCTGCGCGACTCGCTGCTCGCGGCCGGTGCGCTGTGCGAGACGCTGGAGACCGCCACCGACTGGTCGAACGTCACCGCCCTGAAAACCGCTGTCACCCAGGCACTCACCGAATCCCTCGCCGAAACTGGCACCCCGGCGCTGGTGATGTGTCACATTTCGCACGTCTACGCATGCGGCGCCTCGTTGTACTTCACCGTCGTCGCGGGCCAGCGCGGCAACCCGATCGAACAATGGAAGACCGCGAAAAGGGCGGCGTCGGATGCGATCATGGCCACCGGCGGGACCATCACCCACCACCACGCGGTCGGCGCCGATCACCGGCCGTGGATGCGCGACGAGATCGGCGAGTTGGGAGTGCAGGTGTTGCGCGCGGTCAAGGCGACCCTGGATCCGGCCGGAATCCTCAATCCCGGCAAGCTGATTCCGTGACTCCGCTGCGCCGGCGCGAGGTCGGCAAGGTGATCGCGCTGACCAACCCGATCTCGGGGCACGGCACCGCCGTGCGCGCCGCGCAGGTCGCGATCGCCCGGCTGCACAAGCGGGGGGTGGAGGTCGTCGAGATCATCGGCGACGACGCCGACGACGCGCGGCACCTGGTCGGCGCGGCGCTGGACAAGGGCGCCGACGCGGTCATGGTGACCGGCGGCGACGGCGTCGTCTCCAACGCGCTGCAGGTGTTGGCGGGCACCGACATTCCCGTCGGCATCGTTCCCGCGGGAACCGGCAACGACCATGCCCGCGCATTCGGCATCCCCACCCAGGACCCCGAGGCGGCCGCGGACCTCGTCGTCGACGGCTGGACCGAAACCATTGACCTGGGCCGGATTACGGACAGCGAAGGGGTGAGCAAGTGGTTCGGCACCGTGGCGGCCACGGGCTTCGATTCGCTGGTCACCGATCGCGCCAACCGGATGCGCTGGCCGCACGGTCGGCTGCGCTACTACCTCGCGATGCTCGCCGAGCTGTCGCAGTTGCGGCTCTTACCCTTTCGCTTGGTGCTCGACGGCACCACGGAGATCGACGCCGACATCACGCTGGCCGCGTTCGGCAACACCCGCAGCTACGGCGGCGGCATGCGGATCTGTCCCGCCGCCGATTACACCGACGGCCTGCTCGACATCACCATGGTGCACTCGGCATCCCGCACCAAGCTGGTCCGCCTGTTCCCCACCGTGATGAAGGGCACGCACGTCGACCTCGACGAGGTGAGCACCGCGCGCGCCCGATCGATCCACGTCGAGTGCCCCGGCATCAACGTCTACGCCGACGGCGACTTCGCGTGCGCGTTGCCGGCCGAGATCTCCGTGGTGCCAGGCGCTCTGCAGATTTTGCGCCCGGCCCGGTAGCCATGCGCACCGTTCACCGCAGGTTGCCGATTTCGTTACGGACGTCATCGAGGTAATCGTCGTAAGCGGCGATGACGTCGTCGAGGTCCAGTTGCGGTGGTAGATCGTCGGGGCGCTGACGCACCGTCAGATAGGCCATGGTCGCGGCGATGACGCGCGCTTCGTCGGCCTCGGGTCCGGCAATCCGCGCGACGACCTCGGGCGTAGCCCGCACCCGGATGGTCACACGTTCCTCGTCCTGGCCGACACGCACGAGGTAATCGTGATCACCGAGCGCTTCGATTACGGGGGTTTCGATATCTTTCATGGCCGCTTCTTACTTCCCGGATGGCTCGTCGCCTGTTTTCCGCCATGGCTGACTGACCCGTAGCGTTGCCGTCCCGATGTGTGCACCTGCACAAAGTCTATTTTAACGATTATAATCCTTTAAAAGAAGACCTGCCGAGCGCGCGACCCGAACAAGGAACAGAAACAATGTGGCGTTGGCCGGCTAACACTCGCAGGGTCGACGCCAAGCGGCCCCCCGTCCTCATTTCGGTTCTGGCTCCGCGACTCCTGAAATGGGTTTCCAAGGCGAACGTGGCTATTTATCGCGCCACCGACGGCCGCCTTGCCGGCCACGAGTTGGGACTCGCACTGTGCCTGTTGACCACGACCGGCCGCAAGAGCGGGTTATCCCGCACCACTCCACTGATATTCATGGCCGACGACGCGCGACTGGTCCTGGTGGCGTCACAGGGCGGTCTGCCCACACACCCAATGTGGTTTCTGAACCTCCGCGCCAACCCCGATGTGCGCGTCCAGATCCGAGCGCAGACTCGCAGCATGCGTGCCCGCGTCGCCGACGAGACGGAACGCACACAACTGTGGCCGCGACTCACCGCGCACAACCCGCGGTGGGCCAGATACCAATCCTGGACCGACCGGGTGATTCCGGTGGTGATCTGCGAACCGACCTAGCCGTCCGCGGGTTCCGTAGTCGGCCCGGCCTTTTCGCTAGACCGGTCAGCGCCGTTCACTCGGCGCGAAGGCTCTTGCGTCCCACCGCCGGGAAAACTAACCGACCCCCCGGCTCAGCCAGCTCACCTCGCCGCCGTCGCCGCCGTCGCGATACGCCTCGAGCGCCTCGTCCCAGGCCGTTCCCAGCACGGAATCCAGTTCGGCGGCCAGGGTGTCGGCGCCCTGGGCCATCATCGCCCGCAGCCGCATCTCCCCGACCATGACGTCGCCGTTGGCGCTCATCGCCCCGCTCCACAGGCCGAGCTGCGGGGTGTGGCTGAACCGATGGCCGTCGACTCCGGGGCTGGGGTCCTCGGTGACCTCGAACCGCAGCACGGACCAGGAGCGCAGCGCGTTGGCCAACTTGGCGCCGGTGCCGACGGGACCGACCCAGTTGGTGACCGCGCGCAGTTGACCGGGCATCGCCGGCTGGGGCGTCCAGTTCAGGTTCGCCTTGGCGCCCAGGGTCGACGACAACGCCCACTCGACATGCGGGCACACCGCCGCCGGCGAAGCGTGCACGTACACCACGCCAGTCGTCACGTCGGCGAATTGATTCGACGCTCGCATTTCCTGCTCCTTCGGTTCCACCAGGGACGTCTTCCCCAACGACCTGTGGACCCGGCAAGCAGGGCAGCTTGCGCAAAATCTTCGATTATTTGTGTGTCGTGCGTGTCTATTGTGCCTTGTGATACCCGTGTTGCGCTAGTGTGCAGTCCGAATTAGCTGTACTCGGCTATCACGGCATCGGAAATCTCCGGCCAGGGCCGCAGCGCCCACTCCCCGAATTCGCGGTCGGTCAGCACCACCAGCGCGAGCTCGATTTCCGGATCCGCCCAGATAAACCCGCCCGCCTGGCCGAAATGGCCGTACGTTCGCGCCGAGTTCCGCGCGCCGGTCCAGTGCGGCGATTTCGCGTCCCGAAGCTCGAATCCGAGCCCCCAGTCGTTGGGCCGCTGCACCCCGTATCCGGGCAGCACGCCGTCCAGGCCGGGAAACTGCACGGTCGTGGCCTCGGCGTGCAGGCCTGCCGAGACCGTCACCGGGCGCAGCAGGTCCCCGGCGAACGCGGCCAGGTCCGCCACGGTCGACGTCGCGCCGAACCCGGCGGCCACCGCGCCCCCCTCGAGGCGGGTCGCCGCCATGCCCAGCGGCTCGCACACCGCCTCGGCAAGGTAGCGGGCGAAGTCGATGCCGGTCTCGCGTTCCACGGTCTGCCCCAGCACGGTGAAGCCCTGGTTGGAGTAAATGCGGCGGGCACCGGGCGCGGCCAGCACCTTCTCGGAGTGCATCGACAGGCCCGAGGTGTGCGCCAGCAGGTGGCGGACCGTGGAACCGGGCGGGCCGGCGGGCGTGTCGAGGTCGACGGCGCCCTCCTCGAGGGCGACGTGCACGGCCCGGGCCGCCAGCGGCTTGGTCACCGAGGCCAGCTCGAACACCCGCCCGGGGTCGCCGTGGCCGGCCAGCACGCCGCCCGGCCCGACGACGGCGGCGGCCGCGGCCCCGACCGGCCAGTCGGCCAGCACGTCGAGGGGCGCCATCACTTTCGGGCGATGTAGTAGTTGTTGATCGGGTCCGCCTCGATCCCGGCGACCCGCACGTCGTCGAACCCGGCGTCGCCGAGCATCGCGACGGCCAGCTGCGTTCCCCAGGCGGTGCCCAGCCCGGCGCCGTCGAGCGCGAGCGACACCGTCATGCAGTGCATCAGCGACGTCGTGTACAGGTAGGTGCTCATCGGCACGCCGACGTTCTCCTCCAGCCGGCTCGACGCCTTGATGTCGGCCATCAGCAGGACGCCCCCGGGCCGCAGCGCCCGGTAGATGTTCTCGAGCACCCGCGCCGGCCGGGCCTGATCGTGAATGGCGTCGAACACCGTGATGACGTCGTAGGCCTCGGGCTTGTCCAACTCGGACAGATCGTGGCTTTCGAACGTGGCATTCGTCAGGCCACGGTCGGCGGCCTCGCGGATGCCGGTGGCGATGGCCTGCTCGGAGAAGTCGATGCCGGTGAAGCGGCTCGCCGGAAACGCCTGTGCCATCACGTTGACGGCGTGGCCGCTGCCGCAGCCGAAGTCGGCCACGTCG
This sequence comes from Mycobacterium paraintracellulare, assembly GCF_000276825.1. Taxonomy (NCBI): domain Bacteria; kingdom Bacillati; phylum Actinomycetota; class Actinomycetes; order Mycobacteriales; family Mycobacteriaceae; genus Mycobacterium; species Mycobacterium paraintracellulare. The sequence continues at coordinate 2,183,577 of NC_016948.1, read as the reverse complement.
GCGCCGGCGCGCAGCCGCTCGACGAGGCCGTCCACCAACGGCAGCACGACGTCGACGAGCGAGGCGTCGTACATCGCGCCGCTCTCCTCGGCCATCAGCTGGTGGAAGCGCGGGAATTCGCTGTAGGGCAGGCCGCCGCCCGCGCGGAAGCAGCCGATGATCTTCTGTTCGACCTCGCCGAGCAGCGGCAGGAATTGGGCCACCACGGCGAGGTTTTGGGGCCCGGCGGCGCGGGTCAGCACGCCGGCGCGGTGGGCGGGCAGCGAGTAGGTGGCGGTGTCGGCGTCGTATTCCACCACGCGCCCGGTGGTCATGCCGCCCAGCCACTCGCGGACGTAGCGCTCGTCGAGCCCGGCGGCGTCGGCGATCTGGGCGCTGGTGGATGGCGGCAGGCCGGCCATGGTGTCCAGCAGGCCGGTCTGGTGCCCGATGCTCAACAGGATTGTGAGGCTGGCGCCGTCGAGGGTCGCGGCGATGCGTTCGGTGAATTCTTCGGTGGTTTCCCTGGCCGTCACGCCCTGCGACGCTACACCGGCCCGATGGGTGGACGGCCCGCCGCGAGATGTATGGCGGCGATCAGTAGGTTGGAGCCATGAGTCAGACAGTGCGCGGCGTGATTTCACGCAAGAAGGGCGAACCCGTCGAGTTGGTCGACATCGTCGTCCCGGACCCCGGGCCGGGCGAGGCTCTCGTCGACGTGATCGCCTGCGGGGTGTGCCACACCGACCTGACCTACCGCGAGGGCGGCATCAACGACGAGTACCCGTTCCTGCTCGGCCACGAGGCCGCCGGCCGGGTCGAGGCCGTCGGGCCGGACGTGACCGCCGTGGCGCCGGGCGACTTCGTGATCCTGAACTGGCGCGCGGTGTGCGGGCAGTGCCGGGCCTGCAAGCGCGGGCGCCCGCACCTGTGCTTCGACACCTTCAACGCCACCCAGAAGATGACGCTGACCGACGGCACCGAGCTGACGCCCGCGCTGGGCATCGGGGCGTTCGCCGACAAGACGCTGGTGGCCGCCGGCCAGTGCACCAAGGTCAATCCCGAGGCCGACCCCGCGGTCGCGGGTCTGCTGGGCTGCGGCGTGATGGCCGGGTTGGGCGCGGCGATCAACACCGGCGCCGTAACCCGGGACGACACCGTCGCGGTGATCGGCTGCGGCGGGGTGGGCGATGCCGCGATCGCGGGGGCGGCGCTGGTGGGCGCGCGGCGCATCATCGCCGTCGACACCGACAACACCAAGCTGGACTGGGCGCGCAAGTTCGGCGCCACGCACACCGTCAACGCCCGCGAACTCGATGTGGTCACCACCATCGCCGACCTCACCGACGGGTTCGGCGCGAACGTGGTGATCGACGCGGTGGGCCGGCCCGAAACCTGGAAGCAGGCCTTCTACGCCCGCGATCTCGCCGGAACCGTTGTGCTGGTGGGTGTTCCGACCCCCGACATGACGCTGGAGATGCCGTTGGTGGACTTCTTCAGCCACGGCGGTTCGCTGAAGTCGTCGTGGTACGGCGACTGCCTGCCCGAACGCGACTTCCCCACGCTGATCGACTTGTACCTGCAGGGCCGGCTCCCGCTCGAGCAGTTCGTCTCCGAACGCATCGGGCTCGGCGACATCGAGGAGGCGTTCCACAAGATGCACGGCGGCGAGGTGCTGCGCTCGGTGGTGGTGCTCTGATGGCGGCGATCGAGCGCCTGGTCACCCACGGGACGTTCGAACTCGACGGCGGCAGTTGGGAAGTCGACAACAACATCTGGATCGTCGGGGACGACTCCGACGTCGTGGTGTTCGACGCCGCGCACGCCGCCGAGCCCATCCTGGCCGCGGTCGGTAAGCGCAACGTCGTCGCGGTGGTCTGCACCCACGGGCACAACGACCACGTCACGGTGGCCCCCGAACTCGGCGCGGCCCTGGACGCGCCGGTCCTGCTGCACCCCGGCGACGACGTGTTGTGGCGAATGACCCACCCGGACAAGGACTTCCGCACGATCGCCGACGGCGACACGATCGACATCGCCGGCACCGAGCTGCTGGCTCTGCACACGCCGGGGCACTCCCCGGGCTCGGTGTGCTGGTTCGCCCCCGAACTCGGTGTGGTGTTCAGCGGGGACACCCTGTTCTCCGGCGGCCCGGGCGCCACGGGGCGTTCCTATTCGGATTTCCCGACCATCCTGCAGTCGATCTCCGGGCGGCTGGGCACCCTGCCCGGCGATACCGTGGTGCACACCGGCCACGGCGACAGCACCACCATCGGTGACGAGATCGTGCACTACGAGGAATGGGTGGCGCGCGGCCACTGACATCGCCCGGCCCGCTCGCCACGCCGAACTGACCACCAGCCCAACCACTATCGTTGCCCTATGCAGCCTGAACCGCCGATGCCCGAATCGAGCATTGTGGTCCGCCCCGAGCCGACCTTCAGCGAGGCGTCGCGGCTGCGGGCGGCCGGGTTGGCGAAGGCGATCGCGGTGTTCGAGCGGGCCGCCGAACAGGTTGCGCTGCCCCGGTCTCCACAGCCGATGGTCCTCGCCGACTACGGCGCCGCCAACGGCCACAATTCGCTGCGGCCGCTGTCGGCGGCCATCGCGGTGTTGCGCCGGCGCACCAGCCACGACCACGCAATCCTGGTGGCGCACACCGACGTACCGCGCAACGACTTCACGGCGCTGTTCGGCACGGTGGCCGACGACCCCGAAAGCTACCTGCACCTCGACGGGGCCACGTTCACCTCGGCGATCGGCCGGTCCTTCTACAACCAGATCGTCCCGTCCAAGACCGTCAACCTGGGCTGGACGTCCTGGGCGACGCAGTGGCTGAGCCGAACGCCCTGCGAGGTGCCCGATCACGTGCACGTCTCGTGCACCGCCGACGACGCGGTGCGATCCGCCTATTCCGACCAGGCCGCCCTGGACTGGCACAACTTCGTGGCGTTCCGCGGGCGCGAATTGGCGCCCGAGGGCCGGCTGGTGGCGCTGACGCTGGCGGCCGACGAGGACGAGACGGCGGGCTTCGCGCCGCTGCTCGACGCGATCGTCGGCGCGCTGGACGAGCAGCGACGCGACGGCCTGCTGAGCCCAGATGAGCTGCGGCGCATGACAATTCCCACCTTTGCCCGCACCGAGAAGGATTTTCGCGCGCCGTTCGCGCCCAAGGGGCGGTTCGAAGGGCTGATGATCGAGCACCTCGAGATCTTCAACGCCGAGGATCGATTCTGGGCCCGCTTCCAGTCCGACCACGACGCCCACGCCTTCGGCGCCCAGTGGGCCGCCTTCGCGCGGTCCGCGCTGTTCCCCGCCCTGGTGCGCGCGCTCGACGGCGGCATCCACGACCCACGGGCCGGGCAGTTCGTCGAGCAGCTGCAGGCCGCGGTCGCCGAGCGGCTGTCCAGCGCACCCGAGCCGATGCGGATCCCGCAGGCCCTGGTTGTGCTGGTCAAGGGCGACGGGGCGCGCTGAGGAGAGTTTCGGCACAGCCGCGCAACGGGTAATCCCCCGCCATCGTCGAATCTGCGATGCAAGGGGGTAGATGCATGAGCGTGCAGGACGACAAATCGTCCGGTCAGGACGACGAGCAACGACTGACCGAGAAGCCGGAGCCGGACGAGGACGACAAAGAAGAGGCCGCCAAGATGATGGAGGCCTACAAGGACAAGCCCACGATCGTGCTGCCCGGCACCGGCGGGAGCGTGTCCGGCACCGCCGTCAACGAATGGTTGGACGAGGACGGTAACCCGAAGCATGAAGTCGCCGAGGGCACGGACTCCCAGGCCAAGGACGATGACGGCCGCGAGCCGAAGGATCTGCAGGACCAGATCGAGAAGGACAAGGCCCTCAACGAGGTGCTGAGGGAAGCCGCCACCGCGGAGAACAAAGGCGAAAAACGTATCACCGAAAGGTAATTCGTGAACCGGCCCCCGGTGGGCGGGTAAGGGTCGCTCAGCGGGCGGGTAAGGGTCGCTCAGCGGGCGGGTAACGGCCCGAGGGCGTTGACGCCCAGGCCGCCCTGGATCTCCTGAAGGATCTGGTTGACCCGGTCGAGCCCGGGGATGGGCTCGTTGAGCCCGGGAATCGGTGGAATGGGCGGGACGGCCACGCGGCGCGGAGCTGCCGGGCGCGGGGGCGGGGCCGCCTGGGGAGTCGCCCGCGGCGTCGTGGTCGTCGGCGTCTCCGTCTCGGCCGGCGGGTTGGTGTCGGAGGTCGACGGCACCGGGACGTCCACGGGCCCGGGTTCCGCGGTCGCGCTCGCCGGCGCCGGCGGCGTCGTGGTCACCGCCGGGGCGGGTGTCGTCGCCGATTTGTCCGGCGGGTTCAGCCCGACCGCCAGCGCGGCCCCCACCAGCAGCACCGCCGCGGCGGTGACAAGGACGGCGGCCGCCGGCAGCAGGCGCCATCGGGCGAACAGCCCCTTGCGCCGCGCGGCCGGGGCGGCGATCCGGGTGGTCGGTGCCTCCGCGTCGCCGGCCGGCATGACGCGCGACTGATGGGCCGTGGCCGACCAGGCCCGGATCGGCATCGGCGTTGGGCCCGCGGGCGGCAGTTGGGTCGTCGCGGTGCGGTCGGGCCTCGCCGCCCGGGCCGTCGCGGCGGCGGGCACGGCAGGCGCCGCGGACGTCGCATCGCCGGCGCCGCGCGCCACCCGCAGCGCGGCGCCGACCGCCGCGGTGAGTTGCGGCCGCGGCGTGGTGGCGACCGGGACACGGAGATGCCGCGCCAGCGTGGTCGTGATGGCCGGGAGGTTCGCCCCGCCCCCCGACGACACCACCGCGACGAGGTCGCGGATTCCGTTGCGCGCCAACGTTTCATCCAGCCGCGCGAGGAAGCCGGTCAGCGCCGGCCGGATCGCGTCGTCGAGTTCGTGTCGGGCGAGCCGGATTTCACCTTGCGCCCCGGTCAGCCCATTGGTCAGCGTCGTCGCGGCGCTCGAGGACAGCTGTTCCTTGGCGATCCGGCACCCGGTGCGCAGCCGGCTCAGCGAGCCGATCGCCGCCGTGCCCGTCGGGAACGCGCCGGTGGTCGGCATGTTGGCCACCACGACGCCCAGCAGCGCCTGGTCGATCAGGTCGCCGGAGAAGTCGCGGTGCCGCACGGTCGGCGCCACCGCCCGGTAGTCACCGTCGGCGTCCATCAGCGTGATGCTGGTGCCGCTGCCGCCGAAGTCGCACACCGCCACGGTCCCGCGCGCCGGTATGCCCGGGTTGGTCCGCACGGCGAGCAGCGTCGCGGCCGCGTCGGGAATCAACAGGATGGGGCGCGCGCGCCCCGACCATTCGGGGATTTCGCCCAGGGCGGCGCCCAGGGCCTCCACGGCCGGCGACTCCCAATGGGCCGGGTAGGTGACCGCGACGTCGTCGGGCAGCGGGCGTCCGCCGGTCGCGGCGTAGGCCAGCGCCCGCAGCCCGTCGGCGAGCAACACCTCGCCGCGGTGCACCGAGCCGTCGGGGGCCACGACGCCGCGCGGGTCGCCGACGCGGTTCACGAAGCCGGTCAGCACGACACCCGGCCCCTTCAGGCGGGGGTTTTCGGCGGGGATGCCGATCTCGGCGGGCCGGTCCGGATACAGGGTCAGAACGGGTTTGCGGGTGATGGCGTTATCGGAGGTCGCGGCCGCCAGGTTGGTGACACCGATCGATAGGCCCAGTGCGGTCCCAGCTCCATTGGCCATATTTCGATCCCCGTTGTTCGCAGCACCAATTCGCATCCGGCTAGCCGCTATTGTGCCGCCAAATCCTGTATCGCGTGTCGGTGCCGGCTATGTGGCCGCTGTGCGCCAGTCAGCGAATGTTGCCGGCCCCGGCGATGAGTGGCAGGTCGAGCGGGGTGACCCAGCCCGGCCGGAGGTCGTTGACCGCCGGCACGGCGTTGAGGGCCCGCAACCCGGTGGCCAGGCAGCCGGCCGCGGCGGCGTCGCGGCCGGAGCCGTCGGTGAACCGGAACGCGGTCTCCTGGAAGATGCTCGGGGTCCCCTCGATGTCCACGCGGTAGACGTCGTTGTCGTGGCCCCGCGGCCAGTCCGGGGCGGCGTCGAGCCCGATGCGGTTGACGTGCTCGAGCTGGATGCGGGTCTCGCCCTGGTACACGCCGTTGATGGTGAACCGGACGGCGGCGACGTGGCCGGGCTTGATGACGCCGCGGGCCGAGTTGCGCTCCGTCGGCGTCACCCACTTGTCCCAGGTGGTGGTGATCTCGTCGAGCATGATGCCGGCGGCGTGGGCGATCATCGGGACGGTGGCGCCCCACGCGAAGATCAGCATGTCGCGGTCCTGCAGCATCGGCGTGAATTCGGGCTCGCGACCGATGCCCATCTCGAATTCGTAGTCACCCTCGTAGTTGGTGTAGTCCAGCAGTTCCGACGCGCGCACCCGCCGCACCTCCGACGTCAGGCCCATCAACGTCATCGGGAAGAGGTCGTTGGCGAATCCGGGGTCGATGCCGGTGGTGAAGCAGGACGACTCACCCAGTTCGCAGGCCTCGGTGATCGGCTCGATCCAGTTCGGCGGGTTCAGGTGCATCGTCGGCCACACCCACGGGGTCATCGCCGTCGAGCACACGTCGATGCCGGCCCGCAGGAACCGGGTGATCAGCAGGATGTTCTCTTTGGCGTGCATGGCCGTCGGGCCGTAATGCACCAGCGCATCGGGCTTCAAGGCGATCAGGGCGTCGATGTCGTCGGTCGCGAGAATGCCCACTTTCTCGCCCATTCCGCAGATCTCGCCGACGTCGCGGCCGACCTTGTTCGGGTTGCTGACGCCGACGCCCACCAACTCGAACGAGGGGTGTTTGACGATCTCGGGGATCACCATCTTGCCGACGAAGCCGGTGCCGAACACCACCACGCGCTTTGAGCCGTGTCCCGCCATGCCTTTACGCCACCTTTCCACTCACCAGCCCCCGCTTGGAACTTCACATTAAGCTTCCCTACCGTCGCCCGTGGTGACACGATGCAATTCATGACGAAGCACCTCACCGGACCTGCGATCGTGTTGGCCGTCGGTTTAGGGTTCGCGAATGCCGGCGGCGTGGCCCACGCGCTGCCCCAGATGCCGCAGATCCGCTACGAGGTCAACGGGCCCGCGGTCGCCGAATTTATCTACTACCAAACCGACACCGGGCAGCTGCATCAGGTGAATGCGCCGCTGCCGTGGTCGACGGAGTTCACCGGGTTCGGTGGCGAGGTGTTCACGATCAGCGCGCAGGGGCCGGGCCCCATCTCCTGCAAGATCTTGGTCGACGGCAACGTGGTCAGCGCGGCGACGGCCACGGTCGGCACGCCCGCCCGAACGGTCTGCACCCACTGACCGTGCCGCACGCCCCCGCACGACACGAGGAGGTCTAGGTGAGCCTCAAGACGGGTCCCAAAAAGGGCCTGGCGGCGCGGACGAACGGGGCGCCGCCGCCCGAGATCCCGCTGGCCGACATCCACCTCGAGTCGCTGGACTTCTGGGCGCTCGACGACGATGTCCGCGACGGCACCTTCGCCACCCTGCGCCGCGAGGCGCCGATCTCGTTCTGGCCCGCGGTCGAGTACGAGGGGTTCGAGCCGGGCAACGGGCACTGGGCGCTGACCAAGCATGACGATGTGTATTTCGCGAGCCGTCATCCGGACATCTTCAGCTCCAGCCCCAACATCACGATCAACGACAACACCCCGGAGATCAGCGAGTACTTCGGCTCGATGATCGTGCTCGACGATCCGCGGCACCAGCGGCTGCGCTCGATCGTCAGTCGCGCGTTCACCCCGAAAGTGGTGGCGCGCATCGAGGCATCGGTCCGCGAGCGGGCCCGGCGGCTGGTCGCCTCGCTGATCGCGAACCATCCCGACGGGGAGGCCGAGCTGGTCGGCGAGCTCGCCGGTCCGCTGCCGCTGCAGGTCATCTGCGACATGATGGGCATCCCGGAGGAGGACCATCAGCGAATCTTCCACTGGACCAACGTGATTCTCGGGTTCGGCGACCCGGACCTGGCCACGGACTTCGGGGAGTTCCTCCAGGTGTCGATGGACATCGGCGCCTACGCCAGCGCGCTGGCCGAGGACCGGCGGTCGAATCACCACGACGACCTGACCACCAGCCTGGTGGAGGCCGAGGTCGACGGGGAACGGCTCACGTCGGCCGAGATCGCGTCGTTCTTCATCCTGCTGGTGGTGGCCGGCAACGAGACGACGCGCAATGCGATCAGCCACGGTGTGCTGGCGCTGTCGCGCTACCCCGCCGAGCGGGACAAGTGGTGGTCCAACTTCGACCGCCTGACGCCGACCGCCGTCGAGGAGATCGTGCGGTGGGCGTCCCCGGTGATCTACATGCGCCGCACGCTGACCCGGGACTTCAAGCTGTCCGGCACCAAGATGAAGTCCGGCGACAAGGTCACGCTGTGGTACAACTCGGCCAATCGCGACGAGTCGACGTTCGACCATCCCTGGCTTTTCGACGTCGCGCGCACCCCCAATCCCCATTTCGGCTTCGGCGGCGGGGGCGCGCATTTCTGCCTGGGCGCCAACCTGGCTCGTCGCGAAATCCGGGTGGTCTTCGACGAATTGCGACGCGAGATCCCCGACATCGTCGCGACGGACGAGCCCGCGCGGCTGCTGTCGCAGTTCATTCACGGCATCAAGACCCTGCCGGTCGCCTGGACTCCCCCGCGGTAGGTCACCTCCAATCGCGAGGTCGCGGGCTTACGCTGACCACGTGACCATCCCCGCGTTCCCGCCCCCCGAGGTGCTGGCCGCGCGCCAGAAGCTCGTGCTCGACCACTTTCATGACGAGGTCCGCCAGGCATGGGACGACGTCTTGGCGACGTTCCCGCATCCGCGCTACGAGCTGATCCCCCAGATGCTCGTGCACGACGGCGATGCGGCGGTGCGCGGCTACTACGCCGAGACCCGCACGGCGTTTCCCGACCAGGATCACGAAATCATCGCGCTGCGGCACAGCGCCGACGCGGTGATCGTCGAATTCTGGTTGATGGGCACCCACCAGGGCAACCTGGGCAAGGTCCCGCCGACCGGCAGCCGGTTCCGTGTCCGCATGACCGCCTACTTCGTCTTCGACGACACCGAAACCCTTGTCTGCGAACGCATTTACTTCGACAGCCTGACCATGGTCAAACAGCTCCTGGGCGGGCTGGACATGAAAAAGCCGGCGAACTGGTGGCTGGCCGCGCGCTGCGTGCGCGGGTTCCTATCGATGTCGTCGGCAAAACCGGACCCGGCGCTGACCAACACCTCCTAAACTCCACCGCTAAGAGCAACGGAGGCTGCGATGCGCACTTCACCCCTTCACCCGGTGGGCGTCCTCGTCGTCGCGGCCATGTTGGGCCCCTGCGCCGCCGCCATCGCCGCTCCGCTGCCGCCCGGCTCGCACACCGAGAAATGGATCGACCTGCGGGCCGGTGAGTGCGTGGCCGACCTGCCGCCGGCCGACGGCAGCCGCGTCGACGTCACCGTCGTCGACTGCGCGACAGCGCATTTGGCCGAGGTATATCTGCGTGCCCCGATGGCAGTCGACACCGCCATCGCCGCCGTCGCCACCAAGGACTGCGCCGCCGGACTCGCCCCCTACACCGGGCAATCCGTTGACGCCGGCCGGTTTTCGATCACCTATCTGATCGACTCGAACCAGGACCGCACCGGCGCCAACCCCACCCCGAGCACCGTCATCTGCTTGCTGCAGTCCGCCAACGGGCAACCGTTGACCGGATCCGCGCGCCGCTGAGGCGCTAGGCGATCACGTAGTCGCTGAGCGGGAAGGTCTGCGCTTCGCGCACCGAATTGAGCGTCGACGTGGGCCGCAGCAGCGACGCCTCGCCGCTGGGGCTGAAGTAGTATGACCGCGACGTGGCGCAGTCGCCGCTGTAGAACACCGAACTGTCCAGCAGTTTGGTCATGCGCTCCATGAACCGGTCGTTGGCTTCCTCGGTCACCTCGAACGTCGTCGCGCCCCGGCGCTTGACCTCGCCGAGCAGCCGGTCCATGTGCCGCATCTGGTATTCGATGGTGTGGAAGAAGGACAGTCCGGAGAAGGCGAACGGGCTCGCCAGGCCCAGATAGTTCGGGAAGTACGGCACGGAGACGCCCTGGTAGGCCTGGAACCTGGTCTCGCGCCACCACTTACCGAGATTGCGGCCCTTGCGGCCGATCACCTCGATGGCCGGGAAGTTGGCCTCCCACAGGTCGAAACCGGTCGCCAGGACCAGGGTGTCGATGACGGTCTTGCGCCCGTCGGTGGTGACGATGCCGTCCGGCTCGATCCGCTCGATCGAGTTGGTCTCCAGGTGCACGTGCGGCTTGGCGAACGCGGGATAAAAGCTGTTGGACAGGGTGGGCCGTTTGCAGCCGCAGTCGTAGTCCGGGGTGAACTTGGCCCGCAGATCCTTGTCCCGGATCCACCGGAAGCGGTTGATCTTGGCCAGGTCGGCGGCCGAGATGTTGCCGCGCCCTCGCGATTCCCGATAGTGCAGCGCCCCGACGACCATGATGATTTCCAGGATGATGTCGGTGACCCACCGCAGCGCGCGCTGCGAGGCCGGCACCCGGGCGAACAGGCGTCGCACCGCCTGCGGGAACTCGAAGTCGGGCTTGGGCATGATGTGGGTCGCGGTGCGCTGGTAGACGGTCAGCTCGCCGGCCTGCTTGGCAAGCTCGGGAATGAGCTGAACCGCCGAGGCGCCGGTCCCGATGACCGCGATGCGGCGGCCCGTGTAGTCGTAGTCGTGGTCCCAGGCCGTGGTGTGGACGATCTTGCCCTCGAAGCCGGTGATGCCGGGGATGTCCGGCAGGCGCGGCTGGGACAGGAAGCCGGTCGCGGTGATCAGGAAGCGGGTGGTCAGGTTTTCGCCGCCGGCCAGCGTCACCCGCCAGACCGCGGCGTCCTCGTCCCACTCGGCGCCTTCGACGGTGGTGTTGAACCGCATGTGGCGGCGCACGTCGTACTTGTCGGCGACGTCGGCCGCGTACGCCTTGACCTCGGCGCCCGGCGCAAACAACCGTGACCACCCGGGATTGGGCTCGAACCAGTACGAGTACGTGGTGGAGGGGATGTCGACGGCGATGCCCGGGTAGTGATTGACATGCCAGGTGCCACCCAGGTCATCCTCTCGGTCGAGGATGACGAAGTTCTCAAAACCGAGGCGCTTGAGCTGAATTGCGGCGCCGATGCCGCCGAAACCTGCGCCTATGATGATCGCGTCGAAACGGTCCGTTTTCACAGCCTTGCTCCGTGCTACCTGTTTCCATACTTAACGAATCATAAGCTTTCCCTAAGATACGTCACTCTAATAGGGCGCCACGCCGAGCGCACCTGAGCGTTGCCCGTATGTGACCATGCCGACACCTGTGCGCCCGCTCAGCATTTTCGGCTCACGCGGAAACCAATTCGCCGCACCGGCGTCCTCATCGCGGGGCCGGAGGCAATCCCATTCGGTCCCGCGCGGGTTGCGTCGCGCGCGCGGGTCGTCGTCGCGGCCCGATATCACCGAGTGGTGTTGAACGGAAAAGAGATCGAGTGTTACACCGCCGAAACCCGTTTCGCCCGTTGCCATGTCGCCGCCCCTCTGATTGGCAGAGTCCCGCGATCTGCGGCTACCCTCGACAGACGAAATCAAACGACGGCTTAAAGTGTTTTTTGGTAACCAGATGCGCACTGGCCGCGTCGGTCCGATGGAGGCGACGGAGCCGCTATCCACCGCATGCCGGCGCGCGCCGGTATACAGGAAAACATCACGAAATGGTCGGCAAGTTGACAGTTTGGGAGGGGCTCGCATGGGCACGTTGGACGGCATGATCGTGCGTCGCATTGTTCGTTCTTTTGGTCCAGCAGTAGTTATCGCCGCATCGGGCATGGCCGCCTCAGCCGTCTCCGGTTCCCTCATCCCCACCGCCGCCGCCCAATGTCCCGACGTGCAAGTGGTCTTCGCCCGCGGCACCGGCGAAGAACCCGGCGTCGGCCCCACCGGCCAAGCCTTCGTCGACGCCCTGCACCAACGCGTCGGCGACCGCTCCTTCGACGTCTACCCCGTCAACTACCCCGCCACCGACCAATGGGACACCGGCATCGACGGCATCCGCGACGCCGGCGCCCACGTCGTATCCATGGCCCATGACTGCCCCAACACCAAAATGGTCCTCGGCGGCTACTCCCAAGGCGCCGCCGTCATGGGCTTTGTCACCTCCGCCGCCGTCCCCGAAGGCATCGACCCCGCCACCGTCCCCAAACCCCTGTCCCCCGACGTCGCCAACCACGTCTCCTCGGTCGTGCTCTTCGGCATGCCCAACGTGCGCGCCATGAACTTCCTCGGCGAACCCCCCGTCGTCATCGGACCCGCCTACCAAGACAAAACCCTCAAAGTCTGCGCCACCGAAGACCCCGTCTGCTCCGACGGCATGAACTTCGCCGCCCACAACACCTACGCCGACGACGGCTCCATCATCGACAAAGGCGTCGCCTTCGCCTCCAGCCACCTCGGCCTCGGCGGCCCCGCCCCGGCGCCGCCACCCGCGAGCGGAGGCTTCGGCAGCTGAGTCAGCCGGCCTTGGCGCCGAGGAAGGCGACGATCCCCCGGGTGACTGCGGCGGCGTAGGCCGCCCGGCCGTCCGCGCTTTCCATCCGCGCGGCGTCGCCCGCGTTTTTCATGTTGCCGAGTTCGACCAGCACCGCCGGGTATTGGGCCAGGTTCAGCCCGGCGAGGTCGTCGCGGCCGTACAGGCCGTCGGAGCCGATGTAGTTCGCCGGCTGTAACCCCGACTGGGCCAAGGCATCCCGCATCGCGTGGGCCAGCTGCACGGCGGGCCCGGCCTGAACATCGCCCAGTGGCGGGCTCGAGTAGTTGACGTGGAATCCGCTGCCCGACGGCGGTCCCCCGTCGGCGTGGATGCTCACGATCGCGTCCGGGCGCATGGCGTTGGCCGCGGCCGCGCGTTGGTCGATGCACGGGCCGACGCCGCCGTCGCCGTCGCGCGAGAGCTGGGTGCGAACGCCCATCTGGTTCAACTGGTCGGCGATCAGCCCCACCACCGCCCAGGTGAACGCGTGCTCGGGATAGCCGTCGCCGGCCGCGGCGCCCGAGGTCTGGCACGGCTTGGTGCCGCCGCGGCCGTTGGGCACCTGCTGATTGATCGAGGCGTCGTTGACGGCGTTGTGGCCGGGATCGAGGAAGACCGACATCCCGGCGACACCGGCGGTCGCGCGCGGGGCGGGCAGGACGGCGGCGGCGCCGAGGATCGCCGGCAGGACACCGGCGATCTTCAGGACGTCGCGGCGTGATCGCATCCGTCCCGGGCGATCGCTCACCGGGCGATGGTAACAACCGGCGCCGCTACATACTAAAAAGTATGTTACGGTCGTCGGCATGTCCGTGGTCGACAGCCGTCCCCTGCACGGCATCACCGACGAATTCGTGGCGCGGCTGGCCGAGCGCGCCGAGGAGGCCGAGCGGCTGCGGCGCCTCCCCGCGGCGACGGTGAGCGATTTCCGGCAGACCGAGCTGTTCCGCCTGTTGCTGCCGGCGCGGTTCGGCGGCCTGCAGGCCTCGTTTCCCGAACTGCTGCAACCGATTCGGCGGATGGCGCACGGCTGCGCCTCGAGCGCCTGGACGCTGGGTTTCTACGCGCTGCACAACTGGATGCTGTCGTTGTTCGATCCGCGGGCGCAGGAGGAGGTGTTCGCGTCCGGACCGGTGCTGGCGCCGGCGCCCCTGGCCCCGACCGGCCGCGGCGTCCCGGCCGACGGCGGGGTGCGGGTGACCGGCAGGTGGGCGTGGGCGACGGGGGCGATGGACGCCGATTGGATGATGGTCGGCGCGCTGATCGAGCGCGCGGACGGGATCGACCCGGCGCTCGTCGTGCTGCCCGCCGACCGGGTCGAGGTCGTCGACACCTGGCACACGGCCGGCATGCGCGGCACCGGTTCGCATGACCTCGTCGTCGACGACGTGTTCGTCCCCGAGCATCGGTTGGTCGCGGTGGCCGACATCTACGGCGGCACCGCACCCGGCGCGCGGGCGCACGGGGTCCCGACGTATCGGTGGCCGATGGTGCCCGCGCTGGCGCTGACGGCGTCGATGCCCGTGCTCGGGGCGGCCGAACGGGTGACCGAGCTGTTCGCCGAGCGGCTCGGCGGGCGGGTGCTGGCCTACAGCGGGGTGGCGCAAAAGGATCAGCCCGCCGCGCAGATCCGGCTCGGCGAGGCGCGGGTGCGGCTGAGTGCGCTGCGGGCGTTGATCGCGGCGACCGCCGACGAGATCGAGGCGATCGTGGTCAGCGGCGGGCGGGTGAGCCGGTCGGTGCGCGCCGATGCCCGGCTGGCGGCCGCGCGCACGGTGCACGAGTGCCGGGCGATCATCGCCGATCTGTTGGAAGCGTCCGGAGCCAGCGCTCATTTCCTGTCCAGCCCGTTGCAGCGCGCCAAGCGCGACGTGGACATCGCCGCGGGGCATGTGGTGTTCGACTACGACACGAGCCGAGAGTTGGCCGGGGCGTTGGCGATTGGCGCGAAGATCTCACCCATCGCCATGATCTGAGCCGGCGGTTCCCGCCTCGCCCAGCATCACGGCCAGGAATCGTTCTCGCTGGGACAGCGATTGGGCCTGCTCGGCCGAGCTGGTGAGGTGCAGCAGGCCGATTCCCGCGGCGAAGGTCAACTCCGCGCGCAGCTTGGCGTCCTCGAAGCTGAACCCGTAGTCGCAGTAGGCCTTCACCACGGTGCGCAGCAAGAGCCGGTCGGCCGCGCGGATGTTTTCGGCCGCGACCGGGTCCAGGCGGGCCCATTCGCGCATCGCCCGCTCGAGCATCCAGTACTGGGGGCTGACCAGCGTGCGCGTCAGGGCCAACAGGCGCTCCCGGGGTGGCAGCTCGTCGAGCTTGGACAGCGCCTGGCGGTCGCGTTCGAGGAATTTGTTCCAGGATTCGACGAGCGCGGCCCGGTAGTGGTCGATGTCCTCGAAGTGCCAGTAGAAGCTGCCGCGCGTGACGCCCGCCTGTTGGCAGAGGCGTTCGACTTTGAGTGCGCGCACACCCTCCTCGGCGAGCACGGTGTAGCCCACCTCGAGCCAGTCCTCGGCCGACAGGCGGGTCGACGGCTGCTTGCGCACCACCACACCGTGGAGATTACGGGAAGGCCGATTGGCCGGTGGGGGAACCGCGGGTTACCGTCATTTTGTTGGCGGTATCGGCAGTCGGGCGGTCTCATCGAGGTCCACGTCGAGCGCGTTGAGCATCAGCGCCAGGCCCGCGTAGCGATTGATGACCATCAACGCCTCCATGGTGGCCTCCGAACCGAGGGATTCGTGCACCTGAGCGAAAAGCTCGGCCGCGACGCGCCGGGTGGTGACCAGCTCCGTGGTCAGGTTTAGCACGGCCAGCTCCGTGGGGTCGAAATCGCCGGTTTGCCAATCGGATTCGGAGGTGAGCGCCGCGATGCTGTCGCTGTTTAGGCCGGCCGTTTGGGCGACGTCCTTGTGTTGGCCGAGCTCATAGGCGCAGTCCATGAGATAGGCGGTGCGCAGGACGATGAGTTCGCGCAGCCTCCTCGGCAGCACCGGGCTGGTCAGGGCGGCGTCGCCGGCCACCATCCAGCTGGTGAATACGTTCTCGGCGTTGGCCAGCGCGCGGTAGACGTTGAGATTGCCGCGCCGCGCGGTCAATTCGCGGGCAAGCTCGGGCATGTCCTCGGGTTCGCGGTACGGGATGCGGGTCATGCGGGCGCGTCGATGTCGAGGTCGACGGCGTTGAGCACCAGCGCCAGGCCGTAGTAGCAGCTGACGATCATCAGCATCTCGGTGAGCGCCTCGTCGCCGAGGAGTTTGTGGGCTTGGGCGAAGGAGCCGTCGCTTAGCCGGCGGGTGGTGCACAGCTCGGTGACGGCGTCGATGACGAGGCGTTCGCCGCTTTCGAACCCGGCCGCGTCCAGGTCCGCTTTGTCCTGGAGGGCGTCGACCTGCCGGTCCGTCAGTCCCGCCTTTCGGGCGAAGACCACGTGCTGGGCGAGCTCGTAGGGCGACTCCTGCAGGTGGCCCACCCGCAGGATGATGACTTCGCGCATCCGTGGGGTGAACGTCGGGCTGTCAAAAAGCTGCCCGGCCATCTGCGCCCACTCTTCGAAGACGTTGGGGGCGTTGGCGATCAGGCGCAGCACGTCGAGCGTTCCGGGGCGTTCGAGCAGCTGACGGATGCTTTCGGATTGCTCGTCCGCGTTGGCGAGCGGCATGCGGGTCACGCGTTCTCCTTTTCACCGGGGTAACTCGACCCTAGCCGCGCCGAAATCAGCTCACCTTGTCCAGCCGGAATGGCAGCGAGATCACCAGCGCCTTGTTGATGCCGCACGCCCCGCTGTCCCCCGTCGTCTGGTCCACGCCGGCCAGCGTCGTCACGGTGGAATCGGTTGCCACCCAGCCCCTCTCGTCGACCGGATAGAACCGATAGATCTGGTGTCCGGTTCGGGCGGCACCGTTGGGGCACGGCTGCCAGTTGGGAATGTCGCGTTTGACCACGTATTCGCTGCCGTGCAGGCCGACGTCGGCGCTCCAGCCGAGGTCGCTGGTCACCCGGCCGGCGCATTCCAGCGGCGTGCTGCATGTGGTGGTGATCGTCCACCTGCTTCGCACGGTGGCCTCATCGTGGTAGATGTCGTTGGTTTTCGCCCAGTCGCCGTTCGATGTCGCCTGGTAGGTGCCGTTGAGCCCCCACTCGTCACCCGAGGCCGTCGGCGCCGCGCCGCCGGCGAGAACCACAGCCGCAAGCGCCACCACCGAGATCAGCCGCCGCACTCCGTCACCGCCTAGGCGATAGGCGTGAACTGGAGGTGCAGCTCGTTGAGCCCGCGCAGGATGTAGGTCGGCGCGTAACTGTAGCGGCGGTCGCCCGCCGGGCCGTGGATGGCTTCGTTGACCCGGATGTCGCCCATCCGGTCCAGGATGCGCTCCAGCGAGACCCGGCCCTCGACGCGGGCCAGGGGCGCGCCCGGGCAGCTGTGCACGCCGCGCGCGAAAGCGATGTGCTCGCGCACATTGCTTCGGTCGAGCCGGAATTCGTGCGGCTCCTCGAAGCGGTCCGGGTCGCGGTTGATCGCTCCCGGGCACAGCATGACCGTGGTCCCGGCCGGGATGTCGACGTCGCCGACCCGGGTTGCCTTGCGCGCCAACCGGAACGTCGTCTTGACCGGGGCCTCCATCCGCAGCGCTTCCTCGATGAAGGCGGGGATGAGGCTGCGGTCCTTGCGCAGCGCCTGCTGCAGTTCCGGCTTGTCGCACAGGATCTGCAATGCGGCGCCGAGCAGCTTAGCGGTGGTTTCCTGGCCGGCCCCGAACAGGAACGTGGCGGATCGCACGACGTCGACAACCTCGGGCGTGGATTCGTCCGGGTACCGCGCGGCCGCGAGGTCGCTCAGCACGTCACCGCGCGGCTCGCGGCGACGGTCCTCAATGTAGAAGCTGAACTTCTCGTCGAGGAATTCCAACGGGTTGATCGCGGCCGGATCGTGGTCGAGGTTGCCCGCGGTATGCGAATTCGCCAGTGCGGCGCGGAATTCCTTGTGATCCGCTTCGGGCACCCCGAGCAGGTTGGCGACAGCCAGCAGGGCGTAGGGCTTCGAATACGCGTCGAGAAACTCGCACTCTCCGCGTTCCACGAATTCGTCCAGCTGCTGGTCGGCCAGGCTCCACAGGAAGTCCTGGTTCTCCTTCAGGCGCGCCGGCGTAAGCAGGCGGCTCAGCACCGATCGGGCGCGGGTGTGATCCGGCGGGTCCATCGTGACCATGTGCTCGTGCAGCGGCATCTGCGCGCGGTGCTCGTCGATCAGCCCGCTGATGTCGTCCCCGACGGGCTCGAACGGCAAGGGCGGAAACGGGCCGCCCACCGCGATGCAGCTGGAAAACGAGTCGACGTCTTTGTACAGCGCCATGGCCTCGTCGTAGCCGGTGACGGCGACCACCCCGTGGTGGGGCTCGGTGACCACCGGGCCCTTGGCGCGCAGGTAGTCGAAGTAGGGGTGCGGGTTGGGGACGAGCGTCGGGTCGGTGAAGAAGTCGAAGTCGTCAAAGTCATTCACTGGCACCCTCCTTGGCGATCGGCGGTCATGCGCGCGCCGCTCCGAGCGCGGCTTGGCAGAATTCCCAAAGGTTTTCCTCGGTGGCCTTGAGGT
Source organism: Mycobacterium paraintracellulare (assembly GCF_000276825.1). NCBI lineage: Bacteria > Bacillati > Actinomycetota > Actinomycetes > Mycobacteriales > Mycobacteriaceae > Mycobacterium > Mycobacterium paraintracellulare. The sequence continues at coordinate 2,165,452 of NC_016948.1, read as the reverse complement.
CCTCGTCGGTTTTTGCCGCGTAGGCGTAGTAGTGGTAGATCGCGCGCTGTAACTCGACGATGAACCAGGTGTCCCAGTCGGGATTTCGCGGACGCAGCAACCCCTTCTCGGCGGCGGCCGCGACCTCGGCCCGCAACAACTCGACGAACGGCTGCTCGGCCTCGGCGAGTTCGGTCGGGAAGATGCGGTGCAGGTGCCAGTGTGCGGAGACGATGAACCGGATGCCGGCCGCGTCCTGGCTGTCGCCGTGGAACTGCTGCAGCGGGGCGGTGATGTAGGAACGCAGACGCGCCATCGGGTCTGACATTTCGGCGGCGGCTTTGGCCCAGCGGTCGCAGGCCTCGGTCATCGCGTCGCCGATGACCGCCAGCAGCAGTTCGTCTTTGGAGGCGAAGTACCGGTAGAACGTCTGCAGCGCCACCCCGGCCTCGGCGACCAATTCCTGGGTGGTGAAGTCGTCTTTCGTCTGGATGAGCCGCCGGGCGGCGTCGAGCATCAACCGCACCTGATTGGCGATGCGGGTGCGGGAGCGCTGCACGGCCGCTGACCGATCGACAGCGCGCTCCACCCAGGACTCCGACGGGACTGTCACAACGACTCCCTAAACGCCAGTAACAGTAGAACGATATTCTCCTGCACCGGAGAACGCAACTCTCAAAACGGCTCGGAGCTGTAAACCACCGCCCCACCGAAGTGAGGCGAGGAATGGCAGGCCAGCCCGGTGGTGACGCGCTCGCGCTGCCGGTCCCCCGCGCGCCGGGCCAGCTGCAGGTAGCACTCGAGCATCTGCGGGATGCCGTGCATGCGCCCGTTGCCGAGGGCGCCACCCCCCGACAGCGCGGGGACGCCGTCCGGGCGGTCGCTGTCGATGCCGCCGGTTTCGACGAAGCGGTGCGCCTCGCCGGGCGGGCACAGGCCCAACACCTCCAGCCAGAGCCAGACGAACAGCGAAAAGCCGTCGTACACCTGAGGCAAATCGATGTCGGCGCCCGACATTCCGCTGTGCTCCCACAGCCGCCGCGCGGTCTGGACGCCGCCCTCGACGATGTCGTCCAGCGGCCAGTGCAAGGGCAGACGCCGACGGGTGGGCATCCCGGAGGCGTATCCGGTGATGTACACCGGGCGGTGGGGGAGGTCCTTCGCCCGGTCGGCCGACGTGAGCACGAAGGCCGCGACCCCGTCGACCGGAATGTCGCAGTCGTAGCGGCAGACCGGGTCGAAGAGCATTGGCGCGGACAGATATTCGTAGGCGCTCAGTGGGCGATCGCGCCAGAACGACCACGGGATGCGCGCGCCGTTCTTGCGCGCCTCCACCGCCACGGCCGCCATCGATTCCCGTCGCGCGCCGAAGCGCTGCAGATACTCGTTGTGCGGCAGGGCGATCATCGCCAGCGGCCCGAAAAAGCCTTGGGGCGCCGTCCATTGCTGAGGGCCGCGCGCCTCGCGCATCGGGTTGGCGTGGTAGCGCCCGGCGGGGTTATGCAGGGCGCGGTGCAGCAACACGTAATCCGCGGCGCCGCTGGCGATGGCGTTTACGGCGATGCCGACCGAACCGGTGACCTGGCCGATACCGTCGAACCCCGCGACGTAACGCGGTACGGCGCCAAGGTTTTGGGCGAGCCAGGACGAGGACACCGTGCTGACGCCGTCATCGGTGGACTGGCCACCCGCGCTGGGTAGCAGGCTCGAGCTGACGAACCCGTCGATCTGGTCGAGGCGCAGTCCCGCGTCCGCGATGGCGGCCCGGGCGGTGTCGAGGGCCAGCACCCCCAGCGGCCGCTCGGCGCGGCGGCACACCTGGCTGTGTCCGTAGCCGACGATGGCGACCTTGTTGCTCGCCGCGAATCGGGCGCTCACGCCAGCTCGAATGCCGGGACGGCCACGCCGGGCGCGAGGTCTTCGAAGGCGACTGCGACCGGGTGACCGACGTGCAGGCCCGCATCCAGGACTTTGGGGCCATCCAGCAAGCGGCCGATGAGCCGCAGCTCGGCCTGTTCCGCGAGTTCGACGTCGACGAGCACGAAGGGCAGGTCCGCGTCGAAGCCCGGCAGGAAGGCTTGCCGCACCACGGTCCAGGACCGGACGACGCCGCGCCCGCTGACCGGGGTGAATCCGAAACCGGGATCGGTTGCGTGGCAATGGGGGCACGCCACATCGGGGGGCATGCTGAACTTTCCGCACCGCCCGCAGCGGGCCACGGTGAGGACGTGGTCGGCGGCGGCCGACCAGAAGGGCGCCGACGACTCGTCGGGCACCGGCAACGGCCGTGCGCTCACGGGATCACGCCCTGGTCGGCCAGCTCGGAGATCCGGTCCCAGTCGTAGCCGAGCTCGGCCAGCAGCGCCTCGGTGTGCTCGCCGTGCTCGGGCGCGCGCCGCAGGGGCGGCGTCTGCTCGTCGAGTTGCACGGGCACGGCGGGCAACCGGTAGGCCTGGCCACCTTCGAGCCGCACCTCCCCCACGTAGCCGTTGGCGAGCACCTGCGGGTCCTCGACCACCTCGGACACGGATTGCACTGCGGCCCACGGGGCGTCGAGCTTGGCCAGCAGCTCCTTCCATTCGGCAAGGGTGTGGCGGGCGAACACGGCGTCCAGTTCGGCCACGCAGGCCGCGGCGTTGGCGCGCCGGGCGGCCATGTCGGCGAAGCGCGGATCGTCGATCAGGTCGTCGCGGCCGACCAGGCGGCAGAACTCGGCCCAGTAGCGGTCGCCCTGTAGGAACATCAGCTGGATGTGGCGGCCGTCCCTGGTGCGGTAGTTGCCGGTGAGCGGGTTGACCTGCGGGCCGCGGCCGCCCACGGGTCCGGCCTCGCCGCCGTTGAGCACGGCGAGCAGATCCGAGGACAGCATCCACATGGCGGTGGCCAGCAGCGAGACGTCGACGATCGACCCAGCGCCGGTGTTCGCGCGCTTGAGGAGGGCGGCGGCGATACCGAAAGCCAGTGCCATGGCGCCGATTCGGTCGCCCATCGCGCCGCGCTGGCTGATCGGGTAGTCGCGTTCGGGCGGGGTCAGGATGTGGCCCACTCCCCCGCGCGCCCAGAACGCCGAGCTGTCGTAGCCGGGCTGGTTGGCGTCCGGGCCGCGTGTCCCGAAGCCGTGCCCGCGGGCATAGATCAGGCCGGGGTATCGAGCGCGCAGCGTGTCGGCGTCCAGGCCGAGCCGGGCCAGCGCGCCGGGGCGCAGGCTGGTCAGGAAAACGTCTGCGGTGGACAGCAATTCGTGCAGGACAACCATTCCGGAATCGTGCCGCAAATTCAACGCTATTGATCGCTTGCCGCGATTAGCCAGCGCCATCGAGAGATTCACGCCGTCGCGGTCGGTGCCGATGCCCTGCGTCGCCAGCCCCCGGTAGGGGTCGCCCTCGAGGCGCTCGATGCGGATGACATCGGCGCCCCAGTCGGCCAGCAGCGCGCCGGCCACCGGGACGAAGACCCATTGCGCCAGCTCGACGACGCGCAGCCCGTGGAAGGCATCGGATGCGTCCATCTATTTCCTCCTCAAAGCGTCGTGGTCGGCCACCGCGGTGCCGAGGCGGTGCAGCAGGGTGGCGATGATCGCGGGCTGCACTTTGGTCGTGATGCTCCACAGATAGAAGCCGTGCACCATGCCGAAACCGATGGCGCGCCAGGCCTCATCCCAGGGCGGCGGCGTGACTCCGTGCGAGGCGAGCGCATCGAGGTAGTGCCGCAACAGGTCTCGCTCGGCGCGCCGGCGGTCGTCGACGGCCAGGGTGGACGCGATGTGGTAGCCGACGTCGAGGTTCCAGCCGCCGCGCTGGACGAGTTGCCAGTCGACCAGGCATCCGGCGCCGCGTGCGTCGAGAAAGACGTTGCCCACGTGGGCATCCCCGTGGATCACGCACCAGGGCTCCTGCGCCTCCCTCTCGATAAGGGCGCGGTAGGCGTCGACGACGCGTTGGGGGTCGCTTACCGAGGCGGGGATCCGTTGCCCATTGGAGCCGTCGAAGTTGCGGCCGATGATGTCGAGGGTGGCCGACAGCCCCCACACGTCGAGCGCCCGCCCCAGCCGAGGCGCCAGCCACGGCGCGTCGGTGCAACGCGGCGAGCCCCAGGTCGCGGCGTGCAGCCGGGCGAACTCGCCGAGTGTCTGCGCGGTGCGGTCGGGTGTGTACGGGCTGTTGCCGTCCAGGAACGTAGCGCCCTGCGCCACAACGTCGTCGGTGATGATGACGCCGTGTCGGGTGTGCGGATCGATGTCGGCGTACACGCTATGCAGGGTGCGCACGCCGGTCGCGGTGGCCAGTTCGCGGTAAAAGTAGGCCTCGGGAGCCCCGACGTAGCGGGCGGCCCGGCCGATCTCGTTGAAATAGCCCTTGACGCATAACTTCTGCGAACGGCCGTCGGCGCAGCGGATTGTGAATCTCGCATTAGTGGAGATCCGATCAACGATCGGACCGGGCGTTACCTCAACGACGTCGGTGCCCAGGGCCGCGGTCAGCCATTCGACCGACAGCGCCTGCTCGAGGCTGTCCGGCACGGGCACGGTCGCCACGCTCATGCCGGTGCGGCCGTCCGGGCGAAGGCCGCGTGCGCCTTGGCGGTCTGGTCTTTCAGGAGTCCCGCGCGGTCTTCCTTGAGGAGGTAGCCGGCCCGAATGGTGGCGTCGAGGCTGATCGTGAACTCGGCGAGGTAGGTCTGCAGGTCACCGTAGCGCTCGGCGAGCACCTCGTACGGCAGGGGCACCTCGCGGCCGGCGAGCTTGCACAGCGGCCCCGGGGTCGAGTGCGCGTCGTAGCGGGCGAGCGGCGCGTCGAGGAAGGGTGACGGCACGCCGCCGATCGCGTTGCCGAATCGGTCGACGTCCGCCTCGGCCACCTGGCCGCCGACGCGCAGGGCGATGCGCGGCGCGCTGGGCGGCGCGATGCCGTCCTCGACCCACCGGAACAGGTTGCGCAGTGCGGCGCGCACGAACGCCGACACCGGAAAGCTCGAGCCTTCTCCGTCGCACCCGGGGACCTTGGCCGCATGGGGCGCGCCCGCGATTTCGTACAGCCGGAACCGGTCCCCCGGTTCGTCGCCGTCCGCGCGCCGCACCGAGGCGCTGCCGGGGTTGACGAACCCGTCGACGCCGAATCCCTCGACGTCGCTTTGGGGTTGGATCTCGACGACCGGAGCTCCGGCCCCGCGTATCGGCGCGTACTCGAAACGCGGCAGGCCTTCCCCCACGGCCAGGGGCGTCAGGCTCGCAGCGTGGCAGGCCGGGAAGTACCCGTCGTAGGCGGGTCGGGTGAGCGCGCCGAAGGCCGCGGCGAAAGTGGCGGTGTCGACGCCGCTTTGGGAGTAGCCGCCGAGATAGACGTGCCGGACCGGCAGGTGACGCAACGGGCTGTGCTCGCCGCCCTCTTTGAGGGTGAGGCCGATCGCCCGCAGCAGGTCCCAGGCGAGGTCGTTGGAGCCGATTTCGAGGTCGGCATAGCGACCAGGGTCGGAGCCCTTGAGTTGCGTTGCCGACGTGGCGCGTTCGGTGATGCCGATCCAGGCGTCGCCCTGCGCCTGCAGCAGCCCGCCGACGTGTAACCACAACGCGTCGCGGTCGACGCCGTAGGTGGTGTTGAACGGCTCGACCACCACCCGTCCGCTGAAGCGGGACGGGTCATTCGGGTAGCGGGTCAGCACCCGGGTGACGTAGCGGTGCCCGTCGCTGACCACCGTGGGGGGTCCGATCGCGGGACCGGTGTAGCGATTCGCCGTGCCGACGAGCAGATACTCGACTTCGGTGTAGTCCGTGCAGAATTCCGGGAGATCTTCGTCGAACCCGGATGGCGGCCGGGTGGCGCTGGTCTCGGGAACGCCTGAGCCGCTTGGAATCCCCAGCAGTCGGGTCACGTCGTCAACCATCTATCGAAAAAGCCGTTGCCCAAGTAAAATTGGGGACTCGAACAATGAGGAGCGTCATGGGATTCAAACTGTTCGCAGGCAAGGTTTCGGCGCTCCTCGGGATGCTGGCCGTCGTCGCCGCCCCGGCCGCCCGGGCGGGTATGCCGTTCGGCAACTACGACCTTCACGTCGAGGGCCGATACGACTTCCACACCTGGGTGTGGGCGATCACGGCGTGCCCCGGTGGCGGGTGCGTGCATGTGAACGCGATCGCCCGGCCGGTGGCCAAGGCCTTCCCCTACACCGGCGACGCGCACCTGACCGACGGCCGGTATGTCTTGCCCGTCGACGTTCCGGACGGCCTGAGGTGCGACGACATCTATTACGGCCCAACGCTTCCCACGCACGACGTGTACACGTGGGACGCGGTCACGCTCGCGGGCGAGCTGCAATCGTCGTTCGACATGGGTTGTCATGGTGCGCCCGCCGGCTCCGCTACGTATCCGTTCACGCTGTCCCGGCTGTAGCCCCGCCGCCGGCGGGTCGGGCCGGGCATGTCGCTCTGGTCACATCGGCCACAGGCGCCCCCGGCTGGAGGCACAAGGCGATTTGCCCACCTCTCAGCGACAATCATTGAATCGTCCGAGCTGTCGCTGGGAGGTGGGCAATTCGTCACATGCCTTCCGGACCGTGGCCAGTGCGACCGGTGGGGTTGTCATGACTGCCCGACCCGCTGCATCGCGTCCATGCACTGCTGCAGCGCGAACGCAGGATTCAATTCGAGCGCGCGGGTCCGTTCCGGATAGATCAGGATGTGGCCGGCCGGAAAGAAATACACCTCGCCGGCGGCCGCCGTCTCGTCGGGCCAGTCGGTGTTGGGATAGGTCGCGCGGATCGAGCCTTCGAAGATGAATCCGTAATGCGGACAGGGGCATACGCCGCCGGGAAGCCCGCCGACCTGGTAGAGCTGCGTGCAATCCAGCGGCCCGGTGGTCGTGTAGCCGACCTCCATGTCGCCCCACTGCACCGACCGGAAGTTGTCGCCGGCCAACGGCCACCGTCCCCCTCCACCGCTGGGCAGTTCGTCGGGTTTCGCATGGGGCATGACGTACCTCTATTTCGTTCGGCTACCGCGCGACTTGCGTGCCGTCCCGCCCAATGCGGTCAGGCAGAACTGCCACAGTTGCTCTTTGACGTCGACCTGGCGCGGCGCGTAGGCGTAGTAGTGGTACACCGACCGAACCAGTTCGGCGATGAACCACGCGGCCCATTCCGGGTCCGCCGGCGCCAGCAGCCCGGCCTCGATTCCCGCGTTGATCTCGCCGAGGAGCAGATCCACGAACGGCTTCTCGGCCTCGGCGAGTTCGTCGGGAAAGATGCGGTGCAGCCGCCAATGCGTCGAGACGACGAACTTCGCGGTGCCGCCGTCGCCGCCCTCGCTGTCGAGCACCTCGATGACCGCGGTGACGTAGAAGCGCAACCGCGCGACCGGATCGGGCAGGTCCCGGGCGGCGTCCGCCCAGCGGGCGCAGGCGTCGGTCATCGCGTCGGCGATCACCGCCAGCAGCAGCTCGTCCTTGGTGGCGAAGTAGCGGTAGAAGGTCTGCAGCGCGACGCCCGCCTCTTTGACCAGCTCCTGGGTGGTGAAACTGTCGCCCTTTTCCCGAATCAGCCGCAGGGCGGCGTCGAGCATCAGCCTGACTTGATTGGCGATGCGCTCGCGCGAACGCTGCACCGCCGCCGACCGCTCCGCGGCCCGTTCTTCAGCACGTGACACCGAAGAAATGCTAGCCGTGCTCATGCCGGTGTGAGGCGAACGACGGGAATGTCGCGCTCGGTCCGCGACTGGTAGACGTCGTAGTTGGGCCACCGGTCGGTCATGATCTTCCACAGCCGCGGCTTCTCGGCGGCCGTCGAGGTGCGCGCCACGACCGCGAATTCGTCGGCCCGGACCTGAATGCCGGCCGCGGGATTGGCTTGCAGATTCAGATACCACGCCGGGTGCATGGGCGCGCCGCCCATCGAGGCCACCACCAGATAGTCGTCGCCGTCGCGGCCGAAGATCAGCGCCGACGTGCGTTGTTGCCCGGTGCGGCGCCCGGTCGTCGTGAGCAGCAGGGTCGGCACGCCGTTCCACAGGTAGCCGGTCTCGCCGCCGGTCTCCCGGTAGGCGCGGATGTGGTCCTCGCCGAGCAGGGTCAGGTCGGGCTGCTGGTAATCAGACATCGAACACCACCGGGATGGCCGTCGCCCCACGCTCGTACATCCCGACGAAGCGGGGCGGCTCGGCGTCGGGGTCCAGGCGCAGGTTGGGCAACCGGTCGAGCAGCGCCGAGATCGCGATGGTCATTTCGGCGCGGGCCACGTGCATGCCGAGACAAATGTGCGCGCCCTGCCCGAAACCCAACGACGGCTTGAACTTTCGAGTGATGTCGTACTCGTCGGGCCGTTCCCACCGCGCGGGATCCCTGTTGGCGGCGCCAAGCGCGAGGTGCACGACGGACCCGGCGGGGATCGCAACGCCGGCCAGTTCCGTGTCGGCCATGACCCAGCGGGAGAACATCGGGTCGGTCGGCATCCAGCGGATCGCCTCCTCGATGGCGGGTCGCAGCAGGGTCCGGTCGGCCCGCACCGCCTCGAGGAGTTCGGGACGCTGCAACAGCGTCGTCAGCGTGGTGCCCATCTGCTTCCAGGTGGTGCCCGAGCCCGCGCCGAGCAACAGCAGTACGAAGGAATCGATTTCGCGATCGGTGAGCCGGTCGGTGACGCCGTTGTCGTCGGTGAGCTCGGCCTGGATGAGGATGCTGATCAGGTCGTCGCGGGGGTCCTCGCGGCGCGCGGCGATCACCGGCTTGAGGAGGTCGACCACCTTCTGCGGATCCCGCGCCAGCGCCTCCCGGATGTCGAGGGCCTGCTCGACGGGTACGCCGAAACTGCCCGTGATGGTCAGCACCGGGATGGCCGCGCAGAAGTCGACGTTGAGTTCGGCGCGGCCGTCGTGGGCGAGCCCGTCGACCAGCAGGTCCACGGTCTCGGAGATCCAATTGTCAATCCACCACTTGCTGTTCGCCGGCAGGAACGACGGTTGCACCAGCGCGCGATAGCGCTTGTGCTGCGCGCCGTTCATCGACAGCATGCTGTTGGTCAGCCCGAGCGGCCCGTTGTCGAGGTCGACCGGCTCCGGGGACGAGGCGAACACGTCCGGGTTGCGGTAAACGACCATGCAGGTGTCGTAGTCGAACACGGTGAAATGCGGGCTGTCGGGATACGGCAGCCCATGGAAGAACATCGTGTCGGTGCTGCCGGTCAGCTCGTGCAGCACGCCGGGCAGCACCGGCCCCTGCTCGCGCAACCGGTGCCAGGCCGGGTACGGATCGTCCTCGTAGGCACCACCACTGAACGCGTTGTAGGAGCTGCGCAGGTCGAACAGCTCACGCAGCCGACCGCGATCCAGTGCGGGGGCGGTCATTTCGCCACGAATCCGCCGTCGACGGGCAACGCCACCCCGGTGACATTGCGGGACGCGTCCGAGACCAGATACAGCGCCGCCTCCGCACAGTCCTCGGCGGTGATAGCGCGCCCGAGCGGATGCTGCCCGCCGACCGACTCGGCGATCGCCGCCTGCTGCTCCGCGTCGACGTGAAGCCCACCCGCCGCCATAAACCCGGTCAGCGGCATGGCGGCCGGGCAGATTGCGTTGACGCGAATCCCGAAGGGGGCGGCCTCGATTGCGACCGCCCGGGTGAGCTGGATGACCCCACCCTTGGTGGCGCCGTACACCGAGCCGCCCCAACCGACCAGGCCGGCCACCGACGCGGTGTTGAGGATGACGCCACCGGAGCCCTGCTCCTTGAAGCGCAGCACCGCGTACTTGCAGCCGAGGAAGACCCCGCCAAGGTTGACCGCGACCAGGCGGTTGAAGTCGTCGAGGGTGTGGTCCTCGAAGATCATGCCGAGGCGCGGCGTCGGGATGCCGACGTTGTTGAACAGGATGTCCAGCCGGCCGTACTGATCGACGGCGGCCCCGATCATCGCCTGGACCTGTTGCTCGTTCGCGACGTCGGTCCCGACAGCGATCGCGGTGCCGCCGGCCGATTCGATCTGGCGCACAGTGTCTTTCGCGTGGTCGACGTCGATGTCGGCCGCCACCACGCGCGCGCCCTCCTCGGCGAACCTCAGCGCCGACGCCCGGCCGACCCCGGAGCCGGCCCCGGTGACGATGGCGCTTTTGCCGTCCAGTACGCCCGACATCAGGCGTCAGCCCGGACGGGGGGCTCGGCCGGGGTGAACCGGTACAGGCGTTCGGCGTTGCCGCGCAGCAGCTTGTACTGCACGTCTTCCGGGAGGTCCTTCATGGTGTTGCGGGCGACGCCGATGCAGTCGGGCCAGGTGGAGTCCGAGTGCGGGTAGTCGGTCTCGCACATGATGTTGTCCTCGCCGAGTTCGTCCAAGCTCTTGACGGCGTGGCGGTCTTCGATGATGCAGCCGTAGATGTGGTTGCGGAACGTCTCGCGGATGTCGAGCGTGTCGAGGTCGATCGCCTTGCCCGCGCCGGCGTGGGTGTCGAACTTCGCGCCGCGCATCACCCAGTACCGCTGCTTGTCCAGCACCTGCTCGGCGCGCTCCAAAAAGTAAGGCATCCAGCCGACTTCGCCCTCGGACAGCGCGATCTTCAGGTTGGGGTAGCGCTGGAACATCCCGCTGAACAGCCAGGACAGCATGGTGCCCGAGGTGCGCGAGGCGCCCCAGGTGAGGTTGGCCATGAACGGTGCGTCCGCGCAGATCTTGGGCAGCGTCGACGAGGAGCCGACGTGCATGCTGGCCACCATGTGCAACTCGTTGGCCGCCGCCATCACTGGCTCCCAGTAACCGTCGGCGTCGTGAATCGTGGGCAGCCCCAATGGTTCCGGGTTCTCGGAGAAGGCGAACGTCGTCACGCCCCTGGCCGCCATGCGTTCCATCTCCTTGGCGGCGAGCTTGGGATCCCACATCGGGATCAGCATCAGCGGGATGTAGCGGCCGGGCGCCGCGCCACACCATTCCTCGACCAGCCAGTCGTTGTAGTGCTGCAGGCATTCGAAACCGAACTCGCGGTCGCTGGCCTCCATGAACAGCTGCCCGCAGAACCGGGTGATCGTCGGAAAGCACAGCGACGCAAGCACTCCCGAGCGGTCCATGTCTTCGACGCGGGCCTTGGCGTCGTAGCAGCCCGGCCGCATCTCCGAATACGACAGCGGTTCGGGGCTGAACTCCTCCTTGGACTTGCCGACGACGGCGCTCAGCCCGGAGTTCGGATAGCGCTTGCCGTCGTAGACCCAGTTGTCGATGCCGTGGTCGTCCTTCTCCATGTGCGGGGCGCGGTCGCGGTCCTTGGCGGCCACCCGGTCGACCCACAGGTTGGGCGGCTCGAGGATGTGGTCGTCGACCGAGATCAGCCAGTTCAGGTCGTATTCGCTCACTTCAGCTCTCCGATCGACATGTGCTTGACCTCCTGGAATTCGCGGATGCCGTCCGGGCCTCGTTCGCGGCCCAGCCCGCTTTGCTTGTAGCCCCCGCTCGGGGCGTAGGCGGAGAAGACACTGGTGTTGACGTTGACCGCGCCGGTGCGCAGCCGGCGCGCCACCTGCAGGGCCGCGGTCGTGTCGCTGCCGTACACCTGGCCGGACAGGCCGTAAATGCTGTCGTTGGCGATGGCCACCGCGTCGTCGATATCGCGGTAGCCCAGCACGCCGATGATCGGGCCGAAGATCTCTTCCTGCGCAGCGGGATTGGCGTTGCTGGGCAGGTCGAGCACGGTGGGCTCGAAGAAGTAGCCGCGGTCCAGGCCCGCCGGGCGGCCGCCGCCGCAGAACACCTTGCCGCCGTGCTCTTCGGCCAGCTTCACGTACCGCTCGCATTTGTCGCGCTGGGCGGCGCTGATGACGGGCCCCATCATGGCCGATTCGTCGCTGGGCGGCCCCACCTTGATCGACCCGTAGGCGCCGCTCACCGCGTCGAGCACTTCGTCCTTTTTGTCCTGCGGCACAAGCATTCTCGTCGCGGCCACGCACGCCTGTCCGGCGGTGGACAGGACCACGATCATCGCGCCGCCGGCGGCGCGCTGCACGGCGTCGGGCAGGTAGATCTGCGCAGACTTGCCGCCGAGTTCCAGCGAGACCCGTTTGACGGTCGGCGCCGCCTGCGCGAGGATCTTGCGGCCCGCGACCGTCGAGCCGGTGAACGACACCATATCGACCCCCGGATCGCTCGTGAGCAGTTCCGCCCCGGCGATGCCCGATTCCACGACGACGCTCAGCACGCCGGGCGGCAGGCCGGCCGCGTCGGCGGCCGCCCCGAAGATCAGCGACGAGATCGGCGTGAGCGGGCTAGGGCGCAGGATCACCGAATTGCCCGCCATCAGCGCGGGAATCAGCTTCTGGAAGCCCATGATCAGCGCCGCGTTGTACGGCGTGATGGCGGCGACCACGCCGACGGGTTCGTGGCGGCGAACGCTCAAAGCGACCCGGCCGCGCACCAGATCGTCGACGGGTACCGGGCTGGCTTCCTCGTGGGCCATCGACCGGTAGAGGTCGATGGTTTGACGCGCGATGGCCGCACCGGCGCGCAGTTGCGTCATCTCGGCGAAGAAGGTCGACTGGCCGGCCTCGGCGACCAGGGTGGGAACCAGCGTGTCGCGGGCGGATTCGACGTGGTCGACGAACGCGTTCAGGATTCGCGCCCGCTCGCTCGGCGCCGCGTCAGCCCAGACGCCGTCGTCGAAGCTGCGGCGCGCCTCGGTGATCGCCCGTGCCACCTCGGCCAGCGGTGTCACGGTGACGTCGGCGACGTGGCTTTCGTCGGCGGGGTTTTCGACGCTGACCACGTCGTCGCCGGTGACCCAATCGCCCGCGACATAGGTCCGCTGCTCCGCGACTATCGCCACGTCAACTCCTAAATATCAGGTGACGGTAGAACGATATTCTTCTTTTGCCAGATATTCAACTCTCATCTACGAATCGGTCGGAGCGGCCACCGCTACCGCGCTTCCGTAAGCTTGTCCCGAATGCTTTGTCGGACAACGTACTTCTGCACCTTGCCGCTGGCGGTGCGCGGATAGTCGTCCACCTGGTGCAGGGATTCGGGCCATTTCTGCTTGGCCACCCCGGCGCGTTCGAAGTGCGCGCGGACCTCGCCCAGAGTGGGCATGACCTGCCCTGCCTTGATGCGCAGCACCGCCGCGGCGTGTTCACCGAGCCGGGCGTCCGGCGCGGAGACCACGACCGCCTCGGCGACCGCGGGCATCCCGAGCAGGACCTCCTCGACCTCCAGGGCGCTGATGTTCTCGCCGCCGCGGATGATGATGTCGGACTTGCGGTCGGTGATGGTCAGATAGCCGTCGTCGTCCATGACCCCGATGTCGCCGGTGTGGTACCAGCCGTCTTCGTCGAACGCGCGGGCCGTCAGCGCGGGGTCGGTGTACCCGACGAATAAATCCGGTCCGCGCGATAGTATTTCGCCGTCGTCGGCCAGGCGGACCTCGACGCCCGTGCGCGCGTTGCCGTCGGTGAAGAGCCGCTTATCCTCGGGCGCGGTGTAGTGCGACCCGGTGATCGACGGGTGTTCGGAGCTGCCGTAGGAGCGGGTGACGAGGATCCCGAGGTCGGCCAGGCGCCGGGTGACGGCGGCCGGGACGGTGGATCCGCCGAGGCCGATGTGCGTGATGTAGCGCAGGTGCTCGGCGGTGAACCGGGGGTGGTCGAGCAGGCTGGTGACGAAGTAGGGCGGCCCGCCGCCGAGCGCGACGCCGTCGGAGTCCATCAGGTCGATCGCGCGGTCCGGGTCCCACACGTCGCAGAGGTCGATCGGGGCGCCGTCGAGCACCGGGATCAGGAACGCGCCGAGCATGCCGATGAAATGCCCGACGGGCAGCGCGGTGAGTTGCCGCCCGCGCCCCGGCGGGTAATTTGCCAGCAGCTGGCGCGTTTCGAAGCCCAGCGTCTGATGGCTGTGGATCACCCCCTTGGGGTTGCTGGTGGTGCCCGACGTGAACGCGATCAGCGCCGGACCGTCGGGGTCGGCCGCCAGCGTGCCGGCCATCGGCTCGTCGGCCAGCAGCGCCGCAAAGCTTTCGCCCACCACCGCGACGATCGGCACATCCGCGCAGACTTCCGGGTCGTAGGTCATCCGCCCGAAGCCCTCGGCGGTGACGAAGACCCGCGGCCGGACGCTGGAGAGGATGTAGCGCAATTCCTTCGGGCCGTAGAAGTGGACGATCGGGACGACCACGGCGGAAAGGAACGCCGACGCCCAGAACGTGACCGCCGCCTCCACCCAGTTCGGCAGCTGGAAGGCGACCACATCGCCCGGGCCGACGCCGCGCGCTCGCAGGCCCGCCGCGAGCCGGCGGGCCATTAGTTCGACGTCGCCGAAGGTGCCGGTGAACGGCCGCACCGACGAATGGACGCGAAACGCGGTGTCCTGGTTGCCTTTGAGGCCGCGGGCCACCAGGTCCCCGAGCGTGTCCGGGGTCCACCAGCCCTGCTCCTCGTAGTGCTGCGCCAACTCGGGCGCGACCACACGGATACCGGTCACATTGCTCCTCGGGCGACGCTTCAGCCGTGGCCAGCGTAGAACGGCACTCTCGTGCTGACCAGTATTGAAGTTCTAGTAATGCGGATGTATCGTTCTGCTCGCTACTACGTGAGATTTGTATCACACCGCGGACCGGTTGGCTTGGAATGACGATGGATCGGGACAGCGTTATGGGGGACTGTAGCCGGCATGGCCATGCGACTTCCCTTGCCGCACCGGCTATCTCGCGCGGCCTCCCGAGCCTCTGCTGCGGCGAAGGGGCCTAGGTGACCAGACGTTTCCAGGCGCTCCCGGCGGGGCACCGACCGCCGTCGGCGGACCCGCCGGCCACCGCCGAACGCCGGACCACCTTCCGCTACGCGCGCCCGCTGGCGGGATTGGTGACCGTCATCGTCGCCGCCGCGATCGTCGGCCTGGCGGTCACGCAGTTCCGCGGCGGCTTCACCACCACGGTGCCGGTGACCGTGATCGCCGGGCGGGCGGGTCTGATGATGAACCCCGGCGCCAAGGTCAAGCTGCACGGCGCGCCGGTGGGCAGCGTCGCCTCCATCCAGGATTCGCCCAACGGGCAGGCGGCCATTCGGCTGGCCCTCGAGCCGTCCCGGCTGCAGCTCATCCCGGCCAACGTCCTCGTCAACATCGTGGCGACGACGGCGTTCGGCGCCAAGTTCATCCAGCTGATCCCCCCGGAGAGCCCGTCGCCGCAGCGCCTGCGTGCGGGGCAGGTGCTCGACGCCGGACGGGTCACCGTCGAAATCAACTCGGTATTCCAGCAACTCACCTCGGTGCTGGCGAAAATCGACCCGGCCAAACTCAACGAGACGCTCGGCGCGATGGCGACCGCGCTCAACGGCCGCGGGGCACGGCTCGGCCAATTGTTCAGCGACCTGAACGCGTTTCTCGGCAAGCTCGAGCCCAGCCTGCCCAACCTGAGCCACGACATCGAGGCCACCGCCGACGTGTCCAGCGCCTACGCCGACGCCGCACCGGACCTGGTCACCGTCGCGGACCGCACGACGCGCATCAGCCAGACCCTCGTCGACGAACAACAGAACCTCGACGCGTTGTTGATCAGTTCGATCGGCCTGGCCGACCTCGGCAACGACGTCCTGGGGGCCAATCGCGAAAAGCTGGCAGCGGTAACGCATCTGCTAGTGCCGACGACCGATCTGACCAACGAGTACCACCAGGCGTTGACGTGTTCGCTCAAGGGCATGTTTCCGCTGGCGCTGCAGCCGCCCACGCCCGTGCCGGGGCTCGAGGTGCTGGGTGGCATCACGCTGGGCGCCGAGCGCTACCGGTACCCCAAGAACCTGCCCAAGGTCGCGGCCAAGGGTGGCCCGCAGTGTGAGCACGAATTGCCCGTCCCCTACAACACTTTCCCGCCGTTCGATGTCGCCGACATCGGCGCCAACCCGTGGCAGTACGGCCAACAGGGCATCCTGCTGAACTCCGACGCGCTCAAGCAGTTCCTCTACGGCCCCCTCGATGGGCCGCCCCGCAATACCGCGCAGATCGGCCAACCGGGATGAGCGGCACCGGCCGCATCGCGGTGAAGTTCGGCATCTTCGCCGCGGTGATGCTGACCCTGACGACCTGCCTGTTCTTCATCTTCGGCCAGTTCCGCAACGGCCCCACCCACCGGTACTCGGCGATCTTCGTCGACGCCTCGCAACTGAAGCCCGGAGATTCGGTGCGGGTGGCCGGAATTCGGGTCGGAACCGTCAACGCCGTCGCGCTGCAGCCGGACAACAAGGTGCTGGTGGGCTTCGACGCCGACCAGGACGTCGCGCTGACCACCGGCACCCGCGCGGCCGTGCGTTACCTCAACCTGGTGGGCGATCGCTACCTCGAACTCATCATCGGGCCCGGCTCGATGCGAGTGCTCCCGGCGGGGTCCCGGATCCCCATCGACCACACCATGCCCTCGCTGGACCTCGACCTGTTGCTCGGTGGGCTGAAACCCGTTATCCGGGGCCTGAATCCGAGCGACGTCAACGCGCTGGCCGGCGCGCTGCTGCAGGTGTTCCAGGGGCAAGGCCAGACGTTGCAGTCGCTGCTGGCGAAGACGTCGTCGTTCTCCAGCGACGTCGCCGAGAAGAACAAGGCCATCGAGAGCCTGATCGACAACCTCAACACCGTGGTGCGCACCCTCGCCGACCAGGGGGGCCAGTTCTCCGGGGCGATCGAGCGCCTGCAGCGTCTCGTCAGTGAGCTTGCGCAAGAACGCGATCCGATCGGGGACGCCATTCAGGCGCTGGCCACCGGCACCGCGTCGGTCACCGACCTGCTCAGCGCCGCGCGCCGGCCGCTGGCCGGAACGGTCGATCAGCTCAACAGGCTGGCCCCCTTGCTCGAGCACGGCAAGGGACGCCTCGACGATGCGCTGCAGCGGGCGCCCCACAACTTCCGCAAGCTCGCCCGCACCGGGGCCTACGGCAGCTTCGTCAACTACTACATCTGTGGGCTGACGTTCCGCGTCACCGATCTGCAGGGCCGCACCGCGGTCTACCCCTGGTTTAAGCAAACCGAGGGAAGGTGCGCGGAGCCCTGATGTTGAAATACCGTGGCGCAAAACTCATTCGACCGGGCTTCATCGGGACGGTGCTGATCCTGCTGGTCGTCTTGGTCGGGTTGGCCCCCGACCGGGTGGTGTCCTGGGCGACGACGGTCCGCTACGAGGCGCTGTTCTCCGAGGCCGGGGGGCTCGAACCCGGAAACAAGGTCCTGATCTCCGGGGTCAACGTCGGTACGGTTTCCGCGGTTTCGCTCGACGACGACGGCGCGGCCGTGGTCAAGTTCAGAGTCAACGGCACGGTGCGGCTCGGGCCGCTGACCACCGCGCATATCCGCACCGGTTCGCTGCTCGGCGCGCGCGTGCTGACCTTGGAGTCGGCCGGCACAGGGCAACTGCGTCCGTCGGATGTCATCCCGCTGGCGCGGACGTCGTCGCCGTATTCGCTGACCGAGGCCGTCTCGGAGGCGACCACGAACCTGGCGGCCACCAGCACCGACACGCTCAACCAATCGCTGGACGCACTCTCGGCGACCATCGACCAGATCGCCCCGCAGCTGGGCCCGACGTTCGACGGGCTGACCCGGCTGTCGCGGGCGATCAACAGTCGCGGCGAAACCCTCGATGCGCTGCTCAACAGCGCCAACGACGTCACCGGCATCCTCTCCGAGCACAGCCAAGGCGTGAATTCGCTGATCCTTGACGGCAATGTGCTGCTCGAAACGTTGGTCCACCGGCGCGACGCGATCGGCGAGCTGCTGGCCAACGTCTCCGCGGTCGCCAAGGAGCTGACCGGACTGGTGGCCGACAACGAGGCCAAGCTCGCGCCGACGCTGGACCGGTTGAATTCCGTTGCGGCCATGCTGGAGAAGAACCGCGACAACCTCTCGAAGGCGCTGCCCGGCCTGAAGAAGTTCGAGATCACCTCCGGCGAGTCGGTGTCCAACGGCTTCTACTACAACGCCTTTGTGCCCAATTTGGCGATCCCCGAGCTGATTCAGCCGTTCTTCGACTACTACTGGGGGTTCCGGCGCAACGACCCGAACATGCCGCGGGCGCTGTTCCCCTGGCCGCACAACGGCATTCCGGGTGGTTCGCGATGACCGCGCGCCGACTCGTGGCCGCGCTGTTGGCCGGGGTGTTCCTGGCCGCGAGCGGATTCCTGGTGCGCGAGGCGTTCTTTCGTCCGCTGACGATCACGGCCTACTTCCCGTCGGCGACAGGGATCTATGCCGGCGACCAGATCCGCGTATCCGGCGTCAAGGTCGGGACCGTGGCCTCCGTGCAGCCGCAGCCCAGCCGGGCCAAGCTGGTCTTGCACGTCGACCGCCGCGTGTCGATCCCGGCCAACGCCAAGGCGATCATCGTCGCGCAAAACCTGGTGGCCGCGCGCTACGTCCAGCTCTCCCCCGCCTATCACCGGGGCGGCGGGCCGAAGATGGCCAGCGGGGCCGTGATCGACGTCGACCGCACCGCGATCCCGGTCGAGTGGGACCAGGTCACCGAGCAATTGACCCGGCTCGCAACCGATCTCGGGCCGGCCGGTGACGTGTCGTCGACGTCGGCGAGCCGGTTCATCACGTCCGCCGCCAACGCCCTGGACGGCAACGGCGAAAAGCTGCGCCAGACCCTCGCGCAGCTCTCGGGGATCAGCCGGATCCTGGCCAACGGCAGCGGCAACATCGTCGACATCATCAAGAACCTGCAGAACTTCGTCACCGCCCTGCGCGAGAGCAATCAACAGATCGTGCAGTTCCAGAACCGGCTGACGACGCTGAGCACCGTGCTCGACGACAGCCGCTCGGATCTGGATGCGGCGCTGTCGAACCTGTCGGTGGCCGTCGGTGAGGTGCAGCGCTTCGTCGCCGGAACCCGGGACATGACCGCCGAGCAGATTCAGCGGCTCACCAACGTCACCCAGGTTCTGGTCGATCACCGGATGGATGTGGAGAACATCCTGCACGCCGCGCCGACCGCGTTTTCCAACGGCTACAACATCTACAACCCCAACACGCCGGGGGCCATGGGCAGCTTCATCATCAACAACTTCTCCAACCCGGTTCATTTCCTGTGCGACGCGATCGGGGCGGTCGCGAACGTCACCGCGACGGAATCGGGGAAGCTGTGCGCGGAGTACGGCGGCCCGGGGATGCGGACGGCGAACTTCAACTACCTGCCGATCCCGACGAACATCATCCTGCAGCAGATCGCCACGCCCGGGAAAATCATTTACGCCGAGCCGCGTTTGGCGCCGGACGGCGAAGGGCCGTCGTCGATTCCCCCCGAGACCCCGCCGGCGGTGTCGGCCTATACGAGCATCAACGGTGATTCCGCGCCGCACAGCCTGGAGGACTTGCTGCTGCCCGACCACAGCCGACCCGCACCGAACGATCAGCCGGCGGCGGCCGGCCTGGGGGCGCCCGGGGGGGCGCCGCCATGACCAGGCTTCTCGGGCTTTGCCTTGTGGCGTGCTTCGCTCTTTGCGGTTGCGCATTTCAGGGGGTGAATTCGCTATCGCTGCCCGGCGCGGTCGGGCGCGGGCCGCATGCGAGCGTCTATCACGTCGAGATAGCCAATATCGGGACGCTGGAATCGAATTCGCCGGTGATGATGGCCGATGTCGTGGTGGGCAGCGTCGGCAAGATGCGGGTCAAGGGCGATCACGCCGACGTCGAGGTCTCGGTCAAGCCCGATGTGGTGGTGCCGGGCAACGCGGTGGCCGCCGTCGGGCAAACCAGCTTGTTGGGGTCGATGCACGTGGAGCTCAATCCCCCGCTCGGCCAGCCCCCGCGGGGACGCCTGCAGCCGGGGGCGACGATTCCGTTGGACCGGTCGTCGTCGTATCCATCGACCGAGCAGACGTTGTCGGCGTTGTCGGTGGTGCTCAATTCCGGTGGCCTGGGCCAGATCGGCGACATCGTCCACAACTTCAGCGCCGCGCTATCCGGTCACTCGACCGATGTGCGCCAGCTGTTGACGCGCCTCGACGAGTTCGTCGGCGTGCTGGATCAGCAGCGCGACAGGATCATGGCCTCGATCGATTCGTTGAACCGGCTGGCCAGCACGTTCGCCTCGCAGCGGACGGTGATCACCCAGGCGCTGCGCAAGATTCCGCCCGCGCTCGACGTGCTGATCCGCGAACGCCCGCGCATTACCGCGGCGCTGGACAAGTTGCGGGTCTTCAGCAACACCACCACCCGGCTCGTCAATGACACCCAGGCCGATTTGGTGAAGAACTTGCGGAACCTGGAGCCGACGATCCAGGCGCTCGCCGAGGTGGGCCCCGACCTCAGCACCGTGTTGGGGTATGTGCCGACGTTCCCGTTCACGCAGAACTTCATCGACCGCGCGGTGCGGGGAGACTACTTCAACGTTTTCGCCGTCATCGACATGACCATCCCGCGGCTCAAGCGGACGCTGCTGGCCGGCACTCGCTGGGGTGACCCGGATGCGCCGCTGGTGCCCGCTCCGGGTGATCCCTGGTATGGCAACTACACCTATGACCCGCTGGGGTTCGGCGTCGCTCCCCCTTTGCCGGCGCCTGGTCCTCCCCCGCCGGCCGGCCCGCCCGCTCCCGCTGTTGTGGCCCCCGATCTGAGTGCCATTGCGCCCGTGGATGAACCGTCGCGGGGCGGTGGCTGATGCTGCTGACGCGTTTCGTCCGGATGCAGCTGACCATCTTCGCGCTGGCCTCTGTGGTGGCGATGGGGTTCATGTTCTTCCAGTACATGCAGGTTCCGACGCTGCTCGGGGTCGGCAAGCTCACCGTCACGTTGGAGCTGCCCGATACCGGTGGGTTGTACCGGTTCAGCAACGTCACCTATCGGGGCGTGCAGGTTGGCAAGGTGACCGCGGTCGGCCCAACCGCCGTCGGCGCGAAAGCCACACTGGCCATTGACACTTCGCCGAAGATTCCCGCGGACGTGCACGCGGCGGTGCGCAGCATGTCGGCCGTCGGCGAGCAATACGTCGACCTGGTGCCGCGCTTGGAGTCGGGCCCTTACCTGCGCGACGGGTCGGTGATCGCCGCGCGCGACACCAGCATTCCGCGGCCGGTGGGGCCGATGCTGGACAAGCTCAGCGCGCTGGTCAAGAGCATCCCCAAGGACAAGCTCGGGCAGTTGCTCGACGAGACGTTCACGGCGTTCAACGGAGCGGGGTACGACCTGGAGTCGATGCTGGATTCGTCGGCCAAGCTGTCGCACGACGCGTCGGCGGTTGTCGACCACACCCGCGCGCTGGTCGATGACGGTCGGCCCTTTCTGGACGCGCAGGCCCAGACTGCCGATCAGACGCGGCGGTGGGCGCGCAACCTGACCGGGTTTACCGATCAGATAGTGAAGGACGACGCGCAGTTTCGGAAGCTGGTGCAGACGGGACCCGGCTTCGCGCAGGAGGTTTCGCGGCTGCTCGATCAGGTAAAGCCGACGCTGCCGGTGTTCTTGGCGAACCTGACCACCATCGGGCAGGTCGGGGTGACCTATCATCCGGCGTTGGAACAGTTGCTGGTGCTGCTGCCCCCGTCGGTCGCGGCGTATGGGTCGTATGGCGTCACCAACAATCCGACCGGCCTGGCGGTCGGCGGGTTCACGCTGACCATCGCCGACCCGCCGGCGTGCACCGTGGGGTTCCTGCCGCCGTCGCAGTGGCGCTCGCCGGCTGATGTGAGCGAGGCCGACACACCGGACAATCTCTATTGCAAGCTGCCGCAGGACTCGCCGATATCCGTGCGCGGCGCGCGCAACTATCCCTGCATGACCAAGCCTGGAAAGCGCGCTCCCACAGTCGAAATCTGCAACAGTGATAAGCAGTACGTGCCGCTGGCGGAGAGGCAGCACGCGCTGGGGCCGTATCCGTTGGATCCGAACCTGCTGTCGCAGGGGCTCCCGCCGGATGATCGGGTTGGTATCGAGCAGAGGACTTTTGGTCCGGTCGACGGGACGCCGTTGCCGCCGGGAGCGGCGCCCGTCGGAACACCGCCGGGGCCGGTTGCGCCGGGGACGGTCAACCAGCCGCCGACAGCGCCCGATGCGGGTGCCGTGCCAGCGGCGCCAAGTGCGTTTGGCGCCAACGGTTCTGGTGTGTCGCCGTCGGTTGCGGTGTTGCATTACGATCCCGGCACTGGGCGGTATGTTGCGCCTGATGGCGCGCTTTATCGGCAGTCGGATTTGGTGCGGTCGAAGGGGCCGAAGACGTGGAAGGACATGCTGATTACGCCAGCCTGAAGCCGAGACCCTTGGGGAACTTGAACTTGGTTCCGCGCATTACCCCAAAGATAAATACAAAGCTTTCTAGGTAAAATCCCTGCGCAGCCCAGCCCCTCGTCAGATACTGATCGCGGTGGTAAAACGCAGGAGGGTCTGGTGTCGCTCGTCGGCAGCAAGTTCGGCAAATATGAAATCAAGCAGCTGCTTGGCGAGGGCGGCATGGGTGAGGTCTATGCGGCCTACGACACCAACAAGGGCAGAACAGTTGCCCTAAAAATACTCACCGATAGATACGCCAGTGATGAAACATTTCGTGCCCGGTTTTTGCGCGAGTCCCGCGCCGCGGCGATCCTGCAGGAGCCGCATGTCATCCCCATCCATGACTGGGGCGAGATCAACGATGTTCTCTACATCGATATGCGACTGGTCCAGGGCCGGACATTGCACGAAATGGTCAAGAAATGTGCGCTTGAGCCGGAGCGGGCTACCGACATCATCCGGCAGGTCGCATCGGCTTTAGACGCTGCCCACGCTGCAGGGCTGATTCATCGTGATGTGAAACCCCAGAACATCATCGTCACGCCAGACGATTTCGCTTATCTGGTCGACTTTGGCATCGCCGAAACGAGAGGTGACACGCACCTGACCATGGCGGGATATACAGTCGGAAGCTTCGACTACATGGCTCCCGAACGATTCGGCGACGACGAAGCAACGTCAGCGGTCGATGTCTACTCGCTAGCATGCGTCCTTTACGAGGCACTCACGGGCGCCAAACCGTTTCCGGTTCACAGCGCCGAGCAGGCCATCCGCGCCCACGTGTCGTCGCCGCCACCGCGGCCAACTGCCGTGAATCCACGCGTTCCGGCGTCCTTTGACGAGGTCATTGCTCGCGGCATGGCAAAGCACCCGGATGACCGTTACGGCAGCGCCGGGGCGCTGGGACGCGCGGCGAAGCGTGCGATCGCACCGGATCCGACCGTCTCGCCCGGCACAGACACACTGCTGGGGCCTCAGTACGTCGTTGCGCCTCCTAGTTACCCGCCGTTCAATGCCCAATATCTTTATCCCGCAACGGATCCAACAGGCACAGGTGGCGCAGAGCAAGGCTCCTCGAAGAGATTAATTGTGTTGACCGCTGTGGGGATCACGGTGGCGCTGTTGTTGGGCGGCGTGGGACTGGCCGTCGGACTTCTCGCCCATGAAAATTCGAGCAACTCGGAGCCATCCACAGCGCCCCCTGCCACCTACACCAACCCCGTCACTACGTACGAGACTGAGTCACCACCCTTGGCTACCCAGCCGGCTCGAGTGCCCAATACGGTCACATCTGCGCCGCAAGATCCCCTGCAGCAGCTACACCAGATCGCGAATGACGATCGGTCATACGTCAGCGCGCAACTCGCCGACTACTGGGTTCCGCAACTCAGCTCCAAGCGACCCGGCGTCGTCGACAACGGCGTTGTATGGGACAACGCGATGACGCTCCGGGAACATCTGCAGCTAAGGCAGCGCTACCCCAACGTGAGATTGCTTTGGTCAGGTGATTGGTCAACATTTTCGGGGCCGGACTTCTGGGTTACCGTCGCGGGCATTACCTTTACCGACTCTGCCGGTCCAATGGCCTGGTGCCGGACCCAGGGATTTGATCGGGATCACTGCGCTGCCAAGCTGATCAGCACGACGCATCCCGAACCGGGAAGCACGGCATATAACTGATTAGTTGTCACCCGCGGATGTCGTGATTAGTTATCACCCGCCGATACTGCACCGATAAGCATTGGCTTGAAGACCATCTCCCTAACCGTCGAGTCGACTGTCGCCGTCAGTTCCGATCTTTAGTTAACGGCTCACCACAACATGACGACCGCAGCGTTGCCACCGCTGCCGTTGCCCGACCTCGCAGGGCTCAGCCTTACCAGGCGTTCGAAAGTTGAATCACGCCGCGAACGCAAGAGCCGAGACGGCCACCACCAATGTTGAATCGTCGGTGGCAAACCGCCTTTCATCCAGCACGCTCTGTGACAAACTCTTTGCGTGGATAGCGAAGTCGAGCTGCATCTCCGTCATCTCATCTTCGACAAACTGTCCGAACTCGTCGCAGAAAGCGGTGTTGTCAGTAGGACCCAACTCGAATCTCTGCAGGTGGGAGACGAAAGGCATCGCCTCATCGATCAAGGGCGGGGCATTAGAAATCCGAGATACATGCTCGCCACCCTTTCCGTTGTGTCTAGTCCCGATGGCCCCTACGCGGACACCCAAGTTGGCAATGGCCTCCTAGCCTACGATTACCGAAAGGGCAGCACCGATGGCGACAATCGGAAACTACGTCGAGCGGCCGACCTCGGACTTCCTATCATATTGCTTCGCAAAATCCAGGCCAGCCTTTATGTCCCAGTGTTTCCCGCATACGTCATTAAGGATGATGCCGCTAACCGGCAATTCTTGATTGCCTTCGATGAGAGCTTTCGATCTGTAGCCGATCCGTTCCATCTCGAGCCGATCGAGCGCGAATATGCAGAGCGCGCGATAAGACAACGATTGCATCAGCCCGTGTTCCGGGGTCGAATCATGCTTGCGTACGAGCAGCAGTGCACCGTCTGCAAACTCCGGCACGGCAAGCTGCTCGATGCCGCACACATCATCGGTGACGACAAATCACACGGGCTTCCACTGGTCGAGAACGGACTAAGCTTGTGCAAGATCCACCACGCGGCCTATGACGCAAACCTGCTAGGGATCTCGCCAGATTATACGGTCCGAATAAACAGCGAGATTATGGACGAAGTCGACGGGCCAATGCTTTTGCATGGTCTACAAGAAATGCATCAGCGGATGATCGCATTGCCGAAGCGGCGCGCTGATCGGCCGTCCAAGGACAGGCTGGCCGAACGATTCGACGAATTCCTAGCTGCAGGTTAATGCACAAATAGCGCAATAAAGTTACCAGATGATTTCTTCATTTCTTTTGAGCAAGCATTCGGACGGTAACTTTACCACTATCAATCGGGCCGGCGCGCCTTTCTTTTATATATAGATAATCAAAATCATCTCCAAATATGCGCTGGATTTCGCCGGCCTGCGGGAGTTGTATAAAATTACCTTTTCTGTTTGTAACTGTTTCGATATAGACCAAACCACCTGGGTCCAAAGAGTATGCGATGTTACTTAACAACTTGGCCCCATGGAAATGGATGTTCAATGCACCACTGAACTGGCCTTTTTCGAACGGCCAATCGTCATTAACCACATCGACCCTAAATAGTTCAAGTTCTTTTCGCCCATCTGCCGCGGGAATCTCATTCAAGCACGCCAGGTGCTCGAGAGCTTTATCGTCAATATCTACACATGCGACCCGGCAGCCAATCTCTTGCAAGGAAAGCGCATGGCGGCCATAGCCACACGGTGCATCTAATATTGGTCCGTCGAGCGCTCCAAAAAGGGGCATAAACTCTCTGAATTCTGGAGTCAAGGACCTTTCCAACGTCACGTCCATAGGATAGGAATGCCTCGTCGTGTTATTCGGTGAATTAAATCGGAGCTATCCCGCGACTGAATTTTGGTCGCCCTGTCGAGAAGAAGCCTGCGCATTCGCGGCGAGCTGAGCAGTCATCGCATTCTGCCACATACGCGTTCTTCCAGTCTGAGATGGATTGCACCGAGAACTGTCGAATGCTGGGATCAAGCACGCAGAGGGGCAAGTTATAAATCGAAACATTGACGCCGGCCGCCGAGAGTACATCGATCCCAGCCGCTAACTGTTCTTGATAGTCGAGCGGATCGATCCAAAGCACACCGTCGTTGGCGATGGCAAAGCCGGTATTTTCCAGGCCCATCAGCGCAACATGATCCACGAAGGGCAGATTTCGAGCGATCCACGAGCAGGTTTCGCGTAGGCGAGGTGCAGTGATGGCGTGGAGGACAATGCGAATTTCAACTCGTTGACCGCGGTCCTTTAAACGGAGCACACCAAGGAGAGTCTGGTCGAAAGCTCCCCTCGCTTGTACGACGTAATCGTGTATGTGATCGACGGCGGCATATATTGGTATGCCTGCGGAGAGCTTTGGATGGCGAACCGCTGCCCAGGCGCTCGCAACGTCGGGAGAGGCGAAGGCGCGTCCATTAGTTAACACATGGACCGCCGTGTCCGGGAGCAGATCACGTGTTAGCTCCAGGACAGTGATGAACCTGCGCCATTCCGTGAGAGGTTCGCCGCCGGTGAATGTCAGTGTGGGCGTCGAGGGGTCGATTAGCGGCAGAGTGTCCTCGATCTCATCCATCAGCCAGCCGTCATCGACCGACTTAGGGGGCTGCGAGCACATCAGGCAGTAGTTGTTGCAGCGTTCCGTCACGAGGAAAAAGTTGTGCCTAGAGGACCGGCGGTAGAGCACCCGAAGTCGGCCGTTTCTAGGTTGGATGCGTAGCACATCGCCGTCGCCAAGCTCGGCGAATCCAGCGGGTAAGCGAACGTAGCTCAACGAAACCTGGGCGGGAGGTTCATCACGACTGATGGCGAGTCGGTAGCCATGAGCTTGGGCCAGTCTCCAATCGTCTGGTACCGCAACTAAAGCGGCATCCCGACCGTCCGCTGGGAAACTCGTCGGCGACCGAAGCCGCCAGGACTGCCGCTCCCCGCTTAGCTTGGCGAGGTCGGCTGCTGGCGCGCGCCCCGATAAAAGAAGCGGTTTCACTGTGCCCACCTCCGAAGGATTGCAGCATCCTCCGGGGAATATTCCAGTAGCTCGAACAGGTGCGTGATCACGCCTTTCTGCCGTTCGCAGAACTCCGACAGCGGCTTGATCCCTAACGAATCATTCTGCGTCGCATGGTGATAGACGGGATCAGCCCCGCAGTGGGGCTCAAAGACACAGCTTGAGCACTGCGGCGCCGTTTGCGTTAGTGAATCGGCGACTGCCGTAACCAACGTGTCAGACAACACCAGGTCCCGATAGCTATGCTCATGTACGCTGCCTAGTTCAAAGGTGCGGTCTCCCATCTCTGCAAGCATCCGAGCCTCATCGGAGGCGAACACTGCGCCGTCGTAGTTGTAGACAAGGGCTCCGAGGCCGGCCCCGGCCGGGCTTCTCAGATCGACATATCCGATAGGCACATCGCTCAGCATCCGGCGAAGGATCAATGCCGAATAGAACTCGGGGAAATGTCGGCCGGACTTATTGATCTCGAGGATGTAGCGGAGGCCGCGTTTCCAAAATCGGAGCCAATCCTGGGCTCGATACTTGTGAAACTGCTTCGTCTTGATCGCGTACCCGTAGGGAGACATCGGCCGAAGGAAGATCCCGTCGAGACCCTGCCGCAGATATTCGTCGACGATCTCCTCGACGCGGTCCAGGCTTGCCTCGGTTGTGGTCATCAAGGCACCGACCCTTCCCGGCCCGAGGCGCTTTTTGATGCGCTCGATCCCCGCCACCGCGAGTTCATAGCTGTTCTGTCCCCGGCGCGGTCGGTTCTTGTTGTGGAGGTCACGAGGCCCGTCGAGTGACGTCGACAAAAGGACGTCATGCTCAGCGCAGAAGTCCAGCACCTCGTCATTGAGCAGCGCCAAGTTAGTCGTGATTACGAACTGCAGCACCTTCCCGCGGGGGGCTGCTCGCTCCTTCGCGGCCAACACAATCCACTGGATCAGGTCAAAATTAAGGAGCGGCTCCCCTCCCTGGAACTCGATTTTGATCAGCGGAGCCGGTGCGGACAGCGCAATGTCCAGTGCCTTCGAAGCCGTCGCTTGGTCCATGTCGTAGCGCGCGCGGTCCTTACTTTGCCGAGACACTTGGCAATAAGGGCACGAGTGTTCGCAACGCAGCGTGACGACAAACAGGTGAAGAGGCGTCGCCGCTCGCAAGAAACTTAGGCGGCTACGCAAGCGGAGCGCTAGGAGCTGCCGCTGGGCAGTTTGCTCAACCGATCCGATGAGTAGGTTCTCAAACGCTCGCTCATATAGGCCGTCGCCAGGCGCAAGGTCGAGCGCACAAAGGCGGTCCAGTTCGGTTTGGGTCATCTCAGTCATGTCGCCAACCAAGTTGCCAACAATGAAGCGATCCGCGCCGAGCCGTTCGAAGCGGATAGGCAGGAGTTGAAGCGTCGACGCCGTAGGCAGAAACGAATCCGGTGGAGCGAAGCCTGCCACAATCGTCACTGTTCCTCTGCCAAAGATCCGAACGCTAGAGCGACAATTACGTCGCGGAGCCGGTCAGTCTCTCGCCTCACCTTCTCCCGAAGGTTCTCGTCTGTAACCAGATTTAGGAAGTGGGCACGCAGCTGGTCGTCATCAACCCCCGAAACCCGTGGTGAGAGCCAGCAAACGTATCGCCCATCCGCTTCGTCTATTCGGCAAGCGGCCTGGCCGATCAGGCGATAGGCAGCTTCCTGCAGTGCGCCGAGCGACTGCGTGGACGAGCTGAAGTCAACGACGATGTCCGACATTTAATACGAGCTGGACGCGTGCGATGCGTGCGATGCGTGCGATGCATGCGATACGTGCGAAGAGTGCTGCGGCACCATCATGCCGTCGCTCTTCTGGTCAACGGTGAAGCTCATAAGTGCTCCGCCACGCGACGACTCAAGCTCGGCCTTCGTCTCAGTTCCGACATCGGACGCCGCCGCTTCGGCGATACGAGCGTCGTCGGACTCGGCGGCATTCGCGACTGCGGGTGCGGTGGCCGGGGCCGCGAGGGCGCTGAGCGCGGTAGCAAGATTCAAAACTTTCGTAGTCTTGCGCATGTACATCCTCTCAGCTCGCCTAACCCGCGTTTGGCGATGCTCATCTCTTGCGACTTGGCCAACTGCTCGATCAGAGCGTAGACAGTTCCGCGCTTTTATGCACCGACAATTGTGAAAATTCCGGTTGCAGTGGTAACTCAGTCGGTCAACTCGCGGCGTCCATCGAAGGGCCATGCCCGCCGCGTCCGGGCCAAAGGTCTCGGGTATCGCCCTGCTAAAGGCCGCTGTCCGCAGCGTCGGGAAGAAGTGGCAAGCCTGGTTCACTCATTCGCATCGAGTAGGTCGACGCAAGGAGTAGGGGTGGCCCTCGGTGAGCGACGACCCGCGTCTTAATCAAGGCGGCAGTTCTCTCGGACGGCAAATTGGCCGTCTGCCGGCACCTGGCAGCTCGAGCTGCCAGAGTCATACTTTTCCGCCCTACGGCCGCGCCGGCAACGCCTTCAACCACCCATCCGAAAGCAACTCCAACAACTGCCCGTCCGGATCCCGGATCATCGCCGCGCTGGCGGACACTGACGAATCGACCACCGATCCCCCGAACTCGGCCACCCGAGCCAGCACTCCGGGAAGATCGGACACCGAGAACGAGATGTGCGTCAGCCCGATCTGGTCCATCACCCGCTCGGAGCCGGCATGAACCTGACGCTTCGAGTAGTCCATGAGTTCGAGCACGAACCCGTCCCGCACCAGATACGTCGCGTGCACGCCGAGCGGCTCGGGCAGCCCCACCAGCTGGGCTGTCGCCCCATCGGGCGGGTCGAGTTCCCACCAGAACTGGAACCCCAGCAGTCCCTCGTAGAACCGGCGCGACCGTTCGCGATCGGTGACGCATAACCCAACGTGATTGAAAACCGTTCGATGACTACTCAACCCAACCTCCGCAGCAAGTCAGACCCCTAATGAACGCAATCGCTACCGCCCTAAGCAAGCTTCTCCACGCCACTCAAAAGCGCAATAATGCAAAGATAAACCAATAAGCGCCCGTCACCGCCAACTAAGCAGACCGCTTCCGTGAAAGAGCTTCGATGGTCACACGCCCGAAGGTCCGGCCCGACGCCACCGTCGACTTCGACCATCATTCCGACGCGTTCAACCTCAACGAGCTGGCCGTCAATGCCGAACTGCGGCAACGATGTCCGGTCGCCTGGAACGAGAACTACGACGGCTTCTGGTACCTCAGCAGCTACGACGCCGTCAGCCACACCGCCCGCGACGGCGACACCTTCGCCCACAAATACGAACCCAACGCCGAAGACGGCGTCGACTACCAGGGCGAGATGGGCGTCCCGCGCCCCGACGGCCAACCGGCCCTGGGCATCGGCGAAGTCGACGGCCCCTACCACCAAGCCCTCCGCCACGCGCTGGCCCCGTTCTTCTCCCCCGGCGCCGTCGAGAAACTCAAGCCGTTCATGGAGCAGTCCGCGCACTGGTTCCTCGACCAACACATCACAACAGGGCAGATGGACCTGGTGCTCGACTACGCCAGCCCGGTCCCGGCCATCCTGACCATGAAGCTGATGGGCCTGCCCTACGACAATTGGCACTTGTACGCCAACCTCTTTCACTCCGTCATGGCCGTCCCGCAGGACAGCGACGAGTACGCCGACGCGATCGCCAAAGTCCCCGCCATGATGCAAGAAGTCATCGAATTCGCCACGGCCAGACGCAGCAACCCCGAAGACGACCTGACCAGCTTCCTGCTGCAATTCGAATTCGACGGCCACCGCCTCACCGACGAACAGCTGCTCAACATCCTGTGGAACCTCATCGGCGGCGGCGTCGACACCACCACCTCGCAAACCGCACTGACCCTAAGGCACCTGGGCACTCACCCCGACCTCAGACAGCAACTCATCGACCATCCCGAGCTCTACCGCACCGCCACCGACGAATTTCTGCGCTACTTCTCGGTCAACCAAACCCTCAGCCGCACAGTCACTCACGACGTCGTCCTCGGCGGCCAATGCCTCCGCAAGAACGACAAAGTCGTCCTCAGCTGGCTCTCGGCCAACCACGACGAAACCGAGTTCGACCGGCCCGACGAGATCATCCTCGACCGCGCACCCAACCGCCACGTCGCGTTCGGCCTGGGCCCGCACCGCTGCATCGGATCGCATCTCGCCCGGCTGATGTCGGCAGTGATGGTCAAGGCCGTCCTCGACCGCATCCCCAACTATCAGGTCGACGTCGAAAACGTCCACCAATACCTGGGCAACCCGAGCATGACCGGGCTGGGCAAGCTCCCGGTCACCTTCACCCCCGGAACCAGCCGGGAAACAGAACGACCGTGGTGATCACTCAAAGCACTTGCGCCACAACGCCGTCGACCAGTTCGTCGGGAGCCTGGGCGATGCCGACAGCCTGCAGGTGCCCGCCGATCGCAAGCGTCGCGATGCCGTGCACCAGCGACCAGAGCGGCCCGGCCACCTCGCGGGGATCCTGAGCCGCGACGATCCCGGCCTCCTGGCACCGGGTGATCGCGTCGAGCAGGTCCCCGAACGCCTGCTCGCCGGCTATCGCAAGGCCCTGCTCGGCCTTCAGCGACGCCCCGAACATCACCTGATAGTGATCGGGATGGGCGATGGCCCACCGCACGTAGGCGCGGCCGAGCTCGGTCACCCGTTCCTTCGGATGCGACGCGCGATCGGCCGCCGCGGCCAACTCGGCGTGCAGGTCGCGGAATCCCTGTTCGGCGACGGAGGCCAGCAGCTCGGCCTTGTCGGCGAAGTGCCGGTACGGCGCCGCGGCGCTGACCCCGGCGCGGCGCGCCGCCTCCGTGAGGGTGAACCCTTTCGGCCCCTTCTCGGCCACCAGCGACAGCGCGGCGCTGGTCAGCGCGCGCTTGAGATCACCGTGGTGATAGCTCTCCCGCCGGCGCACGGTCGACCGCTTCACAGCCATGTTGACGAGATTAACATTAGGGTCTATGTTAATGGCATTCACATCGGCGACCAAGGAGGCGACATGACGAATCTGCTTGAGACCACATCCACGCTCGCCGGCACCCACGACCGGGAGAAGACCGCCGACCTGCTCGGCCAGGCCCTCGCCCAGGGCTACCTGCAGATCGACGAGTACGACCGACGGCTACAAGCCGCTTTCCAGACGCAGACCGACCACGAACTCCGCGAACTCCTCGCCGACCTGCCGGTCGATCGCATCCGGCGTCGCGACCCCCGCCGGCGCGCCGCCCGCGTCGCCGCGGCCCGTCGCGGTGTGCGCGCCCACCTCGCCGCATACCTCGCCATGGTCGTCATCGTGCTCACCGTCTGGACGGCCGTCGCACTGACGACCGACGCCACCTACTTCTGGCCGATCTGGCCCATCCTCGGTGCGGGAATCGGACTCGGCAGCCACGCCGTGTCGATCCCGCGGCTCAAACAAAGCCGTTGGCAACCAATGCTTTCGGCCGTGCTTGCACCTGGTTCGTGCGCAAACCGCTATCACATCCGCTAGCGCGTTCGAAAGACATGTGGCTCCCGCCGCGTTGGCACGGCC
Source organism: Mycobacterium paraintracellulare (assembly GCF_000276825.1). Classification (NCBI taxonomy): domain Bacteria; kingdom Bacillati; phylum Actinomycetota; class Actinomycetes; order Mycobacteriales; family Mycobacteriaceae; genus Mycobacterium; species Mycobacterium paraintracellulare. The sequence goes on along the minus strand of NC_016948.1, from coordinate 2,133,088 downwards.
CGGTACGCCGAAGACGTTGGCTTCCCAGTGATTACGACGCCGTCGCGTACTGCAGCACGGGTTCCGACGAATCGACGTGCCCGTAGCTGATGATCCGCAGCCGGTGCGGGCGGACCTCGTAGACGACGCCATCGACCGGATTGGTGACATCGAATCCGTCCTCGACGGGCTTGGCGTTGGAAAGCTCGATGTGGGCGCCATCGCGAATCCGCTCGCCGCGGTAATAGTAAGTCCCGCTGAGGTTTTGACACACCACCGCCAGCGACTTGGCGGTGCGTACCACGGCGGCCGGCGGGTTGCCCGGGTCGCAGCGGGCCGTCTCGCCGACGAACCCGAGCCCGTCGGCGCCCTTCACCGGACGCGACAACGTCGGCGTCAGCGGCGGCGGTGAGCTGGACGGCGCGGGAGGTGCGGCCGCTCGCGCTGACGACGGCCCCGGCGAGGCCGAACTGTTGTGATGAGTGCCGACAACGGATTTCACCGACAACACCAGGCCGGCGATCAGCAGCACCGTCGCCACCGCGGTCACCACGAGCGGCGCGTGGCCTACCATCAGCCGGCGCGCGGGCCGCGGCGACGCAGGGGGCGGCTCGGGGGCGTCGCCGTCGGGGCCGGTATCCGGAAGCGCCACCGCCGGGAACGGACGGGTGCGCGGGAGCGGGAGCTGGCCGGCCCCAACGGAAACCGGCTCGTACGCCGCGAACACCGCTTCGCTGGCGGCCCGGGCCAGTGCGCCGGCCGAGTCAAATCGCGCCGTGCGCTGTTTGGCCATGCCCCGGGTGATGATGTCGTCGTAGTCGCGGCCGACGCCGCGGCGCATGATGCTGGGCCTCGGCGCCGGCGACAGCAGGTGCGCGCTCTTCAGCTCCCCCGCGTCCTCGGTCTCGAACGGCGGCTGCCCGGTGAGGCACTCGTAGAGCACACACGTCAAGGAGTAGACGTCGGTCTGCGACCCGATGCGTCCGGTGGTGAATCGCTCGGGCGCCATGTAGGTCCGCGAAAGGGACTCGTCCCCGGCGGCTTCGGCGATGCCGAAATCGGCCAGGTAGGTGAAGTGGTCGTGGGTGAGCAGGATGTTTTCGGGTTTGACGTCGAGGTGCACCAGCCCGGCGGCATGTGCGGCGTCCAGGGCGCGCGCCACCTGGGCGGTGATCGATGCCGCACGGGAGGGCTCCAGCGCACCCTGCTCGCGCAGCAGGTCCTTGAGGCTGCCGCCGTCGTCGACCAGGTGCATGTCGATGAAGGGCACCCCGTCGATCTCACCGAAGTCATGCAGCGGCAGGACGTGGGGCTCCTGCAGCCGCGTCACCTTGCGGCATTCGCGCCAAAGTCGTTGCTGGAAGCCAGGGTCCGCGGCCGTCTCGCCACGTAATAGCTTGAGCGCGACCATCCGGTCCTTAACCGTGTCGTAGGCCCGATAGACCTCGCCCATTCCCCCGGCACCGATCAGTGATCGCAGCTCATACGGCCCGAACCGGGTACCGAGCCGCGAACCGCGGGACGAGGAGGCCACTGCGCAATCCTTTCGCAACGTCGAAGACAGTCCAGCCCGCGTGTTCCCGAATCGGGCGTCGACATAACGTGCGCAGGCTCACGCGTGTCGCAACCGCACGGCAGCGCCGCCCCCAACTACGGTGCGCCGCCGTCCCCCACACTCCCGATACAGTGAGTCACTGTCCGACGGGAGAAGGTGGGCCTTCGATGACCGACATGACAGCGCGGTTCGCGACGATCGTCGGCGCGCACCACATCCTAACGGGCGACGCCATCTCCGACGACTACGCACACGACGAGGTGCTGACCAAGCCCCCGCAACGACCCGCGTACCTGGCCAAGCCCGCGACCGCCGACGAGGTGGCGCAACTGCTCAAGGCCGCCACGGAACACCACGTGCCGGTGACGGCCCGCGGCTCGGGAACCGGCCTGTCGGGCGCGGCGATCCCCCGCGCCGACGGCCTGCTGATCTCGTTCGAGCGCATGAACGCCGTGCTCGAGGTCGACGTCACCAACCAGGTCGCCGTCGTCCAGCCCGGCGTGACGCTCACCGAGCTGGACGCCGCGACCGCCGGCACGGCGCTGCGGTACATGGTCCACCCCGGCGAGCTGTCGTCCAGCGTTGGCGGCAACGTCGGCACCAACGCCGGCGGCATGCGCGCGGTCAAGTACGGCATCGCCCGCCACAACGTGCTCGGACTGCAGGCCGCGCTGCCCACCGGCGAGATTATCCGCACCGGCGGCAAGATCGCCAAGGTCTCCACCGGCTACGACCTGACCCAGCTCATCGTCGGCTCCGAGGGCACCCTGGCGCTGGCCACCGAGGTGATCGTCAAGCTGCATCCGCGCCTCGACCACAGCGCCACCGTGCTCGCGCCGTTCGCCGACTTCGACCAGGTCATGCAGGCGGTGCCGAAGATCCTCGCCAGCGGCATGGCGCCCTACATCTTGGAGTACATCGACAACGTGACGATGGCCGCGCTCGTCCATACCCAGAACCTGGAGCTCGGCGTTCCCGACGACGTCCGCGACAGCTGCCAGGCCTATCTCGTTGTGGCGCTTGAGAACCGGACCGTGGATCGGCTGGACGAGGATGTCGAGGCGACGGGTGAGCTGCTCGCCGAGCTGGGTGCCGTCGACGCCTATGTGCTCGACGGCGGCGCGGCGCGCAAGCTGATCGAGGCGCGCGAGAAGGCGTTTTGGACGCTCAAGGCGGTGGGCGCCGACGACCTCATCGACGCCGTCGTGCCGCGCGGCGCGATGCCGAAGTTCCTGTCCACCGCACGCGATCTGGCAACGGCGGCCGGCGGTGCCGCAGCGGGATGCGGGCACGCCGGCGACGGCAACGTGCACCTGGCCATCTTCTGCCCGGACCCAGTCACGCGGAAGAAGCTGTTGACCGACATCTTCGCGCTGGCAATGGAATTGGGTGGGGCGATCTCCGGCGAGCACGGCCTCGGCCGCGCCAAGGCCCCGTACTTCGTCGAACTCGAGGATCCCGTCAAGGTGGACCTGATGCGCCGCATCAAGGCCAGCTTCGACCCGGCCGGGATCCTCAACCCCGACGTCGTGTTCGCTTCGGGCGACGCGTAATTCGCCAGACGCCCTAGCCGACTAACACGTCGTCAAGCGCCCGCAGGGCCGCCGCGGCGCGCCCGACGCCGTACTCGGCGCAGAAGCGAATCACGTCACGGACGTCGTCGGCGCTGAGACCGGCGTCGAGCGCGAGTTCGACGTGGCGGCGCAGCGACACGTCGAGATCCCGCTGGCCGACATCGGAGGTCAGCGCCATGATGGCGCGCTCGCGCCTGCTCAACAGGTCCTCCGACCACGCCCGGGACAGCTGCCAGTCGACGAATTCGGCGGCCCATTCGTCGGCGATGTCGGGGCGCCCCGCGGCGTCGCTCACCGCGCCGGGCCCCGGTTGCTCACCGAGATCACTTGTGTCCACTCCGGTTTCGACCGCGATCTCGGTGAGACGGGCCAGCGCATCCGCCGCCGCGGGGTAGCCCGAGTACGGGGCGACGAACCGGATCGCGGCCAACAATTCGGCGTAGGTAACACCGTGCATCGTCGCCGCCGTGACGTGCATCCGGAAGGCGAGGCCCAGATGGGCGCGGCAGATGTCGAGCGTCACGGTCTGCAGCAGCTTTTCGCGAACGCTCGTCCCCGGCAGCCCGAACGTGAACGCGGCCACCTCCAGTCCGAGCTTCTCGAATTGCGGATCCAGCTCCCCCAGCGGGCTGCTCGGCAGGTCCATCGTCAACGCGCCGCTGCCAATTGGCTCACGATGTCGAGGCGGAGGAACTCCGGTGCCTTGATCACCCTGCGCAGCATGAACCGGATGAACGCCGGCATGTCGGTCGCGTCCTCGTCGCGGAACACGACCGGGGCGCCGAGCTGATACCGCCGGCGCCGGGTCTGCAGTTCGCAGCCCCCCGCGGCGAGAACGTTGCGCACCCAATCGGTTTCGGGACCGTACGTCAGCGCGATCACAAATCCGTTGCCGCGCCGGAAGGCCCACAGCGGGGTGCGGAAGGTGCGCCCCGATTTGCGTCCGCGATGGACGACGATTGCCCATCCCGGCGCCCACGGGGCGATGTACTTGGTGAACCGATTGAGGCCGATCTTGTTGGCCCGGGCAACCCATCGCGGTGCTGGCATCTCCTTAACTCCTCACTTGGGGAATTTATGAGTCCACGGTAACGCCGCAGCATTCGGAAGTCAACGCCTGTAGAATTTCTGGATTGTGCCCCCCATTGGACGACGCCCGGGCAACCCCGACACCCGGAACGACATCGTGGCGACCGCTCGACGGCTGTTCGCCGAGTCGGGATACGACAAGACCTCCGTCCGCGATATCGCCGCCGGCGCCGGCGTCGACCCGGCGCTGATCCGGCACTATTTCGGCAGCAAGGCCGAGCTGTTCCGGTCCACTATGGGGTGGCCGTTCGACCCGGCCGAGGTCAGCGCGCGCATTGCCGGCGGCGATCGCGAGGAAATCGGCGCGCGCCTTACGCGGGTGTTCTTCGAAGCATGGGAGCGGCCGGACTCGCGCGCTTCCCTACTGGCGATCCTGCGGGGCGCCGCGACCCACGACGAGTCGGCCGCCCTGGTGCGTCAGTTCATTCAGGGCCAGCTGTATCCGCAGATGGCCAAACTGCTGACGGGATCGGATGCGCAACTGCGTGTCGATCTGGCCATGGGCCAACTCCTGGGCATCGCCTACTTGCGCCACGTCCTGCAGGTCGAGCCGATCTCGTCCGCTCCAGTGGACGAACTCATCGCGCGGGTCACCCCGATCGTCACCGCGCATCTCACGCCGCGGGATTAGACGACCTCGGGACGCCGCGGGCGGTAATTCGGTGCCGTCGCGGGGCGGTATTCCGGTGCGACGCCGGGCGGTATTCCAGTGCCACCGCGGTCCGGACGACCATACGAAGTGCCCACCTCCGAGCGACAACGCACTGCCGCGCATCGCGTTTGTCGCTCGGAGGTGGGCAAAAGGTGTGCCGCCTCGCGGAGAGACGAAAGTGGCGGATGTGACTCACCCCGGTCAACGGCAGCCGACTAGCTCGGCCCGGTGACCATCGGCATCAGGTAGTTGCGCACGTAGGTGCGGGTGTCGTCGATGGTGGCCAGGTTGATGCCGGTGTGCGGGGTGACGATGAATGACAGCGTCAGCCGGGTGTGCAATTCGGCGACGGTGCGAAGGTGGCGCTCCTGGGCTGCCGTGGTTTTCGACGTGCCGTAGAGCGCGGCGCGCAGCAGCCCCATGGCGTGCTCGGTGGCGAAGTCGAGAATGGCGCCCGCGTCGATGGTCAGGCTGGGCAGAATCGTTTCGGGCTCGGTGCGGAGCAGCTTCTTGAGCAAGGCGTGTTCGCGCATGAACGTCACCGAGAACAGCGTGCTGTAGACCATGCGCTCTTCGAGTGTCGTGCCACGCGCCCAGGCCTGCGCGTCGCCCTCGAGGAAGCGGCGCGCCTCGGCCAGCACGACGGCATCGACGAGCGCCGCCTTGGTCGGGAACCGCCGATACAGGGTGGCGCGCCCGACGCCGCTGCGCCGCGCGACATCTTCCATGGTGGTCCGGCGCATCCCCACCAGCTCGGCCTGTTCGGCGGTGGCGGCCAGGATGCGGGCGGTGATCTCGTCGGGGTTGTCGACCTGCGCAAGCACGACGGGATCGGGCTCGGTGAGTCGCCGCACGAACTCCGCCGTTCGCGTCGAGGTCACGAATCCCTCCTTGCCCGCTCGTCGCGGTCGTCGTATCGTAGCGATCGGAACATACGAGACATTTAGGGTCTCATTGTATCGCAGGGTGCAAGCGGGGTTGAGGTTCCGGGAGGGATCCGTATGCGTGTCGGACTCAGGGCCCGGTGGGCGGCCATGCACGGCGTGCCGCGGGCGTACTTCGCCGTTCAGGCCCGCCGCGGCGACCCCCTGGCGCGGCTGCTGCGCAGCGGAACGGCCGATGACCGCTATGCGCTGATGGAGCAGATCCGGGCGCGCGGACGCGTGGTGCGCTCCCCGTACGTGTGGGCCAGTGTCGACCATGCCGTGTGCCGACAAATCCTGCGGGACAAGCGCTTTGGTGTCACCGCGCCCAGCGAGATGGAATTGCCCCGCCCGCTGAAGGCGCTCATCGCCAAAACCGACCCCGGCGTGGCCAACCCGGTCGAACCACCCGCGATGGTGATCGTGAATCCGCCCGATCACACCCGCTACCGGCAACTGGTGGCACAAAGCTTCACCCCGCGCGCGATCGACTCACTGGACACCCGGGTCGCCGAAGTGACGATGGAGTTGATCGAGCGCACCGCCGCCATCCCGCAGCCCGATTTGATCGCCGACTACGCGATGCAACTGCCGGTCGCTATCATCGCCGAAATCCTTGGCCTGCCGCCTGATTCGTATCCGCGCATGCTGGGGTGGGGCCGCAGCGGTTCCCCGCTGCTGGACATCGGGATCGACTGGAAGACCTACCGCGACGCCATCGACGGACTGCGCGGCGCCGACGATTACCTGCTCGAGCACCTCCACAGACTGCGCGCCGGCCAGAAGAGCGACAATCCGTTCGGCCGCATGGCCGCCGACGGCTCGCTGACCGATCGCGAACTCACCGCCAACGCCGCGCTGATCGTCGGCGCGGGATTCGAGACGACGGTGAACCTGATAGGCAACGGCATCGTGCTGTTGCTGCAGCACCCCGAGCAGTTGGCGCTGCTGCACGACAATCCGGACCTTTGGCCCTCCGCGGTCGAGGAGATCCTGCGGTTCGCCAGTCCGGTTCAGATGACCGCGCGCACCCCGAACTGCGACGTCGAAATCGCCGGGGCCCACATCGCGTCGGGCGACATGGTCGGACTGTTCCTCGGCGGCGCCAACCGCGACCCGAAGGTGTTCATCGATCCAACGACTTTCGATATCACCCGGGCCAACGCGCGCGACCACCTCGCGTTCGCATCCGGCATCCACGCCTGCCTCGGTGCCGCCCTGGCCCGCATCGAGGGAGCGACCGCCCTGCGCGCACTATTCGAGAGTTTTCCCGATCTGCGCCTGACGGCTCCCCCACAACCGCGAGGGCTGATCAACTTGCACGGATACACCCGGCTGCCGGCCCAACTCGGCGGTCGCAGAACGACTCCGCCAAACTTCCCGTCTAAACCTCAGTTACGCAACGGTTCTCGACCTATAGCCGGCGTCACGGACGCGTCCACGTCGGTTTCCTCGTGGTCGGCGAGCCAGCGTTCGGCGTCGATGGCGGCCGAACAGCCGCTGCCGGCGGCGGTCACGGCTTGGCGGTAGGTGCGATCCACCAGATCCCCGGCGGCGAACACCCCCTCGATCGAGGTACTGGTGGTGCGGCCACGCACCAACACATACCCGTCCGCGTCGGTGTCGAGTACCTCGCGCACCAACTCTGAGCGCGGGTCATGCCCGATGGCCACGAACACCCCGGTCACCGCCAGCGTCGACTCCGCACCGCTCACCGTGTCACGCAACCGCAACCCCGTCACCGTCTCGGCGCCCTCGACCGCCTCGACCGCCTTATTGGTCAGGAAGTTGATCTTGTCGTTGGCCCGGGCCCGCTCCAACATGATCCGCGAGGCCCGGAACTCCTCACGGCGATGCACCAACGTCACACTGCGGGCAAACCGGGTCAAAAACGTGGCCTCCTCCATCGCCGAATCCCCACCACCGATCACCGCGATGTCTTGATCCTTGAAAAAGAACCCATCACAGGTCGCACACGAGCTCACCCCACGCCCCAGCAACTCCTGCTCCCCGGGCACCCCCAAATAGCGGGCCGCCGCGCCCATCGCCAAGATCACCGCCCGTCCGCGCACGGTGTCCCCCTCGCTGGTGGTCACCGACTTCACCGCGCCCTCCAGCGACACCGATTCGACGTCTTCCATGCGCAGATCAGCACCAAACCGCAACGCCTGCTCACGCATCTGATCCATCAACTCCGGACCCATGATCCCGTCGCGAAAACCCGGGTAGTTCTCCACCTCGGTGGTCGTCATCAACGCCCCACCAAACGACGTCCCCTCAAACACCACCGGCGCCAACTGCGCCCGCGCCGCATACAACGCCGCGGTATACCCAGCAGGACCCGAACCAATAATGATCACGTCATGGATGTCGGAGGAGCTCATAAGCGGCCACACTACTGTGAGTCCGGCCAATCCCTCTGGCCGCCAAGGCAACGCCGTGAAGCAGCGCACACAACGCGAGGTTGTGCCCTCACAACATGTGACCTCTACTGACGCCGGCGCGACTCGTGCACTATGGAATCGCGCCCCGTGGGTCCAATGACGAACCTGCGGGTGCCCACAGACCCAACATCATCGCGAATGCCCGGTAGCCGAGAAGGCCCGCAGCCCGCCTCCGGCCGCACGCCGCCAATCTGAGCCGCCGCGACGAAGTTCGCGAAGGAGCACGCATATGACCACCGCACGTCCCGTCAAGACCCGCAACGAGGGTCAGTGGGCGCTGGGGGATCGCGAACCCCTCAATGACACCGAGAAGATCAAGAACGACGACGGGCCGCTGAACGTCCGCGACCGCATCATCAACGTCTACTCCAAGCAGGGCTTCGACAGCATCGACAAGTCCGACCTGCGCGGACGGTTCCGCTGGATGGGCCTCTACACCCAGCGCGAGCAGGGCTACGACGGCAGCTGGACCGGCGACGAGAACACCGACAAGATCGAAGCCAAGTACTTCATGATGCGGGTCCGCTCGGACGGCAAGGCGATGACGGCGCACACGATGCGCACGCTGGGCCAGATTTCGACCGAATTCGCCCGCGACACCGCCGACATCAGCGACCGCGAAAACCTCCAACTGCACTGGGTCCGCATCGAGGACGTCCCCGAGATCTGGCGGCGCCTCGACTCCGTCGGACTGCAGACCACCGAGGCCTGCGGCGACTGCCCGCGCGGCATCCACGGTTCGCCGCTGGCCGGCGACTCGCTCGACGAGGTGCTCGACCCGTCGGCCGCGATCGACGAGATCGTCCGCCGCTCGCTGAACAACCCCGAGTACGCCAACCTGCCGCGCAAGTACAAGACCGCGGTCTCCGGGCTGCAGGACGTCTCCCACGAGACGCACGACATCGCGTTCGTCGGCGTCCACCACCCCGAACACGGCCCCGGCCTTGACCTCTGGGTGGGCGGCGGCCTGTCGACCAACCCGATGCTGGCCCAGCGGCTCGGCGTCTGGGTTCCGCTGAACGAGGTGCCCGACGTCTGGGAGGCCGTCACCCAGCTGTTCCGCGACTACGGCTACCGCCGGCTGCGCGCCAAGGCCCGGTTGAAGTTCTTGGTCAAGGACTGGGGCGTCGAGAAATTCCGCGAAGTCCTCGAAGAGGAATACCTCAACCGCCGGCTAATCGACGGCCCGGCCCCCACGCCCGTCAAGCACACCATCGACCACGTCGGCGTGCAGCGCATCAAGAACGGCCTCAACGCCGTTGGCGTCGCACCGATCGCCGGCCGCGTGTCGGGCAGCACCCTGTCGGCCGTGGCCGACCTGATGGAGAAGGCCGGTTCCGACCGGGCGCGATGGACCCCGTTCCAAAAGCTGGTCATCCTCGACGTCGCCGACGACAAGGTCGACGAACTGGTGGCGGGGCTGGACGCGCTCGGGTTGCCGTCGCGGCCGTCGTCGTGGCGCAAGAACACCATGGCGTGCACCGGGATTGAGTACTGCAAGCTGTCGTTCGCCGAAACCCGTGTCCGCACCCAGACTTTGGTGCCCGAGCTCGAGCAGCGCCTGGCCGACGTCGAGTCGCGACTGGACGCGCCGATCAGCGTGCACCTCAACGGCTGCCCGAACTCGTGCGCCCGAATCCAGGTCGCCGACATCGGGTTCAAGGGCCAGTGGATCGACGACGGTGACGGCAATTCGGTCGAGGGCTTCCAGGTGCATCTGGGCGGCGGCCTGGGTGAGCAGAGCGGCTTCGGCCGAAAACTGCGCCAGCACAAGGTCACCAGCGCCGAGCTGGGCGACTACATCGACCGGGTGACCCGCAAGTACCTCGAAAAGCGTGACAGCGGTGAGGCTTTCGCGTCGTGGGCGCTGCGCGCCGAGGAGGACGACCTGCGGTGAGCACGCTCGTCCTCACCGCGCACGGCAGCCGCGACCCCCGGTCGGGTGCCAACGCCGAAGCCGTGGCCGACCGCCTGAGGCGGATGCGGCCGGGCCTCGACGTGCGGCTGGCGTTCCTCGAGCTCAACGCCCCGAACTTCGTCGACGTGCTGGCCGGGCTGCCCGAGAGCCGCCGTGCGGTCGTGGCCCCGTTGCTGCTGGCCAGCGCGTATCACGCGCGCCTGGACATCCCCGAACAGATCGCCCGCGCCGGCGCTCAGGGCATCCGGCAGGCCGATGTGCTCGGCGAGGACGACCGTCTTGTCACCGTCCTGCGCGAGCGTCTGACCGAGATCGGCGTGTCGCCCCTCGACCAAGATCTCGGGGTGCTGGTCGTCGCGATCGGCTCGTCGAACCTGGCCGCCAATGCCCGCACCGCGAAGGTGGCGTCTCGGCTGGCCGCCGGCACCCGATGGGCCGGGGCCGCAACGGCGTTCGCCACCCGGCCCGAGGCGTCGGTGGCCCGGGCCGCCGACCAGTTGCGCCGCCGCGGCGCGCGCCGGCTGGTGATCGCGCCGTGGTTCTTGGCGCCGGGATTCATCACCGACGGCGTGTCAACCTTCGCCCGGGACAACGGGATTCGGATGGCCTCCCCGCTGGGCGCGCACCCGCTGGTGGCCGAGACCGTGCTCGACCGCTACGACGAGGCGCTGGCCGCCGACGCCGCGGCCTGAGCCCTGCCTCTCTCCTTCTTCCCGCCGAACGTCGAGTTGTTGCGGCAAAACGCCCGGAAACGCAGCAACAACTCCACGCTCGGCCAAGCGTCCTACGCCGTCGTGCGGTTGATGATGTGACTCAACAGGTCGCGGATCGCCCCGGCGGGCGGGGTACGCCCGCCGACCCAGATGGCCCGAAACTTGCGGCGCAGATCCAGCTTTGGAATGTGGACCGCGTGCAGCCGGCCGACCGCCAGGTCGTCGGCCACCGCCAGCCGGCTCATCGCCGCCGGGCCCGCGCCGGCCAGGACGGCGGCGCGCATCGCCGCCGACGAGGTCAACTCCAGCACGGGTGCGGCTTGCTGCATGTCCTCCCCGAGCACCTGGCGCAGCGCCGCCGCCAGCGAATCGCGGATGCCGGAATGGAGTTCGCGGGACACCAACGGCGTCTGCGCGAGCTCGCGCGCGGTCACGATCCGCGACCGTCGGGCCCACTTGTGGTCCGGCGGGACGACGATCACCAGCTCGTCCTCCCCCACCACGCAGCTGCCCAAACCCTTTGGTGTGCCGGGGTTTTCGACGAACCCGAGGTCGGCGGAGCCGTCGCGCACCGAGGCGATCGCGTGGTCACTGTTGGTGGCGGTCAGGATGACCTGCGGCGCGGTGTCGCCGCGCCGCGCCGCATCGGCCTGCAGGGACAGCAACCAGTGCGGCATGAGTTGCTCGGAGATCGTCTGGCTGGCCGACACCCGGATGCGTTCGCGGCCTTCCTTGCGCAGCGAGCCCAGCCCGGCGTCGACCTCATGGGCGACGTCGAGGAGGCGGGTCGCCCAGTCCGCGACGATCAGGCCCGCGGGCGTCAGTTGGGAACCGCGCGTGGTCCGGACGGCCAGGGTGACGCCGATCTGGGCCTCCATGGTGGCCAGGCGCCGGGAGATCGCCTGCTGGGTCAGCCCCAGCTCGCGCGCGGCCCGGCCGAGGCTGCCCGTCTCGGCGATCGCCAAAAACGCCTCGAACGAGGCCAGTTCGGGCAGCCGCGGGCTGAGTGGCATGATGCAGCGCTCACAATCAAATCGTGTGGCCACAACTATAGCTTGTGACACCACAACGCCAAACCTCTACTCACGCCCCGCGCGGGCCGGAAGCATGGGAAACATTGCCGCCCGAAAGGGCCGGTGAGCCGCGCGGATGCCGCCGCGCTAAATTAGCCAGCCTGACCGAGTTGCTGCGGCCCGCAGCCGGCTGACCCCGCTAGCCAGACGGAAGGACAACATTCGTGGCCTACGTGATCGCCGAACCCTGCGTCGACATCAAAGACAAGGCATGCATCGAGGAATGCCCCGTCGACTGCATCTACGAGGGCGCCCGGATGCTCTACATCCACCCCGACGAGTGCGTGGACTGCGGCGCCTGCGAGCCGGTGTGCCCGGTCGAGTCGATCTTCTACGAGGACGACCTGCCCGACGAGCACAGCGGATACCTGCAGATCAACGCCGACTTCTTCGCCGAGCTCGGCTCGCCCGGCGGAGCCGCGAAGGTCGGGCTGACCGAGAACGACCCCGCCCCGGTGAAGAACCTCGAGAGCAGGGCAGAGGCGTCGTAGCCCGCTAATCCGAGACGAACCCACCCGTTTCGTAAGGTGAGGCAATGCGGACAGCTCGAATCATCCACCTCGCCCGGCAAATCGGGTCGCTAGCGGTCACCGCGGTGACCGCGGCGTCCACACTCAACGCCTACCGCCCCCTGGCGCGCGGCGGCTACCCGTCGCTGTACTCGTGGATGGTCGGGCTCATCGTCACCGAGTTGCCGCTGCAGACGCTGGTCAGCCAGCTCGGCGGGCTGGCCCTGACGGCACGGCGCCTGACGCGGCCCGTGCGCATCACCGCATGGTTGGTCGCCGGGCTCTCGGCGCTCGGCTTGCTCAACCTGAGCCGCGCCGGCCATCGCGCCAACGTGCCGCTGACCGAGGCGTTGGACAGCGGGCTGGGAGCCGACCGGCTCACCGAGTCGGCGAGCCTGTGGCGCCGGCCGAGCGGCAGCGGCACCGCCAAGACGCCCGGACTCCTACGGATGCTGCGGATCTACCGCGACTACGCCCACGACTCCAACATCAGCTACGGCGAATTCGGCGGCGCCAACCGCCTGGACATCTGGCGGCGCCCCGACCTCGATCCGGCCGGCAAGGCCCCGGTGCTGTTCCAGATCCCCGGCGGCGCCTGGACGACGGGAAACAAACGCGGACAAGCGCATCCGCTGATGAGCCACCTCGCCGAACTCGGCTGGATCTGCGTGGCGATCAACTACCGGCACAGCCCGCGCAATACCTGGCCCGACCACATCGTCGACGTCAAGCGCGCCCTCGCCTGGGTCAAGCAACACATCGCCGAGTACGGCGGCGACCCCGACTTCATCGCCATCACCGGCGGCTCGGCCGGCGGCCATTTGTCGTCGCTGGCCGCGCTCACCCCAAACGACCCGCAATTCCAGCCGGGCTTCGAAGACGTCGACACCCGCGTGCAGGCGGCCGTGCCGTTCTACGGCATCTACGACTTCACCCGGTTCGACAAGTCGCTGCACCCGATGATGCCCGGACTGCTGATCAAGTCGATCATCAAACAAAAGCCCGCGACCCACCGACAGACGTTCGAAACCGCGTCGCCGGTCAACCACATCCATGCCGACGCCCCGCCGTTCTTCGTCCTGCACGGCCGCAACGACTCGCTGGCCTACGTCGAACAGGCGCGCACCTTCGTCGAAAAGCTGCGTCAAACCAGCGCGCAGCCGGTGCTCTACGCCGAATTACCTTTCACCCAACACGCTTTCGACATCTTCGGCTCGGTGCGCGCCGCGCACACCGCGGTGGCCGTCGAGCAATTCCTCGCCGAGATCTACGCCCGACAGCGCCAGGTCGCCGTCGCGTAACCGCTGACGCCACAAGGACTTATCGCACGGTCACGGTCAGCGTATAGACGCACCCCGGCTTGGCGTCCTTCTCCACAAAGCTGTTGTACGTCGCGACGATGGTGGTGGTCCCCGGCCTCATGGCCGCGAACGTCCACGTCTCGGTGCCCGGCGCCCCCAAGGCATCGGAGGCCGGCGGCACGAACTCGTGACTGAGCTGCCTGATGATCGCCGAGTCGCCGATCTTGGTGTCGGGCGTCCACCGGTAGGGCGTGGTGTAGTTCGAACCCAATTCCACGACCAACGTGTTGCCGACGTCGAGGGTGATGCTCTGGTTGATCTCGCTCTGGGTCAGCACTTTGGTCATCGGGACCTGGAGGGTCTTGGTCGACGGCGGATTCCTGGACGCGAAATGGCAGCCCACCACCGACGACAACATGAGCACGGCGACTGTTGCCAGCAGCCTCACCTTCACCAGGTCCCCCTTCAATTCCGCTCCGGAGCCTATCGGTCTGATCCAGACCGAAGATAGGCGCCGACGCCATCGTGCGTGACCGGGCGGGCCGTCAGACGTCGAGCGGCCCGCGCAGCCACCGACCGCGTCATCCGGCAGGATGGGCTGGTGTTTGGCCTCGAACTGATCGTCGCCCTGGTGTCCACCGTCATCGTGGGGACGGTCATCGGGCGGCGCTATCGCGTGGGTCCCCCGGTGCTGCTCATCTTGATGGGCGTGCTGCTGGGTCTGGTCCCCCATTTCGGTCATGTGCGGGTCAACGGCGAAATCGTGTTGCTGCTGTTTCTTCCCGCGATCCTGTACTGGGAGGGCCTGAACACCAGCTTCCGCGAGATCCGGGCCAACGCGCGCATCATCGTGTTCCTCAGCGTCGCCCTGGTGATCGCGACCGCGGTGGCGGTGTCGTGGACGGCGCGGGCGCTGGGCATGAATCCGCACGCGGCGGGCGTCCTGGGCGCGGTGCTCTCGCCCACCGACGCGGCCGCGGTCGCCGGCCTCGCGAAGAAGCTGCCACGCCGGGCGCTGACCGTGCTGAAGGCCGAGAGTCTCATCAACGACGGCACCGCCCTCGTCTTGTTCGCCGTCAGCGTCCACGTCGCGATCGGGGGGGCCGCGATCAGCCCACCCGAAGTGACGGCCCGGTTCATCGGCTCCTATCTCGGCGGCATCGCCGCCGGGTTGCTGGTCGGCGGCGCGGTCACGCTGCTGCGCAAGCGAATCGACGCGCCCCAGGAGGAGGGGGCGCTGAGCCTGGTGACGCCGTTCGCGGCGTTCTTGCTCGCGCAATCGATGGAATGCAGCGGGGTGGTCGCGGTGATGGTGTCCGCGCTCGTGCTGGCCTACGCCGGACCCGTGGTCATCCGGGCCCGCTCGCGACTGCAATCCTCGGCCTTCTGGGACATCGCGACCTTCCTGCTCAACGGCTCGCTCTGGGTGTTCGTCGGCGTCCAGATCCCCGGCGCGCTGCGCGGCATCGCCGGCGTCGACGGCGGAATTCGCCACGCGTTGTTCGTCGCGCTGGTGGTCACCGCCGTCGTGATCGTGTCGCGCATCTTCTGGGGCGAGATCACCACGCTGCTGATCCGGCTGATCGACCGGCGTCAGGTCCAGCGCGAACGTCGGGTCAACTGGCGCCAGCGCTTCGTCACCGTCTGGGCGGGGTTCCGTGGGGCCGTATCGCTGGCCGCCGCGGTCGCCGTGCCGATGACGACGCTGAGCGGCGCGCCCTTCCCGGACCGCAGCCTGTTGATCTTCATCGTGACCGTCGTCATCTTGGTGACCGTCCTGGTCCAGGGCAGCACCCTGCCGGCCGTGGTCCGATGGGCGAAAATGCCCGAGGACGCCACCCACGCCGAGGAACTGCAACTGGCTCGTTGTCGGGGGTCCCAGGCCGCGCTCGCCGCGCTGCCGACGGTCGCCGACGAGGTCGGCATCAGCGACGATCTGCGCCGGCGGCTGCAAACCGAATACGAGGAAAAGGCCGCGCTGGTGCTGGCCACCGAGGACGGGTCGACCGACCACCGCATCCTCAAGGGCCGCGAGAAGGTCCGCCAGGTGCGCCTGGGCGTGCTCGAGCACAAGCGCCGGGAAATCACCGCGCTGCGCAACCAGAACCTCATCGACGACATCGTGCTGCGCGAGCTGCAGAACGAGATGGATCTCGAGGAGGTGCAGCTCCTCGCCGCCGCGGCCGACGAGGACGAGGGCGACTAGGGCCAGTCGGTGGCCGACCGTACAGTCGGCCGCATGCTGCAGACCGTCGCGATCCGCGGATATCGCTCGCTGCGCGAGGTGATCCTGCCGCTGGGCCGGCTGTCGGTGATCACCGGCGCCAACGGATCCGGCAAGTCGTCGCTGTATCGCGCGCTGCGGCTGCTGGCCGACTGCGGGCGCGGCGAGGTGATCGGGTCGCTCGCGCGCGAGGGCGGGCTGCAGTCGGTGCTGTGGGCCGGCCCCGAGCAGGTGGCCGGGGCCCGGCGCACCGGCAAGACCGAGGGCACGGTGCGCACCCGGCCCGTGTCGCTCGAAATGGGCTTCGCCGCGGACGATTTCGGATATCTGGTGGACCTGGGCATCCCGCAGTCCGCCGGGAAGTCGGTGTTCGCCCGCGATCCGGAGATCAAACGGGAAGTGTTGTTCGCCGGCCCGGTGCTGCGGCCCAGTACGACGCTGGTGCGCCGGTCGCGGGTGTTCGCCGAGGCCCGCGCGGACTCCGGTGGTGGGTTCGACGAGTTGTCCCGATCACTGCCGTCGTATCACAGCGTGCTGGCCGAATACGCCCACCCGCACGCGCTTCCCGAGCTCGCGGCCGTGCGAGAACGGCTGCGCGGGTGGCGGTTCTACGACGGCTTCCGGGTCGACGGCGGGGCGCCCGCGCGGCACCCGCAGGTCGGCACCCGCACCCCGGTGCTCTCCGACGACGGCAGCGACCTCGCGGCCGCGATCCAGACCATCCTCGAAGCGGGGTTCGACGATCTGGGCCGCGCCGTCGCGGAGGCGTTCGACGGCGCCACCCTCTCGGTGGCCATCCACGACGGGCTGTTCGACCTTCAGCTGCGACAGCGCGGCATGCTGCGCGCGTTGCGCGCGGCCGAGTTGTCCGATGGCACACTGCGTTTCCTGCTGTGGGCCGCCGCGCTGCTGAGCCCGCAACCGCCCTCGCTGATGGTGCTCAACGAACCCGAGACCTCGCTGCACCCGGACCTGGTGGCGCCGCTGGCGTCGCTGATCCGCACCACCGCCGCCAAGACCCAGGTTGTGGTCGTCACACATTCGCGCGTCCTGCTCGAATTCCTGGACGCGGCGCCGATGGGCGAAGACTCCGACGGTGCCATCGAGATCGAGCTGTACAAGGACTGGGGCGAAACGCGCATCGGCGGCCAGACCCTGATCACGACCCCGCGGTGGGATTGGGGCGCGCGCTAGGCGCGCTTGGCTTGGCGTGCTCTCTGCGGCGTTCGCCCCGCCTGCGCGGCGAGTGTGAATCCTGGGCGTTACGAGTTAAACCTGGGCGGGCTTCACCGGCGTGTCGCCGCCGTGGCTTCACTCCGAAAGCCCTCAGTGCACACTCGACGTTAATTGCCTACTAGGCAATATTGCCTAGTAGGCATCTTTTGCGTACGGTGGCGCCTATGTCCGGACTGCGCGAACGCAAAAAGGCCGACACCCGGCGCGCGCTCAGCGATGCCGCGCTGCGCCTGGCTTTCGAGCGCGGGCTGGACAACGTGACGCGCGAAGACGTCGCCAACATGGCGGGCGTCTCACTGCGCACGTTCAACAACTACTTCAGCGGTAAATACGAGGCGCTGGCCTACCGGCAAGCCGAACGCCTGCGTCGCAGCGTCGCATTGCTCCGGGAGCGTCCCGCCGACGAGCCGCTCTGGACGGCGATCGCCCACGCCGTGCTGGAGCCCTTGGAGGACGACTTCGGCGACGTCTACGGCGACGAGAACCGGGCACCCAGCCGCCAGGAACTCGTCGAGGTGCGAAAGCTGCTCATGCAGCCGCAAGTTCGAAACTCGGTGCCGCAGAACCTGTTCGACGAGTTCCTCAGCGTGATCGCCGATCGCACCGGCACCGACCCGAAGCATGACCTGTACCCGCGACTGGTCATGTCCGTCGTGCGGGCCGTCGGCGACGCCGCGGCCGACGCCTATGCATGGGCCGACCCCCCGGTGGCGATCACCACATTGATCCGCTCGGGCTTCGCCGCCGTCGAGGCGGGGCTACCGGAACCCACCAGAAAGAAGGCAGCCCATGGCTGACGAACACGCCGACGTCGTCGTCGCCGGCGCCGGCCCCAACGGGCTGATGCTGGCCTGCGAGCTGGCGCTGGCCGGTATCAGGCCCGTCGTGCTGGACGCCCTGCCCGGCCCCAGCCCCGAGCCGAAGGCCAACGGCCTTGTCGGACAGGTCGTTCGGATGCTCGACATGCGCGGGATGTATCGGGACTTCACCGGTGACGAGGGCCCCCCGCGGCCCAGCCCGGGATGGATGTTCGCGGCCATGCCGCTGATCTTCCCCGAGGGCCGCGACAACCCGATGTACGCGATGCTCATGCCCCAGCCCCGGCTCGTGCGGCTGCTGGAGAAGCGGGCCCGCGACCTCGGCGTGGATGTGCGCTGGGGCCACGAACTCGTCGGGATCGTGCCGGGGCCGGAACCCGTTGCGCTGCACGTCTCGTCACCCGGAAGCGACTACGCCATCGCCGCCGGTTACGCGGTCGGCGCGGACGGCGGGCGCAGCCTGGTGCGCAAGTCCCTGGGCATCGACTTTCCCGGCACCACCTCACCGATGGTCGCTCGGCTGGCCCACGTGCACATTCCCGACCAGTACCGCCGCCCGGACATCGCCAGCATCGAGGTCCCGGGATTCGGTCCGCTTCGCTTCGGGCACAGCCGCTTTGACCGGGGCGGGATGATCTATGCCGAGTTCGAGCCGGGCCGCGCGCTGCTCGGGACCATCGAATTCGGCCCGCCGGTGGACGAGGTGCCGATGAGTCTGGTCGAGTTGCGCGAGAGCGCACGCCGGGTGCTGGGTGTCGACGTTCCGTTCGAGGAGCCGAAAGGCCCCGGGCCCCACGCGCTTCGGCGCATCAACGGACAAAACACCCGGCATGCCGAACGCTACCGGGTCGGCCGCGTCCTGCTGCTCGGCGACGCCGCGCATGTGCACAGCGCGATGGGCGGCCCGGGCCTGAACCTGGGGTTGCAGGACACCATGAACCTGGGCTGGAAGCTGGCCGCCGAGATCAACGGAACGGCGCCGGCCGGACTGCTCGACACCTACCAGTCCGAGCGCCATCCGGTCGGCCAGCGCGTCATGATGCACTCGCTGTCCCAGATCGCGCTCATGGCGCCGGGACCCGAAGTCGCCGCGCTGCGAACGCTGTTGGGCGAGCTGTTCACCTTCCCGGACGCACAAAGGCACATGGCGGCGCTGCTGGCCGGCTCCGACGTGCGCTACGACGTGGGCGACGACCACCCGCTGTCGGGCCACCTCGTGCCCGACCTGACCCTCGATGGCGGCCGACGGGTGGCCGACGTACTCCACGATGGCCGTCCGGTCCTGCTCGACCTCGGCGGCGGCGTCGCGAACGCGGCGCAAGGCTGGGCCGCTCGGGTCGACGTCGTCACCGCAAGTACCGCCGAGCGCCCCGCCGCGGCGATGTTGATCCGGCCGGACGGCTATGTGGCCTGGGCGGCCGACGAATTCGGCAGCACTCACCAAGAGGCGCTGCGCGCGGCGTTGCGGCGCTGGTTCGGGCCGCCGGCCAACGGATAGCGGCACCCGCGAGCGAAATTCATACAGTGTTCAGGCGCGCGTCGGTTCGGCATTGATGTGCGCACACGCGCACCGCGTGTCCTCGCGTTATGCGCGTTGTACAGGTCGCCAATTTCTACGGCCCTCGCTCCGGCGGCCTTCGCACCGCGATCGACCGGCTGGGCGCCGAATACTGCGCGGGCGGTCACGAGGTCTTCTTGATCGTTCCCGGACGGCGCGCCGGGCACGTCCAGCTCTACACCGGCGTGGTCCGAATCACCCTGCCCGCCAGGCTGATTCCCTTCACCGGCGGCTACCGCGCGGTGATGCCGGGTCCCGTCAAGGCCCTCCTGGCAGCGTTGCGGCCCGACGCGCTGGAGGTGTCGGACCGGCTCACGCTGCGATCGCTGGGCCGGTGGGGCCGCGACCACGGTGTCACCACGCTGATGATCTCCCATGAGCGCCTGGATCGCCTTGTGGGCCAGGTGCTTCCGCGCCGGGCCGCGCGGAAGTTCGCCGATGTGGCCAACGCACGCACCGCCGCGAACTACGACACCGTGGTGTGCACCACCGGTTTCGCGCGCGAGGAGTTCGACCGGATCGACGCAAGCAATACCGTCACAATCCCGCTGGGCGTGGATCTGCAGACGTTCCATCCGAGCCGCCACTCGCATCTGGTGCGCCGGCGCTGGGCGGCGCCGACGCAGCTGCTGCTGGTCCATTGCGGTCGGCTCTCGGTGGAAAAACGTGTCGACCGCAGCATCGACGCGCTCGGCGCCTTGCGCCACGCGGGCGTCGACGCGCGGCTCGTGGTCGTGGGCGAGGGCCCGTTGCGGTCCCGGCTGCAGCGCCAGGCCGCGCGCCTACCGATCGACTTCACCGGTTTCGTCTCCGATCGCGAGGTCGTGGCGCAGCTGCTGGCCTCGGCCGACGTGACGCTGGCCCCGGGCCCGCATGAGACCTTCGGGCTGGCCGCGCTGGAGTCGCTGGCGTGCGGAACACCGGCCGTGGTCTCTCGCACGTCCGCGCTGACCGAGATCATCACGCCCGACAGCGGCGCGGCGGCCGACAACGACCCGGCCGCCATCGCGGCCGCGGTCAGCTCCATCGTGGGCCGACCCGAACACCAGCGCCGCGGTGCCGCGCGGCGCCGCGCCGAGGATTTCACCTGGCACCGGGCGGCGGCCGGGATGCTCGCGTCGATGGGCGCGCCCGCCGCTACCGGCGGCGCTTCCGAACGGACGGCATAGCCGCTCACACCGTGCCATTCGCCTGGCTAGTCTCGATGCAGACGACAAGGAGGGGCCAGTGCAAGCACGCGATCGGGTGTTGATCAGCGCCACCGAGTTAGCCGGCGTCATCGACGCCGGCGATCCGGTGAGCGTCGTGGACGTGCGGTGGAGGATCGACGAAACCGACGGGCGCGCGGCGTACCTGGAGGGGCACATACCGGGCGCGGTGTACGTCTCGCTCGAGGACGAACTCAGCGACCACTCGATTTCCGGGCGGGGCCGTCACCCCCTGCCGTCGGGCCGCGACCTGGAGGTCGCCGCGCGCCGCTGGGGAGTCCGGCAGGACACCCTGGTGGTGACCTACGACGACTGGAATCGGGCCGGTTCCGCGCGCGCATGGTGGGTGCTGACCGCGGCCGGACTGGACAACGTCCGCATCCTCGACGGCGGTTTGGCCGCGTGGCGCGCGGCCGGCTACCGCCTCGAGACCGGCCCCGTCGAACCGGCGCCAGGCAATGTGGCTGTGCCGCACGATGATCTGTATGCCGGAAGCCTTCCGACTCTGACGGCCGAGCGGGTGGCCGAGGGCTCGGTGCCGCTACTCGATGCGCGAGCGCCGGAGCGCTACCGCGGCGACGTGGAACCCCTCGACGCCGCCGCGGGCCACATTCCCGGCGCCAAGAACCTTCCCAGTGTCGCCGTCTTGGCGGCCGACGGCACCTTCCTCGACGACGACTCGGTCGCCCGATTGTTGTCCGATCAAGGGATCGAGCGTCACGACACGGTGGGGGCCTACTGCGGCTCGGGCGTCACCGCTACGGTCGCGATCGCGGCGCTCGCCGCGCTGGGCCGAGAGGCCGCCTTGTATCCCGGGTCGTGGTCGGAGTGGAGTTCGGATCCGTCCCGCCCGGTGGAACGCGGCTGAATCACGTTGTGCACGGCAGTCTTTTGATGCCGTGGAAGAACGACGAGCGCAGCCGGTCCGGCGGTCCGGTGACGGCCAGGCCGGGCACGTTCGCATAGAGCTCTTCGAGCATGACGCGCAGTTCGAGCCGGGCCAGTTGTGCGCCGAGGCAGAAGTGCACTCCCCCGCCCCCGAACGCGGCGTGGCCGGCGTCGGGGCGGGTGACGTCGAACTGGTCCGGCCGGTCGAAGACCTCCTCGTCGCGGTTGGCGGACAGGTAGTGCATCAGCACCCAGTCGCCGGAAGGGATTCGCTGCCCGCGGATCTCGACGTCGCGGACCACGGTGCGCCGGAAGTGCATCACCGGGGTCGCCCAGCGCAACAGCTCTTCCACCGCGGGCTTGATCGCCGCGGGATCGCGGGCGAGCAGCGCTTGTTGCTCGGGGCGCTCGGCGAGCGCCAAGATGCCGTGGCTCAGCGTGTTGCGGGTCGTTTCGTTGCCGGCGATGGCCAGCAGTAGGAAGAACTCGTTGAGTTGGTCGCGGTTGAGCTTTTCGCCGTCGACCTCCGCGGCGAGCAGCGCCGACAAGATGTCGTCGGTGAGGCCGTGCTTGCGGCGATGCTCCACCAATTCCCCGCAGTAGGCGAACATTTCGGCCGCGGCCTGGCCCAGTGCTTCCGGCGTGGGGGCGTAGTCGGGATCTTCGATGCCCAGGCTTCCGATGGCGTTGCTCCAGCGGAAGACGTCCATCCGGTCCTCGGCCGGAACGCCGAGGACGTCGGCGATCACCTGCAGCGACATCTCGGCGGAAATGTCTGTCACGGCGTCGAATTCGCGCTTGTCGGTGATGGCGGCGACGATGCCGCGCGCCACCTGCCGCATTTTCGGCTCCAGCCGCTGCACGTTGCGGACGGTGAAGCCCTGGTTGATCAGCTTGCGGAAGTGGACGTGACGGGGCGGATCGATGCCGGGCAGCATCGCCGAGTTCGGCCCGGCCTCGGCCTCCACCAGTGTGTTGCCCTTGCTGCTGGTGAAGGTGTCGGTGTCGCGGCTGACCAGGCGCACGTCGGCGTGTTTGGTCAACAGCCACGCCCTGGGCAGCCCGGGCAGCTGCACCGGGTGCACCGGCGAGGTGGCGCGCAGCCTCGTCATCGCGTCGTACGGTGCGCCGGTGACGAAGGTGTCGGGATCGAGCACGGCGGCCGCGTCGCGGTCGGCGGCGGTGTCCAGGTTCTGCGGGACCAGGGATTTCACCAGCGTGGGTTTGGCAATGCTCACGACGGCGCCGATCCGTCCGGTCGCGAGGCCCCGATCCCGGCGATGATCACCTCGAGGCCGGCGCGAAAGTGGTTGGCGGCCTGGCGCTTGCCGCGGTGGGCGGGCCGCGTCTCCTGCAGGCTCACCGAACCCAGCAGGTAGGTGTACAGCACCGAGTGGGCCGCCGCCGCAACCGGTTTGGTGAGGCCCGCCTCGGCGAGCAACGTACGGCTGAGCTTGTCGAGCCGACGGGCGGAGTCGCCTCCGCCGCCGGTTTGCAGGACGCCCGCGATGCCCGGCACCGACAGGATCACTTCACGGGCCGCGCGATAGAGTTCGGCCAGCCGGGTGTCCCAGGACCCGGTCTCGACGACGGGGATCTCGGCCAGCACGGATTCGGCGAGCAGGTCCAGGGCCGCCTGCTTGCCCGGCACGTGGTAGTAGACCGAGGGCACCGCGGCGCCGAGTTCGGCGGCCAGCTCGCGCATCGTCACACCCTGCACACCGACGCGGCGGGCCAGGTCGCGCAGTGAGGTCACCACGCGGGCGCGGTCGAGTTCGCCATAGGGCCGGCGCACCGCGGCCGTCATCGCGGCACCCGCTTACCCACGGCGGCGGTTCGACTCCCGCCAGATTCGAGCACTGTTAGAATCTACCCCCGCATGAATCATCCTGGGAAGACCACGTTATGCATCCCCGTCGACGCCGGAGGATGCGTGCACCGATGAGCGGTCACGCCAAACTGTCGGTCGCCACCCCGGTCGTGACGATGTTCCCTCACAGCGCCGGCGACTGGGAGAAGGACGCCACCATCGAGGACCTGGCGCGGATCGCCGAGGCCGCCGACGGGCTCGGCTACCACCACCTGACCTGCAGCGAGCACGTCGCCCTGCCCGCGACCGAGACGGGCCGCCGCGGCACCCGCTACTGGGACCCGCTGGCGACCTTCGGCTACCTGGCCGCGCGCACGCGACGAATTCGGTTGGCCACCAACGTGCTGGTGCTCGGCTACCACCACCCGCTCGATATCGCCAAACGCTACGGCACCCTGGACCGGATCAGCGGCGGCAGGCTGATCCTGGGGGTCGGCGTCGGCAGCCTCAAAGAAGAATTCGACCTGCTCGGCGCGCCCTACGACGACCGCGGCCGGCGCGCCGACGACGCGCTGCGGGCCCTGCGCGCCGCGCTGTCAACGCCCGAACCCGAATACCACGGCGAGTTCTACTCCTTCGCCGGCATGGTCGTCGACCCGTGCGCGGTCCAAGACCGCGTCCCCCTCTGGATCGGTGGGCAAACGCTGCGCTCACTGCGCCGGGCCGCAACGCTGGCCGACGGCTGGGCGCCGTTCAACGTGAGCCTGCGCCAGGCGCGAGACTGGCTGAGCCGCTTCGACCTCGGCCCTGGTTTCGACGTCATCCTGCCCACGCCCTCGCTGCTGGACCCGATCGATGCACCGGAACGGACCCGCGATCTCGTGGGCGAAACCGCCGCGCACGGCGCCACCATCGTCAGCGCCGCGTTCCGGCACACCTCGCTGCCCCATTACCTGGAGAACCTGCAGGCCCTCGCCGAACTTCATCCCCCGTCCGGCGGTGCCACGTAATGCGCGTCAAAGCAGGCATATTCAGCCTCACCGCCGCGGCGCCACCCGACGATGACGGCAGCTACCTGCGTTGGCACCTGCTGGATCACATGCCCGAGCAATTTCAGCTGTCGGGCATCGTGCATGGATTGCGCTGGATCGCCGACGGCGACTACGCCGACCATCGCCTGGCCGCCCACGGACCGTTGGGCGACATCGGCAACGCGGTGCACTATCTGGTCACCGACCCGGTCGAAGAGACCTTCGACGAGTTCGTCACCCTGGGCCGCGCGTTGCGCGACAACGGCCGCTTTCCCGTCGTGCGGCCGTCGCTGCAAGTGGCGGGCTTGCGCCTGCTGCAGTGGCGGTCCTCGCCGCGCGCGCTGATCTCGCGCGAGGTGGTGCCGTTTCGGCCGCACCGCGGCATCGTGCTGCTCGTCGAGGAACCCAGCGACGGCCGCCCGGACGAATGGCTGCAATGGCTGCACGCCGAGCACTATCCGGCGCTGCTCGCCACCCCGGGCACGGCCGGCGCGTGGACATTCGGATCCAGCGCCGGGTGGAGCCACTTACCCCGGGGGTGGCGCACCGACCACCAGTACATCAGCGTCGTCTATCTCGACGAGGATCCGCTCGCCACCGTCGAAGTCTTGGCTCCGCTCATCGAAGAACGTTGGCGCTCAACGGCTGTGCGGCCGGTGTTCGCCGGGCCGCTGCGCAGCATGATCGCCTGGGAGGCCTGGCCGTAGCTACGAGGCGCAGCAGGTGGACTGCGATTCGTCGGCCGGCCCGAAGGTCTCGGAATCGGCCTTGACCGTGTAGATCTCCCAGCGTTCACCGCCCGGGCCGCTCACCCACACCTTGTCCTGGGTGGCATAGCAACAGGTCGAGTCGATCTCTTCGTCGGTGAGCAGACCCGCCTGCGCGAGCCGGCTGTTTTCGGTGAGCACGGCGTCGCTGGTGGGAACCTCGACGCCGAGATGGTTGAGGGTCCCGCCCTGGCCGGCGTTTTCCAGCAGCACCAGTTTGAGCGGCGGGTCGGCGACGACGAAGTTCGCGTAGCCGGGTTTGACCTTGGCCGGCTCCACGTCAAAGAGTCTGGTGTAGAACGTGATCGCCTCGTCGAGGTTGTCGACGTTGAGAGCGAGTTGGATGCGCGACATGATCACTGTCCTTTCGTGGCGGGCACATCGATCGTCATCGTGATCCCGAGCAGCTCCCGGATGAGGGCATAGACATGCTCGGCGATGTCCTCGCGGATTTCCCGCACCGTCTCGACCGGCTGACCGGCGGGGTCGCGCAGGGGCCAATCGCGGTACGAGACGCCCGGGAAGAACGGGCAGGTATCACCGCAGCCCATGGTGATGACGACGTCGCTCGTCCGCACCACGTCGGCGTCGAGTGCTTTCGGGACGTCGGTGATATCGATGCCCCATTCGGCCATCGCGGCCACCGCCGCGGGATTGATCTGATCGGCGGGTTCCGTTCCGGCGGAACGGACGTCGATGCGGTCGCCGGCCAGGTGGCGCAGCAGCGCGGCGGCCATCTGGGAACGACCGGCGTTATGCACGCAGACGAACAGGACGCTGGGCCTGTCGGCGCTCGACCGCGAACCGTCGGCCGCACCAAAGAGCCGGGGCCGCAAGGCCAGGGAAACGTAAACCAATGCGACCAGGATCGGCACTTCGATCAGGGGTCCCACGACGCCGGCCAGCGCCTGACCCGAGGCGGCGCCGTAGGTCGCGATCGCCACTGCGATCGCGAGCTCGAAGTTGTTGCCGGCGGCGGTGAACGCCAGGGTGGTGGTGCGCGCATAGCCGAGCCGCAGCAGCACCCCCAGCGCGTATCCGCCGGCCCACATGATCGCGAAGTACGCCAGCAGCGGCAGCGCGATCCGGGCGACATCCCAAGGACGGGACGTGATTTGGTGGCCTTGCAGCGCGAAGAGGATGACGATGGTGAACAGCAACCCATACAACGCCCAGGGCCCGATCCGCGGCAGGAAGCGATTTTCGTACCAGCCGCGGCCCCTGGCGCGTTCGCCGAGGTGGCGCGACAGGTACCCGGCCAGCAGGGGCAGCCCCAGGAAGATGAGCACCGATTTGGCTATCTGCCAAGCGGATACGTCGATGCCGGTCGTGCTCAGCCCCAGCCACCCCGGGAGCACGGACAGATAGAACCAGCCCAGGGCGGCGAACATGACGACCTGGAAGATCGAATTCAGCGCGACCAGGACCGCCGCGGCCTCGCGGTCCCCGCGGGCGAGGTCGTTCCAGATGATGACCATGGCGATGCAACGCGCCAGCCCCACGATGATCAGCCCGGTGCGGTACTCCGGCAGATCCGGCAGCAGGAGCCAGGCCAGCGCGAACATGACGGCGGGTCCGACCAACCAGTTCAACGCCAGCGACGTCGCCATCAGTTTGCGGTCCGCGGTCACGGTATCGAGCTGGTCGTACCGAACTTTGGCCAGGACCGGATACATCATCACCAGCAGCCCGATCGCGATGGGCAGCGAGATCCCGTCCACTTGAACGGCGCTCACCGCCCCTCCCAGGCCGGGGACAAGCCGGCCCAGCAGCAGGCCGGCGACCATCGCCATTGCGATCCATCCGGGCAGGAATCGATCCAGCGTCGAAAGCCGCGCGCTCACCGCCTCGTTCATGAGCGGCATCCCGCGCCCGACAGGGCGTCGACGTGCAACACCGACGAAAGCTGTTGCAGCGCTTCGGGAACCACCCAGTAGTACACCCACGTGCCGCGCCGTTCGCAATCCAAGAGCCCCGCCGACCGCAGCGTTTTCAGGTGATGGGAGATCGTCGGCTGCGACACGTCGAACGTCGGGGAGATCTCGCAAACACAGGCCTGACCGCCCGGGTGGCTGGCGACCAGGCTCAACAGCCGCAACCGCACCGGATCGCTGAGCGCCTTGAACATCGCCGCCAGTTCCGCGGCTTGCGGCTCGGCCAGCGCGGCCGCCCCCAGCGCCGGGCAACACGCCGTGGTTTGATTCGACATGCATCTATATAAACGCATATCGAATCAGAAGGCAAGGTTCTATAGTCCTCATGACCGTCTAGCGGAGGACCGATATGACACACCCTCGGCCGTGGATCGTTCGTGCGGGTTCCGCGCTCGGCGCGCTGGCGCTGGGGGCGAGCCTGCCGGCCTGTTCGGGCAAGGAGAGTCAGCCGGCGAGTCCCCCCAGTTCGACACCGGCTTTGACGAGCACGACCGTGATGATCGATGGGAACAAGCACACGCTCATCGCCGCGGTCGACTGCACGAGCTCGGCGGCCCAGCCGAATGCGTCGCCGCCGGAATCGGGAGATCTCACGACCCGCATCAGCGTGCACGACGACGCGGCGTCGGTGTCGCTGGCCGTCTCGGACGAACGGCCCCCCACCGTCGACGGGTTCGCGATTTCACTCAAGCTGCCCAATGGCCAATATCAGCTGCCCTATCAAGGCACCAATTCGCCGACGCAGGTGCAGGCGACCAAGGACGGCAAGGGCTACACGATCACCGGAACGGGCCAGGCGACCACGCCCGGGCAAAGCGGCGTGCGCGACGTGAGGTTCGGGATCCACGTGACGTGCCCCTAGCCGCCGTGGTTGTCTGCCGCGGCCCCCTCTGAGAGGCTGACAGCTTGGACATCTTCGCGCAGTGGCAAAACGGCGGCACCCAACTTCGTTGGCGGTCGACCACCGCGGCCAACGAGGCCAGAGAAGTCACGATCTTCAGCCGCCGTTGCGGCACGCCCGGCGCGCCCGCGCTGGTGCTGGTGCACGGCTTTCCGACGTCGAGCATCGACTACTTCGCGCTGGCGGCCGAACTGCGCGCGGAGTTCGACATCTACCTGCTCGACTTTCCCGGCTACGGCCTGTCCGACAAACCGCCCGAGCCGTATGTGTACTCGCTGTACGACGACGCGCGGCTGCTGGTCTACGCCATCACCGAGGCGTGGCAGCTCACCGACTACCGCATGCTCACCCACGACCGCGGCAGCAGCGTGGGGATGATCGCGCTGGGCATGCTGGCAGCCCTTGATCCGCCGTCGCTGCCCGCCGACCTGATCGTGACGAATGCCAATATCTACCTTCCCCTTTCGAACCTCACCGCGTTCCAGACCGCGCTGCTCGATCCCGGGACCGGGCGCGCCACCGCGGCGGCGACGACGCCGGAGATGCTGGCGGCCGGTTTGGGCGCCAGCACGTTCATACCGCGGCGGACATTGGACGATCCGGAGATCGCCGCGCTGGCCAAGTGTTTTGCCCACAATGACGGAATCCGCGTGCTGCCCGATACCATTCAATACCTCCACGAGCGCGCCGCCGACGAAACCGGTTGGCTGGAGGCGCTTTCCACCAGCGAAGTCAACACCACGGTGGTGTGGGGCCTCCACGACAACGTGGCCCCGTTGCGGGTTCCCAACCACGTCTGGCAGACCTATCTGAAGAACAAGCCGGGCCGCAATCGCTACTGGGTGGTGCCGGGCGCCGACCATTGTCTGCAGTGCGACGCCCCGGAACAGCTCGCGCAGATCGTGCGCCTCACCGCCGACGGCGGGGACATCCCGCTGCAGACGCTGGGAAACCGGCCCGACGGCGCGGTGTTGGTGGACCGGAGCGAGCCCTAGCGGTGCCCCGGCTCAACGAGTGACCACCGGCAGGCGCGCCCATCCGCGCACGCTCGCGGTGTGCGCACGCTCGGCGTTGGCGTAGTCGACCTCCCAGTCCGGCCAGCGCTTGAGCACCTCCTCGAAGGCCACCCGCGCCTCCATCCGGGCCAGCGCCGAGCCCAGGCAGAAGTGCAGGCCCTGCCCGAAGCTGAGGTGGCCGCCCGCCTGCCGGTGGATGTCGTAGCGGTCCGGATCGGCGAACCGCCGGGGGTCGCGGTTTGCGGAACCGTTGAGCAGCAACATGAATGACCCCTCGGGGACGACACGGCCGTACTGCTCGGCGTCCTGGGCCACGTAGCGTGCCTGCACCGGCGACGGGGGTTCGAAACGCAGCGTCTCCTCGATCGCGCCCGGGATCAAGGACGGGTCGGCGACGAGCTCGCGGCGCTGCTCGGGATGGTCCGACAGCAGCTGTCCCATGAAACCGATGAGCCGGGCGGTCGTCTCGTTGCCGGCGCCGGCGATCATGGCGGTGTAGGCCAGCACCTCGGTGCGCGACAGCGGGCGCCGGGTGCCGTCGGGCTCGTCGATCTCGGCCCGCAGCAGCTCGGTCATCAGGTCGTCGGAGGGATGACTGGCCCGCCACTCGATGTACTCGGCGAACAGGGCAATGGAGTTCGCGAAGATGTTCGCGTCGACCGCGGCGGGGTCGCTGTCCGTGGACAGTTCGATGTTGGCGACGCTGCGGTCGCGGATCTTTTCCTGGTCGGCCTCGGGGATGCCCAACAGGTAGCCGATGGTCCGCATCGGCATCATCGCCCCGAGGTCGGCGATGAAGTCGAAGCCGCCGGCGCCGACGAGCGGGTCAAGCTCGCGGACGCAGAACCCACGCACCAGGTCTTCGACGGCCAGCATGCGCCGGGGCGTGAAAACACGCGAGAGCAGGCGGCGGTGCAGATCGTGCAGCGGGGGGTCCTCGAACAGCAGAATGCCGGGCGGCACTTCGATATTGGCGAACAGGATGTCGGCGGTGGTGCCCCGGCCGGATCGGTAGGTCTGCCAGTTGGGCAGTTCGCGCGCCACGTCTTCGTAGCGGCTCAGCGCGTAGAAGTTGTACTTCTCGTTGTAGTACAGCGGCGCTTCTTCGCGCATCCGCTTCCATACCGGGTAGGGGTCGTCGTCGATGACGGAGTCGAAGGGGTCGTAGTACAACTCGATCGCGCTGGTGTCTGCCATGAACCAATTCCTCTGAGTAGAGCGGTCTTTCGAAAGCTCAGCCGTTCCTGTGCAGGAAGCCGTGCAAGATGGCCTGGATGAGTTCGTCGACGATGGTCTCCCTCGACGGCGGCTCGGTCCCGAAGTAGGTCGACCGCAACGCCGCCATGCCGGCGATCATCGCCACCGTCGAGTGGGCGGGCAGGTCGGGATGGTCCGAGCGCAGCCCGCGCAGGTGCATGCCCTCGGCGCTGATCTGCCCGAGCGCCGTGACGGCCTGCCGGATCTCGGCGATGCCGGCGTCGGCCTTTTCCTCCTCGGACAGCGCCTCGGATGCCATCAGGGTCAACAGCAGGCCCTGATGCTCGACGAACACGTCGTAGAGCTGCCCGACGAACCGGCGCGCCAACTCCTCCTCGTCGGTCTCCTCCGGGACGACCGACTGCCAGGTCCGGCGGAACTCCTCGACGAAATCGGTGAAGGGCAGGACGAGCGCCTCACGGAACAACGCCGCCTTGGAGCCGAAGTGGCGAAACAACAGATGCTCGGTAACGCCTGCGGCCTGGGCGATTTCGCGCGTCGTCGTGCTGCGGTAGTCCTGGCGAGCGAAGCGGGCCCGGGCGGTGTCGAGCAGCAGCTTGCGCGGAGCGCCGCGGGGCCGGCGCACCGAGGCCGACGCCTCCGCCGCGCCGCGTTTCGTGCCGGACGACCGCTGAACCACGTCACTGCCTCCTCACCCGATGGTTGACTCCCTTTAGGATAGTAGGCACTATCTAATCAGTCGAGCTCGAATCGGAAGGGATTGCGACTGTGGGCGCTGTCATCATGCTGGGCACGCTGTTCGGCTTGATCGTTGTGATCTTCGGGCTGGTGCTGCGCTTCGACCCGCAGGCACGCCGGAGTCAAGGGGTCGACCGGTGAGCTCCCAGATGACGCCGGTGATGCAGGCGGCCAGCGATTTCGCGCTCGTCGGCGGCATCACGTTCACCGCCCTCGGGATCTATCTGAGCGTGCGCCAGCGGCGCGTGCACCCCCTTCTGCTGCTGTGCATCTCGGCGATGTCGTTCTCGTGGATCGAGGCCCCCTACGACTGGGCGATGTACGCGCAGTTCCCGCCGGCCATCCCCCGGATGCCGTCGTGGTGGCCGCTGAACATGACGTGGGGCGGGCTGCCGCTGTTCGTTCCCGTCGGCTACATCTCCTACTTCGTGCTGCCGGCCGTGACCGGCGCGGCCCTGGGCCGATGGGTGGCCGCCCGGTTCAACTGGCGCAGACCCCAGACGCTGTTGGTGGTCGGACTGATCGTCGGCTTCTGCTGGGCGCTGTTCTTCAACGGGTTCCTGGGCGCCAAGCTCGGCGTGTTCTACTACGGCCGCGTGATTCCCGGGCTCGCGATCCGCGAGGGGACCCTGCACCAGTACCCGCTCTACGACTCGCTGGCGATGGGCATCCAGATGATGCTCTTCACCTACCTGCTGGGCCGGACCGACGACCAGGGACGCAACGTCATCGAGATGTGGGCGCAGAACAGGTCGAAGAACCGCGTCACCTCCTCGATCCTGTCCGTCGTCGCCGTGATCGTCATCGGAAACGTCCTCTACGGCGCCGTTTTCGCGCCCCACCTGGCAACCAAGCTGGGCGGCTGGGTGACCACCGAGCCGCCGGCGGGCGAGCTGTTCCCGGGCGTCCCGAACCAACCGCGCTAGCGACGAACGTGGAGTTGTGGCGCGGAATCGCGACCATTTCGCGCAACAACTCCACGCTCGGCACCAAGGAGTTCAGATGAGCTACGAAAGCAAGGCCGAGCCGATCAAAATCGGCTACCTGATGGACTTTCGGCTGCCCGAGGGCTTTCCCACAACGTATTTCGAGGACCTGACGCAGCCGTTCGACCTGGTCTTCGGCAAGGGCGTCGAGCAGGGGCTGATCGATCGCCCGATCGAGATCGTCTACCGCGAGGTGGAGGGGTTGCCGAAGGGATCGGTCAAAGCGGTCATCGACGCCTACGGCGAGTTGTGCGACGAGGGCTGCCTGGCCGTCTTCGGCCCCAACATCGGCGACAACGCGATCCCGACGCGAGAGGCCATCGAGGAGCGTTTCAAGGTTCCCTGCATCAGCGTCACCGGGTCCGACGTCGCGCTCGGCGAATGGTTCTTCGCGTTCCCGATGGGCTCGCACACCGACGAGCCGATCTTCTGGTCCGACCTGCTGGCCAAGGGCGGCCACACCGAGATCGGCGTGCTCGTCGAGCAATCCCTGGTCGGCGAGGCCTACCTGAAGAACCTCCGGGATGCCTGCCGCCGCAAGGACATTCGCATCGTCGCCGAGGCGCCCATCGCGCAGACCGCCGGCGACGTGACCGCCGCCGTGCGGGCGCTGCACGAGGCGAAGGCCCAGGCCATCGTGCACTGCGGGTTCGGCTTCGGGATCGTGTTCGTCAACCCGGCGCTCGACGCGCTGGGTTGGGATCCGCCCCGGTTCTGCGGGACCGCCTTCCAGAACGCATGGCTCAACCCGGTGATGTGGAACGCGTTCATGGGCTGGACCGGGGTCGACCAGTACGACGAGGGCAACGTCGTCGGGCAGAAATTCCTGGACGAATACCAGCAGGCCTACGGGCGGCGCCCGGAATGGTGTGTGCCGGTGGTGAATCGCGACGTGGCGTTCACCCTGTTGCGGGCGCTCGCGGACGCGCACCCGTTGAGCCCGCGGGGGGTCAAGGAGGCGCTCGAGCGCGTCAAGATGATGCCGGCCGCGTCCGGCGCCCCGGGAACGCGGGTGTCGTTCGGCAACTGGTCGCGGCGCGCCTGGGTGGGGGCGGGGTACCTGGTGGCGCGGCGGCTCGACGCCGACGGCGTCAATTCACACCTGGTCGATCGCTTCGGCGAGGAGTAGCCGCCGAGCGTCGAGTTGTTGGGCGAAATCGCGAGCATTTCCCGCAACAACTCCACGTTCGGCACGAAAAATTACGACAGGGCCTCCGGGAGCACGACCTCGCCCACCCGCTTGAGATAGGGCCACGCGATGTCCGGTGGCAGCCCGCCGCACAGTGGCGACAGGTTGAGCACCTGACCGGCCTTCACCCGCGAAACCGCCTCGGGAACAGAGATAATCACGTGTGACGTTCCGGTCTCGCGTAGCTCGTCGACGGTGTTCACGTGCGAGAAGCCGGCCGTCGTCTCGTCGCCGGGGTTCCACGCGGCGTAGGTCCGCACGTCGTGCAGCAGGTGGTCGCCGATCTCTTTCCACGCCCGATCGACGTCGTCGGCGACGAACACGACCGACGGGGTGTTGCGGTCGGGAAACATGGTGGGGCCCGGCGTGTGGCCGTGCTCGCGGCAGGCCTCCTCATAGGCCTCCCGGATGCCCGGGGCGTTGGCGTTGCCCAGCATGCCCAGGCCGTACCTGCCGGCCCGGCGGGCCGCCGCCAACGTTCCCCCACCCCACATCAGCCCCGGGCCGCCGGGGGTCAGCGGGCGCGGCGTCACGGTGATCCGCCGCCCGTCCTCGATCACGGTTTCACCGGCGAGCAATCGCCGCAGCAGCGCGAGTTTCTCGTCGCAGACGCGACCGCGCTTCTTGATCGGCACGCCGAAGTGCTCGAACTCCTCGGGCCGGTAGCCCAGGGCCAGGATGTACGACGCCCGGCCATTGCTGATGATGTCCAGGACCGCCATGTCCTCGGCGAGGCGCACGGTCTCGTAGAACGGCAGGATCAGGATCAGGCTCAGCGCCAGGCGCTGCGTGCGCGCCGCCACCGCCGAGGCCAGCAAGAACGGTGACGGCAAATACCCGTCCTCGGAGCCGTGGTGCTCACACAGCACGGCGGCAAGACCGCCGTGCTCCTCGGCCCAGGCCGACATTTCGGGCGCCGCGGCGTACAGATCGGTTGGGGCCGCGGCCCATTCGGGATCGCGCATGTCGAAGCGCAGTGTGTACACGGCAAACTCCTAGGTGGCCTAATCTTGGTGATGCACGTTACACCTTCAGTCGAAGGCGTAAAGCGGCAGCGTCATCGGAATGTCCAGCGAGCTCAGCAGGCCGGCGGGTGCGGTGACCACATACGGGATCGCGTTGACCACCCGCATCGCCGTCGACGCCATGGCGGCGTGCCCCGCGCCGTGGCCTTCGGCCTCCCCCATCCTCATCTCGCAGTGGACGTCGGGATCGCCGTCGATGTCGACCCGATAGGTGGCGTCGGACTCCGAGGTCGGCCAATCGGGCGCGACGTCGCGGGCCATCCGGATGACGTGTTCGATCACGATGGCCTCGCGACCGTTCACCACGCCCGCCGCCCGGGTCCGCACGGCGCCGCAGGTGCCCGCCTTGATGGTGCCGAATGCCACCTCGATGTCGCGGTCGGCCAACCGTCGGTCCAGGGAGCCACGCACCTCTTCCACCTCGACCCCCAGGCCGCCGGCGATCAGGTATATCGGTGCCTGCCAAGCCATTTCGATGAAGCCGGGCGTGGCGAGCATCGGCTGAAACTCCAGCGGGTGGCCGAATCCCATCCCGTTCATCATCACGTCGGCCACCGGGTAGTGGTCGTTGAGCGCGACCTCGCTGGCCGTGATGGTCCGGATGCGCTTCGACTGCGTCGTCATCAGCAGCGCGAGCTGATCGGAGGCGAAGCCGGGAAAGATGCCCGACGCGTAGAACGAGGCGCCGCCTGCGGTGGCCGCCGCCTCGAGCTGGTCGCGCCAGTCCGGGGCGAAATACGACGGCGGATGCACCAGGCTGGTCGACGACGTCGACACGACGTTGATGCCGGCCGCCAGCAGCCGCAGATAATCGGGCACCGCCCCGTCGCGCTCGGGACCGCTGGCCGCATACACCACGCAGTCCGGCTTGCACGCGATCAGGGCCTCGGCGTCGTCGGTGGCCGCCACCCCGAGCGGGTCGCCACCGGCCAGCTCCCCCGCGTCCCGGCCGACCTTGTCCGCCGAATGTACCCATACCCCAACGAGTTCCAGGTTTGGGCGCCGGTTGACGGCGTCGATCGCGACCTTGCCGACGCCGCCGGTGGACCACACGACGACACGCAGAGGCTGTTGGATCGACACCGGTGCTCTCCTTTTATTGGGTGGCGGCGCGCGCGGCGCGTTCTAGGTAGGGCCAGGCGACGTCGGGGGCGCTGCCGCCGCACAGCGGGTGCAGCGGCAGCGGCCGGCCGCCACGGACGTACTCGGTTGCCTCGGCGGTGGTGAAGATGCGGTAGGGGCCGCCCTCCGCGCGCAGTGCGTCCCCGCCGTCGGCCCGGGTGATGCTGGCCACCCGGTCGTCATGGGGGCGGTAGGACGCGGCCATCACCGCGTCGTGCACCAGGTGCGGGCCCAACTCGTCCCCGGCCCGGCCCACGTCGTCGGCCACGACGCCCGGAGGCGCGAAAAACTCGGATTCGGCCCTCACCGCTGCAGACTAACCTAAAATTTGTTCGTTAAGATAGTGTCTGCTTTCTTAAACCTGACCGCTCGAACCGGCCGCGCGCGTCGCGAACACACGAAAACCGCGGCGGCCGTTGGTCTTAGACCAGCGGCTGATATGGACTTGAGGAGAAACGAGATGACGACTCATCGCGTGGTGGTGTGGGCGACCGGCGGCATCGGCTCGATCGCCATCCGCGCCCTCGCCCGGCGCCCGAATCTGGACCTGGCCGGCGTCTGGGTGCACTCGGACGACAAGGTCGGCAAGGACGCGGGCGAACTGGCCGGCGGGGAGCCGATCGGCGTGGCAGCCACCAACGACGCCGACGCGCTGATCGCGTTGAAGCCCGACTGCGTCATCTACGCGGCCAGCGGCCCGGAGCGCGACGCGCTGGCCATCCCGGACTACGTCAAGCTGCTCGAAGCCGGGATCAACGTCGTGACGACCAGCACGACGCGGCTGGTCAACCCGCACGCCTACGAACCGGCGGAGTGGCGCGACCAATTGGTCGCCGCCGCCAAGCGGGGCCAGGCATCGCTGTACGCGTCCGGGATCGAGCCGGGCTTCGCCGCCGACTACCTGCCGCTGGTGCTGTCGACCCAGTCGTCGGTCATCGAAAAGATCCACTCGTTCGAGATCGGCCTCTACGACGATTACGGGGTTCCCGACATCATGAGCGACGCGCTGGGTTTCGGCCGCCCGCTCGACTACCAACCCTGGATCGGCTTTCCCGGCGCGATCGCCGGCGAATGGCAGGGCCAGATCCGGTTGATCGCCGACGCCCTCGGGGTCGAAGTCCAGGAAGTCCGTGAGGGTTTCGATCGCGCGGTCACCAACCGGACGCTGGAAGTCGCGATGGGCACCGTCGAGTCCGGAACCTGTGGCGCGCTGCGGATGCAGGCGATCGGGGTGGTCGACGGCCGCGAGGCCATCGTCATCGAACACGTCACCCGGCTCGCCCACGACGTCGCGCCCGACTGGCCCATCGGGATCGGCGACCTGTCCTATCGCGTCGTGATCACCGGCGACCCCGACCTCGACTGCACCCTGGCGGCGACGCTGCGGGATCCCGGCCGGGCCGGGATCGCGGGCATGACCTCGGGGGCCGGCGCGATGGTCGCCACCGCGATGCGCGTCGTCAACGCGGTGTCGTATGTCGTTGCCGCGAAGCCGGGATTGCTCAGCTCGGTCGACCTGCCGTTGACGATTCCGAAGCACGCGTTCGCCACATAATCTGCCCGAGTGACTTTTAATCCCTTCGAGGAGCTCACGCTCGAGCAGTTGCGGCTTCGCACCAGCATGAAATGGCGGGCGCATCCCGCCGACGTCCTGCCGCTGTGGGTCGCCGAGATGGACGTGCACCTGCCGCCGACGGTGGCCGAGGCGCTGCGCAGGGCCGTCGACGACGGCGACACCGGATACCCGTGCGGCACGGCGCTGGCGGAGGCGGTCAGCGAATTCGCGGCGCGGCGCTGGGACTGGGACGACTTGGAGGTGGGCCGCACCGCGCTCGTTCCCGACGTCATGCTCGGCATCGTCGAGGTGTTGCGTCTGGTCACCGATCGCGGTGACGCCGTCGTCGTCAATCCCCCTGTGTACGCACCGTTTTACGCGTTCGTGGCGCACGACGGCCGCCGCGTGATCGAAGCGCCGCTCGCCGAGGGGCGCATCGATCTGGGCGCGTTAGCGGAGGCCTTTTCCCGGGCCCGCGCGACGCACGGGAACGTGGCCTACCTGTTGTGCAATCCGCACAACCCGACCGGCACGGTGCACACGCCCGAGGAGCTGCGCACGGTGGCCGAACTCGCGCGCGGATACGGCGTCCGCGTGGTGTCCGACGAGAT
Organism: Mycobacterium paraintracellulare; assembly: GCF_000276825.1. Taxonomy (NCBI): domain Bacteria; kingdom Bacillati; phylum Actinomycetota; class Actinomycetes; order Mycobacteriales; family Mycobacteriaceae; genus Mycobacterium; species Mycobacterium paraintracellulare. The sequence continues at coordinate 2,095,523 of NC_016948.1, read as the reverse complement.
CCACGCGCCCGTCATCCTGCCGGGATCGCGGTTCACCCCCTTCCTGACCGTCCCCGGAGCGGAGAACGCCTTCGCCCTGACGTCGGCGTCCAAGGCCTGGAATCTGTCCGGGCTGAAGGCGGCGGTGGCGATCGCCGGGCCGGAGGCGGCCGCCGACCTGGACCGGATGCCGGAGGAGGTCAGCCACGGGGCCAGCCATCTCGGCGTCATCGCGCACGCCGAGGCGTTCCGCAGCGGCGCCGACTGGCTCGACGCGACGCTGTCCGGCCTCGACGCTAACCGGAAGCTGCTGGGCGAGTTGGTCGCCGTGCAGCTGCCCAGCGTGAAATATCAATGGCCACAAGGCACTTACCTGGCGTGGCTGGACTGCCGGGCACTCGGTATCGACGAAGAGGAAAGCGATGGCCTCGCGGTGGTCGCCGACCTGTCCGGACCCGCCCGCTGGTTCCTCGAGCACGCCCGGGTGGCGCTCAGCTCCGGCCACGTGTTCGGCACCGGCGGAGCCGGGCACGTGCGGCTGAACTTCGCCACCTCACGCGCCATCCTCACCGAGGCCCTGTCGCGCATGGGCCGCGCCCTCGCCGGCGCTCAGTAGCGGCGCGGGGGCTACGCGGAGATTTCTTCGGTCCCGCGCCCCAAGTTGCGGAACCCCTCGCCGGGCTCCCGCATGCCCAGGGTGAACGGCAGGGTGTTGAACTCCAACTTCATCGTCGCGCCGAGCCGGCGCAAGAAACTGCGCTCGGACTCCACGGCGGGAACCTGCAACGACGCGAGGTCGATGTAGTGCGTCGACGTTTCGCCGATGCCGTCGAACACGTGCAGCATGGGTGTGCACAGCCCACGCATCGACTCGTCGAGGCATTCCGCGACGGGATCGGTCATGAGCACGTATTCGGCTACCGGCACCATGTTTTTCAGCATTCGGTGCACCAGGATTACATCGAAGCCGGCCAGCTCGACATGGCGCTTCACCTTCTGATCCGCCACCTCGCCCACGTGCACGACGAACTTGAGCGACAGCTTCTCCAGCTGCGCGCAACTCGCGCACTGGCAGGCGATGTCGTTTTTCATCCGCTCCCGCCGCTCCAGGAACGACGTGCGCATCCGTGACAGCCGCTCGCACACCACCACTTTGGCGTTGGTGTCCGGCGCCCAGAAGAACGCGGCGTCGCCCTCGAGCTTGGCCAGCTTCAGCCCCTTGGCGGCGTTGATGACCGACTCCAGCAGGCCCGCGACCGTCAGCTGGGCGTGGGCAAGGTGCGTCCGGTTCCACTGCATGTAGTGCGTGTAACCACCGATGTCGGCTATGAGCAGAACCGCGCGCCGAATTGCCATGAATAAGCCAGTTTAATGGCCAGCGCGGCCCAGCTCAATGAATCTCCCACTAGACGAATGCGCCTCGGCGAGAGAGGCTAGCAGAGGTGCCGGTTCACCGGAGGAGCTGATATGCATGTGCTGCGAACCCCGGACTCCCGTTTCGAAAACCTGGAGGGCTACCCGTTCGTAGCGCATTATCTCGACGTCACGGCAAGCGACACCCGGCCGCTGCGCATGCACTATCTCGACGAGGGGCCGATCGAAGGGCCGCCGATCGTCCTGCTGCATGGCGAGCCCACGTGGAGCTATCTGTACCGCTCCATGATCACGCCCCTGACCGACGCCGGGAACCGTGTGCTGGCACCCGACCTGATCGGTTTCGGCCGGTCGGACAAGCCCAGCCGCATCGAGGATTACACCTACCAGCGGCACGTGGAATGGGTGGTCTCGTGGTTCGAGCACCTCAATCTGTGGGATGTCACGTTGCTCGTGCAGGACTGGGGATCGTTGATCGGCCTGCGCATCGCCGCCGAGCAGCCCGACCGCGTCGGGCGGCTGGTGGTGGCCAACGGTTTCCTGCCCACCGCGCAGCGGCGCACCCCGCCCGCCTTCCATGCCTGGCGCGCCTTTGCGCGCTACTCCCCCGTGCTGCCGGCGGGACGCATCGTGGGCGCCGGGACCGTCCGCCGGGTGTCGTCGAAGGTGCGGGCCGGGTATGACGCCCCCTTCCCGGACAAGACATATCAGGCCGGGGCCCGCGCGTTCCCCCAGTTGGTCCCCACCTCGCCCAGCGATCCGGCGATTCCGGCCAACAGGAGGGCGTGGGAGGCGCTCGGGCGCTGGGAGAAGCCGTTCCTGGCCATCTTCGGTGCGCGCGACCCCATCCTCGGGCAAGCGGATACCCCGCTGATCAAGCACATCCCCGGCGCCGCGGGCCAGCCGCACGCCCGCATCAACGCCAGCCACTTCATCCAGGAGGACCGCGGACCCGAACTGGCCGCACGCGTCCTGTCGTGGCAGCAGGCCCTGCTCTGAGAGACCTTTATGCGCAGCGGCTCTTGCGGGGGCGGGCGCGGCGGGATCGACACGCCACGGCAACGGTCAAGAACTGTACCGGCCGATGACGATCTTGTAGGATGATAATCCCTGCACTGGCAACGCTTCGTACGTAAAGCGTTGCGGCGCAAACAGTCCAGTAGTCGAGGAGCCGACGTTGCCCAAGCCGCCGAGTGAACATCACTCCGGCATTGCTGAACTCGACGAACGAATCCCGTTTCTCCTCGCGCAACTCGGCGCCCATATCAGCAGCGACTTCCAGCGCCGGCTTTCGTCGATAGGGGCCGACCCCCGCACGTACGCAGTTCTGCTGGCACTCGCTAGTGCCGACGGCCAATCCCAGCGTCAGCTCTCCGAACGCCTCGGGATCCACCGCAATGCCATGGTTGTGGTCATCGACCAGCTTGAACAGCGAGGACTCGCAAAGCGGTTACCGCACCCCGAGGATCGGCGCGCGGTCGCTGTCACGCTCACCGCCAAGGCCCGCCGCCTGCTGCCCGCGCTGCATGAGCAGGGCCGCGACCTCGAAAACGAAATAGCCGCGCCCCTGTCTGCGAAAGAACGCGACACGCTGCGCCGCCTTCTTCAGCGCGTCGCCGCGGGGGCAGGGCTCATTCCCGGAGTTCATCCCCAACTGGCGTGATCGCCGGTCATTGACCAATCGGCGGGCGCGACGAGGCAACGCGCTCGTCGGCCGCATTCCCTAAGCCATACGGCGCGAAGTCACGACACCGTGCTGCCGGCGCCGGGCAGCGCGGCTTCAGTCTCCTTACATTCAGTCTGGCACCGTGCATAATCGTCATGTACCGTGATAATCACTAGTTGTGACAAATTGGGAAGTGAACGATGAAGACGGTCATCTTCGGAGCCAACGGGCCAACGGGCCGACTCGCCGTCAGATGCGCGCTGACCGCCGGGCACGCCGTGGTCGCCGTGACCCGACATCCACGCGAATTCCCCATCACGCACCCGCAATTGACGGTTGTGGCGGCCGACGTGCGGAACGACTCCGCGGTCCGTGCAGCCATCGCAGGGGCCGATGCCGTGGTCTCGGCGCTCGGGGTGCCCTTCGCCCGCCACCGGGTCGACACCTATTCGACCGGAACGACCAACATCGTCAACGCCATGCGTGCGTCGGGGACGCGCCGCCTGATCGTCGTGAGCTCCACGTCGGTACATCCCACGCGACGCCTGCACGCCCCGCGCTTGCTGCGCCTGATCGACCCCATCATCAGGACGACGATCGGTAAGACGGTGTACGACGACATGCGCCGCATGGAAACCATCGTGTGCGGCAGCGGCCTCGACTGGACGATCGTTCGGCCCTCCGGCCTGTTCGACCTGCCCGAACCGACCGACTACATCAGCGGACCCATCGAGCCGGTGGGCGCGTTCACCGCACGTATCGACTTGGCCGACTATCTGATTTCCCTCGTCACCGACTCGGCTTCCCTCCGGCGCATCGTGGTCATCTCGACGACCCAGTCCACCCCGACCCTGTGGCAGATGGTACGTCGAGAGGCACTGTCGGCCAAAGACTCTGACTCGATACCGACGAGATGAATTCCCCGGGGAGGACACGGTGCACACCGCATATTTGATCGTGACATTCACTGCGATCGCCTTCGATGGATTCTCGGGTATCGCGGCGCTGGTTCACTTCGCGCCGATTCTGCCCGGGATGGCGAGCGCGGGCGTGCCGGTGTCGTGGTTGAGGTTTCCTATCGGCACCCTGAAGACATTGGGAACCGTGGGACTCATCGTGGGCCTGTGGATACCGGCAATAGGCATTGCCGCCGCTGCGGGGTTGGTCATATTTTTTGTGTGCGCCGTGTACACCCATGTGCTGGCCCACGACATCACGGGCCAGATGATGTTCGGCGGATTCCTGCTGGCGCTCAACTGCGCCGCCCTCGGCGTGGCGATTGCAGCACACCCGGCGGTCCTGTGAACGCCGGTGGCCGGCGAGGCCCGACCACACGGGGACCGCTGCTGTTGGCGCGTGCCAGCACCGCATCGATGGTGGTGCTCGCGCTCGCGCAGGCCACTTTGGCGGGCAATTTTCTCGGCGGCCAGTACGACGCGCTGATGCTGCACTCGCTCGGGGCGAAAGCGATCACCCTCACCTCTGCGGTGCAAGTCGCTATCCTCGCCTGGATCTGGCGTCTCGGCGGCCCGCGGGGCGCGTTCTTGGGCGGCGTGGCGCAGACGTTGTTGCTCGTCGCCGAGTTCGCCGCAGGCGAACTGCGACTGACTGCCGTACACGTTCCGCTGGGCGTATTGCTCGTCGTCGGGATTGTCCAAGTGGCGACGGTGATTTGGCGCACCCCGCTGCCGGCTCGGCGCGCCGTCGACGGCGAGGTGGCACCGTGAAGCGGCGCACCCTGCTGCGCGCCGGCTTGCTCACGGCGGGCGTCGGTGTCGCAGGAGCGGGATGGCCCGCGGCGCAGCTGGCGCTGGGTCCCGCCGAGCCCGGCAAGCTGCTGCGCAGCCAGGTACCATTGCCGCCGCTCTACCGGACGCGGTTGCCGATCCCAATTCGGCTGGCCCCCGTCGCCAGCGACGCCGCAAGCGATTACTACGAGATCACCCAGTGCGCCGCCGATCTGCCGATACTGCCCGGCCTCACGACGCACGCCTGGACGTATGGCGGAACCTTTCCCGGTCCCACAATCGTCTCCCGGTCGGGTCGGCGCACCGTGATCCGCCACCACAACGCGTTGCCCGTTCCCGTTGCTGTGCACCTTCATGGCGGCCATACCCCGCCCGACAGTGACGGTTATCCGCTCGACCTCATCGAACCACAGGGCCCGAAGGTCACTCCCGGTGACGGCGGCATGGCGGCGGGAATGTCACGCAATTCCGTTGTCGGGCAACGCGAATACGTCTACCCCATGCAGCAACGCGCGGCGACGCTGTGGTATCACGACCACCGAATGGGCTACACCGGCCAAGCCGTCTGGCGTGGGCTCGCGGGATTTCACCTCGTTCACGACGATGAAGAGCTGGCCCTGCCGCTGCCGAAGGGTGATCGCGACATCGCGCTGATGATCACCGATCGATCGTTTGCCGCGGACGGCTCGTTCCAGTACCCGCTCGCCGACGGCGGTGAGGTCGCCGCCCCCTATATGAACGGCGTGCTCGGCGACGTCGTACTGGTCAACGGCGCGCCATGGCCCGTGCTCGACACCGATCCCGCACGGTATCGATTCCGAGTACTCAACGCCTCCAACGCCCGCCGCTACCGATTGCGGCTCGACCCGCCACCACCCGAGGGACCGCCGTTCACCCAGATCGGAAGTGACGGTGGGCTTCTGAGCAGTCCGATCACGCATGACGCGATCGACATCGCGCCGGCCGAACGCTTCGACGTCGTCGTCGACTTCTCCCGCTACCGTCGCGGCACCCGGGTACGGCTCGTCAACACCCTTGGCGCACAGTCCACTACGGAGGTCATGCGCTTCGACGTCCTCGGCACCGACCGCTCAGACGAATCAAGCATTCCCGAACGGCTCAGCGAAAGCGTTGCACCCCTGGACCGGAGGCGTGCCACGACCACCCGCACCTTTCTGTTCGGACAAGGCCGGGCCGGTGTGTGGACGATCAACAACAAACCCTACAAGCCCGGCACTCCGGTTGCGACGCCGCGCATCGGCGATGTCGAAGTCTGGCGCTTCATCACCGACATCCGGCATCCAATCCACGTCCATCTCAACCCGTTTCAAGTCTTGTCGCGCAACAACAAGCCGCCCGGGCGCTTCGATCACGGTTGGAAAGACACCGTCGACGTGGCCCCGGCCGAAGCCGTGGAAGTGATCGTGCGGTTCACCGACTATCGCGGAACCTATCTGGTCCACTGCCACAACCTCGAGCACGAGGACATGGCCATGATGGCGGATTTCGTCACGGTCTAGCGGTCCCCTGGACGCAGGCCGGCGCGGCCGGTCAGCCGGTAACCGCGAGTACGGCCTCCGCGAGCTCGGGACGACACACCACGAGGTCCGGCAGCTTCGGGTCCGGCTGGTTGTAGGCCAGAGCGGACCCGTCGATGCGGGAGGTGTGCAGCCCCGCGGCGCGCGCCACCGCCACCGGGGCGGCGGAGTCCCATTCGTACTGCCCGCCGGCGTGCACGTACACATCGGACAAGCCCTGGACGATCGACGCCACCTTGGCGCCGGCCGAACCCATTTCGACCAGAACGCCGTCCAGGGCGTCCCGGACGTTCAGCGCGATGGCGGGCGGGCGGGTGCGCGAGACCACGATCCGTGGCTTGCCCGGCGCCGCCGGAGGCGACGCGATGTCGGGCGTGGCGAACGTGATGCCCTGCGCCGGCAGCGCCACGGCGCCGGCAACCAGCTCGCCGGCCTCCCATAACGCGACGTGCACCGCCCAGTCGTCGCGCCCGAGCTCGGAGAACTCCCGCGTCCCGTCCAGCGGATCGACGATCCAGACGCGCTCCGCGCGCAACCGCACCGGGTTGTCGGCGCCCTCCTCGGACAGCACCGCGTCGCCGGGGCGCTGCGCGGCGAGCGCAGCCATCAGAAAGTCGTGGGATCGCTTGTCCCCCGCGGCTTTCCGTTCGTTCGCTTCCGCGTCGGCGAACTCCTGCCGGACCCCGAGCAGCAGCTGGCCCGCGTCGGTGGCCAACCGCGCGGCCAGGTCATGGTCATTCATCGGCATCTCCACGGAATCCTTGATAAGTTGGCAGCGATGACCAACTTTACCCTGAGAAGCCATCGCGGGTTGCCACCCCCGACCAGAAACTGGTCCGTAATCTGGTGGTTGTGAGCGGCAACGCCAACGTCCCTACATCGAGGCGGTTGCGGCACATCTCGCGGGGGCGTTTGATCGCGATCGGCATCGCGGCGGTCGTGCTGGTCGGGGTTTTGGCCGTCGTGGGGGTGCGCGTAACCGAAGGCAACCACAGCGCGACGGGTCCCACCACCAGCCCACCGCTGTCGGCACCGGAGAGCTTCGCCATCCCCGGCTGCTACAACCCGTCCGTCCCTCCGGTCGCGCGTCCCAAGAAGCTCAACGTTCTGGGGTGCGCCAGCGTGGCGGTTGCGCTGCAGGACATGTCGTGGAGCTCCTGGGGACCGCAGGGCGCCGACGGGACCGGCACGGCCGTGTTCAAGCTCTGCGACCCGAATTGCGCGACGGGATCTCAGCTGACCGAGCCGGTCGTGGTGCACGCGTGGAATCCACAGCCGCCCCGGCGCGAAGCCATCTGCCAGGCCGGCCTGGAGATTTTCGCCGACATGATCCTGGCCTTCCCCAAAGACGTCCCGCCGCCGTCCGTGCAGCAGATGAACACGCAGTACGACGGAAAACCGGCCGTGCACTTCGCCAACTACGCCAGCGGCGACACGCGCGGCACCCAGTTCATCGGCTACACGTTCTGTAACTGACGCCGCTAGACCTGATGGCGGCGACCCGCTTTGCCGCCCTCGCGATCGCCGCTAGACCTCGATGACGACAGCGCCGCCCTGGCCGCCGCCGGCGCACATCGCCGCGACGCCGATGCCGCCGCCGCGGCGGGCCAGCTCGTAGGCCAGCGTGGTCACCATGCGCGCGCCGGAGGCCGCGATCGGGTGGCCCAGGCTGCAGCCGCTACCGGAGAAGTTCACCTTCTCCTCGTCGAGGCCGTATTCCCGGCACGCCGCGATCGGCACGGACGCGAACGCCTCGTTGATCTCCCACAGCGCCACATCGCCGGGCGACAACCCGGCGCGCTGCAACACCTTTCCGATGACCTTGACCGCACCCAGGCCGCAGTCCCGTGGCGGCACGCCCGCGGCGGCCCACGCCCTGACCGTGCCCATCACGTTGAGCTTCTCCGCGTCGGCGTACTCGCGGTCGACCAGCGCGACCGCGGCCGCGGCGTCATTGGTGCCGCTGCTGTTGCCCGCCGTGATCGAGAAGCCCTCGATCTCGGGGTGCAATACCTTGAGGCCGGCCAGCTTTTCGACGGTGGTGTCACGGCGGGGGTGCTCGTCGACGGCGAACTCGATGACCGAACCGTCCGCCTGCGAAATCTTCAGGGGCAGGATCTCATCGACGAACTTGCCCGCGTCCTGCGCCGCGACGGCGCGCTGATGCGAGCGGGCCGCCCAGGCGTCCATCTCCTCGCGCGTGATGCCGACGGTCTGGGCGGTGTTCCAGCCGACCGTGATCGACATGTCCTTGGCCGGCGCGTCGGGCGTCTCGACGTGCGTCGGCGGCATCCACCGCTCCTCGAACTTCAGCTCGGGTCCGGGGATGCGCCAGTTGGTCAGCGGCGTCATCGACAGCGACTGCACGCCGCCGGCGATCAGCACCCGCTCCATGTCGGAACCGATCTGCGCCGCCGCGTTGCCGATCGCGGTGAGGCTGCCCGCGCAATGCCGGTTGACGGATTGACCGGGGACATGTTCGAGGCCGGTCGCGGTGGCCGCATACCGCGCGAGATCGCCGCCCCCGTAATGGGATTCGGCGAAAATGATGTCATCGATGGCGGCCGGGTCCACACCGGACCGGCGCACCACCTCGGGAAGGACCGCGGTGATCAGCGTCTCGGGCGGCGTGTTGACGAGCGTCCCCTTGAAGGAACGGCCGATCGCCGTTCGGACGGCTCCAACGATGACGGGTTTACCCATGTTTACAACCTCGAGCGGTCTGGCGGCGTTCAGTCGCGGCGAATCGTTTCAAATACTGTATAGACAATAGTATTGGTCTAAGTTCGGTGGGGGCCGGTCTGTGACCGCGCTAACAATTAAGCGGTTAGTACACGTTCAGGAGGCCTCCCCGTTGAAAACCAAAGGCGCCCTGATCTGGGATCTCAACGAACCCTGGGTGATCGACGAGATCGAGATCGGCGATCCCCGCCCCGGCGAGGTGACGGTCCGGTTGGAGACGGCAGGGTTGTGCCACTCCGACCACCACCTGCTGACCGGTGACTTTCCCATCCCCTGCTTCCCGGTGCTCGGCGGGCACGAGGGCGCCGGGATCATCACCGAGGTCGGCGAGGGCGTCGAGCACCTAGCCGTCGGCGACCACGTGGTCATGTCGTTCATCCCCTCCTGCGGCAAGTGCACGCCGTGCCAGACGGGGCTGCGCAACCTGTGCGACCTGGGCATGGGATTGCTGTCGGGTCAATCGGTGTCCGACGGATCGTTTCGGGTCACCGCGCGGGGCCGCGACGTCATCCCGATGTCACTGCTGGGGACGTTCGCGCCGTACGCGGTGGTGCACCAGACCTCGGTGGTCAAAATCGATCCCGCGATCCCGTTCGACGTGGCCTGCCTGGTGGGCTGCGGGGTGACCACCGGCTACGGCTCGGCGGTGCGCAGCGCGGCGGTCGCACCGGGTGAGGACGTCGCTGTCATCGGCATCGGCGGCGTCGGCGTCGCCGCGCTGCAGGGCGCCCGCATCGCCGGGGCCCGACGGATATTCGCCGTCGATCCCTACGAATGGAAGCGCGAGCAGGCGCTCAAGTTCGGCGCCACAGCGGCTTTCGCGGACGTGGGCAGCGCCGCGGCCGGAATTGCCGAGGCGACGCGAGGCATGATGTGCCGCAAGGTAATCGTCACCGTGGGCCACGTGGAGGGCAAAGACGTCGAGTCGTGGATGGCGCTGACGGCCAAGGGCGGAGTATGTTGCCTCACCGGCATGGCCAGCGTGTTGGCCAACGACGTCACCCTCAACCTCGCCGGGCTCTCGCTGCTGCAGAAGAGCTTGCAGGGCAGCATTTTTGGTGGCGGCAATCCCCAGTACGACATCCCGGCGATCCTCGAGTTGTACAAGCTGGGGCAGCTCAATCTCGACGACATGGTCACGCGGGAGTACACCCTCGAGCAGATCAACGACGGCTATCGGGACATGCTCGAGGGGCGCAACATTCGCGGCATCATCCGCTACACCGACGCCGACCGCGGGTAGGCCGTGGCCGCAATGGGCACAATGTCTCCATGACAACGAGACCCCTCGCCGGCCGTGACGCCACCCAGCGACTCGCCTTCCGCGTCGCGGCGATGCTGCTCGGCATCGGCACCCTGCACTTCGTGGCGCCCAAACCGTTCGACTCGATCATCCCCGTCGAACTGCCCGGCAGCCCGCGGCTGTACACCTACGGGTCGGGAGTGGCCGAGCTGGCGATCGGGGCGCTGCTGGTGCCGCGACGCACCCGGCGAACCGCCGCGCTGGCCGCCGTCGCCCTGTTCGTCGGGGTCTTCCCGGGCAACGTCAACATGGTCCGGTTGTGGTGGGACAAGCCGTGGGCGATGCGGATCGTGGCCCTGGCCCGGCTGCCGCTGCAGATTCCCATGATCACCACCGCGCTCAGGATCCGGCGCGAGAGCTGACGCGCGCGTCGCGGCATCACCGCTTGTTGACCACGGCCGTCACGTAGGGAGCTTTGGCGCCGCCCGGGGAGGATGACCGCAAATGCCCACCTCCGAGCGACAACCGCGCGGGGTGGTCCGGTGTTGGGGCGGTGTCCCGCCGCTCCCGCTCGGATTGTCGCTCGGAGGTGGGCATTTCGTCTGTCGCCCGGCGGAGGGACGCGTGTTGCGCCTGTGACCACTGCGCCACGAAGCCGGCGCGACGGCCGAAGATCAGGTCAGGGGCGAGCCGACCCGGTGCGCGGTCCCGTCGGGATCGACATAGGCGAACTCCCGCAATCCGTAGGGCGTGTCCTGCGGCGCGATCAAGCGGCCCTCGAGATTCTCCAGCGCGGACCACTCGGCGTGCAGCGCGTCGGCGTCGCTGACGTAGAAGTACACGCTCGCGGCGGTGCGCAACGGGTCGTGTTCGTCCCACTCGGTGAGGTGCAGCGACACCGACCCGCGGTCGACGAAGCCGTAGCGGTCCGGGCCGTCGTATGCGCGCGCGTCGAACCCGAGCCGCCGGTAGCGGTCCAGGGCGACATCGAGATTCCGAACGGGGACGATCGGCGCGACGGACGCGAAGTTCACTGCGGACACCCCGCGAAGATAGCGCTTCGCGCCGAACCGGCGCGCCGCGGCCAGTGCTGTCGTATGCTCCACCGCAAACGACCCCTGAGGAGTCGGCTCAAGCAGGAAGGGCACCCACCATGCGCCAGCTAACTGCCGCCGTCGCCGTCGCCGGGCTACTGGTCGCCGGGTGCGGTGACAGCAGCGCAGGCGACACCGCGGCGTCGTCGAGCACGACCACCACGGCGTCGCCCAAGACTCCCCTCGCGAAGGCCGCGCTGCCCGACCTGATGCTCAGCCCCGACGACATCGACAGCGCGCTGGGCACCCGGGGAACGACGAGCGACCCGCCGTTCACCAACCTCGGCGAGGACCCGGTGCACCGCACCGACTACACCTTTCCGCCCGAATGCAAGTACACGATCCATGCCGGATTGGCGTCCGAATACGCCGACAGCGGAAGCACCGGCGTGTACGGCTACCACGACATCGCACCGACGCCGCCCCGCGGCAACCAATTGGAAAGCCCCGACGTCTACCAGTTCGTGGTGTTGTATCCCTCCCCCGAGCAGGCGAACGCCTTCTTCTCCACGTCATCTCAGCGCTGGCCCGCCTGCGCCAACCGCCAGGACACCGTCCCCGCCGACGGCACCCACCCCGAGCTTCAGTGGAAGGTGAGGCAGGTGTCCAACGCCAATGGGGTGCTGAGCACGTCGGTGATCGTGACCGTCAACGGGGACGGCACGAACGTCACGATGCCCTGTCAGCGGGCGCTGACCGCCCGCCGCAACGTCGTCATCGACGTCGACGTGTGCCGCAAGGATGTCGGGGACCTCGGCGTCAACATCGCCAATCAGATCGCCGCGAAGGTCGACAAACAGTAGCGGACTCCGATGCTCGACGGCCCCGATAGCCTTCTGCCGTAACGCTATTGGCGGTGCCGTATCCGCCGCGCCACCTCGCCGTAGCGCTCGAAGCGGTCCTGGTCGGCCACGGAGTTGTACATCACCAAACGCGTTGCCATGCCGGCGTATTTGTCGGTCAACGCGTCGGCCAGGCCGTCCCAGCTGGACTCGGTGGCGAAGACGGCGATGTGGTCGTCGCTGACCTGGGCGGCCATGCCGGCGAAGTCTCCGGCCTTTTGTTTCTCCCGGATCCGGGCGGTCGTGCCCTCGAAACCGGCCTCGTCCCAGATGAACGCGTAGTTGGGCGTGCTTCCGTAGAACGCCATGCTGGCGCGCACGACTTCGCGCTGCTTGTCGCGCTCCTCGTCGCTGTCACCGACGATCGTCATGACGGGCACGATGATCGCGAGGTCCGACACCGAACGCCCGGCCTTGGCCGCCCCTTCGGCGACCGTCGGCAGGACGTGGCGGGCCAGGTATCCCGGTTCGCCGATCGGGTGGACGTGCACCCCGTCGGCCACCTCGCCGGCCATCCGCAGCATCCACGGATTCACCGCCGCGATATCGACTTTCGGGTCGACAGCGCCGATGGGTCCCGGGCTCCACTGCGGGGTGATGAAGTCGAGATCGTAGAAGTCGCCGTGGTGGTCGAGCGTCCCGGAGCGAAAGGCCGCGAAACACGCCTTCACGGCGAGCAGGTAGTCGCGCAGCCGCGGCCCGGGCCGTTCGAAGGCCGTGCCGTAGCGCCGCACGACGTGGGTGCGCACCTGAGTTCCCAAACCCAGCCGGAACTTTCCCTCGGTCGCTTCCTGCAGTTCCCACGCCGCGGCGGCGGTGACGAAGGGGCTGCGCGGGAACGCCACCGCGACACCCGTGGACAGCTCGAGACCGGGCGCGGCCTGCGACGCGACCGCGGCGTTCAGGTAGGCGGTGCGGCCCGTCTCGGTGAACAACAAACCGGAGAAGCCGGCGGATTGGGTCCGGCGGGCAAGTTCGCCGATTTGAGCGAGCGGCTGGGGCGTCGTCATCGCGTCGACATGCATGGTGGGAGCCTACGTGGCCGGCCGCGCGCGACGATCGTTGATTCAGCGCTTCGTCGGCCGTCGGCTCACCGGGGCGGTAAAGCCTTCGGTGTCATCGAAGAAGGCCCACTGCCCGTCGTCGTTGACCTCCATGCGCCAGCCCAGCTCGGTGTTGCCGCCGACCGAGTGGACGAACCATGCGTGCGCGGCCTCGGCGTTGGCGAAATTCTTCGTCGCGACCACCCGCCCGTGAGGGTCGATGACGCGGAACTCAGCCATGGGACCTAATTATCCCCACCCGCGGCGTTTCAATCCGAAAAACTTCGGCATCCGGCGCCCAAGCCCGGCCTACACCGTGCGGGCCAACCGATCGGCCAGCATCTCGGCAAACCGCGCCGGATCGTCGAGCGCGCCGCCCTCGGCGAGAAGCGCTGTGCCGTAGAGCAATTCGGCGGTCTCAGCGATGGACGGGTCGTCGCTGCGGTCCTGGTGTGCCTGGCGAAGGCCCGTGACCAGCGGGTGGTTCGGATTGAGCTCGAGGATCCGCTTGCCCACCGGGATGTCCTGCCCCGAGGCGCGGTAGAGGCGCGCGAGCGCGGGCGTGATCCCGAACGCGTCGGTGATCAGGCAGGCGGGCGAGTCGGTGAGCCGAGTGGAGAGCCGAACCTCCTTGACGTGATCGGCGAGGGTGTCCTTCATCCAGGCGAGCAAATCGGCGAATTCCTTCTGCTGCTCTTCGCGCTCGGCCTCGCTCTCGTCGCCCTCGGCGCTCAGGTCCACCTCGCCCTTGGCGATCGACTGCAGCGGCTTGCCGTCGAATTCGGTCACCGTTCCCACCCAGACCTCGTCGACCGGGTCGGTGAGCAGCAGCACCTCGTAGCCCTTGGCTTTGAACGCCTCGAGGTGCGGCGACTTCAGGATCTGCTGACGCGTCTCCCCCGTGGCGTAGAAGATCTGCGTCTGGCCGTCCTTCATGCGCTCCACGTACTGGGCGAGCGTGGTGGCTTCCTCCTCGCTGTGCGTCGAGGCGAACGAGGAGATCTGCAGCAGCGTCTCCTGGTTGTCGAAGTCCGACAGCAGACCTTCCTTGACGACGCGGCCGAATTGGGTCCAGAAGGTCCGATAGTCGTCGGGGCGCTCGGACTGCAGATCCTTGATGGTGGACAGGACCTTCTTCGTCAACCGTCGCCGGATGGCTTTGATCTGCCGATCCTGTTGCAGGATCTCGCGAGAAACGTTGAGCGACATGTCCTGCGCGTCGACCACACCCTTGACGAAGCGCAGGTATTCGGGCATGAGCTGATCGCAGTCGCCCATGATGAACACGCGCTTGACGTAGAGCTGGATGCCGGTCTGGGCGTCGCGGTTGAACAGATCGAACGGCGCGTGCGACGGAATGAACAGCAGCGCCTGGTATTCGAAGGTGCCCTCGGCCTTCATCGCGATGACCTCGAGCGGGTCGTCCCAGGCGTGCGCGATGTGCTTGTAGAACTCCTTGTATTCCTCCTCGGAGACCTCGTCTTTGGGCCTGGCCCACAGGGCCTTCATCGAGTTGAGGGTCTCGGTCTCGATGGTGACGGTCTCCTCGCCGCCCTCCTCGCTGGCCGGTTCCCGGCGCTCGACCTGCATGCGGATGGGCCAGGCGATGAAGTCGGAGTACTTCTTGACCAGACCCCGGAGCTTGAACTCCGAGGTGTAGTCGTGCAGCTCGTCCTCGGCGTCTTCGGGCTTGAGGTGCAGGATGACCGACGTCCCCTGCGGCGCATCGTCGATCGATTCGATCGTGTACGTGCCCTCGCCGCTCGATTCCCATTTGGTGGCGTCGCTCTCGCCAGCCTTACGGGTCAGCAGCTCGACCTTGTCGGCCACCATGAAGCTCGAATAGAAGCCGATGCCGAACTGGCCGATGAGTTCCTCCGACGCGGCCTCGTTCTTGGCGTTCTTGGCCTCGCGGAGTTGCTGGCGCAGCTCGGCGGTGCCCGACTTGGCCAGCGTCCCGATCAGGTCGACCACTTCGGCGCGGGTCATGCCGATGCCGTTGTCGCGGATGGTCAGGGTGCGCGCCTGGTGGTCGACGTCGATCTCGATGTGCAGGTCGGAGGTGTCGACGTCGAGGTCCTTGTTGCGGAACGCTTCGAGCCGCAGCTTGTCCAACGCGTCGGAGGCGTTGGAGATCAGCTCCCGCAGGAACGAGTCCTTGTTGGAGTAGACGGAGTGGACCATCAGATCCAGCAGTTGCCGAGCCTCTGCCTGAAACTCCAACTGCTCGACGCGCGCGTTCATGACTTCTCCTATATCTCCTTTCCAGGGCCGGACGGTCTCAAATTTACCGAGCCGCCGACCGTCGGTGTGTGGTGGACCCGTCCTCTTCGGGGGTGACCGGCTCTACGCTGAACCCATGTCTGTTGCTCAACGCGAACGCGCCGCCCTGGTGGACACCATGCGCGAGGTCGGTCCGGACGCTCCCACCCTGTGCGAGGGCTGGACGACGCGGGACCTGGCCGCTCACCTGGTGATCCGGGAGTATCGGCCCGACGCCGCCCCGGGCATCCTGATCCCGTTCTTCGCCTCCCACACCGCCAAGGTGCAAAACCAGGTGAGCGAGCGAAACGAGTGGGACGAGCTGGTCGGCAAGGTCGCCGCCGGCCCGCCGGTCTACTCCCCGCTCAAGCTGCTCGACCCGGTCGCCAACGTCGCCGAGATGTTCATCCATCACGAGGACGTGCGCCGCGCGCAGCCGGGCTGGCAGCCGCGCGCGCTGGAGCCCGCGCTGAGCACGATGCTGCGCCGCACCCTGCCGCTGATGGCCCGGATGACGCTCGCCAAGGTGCCCGCCCGGGTGGCGCTGCGCACCCCGGAGGGCAAGACGTTGCTCACCGCCGGTCAGGGTCCGGCGGTCACGGTGACCGGCGCGCCCGCCGAGCTGTTGCTGTTCTCCGTCGGGCGCGCGGCGCAGGTCGAGTTCGACGGCGACGCCGCGGCGGTGCAGGCGGTTCGCGACGCGCCCAAGGGGTTATAGCATCGCGCCGCGGGCGTAACGCCACGGCGAAAAATTCAGCGGAATCTCGCCGTGGCGTTACACGTGCGCGAATAGGGAAGGTCACCCAAACGCCGCGCGCAGGTCCTTTTTGATCACCTTGCCGAATTGATTGCGCGGGAGCGTGTCGACGA
Source organism: Mycobacterium paraintracellulare (assembly GCF_000276825.1). Taxonomy (NCBI): domain Bacteria; kingdom Bacillati; phylum Actinomycetota; class Actinomycetes; order Mycobacteriales; family Mycobacteriaceae; genus Mycobacterium; species Mycobacterium paraintracellulare. Next base: position 2,079,122 of record NC_016948.1, on the reverse strand, counting down.
CCACGAGATGTTCGGGGTGCTTGTAACGGCTCAGCCCTCGCGATTGGCAGTGTTGCACAAGGGATTCCAACGTCACACCGTCGGCGGTGGCGGGCACCACGACGGCGCAGACGCGTTCGCCGGTGCGCGGGTCGGGGATCCCGATGACGGCGACGTCGGCGACGGCGGGATGGGTCGCGAGCGCATTCTCGATCTCGAGGGCGGAGATGTTCTCCGCGTTGCGGATGATCGCGTCTTTGGTGCGACCGGTGACGCGGACGTTGCCGCCCGCATCGATCAGGCCGAGATCGCCTGTGCGCAGCCACCCGTCGTTGTCGAAAGCCTCGGCGTCCAGCGAAGGATCGGCGTAACCGAGGAAACATTGGGGGCCCTTGAGTCGCAGCTCCCCCTCCTGGCCGGCGCCCAGTTCGACCTCGTAGTTGTCGACCACGCGAACCTTGACCCCGGGCACCGGCGGGCCGACGGTGTGGTCGAGCACCTCCGGCGGGGCGGTCAGGGGCGGCGAAGTCGCACACGGAAACTCGGTCATCCCCCACGCGTTGGCGATCCCGGCGATGCCGAAGGTCTCCCGGACCTGCCGTCCGAGTTCGGCGGTGATGGGCGCGCCTCCCGCCAGGCCACCCCGCACGGACGGAAACAACGGCCGATCACCGTGGGCGCGTTGGGCTTCCAGGAACGCCACGAAGAACGGGGTGGCGGTGCCCAGGAACGTCGGGTTGTGGGCGGCGATGGCCAGCGGCGTCGTCGCGGGGTCGAACGACGCGAACAGCGCCAGCCGCATGCCGGTCAGCAGGGCCGTCGCCAGCATCGCCGCCCCGCCGATGTGAGCGATCGGGAAGGCGATGGGGTCCACGTCGCTGCTCGTGGCCCCGACCATGCCCACCACCCCCGCCGAGCCGGCGATGACCGAGGTATCGGTGTGGCGGATCCCTTTGGGGTCCGCGGTGGTCCCGGAGGAGTAGTAGACCCAGCGGGCGTCGTCGGCCGATCGTGGGGGCGCGGGCAGGGATCCGTGGTGGGCGCCGGGCAGCCGCAGCCCGCCGGACGGAGGCGTTTCCAGGTCGAGGGTGATGACCTCAAAACCCTTGTCCCGCGCCAACTCGCGGGCCAGGCCGCCATGGTCGAAGCCGCGCCAAACATCTGGTGCCACAAGGAATTCGGTGTTCAACTGGCCGGTGATGAAGCCGACTTCGCTCTCGCGCAGCAACGGGATGATCGGGTTTTGCACCGCACCCAGCCGGGCCAGCGCGGACATCACCACCAGGGTTTCCAGCGTGGTGGGCAGCTGCCAGGACACCACGGTTCCCGCGCGGACACCCCGTTCGGCGAAGGCGGCGGCAGTGGCGCACGCGGCGTCGTGGAGCTGGCGTGCGGTCAGGCTGCGACCGTGCTCGTCGGCGAGAAGCGGCCGGTTCGATCCACGTTGCGCCGCATCGGCAATCAACGCCCAGAACGTGCCGGCGCCAGCCAACGTCAGCGAACCGTCGGGTCGGTGGAGGGCGGGCGAAATCCCGAATGCGCGACGGCGACCGACACACCGGTGCCGATCGGGCCCTTCTCGTCGACGAGTACCGCGGAGCCGCTGGCCACCCCGTCGTGGCTGTGATGCATGAGGGAAGCCAGCCCGATGTGCGGTCCCTCGGGCAGCCGGGTCAGCGTCAGCGTGTAGTCGACGTTGATGAATTCCAGGGAGTTGGTGCCCCAGTTGGCGATCGAGGCCGTGATGTCGCCCGCCATCGCGGCGCGGGTGAAGGCGGACAGCGGTTCGTCGTCGATCAACGGGCGGTTCTCGTGCAACCAGCTGTATTTCGGGCCGTCGGTCTGGGGCCAATCCGGCTCGGGGTTCTGCACCTCCGAGCCCCAGCCGTAGGTGCGCATGAAAAGCGTCGGGGAAGTCTCACCCAGCGGCATCGGCGGCATCTGTACCGGCGGTGACCAGATGTGTCCGTCGGGCTGGGGACCGCGCCGCACGAACAGCGCGCTGGCCTGTGCCACGGGGGCGCCGTCCTGGATGATGACGGCCTCGACCAGCCGCAAACGCCGCCGGTCCTGGCGCACCTCGGTGTGCACCTCGAGCGGTTTGAGCGCCGTCGGCCGGGGCAGGTCGACGGTGAGCCGCGCGGGTTGCAGGTGCGCGTCCGGCGCGGCCCGCTCGACCGCCCACGCCAAGAGTCCGCCGACGACGTGGCCGCTGAGCGATGGGCCCCATCCGCCGCGCGCGATTTGTGTTGGTACGAAATGTTTTTCGTCGCGCACGAAATACGGCGCCGGTTCCGCCCATTGGGCTTCATCCGGAACGAAATTGGGCTCGGCCACTGCATGACCCTTCGCGTGAGGGGATCGCGGAACCCTGCTGAGATCCGCAACGGTGAATGTTACAGTTGCGCTTCCAGTCGCTGGATGCGCACCGTGCCGGTCAGTCGATGGCGGCGCCCACCAGGTGACCGATCACGTAGGTGACCGTCAGTGCGAGGCTGCCCCCGATGGCGTTGCGCAGCACCGCGCGAAGCTTCGGCGCCCCGCCCAGGCCGGCCGAGACCGCTCCGGTGACCACCAGCGCCATCAGCACCGCCACCATGGTGACGGGGATCCGCCACGTGGTCGGCGGGGCCAGAATGGCGATCAACGGCAGCAGGGCGCCGATCGCGAAGGACAGGGCCGACGACGCCGCCGCCTGCCACGGATTCGTCAGCTCCTCGGGATTGATGCCGAGTTCGACCTCGGCATGGGCCAGCAACGGATTCTGATCGGTGAGTTCCTCTGCCACGGTGCGCGCGGTGGCGGCCGTCAGGCCTTTCGCTTCATAGAGTTCGGCGAGCTCGTCCAGTTCGGCGGCCGGATCGTCGCGCAATTCGCGACGCTCCTGGCGCAGCAACGCCCTTTCCGTGTCGCGTTGGGTGCTGACGGATACGTATTCGCCGAGCGCCATCGACACCGCTCCGGCGACCAGCGCGGCGCTTCCGGCGGTCAAGATCGGCGCTCGCAGGGTCGTTGCCGCCGCAACCCCGACGACGATGCCCGCGGTGGAGACGATCCCGTCGTTGGCGCCCAGCACGCCCGCGCGCAGCCAATTCAGCTTCGAGGACACCGATCCGACATGCGGTTCGGCCGGATGTGACGTAGTCGACACGGCGGCAACGATATAGAGGAAAACCCTGGCCGACTAGCCAACCTAGCCTTGCCAAACCGGTGCGTGTCGATGCCCCGCCCAAGCATTGCATGGGCCAGACACAGCTAGTCCATAGGGAAGCTATCTAGCGTCTGGGTTGTGTCGGGGGGAGGTTCCGAGCACATCCCTAGTTGAAGAAGTCCCTAGTGGATAGGTGAAGCACCATGAAGTTGAAGCAGCTTGTCGGAGGGGTGACCATCGCCGGCGCGCTCAGCGCCGCGGCCCTGGGAATGGGCGCCGGGTTTGCCAACGCCGCGCCGGGCGGTCCGCCGCCCGGTCCCGGTGGTCATGGCGCACCGCAACCCGGGGGCTTCCACGCCCCCACCGGGCCCAACGATCCCGGCGGACCCGGTGGTCCTGGCGGTCCCGGTGGTCCTGGTGGTCCGCCCGGGGGCCCGGGTGGACCCGGTCATTCCGGTGGGCCTGGCGGGCCTGGCGGCCCCGGCGGCCCCGGTCCCGATCACCCCGGCGGTCCGGGCGGTCCGGGTGGTCCCGGCGGCCCCGGTCCCGATCACCCGGGTGGACCCGGTGGTCCGGGCGGACCCGGTGGTCCGGGCGGCCCGTGGCACGGCGATGACCAGCGCGGCTACTTCCACGGCGCCCCGTGGGGCGACGGGCCCGGCCCGTGGGGCCCGGGCGCACCGCCGCGGCCGGCGTGGGATCGACCGCTCCCCCCGCCCGGCGGTCACTGGGTTTACGGCCCGATCGACTACTGGGGCTACCAGGAAACGCCGTACTGGAACCCTCGTTTCAACCAGTGGGGATTCGACTTCTTCGGGGTCTGGATTCCGCTGTAAAGATCGCTGAACGCGATGCCCGCCTCGCCGATCGGCGACGCGGGCATCGTCGTTTAATGCGTTGGCGGCGAACGCTTCCGCGGTTCGACGCGAGTTTCAGCGTTTGGTGCCGACGGTCAACAGGTCGGACACGAGGCGGGTCCAGACCGGCCGCGGGATCCGGTGCTGATCGCTGATCACGAACCCGGCGTCTTCGAACAGCGCCCGCATCTCGGGCGCCGACGTGTTGTGTTGCGGCTTCCACCGGTTCTGCGCGGAAGACTGCAGCCGCGGTTGCCGCGTGCTCAGGGCCGACACGGCCACCAGGCCGCCGGGCGCGAGCACGCGATGGAATTCGCGCAGCGCCGCGGGCTGATCGAAGAAGTGGAACGCCGAGGTCGTCACGACCGCGTCGAGCGCACCGTCGTCGAAGGGAAGCTGTTCGGCCGGGCCGCGCAACCACTGCACCCGATCCGATTTGGCCCGGGCCTGGCTGAGCATGCCGTCGGACATGTCGACGCCATAGATCTCGTCGGGATTCAGTTCACGCTGGATCCGGTCACTGAGAATCCCCGTGCCGCAGGCGATATCAGCGATCTTTCGCGCTCCGTGGTTGCGCAGCTGCGCGATCACCTCATTGTGCGGCGGCCGGTATACCCACTGCTGCAGGAACGGCAGGTCGTAGGCCGGCGCGAGGAGGGTCCACATCCGGGTGACGGCTTCGTTGAGCCCGCGGCGCTGCGGTGCGGTCACTTGGCCAGCACCGAGCTGAAGTAGACGGTGTCAGCCACCGAGACCGAGTCGTTGGTCTGCGGGATCGAGTCCAGGCCGAAGTCCGCCAGCAGCTCACTCATCTGGACGCCGACCGAGCGCCAGCCCAGGTTGTCGAGGTACGCGGCGACGTCGCTGCGCTCGCCCTGGTAGCCGAGATCACCGAATTCCAGGTCGAAGCCGTGCTCACGCCATTTCGCGGTGGCCCTGCGCATCATTTCCTGAGCTTTCTCGGTGTCTACCTCGGACATGTCCGGAATAGCTTCGCACGCCAGCCGGCTGCCCTCGGCGCTGAGTGCGGTGATGTTGTCCAGCAGGCGGTCCTGCGCCTCGGGCGGCAGATAACCGAAGAGCCCTTCCGCGATCCACGCCGTGGGCCGGCTCTTGTCGAATCCCGCGTCCGCCAAGGCTTTTGGCCAATCGTTGCGCAGATCGACGGGGACCGTGCGCAGCTCGGCCTGCGGGGCGGCGCCCAGCTCTCCCAGGGCGGCGGCCTTGAATTCGATCACCTGCGGCTGATCGATCTCGAACACCGTCATGTCGGCGGGCCAGGGCAGCCGGTAGGCGCGTGCGTCCAGGCCGGACGCCAAAATCACCGCCTGCCGGATCCCGGCCTGCGTCGCGGCCTGGAAGAACGAGTCGAAGAAGCGGGTGCGGGCGGCCATCGCGGCAGGCATGTGTTCGAGCTTCCAGCCGGACTCGTGGTCGTCGACATCGGCGGCGACCAGGTCGCCGGAGACCCAGCGCGTGAAGAAGTCCACGCCGACGGCACGAACCAGGGGCTCGGCGAATCGGTCCTCGATCAGCGGGTTGTCGGCGTTGGTCGCGATCGCCCGGGCGGCCGCCACCATCGTGGCGGTCGCACCCACACTGGTCGCAAGGTCCCAGGTGTCGTTGTCTGTGCGTGGCATGCGGCTGTTGTCCCCCTCGGAATCGGATTACTTAGCCGGTATAACGACCGGCGGGCGGGTGGAGTTCCCGCGCGCCGACCATCCGGCGATGTCGCCGATTCCAGGCGGGCGTTGCCGCAGCTAAGCGGGCCTTTTAGTGCGCTCCTGGGTGGCCGGGCGCACCGGGTCCGCCGGGCCCACCGGGGCCTCCGGGCCCACCAGGACCGCCGGGCCCGCCCGGTCCACCGGGCCCCCCGGGGCCTCCCGGGCCATTTGCGGCCGGAAGCAAGAACACGCACTCATTCAGCTCGACGCTCCAGCCCCAGCCCGGGGCGCATTCACCGTCGGCGCGGGCGATCGCGGACGTCCCGAGCACCGTCACCGGCAACCCCGCCAGCGCGAGGGCGAACACGCCGATCAGGGAGCGCCGCAGATACCGTCTCATCGCCGACCTCACTTTGTCCTTGGGGCAGGGCGCGCGGCGTTGGCCGTCGCATCAGGCCGGACCCGCGCACATCATTGTGCGGCAATCGACGCGTTAGCGTGCCGAATCGGCGGACCTGAATGTTGTTGGCGGCTCGCGCCTTCAGTCGGTCATCAATTCGAAGACCGGGATGACGCGATCGGTGCGTTGCTGGTATTCGCCGAAGCCGGGAGCGCGCTCGACGATCACGGGATAGATCAAATCCCTTTCCTCGCGCGGCAATTCGCGCGCGGTCACCGACTTGGGAGCGTCGGAGCCGATCTCGACGGTCAATTCGGGGACGGCGCGAATGTTGTGCACCCACGCGGGATGGTTGTCCCGGCCGGCCGCCGAGCCGACGATATAGATTTTGCCGTCGATGTCGAAGTAGGCGACCGGGTTGACGCGTTGGGCGCCGCTGCGCGCACCCTCTGACGTCAGCAACAACAGCGGGAAGCCCTCGAACTGTCCGCCGACCTTGCCACCATTGCGGCGAAACTCTTCGATGTTGTGCTCGTTGAAGTCCCGTTCCGAGCTCAGCGCGTCCTCACCCATTGCGCCATCGTGGCACGCAGGAGGCACATGGGCCAGTCATAACAGGTTATATGTTGCGCCGCAAGGATATTCAACACCGAGAAAGTGTTAGCGCTTCTCGGTCGGCGGCGCGGGGACGATGGCGGTGAGCTCGGTCAGGCCGCTGACCTTAAGGACGGGCATCAGGATCGGGTGCGCAACCAGCTCAATGCGGTCGGCGTGGGCGGCCAGGGCATTGATGGCGGCGCTGTCGAGGTACTCCACGGCGCTGAGATCGACAAGCACCGCCCCGTCGCTGCCGGTGGCGGCGGTGGACAGGGCCAGGGTGAAGGCGTCGACATTGGTCAGGTCGATTTCCCCCGATGCGACCAGCACGAGTTTCCCGTCGCGCCCGCGCGCGGTGTCGAGCGTGAGCGGCGTGGTCATCAGGTGATCCGCGCCGATAGGTGAACGGTGGTTCCGTCGTGCGCCGGTCGGATGTCGACGTCGTGCATCAGGCTTCGCATCAGCGGGATGCCCCGGCCGCGACGATGATGGGAGGCCGGCTGCGGAGCCTTCCACGAACCGGTGTCCGTGATCGTCAACTTCACCTCATCGCCCACCGCGACCGCGCCGAGCCGAATGAGGCCCTCCGGTCTGTGCCGGTGGCCGTGCTCGATCGCGTTGGCGACCGCTTCCCCGGCGGCAACCAGCACGTTCAAGGCCTCCTCGGGGCCCACCCGGACGCGGGCCAACCACTTACGCAAGGCGTTGCGGGTGGGCGCGAGCTGGCTGACATCGGCGGGGAAGTTCAGCTCCAACGGCGCCGGATGACGGTAGAGCAACAGGACGACGTCGTCCTGGTACCCGCCCGGCGGCGCGACGCGGGTCATGACCTGGTTGGCCAGATCTTCCAGTCCCAGCGTTCGAGCGTCCTGCGCGACGTCGGCGACGCGAAAGATGCCCCGATCCAGTGGACTGCGGCGACGCTCGACCAGCCCGTCGGTGTAGAGCAGCAGGGTCGTGCGCGCCGGTATGGTCACGCGGGCCTCCGGGCGCGACCAGTCCCCCCGTATTCCCAAAGCAATGGTGTGGCCGTCGTCGAGCAATTGGGTGCTGCCGTCGCCGTGCACCAGGATGGGCGGCGGGTGCCCGGCGCTGGAGTAGACCAGTTCACCGGTGTCGGGGGTCAGGACCGCGCACACCGCGGTGGTGCATTGCGCGCCGGGCAGCCGCGCGGCGAAGCGATCCAACCCCGCGAGAGCTGCAGCGGGGCTTGGGTTTTCGAACAATAGCGCACGACAGGCGCTGCGCACCTGACCCATCACCGCGGCAGCGGCGAGGCCATGGCCGACGCAGTCGCCGACAACCAACGCGATGCGCCCGTCCTCGAGGTCGACGATGTCGTACCAATCGCCGCCCACTTGCAACGGCCTTGTGGCGGCCTGATAGCGCACCGCGAATCCGCTGGGCAGATCGGCCGGGCCGAGGATCGCGTGCTGCAGGGCCAGAGCGGTTTCGCGCTGCTGGTCGACTTGGTGCACCCGCTGCAGACCCTGGCCGAGGCGGCCGGCCAGCACGGTGAGCAAGGTCTGGTCCTCCAGGGTGAACGGGCGTTGCTCGGCCAGGTCGATCCAGACGACGAGCACGCCCTCGGGGTGCTGCAGCGCGATGCCCGCCGTCCCCGGCTGCGTCGTCGTCGGGGTGAGTAAGTCGCCGTCCCGCAACGAGCTGAGCGCCCCTTGGGTGTCGGACGGCAGGTCGGCCCACTGCGCGGGCTCGCCCACCGACACCACCTGCGGCGCGCCGAAGGCCGTCTCCGTAGACGAGCCGTACGCCGGAAAGGTGACGGCCAGGACCCGGCGCGCCCGCCACAGCCGGCGCAGTTCTTCGGCGGCGGTGTGGACCGCTTCCTCGACCGTATCGGCTTGGGCCAGTTCCTGATTGAGCGCGTGTTCGCGGCCCACCGCCAGCGCCAACGCGATCGCGGCGTGCCGGGCGAAGTCGCTGACGAGGTCGAGGTAGTCGTTGCCGAACGGGGGCTGGCGCGGGTCGCGCGCGACGGCGATGACACCGAGCACCGCGCCGTCCGCGATGAGCGGGATGACTATCGCCGGGCGTTCACCGACATCGGTGAAGCCCTCGATCGGGTATTGGAAGGAATCGGTGATCAGCGGCAGACCGCGTCGCGCCACACCGCCCGTGGTCGAGCCCTCCATCGGTACCTGCCGACCGATCACTTCCGACGAATAGCGGCCCGCCGTTGCGGCCACCACCAGCGTGTCGGCCTCGTCGGCGACCGAGTCCGGCTCCCGGGGCACCAGCAAGATCGCCTGCTCGGCGCCGGCCAACTCCAGCGCCCTGTTCACGATCAGCTGCAGCGGCCCCGTCTGCGGGTCGCCGGACAGCAGCGCGGTCGTGATCTCACGACTGGCCGTCGTCCATTTCGCCGTTTCACGCTCGCGCTCGAAAAGTCGTGCGTTGTCGATGGCGGCGGCGGCCGCCGTGGCCATCGCTCGTACGGCACCCTCTTGCGAGTCGGTGAAGACGCGCCCGGGCCGGTCGTCGGCCAGGTAGAGGTTGCCGAAGTTGGCCGCCCGCACGGTGATCGGGATTCCCAGAAACGCCCGCAACGGTGGGTCCTGTGCGGGCAGCCCGGCGGTCTGCGGATCGGCGCTCAGATCGTCGACGCGCAGCCCGTCGCCGACCGGGAGGTCGCCGAGCCGTCGCGCTGCCTCCCCGTCGATGCCCGCGTGCACGAAGGACACGAGGCTGCCGTCGGGGGCGCGGATGCCCAGGGCGGCGTAGCGGGCGCCGGTCAGCTCCATCGCCGCTTTGAGGACCCGGTGCAGCGTCACGTCCAGGTCCAGATCGGAGCCCAGTTCGACGATGACCTGCACCAGTTGTTCCATCTGGTCGCGCGCCGCCACCAGCTCATCGAGCTGGTCGTGCATCTGGCCCACCAGTTCGCGCCGGCCCTGCCAGGTGAAGGCGGAGTCACTCCGGTCGCTGTCCATAGGCACCAAGGTAGTGCGTGGGGTTGCCGGCGCGCGGGCGCAGCGGCCTTTACTGAATCTTGACCGGGTATTGAATTGCCCCGCCGACGATAGGCAAGGTGAGTACCCTTTTGGCGGTGGAACTGGGGGTTTTAGGCCCTCTCCAGGTCCGGCGAGGCGGAGCGGCCGTCGGTATCCCGGGCGCGAAACCTCGCGCCATCCTCACCATGCTCGGACTGCACGACGGTTCCGTCGTGCCGGCCGACACCCTCGTCGAGTTGCTGTGGGGCGAGGATCCGCCGCGCACCGCTGACAAAGCCCTGCAGACCCACATCTCCGCGCTGCGCCGCACGCTCGGTGACGGCTTCGTCCTGACACAGGGCGCGGGTTGGGTCCTCGCCGACAGCGAGGTCGATGCCTCGCGGTACAAGACGGCCACCCGCCTGGGACGCGCTGCCGCCGCCGCCGGCGACACGAGCCAAGCGGTGGCCCGGTTCGACGAGGCCCTCGCGCTGTGGCGCGGAATCCCCGAACTTCCCGATGGCCGGCGCGGCACGTCCGAAAAAACGCGGTGGATGGAGGGCCACGCCGCGCTGGTGGAGGATCGAGCCGACGCGTTGCTGGCGACGGGCCGCGCCGCGGAAGTCATCGGCGATCTGGAGGCCGCGATTGCTGATGCTCCGCTGCGCGAAAGGCGGTGGGGCCAGCTGATGCTCGCCCTCTACCGCGCTGGCCGGCAAGGCGAAGCCCTCGGCGCGTACCAACGGGCGCGGGCGCTGCTTGCCGACGAGCTGGGGGTCGATCCCGGACCGGAACTTCGCCGGCTCGAGGCCGCGATCGTCGCGCAGGACTCGTCCCTGGACATTGCTGTGGCACAACATGTTCCGTCGGTGACCCGCGCGGTGACGTTCCTTCTCACCGATATCGAGGGGTCGACGGCCGCCTGGGAGGCGGAGGCCGGGGCCATGGCGGCAGCCCTCGCCCGACACGACGAGTTGATCGAGCACGTGGTCACGTCGCGTGGCGGTCGGCTGATCAAGACGCGCGGCGAGGGCGATGCCACCTTCTCGGTTTTCGAACGGCCGTCTGCGGCGGCCTCGGCAGCGGTCGAGTTGCAGGACGCGATCGCGCATGAACCCTGGGCGCTGCGGCAACCCATCCGCGTCCGGGTGGCGCTGCATACCGGCGAGGTCGAGCTTCGCGACGGCGACTACTTCGGCCGGGCCGTCAACCGGGTCGCGCGGCTGCGGTCGCTGGCCGAGGGTGGCCAGATCCTGTGCTCGGGCGCGACCGCCGAGCTCGTCATCGACTCGCTCGCCGACGACGTGGTGCTCACCGACCTGGGGATGCGCCAGTTGCGGAATCTCGCACGGCCCGAGCACGTCTTCGAGTTGCGACTGGAAACCGCTGAGCAGCGTCCGCAGCCGGCGGCGGCCGAAACCCCGATGGAGCGCCCCGGGCTTCCGGCGGTGCTCGTCGGCCCCGGGCCGTTCGTCGGGCGGGGCCGCGAACTCGAAGGCCTGCTGTCGGCGTGGCAGGGTGCACTGACGGGGGGCGTGCGCACGGTGCTGATCGCCGGCGAACCCGGCGTCGGCAAGACCCGCCTGGCCGGTGAGTGGTCGCAGCGGGCCTATGAAATGGGCGCGGTCGTGCTGTACGGCCGGTGCGACGAGGACCTCGGAGCGCCCTATCAACCGTTCGCGGAAGCGCTCCGTGCGCTCGTGCCGTGTATGGGCGCTGGGCGGCTGCGGGGACTGCGTGGTATCGAGGCGTTGCTGCCGCTCGTGCCCGGGCTGGCCGATGCGGTGCCCGACCTCGCTCCCCCGGCGCACGCGGATCCCGACACCGAGCGATACGCACTCTTCGATGCCGCCGTTGCCCTGCTCGAAATCGCCTCCGCGAGCGCACCGGTGCTCTTGATCCTCGACGACCTGCACTGGGCGGCCAAGCCGACGCTGCTCCTGCTGCGGCACCTGCTGCGCTTCGGCGACCACGCCCGCGTGCAGATCGTCGGCACCTACCGCAGCACCGACCTCGACCGCTCCCACCCCCTGGCGGCGATGCTCGCCGACCTGCACCGCGACGGCACGGCCAACCGGCTCAACCTCGGCGGCCTCGACGAGGACGACGTGACCACTTACGTCACCGAAGCCGGCTACGACGACGAAGAACTCGCGCACGCGCTGGCGTCGGTCACCGCCGGTAACCCCTTCTTCCTCATCGAGGCCTTGCGTCACGTCGACGAGAGCGGCGGCGTGTGGGACCAGAGCACCCTTCCTCAGGGCGTACGAGAAGCCGTGAGCCGCAGGCTTTCTCGTCTGCCCGTCGAGACCAATAAGGCGCTTGCCGCCGCCGCCGTCGTCGGCAGCCGGTTCTCCCTGGAACTGGTGGAGCAGGTGGTCGGCAACGACCTCATCGACGCGTTCGACGAAGCGCGCAACGCCGGCATCGTCATCGAAGAACCGGGCGGCAACTACCGGTTCAACCACGCCCTGGTCCGGCAGTCGCTGCTGGCCGAGTTGGCGTCCGTGCGGCGCATGCGGCTGCACCAGCGCATTGCGACGACACTGGAGGCGATGCCGGGCGCCGACGACGAACTGCTGGCCGAGTTGGCGCATCATTACTTCGAATGCGCTTGGGCGGGAAACGCGGCCAAGGCAGTCTTGTACTGCCGGCGCGCGGCGGACCAAGCGATGGCACGACTGGCCTACGAGGGCGCGGCCGACCTGTACCGCCACGCGCTGCACGCGCTGGAAGAGCTCGATGATGAGCTGCCCGATCGCGACGATCAGGTCGCCGAGCTATTGGTCGCGCGTTGCGAGGCCTTGTTGGCCGCCGGTGACGTGACGTCGGCCGCGGGTGCGGTCTCCCAATTGCGGGCGGCGACAGTCGATTCGGCCCGGCTCGCGGCGTGGGCGACCTGCTTCGACGGGCAGCTGTCGATGCTGATCCACCCCGAACGGTTGGACGAGGTCGAAGCCGCGTTGGCCGTGGCCGCCGCCAAACTCGCCGAACAAGACGACGCCGCCGGAGAAGCCACGGCGCACACCGTCCGCGCTGGGTGCCTAGCCCGTCTCGGGCGGATCGCCGATTGCGAGGGCGCCCTCGACGACGCGCTGAACGCGGCGCGTCGCGCGCGCGAACACCGCCGCGTGAACGCGGTTTTGGCGGGTGCTCCCCTCGCGGCGCTGTGGGGCCCCAACCCGGTGCCCCGTGCGGGCGGGCGGTGCCTGGACGTGGTGCGGCTGCTGCGGATCACGACCGACTCCCCCGCCGTCGAAGCCACCTCGACACGATGCCAGGCCGTGTTGGAGGCCTTTCGCGGCCGCGCCGCGGCGGCCCGTCGGATGATCGACTCGGCCCGGCGCACGGTGAGCGAGCTCGGCTTGCGTCATGCGCTATTGGAAGTTGAGCAGTTCGCCGGGATCGTCGAGCTCATCGTCGACGATCCGGCCGCAGCCGAGTCGCATCTGCGCAAGGCTTACAACGGCTTTCGTCGCATGGGCCTGGACGCCGACACTGCCGAGACCGCCGCGTTGTTGGGCCGCGCATACCTTGCACTCGGGCGCGAATCCGAGGCAGACGAATTGTGTTCGGAGAGCGAGCGTCTCGCTGGGCACGCGCTGAAGGCGTCGATCGCGTGGCGTACCCTGCGTGCGCACTTGCTGGCGCGGGGCAACGACCACGACGGGGCCCGGCGGATCGCCTCAGAGGCGGTCGCTCTGGCCGAGCGCACGGACGCCCTGGTCGATCACGGCGACGCATGTTTCACGCTGGCAACGGTGTTGGGGGCCGCAGGCGACGTGGCCGGGGCCCGGGCCGCCGCCGAGCAAGCGGTCGAACTGTATGAGCGCAAAGGCGCTGCGGCGCTTGCGGAGAGGGCGCGGGAAGTCCTCGGCAGGCGCGAGGTGCCTACCCCACCGATAGCGCCCGCACCTGAAGCGCCACGCGTCGAACTCGACAACGCCTGCGTGCGAGCGATTCGCCAGATAGACGCCGCCTACGATCGCGAAGCCTGGGACGAGATCGGGCAGCACGTCGCAGCCGTCGTCACCTGTGAAAGCCGCCGGAAGATAGTTGGCCTCGGCCGTCATGATCTTTCTTATGACGAATGGGAATGCGAAGCCAGACGTCTCCGCGAATTATTGGCCCCAGTGCGGTACCACCACGTGGTTGTCGCCGTGCGTGGCGAGCGCCTGGCTCTCACCCGGTTAGAGGTAGGTCCTGCAGACCAGAGCCCTGGGGCACCGCGGGACGAGTGGCTTCAGCTATACGGCCTCGACCAGGAAGGTCGAATTGCGCTGCATGTGTTTTTCGACCTCGAAGACATGGACGCCGCACTCGCCGAGCTCGATGCCACGCAGGCCCGATTCGAGACAGAACATCCTCGGGCGCGGCTCGAGAACGCCGCGACGCGGGTATACGAACGCTTCTGGTCGCACTTCGCCGCCCGCGACTGGGCTGCCGTAGGAACCATTGTCTCCGAAAGCCTTTCCGGCGCCGATCACCGACGGGTCGTGAATGCCGGGGACCGAGGCAGCCGAGAATCCGTGATCGAGGATCTGCAGGTGGCCGCCGACCTCGGGTTCACGATCGGGATGGCCGACGTCGTGGCGATCCGCGGCGAGCGCCTCGCCCTCACACGGGTGCGGGCGGCCGGCCGCGACCCGGAAACGATTCAAAACGATGCGATCAATGTCGTCGAGATCGACGCCGACGAGCGACTCACGTTGATCGTCGTCTACGACCTGGACGACTTCGACAGTGCCATAGACGAACTCGACGCTCGCTATCTTGCCGACGAGGCAGCACCGTACGCAGACGCATGGTCGGCCATCACGCAGGGCTACGGCCCCTTCAACCGGCGCGAAGGGATTGCGACGACGCCGGATTGGGTCAACATCGACCACCGGCGGGCTGTAGCCGTCGCCCCCGGCGAGTTGACTGACTACGTCCATGCCGCATGGGACCTCGAACAAGATGTCAGCATCTATATCGAGGCCGTGCATCGGCTAACCAACCGTGGGGCGGTCATCAGCCATGCGACGCGTGCCACCTCGCGGGAAGGCTTCGATGCCGAGTGGCGGATGGTACTTCTGGTGGCGGTGGACGGCGTGGTCAACCACTGCGAAGTCTTCGATGAGGGAGACCTCGACGTCGCGCTAGCGAGATTCGATCACCTCAACAGACCGGCACAGCGGCTGGAAAATGCTGCGAGCCAGATAGCGGAGCGCTTCTTTGCGTACTTCGCAGCCTGCGATTGGGACTCCTTGGCGACGACACTGGCCGACAATGTCTCGCACGACGATCGCCGGCACGTGGTTAACGCTGGGGTCCTACACGGTCGAGATACGCAAATTGCGAACCTGCAAGCTATCGCTGAGGTCGGTATCACGGATTTTTCGTCGACAGTCATCGCGACCCGCGGCGCGCGTCTCGCCCTCGTCCAAACCCGTTCCTCGGGACCAGACCAGGTTTCCGACGGCGTCCTCACTGAGGAACTCGGAGTCGTCGAGATCAACTCCGACAACCAGATGGCAGCCTACGTCACGTTCGACCCCGGCGACTTCGACTCCGCCGTCGCCGAACTCGACGCCCGCTATCTCGCGGGCGAAGCCGCTCCTTACGCGCGAACGTGGTCGTTCATCACGCGAGCCTATGCCGCGGTCAATCGAAACGAACTGCCCGCGATGACACCGGATTCAGAGTTCATCGACCATCGAGCGGTCTTAACAGCCGAGCGGGAGGATCTGACGGGATATCTTCCCGCCCTGTGGGACCTCACGCCAGATGTCAGAGTCTACGTCGAAGCGGTGCATCGGCTGAATGAGCTGGGAGCGGTCATGACCCATACTGCGCGCGGCACTTCGCAGGAGGGCTTTGATGCCGAGTGGCGGACGGTCGTCGTTGGCGTAACCGACGGCGATCTCTACCACCGCGTCGAGGTCTTCGACGAGTCCGACTTAGACGCCGCGCTGGCGAGATTCGAAGAGCTGCACCGGCAGGCACCGCGGCTGCAGAACACGGCAAGCCAAGTCAGCGACCGCTTCCTGGCGCACTTCGCGGCGCGCGACTGGGGTGCGATGGCCGAGATGACGGCCGACGACTTTTCGAGTGACGATCGTCGTCGCGTAGTGGGCGCGGGAGTCCAACTAGGCCGGGATGTCGATATCGACAATATGAGGGCGTGGGCCGACGTCGGGATTGCGAGCATGACATCACACGTCATCGCGACCCGGGGCGACCGCCTTTTCCTTGGCCGCACCCGTTTCTTCGGCCCTGAGCAAGGGCCCGACACGTTCCACAGCGAGGTGGTCGGCCTCGTCGAGATCGACACCGAAAACCGAGTCGTCGCGCGGGTCGTATTCGAGGCGGACGAACTCGACGCGGCCATCGCCGAACTCGATGCGCGATACCTCGCCGGGGAGGCCTCCACCCGCTCCCACACCTGGACGCTGGTGACGGAAGCCTTTGTGGCGCTGAACCAGCGGAAAATCCCTGCGACGACATCAGATTGGGTAAACATTGATCACCGACGACTGGTGCCGATCGGCACGGGTGATCTGGCGGCATATCTCTCTGTCGCGTGGGAACTTTCGCCGAAGTCCTACCTCTACGTTGCCGCCGTGCACCGCCTGAGCAGCCTTGGCGCGGTGATCACTCATGTCGCGGCTGGGACTTCGCCCGAAGGGCTCGACGCCGAGTGGCAGGTAATCGACGTTATGACTTTCGAAGGCGATCGGATCAACCGCTGTGAGCTTTTCGACGAGTCAGACCTAGACACCGCGCTCGCCAGGTTCGATGAGCTGCACGGCCAGACGCGGAAGCTGGAGAACGCGGCAAGCCACGCAGAACACCGACTCTTTGATCGCTCGAGCACCCACGATTGGGCGGCGATAGCCGAAATCTTGGCGCCGGACAGTTTCGTCGACGATCGACGTCGAGTGGTGAATGTCGGCTTCTGGGACGGTCGCGATGCCGTGATGGCAAATATGCGAGCACTGGCCGAGGGCCTTGCGCAGGTGTCCTTGACGGTGATCGCGACTCGTGGAAAGCGCCTCTCGCTCGCCCGCGTCCGCTCGTTCAATCCCGACTCCCGGCGGGAGGGATTTGCGGTAGAGCTGCTGGGAATCGCCGAAATTGACACCGACGGGCGGATCGCCGCCCACGTCTTTTTCGACGCCGACGATATCGATGCTGCCTTCGAGGAACTCGATGCGCGCTACCTCGCCGGCGAAGCGGCCGCGTACGCGCACACTTGGTCGGTGACTTCAAGGGCTAACGCCAAATTCAATCGTCACGAGCTTCCCGCGACGACGCCGGATCCGGTTTACATCGATCATCGATCGCTCGTATCGATCGAGGGGGTTGATCTGGCCACATCCGTGGGTGCCCTGTGGGACCTCACTTCGGATACCAGCGCCTACATCGAAGCCGTGCATCAGCTCACCGAATACGGAACCGTCACTACTCAAGTGCTGAAAATGACCTCGCAAGATGGATTTGACGCGGAATTGCGGTTGACCTACGTGATCGTGGTCGAGGGAAACCTGCTTAGCCGCGTCGAAGTCTTCGAGGGGTCAGATCTCGAGGTGGCCCTTGCGCACTTCGATCAGGTTACTTGCAGAGACCAGCCGAAGTGACAGCGCCACAACGCCAACCGCTCTACCTGCTAGCGGATAGTCAGCTGCTGTTCTGGAAGCGCGACGGCCGCCCGCTACTGGAAACGGCGCTCGACGGATTGGCTCGAGACAAACCGTTGAGCGCCGCCTACATCGGGGCCTCCAATGGCGACCGGCCGGAGTTCTACGAAATCTTCGAGGCGGCCGTGGACGCCGTCGGGATCACCGACCGTCGCATGATCCATTCGTCGTTCGGCCGGGCCGACCGCGCCTTCCTCGAAGGCGCCCAGGTGATCGTCCTCGCAGGCGGCGATGTCCGCCTCGGCTGGAACACCTTCGAGAAAACCGGCATGAAGGAGACGATCCTGAACCGCTACGCCAAAGGCACTGTCCTCGTGGGTATTTCGGCCGGCGCGGTCCAGCTCGGACGCTATGGAATCCTCGAGCTCCCAGGCACCGAACTGCTCGACGTGTTCGGCCTCGTCCCCATGGTGATCGACGTGCACGACGAACGCACCGAGTGGGCGCGGCTGACGCGGACAATCCAATCGCTGCACGGAGAAGCGACCGGGCTCGGCATCCCCACGGGCGGCGGAGTCGTCGTCCACGCGGATGCCAGCATCGAACCCCTGCGCCATCCCGCGCACATAGTCGCTTATGACGGCACCGCCGTCACGCACTCACTGTCGCGACCGGCGCGAACCTGACGTTCCTTGACGGCCGCCCTGCCCGCCTGTAATCGTCGGCGGGAGCATGACACACGCCTTCGACCCGAGCGGACCCGACGGCCACCCGCGCATCGTCGCCGACTTGCTACGGCCCGACGCGTACGACCCGCCGGCCCACGACGTGCGTCTTCACGAGACGCACAGCTCATGGGTCCTGCTCGCCGGCCCCTATGCCTACAAGCTCAAGAAGCCGGTGGACCTCGGGTTTCTCGACTTCACCAGTATCGAGCGGCGCCGCGCCGACTGTGACGAGGAGCTGCGCCTCAATCGGCGGTTCAGTCCCCAGATGTACTTGGGCGTCGTCGAAGTCACCGAGCAGGACGGCCACTACCGCATCGACGGCGAGTCCGGCTCGGGCGAGCCGGCGGTGTGGATGCGCCGCCTGCCGGAGGAGGGCATGCTGCCGGCCAAGCTCGCGCGCGGCGAGGTCGACCTTCGACTCGCGCGACGAATCGGCCGCACGCTGGCCAAGCTTCACGGCAGGACCGAATCCGGCCGCGACATCGATGCGTACGGCAGCCCGTCCAGCGTGGCCGCGAACTGGCAGGAGAACTTCGATCAGATGGGCCCGTTCGTCGGCCGGACCATCTCAAGCGACGTCAACGACCACATCCGACGCTACGTCGACGAGTTCCTGCGAACGCGGGCGCCGGTGCTCGAACGACGCGTGGCCGACGGGCACGTGCGCGATGGCCACGGCGACCTGCACGCCGCCAGCATCTGCATCGACGACGGCCAGATTCTGCTGTTCGACAGCCTGCAATTCGCGCCGCGTTATCGTTGCGCCGACCTCGCCTCCGAAGTCGCCTTTCTGGCAATGGATCTCGAATACCACGGTCGCGCGGATGTGGCGTGGGGGTTCGTCGATTCCTACGTGCGGGCCAGCGGCGACGACGGTCTGCTCGACCTGCTCGACTTCTACGCCTGCTACCGGGCCTACGTTCGCGGCAAGGTCCGCAGCCTGCGCCTGGCCCAGACGGAACAGGCGTCCGGTGGTGACAACCGTGAGCTCATCGCCGAGTCGCGCGCGTACTTCGACCTGGCCTGGGCGCACGGGGGTGGGCTGCCCCGCCCCCCGATGGTGGTCACCATGGGTCTGCCGGCCAGCGGCAAGACCACCCTGGCGCGCGCGCTCGCCGGCCGACTCGGGCTGGTGCATCTCTCGTCCGATATGGCGCGCAAGCGGATGGCGGGCATCGAGCCCACCCAGCGCGGCAGCGACGAATTCGGTTCGGGGCTCTACGATCCGGCGATGACGCGCAGCACGTATGCCGCCCTGCGCCGTGATGCCGCGCGCTGGTTGCGTCGCGGCCGGGGCGTAGCCGTCGATGCGACGTTCGGCAATCCGCGCGAGCGCGCCCAGATGCGGCAACTGGCGCACCGCCTCGGGGCCGACCTCCGCGTCGTGCTGTGCGACGCCGACGACGCCACCCTGATCGCGCGACTCGAGCGGCGCGCCACGGAGAAGGGCGTTGTCTCGGATGCGCGGATCGAGCTGTGGCCCGAGCTGCGCGCCGCATTCACGCCACCCGACGAGCAACCGTCCGTTCTGCGGGTCGATGCGACGCGCGACAGCGAGGAGACCGTCGAGCAGGCGCTGGCGCTGCTGCGCGCTTCCTACCGCTAACGGCGCCGTCGCGTGCCATGGTGTCCTAGCACGTCGGCGTTGGCCAGCGTCTGCGCCTGAGCGGCCAGCGTCGACGCCCTGTTGGCGTGCGCGAGCGCCTCGTCGTCGTTAGTGGATTCCTTGCCGCGCGCCGCCGCCAAATGCCGCTGGGCCTCGTCGAGCCGGGCCTGGGCCTCGGCGCCGACGCTGTCGCGATGCCGGGCCACATAATCCGAGATTTGGCGCACCCGCGCATCCGCGGTGGACAGCGCCTGCGGCAACGAATCACCGTGCCCCGCAACGCTGCCCGGCGCGCGCCGGCGCCGACGTGCGCGATAGAGCACGAACAGCAACAGCAGAACCACGACGACGATGACGCCGATCGCGACCAGCGGCCAGATCGGCTTCGACGAGCTCGCCGGCTTGGCCGAACTCGCCAATTTATCCAACCCGTCGGCCGCGGCGACCGCCGCTCCGCTCCAGTCCTTGGCGCCCAGCACGGGTTCAATCTGGTTGCGCCGCAGGCTATCCAGCCCGGCAGCGGTCGGCCCCTGCACCTGCGGCGGCACGGTGAACGAGTACGCCTTGGTGTTCGTGGCTATGGCCAGCAGCGCATCCTGGCCGCCCAGCCCGCTGGCGCTGCGGGTGCGATCGGCCCAGTTGTCGGGCTTGAAGCGAGAGAAGTTGTCGGTGTAGACCACCCAGAGTTGGATGTGACGATCGCGGTACAGCCGATCGATCGCTTCGCTGACCGCCGCGCGACCGGAATCGGTCAACACCCCCGTGGTGTCGGTGACGTGATCCGTGAGCTTCGACGGCGGTTGCGCGGCGGCGGGGCTTACCAGCAGCAAGCCCGCGGTGAGGATCGTCAGGACGGCACCGAACAGGCGAATAACCCGCATACAGGTAACTTAGCCGCCAATTCGCGTTGGGTCAGGAGGGCGCCGCATCCGCGGCCAACGGGGCCCGTATCGCTCTGCGCACGTCTGCGACCAGCAGAATCCGCCCAGAACCCCCGCCCACCACGACCCCCGCACGCACTGGACACCCACTGGTTACGCGCGTAACCTCTGTCGCGCAACGACAGCATTCTCGCGAGCGAAAGGCCACTGAGAACCGTGAGTAACGCCATTAAGGTCTTCAACCCGTCCACCGAGGAGCTGATCACCGAGGTCCCCGACTCCGACCAGGCGGCCGTCGACGCGGCGGTGGCCCGCGCGCGTGAGACCTTCGAGTCGGGCGTGTGGCGCAAGGCGCCGGCGTCGCACCGGGCCAATGTCCTCTTCCGCGCGGCGCGCATCATCGAGGAGCGCACCGACGAGCTCGCCGCGCTCGAAGGCCAAGACAACGGCATGAACCTGACGGCCGCGCGGCACATCATCCCGGTGTCGGTCGACATGCTGAAGTACTACGCCGGCTGGGTCGGCAAGATCCACGGTGAGTCGGCCAATCTGGTGTCCGACGGCCTGCTGGGCACCTGGGAGACCTACCACACCTTCACCCAGCTCGAGCCGGTCGGCGTCGTCGGCCTCATCATCCCTTGGAACGGCCCGTTTTTCGTCGCGATGCTCAAGGTCGCGCCCGCCCTCGCGGCCGGCTGCAGCGCCGTCCTCAAGCCCGCCGAGGAGACGCCATTGACCGCGCTGAAGCTCGAGGAGATCTTCCGCGAGGCGGGCCTGCCCGACGGCGTCCTGAACGTCATCACCGGCTACGGCGAGACCACGGGCGCCGCGCTCACCGCGCACCCCGACGTCGACAAGATCTCGTTCACGGGGTCGACGGAGGTCGGGCGGCTGATCGTCAAGGCGGCCGCCGGCAACCTCAAGCGGCTGACGCTCGAGCTCGGCGGCAAGTCCCCGCTGATCATGTTCGACGACGCCAACCTCGACAAGGCGATCTTGGGGGCGGGCATGGGCCTGCTCGCCGGTTCGGGGCAGAACTGCTCGTGCACGTCGCGCATCTACGTCCAGCGCGGCATCTACGACGACGTCGTGCAGCGGCTGGCGGAGTTCGCCCAGATGCTGCCGATGGGTGGCAGCGAGGATCCCGACTCGGTGTTGGGCCCGCTGATCAGCGACAAGCAGCGCAAACGGGTAGAAGGCATCGTCAATGACGGCGTGGCCGGCGGCGCGCAAATCATCACCGGCGGCAAGCCGATGGACCGCAAGGGCTACTTCTACGAGGCGACAATCATCACCAACACCACGCCCGACATGCGGCTCATCAAGGAGGAGATTTTCGGGCCGGTCGGCTGTGTGATCCCGTTCGACGACGAGGACGAGGTAATCGCCGCCGCGAACGACACGCACTACGGGCTGGCCGGGTCCATCTGGACCGAGAACCTCTCCCGCGCCCACCGGATGGTGAATGAGCTTCGGGCGGGCCAGGTTTGGGTGAACTCCTCACTCGCGGCCGACCCGTCGATGCCGATCAGCGGCCACAAGCAGTCCGGGTGGGGCGGCGAGCGCGGCCGCAAGGGCATCGAGGCCTACTTCAACACCAAGGCGGTCTACATCGGTCTGTAACCTGCTGCCCCGGGCGGCCGCGCGCGTAACGCCACGGTGGAACTATTGCCGATTTTTCGCCGTGGCGTTACGCCCGGGCCATCCCGGAGACTTTGGGCTACAGCGGCTTTCAGTGGGACGCTACGAGGGCACGGCCCTCGTCGGTGCATCCGGCAATGAAGTCAGGCGCCGAGTCCACTTGAGCGATCTTCCCGCTTTTCAGATCGCTCTGAAGGACCCTCTGGCAGTACTGGTTCCAATCGGTGTCAGCATTCAGCTGCACGTGATAGTGCTGAATCTGCTCATCGATGGCCTGTTTGCCTTGGTTGTACGAGGGCGACCCGGGGTCGGCGTCCGCGCCGGGCGCGAAGACAACGGCGGCGGCACTAAGCACCGCTGCCAACGTCAACCCGCGCATGCGACTCACGCCGACAATCTTACGTGGATTTTGCCGCCAGCACATCCGCCTCGATCGCGGGGGACGGCGGCGGGTTAGAACGTCCACGAGCCGGCGGACTGAAGTACGAAGCCACGGTTGAGGATTGGATCGATGCAGGCGGTCAGGCGGTCAGCGCCCACGACGCATGTGATGTCGCCTTTGGTGAGCTTTTGGCCGACGTTGAGCAGCGGCGAGGTGATGATCGGGCAGCCGGTGCCCTTTTGAAAGCTGTACGGGTTGAGGTCTGTCGGAAGCGATGACGGCGAGGCGACCACCGAGCAGCCGTCGCTGCCGACGGGGGCGTTGTCCGGCAGACCAGGCAGTGGCCCATCGCAGCTGGCGCTGACGTGATCGCCCGGCTTGGGCGGGTTGGGGAGGATGCACTGCAGCCCATCGGGTGTCGCGAAATAGGCCGCGCCGCCGGCGCGGGCCGCGGCGGTATAGGGCGCGGCGTCGACCGCTTGAAATGCGTTCAGATCGGGAAATTTCGGCGGCGGCGTGGCCGTCGCGACGCCGGGGGCGTTGCGGGAACATGCCAGGCTCAGGACCGCAACGCTCGCGGTGATCACCGCTAGGGTCACCCTGCTCAGCATGTGGTGTCCCCCTTCCTAGTGTTGGACGCCAAAGGTTGTCGTCCACGTGTTGGGATCATAGGTCGGCCCGGGCGGCCAGGTGCTCACTCGAAGCTGAATCGTCTCAAGGCCGGTCGCGGGGTCGAGCGTCGTGCCCGTGATGGTGGGGCCGTAGACGGTCGGAAGCTGGTTGGGGGCCACCAGCGTTTGGGGTGTCGCCCCCATCAGCCCTTGCGGTGTGGCGGCGGTGATGCCCTGCACGGGGCCGCCATTGGTCGCGCCGACGAGCATGAATCCACCACCTTTGAGCGAGACCAGTTGGCTTTCACGATCGCCGGGGAGGCTGACGGTGCCGACGCGCTGCAAGTTGTTGATCCAGCTGTTGGGTTTGGCCGGATCGATGGGTCCCGACACCCACATGCCGCGGGTGGTGTCGCCTACCCGGTTGCTGGTGTTGCCGACGATCACCATCTGGTTGGTGGCGGGATCGTAAACGCCGCTGGCCTGGTAAATCCCCGGCAGCTCACCGACTTTCACGGGATGGGTGGGATCGGTGTAATCCCAGACCGACCCGTTGGTCGCGAATTCGTTGAACCCGGGGGTCACGGACCCATCCGGGTGGCTGAAAAACGCGTAGCGATGGCCGTCGGGCCCCAGCGCGGTCCCTGTCGGCAGCGGGCGGGTGCCCGGCGGCCCTTGCGCGAGCTCCGATGCCGGGCTGCGGGGGAAACCGTCTCGGGGGTCGCCGCCAAAGGTGGGGCCCTGGCCGTCTTGGAACTGGTCTTGGAGGTCGTAGGTGTTTTGCTCGTGTTGGGGCGGGCCGGCCGGTCCGGTGATCCTGGGGTCGCTGGGCGGAGCGTCTTGCCCGTCCCCGAAGCCCGCCGGCTTGAACTCGGCGACCGCGGCGGCATCTTGCGGGGTGAGGTGTCCGTTCGCCTGTGCTTCACGCAGCGATTTCGTGTAGGTGTCGCGGATCGAGTTCATCTGCTTGAGGGCGTCCCGCGTGTCATCGGCGGCGTCGGCTTTGGCGTCCTTGATCAAGGTCTCGAGCGCCCGGCGGCTCTTCGCATCGAGGGTGGGGTCTTGCAGATCCTTGGTGGCCGCGCCGATCAGTTTGTCCAGCAACTGCAGTTGTCGTTCCAGCGTGGCGATCTCCGCGGAGCCCTCTTTTTGCGCGGCGGCCAGCATGGCGGCGATGTTTTCCAGGTCCGCGGCGATCTTGGGCAACTGGTCGGTCTGCAGGCGAAGCGATTTGGTCAGCCGCTGCACTTCTTCTGAGCCGTTGATCGGATGGTCGCCGTTCTGGTGGTTCCAGGCCTGATCGAAGCGCTTGCGGGCCTGCTCGAACTCCTCTTGGGCGGCGGTGGAGCACCGGCCCGCCGCGTGGAAGGCCTCCGCCAATTGGGAGATCTGAAAGGGGTTGCCGGCCTGCAAACTGCGGTTGACCGCCCAGGGATCGCCGCCGGCCTGGGCAATCAGATCGGCAACGCTCAACCAGTTCAGCTGCATCGCCCCGCCCATTTGTGCTTTTGACCAGCTTTGACGCTACCTCCGCTGGGTCCCCTGTCCCCCTATTCCACCCGAAAAGGCGCTGCAATTCACTTCAGTGCGCTCGGCGCGGAGCTAATCGGGGACACGTGGCGAGGGGCGCGCTTCAATAGCATTGCGACCAGGAGGACATGATGGCGCGCTTCAAAACCGAAATGGAAGTCTGCCCGCACTGCCGGCGCTCGGCGGAGGCCACGGTCGAATACAGCTACGACAACGACGGCAAAGTCACCGCCAGGCGGGTGCGGGACGTCAACTGCCGGTATGCGGACTGCCCGGGTAGCGAGGTGCCGCCGCACTGGGGCTAGGCGATGTCGGTCGCCCGCTGCTTCGTGTCGGACTCCTTGTCGGAGAGAAGATCCCCTTCTTGGGGCATTCAAAGTTTGGCGACGCCGCCGATTCCACGCTCAACTCGCTACGGGCGTCCAGGATCACCCGCCGCGCCGAGCCCGCGGTGAGACAACGTCTTCACTGGGTGCCAGACGGCGCCAACCGCTTCGCCAGGTACGGCGCCGTGCGGCTCTGTTTGGCCCGTGCCACCTGCTCAGGTGGCCCCGCCGCGACGACCCGGCCGCCATCGCTGCCGGCTCCCGGTCCCAAGTCGATCACCCAATCTGCACCCGCGACCATCCGCATGTAGTGCTCGGCCACCACCACGGTGTTGCCCGCGTCGACCAGGCGGTGCAGTTGACGATCGAGCAGATCCACATCGGCGGGGTGCAGCCCGGTGGTCGGCTCGTCGAGGACGTAGAGGGTGTGCCCGCGCCGGGGTCGCTGCAGTTCGGCCGCGAGCTTGATCCGCTGTGCCTCGCCGCCCGACAGCTCGGTGGCGGGCTGTCCGAGACGGAGGTATCCGAGCCCGACCTCTTGCAGCGTGGTCAGGCTGCGCGCCGCGCTGGCGACGTCGGCAAGAAACTCCGAAGCCTCATCGACGGTCATCGCGAGGACATCGGCGATCGTACGGTCGCGATAGCGAACCTCGAGTGTCTCGTCGGAGTACCGCGCTCCTTGACACGCCGGGCAGGTGGCGTATGTGCCTGGCAGGAACAATAATTCGACCGACACGAAACCCTCCCCCTGACAGGTGGGGCAGCGACCGTCGGCCACGTTGAACGAGAACCTGCCCGCCGTCCAACCGCGGCGGCGCGCCTTCGGGGTCGCAGCGAATTCACGGCGCACGGCGTCAAACAAGCCGGTGTAGGTCGCCAGCGTCGAGCGCGGCGTGCGTCCGATCGCACGCTGGTCGACCGATACCAGCCGGTTGATGTTTTCGGCCCCCTCTGCCGTCACGCCGATACTCGCGTCATGATCGAGATCGACTATCCCGCTGTCGGTTTCGTCGTCGTCGGGTTCGGCAGGCTCGACCGCTCGTCCGGTGCCGAGCTGGCTGTGGACGACATCGCCGAGGACCTTGACGACGAGTGTCGACTTGCCGGAACCGGACACCCCGGTGACCGCGGTGTACACGCCGAGGGGCAGGTCCACGTCGAGGTCTTTCAAATTATGGAAGCAGATCCCGCGCATCCGCAGCTGCCCGGACGGCGTACGTGGTTGTCGACGCGGCGGCCGGGCACCGTCGAAAAGGTAGTGACGAGTGACGGACCCCTCGATGTCGGCGAGGCCGGACACCGGCCCGCTGTAGAGCACGCCCCCACCGAGTTCTCCGGCCCCGGGCCCAACGTCGACGATCCAGTCGGCACGGCGCACGACGTCCATGTCGTGCTCGACCACGAATAACGAATTGCCCGCGCGCCGCAGGCGATCGAGCACCTCGAGCAGCGGCTCGGCGTCGGCCGGGTGCAGGCCGGCCGACGGTTCGTCTAACACGTAGAGCACGCCGAACAAGCCGGCGCGCAGTTGGGTGGCCAGCCGCAACCGCTGCAGTTCGCCGGGTGACACGGTCGGGGTCCGGCGACTGAGCGTGAGATAGCCGAGGCCGAGATCAATGAGTACCTGCAGGCGTGCGACCAGGTCGGCGGCGATCATGGTCGCCACTTCCGTCAGCTCGCCGGATGTCATGGACTCGTACGCGGCGGCGGCGTCGGTCCGAGAAGCCGTCGGGCGCAACGTGTCCGCGAGGTCGCCCAGTGGCATGGCCGTGTAGTCGGCGATGGTGCGGCCGGCGAAGGTCACCCGCAACGCCTCCGGCCGCAACCCAGAGCCGTCGCATACCGGGCATTCGACGGTGTCGACGAATTGCAGTACGCGGCGGCGCATCATCGCGCTATGGGAGTTGGCCAACGTGTGGCGGACATGGCGTTCGGCGCTGGAAAACGTGCCGTTGTAGTAATAATCGGCTTGCACGGGGTGCTGGCTCGGATCGATTTCGACGGTCGGCTGCTCCTCGGTGAACAGAATCCAATTGCGTTGCCGCTTAGGCAGTTTCCGCCATGGCTTGTCGATGTCGTAGCCCAGCGTGACGAGGATGTCGCGGAGATTTTGGCCCTGCCACGCGCCGGGCCATGCGGCGACGGCGCCTTCGCGGATGGTCAGCGAGGGGTCCGGCACCAGTGTCTCTTCGGTCACCCGATGGATTCGTCCCAGCCCGTGACATTCGGGGCACGCCCCCACCGCGGTATTCGGCGAGAACGCATCGGAGTCCAGTCGTTCCGTAGCCCCCCGCGGGTAGGTCCCGGCGCGGGAGAACAGCATCCTCAACAAGTTCGACAGGGTGGTGACGGTGCCGACCGTCGACCGCGATGTCGCCGAACCCCGGCGCTGCTGCAGTGCAACGGCAGGCGGTAGCCCGGTGATGTCATCGACCTTTGGCGCGCCGGTTGGCAATAGCAGGCGACGGGCGTACGGAGCGACCGATTCGAAGTAGCGGCGCTGGGCCTCGGCATAGATGGTCCCGAAGGCTAGCGACGATTTGCCGGATCCGGAGATTCCGGTGAACGCGACCAGCGCGTCACGCGGCGCTACGACGTCGACACCCCGCAGATTGTGCACCCGCGCCCCGTAAACGCGCACAGAAGGATCGATTTCGTCGGTGCGTCGATACGGGATTTGCGTCATCTTGCTCAGCCGAGTACCCCCGGTTGCGGCCGCACAAGCCTGCGCTCCCCGGCAGCGACCAGCGAGGGCCTGTCGGCAATCCGTTTTGACGCCCCGCCGGCCGGGAATTCCGCCGTGGCCATGACGGAAACATCACCAAGCCGGATCCGCCTGAGCCATCACGTCGTGGAACTCGATGACGGGCGGCGGATCGGGCTTTCAGTCGGCGGCCGCGGAGTGCCGTTGTTGTTCATGCACGGGCTCCTGCTGAGTCGGAAGGCCTATCTGCGGATGCTCAGCCGGATCGCCGGAATGGGATTCCTGGTCGTCGCCGTCGATGCCGCCGGTCACGGAGATACCGGGCGACTGCCCAGCGACGCGTGCGGCTTCACCGATCGCGCCGATTCGGTGTTGCGCACGCTGGACGCCCTTGGCATCGGGCAGGCGTTGTTCGTCGGCCATTCGATGGGCGGGCGAATGACCATCCAGCTGGCCGCACGCGCGCCTGAGCGGGTACTCGCCGCCGTGCTGTTCGACCCGGCGGCCGGAGCGCGGTTCGACACGACCATCCCGAAATTGGTGAGGTCCCCAACCAAGGCGTTGGGCGCGGCCTACACCGCTGTCCGCGACACACTGGGCGACCCGACGCAGCTCTCACCCAGCGAGCAACTCGGATACTTCCGGGTGCTGGCCGCGGTGGCGGTGCCCAACCTGCGTGATCCACTCGCGGCCGTCCGGACGATCAGGGCCATCGTCGAGTCCGGTGATTACACGCCGATGCTGCACACCATGCGCGACGAGGGGATGCCCACGATGGTGGTGCACGCCGAAAAAGACATGATCGTGCCGTTCCCGCACGCGCGCGAAATCGCCAACGAGGCCGACGCGACGCTGTACAGGGTGCCGGACGCGTATCACTCGTGGATGATCGCCAATCCGCGCCAGGGCGCCGATGCGTTTCGCCAACTGCTCGATGGCGAATTGGGCGAGGTGCTTCGCGACGCCGCCGACACGATGGGCATCGCCGACCTCGATGACCACGAGGCGTGGGAGCGCGAATTGCTGGACCCCGATGCGCTGGTGTTGCAGTTCATCCACGGTCGCGACCGAATCGAAATCGGAGCCGAGGAGCTTGACCATGTCGACCTCGAGCTGGTGCGCCGTACGGAGCGCTCGCAGGAGCGGCTGTCCTGGGCTCGACGGACGTATCGCCGGTGGGCGGCCAAGCACCTGCATCAGGCGCGATCGCTGATCCGGCAGAGTACCCGGATCGAGCCGGAGCACCACGAATAGCTACCGGCGGAACTGAGTGGGGCGGGCGGGGCTCGAACCCGCGACCAACGGATTATGAGTCCTTTTCCGGCGCTCCGCCGACCAGCCGAAACGGGTTAGCCGCTCGCAGTGAACGCCTGCAAGAAAGGGCTTTTGGGCGTTGCCAGTACGGCCGGGTTACGCCTTCGGTACGGCTACAAATCGCCCTCGGTCGCCGGTATGTCGCCGGTACGAACGTATTAGCTAACGGTGGGACGAGAGCACGCGACAGCTCGCAGCTGTCGACTTGCGGACAGCTCGCAGGAAAAACTTGTGGCTTGCGGTTAACTAACTACTCGATCGCGGGTGGCGCCCGCGACAGCGACTGCGGGAGGAACGACTATGCCCACCATCACCACGTCGGACGGTGTCAAGATCTTCTATAAGGACTGGGGCTCTGGCCAACCGATCGTTTTCAGTCACGGTTGGCCGCTGACGGCCGACGACTGGGATGCGCAGATGATGTTCTTCCTGCACCAGGGCTATCGAGTGATCGCTCACGACCGGCGCGGGCATGGCCGATCCGAGCAAGTCGGGACCGGCAATGACATGGAGCACTGGGTGGCCGACCTGGCCGCGTTGACCGAGCAGCTCGACCTGCGGGGGGCCGTCCATATTGGGCACTCCACCGGCGGCGCGGAAGTGGCCTGCTACGTCGCGCGCCACCAGGAGCGAGTCGCCAAGGCGGTACTGGTGTCCTCCCCGACACCAAGCATGCTGCAGACCGAGAACAATCCAGGCGGCCAACCCCAGGAGTGGTTCGACGCGGTGCAGGCGGGTGTCTTGGGGAATCGATCGGAGTTCTTCCGCGCCGTGCCAGAGGGTCCGTTCTACGGATTCAACCGTTCAGGGGTAGAGCTGTCCGAGGCGGTCATCGCGAACTGGTGGCGACAGGGCATGTCCGGCAGCGCCCACGCTCACTATGAGACCGTGTTTTCCTGGCTGCAGGACTACACCGAGGATTTGCGCACAATCACCCTTCCCGTCCTGGTGATGCACGGCGACGACGATCAGATCGTGCCATTCACCAGCGCGGTGCCCCGAGCGGTCGACCTACTCCAGAACGGCGCATTGAAAACCTATGCCGGCTACCCGCACGGAATGCCGACCACGCATGCGGATGTGCTCAACCCGGATCTGCTCGCGTTCATCGCGTCCTGATCGGCAGCGTTCGCCGGACAAAGAGATGCGCGGCTTAGCATGGGGCCAATTGCAGACCACGTGCGCTTAACTCCCTTATCTTGGCAGTGTCAAGGAACGACCGAAAGTAACTGTCAGCCATCACCCGAAGACGAAATGTCAAGCACCAACCGACGTCATCCACCCTTGCTTTGTGAGTGGGGCGGGCGGGGCTCGAACCCGCGACCAACGGATTATGAGCCCCTAGGTCTGGCTAGATAGCAAACTCAGCTGGGTCCGAAATTTGCCCGGCAGCGGCTCCAATCCCCTAGTTTTCCAGCGCTTCTGTTCAAAAACCGGGCCCAGCAGCGGCTGCTATCGGGTTGCGGCAAATCAGCAGGTTAGGTCACGTTTGTGGACGCGGTGTGGACGCGGGCAGGTCTGCAGACGGTTGTTGCAATACAGGGCGTGTCAGCTTGCATCGAACAGATGTTCGCCTACGCTGGAGCGAGCCAGAAGCCCCTACAAGCACAGCAGAGTCCATGACAGAACCCACCGACGACTACCAACACCCGAAGTGCTACGCGAATGCGCGCGGCGGATGCTCCACCAAGATTTCCGGTGAACACTATGTGTCGCACGGCCTCATCAAGCTGTACGGCGAAAACGATCCGGCTTTCACAGTTCAGCACAAAACCGGCAAGGGTGTCGGCCACCCCGTTACGCCAAAGAACTTCAAGGCGAACATCTTGTGCCAAACGCACAACACGGCCTTGCATCCAGCAGACGATGCCGCGCTGGCGTTCGCAACGTTTCTGCGCCGCATCGCAATTCAGTACGACGCTGGTGCCGGAGAGTGGGGTGAAGCGGAAGAAATCACTATCTCCGGTAATGATATGCAACGGTGGGTGCTCAAGATATTCTTGAATCACGCTGTGACAGGACATTTTGCGGAGCAACAGGACCGCGAGGTCAGTTTTCCGGCTGCGGCGATTGATCTGCTACTAAATCGCACGCCTTGGCCTGCAAACTGGGGCATTGCGGTGCCAGGTGAAACGCGTAGCAGAGACTTTCGGGCTTGCCCGTTTCAGCCGATAGATGTTGTCAACAGCCATTGGTGGGGTGTAAGGCCGTTCGTACATAAGGACCGCACTTGGATGGGCGGCGCGTTAGTTGATCTCGCGCACCTGAGTTTTGGGCTGACGTTGTTTGACGACGCGGGTTGGCGGGCACCAGGCTACTTCGAGGACAATCCCATCAATCCGATAGGCGGATCGTTGCAGAATCCGGCCCACATCGGGTGGGAAATGAACGGCGTTGAGAAGCGCATCAATTTCACCTGGGACTACCCATTGCACCACATAGGTCTGACGTACCAGCTGCGGCCTCAGAACAAGGCCGACCGATTAGCAGGGAAATTGCCTGTTGGACAACAGATTTGGCTTGAGTAGACCGTGAATACCGCGTTATTAATCGCACAACACTGCATGGCGTCAAGACTGCTCGCACACAGTTGGGTAGCATCCAGCCGTCGAACAGCTAAGCCAAGAATCAGGGCATGGTAATGGACATACTGGAGAACATTTCGACTGTCAGAGGCCATCACCTCTATGCCGCGACAGATACGCAGGCTTGGTCAGCTGCGACGTGCCCAAATTGCCACAATCCAAATATGCTGACCGTCGCCATACGTGAAAGGGAAGTCTACTATTCACACGGCTATGCACTGAACGCCTGGCTACTCTGTGTCAGTTGCGGGACTGGTGCCGTGGCCGACGAATACGGCCGAATTTCGCCTAGCATCAAGGAGTTTCCAACACCTGATGGCACTCCAAGCGCAGAGAAGAAAGTATGGGAAGAGGTGCGCGACTGTTTGGCTGTCGGCGCCTACAATGCGTCGGCAATGCTATGCCGTAAACTGTTGCTACACCTAGTGTTTACGCACGAGAGAAGCCAGGACCCAGGGGCGACGGCCCGCAACATTAATTTTGCGCAGGCGGTCCAATACCTTGTCGACCGAGGAGTCATTACTGCCGCGTACGGGCCTCTTGCAACGGAAATCAGGAACATCGGAAACCGGGCGAACCATGAGCTTCCCGACATAACGCGAGACGAGGCCCGAAAGATCGCACTGTTTACTCATCACATGTTCGTGAGTGTGTACGAGATGCCCAAGAAGGCTAGTATCTCTACTGCTTTCGTAGGCGCCGCGGCAGAACCCTACGAGGGTGACCTCGAACCCGAAGCAACACCGGCAGAGGCTGGTGGCGAGTAATATGTCATGGCTGGAGTTCGTCGTTCAGATGTCGAGCGCCTTGGCCTGGCCCGCTGTGGCAAGTGGGGCAATTGTTCTCCTGAGAAAGCAGATCAAAACCGCTGCGACGGCATTGGTTGAACGCATCGGTGAGATAGCAAATCTGAAGGCGCCCGGCGTATCTATCGAGTTTAGGCAAGATGTCGAAAAACTCGCCGAATCCACCGACAGCCTTGTCGGCGATAAGGGAATGCCAGCCATTACCGCCGGAACATCACCAAGAACCGTTGTGCTGCCACAAGAAACGACTGACGAACGCTACATGCGGTACCTAGAGGTGTCAGCGATCGATCCCAAGGCCGCGGTTCTTTGGGCATTCGCGGACTTCGAATCGCTACTGCGAGTCCAGTACAAGCGGCGCTACCCTAACGAGAGACCCAACGTCGGCTTCCGCCAGATAATAAACAGGTTTGCCGGTGACGGCTTACTGACGGAGGACTTGTACGGGTCGATGCGGGAACTAAGCAACCTTCGTAATCGTGCGGCCCATGAAGACACCGCCATAGATGCAGCCACCGTGTACTACTACCTGCAATCAGTCGGCAATGTCGTTAGAACACTGGAAGGTAAAGGGTTCTTCGTTGGCGAGTCTGAGCCGCAGAATTAGTTCGTCTTCCGGTTCAACGGCACTACCGTATGCCTTTCCTTCACCTCGGCAACGGGTCGCGCAAACTTAGGTGCTGCCGTGTCATCCTCTCTGATGTAGTCCGCATAGGTGGTTAGCGTGAGCACGAAACTGGAATGCCCCAGCCACTTCGACACCTGCATGTAGTGCTCCCCCGCCGACAGCGCCAGTGTGGCGAAGGTATGGCGCAGATCGTAAAACCGAACGCTCCCAAGACCTAACGCCTTGCAGGCAGGCTGAAAGTAGTTGTGATAGATGTTGTCCACCACTATCGGCTTGGCCCAATCGAAGTCCTCTACCGACACCGCCGCCTTACCCGCGCGGGTGCGCTTACCCGGGAACAG
This sequence comes from Mycobacterium paraintracellulare, assembly GCF_000276825.1. Lineage (NCBI taxonomy): Bacteria > Bacillati > Actinomycetota > Actinomycetes > Mycobacteriales > Mycobacteriaceae > Mycobacterium > Mycobacterium paraintracellulare. Next base: position 2,045,818 of record NC_016948.1, on the reverse strand, counting down.
CGGCGCATGGGCAATACGCTTCTTGCCGGCAAACGGGTGGACTCGAGACAAGTAGTCCCGCATATCGTCTGCCAACCATGGCGCAAGCGGGATGGTGCGGTCAGTTGAGGCATCACCTTTTCGGCGTGCCTTCAATCCACACCAACGGCTCTGGCTTTCGGTATCGTCACCTTCGCTGACAGCGCGGGCCTTCTTCTTCGTACGAGTTACACGTGGGACTGCCCCGCATTCAGTTGACTCGCGGGGTGGGATTTTCAGGCCGCGGTTGCGGCTTGTGTGTGGAGCAGTTCGAACTCTATCGGGGTGAGTCTGCCGAGTGCGCGTTGCCGGCGGCGTCGGTGGTAGGTCCGCTCGATCCACGACACGATCGCCAGGCGTAGTTCGGCTCGGGTGGACCAGCGTCGCCGGTCGAGCACGTTGCGTTGCAGAAGGGCGAAGAACGACTCCATGGCAGCGTTGTCACCGCACGCGCCGACACGACCCATCGATCCGTGTAATCCGTTGTGCGACAGTGCATGGACGAACTTTCGTGAGCGAAATTGGCTACCCCTGTCCGAATGAACGATCGTCGCGGCAGGTGAACGCAACGCCACGGCGTGATCGAGGGCGGCCACTGCCAGCGAGGACTTCATCCGCGAGTCCATCGAGTAACCCACGATCCGGTTGGAATAGACGTCTTTGATCGCGCAGAGGTAGAGCTTGCCTTCATCGGTGCGGTGTTCGGTGATGTCGGCCAGCCAGACCTGGTTGGCGGCCTGGGCGCTGAACTGACGCTGCACGAGGTCGTCGTGAACTGGCGGCCCGGATCTGCGGTTCAGTCCTCGCTTCTTGGCGAAGACCGACCAGATGCGCTCCTGGGAACACAACCGTGCGACACGGTTCTCGCTGGCGAAGATACCGCGTCCGGGAAGTTCGTCGGCGATGAATCGGTAGCCGAATGCGGGGTCGTCGGCATGGATGTCGCGGGCGGCGTTGATCAGGTGCGCATCATCCCAATCTCGCTGCGATAGAGGTGCTTTGCGCCATTTGTAGAACGCCTGGGTGGAAAATCCCAGGACCCGGCAGGTCACCGTGACGGGCACGCCGTCATCGGCAAGGTCGAGGACCAGCGGGTACATCATTTTGGGTTGGCATCCCGGGACAAGTAGCCGACCGCGCGACGCATCACTTCAGCCTCCTGCTCGAGGAGCTTGATCCGCTTATGCGCCTCGCGCAGCTGCGCCGACACATCCTCAGAGACCGCCGCAGGCGACAGCCGGTTGGCACCGTCCTCGCGGTCGGCGATCTTAAGCCAGCGATGCAGGCAGGCCTCCGAAATCCCGAAGTCCTTCGCGATCTGGCGCAACGGCGCCTCACCCTTGCGGGCCACAGCGATGACATCGGCTCGGAACTCGGCGGGAAACGGTCTCGGCACGAGGTTGATCCTTCCAGCAAGGACGAATCCTCACAGGTCAGGAGTCAACCAAACCGGGGGCAGACCCCTCGTTCGCCGTGGACCAGTTCAAGGGGTCCGGTCAATCGGGATCATCTACGCCAGCACCGATATCGATGTGCAGCAGGCAGTGATGGCACGCAGTAAACACGCAGATGTACTCGCCGCGCTTGATGGCCAGAAACTCGACGGGGTACTCCGCGTTTGAACCGCCAGTTTTCCGGCCGCAGTGCCGGTTCACGAGGGTGTCGCAGCGCCAAGCTCCCCGCATGTCTTTCTTGATCTCGCGCAACTGCTCGATATTGCGAAGAGCTATCGCGTATGCCGAGTCGTAGCAAGGACCTAACACATACAAGGTGGCCTCTGATTCAGGGCACCACCCTTCGTAGACCAATCGCCGCTTGCTCGCATCACAGGCCTTGCTGTGGGCCTTGACGACCTGTCCGGCGATACGCCGTGCCACAGGGTCGCGGTCGTACGGAAGCTCTAAGCAGATCGCATCGTCCATGGCTTGCGCGGCTGCCCAGTCGTCGGGCATCACACAGGTTTGACCTGTCTCCGCGTACATCTGGTTAAGCCGGTGCCAAAAGCTTTGGTCATACAACTTGCCGTTGCCGTCCTCCGACATGTGTTCCTCCTACTCATCCCAATTCGGTACTGGGTCATCGAAAGCGTTATCGTCGCGGTTGCTTGGCGACAGGGATTGCATCTTCACGTGATATCGGCGTAGATCGGCACCGGTGGAGCACGGCGCGTTTGCCGTGAATCTGACTGCAGCGTTTAGCCACTGATGGTGGTGGACCGCACCGCAATACGGGCACAGCACGTCCAGGCGGACAATCCCTGGCTCGCGGTCGACAGAAACAACCTGCGCTACAGGCAGTTCCGTCATCACAGCGCCTCCACCAACGCATCCAACGACTCGCGACTCCAATGCGCCTTACGGCCAACGATCTTCGGACGGGGCAGCTTGCCGGTGTAGTAAGCGTGATACTTGACGGTTTCGACCGTGGCCGCAGCAAAGCCAAGGGAGTTTAGGTACCTGACAGCCTCTTGCAGGTCGAGGTACTGAGCGAAGGTCGCGGTGCGTGTCATGATTGTAATGCGCTCTCTGGCAATAGTTTCCGAAATCGACTGCGGCACTTGGTCGCTGGTGCCCATGATAGCCCACGCCAGCCCACGCGTCCCGCCCAAAATTGGGTGGTGCGCGCCGAATGCCGGTGCGCTATAACTGGTCTCAGCGGGCGGCGGCATGGACCGCGTAAGTTCCTGTACGGCGTGAGTCGGCACCTAGCGCAGGCGCGGCTGAGATTCCTTTCAGTCCGGGCCGCGCTTGCGAGCCTGGTGTTACAGAACAACTTTGGAAAGGCTCGCACAATGAGTGCTCTTACGACTCCCCGAATCAACCCCGATGTCTTGCAGTCGCTTACGCATCTGCCGCCGTTTGGCGCGGAAGGCGGTTACGCCACCGAAGGCGACGTGCTGGTCAACACCACCGCCGACGGCGTAGACCTGAATGTCATCTGGGACGAAGTCGCTTCAGTGGTGAGGGCTTGGAACGCCGAACGCAGCGCCCTGACAAGCCTTCTGACGTTCAACACGACCAATACCGCCGATGCCATCCCGCAGAGCCGGTCTAGCGATAGCTTCGAGGAAGCTTCTGAGTTCGGTGAGCCCGAATCTATCCGCCCACCAGCCGATTACGCGTTGATGGGCTACACGTTCAAGGACTACGACAAGGCTTCGCGCTGGACCTGGAAGTACCTTAGGGACTCTACGGCCGAGCAAGTCCGCGCGGTGGCCAACTATGCGTTGGAAGCCGACAACAAGCTGACCACCGGAACGATTTTGCAGCGGCTGTTTGATCCTGCGCAGGGAACTAACGAGTGGGGCCACACGGTTTACGGTTTGTACAACGGTGATTCGATGGTCCCGCCCGCGTATCTAGGCAAGGATTTCGCCACAGCTCACCAGCACTACCTGGTGTCTGGTAGCGACACTATCGACTCCGGCGACCTAGAAACCGCTATCCGCCAGGTCACCGAGCACGGGTATGGAACCGAACCCAACTCAAAGCTTTTGGCGCTTATGAACCCCGCACAGGCGGAAGTGGTGGCGTCGTTCAAAGCTGGCGTGCAGAACGCGCCGGACATCATCGCCAAGCACGACTACATTCCGTCCGCTGGCGCTCCGGCCTACTTCTCGCCTGACGAGATTGTTGGCCAGGTGGCACCGGAATCGTACAACGGCCTGAAGGTTCAGGGCAGTTACGGTCCCGTGTGGGTGATTCAGAGCGACTTTATTCCTGAGGACTATTTCGCCGTGGTCGCCACCTACGGAGCCAACAGCCCTGACAACGCCATCGGCTTCCGCGAGCACGTGCAGCGTCAATATCAAGGCCTGCGAACCATTCCCGGTTTGGTGCCGGGCTATCCCATCAACGGAGCATTTTTCCAGCGCGGCTTTGGAGTGGGCGTGCGCCGTCGCGGCCAGGCATCCGTAACGCAAATCAAGGCCACGGGTACCTACGACGTGCCGGTGATCCCGCGATGACCCCGTCAGATTGGCTGCAAGCCAACCTGTCGGCGGTCATCGTCGCGGTGGCAACCGCGAATGCAGTCCTCGCCGGCGTCGAGAACCGTAGTGCTACAACCGCGCCTCAGGAAGGTGCGCACGATGCCGGGAGTATCTGACTACAATCCTCGGCACGCCATGGACTGGGGTGCCATGGACTCGGAAGCGTCCGAGTTTTCCTGGGGATCAGGTCTGGAGCCTAAGGGCCTAAGGGGTGCCCCGCCGTCGGAAGGTGGCCGGTATTGAACCATCCCGAGTTTCATGCACCCTCGGGGTTCTGTGAGCCGGCCGATTGGTCGGTCACGAGTTGGGAATAGTAGCGGGTCTCGGCTTCGGCGGGTGGGATGCGTCCGAGGCGGTGCATGAGGCGCTGCTGGTTGTACCAGGCGACGTAGTCGGCGGTGATGTACTCGACGTCGCCCACGGTGTTGAGCTTGCCGCGGCGGAACGGGGAGTCGGCTCGGACGCACTCGTTTTTGTAGAGCCCGATCGTGGTCTCGGCCAACGCGTTATCGTAGGCGTCACCGACACTACCGACCGACGGTCGGATCCCCGAAAGACTCAGTGTCTCACCGAATCTCACGCTCGTATATTGCGACCCGGCATCGCTGTGGTGGATCGCACCGTCGATCGGATGCCCCTGGCGGCGGCGTAGTGCGGCGGCCTGACGGATGGCTGATTCGACGAAGCGGGTGTGCTTGGAGGCCGACGCCTCCCACCCCAAGATGGCTCCGGCATAAGCGTCGATGACAAACGCGACATAGACGAAGATCCCGGTCACCAACTTCACGTAGGTGAAGTCAGCCACGAGCAGCAGGTTGGGAGCGGGCACGGCGAACTGGCGGTCCACCAGATCCGGTGGCCGCACCGCGGCCGGGTCCGGGATCGTGGTGCGCACCTTCTTGCAGCGTCGCACGCCCTGCCAGCCGTTTTTACGCATCAGCCGTTCCACCGTGGACTTGGCCACCGGGATGCCCTCGCGCTGCAGATGGGCCCACATCTTCAGCGACCCGTACAGCGACTCCGGTTTGCGGCGGCCCTGCTCGTCGGGCTCGTAGCAGCCGGCCAGGATCTGCGTGATCGTGGCATCCCACAGGGCCCGTTTCGAGGGCGCCCGCGTAGCCCAGGCGTGAAACGTTCTCGGGGCGATCGGCATCCCGTGCTCGGAGAGCACGCGGCAGATCGGAGCGACCCCGAAACGGTCCCTGTTCTCGGCGATGAACTCGCAGACCGTGGCTGTCAGCGGCGGTTGCGCGGGTCGCTCTCCCGCACGAAGAAACTCGTTGCCGCTTTGAGGATTTCGATGGTCTGCTCCAGCTCGGCGTTACGGCGCTTGAGCGCGCGGATCTGCGCCGCAGCGTCACTGGACACACCGTCGCGCTCACCCTCGTCGACCTGATGCCGACGGATCCAACTTCGCAGCGTCTCGGCGGTCATCCCCAGCCGCTGAGACACCGCAGTGATCGCCGCCCACTCGCTTGGATAGTCATCACGATGATCCAGCACCAAACGCACAGCCCTGGCCCGGGTCTCCGGGTCGTACTTGCTCGCCACGACATGCACCTTCCCAAGAAGAGAGGTGCGCATCAAACGCGGGACGGTTCATATCGCGGTACCAGTCCGCCGTGCGAGAACCGCATCGGCTAATGCCTTCGCGGTTTATGTCGTTGCTGCCCTCCACTTGGGCCATGTCCGGTGGCGATCACTACCCACTTGACTTGCTGGGTGTTACGCACGGGTGGCGGTGGTACCGGGTGGAGGGCGGCAAGCTGCATTCGCCTCTGCAGGGCTATCCACTACAGCTACCACGCGATGGCCATTTGCCCGGTGCCTACTTCATTCCCAGTGCAGTCCGAATGTGGCCGATGGTGCTTATGCTGCGCGACAAGCGTTGGTACGACTTCGCTTTGACATTCGGCACCGTATCCGGCCCTTTTCAACGGGACTTCCAAATGCCGCGCGTGGGGTCCATGTCAGCCAGCGACTATCAGGCCCAGGTGATCCTGTCGGACGGCAACGTTGATATCGATGATGAGTGGTATGACCTTCCCGTTTTCCAGCAGGAAATCGAGCTGGACATGTTGAAGCGCGTCGAATCTGCCGTAGGGCGCTTGGCCGATACCTCCTGACGGGCGCCATCGCGGGGTGTGTGGCGAAGGCAGATGCCGGGGTGGGTTCACTGTGAAGTTGTCAAGGTGCTGGCCTAAGCGATAGGCGTGCTGTGCCAGTCGCGGAATCGAACCGCGATTCGGGCAATAGGAAGCCGGAGACCCCAGTCTGGCTAGAAGCCTTAGCGCTTCAACTCCGTAACCGGCGGGAAACCGCCACCCTGCGCGGCCTTCGGAAGCAACGTTGTCACCACCTGGTACCACCGGTCCCCGTCGCGATCTGTGTAGGCGGGCGTGAAATGAATCGAATGCCCATCTTCGGCGAAACATCTGACGAGCTCTCCAAGCTCTCGATCACTGTCAAACGCGCAGTAGAAGGATGAATGCGCGCCAGTGCGAGCCTTGCTGTCGGTAGTCATTGCTATCCCTTCGGTGTGAACGGCCGCTCTTTAGCGGCCATCTCCACGGTAAGCAGGTTGCGCTTTGCTGCACAAGGGATTTCGGCCGGAGCGATAGGGCTTTGAACAGCTATTACCGGCGGAATGGCGTTACCGTAGCTATTAGCTGCTGTACGGCACTTGGGCGGTTTAGCGGCTGAATTGGCAACAAGGGTGCTGCAGCAGCTGCAGGAGGGGTGACTGTGGCTGGCGGGCCTGCTTGAGGTGAGGCTGGCCAGTGGGGTCACCGGAAGGCAGCCCGGCGATCAAAAGCCGTCGGAATGTGGACGCGGTGTGGACGCGGCGCTGTTTTCAGGCAGACGCGGCACACAGCGACAGAGCCGAAAATATGCCTCTACCTGCAGAAACGTGAAGTGGGGCGGGCGGGGCTCGAACCCGCGACCAACGGATTATGAGTCCGCGGCTCTAACCAACTGAGCTACCGCCCCCGACGGGGTAGTTCCGTAGGAAACCGTAGCCGAAGACCGGAATCAGTGTCCGTCGGGCGGCAGGCGCCCACATGGCAGGTCACACAGCGATGGGCGCCACGTCGCGGTGGCGCCCATCGACAAAACGCACTCAGGCGGGCGACGACGCCTGTGCCGCCTGTCCCTTGATCGCGGGGATCATTTCCGGCGCGTAGACGAAGATCGCGGACTCGACCTCCCACTCAGCCTGCTCCGGCTTCAGCGGGGTCGTGTTGGTCACCATGTTCACGAGCCGTTTCCCGGCGGCCAACGGATTGTCAGCGCTGCGGACCTGGTCGGCGAACCAGCGGCCCTCGGCGGTCATGTTGCAGTCGTTGAACTCGGCGGAGTGGATCATCTTGTTCTGCGCAAGCAGGTTGATGTACTGGTCGTCCTTCGGGGTCATGTTGCAGGCGGCCGCTGCCTGCGGCGCGGACAACAGCGCTCCGCCCAGCATCGACGTCGCCACGACGGCGCCGGCCGCCCCCAACGCCAGCATCTGCCCGCACGAGCGTGTACGTCTGATGGTCATCTTTCGAACTCCTTCGCGTAGATATTTGCTGATCCACCTGTCGCACACCAATGGGTACACGGACAGAGAGCACGACAAACGGCGGGAGTACAAACAATGGATGAACAAAGAAGGCTGAAAACACTAGCGCGAGAAGCTATTTGAGCGACCGCTCCGCTCAGGGATCGACGAGCTTCTCCACCGGCACGGCGGCGTCCGGCATCGCCGTCAGCGGTTCAATGTGCCGCTATTCAATTAGCTGACAGCATCAAATACAGCGGATCAAATTCAAAGCCGTTGCGGCCGTTGGATATTCGTTAGGCAGGGCAGACGCGGGCCCGGGGGATCAAGACTCCGTCGGCCAGTTTTGCTTGGCGGCCTGGTCCTTGATCTTTGGGATCACTTCCGGCGCGTACACATAGATCGCCGACTCGACTTCCCACTCGGCTTTGTCGGCCTTGAGCGGCGTCGTGTTGGTCACCATGTTGACGAGTTCTTTGGCCCGACCGAACGGATCGGACGAGCTCTTCACCTGGTTGGCGAACCACCGGCCCTCGGCGGCCTCATGACAGTCGCTGTACTCGGCGGTGTGCACCATGTTGTTCTGCGCGAGCAGGTTGATGTATTGGTCATCCGCAGGGCTCAAGTCGCACGTCGCCGAAGCCACGGGCGCTGAAAGCACCGCTCCGCCGAACATCGAGGCCCCCAGCGCGACACCGGCAGCCCAGACCGACGACACCCGCATGCGCGAGCGGGTACGGGTGCTTGTCATGTTCGAACCTCCCTCTGCGCAGGAACTCGATTGGCTCCGACGCAAACCCAAGCTACGAATGCTGCAAACAACGAACCGGGAAATCCATCGGCATGACGGCTCATGACGTACGTCCCATGGCCACCCGGCTGGGGCCACGCTGCCATTTCGCTACCGTCACGTCTCAGTGGTCATTTCAGTGTCGGCGACGGGGCTTAAGTTATCCAACGACCCCCGCACACAGCGAAAACGCACGCTTGCGCGTCGATGTACGAATGGTTAACATTTCGTGCCCTCGCGCCCGGATGAGCTCCTGGCTCACCCGCCGGCCACGTCGCGGCGCAAACGTCGCAGAGCCCTGCCGCCGGGCGTCGCGGTCCGCGCAGCTAAACGGCGGGCGGCAATCGACTACCGGGTTAACACCGGCCGCGGTCAGCTAAATACCGTGTGCCCCTCGGCGTCGATCAGATACCGCTCGGTGCCGCTCTCGACGCGTGGGGCGTCGGCGCCCAATGACACGGCGACTTTGTTGCTGGCATTGCGCATGATGTCGAAGGTGAGCTCGACGGATTCCGCCTCGGAGAAGCGGGAGCGCACCTCGGCGGCATCGTCGGCGGCGAGGTGCGCAGGGGTCCAAATTAACCCATCCGCATAGCGCAGCGCTGCTTTTGCGCGGTCGTCGAGCAAACCCGACGATTCGAACCGCTCGATCTCCTCGTACAGCGTTTCCGAACCGCCGGCGTCGAGCGCGCCGCCCTCGCGTAGCGAGTTGCACAGCCGGCAATTGTGTTGCGCCGCGCCCCGCAACCGCACCAGTTCGGAGGTGACCGGGTCCAGCGCACGCATTCGCGCCACGGCGATTAAAAAGTCGTTGAACACCAGATCCGACGGGTCGGTGGTGTGATCCCAATTGATCGGTCCGGCCGCCCAGCCCAGGTACTGCGAGCCGACCCCGAGCGCTTCCAGCCCGGCCCGCACCCGCGGGACGAAGTCGGCGATGTACATCTGCACGACGACCCCAAAGGTGCGGTCCCCGAGGTGTTTCGACAACCGGGACCGTTGCTCGGCGGTGATCGCCGCGACGTCGGCGCTGAATTGTTCGGCGAAGTCGACGACGGCCGCCTCGGCGTCGGATTCCGGCTCGCCCACCTCGACGGCCGAGGGCAGCGGCGGCAGCGACACCGTCTGCGCGCACACCCGCCGGATCAACGCCGCGATGCGCGCGTCGGCGGGCGCCGCGGGAAACAGCGCCACCAGGCGCGTGAGCTGGTCTTCTCGAACCGAAACCGGGGCCGCCATTTGTCACACGCTAGAGCGCGTGCCGCCCGGCGGCAATGGATCTATTGGGCCTGGCTCACCGAGGACATGTGGAAGTCCGGGATCCGCAGCGACGGCATCGCGGCGCGGGTCGCCCAATCTCCCCATTCGCGCGGCAGCGTCTTCTCGCTCGCACCGGCCTCGGTGGCCCGTCGCAGCAGGTCCAGCGGGCTTTCGTTGAACCGGAAATTGTTGACGGCGGCGGTCACGCGTCCGTCTTCGATGAGGTAGACGCCGTCGCGGGTGAGTCCGGTGAACAACAGGGTGGTGGAGTCGACGACCCGGATGTACCACAGCGTGGTCAACAGCAGGCCTCGCTCGGTGGCCGCGATCATCTCGTCCTGGGTGGCCGTCCCCCCGGTCATCACCAGGTTGTCGGCGGCGACGGCGACCGGGGCGTCGTACTTCTCGGCGGTGGCCCGCGGGTAGGCCAGCGCGTTGATCGCACCGTCGCGGATCCAGTCCACCTGGGTGATCTCCATGCCGTTGTCGAACACCGACAGCGTCTCCGAGGAGCTGCTCGCCGCGACGAACGGCGTGCAGGCAAGGCCGGGCGCCATCGGATCGGAGAACAGGGTCAGCGGCAGATCGGTGAGCCGCTCCCCCACCCGGGTTCCACCGCCGGGCGCCGAGAACGCGGTCCGACCCTCCTGCGCGCCGCGGCCGGACATCGACCACGCCATGTAGATCATCATGTCGGCCACGGTCGACGGCGGCATGATCGTCTCGTAGCGCCCCGCCGGCAGCTCGACGCTGCGCTGCGCCCAGCCCAGCCTGGTCGACAGCTGCTCGAGCAGCGAATCGATTGGCACATCGACGAAGTCGGGTGTCCCGACGCCCGCCCACGCGCTGGCGTCGCCGCGTTTGGCGTTGATCTCCACCGCCCCGGTGGGTTGGCTGAAACGCCGCCGCAATCCGGTCGACGATGCCAGGAACGTCGTCGAAACGCTATGGTGCGCAAAGCCGTAGAGCCGATCCGCGCCCTTGAAGCCGCGGCTCAGGGAGTCGGCCGCGTCGGCGAAGACCAGCGGCCCGGTCCCCGGCACCGGCGCGTCCCAGTCGGCGGGCACCCCGCTATCGGCGAGCAGCGGCGCGGCATCGCCGGCCTCCGGCGCCGAGCTGGCGGCCTCCTGCGAGGCCGCCACCAGGCCGGGGAGCACCCGCGGATCCGCCTCGGCGGACACGACCGTGCCGATGCGCGCGCCGCCGCCCCGACGCACCACGGAGATCACCGATACGCTGCGGCTCACCGAAACCCCGTTGGTGGTCATCGAATTGCCCGCCCAGCGCAGGGTCGCCTCGACCTTGTCGGTGACCAGCACCATCGTCTCGTCGGCGCCGCCCAGCTTGGTCGCCTCGTCGAGCACGATGTTGACGACGTGCTGCGGGCGGATCATCGCCCGCCCTCCGTCCGGGTGTTCAGCACGTTGACGCCGCGGAACAGCGCCGAGGGACAGCCGTGGCTTACCGCCGCGATCTGCCCCGGCTGGGCCTTGCCGCAGTTGAACGCCCCACCCAGGCGCCAGGTGGACCGGCCCCCCACGGCCTCCATCGAATTCCAGAAGTCGGTCGTGGTGGCCTGATAGGCGACGTCGCGCAATTGCCCGTCGAGGCGGCCGTCGCGAATGCGGAAGAACCGTTGGCCGGTGAACTGGAAGTTGTAGCGCTGCATGTCGATCGACCAGGATTTGTCGCCGACGATGTAGATGCCGTCCTCGACCCGGCCGATGAGCTCGTCGGTGCTGATGTCCTCGGGGGCCGGCTGCAGCGACACGTTGGCCATGCGTTGGATCGGCACGTGGTGCGGCGAGTCGGCGTACGAGCAGCCGTTGGAGCGCTCATGCCCCAGGCGCCGCGCGAACACCCGGTCGAGCTGATAGCCGGTGAAGATCCCGTCGCGCACCAGATCCCAACTCTGCGCGGCAACTCCTTCGTCGTCGTAACCGATGGTGGCCAAACCGAATTCGTCCGTCCGGTCCGCGGTCACGTTCATCACCGGCGACCCGTACCGCATGGTGCCCAGTTTGTCCGGTGTGGCGAACGACGTTCCGGCGTAGGCGGCCTCGTAGCCGATCGCGCGGTCGTATTCGGTTGCGTGACCGATGGATTCGTGAATCGTCAGCCACAGGTTGGTCGGGTCGATCACCAGGTCTGTGGGACCCGGAACAACGGTGGGCGCCTTCACCTTCTCGGCCAGCAGCGCCGGCAGCTGCGCCAGCTCGTCGGTCCAGTTCCAGACCTCGTCGCCAGTTAGGACCTCCCAACCCCGGCCCATCGGCGGGATCAGCGTGCGCATCGAATCGAAGCTGCCCGCCGCGGGGTCGACGGTCACCGCCTCCAGGGTGGGCTGGATGCGGACGCGCTGCTGGGTGATCGAGGATCCGAACGTGTCGGCGTAAAACGTCTGCTCCTTGACCGCGGTCAGCACGGCTGAGACGTGATCGATGCCGTCGGCGCTGAGCAGCCGCCCCGAGTAGTCCTCGAGCACGGCGATCTTGTCGGTGGTGGAGACGTCGAACGGGTCGATGCGGTAGTTCGACACCCAGGTCGCGTCGGTGTAGACGGGTTCGGGCGCCAGCTCGACGCGCTCGGTGCTCAGCATCGCCAGCGTGGTGGCGACCTGCACCGCGTGCCGCGCGGTCTCGGCGGCGACCGACGGCACCAACTCGGCGTGCGAGGCGAATCCCCAGGTGCCGTCGACGATCACCCGCACCGCCAGCCCGACCTCGCGGTTGATCACCGACGTCTCGAGCGCGCCGTCACGCAGCTGGATGATCTCGGTGGTGATGCGATGAACGCGCAGGTCGGCGTGCGTGGCCCCGGCCGCGGTGGCCGCTGCAAGCGCGGCGTCGGCCAGTTCGTGGCGCGGCAGGCCGAGGAAGTCGGCATCGATCCCCCGGTTCGGTGTCACGGCTCCACCGTAACGGCCGCTCACCCCAAACCGCGGCAGCGCCCGCTTTAATTACCCCATGGCCGGCGCCGCACGCAGGATTCGTCCTCGATCGACCGCGCTGGGCTATGCGCTGCTGGCGCCGAGCCTGTTCGGGGTCCTCGCCTTTCTGCTGTTGCCCATCCTGGTCGTGATCTGGCTGAGCCTGTGCCGGTGGGATCTGCTGGGACCGCTGCGCTTTGTGGGCCTGTCCAATTGGCGGTCGGTGCTGACCGACGGCACATTCGGCAATTCGCTGATCGTCACCGCGATCTTCGTGGCGATCGTGGTGCCGGCGCAGACGGCGCTGGGATTGCTGGCCGCGTCGATGCTGGCCCGCCAGCTTCGTGGCACCGGCCTGTTTCGCACCGTGTTTGTGCTGCCATGGATTTGCGCCCCGCTGGCGATTGCGGTGTTGTGGCGGTGGATCCTGGCTCCCACCGACGGCGCCGTGAGCACCGTGTTGGGACACAGCATCGAATGGCTTTCCGATCCTAGCTTCGCGCTGCCGCTCGTGTCGGCCGTCGTGGTGTGGACCAACGTCGGATACGTCTCGCTGTCGTTCCTGGCGGGCCTGCTGGCCATCCCCGACGAGGTCCACGCCGCCGCACGCACCGACGGCGCCAACGCGTGGCAGCGGTTCTGGCGCATCACCATACCGATGTTGCGGCCGACGACCTTCTTTGTGCTGGTGACCGGGATTGTCAGCACCGCACAGGTTTTCGACACGGTGTACGCCCTGACCGGCGGCGGGCCGGCGGGCAGCACCGACCTGGTGGCCCACCGCATCTACGCCGAGGCGTTCGGTTCGGCGGCGATCGGCCGGGCGTCGGTCATGGCGGTGGTGCTGTTCGTGATCCTGATCGGCGTCACGTTGCTTCAACATCTGTATTTTCGGCGACGGATCAGCTATGACCTCACCTAGCCGCGCCAGCAACGCGCTGATCTATTCCGGGCTGACCCTGGGCGCGTTGATCACGTTGGCGCCGTTCACCCTTGGCTTGATGACCGCGTTTACCTCGGCGCACCAATTCGTCACGGGTACGCCGCTGCAGCTGCCGCGGCCACCGACGCTCGCAAACTTCACCGACCTCGCCGGCGCCGGGTTCGGCCGCGCGGCGGCGGTCACCGCGTTGATGACGGCGGTGATTCTGGTGGGCCAGTTGACATTTTCCGTGCTGGCCGCGTACGCCTTCGCGCGCTTGCAGTTTCCCGGGCGCGACGCGCTGTTCTGGGTGTACATCGCGACGCTGATGGTGCCGGCGACGGTCACGATCGTGCCGATGTATCTCATGATGGCCCAGCTAGGCCTGCGCAACACGTTCTGGGCGCTGGTGCTGCCGTTCATGTTCGGCTCGCCCTACGCGATCTTCTTGCTGCGCGAGCACTTTCGCATGATCCCGAACGACTTGGTCAACGCCGCCCGCCTGGACGGCGCCAACACGCTGGACGAGATCGTGCACGTGGTGATCCCGTCGAGCCGGCCTGTCCTGGCCGCCCTGGCGCTGATCACCGTGGTCTCGCAGTGGAACAACTTCATGTGGCCGTTGGTGATCACGAGCGGCCACAAGTGGCGGGTGCTCACCGTGGCGACCGCCGACCTGCAGTCGCGGTTCAACTCCCAATGGACGCTGGTGATGGCGGCCACCACCATTGCCATCGCCCCGCTCATCGTGCTGTTCGTGGCCTTCCAGCGCCACATCGTCGCCTCGATCGTCGTCTCGGGGCTCAAGTGACCCGGCCCCGGTTTTCCACGCTGGTCGCCGGAGCGCTCGGGGCGGTTGCGGTGTTGCTGGCGGCGACGGCGGTGCTGCTGGATTACTCGGGTCAGCCCCATGGCGGCAAGACCATTGTGACGGTGCGTATCTGGGGCGATCAGATCGCCGCGGCCTATCGGCAATCGTTCCAGGAGTTCAGTCGCGCCCATCCCGACATCGAAGTGCACGTCAACTTGGTGGCGTATTCGACCTACTTCAATACCCTGCGCACCGACGTGGCGGGCGGCAGCGCCGATGACATCTTCTGGCTGTCCAACGCCTACCTCGCGGCGTACGCCGACAGCGGCCGGTTGCTGGATATCGGTGCGGCGCTGGGCCCCACCGCCGCGTCGGACTGGGAGCGACCGGTCGTCGAGCAGTTCACCCGCAACGGCACGCTTTGGGGCGTGCCGCAGCTGACCGACGCCGGGATCGCGTTGTACTACAACGCCGACCTGCTGGGCGCGGCCGGCGTCGACCCTGCCCAGTTGAGCACGTTGCGATGGGGTCCCGACGAGCGGGACACGCTGCGGCCCGTCCTCGCCCGGCTCACCGTCGATGCCGACGGAAACCGCGGCGATAGCAAGGGATTCGACGCCGGGCGGGTGCGGCAGTGGGGATACAACGCGGCCAATGACCCCCAGGGGATCTACCTGAACTACATCGGGTCGGCCGGCGGTGTGTTTCAGCGTGGCGACGAGTTCGCGTTCGACAATCCCGGGGCCGTGACCGCGTTTCAATATCTGGTCGACCTGATCAACCGCGACCACGTCGCGCCTCCCGCCGCCGACACCAACGACAACGGCGACTTTTCCCGCAACCAGTTCCTGGCCGGCCGGATGGCGCTGTTCCAGTCCGGTACCTACAACTTGGCCCCGGTGGCCCGCGACGCCCGCTTCCATTGGGGTGTGGCGCTAATGCCGTCGGGCCCGGCGGGCCGGGTCAGCGTCACCAACGGCATTGCCGCGGCGGGCAATGCGGCATCACGGCATCCCGACGCGGTGCGCCGGGTGCTGGCCTGGATGGGCAGCAGGCAGGGCAACGAATACCTGGGCCGCCACGGTGCGGCGATCCCCGCGGTGTCGTCGGCCCAGCCGGTCTACTTTCACTACTGGGCCACCCGGGGCGTCGATGTCACGCCCTTCTTCACCGTGCTGAACGGCCCGCGCATCGCGGCGCCCGGCGGCGCGGGGTTTGCCGCGGGCAATGACGCCCTGCAGCCGTATTTCGACGAAATGTTCCTGGGCCGCGGCGATGTCGCGTCGACGTTACGGCGCGCTCAGGCGGCGGCCAACGCCGCCGCGGCGCGTCAGTGAGCGCCTGATCACGGCGAGCCGCTCGAAACCTCGCCGACCGTCTCGTCGTTGAGCGCGCTGTGGTGGCGGCCCCAGACGAAATAGAAAACCAACGCCAGCACGACCCAGCCGCTGAACGCGACCCAGGTGTACCAGTGCAGGCTGGCGAGGATGTACCCGCAGGCCGCCACCGAAAGGACCGGCGTGACAGGGTAACCCGGGACCTTGAAGCCCCGCGGCAAGTCGGGCTCGCGCACCCGTAAGACGATCACTCCGACAGAAACCACCACGAACGCGGTCAGGGTGCCGATGGACACCATGTCCGCGAGCTTTTGCAGCGGGACGAAGGCGGCCAACGTCGAGGCCGCGAGCGCGACGATCACCGTGTTGTTCACCGGGGTCATGGTGCGCGGGTTCACTTTTGCGAACCTCGCGGGCAGCAGGCCGTCCCGCCCCATGGCGAACAGGATGCGCGTCAGGCCGTACATGGTGACCAGCGTGACGCTGAAGATCGAAATGACCGCGCCCGCAGCGAGGATCGAGCCAGCCCAGCTCCCGTGGGTGACGTTCTCGAGAATCGTTGCCAGCCCGGCCTCCTGCTGTCCGGCGAAAGCTTGCCAGGGCTGCGCGCCCAGTGCGGCCACCGCAACCAATACGTAGACGCCGGTGACGGTCAGCAGCGCGGCGATCAGCGCGCGCGGCATGGTCTTCTGCGGGTTGTTCACCTCGTCACCCGCGGTGGACACGGCATCGAGGCCGATGTAGGAGAAGAAGATGGTGCCCGCGGCCGACCCGATGCCCGCGACGCCGAACGGCGCGAAGTCCCGCAGGTGGTGCGCGTCGAACGCGGTGAAGGCGACGATCGCGAACACGACGAGCACGCCGAGCTTGATCATCACCATGATGGCGTTGACCTTCGCCGATTCGCTGGCGCCGCGGATGAGCAGCAACGCGCACATCCCGATCAGCGCGATCGCCGGCACGTTCAAATAGCCGGGCTGCGCGTCCCACGGCGCGGCCGACAAGGCATGTGGCAGTTGAAATCCCACCACGTTGCTCAGCAGCCTGTTGAGGTAGCCGCTCCAGTTGACCGCGACAGCGGCGGTGGCCACCCCGTATTCCAGAAGCAGGCAGGCCGCCACGCCCATCGCCACCACCTCCCCGAGCGTGGTGTACGCGTACGAGTACGACGAACCCGAAACCGGCACCGCCGAGGCCAATTCGGCGTAGCACAGGGCCGCGAGGCCGGCGGCGAGGCCCGCCAGCAGGAAGGAGACGATGACTCCCGGCCCGGCCTCGGGCACGGCCACGGACATGACGAAGAAGATGCCGGTGCCGATGGTCGAGCCGACCCCGAACATGGTCAGCTGAAAGGTGCCGATGCCGCGCTTGAGGCCCTCCGCGGCACCGGGCGCGACGTGCGCGCCCACCACCGGGCGGCGCCGCAGCAGCTGCTCCTTCAGGCCAACCGACGTGGCTGCCAATTGCGCCTCCTGTTTCCGGTTCGGCGATCAGCGCCGGCGAAGCCCTCCGGACCCGTCGGCCGCCAGGTGGCGCACCCCGGGCTCGGTCCAGGTGCCCGGATCGTCGAAGGCGCGCACGGCTTCGCGCCTAGTGAAGCTGGAGGATCGAGTCGACGACCACGCCGGCGGCGCCGGCCGCGGCGGTGATCGCCAGTGTCACCCAGTCCGCGAGCTTCGGGCGTCCGGGAGCGGCCGAGAGCTGACCGATTCCGCCACGCGCGGTGATCGCATCGCCCATTTCGTCGGCGCGCCGCAACGTCACAACGATTGCCGCGGTGAGCAAGTCGATCATGTCCCGCGCCTGCTGGCGCCGGCGCGCCCGGCGGCTGCGCGGAGTCTCGTTGGGACGCAGCCGCCGGGCG
Source organism: Mycobacterium paraintracellulare (assembly GCF_000276825.1). Taxonomy (NCBI): domain Bacteria; kingdom Bacillati; phylum Actinomycetota; class Actinomycetes; order Mycobacteriales; family Mycobacteriaceae; genus Mycobacterium; species Mycobacterium paraintracellulare. The sequence continues at coordinate 2,028,355 of NC_016948.1, read as the reverse complement.
GCGTAGAGCACCTGGAACTCTTCGATCAACATCGGGAAGGCGCGCAGCGCGAGCGCCAGGGCAACCGCCCATTCGTCGCTCGGGATCCGCAACCACCGCAAGGGCCGGCCCAAAGCGGCTAGCGCCGGCCCCATTTCGGCGACGTTGGTGGTCCAGGACAGCATCGCCCCCAACCCGATCAACACGATCGACAGCGCGGTGACCCGCACGAAGTGCAACGTGCCGCCCAGCCCGATATGCACGCCGGCAATCGAGACCACGGGGCTTCCGGCGCCGAGAGCGGCGGTGATGCCGCCCACCGCGAGGACGATCCATATCCAGCGCCGCGGCGAGGGCAGCGCGCCGCGGGGAATGTGCGCGAGCCGGGCCGCCGTGATCAGCAACACCAACATCAGCCCGACGCTCGCCCAACCCGGGTAGAAGGTCAGCAGTATCGAGACGCCCAGCACCACCAACAGTTTGGTGCCGGCCCACAGTTCGTGAATTTTCGACGTTCCGGGCACCGGCACCAGCAGGACGACCGGCCGGGGAGTGCGCCGTGTTTTTCCCTTCGCCGACTTGGCGTCCGCGGGCGCGGTCATGGCATGCCCCCCGCCGCCGTCGACGCCGTCTCGAGCACGCCGTTGCGCAGATACAGGGATCGCGGGCAGAGCTCCTCCAGCCCGACGATGTCGTGGGAGATGACCACCAGCGTCAAACCTCGTTCCCTGCGCAGGTTTTCCAGCAGCCGCAGCAGGCCCCGCTGACTGCCGACGTCCAATCCCGCCAGTGGTTCGTCGAGGACGAGCGCCCGCGGGGAACGGGCCAGCAGCCCGGCCAGCACGACACGGCGCATCTGGCCGCCACTGAGTTGATCGATGCGCCGCGTGCCCATCGCCGGGTCCAGGCCGACCGATATCAGCGCCTCGGCCACCCGATCTTTGTCATGATGCGAAAAGCCCGCTGCGGAAGCGACTTCGGCGTCGACGTGGTCGCGCATCAGCTGCAACCGGGCCGACTGGAACGAGAGCGCGACCTCCCCGACGTGCTCGTGGGTGGGCTCGCCGTCGATCAGGCAGGTACCGCTGGTCGGAGTCGTCAACCCCGCCATGATCCACGCCAAGGTCGATTTGCCCGACCCGTTGCCGCCGTGGATCAACACCCCGTCACCCTGCTCGACCACGAAGCTGACATCGCGCAGGGCGACCTTGGCCCACGGTGTGCCGCTGGCGTATTCGTGGCTGACGTCGACGAGCTCGAGCACCGGCGTGCGCGACGGGGCCGCGACGTGAGGCGCCTGGGCGTGGGTGGCCGGGGCCTCGGCCTTGGCGGTGTTATCCGGTGAATCGCTGAGCGTGATGATGCGGTCGGCGGAGGCGGCCTCGTTGTCGTAATGGGTGATGTGCACCAACGCGCTCTGGTGGCGTTTCGCGAGACCAGAGAGCACGCCCAGCAACGCATCTCGCCCCTGCTGGTCGACCATCGTGGTGACCTCGTCGGCGATGAGCAACGCCGGATCGCGCGCCAGCGCCGCCGCGAGCGCAAGGCGCTGCAGCTCTCCGCCGGACAGGCTGCCGGTGTCGCGCTCGGCAAGTCCCTCGAGCCCGACCTCGCGCAGCAATCCGCCCACATCGATCTCCGCCCCCGGCGGCAAACCCCACACCACGTCGTCGGCGACGCGCGTGCCCAGAACTTGACTTTTGGGGTGCTGCAAGACAATTGCGGTGCCGCCCATTTCGCCCAGCCCCACCGCGCCGGGGCGGTCGATGGTTCCCGACGTCGGCTCCCGGCCGGCCAGCATCAACATCAACGTGGTCTTGCCCGAACCGTTGGCCCCGGTCACGGCGATGTGTTCGCCGGCCTGGACGGCGAGGCTGATCTCGCGCAGCGCGTCCCGGTCGGCGCCGGGATACCGGAACGACACCTTGTCAAGCCGCACGGGGACCGGCCCCACCGGAGCACTGCCAGCACCCTCGGAGACGTCCAACTTGTGCACGTCGGGAATCTTGCGCATCCGCTCCAGGAGGCGAGACAGCGCCGACCAGCTGATGAACGAAACGATGACGACCAACAAGACCATGTACGGGAAAATCAGTAGCTGCCAGTGGTGTATCCCGTTGGCGACGTATCGCTTCAAAGCGTCGCCCACGCCCGGCAGCTGTACCCAATTCAGGAATGCCGCGACCCCGTTGGCATTGGCGGTGATGACGTCGAAGAACAGCTGCCGCAGCCGCGTCAGCACCGCCAGGACCGCGACCCACCCGGCGCCCCACAGGACTCCGGCGATCAACGACAAGAAGGCGACCGTCGGCGTGCCCCGGCCCTTGCGCTTGACGATTCCGCACAGTCCGCCGACCCAGGCGCAGTCGACGAGCATGAACAGGCTGCCCAGTCCGGCGATCAAAAAGGCGATCACCCCCCCGGCTACGGTCGCGGCCATCAGGGCGCGGGGGCGGTAGCGGTACGCCAGCAATCCCATGGGCACGGTGCCCAGCACGCCCAACCCCTGAGCGAATGGGATTACCGCGGCGAGGATCTCGATCGCCGCGCAGAGGGCCCCCATGACCGCGGCCTGTGCCAACTCATTCGGACGCAGGGCCCCTTCCCCGGGTTGCCGAATACGCAGCAAGGTCACTTGGGCGATTCTGCCAGTCCCGCGAGGGGGTGTCCGCTGAAGAAGGGTTTTGGCGCGGCACGCCTGGTCGCTTAGCCCTCGCTTAGCAAAGCTATGCAACCATGGATACATGGACAATGTCGTCGACACCGCAAAGCTCGAGGGAGCGCAGGGGCTGGGGGCCGATCTGCTCGCCGTGGTCGCGCGGCTCAACCGCCTCGCCACCCAGCGCATCCAGATGCCGCTGCCGGCCGCGCAGGCAAGGCTGCTGGCCACCATCGAAGTTCACGGCGAAGCCCGAATCGGTGACCTCGCCGCCGTCGATCACTGTTCGCAACCGACGATGACCACGCAGGTGCGTCGCCTCGAGGAAGCGGGTCTGGTGACCCGCATGGTCGACCCGGGAGACGCGCGCGCCGTCCGCATCCGCATCACCGCCGAGGGCAGGCGCACCCTCAACGCGGTCCGGGCCGACCGCGCCGCCGCGATCGAACCCCAATTGGCGCTGCTCGACGCCGGTGACCGCCAGGTGTTGATGCAAGCGGTCGACGTGTTGCGCCGACTGCTCGACGATGCCACCCTGGCCACCTCGCTCGCGGGCCGCCGTACCTCGCTGTGAACGTCACAATGCTGGAGAGCGGACCGCGAGCGCGGGTAGACACGTAACCGAACGGGCGACCGGCGCCTGACGGCGAGACCCAATCGAGCTGACCGGTGACGAAAGGTGGCGGCCATGCCGACCGAGGCTTCGGCCGTTCCGGCCTCCCCGCTGACCGTGTGGGCCGGACCGAGCAGGTATGTCTTTTCGCCGGGACGCGACGTGCTCGTCGGCTATGGCCCGGGCTGCGACATCCCGCTGGAGCGCCTCGGAAGTCCCGCGCCGCCGCCCGCGCCCCATCCGGATGTGGTGCTCCGGTTCACCGGGGCCCAATGGGTGGCCATCGATCTGAGCCACCGCGGCATCTTCCTCGACGGATTTCGCGTGCCGACGGTCGAGATCCGCGACGGCCTGGGGATCACCATCGGCGATCCCCAGCACGGCCCGCGGCTGATTTTCCAGCTCGCGCCCGCCCCCGCCGCACCGGGACACCCGCCGCCCGGCGGGCCCGATCCGCGGGTCCCCACCCAAAGCGCCACCCAGCGCATGCCCGTGGTGGCGCCCCCACCGACCCCGGCGCCCCCACCCCCGCCAGTAACGCCGCATCCCGCGGCGCTCCCTCCCTTTCAGCCACCGGTCGCACCGACGCACCCGCCCGTCGCACCGGCCGAACAACCAAAAGGCCCGGGCCTGATCGAGCGGGTGATCACCTCGAAGCTGCGCGCCCAGCGCCCCTCCATTCGCAGCGACGAGGCCAACTCCACCTTCCGTCTGCCGCTGCGAACCGCGGCGCGCACCACCGGGGTGACGGCGTACCAGCTGGGCCTTGCCGTCGACGGGCGGCAGATCCTGTCGGACATCTCGTTCGGGGCCCGTCCGGGCACCATGACCGCCGTCATCGGGCCCTCCGCCGCGCGCAATTCCGCGCTGCTGGCCGTGCTGGCCGGCACCAGGGCACCCAGCTCCGGGCGCGCCACCGTCGATGGGCACGACGTGCACGCCGAACTGCAAGCCATGCGCAGCCGCATCGGGATCGTCGCGCGTGACGACCGGCTGCACCGCCAGCTCACGGTCGAACAGGCCGTGCAGTACGCCGCCGAAGTCCGGCTGCCACCGGAGGCCTCGGCCGAGCAGCGCGAGCGGGTTGTCGGCCAGGTGCTCGACGAGCTCGACCTGACGCCGCACCGCGCCACCCGGATCCGCAAGCTCGCCCCCGAGGTGCGCCGGTGCGCCGCCCTGGCGATCGAGCTGATCACCCGGCCGAGCCTGCTCGTGGTCGACGAACCCACCGCCGGGCTGGACCCGGCGCAACAGCGCCACGTCATGGCGGTGCTGCGGCGCCAGGCCAATATCGGCTGTGTCGTCGTCGTCGCGATCTCGGCGCGCGCGTCGCTCACCGACGTCGACACGTGCGATCAGGTGCTGGTACTCACCGGGACGGGCAAGGTCGCGTACCTGGGCACACCCCTCGACGCCGGATCCGCCATGGGCGCCACCGACTGGTCGCAGGTCCTCGCCCGGGTGGGCGCCGATCCCGACGGAACGCACGCCGCATTCCGCGCGCGGCCGCAGCCGTTGACCGCCCCGCCCGAGGTCGCCGCGCCGTGGACGCCGCCGGCCGGGCTGCCCCGGCACCGCCAGATCCGGTTGCTGGCCCGACGGGAGGTCCGCCTGCTCCTGGCCCATCGCAGCTACTTCGCGTTCCTGGCGATCCTGCCGTTCGCGCTGGCGGGGCTGACGCTGCTGATCCCGGGCGACGCAGGCCTGACGCGGCCCGGGCCGAGCGGCGCCAACGGGCACGAAGCCATCGAAATCCTCGCCGCCCTCAACGTCGGCGCGGTGATCCTGGGCACGGCCCTGACCATCCGCGCCCTGGTCCTCGAGCACCGCGTCTTCCGCCGGGAACAACAGGTAGGACTGTCCGCGCCGGCCTACCTGGCCGCCAAGCTCACGGTGTACGCGCTGGCCGCCGCCCTGTGGACCGCCGTCATGTTCGCGATCGTCGTCGCCGTGCGGGGCGGACCGGCGGGCGACGCCGCGTTGCTGCGCAACGCCACGGTCGAGCTCTACGTCACCGCGGCGGCCACCGCGATCGTGTCCGCGGTGATCGGCCTCACCCTCTCGGCGCTGGGCACCGCGCTCCGGCAAGTCCTACCGCTGGTGGTCCCGGTGATCCTGGCGTCCGCGCTCTTCAACGGGAGCCTGGTGCAGCTGGTGAGCCTGTGGGGGTTGCAGCAGATCAGCTGGTTCGTCCCGGCCCAGTGGGGCTTCGCGGCCTCGGCGTCCACGGTGAATCTGCGCAGGACCGACGCGCTGGCCGCCAACGTCTTGACGTGGACCCACTACAGCGGCTGGTGGGTCTTCGACATGGTGATGCTCGGCCTGTTCGGTGCCGTCGCGGCCGGGTTCACGCTCTACCGGCTGCGCTCGCCGCTGCCCGGCCAGCACCGCCCACCGGTCCGCGGCACCTGAACCGTCGTTCTTGTTCCCCGCGGCGCGAGCCGCGCATTACTGTCGGCTTATGGCGCCACAAAAGACAAGCACCGCAGAACATCTCCGCAACGCGCTGGACGGCCGGTGGCGTGACGTCAGAAACCGGATGCGGACGACGCTGACCGAGGACCTGTTCCGCCCGCACTACACCCCCAACACGGTGATCGCCCGCACCAAAGTGGCGGAGCAGATGAGGATCATGGCGGCGTTCGGCGCGGCCGCCGACAGCTTCCGCAAAGAACATGGCGGCACCGGCGACGTCGGCGCGGCGATCACGATGATCGAGATGCTGGCGATGTCGGACCTCTCGCTGATGGTGAAGGCCGGGGTGCAGTGGGGGCTGTTCGGCGGTGCCGTGGAGAACCTGGGCACCGAGCGCCACCACGAGACCTACGTGCCCAAGATCATCAGCCTGGAATTGCGCGGCTGTTTCGCGATGACCGAGACCGGGCACGGCAGCGACGTGCAGTCGCTGGAGACCACCGCGACCTACGACGCCGAGACGCAGGAGTTCGTCATCGACTCCCCCACCCCGTCGGCGCGCAAGGACTACATCGGGGGCGCGGCCGAAACCGCAACCATGGCAGCGGTTTTCGCGCAACTGATCACCACCGAGGACGGCAAGCCAGTCAATCACGGCGTGCACTGCGTGCTGGTCCCGATCCGCGACGAGGACGGCAACGACCTGCCTGGGATCACCACCTCGGACTGCGAATACAAGGGCGGGCTGCCCGGAGTGGACAACGGCCGCATCGTGTTCGACCACGTTCGCGTCCCGCGGGTGAACCTGTTGAACAAGTACGGCGATGTCGCACCCGACGGCACCTACAGCTCGCCAATCGAGAACCCCAACCGCCGCTTCTTCACCATGCTGGGCACTTTGGTCCGCGGCCGGATCACCGTGGGCGGCAGCGCCGGCGCCGCCGGCCGGGTGGCACTGGACATCGCGACCCGATATGCGTTGCAGCGCAGGCAGTTCAACGCCCCCGACGACGGTTCCGAGGTGCTGATCATGGACTACCTGGTGCACCAGCGTCGGCTGTTCCCGCTGATCGCGAAGTCATACGCCCTGCAGTTCGCGCAGAACGAACTGGTCAGCAAATGCCATGACGTCCAGAGCGCCGACGCACCCGACGCCGACGAGCAACGCGAGCTCGAAGCCCGCGCGGCCGGGCTGAAGGCCGCCAACACCTGGCATGCCAGCCGCGCGATCCAGGAATCCCGCGAGGCGTGCGGCGGCGCGGGCTACATGGCCGAAAACAGGCTGATCGGGCTGCGCGGCGACACCGACGTCTTCACCACGTTCGAGGGCGACAATCACGTGCTGACCCAGCTGGTGGCCAAGGAACTGCTGACCGCGTACGCCGACGACATCAAGAGCATGAGCCCGGTCGAATGGGTGCGCTTCGCCGCCAACACCGTCGGTGAACGCGTCATCAAACGCACTGCGGCAGAAACCATTATCCAAACCATTGTGGACACCCGCCAGGACAGCGAGGAAGAGGGCAGCCTGTTCAACCGCGGCACGCAAATCAAGATGTTCGAAGACCGCGAGGAATACCTGCTGGCGTCGGTGGCGCGCCGCCTGCAGGCGAAATCCAAAGAGATGTCGGAATTCGACGCGTTCAACTCGGTGCAGGACCACGTGCTGCACGCGGCGAGCGCCCACATCGACCGCGTGGTGCTCGAAGCGTTCGTCGCCGGGATCGACGGCTGCGCGAACGAGGAGGCCCGCGAGCTGTTGGGGATCCTATGCGACCTGTACGCGTTGTCGGTGATCGAGGACGACAAGGCGTGGTATATCGAGCACCGGTACCTGTCCACCGAGCGCGCCAAGGCCGTCACGCGGGGAATCAACGACCGCTGCCGGGCGCTGCGCCCGCACGCCGCGACACTGGTCGACGGCTTCGGGGTTCCCGAGCAACTGCGTTACGCCGAGATGCTGCACCCGGAGAACTTGGCGGACGCCGTCACAAGCTGACGGGCGAAGCCGATCGGCGTCGTCGAAGTCGTTGGCCCGACTCGCTATTGGTTCGGAACCTTACCGACGGTTTGCAGCTTGCCGTCCGGGCCGATCCGGAACTTCACCGTCCCGATCCCGCTGGGACAGCACAGCTGATCATTTCCCTTCTGCCACTGGTACTGAACGGTCACGGTGTCATCCGAGGGCGCCAGCACGGTGATGTACGGCTTTGGGTTCGGGGTGGCGGTCCCGAGCGGCCTGTTGTGGTCGAAGAAGAGCAGCTGCTGGGGAGTCGACTCATTCGCGATCGTGGGGATGATCTGCACCCACGACAACCGGCAGTTGCGGGTATGGCCGCGCCCGATTTCAACCCAGATGGTGCCGGGGATCGCGATGGGGACCGCGGTGATCGCCTGGCGCACGGTGTCGGCGGTCGGCCCGTCGGAGGCCTTGCAGGTGTCGGGCTTGGCCTGCGGTGGCGCGGGCGCTTTGCCGCCGCAACCACAGGCCAGCAAAACCAGCAGGATCACAGTGAGCCGACGCACGCGGTGAGCTTAGCGAAGACTGTGAATGTTCCGTCGGTTTGGTCGGAAAGCCCGTTCTGAGAAGCGTCGTGCGGGGTGCGCGACGTAACCTCGTGCGGGGCGGGTGGTCAACGGTGACCTGCGGTAACGCGATCCCCCGCCGCGAATTCCCCCGGCGATTTCACAGCGGCGTGTCGGCCGGTGAGAGAAGAAAGTAAACGGGGGGAAATTTCGGGGAGCGGCGGCGAAACATGCCTGCTCCACAATGAACTCACTCGATACGGAGCTAACCCGTACGCACTCGACGGAGGGACGTGAGCGTGGCCACGGAGTCCATGGCGGAGGACAACGCCGTGAACACCATGTGCGCGTATTGCGGCGTCGGTTGCGGCATGGTGTTGCAAATCACAACGGACCCGGAAACGGGTCGCGGTCACGTCACCAAGTCGGTTGGCAACAAAGAACATCCGGCCAACTTCGGCCGGCTGTGCACCAAGGGCGCCACCACCGCGGACATGCTGGGCGCCCCCGGCCGCATGGACTCGGCGTACGTGCGCACCGATCGCGGCGAACCGCTGCAGGCCATCGACACGGATCAGGCGATCACCCAGTGCGCGAGACGGTTACGGGCGATCATCGACGAACACGGCGCGGACGCGTTCGCGATGTACGTGTCCGGCCAGATGTCCATCGAGGCGCAGTACCTGGCGAACAAGCTGACCAAGGGCTTCATCGGCACCAACCAGATCGAGTCGAACTCGCGACTGTGCATGGCCAGTGCGAGTTCTGGCTACAAGCTTTCGCTGGGCGCCGACGGCCCCCCGGGTTCGTATCAGGACTTCGAACACGCCGACGTCTTCTTCGTCATCGGCGCCAACATGGCGGACTGCCACCCGATCCTTTTCCTGCGCATGATGGACCGCGTCAAGGCCGGCGCAAAACTGATCGTCGTCGACCCGCGCCGCACGGCGACCGCCGACAAGGCGGACCTCTTCCTGCAGATCGCCCCGGGGTCGGATCTGGCGCTGCTCAACGGCCTGCTGCACCTGATCGTCGAGAACGGCCACACCGACCCCGAATTCATCGCCGAGTTCACCGAGGGCTGGGAGGTGATGCCCAGCTTCCTGGCGCAGTACACCCCCGACAAGGTCAGCGAAATGACCGGCATCCCCGAAGACGACATCCGCGCCGCGGCCCAGATGATCGGCGAGGCCGACAATTTCGTGAGCTGCTGGACGATGGGGCTCAACCAGAGCACCCACGGCACCTGGAACACCAACGCCATCTGCAACCTGCATCTGGCCACCGGGGCCATCTGCAAGCCCGGCAGCGGTCCCTTCTCCCTCACCGGGCAGCCCAACGCGATGGGTGGCCGCGAGATGGGTTACATGGGACCCGGCCTGCCGGGGCAGCGGTCGGTCGCCTCGGCCGAGGACCGCGAGTTCGTCGAAGACCTGTGGGGCGTCCCCCGCGGAACGCTGCGCACCGAGGTCGGCACCGGCACCATCGACATGTTCTCCCGAATGGCCGCCGGACAGATCAAGGCGTGCTGGATCGTCTGCACCAATCCCGTTGCCTCCGTTGCCAACCGCAAGACGGTGCTGGCCGGACTGGAGCGCGCCGAATTGGTGATGGTCCAGGACGCGTTCCTCGAGACGGAGACCGCCGAATACGCCGACGTGTTATTGCCGGCGGCCCTGTGGGCGGAGTCCGAGGGGGTGATGGTCAATTCCGAGCGCAACATGACGCTGTTCCAGCCGGCGGTCCCCGTACCGAGTCACGCGATGCCGGACTGGCGGATCATCGCCCGGATCGCCTGCGAGATGGGCTTTTCGGAGGCGTTCAGTTACGACTCCGCCGAGGAGGTCTTCGAGGAAATCAAGCGGTTCTCGAACCCGAAGACCGGTTATGACCTGCGCGGGATCAGCTACGAGCGGTTGCGCCGGAGTCCGGTGCAGTGGCCGTGCGCGCCGGACAGCGAGGCCGATCGCAACCCGATCCGCTATCTGAACGACGGTGTCAGCCAATCACAGTTGGTCCGCGACGACGGCACGGTGCCGCGACTGGCCTTTCCGACCCCGAGCGGCCGTGCGGCGTTCTTCGCCCGCCCGCACCTGCTGCCCGAGGAGATGCCGGACGACGACTACCCGTTCCTGCTGAACACCGGCCGGCTGCCGCACCAATGGCACACCATGACCAAGACCGGCAAGGTCGCCAAGCTCAACAAGCTCAACCCCGGACCGTTCGTCGAGATCCACCCCGACGACGCCGCGAGGCTTGATATCGCCGACGACGATCCGATCGAAATCGCTTCTCGCCGCGGCCGCGCGGTGCTGCCCGCGGTCGTCAGCGATCGGGTGCGTCCGGGCAACTGCTTCGCGCCGTTCCACTGGAACGATGCCTTCGGCGAGTACCTGTCGATCAACGCCGTCACCAACGACGCCGTCGACCCGATCTCGAACCAGCCCGAATTCAAGGCGTGCGCCGTCACCTTGACGAAAGTAGCTGTCTCCCAACCCGATCCGGACACCACGACGACGGCGAACACCGACGCACCGGACGCCGCGGCCAGGGAGGTACGAGAAATCAGCGTGCCCCAACTCGACACCCTGGGCGAATTGCTCGGCGTCACAACACTGCCCAAGCCGGAATTCAACGAACTCGGCCGCGCCTACCTCGCCGGGATGCTGACCGGGCTCCGCTCGGACGCCGGCCGCCGCGCCGCCGGGGTGCCGACCTTGCCGCCGAGCGCGCCGTTCGATTCCGGCACCCGGTTGTGGGTGGACGGCCTACTGGCGGGATTGTTCTCGCGCGCCGACGGACCCAAGCCGGTGGCGCTGCCCGTGGCGCCCCCATCGGCTCCGGCGCCGGCCGTTGGGCAGCCGCCCGTCGCGCCGGCCGGCCCCCCACCCGCGCCCGAGCGCGCTCCCGTCGTGGTGCTGTGGGCGTCGCAGACGGGGACTGCGGAGGAGCTCGCCGCCGACATCGCCGCCCGACTGGCCGACGCCAAGCTGCCGGTCTCATTGCACAGCATGGACGACTTCCCGGTGGCCGAGCTGACGAAAACGCGGGAGCTATTGCTCATCACCAGCACCACCGGTGACGGCGACGCGCCCGACAACGGTGCCGGCCTGTGGCGGGCGCTGACGTCCGAGACCGCGCCGCGATTCACCGATACCCGCTACGCCGTGCTCGCGCTGGGCGACTCCAATTACGACGACTTCTGCGGCCACGGACGCAATCTCGACGCGCGGCTCGCCGAGCTGGGCGCGACCCGCCTCACCGGCCGGGTCGACTGCGAACCCGACTACGACGACTCCGCGGCGAAGTGGCTTGGCGACATCATCGACGCCCTGACCCGGACCCCCACCTCCGTCGGTGGCGACGGCAGGGCGGCGGCGCCGGCCCGCGCCTCCACGGTGGTGGCGCCGTCGCGCCCGGGCCCGCCCGCGCCGAGCACGTACAGCAAGAAGCATCCGCTGATCACCGGCATGGTCCGCAACACCGTGCTGAGTCGGCCGAAATCGGCAAAAGACGTGCGGCACTTGGTTTTCGACCTGCCGGAAGAAACCGTGACCTACGAGGCCGGTGACGCGCTCGGGGTGTGGCCGCGCAACAGCGACCAGCTGGTCGACGAATGGCTGTCCGTCACCGGGCTGGACGCGCAGACACCCGTCGAGGTCGGCGAGCACGGGCTGATGTCGTTGCGCTCGGCGCTGACCGAGCGCATCGAAATCGCCCACATCAGCCGGGACCTGGTGCGGTTCGTGCAGGAGCGCACGGGCGATGCGAAACTCGCGGAGCTGCTGAAGCCGGAAAACAAGCGCGCCCTGGCGGATTGGTCGTGGGGCCGGCAATCCATCGACCTGCTGGCGCAGCTGCCGGTCATCGCGTCGGCCCACGAGTGGCTGCGAGTGCTCAAACGCCTTCAGCCGCGGCTGTACTCGATCTCATCGAGCCCGAAAGAGTGCCCGGGCGAGGTTCACCTGACGGTCTCACCGGTGCGCTACAACTTCCAGGGCGTCCCGCGCCGCGGGGTGTGTTCGACCTACCTCGCCGACCGTTCCCCTGGCGATCGAGTCGCCGTGTACCTGCAGTCGTCGAGCAATTTCCGCCCGCCGAGCGACCCGGACACGCCGATGATCATGATCGGTCCGGGCACCGGCATCGCGCCCTTCCGCGGCTTTCTGCAGGAGCGGCGCGCGCTCGGCCACACCGGACCCAACTGGTTGTTCTTCGGCGAGCAACATGCCGCCACCGACTACTACTACCGCGACGAACTCGAACAGATGCGTGACGACGGCTTTCTCACCGAGTTGGACCTCGCGTTCTCCCGGGACCAGCAGCAAAAGGTCTACGTGCAGCACCTGATGCGCAACCGCGGCGCGCAGCTGTGGAGCTGGTTGCAGGACGGCGCCCAGCTCTACGTCTGCGGCACCGCCGACCCGATGGCCAAGGACGTCGACCGCGCGCTGTGCGACATCGCGGCCGAATTCGGCAACCTCGACCCGGACGCGGCGCAGGCGTACGTGCAAGGGCTCAGCGCCGAAAAGCGCTACCACCGCGACGTCTACTAGCGCCGATCCGCCGCTGACATCGAACTTGTAATACGGCGGAAACATCGCGCATCCGCCGATGAAACATCCGCGTCGCACGATGCAGTCAGAAGGTCGCGCACCTGAAGGGGTCGTCGTATGACTCGGGATTGTGATGGACCCGATCGGGTCCTCGAGAACGGCTGCCGGCTGCAATGCCGCCTGCGGAACGCCGACGCGGCGGAGGGGCCGGCCGCCGACCGGGTGGATTGGGCGGGGCTGCCCGTCAACCTGGACTTCGCGTTCTCGCGTGATCAGCGCGACAAGGTTTACGCCCAGCACCTGATGCGCAGGCGGGGCACCCAGTTCGGGCCATGGCGGCGCGGTGCCTCCGTGTGCGTCTGCGAGATCGCGACCCAAGCCGCGGATACGCTACAGGTCACCTGAAGACTGACCGCGCCTAACGCCTGGGTGGATCCGGCTGCCCGTACACCGCCACCACCACGGTGCGGTCCACGCTGTTGGCCGACCACACCCCGATCGCGGTGTTGGCGCAGTCGCGGATGATCGCCATGTCGTCGGGGTTATAGTACCACTGGTTGACCAATTCGAGGCTGCTGATCGCGATTGCCGAGTTGATGGCCACCGTCTCGGCCGCCCTGCCGCGGAAGCCGGCGGCGTTGGCGCGGTCCTGCGGCGTCGATCCGTCGGAGCCATTGTCGCCGTTGATGTTTCGGTTGGCGATCATGTCTTCGGCATGCCATTCGGCGGCCAGGGTAAGCGCGTTGTTCCTGACGACGTCGTTCGTGCAGCCGGCCTGATGCTGCAGCGTGTAGACGGCGGAGACCACCGCGCTGTTGAGCCGCTTGTTGTCGGCGTGCGCGGCCGGGGCCACCAACGTTGCGGCCCCGGCGAGAAGGACGGCGGCGGACAGCGCGCGGGCTGGGCGGCGAATCGGCACGGACATCGCGGTTCCTCGGATCACACGGGGTCGAAGCGCGAAACCAGCCATCGGCCGTTGACCTTGTCCAAGGTCATCCGCACGACGGGCTGGGTGTCGGTGGGGGCACCGTCGCCGATGGTGACGGTTTGGTCGACGAACACCAACGCCACGGCGTGGTTCGCGGTCACCGAAACCGACGCCGCCGCATTGGCTTTCGCCACCGACGAGATACGCTTCTCCTTCGCACCCGGAATGACGACCTGCCGGGTGAGCTCCCCGTAGGCATCTTTGAACTCACCGGTCAGCCGCTCGCGTGCCGCGGCGAGATCCTTGTCCACCGAGTCGGCGCGATAGGACAACAACGCGACCGCGTCGTCGCGGGCGGCCTGCACCGATTCGGCGCGGGCCGCGGTGAGGTCGGCGGACGACCCGGCCCACCACCTGAGGTAACCCGCGCCCAGCGCCAGCACCAGCGCCAATCCCGGCAGTATCCCGTAGGCGACGATCCGCGACCAGGCGACCGGGCGCCTTTCCCGCGTGGGCGCCGCGGTGTCGTCGATGCCCGGTTCCGCCTCGGCCGCAGCGGCTTTCACATCCTCGCTCAGCGCGGTCATGGCACGAACACCACGTTGGAGACCTTGGCGTCGGAGGCGTCCGGGCCCACCGATCGGACCTCGATGCGCATCCGCCATTCCCGCGGCGCCTCCTCGCCGCCGGCGGTGCTCGACTTCACCGCGACCGCCACCAGCACCTGGGCCGAGTCGTCGCGTTGGGATTCCAGTCCGGCGTCGGTCACGGTCCCTTCGGATTTCGACTGCGCCGCCGTGACGACCTCCATGAACGGTTTGGACCGCTGTTCGAAGTCGTCCCGGAATGCGCCGGTGGCCGAATCGAGGATGCGCTGCACGTCGGCGTCGACCCGGGTGTAGTTGATCGTGGTGAGGTTCACCGCGCCCTGGCGGGCGGTCGCCAGGTAAAGGTTGCGCCGGGCCTGGGCGTCATGCTGTTGGTAGGCGCGGTAGCCGAGCCAACCGCTCAGGCCGGCCAGTGTCGCGACGATGAGGCCGCCGGCGACCAAGGCGGTTCCGACGGCCGAAAGCCGCCGCCGCTGAACGCGTTCGCGCCAGCGCGTGAACCTGCCTCGTGGGCGGCTTTCGCCCGGATCGTGGTCGGCGATGCGTTCTTCGGCCTCGGCCGGGCCGGGGTGTTCGGCGACGTCGGTTGCCGCCGAATCGTTGTCGTGTGTCATCGTGCTCCTTCGAATTCTCAGGGTTGCGGGACGAGCAGTGATTGCCAGCTCTTGGCGCGCGGGTGGGCCAGGTCCGACTCGGTGTAGCGCCGCCCGTCGGGCCCGATGTAGTCGCCGGTGGCGGGGTCATAGGTGGCCACGGCGATCGGCGCCGGCGGTGGCGCGGTGCCCCGCGGCGCCGGCAGCCGCGGATCCTGCCCCGGGGGATACAGCGGCACGCCCTGACCGCTGGTCGTGGCGTTCGGGTCGCCCTTCCAGTTGTAGCCGTCGTTGAGCGGCACGTACTCTTCGTCGCTTTCGCACAGGTCGACGGTGGGCGCCCTTTTCCACGGCTTGCTCTCACACGGAATGTTGCGCACCCCACGGACATTGAACTCCGAGTCCTGCGGCACCCGGCAGAACAGGTCGGCCGCCGGCCGGTCCGGGGCGTCGACGCTGGCGGGTGAGCGCCGCTGCTGCGGCGGCAGATACCCCGTCGTGCACGGGGGCGGCAGGTTGAGGTTGAGGTTGAAGTCCAGCTGGGCGCCCCGGTACTCCTGTTTGGTGTTGGAGCTCGGCACGATGATCGCGGCCATGGCCGCGATGCCCTGCGGGAGCAACACCAGGAGTTGCTCGATGTCGTGGCGGTAGACGACGGCGATGTCGCCGAGGCTCACCAGGTTCGCGAACAGCACTGGCAGCGCGGGCGTCACCCGATCCAGGAGCGCGCGGCCCTCCTCGATGCCGGAGGCGCCGTTCGTCAGCAGATCTCGCACCGCGGCGTCCTGAGCCTTGAACTGCGCCATGATGGCCGCGGTGTGGCCGGCCCACGCGGCGATCGCGCCCGACGTCTCGACCTGGGAGTTGAGTACCGCCGGGGACTGGTCGATGAGGGCGGCGAGCGGGTCGACGGTCCGGCCTCCCGCGATGGCCAGCGCGGTCGACCCGTCGACGATGCGGGACAACTCGGGTCCCAGGCCGCCGACCGCGCGGTTCGTCTCGTCGATCACCGTCCGCAGGTTGTCGCGCGGAATCGCTTGCAGCGCGTGGTTGGTCATGTCGAGCAGGCGCCCGATGTCGACGGGCACGTCGACATGGCCGGCGGGGATGACGTCACCGGCCCGCAGCGGTCGGGCGTGTTCTCCGCCGTTGCCGTGCTGTGGGGTCAGCTCGATGTACTGCTCGCCGATTGCCGAGCGGCTGTGCACCGACGCCTGGACGTCGGAGGGCACTGTGACCCCTGACCTCATGGCGAGCACGGCGCGCACGCCGGTGCCGGTGACGTCGACCGACTTGACCTGCCCCACGTCGGTGCCGCGGTAGGTGACGACCGAGGTCTGGTAGAGCCCGCCCGATTGCGGCAGGTCCACGGTGACCTGGTATTCGCCGATCCCGAACAACGTCGCGGGTAGCTTCATGAAGTTGAATGCCATTGCGCCACAAGAGACGATGGTCACCAGCGTCAGGATCGACAACTGGATCCACGTCCGCCGGGTCAGTCGGAGCATTCAGTACCCCCCGAAATGGTAGGGGTAGGTCAGCGGGTTGCCCCCGGTGACCGGGCTCGGCTGCATGCCGATCGTGCGTCCCCACTGCAGCTCGAGTTGGGTGAGGTTGCCTTCCCAGCGAGACCCGGTGAAAAGCCCTTGGTCGATGCGGCTCAGCGTCAGATCGACCACCAGGGTGAGGTTGGCGTAGTCGCCGCGGAACCAATTCCGCACGGTCGACGCCGGCCAGGGATAGGTCGCCAAGCCGTCCAGGCCCCGGGTGAGCGAGGGCCCGGCGTCGGCGAGCGAGCGCAGCACCGGCGCGATGTTGCGCAGGTTGTGCACCAGCGATTCCCTGCTCTGATGGACGGTGTCGGCGGCGATCGCGCTGAATTTGCCTACCTGGTCGATGGTCTCGGCGATCTTGGCCCGTTCCTTGGCCAACACGTCCAGTGCCTTGGGCACGGATGTCAGGGCCTTGTCGACGACCGGGTCGTTGCCGGCAACCTGGCCCGCCAGAGCGTTGAGGTTCTCGGCGGCGGCGATGATGTCATCGGTCTGGCCGTTGGTGCGGGCGATGAACTCGTCCAGCTGGCCCAGCAGACTGCGCATGTCGTTTTCGCGGCCGGCGAATGCCTTCGCGACGGCTTGGTTGATTTCCTGCAACTGCCCGATTCCGCCGCCGTTGAGCAGGATCGACACCGACGCCAGCGTCTGCTCAGTGGTGGGGTACAGGCTGGCGCGTGACAACGGGATGACCGACCCGGCTGCGAGCCGGCCGACCGGCGGTTCGTCTTTGGGCGGAGCGAGTTCGATGTGCATCGAGCCGAGCAGGCTGGTCTGCCCGAGCTTGGCCGTCGAATTGGCCGGCAGGTGGACGTCGCCGTCGATGCGCATCGTGACCAGCGCGTGCCAGTCTTGCAGCTCGATCTTGGTGACGTTGCCGACGTTGACGTCGTCGACCCGGACCCGGGTGTTCTCCTGGATGGTCACCACGTCGGGCATTTGGGCCTGAATGGTGTAGGAGCCCGGCCCTCCCCCGGCCGTGCCGGGCAGGCTGAACGAATTCAAGCCACGCCACCCGCACGCCGAAAGCGCAGCGACGCAGAGCATTCCGACGATCGCCGCGGCCGCGCGTCTCATGACGGCCCCGTCGGGAGCATCAGATCCTGCAGGACCTGAAGCGAGTTGGTCGTCGCGGTCGGTGCCGGCGGCGCCGGAGGGGGCGGCGGCTGGTCGGCCGGCGGCGGCTGCTCGGGCGGGGACGGAGCGTCCGGGGGCGGGGGCGGCGTATAGCCGGGTCGCAGCCAGTCCTCGCTGTAGGTGATCTCGCTGGGGCGGGCCTGCGTCCCGACGAACGGATTGATCCCCGCCGGAATGTAGTTGTAGATGCGGTTTTTGATGATCGGGTTGAGGTACTGCAGGCACAGTTTCGAGACGCGGGCCAACCGCGCCCGCGACGCCGCTTCGATCGAGCTGCAGATGAATTGCGGGATGTCGGCGAAGTTGTTCAGCGCCAGGATGCCGGTCATCGCGCTTTGCGCCGGCTGGTAGATGTTCAGGAAGTTCTGAAACACGGTCGGGGCGATATGCAGGATCTGCTTGATATCGCCGCGGCTGTCGTTGAGCGCGGTCGTGATCGAACCCAGCCGGTCGACCGTGACGCCCATCGCTTCGCGGTTCTCGGAGACGAAATCACGCACGTCCGTCAGCGCGCCATCCAGCGACTTCAACGCGGAGCCGACCTCGTTCGGGGTGTTCGACAGCAGGGTCGTCACGCCGGCCATGTTCTGGTTGAACGAGGCGAGCAGATCGCTGCTGGAGTACAACGCGGACACCAACAGCTGCAGGTTGCGGACCGTGCTGAAGATGTCGTCGGCGTGATCGCCGAGCGTCGAAATCGCCTGGGACAGCTTGATGACGGTGTCGCGGGCCGTGTCGCCCTGGCCGCGCACGTTGTCGGCCGCCGAGTCGATGAGCTCGCCGACGGAGTTCACCCCGCCCGGGCTAGCGGGTTGCAAGGCGTCGGTCAGCTTTTCCAGCTGCCGGCGGAAGTCATCCCATTCGACGGGAACCGCGGTGCGGCTGAGCGGGATCGACGCGCCGTCGCTCAATTTCGGGCCGCCGGAGTAGGCCGGGACGAGTTGGATCGCCCGCGACGTCACCAGCGATGGGGACAAGATGGCGGCGCGCGCATCGGCCGGGACCGAATACTGCTTGTCGACCGAGAACGTCACCTTGGAGCTGGTGGGCTGGGGCTCGATCTTGTCGATGATCCCGACGGCCACGCCGAGGATCCGGACCTCATCCCCGACGAACAGGCCGTTGGCCTCCGCGAAATACGCCGAGTAGGTGTTCTTCTCGACGTCGTCCCACAGCTTGCTGCCGACCAGAACCGACGCCACGGCCAGCGTCAGGATCAGGCCGATCGCAGTGCCTTTGCGAAGGGTGCTCCGGCTCATGTTCACGGCTCGTCGAAATCGTGGGGCGAGGGCGGGGGGATGGTCCGCACGGGTGGCGTCGACGGTGGCGGCGACGGCGGCTGTGACCACAGCGGCACCGGCGCGTTCTCGGGCGGCACGGGCGGGGTCCCGGTGGGCGGATCGACCACCTCCGAGGGCAGCTTCTGGTTGGGGTCGAGGAAGCGGTCGTACATGTCCGCATCCAGGACGGGCCCACCGATCTGTCCGGGGACCAGGTTGGCCACATAGGCCTTGAAAAACGGCCCGGAGCCCAGGCATTCGCCGAAGGACATCGCGTACCGCTTGAACTTGGGCAGCGTCTTGCGGATGTCTTCTTTGCGGTTGTCGAGGATTTCGAGCACGCCGTTGAGCTTGTCGAGTGCGGGTTTGAGTTGGCTTCGGTTGTCGTTGACCAGCCCGGAGATCTGGTGCGACACCGCGGTGAGGTTGTTCATCAGCGCGTCCAGCGAATCGCGCTCGTCGAGCAGCGCGGCCAGCAGCGCGTTCGAGTTCGCGACGAGCCCGGCGATCTGCTGGCTGCGCTTGCCCAGCACCGCCGAGACCCTGTCGGCGTTGCCCAGCAGGCTCCTCAGCTGCGCGTCGCGGCCGTTGAGGGTGTCCGAGAACCGGGCGACTCCTTGCAGCGCGGGTTTGAGATCCGCAGGCGTCGCCTTCAGGGTGTTCGCCAATGTTGTGAGGGCCGTGGACAATTGGGCGGTGTCCAGCCCGCTGATGGTGGTCGTCAGATCGCCCAACGCGTCCGGGAGGTCGTAGGGCGAGGTGGTGCGTTCCAGCGGAATGGTGCCCGAAAGCCGCCCGTCTCCACGTGGAGTCAGCTCGAGCATCTTGGCGCCCAGGATGGTTTCGGTTTTGATCGCCGCCTCGGTGCGGTCGCCCAGTTCGATGCCCTTGCGCACGGTGAAGCCCACCCGAACCTTGGTGCCTTCCAGCCGGAGATCGGAGACCCGACCGACGCCCATGCCGGAAACCCGCACCGCGTTACCGGGTTTGATGCCGCCGGCCTCGGCGAAGTACGCGGCGTAGTCGTTCGTGTTCTTGATGAAGGGCAGCCTGTTGTACTGGAACGCGACGACGGTCACGCAGGCCAGGATGACGGTTCCCATCACGCCCAACACGAACGGGTTGCGCGGGCCGGGCGACGTGAGCTTGCGGATCTTCAGCCTCATCGCGGCGTGCACCGCCCGCTGGGCTGGCCCAAGAGTTTGACCAAGATCGGGTTGCCTCCCTTGCCGTTCAACTTGAGCAACACTTCGCAGAAGTAGAAGCCGAAGTAGTCGCCGTTGAGTCCCTGCCGGGCCAGCACCTGGTAGATGTCGGGGAGCTCCTTGAGCAGGTTGTCGACGTAGTCGCGGTCGGAGAGTACCTGTGCGGACATGCGATCCGTCTCGTGCACAACGTCTTTGATCGGCTGGCGGGACTGGCCGAGCAGATCGGTGATCGAGCCGGCGGCCGCGTTGATGTAGGCGAGTCCGGTGGAGATGTCGTTTCTGCGCTGCGACAATCCCTCCACCAGCTGGGCGAGCTTGTCCAGGCCGTCGGAGAACTCGTGGTCGCGAGCGGCGAAGGTGTGCAGCACGGTGTTCAGGTTGGTGATCAGCTCGCCGATCAGCTCGCTGCGCCCGGCCAGGGTCGAGGTCAGTATCGAGGTCTGCGACAGCACCGAGGCCAGGGTTGCGCCCTGCCCCTGGAAGATTCGCAAGAGTTGGCCGGACAGGGCGTTGACCTGATCGGGATCGAGCGCGCGGAACAACGGGCGGAATCCGCCGATCAGCGCGTCGAGGTCGAGCGCCGGCGAGGTCCGCGCCAGCGGAATCGTCGCCCCCGGCGGGAGTCGCCGTGGTGGTCCCGGGCTCTCTTCGAGCGCGAGATAGCGGTCGCCGATCAGGTTTTCGTACCGCACGACGGCCTTGGTGCCCTCGGTGAGTCGCACGCCCTTGTCCACCTCGAAGCCGACGGTGACCGTGCCGTCGTGATGCAGGCGCAGCTCGCCGACCTTGCCGACTTCCACCCCGGCGATGCGCACGAAGTTGCCGGACTTAAGGCCGGAGATGTTCGTGAACACGGCCTGATACCCGGTGCGATCCTCGAAGCGCAACTGGCCGAACACCGCGACGAGCGCGAAAGTGAACAGCAAGCAGACCGTCGTGAAGATCCCGACGCGCAGGACGATGCTGGAGAGCTTTCTTCTCATGGCGGCGGCTGCCCTCCGCGCCAGAAGTAGCGCGGCGCCTCGGGTGGGTTCTTGGTGGTGGGGAACCAGTTGGCCCACCACGGATTGCCCGCGGCCACGTTGGTGCGGATCTCGTTCGGGGCCGCCCCCCAACCGGTGTCGGTGACCAGCGCGCGCACCGGGAAGTTCGCGCTCGGGTCGGGCAGCGATCCGCAGCTGGGCTTGCCGCCGGGACCGCCGGTGGCGTTGACCTTCGGCAGGTGTTGGGGAAATCGGTAGGGGTCGTCGCCGAAAAGCAGCGCGGCGTCGAGGATCACCGAGTACCCGTTGCCGCCCAACGCATCTCGGCCACCGTGGTCCACATACCACTGGGCGCCCTGGAACAGGCACGTGTAGGTCGGTGAGTACTTCTGCAACAGCGCGATGGTGGGATCGAGCAGGTTCATGGACCGCACGATGTTCGACTCGTTGCGGCCCACGACGTTGATGCCGGTCTGGCTGAAGCCCACGGCCGACAACAGCAAGGAATCGAGTGAGCGCTGCTCGTCGGTGACGGCTGCGCTGGTGGTCGTCGCCGAGTCGAGGATCGACAGGATGTCCTGCGCCGCATCGGAATAGATGGCAGCGGTCTTGCCGAACAGCCGCCAGTCCTTGTGAATCGTGTCCATGCGCGGGTTGACGGTGAGCAGGACGTTGTTCGCGTCGGTGACCGCGTGTCCGATCCGATCGCCCTTACCGCGCACCGATTGCGCGAAGGCCGACAAGATCGCGTTGAGTTTGGCCGGGTCGAGCGCCTTCACCACCGATTGCAGGTTCTCGAACACGGTGTTGACCTCGACGGTGACATTGCGCGAGCGCAGCACCGCCCCGGGCTTCAGGGCGGTGGCGCTGGGCCGGGCGGGGACGATCAGGTCGACATACTTGGATCCGAACGCCGTGGTCGATTTGATCTCGGCCTCGAGGTTGCCCGGCAGGTATCTGAAGGCATCCGGGCGGATCTTCAGCTGCAGCCGGGCCGTTTTCACGTCGGTGCCGATCGAGGCGACCTGGCCGACCTGGACGCCGCGCAGCTTCACCTTGGCGCCGTCTTCCATCACCAGTCCCGCCCGGTCGGAGACCAGCGTGAGCGGGACGAAGGCCGCGAACTTGCCGGAGAACGACGCCGCGGTCAGCGCGACCAGGCCACCGATGATGATGAACAGCGTTGGCGCCCACCAGATTGGGTCAATCCTGCTGGTGCGGGTCCGGTTTCGTTGCGATCGCCCGCTGTGCGTATGGTTGCTCATGAGGCTAGCCGGACAGGTTGAAGTTGCCGGACTGCCCGTAGACGGACAGTGAAATCATCAGGCACACAAACGCGGTGACGATCATCGACGACCGGACCGAGCGACCGACGGCCTCGCCCACGCCGGCCGGACCGCCGGTCGCGGTGAAACCGTAATAGGTGTGCACGACCATCACGCCCGTCGCCATCGTCAGGGCCGACAGGAACGACCAAAGCAGGTCGTTGGGGCGCAGGAACGTGGCGAAGTAGTGCTCGTAGACGCCTCGCGACTGCCCGTAGACGTAGATCGTGAGCAGTTTCGCCGCGATGAACGACATCAGGACGGCGACGGCGTAGAGCGGGATGACGACCAGGATGCCGGCGATGATGCGGGTGGAGGCCAGATAGGTGACCGCGCGGATGCCCATGACCTCCAGCGCGTCGATCTCCTCGTTGATGCGCATCGCCCCCAATTGCGCGGTGGCGCCGGCGCCGATGGTGGCCGCCAACGCCAGACCGGCCGTGCAGGGGGCGATCATCCGGACGTTCAAGAACGCCGACAGGAAGCCGGTCAGCGCCTCGACGCCGATGTTGGACAGCGTGTCGTAGCCCTGCACCGCGACGAGGGCCCCGGTGGTCAGCGTGAGGAAGCCGATGATGCCGACCGTGCCCCCGATCACGGCCAATGCGCCTGTGCCCATGCCCATCTCGGCGATCAGCCGCAACAGCTCTCCGGGGTATCGGCGCACCGCATCGGCGGTGGAGGCCACGGACTGGCCGTAGAACACGGTCTGTTCGCCCAGCTTGCGTGTAGAGCCCACCAGCCTGGGTCCCAGGGTGACGAACCACGACGGTTCGCGTGCGGCATCGGTCATTTGGCCGTCACCTTCACCCCGAGCGCGGTCGTCAGGATGTTGATGAAGAAGAGCGCCATGAAGGAGAACACCACGGTCTCGTTCACCGCGTTGCCGACACCGGTGGGCCCTCCCCCCACCGATAGTCCCTTGTAGCAGGCGATCAGGCCCGCGGACAGGCCGAACAGAGTCGCCTTGATCAGTGAGATCACGACCTGCGGCAGCCCGGTGACCAACGTCATTCCGGCGATGAACGCGCCGGGCGTGACGTGCTGAACGAACACCACGAAGATGTAGCTACCGGTCAGGCCGGTGACCGCGACCACCGAGTACAGCAGGACGGCCACGAACGTCGCCGCGATGATGCGCGGAACCACCAGCGCCTGAACGGGATTGACGCCGATCACCTTCATCGCGTCGATTTCCTCGCGGATGGTGCGCGCGCCTAGATCCGCGCACATGGCCGTCGACCCGGCGCCCGAGACGACCATCGCGGTGACCACCGGGCCCACCTGGGTCACCGAGGCCAGACCGGCGCCGGCACCCGAAAGGTCTCCGGCGCCGATCTCGACGAGCAGAATGTTGAGCACGAAAACAATCAGCACCGTGTACGGAATCGACAACATGATGGTCGGGAAGATGGAAACCCGGGCGACAAACCAAATCTGCTCGAGCACCTCACGCCACGCCCACGGACCGCGCACGGCGGCAACCAGCGCCTCGGCGCTGAGCAGAAAGAATTCCCCCAACGCGCTCATGGGCTTCGCCACGGTCGTCGCGTTCACGCTGTTCGCCCACCCCAACGGCGGTCCTGATGACTCAACTCGACCCCATGTTCGTAACAGACGTTTATGCGTTCGTAATCCGCTGGCGCTCAAGCAAACAGCGCTTTAACGCGCCGTCCATGCCTGCTTATACGCGCAGATCAGCGAATGTACGGGCAAGACAATGCCCGGCGTTAGGTTTGCGATCAACAAGAAGAAATGTGGCCGGGGCCGGTAACCCAATCGACGAATTGCCCACGGCGGCGCGCGGGGTCGGTGGCGGCGGCGCGCGGCCGGCCTCCCATCGTCACCGGAACCGGGGTGCGACACAGGGGCGACGCGGCACGCGTCGGTCGCGACGCGGCACGCGTCGGTCGCGACGCGTCGCGTCTGCTCCGAAAATCGTTGCGCACTCACGGCCACCGTCCCGTTCGGCTGTCCCCGCCGAACGCCACGGTTCGGGCAAGTGTGGTTCAACGCAACGGTTTCGCTCAGGCTGACGGTGATCGCCTTACCGGAGATGGGATGCCGCGTTTCTGGGTAGACTCTGCGGGTGACAAAGAGTCCGTCGTCATACCTGGTGTTGGCGTCGCAGCGCAGCGGCAGCACGCTGCTGGTCGAATCGCTGCGCGCGACCGGCGTGGCCGGCGAGCCGCAGGAGTTCTTTCAGTATTTGCCGGCCACCAGCCAGTCGCCACAGCCACGGGAGTGGTTCGCCGGCGTCGACGACGAGTCGATCCTGAATCTGCTTGACCCGCTGGACGCCGGGACTCCGGACCTCGCGCCGCCCGAGATCTGGCGCGCCTACATCCGTACGGTCGGACGGACGCCGAACGGGGTGTGGGGCGGCAAGCTGATGTGGAACCAGACACCGCTGCTGCTCGACCGCGCCAAGAACCTGCCGGACCGAAGCGGCGACGGCCTGCTCGCGGCCATCCGCGACGTGGTGGGCGAAGACCCGCTACTGATTCACGTCTACCGGCCCGACGTGATTTCGCAGGCGGTGTCCTTCTGGCGCGCGGTGCAGACCCGCGTCTGGCGGGGCAGGCCCGACCCGGCCCGCGACGCGCGCGCCACCTACCACGCCGGGGCGATCGCTCACGTGGTCACCATGCTGCGCGCGCAAGAAGAGGGCTGGCGGAACTGGTTCGCCCAGGAGGGCATCACGCCCATGGAGATTCCGTATCCGGTGTTGTGGCGCAACCTCACCCAGGTGGTGGCCTCCATCCTCGAGGCGCTGGGTCTCGACCCGCAGCTGGCGCCGGAGCCGGTGCTCGAACGCCAGGCCGACCATCGCTCCGACGAGTGGGTGGACCGCTACCGTGCCGACGCCGAGAAGCGCGGCCTGCCAACCTGATCGACCGCCCCGGCGAGCTAAATTCTGCCCGAGTCAATCACTTGGACGCGCCGGACCCACGGGCCACGATTCCCCTCAACGGGATGCGGCTGCGCAAGCCGCCACTGTCGCCCGGGGAGTCGCGTGAGGAGTGGCCATCGTGGGTGAGGGCGTGCCAGAGGACGACGCGCTGCGGGGACCGCGCTGGACCGCGAGGCTCGGCGCGATATCGGTGGACTGGTGGGCGACCGCGGTGGCCGGCGTGATCGTCGCGCTGGCGGTGGCCGACGTGCTTCCGAAGGTTCCGTGGTGACCGGCGTGAGCACGGTGCGCGTCGAGCCCGGCGAAGCATCTGCCGAAACCACGTTCACCAGTACCCGTCCGCTCGACTATGTCCCGGGCATCCTGCTGCTGATCGGCGTCGGGGTGCTGGGCAAGTACGCCCAGATCTGGTGGAACGCGCTGGCCAAACACGAGCACTGGACGGTGCCCGACATCGAATACGTGTTGTGGGCGATCGTGATGGGGCTGCTCATCACCAATACCGTTGGCCTGCACCCGATCTTTCGCTCCGGCGTGCTGACCTACGAATTCTGGCTCAAGGTCGGCATCGTGGCGCTCGGTTCGCGTTTCGTGCTGGGCGACATCGCCAGGCTCGGCGGGATCAGCCTGGTGCAGATCCTGGTGGACATGACGATCGCGGGGACGATCATCATCGTCGTGGCCCGCGCGTTCGGGTTGTCGGGCAAGCTCGGCTCGTTGTTGGCGATCGGCACGTCGATCTGCGGGGTGTCGGCGATCGTGGCGGCCAAGGGCGCGATCCGGGCCCGCAATTCCGATGTCAGCTACGCGATCGCGGCGATCCTGGCGCTGGGCGCCGTGTCACTGTTCGTGTTGCCGCCGCTGGGCCACGCGATCGGGCTCACCGATCACGAATTCGGTTTGTGGGCAGGGCTTTCCGTGGACAACACCGCCGAAACCACCGCCACGGGCTACCTGTACTCCGACCACGCCGGCAAGATCGCGGTGCTGGTGAAGTCGACCCGCAACGCGCTGATCGGTTTCGTCGTGCTGGGCTTCGCGCTGTATTGGGCCGCGCGCGGGCAGGCCGACGAGATCGCGCGGGGCGCCAATGCCAAGGCCGCGTTCGTCTGGAACAAATTCCCGAAATTCGTGCTCGGCTTCCTGGCGGTGTCGGCGATCGCCACCGCCGGCTGGCTGACCAAGGGCCAAACCGCCAACCTCGCCAACGTGTCGAAATGGGCGTTCCTGCTGACCTTTGCTGGCGTGGGCCTCAACACCGATATCCGTCAGATCGCGCGCACCGGCTGGCGCCCGCTGGTCGTCGCGGTCATCGGGCTGACGGTCGTCGCCACCGTCTCCCTCGGCATCGTGCTGCTGACGTCGCGGCTGCTCGGGTGGGGTGTCAGCGCCTAGGCACGGCGCCGACACATGCGGAGACCCTCGCGCCGAGCCGATCGAAGCGATGACCAGCCCAGACGGCGCGGATCCCGGCTGAGCCCAACGGGCGAAAACCTCGCCTGTCCTATAGTGGACGCATGCAACACTCCGTACAGCTGCGCTTTGTCCCGTCGCGCGTCGCGGACTGTTCGTGTCGCTGTTGTTGATCCGCACGCCTCTGACACTGTAGAAATCCGCGCGCTAGCCCATGTCAGGGCGGTTTCGGTGTATTTGTCCGGCGGCGTCAAGACGCGGGCTCACGGAGATTTTCAGGAAAATTAGCGACCGATGACCGTATCGTCCGAGCCGATTCACGCCCTGGCGGGAGCTAGCCGCAGCGGCCCTGATCAGGCTCGACTCGATTATGCGGCGCTAGCCATCCCGACCGAGATGAACATAGAGTTCGATATTAGCTGGCAGGCTGAGAGGCCTGGTCCTACATCGTTGGAGACAAAAGGTAGATGAGCATCGCCGAGAACGTCACGGAACTGATCGGAAACACCCCGCTGGTCCGGCTCAACAGGGTCACCGACGGTGCGGTCGCCGACGTCGTCGCCAAGCTGGAATTCTTCAACCCGGGAAACAGCGTCAAGGACCGCATCGGGGTCGCGATGATCGACGCGGCCGAAAAGGCGGGCGTGATCAAGCCGGACACGATCATTCTCGAACCGACGAGCGGGAACACCGGCATCGCGCTGGCGCTGGTGGCGGCCGCACGCGGCTACCGCTGCGTGTTGACCATGCCGGAGACGATGAGCGTCGAGCGGCGAATGTTGTTGCGCGCGTTGGGCGCCGAGATCGTCTTGACACCCGGTCCGGAGGGCATGCCGGGCGCCATCGCCAAGGCCGAGGAATTGGCCAAGAGCGACCAACGGTACTTCGTGCCGCAGCAGTTCGAGAACCCGGCCAACCCCGAAATCCACCGTAAGACAACGGCGGAGGAAGTCTGGCGCGACACCGACGGCAAGGTGGACATCTTCGTCGCCGGGGTCGGGACCGGCGGCACCCTCACCGGGGTGGCTCAGGTCATCAAAGAACGTAAGCCCTCCGCACAATTCATCGCCGTCGAGCCGGAGGGGTCCCCGGTGCTCTCCGGTGGACAGAAAGGGCCGCACCCCATCCAGGGCCTCGGCGCCGGTTTCGTCCCGCCGGTGCTGGCGATGGATCTGGTGGACGAGGTCATCACCGTCGGCAACGAAGAGTCGATGACGTTGGCCCGGCGGCTGGCCGCCGAAGAGGGACTGCTGGTCGGCATCTCCTCGGGGGCCGCGCTGGCGGCCGCGCTGAAGGTCGCCCGCCGCCCGGAAAACGCCGGAAAGCTCATCGTCGTCGTGCTGCCCGACTTCGGCGAGCGCTACCTGAGCACGCCGCTGTTCGCCGACCTGGCCGATTAGTCATGCTCGACGCCATTCGCACCGACATCCGGGCCGCCAGGGAGCGAGACCCCGCCGCCCCGACCACGCTGCAGGTGATCTTCGCCTATCCCGGGGTGCACGCCATCTGGCTTCACCGCATCAACCACTGGCTGTGGCTGCGCGGGGCGAGGCTGATCGCGCGCATCACCGCCGAGATCACCAGGATCCTGACCGGCGTCGAGATTCACCCCGGCGCCGTCCTGGGGCCCGGGCTGTTCATCGATCACGCCACCGGCGTGGTGATCGGCGAGACCGCCGAGGTCGGCGAGGACGTGACGATCTACCACGGCGTCACCCTCGGCGGCAGCGGCAGGGACACCGGCAAGCGCCATCCCACCATCGGCGACCGGGTGATCATCGGCGCGGGCGCAAAGGTCTTGGGCGCGATAAAAATCGGCGACGACAGCCGCATCGGCGCCAACGCCGTGGTGGTCAAAGAGGTTCCGTCCAGCGCGGTGGTCATCGGGGTGCCCGGACAGGTCATCAGCCGTAGCCGTCCCGGCAGTCCGGATGACTCGATGATGCCCGATCTCGTCGGTGTCAGCCTGCAGTCGCTGCTGACCCGGGTGACCAAACTCGAGGCCCGGGCGGACGGCGCGCAGACCAACCACGTCATCCGGCCCCCCGAAGCCGGAGTCTGGTACGGCGAGGACTTCTCCATCTGATTCTTCGGCGATGAACTCGGCAGAGTATTACTCACGCTGACGTTAACTCCGCCCCGGAATGCATTGCCGCGCTGAGCGTTGCACAGTGGGTTATGGACACGATGCACGACGGCGTCCCGACGGCAGATTCCGCGGCCCGGTCATGACCGAGCTGCATCTGGCCGTGGGGCTCGACGGCTACGGGTGGCACCCCCACGCGTGGCGATACGCCTTCGCGCACAACGCAACCGGCGGCGGGCAACTCAGCGGGCGATACTGGGCCGCGCTGGCCGCCACCGCCGAACGTGCCCTGCTGGACTTCCTGACCATCGACGACAGCCTGGATGCGCAGCCGGGCCGCCGGCCCGAGATCTCGCCGCGGCGCCTGGCGGGGCGCGCCGACGCCACGCTCGTGGCCGCGCGCATCGCGCCGGTCACCGCACACATCGGACTCATCCCCGTCGCGACGGTCACCCACACCGAGCCGTTCCATGTCTCGAAAGCGATTGCGACGCTTGACCATATTTCGCACGGCCGGGCCGGCTGGCAGGTGCGGGTGAGCGCGACGGCACACGAGGCGGCGCTGTTCGGCCGGCGATCCGCCCCCGACGGCGACGAACTTTTCCGCGAGGCCGCCGACGCCGTGGAGGTGGTGCGCCGCCTCTGGGACAGCTGGGAGGACGGCGCCGTCATCCGCGACGTGGCGACCGGCCGCTACATCGATCGCGACAAGCTGCACTACATCGACTTCGCCGGCGAGCACTTCTCGGTCAAGGGACCGTCCATCACCCCGCGCCCTCCCCAGGGCCAGCCGGTGGTGGCGGCGCTGGCGCACGCGCCGCGCGTCTACGAATTCGCCGCCGCCAGCGCCGACCTGGTGTTCGTCACCCCACGCGACGAGGAATCGCTGCGCGCGATCCTGGCCGAGGTCGGCCACGCGCAGCGTGCGGCGGGCCGCACGATCCAGGCCTACGCCGATCTGGTGGTGTCGCTGGGTGAGGATCCGCTGACGCCGGGCGCGGCCATCTCCTCCGACGCGCACGTGTTCCATGGCCGCGCAAGCGATTTGGCGGAGCTGCTGCTCGCCTGGCAGGACGCCGGGGTCGACGGGGTGCGGCTGCGGCCCGCGGTCAACGCGATCGACCTGCCCGCGATCGTCGACGACCTGGTGCCGCTGCTGCAGCGCGCCGGGCGGTTCCGCACCCGCTACCGCGAGGGCGAGACGCTGCGCGACCGCCTTGGCCTGGCGCCCGCCCCCAACCGCTACGCGACGGCGCCGTCATGAGCCTCACTCCCCTGTCGATCCTGGACCTGGCACCCATCAGCGCCGGCAGCGACGCCGCGACGGCGCTGCGCAACACCATCGACCTGGCCCAGCACGCCGAACAATGGGGCTACAAGCGTTACTGGCTCGCCGAGCACCACTTCGTCGCGGTGGCCAGCTCGTCACCGGTGACGCTGATCGGCCAGATCGCCGCGGCCACCGAACGCATTCACGTCGGATCGGCCGCCGTGCAGGTCGGCCACACGACGGCGCTTGCCGTGGTGGAGAGCTTCGGCATCCTCGACGCGTTGCATCCCGACCGCATCGACATGGGCCTGGGCCGCTCCGGGCAGCGGCGGCAAGAGGCCGCGACCTCGCGCGCCCCCCAGCCCGACCGCGCGCCCGAGCCGTGGCGGGACGTCGACGGCCTGCTCGTCCCCACACCGTTCGACCAAACCCCGCTGATGAGATCCGAACGGATGCGGGCGCAGGCGTCGGTGCTCGCCCAACCGTGCGCGCAGCCGGCGGATTTCGCCGACCAGGTCGCCGACATCGAAGCGATGCTGGACGGCACCTACGCCGTCGACGGCCATCAGCTGCGGGCGGTTCCCGGCGAACACGCGCAGCTGACACCGTGGATCTTCGGCAGCACCAAGGGACAGAGCGCCGAGGTGGCCGGCGCCCGCGGGCTTCCGTTCGTCGCCAGTTACCACATCACCCCCGGCACCGCGCTCGACGCGATCACCGCGTACCGCAACGCCTTCCGCCCCTCCGCCCGGCTGGCGCGGCCGTACGTGGTGGTGTCGGCCGACGTCGTGGTCGCCGAGGACAGCGCCACCGCGCGCTACCTCGCGTCCAGTTACGGCCACTGGGTGTATTCCATTCGTAGCGGCCGGGGCGCGATCCCCTACCCGGATCCCGACTTCTGCGAACCCCTGACCGAGGCCCAGCAGGCATTGGTGGCCGACCGCACTTCAACACAATTCGTCGGCAACCCCGATGAGGTCGCCGACCGGCTCGAGCTGCTGCGCCGGGTCACCGGTGCCGACGAACTTGTCATCACGTCCGTCACCCACCGGCACGCCGACCGGCTGCGCTCGCATGAACTGATCGCCAAACGATGGGGGCTGACCGGATGACCGTTCGAGATGCGGGACAGCGCAAGCAGATACACCTGGGCGCCCACTTCCCCGGGGTGAACAACACGACGGTGTGGTCGGATCCGAGCGCGGGCAGCCAGATCGCGTTCGAATCGTTTGTGCACCTTGCCCAGACCGCCGAGCGGGGGCTGTTCGACTTCTTCTTCCTTGCCGAGGGGCTGCGGCTGCGCGAGCACCGCGGCAAAATCCACGATCTCGACGTCGTCGGCCGTCCCGACACGTTCACCGTGCTGGCCGCGCTCGCCGCGGTGACCGACCGACTCGGCCTGGCCGGCACCATCAACACCACCTTCAACGAACCCTTCGAGGTGGCAAGGCAATTCGCGACGCTGGACCACCTGTCCGACGGGCGTGCGGCGTGGAACATGGTCACCTCCTCCGACGCGTTCACCGGGGAGAACTTCCGCCGCGGCGGATTCCTCGCCCACGCCGACCGATACCACCGGGCCGAGGAGTTCATCCGCGTCGCGCGCAAGTTCTGGGACAGCTGGGCACCCGACGCCGTGATCGCCGACGTCGACGCCGGCACCTACGCCGACCCGACGCGCATCCACGTCGTCGACCATTTCGGTCCGCAGTTCGGCGTCCACGGCGTGGCCGCGCTGCCCGCCGGGCCGCAAGGCCACCCCGTGCTGTTGCAGGCCGGTGACTCCAGCGACGGCCGCGACTTCGGCGCCAGGCACGCCGACGCCCTGTTCACGCTGCACGGTTCGCTCGAGGCGGGGCAGCGCTACTACGCCGACGTGAAGGGCCGCGCCGCCGCCCACGGGCGCGACCCCGACCAGCTCAAGGTCCTGCCCGGCGCGACGTTCGCGCTGGGAGACACCCCCGACGAGGCGCAGGACAACGCGCGCCACATCCGCGAGCAGCAGGTCAGCGGTCCGACCGCGATCGCGTTTCTCGAGCAGGTGTGGGGCGTGGACCTGTCGGCCTACGATCCCGACGGACCCCTGCCCGACGTCGACCCCGTCGAGAACCCGAACATCACGAGGGGACGCGTCCGGCACGGCGATCCCACGACGGTCGCCCAAACCTGGCGGGCGCGAGCGGAGGCCGAAAACCTCTCGATCCGGGAGCTGATCATCGAGGTGACCAGCCGCCAGCAGTTCGTCGGAACGCCGCAGCAGGTGGCCGCCGAGATCGACCGCTACGTGCAGTCGGACGCCTGCGACGGCTTCATCCTGGTGCCGCACCTGACGCCGCACGGCCTCGACGAGTTCGTCGACAAGGTGGTCCCGCTGCTGCAGGAGCGCGGCAGCTTCCGCACCGAGTACCGCGGCCACACGCTGCGCGAGCATCTGGGTTTGTCGCCGACGCCGGGATGGGCGGGAAATCCGGCCGGTATCGCGAGCGGGCAGTGACGGCCGGGCGGCCCGCTGAATTTTGCTGCTCCCCCGCCTGGACTCGAACCAGGAACCCTTCGGTTAACAGCCGAATGCTCTGCCAATTGAGCTACAGGGGACTAACCCGATCGCGGGACGACTCTAGCGTACTGGCACGACCGCGCCCAACTGGCGCGGGTCGCCACCGTCTCACCCGGTCGACCGCGCACGCACCCCACCCGGTGAGGCAGGATGGAGCCATCGATAGTCGGGAGGAACGCTTTGATCCGGTATGTCGTGGTGCTGGGACTGGGTTACGTGCTGGGCTCGAAAGCCGGTCGTCGGCGATACGAGCAGATCGTCGGCACCTATCGAGCGCTGACCAGCAGCCCGGTGGCCAAGTCGATGATCGAGGGGGGACGCCGCAAGATCGCGAACCGGATCTCCCCGGACGCCGGCTTTGTCACGCTGGCGCAGATCGACGACCAAACCGCCATCATGGAACGCGACGTCGAGCCGCTGCCCGACGAGGAGCTCGAGACCTCTACTCGTCGCCGCTAGCCTGCTCCAGCAGGCTGCGCCGGTAGGCCTCCATCGCTACCAGGTCGCCGAACAACGCGTGATACTCGTCGCCCTGTTCGATCGGCGACATGCGCTGCAACTTCGACTTCACCTCGGCGATCTGCCGGCCCATCCACACCTCTTGCAGGCGGGCCAGCACGCCGGCGATGTAGCGCGGCATTTTCTCCTCGTCGACCTGGATGGCCTCGACGCCCAGCTCGCTGATCAGCGCGGCCGTCAAGGGCGACGACGCCCGATCGCGCACCACCTCGAGCCACTGCGCCCCGGTGACCCCGCTCGACGTGCCGCCTGCGGTCTCGATCGCCGCGCGGATGGCGGCGTAGCCGGGGTGGGTGAAGCTCTCGACGGTCAGCGTGTCGAAGACCGGGCCGGCCAGCGCCGGATACTGCAACGCCGACTTGAGTGCCTCCCGTTGGGGCCACAGGGTGGGGTCGCGGGGGTCGGGACGGCTGGCCGCGGCATGGGCCGCGGCGGCGGGTTGCTCCGCGCGCCGCGACGCCTTGGGTCCGGCGCCGCCGCGGGCCGGGATTTTGGCGTTCTTGGATTGGCCGCGCACCCGGTCGATGACCTGCGCGACGTCGTCCCAGCCGACCCACCCGGCGAGCTGGCGGGCGTACTCGTCGCGCAGCGTGGGGTCCTTGATCTGGCCCACCATGGGCACGCAGCGCCGCAGCGCGGCCACCCGGCCCTCGGCGCTGTCCAGGTCCATCTCGGCGAGCGCCGACCGGATTGCGAACTCGAACAACGGCGTTCGCCGGGCCACCAGGTCGCGCAGGGCGCCGTCGCCGGACTTCAGCCGGAGATCGCAGGGGTCCATGCCGTCCGGCGCGACGGCCACGAACGATTGACCCGCCAGGTTCTGCTCGCCGCCGAACGCCTTGAGGGCGGCGGCCCGCCCGGCCGCGTCGCCGTCGAACACGTAGATCAGCTCGCCGCGAAAGAAGCTGTCGTCCATCATCAGTCGGCGCAGCATCGCCAGGTGCTCGTCGCCGAACGCGGTGCCGCACGACGCCACGGCGGTGGTGACCCCGGCCAGATGCATCGCCATCACGTCGGTGTAGCCCTCCACGACGACGGCCTGATGGCCCTTGGCGATGTCGCGTTTGGCCAAGTCGATGCCGAACATCACGTTCGACTTCTTGTACAGCAGCGTCTCCGGGGTGTTGATGTACTTGGCTTCCATCGGGTCGTCGTCGAAGAGCCGCCGGGCGCCGAAACCGATCACCTCGCCGGCCGAGGAACGGATGGGCCACAGCAGGCGGCGGTGGAAGCGGTCCATCGGCCCGCGGCGCCCCTGCCGCGACAGGCCCGCCGCTTCCAGCTCTTTGAACTCGAAACCCTTGCGCACCAAGTGCTTTGTCAGTGAGTCCCATCCCGACGGCGCGAACCCGCAACCGAAGTGACGGGCCGCCTCGGCATCGAAGTTGCGCTCGGTCAGATACTGCCGTGCCGGCGCCGCCTCGTCGGATTCCAGCGCCGCGGCGTAGAACTCTGCCGCGGCCGCGTTGGCCGCGACGAGCCGGCTTCGGCTGCCGCGGTCGCGCTGCACGCTGGTCGCCGGGCCGGAGTAGGTGATGGTGTGACCGATCCGGTCGGCGAGCAGCTCGACCGCCTCGACGAAGCTGACGTGCTCGATCTTCTGGATGAAGGCGTACACGTCGCCGCCCTCGCCGCAGCCGAAGCAGTGGAAGTGGCCGTGGTTGGGGCGGACGTGAAACGACGGCGACTTCTCGTCGTGAAACGGACACAGCCCCTTGAGCGAATCCGCGCCCGCGCGCCGCAACTGCACGTAATCGCCGACCACTTCGTCGATGCGCACCCGCTCGCGGATGGCGGCGATGTCGCGGTCCGGAATCCGGCCGCGGCCCCGGGCGCGCGCGTCGCCGTCGCTCCGTGAACTTGCCGGGCTTGACATCGGCTCAGTCTAAGCGCGCGGCGGCGAACGCTATCCCGTTCCGATGACGCCGCACGCGACGCGATCCATCGCGTTCTCGGTGTCCTGGGCGCCGTGCAGCATCAGCGCGGTCTTGGTACCGGCCAGCAGGTCGTCCCGGGTGAACGAATCGGTGGTGGTGACCAGGTAGGCCGCGCCGTCCTGGCGCACCTCGAGCGTCGCCAGGTCGCCGCTCTCGGGCTTGCCGGTGTGGCCGGGCGCCTGGTAGTGGCCGCCGGCGGACAAGAAGTTGCCCGGCGCACCGCCGGTGGGGGCCACCGAGTTCGGCTCGCACTTGCCGATCTCGTGGACGTGCAGGCCGTGCAGGCCGGGGGTCAGGATGCCGGTCGCCACCGTCTTGACGGTGACGGTCACATAGTTGCCGGTGAAGTCGAAGGTCGCGGTGGCCGCCGTCCGGCCGTCGGGTGTCTTCAACTCCGCGCTGAGCGAGCCGCCGGCGGGTGCCGGGGTCGT
The DNA here is from genome assembly GCF_000276825.1 of Mycobacterium paraintracellulare. Classification (NCBI taxonomy): domain Bacteria; kingdom Bacillati; phylum Actinomycetota; class Actinomycetes; order Mycobacteriales; family Mycobacteriaceae; genus Mycobacterium; species Mycobacterium paraintracellulare. The sequence goes on along the minus strand of NC_016948.1, from coordinate 1,992,865 downwards.
CGCCTCCCCGGAGGACGTCGGTGCGGCGGTTTTCACCGGCGGGGTGGTGCCCGGCTGGCTGCTCTCGTGCTGCGGTGAACTGCAGGCGGTCATGGCGACGACGGGAAGCCCCATCAGAAGGGAGGCCATCAAAGGCGAGCCGCTGAATTTCTTCATGTCGGGCAGCCTAACTCGCGGCGGCCGCGCCGATCCCCGGGCCGGACGAGTTGCGCCCCCCGACCCGCTACGGGCCGGCCTGGCGGGCGTCGATCCGTTCCAGCCGGCCCTCGGTGTAGGAGGCGATTTGATCGACGATGACCCGCCACCGGGCGCCGTCGTCGGCCGCGGTGTTGAAGGCCGCAGCGAAGACCGGGTCGAGGGTTCGGGGGGCTCCCGCGTACAGCCAGTGGGCCACCCGGTGGATGCGCTCACGCTGACCGGCCTGGGTTTCCTGATGCCGCGGATCGGACATGATGAACTGCAGCGCCAGGATTTTCAGCAGCGCGACCTCGGCCCGCACCAGATCGGGAACCTGCAGCTCGGCCCGGTAGCGCACCAACGGTCCGGGTCCGGCCGCCGCGCGGGTGGTGGCGATGGCGGCCGAGGCGAACCTCCCGACCAGCTCGCTGGTCAGCCGCTTGAGCGCGACCGACGCCGCGAGCGTGGCGTCGTACTTGCCCACGGCGGCGACCACCGGCAGCGCCGACAGCCGTCGCGCGGCCGCCATGAAATCGTCGGCGCGCACCCGGGAAAATTCGGTCTCGCCGAGTTTGGCCAGCGCGGCCGCCTCGTCGTCGTCGGCCAGCACCCGCAGGTCGATGCGTTGGGAGACGACGCCGTCCTCCACGTCGTGCACCGAATAGGCCACGTCGTCGGCCCAGTCCATCACCTGCGCCTCCAGGCACATCCGGCCCTCCGGGCCGCCCGCGCGCATCCAGGCCGCCGCCTCGCGGTCGGCGTCGTAGAACCCGAACTTGCGCGCCGCGCTCCCATGGCCTTCGCCGCGGAACCACGGGTATTTGGTGACCGCGTCCAGCGACGCGCGAGTCAGGTTCAGACCCGCGCTGTTGCCTTGGGCGTCAAGCACTTTGGGCTCGAGGCTGGTCAGGATTCGGAAATTCTGGGCGTTGCCCTCGAAGCCGCCATAGTTCGCCGCGACCTCGTCGAGGGCGCGCTCGCCGTTGTGGCCGTAGGGCGGGTGGCCGATGTCGTGGGCCAGGCCGGCCAGGTCGACCAGGTCGAGGTCGCAGCCCAGGCCGACGGCCATTCCCCGCCCGATCTGGGCGACCTCGAGGGAGTGCGTCAGCCGGGTGCGCGGCGTGTCCCCTTCCCGCGGCCCGACGACCTGGGTCTTGTCGGCCAGCCGGCGCAGGGCGGCGCTGTGCAGCACCCGGGCGCGGTCGCGGGCGAAGTCGGTGCGGTGCTGACCTTCGGTGCCCGGCAGACCCGCGGTCTTCGCGGCTTCGGTCACCCGTCGCTGACGGTCGAAGTCGTCGTAGGGGTCGCGCTGATTCCTGGTCACCGACGCACAGTCTGCCAGGGAATGCCCGCCCAAGTCCGGCTCGACTCGGGCCCGCTGGCGTGTGTCGGCCGGGGCTAGATTGGCCCTATGCGCACCGCTCGCCTGCTCGCCGTGCTCGCGACGCTCCTGACGGTCGGCCTCGGCGGCGGGCTGCTGTCGGCACCGGCCGCCGGCGCGCAACCATCATTCCGGTTGGCCGACTACGTCACCGACAACGCGGGGGCCCTGTCGGATTCCGGTCGAAGCACCGTCACCGCCGCCGTCAACAAGCTCTACACCGACCGCCACATCCGGCTGTGGGTGGTCTACGTCGACGACTTCTCCGGGCAGAGCCCGACCGGGTGGGCACAAGGCACCGTGCGCGCCAGCGACCTGGGCGGCTACGACGCGCTGCTGGCCGTCGCGACCACCAGCCGCTCCTACGCCTTCCTGGTGCCGTCCACCATCAAGAGCGTCAACGCCGGTCAGGTCGACAGCTTGCGGCGCAACAAGATCGAACCCGCCCTGCACAACGGTGACTGGAGCGGCGCCGCGGTGGCCGCGGCGAACGGGCTCGACGCGTCGCCCGGTTCGTCGGGGCGGGTGATCCTGCTGGCCACGCTGGCGGGCATTCTCATCGCCCTGGCCGGCCTGCTGCTGGTGATGCGTCATCGCGGGCAGCGCCGACGGGCCGCGGCGTTGGCGGCCGCGCGGCGCGTCGACCCCACCGACGTCGACGCGCTCGCCGCGCTGCCGCTGCAGACGCTCGACGACCTGTCCCGCGCGCTGGTGGTGGACGTCGACAACGCGCTACGCACCAGCGCCAACGAATTGGACCTGGCGGTCGGCGAATTCGGCGAAGAGCGCACCCGACCCTTCACGAGCGCGGTGGCCAACGCCAAAGCTGCTCTGTCCCAAGCGTTCACGGTGCGCCAACAACTCGACGACTCCACACCGGAAACGCCCGCCCAGCGGCGCGCACTGCTCACCCAGGTGATCGTCTCGGCGGCGCGGGCCGACCGCGAGCTGGAGTCACAGACCGAGGCGTTTGAGAAGCTGCGCGACCTCGTGATCAACGCCGCGTCGCGGCTGGATGCGCTGACGCGGCAGTACGTGGAACTCACCACCCGTCTGGCGCCGGCGGAGCAACGGTTGGCGGCGCTGCACCACGACTTCAGCGCTGCCGCACTGACTTCGGTGTCCGGCAATGTCACGACGGCCAAGGAGCGGCTGGCGTTCGCCGACCGCAACATCGGCACCGCCCGTGAGCTGGCCGCCCACGCCGTCACCGGTGGGCAGGCCGGCTTGGTCGACGCGGTCCGGGCCGCCGAGTCCGCCCTCGGGCAGGCGCGGGCCCTGCTCGACGCGGTGGACAACGCGGCCAGCGACATTCAGCACGCGATCGACGGGCTGCCGTCGGCCGTCGCCGACACCAAGGATGACATCGCATGCGCCAACGAACTGCTGCAGAAAAAACCCACGCGCAGCGGCGATTTGGTGGCGGCCCGCGACGCGGCCACCAGGGCCGTCGAGGGCGCCCGCGCCGGTGGATCCGAAGATCCGCTGGCCGCCTTCGGACAGGTGACCAAGGCCGACGCCGCGCTCAACGGGCTGCTGGCCACCCTGGCCGAGGAACAGGCCACCGCCGAGCGACTCAACCGATCGCTGGAACAGGCCTTGTTCACCGCGCAATCGCGGGTGCGCGCGGTGTCCGACTACATCGACACGCGCCGCGGCAGCGTCGGCCCCGACGCCCGCACCCGGCTGGCCGAAGCCAAGCGCCACCTGCAGGCCGCGCAGGACAAGGGCGCGACGAACCCGAGCGAAGCGATCGCCCACGCCAATGCGGCGTCGACGCTGGCCGCTCACGCTCAGTCACTGGCGAATGACGACGTGCAGGCGATGCAGCGCGCCTACACGCGTGGCGGCGGCAGTGACATGGGCGCGATGCTCGGCGGCATCATCATCGGCGACCTGTTCAGCGGGGGGATGCGGGGCGGATTCGGCGGCTGGAGCCCGACGTCGTTCGGTGGCTCGCCGGGTTCTTCCGACGGCGGGTTCATGGGTGGTGGCGGCCGATTCTGACGCGCCGCGCGCGGTGACCGCGGCGGCTTTCGGTTCTCTACCTACCGGTCTTCAGCCGGCGGCCGGGGAATGCGGGATCACGCCCACGGGCCGTGCCCCGGCTTCGCCTTCCCACCCGCTCCAGACGCCGTCGGCGACCGCCGTCGGGCGGGGCGCGTCGAGTGTCTCCTCCGTGGTGTCGGCGCTCGCGTCCGACTTCGGCGCCCAGTGGTCGTAGTCGTCGGGCGGAACGACCACCCCCCACTTGAGTGGGACCGATAAACCGCCGAGCACACCGCACTCACCGCGTACTGCCGCCACCGTGTCATCGGGTAACGGCGAACCGAGAGGCAAAAGCACCCCTGCCCCCTTCCACAGCCGATCTAAGCGTTCGGGCGCTGTGGCGAACCTATTTACACCAACCGGTGACATCGTAAGACAAACCGAAGAAAATATGCGGGAATTGCCAATTTTCCTTAATTTGAGCGTGTATCGGACCACGCGGGCCTCTCGCCGACCGGTAAGGGGACCGCCGCGCGGGCCACGCGGGCCGGCGACACCGGGGAACTCGGGCGCCATCCCGGACGATCGGCCGTCGATTCCTACGGACAAACTCCTTGCCGCACAGCACGTTAGGTTAAACCGTCGTGATCGGATCGAGCGGTCGGCCGCGGGTGCGCAGGGGGTCCGGCTCCGCGCTTCCCGCTCGGGGCAACGCATGCGAGCGCGCGTTGTTACGGGACGAATTATATGAATTCGCATATTGCGGTACGGCGTTGCTTGGCCGCCCCGGCCAACCTAGTCGGAATTTCCGGTTTCTCACGCAGTGCACTCCATGCACATCCGCAACAGCGGCACCGCGATTATCGGGTTCGCGGCACCACTTTGGGCCGTGACCGCACCACCTCCGCCTTGGTGCCGCGCTTGTCCCCCTCGGGCCCCTTGTCGCCCACCGGCATGGCCGTCATCGGCACGCCGTTACCCGACCCGGCCGCGGCCGACGTCGCCGCGGGCGCTCCGGTGGCCACACCCGACACCGCCGGTGCGGGCACGTACGCCGGCATCGACCCTTGCCACGCCGCGGGCACCGACATCGCCCCGACGAACCGCGCGGTCCCCAGGCCCGCCGACGCGACGCCCAGCGCGCCCAGCCCCCCGCCCGCCAGCGGTTGCAGGTCGGACAGCACGCTATGGGCGCTGCGCGGGGCCTCGGCGGCGGCCACGTTGGTGGCGCTGAGCAATATCGGCGCCGGCGCCGCCGGCGCCGCGGCCGCCACCGGGCCGGTGCTCTGGGCCAGCGCCACCATGGGCGGCATCAGCGCGCCGGCCGGGTACATGCCGGCCTGGGCCACCGTCGTCAAGGTCGCCACCGGCGTCGAGGTCATCAACGACGTCAGCGACGAGACCGCCGGGGAGAGCGCCATGAACACCGACTGCAGCTGCGACGCGAACGCGGTCCCCAGCGAGGACAAGCCCTGGAAAAACTGGGACGCGAGCGTCAGAGGCGCCGTCACCAGGTCGGCCAGGCCCGCCAGGCCCGCGGACGCCGCGCCGCCGCCGAGACCCGCGGGCGGCGGGGTGAACGCCGGCAACGTCTCCACCAGCGTTTGGGCCCCCGCGTGATAGCCCACCATCGCGGCCACATCCTGCGCCCACATCTCGACGTACTCCAGCTCGGTCTGCGCGATCGCCGCCGTGTTCTGGCCGAAGAAGTTGGTCGCGATCAGGATCAGCAACCGGGCACGATTCGCCAGCACCGCCGGCAGCGGCACCGTCGCGACCACCGCCCCCTCGAACGCCAGCGCCGCCAGCCGGGCCCGGATCGCGGCCACCTCCGCCTCCGCGGCGGCGATCAGCAGCCATTGCACGTAGGGCGCCGCGGCGGCCGTCATCGATGCCGACGAAGGACCCGTCCAGGGGCCCGCCGCCAGGTCCGTCACCACGGTGTTGAACGAGGCCGCCGAGGACGACAGCTCCGCCGCCAGTCCGTCCCACGCGGAGGCCGCCTCGAATAGAGGTCCAGCACCGGGGCCGCCGACTATCAAGGCCGAGTTGATTTCCGGAGGGAAGAACAAAAACGCGGGAATCATCCACACCCCAACCGACCGAGTCAACGGCTCCAGCGACAGACGCCCGACATCCGCCCATGGCTCAACTAGCTATCTACTTATGCCCCACGGCAGATCCTAGGGCACCGCCACCATCGCGGCCCGATTTTTAAGCAAACCTTATTTCGCAAATGCGAACCGGCGACGGCGCATCATTCACGGCGGCGCGAGTCGGCCAGACGCGCACCGACGCAACGGGACCCGATATGGCACCGCCGACGGCGGCCCGGTGATTAGCAGCCTTTGAGCCGTGCCGCCAGATAATCGGCCACGGTGTTCATCGCGACGCGTTCCTGGGTCATGTCGTCGCGCCGGCGCACCGTCACGGCGTTGTCCTCGAGTGAGTCGAAATCCACCGTCACACAGAACGGCGTGCCGATCTCGTCCTGGCGCCGATAGCGCCGCCCGATCGCGCCCGCATCGTCGAAATCGATATTCCAAAACTGGCGCAGTTCGGCCGCCAGATCGCGGGCCTTGGGGCTCAGGTCGGCGTGCCGGGACAGCGGCAGCACCGCCGCCTTGACCGGGGCCAGCCGCGGGTCCAGCCGCAGCACCGTGCGCTTTTCCATCTTGCCCTTGGCGTTCGGGGCCTCGTCCTCGACGTAGGCGTCGATCAGGAACGCCATGAACGACCGCGTCAAACCCGCCGCGGGCTCGATGACATACGGGATGTAGCGTGCGTCGGTCGCCTGGTCGTAGAAGGACAGGTCGACGCCGGAATGCTTTGAATGCGTCGCCAAGTCGAAATCGGTGCGGTTGGCGACGCCCTCCAGCTCACCCCACGGGTTACCGGCGAAGCCGAATTTGTACTCGATGTCGACGGTGCGATCGGAGTAGTGCGACAGTTTGTCGGCCGGGTGTTCAAACAACCGCAGGTTCTCCGGATCGATACCCAACTCGACATACCATTGCAGCCGGGTGTCGATCCAATACTGATGCCATTCCTTCGCGGTCGAGGGCTCGACGAAGAACTCCATTTCCATTTGCTCGAACTCGCGCGTGCGGAAAATGAAGTTGCCCGGGGTGATCTCGTTGCGAAAGCTCTTGCCTATCTGGCCGATGCCGAAGGGCGGTTTCCTGCGCGCGGTCGTCACCACGTTGGCGAAGTTGACGAAGATGCCCTGCGCGGTCTCCGGACGCAGATAGTGCAAGCCCTCCTCGGTCTCGATCGGACCCAGGTAGGTCTTGAGCATCATGTTGAATTCGCGGGGCTCGGTCCACTGCCCGGGCTCGCCGGTGTCGGGGTCGCGGATGTCGGCCAGTCCGTTGGGCGGCGGGTGGCCGTGCTTGGCCTCGTAGGCCTCGATGAGATGGTCGGCGCGGTAACGCTTATGGGTGATCAGCGACTCGACCAGCGGGTCATGGAAGACCTCGACGTGGCCCGAGGCCACCCACACCTGCCGCGGCAAGATGATCGACGAATCCAGGCCGACGACGTCGTCGCGCCCGCTGACCACCGCGCGCCACCACTGACGTTTGATGTTCTCTTTGAACTCCACACCCAACGGGCCGTAGTCCCACGCCGACCGGGTTCCGCCGTAGATCTCTCCCGAGGGAAAAACGAAGCCGCGCCGCTTGGCCAGGTTCACTACGGTGTCGATGACGGACGCCACGGGGTGGTGCACTCCCTTTCCGGGGTTGGGTGGGCGCGCTTGGCGGCCGACCGCCGTGCGCAGAGCATCAGTCATGGTAGCGATCGGCGCCGCGGTCTTTGACATGCGTCATCATGCATGTGACAGTGGAGTGCAGCCGATACGGCGGATACTTTCCCACTACCTGGCACTTCTCGAGGTGATGCCGCTCCCATGATGTCCCCCTCACGTTCTGCGTCGATGCCGTCCGCCACCGACGGCGACATGGGAACGGACCTGGACGCGGTCACCCACGACCACGGCGGACTCGGCGCCGGTGGGCACTCCGTACTGGCCGATTACCCCGTCCCACCCCCGCGGGAGATCCTCGACGCCGCGGGCGAGTTGTTGCGGGCGCTGGCGGCGCCGGTGCGCATCGCCATCGTCCTGCAGCTGCGCGAGTCGCATCGCTGCGTGCACGAGCTGGTGGACGCGCTCGGCGTGCCCCAGCCGCTCGTCAGCCAGCACCTGAAGATCCTCAAGGCGGCGGGCGTGGTTGCCGGCGAGCGGTCCGGGCGCGAGGTGCTGTACCGGCTCGCCGATCATCACCTCGCGCACATCGTGGTGGACGCCGTCGCGCACGCGAGCGAGGACACCCCGTGACCTCAGGAGCGAGCGTTCGCTCGACCCGTCAGCGCGCGGCGATCTCGACGCTGTTGGAGACACTCGACGAATTCCGCTCGGCGCAGGATCTGCACGACGAGCTGCGCCGGCGCGGCGAGAACATCGGGCTGACCACCGTCTACCGGACGCTGCAGTCGATGGCCGCGGCGGGAATGATCGACACGCTGCGCACCGACACCGGCGAGTCGGTCTACCGCAGGTGTTCGGAACACCATCATCACCACTTGGTCTGCCGCAGTTGCGGATCCACGATCGAGGTGGGCGATCACGAGGTCGAGGAGTGGGCGACGGCCGTGGCCGCCAAGCACGGCTTCTCCGACGTCAGCCACACCATCGAGATCTTCGGCACCTGTTCGGAGTGCATGCCCTGACGATTACGCCGTCAGCGTGCGGCGTACCTGGGCGCCGGTGTCGAGCACCAGCAGGATCAAGGTCCTCAGCGCATCGTCGGTGAGGCCCGCGCCGGGAAAGTTGTAGCGCAGCATCACATCGGCGTTCTTGGCCGCGCCCTTGCCCGAATTACGCTGCACGGCTTTGTCATTGACCTTCTCGATCAGGCTGACGCTGCCGAAGTTGCTGTCGCGCGCCTGCTTGGCCACCTGATCGCTCAGCTTCTTGGTCAGCGGCAGATCCCACGCCAATATCTGGGTGAGCGATACCAGGTCAAGGCCCTCGGCGATGTTCACCACCCGCAACGAGGCGATGGTGCCGTCATGGTGAACGGTCAGCGCGCCGTCGGTCTCCTCCTGCAGCGCAAGGACATCGCGGAGGATCGACGCCAGACGCTCCTGTAGCGATGGCACTATGCGCTCCCGAATCGGCGGTTGCGCGAGGCGTATTCCTCGCAGGCGGCCCACAGGTCGCGACGGTCGTAGTCGGGCCACAATTTGTCCTGGAAGATGTACTCGGCGTATGCCGCCTGCCACAGCATGAAATTGCTGGACCGCTGCTCCCCCGAGGTCCGCAAAAACAGATCCACGTCGGGGATGTCGGGCCGCTGCAGGTGGTTCGCCACCGTCGACTCGGTGATGCGCTCCGGGTTCAGCCGTCCGGCCGCGGCCAGCCGTGCGATTTCCTTTGTGGCTTCGGCGATTTCGGCGCGGCCACCGTAGTTCACACAGTAGTTGACGGTGATGACGTCGTTGTCCTTCGTCATGTCTTCTGCGATCGCCAGCTCATTGATCACGCTGCGCCACAGGCGGGGCCGCGACCCGACCCACCGGATCTTGACCCCGATCGCATTCAGGTTCACCCGGCGCATCCGCACCACGTCGCGGTTGAAGCCCATCAGGAAGCGGACCTCTTCGGGCGAACGCTTCCAGTTCTCGGTCGAGAAGGCGTACAGGCTGAGCCACTTGATCCCGATTTCGATTGCACCACAGACGATGTCGATGACCACGGCCTCCCCGGCTCGATGACCGTCGGTACGGGTCAGCCCCTGCTGGGTGGCCCAGCGGCCGTTGCCGTCCATGACGATGGCCACATGGTTGGGCAGCCGGTCGGCCTCGATCCTGGGCGCGGCCGCCTTGGAGGTGTGCTGCGGCGGCCGGCACGGGCCGCCGTCGGCGGACGGCGGCAGCTCCGGAAACACGACGGGCCAGGTCGACTTGTCGGGAAAGACCGGATAGTCGTCGGGCGCGGGGGGCAGCTGCGGGAAACCGCGGTGTGTCACCAGCGCCCCACTGGCCTCGGTCGCAGGGCGTGTGTCTTGTGCCCACCTCCGAGCGACACGTTCGGGTGACCCGCTTTTGTCGCTCGGAGGTGGGCACAACACATGCCGGTTGACGCAGATGCGGGTGTGACGGATGTGATCACCGCCCGTCCGCCGGCCCAGACTTTAGCCACAGTCCATATCCTGCCCGATCAGCGTCGCGCGCTGATCGGCGATGGTGCGGTCGACGTGATACGTCCGTTCGACGAGCGGCAACGTCTTGAGCTGCCGCTCCAAATGCCATTGCAGGTGCGCCGCCACCAGACCGCTGACGTAGTTGCGGTGCGACTGCGGCGTCTTCTCGGCGAAGTCCCAATCGCCGTCGTGCAGCGCCGACATCAGGTCCAGCACCCCCGGCGGCGGCGTCGTCGAACCGGCCGGGCGGCAGTGGGTGCAGACGCTGCCGCCAGCGCCGACATGAAACGCACGATGGGGACCGGGCGTGGCGCAACGGGCGCACTCGTTCAGCGCCGGCGCCCAACCGGCGATGCCCATCGCCCGCAGCAGGTAGGCGTCCAGCAGCAGGCCCCGGGACCGGCGGCCGTCGGCCACCGCCCGCAGGGCGCTCACCGTGAGCCCGTGCAGGGCCGGGGCGGGCGCCCGCTCCTCACCGGCGAGGCGTTCGGCGGTTTCCAGCATGGCGCACCCGCAGGTGTAGCGGCCGTAGTCGCTGACGATGTCGGTGGCGAACGCGTCGATCGAGACGACCTGGGTGACGATGTCGAGGTTGCGGCCGGGATGCAACTGCGCGTCGATGTGCGCGAATGGCTCCAGCCGCGCACCGAATTTGCTGCGGGTACGACGAACGCCCTTGGCCACCGCGCGGACCAGCCCGTGATCACGGGTCAGCAGGGTGACGATCCGGTCGGCTTCGCCGAGCTTGTGCTGGCGCAGCACAACAGCTCGGTCTCGGTATAGCCGCATCCCCATAGTTTTGCACCCCGCCGCGACATTGCGGGTATCCGCGCCGTCTAGTCTCGTACCCCGTGATTGGCGCTTCGGGGTCGGGAGTCGGGTCCATTTCCGGGTCCGGCAACCAGCGCCTGCCCACGCTGACCGACCTGCTCTATCAGTTGGCCAGCCGCTCGGTGACGTCCACCACCCTGGTGGGTCGTTCGCTGCACGCCATCCACGCCAGCCAGCCCACGCTGAACGCCTTCCGGGTGGTGCTCACCGAGTCGGCGCTGGCCGACGCGGCCGAGGCCGACCGGCGCCGCGCGGCCGGGGACACCGCCCCGCTGCTGGGCATCCCGATCGCCGTCAAGGACGACGTCGACATTGCCGGCGTGCCCACTGCGTTCGGCACCGAGGGGACGGTTCCGCCGGCGACGCACGACGCCGAGGTGGTGCGCCGCCTCAAGGCCGCCGGCGCGGTGATCGTGGGCAAGACCAACACGTGTGAGCTCGGCCAGTGGCCGTTCACCAGCGGACCCGGTTTCGGGCACACCCGCAACCCCTGGTCGCGGCGGCACACCCCCGGCGGGTCGTCGGGCGGCAGCGCCGCGGCGGTGGCCGCGGGCCTGGTCACGGCCGCCATCGGGTCCGACGGCGCCGGCAGTATCCGCATCCCCGCGGCATGGACGCACCTGGTGGGCATCAAGCCGCAGCGCGGACGGATCTCGACCTGGCCGCTGCCGGAGGCGTTCAACGGCATCACGGTCAACGGCGTGCTGGCCCGCACGGTCGCCGACGCGGCGCTGGTGCTCGACGCCGCGTCCGGCAACGTCGAGGGGGACCGTCACAAACCGCCCGCGATCACCGCCTCCGACTATGTGGGCAAGGCGCCCGGCCCGCTGAACATCGCGCTGTCAACCCGGTTTCCCTACACCGGTTTCCGGCCCAAGCTGCACCCGGAGATCCTGGCGGCGACGCGCGCCGTGGGTAACCAACTCGAACTGCTGGGCCACACCGTGGTGTCCGGCAACCCCGACTACGGCATGCGGTTGTCGTGGGACTTTCTCGCCCGGTCCACCGCGGGCCTGCGGGATTGGGAGGAGCGCTTGGGCGACGGCGTCGTGCTGGACCCCCGGACCCTGTCCAACCTGCGCATGGGCGCCGCGCTGGGGCAGGCGATCCTGCGCAGCGCCCGCCGCCACGAGGCGGCCGACCAGCGCCGGGTCGGTTCGATCTTCGACATCGTCGACGTGGTGTTGGCGCCGACCACCGCCCAGCCCCCGCCGCTGGCGCGGGCCTTCGACCGGTTGAGCGGCTTCGGCACCGACCGGGCCATGATCGCGGCCTGCCCGCTGACGTTCCCGTGGAACGTCCTGGGGTGGCCGTCCATCAACGTTCCGGCGGGCTTCACCTCCGAAGGCCTGCCGATCGGCGTGCAGCTGATGGGCCCGGCCAACAGCGAGGGCATGCTGATCTCGCTGGCCGCCGAGCTCGAAGCCGTGTGCGGATGGGCCAGCAAGCAGCCCCAACCCTGGTGGCACCAGAGCGCGGACACCCCTCCGGCGCCCGCGCCCAGCGGCTGAGATCACCGCCGCGTCCCGCCGTCTGGGCAGGTCGGAGCGGTGAATTTCCTGCCGACGAGGCGGGTACACGTTCGCCATGGACCAATCCGACGCCCCACTGCTCGATGCGCTGGCCGACTATCGGGAAAAGAACCGATACGGGTTCACGCCGCCCGGCCACCGGCAGGGCCGCGGCACCGACGAGCGGGTCCTCGCGGTCCTGGGCCGTGAACCCTTCCTCGACGACGTACTGGCCAGCGGCGGCCTGGATGACCGCCGGACCAGCAACAAGTACTTGAAGAACGCCGAAGACCTGATGGCCGAGGCAGTGGGCGCGGACACCGCGTGGTTCTCCACCTGCGGCAGTTCCCTGTCGGTGCGGGCGGCGATGATGGCGGTGGCCGGCGGCGAGGGCAGCCTGCTGGTCAGCCGCGACAGCCACAAGTCGATCGTGGCGGGGCTGATCTTCTCCGGCGTGCAGCCGCGCTGGATCACCCCCCGCTGGGACGCCGCGCACCACTTCTCTCATCCGCCCTCGCCGGAGCAGGTCGAACAGGCCTGGGACAAGCACCCCGAGGCCGCCGGCGCGCTCGTCGTCAGCCCCAGCCCCTACGGCACCTGCGCCGACATCGCCGGGATCGCCGAGGTGTGTCACCGGCGCGGAAAGCCGCTGATCCTCGACGAGGCGTGGGGCGCACACCTGCCGTTCCACGAGGACCTGCCGACCTGGGCGATGGACGCCGGCGCGGACGTCTGCGTGGTCAGCGTGCACAAGATGGGCGCCGGTTTCGAGCAGGGTTCGGTGTTTCACCTGCAGGGCGACCTGATCGATCGGGATCGCCTGTCCGCCTGCGCGGATCAGCTGATGACCACCAGTCCCAGCGTCCTGTTGTACGCCGCCATGGACGGCTGGCGCCGGCAGATGGTGCAGCACGGTCATGAATTGCTCGGTGCCGCACTCGATTTGACGCGACACGTGCGTGAGGAGATCGAACTCATCCCGGATGTGGAGGTTCTCGACGACGAGTTGCTCGGCGCGCAGGCGTCCCACGACCTGGACCGGATGCAGGTGCTGATCGACGTATCCGCAACGGGCACTTCGGGTTATCAGGCCGCCGACTGGCTGCGGGCGCACGCGCACATCGACGTGGGGATGAGCGATCACCGCCGCATCCTGGCCACCCTGTCGATGGCCGACGACAAGGAGACCCTGGGGCGTCTCACCGACGCGCTGCGCGCGTGGCGCACCGCCGCCGACGACTTCGAGCCGCCGCCGAGCATCGCGCTGCCCTCGCCCGACGAGCTGCAACTGGAGTCCGTCGAGTTGCCGCGTGACGCGTTTTTCGGGCGGGTGGAAACGGTGTCCACGGACAGCGCCGCGGGCCGCATCGCCGCCGAGCAGATCACCCCCTATCCCCCGGGCATCCCCGCCGTCGTGCCGGGTGAGCGTCTCAACGATGCCGTGCTGGACTATCTTTGCTCGGGCGTCAATGCCGGCATGAATCTGCCCGATGCGGCCGATCCGTCGCTGAACACCATCCGGGTGCTCGCCACGTAGAAAGCCCGCTAAAAGCCCAGCCGGCCAAGCTGTTTGGGGTCGCTCTGCCAGTTCTTGGCGACCTTGACGCGCAGGTCGAGGTACACCTTGGTGCCCAGCAGCTTCTCGATCTGGGCGCGCGCGGCGGTGCCGACGTCGCGCAGCCGGGCCCCGCCCTTGCCGATGATGATGCCCTTCTGGCTGTCGCGTTCGACGTAGAGCAGCGCGTGCACGTCGATCAGGTCGTCGCGGTCCTCCCGCGGGCTGACCTCGTCGATGACCACGGCCAACGAGTGCGGCAGCTCGTCGCGCACCCCCTCCAGGGCCGCCTCCCGGATGAGCTCGGCCATCAACACCTCTTCGGGTTCGTCGGTCAGTTCCCCGTCGGGGTAGTAGGCGGGCCCGGGCGGCAGCGCCGCGGCCAGCACGTCGATCAGGACGTCCATTTGCGTCCCGGCCACCGCCGACACCGGGACGATCTCGGCCTGCTCGCCGACCAGCGCGCTGACCGCGACCAACTGCGCGGCGACCCGGTCCTTGGGCGCCTTGTCGATCTTGGTGACGATGGCGACCAGTGTCGCCTTGGGCGCGGTCGCCCGAATCTGCTCGACGATCCACCGGTCGCCCGGGCCGATCGCCTCGTCGGCCGGGATGCACAGCCCGATCACGTCCACCTCGGCGTAGGTGTCGCGCACCAGGTCGTTGAGCCGCTTGCCCAGCAGGGTGCGCGGGCGGTGCAGACCCGGCGTGTCGACCAGGATGATCTGGAAGTCGTCCCGGTGCACGATCCCCCGGATGGTGTGCCGGGTGGTTTGTGGCCGTTTCGAGGTGATCGCGACCTTGGTCCCGACGAGCGCGTTCGTCAGGGTCGACTTCCCGGTGTTGGGCCGGCCGACCAAACATACGAAGCCGGAACGGAATTCAGTCATGCTGCGGGGGTTCCTCGCCATCGGGTGAGCCGTCGGATTCGACGGGGCTGAGCAGGACGGTGCCGATGCGTACCCGCCCACGGTGATCCGTGCCGCCCTCGGCGTGCAGCCGCAAACCGTGGGAGATCACCTCGGCGCCCGGCAGCGGCACCCGGCCCAATTCCAGGGCGAGCAGCCCGCCGACGGTGTCGACGTCGAGGTCGTCGTCGAACTGCACGCCGTACAGTTCGCCGAGGTCCTCGATCGGCAGCCGAGCCGACACCCGAAAACGCTTGTCGCCCAGGTCTTCTATCGGCGCCGTCTCCGCCTGGTCGTACTCGTCGGCGATCTCGCCGACGATTTCTTCGAGCACGTCTTCGATGCTGACCAGGCCGGCGATCGCGCCGTACTCGTCGACGAGCAGGGCCATGTGGTTGCGGTCGCGCTGCATTTCGCGCAGCAGGGCGTCCAAGGGCTTGGAGTCCGGCACGAAGACCGCCGGCCGCATCACCTGCGCCACCGGGATGGTCCGCCCGCCGCCGCCCGACAAAAACGTCTGCTGGACAAGGTCTTTCAGGTACACGACGCCGACGATGTCGTCGACGTTCTCGCCGATCACCGGGATGCGGGAATGGCCGCTGCGCACCGCCAGGTTGATGGCTTGGCTGGCGAATTTGTCGCTTTCGATCCAGATCATCTCGGTGCGCGGGACCATGACCTCGCGGGCCGGGGTGTCGCCGAGTTCGAAGACCGACTGGATCATCCGGCGTTCCTCGGCGGCGACCACGCCACGCTGCTGAGCCAGGTCGACGACCTCGCGCAGCTCGATCTCCGAGGCGAACGGCCCGTTCCTCAACCCGCGCCCCGGGGTGACCGCGTTACCCAGCACCACCAGGAGCCGGCTGATCGGCATCAACAACCACGAGATCGCTTGCAGCGGAAGCACCGTCGTCAACGCGATGGAATAGGCGTGTTGGCGGCCGAGGGTGCGCGGGCCCACCCCCATGACGACGAAGCTGGTCACCACCATGATGGCCGCGGCGCCGAACAATCCCCACTTCAGCCCGAAGTTGTCATAGAGGAACACCACCAGCAGCACGGTCGCGGTGATCTCGCAGGTGATCCGCAGCAGCACAACGAGGTTGATGTAGCGGGGACGCTCCGACATCACCTTGGACAGCGCCACCGCGCCCGGCCGCTCGTCGCGCACCATTTCCTGAACACGGGCCAGCGACACCGTGCTGATGGCCGCATCGATCGCGGCGAAAAGCCCGCCCAGCGCGATCAACGCGACCGCGGCGAACAGCTCAGACCAGCCGGTCAACGGTCATCCCTCGACGTGGTCACTATTCCCCTGTGGCATCACGAGGACTCAGCGGCGTCGTCCTCGCTGCGGTTCCGGCGATTGAGCAGCCAGGCGACCAGGCCCACCACCACGGCGAACCCACCGAAGCGCAGCGCCATGGTCCACACGGATTGGTGGGGTTGGCCGGGCTCCGGGTGGTGAACGGCGAGCAGCACCAAGAAGCCGCCGTCGTCGGTGAGGCCGACGCCCGGCGTCGGCTGGGTCTTGATCACCCGGATCTGGGCGGGCGCGCTGCTGGAGTTGTCGATCTGGCCCCAGGCCAGGGTGGAGTCGTCGAGCAGGAACGTGTCCTGGCTCCCCGGGGATTGGCTACCGTCGTGGCCCACCACCGCCACGTGGCCCACTTCCACGGTCTCGCCCTTGGCGGGAACGGACACGACGACGTTGTCGTACAGCTTCGGGGGCGCCGGCGGCTTGTAGTCCGGCGGCGGTGGCCCGTTGTATCCGTTGAGCGGTAGCGAGCCACCCCCGTAGAAGCTGCCCGAGGCCACATAGCTGTCGCCGACCGCGGTGAACGGGACGACGCCGACGGTCGCGGCGTCGAGCACCATCCGCGCTCCGCGCGGGAGGTACAGCTGCTGGTAGGCGCCGTTGTAGAAGTAGCGGAACGTCATCGCCTGATTGAGCGGGTTGTAGAGGGTTGGGCGGCGGTAGGCATCGTCGTAGTCGACGTAGTCCCAGTGGCGCGGCCGCACGAACCGGTGCTCGTCGATCTTGAGGATGTCGACGTTTTGCCGGTGGGCATTCACCACGTTTTGCACCTGCTGGTTGAAGTCCACCTCGGTCGGCGGCTTCGGCGGGTTGGCGGGGTCGGCGCGGGTTACCGGCGCGGCCTTCGCCGCTGCGATCGCCACCGAGGGCGCATCCAGCCCTCGCGGCGGCGCGACCACCGGGGCGTTTCGCGGCGCATCGGGGCCGGGCGGATTGATCTCGAGCACCGGGACGGTGTTTTGGCCCGCGTTGGGCGGCGGCAGGACCACCGGTTGCTGCACCGGCGGCGGAAGCGGGGGCGGTTCGTACGCCGGGATGGGCACCTGCGGAACCGGTGTCGGCGCGTTGCTCGCGGGCCCCTGGACGCCGCGCTTGTCCTCGTTGCACACGTTCGCCGTGTGATAGGCGTTCACGTAGAACATGCAGCGCTGGCAGGACACGGGGTTCGAGCCCGCGCCGGCGCAGGGCGCCGCCTGTGCCACCGTGCCGGGGATGGCGACGATCATCGAGATCGGCGCGAACGCGATGGCTGCCGCCACCAGGATCCTGAGTCGGCTCAATTGTCGAAATACCTTGACTTGTCAAGCAATCGGCGATCGCGCTCTTCCTGGCGGTCCTGGCGGTAGGCCTCGACCTGGTCGGCGACCCACTCCTCGAGCAACCGGTCCTGCAGCGCGAACATCTCCTTTTCCTCGTCCGGCTCGCCGTGGTCGTAGCCGATCAGGTGCAGCACCCCGTGGATGGTCAGCAGCGCCAGCTCGTGCCCCAGGCTGTGCCCCGCCGCGGCGGCCTGACTGGCCGCGAATTCCGGGCACAGCACGATGTCGCCCAGCATCGAGGGCCCGGGCTCGGGGGCGTCCGGGCGCCCGCCCGGTTCGAGCTCGTCCATCGGGAAGCTCATCACGTCGGTGGGCCCGGGCAGGTCCATCCAGCGCATGTGCAGGTCGGCCATCGCCGCGGTGTCCAACAGCACCATCGACAGCTCGGCCGCCGGATTGACGTCCATCTTGGCGATGACATGCCGCGCGACGCTGATCAACTCGGCCTCGGAGACGTCGATGCCCGACTCGTTGGATACCTCAATGCTCATGGAACCCGCTCACCGCACCATCATCGGCGACCGCGCGAGCCCGACGCCCGCCTGGCCGCCCGGTTCATCGTCAGGTCGGGCTCTTCGAACTTGGCGTAGGCGTCGACGATTTCCGAGACCAGCCGGTGGCGCACCACGTCCACGCTGGTCAGTTCCGCCACGTGGATGTCCTCGACGCTGTCGAGGATCTCCATCGCCGAACGCAGACCCGACCTGGCCCCGCCCGGAAGGTCGACCTGGGTGATGTCGCCGGTGACGACGATCTTGGATCCGAAGCCCAAGCGGGTGAGGAACATCTTCATCTGCTCGGCGGTGGTGTTCTGCGCCTCGTCGAGCACGATGAACGCGGAGTTCAACGTCCTACCACGCATGTACGCCAGCGGCGCCACCTCGATGACCCCCGCCGACATCAGCTTGGGGATCAGCTCGGCGTCCATCATGTCGTAGAGCGCGTCGTACAGCGGCCGCAGGTACGGGTCGATCTTCTCGCTGAGCGTGCCCGGCAAAAAGCCAAGGCGCTCACCGGCTTCCACGGCCGGGCGGGTCAGGATGATGCGGCTGACCTGTTTGGTCTGTAAAGCGTTGACCGCCTTGGCCATTGCGAGGTACGTCTTGCCGGTGCCGGCCGGGCCCACCCCGAAGACGACGGTGTTGGCGTCGATGGCGTCGACGTAGCGCTTCTGGTTGAGCGTCTTGGGCCGGATCGTCTTGCCGCGTCGCGACAGGATGTCCAGCGTGAGCACTTCGGCCGGTGACTCGTTGTCGGTGCCGGCCAGCATGGCGACGCTGTGCCGGACCACCTCCGGGGTCAACGGCTGCCCACCGGCGACGATCGCGATCAGTTCGGAGATCACCCGTTCGGCGAGCGCGACGTCGGCGGGCTCACCGGAGATGGTGACGGTGTTGCCGCGCACGTGCAGATCCGCGTCCAGGGTGCGTTCCAGCGAGCGCAGGTTCTCGTCTGCCGAACCCAGCAGGCCCATGACGGAATGGGGCGGAACGTTGATGCTGCTGCGAACTTGAGCGTCGGCCTGGAGGGGTCCGGCTGCGTCAGCAGCGCTGGTCTCGCGGGGCGTCACGTGGTTTTCGATGCCTGCCTTGTGTGAAGTGCTCGCCGATTCCGGCGTTTTCTAGCGTTTTTATCCTACCGCCGGGTCGACGCTGGCCCCAATGTGCAGCGCGCGACGAGTCTTCACAGGCTCGACGGGTGGTCCCATCGCGGGGTCAGCACCCCCAGCGCACCGAGCGCCACGGCCGCGGCGGTCGACGTCCGCAACACCTGCGGACCCAGCCGCACCGCCGTCGCGCCCGCGTCGGACAACACCGCCATCTCGTCGTCGGCGATCCCGCCCTCGGGGCCGACCACCAACAACACCGACGGCGCTCCCGCGAGGTCGGCGTGGGCGAGCCGCTCGGTGGCCGACTCGTGCAAGGCCAGCACCGTCGCGCCGCCGGCCACCTCGTCGCGGATGCGCGAGGTCAGCGCCGGGGTGGACAGCACCCCGTCGACCGGCGGGATGTGCGCCCGGCGCGATTGCCGGGCCGCCGAACGGGCGACCGCACGCCAGCGGCGCAGACCTTTCTCGACCCGGGCGCCCTGCCAGTTGGCCACGCAGCGGGCGGCCTGCCAGGCCAGGAACCCGTCGGCCCCCGCCTCGGTGGCCAGCTCGATGGCCAGCTCCGATCGCTCCGACTTCGGCAGGGCCTGCACGACAGTCACCGGCGGGGTTCCGGGCGCGACGCTCCAGCGCTTGAGCACCCGCGCCCGCAGTCCGTCACGCCCGGCGTGCTCCACCTCGCAGTGCGCCAGGCCGCCGGCGCCGTCGCCGAGCACCAGTTGCTCACCGGGGCGGATCCGCCGCACGCTGGCGGCATGAAACCCCTCGTCACCGCCCAGGACGGCCAGCGCGCCGGTCTCGGGCAGCGCGTCGGCGTAGAACAGGGTCGCGACCATCGGCGCGCCTTGACTAGCGTCCGGTGAACGTCTCGCGGAGGCGGCTGAACAGGCCGCCGCCGGCGTGGGTCGAGCGCACCTCGGGGACGTCGCGGCTGCGGCGGGCCTTCAGTTCGCGCAGCAGTTCGGTGTCGCGGGCGTCCAGGCGGGCGGGGACCACCACCTCGACGTGGACATGCAGATCGCCGCGGGTGCCGGTGCGCAGGTGCGGCATCCCGTGGCCGCGCAGTGTGATGACCGAAGCCGGTTGGGTGCCCGGCGGAATGGTGATCTCGCTGACGCCGTCCAGGATGGCGTCGACGGTGACGGTGGCGCCCAGCGCCGCGTCGACCATCGGCACCGACACGGTGCAGTGCAGGTCGTCGCCTTCGCGGACGAAGACGTCGTGGCTCTGCTCGTGCACCTCGACGTACAGGTCACCGGCCGGCCCGCCGCCGGGTCCCACCTCGCCCTGGGCGGCCAGTCGCACGCGCATGCCGTCGCCGACACCGGCGGGGATCTTGACGCTGATCTCCCGGCGGGCGCGCACCCGGCCGTCACCCATGCACTGGTGGCACGGGTCGGGGATGACGACCCCGACGCCGCGGCAGGTCGGACACGGCCGCGACGTCATCACCTGCCCCAGCAGGGAGCGCTGCACGGTCTGGACCTCGCCGCGACCACCACACGTGTCGCACGGCACCGGAGCCGAGTCGCCGTTGGTGCCCTTGCCCTGGCAGCGGTCACACAGCACTGCGGTGTCGACGGTGACCTGCTTGGTGACGCCGGTCGCGCACTCTTCGAGATCGAGCCGCATCCGCAGCAGCGAATCCGAGCCGGGCCGTACCCGCCCGATGGGACCTCGGGAGGTCGCGCCGCCACTGAAACCGCCGCCGAAGAAGGCCTCGAACACGTCGCCCAGGCCCCCGAAACCGCCGCCGAAACCGCCGCCGGCCGCGGCCGCGTTCTCCATCGGATCGCCGCCCAGGTCGACGATCCGCCGCTTCTCGGGGTCGCTCAGCACCTCGTAGGCGACGCTGATTTCCTTGAACTTCGCCTGCGCGGCCTCATCGGGATTGACGTCGGGATGCAGTTCGCGCGCCAACTTGCGGTACGCGCGCTTGATCTCCGCGTCACCGGCGTTTCTGCTCACGCCGAGCAGCCCGTAATAATCGCGTGCCACGCCTGACTCTCCTATACCTGGTCTTCTCCGCGCCTACCCACACTGCGGGTGCGCGTTCATCGAGCACCCAGGACTTCGCCGATATATAGGGCAACCGCGGCAACGCTGGCGATAGTTCCCGGATAGTCCATCCGGGTGGGCCCCAGCACACCCATTCCCCCGTACACGGTGTCGGAGGTGCCGTAGGCGGTGGTCACCACGGAAGTGCCCAGTATCTGATCGGCGGCCGTCTCGTGGCCGATGCGAACCGTCACCTTACCGGCTTCCTGCTGGGCGGCCAGCAACCGCAGCACCACCACCTGCTCCTCGAGCGCTTCCAGGATGGAGCGCAGCGAGCCGCCGAAATCGGCGGCGTTGCGGGTCAGGTTGGCGGTGCCGCCCATCAGCAGGCGTTCCTCGGTGTGCTCGACGAGTGACTCCAGCAACACCGTCGCCGATCGGCCCACGGCGTCGCCCAGCCCTTCCGGGCTGCTCAGCTGCCCGGCGAGGTCGGCCACCGCGACCGAGGCGGCCGACAGTTTCTTGCCCACCAGCGCCTGGCCGAGCATCTCCCGCAGCTGGGAGAGTTCGTGGTCGTCGATGACGTCGCCGAGTTCGACCACGCGCTGGTCCACCCGGCCGGAGTCGGTGATGACGACCATCAGCAGCCGCGCGGGCGTCAGCGCGATCACTTCGAGGTGGCGCACGGTCGACGACGACAGCGTCGGGTACTGCACGACGGCCACCTGCCGGGTCAGTTGCGCGAGCAGCCGCACGGCGCGGCGCAGGACGTCGTCGAGGTCGACACCGGACTCCAGGAATCCCTGGATCGCGCGCCGTTCGGCCGAGGACAGCGGCTTGACGTCGTCGAGCCGGTCGACGAATTCGCGGTAGCCCTTCTCGGTGGGCACCCGCCCGGAACTGGTGTGTGGCTGGGTGATGTAGCCCTCGGCCTCGAGCACCGCCATGTCGTTGCGGACGGTGGCCGACGAGACACCCAGGTTGTGGCGCTCCACCAGCGTCTTGGAACCGATCGGCTCTTTGGTGGCGACGAAATCAGCGACGATGGCCCGCAGCACCTCGAACCGTCGGTCATCGGCAGTTCCCACTGGTCGTCACCTCCTTCGATACCGCTTTGACCCGGTTCATTTTACGGTCTCGGGCGCCGTCGCCCGCACCGGTGGAGCGCAAGCGTCTGCTCGCCGGGACGGCCGGTGTCCGGCTAGCCTTTCCAGCATGAACCGGTCGGGCCACAGCTATGCGTCGGGGGAGATCGGCCAATGATTTTCAAGGGCGTGCGCGACGGCAAACCGTATCCCGAGCACAACCTGTCCTATCGGGATTGGTCCCAGATACCGCCGCAACAGATCCGGCTCGACGAATTGGTCACCACCACAACGGTGCTCGCGCTGGACCGCCTGCTCTCGGAGGACTCCACCTTCTACGGCGACCTGTTCCCGCACGCGGTGCGGTGGAAGGGCACCACCTATCTCGAGGACGGCCTGCACCGCGCGGTGCGCGCCGCGCTGCGGAACCGCACCGTGCTTCACGCCCGCGTGTTCGACATGGACATGCCCCTGGGCCAGCCCGGGTGAGTTAGTGGTCACGTTTGGGCCTTCCCGCGTGTCGACCTAGTGAGGACGTTGGTTCACGACCACAACTTGCCGGGAGGATCGCCATGCCACGGCTACAGGGAGTCTCCGACCGCGACGCCGGCCTGGGCGCCAAGATCGCCTTCTTCTTCACCAGGCGCAAGCTCGCGCAGATGACCGGGCTGGAAACCGCGGGAATGCTGGAACCGCTGCGGATGTATGCGCACATCCCGAGACTGCTCAACGCCTACGGCAAGTTGGAGCAGGCCGAATCGAAGCTGGACGTTCTCAGCCCGCGCCACCGAGCGCTGGCGGAGCTGAAATCGGCGACGACGGTGCGCTGCGAATACTGCATCGACCTCGGCTCGCAGATCGCCCGGCAATGGGGCATCACCGACGAAGAGCTGCTGGGGATGGCCAATTATCGGGACGCGCCGTGCTTTTCCGACGTCGACAAACTGATCCTCGAATACGCGACCGCGATCAGCCGCACCCCCGTCGAGGTGAGCGATGAGCTTTTCGAGGCGCTGCGCGCGCACTTCGACACCGCCCAACTGGTCGGCCTGACCCACGTCATCACGCTGGGCAATCTGCGCGCCCGCTTCAACATCGCGCTCGACATCGGGTCGTCAGGCTTTTCCGGCGACCGCGTGTGCGCCCTGCCGGAGACTGGTCGCCCGTGACCAATCCCGATGCGTCTGCGCCGTCATCGCCGTCACTGCGGGCATTGACGGCGCGCTTCGAGGCGGCCCGGCCGCGGTTGGGCGCCCTCGCCTATCGCATGCTGGGCTCGTTCGAGGACGCCCAGGACGCCGTGCAGGAGGCCTGGCTGCGGTTGAGCGGCAGCTCCGGGGAGATCGTCAACCCCGACGCGTGGCTGACCACCGTGGTCGCCCGCATCTGCCTGAACATGTTGCGCGAGCGCCGAACTCACGGCGGCGAGGAGCTGAGCGTCCGCCTGCCCGACCCGATCGTGGAAGCCGACGAGGAATTCGATCCCGAACACCGCGCCATGCTGGCCGACGCGGTGGGGCTGGCGCTGTTCGTGGTGCTGGACACGCTGCCGCCGGCGGAGCGATTGGCCTTCGTGCTGCACGACGTCTTCAGCGTGCCGTTCGATCAGATCGCCACCATCGTCGATCGGACGCCGGAGTCGGCCCGCAAGCTGGCCAGCCGCGCGCGCCGGCGGATCGAGCGGGCCGATCCGGTTCCCGACGGCGACCTCGCCGCCCAACGCGAGGTGGTGGACGCCTTCTTCGCGGCGGGCCGCAGTGGTGACTTCGAGCGTTTGGTGTCGGTGCTGCATCCCGAGGTGGTGCTGCGGGGTGACTTCGGCCCGCCCGCGGCGGCGTTCCGGGCCGACGGTGCGGCCTCGGTGGCCAGGCTGGCCCGAAGCTACGCCGGGCCCGACCGCGAGGTGCGCGCCGCGACCGTCAACGGCGCCGCCGGCGCCGTCATCTTCGTCGCCGGACGCGCGGCGTCCGTCATGGGATTCGTGGTGCGGGGCGGCCGGATCCGGGCGATCGATGTGCTGGCGGATCCGGCACGCATCGCGAAATTAGGCCTGCGCGCGCCCGGCGCCGATCACTGACCGGCGGCCTGCAGCAGCTCCATCGCCGAGGCCCGGGACAGCACCCAGCCGCCCTGGTTGACGAAGGTGACGTTCTGGGTGACCGGGGACGTCAGCTTGGGACCGGAGACCGACACGTCGGCGGTCGCCGAGCCGGCGGCGGTGGGTTGGATGTTCGTCACGTCGAACGACAGCGGCAGGTCACCGTTTTTCGCGGCCTTCTGCAGCTTCTTGTCGGCGACGTGCGCCTCGATGCCGCTGATGCCGCCCTGCACCAGGTTGCTCTTGTTGCTGAACGACACGCTCGGGTCGGCCAGGCTGTTGAGCAGGCCGGTCAGCTGATCGGGCGTCGGGACATTAGCGCCCGCGATTGGCTGCGCCGGCGGCGGATCCTGCGGAAGCGGCGCGCCGATCGTGGCGAGCTGCACCCCCACCTGCGGGCTCGGCTCCGACATCGAGGTCAGGCCGGCGGCCGCGCCGCCGACGATCGCCAGAGCTGCCACGCTGGTGGCAAGGGTTTTGACAGTGTTCATGGTTCCCCCTTCGGTGGGCACGAATCTCGACGCTCGGGTGGTGTCAGCGTGCCCGTTGCGTCTCGTACTTCGTGTCTCGGCACCGATACGTTACGGCCGCCCGTTGTGCGAACGACATGAGCACCCTGTGCGCCGGCTGTGCGGGCGCCCTTGCCGGTGGCCGCAGATGCCAAACCCCATGCGCCGCCAGAAGGCGACGCATGGGGTGTCCTCGAGTATCGGAACGTCCGGCGAATGCGCCAGACCGCCTTCGGTTTGCGCGGTAGGCACCGCGCGGTCATCAGTTGGTGGCGGTCGCGGCCTGTATCAGCGCGATCGCCGCGTCGTGCTGCAGGACCCAGTTCCCACCCTGGTTGACGAACGCGAGGTGCTTGGTCACGGGGCCGGCGAACTTCGGGCCCGTGATGGCGACGTCGGCCTGGGCCATGTTCGGACCCGCCGGCGCGATGTTCGTCACGTTGAACTGCTCGGGAAAGTTCCCGTTGCGGTAGGCCTTTCGCAGGTCATGGTCGGCCACCATGCCCTCGTTTTGGCTGACGCCGTTTTCAACGAAGTTGGCCTTCTCCCTGTAGTTGACGCCGGGGTCGGTTACCTGGTTGCACAGAGTGGCCAACTGATCGGCGGTCGGCAACTGGCCCGGCGCACCCGGCGGCGGGGGCGGAGGCGGTGGCGGGTCCTGCGGCAGTGGCGCGCCGACCGCAGCCAGTTGCACATGATCCAGACCCATCGGTGCTGCAATGGAAGCCACACCGGCGGCGGCGCCGCCAATGGCGGTCAGCGCCGCCACGCCCGTGGCAATGGACTTCACGGAATTCACAGGTCCCCCTTCGATACACATGGACCGTGGCGGAAATCTTGGGGATCGCCGCACACGGTCACACGTCTTCATGGTTGAAGATGGTGTAAGTGTGCCCTGTGACTCCGGAATTTGCGTCTCAACTTGGTCACGTTACGGCGACGCTACGGCGGCGACGCGGGACATACCCCGAATAGCCTTGTACCGCAGGCGTGTAGCGGCTGGGAAATCGTCCCTGCCTGCATAGTGCAAGGACCCCGCGGTGGGCCTTTACTCCCCCGCGAGCGCCTCAATCAGGCTCTTGGGGCGGATATCTGACCAGTTCTGCTCCACGTACTCCAGGCAGTCCGCGCGGCTTGCTTCACCGAAGACCACCCGCCAGCCGGACGGCGTGTCGGCGAAGGTCGGCCAGAGGCTGTGCTGGTTCTCGTCATTGGCGAGCACCACGAAGGTGGCGTTGTCGTCGTCAAAGGGGTTGGCGCTCATCATGTCTCCTTCTCAGGGGATACGCGGACGGGCTGACGGTGGAACCCAACACCCGATCGGATAGCAGCCCCAGGCAGCTCAGGTTCGGGAATCCGGGGCCCTGGGTGAGTCCGGACAGGTTGGGCAGGAACAACTTAGGGGTGACGTCTGTGACGGACAGGTCATAACCTATCGCCTCCTGCAGCCGCTCCGAAGTCAGGGGCCCACCCAGACCGAGTTCGAGCAGATCAAGCGCGTCCTGGCTGAACAACGGTGCGAACCACAGCGAGTCGGCGCCGGAGCCGTCGATGACGAGATCAAACCCGTGGACCGTCTCGAGGTTCTCGCTTCCTCGGTTGGTGGACAACGTCAGCCGGATCTGCCCCTGCCTGCCCACCGCGTGGGCGACGCGGCCCCGCAGGTGGTGGATGCGGTCATCGGCCAGCAACGCCTCCTGCACGTTCGACGAAAACACGCCCCGGTCCGTGCGGGCCAAGGCATCTCGACGTTCGGCCAGGGTGAGGGCCGGCCAGTTGGTCGGATCGGAGAACAGCGAGTTCTCGAAATACCCCTCGCCGCGCGTGAACAGCGTCGCCTGCGGGGAGATGACGGTGATGCTCGAGACCCGGTGCCGGAACAGCTCATTGAGCATCGCGGCGGCCGTCTCACCGCCGCCGATCACCGCGACCCGCTCCGCGCTGATCCGGTCGTGATTGGCGGCGCGGTCCCAGAACTGGGCGATCGAGAGCACGCGCGGATTGCCCGGAAGCAACGATTTTTCGGCCTGGCCGGGCCCGGTGATCATCAACGCGTCGGCGTGCACGGTGGTCTCATGGGTGTGGATCGCCCAGCGGTCCCCGGTGACGGCCAGCCGTTCGACCTCGCCGTGCACCACATTCATGCCCACGTGGTCGGCGACCCAGCTCAGATACTGGCTCCACCGCCGATGCGGCGGCGCCGGCCTGCCGCGGTCGATCCACTCGGCGAACGACGCCGTGGCGATCAGGTAGGACTGCCAGCTGTAGCGGGTCATCCGCTCGTCCAGCTCGGCGTTGCGGCGCGGCACCAGCGCCGAGCGGTAGGGAAAGCCGACGTCTTTTTCCGGGCTGGTGCCCAGCCGGTGCGCACCGTCCGTCCAGCCGCCGCTGGCCTGCCAGTTCGCCGCGACGCCGATGCGTTCCACGGCGACCACGTCCGGAACCTCGACGCCCATGTCGCGCAATACCGACGCCTTGGCGGCGACGGCCACCGCCTTGGCGCCGGCGCCCACGATCGCCAGTGTGCTCATTTCACCACCTCCCGCAGTGAATCGATCCAAAGTCCTTGCAGCGCGGTGATGTCCGCGTCCGTGAGAATGTCGGGCAGCGCGCGCCACTGGGCCGCCAGCACCCGCTCCCCGCCGTATGTCAGCACCATCGCCGCGATGGTGAGCTCGTGGCGCACCGCCAGCTCGGGCTCGGGCACGGGCGACACCCCGGCGAGCAGCTCGCGCTCGAGCGTCAGCCCGGTGCCGCCGTCGGTGTGGGCGGCGCCAAGGTAATTCAGCAGCAGTTGCGGCGGCGGGAAGCCGGCGAGCCGCGCGGCGGTGTCGTCCCGCAGGTAGCGCAGCAACCCGAAGTCGAGGCCATCGCCGGGGATCGAGGCCAACTTCTCCGCCACCTTGTGCGGGTCGTCGGAGTCCAGCCGCACCGGGTAGATGGAGCTGAGCAGGCCGACCGTGTCGCCGGTGTCGATGGTGTGCGCGCCGGGCCCGTCGACCAAAGTGTCCGCGCGGCCATGGGTTTCGAGCGCCAGCAGCGGAGGCGGGGTCGCCTGACCGCGTAGCCGGCGCCAGCTGGTCACCGTCGCCGCGGTGGCGGCGACCAACAGCGTGGGCAACGCCAGACCCGAATTCAGCAGCCGGCGAGTGAGGTCGGCGTCGGTCGCGACGTTGCGGACGATCAGATCGCGGGCCCGATCGCGGTCAGGGTCGAGCCGCCGGGCGCCGAGGTCGGGGTCGTCGCCGTCCAACTCCGACGCCCAGTACGGCGTGGTGTCCAGGCCGTGCGCCCGCGCGGTGAGCGCCTCGGCCCAGCGCCGATAGCTGGTGTGTTCCCGTACGGGGGCCGGTGAGTGACCGGTCGCCGCCGCAGTCAGGGCGGCACCGAGTTCACCGAGGATCACCCGCCACGACGCCGGGTCCAGCGCCACGACGTGCGCGGCCAGCAACAGCACGCTCTCGCCGGCCGGGGGCCGGAGCCACACCGCGGCCAGCAGCGTTCCCCGTTCGGGGTCCAACCGGTCGACGGCCCGGGCGACGTGGGCCGGCACCGCCGCGGCCAGCTCTGCGTCCACCTCAACTTCTTCGAGTGCCCCCAGGACGTCGGCGTCGGGCACCGGAACCAAGGTCATCGTGGAGCGGTCGACCCGGGTGCGCAGCACCTCGTGGCCGTTGATGATGCTTGCCAGCGCGGCGTCCAGCTGTTCGCGGCGCAGCGTCTCGGGCAGCCGGATGGCCTCGGTCTGGGCGAGCCGGCGCGGGTCGCCGTGCTCGTAGAGCCATCGGCCGTTGGGCAGCAACGGCATTGGCCCGCTTGCCTCGTCCACCTGCTGGGCCGCGGCAGTGGTTTCCGAGTCGATCGCTTCGGCCAGTTCGCGGATGTTGGTGCAGTCGAGGATGAGTCGGGCGCGCAGCGCCATTCCGCGCGCCCGGGCCGCCTGCACCACCGACAACGCCATGATGCTGTCCAGTCCCAGCTGCAAAAAGTCCGCGGTGACGTCGACGCTCGGGTGCCCGAGCAGTTCGGCGAGCAGGTCGGCCAGCGCGGATTCCGTGGCGGTCTCGGGTGTTGCCGCGCCGCCGGCTGATTCGGCGACGTCGGCGGCGGCCAACGCGGATTCGTCCAGTTTCCCGTTGGGGGTCAACGGGATTTCGTCGACCAAAACGATGCGCTGCGGCACCATGTAGCGCGGCAACCGGGTGCCGAGCATGGCCCGCAGTTCGGTGGCCGTCGGCTTGGCCCCCGCGGTATCGGTGGTCGCCACGTACGCGGTCAGCCGCGGGGCTCCCCGGTGCTGATGTACCAGCACGCCGGCGTGCCGGACGGCGGGATGCGATTCGAGGGCGGCGGCGATCTCCCCGGGCTCGACGCGGTGGCCACGGATCTTCACCTGGGCGTCGGCGCGACCGATGTATTGCACTGTGCCGTCGGGCAATCGGCGCACCAGGTCGCCCGTGCGGTACATCCGCTGCGCGGGCGCGAAGGGGTCGGCGACAAAGCGCGCCGCGGTCTCCCCCGCGCGGCCGATGTAGCCGCGAGCCAGCTGGGCGCCGCCCAGGTACAGTTCGCCCGTCGCGCCGCACGGCACCGGGCGCAGCCCGGAATCCAGCACGTATCCGCGGGTGTGCCGGGTCGGTCGGCCGATGCAGGGCTCGTCGTGCTCGGCGATCGCGGCGACCACCGCCTCGACCGTGGTCTCGGTCGGCCCGTAGCAGTTGTACGCCGTCATCGACGTGGCGTTGCACGCCTCGCGGATTCGGTCCCAGGCGGCGCTGCCGAGCGCCTCTCCCCCGAGCGCCAACACCGTCAACGGCACGTCGGTCAGCAGGCCGAACGCCTGCAGCTGGGCGAACATCGACGGGGTGGTGTCGATCATGTCGATGCCGTGCTCGGCGATCAGCGCGACCAGCGCCTCGGCATCGGTCTGGGTCTGCTCGTCGACCACATGCACGCCATGGCCGTCGAGCAGGGCGACCAACGGCTGCCAGGCGGCGTCGAAGGCGAACGACCAAGCGTGGGCGATGCGCAGCGGTCTGCCCAGTCTTGCGGCCGCGGGCCGCAGCACGCGGTCCAGATGGTCATCGGCGTACGCCCCCACCGCGCCATGGGTTCCGATGACGCCCTTGGGTTCTCCCGTCGTGCCCGAGGTGAACACGACATACGCGGCCCGTTCGGGCGCGACGTCGACCGGCGTGAATTCGTCGTGCGGCCGGCCGGCCTCGAGGAGCTGTGCGGTCAGCTCGTCGTCCAGGACGATCGACGCGCCGGATTGGCGCAGGATCGAGGTGACCCGCTCCGGGGGCATCCCCGGCACCAGCGGCACGCACATGCCGCCGGCCTTGAGCACCGCGAGTATCGCGACGACGTACTGCGGATCGCGGAAAAGGCTTATGGCGACCGGTGTTTCGGGCGCGACGCCCTTGCGGACGAGCTGGGCGGCCAGCCGGGTGGACCGGTCATCCAGCTCGCGATAGCTCAGCGTGCCACCCGCCCAGCTGACCGCCGGGCTGTCGGGCGCGCTGGCCACGACGTCGGCGAACCGCGCGTGAATGCTCCGCGGTGACGTCGCGGCGGGCGCCCCGGCGGCACGCAGCGGGGCAACCTCGTCGTCGAAGAGGACGCTGATCTCGCGCAGCGGCCGCGCCCAGTCCCGCAGCAGCCGCTCGGCGGTGGACAGCACCCGACGACCGAACGTGGCCGCGGGAATGGCGCCCAGCGCGCCGTCGATCACTTCGATCAGCACCACCAGCTCGCCGGCATCCATGTGGGCGGCGACGGCGATCGGGAAATGCGACAGGGTTTGCAGGGCGGATGGCCGGAAGGTCGCACCGCCGGCGGTCAATTCGCCACTGGAGGACAGCCCGTTCATCGGGAAGTTCTCGTAGACCAGCAGGGTGTCGAACATCTCCCCGACCCCGCCGAGGGCACGCAATTGGGCGTGCCCGAGATAGCTGTGCTCGCGCAGCAGGGCGGCGTCGCGCTGCACGGCGCGGCATTGTTCGCCGGCGCTGGCGGCCGGGTCCAGCCGCACCCGCAGGGGCACGGTGTTGATGAACAGACCCACCATGGTCTCGACGCCGGTCAGTTCGGGCGGCCTGCCGGACACCGTGACCCCGAAAACCACGTCGTCGGTGTCGGTGAGACGGGACAACACCAGCGCCCACGCCATCTGCATCAGGGTGTTGACGGTGATGCCACGCGAACGGGCCTCGTCGACCAACCGCGCGGTGGCCTCGGCCGGCAGGCGCAGTTCGGTGGTGCGCGGCAGCGCCGTCTGCCGTCCCTGCGTCGTCTCCACCGAGCCCAGGGCGGAGGCCAGCAGGGTGGGGCCGGCCAGGCCGGCGAGGTGCCGCCGCCAGACCTGCTGGCTGGCCTCCGGGTCGCGACTGGCCAGCCAGCCGATGTAATCGCGGTACGGCCGCGGCGCCACGGGCAGCGCCGACAGGTGCCCGCCCGCCTGGTACAGGATCATCATCTCGTTGATGAACACCGGCATCGACCAGCCGTCGATCACGATGTGATGGGCGGTGAGCACCAAACGCCATTGCGCGCCGGGCAATTCGATCAGCAGGAAGCGGATGGCCGGCCCGTGTTCCAGGTCGAAGGGCCGGCGGCGTTCGCCGGTTTCCAGCGCCGGCACGTCCTCGCGCGCGGCGCTGACGGATCGCCACGGCAACTCGACGCGGGAGGGCACGATCTGCACCGGCCGCGGGATGCCGCGGCTGAAGAAGCTGGCCCGTAGGTTCGGGTGGCGCACCAACATCTTCTCCGCGCACTCGCGTAGCAGCGCGACGTCGAGTGCGCCGGAGATGTCGGCGGCCATGCCGATCACGTACGGGTCGTCCGCGGCTTCGCCGTCGGCGAACTCGGCGAGCGTGGTCAGCGAGTACAAGCCCTCCTGCAGGGGGCTCAGCGCCATCACGTCCTCGATGTCGGGCGCGACGTCGGTGTCGGCGGCCGTCATGTCGTGCCCTCACGTGACGACGACCAAAGTTGGGTCACCGCAGCCAGATCCGTGGACGAGAGGCCGGAGGTGCTCATCGGCTCGAAACGGACGTCGGCCGCCTGGTCGTCCCGCTCGGTGTCAGCCTGCCCGTTCCCCAGAGCGTCCACGGCGGCGGCCAGCTGCTGCACCGTCGGATTCTCGAAGATCATGCGCGGGCTCACGGCCAGGCCGACGGCGCGCGCCCGCGAGGCCAGCTGCACGGACAGGATGCTGTCGCCGCCGAGGGCGAAGAAGTCGTCGAAGCGCCCCACTTCGGGGGTCGAAAGCAGTTCGGCGAACACCTTGGCCAGCGCCCGTTCGGTGTCCGTGCGCGCCGGTTCGGTCAGGCCACCGGTGCTGACCGCCGGGAGCGGCAGCCCGGGCCGGTTCAACTTGCCGGACTCAGTCTTGGGCAGGACGTCGAGAACGGTCAGCGACGACGGCATCATGTAGCCCGGCAGGGTCGTGGCGATCGCGGCGCGCACCTCCCCCGCGAACGCCGCCTTGTCGACGTCATCGACGATGGGCCGTTGGGGCACAACATATCCGGCCAGCGACGTGCCGCCGTGCACCTCCCAGGTGCGCGCGGCCGCGGCGGCGACGCCGTCGGCCGCCGCGAGGGCCGCCTCGACCTCGGCCAACTCGACCCGGAAGCCGCGGACCTGCACCTGGTGGTCGGAGCGTCCGACGAATTCCAGTTGGCCGTCCTCGGTCCACCGAGCCAGGTCACCGCTGCGGTACAAGCGCGAACCGGGCTCCCCGCCATAGGGGTTGGCGACGAACCGCGTCGCGGTCAGGGCGGGCCGTTTCCAGTACCCGCGCGCCAGCTGGTCACCGGCGTAGTACAGCTCGCCCACCACGCCGACCGGCACCGGACGCAGCCCGTCGTCGAGGAGGTAGGCCTGCGCGCCCGGGACCGGCTTTCCGACAAGCGGATTCGGCAGGCCCAACGGCCCGCGGGAAACCGCGCCGGAGGTCTCGGTGGAACCGATGTTGTTCAGCAACTCGGTCGCACCGTCGTCGGCGCACACCGACACCAGCCGTTGCAGCAGCGACGTGCTGACCGGCTCGCCACCGCACACCAGCCGCGACAGCGCGCGCACGGCGTCGGGCCGGCTGTCCACCAACGCCGAGACCAGGCTGGGCACGGCGGTCACCTGGGCGACCGAATACCGGGTCATCAACTCCCCGAGGGCCTCGGGGTCGCGGTGCTCGTCGTCGTCGGCCAGGATCATGGTCGCACCGGCGGCCAGGCCGGCCAGCATCTCCATCCCGCCTTCGAGGAAGGTGATCGACGCCTGCGCCAGCCGCACATCCTCGGTCCTCGGCGGGTAGTGCCGCAGCTGCCAATCCAGCCGGGCGGCCATCGAACGATGGGTGCCCACCGCGCCTTTCGGCTTGCCGGTCGATCCGGAGGTGAACACCAGATACATCGGGTCGTCGGGATGGGGCCGCGGCAAATCCCGCGACTGGGGATCGACGTCATCGCGGTCCACCAGGTCGCGCACGTGGGGATCGTCCAGCGAAATCAACTCGACTCCCGCAACGTGTGGCATGGTCGCCACCGCTTCGGTCGTTGCGACCACCACCGGCGGCGCGACGTCGTCGAGCATGAATTGCTTTCGCGCCAAGGGGTAACCGGGGTCGATGGGGAAGTAACCGGCGCCGGCCTTCATGATGGCCACCAGCGTCACGACCAGGTCGATGCTGCGGCGGGTCGACAGCCCGACCAACGCGCCCGGCCCCGCCCCGTTCTTGGCGAGCAGCGCGGCCAGGTTGTCCGAACGGCGGTGCAGCGCAGGGTAATCGATCCGCTCGTCCCCGCAGCGCACCGCGATCCGATCCGCGTCCCACGCCCGACTCGGTTCCAGCAGCTCGGGTATGGTGCGCGGCCTGTCGTGCGGTGCCGGCGCGCCGCGGCTCCAGTCCTGCAGGATGCGGTGCTGTTCTCCCGCATCGATCAGCGCAACGTCGCGCAGGCTCAAGTCGAGATCCTCGGCGAACGCGGCGACCGCCCGCGACAGCCATTGCGCCAACCGCTCGATGGTCGTTCTGGCGTAGAGCTCGGTACGGAAGATGACATTGCAGTTGTAGCCGACGTCGTCGGTGCCGTCGGTGCCGAAGAAGTTGACGCTGAGGTCGGCGTGGGCCATGTCGAAGATGGGGTCCAGCGACGTGCACACGGTGTCGCGTCCATCGCCGCCCGCGGGGGCGGTTTCGATGACCCGCGTGGCGGACAGGTGATCCCGGACGTGCACGACGACCTGGAACAGCGGGTTGCGCGACAGCGAGCGCACCGGGCTGACACTGTCGACCACCCGGTCGAACGGCAGGTCTTGGTGGGCGTAGGCGGCCAGGGCCGTCTCGCGGGCCCGTTTCAGCAGTTCGCGCAGCGTCGGATTGCCGTCCATGTCGTTGCGCAGCACCAGGATGTTGACGAAAAAGCCGATCAGTTGGTCCAATTCGGCTTCGGTGCGGCCGGCGACCGGGGTGCCCAACGGAATGTCCACGCCGCCACCGGCCTTGTGCAGCACCACTGCCACAGCCGTTTGCAGCAGCATGAATTCGGTGATGCCCAGCTCGCGGCACAGCTCGCCGAGCTTGGCGCGGGTGGCCGAGTCGATCTGGAAGTCGACGGATTCGCCCTCCCCGCTGGGCACCGGCTGGCGGGGGAAGTCCGGGCGCAACCCGGTGTCCTCCGGCAGCCCGGCCAGCTTGCGGGTCCAGTACTCCCGCTGCTCGGCGGCGATAGCGGACTCCTGGCCGCTGGCGTCCCCCAAAAACGTGCGCTGCCATGCCGCGTAGTCGGCGTACTGCACGCGCAGCGGCGCCCAGGACGGCGCTTCGCCACCGCGTCGGGCCCGGTAGGCCGTCATCACGTCGGAGAACAGCACACCCGCCGACCAATGGTCAGAGGCGATGTGGTGCACGACCACCGACAGCACGTGCTCGTCCGCGTTCTCGGTGCGCAGCACCGCGACCCGGATCGGCAGTTCCGAGTCCAGCTCGAAGCAATGGCGCCGCTCGATGTCGAGCTGCTCTTGCAGCCACGCCTCGCCGACGCCCTCCGCGCGGCGCACCGGAACCTCGACCCCGACCGGGCCCACAACCTGATAGGGCACGCCGTCCAGCTCGACGTAGCTGGTGCGCAGGATTTCGTGCCGCGCGAGGACATCGCCGACGGCGGCGATCAGCGCGTCGACGTCCCACGGACCGGTCAGCTTGGCCGCGAAGGGAATGTTGTTGACCGGGCTGGGCCCGTCCAGGCGGTAGGCGAACCAGCTGCGCAGCTGCGACGCCGACAGCGGCATCGGCTCGTCGTGTGCGGTTGCGATCAGCCTGGGGCGCGACTGCGTCAGTTGGCCCGAGCTCAGCTGGTCGATCCGCTCCGCCAGCAGGCCCACGGTGGCGAGCTCGAACACGTCGCGGATGCCGAGTTCCACACCGCACTCCGCGCGGATCGCGGTGACCAGCTTGGTGGCGACCAGCGAGTGGCCGCCCAGATCGAAGAACGAGTCGTCGACGCCCACCCGCTCGTGTCCGAGCAGCCCCGAGAACAGCTGGGCGACCCGGATTTCGGTGGGGGTCGTCGGGTCGCGGTACTCGGTGCCGGCCGCCAGTTGCGGTTGCGGCAGCGCGGCGCGGTCGATCTTTTGATGGGCGGTGATGGGGATCTCGTCGAGCACCACGTAGGCGGCAGGGGTCATATAGTCCGGCAGCGCGGCGGCCACCCGGGCGCGGATGCGTTCGACGTCAACGGTTTCCGTGCCGGCGCCCTCGGCCGGAGTCACGTATCCCACCAGGCTCTTGCCCAACTGCGGCAGGTCCATGGCCAGGACGACGGCTTGCCCGACACTGGGGTCGACCGAGATGGCGGCGGCGATCTCGCCCAGCTCGATGCGGAAGCCGCGGATCTTCACCTGCTCGTCGGCGCGGCCGACGAACTCGATGTCGCCATTGGCGTTACGCCGGGCCAGGTCGCCGGAGCGGTACATCCGCCCGCCCGGGGTGAACGGGTCGGCGACAAAGCGCTCGGCCGTCAGCTGCGGCCTGCGGTGGTATCCGTGCGCGACATGTGTTCCGGCGATGTAGATCTCACCGATCACCCCGGCAGGGACGGGCCGCAGCGCGTTGTCGAGCAGGTACACCTGGGTGTTGATCTTGGGCCGGCCGATCGGCACTATGCGCGTGCCCTGGGCGCCTTCCACCGGGTAGCTGGTGCAGTTCACGACCGTCTCGGTCGGTCCGTAGAAGTTGTGCAGCGACGCGTCGAAGGTGGCGTGGAACTTGTCGGCGATCTCGCCGGGCAGGGCCTCCCCGCCGATGGGCACCCGCCGCAACGTGCGCCACTGGCTGACACCGGGTAACGACAGGAAGAGTCCCAGCAGCGACGGCACGAAGTGCATCGACGTAATGCCTTCGCGCGCCAGAAGATCGGTGAGGTAGCCGATGTCGCGCAGTCCGTCCGGGCGCGGAATCACCAGCCGGGCACCCATGATCAGGGTGCCGAAGATTTCGCCCATCGACACGTCGAAACTGGGCGACGCGACCTGCAGCAGCCGGTCGGTCTCGTCGATCCGGTACTCGTCGCCGAACCAGACGAAGTACTCGGCGATGGGCGCGTGGGGCACCGGCACGCCCTTGGGCAGTCCTGTCGAACCCGAGGTGTAGATCAGGTACGCGGTGTTCTGCGGGCTCAGCGGCCGCAGCAACGCGGTGGGCGCCGTGGTCGGATAGCTCTCCAATCCGGAAACCGGTTCGCGCAGCACCAGTTTGGCGTCCGCATCCCCGAGAATGAAACTCAGCCGGTCCTCCGGGTAGGTGGGATCCACCGGAAGGTAGACGCCACCGGCTTTGAGCACGCCCAGCGCGGTGATGACCAGTTCGGGTGACTTGTCCAGCAGGACCGCGACGCGATCCTCGGTGCCGATTCCTTGCTCGATGAGCCAGTGCGCCACGCGGTTCGACTCTTCATCGATTTCGCGGTAGGTGTAGGCGCGCCCTTCGTAGACGACCGCAACGGCGTCGGGCGTGCGCGCCGCTCGCCGGCTGACCAGCTCGGACAAGGTGCTGGCCGGGGTGACGAATTCTTCACCGGTCGACACGGACCGCAGCCACTCGGCGTCTTCGTCGTTCATCAGCGCGCACGCCGACAGCGTCACGTCGGGGTCGGACAGCACGCTGTCCAGCAGGGCGGCGTAGTGGCGCAGCAGTTGCTGCACCAGCTGCTGATCCAGCACCTCGACGAGGTACTCGGCCTCGATGACGCCGCCGCCCAGGCCATCCGGCGTGCGGTTCAACTCGACCATCAGACTCAGCGGCAGCTGGTTGAAATGACCGCGCAACTCGGCGCGCTCGCAGCGCACGCCCGGCGGGCAAAAGCCGGCGCCGTCGGGCTCCCGCTGTCCGAAGCTGACCCGGGTCATCCGGTCCGCGCCGTGCCGGCGGTCCGGATTCGACTCACGCACCAGCCAATCCAGGTCGGCGCGCGAATGAGCGAAGGCGCCCACCGCGCCGTCCCGGGTCTGGGCCAGCAGTTCGCGGAACGTCTGGTGTGGCCGCGGCCGCAGCCGGACCACCACGGTGTTGCCGTGGTACCCGATGACATCCTCGGTTCCCACCCCGCGGTTCAGCACCGGGGCCGCGAACAGGAAGTCCGTCGACTGCGTGTAGCGGTGCACCAGGGCGCCGAACGCGGCCATCAACACCATGTAGGGCGTGGCGCCCGTCTCGCGGGCCAGCGCGGCCGCCCGGTCGACGACGTCCGCCGACAGTGGCGCGGTCGCGCGTTGCGCGCGCCAGGTGCTGGGCACCACCGACCCATTGGGGCCGGGAAGTTCCAGTGGCTCCGGGAGATCGGCCATCAGCGGCCGCCAGTAGTCCAGATCGGCCTGACGGATCGCGGTCGGGTCGGTGGCGAGATCCGGCAGCGCCGGCGCCGCGGCAAAGCCGTCCGGGTCGGTGTACGCACGGGTCAGGTCGGCGAAAAACGGCGCCCACGAGCCGTCGTCCCAGGCGATGTGATGCGCGGTGATCAGCATTATCAGCTCGTCGGCGCCCAGGTGCGCCACGGTGACGCGCAGGGGTGAATCC
The DNA here is from genome assembly GCF_000276825.1 of Mycobacterium paraintracellulare. Classification (NCBI taxonomy): domain Bacteria; kingdom Bacillati; phylum Actinomycetota; class Actinomycetes; order Mycobacteriales; family Mycobacteriaceae; genus Mycobacterium; species Mycobacterium paraintracellulare. The sequence continues at coordinate 1,955,290 of NC_016948.1, read as the reverse complement.
TTGCTCAGGTCGAACGGACGGCGAAAGTCCCGCTGCGCCAGCACATCCAGCCGCAACCGGCGGGCTTGATCGGCCAGTCCGGACAGGTCGTGCTCGGACCATTCGGGGTGTAGGTCGTCGCGGACGACGGGCCGCGGGTCGCCGTCACCGTCGGTGTCATACGTCGTATGCAGTACGGGGTGACGCGCGGCGACGGCGTCGACGGCGCGATGTAGCCGAGCGGCGTCCACGGCGCCGAGGAGGCGATAGGAGACGCAGATGTTGAGCAGCGCGCTGTCGGGATCGACCGACTGCACGAACCACATCCGGTGCTGGCCGGCGGACATGCGCGGCTCGTCGTAGGTGGCCACGGAAGCCGCGCCCGTCGGCCTGGCCAGGCCGCGTTCAGCGAGCTTGCGGCGCAGCAGTTCCAAGCGTTCCTCGTCGAGACGGGTGCCGGCGCCGGTGGTGTCTGTCACGCTAGGAGTCCAACCTTTCGAGCATCGCGAGCGTTGAGTGGTGCGCACCGTTGGCGGCGCCGGTGCGCTCGATGGGCGGCGGCGTGGGGCCACCGGGTGAGTCGGCGCGCAGCGCGTCGATCAGCTCGTTGACGGTGATGCCGCCGAGCATGCGCGCCACCGGAACCGAGTTCCCGACCGTCCGCCGCAGCCGCTTACGCAAATCGAGGGCGAGCAACGAGTCCACCCCAAGGTCGATCAGGGAGGTGCCCGGGTCGATCGACAGCGAATCACCCAGATGCAGCGTCGCGGCCAATTCGGCCCGTACCACCTCGGCGAGCGGCTTCGCGACGGCGACGTCTTCTTTTGCGCCGCCGTCACCGCTGTGCGAAGCACTGAACGGCATTGGCATTCCCTGGCTTTCGAAGAACACCTGCAGCCGGTCGAAGTCGGCGTCGAAAATCAGCGGGTCGCCGTCGTAGCGGTGCAGGCTGGCCTCGATCGCCGCCTCCGGCTCCATCGCCACCAGGCCCGAGCGTTCGGTGCGGGTGATCTCGTTGCCGACCACCACACCGGCGCCCTGCCACAGCCCCCACCGGATTGCCGTGCAGTCGCGGCCGTCGGCCCGCAGCTGGGCGGCCAGCACATCGAGCATCCGGTTGGACGCCGCGTAGGCCGCGTGGCCGTAGCCGCCCCAGGTCCCGAACACCGACGAGCAGGCGAGGATTCGGCAGTCCGGCCGCAGCGGCCAAACCTCGGCCATCAGCGCCAAACCGCGGACCTTGGCGTCGCACACGGCCGCGACATCGACACCGGTGAGGTCGGCGCGCGAGCGTGCCTGCGCGATGCCCGCGGTGTGGATCAGCAGCGACGCCCCCGAACCCGCGTGCGTCGCGGCCACGGAGGCCAGCGCGGCGCGGTCGGTGATATCGCATTGCGGGGCACGCACTTCGGCGCCGTGGCCGTCGGCGAGCTCGCGCAGCGCGGCCGGGTCCACGCCGGTGCGGCTCAACAGGGTGACGGTCCGCGCCCCGCGTTCGAGGCAGTACCGCGCGTACTGCAGGCCGATCGCCCCGCTGCCGCCGGTGATCACCACGTCGTCCAGGGCGGCGGCGTCGAGGGCCCGGCTGGTCGCCGATTCGCGGCATTCGCGGAATGTCCGTACGTGGCTTCGAACATGGCTCAGCGGCGGCTCGCCGCCCCGCAACGCCACCTCGGCCGCCTCGCCCGAGAGCGCGTCGGCGACGGCCCGCGCGGTCGCGGCGTCCACATCTGCCCGCTCGAGGTCGAGATGTCCGAAGGCCTGGTCGGGGAATTCGAACCCGACGCTGCGATGCATCGCCGCCAGGGCCGCCTGCGCCGGCGAGAGGTTGGTGTCGTCTCGATCGACCTGTTCGGCGCCGACGGTCAGTAGCCAGACGGCCCGGCATCGCGGCCCGATGAGCGCGGGGTAGTCGGGTAGGCCGGCATCGGGACGGGCGGCGATCTGCTCGATGGCGGCCGTGGCGTCGTGCTCGTCGAGACGCGGCGCCACGATTGCCAGGACCTCCGCCTCGTTCGGTGCCACCACGCGGCAGTCGCCTTGCGCCGCAACGGCATCGGCGAGCGAACGGGCGAGAGCGTCCGTACCGAAGAAGCCGATGTCGGGACGTGTCGCAACGGTGTGCGAGGTGGCGTGCTGCCAGTCCTCGACGGCCACGGTCGGCGCGGACGGTGAGGCCGCTTCGGTCACTCGTTCCGGCGCCGCCCAGAGGTGCACCGCGCGCATCGGCGCGTTCGGGAAGCCCCGCAGCGGAGGCTGATCAGCGTTCGGGACGGCATCGGCCCACCGGCAGCCGGGGTCGGCGGTCGCGACCGTGGCGATACTCGCCGAGAGCGACTCGGTGACCGGCCGCTCGCGGTGGCCCGAGCCGACGACAACCGACTCGTCGCCGACGATGTCGCCCAGCGGATAGAGCAGTGAGGGGTGCGCCGAGAGCTCCACGAACGTGTCGGCCCCGCAGGCGCGGGCGTACTGCACGGCAAGATCGAAGCGCACGGTGCCGCAGAGGTTTTCATACCAATAGTCCGAGAAATCGGTCCCTTCGCCCAACTCGGCACCGCGGGTGGAACCGACGAAGCGCACCGGCCCGTCCCGGAACGCCGACCGCGGCGTCAGCTCGGCCAGGCTGGCACGCAATGGCCGCAGCGCACTGGTGTGGCCCGGATAGTCGACGGACAGTTGATGGGTGAACACGTCGCGCCGTTGCGCCAGGCGCACCGCGGCGGCCACCGCGTCGTGATCGCCGGCGACCACGGTCGACGACGGGCCGTTGACCGCCGAGACCTCCACCCAGCCGGGCGCCTCGGCCAGCAGCGACTCGGCGACGTCGAGGCCGGCGCCCAGCACAGCCATCGCGTAGCGGCCCGTCAGCCGGCCGACCACGGTGGCGCGGGCGACCACGAGGGCGACGGCGTCGGGCAGCGAGATCGCCTCCGCCACATAGGCCGCCGCCACCTCGCCGAGGCTGTGGCCGATGGCGATATCGGGCAGCACACCGCAGCATCGCCATGCCTCGGCCAGGCTGACCGCGTGGGTGAACTGCGCTCCCTGAATTTCGGGACGTGACCAGCTACGCTCTTCCTCCCCCACCAGATATGGCAGCGGAGAGGCGAATCCGGCGACGACGAACTCTTCGGCGCACCGGTCGGCCGCCTCCCGGTAGGCGGGCAGCTCCCGGTAGGCGCCGGCGCCCATCGCCTGCCATTGATTTCCCTGGCCGGGGAACACGAACGCGATGCGCGGCGGCGTGGTCTTCGCGGAGTGCGTGACCAGCTCGTGTTCCTCGCCCCGCGCGATCGCCGCCAGCCCGGCGGCCAGCTCGGCGGCGTCGGCCGCGCGCAGCACGGCGCGGTGCCGGCGGGGGCGCCGCAGCCGCAGCAGGGTGGATGCGATCGCGGCGGTCGCGTTCGGCGAGTCGATGCGGCCCAGGTAATCGAGGATCGCCGCGGCGTCCCGGCGGATCAGCTCCGGGTCGTGGGAACTGAGCAGCACCGGGATGCGCCCGTCCGGCAGATGATGGGTGAGCATCAGGCGACCTCGGGAACGGAGACGATCAGATGCGCGTTGGTGCCGGCGATCCCGAATGCGGACGCCGCGGCGATGCGCTGCCCGTCGGTCGCGGGCCACGGTGTCAGGGTCTGCGCCAGCCGCAAACCCTGTTTGTCCCAGTCGATTTCGGGGCTTGCGTTGTCGGCGTGCAGCGTGGGCGGGACGGCCCCGTGTTCGGCGGAGACGAGCACCTTGGCCAGTCCCAGCGCGCCGGCGGCGGCCAACGAGTGGCCCACGTTGGACTTCACCGACCCCAGCAGCGCCCCGGCGCCGGCCTCGGTGTCGCCGTAGGTTTGTGCCAGCGAGCGCAATTCGGTGCGGTCGCCGAGCCGGGTGCCGGTGCCGTGCCCCTCGATCATGCCCACCTCGGCGGGCTTGATCCCGGCCTGGGTGATGGCCCGTTGGAAGAGGCGGACCTGGGCGTCGCCACTGGGGGCGCTGAGCCCGGCGCTGCGCCCGTCCTGGTTGATGGCGGTGGCGCGCACCTCGGCCAGGATCCGGCGGCCGGCGCGCACCGCGGCCGATTTGCGTTGCAGCACGAACATCGCCGCCCCCTCGGCCCACACGGTTCCGCTGGCCTGCGCGCTGTAAGGGCGGCAGTAGCCGTCATCGGAGAGGGCGTGTTGTTTGGAAAACTCGACGAAGAACCCCGGTGAGCCGAGCACATTGACCCCGCCCGCGATGGCCATGTCGCAGTCGTCGTTCTGCAGGGAACGCACCGCGACGTGGAAGGCCACCAGCGCGGACGCGCACGAGGAATCCAGGGTCAGTGCCGGGCCGGCCAATCCCAGCGTGTAGGCGATGCGGCCCGAGATGACGCTGAGGGCGGTCCCGGCGAGCAGATGGCCGCTGTGTTCGGAGAACCTGGCCATCTCGGGCCCGTAGCCCGTGGCGGAGGCGCCCACGAAGCACCCCACGTCGTGGCCGGCAAGGTCGTCGGGATTGATGCCGCTGTTTTCCAGGGCGCGCCAGGCCACGCGGAGCGACACCCGCTGCTGCGGGTCCATCACCACGGCCTCGCGGGGCGAGATGCCGAAGAATTCCGGGTCGAATGTGGTTGCCCCGCTGAGGAATCCACCGCGATCGTGAATCGCCTTGAAACCGCTCCGGCGCGAGCCGGCGAGCAGTTCGCGCACGGCCCACCCGCGGTCGGTGGGAAAGGGTCCCAGTGCCTCCCGGCCGTGCACCAGCAGATCCCAGTACCCTTCGGCGTTTTCGATGCCGCCGGGCGCCTCGACACCCATTCCCACGATCACCACGGGGTCGACGCTCTCGGCGTCATACGCATCGTTCGACATCGGTATCACCCGGCATTCACCTGCGCGGCGACCGCGTCGACATGGTCGTAGACGTAGAAGTGCCCGCCCTCATACAGCGACACGGCGAAGGATCCCGCGGTGTGTTTTTCCCACTGGCGCAGCACACCGGTCCCGATGCGGTGGTCGTCATGTCCACCCAACACGTGGATGTCGGCGCCGATGCGGACGTCGGGGCTCGGGTCGTAGCGGTTGAAGGCCTCGTAGTCGGCGCGCACCGCGGTGGTCAGTAGTTCCGAGAACTCTTCGTCGGCAAGCAGTTCCGGGTCGGTGCCGCCCAAATCGGCGATGTCCGCCAGCAGCCCGTCGTCGCTGGTCGGCAGTTCGGGCATGTCGGCGACGACGCACGGCGGCGGACCCGCCGATACCCAGAGTTTGCGGACGGCCGCACCGTGCGTCTCGGCGACGCGGGCGAATTCGAAGGCGACGACGGCACCCATGCTGTGGCCGAACAACGTCAGCGGTGCGACGCTGGGCCATGGTGCGGCCTGGAAGAGGCCGGCGGCCAGGTCGTGCACGCTTTCGTGTGCGGGCTCGCTGAGGCGGTCGGCCCGCTGTGGATACTGCACGACGTAGGTGTCGCCACCGGCGGCCAGCGCCGCCGCCAGCACCCGATAGCTCGCGGCGGCCGCACCGGCATGCGGAAATACCACCGTGGCGCCCGCACGGCGGTCCGCCGACCCGTCGTTGCGGCCCCGGGTCAGCTTGATCCAGGACGGGAACGTGGAAGACACGGTGATCAGATTATTCAATGTCATTGCACCGTTTACGATTTCGCGGGTTGCTGAGAGGCCGCCAGAACCGATTCGGCGTCCATGCCGATAACCTCCAGATATAGCTCGGCGACCTGGTCAAGCCGGCCGGGGTCGCGCTCACCGGCCCCGAGGACCGCGGCCAGCGCCGACACGGTTCGGTTGGCGAAGATGTCGGCGACCATGATGTCCGGCGCGTCCAGCCAGGCCCGAATTCGCGCCACCGCCTGTGTGGCCAGCACCGAGTCACCGCCGAGGGCGAAGAAGTCGTCGTCGATACCGATGTTCTGGCGGCCGAGCAGGTCGCCCACGATCATGGCGAGCGCGGATTGAAGTGGCGTCGACGGCGCGCGGTGGCCCGGCCGCTGCGATTGCGAAACGGCGCTTTCCAATTCGCGCGCCACGGCGCGCCGGTCGAGCTTTCCGGCATCGGTGAAACCGATCCGCTCCACGACCGTGATGTGGCGCGGAATCATGTGCGCGGGAACGAGGTCGGCGAGAGCCTGCCGGATTCCCTCGGCGGTCACGGAGGCATCGTCCGCGCACACCTGCGCGGCCAGCACATCGGATTCGCCGGACACGGCGATCAACGCGGCCACCGCCGTGCGCACCCCCGGCACGCGCCGCAACGCGGTCTCGACCTCGCCGAGCTCGACGCGGTACCCGCTGATCTTGACGCGGTGGTCGGCTCGGCCGACGAATTCGAGGGTGCCGTCGGGCCAGTAGCGGACCAGATCGCCGGTGCGATACCAGATTCGGCCGTCGTGTTCGACGAAGCGTTCGGCGGTGAGATCGGGGCGTCCGCGGTAGCCGCGCGCGATGCCGCGGCCGGACACCCAGTACTCGCCGGGCACCCAGTCGGGACAGTCGGCGCCGGTGTCGTCGACGACGCGGCAGGCGTTGTTGGGCAGCGGGACGCCGAACGGCAGCGCCGTCCAGTCGTCGGGTATCGGCTCGGTCACCTCGAAAATGCTGTTGTGCACCGGGGTTTCGGTAGCTCCCCCGAGGCCGGCGAACCGGAGGTTGGGGGCTTCGGCCCGCAGCCGGCGCACCACCTCGGGGCGCACCCAGTCGCCTCCGGTGGGCACCACCCGCACCGAGGACAGCCGCCCGCGGCCGACCTCGACCAGCATCTCGAGCCAGCCGGGCATGAAATGCAGCACGGTGACCTGGTGGGCGTCGATGAGCCGGGCCCAGGCGTCGGGATCACGTCGCTGGGCTTCGTCGACCACGACGATGGAGCCGCCGGTGCGCAGGGTGACGAACACGTCCATGACCGAGATGTCGCCCTCGAGGGTCGATAGGGCCAGGCATCGATCCGCGGGGCCGATGTCGAAGTGGCGGCCGATGAATTCCACGGTGTTCATCGCCGCGTCGTGGGTGACCTCGACGCCTTTGGGTTCGCCGGTGGAGCCGGAGGTGAACAACACGTAGGCGAGCGCGGCGGGATCGACTCTCGCTGAAGTGATCTCGGTGCTCGCGGGCGCGCCGCCGAGGATGTCGGCGAGCACCACCTCGGGCACCGGCATGGACAGGCGTTGTCCTCCGCACACCACGGCCAGGCTCACCCCGCCGGACTCGAGGATGCACTCGGCGCGGTCGCGTGGCTGGTCGACGCCGATCGGCAGATAGACGGCACCGACGGACAGGATGCCCAGCAGCGCGGGAATCTGCTCGGCGGTTTTGGGGCCCATCACCGCGATGGTGTCCCCGGCGGTGACGCCGGCCGCACGCAGCGCGGCCGCCACGGCCAGCGCCTGGTCGCGTAGCTGCGCGTAGCTGAGGTCACCGGAACTGGCGAAGACCGCCGGCGCATCGGGTCGCTGCTCGGCTTGCCGAAAGAACCCGTCGTGCAAGGCTTCTCCGCTCGGTTCGGCGGTGCGGCCGTTGGCCGCCTCGCGCACCGCGCGCTGAGCCTCGGGCAGTGCCGGGGGGCCCGGCGCCTCCCAGGCTTCGTCGGCGGAGGCCAGCCGGAGCAGCTCGTCGATGTGATGCGCGAACATCGCGTCGATGACGCCGGCAGGGAAGACGCCTTCGCGCACATCCCAATTCACCAGGACGCCGCCGTCGAATTCGGTGACTTGCGCGTCCAGCAGCACCTGCGGCCCCTGGGAGATGATCCATCCCGGTGTGCCGAATTGGCCGGTCACGTCGGAGCTGAACAGCTCGCCGAGTCCGAGCGCGCTGGTGAAGACGACGGGCGCGAGCACCTGGGTGCCGCGATGACGGCTGAGGTCACGAAGGACCGCCAAACCGGGATAGGCCGAATGGGCGGCGGCGGTGCGCATCGCGTCCTGCACCACCTGGGCCCGTGCCGCCGCGGTGTTCGCGCGGGTGAGGTCGACGTCGAGCAGCAGCGAGGAGGTGAAGTCACCGACCAGGGAGTCGACGTCCGGGTGCAGCGCCTGGCGCCCGAACAGCGGGACGTTCAGCAGGAAGCGCGAGGTGGTCGACCAGCGCGCCAGCGTGTTGGCGAACCCCGCGGCCAGCGCCATCGCCGGGGTGAACCCGCGGGCCTGGGCGCGGGCGAAGAGCGCATCGCGGGTGTGCGGGTCCAGCCAGTGCCAGCGCCGGGTGCTTTGGTTCTCGGCGCGGCCCCCGGTGGTCGGCAGGGCGGGCGGGTCTGGCAGCTCGGGAAGGCGCCGCGCCCACCAGGCGCGGTCCGCGTCGCGGGCCGGTTGCGGCCGCGCGTCCTCGGCCTCGATGGCGTGGCGGTACTGCCGGTAGGTGTAGCCCAGTTCGGGTAGGTCGCGGCCGAGGTAGAGCGCCGCCAGGTCGGCCATCAGGGTGCGGTAGCTCATCGCGTCGGCGGCCTGCATGTCCAGGTCGACGTGCAGCCGCGACCGTTCGGCCGGCAGCAGCGTCACCGCGAGCTCGAACACCGCGCCGTCGAGCTGCTGGTGTGATTTGGCGGCGCGGATGGCGGCGAGCCGCCGGTCGGCCTCGCCGGTGCTCCGCTCGCGCAGGTCCTCGACGTGGACCGGGAAGGGGCCGAACTCGTCGGCCGGGGCGATGCGCTGGGTGCCGTCGGGCAGGAACCGCACCCGCAGCATCGGATGGCGCCGTGCCAGCGCGGTGGCCGCGGCGCGCAGGCGTTCCGGATCGATTCCTCCGCCGTCGAATTCGACGTAGAGGTGTCCCGCGACGCCGCCGAGCTGCTGGTTTTCCTGGCGGCCGACCCACATCGCGTGCTGCATCGGGGCCAGCGAAAAGGGCTCGTCCTCCCCGGACCGCGCAGCGTCCGCGGGTGCATCGGCGGGCTCGGCCGGCCGATCAGCGCTCGGCTTGCCGGCGTTGACCAATTCCGCCCAGGCCTCGACCGTCGGCGTTTCGGCGAGCGTGGCGAAGTCGACGGCGATGCCCTGGCGGCGCCAGCGCCCGGCCAGGGTCATGATCCGGATCGAGTCCAGGCCCTGACCGATGAGGTTGCTACCCGGCTGAACTGCATCGGCGTCGACGCCGAGGAGTTCGGCCACCTCCGCCCGGATGTCCTCCGAGCGTGCCGGGGCGTGCACCACAGACCCTCCCTGAATTAGCACAGGCTGCCCTAATTTTTTGGTTACCCTATCCTTACTCCGTGCATCCCCGCTACTAAGCCCCCGTCTAAGGAGCCATGACCCCGAACACAACGCCGCCGGCCGGAGTCCTCGACGGGTTCGTGCCCTTCCCCGCTGATCGCGCCGCCGCCTATCGGGCGGCCGGCTATTGGGCTGGACGGACGCTGGACACGATCCTGACCGACGCGGCTCGGCAGTGGCCCGATCGAACCGCGGTGCGCGACGCCGTGGGCGGTACCGGCTTCAGTTATGCGGACCTCGACGACCAGGCTAACCGCGCGGCCGGCGGCCTGCGGGCACTGGGTATCGCGCCGGGCGACCGGGTGCTGCTGCAGTTGCCGAACAGCTGCCAGTTCGCGGTGGCCTTGTTCGGGTTGCTGCGGGCGGGGGCGGTCCCGGTGATGTGCCTGCCGGGACACCGGGCCGCCGAGCTCGGGCATTTCGCCGCGGTCAGCGCGGCCACCGGTCTGTTGATCGCCGATACCGCGGCGGGTTTCGACTATCGCACGATGGCGCTCGGCCTCATCGAGGAACACCCAACGCTGCGGCACGTCATCGTCGACGGCGATCCGGGGCCGTTCACCTCGTGGGCGCAGTTGTGCGAGCAGGCGCCCGGCCCGCCGTCCTCGGCCGACCCGGGATCGCCTGCGCTGCTTCTGGTTTCCGGCGGGACCACGGGCACACCCAAGCTCATCCCCCGCACCCACGACGATTACGTGTTCAACGCGACGGCCAGCGCCGAACTCTGCCGGCTCACCTGCGATGACGTCTATCTGGCGGTGCTGTCGGCCGGTCACAATTTTCCCCTCGCCTGTCCCGGCCTGCTCGGCGCGATGACGGTGGGCGCCACCACCGTCTTCGGCACCGATCCCAGCCCCGAGGCGGCCTTCGCCGCCATCGACCGCCACGGCGTCACGGTCACCGCCCTGGTGCCGGCCCTGGCCAAACTGTGGGCGCAGGCCTGCGAGTGGGAACCGGTGACTCCAAAAACCTTGCGGCTCTTACAAGTCGGTGGCGCCAAGCTGGAGCCCGAGGACGCCCGCCTGGTGCGCACCGCCTTGACGCCGGGCCTGCAGCAGGTGTTCGGGATGGCCGAGGGGCTGCTGAACTACACGCGCCCCGACGATCCGCCCGAACTCACCGAGCACACGCAGGGCCGGCCGTTGTCCGCCGCCGACGAACTGCGCGTCGTCAATGCGGCCGGTGAGCCCATGCCCCCCGGCGAGGAAGGCGAATTGCTGGTCCGCGGACCCTACACGTTCAACGGCTACTTTCGCGCCGAGCGCGACAACGAGCGCTGCTTTGACGCGCAAGGTTTCTTCCGCAGCGGTGACCTGGTCCGGATCACCGACGACGGCTACGTCGTGGTCACCGGCCGCGTCAAAGACGTCATCTGCCGCGGCGGCGAAACCATCTCCGCGGCGGACCTCGAGGAGCAGATGCACAGCCACCCGGCGATCTTCTCGGCGGCCGCGGTGGCGCTCCCCGACCCTTATCTGGGCGAGAAGATCTGTGCGGCAATCGTTTTCAACGGCCCTGAGCTATCGCTCGCGGAGCTTAACGGCTACCTCGACGGGCGTGGCGTGGCCGCGCACGCGCGTCCCGACGTCTTGGTTCCGATGACCACGCTGCCCACCACGCCGATCGGCAAGATCGACAAAAAGGCGATCGCCGGCCAGATTTCGGCGCGCTAGCACCACGCCGTGCGTATGGTAGCCGCGATCACTAGTTGGTTTGCAAGGGCGCTGGGTTCACCGAGTGTATGGACGAAAAATGAACCAAATCCGTGCCTAGGCCCCACACTCGGCGCGGCCCTGTCCGCCTCAGGGCCACCTACCCGCGATCACCCATCGCCGCGTAAAGCTTCGCCAGCAATTCCGCCGTGGTCGCGAAGTCCATGCAGGCGTCGGTGACGGATTGGCCGTATGTCAGTTCGCCGCTGAGCGATTGGGCGCCGGCCACCAAAAAGCTCTCCAGCATCAGGCCGGCGATGCCGCGCTCGCCCGCCGCGATGCGCGCGCTCACCTCGGCGGCGACCTCCGCCTGTCGCACGTGGTCTTTGGCGGAGTTGGCGTGTGAGCAGTCGATCATGACCAGCTCGGACAGCCCGACCTTGCGCAGCCGTTCGATGGCCGTGACCACCGAGGCCGCATCGTAATTCGGGCCGGCGGTACCGCCCCGCAGGATCACGTGGCAGTCGGGATTGCCCATGGTCTCGACGACGGCCGCGCGGCCCACGTCGTCGGTCCCGAAGAAATGGTGGGGCGCCGCCGCAGCTTTGACGCCGTCGATGGCGACTTGGATGTTGCCATCGGTGCCGTTCTTGAATCCGATCGGCATCGACAGCCCCGATGCCAACTGGCGGTGCACCTGCGACTCGGTGGTCCGCGCGCCGATGGCGCCCCAGGCGACGGCGTCGGCGATGTACTGCGGGCTGGTGGGCTCCAAGAATTCGCAGCCCACCGGGAGGCCGACGTCGATGATGTCGAGCAGCAACCCTCGTGCGGTGCGGATCCCACGTTCCACGTCGAAGCTGCCGTCCATGGCGGGGTCGTTGATGAGCCCCTTCCACCCGACGGTGGTGCGCGGCTTTTCGAAGTAGACCCGCATCACGATCTTCAGCCGTTCGGCGTACCGGGTCGCAAGCGGGGCGAGCCTGTGTGCGTAGTCGAGCGCGGCGGCCGGATCGTGCACCGAGCACGGGCCGACCACGAGTAGCAGGCGGTCGTCGTGGCCGGCCAGGATCGCCGACACCTCGTCGCGGTCGCGCTGGACGGCCTCGGCGCGCGCGGGTGTCAGTGGCAGTTCGGTGCGAATCGCGGCCGGAGCCGAGAGTTCTCGGAACGAGACGATCCGATGGTCGGACGTGTCGACAGCTGTGGTGACGTCGGTGAGGGACATGGTGGGTGTGTCTTTCTGTGTTGGCTGCCAGGGCACGCCGCTGGTTCCCGATGCCCTGAAAAGCGAAAAGCAGCGACCGTGTGGTCACTGCTGGGCTCCGGGTCTCAGTCGTGCGGGTGCGTCAACCAGACGCCTCATCGCCGGCTCCGCCCGGAGCCTCGATAAAGCGCCAATACGCGCGCACGCCGATGTTCACGACGGCGAACATACCACGTGGGGCTCGACCACTTGACAGCCCGTTACGGCATCCGAGGGCAACAGACAGGCGTGAAGCCATGTGCGACCGCAAAGCCGTTGTCACCGAGCCTAATCCAGATCGAGTGCGGCGATCTGGTCGAGAAAAGCCCGTGCGGGCGCCGACGCACTCGCGGACACCGCGATGCCCAGACGCCGTTCGGTCAGGGGCAACAGCGGCCGCACTACGACACCGGGCAGCTCGGGGAGGCCGGCGCTGGGCAGGATGCTCACGCCCAACCCGGCTCGCACGATTTCGAGCGTCGCCCCGATCTCGCGGGCTTCGAAGGCCAGGTCGAATTCGATGCCCTGCCGCCGCGCAATCGGCATGAACACATCGGCGCAGCCGCCGGTGCCGCGAACAAAAGGCTCCTTGGCCAGGTCGGCGTAGGTGACGATGTCCTTGGCCGCCAGCCGGCTGTCGGCCGGCACCACCGCGACCATTTCTTGCACGCCGAGTACCGCCGCGTCGAGGCCCTTGCTCGGCAAGCTGACCACACCGGCTTCGGCTGCGCCTTGGTCGAGCCAGTCCAAGATTTCTTCCTTGCTCCCCTCCAGCAGCCGAATGGTGACGGCCGGATGCCGCCGGGCGAAGGTCCTTAGTTGCGGCGCGATGAGCGTGGCGGTCGCTGTCGGCAGACTGGCCAGACTCAGCGTCCCGGTGATGTCGCCCGCCAATCCGGCGACTTCGGTGCGCATCAACGTCAACTGCCGCACCGCTTCCCGCGCATGTGTCAGCGCAACGGCTCCGGCTTCGGTCAACGCGAGGCCATCCCGGCGGCGCATGAACAGCGGCAACCCCAGTTCTTTTTCGAGGGTGGCGATCGTGCGGCTGACGGCCGGCTGCGAGAGCCCCAGCCGTCGGCTCGCCGCCGTGAAGCCGCCCTGGTCGACCACCGCAATAAACGTCTTGAGCTGCGACAACGTCGTCATCCGTCCTCCATAAGGCCAAAGTCATCAGCCATATCAACAACGTTATGTCTGATTGGCTTTCCAAAATGTTTAAGTAATCATCGGAATACGTGCCAAGGAGGACACCATGACCGCAAAGCGAGTGCTGATCACCGGGGCGTCGAAGGGAATCGGCCGGGCCGTCGCCGACCGTCTCGCGGTGTCGGGCGACATGCCGGTTGGCCTCGCGCGCGCCAGGCCGGACGACTTCCCGGGTGAGTTCTACGCGGTGGACCTCACCGACCGCGCCGCCACCGACGCGGTACTCGAGCGAGCCCTGCGGGATGGGCGCGTCGACGCCGTGGTCAACAACGTCGGCGTCGCGCGGTTCGGCCGGATCGGTTCGATCGAGTTGGATGACCTGTTCACCACCTACGACCTGAACGTGCGCACCGCGGTGCAGGTCGTGCAAGCGGTGCTGCCCGGGATGCTGTCGGCCGGGTGGGGCCGCATCGTCAATGTCACGAGCATGACGACACTGGGCACCGCGGAGCGCACGCCCTACGCCGCCACCAAAGGGGCGCTGGAAGCGTGCACGCGGATCTGGGCGGGAGAGCTCGCGCAGTCCGGCATCACGGTCAACGCGGTGGCGCCCGGGCCGATCGAAACCGAGATGTACCGCGAGCTCAGTCCGGCCGGATCCGAGCGCGAAGCGCGTCTCCTGCAAACCATTCCGCTGCGCCGGCTTGGCGCACCGCGCGAGATCGCGCACGCCATCTGCGCATTGCTGGACGAGGACGCCGGCTATATCACCGGTCAGATCATTCGCGCCGATGGCGGCGGCAGCATTGCCGCGTGACGATGCCGGGGCACCAAGGCTTTCGCTGCGAAGGAGAATCCCATGAGCCACAACGTGTTACAGAATGTCATCGCACCCGAGGAGATCGTCTGGCACGAGACCGGTCTGGGACCGAGTTTCTGGGTCAGTGACGAGCTGGCCGGCGATAACTACTCCACACGTTTCAGTGCGCAGTTGACGAAGTTCGGCCCCGGCGGGGGATCCTCGCCGCATCATCACGATTACAACCATGCTTTCTGTTTCCTGCGCGGGGCCGGCCTCGTTCAGCTGGGCGAGCATTGCTGGGAGACCAAGGCGGGCACCTTCGTCAAGGTGCCCGCCTACGTCGTGCACAGTCTGAAAAACGTCGGTTCTGACGAACTCGTTTTCCTGGTCATCTACGACCCGCCGCACGTGGCGACAGATTAGCCAATCGCGTTGGTGCGCAACGCGCTAAGGAGTCTGTCCATCACCACGCCGGCGTCCGCCCGCGCCTGGTGGTAATCGTCCGCACGCGCGATGTAGAGCGTCGCTTCGCGCAGCGCCCCCATGATCGTCAGGGCCGTCGCCTCGATCGGCTGGCGCGGGATGCTGCCCGACTCAATGGCCTCGGTCAGCAGCGCCGTGACGAATCCGATGTTGTACCGGTGCCCGATGGCGCTCCAGCGTTCCCATCCCAGCACCGCCAGCGCCTCGAGCAAAACGATGCGTTGAATCTCGGGATCGGCGCACGCGTCCAACCACAGGGCGGCGCACAGCCGCATGATCTCGACGGGATCGCCGTGCCCCGCCGCCGCGACGGCGTCTCCCATTCGGGCGGCCATCTCCCCCTCCACCTGCTCGAACACCGCCGCGAATAGCTCTGTCTTGTCGGCGAAATGGTGATACAGGGCGCCGCGGGTCACCCCCGCGTTGCGAACGATCGTTTCCAGGGATGCGTCGGCAAACCCCAACGACGCAAACAACGGCCGGGCGGCAGCGACCAGCGCTTCACGCGTGCCGGCCGCGCGCTCTGCCTGTGTGCGACGACCGCCCTTCGCCATCAATCCCCGCCTCTCACGTGTGCATTCTCATACATACCGCGCGGAGGTCGTGGGATGTCCCGCCCGACGGCGTAGCGTCGAGGTCCGCGGTGGACTCAAAACACCCTGAGCCGGCGAATCACGTTCAGAGTCGATGGATCCCCTTCGGCTTGAACGCCCAAGCTTTCCCAGGTACCGCGCTGGGTAACCCACCGCACGAAAGCTTGCGAATCAGACGTGATGTGCGAGGCGACATCGTCGTGGTCGCCGATGCGGAGGATCCGAGCGCACAGGCCGTCGAGGCGAAGCTCCACGCCTGTCTGTAACTCGTTGAGCAGACTCGTGTTCTGCTGCGGCAGGGCCGCTTCGATCCAATCGAGGGTGGGCGCGAGCCGTAGCTGGTCGACGGGCGGCGGTGCACCTTGCAGCGGCCCACCCGGAGAAAAAAGGTCGTACCGGATGTGGACGAAGGCTTCGAAGACGAAGGTTGTCGGCACGACCGACGCCGGATAGGTGCCGACATCGCCTATCGGAATGTCGACGTCCTGACCTTCGATGGCGGCGAGCACCTCTAGACCCCGCGCGCTCACCGATTCGTAATCGGCCACGACCTCTTGGGGGGTCATCGAGCGTCGCGACTCGACATAGATGTCCGCCGCGCGCTCGGCCGGCAAATCGCCGGGATCGGGCAGGGCCGATGGGTCGACCGCCAACCAGAAGCTGCACGCCATATGGGACACGAGATCCTGCACCGACCAACCCGAACACCCACTGTCCTTGGCCCACATCGAATCCGGCATCTGCGAGCAAAGCTCCAAAACGGTCCTACGTTCTTCCGCTATGGCCTCGAGCACGGCACTCATGATCCCACCTCCACATACATACAGTATGTATTAACATACACACGGTATGTATGTGGTTCAAGGGGAACATCGAAGTTGGTATCGACCGGCCAAAGACGTCGGCCTTCCCGCATTCGTAGGGGGCCGCCCGTGTCAGATTGAGCCGGCGTGTGCGGCGACCAAAGCCGCTGTCGCGCGGCGTGATCGGCGTACTGGCAGCCCGAATCCGACCATCGCATCGAGGATGGCCTGGCTTCGGCGGGTGATCACATGGTCGTCCACGGGCGCCGGGCGCGGGATCTGGGCGGCCACCCCGATGATCGCCGACCCCACGATGTGCCACATCGCCGTGACCGCGACGGCGCCGTTGCTGATTGCGTGCACGGAGTCGAACAGCCGCGACAGGCTCCGGTGGCAGCGATGCGCCACCCAAATCGCCAGTGCCGCTTCGTTCGGCAGCGTGAGCACGCCCTCTCGGCGCGGGCGCCGCCCGAAGGCATCGCCACTGCGCGCGGCCGCGCAGGGATCGTCGGGCAGCACGCGCAGCGTGGGGTCCACCACCGCGGCCCAATCGATTGCACCGTCGCGATCGCGGTGCAGCCAGAGATTCTCCAGGCCGACGTCCCAGGCTCTTCCTTCCAGCAGCACCAGCGGCAGCATCCGACCGATGATCTCGTGGATGAAGCTGGCCACCAGTTGCCGCGCGGCGGCGTGGGGACCGATGTTTTTCGCCGCATCGTCGAACATCGCCCGCAGCAACGCGTCGGTCCGCTGTGAATCGAGAGGCCACCAGCGCTGCCGCGAGACATCGTCGAGCACGGCGATGCCATACACCAAGGGACCCCCGGGAAAGAGTGCACGCAGGCGACGGCTGGACTCATGCACCGGAAGCTCCCGGCGGATGTCCATCCCCGATACCAGCGGATGGTGAATCGCGGTGCGCATGTGAGCAACCTCCATGTCAGTTAGGTTAGGCTACCCTATGCTAGGCCTGGGTCGGGCGGTGCTCCCGCCCGGTCGGCGACACAGGTCCGCGCACACAGAGGAAGCGACCATGACCGCCCAACCGAAGTTTTCACTGATCGTGGGCTACGGCACCGACATGGGTAACGCCGAAGACGCGGCCATGTCGTTCGCCGAGGCCGTCCAGGAAGCCATGGGCATCGAATCGGAAGCGGTGGAACTCAACCAGGTCGAAATCGCCGACCTGCAATCGGCGAGCCATTTCATCGTGGTCACCTCGACGTTCGGCGACGGCGAGTTCCCCGACAGCGCCGCGTTGTTCTGGGAGGCGATCAGCGCCGAAAGCGCCGACCGGCTCGACCATTTGAAGTTCGCCGTGCTGGCGCTCGGCGACAGCAGTTACGAACTGTTCTGCAATGCCGGCCGGCTCCTCGACGAGCGCCTGCAAGCGCTGGGAGCGGTCAGGCTGACCGCGCGTGTCGATGTGGACGGCGCCTACCAGCAACTCGCGACGGCGTGGACGGGCGACCTGGTCAAGCTGCTGGCCGCCGACCGCGCTCATGCGGGACCGCGTGTCGCGACGGTTGCCAAGGAGGCAACGGCCGCTCCTCCCCCGCCGAGCCGGGATCACCATCAACGTTTCGAGGCACCGATAGTCGTGAACCGGCTGCTCAGCGCGCCGGGTTCGGAGAAGGAGGTTCGTCACTACGAGTTGGACCTCACCGGCGCCGGAATCGCCTACAGCGCCGGCGATTCGATCGCGGTGCATGTCGCCAACGACCCCGACTTGGTCGACGCAGTGCTCGCCGAACTCGATGCGGGCCCCGACCATGCGGTGGCCGGCTACGACGAGCCGCTCGGCGTCCTGCTGACCCACCACCTGGATATTCGGGCTCCGTCGCGGGCGCTGCGGGCGCTGGTGGCATCCCGCGCCGGGGATGCCGACGCGGTCGCCGCCCTCGCCGGTGACGGAACCGCGAAGCCCGGCACGTGGTTGTACGGCAGGGACGTGCTCGACCTGATCAGGCTGGGCGAGCTGAGTGTGGACGAACTCGTGGACACCTTGCGTCCCTTGCAATTCCGTGACTATTCGATCGCGTCGAGCCCGGTGGTCCATCCCGATCGCGCGCATTTGACGGTGGCGACGGTGCGGTACACCGCCCGTGGGCGCCGGTATGGCGGGGTGGCCTCGACCTTCCTGGCCGACCGCAGCGAGACGGCACGCGTGCACCTGCGACCGAATCACACCTTCCGCCTGCCCGGCGCTGACGTCCCGATCATCATGGTCGGTCCGGGGACCGGCATTGCGCCGTTCCGCGGCTTTCTGCAGGAACGGCAGGCGGCCGGGGCGCCGGGTCGGGCGTGGCTGTTCTTCGGCGCGCGGAATCGGGCGCTGGACTTCCTCTACGCCGACGAGCTGCACGGCTTCCGGGAATCGGGCGTGCTCACGCGACTCGACCTGGCGTTCTCCCGCGACGGAAACAAGGATGCCACGAAACAGTATGTGCAGCATCGCATGTGGGAGAACGCCGCGGAAATCTTCGGCTGGCTCGAAGAGGGTGCGCACGTGTACGTGTGTGGCGACGCCGAGCGAATGGCCAAGGACGTCGACGAGGCGTTGCGAGCGCTGGTGGCCCACGCCGGCGCGATGGAGGCCGAGGCCGCCCACGCCTATGTCAACGAGCTGATCAAGAATCACCGGTACGTGCGCGACGTCTACTGACGGCCGGTGTTCACTGACTCACGGCGGTGGGATATTCCGGGCGCCAACGCACCTCGGCGATACGGTCGGCGAGCTCCGCGTCGCCGCGCGTCGGGGCGACGCCGTCCACCACGGCCTGCATGGCGACCGCGTGCGCGATGCGGACGGCGACATCGGGCACGTCCGACCACGCGGGCAGCAACGGCCGGTCGGGGTCCGCGAGGGCGGGCGACGCCTCGCCCAACGTCTCCGCGGCGACGCGCATCATCTCGTCGGTCACCCGGGTCGCCTGGGCAGCTGTGACGGCCAAACCCATCGCGGGGAAAATATAGACGTTATTGCATTGGGCGACAGGGCGTTCCACCCCGTCGCGGCGCAGCGGCGCGAACGGCGATCCGGTGGCGATCAGGGCACGCCCGTCGGTCCACCGATCCAACTCCGCCGGGTGCGCCTCGGCCCGGCTCGTCGGGTTGGACAGCGGGAAGATGATCGGTCGGTCAGTCTTGCCCGCGAGTTCCCGCACGATCGCTTCGGTGAACGCGCCCGCGGCGGTGGACAAGCCGAGCAGCACGCCGACGTCGACACGGTGGACGACATCGGCGAGCCGGGCGCGCCCGGACACGCCCCAGCCCGCCACCCGGGCGGCCGGCTGGGCAAACCCGCGCTGCGCGGCGGACAGATCGGTGCGGTCATCGGTGAGGAGCCCTTCCACGTCGACGACCCAGATGCGCTCCGAGGCAGCGCCTTCGGACAATCCCTCGTTCACCATTTGGCGGCGAATCATGTCGAGCACACCGATGCCGGCCGAGCCGGCGCCGAGCATGACAACCTGTTGCTGCGACAGGGGGCGTCCCGCGACCTTGGCGGCACCGTGCAGCGCCCCAACGGTGACGGCGGCGGTCCCCTGGATGTCGTCATTGAAGGTAAGGAGTTCGTCGCGGTAGCGAGCGAGGATCGGCTGCGCATGTGTGGACGCGAAGTCCTCCCACTGCAGCAGCACATGGGGTAGCTGCTTGCGTACCGCGGCGACGAACTTGTCGATGAACGCGTAGTAATCGTCGTCGTCGACGCGTCGGTGCCGCCATCCCAGGTACCGAGGGTCATCAAGCAGTTCGCTGTTGTCGGTTCCCACATCGAGCACGATCGGCAGTGTGCGAGCGGGGTCGATGCCGCCAATGAGGGTGTAGAGGGACAGCTTTCCGATCGGGATGCCTATGCCGCCGATGCCCTGATCGCCCAGGCCGAGGATCCGCTGCCCGTCGGTCACCACGATCACGTCGACCTCGCGCTGGGGCCGATTGTTGAGCACCTCGTCCAGGCACTCCCCCTCGGCGTAGGACACGAATAATCCCCGCGGCCGGCGGTAGATCTCGCTGAAACGCTGACAGGCCTCCCCCACCGTGGGCGTGTAGACGATCGGCAGAGCCTCGGGGATGTGGTCGAGCAAAACCCGGTAGAACAACGTCTCGTTGCGGTCCTGCAACGCCCGCAGGTAGATGTGTTTGTCGAGATCGTCGCGGCGCGTGGAGAATTCGTGCCAGCAGTGCTCGGCCTGTTGCTCGAGGGTCTTGACCGTCGTCGGCAGCAGACCCATCAGGCCCAATCGCCGTCGCTCGTCCTCGGTGAAGGCGGTGCCCTTGGTGGTCAGGGCATCGAACAACCTGGCCGGCCCCCGGAGCTCATCGGGCATCGTCAACGTCCCTTCTGTACGAATCTCGCGGGAGGGGAACGAGGGAGTGTCCGAACCATCATCGATGATCCCGGGCTGTTTGTCTGCGCGTAACCCGGCGCCAAAGCCGTCAAAGTGTCAGTGCGCTGCCAAAACGACCTGGGCCTGGGCTCGTCGAATGCCTTGAGGGGCATAGGGGAACGATGCGTTCTCAGATGTGAGGAAGCCCGCGACGCCCCCTATTGACCGGATTCCCAGTTGGCCGCAGTTTGCTGCCGGAGTCGGGAATCGGCCCGAATCCCATGCGAGGCTTCGCATCAACGGGAGCATGTGATGCAGCGCCGCGGAACTTATGCGGATCGTGTGATTGTTTGCCCGACTCACCGGTGCAAGAAAGGTTTTGCTGACACTATTCCAATACGGCCATACATCACGATATGGTAACCGAAGCGCCGTTTCGGCAGGCCCAGCATCGTCTCGGGTGGCCTCGCCGAGACAGCGCCGCTCTGTGGGTGGGAATCGACAGATTGGGTCATCGCGTCGAGAGAAATGCTTGTTCGGCCAACGGTTCTGTGTTAACCGCGCGATTTAATTCGGCTCCCTGTCGTTGACTACCTCACACGGGCACACCATGGGTTGTCAGAAGTTCCTGAGAGATTGCTCGGGCCCGAGAGGGGAATTCTATGATTGCGCCGCGGGTGCGCCGGCGGGTCATGACTTTGCGCCGCTTGACAACATGCGGGTCGCCAACTCACATCACGGTGAACGTATTCCCTCGCGCGCATTGGTCGACGCATCCGGCGGTGCGGCGATCGGGAGGCCCGCGTAACGGGGCTCCTCGGGTCCTCAACTTGTTCAGCAACTCATGCGCTGTGCCATTAAGGTCATCCGAACTGGCGTCACCGGCTGACGGACGAAAGGTAGCGCATGTTCTTGGGAACGGTTGAGGACTGGACGGCCGAGGGCACCGTCGTATCCTGGTACCCCACCGCGACCACCTACCGGCGTGTTGCCGAAGCGCAATACCATCCGGCGCCGGTGAGTTATCAGCAGTCGCAGCATCTTCGATACTACCGACGCCAGGTCAGCCGGGGTCGTGATATCCCACGGTTGTGCATTGGGGCCTGGGAAATCAGCGGTGTCTGTGATATCGATGCGATGACCTACGCGGTGAATGCGCACCTGCGGCGGCACGACACCTACCACGACCGGTTCGCCTTCGGTGACGACGACGAGGTCCTTCGCTACGTCATTGCCGAGCCGGAGGTCATCACTTTGGCGCCAACGGATCTCGGAAAGATGGGACCGCCGCAGATCCGCAAACTCCTGCTCGACACGCCCGATCCCCTGCAATGGGACTGCTTCACCTTCGGCGTCATCCAGGGTGATGACCGGTTCACGGTCCTGATCGCCGTCGACCACCTGCGCGCCGACGGTATGTCGGCCGGGGTGATCTTCCTCGACATCCAGACGATGTACTTCAGCGCGTTGCAGCAGGCACAGTGTCCGCTGGCACCCGCCGCCAGCCATCGCGAATACAGCGCGAATCAGCATGCGTACACCAGGGGCCTGACCGAAGAGTCACCCGAGATCCATTCGTGGCGAGCCTTTCTCGCGGCGAACAACGGGGCGCTGCCGAAATTTCCGCTGGAACTTGGCGAGGCGGCCGCCGATACCCCGGGGGCCATCGACGTGTTCGACCTGATCGATGACGACCAGGGACGGCGGTTCGAAGCGGCGTGCCGCGCCGCGGGCGCGCGTTTCAGCGGTGGCGTGTTCGCCTGCGCCGCCCTGACCGAGCACCGGTTGACGGGCGCCGCAACGTATTTCGGCCTCACCCCATTCGACAACCGGCGGGATCCCGCCCACGCCACCGCGGTCGGATGGTTGGCCAGTTTTGTCCCGTTGGCAATTCCGACCGCCGGCGCTTCGTTCGACGAGGTCGTCAGCGCCGCCCAGGCATCGTTCGATGCAAACACGGCTTTAGGTGCCGTGCCGTACTACCACTTGCTCGAGTCGCCTGACGGATCGTCAGGCCCCATCGAGGTTCCGGACCGTCCGGTCCCGATGCTGTCGTACATCGATATTCGCAAGTTGCCGTTCGGCGACTACTTCGACGGTCTGCGTGCCGGGGTGTGGGGCGATAACAGGCTGTCGGAGACGGTGTGCATGTGGGTCAATCGCATGCACGACAAAACGCAGCTGGTGGTCGCCTACCCCGGCACCGACGTCGCGCGTAGGTCGGTCTCCCGCTACGTCGAGACGATGCGCGCCGAGTTCACCCGGGTGGCCGACGCCGGGCTGAACACCGATGCGTGACGCGGAATTGTCTCCGCCGACCGAGGTCTCGGCATGAGTGCCTTGGCGGCACTCACCTTGCGCACACTATCCGGCTCCCGGCGCGATGCCGACCTGCTGTTCGCGGCGCTGGCGCCCGTGGGCTGCTTCCTGGGATTCACCTTGGTGTTGGGCAGCCTGATCCATCCCGGCTCGATGACCTATCCGCAATATGTCCTCCCGGTGGTCATCGTGCAGGCGATGCTGTTCGGGGCGATGACGACCGCGGACCGTGCCGCACGAGACCGGCTCTCCGGCTTCGGGTCTCGTCTCAAGACTTTGCCGGTTCCCGCGGCGGTGCCGCTGGCCGCGCGGATGCTCTATTGCTTGATACGCTCGGTCGTCGCGCTCGTCGCCGCTGTCGCCGTCGGGTGGTCGTTCGGCTTCCGGATGGCCGGCGGTCCGGGCGACACGGGCCTGTTCGTGATCATCGTCGTGGCGTTCGCGATGGCGGTGTGCCTCGGCGCCGACGCCCTCGGCTCGCGGGTCGGCTCCGTCGAATCGTCGAGCCAATTGCTGCTGCTGCCCCAGCTGGTGCTGGTCCTGTTGTCCACGGGTATCGCTCCCGCGGAGTCGTTTCCAGCCTGGCTGGGCCCGTTCGTCCGTCATCAGCCGGTCTCCCGGGTCACCGACACGTTGCGCGGACTCGCCGCCGGTCACGCAACGGGTAGGGATCTGGCGGCGGCATCGGCGTGGTGCCTGGGGCTGCTGCCGTTGTTCGGCGTTTTGGCGGTGCGGATGCAGCGACGCGTCGGCGGCGGACGCCCCCGCGCGCCCCGCACGGTCCGGATCCCGTCTCAGGGCGCTCGACAGGCGCGGGATGCGTCCGCGCGGCCGTCGCGGGGCGCAGTGGCTAGTTGTGCGACGCAACGGGTTTCGTATGCACCGTCACTGACGGCCTTCGTCAGCCACAGCGCGTCGGAGGCCGGCCGGCTCCTGCGCCGCTGGCGGCGCGACCCGATCGTCGCGGTGCAGGCCCTGCTGTTCCCGGCCTTCCTCCTCATCGTCTACAAATTGCTGATCGGCAAAGCCGTTCTGGCCGTCACCGGACACGACAGCCTGTACGGGCTGGTTCCCATGTGTGCGGTGGTGGGCGCCGTGTTCGGAACCCTGGGTGCCGGTTTGGCTTTGCCGGCGGAACGAGAGTCGGGCGTACTGACGAGGTTGTGGGTGCAGCCGGTGCATCGGGCCAGCACGGTGGCGGGTCGGCTGGTCGCCGAGGCCGCCCGCACCACCGCGTCCGCCGTTGTGCTCACCATCTTCGGTGTCGCCCTGGGGCTGCGATTCAGCTACGGCTGGATCGCGGCGCTGGCCTTTGTGCTGGTGCCCGTGGCGATTTCGGCCGGGATGGCGACGTTGGTGATCGCGATCGCCGCCCGCGCGGACGGCAAAGCCATGGTGACCTGGCTGGGTGCGGGATGCGTGCTGCTGCTGTTCCTCAACACCGGTGTCGCGCCCGCCGGGGTCTTTCCGGGCTGGCTGCAACCGGTGGTCCGTTTTTCGCCCATATCGCCGACGATCGAGGCGATGCGCGCGCTCGCAGAGGGCGGGCCGGTGCTCTCGCCGCTGTGGCAGGCCGCCCTGTGGGCCGGCGTCCTGGTCGCGGTGTTCGCGCCGGTGGCGGTGCGCGGATATCGCGCCGCGGCCGAGGCGGGGTGCTAGTGACGAGGCTGGCACTGTTGGACCAGGCCGCGTTTCTGCGGCTGCGCGCCACCGGTCAAGGGAGCACGGTGCAATGCACATGGGTCTATGACCGCGCCGTCGATATCGACGAATTGCGGTCCTTCAGAGACAATCTCGGTGCCGGTCTGCTCGGGCGCCGGATCGAGCGTTCGCCGCTGCCGTTCGGGCGCCATCGCTGGGTGGCCGACAGCCGCTCACCGGACATCGCGTGCGAACCGCCGCGCCCACGGAGCGAGATCGGCGCGTGGATCGAAAGGCGCGCGCGGGTGCGCGTCGACCCCGAGCACGGGCCGACATTTCACCTCGGCGTGCTGCCGTTGGACGACGGTGGGGCGGCGGTCACCCTGGTGGCGTCACACTGCGTTGTCGACGGCCTCGCGATGGCAGCGGCCGTCACCGAAGCGGTCAAGGGAGAACCGCTCAATCGCGGCTACCCACAGCCGAATTCGCGTGGCCGGTGGCGCGCGATTCGTGAGGACCTGTCCCACGCCGTTCTCAGCCTGCCGGCGGCCGTCCGGGCGCTGATCGCGACGCTGGCGATACTGGCCAAGGCTTCGGCGGATCGACAGGCTCAGCCGCAAACGCGCGCACCTCGGGCGTCCGGCCCAATGGGACAGCGCCAGAACGGATTCGGGTCGGTGACGATTCAAACCGATGCCGCGGCATGGGAGGCACGTGCACGCAGCCTCGGCGGGAGCAGCAACACGCTGTGCGTCGCGTTCGCCGCTCGCCTGGCGCACCGGATGGGCAGGGTGCTCCCCGGCGAAAACTCCGTGACGGTGGTGCTTCCGGTCAGCGATCGCACCGCCGATGACGACCGCGCCAACGCGCTGACCTCGATCACGCTCACCGTCGACGCCCACACCGTGGCTGGCGACTTGAGCGGCGTGCGTGCGGATGTCAAAGAGCTGTTGGCGTCTTTGGCTCGCCAACCCAACGAGATGCTCGCCGGATTGCCACTCATTCCGTTCACGCCACGATGGCTGGTCCGTCGCGCCGAAGGCATCGCCATGTCGGCCGGCCAGCTGCCGGTGGGCTGCTCAAACCTCGGCAGCCTCGATGCCGCCGTCGGCCGCATCGACGGTGCGGACGCCACCGAGTTCTCGATGCGGCTGGCCGAGCAGGGCATCACCCGGTCGCGCATCGAGCAAACACACGGCCAATTGTTCTGCGGCACAGGAACGGTCAACGGCAGCCGGTTTCTCACCATCGTCGGCTACCACAGCGCCGCCCACCCCATCACCGCGGCCACGAGCGAGCTCGCATGCGACGCGCTGGCCGACCTGCGTTTGTCCGCCACCACGGTCTATGGGGACGGGTCGTGACGGTGGAGGACCTCGCCCTCGAGGCCGATCAACGCGCGCGTCGCATTCACGTGGGTGTCGCCGTCGCGATCGCGGCGTGGGCGGCGGCCGTGTTGTGGTTCGCGATCAAGGTCGTTCCCCTCGACGTGTACTGGATGTCGTATTACACGGCCGACTACACGCATGGCTTCGTCCGCCGCGGGCTCGCCGGTGAACTGGTCCGGCTGGCCCCGAACCACTACTTCGCGGCCACGCTCGGTCTGCGCTGGCTGTCCACGCTGGTCTATTTGGGCGGGCTGGCAACGGTTGCCGGTGCGGTGGTCTCGGGTCGCCATCGGTCTGAACGCAGACTGATGCTCGCGGCGGTATTGCCGCTGTTGCCATTCGGTGTCCCGTTCGCGGCGTTCTCGGCTCGGCCGGACCTGTTCGGTGGGGCGGCCCTCGCGGCGTTCAGCTCGGCGTTGGCGCTCACACGATCCCGGCCCGTCGCGACTGTATGGTGCGCCGCCTACGGCGCCGTCATCGCCGCCTTGACGCTGGTGCACGAGGCGGTAGGGCTGCAGTTCGCATTGGGGGCATTCCTGGCAATCATCGTCCTCGGCGGGGCCCTGGAAACCACCTGGCGCCGTGGCATGCTCCTGGCCGTGCTGCCGGGAGTCCTCACCACGGCTGCCGTGGCGGCGTTCGGTCGCCACGACATCGCCCCTCAACTGTGCGCGGCGGTGCCACACCACCCGGTGCCCAACCCCTTTGCCACGGTCACATCGCCCGCGACGCTGATGCACTACGTGCTTGCGGGACAACCGAGCCAAACCGATTATCACGACTGGGTGTGCCGCAATGTGATGCCCAACTACGCCAACGGAATCGCGGACGCAATCCGAACCGTCGGCCACATCGGCGCACTCGGCCTCACCGTCTCACTGCTCTTCGGCGCCGGTGCCGCCGCGGTGACGGTGTGGGGTCTCAGCGCCCTTTCGGGCGTCCCGCTGCGCGCGTTCGTCGACGCCTTGCGCGGGCGAACTGCCTGGGTAATCGCCGGCCTGCTGCTGGTCATTCCGGTCTTTCTGACCGGGTTCGACTGGACCCGTTGGCTGACGATCGTAGCGTTCGACTTCGCGATCGTCTTCCTCCTTTTCGCGGCGCGCAGGCCCGAGATCGATCGGCGACCTACACCAAAGACGGTGCGGCTGTTCATCCTTCTCGTCATCGCGCTGGCACTGATCCCGGTGGGCGCGGTTCCGGGTTTCGGCGGACCACGGATGGTCTGACGAGGGCGCCCGATCGGGTTTTGCTGGACGTGACGCGTTGCCTGTCGATGTATCGCGGCTGGTAGAGTGCATGGCACTGTGAATTTCGGAGTTGGACTGCTTTCACGGTGGCCGCGACGGCAACCCGCGTTGGCCATCGTTGCTGCGCTGGCGCTCGTTGCAGCTGTACTCGGTTGCGGGGCTTTGCGAGCCGAAATGGCCGCCAACGCCTCGCCGCCCGAGGCGGCCGCCTCGTCGGTCAGCCCGCTTTCCAACCCCGTGCACTCCGACCACGAGTCGGTTCCGGTACGTCGCCTCGGCGTCGGATCCACGGTGAACGACGACAAGGCGTTCAAGAGCGTCGCGTTAAAGCGTGATCGTGGAAGCACTTTCGCTCTTTCCACGCCTCGGCAATCCGGATCGTCCGCCCCACCCACCCTCGGCATAATTTGGTCCCAGCAGCGCGTCGATACGCCGGCACGCGCGCCGGCGTCCAGCCCCGCCGGGCACAATATTTTGATTCAGTTCTGCGTCGCCCGTTGCTGATCGGGCGCGTCACCTCGCCGGCGCGCAATACCCGCCCGCGGCGGATCAGACACTAGCCGCGATCAGCTCCGGTGCCCCCGGCATCTGCTGATCGGCGCGTCTGGGCCGTTCAGCAGATGCGTTGTGGCCATCACACACACCCCGGTGCTGCCGGGAAACGGGTGTGCCAAATTCGCGCAATGGCGAGGTCAATCCAACGAACCCGGGTAATGCGGGCTCACCAGGTCGCGTCGCGTGATGCGTTGGGCACTTGGGCTTTTCATCACCACATCGATTGCGTGACCGGATGTCGTGTGCGACCGCCGCGGCGTCAGGACGGTCCGCCCAGAGAACTGACAAGGGACAGAGACAGGCATGGATTTTGGCGCGTTACCACCGGAGATCAACTCTGGTCGGATGTATTTGGGGCCCGGTCCCGCAAGTTTGCTGGCCGCCGCGGCGGGATGGGAGACGCTGGCGGCCGAGCTGACTGATGCCGCCGGCAGCTACCAAGCCGTGATCGCCGTCCTCACCGACGAGTCCTGGTCGGGACCGGCGTCGATGTCGATGGTGGCCGCGGTCATGCCCTACATCGCGTGGATGACGGCGACCGCCGAGCAATGCCAGCAGGCCGCCGCCCAGGCCACGGCCGCCGCGGCGGCCTTCGAAACCGCGTACGCGATGACGGTCCCCCCTCCGCTGGTCGCGGCCAATCGCATTCGGCTGCTGGCGCTGATCCAAACGAACATCTTTGGACAGAACACGCCGGCGATCATGGCGACCGAAGCCGAGTACAGCGAAATGTGGGCGCAAGACGCGACCGCGATGTACGGCTACGCCGCCAGTTCGGCGTCGGCCTCGGCGCTTTCGCCCGTGGCGTCGCCGCCGCCCCAAACGGCGACTTCGACCGCCGTCGCCGGCCACATCGGCGCCGTCACCCACGCGGCGCTGCAATCCGGCAGCACCGCCCACGCGACGGCGACACAGTGGGCCTCCTCGGTGCCGCAAACCCTGCAAGGCCTTTCGACACCCGGCTCGTCCTCGAGCACGGGGCTGTCGCAGGCGGCGATGGGCACGGGCGCTTCGCTGGGATCGTCGGGGGCCACCGCCCCGCTCAGCGCGCTGTCGGGTCTGACCAACGCCTCCGGCAAGGGCGCGACGAAGAGCGCGAGCACGGGCGCGGGCGCCGCGACGGGACTGGCCTCCACACTCGCCGCCGCGCCGGCGCTCGACGGCGGTACGGGCGCGCTGGCGGGCGAGGCGGCGGGTTTCGGCGCCGACGGCGCAGGCCTGATCGCCGACACCGGAGGAATCGGCATAGACCTCTACGGGCTCGATTTGGATTACCAGGGGCTCGGTTTGGACTACCAGGGGTTGGCGCTGGACTACGCGGGCGCCGGTTCCATTTTGGGGGCCGAGGGCGCCGGCGGCGTGGAGGGCATCAGCGGTATGGGCGCCGCCGCGGGTCTGGGCAATCTCCCGCCGGTCGCGGGATTGGGTCACGGAGTTGCGGCGGGCGTGGGCCAAGCCAGCTCGCTGAGCACGTTGTCCGTGCCCCCGAGTTGGGCCGCCACCGTTTCGTCGGTCACGCCCCTGCAGGCCCTCCACTCCAGCGCCATGCCGGGCGGATGGGCCGCGGCGCCGGCCCCCGGCCCGACCGTGTCCAAGCTGCCCCTGGGCGGCATGGTCGGTCGCGAGTCCGAGGGTGCGGTTCAGCGCGTCGGTTTGCGTGTCTCGCTCATCCCGCATTCGCCGGTGGCCGGATGATGCAGGGCCCCCGTCCGCAGCCCGTCCCGGGAGGCGCAAGCTCGTCGAATCCGAAGGAAATCGCAATGGACACACCCACACCACACCGGTCTGCGCACCGGCCGCCGAACCGAAAACCTTTGGCGCTCCTGACAAACGCGGCGATGTGCGCCGCGGTCATCGTGGCGCTCGGGGCGTCGACGCCGATACACGCCGGCGCCGACCCGGATCCGGGTGACGACGGCCCCAATCCCTTTGGCGGCCTCAGCTGCAGCTGCGCACAGACCAGCCCTGCCGGCGCCCCCGCCCAGCGACAGCAGCTCATCGGGGGCTTACAGCAGGGACTCGCTGTCGGGCAACGGGAACCGAACCTTGCCTCGTCGCCGGCAACACCACCGGCTTGACCCGCCACCTTCTGCGAACTGGCCCGCCCCGATCTGCACATTGACGTAGAGGAGCACGTGATGCCCGACCGGGTGTTATCCGCCGAACTCATGCGGCAACACCGCGAAATAGGCGCTGCGATCGAATGTTTCGTCGGAAAGCTCGACGGCGGCGACCGGCAACCCGAGCTGCTGAGGGCGACGATGGACGCGCTGCGCCGGCACATCTACCTGGAGGAGACCTTCCTGTTCCCGCCGATCCGCAAGGCGGGGATCATGATGCCCGTCTTCGTGATGATGCGTGAACACGGCGAGCTATGGCGGACGATGGAAGCCCTGACACGACTGCTCGCCGACCGGACAGGCGGTCCACTGCTCGACGCCACCTGCAACCAGCTGCTGGACCAACTGCACGGGCACAACTTCAAAGAGGAGCCGGTGGTGTATCTGCACGCCGACTACGATTTGCCGGCGCCGACGAGCGCGCAGCTCACCCGGTTCGTCGTCACGGGCCGCATACCCGATGGATGGGTTTGCCAGCAGGCGGGCACGAAACGCGGTCGCTAGCCGGCTAACCGGGGTCATGCGCCCCCGCACTCGGGCGTGATGCAGCTCATAGTGAATTTCTACAATCGCCATTGTGTAATTACCCGGACACGTTTCCCTCCCTCACTCAGCCCGAGGAGCGCACCGGCACATGGCAATCCGATCAGCACCGTCACGACCTTCCACACCGGCACCCGCCGCGTCGTTGATCGGCAAGGGCTGGGCTCAGGGCGTGGCGCTGGTGATGATCTTCGGGTTCTTGGTGATGGGCATCTTGGTGTACCGGACCTACACCGCCTCAATGCCGTTGCCGGCCAACGTTGTTAGTGAGTCGGGCAAGGTGCTGTTCACCGACGCCCAGATCACCCGCGGCCAAGAGCTCTATCAGGCGCGCGGCCTGATGCAGTACGGGTCGGTGCTGGGGCATGGCGCTTACCTCGGTCCCGACTACACCGCGGAATATCTGCGCATGTCGACCAACGATGTGGCCGCGCAATGGCGGGCACAGGGGGCGGCTGACGCGAAGGAACGGGTGGTGGCCGAGTTTCGCACCAACCGCTACGACGCCGACACCAAGACGTTGGTGTTCACCGATAAGCAGGCGGCCGCCTTCGACCATCTCCAACAGCATTACGCGGATTACTTCGGCGAGAACTCCACCAAGTACGGGTTGCTGCCGCACATGATCACCAGCACGGCCGACATCCATGACCTCACCGCGTTTTTCGCGTGGACGGCGTGGGCGTCCGCGGCCGAGCGCCCGGGTCACAGTTACAGCTACACCAACAACTGGCCGGCCGAGCCGCGGGTCGACAATGGGCCCACCGCATCGATCGTGGTGTGGTCGGTGTTGTCGCTGGTCACGTTGCTGGGCGGGACCGGCATCATGTTCGCCGTGTACGGGCGGTGGAGCCAGAAGATCGGGTGGCACAGCGCGGAGGCATCCACGTTGTCGTTCCGCCAGCCCGGCGAGGTGGGACTGACCGCCTCGCAGCGCGCCGCGATCTGGATCTTCGCGATCGTCTCGGTGCTGTTCTTGGCGCAGACCCTGATGGGTGGCGCCGTCGAGCACTACCGCGCCGACCTGTCGGCGTTCTACGGGCTGGATCTGGCCAAGCTGTTACCCTTCAACCTCGCCCGCACCTGGCACGTGCAGTTGTCGCTGTTTTGGACGGCGGCCGCGTTTCTGGCGGGGGGAATCTTCCTGGTGCCCTTCATCAGCCGCCGGGAACCGCGACGGCAGAGTTGGCTGGTGTACGGGCTGCTGGGCGCGCTCGTCTTGGTGGTGGGCGGCTCATTGATCTGCGAGGCCCTCTCGATCTACGGGGTGATTCCCGCGGGTGGCTTGTTCTCCCAGCAGTGGGAATTCCTCGACCTGCCGCGGCTGTGGCAGATCCTGCTGACGGTCGGCCTGTTCCTGTGGATCGCGATCATCTGGCGCGGCATCCGCGGCAAGCTCAAGGGCGAGTCGAAGATGAACCTGCCGTGGATGTTCTTCTTCACCGGCCTGGCGATCCCGGCCTTCTACGCCGTGGGCCTGTTGGCGGGCCACGACACCCACTACTCGGTGGCCGACTTCTGGCGGTTCTGGGTGGTCCACCTGTGGGTGGAGGACTTCCTCGAGCTGTTCACCACCGTGATGGTGGCCTACATCTTCGTCCTGCTCGGGGTGGTGCGCGAGCGGATCGCGCTCGGAGTGATCTTCCTCGACATCATCCTGTACTCCGCCGGCGGTGTGATCGGGACGATGCACCACCTGTATTTCTCCGGCACGCCCGTGGAACACATGGCGCTGGGCGCGTTCTTCTCCGCCGCCGAAGTGATCCCGCTGACCTTCCTGACCGTCGAGGCCTGGGCGTTCCTGCAGCTGGGATCTCGCCAACAAAGCCACGAAACACCGTTCCCGCATCGCTGGGCGGTCATGTTCCTGGTGGCGGTTGGATTCTGGAACTTCTTGGGCGCGGGCATCTTCGGGTTCCTGATCAACCTGCCCATCGTGTCCTACTACCAGATCGGCACCGCCCTGACCGCCAACCACGCCCATGGAGCGATGATGGGTGTGTACGGCATGCTCGCCGTCGGGCTGGCCATGTTCGCCTTCCGTTACGCGATCCCGGCCGACAAGTGGCCGGAGAAGTGGGCGCGGCTGTCCTTCTGGTGCATGAACATCGGGCTGGCGTGGATGGTGTTCGCCACCTTGCTGCCGCTGGGGGTGTTGCAGCTGTACCACTCCGTGAGCACGGGGTATTTCGAGGCGCGGTCGCTGGGCTACCTCACCCGTCCCGGCAACTCGCTGATCGAATGGCTGCGGCTGCCCGGCGATTTCGTCTTCATCCTCGGCGGTGTCTTGCCGTTCGTCTGGATCGCGTGGACCGCGATACGCAACGTCCGACGCGCGCCGACCAGCGACGAGCTGCACGAACATCCGCTCTACACCGAACTCGACCCGACTCCGGCTGCATCGCAGAAGGGTTGACGATGACATCCCCCACCGCCGCGGCATGGCTGGTTGCCGGGTACGCACTGGCACTGGTGGCCACCGCCTGGGGTGTCGACGCGATGGCACGGCGCGTGTCGCAGCGCGCCGCGCAGTGGCGTAGCGGCCAATTCCGCTACCACGCCGACCATGACGCGTGGGTGTGCCCGGAGGACCAGTGGCTGTGGCCGAGTTCCTTCGATCCGAAGCACCGGGTGATGCGTTACCGGGCCAAGCCCAGCGTGTGCAACAGCTGCCCGGTCAAATCGACCTGTACGACTTCGGCGCACGGGCGCGAGATCAGCCGCGAGATCGACCCCTGGCCGCATTCCGAAGCCGGACGCTTTCACCGCGGCATCGCTTGCTGCGTAGCAGCTTTGGGGGTGGTGATGCCGCTGGTGATGCTTGCCAGGCTGCACTCCCCCGCCGACCTGCTGGTACTGATCGGCGTCATAGCCATCGCGCTGGCGGCGGGGACGCCGCTGGCGGGCCATTTGTGGCGTACCCCGTCCAACGCTCCCGGGCACGTGGCGCACCGCTCCGCGCTGGAAGACCAGGCGGCTCTCGCGGTCGACCGCTATTCGACCCGCTGGGGCGCGGGCCGACCGGAGAAGGACGCGGCGACGTGAGCGCGCTGCTGTGGGTGGCCGGGGTGACAATCGCGGTGCTGGTGGTCGTGCTGACATTTCTTTCGCTTGCGGTGGTGCGCGAGTACGAGCGTGGCGTGGTGTTCCGGATGGGCCATGCCCGCCCGTTGTACGGGCCGGGCCTGCGGTGGTTGATTCCGTTGGTGGACAAGATGATTCGGGTCGATCAGCGGGTGGTGACATTGACCATCCCGCC
The DNA here is from genome assembly GCF_000276825.1 of Mycobacterium paraintracellulare. Lineage (NCBI taxonomy): Bacteria > Bacillati > Actinomycetota > Actinomycetes > Mycobacteriales > Mycobacteriaceae > Mycobacterium > Mycobacterium paraintracellulare. The sequence goes on along the minus strand of NC_016948.1, from coordinate 1,921,982 downwards.
GCAGGAGGTGATCACCCGCGACAACGTGCCCGCCCGGGTCAATGCGGTGGTGATGTTTCAGGTGGTCGACCCGCTCAAAGCGATTCTCGCCGTGGAGAACTACGCGGTGGCCACCTCACAGATCGCGCAAACCACCCTGCGCTCGCTGCTGGGCCGCGCGGACCTCGACACCCTGCTGGCCCAACGCGAGGACCTCAACAACGATCTTCGGACCATCATCGAGGCGCAGACCCGGCCCTGGGGGATCGAGGTCCGGGTCGTGGAAATCAAGGACGTCGAGATCCCCGAATCCATGCAGCGGGCGATGGCCCGGGAGGCCGAAGCCGAGCGTGAACGCCGCGCCAAGGTCATCAACGCCCGCGGCGAACTACAGGCGTCCGACGAGCTGAGCCAGGCCGCCGAGACCCTGTCGAAGAATCCGGCCTCGCTTCAACTCCGGTACCTGCAAACACTTTTGGAGTTGGGCGCCGATCAGAATTCGACCGTGGTTTTCCCACTGCCCGTCGACATACTCACGCCTTTCCTGCAGCGCTCGGTGACACCCCCGCCGTGATCCTCGCTGGGCATCGTCCGGCCGCGAGGCGATGTCACACCTCGACGCGGATCGCCCGTTCCGGGCAGCTCCCCGCGCCCTCGAGGGCCTTCTCCAGCAGGCTGGGGTCGACGTGGGGCTTCACGACGACACAGTAGCCCTCGGCATCGGGTTGGTAGATCTCTGGCGCGTGCGAGTAGCAGACGCCCCATCCCATACACCGGTTCCGGTTGACGACGACCCTTACCAACTCGCTTTCATCCACCTCGGCCGCGGCGAAGCGGGCGCGTACGTCATCCTGCGTGGCGGGCGTGAGTTCCCGTTTGGTCACGAGGTTGACCGCGCGATCCACCAGCTGGGCGTTGGTGGTCGTCCGCGATATCGTCGGGCAATCCCCGATGCCCACCCGGATGCCGAGCCCGCGGTTGAGCGCATGTTCCCAAAGCTCTTGGCGCCGTTCGGCGGAGCTCATCGCATACGGAACGACAACGATCTCGTGGTCGATCCACTTCGGGATGCGCGAGACCAGGTAATCGAGGACATCGGGGTCGGGATCGTTATAGGAGACCCAGCGATCGGAAAAGAACAACTTGATGTTGAGCGGTTGCCGCAAGATCCCGATGCGGGCCGCCAGTATCACCCAGCGCAAGTCGACGTCGTTGAACACACCGATGCTGGGCACCAGGCCCAGCTTGGTGAACCGGTCGAGTTCGGGCGGGTAAGACGGCTGCGAACCGTTCGAATCGTCGAAACCGACCGTCTTGAACTGGTTTTCGTCCTCCTGCCACAGCACACGCTTGACGTGTTGGGCGGGGTCGAACGGCGCGAGCAGCAGTCCCGTACCGGCGGGTGGGTGCTCGGCCAGCGCCCAGATGTGGTCGAGGCTACCGGCGTAGCCCGGGTAGGCCAACGGGTCGACGTCGCGGGCCGCGGCAGCCAGGATGGTGCGGGAGAGCTCGTCGTTGGCCCACGCCTGCCGGCCGTCGTCGTAGCGGGCATGGAATTGGACGGCGGTGGCTCCGCGCTGCATGCACTCGACCACGTCGCGCGCCGTCTCTTCGGCGCCGTAGGGCACATTCGGGTTTTCATCCTTGCTGGCGTCTTCGTTGACCCCGACTTCGAGGTACACCTTGCCGTCGTCGCGAAAACTCATTGCGCCGCTGCCCTTTCTTCGCAGATGCCCATCGCCGGCCGGTGGCTGATCGCGGCCCGCGCGGCACATGCCCGCCCTATGTTTTTACAAATGAAATTGTGAAAAGTCTAGACGTCGTCGGGCGCGTTGACCAGAACGGACCGCATGGGACGGCTGGCGCGGCGTAATGGCTTGCCTCACTGCGGCTGACCGCGTAGGGCGGTCCGGCCGAAACCCGCGGTAGACCGCTGCGAATTCCGACTCCGCAGCCACAATCGGCTTACCGCTCGCGATCCGGGGCACAATACAAGGCACCTACCTCTCGTTTCTGCACACCGTTGGAGCCGGCGCATGATCACACTGGACCGCCTGGTGAACGTCCTGGGTGGGTATGGCGTCCGGTTGCGTTGGTCGTCGGTGCCCCGCTCGACCGAGCTGCGCAGCGTGGTCGTCCACGAGCCGCCCACCGAACGGCCGGTCGTCGGCGACGTTTTGCTGGCCATCGGCGCCGGCTCCCACGACGAGGCGGTGCGCTGGGCGGCGTCGGCCCGCGCGATCGTGGTGGTGCTGCGCGACCGTGACGCACCGGTGACCTTTGACAGTGACGCCGGTGTCGGCGCGGTGATGGTCATCGACGAGGCGGTGTCATGGAGCGCGGTCGCGGCGGTGGTCTACGGCCTGGTGCTGGAAGGTCGCGAGACGGAATCCGGCCGCGGCCCAACCGATCTGTTCGCGCTGGCCGATAGTTTGGCAGACGCGATCGGTAGCGCCGTCGTCATCCACGACCGTCTGTTGCGGGTGTTGGCGTACTCGAGGCTGCAGCAACATGCAGACCCGGCACGGGTCGAGACGATCCTTGGACGGCAGACGCCGGAACCACTACGCGCGCTGTTCGAGGCGCGTGGGGTGCTGGCTCACCTGGCGGTCTCCGACGAGCCGCTGTTTATCGCCGAGGCCCCTGACCAGGGCCTGACCGGACGCATGGTGGTCGCGGTGCGATCCGGCGCGGAACTGATCGGGTCGGTGTGGGTGGCATGCCCGGCGCCGCTGGACGACGCGGCGCGCGGGGCCCTGGCCGATGGCGCGCACACCGTGGCCCTGCACCTGCTGCGGTCGCGCGCGAGCGCCGACCTGGAGCGCCAGGTCGAGTCCGAACTGGTGATCCGGTTGCTGGAGGGCGCGGCCGACGCGTCCACGGTGGCGAGCAGGCTGGGCCTGGCGCACAACGGTTTGCGCGTGATCGCGGTGCAGGCGTTCGTCGGGGCCGACCGCGATGCGGCGTTGCTGTTGGCGTTCGAGCGCGCCACCACGGGGTTCGGCTGGTCACGGCCGGGGCGCAGCGCGTTGGCGGGCAATATCGTCTACACCGTGCTCCCCGGCGAGGACGCGGCGACGGCGCGGCGCTGGGTGACGACTTTGCACGCGGCCCTGCCCGAGCGGGTGACGGTGATCGCCGGGATCAGCGGGGTGGCCGAGCTGGCGGACCTCGCCGCCGCCCGCCAGGAGGCCGACGAATGCCTGGCATTGCACGAGATGTCGCCGAACGCCGCGCCGCCGGCCTACGACGAGTCGTGGGACGACATCCTGCTGCAGCGGCTGCGAGCCGCGGCACGCTCAGGGCGCGCCCCGACCCGCGGACCGGTGGCCGAACTGCGCCGCCACGACCAGGCCAACGGCACGGACTACGTGCTCACGCTGCGAGCGTGGCTACAGGCCCAGGGCGACCCGACCGAGGCCGGCGAACGCCTGGGAGTGCACGAGAACACCGTCCGTTACCGGCTGCGCAAAATGGCCGAGCTCACCAACCTGTCGTTGGACGACGCCAGAAAGCGGCTGGCGATGATGATCGAGCTCGCGGCAACCGACACCGACTGACCGACGGGGCTGTCGGGATCCGACAAAGCGCCGCGGCCCGGTTGTCTTGGCTCGGCAAACCCTGTGGCGATCATGCCCGCCATCATGAGGTTGTCACCCGTGGCCGGTTTCAGTGGCGGCGTGTTTCCGGCTGCCGTGTGCGATCAAAGCCCGCGCCGACCCGTCGATAGGAAACATCCGATGAGCACCCACCGTCCCGATCATCTTCGGCCCGCAGGCGACCCGGACGATGGCGCCGCCATGGAGAGCTTCACCGTGCCGTTGCCGCGGGGACTGTCCTCGCGGCTGTTCGGGCACAACCCGCTGATACGCGCCAGCGACCGGGTGGAGGCGCTGGTGTTGGTGTTGGCCGTCGCGATCTCGCTGCTGGGGGTTCCCATCGGGGCTGCCGTGGGCACCGCCGTCCACGAGTCCAGCAGCCGCGTTCACGCCGAGCAGGCTCGCCGGCAGGTGACCGCGACGTCCATCGGCGACAGCCACTCGCGCAGGGATCTCGAAAGCCCAACGGTGACGGTGCCTGCACGATGGTCGGTCGACGGGATCGAGCACACCGGTGACGTTTCCGCGCCGTTGAACGTGAAGTCCGGTGACGCGTTTGAGATTTGGGTCGATGGCAAGGGCGCCCCGGTGCGCCCAGCGGTGCGGACCGCTGTCGACGCGGGGGTGGCGTTCGCCGTGGCGACTTGGTCCACCGTGAGTTTGTTGGCGGCGGGCTTGTTCGGCGTCGTCCGTGTCGCCCTCGACCGGTCGCGCTACGCCCGATGGCAACGGGACTTCGACAGCCTGGTTGGGCATCGATGAGGTAACGGCAGCAACGGCGTTGTCGGTTCGGCACAACGGCCCAGTCCCGCATTGTCGGATTCCGGCAACCACCGCGGCACCCGTCCACACCACCATGGACTTCACCAGTCAGAAGATCAGTTGCGGAGGTGCGCGATGGGTGGCGTCGAATCTATTGACGGCGGGCCCAGATCCGTGATCGTCGTGGGCGCCGGCGTCGCCGGGTTGTCCACGGCGTGGTTCCTCCAGGAACGTGGTGTCGACGTCACGGTGGTCGACCGCGCGGGCGTTGCAGCGGGCGCGTCATGGGGCAATGCGGGATGGATCGCCCCGGCACTGACTTTTCCGCTCCAGCCCGCCGGCGTGCTGCGCGACGAATGGCAGGCCGTTCGCGAGCCGGCCATGCCGCCGCAGCTGCCGTCGACCCTCGGCGCGCACCTGGGGGCCATTTTCATGCAGCTGTCCGCGCCTCATCGGCGTGCGTCGTCGCAGCGGGCCCTGCGCGCCGGCGTGGCGCTCAACGAGGACTGCATCGAAGCCTTCGACGTGCTGATCGCCAACGGGGTCGACGCACCGGTCACCGACGCGCCGATCACCGCGCTGTTTCGCAGCACCAAAGAGGCGCAGCGCATGCTGGAATCGCTGCAGCAGCTCGAAAACGCGGGACAGCCAATGTATGTCACCGCGCTCTCCGGCGCGGCGCTGCGCGAGCAAGTGCCCCTGGCCTCCCCGGAAGTCACCGCGGGGCTGAACATCAATGGACAGCGGTTCGTCGACCCGCGACGGTTCGTCGAAGCCCTGGGCCGCTCGGTGCTGGCCCGCGGGGCGGCGATGCACAGGCTGGAAGTCGACGACGTCCACGGCTGGAATCACGGGGCCGTGGTGCACCCGCGCCGCGGCGACCCGCTGACCGCCGATGCCGCGGTCATCGCCACCGGTGATCGGTTGTCGCGGCTGGCCGGCCGCTGGCTGCGCGTCCCCGTCCAGGCCCAGAGCGGCTACTCGTTCACCGTGCCGGTGGACCGCCCGATACTGGCGCCGATCTACCTGCCCGACATTCGCGTCGCGTGCACGCCCTACAAAGGGGCGCTGCGTGTTTCAGGCGCGTTGGAACTCCGCCGACACCACCAGCCGCACCCACGCGAGCGGGTGGAGGCCATCGCCGACGACGCCAGTTCCCTACTCGACGGGGTGGATTGGGCCGCGCGCAGCAATGTCTGGGCCGGTGCTTGCGCGGTCCCCGCCGATGGCCGCCCGCTGATCGGTGAGCTGGTGCGTGGCGTGTATGTGGCCGGCGGGCACGGCATGTGGGGTTTGGCACACGGCCCGGTGACCGGGCGGCTGTTGGCCGAACAGATCACCACCGGCAAGCAGCCCCAGGCTCTCGCGGAGTTCGACCCGCGGAACAGAACCCTCCGCAACGCCACCCGATAACCCCCACGTCAAACCTTCGGCGAGGGCTCGCCCGCGCCGGCGGGACCAACCCCACATTCTCGCGCACTCGAACGCTGTCAGAAGAAAGGGAAAGATATGACCAGCACTCAACCCGCATGGATTTCGCCGCAGGCCTATGAGCGGCTCCAACGGGAACTGGCGACGCTGCGGGAGTTGTGTGACACCAACGCCGTCGGCAGTGCCAATGACGACAACTCGATCGCTGTCCAACGCGCGTGGCAGGTCCGCATTCGACGGATTCATGAGTTGTTGGTCGACGCGGTCGTCGGTGAGGATCCACCCGACGACGGGATCGCCGAGCCCGGCATGGTTTTGACCATCCGCTACGACGACACCGGCGAGGTCGAAACCTTTCTGTTCAGCGTGCGCGGCGCCGAATACGGTGGCATGGAGGTCTATTCGATCCGATCACCGCTGGGCGCCGCCATCGCCGGTGCGCGTCCAGGCGAGCAGCGAAGCTATACCCTGCCCAGCGGTGTCGCACTCAGCGTCACCCTCCTGAAGGCCGTCCCCTACGGCGTTCACCTCGCGGGCCTCAGCTGACGGCGATCCCATGATTTTCGATGTGATCGACCCGCTGGCGACGATGTTTCTTCTGGTCGCGGGGATCTTTCTTCTGATGGCCGTCGCGTACGGGCGGATGTGATGGGCGAGGCGAGGATCACGTCACGAGGCGACGAGCAGCGGCACGCCCGCGACATTCACCCCGAGATTCCCCGCGGCGCCTCGCGTGGCATGACGACCGCGCTCACCCTTCCTCGGGTTCCTGCTTGGGCAGGCTGGCCACCAGCGGTGTGTCGACGCCGAGCGGGCCGATCTTGGCGGCCCCGCCCGGCGACCCGAGAGGCCCGTCACGGCCCTCCAGCGTGTCGGAAAAGAACGCCGCGTTGTCCGCCTGATACGGCTGCAACTCCTCGGGCAGGTCATCCTCGTAGTAGATCGCCTCGACGGGGCAAACGGGTTCGCACGCCCCGCAATCCACGCACTCGTCGGGATGAATGTACAGCGCGCGGCCACCCTCGTAGATGCAGTCGACCGGGCACTCCTCGACGCAGGCCCGATCCATCACGTCCACGCATGGCTTCCCTATCACATATGCCATGCTGTAGAGTTTACACAAGTGCGGTTGTATAAACCAGATGGAGTGGGCGCCGATGACCGACAACGCGAAACCCCTGGCCGACAACGAACTCGGCGCCGCGCGGCTGCCCAAGGCCGGCACGCGATCGACGGTCCTGGCCGCCGATGCCGGCTTGCCGACAGGCCGATTGCCCGAAAACGCCCGAGTGGCCAAGCGGTCCGGCATGCGCGAACAACACCTGGACTGGAACATTGTCACGCTGCCGCCCGACGGCGAAATCGACGCCCCCGGAACCGAAGTCGACGCCATGATCCACGTGCTGTCCGGTAGCGGCCGGCTCACCACCGCAAAGAACACGATCCAACTGGCGCCCGGCGCCGTGTTATGGCTCCCAGGTCGGGCGCGTCCGCAGTTCATCGCCGGCCCGGACGGACTTCGCTACCTGACGGTGAACCACAAGTGGAAAATCCTGCCGCCGTAGTTGAAGGACGCGATGGCAACAATCCTTGATTTAAGGAAGTTGTCGGCTCGCTGGCTATTTCCTGCGCGGCAGGGACCGATTGGATGCATAGCCTACTGACGGGACGGAGGCGTTTGATGACTTACAACGGGAATATTCGAGTGTGGCGCGGCGACGAGCACGGGGGCGAATTCCACGAGTTCTCCGTCGAAGTCAACGAGGGCGAGGTCGTACTTGACATCATCCACCGGCTGCAGGCCACGCAAGTTCCCGACTTCGCAGTGCGCTGGAACTGCAAAGCGGGCAAATGTGGGTCGTGCTCCGCGGAGATCAACGGCTACCCGCGGTTGATGTGCATGACCCGCATGTCGAGCTTCACCGAGAACGAAGCCGTCACCGTCACCCCGATGCGAGCCTTCCCGGTAATTCGCGATCTCGTCACCGATGTCTCGTTCAACTATGAAAAGGCCAGAGAGATACCGTCTTTTGCACCGCCGAAGGATCTTGGTCCCGGTGAGTACCGGATGGCCCAGGTCGACATCCAGCGCTCGCAGGAGTTCCGCAAGTGCATCGAATGCTTCCTGTGCCAGAACGTCTGCCACGTGATCCGTGACCACGAGGACAACAAGCGAGCGTATGCGGGACCACGCATGTTCATTCGCCTCGCCGAACTGGAGATGCATCCCCTCGATACCGCCGATCGACGAGACCTCGCCCACGATCAGCAGGGACTGGGACTGTGCAACATCACCAAATGCTGCACCGAGGTCTGCCCGGAGAACATCAAGATCACCGACAACGCCATCATTCCCATGAAGGAACGCGTCGCCGGCCGCAGATACGACCCGGCGGCCTGGCTGGGGCGCAAATTCTTTCGCCGGTAGTACGCCCCTCGGCGTTCAGCGCGGGACCAGGCTGTCGAGTTCCGGCGAGTCCGCGCCCGTCAGCCGTCGGTGCATCGCCCAGGCGATGCGGGCGCCCTGGATCTTGGCGCGCTCCGCGATGGGCCCCCGGAACATCTCATCGACGGTGTCGTTCCAGACGGTCAGCCAGCGGACAAAGTGACGGTCGCCCAACGGGATTCGTTCGTGGACGTGCCGGTGGGCGTGCAATGCGCTGCCGCGGTACAGTCCGGCGCGGAACAGCACCGTTTCCCAGAAGTTGGCCATCACCGGGATGTGCGACTCCAGGCCCTTGCTCCGCAACTCCGAGAAGGGTTCGGCGAGGGTGTCGTCGAACATCACCCGGCCATAAAACCGGCGCAACAGCGCCTCGATGTCCGCGCGGGCGACCAGATCTGCGTCCGCCTGGCCAACGGGAACACACAACTCAGTCATGCGCGATCACCGTGGCCAGACACAATTCGGGTTCGACGAACGGCTCCAATTCGACCTCCATCCCCGGCGCCGAACCAACCGGCTTCGTCGGGCCCGCCAGGCCCTGCAGCAGGCCCCGGTGCAACGCGCAGGCCACCTCGGGATGATCACGAGCCAGATCACGGACCGGGCAGCTGTGCAGGCGAATGGTCCGCTGGTCGCCACGGGACGATCGTCGAGCGGGAACCGGTTCGGGACCGAATCCCATCCGTTCGAACATCGTCGTGATCATCGCCGACCGCTGCTCGACGGCCTCCTTCGGTGCGGTGTCGGCGCGAACATGTTGTCCCGCAGCGTCTTCGTCCGGGCCGTCGTCGGTGATCCGTTCCGCCCAGCGCCGGCCGGCGGCTTCGGCGCGGCGGCGCCTCTTGTCGGCGGTGTCACCGAGCTCCAAGGCCAATATTTCGGCAAGGATTCGATAGTCCAGTCGCTCGCGCACCGCGCGGTAGCCGGTGCGGGGCCGGCCCACACCGGTCCTCGTGATCCGGGTCCGCTCGACCAGTCCCTCGGCGCACAACGCGTCGAGATGAAAACGCACCGTCGTCGTGTGCAGCCCAAGCCGCGCGGCGAGTTCGGCCGCATCGACCGGTTCGCCATGCTCGCGCACCAGTTCAAGAACTCGTTGGCGCTGCCGGTTCTGTGCCGCGCGGTGCGGCCGTCCGGCCTCGTCTCCGTGCTGCTCGCCCACCCCGTCCGTCCTCTCGTCCGGTTGCCTTCCAGCTATTTCGATGATATTATTCATTAATAATAGCACCACACGCCCCACATGTCTTCGGTAGCGAACGACATTGGGACACCAGAGAAACCGGAGGTGCGCCGTGTTGGACACCATGGTGGAAGCCCAGGTCATCGAGAACGCGGTCCGGTTGGCATGCCGCGCCCCGTCCCTGTACAACACCCAACCGTGGCGGTGGGTGGCCGATGGCCCCCGGCTGGACCTGTTTCTCGATGTGACCCGTGTCGTACACGCGGATCGATCGATGCGCGAGGCCCACATCGGCTGCGGCGGTGCGCTCGAACACCTTCGGGTGGCGATGGCCGCCGCGGGCTGGAGCGCCGAGGTCGACCGGTTTCCCGATCCGGACAATCCCGCGCACCTGGCCCGGGTGACCTTCGTCCCCACGGACGCAGTGACGGACGAGCAGCGGCGACGCGCCGACGCGATCCTGCGACGCCGAACCGATCGGCTGCCGTTCCTCGCGCCCGTCGACTGGGAATCGTTGGAGGCCGCGCTTCGCGGCCGGCTCGGCACCGGCGCGGTGCGATTGGATGTACTGCCGGAGGAGATGCGCCCGCGGTTGGCCGAAGCCGCCGCGTTCACCGAGTCGCTGCGCCTGTATGACTCCTCGTACCATATCGAACTCGACTGGTGGACAGCGCCGTTCGAAGCATCGGAAGGGATCCCCTACAGCTCGTTGATTTCGGCCGCCGAGTCGGAGCGGGTAGGCGTCAATCGCCACTTTCCCTTCACCCGCAATCTGGACAGGCGCGGCGGGGTGACGCGGGATTTCTCGAAGATCCTGATGTTGTCCACCGAAGATGACAGTCACGCCAACGCGCTGGCGTGCGGCGAGGTGCTGTCGAGCGTCCTTTTGGAATGCACGATGGCCGGTTTGGCCACCTGCCCCGTATCGCAACTGACCGAACTATCGGTCAGCCGTGAACTACTCGCGGCACTGACGGGCCACACCGACCTCCCCCAGGTGTTGATCCGAGTGGGTGTCGCACCGGCACTCGACGCGGCACCACCACCCACGCCGCGGCGCGCGCTCGCCGACGTCTTGCGGCTGACGAGTTGAGTCTCGCCCCCGCGACCACTGTCCTTTGATCCGCTTCTTTGACTACGGTGGTGAAGGGGTCGCCCACAACCGGTGAGGTGAATGCGATGGCATTGAACAGCTTTGGAACCCTGGACCGGCTTACGGTCGACGAGCAGACATACCTCATCCACCGCCTTGATCGAATCGACGGTTCGGCCCGGCTGCCGTACAGCCTGAAGGTTCTGCTGGAAGATCTGCTGCGCAACGAAGACGGCCATCTGGTGACCGCCGAGCAAGTCCAGGCACTGGCAGATTGGGATCCGGCCGCCGAACGTGGGCGGGAGATCGCCTACACCCCCGCCCGTGTCTTGATGCAGGACTTCACGGGCGTGCCATGTGTGGTCGACCTGGTCGCGATGCGCGACGCCATCACCGATCTGGGCGGCGACACCAAGAGGATCAACCCGCTGTGCCCGACCGAGTTGGTGATCGACCACTCGGTGATCGCCGATGTCTTCGGACGCGCGGACGCGTTCAAGATCAACGCGGAGCTGGAGTTTCAGCGGAACGCTGAGCGCTACCAACTGCTGCGCTGGGCGCAGCAGTCATTCGACGACTTTTCGGTAGTGCCTCCAGACACCGGCATCTGCCACCAGGTCAACCTGGAATACCTGGCCCGAGTGGTGTTCACCCGCGACAGCGCGGACGGCCCGCTGGCCTACCCCGACACCCTGGTCGGCACCGACTCGCATACCCCGATGGTCAACGGCCTGGGGGTGCTGGGCTGGGGCGTGGGCGGCATCGAGGCCGAGGCGGCGATGCTGGGCCAGCCGATGAGCATGCTGCTCCCGCCGGTCGTCGGCCTCAAACTCAGCGGCGAACTACCGGCCGGCACCACGGCCACCGACCTGGTGTTGACCGTGGCCGAGCTGCTGCGTCGTACCGGCGTGGTCGGCAAATTCGTCGAATTCTTCGGTCCCGGGGTGGCCAACGTGCCGCTGGCCAACCGGGCCACCATCGGCAATATGAGCCCGGAGTACGGGGCCACCTGCGCGATCTTCCCCGTCGACGCCGTCACGTGCGACTACTTGCGGCTGACCGGCCGCTCCGAACACCAGATCAAGCTGGTCGAGGCTTACACCAAAGAGCAGGGCATGTGGCACGACCCCGACCGCGAGCCGACGTACTCGCAAGTCCTCGAGTTGGACCTGGGCAGCATCGAGCCGTCGATCGCCGGGCCGAAACGGCCGCAAGATCGCATCCCGCTGCGGTTGGCGCCGCAGACCGTGTGCGCGCTGCTCGGCGGGGCGAAGACAACCGAGGAGGCCTTGTCCGAACTCGATGAGGCTTCAGCAGACTCGTTCCCGGCCAGCGACCCGATCGCGTTCGGCAACACCAGCAGCCCTGCGGGCAGACCGCGTACGCCGGACACCGACTGCGTCGAGGGTGAGTGGCTATCGACCGCCGTGGCCGTCGAATTGTCCGATGGCACCCGCACCGAAGTCGACAACGGTCACGTGGTGATCGCGGCGATCACGTCGTGCACGAACACCTCCAACCCGTCGGTGATGGTAGGCGCCGCACTACTGGCCAAGAAGGCGGTGGAGAAGGGGCTGTCGCGCAAGCCCTGGGTGAAGACGTCGCTGGCGCCGGGTTCGCGGGTGGTCACCGACTACTACGAAAAGTCGGGACTGACACCGTATTTGGACAAGCTCGGCTTCAACCTGGTGGGCTATGGCTGCACCACGTGCATCGGCAACTCTGGCCCGCTGATCCCCGAGGTGAGCACAGCGGTGACCGACAATGACCTGACGGTATGTTCGGTGCTATCGGGCAACCGCAACTTCGAGGGCCGCATTCACCCCGAGACCAAGATGAATTTTTTGGCCTCCCCACCGCTGGTGGTCGCCTACGCGCTGGCCGGTACCTTGCACACCAACCTGCTGAGCGACCCGATCGGCACCGGCAGTGACGGCGAGTCGGTGTACCTGCGCGATATCTGGCCGTCGGCGGACGAGGTCGCCACCGTCGTCGGCGACAACCTGCAGGCCGAGATGTTCGCGGCCAGCTACGCCGACGTGTTCACCGGCGACGAGAACTGGCGTTCCCTTCCGGTTCCGGACAGCGACACCTTCCAATGGAATGCCGGCTCCACCTACGTGCGACAGCCGCCCTACTTCGACGGCATGACCCCCGAACCCCAGCCGGTCGCTGACATCACCGCCGCTCGGGTGCTGGCCAAGCTGGGCGACTCGGTCACCACCGACCACATCAGCCCGGCCGGCTCGATCAGGTTCGATTCGCCGGCCGGAAAGTATCTGTCCGAGAACGGCATTGAGCGCAAAGACTTCAACTCCTACGGATCCCGGCGCGGCAACCACGAGGTGATGATCCGCGGGACGTTCGCCAACATCCGGCTGCGCAACGAACTTGCCCCGGACACTGAAGGCGGTTTCACCCGCGACTTCACCCAGTCCGACGGGCCGGTTACCACCATTTACGACGCGTCGGTGAACTACATCGCAGCCGGCACGCCGCTGGTGATCCTGGCGGGTAAGGAATATGGCTCGGGCTCGTCGCGAGACTGGGCGGCCAAGGGTACCCTGCTGCTGGGCGTGCACGCCGTATTGGCGGTTTCCTATGAGCGCATCCACCGCTCCAACCTGATCGGGATGGGAGTGTTGCCGCTGCAGTTCCCGGACGGACAGGATGCCGAGTCGTTGGGACTGACCGGTGAGGAAACCTTCGACATCACCGGTGTGAGTGCATTCAACGACGAGCTGCCCGACACCGTGCACGTCAAGGCCGGCGACATCGAGTTCGACGCCAAGGTAAGGATCGACACCCCCGGTGAAGCCGACTACTACCGGCACGGCGGCATCATGCAGTACGTGCTGCGGAAACTGCTGGGCAAAAAGTAGTCCAAACTGCCCGCCGGACAACACAACTCGATAAGGAGATGCTCATGGCAGACGGAATGTACCCACAGGCCACCCAGGAGGTCTACAACCGTCGCAAAGAACTCGCCCCGCATACCCACGAGGCCTTCGAGGCGTTTTCCCGCGCGGTGTTCGCCGAGGGCGCCCTGCCGGAGAAGACCAAACAGCTCATTGCCGTCGCGGTGGCACACACCACCGAGTGCCCGTACTGCATTCAGGGCCACACCAAGCTCGCGCACCGCAAAGGCGCCAGCGACGAGGAGATCATGGAGGCCGTCTGGGTGGCCGCCGAAATGCGCGCCGGCGGCGCCTACGCCCACTCCACCCTGGCCCTCACGGCACTCGCCAAATAGTCGCATGCCTCCGATCGCCCGCGACCGCGCCGCAGTCATCGCCAAGGTCGAGACGGTTCCACTGCGCATCCCGCTCAAGGTGGACAGCACACCCGGAGCGTCCCTGTGGGGAGACACGCTGACTGCCGCAGACTCGCTGCTCGTCAAGGTGACGACCCGCGACGGGGTCGAGGGTTGGGGGGAAGCCTTCGGCTTTCGCGCCGTCGATTCGGCCAAACTTGCTGTCGAGCAACTGATCTCACCGCTCTGCATCGGCCAGGACGCTGCGCGGATCGCGCCCCTGATGCTGGCGGCGCAAAAGAAGCTGCACGTTTTCGGGCGCGGCGGCGCGTTGACCTATGGGCTCTCGGCGGTCGACATCGCCCTGTGGGACATCGCCGGTAAGCTCGCCAACGCTTCCGTCTGCCGGCTTCTCGGTGGCGGAGCCGCCACCATGCCGTGTTATGCGAGCCTGGCCTGCTATTCGGACCCATCGCTGGTGCGCGCCGTGGTCCGGCAAGCAATCGACGCCGGCTTCCGCGTGCTCAAGCTGCACGAGGCGGGCATGCCGGCAATCCGCGCGGCCCGTGAAGAAGCCGGCCCCGACGTCGAGCTGATCGTGGACGCCGGATGCCCCTGGACCTTGGCCGAGGCCGGTGCCGCCGCTGGCGAACTCAGGCAGATTCGGCTCAAATTTCTCGAGGAGCCGCTGTGGCCGCCGGAAAACTTCGACGGACTGGCCGAACTGCGAAGAAGAACCGGCATTCCGATCTCGTCCGGCGAGAACGCTTCGACCTTACTGGAATTCGAGCGGATGCTCAGCGCGGGGGCGGTGGACTTTGTGCAGCCGAGCCCGGCCAAGATGGGCGGCATCAGCGAGTTGTGCAAGGTGTTTCCCATCGCGGCCGTCCACAACATTCCCGTGATGACGCACTCCTTCTACGACGGCCCCGGGTTGCTCGCGGCGCTTCATGCGACCGCTGCGCTGGGCAACGTCGACTCCATGATCGAGTGGCGCTGGTTCGAGCTGGAAGCGTCCGTCTACGGCGATGCCCTGAGCCCGAAAGGGGGCCGGATTGCGGTCCCGCAGGGTCCGGGCCTGGGAATGGACCCCGACCCGGACGTCATCAGCGCTTACCGTCGGCAGACGACACCATGACGGCGCTCTGGCCAACACACGACGGAACGGTCTAGAGTTTACACAATTGGACTTGTGTAAATGGCAGGCAACAGAAAGAGGTCGAAGATATGAGCATCGCAGAACGGGCCGCACGGACCACCTGGGAAGGCCCGCTGGCATCCGGCGAAGGCACGCTGTCGCAGGGCAGCAGTGGAGCCCTTGATGGGTTGCCGCTGACCTGGGCCTCGCGCACCGAGCAGCCCGGCGGCAAGACCAGCCCGGAAGAATTGGCCGCGGCGGCGCACTCGTCGTGCTTCTCGATGGCGTTGGCCTTGAAGCTGGGTGAGAACAACACGCCGCCACAGCGGCTCGACGTCACGGCCACCGTGACCTTGGACGCGGTCGATGGCGTGCCGACCATCACCACATCGCAGTTGAAAGTCATCGCAAGCGTTGCGGGGCTGGACGCCGAATCCTTTGCCGCCGTGGTCGATCAGGCCGCCGCCCTGTGCCCGGTATCGCGATTGTTCGCCGGCGCCACGATCAGCGTCGACGCCAAGCTCGACGAGACGTAACCCGCCCGTCCCGCGGGCTGACGCACAGGAGGCACGAATGACCAGCCTGACATTATCCGCCGAGCTGACGCGAGAACACCGCGAAATCGATGATGCGATAGAGGCTTTCATCGAAAAGCTCGACTGTGGCAGCGTGCAGCGCGAACTAATGACCGACACGCTGGAGGCGCTGCGCCGGCACATCTACCTCGAGGAGGTCTTCCTGTTCCCGCCGCTGCGCGAGGCCGGGATCGTGATGCCGATCTTCGTGATGATGCGTGAGCACGGCCAGCTGTGGCACACCATGGGCGAGTTGGCCGAGCTGCTCGCTGACGGGAGCGACAGTCAGCGGCTGAGGGATACGTGCACGCAGCTGTTGGACCAGCTTCACCAGCACAACTCCAAAGAAGAGCCGGTCATTTATCCGAACGCCGACACCGACCTGCCGCCGCACACGAGCGCGGAACTGACCCGGTTCATCGAGACCGGACGCACTCCCGAAGGATGGGTGTGCCAGCAGGCCAGTGCGTGAGGCTTTCATCCCGCTGAAGTACCGAAGAAGATTCTCAATGCGCGTGGTAGTGGACCGTGATCGCTGTGAGGGCAATGCCTTCTGTGTGAACATCGCACCCGATGTGTTCGAGCTCGACGACGACGAGTACGCCGTGGTCAAAACCGACCCCATCCCCGCTGAGCAGGAAGCACTCGCCGAGCAGGCCATCGCCGCGTGCCCTCGCGCGGCGCTATCGCGCGAAGACTAGAAGCCACGAGGTCTGGCCTGACTCGTCGAGCCTGCAGCCTTACGAATTACCCTGACAACCAACGGGATTCAGGCTGCTTCTCAAACATGTCGCCACTCACCCCTTGATCAGCCGTAACCGCCACGCCTCCGGCCCGCGCTGCTCGTAGTAGACCTCAAGCCGCCCCGACGCGCGGTCGTTGAGCTGGTGCAGCAATGGGATCGGGTCGTGGGGCGCCACCAGCACCAGGGCGCCGCCGGGCGGAACGGCATCGAACGCACCGAACACGGTGGCGTGCCGGATCGAGTGCGGCACCTCGCGGACGTCGAGCACGGGATCGTCGACATCGGTCTCGCCGCAACCGCAGTTGTGTGAGTGCTCGTCGCCGTTGGCGGAGGGGGCATAGCCGAGGAGTTCGTTAATGCCCTCGGCCACCTCCATCAGGGAGATATCCGGGTCGGCGGCGACGATCGGCAGGATCCGCTCGTTCTCGTCAACCAAATGTGCGTCGAACAGCACCCGCAGGGCGTGGGCGGAACCGGCCGCGCGCACCGGCGGTTCCGTACGGATGCCGTCGACGAGGGAGCCGATGATGCGGTGCGCCGCGATCATCGATTCGATCAGGGGCCGCGCACGTTGGGTGTGGGTGGCGGCCGAGTACAGCCGCTCCTCTTTGGCGGCGGCAATGGGCAGCAGCTGATCGGCCAGGAATGCCAGGGTCGAGGATCGCGCCGACTCGAAGTCCGCACCGCGCTCGAGCGCCGACACCATCGCATCGGTCAGCACCGCGAGCTGCCCCGCGAGCTGCGCGTTGTGGTTGGTGATGGCTTCGACCGCCGCGGCGTCGGCAGCTGTGGACGCCACGATCACATCGTTGGCTGGCATGTTTTGGTTCCTTTCCGTTGAGCCCGGTCGCTCCGCTGAGCGAATGTGACTCATTGCCCTATGTGCATCGTCCAATAATTTACTACAGTAAATTCCATGAAAAAAGAGCCTATCGTCCTGGGCCCCCGCCCCACGCCGGTGCTGGAGGCGCCGGTGGCGCTGTCCGGGCAGCGGCTACGGGTGCTCGAGTACGTGCGCGCCCACTCCCCCGTCCGGGTCGCGGAGGCCGCCGCGGCGCTTGACCTGCACGCCAACACCGTTCGCGAACATCTCGACGCGGTCGTCGAACTCGGGCTCGTCGAACGCTCCATCGCCAGGACTTCCGGGCGCGGACGTCCGGCCACGTTGTATCGGGCGTCGGCCGCCGACCCCGCGGTGGCGATACGTGACTACGCGGGCTTGGCGACCGCGCTGGCCGGACAGCTCGCTCGCACCAGCGCTCACCCGGAGCGCGACGCGCGCGCCGCCGGCGTCGAGTGGGGCCGCGAACTCATCGACGAGTACAGCCAGACCGGCGGTGATGCGCGGCAGTCCGTGCTCGAGGCGCTGGCCCGCCTCGGCTTCGCGCCGGATGACGACCCAGACGCGCTGAGTGCGCACCGAGGCATCGCGCTGCGCCGCTGTCCTCTGCTGAACGCGGCCCGTCGCTACCCGACCATCGTCTGTCAGGTCCACCTCGGCATCGTCGAGGGAATGCTGGAGCGGCTCGGCGCCGCCGACACACCGGGGCTTGGTCTCATCCCGTTCGCCGAACCCGGCGCCTGCCGGCTGTTCTTACCCGATCCCGTTGTGCGGCATGATGACTGACCGAGCCCTCCCGCCCCGGGCGCTGCTGCTGGTGCCCGGCGGGTTCGCGCTGTTGGCCGGGCTTGACGCGGCGCTGATGCTGCTTGGCCTCCCCGCACCGATCGAAACCACCCGGCTGACCGAGGTGCACGGCATCCTGCTGGTGCTCGGGTTCGTCGGCACGGTGATTGCGCTGGAGCGCGCCGTGGCCGCGCAGCACTGGTGGGCCTACCTGAGCCCGCTGTTTCTCGGCGCCGGCGCGGTGTTGCTGGTCACCCGGGTACCCCGCAACCTCGGCGGCGTCCTGTTGCTCGCCGGATCCGCGATGTTGGTCGCGGTGTACGTGCCGCTGTGGCGACGGGCCGCCGATGTGTCGGTTCTGGTCCAGGTCGGCGGTGCCGTTTTGGCGACCGGCGCGGCACTGTTGTGGCTGGGCGGCGTGCCGATCCCCGATCTGTTGCCCTGGCTGTCGGGATTTTTGATCCTCACGATCGTCGGGGAGCGCCTCGAACTCGCCCGCGTCGCCATGCTCGGCACCCGGGCCGAGGCGCTGCTCACGGCGATCGTCGTGGCGATGGTCGCGGCCACCGTCGCCGCGCTGTTGTGGCCGACGTTCGGCTATCCGCTGCTCGGGGCGACGCTGTTGGCGACGGTGGCGTGGCTGGGTCGGTTCGATGTCGCCCGCCGCACCGTGCGCGCGACGGGGCTGCCCCGATACATGGCGGTGTGCCTGCTCGCCGGCTACGGATGGCTGCTGGTACCGGCGTCGACATGGCTGCTGGTCGGCCAAACACCTGCCGGCGCAAGCTATGACGCGGTGGTGCACGCGGTGATGCTGGGCTTTGTGCTGTCGATGATCATGGCGCACGCACCCGTGATCCTGCCGGCCGTGTTGCGCCGCCCACTGCCCTACACCCCCCTGATGTACGGCCCGGCCGCGGTGTTGCATGCGTCGCTGCTGCTGCGACTGGCGGTCGGTGACGCACGCGGCGTCCACTGGGCGCTGCAGGCGGGCGGCGTGCTGAACATCGTCGCCGTCCTCGCATTCGTTGCCGTCGCCCTCAATTCGGCCCTGCGCGCGGCCCGTCGGGTGCCGGCATGAATCGTTCGGGATGGCACCTGCGCGCCGGTGCGGTCGTGTTCGCCTGGCTCGCCGCGCTCGTCGTGGTGGCGGCCGCGCATCGATTCATTCCGCTGTCCGGCTGGCTGTTGGTCCATCTGCTGGCCCTGGGCGCCGCCGGCAACGCGATCCTGATCTGGAGCCGCCATTTCGCTGATGCGCTGCTGCGCCGGCCGCCGGATCCGGCGCGGACGGCGGAAGTGTTGCGTATCACGGCCTTTAACGCCGGTGCCGTCACGGTGGTCGCCGGCATGCTGGGCCGGTGGTGGCCGGTGGTGCTGGCGGGCGGTGTGGTGGTCGCCGTCGCCGCCCTGGCGCACGGCGCGACACTGCTGCAGCAGATGCGCACCGCGCTACCCGCCCGCTTCGGCGTCACCGTGCGCTACTACGTCGCCGCGACGGTGTGTCTGGCCCTCGGCGCGGGATTTGGTGTGGCGATGGCGAATTCGGCGCTCCCCGGCCGCGTCCACGAGCGATTCGTCATCGCGCATGCGGCGGTGAATTTGTTCGGCTGGGTGGGGCTCACGGTGCTGGGCACGCTGGTCACGCTGTGGCCGACGATGCTGCGCACCCGGATGGCCACCGGGGTCGAGGTGGCCGCTCGCCACGGCCTGCCGGCCCTGCTGACCGCGCTGGCCGTGACCGTCGGCGGTGCGGTGGTGGGATCACCGCCGATCACCGGACTGGGCGCCCTCGGGTATCTCGGTGCCGCCGGGATCGTGCTGCGGCCGCACCTCGACGAGATCCGCCGCAAGCGCCCCAACGACTTTGCAACCCTCTCGGTATTGGCGGGTGTGGCCTGGCTGATCGGGTCGCTGGCCTTCGCCGCCGTCGCACTGGCCATCGCGCCGAGCTGGCCGGCGGCGGTCGCGGCAGCCGCTGAACTCACCGCGCCGGTGCTGGCCGGCTTCCTGGTGCAGGTGCTGCTCGGTTCGCTGACCTATCTGGCGCCGGTCGTGATGGGTGGGCGCGCGTCGACGCTGGCCGCCGGCGCAGAGCTCGAGCGCGGGGCGCCGTGGCGGCTCACCGTCGCCAACGCCGGGCTGCTGCTCTGTGTTCTTCCGGCTCCCAGCCTGGTGCGGGTCGCGGCTTCGATTCTGGTGCTGGTGTCCTACGCGGCCTTCCTGCCGCTGCTGGTTCGGGCGGCGTGGCGGGCGCACCGGGACCGCGACAAGCCCACGACCCCGGGCCAGCCGGAGGGGGTGCCCCCGCGCCGGCGCCGCGGCGTCGCCGCCGCCGGACTCGGGGTTGTCGTGCTGTCGACCGCGGCCGGCGTGGCGGCCGACCCGGCGTCGTCGCTCGGTATCGGCACCTCACCCCGGGTGGCCGTGGCCGCCACCGGACACACCACCACAGCGTCGCTCCGAATCGAGGGGATGCGCTTCGTGCCGGACACGGTCGAGGTTCCCGCCGGTGACCGGCTGCAGATCACTCTTGCCAATACCGGCACCGACCAACACGATCTGGTGCTGTCCAACGGCACTCGCACCGGACGGATCTCACCGGGCGAGTCGACCGTCCTGGATGCCGGGGTGATCGGCTCCAACCTCGACGGCTGGTGCGCCGTGGCCGGACACCGACAGATGGGTATGGTCTTTTCGGTCCGGGTGACCGGTGCGCCGATGCCCACAACGCATTCGGTGCATCCCGGTCACCACGGGCCGGCCCCCGGCGCGACGATCCCTCCCGGCGACATCGCCCGCAGCCTCGGTGCCGACCGCGGGCCGGGCTTCACCCCGCGTGACGCCACGCTGCCCCCGGCAACGGTCGAGCATCGCCTGACGCTGCCGGTGACCGAGATCCAACGGGAGGTGTCACCCGGGATCACCCAGCGGCTCTGGACATTCGGTGGCACCGCCCCCGGACCCACGTTGCGCGGCAAGATCGGTGACGTCTTCGAAATCACCCTCGTCAACGACGGCAGCACCGGGCATTCGATCGACTTCCACGCCGGGGCGCTGGCCCCCGACCGACCGATGCGCACCATCCAACCCGGCCAGCGCCTGGTGTATCGGTTCACCGCCACGCGGGCGGGAATCTGGCTGTATCACTGCTCGACGATGCCGATGTCACTGCACATCGCCAACGGCATGTTCGGGGCGGTGATCATCGACCCGCCGGACCTGCCGCGCGTGGATCGCGAATACCTGATCGAGCAGTCGGAGATGTACCTCGGCCGGCCCGGAGGCGAGGCCGACGCCGACAAGGTCGCCAAGGACACGCCCGACCTGGTGGTGTTCAACGGCTACGCCCGCCAATACGACCACGCGCCGCTGACCGCTCGGGTGGGCGAGCGCGTTCGCATCTGGGTGCTCGCCGCGGGACCGAACCGGGGCACGTCCTTCCACGTCGTCGGGGGGCAGTTCGACACCGTGTGGTCCGAGGGCGACTACCGGCTGGGCGGTAAGGGAGGCCCGGGCGCGGGCGGCGCGCAGACGCTCGGATTGTTCGCGGCCCAAGGCGGATTCGTCGAATTGACCTTCGGCGAGCCGGGTCGATACCCGTTCGTGTCAC
Organism: Mycobacterium paraintracellulare; assembly: GCF_000276825.1. Taxonomy (NCBI): domain Bacteria; kingdom Bacillati; phylum Actinomycetota; class Actinomycetes; order Mycobacteriales; family Mycobacteriaceae; genus Mycobacterium; species Mycobacterium paraintracellulare. The sequence goes on along the minus strand of NC_016948.1, from coordinate 1,900,541 downwards.
ATGCGATGGTCGACGCCGAACGCGGCGCCCACGGCATCATCGAGGTGGCCGGGCGGTGATCGGGCGACCGCTAAACGTGTTTGGCGACGGTGAGCAGGACGACGGAGTCTTCGACGGCCTGTAGCCCGTGGCGGGTCGGTGGGATCACCAGGTGATCGCCCGGGGCCCCGTCCCAGCTGGTCTCCGGTGACGTCAGGCGGACGCGTCCGTGCAATACCTGCAACGTGGCTTCGCCGGGGCTGTCGTGGTCGGACAGCGCCGATCCGGCGGTCAGGGCGACCATGGTTTGCCGCAATGTGTGTTGATGACCGCCGTACACCGTATGCGCGCTGCGGCCGCTGGCCGCTCGGTGCGCGGCCGCCAGCTGCTCGCGCGCGAGAGCTGTGAGCGAGATCTTGTCCATCGGTCAGGCTCCTTTCTCGTCGCACAGCATGGCACACGGCGACGGCGCACCGGCGGCGACCAACCAGTCATCGTGGGGTCCTGTCAGCTGTTGGCGACGAGCGTCAGCCCTCGGCGACCATGTATTCGTTTGCGCTGCTTACTGATCGCCACCAGGTGGGCCACCGCCAGCTCGATTCCGCGGCCCAGTGCGTCGATGTCGGCCACCGCCTCGTAGTCGGCGAGGACGCCGAAGAACAGGTCCTCGGCATAGCTCAGCATGGCCACTCCGGTTCGCAATTGCATCGCAATCGGCGGGACCGGGAACACGCTGAGCACCCGTTGCCCCATGAGCTGCAACGGCTGACGGGGCCCCGGAACATTCGTTGCCAGGGTGGTGACGCCACGCTGCGGCAGCTGGGTCAATAACCGGACCGCCCACGCGGTCAGGGGAAATGGAATGCGATTGGCCAACGACACGAAGGCGTGGCCCGCCTGGCGCTGACCGTGAGACTTCGTGCGGTCCAAGCGGGAGTGGACTGTCCGCAGCCGCTCGATCGGGTGCTCCTCGTCGACCGGTAGGTACGGCAGCATCACCGACACCCGGTTATCGGTTTTGTCCAACGCGTCGACGGACCGCATGGACACCGGCACCAGCGCGCGAAGCGCATCCGGTAGCGGTGCCTCGCCTCGCTGAACGAGGATGTTGCGGTAGCTCTCCGTGATCGCGGCCAGCGCAACGTCATTGATGGTGACATCGAAGGTCTGGCATACCTGCGCTATGTCGGCGAGTGGCACGCGCGCGACGCCGTACCGGCGCAACGTGGTGATCGGCCCGTTCAGAGACGTCGTCGTAGGGCGCAGCAAGCCCACGGCGATTTCCGCGGCGCCCAACGCTGTGCGGGCAGCGGTCGCCGTGATGGCCGTCGACGCATTCCACAGGCCACCCAGCATGTTAAATGGATTGAGTCCCGGTCTGCTGCGTGAAACCCCTTGCGCTTCAGGTTCTTTAATGGCACGGATATGACTTGCGTAGCTCTCGCCGATGCCGTCATCGCACAGGCCGGCAAGCATGTGGGTGGCGGCAATTCCGTCGGCCATGCAGTGGTGGATCTTGGTGAGCATCGCCCACCGGTTGTCACTGAGGCCTTCGATGATCCAGATTTCCCACAGCGGGCGATCGCGGTCCAGGCGCCGGGAGATCACGTCGGCGGCAAGCTGGAAGAGCTCTCGGTCGCCGCCGGGCCGCGGGAGGGCGACGTGCCGGACGTGACGACCGAGATCAAAGTTTGGATCGTCCACCCATTCGGGCGCACCGAGGTCGAACGGGCGCGTGCGCAGGCGCTGCCCGAATCGGGGGCACGCGCGGATCCGCAGCGCGAGGGTCGTCATCAACTCGTCCCGGTCCGGGATCGGGCCCTCGATCACGGCCAGACCGCCGATTGCCAAACTCACGTGCCGGTCGGCGTCTTCCGCCTTGAGAAAACCGGCATCAAGAGTGGTCAATTGGTCCACGGCCGCCACCTCCCAACTTTATATGCAACTGTTCGTAACACCATTATCCGTTGCGCGGGACCGTCGACAGCAGGGCCAAAAGTCCCAAGTCCGGGCGCTCATGCACCCAGATGGGCGGCGGCACCGGCGTTATCCCCCACTCAAAGGCGTGTCGGCGCCGCCGATAACCCCCGGTGCCGTGAGTTTCAGCGAGTGTTGCCGTCCTGGTGGACATCCGACCCAAGCGCCTTTCGTGCTTGCAGGTGTGCCTATTTAGAGGATATTATTCACTTATATAGACTTTGCGCAAGCAGGGCTCGGTCATCGGAGATCGGAGGCAGTCGTGTTGGATACGGTGAAAACGAAGGCCTTTGCCGAGAACGCCCGGCCCTTTCCCGATGCGCAGGTCGTCGACGCCGTCCTCACGCTGGCAACCCGGGCACCCTCGATCGACAACACGCAGCCGTGGCGGTGGCGGGTGGATCGCACCAGCCTGCACCTCTACACCGATCCGGGCATGCGGTTACCGAGTACCGACCCGGACGGCCGCGACATGATCCTGAGTTGCGGTGCAGCACTTCATCATTGCGTTGTCGCTCTGGCGGCGATGGGCTGGTGCGCCGACGTGCGCCGCCTCCCCGATCCGGCCGACCCCAGCCAGCTCGCCGCCATCGAGGTGTCCCCATCCACACCCGATCGCAACGACCTCCTCCTGGCGGCGGCAATCCCGCAGCGGCGAACCGATCGGCGGAACTACAGCGCACGCCCGGTCGCGGCGCGCGATATCGCCGCGATGGCTGCCGTGGCCGCTCGAATGGGAGTGACGCTGCGCGTCGTCGACGCCCGGGAAAGGCTGCACGAGATCGTCAAGCGAGCCGCGCTGTCCCACGCGACCGACCGAGATTACCTTGTCGAACTCGCCAAGTGGAGCGGCCGATACGGGTCGCGGGCCGGCGTGCCTGCCCGCAACATCCCCGAACACGATTGCGGCGCACCGATCCCCGGCCGCATCTTCGCCGGACCGGGCCTGGCGCAGCCGCCGGGCACCTCACCCGCCGAGGACAATGCCATCATCCTGGTGCTCGGCAGCGAGGCCGATGACCGTCTGGCTCAACTCCGCGCCGGTGAGGCCACCAGCGCGCTGCTGTTGACGGCGACGGCGATGGGGCTGGCGTCTTGTCCGATCACCGAGCCCCTGGAAATCCCGGAAACGCGCGACGCCGTCCGCGACGACGTGTGGGGTGCGCAGGGCTATCCGCAGATGCTGCTTCGGGTGGGATGGGCCGCGGACAGCGCGGCCGCCTTGCCGCCCACGCCGCGGCGCGCGCTCTCCGACGTCGTGCAGTGGTCAGACGTCGTGCAGTGGTCAGACGTGCAAGCGACGTGCACTGCGCGTTAGGAACGGGAAACCAACGTAGGCATGGCCGCCCAGCCGCGGACCGCGGCGGTCTCCGACGGCACCGCGTTGGCCCAGTCGACCTCCCACGCCGGGAAGCGCTTGAGGATTTCCTCCAGCGCAATACGGCCCTCCAGCCGTGCCAGCGCGTTGCCCATGCAGAAGTGCGTGCCGGCGCCAAAGGTCATGTGCGAGCGCTGTTCCCGGTGAATGTCGAAGACGTCACCGTCCGGTGCGAACCGGCGGTGGTCGCGGTTGGCCGCGCCGACGAGCATCAGCATCGCCGAACCCTCCGGCACGGTCTGGCCGTAGTACTCGACATCGCGGGTGACGTAGCGGGCGATCTGGAGCGCTGGCGGTTCCCACCGCAGAATCTCCTCGATCGCCTGAGGAATCAGTCCCGGGTTCTCCACCAGATCACGGCGCTGATCCGGGTAGTCGGCCAGCGTCTTACCGGCCCAGCCGATCAGCCGGGTGGTGGTCTCGGAACCGGCCGTGGCGATAACCGTCAGGTACATCAACAGCTCGTCACGGCGCAGCTTGCGCACCGTGCCGGTCTCATCCTCGAACTCGGCGTTGAGAAGGTCGGTCATGATGTCGTCGGACGGGTGTTCGGCGCGCCAGTCGACGAACTCCGCGAACACCTCGCCGGTGGCCAGCGCGTCGACGGTCTTCCCCTGCAGGGTCTCCTCGCCGTGGTCGGTGATCTGCCGCTGCCGGTCTTCCGGGAGCCCCAGCAGCATGCCGATGACGCGCATGGGCATCTGCTCGCCGAGGTCGTTGACGAAGTCGAACCGACCCGACCCGACCAGCGGATCCAGGCACCGTGCGGTGAACTCGCGGATCTGCGGCTCGAGTGCGAGCACCTTGCGCGGAGTGAACACCCGCGACAGCAGGTTGCGGTGAATGTTGTGGATCGGCGGATCCTCGAAAATCAGTGTGCCCGGCGGTATTTCCATGCCCGACTTGATGATCTCGAGCAGGGCTCCGCGCCCGGAGATGAACGTCTCGTGGTTGATGACCGCCTTGTTGACGTCGTCGTAGCGGCTCAGCGCGTAGAAGTCGTGCTGTTCGTTGTAGTACAGGGGCGCCTCTTCCCGAATCCGGGCGAACACCGGATAGGGGTTCATGTTGAGGTCGATGTTGTAGGGGTCGTAGTACAGGTCGGATTCGGTGGGGGCGGTGGGCACGGTCATCAGAACTCCGTCGGGGCTGCAGGGCTGTTCAGCTGAATGGGACCGACGCCGTCGGCGCCGGGCTGCACGATTTCGATGTCGAATGTCGCGGTGTAAGCGAAGTGCTCATGACTTCGCCGACGTCGTTGTGGCTCCCTGCGGCGATCTCGGCAGGCATGACTTGCTCAGCGGTCATCAGTTTCCCGTCGGCCCGTTGCGACAACGCAGTTACACTAGCACAGGCAAATGTAACGCCAGCCGTGCTCACTCACCCCCCGCTGGGCAGTAGGTGGGGCGGCTCATCTCGCGTCCCGTCGACCGGGTGAGGCGCGTCAGACCACGCGGCCGCCCGCACATTGGCGACAGGAATGCTGTTGAAGCAGCGCGATTTTCTACCGCTGGGTGCCTCACGCCATCCTCTTGCTCCAGGATTGATCCCAACGATCGATCGACGCCACCTCATCAAGCGGTTTGCGCCGCACCGCGTGGTGCCCGCCCTTGGGCCAGCCCACCGTGAGCAGAGTCGCGATGAGCCAGTCGTCAGGGATTGCGACCATGGACCGCAGCTGATCCTCGCAGGGCCCGTGCCACAGGGTGATCGCCGCGCCCAGGCCTTGCGCCCGCGCCGCCAGCAGGAAGTTCTGGACGGCGGGAAAGATCGACCCTCCCTGCTGTAGTTCGGTGGTTCCCCGCTGCGGCTGGACACAGAACAGCACCAGCACGGGCGCCGCGCCTCCGACGCTCATGTGCTCAGCCATCGCGCGCAGCACGCGCGACTTGGGGTCGTCAGCCTCGTCCTCGGGCATTGAAAGCCGATAGAACTCGGTCATGACGTCCCATGTCTTGTGAGCCGCCGCCGTGACCACGTCGCGCAGAGGGCTCGATCTCAGCACCACAAACTTCCACGGCTGCTGGTTGCCGCCGGACGGAGCCCAACTCGCCGCACGCAGACAAGCGTCGATGGCCTCGTCGGAGACGGGTTCGTCGCGATAGCGCCGTACCGCCGACGCGGTCCGCATGACCTCCCATAGATCCACCGATGCGGGCGGGACCGGTTGTTCGCTCACAGCTTCGCCTTTGCGGGCAGCACGCCCCGCCAGGTTCCACCGCGCACGGGACCGGTGACCAACGGCAGATCGAGGGTGGACAGCAAACCAACTGGTGCGGCCATCACCGCGGGGATGGCATTGAGTTCGCGCATAACCGTCGCGTAGGTCAGGCCGCGCATGTTGTCCCCGCGGCCGTGCATCTCGATGTCGACGGTGTAGGTGGGCAGGCCGTCCACGATGACCCGGTAGCCACCGAGCGGTGATGGATGCCGCGGCCAATCCGGCGCGGCACCGTCGCCCATTCGGGTGATGTGTTCCAGCACAACGCGTTCCTCTCCACCGGCCATTCCGGCGAGCTTGAATCGCATTCCTCCCATGGTTCCCGGTTCGATCCACCCCGACGCCACTTCGTAACGCTCTGTCGCCAACCATTTCTCGATCGTCGTCTCGACGCGATCGAGTGGCAGGCCAACACCATCCGCGACCAGATGCACGGTGGGTCCCCACAACGCGGCGAGGCGGTCGGGGTCGAAGAGCGGCGCCGGATGATCGGGGGTATGCCCGAACCCCATGAAGTCGAACATGATGTCGGGTTGACGGATCGGGCCGTAATCGAGCATCTCGAGCATGGTGATGCCGTCGACACGGCTGCTGAAGCCCGTCATCGTCAGCGCGATCACATCGTTGGCCCAGCCCGGATCGACACCGCTGTTGAAAAAGCTGGTCCCGCCCTCCGCGCAGGCCGCCTCGAGCAGTTCGACGGTTTCCTGGTCGGCAGCGGGCGGATAACACATGGGCACCAACGAGGTACACACCACGTGCTTGCCAGCGCGCAGGCAGCGGGCGATGTCCACCGCCGCGTCGTGGTAGCGATAGTCACCCGACGCGAAGTAGGCCACCACGTCGGCGTCCACCGATAGTGCGGCACCGATGTCCCGCGTGGCGATGACGCCGGTCGCGGGCATCCCGCACAGGTCGCCGGCGTCCTTGCCGTCCTTGGCTTCCGCGTGCACCACGACGCCGGCCAGCTCCAGGCCGGGATGGGCGATGACGGCACGCAACGCGCCGATGCCGACCTGACCAGGACCCCACAGGATCACTCGTGGCTTACCTCGACCGTCCGCCATCGGCACCCCTTCCGGTCGTCGCCCGCCGACCTGTGAGAACATATCTTCTCATATAGAGATAACACCATTACCGGATGCGGGACGAAGGGGCGAACGGTGAGCGATTACGAATTCTTGAAGTGGGAGACCTTCGACGACGGCATGATCGTTCGGATCTCGCTGAACCGCCCCGACCAGCGCAACGCCCAAAACCGCGGCATGCTGGTCGAACTCGACGAGGCGTTTGCCCGCGCCGAATCCGATGACAACGTCCGCGTCGTCGTCTTGGCCGGCGAGGGCCCGATGTTTTCGTCGGGCCACGATATCGGCTCCAAGCAGGCGCGTGCCGAGTTCGGCCCCGGGCCCGGCCAGCACCCCACCGTGACCATCAACGGCGGTACGCGCGATGGAGCAGAGCGGACCATGCTGCAGGAATGGCACTATTTCTTTCAAAACAACCTGCGCTGGCGCAACCTACGAAAGATCACCATCGCCCAGGTGCACGGCGACGTGTTCTCGGCGGGACTCATGCTGATCTGGGCCTGTGACCTCATCGTGGGCAGCGAAGAGGTGCGCTTCGCCGATGTGGTAGGCACGCGGCTGGGCATGTGCGGCATGGAATACTTCGGCCATCCCTGGGAATTCGGACCGCGGCGCACGAAGGAGCTCATGCTCACCGGTGACGCGATCGGGATCGAAGAGGCCTACCGGCTCGGCATGGTGAGCAAGATCTTCCGGCGCGACGAACTGGCCGAACGCACTCTCGAGTTGGCGCGACGCATCGCGGAGGTGCCCACGATGGCGGCCCTGCTCATCAAAGAGTCGGTAAACCAATCAGTCGACAACATGGGTTTTTACAACGCGCTGCAGTCGTGTTTCGCGTTGCACCAATTGAATCACTCGCACTGGGCCCAGATCCGGGAGGACAAGCTCCCCACCGCCGGCGAGGCGCAAGGGGTGCCGAACTGGCGGAGCGCTCCCCCGGTTGTCTTGGCCGTGAAAGATCAGGTCCGGTCCAGCGTCTAACGTTGTGCCGGTGACCAATAACTCGCCCGCGGCGCCACGCCCTATGGACGTCACCGTTCCGGGACATCTTTTCGCCCAGCTGCCGTTCTACGACGTCGTCGACACCGATGACTCGGTCGTCGTTGACCTGCACAACCGAGGAGACCTGAGGAACATTCGCGGCGCGCTGCAGGGTGGGCTGGTAGCCACTCTCATCGATGTCGCCGCAGGGCGCCTTGCGGTCAAATATGCCGGCGACGGCGACGGCGCGGGAACCGCGGACATGTCCATCCATTTCCTGGCACCGATCGTCGATGGCCCCGCGCGTGCGGTCGCCACGTTGGTGCGCGCGGGAAAACGGATGATCGTTGTTGCCGTCGACGTCTTCGACGTTGGCCGCGACCGACTCGCGGCGCGTGCGACGCTGAGCTTCGCGATCCTTGCGCGTCGCGATTCTGTTCACTCCGCGGCGGCGCCATAGCGCGCATCGGCCACCCGGTCCAATGCGACCGCGGGTTCGCCGAAAACCATTGCCCATCCCCGAACCCGGCGATAGTAAAGCTGGATGTCGCCCTCCATGCCGAACCCGTATCCGCCCTGAATGTGCAGGCTGCGCCGAGTGGCGTCGCGCGCCGTCTCATAGGCGAATGCGAACGCCATCGCAGCCAGTTCGCGAACGCAATCCGGCTCGTCGGCGAATGCGCACGCGGCCTTGAGCCCGAGCAGCCGCGCCCCATCGGCGGCGGTGGCGCTGTCGGCCAGCGGGTGAGACACCGCCTGGAACGAGCCGATCGCGGTTCCGAACGCATGACGTTGCTGGGCGTAGTCGACGCCGATCTCCACGGCCCTCTTGGCCGCGCCCGCCAAAGCCGCGGCGGTCAGCGCGAGCCACAGGTCAAGGGCGCCATCGAATAGGCCGCGCGCCTGCGGCCCGTCCGCAAGGACGACGGGACCATCGTCAATCATGATGTCCGCCAGCGGCATTGACCCAAGGTTTTCCACTATGGTGCGGTTCTCGCCGATCGGCACCACCAGCAGCCGCCCCTGGGTCAGGGCGATGACGTGGTCTGCCACCGCCCCGCCGGGCACCAACCCCAACCGACCACCGCGACCGGTGCGGGGCGCGAACGTGACCAGCTGCTCACCGGCGAGGACCTCATTCAAAAGCCCGGTACCGGCCTCGCCGGACGCCGCCAGCAGCCGCGCGGCAACCTGCGCTTCGATGACGGGAGCGGACGCGACCGCGCGTCCGAACTGTTCGGCAATCAACGCGAGTTCCAGTTCGGGCGCGCCCCATCCGCCGGCCGCCTCGTCGACCGCCATCTCCACCGCCCCCGTCTCCAGCAGGGCCTTCCACAGCTTGAGGTCGAAGCCCAACGGCTCGGCCGCCCGGACTCGTTCGGATGTCGACTCGCGCGCAAACAGCGCGGCGAACGAATCCACCAACTGTCTCTGTTCGCCCGTCAGGCTCAGGTCCACGTTATCGCCCCGTCACGTGCGGATATGGTTACTCTCAAAATTGAGATTAACATTGCCATGCGTACCGTCCTGGGCCGCGTGCCACGACAGATTGGCGTGCATACATGCACTTTCAGCTCGATACGGAGACCGAGACCTACCGCGACGGACTCCGTGCCCACTTGCACGACGTGTTGACCCCCGAATTCGAGGAACGCATCTACCGCAGCGGGGTCGCACACGACGACGAGTTCGCCAAAAGTCTCGTCGACAAGGGCTATTTCGCTCCGGCCTGGCCCGTCGAGTTCGGCGGACAGAGCCGCAACGCATGGGACGATCAGGTCGTCAAAGAGGAACTGATGCGGTATGACGCGCCGGTGTACCTCTCCGAGACAACCAGGATGGTTGCGGCGATCATCCGTGAGATCGGCACCCCCTTCTTGAAGGACCGCATCCTCACCGGAGCCATCAACGGCGACATCACCATTGCGCTCGGCTTCACCGAACCCGAATGCGGGTCGGACGTCGCGGCGGCCGCCACCCGCGCCGTGCGCGACGGCGACGGGTGGGTGATCAACGGCTCCAAGATGTTCACCACCAACGGTCACCTCGCCGACTTCGTGTTCCTGCTTGCGCGCACGAACCCGGACAAGCCGAAACACAAAGGCCTGACGATGTTCCTGGTGCCGGGCGACTCTGATGGCTTTGCGGCACAAGCCGTATGGACGCTTTCCGGGGAACGCACCAACATCACCTTCTACAGCGACGTCCGGATCGGCGACGAGTGGCGCATCGGCGAAGTCGATGGCGGCTGGCAGGTGCTCAGCCTGTCGCTGCAAGACGAGCACGCGTCCGGATGGGGGCCCCACCTGATCCGGCTGCTGCACCATGCCGAGCATTGGGCAACCACCAGCGCGTCCGGCGACGGCTCACTGCCGATCGCCAATACCGACGTCCGGCGCCGGCTCGCCCGCGTCGCGATGCAGGCCGAGGTGTCGATGCTGCTGCAGCGCCGGTGCGTGTGGATGGTCGAGCAGGGCGACATACCGGTGGCCGAGGGGTCAATGTCCAAGGTGTTCAGCACCGAGGCGCTCGAGCGTGCCAGCCAGGACGTGTTCGAACTCGTCGGCCCGGACGGTCTACGCAGCTACCTCGAGCCGACCGCTCCCGAACGCGGGCGGTTTGACCACTCGCTGCGATTCTCGTTGGGCACGACGATCTATGCGGGCACCAGCGAGATCCAGCGCAGCATCATCGCCCAGCGCGGGCTCGGCCTACCCCGTTAGTTTCTTCGGCCGTCCGGCCCGTCCGCCGGCTGCGGCACGCGGCGCCTTGCGCGCCGGCTTGGCTTTGACGTCCGACGCGGGCGGCGTGACGGCCTGTTTGCACCACGCCCACAACTGGTCCTCCGTCAGCTTGGAACCCTTGCCGCCCAGATGAAAAACGCCGATTTGAGCGAGCGCCGTCAGCGTGGTGTTCAGCAACGTGGTCAGCTGCGCGGGGGTCAGATCCGTGCGTACCAATCCGGCCCGAGCACACGACGTGAGGATCTTCGTCAGCAGCTTCAGGTGCGGCTCCCAGACCTTTGCGAAGTCGTCCGGCCGCTCGATCTCCAGGCTCAGGTTGTAGATCGTCATGACCCGGCCCCCGACGGCTTCCGACGACTCCGCGCGGGACAGAACGCCCCGGCAGAAAGCCTCGAGTTGCTCCATCGGACCGTCGGCGGCCGCGACATCGTGGCGAATGTCCTCGGTGAACTGACTCGTGACGTTCTCATAGAGCGCCAACATCAGTTCTTCTTTACCCGCGAAGTGTTGGTAGAACGCTCGCAGGCTGAGATTCGACCTGTCGATGAGGGTCTGGATCGTGAAATCGGCCTTGCCCGACTCCTCTACCAATTCCAGCGCGGTGGCCAGGAACCGCGAACTGCGCGCGAGTGCACGCGCTCTGGCAGAACTCAGACGCCGCTCGATCGTGCGTTGCTGCCACGAGCCGTGCAGCTCGACGTTGTTGTCGACCAATTCCAAGCCGGTTTCGGTTTCGGGACCGGCGGGCTTCTTCGTAGGCATAATGCGGAAAGACTACCCGCCCGACGCGGAAAATGTGCGATCTACCTACACGTGCATGTTGATTCTCACTGCAGGTAAGTGATTACTGCCGGCATCGGCCCCGAAGGTTCGACGGCGGCCCGCACTGGGGCGGTTCTCCCAGAGCCGGTACGCCTCCGAGGAGCCTTGGTCCGACGGCAGTCCAGAGGTGCCCCGGCGCGCCGGGCCGCCTGATGCGGTACCGTGGAAACGGTCATTCTCATTTCTGAATCCGTGTGCCACTCACTGAAGCCATGGGCCGTTTTCGAAGGAGTGCAGCGTTGAGCGCAGACATCCTCATCGTCTCGCCGGACGACCATCTGGTGGAGCCGGCCGATTTGTGGACCAGCCGGCTGCCCGAGCGCTATCGCGACATCGGCCCGCGGATCGTTCGCACGCGCGGGCGCATGGATCCATCCGTCACGTCCGATGTGGCTTTCGTCGAGGACGACGAGGGCCGCGACGCGGACATCTGGCACTACGAGGACGCCGTTATCCCGATCCCGCTCATCAGCGCGGCCGCCGGCTATGAAATCGACGAACTCACCACCGACCCGATCACCTATGACGAGATGCGCCCCGGCTGCTACCGTCCCGCGGATCGGCTCGCGGACATGGACATTGCCGGCATCGAAGCCTCGGCCTGCTTTCCCAACACCCTCGTACGCTTTTGCGGCCAACGCTTCCTGTACGGCAAGGACAAGGAGCTCGCCAGGCTCTGTGTCGAGGCCTACAACGACTTCCAGATCGACGAGTGGGGTGGCAGCTCGAACGGTCGGCTGATCCCGCTCGGCATCATCCCGCTCTGGGACGTCGAGCTTGCCGCGAAAGAGGTCGAAAGGGTGGCCGCCCGGGGGATGCGCGCGGTGTGCTTCTCCGAGCTGCCCTCTCGCCTCGACCTGCCGTCCATTCACAGCGGCTATTGGGACCCGTTCTTCGCCGCGTGCGAGCGAAACCAGGTGGGGATCATGCTCCACATCGGATCGAGTTCTTCGCTGACCAAGTCCTCTCCGGACTCCCCGCATGTCGTGACGAGCGCACTGATGGCCGTCAACTGCACCATCGCCATGGTCGACTGGCTGTTCTCCGGCAAGCTCATGCAGTTCCCCGGCCTCAAGCTCGCGTTCGCCGAGGCGCAAGCGGGCTGGATCCCCTACTACCTGCAGCGTGTCGACGAGGTCTGGGAGGACCGGCGCGCGTGGGGCGGCATACACCCCCTCTTGACCGAACCGCCGAGCAGCCAGGTGCCCGGACGAGTGTGGTTCTCCACCTTCGGCGATCCGGTCGCGTTCCGCATCCTGGATCTGGTCGGGCCGGACCAACTCATGTTCGAGACCGATTACCCGCACAACGACACGAACTGGCCGCGGAGTCTCGAGGTCGCAAACAAGGCGACGGAGGGCCTGGACGAGGACACCAAGCGAAAGGTGCTATCCACCAACGCAAAGAACTTCTTCGGGATGGTGTAACGCAGCCGGTCGAGCCCTACAGCGCCTTCCACTGCGGCTGGCGCTTCTCGAGGAAGGCGCGCGGCCCCTCGATGGCATCCTTCGTCAGCGCCACCTTCATCCGGTAATTCTCGGCGAGCAGTTCCGCCTCGTATATGGGCATCGTCAGACCTTTGCGCACGGCCATACGTGAACCACGCACCGCCAGCGGTGCATTCGAATTCACGATGTCGGCGATCTCCCAGGCGCGCGCCATGAGCTCATCGTGCGGGACCACTTCGGTGAAGACGCCCAAGTCATAAGCGCGCTGCGCGTTGAGCTTTTCGTGTTTGCCCATCAGGATCAGCCGCATCGCCACGGGCAGCGGGAGCACACGGGCGAGCCTGACCCCTTCGCGCCCGGATGTCACGCCGATGCTGACATGCGGGTCCATCAACGTCGCGCGCTCGGACGCGATGGTGATGTCCGCCGTGGTCACCAGGTCCATTCCCGCCCCACAGGCGATGCCGTTCACCGCGCAGATGATCGGCTTGGTCATCTGCAGCCACGGCGGTGTCGCCTCCTGCGGGGCGTCCCACTGCCGCATCGAGCTGAGGATGGGTTCGCCCTGGTTGTCGATGCCTGCCGCGTTCTCCATGTCGTGGTCGGCGGCCTTGTTGACGTCGGCTCCGACGCACAACGCACGGCCGGCACCCGTGATGATCACGGTCCAGATATCTTGCGAGCGTTCGATTTCCGCATAAGCCACGGCCAGTTCGGCGATCATCTCGTCGTTGATCGCGTTGAGCACCTCAGGACGGTTGAGGGTCACGCAGGCGGCATGGCCCCTGACCTCGACCTCGATCGTGTCGTAGTGTGTCGCCAAGTCACGGTCCTTCTCTCACACTCGTTGGGGGGTAGTCGTTTCACTCCGCCGCCGCGGGGACGCGCGCGGTCGGGTGAACACCAAGGATGTCGTGGAATCGTTCGCAATAGCGAGGCCAGACTTGCGGGTTTAACAAGCGAGGCGGCATGCGGCCTTCGAAGATCGTCTGCCACTGAGTCGCGGTGGCGACGGCGATGTCCCGCGCGGCCTCCACCGTGATGCCCGCTGTGTGCGGCGTCGCAACGACGTTGTCGAGTTGCAGCAGCGGGTTGTCCTGCCGGGGCGGCTCCTCGTGGAACACATCGAGGCCCGCGCCGGCGATTCCGCCGCTGACGAGCGCGTCGAGCAGCGCCGCCTCGTCATGGACAGGCCCGCGCGCCGTGGTGATGAAGAAGGCGGTCGGCTTCATCGCGGCGAATTGCGTTCTGCCGATGAGTCCGCGCGTCTCGCTCGTCAGAGGGCACGTAACCTGCACGAAGTCCGAACGTTCGACGAGCTCGGCGAGCGTCACTTGCTGCACACCGCGAGACCGCGCGGTCGTCTCGTCGAGGTATGGATCGAAGACCAGCACCTCCATGCCGAACGGCGCACACAACTCGACGAGGCGGCCCCCGATGGCACCGAGCCCGACGACACCGAGCGTCTTGCCGAACAGCTGAGTTCCCCGCAGGGCCAGCCGATCGCGAAGCGGACCGCTCCGTAGCGCGCGGTCGGAGACGGTGATCTTCTTGGCGAGGTCGAGCATGAATCCCAGGGCGTGCTCGGCCACCGCCTCCGCTCCCGGCCCAGAGTTGTTACACACCGCTATCCCCGCGCGGGTGCAGGCATCGACATCGATGACGTCATATCCGGCTCCTGCCGAGCAGACGGCCAGCAGGCACGGGCAGCGCGCGATCAATGCCTCACCGGCCAGCCACTGTGCGCCGTCGGCCACGGAGGCAACATCGGTTCGCGTGGCGACTTGGTAGCCGTGCGCGGACTCCAATGCCGCCCAGCCTGATTCGGCGGGTGCGGTCAGATCGAGTTTGACGATGTCGATGCCGGACAGTTCCAGGACGTCCGCCGCGGCGGGGTCAGTCCACCGCTCGACGACCAACCGCGGTCGTAGCGCGCCGGTCATCTTTGTCGTGCGCCTTTCATGGCCGTGCCTTGGGTTTGGCCTGTGCCGCCTTGAACATGTCGGCCAGCGCCGTGTCGACGTTGCGGTAGTCGTTGCGCGCGATCGCGCCGTCGCGCCCGGGCACCACGTCGTACCCGAGCCGCAGATCCTTGTTTTCCATGTGGAAGTACTCGCGACCGATCGGCAGCCGACGATCTTCGCGCGGGACCTCCATCCAGGCGCGCAGGAAGCAGCGGGCCTTCTTGGGGTCGTCGCTGCTGACAAAGTCCGACCGGGAGTGGCACATCGCGAAGTTGTTCGCCACGGCCGCTTCCCCGGACTCCAAACGGAATTCGACCTGTTGGTCGACGAGTATGTTGCGCAGCAGTTCGATGGCCTCCTCTTGCTTCGGGGTGAATTCACGCCCGAGCGCCTTCATGGCCGGCAGGATGCTGCTGTAGGTGAAGTTGATGCAGATTCGCCCGTTGATCTGGGAGAAGACCGGGACGTTGTAGGGCGTGACATCGGGCTGGTCATCGGGTTGTTCGCTGCGTCGGTGGTGCGGAAAGCCCTCGTAGAGCACGTCGAGCAGGTCGGGGCGTTCGGCCAGGATCCGATTGTGCGCGGCCGGGCCGCTGGCGAACTGGCTTTCGCCGCCTTGGGCCGCCGGGTAGACGCACAGCAGCGACAGGATGTCGGCGGCGTCGTTGTGCATCGCGAGTTCGGCACGAGACTTCGTGCCGCGAGCGGGCTGCACGCCGCCCGGCAGGATCTCTTCCTGAACGCGCACCATGCGGTGACCAAAGGAGTTGTTCGACACCAGATAGCCGAGGTGCGTGCAGAACGCCCAGTAGATGCGCTCGAGGTCCTCAATCGAATGCTGCTCGACCGGGAAGCCGCGCACGCAGGCCAGACCCTTGCCGAACATCAGATCGTGGTAGAGTCGCGCCAGATCGTCGTCGAGGTCGGGGTGCCGAGCATCCTGTGGCGTGATGTCATCGCGGTCCTTGTTCGCCGTCTTGGCCAGGATCGATTCCAGCGCAGCCACATTGCGGGCGGACAGGTCGAAGGCGAAGTCTTCCTTGCTCGTGAAGTCCGCGCCGGTCCACGCCATTGGGTCGGTGACGCGTTCGGTGTAGATGGCTGTCGGCATCCGGTCCTCCTGGTGTGTGGGCGTCGCTTTCGGTTGTCGATGTCAGTCGTCGCGGTGGCTCTGCAGTCCGCGAAGCGCTTGCGCACGGGCTGAGGCCGCCTCGGTCATCATCCCGACATCGGTCCCCGCCGAGATGAATCGCAATCCCAATCCCACGAATCGATTCAGCAGGTCAACCGACTTTATTCCGGCGATACCGAGCGCCACGCCGTGACTACGACAAGCCGCCGCGACCGATTCTACTGCACTGTGGAAATGCTCATTCTCATACTGTCCATGGATGCCCATTTCGGCGGTCAGATCGCTCGGTCCGATGAGAATCATGTCGACACCGTCGACGGCCGCGATGGAGTCGGCTGCCTCGACGGCTTCCGGGGTCTCGATCATCACGGCCACGACCGTGCGCCGTTCGAGCAGCTCCACCAATTGGGGCGCTGTTCGCGGTGCGTATCCGCTGACCGCGTTGGGACCCGAAATGGACCGGTTGCCGATCGGTGGAAATCGTGCGGCCTGCACGACTCCTTCGACCTCTTGTTTCGAATTTATATGTGGCACAATAACTCCCACCGCGCCGGCGTCCAGGACGCGGGCGATGACACTGGGATCGTTAGACGGCACCCGCACCAGGCCGGAGATCCCCGCGCCGAGCGCGCTCGCGCACAGCATCTGCGCGGTATCCAGGGACGTCGATGTGTGTTCGAGATCGACGTATACCGCGTCGTATCCACACGCCGCAGCGATCGCCGGAACGTCGGGCGTGCGCGCGTGGAGCAGCGCGAGGCACAACACCAGCGTCTCTGCCCGCAAGGCGTCCCGCAGCGCCGTCGTCATAGGCTCACGGTAGCCGACCGAGAATAACGTTTCCACAATATTGTCAACGGTCGTTATCGGACGCCACGTCGATGTGATAACCATGAGCTATGTCATCGAACCGCGTCGCCATCGTCGGCGCAGCCTTGTCCGACTGCGGCCGGGTGCCCGACAAGACCGCCATGGCGCTGATGGCCCAGTCCTCGCGGCGGGCGGTCGCCGATGCGGGGCTCACGAAGGAGGACATCGACGGTTTCGGCGGGCACGGAACATTGCTTCCCCCCGTGGAAGTCAGCGAGTACCTCGGCCTGCGGCCTACCTGGGTCGATGCGACCAATGTCGGCGGATCCTCCTGGGAAGTGATGGCCGGCCATGCCGCCGCCGCGATCGCGGCCGGCGAAATCGAGGTCGCTCTGTTGACCTACGGATCGACCGCACGCTCCGACGTCAAGCGACAGCTGCGCGCGTCGGCTGCCGCGATGGCAACCGGCGGTGCCCTGCAGTACGAGGCCCCCTACGGCGCGACCC
Organism: Mycobacterium paraintracellulare; assembly: GCF_000276825.1. NCBI lineage: Bacteria > Bacillati > Actinomycetota > Actinomycetes > Mycobacteriales > Mycobacteriaceae > Mycobacterium > Mycobacterium paraintracellulare. The sequence continues at coordinate 1,883,487 of NC_016948.1, read as the reverse complement.
TCATCGCCAAGTACGCCATGGCAGCCCGGCGCCACATGATCCAATTCGGCACCACCGTCGACCAACTGGCCGAAGTCGCCGTCGCGGCCCACGAGTGGGCAGCCATGAACGACAACGCATTCGAGCGAGACCGCATCACCGTTGCCGACGTCGCAGCCGCGCCGCTACTGGCGGACCCGTTCACCTCCAAGCATGTGTGCCTGCGCACCGACGGTGGCGGTGCCGTCGTGCTCGCCAGCGAGCGCGTCGCCAGAGATTGCGCGAAGGATCCGGTGTGGATTCTTGGCACGGCCGACGCGGCGTCGCACGTCAGCATGGGCCAGTGGCCCGATTTCACGACGTCGCCGGCGGCGCGCTCGGGGCCACTCGCGTTCGCGCGGGCGGGGGTCAGCCCGGCCGACATCGATGTGTGTCAGCTCTACGACTCCTTCACGTCCACCGTCCTGCTGACCGTGGAGGACCTCGGCTTCTGCGCCAAGGGAGAAGGCGGCCCCTTCATAGAGTCCGGAGCGCTTCGCCCGGGCGGCTCGCTGCCGACCAACACCGATGGCGGGGGCCTGGCGTCGTGTCACCCGGGTATGCGAGGAATGTTCCTCATGGTGGAGGCGGTGCGGCAGTTGCGCGGTGAATGCGGAGCGCGTCAGGTCGCCGACGCCAGGTTGGCATGCGTCCACGCGATGGGGGGCTTTTTCACCCACAGCGCCACAATGATTCTCGGAAGGTAGCGATGACGGCTCCTGATCGCCCCACGATCGACGCCGATGGTCAGGCGTGGTGGTCAGCCACGCAGGACCGGCGGCTGTTGGTGAATGCCTGCCGGTCCTGCGGTCGCAAATCGTTGTACGCCAGGCCGTTCTGTCCGCATTGTTGGGCTGAGGACGTCGAGTTGGCGCCGGCAACCGGTCGCGCGCGGCTCTACACGTGGAGCGTCATCCACCAAAACGCCGCACCTTTCGACGTGCGCATGCCGTACGTGCTGGCGATGGTCGACCTCGAGGAGGGACCGCGGCTGATGACGGTCGTGGAGAATTGCCGCGTCGAAGATTTGCGCGCCGACATGCAATTGGTGATCGCCTTCCGCGACGACGAAGACGGATTCGTCGTCCCGGTCTTCCGTCCCGCTGCCGACTAGGTTCGGCGGCGGGATCTCTCATCCGGTAGTGGCGAGACGGTCGGCGAGCAGCCGCTGCCGCCCGACCGACCGCGCTTCGAGTTTGGAGCGGTCGACTTTGCCGTTGGCGTTGACGGGCAGCGGCTCGTCCCAGAAGACAAGTTCTTCGGGCAGTTTGTATTTCGGCAATCCCTCCGCGCCCAGGGTCCGGGCGATCTCGGCGAGCGAGATCTCGACGCCGGGTTCGAGCACGACCGCCATAGCCAATCGCTCACCGGTGGTGGGATCGGAAACGGAATAAGCGGCGCATTCGCGTATCCCACCGATCCTCGAGACCGCTTCCTCCACTTCGGCGGCCGGGATCTTCAGCCCGTTACGAATCACGATGTCCTTGATCCGGCCGACGATCCGAACCCGGCCGCCGACCACCTCCGCCACATCACCGGTTCGGAACCACTCCCCCTCGAACGCGTATTCGTCGTCCTCGGCGTCGGTGTAACCGAGAAACGTGTGCGGACCCTTGATGCAGCACTCGGTGGGTTCGGACTCGGATCCGACGCGCACGTCGACGTCGCCGAGCGCCACACCGTCGTCGGCATGGCGGATGTCTCGGGGTTCGGTCCGCAGACCGGACGTGCTGACCGGGGTCTCCGAGGATCCATAGGCGCGCATCACAACGATGCCGAACTCGTCTTCGATGCGTTCGACGATCCGCCGGTCCAGCATCGTGCCGCCCAGATACACCGCGCGTAACGGGACGACGGCGCCGCGCGCCACGGCCTGGTCGAGCATCCGGTCGAGCAACCGGTCCGGGCCCCCGTACCACGTCGCACCCGAGCTGACCAGGAGGTCGCAGGTCGCCGCCGGGTCCCAGCGATCTTCCAGAATCACTGGAGCCGCCAGCATCGGACCGATGAACAGCGCCTGCAACACCCCGGTGACCGACGCGAGCGGGCTGATCAAGAAGATGCGGTCGTCGGAACCCAGGCCCGCCGCCGCAATGTAATTCGCCGAAGCCTTGGCCAGCGTGCTCAGCGAATGAATCACGCCCTTGGGCCGAGCGGTTGTGCCCGAGGTGTAAAGCACAAAGCACGGCTCATCGGCTGACCGCACCGGCCGCGGCGGCCGGGTGGTACCCGTTCGGCCATCGTCACCGAGTTCGATCCAATCGCAGAGACCGGACAGCTCCGCGTCGGCGATCGTCGCCCAGTTCGGCGCTACGCCGAATCGTGCACCGGTGCGGGTGAGGATGTCGGCGATCTGCGTCGCCCCGGCACTGCGCGGCACGAGCAGAACCACCGCGTCCACCCGCAGCGCCGCGTGGACCGACACCACCGAGTCCACGTCGTTACCGACTACCGCGACGATTGCGCCACCCGGAGCAAGGCCGGCGTCGACCATCGCTCGGGCGGCCGAGTCGATGCGCTTGTCCAGTTCGCCGTAGGTCAGTTCGGCGCCGCGATCCGCGACGGCAACCCGGGCAGGGTGCCGCGCCGCGGTGGGTCCCACCAGGTCGATCGGCTCCGCCGTCCAGAAACCGGCCGCTCGGTAGCGGGGCCGCAATTCTTCGGCTCTGCGGCGCGCATGTCGTAGCAACTCAGCCGGGCCAGTCATGAGCCTCCTCCGACGCCTCAGATGCAAATGGTTGTTCTCGGTTAGGTAAATGTAACCTCTCACCCATGCATTCAATGACTTTCGACAACCAGGTAGCCATCGTCACGGGGGCCGGCGGCGGACTGGGTCGCTGCCATGCACTCGAGCTCGCCCGCCGCGGCGCCCGGGTCGTGGTCAACGACCTGGGCAGTTCGGTGGACGGCGACGGGGCGTCGATATCGGCGGCCCAGGCCGTGGTCGACGAGATCACCGCGGCCGGGGGTACGGCGATCGCCAACGGTGACTCGGTGGCCACCGAGGAGGGCGGTGCGGCGATCGTGGCCGCCGCGCTGGAGGCCTTCGGGCAGGTCGATGTGCTGGTGAACAACGCGGGGATTCTGCGCGACGCGGCGTTCAAGAACATGACCGCCGAGCAGGTCGACACCGTCATTGCCGTGCACCTCTCCGGCGCATTCAACGTCACGCGGGCGGTGTGGCCGATCATGCGGGCGCAGAATTACGGCCGAATCGTTCAGACGACCTCGGGCACCGGCCTTTTCGGAAATTTCGGTCAAGCCAACTACGGCGCCGCCAAGATGGGCCTGGTCGGCATGATGCACGTTCTCGCGATCGAGGGCGCCCGCAACGGCATCGCCGTCAACGCCATCGCCCCGATAGCGCGGACCCGGATGACGGAAAACATCATGGGTGACGCCGGCAAGGCCATGCATCCCGAGCTCGTCACGCCCGTCGTGGTCTATCTGTGTCATCGGTCGTGCGACCGCACCGCGCACATCTACTCGGTGGGCGCGGGCAAAGTGTCACGCGTGTTCATCGGTGTCACCAAGGGAATCGAGGACACGGCGCTGACCGCGGAGTCGGTGGCGTCGTCTATCGACGAGATCGACGACAGCGCCGCGTTCACCATTCGGGGCGGACCCATCGCGGGCTGACGCGGAAGGTCAGCGGCCGAGGAACTTGGGCTTCCGGCGTTCGGCGAACGACACCAGGCCTTCTTGCAGGTCCGCCGTGCGCGACACCACCTCCTGCGCCCAGGCCTCCTGCTCGAATGCGCGGTGCCGATCCGACTCCGACGACACCGACAGCAGCCGCTTGGTCAGCGTCAGCATCACCGTCGGGCCCGCGGCCAACCGTCCGGCGAGTTCCTCGGCGACCGCGTCGGTGTCGTCCGGCGCGGTCACCCGATTGACCAGTCCCAGCCTTTCGCAGGCGGCCGCGTCGACCGGCTCACCGAGCATCAGTAATTCGGTCGCCTTGCGCAGGCCGACGATCCTCGTCAGGAGGTGGATGGCGCCGGAATCCGGCAGGATTCCACGATGCACAAACGCCTCGACAAGCTTTGCCTCCGTTGACATCACGACGAGATCGGAAGCCAGAACCAAGCTCGCGCCCGCCCCGGCGGCCGTGCCCTTGACCGCCGCGACCACCGGCTTGTCACAGTCGAGAATGGACGCGACCAGCCGCTGCCAGCCCTGCTGAAGCATCCGCGCGATGTCACCCGGACGCTTTTGCACCGGCTCGACGGCGGCCCCGGCGCCCGCCGGTTGCGGTGCGAGGCCGGCCCCGGCGCAGAAGTGCCGGGTGCCGCTGGCGCTCAACAGCACCGCGCGGACGGCGGGGTTGTCATTGGCCCGTACGAAGGCTTCGGTTAGTTCGTCACGCGCCAACGGAGACAACGAGTTTCCCGTTTCCTGGCGATCTATTGTCACCCGCGCGACGCCGTCGGCGCCGATCGCACACACGATTCCGGATGCTTGTTCTGACATCTCGTTCACCCCTGCGTTAACGGCGTTTCCGTTTTTCGGGTATCTTAATTTCCACCTTGTCCGGGCGACGACACGGGCCGCCACAACGAGGAGGCAATCCGATGGGGCAGACGGGGCGGATCACCGACGAGGGATTGGCCAGGTTGCGGGCTACCATCGGCATTGCCGTCCCGCACACGCAGCCACCGCACTACTACCGCCCCAACGAGGACACGTTTCGTCACGTCGCCGAAAGCTACGGTGACGCCAACCCGCTGTGGGCCGATCCCGAATACGCCGCGAAGTCTGTATGGGGAGAGTCTGTGGCCCCACCGGCCCTCGTCGGCGGCGACACGCTGATCGGGGAGGACGAAGTCACGACACTCTCGGACGAGGACCGCGCACTGACCAAGGGCGATCCACTGCGCGGGGTGCATGCCTTCTACGCCTCATCTGCTCGGGAATGGTGGGCGCCGCTGCGCGCCAACCACCGCGTCTTCAGGCGCAATGCCCTGGTGGCCGCGCTCGACAAGAGCAGTGAGTTTGCCGGCCGCGCCATCCACGAATGGTCCGCCCAGGTGTTCCGCGACGACGAGGGCACGATCTTGGGCGGCCAGTACCGCAACATGATTCGCACCGAGCGCAGCAAGGCGCGGGGCCGGAAGAAATACGAAGCCGTCCAACTCAAGACGTGGACCGCTGACGAGATCGCCGAGCTCGACGAACGCTACGGGCGCGAAAGCCCGCGCGGCGCCGAGCCGCGGTGGTGGGAAGACGTCGACGAAGGCGACGATTTGGGGTCGCTGACAAAGGGCCCGCTGACGGTCACCGACATGGTCTGCTGGCACGTCGGCATGGGTATGGGCATGTACGGTGTGCGTCCGTTGAGACTGGCGTGGCGGAACCGGCAGCGCATCCCCCGCTTCTACACGCCCAACGAGTACGGCGTCCCCGATGCCCAGCAACGCGTGCACTGGGAGCCCGACGCCGCGCGCAACGCGGGCAATCCCACCACGTTCGACTACGGGCGCATGCGCGAGACGTGGTTGATCCACTTGTGCACGGACTGGATGGGTGATGACGCCTGGCTGTGGAAGCTCGATTGCGAGTTTCGTCTGTTCAATTACGTCGGCGACGTCCACACCGTCACCGGTACCGTCGTCCGCAAGTACCTCGCCGACGGTGAACGCCCCGCCGTCGACCTCGAACTCGCGGCGACCAACCACCGCGGCCAGATCACCGCGCCGGGACACGCGACCGTCCTGCTGCCCAGCCGCGACCGAGGGCCCGTGCGCCTGCCCGACCCGCCGGGCGGCGCGACGAACCTCGGCGAATTGCTGACCGCCGTAACGGAACAGTTCGCCGAGCGCTGAGCACATGAGTTACCGCAGTGTTCCCGGCCTTCTGGCCGAACAGCAGGGCCCGACCCTGCGGCTGACCCTCGACCGCGCCGAACGCCGTAATGCCGTCAACGACGCGATGCTGGACGCGATGATCGGTCATCTGGTCGATGCCGGCACCGACGAATCGGTGCGGGTCATCAGGATCGACGCCACCGGACCGGATTTCTGCGCGGGCGCGGACCTGATCGCCAACAACGCAAAATCCGAACGGAAACCACGCGTGGGCAGCACGCAGCGCCGCCTACCGAACAAGGCAAATCGGCTGATTCCGTTGATGCTTCAGACGCAGGTGCCCATTGTCGCCGTGGTCCGAGGTTGGGCGATCGGCCTGGGCTTCCACATCGCGCTGGCATCAGACTTCTGCGTCGCCGCCGACGACGCCCGGTTCTGGGAGCCGTTCATGGCGCGCGGCTTCACCCCCGACAGCGGCGCAGCCTGGTTGCTGCCACGGCTCATCGGATTGGTACGCACCCGACAGCTGCTGATGCTCGGCCGGGAAATCGACGGAACGTGCGCCGCCGAGTGGGGCATCATCCACGGCGCCTGCGCATCCGACGAATTGCCCTCGGTGGCCGAACAACTCGTCAGAGAACTGGGTGAAGCGCCCACGGTTTCGCTCGGACTCACCAAGTGGTTGCTGCACAGCGCAAACGGCCTCGACCTTGACCGCCATCTCCAGAACGAGGCATTGGCACTCGAATTGTCTAGTCGTAGTGAGGATTTCAAGGAAGGCTTGGCGGCCTTCCGCGACAAACGCGGCGCAGCATTCAAGGGCCGCTGAAGAGGTTGAGATCATGACGCAACTACCGATCCGCCCTGACACGCCGGTCGACGATGCGGTCGCGGCGGTGCGGCAGTGGATCGAGGCCGAGGTTCCGGCCGCCTGGCGCTCGGCCGCGGCCAAGGACCCCGCGACCCTGCGGGCGGTCCGCAGCCCTGCGGATTACCAACAGTGGTATCCGACCTTCGCCGAATCCGGCCTAGTCGTACCCACGTGGGCGCGTGAACACGGCGGCCTGGGTGTTGGCAACGAAGTCGCGCGCGCGATCGACGAGGTGCTCCGCCCGCTTCGCCTGACGCGTCTGAATCCCTTGGGGCTCAACAATGCGGCGGCAGCATTGTTCAGCCACGGTACCGAGGATCAGCGGCTGCGCTTCCTGCCGCCGATCGTGCGCAACGAGGAGAAGTGGTGCCAGCTCTTCAGCGAGCCTGGCGCTGGCTCCGACCTCGCGTCGTTGGCCACCCGCGCAGTGCGCGACGGTGACTCCTGGGTGATCTCCGGTCAGAAGGTGTGGACCACGTGGGCCGATCAGGCGGATTTTGCGATCCTGTTGGCGCGGACGGATCCCGAACAGCCCAAGCACAAGGGCATCACGTACTTCCTGCTCGACATGCACCAGCCGGGCGTCGAGGTGCGACCGCTTCGCCAGATCACCGGCGAGGCCGAATTCAACGAGGTCTTCCTCGACGGAGCGCGGGTGCCCGACGTCCACCGCGTCGGCGCCGTCAACGACGGCTGGCGCGTGAGTGCGTCGACGCTGTCCAGCGAGCGACAGATGGTGTCGGGTTCGGGCTCGGGTGGGATGGGCCGCCTCGGCGGGTCGAGCGCCGAACGACTGATCATCCTCGCCAGGGAGACCGGACGCTGGGCAGATCCCGTGATCAGGAACAAGGTGATGCGCTTGTGGGCGCAAGAGCGGGTACGCGGCTGGACCAATGAGCGCGTGCGCGCAGCGCTTTCGGCCGGCCAGTCCCCCGGCGCGGCCTCGTCGATCGGCAAGGTGCACCAGGCCACCATCAATCAGCAGATCCAGGACCTCATGGTCGATCTGCTGGGCACGGATGCGATCGCCTGGCCTGCCCACGACGATCCGGACGCTCTGCCGCGGGATGTGCAGGGCATGATGCGCAGCCTCGCCAACGGCACCGAGGGCGGCACCACCGACATCAACAAGAACATCCTCGGCGAACGCGTGCTCGGCTTGCCGAAGGAGCCGGACCCCTGGAAGGGCAAGCCCTGGAAGGACATTCCCCGTTCGTGAGCGCCTATGAACGCTTGATCGTGTCCAAGGCCGACGGGATCGGCTGGTTGATCCTCGACAGGCCCGAGGCGGGCAACGCCTTCGACGCGCTGATGCTCGACGAGCTCGAGGCCGCCTGGGCCGACCTCGATACCGATCCGGACGTCAAGGTGATCGTCAACGCCGCCAACGGCAGGGCGTTCTGTACCGGGATGGACGTGGTCCAGGTCGCGCGGGACAAGGCGGCCATGCGACGACACTCCCGCCGAACCAGGGATGCCGAGCTGAAGATCTCGTCCTGGCACTGCGACGTGTGGAAACCGGTGATCGCCGCGGTCAACGGGGTGTGCGCGGGAGGGGGCCTGCATCTGGTCGCAGACGCCGACATCGTCATCGCCGCCGAGCAGGCGTCCTTCACCGACCCCCACGTCTCCATCGGGCAGGCCGTCGCGTACGAGGCGATCACGCTGCTGCGCAAGTCGCCGATGGAGGCCGTTCTGCGAATGACACTGAGCGGCAAGGGTGAACGCATCTCGGCGCAGCGTGCCTACCAGTTGGGCATTGTGTCCGAGGTGGTGCCGGCCGATCAGCTCCGCGCGGCGGCGGGCCGTCTCGCGGCCGCGATCGCCACGAATTCGCCGACCGCGATACGCACCACGAAGAAGGCGCTCTGGCACAGTTTGGAAGTCGGAATGACGCAGGCGCGCAGCGACGCCGCCGAGGAGATCTGGCGGCTCCGCAATCACCCCGATCATGCCGAGGGTGTCCGGGCGTGGCGCGAGAAGCGTGCGCCGCAGTGGCAACCGCTGCCCGACGTAGCGGAGGTTCCATGACATACCACAGACTCATCGTTGAACGACGGGGTCCCGTCGGATGGATCATCAACGACCGCCCTGACCGTCTCAATGCCTACGACGCCGTGATGCGCGAGGAATTTCCCAGGGCGTGGGCGGAATTGAACGCCGATCCCGACGTCCGCGTCATCGTGCACACCGGGAACGGCCGGGCGTTTCAGGTGGGCGCCGATGTCGAGGACCTCGACGGCGAGGCCGTGCTGCAATTCCAGGAGACCATGCGCACACTGGATCTGAAGCTGAGCGCCTGGCACTGCAATGTCGAGAAGCCGGTCATCACTGCCGTCAATGGGGTGTGCGCGGGCGGCGGGCTGCACTGGGTGGCTGACGCCGACATCGTCATCGCGTCGTCGGATGCGACCTTCGTCGACCCCCACGTCTCGATCGGTCAGGTCAGCGCGCTGGAGACCATCGCACTGATGCGAAAGATGCCCGCCGAAGCGGTGTTACGGATGGCACTCGTCGGCAGTCACGAACGGCTCACCGCCCAGCGCGCCTACGAACTCGGCATGATCAGCCAGGTGATCGACCCGCCCGACAAGCTGCGTGACGCCGCCCAGGAGCTCGCCGAGAAGATCGCCAAGAATTCGCCCTCGGCGATGCGCGCCACCAAACGGGCACTATGGGGCGCGCTCGAATACGGCCTCACCGATGCGTGCCGCGAAGGTGCGAAACACCTGACATCGATGTGGGGCCATCCGGACCAGAACGAGGGCCCTCTGGCCTTCGCGGACAAGCGAACTCCGAACTGGGCTCCCCTGGAGGCTGATTCGTGAACCTCGCAACGCTGCTGGACGGTCTACCCGACGTCGCGGTGCACACGGTCGGCGCCGAGGTATCCCGTGACGAGCTGTCGGCCAGTGCCCAGCGACTCGGCAAGCTGCTCGCCGAGTCCGGGCTGGCGACGGGACAGGTCGTCGCCGCGATGCTGCCCAACGACGCCACCACCATCGCCGCGCTGTTCGGCACGTGGCACGCCGGCGGCGTGTACACACCGCTAAACCCCAGGGCGGCCGATCCCGAGATCCTCGCCCAGCTGGAAACGCTGCGCCCCGTTGCCATCATCACGACCCCCGCACTCGCACAACGTTTCTCGACTCATCACCTGCCCGTAATCACCGGCGAGGCGCTGTCGTGGACCAGGGTCGCGTCGTCAGGCCATCCGGCCGGCGAGCCGTGCTACGACGACGACGTCGCGCTGCTGCAGTTCACTTCCGGCACCACGGGACCGCCGAAGCCGGTGCCGCTTCGTCACAGCACGGTGCTCGATCTGATCGACCGGCTGCTGGCCAAACTTCGCGGCACGAAACCTGGCTTGGAAAATGCGTCGGCCCCACCGAAGAGGCCCCCCATGCCGAACCTGGTGCCCTTGTCCTTGTCGCTGTGGGCCGGCATCTACCAGGTGCTGTTCGCGTTCCGGGCCGGTTCGGGCGTCGTGCTGATGGACCGGTTCTCACCGACGGATTTCGCCGCGCTGGTCCGGCGCCACCAGCTGCGATCCACGGTGCTGCCGCCCCCGGCGCTGACCATGGTTCTGCACGACGACTCGCTGGCCGACCTCTCGCCACTGAAGATCGTGCGGTCGATCACCGCTCCCCTGTCGCCCGTGCAGGCGCGCCGGTTCCGCGACAAGTTCGGGGTGATCGTGCTGAACTCCTACGGCCAGACCGAACTCGGGGGCGAGGTGGTGGGCTGGTCGGCCGCCGACGCCCGGGAGTGGGGCGAGACCAAACTGGGTTCGGTCGGCAGGCCGCTGCCCGGCATCGACGTCACAATCGCCGACGACGAGGTGATGGTCCGCACGCCCACGACGGCCGCCCGGAAGATCGATCCAGCCTTCCTGGACCGGCTGACCGACGACGGCTGGTTCCACACCGGCGACCTCGGGTGGTTCGACGACGACGGCTTTCTGTGGCTCGACGGCCGAGTATCGGACATGATCAATCGTGGTGGCCTCAAAGTGTTTCCCGGCACGGTAGAGGACGTCTTGCTGGCCGCCGACGGGGTGCGCGAAGCCGCCGTCGTCGGCGTTCCGGACGAGCGGCTCGGGGAGGTGCCGTGGGCGTTCGTCGTCAGAGGCGATGAGTCGGTCTCCGAGGCCGGCCTCGTGTCGTGGTGTCGAGAGCGTCTGACGCCCTACCGGGTTCCGGTACGCATCGTGTTCGTCGAACAGCTGCCCCGCAACGATGTCGGCAAGGTGGTCAAACGCGACCTCGCTGCGCTCGCGGACGTGTGACCCTTTCCCTCCAACGCCTACGCGACGAAAACGATTGTTCTCATTTCTGAGAGTGATGTTAACGTTTGGTGGCAAGTCGTCACCCCGCTAGGAGGGTCTCATGTGGCAGGAACTGGTAAGACTGGCTGTGACCTGGGCAGTGATGTGTGGCCTTGTCGCATTCTTCTACTGGATGCTGGCCAACATCGGCACCTTCTGATAGACGCAGGAGACACAGTGGACGAGCAGGATCGACGACGCAAACGTGGATTGATCGCGTTCCAGGTCTTCATCTACGGAGTGCTGATCGCGATGTTCGCGATCCAGCTCCAGATGTATCTCACGAGGGATTGGTGATCAATGACGAGTCCAACCCGATCGACCGCCATGGACGAGCACGAGGCACAAACGCGTGAGATGCAACGGCGCGCGGATCGATGGTGCATCGCCGGCACCGCGCTCATGGGCACCCTCGTCCTCGGCATCGTCGGCCTGCCCATATTTTGCCGAGGGATCTATCTGTTGAGAAAGGCGCAGCGCGACGGGCTGTCGGTTCGGCCAATGATGGTCACGCTCATCGGATACGTCATCATCCTCGACGCCGCGCTCAACAGCATCGGCTGGGCGCTCGATTTATTCGCCAACCACGCCCTGATCACCCGCACGGTCTTCACCGCATGGGGCAACCTCATCGACGCCGGCTACTTCTGGCACTACAACGAACTCTGGATCGGCGGAGCCGCTGCGCCAGGCGAGAAGGCCTGGGTCATGGTCTGCGTGCTGATCGCCTTTCCCATGCGCATCGCCGCCGCCATCGGGCTGCTCCAAATGAGACGCTGGGGCCACCAGTGGACGATCGTGACGTGCTGGTTCGGAGTGATCGTGTGGACCGGCTACATCCTCAACATGACGATGTACGCCGACGTCCGCTATACGGCAGTCGGGCTACCGGTTCTCGGGTGGTGGGCATTCAACATCTTCTACGTGACGCCGTTCCTCGCGATCCCGTACCTGCACACCGTCAACCGAGAGATCTTTTCCGACTAGCACCGAAGGAGGGACCGCCGTGTCTAATTCCAGTGTGGGGACCGAGGATTCGGTCGAGCCGTTGCCGGTCGGAACCACCCCGACGTGGGCGCGAATGCACAAATGGCTCAAACGCGGGCTGTACGTCTGCCTGTTCGGGCTGGTCATCGAGGGCTCGTTGACCGTACCTGTGATGGCGGTCTGGTACGGCTGGCCGACGCTATCGCTGACCGAGATCTGCAGTGAGCTCATGAAGGTGCGCTTCTCCGACGACAGTCTCCAGTGCCAACAGCCCTATCCACTCGGTGGGCCCCCGTTCGGGGGAGCACCCGAAGCGGCCGGCCAGCACACCGCCCGCGACGACTGGGGCATCCAACCCAAACCCCGGTACGTACGTATCGGGTTCAGGGAGTTGGTGAAAATTCACGATGACCGCCTAGCGCGCCAGCCGAGTCGATGACGTGGCGTCGTCCACAGTCGTCTTGGGCGCGGCCGACGGTCTGGCGCGCGAGCTGGCAGACGGACTCGACGGCATCGTCGCGGTACCCGGACGTGGGCTGGCATCGGGCATCACCGGAGCGGTCGTAGTCGTCGGTACCGATCCGGCCCCGCGGCCGTCCGACGCGGCCGGCCTCAGTGGCGAGGAATGGGATCACATCGTCGACGGGATGATGTGGCCCGCCCTCGCTGCGCTCCAGCGGGCACGGTCCGCGTTAGCACCGCACGGGGGACGAATCGTCGTTGTCGTGCCGACAATCGGCATGGCGGGCGCGGCCCGACTGGTGGCGTACACCACCGCAGTGGAAGGCATCCGCGCGATGGCGAAATCCGCTGCGCGGCAATGGAAGCGCGAAGACGTGTCCGTCAACCTGGTCGCGGCCCCTCTGCGACTGTTCACGCCCGAGATGGACTCTTTTACCGCGCACCTCACCGCGGCTGTGGTCCACGACGATTCGACGCTTCTCCACACCGTCGTCGAGGCGGTGAAATTCCTCTTGCGGCCGGATATCGATCACCTCGTCGGCGAGACGATCGTCGCCGACGGAGGGGCGGTGATGCTGCCATGAGCCTGCACGGTCTCACCGCGCTGGTGACTGGTTCGGGCGCCGGGGTTGGCCGCGGCATCGCCATGGCTCTCGCCTCGGCCGGGGCGCACGTCGTCGTCGCCACCCGGTCCGAGACCGGGTTGGCCGTCGCCGAGGAAATCACCGCGCGGGGCCACGATGCGACGTGGGCACGATGCGATGTGACCGACGGTGACGCAGTGGCGGGCGCGATACAGCTGTCCCTGGCGACCACCGGGCGGCTCGATGCCGTGGTGCACAACGCCACGAGCAACGCCTCGAGCCAGCCGCACCAACTGGCTGATGTCGATCGTTCCGTTTGGGGCGACCACTACTCGGTGTCACTTCGTGGAGCGCACTTCTGCGCCGTTTCAGCATTTCCCGCGTTGAAGAAGCGGGGCGGCACCTTCCTCGTCATGACCTCGCCCGCCGGCATCGAAGGCAGCGCGACCCTGCCGCTCTACGCCACAATGAAGGGCGCGTTGCGCGGTTTCGCCAAGAGCCTCGCGCGGGAATGGGCCCCTCACGGCATCACGGTGAATGTTGTTTCACCGCTGGCATATTCACCCGCGATGACCTTGGCGATAAGCGCCGAGCCGGCGATGGAGGAAAGGCTGGCACGCCGAATCCCGCTGGGACGCATCGGAGACCCCGAAATCGATATCGGCTCAGCCGTGGCATACCTTATCGGTCCCGCCGCTCGCTACGTCACCGGGCAAACCCTCGGTGTCGATGGCGGCCATTTCATGAACCTCTGAGCCCGTTCGCTGCAGATACCAACGTTCGCTATGATTGAGAATCAATATTCTCACGCCTGCTGGAGGTGCTGGTGAGCGACGACAAAGCGTTTGAGGTCTGGGACGCCGACAACCACATGTACGAGACGATCGACGCCTACACGCGATATCTGCCGGAGAAATACTCCGAGGCGCTGAAATTCATCGACGTCAACGGGCGCAAGAAGTTGCAGATCTTGGGCACGGTCACGGAGTGCATCCCCAACCCGACATACGAGGTGATCCCCACACCCGGCGCCTGGTCCGATTACTTCCGGGGCATAAACCCAGAGGGCAAGACGTTGCGGGAGCTCGCCGAACCGATCCGCTGCCCCGATGAGTTCAGGCGGCCCGACCTACGCCTGGCGCTGATGGACCGGCAGGGCGTCTACGGCGCCGTGATGTTCCCGACGACAGCGGGCATGCTCGAAGAACGGACCAAATCCGACACCGAGCTCACCCACGCGGTCACGCATGCGTTCAATCGGTGGTTACTCGACGACTGGACATTCAACTACCAGGACCGGATCTTCCCCGTTCCTGCGATCTCGCTGAACGATCCCGCGCTGGGCGTGCAGGAACTCGAATGGTGCCTGAACAATGGCGCCCGGACGGTATTGATCCGGCCGGCACCCGTTCCGCGCGAGGACGGCACGTCGCGGTCACCGGCGCTGCCGGAGTTCGACGATTTCTGGCGACTGGTCGAGAATTCGGGTATCTCGGTGCAGATGCACAACTCGGACTCCGGCTATGAGCGCTACGTCGACGACTGGGAGGAAGCCACGGAGTTCAACGGATTCGCGCTGAGCAAGCTGCGTGGTTTCATCTACGAGGAGAGCCGAAACATCTTCGACACTCTTGCGGCGTTCATCGCGCACGGGGTGTTCGAGCGCTTCCCCGGGGTACGCATCGGCGTGGTCGAGAACGGCGGCTCGTGGGCACACCGCCTGTTGGACGTGTTCGACCGCGTATACCGCAAGAGGCCATACGACTTCAGCGAGCATCCCTGCGATGTCTTCCGCAGACACGTGTGGATCAATCCGTTCCACGAGGAGGACATGTCGCACCTCGTCGACATCCTGGGTGCGGATCGGGTGATGTTCGGCTCGGACTACCCGCACCCCGAGGGGCTGGCCGAGCCCGCGGATTTCGTCAAGGAACTCGAGGATCTTCCGGAGGACACCAGGGCACGAGTGATGGGCGGCAACCTCAAGGAGCTCATCGGCGTCTAGCCGGGCCCGATGAAGTGCTTCAGCCGAACCGCGCCCGCAGCTCGGTCTTGAGGACCTTGCCGGTGCTATTCCGGGGCAGCGCATCCACGATTTCGAGTCGTTCGGGCGTTTTGTGCTTGCTCAGTCCCCGCGCTTGACAGTGATCGAAGACCGACGAAAGCGTCACCGCCACACCCGGGCGCGCGACGACGACAGCGCAAACACGCTCGCCGGTCCGCTCATCCGGCACCCCGATGATCGCCACGTCGGCCACCGCCGGGTGGCTGGCCAGGACACCCTCGACCTCCAAGGCCGAGATGTTCTCCGCATTGCGGATGATCGCATCCTTGATCCGGCCGGTGACGACGACGTTGCCGTCGTCGTCGATGCGGCCCAGATCTCCTGTGCGAAACCATCCTTCGGCGTCGAACGCGTGGGCATCCAGAGTTGCGTCGACGTAGCCGAGGAAGCACTGCGGCCCCTTGAGCCGCAACTCCCCCTCCGTGCCACGCGACACCTGCTGTCCAGCTTCGTCGACGACCCGTACCGCAACGCCGGGCACCGGTTTGCCGACGGTGTGATCCAGCAGCTCCGCCGGACCGTTCGGCGCCTGAGAGGTGGCGACCGGAAATTCGGTCAAGCCCCACGCATTGGCCACGCCGTCGACCGAAAGCGTTTGTCGCACTTGGTGACCGAGCTCGGCGGTGATTGGCGCACCCCCTCCGACGCAGCCCCGCAGATCGGGGTAGAGCGGTTCGTCGCCATGCTTCGCCTGCGCCGCCATGAAGGCGACGAAGAAAGGCGTCGCGCTGCCCAGCAGAGTCGGGCGGTGCGCCGCGATGGCGACAGGGGTCTCGACGGGGTCGAAGGCGTCGAACAGCACCAGCTTCATCCCGGTGAGCAGGGCCGCGGCGAGCATCGCGGCGCCTCCGATGTGCGAAACCGGAAACGCGATGGGGTTGACGTCGCGACTGGACGCCCCGACGATCCCGATGACCCCTGCCGAACCGGCGATGACCGACCGGTCGCAGTGCCGCGCTCCTTTCGGTGCCGCCGTCGTGCCCGACGAATAGTAGATCCACCGCGGTTCCTCGCCGCCGCGCGGCGGTGGAGGCAGCTCTTTTGGTTCCCCCACCGGCAGCCGAAGCCCGCCGGTGACGGGTGCGTCGTGGTCGACGACCACGACGGACATGGGCCGCTCACCGGCACGTTCACGGGCGAGCTGATACGCGAGCGCGGTGTGGTCGAAGTCGCGCCACAATCCCGGGACGATGATGACTTCGGTCCCGAGTTGTGCTGTCACAAACCGCAGTTCGCTCTCCCGCCATATCGGCAGCACCGGGTTCTGCACCGCACCGAGGCGCGCCAGCGCCGTCATGACGACCATCGTCTCCAGCGTGGTCGGCAGTTGCCAGGACACCACCGTGCCCGCACCGATCCCCCGCTGCGCCAGCGCCGCCGCACAAGTCAGTGCGGAGTCCCGCAGCTGCGCGCACGACAGGCTGCGCCCATAGTCGTCCGCGAGGACAACCCAGTCGGGGTGCGCCCGCGCGGCGGTCTCCACCAGGGACCAGTAGGTCTGCGCCGCAGGACGTGAGGTCATCGGCTCGGCAGGTGCAGTCGGCGCTTGGCAAGAATGTTGCGCATCATCTCCGAACTGCCGCCCGAAATCGTGTAGGCGCGCGACCACAACCAGCATTCCCGCAACCGTTGTTTGGCGTTCTGCACCTCCGGGTCCGCGACCCCGGCGACGGTCGCGGACGCCGCCAACTGGGCGCCGTAAGCCGCGACGCGGTGGTATGTCTCCGCAAAACTCAACTTCGCGATCGAGCCGTCACCCGGTCGTTCGTCGCCCGATGTCAGCCGCTCCACGTGATCGTCGATGAACGCCTTGGCCACTTCGACCTCCACGGCCAACTCGGCGACCTTCTGGCGTATGTCGGCGGACTCCAGCGCGGGTGCGCCGTCGACCTGCGCGTGGCGGGCCACGACGACCAGATCATCGATCAACAGTTCCAGCAGAACGACGTTTCCACCGATGCCGAATCGTTCAAAGTCCAGGCCCGCCATGATGATTGACCAGCCGTCGCCCGCTGCGCCGATCAGGCTCTCGGCACCGACGCGGACTCCGGTGAGGAAGACCTCATTGACCTCGATCGCATCACCGATCGTGCGGATCGGACGAACCTCGACGCCGTCTGCCGAGAGCGGCACGGCGAAGACCGACAGGCCGTGGTGGCGCGACGACGCCGGGTCGGTGCGCATCAGAGCGAGGCCCATGTCGGCCCAGTGGCCGTCGGTGATCCAGGTCTTCTGCCCGTCGAGGCGCCAGCTGCCGTCGTCTTGCCGCGTACCGCGGCTGCGCACTCCGGCGATGTCGCTGCCGGCGTCGGGCTCGCTGAGCAACTGGCACCAGACATGTTCGCTGCGCCGAATCGATGGCAGCAGCATTCGTTTCTGCTCGTCGGACCCGAAGTGCAGAAGGACATGGGCGGCCAGGTTCACCTGGTCCACCGGGCGCGGCGCGCGGGCGCGCAGGATCTCCTCGCTCACGATGCGGTCGTGCAGCGGGTGGTAGTCGTCGCGACCGCCGTATTCGACCGGCCAGTCCGCACCGGCAAACCCCGCCTCGAACAAGCCGGCGAACCACGTGCGCAACAGGGCTTCCTGCTCGGCGGTCTCGGGCGCTCGGTGGCCTTCGCGCGCCTCGATCGCCGGTGCGTGTTCGGCGATGTGTGCCCTGACGCGATGCCTGAACTCGGTCAGCTGCGCCTCGGTGGGCCGGTTGACGAAAGCGCTCACCAGCCGGACACCTCCGCCAGCAGCGCGCGACTCGACCGCGCCGTGCCGATCAGGTGAGAGTTGGTGAAGACGCGACGCAGTTCGTAGTGCAGCGGGTACTCCCAAGTGAATCCGATGCCGCCAGACAGTTGCATGCATTCGTCCACGGCGGCCGATGCTTTCGCCGCCACGAACGCGTGCGCGGCCGCCGCCAGGGCGGTCGCCCTTTCGTCGCCGGAGGCTATGGCGCGCGCCGCTTTCATGATGACGGCCCGGGCTTTGACCTCGAAGACCAGCAGCTCGACGAGCCGGTGCTGAATCGCTTGGAAGCTCGCGATCGGCGCCCCGAACGCCACGCGCTCCCGCAGGTATGCCGTCAGACGTTCAAGGGTCATCGAGGCGGCGCCCAAGGAGTCGGCGGAAACGAGCAGCCGAGCCACGGCCATCAGCTCTGTGGCCCTGCCGGGCGGCCCGATCAGGGTGCTGGGCGCGTCGGTGAGGTCGATACGCCAGACCGTTCTGGTGACGTCGAGCAAGTCGCCGTCCAGCACCGTCCGCGCGGGATCCGGGTCACGAATCAGGTGAATTCCGTTGCGTCCCAGAAGCACAATGATGTCGACTTCATTGCCGCGAATGATCCGTGCGGAGGCGTCCGCGGCGGCGAAGCCCGCTACCGTCGTGCCGGCGAGCAGACCGGGGAGCAACTGTTCCCTCACATCGGCGGGCGCCGAGGCAAGCGCGCCGGCCGACATTGTGGTACCGAACCATGCCGACCTGTCGTTCGCTCGTCCGAGTTCTTCGGCTATGACGCACGTTTCGACGGGACGCCAGCCTGCGCCACCCGCCTCCTCACCGACGAGCAGCGCGGTCCAGTCCATCGCGGCAAGGTCCTTGACGGATTCCTTTTCGCCGCGCTCGGCCAAAAACTCCCGCGCAGACCCGCGCAGCAGGTCGAGGTCGACGTCGTCGTCTGCCATCGGGCGGTTAGCTCCGGGAGAGCAACTGGTCGGCGTTGTCACGCATGATCCGCCGCTTGGTGGCGTCGTCGAGCGGGTCGAGCAGCTTGGCAAATTCGGCCGGCACGGCCAGGCCTTCGGCGTGCGGGTAATCCGAGCCCATCACCAAGCAGTCGTCGTATCCCAAGCCCGCGACGATTCCTGGGATGTCGTCCTCGGGGTACGGCACGACACGGACATGACGGCGGAAGATCGCCGAAGGCCGCTCCGTCAGCTTCCCACCAATCCAAGGCCCGTTGCGGCCCATCCCTCTGCTCTTGTCCATGTGTTTGACGAAGAACGGCACCCATTCCGCCCCGTGCTCGGCGACGAGGACGTTCAGGCCCGGGAAGCGACCGAAGAGGTTGTCGAAGATGAGAGCGGACAACGTCTCCTCGATCGGGCGCTGGCCGTAGACATTCATCCACTGCCACGCCGACATGTGCCAAGAAGCCGGGTCGGAGTTTTGTCCCCAGGCGGGCGAGATCGCATTGAAGTACCAGAACGGCATGATGTGGAACACCAGGATGCAGCCGGCCTCCTGCAAGCGTGCATAAATCGGGTCGAAGTACGGGTCGCCAGGCGATCGACCGTAAGCCGGCCCGGTCGGCAACAGCACGAACTTTGCGCCCTGCGCGATGATGGCCTCCGTCTCGGCGATCGCAGAATCCAAGTCGCGCAACGACATCAGCGCCGTGGCGAAAATTTTGTCTTCGTAGTTGAAACCCCACTCTTCGTCGAACCATCGGTTGAACGAGCGCAGGTTGGCGTACAGTGCCGCTGTGTCGTCGACGTAGTGTTCGGCGGCCAGGGCCATACCGCTGGGATAGATGACCATACGCTCGATGTTCTGCTCCGCCATGACGGCAAGGCGTGCACCGCGCTCGATGAATTCCGGTTGCATGGGTTGCGGCTCGTAGGACTCCTCGGGGTTGCCCGATCCCATCTGCTTGAGCATCTCCTTGAGCGAGCCCGGCCGATAAGCGACATCGAGGCCCAGTCCCCCTTCGCTGTTGAACGTGGCGACCCGATGTCCCGCAAGGATCACCTCGACGCCGTCCGCTCCGCGCACGGTGGTGATCGCCCGGTCCCGAAACTCCTCCGGCAGATAACGGGTGAACGCGTCCCGCGTCTCGTAGCAGTGGGTGTCGCAGTCAAAGATGCCGTAGTCGAGTTTCGTCGTCACCGCTTCGCTCCTTAAGCGCGAGAATGATTATTCTCTATTTTCACAAAACATACTATCCTGATCCGACAATGGCCATCTCGCGCGGGATGGCCAGGCGCCCGAGTGAGGGACGCCGGCGTCAGCCGCGATCGCGCAAAGGAAGACATGACTCCATCAAAACCGCTGTACGACAACATGATCGGGTGGGCACCGCTGAGCGTTCGGTCTGCCGCGTTGCGTATCACAGATCCCGCAGCAGCCCGGGTGAGGCCGAACCGGGAGGCCCGGCGTGCCGTCAAGTGAGGTCGACGAACTTCGCAGCGTCGTCCGCGACTACTTGAGCGCGACATCGCCCAGCGAGACCGTTCGCAAGCTGATGGCGACGGACATCGGGTACGACGAGGCGTCGTGGCGCCAGATGGCGGGCGAGTTGGGACTGCAGGGCATAGTCGTGCCGGAACGATGGGGCGGGGCCGGTGCCGGTGTGGTCGAACTTGCGGTGGTGTTCGAGGAAATGGGACGCGCGCTGGTGTGCTCCCCCTTCTTCGCCACCGTGGCGCTGGCGACCCAGGCCATTCTCGCCAGCGAGGACGACGCGGCGGTGGAGCGGTTCGTTCCTGGGTTCGTCGACGGTTCCACCACCGCGACGCTGATCCTCAACGGCCAACTCGGCGCGTGGGACCCGGATGCCGTGAGGTTGCGGGCCGACCGCCGGGGCGCCGGTTATCGGATCCGTGGTGAGGCGCCGCTCGTTATCGACGGTCACACCGCGGACGTCGTCTTGGCGCCGGCCATCACCGACGCGGGCGTGTCGTTGTTCGCGGTACGTGCCGGGCCAGAGGGGCTTTGTCGCACGCCGTTGGCCGGACTCGACCGCACCCGCAAGGTGGCGCGGGTGCAGTTCGACGGCGCACCGGCGGAGCTGATCGGAACAGACGGTGGTGCCGCGAACTTCCTTGCCCGCACATCGGACCTCGCGCTCGTCGCGCTGACGGCCGAACAGGTCGGCGCGGCGCAACGGTGCCTCGATATGGCCGTCGACTACGCCAAGAATCGAATTCAGTTCGGTCGGCCGATCGGTAGTTTCCAAGCGGTGAAGCACCGGTGCGCGGACATGTTGGTTCAGGTGGAGGGCGCGCGATCGGCCCAATCGCATGCGGCCGCAGTGGCCGGCACCGATGATCTCCCGACCGCCGCGTCGGTCGCGAAGATGGTGTGTTCGGAAGCCTTCCTGCAGGTTGCGCTCGACAACATGCGCATCCACGGCGGAATCGGCTTCACCTGGGAACACGACGCCCATTTGTACGTCCGGCGCGCCAAGGCCAGTCAGCTGATCTTCGGCGACCCGGACTACCACGCGCAGCGCCTGGCCACGCTCGTCTCTGAATGAAAGGATCCTCGTGACCGTCTCCTTTTCCCTCGAACTGCCGACTCATCGTGTCGAAACGGTCGATGAGTTCGTAACCGCTGAAGCGATCGCCGAAATCGCGCGAGTGGCCGAGGAGAGCGGGTTCGCAGCCGTCCACGTCACCGATCACCCCGCACCCGATGCGAAGTGGCTCGACCACGGCGGCCACCACGCCCTTGATCCGTTCGTCGCGTTGGCTTTCGCGGCCGCCGCAACGACCGACGTCAAGCTGTTGACCAATGTCTACATCGCCGCTTACCGCAATCCGTTTCTCGGCGCCAAATCGATCCAGAGCCTCGCGGCGTTGTCCAACGGGCGCCTCATCCTCGGAACTGCCGCCGGATATCTCAAACCCGAATTCAAGGCGCTCGGAATCGATTTCGACAACCGCGGCGCTCTGCTCGATGAGGCGCTGGACGTGCTGGACAAGGTGCTCACCGGTGAGGACATCGCCTACCAGGGGACGTCATTCGCCGCCCGCGGTGTTCGGCTGCGCCCGCTGCCGACGACTCCCCCACCGGTATGGGTCGGCGGCAACAGCAAGCCGGCCGTGCGCCGGGCGGTATCGCGCGCTCAGGGGTGGGCGCCGTTCAACACGTTCGGCTACGCCGCCGCATCGCGCACCGCGGAGATCTCGACCATCGAGGATTTGGAGGTCGCGATCGGCTGGGCCAAGCAGTACGCGGCCCAAATCGGCCGCACCGCACCGCTGGACATCTGCTTCTCCGCGGGAAACCTCTTGGAGGACAGCAGATCGGCCGACGAACGTCACGCCATCATCGCGCGGCTCGCTGCCGCCGGGGTCACCTGGTTGACCATCGCCCCGTCCGGCTCCGACCGGAGCGAACTCATCGAACGTTCGCGCGCTTTCGCCAAGGAGTTCATCACGGCATGACCCTTAGGCCATCAGGCTGTCGGCCGCGAACGCGTCCACACTGATCCGGCGATGGGCGAACAGCCACCGACCATTCAGGGGCACAAGAACGTCGCGGTAGCGGCCCCAGTGGTCGAGTCCGATGTCGGTGTGGACCGCGAAGTAACTGCTGACCTCGACCCTGGTGTTTGCCACCGACCCGAACCGAATGCTGGAGACATGGTGGCGGACGTGGGTCGGAGCGCGCCGTGCCGGCTGGCCCGGTGTCGAAGGCCGGGTCACCGCGGCGCCGAGGCCGGCCTCGATTTGCGCGGGCCCCGTCAAGCGCTCGGCACCGCCGGTGAATTCCAGCACTCCCTCGTCGCAGAAACACGCCGCCAGCGCACGAAGATCGAATCGATCGGTGGCGGCGGTGTAGTCGGCCAAAGTCTGCCGTACCGACTCCCGCACTTCAAGCTCCCAAGCCTCCATCGGTCCTCCTCGTGGAAATTGAGTTCCAGCACACGATAACGTCTATTCTCATGCCACAACCCAGCCTTCAAGCCATGCTCGATCCCGCAACCACCGCGCTGGTGACCCAGGAGTGCCAGGGCGGGGTGATCGGGCCGCAGGCCGGCCTTCCATTGCTCGCCGAAGAGGCCCGGCGCGAAGCCATTCCCAACATCGCCAGGCTGCTCGGCGCCGCCAGGGCGGCCGGTGTCGCGGTCGTGCACTGCCTGATCGAGAAGCGCCCGGACAACCGGGGATCGAACAGCAATGCCCGGCTGTTCATGGCCGGAAAATCGTTCGCCGCCGACCTGACTCCCGGCAGCCCCGGCGCATCGGTCCTGCCCGAACTCGGTCCGGTACCCAGCGACCTCGTGCTGACCCGCACCCACGGCGTCGGACCGATGACGGGTACCGATCTTGACTCGGTGCTGCGGAACATGAACATCAAGACCATTGTGGGAGTGGGCGTTTCGGTCAACATCGCCATCCAGAACTTCGCGATGGACGCGGTGAACCGCAGCTATCAGTTCGTGTTGCCGCGTGACGCGGTGAGCGGGTATCCACGGGAGTACGCCGAGTCCATCATCGATAACACGCTGTCCCTGCTCGCCACGGTGACCACCACCGATGCCGTGATTGACGCGTGGAAAGGGATCCCGGCGTCCTGACCCCGTCTGGATGTTGAAAAGCCAAAGTGATAACGTCGTTCTCACTTATCGTAAACGATCATATTCGCTGCTCGGAGGAGGGATAGCCTCATGTCACCCCGGTCTCTGCCGTACCCGGTTTTCGACATCGACAACCACATGTACGAGACGACGGACGCGCTCACCAAGTACCTGCCGAAGGAGCACCGCGGAAAGGTCGGCTACGTCGAGGTCAACGGCCGACCCAAACTCGTCGTCAAGGACCACATCAGCCACATGATCCCCAACCCGACGTTCGAGCGAGTCGCCAGGCCGGGCAGCGCGGAGGACTATTTCCTGGGCAACAATCCCGAAGGCCTCAACTTCCGCGAATTCATCGGCGAGGCAATGGATGTCATCCCGGCATACCAGTCACCCGCGCCGCGACTGGAACTGATGGACGAACTCGGCATCGATCAGTGCGTCATGTATCCGACGCTCGCCAGTCTCATCGAGGAACGCACGACCGACGACGTCATCCTCACGCACGCGATCATTCATGCGCTCAACGAGTGGATGCACGAGCACTGGACGTTCAACTACCACGACCGGATCTTCGCCACCCCCGTGATCTGCCTGCCCCTGGTGGACGAAGCCATCAAGGAATTCCACTGGGGCCTCGAGCGCGGCATGAAGACATTCCTGGTGCGGCCCGCACCCGTGCCCAGCCGGTTCGGCGGTTCGCGCTCCATGGGCCTCCCCGAGTTCGACCCGTTCTGGGAAGAGGTCGTCAACGCCGGCATGCCGGTCACCATGCACGCCTCGGACAGCGGCTACCAAAAACACCTCATGGAGTGGGAAGGCGGCGACGAGTATCTGTCCTTCAAGCCGAGCGCGTTACGCGAAGTCGTGATGGGCCACCGCGCCATCGAGGACACCCTGGCCGCGATGATCTGCCACGGCGCGTTGTCGCGCTTCCCCGATCTGAAGATCTTCTGCGTCGAGAACGGCAGCGGGTGGGTCCGCAATCTGCTCGAGCAGCTCAACACCGCGTACAAGATCATGCCCAAGGAGTTCGACGAGCACCCGGTCGAGGTGTTCAAGCGAAACATCTACATCCATCCGTTCCTCGAGGACGACCTCAAGGGGATTATCGACATCATGGGCGAGGATCACGTGATGTTCGGCTCCGATTTCCCGCACCCCGAGGGCATCGGTGATCCGCTGAGCTTTGTCGACCGGCTCGACGGTGTCTCCGAGGCCGCCAAGGCGAAGATCATGGGAGGCAACGCTATCGAGCAGTTGGGGCTCAAGGTTCCGGCATGACCCGGGCGCGCACATCCCCGAAGGTTTACGACGGAATCGCCGACTTCGAGGCTCACGTCGGCGAGCACCTTGGTTTCAGCGACTGGCGCCAGGTCACGCAGAAGGAAATCGACTTGTTCGCCGAGGCGACCGGTGACCATCAATGGATCCATGTCGACCCTGAGAAGGCGGCCGCCGGTCCCTACGGCAAGACCATCGCCCACGGCTATCTGACCTTGTCGCTGGTACCCATTCTCGTGCAACAGATCTACCGGGTAACCGGCTTGGCGATGCAAGTCAATTACGGAAGCGACAAGCTGCGCTTCCCCGCCCCGGTACCGGTCGATTCCCGCATCAGGGCTGGCGCCGAACTGCTCAAGGTTGAGCGCAACGACAAAGGCGGCCGGGCCACGGTTCGCGTCACCGTCGAAGTGGAGGGCAGCGATCGCCCGGCGTGCGTCGTCGACACGATCGCCGCGATGATCGACGCCTGACCGAACGGGCCGAGTTCATCGACTATGCGTTGAGAACGCGTTCCCCGATCACTCGTTGCTCCCGCAACGCGGCAATCTCCTGAGCGGAAAGTCCAAGCGCTCCAAGCACCTCGGCGTTGTGCTGCCCGAGTGTCGGCGCGGCGGCCCTGTGCTGGTGTATGGGTCCCGGCGAGATGCGAAAAGGCCAGCCGGGAAACCTCTGTCGGCCGGTGATCGAATGGTCCAGGTCCTGATAGAAGCCGCGCGCGTCGAGTTGCTCGACGTCATACATCCGATCGGCCGTCAACAGTCGCTCGGCGGGCACACCATGCCGGCCAAACGTCGCCACGACCCCCTCCGCGGTTCGCTCGCACGTCCAATTCGCCAGTACCTCGTCGAATTCGTCGTGGTGTTCCCGGCGCGCTGCAGCGGAGGCGAATCTCGGGTCGTCGCGCAGGTCGGGGCGGTCAATGGCGTCCAGCACCGCTCGCCAGTCATCGTCATGACGCACCGAGAGCGCGACCCACTCGTCGACATTGCCGGTCGAATAGACGCCCTGCGCGTATTCGCGGTGGCGGTTTCCCTCACGCGGGCGCACCGATCCCGTCAACGAGTATTCGATGACGGGTTCGGCTGTCACCGCCGCGCCGACCTCGATTTGCGCCGCCTCGATCAGCTGCCCCTCGCCGGTGGACCGCCTGTGCTCGAGGGTGGCCAGCAGCGCGACGCAGGCGTGTACGCCGGCGATCGGGTCGGCGGGCCCCTGCAGATTGCACGGCGGGCCGTCCGCATAACCGGTCGCGGCCGACATGCCTGACACCTGTTCGATGTTCAGCGCCCAGCCCACGTAGTCGCGCCACGGCCCCTGGAGCCCGAACCCGGGCATCCGCACCATGATCACGCCGGGATTGACCCGCGCGATGGAGTCGTAATCCAGTCCGAATTGTTCGACGACGCGCGGCGAGAAGTTCTCCACCACCACGTCGGCCTCCGCAGCCAGTCGCAGCGCCAACTCTCGACCGGTGGCAGAGGTGAGATCCAGCGTGATGTCGCGCTTGTTGAGATTGGTTCCCTGCCACAGCGGCCCGCGCTCGTACCAGTCGTCGCCCTCGCGCAGCAGCGAGCCCGAGTAGCGGTGTCCGTCGGGCCGCTGAATGGATTCGACCTTGATCACGTCCGCCCCGAACGCACCGAGGTAGCACGTCAGATACGCGCCCGCCCAGAAAGTGCTCAAGTCGAAGACCTTCAACCCGGCGAACGGCAAAGAGACGTCGGCGACGTCACCCGTCGGGCGCGGTGCGTCGCGCTTGCTCCACTTGGCCTGCGCTCCGTTTGTTCGGAGGGCGGGAGCGGGCAATGGCGGCGGTACCGGGGTCTTCGAGAGCCGGAACGGCGCGCCTGGCCTGGTGAATCGCCATCCGTCGGTGGCCGCGTCGACGAAAAACCCTCGCTCCGCATACTGCGGGCAGCCCAGGATCGTGTCGCCGTCGGTGATCGGCGCCGCGGGTATGCGCATGGCCTGGCTCAATTCGACCAGATCGGCGACGGACATCGATTCCAGGAACGGCTGGGCCTTGGCGAAGAACTCGTCGCGCTCGGGCCCGCCGAGCATGATCGCGAGCTGGTGGTCGCCGAACTCGGGCAACCCGACCATCGCGCAGACGTCCAGCCAATGCTGACCGGTCAGGCAGTTGATCCCGATCCAGCCGTCGGAGGCACGCACAATACCCAGCATCGGCGCGGCTTTGGAATTCGTCGGCAAGCCAAGGCTTTTCAAGCGGGCGGCCATCAGCATGGGATAGGGCAGCGTCGCCAACAGCGACTCGAACATCGACACGTCCACCTCGACCGGCCGGTGCGTTTCGGCCGTGGCGACGCGTAGGGCCGTCAGCGCGCCGAGGGCCGCGTATCCGCCCGCGATGTATTCCGGGATGCGGGCGCCGGCCTGTAGCGGCGCCCGGCCGGGCTCGCGCACGTTGATCCAACCCGCCGCCGCCTGCAGGGTCAGCGGAGTCGTCACCCGGTCACGCAGTGGCCCCTCCTGGCCGAAGCTGGAGATCCGGACCACGACGAGATCCGGGTTGACCCGGGCCAGGGTTTGCGCGTCCAGACCCCACGCCCGGCGCTCAGGTGCGCCCCCCGGTAAGTCTTCGACCAGGACATCCGCCTGCGAGATCATCTCGCGCAGGACCTCAAGGCCACGTTCCTGCGCGAAATCAACCGTGGCGCCGCACTTTCCGGCGTTCAGGTACTCGAACAGCCCGCTTCGCTCCGGATGAGGGCCCTCTGGGGGAAAGGGACCCCAACGGCGCAGTGGGTCACCTGACGGGGGCTCGACCTTGCGCACGTCGGCGCCCAGGTCCACCAGCAGCTTCGCGCAATAGGGACCCGCGATCTCGGAGGCCAACTCGACGACGCGCAAGCCCGCCAGGGGTCGGTTCACGCGGGTATCCCGATGGCCTTGGGCTCCATATAGGCCCGCAGTCCCATCACGCCGCCCTCCCGACCGATGCCGCTCTGCTTGAAGCCTCCGAACGGCGCGTCTCCGGGGATTGTGCCGTTGACCGATACCTGTCCGGTCCTCATCCGCCGGGCGATGGCCACCGCGCGGTCGATGTCGCTTCCCCACACCGCGCCGCCGAGGCCATAAGACGAATTGTTGGCGATGGTCACCGCGTCATCGTCGTCGCGATACCGCAAGACGGTCAGCACGGGACCGAACACCTCCTCCTGCGCGATATACGAATCGGCGGCGGCATCGGTGAGTATCGTTGGCTCGAAATAGAAACCGCTGTTCAGATCCTTCGGGCGGGCTCCCCCGGCCACGACGGTCGCACCGTCGGCTTCGGCGCGTTTGACGAAGCCCTCGACACGGTCGAGGTGCTCGCGGCTGATCAACGGACCCATGGTGACCGCCGGATCGACGGGATCGCCGATCACGACTTCGCGGGACAGTGCGGCGAGCCGGTCCACCACCTCGTCGTGGATCGCCTCGGGCAGCAGCAACCTGCTGTTGAGAATGCAGGCTTGACCAGCATGCATCGTGCATCCCTCGAACAACAGCCGTTCCAACAGGTCGTCGGTGACGTCGACGTCGGGCAGCAGGATGGTCGCCGACTTGCCCCCGCATTCCAGCAGAACGCGCTTCATGGTGGTCGCCGCTCCCGCCATCACGTCGCGGCCGACGACAGAGCTACCGGTGAAGCTCACCATGTCGACCCTGGGATCCAGGGTCAGGCTCCTGCTGGCCTCGACGCTGGTCGGCGTCACCACGTTGACGACGCCAGGGGGAATGTCCGTGTCCTCGTCGATGATTCGCGCCAACGCCAGCCCGGCCAGCGGTGTCAGCGGGGAAGGCTTGAGCACCAGCGTATTTCCCGCCGCCAGTGCCGCGCCCAACTTCATGACGTTGAGGGTGTGCGGGAAGTTCCACGGCGTCATGGCCGCCACCACACCGAGGGGTTCGTAGCGCAGCAGTGTGGTGCCCGCGGCCCCCCAGGCATCCATCGGTGCCTCGGCGGGCTCCGCCGCGAGCTCGGCGGCAATGGCCGACCATGAATGCCGGTCCGTCGACGTGAATCAGCCGTTCGTTCGCGGAACAACCCCACTCGGCCAGCGCGAGTGCGTAGATCTCCTCGCTCCTGGCCATCAGCGCATCGCTGAGTTGTTGCAGGCATCGGGCCCGTTCCGCGGGCTCTGCCGCGGGCCACGGGCCCGTGTCGAAGGCGGACCTGGCCGCTGCGACCGCCTGCCGGACCTGCGCCACGCTCGCATCGGGCGCCGTTTGGATCACCACCTCGGTGGCGGGATTGACGACGTCGTAGCGTCCGCAGTCCGGGTCGGTCCACTGGCCGTCAATGTAGTGACCGTAGGCCTCGAGGAGCGAACCCGACCCAGCCATCCTGCCTGCCTTCCTGACTGCACGATCGTGAAGCAGCGCGGGCGACGCCACCGAGATAACTTACATACTCAACCTGTGTGTACACGCCGACCGCGACGCCGTCAACGGCTAATTTGAGCCAGTTTTAGCCCAATATGCGGCGATTGACAGATGATCTGGCTCTCCTGTAGACAGCATGGAAACGGACATTCTTGCGTTATCTGTCCGGCCAGCCCAGTGTCCAAGGAAGGCATGCGGTGCCCACTACTACTGTTCCCTTGCACTCTCCGGACTTCTACGCCGGCGATCCCTACCCGGTCTACCGGGAACTCCGCAACACGACGCCAGTGGTGTGGAACGACGTCACGAACTTCTGGGCGCTGTTGAAGTACGAGGACGTCCGCTACGTTTCGGGCCACCCACTGACCTTCTCGTCGACGAAGGGCATCACGATTCCGGATCCCAGCCAGCCTGAACCCGTTCAGGAAGGCAACCTCATTTTCACCGACCCTCCCCGCCACCGGCAGCTCCGCAAGCTCATCAACTCCGGCTTTTCCCGCCGGCAGGTGCAGTTGCTCGAGCCCAAGGTGCGCCAGATCGTGAAGGGCATCGTGGACAGTGTCGAGCCGTCGCGAGAGTACGAGTTCGCCGAGGAGATCGCCGCGCCCCTTCCCACCCGGATGATCGCCGAGATGCTCGGTGCCCCTCCCGAAGACTGGGAGCAGTTCCGCGCGTGGTCGGACGCGGCGGTCGGCACCGCCGACCCGGACATCGAACTGGACTCGATCGTCGCCCTCGGTGAGCTGTACGAATACTTCACCAAGCTCATCGCCGCGCGGCGGTCCGGCGAGGTCAGCGGGCAGGACGACCTGCTGAGCATCCTGGCCGCGGCCGAGGTCGACGGCGAGCGGCTCACCGACGCGGATCTGCTCAACTTCTCCTTCCTGCTGTTGGTCGCCGGCAACGAAACCACACGCAACCTGATCGCGTTGGGCACGTTGGCGCTGATCGACCACCCCGACCAGTTCGCGCTGCTGCGATCGGACCCGTCGCTGCTGCCCAGCGCGGTCGAGGAGATGCTGCGATTCACCAGCCCGGTCACCCACATGGCCCGCCGCGCGACCGAGGACGTCGAGATCCGCGGCCAGCAGATCAGGGCGGGCGACACAGTGGTCATGCTCTACGGCTCCGCCAACCGCGACGAAGAGATCTTTGGGCCCACCTGCGAAGAGTTCGACATCACCCGTAATCCCAACCCGCACATCGCGTTCGGGGCCGGGGAGCACGCGTGCCTTGGCGCCCAGCTCGCGCGCCTGGAAGCCAGGGTGATGTTTGAGGTGCTACTGGGCGCCTTTCCCACGATCGAGCTCACCGGTGACGTGACCCGGCTGCGCGCAACCATGGTGCCGGGCGTGAAACGCATGCCAATCCGACTGGGGGCGGGCAACTGATGGACTTCGACTACACGCCCGAACAGGAGCAGCTCCGAAAGGACTACCGGACGCGCCTGGAGGCGGTGATGACCCCGGAGCGCCGCGCCGCCGTCGCCAACCTCACCGAGGGGGGCGCCGCGATGACCGAGTGCCGGCGGGCGCTCGGCGATGCCGGGTTGCTCGGCGTCGCCTGGCCGGTCGAATACGGTGGCGGCGGGCTGACCGCGTTGGAGCAGTACATTTTCTCGGAGGAAGCGCGCAGGGTCAACGCACCGTTGCCGTTTGTCACCCTAAACACTGTGGGCCCCACGCTCATTCAGTACGGCACCGAGGAGCAGAAGGCCAAGTTCCTCCCGGCGATCCTCAAGGGCACCGTTGATTTCGCGATCGGTTACTCGGAGCCCGGCGCCGGGAGCGACCTCGCCTCGCTGCGGACCACCGCGGTCAGGGACGGCGACGAGTTCGTCATCAATGGTTCAAAGATGTTCACCAGCGGCGCGGAGTTCGCCGACTACATCTGGTTGGCGGCGCGCACCGACCCAACCGTCAAGAAACACAAGGGAATCACCCTGTTCATCGTGCCGACGGACTCGCCCGGGTTCTCCTGGAAGCCGCTACACACCATGCCGGGGGTGTCCACGTACTACACGTTCTACGATGACGTCCGGGTACCCGAGAGCGCCATCGTGCTCGGCGAAAACCAGGGTTGGACGCTGGTGACGAACCAGCTCAACCTCGAACGCGCCGCCCTGGGCAACCTCGGTGCCCTGGAGCCGCTCTTCGCCAAGACGCTCAAGTGGGCGTCGACGACACCGCTCGACGACGGCATGGTCATCGATCAGCCCTGGGTGCAGCAGGCCCTGGCCCGGGTGGAAGCGCAGGTCGCCGCCTACCGGCTGCTGAACCTGCGCGTGAACGCGACGATGAGCTCGGGTGCCCTCGGTATGGGCGAGGCCTCGGCGGCAAAGGTTTTCGGCACCGAACTCACTCAACAGGTCGCCCGCGAGCTGCTCGAAGTCGTCGGGCAGGCGGGTGTCCGCAAGGACTCGGCGGCTCCGCTCAAGGGCGAGCTGGAGAGCGCCTACAGGCTGGCGGTCATCAACACATTCGGCGGCGGAGCCAACGAACTTCAACGCGACATCATCGCTATGGCCGGCCTCGGGATGCCCCGCGCACCCCGAGACGTGCGGGCCTCCGGAAAGGAGAAATCCACGTGACAGAGCTAGCCAAAGACGACCTGCGCGAGCGCCTCGACGCGTTGATCGGGACGCCCACCGACGGAGTCGGCAGACCCTCCCGCGCCCCTGATCCGGTGAACGCCGCGATGATCCGGCACTGGGCGTACGCGTTGGACGACATGAATCCCGCCTACCTTGATCCCGAGTTCGCGGAGAACTCCCGCTACGGTGGCCTGGTTTCCCCGCCGGTGATGCTGCAGAGCTGGACGATGCCGCCGCCCAAGCTCGCCGGCATCCATGAGCGCGGCGGCGTGCCGATCGAGATCAAGACGAACCCGCTGCAATTCCTCTCCGACGCCGGTTACACGGGCATCATCGCGACGAACTCTGAGTTTGAGATCGAACGCTATCCCCGCGTCGGCGACGAGATCACCGGTGAGACGGTGTTCGACTCGATCTCCGACGAGAAGACGACCGCGATGGGCAAAGGATTCTTCGTCACGTGGGTGACCACCTACCGCGATCAGAACGGCGAAGTCATCGGCCGCCAATGGTTCCGCACGCTGCGATTCAAGACGGGAAGCTGATGGCGACCAGACTTGCTCCGTCGATCAGCCCGGACACCGAATTCTTCTGGTCGGGCCTCAAGGACCACAAGCTGCTGATCCAGCGCTGCGCCGACTGCAAGACGTTGCGGGTGCCGCCCCGCCCGATGTGCGGAAATTGCCAGTCGCTCAACTGGGATTCCATCGAATCAACCGGGCGCGGAACGGTTTACAGCTTCGTGATGCCGCAATACCCGCCGCTCCCCTTCCTCCAATACCCCTACGTCGTGGCACTGATCGAGCTCGACGAAGGTGTGCGCATCGTGTCGAACCTGTGCGATATCGAACCGGCGGCCATCGACGTCGGTATGCCCGTCGAGGTCTTCTACGAGACGTTCGAAGCAATCCCGAGCGGGGACGAGCTGGTGCTGCACCAGTTCCGGCCCGCCCGCTGAACACGAGGCACCAGGCGAACATGGATTTTTCCTTCACCGAAGAACAAGAGACCGTCGGCAAGGTGGCCCGCCAGCTCTTCGAGCACCGCGCCACCACCGAGCACCTCACCGAGTTGGAATCGGGCGAGATTCGTTTCGACCCCGCACTGTGGCGTGAGCTGGCGGCGTCGGACTTGCTGGGCATCGCGCTACCCGAATCGGTTGGCGGCAGCGGTGGCAGCTTCCTCGACCTCGGCGTGCTGCTCGCGGAAGTGGGCTGGAGTGTTGCGCCGGTGCCGGTCTATGCGACCCTGGTGCTCGGCGCGGATACGATTGCGCGGCACGGTGACTCGACCACTCAGCGACGGTACCTACCGAAGGTGGTGGACGGAAGCACGATACTGACCGCCGCGCTCGCCGAACCGGGAAGCTCCGACCCGGCCGCCCCACGCACCACCGCACGGCCCGATGGCGACGCCTGGATCCTGGACGGCGTCAAGGAACTCGTGCCCGCAGCGCAGCTTGCCGACGCCATCGTGGTTTCGGCACGCGCGGACGACGGACCGGGCCTGTTCGTCGTCGAGACGGCCACCGAGGGCGTCGTCGTCACACCGGCAATCACCACCAACGGTGAGCCCTACGCCGACGTCGAGTTCGCTGGGGCCGTCGCGCTCCGACTCAACGAGGCCGGTGGCCGGGATGCCGTCGACTCGCTGTACACCAGGGCGCTCGTCGGACTGTGCGCCATGCAGGTCGGGGTGACCGAGCGCGCGTTGAAGATCGCGGCGTCCTACACCGGCGAGCGCGAGCAGTTCGGCAGGCCGATCGGCTCATTTCAGGCCGTGCAGCAGCGGTTGGCCGATGCATTCATCGACGTCGAGGCGATTCGGTGGACCACCTGGCACGCGGCGTGGCTGATCGCGGAAGGCCGACCCGCCGCCCGCGAGGCCGCCATCGCCAAATTCTGGGCCGCCGAGGCGGGTGCACGGGTCGTCGCATCAGCCCAACAGGTCCACGGCGGCATGGGCATCGACGTCACCTACCCGCTTCATCGCTATTTCCTGTGGGCCAAGCAGATCGAGCTCTCGCTCGGCTCTGCCCCCCAACAACTCGCCCGGCTCGGCGCGACATACCCGGAAGGAAACGCATGACCTCCACCGTCGACCGCACCACCACGCGCGCATGGAATTCCATCAACGTGGGCGAGGAAGTCACCCCGATGGACGTCCCGGTGACCACCACACTGATCGTCGCCGGGGCCATCGCGTCCCGCGACTACATGCCCGTGCACCATGACCGCGACTTTGCGAATTCCCAGGGATCCAAAGACATTTTCTTGAACATCCTGACGACTAATGGGCTTTGCGTGAAGTTCCTTCATGACTGGGCGGGCCCCGAGGCGATGATCAAAAAGTTGTCCATTCGCCTCGGCGTCCCGGCCTACCCGAATGATCCGATGCGCTTCACCGGATCGGTCACGGACAAATCGTCGGCCGACGGCGAAGGATTCATCGAGGTCACGTTCAGGGGCGCCAACAGCCTCGGCGACCACGTCTCGGGAACCGCGGTGCTCAGCCTGCTCGAAGGCGTGGATGCATGAACAGGGGCTCCTGCGGGATTGGCGGCAAGGCCGCGCTCGTCGGGATCGGGCAAACCGAGTTCTCCAAGGAATCGGGCCGCAGCGAGATGCAACTGGCCTGCGAGGCAGTCAAAGCCGCCATAGGCGACGCCGGTCTTCGTCCCGCCGACATCGACGGCATGGTCACCTTCAGCGTCGACGACAACGAGGAGATCGAGGTCGCCCGCAATGTCGGGATCCGGGACCTGACGTTCTTCACCAGGGTCCCCCACGGCGGTGGCGCCGCCGCGGGAACGGTGATGCAGGCCGCGATGGCGGTCGCGACGGGCGTGGCGGAGGCGGTGGTGTGCTACCGAGCGTTCAACGAGCGCTCCGGGTTCCGCTTCGGTGGCGCCGGCCGTCAGCCGGGAGTGACGCCGCTGTGGATGGCTCCCTATGCGCCGTTCGGGTTCATGACGCCGGCCGCCTGGGTCGCGTTACACGCGCAGCGCTATATGACCACATACGGCGTCACCAACGCCGATTTCGGGAAGATCTCGGTCATCGACCGCAAGCACGCCGCGAACAACCCCGACGCCTGGTTCTACCAGAAGCCGATAACCCTTGAGCAGCACCAACAATCGCGGTGGATCATCGAGCCCGTGCTGAGGCTGCTCGACTGTTGTCAGGAAAGCGACGGGGGTGTCGCCATGGTGGTGACGAGCGTCGAGCGCGCCCGCGACCTGGCCAAGCCGCCCGCCGTCATCACGGCCGCCGCGCAAGGAGCCGCCTACGACGGCGAGGTGATGACCAGCTACTACCGCGAGGAGATCACCGGCCTGCCCGAAATGGGAGTCGTTGGCGACAAGCTGTGGCGGGATTCCGGTCTTAAACCGCAAGACATTTCGACGGCTTTCCTCTACGACCACTTCACGCCTTTCGTCTTCACTCAACTCGAGGAGCTCGGATTCTGCGGCCGCGGGGAAGCCAAGGACTTCGTCTCGGTCGAAGAACTGTCGCTGGGCGGCCGGATGCCGATCAACACCAACGGCGGGTTGCTCGGCGAGGCTTACATTCACGGCATGAACGGCATCACCGAGGGCGTCCGACAGGTGCGCGGCACGTCCCACAATCAGGTGGACAACGTCGAACACGTGCTGGTCACGTCGGGTACAGGCGTTCCGACGAGCGGACTGATCCTCGCGCCCGATCGCTGAGCGGGGAAGCCGGGAATCGAGATGACGTACGCGACGGCGGTCGACACCCGCGAGGTGCTCATCTCGGCTGCGTTCGCCTGTTTCCGCACGCACGGGTTGCGGAAGACGACGATCGTCGACATCGCACGTGTCGCGGATGTGTCCAGGAGCACGTTCTACGAGTACTTCCGGGACAAGGAGACGATCGTCGAAAGCTGTGCGGAGGCGGCGTCCCAGCGCTTCTATCGCAGGCTGGCCACGGCGATCGATCGGCACGGCGGCAGCACGCTGGAGGAAAAGCTAACGCGTGCAGGCGTTTTCGTCGCTCAGGCGCGCCGAGTCGTGGAGCCCGAATCGTATTTCGACCAGGACGAGGTCAGCTTGATGTTGACCAAGAATGCGTCGACCCTCCTGCGGGAATGCAGCGAGTTTCTCGCACCGTATGTCTCCGCGGCGCGGCTGACCGGCGAGGTCCGCGGTGACCTTGACATCCGGTCGGCGACCGAGTGGTTCGCGCGGATGTTGTTCTCGTTGTTCACCACCCCGTCGCCCTATCTCGACATGGGCGACGACGACGTGGTCGCCGACTTCGTCCGTGCCCACGTCGTGCGGGGATTCCTGAGTGACGGACTCAAGAGGCGCTAGTGTCGAGAGTCGTTAACTCGCATTCGGATCGTAGGCTTGGCGTGTGCCGGGCCCCGTTGCTGCGTCTGTGGCTTTGTCTAGTGCCTAGCGTGAGCAGTTGAGGGCGTGGACCCGCCGTGAACTACTGCAAGCGAATTGATGACTCACGACACTAGAAAATTCTGGCGAGACGGTCAGCTCACACGGGAATTTGTCCGGTGCCGCATTTACGTCGCCTCGTAGCGAGCAATGACCGTTTCGAGTTCGGCGGCGGCGTGACACATTCGCTGACCTAACTCCTTCACGGCGGTCGCTTCCAGCGACGCGAAGGGGATCGCCGAGACCGACATGACGACCGCGCCGTCGCTGTTCCGCACCGGGGCCATCACCATGGCCACTTCATTCAATTGGCCAGGGGGAAGCTCCGCGGTTAGGAAGTCGACCACGGTGCCGTCGGCGATGGCAGTGGCGAGGCTGGTGGTCACGATGTCGATGTCACCATGCCCGCTCAGCGCTTGAAGCGCAGTGTGCACCCGCAGCCATTCAGGGCTCAGACGCTCGATGGCGTAGCCGCGGTCGCGTACGTCGGCCAGTACTTCGTCCATGCGAGAACGAAATTCGGGCCTCGCCGATTTCAAGCGTGCGAGCCAAGCTCCATGCGTTTGGTCATCGGCCCACGCGACGAACTCGCGGCCGAAAGGGGCCAGGAACGGGATGTGGAAGCCAAGGCCTACCTGGGCAGCCGTCGCCGTCTGGCCGGCGGTCTCGATCACCGTCATGTCGGTTCCGTTGCGCCGTACCAGCAGAACTTGCATCTGAAGTTCAGTCGCCAGTTCGGCCAGGCGGGCCCGCACGAGCCGTCGTCCTGCTCCGGAAGGACGAGCCAATGCCTCGATGGCCGGGCCGCAACTGAATTGACCGGTCTCGGGGTCCCGGATTACCCAGTCGTGAACGGCCAATGCATTCAGCACTGCGTGTGCGGTCGCTCTGCTGATCTCCAACGCTCGGCCGACTTCGGTCACCGTGAAGCAACGGTCGGGGGCACCACCCAGCAGGCTCATGACGGCGACCACCCGATCGGTGGGTGGCGAAACGGATTGACGCGGTTGGGAATCCAAGGTTACGCTCGGTGTCATGATATCGATGCTATATCGAATATTCAATATAGCAAAGTCCGGCCGGCTGAACCACGCCGCGCGGCTGGCGGAGAGGAAGTACGGCGTATGGGGTCAATTCATCACCGCCGACCCGGCGTCGAGGCGATTGCTGCCGCATCGGGTCAGCCAGCGACGTCGCTGGGCGATGGCATCTGGATGTCACCGGGAGTGTCGAACACCTATGCCGTAGAGACCGGCAGCGGGCGGATCATCATCAACACCGGAGTTTTCTACGAGGGGCCACTGCATCGCGACGCCTACCAGGCGGTGCCGGGGCCGACCCACACGATCATCGTCACGCAGGGCCACGCTGATCACTGGGGCGGAGCGGCCGCGCTCCGAGACCCGGACACGGCGGTGGTGATGCACGCCAACTATTACTACTGGCGCGACGACAACGAACGACTAATGCCGGCCCGTGTGCGCAACACCGCCTTCGCCTTCGAGAAATTCACCAGGGCAACCCTCGAACACCTCAAGGACGTCGACATGTCGCTCTTCGACATGTCTTTTCCTGAACCGACTATCACGTTCGATCGTCACCTGGGTCTGAACGTCGGCGGGAGGCAAGTGGACCTGCACTGGACGCCCGGAGGCGAAACCACCGATGCACTGGTCGCATGGTTACCAGACAGCCGAGTCCTGTTCACCGGTAACCTGTTTGGCCCGCTGTTCGGTCACGTGCCAAATCTCGTGACGATCCGCGGTGATCGGTATCGCGATCCGATCCAGTACATCGAGGCGCTCGATCTGGTGCTGTCCCTGCAGCCCGATCGCCTCATCACCGGGCACTTTGACCCCATCGAAGGTGCCGACCTTATCGCGACCGAGGTCACCGCCATGCGCGATGCCATGCAGTGGGTACACGACCGCGTCATCGATGCCATGGTGTCGGGCTCCGATATCTACAGCCTGATGAACGAAATCCGGCTGCCCGAACGTTTCGACGTCGGCGAGGGTTATGGGCGGACCACGTGGAACTCCCGCGCCATCTGGGAGCTCTACGGCGGCTGGTTCCACCACCGCTCCACCACCGAGCTGTTCCCCATCCCGCCGTGGTCGGTCGCGCCGGACGTCGTGGCGGCCGCTGGCGCCGAAAGGCTCGTCGCGGCCGCCCGCTCGCGTTTAGACGCCGGCCAGGCGGTCGAGGCGCTGCACCTAACCGATCTAATTCTGGCCGGCGACGACACCAACGCGGCCGCCAAGGACGTCGCCATTGCCGCACACGAGCGTCTGCTCAGCGATGCAGACAACTTCTGGGTGAAGGCCTGGATCCAGCACTCCATCAAAGGATTATCGGCATGAACGCGGTCACCTTCGACTTCGCCGGCGCCAAGGTTCTCGTCACCGGTGGCACGAGCGGCATCGGACAGGAGATTGCCACCCAATTCGCCAAAGCGGGTGCCGCCGTGACCATCACCGGGACCCGTGCCTCCACCGAAGACTATGACGATGACCTGAGCGCATTCACCTACCGGCAATGCCAGATCCGCGACGAAAAATCAGTCGACGACCTCGCCGCGTCGCTTGGAGAACTGGACATCCTGGTCAACAACGCGGGCGGTCCATTCCCGGAGTGGAAGGATGAATGGACCCCCGAGGGCTTCGCCCTATCCCTGACGCAGAACCTCTTCGGAGCGATGCGTTTGACTATGGCATGCGAGGGTCTGCTCAAGAGCAGCACGGCACCCGGCGGAGCCAACGTCGTCAACACCACCTCGATGTCGGCCTTCCGCTCGGCGATCCTGTCACCGGGATATGGATCGTCGAAAGCGGCACTCACCGCACTGACGTGGAATCTCGCGCGACGCTGGTGCAACGACGGCATCCGCGTCAACGCCGTCGCACCTGGCCTCATCCACACGCGACTGAGCGACCCCGGTATCAATCTCCCGCAAGTCGTCGATGTTGAAATCGGATTCCATACTCCGCTCGGGCGTCCAGGAAAGCCTGAAGACTGTTGGGCGGCAGTGCTTTTCCTGTGCAGTGAACCGGCCCGGTACATCACTGGGGCCACCATCGCCGTCGACGGAGGGTACCTGACGGTATGAGCACCGACACGCCGTCCGCGGTGGATTACCGTGCGGTCCGCAGCCCCGATGACGTCCTGCGCCTCGCGCAGCAGCGCAGCGGTTTACACGAAATCGATTCCGATTCCTGGCGCGAAGGATTGGCGATCCTGCTCGACGAAATTCACTCCTCGCCGCTGGTCACCGACTCCGGTCGCGAATACCTGATCAGCAACTTCGCGCGGGTCCTCGCGAGCCGCCTGGAAGTGCACGACTACGCGAAGCGCCACCCCGAAGTGCGCGAGCAGGAGATCAAACGGCCCCTCGTCACCCTTGGGATGCCGCGCACAGGTACCACCGTGATCAGCTATTTACTGGGCGAAGACCCGGCACGCCGCTCGCTGCTGCACTGGGAGTGCATCCACCCGGTGCCGCCCGCGACCACTGCAACTTTGAAGAGTGATCCGCGATGCTTGGCCCTCCTTGAAGAGCAGCAGGCGATGCTGAAGATGGTGCGGAAGGCCAAAGTTGCCATCCCGCACTGGGAAGACGCCGATGGTCCGACCGAGGACATGTTCATCCACGCCGCCGATTTCAAGGCCCTGTCGTGGGAATCATGGCAGCCCACTGCTCGATACTCCGAGTGGCTCATCGGCGAAGCGGACATGACGAGCACTTACGAGTATCAGAAGTTGGTGCTGCAAATCCTGCAGTCGAAGGCGCCTGGCACCTGGAACTTGAAAATGCCGTCGCATGCGGTGCACATCGAAACCCTGCTGACCGTATTCCCCGACGTGCGTATGATTTGGGCCCATCGTGACCCGTTCAAGGCCACGGGTTCGCTGTGCAACCTGCTGATGATGCCCCAGCAGGTGGTGATGCGTGAAGCAGACATCGACCGCCGCGCGCTCGGCCGCAAGGCCACGGATCAGATGCGCGCGCACGTCACCCGCCCGCTTCGAGTCCGCGAGCGCATCGGAGATGACCGCTTCTTCGACATGTACTACTCGGAGATGATGCGTGATCCGATTTCAGTGATGCGCAGTCTGTACGACTGGGCCGGCGATGAACTCACCGATGACACCGTTCAGCGGATGCGTCGATGGCTTGCCGAACATCCTCAAGATCGGTTCGGTTCTGCCGCCTACTCATTGGAGCAGTACGGCTTGACCGTCGACGGGATCCGGCCCGTGTTCGACGAGTACTTAGCCGCCTTCGACATCGAACTTGAAGGGACTCCGTGACATGCCCGGGACAGGTGCGAACATATCCGGTCGCAGACGAGTCTTGGTTACCGGCGCGGCCACGGGCATCGGCGCGGCCATCGTCGACGTCTTCGTGAATTCCGGCGCCGACGTTGTCGCCACCTTCCATGAGGCGCCGGCTCCCGAGCGATCCCCAGCCTCCTGGCTTCGCTGCGACGTCACCAGTGTCAACAGCGTGGACGAGACGGTCGACGCAGCGGCGGCAGCCATGGGGGGCTTGGACGCCGTCATTCATGCCGCCGGCCTGTGGCTACCGGGCATCGCGGGAACGATTACCGACGCGGACATCGATCGGCTCGTGTCGATCAATGTGCGCGGGACCATTCACGTCAATCAAGCCGCTCACCGCATCATGCAGGGCTCAGGAGGCCGGATCATCAATTTCGGCTCCGCAGAAGCGGTCATGGGCAGTCCCATCTCGGCGGTCTACGCGGCCACGAAGGGAGCGGTACACGCGTGGACGCGCTCCGCCGCCAAGGCCTGGGGCAGTGAAGGCATCACCGTGAACGCGATCGCGCCGGCGATGCAGACGCCCGGAGCCGACCGCCTGCGTAGCTTTCTCGGTCCGGAAGGTTCGGCGTTCATGGACGAGAACCTGAAGTTGGCCATCCCATTGCGCGGAGCCCTCGGCGACCCGGCCACAGACCTTGCTCCGCTGCTGGTTTTCCTAGTCGGCGAGGGGTCTGGATTCATCACCGGCCAACTGCTCGCCGTCGATGGCGGCCTCATCATGCTGGGCGCCTGAGAAATCACACCGATCGGAGTACACCATGGACCGGCTGGGCATCGAATTCCTGAGCATCTTCGGCATGCCGCCACTCGAATTCATCTCTCTCACTGCGG
This sequence comes from Mycobacterium paraintracellulare, assembly GCF_000276825.1. Taxonomy (NCBI): domain Bacteria; kingdom Bacillati; phylum Actinomycetota; class Actinomycetes; order Mycobacteriales; family Mycobacteriaceae; genus Mycobacterium; species Mycobacterium paraintracellulare. Next base: position 1,842,209 of record NC_016948.1, on the reverse strand, counting down.
AGTTGGGCTGCCACTACATCTCCACGGCGCTGTACGGGGTGCCGCTGCCCGAATTGGGTTACCCGACGTATTCGCTCAAGGACGACACACGTCTGCGGCGCGAGGTGATCGCCGCCCTGGCCGATACCGGTGTGAAAATCTCGTTGGGCGAGGGACTGCTGATCCTGCCCGAACGCGACTCCGCCAGTCTGGCAGCCGATCTCGACCTGATGGCCGAGCTCGGCGCCCAGAAGGTCAATGTCGTGAGCTTCGAACCCGATCTACGCCGAAGCTGCGACGAGTTCGCCGCGATCACCGAGATGGCTGCCCAGCGTGGAATGAGTACAGTCACGGAGGTCGTGCCGGGCTTCACCATCGGTGACCTCCGCACGGGCATGACGGTGGTCGAGTACGTCGACCGGCCCGAATTCCGCCTGCTGATCGACACCATGCACATCGCCCGGTTGGGCACGCGACCCGCAGACCTCGCAGAAATTCCGGCGGCCTGCATCGGATACATCCAGCTGTCCGATACCACTATGACCAGCCGATTCGACGACTACAACTTCGAGGCCATGAACGAGCGACTGGTCCCCGGCGCCGGTGAGGTGCCCCTCAAGGAGTACCTGGCCGAGCTCCCCAGGGACGTCGTCGTCGGCCTGGAGATGCCGCAACGCGAGGCGGCCCTCGCCGGTACCGGGGCAGCCGAGCGACTGCGTCCCGGCATCGAAGCGGCGCGGCAACTACTCGCGTCCATCTGAACGCCGTCCCACAACGCGCACGAAGAAAGGCAATGAAAATGGAAGAAGGGCAACGAGAATGAAGGCAGACGATCTGTACCACTGCGGACTCGTCGTCGAAGACTTCGACGCCGAGATGGCTTTCCTCACCGACGTAGTCGGTCACCGGTGGACTCAGGCTTTCGAGGTGGACCAGACGGTCGAACTCGACGGCCGGGTCGACACCATCCCCCTACGGCTGGCGTTCTCACTGACCGAACCACGACTGGAACTCGTCCAGGCCGTTCCCAACACCCTGTGGACCCCTTCGACCTCGGGCCTACACCACCTCGGATACTGGTCCGACGACATCGATGACGACATCGCGGCGCTGCGAGCAAATCACTTTGCTGTCGAGGGGCGGGGTCTAACCCCCGAAGGCGAAACGCTCTGGGCGTACTGCAAAGGACTGATCGGTCCCCGGATCGAACTCGTCAACCGCGTGATGCAGCCCGTAATGGAGAGCTTCTTCGCCATGGGGGCGGCCGATCCTGCGCGCGTTGACGGCGATCGGCCGATGCCATGAAGCAAGCGACAGTCATTGCCGTCGGCGAGACGGGGTTACTCGATGTTCCGAAGCCGCAAACCGGACCGAACGACGTCCTGTTGCGAATGCGTGCCTGCGGCGTGTGTGGGTCCGACGGGATTTACATATCCATGGGCGGGGTCCCACCGATGCAGGGTCGCATGCCTCTGGGCCACGAACCCGCCGGTGAAGTCGTCGAGGTGGGCGCGGACGTCGTAGGGATCCAGGTCGGCGATCACGTGGTCGTCAACCCGATGAGCGCCCCGAGCGGCATCATCGGAAACGGCGGCACCACAGGGGCGTTGGCACCGTACCTACTCATCGAGAACGCGGCGCGGGGACGCAGTCTCGAGGTCATACCCGACCACATACCGTGGGAGGTCGCAGCGCTCAACGAGCCCATGGCCGTCGCCCTGCACGGCGCCAATCGCTGCAACCCTCGAACCGGAGACAAGGTCGTCGTCTTCGGCGCCGGACCGGTGGGCCTCGGGGCAATACTGGCGTTCAAATCGCTCGGCGTGGGCCACGTGGTCGTGGTCGACCCAATTTCGGGCCGTCTCGAAAAGGCGCTGCAGGTCGGCGCCAACGCCGTGATAGATCCCACCGAGGAGGACGTCGTCACCCGGCTCTTGGAACTGCACGGCGAGGGCGAGTCGATGTTCGGCGGTCGGGTCGGGACTGATGTCTACCTCGACGCTGCTGGCGCGAACGCCGTCGTCGACACCGTCCTGTCGGCGGCGAAGCGGGACGCGCGATTGACCATCGTGGGCGTCCACAAGGAACCCGTGTCCGTGGAGCTGCTCAACGTGATGGGCAACGAAATCGAGATCGTCGGATCCTGTGGATACCCGGACGAAATCTTCGAGGTGACAAAGGATCTGGTGGCCAACTGGCAGAAGTACGCCGTCATCATCAGCCACACAATTCCGTTCGATGACGTCGAGGAGGCACTGCGGCTGGCGGCCACCCCCGGCGCCGCGGACAAGGTCGTCGTGACGTTCCCCTGACGTCGCGCACGATCATCTTTGGGATTCGATCGCGTTTAGCGTCGGATCGCAGCGGCCGGCCCTGGGCCTCCGTCGACTGTGTGCTGTCAGCTCGACTCCAGCCCATTCACGCTCGCCGACCCCGGCTCTTGTTGCACGATTCGAGTTCTCGGGCGAGCTGATGCTTGTTCAACTTTCACGCGTCGGTGCGCGGGAGGCACCGCGTGAATGAAATCGACCGAGGCACTTGTATCTCGCCAGCCGCGCGTACAGCCACGCCAGCAATTCTCCGGCGATCACGTCGCCGGCGTCGGCGAGGTCGGCCAATTCGATCACCGCCTGGCCAATGTCGGCGTCCGCAACACTTCATCTAATTCTGCGCACGGGGACATTGGACCACCCGCAAACATTGGACATTGCCACCCGCCGCAACCCGCTGCGATCGACTTCGTACTCGGGGAGGAGATCGAGCAGCGCGCCTAGGGCGATGCGGCTCTCCATCCTCGCCAACGCGGCCCCCAAACAACTGTGTATGCCGTAGCCAAAGGCGAGATTGAAGCCCATTTTGCGCTCCCTGTCGATGTCCAATCGGTCAGGATCAGGGAACATCCGCTCATCGCGCGTCGCTGAACCCGTGACGAGCAGGACGGCGCTACCCTCGGGAATTGTCTTGCCGTGCAACGTCACATCGCGGGTAGCGGTGCGGACCTGGTACTGTGACGGCGCTTCGTAGCGCAGCAACTCTTCGATCGCGGCCGGAATCTTGCTACGGTCCTTCTGCAACTTCTGCCACTGGTCGGGAAAGTCGGCGAAGGCGACCATGGCATTGCCGATGAGCTTGGTGACGGTCTCCGCGCCCGCTCCCCCGAGCATGGTCGCGAAGCCGGTGATATCCACATCGGTGAGCTTCTCGACCTGCCCGTCTCGCTCGATCTCGGTCTCGATGAGCCGGCTGATCATGTCGTCGCAGGGTTCGGCACGGCGCTTCTGCACCAGGTTGTAGTAATAGATCCCCGTCTTCGTCGAGGCCTCGAAACCCTCTGCGGTGGTGGCGATCTCACCGGGGCGCCGTTCAAGCAGCAGATCGAGCCAGAGACGAATCTGGTCGCGGTCCTGCTTCGGCACTCCCAGCATGGTGGTGATGACCTCGTTCGGAAACAGGGCCGAGAAGTCGGCTACCACGTCGAAGGAGGACGGGTCGAGCGCATGAATGCGCTCGTAGACCTTCTCGCGCACCATGTCTTCCAGCGCGGCGATGGCGCGGGGGGTGAACACGTTGCTCACCAGCCGGCGCATCTTCTGATGTTCGGGCGGGTCCATCGAGATGATCACTTTGGGCACCGGCAGCGCATCGTCGTGCGCCTGCACCATGTCCAGCGTGGCGCCCTTGGCAGACGAGAAGGTTTCGTAGTCTTTGGTAGCGGGCGCCACGTCGTCGTAACGGGTCAAGGCCCAGAAGTCCCACTTTGCGTTGTAATAAACGGGAGCCTCGTCGCGCAGCCGACGGTACGTGTCGAACGCTCCATTGAAGAAGTCGTCCGAGAACGGGTCGAAATCAACAGGATTCTCAGAAGCGATCTGCGATGGCGTTGCACTCATAGGATCGCCCCGGTTTCCTTGTAGGTCGCGATGGTGTCCCAGTCCAAGCCTGCCTCCATCAAGACCTCTTCGGTGTGCTGGCCGTGTTCGGGTGCGCCCGGCGGGACAACGGCCCGTTCGTCGAACTGGACGGGGTTTGTGGGCAACGAGTATGGCGAGCCGTTCATCGTGGCGGTGTTCGCGACATAGCCGTTGGCGGTCACCGCCGGGTCATCACAGAGTTCTCCGGGGGTTTGGACAACCCCCCAGGCGCCAGAGAGTTCGGCCAGCTGTTCGCGCCATTGCGCGAGTGTGCGTTTTGCGAACACCTCGTCCATGAGCGAGATGAGTTCCGTGCGGTTGGCGAAACGTGCTGCGGGACTGGCAAACCGCTCATCCTCGACCAATTCGGGCAGGCCGATGGCGCGCATCGCTTCCGGGTAGAACTTGTCGAGTTGCAGCATCATCAGCTGGACGTAGCGGTCGTCCTTGGTGCGGTAGGTCCCCACCAGAGGGTTGGGTGCGTCGGCGTGGCTGTACTTCGGGATCGAGCTGCCACCGTGAATCTGGCTCACCGCGACGTCGGGGCTGAGGTTCCACGCGGCCAGCCCGAGCAGGGAGACATCCACCACCGAACCCTGGCCGGTGGTCGCCTTCCTGTACAGAGCGGCCGCGATCCCGCCGGCGATCGCCATGCCCCCGAGGAGATCTCCGAAGGCGGGCCGCGACCGCACCAACTCGTCGCCGTCTTCGGTGAGCATGGCGGCGATGCCGCCGCGCGCCCAGTAGGAGACGCCGTCGTAGCCAGGCTTGTCCGAATCGGGACCCTTCGGGCCGTGGCCTGACCCGCGCACGTACACGATGCCGGGATTCGCTGCCCTGATGTCGTCGACGTCGATGCCCATCTTCTTGCGGCGAGTCGGCAGATAGCTGGTGAGGAATACGTCGCACGTGGCAGCGAGCTTACGGATGACGTCCTGGCCGCCGGGTGTGCTCAGATCGACGCCTATCGACTTCTTCCCCCGATTCGGTATCTCGATCATGTAGTTGACCGTGCCGCCGCCCTCGTCCACGATGCCCATCGTGACCAGGCCACGCTGTGGATCACCGCCCTCGCGGGGCTCGACCTTGATAACCTCGGCGCCCCACTCGGCGAGCACGGCGCCGGCCGACGGGACGAAGGTCCACGCCGCGACCTCCAACACGCGGACGCCGCTGAGCACTTTGTCGTCGGAAATGACGGCCTCCATTGGTCTCAGTGGTACGGGTGCGAGCGCACCGGCAGGCTTGCAACGGCGAAAACGCACGATTGCATTATGTGAGAATGTCAGTTTCGAACGGATTTGTAAACCGCGTCGGCGCGTGAGGCAACCGGCGCCGGAGGCTATGGGCGCGCCGATAACCGCTCGGGCAGCGCGGGATCTCCGTCGGCCCAGAAGGCCCGCCACGTCGGCATGCGCTGGGGCATGGCCGCACGCAACCGAACGTCGGTCGGCCAGCGCATGAATTCCGGACCCGGGCGCTCCGTCACGTCGACCGAGTACCAAGGATGCTCCCGCCGCTTGACGAAGCACCACTGGCCGCCGCGGCGCTCGTAGACGTCGTCGTAACGCATCGTGATCACAAACCACCCGTCGCCGTCCTCGTGTTCGGCGCGGCAATACACCGATCCGGTCGCGTGGTCAGGGTCGATGAAATCGAACTGGTGGCCGCAGATCAGGTGGATGCTGCGGTAGAACCGCCGAAGTACCCGGTCGTACCAACGCTTCAGCGCATCCCTGCCGTGGCCCTCCGCGCCGGCGTCGACGTCGTCGACGAACAACGCCACCAGCGCGTTGAGATCCCGGGCGTCGAGGGCCATCGCGTATCTACTGGGCAGCTGGCTGATCGCGAGACTCGATTCGACCCGGTCCAAACGATCGCCAGTGGACCGACGCCCCGCTTCTGCGGCCATGGCGGAATTGTAGGCCGAAAGCAACGAATGAGAACCTTTGTTCTCGTTTTCTGCAAAGGCTACTATCCTGCGCTCATGCCCTTCCCGAAGATCTTGCCCACGATTCCCGCTCTGGTGAGATCCTGCGCGGCACGTTTCGGGGACAAGCCGTTCCTCATCGCCGATGGTCAGGAATTGACCTATATCGACCTCGACCGGCGCTCGGCTGCGCTGGCGATCGCCCTGCTGGCGGAGGGTATAAGCAAGGGCGATCACGTCGGAATCTTGATGCCGAACAGCGTCGATTGGGCCCTGGCCTGGTTCGCCACCACACGCATCGGCGCGGTCGCGGTGCCGCTCAACACCTTTTACCAGGCGTCCGAACTCGCCTGGACCGCACGCCATGCCGACCTGCACGCGATCCTGACGTGGTCGCGGTTCCGCAATCACGACTTCCTCGCCCGCCTCCGGGAGGCGCTGCCGGGGCTGTCGGATCAGCGCGAGCCGGGCCGCATCGCCGTACCCAAAGCGCCGTTCCTGCGGACCGTTGCCGTGTGGGGGCCATCCGATCAGGCCTGGACGACAACGATCGACGGCGATGGCAACATGTCGGCCAGCGACACCGACTTCCTGGTCGATGTGGAACTGTGCGTAACGCCGGCCGACGACGCGACGATCATCTACACCTCGGGCAGTACCGGAGACCCGAAGGGTCCCGTCCACACCCACGGCGCGCTGGTGCGGCATACCTACAACCTCACGTTCACCTATGGGGTCACCCACGACGACGTGATGTTCACCGCCATGCCCTTCTTCTGGGTGGGAGGTCTGATCACCGGATTGCATGCCGTGATCCACCACGGCGCAACGCTGGTCACCCAGCCCGCGTTCGACGCGGCCGAGGCCCTGGAACTCATGGAGCGCCACCGGGCGACGATCACGCTGGGCTGGCCCCAGCAGGGCAAGACTCTGGCCGAGCATCCCGATTTTCCTGGACGCGATCTGAGCTCGGTGCAACGGACCAGCATGCCCGCGATGGTGCCGCCCGCGCGTCGACCCAAGGGACCTAACGCGCTGGGGATGACGGAACTGTGCGGCAACCACATTGGGGTCGACCCCTATGTGCCGCAGCCGCCCGAGCGGTCCGAAACCGGTGGCGTATCCATCGAAGGGCTGCACCATCTGATCGTCGACCCTGACACGGGGCGGCCGGTGCCCGTCGGCGCGCCGGGCGAAATCTGGGTTCGCGGATACTCGTTGATGCAACGCCTGCACAAACGTGAGCGCGAAGAGGTGTTCACTCCAGACGGCTACTACCGGACGGGCGACTGCGGCGTCGAGTACAACGACGGTTGGATCAGGTTCACCGGTCGGTTGGGCGATCTGATCAAGACGGGTGGCGGCACCAACATCACACCCAGCGAGGTCGAGCGGGCGCTGGCCGACTGCGACGGCGTGCTGGAGGCATACGTGGTGGGCGCCGAGAGCGAGGAGCACGGCACGGTGGTCGCGGCGGCGGTGGTACCGCGCGGCGACTCGGCGCTCGACGGCGAGTCCTTGCGGGCGCAACTGCGTGGCCGGTTGTCGGCGTACAAGGTTCCGAAGTTCATCTGGGTCACCGCGAAGCAAGAACTCCCTTTCACCGCGAGCGGAAAGGTCAAGAAGTCGGAGCTGGCGCAACAGCTCAGCGAACTGTTGGCGCACCCTAAGGGGTGACCGGCTGCCCGTCTGCCATATTCGTGGTCATCAGTGTCAACGGAATGCCGAACAACGGCTCCAGCTTGACTTCGGTCAGCTCGAAGCCGTCACCTTCGTGCCGCTGCCGGAAGTCGGACTTGACGCCGTATCGCGCCGCGATGTGTTCGCCAGCATCACAATCCGCGGTACGTATCACGACAGAGAACAGGCCGTCGCCGTTGCGGGACAAGAACTCCGCCGCGGTGCCCCCGTCCGTCGGTGCAGCCGCGGTGGGAGCGATGAGCTCGAAACCGCGGTCCCAGTCGAGTCGGATTTGCAGGCCGAGGTGCTCGAGCTCGAAAGCCTCGAACTGAAAGCCCAATGCGCTCAGGTACTCCGCAGCGCGGTCGAGCCGCTCGAGGCCGATCGCGAACACGACGTGGTGCAACTGTGGCTGCGGCATACGAACGACTCTACGACACCCTAAAGGGCGCTTTCCGATAACCGGAAATATTGATTCTCATTACGGTAGATTCGCCGCTGCGAACCCAAAACCCGTGCGGAGAGGCGCTCATGGCACTCGAACAATTCAAGCTGGACGGTCAGGTGGCGATAGTCACCGGCGCCGGACGCGGCGTCGGCGAAGGCATCGCCAAGGTACTCGCAGAAGCGGGCGCCACCATCGTTGGCACGGCACGAACTTCGTCCGAGGTGGAAGCGACGGTCAAGGATATCGAACTAGCCGGCGGTACAGGCCTCGCGCTCACTGCCGATGCACTCAAACGTTCGGACAGCGAACGCGTGGTGCAAACCGCCGTCGACAAGTTCGGCCGAATCGACATCCTTGTCAACAACGTTGGTTTCGCAACGTATGGCCCATTTCTGAGCCTCACCGACGACAACCTTCGGCAGACGTTCGACTACTGCGTCACTTCTGCCTTCATCATGAGCCAGCTCGCGGTGCCCCACATGTTGAAGGTGGGACGGGGCTCCATCGTAAACATCTCCTCCGGTGCAGGTCGATTCGGAATCCGTGGATTGTTGCCCTATTCCGTGGCCAAGGGCGGGCTCGAAGCTCTGACCCGAGCCATGGCGCAGGAGCTCGCCCCCAAGATCCGGGTAAATGCCATCGCCCTGGGCGCCTTTATGACGACCGGACTGCAGTCAAGCTTCGACCTCATGCCGGGCTCCGAGGAGAAGCTGAAGGAGCTGACGCCCCTGCATCGTATCGGCGACGTCGCGGACCTCGGCCGACTGACGCTATATCTGTCCACCCGCGATTGCTATGCCACCAATTCGACCTTCATCGTCGACGGTGGCCTCCAGGGGCCGAATTCGTCCCTGCCAATTCCCGACCTGTAGCGCAAAAGCACCCTACGAAGGAGCAATTGACGTGGTAGACCAAATCTTACGCGTCGCAGTCATATCCACCGGTGGAGTGGGCAGCATCGCCTTGCGCGCGATCAACCGCCGCGCACACCTCGACCTGGTCGGCGTATGGGTGCACAGTCCCGAGAAGGCGGGCCGCGACGCCGGTGAGGTAGTCGGGGTCGGCCCCATCGGCGTCACGACCACCGCCGATCTCGACGACATCATCAAGCTCAAGCCCGACTGCGTGGTGTATGCGGCCATGAGCGACGAAATGGATGCGGCCGCGGTGCGCGACTATCTCCGCATTTTGAGGGCCGGCATCAATGTGGTCACGACCAACACGCCCGGAATGATGTTTCCCGACCGGTGGATTCCCAACCTGGCCGATCAGGTGCGGGCCGCGGCGCTCGCCGGCGGCGCCACGATATACACGTCCGGTATCGAACCCGGCTTCGCCGGCGACCAGTTCGCCGTCATACTGTCCACCCTGTCTAACACGATCCGCTCGGTCCGTGCACAAGAGATCTTTGACTACTCGGCCTATCCCAACGAGTACCTGATGTTCGACGCCATGGGTTTCGGTCGCCCACTGGATTTCAAACCGATGCTCGAACTCGAGGGCGCACAGCAGTTCGCCTGGGGACCACCGATCGGTCTCGTCGCCCGCGCCCTCGACGTCGAACTCGACGAGATCACCGAACGCTACGAGCGCGTGATCACGCCACGCGACCTACACGTGGCGTGCGGCTTGATTCCGGCCGGCACCTGCGGAGCAGTGAGGGCCGAGACCACCGGGGTAGTCGCCGGCCATCCGGTGATCACCATCGAGCACATCAACCGCATGGCTCCCGACCTGGCGCCGCAGTGGGCGTCGGCGCCACACGGCACTTACCGCATCGTGATCGAGGGTGAACCGCACATCCACTGTGACCTTCGCTTCGGTACCGAAGGCACCGCGGCATCGGCGAATGACAACGCCATGGAGGCGACGGCCATGCGCGTTGTCAACGCCATCCCGTACGTCATCGATGCGGCTCCCGGCATCGCCACATCACTGGATCTGCCGATCACCGCGCCCCGCAACGCGCTGGATTTCGCGAGACGGTGAACATCGGACCGCGCCGTTACCCTCATCGACAATACGGCTTCACCAAGCAACTGCTGCCTACGCGGTGACGATGCCCGCGGACGTCGCGAACGCGGTTGCGTGGCTGGCATCAGATGAGTCGAAGTTTGTTACCGCAGCTGCAATTTCAGCTGACGTCGGGGTCGTCCAAGCTTAGCAGCACCGCACTCAGCTCGGCCGGACGGGCAAAGAACGGCGAGTGGCCGCCGTCCAATTCGACGACCCGTGCCCCGATCCTGCCGACCGCGTTGCGCCGAGCCCACGACTCCCCCACGGCGCGGTCGTCCCGCATGAGCACGTAGGTCGACGGCGTATCGGGCCAGCGGCTGATCGGGCAACGCTCCGTGAACACGGTGAACGCCTGGTGCCGTAGTTCGCTGAACGCATGACGTGCCATCGATTCCGGGCAATCATGGTAAAAGCCTTCCCGCACCGATTCCCAGGTAAGACCGAACGGTCCGGTACCTTGTTCTTGCGGCTCGGGAAATGTGATCGCATCGGGGTTGGCGGCCAGGTGTTCGACGAACGAGTGGCCCGGGACGGGCAGGAGGCCACCGACAAACACCATTCGGCGCACCGGGTACAGCGTGGCGATGACCGGTGCGCAAAGTCCCGAAATCGAGTGCGCGACAACGACAACGTCGTCGGATGCGCCGTCAGCTTCTCGCTCAATCGCAACGATCGCCACTTGCGCCCACTTCAGCGCCCCGGCCGAGTCGTCGTCGACTGGGAGATCAGGTGCGATCACGCGATGGCCTCGCCGCGCCAGCTCCGTGGTGACCGCATCCCAGCAGGAGCCGTAATGCAGCCCGCCGTGTAACAGCGCGAATAGGGTCACCGTCCGGTGCGGGAGAGTCGAGTAACGATCTCGGGTCCGGCCAGGGGCCATTCGATGACGCCAGGCGCTGCGGCCACCACGCGAGGAATGGCATTCACCGCGGCCATCGCGGTGGCCGTGATTCCCGGATTGACGTGATTTTCCTTGGACGGTTCGAGGTACAGTTCCAGGCTCATGCTGGGATTTCCTTCGACACGAAAGACCATTCCGCCCTGTTCCACGCGCGAGGGCTTCGGCCAGTGTTCGGGCCACGGTGTCGAACTCACCGTCGCGAAATATTGGACTGCCACTACTGGCCGGTCGTTGGCGACTCCGGAAAGCTGCCAGCGATGCCCGCAGATCGTTCCCGACGGCACCACGCCCACAGCAGTTGGTAGATCAACGGGAGCGAGCAGAGTCTCCCAGTCGAGTTCCACACGGTCGAGTTCGATCCCAAGTACGTCCGCAAGGTAACGCACGACCGCCTCCCAGTCGTGATTCACCTTGCCCGAAGCTATCCGGGCGGGTACGTGGCCATCCGGCTTGCCGAAACCCATTGACTCGTGCAACACATCCCAGATCGGATAGGACTTGTCCAAGTCCACCGCGTACTCGTCCATCCGATACGAATCGACGGTGCCCGCGCCGGCGAGCAGGGCGGTCGGAAGGTTGAGGCTTATGAATCCGGGTTCGCTACCCGTAGCGTAAAGGGTCGAATTGCCCTTCTTCGCGGCCGAATCGAGCGCGGTACGCCAGTGTTTCGGCGCAGCCGGCGGGTAGACCATCGGGATGGTCGAGATTGTAACGACGTTGATCCCTGATTCCAGCAGCGCGGCAATATCCGCGATCGCGTCCTCCTCCCGCCGCACCGCCGTCGCACAGTAGGACACACAATCGGGCTTTAGCGCAATGATTTCCGCCATGTCGTCGGTGGCCGTCACTCCCACGTCCGCCACCCCGCAGAGCCGACCCGCATCTGTGCCGACCTTGCTCGGTGTCGACACCTTTATCCCGACAAGGTCCAGTGCCGGATCGAGAATCGTGGCCCGCAACGCTTCTCTTCCCGTGAGACCCGTACCGATGTGGACGACTCGATGGCGGCCGAAACCGTGGTCAGTCATCACCGCTGCCTCCGATCAACGAAATTGCGATTATCGATTCGACACGCTGGTGGGGGACCCTTCGGATCGGGCTCATGTGTAGAAGGGCCCCGGCTTGCCCGATTCCTCGAGATGCCCATACGGGTCGTATACCTTGACATTCGGATACGGGTTCTGCTCATATGCGGGTGCGGACAGCCCCGCGACCCGTAGCCCGGACAACACCGCCAGCGGTACCCCGAACGATACGAGGCCCGCCGAAGCCGAAACGAGGAGCTGGCGCGTCAGCGTGACCTGTTTGCGGCCCGACCGCGCCGGAAGCCGGCGGGCGATCCGGTTGATCAGCACCAGCTCGCCCCCTTGGTCGCGGACACACATGACGGCAACCATCGCGAAGATGAACGAGTCGTACACCGCCATGATGAGCGGGAAATGGATGTGGCCGATCCGCAGCGTCGGGCCCACCGCCTCGGAGTAGTAGAAGATACCGAACCTCAACCAGCTGAACTGGACGAACCCGTTGAGCGGTATGGCGATCACGAACGCACCGAAGAAAACCGCGGCAAGCCGATGGCGCGCAAGCCAACTGGTTCTCCGGACCATAGGATCCAAGAAGCGGTCGTGCAGTTGCAGGATTCCCAGCCCATTGAGTAGGTAATAGGCCGCGTAACCCCCCAGGAATGACAACGCGGGCTCCAGGTTGGGCGAGATGTTCATATACGGCCATGACCGCGGGAAGTGCAGCATGCGCGGGTCGAACATCGCGAACGTCGCCCAGTTAGCCAACGGATCCAGTGCGCCGGTGATCAGGCCTGCGAACGCGATTACCACCGCCCAATGCAGCCTGCGCTGTCGCACCGAGAGCCACACCAACGATCCGATCAGGCCGAGCGCCATCGGAATGGAACTGAAGGCGACTACCAGCGGCCAGTTATCGAACCCGAGGAAGGGCGGATATGGCACGGGGCCCGGGGTGGGATTGGTGGTGCGGGGATCCCCGTGAGTGCCCGTTTGAACGGTCGCGACGGTCAATACCGCGAAGGCCAGGTAAGCGACGGTGAAAAGCCCCCACCCGGCCCTGGTCAGCAGCGTTGACGCGCTGGCATCAACCGGTTCGACGGAGCCCGTAGCAGTGTTGGAGTCAACGGTATTCGCCACGTCATGACCTCGCAGGGAGGGAGGCCTTGAGGATGACTTCGATGATGGTGCCCTTGCCCGAGCGGTAGTCGTCGCAACTGGTGAGATCGCGCGCGACGCCCTCGGATCGGCTCAGCGCACAGAATCCATACTTCTCGTGGTGGTAGAGGGGCAGGGCATCACGCATGCGCTGCCACACCGGATACGGGGCGTCGTCGATCTCGAAGTCGGACGGGTGGAAGTACGGCTGGCCGCCCACGGTTTGCGTCACGCGGTCGTCCTTCCTTACCCGCCGAGCAGGTCGTCTCGTCGAGAGTATTCGCTATCGCAAATCGCAAACAAGCCTTCCGCCCAGTTTGGTCAGACTTTGCCCGTGACCTCCGCGGGTTTGCCGGCGGTTTCTTTTGCTGACGGACACGCGTCCCGTTCGTCGCACCGCACATGTCAGCGCCGATCGACGAAAGGCAGCACAGCTGCCCCGGAACCGGCCGTTTTGCCCGAGTCGAGCGCGGCCGATCCGGCCCGCCTGAGAATAATGATTCTCATATGCGAGAATCAAGGTAGTGTCGGCGCAGCCGTCAATCATGAAAACATCCAAAGGAAGCAGGCAATGAGCGACCGGCACTCCAGCATCGCGGGGACGCGGATGTTGATCATCGGGGCATCGTCCGGCATCGGGCAGGCGTTGGCCCTTGCCGCCCACTCCAGGGGTGCTGCGGTGGCCCTCGCCGCTCGGCGGGTAGACCGCCTTTCGGAACTAGCTGATCGGCTCGGTGGAACGGCCCACGAACTCGACGTGTCCGATCCGCGCGCCATCGAATCCGTCATCAGCGCCGTTGCCGCCAACTTCGGGAAGCTCGACGCAGTGGTTTTCACCAGTGCAGTGGTGCCGTTCGCGCTGATCGAAGAGACCGATGTGGAGACCTGGCTGCACGCGTACGCCGTCAACGCCGTAGGGGCCTCCCACGTACTGCGGACGGCCCTCCCCCACTTGACCGACAGCGCGACGGTCGTCATCGCGTCGAGCCACGATGTAGGCCGCCCCCGCGCGGGTGTGGCCGCGTATCACGCGAGCAAGGCCGCGCTCGACGAGATCTTGCGCTCCTGGCGGGCCGAACATCCCGAGATCGCCGTGATCCGGGTCAGCGTCGGCCCCACTTGTGACACCGAGATCCTGCGCGGAGCCGACCGGGACCTGCTGGCCGATCTATACCGCGCCTGGGCGCACGGGGGTCAGATCCCGGACGAGATGTCTACGGTGGAGGACGTGGCCAACGCAATGCTTTCCCTGATCGCGATGTCGCGCGCCAACCCGACAGTGGTCAGCGAGATCGTTCACCTGGCGCCCCGAATCATCAAGGGCCAGTAGCCCTTCACAGCACCTCAGAGGACGGCTCAATGGACCTGGGTTTCGCCGGCGCCACCGCGGTTGTCACCGGAGGCAGCAAGGGAATGGGGCTGGCGATCGCCGAGGGGCTCGGCGCCGAGGGCGCTTCCGTGGCGATCATGGCGCGCGGCCAGGCCGCCTTGGACTCGGCTGCGAGGCAAATCCGCAGTGCGGGAGCTCCCGAAGTGCTGACGATCAGCGTCGACATGTCCGACACCGAATCCATCGCATCGGCGTTCGCGTCCGTTGGTCATGCCTGGGACAGCCTGAACGTCCTGGTGCACACCGTCGGACCGAACGCCGGCGCATTCGAGGATCTCGATGACGACGACTGGCACGCCGCGTTCGAACTGGGAACGCTCTCCGCTGTGCGCTCGGTGCGGGCCGCACTGCCGATGTTGCGAGCCGCCGAGTGGGCCCGCATCGTCACCCTCTCGGCGCACTCGATCCAGCGCCAGAGCCCGCGCCTGGTGGCTTACACGGCCACCAAATCAGCCCTGTCCAGTTTCACCAAGAACCTGTCTAAAAGCCTTGGCGCCGAGGGTATCCTGGTCAACTGCGTCTGTCCCGGAACCATTGTGACTGCTAGTTTCACCGAGACGCTGAGGGAAGTGCTTGCCGCAGGGGGGCTGGACTCATCGGATCCCAAGCATGTGATGACATGGGTCGAGCGGACGTACGGCCATCCCTGCGACGTCGGTCGTGCCGGTTTGCCCGAAGAGGTCGCATCCGTCACCGCCTATCTGGCGTCACGACGAAACGGCTACGTGACGGGGGCCACCGTCAACGTCGACGGCGGGTCCGACTTCATCTGATCCGTGGTCAGCCGAGTCCGCGCGCCAGCGCGAACACGGCGGTGGCCGCGTCGAGAAGTTCCGGTGTCAGCATGTTTCCGGCGTACTCGACCCAGCACCAGCTTCGCGCCGGCCGCGCACCCGACGAGATTGCGGTCACGGAACCGAAGACGTGCAGCGGGCTACCGCTGGATTCGAAGGTGAAGGTGTAAGAATCGGCGCCGATGGTCGCCTCGAGCGCGGACATCCTTCCGGCCTGGTTGAAAGTCGGCTTCGCAACGATATCCGTATGCACCGTGGTGACACCGTCTTTCAGCTGATAGCCCGGCCCGAAAGCCACGCCGTCGCGCCCCTGCCAGAAGCTGCCGCCGCCCAACTGCCCATCGTCGAACTCATGCAGCCAAGACACCCACATGCCTTGCAGGTGACGGGCGATCGGGAGTTCGGTGTACACCTTTTTCGGCGGACCGTACGCGAAGTCCTGGTGTGCGTAGCCGGACACCTCGACACCGTCGACCCTGCCGGTGGCGTACATCAGCTCATGGCGGTAATAGACATCGTCGTCGATGCCGCCCTGGGCGGGCACGTGGGTGAGGACGATGTCGCTGACCGTACGACCGTGGATCTCCCATCGATTGCTGGCGTCATACCAGTGAAACTCGTTGGCGTCGCGTTCGATTCGCCCGCTCGGATACGATAGCCGCACCGCCTTACCATCGTCGACGTACTGCAGCGGCTCGAACCAGTCGAGCGTCGAGTACTCCGGATAGAGGTGGGGCGCCTCGGCGCCAAGGTCTTTCGGAAGCGAGCGAAAGCCGCAGACCGGAGACACGACGTGGGTCATTCCGGTGAGGAAGTCGTCGCATCCCCGCACCCCCCAGTAGTTCTGACCGGATGCGTCGGCGACGACTGCGCCGAGCCAGATTCCCGACAGTCCCATGCCGGGACTCGGGACCCATTCGCGCCGGTAATGGGTCAGGGACGGTGCCTCGCGAAGGACCTGGAAATCAATCGATTTGAGCACTCAACTCTCCTCGCATAGTTGTAGGTGTGGGCGCCTACGTCGCGGGCACGACGCCGCGCTCAGTCCAGTGCGCGACGAACGGGGTGATCGTCGACAAGTCGTAGAGCCCCGGCTCAGCCGCGATCACGGCGGGGATGGCGTTGATGGCGTGCATGGCGGTGGCCAGACAGCCCTGCTCGGCATGATCCTCCCCGTGGGAGCCGATCACGAGTTGAAAAGTCATGTTGGGCTTGCCCTCGAAGGTCACCGCATAACCGATCTCCGTCGGCCAGTCGGGGGCCAGGTCGTCGGCCATCCTGGTGAGGTGTTCGACGGCGAGGGTGGTCTCGCCGCAGTCGACCACCACTCCGAAGCGCATGGCGCCCACGGTTCCTGCCGGAATCTCCCCGGCGGCCACCGTCAGCGCCCTCGGCGTCGTCACGACCTCGCGGAACCCCTCGACGGACCGGATATGGAGTCCGAGCGCCTGCGCAAGGACCGTCGCGCTGCCGATCCATGCGCTCGCGGCATAGTCGGTGTTGGTCAGCAACGGGGCGGGATCATCCGGCGCATGACCGAAGCCCATCGCATTGAAGATCAGGTCGTGGCTGGCATAGGTCGAGTAGTTCAGCACCTCCCGCACACTGATCCGGTTGGTGCGCTCGGTCAGCCGGGACAGGATCGGCGCGAGCGACTCACCGACGAAGCCCGGATACAGGCCTAGCCCCAGAAACGACGAACCGCCGGTGCGGCAAGCTTTTTCGATGGCGTCGGCCAGCGATTCGTGCAGTGAGCGGGGATGAACAAACCGACTGCCGGTGGCTACGACATTTTTGCCCGACGCCAAGAGATCACAGACATCGGCGAAGCAGCCCGGCGTGTCGGTCTCGACTTTTCCCATGTAGAGCACCACGTCGGCATCGGTTCCGATGATGGTGTCGCGATCGGCGGTCGTCAACACTCCCGCTTCGGGGACCCCGCACAGCGCGCCCGCGTCGACCCCGGCTTTGCCCGCGTCGTAGACCCGCACGCCGACCAGTTCCAGGTCCGGCCGGCTCAAGACGTGACGCAAGGACATCGTTCCGGTCACCCCGGTGGCCCACTGGATCACGCGAGTCATGTCAGGCGGCTTCCTCTAGTCCCATACCACGTCGAGGCGCGACGGTGATCGAAACATGGTGCCGGTCACGTAGGGCGGCGGGGCGTCGGGGTCCAGCCGCAGCCCCGGGAGTTCGTCGAGCAAGGCGTCGAAGATCTTGGTGCTCTCCAACCGCGCCAGGTGCATTCCCAGGCACACGTGCGCGCCATGACCGAACCCGATGTGCGGCTTGCGCTCCCGGAAAATGTCGAAGGACTCGGCGTCCTCCCATCGCGTCTCGTCATGGTTGGCACTGCCGAGGTTGACCATCATCGTCGAACCCTTCGGGATATGGAGCCCGAAAAAGTCGATGTCGGCAGTGACCTCTCGGATGAAGTTGAGCAGCGGCGTCTCCCACCGGATGCCCTCCTCGATCGCCTGCGGCAACAGGCTGCGATCGGCGCGCAGCGCATCGAGCTGGTCGGTGTGGGTCAACAGACCCAGCGCGAGGCTGGCTGTCGAGCGCGACGTGGTCTCTGCTCCCGCGGGCAAGAGATTGCGCATGAATCCGTAGATTTGTTCATCGGACATTTTGACGCCGTCGATCTCGGCCCGAGACAGGATGGTCACCATGTCGTCCTTCGGCGACTTGCGCCGGTCGGCGAGGACTCCGACGAAATACTCCTTCATCTGAGCCGAGGCCTTCATCGCCGTTTCCATGTCGGCACGAAAGCCCAGCAGGTCGATGGCCAGCCGGTGAAACTCGCCGACATCGGATTCGGGCAAGCCGAGCAGGGCGGCGATGATCCGGACCGGGATCGGCATGAACACCGCATTGACCACGTCGGCGCGCTTGTTGTCGCGGAACTTCGCGATCGTGCGGTCCACTAGGGGCCCAACGAGTTCGGTGTCCCAGCGTTTCATCGAGGACCTGGCGAACGCGAATTCGTGCAATCTGCGATACGTCGCGTGTTCGGGTTCCTGCATTTCCAGGATCGTCGGGCCTTGCAGCGGTCGCACCATGTCCTCGTAGATCCGGGTGCTGAACGTGATGTTGTCGGTGAAGACGGCCTTGACCGCGTCGAACGAGTACGCCGTGAATGTCTTCGTGCCGTCCGGTCCGTCCTCGGGGACGCCCATCTCCGGCCAGCCGGGGTGAACGGCCGCCTTCCGCCGCAACTCGCGCAGCAGCGGGTAGGGGGTCGCGGCGCCGTCGGCGCCCATTCCGGCGTTGAACTTCTCCTGCGCATCACGGATGCGCTGCTCGATGTCGCCAGCAACCGCAGGCTCCGTCACGTGCCCACCTCCCGTACGACCGTTCAACCTACACCTTGTCGGTTGCAAACCTACATCATGTAGGTTGAACCAACCAGAACTCGGGGAAGTCCGAAAGAGCAACCTGGAGCGTTCGATTGGTTATTCGAGTCGTGCAATGGGCGACCGGCGCCGTCGGCCGGGCCGCACTGCAGGAGCTTATTGAAAACCCGCGTTATCAGTTAGTGGGCGTGCTCGTGTACGACCCGGCGAAGGCCGGCCTCGACGCGGGTGTGCTCTGCGGGCGGCCACCGACGACGGGTGTGATCGCCACGACGGACAAGGACGAGATCATCGCCCTGGGCGCCGATGTCGTCGTGCACGCGGCCAGCAAGGCCCACGCCGTCGAGACGAACGCTGCGGACATCTGCCGCCTGCTCGCGGCGGGTAGCACCGTCATCACCACCACGTCGTACAACCACCTACCCACCTACGGCGAAGAGACCGAGGCAATGTTCGCCAGGGCGTGCCGAGCGGGCGGGTCACGCTTTCACGCGGCGGGTGAGAACCCCGGTTTCATGTTCGAGCGGCTCGTCGCGACGGTGACGGGGCTGAGTAAGTCCATCGACCGCATCGACCTCTACGAGGCCACCGACGTCTCCGCCGTGGACAGTCGGCCGATGCTCGTCGACCTGATGGGCATGGGCAGACCGCCGGAAGACGTCAGCATTGACTCCCCGATCATCAAGAAGCTCGACATGGCCTACCGCCAGGCCCTCAATGCGACGGCCGACGTCCTCGGGATCACCCTGTCCCACATCGACGTGGCGGTCGACGCCACCACACTGCCCCACGACATCGACGTCCTGGCCGGCACGATCGAGGCGGGAACGGTTGTCGGGCAGCGATTCTCGTGGGTCGGCCACTGGTCGGGACGCCCGTTGCTGGCCATTCACGAGGAGTGGGTGCTCACCCGCGACCTTCCACAATGGGGCATGGCTCCATTGGCGCCCGGCGAAAAGGCGCCGCTGATCCGCGCGGTCATCAAAGGTGAGCCCAGCTTTGAACTCCAGCTCGACGTGGCATTCGACGGCGCGCCATCGACGGGCCAGCACGCCATGCCAGGTCACCTGATGATCGCGATGAGCGCGGTTCGCGCCATACCGTACGTGCTGGCCCGGCCACCCGGTGTCGTGACAGCACCGGTGTTCGGCGCGATCCAACTAGCCTGAGGCACCACCGACCGCGCGGGCGATGTGGTCGCTGGGCGCCGCATGGAAAACGTGCGCGCTGCCGTCGGGCAAAACCCTTCGGGCCACGAGATAATCGGAACCCATCCACCCCTGTCGGATGAACCGGCCGAATCGCAGGAACGTTCCCGGCGCGCCGCTGGCCGACGGGACGAGCTTCACCTGCTCCATCCCGTTCTTCACACCCTCCCCGGTCAACGGCCGTGCCGCGGCGAGACCACGCACGATCACGGTGGCCGCGTCGTGCGACAGGCCCGGCATCGAGTGTCCGGGCCGGCGACCGTATCGCGCCTCGAAGCGGTCGAGGAAGGCCTGTCCGACCGTGTTGCGCTCGTCGTAGCTGTCCAGGCCGATCCATCCGGATAGGTGCCGCCTCCACTCCGCGCTGATGTGTGCCATTTCGAACGCCGTCGTCGTGTATCGCGGCGGATCCCAGCCCGCGGCGCGCAGCGCATCCGTGAAGCCCCACAGCCCGTGCCCGAACCCGACGTGCACCAGCGCGTCGGGTTCCGCCGCACGCAACGCAGTGACCGTCTCGGACTTGTCGGCTTCGACCTGGGGAATCGCCACGGTCGCAACGACCTTCAAACCCGCGGCGTCGTAGGCTCTCTCGGCGAAGGCGAGGTACTCCTTACCGATGAGCGATGCCTCGTAGGCAATGGCGATGCGCGATCGACCGTCGCCGATCATCACCGCGGCCAGCATCACCGGCTCCTCGGGCATCGAGCCGTTGTTCAGTGCGAAGCACCAGTCGCCGAGCGCTCCCTCCGATCCCGACAGAGTGACGATCGGAACCCGCGCGGTGGCCTCGACGTGGGAACGCAGCGGCACCACGTTATCCGACACCCACGGCCCGAAGATCGCCAGGCAACCCTCCGCGACGAGCTCGTCGAAGGCCCGCTCGACCACTTGGTAGGTCCCGTTGGGCAGGCCCACCACATTGCGGGTGACGAGTTCGATCGGCCGGTCGATCAGTCCCGAGGAAAGGGCTTCATCCATCACCAGCCGCAGCGCGGCGACGCTGTCGTTGTCGGTGTCGCCGGACGTCGGATAGTCGTTGAGCAAGCCGACTTTCAGGGGAGCGACCGAACCGTATGCGCGAACCTCGTCTGCCATAGCGGCAACATACAGTATGGAGGTTGAGGCCCACCGCGCCACCGCAAACTCGCACCCGCCGAAAATGGTGGTTTACGAAAAGTGCAAAGCGAACTTTCGGCATGTTAGTTTTTCCGAGCGGGGGATCACATCCGGAGGAGACGGAATGACGCTCACATCGACGCAGGAGTCCCACGCGCCGTCAATCCAGAAGAAGTACCGCGTGATCCAGTGGGGCATGGGTAATGTCGGCACGATCGCACTGCGCCACTTCGCACACAACCCTCTCTACGAAGTGGTCGGAGTGCTTTGTAATCGCCCGGAGAAGGTCGGTAGGGACGCCGGTGAACTCGTCGGGGTAGGACCGATCGGGGTACACGCAACCACCGATAAGGCCACCTTGGAGACACTCGACGCCGATTGCGTGTTCTACGCGCCGCTCTGGTCGGACGTCGACGAGATCTGCCGACTGCTCCGCGGAGGAAAGAGCGTCGTTGCCTCGGGTGGTGCGTGGTGGCATCGGACCGAAACCAACACCGCGGACATCGACAAGATCGAAGCGGCGTGCCAAGAAGGCGGTACTTCGTTCCACGGAGGTGGCATCCACCCCGGCTACGCCGCGGACCTTCTCGTTCTGACGCTAGCCCGGATCGTCGGCAAGACCGACCACATCCACATCTACGAGGCGGTGAACTTCAATAAGGACACCCTGAAGTACTTGGACGAGATGGGGTTCGGAAAAACCCCGGTCGAATTTGCGAAGGGAAATCTCTTCCAAGACGCGTGGTCGTTGTTCGCACAGTCGCTGACGATGGTTGTCGAAGGGCTGGGTAAAACCGTGGAGAAGTTCACGACAGACGTGCAGCTCGGCACGGCCACCCGCGATATCCCGTACGAGGGATCCCCGGACATGGACATGCCCGGCCTCAAAGGTGTGATCAAGACGGGCACCGTCGCGTCCCAGCATCATCTCTGGACGGCGTGGGTGGACGGCAGGCCATTCATCACGCTGCACGAGCTCTACTCGTTTGTTGAACACGACGCCATCGAGCCGAAACCTGATTGGGAGCCCTACTACCACTACCGCGTGGTGATTGACGGCGACCCGGGAACCGAGCTGATCCTGCGGGGCAGCGAAGATGCACGAGACCACGCGAAGCCCGGCTATATCGGCTACGCCTGGACCGCGATGGAACCAGTGAACGCCATCCCCGCCATCTGTGATGGCCCGCCGGGTTTCAAGTCCCACGCCGACCTTGGGCTCATGACTGTTCGCGGGATCGTGCGCTGATAACACCTGGGCACGCCCCTCAACATGCAGACTGAATGTTGCTACGATCATCGGCATGGCGCAGCGCGGTGGTGCGGACGATGATCGGCGTGCCCGTGGCGAGCAGACTCGCCGCGACCTGATCGAGGCGGGCCGGGAACTGTTCGTGGAGCACGGATTCTTCAACACGAGCATCGGTGACCTCGTGGCGAAGTCGGGCGTCGGCACGCGCGGTGCCTTCTACCACCACTTCAAGGACAAGGCCGAGCTGTTTCGGGCCGTGTTCGAAGACGTTGAGAACGACCTTACGCTGCGGTCCATCGCCACTCCCCCGCCCGGCACGGACCCGTGGGAACGGCTCACGAGCGGTCTGCACGGATTTCTCGAAGCCGCAACGGAGCCCGCCGTGCAGAGGGTGATACTCGTCGACGGTCCGGTGGTGCTGGGCTGGCAGACCCTGCGCGAAATCCAGGAGGGCAACAGCATCGCCCTCATCAACGAGTTGGTCCGCGAGGCGATCGCAGAGGGCATCATCGACGACCAGCCCGTCGGGGAGCTGACGCACATGCTCGTCGCGGCGCTCGAGGAGGCTTCACGTCTGGTCGCGCATGCCGCAAATCCCGCCAGGGCACGCCGCCGAGCCGCCAAGGTCCTCGACCGGCTGTTGCTCTCGTTCGCCGTAGCGCCCCGAAAAATATTGCGGCGGTAGCGTTTCTGGATTTGCTCATGGTCAAAGGCTACCGTTCTGAAAATGTACATTTCCGTAATTGAATATAGTTCCTCTACAACCTGATAGTCTCGCTCTCAACCTCTGCACAAGGAGTCCCATGCAGCCCGAAGAGATGATCCTGGTGAGCGTCGACGACCATCTGGTGGAACCACCGAACCTGTTCGAGGGCAGGGTTGTGAACACGTACGCCGACGAGACGCCCCGGGTGATCCGGCAGTCCGACGGCTCGGAGGTCTGGACGTTCAACGGCGCGATCATCCCCAACATCGGCCTCAACGCCGTGGCGGGCCGCCCGCGCGAGGAGTACGGCATCGAACCCACTGCCTTCGACGAGATGCGCCCGGGGTGCTACGACATCCACGAGCGAATCAAGGACATGGACGCGGGCGGTGTGCTCGCGTCCATGTGCTTCCCGTCCTTTCCCGGCTTCGCGGGCCGGCTGTTCGCCACCCACCCCGATAAGGACCTCGCGCTCGCCGTCACCCAGGCGTACAACGATTGGCACATCGACGAGTGGTGTGGGTCGTATCCCGGACGCTTCCTGCCCATGGGATTACCCGTACTTTGGGATCCGGAGTTGTGCGCCAAGGAGATCCGTCGCAATGCCGAGAAGGGTTGTCACTCAGTGACCTTCACCGAGAACCCCGCCACCCTCGGCTTCCCGAGCTTCCACGACGACTATTGGGATCCGATGTGGCGGGCGCTGTCGGACACCAACACGGTGCTCTCGGTCCACCTGGGCTCGTCGGGCAAGATCACGATGACCGCCGACAACGCGCCCATCGACGTGATGATCACGCTGCAGCCGATGAATGTCTGCTCGGCGGCCGCAGACCTGTTGTGGTCGCGAGTCATCAAGCAATTCCCCGACGTACGGTTCGCGCTCTCGGAGGGCGGCACCGGGTGGATCCCGTATTTCGTCGACCGCCTCGACCGCACGTACGAAATGCATCACCTGTGGACGGGCCAGGACTTCGGCGACAGACTGCCCAGTGAGGTCTTCCGGGAGCGCTTCCTGACCTGCTTCATCGCCGATCCGATCGGGGTCAAGCTGCGCCACGACGTCGGCATCGACAACATCGCCTGGGAGTGCGACTACCCGCATTCCGACTCGTCGTGGCCCGCGGCGGCCGAGGAACTCGCCCTCGTCATGGCTGGGCTGCCCGACGACGAGATCAACAAGATCACCTACGAGAATGCGTGTCGGTGGTATTCGTTCGACCCGTTCGAACACCGCACCCGAGAGCAGTGCACGGTGGGCGCCCTGCGTGCCGGTGCCGGTGACCACGACGTCGAGATCCGCAGCTTCGACCACGGTCGGTTCGAACGCACCGTGGGCTCGACCCTCGGCTCCGTGAGTGCCAAGCTCGATGTCTGACAACGGAAATCAACCGATGCGGGTCGCCGTCGTCGGCGCCTCCGCGGGCCTCGGCCGATGCATCGGCACCGGGCTCGCCCAACGCGGTGCGCACGTCGCGCTACTGGCGCGTCGATACGACCGGCTGGTCGAGGCCGCCAAGGATGCCGGCAACGGCGCGGTCGCCATCGCGTGCGACGTCACCGTCACCGACAGCTGCAAAAAGGCGATCTCCGAGGTTGTCGGCGCGCTCGGCGGTCTTGACGCCTTGGTGTACACGACCGGCATGGGTGTGTTGGCTCCACTGCGCGAGGTGACCGCGGAACAATGGGCACAGTTGTTCGCGACCAATGTCACCGGCGCCGCGCTCGTCACCGCGGCCGCCGCCCCGCATTTGGCGGCGACGGCCGGCTCTGCCGTATACCTGTCCTCACTGAGTGCGTCCTACACGACGCCGTGGCCGCTGCTCGGGGCCTACTCGGTTACCAAGAGCGCCTTAGACAAGCTCGTTGAGGCCTGGCGTATCGAACATCCGGAGATCGGCTTCACCCGTCTCGCCGTGGGCGACAGCCTCGGCGGCGCCGGCGACGCGCAGACCGAGTTCAACAAAAGCTGGGACCCCGACGCTCTGGAAGCGGCCATCAGGTACTGGATGGAGAACAAGTACATGGTGGGGGGCCTCGTTGACGCGGAACACCTGACCGAGGTCGTCCATTCCGTGATCCACTGCGGCAACAGCAGTTTCATCCCTTACCTGACACTGGCCCCGCGCGCCTCCGACGCGGTGAAGGAACTCCGCCAATGGTGAAACCCCTAACGAAAGAGACGCAATGAAGTCCAAAGCAGCGGTGTTGCGCGGTGTCGGTGTGGATTGGGAAGTCACCGAAGTGGAGCTCGATCCGCCGCACGCGGGCGAAGTGCTGGTCAAGATGGCCTATGCGGGCATCTGTCACTCCGACGAACACTTCTATACCGGCGACAGTGTGCCGACAGCGGAGATGGAAGAGATGATGCGGGCGTCTGGCCTTCCGGTGCCCGAATGGTTCCCCATGCTCGGAGGACACGAGGGCTCCGGTGTGGTCGAAGCGGTCGGGCCCGGGGTGACATCACTGAAGCCCGGTGACCATGTGGCCATTTCGTTTCTGCCCGCCTGCGGCAATTGCCGATGGTGCGCCAGTGGCTACACCTACCTGTGCGACGTGGGCGCCGACATCTACAGCAAGGCGATGACCACCGACGGCACCCGCCGTCGCCACCTCGGCGGCGAAGACCTCATGGCGATGATGCAGGTCGGCACCTTCTCCGAATACGTGGTGGCCTCCGAGCGCTCGCTCGTCAAAGTCCACGACTGGATCCCCCTAGAGGCCGCCTCGCTGGTGTCCTGCGGGGTGACAACAGGATTCGGGTCGGGATCGGTCGCGGCGGGTACCCAAGCCGGCGATACCGTCGTCGTGGTCGGTGTCGGCGGAATCGGCATGAACGCCGTGCAGGGCGCGAAAGTCGCCGGCGCCAAGCACATCGTCGCCGTGGACCCCAACGAGTTCAAACGCGAGATCGCGCCGACGTTCGGGGCCACCCACGCCGCTGCCGACATCGGTGCCGCGCTGGAACTGGTCAAGGAGATCACCTGGGGGGTGATGGCCGACCGGGTCGTTCTCACGCCCGGGGTCGTTCCGGCGGACATGATAATGACGGCGATGATGTTGTTGCGCAAGGGCGGAACCTGCGTGCTGACCGGGATGCCGAAGATCACCGACCTGATGGTGCCGATCGTCCTCACTGACATGGTCAGTTCGTGCAAGACGTTCAAGGGGGTGCTCTACGGCGAGATGAACCCCCGCGAGGCCATGCCGAAACTATTGGCGATGTATGAGGCGGGGCTGATCAAGCTCGATGAGCTGGTCACGCAGAAGTACAAGCTCGATGACATCAACGAGGCCATGAAAGACCTGCGCGCGGGCAAGAACATCCGGGGCGTCATCGCCTTCGAATAGCGTCGCGACGTCACGTCGCGCGGTGCAACAGCATGACGCCGGATGGAACTCCCCCACCGGTACTGACGACGGCGGTGCGTGCGTCTTTGACTTGGCGGTTACCGGCCTGGTGGCGCAATTGCAGCACCGCTTCGTAGAGGAAGCCGAATCCGTGCAGGCGTCCCTCGGACAGCTGGCCGCCGTGCGTGTTCAGTGGAAGCTCGCCGTCCAGCGCAATGCGCCGGCCGCCATCCAGCCATCCCTGGGCCTCGCCGAAGCCGCAGAAACCCAAGGCCTCGAGCCACGACACGCAGTTGAACGTAAAGCCGTCGTACAGCAGGGCAAGGTCGACGTCCTCGGGCCGCAGATCAGTTCTGCTCCACAAATGCGCGGCCTGGCCGATGACCTGGGGCTCGTGAGTGAGCGTCCCCTGATCCCACGAGATACGTTCGGCCACTTGCGTTCCGACGGCCTCACAGCGTATGGCCGGTCGCGGCAGATCACCGCCGATCGACGCGTTGGAGACCACGACCGCGATCGAACCGTCGCAGGGAACGTCGCAGTCGTAGAGGCCGAACGGTGACGTGATGGGCCGCGCGGCGAGGTAGTCGTCCATGGTCATCGGTTCGCGGTAGATGGCCGACGGGTTGAGCGCGGCATTGCGCCGCGCGTTCACGGCGATCATGCCGAAGAGTTCCCGATTCGCACCGTATCGATGCAGATACTGGTTGGCATTCACACCGATCCAATTGGCCGCCGAGGCGGCGCCAAACGGCAACGACCATTGCTGGGGCCCCGATACCCGTCCGCCGCCCCCGTGTAGTCGAAGCGCGGCATACGTCGATTCCCACACCGTCCGAAAGCACAGGACGTGTCGGCAAAGGCCCGCGGCCACCGCCATCATCGCGGCTATGATCGCGCCACCCTGGCCGGGTAGATCCATGCCGCCGTTGATCCACGTGGGATGTATGCGCAAAGCCTCCTCGACGGCAGCGATGCCGCCTTCGCTCATACCCATGCCCACGGGTCCCGGGTACGTCGAAAGACCGTCAATATCAGACAGTTCCAAACCGGCATCGGCAACCGCGGCAAGACATGCGTCCATCGTGAGCGACAACGGATCGACCATCAGCCGGCGGCCGGTGGCTGACCGGCCGATGCCCGATATCACGGATCGATGCTCAAACCGCTCCGTCGTTACCGGCTGACGCGGAACGGGAGAAGCGGGCGGCCCCAGCAGGTCCCGCTCATCGGTGCCACCCGTGGGTTCGAACAGCGGGATCCAGACGTCGTCAATGTTGTCGAATCGCACGGAGACGCGCTGGCCGACGTGCACCTCCTCGGGTGAGCAGCCGACGATGTTGGTCGTCAGGCGCACCTCGGCGCACTCGTCGAGTGCGACCACCGCGATGACGTAGGGCGGCTCGAATCCGGGAAGCCATGGATGCTCGTTGACCGTGTAGCCCACCACCGTCGCACGACCGGAAACCACGGCGGGTTCAGCCGATGTCGCCCGGCATGATGGACAGATCGGCACCGGAGGGTGCACGTACGTATCGCACTCGCTGCAGTGCTGGATGCGTAGATGGCCATCCTTGCCGGACGTCCAGAACCATTGATTCCACGGTGTGAGCTGCGGCAGCGGTCTCATGCCTTGCCCCCGGGCGCACGCCGGTCGCGAAGGCCGTCAGCTTCCGTGAGTTGCCGCCGCGCTATGGGAGGCATCCGCGCCGGGTAGCTGCGAATATATTCATTCTCATAATTGCAATTGCCCATTGTCGCCATAGTCTCACATCGGTCGGCCCAGCTACCGGCCGGCTGGCCGATGCGCATCAATTCGAGGTTGTCGTCGTCCATGGTCAACGAATGATCAGCGACGACCGGCTCGAGCATCGGCCGGTTGCAGTGGGTATTGGTCGGGCTTAGTCGTGGCCTTGACCTGAACGTGGTGGACCGCAACATCATTCAATTCGATCGCGAAATCGACGATGTCGTCGTTCGCGTCATCGGTATCTTTGAGCATCGGTTCCACGACCAGACCCGCGCACGGAATCAACTCGGGGTGTTCGCGCAGGTGTCGCAGAAAATACTCGAGCGTCGCCAGGTACTGATATTTGAGGCCGTAAGCCGCAGCAGAACCTCCGCCCCAGTAGTCATGAGCTGACTTGTCTTACGGCCAGACGACGATCCACGGGTTCAGCCGTCTCACTCAAATGTCCAATTGGACATCAAGTGGACATTTCATTTGAGAATTGGAAACGGGATTTGAGAACCTACAGCTTTCGTCGTCGTTGTAGGTTCTCATGTCAGATGTCATATCGTGCTCCTCCGACCTGCGGTGATGCCAGTTGTCTCACATCGTGTCATCTGCGTTTTGTCTCATATTCGTGTCATTTTTTCAGGGGACTGCATTTGGGTCGCTTCGGCAAGCCCTGGTCATCAATCGGCGCGGCCGTCAGCATGAACACCATTGCGTCACGTGACAGCGGCTAGAGGGTGGACACTTCAGCGCAGAAGTTGGTGAACGTCGCACTACATTATGGTAGCTGAAACACGTTGTCCGAGAACGGTTCAGCGCCATGATTCAGGGCCATAGATATCTACATTATCCATGGCAACCCACCGCCTTTTGCATCAGATGAATCACTTGTCGTGTGCCAGGAACTGCGGTTAGGGCCCTCAACCACCACCGAGTTGGCCGCCACCGTGGTCGATGCCATCGACAACTTTTGTGACGCCGAACGCCGCCACAGCTAACTCGGTAACGTCCGCCTACTCGATCCCTCAACTACTCGCATAACCATGGCTCGAGACAGCGGGGGCAAATCAAATGAAACTCATTCAGTGGGAACAGGCCAGGTTGCCCAGCTAGTGGGTTATTGACCGCGGGCAAGATGAGCGTATCGATGGCCTGGCGCACAAATTCGGCACCGACGGTCTGTCCGCTGACGACGCGTAGCAGCCCCATCGCGGTTAGGACGTCGGTCACTAGAGACCAGTCGCGTGCAGAGGATATTTCGCCTCGGGCCGCGGCCTGGGCCAGAACGGCCGAAAGGACGCGTCTGCCTTTGAACAGAATCAGGTCATCGAGCGCAGATGCGAGGTCGGGGTCGTGGGAGGCCTCCAGCGCGACTCGCAAGACGAGGTCGTTGCTGACCAAAGTGTTGTCGTTACGCTCGGCTCGTTCGACGATGGCATCGAGGTCGCCTGCCAGGCTGCCGGTGTCAGGTGCGTCGGTACTGAGCAAATCGGGTCGCCAATACACGAGAGCGTCTGTGATCAAGGCGGCTTTCGAGCACCATCGCCGGTAGATTGCAGCCTTTCCCACACCGGCACGCGCGGCGATGTCGTTCATGTTCGTGGCGTCATATCCGTGCTCTGCCAGAGCAGCCAGCGCGGCGTCAAGAATTGCTGGGTCGCGTGAGCGGTCCAGTCGCCCGACAGTGCGTTGGCGCAGCTTGAATTCCGGTTGCGCCAGAGGTTCGGACCTGTCAGCTGGCAACGTCGTTCTCGTCAGCAGAGCAGAGCGGCGTAGCGGGTTTCACCTTGAACTTAATTGTGGAATGGGGGCGGTGCGCGCGTCCTCCTCGGGTCCGTCAATCTTCTTGGTGCGGAAGGTGTTGAGCGGCCACCAGAACCAGTGGCCTAGCACCGCGGCGATCGCCGGTGTCATGAAGGCCCGCACGATGAACGTGTCGACGAGTAGGCCCATCCCGATCGCGGTGCCGAACTGCCCGATCACGCGCAGGTCGCTGACGATCATCGATGCCATGGTCGCTGCGAAGATCAGGCCGGCCGCGGTGACCACCCGGCCCGAGGCGCCCATACCCCGGATGATGCCGGTCTTGAGGCCGGCCGGGATTTCTTCCTTCAGCCGGGAGACTAGCAGCAGGTTGTAGTCGGACCCCACGGCCAGCAGGATGATGACCGTCAGCGGCAGCACGATCCATTGCAGTCCGAGCCCAAGGATGTCCTGCCAGAGCAGCACGGACAGACCGCAGGCGGTGCCCAGCGATGCCAGCACCGTACCGACGATCACCAGGGCGGCCACCAAGCTGCGGGTGATCAGCAGCATGATCGAAAAGATCAAGATCAGGGTGGCGATGCCGGCGATCGTCAGGTCGATGATGACGCCGTCCTGCATATCGCTGTACATCGATGCGGTGCCCGCCAGATACACCTTCGCGGACTCCATCGGAGTGCCCTTGATGGCGTCGGCAACCGCCTGCTTGATTCCCTGGACGTGCCGGATGCCTTCAACCGAAGCGGGGTCGCCCTGGTGGGTGATGATGAACCGCACGGCCGTGCCGTCTGGCGAGACGAACATCTTCAAGCCGCGTTTGAAATCGGGGTTTTTGAAGACTTCTGGTGGCAGATAGAACGAGTCGTCATTCTTGGCTTCGTCGAAGTACTGCCCCATCAGGGTGGAGCCCTCGGCTCCCTCCTGCATGTGTGCCTGGATGCCGGCCATCGTGCTGTGGGTGGACACCAGGAAATCGCGCATCGTTTTCATCGAGTCGATGGTCGCCGGGAAATCGGCCAGTAGTTTGGGCATCAGCTGGTCGATGCGGTCGAGATCGCCGGTAAGACCTGATATTTGGTCGGCAAGCTCGTCGATGCCGTCCAGCGTGTCGAAGAGGGAACGCAGAGACCAGCAGACGGGAATGTCGAAACAGTGCTTTTCCCAATAGAAGTAACTGCGAATCGGTCTGAAGAAGTCGTCGAAATCGGAGATGTGGTCGCGCAGCTCGTTGGTGGTGTCGACCATCTCGTGCGTTTTGCCGACCATGCTGTGTGTCGTGGCGGTCAAGTCTTTCATGACCCCGTACATGTGCTCCATGATTGCGATGGTGTGGCTCAGTTCGTCGGCCTGTTGCAACATCTGCGCCGTGTTGTCGTTGTTGAACTTGGCGGTTTGTAGTGTGGCCGAATTTTGCATCGCGATCTGAAACGGGATCGAACTGTGCTCGATCGGCGCACCCAACGGTCGGGTAATCGTTTGCACCCGCCCGATTCCGCGTTCATGGAAGACGGCCTTGGCGATCCTGTCGATGACCAGCATGTCCGATGGATTGCGCACGTCGTGGCCGGCATCGACCATCAGCAATTCCGGATTCATCCGGGCAGGGCTGAAGTGCCGCTCGGCCGCCGCCTGGGCGACGTTCGCCGCGATGGTCGGCGGGGTGTATTTCCTGTCGTTGTAACTCGGGATGTAGGTCGTCAGGCTCACGAAACCGATTACTGCGATAAAAAAGGTCACGACGATGATTGGTTTCGGCCACCGGGTCACGAAAGTGCCGACTCTGCGCCAACCGCGTTCGGAGACCTCACGTTTCGGATCGAAGAACCCGAACCGGGACGCGACCGCGAGTAGCGCGGGCGCAAGTGTCAGGCCCGCCAGCATCGTGACCACCAAGGCGATCGCGCACGGGACTCCCATGGTCTGGAAATACGGGAGCCGGGTCGCGGTCAGGCACAAGCAGGCGCCCACGATCGTCAGACCCGAGCCCAGGATGACGTGCAACACGCCGTGGTAGGCGGTGTAGTACGCCTGTTCTCGATCTTCGCCACGAGACCGTGCCTCGTGGTAGCGGCCCAACAGGAAGATGAAATAGTCGGTCCCCGTGGCGATGGTCAACATGGTGACCATGCTGACGGCGTACGGGGTAAGGCCGATGATGTCCAGATTGCCGGCGGTGGCCACTACCCCTTCGGCGGCGTAGAGCTCGAAGCGGACCAGTACCAACGCGAGCAACGCGTTCTTCAGCGAGCGGTAGATGAAGAGCAGCATCA
Source organism: Mycobacterium paraintracellulare (assembly GCF_000276825.1). NCBI lineage: Bacteria > Bacillati > Actinomycetota > Actinomycetes > Mycobacteriales > Mycobacteriaceae > Mycobacterium > Mycobacterium paraintracellulare. The sequence goes on along the minus strand of NC_016948.1, from coordinate 1,810,216 downwards.
CGAAAATGACAGCGATCGTAACGGTCGTCATCAGGTCCATGCTGTTGTGCGCGGCGATGAGTGTGTCGGTATTGAGCACGGTGTTGCCGGCCACATAGGCCTTGACGCCCGGCGGTGGCGGCACGCTCTTGACGATCTTTCGCACCGCAGCCACCGAGTTGTGGCTGGGCGTGGTGCCCTGAGCGCCGTCGAGGAAGACCTGCACATAGGCGGCCTTGCCGTCCGGGCTTTGGGAGCCGGCAGCGGTCAGCGGATCACTCCAGAAATCCTGGACGTTCTGCACATGCTTGTCGGCCTTGAGCTTCGCGACGATCTTGTTGTAGAACACGTGCGCGCTGTCGGCGAGCTTGTCGTCGCCTTCCAACACGACCATCGCCGTGGAATCCGTATCGAACTCTTTGAACTTGTGGCCGATGGTCATCATGTCTTTAAAGGCGGGCGCCTGCACCGGAGTCATGGGCACCGAGTGCTTGCCCGCCACCTCGCCAAGCGACGGCGTGAACAGCGTGGTGCCCAGCGCGACGAGGAGCCAAAACAAGATGATCGGCACCGCCAGCACGCGGATCAGACGGGCAATGCGGGAGCGAGAAGGTTGCGCTGTTTCGTTGCTCATACCGATTTCACCAAGCAGTAAACGAAGGGAAGGAATTCATCGGAGCTGCGGTCGTCGCGGACCTGGTCGTCGACGATGACCCGGCATCGAAGGTGACGCATGCCCGTGCCCTGGGCAACGATGTTGGCCGACATCGACGGCAGAGTCGTCACGATCGTGTACGACCACGGCAGTGCGGCGTTCTCGACGAGATGGGGTTGTCCGTTTTCATCAAGATAATTCGCATTGACAGTCCCCCCCGCTGGTGCCGTGATCTCGTAGGTGATGTGCTTGGGATTGAAAGGCTTCGTATCGGCATAAACGTCGCCTCCCCCGACAGCGGTATTGGCACCGAAACTGGCACGGACGCGCAGGACCACATAGGAGCCGAGCGCGACCACGACGACAAGAAGCAGCGGTATCCACGCCTTCTTGAGCAGTCGAAACACCCACCATCTCCTCACTAACGGCTACCGAAAAAACCCACAAGTCATCGGCGCGTGGTTCGAACAGGCTCGACGTACCCGACCGCACCGATAACGGAACCTGAGTTCCATCAGCGGTTGCGCCAAGGACTTTACCGCATCACCGAGCGCTCCGCCGACGAAGGCCCGTTCGGCCGTCCTCCGCTGACTGTTCAATGTCGTTCGGGCAGTAGCGATTCGCTGTTACAGGCACCTGTTGTGCATTAGGCGGCTCAGCGCCGGTCTTGCATTTTCGAACGTCACCGCCCCGCAGTTCTACCCGCGAATGGTTCAGCTACTGCGACTGCCTCACCGTGTTCGACGTACGTCCGCCAACACTCAGGGCATTGTGAAATCTATTGCGCGCTAGCACAACTGATGGTCTGCACACAGCACGTCATCAGAGATGAGGCGCTCATCTACTGGAGGCGCTTGACCCATCATTGACACACTTCATCGAAGAAGCATCCGTGAAGCGAAAACCACAACGACGAGCAGACTAACATATTTTCTAGTTTTTGTTAAAAACTCACGGGCTGCCGAAGTGGCGTGGACACCTACGTCGTCGTCGTGGGCTTCTCTGCCGAACGGCGCGAAGGTACGCGACGGACAACCTGATCCGAAACAAAATCTACGACTGGGAAGCCACCGCGCGCTCTTCGCATAATCCATCGACCATCCCACGCTGCCGACAATACCGAACATCGATTAAAAAATTGGGGCGACGAACGTCGGATGTTTCCGACCGTGATCGCCTGCGACTCGCACTCATCGGCGCAGCAGCCGCACGCAGCATCGCCGGCACATGATGTGGCGACCGCTCGTCAGGCATCGTTGCATGGCGATGCGCCATCAGCCGTGCGTTGGTCAATTTCCGGGTGTGGCCCCCCAGAGTCAACCTTCTAAAAGAACCGGACGTACCCGGTCGATAACGGCGAGCATCCCCTGATAGTCCTCAACGTAACCCGCGTAAAGACCCAACCCGCAAAGCATCACCAACAGCGCTTCGGCCAACGCCGACGCGTCGATATCCGTGGCGATGTCGCCGCGGTCCACTGCGTCGGTGACAACGTAGTTAAGAAATTCTCGGCAGATCCGCACAGTATCGTTCTGGGTGCTGGTCCACTGCGGATGGCGCTGCGATTCGAGTATGCCGTTGACTAACAGCGCCGATCCGGCAGGACAAGCCAAGTTCGCGCTCACCGCCGCGGAGATGAACGCATTCAGCCGGGCCGCAAGCGTGGTCTCGCGTTGCGCGTGGTTGATACCGGCCCCAAGGACAGATTCGTTCGTGGCGTTAAGCACCACGCGGTACAGCGCTTGCTTGCTCGGAAAGTAGTGGTTGATCGCCGGTCTGGTCAGTCCGGCGCGTGCCGCGATGGCTTGAATCGTTGCACCCTCGTAGCCCCGCTCGCTGAAAACTGAGCGCGCGGCTTGCATGATCCGCGAGCGCGTATCGTCAACCCTCGCGGCTGGCGGACGCCCTGGCCCTCGTTTCCCCGATCCCGGCATCGGTTGAGTTTGCCACCTGCGCGGTGTGGCGTTAACGCATTGGGCGCAATCCCTTTTAACGGTTCGTCCTGGCATTCAGCGGCCACCAGAACCAGCGGCCCATGACGGCCTCGACGCATCATGAATGACCGCACGATGAGCGTGCGCCATCTGACAGATTCGAAAACGCATTCGAATTTTGCAGATGGCGCACCCTCGGACCTCGTACGCGGCGCCGACTGCGCACTGACGAGTCGATCTGCGGACACGTACTGCACCGAATTCGCGCCAATCTGGGGGCGGATGGTCGTAGGATCAGTTGCATGCGAAGGAAGCTCGCGGCGATCGCCGTTCTACCCTTGATGATCACGCTTGCGGTGCCAGTACAGGCGGAACCCGATGACACTGGAAACGTCGCCAACTACCGCGTCTTCCTTCAGGCGATCGCTCAAGACGGCATAGTGATCGACGCCCATCAAGCGATCCGTGAAGGCCAGGCCGTGTGCAAGGCCATGGCACCGCCCGACGGTGCTTCGTTGTGGGATGCCGGGCAACAGGTGAAGTCGATGCATTCGGACTGGAACATGGACACGGCCTTGCACTTCGCCGACCGGTCCGTTCAGAACATCTGCCCGAATAGGGGTACGTTCTAGCAACGGATCTGGGCGCGCCTCCGGCGAAGCCTAATCGGATCGGTCCGGCGCCGTCGATCACCTTGGGCACGAGACGGAGTCGACGATCATGCGGCTGATCGTCTCCGGTTGATCGATCATCGGTCGTGGCCGACGTGGTGAATCCGGATCAACTCAGCGCCGGGCACTGGCGCGATGATCGGCCTGTCGCCACCGCGTTGGAAAGGTCGCTCCGATGACGGTGCCCGGCCCGAAGAAGCGTCGAACAGCGCCGAACTGCGGCACCGAATTACGGTCGACCAATCCTCGCCGAGGCCTGTCTGGAAACGCCAGGTTCACTAGCAGTCGTTCGACGGCCTCGAGTAGTCTTGAGCCAGCATGTCCCCGGGGCATCGCCGAACGCGCCATGCCATGCGGCGACGCGCTCGGCCCTGTCGGGTTCCCTCGATGGTGCGCCACGTGGATCATCATAGGGATGGGAGCCGAGCGGATACAACCTAGATGAATCGTCTGTTTTGAACCTAGAATAAACCGCGGCCGAAAGCCGCAGGGCCGCGTGGCCTCGGCTCGGTGCTTCAAATTGCAAGCCAAATGGAGGAAGTGATGTCGCCAACGCCCCCAAAGCGAGTTCTGCGGGGACCGAACCCCTTCGGGGTTCTCGGCGAATACGATCTCCTCCATCCGGTTCAGCACGACGTTTCCGACTGGAGCGAGACCATGTACTTCCACATCTGGTCACCCGCGGAGGGCGTCGGGTTATTCGTCCACATCGGGAGATGGCCCGGAGATCTCGATCTGTGGTGGGGACAGGTCATCGCGATGCTGCCCAACGGAGAGCTGCTCGCAGACCGCTCCTGGGGGCGAGCGGCCGACGGCCGGGGGCCGGCGACCGGAAACGTGAAGGTGACGTGTGTTGAGCCGCTGAAGAAGTGGAAAGTCACCTTCGACGGTGCTGGAGAACCGACCACCAGGGCCCGGATGGCGGTGGGACCGGTCGGCGCCGGTAGGGCCACCGCATTTCGTTTCGACGTCGAGCTGGACGCTGCGGCCCCCGTGTGGGATATGCACGCCGCCTTGGGTTTTGAGAATCTCAGTTGGGCGGCGTTTCATCACACCCAGGGCTTTCGGTGCCGGGGGTCACTGAGCGTCGAGGGGGACCGCCAATGGTCGCTGGACGGCGTCGCGCATCGCGATCACTCCAGCGGCCCGCGGCACTTAGCCGACTTCGGTGGGCTGAACTTCTTCGTCGCGGTATTCCCTGACTGCGGGCGAGTCGCCAACGGTCTGGTGAACTGGCGGCGCGAAGGCCAGGTCGACATCCGGATCTCCACCGTGCAGCAGGACGAAGTGTGCACGATCGGTACCGACCTGACGATCACGGGTCTGAGCGACCTGGCCACGCACGAACCGCACCACCTGACGCTGACCGTCGGTGTCGACCCGCCAGAGGTATACACCGCGGAGTTCCTTCACGGCTACACGCTGACGCTGCTGGAACCGAACGTGAACGTCAACGGAGCTGCCATGGAGGAGGAACACGACCCACTGCTCGTGACACAGGGCGCAATGAAATTCACGGCCCCCGACGGCCAGGTGGGATGGGGCGTCGTCGAACGGGACTACCGGCGCTCGTTCCTGCCGTCTCCCGAGGCGCGCTGACTGCGGCGAGTCGGCCGCGGAGTCGGCCTGCCCTTGCGGCCGGTCGGAGCTCGATCGATCGAACCGTACGTCACGGGGTGCCGTTTGGATTGGACGAGTGATTCCACGAAAGTTGTTGCGCGCAAACGGATTTAGCGTGGCCAGCAGAACACGGGCGTCTCAGAACGCGCTCAGCGCGTCCGTGTCCTCGATCGCGGTTCCGACGCGTTCGACCAGGGTCCGCGCAAGGTCGGCGGGCTGGGTGTCGGGCATCCAGGCCGGGGCGCCGAGCACGGTGGCCCAACAGAAGAACGGGTACATCAGGCTGCGGCGGTAGAGATTCCAGGCATCGGCGAACCCAGGAGGGTCCCCACCGGCTTCGCGGAGCCGCTCGAGGTAGAAGACGAGGAGATCCCGCTCCCAGTTCCTCCGGTCCTCGATCGTCAGTGCAGTCGAGATGACGTCGGCGACGTCGTACGCGAAGCCGCCCTGCATCACCACTTGCCAGTCTGCAAGAGCGACCGCGCCATCACGGGTGCGGTACGTGTTGCCGACGTGTGCGTCGCCGTGCAGGAGGGTCGGTGGTCCGCCGTGACTCAACTCTCGCATGGACGATGCGAGGGCAGTCCACAGTTCGTCTTGTCTGCTACGCAGGGCCGAGGGAAATCCATCCGTGCGTTGAACGCCGATCCGGCTCCGCTTGCGGGCGTTCAAGAACACGTCAATGTTTGCAAAGTGATCTTCGGGCCGCTTCAACGGGCTCGCCGCGACGGCTGGATGCCCCCAATACTGGCCGTGATACGCCGCCATGGTGGCGAGAAGCGATTCGATCGCGGCCCGGTCGAACGTCGTCGTGGCGTGGCAGAACTCGGCGCCGCGTGTCGCAACGATGTCTTCGATGACCGTTGCACACGCCCACGACCGACGATCCACGGCGCCGAAGTATCCGTGCGGGCACTCGAACTCGGCGAGCCGTCGCAATCGGCCGTAGAACTCGGCCTCACCGTCGAGGATGCGAATGAGACCAGCGAAGAGTCGCTGCCGCGTGGTCGCCATCAGCTTGACGAACACATCAGCAGGGGGGCCGCCGGGGCGATCCTCGGAGTACGAGATGTTCAGTGCAGCGCGGGACGTCGTCTGAGAAGTCATATCGTGGGCCGTGTACGAGGTCACCCGCAACCCGGGATGATCGCGGCACAAGACGGCGGTCAGCCATTCTTCGTTGATCGCCGATATGGTCCCGGGCACGTCCTCGACACGACGAATCCGCTTCGGCCGAACGTGCTCAGATAACCGGGCCGACGCCGTGAGGCCAGCACGACCCACGGCGCGACCGATCGACGCCGCCCGAGCGTCAACCATGCTTCCGCACTTCTGATCCGGCAACCTGGGCCACGTCGAGTCGGGCCATCGTGGCGAGCGACCGGCTCACACCCGCGAGCGCGACGATCATCGACTTACCGTCGCGAGCACACGATTCAGCCATTGGGCGCCAAGTCGCGGCGCCGGCGAACGCTCGCATGGGATGGCGACACCGGTGCCCCAGCGGGCGCGACCAGCAACCTACCTAAGAGCGCGACCGTGCTCGCGATGCCGCCCACGACCGTGAGCGCGGCTAGGTGGACCAAGAGCGTCGAAGGATTCTCGAGGCCGTGTCGCACGGACAGGTAGACGATGCCCGAACCGAACAACCCCGCAGCAAAGGCTATCGGGACGAGTGGGATCAAGGACAGGTAACCCCAGCCCTTGAGCAGCGGCACTAAGCGATATACGAGGATGCCGCTGACGAGGGCCGACATCGCATTCGTGAACCCCAGGAAAATCGGGTATCCGAAGACGACGAATGGCTGGCTGTCTTGATACTCGTACACCCGCAGGATGCTGACGTAGGTCATCTCCGCGGCGATCGCCATCACAACGATGAATCCGTACATCTGCCATACCGAGCGCATCGTCGGCCGACGCTTGAGGTATCGAGCGATGTAGACGGTGGCCCCTCCGTAGAAGGTCAGGTACGCCGCCGGGAGCCACACAGGCTGCGAGCTTCCAAAGGTGGTGTAGAGGTGCCACTGGCCCTGTTCACGAAACCACAGACCGTATAAGTGATCGAAAAGTGGCTCCATCAAACAGCCAAGCGTGCCGCTCACAGCGACGCACAGAGGCCAGATCGTCCGCTCGCGCCGGCTCAAAGTCACGATCCATACCAACACGAACAAGCCCAAGCCCCACGTCAATCCGGTGGCCACCCACTGCCCCACCTCGTTGACGGGAGAATCCATTCCATGCGTTTCTACTGGGGCCATCGATGACATCAACAGGCTCCTCACAATTTATTCCACATTAGAAAGCAATGTTTCCAGCATACGACTACCTATGGCGAGCCCACCAGAGTTTTGCCGGATCCGGAGACGACCGGGCACGTTATTCACCAGCGCGGTGGGCGGTGAAGGCTGTCGAGCGATTCGAGGTCCACCATTGCTTGGGCCGTCCGTTGCACCACCTGCCGTACGTGAGCGTCCGGCTGGAGCTTCGAAACCCTTCCCACGAGGAAGGTGTAGGTCCAATAGATGAAGCCGCGAAACATTTGTTGCCGATAAGCCAAGAATGCCTCGTCGACGCTGGGAGGCCGACCACCGTTGAGGCTCAGCTGATCGACGTAAAGTCCGATCAGGTCGCGTTCCCAGTCGCGGCGATCTTCGACGTCGAGCCCAGCGCTAAGCGCATAGCTCAAGTCGAGTGCCCACCCGCCGGTACCGATTCCTTGCCAGTCGTAAAGGTGCAGTGAACCGTCGGGGAGGGTGAACCAGTTATTCGGGTGAACGTCTTGATGCAGCAGCGTGAGCGGCCCGCTCACGCTGTACTCCAGGGAACGCATCAGCCCGCTGCGGATCTCGGATTGCCGGGCGTGCAACTCTGCAGGTATGAGGTCGGACAACATGCGCATGCCGACCAACGCACCGCGATCGAAGCCGATCCGAGCATTGAACATGCGCTGCCAGTCGTCGGAACGCATCAGCTTCCACTCGCCGGCCAAGCGCGCGTCTTCCCACATCGTCCCGTGCACGCGCGCGAGCTCGGCGATCATCGACTCAGCCGCATCGCGTGTCACCTTCAACTGGGTGGCATCGGCGAAGGTGGCGCCGCGCGTTGCGGCGATGTCCTCGGTCAAGACCATGGACCGACAGGTCCGCGGATCCCACGCACCGTGATATCCCGCCGGCGCCCCGATGTCCAGGTGTGATCGGATCTTGCCGTAGAACAAGGCCTCCGCGCCCGCGGCTCCGGTCACCCCGACGAGCAGACGATTGAGAAGCGATGGCGTCGACTTCGAGTACACGTCGCGCGGCAGTCCCGCCTCGACGCCAGCTTGATTCCAGTGCACCGTAATCGCTCTTCGAGTGCTAGTGCCCGCCGATCCCTCCCCGAGTTCGAAGGCGTTGACTGTCGCGCCTGGGGTGCCGTCCGTCAGAACGGCCGTGAGCCATTCCGCAGTCAATTGCTCGACGGCCGCAGGGACTTGGTCAGCGCGCGTCACCGGGTCACGTCCACGGATGCGCTCGTCGGCCGATACCGCCGTGAGCCATAGCGCCTGGGCCGCCACCTTCATTTGATCCACGATCATCTCGTTCGACTTTCCTCGTTGATTGCCACCGATCTGCGGAGCAGGAACCGGATCCACGCGTCGTCCGCCCCAGTAGTCGGCAACGCAGACCTCGGGTAGCCTTCGGGGTCGTCTCATCAGTCCAAAGAACCAACGGCATCGAGATCGTCGATGGCCGCCGCCGTGCGACGGACGACTGCCAGGCACGTGTCGACGGGTTGCATCTTTGGTTGGTATGGTGCCCGACCAATCGTGAAAGCCCAAGCGGTGTATGGCCAGAACGACTGCTGCCGGTAATTCAGCATGGCGGCATCGAACCCGATCGTTGGGCCGCCGGCTTCCTGCAACGTCTGCACGTATCGGCGGAGCAAGTCCTCTTGCCAGAGCCGACGGTCCTCCGGCTCGCAACCAGAGTTCACGAGGTAGGCGAAATCGAACGCCCAGCCACCCTGAAGGACTGCCTGCCAGTCCCCCAAACCCATCTTGCCCGAAGAGGTGACATAGGTTTGGCCCGCGTGCGCGTCACCGTGCAGCAATGTGCGTGGCATGCAGTGACTACTGAGATCCATCGACCGAACCGTTGCTTCGAAGAGTCGATCGCTCTGCCCGAGGAGACGCCGGGGTATGACGCGCTTCGCGCGTTCCATGCCCACGTGGCAGCGCTTCTTGATGTCCAGGAACACCCGTGTCTTCGCCAGGTAGTCGGCGGGTGTCTTGAGCCCCAGAATGTCGGGATCACCCCACAGAGGAGCGTGCAATCGGGCGAGTTCGTCTACCAGATCGGCGATTTGCGCGTAGGTGAAGCCCGTCGTCGGCGTGAGGAAGCGAACTCCCTTCGTCGCGGTGACGTCCTCCATGATGGTGATCGACCGCCACGACACGGGGTCCACTCGACCCCAGTAGCCCATGGGTGCCTCAATCTCCGCCTTTGGCCGGAGTCGGGTGTAGAACTGGCTCTCCCCGTTAATCGCTCCAGCGCCGCCCAGTGTCATGCGTTGACGAAAGTGTTTGGTGGACTTGGTGAACAACGCCGTGGGCAGATCAGCTGCAGATCCATTGGCGTCGTATTGGACCCGTAAGGCAAGGCGCTCAGACGTTCCGCTACTTCCATGCGCAGTGCTGAACGACACGACTCTGGCACCCGGCGTGTCGTGACAAAGCACCGCCGTTAGCCAGTCGACGTTGAGGTCCGCACCCGAAGTCGGGACGTGCTCGGATGTGCTCAGTGGGGGTGGTCGGAACTTCTCGACCAGACTATGCACACCGACCACGGCCGCCTTCTTGGCCAGTCGGAGCTTGGGATTCATTGGCACGTGGGATTATGAGCGGCCGGGGAGGGGGTCGTTTTGGCCGCTGGTGTAGGGATCGGCATTCAGTTCGGCACGCCGACGCTCCTGGAACAGCCGGTGGGTCAGGGCGCCGAGCCGGCCGCCCTTGTCTTCGAGACGGAACTGCTTGAGCATGGTGCGGGCGGCATTTTGGCCGGGCATGCCACTGATGCCGGCCACCGGGTGGGTGCCCGAGCCGGTGAGGAACAGGCCCTCGACCGGGGTGGTGTAGCCGGCGAACCCGACGACGGGTTTGTTGGGTCCGAAGCGGCTGATGGTGGGGTCGACGTGGTAGACCGAGCCGTCGATGGCCCAGAATCGTTCCTCGATGTCGGGCAATACCAGCGGGCGGACGGCGACTTGCAGGTCTTCGACGCCCTTGTAGTACTGGTCGGCGTCCTTGATGATGCTGTCGGTGATCTTCTTGCGAGCCACGTCCCAGCCGTCCACGGGGAACGACGGGGTCAGCCCGGTCCAAAACCACCACAGGTCCTTGCCCTGGGGTGACATCGACGGGTCGAAGGCGTTGGTCACCTGCGCCAAACCGGGAATCGCGTCGGGCACTTGGCCGCGCACGCACGCCTTGGCGGCGTCCTTGGCCTCTTCGTAGGTGTGGTAGCAGTTGCACGCCAGGCGCATGTCGATGCCATCGCCGCGCCACTTCTCATGCTTGGACATGTCGATGCGCCCAGACAGCGCCACGTTGACCTTCGCATCGGCGATCCCGCGCTTGCGGGTCGGGATGTGATCGGCGGCGTTTTGCTTCTTGTGGTCCAGGATGCCGCGCGGCAGCAACCGGGTCAGCGTGGTCTTGGGGCTGCACGCGGTCAGAACCCCGCGGCGGGCGTGGACCTCTACCCCGCCGCGGATCCGCACGCCGGTGCACCGGTTGTTGGTGACAATAAGTTCTTCGACCGGGGAGTTGGTGACGACCTGGCCGCCGTTGTCGCGGATCACCGAGATCAAGGCCTTAGGTAGGGATCCGGTGCCGCCGTGAAACATCGCCACGCCGTACTTGGATAGCACGCCCAGGTAAATCAGCGACCAGCCCGACATGTCGGCATCGAAGGGCATGAACGGCAGCGACGAGAGCAGCGGCGCCCGAATCATGTCGTGCTCGAAGCTCTCCTCGACCGCCTCGGTCTGCGAGCTGGCCATCCACCGCCCGATCGCGGAGAGTTGCTTGCGGTTCTTAGCCACTCCCTTGGCGGCCTTGAGGATCGCCGAGATGTCGGGCGCGACCACGTTGGTCTGCATCATCGGCAGACCGATCTCCACCGCGGCGTCGATCACCTCGTAAAGCTCGATGAGCGCGCGTGCGTCCTTCTTGGAGAAATACTCCAACTCCGCGGCGGTCTTGCGCGGATCACGCCACAACCCCAACGACGCACCATCGGCCGACAATTGGAAGTGCGCCGGATCGATCACCGTTTGCCGCAACCCATATCGGGTCGCCAACTCCAAGTCGGCGTTGATTGTCGTAGTCCGGAACAACGACGCCTGAATCGAGGCCTCGTTGATCGTGTATTCCGGCGCCTCCGGGGCAAATGAATTCGTCGAGGTCATCCCACCGGCGGTCGGCGATGCCTCCACGACCAGGACGTCCAAACCCGCCTTGGCAAGGTATGCAGCGGCAACGAGACCGTTGTGGCCAGATCCCACCACCACCACATCAGCGACACGGGGCAGTTCATCCTTCATGGCAGATCCTTCCGTCTTGGGCAGCGCGAGAGCGCTCACGGCGGAGATCGCAGATCTCCGGGGGGTGATCGGGCGCGTCGTGGCAGCACACGAATCGATGCTTCGCATGCCGTCGGTTGCGCGTCGCGCGGTTGACGAGGCTCTCGACATCGCAACCGCAACGACTAGACACACTGTATGCGGCGTGAGGTATGGAACACAATGGGCAATTCTTTTGACGTGATTCACCTGGCCGCCCGCGCAACGTCGGCGCGCGCTCCCATCGGGATTTCCCTGCATCAAACAGCCTTTGAGCTCGAGGGCGAAGGACGACGGCGTCGAACGTCGCTCCGCGGTTTCGTGGGCGTCGAAGGTCGTGGTAGCAGTCGTGACGCATGACCCACCCCGGGGCCGGGTGGAACCGTGCCTCGCCTCACGGTCCCGAGCGCCGCGATCGTCTCCTGGTGCGACCGTGTGCTTGGCGTGAAGTGGCGCTGTGAGCAGCGGCGCATGGTTATCATCGGCGTCGTGAGAGCTCAACCGTCGAGTTCGCGACGGCGTGCGGAACTCGTCGTCAAGCGAAATCCCACTGCGGCCGCAAAGTTTCAGCGCCGGCTTGCAGACGCGATCGAGCGATTGGTCGACGACGAGACGAGCTACGGCGAATTGAGCGTCGATCAGCTCATCGGCGAGGCGGGTGTCGCGCGCTCGACATTCTACAAATACTTCGGCGACAAGAGCGGCTTGCTCTCCAGTCTCGTCGGTGCCGTACGGGACGACTTCCTGCACGCTGCCACTTCGTGGCTCGCAATGACAGCTGGCGGCACCAGGGCGGAGTACGAAGAATCGTTTCGAATCATCTTCGGCGCCTATCGATCACATCGGGTCGTCATGCGGTGCATCGTCGAACAGTCGACACAGGATGACGTCATCGGAGCGCACTTTCGGGAAATGATGGCCGTCTTCGTCGCCGCCGTGGAGCATCACGTCCGGGAGGGGCAACGTACTGGCGTCATCGCCGCAACCCGTTCGGCGAGCGATCTCGCCATCTGGCTGACCTGGATGTTGGAGTACGGGCAGATGCAGCTGATCGGACCTGCCGACGAGCGGACCGTCGAGAAGTACACCGCCGCAGTCACCGACATCGTGTGGCGAACCTTGTACACGTCGCCAGTCCACGGTGTGCGGTGACGAGGCCAGAACGGCGCCGTCTTCCCACCCGGTCGGCCCGCCGGGCCGATGCGTTGCGCGCCCTCGCCGACGCGGCGGCGGCTCTCGTCGCCGAGGGGAGCACATTCGCCGATCTCAGCGTGGATCGGCTCTCTCGCCGCGCGGGCATGTCGCGTGCAAGCTTTTACCTCTACTTCGAGGACAAGGGTGAGCTCGTTCGTGGATGGCACCACGCCCTCGACGCCCGCCTCGACGACGTGCTCGCCGAATGGTGGGAAGCGACGAGGCCGGGCGCCGACCTGATTTTAAGGGTCCTGACCGACCTCGCCTCGGTGCACCGCGACGAGCACGTCGTGGTGAACGCGATCCAAGACCTGGGCGCGCGCAGTCCCCTGCTGCGCCGTACCCGGGACGATGCGTTCCAGCGTCGCGCCACCGCCCTCCGCAGACACATGGTGCGCGGCCAGCGAGCTGGATGGGTTGACGCAGAACTCGCGGCCGCCACGACGGCGCCGTGGCTCGTGGCCATGGTCGATCGCGTCATGCAGCAGGTGGTGCCCAATCAGGCCATCGACGCGTCATTGTTGGAAACCGGTACCGAAATCATTTGGAAGACTTTGTATTCCTCGTAGCGGTCCACCCAATCACGTCATGCGGGCAGCGACCCCGGTGGCCGATGCAACGCGTCTTCGTGACGACGTAGCGTTCACCCTCGTCGAGTAACACGCTGGCGCCCGTGGCTCGCGCGTTTACTCCGCGCATGATCGATCGAAGGTCTGGCGCGGTGGCCATCTTCTTATCCCTGGCCGGCATCCTGAGTCCCCCTGTGAACTTCGCAGCATACGGCGCCAGTAAGGCAGCCACACCTCGAAACGCGCACGCACTGCACTACGAGATTGCGAGAGTGGGGATTTCGGTGACCGCGCGCTGGACAGGGCCGGTAGACACCGAATTCGGCGTCAGCTCGGGACTGGAGGCGACATGGTTGCCATGCCGAGTCGCTTCAAGGCCACCCGGCGATTGCGTGGCGGTCATCTGGGATGCCCTCGAGCGCGGCGAGGCCATATCCAACGCCTCCGTCCGCGCTGCGGGGCCCGTCACAGGCCCGACGCGCGTTGCTGCCGACTGATGCGACGATTCTCACCTGTGGCCGGTGACCCACTCGGTCTCCGCCCCGGGTGGATCGAAGCCCTGGAGCGACACGAGGACCACCGACGCGGGGTTGGTGCGGGCATCGGATCGTCGAGCGACCCAAGGCCCTGGTCCATTAGCTCGAGCGCCACACGCATCATGACGATGAAAGGCGGGCCCGGACCGTTCACTCCTTCCGTAACCCTTCATCGATTTCTATTTCGTGTTAGAATCAACGAAACCAGCGGGCTAGCAGGCCCGTACGCCCCGGACGATGTCGGTCGTGAAGCATAGCGAGCCATCGGAGGGCGTTGGCGCGAGGAATCGAGGCTTACGTTCGAGCGCACGTCAGCCGGCGCCTCGGGGACGGACCGTCGGTCTCGGGGGGCGCGTGACGACGCCAGCGGTTCGCGCCGCACCATGACCGAACTGGAGACGGCTTGACTACGCCCAAGGCACCCCCTGGATCGCAGAATCTGCGCGAGGTCTCGGGTCAGGAGTCGCTCGTGGGAGGTCGGGTCCGACCGCATGCGTTATTCCGCGGCGACGCTCCCGCTCAGAGCGATCCCCCGCCATCGCTTCCGGGGTGGCCGCCCGCCACGGTCGTCGACCTCCGCTCGGTGTCCGAGTACGTCGGTCCGCACCCGCTGACCGAGTTCGGCGCCACCATCCATCGAGTGCCACTGTCCAAGAAGCTCAACGTTCTCGACTTCGACGCCGACGACATCTTGAAGCATGGCGGACTGGCTGGGCTCTACGAGTACACGATCGACGGGGCGGAGCAGGCCATCGTGGAGGCCGTCGACGTCGTCGCGAAGTCCGAACATCCCGTTCTCGTGCACTGCACCTTGGGCAAGGACCGGACTGGAATCGTCGTGGCGACGATCCTCGGCGCGATCGGGGTGTCCGTCGCCGGAATCATCGCCGACTACGTCGAGACCGGCCCGAACGTCCACCGGATCCTCGCGCGCCTGGCTGCGCTCGATTCGCCTGCAGCGGTGCGTATTCAAGATCTTGCCGGCACCTACCCGGAAGCGCTCGAGGCGAGCGCCGAGGCCATCGAGGCCGTGCTTCGGCTCCATGCCGAAGCTGGTGGGGCCGATCGGTGGCTGCTCGCGCACGGCATGACCACCGACTCACTGGCGCAACTGCGCGCCCGACTTCTCACATCATCTAACGGAGAGGAAAATCCATGATCGAGCTCCGATCGGTTCGCGGAGCCCGGGCCCTGGCGCTGATTGTCGCGATCAGGCTCGGTGCCGGTCTTGCGGCGGTCACGGCACCACGCGTCGTGTTGAAGGCTCTAAGGAGCCAAGACTCGGCGGCCCTCCTCGTGACCCAGCTGTTCGGTGCGCGACAGGTTAGCTACGCACTGCTTGTCCTGCTCACCCGAGGAAGAGCCCGACATAGAGTCGCTCACGTGGGAATCGTCACCGATCTCGTCGACTCCTACGTCGCAGCGAGCGCAATCCGCCGAGACGAAGCGGTGCTCCCGAAGATCGTGATGGCCTCGATCAGTCTCGTCGCGGCGCTGCTGGGTGTCGCCTCACAGGCCCCCGCCCCCGGCGATTCGCGGGCGCGAGTTGACCCGGCGGCGGAGCAGCCGGGTGGGACGCCCTGACGTGGCCGGCCCAGGGCATCGCACGGGCGGACCGTTCTTCGACGATCTCTCCCCGGGCATGGTGTTCGATTCGGCGCCCGCCATGACGCTGAGTAGCGGCGCAGCAGCAGTCCATCAATCGATCCTTGGCGACCGACTGCGATTGCCGCTCGACGAAACGCTCAGCCGTGCCGTCACTGGATCGGCGTCGGCGATAGCCCACCCAGGCTACGTGTGCGACGTCGCCATTGGACAGTCGACTCTGGCCACGCAACGGGTGAAGGCCAATCTCTTCTACCGCGGCCTCGCCTTCCACCGATTCCCCGTCCTCGGTGACACGCTGTGCACCCGAACCGAAGTCGTCGGACTTAAACAGAACGCCACGAGGTCGGACCGCGCCGCAACCGGGCTGGCTGCGCTTCGCATCACCACCGTCGATCAGCACGGACGGCTCGTCCTTGACTTCCATCGCTGTGCGATGCTGCCGCTGAGCAGCAATGCGGTCGACACGGGATACGACGATGACATGAACGGGATCGGAAGCGCCGGCGCTTCGACGTCCACTGCCACCGCGGAATGGGACGACGACGCGTTCCGAACCAGAGTGCCCGGACCACGCTTCGACGAGGCCCTGGCAGGCAGGACGTGGCGCAGCACTGCAGACGTGGTCAGCGGCGCCCCAGAACTCGCTCGAATCACGCTCAACATCGCTGCCGTACATCATGATTCGCGAATGAGCGGGACTCGCCTGGTTTACGGAGGACACACGATCGGGTTGGCACTCGCCCAGGTGTCGCGGACGCTGCCCAACATCGTCACGGTATTGGGCTGGACGTCTTGCGACCACACCGGGCCGGTGCACGAAGGCGACACCCTTTACAGCGACATCTCCGTGGAGTCCGCGCGACCTCGCGCCGACGGCCGCGGCGGAGTGCTCAGCTTGCGGTCAGTGGTCTACGCGGTGAGTCAGGAGCAAGACCGTCGCGTTTTGGACTGGCGTTTCGACGCATTGCACTTTTAAGGTGTGCCCGTTCAGGACCGAGTGCCGAACGGCTCCAAATGAACTCTGCGGACCAACATTCGGTCTTGACAAGGCGGGCAGATCACTGTGAAATTGATTCTCAATTAAAAATATCGCGCAGAATTGACTGTCCTGCGAGTGTCGACGTGCGCCGCGCAATTCGAAGAAAGCAGCCCGGATGGCTTCTCCCTCGGTGTCATCGGACGCCTTGATCGCTCAGGCGCGCACTCCATGCTGACACGACACGACCATCAGCGCAGGTGGCGCACGATAATGGTGCGGCCCAATTCCCCAGAACAGGTTGCGCCGCGTGATGTTTCGGGCCGACGCCGCAACTACCGTCCGATGACGACGAGCGACGAAGTGCGCTTCGCCTGGGCGCTGGCGACCGTCACCGAGTCAGTATTGACGAGCCAGGAACGAACCTGGTTGTGCGTGACGCTGGGGGCAGGTGATTCCGCCCAGGCGGTCGAGGAACTGCTCACGGTCATCGCTGATCGCGGAATCGCATTGACCGATGACCTTGTCGATTCGGCGGCTGATTGGCTCGGGGGTTTTGCGGGCACCACCGCCGAGCCGCGGTTGAAGTCGCTCGTCGCCGGACTGACGATAAAGCATCCGCAGTAGCCCTGCGCTCGACGACTGGCGATGCCTTAGTCCATCCAGACCCGTGATCAGGCCCTGCCCTCGGCGTCCGTGGCCGACGGTGTCAGCGGCGCTCCGTCGGTCCAGACGAAGCTCAGGACCATCTTCTCGACCATCCAACGGCCGTCGACGCGTACCCACTCGTGGTCATACCACCCGCCGATATCCGCGTGCTGGCTTGGGTCCGCCGTGTCCGTCACGTGAATCGCCTGGAGATAAGCGCGAGACCGAGCGCGGTCACCGTCGATCGTCACGGCATGGTTGGTGATGGTGTGATGAGTTGCCGCGAAGGGAGCCATCAAATTCTCCGCGTAGCGCGGATACTCGCGCGCCGGGAAGCTCCCCAAGGGAGACTCGACCACTCCATCGGTGACGAAGAGTTCGGCGATGCTTGCCCAATCCCGCGCGTCCGCGCTCAAGGCGTAGGACGTGAGGAGATCGCCGATCTGCGCGCGATCGAGCAACCATCGGAGCTGAGCGTCGGGTGTCGACGGTGGCGTCTGCGGCATGTCGTCATTCCCTCTTCTCTTGGGACTTGGCGGTGCGGGGTCTCGTTACGCGACGCGAACTGGCTCGTAGACGATCGGCACCGAGCCGACCGCATGGAAGAACGTATGCGGAATGATCGACGGGTCGCCGTCGAACCTCAGGCCCCGGAGGCGTTCGATCAAGATGGGCAATCCGATGCCGAGCTCGAGCCGCGCAAGGCCCGCGCCGAGGCAGAAGTGTCTACCGCCACCGCCGAACGACATATGGCGCGGATCTTTTCGGCGGATGTCGAATCGGTCGGGGTCGGCGTGGATTTCGGGATCGCGGTTGGCCGAACACAACCACATCGCGATGCGCTCACCCCCGCGCAGAGTGCGCTGGCCGATGGTGACGTCCTTGGTGACGGTACGGGCTTGATAGACGTTGGGCGTCCAGTAGCGCAGGACTTCCTCGACGGCGTTGCCGGTGAGGCTCGGATCCTCGCGCAACAGTTCGAACTCGGAGGGATGCTCGAGGAGCAACCAAATCGCCGCGGCGAGCGTTGTGCGCACCGTCTCATTCCCGGCCACCATGAGTTCGGCGAACGAGACGAGCAACTCGTTGTCGGTCAATCGTTGACCGTCGACCTCCGCATGAATCAGCTTGGAAATCAGGTCGTCCTTGGGGTCGGCGCGGCCCGACGCGATGAACGCGACCAGGTACGCGCGCATCTCGTTCATGGCCGTCATCAGCTCGCCAGCCGAGTCCTCACTGCCCTGGAGTTGGCCGATGGCGTTGGACCACCGCAGCAGGTCGTGCTGGTCCTCCCCTGGGACGCCAAGCATCTCGGCGATGACGAGCAGTGGATATGGCGCGGTGACGTCGGCGACGAGGTCACACCGACCCCGTTCCTGCACGCGATCCAACAGCCCGTTGAGCACCGCGGTGATCGCAGCGGTCTGACCAATCACGGTGCGCGGTGTGAAGACCTTGTGGACGATCGCTCGGCGCGCAGTATGATGCGGCGGATCTTGGCTCACCATCATCAACTTCTGAAGATCACCGAGCGCCGCGGTACCGGGAATGGTCGACCCACCGGTGGAGGAGAACGTGTCGGTGTCCTTGCTCGCCATCGCACAGTCTTCCCACCGCGTGAGCGACCAGAAGGACTCGCCTACGAAGCCAACGGGGTTCAAGTGCACCGGATCCCGTTCGCGCAGGGCGCTGAACACCTCGAACGGCGGGCCACTGCGAAAGTGCTCGGGATCGCTCAGATCGGTGTCGATCAAGTCGTTCATGTTGTCGTTTCCCAACTTCGACTGCTCCAACGGTCGGCGCAGTTCGAGTCATCCGCTGCCAACCTTCATCCCAAGAATACTCTAAATTGATTAAAATAGATTAGATTTGCTGAAGTCGTGGAAGGAGTTCGCATAAATCCGCGAGTTGAATTCGCAGTCACGACAGGTCGAGTCGGCTTCAGCCGTGTCCGGGAGCGGTTAACTAGTCCGCGTCCCACGACATTGCGCGATGTTCCTCAAGGTCCCGCACACGTCACGAAGGAATGGCTGACGCTCGCGTTGTGCGACGGGGTACCCGGCGCCCGCGTCACGAACTTCGAGTTCGGCAATCGCGACGACGGCGCGACGTCGCGGTGTCCTCTCGTCGTCACCTACAACGACGTCGGTCGCACGGCTGGACTGCCCGATCAGCTGTTCACGAAGTCATTGCCCACCTTCGCAACGCGGCTGTTGTCGGCGGCTGTGAACCTCAGCGAGGTCGAGGCAACCTTCTATTCGCAGCTTCGTCCTGAGTTGTCGATCGAAGCTCCGCAAGCGCGTTACGCCGCCTACGACCCGCATTCGGAGCGGTTCTTCCTGATCGTCGAAGACGTCGCCAAGGCGCGCGGCGCGACGTTCGGCACCGCTCTCGATCGTACGCTTACTCGAGGTCAGGCCGACGATCTCGTCGACCTCTTGGCCGAATTGCACGTCACCTTCTGGCAGCGCCCATTGATGTCGAGATTCGGTCATTGGCTTCGGAATTCGGTGGAATACGTCGAGCGCCTCAACGTGACCCTGCCCGCCCGCAAGCGCATCGCCGTCGGATGCGAACGCGCTCGTTCGGTCTTGTCGACGGAGTTCTTCGAACGGCGCCACGAGATCCACCCGGCATTGATGCGCGCGATGGCAAGGAACGTCGAAGGACCTCAGACGTTGCTGCACACCGACGTTCATCCTGGCAACTGGTACGTCACCGCCGAGGGGCGAATGGGTCTCTACGACTGGTCGTGTCTCACGACGGGCGGCTGGGCTCGCGACGTGGCGTACGCGCTGGCCACCCACCTACCGCCCGAGGATCGCCGAGCGTGGGAACGAAAACTGCTCGCGCGATATCTCGGGCGCTTGCAGAAGGCGGGCATCGAGACGCCAACTGACGACGAAGCATTCCTGCTTTATGGCCAGCAGATGATGCATCCCTTGCTGATGTGGCTGGGCACACTGGGTTTGAGCAAGCTGATGCCGTCTACACAGCGCGCCGACGTGACGCTGGAGACCGTGCGCCGCGCGGCGATCGCGGCTCAAGATCTTCGCACGCTCGACACCGTATGACAGTTGACGCCGCGCGTCCGCAGCCCATGCGCGATCCGTTCCAACCGACGTCGGTGGGGCGCGGCGCCGGCTAGATCCGAGTCGCTAAGACGCGAGGAGTGTGTAGTCGGTGGTGCGCTGGCGGGCGGGTCGCCCGATGCCTTTGGCGATCGCGGTCAGCTCGGCGACCGTCTTGGCCGACCCGTGTTCCGAGCCGGCCATCCGCGAGATGGTCTCCTCCATCAGCGTGCCGCCCAGGTCGTTGGCGCCGCCGTTGAGCATCACCTGCGTGCGCTCGACACCGAGCTTGACCCAGCTGGTCTGGATCTGGGAGATGCGGCCGTGCAACATGATTCGCGCCAGCGCGTGTACGGCCCGGTTGTCGCGGTGGGTGGGCCCGGGCCGGGCCGCACCGGCCAGATACAGCGGTGAGCTCTGGTGCACGAACGGCAACGGCACGAACTCGGTGAAACCGCCGGTGCGGTCCTGGATGTCGCGCAGCACGTTGAGATGGCCGACCCAGTGCCGCGGGCTGTCCACGTGGCCGTACATCATGGTCGACGACGACCGCAGCCCGACCTCGTGCGCGGCGGTGACGATCTCGATCCACATCGAGGTCGGCAACTTGCCCTTGGTCAGCACCCAGCGCACTTCGTCGTCGAGGATCTCGGCGGCGGTGCCGGGGATGGTGTCCAGGCCCGCTTCGCGCAAACTGGTGAGCCACTCGCGCACGCTCAACCCGCTCTTGGTCACCCCGTTGGCGATCTCCATCGGCGAGAACGCGTGCACGTGCATCGACGGCACCCGCGCCTTGACGGCCCGGACCAGGTCGGCGTAGCCGGTGACGGGCAGCTCGGGGTCGATGCCGCCCTGCATGCACACCTCGGTGGCGCCCTCGACGTGCGCCTCCCAGGCGCGGTCGGCGACCTCGTCGGTGGACAGCGAATACGCGTCGGCGTCGCCCTTGCGCTGCGCGAACGCACAGAACCGGCACCCGGTGTAGCAGATGTTGGTGAAGTTGATGTTGCGGTTGACGACGAACGTCACGTCGTCACCGACGGTGTCGCGGCGTAACGAATCCGCCAGTGCGGCAACCGCTTCCAGCGCGGAACCGTCGGCGGTGGCCAGTGACAGGTATTCGTTGTCGCTGCACCCGGCGGGGTCGCGTTCCGCGGAGCGCAGCGCGGCAAGCACGTCGGTGTCCAGGCGTTCTGGCGCTTTGGCGCCCTGCGCGGCCAGCTCGTGGACGTGCGCCCGGATCGATTCCCAGTCGCCGAACGCGCTGTCGATATCGCTGCGGGTTTCGGTGTTGCGGCCCTCGCTGTCGATCGCCGCGTTGAGGTCGACCCGGCCCACCGAACCGACGTCGTCGGGCTCCTGCCACGGCAACCCGACCGGGTTGACGTCACGGGCCAGGCCGGTCGCCGGGTCGGCCAGCGCCGCCACGTGTCCGGACACCCGCGGGTCGATCCAGGCCGCGCCGCCCTGCACGTATTTGGGTTGCGCGGTCAACCGCTGGACCAGCTCGTAACCGGCTTCGGCGGTGACGGCGGCCAATTCGTCCAGGGCCGGCCACGGCCGCTCCGGGTTGACGTGGTCGGGCGTCAGCGGCGAGACACCGCCCCAGTCGTCGACCCCGGCGCCGACCAGCGCCAGGCACTGCTCGCGCGAGACCAGGTTCGGCGGCGCCTGGATACGCATCCCCGGGCCGAGCACCAGCCGCGCCACCGCCACCGTCGCCAGGTAATCCTCGATGCCGGCGTCGGGGACCGCGGCCATGGCGGTGTGTTCCTTGGCCCGGAAATTCTGCACGATCACCTCTTGCACATGGCCGAACTCCTTGTGCGACTTGCGGATCGCGTGCAAGGTGTCCGCGCGTTCGGCGAGTGTCTCGCCGATGCCGACCAGCAGGCCGGTGGTGAACGGAATCGACAGCCGGCCCGCATCGGTCAAGGCGCGCAACCGGACCGCCGGATCTTTGTCCGGGCTGCCGTAGTGCGCAAGCCCTTTCGTCTCGAACAGCCGCCGCGAGGTCGTCTCGAGCATCATGCCCATCGACGGCGCCACCGGCTTGAGGCGGGCCATTTCCGACCAACTCATCACGCCGGGGTTCAAGTGCGGCAACAACCCGGTTTCCTCGAGCACCCGGATCGCCATCGCCCGCAGGTAGGACAGCGTCGAATCGTAGCCCCGTTGACCGAGCCACTCACGCGCCTCCGGCCACCGATCCTCCGGCCGATCCCCCAGCGTGAATAGCGCTTCCTTGCAACCAAGTTCGCCGCCGCGGCGGGCGATGTCGAGGATCTCGTCGGGCTCGAGGTACATGCCGGCGCCCTGGGCGCGCAGCTTGCCCGGCACGGTGACGAACGTGCAGTAATGACAGGTGTCGCGGCACAGATGGGTGACCGGGATAAAGACCTTGCGGGAGTACGTGATCGGCAGCCCGCCGCCGGGGCCGCGCCGTCCGGCCGACTCCAGGCCCGCGTCACGCACCCGCGCCGCACTCGCGCACAGGTCGGCCAGATCCGCGCCGCGCGCGGTCATCGCCACCGCGGCCTCGTCGACGTTCAGCGCAACGCCATCCCGCGCCCGCCGCAACGTGCGCCGCAAGGCGGCGGGATCGACCACCTGCGGTCTAGGAACGATCGCAGGGCTGTAGTGGCACGGTGCGCGAGCAGTCGTTCACGAGACCCCACCTCCTATCGATCGATGCCCATCTCGCCGCTGGCCCGCCTGCGATTCCGTGCGCTTCGGGACGATGGCCTCGCGGTCCGGCAAGTGGTAAGGCGGTGTCACCGGCGGACGTTCTCGATCATGGACGCGGTCCGTTCGCCGGACATCAACTCTCGCGGCGCGAAGGCCGGCGGCAGCTCGCCGTCGTCACGCCTTAATGAGACGACAGATCTCGGCCGAGGCCTCGATGATCTCCTCCGGGACGACCGGCATGAGCATCGGCGCGAAGTCCGCCACGAGGTTGATCGTCGCACCTTGCTCGACGAATGGCTTGATCTCGGCCGCGATGTCGTCGGGCGTGCCGTAGAAGAACGTCTTGCGGACCATCTCCGGCGTCACGCGATCGGTGACGGCCTTGAAGTCGTCGAGCGTCATCGAGTTGGGCCTCATGTGCAGTGCGTAGTGCCAATCGCGGGGCATGACCGGCTCGATGCCCTCGGGGTCCCAGTCGTTCTGGTTGATGCGCCCACCGGTCGCTGCGTACCACTTGACCAAGGGGTTGTCGATGTACTGTTCGAAGTCGTCCTTGTTCTTGGTGATGAAGCAGATGTGGTGCAGGCCGAAGTGGAAGGTGTCGTCACCGCGCCCGATTGCCTTCAGGGTCTCCCGGTGGCCCTGGACGACCTTTCCGTAGGACTCCGGGTCCGCATAGACGAAGGGCGCACCAGTTCCGAAGCCGTCGGCGTACTTCAGCGCCATGTCGACGAGTCGCGGTCCCCCACCCATGGCGATGACCTCGGGCCGGCGATCCTTTGCAGCGTTGCCAATGAAAGCGTCCTTGAGGTTGAAGAACTCTCCCTCGAAGCTCACCGGTTCGCGTTCGGTCCACAACAGACGTAGCACTTGCAGCGCCTCGTTAAGCCGCTTCAAGCCCTGCGACCGCTTGCGCCCGAATGGCCCGATGTGGCGTACCTCGCCGGCGCCGAGCGACAGCAAGGCGTGGCCCTCGGTTGCGGATGCCAGGGTGAGCATCGTCTGAGCAAGTTCCGGAGCGTCGCGGCGCGTGGCGTCGGTACAGATGGCGAAGCCCAGCTGGTCAACCGCACTCATGGCGAACGACATGGTGACGAAGGGATCCTGGAGTGAGTCGATGTCCGAGAACTGCTCCGCCAACGGCGTGTTCTCGGGCGTGAAGAGCGCGTTGGGAAACCAGCTGGTGAGCTGATCCCAGATCGTCGCGTAGTCGATCTGGCCGGTCGCCTGCAGCGCCTGTGCGTACGGGCCGGCCGTCTTCGGGCTAACGTGGCGGGAGGCCCAAATCGCTATTCCGGCACGAACATTCGGCATCTATCACTCCCACGTTATGAGTCACTTCGAAGCGACTTCGAGACCTTTGACACTACGGACTTAATGACATTACATAGATAGCAGTTTGTCAATACACAATGTGTTGATGCGCGACGTGACTTACACTCCGCATGTGCCGAATCCGACCGGAACTGCCACCTCGGCGCGCGAGATCGCCCGAGGCCAGATCCTGAAGGCGGCCCGCGAGTGCTTTCGTCGGGAGGGCCTTCGGGCCACCACTATGGATGATGTCGCCAAGGCCGCCGGGGTGTCGCGCCAGACCGTGTACAAGAGCTTCGCCTCGCGTCGCGATCTCATCAATGCAGCCATCGCGGAACGGATCTCAGAGCTCGCCGACGATATTCTCGGCCAGACGTGGGGGGAGGAGTCTCTGATTGAAACATTCATCCAGCGCGCGACCGCGGTAGTGGACGCCGTGGGCAGCGACGCCGAACTGGCGCTCTTGCTCGGCGAGGATTCGCCAGTCACCCTCCACCAGGCGTTGTGGCAGCCGTCAGTACACGACCGGGGGTTTCGCGACTGGCAACCTTGGCTTCGTCAAGCGCGCAGGGAGGGTGTCGTCCGTTCCGATGTCACGGACGCAGACATCTACGAGTGGATGCAGACGGTACTCACCTCCCTCATTTTGCGACCCGACCCAGACCCCGAGCACCGTCGGGCCCTCATCGAAGTGTTCCTGGTGGATTCACTCGGACCGCGGACTGGCGGATGACCGAATCGCTTGAGGGAGAAGCTATTCGCGCCACCACGGCAAAGACGTTTTCCGAAGGGGCGAACGTGGAGTCCGTCGAACGGGACGTTTGCCAGACGGCAGGCGCCCGAAACCTGGCGGGTAGTGGTCAAACCGCGGTGTAGCCGCCGTCAACGGGAATGACCGCGCCGGTGAGGAACGTCGACTCGTCACTGGCGAGGAACACCGCGACCGAGGCAATCTCCATTGGCAGCCCCAGCCGCCCGAGCGGCGTCGTGGTCTTCGTGGTGTGCAGTAACGCTGTGAGTGCCTCGGGGTGGCGCTCCTCGAGCTCGGTGAGCATCGTGGTCTTCACCACCCCAGGGCAAATTGCGTTGCAGCGCACTCCGCTTCGGCCGTATTCGACCGCGGTCGACCGCGTTAGACCGATAACGGCGGCCTTGCTGGCGCAGTAGGCCGATAGGCCGGGGAAGGCAATGAGTCCAGCAACCGATGCGGTGTTGACGATCGATCCACAACCTTGCGAGATCATGATGGGCAGCGCGTACCGTGTGCCGCTGAAAACCGCGCGAGCATTGACGGCGAGAACCCGATCGAATTCCTCGAGCGTGTAATCAGCTAGCGCACTGAGGTTCCCGTCGATTCCGGCGTTGTTGTACAACGCGTCGAGGCGACCGAACTCGGACACCGTTCGGCTGACGAGTGCTGCGACGGCGCTGTCGTCGGCCACGTCTGTCGACACCGCGATCGCGCCGTCGCCCAACTCCGCCGCCACCGCCTCCTCCCTGCCACTGATGTCGGCGATCGCGACCAGCGCCCCCTCGGCGTGCAGGACCTGGGCGATGGCAGCTCCGATACCGCCGCCGCCGCCGGTGACGATGGCGACCTTGCCAGCCAGACGTCCATCCGTCATGCGCTCTCCTAGATCCCGTGCCGTAGATCGATCAGGCGGCCGGCGTCGGCTGGCCATCGGCCCGCCTCGCCGCATCCCCGGTTCACACCGAGCTCCGTCCATACCATTCGCTGGCCAGCGGGCGGTTCTGTCCGGGCGTCGATCCGTAGGTCACGACTTCGTCGACTCCGGCATCTCGGTAGCGCTGCAGTTGGTCGGCGCATGCCTCGACGGATCCAATCGCACAGGAGTCGTACATCCACTCGTCTGGCACCAATTTGGCCGGCTCGGCGAGTTCGGCTCGGTGAAAGACGCTGTCGGCGATCGTGTCGTGACCCTGAAGCTGGGCGTGCGAACGAATCTCGGTCAAGGTGGCCGTCGACCAGCCATTCATCTTGACCAGGGTGTCTCCCCAGCCCGGTGTCTGCAAGTAGGTGAGTGCGCGTGCGTGACAGATCTGTCGCGTCTCGAAGTCGCACAGCTGCGGCGCGGTGACTACGCTCTGCGCGATGCGCAGCGTGGCGGGGTCACGCCCGGCTCGCTCGCAGGCGGTGCGGATTCGCACGACCGACTCGTACGTCGCGTCAGGCGTGAGGTTCGGGATGAGGAGCACGCCGTCCATGCATTCCGCTGATAGCCGTGCACCTCGTTCCATGCCGAAAGATCCGTACCAGATCTCAGGATCCGGCCCGTCGTGTCGATCGTCCATGCACATGGGGCCGAATGTGCCTGCGGGTCCGTCGTATTCGACCTTCTCGCCGCGCCACAGCGCACGGATGATGCCGACGTAATCACGTAGTGCGGAATAGCTCGCCGAGCGAATTTTGCCGTTGACGATCGTGTCGGCCCCGCCTCCTCCCAGGCCGAGACCCAGCACGAACCGCGGCCCGTAGGCGGCCTGCATCGTCGATGCGAACGACGCGGCATGAAGTGGGTGGCGACCCGATGGCGGAATGACGCCGGTCGCAAGGCCGATGGTGGACGTCCGGGCACCGACGCCGCCGAGGAGAGCGCCCGCCTCCTTGAGGTTCCACCGCTCCGACAAGAACACCCGACGGAAACCGATGACTTCTGCATCGACGCCGTCTTGGACGCCCTGGCGTGGTGTTCTAGCAGCGGTTTCGGGTCCGTCACCCGGATTCGCCCGCACCCGGCCAGCGATGATGAAGGCGCTGAGATCGTCGATCATAGCGTTTCGAACGCGTCGAGTGCCTCGATGTGTTTCAGGCAACGCAGCACGCTGATCTCGCCGAGGCCGCGTCCGTCGCCGGTGTCGAGGGCTCCCAGCATCGCCAACCCCTGCCCGAGGGGATAGATGATGCTCTGCCGGTAGTGCTGAACGCACTGTTGATGGGTGTAGTCGCTGACACCGCCGGCGACCAACCCGTCGTGATAGCGCGTGAGCAGGCTCTCCCAATGCCGTTCCAGGTCAGCAGTGTCCATCGATCCAGCCAGGAGGTTGGCGACGTCTTGGGTGCCACGCGTGACAGCAGGGACTTGCCAGTCGATCAGGTAAGGAGTCACGGTGCCGGATGCCGGAGCGTCGTCGAAGAAGATGTTGTCGAGCCGACAGTCGTTGTGAGTGAGCGTGCGAGGGCCTTCCGCGCAGCCCTGCAGCACGTGGTTCCAGTTCTGCACCGCGTCGGCAACCGCCGCAAGCGTGCCGTCGCCGACGCGTCCCGCGAAACGTGCCACCAGCCCGGCGGCACCGCTGGTGACGACCTGGACGATCGTTTGGCTGTAGACGCCCTCGGTCGGAGACACCAGCCAATCGGCGTCCAATTCGGGCGACTGCCAGAACGCGGCATGCAATGCGGCGAGGCTGTCCATCATGGCAGCGGCATCGTCGACCTCGAGCCCGCGGCGCTGATCTCCCATCCGCAGCTCTCCCAGGTCCTGCAGGATGAGCGGGGTCGTGTCGCCGTCGCCGGCGTACATCAGGGCCGCGGTGCGCACCGGGACGCGAGTCGCCAAGTCGGCGTAAAACTTTCGCTCTCGGTCGAACAAACCCATCGCTCGATCCATCTGCACCTGAACTGGTTTCGAGCCACGTATCTTCGCGACGAGCGATTCGGGTCCCGCTGAGTCGGCGTCGGCGTAGGTAATGCGCAGCCGCGCCATGTCAGTCGTTGCGCCACTGATGGCAACGGCTTCAACGCGAAGATCGGTGATACTGCTCTGGTGGTGCCCACCGTCCCGTAGGACAGCGTCGAGCCAAGCTCGGTCCATTCGGATGAGCGTTTCATTGACACTCATGTCCCTGCCCTTCGAATGAAGCGAAAAAGTTTCGAGCCATCTCGACACGCCTTACGCAGCTGAGGGAAGCCGAGACACTCACGCCGTCGCATTCTTTAAACGCGAACAGATTTCGAGGCTGCGGGCGAGACCCTTCTGTGCATCCTCAGGCTCGAGAGCGAGAGGCAAGATGTCGCATACGCTGACCCAGGTAGCTCCAGCGTCGACGTAGGGCTGGACTTGAGCCGCCACCGATGCCGGCGTTCCGTAGACGAACGATCGCGCGGCCATCTCGTCGGTGACCTTCGAGAGCAACTCTTTCACCTCACCGTCGGACCACTTCACGGGCAACAGTTTCGTGGCGTAATGCCAGTCGTCGGGCAGTGGCGGCTCGAAGCCCTCGGTACGCCACGCCGGCATCTCGAGGCGGCCGTAGATTCCGGCCATCCACCGGAAGAAGCGACTGGCCAAGGCTCGCTGGATGATCTCCTGATCTTCGTGCACGAGCGCCATGAACCAGATGCCGAAGTGAAAATCCGCCGGGTCGCGGCCCTTCTCGGCGAGGTCGGTCTTGAGGGCATCCACTGACACCTCGAACGCCTCCGGCGTGGGGAACACGCACGGCACGATCGCAGCCATCCCATCGGCGTACGTCGTGCCAAGGTCCAGAAGCTTCGGTCCGCCACCGAGCACCCATACCTGCGGCCGCGTACCGCGAGCGGATCCCATCCAAGCATCTTTGAGGGACCAGTGATTGCCGTCTCGGGTCACCGGCTCGGTGGCGTTCCACAAGGCGTGGAAGGTCTTTAGTTGGTCCTCGAGTCGCTTGATGCCTTCCGAGCGCTTCCACCCGAACGGCGTCACCTGCTTGGCCTCCCCCGCGCCGATCATGACCATCGCCGTCCGGTTGGTCATGTTCTGCAGCGTCGACATCGTTTGGAACATCTCCGCCGGTCCGCGGCGGATCGCGTCCGTGCTGATCGCCACCCCAAGGTCCGGCGTGGAGGCCAGAACGTAGGCGCTTACGGCGAACGCGTCGGCGTAGGAATCGATGTCCGGCAACACTTTTGCCATCGGCGACTCCTCCGGAGACCACAGCTGGCGCGGCCAGAAATTCGTCATCTGATCCCAGACCAACAGCTCGTCCACCACGCCGCTCTGCGCTGCTGCCTGAGCCTGGGCAGCGAACGCCGACGGATGCGTGAATCGATCCGAGATCAATGGGATCGACGTCTTGACGGTCATACAACACTCCTGGACACATAGGTGTTTCTCGATTGGACGAGCCATCGCAGTGGCAGCGGCGCGCCCTAGCTTGGACCAAGGTCGGATAGGACCCGCTGTAGCGGGGCGGTGTCGTCGCTATCGCCACTCGCTCTGGTGCACGACGTTTCATGCCGGTCGCCGCCGTCGAGGTCGGCGCGGATGGCTTCCTGGGCGTTCTTGGGCAGGGTGTGCAGGATCTCGCGCACCCGGGCCTGGCGACGTGCGACGGCCTTGCGCTCGGGCATGCCGGGGGTCGCGACGATCTGCGGGGGCACGCCCTCGATCTCCTCGACACCGCCCGCATGCTGTCCGGCGTCCAGCGCCGCCTGCTCCTCGGCCATGGTCGCCTCGTCCTTTTCCTCCGACATGCCGATCGGCCCGATGCGGCGGCCGTTGAGGAACTGCCGCACGACCGGCTCGTCACTGGTCAGCAGCACCTCGCGCGGGCCGAACATGACCAGCTTGCGGCGGAACAGCATGCCCATGTTGTCCGGCACCGTGCGGGCGATGTTGATGTTGTGCGTCACGATCAACACCGTGGCGTCGATCTGGGCGTTGATGTCGAGGATCAGCTGGCTCAGGTAGGCGGTACGAACCGGGTCCAGACCGGAGTCGGGCTCGTCGCACAGGATGATCTGCGGGTCCATCACCAGGGCACGGGCCAGGCTGGCACGCTTGCGCATACCGCCGGAGATCTCACCGGGGAACTTCTTCTCGTCGCCGCCGAGCCCGACCAGGGTCAGCTTCTCCATGACGATGTCACGGATCTCGCCTTCCTTCTTCTTGGTGTGCTCGCGCAGCGGGAAGGCAGCGTTGTCGAAGAGGTTCATCGACCCGAACAGCGCGCCGTCCTGGAACATCACGCCGAACAGCGTGCGGATCTCGTAGAGCTCCTTGGCCGAACACTGCAGGATGTCCGTGCCGTCGATGACGACCGAGCCGCGCTCCGGGCGCAACAGCCCGATCAATGACTTCAGGAAAACCGATTTGCCGGTACCCGACGGCCCCAGCAGGACGCTGACCTCCCCGGCGGGCAGGTCGAACGTCACGTCCTCCCAGATCGTCTGTGAACCAAACGATTTCGTCAGACCTTCAACCTGGATACCGATACCCACGCAAAATCCTCACTTTGTACTTGAACCCTGATGTGTGCTGAGAGAAGGCGCTGACGCCGGTCACGGTCCGACGACACCCGCGTACTGAGGACAGAACTCGTTGACCGCCAAGACGAAAAACTCGTGGGCTTGGCCGGGCTCAACCCTCGTGTACCGCAGAATCCGCGCTTCTATCTCGTCGGGAGGCCGGTTGTTGTAACTGAGCATGTTGCAGGCAGATTGCGCAATGGACTTCAGATTCGTTGGAGCAAAGGGGAAGCCGATCGCCTGGACGGACTTGACGAAACTGTCCTCGTCGGCCTGCGCCGTCGGTGCACCCTGGAATGCGAGTGTGAATCCGATTGCGAGGCAACCGAGAATCGTAACGTACGTTCGCATTGGGGTTCCGTTCTCCTGGGTTACAGCACTGAGATGCGATCTGACCGTTGATATGCGGGAGTGGCCGATCATTCCGGGCACAAGTAGATGAACGCCAACTGGGTCAGCGCCGGGTTCACAAAGGTGCCCGAACTTCCGATCATTCCGGTAGGCCGTCTGTCACAGGCGTACCTGCCGTCCGTCAACAGCCGCCCATCGCCACGGAACGCCATAGGGTCGTGCGTCATGGCCAAGACCTTGTGGGCCTGCTCCAGGTACTGGATCTCGTTGGGGGTCAGCGGGGTCAACGGGTCGGCGTGCGCGGACTGGGCACCGATCATCTCGACTGCCGATGTCACTAAAAGCCCTGCCGCCAAGGCCTTTCGTCGGTTCACCTCGTCCTCCTCACTTGCGCCCTTCTTCCGCACGGCTCGTACTGAACTCTTGACCTGGTCGTCACTGTGGACTCAGCCAGGTATGAGTCGGTGTCACGAAGAACCTGAACTGACCACGCGAGCAGTAGGTGCTCGTGTCCGCCATGGTCGCGCACGTCGTCCCGTTGTACTCGATGTAACTGCGCGGGGGCAGCTCTCGCTCCCCCCGGCCAGGGGGAGTCAGGAAGGCGAAGCCCGGATCGGTGCGCATGCGGATCTGTCCACTGACCCACCCGATGTTCGTCGTCCCCGGCGCACCGCGAATGTCTCCGGCGCATCCGAAGGCCCCCCTATCCCAGATTCCGCAGTTAAGTCCCAGCGGGGTCAAAAACCACACTCCCCCAGCACTATTGGTGAAATAGTCGTCGAACCTTACCTTGTCGTAGTAACGCAGAATGAAGTACGTTGCCGGGAATGGACTGGACGGGTCGCCCCCGTTCGGCTCGGCGTGCGATGCCGCCGGGATGGCGAACAACTGGGCGATCGCGCATCCAATCACCGCCAGCCCACGAAGAACCCAGCCGACTCTGGGCCAACACCGAGCCGTCATGGCAGGTTTCCCGGAGACGACTCGTTTTCCGCAGTGTGCGGAACGTTCCCGTAGCAGGTGGCGTTTCCGACGTCGAGGATGCTCTCGCAGAGCGTCTCCCCTCCTCTCGAGATGCGGACCGTCACGAAATGGCCCTGCAGAACTCGTCCGACGGTTGCCGCTGTACGAAAGTCCGGTCGCCAGTCCGCGCGCAGTTCGGCGCCGTCCGCCGTCGAACTCGTCGCCTTGACCACCGGGACGGTCAGGGTCCACGGCAACGGCACGTCCTGTAGCAGGTGCTTCCCCGACGTGTCGCGGTATTCGACGCCCGCCAATTGACCGACCGATTCGGAAAATATGTCGTACGTGACCAAATCCTCCGCGCGCGCCACCGGCGCGTGCAGCAAACCGCCGAGGCCGACGGCCAAGATTGCAGTCAACGAAATGTGCTTCACGTGGCGCCTCTCAAGTTCAGACGGACAGGTCCGAGCATTGGTGGGAGCGCTTTCAACCAGCAAGCACTGCAGTCATCAGGAAGATCTCCTTTTTGGCGTTGTACGTCGTGGCCACGCCGAACGATGTGTACGAGCAATCCGGGATCTTGGCGTAGCCCTGGAGCATCAGGGCCTTTACCGCAGTGCCCACGTCGTTCGTAGCGCTCGACAGGATCGCCGCCTTGTCGGCTGCGTAACCGAGATCCCGCAATATGGGAACCGCATCGGTTTCGGGAACTGCGCGAGAAGTGTGGTCGAGCCAGACATCCGTCGACTTGTTGACGCCATGCGCCGCCTGGTCCACCGTGGGATCCGACCGCAGTGGACCACACGAAGCGGCGCCACGCGCTGCCACTAGAGCGGCCCTCAGGCTCTCAGTCGGATCCGCCGCCGCACAGGGCGACGCGCCGGCAAGCCCGACGGTCGTGAATACCGTTGCAAAAGCCGCCGTTACGCGCCGGCTCGGCATGCGAAACCGGAAGTCCGACCTCTCGTCAATGCGCACCGCACCTCTCCTAATCACACACGTGGGAGCGGTGGATGTCGCTACCCCATCGCTTCGCCTTCTGCACCGACGGCCCGGTGAACCAGGCGGGTTGATGCGCCAGAATCCCGTTGTTGACGTTCGACAACTGCTCCCAGAGCTTGTAGAAGGCCTCACCCTCGTAGATCGCGAAGTAGTTGTCCCCGTATGGGTTCTGCGCCTGAGTCAGTGACTGCGCCCGCGGTCCCAGGAAGTCGACGGCTTGACTGATGTTGCCGGAGACGATGTCGACCTGCTGTTGGATGTTGCCCCTGGTGTAATCGTAATCTCGGTCGTCCGGGCCGATCCGGTTGAACTGCAACCGGTCGATCTGGGCGCGAAGAGTTGCGTATTGAGCGGAGTACCACTGACACATCTCGCCCATCGCCCTGATGTCGGTACCCGTGACCCGGTCCCGGATCTGGTCGTAGGGAAAGGGATACTTCGGGGCCCAGTTCGACGCCCTCGGCGTGATGACGGGTAACGGAGTGATCACGGCGCTATCAGGGGGAGGTTCGGGGAGGGGGATCTGATCATTGGGATCCGCCCCTGCCGGTGGTCCCGTCAAAACGCCCATCGCCGAGATGGTCACTGCGCATCCCACGGCCGCGATATGGCGTCGTATTCCAGCTATTGACGTCACGGCCGCCGCCTCGATTCGTTCGCTGTCGGCATGTTGCTACTTGGATCCCATGGCCGAGCCGATTCCGCCGACATCGGTAATCTGCCAGTTTTTGTTGCTGTCGATGGTCGTGCTGTAGGTGGCCGTCGACTGCAACGCTTCGGGCGCCTGTACCGTCTTCGTTTGCACGCTGACGAAGCTGTCCACGACGTAGATGCCCCCATTGACGGATCGCACCTTGGCGACCAAGGGTTTTGCGGACGAGCTCCACTGCAGGGGCACCAACACCTGTTCCATGGAGGTGCCGGCGTCGGAGAGTTTCTTGCTGAGTTCGGGGCTGGTTCCCGCGACGAGTTTGACACGCCAGCCCTGCATGTCTTTGAAGTCCATTGTCGCCGCGTTCACCGCGTAGTCGAGTGCGACCTTCTCAGCGTGGGCGGCGTT
The DNA here is from genome assembly GCF_000276825.1 of Mycobacterium paraintracellulare. NCBI lineage: Bacteria > Bacillati > Actinomycetota > Actinomycetes > Mycobacteriales > Mycobacteriaceae > Mycobacterium > Mycobacterium paraintracellulare. The sequence goes on along the minus strand of NC_016948.1, from coordinate 1,776,524 downwards.
ATCCGCTTGGGTGGCCTGAACGTTGAGCTGATGCTTCGCATCCAGGTACAGCCAACTCAACACGCCCACGGCGACCACCAGTACCGCGACCACGACTGCGCCGATCAGACCACGCAGACTGATAGACACCGACCTTCGTTCCCGTTTGGGCGCAACATCGTCGGCCGCCTTGGTGTCCGCTTCGGCCACTTTGCGTGACTTCGTCTCGCCCGCAGTGGCGTTCGCATCCGACTCGTCGGCAGCGGTGACGCCCTCAGGTCCAAACGCTTCCTTTGCTTCGGTGTCACTGATGCTCATGTTCCAACCTTTCTCCTTGGAGTCCCTGGTGCCGAGTCACGGCCTCACACGCAGCGTGATGGCTCCTTCAGCAGGCACTTGCTGGAGGAAGTGATCCAGAATTTGCCCGCTGTCGAAGTTCATCAAAGTTGCGCCGATGTCGTTGAGCTTCGGCTGCAGCGCCTCGCCCAGTACTTTCAAATCGCCGCCATTGGTGTCCAGCAGGCCCTGAATTCGCGCAACGAGATTGTTGAGATTTCTCATGCCTTGGGGCATATCGCGACTGAACAGCATCGGCAGGTGCTTGAAGAAGTCCTGCCAGTAAACACCGGTGTCGATGCCGTTGGGGACAATCGCAAGCAGGTCGGGGTTGACCCATTCGGCGTTCCGGAGCAATGTCTGGAAGTTGCCGAGCAGCACGCGCCCTTGGCCGTGCCTGTCGTTGATCATGTTGTTGAAGAGGGTGCTCGCCCGTGACAGGTTGGGCAGCACGACATTCGGATCCGGCAGAGCGGTGTCTGACTCGCTGATGATGCGCCCGACGGCGTCGGGATTGAGTTGATTCAGCACTCGGACCACGCTGGTGGCCAACTCCGAAATGGACGGCGGCTGAATCACCGACTCGCTCGAAATGTGCTGATCGTTCTTCAGCATTTGCCCGCCGTCACTGCGAGGCGTCAGCTCTATGTACGACTCTCCCAGCGCAGACAGGTTTTCCAACCGTATCTCCGTGTCCACGGGTACCCGGTACTGCCCGTCGACATAGAAGCCGACCGTCGCGGCGGCGACGGACGTCCGGGTGTCCGTCACCTTGCCGACCGGTACGCCACGCAGCAGCACGTTTGATCCGACGACCAGTCCGTTCGTCTCGGGAACGTCCATAGTCAAATTGGTTCGGTCATCGGGTGGGCCGATCCGCAGTCCGAGCGACCAGAAGTAGGCCAGCACTATCGTGATGATGACGCCGAATGCCAGATAGGACACGACGTCGCGCAATCTCACCGCATTCATGGCGTCGCCCCGAGGATTCTCAGTACATCTTGGACGTTTCCGGATAGTTCACGCCCGTCGGGCCCGACTATCGAGGTGATGTTGATGGCTGGATATTTGTCGGCGGGAAGGAAGTAGTCGGTGAACAAGCGCCGGTACTTTGGTATCTCGGCTTCGCCGGCCACCTTCGACAGCTGCAGCGCACCCGTTGCGTCTGCCAGCGAAGTCAGGAGGGGGACCAACCAGTATCCGCCGAGAGTGATGCTGCCGAATCCCGGAAGCACGGTCGCAATGTAGTTCGAAACGGCGACAGTCTGATCGAAGCCGCGTTGCCCCGTCGGCGAGAACCAGTATTGCAGTTGGGGAATGTAACCGTTCACGACGGCGGCGGTCTTCGACACGCCGTCGAGTAGCTGGTCGACTCTGTCGATGTTCGCCGACAGCGCGGATAGATCGGTCTCGACACGTGCGGTCAGCGTTCGTACCTCGTCGCTGGACGGCACGACTCGATTCAGCCGGATGATCGTGTTCTGAGCCCGCTGAATCGATCCGCTGGAGACGAAATTCGCGAGGCTGGCGATGGTGTCCTCCAACTGCGGAGGGGACGTGGTCTGGGCTACGGGAATGACACCGCCCGCTTTGATTGCGGGCGCCGGCGTGTCGTTCGCCGGCGGCCGTTCGAGGGCCACGTAGATATCGCCGAGCACGGTGGCCTGCTGCAGTACGGCATGGATGTTTGACGGGATGGTTACCCCGTGCGCGACCCGCGCGGTGACGTCGACGCTGTCCTTGGTGAGCGACATCTTGGACACGACGCCGACGGTCACGCCATCGAGCACCACCTTCGCCCGTTCCGGAAGGTTCAGCGCGCTGGCGAAGCGCATCACGACGTCGTAACCGTCGTCGTAGGAGGCGCCCGGCGCTGGTATCGCGTTGACGTTGAGGGACGCACACGAGGTGAGCGTCACGGCACAAGCGGCTGCGGCGATGGCTGCTCGGAGGCGCGTCGTCATCGCTTCGCCGCCTCGGTGAGCACGTACTGCAGTAACGCGACGTCCACTGCGTACGGCGTACCCTTGACGTTCGCGCAGCTACCCGGCATCGAGGCGTTCATGATGTTGCATTGGGCAACTCCGTTGGGGGTGCGGAGCCGATACATCGGCGGCCGATAGTGCAGGGTGAACTCGTGGTTGTTGGCGAGGTTGATGAGTCCGTTGATCACGCGAGGCGCCACGTTGAGCAGGCTGGCGTAGTAGGGCGCGCGGGGGCTGAGCTTCCTGAGCATGACCGAGACCGCATCGAGCAGTTGCTGGATCTGCGGACCGAGTTCCCTCTCGATGGCCGAGGCGGCCTCGATGATCGGAAGGAGCCCTTCGAACGCGTCGGTGGCGCCTTTGAAGGAGTCGGCTACCTCTCGCGATACGGAGACGGCACCGTCGTCGAACACTCCCTTAAGCGTCGGATTGATGTCGACGAGCATGGTCGTCAACTGGGTGAGGTTCGCGGAAATGGAGCCCAGGTCGCCGATGGCCTGGTCGGGTGAGTCCAGTACCGACGACGTGGTGGTCAAAAGCTTGTTCGCGTTCGGCCCCTGGTTGTGTACCGCCTGATCGACGCCGGCGACCACTCGGCCGATGTTGTCCGATCCCGCGGGGTTGATGGAGTTGATGAAGTTGGTCGACGATCCGATCACTTCGGACAGGCTCTTCGGCGTCAGCGACCGGTTGAGCGGTATGCACCCTCCGGGGGACATGTGCGCACCGGTTTCGTAGTCACCGACGAGTTCCAGAGCTCGGTCGGCGAGAATGGTCGTGGACCGGGTAACAGCTTTTGCGTTCTTCGGGATCGCCCGTCCACCGTCGATGGTGAAATCCACTCGGACCGATTGTGCCGATGGGGTGATCGCGGAGACTTTGCCGATGGGGTAGCCGAGGTGGGTCACCGGGTTGTTCACGTAGAGCCCGACGCTGTCGGGCATGATCGCGCAGTACCCGACGGACTCCGACGTCGCGGAAGTGGTGCACGAGGCGCTGCTCAGCGCCATGAAAATGGCGACGGAAGCAGGCAACGCGCGCCGGACAATCTGAGGCATGGACATCAGCACGCGCTCCCCGGAACCGGGACGCAAATGTCGGTCGCCAAGAGACCCGGTGGCGCGTTCTGAGCGTTCAGCACCCGATCGAACAGATTCTGAACCCGCCGCAGCGCCTTGATCGTCACGCCGTTGTGTTCTATGAACAACCGACCCCTTTCGAGGAAGTTCCGCACTTTCTCGATAAATTCGAGACTGTGCGCCTCGTAGAAATCGCCGAGTGGTTTCAACGCGAGGAGGACGTCGCCGAGGCCCTGGATCGTGTTGGAGAAGCCGTGGTCGTAGATCACCAGGGTCTGGGTCAGAATCGACGCTTTCCGGACGAGTTGAGCGAATTTGTCGCGGTAGTTGGATAACGCCCTGATGTATTCATCCGACAGGTTGAGAATGCTCGTGACTTGGCCTCGTTGTCGTTCCACAGTGGACATCAACTCGTTGCCGGCGTCGATGACAGTGGAGATCACTTGCACATTCGTGCCCGACAAGCCTTGCGAAATCTGGTCAAGAGACTCGTTGATGGCTTTCGTGGAGACGTTGTCGGTGATCTTGGTCGTATCGGTGAGGGCGCGAATGAGGCTGTATGGCATCATCACCCGCGATCGCGGGATGGTTCGCGAGCCCAGAGCGGTGCTGCCCATCGAAGCGATGTTCACGTAGTATCCGCCGACGACGGTTAGCATTCGCACGTCGATCTGGGACTGATCACCGACGAAAGCGTCATCGTCGATCTTCGCGGTGACCAGGACTTGGCTCGGCTCGAGTTTCAGATTGGTGACCGTCCCCACCTTGATCCCGGCCATTCGAACCTCGTCTCCCGTACGGATCGCGTTCGCATCGTCGGTGTAAAAGGTGACAATCTTGCTGGTACCGGGGGTGTTGTAGTAGATGTACGCCAGCACCAGTGCCACGACGAGGGCGAATGCGATCGCCGCGAAGCCCCAGGCGGTCTGATTGCGCGCGAGCTTTCCGAGATTCAGCGATTGCACAGCACCACCCGCTGTCCGTTGAGCAGCACGTCCATCGTCTCCGGTAGCTGGAAATTGCCGCGCGAACATGGCTCGATCTCTGTTCCTTCGTTGCCGGGCGGTGGGATGTTCTCGTTGATCACCGGCACCAACTTGAACGCGTCGAAGAAGTTGTCGAGATTACTGAATGCGCGGTCGAACGCCTCATCAATATTGACTCCGTTCCTGAAGCCGGCGTTGTGGAGCAATCGAATTGTGGGATCAAAGAAGTCCTTGCTGTACACGAGGTCCTTACGGAATTCGTCCAGAATGGTCAGGGCACCGTCGATAGGCTGATTCGCCAGGTCGACGAGGTGGATGAACTTGTCGGACGTGCCTCCGATGCCCTTGGAGATGTTCGACAGATTCTGGATCAACGTCGCCACCACCTGCTGGCGCTCCGAGACGAATTCGGTCAGCCTCCGGATGCTGTCCAGTAGCGGCTTCAGTCCACTTCCATCGCCGGTCAGGAACGATGCCGCGTTCGCGGTGAAGGTGTTGATCTCTTCTGGACTCAACGTGGCGAGCACGGGTTGCAAGCCGTTGAAAAGGGCTGTCACGTCGAACGAGGGCTGAGTCATCGACGTCGGTATCTGCGTCACGACGTCGCCGGTGCGGTACCCCTCTGCGGGATTGGTGACGTCGATGTAGCGGACACCGGTGAGGGCCTGGAATTTGATGGCCAGCCTCGTGATCCCCACCACGCCGTACTTCTGGTCCAAGGTCATCTGAACCCGTGCGACGTTCTGTCCATTGATCCTCGCCAGGTCGACGGACTTCACTTTCCCCACCCGGACACCCCTGACACGTACGTCGCCGTCGGGATGAAGCCCGGACGCGTCCGTGAAATCCGCTGTGTACGCGCGGGTGTCGACAGCGACCGGATTGGTCAGGGTATTGGCGAGCAGGATGAACAGGACCACCGCAAGGGCGAGTGCTACGCCTATGCGCCAGGTTGCGGCCAATGGTTTCATGGCGTTCCCTCCGTGGTGACTGCCAGCGGCGCGGCTACTCCGGGAAGGCTGTCGAGCAGGATTCGGACCGAAACCGCGCGCTGGTCACCGTTTCCCGCGTAGAGCTTCTGGAAGCGATCACGCAATTCTGCGAGCTTCTGCGCGACGTCGTCCGGCCGCAGCAAGACCGGTCCCGTATCGGTGATGGCCTTGATTCCGCTGATCAGCGGTGTCAGGTCATCGACGTGGCTGCCGACGAGTTTGCCGACTGCGGCGAAGAGACCGTTCTGGATGAGGTCCAAGGTGACCTTCCAGTGATCGTGGAAGTACTCCGGAGACAAATCGCCGATATTGGGTGTCTTCGCATTAACTACGTAGGGCCGCTGCAGCACTGGGCCGGAGGTGGCCGGGTCCTGCACTGCTTGACCGGGGTAGTAGTCGTATCTGACCACTCTCGTGCCTGCCTCCACCACCGCGTCGGTGAATGCCGGGAACGCGGCGATCGACGTTGACAGATTTGTGAGGAGTTGTTCGGTGGGAACCGTTTGGACGGCATCGACCGCTCTTGTCACCGTCACAGCCGTTTCGATTGTCGGGTTGAGTGCATCGGTGTAGCGAGTGACGCGTTCGATAACGCTGATGAGCTGTGGGGTAAGGGAACTCGCCGAGACGTCCCCCAATTTATTGAGCAGCTCCGAAAGGGTGAAGTTTCCCGTCGGCTGTAGAGCGAGTCGGCTACCATCGCGAAGCGCGTGGCCGCCCGAGTTCGGGACCAGGTTGATGCCTGGGACACCGAAGTAGTTGATGGGCCGGAAGTCGATGTTCATCGCGTCGGTGAGGCCGCGGGTCGGCTGTGACTGCAATTCCGTCGCAAGTTGGACTTTTCCGCCGGCGGTGTTGGTGACGTTCGTGACTTCACCAACCTTGACGCCGTGCAGGACGATGGCGGTGCCGGTTTCGACGCCTTGTCCGACGTACGGCGTGATGATCGAAATGGAGTACGTCCCTTTGGCTCTCCCACCGAACGGGTTCGTGACGATGGCGGCGGCGACTAGGGCGATACAGGCCACCACGGCGGCGCCGATGGTCATCAACACCCGTTCTTGGCGTTGAGTGGAACCTCTTAGCATGTGTGGGCCACTATCCTTTGAACACGAACACGGGCTTGATGCCCCACAGAAGGACGGTTGTCAGGAAGTCCAGGACGACGATCGTGACCAGACTCGCGCGCACGGCACGTCCCGACGCCTGGCCCACTCCGACCGGCCCGCCCGAGGCAAAGTAGCCGTAGTAGCAGTGGATCAACGTCACGGCGACGCAGTAGATGCTCAGCTTGATCACCGAATAAAGCAGGTCGATCGGCGTCAGGAACTGCACGAAGTAGTGGGTGTAGGTACCTCCGGGTTGACCGTTGAAAAGAACGGCCACCGCCTCCATCGTGTAGAAGACCCCCAAAAGGGTCAGAAGGTAGCCGGGCACGACCGTCGTGAGTGCGCCGATCAACCGGGTGCCGACGACGAATGGAATTGGCCGCAAGCCCATCGAGTCGACGGCGTCGATCTCCTCTGAGATGCGCATCGCCCCGATCTCGGCCGTCATGCGCGTACCCGCCTGCGACATGAAAGCGATTCCGGCGACGATGGGTCCGAGGATGCGAACTGCGCCAATACCACCGATGATGCCGGCCAGCGACCCGAACCCCAGGATGTTCAGAATCGCCAACGCCTCAATGGCCAGCGAGGCACCCGTGGCGACACCCAGGATCAGCAGAACGCTGATCGTGCCGCCGTCCACGATCAGCGACCCCCGACCCCACGCCATGTTGAGTGTCGCCGCCAATGTCTGCCGGTAGTACTTGCGAACCGTCAGCGGTAGGTACCAGAACACCTGGGCGATGAATAACGTCCACTGTCCAAACCCTCGCAGCGGTGTCGTGACCGACCCAACGGCTGCCTTACGCGTCCGCCCCAGGACGGCAGAAGGAGCTGACATCACGCCACCGCCGTGGGGAAGAACATCGTCTGAATCTGGGTGATGATCAAATTCGCGAAGAGAATCAGTACGACGTTGATGACGACAGCCGCGTTGACGGCGTCAGCCACGCCCCGCGGACCGCCCTTGGCCTCTATTCCCCGCATTGACGAAATGACCGCCACGATGGCCGCGAAGACGAGACCCTTCGCAATCGCGAAGTAGACGTCGACCATCTTGGCGAAGGTCCCGAACGAGTTCCAGAAGCTCCCAGGTGCTACATCGCTCACCGTGACCGACAGCAGATACGCCGACGCCGTGCCGGACGCGATGATGACGAGGGTGAGGACAGGCGCGATGAGCAGTAGCGCCAGGAATCTGGGCACTACCAGACGCCGGACGGGGTCAACGCCGAGCACGCGCATCGCGTCGAGTTCCTCTCGAATGGCACGCGCTCCGAAGTCCGACGCGATCGCCGAGGCCGCGGCACCGCCCATCAAAAGGCCTGCGGTGACGGGCGCACCCTGACGTAGAACGCCTACGCCGCTCGCCGCGCCGAGGAGTGCGGTCGCGCCCACCTCGGCCACGAGTCCCGACGTCACGACCGTGACGATTCCGCCGATCGGTATGGCCATCAGCACGGCTGGAGTCGCGGTCACTTTCAGCAGGGTCCACGCCTGCCAGAGGAACTCCGCGACGGGGAGGCGAAGGGTCAGTGTGTCTTGCAAGGCGTAGCGGAGCACCGAGACGGCGAGATGAATGCCGCGGCCGGTGGTGCCTGCAGCTCGGCCGGGAGCGGCGCCGAGTTCCGCGACCTTTCGTCCGACAGCTGTTTGTGACCACCGCATCCGTGGTGGCTCGTGACCGACCGACCGTTCGGATACCGAAGGTGGCGTTGCGATCCCTACCATCCGGCGGCCGCCGGCGTGGTCGAAGGCGCAACAACAAGTCGAGTCGAGGACGCCGGTGTCGCCACCCCATCCTGGACGGTTCTCGACCACGAACGATGCGTGGGTAGAACCAACGAATATTCTTCTAATTCAAAATAAATTATGATGCCAAAAAATTTTCTGACGCAACGGATTTCGCGGAATCCGACCTTGCGGTGACGTGTGGGTACCGATTCGCCCACAATCGCGCTGCCCATCGTTTGATTCCCCGACCTTCCATCCGGACCCGACAGGGTTCGCTGTTCCGCCCCCGCCGTGGCGAAGTTGCTCGAATTACGAGCTAGCCCGACACCATAGAACACAAGCTTGTTCGGGCCTCATGACCGCGCCCATAGTATGAGCTGAGTCACTCCGGGTCAACTAGGTGTTCGCGGACACGTCGAACCGGTCTTCCCGCAGTGGTTGTGCGCCAGCGGAACTCCCGTCATCCGGTGTCTCATCCGCACCCACCGGCGAGCGGCGGTTCGGACGCGACGCCCTTCAGAGCCCTTGGGCGAAGCGTGCCGCCCTCGCAGACGCCGGATCGGGCGCTCGCCGATCGCACCGCCGGTGGAGACTCGACTTGGGCTCTCAATCTGCCTCTTCGGGACGTCTGGAAGGCGACGCATTCTCGCGACGCGAGAGCGGGACCGACGGTGCCACCCCCGCTCGTCGGGATTTCGAACTTCCCGTAATCCCGTTGCGCGGCGCCTGGGCAAGATCGTTCGGTCAGGCCGGGCCCGGTTGGGCGGTCGACGATCGTCGACTTCTGCCGGCTCTGGTCGGCGTGCTCGCAGCGCAGAAACCTCGTCGCTGGAGGGCCCACCTAACGCAGGTTGCGGCGAATCAAGTACACACCGTAGACTTCGTTTTTATTTCAGGTTCGAAAAGTGATCGGAGTCTGGATGCGCTCGGAATCGGCGTTGGATCACACCATGCCTAACGCGCTCCACGCGATGTCGATACCGACCGCCACCTGGAGTTCGATCAACCTGGCAGAAGCCGTGCCCGGTGTGATGACGCCGTTGTGCGCCAGCGTTTGGGTGCCTGCGAGCGAACTCGGCCTGCGCCAGCCGTTCCTGGCCATGGGTGCGTTGCCCGCTGACCTCGGGGGCATTCCAGCCGATCCCGCTGACCGCATCACCAACGCCTTCTTCGGGCGCATGGCGGTGCGCGTGGACTTCTTGTGCGAGATGGGCGATCTGCTTCCAGGACAGTCCGGCGAGGCGCTCTCGCGGGACTTCTTCGGGTTCGTACCCGAGGATTTTCGCAGCCGACCGTCTGTCAGACGGTTGCCACACATCCTGGTTCGCTACCCGCGCGCCGTCGCCACCATCGGCCGTCGGGTCAGGCGACTGCGCGGCGACATCGACACCTGGTGGCGGGCCGAGACGAGCCGAATGACCGATCTCGGCTATGGGGAGGCGCAACGCGTCGCGGCCGCCGCACGGGATCGATTCTTCGATGCGCTCGCCGCACAGGCGGTCATATCCGCCACGGTCATTCAGCCGCTCCAGGAGCAGCTGGCCACCGTCTGCCGCCATGCCGGCGTGGACGCTGCAGTACTGCTGCGCGGAGCCTCGCACGAGGAGGGCGCCGTCCTGGACGACCTTTGGGCGGTCTCCCGCGGCACTCTCGACGTCGAGCAGTTCGTGCTCAGGCACGGCTACCACGGCCCTGGTGAAGGTGAACTGGAGACCCGCGTGTGGCGGGAGGATCCGGCCGCGGTGAACAGCTTGGTTCGGCGCTATCAGGCGAAACCGGACACGGAGTCGCCGAGCGCCCACGCCGACGCGCACCGTGACATGCGGCAACGGGCCGAACGCACGCTGCTCTCTGCGTCCGGGCCGCTGGGCCGGCTTCGATCGCGGACCGTGCTTGGCCTCGCCCGGCGCTACATCCCGTTGCGCGGTACCGGCAAGGTGTCCTATCTGCAATGCCTCGACGTGCTCCGGGCCGCGGCGCGACGCCTCGGGTCGTTGATGGTCGCCTCCGGGCGGCTGACGGTGCCGGACGACGCGCTGTACTTGACGATCGACGAATTAAGCGGTCCGTTCGCCGCCGACCCCGCCGTCGACATTAAAGCCGTCGTCGCAGAGCGACGCGAACTCCGGCGCCGTTATCAGGCGATGACGCTCCCCACCACCTGGACCGGGCAGCCGGTGCCTCGAATCGCCGACGAGGGCACGGAGGTGAGGCCGACCTCCGCCCTATCCGGGGTGGGCGCGTGCGCAGGCGTCGTGGAGGGCCGTGCGGTCGTGGTCGACGATCCCGCGGAGGCGGACGTCGACGACGGTGACATCCTCGTCGCCCGCACGACGGACCCGTCTTGGGTATCACTGATGTTCCTGAGTTCCGGACTAATCGTCGACATCGGCGGTCTGATGAGCCACGCCGCCGTCGTGGCCCGCGAACTGGACATTCCGTGCGTGATGAACACCGGCATCGGCACCAGTGTGCTGCGTACGGGCGATCTCATCAGGATCGACGGAGCGGCGGGAACCGTTGAACTACTCCGCAGGGCCACGGGCCCAACGACAGACGACGAAAGGACTTCATTATGAGCGACCTCCTCAACAGCGACGCATCTCCAAGTGCGGGCGGCACGGCGGCGTGGGGGCCGTTGGCCACCGCAGTGCACGCCGACACCGCGGGGCCCAACGACCCGACGTGGAAGGACAACGCGTACCTATCCTTCTGGGACGTCGATTCGAACGTCTACGGAACGATGCACGTCTCCACGTCGCCCAACGACGGCAAGGCCCGTCGCGCGAGATTCTCGGTGAGCTTGCAGGGACGAGTGTACGAAGTCATCGAGGAACTGCCAGCGGGCTCATTCGCCAGCCAGTCCATGTCGTTCGGGCTCGACGGCACGATCACCGTCGACACTCGGGACCTGAAGGTCCGGCTCGGCAACGCACCACTGTGGACGCCCGCCGATTTCAGCATCAACGAGCTCATCCCACCCCTTGTGCCGGGCAAGCCGCTGCAGCACTTCCAACAGGCTTGCAGCCTGTCGGGAACCGTCCAAGCCGACGGAGACACGTGGACGGTCGAAGCGACTGGGATGCGGGATCGCACTTGGGGATTCCGTGACGAGGCGGCACAGTGGCTCGAATACGCCGGCCTGGTATGCGTCATCGACGCTGGTTTCGTGTCGGCGATGAAGTTCCTCGGGTCGGACGGCACGCTGCGTTCGGACGGATATTGGGTCGACGACGCGGGGGCGGTCCTGATCACCGACATTAAGTTCCGCCGCAACGCCGCTGCGCAATTCCTGGCAGCCACTCTCGAAATGGCCGACGGCCGAGTCAAGACGATCGAGGCGACGTCGCGGCGCGCGGGGTTCTTCGTTCCGATGGGGCGCGACACCGATGGTCCCGCATTCGGAACGTACGACGACTTCATGACCCTGCAGTGCCGTGAACGGCACGGAGCGGGCTTCGTCGAACAAGGCGTCGTACACCGGGTGTGCTGACCACAGTCGCATTCGGACACCCACACCACACATAAAGGAGGAAGTCACGACGATGGACACCGAACGCATTCGGGCACTCCAAGCGCTCCGATTGAAGGGACGCATCCCGGCCGCGGATCTCCCGGCTGCTGCCGGGCTCGACGGCGACCGAGCGGCCACGATCGTGGCGGACCTGATTGCGAGGGGCGACGCCGAAGAGATACGCGGGCGGCTCAAGTTGTCGGCCAGTGGACGGCAGGCGCTCGCCGACGGTCTTGCCGTCGAGCGGCAGACGATCGACCTGGAACGTGTGCTCGGCCTGTACGAGGAATTCGACGGGCCCAACGACGCACTGAAGGGTCTGATGACCCGCTGGCAACTCAAGGACGAAGACGTGCCCAACGATCACAACGACGCCGAGTACGACGGTGCTGTGATCGACGACCTCATTCGGCTCGACGCCGACTTTCGGCCACTGCTGTCCAAGATGGTCGCTGCCGCCCCGCGGATCGGGCACTACCCGGCCCGGTTCGATGCCGCTCTGACTCGCATTGGTGCAGGTGATCACTCGTGGTTCGCCAAGCCATTGGCCGACAGCTACCACACGGTGTGGTTCGAACTACACGAGGAGCTCATCGGGCTGGCCGGCCTGTCTCGCGCCGAGGAAGCGGCCGCTGGGAGGGCCGAATGACACCGCCCGCCGAGACGGCGACCTCGCGCGTTCAGTTCCTGGTCGAAGGCGGCGAGCTGACGCGAGAAGAGGTGGGAGGCAAGGCCTGGAGCGTGCAGCACATGCTGTCGCTGGGCATCCCGGTGCCACCGGCCTTCGTGCTGACGACCGCCGTTTGCCGCGAGTACCACCACGGCGGCCGGGTTCTTCCCCCCGGCGTGCTCGACGAGGTGAGGGCCGCCATGGAGGAGCTGGAGCGACGCACGGGACGCCGCTTCGCATCGGCCGAGCGGCCGCTGTTGGTGTCGGTGCGATCCGGCGCGGCGACCTCGATGCCGGGCATGATGGACACCATCCTGAACCTCGGGATGACCCTCGCCATCGAGCACGCCCTTGCCGCCGAGACCGGCGACGCCGAGTACGCCGCCGACACCCGGCGCAGATTCGACGAACAGTTCGACAAGGTCGTCGGCGTCCGCCCCCCCGAATCTCCCTGGCAGCAGCTTGAGTTGGCCATCCGTGCGGTTCTCGACTCCTGGCATTCGAAGCGCGCCAAGGCATACCGGCAAACCCGCGGCATCTCCGACGATGGCGGGACCGCGGTCACCATTCAAGCCATGGTGTTCGGCAATCTCGACAATCGTTCGGGAACTGGCGTGTTGTTCACCCGAGACCCGTTGAGCGGCAACCCAGAGCCATACGGCGAGTGGCTCACGCGCGGACAGGGCGAGGACGTCGTGTCCGGTCGTGCCGACGCGCAACACCTCGACGATCTGCTGGCGGCGATGCCTTCCGTGCATCGCGATCTCCTCGCCGCGGCGAGCGTGCTGGAGCGCCACGGACGCGACGTGCAAGATATCGAATTCACGGTCCAGTCGGGAACGTTGTGGCTCCTGCAATCCAGGTCGGCCAAGCGAACCCCGCAGGCAGCGTTGCGTTGTGTCGTGCAACTGGAGCGCGAGGGAGTGATCACCAGCGGCGAGGCTCTCGACCGCGTGACCGAGGATCAGGTGCGTGCCCTCCAGCGCCCCGTGCTGGATCCGGCGAGCATCGCGGCCGCTCCCCCGGTCGCGTCGGGCAAGCCGGCGTCCCCCGGCATCGCGACCGGTGTGGTGGTCATCGACGCGGACGAAGCAGAAAGGCTCGCCGACGACGGTCAGTCGGTCATCCTGGCCCGGCCCACCACCGATCCCGACGACGTCGCCGCCATGTCGGCGTCGGTTGCCGTCTTGACCGAACTGGGCGGCTCGACCTCTCATGCTGCAGTCGTCTGTCGCGAGATGGCAATCCCGTGCGTCGTCGGCTGCGGCATCGACACGGTCACCGCACTCGCAGGGAACGTCGTGACGGTGGACGCCGACACCGGCACCGTGCACGCCGGCGCCCTGCCCGTGCGTCCCGCAGTGGCGACCGACGACTCCGACATGCGCACGCTGGAGGGCTGGTTGCGCGAAGAAGTCGCCGATCGCGATCCGGCGGCCGACGTCATCACCTTGATGCGGCGGCGGCGCGAGCGGACGGAAACGCGATGACCACTGTGGAGTCGATGCTCGACACGTTGGACACTCTGTCGCCTCGGTCCGACCTCACCTGGACCACGGGCAATGTCGCCGAAGCGTTTCCGGGTGTCTTCACGACGTTGGGTTTGAGCTTCGTCTTCGCACCCATGGAGATGGCGTTCCGACGAATGTTCTATGACCTCGGGGTCTACTCCTCCGCCGAACTCCTAGTGCCAGACCGTGTCGAGGATTGCTTCTGGACGGTGTTCGACGGATGGGGAGCCGGCAACATCGACAAGTTTCGCGAGATCGCCAACCGGATGCCGGGAACCACCGCGAGCGCCGTGGAGCAGCAACTGTTCGGCTACGTCCGGCCCGAGACTGTCGATGCCAATACGGTGACGCGGTACCCGTTCATCTTCGCGAAAGCTCCGCGTTGGCTGTGGCGGACTCCCGAGCGGCACGACGCGATGTTCGCCGAGTTGCGGGCATGGCGGCAAAGGAAACTAGCAATCATCGGTGGTATCGACGAGAGTGACTGCCGATCCACGCTGGAAGATGCCCGACGTCGCTTCGAGGACGTCATGAGCATCCACATGGGTGTCGCAATGGTCAGTTCGTCGCTGGCCGAGAAGGTGGCCGACGTTGCCCGGGACGCGGGTCACCCCGGCCTCGAAGCGGCACTGCTGTCCGGCGTCGGCTCCGACGAGAACGAGGTCGCGCACGATCTGTGGGCGCTGGCGCACGAGCGAATCACCCAGCGCGAGTTCATGGATCGGCACGGCTATCACGGTCCGAACGAAGGTCAACTCTCCGGCGTCACCTGGCGTGAGGACCCCGCGCCGATCCTTGCACGCATGGCCGACTATCGCGCCGTGGCCGCCGACAGCCCACGCGCCCCCCGTGCGCGCAGCGCTGCACAGACGGCGCTTCGCGCACAAGCCCTCGACACACTGGTGGGCGAAATGCCCGCTCCCAAGCGCGCCGCCGTACGCACCCTGGTCAGGGTGGCCGCGCGCTATCTCGCCCTTCGGGAGCAGGGCAAGGCCGGATACCTCATCGCCTTTGACGTCGCGAGGGCGGCCTCGCGCAGGATCGGCCAGTTGCTCGCCGACCAGAACGCCCTTGACCATCCCGAAGACGTCTTCCACGTGCGCTATGACGCTCTGATGGGCGGAATCCGCAGTGGCCACAGGGAACTCGTCTCCGAGCGCGCTGCTCAGTACACGCGCCGTCAATCGCTGCGACTGCCGAAGTCGTGGACGGGGACGCCCACACTCGTGTCCATCGCCGACGGTCCCGGGACCCGCTTGGCGACGGGCGAGGCGATCTCCGGGGTCGCCGCCAGCGGCGGTGTGGTCGAGGGCCGCGCTCGCATCGTGCGGGATCCCGACGAGATCGAGCTCGATGACGGCGACGTCCTCGTCTGCGAGACCACCGATCCCGCCTGGGTGCCGCTGTTCCTGGTGGCCGGCGGCGTGGTCACCGACCATGGCGGATTGCTCAGCCATGGGCCCATCGTGGCGCGTGAACTCGGCATTCCCTGTGTATGCGGGACCGAGGACGGGAGTCGGCGCATCGGCGACGGGCAACTCATTCGGGTCGATGGCGACCTTGGCACGGTCACGGTACTCGAGGATCGTCCGTCCATCGTGAACGGCTGACCGCTTCAAGGACAGGACACCCGTCCGTTTCGCCTCGTTGCCGGCGTTCGCCGAAAACCGCCGACGTGTACGAAAACTATTTTGCGTCAACGCATTTCAAATTTTGTCCAGTCGCCGCTCTTGCTTGACGAATTGAAGTACACACCGTATACATAAAGGATGTTCAACGAAAACCACAGTCCGGTAAACGATCTCAGTGCATATCTCATCGCCGGGCGAGTTGTGTCCCAACTACCGGAGAACCCGGTCAACGAGACGGCGGCACGGACCGTCACCCAAGGCATTGACGACGGAGTGGATGCCGAACGTCTCGGCTTTGCCAACGTCTACTTCTCCGAACGGTGGAACCTCAAGGAGGCCGGAGTGGTCCTCGGCGCGATTGGCGCCCGCACCACTCGGGTCGGGTTGGGCACGGGCCTGGTCTCCCCCGCGCGGCGACACTTGCTGCACATGGCGGCGTTCGGCGCGACGATGCATGCCGCGGCGGGGCCCCGGTTCCTGCTGGGATTGGGCCGCGGCGATCACGCCTACCTCCGCCACGAGGGCTTGAAGACGGCAGGCTTCGAGGGGGTCGTCGACTACGTCAAGCTCCTGCGGAGGCTATGGGCCGGGGAGGTCGTCACCTACGACGGGCCGGCGGGCACTTACCGCGACATCAAGCTCGGCGACGTCTACCACGGACCCGCCCCGAAGGTGCTGTACGGGACCTTCGGGCTGCCGAAGGCCGCAAAGGCTGTCGCGGAGGCGTTCGACGGCGTCATCCTGCCGCCAACGATGACTCCGGCCGCCACCGCCGCGTCGGTGGCACGACTGCGACGAGCCTGCCAGGCCGCCGGCCGGGACCCCGCCTCCTTGCGCGTCGTCCAATGCGTAATCACCGCACCGGATCTCGCGGACGACGAGACACGCGCGCTGGCGCACGCCCGCGCCGTCACGTATCTGCAGGCGCCCGAGTACGGCAACGCGCTCGCGAAGGTCAATGGATGGAGTCTCGGACCGGTCGAACGACTTCGGGCCGCACTGGAGGTAGCGCGCAAGTCCAGCGGCGACGAGCTCGTGGACACGGCGTTCCATCGAGTTCAACTGATGGAGGCCGCAGCCTTGATACCCGACGAATGGATGACGGAGTCGTGCGCCCTCGGAAGCGTCGCTCAGTGCGCCGAGAAGCTACGGCAATTCAAGCATGCGGGTGCCGACGAGATCACCACGTACGGAAGCACGCCGGGCCAAAATGCCGGTCTGATCGCCGCGTGGCGCAACGCGAGTCACGAGACCAGCCGATGACCATCGACCTGCACGCGCCCAACCCGATGCACCGTACGTCGGGCCCAAACGACGCCTGGTCGACCATCAATACGCGGGAGAATTATCAAGGCGTCATGAGCCCCCTCGGCGCAACTCTGTGGCTGCCGGTCAGTGATCTGGCGGTCAACGGCACGTTCCACGATCTGGGCGTACTCCGGCGCAGCGAGATCAGGGTGGCCCGGACGGCGGCCGAATCGTCGTCCACCGTCTTCTATGGCCGATATACGGCCAGTATCAACTACTTTCGTCGCGTCAGCGATCTAATTCCCGGTCAATCGGGCACCGCATTCGAAGAGCAGATCTTTGGATCTTCGCGAACCGACGTGGCGGATACCGCCTCCAAGCGGCGGTATCCCGTCGTGGCCGTCAAGGCTCCGCTGGCAGTCGTCTCGCTGCCATCCCGTATCCGGAAGATGTGCGCCGACATGGATGCGTGGTGGCGCCACGCCGTCTCGCCGGCCGGCCTGGCTCGGCCGGTGGACGCTCAATTCGCGGAGGCGTTGCAGAAGCTCGAATACGCGATGCGTGTACACGTCACTGGAACGTTCGTGGCGCAGGGCGTCTTCGACGCGCTCCGGAAGATGGCGGAATCGATCGGACGCCCGGGGTTGCACCTCGAATTGTCGACAGGTTACGGCAAGATGGTCGAAACCGAGTTCGTGGTGGCGCTCAACGACGTCGCCCAGGGCCGCTCAACGATGGAGCACTTTCTCTCCGAGTTCGGGTTTCGGTGCGCCGGGGAGATCGAGGTATCCAATCCGTCGTGGCGCGAGCGCCCCGACCTGATCCAACGCATGGTCGACAAGTACAAGACGGCGCCCGAACGTCAGGACCTGACCGCGGCGGCCGCGGCGCGGACTCGGGCCAGGGAGAAGGCCGAAGGCGACCTCCTGAGCGCGATGCCGCGGTGGAAACGGCCCCTTGGCCGGCTGATGCTGAAGCTAGCCGCCACTTTCATCCCGCTGCGGGAGGAGGGAAAGGCCGCGCTTGCGCAGGCATTCGACGGTGCGCGCGCCGCCTGCGGGGTCCGGGGTCGCGAGTTGGTCGAGGCAGGCGTCCTCGATGAGCCGGACGACGTCTTCTACCTGACCATGGACGAGATTCGCGGCGCGCCACCGCCGAATGCGCGGGAACTAGTGATCGCACGACGACTGCTCCGCGCTGCGTACGAGCGGATCGACGTGCCGGACGCCTGGGTCGGGCCTCCGGTGCCGGTGGAGATCGAACGCAGCGACGAGGGCAGAGTGGATTCGGTAGCTGGGGTCGCGGCCGCCCACGGCGTCACCGAAGGCCTGGCGCGGGTGCTGTCGAGCGCCGACGACCTCGATGACCTGGAACCCGATGAGATCCTCGTGTGCCGAACAACCGACCCGTCGTGGGCGTCGGCGTTTCATCTGGCCGCTGGTGCTGTTATCGACATCGGCTCGACCTCCTCGCACGGTGCCATCGTCGCCAGGGAGATGGGCATGCCGTGCGTCATCGGGACCGGCAATGGAACGCAACTGTTACGGACGGGCGACCTCGTCCGCGTCGATGGCGGTACCGGCATAGTCACCATCCTCAAGGAGGCACCATGAGCAAGAACACGTCGTACTTCATGAATGCTCAGGTAGCCGACTCGTTCGGCACCGCCTACCCCAGCGACGAGAGCATGCATCGCGGCGAGGGCGCCCGGGTAAGCGACCCCGCACTCGTGGAGACGGTATTCAGTGGGTTCAGTATCCCCGAAGCAAACGTTCATTGTCTCAACTACATCTGGCTGCATCCGAATCTGCGGCTGATGAGTGGCGGCGTCTGGGCGTGGAAGGGCATCAAGCGCACTCAGCTCGAGGCCGAACTCTTCGACATGCGCGATTTCGTCCCCGACCGTTCGATCACCGACGACGGCGGCGACCTCCTCGACGTCACCTTGCCCAACGGCTACCGTTACCAGGTGCTCGAACCGCTCGAACGGATTCGGATGAGCTACGCCGATCCGCACCGCGGCAACGCGATGGACGTGACGGCGACAGCGGTGATGCCGCCGGCGATGCTTCCCTCCAACCGGCACTTCGATCAGGTGATGCGGACATCCGGCACGCTGACGCTGCGCGGTCAGGAGCTCCGCGTCGACGGCTATTCGGTGCGAGATCGGTCCTGGGGCGAGGCCCGCACTGAGGACCCGACGGGAATGTCCGGAATTCACTGGTTGATGGCGACGTTCGGCGACGACTACGCCGTGCACGTCACCGGCCTCGAGGACCCGTCGACCGCGCAGTGGCGGGACCGGTTCGGTGAGGATGTGGCGTTGTCGCAAAAGATGAATCGCGGCTGGGTCTGGAAAGACGGGCGATTGCTCACCGTGGCGTCGGTCCGCATCGAGACCGAGTGGAATGTCGCGGGCCGCCGCCAGGCCGGACACCGCGTCGTGGTGCTCGACGAGACGGGGGCCGAACACCGGTTGCACGGCCAGATCAGGGCCGCGGCCAATTGGCACACCTGGTCGAACGTCCACATGAGCATCGGGTTGACTCGCTGGGAATGCGACGGGCGCATCGGGCACGGTGACAGCCAGGTGGCGATGTGGACCGACTTCGTGCGCGCCGCCTTCGGGGACTCCGCTTGAGCGAAACCGCCGATCGTGGCTACCGCAATTTCCTGAGCTTGGACGCCATCATTGCCGAAGCTCGGACGATTGCGGACGCCGAAGGACTCGACGCCGTCTCGATGCGGGTGCTGGCAGACCGACTCGGCTGCACCCCCCGTGCGCTGTACCGGCACGTGTCGGATAAGGAGGAGGTACTCGAACTACTCGCGGACCGCGCCTTGGCCGATCTGCCCGTACCCCCGACTGACGAGGACTGGCAAACGGCGTTCCTGAAGTTCTTCACTGCCATGTACGAATTGTTGGTGGCGTCTCCGGCGGTGACGACGATCGTCGCCCAGCAGGCCGTTGCCGGGCCGCAATTCCGCTTCCACGCAGACCATTTGGTGAGGCGGCTATTGGCCGCGGGCTTCGCACCCGACGTCGCCGTCGAAGCCGTCGTGGCCCTGGCTCAATTCACCCTGGGCGCCGCGCTTCCGGGAACCTCGCAGCGGCTGCACGACATCTATCAGACCCGCACGCTCGACACTGTAGACGGGGATCTTCCTGCGCTGAGCCACGTCCGAGAGCACTTCGCCAAAGTAAACGCGCGTGGAAGATTCCGCACGGCTCTCGGCCGCCTGATCCATGCCTACGACGACGGCGGTTCAAGCGGTTCGAGCGCAGATCGTGGATGACGCCATCGCGAACGAATTCGATGATCGAACCGCCCGGAATCAGGACGCCGACGTCACACCCGGCGCCGCCAAACGCACCGGGCGCGGCGCCGGATCGACTCCTGACGTTCAGCGGCGGACACCGTCTTGGTACTCGCGGGCAGCTCCTCGGCGAGGGACGCCAGCGGCACCGTGCGGATGGTCGGCAACGGCACCGAGTCGGCCTTGTAGTAGCGCGCGGTGATCAATCCGACCGTGTGGCCGCCGGCGTCGAGCCAGTTCGCGTACCCGGGATCCTGGTGCGCGATCACCGCCCGAAACACCCCGTCGTCGTCGAGCACCGCCTGATGCCCGTTCAGCGACGTTTGACGAAGGTTCCAGTCGAGCGCCTCCCAGAAGTGCGACGTGAGCTGATACTGCCAGTAGGCTGCGTTCGGCGGTGTCACCTCGATGATGACGGCCTCGTCGGGCCGGCAACGATAGATTCCCTTGCCGTACACCAGGTCTGCCCAGGCGAATTCGATGCCCACGAACTTCAGCGTGTCCGCCGGAGCGGTGAAGTACTCGTCGACGGCCAGCTTGCAGGCGGCCGGTACATTGCGAATCCAGTCGATCAGCAGTTGTAGCCGATCGGCCGATTCCGCCGAGCGCAGCGGGGGCGGCGGGTAAGCGACCCCGTCCTTCTCGATGACGAGATCGGCGGGCTCCTCGGTGTCCCAGTCGTAGTAGTACTGGCGTAAGATGATCGAGCCGGGGCCCTCGGCGATCCTCACCCAGTTGCCGGGCTGTTCGGTTGCCGAGAGCACGATCTCGATGGTGCCGTCGTCGGCGACGTCGAACTCGCTCTTGCGGTCGACGACCGTCCACTGCGCGAGGTGAGCGGTGTGTCCGCTACGGGTCTCTACGTCGAACAACCGGGCACTGCCACGCGAGCCGTAGATGCGATAGACGCCATCACCGTGTACCGCGGCGGTGTGATAGCAGCAGTCGGTCGCCGGGATCCCGTACTGCATGTAGGGGCTGATGAACTTGATCAGCCACGGGTAGTCGAAGTCCCATCCCTCGACCGTCATCATGATCGCGGACTGCATCAGGCGGGTGAGGTAACGGATTCCCTCAGCGCGCAGGAGCGGGCCGTCGACCTTGTCGTTCTGGTAGACGAAGGTGCTCAGGTTGGCCACCGCCTCCGTGAAGGCCTGCCACAGCTCACCGTGCGCGATCCTCGGGTCGTCGGCGGTGTCGATCTCCGGAATCGTCACTGATTAAACTCCTTTCGCGGCCGGGCGGCCGACTTCGGGGAAGGCATCGAGGTAGTCACCGAAGTGCTCGGCGACAAGTTCCAAGGTGACGGCCCATCGGCTCGGGTCGTAGTCATGGCTTCCAAAGTGCCCCGACGGTCGATGCGCGTCGTACCGTTCGAAGGCAGCGCGAGCTGTCGGCGCAATGGTCAGGCCGGCCCGCGAGTAGATCTCCCCGATGACTCCGTGGATGTCGTCGCGGATGGACTCATAGCCGACGTCGTACAGGTTGAGATCCGGGATCGCGGTGCGTGCGGCCAGGTTGTTTGCCGTGTACCGGCCCCAGAACTCAGCGAAGTCCGGACCAAGGGAGGTCAGGTCGATGTGGTCAGAGTTCATCCCGCGAGCGACTTCGATCAGCGAACAGTACGAGCCGAGGACGGTATGGATGTCGCGGTGGCACTGAACGAACAGGGCCCCGGGAAAAAGTTCGTGCAGCAACGCCACCTGCCCGATGTGCATCGGTGACTTCAACACCCACCGGCGCCCCTGGGCGCCACCGTCCTGCCACTGCAAGTACTGCAGCATCGTGCGCATGTACGAGTACGCGATCGGTTGGCGGCCGGCGATCCACTCGCGGTGATTCGGCAGATGTAGCCGGTGCGAAGCCACGGGGGCATCGAACGTGAGCTCCATCAGCCACAGGTCCTCGTCGGGTTCGCGTGCCTCCATTGGGTGGCGAGCCATGAACTCGGGGACCTGGCGGAGGGCCTGTTCGAATTGCTCGCCGATGGCGATTCGGGTGGAGTCGTTGCCCATCACCGGAGAGGGGTTGAGCAATCGCCACACCTCGAGACGTTGCATCCCGGGGTCGGCGGCGATGGTGCGCTGCAACTTGGACGTGCCCGTGCGGGGCAATCCCAGGATGATGATGGGCGGCTCGAGCGGCTCATCGAGTATCTCCGGGTGCTCCACCAGGTCGCGCTCGAAGCCGAGTCGATTCACCAGAAGACGCAACAGATCTTGCACCTGGGCCGCCACGCCGGCTTCGTTGAGTTGGGCGGTCCGACGCATGTCGGAGACCAAGATGTCGAGGCTGTCGACGAAGTTGGTGTCGCGGCCCCAGTCGTCGAGGCCCGTGAAGGCGGACGCCGCGGCCATCAGGTCATCGCGCTGCAGCGGCGGCAGGGCAGTCGTCATGCGGGAGACGTCTCCGCCTGGGCGGTCCGCGCCAGCCGCTCGGTGAGGGGCAGACACAGCGACGCACCGAGTTTCGTCATGTCGAGATGCGTGGAAATGTCGGCGGTTCCGTCGGCCAAAGCGTTGCGCAGGGTCTCGGCGAATGCTTCGAGGTCTGCTTCGGTCTCGCCCTCGATCTCGTAGATCGCCAGGTACTTCTGCTCGGGTCCTCCTACGCCGGGCAGCGTTTCGACGTCGTGAGCGATGGCATAGCGAGTGGCAGCGATGACACCGGGAATGGTCACCAGATCGCGAATGTGCTTGTTGGAATACCAATCATTGAAGGCCTCGTCGCTCTCCGGCGAGGTTGGTTGGGTAAACGCCAACATGATTGCGTGCGGCACGGTGCTCTCCTAACTTAATCTCCATAGCGGGGTTACTGCGACTTCAGACGACGCGCGACGTCCAGCAGACGTGCGGTCGATGCGGGAAACTCTGCGGGTCCGGTGTGCAACGGCATGATGTCGAGCAGCCCCACGAACGTCGCGCCGGCGGCGATCCATTCCTGGCCGACCTTGGCGGCCTGCTCGGCCGTGCCCCAGGTGGCGGAGCGCTCGCACATCGACTGCGGCACGCGCGCAACGATGTCCTCGGCCTCGCGGGCCGTCATGGTGAACGGCATGTAGTCACGCGAGTAATGCCACGAGGGGGGAAAGGCGCTTTGCAACCCCTCGTGTTCCCATTCGGCTTGATTCATCCGCCCATAGCTGGCCGAATACCACTTGATCTGCGGGCTGTTCTGCGCCGCGTCGATGACGCCGGGGTCCTCGTGCAGTCCGCACGGAAGCCAGACGCCGAATCCGAAGGCATCCGGATCGCGGCCGTAACTCTCGACGCGTTCCCGGATGGACGTCACCCTGGTCGCGAAGACGTCGAGGTTTGGCACGGCGTTCGGAAACGACGCCTCGATGCCGTCGGCGTACTTGGCGCACAGGTCGGTGAACTTGGGGCCGCCGCCCAGGCCCCACATCTCCGGGCGCGAGGGTCGGTAGGTGCCGATGTAGCCGTTGTCGAACGTCCACCGCTTGCCCCGGTAGCTGAACGGACCGTCGGCGTCCAGAAGTTTGCGGGTCAAGACGAGGACGTCCTCCAAGCGCCCCACTGCCTGGCCGACAGGATGTCCGAACGGCGAAAGATGCCGTGCCTCACCGAGTCCGACGGCACAGGTCACCGCGCCCTCGGTGGCCGACGCGAGGGACAGCAGGGTCCGGGTGAGCTCCGCCGGGCGAGTACGCACCGCGTCGGTCGTCATCCGCACGCCGATGGTGGGACTCGCCGCCAACGCGAACGCGCATTCGACGAACGGGTCGTGGGTTGAGTGCGCATCCGGTGCGGGAAGCCCTTCCGGAACGCCGAAACCTTGTGGTGCCCAACCAGTCAACTCATCCCACACCCAGAACTGGTCGACGACCCCGGAGGCGTCGAGTGCGCCCACGAAGTCGCGGATCCCCGCGAGCGGAGCGGTGCGGTGATTGGGAAACGCTACGGCGATCCGCGGAGTCTGCATACGCCGGACGTTAAGGGACCAAGAGTCCCGTGTCAAGGGACTGCTAGTCCCTTGACAGTCGAGCGCCGTACAGAAAGAGTCGGGTGACGTGGTCGACCACGCCGTCCCGATCGGCTAGCGTCGCTTGGCTGAAGATGATTGGGCGGTCGAAGATTACGATGGCCGCGATGCTTCCGAAGAGCAAGCGCATCGTCTGCTCGAGGCCGGTTCGGGGCACCCAGCCGCGGCGCTCGGCCTGAATCGCGGTAGTCCGCATGATCTCGTCGAAGAACCGATCGAAGTGCTCTTCGAGCCGGGTCATCGTCGACGCATCGAGATCCTCACCGGCTACCGCGATTCGGGCGATGGCGTGCCGGTGCTCGACGCAACTGTCGTAGAACAGTTCCACGATCGTGCGGGTGATTTCGTAGTCGCCCCATTCGGGGTTGCTGGTGTCGTAGGCGACACGGTAGTTTTCGAGGAATTCGACGAATGGTTGCAGTACGGCGGCGCCGAACAAGTCGGCCTTATCGTCGAAGTGCCGCCAGATGGCCGATCGTGCAACCCCAGCCTCCTTGGCGATGTCATCGGCTGTGGCGGCGGCAAATCCCTTGGCACTGAAGACTCGCTCAGCTGCCTCGACGAGCAGTTGGCGCACTTCTGCAGTGTTTCGCCGGGAGCGCTCCGCCATGGCGGTTGATCTTAGCGAAGGCTCCGAACCCGATGCGTGGCCGCGCCCGCTGCGGACGAAATATTCGACTTTTACTCTAGACTAAAAAGTGGAACGCGGGCACCGCCTTCGCGATGCCGAGCAGACGTGTCGACGCCGAAGTACATGTAGCACGAAGGGGACAACTCGTGAAGCGTGTCCCGACGGTGGTAACGGCCTGTGCTGCCGTTTTCATCGCTGAGCCGTGCGATGCGTCTGGCGCGTCTTCGCGTTCCCAGGCACGCCATCACGTCGGCCCCGGGCAACGCCCGGGGCCGACGCCAGCGAGGATCGGATCAGCCGGGGAGTAGGTAACTCGGCAGGTTGGCGTGCGAAGTACCGATCAATCCCAACCAGTTGAACGGCAGGTGGTAGACGAAGCACAGCGTCACCATGCAGAATCCCAGCACCGCGAAGTCCCGCACCCACGGCTGCAGGGCCGGCCGCCACCGTTCCACGCCAACTTCGATCGGCGACTGTCCCACCGGCCGCTCGTCGGCCTCCATGCGCGCCCATGTGAACACGCACCCCACGAATGCGACCAGGACCGACTCGTAGATCGGGAACTGATACACCTCGCCTGGCCACAGGGTCAGCGGTTCGTAGGTCTTGGCGAACGCGTAGGCGTGCGTCGTGCGGATCACTGCGTTCTCGACGATGAAGTCGAAGAGGAACTCGAAGACGAATACGCATACGAACACGGTGAACTTGCTGTTCAACCCTGGAAACCTCCGTCGCAAACGATTCGCCTCGTAGCAGGCCACGATTGCGACCCCCGCGCAGAAATAGATGTACATCGGCGGACCCCAGATCAACGACTCCGCATAACGACTTGGGGCGTCAGGATTGTGAAATGGGAGGAACCGCACCCATACGCCGCGATTGACGTTCGCACTGTTCCACGCGAAGAGGTACTCGTGCACGTTGAGGAACGCGTCTGCCACGAAGCAGACGATGCCGCCGAGTACGAACTTGCCGTCCAGGCTCAGCCGTCCCGTCTTTCGTAGCGGTACGACCACGCAGTACCAGACGAAGGCCGCCATCACGGCCAAACTGATCGCCTCGAACACGCGCAACGAGACCATCCGCCATGGCTCCATCACATCGGGACCGATCCTCGGCGCCGGATCGAACTCCTTTCCCGACGCCACCCACCGCATGACCACCTCGACGCAGATGGCGAACCACACCACACCGATCAACGCCAGGAACGTCGCGGGACCCTGGCGCCCTAGCGGCGCCGGTACGTCCTTCGGGCGATCGGCGACCTCGCGCTCCGCCTTGGCGGTCATTGACATCGTCATACTCCTTAATTTACAAATTGGGTGTTTTGTATTTTCTAATGTGAGTTTGACAACGGAGTAGGCGACTTGTCAATGTCCGAGTCGCCACGGCGGTACCCTTCCACCGTGGCGCGATCATCTCGCAACGAGCTCCGGCACCGGATCGTGCTGTCGGCACGGATGCTGTTCCGCACCAAAGGATTGCGCGCCGTCACGATGACCGACGTGGCGGCCGCCGCCGGATGTACCAGGCAGACCGTCTACAAGGTGTTCTTCGATCGGCGCGAATTGGTGCTGGCCTCCTCAATCGAACGCATCATCGAGATCGCCGACGCCGCGGCCCTCGACGACGCCGTGTCGGGAAACCTCTTCGCCGAGTCGTTCGTCGAGCTGTCCGTTCGCGTCATCGAGTCACTTCGCAACGACCGGGAGTTGTCGGACCTTTGGGGGAAGGGCAGCCCCGTAACCGCACACGAGGCACTGTGGGCACCCGAACTGATCGAGCGGGCGTTGAGGTTCTGGCGTCCGTGGCTGGACTTCGGGCGCAGTCACCGGCTGCTCCGCGACGACCTGGCGAACCGTGATCTCGCCGACTGGCTGCACACCGTCTACGCCTCCATCATTCTGCGCCGCAACATCCCTCGGCGTGAGGAGCGCGCGATGATCGAGCGTTTTGTACTGACGTCGCTCACCATGGCGAGTGGTGCCACGGGCCTCGACACAATCGCCGGCAATGCCCAGCATGTTTTCAACGCGAAATAGGAAACGATCCGAAGGCGCTCCGGATGTCAGGGGTCCGCCAAGTATTCACGACAGCAGAATCGAGGACGCCGACCAATACGGCGTCGAGGCCTGCAAGTCGCCGTAGGCCCGCCCGGGCTGGCCGACATCGCGCAAGGGCTTCTGGCCCATCGACGCCCCGTTTACCACGCCGAACCCGCCACCAGCCGCTCCGCGCACGAGCGCCACGCTCGGGGCCGTACACAATGTTCGGTTTTCAAGGGCTTTTTCCGCATATCATCTAACGATGGTTAGAAACACCGGCTCCGGGTCGACCAACGGAGAGGGCAGTGACTCGAAGTCTCAGCGGACGCGTATTCGCATCCTGGACGCCGCAGCACACGTGTTGAGCGTCAAGGGTTTCGCGGGTACTCGATTGACTGACGTCGCGGAATACGCACAGCTGCAGGCGCCTGCGATCTACTACTACTTCCCCTCCCGCGAGGACCTCATCGAAGAGGTGATGTACGCGGGGATCAACGAGATGCGGCTGCATCTGCAGAACATCCTGGATGAGCTGCCCCCCGGGACGCCATCCATGGACAAGATCATGGCCGCGGTGGACGCCCATCTCCGGCACGAGCTCGAGCTCTCCGACTACACCACTGCGTCGATCCGCAATTCGGGGCAGGTGCCCGAACATCTCCGCACACGCCAGAAGAAGGAGGAGTCGGCCTACGGCCGGATCTGGCAGAGATTGTTCAACGATGCGATCGCTGACGGGGAGCTCCGAAGCGACGTCGACCCCCGCATGGCCCGGTTGCTGGTCATGGGTGCACTCAACTGGGCGGCCGAATGGTGGAATTCGAGTCGTGGATCGGTCGACGCCGTCGTGTCCACCGCCCAAATCCTGGTCCGTACGGGACTGGCGCCCGATCGAACGCCCGCTCCGAAGAAGCGAACCCGGAAGCGCACGACGACGCCTTCGGCGTAATCGATACCGGTCCCCACCCGGCCGATTCCGCGTTTCCGGCGGTTTTGATTCTATGTTAAATTAACTGAGTGACTGAGGCATACATCATCGACGCCGCCCGCACTCCGGTCGGCAAGCGCGGCGGCGGGCTGGCGGGCGTGCATCCGGCGGACATGGCCGCCCATGTGATCCGCAGCGTCGTGGCCCGCCACGACATCGACCCTGACGCCATCGATGACGTGATCCTAGGATGCTTGGACAACATCGGATCGCAAGCCGGCGACATCGCGCGGACGGCCGCGCTGGCGGCCGGACTGCCCGAATCCGTGCCCGGTGTGACCATCGACCGGCAGTGCGGATCCGCACAGCAAGCCGTCCACTTCGCCGCCCAAGGCGTCATTAGCGGCACCGTCGACGTGGTGCTGGCCGGTGGCGTGCAGAAGATGAGTCAATACCCGATCCTGTGCGCATTTGGCGCCGGCGAACCCTTCGGCTCCGCCGATCCGTGGACGGGATGCGAGGGCTGGTCTGACCGTTACGGTGATCAGGAGATCTCACAGTTCCGGGGCGCGGAGATGATCGCCTCGCATTGGGGTCTGTCGCGTGAGGACAACGAACGCTTTGCGCTGTCGAGCCACGAGCGCGCGGTGGCCGCCATCCGCGCAGGCTATTTCGAGACTGAGATCCTGCCCTATGCCGGGGTGACGGCGGACGAGGGTCCGCGTCCCGACACGTCCCTGGAGAAGATGGCCAAGTTGCCGACCCTGGTCGAAGGCGGCGTTTTGACCGCAGGCGTGGCTAGCCAGATCTCCGATGCCGCAGCGGTATTGCTGATCGCCTCCGCCGATGCGGTGCAACGCTTCGGTCTGACGCCCAGGGCGCGCGTGCATCACATGTCCGTTCGGGGTGCCGATCCGGTGATGATGCTGACCGCACCGATTCCCGCCACCCAGCACGCCCTCAAGCGCACGGGGCTGTCCCTGGACGACATCGACGTCGTGGAGATCAACGAGGCGTTCGCACCCGTGGTGCTGGCTTGGCAGGCAGAACTCGGTGCCGATCCGGCGAAGGTCAACCCCAACGGCGGCGCCATCGCGCTGGGCCATCCGATCGGTTGCACCGGTGCACGTCTGATGACGTCGATGTTGCACGAACTCGAGCGCACTGGCGGTCGCTACGGCTTGCAAACCATGTGTGAGGGCGGCGGGCAAGCCAACGTGACGATCATCGAGCGGCTCTAGCGTGCAGCGCACTCTGTACACCGAGGATCACGAAGCCTACCGCGACACCGTCCGCGAGTTTCTGAATCGGGAAGTCCTTCCGTTCCACGAAGATTGGGAACGGGAACGCTGGATCGACCGCACGGTGTTCGCGCGGGCTGCGAAGGCCGGCATCTACGCACTGCAGGTCGGCCACGAATACGGCGGCGCGGACGAACCTGACTACCGTTACCGAATGGTGGTCTGCGAGGAGGTGGCCCGCGCCAACACCCTGTCGTTCGGCGTGACGATCAGCCTGCAGGACGACTTGGTGCTGCACTACTTGGTCGACCTCACCAACAACGAGCAGAAGCGGCGTTGGTTACCGGGGTTCGCGGCCGGCGAACTCGTCGGTGCGCTCGCGATGACCGAACCGGGCGCCGGCAGCGATCTTCGGGGGATCCGAACGACCGCACACCGAGATGGCGACGACTGGATCCTTAACGGCCAGAAGACCTTCATTTCCAGCGGCATCATGGCCGACCTAGTCATTGTGGCCGCCCGCACCGGTGAGAAGCTCAGTCTGTTCGTGGTGGAGCGGGACACTCCGGGCTTCGAGCGGGGACGCAAACTCGACAAGATCGGACTGCCCGCACAGGACACTGCAGAACTGTACTTCCGTGACGCCCGCGTGCCGGCTGAGAACGTGCTCGGGGAACTAGGCCAGGGTCTCCGCTACTTGATGAGCCACTTGCCTCGTGAGCGGCTCGGCGTCACTGCAGAGGCGATCGCCACCACGCGCGCGATCTTCGAGTCGACGGCCGAATACTGCCGTCAACGTCAAGCATTCGGTGCTCCGCTCACGGACAAGCAGCACATTAGATTCGAACTCGCCGAGATGCTGACTGAGATCGACGTGGCGCAAACATTCGTCGATCAGTCCGTCATCTCCTACAACGCCGGCGAGCTGACGCCGGTGGATGCCGCCAAGGGCAAATGGTACGTGAGCGAACTCCAGAAGCGTGTCATCGACCGCTGCCTGCAGCTGCACGGCGGATACGGCTATATGACCGAATACCCGGTCGCTAGGGCCTATTTGGACACCCGGGTCAAGACGATCTACGGAGGCACGACCGAAATCATGAAGGAGATCATCGGCCGCGACATCGCGGGAGCCTGACGAATCCTTCGATCTACCGCCGCCTGACCCTCTCCTTCCGGTCAGGCGGCGGTTTCGAAGTGCCGGGTTATGAGTCGCCGCCGCTGATCCCAGTCGGCGCAACGCAGATCGACCGCGCCGTGCTCGGTAACGATCACCTCGACGTCGTAGGCCGGCGTCGACGCCGGCCTAGTGAGCCTCTCTACGAACGTGGATCGGTTTCCGAACCGGGAGGGCACCGCGATGATGGACAATCCGCCTCGGCTGAGTCTTGCGGCGTTGCAGTAGTCGGGGTGGCCTCCGATGCCGCCGACGACGGTGTCTTTCACGCCTTCGACGTTGACCTGACCGTAGGGGTCGATCTCGATTGCCGTATTGACCGCGACGAAGGGGACGCCCCGCGACAGGCGGGTCTTGTCGTGGCTGTGGTCCAACCCTCGCAGGATGGGCTTTCCCTCGGACCATTCGTTGAGCAGACGGCTACCCAAGAGATAGGTGGCGGAGGGCATCCCGGCGAGCAGCCCGCGCCGGTCGAGATCGACCACCGCATCGGTGAGGAGCCCGGTATCGATTTGCAGGGGCGCCTTGGTGCGGCGCAACAACGCGGTGCCCAGTTGTCCCGGCCCGTACTGAAGACGCACGCCCGGCGGCACGAGCTTCAGTACCTCGTCGGCAAGTGCTTCGTGAATCGGTTCGGGCTCGCGAGGGGCGAGCTCCCAGGGGCCTCGAGCTGTGGTTGCGATCACGGTGACCCGCTGCGGGTCGACCGGCGGCTCCGCACTCGCGGCCGGCGCGGCCTCGTCGACCACCACCCACACGGGCACTCCCTCGTCAAGAAGCATCTGTTGCCATGACACCTCAGTGCCGAATTGCAGGGTGCCACCGCGACGCACCATTCTCGTGATGAGCACGTCCGGTCGCGCCGGACCAGCGAGGACGCTTGGCACGGCGGCCAAGGACGTGGGCAACAGGACGGTGTTGCCGTCCTTGGCGACGGCCCTGACGCCCCAGCCCGGCATCAACGCGACGACCCGATGGAACGCGCTGGTGTCGATTCCGTCGAGCGGGGCGGGAGTCCAGCCGAGCAGCAGCGTGACGTCGCCGCGCTCGCGGGCGAACGCGCTGACTGTCGCGGCGACCGACGTCCCGTTGTCGCTCCCCGTCAGCGCCCCGACCCCGTCACCGAAGGCGAGCACCATGCCGGGTCGGGCGACGTGGCGTAGACGGCCGACGAGGTGCTCGTCTAGCTCCGCCGTGCTCACGACCGTGCCACTGCAAGTAGCTCGCCGACTGTGACGAGCTTCGACCGAGGCCTGGATTGCGCTGCGCCGGCGCGGCGTTCGGCATCGTCGATGCGCTGCCATCCACCCCAGTCGACGACGTCTACTTCGCGTTGGCGCAACAGCTCGTCGAGGTCCGCCGTGGACGTGGTCGGCGCCGAGAGCGCGCCTGCACGGAAGTCCTCCAGCATCGCCGCGAGCGTCTGCTCGGAGCAGGCCCGATTGGTTCCGATGACACCCCGGGGGCCGCGTTTGATCCAACCAGCCACGTAGACGCCGGGAACTGGTTGGCCGCCGTCGAGTACCCGGCCCCTGTCATTCGGTACCACCCCCCGGTCGGCGTCGAACGGTAGTCCGGCAATCGCCGTACCGTGATAGCCGATCGACCGCAGCACCAGCGAGGTCGCGATCAGTTCGCCGCGTTCGCCATCGCCACCGCTCGTGGGCTCGACCCGCACGCCGCGCACGCCGCTGGCTCCGACGAGTTCGGTGGGCATCGCACCGAAGCGAAACACCAACCGCTTGTTGCCCGGCCGCGCCTCGCAACGGGATCGGTCGACGACGGCGTCGTACTTCAGGGCTGCCTCGAAGTCGCCGGAGGGTCGGTCGCCCAACGGTCCCTCAACCACGACGTCGACGCCGGGCAACTCGCTCAACGCCAGGAACTCGCCCACCGAGAACGCGGCATCCCCGGCGTAGCGGCGAGCGAGGATCACGACCTCCTTCACGCGGCTATCGGCCAGCGCACGGAGCGCATGATCCGCGATGTCGGTGGCGCCCAACGTCTTCGGATCGGCAAGCAACACTCGTGCGACGTCCAACGCGACGTTCCCGTTGCCGACGATGACGACGCGCGGTGACTGAAGGTCGAATTCGTCGTCGGCGTGGTCGGGGTGCCCGTTGTACCACGCCACGAAATCCGAGGCGGCCCGACTGCAATCGAGTTCCGAACCAGGGATCCCGAGGTCCTTGCTCGTCGACGCACCGACGGCGTAGATGACCGCGTGATGGTGCGCCTGCAATTCGGCGTGGCTGAGGTCCCGCCCTATCGTGACGTTGAAGTAGCACCTGACGGCCGTGCTTTGAAGGGCTGGTACGAACACCGACGTGACGTCCTTGGTGCGGGGGTGATCGGGAGACACACCGGCGCGGATGAGTCCAAACGGGGTCGGCAGTCGGTCGAACAACGAGATCTGCACCCCGTCGATGCGCGCCAATTCGGCGGCGGCGTAGCACGCGGCCGGGCCCGAGCCCACGATGGCCACTCGAAGTGAGTCCGACTCCACGTCTGAAGGCAGGGACTGCGTGTCCTTGGACCGCACCGCGAGAGGGTGTGCGGCGAAGTAATCCGCGTTGATGCCGAGGAACGCCCGCTGGTTCTCGGGCAGATCGTCCTCGTAATAGATTGCCCCAACCGGGCACTCGGCCACACAGGCGCCGCAGTCGACGCACGTGGCCGGGTCGATGTAGAGCATCGTCCGGCGCGAATCCGCCATGTTCGGTGCTGGCCGGATGCAATCCACCGGGCACACCGGCACGCAACTGCCGTCGTCGCAACAGTTTTGGGTGATGACGAACGTCACGAATACTCCTGAGAAGATCGCGCCGGTGAGCCGGCGTGGTGAAGTCGACCGCCGGGTTGGTCAGTCGATCGACAGCGCACCAGTGGGGCAGTCGGAGACCGCCTGTCTGGCCGCTTCGAGGTCGGCGCCCTCGGGGTTGTGCTGAAGGACGCGAGCCTGGCCGTCCTCACCGACCTCGAAGGTGGATGGAGCAGCCATCTCGCACATGCCGATTCCCGAACACCGCGCGGTGTCGACGCGCACGCCCATCAGAACATCCTCCGCATCAGACGAAGCGCAGTGCGCGAATATGGGGGGTAGACGATCGACGGGTCGGGCCGACTCGTCTTGGCCAGCACGGCCCGCCGGTGCGACATCGTCTCAAAGCCCCACCGCCCGTGGTAGTCGCCCATGCCGCTGGCCCCGACGCCCCCGAACGGCAGTTGCGGCACCAGACAATGCATCATCGCGTGATTCACGACGACTCCACCCGACGGGGTTCGGTCGATGATCTGGCGGGCTTGCTCCGCCTTCTTGGAGAATATGTACAACGCAAGCGGTTTCGGCTTCTGGTTGACGTATTGGCACGCTGCGTCGACCGAGTCCACCGTGATGATCGGCAGGATCGGTCCAAAGATCTCTTCCGTCATGACCGGTTCATCCGGTGCGGGATCGACGATGAGGGTCGGTTCGATGCGCATGGTCGCCCGGTCGGAGTTGCCACCGAAAACCACGTCACCTGTGGTATCTGCGATCAACCCGATCAGTCGATCGAACTGACGCTCGTTGACGATGGGAAGGTCGCTCGCACTGCGGAATCGCTCGACCCACAGGCAGATCTCATCGACGAGCTCGTCGGCCACCGTCGGTTCCACGAGGACGTAGTCTGGCGCGATGCACGTCTGCCCCGAGTTGATGAACTTGGTGTAGGCCAATCGGCGTGCCGTCACCGCGACGTCGGCGTCGGCGGTCACGATCGCGGGGCTCTTTCCCCCAAGCT
Organism: Mycobacterium paraintracellulare; assembly: GCF_000276825.1. Classification (NCBI taxonomy): domain Bacteria; kingdom Bacillati; phylum Actinomycetota; class Actinomycetes; order Mycobacteriales; family Mycobacteriaceae; genus Mycobacterium; species Mycobacterium paraintracellulare. The sequence goes on along the minus strand of NC_016948.1, from coordinate 1,742,626 downwards.
CGAGCGTCACCGGTGTGAGCGTCGGTGCGGCAGCGGCCATGATCTTTCGGCCGACCTCGGTGCCGCCGGTGAAAAACGCATGGTCGAATCCGGCGGAAAGGAGGGTCTGAGTGGTGGCGGCGTCACCTTCCACCACTCGTACGGCGTCTGCGTCGAGGTACCGCGGCACCAGATCGGCGATCAGCGACGAGGTTGCCGGAGCAAGTTCAGAGGGTTTGACAACGACGCAGTTGCCTGCGGCCACCGCTGCCACCACTGGGGCCATGCTCAGGTAGAACGGGTAGTTCCACGGCCCGATCACAAGCACGGTGCCCAACGGGTCGTACTGAACCCATGCGCGAGCGGGGAGCTGGGCCATGGGTACCGAAATCCGTTGGCGGCGCATCCACTTACGCAGATTTTTGCGCGCGAAGGCCGCCTCGGCCTTCGTTGATGCCACGTCGCCCAACCACGCTTCGACCGCAGAACGCCCGAGGTCTTTGGCGAGCGCCGCGGCGATGTCCGCCTCACGCTCCATGCACATCCGCTCGATTCCCTCGAGCTGGAGCCGTCGCCACTCCAGCGGCCGGGTACGTCCGCTCTCGAAGGCACGACGCATGTCCGCGAGAACGTCGGATGCCGTCACCGTGACGTCGTTTACGCGGGTGCTCGTCACGACTAGATCTCCGGCGCCGGAACGACGCCGCTAGCGACGGCACCGCTGATTCCGCCGTCGACGGCCAGCGCCTGTCCGTTCACCCATCGGGCGTCGTCGGACGCCAGGAACGACACCACGGACGCGATGTCTTCGGGCTCGGCGTGCCGTCCGAGGAGATTCTTCAACCCGTCGAGGGTGTCCTTCCCCATCGACTCCTCGAAGTCCGACAGGATCGGCGTGCGCACCGGCCCCGGCAGTACGGCGTTGATCCGAAAGCCCATCTCTCCCAAGGCCAGTCCCATCGAAAGGGTGTAGACGGTCGAAACCTCCTTGGAGAAGTTGTACGCGTTACCCTGCTGCGGGTGGGCCTTGAACCACGCCGCACCCTCTTCGAACGTGTCGGTCGCGAGCACCTCCCGGATCGCATCCAGCCGCAGAGGCCAGCCGAATCCCGCTGTGGAGGAGACGATGACGACCGAACCACCGGGGTTCAGCCGTTCGAAGAACGATTCGGTCAGGTGCCGCACCGCCAGACTGTTAACCGCGAACACCAACTCGGCCGGCGCGGTGCCCGGGATTCCGGCGACGTTGAGCAATCCGTCGAATGAACCGTCCAGTTGCTCAATCGCGGCATCGATGCTCCTTGGGTTGGCCAAGTCGACCTCGATGTGCTGTGTCACCGCCGCCGGAGGGGTGTTGCGGTCCAGGCAGTACACCTCTGCTCCGGCGCCGAGGAGCCGCGCCGCAACGGCGTCGCCGATGCCGGACGCGGCGCCGGTCACGACGTAACGCTTGCCAGTGAAGTCGGCCATGGTTCTCCTAGTCGAGGGTGTAGGGCAGGTGCTTGACGGCGGTGATGAAGTTGCCCGTCAGGTATTCCGGCTCGCCGACACGCAAATGTGGTGCACGCAGTATCAGCTCGCGGAACAACGACTCGAGCTGCATCTTGGCCATAAAGGCGCCCATGCAGTAATGGGGCCCGCCCCCGCCGTATCCGACGTGTTGATTGGGCGATCGGGTGATGTCGAATTCGTAGGGCTTGTCGAAGACCCGCTCGTCGCGGTTGGCCGACGAGTAGACCATCGTCACCCAATCCCCCTTGCGGATGTGTTGGCCGTGCAGCTCGGTATCTTGGGTCGCGGTGCGCCGGAACGTCATCACCGGCGTGGTCCACCGAACGAATTCCTCCATCGCGGGCTTTATGTAACCGTCGAAGTCCTTTTGCAGCAGCGCCTTCTGCTCGGGGAATCGGTCCAGCGCGATAGTGGTGAAGGTCGTCGTCGTCTTGGTCGTGTCGTTGCCAGCCACCGAAAGAAGGACGAAGTACGGACCGAGTTCGTCGTCGGTGAGTTGTCGGCCATCGACCTCGGCTTGTACCAACGAAGTCATCAAGTCGTTCTCCGGCTTTTCACGACGTGCCTGCGCGAGGCCGATGCCCAGGTCGAGCAATCCGACCAGCGAATCGGTCAGCACCTCGCCCGGTTCGCGTCCGGCCGCGACGTCCGGATCGGCCCACGCCACCATGCCCTCAGCCAGGCGCGCCGCTTCGTCACGCTGTTCCTCGGGTAGCCCGAGCATCTCGTAGATGGTCCACATCGGCAGCCGCTTGGCCACCTGCTCGACGAAGTCGCCGTCCGTTGTTTTCAGCAAATCGTCGACGATCGACTTCGCCTGATGCTCGATTTGGTCCTTGATCTTGGCGACCTGGCGCGGCGTGAAGACCGAGCTGACGAGTCTGCGCAGGCTCGAGTGGGCTGCGCCGTCCATGCCGAGGAACGACTGAGTGGCGTCGAGCATCTCCTCGGGCACCGCCTCGAACGTGATCCCCTGTCCCGAGCAGAAAATCTCGGGATTCTTGCTGACGTGACAGACGTCCTCGTGACGCGTCACCACCCAGACGCCGTCGATCTCCGGCTCCATCATGGAACCCTCGATGGGACGGTGCCAGCTCACCGGACGCTCGTCGCGCAGGATCTTGAAGGACTTCTCGCGATCGTCGAAGCTCTGGGCCCAGAAGTCCAGCGACGAGATGCTGACGGGGTCGTAGGGCGGGCGATCGACCTCTCGTGCTGCCTCGGTTGTCATGCGCTTGCCTCCAGATAGCGTTCTCGCAGTGTTCTCTTGACGAGCTTGCCGGTGGCTGACCGCGGCAGCTCGTCGACGAAGTCAACGGACTTCGGAGCCTTGAAGTGCGCCAAACGATCTCGAACGTATGAGATCAGCTCGGCTGACAGTTCGTCGTCGCCGACGACCCCATCGCGTAGCTGCACGACGGCCTTGACTTGCTCCCCCATTTCGGGGTCGGGTACGCCGATCACCGCCACGTCGAAGATCTTCGGATGGAGCGTGAGCACGTTCTCGATCTCCTGGGGGTAGATGTTCACCCCACCGGAAATGATCATGAAGGACTTCCGGTCTGTCAGGTAGAGGTAGCCATCGTTGTCGAGATAGCCGAGATCGCCGACCGTGGACCAATTCTCGTACCGCGGGTGCCGTGAGCTCGCCGTCTTCTCGGGATCGTTGTGATAGACGAACGGCACGGCGTCACGCTCGAAGTAGACGGTGCCCACCTCCCCAGCGGGAAGTTCCCGCCCGTCGTCGTCACACACGTGAACGACGCCCAGGACCGCTCTCCCGACCGAGCCGCGCTTGGTCGGCCACTCCGCCGAGGTCATGATCGTGGTTCCGTGCGCTTCGGTGGCGCTGTAGTACTCGACGAGGATCGGCCCCCACCACGCCAACATCGCATCCTTGACCTCCGGCGGACATGGTGCGCCGGCGTGCACCGCGAGTCGCAGCGACGATATGTCGTATTTTGTTCGGGTCCTTTCGGGAAGCTGAAGCAACCGCACGAACATCGTCGGAACCATCTGGGTGACGGACACGCGGTAGCGCTCAATGGCCGCGAGCGATTCTTCGGCATCGAACTTTTTCATCAACACCACCGTGCCGCCAAGTGCCTGCACCGCAGCGCAATACTTCAGCGGGGCGGCGTGATAGATCGGCGCAGCAGACAGGTACACGTCGCTCTCACTAAGCCCAAAGACCTTGGCCAGCATCGCCGTAAGCGGGTCGCCAGGCTCATCGACCTGAATCGGCAGCAGATGCGGCTTGATGCCCTTGGGCCTGCCCGTGGTCCCCGACGAGTACAGCATGTCGGATCCGCGGGGTTGATCGGTCAGCCGCGGACCCGCCGTGGCCAGCAGGCGCTCGTAAGATTCATATCCCTCCAGTTCCCCTCCGAAGGCGAAGCGCTGCGCGACTTCTGCGATCTCGCTCACCATCTGCTGCGCGAGGTCGCGCACACCCGCCGACGCGAATAGAACCCGTGCACCGCTGTCGCGCACGATGTACGCCGCTTCGCCAACTGCCAGATGGCGATTGATCGCGGTGACGTAAAGCCCTGAACGCAATGCCGCCCAATAGATCTCGAATGCCTCGGCGACGTTGTCGGTGAGCATTGCGACGACGTCGCCTCGGCGCACGCCCAGACCGTGCAGCGCGCTCGCGAGTCGAGCCGACCGCTCGTCGAGATCGCCGTAGGTGAGCGTTACGCCCGTCTCGGCGAGGATCACGGCCGGCCGATCGGGCGCGGTGGCTGCGTGAGTGCCCGGATACATCGCCCCCCCTAGACGAGCAGGTCGTCGCGGCCGTCGTCCTTGAGCCGCTGAAGGTAACCGGGGTACAGCTTCTTTCCAAGCGGCGCCAACTTGAGGAGGCTGGCGACGTTGCCCTCCACCCGGATCTTCTTCTTTGCCATCGCGAGCGGAAGGTTGACCTTGCCCTGCCAGTAGGCGTTGCCGGTTTCGGCCGTCATCGACATGGTTGCCATCGGGGGCGCCCCGCCATCTCGACCCTCACGAACCGACTTGTTCGCCATGTCGATCACTACGAGTGCCTCTGGATCGGTGAAATCGAAGGCCACCACCAAACCGGTGTCCACTAGCCTGGGTCCGATCTCCGGATCGTCGAAGGCCATCTCGAAGATGCCCCCGATGTACTTGGCGACCTCCCCCGAGTTGTTGAACCCCACCATTTACTCCTTAATCTAATTTAGAAAATTAGTGACCATACTCGCTGTCCAGGAAGGACAAGTCAACTGGGCGGCACGGATGTGTTCCGATCACGTGCCAGCCTGCCGCAATGCAAACCCGTCCGCCTTTGCCAACAGGCGGCGTGCGCGTTGGACCACCGGCTTGTCGACCATCTGGCCGTCGAGCATCGTGACTCCGGTGCCCTCGGCAGCTCCAACGATACGACGGGCTCGCGCGACGTCCGCCGCACTCGGCGCGAAGGCACGATTGACGGTCGACACCTGGTCGGGATGTATGCACAGCTTCCCTGCAAACCCGAGTCGAGCTGCGGCCGCAGTGGCGCGCCGCAGGGCGGCAACGTCCAGCACCGTCGTCACCCCGTCGATCGGTGCCGGAGCACCAGCGGAGGCCAAGGCCATCACCAGGGCGCTCCGTGCGAACAGCATCGGTTTCCAGTCCTCCGGATCGACGTCGAGCTCTGCCGCCAGGTCGACGCTGCCGAAGGCGACGCGGGCGACGGCCGGGTGAGTGCTGATGGCACCGGCGGCTAGTACCCCAGCGGCCGTCTCCACGAGAGCGATGACACCGGAACCGGCGGGAAGCTGCCCTGCGAGTTGCGAGATCTGGTCACGGTCGTGCGCCTTGGGCAACATGACTGGGCATCCATGGGGGGCCACCAACGCCACGTCTTCGTCGTACCAGGACGTTTCGAAGCCGTTGATGCGTACCACCGCCGATCGCCCCGATGCGAGCCAGGCGTCGATCTCGGCGCGGGCCGAGGCCTTCTGCGCCGGTGCCACGGCGTCTTCGAGGTCGAGCACGATCAGGTCGGCACCGCTACTAGCTGCCTTCGGGAACCGATCGGGACGATCGCCGGGAACGAACAGCATCGAGCGTGCGGCCGCGAGCGCGCGCTCATTCGACATAGCGGACCACCGACTCAACGACCGCGGCGGGCTTGGCGGCTCCCTCCAACTCGATTGTCGTGATTAGGGTGACTTGCGCGGCACCGTCGAGGCGGTCGACTTTCTCGACTTTCGCGCGAGCACGCAGGACTGAGCCAGTAGGCACCGGCGTGATGAAGCGAACCTTGTTGAAGCCGTAGTTGATGGCCAGCGATACGCCGTCGACGCCATACATATCTTGGTGGAAGCGCGGCAACAGAGACAGCGTCAGCAGTCCGTGCGCGATGGTTTCACCGAATGGGCCGGCGGTCGCGCGAGTCGGATCGACGTGAATCCACTGTGCATCGTCGGTGGCTTCGGCGAACAGGTCGATGCGGGCCTGGGTGATGCTCAACCCTTCGGTGGGGCCCAACTCGGTGCCGACGGCGTCGGCGATCTCGGCGAGACCTGAAAAGCGTCGTACCGTCGGAGCCACCAGCGCAACCTCACTGTCCTGGAATTCGCAACCCGGCCATGGGCGACCGGACCCCACCATATACCAATTTTTATTTCCGGTTAAATTATACCGCTACCTTTGAGCGACTCGATGCTCCCCTGCTCGAGCTCGGCGGCCAGTTTGAACTTCTGCACCTTCCCGGTCGGGGTCGTGGGCAGAGCGGCCGCGTCCCGGAACACGACCCGCTTCGGTACCTTGAACCTGGCGAGTTTGGCGCGGCACCTAGCAAGCACGTCGTCGGCACTCAGTACAGCCCCTTGGGCGGGAACGACCACCACGCAGCCAATCTCCCCCCATCGGCGGTCGCGCAAGCCAATTGCGTAGGCCTGACTGATGTCGTCACAGGCGGTCAACAGGTTCTCGATCTCGCGCGGCATCACCAGTTCGCCGCCGCTCTTGTAGAGCTCCTTGCTGCGGCCTAAGACCGTCAGGTAGCCGTCGGCGCGGACGCACCCGATGTCCCCGGAGTGCACCCACCCGTCGCGCAAGGTCTCGGCAGTTTGCTCCGGTCGGTTCCAGTAACCGAGCATTGTCGCGGGGCCCGCCGAGACGAGCTCGCCCTCGCAGTCCGGCCCGAGCGCGGCGCCGGTGTCCGGCTCGACGGTGCGATAAACGCACAATGCATCGGTTTGGGGCACTCCTGCAGCGCCAGCCAGCTTGGGTCTTCCCACCGTTTGGGCGGTGACGGCGAGATCATCCTCGGGGAGCGTCAGCGTCATGCATCCGCCCGACTCGGTCATTCCATAGCCAGTGATGATTTCGTCGACGGCGAATGCAGCGGCGAGCTCGCTCCACAATTCGAGAGGGCCGGCCGCAGACCCGCACATGATCGCGCGCAACGAGCTCGTGTCGTGGTCCTTCTGGTAACGAACGGGGCTTTCCAGCAACGCGAGCGCCATAGTTGGGACGCACAGGATGTCGTTGGCCCGATGCTTGGCGATCCCGTGAAGATAAGCGTCGGCGTCGAAGGACGTATGAAGGATGACCGCACCACCGACGAACATGGCGGCCAGGAGCCCCTCGACGTAGCCGAACATGTGATAGCACGGCAGGGAGAACAGAATGCGGCGGCCATCCTCGAAGGCTCGGGTCAAGGCCGAGGCGAATGCAGTGCGCAGCACCGCATCGTGGGATAGCACAACCCCTTTCGGGAAGCCCGTACTTCCCGAGGTGTACAAGATGTCCGAGGCGGCGGTCGGCTCTACGGCCGGCAAGGGGGGGCCGATGTCAACCGCGGCAACCTCGTTCGCCGTCCAGACCCCAGGTCGCGCAGCGACGCCGCACGTTGGCACGACGACGACGTGTCGAAGCTCGGGCAGATCGCTACAGGCAATCGGGGTGTGTCCCCAAGACGGGACGACCTCGTCAAGCAATTGTTGGTAGTCGGTTTGCCCGTGCGCGGTCATGGTGATCAGTACCCGGCACCCCGAATCGCTTAGAACGTACCGCAGTTCGTCGCGGCGATAGAGGTAGTTGAACGGCACCGCGATCGCCCCGAGCCGCGCGATGGCGAACTTCAGTGTCACGAACTCGGGATGGTTGGCCATAAGCAGGCCGACACGGTCGCCAGGATGTACTCCCAGCGCCGCCAAGCCGTGCGCGAGGCGCGTGGACTCTGCTACAACGGCGCGGTAAGTCAGGATTCGCTCGTCGGTGATGACCAGCGGTCGTGAATCGTGTTCTGCGGCGCACGAGTCGAGCCAGTCACCCAGCGTACGGGGACGCCAGTGGGGGAAGCGCGACCGGATCGCCGCCCTGCGCTCGTCTATCCCAAGCGTCACAGCTCGGTCAGCTCCCCACGCAGGATCGATTCCCGCAGTACGAATCGCCGAACCTTGCCGGTCGCGGTGCACGGGAAGTCGTCGGCGACGAACCAGCGTTCCGGAATTTTGTGCGGCGACGCATGTGCCCAGAGATGATCGATGAGTTCGTCTTTGAGTTGCCGGCTAGGCTCCCGCGTCCGGATGACCGCTGCGACGATCTCTCCGAGTCGTTCGTCGGGCAAGCCAAGCACTACAGCCTCATCGACGCGATGGTCGCGATCGATAAGTCGTTCGACCTCTGCGGGTGAAACGTTCTCCCCGCCACGGATGACGAGTTCCTTGAGCCGCCCGGTGACTGTGAGGTAGCCGCGCTCGTCGATCATCCCGAGGTCGCCGGTGCGGACGAACCCTTCGTTGTCGAGTGCCGCGGCGGTGGCCTCGGAATCGTGGAGATATTCGAGAAACTGTTGATATCCGCGCGCGCAGATCTCTCCGACGGTGTTGACTTCGGCGACGTGTCCGTCGGCGTCGACGATCTTGCACTCAACTTGGGGCAGTGGGCGACCCACCGTCGTGAGCCGATCATGGCGCGCATCGTGCGGGCGCGTCAGCGTCAACACTGGGGCGAGTTCGGTTTGTCCGAACAGGTTGATCACGGTTCCGCCGAAACACGACTCGGCCGCCAGGATCAGCTCCGGAGCGACGTTCGCGGCTCCGCCGAGCATGAGCCGCAGTGGCGGCGCAACGCTGCGCCGGCTGCGTTGGGCCTTCACCAATGCCGACAAGATCGCGGGCACGTAGAACAACACCTGGATCCGCTCGCGGGCCAACGAATCCAGAACCGGATCGGGACTGAACCGGTCCACCAATACCACCGTGCCGGCGCTCCACAAAGGCCCCAGCGTGGAAACGACGCAGCCAGCGGTGTGGAACATCGGCAGCGGGTTCAAGAAGCGCGTCCCGTGACCGGCGCCGACCGCCTCCATCGTCAACTTGGCGACGTTGACGATCGCCCGGTCGCTCAGGAGTACGCCTTTCGGCCTTCCCGTCGTACCAGAGGTGTACTGCAACATGGCAGGTCGGTCGGCGTCGGGGTGCGCGCGCCGGCACAACAACGAATCATCGACCTCGTCGGCGCACCAGCGTGCTCGTTCCGATAGTGAGATCCGGTGCAGCCCAGGCATGTCTGCGCTGACTTGTCGCGCCACATCGGCCGTCGACCGATCGCGGACCGCGTCCGCGTGCACCAGGGCGGTCGCGCGACAGTGCGTCAGTGCATAGCGCAGTTCTGACTCGCTCGACTTGGGATTGAGTGCCACCAGCACCACGCCTGCCAGTGCGGCACCGTATTGCACCAGCGGCCATTCAGCCACGTTCGGCGCCCAGATCGCCACGTAGTCACCGGGTGCGGTGATCGCCGACAGTGCGGTGGCCACTCGCCGCGATTCCCCGTATAGGTCACCGTAGGTCAGTCTGACGGGATTGCCGTCATGTCCGACACCGACAAGAGCCTCGCGGTCCGGATAGGAGGCGGCGCGAGTGCTGAGCAATTCACCGACCGTGGTATCGACCACCGTCACGCTGGTGTCGGCGGCCACCCGCGCCTGCCGCCGCAGCATCGAGGCCCCGCTCAAACCGGGTTGACGCCCGGCTTCGCGGAGGCCATATCGCTGATTTCGGGCCACTTGCCGGCAATTTCATCCAACGAAGGGGCTTCGGTGAATGTCACTCCATCGTTCTGGAATTGCGCGACACGTTGGACGAGTCCGCCGCCGACGACGAACACCGAGCCGGTATCGGTGTTCGACGCCGACATCAGATGACCGACCGCGGGTGCGACCAGTCGAGGATCGAGCTTGTCGAGCAAATCCTGCGGCGCCACGTCGGCCGTCATTCGAGTGGCGGCCAAGGGAGCGACGGCGTTGGCGGTGATCCCGTACTTGGCGCCCTCAATCGCCAGCGTGTTGATCAGGCCGACCAAGCCTGCCTTGGCTGCACCGTAATTGGCCTGGCCGAAGTTTCCGTAGAGGCCGCTGGTGGATGTGGCCACGACGATGCGTCCAAACTCTTGTCCGCGCATGTGTGGCCATGCCGCCCGGATGACGTTGTATCCGCCGTAGAGGTGCACCTTGACCACGGAGTCCCAGTTCTCTGGGGTCATCTTGTGGAAGGCGCCGTCACGCAGGATTCCCGCGTTGCTGACGATGCCGTGCACGGCTCCGAACTCCGTGAGCGCGGTGTCGATGATCTCGGCTGCGCCCTCATCGATAGCAACCGACGAGTAGTTGGCCACGGCACGACCGCCGGCGGCGCGGATCTCGTCGACGACGTTGTCCGCCATGGACGTTCCCGCTCCGGAGCCGTCTCGGGCGCCACCGAGATCGTTGACGACGACGAGGGCTCCGTTGGCGGCAAGGAACTGGGCGTAGGCCCGTCCGAGCCCGCCACCTGCTCCCGTGACTACGATGACGCGGTCTTCAAGTCCTGGCACGTGTGCTCCTTAATGGATGATGCGGTCGCGGGAGACGACCGAGACGAAGGACACGCATCCTCCTGGCCGTCCTCCGAGGTTGTGGGTCAAGGCGAGATGGGGATCGCTGAGTTGACGGTCCCCGGCTTGTCCGCGGAACTGCAGCCAAGCCTCGTAGAGCATCCGCAGTCCACTCGCTCCGACCGGGTGCCCGAAACTCTTCAGCCCGCCATCGACGTTCACGGGAAGCCGCCCATCGGCGTCGAATTCACCGGCCAGCACGTCTTTCCATCCTTGTCCGCGGTCGGTGAATCCGAGATCCTCCATCAGCACGATCTCGGTCGGTGTAAAGCAGTCGTGCACCTCGGCAAGGGACAGCTGAGAGGCGGGATCGGTGATGCCGGCCTGCGCGTAGGCGTCTTTGGCGGCCTTGACGACTTCGGGGAAGGTGGTGAAGTCGTAGGCAGCGTCGACGTTCCCGCGCCCGGAACCGGCCACCAACGCGAGCGCGTTGACATACATCGGGGTATCGGTGTACTCGTGAGCCCTGTCCGCCGGCACGATCAGCGCGCACGCGGCTCCGTCGGAGACCCCAGAGCAATCGAAGACGCCGAGTCGGCCGGCGACCTTCGCGGCCTTGTCGATAACGTCCTTTTCGACTGGTGACCGAAATTGCGCTTTGGGGTTGCGGACACCGTTCGCATGATTCTTCCAGGCGACGTGGGTCATCGCTGCGCGCATCTCGTCGGGATGGACGCCATGGCGCGCGCAGTAGGCGGGATCGAGCAGAGAGAACGCCGCCGGGGCGGTCATCGACAGCTCCGCGGCGGTGCCGTCCCCCGGCGGATCCTGACGCAGCAAGCCGGAATAGCCTGAGTCCTTGAGCTTTTCGACACCGACAGCCATAGCCACGTCGTAGGCGCCGCAAGCTACCGCGTAACAGGCGTTGCGGAAGGCCTCCGACCCAGTGGCACAGAAGTTTTCGACTCGCGTGACGGGTTTGTCGTCGACGCCGATGGCGCGGCTCAATGTGAGCCCACCCAAGCCGGAGCTCAACGTGCCCAGCCAGTAGGCGTCCACGTCCTCGCGGACGACCCTGGCAGTCTGCAGGCACTCGTGATACGCCTCGAGGATGAGATCGTCGCTTGAGGCCTCCCATCGTTCCCCGAATTTGGAACAGCCCATGCCGACGACCGCCACTTTCCCGGCGATCCCGTTACTGGCCATCGAGCAGCACCGCCTTCCAGAAGTAGTCGTGCACGTCGCCCGCGGTGAACAAGCGGCGAAACGTAAAGCCGACCCGCGCGCCGACGCAGAGGCGCTCCGGTTGCGCGTCGGCGAGTTCCAGCGTGCACCGGCCCCCGCCGTCGATGTCGACGGCCACTTGCACCACAGGTGGTGACGGCGAGTAGGCCAGGTGATCCACCGTGAAGGTGGCGACGGTGCCGCTGAGGCCCGCAGCGGGCGCCGCTTCCATCTCGTCGATGGCGCCACACGATCGGCATGCACGCGCTGGTGGCATGTGCACGAATCCACAATTGGTGCACCGTGATCCGGCGAATCCGAACTTCCAGGCACTGTTGCGTCCCGCGGGCGGCGCGGCGGCGCGTTCCGGCTCGGGCCGACGCGGCGGCTCCAGCTCGAGCAACCCGCGCCACGACAGGTACGTGAGCCGGTCGACGGGCATCCCCGCGGCGAGTCGTTGCTGCAAGGGATGTCGTTGCCGGCGTTCTGCCAGGGCAGGGCAAACGCGCAGCACCAGGGCATCGCACCCATCGGTCGCGGAGAGCACGAGGATGGTGTCGCCCGGTACGGCTGTGTCGAGCACCGCGCAGAGCGCCACCATGGCATCGGCGGCGCCACTGAATCCGATCGGCGATGTGACGACCGATTTTTGGCCCTTGGCCAAGGTGGCGGAGCGCTTGACCACAGCCGGATTCGGACATGCCAACGCGACGTGGTCGACGTCGGCCAGACCCGCGGCATCCAGCGCCTCGGTTGCACACGAGCGAATCAGCGCCGCGTACCGCTCGAAGCCGAACCGCTCCTCCCACTGCTGGCCGAACGAACGGGTCGGCAGCCGCCATCGGTCGAGGAACTCGGACGTGCGGGTCGCCATGGCGATCGGTTGTGCAATGGGTTCGCCGTCGCCGAAGCTCAGCGCCGCGGCTCCGTCGCCGCCGCGCTTTTCGTCAGCCGATCCTGCCCTCCCGATCCGGACGTCCGCCGCCACCACCAGACCGCCGCCCGAGACGGCGGCACGGATGGCGGCGAAGCCGCTGCGCCCGGTACCGCACAGGTCGGCGGCGAAAGCTCCGGGGTCCCATCCGAGGGCGGCGTGGATAGCGCACGCATTGGTCTTGTCGGCGTAGGCCGGCGTGCTGGTTGCGAAGTACAGCGCGCTGGATTCGCCCGACCCGAGGTCGGCAGCCGCGGCGACTGCCATGGTGGTGGAGTCCTCGTCGAAGCCGGCCACCACGCGCTTGCCCACCCGATGGGCGGGAACGTAGGTGGCGTAGCCGAGCAGTGGTTTCACCCGACCCCCCGAAATACCGCCGCCAGCCCCTGCCCGCCACCGACGCACATCGTCTCCAACGCCAAACCGCCACCGCGACGGTGGAGTTCGTGGAGCATGGTGGTCAGTATTCGCACGCCCGTCGCTCCGATGGGATGTCCGAGCGAGATTCCGGATCCGTTGACGTTGAGCCGATCCTCGACGTCGTCGAGTTTGATCCCCCAACCCGACAGCACGGCAAGCACCTGCACCGCGAAGGCTTCGTTGACCTCGATCAAGCTGAGGTCGTCGAACGTCAAACCGGTTCTTCCGAAGAGTTTCTCGACGGCTCCGACTGGGCCGATGCCCATCCGCGACGGCTCGCATCCTATGGCAGCCCACCCCTCGAGGAACCCCAGAGGCTGCAAGCCGAGCGGTTCGAGCATGTCCTCAGCCACCACAAGGCACGCGGCGGCGGCGTCGTTCTGCTGGCTAGAGTTTCCGGCCGTGACCGTGCCGCCCGCGGTGATGGGCTTTAGCCGGCTGAGTGACTCCAGCGTTGACTCGGGGCGCACGCCCTCGTCGCGGTCGAAGATCACCGGATCCGCACGTCGTTGCGGGACTTCGACCGCCACGATCTCGTCGGCGAACAATCCCGCGTCGCGCGCGGCCACGGCCCGCTGGTGACTGCGGACCGCGAAGGCGTCGGCCGCCTCGCGGTCGATGCCATAGTCCGACGCCAGGTTCTCGGCGGTTTCAATCATCCCGCTGATAGCCCCGAATCGCCAAGCGGGCTGCGACATCTCGCGCCCGCGGTCGAGCCGATCGTAGAGCGTCTGATTGCCAGCGCGGCTCCCCCACCGCGCGCTGGTGGTGTAGTGCTCGATGTTGCTCATCGACTCCACGCCACCGGCGAGCACGACGTCGGCCGCGCCGGTCTGCACGGTCATCGCCGCGGTGATCACGGCTTGGAGTCCGCCACCGCATCTTCGGTCGATCTGCAACCCGGGAACGGTGGTCGGCAAACCGGCGTTCAGCGCGACCCAGCGGCCGATGCAAGGGGCTTCGGAGTTGGCGTAGGACTGTGCGAAGACGACGTCCTCGATGAGATCGGCGGGAACGCCGCTGCGTTCGATCACGGCCTTGATTACCGGCACCGCGAGGCCCTCTGCGCGCAGCGGTCGCAGGCTGCCGCCAAAGATGCCGACCGCCGTACGCACCGGCGCCACGATGGCCGCCCGCCTCACGATTCTCCCCTCCACCTGTTGTGGGAGGGGTCCATCAGCGCGGTCAACGTCGGCTCGGGAAGCCATACCAGCGTCTCGAGTTCGAGTGCGTCGAGGTAGCGCACCCGCCCGGTGCGCAGGTCCTCGAGTCGAAGCCGCACCGAGTTCGCCTCGCCGTCGATGGACACCGACACCTCGGCGAACTCGCTTCCGATGGTTGGCGACAGCCCGTCGTCGTCGAACTGGATGCCCATCAGATGAGGAATCCCAGTGTGGGGATGGGCTTGTCGTTGTCGGTCAGCACGACCTTCTTGTAGGCCAATCGCAGTCCCGACTCGGTCCGCCGAACGCGATAGGTAACGCGACCTCCCCACAGGTGATTCGCACGCGCCCGCGACTCGAGGAGCAGGAAGTTCGCGCCGACTTCGAGATCGATGTTCCCGTCGGGTGTTTCGTGACCACCGAGGAATTCGATGTTGGACAGCGAGCGGCGCAAGTTGGAGACCGGGGCGGCGGCGTACCGCCGTCCGGTGCGGGCCTGCTTGAGCCGGGTGCGGATGCGGCTGCGATTGTCGTAGATCACCGACATCTGCCTGCGTGGGTCCGTGTCGGCACCATTGGCGGGCACCCAGTACAGCGCATCGTCGGTCCAGAGTGCTTCCCAAGCGTCGTAGTCGCTCTCGTCGGCGAACCGCGCCTCGCGGAACAGGAACTGCTCGATCTCGAAGCGGTCGTACCCGGCGGGCAGCGGGGACACCGTGGCATCCATGGCATCCGTTGTGTCGGTGGTCATGCGTCCTCCATCAAGGTCCGGTAGTGCGACCAGAATCCGCGTATGCCCGTCTCGTCAGTCGCCCCGCCGATGGTGAAGCCGTTCTCGTCGACGCGCTCCCGGTTCAGGCCGCGCCGCACGTCCAGCCACTCCGGGCTCAGGGCCTCCAACCCGTGCTGATTGCGTTCGTACATCTCGGTGTCGTCGGCCAACAGCATTCCGGCCGGACCGACGGACCCAATGCACTGCGAGACCATCCGCCGGTTGAGTTCGGGCGCCCCCACCAACTGCACGGCAGTCGAGTACTGCACGCACTCGTCGACCGCGACCGGCTGAATGTTGAACACCTGGATCTCGGCGATGAACAGGTTCGGGAAGATCATCACGTGCGGGGCGCCTTCGATGAGGATCCGTTCGGCGTCGGCTCCGTACGTGGCACGCATCGCCGCGACGTAGTTGGGCACCCGTGACTCGGTGGTGCCGAACCAGCGCATCGGTTCGGCGAACTTCCGGAATTCGGGCCGCAGGTCGTTCTCACTGTGCCCGCTCCCGAGATCGCGCGTGACGGCGCTGGAGGAGTCGCCGTAGAGCGGGCCGATGGTGCTGCCGGTGACTCCGAAGATCGAGCCGTGCACGAATTGTGGGTGATATCCGTCGGTCTCGTTCTCGGCCAGCAACTTCCAGTTAGCGCGTGTCTGGTGCTGCAACCAGCCGGCGTTGAGCGCGACCTTGCCCTCCGGAGACAACCGGGTCAGCCGATCGATCTCACCGGCGGCCGCACCGAGGTGCTCGTGCAAATCGGGACCATCCTCGGCGAAACTTCCGAACACGAACCCGCCGTAGGTGTCCACCCGCGGCACCCGCCCGAGCGGCATGTCCAGTCGTCGTTGGCCGTAGCCCTTGAAGAAAGGGAATCCGACGAGTTCGCCGGTGTTGCGGAAGGTCCAGCCGTGATAGGGGCAGCGAAACGTGCCCGAGTTGCCTTTGGCGTCGTCACATACCTGGTTTCCCCGGTGCGAACACCGGTTCAGCAGCAGGTGTAGCTGCCCGTCGCGGTCGCGGGTCATGATGACGTCCTGCAGGCCTAGCTTCTTGCGGACGTAGTCGTTCGGCTGTGCGACCTCGCTCTCGTGACCGACGAAGACCCAAGTGCGATACCAGATCTTGCGCAGTTCCTCGGCAAAGATCTCGCCGTCGGTGTAAAGCGACCCGTGCACTCGATCGCGCTGGATCAGCCGGTCGAGACGGTCGTTGAGTACCGAGGTCATGACGGGACTCCTTGGGGTAGCTCTTCGCAGTCGGCGAATCGCGGAGTGCGCTTCTCCCGGAAGGCGGTAACGCCTTCGGCGAAGTCGTCGGTGCCGAAGAGTTCAGCCTGTTGATTCGCTTCTAGGTCGAGTACGTCGGTCGCGAGCAGTCGCGGCGCCTGGGCGAGCAACTTCTTGATAACCCCGAGTGCTTGGGCTGGTCGATTGGCAAGCGTGTGCGCATCATCCGAGGCCGATCGGAGGCAGTGACCCGGATCGGCCAAATCGTCTACCAAGCCCCCCGCCAGGGCTGTGTCTGCGTCGATTGGCCTGCCCATGAGAAGCATCTGGCGGGTGCGTGCCACGCCAATCCGGGCCGGCAGGGAGGCGTAGGCACCCATGTCCCCCGCAAGTCCTACATTCAGGAACGTGGTCGCAAATCGGGCGTCCTTGGCGGCGACGACGCGGTCGCACGCGGCGGCCAGTGCGAGACCGGCGCCGAACGCGCCACCCTCCACCGCCGCGATGACGGGCTTGGGGGTGTTCCATATGGCTCGTATGACGCGCTGCGCCAACTGAGCTCGCTCCAGCGCCTCGGTGGGCGACATCCGCCGCATCGTGGTGATGTCACCACCTGAACAGAACATCGGGCCGGCTCCGGTGAGCACGATGGCACGCACGGATGCGTCGCGGTCGGAGGCCTCGAGTGCGTCCGCCAAAGCGAGCCGCAGCGGAATGTCGATCGCGTTGCGGCGCTCTGGTCGATTCAGCGTGATGGTGCGGACTGCGCCGAACTGCTCTGTCCGTATCGTCATCGGCCCACAAACCTCGGGGGTCGTCGCTCGATGACGGCGCGGAGGCCTTCTAGGGAATCCGCGGTGCCGGAAAGCTCCGAAACCGTTCGCGCCTCCTCGGCAAGACGCTGCTCCACCGACTGCCCTACCCCACTCCATACCAACCGCTTGGTCGCCGACAAGGCCAGTGGTGGCAAGTCGGCGAGTTGGGCGACGAGCTCATCGGCTCGCGCAGTCAGGGCATCGTCGGGTACTACTTCGGTGATCAGTCCGATCTCGAGTGCCTCGGCGGCGCTCAGCGTGGGATTTGTCAGCAGGATGCGCAACGTTTGGCGAAGGCCGACCAGTTGGGTAAGGGTCACCGAGGAGCCGCCGTCCGGCGCCATCCCTACTCGCACGGCTCCGGAGAAGAACTTCGCAGATTCTCCAGCTACTACGAGGTCGGACGCGCACACCAGGCCCATCCCGCCGCCGCCGGCTGCGAAACCTTGTACGGCGGTCACCACGGGGACCCGCAGCTGTATCAAGGCAGCGGTCGCCAGTTGCAGCCACGCCGTGGCCTCCCGAAGGTAAGCGGGAAGTTCTTCGCCTTTGGACTCGAATGTCTTCACGTCGCCGCCAGCGCAGAAATTGCGGCCTGCGCCGGTCAGCAGCACCACGCGCACAGCAGGATCCGCGTGACATGCCAGAATCGCCTCGTGCAGCGCACGCAGGAGCGGCACGTCGAGTCCATTGGACGCCTCGGGCCGGTTGAGTTGCAGCCGGGCCACGCCGTGGGCGCTCGTCTCCACGGCAACCGGCTCTTCGATCGATTTTGTCATGTGCGCACCTTCGCTCCTGGTCTACTGGCAAACCGGTCTGTGCCGCTACCAGCGGCGATGATGTGTTCGACGACGGCAGTCTGTTCGGCGTCTAATGCCTCGTGCAGCGGCTGACCGAGACCGGAACGCACCAGGCGCTTGATCGTGACGACCGACTCGCGCTGGCGAGTCGCCAGCTTCCTGGCGAAGCGGTCGACCTCTTCGTCGAATTCAGAGGAGGAAAGAGTTCGGTAGGCCAGGCCGAGGGCAACGGCCTCTCGGCCGGAGATCTCGTCGCCGGACAACAGCAGTCCCAAGGCCTGCTGCGTACCTACGATGCGCGGCAGACGTGCGGTACTGCCCCCTCCGGGGATCATGCCGAACTTCACGTGGCTGTCGGCGATGCGGGCGTCGTCGCTCACCAGGACGATGTCAGCCGCCTGCATCAACTCGAACCCGCCAGCAGCGGCCACCCCTCGAACGGCCGCGACGACGGGAGCCTCGACAGCCGCGATGGCGTCACAGGCAGCCCGAAAGGCGCTGAAAAGTCCGCTCAGCCGCGCGGCACCCTCAGCCCGGAGCCGCCCGACCTCATCGAAATCACCACCGGCACAGAAGTTCTCACCAGCCCCTTTGACAACAACCACCCGCACCTCAGGATGGCCGCCCAACTCGGTAATTGCACCCGCGAGCTCGCGCGCCATCGCCGTCGTGATGGCGTTCAGGCGATCCGGCCGGTCGAGGACGACCGTTGCGACACCGGCGTCGACCGCATGCGAGATGGTCACATGTACCTCCCGCCACCGACCTCGAGCACCGCGCCCGTGATGTAGCTCGAGAGGTCCGACCCGAGAAAGACGACCGCGCCGGCGACCTCCTCTGCGCGTCCCGCACGCTTCATCGGAACCGCCGCCTCCCGCTCGGCGAACACCTCTGGGCGCATCGCCTCGGTCATCGGCGTCCGGATCAGCCCAGGCTGAATCGCATTGACTCGCACGTTGTGATGCGCGACTTCCTTCGCGGCCGCCTTCGTCAAGCCGACGATGCCCGCCTTGGCCGCGCTGTAGTTCGTCTGCCCCGGATTACCGGACTTGCCCGACAGCGACGAGATGTTGACGATGCTGCCGGACTTCTGCTCTCGCATCACCGCGCACGCATGCCGAACGCCCAGCCAAGTTCCGCGCAGGCTGACAGTGACGACGGCATCGAAGTCAACCACCGTCATCTTCCGCATAGACGCATCGCGGGTGATGCCCGCGTTGTTGACGAACAGGTCGAGCTTTCCGTGCTCGGCCACCGCTTGATCGACGAGCCGCTGCACGTCCGCGTCGGCCGTCACGTCGCACGCCACCCCGATGCTGTCTAGCTTGTCCGCAGTTGACTTCACAGTGGCCTCGTCGAGATCGGCAAGCACCACGTTTGCACCGTGCACCTTCAATAAGCGGGCGATCTCTGCACCGATGCCGCGCGCGGCACCGGTGACTACAGCGACCCTGTCACTCAGCAGCGGGTCAGCCATGCGCAACGACCGAGGAAGAGGTTTGGCCATAGACAAATTTAATCATAATTTCTAATCTAGGTTAAACCAATTGGATCACTCAACCAACCCCCTGCGAGGAGAATCATCGTGGATCTGGGACTTGCGAACGCTCGCGTCGTTGTCACCGGCGGAGCGTCCAACATCGGCCGGGGTATCGTGCACGCGTTCGCCGCCGAGGGCGCCCGAATCGTGTTGAACGACATCGACGAACCTCAGGCCAAGAAGGTGCGCGACGAGGCACTGGATCGTGGCGCCGCCGCAGTCGAGTTGGCGATCGCCGACCTCACCGAACCAGGTGGCGGCGAGGTCGCGGTCGGCGCGGCCGTCGCTCAATGGGGCGGCATCGACGTTTTGGTGAACAATGCCGGTTGGAGCGTGCCGGCATTCCTCGCCACCGATACCGATCGTGACAAATGGCAGCGCCTCATCGAGATCAATCTGTTCAGCGCGATTGCGGCCACCCAAGCGGCCATTGAGCCGATGAAGGACGCCGGTGGGGGCGCTATCGTGTTCATCGCGAGCGAAGCGGCTTTCGGACAGATCCGCCAGGGTGTCTACGGTGCTTCGAAGGCGGCGATGGTGGCACTCGCTCGCACGACCGCGCGAGAGCACGGCAGGCACGGCGTACGCTCCAACGTCATCTGCCCCGGCCTCGTCATCCCGGACGGCCCTGACGCGGTGGGCGCCACGAGCCTCTGGTCGATCGGACTGGAAAACGTCTTCAATGAGAAGCAGATCGACTACATGCTCAAGGACACCCCGCTGCGGCGACTGACCACCGCGGACGACATCGGCCGGGCCACCGTCTGGTTCTCCTCTGACCTCGCAGCGAGACAAGTTACGGGACAACTCATCTCGATCAGCGGCGGCTACACTATGCCGTGACGCCGGGTCAGATGCCGACCGGCAGTGCGAGAACCGTCAGACCGACGAACACCAATCCGACGTAAGCGTCGAAGACGAATCGCAAGCCACGCGGCGCGATGCGCAGATCCATGAAGTACAGGCCGATGAGCCGTACCTTGATCATGGCCGCAGCGATGATCACCACGGTTGCCGCTGCGGCAAGGCGGTCGGATTGTTCGATGCCGACTGCGAAGGAGCCGAAGGTCAGCACGACGAGTGCCGACCATGCGAGAAATAAGTTCCGATGCATCTTCACGTGAAACTCACTTGAGCAAGTAGAACAGTGCGAACAAGACGACCCACAAGAGGTCGACAAGGTGCCAGTAGACACCCGCAGTCTCGCAGAACCGTCTTTGAGATGGGCCGAGCGTCGGTTTCGACGTCACGACGACGACGCGTGCGAGCACGACGAGCCCGATCAGGACGTGCGCGAGATGGATTCCTGTGAACACGAAATAGTAGGAGAAGTACTCTCCGGCGCCGGCCCGCCTGCCCTCGCTGAACAAGCGAGTCCATTCGATGGCCTTTACGACGACGAATCCGCCGCCACAACACAGTGCTCCCACGAAGTATCGTGCGGAGCCCACGTGAGCGCCGGCCAGCACCCTGGCGACTCCGAGCGCCACCGACAGCGAGCTGGTCAACAGCAAGACGGTGTTCACCGTGCCCAGCGAAGTCAACAAGCCGACATGATCGATGGCGAACGCGTGCGGATTCTGACGACGGGAGTACATGAAGGATCCGAAGAAGAGCGCGAACACCACCATGTCGCCCAGCACCAGAACCCAAATGCCTTCTTCGCCCGGGATGCGCCGTTCGTCGGATCGCGGAGAGTCCGGCTCCGGCCGTCGGGTGATGGTCAAGGCGTGCGCGCGGCGTGCGGGACGGGCGCGCACATGGAGTCGTGTGCGGTGCCGATGGTGGCCAACAGCTGCCAGGTCATGACGAGGAACCAGGCGCCGAAGAACACAGCAACCAACCAGAACGCTAGAAGCCCGTTCCACGCGAAGACGCCGTCCTTGAAGAGCACAACAAGTCCCCCGGCGGCGAAGACGAAACCGCACCATAGATTCCAGTAGGCGAACCAGCGCGGAAAGATCTCCCGCGTCGCCCCAAAGATCGCGAAGGCGATTGCCAGGCATTGAATCGTCGCTGCCGGCCAGTTCATCACGAATGGCAACCAGCCGAGGTCGTTGAGCGCTTGGGTGATCTCGGGGTTGCGCTCCGGGCGGTACGACGCGGCAGCGAAGGCGAAGGTCGGCATCACGATCGCGACAACGGACAATGCGCAGCCGATTAGTTCGAGGTAGGCCAGCACCGAAAGCCGGCCCTCCATCTGCTTGATGCGGATCGCCATGAGGGCACCGAACGGGGCCTGCAACCCAGCGCTGGCCAGCATTAGAACGAGGCCGAGGCGTCTGAGACCTGTTCTCGTGGACCAGAACTCAGCGACCTCAACCGCTGTTCTCAACGGCGGGGCCGGCGGCAGCAGCCCGATCATGATCATCGCCGGGAAGAGCACGAGCACGAAAACGGGCCCACTCCAGGCGAGAGTGCGTTGCAATGCGGGTGTCATGTCGCTCCTTTTCCGCCGAACCGCCGCTACGGCGAGCTCGGGTCTAATATGGATTAGAATCCGTTCGAACGTCAACGCCGGAGGCCATATTCGCGATCGCCCTGAAGGTCCGCTATCCGTAGAGCGTGCCGTGCCACATCGCGACGAGTGGCCCGAGAGCGGCCTCTTCATCCGGCAGAGAAGGCTCCACCGCCAGACCCGCGATGTACAGGACGCGCTCGGTGCCCCAGAACAAGGTCGAGGCCAGCGTTCGGCCCGATTCGTTGGAAGTGATGAGGCCCGCGGCCCGTTCTCGTTCGATCTCCTCGGCTCCCGCGCTTACGAATCGCTCGACAATGCTCAACCACAGCTCGTGAAGGCCGGCGTCCGAGTGCCAGTGATGGGCTGCCGCTTGCAGGATCGGTCGATGCCGGTGCCAGGCTGCCGTTACGGCGCGCAGGCTTCGCTCGAGTGCCTCTTCGGGCGAATCCTCGTCTGACCGAACCAGGAACGGCTGCACGGTGTCGAAGATGTCATCCATCGCCCGTTCCAAGAGGCCGCACAATACCGAGAACTTGGACGAGAAGTAGAAGTAAAAGGTAGCCCGCGAGATTCCGGCCTCGACGAGCACGTCGGCGACGCTTATATCGTTGAACGACTTCTTGTCCAGCAACCGCCTCGTCGCGTCGAACAGACTATCGACGGTGCTCACGCCCGCGGTGTCGACCGATCGGTACCGGCCGGCCGCTCGACGCGAGATCTCGGACATCGCCGCGAGCGTACTACTCGCAACGACGGGGCGGTGCAATTTGCAGTGCTCGTAATTTATTTGGAATTCGAAACTGGTATACACAGTGTATGGACATAGTGTTAGTGTGAGGCAGTCAACAATTAGCCGTGGTATGAGACCGATGCCGCACCGCTCATCGGTTGGTGCCAGTGCCGCGGCCTCGACGTCTCGAGAAGGGTTCCAACGCGATGGATCGAACACTTGCCACCGGATGGTGGCCTTTAGTCAGTGACCACCAAGGGTGGCCACCCAACATGCAACCCGCCCCCGGCGAGTTCACGGCGAGCACCGTATCGGAAGTCATCTTCTTCTTCGTCGCTGGCGCCGCGGTCGTCATCTTCGCCTTGCCGTGGGCCATTCGGGCTGCCCTGGGGAGTCGCAACTTCGTTCCCTTGCTGGTACTCGGCAGTGGCCTGATCTGCAGCCTGCTCGAGCCGATGCTCGACCTCTTGGGCCACCTGCACTGGGCCCATAATCTGGTACCGGCGTTCACCAACTTCGGCATCACCGTGCCAGCTCTCATTCCGCTGTGCTACGTCGCTTTTCTCGGGCTGGAGTCGTACTTCTGCTACTTCGTGATCCGTAACGGTGCCCATCGCAACGTCTTCTTCATGCTCCTCGGGCTCGGCATTGCCACCGACGCCCTCATGGAAAGCATCGGCATCAATCTCGGGGTCTACCTTTACTACGGCGTGCAGCCTTACAAGTTCTTCAACTTCCCGTACTGGTGGGGCTTCATCAACGGCGGCTCGTTCGTCACGGTCGGCGCCATCCTGGCGTTCGCGGTGCCGCGACTCAAGGGAGCCCAGAAGCTGCTGCTGCTCCTCGCGGCACCGTTCGGGATGATGGTGGCCTACTTCGGTGTGGGATCGATCCACATCCTCGTGCTGAACTCCACCATCCCTGTGTGGATGCGTTGGGTTGCCACCACGATCATGATGGTCATGATGGTCGGCTGGATGGTCATCCTGCACCGTCTTGTCGGTCGGCCCGCAGAGCTACCCGCGCCGCGGTGGACAACCTGGCGGGTCTTCGCCTACGGCAAGCTCACGCCCTCACGTGCCACTCGAAAGGCCATGTGGCAACAGATGTGCGACGAAGGCGGAGTCAAGCGCGGCGACGGCATCGCGTCGGATCCCGAGGATCCGACACAGGCGATCGTGGTGGGGCCTCGCGTCGTCCTGGGCAACGCCGCCAGCCAGGCGGCGCGTACGCCGCAAGCCGCGGGTTCGCTCTAACACCGCTGCTCGTCAGCAGCCAACTTCGGCGCCCCTGCTTCGCGGCAGGGGCGCCGAATTGGTCTCGGGCGAGATGCGCCGGTGGCGACCGAGCATCCGTCGTTCCTCGGCCGGTTCCGACCCACGCGCGCAGCACTGTGTCAAAACTTCAGTACTGAATAAGCGGACACGGAGAGGGCCGGGACGGCCGCCAGAAGCGAAGGCGCCTGAGGCGCGTACGGATCATCGCCGCCGCCCGCGAGGTGTTCAGCGATGCCGCGATCCATCAATACTTCGGCGGCAGCGAGGCTTCTATCGGCACTCGGTCCAACGAGCGTCCGGCCGTGGACGCGGCCACTCCGACGAGGAGGTCAGCCTCCTTGGTTGCCGACCTACTTTAATCTATATTAAATTCTATTGCTTCTGACATGCAGGGAAAGGCGCTCGCGATGTACACCGGACTGTCGGACGAAGAGACGATGTTGATCGACACTGTGCGCGAGTTCGTCAACCGAGACGTCAAGCCGACGGTTCGCGAGGTCGAACACGCGAACACCTACCCTGCCGAGTGGATCGATCAGATGAAGCAGATCGGCATCTACGGGCTCGCCGTCCCCGAGGAGTTCGGAGGCTCACCGGTGTCGACCAGGTGCTACGTGCTGGTCACTCAGGAACTCGCCAGAGGTTGGATGAGCCTGGCGGGCGCCATGGGCGGCCACACGGTCGTCGCCAAACTGCTGACCACGTTTGGCACGGATGACCAGAAGGCGCGGTACCTGCCCATCATGGCGTCGGGCGAATTGCGCGCCACAATGGCGCTCACTGAACCGAGCGGTGGATCGGACCTCCAGGGCATCTCGACCGTCGCGGTTCGCGAGGACGAGGACTTGGTGATCAAGGGGTCCAAGACTTGGATATCCAACGCGCGCAAATCCGGACTGATCGCGCTGCTATGCAAGACCGATCCGCATGCCAATCCCAAGCATGCCGGCATCTCGGTCGTGCTGGTCGACAATCCCACTGCCGGCCTCTCGGTGTCTCGCGATCTTCCCAAGCTCGGCTACAAGGGCGTGGAAAGCTGCGAATTGTCGTTCGACGACTGTCGGGTGCCCGCGTCGGCTGTCCTCGGTGGCGAAGCGGGACAGGGATTCTCACAGATGATGCGCGGCCTTGAGATCGGCAGGATCCAGGTAGCGTCACGCGCACTCGGCGTCGCGACGGCGGCGCTCGAAGACGCGGTGTCCTATAGCCAACAACGGGAGAGCTTCGACAAACCCATCTGGAAGCATCAGGCGATCGGCCACTACCTGGCGAACATGGCCACAAAACTGACGGCTGCCCGCCAACTCACGTTGCACGCGGCGGATCGATACGACAGCGGAGATCGCGCCGACATGGAGGCTGGGATGGCCAAACTCTTCGCGTCCGAGGTCGCCATGGAGAACGCTCTGGATGCGGTCCGAATCCACGGAGGGTACGGCTATTCCACCGAATACGACGTCGAACGCTACTTCCGCGACGCGCCGTTGATGATCGTGGGAGAAGGTACCAACGAGATCCAGCGCAACGTAATCGCCTCACAGTTGATCGCCCGTGGTGGGGTGTAGTGAAACCGTTGGCGCAGTAGTACTTAGCTTCTGTCCGTGCCACCCGGCCACGACGGTCACCCCAGGACGCCGCGCGCAACTTTGCGCCTTATCGGAGTAGGGCGTTCTTAGAAGGTCCAGCGATCAACCGCTTGGCGGCCCTCCAGCTACGTCGTACTCAAACCAATGGGTCCTGCGCTCACGTTCCGTCTACAGCAGCCGGACTCGAAGCGATCGGGACGCTCGAGTGGCCACTCGCCGACACCGATGTGGGAGTAGCTGGGGCCTCGGCTAGTGATCCACCTACGACATGTCAATGACGGACAACCGCTGGTATCCAAGAGAAGTAATCGAACCCTCTCTCGTGCTGACGAACCGTCCAACCGAGTTCTCACCGATTAGCCCATGCGCAGTGCCCTCTCGTTGAGGAATCGTGATACTCAGACGGCTCCCCGATAATGACCAACTCCGTCGGGCGACCTTCGCCGCCTCCTCCATCGCCCAACGATGCGCGCGGCTTGGAACGGGGTGATGGTGGGGACGGCGCCGGGTAGGCTTGGCTGCGCATTCTGCTTGACCGCCCCAACCCGCTGATGGGCTTGGGGCGGTTTGCGTTGTGCAGATCAGCCGAACTCAGCCCACCCCAGCATTTCCCGATAGAGAAGCTCGTTTGGCAGCGCGTCTGGCATCGGGCGGGGATCATCCGCCCAGCAACCGAGCACGCGGTGTTTCTGCGTTGTGACCGTTACCAGCACCTTGTTGCGAATGATGAAGTGAGAGAACTCCTCCAGGTAGCACAGCGTCTCTCTGAAGAGGGTTGTCGCCAAGGTGGCGATGTCTGCAGCGTACGTGGGCGGCTGAAATGGGTTGGATGACTGCGCGTTCCACACCCCAAGCCTGTCCAGTTGGACTTGACTGAGCGGTGTGGCGGCGGGGTCGAACTCTGCAAGACCATTGAGGGTGATCGCCACCGTTGTCGACGAGCCGTAGCTGCGAGACAGCCGATGTTGTGTGTCGAGGGGAAGCGCGTGGATTCGGTTGCGCAACTGTCCAATGACCCAGGCGTACGAGCCCAGTGATTCTAGCTGTGCCGTATCTGTCGGCTCGAACTTCGCAATCACCGACCGCAATTCTTCGGTGGATGTGAGGGAGCCGCGCTGGTTGTCGGGATCAAGGGTCGTATCGAACAAGGTCCGGGTGACGCGGGCATACCTGTCCATCGCGGCGCACAGGTACAGCAGCATTCGGTCGAATGCTTCACCAGCCGTCTCTGACATGTCGGATCGCTGCATGTCGTTCGATGCGGCGGTGCTCAACGTTGCGAGTAGGTGGTCCACAGCCCGCGCGGCGCGGCCGAGGCGCAGTGCAATCGCTGACATGGACTGAACGAGGTTGAGGTCGAGACCGGCTGTGGCCATCAGCCGGATCGAGGTGAGGTGCGGAACGGATGCGTCGATGCCCGCCTGGTACAGGTCTGCGACCGAGGTCGCGTTGTAGGTTTGGACGTACTCGCCCCCGCCAAGCAACCGTCCTTTGGCCACGGTCAGAACGGGATTGCCCGTCATGCGAAGGTAGTGCCCGAACAGCGGGACCAACTGGCTCGGCGTCACGCTCACGATCAGATCGTTGTCAGCGACATCGTCGCGCCCCGCCGTGGGCGCAGTGGTCACGATGACATCAGCCCCAATTGCTGCGGACGCACATGCGAGAGCGGCAGCACGGTGACGGTCAGCCAGCGTGATCCCCGAGTCGTCCGTGTACGAAGCAAGCGCCGCTTCGTCAAGCATCGCGTAAACACTGAAAAAGTGCCCACTGGCTGCCAGCCTTCTGTCGCCGTCCTCGTAACCGGACACTCCGACAGTCGAGGAATCCATGAACTTCGGAGCGTCTGCGACGGTCGTGAACGTGAACTGGTACCACCGGCGACATTCGAGAACCTGCATCCAACGTTGAGGCTCTGATTCGTCGTTTTGGACGAAAAGGAGGGGTTCGACTTCCTCGTCATGGGCGAGAACTCGCATTAGCTCCGGCGTGGGCTCCGCGAGGGTCTGCACATCGATGGCAACACGCATCTTTCGCGTGTTCGGTCGGAGCGGGAATAGTGGTCCGGCTTCACGTTGTGTGCTGTTCCGGTCACCGGGTGGTCGCACGTACCGCATGAACCTGTGTCGAGGCGAGTCATCGGGCACATCGAGAGTCACGACTCAGTGATAACAGGTGACCCTGACACTAGCGTGCGACCAAAGCCTGCGAGCCGTCGGCCCGCAGCGAGCGGCTGCACAACCTTCTGACGGATCGCGGGGCGCACCCGGGATGTTGTGCCCGGCTGCGAGAGAAGTCCGGCCTCGACGACGGCGGCCGCGCCCTCGTCCCTGCGGTGCTCCGCGGCATAGCGACGGGTCGTCCTGACGGACTGTTCGACGGTTACCGAGCACAACGAGCACGAGGGCGCACCGCTCCTGGCCGAAGGTGCCTGCGCAGCCTTCCGAAAGCCTTGGGGCCCGCGAACCCCGGCTGACCGAGCAGGATGCGCTCGATGTGCTCGGGACGATTTAGAGGATCCACCGCAGGCTCTACGCTGTGCGCCGAGTGACGTGACCTGATCCGCCGCCACTGCGAGCGAACAGCGGCGCGCCCTCCGCCAAACCCCGGTCTACGCCTCATCGGCGATGTGGTGACCAATCGGTCCGGCTCGGATTTTGCCGACATTGTCGTGAAGCCACCGCGCATCGCGATAGTCAGCAGATTCGGTTTATCGCAGTACGCCACTACCCTGATGGGGTGACTGGTAATGCCGATCAGTGGGCCGACGACGGCGACGACGGCGACTTCCGGTTGGCACTACCGGGCGTTCGTGAATCGCTCATCGGAGCAGAAGCCGACTCCCGCGCGGGCCGCGCATTCAGCGAGGATCACATCCGCGCTCACTACGGCTTGCTGCCGCGAGACGCAGACCAGGACGAGTTGCGCCTGCGATGCACGGCGCACGGCAACTGGATGTCCGATCATCCCGATGCCGTGGCGGCCGCGGAAGAGTGGGCTGACGGAAACCTCAACGAACTGGATCACACCTGAAGCAACGATGCCAGCCGGCCCTCCTCCCGCGAGGCCAGAATGAAAACAAAGAAGAATCTCGCGGATTACTTCACGTTCTTGCTGTTCTGTTGGCAGCGGCCGTACTTGCCGCGTGCTCATCGACCCATCCAACCAAGCACACAGGGTCGGGGTCATCAGCCCCGTCCGGCGCGACAATGATTTCAGAAGGGCCCATGGAATCCACACCCATTGCGCCGTCACCGAAGATCCCGAAAAGCTAACAAGAGGCCGAGGACTCAGTGCTTCGGTACCTGCAGGAAAACAGTCGACGGGTTGCCACGGGGCACCGTCCTAGACACGAGCGACACCATCGGCGGCAGCAACGTCGGCTGCGATGACAACTACACCGGCCCCGGCCCCGGCCCCGGCCTCACCGAATTTTCGTTGTTCGCCAAAGTGATCGGGCCCGCCGGCGTGAAGGGGCAGATCTCATCGCACACGCCGGAGAGCTTTGGCGAAGCTGGGGCATCACGGTGATCGAGCGCGACGGCTTCGAAAAACCCAACCATTCGGTTACTTCCCAGACGGATACCACATACAAATCAAGGCGGCATATCCTCCCGACTATCCACCGACCATTGTCGCAACATCGCCGTGCTTCCCCGGCGACCTACGTCGAGATGGCCTACCGGTTCCCAAGGTGATCCAGCAAGGATTGCCGGGCAGCTAGTTGTTACCGGTCGCCGCCGGAAAACGGTCGGCGACCCTATTGCGCCCGCTATTTCCACGCGGGCCAAAGGTGTCAGCGATGGCCGGTCCTGCCGGTGCTGTCGGTAGGTGCGGGCATACTGCTGAGCATGTCCAAGGTTGAGCCACCAGCCCTAGCCGCGGTGTTGGCCGGTGAGGATTCGTCGGTTCGGCGGGCAGTGCAGTTAGTCGGCCAAATCTTGACGGGGTCGGTAACCACGCAAGTCACCCTCGCGGGGTTTCTGCATGCGATGTTGGGCCGATCGGGGTCGGATCTGGTATGTGAGTCACGGCGGTTGTCCTCGATCGGACACGTCGCGGCCGGATTGGCGCTGGCCGCGTTGATCGACCGCTTCGATCCTCCGATCGGGCCCAGCGACGACGATGAGCCACCGACCTGGGCGCACATCGAGATTGGCGACAAACACCTTGCGCCGCCTGCGCGGCTGTCGGCGTTCTTCACAGCCGGCCAGCTCGCCCCCGCGCCCGTCGTGGTCCGGCTAAGTTCGTCGACGCTGTATTCCGATACGCCACGGCTGCAGGTCTACACCACCCCTGCTGATCGCGGTCATGCCGTCGCCGTGATCGAGGCGATCATGAACGACGCCGATGGCGCCAAAAATCTCTACCGTGGTCGAGCGTTGACGGCATCCGAGAACAACGGCCTGGTTCTTGAGGTCACGGAAATCCCGGCCCTTAGCCGCACGAATGTGATTGTGCCCGAGTCGGTATGGGAAGAGATCGACCTCAATATTGCCGCGTTGACCACCCACCGGCAGTTGATGACCCAGTTGGGGCTGGGAGTACGCCGAGGAATCTTGCTCGCCGGGCCGCCGGGCGTCGGCAAGACCGCGATCTCGCAAACCATCGCCGCGGAACTCGTCGGGCCGTTCACCGTGATCAATGTCGATGCCCGCGCCGGCAAATCAGTGCTGTCCGCCGTGTACAAAGAGGCCCGTGCACTAGGGCCCACCGTGATCGTGCTTGAGGACATCGACCTCATCGTCGGCAATCGCCGCCACCACGGCGAGGTTCGTCCTCTCTCGGAGTTCTTGGCTGTCATGGACACAGACCCCTCAGCGCCGATCTTGACGTTGGCTTCCACAAACGACGTCGCGGCTTTGGACGCGGCGGCGATCCGGACCGCACGCTTCGACTCGATCATCGAGATCGGCTATCCCACACGCGAGGCGGCAGCACGGATCCTGACCACCTATCTGCGGGGCATTCCCGGAGCCGAATCCGTCGATTCCAGTCACGTCGCCTGCCACTTCAATACCGAAACCAATGGCGCCGACATCCGCGAAATCGTTCGGCGTACCGTTCTAGCCACCGGGACGGTCACCGATACCGCGCTCCTGGCCACCATCCAGTCAGGCCGCTTCAAACCCGAACTACCCCAAGGCACCTACCTGTGATCGACAGCGCAGTCCTAGGCTCAGCCAGTGACTGGTCGGCGCTACGGACCCGCAGAAGCGCACGGATCAGTGCGGCAGCGGCCTGACGATCTGGTCGATTGGGAAACCACGGCTGAGCTCCTGCGCGGTCAAGTGCTTGTTAGCCGATGCGACACACCGCAAACCGCAAGTTGGTTTCGCGTCGAGATTCGCGGTCAAGACGACCCCCTTTAGCCTCGATTCTGAAGTCATACGACAGAATCCAATGCTCGGCATCGACACTGGGTTCGTCATGGTGTCACCTTGATTTCTCGTCAACCGGTGATCGAGATCGGTCCGCGCTAAGATCGACTCCGGCCGACCGTGGAATCACACCCTCAAATCGGAGCTCGGAAGCCCTTCAATGTCGGAGTGTTTGGTCGCTGTGTCTGCTTCATCGACGATCATTCGGGTGGACGGGGAACCAAGCGGCGCTGCACGCAGTACGATCGCCCGGTATTCGGTGAATGTGATTGCCCCACTGCTCAATTAGGCGAGAAAATTCACGCCCCAGGATCGGAGTCCAGCCCTCCAGTGCGCTGTAGGCAATGGTGCCGCGTAGCGCGCCTCGCTGCTCGGGTTAGCGGTGTCGAGCCACCTCCTGCCGACCATGTGGGGCCACGCCCAACCTCCGTCACGGTTACACGCGCCCCCGGGCACACCAGGGTGGCCGACGTTGCGGGGCGGACCTGGCCGGCGGCACTGCGAGGCGTCTGATCGGCGGTGAACCGCCCCATGCGCGGCCGGATCGTCACCCGTTGTCCGACTCTTTTGGTCAGCCAGCAGACCAGGCCCGTCTGACGCAGTGTAGCACTAGTAGTGCAAGGGCCGGTTCGCACTGCTTCAGACCCCGCGCATCCGGCCGTCGCTCGACGCCCGCGTGCGGCGACTGGAATGCAGCATCATTTGGTAGGCCGCTTGGAGCGTCTCTTGCGCACTGGCGTCCGTTCGGGCACGGCAAGCAGATCAGCGACTGTCACATCGAGGGCCTCCGCGAGGTCAAAGAGCCGCTCGTAGAGCAGACCACGCCGGCCGAACTCGACATCGATCAGCACATTGCGCGTCACACCCGAGTGCAGCGCGAGGATTTCCTGCGTCATGCCGCGTTGAACGCGGAGTTCGCGAATGTTGCGCCCGACTATTCCTCGCCACCGTTCCCATTGGGCAACCCGCTCGGGGTTGTTTTGGCTCGGGCGCGTGGGCACGCTCTCAGGTAAACGGCGAGCGCAACCGATGTCTGCCCTACTAGTAGTACATTGCTCGGAGTCGGCCTTCTTCCTCACTCGTCGACCGGAAGGCAGGTCGACGTTGCCTGGTGATATGGGATGAGGGTCGGCGGGCCCTACGGGTCTTCCGGCGGCGTGCATTGGTCCTCGATCGATCCTGTATTGCTGTGCTCAAGCGAAGGTGCGCCGGCCACAATATGCCGGAGCCTGCCGATCCGACTGCCGCCATCTGATGGCGAGGCACTTGATTCTTATCTCGAAGCGCTTGCGTACCGGTCGCACACGCCATGGGGCGACCTTCTCCGTGCTGTCGGTCTCGACAACCCGTCGATGGGATCAAGAACCGGGATCTATGGCTGGTTGCTTGGGCTCACCGGATCGCAGTCATCGGCACTGAGCCAAAGCACCGGTGTTGATACCAGCAGGCTTGCGTCGATGACGGTTGCGGGACTGATTCGCTCACCGAACGCTGCTAGAAGGCCGGCTGCGGCGGTGCCGATTTTGCGGGCGCCCGAAAGGTCGCGCTATTGCCCAATGTGCCTGGCCGAAAATGGCGGTCGGTGGCAGTTGTGGTGGCGGCTGCGCTGGGCCATTGCGTGCCCCGTACACCACTGCCTGCTTGTCGACTGCTGCCCTGAGTGTGGGCGCTGGCAGAGGGTCGGACCGATAGCTTCGGGCACGCTTATGGCGCCGGGGTTTTGTTCGCAACAAACGCCAGTGGCGCATGGTCGCAAGGCGTTTCGATGCGGCGCGGCGCTGTCGGGGTCAGCCGTGCAACGTTTCCCCGTTGATCACCTGGTGCTCATAGCGCAGCGACGCATCCTGAAGTGCCTTGACCAACAAGGGGTGTCCGATGGCATTTACATTGGCGGCCCTGTTGACGTATCTCAGTTTTTCGCCGATGTCGCCGCGATTGGAAATCGCGTGCTGAGGTTTTCATCTGGCGACATTGTTAAGAAGCGCACGCCGAGCGACCTCGTGGACCTTTACGCGCAACTGGTTTCCGGTGACGCTGGCCAAGCGGTGGTGGCCAATCCCGCGGTGACGGCAGGTGGTGCTGCGTTGGCGCTGGTTGCCGCGCTCGCCGTTCTGGGTAGCCCTGACGTACGACACGCTGAGGTACGGATGCGCTGGATCGTAGCGACTCCGGGTGCACGCGCCACGTCGGTGACTGCGACTCATTTCGGCAGAGGCAAAATCGTCAGCGGCCCGTTGCGCGCTGTCCAGTTGTCAGCACTTGAAACCTACCTGGGCCCTAGCGATCAACTTCGCTACCGAAGCGGCACCCACTCCCCCAGTGACCCGGCCGTGTTAGCGGAACGGCAGCGACACATTCCGGCGTTGCTATGGCACTCGGTTGCAATGCGTTTCCCCCCGGTAGGTCTAGCGGCCGAGCAGCTGGCCGCGACGCTGGCCTGCGCCGTCCTGGTGGTCGGCACGCGAATTACCCTCGGCGAAGCGGCCCGGCGTTTCGGGTCGATCACGACGGCGCCGGCCGTAGCGCGTGTTCTTCAACGGTTAAGCACTGCCAAGGACTGGGGAGGATTGCGAGCGGCGTTGATCCGCGTCGCGGACGACCTTGATGCAGGCGCTTGCCCCATCGACTACGAACGGCGGCGTGCACTTCCCTTCTATCAGCTGATGGATGGTGATAAGTGGTACGAAATATGCTGTGAGA
Organism: Mycobacterium paraintracellulare; assembly: GCF_000276825.1. Taxonomy (NCBI): domain Bacteria; kingdom Bacillati; phylum Actinomycetota; class Actinomycetes; order Mycobacteriales; family Mycobacteriaceae; genus Mycobacterium; species Mycobacterium paraintracellulare. The sequence continues at coordinate 1,709,271 of NC_016948.1, read as the reverse complement.
CAATGGTCGAGGCCAGCCCGGCAATGCGGGTCGAATTGGTCCGGTGTTGGATGTATGAGCGGATGACCGGCTCCCCTGCGCATCGATGTCCCACGGCCGACCGTAAGCGTGAGTTCCACCGCCAGCTGTCCAAACTCACTCAGTCGATGACGCCGGACCTCTCGGTGCTTCTCGACCGTTCTGCCACAGAGTTTTTGGAGAAACACGGATGCGGTGGGGAGCCGCTACTGTGGCACCCCACGGTAAGCTCCTGCCCAGTTGAATCGCATCCTCGAACTTTGGGTGCTGACATTGAATCTGGAATGGGCTGCTGCCGCGATGCGATGCGGCCGCCAACGGCTGCTCGCTTGCTCGGAGGGCAGACTCCGTGATGTTGGCAAAGGCCCTGTCGTCGTTTGCCCTTCGGAAACGGCGATGGCCGAACGCGGTGTACAGCGTGCAGGGGTGTCAATGCCTTGGCCGGCCGGCGGGGTCATTTAACCGTGTCGATGCGTGCTTCGATCTGATGCACCAGGTCAGCCACTGTATGACCAAGAGCTGTCGGCCGCCATGGTCTTAGACGCGAACCACTCCTAACGAGCAGTTCCTCGCCGAAATTGCTCTCTAATCGGATGATCTGCCCTCTTAGCACCGAAGCGCCGCAGCCGCATTCGGGTCTGCCCCCGGTTTGGTTGACTCCTGACCTGTGAGGATTCGTCCTTGCTGGAAGGATCAACCTCGTGCCGAGACCGTTTCCCGCCGAGTTCCGAGCCGATGTCATCGCTGTGGCCCGCAAGGGTGAGGCGCCGTTGCGCCAGATCGCGAAGGACTTCGGGATTTCGGAGGCCTGCCTGCATCGCTGGCTTAAGATCGCCGACCGCGAGGACGGTGCCAACCGGCTGTCGCCTGCGGCGGTCTCTGAGGATGTGTCGGCGCAGCTGCGCGAGGCGCATAAGCGGATCAAGCTCCTCGAGCAGGAGGCTGAAGTGATGCGTCGCGCGGTCGGCTACTTGTCCCGGGATGCCAACCCAAAATGATGTACCCGCTGGTCCTCGACCTTGCCGATGACGGCGTGCCCGTCACGGTGACCTGCCGGGTCCTGGGATTTTCCACCCAGGCGTTCTACAAATGGCGCAAAGCACCTCTATCGCAGCGAGATTGGGATGATGCGCACCTGATCAACGCCGCCCGCGACATCCATGCCGACGACCCCGCATTCGGCTACCGATTCATCGCCGACGAACTTCCCGGACGCGGTATCTTCGCCAGCGAGAACCGTGTCGCACGGTTGTGTTCCCAGGAGCGCATCTGGTCGGTCTTCGCCAAGAAGCGAGGACTGAACCGCAGATCCGGGCCGCCAGTTCACGACGACCTCGTGCAGCGTCAGTTCAGCGCCCAGGCCGCCAACCAGGTCTGGCTGGCCGACATCACCGAACACCGCACCGATGAAGGCAAGCTCTACCTCTGCGCGATCAAAGACGTCTATTCCAACCGGATCGTGGGTTACTCGATGGACTCGCGGATGAAGTCCTCGCTGGCAGTGGCCGCCCTCGATCACGCCGTGGCGTTGCGTTCACCTGCCGCGACGATCGTTCATTCGGACAGGGGTAGCCAATTTCGCTCACGAAAGTTCGTCCATGCACTGTCGCACAACGGATTACACGGATCGATGGGTCGTGTCGGCGCGTGCGGTGACAACGCTGCCATGGAGTCGTTCTTCGCCCTTCTGCAACGCAACGTGCTCGACCGGCGACGCTGGTCCACCCGAGCCGAACTACGCCTGGCGATCGTGTCGTGGATCGAGCGGACCTACCACCGACGCCGCCGGCAACGCGCACTCGGCAGACTCACCCCGATAGAGTTCGAACTGCTCCACACACAAGCCGCAACCGCGGCCTGAAAATCCCACCCCGCGAGTCAACTGAATGCGGGGCAGTCCCGTCTGTTGGCGTTGTAGTCGCAGCGCCAGTCTTCGATGATTACGCGGGCTTCCAGCACCGAGTCGAAGCGCCAAGAGTTGAGCAGTTCGTCGCGTAGCCTGCCGTTGAACGATTCGATCCAGGCGTTCTGCCACGGCGAGCCGGGATCGATGAAAAGTGAACCGGCGCTGTTGAATCGGCACCAATCGTGCACGGCGTGCGCCACGAATTCGGGACCGTTGTCGAAGCGCACGTAGTGCGGCGCCCCGTGTTGCACAACCAGGCGGTCCAGGACATCGACGACGCCGTCGGCGTCGATGCCGCGATCAACCTCGATCGCGAGTGCTTCGCGGGTGAACTCGTCGATCACGTTCAACATCTTCATGGTGCGGCCATCGGCGGTCGTGTCGAACTGGAAGTCCATCGCCCAGATCACGTTCGGACGAATCGGTGACATCGCGCCCACTGCGACACCAATACCGGTCAACCGCTTCTTCCTGCGGCGCTGCGGGACCCGCAGGCCCTCCTCCCGCCACAACCGGCGGATGCGCTTGTTGTTGACCAGCCAGCCCGCCCTGCGGGCCATCTTGGCTGCCCGTCGCCACCCCCAGCGCGGCCGGTCAGTGGAGAACCGGCGCAACCAGGCACGCAACTCGGCCTCCTCCGCTGTGATCGGCGGTGGCGTCAGGCGCATCGTGGAACGGTGCAGGCCCACCACCGCGCAGGCGCGGCGTTCAGATACCCCGAACCGGTCGCGCAGCACTTTAACGGCGCTGCGCTTGCGGTTCGGGGTCAGAAGTTTCCCGCCGAGATCTCCTTGAGCATGTCGATATCGAGAGCCTGGTTGGCGACCAGCCTCTTCAACCGGGCGTTCTCGGCCTCGAGTTCCTTGAGTCGTTTGGCCTCATTGGCCTTCATACCGCCGTACTGGGCAAGCCAGCGATGCCACGTCGACTCAGCGATCTCCAGGTGTCGGCACACCTCGCTGAGTTCCTGGCCGGCCCCGAGGTGCTTGTTGCCCTCGGCCAGCTTGCGGATGATCTGATCCGGCGTATGCCGCCGGCGCTTGTTCGACGCCATGTCGTTGTTTGATTCTTCCTTGCCCGAACACCGGGCAACAGAGTCCCACAACGACTGGACCACTACGACGGGCTCACCTCAGATCGTCCGATCATCATCATCATCGGCGCCGAGGCCAGACAATCCGGCGCAAGCTCGCGCCTCACCCGATCCCTGTTGTGTCGACTACCGTGCAGGAAGCCGACCGAAGTTGGTGTTTGCGTGAGCGAGTTGCAGAATGCCAAACGTCGGATCAAGGCCATCAGGGCGATCCGCCACAGCACCGAACTCGAAGGTTCCCTCAGCACCAACGCAACCCGCGCCGACCAGCTTGCCTACGCCCGCGGCAATATCACCGCCGCCGAGCTATGCGATCGCGTGCGGCGCCGGCATAACGTTCAGTAAACCGAGCCAGGGCTGCCCCCTGTCGCGGTTGGGCGATCGAATCAAACGGTGCCTCATCACTCTCAGCAGCGGCGCGGGGTGGCCGAGCATCGGGCCATGGGAACGAGCAACATCATCGCGAAGAGGGTCGAACACCATCGGTCGGATCGGCCATCACGAGCAGCCGCGACACCAGCGACCCCTCCGGCGGCCCGCTCGGCCTTAGCTCACCGCGGCACGCAAGCTTCGAAGCAGTTCGAAAATTGGTTGTAGCGCAGCCTGTTTCGTCACTAATGAATCCGGAACCCGTTCATGGCTAATCGTCATTAGCGTGGTTCCTAATCGGCCCGGCCAGCGGTTAAGCTAGCGGACCCATCATATGCATGGCGCAGCCGCACGTCCCACCGATTCGGCGTTTAGCGCCGGCCTCTGGGTGCCGGCGCGGGTCAGTGGACTTCGGAGGCCAGCGGGCCGCGGTCGCCGAAGATGCCGGCCGGGGGTTCGACAAACTCCGCATCGGGTGTGCGCCACACGTAGAGTGCACTATTTCTGGGCACGGCGAACTCGAGCTTAAGGCCGGCTTCGACCGCCGAGTCAACCCGTGGAACGCTGAGGCCGTCAAGTTGGATTTCCCGGAGTCGGCCCCAACGAGCGACACGGCCATTCGATGCCCAGAGGACGTCGCCTACCCCTACGGGCGCGCCGAGGGTCGGAATGACAACAATACGTCCCCGCTGGTAGTACTCGGTCGGGACGCCCAACGCCTCGCTCTCGTTTCGGCCGCGGGAAGCCTCTAGCACCAGACACGATAGGCTGGCCACTAGTCCCAGGCTCATCGCCTCAATGAAGTCAACCTTGGCCAGCAGCTGCTCTGGGGAGACTATTTCATCGGGTATTGCCCGGTGCGACACCTCGTTTCGGCGCTCTACGAGATCTGCCAGTTCCCTGGCGAGCAGCTCGGTCGGCAACGTCGCGTCGCCGTGGCCCGATTTCACCTGCCAGCTGCGGACCGCATCAGCGTGCTGGATGCGGGTCGGAAGGTCTGGCACTGCCCAGCGGAAGAGGTCGGCCATGGCGTCCCAGCGCAAGTTGGAGTTATGGAGTGCAATCACTTCGAGGCGAAGATCGTAGGGATGCGAATCGCCGAGGCATGAGGCCAAGCTCTTCGCAATGTCAAGTTCGTCGATCTCCTTATACCGGCCCACCCCGAGATTCTTGCCCAGCAAAGCGGATGCGTTCTGCACGTACTTGCTGCGCAGATTCTGCACTTGCAGGGTAGACAAGGCCTTGGGGTCACTGAGCATCAACTGGCCGAATCGGAACGCGAGCTGCTCGGCGAACGTCTCGAACGAGGCGTACAGCGCCGAGATACTGGCGATGTAGGCGAATCGGCGTTGGTCGGTCGTCTGATGGAGTCGTGAGACTGTGTCGAGGTAGCGGCGAATCAAGTCCAGATCCGCCGCGAGCGCATCGTACTTAGGAATCAAGACTGTGTGGCCTGACCTTCGATCTGAATCAGCGCGGCGTTCAACGCTTCGTACGCGTGGTCATTCCGGTTGCGCGCGTCAGCGGCGTTGGTCCTGCGACCACCAAATACCTCCGAGTGTTGGTCGTACATCAAGTCAACAGCGGCTTTCACAATCGTCGGCTGAGTCAGCAACGCCGCTCGCTGCTCGCCGCTCAACGCCGAGCTGGCATACATCAACGCGTCGTAAGCGATCTTGCTGAAGTGTCGATTACTGTTCTTGACTTGGAATGCCACTGGGCCGCCCACTGCATGCCAGAAAGTAATGTTGTCGACGAAGATCTGCTCGTACTCGGCCAGCGTGTCCTGATCGAAGCGGTTGCCTCGTACGAGGAATTCGTCGAGAAACTCGGATATTTTGTTCAGTCCCTGGGTGAACTTATCGAAGTGCCGGTAAGCGAAGAACCGCAGCACTATTTCAACATCTTCCATGGCCTTATACAGCTTCAGCCCAGCAGCGGTCACCTCGACGCCTTGGGCATCGCGACCCAATTGAAGTCCGCCGCCGTCGTCGTCAGATTCCTCGTCGGTGTCAGGGTCCGCGAGGCTATTGGGATCTAGTGGGGTGCCGAGCACCGACCTCAGTTCAGTAATTCGGGACAATCTGAGACACAGGTCGTTTAGGGGGCCGTCGTAGACGGCGTTGCGGGTCTCCTGGCCACTGAGTCGTACTCCTCCGGAGTTCAGACGCTCGAAGACCAGCTTCTTGAGGAAGGCGGCCTGTTCGGGATCTGATGCCGTCTCGTTTAGCAAGATGATCGATGACAAATATCTGCGGTCGATGCCGTCGCGAATTGAGCTTGGCAACGTCGAATAGGTTCTTCCATTCAGTTCCGGCCAATGTTGCAGACCCGTCAAATGGAGCTTGCCTTGGTAGAACTCCATCAATGCAGTTAAACGTTGCCGGCCATCCATGACCTCGAATCGCGCCAGCTCGTACTCGTACAGGAACACCGGCGGGACCGGCACATTCATGAGGAACGACTCGATCAGACGTGACTGGCGCCCTTCGTCCCAACGGTGACGGCGCTGGTATTCCGGATCGCGCTTGTACTTTGCCTCGGTTTCACCCGATTCGGTCACGAAGGTGTCGGTGAACATCGCGAGTATTTGGTTCAACGGATATCGCGCTTGCTCTATCACGATGCGGACGCCCTCCTTGGAGTAGCGCCGGTTCAGATCGGCGTCGCTCACTGGTGGAACGTCCTTGCGCTTCAGGTCGTGAATGGCTTCACCCGGAAGCAGCGAGACTCTCACATCGTCATCCTTCCCATTGTCACGCCGAGCGGTCCTAGGTCCGCCGCAGGCTCTGAGAACAATTCGTATTCAACGTAATTCGGCCACGACGTCGACCTCGCCTATCGCGGAGCCCGCCCTCACAAACTGTTCGGCCTGCCTGGCCTGGTAGGGCGAAGTGCCAGCCGGCGTGACTCCGATGACGACCCAGCCCGACTCCGCCTGCTCAATCGAGTCGAGCAGCAGCCGAGTCGGGTCAGTGCGCGCGGATGGCAGGGCTCCGAAGCGAACGGCCAGCCGGGCCCTGCGATGGCACCGAAGTGCGGTCGCGCGCCACACGCCGGCGAGCGCGGTGACAAAAGCCGCCTGGCTCGGCTGGCGCGCGAGCTGACCCGCCGACCCGTAGGGCACCTCGGGCGCCCCGCCTAGGAACCAGGAGCGCAGCCATTGGTCGGGCAGATAGGTCCGCATTCCGTAGTAGGGCGGGGAAGTGACCACTAGATCGAAAGTGGGACGCAGTGTCTTCAAGACCTCCGCGGAGTCACCTAGGTATACCCTTCCTCCGGACGAAGGGGGCTGCGCCTCGAGGAGTCTCGCGGCTCGTCGTGCGATTACGTCGAGAGTGTCTACCCGAACGGGCCGCAGTGCTCGGGCCTTCCAGAACTTGACGGCGTAGCCCGGCTTGGATGCGTACGTACGTGGCATCTGATTCGAAAGGTAAGAGGGCGCGCCTTTGTTGCGAGGGCCGTGCAGGATACCTAGCATGATTGCTCTTAGCATTGCTGCAGTTGGCGTGTGCAGATTCAGCAACGCTTCGCGCACCGTACTGATCTCTCGCAGCGTTTTTGCTTCGTAGCACAACTGCCAGAATTCGCCCTGCGGCGCAACCGGCTGTAAGCCGTCTTGCAGGATTCGCTTGGCCAAGCGGACGACCGCGGCGGCACTTACCTGCTCCACCTTGGCCTGGGCGATGGCAACGGCGACGGGATTGACGTCGATTCCGACCGACGGGACGCCGACGGCTCGCGCCGCGAACAACGTGGTGCCCCTGCCACAGAAGGGGTCGAGCACCCTCGTCGTCGCCCCATGGGAGGCCAGTTGCTCGAGAGGAAAGTCTAGCGGGAACATCGTGTAATAAGGACACACCGCGTTTAGTCGGAGTAGGTCTCCCGAGAACCCCAGGGCGCGATAGACCCCCGACGACTTCACGACGCTGATCGTACCGCTGCGATGTCGCCGAGCCCTGCGTCAACGCGACCTCGGGCACTCATCACCACAGTTGCAGCGAGCACGCCGCTACGCGGATCGCTCGGTCGAGCCGCCGGCTGTTCACAAGCGGGTCGGTAACGACATATGTCCGCTCCCATGGATAACCGCTGTATCCATCGTCTTGACGGCTTCCACGATCCCCCCGCCTGCAAGCATCGCCGGTGCTGGTTGCGCCACAGAAAGTATCGAGTCCGTCTGCCACGAAGTTACGGCGCTCCCCGGCAACCAGACGCGATAGCTCGCCGGATCTTGCCGACAAAACCGAGCGCATTGGCCCGGGAGTCAGCGACGACAGGGGCAGGAGTAAATGAGTCGCTCGCCGAATAAGGCTTTCTCGCAGTAACTTTCGCCCGAACGACATGAATCAGACTATCCGTCGGACTTCAAGACCATCGGTCAGTTAGACATCAGCGTCTCAGGTTCGTGTCATATATGACATCCATATGACATCTCAACTGAGAATATGACATCGAATCTGAGAACCTACAGTCGTAGGCGACCGGCTCGACACCCCACCGCGAATCTGCCATTGACGAATGTCACCATTTGGTATTGACTGCGTTGTATGACGGACGGTGTTCCGGCTCGCGGGTCGCTGCGATCCCGCGGGGCGGCAGCGGTAAGTGCCTACACCTTGCGGCCGATCACCAGCGTGATCCCGCCCGAGCGGGCATGGGGGCTATGGCTCTCGCGTCAGATCATCGCCAGGATCATGGGCACCTTTGGACCCTCGCTCGCGGGCACGCGCGTCGAACCGGTCGACACCAGGCTGCCCGACGGCCGCCGCGTCAAAGGGGAATGGGTCTACGGGCCGCGCACCCCCACCAGCGAAGCTGAGCGCTCATCGACAACCGCGGGAGCCATCTACTACGTGCACGGCAGCGGGTACGCCGTGTGTTCGCCAAAGACGCACCGCCGGTTGACATCCTGGCTTTCGTCCTTGACCGGCCTTCCGGTGTTCTGCATCGACTACCGACTCGCCCCAAAGCATCGCTTCCCCACCGCGGCCGACGATGTCCGCGCGGGCTGGGACTGGCTGGTCGACACGTGCGGCCTACTGCCCAAACACATTGTGATCGCCGGAGATTCGGCGGGCGGTCACCTGTCCGTCGATCTGCTGCTACAACCCGGGGTCGAGCACCCCGCCGCCATGGTGCTGTTCTCGCCGCTGTACGACCTCTCGTTCGAATTGGCGCTCGCTCGTGAGCGGATTCGCCCCGATCCCGCCACCAGCGCCGCGAACGCGGTGCGGTTGGTCGGCCTCTACCACAGCGGCGTCGAGCTGACCCATCAACGGCTGACACTCGACGTCGCGGGCGGCCCCGCGCTTCCACCCACGCTGATCCAGGCCGGCGGCGCCGAGATGCTGCAAGAAGACGCGCGCCAGCTCGCCGCCGACATCCGAACTGCCGGTGGCAGATGCGAACTGCAGATCTGGCCCCATCAGGTGCACGTCTTTCAGGCGCTGCCACGCATGACACCCGAAGCCGCCAAGGCGATGGCCTATGTCGCGCGCTTCATCGCGCACGCCCTGCAGGATGCGCGCGCCGTCACCGAAGGGGCCCGCTGACGATGTTCGGACTCAATAAGCCCAAAATCAGCCGCGGCGCTTCGGCGGTGGTGACCGGTGCCGGAAGCGGCATCGGCGCCGCCTTCGCCGTCGAACTCGGCCGTCGCGGCGGCGCGGTCGTGTGCAGTGATATCGACCAAACCGCGGCGCAAAAGACCGCCGACGCGATCACCGAGCAGGGCGGCAAGGCGATCGCGATCCGTTGCGACGTATCGCGATTCGACGAGGTGCAGGCGTTGGCCGAGCAATCGCAGGCGTGGTTCCCGGCGGCACCCACGTTGGTGATCAACAACGCCGGTGTCGGTGCCGGCGGCGCCGCGATCGGCGATGCGCCGCTCGACGATTGGGCGTGGACGTTGGGGATCAACCTCTGGGGCCCCATTCACGGCTGCCATGTGTTCACCCCGATCCTGCGCGACGCCGAGTCGCGTGCGAGGCGGGGCATCATCAACGTGGCCTCCGCGGCGGCGTTCGGCGCCGCCCCGGGTATGGCCGCCTATAACGTCAGTAAGGCCGGCGTCCTTTCACTCTCGGAAACCCTGGCCGCCGAACTCGCCGGAACCCCGGTGCGGGTCACCGTGCTGTGCCCGACCTTCGTAAAGACCAACATTCTCGAGTCCGGCCGCATCAGCGAACAATCCAGCGAACTCGCCACCAAATTGATGCGCTGGACCGGATTGTCCGCGGAGAAGGTCGCGCGAACCTGCCTGGACGCACACGACCGCGGCGAGCTCTACTGCATGCCGCAGTTCGACGCCAAGGTCGGCTGGAACATCAAACGCCTGGCCCCGCAGGCCTATACGCGCACGGCCGGCTTGCTCTCCCGCATCAACCTGCCCTGAACACGTCGACGCAAAGGAGTTCCCGATGGCCATCGACATGGAAGTCATGCTCGCCAAGATCAAAGACCGGCAGTGGGCACTCGCCGATATCGACTGGGACGCCCCCGGCGCCGACATGATCAGTGACGAACAGCGGCCCCAGCTCAAGGCGTTCATGGCCGACCTGTGCTGGATCGAGAACATCGGCGCCAGAGGCTTTGCGGCACTGGCGAAGAAGGCCCCCACACCGACCATCGCCGAGATCTACCGCTACTTCCACGCCGAGGAGCAGCGCCACGCCAACGCCGAACTGGCGCTGATGAAGCGCTGGGGCATGCTCACCGACGGTGAGATTCCCGAGCCGAACGTGAACATCCGACTGGCCATCGACTGGCTGGACCGCTGGGCCGACGACATGCCGCTGTCTCTGCTCGGCACCGTCATCCCGATGCTCGAAGTCGCGCTGGACGGCGCCCTGTTGAAATTCCTCCTCGACGAGGTGCACGATCCCGTTTGTCACCAGGTCTTCGAGAAGATCAACAACGACGAATCGCGCCACCTGGTCGTCGATTTCGAAGTTCTCGACATGATCGGGCACGCGAAGATCCGGCGGTTGCTGATCGACTTCGTCGGTCACAATGCCACTCCGGGTCTCATCATCGGTGCGATCATGGGTGCACCGCTGATCAACAGGATCCGCAACGAGATCATCGCCATGGGTATGGAGCCCGAGCGGCTTTACCGGGCCGTGAAACGCTTTAGAGAGCTTGGCGACCGCGGCGATCGCACCAGCCGGGTACCGACTTACCGGTTCCTAAGGCGCTACGCCGGAGTGGTCACGAATCCACGCCACCCGTACCACCTGCTGGCGAATTCGATGGTATGGCTTTCCGACCGGTATCCGCGGCCGCTGCTACCGTCGGTACCGACGTGGGTCAGAGAACTCACCCACGAGCCGGCGGCATGAGCATGGCGAACAACAACGGCGCCCATGCGGCGCTCATCATCGGAGCCGGCTTCACCGGACTGGGCGCGGCAATCCGGTTGGCCGAAGCCGGAGTCGATGACATCGTGATACTCGAGCGCGCGGACCGCGTCGGCGGAACCTGGCGCGACACAACATATCCGGGTGCCAGCTGCGACGTCCCGTCGCTGCTGTACTCCTACTCATTCGTCAAAAATCCGACCTGGTCGCGAACCTACTCCCCCGCCCCGGAAATCTATCGCCACCTCGAGGACATGGCGGACCGCTTCGACATCCGCAACCGCATCAGGTTCGGCCACGAGGTCAAGGGCTTGTCCTTCGACGAGGACGCCGGCGTCTGGACCGCCACCACCAAGAACCGCAAGAAATTTCGCGCCCGCACCGTCGTGCTGGCTTCCGGTCCCCTGTCCGACGTCAGCTTCCCCGACATCCGCGGCCTCGACAGCTACCAGGGGCACAAGATCCACAGCGCCCGCTGGGATCACGATTACGACTTCGCGGGCAAGCGCGTCGCGGTCATCGGGACCGGTGCCAGCGCCATCCAGATCATCCCCGAGCTGGTCAAACGCGCCGAATTCGTCAAGGTTTTCCAGCGCACCCCATGCTGGGTGCTGCCGCGCTTGGACGTCGCCACCCCACCTGCCGTGCAAGCCTTGTTCGCCAAAGTTCCTGCCACCCAACAGCTTGCGCGCCAGACGCTGTACTGGGGGCATGAAGCCAGCGCCACGGCGCTGGTGTGGGACACGCCGCTGACGTCGTTGGTCGCCCGGCTGGGGCGGGCCCACCTGCGCGCTCAGGTGAAGGATCCGTGGCTGCGGCGCCAGCTGACGCCCGACTTCAGGCCGGGGTGCAAGCGCATGCTGGTCTCCAGCGACTACTACCCGGCGCTGCAACGGGACAACTGCAAGCTCATCGACTGGCCGATCGCCACGTTGAGCCCGGCGGGCATCCGCACCAGTGATGGCATCGAGCACCGCCTCGATTGCATCGTGTTCGCCACCGGCTACGACGTGCATCTGACCGGTCCGCCTTTCGCCGTGACCGGACTCGGTGGGCGCTCGCTGGCCGCCGAATGGGCCGACGGCGCACAGGCTTACAAGAGCATCAACGTGCACGGGTATCCGAACCTGTTCGTCATGACCGGCCCCAACTCCGGGCCGGGGCACAACTCGCTGCTGGTCTACATCGAGGGCCAGCTGGACTACGTGGTACGCGGCATCACCACCATCCTCGACGAGGACCTGCGCTATCTCGATGTCCGCGAACAGGTCCAGCGGCGCCACAACGAGGATCTCCAGCGCCGGCTGACCAGGACGACCTGGATGTCGGGATGCCGCAGTTGGTACCTCACCAAGGACGGATTCAACGGGTCGATGTATCCCGGATTCGCCACGCAGTATCTTCGCCAGATGAGGGATTTTCGGTATGAGGACTATCAGGCGGTGGCGCACGCCCGGGCGCGCGCCAGCCGATCCGCCTGAGATCGCGCCCTGACATGGCAACCGAGCGTGCGTCGCGGCCCGAACCCGGCACCATCGCCAGCGTGCTGCACAACGTGCGCCGCGCCCCCAAACGCGTGCGGCGCCAATCGCGGGAATATCGACAACTCATCGAAACGGCGGTGTCCCAGCTGTTCGACGCGGCGGTCCGACACCCGCACGGCGCCGCGAACTCCGGGGAGTACCGCATCGACGACCTGGCCCGGCTGGCCGGCACCACCACCCGCAACATCCGCGTCTACCGCGACCGCGGGCTGTTGCCGCCCCCGCTGCGCGTCGGGCGCATCGCGCTGTTCAACGACACCCACCTGACCCGGTTGCGGCTCATCACCTCGATGCTCGACCGCGGCTACACCATCGCGCACGTACGAGAAATGCTCAGCGCGTGGGAGGAAGGCAAGAACCTCGGTGACGTGCTGGGCCTCGAAACCGCCATCGCGGGCCCGTGGACGACCGAGAAGCCGGAAACCATGCCGCTCGCCGACGCCCAGCGACTCGTCGACGACCCGCAAGCCTTCGAGCGGCTCGTCGCGCTTCAAGTGATTCGGATTGACGGGTCCAACGCGACGATCACCCGCCCGAAACTGATCGAGGCGTTCAATGAAATCCGCGGCTACGGTGTCGAATTCGACAAGCTCATCGACCTGCACGAGCAGATCGTGCCCGAGATCGACAAGATCAGCGACATGCTCGTGCGCGCCGGCGCCGAACACGTGCTGGACCGCATCAGGCCCGGCGAGCCGCTCCCGGCCGACGCCGAGATCGCCGAGCTGATCACCATGCTCGTGCGCTTTCGGACTCAAGCCGTGGCCACGGTCACCGCGACGCTCGCGTCCTCGATCGAATCCAATATCGAGTCGCTCGTGAGCCGCATTCTGGCGGACTATCTCGCCGAGTCGAGCTCTTCGGCCTGAGCGGCGGTGGCTTTCGGGATTGTCCTCGGCCGCCTCATGCCGTGAGCGCGCGACCTAACGGTGGAGCGCTAAAAAGGGACGACAGTGCAGGTTGGGCACGTAAAAGTGCCCGTGCAGGCCGCTGCCGTGGGAAAAGTGAGCGCCAGCATGACGGCAAGAACGACTTTCGACTTGAGACCAGCCACGAATACTCCATCCCGTTGAAGTTGGGACAGATGCTAAACGCAACACCGCGAAAAAACTTGAGAATGACGGATATTCGCTGTCAACCCTTTACCGGCCGTTGAGAATTCACCCGTCGCGCGGCCATAGCCGCCGCTTGCGCTGCATATCACGTTAATCAGTGTCAGTGTTCCTTCTGTTTGAAGGACTTTGCTGGCGGTGATCTTCTCGGCCCTTCGCGCCTCACCTTCGGAGGCGCTTGGACTCGTCGAATTCCTCGCCTAGGCGCGCGCAATCAGATAGGGCGCGAGCGTGGACAGCTTCTCGCACGTCTCTTCGAATTCGCGTTCGGGCGTGGACTCTTCGATGATGCCGGCACCGGCCCGCAACCAGGTCCTGCCGTCACGTTCGTAGGCCGCGCGCAGCGTCAGCGCCGCGTCCAGCCCGCCGTCAGCCGAAATCATCACGACCGCACCCGAATAGAGGCCACGGGGTCCTTCGTCGAGGCGCATGATCGCTTCGACACCGCCCGCTTTCGGGATGCCCGAGGCGGTGACCGCAGGGAACAACGCTTCGAGCGCGTCCATCCGGTCGTTCGACGTGCCCAGGCGCCCGCTGACCGTGGACCCGAGGTGCTGGACACTCCCCCGCTCGCGCACCGTCATGAAATCGGTGACGACCGCAGTGCCGGGCTCGGCGATCTCGGTCATCTCCTGCAGCGAGCTGCGCACCGAAATCGCGTGCTCGACAATCTCTTTGGAGTTCGACTCCAGGTCATCTCGCGCCTCACGGTCACGCGCCTCGCCACGACCGAGCGCCCGGGTGCCCGCCAGCGGCTCGGTCACCACGACACCGTCGCGCCGGACCGCCGCGACCAGTTCGGGGCTGTAGCCCACGGCACGAATCCCACCCAGCGACAACAGAAACGATCGCACCGGGGTGTTGTGCCGGCGCGCCAGCCGGTAGGTGGACGGGAAATCGAGCGCGAAAGGCACTTCGAGAGAACGGGAAAGGATCACCTTGTGGTAGCGGCCCGCCGCGATCTCCGCCACGGCCGACGCGACACGATTGCGGTAGTCGGAGGTGTCGGCGATGACGTCGATCGCGGAGGCCTCGCGCAGCCCGGAGACGCCGTCGCCGAGCACAGCCAGCACTACGTCGCGGTGGTCGGCCGACGCGTCGAACAGACGAATCGCCTCCCGGGACACCACGATGCGGCCCCGCGGCCAAAACACCCGCGCCAGCGGGGTTTCCGGCGCCAGGCGCTGTTGCAGCCCGTAGCGATAGACCCCGAATTCGAAGGCGATCCAGCCGAAGAGTTGGTCTGTTTCCAGCAGCAGCCGGTCGATGGCCTCGCCCAGCGCCGGCCCGGGTCGCCCCGACCACTGCTGGCGCTGCGTGACCCCATCGCGGATCACCCGCAGCTCGTCGCTGTCCAACTCGATCATGGCGTGCACACCGGTGGCCAGCACCCATTCCCCGCTGCGCTCGTAGAGCAGATACTCTTCCCCGACGCGTTCGGAGAGCACCACGGCCAACTCGGCCGCCAGGTCCGCCGGGTCGATATGGGCGGGAAGCGGGATCGATGGCGACGCAGAACCGGCGGAACTTGTCTCGACGCTGACCTCGGTCACGGTTAGTAAATGTAGCCTAACCTATGTAGCTGTGCGCAACCGATCCCATCGAGTTGCCCCCCGCGGGGCGCCTTCGGCTAAAACTCCCTCGGAGTTAAAGCCCGGCCCCGCCCGAGGCTACCCGCCGGAACGCGCCGATTCGTCGCTCCAGCCGTTCCGTTCGCGCAGCTAGGTCGGGGTCGCCGCCGGCGCGGAAGGTCAGGCGCTGCCGATCCGGTGTGAGGCTCGCCACCTGGAACGTTTTCCCACCGTTTACGTCGTGGTCGCGCACCGAACGGCGTGGGCCGCGAGACTCGTCCTAGTGGCACTGGCCCGTCCGCCCGGATTCGCTGATTGGAGGAACGACGTGTTCAGCATTCGCCTCAGCAGTGGCGAGGAGGTCCAGGCGAGCGCAGGCGACGAGCTCGAAATCAATCAAGAGACCGGTGTGCTTTCGGTGTCCCGGGTCGACGGCTTCGAGGAAATCACGACGCACTACTCGCCCTCGGCCTGGCTGTCGGTGACCCACCGGCAAAAGGGAGCCGGGGTCAGGCCGTCGCCCAACTGGCCGCCCCACTGACTCAGATTTTGACTACACAGTAAATAGACAGCATCTTCACACCAATCTCACGGCTGATGGGACGCCTGCCGGCACCGGATTTCGTTCCGCTAGATCGGGCCTGACCAGCGCATTTGCGGCGCTAGGCGGGTCTGGAAGGCCCGTCCTTCCCGCCGTGCTTTCGAGTGGCAGGTCGACCGCCACGGGGATAAATTTCTGACGGTCGTCGGGATGTTTCGTGGTTGCTCCGCGTTTGCGGACGGTGCTTCCCCCTGATCGCGGGTCTACTCAACGGAGGCATCGATGCTGCAAGAGTTTTGGCACAACTTCACCCACAACCTCTTCAAGCCGCTCTTGCTGTTTTTCTACTTCGGCTTTCTGATCCCCATCCTGAAGGTGCGCTTCGAATTCCCCTATGTCATCTATCAGGGGTTGACCATGTATCTGCTGCTGGCCATCGGCTGGCACGGCGGCGAAGAGCTCGCGAAGATCAGCGCCTCGAGCGTCGGCGCCATCGTCGGATTCATGGTCCTGGGCTTCGTGTTGAACTGTGCCATCGGCGGTTTGGCCTACGTGGGCCTGAGCCGACTGAAAACGCTGCGGAAGGTGGACCGCGCGACGATCGCGGGCTATTACGGGTCGGACTCGGCCGGGACCTTTGCCACCTGTGTGGCCGTGCTGGCCGCCGTGAACATCGCCTTCAACGCTTACATGCCGGTGATGCTGGCCGTGATGGAGATCCCGGGCTGCCTGGTCGCGCTGTACTTCGTGGCCCGACTGCGCCACCGGGGCATGGACGCCGGCGGATACATGCCCGACGAGCCCGGCTACACGCCGCCCGTCAAGGTCGGGGTCGGCCCCGGCAGCGCCGCGCGGCCCCCGCAGGGCCAGAGCCTCGAGAGGCAGGAAGCAAGCCTGGAGCACGAGCTGGAGGACTGGGAGCCCGAGCAGAGCCCGGACGACGCCAAGGCCAAGCGGATGCCGATCCTCTCCCGCGAGCTGTTTCAGGAGGTGTTCCTCAATCCGGGGCTAGTCCTGCTGATGGGCGGCATCATCATCGGTCTCGTCAGCGGGCTGCAGGGCCAGAAGGTCGTCGCCGACGACGACAAGTTCTTCGTGCTGGCGTTCCAGGGCGTGCTGTGCCTGTTCCTGCTCGAAATGGGCATGACGGCGTCGCGCAAGCTGAAAGACCTGCGCACGGCGGGCCCCGGATTCATCGTCTTCGGTCTCGTGGCGCCGAATGTCTTTGCAACGCTGGGCATCTTCGTCGCCTGCAGCTACGCCTCGCTGACCCACACCGACTTCAAGACGGGCACCTATGTGCTGTTCGCGGTCCTGTGCGGCGCGGCGTCCTACATCGCCGTCCCGGCGGTGCAGCGGCTCGCCATCCCCGAGGCGAGCCCGACGTTGCCGCTGGCCGCCTCGCTGGGTCTGACGTTCTCCTACAACGTCACCGTCGGAATCCCGCTCTACATCGAGATCGCCCGGGTCTTCGAGCAATGGTTCGGGGTCTGACCGGGCCGCTACCCCAATAGCGTCCGCACCACGGCGTCGGCCAGCAGCCGTCCCCGATCCGTCAGGACGAGCCTGTCACCGGTTGTCACCAGCAACCCGTCGGAGACGACGCCCTCGGCGCGTTCACGCTCTTCGGAATTCAACAGGCCAACCGGAAGGCCTTGGCGCAGGCGGACTTTCAACAGCACGTCTTCGGTGTGCAACGTGTCGGCGTCGAGCCGCTCGAATCCCGCGACCGGCAGCGCGGCCGTGCCCAGCCTCTCGGCATATGCGTTGGGATGCTTGACATTCCACCAGCGCGTGGTGCCGACGTATCCGTGCGCGCCCGGTCCCGCGCCCCACCACTGGCCGCCGTCCCAGTAGCCCAGGTTGTGCCGGCATTCACCCCCTGGCCGCGACCAGTTGGACACCTCGTACCACGACATGCCCGCCTCGCTCAGGCGCGCGTCGACCAATTCGTAGCGGTGGGCCAGCACGTCGTCGTCGGGAGCGGCCAGTTCGCCGCGACGCACCCGCCGGGCCAGGGCGGTGCCTTCCTCGACCACCAGCGCATAGGCCGAGACGTGATCGACGCCGGTCTCGATCGCGGTGTCGACCGATCGCAGCAGGTCGTCGTCGGACTCCCCCGGGGTTCCATAGATCAGATCGAGGCTGACGTGTTCGAAGCCCGCGGCCAGCGCCTCGCGGGCGGCATCGGCCGATCGGTTCGGCGTGTGAATGCGGTCGAGGACACCCAGCACCCGTGGCGCCACCGATTGCATCCCCAGGGACACCCGGGTGTAGCCGGCCGCGCGGATGGCGTCGAAGAGGTCCGGCCACGCCGACTCGGGGTTGGCCTCGGTGGTGATCTCGGCATCCGCTGCCAGCGGAAAGTGCTCGCGCACCATGTCCAGCAGCGTCACCAGGCGCGCACCGCCGAGCAACGAGGGCGTCCCACCACCGACAAACACGGTGCTCACCGGCGGCGCTTCCAGTCGCGCGGCCGCCAGTTCCAATTCGGCCCGCAGCGCACCCAACCAGGCGTCTGGATTGACGCCCCCCAGCTCCGCTGGGGTATAGGTGTTGAAATCGCAATAGCCGCAACGCGTTACGCAGAACGGGACATGCACGTAGATGCCAAACGGCTGCCCGGCGGTCACCCGCACGTCGGGCAGGTCGACCAGCTCCTCGCGAATGGCCATGCCAAATGATCCCACGCAGACGCCCGGCGCCGGCGCCGTCGATCCCGGCTGCCGGGGGCTGCCCGTGCGCCGAGCGTGCGCCGGCTGCGACATTCCGGCCGGATTTTCGCGCTGGGTGCACGCTCGGCGTTGCCGCGCGGTGGATCCCCCGGACTTGATGCCGCGGTGGCCCGTCAGCGGCACTTTTAATCATCGTGAGCCCAGATTTGACCTGCTCGCACGGCCCCCCGGCATCCATGGCACAATGGGGGCGTGACTGTCGCCCAGCCCAGCCCGCACATTGTGCTCGTGGCGCGACGGCACATCGATCTCAAGCGCGTTTGCAGCTGTATCTGTCTGCCTTGACTTGGTAGACCCAGCCCACTGTGTCTCCAGCAGGCCGACGGTTTCGTGCCGCCCATAAGTGCCGGTGAACTGTGCTGGCCGCGCTGGCGATCTTTTTGAAGGAGAACTTCCGATGACCACCGCCCGACCCGCGAAGGCCCGTAACGAGGGCCAATGGGCACTGGGGAATCGTGAGCCGCTGAACCCGAACGAAGAGATGAAGCAGGCCGGCGCCCCACTGGACGTGCGCGAGCGCATCGAGACCATCTACGCCAAGAACGGCTTCGACAGCATCGACAAGAGCGACCTGCGTGGGCGCTTCCGCTGGTGGGGCCTGTACACCCAGCGTGAGCAGGGCTACGACGGCACCTTCACCGGCGACGACAACGCCGAGCTGCTCGAGGCCAGGTACTTCATGATGCGGGTGCGCTGCGACGGCGGTGCGCTGTCGACGGCCGCACTGCGCACCGTCGGCCAGATCTCCACCGAGTTCGGACGCGACACCGCCGACATCACCGACCGGGAAAACATCCAGTACCACTGGATCGAGATCGAGAACGTCCCCGAAATCTGGCGGCGGCTGGCCGACGTCGGATTGCAGACCGCCGAGGCGTGCGGCGACTGCCCCCGCGTGATCCTGGGATCACCGCTGGCCGGCGAGTCGCTCGACGAGGTGCTCGACCCGACCTGGGCGATCGACGAGATCGCCCGCCGCTACATCGGCCAGCCCGACTTCGCCGACCTGCCGCGCAAGTACAAGACCGCCATCTCGGGCCTGCAGGACGTGGTGCACGAGGTCAATGACATCGCGTTCATCGGCGTCAACCACCCCGAGCACGGCCCCGGGCTGGACCTGTGGGTGGGCGGCGGCCTGTCGACCAACCCGATGCTGGCCCAACGGCTGGGTGCCTGGGTGCCGCTCGAGGAAGTGCCCGAGGTTTGGCACGCGGTCACCTCGATCTTCCGTGACTACGGGTACCGGCGGCTGCGCTCCAAGGCGCGGCTGAAGTTCCTGGTCAAGGACTGGGGCGTCGAGAAGTTCCGTGAAGTCCTCGAAACCGAGTACCTCAAGCGTCCGCTGATCGACGGACCGGCGCCGGAGCCGGTCCCGCGTCCGATCGACCACGTCGGTGTGCAACGGCTCAAGAACGGGCTCAACGCCGTGGGTGTCGCCTCGATTGCGGGACGGGTCTCGGGCACCACCCTGTCCGCGGTGGCCGACCTCGCCGAGGCGGCCGGCTCGAACCGGATCCGGTTGACCCCCTACCAAAAGCTGGTGATCCTCGACGTCCCCGACGACAAGCTCGAGGAGCTGATCGCCGGTTTGGAGGCGCTCGGCCTGCAGTCCCAACCGTCACACTGGCGCCGGAATGTGATGGCCTGCACGGGAATTGAATTCTGTAAGCTGTCATTCGCCGAAACACGAGTCAAGGCGCAGTCTTTGGTGCCCGAGCTGGAAAGTCGGCTCGCGGACATCAACCTGCAGCTCGATGTTCCGATCACCGTCAACCTCAACGGCTGCCCCAATTCGTGCGCACGCATTCAGGTCGCCGACATCGGGTTGAAAGGCCAGATGGTCGACGACGGAAACGGCGGCTCGGTCGAGGCTTTCCAGGTACACCTGGGCGGCAGCCTGGGTCAAGACAGCGGCTTCGGCCGAAAACTGCGTCAGCACAAGGTCACCAGCGACGAGCTCGGCGACTACATCGAGCGGGTCGCACGTAACTTCCTGAAATATCGCGGCGAGGGTGAACGTTTCGCACAGTGGGCCATGAGGGCAGACGAGGACGATTTGCGATGAGCGAACGAACAACCAGACATTCCGAGGCCGAGCTGCGCGAGCTCGCCGCCCGGGGAGCGGCCGAGCTCGAGGGCGCCAGCGCCAGCGACGTATTGCGTTGGACCGACGAGACGTTCGGCGGCGTCAACGGACCGCGCGGATGGGCGACCTGCAACTACGTGGTGGCCTCCAGCATGCAAGAGGCGGTGTTGATCGATCTGGCCGCCAAGGTGCGCCCGGGTGTGCCGGTGGTGTTCCTGGACACCGGCTACCACTTCGTGGAGACCATCGGTACACGCGACGCCATCGAGTCCGTTTACGACATCCGGGTGCTCAACGTCACGCCCGAGCAGACCGTCGCCGAGCAGGACAAACTGCTGGGCAAGAACCTGTTCGCGCGTGATCCCGGTGAATGCTGCCGGCTGCGCAAGGTCGCCCCGCTGGGCAAGGCGCTGCGCGGCTACTCGGCCTGGGTGACCGGGCTGCGCCGGGGCGAAACCGCCGCACGCGCCAACGCCCCGGTGGTCGGCTTCGACGAGGGCTTCAAGTTGGTGAAGGTCAACCCGATGGCGACCTGGTCCGACGACGACGTGCAGAACTACATCGACGAGCACAGCGTGCTGGTCAATCCGCTTATCTACGACGGCTATTCGTCGATCGGCTGCGCCCCGTGCACGGCCAAGCCGCTGGCGGGCGCCGACCCGCGCAGTGGGCGCTGGCAGGGGCTGTCCAAGACGGAGTGCGGTCTGCACGCCTCGTGACGAATCACGCTGAGGTCAGCGTGTTCTCATCCTCGTCCGCTTTGTGACCGGGCTCCGCCGCAGTCGGGGCGATCGGTGGGACCCGGGTGGCACGCACGTAGACGGTGTCGCCGTCGCGTAATGCCAGGGCCTCGGCGTCGCCGCGTGTGATCTGCGCCGTGAAGAAGCCGCCGGTGGCCGCGCTGGTCAATTCGACCCGCACCTCGAAACCCAGCGCCACCACCCGGTCAACGGTGGCCCGCACCACCCCGATCGACTCCGCGGTGCCGTCGCCGCCGGCGATCGCCATCTCGGGGTTGCGACCCACCCGGATGTCGTGCGGACGCACCAGGGCGCCGTTGAGGGTGGACACCGCGCCGAGGAACGACATCACGAACGCGTTCGCCGGGGCGTCATAGACGTCGGTCGGGGATCCGATCTGCTCGATGCGACCGTGATTGAGCACCGCAATCCGGTCGGCGACATCCAATGCCTCCGCCTGATCGTGGGTGACCAGCACCGTGGTCACGTGCACCTCGTCGTGCAGGCGGCGCAACCACGCCCGCAAATCCTCACGCACCTTGGCGTCCAGCGCACCGAACGGCTCGTCGAGCAGCAGCACCTGCGGGTCGACCGCCAGCGCTCGAGCCAGCGCCATCCGCTGTCGCTGACCACCGGAGAGCTGATTGGGATAGCGGCTCTGAAAACCGCTGAGCCCCACCACTTCCAGCAGGTTGTCGACCTTGGCTTTGATTTCGGCTTTGGGCCGCTTGCGAACCTTGAGCCCGTAGGCCACGTTGTCGCGGACGGTCAGGTGCTTGAATGCCGCGTAGTGCTGGAAGACGAACCCGATGCCGCGGCGCTGCGGTGGCACCCGGGTCACGTCGCGACCGTAGATCGTGACGGTTCCGCTGTCGGGCTGGTCGAGACCGGCGATGGTGCGCAGCAGCGTCGATTTGCCCGAACCGCTGGGACCCAACAACGCCGTCAGCGACCCGGTCGGCACGACGAAGTCCACGTGGTCCAGCGCGACGAAGTCGCCATAGTGCTTGTAGGCGTCGCGCACGATGATGGCGAGGTCGTCCCGGCCGGTACCGGTGTCTGTCACGTCATCCTCCTCGTCAGGCCTGCTTCGCCGCTCGGGCGCGGCGGGCGTCGAGAACCACCTGGAAAATCAGCACCAGCACCGCAACCCCCATCAGCAAGGTCGACAGCGCATAGGCGCCGTACTCGACGCCGCGGTTGTATCGGTCCGAAACAAGCAATGTCAGTGTTTGCGACTTTCCCGGCAGGTTCGACGACACGATGAGCACCGCACCGTATTCCCCCAGGGTACGTGCGATTGTCAACACGATGCCGTACGTCAGGCCCCACCGGATGGACGGCAGCGTGATCCGCCAAAACGTCTGCCACCAGCCCGAACCCAGCGTCGCCGCCGCCTCCTCCTGGTCGGTTCCCAGCTCGTGCAGCACCGGCTCCACCTCACGCACCACGAACGGCAGGGTGACGAAGATGCTGGCGAGCACGATGCCCGGCAGGCCGAAGATGATCTTGAACCCGAGGTCGTTTTCGACGAATCCCAGCGCACCCGCCGAGCCCCACAACACGATCAACGCCACACCCACGATGACGGGTGAGACCGCGAACGGCAGGTCGATGATCGCCTGCAGCACGCCCTTGCCGCGAAACCTGTTGCGCGCGAGCACCAATGCCGTCGGGATGCCGAAGATTACGTTGAGCGGCACCACGATGGCCACCACCAGCAGGGTCAGGTTCAGCGCCGATATCGCCGCGGGAGTGCTGACCCAGGCGTAGAACTGGCCGAACCCGGGCCGAAACGTCCTCCACAGGATCAACGACACCGGCACGACCAGCAACACGAAGATGTATCCGAGCGCCACGAATCGCAGGGAATAGCGGACTCCGGCGGACGACGTCATGCGGCCAGCTCCTCGCGTTTGGCCGCGTGCCCACCCACGATCCGCAAGATGAGCAGGACCACGAACGAAATCGCCAACAGCACAATGGATATCGCGGCGGCGCCGGTGCGGTCGTCGTTTTCGATCAGGGTCCGTATCCACTGCGATGACACTTCGGTTTTGCCCGGCACCGCGCCGCCGATCAGCACCACCGACCCGAACTCGCCGATCGCGCGCGAGAACGCCAGGCCCGCACCGGACAACAGCGCGGGCAGCAGCGCCGGCAGCACCACCGAGGTGAAGATCTTCGGGCCGCTGGCGCCCAGCGACGCCGCCGCCTCCTCGACTTCGCGATCCAACTCCAGCAGCACCGGCTGAACCGCGCGGACCACGAAGGGCAGCGTCACGAAGGCCAACGCCACCGTCACACCCCACGCGGTGTGCTGCAGGTGCAGACCCACCGGGCTGTTGTTGCCGTACAACGCCAGCATGACCAGGCTGGCGACGATGGTGGGCAGCGCGAACGGCAGGTCGATGATCGCGTCGACCAGTCGCTTCCCGACGAAGTCGTCGCGCACCAGCACCCACGCGATCACCAGACCAAAAATCAGGTTGAGCACAGTCACCCCGGCCGAGATCGTCAGGGTCACTCGGAAGGATTCCAGCGCGGCATTGGAGGTGACCGCGAGCCAGAACGCGTGCCAGCCGCCGCCGGCGGACTGCCAGGCGATCGCCGCCAGCGGCAGCAACACGATCACCGAAAGCCACACCGTTGCCGCCCCGACCCGCAGGGCGGTGGTCCCGCGGCCACGCCCGGGCAGCGGCCCGTGCCCGGGGTCGCCGCTGAGTTCGGGCCGGATTGCCAGCGGGTCCGGCGTGATGGCCGTCATCCGGTGGCCTGCGTGTAGATCTTGGTGATGCTGCCGGTGCTCTTGTCGAACAGCTGCGGATCCGCCGCGCTCCAGCCGCCGAGGTCGGCGATGGTCCACAGCTTCGTCGGCACCGGATATTGGGCGCGGAAGTCGGCGGCGACCGACGGGTCGACCGGCCGGAAACCGGCCTGCGCCCAAACCTTTTGGGCCGCGGCCGTGTACTGGAAGTTCTTGAACGCGACGGCGGCCTGCAGGTGGGGGCTGGTGTTGACGACGGCGACCGGATTGTCGATCTTGAAGGTCTGCGGCGGGTTGACGTGGTCGACGGGCTTGCCCGCCCGCTCGGTCGCGATGGCCTCGTTCTCGTAGCTGATCAGCACGTCACCGCTGCCCTGGATGAAGACGTCGGTGGCTTCGCGTCCCGATCCGGGACGGAGTTTGACGTGCTCGGTCACCAGCTTCTTGATGAAATCCACGCCGGCGGCGCTGTTGGCGCCGCCTTCGCTCTTGACGGCGTACGGCGCCAGCAGATTCCACTTGGCCGACCCCGAACTGAGCGGGCTGGGCGTGATGACCTCAATGCCGGGCCGCAGTAGGTCATCCCAGTCCTTGATGTGCTTCGGATTGCCCTTGCGCACCACCAGCGTGACCACCGAGCCGAACGGGATCCCCTTGGTGGCGTCGGTGTTCCAGTCTTTGGAAACCTTGCCGGCCTTGACCAGTCGCGCGATGTCGGGTTCGACGGAGAAGTTCACGACGTCGGCCGGCTTGCCGTCGACGACACCGCGGGATTGGTCACCGGAGGCCCCATACGAGGTCACCACCTGCACGCCCTTGCCTTCTTCGGAGGCATTGAACGCCGGAATTATCTTGCTCCACCCGGGTTCTGGGACCGAATAGGCGACCAGCGTGATGGAAGTGCGTGCGCCGGCCAGCCCGCCGCCGCCGACGGCATCGCTAGCGCCCCCGTGGCAGCCGGCGATACTTGCGGCCACGCCGGCTGTCGAAACCAGGGCAAGTACAGGCCGCCAACGCAATGCGGTCCTGATGTCCATCGAAGGCCTTCCGGTGGGGGACTTATCGGATCTCGGTCCCGTCTCAGCGGAAAGGCAACTAGAACTTCAGGAGGATTCGAGAACTCCAGAACCAGACCGCACACGGGTTTGGGAGTCAGCGACAACAGTGCACGAAGGCATAGCACCCCGGGATGCCAATCGCCACGCGCATGGCGGGAAGCCTAACAGGAATTGACGGTGCCGCCACCGCAGCCGGCGCACGCCACCGCGGCGGGCGCCTCACCGGTGCATCAGGTGCGTGACCAGCCACGTGCCGATCACCAGCGCCACCAAGATGAGGAGAACCAGCGTCACGTGTGACCGAGGCATGCGCGTCACCCGGAGGTCTCACCGACATGGCGGGCACGGCGCATCAACTCGATGCCCTTGCCGAGGAGGCCGTCGAGCAGGGCCCCCGTCACGTAGGCCACCGCCAGCACGACCGGCATCACCACCATGGCCTGCAGCACGAAAGGGAGCCCCGAAAGCCACAGCTCGTTGCCGTCCCACCAGTTGAGGAACGCGTTCACGGAGCTCACCCTATGTGGCGCCGCCACACAAAACCAATGCGTGAACATCGGCGCCCGGGAAGGGGTACGCCACGCCGCGTCGGCGAAACGTTGGACGCCGGGCCGCCGTGCGGTCGATGATGTCCAGATGGTTCTGCATGTTCAGCCCGACGACCAACCGGCCCAGCCGGACGAAGACATGCCCGAGGAAGCGTTTCCAGCGGCGTCCGCCACGTCGATGTCGTCGTCCATCGACCTGCGCACTCCCGGGCCCCTCGCTCCCAGCGCGGCCCTGCGTAACCCGTTTCCGCCGATCGCCGATTACGCGTTCCTGTCGGACTGGGAAACCACCTGCCTGATCTCGCCGGCCGGGTCGGTGGAATGGCTGTGTGTGCCGCGGCCGGACTCGCCGAGCGTGTTCGGGGCGATCCTGGACCGCAGCGCCGGCCATTTCCGGCTGGGCCCCTACGGCGTCTCGGTGCCCTCGGCCCGCCGGTATCTGCCGGGCAGCCTCATCATGGAGACCACCTGGCAGACGCACACCGGATGGCTGATCGTGCGTGACGCGCTGGTCATGGGGCCCTGGCACGACCTGGACCGCCGGTCGCGGACGCATCGCCGCACCCCGATGGACTGGGACGCCGAGCACATCCTGCTGCGCACCGTGCGCTGCGTCAGCGGCACCGTCGAACTGATGATGAGCTGCGAGCCGGCGTTCGACTACCACCGCGTCGGGGCCACCTGGGAATACTCCGCCAACGCGTACGGCGAGGCCATCGCGCGCGCCACCAGGCAGCCCGACGCCCACCCCACGCTGCGACTCACCACCAACCTGCGGATCGGGCTGGAAGGCCGCGAAGCGCGCGCACGCACCCGGATGAAGGAGGGCGACGACGTGTTCGTGGCCCTGAGCTGGACCAAGCACCCGGCGCCGCAGACCTACCAAGAGGCCGCCGACAAGATGTGGCAGACCACCGAGTGCTGGCGGCAGTGGATCAACATCGGTAACTTCCCCGACCACCCGTGGCGGGCCTACCTGCAGCGCAGCGCGCTCACGCTGAAGGGGTTGACCTACTCGCCTACCGGCGCGCTACTGGCGGCCAGCACCACGTCGCTGCCGGAAACACCGCAGGGCGAACGCAACTGGGACTACCGCTACGCCTGGGTGCGCGACTCCACGTTCGCGTTGTGGGGCCTGTACACGCTCGGGCTCGACCGCGAGGCCGACGACTTCTTCGCGTTCATCGCCGACGTCTCGGGGGCCAACAACAACGAGCGGCACCCGCTGCAGGTGATGTACGGCGTGGGCGGGGAGCGCAGCCTCGTCGAGGAGGAATTGCATCACCTGTCCGGCTACGACCAGGCCCGGCCGGTGCGCATCGGCAACGGCGCCTTCGACCAGGTCCAGCACGACATCTGGGGCTCCATCCTCGACTCCTTCTACCTGCACGCCAAGTCGCGCGAACAGGTCCCGGAGACGTTGTGGCCGGTGCTGAAGAAGCAGGTGGAAGAGGCGATCAAGCACTGGCGCGAGCCCGACCGCGGAATCTGGGAGGTGCGCGGGGAGCCGCAGCACTTCACGTCGTCGAAGGTCATGTGCTGGGTGGCGCTCGACCGCGGGGCGAAGCTGGCCGAACGGCAGGGCGAGAAGAGCTACGCCCAGCAGTGGCGGGCCATCGCCGAGGAGATCAAGGCCGACATCCTGGCGCACGGCGTGGATTCCCGCGGGGTCTTCACCCAGCGCTACGGCAGCGACGCGCTGGACGCCTCGCTGCTGCTGGTGGTGCTGACACGGTTCCTGCCGCCGGACGACCCGCGGGTGCGCAACACCGTCCTGGCGATCGCCGACGAACTCACCCAGGAGGGCCTGGTGCTGCGCTACCGGGTCGAGGAGACCGACGACGGGCTGTCCGGCGAGGAGGGCACGTTCACGATTTGCTCGTTCTGGCTGGTGTCGGCGCTGGTCGAGATCGGGGAGGTGCGCCGCGCCAAACGCCTGTGCGAGCGGTTGCTGTCCTACGCCAGCCCGCTGCACCTGTATGCGGAGGAGATCGAGCCGCGCACCGGCCGCCAGCTGGGCAACTTCCCGCAGGCGTTCACCCACCTGGCGCTGATCAACGCGGTGGTGCACGTCATCCGGGCCGAGGAGGAGGCCGACGGCTCCGGGATGTTCCAGCCCGCCAACGCGCCGATGTAGCCGGAAGGGAGCCCGCGTCAGCTGCGGGCGCCGAGTTTGTCCATGAGCGCGTGGGCGAGGTCGATGGCGGTGGTGTTGATGTTGCCGTTGCCCTGATCTCCCGGACCATAAATGGGAATGAAGTCGACCCTCACCTCGACAACGTAAGGCCCCTTGACGCCGAGGGCCCGGGCCACGGGTGTTGCGTTCAAAACCGAGTACGGGGCGGACCCCATCGAAACCGTAGCCGCGACAACCGAATTCAGGACGCGCACGTCGGAGATGGCATCCGTACCGTAGATATCGGTCGGCGGCGCTATCAGCGTGGTCCCGTCGCACTTCTGCCACCGCGCGACGAACCTGGCGAAGAGCGCGTCGGCGTCAGCGGCCGTCCGCAACGCGACGATGCCTTGCTGGACAATGTCGATCTTCACCGAATCCCTTTTGCCCACCCACATTTCGGCGGCCGTTTCTAGTATCGGCGCCGAGCCATACGGGCCCCGCTGCATCAAATGGACGACGCCGATGCACTCGGCGGGCTTCGCCTTATCCCACGCGGTTCCCAATTTGTCGCCGCCCCCGAACAACGAGTAATGCGGGTATGGCTGGAACGGCTGGTCGAGCAGCTTCGCCAGCGCGGTACCGTCGAACAAGGCCCGCTTGATGGCCGGCACCCGACCCGCGTTCGGCGCCAGAGTGCCTGTGCCGGAGATGGTTTGGGTGCACCCGCTCACCAGCAGCACCGCGACCACAGCGGCCAGCGAGTGCCAGGTGCTTTTCACTTCACCCCTCCCGACCTCAGCTCAGGGCGTTGACCCTGTCCATCATGGCGCGCGCGATGTCGAGCGCGCTGCTGTTGACGTTGGCCGATCCCGGGTCGGTGGATCGCCGCCCGCCGAAGAAGACCACCTCGACCTCCACGAGGCAGTTCGACCGGATACCGATGGCCCGCGCCTGGGGGGTGGGCCGCAGGGCGGGCATGTTGGGCAGCACCGAGGTGGCGGTTTTGGTCGCCGCGATGGTGGTAGCGGTGCCGCGGACATCGCTGATGACGTTCGTCGTGCTGATCGGGCCGGTCTGTTCCGAGGTCGTCATGCCGTTGCATTGCTGCCACTGCTGCGAGAACTGCGCGAACAACGCCTGAGCCTGCGCGGCCGAAGGCAGCGTGACCACGCCCTCCATCACGGTGATCACCTGCGCCGGTTCGCCGTTGTTCCACCACGACACCGAGGCGACGTCCTGGACCTGGGCTGAGCGGTACACGCTCTTTTGCAGCATCGCCGTCACGCCCAGGCAACCGGCCTGCGACGTCGACCGCTTGACCTGGTAGAGCTTCTCGGGGCCGCCGACTTGCGCCGGCTCGCGGGAGATCAGCGTCTGGTCCAGCATCCGCGACAGCATCGCGCCGTCGAGCAGCACCTTGCTGACCGTCGCGCCGCTCAGCGGACGCAGCTTCAGGTTCGGTGCCGGCTTCGCCGTTCCGTTCACGACCGCGCCGCATCCTGTCACCAGCGTGGCCAGCGCTGCGAGCGTCGCCGCCGCTTTGAGTATCCGCATGGCTACTTCTTGCCCTTGTCCCCCGCCGCGTCCGCGGACAGCGCCGCGACGAACGCCTCCTGCGGTACGTCGACCCGCCCGATGGTCTTCATCCGCTTCTTGCCTTCCTTCTGCTTTTCCAGAAGTTTGCGCTTGCGGGTGATGTCACCGCCGTAACATTTGGATAGCACGTCCTTGCGGATGGCTCGGATGTTTTCGCGCGCAATGATTTTCGATCCGATCGCCGCCTGGACCGGCACCTCGAACTGCTGGCGTGGGATCAGCTCTTTGAGCTTGGTGGTCATCTTGTTGCCGTAGGCCGAGGCGCCGTCCTTGTGCACGATCGCGCTGAACGCATCGACCGCCTCGCCCTGCAACAGGATGTCGACCTTGACCAGCTGGGCCTCTTGCTCGCCGGCCTCCTCGTAGTCGAGGCTGGCGTAGCCGCGGGTGCGTGACTTCAGGGAGTCGAAGAAGTCGAAGATGATCTCGCCCAGCGGCATGGTGTAGCGCAGCTCCACGCGTTCGGGTGACAGGTAGTCCATCCCGCCGAGCTCGCCGCGGCGCGACTGGCACAGTTCCATGATGGTGCCGATGAATTCGCTGGGCGCGATGATGGTGGTCTTCACCACCGGCTCGTAGACGGTGCGGACCTTGCCTTCGGGCCAGTCCGACGGGTTGGTCACGACGACTTCGGTGTTGTCCTCTTTGACCACGCGATAGACGACGTTGGGCGACGTCGAGATCAGGTCCAGGTCGAACTCTCGCTCCAGGCGCTCCCGGGTGATCTCCATGTGCAGCAAACCCAAGAAGCCACAACGGAATCCGAAGCCCAGCGCCACCGACGTCTCCGGCTCGTAGGTCAGGGCCGCGTCGTTGAGTTGCAGCCTGTCCAGCGCGTCGCGCAGAACCGGATAGTCCGAACCGTCCACGGGATACAGCCCCGAGTAGACCATCGGCCTGGGCTCGCGGTATCCCGTCAGCGCTTCGGCGGCGCCGCGCTTGGCCGTCGTCACGGTGTCACCCACCTTGGACTGGCGGACGTCCTTGACCCCGGTGATCAGGTAACCCACCTCGCCCACGCCCAGGCCCTCGCTGGCCTTCGGCTCGGGCGAGACGATGCCGACCTCGAGCAGTTCGTGCGTGGCGCCCGTGGACATCATCGCGATGCGTTCGCGCGGTGTGATCTTGCCGTCGACCACCCGGACGTAGGTCACCACGCCGCGGTAGATGTCGTAGACCGAGTCGAAGATCATCGCCCGCAGGGGCGCGTCGGCCTTGCCCTGCGGGGGCGGCACCTGGCGCACCACCTCGTCGAGCAGCTCGGCCACTCCCTCGCCGGTTTTGCCGGACACCCGCAGCACGTCGTCGGGCCCGCAGCCGATGATGTGGGCGAGCTCTCCGGCGTAGCGGTCCGGGTCGGCCGCCGGCAGGTCGATCTTGTTGAGCACCGGGATGATGGTCAGGTCACGGTCCAGCGCCAGGTAGAGGTTGGCCAGGGTCTGCGCCTCGATGCCCTGGGCGGCGTCGACCAGCAGCACCGCGCCCTCGCAGGCCTCCAGCGCGCGCGACACCTCGTAGGTGAAGTCGACGTGGCCCGGGGTGTCGATCAGGTGCAGGACATGGTCTTCGTCGTCGACTTTCCACGGGAGCCGGACGTTCTGCGCCTTGATGGTGATGCCGCGCTCGCGCTCGATGTCCATCCGGTCCAGGTACTGGGCGCGCATCGAGCGCTCATCGACGACGCCGGTGAGCTGCAGCATCCGGTCGGCCAGCGTCGACTTGCCGTGATCGATGTGGGCGATGATGCAGAAATTCCGAATCTGCGCCGGCGCGGTGAAGGTCTTGTCGGCGAAACTGCTGATGGGAATCTCCTGGTCTACTTCAAACGTGATGGGCGCGGCGCGGCCGTTTTACTGGCGGTTCGCGGGCATGTCCAGCGTATCTATGCAGCGTCGCCCGGACCTACTTGGACACAGTCGCGCCCGGTTGCTCGCGTCTATGCTGCGAATATGGCGTCTGCCCGGAAATCGCAGTGGAAGACGTTCCAGCGGTTTGCCGAGAATCTGGTGTTCAACGGGGCCCCGCGGCTGGCCCGGCACGTCCAGAATTCCCAGACCGTCCTGCGCGAGTTGCAACAGGCCGTGCGGATCACCGCGAACGTCATCGCCGCCGCGGCGCCGCCACCGTCCGACACGACGGTCGCGGGCCGGCCGGTGACCAGCAACAGCCGGCCCACCGCGCAGCGGGCCCGCAAACTCGTGTACGCGCCGAGCCTGGACGGCCGGGCCGATCCCGGCGAGATCGTCTGGACGTGGGTGGTTTACGAGGACGATCCCAGCCGGGGCAAGGACCGGCCCGTGCTGGTCGTCGGACGCGACCGCGGCACCCTGCTGGGCTTGATGGTCTCCAGCCAGGAGCGCCACGCCGCCGATCCGGAGTGGGTTGGAATCGGCTCGGGCAGTTGGGATTACGAGGGACGATCCAGTTGGGTTCGGCTGGACCGCGTGCTCGACGTGCCCGAAGAGGGCATCCGCCGCGAGGGCGCGATCCTGGACCGCGAGATCTTCGACGTGGTGGCGGCGCGGCTGCGCGCCGACTACTCCTGGCGCTGAGTCGGCCGTTCCGCCGAGCCCTGGCACTTCGCCGAGCGTGCACTCACGGCGAGAAAACCGCCGAATTTTCGCCCTGATTGCACGTTCGGCGAGCGGGGCCGGCGGGTTGAGCAAGCCGCCGCCGAGTCAGCCCTGGGTGATGTAGGACTGCAGCTGCTGCTGCTCAGCCTCGAGTTCTTCCATCCGGGTCTTCACCACGTCACCAATGCTGACGATGCCGATCAGCTTCTTCCCGTCCAGCACCGGCACGTGGCGCACCCGGTTCTTGGTCATCAGCACGCTGATCGCATCGACGGTGTCGGCCTTCGTGCACGTGGCCAGCATGCTGGTCATGATCTTGGAGACCGGGCGTGACAGCACGCTGGCGCCATGAGTGTGGAGCTGGCGCACGACGTCGCGCTCCGACACGATGCCGACGACCCCCTCGTCGCCGACCACCACCATGGCGCCGATGTTCTGCTCGGTCAGACCCGCCAGCAGCTCACGAACCGTCGCGTCCGGGTTGATGGTCACCACCGCCGCGCCCTTGTTCCGCAAGACGTCCGCAATCCGCATTAAGGCCTCCAGCCGGGTTTGTGATCCGCTTCACATCAGGCTACGGCTAACTCGCGCGGCGGAAAAGCCACCACGAGAACCTGCACACAGATCGTGTCCAAGCGCCGCCGGCCGGCCGGATCGTTCGATCGGGCCACCGCAAACCGAGGGGACCTGCAAGATAGGGCCATGATCGAGGTCACTCTGCTGGGCACCGGAAGTCCGATCCCCGACCCGAACCGGGCCGGGCCGTCGACCCTCGTGCGGGCCGGCGGGCAGGTGTTTTTGGCGGACTGCGGGCGCGGGGTGCTGCAGCGGGCGGCGGCGGTCGGGGTGGGTGCGGCCAGCTTGTCGGCGCTGCTCCTCACCCACCTTCACAGCGATCACGTCGGCGACCTCGGAGACGTCCTCATCACGCGGTGGATCAGCACCTTCACCCCCGATCCCGCGCCGCTGCCCATCATCGGGCCGCCCGGCACCGCGGAACTGGTGGAGGCGACGCTGAAGGCGTTTCACCACGACATCGGCTACCGCATCGCCCATCACGCCGATCTGAATGCGCCGCCGGCCGTCGAGGTCCACGAATACACCGACGGTCCGGTGTGGGACCGCGACGGCGTATCGATCCGGGTGGGCGCCACCGATCACCGGCCGGTGGCCCCGACCATCGGGTTCCGCATCGAATACAAGGGGGCATCGGTGGTGCTGGCCGGCGACACCGTGCCGTGCGCGAGCCTGGACGAGCTCGCGGCCGCGGCCGGCGCCCTGGTGCACACCGTGATCCGCAAGGACATCGTCGCCGCCATCCCGCAGCAGCGGCTCGTCGACATCTGCGATTACCACTCCTCGGTGGAAGAGGCGGCGGCGACCGCCGCCCGCGCGGGCGTCGGCACCCTGGTCATGACGCACTACGTGCCCGCGCTGGTGCCCGGCCAGGAAGAGCAGTGGCGGGCGCTGGCCGCCGAGCAGTTCGGTGGGCGCATCGAGCTCGGCGACGACCTGCACCGGGTTCAGGTCGACGCGCCCACCTGACGCCCTACCGGGACGACGAATCGCGTTGCGCCGCACGGGTAATCGCGACACCCGCCACCACCAGCCAGGTCAGCGCCACCACCCGGGCGACCGGCAACAGCACCCCCAGCGCGGGCCAGATCAAAACGCCGGCCGCCGATTCGGCGAGGACGGCGGTCGCCAGGCCGGCCCGGGCGAGCGGGCCGGGCAGCACTCCCCCGGGCGCCGCCATCGCGGCCACCAACAGGCCCAACGCCACGATGTGGGCCGGGCCGCCGGTGAGAAAGACGAGCAAGTACAGCGCTCTCGCCACGGGGGTGTCGGCGCTGACTTCCGGCCACGACATCGCCCAACCCAGCGCGCCGGCCAAGCCGAGCGCGCCGGCGGCCAAGGCGCCGGCCGTAAGCGCGGTCGCGGCCGCCGCGCGGCCGGCGCCGAGTTGCCTCAGCCGCGCGGCGGCCGTCGCCGCGTAGACCGCCAGCGGGACGGCCGACGCGAACGTCGCAACGGCCATGACGCGCAGGGCGGTTGGCTGGGCCCGCACGTACGCGGCCACCGCGCCGACGGGGCCGTACGGCAACGGCATGACACCGCCGATCCCGACGCCGATCGCGATCCCCCCGAAGAGCAGCCCGACGCACAGCAGAGACAGCGGCGTCAGGGGCGGCCCGCGGTGGGGGCCGTTCGCCTCGGGGTGGGCCCCGGTTTCGCGGATACCGTTCATTGCCAAACGGTATCGCGCACCCGTTCGCCGTTGGCGCCTCTGCGTCGGGCTACCGAGCGCGTCGGGCGAGAGGACAGCGGCACCCTCGCGGAGGGCTCAACTCACGGATCGGCCGACGGCGACGAAAGCCGCGAGCAGCAGGAGAATCACGTTGATGGGCAGAGGTTCTCGCTCGTTACGCGTCAGGTGCACGCGCATCGCGCCGATCTGCACGATGACCAGACCCACCGCAGCGATCGGGGTCAGGATGCGGGCGATGCCGGTGGCCCCGGGCAGGATCACGCCGAGCGCGCCGACGATCTCGACCGCGCCGACAGCCTTGACCGCGGCGTCCGAGTGGTCCTTCATCCAGTCGAGCCGGCCCGACGCTACGAGTTGTTCGCGCGGCCGAACGACTTTGAGCCCGCCCGCGACGAGATAGGCGAATGCGAGTAGACCCTGCACGGCCCACAGCGCAATGTTCACGATGATCCCCAATCCTTACCATTTGTGCGTAGCCACATCGTGTGTCAGCGCTGGGGCGGCCGCATAAGGCACATCGGTGTATGTATCCAGGACGGAGACCTCGCTATGACCAACGTCACACGAAAGACGCCACGGATACCCGAGGGCGGGGCGGTCCGGGAGGTCCTGGATCGCATCGGCGACAAGTGGAGCCTGCTGGTAATCGGCACGTTGCGTGACGGGCCAATGCGGTTCGGTGCGCTGGAGGCGGCCGTGGAAGGCATCTCGCAGCGGATGCTCACCCTGACGCTCAAGCATCTTGTCGTGGATGGCCTGGTCGACCGCACGGCCTACGCCGAGGTGCCACCGCGAGTCGAGTACGAATTGACCGAACTGGGGCGGACATTGCTACCGCTGGTGATCTCGTTGGCCCAATGGGCCATGGCGCACCGCGAGGAGATCAACGCCAACCGCACGTCACGGTAGCGGTGCATACCGGCCCCTAGGCGAGCCGGGTCACCTCCACGATCACGTCGAGATCGGTGGCGCCCTCCCCGGAGTAGATGCCCTTCAATGGGGAAACATCGGCGTAGTCGCGACCCGCACCCACGCCGACGTACTGCTCGGTGATCTCGGTGTCGTTGGTGGGGTCATAACTCCACCAGGCCCCCGTCCACGCCTCGATCCAGGCGTGACTGCGCCCTTCCACGGTGTCCCCGACGACGGCGTCGCGTTTGGGATGCAGGTATCCCGAAACGTAGTGCGCGGGAATCCCCATGCCCCGCAACAACATCAGCGTCAGGTGTACGAAGTCCTGGCAGACACCCTTGCCCGCCTTGAGCGCGTCCAGCCCCGACGAGTGCACGCTGGTTGTTCCCGGCAGATAGTCCAGTTCGTCGCGCACCCAATGGGCTGCGGCGACAACGGCTTCGGCCGGCGCGTGGGTTTTGCTGATCTTCTTGCCCACCGAGGCCACCCGCTTGCTGGCCGGGGTGTGCCCGGTGGGGCGGAGCAGGTCGTCGAAGCGATCGATCACGGCATCCGAGCGCAGGTCGTCCCAGCCCGCCTCGGTGGCCGGCCCCTCGGCGCGTTCGGTCTCCACGACCGAAGAGGACATCACCGTCAGATCGGTGTGCGGCGCGTGCAAATCGAACGCCGTCACCGCGGTACCCCAATAGTCGATGTAGCGGTAGGACCGGGTTGCCGGGATGGTTTCGACGCGGTTGAGGATGACGTTCTGGCGGTTGTTCGACCGCGGCGTCAGCCGGGCTTCGTTGTAGGAGGCGGTCACCGGTGACTGGTAGGCGTACCCCGTGGTGTGCACCACCCGCAGCCGCCACATCAGCCGTCCTCTTTCCTGCTGACCAGTCGGGGGCGCTGACCGGCGTCCGACCACGCCACCCACGGCGCGATGTGAAAGTACTGCAGCGCCAAGGCTTCCCCGACGTCGCGGCAGGTGCGCTGCAGGCCCGCCAGCCGGCCCTCCAGCGTCTCGAGCAGCACCCCCGGCTGGACGAACTCCAACTCGCTGCGGGCCTGCCCCAGCAACCGCTGGGCCTCGGCGGTCGCCCCGATCCGGCTCTGCCGATTGCGGACCAGTTCGTCGAGGTTGTGTTCGGCCAGCCGCAGCGAGTAGAACACCGAACGCGGAAACAGCCGGTCGAGCAACATGAACTCGACCACCCGCCCCGCGTCGAGCACACCGCGATACGTGCGCAGATAGGTGTCGTGCGCGCCCGCCGACCGCAGCAGCGTCACCCAGGCCGGGGACGAGGCGCTGTCTCCGACCCGCGACAGCAACAGGCGCACCGTCATGTCGACGCGCTCGATCGCCCGACCCAAGACCATGAAGCGATACCCGTCGTCGCGCGACAGCGTGGAGTCGGCCAGCCCGGCGAACATCGCCGCCCGCCGTTCCACGAACGACAGGAAGTCATGCGGCCCAAGGCGTTTGGCGGCGCGCTCGCGTTCGGGCAGGGCGTGGTAGGTGGTGTTGAGGCACTCCCAGATCTCGCTGGACGTCACCTCCCGCGCCGACTTCGCGTTTTCGCGGGCCGCGGTGATGGCGTCGACGATCGAGCAGCCGCCCTGGGCGTTTTTGCTGTAGGCCACCAAATCGGTCAACGACCACACGTCGAGTTCATGATCCGGTGGATCGATGCCGAGCACCCGCAGCAGCAGGCGCGAAGCCTGATCGGGGTCGACGCTGGAATCCTCGAGCAACTGGTGCAGGACAACGTCCAGAATCCGCGCGGTGTCGTCGGCGCGTTCGACGTAGCGCCCGATCCAGTAGAGCGCCTCGGCGTTACGTGCCAGCATCGAACACCGCCCGTTGTTGCTGCTGCTGTTCGAGCTGTTCGCGCACGGGCCGTTCGGTGGGTTGCGGCTGTTGCGAGGCCAACCGCGGCGAGTCGTCCAGCATGGGGTCGGGCATGGAGGTCGGCAGCGCCCGCACCACCTCCGCCGCCTCGAGCTCGTGGTCGCCGGCCGATGCCCGCGACGCCAATACCCAGGTGTCCTTCGAGCCGCCACCCTGGCTGGAGTTGACCACCCGTGACCCCTCGACCAGCGCCGTCCGGGTCAGGCCACCGGGCAGCACCCAGACGTCGTTGCCGTCGTTGACCGCGAACGGACGCAAGTCGACGTAGCGGGGGGCAAGCGCGCTGCCGACCTGTGTCGGCACCGTCGAAAGCTCCATCATCGGCTGGGCGATCCAGCTGCGCGGATCGTCGCGGATCTTTTTGGCGACGGCGGCCAACTCCTTCTCGGAGGCCTCCGGGCCGAACACGATGCCGTAGCCGCCGGATCCCTCGACCGGCTTGAGGACCAACTCGTCGATCCGGTCGAGCACCTCTTCGCGTTCGTCGTCGAGCCAGCAGCGCAGCGTCTCGACGTTGGCCAGCAGCGGCTTCTCGCCCAGGTAGTACTCGATCATGGTGGGCACGTAGGTGTAGACGAGTTTGTCGTCGCCGACGCCGTTGCCGATCGCGCTGGAGATGACGACGTTTCCGGCGCGGGCGGCGTTGACCAGGCCGGCCACCCCCAGCACCGAGTCGGCGCGGAACTGCAGCGGGTCCAGGAAGGCGTCGTCGATGCGCCGGTAGATGACGTCGACCTGGCGCTCCCCTTCGGTGGTGCGCATGTACACCTGGTTGTCGCGACAGAACATGTCGCGCCCTTCGACCAGCTCGACACCCATCTGACGGGCCAGCAGCGAATGCTCGAAATACGCCGAGTTGTAGACGCCCGGGGTCAGCACCACCACCGTCGGGTCGGCCTCGTTGGTGGCCGCGGAGTTGCGCAGCGCCCGCAGCAGGTGGGAGGCGTAGTCGTCGACGGAACGCACGCGATGCGTGGCGAACAGGTTCGGGAAGACGCGGGCCATGGTGCGGCGGTTCTCCATTACATAGGAGACGCCCGACGGCGAGCGCAGATTGTCCTCAAGGACCCGGAAATTGCCCTTTTCGTCGCGGATCAGATCGATGCCGGCGACGTGGATCCGGACGCCGTTGGGCGGGACGATGCCCATCGCCTGGCGGTGGAAATGCTCGCACGAGGTGACCAACCGGCGCGGGATCACCCCGTCGTTGAGGATTTCCTGGTCGCCGTAGATGTCGTCGAGGTACATCTCGAGCGCCTTGACCCGCTGGGTGATGCCGCGTTCGAGCCGGGCCCACTCGGCGGCCGAGATGACCCGCGGCACCAAGTCCAGCGGAAAGGGCCGCTCCTGGCCCGACAAAGAGAAGGTGATGCCCTGGTCGAGGAACGCGCGCGAGAGCGCTTCGGCGCGAG
Organism: Mycobacterium paraintracellulare; assembly: GCF_000276825.1. NCBI lineage: Bacteria > Bacillati > Actinomycetota > Actinomycetes > Mycobacteriales > Mycobacteriaceae > Mycobacterium > Mycobacterium paraintracellulare. The sequence goes on along the minus strand of NC_016948.1, from coordinate 1,671,050 downwards.
CCTTGAGCTCCGAGGCGTCCGACGGCGCAAGTTCGGCGTAGATGCCCTTGTAGGGGCCACGAACGGCGCCCTGGGCGTCGAACATCTCGTCGAAGGCCATGTCGTAGGCGTCCGAGGATGTGTTGTATCCACCGAAAATCCGCTCAGAACGCGCAGCGCGAAAACCCCGCCTGGTCTCCTCAAGCTGGTTCGTCAGACTCACTGTTCAGATGCTGCCTCAAATCGATGTTCTGGCAGCCGACGTGTTCCCGTTTTGGGAGAAATCGTAACTCACTGATAACCTGGGCAATCGCTGTGGTGATTTCCGGCGCCCCAACCAAACGTCTGATCGAAGAAGGAACTCGAGCGTGGCCAACATCAAGTCGCAGCAGAAGCGCAACAAGACGAACGAGCGCGCTCGCCTGCGCAACAAGTCGGTGAAGTCGTCGCTGCGCACCGCCGTCCGCGCGTTCCGCGAGGCCACCAGCGCCGGCGACAAGGAGAAGGCCGCCGAGTTGCTGGTGTCGACCAACCGCAAGCTGGACAAGGCCGCCAGCAAGGGCGTGATTCACAAGAACCAGGCCGCCAACAAGAAGTCGGCGCTGGCGCAGGCCCTCAACAAGCTCTGAGGCCCGGCCTCAGCGGCTGCGCTGGGCGGCTAGCTCGGCAACCTGCCTGACCGCGGATTCCAGGGCGTAGTCGGCGTCCGCCACCGCCCCCTTGACGTTCGCGTTGAGCGCCGCGACAACCTGCATCGCCGCGGCCACCGTGTCGCGCGACCAATGCCGGGCCTGTTTCTGGGCCTTCTGCACCCGCCAGGGCGGCATGCCCAGCTGCGACGCCATCCGGTAGGGATCGCCCGACAGCGGTCCGACGCGGCCGATGGTGTGGATCGCCTCGGCCAGGGCGTCCGCCAGCACCACGAGGGGCTCGCCTCGCATCATCGCCCAGCGCAGCGCCTCGGCTGCTCCCTCGATGTCGCCGGCCACCGCCTTGTCGGCGATGTCGAAGCCTTTCACCTCGGCCTTGCCGCTGTGATAGCGCCGCACCGCGGCGGCGTCGACGGCGCCGCCGGTGTCGGCGACCAATTGGGAGCAGGCGGACGCCAACTCGCGCAGGTCGGAGCCGACCGCGTCCAGCATCGCGGTCACGGTCTGCTCGTCGGCCTTGACGCGCAGGGCGCGGAACTCCTTGCGAACGAAGTCGATGCGTTCGCTGAGCTTGGTGATCCGCGCGCACGGGTGCACCTGGGCGCCGAGCTTCTGCAGGTCGGTGGCCAGCGCCTTGGCCCGCCCGCCGCCCGAGTGCACCACCACCAGCACGACGCCCGCCGGCATGTCGGTCGCGGCCGAAACAATCACTGCGGCAGCGTCTTTGCCCGCTTCGCCGGCGGCCTCCAGCACGACGATGCGTTCGTCGGCGAACAGCGAGGGGCTCAGCAGCTCGGCGAGCTCGTAGGTGCTGACGTCACCCGCTCGCATCCGGTTGACCGGAATGTCCGCGTCGTTGCCGGCCCGTTTCCGCGCCGACCGCAGCACGTCGGCCACCGCCCGCTCGACCAGCAGCTCCTCATCTCCCAGCACCAGGTGCAACGGCGAAACCTCGCTCACCCCATGATGGTGTCACGGCCGACCGACGATCCCGGACAGCGCCCAGGCCAGCCCGGCCAGCGCGGCCACCCCCGAGACGAGGCGGAACGGGCGCCACCGCCACAGCACGATCGCCAGCACGGTCACACCACCGACGAGCATCGTGCCGGGCGTGCCCTCCGGGACCGGCACCGTCGCCCCGGGCAGGCCGGCCGCCCAGCGGGCCACGCCGGCCACCCACCACAACTCGGGGCCGGTGAAGCGAATGAGCAACCGCGCGGCGGCCGGCCATAGCGGGCAGAGTGCCGCGGCCGCGGTGCCCAACACCGTGATCGGCGCGATCACGGCCGCCACGACGAGGTTGGCGGCGGCGGCGACCACGCTGAACCGGCCGGAGATCGCCGCGACCAGCGGCGCGGTCACGATCTGCGCGGCCCAGGCTACGGCCAGCGCATCGGCCAGCGGCTTGGGGCAACCTCGGGCCGTCAGCCGCCGCGACCAGACCGGTGCGACGACGATCAGCGCGGCCGTGGCGAGCGCCGACAGCGCGAACCCGACGTCGACGGCCAGCTGCGGGGCGACGGCAAACAACAGCAGCACCGCGGCGGCAAGGGCCGGAATGGCTTGGCGCCGACGCGAAGACAGCATTCCCGCCAACGCGATGGCGCCCATCACCGCGGCCCGCAACACGCTGGCGGTCGGTTGCACGACGATGACGAAGGCCACCAAAGCCAGCGCGGCAAGGACGACGGCCGTCCGGGGGCCGAGTAATCGGGCCGAGAACAGCACGGCGGCACACACGATCGTCACGTTGGCCCCCGACACCGCCATCAGGTGCGTCATGCCGGCCGCGCGGAAGTCACGGCCCGTGTCGCTGGACACCGCCGAGGTGTCGCCGAGCACCAGCGCGGGCAGCAGCGCGGCCTGCTCGCCGGGCAACGCCTCGCGGACCGCCCCGGAGAACCGGCTGCGCACGCCGTGCGCCACCCGTTGCACGGCGCCCGCGGCGCCCATGGTCGGCCGGCCCGACGCGTTGAGCACCGCGACCGTCAAATCGCGCCGCATCGGGCGGCCGATGCGCGCGCTGAACCGCAGCGGTTGTCCCACCATCAGCCCACCGAAATCCGCGGCGCGCGCGAAAACGACCACCCGCCCGGAGATCTCGTCGTCCCGCAGGCGTTGCAGGGTGGCCCGAAACATCAACCGGGCGCTACCCAACGACACCGGGCTCTCGGTGGGGGTGACCGTGACCGCGGCGGTCATGCCGTACACCGCGGCGATCGGGTGGCGATCGACCGCGTCGGCGCGCAACGCGATCGCGAACCCGAAACCCGCCCCCACGACGCCGATCGCCGCGAGCGCGGCGCTGATCGCCCGTAACCGCGCCCCTGCAGCGGGACGGTCTCGCGCGCGCCACGCCAGCGCCGCCGAGGCGCCGATCAACACGACGCAGCACCAGGCGAGGGCGCGCCCGATCGGCCACCAGATCCCGCCGGCGGTGACCGCCCAGCAGGTCAGCGCCGCCGGCACCAGGCGCACGTCGACTCGGGCGCCGGGCGGGGCACCCAACCCGGGGTGATGCACCCTCAGACACGGACCAGGGCGCGTAGCTTCTCCAGCCGCGCCGGCCCGATGCCCTCGACATCGGCGAGCTGGTCAACGCTGGTGAACCTGCCGTTGGCCTGCCGCCACGCCACGATCGCGGCGGCGGTGACCGGCCCGACGCCCGGCAGCGCGTCGAGTTCCTGGACGGTCGCGGTGTTGAGGTTGACCGCCTCGCCCGCTTTCGGCTTGGCCGACCCTGGCCCCGACCCTGGCCGAGGGGGCGGCGCTTTGGACGTGGGCGGCGATCCGGAGGCCACCGAACTGCCCAGCGCCGTCGGCTGTCCCGGAGCGGGAGCGAGACCGACCACAATCTGCTCACCGTCGCCGAGCGGTCGGGCCATGTTCAGTCCGATGGTGTCGGCGCCGTTCACCGCGCCGCCGGCGGCCTGCAGCGCGTCGGCGATGCGGGCGCCGGGCGCGAGCGTCACCAGCCCAGGGGTGTGCACCAGGCCGACGACGCTGACCACCACCGGGTGGTCCGGTTCGGCGGCGGGGCTCGCCGAGGAGCGCGGGCTCGCCGTCGCCACCTTCTCGACCGGCGGCAGCTTGGCCGACATCACCGGCGCGGGCCGGTCGCGCACCAACGTGAACACCGTGACCAGCACCGCCAGCGCCGCCACGATCGCCAGCCCGATGGCGCCCGCGCGTCCCGGGTCGGCGCGCACCTTCGCCACCCAGCCCCGATCGTCGGACGCGTCGGGCAGCCAGCGCGGCAGCAGCGAGTTCTGGTCGTCGTTCGCGGAGTCCTCGGACGACGTCGTCCCGGAATCCCCGGCGGCCGCATCGGCATCCGGTTCGGCGCGGAGCAGCCGCTGCAGGCGCTCGGCCGGAAGTTCTGTTCGCATGGGCCGACCGTAGGTCCGCCCGCCGCCGCAACCGGCCCGGCGCAGGACGCCTCGGGGCCGATCTGTGGATTAACCCGAGGCTGTGCACAGCGCCCGCAGGGGATGGGTCAAGATGGAGGTTGAGCGAACGACCAGCATCGCCAGAATCGGCTCTGGGTGATGGGTCGCCACGGTCACCCCGACACGACAGGAGGCTGCCATGCAACTGGCGCTCACACCCGAGGAAGCCGCGTTCCGCGACGAACTCCGCAGCATCTACACGACCAAGATCCCCCAGGAGTTGCGCGACCGGGTGCGCCAGGGCTCGGCGGAAGTGAACCGCGACGACATCGTCACCAGCCACAAAATCTTGCACGAACACGGGTTGGCGGTACCGAACTGGCCGGTCGAGTGGGGCGGCAAGGACTGGACGCCGACCCAGCACCAGATCTGGGCCGACGAGATGCAGCTGGCGTGCGTCCCGGAGCCGCTGAACTTCAACACCAAGATGGTGGGCCCGGTGATCGCCGAATTCGGTTCGGAGGAAGTCAAACAACGCTTTCTGCCCCCGACGGCCAGCCTCGACATCTGGTGGTGCCAAGGGTTTTCCGAGCCGGAGGCCGGGTCGGACCTGGCGTCGCTGCGCACCACCGCGGTCCGCGACGGCGACAGCTACGTCGTCAACGGCCAGAAGACCTGGACCACCCTCGGCCAGTACGCGGATTGGATCTTCTGCCTGGTCCGCACCGACCCCCAGGCGCCCAAGCGCCAGGCCGGCATCTCGTTCCTGCTGTTCGACATGAAGACGCCGGGCATCACGCTGCGGCCCATCAAGACGATCGACGGCGGCCACGAGATCAACGAGGTGTTTTTCGAAGACGTCCGCGTGCCGGCCAATCAGCTTGTCGGAGAAGAGAACAAGGGCTGGACGTACGCGAAATTCCTGCTGGGCAACGAGCGCACCGGCATCGCCGGCGTGGGCCGGACCAAGGTGCGCCTCGCCGAGGTGAAGAAGCACGCCGCGGCCACCGGGGTGCTCGACGATCCGTTGTTCGCGGCGCGGCTGGCCGAAGCCGAAAACGAGCTGCTCGCACTGGAACTCACGCAGTCGCGTGTAGTCACCGACTCCGCCAACGGGCAGCCCAACCCGGCCTCGTCGGTGCTCAAACTGCGCGGCAGCCAGTTGCAGCAGATCGCCACCGAACTGCTCGTCGAGGTCGCCGGGCCGGATGCGCTACCGGCCAACGGCGAAGACATCTCGTCGCCGTCCTGGGCGCAGCACAGTGCGCCGCACTACCTCAACTACCGCAAGACGTCGATCTACGGCGGCAGCAGCGAAGTGCAACGCAACATCATCGCGTCCACCATTCTGGGATTGTGAGGCAGCCATGGACTTTCAGTTGAGCGACGAGCAGTCCCTGCTCCGAGACACCACCCGCGACCTACTGGCGCGCACCTATGACCCGGAAAGCCGCAACAAGGTCATCGGCTCCGATCTGGGCTGGAGCCGCGAGGTCTGGAGCCAGCTCGCCGACACCGGGATCCTCGGGCTGGGATTCGAGCCCGACGAGTCCGGCCAGATCGAGATCGCGGTGGTGCTGACCGAGATCGGGCGCCGGCTGGCCCCCGAACCCGTCCTGCACGCCGCGCTGGGACCCGGCGCGCTGGTCGCCGAGCTGGGCAGCCAGGAACAGAAGCAGCTGCTCGACGAGGTCGCGTCCGGGCAGCGGCTGTTGGCCTTCGCCCACCTCGAACCGGGCCAACGCAGGCCGTCCGCCGCGTTGACCACCAAGGCTGCGCAGCAAGGTGATTCGTGGACGGTGAGCGGCCGTAAGAACCCGGTGCTCGCCGGGGACTGCGCCGACACCCTGGTGGTCAGCGCCGCCCTGCCCGACGGCGGCACGGGCCTGTTCCTGGTCGACGCGAGCGTCGAAAAGACTGTGACACGGCACCCGTACCGCACCTTCGACGGGCAGCGCGGCGCCCAGATCGACCTCGACTCCGCCGCCGCCGAACCTCTGGGTGAGGCGGCCGACGCGTCGGGCGCCATCCGCAACGCCATCATCCGCATCCAGTCGGCGCTGTGCGCCGAGGCGCTCGGGGCGATGGAGGAATCGCTGCGCCTGACGACCGATTACCTCAAGACCCGCAAGCAGTTCGGTGTCACGCTCAACAAATTCCAGGCGCTGACACAGCGGGCCGCCGACATGTACGTGTCGCTGGAACTGGCCCGCAGCATGAGCCTGTACGCGGCGATGTCGATCGCCGACGGCAACCTCGATCCGGTGATCGCCTCGCGGGCCAAGCTGCAGATCGGCCGCTCGGGCCGGCACATCGCGCAGGAGTCGATCCAGATGCACGGCGGCATCGGCGTCACCGCGGAATATCCGATCAGCCACTACGCCGCCCGGCTCACCGCCATCGAGCACACCCTGGGCACCTCCGGCGAGCACCTGCACAACCTGATCGACCGGCTCGGCGACTACGAGCTGGTCCGCCTCTGACCCATGGCCGAGCTGTCGGACAGGGTCATCGAGTTTCTGTCGGCCGGCACCCGCACCGGGATGCTGGGGTACGTCGCCGCCGACGGCCGGCCGCTGGTCACCCCGGTGTGGTTCGTCGTCGACGAGGGTCAGCTGGCCTTCAACACCGGCCGTGACACGTCGAAAGGGCGTGCGATAGCGCGTGATTCACGCGTCGTGATCTGCGTCGACGACCCGCACCCGCCCTACTCGTTCGTCCAGGTGCAGGGCGTGGCGACGGTGAGCGAAGACCCCGCGGACGTGCTGGACATCGCCACCCGAACCGGCGCCCGGTACATGGGCGCCGAGCGCGCCGAGGAGTTCGGCCGGCGCAACTCCTCGCCCGGCGAGCTCGTGGTGCGGGTGCGACCGACCAAGATCAACGCGGGATTCGACATCAGCGACTGAGCGCGTAACCGGCCGAACGTCGAGTTGTTGGGCCGACACGCCGGCTTTCCGCGCCACAAGTCCACGTTCGCGCCGGCGCGCCGGCGCCGGATGTTACGACGCCTCCTCGACCGGTTCCGGTTCCGCATCGGGCAGCTGGGCCACGAGATATTCGGCGAGCCCCCCGATGGTCGGATAGTCGAAGACCGCCGTCGCGTTGATGGTGAACTTGCCGCCGAACTGGCTGTGCAGCCGGTTGCGGAGCTCGATGGCCATGAGCGAATCCGTGCCCAGGTCCAAGAACCGGCTGCTCGCGGCGGGCGGCGACGCGAGCCGCAGGAAGTTCTGCACCTCGCGCTGCAGGAATTCGGTCACGAAACCGGCACGCTGGGGCACCGGAATCTCCATCAGCTGCTTGAGCAACTCGCTGTCACCGGTCACCTCCCCGGCGGCACTGGGCAACACCAGATCGAGGATCGGCGGACGCGAACTGCCCAGCACCTTCGCGGCACGCTGCCAGTTGGCCTTGAGGACGGTGGCCTGACCGGTGCCGTTCGCCACGACCTCGGCGAGGGCGCCGAGCGCGGCCGACGGTTCCAGCGGAATCAGGCCCTGCGCACTGATATTGGCGGTCGCGGCGTCCGAAGACGCCATGCCCCCTTGGGCCCAGGGACCGAAGTTGACCCCCGTGGCGGGCAAGCCTTGCGCCCTGCGCTGCGCGACCAGACCGTCGAGCAGCGCGTTGGCAGTCGCGTAGTTGGACTGGCCGGGCGAACCGAACAAACTCGACACCGACGACGACACGATGAAGAAGTCCAGCTCGTCGGCCTTCGTCAGCCTGTCGAGGTGGTAGGCGCCGATCGCCTTGGGCAACAGCGTCGTTCGGAATCGCTCCACGGTCTGCTGCGACAGCAGCGCATCGTCGAGCACGCCCGCCAGGTGCACCACACCGGCCAGCGGCGGCAACTCCGACCGGATGCGCTCCAGCAGACCCGCCACCGCGGACTCGTCGCCGACGTCGGTGGCGAAGACGTGGACGCGGCACTTGTAGCGCTCGGTGATCTCCTCGATCAGCCGTTGCGCGTCCGCACCGGGCTCGCGCCGGCTGGTCAGCACGATGTCTCCGGCACCGAGTTGGGCCAGATGCGACGCTGTGTGCAGACCGATCGCGCCAAGCCCGCCGGTGATCAGGTAGCTCCGATCGGGCCGCGGCTGCAGCGGATTCGGTATCTGGACCACGATCTTCCCGATGTGCCGCGCCTGCTGCATGCGGCGGAACGCGGCCCTCGCCTCGGTCAGGGGATAGATCTCGGCGGGCAGCGGCGTCCACTCGCCGTCGGCCAAGCCTTGCGACACCTCGGTGAGCAAGTCGCGAATGCGATCGGGTTCGGTGAACATCACCGTGTCCAATGCCACGATCTCGTAGGCGATATCGGGACGCGCCTCGGCCATCTGCTCGGGTGTCCAGATGTCGCGCTTGGCGATCTCGGCGAAGCGGCCGTTCTGGGCGGTGGCCTTCAGCGTCGCCTCGATGAACCCCTCGCTGGTCAGGGAGTTGAGGACCACGTCCACGCCGGCACCGCCGGTGTCCGCCAGGATCTGATCGGCGAAATCCGTTGTCCGCGAGTCGTAGACGCGCTTCACGCCGAGCTTGCGCAGCGTCGCACGCTTGAAGGTGCTCGCCGTGGCGAACACTTCGGCACCGAACCGCTGCGCCATTTGCACCGCCGCCAGGCCCACACCGCCGCTCGCGGCGTGGATGAGGACCTTGTCACCAGGTTTCAGCTGCGCCCAGTCGAAGGACAGCCGCACCGTCAGCGCCGCGGCGGGAATGGTGGCCGCCTCGACCGCGCTCACCCCATCGGGGATCGGCGCCAGGAACTGGGCTGGCACATTGAACCGGCTGGAGAACGCGCCCTGCATGGAGCCGTAGACACGTTGTCCCACTTCGACTCCGGTGACGCCGGCGCCCAATTGGGTGACGACGCCGGCGAAGTCGCCGCCGATCGGTCCGGGATCGCCCGGGTAGAGGCCGAGGACGTTGAGCACGTCGCGGAAGTTGAGGCCCGCGGCCTCGACCCGGACCTGCACGTAGCCCTCGTCCGGCGCGGGCACCTCCGCCTCGGTCAGCCGCAGGTTGTCGATCGCGCCGCGTTCGGTGGGCGCCAGGGCAAAGTCGCGCCCGCGTGGCACCGTGAGATGACCGCTGCGCGCCCACGGCAACAACCGCGAGGCCAGCAGCTTTCCTTGCCGCACGGCCAGTTCCGGTTCGTCGACCGGGGTGCCAAGCAGCGCGGCCAGCGCGTGCACGGCCTCGGGTGAGCCGTCGCAATCGACGAGCTTGGCGCGCAGCGCCGGTTCCTCGTTGATCGTGGTGCGGCCGAAGCCCCACAGCGCCGCCTGCACCGGTTCGACGGGCTCGCCGGATTCGGTGGCCACCGCACGCTCGGTGACGATCCACAATCCGCCGGGCAGCTTCACCTCCCCGCGTTGCACGGTGTGCACGGCGCTGAGCAGATTGGCGATCTCGGTCTCGAGGCGCGCCGTGACGTCCGCGCTCGTCTCTTCCCCGTTCGGCGCCGTGCTGCGCCAGACGACACCGGAGAATGGCAACCCGCGCTCGTGGGCTTCAGTCAGCACCTGCCCCAACGGATCCGGATCGTTGGCGCGGTCGAGCGGGATGCACCCGGGGACCTTGGCGGCCAGTTCGTCGAAGCCGGCGATCAGCCAGGTACCGGCGGGCTCGCCGGCTTCTTCGCTCGCCGGTGGCGGCACCTCGTGCCAGCCGAGGGTGTAGAGCAGCCGGGTGGCGTCCCCACCCAGGCCCCGCAGCAACGCCTCGCGCGGTGCGCGCTTGACCGTGAATTCGCGAATTCCGCCCAGGTGACGGCCATCCCGGTCCACGAAATCGAGGTCGAAGACCTGGGTTTCGCTGTTGAGCTCGCTGCTGTGCCACCTCGCGTGGCAGTAGAACCGCCGAGGCATCTTCTCCCGCAACGCCACTTGGCCGTAGCGCAGCGGCAGGAACAGATCGTTGACGCCCTGTTCGGCCGCGAGCAGCGCGGGGAAGGCCGGGAATGCGACACCGGTGCACAGGTCCATCAGCACCGGATGCATCGGTTCGCTGCCGAGTTGTTCGGCGAGTTCTTCGCCGACGAGGATGTCGCCGATCGCCTCACCCTCGCCGAGCCACAGCGACTTCAGCGACCCCGACCAGGTCGGCCCCCACGCCAGCTCCAGGTCGGCGAAGGTCTCGAACAATTCCTGCGGGCGCATGCGGTTCAGGCGCTCGATCGTTTCGTCGATCGGATCACCCTCGGATACCGGCTCGTCATCCGCGCCGGTGCCGACGGTGCCCTCGGCGTTCAGCGACCATTCGGCGCCGCGTTCACCGTACGGGCGGCTGTGCACTTGGAACGTGGACCCACCGCCGTCCTGCAGCGGGTGCAGGGTGAGCTGCACCTCGCGAGAGCTCTTCTCGGGCAGGATGATCGGCTCGTAGAAGAAGACGTCCTTCACCCGCGCCGGGGCGCCGACCGCGGCGAGGGCCATCGCCGCGTAGGTAGCCCCAGGGACGACGACGGTCCCGTAGATGACGTGATCGGACAGCCACGGCTGCGATTTGACGGACAGCCTGCTGGTGTAGACCGAGTCGCCGGAGGCGAGGTCCTTCGCGTTGCCGAGGATGCCCGAGGACGAACCGGCCCCTCCGTCGACGGCGATGCCGGACGTCTTGGGCCAGAAGCGGCGGCGCTGGAAGGGATAGGTGGGCAGCTCGAGCCTGCGACGCGGCTGACCCTGCAGCGCAGCGAAATCGGGGCGAAGCCCGCCGACGTAGGCCGCGGCCAGCGCGTCGGCGATCTGGCGCCGATCGCCAATACCCTTGCGCAGCGAGACGATCGCGCGCGGCGCGGACAGGTGCTCCGGCCAGACCTGCACCGCGGCGCCCGTCAGTACGGGTTGCGGCCCGATCTCCATCAGCACCGAGCAACCCAGGGCCGCCACCGTGCGCACACTTTCGGCGAACTGCACCGGCTGCCGGGAATGCCGACGCCAGTACTGCGCGTCCAGCGGCGTCTGGGTCGTCAGCACGGCGCCGGTGCGGTTGCACACCAGCGGCATCGTCGGGGCGGCGAACCGGAATTGCGCCGCGTACGACTCGAATTCGTCGAGCACCGGATCCAACAGTTCCGAGTGGAAGGCGTGGCTGGTCTGCAGCCACGTGCAGCGGATCCCCTCGTCACCGCACTTGGCGACGATCTGCTCGAGGTCCTCGCCCGGCCCAGACAGCACGGTGTTGGGTCCGTTGTATGCCCCGACCGACACTCGCGGGAATTCGCCGGCGGCCTGCTCGACGTGCTTGGCGTCGGCGAACACCGCCACCATGCGCCCACCTTCGGGCAGGCTGCCGAACATCCGGCCGCGCTCGGCCATCAGCCGGGCGCCGTCCTCGAGGCTGAACACGCCAGCCACACATGCCGCCGCGTACTGGCCCACGCTGTGCCCCAGCACCACATCGGGTTGGATCCCCCACGACTGCCAGAGCCGGGCCAGGCCCATCTCGACGGCGAACAGCGCCGGCTGCGCAAAGGACGTGTGCCGCAGCCTTTCTCCGGCTTCGCCTCCCGTTTCGCGATCGGTGGCGAACAGCACCTCCAGCAACGGATGCGGCAGGATCTCGCCGACCGCGTCGGCACAACGTGTCACGGTGTCGGCGAAAACCGGCTCGGTGTCGAACAATTCACGCGCCATCCCCGGGTACTGGCTGCCCTGGCCGGTGAACAACCAGGCCGTCGTCGGGTGGTGGGTGTGCTCGCCCCGCACGACGCCGGGTCGCAGGCGGTTCTCGGCCAATTCGGCCAGCGCCTCGCGCGCACCCTCGACCGAGTCCACGACCAGCGCGGCGCGGTGTTCAAAGTGCGAGCGGCCCGTTCCGGCGGTGAGGCACACCTCGGCGAGATCCGCGTCCGGGTGGGTGGTCAGCCACTTCTGGTAGCGCCGTGTCAACGCCACCAGCGCTTCCGGTGACCGCGCGGACAGCGCCAGCACGCTCGGCTGTCCATCCCGGGCCCGGTCCGTCGACTCCGTCGCGTCGTCGTCGACAGGGTGCCGGTCGGCGGAGGCGGCTCTCGCCGGCGCCTCCTCGACCAGCACGTGCGCGTTGGTGCCCGTGAACCCGAAGGAACTCACCCCGGCGCGCCGCGGTCTGCCGTTGGCCCGCCACGGCATCGCCGTGTCCACGACCCGCACCGGCAGCGAATCCCACGGGATGTGCGGCGACGGCTCGTCGAAGTGCAGGCTTTGCGGCAGGACCTCGTGCTGCAGCGACAACACGACCTTGATCAAACCGGCTGCGCCGGAAGCCGATTCGGTGTGCCCGATGTTGGTCTTCACCGAGCCCATCAACAGCGGCCGGTCCGCGTCGCGGGCATCCCCGTAGGCGGCCGCGGCCGCCTGTACCTCGATCGGATCACCGAGCGGGGTGCCCGTCCCGTGCGCCTCGAGATAGTCGACGTCCCCGCCCGTCAGGCCGGCGCGAGCCAGCACCGAGCCGATAAGCCGTTGCTGCGCACCGCCATTGGGCACCGTCAGGCCGCTGGACGCCCCGTCCTGGTTGACCGCGCTGGCGGGGATGACCGCGCATATCCGGTCGCCATCGCGCTCCGCGTCGCTCAGCCTCTTCAGTACGAGAATCCCGCAGCCCTCGCTGCGCACGTAACCGTCGGCGGAGGCGTCGAAGGTCTTGCAGCGCCCGACGGGCGAAAGCATCCGCGCGCGGGAGGCCGCGACGACCGTCACCGGACTCAGCAACACGTTCACGCCGCCGGCCAGCGCCATGTCGCAGTCACCGGAATGCAGCGCCTGGCAGGCCTGGTGGACGGCGACCAACGCCGAGCTGCATGCGGTGTCGATCGCCACCGCCGGTCCTTCCAATCCCAGCGCGAAGGCGACCCGGCCGGAGATGGCGTTGAGCGCGTTGCCGGTGATGAAGTGGGGTTCGATCTTGTCGATCGACTCCGAGGACAACAGGTGCGCATATTCGTTGGCCGCCACGCCCACGAAAATCCCGGTTGGGCTGCCGCGCAAGGCGGCCGGCGCGTACCCCGCCCTTTCGAGGCCCTCCCACACCGTTTCGAGCATCAGCCGCTGCTGCGGCTCGATCCAGACGGCCTCGCGGGGTGAGATGCCGAAGAATTCGGGATCGAACCCGTCGATTTCGTCGAGGAAGCCGCCGAACCGCGTGTAGGTCTTGCCCGCTGCGTCCGGATCGGGGTCGTAGAACTCGTCGATGTCGAAGCGGTCCTCGGGGACCTCGCGGATCGCATCGACCCCGTCGGACAGCAACTCCCAGAACGCTTCCGGGTCGGGTGCGCCGGGGAAGCGGCAGGACACCGCGACGATCGCGATCGGTTCATCCGTGCGCGTCGTCACGACCGATGCCGGCTGCGGTCTCGGTTTCGGCGACCCCGGGTCGCCGAGTTCGAGCACGTCGCGCAGCAGGTAGTCGGCCACGTCGGACAGCCGTGGGTGGTCCATCGCCAGGGTGGCCGGGATCTCCTTGCCCACGCCCTGTTCGATGCGGCGCCGCAATTCGACGGCCATCAGCGAATCCATGCCGAGATCGAAAAAGCCTGCGTCCTCCCGGATCTCCGCGGCATCGACGCGCGTCACCTCCGCCACCGCGTCCCGCAGGTAGTCGGTCAGAAGTTTCTTGCGCTGCTGCACCGGGGCGCCGGTGAGCCGCTCCACCAACGGGGTCTTCCCCGCGACGATCGCGGACGGCCCCGCCGTACTCGTCAGCCCGGGCACCTCGCGTTCCAACTCCGCCAGGAACGCCCGCCTGCCCGCCTGCTGATAGAGCGGCAAGAAGCGGGCCCAGTCGATGCGGGCCACCACACCCTGCACGAGGCCCTGCCCCGCCGCAGCGGCCACGGCATCGGCCAGACCCGCGAGCGCATCGGCGGGAGACAACGTCCGGACTCCGCGCTGATCGAGTCGGGCGCGGGATTCCGCGTCGGCCATGCCCGCCGACCACGGCCCGAAGTTGACGCTGACGGCGAAGATGCCCTGCCCGCGCAGGCGCCAGGCCAGCGCGTCGAGGAAGGCGTTCGCGGCGCCGTAGGCGGTCTGGCCGAATCCGCCCCACACCGAGGCGATCGAGGAGGTGCTGATGAAGAAGTCGAGATCGAGGTCGGCCGCCGCCTCGCTCAGATGCCAAGCGCCCCAAACCTTGCCGGCGAAGACGCGATCGATCTCGGCGTCCTGCAGCGCGCTCAGCGGCGTGGTGCCGATCTCGCCCGCGGCGTGCACGATGCCGGCCAGCGGTGGCAGCTCGGCCTGAACGCTTGCCAGCAGGCGTGCCACGTCGTGCGCGTCGGCGACATCGGCGGCCACGACGCGGATTTGGCAGCCGTGCTGTTCGCCCAGGGCGTTGATGCGCTGTTGCGTGGCATCGCTGGGATCGCGCCGGCTGGTCAGAACCAGATGCCGGGCGCCATTCGCGGCCAGGTGGCCGGCGATCTCCAGTCCGATCGCGCCCAGCCCGCCGGTCACCAGATATGTTGCGTCGCCGCGCAGGTGCAGCGGTGTCCCGCTCGGCGGCGCAGAGCGCCGCGCCAACCGGGGTGTGTAGACCGCCCGATCACGCAGCGCGAGCTGGTCTTCCCGGACGGCCGAGCCGTGCGGCGCGGCGATCCGGTCGACGAGCGCAGACCATTCGTCGGCCGCGTTGTCGCCGCCCTCTGACAGGTCCGCGAGTCCGCCCCACACGTGCGGGAGTTCCAGCGAGGCGGCTCGGCCGAATCCCCACAGGCAACTCTGATGCGGCGCCACCGTGTCCGTGTCGGCGACGCGCTGCGCGCCGCGGGTCACGATCCAGATGGGGCCGCGCAGTTCGGCGGCCACCGCCGCCCGAAAGACCCGCCGCGTTCCGCCCAGGATCCGGTGTTGCATCCGCAACAGTGACCGCATCGACGGTGTGGCCCCGGCTTCCAGGGCCGCGACATGCACGATGCGTAACGTCGCATCCTCGGTTGCCGCAGCGCGCAACGTTTCCGCGAGCCGTTCCTCGTCGGCGTCGGACGCCGGCAACCCGACCACTTGGTGCGGTTCGTTGCGCGCGGCCAGCAGGTCGACCAACGGCGGGACCGCGTCGGCATCGTCGGAGACGACGATCCAGCTGCCTGCCTGGTCCACGTCGGCACCGGAGAGCGGAGAGGTTGACCTGTCCCAGCGGATCTCGTAGCGGTCGTCCGCGATGGACCGGGTCGTGCGCTGTTGATTGTGTTGCGCCGCAAGCTTGGTGAGCACCTGCAGGGTGTGCTGGTCGTCGCTCGCACCGCCGAGCAGGGCGGCGAGTTCCTCGATTCGGCCGTCCTCGAGCAGGCGGACGGCTTCGGTTCGCGGTCCGCCGGTGTCCCGGGGTTGCTCGGGGCGCTCGCGAGCGTCCCGGAACCAGTATTGACGGCGCTCGAACGGATAGGTGGGCAGGTCGAGCTTTCGCGCGTGCGGCCGCCGCAAGGCGGCGAAATCGGGCAGGTGGCCCAGCACATACGCGTCGGCGACCGCTTCGGTGATCTGGCGGTGGTCAGCGGTATTGCGCCGCAGCGACGTGATCACCCGGGGCGCGGTGGCCGGGTCGGGCCACGCGCCGAGGGCCGCGGCGGTAAGGACCGGTCGCGGGCCGATCTCGAGCAGCAGTTTGCAGTTCATCTCGGCAAGCGTGCGCACGCTCTTGGCGAATTGCACCGGCTGGCGCGCGTGCCGGCGCCAGTAGGCACCGTCGAGCTTCACGCTGCGACCCAGCGCGGTTCCGGTGCGGTTGTCGATCAAAATCCGTTGCGGCGCAGCGAAGTCGAATCCTCCCGCATACGCCTCGAATTCGTCGAGGATGGGGTCCAGGAGCGCCGAGTGGAACGCGTGACTGGTGTCGAGCCAGTCGCACCGGACACCATCGGCCGACAATGCGGCCACCGCGCGTTCCAAATCGGCTGCCGGACCGGACAATACGGTGTTGGCGCCGTTGTAGGCGGCCACCGACAGGCTGGGAGACTCGTCGGTCAGCCGCTCGACCCGCTCGGCCGCGGTGAACACCGCGACCATCCGGCCACCGGAAGGCAAGCTGCCGAACAGACGGCCGCGTTCGGCCATCAACAGCGCGCCGTCCTCGAGGCTGAGCACGCCCGCGACGCAGGCCGCAGAGTACTGGCCGACGCTGTGGCCCAGCACCACGTCGGGCTCGAAGCCCCACGACTGCCACAGCCGGGCCAGGCCCAGCTCCACGGCGAACAAGGCCGGCTGCGCGTAGGAGGTCTGCTGCAGCGTCGCTTCGCTGTCCGGGCTGTCCACATCGAAAACGACGTCCAGCAACGGCTTTTCGAGAATGTCGGCGACGGCAGCGGCGCAACGATTCAGCGTCTCGGCGAACACCGGCTCGGTGTCGAACAACTCCCGGGCCATGCCGGGGTATTGGCTGCCCTGACCGGTGAACAGCCACGCCGTCTTCGGTGTGTCATGGGATTCTCCGCGATACAAACCGGGCGCCGGGCGCTCCTCGGCGAGCGCGCCCAGCAGCTCCATGGCGGATTCGCGCGAATTGACCACCAACGCGGCCCGGTGCTCCAGGTGCGCCCGCCCCGCCCCGGCGGTAAAGCACACGTCCGCCAGGGTGGCCTCCGGGTTCGCGCCCAGCCAGGCGCGGTATTCATCGGCGAGCCGCATCAATGCGGCGGGCGTTCGGGCCGACAGCGGAAGGATGCTGAACCGCCGGCCCCCGGGCGCATCGACCGGGGCCGGTACCGCGGGGGCCGATACCGCCTGTTCGGGCGCTTCCTCGACAATGACGTGAGCGTTCGTCCCGGCGAAGCCGAATGAGCTGATCCCCGCAATGCGCCGTTGTCCGTTGCGTTTCCAGGGCGTGGCCTCCTTGACGACTTCCACCGCCAGCCGATCCCAGGGGATGTGGGGCGACGGGTTCTGAAAGTGGAGGTGCTGGGGCAGCAGCTCGTTCTCCAGGGACAGGATCACCTTGATCACGCCCGCGATGCCCGCGGCCGCTTCCAGGTGTCCGATGTTGGTCTTCACCGACCCCATCAGCAGGGGCTGGTCGGGTTCGCGCCCGGCCCCCAGCACCGCTCCCGCGGCCTGGGCCTCGATGGGGTCGCCGAGCGATGTCCCGGTGCCGTGCGCTTCCAGGTAGCCGACATCGCGGGGCTCGAGGTCGGCACGCTTGAGCGCGTCGGCGATGACCCGTTGCTGGGCAACCCCGTTCGGAACCGTCAACCCACCCGAAGCGCCATCCTGGTTGATCGCGCTGCCGCGGATCACCGCCCGAATCCGGTCCCCGTCGCGCAACGCGTCCTCGAGGCGCTTGATCACGATGACGCCACATCCCTCGCCGCGCACGTAGCCGTCGGCGGCCGCATCGAATGTCTTGCACCGACCGTCGGGCGCGAGCATGTGTGCGCTGGAGAACGTGATCATGGTGGCCGGGGTGAGCAGGACGTTGGCGCCGCCGGCCAGCGCGAGGTCACATTCGCCGAGGCGCAGGGCCTGGCACGCCTGATGGATGGCCACCAGCGACGAGCTGCACGCGGTGTCGACGGCGACAGAGGGACCCTGCAGCCCCAACCGATAGCTGATCCGCCCGGCCGCGGCGGCGTTGGACGTCCCGATGGCCATGTAGGCCTCGATCTCGGGATAGGTCAGCTCGTCGGAGGCCATTCCGAGGTAGTCGTGCGTGGCCAAACCGACGAAGACACCGGTGTTGCTGTCAGCGAGATCCGTTGGTGCGTAGCCCGAATGCTCGACCGCGCGCCACGCCGTTTCCAGCAAGATCCGGTGCTGCGGGTCCATCAACCTGACCTCGCGCGTCGACAAGCCGAAGAACGGGGCGTCAAACCCCGTTACGTCGTCGACGAAGCCCGCACGGCGGGTGACGACCTTGCCCGGCGCACCAGGCTCGGGGTCGAAGAATTCATCGGCATCCCACCTGTCCTGCGGCACTTCGGATATCGCATCCCGGCCGTGCCGCAAGACGTCCCAGAACTCATCCGCGTCGGCGGCGCCCGGAAATCGCGCCGCATAACCCACGATCGCAAAACCCGATGCCGATTCCCCCAGACCTTCGACGGATGCCATGCGCTTGTCCTCTCTTGGCCGGTCAAGATCGATCCGCGCGGGGGCCCAGTTGCACTCGGAGAATCATGTCCTTTAGGCCAGCACCGCGTGTGCAGCGCCGCACTGCGCAGCGACAGCCGGCGCGGCCGCCGCCCTGCGTCCCCGCCCGGCCGCACGATCGCCACAACTCGATCGCCGCAACTCGGTCGCCAAAGACCGGTCGGATCCGTGAGCGAGTGTAGGCGGTGGCCCGCGCACGGCTGCGACGGCGATCACTTCGAGGGTTATCTTGGTCGCGACGCCAGCGTGCCGCGGCAGTTCAAACCGAGGAGGACGAAGTTTTGCGCATCGGGAAGATAACGATCGGCTCACTCGATGATTGGACGCTGACGCCGGGCTCGGTCACCTCATGGCACCCGACCGCCGCGGCCGCCGAAAAGGCACGACAAGCCCCGGTCAGCTCGGTGCCGGTCAGTTACATGCAGGGCCAACACCTTCGCAACTACCGCGACCGCACGGCCGCCGGGCTGAATTTCTCACGGCAGATCATCGCCACCTGTGAGGTCGCCGGGACGTGCGACATCGCCGCCATGAACCACGCCGTCAACACCTACCTGCGCCGGCACGACACCTTCCGCAGTTGGTTCGAGGACACCGGTGACGGGGAGTTCATCAGGCACACCATCGGCGATCCCGCCGACATCGAATTCGCGCCGGTTGAACACGGCGAGATGACGGCTGAGGAAATTCATGCTCACGTGGTGGCCATACCGAATCCGCTGGAATGGGGCTGCTTCACGTTCGGAATTATCCAGAGCGAGAACCATTTCACGTTCTTTGCGGCCATGGATCATGTCCACGGGGACGCGACATTGATCGGCACCACGATGATGGAGGCCAACGGCATGTACACGGCGTTGAGCGGGGGCGGTGAGGCCCTTACTCTTCCCGATGCCGGCAGCTTCGACGATTTCTGCATCCGCGAACGCGAATACACGTCGACGTTGACTCTTGATTCGCCTGAGGTGCGCGCGTGGATTGACTTCGCCGAGAACAATAATGGGGGCTTTCCCGAATTTCCGCTGCCGCTGGGTAACCCGCAGGAATCCAGTAGGAGCGACATGACGTCCGAACTGTTGATGGACGACGCGCAGACGGAGCGATTCGAATCGGCCTGCGCGGCGGCCGGCGCGCGCTTTGTCGGGGGCCTGTTCGCCTGCCTCGCCCTGGTGGAGCACGAATTCACCGGCGCCCTGACGTATTACGGTCTCACTCCCCGGGATTCACGCAAAGCCACCGACAATTTCATGACGCAGGGTTGGTTTACCGGCTTGATTCCGATCACCGTGCCGATAGCCGCCGCCTCTTTCGGCGACGCCGCATGGGCGGCGCAGGCTTCTTTCGATAACAGCCTGGACATGGCAAAGGTGCCCTACTACCGCGTGTTGGAACTGGCGCCGTGGCTGAGCTGGCCGCAGCCAAACTTTCCGGTGTCGAACTTCTTTCACGGCGGCGCCGCCCCCCTCAACGCCATTCTTGCCGCCGCCGACCTGGGACTCGCAAACAATATCGGGATCTACCCGGACGGCCGGTATTCACATCAGCTGACCATTTACATATTCCGGTACGGCGAGGGCACGGTCATGGCGATTATGCATCCCGACAACCCGGTCGCCCGGAAATCGGTTGTCCGCTATATGGAAGCGATGAAGTCGGTCTGTGTGCGGGTCGCCGGCAGCGGGAGCTGGGGGCGCGTCGCGTAGCGTGGAGCACTTCGATGGCACGTGATGCGAAATCGCGTGGTTTGACCGGGCCCGGTCGAGGGCGGCTGAGTTGCCGCCGACCGGGGGTGAGGGCGGTATGCGACGGCTAGCCGATTTTGTGGTGCGGTGGCCCTGGGCAGTGATCGGGATCTGGGTCGCGATTGCGGTCGCGCTGCCGCTGACCTTCCCATCGCTCGGCGAGATGGCCGAGAAGCACCCGCTCGCCATCCTGCCCAGCGACGCGCCATCGAGCGTCACGGCCCGAAAGATGACCGAGGCGTTTCACGAGGCGGGCTCGGAAAACCTCCTGCTGGTGGTCCTGACCAACGACAAGGGTCTGGGCCCCGCCGACGAAGCCACCTACCGCACACTGGTGGACACGCTGCGGCAGGACACGCGAGATGTGTTGATGCTGCAGGATTTCGTCAGCACACCGGCCCTGCGCTCGGCCGTGACCAGCAAAGACCACAAGGCCTGGGTGCTCCCGGTCGGCGTTGCGGGCGAGCTGGGCACTCCCAGCTCGTATGCCGCGTTCAACCGGATCGACGGCATCGTCCAACGCGTCGTCAGCGGCACGCCGCTGACGGTCAACCTGACCGGCCCCGCGGCGACCGTCGCCGACCTCACGGTCGCCGGCGCTCGGGATCGGATGCCCATCGAGCTGGCGATCGCGGTTCTGGTGCTCGTCGTCCTGCTGATGATCTACCGTAGCGCGGTCACCATGCTGCTGCCGTTGCTGAGCATCGGCACATCCCTGGTCATCGCCCAGGCGGTGGTAGCGGGCTACTCCCAACTGACCGGGTCGGGCGTCTCAAACCAGTCCGTCGTCTTCCTCAGCGCCATAATGGCCGGCGCCGGAACGGATTACGCGGTCTTCCTCATCAGCCGGTATCACGACTATTTGCGGTCGGGTGCGAATTCCGATGAGGCGGTACAGCGTGCGATGTTCTCGATCGGCAAAGTGATCGCCGCATCCGCCGCCACCGTCGGCATCACGTTTCTCCTCATCAGCTTCGCCCGGATGGGCGTGTTCAAAACGGTCGGGGCGTCGGCGGCGATCGGGATCGGTGTGGCATTCCTCGCCGCGGTGACGTTACTGCCGGCGATCCTGGTGCTTGCGGGGCGACGCGGCTGGGTCAAACCCCGGCGCGAACTGACCACACGATTCTGGCGGCGTTCGGGCATCCGCATCGTGCGCCGACCGAAGGTCAATCTGATTGCCAGTGTGCTGGTGTTGATCGTCCTGGCCAGCTGCGCCGGCCTGGTGCGCTACAACTACGACGATCGCAAGGCCCTGCGGACTTCGGCGCCGAGCTCCATCGGGTACGCCGCGCTGGATCGCCATTTCCCGGTGAATCAGTCCATTCCGCAATACATCCTGGTCCAATCGCCGCATGACCTGCGCACGCCCAAGGCCCTCGCGGACCTGGAACAGATGGCGGACCGGGTCAGCCAACTGCCGAATGTTGCTGCCGTCAGCGGCATCACGCGCCCGACCGGCAATGTGCCGGAACAATTCCGGGCGACGTATCAGGCCGGTGCCATCGGCACCCTGCTGGCGGACGGGTCCACCCTGATCAAAGATCACACAGGCGACCTCAACCGGTTGGTCGCCGGCGCGGGCACGCTGGCCGACAACCTCGGCAACGTGCGAGGCCAGGTCGTCCAGCTCGCCGCGAGTGTGCAGGAACTGGAGAGCGCCTTCGCGTCGGCGAAGAACCAGTACAGCGGCGACGCGCTGGTGAAACAGGTCGACCTCACGGCCCAGCTCGTCGACCATGTCAACGCGATCAGCAATTCCATGGGTTGGAACTTCTCGGCGGCCAAGAACGTCTTCGCCTGGATAGGCCCGGTGCTGGCGGCGCTGCAGGGCAACCCGCGATGCGATGCCGATCCGTCGTGCAGCGACACCCGCGGGGCGTTCGAGCAACTGGTCGGCCCGCAAAACCAAGCGGACCTCGATGCGATCAACGAGTTGGCCCATCGACTGCAGGAGTCCCCGGACAAACGGACGCTCAAGGCGTCGACCGACCGCGTGCGCGCCTCGCTGGCCAAGCTCACCAAGGTGTTGCACTCCATGGGGTTGGACAAACCCGGTGGCATGCAAACGAATCTGAACACTGTGCAAGACGGCGCGAACCGATTGGCCGGTGGCAGCCGCCAGGTGGCCGACGCCGTTGCTCAACTCGTCGACCAACTCAAGCAGCTCGGTAGCGGACTCAACGAGTCGGCGGCGTTTCTGTTGTCACTGAAACGCGATGCGGCACATCCGGCAATGGCCGGGTTCAATATCCCGCCCCAGCTGCTGCAATTGGAGCAGTTTCAGAAGGCGGCCAAGGTCTTCATTTCGCCGGACGGCCACTCGGTGCGGTATTTGGTTCAAACCAAACTGAATCCGTTCAGCACGGAAGCCATGGATCAGGTCAACGCGATCATCGCGGCGGCTCGTGGAGCGCAGCCGAATACCGCGTTGGCGGACGCCACCGTGTCGATGGCCGGATATACCGTCGCGCTGAAGGACACGCGTGACTACTACCAGCACGATATCCGGTTCATCATCGCGGTGACGCTCATCGTCGTCCTTTTAACCTTGATCGCCCTGCTGCGCGCGGTTGTCGCGCCGCTGTATCTGGTTGCTTCCGTGGTCATTTCGTATTTGTCGGCGGTGGGCATCGGCGTGCTGGTATTTCAATATCTATTGGGCCAGCAATTGCATTGGAGTGTGCCCCCGCTGGCATTCGTGGTGTTGGTCGCGGTGGGGGCCGACTACAACATGCTGCTCGTCTCGCGAATGCGCGAGGAGTCTGGACACAGCATGCGTTACGGCATCATCCGGACGCTGGGCTCGACGGGCGGCGTGATCACCGCGGCGGGTCTGATCTTTGCGGCCTCGATGTGTGGCCTTTTGTTCTCCAGCATCAGCACCGTGGTCCAGGGCGGTTTCGTGATCGGGGTGGGCATATTGCTGGACACCTTCTTGGTGCGCACCATCACCGTTCCCGCCATCGCCGCGCTGGTCGGACGGGCGAACTGGTGGCCGTCACAGGGGGGCGTGCCGTCGCCAAAACCGTCACTGGATGGACGCGCCGAGCCGCGGCCCGGTTAGCACCTGCACATGATGTATGTGAGACTACGAGGCGAATTCGAGCGGTCAGGAGTAGGGATGAAGAAACTACTCGCGGGAGTGACGGCGCTGGTAACCGTCGGTGCCACAGGGTGTTTCGGCGTCAATACCGCGACCGCCGACGAGTCGCCCATCGGCGGTCCGCCGACTCCGGGGGCCCCGGGCGACCAGACTGCGTTCGCGCTCGGCGGCGCTCACGTTCTGGGCATCCCCTACGACGAGTACATCCGTCAGGAGGGCGCCCAATGGTTCCCCGGTCAGAAGCGCGAAATCGTCCGTTACCCGGCGGGCCAGGTTCAGGGGCACGTGCTGGAGCGGCTCTTCCCGGGCATCGGCAAGCTCGATGAGCAGTTCCCGGGGCTGGGCGCGGACGGCCCCAGCGTCGGCGAGTCGGTGGACGTGGGAATCGACAACCTCGATGCGGCGATCCGCACCGGCCGCCCGGGTACGGCGATCGGCTTGTCGGAGGGCGCGTTCGTGGTCGACGGCGTGCAGGCTCGGCTGGCGAACGACCCGACCGCTCCCCCGCCCGACAAGCTCAACTTCGCCACGTTCGGCGATCCGATCGGGCGTCACGCCTTCGGTCAGAGTTTCCTGACCGCCATGTTCCCGGTCGGCAGCGTCGTCCCCGCGCTCGACTACACCATGCCGCCGCCGTATGAGAGCCAGTACGACACAAACAGGTTCGTGGCCGCGTACGACTCGATCGCGGACTTCCCCGACCGGCCGGACAACATGTTCGCGCTCGCCAACACGCTGCTCGGCCTCGCCACCGGTCACACGGCGGTGGCCTTCACGAACCCGAGCATGGTGCCGCCGCAGAACATCAGGACGACGATCAACTCCAGGGGCGCGAAAGACACGACGATCATGGTTCCGGAAAAGCACCTTCCGCTGGTCATGCCGCTGAAATACGTCGGGATTGACGAGGACACGCTGAACAAGCTCGACGCGATCCTGATTCCCCGCGTGAATGCGGGCTACTCGCGAAACGACGACCCGTCGACCGCCCCGGTTCAGGTGGACCCGGTGCACGGCTTCGACCCGGCGGAGGTCACCGCGCCGGCCAACCAGGCGACCTTCGGCGGCGACGCCGACCCGCTCTCGCAGATCCTCGCCGGTGCCACGTCCGTGTTCTCGCACGGCGCAAGCGAAGTTACCGACTGAGCGCGCCTATGTCTCAGTCGTCGATCCTCGCCATGCTGCACGGACGCGCCAGCCTGCGGCCCCACGACGTTGCCTACACGTTCACCGACTACCAGCACGACTGGGACGGTGTGCGCGAGACGCTCACGTGGTCGCAAGTCTCGCGCCGCACACTCAATGTGGCACGGGACCTCGGCCCGCACGGGTCGGTCGGCGACAGGGCGGTGATCCTGGCGCCCCAGGGCCTGGATTACATCGCGGCGTTCCTGGGGTCTATGCAGGCCGGGCTCATCGCCGTGCCGCTGCCGCTGCCGCATCGCGGTTCCAGTGATGCGCGGGTCAGCGCGGTCCTCGCCGACACGTCGCCGTCGGTGGTTCTCACGACGTCCGACGTCGCGGAGGATGTCGCCGAATACGTCGACCGGGCACGCATGGACGATGTCCCCAAGATCGTCGAAATCGATTCGATGAACCTCGATGTCGAGGGCGAAGCAAACGTTCCGACGGATGATTTGCCGACCGTCGCGTATTTGCAGTACAGCTCGGGTTCGACCCGAACGCCGACCGGGGTGATGATTTCGCATCGAAACCTCGAGGCCAATTTCGAACAGCTGATGCGCAGCTTCTTCGTGGACTTCGGAACCAAGTTTCCGACCGAGGCCACGATCGTGTCGTGGTTGCCCTTCTACCACGACATGGGTCTGGTGCTGGGCGTCTGCGCGCCCATCCTGAGCGGCCACCGCGCCGAGCTGACGAGTCCGGTCGCGTTCTTGGAGAGGCCGGCCAGGTGGATGCGAACGCTGGCCGAACATCCGCACACCTGGTCGTCGGCGCCCAACTTCGCCTTCGACCTGGCCGCCCGCAAGACCACCGACAAAGACCTGGCCGGCCTGGACCTCGGCGACGTGCTGGGCATCATCAGCGGCGCGGAGCGTGTCGAGGCGGCCACCCTGCACCGTTTCGTGGATCGGTTCGCGCACTTCAATTTCCGGGACCACATGATGCGTCCCTCATACGGCTTGGCCGAGGCGACCGTCTTCGTGGCGACCGGCACGTGGAGTGAATCCGCGCCGGCGGGCCACTTCGACGCCGAAGAGCTCGGGGCGGGCCGCGTTCGGCCGTGCGCACCCGGAAGGGGAACGGCGACCGCGAAAGCGACGGCGCTCGTCAAGTACCGCGTGCCGCAGTCGCCCATGCTCCGGATCGTCGACAGCGACACGAGCCGCGAATGCCCGCCCGACGCGGTCGGCGAGATCTGGGTGCACGGCGAGAACGTCGCCGACGGATACTGGCGCAAAACGCCGGCCGAGCAGCGATGCTTCGGCGCCACGCTCGTCGACCCGTCACCGGGGACGCCCGACGGTCCCTGGCTGAGGACCGGCGACCTGGGTTTCATCCACTCCGGCGAGCTGTTCATTGTCGGCCGCATGAAGGACCTGCTGATCATCCGCGGGCGCAACCACTATCCCGAGGACATCGAGGCGACGGTCCAAGAGATCACGGGTGGTCGGGTCGCGGCGATCTCGGTGCCGGTGAACAGCACCGAGAAGCTGGTCACGGTCATCGAGCTGAAGAAGCGTGGCGATTCCAGCGGGGAGACCCACGACGTCAGGCACTGGCTCACCTCCATCAAAACCGACGTCACCTCGGCGATTTCCAATAACCACGGCGTGAATGTCGGGGACCTCGTCCTGGTACCGCCCGGGTCCATTCCGACCACGACAAGCGGCAAGATCCGGCGCGCCGCCTGCGTGGAGCAGTACAGCCAGCACCAATTCGCCCGTTTGGACGCCTGAGCCCGCCCGGTGGACGCGCGCGCGCCTGCCGGTAGCGCGCTTCGCATAATGGTTCCACCCCCGCAGCGGCAAAGGAGCCACGATGAGCGCAACCAGCACTGACCGTCCCCTACGCGTCATCCAGTGGACGACCGGGAACATCGGGCGGCGCTCGCTGCACGCCATCATCGGGCGGCCCGACATGGAACTCGTCGGCGTGTACGCCCACGGCGAGGAGAAGGTCGGGGTCGACGCCGCCGAATTGGCGGGCTGGCCGGAGCCGACCGGGGTGCAGGCCACTAACGACATCGACGCGCTGATCGCCCTGGGCGCCGACGCGTGTTGCTACAACCCGTTGTGGCCCGACATCGACGAGCTGGTGCGGCTGCTGGAATCGGGGGTCAACGTGTGCACCAGCGCGGCCTGGATCACCGGCGGCAAGCAGACGCCGCAGGACCGCAAGCGAATCGAAGACGCCTGCCGACGCGGCAATTCGACGATCTTCGGCAGCGGCGCGCACCCGGGCATGACCAACATGGTCGGCATGGTGCTGTCCGCCTCGTGCGAGCGCGTCGACGAGATTCGCATCACCGAGTCGGTGGACTGCTCGACCTACGAATCGGCCGAAACCCAAACCGCCATGGGGTTCTCGCAAGACCCCGACACCCCGGGGCTGGCCGACAGTGTGCGCCGGGAGAGCGAGGTCTTCGCCGAGTCGGCCGCGATGATGGCCGACGCGATCGGCGCGAAGCTGGACAAGATGACCTTCGACGTCACGTTCACCGCGGCGACCGGCGACTCGGATCTGGGGTTCATGAAGATTCCCGCCGGAACCGTCGGCAGCGTCTACGGCTACCACCGCGGCTGGGTCGGCGATCGCAACGTCGTCAGCGTCGGGTTCAACTGGACCATGGGCAACCATGTCGTCCCGCCCAAACCACTCGAGCACGGGCACGTCATTCAGGTGTTCGGCCTGCCCAACATGCGCACGGTTCTGCACTGCCTGCCGCCCAAGGACTGGACGGAGCCCGGGTTCATGGGATTGGGAATGATCTACACCGCGATGCCGGTGACCAACGCCGTCCCGGCGGTGGTGGCGGCCAGGCCGGGCATCGTGACGCTGGCGGATTTGCCGCCGGTCACCGGCCGGCTCGCCCGATAGGGCCTATGCCGTTCGCCACAGCCGGCCGCCCCAGGAGGAACGCTTGCGTGCACTATGGTTAGGATGCCTAGCTGAGCAAATTTTCCGTTGACATCGATGTCGTCGGCGATGGTTGGTGAGCTTTGCGGCGAGGCCCGAAGCGGTGGGCGAAAGGCGGTCGGGTGATGGCTGATCCGAAATCAAGTCCTCGCCCCGGTGTCTTGACCCGCGTGCTGCAAAAGGCGTGGATCCCGCTGCTGCTGGTGGTCGTTTTGGCTTTGTCTGCACTCGTGGTGTCACGGCTGCACAAGCTCTTCGGCTCGGAAGATCTCAACGCGAACGCCGGCAAGGGGATCGAAATCGTGCAGTTCAACCCGAAGGTCGTCGTCTACGAGATTTCCGGCGCCCCGGGCACCACGGCAAACATCAACTATTGGGACGAGAACGCCAACACGCATCAGGTCGACAACGCGCCGCTGCCGTGGTCGACGACGATCTCGACCACGTTGCCCTCGGTGAGCGCCAACATCATGGCGCAAAGCAACGGCCCCACGATCAACTGCAAGATCACCGTGGACGGCGTCGTCCGCGACAACCAGAACTCCGACGGCCATAACGCCCAGACCTTCTGCCTGGTGAAGTCCGCATGAGCAATGTGAACAACGAGACCGATTCCGGCGCCAGAAGCGCCGAAGACGACGCAGCCACCGGCCCGATCAGCACTCGCGGCCTGTCGAAGGCCGAGCGCGGCCACCGCCCCTACCTCCCCCACGCGATCCGCATCTTTGCGATCCCGATCATCCTGGGCTGGTTAGTGATCACCGTCTTGGTGAACGTCCTGGTCCCCTCCCTGGAAGTGGTCGGCGAGGCGCATTCGGCGCCGATGACTCCCCTGGACGCGCCGTCGATGAAGGCGATGATGCGGCTGGGCAGTAACTTCCACGAATTCAACTCGAACAGCACCGTGATGATCGTCCTGGAGGGTCAGCAGCCGCTGGGCCCGGACGCGCACAAGTACTACGACAAGCTGATCCGAGACCTGCGCAAGGATCCCGCGCACATCCAGCACATCCAGGACTTCTGGGGCGACCGCCTGACCGCTGCGGGAGCGCAGAGCGCCGACGCCAAGGGCGCGTACGTGCAGGTGAACCTCGCCGGTAATCAGGGCACCACGCAGGCCAACGACTCCGTGGACGCCGTCCGCAAGGTGATCGATGAGAACAAGGCGCCACCCGGCGTGAAGGCCTATGTCACCGGCCCCGCGGCGCTATCCGACGACATGCACATCATCGGTAACGCCAGCCTGGCCAAGATCACGCTGTTCACTCTGGGCGCGATCGCGATCATGCTGCTGCTGGTCTACCGGTCGATCGTCACGACGCTGATCCAGCTTTTCATGACCTTCGTGGCGCTGGCGTGTGCGCGGGGCGTCGTCGCGGTTCTGGCCTATAACAACGCATTCGGGCTCACCACGTTCGCCGCCAACATCCTCACCATGCTGGCGATCGCCGCGGGAACTGACTACGGCATCTTCCTCGTCGGGCGATATCAAGAAGCGTTGGCCGCCGGTGAGGACCGAGAAACGGCTTACTACACCACATTCAAGGGCGTCGCCCCGGTCGTCCTGGGCTCCGGACTGACGATCGCGGGAGCGACCTACTGCCTGAGTTTTACCCGCCTGCCCTGGTTCAACACCATGGGCGCGCCGGTGGCGATCGGCATGCTGGTCGTGGTGCTCGCCGGGCTTTCCCTCGGCCCCGCGGTCGTCTTCGTCGGCAGTCGCTTCCACTTCTTCGAAAGGCAGGCGAAGCGAGGGCGACTGTGGCGCCGGGTGGGCACCGCGGTAGTGCGTTGGCCCGCACCGATTTTGGCCGTCAGCGCCGCCATCGTCCTGGTCGGCATGGTGGCACTGCCGGGCTTCAAGCCCAGCTACAACGACCGTCACTACCTGCCGTTGTCAGCCCCCGCCAATCAAGGGCAAGAAGCCGCGAATCGGCACTTCTCCGAGGCCCGGATGAACCCCGACTTGTTGATGGTCGAATCCAACCATGACATGCGAAACCCGGCCGACATGCTGGTATTGGACCGGGTGGCGAAAAACGAGATGCGCACGCTCGGCATCGCCATGGTTCAGGACATCACCAGGCCGCTGGGCATCCCGATTCAGCACAGCTCGATTCCGTTCCAGAACAGCGTCCAGAGCCAGACGACGATGCAGAACATGGGCTTTCTCAAGGAGCGCATGAACGACATCCTCAAAATGGCTGATGACTTGCAGACCCAAATCGACACCACGCAGCGCCAGTACGAGGTGTCGCTCGATTTGGCCAACGCCGCCGACGACAGCGCCAAGACCACGCAGGTGACGTCGCAGATCACCGACAGCCTGCGCGACCACATCGCCGATTTCGACGACACGTTCCGGCCGGTCCGCACGTACTTCTACTGGGAGAAGCACTGCTACGACATTCCCGTGTGCATCGGGCTGCGATCTTTGTTCGACACGTTCGACGGGTTCGACCAATTGGCCGAGCAGTTCCACTATTTGACGACCGACATCACGCACACCGCCAAAGCGTCACGCGACCTGACCGAGCTGTTTCCCACGCTGATCGCCACTTTGAAAACGACCAGAGGCATCACGCTGACGCTCTATCAGACGTTCAAGGCGATGATCGACCAGATGGAGGCGATGAGCAACACCGGGATCGTCATGGGTCAGAGCTTTGATCAGTCGAAGAACGACGACTTCTTCTACCTGCCACCAGAAGCCTTTGACAACCCCGACTTCCAGACGGGTCTGCGCATGTTCTTGTCGCCGGACGGTAAGTCGGCGCGATTCTTCATCACCCACCAGGACGATCCGATGACGCCGGAGGGAATCGAACGGGTGGCGGCCGAACGCACCGCCGCGCAGGAGGCGCTGAAGCAATCCTCGCTGGCCGACGCCAAGGTGTATCTCGGCGGAACCGCCGCGACGTTCAAGGACATGGCTGACGGTGAGAAGTACGACCTGATGATCGCCGTCATCGCGTCACTGACGCTGATCTTCATGATCATGCTGCTGCTGACCCGAAGCGTGGTGGCCGCGCTGGTCATCGTCGGCACCGCTGCCAGCTCGATCGCGGCGTCTTTCGGTCTGTCCGTGCTGATTTGGCAGGATTTGTTCGGCATCAATATCCACTGGATCGTGATGGCGCTGGCGGTCATCATCCTGTTGGCCGTGGGATCCGACTACAACCTGCTGCTGGTGTCCCGGTTCAGGGAAGAGATCCATCACGGCCTCAAGACCGGGATCATTCGGTCGATGGCCGGGACCGGTGGGGTGGTGACGGCCGCGGGTCTGGTGTTCGCGTTCACCATGGCGTCCATGCTGGGGAGCGATCTGCGCGTGCTCGGTCAGTTCGGGTCGACGGTCTGCATCGGTCTGCTGCTCGACACGCTGATCGTGCGCACACTGCTGATGCCGTCGATCGCTACCCTGCTCGGGCGGTGGTTCTGGTGGCCGCAGGTTGTTCACCCGCGCGGCGACAACGCGCGACGGCCGGTCAGCGCCTAGGCCGATGGTGGCGACCCGCAGCGCCCGGCTACGCCGCGCTTGCGATCGCCACTAAGCTTCGGCGAGCGCCACGCTCACCGCGACCGCGCCCGCGCCGACGTGCAGCGCCAGCACCGGTCCCAGCTCGGTGACGATCGCGGGCTCACACGCCGGTAGCCGCTTGCCCAGCGCCGTCGCCACCTCGGTGGCGCCGTCCGGGTTGTTGACGTGGTGCACCGCCAGGGCTGCGGTGCCGTCGCCGACGACCTGGCAGACCCGGTCGATCATCGCCTCCGTCGCGTGACTGATAGTCCGGACCCGTTGGGCCAGAACGAGTTTCCCGTCATCGATACGCAACAACGGTTTGAGCGCCAACGCGGTGCCCAGCCAGGCCTTGGCGCCCCCGATGCGGCCGCTGCGGCGCAGGTTGTCCAGCCGGTGCACCACGATGAAGGCGTGTCCGCGGGCCACGGCCTCGCGGGCAGCATCCGCGACGGTGTTCAGGTCACCGCCCGTGGCCGCCGCCCGGGCGGCGGCCAGGGCAACGAATCCGGTGCCCATCGCCGCCGATTTGGAGTCGATGACCCGCACGTTGGGATCCAGGTCGGCCGCGGTGCGCTCGGCGGCCCGGCAGGTTCCCGACAGCGCCGACGAAATGTGCACGGCCACCACACCATCGGCGCCGCTGTCGGCCAGCGCCTGTTGGTACGCGTCGGCGAGTTCGGCCGGGGTCGCCGCCGCGGTGGTCGCCGCCAGCTTGTGGATGTCACCCGGAATGTCGTCCACGCCGTCACGCAGGTCGGTGCCGTCGAGCAGGATGTGCAGGGGCACAACACGTATCCCCCACTTGTCGAGCAGGTCGGCCGGCAGACGGGCCGACGAGTCGGTCACCACCACGACAGTCACGAGCGCTACCCGCGGGGTTTCTCGTTCGAGATGCCGGCCTCGGCGAGCGCCTTGAGCATCAGCTCCGCGACCGCCTGGTGGGCCTCGAAATTCCAATGGATTCCGTCGGGGTTTCCCCGTCCGTTCATCACGTGTTCTGCGACAGCGGCTTTGAGATCGACCAGCGGTACATCGTGGCTTTGCGCCCACGCGGTGATGGCGGCCACGGTCCCCGCCCGACCGTGGTGGGCCCGGCCGTAGGTGTCGGCGATGTGCACCGACGGCAGCGAGGCCACGATCGGGATCCCGGGGCGGTTGAAATCGATTGCCCCACGAGTCTGTTCGAGATAGTCGGCGCTCAGGTGCGGCGGCAGGGCGGGCCTGGCCACCGGGGAGAGCCTGGGCTGCAGCCACCCGTAGCCGTCGCGCACCCACCGTCGCAGCCACGGCGGTCGCACGTAGCGGATCAGCTCACGCAGCGCGGTGGGCAGCACCGACGGCAGCGAATCCATGCCGCCGGTGGCGAAGATGACGGCTCCCGCGCGCGGTAGCGCCGCCCACGCCCGCGGGTCCTGGGTTGCCGCCCACCAGACGTCCCGACACGTCCAGCCGATGCGACCGATCAGTTCCACATCCCAATCCAATTGGGCGGCAACGATGTTCGGCCAGATGCGGGGATCGTCGGCTGGTAGGCCGCCGGTGGGGCCATAGTAGGCCAGCGAGTCGGCGAAGATCAGCAGTGTGGGACGTTGTTCAGAGGACATCGTTGGACACCTGTGCCGAGGCGTTCCATACGTCCAGACGCCAGCGGATGCTCTCGAATTCGTCGTCCTCGTCGCCGGAATGGCCGGAAAGCTGAACCCAGCTGGCGTTGCCCATGCCACCCAGAACCGGCCAGTTGCCGACGGGAAGCTTCAACAACGCGGCCGACAGCGCGGCGATCAGCCCGCCGTGGGCCACCAGCACCACCGGGCGGTCCGGCCCGTCGGGATCACCCCATTCCGGCTCGGCGGCGGCCAGTTCGGCGACCAACGGCACGCTGCGCGCCGCGACGTCCACCCGGCTTTCGCCGCCATGCGGGGCCCAGGTGGCGTCTTCGCGCCAGGCCAATCGGGCGCCGGGGGCCTGCGCGTCGACCTCGGTATGGGTCAATCCCTGCCAGTCACCCAGATGCGTCTCCCGCAGCCGCTGATCCACCCGGATCGCCAAGCCGGTCACCTCCCCCAGCCTGACCGCGGTGTCGTAGGCGCGATGCAGGTCCGACGACACGATCAGCAACGGCTGCACCTTGCCCAGCACCTCGGCGGCGGCGATGGCCTGCGCCCGTCCGAGTTCGCTGAGTTCGGAATCCAGCTGGCCCTGCATCCGGCTGCCGGCGTTGAACTCGGTTTGCCCGTGCCGCAACATGATCAGCCGACGAATCTTCATTGCGCGCTCGAGTCTTCGGAGTCCCCGCCGCGCTCGTCCAGGTCCACCGGCACCACCGGGCAGTCGCTCCACAACCGGTCCAGGGCATAGAAGTCGCGGTCGTCCTGGTGCTGAATGTGGACGACGATGTCGCGATAGTCCAGCAGCGTCCAGCGGCCTTCGCGGGTGCCCTCGCGCCGCGCGGGTTTGTAGCCCGCCTTGCGCATTTTCTCCTCGACCTCGTCGACGATGGCGTTGACCTGTCGCTCGTTGGACGCCGAGGCGATCACGAAGCAGTCGGTGATGGCGAGCTGGGCGGAGACGTCGATGACGACGACGTCGTCGGCGAGCTTCGCGGCGGCGGCGCCGGCGGCCACCGTCGCCATGTCGATGGCTTCCCGCGTGGCGCTCACCTGGGCTCCTCGCCGCCCGGCTTGCTGTAGAGCCGCCGCTTGGAGACGTACTGCACGACGCCGTCGGGCATCAGGTACCACAGCGGACGGTGCTCCTCGGCGCGGCGGCGGCAGTCGGTCGACGAAATCGCCAGCGCCGGAATCTCGACGAGCGTCAACGCGTCATCGGCGAGCTCGCCCAGGACGCCGGTGATGTGGTCGTGGCTCAACTCGTAGCCGGGGCGGCTGACGCCGACGAAGCGGGCCAGGTCGAACAGTTCCTCCCAGCCTTGCCAGGACAGGATGGATTCCAGCGCGTCGGCGCCGGTGATGAAGAACAGCTGGGAATCCGGGTTCAGCGCGCGCAGGTCGCGCAGCGTGTCCTTGGTATAGGTGGGGCCGGCGCGGTCGATGTCGACCCGGCTCACCGAGAACCGGGGATTGGACGCCGTGGCGATCACCGTCATCAGATAGCGGTCCTCGGCGGCGGAGACGTCGCGGTCCTTCTGCCAGGGCTGGCCGCTGGGCACGAACACGACTTGGTCGAGGTCGAACAGGTCGGCGACCTCACTGGCGGCAACCAGGTGGCCGTAATGGATGGGGTCGAACGTCCCACCCATCACTCCTAACCTGCGAAGCTGCTTTTGCACGATGTGCCAGCTTACTTGAGGCGGTGATCAGGGCCTGTCCGAGCTGTCGTCACATGCGCCCCATCAGTCCCCGCTCGGGGTCGCATGCCTTGTGCCCACCTCCGAGCGACAACACCGGAGGCGGGCCGGCTTGTCGCTCGGAGGTGGGCGCAAGCAGTGTCGTCTCGGACGGAGACTGCCGTGACTGGTGTGACAAGAGGTGCGGCCAGGACCTCCCACGGGCAGCCGTGGCCTCACACGGGCAGCAGCGACCTCACACGGGCAGCAGCTGGTCGATCACCGCGGCCAACTGCTTGGCGGACCGGCATTCGTGCATGGCGATGACCTCTTGATAGCGCGGCACCGCCGAGTCGCCGCTTCCCCACAGATGCTTGGGCTCGGGGTTCAGCCAGTGTGCGTGCCGGCTGGCGGTCACCATGTGCGACAGCAGCTCGGTTTCCGGGTTGCGGTAGTTGGTGCGGCCATCCCCCAGCACCAACAGCGAGGTGCGCGGGGAGAGCACGTTCGGGAACGCCTGCACGAAAGACGCAAACGCGTTGCCGTAGTCGGAATGGCCGTCGCGGCTGTAGACGCCCGACTCGCGGGTGATCCGCTGGATGGCCACGGCCAGGTCGGCCTCGGGCCCGAACATGTGGGTCACTTCGTCGGTGGTGTCGATGAACGCGAACACGCGAACGCGCGAGAACTGTTGGCGCAGAGCGTGTACCAGAAGCAGGGTGAAGTGACTGAAGCCGGCGACCGAGCCGGAGACGTCGCACAGCACCACCAGTTCGGGCCGGGCGGGGCGCGGCTTGGCCAGCACCACGTCGATCGGCACCCCGCCCGTGGACATCGACTTGCGCAGCGTCTTGCGGAGATCGATCGACCCGGCGCGGCTGCGCCGCCGGCGCGCGGCCAGCCGGGTCGCCAGGGTCCGCGCCAACGGCGCGACCACCCGGCGCATCTGGCGCAGCTGCTCGCCGGAGGCGCGCAGGAATTCGACGTTCTCGGAAAGCTGGGGTATGCCGTACATCTGGACGTGATCGCGGCCCAGTTGCTCCGCGGTCCGCCGCTTGGTCTCAGCGTCGACCATCTTGCGCAGCTGGGTGATCCGCTGCGCCGCAAGGGCTTTGGCGATCTCCTCCTGTGTGGGTGTGGGTTCGTCGCCGTAGGAGGCGAGCAGCCCGGCCAGCAGCTTGCCCTCGAGTTCGTCCAGGGCCATCGCCTTGAGCGCCTGGTAGGACGAGAAGGACGGGCCCCGGCTGGAACTGTATTTCCCGTAGGCCTCTACGATGCGGGCGATCATCGCCACCAGGCGCTCGTCCATGTCGGCCAGATCGGGGTTGTCGGCCAGCAGATCCAGCAGCATCTGGCGCATCGCCTCGACGTCGTCGGGTGGCAACGCGTTGTCGTCTGGGGTGTCGTCGGCCTCGTCCTCGGCGACCACCGCGCGCGCGCCCAGCGCCGCCGGGAACCACAGGTCGAACATGGCGTCATACGTTTCGCGATGATCCGACCGGCGCAACACCGCGCACGCGATCCCCTCGCGCAGCACCTCGCGGTTGCCCAGACCGAGGGTGGCCATCACCCGGCCGGCGTCCACCGTCTCCGACGGGCCGACCGAAATCCCCGCTGCCCGAAGCGCTTCCACGAAGCCGACCAGGTGCCCGGGCAGCCCGTGCGGGGCGAGCGGCCGGGAGGGGCGTATGCGGCGGGCGGCCATGGCGGTGTTCCTAGTTAAGCCGCAGCTCGCCGGCCGCGCGCTGTTGGTCGGATTGATGCTTGAGCACCACGCCCAGTGTGGCGGCGACGACCGCGTCGTCGATGGTGTCCAGGCCCAGCGCGAGCAGCGTGCGGCCCCAGTCGATGGTCTCGGCGATGGACGGCACCTTCTTGAGTTGCATCCCGCGCAGCACGCCGATGATGCGCACCAGCTCCTCGGCCAGGTGTGCGGGCAGCTCGGGAACGCGGGACAACAGGATGCGGCGTTCCAAATCGGGGCTGGGAAAGTCGATGTGCAGGAACAGGCAGCGACGCTTGAGCGCCTCGGACAGTTCGCGGGTCGCGTTGGAGGTCAGCACCACCAGGGGCGTGCGCTCGGCGGTGATCGTGCCCAGTTCGGGCACGGTCACGGCGAAGTCGGACAACACCTCCAGCAGCAGGCCCTCGATCTCGATGTCGGCCTTGTCGGTCTCGTCGATGAGCAGCACCGTGGGCTCGGTGCGCCGAATGGCGGTCAGCAGCGGACGCTGCAGCAGGAACTCCTCGCTGAACACGTCGTCCTTGGTCTGGTCCCAGTCCCCGGAGCCGGCCTGGATGCGCAAAATCTGCTTGGCGTGGTTCCATTCGTAGAGCGCGCGGGCCTCGTCGACCCCCTCGTAGCACTGCAGGCGCACCAGGCCCGACCCCGTGGCCTGGGCCACGGCGCGGGCCAATTCGGTCTTGCCCACGCCGGCCGGGCCCTCCACCAACAACGGCTTGCCGAGGCGGTCGGCCAGGAACACGGCCGTCGCGGTGGCGGTGTCGGGCAGGTAGCCGGTCTCGGCCAACCGCCGCGAGACGTCGTCGATGTCCTCGAACAGCGGCTTTGACCGGGCGGGCACACTCACAATCGGTTCTCCTAAAACGCTTTCTGCACGGGGATCTCAGGCCGGACGCGTCTGTCCGTCTCCCCACGCGATCCATTTGGTCGAGGTCAGTTCGGGCAGCCCCATGGGACCGCGGGCGTGCAATTTCTGGGTGGAGATGCCGATTTCGGCTCCGAAACCGAATTGCTCCCCGTCGGTGAACGCCGTGGACGCGTTCACCATCACCGCCGCGGCGTCGATAGCGTCGGTAAACCGTTGCGCCGCAGCCATATTGGTGGTCACGATGGCCTCGGTGTGGCCGGTGCCGTACTCGTTGATGTGGGCGATCGCGGCGTCGATACCGTCGACCACCGCCACCGCGATGTCCATCGACAAGTACTCGCGCCGCAGATCGTCCTCGTGTGCGTCCTGGGAAAAGCCCCCATGCACGGTCACGCCGGCGTCTTGCAGGGCGGTCACCAGACGCGGCAACGCCTCCTCGGCGATCGTGGCGTCGACGAGCAGCGTCTCCGCGGCGTTGCAGACGCTCGGCCGACGCGTCTTGGAATTCAGCAGGATCCGCTCCGCGACGTCCAGATCGGCGCCCTCGTGGACGTATACGTGACAATTGCCGACCCCGGTTTCGATCGTGGGCACCTGCGCGTCGCGGACCACTGCGTTGATCAGGTTGGCTCCGCCGCGCGGGATCACCACGTCGACCAGGCCACGCGCCTGGATCAGATGCGTCACCGTGGCGCGGTCGTCGGACGAAAGCAGCTGCACCGCATCGGCCGGCAGGTCCTCGCTGACCAGCGACGCCCGCAACACCTGCACCAGCGCCTGGTTGGACCGGGTCGCCGACGAGCTGCCGCGTAACAGCACGGCGTTGCCGGACTTCAACGCCAAGCCGAACGCGTCGACGGTCACGTTGGGTCGGCCCTCGTAGATCATTCCGACGACGCCGAGCGGGACCCGCTGCTGGCGCAGCTGCAGCCCGTTCGGCAGCGTGTAGCCGCGCAACACCTCCCCGACGGGATCGGGGAGCCCGGCGACCTGACGCAGGCCCGCCGCGATGCCCTCAACTCGCTTGGTATCCAAGGCCAGTCGGTCGAGCATCGCGGTCGGCGTTCCGGCGGCGCGGGCGGCCTCGACGTCTTCGGCGTTGGCGGACAGGATCAATTCCGCGTGGGCGGTGACGGCGTCGGCCGCCGAGCGCAGCGCTTGGTCTTTGGCGACGGTCGGCAACAATGCCAGCACACGGGAGGCGACGCGGGCGCGGCGGGCGGCGTCGTGCACCTCCCGGCGCAAATCAGGCTCCCGCTGTTGGGCCGCTCCGCTGCGCAATGGTGCCTGCAGACTCATTGAACCAGGGTATCCGGCCGCAAAAGCCCGGGTGACGCGGGCCGATCTACCCGACGCGCTCGCCGCGCCGGGCGGTGCGCACCTTGCTGCGCCGCTCCTCGAGGATGGTGCCGAAGTTCTGCAGCAGCGCCGGTGCGCGCATCACGAGATGCTCGATGTGTTCTCGGTCGATTTCGAGCGCCGTGACCTCTTCGACCGCATACGCGCTGGCCAGGTTGGGTTGGCGGGTCAACGCCGTCAGTCCGAGGAACGCCCCCTCGGACAGGGTGCTGATGGGCACGACCGTCCCGTCGTCGGCGGTGGCGGTGAGCTGCACCCGGCCGGCCACCAGGAACGTCATCGCCGTGGGCACCTGTCCGGCGTCCTCCACGAGCTCGTCGGTGCCGTATCGGACGATTCGCGCCGAGGAGCGCAATGACCGCTGTTCTTCGGTGCTGAGCCGCAGCGCCGGCGCCACCACCTCGTGCAGCGCGTGCTCCACGCGTTCGACCGTCGAGAAGTCGTCATCGGCGTCGTCGAGGTGCAGATTCTCCCGTCGGGCGGCGTACCAGGCCCACCGCAGGAACGTGGCCGTCGCGGCGCCGGCGTCGGCGGGTGAGTCCAACCCGATCGTCGTGCGATACTCGCCGGCGCCCACGGGCACCGAGCGAGGCACGCTGCCGGGCTTGAGCTGTGGCAGCGCCCGGGCCACCCGCGACAGCACCGCGCACACCCGGTCGGGCGCGTCGGCGGCGGAGAAGGTCGTCGTGATCGCCACTTTGTGCGGCCCGGGCGGGCGACTGAGGTTGGTGAACGACGTGGTGGCCAGCGCCGCGTTCGGCATGATCCGGATTCCGCTGCCGGTGTCGATGTGTACGGCGCGCCAGTTCACCTCGACGACGCGTCCGCGCGCGGTGCCGGTGTCGAGCCAGTCGTCGATCCGGAACGGTTGCTCGAACAGCATGAACAGGCCCGAGACGATCTGCCCGACCGAGTTCTGCAGCATCAGACCGATGACGACCGACGTGACGCCCAACGCGGTGAACACCCCGCCGATCCGCACACCCCAGATGTACGACGACATCACCGCCAGGCCAACGCAGATCAGCGCTATGCGGGCCACGTCGATGAAGATGGTGGGAAGCCTTTTGCGCCAGCTCTTTTCGGGAGCCCGCTCGAACACGGTCGCGTTGAGCCCGGACAACAGCAGCACCACCACCAGCAGGCCGAACACGGTGGTGAGGATGCGCACCGGGATGTCGCCGGCCGGAATCCCCGAGGCCTGAACCAGGAGCAACAACAGCGCGGCGAGCGGCA
Source organism: Mycobacterium paraintracellulare (assembly GCF_000276825.1). Lineage (NCBI taxonomy): Bacteria > Bacillati > Actinomycetota > Actinomycetes > Mycobacteriales > Mycobacteriaceae > Mycobacterium > Mycobacterium paraintracellulare. Next base: position 1,632,001 of record NC_016948.1, on the reverse strand, counting down.
GCAGGTAGTTGCGCAGCAATCCGACCTGCCGGGCCAGGGGGCTTTGCCTGCGCAGCAGCGCATCGTGTAGTTCGGTCAGCAGGATCATCCCGACCGGCAATCCGATCGCGATACCGACCGCCCAGTAGAACCATGACGAGCCGAAGATGTTCATCACCGCTCCAGCAACCGGTAGATGGCCTGATCGGTCCCGCCGACCGAAATCGTGCCCGCCGCAGTGAACTGCCGGACATCGCGCATCGCTTCGTACACCTGCGAGCTGACATAAATGCCGGCCTGCGGTGCGCCGCTGTGCATTTGGTAGGCCAGACTCACCGCGCCGCCCCACATGTCGTAGACCAGGCCGGAGCGGCCCACCAATCCGCTGACCACGTTGCCGGTGTTGACGCCGACGCGAAGGCCCAGCTGATGGCGGCTTTGGCTGTTGAACCGATCGATGATGCGGCCGATTTCGAGGGCGAAGTCCACGGCACGGTGGATGCTGTCCAGTCGCGGGGTGACGACCCCACAGCTGGCGAGATAACCGTTGTGGAACGTGCGGATCCGTTCGACACCAAGGGATTCTGCGGCCGAATCGAACTGCCGGAAAAGTTCGTCGACGGTGCCCACCAATTCGTCTTCCGGCATCTCGGTGAACATTTCGTCGAGGCCGACGATGTCGGCGTAGATGATGGCGACGTCCTGATGTTTTTGGGCGATGGTCTCCTCGCCCTCGCGATAACGCTGCAGCACCGACTCGGGCATCAGGGCCAGCATCAGGCGATCGTTCTCGCGGCGCTGCTCGTTGAGCAGCTCCTCCTTGATCGCGAGGTTGCGGCTCATCTCGTTGAAAGCCGCCGTGAGATCGCCGATTTCGTCGCGGGTGCGCACCGGGATGTTGATGTCGTAGTCGCCGGAGCTGATCTTTCGGGTTCCCTCCTCGAGGCGCCGGACCGGGCGCACCGCCGCCTGGGCGACGAACATCGAGGCCACACAGATGGCGAAAATCATTGCCGTGACTGCGATCACGAGGTTCTTGCTGAACCGGCCCAGCCGCGCAAAAGCGTCGGAGTTGTCGCGGGTCGCCAGGATCGACCAGTGCAGATCGGAGTTGGGGATGTCCAGCGGCGCGTAGGCTTCCAACTCTCGATTGCCCGTGTAGTCGGTGGCGCTCATGACGCCGGTTTCCCCGCGCTGCGCGGCGCGAAGACCCGCGGTCGGCACCGGCTGGACCAACGTGGTGCCCCCCAGCCGCAGGGCCCGGTCCACGACGTCGGGCGGGGTGCCGGCCTCGATGGCCTCGTGCCGGTATTGTTTCGGGTCTTCGATGAATACCCTTGAGTCGGAACGCATCAGGTCGTCGGGGCCGGCCAGGTAGGTCTCGGTGGCCGGACCCATCCCCGCGGCTTCCCAATGCTTGTTGGCGGTCATGATCGTGTTGATCTTCCCGATCGGCACCGGCAGGGCCATGACCCCTTCGAATTTGCCGTTCATGCCGACCGGCGACACCACCCACGCGGTGGGGGTGTCCAGTTGCGGCTGATACTGCTGAAAGTCGGTGATCCAGACGAAGTCGACATCGTTGGACGCCACGGCTTTTTGGTAGGCGCCACGCAGGTTGGATCCGCGATAGGGACCGGTGAGAATGTTGGTCCCCAGATCCGGACCCTTCATGACGCTGTAGACGACGTTGCCCTGCATGTCCAGCAGGAGCGCATCCCGGTAATCGAAACGCGTGACGATGCCGCGCAGGAAAAAGTCGAAGCGGGCGTTGGCGGCCGACCACGCGCTGCCGTCGCCGGCGTCCTCGGCGGGCGGCGAGTCGGCCGTCGGCCTGGGCGCCGCGGTGTAGTGCGCCTGAAGGTATTTCTGCGCGTTGGAACTCGGCAGCACCGCCTTGAGATCGATCGCGTTACCGGTGATCCGTTTGATCGGTTTGATCATGTCGTTTTCGTAGTAATTGACCAGGGTCTGTTCTTCGGCCGGCGTGATGTTCGCGTTGGCCAGTTGGGCGAAGGCGGTGCTGAGGTTCGCCGTCGCTTCGTTGATGCCGAAACCGCCACTTTGCACGATCAGCGAACTCGTCAGCTCCCTGAACAACGCCTGCACTGCCCGCTTCTGGGACTCGCGCATCTCGATGAGCCGTTCGGATTCGACTTCCCGCAATGCGGTGCGGCCGGACACGGCTCCGATGAGACCGATCACCGCGACGCCCAAAATGCTCGAGAGCAGCATGGTGATCAGGATTTTGGATTGGATGCCGAACCGGAAACGGCTGCGCGGCTGGCGCGTACGCGTGACGGGCTGGTGAGCCGGGCCGGGTTCGATGCGGGGTGCGGCATCGGTTAGCTCGCTGGTCGTCAATTGCCTGCCCCTTTTCTCGGGATCCAGCTCCTCACGCAGCAGACTAGCGCGCGCACGCCGAGATATTGATGCGTTTGCCGTGACGCGATTGGGCGTCCAAAGCGCCGGTGCCCCACGTGTGCATCGCCATCGCGACGCGACTAACGTCGGGCCCCATGGCAGGGGTATGCGTAGTGGGCAGCGTGAACATCGATCTGTCGCTGGGCGTAGGCGCCCTCCCGCGGCCCGGCGAAACGGTGTTGGCGTCGTCGATGACACAAGCCCCCGGCGGCAAGGGCGGCAACCAGGCGGTGGCAGCCGCGCGCGCGGGCGCGCGCGTGCAGTTCGTCGGGGCCGTCGGCGACGACCCGGCCGCCGAGCAGTTGCGCGCCCACCTGCGGGCCAACGGTGTCGGGCTCGACGGGGCCGTGGAAATCCCCGGGCCCAGCGGCACCGCCGTCGTCGTCGTCGATGCCTACGCCGAGAACACCATCGTCGTGGCGCCGGGAGCCAACGGGCGGTTCACGCTGACCGATGACCGCGCGCGCGGCGTGGTCGCAGACTGCGATGTGATGTTGACCCAGCTGGAGATTCCGGTCGACACGGCGATCGCGGCGGCGCAACACGCCCGGTCGGCCGGAGCGGTCGTCGTCGTGAACGCCTCACCGGCCGGCCAGGATCCCGCTTCGCTGGGCGAGCTGGCGGCCGCCGCCGACGTGGTGATCACCAACGAAGAGGAGGCCAACGAATGGCCTTGGCGCCCAGCACACCTGGTGGTCACCCTGGGTTCGCGCGGCGCGCGCTACGCCGGCGCCGACGGCGAGTACTCGGTGCCCTCCCCCGCGGTGGACGCGGTGGACACCACCGGCGCCGGCGACGTGTTCGCCGGTGTGCTGGCCGCGAACTGGCCGCCCAATCCCGGCTCGGCGGGTGAGCGGCGACTCGCGCTACGCCGCGCCTGCGCGGCCGGCGCGCTGGCGACGCTGGTTCCCGGCGCCGGTGATTGCGCACCGGACGCCGAGGCGATCGACACGGCGCTTCAGAACGCGTCCTAGCCGCTTTGCCCGCGGCGGCCGCGCTCTAGTCCTCGGGGATTTCGCGTTCGATCTCGTCGAGCCAGATGCGCGCGGACATGTCCGAGGGGGCGCGCCAGTCACCCCGCGGCGACAGCGCGCCGCCGTGCGACACCTTGGGCCCGTTGGGCAATGCCGAACGCTTGAACTGGCTGAACGAGTAGAACCGCTGCACGAATACCTGCAGCCAGTGCCGGATTTCCTTGAGCGAGTACGACGGACGCTTGTCTTCGGGAAATCCCGGCGGCCAGTTGCCTTGCTCGGGATCGCTCCACGCATGCCAGGCCAGAAACGCGATCTTTGACGGCCGGAATCCATACCGCAGCACGTGGAACAGTGAAAAGTCTTGCAGCGCAAACGGGCCAACTTTCGCCTCGCTGCTTTGCAGCTCTTCCTCTTCGCCGCTGGGAACCAGCTCCGGCGTGATCTCGGTGTCGAGCACGGACTGCAGCACCTCGCTGACCTTCGACTCGAACTGCTGCGAGGAAATCACCCAGCGGATCAGGTGCTGGATCAGCGTCTTGGGCACGCCGCCGTTGACGTTGTAGTGCGACATCTGGTCGCCGACACCGTAAGTCGACCAGCCCAGGCCCAGCTCGGACAGGTCGCCGGTGCCCAGCACGATGCCACCGCGCTGGTTGGCCAGCCGGAACAGGTAGTCGGTGCGCAAGCCGGCCTGGACGTTCTCGAAGGTGACGTCGTAGACCTTCTCGCCGCGCGAGAACGGGTGATCGATCTCCTTGAGCATCAGCTGCGCGGTCTCGCGAATGTCGATCTCGGCGAACGTCACACCCAGGGCGCGGCACAGCTCGATCGCGTTGCGCTTGGTGCGGTCCCCGGTGGCGAAGCCCGGCAGGGTGAACGCCAGAATGTCGCTGCGCGGGCGTTGTTCGCGGTCCATCGCCCGCGCGGCGACGATCAACGCGTGCGTCGAGTCCAGCCCACCGGATATCCCGATGACGATCTTCGGGAAATCCAGCGCGCGCAAACGCTGTTCGAGGCCGGCTACCTGGATGTTGTAGCCCTCGAAGCAATCCTGTTCCAGCCGTTGCGGGTCGGCGGGCACGAAGGGGAACCGCTCGATCTCACGCCACAGCCCGATGTCGCCGCCAGGCGGGTCAAGCCGGAACTCGATGCGCCGGAACGACTCCGCCGTCGTCCGGTGGTGGCGCCGGTTGTCGTCGAACGTGCCCATCCGGAGCCGTTCCGAGCGAAGCAATTCGAGGTCGACGTCGGCGACGCTGCGCCGCTCCCCCATCGGAAAGCGCTCGGACATGGCCAGCAGGACACCGTTTTCGAACACCATGGTCTGCCCGTCCCAGGCCAGATCGGTCGTCGATTCGCCCGCGCCCGCAGCCGAATACACGTAGGCGGCCAGGCAACGAGAGGAGGCCGAACGAGCCAGCAGGCAGCGGTCCTCGGCGCGGCCGATGGTGATCGGGCTACCGGAAAGGTTGGCCAGCACCGTCGCACCCGCGAGCGCGGCCTCGGCGCTGGGCGGAATCGGCACGAACATGTCCTCGCAGATCTCCACGTGCAGCACGAGGCCGGGCACGTCGGAGGCGGCGAACAGCAGATCGGGACCGAACGGCGCCTCGACCCCCGCGAGCCGGATGGTGCCGCGCTCGTCGTCGCCGGGCGCGATCTGGCGGCGCTCGTAGAACTCCCGATAGGTGGGCAGGTACGACTTCGGCGCCACGCCGAGCACCTCGCCGCGGTGGATGACCACGGCGGCGTTGTAGATGCGGTGCCGGTGGCGGACGGGCGCGCCGACCACCAGGACCGGCAACAACTCGGCGGAGGCCGCGACGATGTCCGCGACGGCCCTGTCGACGTCGTCGAGCAACAGGTCCTGCAGGACGATGTCTTCAATGGAGTAACCGGACAGCGTCAGCTCCGGGAAAACGGCCAGCGCTACGCCGTCGTCGTGGCACTCCCGGGCCATCCGCAGGACCGCCTCGGCGTTCGCCGCGGGGTCACCGATGACGGTGTGATGCGTGCACGCGGCGACGCGGGCAAAGCCCTGGCTGTAAGCGTTGTAAAAGTCCATCGCCCTTCCATTGTCGCCTCGGGGGTGTCAACTCCTCGCCGCCGGGTATCCCCAACGCCATGAGCGACACTGCGGTCCTGGTCGTCGACATGATGAATACCTATCAACATCCCGACGCTGACGATCTAATACCCAATGTCGAGAAGATCATCGAGCCTTTGACCGATTTGGTCCGGCGGGCACGCACGTCCGACGAGGTCGACCTGATCTATGTCAACGACAATTACGGCGATTTCACCGCCGAGTTCTCCGGGATCGTCCGCTCGGCGCTCGACGGCGCGCGGCCCGATCTGGTGAAGCCGATCGCGCCCGCCGAAGGCAGCCGGCTGATGACCAAGGTCCGCCACAGCGCCTTTTATTCGACCGCGCTGGCGTACCTGCTGAGCCGGCTGGACACCAAGCGGTTGATCATCACCGGCCAGGTCACCGAGCAATGCATCCTGTACACGGCCCTGGACGCGTACGTGCGGCACTTCCCCGTCGTGATCCCGACCGATGCGGTCGCCCACATCGACGCCGACCTGGGCGCGGCGGCCTGCAAGATGATGGAGCAGAACATGTCCGCCGAGCTCACGACCGCGGCGGACTGCCTGGACCCGGCCTGATCCGTACCCTGGGCAGGTGACCGTCTCCCGCGCAGAATCCCCCGAGTTGGTCACGCTGCTGGCCGGGCGCCGGATCGCGGTGCTGACGGGCGCGGGCGTATCGACCGATTCCGGCATCCCCGACTACCGCGGGCCCGATTCCCCGCCCAGCAACCCCATGACCATCCAGCAGTTCACCGGTGACGCGGCGTTTCGGCAGCGGTACTGGGCGCGCAACCACGTCGGTTGGCGGCACATGGCCGACACGCTGCCCAACGCGGGACATCGGGCGCTGGCGGCGCTCGAGGACGCGTCGGTGGTCACCGGCGTCATCACCCAGAACGTCGACCTGCTGCACACCAAGGCCGGCAGCCGCAACGTCATCGACCTGCACGGCACCTACGCGCGGGTGATCTGCCTGAGCTGCGGCCACACCGTGAGCCGCGCGGCGCTGGCCGAGCAGCTGGAGGCGCTCAACCCCGGATTCATCGAGCGCGCCGAGGCGATCGGCGGGCTGGCGGTGGCTCCCGACGCCGACGCCGTCGTCGCCGATACCGCGTCGTTCCGCTATCTCGACTGCGTGCGCTGCGCCGGCATGCTCAAACCCGACATCGTCTATTTCGGCGACAGCGTTCCCAAAGACGTTGTGGCAGCAGCCTATAGGATGGTCGACGAGGCCGACGCGCTGCTGGTCGCGGGGTCGTCGCTGACGGTGTTCTCCGGTTATCGATTCGTGCGGCACGCGGCCGCCCTGGGCATCCCGGTCGCCATCATCAACCGCGGCAGCACCCGCGGCGACGACCTGGCCACGGTGAAGGTCGACGGCGGCTGCTCCGAACTGCTCGCGCTGCTCGCCGACGAGTTATCGCCGCTGACAACGCATTAGAAGGTGCACGGCATGCTGCGCACGGCGTGCACGAAGTTGCCCGCCAGGTACGTCGGCTCGCCCGCCTGGATGCCGGGCAGCTGACGAAACAGCTCGTGAAAGATGGCGCGCAGCTGCGCGCGGGCGACGTGCGCCCCGAGGCAGAAGTGCAGCCCGCCACCGCCGAAACCGACGTGCGGATTGGGGTCGCGCGCCAGGTTCAGGCGTTCGGGATGGTCGAACGCGTCGGTGTCCCAGTTGCCGGACGGGTAGAACATCACCACCTTCTCCCCCGCCAGAATGGTCTGACCGCCCAGCTCGATATCCGTTGCCGCCGTGCGGCGGAAGGTCATGACCGGGGTCGCCCACCGGATGAACTCCTCGACGGCGGTACCGATCCGGTTGTCGAAATCATGGAGAAGCCAAGCCTTTTCGTCGGGAAAATCGGTGAGCGCCTTCAGGGTGTGGCTGATGGTCTGGCGGGTGGTGTCGTTGCCCGCCACCGAGAGCAGCACGAAGAACGCGGCCACCTCCGCGTCTTCCAGGCGGTCCCCATCGACTTCGGCGGTGACCAGGCTGCTGATGAGGTCGTCGCCCGGGCGCTCGCGGCGTTCCGTGGCCAGGGTGCCGACGACCTGGTGAAGGTACAGCTGGTTCTCGACCAGGACTTCCATCGCCGGACGTCCGTTGAGGAATTCCGGGTCGGCCCAGGAGACCAGGGCGTCGGTGGCGTGCGCCATGCGCTCGCGCTCGGATTCCGGGATTCCCGTCATGTCCGAGAGGGTCCGGATGGGCAGCTCCTTGGCGCAGTGGTCGACGAAATCCGCACCGCTGCCGGCGGTCCGCAGTTCTTCGACGATGGTCTTGGCGTTGGCCTTGATCGAGTCTTCGATGCGGCGCACCTGCCGCGGGCTCAGCGCGGCGTGGGCCAGCTTGCGCAACTTGGTGTGCCGCGGCGGATCCATCGCCAAGAACGACTGCGACGCCTCGAGCAGCTCGACGGGAATGCTCTCGAACATCACCCCCTGGCCGGACAGGAAGGCGTCGTTGTTGCGGCTGACCGCGACGATGTCGGCGCGCCGGGTGACCGCCCAGAAGCCGGGATCGGTGGGATCGGGCATCAGCGAGTCTTCGACCGGAGGATGCCAACTGACCGGGCGCTCGGCGCGCAGCACGGCGAAGGAGCGTTCGCGATCCGCCGCCGTCGTGGACCAAAACGCCCGCGAGGACAGGTCGATCTCGTCGTAGGCGCGGCCGGACTTCTCGGCCCCGGGTGTACCCGTCATCACGGCCATGGCGCTGTCCCCTCCTGTATGACGCCGGTCACAAACTCCACGCGACGATATGCCTAGACAGTATGTCTAGTCAAGATGTCGAAAGCTCGGCTATGCTCGGCGCATGCCGTCGCTCACCCGCAAGCCGCCAGGCCATCGAAGCGTGGGGCGCGAGCAGCGGCGCGAGCAAATGGAGCGCCGGCTGCTCGACGCCACCGAACGGCTGATGCGCGACGGCGCGAGCTTCACCGAGCTCAGCGTGGATCGGCTCTCCGGCGAGGCGGGCATCTCCCGCGCCAGCTTCTACATCTACTTCGAGGACAAGGGCCATCTGCTTCGCCGGCTCGCGGGCCAGGTGTTCGGCGACCTGGCCGACGGCGCGCGGCGCTGGTGGACGGTGGCCGGGCGGCACGACCCCGACGACGTGCGCGCGGCGATGAGCAGCATCATCGCCATCTATCGACGGCACCAAGCGGTGCTGGTCGCGCTCAACGAGATGGCCGCCTATGACCCACTGACCGGGGAGGCGTATCGCGAACTGCTGACCGGCATCTCCGAACAGCTCACCCGGGTCATCGAAGAGGGCCAGGCCGACGGCTCGATCCGCCCCGAGCTGGCGGCGCTCACCACGGCCAGCGCGCTGACCTGGATGGTCGAGCGCGCCTGCCAGCAGAACCTGCCGGCGCAGCCGCCCGACTACGACGCCGAGCTGGCCACCACCCTGGCCGAGATCGTCTGGGGCGCACTGTATCTCAAGCCCGCCTCGGAGCATTGATCGCGTCGGTCCGGACCGCGCCGGGCTCTGCTACACCGCCACCAGATCGTCGGCGTGCACCGCGGGCCGGCGCAGCTCGCCGGGCAGCTCGCTGGTGGAGCGGCCCATCATGGTGAGCAGTTCCGTCGCGTCGTAGGCGACCACGCCACGGGCCACCATCGCCGCGTCCGGCCCGCGCAATTCGACGACGTCGCCGCCGAAGAACCGGCCGGACACCGCGGTGATCCCCGCGGGCAGCAGCGAGCGGCGCTGCCCGACGACCGCGCGCACCGCCCCCTCGTCGAGGGTCAGCGCGCCGGCGGCCTCGGCGGCGTAACGCACCCAGAACCGCCGCGCCGACATCCGGGCCGGCCGCGCGGCGAACACAGTGCCGACCGACGCGTCGGTGAGCGCGGTCGAGGCATCGGACGCCGCGGCCAGCAGCACCGGGACGCCGGCGTCGGCGGCCAGCAGCGCCGACGACATCTTCGAGGTCATGCCGCCGGTGCCCAAATCACTGCCGGGCCCGGCGATCACACCGACCAGATCCGCCGAACCCGATACCTCCGGGATGAACCGGGCGCCTTCGGTTTTGCGTGGATCGGAGTCGTACAGCCCGTCGATGTCGGACAACAACACCAGCGCCTCGGCGCCGACCAGGTGCGCCACCAGCGCCGAAAGCCGGTCGTTGTCGCCGAACCGGATCTCGTTGGTGGCCACCGTGTCGTTCTCGTTGACGATGGCCACCGCATGCAGGGCCCGCAGCCGATCCAGGGTGCGCTGAGCGTTGGTGTGCTGGGCGCGCATCGAAATGTCGTGCGCGCTCAGCAGCACCTGCCCGACCGTGCGGCCGTACCGGGCAAACGCGGCACTCCACGAATTCACCAGCGCGACCTGACCGACGCTGGCCGCGGCCTGCTTCGTCGCCAAATCCCGTGGGCGACGGGACAATCCGAGAGGTTCGATGCCGGCGGCGATGGCACCCGAGGACACGATGACGACGTCGGTGCCCGCCTTCATCCGCGTCTCGATCGCGTCGGCGAGACCGGCCAGCCGGCCGGCGTCGAATACGCCGGCTTCGGTGGTCAACGCGTTGGTGCCCACCTTGACCACCAGGCTGCGCGCGTTCCGGATGGCGTCGCGCTGCGGGGTCATGACTCCTCACCGCCGCCTCTGGTTCTGCGCCGCCCCTCCGCATCGCTGCGCTCTGCATCGTCGCCGGTGCGGCGCTGCCGCCGGGCGGCCTTGCGCTCCGCGGCCCCGACCCGCTCGCTGCGCTCGAGCCGCGCGTCGGTTCCCCTGCCCGACAACGTAACCTGCTGTCCCGCAGGCGTTTGCGGCTCCCAATCGAACGTCATGTCGCCGATGGTCACTTCGCACCCCGCGCGCGCACCCAGCCGCAGCAGTTCCTCCTCGACTCCGAGGCGCGCCAGGCGGTCGCCGAGATACCCCACGGCCTCGTCGTTGTCGAAGTTGGTCTGACGCACCCAGCGTTCGGGCCGCGCGCCGCTGACCACGAAGGCGCCCGGCTGCTGCGGATCCGGCTCGACGCGAAAGCCGCTGTCGTCGACGGGGATCGGACGGATCACCGGGCGGCGCGGCACGATCTCGGGTTGGGCGGCCTTGTATTCCGAGATCATCGTCCACAGCCCAAAGATCAATGGCTGCAGACCTTCTCGCGCGACGGTCGACACCAAGAACACCGGCCATCCGCGCTCGGCGATCTCGTCGTAAACGAATTCGGCGAGCTCGCGCGCCTCGGGGACGTCGATCTTGTTGAGCACCACCGCGCGGGGCCGGTCGGCGAGATCGCCCAGCGTCGCGTCCCCCCGCAGGGTGGGCGTATACGCGGCGAGTTCGGCCTCGAGCGCGTCGATATCGGAGATCGGGTCGCGGCCGGGCTCGGCGGTGGCGCAGTCGACGACGTGCACCAGCACGGCGCATCGCTCGATGTGCCGGAGGAAGTCCAGGCCCAGGCCGCGGCCCTGCGAGGCGCCGGGGATCAGGCCGGGAACGTCGGCGACGGTGAAGGTGTGCTCGCCGGCCGACACGACGCCGAGGTTGGGGACCAGCGTGGTGAAGGGGTAGTCGGCGATCTTGGGTTTGGCCGCCGAGATGGTGGACACCAGCGACGACTTGCCGGCCGACGGGAAGCCGATCAGGCCGGCGTCGGCGACGGTCTTGAGTTCCAGCGTCAGGTCGCGGGTCTCGCCCTGCTCACCCAGCAGCGCAAAACCGGGAGCCTTGCGCGCGCGGGAGGCGAGCGCGGCGTTGCCCAGGCCGCCGCGACCACCGGCGGCGGCTTCGAAGCGGGTGCCCGCGCCCACCAGGTCGGCCAGCAGCCGGCCGTTGTCGTCGAGGACGATGGTTCCGTCGGGGACTTTGACTTCCAGGTCGGCGCCGGCGGCGCCGTCGCGGTTGCTGCCCATCCCCTGCTTGCCCGACGGCGCGGTGACGTGGGGATGGAAATGGAAGTCGAGCAGGGTGTGGACCTGGGGATCGACGACGAAGACGATGCTGCCGCCGCGGCCGCCGTTGCCGCCGTCGGGGCCGCCGAGTGGCTTGAACTTCTCGCGATGGACCGAGGCGCAGCCGTTGCCCCCGGAACCGGCGCGCGCATGGATGACGACGCGGTCGACGAACCGAGGCATCGTGGGTCCTCTCACCCGTCTCGCTCGCCGAACGTGCGGCTACTGCGAGAATTGCCTCGAATTATCGCAGTGGGTGCACGCTCGCGGCGCTCAGTCGGTGGCTTGTCCGGCCGCGACGATGTTGACGGTCTTGCGGCCGCGCTTGATTCCGAATTCGACGGCGCCGGCTTCCTTGGCGAACAACGTGTCGTCGCCGCCGCGCCCGACACCAACGCCCGGGTGGAACTTGGTGCCGCGCTGACGAACGATGATCTCGCCGGCCTTGACGACCTGGCCGCCGAATCGCTTCACGCCCAGCCGCTGTGCGGCGGAATCGCGACCGTTGCGCGAGCTAGAAGCGCCCTTCTTGTGTGCCATGCCTTCGCCTTTACTACTTGATGCCGGTGACCTTCAGGACCGTCAGCTGCTGACGGTGGCCCTGACGCTTGTGGTAGCCGGTCTTGTTCCGGAACTTGTGGATGCGGATCTTGGGGCCCTTGGTGTGCTCGAGCACCTCGCCGGTGACCGCGACCTTGGCCAGCGCCGCCGCGTCGGTGGTCACCTTGGCGCCGTCCACCACCAGTGCGACCGGCAGCGACACATTCGAACCCGGCTCAGAGTCGAGCTTCTCGACCTTGACCACGTCCCCGACGGCGACCTTGTACTGCTTGCCGCCCGTCTTGACGATTGCGTAGGTCGCCATCGTTGCTCTGCTCCTTCTTCTAGCCGCTGCTCGGCGCGTCGCGCGCGAACCAGCCGCGGTGCACGTGGTGGGTCTGGGTTGCGGGCCTGCTCCGATTCCCCGGGAGTCCCGCTGCCGCCGGCCAAAGCTTAGTCGCCCGGCCTGACGACAACTGTCCAAGGGTACGTGACCAGCGGCTACAGGGTCAAACCGGACACGACCTGGCTGTCGGGGCTCAGTCCGCGTGGATCGGCGGCCCGGCGGGCCTGCCCGCCGCGCGTCGGCGCCGGGGGCGGCCCTGGGTTGGGCCGCCCTGGTCCGCCGTGGCCGAACCGCCGTCGTCATCGTCGGAATCGTCGGAGTCCTCGGTGTCCAGGTCGTCGTCGTCGTCGAGTTCGAGGTCCTCGTCGTCGTCGCCCAGGTCTTCCTCGTCATCGAGGTCGTCGTCATCCGAGTCGTCGTCCGAGTCGTCGTCGGAATCGTCGTCCGAGTCGTCGTCGGTGTCGTCGTCCGAGTCGTCGTCGGAATCGTCGTCCGAGTCGTCGTCGGTGTCGTCGAAGTCCTCTTGGTCGGTGTCGGAGACGTCCTCGTCGCGCCGCGCCTTCTTCTCGTCGAACTCGTCGCTGGTTTCCTCGGTGGCCTCGTCGGATTCGTCGTCCTCGGATGCCGTCTGCGTGGACGAGCCGGCCGCCATCGCTTTGAACATCGGGTGCTCGCCGGGCGAATGGACGGGCACCTTGGCCACGACCGGCTCCTCGGCCTTGTTCTTCTTGCGCCGGCCGCGCCGGCCCCCGGACTCGGACTTGCGGCCGTTCGACGGGGCCGAATCCACCGGGTCGGTGTGCAGCAGGATGCCGCGGCCGCCACAGTTCGGGCACGACGTCGAGAAGGCCTCGACCAGTCCGGTGCCCAACCGCTTGCGGGTCAGCTGCACCAAACCGAGCGACGTCACCTCGGACACCTGATGGCGGGTGCGGTCACGGGCCAGCGCCTCGGTGAGCCGGCGCAGCACCAGATCGCGGTTGGATTCCAGCACCATGTCGATGAAGTCGATGACGACGATGCCGCCGATGTCGCGCAGCCGCAGTTGGCGCACGATCTCCTCGGCCGCCTCGAGGTTGTTCTTGGTGACCGTCTGCTCGAGGTTCCCCCCGGAGCCAGTGAACTTGCCGGTGTTGACGTCGACCACCGTCATCGCCTCGGTCCGGTCGATCACCAGGGTGCCGCCCGAGGGCAGCCAGACCTTGCGGTCCATCGCCTTGGCCAGCTGCTCGTCGATGCGGTGCACGGCGAACACGTCCGGCCCGCTCGACCCGTCCGGCCCGGCGGGCGGCTCGTATTTGCTCAGCTTCGAAACAAGGTCGGGCGCAACGGAATTCACGTATTCGTTGATGGTGTTCCAGGCCTCGTCCCCGGAGACGACCAAGCCCGCGAAGTCTTCGTTGAACAGGTCGCGGATGACCTTGACCAGCACGTCGGGCTCTTCGTAGAGCGCCACGGCGGCCCCGGCGGCCTTCTCCTTGATCTCGATGGCCTTGGCCTCGATTTGCTTCCAGCGCTCCTGCAGGCGGGTGACGTCGTTGCGGATGTCGTCTTCCTTGACGCCCTCGGACGCGGTCCGGATGATCACCCCCGCGTCGGACGGCACCACCTCGCGCAGGATCTCCTTGAGGCGCTGGCGTTCGGTGTCGGGCAACTTTCGGCTGATCCCGGTCGACGACGCCCCCGGCACGTAGACCAGGTAGCGGCCCGCGAGCGACACCTGCGTGGTGAGCCGCGCCCCCTTGTGCCCGACCGGGTCCTTGCTGACCTGGACGACGACATAGTCGCCGGGCTTGAGCGCCTGTTCGATCTTGCGGTCGGACCCGCCGAGTCCGGCGGCCTCCCAGTTGACCTCGCCGGCGTAGAGCACGCCGTTGCGGCCGCGGCCGATGTCGACGAAGGCCGCCTCCATCGAGGGCAGCACGTTCTGCACGATGCCGAGGTAGATGTTGCCGACCAGGGACGCCGACGCGGCCGAGGTCACGAAGTGCTCAACGACGATGCCGTCCTCGAGGACGGCGATCTGGGTATACCGCGAACCCTGGTGTGGCGGCTCGCTGCGGACCCGGTCCCGGACGACCATGACGCGTTCGACGGCCTCGCGGCGGGCCAGGAATTCGGCCTCGGTCAGCACGGGGGGGCGGCGCCGCCCGGCGTCGCGGCCGTCGCGGCGTCGTTGGCGCTTGGCCTCCAGCCGAGTCGAGCCGTCGATGCCCTTGATCTCGTTGCTCGCGCTGCCGCCGTCGCCGCCGTTCTTGCCATTGCGGGGCGGCCGCTCGTGCACGACCGTGTTGGGCGGGTCGTCGGGTGAAGGCCCTTCGTCGTTGTCGTCGCCCGATCCGGATTTGCGGCGCCGGCGCCGGCGGCGGCGACGGCTGCCACCATCCGCCGAACCGTCGTCACCGCCCTCGGAGTCGTCGCCGTCGTCGGAGTCCTCGTCGTCGGCGTCGTCGGAATCGCCGGAGTCGGACTGGGCGCCCTTCTTGCCCCGGCCCTGCGGCTCGTCGTCGTCGTCGCCGTCGTTCTGGCCCTCGGGTCCGCCCTGCTCGCCGCGCCCGCGGCCGCGGCCCCGGCGGCCGCGACGGCGCCGCCGGTTCGACGGGCGGTCGACCTGCTCGTCGTCGTCGCCGTCGGAATCGTCGGAGTCGGCACCCTCGTCGGTGTCGGTGTCGGTGTCGGTGTCGGTGTCATCGTCGCTGTCCAGTGGCTGCGGCGCGACGAAGAGCGGCATGTAATGCGGCCGCTCGGCGGCGTTGTCGGGGGTTTCCAGCATCAGCCGGGATTCGGGTTCGCCGGCATCCACGACGGGTTCGGTGGCGGCGTCCGGGGATTCCTGGGCCTGGGCGGCCAGCAGGTCACGCACCCGCACCGCGTCGGCGCGGTCCACGGTGGAGTGTGCGCTGCGAATCCGCCCGTCCAGCTCGCTGAGCGCGTCCAGGACCCGTTTGCTGGTGGTTCCCAGCGTCCGGGCCAACGAATGGACCCTCAACCGGTCGGGCAGCTCCCCGGACCGGGCCGATTCTTCTGATGGGTCTGCAGTTGGTGCACCGTCTACCACGTATTCTCCTCAAGCCCCCGGGCGCGTCGTTGCGACGCGGCCACGCGAGGGCTTCGCTATGGGCCCGGGTCACTTCTCCCGGGCTTGTGATGGTCTCGCCCCGAGCGGCTCAGGTTAGAACCCACTCGGCGCCGTGCTGAATGACGGCCTGACATGCAGCGAACCAAGGCGACGGGGCTATGGTCGCGCTTGTCTAAGTCTTCATTCGGGTGTCTGACGCCGGTCCGGCGACGTTCACCCGACATCAGTATCCCACATCACGTCGGCGCCCAAGCCACACCTGATGCAGCCCGGTCGGACGAACCCCGGTCCGCAACGCGCCGCGGGGACGATCGTCGCAGCTCTAGGCGTCGGGAAACCAGAGCCCGATTTCTCGCTTGGCCGACTCGATCGAATCCGAGCCGTGCACCAGATTGAACTGCGTCTCGAGCCCGAAATCGCCCCGGATCGTGCCGGGGATCGCCTTCTCGACCGGGTCGGTACCGCCCGCGAGCTGCCGAAACGCCGCGATCGCGCGCGGTCCCTCCACGATGGCCGCGACCACCGGCCCCGAGGTGATGAATGCCAGCAACGACTCGAAGAAAGGCTTGCCCTCGTGTTCCGCGTAGTGCTGGGCGGCGAGGTCTTGGCTGACGTGCCGGAGTATCAGCGCGGCGAGGGTGAGGCCTTTTCGCTCGATCCGGCCGATGATCTCCCCCACCAGCTGTCGCTGGACGCCGTCCGGCTTGATCAGTACCAATGTCCGTTCGGTCACGGCGGACAGCGTACCGCCGGGCTACCCCTGCCTGCGCCGGACCTCGGCCCGGAAGTAGGCGATCAAGCCCCACAACCCGGTGAACAACACGCCGATGAACCCCACGCCGGGATACACGGCGAAGCCGGCGAGCAGGATCACCTGCACTCCGAGGTTGGCCCAGATGGCCCAGGGTTTGCGCTGCACCCCGCCCATCAGGATCAGCAGTACGGCCAGGCCGATCAGGTAGGCCAGCGACGCCGTCGTGAGGCCTCCGCCGACCGCGCCCACCACCGGGATCGCGAGCAGCACCACGATCGCTTCCAGAAACAGCGTGAGGGCCATCACCGCGCCGAAGCTGCGCCAGGGGTCGGGCCGGTTCTGGTCGGTCACTGCGGATCACGCCCGAACAGGGTGCGCGCCGCGCCGGCGGTGACGACCGAGCCGGTGATGACGATCCCGGTCCCGGAGAAGTCCTCGGCGTGGCCGTCGAGCGCGGCCCCCTCCACCTCGGAGTCGACCAGCGCGGTCGCGACGTCGATGGCGTCGCGCAGGTTCTCGGCGGTGCTCACCCGGTCGGGCCCGAACGTCTCGCGCGCCGCCAGGGCCAGCGATTCGACATCGACCGCCCGCGGGGACCCGTTGTGGGTGACCACGACGGCGTCGAACACCGGTTGCAGGGCGGCGAGGATGCCGTCGACGTCCTTGTCGGCCAGCACGCTGAGCACCCCTACCAGATAGCGGAAGTCGAATTCGCCCGCCAGCGTCTGCGCCAGCGCGGCGGCACCGGCGGGGTTGTGCGCGGCGTCGATGAACACAGTGGGCGCGCTGCGCATCCGCTCCAGCCGGCCCGGGCTGACGACGGCGGCGAAACCCGCGCGAACCGCCTCGACGTCGAGCTGACGCTGCGCGCCGGCGCCGAAGAAGGCCTCGACGGCGGCCAGCGCCAGGGCCGCATTGTGCGCCTGGTGTTCTCCGTGCAGCGGCAGGTAGACGTCGGAATACACCCCGCCCAGCCCCTGCAGCTGCAGCACCTGCCCGCCGATGGCGACCTGGCGGCCCAGCACGGCGAACTCCGAATCCTCGCGGGCCACCGCGGCGTCGGCTTGAACGGTTTGGGCCAACAACACTTCCATCGCCTCGGGCGCCTGACGCGCGATGACCGCCACGGTGTCGGGTGCGCCCTCGGGCGCCCGGGTGATGATGCCGGCCTTCTCCCCCGCGATGCCGGCGAGGTCGTCGCCCAGGTAGTCGACGTGGTCGAGGGCGATCGGGGTGATGGCCGCCACCGGGGCGTTGATCACGTTGGTGGCGTCCCAGCGCCCACCCATCCCCACCTCGACCACGGCGACGTCGACGGGGGCGTCGGCGAACGCGGCGAACGCCATCGCGGTCAGCACCTCGAACTTGCTCATCGCGGGCCCGCCGGCGGCCTGCGATTGCGCGTCGACCATCTGCACGAACGGCTCGATCTCGCGGTAGGTCGCCACGTACTGCGCGGGGCTGATCGGCTTGGCATCGATCGAGATGCGTTCCACCGCCGATTGCAGGTGCGGGCTGGTGGTGCGCCCGGTGCGCCGGTGCAGCGCGGTGATCAGCGCGTCGATCATCCGGGCCACCGAGGTCTTGCCGTTGGTGCCCGCGACGTGGATCGACGGGTAGGCCAATTGCGGTGAACCCAGCAGGTCCATCAGCGCGCTGATCCGGGTCAGGCTCGGCTCGATCTTGGTTTCGGGCCAGCGCTGGTCCAGCAGGTGCTCGACCTGCAACAGGGCAGCGATCTCGTCCGGGGTCGGGTCCGGGGTGGGAACCGCGCCGGGAACTTCGGGGTCCTCGGCCCACTCGGGCGGCTCGGTCATTGCAGCCCGGCTAGCCGCGCGTTGATCCGCTCGGTTTCCTCCTGTGCCAGGCGTTGACGGTCCCGGATCTTGTCGACGACGTTTTGGGGGGCCTTGCCCAGGAAGTCCTCGTTGGCCAATTTGGCGGTGGTCGACGCCAGCTCCTTGTGGGCCGCGGCCAGATCCTTTTCCAGCCGGCGACGCTCGGCGGCGACGTCGATGGTGCCCGAGGTGTCCAGTTCGACGACGACGGTGCCGCCGCTCAGCCTGACTTCCACCGACGCCGACGGGCGGAATTCCGGCCCGGCGGCCGTCAGCCACGCCAGCGACGTCACCGCGCTCACCTGGGTGCCCAGATCGGCTCCCTCGACGCCCGTCATCCGGGCCGGCACCTTCTGGCGGTCCGCCAGCCCCTGATCGCTGCGGAACCGGCGCACCTCGGTCACCAGCTTCTGCATGTCGGTAACGCGTTGCGCGGCAACCTGATCCAGGGCTATCCCGGACGGCTGCGGCCAGTCGGCGATCACCAGGGTCTCGTTGTGGGTCAGCGCCTGCCAGAGGGCCTCGGTGATGAACGGGATCACCGGGTGCAGCAGCCGCAGCAGGGTGTCCAGCGTCGCCGCCAGCACCGCCGTCGTGTGCGCGACCCCCTCGGCCAGTTGCGTCTTGGCCAATTCCACGTACCAGTCGCAGAATTCGTCCCAGGCGAAGTGGTAGAGCGCTTCGCAGGCGCGGCTGAACTCGTAGTTGTCGAACGCCGAATCGACTTCCGCGCGAACCTCTTCCAGTCGCCCGAGGATCCATCGGTCGGCGTCGGTGAGTTCGGCCGGCGGGGGCAGGGGCGCCAGCTGCGCGCCGTTGAGCAGCGCGAAGCGGGTGGCGTTGAACAGCTTGGTGCAGAAATTGCGCGACGCCCGGACGTGGTCCTCGCCGATCGCCAGGTCACCGCCCGGGCTGGCGCCGCGGGCCAGCGTGAACCGCAGGGCGTCGGCGCCGAAGAGTTCCACCCAGTCCAGCGGGTCGATGACGTTGCCCTTGGACTTGCTCATCTTGCGCCCGGATTCGTCGCGGATCAGCCCGTGCAGGAAGACATCGGTGAACGGCACCTGCGGGCCGCGGCGACCGTCCAGGGTGATGGCGTCGTCGTCGCCGACGAACGTGCCGAACATCATCATCCGGGCCACCCAGAAGAACAAGATGTCGTAGCCGGTAACCAGAACGCTTGTGGGGTAGAACTTTTCGAGCTCGGGGGTCTTGTCCGGCCAGCCCAGGGTGGAAAACGGCCACAGCGCCGAGGAGAACCAGGTGTCCAGCACGTCGGGGTCCTGTTCCCAGCCTTCCGGCGGCGTCTCGTCGGGACCCACGCACACCTGCTCCCCGTTGGGCCCGTACCAGATCGGGATGCGGTGGCCCCACCACAGCTGCCGCGAGATCGTCCAATCGCGCATGTCGTCGACCCAGGCGAACCAACGCGGCTCCAGGCTTGCGGGGTGAATCACGGTGTCGCCGTTGCGCACCGCGTCGCCGGCCGCCTTGGCCAGCGACTCGACGCGGACAAACCACTGCAGCGACAGCCGCGGTTCGATCGGTTCACCGCTACGCTCGGAGTGCCCGACGCTGTGCAGGTATGGTCGCTTCTCCTCGACGACGCGGCCCTCGGCGGCCAGCGCCTCGCGGACCGCGACGCGGGCCTCGAAGCGGTCCATCCCGTCGAATTGCGTTCCGGTATCGACGATTCGGCCCTTGGTGTCCAGGATCGAGATCATCGGCAACCCGTGCCGCAGCCCGATCTCGAAGTCGTTCGGGTCGTGTGCGGGCGTGACTTTGACTGCGCCGGTACCGAATTCGGGGTCCACGTGCTCGTCGGCGACGACGACCAGCTCACGGTCGACGAAGGGATGCGCCAGTGTGGTGCCGACCAGGTGGCGGTATCGCGCGTCGTCGGGGTGCACGGCGATCGCGGTGTCGCCGAGCATCGTCTCGACCCGGGTGGTCGCGACCACGATGTGCGGCTGCGAGTCGTCGAGCGAGCCGTAGCGGAACGACACCAGCTCGCCCTCGACGTCGAGGTAGTCGACCTCGATGTCGGAAATCGCGGTCTGAAGCACCGGCGACCAGTTGACCAGCCGCTCGGCCCGATAGATCAGCCCGGCGTCGTAGAGCCGCTTGAAGATGGTGCGGACGGCCCGCGACAGGCCCTCGTCCATGGTGAACCGGTCGCGGCTCCAGTCGACCCCGTCGCCGAGCCGGCGCATCTGGCCGCCGATGGCGCCGCCGGACTCGCGCTTCCAGTCCCAGACCTTCTCGACGAACAGCTCCCGGCCGAAGTCCTCCTTGGTCTTGCCGTCGACCGCGAGCTGCTTTTCCACCACGCTCTGGGTGGCGATGCCGGCGTGGTCCATTCCCGGCTGCCACAACACCTCATATCCCTGCATCCGCTTGCGGCGGGTCAGGGCGTCCATCATGGTGTGTTCGAGCGCGTGACCCATGTGCAGGCTGCCGGTCACGTTCGGGGGCGGCAACACGATCGAGTAGCCGGGCTTGGCGCTGGCCGGGTCCGCCGCGAAGTATCCGGCGTCGACCCACTTCTGGTAGATCGCGCCCTCGGCCGCAGCGGGATCCCACGACTTGGGCAGGTCGGTGGCGGGGCTGGGGCTGGCGGTCACCCGTCAATTCTAGGGAGCGCCGTTTACCCTCGTGTAAGTGCCCGAACCGTGAGCCGGGTCACCCCGCGAGCCGTTCAACCTGCAAGGACACACCCGCGGCGGGGAACCGGTCCAGCAGCGCGTCGCCCATCGCGGCGGCGGGCGTGAGGACGCCGTGCAGGTCCGGGAGCTTGTCACGGTCGAATGCCAGCGCCATGCCGCACTCCCCCAGCAGCACCGACGTCGCCTTGTAGCCCGGGTCGCCGCGCTGTTCCATGCGCGCCACGTAGCGGGCCCCGGTGCTGGTGGTGGTGTAGGTCTCGATGCGGTAGTAGCCGCGCTCGCGGGCGGACTCGCTCGGGCCGGTGCCCGCTTTGGGCACGATGCGCTCCACCAGCCGGCGCGGCAGGAGCCGGAAATAGCGGCTGCCCAACCCGAAGGTCGCGGCGCCCACCCCGCCGACCACGGCGGAGGCCACCGGCGCGATCGGCGACGAGCCCAGGCTCATGCTTTCGCTGTAGCGCAGCTGGCGGCCGTAGGCCCAGTCCAGCAGTGCGTTGCTGCGCCGCACGATCCGGGTGTTGTAGGGCGCCATGACGAAGCCCGCGGTCCACAGCCCGCTCAGTTCCGGCGCGATCCGACGACCGCGACGCCAGGGCAGGTCGGGCTGCGGACCGATGTCGGGTTCGGCGCCGCGGTCGCTGCTGAGCGTGTACGGGTCGGCGAGTTGGCGGCGGGCCTCGGGATCGCGGGACGCGGTGTCGAGCACCTCCAGCATCGACGCGACGGTGCCGCCGGACACCCCGCCCGAGAAGGAACGGACCACCAGGTCGGTGTCGGCGAGCTCGCCGGCGCCGTCGTCGCGCGCCGCGCGGTACAGCGCATACACACTGAGGTCCGAAGGCACGGAATCGAATCCGCACGCGTGCACGATGCGGGCGCCGGTATCCGCGGCCTGCTTGTGGAATTGGTCGATGCTGTCGCGGACGAACATCGCCTCCCCGGTCAGGTCGGCGTAGTCGGTGCCCGCCGCGGCGCAGGCGGCCACCAGCGGCAGCCCGTAGCGCGTGTAGGGCCCGACCGTGGTGATGACGACCTGGGTGCGCGCCGCCATCTCGTTCAGCGTCGAGGGCGATGAGGCGTCCGCGTTCAGGACGGGCCACGACCGCGCGGTTTCGCTCAGCGTGTCGCGGACGGCGCGCAGCCGGTCGGGCGACCGGCCGGCCAGGGCGATCCGTTTGTCCGGTGCCGAGCGGGCCAGGTAGTCGGCGGTGAGCTTCCCGACGAAGCCGGTCGCCCCGTACAGCACAATGTCGAATTCGCGCGGCGTTGCGGTCACGGGCCCGACGCTACCCGACTACGGGGGTGGCGACCGCTGGAGACAAGGAGTGCCGGGCACGGGGCCCGGCACTCCTTATATGTGCGGCTTATATGTATGCCAGAAGCCGTCGGTCAGCCGCGGCGTCCGCACACCGGCCAGGCGCCGATGCCCTGAGAATGCAGCACGTTCTCGGCGACGCGGATCTGCTCCTCGCGGCTCGCGCCGGACGGGGAACCGCTACCGCCGTTCGCGCGCCAGGTGCTGGGCGTGAACTGCAGGCCGCCCGCGTAGCCGTTGCCGGTGCTGATGCTCCAGTTACCGCCCGACTCGCACTGCGCGATGGCGTCCCAGTTGACGCTGTACGCCCTGACGGGCGGGGGCGGCGGGACGTCCGGGCCAGGAGGCGGCGGAACGTTCGGGTCGAAGCCCACGGGCGCCGGCGGGGCATCCGGAGCCGGAGGGGCATCCGGAGCCGGGGGCGGAGGCGCGTCCGGGGCCGGGGGCAGGGCTTCCGGGGCCGGAGGCGCGTCTGGCGCCGGGGCGTCCGGCGCGGGGGCGTCCGGGGCGGCAGCAGGAATGTTCGGGTCGAAGCTCACCGCTTCGTCTGCGTGGGCGGTGGCCGACGGGATGGTCACGAGCGTGCCCGTGACCGCGGCAAGCATGAGCGTCTTACGGACGTTCTGCAATATCTTTCCTTTCGCTGCGCGCGCGCCAAAGCAAGCCCACGCAGGTGGGCTGAAGGTGTTTGGCTTGAATGCCTGCTTTGGAACGTGCCGTCTGGGTCAGGCACGACAGCGGCGGGCCAGGTATGCCCGGCGGGTTGTCACCCACCGACCACGGTTGGGCTCTCGCCGTCCGTGGCGCCGCTCACACGCGGGTCCGTGGATTCAGTTTTGTTGATTACTTTTCCGTAACCCGTTGCGGGCTAACAGGGACCGTAGAGAACGCCGGCGCGTTCGTCATCTTCGGAAATCGCAGATCTCGTTTCGGTAACGACGCGATCACGCGGTGATAGCAGGCCCGTTCACGCAGGTCACGGTCGAATTTTCGGCGCGGAGGCGTCGGCCGGATCCGCAAACAAATGGTGAGCCTAATCACGCGTATTTTGTGAGCTGGCGCACGATTATTCGGGTCGATATTGCCGATTCGCCGCAGTGACAACGCATCTGCTGTCCACGTCGGAAGGGGGCGCAGCGTACCGCATGCCGGCACCGCTTCTCACGTCGCCACGCGGGAAAGGCAAGAAAAAGTCGAGAGCAGCCGAATTGCGGTGTCTTACAGAGATATTCGTCCGTCACAGTCCCACCCAGCCGAGTCGGTCGGTCAGACGTCGTGGATTATGCCTTCTGGCAACGACTTTCGCTAAACGTGCTCAGCGACAAGATCTTTCAGGAATGGGGGGCGCCTTTGCCGCAGGCCGGGATTCCCTGGGGCGCATGCACCTGGACAGCGCCAGGACGGGCGCGGGCATTTCCGCGAGGAAGCCTCAAATCGACACTGCCCCAACGGATCACGACGGATTACAGGCCGGCGCAGCGGACGGCGTCAGGCCTGCAGCTGCGCCAGAGCGCGCAGGTCACTCTCCGAGTTGACGTTGGCCAGGAAACGCGATTCCGGCAGCACGATCTGCTGGGCGTCGGAGGCGTCGATCAAGGCACGCATCGAGCGGGCACCGGCGGCGACCAGGCCGTCGATCCGCTCGGCCAGATCGGTGCGATACACCGCGGCGAGGTAGTGGCTGCGGCCGTCCCACGGCAGCACGATTTCGGCGTTGGTCTCGGTGGCCAGCCCAATCAGGTCGTCGATCAAACTCGCTGACAGCAGCGGCATGTCGACGGCGCAGACGAAGGCGAAGCGTGCGCCCGTTTCCGCCGCGGCGCGCAGGCCGCCCCCGGTCGCCGGCAGTGGCCCCTGGCCGCGCACCTCGTCGCGAAGCACGCGCGCCGGCACCTCGGGCAGCGGTTGCCCCGGCGCGGCCATCACGAAGATCGGCTCGCAGCGCTGGGACACCACCCCGACCACGTGCTCGAGCAGCGTGGCGGCCCCGCCGGGACCCGGCAGGGTCGCCTTGTCGCGGCCCATTCGCCGCGATTCGCCGCCGGCCAACACTATTCCAGCCAGGGACACTGTGGTGTCCGGCACCCGCTCGGCCACGTCAGTCGACGGTCCAGGTGTCGCGGCCCCGCAGCAGCGATTGCAGTGCCGCGGAGTCGAACGGCTTCGCCGACTGGGCCGCCTGAATCTGCGAGCGGGCCGCGTCGTCGTAGGTGGGCCGGTTGATGTTGCGGAAGATGCCCAGCACCGTGTGCTCGAGGTTCTGATCCGACAGCCGCGACAGGGCGAACGCGTAGGCCGAGTTGTCGCTGTGCGCGTCGTGCACCACGATCTCGTCGACGGAGACGTCGGCGGTCTTGGCCACCTCCAGACCGAACCCGGACTTCACCACGCAGTATTCGCCGTTGGCGCCGAACACAATTGGCTCGCCGTGACGGACGTTGATGACCCGCTCCTCGGCGCCTTCCTTGCGCAGCGCGTCGAAGGAGCCGTCGTTGAAGATCGGGCAGTCCTGCAGGATCTCGACGACGGCGGCGCCCCGGTGCCCGGCGGCGGCGCGCAGCACCTCGGTCAGGCCGTTGCGGTCGGAGTCCAGCGCGCGGCCGACGAAGGTCGCCTCGGCTCCCAAGGCCAGCGACACCGGGTTGAACGGGTGGTCCAGCGACCCCATCGGGGTCGACTTCGTGACCTTGCCGACCTCCGAGGTGGGCGAGTACTGCCCCTTGGTCAGCCCGTAGATCCGGTTGTTGAACAGCAGGATGGTGATGTTGACGTTGCGGCGCAGCGCGTGGATCAGGTGGTTACCGCCGATCGACAGGGCGTCGCCGTCGCCCGTGACCACCCACACCGACAGGTCCTCGCGGGCCAGCGCCAGGCCGGTGGCGATGGCGGGCGCACGGCCGTGGATCGAGTGGAATCCGTAGGTCTCGAGGTAGTAGGGGAAGCGGCTCGAGCAGCCGATGCCGCTGATGAACACGATGTTCTCGCGGCGCAACCCGAGGTCCGGCAGGAAGTTGCGGATGGTGTTGAGGATGACGTAGTCCCCGCAGCCCGGGCACCAACGCACCTCCTGGTCGCTGGTGAAGTCCTTGGACTTCTGGGGCTGGTCCTCGGCGGACAAGGTGGGGACCCCGTCGTTCTTGGTCAACTTCGGGGTCACACCGAGGTCTTTGCCCGCCAGATTGCCGATCAGGTCAGTCACGAGCGCCGCTCCTCCTCATCGCTTCGCTCTGCGTCGGCGCCGGCGCGAATCATGCGCCCGCCCCAACCGTTGCCGCCGCCATTCTGGCGACCATCGTCTTGTCGTTCTCGACTTCGGCCAACGTCCCGCCGAGCGCGGCGCGGATGACGCGGCCGATCTCGTCGGCCAGGAACGCGACACCCTGCACCTTGCTGACCGACTGCACGTCGACCAGGTACTTGCCGCGCAGCACCAACGCCAGTTGGCCCAGGTTCATTTCGGGCGCCACCACCTGCGGGTAGCGCCGCAGCACCTCGCCCAGGTTGGCCGGGAAGGGGTTGAGGTAGCGCAGGTGCGCGTGCGCCACCTTGATGCCCTTACGCCGGGCGCGGCGGCAGGCCTCGCCGATCGGGCCGTAGGAGCTGCCCCATCCGATCAGCAGCAGCTCGGCGTCGCCGGTCGGATCGTCGACCTCGAGATCGGGAACGGAGATGCCGTCGATCTTGGCCTGCCGCAACCGGACCATGAGGTCGTGGTTGACCGGCTCGTAGGAGATGTTGCCCGAGCCGTTCGCCGCTTCCAGACCGCCGATGCGGTGCTCGAGCCCCGGCGTGCCGGGAACGGCGAACTGCCGGGCCAGCGTCTCGGGGTCACGGGCGTAGGGCTGGAACGGTTCGTCGGGCTTGGCGAAGGCGTGCGTGATGCGCGGCAGCGTGCTGACGTCCGGAATGCGCCACGGCTCCGAGCCGTTGGCGATCGCGCCGTCGGACAACACGATCACCGGGGTGTGGTACGAGACCGCGATGCGCGCGGCCTCGAGCGCGGTTTCAAAGCAGTCCGACGGCGAGCGGGGCGCGAGGATCGCCACCGGCGACTCGCCGTTGCGGCCGTACAGCGCCTGCAGCAGGTCGGCCTGTTCGGTCTTGGTGGGCAGCCCGGTCGAGGGCCCGCCGCGCTGCACGTCGACGACGAGCAACGGCAGTTCTGTCATCACGGCCAGCCCGAGCGCCTCGGACTTGAGCGAAATGCCCGGCCCCGACGTGGTGGTCACGCCCAGCGCGCCGCCGTAGGAGGCGCCGATCGCCGCGCAGATGCCGCCGATTTCGTCCTCGGCCTGGAAGGTCAGCACGTTGAAGTTCTTGTGCTTGGACAGCTCATGCAGGATGTCGGAGGCCGGCGTGATCGGGTAGCTGCCGAGCAGGACCGGGATGTCCGCGAGCTGGCCGGCCGCGACGATGCCGTACGCCAGTGCGGTGTTTCCCGAGATCTGGCGGTATTCGCCCGACGGGAGGGTCGCCCGGGACACCTCGTAGGTGGTGCCGAACGCCTCGGTCGTCTCGCCGTAGTTCCAGCCGGCCTTCAGCGCCAGCACGTTGGTCTCCGCGACCTCGGGCTTGCGGGCGAACTTCTCCCGGATGAACTTCTCGCTGGTTTCGATCGGCCGCCCGTACATCCACGACAGCAGGCCCAGCGCGAACATGTTCTTGGCGCGCTGGCCATCCTTCTTCGTCGCGCCGATGGCCTCGACCGCGCCGAGCGTCAGCGTCGTCATCGCGACGGAATGCACGACGTAGTCGGACAACTCGTCGGTCTCGAGCGGGTTGGTGACGTAACCCACCTTGGTCAGGTTGCGCTTGGTGAACTCGTCGGAGTTCGCGATCACCATGCCGCCGCGGGGCAGGTCGCCGATATTGGCCTTGAGCGCAGCCGGATTCATCGCGACGAGCACGTCCGGCCGGTCGCCGGCGGTCAAGATGTCGTAGTCGGCGATCTGAATCTGGAAGGACGAGACGCCGGGCAGGGTGCCTGCGGGGGCGCGGATCTCGGCGGGATAGTTCGGCTGGGTCGCCAGATCGTTGCCGAAAAGCGCTGCCTCCGAAGTGAACCGGTCGCCGGTGAGCTGCATGCCGTCTCCGGAGTCACCGGCGAAGCGAATGACGACCTGTTCGAGGCGCTGACGGGCAGATCCGTTCGGGGAAGCCCCGTTCTGTGAGTCTGATCCGGCTCCGCTGCCGTTCGGATCCACGTCTTTGCCCTCCATTTGTTCACCGGACAGACAGTTCGCGCAGCTTCAGGTTACGCGTCAGCGAAGGGAGTCTCCGGCCATCACGGTTTTATGTCACTGGCGGTACCAATTATGGCACTGATTTTCGATCGCCATGGCCGACTCCGCCGCGTCATCTCGGCCGCGTTCTCGGGCAAAAGGCGACGTCAGCGCCGTCTACTGACGAGTAGCCCAGTAAACTGTGGTGTTGGTCACGTCTTGCGCGTTACCCAACCGTCGTTCATACCGTGTCTGCTTCCGGATGCCGCGCCTCCGCCGCCGCTTTTGGCCGCCGCCGTTTCCGGCATCGCAACCAGATACAACACGAACCCGGCGCCCGCCAGAGCACCCAAGAACGCGAAGGCGACGTTGTAGCCGGCCGCGACCACGATCGAGCCCGCGACGAGGTTCGACACCGCGGCGCCGACGCCCGTCGCGGCCGTCACCGCCCCCAGGCTGACGTTGAAGCGACCGGTCCCGTGCGTCACGTCCTGCACGACGAGGGGAAACAGCGCGCCGAACACGCCGGCCCCGACGCCGTCCAGCAGCTGCACGCTCACCAGCCAATAGGGGTTGTCCGAGAGCGTGTAGAGAAAGCCACGGGCGGCCAGGACGGCGAACCCGGCCAAAAAGATCGGCTTGCGGCCCCAGGAATCGACCTTGGCGGGGCGTGCTGGGGAGCTCCAGGAGCTAGTTAGGCGCTCTTGTCGCGACGCTCGGTGCGCGACGGCTTGCGCGGCACGATCGTCGGCAACACGTTGTCCTGCACGGTCTCCTTGGTCACCACGACCTTGGCGACGTCGTCGCGGCTCGGGATGTCGTACATCACCGGCAGCAGGACCTCTTCCATGATGGCGCGCAGGCCGCGCGCGCCGGTGCCGCGGTGGATCGCCTGATCCGCGATCGCCTCCAGGGCGTCGTCGGTGAACTCGAGCTCCACGCCGTCCATCTCGAAGAGCCGCAGGTACTGCTTGACCAACGCGTTCTTCGGCTCGGACAGGATCTTGACCAGCGATTCGCGGTCCAGGTTGGTGACCGAGGCGACCACCGGCAGCCGGCCGATGAACTCCGGGATCAGGCCGAACTTGATCAAGTCCTCGGGCATGACCTCGGCGAAGTGGTCGGTGGTGTCGATCTCGGCCTTCGAGCGGACCTCGGCGCCGAAGCCCAGGCCCCGCTTGCCGACGCGCTCGTAGATGATCTTCTCCAGGCCGGCGAACGCCCCCGCGACGATGAACAGCACGTTGGTGGTGTCGATCTGGATGAACTCTTGGTGCGGGTGCTTGCGGCCGCCCTGCGGGGGAACCGACGCCTGGGTGCCCTCCAGGATCTTCAGCAGGGCCTGCTGCACGCCCTCCCCGGAGACGTCGCGGGTGATCGACGGGTTCTCGCTCTTGCGGGCGATCTTGTCGACCTCGTCGATGTAGATGATGCCCGTCTCGGCGCGCTTCACGTCGTAGTCGGCGGCCTGGATGAGCTTGAGCAGGATGTTCTCGACGTCCTCACCGACGTAGCCGGCCTCGGTCAGGGCGGTGGCGTCGGCGATGGCGAACGGGACGTTGAGCATCTTGGCGAGCGTCTGGGCCAGGTAGGTCTTGCCGCAGCCGGTGGGACCGAGCATCAAGATGTTGGACTTGGTCAACTCGACCGGCTCGTGGCGCGAGTCCCGGCCCTTTTCCCCGGCCTGGATGCGCTTGTAGTGGTTGTAGACCGCGACCGCCAGCGTCCGCTTGGCGGTGTCCTGCCCGATGACGTAGCCCTCGAGGAACTCCCGGATCTCGATCGGTTTGGGGAGCTCATCGAGCTTCACGTCGTCGGCGTCGGCAAGCTCCTCTTCGATGATCTCGTTGCACAGATCGATGCACTCATCGCAGATGTACACACCGGGGCCAGCAATGAGTTTCTTGACCTGCTTCTGGCTCTTCCCGCAGAACGAGCACTTCAGCAGGTCCCCGCCGTCTCCGATGCGTGCCATGGTGCGTCAGTGCCTACTTCCTCTTCGCCGTTGGACTTCCCTGTCCCGCATGTATTCACCGACGCTACCCGCTTGATCGGGCCCGCCGCGACCATAAACGCCGAATCGCGCCCATGGTATTTGCGGGAGTTCATGCCGCTTCCGTATGGAGGAAAGATATAGCCAGACGGTGCCCGTCGCTCGCGAAAGACGCGCTTTGCGTGTCTTTGGCGTGTCGCGGTTGTAATGCGACCGAGTCCGGCGGCCGCCCGATCCCGCCTCCGACGGAGGTGCCGACCCGACCCCGAAACGATCACACGAGGCGTGCGTGAACCCCCAAGAAATCACCCTACAGTGGCCACGTGGGTTTGGCCGTGGGCTTGCGGTGGCCCAGCGGAACCGTGCTGCTCGATGGTGGCTTGGCCACCGAGCTGGAAGCGCGCGGCCATGACCTGTCCGACCGGTTGTGGTCGGCCAGGCTGCTCGCGGACGCCCCACGCGAGATCGTCGCCGTCCACGCCGCCTACTTTCGCGCGGGGGCCACGATCGCGACGACGGCCAGCTACCAGGCGTCGTTCGAGGGTTTCGCGGCGCGCGGACTGGATCGTCGGGAAACCGACCTGCTGTTGCGCCGCAGCGTCGAGCTCGCGAAGGCCGCGCGGGACGAGGCCGGCGCGGTGGGCCTGCTCGTCGCGGCCTCGGTCGGACCGTACGGCGCGGCGCTGGCCGACGGCTCGGAATACCGTGGACGCTACGGCCTGTCGGTCGGGGCCTTGGCGCGCTGGCATCGGCCCCGGCTGGAGACCCTGGCGGACGCCGGGGCCGACGTCCTCGCCTGCGAGACCGTTCCCGACGTCGACGAGGCGGAAGCGTTGGTCGACGTGGTGCGCTCGGTCGGGATGCCGGCGTGGCTGAGCTACACCATCGACGGGGCCCGGACCCGCGCCGGGCAACCGCTGACCGAGGCCTTCGCGGTGGCCGCGGGCGTCGACGAGATCGTGGCCGTCGGGGTCAACTGCTGCGCGCCCGACGACGTGTTGCCCGCGATCGCGAGCGCATCAAAGATCGGCAAGCCCGTCATCGTCTATCCGAACAGCGGCGAACGCTGGGACGGTCGCGCGTGGGTCGGCCCGCGCACGTTCGCGACGGAGCTTGCGGCGCAGTGGGTTTCGGCGGGCGCCCGCATTGTCGGCGGCTGCTGCCGGGTCGGCCCGGCGGACATCGCCGAGCTAGCCCCCTTGCGCCGAGCGTGCAATCAGGGCGAAAAATCAGCCGAAAACTCGCCGTGAGTGCACGCTCGGCGAAAAGGGGCTACGCGCTCTGGGCGGAAAGCTTCCGGTACTCCAGCACGGTGTCGATGATCCCGTAGTCCTTGGCCTCTTCGGCGGTCAGGATCTTGTCCCGGTCGGTGTCCTTGCGGACCGTCGCGGCGTCCTTGCCGGTGTGGCGGGCCAGCGTGGTCTCCATCAGGGTGCGCATCCGCTCGATCTCGGCGGCCTGGATTTCCAGGTCGGAGAACTGCCCCTGGATGACGCCCTGCAGCGAAGGCTGGTGGATCAGCACCCGGGCGTTGGGCAGCGCCATCCGCTTGCCCGGGGTCCCGGCGGCCAGCAGCACCGCGGCCGCCGAGGCGGCCTGCCCCAGGCACACCGTCTGGATGTCGGCGCGCACGTACTGCATGGTGTCGTAAATCGCCATCAGCGAGGTGAATCCGCCGCCGGGCGAGTTGATGTACATGGTGATGTCGCGGTCGGGGTCCAGCGACTCGAGCACCAGCAACTGCGCCATGATGTCGTTCGCCGACGCGTCGTCCACCTGGACGCCGAGAAAGATGATGCGTTCCTCGAACAGCTTGTTGTAGGGATTCGACTCCTTGACACCGAAGCTGGAGTGCTCGATGAACGACGGGAGGATGTAGCGCGCCTGGGGCTGGGTTTCGGGGTTCACTGGGCTTCTCCATTGGTGATGTGGGCGGCGCGGGTGATGATGTGGTCGACGAAGCCGTATTCCAGGGCTTCCTGCGCGGTGAACCAGCGGTCGCGGTCGGAATCCGCCTCGATGCGTTCGATCGACTGGCCGGTGAATTCGGCGTTCAGCCGGAACATTTCCTTCTTGATGACGTGGAACTGCTCGGCCTGAATGGCGATGTCCGCCGCGCTCCCGGTCACCCCGCCCAGCGGCTGGTGCATCAGGATGCGGGCGTGCGGCAGCGCGTACCGCTTGCCCTTGGTGCCCGCGGCCAACAGGAACTCGCCCATCGAGGCGGCCATGCCCATCGCGTAGGTGGCGATGTCGCACGGCGCCAGCACCATGGTGTCGTAGATCGCCATGCCGGCACTGATCGAGCCGCCGGGCGAGTTGATGTAGAGCGAGATGTCTTTGGTGGAGTCCTCGGCGGCGAGCAGCAGAATCTGCGCGCACAGCCGATTGGCGATTTCGTCGCTCACCTCCGAACCCAGGAAGATGATGCGCTCGGACAGCAAGCGCTCATAGACGGAGTCCGTGAGGTTGAGACCCTGCGAGTTTGAACGCATGTCAGTCACGACCGGGGTACCTGCTTTCTGTCAGATCTGTCTTCACCGACACTAACCAACCGGGCCCGCCGTTTCGCGGCCACGCGCCCCTGAAACGGGCGCGTTCGCTCACAGCGTCATCGCGCGGTCACTCCTCGGCGTCGGCCTTCGTGGATTCTTCGGCGTCACCGGAGACGTCATCGGCGGCCTCGTCCGCCCCCGCGCGCTTGCCGAAGAACTCGTCGGTGTCGACGGTGTTTCCGGCGGTGTCGGTGACCGTCGCCGCGCGGATCACCTCGGCGATGGCCAGCGCCCGGCGCACATCGGCGAACATGGCCGGCAGCTGGTTGTTCTCCTGAAGGTAGGCCACGAGCTGCTGGGGCTCGATGCCGTATTGGCGCGACGTGGCCACCAGCCGCTCGGTCAGGTCGTCCTGGCCGACCTGGACCTCGAGCTCGTCGGCGAGCGCGTCGAGCAGCAGCTGCCGTTTGACGTCGGTCTCGGCGGCGGTGCGCGTCTCGGTCTCGAACTCCTCGCGCGACTTCCCTTGCTGGGCGAGCACCTCGTCGAGCTTGGATTCGTCGTGGTCGAGGCTGTGCAGGGCGTTGTGCAGCGCGCTGTCCACCTGCGCCTTCACGATCGCTTCGGGCAGCGGGATGTCGACCTGCTCGAGCAGCGTGTCGATCGCGGCGTCGCGGATGGCTTCGGCCTGCTGCGCCCGCTTGGTCCGGCCGACCTGCTCGCGCAGGTTGGACCGCAGCTCCTCGATGGTGTCGAATTCGCTGGCCAATTGGGCGAACTCGTCGTCGGGCTCGGGCAGCTCGCGCTGTTTGACCGACTTGACCGTGACGGTCACCTGCGCGTCCTTGCCCGCGTGCTCGCCGGTGGCCAACTGCGCGGTGAACTCCTTGGATTCGTCGACGGACAACCCGACCAGCGCCTCGTCGAGGCCCGCGATGAGCCGGCCGGAGCCGACCTCGTGGGACAGCCCCTGCGCGGCGGCGCCCGGCACCTCTTCGCCGTCGATGGTGGCCGACAGGTCGATGGAGACGAAGTCGCCGTCGGCGACCGGCCGGTCCACCCCGGTCAGGGTGCCGAATCGAGCCCGCAGGGACTGCAGTTCGGCGTCGACGTCGTCGTCACTGACCTCGATCGGGTCCACCGAGATGGTCAGCGAACCCGGGTCGGGCAGGGTGAGCTTGGGCCGGATGTCGACCTCGGCGGTGAACGCCAGCTCCTCGCCGTACTCCTTCTTGGTGACCTCGATCTCGGGCTGGCCCAGCGGGTGCACCTCCGACTCGGCGACCGCCTGTCCGTACCGCGCGGGCAGCGCGTCGGTGACGACCTGGTCGAGCATCGCCTCGCGGCCGAAGCGGGCCTCCAGCAACTTCGCCGGCGCCTTGCCGGGCCGGAAGCCGGGCAAGCGCACCTGCCTGGCCAACTCCTTGTAGGCCCGCTGGAAGTCCGGCTCGAGTTCGGAGAACGGGACCTCCACATTGATGCGCACCCGGGTGGGGCTCAACTGCTCGACGGTGCTCTTCACGGGTGTGCTCCTCGGTGCTCGTTCCTGGTCGTCGGTGGGCCGCGCAGCGTGCGGCCGGTCGTGCTGGTCGGGGTGACAGGATTTGAACCTGCGGCCTTCCGCTCCCAAAGCGGATGCGCTACCAAGCTGCGCTACACCCCGCGCTGACCTCGATGATCCTAAGGCCCCGCAAAGCCAGGTCCGTCACAGGCTTGGGCGGCGACCTCGCGGACCTCACGGAGTGATCACAAAGCCGCGTCGATTAGATTTGATCTTCGTCGCCAGCTACAGTCACGCTCGACTAAATACATGCGGGCGTAGCTCAATGGTAGAGCCCTAGTCTTCCAAACTAGCTACGCGGGTTCGATTCCCGTCGCCCGCTCGGGGCTAACTATCTGCTCGATAGAGAGGCGCCATGAGCGACCTGACGACGGACCCGTCGATCCATGGCTCATGCGCGTCGGATTTCGTCGGGGTTCGCGACGCGTTCGAGCGCAATTTCACCCTGCGCGACGAGGTCGGTGCGGCCGTCGCGGTGTGGGTGGACGGGTCTCTCGTCGTCAACCTGTGGGGCGGCTGGGCCGACGCGGCCCGCACCCGGCCCTGGCAGCAGAACACCCTGACCACGGTGTTGTCCGGCACGAAGGGCCTGTCGGCCACCTGCGTGCACCAACTGGCCGACCGCGGCGAGCTGGACCTGCAGGCGCCGGTGGCCCACTACTGGCCCGAGTTCGCTCAGGCGGGCAAACAGGACATCACGCTGGCGATGGTGATGAGCCACCGCTCCGGCGTGATCGGGCCGCGCACCCGGATGCGCTGGGAGCAGGTCGCGGATTGGGACTACGTCTGCGAACAGCTGGCCGCCGCCGAGCCCTGGTGGGAGCCGGGCACCGCGCAGGGCTACCACATGACCACCTTCGGCTTCATCATGGGCGAGGTGTTCCGCCGGGTCACGGGCCGCACGATCGGTCAGTACCTGCGGACCGAGATCGCCGAACCGTTCGGCGCCGACGTCCACATCGGGCTGCCGCTGGCCGAACAGCACCGCTGCGCCGAGCGGATCAACAAGCCGCACGCCCGGGACCTGCTGGCCGACGCGAAGGCGCCGGGCTGGCCGACCAGCCTGGCCGAGCACCCCAAGGCGGGCCTGTCCGTCTCGATGGGATTCGCCCCCGACGACGAGCTCGGCTCACACGATCTGGGCCTGTGGCGCGAACTCGAGTTCCCCGGCACCAACGGTCAGGTGTCGGCGCTGGGGTTGGCGACCTTCTACAACGCGCTCGCCCAGGAGAAGGTGCTCAGCCGCGAGCACATGGACCTGGTGCGGGTCTGTCAGGGCGGGCTGGAAACCGACCTGGTGCTGGGGCCGCGGGTCGCCGACCACGGCTGGGGTCTCGGATACATGCTCAACCAACGCTGCGTCAACGGACCCAACCCGCGGATCTTCGGCCACGGCGGGCTGGGCGGCTCGTTCGGGTTCGTCGATCTCGAGCACCGCATCGGCTACGCCTATGTGGCGAATCACTTCGACCCCACCAAGGCCAACGCCGACCCCCGCAGCCTGGTCCTGTCGAACGCGGTCTACTCCGTGCTGGGTGTCATCTAGCGGCGCCGTTAATGGCCGCCGCCACCGCCGCCACCGCCGCCGTGTCCACCACCGCCGGGGCCACCCCCGCCGGGGCCACCGGGACCGCCGGGCCCACCCGGTCCGCCGGGCCCACCGGGACCGCCCAACCCACCGGGACCGCCGGGTCCGCCGGGGTTGAGGTACGGATTAGGCCCGGGTCCGCGCCAATTGTCGTGGCAATTCCCGGTGTCCCAGTTGTCGCCCCAGCCGGGGTCCCAGAAATCGCCGGGGCACCACTGCGGGAACGGAGCGGGATGCGCCTGCGCGTCGGTCGCGACGCCCAGCCCCGCCAAGCCCAGACCCGCGATGGCGGAAATCGTTGCTGCTGATCGAGCGAGAGTCTTCATGGAGACAACACATGCCCACCCCGATTGAATTCAAACCGGAGGCGGCGATGTTTCGCCATTATTTTTGGCAGGTCGGACACCAGAACACGTTGCGGCCCTCCAGCACGGTCGTGCGGATCGGGGCTTTGCACACGCGGCACGGTTCGCCGGAGCGCCGGTAGACGTAGGAGCGGGGGCGGTCGGGGCGATACGAGGGCGCGCCGTGGTCGTGTTCGGGCCGCACCACGATGATCTTGCCCCGGCGCAACCCGACCTTCATCAGTGCCACCAGATCAATCCAGGCCGCATCGAATTCGTCCTCGCCGACGTCGCGGCCGGGGCGGAAGGGGTCGATGCCGTGGCGGTACAGCAACTCGCTGCGGTACACGTTGCCCACGCCGGCCATGACGGTCTGATCCATCAACAGTGCCCCAATGGGCCTGCGCGACTTGGCAATTCGCTTCCACGCCCACGACGGATCGGCGTCGCCGCGCAGCGGATCGGGACCCAGCCGGGCCAACACGTCGCTGACCTGCCCTTCGTCGATCACCTCGCACACCGTCGGGCCGCGCAGGTCCGTGCCGTAGTCGGCGCCGATCATGCGCATCCGCACCTGCCCGACCGCCTCGGGAAACGACCCGTCGTCGGGACGTTCCCATTCGGTGAAGGCGCCGTACAGGCCGAGATGCACGTGCACGATGGGGCCACCGGCGTAGTGGTGAAACAGGTGTTTGCCCCACGCGCTGGTGCGTTGCAACACCCGGCCGTCGACCGCCGCGGCCGCGTCGGCGAAGCGGCCCTGCGGGCTGGACACTGACACCGGCGCGCCGGCGTAGCGGCGTTGGTGCAGCCGGGCCAGCCGGTGCAGGGTATGCCCTTCGGGCACGCGCGGACCTTTCCAGCGTCAGCCCGCCGCGCCGGGTACCGGCGGGGCTTGGTGGGTGCGTTCGTATTCGGCGAGGATGTCGATACGCCGTTGGTGGCGTTCGGCTTTCGACCATGGCGTGGTCACGAAGGCGTCGACGATGGCGAGCGCCTCGGCCACCGTGTGCATGCGACCGCCGATGCCGATCAGTTGCGCGTTGTTGTGTTCGCGGGCCAGGCTTGCGGTTTCGACGCTCCAGGCCAGCGCGCACCGGGCGCCGGGCACCTTGTTGGCCGCGATCTGCTCGCCGTTGCCCGACCCGCCCAGCACGATGCCCAGGCTGTCCGGGTCGGCCACCGTGCGCGTCGCGGTCGCGATGCAGAAGGCCGGGTAATCGTCGTCGGCGTCGTAGGTGAAGGCGCCGCAATCGATCGGCTCGTGGCCGGACTTTGCGAGGTGCTCGATGATCTGCTGCTTGAGCTCGAATCCGGCGTGGTCAGAGCCGAGGTAGACGCGCATGCCCGCAATCCTTACACAGCCGCGCGACGGCCCGAGCGCGCTAGGCGAAGTCGGGCTTCTCGGTGCGGCTGCGCTTGAGCTCGAAGAAGTGCGGGTAGGACGCGAAGGCCACCGAGGCGTCCCACAGCTTGCCCGCTTCCTCACCGCGCGGAATCTTCGAGAGCACCGGACCGAAGAACGCCACATCGTTGACGTGGATGGTGGGCGTGCCGACATCATCGCCGACCGCGTCCATCCCGGCGTGGTGGCTCTTGCGCAGCGCCTCGTCGTAGGCGTCGCTGTCGGCGGCGTCGGCCAACTCGGCCGGCAGGCCCACCTCGGCCAGCGACTGCTTGATCACGTCGTCCAGTTCTTTGTTGTCCTCGTTGTGAATCCGGGTTCCCATCGCGGTGTACAGCGGCGCCAGCACCTCGGCGCCGTGGGCCTGTTCGGCCGCGATCGCCACCCGCACCGGGCCGAAGGCCTTCGCCAAGCGTTCGCGGTATTCGTCGGGCAGGCCCTCGCGGTTTTCGTTGAGCACCGCCAGGCTCATCACGTGGAAGTTCACCTCGATGTCGCGAACCTTTTCCACCTCGAGGATCCAGCGCGAGGTGATCCACGCCCACGGGCACAGCGGATCGAACCAGAAATCGGCCTTGTTCTTCGCGGGCGCGTTGTCGGGCATGTCCTGTCCTCTCGTCGGTTGAAAGTCTGATCTGCACAACCGTAGGCCTCTCGCTCCTGTTCCCGGTTCGCCCGACCCGTAAGTTGGACACGTGGCACTCCCCAACCTCACCCGCGAACAAGCCGTCGAGCGCGCTTCGCTGATCACCGTCGCCAGCTACCAGATCGACCTCGACCTCACCGACTCCCACGGCGGTCCCGGCGAACGGACCTTCCGCTCGGTGACCACGGTGGTGTTCGACGCCCTCGCCGGCGCCGACACGGTCATCGACATCGCCGCCGACACGGTGCGCGGCGCCACGCTCAACGGTCGCGACCTCGACGTCTCCGGATACGACGAATCCACCGGCATCGAGTTGCGTGGCCTGGCCGACCGCAACGTCGTCGTGGTCGACGCGGACTGCCGCTACTCCAACACCGGTGAGGGTCTGCACCGGTTCGTCGACCCGGTCGACAACGAGACCTACCTGTACTCCCAATTCGAAACCGCCGACGCCAAGCGCATGTTCGCCTGCTTCGACCAGCCCGACCTCAAGGCGACCTTCGACGTGCGGGTGACCGCGCCCCGGCACTGGAAGGTGATCTCCAACGGCGCGACGGTGTCGGTGACCGACGGCCTGCACACCTTCGCCACCACCCCGCGGATGAGCACCTACCTGGTCGCCCTGATCGCCGGCCCGTACGCCGAGTGGAAGGACGCCTACACCGACGAACACGGCGAAATTCCGCTGGGCATCTACTGCCGGGCGTCGCTGGCGCCCTACATGGATGCCGAGCGGCTCTTCACCCAGACCAAGCAGGGATTCGGCTTCTACCACAAGAACTTCGGCTTGCCCTACGCCTTCGGGAAATACGATCAGCTGTTCGTCCCCGAGTTCAACGCCGGCGCAATGGAAAACGCCGGCGCGGTGACCTTCCTGGAGGACTACGTCTTCCGCAGCAAGGTCACCAGGGCGTCCTACGAACGTCGCGCCGAGACCGTGCTGCATGAGATGGCCCACATGTGGTTCGGGGATCTGGTCACCATGGCGTGGTGGGACGACCTGTGGCTGAACGAGTCCTTCGCGACGTTCGCGTCGGTGCTATGCCAAAGCGAGGCAACCGAATTCACCGAGGCATGGACCACGTTCGCGACGGTCGAAAAGTCGTGGGCCTACCGTCAGGACCAGTTGCCCTCGACCCATCCGATCGCCGCCGACATTCCGGACCTGGCCGCGGTCGAGGTGAACTTCGACGGCATCACCTACGCCAAGGGCGCGTCGGTGCTCAAGCAGCTCGTCGCCTACGTCGGGCTCGAGCACTTCCTGGCCGGGCTGCGCGACTACTTCCGCACCCACGCGTTCGGCAACGCCACGTTCGACGATCTGGTCGCCGCGCTGGAGAAGGCGTCGGGGCGCGACCTGTCCGATTGGGGGCAGCAGTGGCTGAAGACGACCGGGCTCAACACGCTGCGGCCCGATTTCGACGTCGACGGTGACGGCAGGTTCACGCGGTTCGCGGTGACCCAGAGCGGAGCCGCCCCGGGCGCCGGCGAGACCCGGGTGCACCGGCTGGCCATCGGCGTCTACGACGATGACGGGTCGGGAAAGCTGGTGCGGGTGCGCCGCGAGGAGCTCGACGTCGAGGGCCCGGTGACGGAAGTGCCTGCGTTGGTTGGGGCTTCGCGGGGACAACTGGTTCTGGTCAATGACGACGACCTGACGTACTGCTCGTTGCGGCTGGACGCCGAGTCGCTGCGCACCGCCCTGGGTCGCATCGCCGACATCGCCGAGCCACTGCCCCGCTCGCTGGTCTGGTCGGCGGCCTGGGAGATGACGCGCGAGGCCGAGCTGCGGGCCCGCGATTTCGTGGCCCTGGTGGCGGGCGGCGTGCACGCCGAAACCGAGGTCGGGGTGGCGCAGCGGCTGCTGCTTCAGGCGCAGACGGCGCTGACGTCCTACGCCGAGCCCGGCTGGGCACGCGAGGAGGGCTGGCCGCAGTTCGCCGACCGGCTGCTGGAATTGGCGCGCGCCGCGCAGCCCGGATCGGATCACCAGCTCGCCTTCGTCAACACGCTGTGCTCGTCGGTCCTGTCGACTCGCCATGTGGTGACGCTGGCCGACCTGCTCGACCGCTCCCCCGAAGACCTGGGATTGCCGGGCCTCGAGATCGACACCGACCTGCGGTGGCGGATCGTCACCGCGCTGGCCACCGCCGGCGACATCGACGCCGACGGGCCCGCCACGCCGTTCATCGACGCCGAGGTTCAGCGGGATCCGACCGCCGCCGGCAAGCGGCACGGCGCCCAGGCCGCGACGGCGCGGCCCCAACTGCAGGTCAAGGAGGAGGCGTGGACGAGGGTGGTCGAGGACGACACCCTGGCCAACATCACCGCCCG
Source organism: Mycobacterium paraintracellulare (assembly GCF_000276825.1). Taxonomy (NCBI): domain Bacteria; kingdom Bacillati; phylum Actinomycetota; class Actinomycetes; order Mycobacteriales; family Mycobacteriaceae; genus Mycobacterium; species Mycobacterium paraintracellulare. Next base: position 1,592,485 of record NC_016948.1, on the reverse strand, counting down.
CGCGATCATCGCGGGCATCGCCCCGCCGGCGCAGCATGAGCTGCTCAAACCGTTCACCGCGCGGTATTTCGAGGCGATCTCGGGGGTGTGGGCGCGCCGATCCAGCGAAGTGGCGCAGACGGTGGTGATCGGCCTGTACCCGCACTGGGACATCAGCGAGGACGGCATCGCCGCAGCCGACGAGTTCCTGTCCGACCCCGAGGTGCCGGCGGCGCTGCGCCGCCTGGTGCTCGAGGGCCAGGCCGGGGTGAAGCGATCGTTGCGGGCGCGCCGTTTCGACGCCGAGTAGCTAAGCCGGCGAAATGCCGGCGCTCAGCACGCGGATCGCGCTGACCAGCCCGTCCACCAGGTCGCCGCGCTCGAATGCCGAGGAAGCGGCGGCCACACCCAGCGGCGCGGCCGACTCGGCGCCGCGGCCGCGGACAGCGGAACCGTAGACCACCTCGATGACCTTCTGGTCGGGCGAGACGGCCAGCAGCACCGCATTGTCCGGCGTCGGCACGTCGGCCAGGATCTCGCGGGCCCGCGCGGCGGTGTCGTTGCCCAGGTCGCCGAGGTAGATCGCGAAACGCGTCTTGGAGGACCGCGACCCGAATTTCAGCGCGTCGTCCACCGCGACGAGATCTTTGGTCGAGAACGGGAACTGCACCGAGAGTTCGCCGGGCTCGGTGACCCCGGAGATCCGTCCGCTGGCGGTGATCACCGAGCCGTAGGGCAGCTCGGCGGGTTCCCTCGTCGCTACCTCACCACGTGCCACTGGCGCCACCTCCGACTGAGAATTCCGACGTGCCGTGCCCCCCATGGCTGTGGCCGACCTCTTCGCCGATGGCGGCCCACAGGATCGGCGGATGCGTCCACTTCTCGCCCAGCTTGTAGGACGCCGGGTGCGGCCCCTTGCGGGACCAGATCAGCACCGACAGCGCGACCACCAGCAACACGGGTATACCGACGATGATCAGGTGGAGATGCATAGGACTCACGACGCAAACCGTATCCCACCAAGCGATCCACCGGCGCGACCGGACACCAGATTGTGGCTCAGGCCGCGCCTTCGCCGAGGTATCGGGCCCAGGCCGGGTCCAGCTCCTTGACCGTCGACAACAGCCGCCAGTGCTGGCCCGTCGGCGGCATCGGCGGCCGCCGCAGCGCCCAGCCGAGCTCGCTGAGCAGCTTGTCGCCCTTGCGATGGTTGCAGGTCGAGCAGCAGGCGACGCAGTTCTCCCAGGAATGGTCGCCGCCGCGGCTGCGGGGCACCACGTGGTCGACGGTGTCCGCCTTCGCCCCGCAGTAGGCGCAGCAGAACCGGTCGCGGTGCATCAGCGCGGCGCGGGTCATCGGAACGCGCGCCCGGTAGGGAACGCGGACATACGAGCGCAGCTGGATCACCGAGGGCACGACGATCGAGCGGGTCGCCGAGTGGATGACGGGCCCCGCCGGGTCGTGATGCACCACGTCGGCCTTGCCGCAGATCACCATGACGATCGCGCGCCGCATCGGCAGCGCGGTCAGCGGCTCGTAGGTGGAATTCAGCAGCAACACCCGCCGGCGACTCCAGATGGAAGCGCTCTCCGGGCGGGCCGGCGGATGGATCTCGACACTGTGCAGCGATGACACGGTTGTGGGCCCGGTTGACCCTGCCGCGGCCACCTGACTACTGCGGTGGCTGCGGCGTCTCTTGCCCTGCGCCATAGATCCTCCGCGAACAGTCCACCATGATTCGCCGCCAATCGCACCCCTATTGCAGGTGAAACGCCGTGTCCAACCGGTGAACAGCGAGAGCGGCGTCGGGCCGCCGCGGCTTGCCGTCGCGACGATGCCCCACAATGGACGGCGATGGATGAGGTAGGACAGTCCTTCTACGACGCCGTCGGCGGTGCCGAGACCTTCCACGCGATCGTGTCGCGGTTTTACGCTCAGGTGCCCGAGGACGAGATTTTGAGCGAGCTGTATCCCCTGGATGACCTCGAGGGCGCCGAGGAGCGCTTGCGGATGTTCCTCGAGCAGTATTGGGGCGGCCCGCGCACCTACTCGGACCGGCGCGGACACCCCCGGCTGCGGATGCGGCACGTCCCGTTCCGGATCACTCCCCTGGCGCGCGACGCGTGGCTGCGCTGCATGCACACGGCCGTGGCCTCCATCGATTCGGCGACACTCGACGACGAGCACCGCCGCGAGTTGCTCAGCTATCTGGAGATGGCCGCCGACTCGCTGGTGAACTCGTCGTTCTGATGCCCAGTTCTGATGCCCAGCGAACCGAACGGAGCAGCATGAGCCCGGCAGCGTGGTGGTCGAGCGCGGTGTTCTATCAGGTGTATCCGCGGTCGTTCGCCGACAGCGACGGCGACGGCGTCGGCGACCTGGACGGAGTGACGGCCCGCCTGGATCACCTCGAGCAGCTCGGCGTGGACGCGATCTGGCTCAACCCGGTCACGGTCTCCCCGATGGCCGACCACGGGTATGACGTCGCCGATCCGCGCGACATCGACCCGTTGTTCGGCGGGATGGCCGCCATCGAACGGCTGATCGCCGCGGCGCACCGGCGGGGCATGAAGATCACCATGGACGTGGTGCCCAACCACACCAGTTCGGCCCATCCGTGGTTCGCCGCGGCGCTGGCCGCCGGGCCGGGCACCGACGCGCGGGAGCGGTATTTCTTCCGCGACGGCCGCGGCGCCGACGGGGAGCTGCCGCCCAACAACTGGACCTCCGTCTTCGGCGGCCCCGCCTGGACCCGGGTGGTCGAACCCGACGGTCAACCCGGCCAGTGGTACCTGCACCTGTTCGACACCGAGCAGCCGGACCTGAATTGGGAGCACCCGGACGTCTTCGACGATTTCGAGAAGACGCTGCGCTTCTGGCTGGAACGCGGCGTGGACGGCTTCCGCATCGACGTGGCGCACGGCATGGCCAAGCCGGCCGGCCTGCCGGACGCGCCCGACGTCGAGTCCAAGGTGTTGCACCACACCGACGACGACCCGCGCTTCAACAACCCGAGCGTGCACGACATCCACCGCGACATCCGCAGGGTGATCGACGACTACCCGGGGGCGGTGACCGTCGGCGAGGTGTGGGTGACCGACAACGCCCGCTGGGCGGAGTACCTGCGGCCCGATGAGCTGCACCTCGGGTTCAACTTCCGGCTGGCGAGGATCGAATTCGACGGCGCCGAGATCCGCGACGCGATCCAGAACTCGCTCGCCGCCACCGCCCTGCAGGACGCCGTCCCGACCTGGACGCTGTCCAACCACGACGTCGGCCGGGAGGTCACCCGCTACGGCGGCGGCGACCTCGGCCTGCGCCGGGCCCGCGCGATGGCGATGGTGATGCTCGCCCTGCCGGGCGCGGTGTTCATCTACAACGGCGAGGAACTGGGGCTGCCCGACGTCGAGCTGCCCGACGAGGTGCTGCAGGACCCGACGTGGGAACGCTCGGGACACACCGAACGCGGCCGCGACAAATGCCGGGTGCCCATCCCCTGGTCGGGCGACGAGCCCCCGTTCGGGTTCTCGTCCTGCGCCGAGACCTGGTTGCCGATGCCGAAGGAGTGGGCGGCGCTGACCGTTAACAAGCAGAGCGCCGATCCCGACTCGACGCTGTCGTTTTTCCGGCGCGCGCTCGAATTGCGCAAGCGTCGCGTCGAATTCGACGGCGACGATGTCGACTGGCTGGACGCCTCCGGCGACGCGGTGATCTTCCGGCGTCCCGGCGGCCTGGTGTGCGCGCTCAACTGCGGCGCACAGCCGGTGCCCCTGCCGCCGGGGGAACTCGTCCTGGCCAGCGCGCCGCTGCTCGACGCGAAACTCCCCCCGGACTCCGCGGCCTGGCTGGCGTAGCCGGTTCGGGCCTGACGGCCCGAGTCCCGGTGGGCGGTTCGCCGCGTACTGCTCTATATGTGGTGCATGACTTCCTACGCGTGGGCAGTGATCGGGGCCGGGCCGGCGGGCGTCGCCGCGGTGGGGAGGCTGCTGGATCACGGCGTCGCGGCCGAAAGGATCGCGTGGATCGATCCCGCCTTCGCCGGCGGCGACATCGGGCAAAAGTGGCGGTCGGTGTCGAGCAACACGCACGTGGGTCTGTTCCTCGAATACTTCAACGGCTCCAAGTCATTTCGGTTCGACGAAGCGCCGCCCCTGCCGCTGCGCGAAATCGACCCGCAGGAGACGTGCGCGCTGGGCCTGGTCGCCGAGCCGCTGGTGTGGATCACGGGGCAGCTTCGTGAGCAGGTCGCCACCTTCACGACGACCGCGACCGCGCTGTACCTGGAAAACCGGCGATGGCGCATCGAGACCGAACGGGACGACATCGTGGCCAGCAACGTGATCCTGGCCGTCGGGGCGGTCGCCAAGAGGCTTCATTACCCGGAGCTCGACGAGATTCCGGTGGAGGTCGCCCTCGATCCCGAGAAGCTCGCGCGTGAGCCGCTGCGGGGTGCGACGGTCGGCGTGTTCGGCTCGTCGCACTCGTCCATGATCGTGCTGCCGAATCTGCTGCGCCATCCCGTCGAGCGGGTGATCAACTTTTACCGAAGCCCACTGAAATATGCTGTGTACTTTGAGGATTGGATCCTGTTCGATGACACCGGGCTCAAGGGCCAGGCGGCGGTGTGGGCGCGGGAAAACATCGACGGGGTGCTGCCGGACCGATTGGAGCGATGCCTGGTATCGGCGCCGGAGTTCTCCGGGCAGCTGGCCCGGTGTGACCGGGTGGTCTACACCGTCGGCTTCGAACGCCGGCGATTGCCCGAGACACCGCAGTTTGGGCAACTGGACTACAACCGCACCAACGGAATCCTTGCTCCCGGCCTGTTCGGGGTGGGGATCGCGTTTCCGCAGTACGCGCAGGACCGCTACGGGTACGGGCAATTCCGGGTGGGGCTCAAGAAATTCATGGACTACCTGGATGCCGTGCTGCCGCTGTGGCTGAGTTACGGCCCCTGATCTCCGCGCCGCTGGACCGCCGACGCCGCGTTTAAACTCAGCCTGATTTCGTTCGCCAAACCGGGGCGTCAGCCCAGCAGCAGCGCCGGGTCGCCGCGGCGGCGATACACCGAACCGAACCGGGCGTCCAGGCGCAGCCACGTCGGCGTGATGCGGACCCGGATCAATTCCTGGGCGTCGACGGCATCGGGTGACTGCGGCAGGAAACCCATCGCGGTCAGCGCGAACACGCAGCGCATCGGCAGCCCCACGTGTACGTCGGCGGCACTCACCTGGATGACCTCCTGGTCGAGCAGCGACACCGGCGGGCCGTGAGAGCTGCTGTGCTCCTTGGCAAGTCGCGCGCCGCTTTGGGCCAGACCGAGCACCACCCTGGCCGGGATGTCCTCGATGTGGGTGAATCCGGATTCCGGGGGCAGGGCGCCCCGCCACGCCGAGTCCATCGCGAATCCGGGATCGACGTAGCCCGAGTCGTCCATCGCGGCCAGGCCGCGCGCCAGCGCGTCCGCACCCACCGACAGGTCCGAGGGCCGGACCTCGCCCGGCACCACCCTGCTGGCCAGCACGTCGAAACCCGTTGCGACCCAGGCGGTCAGGAGCCCTTCGGATCGGGTCCGCAAGCGAATGATCGCCGCATCGTCGAGTCGCAGCGCGCGCTCGAGGAACGCGGCGAGATCCCGGCGGTGCTCGGCCCGAAATTGCGCGCCCAGCCACAGGCCGCGGTCGGCTACCTGATCCACCGCTGCAGATACTCCCGGTGCTGCGGCGAGAGCCGTACCAGCCGCTCCTCCTCGATGTGGACGGCGGCCAGTTGCGACTCGGCGATGACGGCGGGCTTCGAGTCCGGATCCGCGTTGACCGAACGCACTTCGTAGCCCAGCGTGAAGTCGACCGCCCGCAACCGCTTGGTCCACATCGTCACCTGCAGCGGAGAATCGGCCAGCCGAAGCTGACCCTTGTAGGTGACCTTGACCTCGGCGATGAGCAACCCGATCGTCAAGATGTCGACCTCGAACGCCTCGCGCAGGAACTGCACCCGCGCCTCTTCGAGGATGGTGACCATGGTGGCGTGGTTGATGTGCTGGTACATGTCGATGTCCGACCAGCGCACCAGCACGGGCGCGACGAAGCCGATGCTCAACTCGATGAACCTCTTCCGCTCGTGCGGGTCATGCGACGGATTTGTCGCGCGGCGACGGACAGCGTCGCGAGATCCTTGTCCCCGTTTTCCTGGATCTCAAGGAGCGTCCGTCGGGCCCGCTCGACCCTGGACGCGGACAGGTGCTCCCACTCGGCGATCTTCTCTTCACCGCTTTCGTCGGGCTCCCCCACGGCGAGCACATCGAAGCACAGCGACCGCAGCGAGGCGTAGATGTCGTCACGGATTGCCAAGCGCGCCAACGAGTGCCAGCGGTCCCTGCGGGGCAGCTCGGAGACCGCCGTCAGCAGGCCGTCGGTGCCGAGCCGGTCCATCAGGGCGAAATAGGTGTCGGCCACCTCGGCGGCGTCGATGTCGTTGATGTCGCCGATGTCGATGATGTCGAGCAGGCTGAAGTGGTAGAGCCCGGCGGCCACCGTGTAGGCCAGGTCTTTGGGCGCGCCCTGGGAGGCGAATTCCGCGGCTTCCTTTTCCACGATGGCCTTGTCGTCACCGCGCAGCCATTCCGACATCCGCGGCGTCAGCGCCTTCACTTTGGCGGCGAACCGGTTGATCTCGGCGCCGACCGCCAATGGCTGTGGGCGGTAGTTGAGCAGCCAGCGTCCGGCGCGGTCGATCAGGCGTCGGGTGTCCAGGGTGAGCCGATCCGACAGGGCGACCGGCAGATTCTCCGCGCGGATGCGGCGCCAGATCTCGCTCACGCCGAAGATGGCGTCGGTGGCGACGTAGGTGCGCACCGCGTCGACCGACCCGACCCCGACGTCTTCGGTGATCCGGAAGGCGTAGCTGATGCCGGCGGCGTCCACCAGGTCGTTGATCAGCATGGTGGTCACGATCTCGCGGCGCAGCTGGTGGGTGCGGATCTCGCCGGTGAACCGTTCCCGCAACGGTTTCGGAAAGTACAGGGGCAACCGGGACGCGAACACGTCCTGTTCGGTCAGTTCGGTTTCGAGCATCTCCTCTTTGAGCCCCAGCTTCACGTGCGCCATCAGGGTGCACATCTCCGGTGAGGTGAGCCCGATGCCGGCCTCGGACCGCCGCTGAATCTCCTTTTCCGACGGCAGCGCTTCGAGTTCCCGGTTGATGCCGCGCTCGTCGACCAGGTACTGGATCAGCCTGGCGTGCACCGGAAGCAGGCTGGCCGCGTTCGCGCGGCTGGTGCCGATCAGGTCGTTCTGGTCCTCGTTGTCGGTGAGCACCAGTTGGGCGACCTCGTCGGTCATCGACTCCAGCAGCGGCTTGCGTTCCTCCGGCTTGACCTTGCCGGCGGTGACCAGGGAGTCGATCAGAATCTTGATGTTGACCTCGTGGTCGGAGCAGTCCACGCCGGCCGAGTTGTCCATCGCGTCGGTGTTGATCCGGCCGCCGGCCAGGTCGAACTCGACGCGGCCCAAGGCGGTCACCCCGAGGTTGCCGCCCTCGCCGATCACCTTGGCGCGAACCTGAGAACCGTTGACCCGCACCGGATCGTTGGCGCGGTCACCGACGTCGGAGTCGGATTCGGACTCGGCCTTGATGTAGGTGCCGATCCCCCCGTTGAACAACAGGTCCACCGGCGCCTGCAGGATGGCCTTGATCAGGTTGGGCGGGGTCATCTCGGTGACGTCACCGCCGATGCCCAACACGTCGCGGACCTGGGGGCTGACCGGAATGGACTTGTGCTCCCGGCTGTACACCCCGCCGCCCTCGCTGATCAGCGACGTGTCGTAGTCGTCCCAGGTGGAGCGCGGCAGCTCGAACATCCGCCGGCGTTCCTCCCACGAGGCCGCGGCATCGGGGTCGGGGTCGAGGAAGATGTGCCGGTGGTCGAAGGCGGCGAGTAGGCGGATGTGCTTGCTCAGCAGCATGCCGTTGCCGAAGACGTCACCGCTCATGTCGCCGATGCCGACCACGGTGAAGTCCTCGGTCTGGGTGTCGACGTCCATCTCCCGGAAGTGTCGCTTGACGGCCTCCCACGCGCCCTTGGCGGTGATGCCCATGGCCTTGTGGTCGTAGCCGACCGAGCCGCCGGACGCGAACGCGTCGCCCAGCCAGAAGCCGTAGGACTTGGCGACGTCGTTGGCGATGTCGGAGAACGTGGCGGTGCCTTTGTCCGCCGCCACCACCAGGTAGGCGTCGTCACCATCGCGACGGATGACTTCCGTTGGCGGGTTGACCTTTCCGGTCGCGTGGTCGACGTTGTCGGTGACGTCGAGCAGGCCGGAGATGAACAGCTGATAGCAGGCGACGCCTTCGGCGCGGGTGGCGTCCCGGTCGGCCGCGGCGTCGCCGGTGGGCAACGGTGGCCGCTTGACGACGAATCCGCCCTTGGCCCCGACGGGCACGATGACCGCGTTCTTGACCGCTTGCGCTTTGACCAGACCCAGGATTTCGGTGCGGAAGTCATCGCGACGGTCCGACCAGCGCAGGCCGCCGCGGGCCACCGGGCCGAACCGCAGGTGCACGCCTTCGACCCGCGGCGAATAGACGAAGATCTCGTACTTGGGGCGCGGCAACGGCAGCTCGTCGACCAGCTGAGCGTCCAGTTTGATCGCCAGCACGTTGCGGGCCCGGGCCGAACCCTTGCGTGTCACAAAGTAATTGGTGCGCAGCGTCGCCTGCACCAGCGACGCGAAGGCGCGCAGGATGCGGTCGGTGTCCAGACCCACCAGGGCGTCGATGTCGGCGGCGACCGCGGCGGCGGCCGCCTGCGCGTCACGGCCGGTCGAGGAACTCGGGTTCGGGTCGAACAGCGCCTCGAACAGCGCGACCAGGGACCGCGCGGTCGACGGGTGCTCGTTGAGCACCGATTCGATGTAGGACTGGCTGTAGGGAAAGCTAGCCTGCCGCAAGTACTTTGCGTAGGCGCGCAAGAGCACGACCTGTTGCCAGCGCAGCCCCGCGCGCATCACCAGCTCGTTGAAGCGGTCGATCTCGAGGCGTCCCTGCCAGATCGCGGTGACGGCGTCGGCGAATCGCTCGGCCATCTCGTCGCGCTCGGCTTGCGTCGACGCCGACTCGATGGTCGGGTGCGGGGATATCTTGAACTGATAGATCCACACCGGCAGCCCGTCGGAGCGGGTGACCGTGAACGGCCGCTCCTCGAGCACCACCACGCCCATGCTCTGCAGCATCGGCAGCAGCTGGCTCAGCGAGGCGGTGCGCCCGCCCAGGAACCAGGTCAGCTGGGCGGATCCGTCCTCGCCTTCGAGGAACACCAGCTTGACCGAATTGTCGTGCAGCTCTTTGATGATCGCGATGTGATCGATGGCATCGGCCGGTGTGACGGCCTGCTTGTAGACCTCGGGAAAGGCGTCCGCGTAGTACTCCGCGTCGGCGTGCCCGACGGAGCCTTCGGCGGCGGCGGCGATCAGCCGGTCGGTCCAGGTGCGCGCCGCTTCGCTCAGCATGCCCTGGATGCGGATCCGGTTGTCCTCGGAGACGTCGACCGGCGTGGCGCCGGGGTCATCGGAAGGCAGGCGCACCATGAAATGCATGAGCGCCCACGGTGATTCGCTGACCCGCGCGGTGAATTCCAGGCGGGTGCCGCCGAATTCGTGTACCAGGATGTCTTCGATCTGCAGCCGCACCGCCGTGGTGTAGCGGTCGCGGGGCAGATACACCAGGCAGGAAACGAAGTACTGGAGGCTGTCGGCGCGCAGGAACAACAACGCATTTCGCTGCGGACCCAGATCCACCACCGCTTTGGCCATCGCCAACAACCGTTCGGCGCTGAGCGTGAACAGTTCCGAGCGCGGAACGGTTTGGATGACGTCGAGCAGCAGCTGGCCGGGGTGGATCGGGTCGCTGTCGGCCATCGCCAGCGCCTCGCGGACCCGACGCGAGATCGTGGGGATCTCCAGGACGTCGGCGTTCATGGCGGCAACCGTGAACAGCCCGACGAAGCGGTGCTCGAGCACGCCGCCGTCGGCGTATTCGCGAACGGCGATGGCGTACGGGTAGGCGCCGTAGCGCAGGTAGCTGCCCACCACGGATTGCGCCAGGACCAGCAGCCGGTCGTCGTCGGTCAGCCGGGGGCGCGAGCCGGTGCGGGTGCGCAGCACGCCGAGCCCGGGCGTCCCGTCACCCGAGACGCGGCCGTCGTGCACGTGGCAGCGTTGATAGCCGAGCAGCAGGAAATTCCCGTTGCCCAGCCAGCGCAGCAGGGCCGCGACGTCGTCGCGGTCCGGCGCCGAGAAGCGGTCCTGCGCGTTGGCTTCGACCTGGGCGGCGAGGTCGTTCAGCGCGGCGATCAGGCCCGACGCGTCGCTGGCGACCTGTTGCACGTCGGCGAGAACCCGGGGCAGCAGCCGCTCGACCTCGGTGAGCCCCTTGCTGTCGACGGAAGGCAGGAGCTGCACGTGGATCCACGCCTCGCCGGCGTATTGCGATGCCCCCTCGGGCTTCGCTTCGACGCTGAGCAGATCGCCGGCGGGATTGCGGTGCACGTCGAACACCGGCGTCATGATCGCCGTATAGGGAACGCCGAGCCGATGCAGCAGCACGGTGACCGAATCCATCAGCATGCCGCCGTGGTCGGTGACGACCTGCAGCGCCGGCCCGAACCCGGCGGGGTCCTCCGCGGGGTAGACGGCGACGCGGCTTTCGCCGTCGGGGCGGTGCTGGCCGAGCCGGTAGTGCGCGCTCAGCATGGCCGGGGTGACGATCGCCGCCGGGACCGTCAGGTCGATGGGCCTGGTCTCCGCGCCGCCGGACTGGTCGCTATGCGGACCGCGATAGCTTTCCACATAGGCTTTGGAGATCCACTGGGGAATGTCCTGCTGCTGGGTGAACGTCGTCCATGGCTCGAGGTCCTGTTTGGCTCCGGGATCGATCGTCATGCCGACTGCTCCCAACTGGCGACGGTTGTCACTGCGCTCAAACGCCCCGTTCCCGCGCGGCGGGGGGCAGAGCCGACACTAGTCGCGCGTCAGCTTGCGGTGGGTCACTCTGTGCGGTCGCGCCGCCTCGGCGCCCAGCCGTTCGATCTTGTTTTCCTCGTATGCCCCGAAGTTGCCCTCGAACCAGAACCACTTGGCCTCGTTGTCGTCGTCACCCTCCCACGCAAGGATGTGGGTGCAGGTGCGGTCCAGGAACCACCGGTCGTGCGAAATCACCACCGCGCAGCCGGGGAACTGCTCGAGGGCGTTCTCCAGCGAGCTCAGGGTTTCGACGTCGAGGTCGTTGGTGGGCTCGTCGAGCAGGATGAGGTTTCCGCCCTGCTTGAGCGTCAGCGCGAGGTTGAGCCGGTTGCGCTCGCCGCCCGAGAGAACGCCGGCCGGCTTCTGCTGATCTGGGCCCTTGAACCCGAACGCCGACACGTAGGCCCGCGACGGCACCTCGGTCTGGCCGACGACGATGTGGTCCAGCCCGTCTGAGACGACCTCCCAGACGTTCTTCTTCGGATCGATGCCCGCGCGGGTCTGGTCGACGTAGCTCAGCTTGACCGTCTCGCCGACCTTGACCGTGCCGCTGTCCGGCTCTTCGAGACCGACGATGGTTTTGAACAGCGTGGTCTTTCCGACGCCGTTGGGGCCGATGACCCCGACGATGCCGTTGCGCGGCAGGGTGAACGACAGGTCCTTGATGAGGGTGCGTCCACCGTAGCCCTTGTCGAGGTGCTCGACCTCGACCACCACGTTGCCCAGCCGCGGACCGACTGGGATCTGGATCTCCTCGAAGTCGAGCTTGCGCGTCTTCTCGGCCTCGGCGGCCATCTCCTCGTAGCGCTGCAGCCGTGCCTTGCTCTTGGCCTGGCGCGCCTTGGCCCCGGAGCGCACCCACGCCAGCTCCTCGGTCAACCGCTTCTGCAGCTTGGCGTCCTTGCGCCCCTGCACCGCGAGCCGTTCGGCCTTCTTCTCCAGGTACGTGGAGTAGTTGCCCTCGTACGGGTAGGCGCGGCCGCGGTCGAGTTCCAGGATCCATTCGGCGACGTTGTCCAGGAAGTACCGGTCGTGGGTGACCGCCAGGATCGCGCCCGCATATGAGGCGAGGTGCTGTTCGAGCCACTGCACGCTCTCGGCGTCGAGGTGGTTGGTGGGCTCGTCGAGGAGCAGCAGGTCGGGCTTGGACAGCAGCAGCTTGCACAGCGCGACGCGGCGGCGCTCACCACCGGACAGGTTGGTCACCGGCTCGTCGGGCGGCGGGCAGCGCAGCGCGTCCATGGCCTGCTCCAGCTGCGAGTCGAGGTCCCACGCGTCGGCATGGTCGAGCTCCTCCTGCAGCCGTCCCATCTCCTCCATCAGCTCGTCGGAGTAGTCGGTGGCCATCAGCTCGGCGACCTCGTTGAAGCGGTCGAGCTTGACCTTGATCTCGCCCAGGCCCTCTTCGACGTTGCCGCGAACGGTCTTCTCCTCGTTCAGCGGCGGCTCCTGCAGCAGGATGCCGACGGTCGCGTCGTTGGCCAGGAAGGCGTCACCGTTGTTCGGCTTGTCCAGGCCCGCCATGATCCGCAAGACGCTCGACTTGCCGGCGCCGTTGGGCCCAACGACGCCGATCTTGGCGCCTGGATAGAAGCTCAACGTGACGTCGTCCAGGATCACCTTGTCGCCGTGCGCCTTGCGGACCTTCTTCATCGTGTAGATGAACTCAGCCATGCCGCGGTTGTGCCTTTCTGGTCTTGCGGGTATCGGGGGGATCCCCGCGGACCATCCTAGGCACCGCCGGGCGACGGCTAAGCCGAGAGAGGCAGTCCGTCACCGCCCGCGCCGTCGTCGGCCTCGGTGGTGTCGCCGTCGGCGTCCGCGGGTCCGCTCGCTGCGGTGGCATCCGCGGTGGTCGGACCGGTGTATCCGGGCTTCTCGATCCGGACGATCGCGCGCGACACGTCCGGCCCGACGGAGGTCGCCCGCATCTCCAGTGACGAGCGGCGGTTGCCGTCGCGGTCCTCGTACTCGCTGGTGTAGACGTGGCCCACCACGATCACCGGTGCGCCCTTGCCCAGCGCGGCCCCCACCCCGGTGACCAACCTGCCCCAGCAATTGACGTTGATGAACAGCGAGTTGCCGGGCTCCCAGCCGCCCTCGGCCGTGCGCCGGCGCGAATTGCTGGCCACGCGGAACTTCATGACCTCCTGGGTGCCGACCTGCCGTCGCTCCGGGTTGTTGACGATGTGGCCGACGACGGTGAGCGGTGTTTCAAACATGGGTTGATCCCTTTCGATTGCTTTTGTGGCTATGGCTGCCAGTAAGCGCGGCGGCACCGACGGCTCGACGGGACAACGGGCGCCGGCCCACCCGCCCTGTGGACGAAACCGTGACTGTGGATCGATGCTGATATCCGCCGATGATTGGAAGGCGTGGGACGACTACCTGCACTGGCAGACGGCCGACCGGGCCGTGCCCAAGCGGATCAACAGGCTCATCGCGGAGGCTTGCCGGTCGCCGCAGGCGGGCCTCGGCAAGCCTGAGCCGCTGAAATACGGGCTCGTCGGCGCCTGGTCTCGGCGAATTACCCACGAACACCGGCTCGTCTATCGGGTCGTCGGCGATGACCTGCAGACCCTCCAGGTCCGGTATCACCACACCTAGTCGGTGGCGGACTCCTCGCGCGCCGGTCCCGACCCCTCGCGCTGCGCCAGCCGGCTCAGCATCGCGTTGTAGGCCGCCAGCTCGGCGTCATCGTCGCGGTCGGCGGCCCGGTCCAATCGTTTGGCGGTGCGACGGTCGCTGCGCGCCCACTGCACCAGCAGCGCCAGCATCACGATCACCAGCGGAAATTCCCCCGCCGACCAGGCGATGCCGCCGCCCAGCCGCTGGTCACCCAGCAGGTCGGTGTGCCAGCTCAGACCCAGCGAGCGGTAGTAGTCGGCGCCGAGCACCTTCTTGGTGCCCATCAACACCACCCCGAAGAACGCGTGCAGCGGTAGCGACGCGAACACCACGGCCACCTTGGCCAGCGGCGGGATCGGTCGCGGCGTCGGGTCCACCCCGATCACCACCCAATAGAACAGGTAGCCGCTCAGCAGGAAGTGCAGGTTCATCGCCAGGTGCCCGGCGTGACTGCTCGCGGTGATGTCGAAGAGGTTGGACAGGTACAACCCGTAGAACCCGGCGACGAACAGCACCGTGGCCACCACGGGGTTGGTGAGGAATCGCGAGAAACGACTGTGCAGCCCGGCCAGCAGCCACTCCCGCATGCCCGGCGGATCGTCGCGCCCCGCCGCGGGCAGCGCCCGCAGCGCCAGGGTGACCGGGGCGCCCAGCGCCAGCAGGATCGGCACCAGCATCGACAGGCACATGTGGACCACCATGTGCATGCTGAACATCGCCGGCATGTAGCGCCCGATTCCCGAGGACGTCACGAACAGCAACGCCGCGCAGCCGAGCAGCCAGGACACGGTCCGGCCCGGCGGCCACCTGTCGCCGCGCCGGCGCAGCCGCACCAGGCCGGCCACATAGAGCGCGGCGAGGACGATGGCCGCGGTGCCGAAGATCAGATCGAAGCGCCAGTCGAAGAGAATGCGTGCCACGGTCGGGGGCCCGTCGAAGTCGTAACCGATCTCGGCTTCGGGGACCGACGGCAGCCGGGCCGGCGGGGGCGGCGGCGCGGTGCGGCTCAGCCCGACGGCGATGCCGAACGTGAGGCCGAAGAGCGCGGCCTCGATCAGCGCCAGCCTGGCCAGCGCGGCGCGTGCCCGCGACGGGCTCGGATCCGCCTGCAGCGCAGCCACACTCACGCGCCGCTGGCGCCAGCCGACGCCACCCAACAGGCATAGCGCGACGAACTTGGCGACCACCAGGCGCCCATAACCGGTGGTGAGCAAATCGCCGGGCTGGACCCGCACCAGGGCGTTGACCAGTCCGCTCAACGCCATCGCCACCCAACACCACAGCGCGATCGACGAGAAGCGCCGCGCCGCCAGGCCGGTGTGGGCGCCGCCACGCAGGGCGTGGGCGAGCAAGGCGAGCAGGCCACCGGCCCACAGGCTGGCGGCGACCAGGTGGATCAGCAGGCCGTTGGTGGCCAGGTCGTGCGAGCCGCCGGCCGACGAATGACCGGTCAGGCCGAGCGGGATCAGCGTCAGCACCGACGCGGCGAGCAACACCGGCGTCCACGACCAGCGCAGCACCGACAGGCTCGCCACCGTGATCACGGCGGCCAGGATCGCGGTCCAGCGCCAGGCCGAGGCGGTGGCGATCAGGCCCGCCAACGACCAGATGCGCGCCGGGCCGATGTCGACGATCGCGCGACCGGACACGTCGGAGATGGTCAGTGGGACCAGTAGGGCCGCACACACCGCCCACACCCCCGACGCCACCGTCCCCAACCGCAGCGCGCGGTAGCCGTCGGCGTCGAGGACGCCGCTGCGTTGCGGCGGCACCAGGAAGGCGGCGAACAGGAACGACCCGACCGCCAGGACCGCGGCGATCTCCCCCGCCGCACGAACGAACGGCAACCCCAGCGTGGTCACCGGGCCCGGGTCAGGCAGGCCCGTCGCGGTCAGCGCGCTTGCCAGCGAGAGCGTCCCGATCCCGGCGGCCGTGCAGCCCGCCAGGGCCGCGACGCCGGCCAGCGCCGGCCACACCAGCGCGCGGCGCTGGGACGAGGCCGCGGTCGTGGCCGTGCCGGCCGGCGGAGCGACGGTCATACACCCAGGGTATGGGCGCGGGTGCCGGCTACCCGGGTCGGCTGCCCAGCCGGTCCTGATGCGCCTTGAGCTCGCGGGCCACGAACTGATCCCGGGCAATGCGTCCGACGTAGTTGGAGTCCCGGAGAATGTCGCGCAATTCGCGCAGGAAGGCGGCTCGCCGTTCGGCCAGGTCCGGGGCGGGGCCGATCAGGTCCTGATCCTCGACAACCTGGCGCGCGGTGGCGAACAACAGCGTCGACACCGATTCGCTGCTGCGGACCCGGGTCTGGGCCACATATTGCCGGCCGACGCCCAGCGCCAAGTCGGTCAGTTCCTGGTGGCCGATGTCGGCCGGGGCGTCGCGCAGCACGTCGGCGACGATCTCGTAGGCCTCGAAGAACACCCGCAGCATCGCGTCGGCCATCAGCGGACGCTTGGCGAACAGCAGCGCGTCGATCTCCTCGCCGCCGGCGGCGACGTGGGCTTGCCAGTTGTCGTGCCACGCCATCTCTTCGGCGATGTGGTCCCGGAAGGTCGCCGAGTCCGCGAAATAGAAGTCGAACTTCAGCAGATCGCGCAGCCGCGTCGCCTGGGCCCAGAACGCCGCCATGCGGTCGCCCTCGGCGTGCCTGGCGTGGGCCAGCGCGAGCTCCACGATCGAGGTCTCCAGGAAGGCGTGGATCACCGAGTTGCGGTAGAACGCGGCGGCGTGCTGGTGTTCGGGCGCGATGTGCCACACCGGCTCCCGGCCGCCGTCGACCCGGGTGATGGGGTGCCCGTTGGACAGGGCGTCGACCGCCGCCCGGACACCGTCGTGCGAGCGCAGGCGCAATGCGCTGGTGGACATCGGATTCTGTTTGCGTTCCAGATAGTCCAGCGAGTCCTGCAGCGTGTGGTGCAGCTGGCCCAGCGTCAGCGCCGCGCCGCGCGTGGTCAACAGCAGGGCGCACACCAGACCCGTCGCCGTCACCGGCGTCGCCTGCAGGATCCGCCAGGCGACCTCGAACGACATCTTCTGCAGGGCAAGCCGTTTGGCGTCCGGGTCCTGCGTCAGCGGGCCGTGCGGGGCGCCGAGGTACTGGCGCATCGACACCGCTTCGGGGAACCGGACGTAAATCTTGCCGTAGTTGCGTTCGCCCTGCGCCCTGATGAAGTTGTACAACCAGCCAACACCCTCGGGGGTCTTCTCCCCACCTCGGGCGTAGGCGGCGTATTCGGCGGTCTCGTGCAGCTGGTCGAAGCTGATCGAAACCGGTTGCAGCAGAATGTCTTCACTGCGCCCATCCAGGTACGCGTCGGCGACGTAGGCCAGCAGACCGAGCTTGGGCGGCAGCATCTTTCCGGTCCGCGAGCGGGTGCCCTCGATGGACCAGCTCAGGTTGAACCGCTTTTCGACGATGTAGCCGACGTATTCGCGCAGCACGTACTTGTACAGCTGGTCGTTGCCGATGTTGCGGCGGATGAAGATGACACCGGAACGCCGCAGCAGTGGCCCCATCGCCCCGAACGACAGGTTGATCCCGGCGAAGACATGCACCGGCGGTAACCGGTTCTCCTGCATGGCCACCGGCACCACGGCGCCGTCGATATAGGACCGATGGGAAAACAACAGCACCGCCGGGTGGGCTTCCAGGCCGGTGCGCATCGCGGCGACCTGGTACTCGTCGTAGTCGATCTCGGGATCGAACCCGCGGCTGATCATCCTGCCGAGCACCGAGACCAGGTCGACCGACGCCCTGCTCCACCCGGTGGCGAGTTCGTCGAGCATCTTCCCGGCCTCGTCGACGGTAGCGCCCGGGATCTTTGCCAGGCCGGCGCGAAACCGGTTGGACGCCAAGATCTCCGGCTTCACCAGGCGTGGCGACTTGTACTGCGGCCCGAGGATCCGGTACTCGACGCGTTCCATCGCCAAGATCGCGCGGCGGATCACGAATTGGGCGAAGTCGCTCTTGTCGTCCCCGACGGTGGTGTCACGCCACTGCCGGCGGAGTTCGGAGACCGTGGCCGATTCGCCGGCCACCACCCGCGCCCGCTGGGGTGCGTCGCGCAGGATCTGGGCCTGCATGCGTTGGTTGGGGTGGTAGGGATCCCGGCCGGGCAGCAGGCCGGTCAGCCTCGCGAGACGCCCGCGATCCGGCGGGGGTAGCCAAAACACCCGCACCGGCACGATCGAACGGTCCTCCCCCGACTCGAGCTGCTCGGCCAAAGATGTCATCGCTTCGGGCGGCGCGTCGAGCGCGGGCAGCGTGACCAGGTCGAAGTTCGCGCCCGGGTGGGCGGCACGCCGTTGATCCAGCCACGTCGTGACCAGTTCCATTTCGATCGGCGAGGCCATCGACGCCAATACCAGCGAGTCGGTTTCGGCGAGGATGGCGCTGGTATCTGCCGCCGGTTCGGTCATGGATGCCCTCGGGGCGGCGATTCCGGTGATTCGGCGCCGACGGTTCCGTCCGCGGCGGGCTGTTGCACCTCACCGTCCTTGAGAGCAACCTCGGATGCGTTCGGATTCGCCTTGGGCGCAGCCTTTTTCGCGGGGGACTTGCTCGCCGCTTTGGCCGGGGCCTTTTTCGCGGCGCCCTTTTTCGCGGCGGCCTTCTTGGCGCCGGGCTTCTTGGCGGTGGTCTTGGCGGCCCGGCTGCGGGCTTGGGCGGCCGCCTTCTTTTCGGCGTACAGGTCGACCTCGGGCAGTTCGCCGACGGGCCAGTTGGCGAGCGTGTCCAGATACAGCTGACGC
Organism: Mycobacterium paraintracellulare; assembly: GCF_000276825.1. Lineage (NCBI taxonomy): Bacteria > Bacillati > Actinomycetota > Actinomycetes > Mycobacteriales > Mycobacteriaceae > Mycobacterium > Mycobacterium paraintracellulare. The sequence continues at coordinate 1,574,105 of NC_016948.1, read as the reverse complement.
ACCTCTTCGATGCGCTCGGGGAGCGTGTCAACTGTCCAGTCCTGCACCGAGATCGGAGGAAAGACCGCGACGTCGACCGTGCCGGGGTTGATGATGGCCGAGTTCCTGGCGGCAACGAGCTCGGCATTGCGGATCACGATCGGGACGATCGGAATGCCCGCGGCCATCGCGAGGCGGAACGGCCCCTTCTTGAACGGACCGACCTCGGTGGTGTCGAGCCGGGTGCCCTCCGGGGCCATCAAAATGGAAAGCCCGTTCTTGGCCCTCTCCTCGACCGTGCGCATCGTCTCGAGCGCGGAGGCCGAGTCGTCCCGGTCGATGAACACCCCGTCCAGGGCCTTACCGAGCAGGGCCATGATCGGGTTCTTCTGCAGCTCCTTCTTGGCCACGGCGACCCAGTTGTCGTTGACCAGCGCTCCGGCGATGACGGGGTCAACCTGGTTGCGGTGGTTGTAGATAAAGACGGCCGGACGCTGCGCGGTCAGGTTCTCTTTCCCGACGACATTGAGATGCACTCCGGTGGTCGCGAGCACCGTTTGGGAGAACACGGAGGTGAAGAAATTGGCGCCGCGCCGCCGGCTTCCGGTCAGCACACCCATCGCCACCGCCCCGGCCCCGACGGGGACGATCGAGCCGAGCCCGGCAAGCGTGCGCACCTGGCGCCGCAGGCCCACCGGACCGCGGCTGCTGAACCGCAGGATCGGCCAGCCGCGGCGCTTGGCCACCGCCGCCATCTTGCCTTCGGGATTCGTCGGCCGCGGATTGCCGACCAGATACATCAGCGCGACGTCCTCGTCGCCGTCGGCGTAGAAGTAGCTGTCCTTGAGATCGATGTCGTGCTCGGCCGCAAAGCGTTGCACCGCAGCGGCTTTGCCCGGACCCCACAGGATCGGCTTCTGGACACCGCCGGTGAGTATGCCGTCTTCGGTGGTCTCGAATTTGTTGGTGAGCGTGTTGGGGATGCCGAGGAACCGCGCGACCGGATTGACCTGGATCGTCAGCGCCGACGAGCTGAGCACCACGGTGTGCCCGCGGGCCATGTGGGCGCGCACCAGCTCGCGCATCTCGGGGTAGATCCGCGACTCGATGCGCTGGACGAACAGCCGCTCGCCGATCTCGTCCAAGTCGTCGATCAACCGGCCCGCCAGCGCCGCGGCGGCCTTGCCGATGAGGTCCTCGAACTCGATGCGCCCCAGGGTGTGGCTCAGGCCGGCCTGGACCATGCCGAGCAGTTCCCCCACGCCCATGTCGCGGCGCAGCAGCCGCTCCTGGGTCAGGATGACCGCGGTGAACCCGGCGACCAAGGTGCCGTCCAGGTCGAAGAACGCGCCGATTTTCGCGCCGGCGGGGCTGGCCATGATCTCGGCCACCGAGCCGGGCAGTCGCATGTCCGCCCCGCTTTCCGGGGTGTCGTCGGCCCGCTCTTTGGATGCGCTCATGAGCCCGACGCCGATCGAGACGACAGGGCCGACTCGGTGAACGAGGCGGGGACCGCGCGCGGCGGCGGATCACCGGCCAGCGCCAGGATTTCGTCGAAACCGTCGAGCAGGCACTGGGCGAACAGCGCGTCGTTGCGTACCGAGGCCCTGTCGTAGCGCACGGTGATGGTGCACCACCCGCCACGCGAGATCAACACCACCATCATCGCCACGCCCGGCAGCGGGCCGATACCATACTGCCGCAAGACTTTTGCGCCGGCGAGGTAGGTGTCTCCCGGAAAGACGGGCAGATTGCTGGCCTGCACGTCCGAACCGATCACCGAGCCGGTGAGGCCCTCCAGCACGGCGGTGGGCAAGACGCTGAGCACCGGCGCAAAAGAACCGATGATGTTCATCGCGGGCTCGTCGCGGCGCTGGGTCATCTGCGCGCGGATCTTCTTCATGCGGGAGACCGGGTCGACGGTGCCGATCGGCGCGGCCAGGTTGACACCGGTGAACCGGTTGCCGCCGGCGTTGTCCGCTTCGGCCCGAAGGTTGACCGGAACCGCCATCGGCAGCGTGCTGATCGGCACGCCGAACGCCTCGTGGTACCGGCGCAAGGCTCCACACAGCCCGGCGAGGTAGGCGTCGTTGATCGATCCGCCGCCGGCTTTGGCGGCCCTGTGCAGGTCGGAGAGCGGGATGTCGATCGCCTCGGTGCGGGTGGTCAGGCTGCGCCGGCGCAGCAGCGGTGACGGCTCGGCGGCCCGGTTGAGGACCCGCATGCCCGACATGGCGTATCCGACGATTCCCGAGACGGTGGCCGCCGGTTCCAGCACCGCGCGCCCGGCCGCTGACACCGCCCCCGACAGCGCACCCAGGACGCCGCCGACCACAGCGAGCGGGAGGTGGTTAATGCCTTGGCGCATCAGGTCATTCGACGTCAGGTCTTGCGGGATGGGCAGCGGCAGCGTCGGCTTCGCGGGCGGGTCGCGCTCGAGGTCATAGATCTCGGCGAACATCTGGACCCCGCCGACGCCGTCGGTGACGGCGTGGCTGACATGCAACAGAGTCGCCGCCTTCCCGTCCGCCAAGCCCTCGACCAGGGTGGCCGTCCACAGCGGCCGGGAGATGTCCATTGGTGATTGCAGGTTGACCTCGGCGAGGTCGAAGACGTCACGCAGGGTGCCGGGTTCGGACACGCGCACCCGGCGCACATGGAAATCCAGGTTGAAATCGGGATCGACCACCCAGCGCGGCGCGGCCGTCGGCAACGTCGGGACGACGACCTTCTGCCGCAGCCGCAGCACCCGCCGGGAGGCGTTCTCGAACCGGGCCCGGAACTGCTGCCAGTCCGGTGTGGTGTCCAACAGCTCCAGCGCCATGATCCCCGAGCGGGTGCGGGGATTCGCTTCGCCCCGGTGCATGAGGTAGTCGACCGGCCCAAGCTCGTCGGACAGTTTGATCGCCTCGACGGACTCAGTCATGGTCATCAACTCGACGAACCAACCTTGTCACCGTCGATCACGCTCCCGCCTTGGTCCGCGAACCCTGATGGTCACCACAACGCTAGTCGGGTTACCCCGCTGGTGAAAGGAGATGCGAGGACTGCAGCGCGCGCTCAGCCGGCCGTCAGCTGGCGGAAGTGGCCGACAGCGGCAGCGAATCCAGGACCGAGCTGACGCGCCGCCCGTAGACGACACCCAGGAAGTCGGCGACCGCGTCGGCGGCCAGCCGCGACCGAACCGTCGGGGTGATGTCGAAAGCGTGATGCGCGTTGGCGAGTTCGGCGTGCGCCACCGTGGCGGCACCGGCCCCGCGCAGCGCCGCGCAGAAGGCGCGGGCCTGGCCACTGGGAACCAGTTCGTCTTTCTCACCGTGCAGCACGAAGAACGGCGGCGCGTCGGGGTGCACATAGGAAATCGGCGACGCCGCGGTGAACCGCTCCGGCTCGTCGGCGTAGCGGGCCTTCACGACGAACTGCTCCAGGAACGGCAGCATCAGTTCGTGCATGTTGTCGAAGTCGGTGAAGTCGTAGACGCCGTAGTAGGGGGCGACCGCTTGGACGGTGGTGTCGGCGTCTTCGAAACCGGGCTGAAAATCGGGGTCGTTCGGGGTGAGCGCCGCCAGGGAGGCCAGGTGCCCGCCCGCGGACCCGCCGGTGATCGCGATGAAGTCGGGGTCGCCGCCATAGTCGGCGATGTTCTCCCGGACCCACGCGATCGCCCGCTTGACGTCGATGAGATGCGCGGGGAAGGCGCTGCGCGGGCTCTTGCTGTAGTCGATCGACACGCAGATCCAGCCGAGTTGAACCATGCGGCTCATCAGCGTGTAGGCCTGCGGGCGCCTGCCGTTCAGCGCCCATGCCCCGCCCGGCACCTGGATGAGCACGGGCGCCCGGCACCCGGGGGCCAGGTCGTCGCGCCGCCAGATGTCGAGCAGGTTGTCGCGGCCGCGGGGGCCGTAGGAGATGTCGGAAGTCTGTGCCGCATACCGGCGGTGGGGCCCGGGCCTGCCCAACAGGCCACTGCGGGGGGCACATACGGTCCCGACGGTGGTCGGGTGGCATACCTGTTCACGGAAGCCGGGGCCGAAGGCCTCCTCGAGCGCGGTGGTGAGGGTTTGATCCGCCCGCTGGGCGGCCAACGTCTTGCCGACCCGTCCGATCGACGGATGCGCGACCCGCGACAGCGCATGACCGGTGACGACGTGCGGCGGGAACTCGGTGAAGAGCCAGCCGGTGAAAAAGCCCAGCGCGAGTGGGCCGCCTCGCAGCAGCAGGCTGCCGGCCCGATAGGCGACTTTGGCGTCGGCCGCCAGGCGTGATGCCTGGGCGCCGGCCCACGAACAGCGCGAAGTCAGGTCACTGGCCACGCTCATGACAACGTCACCTCTCGACGTCAGGCACACGCCTCGCTGCGGTTAACGGCCGATTGCCGGCCGATGTTGTACGTGTGTCGAGGTCCATCACGATAACCGATAAACGCGGCGCGGGAAGGCTTTTCGTGCGCGTGGCGGCGGGGAATCGGGCCGGGGGGTGCGGTTGGATAGACTGACCTGCGCATTGCCTCCGTAGCTCAGGTGGATAGAGCAAGGGCCTTCTAATCCCTAGGTCGCAGGTTCGAATCCTGCCGGGGGCGCAGGCAGGCAAATCCGCGGGCGGCGCAGGGAATCCCGCTACGTCGGCAGCACGTGACGACGGGGTGGCCCCGGCCTTACAGCACAGGTGATCAGCAGCCGACCGGACCGCCGCCCGCCGGGCAGGTGGGTATGTCAACGGGTAAGCAGCTCACCGACGTAGTTGCGACGGCGAATGCGAGGACCAGCGCGAACAGAACTTTCTTCCCCCTGGTCATAACCGGAAAGCGTACGCCCGGCCGGCATTCCCCGCGGCGGTGTTTGGCAGAAACGGCAGAAAATCCCGCCGGAGCGGGGCGGCCGGGCGTGACCAAAACCTGTTGCGCCACTTGCCGTTGTGAGGTCAGTGGGCCGCGACATACTGCCGCCCCGCTTCTCGCTTTCGAGTAAGCGCGGGATTGCGCGGGGCCGGACGCGTCATGCGTCGCCGCACCGGTCGGACATTCCCGGTCGATTGGCGCGGTGATGCAGGTCACGACGCTATTTAGGAGGGAAATCAACGGCCACAGAACGCACCGTTAGAACCGGCGGTAATGGCTATTCGGCCCGACCGCATACCACCGGACGACCGGCCTTGGTCAAAGTGACTATCCAAAGTTTGCAGATTCAGTATTCTGGGAGCAGCGTGTCGTGACGAGCAGTTGACGCCCTCGGGGAGATCATTAGTTAGGGCGTCTTCTCTTCGAGGGGTTGGCGATATATGGCGTCGAATGACTGGCAGCCGGTAGTCCGTGTCGGAGAGCCGAGGTTCATAGCCGGCGTAGGAAGTCGAATCAAAGTCGAAGTGAAGACGAGGGGCTGGCTGAGCCGAGATTGGCGATGTTACTTCGGATCTCAGGTATCACAGCAGCAACTCGACGCCCGGTATTCCTCCTATCCGTGCTGGGACGAAGTCCAGCGGATCGAGGGCTCCTGCTCGGAGAATGAGGCGGAGCGCTACATCGAAATGATCGATGCGGCAATCCATTACGCCAACATCAAGTTGCGTAGCAATGCCACGCCGAGGACCGTCCTCCAGGGGGCGGGCTTCGATCAGCGGGCGTGTGCGGTGCGTGAGCGTCAAGCCGAACTCGACGAGCTGGCCAAGAAGTTGGCGAAACCGGAGTCCTAGTCTCCCGCATGTCCGCCCGGGTCCCAGGGCCCAATGGCCGGGCAGGTCATGCGTTTGCGCAGGTCATTCCGGAAATTGGACGAAGAGTCCCAAAAGTTGCAGATAACGTTTTCATAAACACAGCATTAGTTGTAGATTCCGACTTCCCTGTCGCACCGGCAAAGATTGGCGCGGCGCACCGCTTCGGGCCCGGCGAACTCGGCTCGGCGGTGAATGGCGTTCAACCGCCGAGACGTCCAATACGACCGATCGCCGATGTTCTTCGTAGCGCCCTTTCTCGCGCGTCCGTCGGTAATCGCGCTCACACCGGCCGAGCCGGACAACCGGCCGCGCAGTACCCTTACCTCGCCCGTCACTCCGCCGCCGAACGAACCGGCGGGCAGACGGTCCCGCAAACCAAACCCCAAGCCGGAGGTGCCCGACATGGCCCAGTCCGATCTGGTGTTGCTCGATATCGACAACCGCGTCGCGCTCATCACGGTCAACGATCCCGACCGGCGCAACGCGGTGACCGCCGAGATGTCGGGGCTGCTGCGCGACGCCGTCGAGCGGGTCGAAGCCGATAACGACGTGCACGCGGTGGTGGTCACGGGGGCCGGCAAGGCGTTCTGCGCGGGAGCCGACCTCGGCGCCCTGGGCGCCGCCGGCGGCGGGGCGGCCGAAACCGGCCTGCAGCAGCTGTACGACGGCTTCATGGCCATCGGTAGTTGCCGGCTGCCCACCATCGCCGCCGTCAACGGGGCGGCCGTCGGCGCCGGTCTGAATCTGGCCCTGGCCGCCGACGTGCGCATCGCCGGACCCGCGGCGCTGTTCGATGCGCGGTTCCAGAAGCTGGGGCTCCACCCGGGCGGCGGTGCGACGTGGATGTTGCAGCGCGCGGTCGGGCCGCAGGCCGCCCGCGCGGCCCTGCTGTTCGGCATGCGCTTCGACGCCGAGGCCGCGGTGCGCCATGGCCTGGCGCTCAGTGTCGCCGACGATCCGGTGGCCGCGGCGCTGGAGCTCGCCGCCGGGCCGGCGGGCGCGCCGCGCGAGGTCGTGCTGGCGACCAAGGCGACCATGCGCGCCACCATCAGTCCGGGTTCGCTGGACCACGAGCAACACCAGCAAGCCATGCGCGCCGAGCTTGGGCCGCAGGCGCACTCGATCCAATCACCCGAATTCGCACAGCGATTGGCCGCCGCGCAACGCAGGTAGCCGGCGGACCGACGGGTCACAAATCGAGCAGCGCGATTTCGGGTGACTCGATCAGATCCCGTAACTCGCAGACGAATTGGGCCGCCTGTGCGCCATCAGCGATGCGATGGTCGAACACACAGGTCAGCGACATCGTCGGGCGCACCACGATCGCGGCGCCGAGGGCCACCGGTCGCGGCTTGATCGCTCCCATCCCGAGGATGGCCGCTTCGGGGTGGTTGATCATTGGTACGCCATCGTCCACACCCAGCGCCCCAAAGTTCGAGACGGTGAACGTCGAGCCCCGCAACTCACCCGGCGTCAGGGTACCCGCACGTGCGCCGGCGATCAATTCTGCTGCGCGAGCGGCCAATTCGCGGGTGGTCTTGGCGTGGGCGTCGGCGAGGACCGGGACGAGCAGACCGCGTTCGGTGGCCGTGGCGATGCCCAAATGCACTCGGTGTTCGACGCGCAGCTGCGGACCCTGCGGGGACTCCACCCAGGCCGAATTCAGGATCTCGTTGTGCCGCAACGCGATGACCAGCAGCCGCAAGGTCAGCACGAAGGGTGTGATCTTGTGGTCCGTCGCGCCGAGTCGATCGGACAGCCGCACCAACTCGGTGCAGTCCACCTCGACGGTGACGTTCGCCGCTGGAATCTCCTTGTGCGACAGGGCCATTTTCTCTGCCATCCGGGCCTGCACGCCACGAACCGATCGCACATCGGCGCCGTTCCCGGTCCCGCCGGCCGCCGACAGCACGTCCTCGCGGGTGATGACGGCACCGGGGCGGTGCGGTAACGAGGCCAGGTCGACCATCAATTCTTTGGCCAGTTTGCGCACCGGAGGGGCGGCCAGCGGGCGGCCGCTCCGCCGGCTGCTGTCGACGCCGGCATCGGCGCCATAGCCGACCAGTGTGGGCGGCGCCGTTTCAGCCGCCGGTGGGTCGTCGCTGCGCGGTGTCGTGTCGATCTGCACCAGCGCCTCCCCCACCTTGAGCACATCGCCTTCGGCGCCGTTGGTTTCGACGACCCGTCCGGCGTGCGGGCTGGGGATCTCGACCTCGGCCTTGGCGGTCTCCACCGTGCACAACACCTGGTTGAGCTCGACGTCGTCACCCACCGCGACGTTCCAATGCGTCACCGTCACCTCTTCCAGCCCCTCGCCGAGGTCGGGGACCCGAAACGGCTTGACCCGCTCCTGCGCCGACGGGGCGCTCACGGCTGTTCCAACGCGCGCTCGACGCAGTCGAGCAGCCGGTCGGGGCCGGGTAGCCACAACTTCTCCAACCGCGCCGGCGGGTAGGGGGTGTCAAACCCGCACGCGCGCAACACCGGCGCCTCCAGCTCGTAGAACATCTCCTCCTGGATGCGGGCGGCCAGTTCCGCGCCGAACCCCAGGCTGCGGGGTCCCTCGTGCATCACCACGCAGCGCCCGGTCCGGTGGATCGACGCGGCGACGGTGTCGAAGTCCAGGGGAACCAATGAGCGCAGGTCGATGACCTCCAGGCTCCAACCGCGTTGGCGCTGAGCCTCTTCCGCCGCGACCACGGCGGTGCCGACCAGGCTGCCGTAGGTCACGACGGTGACATCGGTGCCCGGCCGGCGCACCATCGCTCGCCCGATCGGTGGTTCGGGCCGGGAGGCGTCGACCAAGCCGCGGCCCTGGTAGCGTCGCTTCGGTTCCAGGTACATGACCGGATCCGGGCAGGCGATCGCGTGGCGCAGCAGCCAATACGCATCGGCGGGGCTGGAGGGCACCACCACCTTCAATCCGGCGGTGTGCGCCCAGTACGACTCGGTGGAATCCGAATGATGCTCTGCGGCACCGATTCCCCCGAACGAAGGGATGCGGACGGTCACCGGCATATTGATCTCGCCGCGGGTGCGGGTGCGGTACTTCGCCAGGTGGCTGACCACCTGGTCGAAGGCGGCATAGGAAAACCCGTCGAACTGAATCTCGGGCACGGGCACGAATCCGCGCAGCGCCAGCCCCACCGCGATCCCGATGATGGCGGACTCCGCCAGCGGCGTGTCGAAGCAGCGGCTCTCGCCGAACGCCTCGGCCAGTCCCTCGGTGGCCCGGAACACCCCACCGGCGACGGAGACGTCCTCGCCGAACACCAACACCCGGTCGTCGGCGGCCATCGCGTCGTGCAGGGCCCGGTTGAGCGCTTGGACCATGGTCAGCGACTGCGCACCGAGGGCAACGTTTTCCACTGCCGCGGTGAGTGTTTCGTCGTGGCTGGCGGGACGATCAGCGAGCTGAGTCATTGACGCCTCTCAATCGCTTCGGTCGAGTTCGGCCCGCAGCTGCTGTCGCTGTGCCTGCAGTCCCGGCGTGATTTCGGCGTACACCGAGGTGAACACCTCGTCGATGTCGAAATCGGGCGCATCGACCACCGCGTCGCGCAATTCGGTGCGCATCCGCTGTGCGCGGCCAATGACCCGCTCCTCCAAGCGTTCCGACCACAGACCCTGGGCCCGCAGGTAGCAGCGGTACCGCGCGATCGGGTCCAGCGCCGCCCAGTGATCGACCTCGTCCTGTGTCCGGTATCGACTCGGGTCATCGGAGGTGGTGTGTGGGCCCATCCGGTAGGTGATCGCCTCGATCAATGTCGGGCCGCCACCGGCGCGGGCACGGGCGGCGGCCTCGGCCGTCACGGCGTAGCAGGACAAGACGTCATTTCCGTCTACCCGGACTCCGGGCATGCCGTAACCAATCGCCTTGTGCGCCAGCGACGGTGCGGCGGTCTGCTTGTGGATCGGGGTCGAGATCGCCCACTGGTTGTTCTGCACGAGGAACACGCAGGGCGTGGTGAACACGGCGGCGAAGTTCAGCGCCTCGTGCACGTCTCCCGTGCTGGTGGCTCCGTCACCGAGAAAGGCCAGCGTCACCGAATCTTCGCCCAGCCGTTGCGCGGCCATCGCAGCGCCCACGGCGTGCAGGGTCTGGGTGCCGATCGGAATCGAGAGCGGGGCGCAGCACTTCTTGGTGAATTCCAGGCCGCCGTGCCAGGTTCCGCGCCACACGGCGCCGACGTGCCCGGGCGGGATGCCGCGCACCAAAAAGGCGCCCAGCTCGCGATATTGGGGAAACAACCAGTCGGTTTTGCGCAGGCACGCCGCCGCGCCGATCTGGGCGGCTTCCTGGCCGCGGCACGACGCAAAGAGCGCCAGTTCGCCTTGGCGCTTGAGGTTCACGAATTCGGCGTCGAGTTCCCGGGTGATCACCATCAGCTCGTAGAGCCAGCTCAGCGTCTCCGCGGGAAGGTCGCGGCCGTAACGGCGTTCGGGTGTCGGCGAGCCATCGGCGGCCACGAGTTGGACCGGTTCGAGGTCGACCGCCATGGGCATCGAAGACATCTGCGCCACACCGCCTCCCTCGCTGGGTGCCGCGTGGCCCCGCGAGCCACAGCGGGTCACAGCAAACGGTCAGCCGAGACCTACCGCGAGCGGAAGTCGATCGCCAGCTACACGAAAGGCTTCGCTCGCCGCGACACTGGCGTATCTCCCATTATGCCCTCAAATGAGAAGACACCGCGTTGATTGCGAAGACTGCGGAGCGTGTCGCGCGAGCCCCAAACGACGTGTCGCTGCACAGCCATCAAACGGTCAGCCGGGGACGGTCTCACCCGCCCTGCGCAACGTCATCTGCGCGTGCTTGAGCACCGGCGAGTCGACCATCTGTCCTTCGAAGGCGAAGACCCCGCGCTCGCTGCGCGCGGCCGCCAGCACCCGTCGCGCCCAGTCCAGCCGGTCCTCGCTGGGGCGATACGCCTCGCGCACCACCGGGATCTGGCTCGGGTGGATACACACGGTCCCGCCGAACCCCAGCGCGACGGCGTCCTCGGCCTCGGCCCGCAAGCCGTCGAGGTCGCGGATGTCGAGGTGGACCGCGTCGAGCGCCACCCGGCCGAAGGCGGACGCGTTGAGCAGCGCCGTCGACCGCACATGGTGGGCGACGTCCCGGTACGTGCCGTCGGCCCGGCGGCTGGAGCTACCACCGAGCGTGGCGACCAGGTCCTCGGCGCCCCACATCAGCGCAACCGTGCCCCGGGCCGCCGCGATTTCGGTGGCGAAGACCGCGCCGCGCGGCGTCTCCAGCAGCGCGATCACCTCGCGCGGCGCCAACGCTTCCACCTGCGCCGCCGATTCCGTCTTGGACAGCATCACCGTGGTGTAGGCGGTCGCGGCCAGGGCCTCGAGGTCGCGGGGGTATTCGTCGGTGTCGGCGGCGTTGATGCGCACGACGGTGCGCTCGGGGTCCAGCGGCGTCTCCTGCAACGCCTTGCGGGCGGCGGGCTTGTCCGCCTCGGCCACCCCGTCCTCGAGGTCGAGGATCACCACGTCGGCCGCGGCCGCGGCCTTCGCGAAACGTTCGGGCCGGTCGGCCGGGCAGAACAGCCATCCGGGGCCGGCGGCGTGCAGGTTCACTTGGCCTCCTGGTTGGACGGGCGTTTCTGGACCAGCGTGGTGCGCGCGGCGCGCGCGACGACGTCGCCGTGCTGGTTGCGTCCGGTGTGCTCGAGGGTGACGATGCCCTCGCCGGGCCGGCTCTTCGATTCCCGTTTGGCCGTGCAAACGGTTTCGGCGTACAGGGTGTCGCCGTGGAAGACGGGTTTGGGGAAGGACACCTCGGAGAAGCCGAGATTGGCTACGATGGTGCCGAGCGTCAGCTGCGACACCGACAGTCCGACCACGGTGGAGAGGGTGAACATGGAGTTCACCAGGCGCTCGCCCCGAAAGCCCGGCTGCTCGGCCGCCCAGGCCGCGTCGAGGTGCAGCGACTGGGTGTTCATGGTCAGCGTGGTGAACAAGACGTTGTCGGCTTCGGTGACCGTGCGGCCGGGGCGGTGCAGGTAGGTGGTGCCGATCTCGAACTCTTCAAACCACAAGCCCCGCTGGACAACCGACTTGCCGCCCTCGTTGCCGTCCGTCATGACAGTCCGAGCGATCGCGCGATGAGCATCAGCTGCACCTCGGTGGTGCCCTCACCGATTTCGAGGATCTTGCTGTCGCGGTAGTGACGCGCCACCGGGTACTCGTTCATGAAGCCATAGCCTCCGTGGATCTGTGTTGCGTCGCGGGCGTTGTCCATCGCCGCTTCCGACGCGATCATCTTCGCGATGGCCGCCTCCTTCTTGAAGGGCTTGCCCGCCAACATCTTTGCAGCGGCATCGTAATACGCCGTGCGGGCGACGTGGGCACGCGCTTCCATTCGCGCGATCTTGAAGCTGATCGCCTGGTACGAGCCGATCGGCTGGCCGAACGACTGACGTTCCTTGGAATACTTGACGCTCTCGTCGACGCAGCCCTGCGCCGCCCCCGTCGCCAGCGCGGCGATCGCGATGCGGCCCTCGTCCAGGATCGACAGGAAGTTCGCATAGCCCCGTCCACGCTCGCCCAGCAGGTTCTCCTCCGGGACCCGGGCGTCGGCAAAGCTCAGCGGATGAGTGTCCGACGCGTTCCAGCCCACCTTGCTATAGACCGGTTCGACGGTGAAACCCGGTGTGCCGCTGGGCACGATGATCGTCGAGATCTCTTTCTTGTCTCCCCCGACGCTGCCGGTGACCGCGGTGACCGTGACCAGTGAGGTGATGTCGGTGCCCGAGTTGGTGATGAACTGCTTGCTGCCGTTGATCACCCACTCACCGCCCTCGAGGCGGGCGGTGGTGCGGGTCGCGCCCGCGTCGGAGCCCGCGCCGGGCTCGGTGAGCCCGAAGCCGGCCAGCGCCCGGCCGGCTGTCAGGTCCGGCAGCCACCGGGTCTTCTGCTCCTCGGTACCGAACCGGTAGATGGGCATCGAGCCCAAACCCACACCGGCTTCGAGCGTGATCGCCACCGACTGGTCGACTTTGCCGAGTTCCTCGAGCGCCAGCGACAGCGCGAAGTAGTCGCCGCCCATGCCGCCGTACTCCTCGGGGAACGGCAGGCCAAACAGGCCCATCTCCCCCATCTTCGCGACGACCTCGTACGGAAAGCTGTGCTCCTCATCGTGTTTGGCCGACACCGGGGCCACCACGGTGCGCGCGAACTCGGCGACCGTGTCGCGCAGGTCTTCGTATTCCTTGGGGAGGGTCCCCGCGGTTATGGATGTGGTCATGTCTCGTCCTTGCTTTCTTCTTCCGGGATCAGCCGGGCCAGCACCTGATCCACGGTCACCTGATCACCCACGGAGACCAGCACCTCCACCTGCCCGGAAACGGGTGCGGCCAGCGAGTGTTCCATCTTCATCGCCTCGACGACGACCACCACGTCGCCTTCGGAAACGTCGGTGCCGGAGGGGGTTTGGACGGCGATCACGCTGCCCGGCATCGGACTGAGGATCTCGGCCCGCTGCGCTGCCGCGGCGCGATGGATCTTGTTCTCCTCGGCCTCGCGCAGGTGCCAGGTGCCCCGCTCGTCGGCGATCCACAGGTGCCGGTCGGCTTCGGCCCACCGGTAGTCGCGGCGCAGGCCGTCGATCACCGCGCTCATTCGTGCCGGCTCGACTTGCACAGCGGCCGAACAGGTTTCCCCGTCGCCGACCTGCACCGTGGCGGCCTCGGGAAGCCCCCACACCGACACGGTCTCGCTGCGCAGCGGGGTGCGCATGTCGGTGCGAACCGGCGCCGCGCTGCCGCCCACGCGCCATCCCGTGGGCGCCGCCCAGGGATTGCCGGCGAAGTGGCGCGCCCGCGACGCCAGGGCCGATTGCCGATAGAGCCCGGCCGCCGCGAGCACGTCGTCGGGGGCGGGCAGCGGCGCGAAGTCCGCCAATCGCTCGTCCAGGAGGGCGGTGTCCAGGTCGCCGGCGCGTACCCGCTCGTCGGCGAGCAGGAACCGCAGAAATTCGATGTTGGTTTGCACGCCCAGGATCGCGGTTTGGCTCAGCGCCCGGTCGAGTATCGCCAGCGCCTCGTCCCGGTCGGCCCCGTGGGCGATCACCTTGCTCAGCATCGGGTCGTAGTCGCTGCCGACCAGCGTGCCGGGCAGCAGCGACGAGTCGACCCGCACGCCGTCGCCGGAGGGTTCGAAGACCCGCAGCACCCGGCCTCCGGTGGGCAGGAATCCGCGCGCCGGATCCTCGGCGTACACCCGCGCCTCGATCGCGTGCCCGCGCAGTTCGATGTCGTCCTGGGCGAACGTCAGCTTCTCGCCGGCGGCGACCCGCAACTGCCACTCCACCAGGTCCAGCCCGGTGACGGCCTCGGTGACCGGATGCTCCACCTGCAGGCGGGTGTTCATCTCCATGAAGAAGAACTCGTCGGGACGCTCTGCGGAGACGATGAACTCGACCGTGCCCGCGCCGACGTAGTCGACGCTGCGCGCGGTGTTACAGGCGGCCGCGCCGATGCGCGCCCGGGTGGTGTCGTCGAGCAGCGGCGAGGGCGCCTCCTCGATGACCTTTTGGTGGCGCCGCTGCAGGCTGCACTCCCGCTCGCCGAGGTGCACGACGTTGCCGTGCGTGTCGGCGAGCACCTGCACTTCGATGTGCCTGGGGCGCAACACGAACCGCTCCAAAAACAAGGTGTCGTCGCCGAACGCGGAGGCGGCCTCGCGGCGGGCGCTGACGAGTGCCTCGCGCAGCTTGGCCGGCTCCTCGACCAGGCGCATGCCCTTGCCACCGCCGCCCGCCGAGGGCTTGATCAAGACCGGGTATCCGACGTCGTCGGCGGCCGCGACCAGTGCATCGTCGTTCAGCCCCGGTTTGGCCACGCCGGGGACCACCGGCACGTCGAAGGCGGCGACCGCGTTCTTGGCGGTGATCTTGTCGCCCATCACCTGAATCGCCTGGGCGGGAGGCCCCAGGAACACCACACCGGCCCGCTCGCAGGCGGCCGCGAAATCGGCGTTCTCGGAGAGGAATCCGTACCCCGGGTGGATCGCTTGAGATCCGGTGCGCACGGCCGCCTCGACGACCTTGTCGATGTTCAGGTAGCTCTCGCGCGCCGCGGCAGGTCCCAATCGGACGGCCTCGTCGGCCTCGAGGACGTGCCGCGCGCCGGCGTCGGGATCGCTGTAGACGGCCACCGAACGGATGCCCAGGCGCCGCAGCGTCCGGATCACCCGCACGGCGATCTCGCCGCGGTTAGCCACTAATACTGTCTCGAACACTGCACTCACATCCGGAAGACGCCGTAGGAGACGGGTTCCAACGGTGCTTGGGCGCACACCGAAAGGGCAAGCCCGACAAATGTTCTCGTGTCGGCCGGGTCGATGATCCCGTCATCCCACAGCCGGGCCGTCGAATAGTACGGGTTGCCCTGGTCCTCGTACTGCCCGCGGATGGGCGCCTTGAACGCCTCTTCCTCGTCGGCCGACCATGGTTTGCCCGCCGCGCTGAGCTGCTCACCGCGCACGGTGGCCAGCACGGAGGCGGCCTGCTCGCCGCCCATGACCGAGATCCGGGCGTTGGGCCACATCCACAAGAACCGCGGCGAGTACGCCCGTCCGCACATCGAATAGTTGCCGGCCCCATAGGATCCGCCAATCACGACGGTCAGTTTGGGCACCCGGGCGCAGGCGACGGCGGTGACCATCTTGGCGCCATGCTTGGCGATGCCGCCGGCCTCGTAGTCCCGGCCGACCATGAACCCGGCGATGTTCTGCAGGAACAGCAGCGGGATCTTGCGCTTGTCGCACAATTCGATGAAATGCGCGCCCTTCAAAGCGGATTCGCTGAAGAGCACCCCGTTGTTGGCCACGATCCCCACCGGGTGGCCGTGGATGTGGGCGAACGCGGTCACCAGGGTCTTGCCGTAGTTGGCCTTGAATTCGCTGAATTCGCCGCCGTCGACCAGGCGCACGATGACCTCATGCACGTCGTAGGGCACCCGCGGGTCCGGCGGCACCACGTCGTAGAGCTCCGTCTGCGCGCACGGCGGCGCGACCGGGGATCGCACCTGCCACGGGCTGGGCTCGCGCGGGCCGAAGGTGGCCGCGATCGAGCGGACGATCCGCAACGCATGTTCGTCGTCGTCGGCGAGGTGGTCGGTGACACCGGACACCCGGGAGTGCAGGTCGCCGCCGCCGAGTTCCTCAGCCGACACGATCTCGCCGGTCGCCGCCTTGACCAGTGGCGGGCCGCCCAAAAAGATCGTGCCCTGCTCGCGCACGATGACGGCCTCGTCGCTCATCGCCGGCACGTAGGCGCCGCCCGCGGTGCACGAACCCAGCACCGCGGCGACTTGCGGAATTCCCTTGGCGCTCATGGTCGCCTGGTTGAAGAAGATGCGGCCGAAGTGCTCGCGGTCGGGAAAGACCTCGTCCTGGCGCGGCAGGAAGGCCCCGCCGGAGTCCACCAGGTAGATGCACGGCAGCCGGTTCTGCAGCGCCACCTCCTGCGCGCGCAGGTGCTTCTTGACGGTCATCGGGTAGTAGGTGCCGCCCTTGACCGTCGCGTCGTTGGCGACGATCACGCACTCGCGCTCCGACACCCGGCCGATCCCGGTGATGATGCCGGCGCCGGGAGATTCGTCGTCGTACATGCCGTCGGCGGCCAGCGGTGAGAGCTCCAAGAACGGGCTGCCGGGGTCGAGCAGCCGGTCCACCCGTTCGCGCGGCAACAGCTTCCCGCGGCTGACGTGGCGTTCCCGCGCGCGCTCGTTGCCGCCAAGCGCGGCCGCGGCCAGCCTGGTGTTCAGCTCGCCGACCAGCCGGCGGTGCTCATCGGCGAACGACGCCTCGGGAGCCTTCGCGGGCGAGGTCATCACCTTGTCCATCGCCGCAGCAGCCTCCTTGCCGTCGGGCGGTCCAGCTTTTGAGTTAATGATCATTAACTCGGGGCCTGAGAATACCATTGCCGGCGTTGCCGGTCCAGGGGGCACCGTGCCCGGCGAATAACGCGAGTTAATTGCGAATAACTCGTGCTACGTTGGTGACGATTCACCACACGGAGGTCCGTCATGACAGCGTCTGCCTCCGACGGCCAGGCCGCTGGCGCTGAGGCCCCAAATCGTCGGAGCCAGTTGAAATCCGACCGCCGCCTAAAATTGCTGTCCGCCGCCGAGCGGCTGTTCGCCGAGCGCGGATTTCTCGCGGTCCGACTGGAGGACATCGGCGCCGCGGCCGGCGTCAGCGGTCCCGCCATCTACCGGCATTTCCCCAATAAGGAATCGCTTCTGGTCGAATTGCTGGTGGGCATCAGCACCCGGCTGCTCGCCGGCGCCCGGCAGGTGCGGGCCCGAAACTCCGATGCTTCCGCCGCGCTGGACGGCCTGATCGACTTCCACCTCGACTTCGCCCTGACCGAACCCGACCTGATCCGCATCCAGGACCGCGACCTGGCGTACCTGCCCGGGGCGGCCGAGAAGCAGGTGCGCAAGGCGCAGCGTCAATACGTCGAGGTCTGGGTGGGGGTCCTCCGCGAACTGAACCCCGAGCTGGCCGAGGCCGACGCCCGGCTGACCGCGCACGCCGTGTTCGGCCTGCTGAATTCGACGCCGCACAGCATGAAATCCCCCGATACGTCGCGCAGCAAGGGCGCGCGCGCCGCACGATCGCGCGCAGTCATGCGGGCGATGACGATCGCCGCGCTCGAGGCCGGAAACCAGTGCCCCTGAGCTCCCCGCCACAAGGTGAGTAAGCGCTTCAGCGCCCCGCACAGGTACCCTGCAAGCCATGAGGTGGACATGAACGATTCACGTCCCACCGAGCGGTTTAGTCCATCGCTACCGGGGCCGCAACAGCGCGGGTACGCGCCGCCCGCCGACCCCGCGTACGCCGATCAGACGCCGTACGCGCCCACCTATGGCGGGACGATGCCGCCCTGGGCGGCCACCGCCAACGAGACGAACACGACAAAGCGGTTACCGGCGTATTGGCAGCAAGACCTGCCGCCGTCGGACGACCCGCACTCGCGGGGCATGGCTCCCCCACCCCCCGAGGGGCCGAAATCGCCGCGCTGGCTGTGGATCGCCGCCGGCGCGGCGGTGCTGCTGGTCGTCGCCTTGGTGATTGCGCTGGCGCTCGCCAACGACGCGATCAAGACCCAGACCGCCGTTCCGCCGTTGCCGGCGATGCCAGAAACGACGCCGGAGAGCCCGACCCCGTCGGCGCGTAAGTCGCCGACCCTCATCCCGGCGCCGATACCCCCGACGAGCGGCCCCGAGCTGCCCACCTCGACGACGGGTCCGGCGGCAATGCAAGACGTCGTCTACACCGTCACGGGCGAAGGCCGCGCGATCAGCATCATGTACATCGACACCGGCGACCTCATCCAGACCGAATTCAACGTCGAGCTGCCGTGGAGCAAGCAGGTCAGCCTGGCGAAGTCGGCCGCGCACCCGGCCAACGTCACGATCGTCAACATCGGGCACAGCGTCACCTGCACCGTCACCGTCAACGGGGTTCAGGTGAGCAAGCGCGTCGGCGGGGGGCTGACGATCTGCGACGCTCGGGGCTGAGGCCCGCTCGAGGCGAACCCGTCACACGGCTTCGGTGACCGGGACCCCGCGCTGCGGGACGCGGACCACCAGCATCGCCACCAACCCGGCGATCAAGACCAGCGAAATCCCGCCCAGGCCGGCGCGCACGGCGCCGAACACGTCGACGAACACCGAGAACAGCCACGGCGCCAGGAACGCCACCGCCCGCCCGGTCATGGTGTAGAGGCCGAACGCGACGCCTTCCCGGCCGTGTTTGGCCATCTGCAGCAGCAGGGCGCGCGACGACGACTGCGTCGGCCCGATGAACATGCACAGCAGCAGCCCGCACACCCAGAAGGCCGCCGGGCCCGCCGACGCCATCAGGGTCAGTCCCAGGGTGATGATCGCGGCCAGCGAGGCCACGATGACGGGCTTCGATCCGACCCGGTGGTCGACGAACCCGCCCAGCACGGCGCCCACCGCGGCGACGACGCACGCCGCCACCCCGAAGATCAGCACGTCCGCCTGGGAGATGCCGTACACGTTGACGCCGAGCACCGCGCCGAACGCGAAGATCGCCGCCAGCCCATCCCGGAACAGCGCGCTGGCGACCAGGAAGTACACCAGGTTGCGGTCGCGGCGCCATTCCGCGGAAACCTCGGTCCACAGCTTGCGGTAACCACCCAGCATGCTCGTGGGCTGATACAGCTCGGCCGGCCCGCTCAGCCGTTGCGCCACGAACAGCAACGGCAGCGCGAACACCGCCAGCCAGGCCGCCGCCACCAGCATCGCCTCGCGGACATAAAGCCCGTCCTGCAAGGGAATTCGCAGCAGTCCGCGCGTCGCGCCCGGTCCCGAGTCCGATCCCGAGATGAATCCGGTGTAGATCACCAGCAACAGCAGGACGCTGCCGCCGTAGCCCGCCGCCCAGCCGAATCCCGATATCCGGCCGGCGGTCTGCGGTGTCGAAAGCTGGCGCAGCATGGCGTTGTACGGGACGCTGGCCAAGTCGCCGCCGGCCGCCGTCGCCCCCAGCAGCACCAGGCCGGCCCACAGGTAGCCGGGCCGGTCGCGGATGAAGAACATCGAGGCGGTCAGCGTCACCGCCGCGGCCGTCAGCACGCTCAGGGCGACCCGCCTGCGATGCGGTGACTCCACCCACACGCCGACGGCGGGCGCCAATATCGCGACGGTCAGCCCGGCGATGGCCGCGGCCCGGCCCAGCCAGCTCGCCGGCGTGGTGCTGCCCCCGATGCCCACCCCGACGCTGCTGGTCAGATACACGGCGAAGACGAAGGTGGCCACGATCGCGTTCAGGCCGGTCGAGCCGCAGTCCCACAGCGCCCACGCGACGACGCGAGATCGCACGGGGGCGGCGGAACGTAACTCCGGCTGACTCATGCCCGGCACTCTAGCGGCGCCACCGATCGGCTGCGGATCGCCTTTCGTCGGCTGTCTACGATTGGCGCATGCCGGTACCCGCTCCAAGCCCCGAGGCGCGCGCAGTTGTCACCGGAGCTTCGCAGAACATCGGTGAAGCGCTGGCCACCGAACTCGCCGCCCGCGGACACAATCTGATCGTCACCGCGCGACGCGAGGATCTGCTGAAGAATCTGGCCGCCCGCCTGAGCGACCAGTATCACGTCTCCGTCGACGTGCGACCCGCCGACCTGGCCGACCCGGGCGACCGCGCGAAACTGTGCGACGAGCTGGCCGCCCGCCCCATCTCGATCCTGTGCGCCAATGCGGGCACCGCGACGTTCGGTCCGGTGGCGACGCTCGATCCGGCCGGCGAGAAGGCCCAATTGCAGCTGAATGTCCTAGGGGTGCATGACCTTACGTTGGCGGTGCTGCCCGGCATGGTCGAACGCAGGGCCGGGGGCATCCTGATTTCCGGTTCGGCCGCGGGCAATTCGCCGATCCCCTACAACGCCACCTACGCCGCCACCAAGGCGTTCGTGAATACCTTCACCGAATCGCTGCGCGGCGAGTTGCGCGGGTCGGGGGTCAACGTGACGCTGCTGGCGCCCGGCCCGGTGCGCACCGACCTGCCGGCCGACACCGAAGCGTCGATCGTGGAGCGGCTGGTGCCGGACTTCCTGTGGATCTCGACGGAGCACACGGCCCGGGTGTCGCTGGATGCGTTGGGCCGCAACAAAATGCGCGTCGTTCCCGGCCTGACGTCCAAGGCCATGTCGGTGGCGAGCGGGTACGCCCCGCGCGCCATCGTGGCGCCCATCGTGGGCGCGTTCTACAAAAAGCTCGGCGGCGGCTAGGCGCGGGGCGGGTTGGGCAGCCCTCCTCTCACGGTCGTGCTGGCCCTCCGCTCACGGTTCGGGCCGGCCCCTCCGCTCACGGTCGTAACGCAGCGGCGGTTTTGCGCGCGATTCTTCGCCGTGGCGTTACGTCCGCGATCGACGGCGACGGAGGCACCCCACTACTTCCGGCGGCGGCGACCAGTGCCGCCGAAAATGCTTCTCACCGCTTCGCGTATCGCCGTGTTGATGCCGCTTTTCACCGTCGGGTTCTGCAGCACTTCCTCCCACATCGACGGGCCCTTTTCCCCTTTGGGTTCCGCCGGCTCCGGCATCGGCGGGACGGGTTCGTTCGAGGGGACGGGCGGGTAGTCGGACTGGGCTTGGGGCGCCTGCGGACCCTGGGGGGCCGGCTGGGGTTGCGCCGGGGGCTCAGCCGTGTGGCCGTACTTTGCCTGCAGCGGACTGTCTTTGGCCGCGGCCCCGATGGCCTCGTTGCCGATCGACGCCATCAGCGAGCGGGGCACCCGCATGCGGGTCCACGCGACCGGGGTGGGCGAGCCCTTCTCGGAGAGCACGGTCACGACGGCCTCGCCGATCCCGAGCGACGTCAACGCCGACTCCAGGTCGTAGACATCGGTTTTCGGGTAGGTGCGCACGGTCTTCGACAGCGCCTTCTGGTCGTCGGGGGTGAACGCCCGCAGCGCGTGCTGAATCCGCGCGCCCAACTGGGACAGCACGTCGTTGGGCAGGTCGGTGGGCAACTGGGTGCAGAAAAACACCCCGACGCCCTTCGAGCGGATCAGCTTGACGGTCTGCTCGACCTGCTCGAGGAAGGCCTTGGACGCGTCGGCGAACAACAGGTGCGCCTCGTCGAAGAAGAAGACCAGCTTGGGCTTGTCGATGTCGCCGACCTCGTCCAGGACGGTGAACAGGTCGGCCAGCAACCACATCAGGAAGGTGGAGAAGATGACCGGGCGCAACGACTGTCCGCCGAACTCCAACAGTGAGATGATGCCGCGGCCGCCCTCGACGCGCAGCAGGTCGTTCGGGTCGAGCTTCGGCTCGCCGAAGAACGTGTCGCCGCCCTCGCCCTCGAGGTTCACCAGCGCGCGCAGGATGACGCCGGCCGTCGTGGACGACACACCGCCAAGGGATTTCAGGTCGGCCTTGCCCTCGTCGCTGGTCAGGTGAGTGATGGCATCACGCAGGTTGGCCAGGGTGACCAGCTGGTAATTCTTTTCCTTGGCCCAGTGGAAGATCAGGCCCAGAGTGGACTCTTGAGTGGCGTTGAGCCCCAACACCTTTGACAGCAGCACCGGGCCGAAGCTGTCGACGGTGGCCCGAACCGGCACGCCGAGCCCACCGGTGCCCAGCGACAGGAACTCCACCGGGAAGCCCGTCGGAGTCCAGTCGTCTCCCGTGTCGCGGGCACGCGCGGCGGTTTTGTCGTCGCCCTTCCCCGGTGCGGACAGCCCGGACAGGTCGCCCTTCACGTCGGCCATCAGCACGGGTACACCCGCGGCGCTGAGCTGTTCGGCGATCAGCTGCAGCGTCTTGGTCTTGCCGGTTCCGGTGGCGCCGGCCACCAGCCCGTGCCTGTTCACGGTCGCCAGCGGAATGCGGATCTGCGCCGTCGGATCGGCGGCGCCGTCGACCACGACGGTGCCCAATTCCAGTGCCTGGCCGTCGACGGCGTAGCCGTCCGCGATCCGGCTCGCCGGCGTTGCCGCTGAATCGGTGCTCATCGTGCTGCGCCCCCTCTTCCCCAGTGATTCGGCATGCAGTTCGACAACGCTCACCCTACTTCTCGGGCGGATCCGGGGGCGAGGCCCAACGGCGACCCGCCGCGCCCGGCTCCGCCGCGCTTGCGATCGCCACGGGTCCGATGGTGGCGACCCGCCGCGCCCGGCTCCGCCGCGCTTGCGATCGCCACTAGTCTGAGCGCTGTGCGTGACGAATTGGTGTGGATCGACTGCGAGATGACCGGACTCGATCTCGGTTCGGACAAGCTGATCGAGATCGCGGCCCTGGTCACCGACGCCGATCTGAACATCCTCGGCGACGGTGTGGACGTGGTGATCCACGCCGACGACGCCGCCCTCTCGGCGATGGGTGACGTGGTGACCGAAATGCATTCGCGCTCCGGGTTGATCGACGAGGTGCGGGCGTCCGCCGTCGACCTGGCGACTGCCGAGGCGATGGTGCTGGACTACATCGGCCAACACGTCAAGCAACCCAAGACGGCGCCGCTGGCAGGAAACTCGATCGCCACCGATCGCGCGTTCATCGTGCGCGACATGCCGGCGCTGGACACGTACCTGCACTACCGCATGATCGATGTGAGCTCGATCAAAGAACTCTGCCGCCGCTGGTATCCGCGGATCTACTTCGGCCAGCCCACCAAGGGGCTCGCCCACCGCGCACTGGCCGACATCCATGAGTCGATCCGCGAATTGCAGTTCTATCGGCGCACCGCGTTCGTCTCCCCACCGGGCCCGTCTACCAGCGAAATCGAGGCGGTGGTCACCTCCCTTGACGGTGGACGAGACGCACCGGGACCAAGCGATTCGGCCAGCGCGCCGACGAGCCGCTAGTATCTACAGTCGCTGCTCGTGCAGGCCTGCGGGTCGGCACACAGCCATGGTGGGTGTAGTTCAGTTGGTAGAGCGTCAGGTTGTGATCCTGAATGTCGCGGGTTCGAGTCCCGTCACTCACCCCATTGGTCAGGGAGCATCGCCGCTCCCTGACCTTTTACGGTGGTAGCGACTCCGCGCACCGCTGTTGCACCGGTGAGTGGAATGCAGTGAATCGACAACGTCTTGCCTCGCCCATGATGCGAACGGCCATCGCGGCCGCCGCGCTGTTCCTCGCGGGCTGCGGTGGTTCGAGCCACACGTCGACGACGGTCATATCGACCCCGCCGGCTGAGACCAAAACGGTGACGAAGACCGTCGCCCCGCCGCCCCCACCGGGCCCGAAGACGTCCATCGAGGCCAACGGCACCTACATCGTCAACAAGGACATCGCGGCGGGCACCTATCGGACCGATGGCGGCAAATACGGCTGCTATTGGGCAAGGCTGCGCAGTTTCGACACCAACGACATCATCGACAACAACGTCGGCGACGGCCCCCAGGTGGTTCGGATCATGCGGACCGATACCGCGTTCATGACCCGAAGCTGCGGAAGCTGGCACAAGATCGACTGACCGAGCCGGTCAGGTGTTGGCGTTGCCCGCCTTCCACTCCGGCCACGGGATGTTCCAGTCGCCGAGCCCCTCGGTGCCCGGCAAGGTCGGGCCCACCGTGTGCACAACCTCGACGATGTCACCGCTCTTGCTGTGGTCGTAGAACCATTCGGCGTTGCTGGGGCTGACGTTCAGGCACCCGTGGCTGGTGTTGGTGTGACCCTGGGCGCCGACCGACCACGGCGCGGAGTGCACAAAGACTCCGCTGTAGGACATCTGGGTGGCCCAGTCGACTTCGGTGCGATATCCGTTGGGCGAGTTGACCGGAACCCCGTAGGTCGACGAATCCATGATCATGTGTTTGAACCGCGCGCCAACGATGTAGATGCCGTTGGCCGTTGGCGTGCTGTCCTTGCCCATCGACGTCGGCATGGTCTTGACGACCTCACCGTTGACCCGCACGGTCACGGTCTTCGTGGTGTCGTCGGCGGTCGAAATCACCTCGTCGCCAATGGTGAAGTGCGTCTTGACGTTGTCCTCACCGAACATCCCGTCGCCCAGATCCACGCCGTAGGTGTTGACGGCCACGTCGATGGTCGTTCCCGACTTCCAGAAATGCTCTGGGCGCCAATGTACTTCGCGATTGTTGAGCCAGTAGAACGCACCCTCCACCGGTGGGTTCGTGGTGATGGTGATGGCCTTCTGGGCCGCCGCCCGGTCCGCGATGTTCTCGTCGAAGCGGATCGCCACCGGTTGGCCGATGCCCACCACCTCGCCGTCGACCGGACTGACGTACGGCATGGTCAGGTGGGCCGGTGAGCTGGTCGCGAAGGTCATCTGCTTGCTGGCCGCGCCACCCAGCCCGGTCGCCTTGACGTTCAGCGTGTAGCGCCTGTTGTAGCCGAGCTGCTCGGTGGTGGACCAGCGCAGCCCGTCGGGGCTCAGCTTCCCGCTGATCGACCTGCCGTTTTCGTTGACCATGGTGACCGACGCGAGCACGCCGTCGGCGACGCTCACCGTCACCGGCGCATCCACCGTCACGCCGACGGCGCCGTCGGTCACCGAGGAGGTGAGCTTGGGGACCAGCAGGTCGGCAAAGGGCGTGCCCTTGTCGAAGATCACCTTCGCCGGCGCGGCCGCGTGGTTGCCACCGCAGGCGACGGCAAACACGGCAACCGCGGCGATCGCGGCCGCCAGCCACGATCTGCGTCCACGCAAAGGCGTCATCCAGTGACCTTCCATTCAATTCTCGAAGTTGGTCACCGCTGACCTCGCTGCACGCATTCTAAAGGGTTTCGCCGACCCGACATGCCCACACCGGCGCGGGCGGCCGTTCGGTGTCTCCGCCGCAATGAATTCGTCACTCGGGCGAGGTCAGCGACCTCGCGGCACCACATCTGCGCGGGCTTCCTGCAGCTGCGATTCGGCCCGGTCGCGGGTCGCGACGGCCTCGACGCGGGCGAGTTTGATGATGGCCGCCGTCATCACCGACGCGGCCGCCACCAGGGCGATCATCCCGGCGCGACCCGTGTTCAGCGTCTCGCCGAGCACGACCACGCCCAGGACCGCCGCCACCACGGGCTGCGACACCTGCAGCGTGGGCATCGACGCGGTCAGCGGGCCCGCCCGAAATGCGGCCTGGCTCCACACCACGCCCCCCAGCGCGACCAGGATGCAGGCGTAGAGCTCTGGAGCGCGGGTCACGGCGCCTAGCCCGTCGCCGAGCCGAGCGACGACCTCCTTGGTGAGCGCCGCAAAGGCGCCCCACAGCGCCCCCGACACGAAGGCGAACAACACGGCGGCCACCACGCCACCCCGGATGCGGCCGGCCACCACGCAGCCGACGAGCAGCGGCCCCAGGACGATCGCCACCACGGCCCAGGTTCTCAGCAATGCGCCACTATGGCCGGCCTGCGGATTGCCGACGACCACGACGACGACCACCGCGGCCGTCAACAGCGCGGCCCACACCCATTCCCCGCCGGTCACGGTGCGGTGCGACAACCTGGCGTTGAGGGGCAGGGCGAACAGCACCGACGACATCAGCAAGGCCTGGACGAGCAGCACCGATCCTTCACCCAGGGCCGCGACCTGCAACGCGATGCTCGCCGCCAACAACAGCGTGCCCCACCACCAGCGTTGGCTGCGAAGCAAATTGGCGAACAATTCGACGGAGCCCACCGCCCGGTCGGTGATGCGCTGCGCCGCGCGTTGCTGCAGCACGTCGCCCGTGGCAATGCACAGCGCGGAACTCAGTGCGAGCAGAGCGGCGATCAGTGTGTGCGACATGAAAATCTCCGTCGGTATCCGGTGGTGCGAGCTCCGGAGTGTTGGAAAACCCTTGCTGCACGACGCATATCGGAAGTTCAGCTGCGATGGGCGGTGGCCCTGTCAGCCCACCTTCTGGTCAATGACCGGCCCCCGTTCGGTGCGTCGCGGGCCCAGCGGCCGCGCCCCACCGCGACCTCGCCCTCTTCACCGGTTGCGGACCGCTCGCGCAGCCACACCAACGGCCTTGGGGCCCACCACGTCCAACGGCCCAACAGATGAATGAAGGCCGGCACCAAAACCATTCGGACCAGGGTGGCGTCGACCAGCACGCCGAGGGTGAGACCCAGGCCCAGCATTCGCATGAACGACACGTGCGCGGGAATCAACGCGGCGAACGAAATCGACATCACCACTGCGGCGGTCGTGACGACGCGCCCGATCCCGGCGATGCCCAGCGCCGTGCTCTCGTCGGTGGCGGCGCGCGCCTCGAGTGCGGTCGGCGGCGTCTCTCGGTCGGCCTGCGAGGCCAGCCAATACTCATGGATGCGCGAGACCAGGAATACCTCGTAGTCCATGGCCAGCCCAAAGGCGATGCAGAACAACAGCACCGGGATGTTGGCGTTCAACGTGCCGTTCGGTGTGGTGCCCAGGGCGCCCAGGTGGCCGTCTTGAAAGATCCACACCATCGCGCCGAATGCCGCCGTCAGTGACAGCACGTTGCACACCAGCGCCTGCAACGGCAGCACCGCGCTGCCAGTCAGCAAGAAGAGCAGCGCGAACGTGATGAGGGCGATCAGGGCGAACACGATCGGCAGACGCTGGGTGATCGCGTCGACGCTGTCGCGGTTGATCTGCGCCAGACCGGTCAACAGCACCGAGCGCCCCGAGGGTCCAGCGACCTGATGCAATCGGTCGAGCTGGGTATTTGAGGCGTTCGAATAGAGCGGGGCGGTGCTCGACACCGTCAAGAACGCGGCGCCGTTGGACATGCCGGTGGCCTCGGCCGGCGGGCCCACCCGCTCTCCGCCCACGAACGTGCCGGTCGGCGCGCTCACCGCGGAGACGTCAGGCACGCGGGACAGCTCGGCGGCGTAATGCTGCAGGTCGGCGGGGCTCAGGCCGCGGGCGTCGGGGACGACGACGGATACCCCGGTGCCCAGCCCGTTAGCGAAATCGTTGTCCAACATGTCGGCCACCTGACGCGCCGACGCCCCTCTGGGCAGCACCCGCTCGTCGGGGAAGCCCCATTTCACCCCCAGGAACGGCGCCCCGAGCAACAGCAGCAACACCACGACACTCAGACCGACCGACATGGCGTGGCGCAACACGTAGCGGGTCGACCGATACCAGAACTGTGTCTCGAGCGGTTGGTGTGCGTGATCGCGGAACGCACGCTGCCCGTGCAGCACGCGATGCATCACCCGGCGCGCGTTCAGCGAGTCCAACCGCGGCCCCAGCAGCACGATCGCGGCAGGCGTGACCACGACAGCGGCCAGGGCCACGATGATCGCGGTGACCACGATCGTGTACGCCGACGACTTCAGGAAATACATCGGGAACAGCGCCATCACCGCCATCGACAGCCCGACGGTCGTGGCCGAGAACAGCACGGTCCGGCCGGCGGTGGCCATGGTGCGATACAGCGCCCGGTCGCGGTCCTCGGTCCGGGCCAGCTCCTCGCGGTAGCGGGTGATGATCAGCAGGTTGTAGTCGATGGCCAGGGCCAGGCCCATGGCGATGCTCAGGTCCAGGGCGTAGGTCGACACGTCGGTGGCGAAGGTGATCAACCGCAGCACCGACATGGTGCCGACGATGGCCAAGAGGCCAAGGACGATCGGCAGCGTCGCCGCCACCACACCGCCGAGCACCCAGACCAGGACCGCGAAGCTCAACGGGATCGCGATGGACTCCATCAACAGCAAATCTCGCTGGTTCTGCCCGTTGATCTGCGCGTACGCCACAGCCATCCCACCGGCGCGAACGGCGACGCCGTCACGGTCGTGGACCAGTTCACGCATGAGCGTGCTGGCGTACTCCTGGGCCTTGTTCTCCCCGCCTCGCAGGTCGGCCACGATCATCCCGGACTTATCGTCCTTGCTGACCAGCTGGGCCGCCGTCTGAGGCGGCGATGTCCACGCCGAAGAGACGTCGATGACCCACGGCGATCGTTTCAAGTGGTCGACGATGTCTGTGCCGACCTGGCGCGCTTCTCCGCTGTGGGCGCCCGCGGGCGCTGTCAGCGCGATGAGCATCTTCTGGTCGGTTTGACCGAACTTGTCCCTGAGCAGTTCGGTCGCCCGCGCCGATTCCGATGTCGGGTCCTGGAAGCCGCCGGCCGACAGACGGTTGACCACCGGAATCCCGAAGATCCCGGCGGCCACGAGGACGAGAACGGCGGCGGCAATGATGCGCCTGGGCGCCGTGATGGCCAGCCGAGCAACTCCTCGCAGCACTGCCATCCTTTCCGTTCTGGCGCCCCGGCCTAGCTCTATACCCACAGCGAGCCCGTTTGACGCCCCCCTCAGGGACTCATTTCCGCGGCTGCGTCGGAGATGGACGCATGGCCTATGTAAAAGTAAGACGGCCGCGTTCGCGCAATGATTCCGTCACACCCGTGATCCGCCTTACACCCCAGCTCCTACGATGACGGCTTGTGGGCGGCGTCGCCGACGTTGTCGCGACGTTTCATAACCCCGGACTCGGGTACCGAAGAAGGGCGGCATTCCAGTAAACGAGCTTTGGTGGATTCGGTTAAATCACGGATTCGGCTGGGCCACAATCGAATTGGATGATCGATGAATACAACCAACGAAGCCATCAGGATCAAGCATCCAACCGAGAAGGACTGGCAAGCCGTCTACGAGAACCAGGCGCGCGCATACGGGGTTGCGGTGGACCCGCACGACGTCGCAGCCTGGACGCGCCGGACCAACCTGCAAAATATCCTGATCGCCGAAGACATGTCCGATCCGGAAAAGCCACACCTGGTCGGAACTTCCCTCTATTACCCACTGCGGCTCACGGTGCCGGGCGGCGCCAGTCTCGACGCCGCGTGGTTGTCGATGATTGCGGTCGCCGCGACGCATCAAGGTAAGGGAATCTGGCAACAGCTCAGCATCCACGGCTTCGGAATATTGCAGGAGCGTGGTTATCCCATTCTTTGTGGTGTTCCCACCCAGCCAACGGTTTACGAAATCCTTGGGGCCGGGGTGGCCAGCTACGCCAGGACCTACGACATCGAGCCGCGTTTCACCCAGCTGCGCAACAAACCCGACCGAAATCGGGCTCGTGAGGTCGACGCTGCCGAGGCGGCACGCTTGCTACCCTCGGTTTACGAGCGATGGCGCAGCATCACCCCGGGTGCGCTGAGCAGAGATGATGCGTGGTGGGACGACATCCTGGAAGACAGGATCACCC
Source organism: Mycobacterium paraintracellulare (assembly GCF_000276825.1). NCBI lineage: Bacteria > Bacillati > Actinomycetota > Actinomycetes > Mycobacteriales > Mycobacteriaceae > Mycobacterium > Mycobacterium paraintracellulare. Next base: position 1,544,784 of record NC_016948.1, on the reverse strand, counting down.
AGCGGGACAACGGATCGGCGCTCAATTTCATCGTCCACCCGGATGGTTTTGTGACCTATCGGGTGGCGGGTGCGTCGCCGCACGCCTATCGGCGGCCTTTCGGAAGCGTGATCGTCCAAGACTTCTGCGCGGTCACGAACGAAGCCCACGACGAGCTGTTGGCGACGCTGGTGGGCTCCAAAACGTTCGACAACGTCGTGATGGAGGTTCCTGTCGATGACCCGCTCCCGCTCAAACTCAAAGACCAACTCGCCGCGAAAACGATAGGCATGAGCGATTTTCTGTGGCTGCGAATCATGAACGTGCCCGCGGCGCTCGCCACCCGCGCTTATTCGGCCGACGCCGACGTCGTCTTGGACATCACGGACCCGCTCACCGTCGCGGGTGGACACTTCCGGCTGCGGACGCGCGATGGTGTCGGCGAGTGCACGCCCCACGACGGGCCCGCGGACGTCCAGATACGCCTCGGTGATCTGGGGACGATCTACATGGGAGCGCACCGACCATCGGAACTCCACAGGGCGAACCGCCTCACCGAGCTGCAGCCGGGCGCGGTGCGCACGCTGGACGCCATCTTCGCCACCGACCGCGTGCCCTATTGCGGCACGCTCTTCTGATCGCTCGTTGAGCCACGAATCAGATTGCGGCACAGACTATTTCGGATTCGTTTCGGGGTAACGCATCTCTCGGCGGCCGATGACCCGCGGCGGCGGGTCCGCCGCAACTCTGGCCGCCATCACGCGCCGCCGGTCGCGGGGCGAGCTGGGCGGCCGCGGCACAACGGGTTCACTGGCGGCCGAGCGGCTATCCTGGGACGCGGTCGGGATTTCACGGGACGGCCGGACGCCTGTTATTGTCGCCTACGCGGTCTCGGCCGACCACAAGCGCCGTTAGCTCAGTTGGTAGAGCAGCTGACTCTTAATCAGCGGGTCCGGGGTTCGAAACCCTGACGGCGCACCAGCTCACCGAATAGTTCATTATTTGGTGGCTTCTGCACTTCAGGGGGTTGACCCGATGGGTAGCGATCTCCGGGCAATCCCTTTCCCAGTAACCCTGCGGGTCCTAGCATCGCTGCGGTGGGGTTTTTCAGAGGGCTCGTGTGAAAACTGAGCTGAAGTGGGTCGAACCCTTCGAGGGCCACTTCCATGCCAACATCGACGACCGCAGCGAGTACCGGGTCCATCTGGTCTCGACGGGCGGCTTCCGCGCCGAACGGGTCGATGACGGCTTCGTGCACCACGACCTGGGCCGGGCCGGCAGCGCCGCCGAGGCGCAGGCGATCTGTCAGGACCTGCAAACCCGGGCCGTGCGGCGCGCAGCGTGGGAGGCCTACATGGCCGAGAACGACCCGCCCGGCTGGGAGTAGCCCCGACTACCCCTCGCGCGCTGCCGCCCCAAAAATTTGGCGTCGTATCCCGCCGCAAAAGCCCCTCCGACAGGTAATTTCTTGCTGGCACCGGTTGGCGCCGAAAGCGCCGACAGGCCCCTTGGGACATGCTGCGTCGAAGGAGCTGCAATGGGGTTCATCCGGCCCAACCTGCCGGTCGTCGACATGGCCGAGTGGACCACCCGCTCACGCGCCGAACGGATCGTGCCGATGGCACGCCACATCGCCGAGCACGGCTTCGGCACCCCGCTGGTGATGCACGTGATGTACGGCGTGAAGATCGCGCTCTACATCCTCGGCGGCTGGCTCTTCGCGTGGTCGACCTCCGGCATCGGCGGCTTCACACAGGTCGGCGCGTGGTGGTCGGAGCCGATTGTGTTCCAGAAGGCCGTGCTCTACACGATGCTGTTCGAGGTCGTCGGCCTCGGTTGCTGCTTCGGGCCGCTCGCCGGGCGCTACTTCCCCCCGATGGGGTCGATCCTGTACTGGCTGCGGCCCGGCACCATCCGGTTGCCGCCGTGGCCCGACCGGGTGCCGTTCACCAGGGGCAGCACCCGGACCCCGCTGGACGCGCTGCTCTACGGCATGCTGCTGTTGCTGCTGGTGACCGCGCTGTTATCCGACGGCGGCGGGCCGATTCCCGGCCTGGACACCGCGATCGGCGTGCTGCCGCGGTGGCAGACCGTCGCCGTCCTGGCGGTCCTGGCCCTAATCAGCTTGCGCGACAAGGTGATCTTCCTGGCCGCGCGCGGCGAGGTGTACGCGCCGCTGGCGCTGACGTTCCTGTTCGCCGGGGCGGACATCGTCGTCGGTGCCAAGGTCGTCTTCATGGTGATCTGGCTGGGCGCGGCGACCTCCAAACTCAACCGGCACTTCCCGTTCGTGATCTCGACCATGCTGGCGAACAATCCGTTCATCCCGTCGGGACCGCTCAAGCGGTCGATGTTCAAACACCACCCCGACGACCTGCGGCCCAGCGCGCTGGCGGGTTTCATCGCGCACTTCTCGACCGCGGTCGAAGGGCTGGTGCCGTTGGTGCTCCTGTTCTCACACGGCGGTTGGCCGACGGCCATCGCGGCGTTCGTCATGATCGTGTTCCACCTGAACATCCTGCTGGCCTTTCCGATGGGCGTGCCGCTGGAATGGAACGTGTTCATGATCTTCGGGGTGCTGTGGCTGTTCGTCGCGCACGCGCGCCTGGGGCTGTCCGACATCGCCCACCCGCTGCCGATCGCCGTCCTGTTCGCGGTGATAGCCGGCACGGTCGTCGTCGGGAACCTCTACCCGCGCAAGGTCTCCTTCCTGCCGGGCATGCGCTACTACGCTGGCAACTGGGACACCACCCTGTGGTGCGTGCGGCCGTCGGCCGACGAGAAGTTCCGCGTCGGCTCGCGCGCCCTGGGCCCGATGCAGCACCTGCAGCTCGAGCGGTTGTACGGGAGCAAAGAGGAGACCCTGATCCCGCTGCACCTGGCCCTGGCGTTCCGGGGCATGAACACCCACGGACGCGCGCTGCTCACGCTGGCACACCGGGCCATGGCCGACTACGACGAGGACGACTACAACCTGTGTGAGGGCGAAATCCTGTGCTCAATGGTGCTGGGCTGGAACTTCGGCGACGGGCACATGCACAACGAGTGCCTGATCGAGGCGCTACAGCAACGGTGCGGGTTCGAGCCGGGCGAGGTGCGGGTGGTGATCCTCGACGCCCAGCCCATCCACCAACAGCGGCAGGAATACCGGTTGGTCGACGCGGCGACGGGCGAGTTCGAACGCGGCTACTGCGACGTCGACGACATGGCCACCAATCAGCCCTGGGCCGACGACATTCCGGTGTACGTCCAGTCCGGGCGCGTCACCGATTCCTGACGCGCCGCACCGCCACCACGACGACGAGGGCCCCGACCCCCGCCAGCGACGCCAGCACCACGGGCTTCTGCACGAATCCGATCACCCGAACCTTCAGGCCGTCGGCGAGGCGCCGAGGATTGGCCCGCTCGGCAAGCGAGTCGACGGTGGCCGCCAGCTGGTCACGGGCGACGTCGATGTCCCGCTTGATGGCTTCGGGGTCCCGGTCCGCCACTGTGTCCTCCAAGTCGCCCACTATCCGGCTCATGCACCTGCCCGAACTACCCTAGATCAGCTGGCGGTAACCCCGACGCTCCGGTGAACAGAAAGGGCCCCACCTTGACCGAGACCACGCGGCTTGCACCCGGCGACAAAGCGCCCTCGTTCAGCCTGCCCGACGCCGACGGCAACAAGGTGTCGCTGGCCGACTACAAGGGGCGCCGGGTCATCGTCTACTTCTATCCGGCCGCGTCGACTCCCGGGTGCACCAAGCAGGCGTGCGACTTTCGGGACAGCCTGGCCGAGCTCCACGGCGCCGGCCTCGATGTCATCGGCATCTCCCCCGACAAGCCGGAGAAGCTCGCCAAATTCCGTGACGCGGAGGGGCTGACGTTCCCGCTGCTGTCCGATCCCGACCGCAAAGTGCTGACGGCCTATGGCGCCTACGGCGAAAAGCAGATGTACGGCAAGACCGTCACGGGCGTCATCCGCTCGACGTTCGTGGTCGACGAGAAGGGCAAGATCGCCGTCGCGCAGTACAACGTCAAGGCCACCGGCCACGTCGCCAAGCTGCGCCGCGACCTGTCCGTCTAGCTGATGACGGCGGCCTCGGCGTACTCGGTGATCGGCCGCGCGATCCCCTGTTCGTCGCACACCCGCTGCAGCTTCTCCAGCGTCTCGTCGATCCCCGGGCCAAGCCGCCTGCCGGGGGTGAAGGTCGCCGGAAGGTGCTGCATGCCCTGGATCACGCCGATGGTCGGATAGTGCACGGTGCCTTCGGGGTCGCAGCGGTAGTCGGGCATCCGGTCGAGGACCGCCGTGAGCATCGACTTGAACACCACCCGCGCGACATTCGAGCCGATGCAGCGGTGGATGCCTAGACCAAAGCTGAAGTGCCGGTTGTTCTTTCGCGCCAGGTCCAATCGATTCGGATCGGGGAACACCGCGGGATCGCGGTTGGCCATCGCCCAGGACAGCCACAGGCGATCGCCCTCCTTGAACTGCATGCCCGCGATCTCGAGATCGGCGGCGATCGTGCGGCCGTCCCCCGGCGCGGGCGTGAAGAAACGCAGGAATTCCTCGGTCGCCGAGGCGAGCAACGTGTCCGATTCCCGCCTCAGCAGTTCGCGCTGCTCGGGATTTTCGCCGAGCCATTCGAGCGCGTGCGCGGTCAACGCCGTCGTCGTGTCGAAACCTCCGCCGATGATCAGGCCGAGCATTCCGAGCAGTTCGGCGTCGGGGGCGGGTTCGCCGTCGATCCGCAGTCGTGCCAGCGCGTCCACGATGCCGGGGCGCGGGTGCTCGCGGATCTCGAGGAGGTGGTTGAACAGGTCCGCGCCCATCGCCATCGTCTGCTCCAAAACCCTTGGGGCGTCCGGGGAATCGGCGGGAGTGTAGACGTTGGCGTGGGCCGGCTCGCAATAGAGCTGCCACTTCTTCAGCGGAACGCCCATCAGGGCCAGCGTCAGGACGGCCGGCACGACGTTCGCGAGATCGTCGACGAAGTCGATCCGCCCGGTTTCGATCTTCTCGTCGATGCTGGCCCGCACGATCTCGTCGACGAATGGTTTCCAGCGTTTGATGGCCGCCGGCGACAGGTAGGGGTTGAGGATGCTGCGGTAGGCGGAGTGCTCGGGTTCATCCATCTCGAGCATGCCGCCACGTACGCCGGTGGCCTGCGGAATCGTGGGAATGGTGATGCCCTTGTAGCCGGTGCCTTCGCCGGTGACGTCATGGTCGTTGGACACGTGCGGGCATCGCGCGAGCTCGAAGACCTCCCGGCTGCCCGCCGCCACCCAATGCCCGTCGTAGGTGTCGGTCCACGCCACCGGGCACTTGGCGTGCATCTCCTCGGTGATTGCGGTGAACCGCTCGCGGTACTCCGGGGTGTGGCGATCGAAGTGGTAACGGTGGGTCTTGCCGGCCTTGGTGCGCGTGATGCCGGTGAGGGTGTCTTCCGTACTCACGGTGGCGTCTCCTGCGGACGAGTGGCTGCTGCCTGTAGAAGCAGTATGCGACGAGACTATCGGTCTCGTTAAGCATTCGGGCAGGCGAGTTTCCCGCTCAGCCGCGCTCTCAGGCCAGATTGGCCAGAAGCAGCGCCTCGCTGATCGCGGCGCGTTCCAGCACCCCCAGGTGCAGGCTCTCGTTGATGCTGTGCGCCTGGGTACCCGGGTCTTCCACGCCGGTGACGAGGATCTTTGCCTGCGGGAAGGCGGCGGCGAATTCCGCGATGAACGGGATGGAGCCGCCCATGCCCATGTCGATGGGCTCGGCCCCCCACGCCCGCCGGAACGCCGCGCGGGCCGCGTCGTAGACGTCGCCGCTGGCCTCGATGGCGTAGGGCTCGCCGAGGTCGCCGCGGGTGACGCTGACGTGCGCGCCCCACGGTGCGTGGCTTTGCAAATGGGCGGTCAGGGCGTCCAGGTGCGCGGCGGCGTCGCCGCCGGGAGCCACCCGCATGCTGATCTTGGCCCGCGCCCGCGGGATCAGCGTGTTCGACGCCTTGTCGATGGGGGTGGTGTCGATGCCGATCACCGTGATCGCGGGTTTCGCCCACAGCCGCTGCGGCACGGAGCCCGAGCCGATCTCGGACACGCCGTCGAGCAGGCCGGAGTCGGTGCGGACCCGCTCGGCCGGGTAGTCGGGGTAGTTCAGCGCGGCGGTGTCGGTTTCGTGCAGGCCCGCCACGGCCACGTTGCCGTCGTCGTCGTGCAGGCTGGCCAGCAACCGCACCAGGACGCTGAGCGCGTCGGGCACCACCCCGCCCCACAGGCCGGAGTGCAGCCCGTGGTCGAGCGTGGCGACCTCGACCACGCAGTCGACCAGACCCCGCAGCGACACCGTCAGCGCCGGGGTGTCGGCGCTCCAGTTGTCCGAGTCGGCGATGACGATCACGTCGGCGGCCAACGTGTCGCGGTGGGCCGCAAGCAATCGGGCGAGCGAGGGCGAACCGGATTCCTCTTCGCCCTCGACGAACACCGTCACGCCGACGGGCGGCCGGCCGCCATGTGCCCGAAAGGCCGCCAAATGCGTTGCGATACCGGCCTTGTCGTCGGCGCTGCCGCGGCCGTAGAGCCGCCCGTCACGTTCGGTGGGCTCGAACGGCGGCGACGTCCACTGGCCGCGGTCGCCCTCGGGCTGCACGTCGTGATGGGCATACAGCAGCACGGTCGGCGCGCCCGGCGGCGCGGGATGGCGCGCGATGACCGCGGGCGCTCCCCCCTCGCTGACGATCTGCACGTCGCCGAAACCGGCCTGCGACAACAGATCTGCCACCGCCTGGGCGCTGCGGTGCACCTCGGAGCGTCGGCCAGGATCGGCCCACACCGATTCGATGCGCACCAGGTCTTCCAGGTCGCGCCGCACCGACGGCAGCACCTCGCGGACGCGGTCAACCAGATCGCTCATGTCTTCCTCCTACGCACGCGCCGTCGAGCGTGGGGGCTAGGTACGAAGACCGGCGTGAATTCGCCCAGAGGACCCACACTCAAAGACAGAGGGAGGAGCCTACGTCGTCTCCAGGATCGCCACCGCGGCGGCGGTGTCCCCCTCGTGCGTCAACGACACGTGAATGATTACATCGGCCAGGTGTTTGGCGATGTCGCCGCTCAACCGCACCCGCGGCCGCCCCCACATATCGGTGACCACCTCGATGTCGCGGTGGATGTCCTCGGGCAGCACGGGCCGCTGCGCGAAGCGAGACCCTGACCATGCCTTGATCACCGCCTCCTTGGCCGCCCACCGAGCCGCCAGGTGACGCGCCGCCGACGAACTCTTGTCCGAGGCGTCGCGGCGCTCACCCGGGGTGAACGTCTCGGCGAAGACAGTGCCCGGCTGGTCGACCTGCTCGGCGAAATCCGGGATGGAGACGAGATCGATGCCTACTCCGACGATCGCCACGCACCGACCCTAGCCGACGTAAAGATCGTCTTCGCCGAGGCGGGCGTCGGCGTTGAGCAACATCGCCGCCTCCTGACGCTTCTCCGGCTCGTCGTGGTTGAACCGCCGGTCGGCCGGCTTCTCATACATCGGACGCCCGCCGGCGATCGCGGAGGCCAGCCGACGCTGACCGGCCAGCAGGCGCTGCTCGGCCCGCTTGCGGTAGCCGTCCCGATCGGCCGGGTCCAGCGCGGCGATGAACGCCTGCGGGTGCACCAGCGCGATCAGACCCGACACGTGGCCGAAGCCGAGGCTGGTCACCAGACCGGCCTTGAGCGGGAACTTGCCGCGCAGGTCCAAAGCCTCACGCACCCAGACGAAGTGACCGGCGGTGGCCAGCTCGTCGTCGACGCAATCCAGGCTGCGGTTGGGCGGGATGACGCCGTCACGCAGCATCTGGCACAGGCCCATCAGCTGGAACGCTGCCGCGCCACCCTTGCTGTGACCGGTGAGGGTCTTCTGGCTCACCACGAACAGCGGGTTGCCGGGCGACCGGCCCATCGAGTCGGCCAACCGCTCGTGCAGCTCGGTCTCGTTGGGGTCGTTGGCCAGCGTCGAGGTGTCGTGCTTGGACACGACCGCGATGTCGTCGGCTCCCACGCCCAGCTTGGCCAGCGAGCGGGCCAGCTGCGAGTCCTTGCCACCGCGACCGGCGCCGAGGCCTCCGAGCCCGGGCGCCGGGATCGAGGTGTGCACACCGTCGGCGAAGCTCTGTGCGTAGCCGACCACGGCCAGCACCGGCAATCCCATCTTGGCCGCCAGCGCGCCGTTGGCCAGCAGGATGGTGCCACCCCCCTGGGCTTCCAGGAACCCGAGGCGGCGCCGGTCGTTGGCGCGCGAGAACTTCGAATCGCTGATGCCCTTGGCCCGCATCATCTCGGTGTCGGCGGTGGCCGCCATGTCACCGAAGCCGATGATGGCCTCCAGGGTCAGGTCGTCGAACCCACCGGCGACCACGAATTCGGCCTTGCCGAGCCGGATCTTGTCCACGCCCTCCTCGACCGACACCGCGACCGTCGCGCAGGCCGCGACCGGGTGCACCATCGCGCCGTAACCACCGACGTAGGACTGCATGACGTGGGCCGCAACGACATTCGGCAGGACCTCCTGCAGGATGTCGTTCGGCTTGGCCCGGCCCAGCAGGTTGCCGTGGTACATGGTCTGCATCGAGGTCATGCCGCCCATGCCAGTGCCCTGCGTGGAGGCCACCAGGCTGGGGTGCACCCAGCGCAGCAGCTCGGTCGGGGTGAAGCCCGAGGACAGGAACGCGTCCACGGTCGCCACGATGTTCCACAGCGCCACCCGGTCAATGGAATTGGCCATGTCCGGGGTGATGCCCCACACCGTCGGGTCGAACCCGGTGGGGATCTGCGCGCCGACCGTCCGCGACAGCTTGGTCTTCCTCGGAACGCGGATCTCGGTGCCCGCCTTGCGGATCACCTCCCAGTCGCTGGAGTCCGGCACCGGCCGGGCCACGGTGTGCTCGGGATCGAACTCGACGAACGCACGCGCGTCGGCCTCGCTGGATACCACGAACGAGAAGTCCTTGTCGAGGAACACACTGACCAGAAGCGGTGAGGCGTGATCGGGATCGATCGCACCGTCGTCGACGAATTCGCGGATGCCGCACCGCTCGACCACGGCGTCGTGGTAGCGATCGACCAGCTCCGACTCATCGACCAAGTCGCCGGATTCGGTGTCGTACCAACCGGGTTGGGGATCGTCCTCCCACTTGACCAGTCCGGTGGTCCAGGCCAGCTCGAGCACACCGGCCGCCGACAGCTCGCCGGCCACCTCCATCTCGAAGCGGGTCCGCGACGAACCGTACGGCCCGAGTTCCGCGCCGCCGACGATGACCACCAGGTCGTTGAGGTCGACGTCGAGGTCCGCCCATTCGGGGGGCGGCGCGGGGCTGTAGCCGCGCGGCGGGGACGGCAAGGCGGCGATGCTGCCTTCGGCCTCGGGCGCCTCGGGGTCGTCGTCCTCGCCCGAGGCGGATCGCTCGCGGGCCTTGGCGGCCAGCTCGGCCATGTCGAGGTTGGCCTCCCCGAGTCCACCGGTCAGGTCGGCCTTGATCGGCTCTGCGGCGGCCGCCACCTTCGACTCGATGTCGCAGAGGGCCAACAGCATTGCCGCCATCTCGTCCGTCGAGTACGTGGTGACGCCGGCCTCCTCGACCGCGTCGACGATGGCGTCGTTGTGGCCCATCAGCCCGGTGCCGCGGGTCCAGCCGATCAGCGCGTGCGCCAGGCTGACCCTTGCCGCCCACGAGGATTCGGCGTGCCAACGACTCACCAACGCGTCGAGCGCCGACTTGGCCTCACCGTAGGCGCCGTCACCGCCGAACATTCCGCGGTTGGGTGAGCCGGGCAGCACGACGTGCAGCCGCGATGCGATGTCGCGCTCGGCGCCGATCTTCGACAGCCCGCCGATCAATCGCTGCACCGCCCACAGCAGCACCTTCATCTCCATCTCGGAGCGCGAGCCGGCCTCCGACAGGTCGCCGACGACGCGCGGCGCCGCGAACGGGAACAGCAGCGTCGGGGTCTGCGCGTCCTTGATGTGAATCGACTGCGGCCCAAGGCTTTCGGACTGCTCGGTGCCGACCCACTCGACCAGGGCGTCGATATCTGAGTAGGAGGCCATGTTGGCCGCGACCACCCACAGCGCAGCGCCGTAACGAGCGTGGTCGCGATACAGGCCCCGGTAGAACGCCAGCCGCTCGTCGTCGAGCTTCGACGTTGTGGCGATGACCGTGGCGCCGCCGTCGAGCAGTCGCGCGACGACCGACGCCGCGATCGAGCCCTTGGAGGCCCCCGTCACCACGGCGACTTCGTGTGCATACGGTCCGGGATCCGGATTCTCGGCGCCGGCCGCGATCCGGCCGAACAGCGACGCGTGGATCTGCCGGCCCGCGGCCAGGGCCTTGCCCTGCCACCAGGTGGCCTGGGTGGCCACGACATGGCCTGCGCCCTCGAACCTTTCGGACAGCTCCACCCACCGGGCGTCGATGTCGCCCTCGTCGGTCAGCCACAGCTTGACCAGGTCCTCGCGGGCGCTGGCCCACCGGTCGTCGAACAGCACCGCCTTCTTCGGCTCGAACACGGGCGCGACCAGGCGTGGCCAGTCCGCGCCGAGTTCGGCGGTCACCAGGTCGATCAGCTCGGCATCGGTGGCCGCCGGCGACGCGCTGACCGGGTCGTCGAGGCCCAGCTGGTTCAGCACCAGGCGGGCCGCCGACGCCAGCACGCCGTCGCGTCCGGTGATCTGGGCGGTGAATTCGCCCAGCGCGGCCGCGTCGATGGTCGCACCGCCACCGCCACCGCTCGACGACGGCAGCGCGACCGAGATGCCGTGGCGCGCGGCGACGGACGCGACCGCGGCGTCGATGGCCTTGTCGACGGCGGCGGCGTCGGCCAGGGCCCCCTCGTGCAGATGACCCATGGCGCCGCCGCGGACGCTGGTGCCCTCGCGGGTTCCCAGCGCGACTTCGACCGTGACGTGCTTGGCCCAACCCTCGCCCAGCTCCCAGGTCTTCTTGACCCGCTCGGCGATGGCGGCGGGCCGCTTGCCCGACGGCCCCAGCACCGTGCGCAGCTGGTCGTTGATCGCGTCGGAAAGCACTGGGCCGTAAGGCTTGTAGGTGCGTGCCAGCTTGGTCACCTGGGCGCGCAGCCCGGCCAGGTCGGCTTCGGCGGCGCCGTCGATGGCGCCGAGGTTCAGCTCCGAACCCAGGTCCACCAGCAGCTGGTTGCGCCGCGATGAGGCACCGTCGGTGATGGATTCGATGGAGTCCAGCTCCTCGATCTGGTCGATGCGCATCTTGGCCGACAACGCGATCAACGCCAACGTCGCGTCGGCGGCGTCGAATCCGATGTCGTCGGGGCGCGGGCCCGATGCGGCGGCCGCCGGTGCGGGGGCGGCCGGGGCGGGCTCCACCGGCGAACCGGATGCCTCCGGCGCCTCGACCGCGACCTCGTCGACCTCGGGCTCCGGCTCGGGATCGGTGTCGGTCGCGAACAGCACCGCGGCGTCGCGCTCGGCGTTGAGCACTTCGACTGTGCTGTGGGCATATTCGGGGAGCTTGAGCGTGTTGGTGGCCAGCCCGGCGACGGTCGGCGCGGACTTCACGCCGATCTCGACGAACCGCTCCACACCCAGGCCGCCGGCGGCCTCCTCGGTGAACAGCAGGTCCTGGGTCTCGATCCAGCGCACCGGGCTGGCGAACTGCCAGGCCAGCAGCTCGATCAGGACGGTGCGCGCCATCTCGATGCGACGCTCGGCGAGCCAGGTGTCGTAGTCGGCGAGGATGGGGTCGAGCGGCTCGGCCGGCACCAGGTCACGGATCTCCTGGATGAAGTCGCGGTCCAGGGTGAACGGGCGGGGCACCAGGTTGGGGATGTAGCGCCCGATGATGACGTCGGGATCCTTGTCGCGCGGCATGACCCGGTCGAGGGAGCGCCGGAACTCCGCGACTCCCACCCGCAACACCCGCGAGTGGAACGGCACGTCGATGCCCGGAACCAGGATGAATGAGCGCTTGCCGCCGGTGATCTCGCGACGCCGCTCCACCTCGGCCTCCAGCGCCTCGAGCCCGCGGACCGTGCCGGCGATCGCATACTGTGAGCCGCGCAGGTTGAAGTTGACGATCTCGAGGAATTCGCCTGTGCTCTCGGCGATTCCCGCGACGAACCCCGGGACCTCGTCATCGGGGAGGTCGATCTGCGACGGCCGGATCGCCGCCAGCCGGTAGTTGGACCGGCCCAGCTCGTCGCGGGGCACGATGTCGTGCATCTTCGATCCACGGTGAAACACCGTCTCCAGCAACGCTTCCAGCTCATAGATGCCGGTCACGCACGCCAGCGCCGTGTACTCGCCGACGGAGTGCCCGCAGGCGATCGCGTCTTCGACGAAGGCGCCCTGCTCGCGCATCTCGGCGACCTGCGCCGCCGCCACCGTGGCCATCGCCACCTGGGTGAACTGCGTCAGGTACAGCACCCCCTCGGGGTGGTTGTAGGGCACCCCGCTGGCGATGATGCTGGTCGGGTTGTCGCGCACCACGTGCAACACCGAGAAGCCGAGTGTGTCGCGGGTGAACTTGTCCGCCTTGTCCCACACCTTGCGGGCGGCCTTGGACCGGGCGCGGACGTCCATGCCCATGCCCTTGTGCTGAATTCCCTGACCGGGGAACGCGTAGACGGTGTGCGGGGCCGCCAGGCGTGCCGTCGCCGACATCACCAGGTCGGATCCAACCTTGGCGGTGACCTCCAAAACCTCTGCGCCCTGGTCGATTCCGACACGGTCGACGCGGAAGGCGACCTCGTCACCGGGCCGCACCATGCCCAGGAAGCGCGCGGTCCAGCCGATCAGTCGCGCCGGCGGGCGGGCCTGGCCGTCGGTGGCGGTCACCGCGTGCTGGGCGGCGGCCGACAGCCACATGCCGTGCACGATGGGCGATTCCAGCCCGGCCAGCAGCGCGGCGGCCCGGTCGGTGTGGATGGGGTTGTGGTCGCCGGACACCACCGCGAACGGTCGCATGTCGACGGGCGCGGTGGTGGTGACGTCGCGGCGGCGCCGACGCGGAGTGTCGGTGGCGTTTTCGGAGACCGCGCCGCCGGCGCGCACCGGGTCGGCCAGTTCTGCGGCACCGGTGCGTCCGAGGATCGCAAAGCGCTCGTCGAGGGTCGCGATCACCTCACCGTCGGCGCCGGCGATGGTGACCGAGACGGGAACGACGCGCCCCATGTCGGTGTCGGCGGCCGCCAAAGCCGTTGCGGTGATCGTCAATTGGGCCGGGTTCTTCGGCAGCGCGCCGACCATGTGCGCGGCGTGGTCGAGATGCACCAGGCTCAGCAGCCCCTCCACCACCGGGATGCCGGTGTCGGTGACCGCCGAACCGATTGCGGAGAAGACCGCGGGCCAGCACGGGCCGACCAGGGCGTCGGGCACGGTGGTGAGGCTGGGCGCCAACGGCTCCCCGAAGGTGGCCGTGACACCGGTGTGGTCGGCGACGCGCTCGGGGTCCCAGTCCACGGTGACGGTGGCCGTTCCGTCGGTGACCGGGGGCATGAACTCCGGCCCGTCGACGCCGGCGGCGATCGCCAGCACCGACCGCATGGCCGTGGCGGCATGGTCGGTGGAGACCACCGGCGTCGCGCCGTCAACGGTGTTGGGGGGCAAGGTGAACGGAATCTCGACCCAGACCCCTGACACCGGGACGCTGAGGACGACGCGGTCGCCTTCGACCTGCAGCCGCGCCCCGGTCGACGAGTGCGTGGCGCGGCGGCTTTCGGGTCCTTCGGAGTCTCCGTGCACCAGCCACTCGGAGGGGTCGGCGATCCGGTGGACCGGGTTGATCGCGGTGCGGCCGGCCCACTGCACGTCCGGGGCATCCAGCACGACGGCCAACGGCCCGGTCACATCCGCGCGGCCGGTGCGGCGCGACGTGACGGCCGTCGGCTCGATCCCGGCGGCCAGCGCCTCGTCGACGGCCGCCTGCTCGAAGCGGTCCAGCAGTTCACCGACGGGTTCGTCCATTCGGGTGATCCCCGCGACGGCCGCGGTGCCCGGAATGATGCACACCTGGTCGGCGTCGTAGCGGGCGTCGTGGGCCTGCCACAGCGAGTCGCTGCGCCACCAGCGCCGCACATCCTTGTCGATGACCGGCACGAAGTTGACCGGCTTGCCCACCGTCTTACACAGGGTGACGAAGAACGGAACGTCGGCCGGGTGCAGTTGGACGGTCTCGGCGTCGGGGTAGCGCTCGAGCAGCAGATCGATCGCCGCCCCGGGGTTCTCCAGCAGGGCCTCGTCGTTGAAGAGCGTCTCGATGGGGCCGAAATCCTTTGGGTGCAAACGCGCTTCGGCGCGCTGCAACATCTGCTGGAAACGGTCGCGCCAGGTGTCGGCCAGCCACGGGCTGCCCGGTGAGGCGGTGTCGGCGGTGGAATCGCCGTCCCCGATGGCCAGCTCGACGTAGCGCTGCAGCCACTGCAGGTAGGTCATCTCGCCGGCGTCGCCGAAGTACGGCTTGGCGGTGGTGGCCATCGTCGCGATGATCTCGTCGCGGCGCTGAGCCACGGCGTCAGCGTCACCGGCGACCTCGTCGAGCAGCCGTCCGCAACGCGAGGCGCTGTTGTCGATCTCGTGAATGTCCGCGCCGAGCTGGCTGCGGCTGGATGCCATGCCACCGGAGGCTTTCCCGGCGCCGATCCACTGGTCGGTGCCCTGGGTTTCCACCAGCATCCGCTTGACCGACGGCGAGGTCGTGGCCTCCTTGGCCGCCATTGCCGCGGTGCCGACCAGGATGCCGTCGATCGGCATCAGCGGGAAGCCGTAGGCCTGCGCCCAGCGCCCGGACAGGTAGTCGGCCGCCCGCTCGGGCGTGCCGATGCCGCCGCCGACGCAGACGGTGATGTTGGAGCGCGACCGCAGTTCCGAGTAGGTCGCCAGCAGCAGGTCGTCGAGGTCTTCCCAGGAGTGGTGGCCGCCGGCGCGGCCGCCCTCGATGTGCGCGATCACCGGTTTGGTGGACACCTCGGTGGCGATGCGGATGACCGAGCGGATCTGCTCGACGGTGCCGGGCTTGAAGACGACGTGACTGATGCCGACGTCGCCCAGCTCCTCGATCAGCTCGACGGCTTCCTCGAGCTCGGGGATGCCGGCGCTGATGACCAGCCCGTCGATGGCCGCGCCGGACTGACGCGCCTTCTGCACCAACCGCTTTCCGCCGACCTGCAGCTTCCACAGGTAGGGGTCGAGGAACAGCGCGTTGAACTGGTAGGTGCGACCGTCCTCCAGCAGCCCGGAGAGCTCGTCGATCCGGTTGGCGAAGATCTCCTCGGTGACCTGCCCGCCTCCGGCGAGCTCGGCCCAGTGGCCGGCGTTGGCCGCGGCGGCCACGATCTTGGCGTCGACCGTGGTCGGGGTCATGCCCGCGAGCAGAATCGGCGAACGGCCGGTCAGGCGGGTGAACTTGGTCGAGAGTTTGACCCGGCCGTCGGGCAGGCGAACCAGCGTCGGCGCGTAGCTCGACCAGGCCCGCGCCACCTCGGGGACGGCGCCGACGGTGAAGAGGTTGCGCTGACCCCCGCGGGTGGCGGCGGGCACGATGCCCACACCCAGGCCGCGGATCACCGGTGCGGTCAGCCGGGTCAGGATGTCACCGGGACCCAGGTCCAGGATCCACCGGGCGCCGGCGTCGTTGACGCGGGTGATCTCCTGCACCCAGTCGACCGGGCGCACCAGGATGGATTCCGTCAGTTCCCGGGCCAGGGCGACGTCCAGGCCCACCTTCTCGGCCCAGGCGCCGACGATGTCGATGCCGTCGGCCAGGCGGGGGGTGTGGAAGCCCACCTCGACCTGCACCGGATCGAACACCGGCGAGAAGACGTCGCCGCCGCGCAGCTTGTTCTTCCGGTCGGCCTCTTCCTTCTCCGAGATCTGCTGGCAATAGAGCTCGAAGCGGGACAGCTGTTCGGGGGTGCCGGTGATGACGACCGAACGGCGGCCGTTGCGGATGGACAGCACGGGCGGCAGGACGGTCCGCACGTCCTGCGCGAACTCGTCGAGCAGCCGGCTGATGCGCTCGGGGTCCGCATTGGTGACCGACACCATCGGCGGCCGGTCGCCCAGCACGGAGATCCCGCGGCGACGGGCCACCAGCGTCCCGGCCGCGCCGATCAGCTGGGCCAACGCCAGCAGCTCGACGTCGCGAGCGCCCCCGCCCTTGAGCGCCTCGACGGCGAGCACGCCCTGGGAATGCCCGGCGACGGCCACCGGCGGCGTCGCGCTCAGATCCATGCCTTGCCGCGCCAGCGCGCGCACGGCCGCGATCTGGGTGAGCAGCACGCCCGGGATCGATACCGCGGCCGAGGTCAGGTGCTTGTTCGACGGGATCGGGTCCTCGGCGGCCAGCGCGCGGACCCACGTCAGCGGCTCGAAGCCGATGGGACGCACCACGACCAGCTCTTTTGCCACCGGCTCGAGGAGCAGTTCGACCTCACCGACCAGCCCCGCCAGATCCGATTCGATGCCGGCCGACGACACCAGTTCTTCGAGGGTCTCCAGCCAGGCACTGCCCTGGCCACCGAACGCCACGGCGTAGGGCTCACCGGCCGTCAGGCGGTCGACAAGAGCGTGGGTGTCCCCGGCTGGGTGCTTGCCTCCCTGCGGGCCCTGCCCGTCGCGCTCGGCGGACACCCGGTCATGCTCGTGGATTGTCACCTTCTCTGTCTCCCCTGGTATGCGTCTTTACGTCTCGGTTCGTATGGGCGGTCACCACCAGAGGGTGGGCACTCGCCAGTGCTCCTCGATGCGGCGTGGTTCAGCGTCGAATCACAGCCGGGAAACGGCGGCCGGTGCGTTGTCGGCGACCGCCCGGATGGCGCTGAGCGGTGCGACGGACTTCATCGGCTGTACTAAGAGTGTCATAAGATTCCACCCCCGTTTTGCGTGGTGATCGGTTACTGGCGAGTTCTACGCATGGGTAACCGTGTCCTGGGTAACACGGGGTTTGACCGGCGGCGCGGACGCGATTCCCAAACCTGCTGCATGCAGGTGGTTACGGTCGAGTAGCTATAACTGCGCAGATCAAAGCAGTTTTGTTATCGAATCGTTATATAAATTTTTGGGGCCGCGGAGCGCCGTCTGAGCGGCATCACCGATGCCGACCGCCGGGCGGGCACACCGACCCGACGCGAAAATGAGCGAACGAGTGTTTGCTGGGCTTTCTAAGAGTCCGCATCCCGGTCGGACCGGCCGACGATGTGGGGCCGCTAGGCCCACTGCCCGAATTGGGGCTTGAGGATCTCGTTGATGTCCACGCCCACCCCGCCGACGCTGCGTTTGTCGATCTCAACCTGGTGCAAGTGGGCGGCGGGATGGGCATACCCCTTGGGCGAGCCCCAGTTGTGCTGCCAGAAGTAAGAGCCCAAACCGTCGTGCAGTGCCCAGTCGATGGTCTTCGAATTGGCGTACACGCCTGTGCGCTGATGGCCGATGACCGACTCCCACGACCGCAGGTACGGCGCGATCTGGCTCTTGTACTGCTCATAGGAGGGGTCGTCGTCGATCGAGGCATAGATGGGCGCCGTGGCGGGGCCGCCGGCCGCGGCGTGGAGCTGCATTCCGCGTTGCGCGTGCTGCAGGCCGGCGTTGGCGCCGCCCAGCCAGTCCGCGGTGTTGCCCTTGCCGTACTGGTAGCAGGAGACGATCTTGAGTCCGTTGCTGTGGAGGTCGCGCGCTTCGGCGACCTGGATCGGCTTGCCGAGCATCCACTTCCCGCCGGGCCGTCGGTCCGAGACGTACCGGATCGATCCCACGGCGCCCGCGGCGCGGATCTCGCTGGCCGGAATGACCCCGGCCGCGTAGTCCAGCAGGGTGCCCAGCGACGCCGAGGCCGGCGCGGCATCCAATGACGCACCCGCGGCGCCCAGACCCAGCAGGGCAGGCGCCGCGGCCGCGTATTTGAACAGGTCGCGCCGCGAAACCGATGACACAAGCCACAGGGTACGACACAAACCCCATGTGACACATTGGTCACACTGATCACATGTGCGTCACGGTGCCGTATCGGCGCTGCAGCGCGCCCGCCGCGCCCAACGTCGCGTAGGGGCCGGTCACCGCCATGAGGCTCAGCAGCGAGCGGACCCTGGGGTCGCCGCGCTTGAGATGTCTCAGCTCCAGCAGGGCGTTGATGTTGTCCAGCGTGTCGACCATCAGGCCGATGTATTGCCAGCGCCGCCGGTTGGGTTCGTCGCTGCCGAGATAACCGATGCCCAGGGCCAGGGCCCGGGCCCCGAAAATGCGGATCAGATACTTGAGCTCCGTGGACAGCATGTGATCGGGCACCCCGTTCATGCGAGTCTGGGACGCCGGGTAGGCAAACGCCGTGGCGCCCAACAGGATCCGACCGACGGCGGCGGCGGCGAACGCGCGGCGCAGGCCCGCGGGCTGCGGCGGTGAGGCTGGTTTCGTTGTTGTGGTCATGCATGCAGTCTTCGCCGCGCAGGTAAGTAGGTCGATTACCTTCGAGGTAGTGGTTTAGCTCCACGCAACGGCGTTAGGTTCTTCACGATGCCTGGGAGTACAGCGGGTCTGGCGGTGCGCGAGTGGCGCACCCGTCGGCGATTGAGCCAGATGGAACTCGCGCATCAGCTAGGTGTGTCGCCCCGCCACCTCAGTTTTGTCGAGACCGGCCGGGCCAATCCCAGCCGCGCGTTGTTGCTGCGCATCGGCGAGTCCCTGGACCTGCCGCTGGCCGCGCGCAACCGACTGCTGCTCGACGGCGGCTACGCACCGATGTTCGGCGAGCACACCCTGGACGCCGAACGCATGAGGCCGGTGAAGGCGGCCGTCGACTCGGTACTGGCCGGCCACGCCCCGTACCCGGCCATCGTCACCGATGCCTGCTGGAACCTGATAGCGGGCAATGTGGGGTGCGTCGTGCTCGCCGAAGGGGTCGACGCCGAACTGCTGCGCCCACCGATCAACGTCATGAGGTTGTGCCTGCACCCGCGGGGATTGGCGCAGCGGTTGCTCAACCGCGCCGAGGTGCACGCCGCCATCCTGGGCCGGGTTCGCCGGCACGCGCAGGCCACCGCGGCCCCGGACATCCGCCGTCTTTACGAGGAGCTCTCGAGTTATCCGGTGCCCAAGGGCGGCGACCGCGGCGAGCGGACCGGCGAGCTCTACGTGCCGTTTCAGATGCTCACGCTGGACGGCACCGAGCTCCGATTCGTCAGCATCATCGCCACCTTCGGCAGTCCGCTCGACATCTCCGTGGAAAGCCTGATCATCGAGTCGTTCTTTCCCGCGGACCCGGCGACCGGCGACTACCTGCGCGGTCTCGACGGTGATCGGAGGCTGCGCGCGATCGCTCAGCAGCACCCGCAGTTGCTTCCCTACATCGGCTAGCGTCAGCGCGTGGACCTTAATTTATTATCACTATAAAGTTAGTAGAGTTACCGCGAGCGCTTGACTGCCACCGGAGTTCAGATGGAACGCGACCAGCTCATCGACCTGACCCGCCGCGCCTTGAAGTTGGCGCGCGACAAGACAACAGACCTCGCGCCGAGCGAGCACCGGGTCGAGGCGCGGGACTACACCAGTCCCGAACGCCACGACCTCGACCGGGCCATGCTGCTGGCCAGCCCGCAGTTGGTCGGCTACGTGTCCGAACTTCCCGCCCCGGGGGCGTATTGCACCAAGACGGTGATGGGTCGCTCCATCCTGTTGACCCGGACTGCCGATGGATCGGTGAAGGCGTTCGACAACGTGTGCCTGCATCGGCAGTCGCAGGTGGTCACGGGATGCGGCACCGCCAAACGGTTCACCTGTCCCTACCACGCGTGGACGTACGACAACACCGGGCGGTTGGTGGGCCTGCCGGGGCGTGAGGGTTTCCCGGACATGACGCTGCGCTCCGACGGCCTGGCCGAACTCCCGGCCACCGAGTTCGCCGGATTCCTCTGGGTCTCACTGGATCCCGGTACGGCGCTGGACGTGGCCGCGCACCTGGGACCGCTGGCCGACGAACTCGATTCCTGGGGCATCGGGCGCTGGTCGCCGTTGGGCGAGAAGGTGCTCGACACCCCGATCAACTGGAAGCTGGCGATCGACACCTTCGCCGAGAACTACCACTTCGCCACCGTCCACCAGCAGACGTTCGCCACCATCGCGCGCAGCAACTGCACGGTGTTCGACTCCTTCGGCCCGCACCACCGGCTGATCTTTCCGCTCAACACCATTCTGGAGCTCGACGAGCTGCCCGAGGAACAGTGGAATCCGTTCCACAACATGGTCGTGATCTACGCGCTGTTCCCCAACATCGTGCTGTCGGTGACGATCGCCAACGGCGAACTGTTCCGCGTCTACCCCGGTGATCAGCCGGGCCGCTCGGTCACCGTGCACCAGAACGCCACACCGCAGGACCTGTCCGACGAATCGGTGGCCGCCGGCGCTCAGGCCGTCTTCGAATACGCGCACGCCACCGTGCGCGACGAGGACTACCGGTTGGTGCAGGGGCTCCAGGCCAACCTCGAGTCGGGCGCCCGCGACCACCTGGTGTTCGGCCGCAACGAGCCGGGGCTGCAGCACCGACACATCACGTGGGCGCAGGCGCTGGCGAGTTCAGCTCGCTGACTCATCGGCCGACAGCACCGCGACCAGATCGTCCAGAAGCGTTGCCAGCGCACCGGTTTGAGAGGGGCGCACCGCGGTCAGCAGTTCGACCGCCTCGCCCCGCCGCCCGGCGGCCACCAACGGCACCAGACGATCCGCTGTTGTCTGCAGGTCGGGGTCGGAAGGTTCGATGTTCGCGACGGTGGTGGTGAGCACCTCGACCAGCTCCCAATCCCGATACAAGGCGAGCGATCGTTCGTTGAAGGCGAACGCGGTCACCGGCTGCCCGCCCAGCATCCCGCGGTAACGGTAGGGCCCCTCCATGTATTCGATCGGCAGGCCATGCGCGGGCGCCGGCACCACCGGCTCACCGACGATGTCGAGTCCCAGTGTGGGACAGGTGATCCGGTGACGGTCGGGCATGTACCGGGCCGGGGCAAGCGGGCGCACCAGGGGCCGCACCGTCTCCGGCCACCGAACGTAGCTGCTGATCGTGACCTCGATGTCTTCGGCGCATTGCGGCGACGTGGCGGGATCGGGGTAGCTCGTGGTGACACCGGTGAAGGGCTGCAGGACATTGCCGTTCGTCCGGTCGAACTGCCGCCACATGCTCAAGTCGACGCCGTTGTCGAAGTTGATGGTGCGCCATTCGTGCGACCGGGCCCGCGGATCCCCCGCCGTTCCCCCGCCGCCGGCGTATTTTGGAAACCATTGCCGATCGACATGGCCACTGTTGCCGGAGACCTGGTGGATCTCCTCGCCCCAGCATAGGGTGCCGGTCATCGCCATACCGGTCTGGAAGTAGGAGTAGGTGTCGTCTTGGCCGAAGCAGACGATCTTGCCATTGTAGGTCGAGGCGCCCACCGGAGTCGGTGCGCGCGTGGGGGTTACGGCCAGGTCCAGCCGCATCCGCCGGCCGGAATGGTCCTCCCCCACCAGGCTGACGCGGTAGGTGTAGGGCAGTAGACCCCCGTCGCCGTTGCGGCACGTGGTCCAGGACGCGGTGCCCGCACCGCCGGCGTAGCTGATGTCGAGATAACCCGTGGCCAGCTCCAGCTTGCGGGACGCCCCCGGTTCGAGGTTGGCCGGCGGCATGTCGTAATCCGTGTACGTGCCGTAATCGCCGGTGTCGAGGTCGAAGAGCGCCATCGTGTAGAAATCGGCGACGATCGTCCCGCCGGGCCGGTTCTTGTTGAAAATCGTCAGGAAGGCAAAGGACCGGTCTGTCTCGGCGGCGTCCAGCTGGCCAGCGATGAACCAGGTGTCCGACTCCTGGTCGGGGTGTTCGCCTTCGGCGGCGGGAAACTCGAGCTGGCCGTCGCCGGGCACCAACTGGAATGGGTAACTGCGCCAGTCGCTCTTCATATCGCGCCCGCCTCGACATCGTCGCTGATGATCCGCTCGCGGCTTCCCGCCTCGCTCTTTCTTCGCTATGTTAGCGTCAATAGCGAATTACGGTCACGGTCGTACTGCACCCACCGCTGCCTCGAGGAGGCGCCCCGATGACGAAGAATTCCGACCATCGTTGTTACGACGAAGTGTTCATCGGAGGGCAGTGGCGCAAGCCCGCCAATCCCCAACAGCTCGAAGTGATCTCGCCGCACTCCGAGGAGCCGGTCGGTCACGTCCAGGCGGCCGGCCCCGAGGACGTCGACGCCGCCGTTGTCGCCGCTCGGCACGCCTTCGACCACGGACCGTGGCCGCGGATGAGCCACGCCGATCGGATGGCCAAAGTCGAACAGCTCGCCGCGATCTACGCCCGCCACAGCGACGACATGGCCGACCTGATCACCGACGAGATGGGATCACCGCGCAGTTTCAGCCGGATGGGCCAGGGGGCGGCCGCCGCGTCGCTGATCCACCTCGCGCTGGCCGCCGCCCGCGACTTTCCGTGGACCGAACGCCGCCAGGGCGTGCTCGGCGAAGTGCACCTGCGCCGGGCCCCGGTTGGGGTGGTGGGCGCGATCGTGCCCTGGAACGTGCCCCAGTTTTTGATCATGCCCAAGCTGATCCCCGCGCTCATCGCGGGGTGCACGGTGATCGTCAAGCCCGCACCCGAAACGCCTTTGGACGCTTTGTGGTTGGCCGAGATGATCGAGCAGCTTGACCTGCCCGAGGGCGTGGTCTCGGTGCTGCCCGGCGGCACCGACGTCGGCGAGGCGCTGGTGCGCCACCCCGGCGTGGACAAGATCGCGTTCACCGGGTCCAGCGCCGTCGGGCGCCGGATCGCCGCGCTGTGCGGGGAACAACTGAAACGCGTGAGCCTGGAGCTGGGCGGCAAATCGGCGGCGATCATCCTCGACGACGCCGACATCGACAAGACCGTGGCCGGGTTGAAGAGCGCGGGCCTGATGAACAATGGCCAGGCCTGCGTCGCCCAGACCCGCATCCTGGTCAGCGACCGCAAGCACGACGAGGTCGTCGACGCCCTGGCCGGCATGATGTCAGCGCTGCACGTCGGTGACCCGGCCGATGAGGCAACGGACATCGGACCGCTTGTCGCCCAACGCCAACAGCGCCGCGTCCAGGACTACATCCAGTCCGGCCGCCGCGAAGGGGCCCGCGTCGTCCTGGGTGGCGAACAGAGCCCGTCCGAGCGCGGCTGGTACGTGCAGCCGACGCTGTTCGCCGACGCCACCAATGACATGCGCATCGCCCGGGAGGAGATTTTCGGGCCGGTGCTCACGGTGCTGCGCTACCGGGACGAGGACGACGCGATCCGCATCGCCAACGAAACCGACTACGGTCTGGCCGGTTCGGTGTGGACGTCCGACATCGGGCACGGCCTCGACGTCGCGGCCGCCGTCCGCACGGGGACCTACGGCATCAACATGTACACCCTCGACATCGGGGCACCGTTCGGCGGTTTCAAGCAATCCGGCATCGGGCGCGAGTTCGGCCCCGAGGGTCTGCACGAGTATGTCGAACTGCAGACGCTGATATGCAAAGGGCAGTTGCCACCCCTATGAGGTGCGCGGCCTCCACCGGGGGTCGCGGCCCAGGCCGGCGAGAAGCCTTGTCTGCGCGTCACTTTCGGCGGGTACGGCAAGCGGGGCCTTGAACATCGCCCCCGAGCTCAGCGTCTGGGAATCCGTCGGTAACCCGACGCAAAACCGTTCACACCACTCGGGGTCCAAGCTGTCGTCGGCCCCCGCCGCACGCGCGAGGTCCCAGGTATGCACCAGGACATCGCGGGTCAGATTCGGGATGAGCGGGTAGGCATCGAGCCGTGTCGCTACGCCCGAGGTAAAGGCCTCGGTCAGCGAGCGGTACGTCAGTCGCCAGCGCTCGAGGGGATCCTCACGCGGGCGGTCGGGCTTGAGTCCCAAGGGACGCAACAGGAGTACGTCGTGAAAGCCGATGACGTGCTCGAGCACTCCTCGGGCATCCCAGGCATCGCACGGGGATGGACGGTCCCATCTGCCGGTCGCCGCGGCAACCGCCTCACCGAACCGGCGGCACACCGCCAGGTGCAGTTCGGCGTTGTCATCCATCGCCGTGATGCGGGTCCTCGGGCACCTGCAGCGTCAGCTCGACCGGGCAGCACAGCGCGCCATGCTGATTGGTCACCTGGATTTCGAGGTCGACCAGGCAGCGCGGCGGGTCCACCGAGGTGTCCCGCCGTTTGGCCACCGCCCGCCCGCGCCCGGTCATGGTGTCGCCGGCGTACACCGACCCGGTCAGCCGCATGGAGCGCCGCATCACGCGGCTGCGCGGCCCCGCCCACTCGGTCGCGACGCGGTCGGCGAAGCCGGCGAGGTGCATCGTGTTGACGTAGATCGTCGGATTCCCTTGAGCTTGAGCGTAATCCGGGTCGAAGTGGCCGGGGAAGTAGTCCCACGTCGCTCCGGCGTTCTCCACCACGCGCTGGTAGCTGATGTGGTCAACCACCTCGGGCAGCTCGACCGGGACGGTGATCCGGTCGAAGTCCAGGCCGTCGCCGGTCACGAGGGCGGCCCGGGGGTGAAGCGGAACAGGGTGTTGCGGGAGGTGGCGACCACGGCGCCGTCCTGGCGGCGATAGGTCTCCAGCGTCTCGACGAAATGGCCGACGCCCAGCCTGGTCCGCTTTTCCGGCGACACCGACACCAGCTCGTCGACGACGGTCAGGACGTCGCCTTCCACGATGGGTTGGGGAAACTCAACCTCGTTGGCCGCGTTGATGAATGTGGTGCCCGGTAGCGGCACCCGCAGGGCGATCAATGAACCGGACCTCCTCCCTCCGGGCTGCCAGGGCGGCGTGATCAACCAGCCCATCAGCAAAGCGGGTGGCGCGAGCAGGCCTCCCCATTGCCGACGAGCGAACTCGGAATCCCAATAGGAACGGTTCCCGTCGCGGACCATCGCGGCGAACAATTGGATGCGTGCGGCGCTGACCGCGGTGGCCGCGGTGCGGGGTTCGCTTTTCGTGCCGACCATCCGCAACGCATCCTCGTAGGTGCCGAAGGCCAGCCGCTGACTGAAATCCTGGTCCACGTATCGATGCCGCTCACATGACGAGCGGATGCCGGCTCGGGACCGAATCCCACTGCAACGTACGGGATGTGAAGTACCATCCGCCGCGCTCGTAGACCAGTGTGTCGTGGAAGACCCCGGTGGCCCGCAGCGCGGTGTCCTCGAACATCGCGGCGAAAAGCACGGCGACGCAATGTTGGTCGGCGTTGACCCCGTCGACGGCGATCTCGTGGTCGACCGTGATCAACCGTTGCCCGTCGCCGCCGTCGAAGGCCGCGCGCAGATCGGTGAACGCCTCGCCGTCACGGGTATAGCTGGCGCCGGAATGGCGGAAGGTGGCGATCCAGCGCTCGCGGTCGCCCTCCGAATAGGCGCGATTGTGCCGGGCGTTCAGGTTGAGGATGGCGGCGCGGCCGGTGGCGGCATGGAGCAGCTGCTGTTCCTGATAGGTCATGGTCATTGTGCTTCGCAGCCTCTCTCACAGTGACGGGCAACGTTACCGGGCAACGATATACCCCTCTTTTTCCCGATCCCATGCGCCCGGACTCACGCCCCGGTTGCGCAACAGGTCTTTGCGGATGCGGCCGATGATGTTCTTTGGCAGTTCGTCCACCGTCTCGACGTATCGCGGCACGCAGAAGTACGGCATCCGGGCCGCGCAGAAGTCGAGCAACTCGGCGCAGTCCAGTGTGGCCCCGGGACGCAGGGTCACGGCTACCAGGATGTCGTCTTCGCCCAGCTCGCTGGGGACTCCGACGGCCGCTGCTTCGGCGACGGCGGGGTGACGCATGACGACGGTCTCCACTTCGACCGATGAGACGTTTTCGCCCCGCCTGCGCAACGAGTCTTTGACGCGGTCCACATAGGTCAGGTTCTGATCGGCATCGAGCCGGCCCAGGTCACCGGTGCGAAACCACTCCGGGTGCGGGTCCACCCGCATCCCCTGGCCCACATAGCCTTCGCTCATTACGTGGGCCCGCTTCGGCCGGCACGCGATCTCTCCGACGGCGCCGGCCGGTAGCGGATCGCCGCGCTCGTCGATGATGCGCACGTCGAAATCGGGGTTGGGCCGGCCCGAGGTTCCGGGTACACCCTCGTCGGCCACGGCCTTGAGGGCGATCGGGAACGCCTCGGTCAATCCGTACATCGTGACGATGCGGCAGCCGTAACGCTTTTCGATGTCACGGTAGGAGGCCGCGTCGATGGGCGCGGCGGAGATGAACCGGAGCGGCAGCTGCGCGTCCCGCGTATCGGCGGGCAGGTTTTGCAGCATCGAGACCATCGCGCCGGCGCCGGCGAAACCGACGGCGCCGTGGGCGCGGATCTCATCCCACACCTGCGCCGGGTGAAAGGCTTTCGCCAACACGGTGGTTCCACCGACCAGCATCGGTGCCAGCACGCTGGGCGCCGCACTCAGATGGAAGAGCGGCATCGCCGTCCACAGCACCTCCCCCGCGCCGAACTCCCACGCCGAAGCGACGGTCGCCGCCACCGAGAACAGGTAATGCCACGTCGTGGCAACCGCTTTGGAGGGCCCGGTCGTGCCCGAGGTGTAGAACAGCACGCCCACGTCCGCCGCGCCGGCGGGGCTGTCGCCCACCGGGTGAACCGGCGTGCTACTCAACGCCTCGGTGAGCGAAACATCCAGCACCACAACGTCGGTCGCCGCATTCAGTCCGCCCGCGACCTCGTCGACGCGGGGCCGCCGCTCAGCATCGGTGAGGATCACCTTGGCGCATGACAGCCGAAGGGTGTGCAGCAAAAACTCACCCTTGTTCGCGGCATTGATGGCAGCGCTGACCGCGCCGATGCGCGCCGCGCCCAACCAGAAGTAGACCCATTCCGGGCAGGTGGCGGTGAACAACGCCACGCAGTCGCCGCGGCCGACGCCCAAGCCGGACAGTATGTTTGCCGCCGCGCGGGACCGCCGCCGCATCTGCTCGAAGGTCACGTCGACACCGGCGATCGACATCATCACCCGGTCGGGATGCTGCTCGGCCCGCCGATCCAGCACAGCCGGCACGGTGAAACCGTCGACACCGAAATCGGCGGGACCGGGCATCAGGGTTTCATCAGGCTTTCGCGGCCGCCGGGTCCGGCGCGCCGTCGGCGGTGTAGCCGAAATCGGACGGCGACGGTTGCGTTCCCGGGTAGAAGCGGTGCGCCCAGCGGCGAAGGGCCGCGTAATCGTGCGCCTCCTCGGGAGCCAGATTCGGCTTCTCGAGATACTTCATGTTCTCCCAGGTGAAGAAGTCCTGCTTGATGACTTCTTGCTGCAGCGCGAGGAACCGGGCGGCGCGTCCGGTCGGCACGTCACCGGTGTCGCCCGGCTCACGAACGGAGGCCTGCGTGTAGAAGTAGTCTGTGTAGTCCTCGTCGACCGGCGTCTGTCCGGTGACCTGAACGGTGGCCACCAGCTCGCTGGGGAATCGCACCACGCCCAGCCCCAGCGAGTAGTTGTCGTAGATGATCTTGGCGTCGACCGGCCCGTTCGGGGTCAGCCAGGTCTGCGCCCGGCCCCCGCCGAAATGGGCGTTGACCGTGGCGTGTAGGTGGTAGCCGGACACCTCGAACGACGCGGTGGTGGCGGGATTGGCGGCCTTGTGCACGTACTGAACGTGGTACGGGTCGGCGGCGTTCTCGATGATCATCTGCGGGTGCACCTTGACCCGGTTGAGCATCTGGGTGTGCGGGTGCAGGGGGTAGTACTCGTTGGTCTCCAGCTCGGGCAACACCGGCGGCTGCCAGTACGGCGCCCGACCGTGCCGCTCGTGCCAGGCCAGCACGAAGCCGTACCACTCCATGCTCGGATAGGTCCGGATGCGGACGTTGTTCTTGCAGCCGATCTTGCTGTAGGGAATCAGCGCGTTGCTGCCGTCACCGCGCCATTGCCAACCGTGCCAAGGACAGACGATGTTCTCGCCCTCCACGGTGCCGCCGACGGCGAGGTTGGCGCCGAGGTGCTGGCAGTAGGCGTCCATCACATGAACCTGGCCCGACTCGGTGCGAAAGAGCACCAGCTCCTCACCGAAGTAGTGCGCGCGCTTGACCTGACCGGGAGCCAGGTCGGAGCCGAAGGCGACGATGAACCAGCCCGTCGGGAAACGGTAGGTCGACAGGGCGATGCCGGCCTGCCCGAACTCTCGTTCTGAGGGGTCCTCGGCCGACTCCGGGGCCGGGTCCGAAACTGTACGCGTCACGAGCACTCCAGTTCGACGACTAGCTCTATTTTTACTATCTTAGGCATAGAACGTCAACGCGGCGCTCACCGGTTCCCGGTGCGTCGCCGCAGAATGGGGCCCGGCGATGACGGCTGCAGCGGTCGACCTGTCCGATCTGTCTTTGTGGTGCAACGGCTTTCCCGACGACCTGTTCGCCGAGCTGCGACGCAGCAGCCCACTGTTCCGGCACGAGCTGACGCCGGGAGTGGCCCAGACCGTGCACCGCGATTTCTGGATGGCGACCAAACACCGGCACGCGGTCCGCCTGCACCGCGACACCGAGTCGTTCACCGCGGCCGACGGCCCGCTCATCCAGCCGGTCGCCATGTTCTCGTCGTTCCCGACGATCATCACGTTGGACCCGCCGGAGCTGAACAGACGCCGCAAACTCATCTCCAACGCGTTCAATCCGCGCGCCATAGCCAAACTCGAGGAGGGGATCCGCGCGCGTGCCGCACGGATGATCGACGACTTGCTGGCCGCGGGCGGCGGGGACTGGATCGAGGACGTCGCCGACGCGTTGCCGATGTCGGTGATCGGCGACATCATCGGCATCCCGGACGAGGATCGGCCGCGAATCTTCGGCATCTTCGACCAGATCCTCAAAGCGCTTGCGCCCGAAGCACACCCGAGCGGGCGGGTAGAACTCGATCTCTTCGCTTCGGTGTTCAGGTACGCGATGGAGCTCACGGCCGAAAAGCGGCGCAATCCCACCGACGACATCTGGAGCACGCTCGCGACTGCGGTGATCACCGGCGAGGACGGCGAGCGATTCAGCTTGCCCGAGAACGAGCTCGAGTTCTTCTTCTTCGTGCTGGCGTTCGCCGGCAGCGACACCACCAAGAACGCGTTGGCCATCGGGCTGCAGGCGTTCGTGCGCAATCCACAGCAAATCGAGCGGTATCGCGCGCAGGAAGCGTTGCGGCCCGGCGCGGTCGAGGAGGTGCTGCGCTGGGCGTCGCCGGTGGCGTACTGGACGCGCACCGCGAAGGTCGACGTCGAGATGGACGGCCAGCGCATCGCCAAGGGCGAGCGGGTGGTGTCGATGCTGCGCTCGGCCAACCGCGACGAGGAAGTCTTCGATTCACCGTTCGTCTTCGACATCGGCCGCCAGCCCAACCCGCACGTGGCGTTCGGGGGCGGCGGACCGCACCACTGCCTGGGCGCCATGCTGGCCCGTGCGGAACTGCGCGCGGTCTTCGACGAACTGCTGCTGCGCTGCGATGACATCGAAATCGGCCCGGCCAAGGCCGCCCATCCCAACCTGACCACCAACATGTCGATCTACGACGAGATGGCGATATCGCTACGCGAGCGCCGCTGAGTCTGATTGCCCGACTTCTCACTCGCGCCGTTCCGGCGCTCGCCGTCGTCGGGCGAGTCAGTCCTCGACAAGCCGCAGCGCGGCCTTCGGGCACTGATCCACCGCGGCGCGCACGTCGATTTCCAGCCGCGCCGGCACGGGGCCGTCCGCGATCTGCACCACGTCGGCGTCCCCCAGCTCGAACACGTCCGGCGCAAGCGATTCGCAAAAGCCGTTGGCCTCGCACAAGTTTTCGTCGACCGTCACGCGCATCAGATGCCCTCCACTTCTCTTAGAGACCCTTGGGGCGGGTCCCGATCACCCCGCTGGCCGCGAGGCGTGTCAGTTCTTCGTCGGTCAGCCCGCACCGATCGCGCAGGATCTCTTCATTGTGCTCGCCCAGCTTCGGCGGCGGCCGCAGCAGCCAGTGGTCCTGGCCGTCGAGCAGGGCGAACGGCGGGCACGGGTAGAGACCGAGGCCGGTGCTGCCATGGTGCAGCGCCTCGAAAAACCCGCGCTCGCGCAACTGCGGATTGTCGGTGACCAGCGACGGCGATACCACCGGCGCGGCGGGAATTCCCGCGCCGGCCAGCCGTTCCACCGTCGGTTCAAGGGTCTGGCGGGCGAACCACTCCGCCAGCCGGGCGTCGATCTCGTCGGCTCGTTGCCGGCGACCGGCAACGGTGGACAGCACCTCGTCCCGGCACCATGCGGGACGGTCCATCACGTCGACCAGCGCGTGCCACTGCGCGTCGTCGCGAATGGTCACGGCGATCCAATCGTCCTTGTCGCCGGCGCAGCGGTAGATGTTCTGGATCGCCGTGCCGTGACCGCGATTGCCCCGACGGCTCAGCGTCACACCGAAGACCTCGGACTCGATCGCCTGGATCGCGGTGGCGTTGAGCACCGTTTCCAGCATCGGCAACTCGACCAGCTGGCCCTTCCCGGTGCGCTCGGCGAAGCTCAGCGCGGCGAGCACGGCGAACGCGGCGTGCACACCGGCCAGCGGGTCGCAGGCCCCGCGCGGGGTCACCGGCGGGGCCTCGGGCAGCCCGGTCACCCAGGCCAAGCCCGCGATCTGCTCCATGGTGGGCGCGAAGCCGACCCGATCCCGCCACGGGCCCTCGACGCCGAACGCGGGCATCCGGGCGAACACCAGTCTGGGGTTGACCCCAAGCAGCACCTCGGCGGTGAGGCCGAAGTGCTCCATCACCCGCGGCGAGAAATTCTCGATCACGACGTCGGCGCCGGAGACCAGTTCGGTGAACAGGCGACGACCCTCCTCGGATCCCAAATCCAGTGTCACCGAATGCTTGTTGGTGTTCATCGCGTGGAACACCCAGCCGTACTCCCACCAGTCGTCCACGTCGGTGCGCATTCCGCCCGAGTAGCGGATGCCGTCGGGCCGCTGGATGGATTCGATCTTGACGACGTCGGCGCCGAACGCGGCCAGCAGGTGGGTCGCGGCGGGCCCGGCCCAGAACGCGGTCAGGTCGATGATGCGAACACCGGCCAGCGGTAACCCGTCCAGCGCCGGTTCGGATTCGGATTCGTCACGGCGCCAAGGCGATTCGTCATCGTCCTCGCCAAGTGAGGGCGTGGCACCCACGCGTGCGGGCGCGCAGGCCGACATCAACCACGGCGGGCGGGGCTGGTGAAAACCGGCGGGGTTGTGGATGAAGGCGTCGCGCTGGCGCACGTATTCCAGATCCCGGATGGTGGAGCCGTTGCCCAGCGCGGCGATCGGCAGCCGGAACAGCTGTCCGAGCTCGACGATTTCGGCGACGGTCCGTTCGGCCAGCCAGGGATGGATCTGCTCGCGGATCAGGTCGCGGTATTGCCACCGGCCGATCTGAAACCGCAGCTGTTCGATCTCCTCCAATTGCGGGCATTCGACCATCGCGGCGAAGTCGAGCCACTGCTGCCCGGTGACCATGGTGATCCCGACGTAGCCGTCCTTGGCGGGCTCGATCGACGGCACTTCGGTGGTGCGGCGGATCGGCGGGACGCGCAGCAGTTGCGAATGCAGCCATTCGCTGCTCTGCATCGCGGTGAGCGCTTCCAGCATGGACAGGTCGAGGTGCTCGCCGGGCCCGCCGCGCTCGATGCGGCGGCGCACGGCCAGCGCGCCGAACGCCGCGAACACACCGCCCATGTACTCGCCCAGCTCGCCGCCGATGGAAATCGGGGGCCCGGCGGGATCGCCGCGGAAGCCGGGTGAGCCCGCCCACGCTTGCAAGGTGAACTCGCTGGCGGCGCGGTCCGCGTAGGGTCCGCTCCAGCCGAAATCGGAGATCGTCACGATGACGGCCCGCGGCGAGTGTTCCAGCAGTTGCCGCGGGTCGATCCCCATCGCCGCGGCCCGCGCCGGGCCCGCGGTGACGACGACGACGTCGGCGGCGCCCAGCGTGGCGCGAAAGCGCGCCGAATCCTCGGCGCCGGGCGCGAACGTCATGCTGCGCTTGCCCGCGTTGAGGTAGCTGAAAAAAGGAGCGGTGCCGTCTTCGGCGACCGGCGAACAGCTGGCGGTGTACCGGCGCAGCCAATCCCCTTGCGGCGGTTCGATTTTGTAGACCTGCGCGCCGGCGTCAAGCAGCAGCTTTCCGCAGTAGCTGCCCGCTATGCGGTCACTGATCTCGACGACACGCAAATCGTGTAGCGGTGTCGGCCGGCTGTCGGACCGCTCGCTCAATTGCACCCGCCCTTCCGATCGACGCGCGATCAGAGAAGCTATTTATATCATTACTGCTAAAATAGCTAAGCCAGCGAGTTGCTTTTGTTTCGAGGATCGGATGACCGCCTTGGGAATTGGCCCCGACGCCCGGCGCCGGTTGTCGGCGCCGCGGATCGCCGAAATCGTAGCCGATGAGTTGCGTCGTCAGATCATCGACGGCGACCTCGCCGATGGCGATCTGCTGCCGCGCCAAGAGGTGCTCGTCGAGCAGTTCAACGTGAGCCTGGTGTCGCTGCGCGAGGCGTTGCGGATCCTGGAGACCGAGGGGCTGGTGTCGGTGCGGCGGGGCAACCGCGGCGGTGCCGTCGTGCACGCCCCGGCGAAGACCAGCGCCGCCTACATGCTCGGCCTGTTGCTGCAGAGCGAGTCCGTTGAGGTGGCCGATCTCGGCATGGCGTTGCAGGAACTCGAGCCCGCCTGCGCGGCGCTGGCCGCCCGCCGTCCGGACCGGGCCGAGACGCTGGTGCCCGAACTCACGCGGATCAACGAGTCGATGGCCGAACACCTCGAAGACGGCCGCCGGTTCACCGAAATCGGCCGTGAATTCCATGATCTCGTCGTCCGCGGCTGCGGCAACCACACGATCATCGCGGTCGTGGGCAGCCTGGAGACGCTGTGGACCAGTCACGAACGGCAATGGGCCGACGAGAGTGCGTCGCGGGGCACCTACCCGTCGCTGGCTCAGCGCCGCGCCGTGCTCACCACCCACGTCAAACTGACCGAGACGATCGCGGAGGGCAACGTCGACCGGGCTCGTCGTATCGCCGGACGCCACCTCGCCGACACCCAAACCTACGTGCTGTCCGGTCAGCACGATCAACGCATCTATGCGCTCTCCCCGCAGGCCTTGTCGCGGTCGCGGGACATCCGGCACTCCTGAAGGGCGGCCTGCAACGGTCATGCGAACCGCATTGGTCACCGGCGGTAGCGGCGGGATCGGAAAAGGGTGCGCCCGCAAGCTCGTTGAGCGCGGCTACGACGTGGTGCTCTCGGCGCGGCGGGAAGATCCGTTGCGCGCCGCCGCCGAGGAGATCGGTGCGCGCCACGTGGTGGCCGACGCCTCCGATCCGATCGGATTCCCCGCCGCGATAAGCGCATTGGGGGAAATCGACCTCGTCGTCCACGCGGCGGGGGCGCTCGGCGGAACCTACGCGCGCAAGCAGACCTTCGAGCAGTGGCAGGCCATCATGTCGGCCAACCTGGATTCGTGCTTCGTGGTGACGTCCGCGGTGCTGCCCAGGATGAAGGCGGGCTCGCGGCTGGTGTTCATCTCGTCGTCGGCGGCACACGAGCCGATGCCGGCCCGCACCGCGTATTCCGCCTCAAAGGCCGGCATGAACGCGTTCGCGCGGGCCCTGGCGCTCGAAGTCGATCGCGACGGCATCAGCGTGCATATCGTCACGCCCGGCCCGGTGGCCACCGAGATGCTGCAGGACGTTCCGTTCGAGATGTACGCGATCGCGGTCTCCGACGTCGCCGAGGCGGTCGTCTGGCTGGATACCGTCGACCCATCGGTCGATTTGCCGGAGATCCGCCTGTCCGCGGTGGAGCGCGGCCCCTACGCGCGGCCGCCGGTCGTGCCCACCGAGGCCCGCCGCCGCGCGCAACGGGGTTGACGCCTACGGCGCCGGGAACGGCTTGATCACCGATTCGCCGAACTCGTGCAACGAGTCCGGTGCGGCGAAGTCGGCGAACCAGACGTAGAACCGCTCGACCCCCTGCCCGGCCAGTCCGCTGAAGTGCCCGACCAGCTCGCGGGCATCCCCGCAGACCAGTCCGGATCCCAGGTTGCCGAATCGCCGGGTGCTCACCTCGCGCACGGTGTCGGGATCGGCGCCGGACCGGACGAAGCCCACCATCTGCTGGATGGACAACCGGGCCGTCCCGGCGGCCGTGGCCAGCGTCGGCAGCTTGTCGAGCTGATGGGCAGGCAGATTCCACCAATCCGCGTATCTGCGAACGAGTTCCATCATCCGGGGTCCGCTGCCACCCAGGACCAGCGGTATCGGGTAGGACCGACGCGGGGCCTGCGGCGCCACCGCGGCCTCCCCCGTCCCGTCGCCCCAGTACTGCCTGAGCAGCCTCAGGTGGCGGTCGAGCTGATCGACCCGTGCTCTCGGATCCTGCTGGCCGACATCGAATCTGGCGAACTCCGCGGGCCACGACCCCGCCCCCAGACCGAGCTCGAATCGGCCGCCGCACGCCTCTGAGAGGGTGACGGCCTGTTTGGCCAGCACCGCGGGATGCCGGAAGGCGTCGCAGAGCACCAGATGACCGATCCGCAGCCGCTCGGTCTTGGCGGCCACCCAGGTGGCGATCCCCATTGCCTCCCAGATGCTTTCGTCGGGCAGGCCGGGCGCCTCGAGGTGATCGATGAAAGCGATGCCGTCGAAACCGCTGGCCTCGGCCCGGCGCGCACGCTCGGCGATGTCGCCCGCCGACAACCGGACCTGCGGCAGGAACAGATACCACTCGGCCATGCGCCACCTATGCGTTTGACCCCGTGTCATTGACGGCAGGGCTAGTTTATTATCTTTACTATGTTAGAGGTCTTATGGATGTAGGGCTGAACTCGGAGCAGTTGTCGCTCCGCGACGCCGTACGCGACATATTACGTACGGAGTGCCCGCCTGAGGCCGCCCGCCAAGCGCTCACGGATCCGGAGCGCTGGCGCGCCCTGTGGAAGACGGTCGTGGATCTCGGGTGGACCGAGCTCGCCGCCCCCTCCGAGGAAGAGGCGGGCGACTACGGGCCGGTCGAGCTGGCCGTGGTTCTCGAGGAATGCGGTGCCGCCCTCGCCCCGATCCCCTTGCTGAGCAGCGTCGGTCTGGCCGCGGGCGTGCTGCGTGACGCCGGACTCGACTCGGTCCTGGCCGACATCGCCGGTGGAACCGTGGCGACGCTGGCCGTCCACGCCCCCGGGTCGCGCCTGCCCGGGGCGCCGATGACCCTGCGCGACGGACGGCTGCGCGGTCGTGCGGTCGCGGTCCCCCACCTGTCGCGCGCCGAGCTGGTCGTCACCCTTGCCCGCGACGACGCCGGTGACACCGTGGCGGCGGTCGCGCGTTGCGGCGACGGTGTCACCGTGGTGCCCGCGGCTGACTCCACCGACCCCGCCCAGCCGTTGGCGACGGCCGACATCGACGCCGAGCCCGTGGCCGTCGCGAGCGCCGACGTCGAGTCCGCATTGACGGCGCCGTGGGTGGCCTGCGCCGCGGACCTGATCGGCGTCGCGAGCGCCGCGTTGCGCCGCTCGGTCGAGCACGCGAAGTCGCGGCGCCAGTTCGGCCAACCGATCGGCGCATACCAGGGGATCAAACACGCGTTGGCCGACAACTACGTCGGCCTGGAACGCGCCCGCAGTCTGACGTATGCGGCCGCGGCCCGGCTCGCCGATCCGGCTGCGGCACCCGGCGACGCGTGGACCTCCGCCGCGCTCGCCAAAGCGGCGGCCGGTGACGCGGCCGCCGCCTGTGCGCGCACGGCGGTCCAGGTGCACGGCGCGCTCGGTCAGACCTGGGAGCACGACGTCCACCTCTACGTCAGGCGCGCCTGGCAGGGCGCCGCGCTGCTGGGCGACAGTCGCGCGCTCTACCACGAGGTGGGCCGCCGATTCTGCGGGGGCGCCGCGTGAGCCCGGTGGTGGACGAATTCGGCGCGTGGTTGGCGGAGTTCCTGCCCGACGACTACTACGAGAAGTATCGGCAGTACCGGTGGGACCTGGGCCTGCGGCGCGATTACCAGCGGGCCGCGTTCGAGGCCGGATGGATCCAGCCGACCTGGCCCCGCGAACACGGCGGACGGTCCCTCGGTCTGCGCGACGCCATGGAGGTCCGGCTCGAGGCCGCGCTGCGCTCGGCGCCCAAACTGCCCAACATCGCCGGTCCCAACGTCGCCGCGCCCGGCATTCGTCAGTTCGGCACCGCCGCCCAGGTCGAGCGCCTGCTCGTCCCGCTGTTACGCGGTGACGAATGGTGGGCGCTGGGCATGTCCGAACCCGAAGCCGGGTCCGATTTCGCCGGACTGCGCACGCGCGCCGAACGCGACGGCGACGTGTTCCGGGTCAACGGCCACAAGATCTGGACCACCCAGGCCCACAAGTCGCGGTGGTGCACCCTGTATGCCCGCACGGATCCCGATGCGCCGAAACACCGCGGCATTTCCTGCCTGATCCTGGATCTGCACGCGCCCGGGGTCAGGATCGAGCCGATCCGCATGGCCTCGATCTCCGACGAGACGTTCTGCGAGGTCTTCCTCGACGATGTCGAGGTGCCGGGCGACAACCTGCTGGGGCCGCTCAACGGCGGCTGGAATGTCGCCCTGTCGTCGCTGCAGCATGAACGCCAGATGATCTGGATCATGAACTGGGTCGAGATCAAACGCGGGCTCGAGGCGGTGCGCACCGCCGGCGGCGGGGTCTCGGGCGACGACGTCTACACCGAGCTCGGCTCGCTGATCGCCGACGCCGAAGCCCTGCGGGCCACCGGATATCGCGCGCTGGGCAACGAGCTGGCGGGGCGGCCCAGCCCAGAAGCCGACACCATGAAGCTGCTCGGATCGCTTACGTTGCAGCGTGTTTGGGAACTCGGCGCCGCCGCTGCGGGCCCGGAGTCGGCCGCCGATCCGGACCTGCTGTTCGAACGTCAGGACGCGCTGGCCGCGACCATCTACGGCGGAACGTCGGAGGTGCAGCGCAACATCATCGCCGAGCGGCTGCTCGGACTGCCGAAGGGATGACCACGATGGACTACGACCTCGGCGACGACGCCGGACAACTGCGAAGCCACCTGCGCGAGCTGGTCGCCAACCACATCCCCGCCGACTTCCTCGGCGCCTGCACCGAAAACCCGCAGGACCTCGCCACCACCGAGACGTTCTGCAAACTGCTGGCCACCGAGGGGCTGCTCGCGCTGGCGTGGCCGAAGGAGCATGGCGGCGGCGGGGGTTCGGTTTGGCAGCAGACGGTGCTGCGCGAGGAGATGTGGGCGCAACACGAGCCGCGCGGTCCGCAGTACATGGGGATCAACTGGGTCGGGCCGGCGCTGATGCGGTACGGGACCGAGGAACAGAAAGCCAAGCACCTGGCGGCCATCGCCGCCGGGGATGTCATCTGGTGCCAAGGCTTTTCGGAGCCCGAGGCCGGAACCGACCTGGTGTCGTTGCGTACCCGCGCCGTCGCCGACGGTGACGGATGGCGCATCACCGGGCAGAAGGTGTGGACCTCGTACGCGCTGATGGCGTCGTGGTGCGTGCTGGCGGCGTGCACCGACCCCGACGCCCCAAAACACAAGCGGCTCACCCTGTTTCTGATCCCGATGGACCGTCCCGGTTTCACCGTCCGGCCGATCCCGTCGATGCTGGGGCCGCACCATCTCAACGAGATGTTCCTGGACGACGTGCAGGCGTTTCCCGGCGACGTGCTCGGCGAGGTCGGCGACGGATGGCGGGTGATGCGCGAGGCGCTGGCCTTCGAGCGGGTGGGCATCGCCCGCTACGCGCGGTGCGAGTCGCTGCTCGAACGCATGCGCAGCCAGCTCGGCGACGAGTGGGACGAGCTGCCCGAGACGATTCGGACGCGGTGGGTGCGGGCGCTGGTCGACCTGCGGGTCGCCCGGCTGCTGGCCTATCGCGCCGTGTCACTGCAGGACGATCCGGCGGCGGGCGCGGCCGCCAGCGCCGCGCGCATCGTCACGACGACCCTCGATCAGCAGGTGGCCGAGCTGCTGTTCGACGTGCTGGGCCCCACGGCGCTGGACAGCGGCAGTTCCGCGCCGCTGCACGGGGCGATCGAAGACCATTGGCGTTACGCACAGGCGGCCACCGTCGCATCGGGCACCATCGAAGTGCAGAAGATGCTGGTGGCACGAGACGTGTTGGGAGGAAGCCGGTGAAAACCGATCTGCCACAAGACATCAGCGACTTCGCCGCCGTCGCGGGCAAGCGGCTCACCCGATTAGGCGGACCGCCGGCCGCGCTGCGCGCCGAGGCCGACGACTCCGTCCGGGACGCGGCCCGTGCCGCGTTGAACGAGGTGGGCGCGTTCGACCTGGACGTGCGCTCGTCCCCGGACGATCTGCTGGCCGCCGCGGTGCTGTGCCAGGCCGCCGGCGCCACGGTGCTGCCCTATCCACTTGTGGAGGAGCTGTTGTCGATCGATGGCGCGCGGCTGGCCCTGGTGAATCCGAAAGCCCCGCGCATCGACCACGGCGATTTGGCCGGCGACTGGATCGCCGCGGACCTGGACGGCAACCGGTACCGGCCGCGGCCGGCCGCGCGCACCGGCGCCAAGCTGGGGCCGTTCCTGGTTCCGGCGACCTTGGGCGCACCCGAGGGAAGCGTCGGAGCCCCCGACGTTAACCTTCATCTCGTGCTCGGATCATGGCGGATTCTGGGAGCGGTGCAGCAGTCGCTGCAGATCGTCACCGAGCACGTGCGCGCCCGGATCCAGTTCGGTAAGCCGCTCGCGGACTTTCAGGCCGTCAGGTTTGCCGTCGCGGACGCCGCCGTCGCGGTGCGCGGGCTGCACGAACTCGCGAAGTACACGATCTGCCGACCCGAATCGCTGCCGGCGCCGATCCATTCGGCCGACGCACTGGTGCTTCGGCTCAAAGCCGCCGACACCGCGCGCCAGGTGATGCGCACGTCGCACCAGTTACTCGGGGCCCTGGGTTTCTGCGACGAGTCCGACGTCAGCGTGCTCGACCGGCACACCCAGCCGCTGATCCGGTTGCCGCTGGGCACCGACGAACTCGCCCTGCGCCTGATCCCCAGCGTGTCGGACGGGTCGCTGGAGACGCTGTTCAGCGAGCCGGTATCTGCGTGAGCCGCCGCACGACGATTGAGGAGGAACGGCGAAGGTGACCGCCGGCGACGATGCAGAGCGAAGCGATGAGGAGGAGCGGCGAAGGTGACCGCCGGCGACGATGCAGAGCGAAGCGATGAGGAGGAGCGGCGCAGGTGAGTAGCGAACCTGTCGCGGCCGAAGCGGCGGCGAACCCGTT
Source organism: Mycobacterium paraintracellulare (assembly GCF_000276825.1). NCBI lineage: Bacteria > Bacillati > Actinomycetota > Actinomycetes > Mycobacteriales > Mycobacteriaceae > Mycobacterium > Mycobacterium paraintracellulare. The sequence continues at coordinate 1,505,553 of NC_016948.1, read as the reverse complement.
CGCCGACGGGGTTCCCTTCGGAACCAAGCTGCGAGAGCTCGCCGAACAACGTGGGAACGATGCCGGCGTCACGATCGTCGCGCTCGACGGCACCGCGCAGACGCTGACGTTCGGTGAGCTCGACGCCCGCGCCAACCAGTGGGGCCGCGCCCTCGCCGCCGCCGGCGCCGCAATCGGTTCCCTTGTGGCGCTTGCTATTCCGAATTCCCAGCATCTGGTGCTGGCGACGCTGGGGTGCTGGAAGATTGGCGCGGTTCCGGTGCCCATGCACTGGGATCTTCCCGAGTGGGAGCGCGACCGGGTGCGCGAGGTGATCGATCCCGCCGTCGTCGTCGATGAAAAGAGCCGCTGGGACCTCGACGCCCGCGCGGCCGCCGAGTCCGACGGCCCCCTGCCGGTGGCCGTCTCCCCCACCGCCAACGGGATCTGCAGCAGCGGTTCGACCGGCGTGCCCAAGGTGATCCTCAACCTGGCGCCCTCACTGTGGATCCCCCAGCAGGGCGAGCCGTTCCTGTCGAACTGGACACCGGTTTCCCAGCCGCAGACGATCATGGTGCCCGCGCCGATGTATCACACCAACGGCTTCGCCACCTTCCTCATGCTGCTGGCGGGCGACCATCTGGTGATACTCGAAAAGTTCGACGCCGCATTGGCTCTCGATGTGATCGAGCGCTTTCGGATCACCAACTTCACCGCGACGCCCACCATGCTGGCGCGCATCGCGGCCCGGCCCGACGTCCGGGAGCGCGACCTGTCCAGCATCGTCTTCATTCTGCAGGGCGCCGCGGTGATGCCGCCCTCGTTGCTGCATACGTGGTTCGAACTGCTCAGCCCGGAGCAGATCGTGACGGCGTACGGGATGACGGAAAATCTGGGGCTCACCGCGCTGCGCGGCGACGAGTGGCTCGCCCACCCGGGCAGCGTGGGCCGCGGATTCCGGGACACCGAGATCCGGATTCTGGACGCAGAGAAGCGGCCGCTGGGTCCCGGCGAGGACGGGGACGTGTATCTGCGGGCACCGATGAGCGCGGGGTATCGCTACCTGGGTGGGGCGCCCCCACTGCCGTCGACCGAGGACGGCTTCCGCTCCGCCGGGGACATGGGCCACCTCGACGAGGACGGCTTTCTCTACATCGTGGACCGCCGCGTCGACATGATCGTCAGTGGCGGCGCCAATGTCTTTCCCGCCGAGGTCGAGTCGGCGCTGGCCGGCCACCCAGGTATCGCCGACGTGGTCGTGATCGGGCTTGCCGATCCGCAGTGGGGGCGCCGCGTGCACGCGGTGATCCAGCGCGCCGAGGCCGACGGCGCCGAGCCCCTCACCGAGCAGGGCGTGATCGACTACGCGAAGAGCCGCCTGGCCCCCTACAAGGCGCCCAAGACGGTGGAATTCGTCGACGCGATACCGCGCACCGCGGCCACCAAGGTCAACCGCTCGGCGATGATCGCGGCGCGGGGCGGCTGAGCGTCCGACCGTCGGTCGGCGCGACGACCCAGAAGGTATGGCTTCGCGGATGGGCCCCAGGACGCGGTAACCTCATTCTCAGAGCGTAAGGACTGCGCCAGGGAAGGGAACAGCGCCGATGACCGCCCCCAATGACGAAGCCGAAGTGACGCGCGGCGACCGCTTCATCAAGACCGCCGTCGCGATCCTGGGCGAGACGGGACGCACCGACTTCACCGTGCAGGAGGTCGTCGCCCGCTCCAAGACGTCGCTGCGGGCCTTCTACCAACACTTCGCCAGCAAGGACGAACTACTTCTGGCGCTGTTCGACAGAACCATCGCTCAATCGGTTCAGGCCTGGCGCGCCGAAACCGCGGGACTGGACAGCACGTCGGCCCTGAAATTGCTGATCGATCGGCTCAGCGAGCAACCGGAATCGAGCACCCAGGACAGTCTGAATCGCGCGCTGACCCTCTACAACCAGCACTTGGCCGAGACTCGTCCCCGTGACTACGCCCGGGTGCTCACACCGTTGCACCGGCTGACTCGCGACATCGTCGGGCAGGGCATCACCGAGGGCGTCTTCAACCCCGGATTGGACGTTGGTGCGGCCGCCGCCATCGTCATGCAGACGGTGATGGGCGCGCAGCGATTGCGTTGGCTGGGTTCGGAATTGAACGGCGCACCCGTGGATACGGGCCACCTCTACGACTTCTGCAGCCGCGCGCTCGGCATCCGCGAGACGGACGAAGAGTCGACGGTCCCGTCGCTGGCCGAGCTGTTCGCTCAGATCGGCATGCGCCCGGGCAGCCGCAACGGCGAGTTCGCGATGACCATGCCGGTCAGCCCGCAAGTCGTCAACACGTCCGGCGCCCTGCAGGGCGGCTTGATCGCGACGCTGGTGGACGTGGCGGGCGGCCAATTCGGGCTGGATTACCTGGAGCCGGGCACCACGATGACGACCTCGGATCTGTTTGTGCGCTACCTGCGGCCCGTCCGCCAGGGCTCGGCGTTCGCGGTGCCCAAGGTGTTGCGATCCGGACGACGGGCGATGGTGATGCAGGTGGACATCTTCGGCGACGGAGACGGCGACGACGACGAATTGCTCGCCACGGCCACCGTGAACTTCGCCATCATCAACGGCGCGACGCCGACGATCGGGCCGCGGGCCGACGAATAACGCGGGTGTCCCTCGCTGCCCAGCGGTGGTAACGTCGTTACCACGCAATGAGAATTTAGACCATTTGCAAGGAGATCGCCATGCCGTCTCGCGAGCTTCCCTTCCCGGTTTTCGACGCGGACAACCACATGTACGAGCCGCAGGAGGCGCTCACCAAGTTCCTGCCGGACAAACGCAAGAACGTCATCGACTACGTCCAGGTGCGCGGCCGCACCAAGATCGTGGTGCGCGGCCACATCAGTGAATACATCCCCAACCCGACGTTCGAGGTGGTGGCACGCCCGGGCGCCCAGGAGGACTACTTCCGCAACGGCTCACAGGGCAAGAGCTATCGCGAAATCCTCGGCGAGCCAATGAAAGCCATCCCGGCCTTCCGCGAACCGGGCGCGCGCCTGGAGGTCATGGACGAGCTCGGCATCGACTTCGCGCTGATGTTCCCGACACTGGCCAGCCTGGTCGAGGAGCGCATGAAGGACGACCCGGAGATGACCCATGACGTCATCCACGCCCTCAACGAATGGATGTACGAGCAATGGTCGTTCAACTATAAGGACCGCATCTTTGCCACCCCGGTGATCACCCTGCCGATCGTGGACCGTGCGCTCGAGGAACTGCAGTGGTGCCTGGAGCGCGGCGCCCGCACGGTGCTGGTGCGTCCCGCGCCGGTGCCCGGCTACCGCGGCAGCCGGTCGTTCGGGCTCGAAGAATTCGACCCGTTCTGGCAGGCCTGCGTGCGGGCCGAGATCCCCGTTTCGATGCACGCCTCGGACAGCGGCTACTCCGAATTGCTCAACATCTGGGAGCCGGGCGACGAGTTCCTGCCGTTCAAGCCGACCGCCTTCCGCAGCCTGGCCATGGGCCATCGCCCCATCGAGGATGCGTTCGGTGCCCTGATCTGCCATGGCGCGCTGTCCCGCAACCCTGACCTGCGGATACTGTCCATCGAGAACGGCGCGGACTGGGTGCCGACCCTGTTCCGGGGCCTCAAGGGCGTCTACAAGAAGATGCCGCAGGCGTTCACCGAGGACCCGATCGAGACGTTCAAGCGGTGCGTCTACGTCAGCCCGTTCTGGGAAGACCGGTTCACCGAGATCGTCAACATGGTGGGCACCGACCGGGTGGTCTTCGGATCCGACTGGCCGCACCCCGAGGGCCTGAAAGACCCGATCACGTTCGTCGACGAGCTGGCCGATTTCAGCGACGAGGACAAGGCAAAGATCATGGGCGGCAACCTGATGAAGCTGATGAAGGTTTCCGCGCCGGCGTCGAAGAAGCCCGTCTCGGCCTGATCGCGCGCCGGGCGCAGTCCGCTGGACGGCCGAAACATGATGTGCGCCCGTTGCTTTGGGCGGCCATCGCGCACTCGCACGTCGGCAGCGCGTAGTCGATCCACCTGATTGCGGGTGTGGGCATGACGTGACGGGTCCGCGTGGCGCCGCCGATGGCGCACTCGTGCAACGCGTTTCCGCACCCACGCGCCACCGCCGATGGCTATCTCGATTTTCGGCAACGTCAATTTTGCGCGTCGCCGAATTCGCCGGATGTAACACTCCGGTATCAAACCGTTGCGATATGCAACTAATACCATTGCTAATCTGAACATCTACGTGTGCAAAATTGGTCGCTTGATTTGACCCGGTTACGACTCTGATTAGCCCGCAGGCCCGTCGAAAACTGCGAGGAGGAACGGCCAGATGGTGGCCGAAAAGGACTGGGACCGAACGGTCGGCGCGGCCGAGGACGTGCGGCGCGTCTTCGAGAATGTCCCCATGCTGTTGGTCGGCCTCGAAGGGCCCGAGCACCGATTCGTCGCGGTCAACGCGGCGTACCGCGTCCTCAGTCCGCCCATCGACTCGATCGGGCTGCTGACGCGCGAGGTCTATCCCGAACTGGTGAGCCAGGAAATCATCCAGATGTTCGACCGGGTGTACCAAACGGGCGAGCCGCAATCGGGAACAGAGTGGCGGGTCCAAGCCGACTTCGACGGCGCGGGGCAGGCGCAGGAACACTTCTTCGACTTCATCGTCACGGCACGCCGCGCCGAGGACGGCACGATCGAGGGCGTGCAGCTGGCGTTCACCGACGTCACAGACCGGGTGCAAACGCGGATGGCCGCCGAGGCGCGCCTCGAGGAGCTGTCCGAGCGGTACCGCAACGTCCGCGATTCCGCCACGGTCATGCAGCAGGCGTTGCTCGCGCCGTCGGTGCCCGTCATTCCCGGCGCGGATGTGACGGCGCAGTATCTCGTCGCCGCGGAGGACACCGCGGCCGGTGGCGACTGGTTCGATGCGATTCCCCTGGGGGACAGGCTGGTTCTCGTCGTCGGTGACGTCGTCGGCCATGGTGTCGAAGCGGCGGCGGTGATGTCGCAGCTGCGGACCGCGCTGCGGATGCAGGTCGTGGCGGGATATCCGATCGCCGAGGCGCTCGAGGCCGTCGACCGGTTCCGCAAGCACGTGCCCGGGTCGAACACGGCCACAATTTGCGTCGGCGCGCTCGATTTCGGCACCGGCGAATTCCGTTACTGCACCGCCGGACACCCGCCGCCGCTGCTGGTGACGTCCGAGGCGACCTCGCGCTATCTCGAGCCTTCCGGCGCGGGTCCGCTCGGCAGCGGCACCGGGTTTCCGGTCCGCACCGAGTTCCTCGATGTGGGCGACTCGATCCTGCTGTACACCGACGGCCTGATCGAGCGGCCCGGCCGGCCACTGGGCGCCAGCACCGCCGAATTCGCCGAACTGGCCGCGAATATCGCCGGCGGCCAACGCGGCTTCGTCATCGAATCATCGATGCGAGCGATCGACCGAATCTGTTCGGAGACACTGGAACTGCTGCTGCGCTCGACCGGCTACAGCGACGACGTGACACTGCTCGCGGCGCAACGCCGCACTCCACCCGCGCCGCTGAACATGACGCTGGACGCAACCCTGCACGCCGCCCGCGCGGTACGCACTCGGCTCCGGCAGTGGCTGGCGGAGATCGGCGCCACCGCCGACGACATCTCCGATGTCGTGCACGCGATCTCGGAGTTCGTCGAGAACTCGGTCGAGCACGGGTACGCGACCGACGTCTCCGACGGCATTGTCGTCGAAGCGATGCTGTCCGGCGATGGCGATCTGCACATTTCGGTGATCGACCGCGGACGGTGGAAGGATCACCGCGAAGGCGAAACGGGCCGCGGCCGCGGCCTTGCCATGGCCGAAGCCTTGGTGTCGGAGGCGCACGTCAGTCACGGCCCCGATGGGACGACCGCGCGGGTGACGCACCACCTGTCGCGGCCGGCGGACTTCGTTACCGACTCGCTGGTCAGCCGCGCGACCCGTCAGCCGACGGTCAACTCCGAATTCGTCTCCGCGGTCACCGAACCGGGCCGCATCGTGGTCAGCGGCGACGTCGATTCCAACACCGCGTCCACGCTGGACCGTCAGATCGCGGTCGAAAGCCGTTCCGGCGTCGCACCGTTGACCATCGATCTCAGCGCGGTCACCCACCTCGGATCGTCGGGCGTCAGCGCCCTTGCCGCCGCGCGGGAGCGGGCACAACGACAGGGCAGCGAGTACGTGCTGGTGGCCCCGCCGGGAAGCCCGGCGCACCACGTCTTGTCACTGGTGCAGATCCCGGTGGTCAGCGGTCTGGCCGAGAACGTCGTCGCCGAGGGCTAGGACCGCTCGGACCGCTCGCCGTGCCGTACCTGGCTGAACGGCACCCCGCGGTCGGCGGCATATTCGCGGGGGAAGCCCAGCACCCGCTCGCCGATCACGTTGCGGGCCATTTCCGTTGTGCCGCCGCCGATCGCGACCGTCTGCCGCGACAGGTAGCGCAGCCCCGCCTCCAGGCCGGCGCCCGGCTCCCCCACCACGCCGGCGCTTCCCGCGATCTCCAGCGCCGTGTCGACGTCGGTGGTCACGGTTTCGGAGTGGAACAGTCTGATGAGCGTTCCGGCCGCCGGCGGCAGGACGCCGTCTCTGACACTGCGGTACACATGGCCGATCAACTGCTCGGCCACCGCGCGGTGCACCAGGACCCTGCCGGCCTTTTCCTGCACGCGTGGGTCGTCGGCCTGTCCGGTCTTCTCCACGAGGCCGACGTAGTCGACCGGGATCGCGTTGCCTCCCTCGCTGCCGCCGCCGCTGGCGAACTCCGAGCCCTGCCCCACTGCGCGGCGCTCGTGGTACAGCTGTCGCGAGGCCACCGCCCAGCCGCCATTGACCTCCCCGACAACGGCGTCGTCTGGAACGTCGACTCCGTCGAGGAACTCCTCGCAGAACTCGGTGGAACCGCTCAGCATGGTGATGTGCCGCAACGTGATTCCCGGATGAGAGATGGGCACCAGGAACATGGTCAGGCCCTCGTGTTTGGGCACATCCCAATTCGTGCGGGCCAGGCACAGGCCGTAATCGGCGGCGAACGCGCTCGTGCTCCACGTCTTGGCGCCGTTGATGATCCAACGGTCGCCATCGCGCTCGGCCCGGGTGAGCACGCCGGCCAGGTCCGATCCGCCGCTGGGTTCGCTCAACAATTGCACCAGCACCTCTTCGCCGCGCAGCGCCGCGGCGATGTGCTGCTTCTTCTGGTCTTCGCTGCCGGTGTCGAGCAGCGTTGCGCAGCAGATGGTGAACGTCGGGGTGTTAAGGATCAGGGGCATTTCGTAGTCGAGGGTTTCGGCGTCGAATGCCTTTTGGTATTCGTAGTCCAGCCCCAGACCGCCATACTCGCGGGGAAAGCAGATGCCGGCGAATCCGCCGTCGTACAAGCGCTTTTGGAGTTCTCGGGCCCGCAGCCAAGCCCGCTCGTCGTCGCGCGGGGCCGGTGGTGGGGCGTCGCGGTCGATGGCGGGCATGTTGTCGGCCAACCATGCCCTGGCCCGGGCGGCGAACTCTGCGACAGATTCGGTGTGCGTCATCTGTCCGAACGACCCGCCTTTTCGAACTCGTACACCCGCAGGTTGTGTTCCTCGGGCGTACCAAACATGCTGCGGTACAACGTAACCCGGCGAAGGTACAGGTGCAGGTCATGCTCCCACGTGACACCGATGCCGCCGTGCATCTGTACGCAGGCCTGGACGATCTGGCCGGCCATCTCCCCCACGTAGGACTTCGCGATGCTGGCCGACAATCCCGCCTGCGGCGCGCGACCCGCCACGTTGTCCACCGCCGCCCACGTGGTCGCCCGGCAGGCCTCCAGCCACAGCTTCATGTCGGCGAACTTGTGTTTGAGGGCCTGATACGACGCCAGCGGGCGACCGAATGTGTGCCGGTCCAGCGCCCACTGGGCGGTGAAGTCAAACACCGTTTGCAGGACGCCGACGACCTCGGCGCACTGCAACACCTGGGCGATCTGGCTTTGTCGATCGACCAGTGCGGGCGTCTCACCGGCGGTGCCGACGGCCGCAGACCGGGGCACGACGACACCCTCGAAGCGCACGCGGGCGTATTGCTTGACCAAGTCCACCGACTGCTGGGGCTCGATGCTGACGCCCGGAGCATCCGTCGGGACCAGAAACTGGCGAATCTCAGCGCCATTCGGGCCGCCGCGCGCCACCACCAGCAGCGCCGAGCTCTGGGCGCCCGCCTCGACGCGGTCCTTGACGCCGTCGATGCGGTAGCCGGCGTCGGTTTCGGTCGCCGTCACCGCGGGAGCCAGTGGCGCCCAGCCCTGGCCGGGCTCACAAACCGCCCACGACGCCACCGATTCACCCGCGATCAGCGCCTCGATGGCATCGGCGTGCGCTTCGGAGTTGGAGCACTCGGCGAGCGTCGACAGGACGGTGCTGACCGGATACAGCGGCCCGGGCGCGACCGTCTTTCCGAGCTGCTCGGCGACCATCGCCAGGTCGGCGAAGCCGCTCTCCGACACGCTCCCGCCGCCCAGCTCCTCCGGAACGAGCAGCCCCGTCCACCCGAGCTCCGCGGCGCGCCGCCACCACGCTGGGTCAAACGACGCCCCCTCGGCGTGTAGCTCCCGCACCCGGCGCAGCGGCGCTTCCTTTTCGAGAAAGGCCTGGGTCGTCGAGGTGAAGAGGACCTTTTCGGGGGAGTCGATGGTGGTCATGGTGCCGAGGGGATCCTTCTTGACATTCGATCGCTGCGGGTGCAACGGAAACGGTTTGGGTGTTTGATCATCCGCCCGATCGGTCCTCGGTTGGCTGGCATTTCTGATGTTAGCAACGGGCAATACGGTAAGAGATACCGGAGTTCAGTCGGTAAAAGCGGTGACGAGGTTTCCGCCTCGGCGAACAGCGCGGGCCGTCGCGTTTACCCGGACGAGCCGTTCCTACATGGCGAACACGCGGCGCACCGCCTGGGCGTGCAACGCCCGGTTCTCCCGGGAAACAATCCAATCCGGCACCATCGAGTCGAAGCCATTGAAGGTCGCTGCAATCACATGCAATTCGGTGTGGACGTAAGCGTGCAGCAGCCGATTGGCGTAGTCGATGGCCTCGTCGCGACAGGGATCGATCTCGGAGCAGCTGACGAACGTGGGTGGCAGCCCCTCGAGGTTCGCCCGGTGCGCCGGGACGTGTTGCCCACTGGCGCTGGCGTGGCCGAGGTAGTGATTCCATGCCCGGCTCACGGCCGGGCCGTTGAGGCCCGGGGTGCGCTGGAACTCGCGACGCGACGGCGTGGCGTCGGAGTCGAGCATCGGCTGGTGCAGGATCTGCATCAGGATGGCCGGACCTTCCTGGTCGAACATGCGCTGGGTCAGGCCGGCGACCAGCGCCGCGCCGGCGTCGCGCCCCATGACCGCGATGCGGCCGGCGTCGGCGTCCAGTTCTTCACTGTTGTCGACCACGTAGCGGAAGGCCGCTTCGACGTCGTCCAGCGCCGCCGGGCACGGATTCTCCGGCGCCAGCCGGTAGTCGACGGAAACCACCAGACAGCCGCCGTCGCGGGCCAACTCCACGCAGTGCGCATGGTCCGTCTCCAGGTTGCCGGTGACGAACCCGCCGCCATGGGCGTACACCACCAGGGGCGCCGGGGATTCGGTGTCGCCGCGGTACAAACGGAGCCCCAGCTGACCGCCGGGCCCGGCGATGGATCGGGAGTCGATCGAGACGCCGCTGGTGTCGGCCGCCGCGGCGCGCTGGGCGGCCAGCAGGTTGGCGTGCTCCCGTTCGGCGGCCAGTGTCTCGGCGCGGAACTCGAAGGCGCCCAACTCGACGGCGGCGTCGCGCAGTACCGGGTCGATGCGGGTGAGGCCGTGTGGGCGGGCCAGGTTCGTCTGTGTCATACCTATTCGTTTTCTCCGGCTCGTCATGCACGCTAAACCACCTTCAAGGTAGACCTGCGCGTTTGGCCGGAGGCAGACGAGGTAGGTATTGGCGCGAAAAGCCCCGGGGCGGCGCGGCGAACGGGACCGGCCGTGCCGAACGCGTTGCGGCATTGCCTAACCGGGGTGTGGCGATCGCGCGAGCCGTTGGGATTCGTTGCTATTTATACTATGATAGCTAAATTCCGCTCGGTACACACCCGCCGTGGACTCGCGGTCGACGATCGGTCCGCGCGAACGGCCTGACTCGGTTGTTTTCAGGAGGAAGCGCTGATGACGCTCAGCACTGACCCGAACGGTCAGCCCGTGGTGCCCCCGCTCGACTTCACCGGTGAAACCAGCCCCTATCCGTTCTTCGAGTACATGCGGCGCACGGACCCGGTCTGGCATGGTTCCCTGGCCGATTCCGGACAGCTGCCCGAGGAATTGCGGCCCGACGACGAATGGGTCCTGTTCGATTACGACGCTGTGTCCCAGGCTTTCCGCGACGACCGGGTGTTCACGTCGGCCGCCTACGACAAGACCATCGGGCTGGTGATGGGACACACCATTTTGGCGATGGGCGGCAGGGAGCACCACGACCACCGCAACCTGGTGGCCAAAGCCTTTCGTGCGACCGCGCTGGCGCGGTGGGAGCCCTCGGTCATCGGGCCGGTGTGCGATCAGCTCGTCGACGAAATCAAGAACGACGGCCAGGCGGACCTGGTGAAGGCGGTGACCTTCGAGTTCCCGACGCGGATCATCTCCACGCTGCTCGGTCTGCCCGCCGAAGATCTCGACCTGTTCCGACGCCTGTCGCTCGACCTCATCTCGATCCCGACCGACATCGAGGCGGGGTTGAACGCCGCCACCGAGCTCTACGACTACTTCCTCAAACAGGTCGAGCAGCGCAGGCGCAAGCTCACCGACGACATCATCGGAGACCTGGTCGCCGCGGAGATCGACGGCGAGAAGCTCACCGACGAGGCCATCATCGCCTTCCTGCGGCTGCTTCTTCCGGCCGGGCTGGAAACCACGTACCGTTCGTCGGGCAATTTGCTGTATCTGCTGTTGACGCACCCCGAGCAGCTGGCGATGGTCCGTCGGGACCGATCCTTGCTGCCGATGGCGATCGAGGAGGGCCTACGCTTCGAAACGCCACTGACCACGGTCATGCGTACCACGACCGAGGAGGTCGAAATCGGCGGTAAGACAATCCCGGCCAACGCCCAGATCGACATGTGTATGGGTTCGGCCAATCGCGACGAGACCCGCTGGACCGATGCCGATACGTTCGACATCTGCCGCCCGCGCCAGGCCCACATCGCCTTCGCGGGCGGCATTCACATGTGCCTGGGCATGCATCTGGCGCGACTGGAAACGCGGGTCATGTTGAACAGCCTGTTCGATCGCGTCGAGGATTTGGCGTTCGTCCCCGACGACGGCACCGGCGTGGAATCCAAGATCGTCGGGCTCACCTTCCGGTCGCCCAACAAGCTTCCGGTCACTTTCGCGCCCGCCGCATGAAAAGCCGCGCAGCGATCCTGCACGACGTGGGAGGGCCGTGGTCGGTCGAGGAATTCGAACTGGATCCGCCCAAGGCCGGAGAGGTCCTGGTGCAGATGGCCGCCGCCGGCTTGTGCCACTCCGACGACCACATCCTCAAAGGAGACATGTCGGCGCCCAATGAGGTGATGCGATCCCTCGGCCTGCCCACCATGTTCCCGACGATCGGCGGCCACGAGGGCGCCGGGATCGTGCGTGAGGTCGGCCCGGGCGTCACCGACTTTGCGCCAGGCGACCACGTGGTGATGTCGTTCGTCGCGGTGTGCGGCCAATGCCGTTGGTGCGCCAGCGGAATCGAGTACCTTTGCGACCAGGGCATCGGCACCATGGTCCCGGGAATGCCCACCGACGGCACGTTCCGCCACCACACGGCCGACGGCCGGAAGCTGGGCCACATCTCCAAGATCGGCGCCTTCGCCGAACACACGGTGGTATCGACGAATTCATTGGTGAAGATCGAGCAACACCTGCCGCTGGCCTCGAGCGCGCTGCTGTCGTGCGCCATCCCGACCGGATACGGTTCCGTCGCCAACCGGTCCAACATGCGTGCCGGCGATACCCTCGTGGTGATCGGCGTCGGCGGGATCGGCACGGGCGCCATCCAGGGAGCCCGGATCAACGGCGCCGCGCAGATCGTGGCCGTCGATCCTGTTGACTTCAAACAGAAATCGGCTTTGCAATTCGGTGCCACGCACAGCGTGGCGACGACGACCGAGGCGCTGGACCTGGTGCGGGGTCTGACGTACGGGGTGATGGCCGACGCCGTGGTGGTCTCACCGTCGTTGATCACCGCCGAGGACGTCCGCGATGCGGTGCGTCTCACCCGCAAGGGCGGCACCTGTGTGCTCACCGGCATGACGTCGCAGTTGACCCGGTCGGTCAAGATCGACCTGCAGGACTTCATCTTGACCAATAAGACGTTGGCGGGCACCATCTTCGGCTCGTGTAACCCGAAGGCGGACGTCGCCAGGTTGGCGAGGCTGTATGAGACGGGTCAGTTACAGCTCGACGAGATGATCACCAAGCGCTATCGCCTCGATGAGGTCAACGACGCCTACGACGATCTGCTCAACGGCAAAATCGTCCGGGGCATCATCGATTTCGGGATAGCCTGAAATCCTGCTTACATCTTGATCGCGGGGATCAGCCTACTGAGATTCCAGAGCCGGTCTCGTCGCGCCGACAGGCAGGAGATCGCCAGTGCGACAGCGGTTATCGCGGCCAGCACGATGATCGCCTGCCATAGTCGGGCGTCGATGCCGCCCAGGATGAGCTGCCGGAGCCCGTTGACGCCATAGGTCATCGGGTCGAAGCGGTGCAGGATCTGGAACGGCCGTGACGTGGTTTCCACGGGGTACATGCCGCCCGCACTGACGAGCTGCAACATGAGCAGAGCCATGATCAGCACCCGGCCCACCGCTGGACCGACAAGCGCGTTGATCGCCTGCGTCGCGGCTACGAACGCACCGGAGATCAGCACCATGAACCCCAGCATGGCCGCCGGATGGACGGCGTGCATACCGAGGGCGAACCGGACCACGCAGTAGAGAATGACGGCTTGGAATAGCGCGATCGCGGCGGCGGGCAGGTAGCTGGCGAGCACCACGCGGAATGCGAGCACCTCCGCCGCGATCGGGCGAGTCTGCAAGGGCCGCAGCACCATCCACAGCACCAACGCACCGAAGAACAAGGCGAGCGTGAGGAAGAACGGAGCCATCCCGGTGCCGAAGTTGGGCGCGGCGTTCTCATGTGAAGCCTCGAGTTGCACCGGACCACCAATGGTTTCGGCGACCGCATCCTTTTGCTGGCTTGTCCAGTTGGGTACCTGCTTGGCCCCGTCGGCGAGTTTGGTCGCCAGCTCGGCCGATCCCGCCTTGAGTTGTCGTGCGCCGTCGTCGAGCTTGGCGATGCCACCGGCCAATTCGGCGTTGCCGGTGGCGACTTGCTGGGCTCCGTCGCGCAGCTGGGTGAGCTTGTTCGTCAGCTCCTGTCCCTTGCTGCCGACCTGGTCGAGCGCCGACCCCAGGGGGCTGCCCGGGTTCCGCAACCCCGATGTCATGGCGATCGCCACGTTCTGCGCGTCGGTGAGCTGCTGGCGGATCTGGGGCGTGAATTGGTGACCCCGGAGCTGATCCTGGATGCCGCGCAGGTTGTTCGCCAGCGGATCCTGTCGTGCGGAGAGCTGGTCGATCACCGATGACAGCGAGTTTGCGGCGGCATCCTGCGCCCCGGCGATGGCACCGAGTTGGTCGTTGGCCTGCGCAAGAGCTGCCGCGCCCTGTTGCAATTGCTGCGTGCTGCCGCCGATTTGCGACACCGCCTTGGTCACCGCGAGCAGCGGGTCGGTGGCCTGGTTGATTCCGTCTGACAGTTGCTTGGCGCCCGTGGCAAGCGTTGCCGATCCGGACCGCGCGGTGTCCAGGCCGGACACCAGCTGACCGGCGCCGTCATCGAGTTGCGCGGCCCCGTCTGCGGCCTGCTTGATCCCCGATCCCGACGAAACCACCACCGACAGCATCTGATTGACGGCCTGTCCCGAGATCCGGCTGGACACGGCGTTGAGCACCTGGCCGATGGCGGTACGACCGATACTCGTCGAGATGTAGTTGTTGGCGTCGTTGTAGACGGCGATCAGGTTGGCCTTCTTGGGTTGCCCGGTCACCGGCGATGCAATGGCCGCGCTGAAATCGGGCGGTAATTCGACCATGAAGTAGTACTTGCCGTGGTCGACTCCGTTGCGTGCCTCCGCTAGGTCCACGACGTGCCAGTCAAGGCCGCCGTCCGCGGTCAGGCTCTTGGCGATCTCCGCGCCGGCGTTGAACTGTTGCCCGGATACGACGGCACCACGATCGGAGTTGACCAACGCCACGGGCATCTTGTTGGTGTGGCCGAACGGATCCCAGAACGCCCACAGGTACAGCGCCCCGTACACAAGGGGTAGCAGCATCAGTACGACGATGGCCACGCGCGTCAAGCGGCTACGGCCGAAACGTTTGATCTCCGAGCCAAAGGCGAGTCCAGCCAACATCGTTCAGCCCTCTCCGGTCAGGATGCGGTGATCGTGTAGTTCGTGGTCGGGCGCCTCCGTGCCGAGCGGGTTGGTCACCCCGACGACGACGGTGCGCTGCTCGGCGATCACGCCGAGCCTGTCGGCCGCGATCGTTCGCCGGGAATTGTCGCGAACCTGCTCGAGGTCGCCGACCACCAGGATCGGCCGATTCGACAACAACGCCAGCGTGATGCGCAGCAGAAACAGTTCGAGGTCTGACAGTTCGACGATGTAGGTGTCGGCGGACGGCGGGGCCATCTCGCCGAAGACCTCGGCCAGCTCGGCCGGACCCGATTGAAGCGGCACCGACGAATACCACGGCGCCAGCCACCGCCGTTGCTCGGCGAGCACGGTCTCCACGGTCACCGAATCCTCCAGCTCGTCGATGCCTTCGAAGGCCGCGATCGAGCACTGCCGGCGGATCGCGCGCGGGGTTGTTTCGCCGAGGACGGTGAGCGTGCCGTGGCTCGGCCTGAAACGTCCCGCGAGCGTCAGCAGCAGCGTGGTCTGCCCTGGGCCCCCGGGCATCTGAATCGCGTGAAATCCCGACGTCAGGGTTAGGTCGACCCCCGAGAAGAGCGGCCCGTGCTCACCGTCGACCCCCAATCCGCGGGCGATGATCACCGGCGCCGCGGCGTCCGGCCCGTCATTCGTACCCATGGTGAGGCCCTCCCTGACCGGCGGAAGCCCGAATCGATCCCAGCACCGCGGTGACCAGCTGCGCTAGCAGGTCGGGGTTGATGGTCCCGGGACGCAGGACCTCTTCCATCGCCACGCCGAGGTTGATGGTGACGACGAGCTGGGCGAGGTCGGCGAGCTCTCGATCGGATGCCACGGACGGGCTCGATTTGACGATGTGCACCGCTTGGTGGGCGGCGGCGGCGCGGCGGCGTTCGATGAGGCGCTCGCGCAGCTGGTTGTCGCGCTGGGCGCGCAGCCAGTATTCGACGAACAGCACGTAGAAATCGGAATGGTCGCGAACGGCGTCCAGCCATGACCGGCTCAATTCCCGTGCGGCCGCACCGGTGTCGCCGCCGCTGCTGTCCAGCGCTGTGGCGATCTGCTCGCCGCGGAGCTCGAATTCGCGGTCGAGCAGGGCCAAAAACAGCTCATCTTTGGATTCGAAATTCGAGTAGACCGCTCCCTTGGTGAAACCCGCGGCCTGGCCGATGGCATCGATGGTGGCCCCGGCGAAGCCTTCGGCGGCGAAAACCTTCGACGCCGCGTCCAGGATGCGGTCGCGAACCTCGCCGCGGGTGGGGCGGGTTCGGTGCGCCTTGACAGGAGACATGGTCAGCAGCATACTCCACGGTATCGAATGGATACTACTGAGTATCGAAAGGATGGCGCCAAGAAAGGTTGGCCAGGGTGTGATCCCAGAGTTCGCGCGCGAGGATCGGATCGTAGGCCGCCCGATTGGCTTTGGCGACTTTGCCTTTCGCGTAGTATTCGCCGACCGCCCAGTCGACGCCGGGCACGCTGGTCGCCAACCAGACCAGCTGATCGGCGCCATCATCCGCGGACTTGATCATTCGGCTGACGGGCGTGCGTTGCATGGTCGTCAGAAAGCGCGAGCCGGACGAATGACCGATATTGGTGTTGACGAAACCGGGGTGGACCACTGCCACCGAAAGGCCATCGGCCCGATACCGGCGATCTAATTCCTTGGTGAACAAGATGTTTGCCAACTTCGCCACCGCGTAGGCGGTGCTGGGCCGGCGCCGTGCCGTCGTGTCGAAATCGGCGAGCTTGACGTTGCGCAGCAGCCGCTGTGACGAGCTGGACGTGTTGACGATCGTGGCGCGTGACTCCAGCAGCACATCCAGCAATTGGGTGGTCAACAGGAACGGCGCCAGGTAGTTGACCTGATAGGTGCGTTCGTAGCCGTCGGGGGTCAGCTCGATCTTGCTGGCCATCCTGCCCGCATTGTTGAGCAACACGTCGATACGCGGATGTTGCGAACGAATCTTGCCCGCCAGCGCCCGCACCTGGGACAGGTCGGCGTAATCGACGACGAAGTGGTCCGCGTCCAATTCGGCGGCCACCGCGGCGGTCTTGGTTGGGGTGCGGCCCACCACGACGATCTGGTCGCCGGTGCGGCAGAGGCGACGCGCCGCAGCCGCGCCGATGCCGTCGCTGGCACCCGTGATGACAATCGTCCTGCGCGTCATGGCGAGACCTCCACGGGGAGTGTAGCGATCACGCGACAGGCGGGCCGCCGCTCAACGACGAGTTCACTGTTCGGCCAACGCCCCACCACCATCTGCACTCAGCTGAGCCGGGGGAAGTGCCAGCATGCCGTTAGGAGTACGGGCGGAGCCCGATCACCGCCGCAGTGAGTAACGAACCGGCAGGTGCTTGAGCCCGCCGACGAAGGTCGTAGCGACCAGCTCCGGGTCACCGGTCAGTTCAATGGATTCCAGGCGTGGCAGCAGCTCGGAGAAGAAGCTGCTGACCTCCATGCGGGCCAGCGCCGCACCCATGCAGAAGTGCACGCCGTAGCCGAAGGCCAGGTGCTTGTTGGGGTCGCGACCGACGTCGAAGCGGAACGGGTCGTCGAAGACTTCCTCGTCGCGGTTGGCCGATACGTAGGACAACAGCACGGATTCGCCTGCGGCGATGGGCACTCCGCGCACCACGGTGTCGCTGGAGGCGGTGCGCATGAACTCCTTGACCGGGGTGACCCAGCGGATCATCTCGTCGGTGGCCAGCGGCATCAGGTCGAGGTTGTCGCGCAGGCGTTGCAGCTGGTCGGGGTTCTCGATGAGCGCCTGCAGGCCGCCGGAGATGGTGGCGCTGGTGGTGTCGTGGCCCGCGGTGGCGACGATCAGGTAGTACGAGACGGTGTCGATGTCCGACAGCGGTTCGCCGTCCACGCGGGCGTTGGCGATCGCCGAGGCGAGATCCTCGGTCGGGTGCTCGCGGCGGGACGCCGTCACGCCGTTGAAGTACTGGAACATGTCGAACAACGCCGGCAGCTGATCCTCGTTGGAGCTGCCGCGCTTGAATTCGGAATCGTCGCTGCCGAACAGTTCCTGGGTCAGCTTGAGCATGCGGGGAAAGTCTGCCTCGGGCAGGCCCAGCAGCGACATGATCACGTAGAGCGGGTAGTTGACCGCGACCTCTTGAACGAAGTCGCATTCGGGACCGGCTGCCATCATCTTGTCGACGTAGATCTTGGCCAGTTCGTCGACGCGAACCTTCAAGGCCCGCATCGCCTTCGGGCGAAACCAGTCGGAGCCGATCGCGCGTACCACCCGGTGCTGCGGGTCGTCCATGTGGATCAGCGTGCGCACACCCGCGGCGGCCTGCATCTCGTCGCCTTCGGCGGTCGTGAGCACCGGACGCGGCCAGTTGGTGAAGAGCATGTTTTCACGCTCGATGTCCATGATGTCGGCGTGTTTGGTGATCGCCCAGAACGGTCGGTAATTCGGGACCTCCACCCACGACACCGGGGCGTTGGCGCGCAGGTGCGTCAACGCCGCGTGCAGCCCCTGCTCGTCGGTGTAGGCCAACGGGTCCGCCAGCAGGTTGGCGGCCTCGTCCATCGTGGTTGCGCTCACGGGTGAAACTCCTCGATTCGGGGCGCCCCCGCCGGCCGAAGACGGACCTTGAGGCGGGGCGCGTCAGGCATGCGGGTAACTTTACAGTAAGCAATCCAGTATGTGACCCCGCAATCCGTGGTGACCGCAAGCGGGTCGCCCCGCTGAGATTCGTCGCGCGACGGATCCTCGATGAGGTAGGACATAGGCATGCCGAAAGCCCAGGACTGGGGAGAAACGCTCGACGATCTCGAGCGCCGCCGTCAGCACGCGTTCGAAATGGGCGGGCCGGAGCGGCTCGACAAGCACCGCAACAAGGGCAAGCTCGACGCCCGCGCGCGAATCGAGTACCTCCTCGACCCGGGCACGTTCCGTGAGCTCGGCACCCTGGTCGGAGGTGAGACCGCGGCCGACGGGCTGGTCGTGGGCTCCGGTGAGATCAACGGCTCACCGGTGATGCTGGGCGCCGAGGACTTCACCACGCTGGCCGGCAGCATCGGTCCCGGCGGCAATTCCAAGCGGTACCGCATCGCCGAACTGGCGCTGCGCGACAAGATCCCGCTGGTCATGCTGCTCGAAGGCGCCGGCTTTCGCCCCACCGGCGGGCACTACGGGCGCACCCCGACCGACCTGCTGGCGCAGGCGCAATGCTCGGGGCGCGTCCCGACCGTCGCCGCCGTCCTCGGCCCCTCGGCCGGGCACGGCGCCCTGGTGGCCCCGGTTTGCGATTTCCGGATCATGAGCCGGCAGGGCGCGATCTTCACCGCTGGCCCCCCCGTCGTCAAAGAGTCGACCGGAGAAGACATTTCGAAGGAGGACCTGGGCGGGCCGGACGTCGCTTTGCCCAGCGGCGTGATCCACAATGTCGCCGAGGACGACGAAGCGGTGCTCGACGACGTCCGCCGCTACCTGTCGTACTTCCCGCCGAGCGCCTGGTCGTACCCGTCGCCGCAACCGACCGGTGCGGCCGCCGACCCGCGGGCGACGCCGGAGCTGCTCGACATCGTCTCCCGGGACAACCGCCGCGTGTACGACATGCGGGCCGTGCTCGACGTGGTCTTCGACAGCGCCGACTGGTTCGAGGTGCAGCCCCAGTTCGGCAGGGCGATCGTCTGCGCACTCGCCCACCTCGGCGGCCACCCGGTCGCGGTGGTGGCCAATCAGCCCCAGGTGCTCGCGGGCTCCATCGACGCCGACGCCGCGGACAAGGCGGCCCACTTCATCATGGTGGCGGATTCCTTCCACCTGCCGATCGTGTTCCTCGCCGACAATCCGGGCATGCTGCCCGGCAGCCGATCCGAGCGCGCCGGCGTGCTGCGCGCCGGTGCGCGGATGTTCGCCGCGCAGACGGCCGCCACCACGTTGAAGCTGCACCTCACGCTGCGTAAGGCGTACGGGTTCGGCTCGATGGTCATGTCGCTGTTGGGTTTCGATCATCAGGTCGCGACCTTCGCCTACCCCGGCGCGACGATGGGCGCCATGAGCGCCGCGGCGCTGAGCCGCGCCTCACACGCCGGCGAAGACCTCTCGGCGAAGCTGCGCAACGCCGAGCTGGAGGCGTCCTATCGATCGGCCGAACACATGGGGTTCGACGAGCTCATCGATCCCCGCGAGACGCGCGATGCTCTGCTCGCGTCCTTGAAGCGTGGCCTGTCGAGCAGGCAGGCCGCCGCCGAGCCGGTGTCCCGGACGGTCATCCTGCCTTAAGACTGCCGCGAGATTGCATCTACCGATTCGCGATACGCCGCGACGATCGGCTCGAGCTCGTCGGGCGTGGCGCCGTGCATGATGACCGCGTCGGCGCCGTAGTCGAACTCCTTGCGGATGCGGTCCACGCACTGTTGGGCGGACCCGGTGGCCGAGGGCTCCAGCCATTCGTCGGGAATCAGCGTCGCAATGTGCTCGATCTGTTCGGGCGTGCCCTTGTGGTCGATCCCGCCCGCGATCGACGTGACCACCGGGTCTTCGCGGAACCGCTGCAGCACATCGGGATCCCAGTCATTGGTTCGGACGAGCAGGTCGCCGTAGCCCTGCAGGTAAGTGGCCAGCCGCGCGACGGTCTTCTTCAGCCGCAGCTCTTCGGGCAGGTGGTCCCCGACGGTCGCGAAGCACGACCACACCCGCACGCTGTCGGGGTCGCGGCCCGCCTTCTCCGCGGCGGACTTCACGGTTTTGACGCTGCGCTGCAAGGTCTCCGGGGTGAAGTAGGTGTGCAAAATGACGTCGTCGAACACGCGGCCGCCGAGCGCGAGCGTGTTGGGTCCGAAGGCCACCAGGGCCAGCCGGATGTCTTCGTTGAAGTCCGGATCGAGAAAAAGGATGGGGTACTTGCCCATCGGGCCGTCGTGGTTGAAGATCAGCTCGCCGTGCCAGAGCCGGCGCATGACTTGGGCCCAATCCTCCATTTGCGCCGTCGTCACCGCCGGGATGCCGAAGGCCCCGTAGATCGCTGCGATGCCCCGGCCGACGCCCAGGGTGAACCGGCCGCCGGAGAGACGATGCATGGTGGTCGCCCACGATCCCGTGATGAGCGGGTGGCGGGTGTTGTGATTGGTTGCGGCGGTGGCGATCTGCATGCGAGTGGTCACCGCGCACGCCGCCCCGACCAGAGACGACGCCTCCTTGACGTTCCAGCGCTCGGAGATGAATCCGGTGCCGAAGCCCAGTTCCTCGCCACGGCGGGCCTCGTCCATCAAGGTCGCCGGGCCCTCACCGCCCGCGCCGGCCAGCAGATAGAAGCCCAGTTCATCAAGCGTACGATCACTCAATTCCAAACCCCTTGCTGGTAGCCGCAGTTCCAAACCTCGGTAATTTTGCCATCGACCACGCGGAACACCTCGATGCTGGCGATGTTGGTTTCGGTGCCGTCCTTGGTTTTGATCGTCGAGTCGTAGACGATCGCCACGTGTTCGCCGTCGTCGCCCTCGATGACGACGTTGAGGTCGAAGTGCAACGATTCGGCCGCCTGCCACATGTCCACCACCCGCTGGACCGCTTCGGCGTGGGTCAGCGTGCGGGAGGAACCGACCTCGTGCCGAATGACGGTGTCGCCCAACAACTCCTCGGCCAGCTCGATGTTGCGTTCGTTCCACACGACCAGGTTGTAGAGTTCGACGACGGTGCGCGCCGTCCAGGTGGGCGCCATCAGCCGGGCACCGCGTCGCGCAGGAATCGGTCGGTGATGCGCTGCACGCGCCGGGAGAAGATGTGCCCGACGTGGCTGCCGTCGTACCAGTACAACTGGCCGCCCCACCGTTCCTGCAACGCGTTGGCGGGCTCGCGCATCGCCATCCGGTCGTGCCACGCCCCGACGATCAGCCGGCGTTCCGGCGGCGGCGACGGCGTGACGGCCAGGGGGTCGATCACCGAGGTCAGCTGGGTGACGACGGGAGATTCCAGCAGCTCGCGAAATCCGTCGCGCGAGGGCCCCCAACGCTGAAGGTGCCGCGCGATCATCGCGTTGAGTCCCAGGATGGGCGTGTACAGGGCCACCGCATCGATCTGCTTTTCCAGATGCGACACCAGTGCGGCCACGGGGCTGCCCATCGAAATCCCTGCCACCACAACGGCGGTGCCTTGCGCCTGTGCCCAGCGCACCACGGCGCGCACCTCCGAGACGACCCGCATCATTCCCGCGACGTTGCCGAGCGGATCCATGTCGGGGTACGCCGGCCATTGCCGGCGCCGGCACCCGTGACCCGGCTGCACCGGCAGCGCGATGTTGAAGCCCAGCTTGCGATGTATCCGGCCGATGCCGGACATCAGCAGGTCTTCGGTGCCGCCCTGGCCGGCGCCGTGCACCCATACCAGCCAGGGTCGGGGGCCGTCGCGGTGCCGGCACACGTGCACCACCGCCCGTGCCGGGCCGCCCAACCCGTCGGCCGACAAGCTCGGCGGCAGCGCGGGATCGTGTTCGAAAGTCACCCGTTCGTATGCCAGGCCGGCGATGCGGTGCCGGCGTATCGAGGCTTCCCGCAACGGTTTCGGGTCGCCATGCGCGCGGTCGATGCCGAGCGCCGAGAGCTCCTCGGCCGCCGCAATGCAGGCATCGAGCGGGCGCATCGCCGCGGGGCTCCCACCGAGCAGCGAAAAGCCGCTCAGCACAAGCTCATCGAGCATGACCTCACCGAACTGGCGCGCACCGCGCGGCGACAACGGGGACCAATTAGTGGACTCCTGCAGGCCGGCCACGGTGCGCGGCACCAGCATTCCGAGTTCCCGGGCCGCGTCTTTGGCCAGGCTCAGCCCGTTCAATGCCTTCGCCATGTCGCTCACCTTCAACAGCTACGCCAGTTTGAACCCGGTGTATCCGCTTGCCGCGATCTCGTCGCAGCGCCGCCGGTATTCGGGGATTCCGCCGGTATAGCCCATGTACATCCGTTTCTTGCCGGGCACGTTGCCACCGTTGTACCAGGAGTTGCACGACGGATGCACCAGCACCGTCGGCGCAACAAGCGCCGTGGCGTGGTCGATCCACTCCTGCTGAGCGGTGCTCAATGCCTCGATGGTGCGGATGTCGTGGGCGCGCAGGTACGCGATGCAGTCGCCGATCCACTCCACGTGCTGCTCGAGGGCGGCGACGAAGTTCGTCGCGGCGCTCGGGCTGCCGGGGCCCTGAACCGTGAAGAGGTTGGGGAACCCGGCGACCGCCAGACCCAGATACGACAGCGGGCCTTCGGTGGCCCAGAATTCGCCGAGCGAGACGCCGCCGCGGCCGCGAACGTCGATCCGGCTGAGCGCGCCGGTCATGGCGTCGAACCCGGTGGCGTAGACGATGACGTCGAGCTCGTGCAGCCGGTCCTCGGTGCGGATGCCGGCGGGCGTGACCTCGCGGATCGGCGACTTGCGCAGGTCGACCAGGGTGACGTTGTCGCGGTTGAAGGTCTCGTAGTAGCCCTGGTCGATGATCGGTCGCTTACACGCGAACGGATGCACCGGCACCAGGGAGGCGGCGGTCTCCGGGTCCTTGACGATCCGCGCCACCGCCTCGCCGTACAGCTTGGCGGCCATCCGGTTGGCTTCGATGTCGAAGAAGATGTCGCCCCAGTTCAATGCGCCCATGACGCCGTGCTCCTCGATGGCGCGCAGTTGTTCTTCGCGCGTCGCCGACTTCAGCGGCGGCCTGCCGAGCATTTCGAGCAGGACGGAGAAGGCGCTCAGCCGGGCCGCGCCGATCGGGTGGGCGCGCTGGGCCGCACGGATCTCGCCATACCGGGCCTTCATGTCGTCGAGCTCGCCCGGGGCGAAGCGATGCACCCGCCAGGGCAGGGTGTAGGCGGGTGAGCGCTGAAATACCGACAGCTGCAGGGCTTCTCGGGCGACGACGGGGATGAGCTGGACGCCGGTCGAGCCGGTACCGATGACGCCGACGCGCTTGCCGGTGAGGTCGACGCCGCCCTCGGGCCAGCGGCTGGTGAACAGCGACAGCCCGGCGAACGTGCCCATCCCGGGGATGTCGGGTTCCAACGGCACCGACAGGATGCCGGAGGCGGCGACGACGAAGGGAACGCGGAAGGTTTCGCCGGTTTCGGTGCGCACCGACCACGTCGCGGCTTCGTCGTCGAACGTCATCGCGACGACCTTGGTGCCGAATTGGATGTCACGGCGGAGGTCGAGCCGGTCGGCCACGAAGTTCAGGTAGGCCTCGATCTCGGGCTGGGCCGGCATCGACTCGGTCCACACCCACTCCTGCTGAATCTCTTCGGAGAAGCTGTAGGAGTATTCGATGCTCTCGATGTCGCACCGCGCGCCGGGGTATCTGTTGAAAAGCCAGGTGCCGCCCACGTTTTCGGCCATCTCCAGCACACGGGTGCGCAGCCCGAGTTCCCGCAGCCGGTGCAGCATGTACAGCCCGGAGAATCCGGCGCCGATGACGAGAACGTCGAACGAGGGATCAGCGTCGGCCATCGTCACCGCCGGTCATCTTCAAGATGGTTCGCGTCAGGTGCAAGGACTTGATCTGCCAACGACCGTCCCGCTTCTCGTAGGTCTCGTGGTAGTGCCCGGCGCCGTACAACTCGCGGCCGTCACCGAAGATCAGCAGGTCCTCCATCGCCCAGATGCCGGTCGCGGTGGTGGCCGAGGTGAGCGTGATCTCGGGGGTGTGGCAGTGATGTTTGGTGGCCACGCCCTCGAGGCCGCCCATCACCATCGGTGCGAAGTTCTCGACGCGCTCGATCGGCGGCGCGGTCTGGGGGTCCGCACCGGCGGTGGACACCGCCATGTCGAGCGTCACCACGACGTCGGCGGTGAACACTCCGCGCCAGGACTCGAGGTCTTTGGTGTCCAGGAAACGGCAGTAGCGCGCCTTGAGCTGCCGGATGGCTTCCAGCTCGTCAGCCGCTGTCGTCATCTCACTCCCTTGCCGCGCGCGGGCCGGACTGCTGAAATCTATACTGTAATGGATTTAGTATCAACGATCGCGGGAGGCGCCGACGTGAAAGTCCCCTTCACCTGGAAGGTCACCGGCTGGTTCATGGTCGGCTGGTCCCCGGAGTTTCCCGTCGGCGAGGTCCGGCCGCTGCACTATTTCGGCGAGGACCTGGTCGCCTACCGCGACGAGTCGGGCGAGCTGCACGTCCTGGAAGCGCACTGCAAACACCTCGGCGCCCACATCGGCCACGGCGGCAAGGTGGTCGGCGACTGCGTCGAGTGCCCCTTCCACGGCTGGCGCTGGGGCCCGGACGGCTGCAACAAATACATCCCCTATCAGCCGGACCGACCCAACCGCGCGCTACACCTGAAGGTGTATCCCGTCCGCGAGCAATACGACTGCGTGTTCATCTGGCACCACCCGGACGGCAAGGAACCGCAGTGGGAAATGCCGGACATCTTCAGGAAGTTCCCCCAATTCGAGACCGATCCGGCGGCCTACTACCGGGCATATCCGGAGTTTTCCCGGCGCGCGGAGCGCGAGCCGGTGCATCCGCAGATCGTGGCCGAGAACGCCCCCGACAGCGCCCATTTCGAGTACGTGCACCACGCCACGGTGACACCCCGAGTCCTCGACTGGAAGATCGTCGACCACGAGTGGCAGTTCATCGCCGGCTGGCCTGATGCGAACAGCGACGACCCCGAGGACCTCGCGTTGCGGTTCCACAGCCACCTGTTCGGCCTCGGCGGGGCCATCAGCGTTTTCGAGGGCGCGCAGAATCACCGGCTGATCTTCACGTGCACACCGGTCGACGACGAGTGTTCGGACCTGTTCTACTCGATCTGGTGGCCGCGGATCCCCGGCGATGACTCCCCCGTACCGGAGGGCAAACTCCGGGAGGTCATCGAGAAGCAGTTCTTGTCCACCGTGTTCGACGACCTGCAGATCTGGCGCTACCAAAAGTACGTAGAGCGTCCGCCGCTGTCCAAAGTCGACGCGAAAGGCTATATGGCACTGCGGAAGTGGGCGACGCAGTTCTATGACGTCGCGCCGGTGGGCGCCCCCGCATGACGGACCTGCTGGCCGGACTGGCCGCACCCGAGCACACCGCGATCGTCACCCAGGAGTGCCAGGGCGCGGTGATGGGTCCCGATGCCGGCCTGGCCATGCTCGCCGAGGAGGCTCGCCGCGAGGCGCTGCCCAACATCGCGCGCCTGCTGCCCGCGGCCCGGGCGGCCGGGGTGCGCGTTGTGCATTGCCTGGTGCAACGGCGGCCCGACGGGCTCGGCTCCAATCACAACGCGAAGATCTTCGCGATGGGCGGCGGCAACCGGGTGGACATCACGCCCGGCACACCGGGTGCGGAGTTGCTGCCCGAATTAGGGCCGGAGCCTTCGGATTTGGTGTTGCGCCGCTGGCACGGCGTGGGCCCGATGGGCGGCACCGATCTGGACTCGGTGTTACGCAATCTCGGCGTATCCACCATTGTCGTGGTGGGCGTTTCGCTCAACATCGCGATTCCCAACCTCGTCATGGACGCGGTCAACGCCGCCTACCGGGTGGTCCTGCCCCGCGACGCGGTGGCCGGCATCCCCGCCGACTATGGTGCAGCGATGATCGCCAACACGCTGTCGCTGCTGGCCACCGTCACCAGCACCGACGATCTGCTGCAGGCCTGGGACAAGGGAGCCCGATGACCGATACCGCGCCGGAAGTTCGCGGCGGGTTCCCCGACGTCAAGCCCGTCGAGGACGCTCCCGCCGAGCTGGGCCCGTTCGTCGCCGCGCTGCGTCGCCTGCAGGACCTGACCGTGTCCACCAAGCCGGACCCCGCGCTGTGGGCCGCCGCGACGGCGCACCTGGAGAACGCCTGTGCGCTGCTGGACGGCCACCAGGTCCCGGAGATCGAGGCGGTGGCCGGCCGGGTGCTGACCCTGCCCGGGTTGGCCCATCCCCTCCTGCCGCCCTGGATGGTGACCGAGTCCGGCCCCGACGGTGTGAGGATGGCCGGGCATTTCACCGCCTCGCACATCGGCGGGAACCGGGCCGTGCACGGCGGCATGATCCCGCTGTTCTACGACTGGTTGTTCGGCATGGTGGTGTCCACCGCGGATATCCGGCCGACGCGCACCGCCTACCTGCATGTCGACTACCGGAATATCACCCCGATCGACCATCCGCTGAGCGCTCAGGGGCGCATCACCAAAGCCGAGGGCAGGAAAGTTTTCATTGACGCTACTATGACAGACGCGGACGGCACGTTGCTCAGCGAAGCCAACGGCCTGATGGTTCGCCTGCTACCCCACCAGCCGTGAGAGGCACGATGTCCGACACCACAACAACATTCACGGTGCCTGCCGTCGCGAAGGCCGTCGCGGCGGCCATCCCCGACCGCGAGCTGATCATCCATGGGGATCGCCGGTACACCTACGCGCAGGTGATCGACCGCTCCAACCGGCTGGCCGCCTACCTGCACTCGCAGGGGCTGGGGTGTCACACCGAGCGCGACGCGCTGGCGGGCCACGAGGTGGGCCAAGACCTGCTCGGCCTCTACGCCTACAACGGGAACGAATTCGTCGAGGCGCTGCTGGGCAGCTTCCAGGCGCGGGTCGCCCCGTTCAACGTCAACTTCCGCTATGTGAAAAGCGAGCTGCAGTATCTGCTGGCGGACTCGGGGGCCACCGCGCTGCTCTACCACGCCGCGTTCGCACCGCGGGTCGCCGAGATCCTCCCGGACCTGCCACAGCTACGCGTACTGATCCAGATCGCCGACGCCTCGGGCAACGACCTGCTCAACGGCGCAATCGATTACGAGGCCGCCCTGGCATCCGTGTCCCCGGAACCGCCGCCGGTGCAGCACTCCGCCGACGACCTGTACGTCCTGTACACCGGGGGCACGACCGGCATGCCGAAGGGCGTGCTGTGGCGCCAGCACGACATCTTCATGACGTCCTTCGGCGGGCGCAACCTCATGACCGGCGAGCCGTCCCAGTCCATCGACGAGATCGTGGAGCGCGCGGCCGCGGGGCCGGGCACCAAGTTGATGATCCTGCCCCCGCTGATCCACGGTGCGGCCCAGTGGAGCGTGATGACCGCGATCACCACGGGCCAATCCGTCGTCTTCCCTACGGTCGTCGATCATTTGGACGCCGACGACGTGGTCCGCACCATCGAGCGGGAAAAGGTCGCGGTGGTGACGGTGGTCGGTGACGCGATGGCCCGCCCCCTGGTCACCGCCATCGAGAAAGGGATCGCCGACGTGTCGTCGCTGGCGGTCGTCGCCAACGGCGGCGCCCTGTTGACCCCGTACGTCAAGCAGCGCTTGATCGAAGTGCTGCCGAACGCCGTCGTCGTCGACGGCGTCGGCTCGTCGGAGACCGGGGCGCAGATGCACCACATGTCGACCTCGGGGGCGGTCGCGACCGGCACGTTCAACGCCGGGCCGGACACGTTCGTGGCCGCCGAGGATCTGACGGCGATCCTGGAACCCGGGCACGAGGGGATGGGCTGGCTGGCCCAACGCGGTTACGTTCCGCTCGGCTACAAGGGCGATGCGGCCAAGACCGCCAAGACTTTTCCGGTGATCGACGGCGTTCGCTACGCCGTCCCCGGTGACCGCGCGCGCCACGGCGCCGACGGCTCCGTCGAACTGCTCGGCCGCGACTCGGTGACCATCAACTCCGGCGGCGAGAAGATCTTCGTCGAGGAGGTCGAAACGGCCATCGCGTCGCATCCCGCCGTGGCCGACGTGGTGGTCGCCGGGCGGCCGAGCGAACGGTGGGGCCAGGAGGTTGTCGCGGTCGTGGCGCTGGCCCAGGGCGCCCGCGCCGAGGCCGACGAGCTGGTGGCCCACGCCTCAAACACGTTGGCGCGCTACAAACTGCCCAAGGCGATCGTGTTCCGTCCGGTCATCGAGCGCAGCCCGTCGGGCAAGGCCGACTATCGGTGGGCGCGTGAGCAGGCGGTGAGTGGCTGAGCGATGTCATTGCTGCAGAAGGACGAGACGCTGACGGCATCGACCGAGGTGCGAGCCTCCGCGGAACAGGTGTACGCCGTCGTCTCCGACGTCACGCGGATCCCGGAGTGGAGCCCGGAGACCGTGCGTGCCCAGTGGCTGGCTCCGGACCGTTTTCGGGCCTGGAACCGAAGGCGGCTGGGGCGGTGGCGGACCGAAGCGGTCGTCGCCGAAGCCGCACCGGGACAACGGTTCTCGTTCGTCGTTCAGGCCATGGGCGGGGACTGGACGCAGTGGACATATCTCATCGAACCCGGCTCCACCGCCGGCACATCGCGCCTCACCGAAGTCGTCCGGATGTGTGTCCCATTGCCATGGGCCGCAGTGGCGTTCGAGCGCCTCTTCTTGTTCATCCGGGATCGTCGTAAAGATCTTCAAGCGAACCTCGAACTTTCGGTGGACCGGATCCGCACGATTGTCGAGGCAGGGAATCCATGAACTATCACGGGCGCATCGCTGTCGTCACGGGCGCCGGCTCCGGCATCGGCCGCGCACTGACGCAGGCCCTCACTCGCGGCGGGGCGCATGTCGCGGCCGCCGACATCGACGAAAAGGGCCTCAGCGAGACGCAAGCAGCGTGCCCACCCGGCCAGGTCACGCCGTACCGGGTCGACGTGGCGGACCGGGACGCGGTGCTGGGCTTCGCCGAAGACGTGCACCGGCAACTCGGGCCCGCCTCGATGTTGTTCAACAACGCCGGAGTCGACCTGTTCGCGAGCGTGGCGGACATGTCGTGGAAAGATTTCGACTGGCTCATCGGCATCAACATCGGTGGGGTCGTCAACGGCACCAAGGCCTTCCTGCCGCAACTCGTCGAGGCCGGTTCCGGCCAGCACCCGTCGCGGTTGGTGAACCTGTCCAGTGCCTTCGGGTTGATCGCGGTGCCCTACCAAGGCGCCTACAGCACCGCGAAGTTCGCGGTGCGCGGTTTCACCGAGGCGCTGCGCCAAGAGATGATCATCGAACGTCACCCGGTGACCGTCCACTGCGTGCACCCCGGGGTGGTCAAAACCAACTTCGGGGCCAACATGCGCGCCGCCGAGACGGAGGACCCCGACCAGGCGGCCAAACTCTTTGCGCGCGCGGCAATCACCTCCCCCGAGAAGGCCGCCCGCCTCATTCTGCGTGGGGCCGAGAAGAACCGGGCGAGGATCCTCATCGGCCCTGACGGGCGCGTGATGGCGGCGATGCCCCGGCTGCTAGGCGCGCACTACGCCGCGGTGCAGGCCTATGCCGCGAGGGTGACGAATTCGCGTTCGGGGCGCGCCGGCGCCTGACTACGGCAATACCCGCACCGGGACGTTGTTCCAGCCCGCGACGTTTTGCATGTTGACACGACGGCAGCCCGCCCAGTCCACCTCATAGCGGGGCATGTGATCGAGCAGCTTCTGCAGTGCGACAGAGCTTTCCATGCGTGCCAGCGCCGCCCCGAGGCAGCTGTGGATCCCGTACCCGAATCCGAGGTTCTGCGCCTCGGTGCGGTCACGCTCGATGTCGAAGACCTCTGGCTTCGTCCACGCGTCGGGATCACGGTTGGCCGAACCCAGCAGCAAAAACACCGGCTTGCCGGCGGGGATGGTGACGCCGTGCAGGGTGACGTCTTCGCGCGAGCAGCGCACGTTGTACTGGTTCGGGGATTCGTAGCGCAGCACCTCTTCGACGGCCGCGGGGACCTTGCTGCGGTCGTCGAGCAGTTTCTGCCATTGCTCGGGATGGCGCGCAAACAGCACCACCGCGTTGGCCACCAGCTTGGTCACCGTCTCGGCGCCGGCCCCACCCAATAGCACGGCGAACTGGGCGATTTCGATGTTGTCCAAGGCCGTGAGCTCACCGTTCTCGCGCTCGACGCGGGCCGCCACCAGGGCGCTGATCATGTCGTCGCGCGGGGCGGCCCTGCGCTCCTTCACCAACTGGTAGTAGGCGATCGCCATCTGCGTGGCGGCCTGCACGCCGGCCTCCGACATCTCGACCTCGCCCGGCTCGCGGTGCAGGAACGTGTCGAGCCACAGCCGGATCTGCTGACGGTCCTCTTCCGGCACCCCGAGCATCGTCGTGATGACCTCGACGGGGAACAACGCCGAGAAATCCTGGACGACATCGAATCCCGCGGGGTCGGTGGCGTCGAGATAGCGGTCGACCAGTCCGGTCACCAGCGGGCGCATCGCTTCGATGGCGCGCGGCGTGAACACCTTGTTGACCAGGCCGCGCATGTGCCGGTGCTCGGGCGGGTCCATCATGATGATCGACTTGTGCCCCATCGGTTCCTCGGAGCGCACAGCCGCGAGGTCCACGCCGCGCGCCGACGAGTACGTCTCGAAGTTCTTGTACGCCGCGGCGACGTCCACGTGGCGGCTCAGCGCGTAGAAGTCGTACCGTTCGCTGTAGTAGACGGGGGCTTCCTCACGCATCCGTCGGTAGGTTTCGTACGGCCCGTTGAAGAAGTCCTCCGAGAACGGGTCGAATTCCAGTTCGGCGACGGTCATTTCGCAACTTTCCTGAGTCGGCGGTGCGTGCGGGCCCGCGCGATTCGCAGGGCGGTGTTGGCGTAGAACCGCAACGAACTGCCGAACGGCGGCGCCGCGGTTCCGGTGATGCTGAACGGCAGGTCATTGCCGACCACGGTGCGGTAGTGGCTGAAGGTGTCGAACCCGGCCTTGCCGTGATAGGCGCCCATCCCGCTGCGCCCCACTCCCCCGAACGGCGCCGCGGACGGGATCATCTGCGCCGCAAAGTCGTTGCGGGCGACGCCGCCGCTGCGGGTGTTGCGGACAAAGCTGCGGAAATTCTCGTCGTCGGGACCGTACCAGTACGCCACCAGCGGCGCCGGCCGCCCGTTGATGTAGTCGATTGCCTCGTTCAGACGGGAGTAGCCCATGACGGTCAGCACCGGGCCGAAGACCTCTTCGTCGGCGATCCGCATCCGGTCGTCGATGTCGCGGACAATGGTGGGCGCAATTTTGCGGCTGGCGCGGTCGGGCAGCGACTCGCCCTCCGGGCCAATCGTTTCCACGCGGGCGCCGTGTGCCCGCGCGTCGTCGATCAGTCGTACCACTCGGTCGAAATTGGCCTGGTTGACGCTGGAGCAGTAGTCGGCGTTGGCGATCACCGTCGGGAACATCCCGCGCAACGTTTCGCGGGCGGTGTCGACGAAGCTGTCGAGGTGGTCGTCGGGCACCATGACGTAATCGGGGCAGACGCATACCTGTCCGCCGTTGACCATCCGGGCCCGCGCGATGCGCGCCGCCGATCGCGCAATGTCGGCGCCCGGCGCAACCACCACCGGGTTCTTGCCGCCCAGTTCCAGGGTCACCGGAACGAGGTTCTGGGCGGCCGCGCGTTGGACCAACGCACCCACCGACGGCGAGCCGGTGAAGAACAGATGATCGAACGGCAACGCCGCGAAGGCGGCCGCGACGTCGGCGCCACCGGTGACCACGTCGAGCTCGGCCGGGTCGAAGTACTTGGGCGCGGTCGCCGCCATCAGATCCGCGGTATGCGCGGTGATCTCCGACATCTTGATCATCACCCGGTTGCCGGCGGCGAACGCCGCCGACGCGGGCAGCACCACGAGGTTGACCGGGAAATTCCATGGACCGATCACGCCGACGACGCCGAGCGGGGTGGGCTCGACTTCGGCCCGCAGGCCACACAGCCGCGCGGCGGGCATCAGTTTGGCCGGACGCATCCATTGCGCCACATGGGATCTGGTGTGCTCGACCACAGAAGTGATCCCGATGATCTCGGTGAACAACGAGGCCGCCTTGGACCGGGTGCCGTAGTCGGCGGCCATGGCATCGATGAACGCGTCGCTGTTGTCCAGCAGCAGCGCCATCAGCCGATCGATACGGTTGCGCCGGACCGCGGCGGTGGGCGGCCCCTCGGCCACAAAGGAGCGCCGTTGCCGGTCCAGCATCGCCCGTAAATCGGCTTGCCGCCGCCCCGCCGGACCGTCAACCTGTTGGCCAACTGAACCCATGGCTGCACAGCTTACGGCAGCCGTAGCCGCGTCGATATAGTCTACTGTAATCTTTACAGTACGACCGTGTACCCGAGCCGGAGAGCAGCCGTGGAAAGTCAGCTTCAGGATGCCGTCACCGGCGACAAGCCGGGCGACTACCTGCGCGACCCGTACCCCTACTTCGCGCGGAAGCGCAGCGAGGGCGGCGTTTTCCACGGCACCGTCATGGACTACTCCAAGACCCCCGAGTCGCTGCGACCCAAGCGGTCCTTCGCGGCGGTGTCCTTCGACGCGGTGAACAAGGCGTTTCGCGACGGCCGGGTGTTCAGTTCGGCGATGTACGACACCACCATCGGCCTGTTCATGGGGCCGACCATCCTGGCGATGGAGGGCAAAAAACACCGCGACCACCGCAACCTGGTGTCCGCGGCGTTCAAGTCCAAGGCCCTGGCCCGCTGGGAACCCACCGTCGTCCGGCCGATCTGCAACGCCCTCATCGACGAGTTCATCGACTCCGGCCGGGCCGATCTGGTCCGCCAATTCACCTTCGAGTTTCCCACCCGGGTCATCGCCACCCTGTTGGGTCTGCCGGCAGACGACCTGCCCATGTTTCACCGACGCGCGGTCGAACTGATCAGCTACGCCGTCAAATACGAACGCGCCTTCGAAGCGTCGGCGGCGTTGAAGGACTACTTCCTCGAGCAGATCGAAGCGCGCAAGGCCGAGCCGACCGAGGACATCATCGGCGACCTGGTCACCGCCGAGATCGACGGCGAAAAGCTCAGCGACGAAGCCATCTACTCGTTCCTGCGCCTGCTGCTGCCCGCCGGGCTGGAAACCACCTATCGGTCCTCGGGCAACCTGCTGTTCCTGTTGCTCACCCACCCCGAGCAGCTCGCCGCGGTGCAGGCCGATCGCACCCTGATCGCACCGGCGATCGAGGAGGGCCTGCGCTTCGAGACGCCGTTGACCACGGTGCAGCGGTTCACCTCCGAAGACACCGAACTGGAAGGGGTCACGATCCCGGCCCGCTCGGTGGTCGACCTCTGCATCGGCTCGGCGAATCGCGACGGACACCGCTGGGAGCGCCCGGAAGAGTTCGACATCTTCCGTGCGCACGTGCCGCACATCTCGTTCGCCGCCGGGGAGCACACCTGCTTGGGTCTGCACCTCGCGCGCATGGAGACCCGGGTCGCGCTCGAATGCCTGCTGGATCGGGTGACCAACATCAACCTGCTCACCGATGACGATCCGCATGTCCACGGTCAGCCGTTCCGTTCGCCGACCGCGCTTCCGGTTACGTTCGACGCGAAGTAGGGTCCCGGGAATGGTCAAGGTAATGCAGGGCTTTCGGGTCCTCGAGGTTGCGCAGTTCACGTTCGTCCCCGCCGCCGGCGCGATCCTCGCCGACTGGGGTGCCGACGTCATTAAGGTCGAGCATCCGGCGCGCGGCGATACTCAGCGTGGCTTCGTCAACATGGGTGGCTTCCAGCTCAATCCCGACCGGCATCCGCTGATAGAGCATCCCAATCGGGGCAAGCGCAGCGTCGGGATCGACGTCTCCACGCCGGGCGGTCAGGAAGTGATCTACGAACTGGCCAAGTCCGCCGATGTGTTCCTGACCAACTACATGCCCGCGCAGCGACAGAAGCACAAGTTCGACGTGGAGCACATCCGCGCGGTGAACCCGAACATCGTGTATGCGCGCGGCTCGGCCTATGGCGACAAGGGCGCCGAGCGTGACGTCGGGGGCTATGACGGGACGGCGTTCTGGACGCGCAGCGGGGTGGGGTACGCGCTGACCCCCGAGGAGTTGGGCGGTGCACTGGGACAGGGCATTCCCGCGTTCGGGGACTCCATTGGCGGCATGTTCATCGCCGGTGGCATCTCGGCCGCGCTGCTGCACCGCGAGCGGACCGGCGAAGCGCTCGAGCTGGACGTGTCGTTGCTGAGCACGGCGTGGTGGGCGGCGGGCGCGAGCGTGACGCAGGGCATGGAAACCGGCGAGGTCATGCGCACCCCGATGCCCGGATCCGCGGCCGCATCGGTGAATCCCTTCCTGGGCAATTACTTAACCTCCGATGGCGGCACGATCAACCTGTGCATCGTCAGCCCGACGGGCTACATTCGCGACACCTTCGAGCACCTCGGCATCCCCGAGGCGGCCGACGATCCCCGCTTCTGCGACGTGCTGCCGTTGATCCAAAACGCCGACGCTGCCGCCGAGCTGATCGCAAAGGCCTTCGCCGGCAAGCCCTTCGACTACTGGCGACAACACCTGAAAACGATGAAAGGCCAGTGGGCGCCGTTTCAGAGCCTCCTCGATCTGGCCGACGACGAGCAAGCCATCGCCAACGACATGATCGTCGAAGTCGAGTCCAACGACGGCGGTGCACCGTTCAAGGTCGTCCGTGGGCCGGTGCAGTTCAACCACGAACCGCTCGTCACCACCCGGGCCCCGCAAGCATCCGAGCACACCGAAATCGTCCTGATGGAACTCGGGATGGACTGGGACCGCATCGCCGAACTCAAAGATTCAGGAGCCATCGCATGAATCGCGCCGACGACGATGCAAAACGAAGTGATGAGGAGGAGTGGCGCACATGAATCGCGCCGACGACGATGCAAAACGAAGTGATGAGGAGGAGTGGCGCACATGAATCGCGCCGACGACGATGCAGAACGCAGTGATGAGGAGGAGTGGCGCACATGAATCGCGCCGACGACGATGCAGAACGCAGTGATGAGGAGGAGTGGCGCACATGAATCGCGCCGACGACGATGCAGAACGCAGTGATGAGGAGGAGTGGCGCACATGAATGACGTCGCGATCATCGGCGTGGGCCTGCACCCCTTCGGTCGCTTCGAGGGCAAGTCCGCGATGGAGATGGGCGTCGACGCGATTCGGCTCGCGGTCGACGACGCGGGCGTGCAGTGGAAGGACATCCAGGCCGCCACCGGGGGCAGCTGGACCGTCGCCAACCCCGATGCCATCGTCGGCATGGTCGGGCTCTCGGGCATCCCCTTCACCAACGTGTTCAACGCCTGCGCGACTGCTGCCAGCGCCGCCAAGGCCTGCGCCGACGGAATCCGGTTGGGCGACTACGACATCGGAATCGCCATCGGCCTGGACAAGCATCCGCGCGGCGCGTTCACCGAGGACCCGGCCCTGGTCGGGATGCCGCGCTGGTACGCCGAGAACGGCCAGTACCTCACCACCCAGTTCTTCGGCATGAAAGCCAACCGCTACCTGCACGAGCACGGCATCTCCCAGCAGACGCTGGCCAAGGTGGCAGCCAAGAACTTCCGCAACGGCGCGCGGAACCCGAACGCGTTTCGGCGCAAACCGATTCCCGAAGACGAGATCCTCAACTCGACGATGCTGAATTACCCGCTCACCCAGTACATGTTCTGTGCGCCCGACGAGGGCGCCGCCGCCGTGGTCATGTGCCGCGCCGACATCGCGCACCGCTACACCGCCAAGCCGATCTTCGTGCGGGCGGTCGAGGTACGCACCCGTCGCTACGGCGCCTACGAGGTGAACACCACCTTCGCCCCGGTCGACGAGGACGTGGCGCCGACCGTGTATGCCGCGAAGGCCGCGTTCGAAAAGGCCGGTGTCGCACCGGAAGACGTCGACGTCATTCAGCTGCAGGACACTGACGCCGGCGCCGAGATCATCCACATGGCCGAATGCGGTTTCTGCGCCGACGGCGAGCAGGAGAAGCTGCTGGCCGACGGCGCCACCGAGATCACCGGCTCGATGCCGGTCAACACCGACGGCGGGCTGATCGCCAACGGCGAACCGATCGGGGCGTCGGGCCTGCGGCAAATTCACGAGCTGGTGCGCCAACTCCGCGGCGAAGCCGGCGATCTTCAGGTGGCCGGTGAACCACGCGTCGGATTCGCTCAGCTCTACGGTGCGCCCGGTACCGCCGCGGCCACCATCCTGACCACCTAGCGCAAGCAGACACCAAAGCACCCGACACGCCTTTGCGTTCCGTGCTTTTGCATCTGCTCACGCAAGAAAGGGCACCCATCCCCGTGGCTCAATCCACCCAATTCACCGGAGCGCCGATCTTCGACGCCGACCAGCACATGTACGAAACGCCCGAAGCGCTGACGAAATACCTTCCGGAAAGGTATTCGCGGGCCGTCCAATTCGCCCAGATCGGGCGGCAAACCCGCATCGTGATCAACAACAAGGTCAGTGACTTCATCCCCAACCCGACGTTCGAACGCGTCGCGGCCCCCGGCGCGCACGAGAAGTTCTTCGCCGGGGAAAACACCGAGGGCCTCACGTTGCGCGAGATGCAGGGACCGGCCATCGCGGCGCCGGCCGCGACCCGTAACCCGGTCGATCGGGTGGCCGAACTCGACCGCCAGGGTGTCGTCGAGGCGCTGAACTACCCCACGCTGGCCAGCCTGGTCGAGCACTCCTCGGCCGACGACCCCGAGCTCACACTGGCGATCATCCACGCGTTGAACCAGTGGATGGCCGAACACTGGACCTACAACTACGGCGACCGCGTCTTCTCCACACCCATCATCAACTTGTCTGAGGTCGACGCCGCGCAGCGCGAACTGGACTACCTTCTGGCCAACGGCGTCCGCGCCGCGCTGATCAAACCGGGTCCCGTGAACGGCGTCCACGGCTGGCGGTCGCCGGCGCTGCCCGAATTCGACCCGTTCTGGCGCGATGTCGAGGCCGCGGGCCTGCCGATCGTGCTGCATGCCAGCTACCCTCCGCTGGACGATTACGTCGGCACGTGGGAACCGCCCCACACCCAGAATTTCATGGCCATGAGCGCATTTCGCTGGATGGTGCTGGGGCACCGCGAAATTGCCGACATGATCACCAGCCTGATCTGCCACGGGACCCTGACCCGGTTCCCGAAGCTGCGCATCGCCAGCGTCGAGAACGGCAGTTCGTGGATCTTCCCGTTGTTCAACGACTTTGAAGACCTATACAAGAAGATGCCACAGAACTTCCCGGAGCATCCCCACGACGTGTTCCGCCGCAACATCTGGGTGAGCCCGTTCTGGGAGGGTTGCGTGGCCGACGTCGTCGACACGGTGGGATGGGACCGAGTGCTGTTCGGCTCCGACTACCCGCACCCCGAAGGCCTCGCCGAACCCAAGGGCTTCTGGAAATACGCCGACAACATGGACGAGCGGCGCACCTATGACTTCATGGGCGACAACGCGCGCCGGTTCATGGGCCTGCCGATCGCCAACCCCGACCCGGACGCCGTCAACCCGCCCGCCCTCGCCGGCACAGGTTAAGCCCGCCGAGCGCTAGGAAGCCTTCTGCGCGACCGGCGCGTAGGCCGGCTTGCCCAGGCCCAGCACGTACTGCGCGATCATGTTGCGGAACACCTCGAGGGTGCCGCCGTAGATCCCGACCAGCGGCGCGAACCTGAACACGTACTCCGCGGCGCCGTCGTCGGCCGCGCCGTCGGTGCCGATCGGCAGCGCGGACGCCGTGCCGAGGATGTCCATCAGGTCCGGGGAGATGTCACGCATCGTCTGCGCGAGGGCGACACGGCCGAAAATGCTGGGCGCACTGAGCGCCGCTTCCATGCGCGCGGCGCTGCGCCCCAACCGGTACGCCACCGCCGCATCGTCAATGAGCCTGCGCCCGTTCGGATCCCGCTCTGACACCTTACCCGCGGCCTTGTCCAGCGCGTCGGCCATGAACCCGGCCTGATGCATCATGATCGACACGTCCTGTAGCCCGTCGGGGGCGGCCGCCACCGCGCCGTGCTCGACGTTGAGCGGCTCGCGCAGCACCGTCCAGCCCGCGTTCACGTCGCCCAGCCGGTACTTGTCGTCGACGCGCACGTCGCTGTAGTAGACGATGTTGGTGCGATCGCCATCGACGGTGCGGATGCCCTGGATCTCGATGCCCGGGGAGTCCAGCGGGACCAGGAACATGGTCAGGCTCTTGTGCTTGGGGGCAGTCGGGTCCGTGTTGGTGATGAGGAAAACGTACCGGCAGTTGTGGGCACCGGTGGTAAACATCTTGGAGCCATTGATAATCCAGCCGTTCCCGTCCCGCACCGCGCGGGTCTTACAGGTGGCGATGTCGGATCCGCCCTCGGGTTCGGTGTAGCCCAGGCACAGCCGAACGTGCCCGCTGAAGACGCCCGGCAGCACCTCGTCCCGCAATTCGCTCGACCCGAACCGCGCGACCGAACGCGCCACCATGGCGGTGGTGCCCCAGGTCACCCAGGGCACGTGGGCGCGCCGCTTCTCGAGTTCCCAGATGCGGCGATGCACGCGGCTGAAGCCGCCTTCGGCTTCCGGCTTCCATTCGCGTTCCAGGTATCCGGCGGCGCCCAGCGCCAGGTGCACCCCTTCGTCGAAGTTGTCGCCGGTCTCGCGGTCCCGGCGCTTGACGTCCTCGGTCACATGGGTGCGCAGGAATTCGCGTGCTTCGTCGAGGAAACGCCGATCGTCGTCGGACAGCGTGACACGTGAGAAATCCACTATGCGCCCTTCCTCGAGTTGCCTTCGCGCGCCGCGACGAGTTCGCCGATGTACTTCGCGCTGGCCCCGGGATCCCCGCCGGCCAGTGCCCAGCCGCGGGCACGCACAAGATAGGCCGTCGCGGCCGCCTCCGCCGAAACACCAAGACCGCCTTGCACATGCACCGCCATGGTCGCGGCCTTGGGCGCCTCTTCCGCCATGAACACGAACGCCGAGGGCGCCAACTCGGGGCGTTCGTCGGGCTCGTTGTCGAGGAACCAGGCCGCGCGCCGCGCCAGATTGCGGCCGCCCTGCACGGTGATGGCGATGTTGGCCAGTGGATGGGAGATGCCCTGCAGCGTCGAGATCGGCACGCCCAGCGTGTAGCGGGTCTTGGCGAACTCGGCGGCGATGGTCATGGTCTCTTCCACCAAGCCCACCAACGCGGCCGCCGACAGCACCCGCCACTCATCCAGCGCGCGTTGATATTCCGCCGCCGCCCCAGGGCCGCTGGCCAGGACGGTTCGGGTGTCGGCGGTGGCCGGATCCACCCAGGCCATCGGCAGCCGACCGATGTTGTCCACCTTCGCCGGGCGGGTGCCGAAGCTCAGCGCGACGACGTCCTCGCCGTCGCGCACGACGATCTGGTCGGCGATCGACCCGGTGGGCAGCAGCCGCGCCCCGGAGGCGCTGTCGTGCTGGGGATCGAACGCGGCCAGTCGCGTGCCCTGGACCACATCGGGTTCCGCCGCGCCGAGTCGGGCCAGCAGGCGCGCGGCGCAGACCTGGTCGATCCACGGCACCGGCGCCAGCGACCGGCCGATCTCCTCGGCCACGAGCGTCAGGTCGACGAGCGTCGCGCCGTCTCCGCCCGCGGATTCCGGCACGGCCATCGTGGTTGCGCCCATGGCGCACAACCGCTCCCAGAGGTTCTTGTCGAAGCCGGTCTCCTCCGCGGCGCGCACGGTCTCGATCGGGCAATGCGTCTTGAAGAAATCGCGGTACGCGGCCTGCAACGCCTCATGATCCGACGTCAGGCTGTAGTCGAGCCTACGTAGTTCGTAACGGTCCATACTCAGCGTTCCTCCTGGCCACTGAAGAAGAATTCCTGGGCGTTGTTGTAGAGATAGTTTTCGAGGACGTCGGCGGGCAAGTCCAACGCGGCGGCCTCGGGCACGACGCGGTGCATTTTCAGGACGGGCCAGTCGGAACCGAAGATCACCTTGCCCTTACCGCGCGTCCGCATGTAGTGCAGCAGGCTCTCCGGTAACCGTTTCGGCGACCACGCCGACGTCATCAGGCGCAGGTTGGCGTACTTGATCAGCAGCCTGATCGCGATGTCCCACCAGGGATCCGCGCCGTGGATCATGCACAGTTTCAGTTCCGGGAACCGCACGCACACCCGGTCGAGGTGGATCGGATTTTGCACCTCCCCGGGGATGGGCGGCCCGGGGATGCCGGTGTTGATGCACAGCGGAAGCTCGAGCTCGGCGCATTTGGTGTAGAGCGGGTAGTAGACGGCGTCGCTGGGCGGGTACTGGCCGTCCCCCCAAAAACTCGGCCCCACAGCCGCATACGCCACGGGCAGGTCGTTGACGACGGCAGTAAGCTCCCGCAGGGAGGGCATCGGCCGCAGCAGGTTCACCCCGCCCATGGCCAGGGCGAACCGCTCGGGCTTGTCCTCGACGAATTTGCGCGCCGTCACCGACGGCTTGGCGAGGTTGTCCATCAGGATGGCCTTGCGCACGCCGTGCGCGTCCATTTCGTCGAGCAACTCGGTCAGCTCGACGGGCGCGAACATGGACTCCGGCCCCTTGAAGTAGTCGTCACGCACCTTGAGCATCCAGGTCGGTTGCTTCTCGGTCTCGCCGAAGTGCACGTTGACCAGGCAATCGATTGCTTTCATGTGGACATCGGCGCCTTTGCTGTTGCGTGACGTTTCGCCCAACGGTAATCGGCCTTGCCGTTGCCCAAGCGTTGGACGTGCTCGACGAACAGGAATTCCTTGGGCGCCTTGAACCGTGCCAGTTGCGTGGTGCACAGCGTGTGCAGCTCGTCTGCCGTCGCGGCGGCGTCTGCCCGGAGTTCGACGAGGGCGACGAGTTCTTCTCCCCAGCGCTCGCTGGGGCGCCCGACCACCAGCGCGTCGGCGATCGCCGGGTGGGCGCGCAGCACCTCTTCGACTTCCTCGACGAAGACCTTCTCGCC
The DNA here is from genome assembly GCF_000276825.1 of Mycobacterium paraintracellulare. NCBI lineage: Bacteria > Bacillati > Actinomycetota > Actinomycetes > Mycobacteriales > Mycobacteriaceae > Mycobacterium > Mycobacterium paraintracellulare. The sequence goes on along the minus strand of NC_016948.1, from coordinate 1,464,500 downwards.
GCCGGTGTTGACCACCAGCGAGTCCCGGCCGAACAGCCGCAGGGTGCCGTCGGCCTCCAGCGCGGCGCGGTCGCCCGATATCACCACCCGCTTGCCGTCGATCTCGGGAAAGGTCTTGCGGGTTGCGTCGGGATCGTTGAAGTACCCCAACGGGATTCGTCCCTCCCTGGCGACCCAGCCCACCTCGGCCTCGCCTGGACGGAGAAAGCGGGTGTAGTCCTCGGAGAGGACCAGTCCACCCTCCCGCAGGGTGAACGTGTCGGTTTGCGTGTCGCGCCGGCTGTGGCCGAATCCCATGTTCCCGGTCTCCGACGAGCCGTACCCGTTGATCACCGTGACCTGGGGGATCAACTCCACCAGGGCGCGTTGGTATTTCGGGTTCGTCGCGGCGCCGCCGGTGCCGATCGCGTACAGCGACGACAGGTCATAGGAGCCGCGGCGCAGTTCGGTCACCAGCGGCGCCGCGTAGGCGTCGCCGACCATGGTCATCAAGCCGACCTTCTCGCGCTGCGCCGTTTCGAGAACCGTTCGGGGGTCGAGCTTTTTGCCGGTGTCGTACATCACCACGGGCGTGCCGGCCATGATCGCCGAGAACGCCGTCCACATGCCGGCGGCGTGCATCAGCGGCGACACGGCGAACCACGGCGCCCCGGCCGCCCCGCGCACCTTGTCGTGAATCTCCTCAGCGCAGGCGTGGTCTGCCCCCACCATCGACGACACATAGATGTCGGACTGCCGCCACAGCACACCCTTGGGCCGGCCGGTCGTGCCGCCGGTGCAGATCATCAGCAGGTCGTCCGGCGACCCGACGACGCGCTGGTCGGTATCCCCTTGCGCCAGGGCGTCTTCCAGCGACACCGCACCCGGTAGGTGCGGGGCCTCGCTGCCGTCGTCGACCGCGATCAGCAAGTCCGCGCCATCGCGGGCGAGGACGTCGGCGAACTGGGCGCCCAGCGCCCGGTGGTAGATGACCGCCCGGGGCTGTACGTAATCGAGAAGTTCACCGACCTCGCGCGGGGTGTAGTAGTAGTTGATGTTCACCGGGACGGTCCGGGCCTTGAGGCACCCGATGACCATGTCGGGGTACAGATCGTTGTGCATCACCAGCGCGACCCGGTCCTGCCCGCATTCCCAGTTCTGCAGTTCCGCCCGCTCCCGGTGTGCGCCGAATCCCTTGCTCGCCAGGAAGTTCGCCAGCCGGCGGGTGCGGTCCGCCGACTCGGCGAAGGTGCTGCGACGGTCGCCGCACACCGTCATCGTCCGGTCGCCAATGACGGCGGCGATCTCGTCGAGCACCGCGCCGATGGTCCATTCGCTCACGGAAGTAACCGCGCCCCGGTAATCAAGCAGCCGAACCGACTTGGACGCCTAGGAGGTCTATGGCGTTGTCTCGCATGATCTTTCGAACATCGGACTCGCTGAAGCCCTTCAGCTCCTCGGCGAACGACACCGGCGATGCGAGTCCTTCCCCGTGCGGCCAGTCGGAACCGAACAGGATCTTGTCGACGCCGATGACCTCGGCCAGCTCCGGCAGATCGTCCTCGTAGTAGGGGGCGATCCACACGTTGTTGCGCAGCTGCTCCACCGGGTCCTCGGGGAAATACTGGGGCTGGGTGTTGGCCGCCTTCTTGAGGCGCTTGATCAGCCGATGCACGAAGTAGGACCCGTTTTCGATGCTGACCGCCTTGAGTTTCGGGTGGCGGGTGAACACGCCGTGCACGATCATCGAGGCCATGGTGTCGTGAATGGCCCGGTCGTCCAGGAGCACCTGATCCAGCGGATCCTTCGCGCCGAAGCCCTCGAAAGTCGATTTCCCGCCCCACAGCGCTGCGATCGCCAGGTAACCGCTGTCGGAGAGGTGGAATCCCACCGGCACTCCCGCTTCGGCCAGCCTGGCCCACACCGGATCGTGGCTGGGATCGCCCAGCGACCGCGGCTTGACCAGCCCGGGCACCGGCGCGGGCCGCACCAGGACCAGCTTGGCGCCGCGCGCCAACACGAACTCGACCTCTTCGACGGCTTTGACCGGATCGGCCAGCGAGATGATCGGGGCGGAGATGATGCGATGGTCCGGACGGTCGAAGCCCCAGTCCTCGTCGAGCCACAGGTTGAATGCGTGCACCGAGGCCATCGTCGCCTCGATGTCGTGTTTGAGCGCCTCTTCAACTCCGCACGCGAACGTCGGCAGCATGAACACCGTCTCGATGTCCTGGGTGTCCATCACCGCGATCCGGGCGTCGCGGTTCTGGTACTCCGGGTGCTCGGCGAGCCGCTCGACCTTCATCAACGAGGCCGGGTCGACGCCTTCCGGGATCTCGCCGCGGAACAACAGGTCGAGGCAGCCCGGCACGATGATCGGGTCGAAGGTGACGTTCGGGATGAAGTGGTTGATGCGGTCGCCCATCAAGGCCCAGCTGCGTTTGCCGTCGCTGACGATCTGGACACCGCGCCGTTTGAACCGCTTGTCCAAATGGCGGGTAAACGAATCCAACGGTTCGTAGTAGTGATTGTCGACGTCGATCGCTCGATAGTTCAGGGTGGTCATGATGTTCCTTTCCGGCTGGTTAGGTGGCCAATGGCGGGAACCGCGGTGGCCGCTTCTCCAGGAAGCTGGTGATGCCTTCGACAACGTCGGGCCGCAGCAGCGACTCGTGCATGAGTGTTTCGGCGCGGGCGCTGACATCGGCGACATCGCGCAGCGCGTCGCCGTAGGCCTGCCGCTTGATGACCGCCAGCGACGCCGGTGAACAATTGCGCGCGATGTCGTCGGCGTATGCCAGGGCGCGCGACATCAGTTGTTCGGGCGCGACGACGTCCTTGACCAGTCCGAGTTGCGCGGCCTCCTCGGCGAAGAACGTGCGCCCGCTCAACAGCAAGTCCATCGCCGCGCCCCAGCCGGCGAGCCGCGGCAGGATCCAGGAGATGCCGTACTCGGCGATCAAGCCCCGCCGGGTGAACGCGGTGGCGAATTTGGCTCCGGCGGCCGCGAACCGGACGTCACACATCAGGGCGTGCGTCAGGCCGATCCCGACGCAGGCGCCGTTGACCGCGGCGATGATCGGCTTGCGCAGCTCGGTGAGGAAATGCGGGTGGCGGTCGCCGACCAGCTTGGTGACGTCGGTGTCGCCGTCGCCGAGTTTTTCGTCGATGGATCCCGCGCCACCCAGGTCCGCGCCCGCGCAGAATCCCTTGCCGGCACCCGTCAACACGATCACCCGCACCGCGGGGTCGGCTTCGGCGCGGTCGATGCTTGCGTAGAAGCCCCTCGAGATGTCGGGGCCCCAGGCGTTGAGGCGCTCGGGACGGTTGAAGGTCACGACCGCAACACCGGTTTCGGTGGTTTCATACAGCACCGCCTCATCGGTGACCACACGGTCGGCGGCGCCCATATGACCGTCCCCTCATAGCTGACCAACTGGCGAGTTTGTACCCATACTGTATACCTATCGGTACCGCATTCCACAACTGCGTCCACACCCCCGTGAACGGCGACTAAACAGCGATTTTGGGCGTCCGCTTGGCGCCGTGATCACCCCCTAGGCCGAGGGGCGGCGACGGGATGTGGCGATCGACACGCTGACCCATGTTTGCGTCGACCCCGGGATCGGGAACGCGTAGAGGAGCCGATCATCACATGGGGGAAGGAGAGGCAATGGTTGACACCAAGAGCGGACCGGTCGAACTCGTCCGGGGCATCGTGGAAGACGTCCTCGGGAGGACCAAGCAGGTCATCGGCATCATCATCGGCCACAACGACCTGATCGAAGAGGGCAAGGCCCAACAGGACAAGGCGGATGCGCAGCGCAGCGCCGGGAAAAAGGAAGCCGCCGCCGATAAGGCCCGCGGCAAGGCCAAGGCGTACGAGCAGCGTGAGCGGGCCGAACAGCAGTAGACGGTCGGTCTGAGCGAGCGGGCCCGGTTCCTAACCGGGCTCGCTTCGCGTGGTAATCCCTTCTACTGCAACACCGTTTGGATCAAACCCAGGCGCTGGTAGGCGTGCTCGATCTGGGCCTTCGCCTCCGCGGGTAATTCGGCCTGCGGCGGGCGGGAATGTGGATACGCGCCGATGGGCAACCCCAGCAGCGACGCGGCGTACTTGAACGCGCCGCCCCAGTGGGTGAAGTAGTCCGCGCGCCCCGGATAGCACGTCCACCACGATCCGACGTCGAGGTCGAACTGATCCAACCCGGATTCGCGGGCGTAGTCCATGGCCTCGACGAGCTTGTCGCTCTGCACCAAATCCCAATACTCGGAGAACAATCGCCGCTCGGGCGTCTCGAACAGGTAGCCCGAGGTACCCAGCTGCGCCGGGCACACGATCCCGTCGCGCAGCCACCCCGCCCGGTACACCGTTTTGTCGCATTCCCACACGGCCAGACCGGGCGCCAGCTGATGAAGCATGCGGCTGGCCGCCGGCCGGAAGGCGCCCTCCTTGGTGGCGCACACCGCGGGCACCTCGTGGTAGATGCGTGCGCTCTCGGCCGGCGTCAACACGTAGCCCGAGGACGGCGAATTGAACATGCCCAGAGCGATATTCGTGCGCGCAGCCACGTATTGGAAAAAGCGGAGCACGCCTTCGCCGCCGTGGGCCTCCATCATCGGCGTCTGGATGTAGACGATGTCGGCGCCCGCTTCCTGGGCGTGCAGAGTCAGTTCCAAACAGTCCTTCGCCGACATCGCCGCCGTGCAGGCCTGCACCACCACACCGGGATTGATGCTGCGCGCCTCCTCTACCGCAACCTCCAGCAGGCGTTTCCGCTCGTCGAGGGTCAGCGACCAGAATTCGGCAATGCCGCTGGTGCACCACAACATCGGGTGCCCGAGATCGCCGACGCAGTAGCGCACCAGTGTCCGGTAGGCGTCCCAGTCGATGTCGTCGCCGTCGGTCCCGCAGAACGGGGTGTAGAGGGAGTCACCGATCCCCCGCAATGCGCCGGGCGCCCACGCGCGTGCCTCTGCTGCCGTAGCCACAGTCGACTCCTTCTGTCTGCCAATCGATTTCTTCGACCCACGGTCAGGGAAGTCAGGTGAAGTCCGAACCGCCGTCGACGTTGATGTTGGCTCCGGTCATGTAGGAGTTGCGGCGCGAGGCGAGAAACGCTGCGACCGGGCCGATTTCTTCGGGGAGGCCCGCCCGTGGCATGTGCGCGGGATGACCGAAATGCTTGCCGATGGCCTCCATCAGGGCATAGGGATCATGGCCGTCGACGCCGACCGAATTCGCCCAGCCGACCAGTGATTCCGATGCGATGCTGCCCGGCGATACCACGTTGACCAAGATCTCGTCCTTGGCCAGCAGCAGGGACAGGTTCTTCGATACGCTCGTCAGCATCGATTTCGCCGCCGTGTACGCGGGCAGCATGACACTTTGTCGCTGAGTCGAGTGCGCCGAGAAGTTCACGATCCGCGCCCACTGCGCCTTACGCAGCAGCGGTAGCGCCGCCCGCACACAGCGCACCATGCCCAGCACCCCGTCTTCAACCGACTGACGCCATTGGTCGTCGGTCAAATCCTCGAAGGTACCCGCGGCGCCCGGCCCCACCGTGATGACCAGAGCGTTGAGTTCGCCGCCCCAGCGCTGGGAAAGCTCACCGAAAGCCGTGCCGACGGCGGCGTCGTCGCCGATGTCGGCGACGAGCCCGAGGGCGTCCGGGCTACCCCGTTGCGTGAGATCGGTCACCGCGGAATCCAGCGCGTCACGGCTGCGCCCGACGACCGCTACCCGGGCCCCCTCGTCGGCAAGGCAGCGCGCGGTGGCCAAACCCATGCCGCGGCTACCGCCGACCACCACCGCGGCGGCATTTGCCAGCCCTAGATCCATTGCTTGACCCGCAGCTCTAACCTGGCCATTTTCGCCTGTCCAGCCGATTTACCAAAAAGCCTACGATAGGTATTACAGTAGCAGAGGGAAATTACGACACGAAAGCGTATACGCAGGTCAGTACCGAAGAGCCGGTAAATTCGATTTTACCGGCAACGCGGCCGGCAGACCTCATGCACGAAACAGATTTTGATGGAGGTGCCCGTAGTGGCAAAACAGGCAACCGCCGATAAGCGTCAGCGACGCGAACGCGGGTCCATCAATCCCGACGACATCATCAGCGGCGCATTCGAACTCGCCGAGGAGGTGTCGATCGACAACCTGAGCATGCCGCTGCTCGGCAAACATCTCGGCGTGGGTGTGACGAGCATCTACTGGTACTTCCGCAAGAAGGACGACCTGCTCAACGCGATGACTGACCGCGCCCTGAGCAAGTATGTGTTCGCCACTCCCTATGTCGAAGCCAGCGACTGGCGGGAAACCCTGCGCAACCACGCGCGCTTGATGCGTAAGACGTTCATGGGCAACCCAATTCTGTGCGACCTGATTCTGATTCGCGCGGCACTGTCTCCGAAAGCGGCACGGATGGGCGCACAGGAGATGGAAAAGGCAGTTTCCAATCTGGTGGAGGCCGGCTTGTCGCCGGAGGACGCGTTCGACACCTATTCGGCGGTTTCGGTTCACGTCCGCGGATCAGTGGTGCTGCAACGGCTGTACGAAAAAAACCAGTCGTCGGATATCGGACCCCGCGCCATCGAGGACGCCGTTGCCATCGACCCCGAAAAGACCCCGCTCCTTTCCCAAGTCACCCGAATCGGGCACCGCATCGGCGCCCCGGACGAGACCAATTTCGAGTACGGCCTCACCTGCATCCTCGATCACGCCAGCAGGCTGATCGACGAGAGCAACGCAGCCAAAGGCAAGGCGGGGGCGAGCCGCCAGCGCAAGTCGCCGACCGCGCGAGGTCGGTCCAAGGCGCCAGCGAATCGCTGACCTAACCGAAACCGCTTGTCACGCCTCGGGTTCGGGCACGTAGAAGTGCTCGTCGCGTAGCCGGAAGGCCTCCCTGGCGCCGTGCTGGGCGCGGGTCTTGACGAAGTTGAATTCGCCCGGCCCGAATTGCAGGTTGGTGCCGAAGGCGTGGAACAGGTAGCTGGCGACCTCCTCGCCCTGATACGCCTGGCTCTGCTCGACAAGCCGGAACGCCTCCTTGGCGATGACGACCCCGTCGGCCGGCATCTTCGCCGCCTTCTCGGCCCAGTAGCGCGCCCGGGCGGTCACCGCGCCGGGATCGCAGGTGTCCGTGAAGATTCCGAGATGTTCGATCGCGCCCGCCTCGATGATGTCACCGGTCAACAGCAGGCGCCGCGCCAGCACCGGCCCGAGCCGGTGGAAGAACATGTGCAAGCTGCCCAGCGCTGGGCCCAGGAAGCGGGTTGCCGGCATGCCGACCTTGGTGTCCCGCGCGATGACGGAGATATCGGTCATCAGGGCCATCTCGAAACCGCCACCCAGCGCGTAGCCGGCGATCTCCCCCACCGTGACCTTGGGGAAACCCATGAAATTGTGATAGAAGCCAAAAGACTTGCGGTCCACGGCAAGTCGGCGACGCTGACTCGGGCGACGCTTGGCTGCCGCATCGTCGGACGCCTTGGCCTTGTCGCCGTACCAGCCGTACGCATTGTTCATGTCGGCCCCGGTGGAGAAGACCCCCTCGGCTCCGCGCAACAACACCACCGTGAGGTCGTCGTCATCGGCCACCCGGTCCAGGCAACGGGCGACGGCCTCGCGCATGCTGGCGTCATAGGAGTTCCGCTGTTGGGGATTGTTCAGCGTGACCGTCGCGATGCGCCGGTCTTGATCGATGTCGAAGAGCACGCGATCGTCAGAGGTGCTCGAAGCGGTCATTTATCGGACTCCTTTCGGCGCCTGCCGAACCGCGATCCGGCAAGCTTCTCGGGCCGTGACGCCAACGTGTTGACCTCGCCCGTACACAGCACTTCGTCGTCGAGCCACAGTCGCGCGGTCGACGTGATACCCCGTTCGCCTTCCGAGCGCGCGATGTCGAATCGCAGCTCCGTCAACACCGGTGTCGGTCTGCGGAACGTCACGGCCAAGGACCGGGTTTTGCCGGAAAGGCCGGTGACGCAATTGTGGTGCTGGATCACGCAGTCGAAGAAGACGCCCAGGAATCCGCCGTGCACCAGTCCCGGTGGCCCTTCGTAGATCACCGGGAATTCGACTCCTCCCGTTGCCTTCTCGGCATCGAATTCGGTGAACCGGTACTCGGGGAAACACGGGTTGTAGGCGCCGATGTCGGTGGCGTGATTGAGGTAGACGCGCCGGGGATCGTCGGGCAGTTCGCCGATGCGCGGTGCGTTGTCCGCCGGCGCGGCGGCCGACAACTCGCGCTCCCACTCGGTGAACTTCTCCAACATGGCATCCACCGCCGGGTGCGGATGTTCCAGCGACACCAGCAGCGAGCTCAGGCGGCGCATGGCGGCGGCGGCGGCCACGGTCTGGTCAAGCGGCGCCTCGCCGAATCTGGCGTTGTCGTCGGCGCGACCATCGGCGCCACTCCTCCTCATCGCTTACGCTCTGCATCGTCGTCGGCGCGGGCCATGATTCTCTCTTTCACCTGGGTAGTTTCGCAGGCAGCGTATCCTTGCTAACTTATACAGCGTATCAATCGTATTGCCTACTGTATGGGTAACCGTATCGGCGGAGAAAGGCCGGATCGACGGTGAGTCAAGGGGCCGGCTCGGCCGGAGCCGAGGGGTCGGTAACAGTGCACCGAGACGGTGCGGTGTTACGGGTGACGCTTGATCGCCCATCCCGGCGTAACTCGTTGACGCAGTTGATGATCGGAACTCTGGTCGAGTCGCTGACGGTTGCCGCGTCCGACGACTCGCTGCGCGCCGTACACCTCCGCGGGGCCGGAGACGATTTCTGCGCCGGCTCCGACTGGGTGGCCGCCAACGATCCCGGCGGCCAACGTCCCCGCACCGGTGATCTGGTGCGCCGGGTTCCCCATGCCGCTCACCGCGTGATCGAACTCGTCGCCGGCATTCAGCTGCCGGTGGTGTGCAGCGTGCGCGGATGGGCCGTGGGATTCGGTTGCAATCTCGCCTTGGCCGCTGACTTCACCGTGGCCGCCGACGACGCGGTGTTCTGGGAGCCGTTCCTCGACCGCGGCTTCAGCCCGGACTCGGGGTCCACCTGGCTGGTGCCGCGGCTCGTCGGCCTGGCGCGGGCCCGGCGGATGCTGCTGCTCGGAGAGAAGGTGAGCGGGAACGACGCGGCCGACTGGGGGCTCATTCACCAGTCGGTGAGCGGCCCCGACCTCGACCGCGCCGCCGAGGAGCTGGTTGCCCGGCTGGCCTCCGGTCCGACGGCGGCGATCGGGCTGGCCAAGCAGGCCATGAACTTCGGACAGCATGCGACGCTGGGCCAGTCGCTGAACCAGGAGTTGTTCAATCTGGAGTTATCTTGCCGGACAGGCGATTTCAAGGAGGGCCTGGAGGCCTTCCGGCAGCGGCGGGATCCGGACTTTCGTGGACGCTAGCTCTCGGGCGTCGAGCGCGGGACCTACGCACGGGAACTGCCTCGAATTCGTCCATACGCCCCACACTCGACGTTCTCTGCAAAGCGAAGGGATGACCGATGCCCACTGATTCGTTCGACACCATCAAGTACGAGGTCGACGGGCACACCGCGACGATCACCCTCAATCGCCCGGACGCCCTCAATGCGCTCAGCCCGCACATGATCACCGAACTGCGGGCCGCCTACGACGAGGCCGAAAACGACGACAACGTCTGGCTCACCATCGTCACGGGCACCGGCCGCGCGTTCTGCACCGGCGCCGACGTCAAGGAGATCCCCGAAGACGGCAAGGTGATCTACGAGCGGCCGTACCTGTCGACGTATGACCAATGGGAGGCTCCGCAGGAGGGCACGCCGCCCTTTCGCACCACGGCCAAGCCGGTGCTGACCGCGGTGAACGGAATCTGTTGTGGCGCCGGTATGGATTGGGTCACCACGACAGACATCGTCATCGCCTCCGAGCAGGCAACCTTTTTCGATCCGCACGTCAGCATCGGACTGGTCGCCGGCCGCGAACTGGTTCGGGTATCCCGCGTGCTGCCCCGCTCGATCGCCCTGCGGATGGCCCTGATGGGCAAGCACGAGCGGATGAGCGCGGAGCGCGCCTATGAGCTGGGACTGATCAGCGAGGTCGTCGAGCACGACCGCCTGCTGGACCGGGCCCACGAGATCGCCGACATCGTCAATTCCAATGCGCCCCTGGCCGTCCGGGGCACCCGCCTGGCGATCCTCAAGGGCCTGAATGTGCCGCTGCACGAGGCGGAGATACTCGCCGAAACCTTCCGTGAGCGGGTGCTGCGGACCGAGGACGCGGCCGAAGGGCCCAAGGCTTTCGTCGAGAAGCGCAAGCCGAATTGGCAATGCCGGTGAACAGGCCGATGAGTTTCGAAACCATCCTGCTCGAGGTCGACGCCACCGATCACGTCGCCACCATCACCCTGAACCGGCCCGAGCAGCTGAACGCGTTCAACCGCACCATGTGTGAGGAGATGGCCCGCGCCTGGCACACGGTCAAACTCGACGAGTCCGTGCACGCGGTGGTGCTGCGCGCCGCCGGCGACCGGGCGTTCAGCGCGGGACTGGACATCAAGACGCCCTATGGGCAGCCCGAAAACATCTGGAACCACGAAGATCCCGGCGAAGCCCTGAGTCCCAAATGGCAGAAAATGTGGAAGCCGGTGGTCTGCGCGGTCCAGGGGATGTGCACCGCCGGCGCGTTCTACTTCATCAACGAATCCGACGTGGTCATCTGCTCGGAAGACGCCACGTTCTTCGACTCCCACGTGTCGGCCGGCCTGGTTTGCGCGCTGGAGCCGATCGGCCTGATGCGCCGCGTCGGCCTCGGCGAGACGCTGCGCATCGCCCTGATGGGCAACGACGAGCGGGTCAGCGCCGACGCCGCGCTGCGTATCGGATTGGTCTCCGAGGTCGTCGCTTCCGGCCAGCTCTGGGACCGCGCCCACGAGATCGCGTCGACCATCGCCGCCAAGCCGCCAACGGCGACTCAGGGCACGGTCAAAGCGATTTGGGAGTCGCTGGACAAGCCGTATCGCGCCGCGCTGGAACAGGGCCTCATCTACACCCGGCTGGGAAACCCGCTGGGCACCGCGGAACTGGCCGCGCAGAAGACTCCCGGCGACGGGGCCACCAAACGCACACCGAAGATCCGCTGATGCCGCGTCACTCGCTCATCCAACGCATCGCCGATGTGCTCGACCTCGAACCAGACTCACGCGCCATCGAGTATGGCGGCCAATGGATCTCGTGGGAGCAGGTCGGCACCCTGGCGCAGCGCATCGCCGGCCTGAGCGCCGGCGCCGAGGTCGGGATGCTGCTGCGCAACCGGCCGGGGCACGTGGCGGCCTTTCTGGGTGTGCTGCTGGGCGGCGGAACCGTTGTGGTCATCAACCCGTCGCGCGGCGACGAGCGCACCAAGGCCGATGTCGCGAGGCTGCAGCTTCGATTGATCGTCGGCGAGCGCGACGATCTGACGGCGCTGGTGACGCCGGGCATCCCGACGGTCGCGATCTCGGGACCGGCCGACGACGTCGACGTGTCCGGGCAACCCGGCGCCGAGCCAGGCCCGTCGACCGGTGTCGCGGTGCGCATGTTGACCAGCGGCACGACGGGTCCACCCAAGCGAATCGACCTGACCTACGACATGTTGGCGCGCAGCGTGATGGGCTCCGAACCCGACCGCGCGCCGGCACCCACCGAGCTGCGGCGCGGCGTCGCCATCGTGAACTCGCCGCTGGTGCACATCGGCGGGGTATTCCGCGTGCTGCAATGCATCGCCGAGGCCCGACCGTTCGTGCTGTTGGAGCGATTCGAGCTGAACGCATGGGTCGAGGCGGTGCGCACCCACCGGCCCCGCGCCGTATCGCTGGTACCGGCGGCCCTGCGCACGGTCTTGCACTCGGACGTGTCGCCGGCCGACCTGGACAGCGTCCGGGCCGTCACCTGCGGCACGGCGCCGCTGTCGGCCGATGATGCCGACGCCTTCACCGATAAGTACGGCATCCCGGTGCTGACCTCCTATGCCGCAACCGAGTTCGGGGGCGGCGTGGCGGGCTGGACCCTTCCCGACCATCAGCGGTACTGGCGAGCCAAACGAGGCAGCGTCGGCCGGGCCAATCCGGGCGCTCAGCTCAGGGTGGTAGCCGACGACGGAACACCGCTCGGCCCAGACGAAGTCGGCCTGCTGGAGGTCAAGCCGGGCCAGCTGGGGCCGGCCGCGTTATGGATGCGAACCACGGACATGGCACGCATCGACGCCGACGGGTTCCTCTGGATTGTCGGCCGCGCCGACCAGGCGATCATCCGCGGCGGCTTCAAGGTTATGCCCGACGACGTTCGCGCCGCGCTGGAGAGCCACCCCGCGGTGGCCGGCGCGGCGGTCATCGCCCGGCCCGACGAGCGGCTCGGAGAGACGCCGGTCGCCATGGTCGAACTGCGCGAGCCGGGTGCGGCCGACGCCGACGCGCTGGTGGTGCATCTGCGAGAGCGCTTGGCGCGCTATGAGATTCCGACCGAGATCGCGATCGTCGACGCCATTCCGCGAACGCCGTCGGGCAAACCCGATCTCGGCGCGATCCAGGAACACTTCCGCGAGCTCGCGGCGCCGCGCAACCATGCGCGCTGATCCTGTGACGGTCGCCGCGACGTTGCGACAGCAGGCCCGGGCGCGCGGGGATCACCCGCTGCTGGTCTGCGACGGCGACCGCATCGGATACGCCGAAGCCGATCACCGGTCGGCGGAGCTCGCCCGCGGCCTGATCGCCCTCGGCGCCGGTAAGGGAACCCATGTGGGCCTCCTGCACCCGAACGGAAGCGACTTCGTCGTCGGCATGCTGGCGGCGGCGCGAATCGGTGCCGTGGTGGTCCCGTTCTCCACGTTCGTCACCGCCCGGGAACTGCGCGAGCAGCTGGTCGACAGCGACGTCGAAATCCTGCTGAGCGCCAGGTCTTTTCGGTCTCACAACTATGTGCAGCGACTGTCCGAGGTGATTCCGCGGGCCGACCTCGATTTCGGCGACCGCTTGTTTTGCGCCGCGGTGCCGCAGCTGCGCCACGCGGCGTTTGCGCACGACGCGGTACGCGCGCTGGCCGGCAGCGTCGACGCGGCGCTGCTGCGGGCGAGCGAAGACGTTGTCTACGACTGCGATCCGCTGGCGATCGTCTACACGTCCGGGTCAACCAGTACCCCCAAAGGGGTAGTGCATACGCATAGCGCACTGCTCCGACATCAGCGGAACCTCAACGCGATCCGCGGCCTGACCGCTTCGGACAAGCTGTTCTGCAATTCGCCGTTCTTCTGGATCGGCGGGTTCGCGTTCGGTCTGCTGGCCACCCTGGTGGCCGGATCAACCCTGGTCTGCTCCAACGCCATCGACGCCGGGGCCACGCTCGACCTGTTGGAGGCCGAACGACCCACCATGACCAACGGGTTCGCGGCCGGCATCGCTCACCTCGCCGAGCACCCCAGCTACGCCGAGCGTGATCTGTCGTCGATGCGGCGCGGCAACCTCTACCCGATCATGGCCCCCGACACCCGCCCCGCCGACCCGGAGCTGCGGCACAACATGCTCGGGATGACCGAGGCCGGCAGCGTCGTCCTGATCAGCGAGGACGAATCCGACCAGCCCGAGACGCGGCGGGGATCATTCGGCAAACCCGCGCCCGGCTTCGAGACGATGATCGTCGATCAGGACGCCTCCGGAGTCGGGGAACTCTGCATCCGCGGACCGTACGTGATGCAGGGCTACTACAAGCGCTCTCGCGAGGAGTGCTTCGACGCCGACGGCTGGTTTCACACCGGCGATCTGGTGCGCACCGACGACGACGGATTCGTCTACTTCGTCGGCAGGCTCAGCGCGATGGTCAAGACGGCAGGCGCGAACGTCTCGGCGGCCGAGGTCGAGCAGGCGATCACCCGGGTCACCGGCGCCGAGGCTTACGTGGTGGGCGTGCCCGATACCCAACGGGGCGAGCTGGTCGCGGCGGTGGTCGTGCAGCCGGATTTCGACGAGTCGGCCGTGCGGGAACGGCTCAAGGCGGAGCTGTCGTCGTACAAGATTCCCAAACGGTTTGTCTCCCTGTCCCGCGCCGATGTCCCGCTGTTGTCCAGCGGCAAGGTCGACACGCGGCGGCTGAGAAAGCTTTTCGATGCCTAGCACCATCGACCAACTGGTGCGGTTTCGGGCCCGGCACGACGCGGATACACCGATGGTGATCGATCCCACGTCGCGGCTCAGCTACCGCGAACTCGACTCCACCACAAGGGAACTGGCGGCCGTGTTTGTGGAAGCGGGCGTGGGCAAGGGCTGCCGGGTCGGGTTGATCATGCCCAACGGCACCCGCTGGGTACAGATCGCCGTCGCCCTGACACGCATCGGCGCCGTCCTGGTGCCGCTGAGCACGCTGCTGCAGGCCGGCGAACTCGTCGCGCAATTGCGGGTCGCCGCCGTCCAGTTCCTGGTGAGCGTCGAAGAGTTCCGCGGCCATCGCTACCTCGACGACCTCAAGGCGGTGCCCGAGTCCGAAATTCCGGCGTTGCAACAGGTTTGGTCGACCGATCAGCTCGACAGCGACCCCGCGAGTGACCGGGCCCGCCGGATCATCGATGCCATGACCGAAACGGTCACCCCCGCCGACGCGCTGGTCATCATGTTCACCTCGGGCAGCAGCGGATCACCCAAGGGCGTCCTGCATTCCCACGGCAACGCGCTGGGCGCCGTGCAATCGGGGCTGGCCGCGCGCTGCATCAGCGGCGAAACGCGCCTGTATCTGCCGATGCCGTTCTTCTGGGTGGGCGGGTTCGGCAGCGGAATCCTGTCCGTCCTGCTTGCCGGCGCCACCCTGGTGACCGAAGAATTGCCCCGGCCCGAAACCACGCTGAGACTGCTGGAGCGCGAACGGGTCACCCTGTTTCGTGGCTGGCCCGATCAGGCCGAGGCGCTTGCGCGGCACGCCGGCTCGGTCGGCGTGGATCTCTCGGCGCTGCGACCCGGCAGCCTGGAAGCCCTGTTGCCGCCCGAGCAGCGCGCTCGGCCCGGGGCGCGCGCGACGCTGTTCGGCATGACCGAGGCATTCGGGCCGTATTGCGGCTACCCCGCCGACACGGACATGCCCGCCACGGCGTGGGGCAGCTGCGGAAAGCCGTTTCCCGGCATGGAAGTCCGCGTCGTGGACCCCGAAAGCGGTATGCCCGTCGCGACGGGAACCGCCGGCATGATCCAGATCCGTGGACCGCACACGCTGCGGGGCATCTGCGGGCGCCGGCGCGAAGAGCTCTTCACCCCCGACGGCTTCTATTCGACCGGTGACCTCGGCCACCTCGACGAGCAGGGATTCCTGTTCTACCACGGGCGATCCGACGACATGTTCAAGGTCAGCGGAGCGACAGTCTACCCCAGCGAGGTCGAGCGCGCGCTGCGCACCATTGACGGGGTCGACCACGCCTTTGTCACCAGCGTGCCCGGCGCCGCGGGCGAACGGGTCGGCGCGGCGGTGGTATGCAACGACGCGCTCACCCGCGACCAACTTCATGCGTCGGCGCGAAAGTTGCTGAGCGCCTTCAAGGTACCCACGGTGTGGCTGCTGCTCCACTCCGGCGACGACGTTCCACGGGGCGGCACCGGGAAGGTCGACATCCGCCGGCTGCGGCAGATGTTGATCGACGCGAATCAGCCCTAGGGGACCCGCGTCCAGGGTTGACAATTCTGCGACTCGAAGGCCTTGACCGCGGAATTGATGTTCGCGTACATCGGACCGATGGAGGTATTCGTCTGCAGCACATGGTCCTTGTTCGCATCGGGCGTGCTGTAGGTGAACCACGAGCACATCGAGTCCTGCGTGGGCACATTGTTTATCCACACGCCGAAGGCCGAACCCGAGCCGCCCGTGTGGTAGAGCCCCGGCGCGATATCGGGCCCCACGACAAACACGCCGTTGCCGGGAATCGGGTCGAGTAGGTCGGCACGTGCGGGCGCCGCGAATGCGATCGCTGTCACGCACGCAACGAATCCGGCCACGGCACGAGGCGTTGGAGCCATCTCCTTCTCCATTCGTTGCCCACCCTGATGGCAGCGTATGCCTCAGTGGGCTTTGCTACAAGAGAAGGCGATGCCTACCGACGAGCTCCGGATACCGCCGACTTCGGTAGCCGACCGGCACGCGAGTGACCGCTCAGAACGTCACCCGTGACGAGCACGTCAAAGGCCAGATTCAGCCGCATCGGCTTGGTCACCGCCTGTCGCCACCGCAGCCGGGTACCACCCTCGGTCGACTCGCTCGTAAAGTCTTGCAACGCAACCGTTTCGTCCCTGTACGTCGCGGTGCCCGTCAGCCCACCGCGCAACTCGGTGAACGCGTACAGGACTGCCAGCGTGCCGATCGGGGTCTCGATCGTCACGTCCCAGTCGCCCTGGATGCTCACCCTAAACCTCCAGCGGTTCCCGGCCCACCGGTCGCCATACCGTGCCCCGCCGTTCGTATTCGAAGAGTTGCTCGACAGCGTGCGCGACTCGAGGACCATAGCCACGATCAAGCAGATGCAGTGCGAGATCGAGGCCCGACGTCACGCCCCCCGCCGTAATCAGATCTCCATCGTCGACGACACGGGCCGCGACCGGATGCACACCTGCGGCCTCGAGTAGCTCCAACCCCAGATGATGCGTGACCGCGTGGCGGCCTTCGATCAGTCCGGACATCGCCATGATGATCGAGCCGCCACACACCCCCGCCAGAATCACCTCCGGGTTGGCAGCGGCCTTGTGTAACAGCGGGGTCAGCGCGGTCTGGGCCGCCCGGGCCAAGACCACCGGGATGGTGTCGACACCGTCGTCGGGATCCCCGACGGTCGGTCCGCTGGCACCGGGCACGATCACCCAGCCGCGATCAGCCGGATCGATCGCGGCGGTGGCGGCCAGCGCCAGCCCGCGGGTACCGCTGATCACGGCGCGGGGCCCCTCGGCCGCCACCAACGTCACCGCTAGGTCGCCCGCGACCATCTCGGCACCGGCGGCCAGGACTTCGAACGGAGCGATGACGTCGAACGGGTCGAACCCGTCGTACAACACGATTTGCGCATGCACCCGGCTATGGTCACCCATCGCCGCACCGGAGAACAGTGGCTGGATTGCCACGTTGCGCCGGTATATTGCCAACCCATGCATGCTGTCGCGATCCTGGCTGAGCCCGATGCCATCGCGTTCGACCTTGCCATTGCGATTGAGGTGTTCGGCCGGGTCTTCTTCGAGGACGGCGCGCCGGGCTACCGAGTGCGCGTGTGTGGCTGCGAACCCGTCGTTACAGCGGGACCGATCCGGATCGCGACGGACTACGGCTTGGCTGAGCTCGGCGATGCCGACACCATCGTGGTGCCGGGCCGAAACGACGCCGCGGCACCGGTTCGCGACGACGTGATCGTCGCGCTGAAGTCCGCGTACGAAAAGGGCATTCGGATCGCATCGATCTGTAGCGGCGCCTTCACCTTGGCCGCCGCGGGAATCCTGGACGGCAAGCGGGCGGCCACGCACTGGTTGGCGGCCGAACTGCTGACGGCGACCTACCCGGCCGTAAGGGTCGACGCCGACGCGCTCTACATCGACGAAGGCCAGATCCTCACCTCGGCCGGAGCGTCTGCGGGACTTGACCTGTGCCTGCACCTGGTCGCCCGCGATTATGGGTCGGCCGCGGCGGCCGATGCCGCCCGCCTGGCCGTCACCCCGCTGCACCGCAGCGGTGGCCAGGCGCAATTCATCATCCGAAACCGCCGCATGTCCAGCACCGAACTCGATGAGTTACTGGTGTGGATCGAGAACAACGCGCACCGGCCGCTGGCGTTGCGCGACATTGCGCGCCGGGCGGCCAGTAGCGAGCGGACGCTCAATCGCCGGTTCAAGCACGAGACGGGCCAGACGCCGATGCAATGGGTCAACAACGTCCGGATCAGGCACGCGCAGCAACTGTTGGAGAGAACCTCCGACAGCATCGAAAAGATCGCGCGTCAAGTGGGTTTCGCGTCGACAACGAATTTCCGTGAGCAGTTTCGCCGGGTGGCCGGCGTGCCGCCGCAGAGTTATCGGCACACCTTTCGCCACCATGGCGGCGACGGTACCAGCTAGGGCGATCCGTCCCCGCCAGTCACCACCCCGCGCGCGATGAGGTGGTCGATCAACGGGACCGCGCCGGCGGCGAGATGCTCCGACATCGCCGCGCGCGCCAGCTCGCCGTCACGCTTTTTCAGCGCGGACAAGATCCGACGATGGTCCCTCATCGACTGCTCGGGCCAGCCCTCGATGGCGGGAAACACCGATTCGGGTGCGTAGCGGGTGATTTGCGACATCAGTTGCGCCAGCTTGGGCGAATCGGCGGCGATGTTGATGGCCCGGTGAAATTCGTGGTTCAGGCCGACGGTGTGCTCATGCTCGTCACCGGCATAGGCATTCTCCAACTGCGCCTGGATCTCTTTGAGCTCGCGTAGCTGATCGTCGGTGATGTTGAGCGCGGCCCGCGCGGCCAGCTCGCCGCCGACGTGCGCCTGCACGTTCGCCACGTCGGTGACATCGCGTCCGGTGACCGGCAGCACCACGAAACCCCGGCGCGGCTGTTGGGCGATCAAACCCTCGGCGCGCAGCGCGAACAGCGCCTCGCGCACCGGCGTGACACTGATGCCCAACTCCGCTGCCAATTGATCCAGCCGGACGTACGAGTCGGCGGCGTACGTGCCATCGAATATCCTGCTGCGGATCAAGCGCGCAACGTCCTCGGAAAGTTGCGGCCGCGCAGCGAAATCCGGAACGCTCATCGTGTCACACCCGATATTCGGCGAGCAGTCGCTTGCTGATGATGTTCTTCTGGATTTCGCTGGTGCCCTCGCCGATCAGCAGGAACGGCGCGTCGCGCATCAGCCGCTCGATCTCGTATTCCTTGGAATAGCCATAGCTGCCGTGGATCCGGAAGCTCTGCTGGGTGACCTCGGCGCAGTACTCGCTGCACAGGTACTTGGCCATCCCGGCGGCGACGTCATTGCGCTCCCCCGAGTCCTTCAGCCGCGCCGCGTTCACCATCATCAGGTGCGCCGCTTCGACTTTGGTCGCCATCTCGGCCAGCTGGAACGCGATGGCCTGATGCTCGGCGATCGGCTTGCCGAACGTCTCGCGTTGTTGCGCGTAACGCACCGCAAGCTCGAAAGCGCGAAGCCCGACGCCACAAGCCCGCGCCGACACGTTGACGCGGCCGACCTCGATGCCGTCCATCATCTGGAAAAAGCCCTGCCCCGTCGCCCCGCCGAGGACGTCATCGGCGCCGGCCTGGTAGCCGTCGAAAATCATCTCGGTGGTTTCGATGCCCTTGTAGCCCAGCTTGTCGATCTTGCCCGGAATACGCAGGCCCGGAACGACTTCGCCGAAGCCGACCGGCTTCTCGACCAGGAAGGCGGTCAGGTTGCGGTGCGGCTTGTCCGAGCCCTCGTCCGTGCGCACCAGCGTTGCCACCAGCGTCGCGGTGGCGCCGTTGGTCAGCCACATCTTCTGGCCATCGATCGTGTAGGTGCCGTCGTCGTTGCGTCGGGCCCGGGTCCGGATCGCGGCGACGTCCGAGCCCAGCTCCGGCTCCGACATCGAGAAGGCGCCACGCGTCTCGCCGGCCGCCATGCGCGGCAGGAAGCGTTGCTTCTGCTCGTCGGTGCCGTGCTGGCGCAGCATGTACGCCACGATGAAATGGGTGTTGAGCACCCCGGACACGCTCATCCACCCGCGCGCAAGCTCTTCGACGCACAGGGCGTAGGTCAGCAGTGATTCGCCCAGGCCGCCATATTCCTCGGGGATCATCAGCCCGAACAGACCCATGTCGCGCAGCTGGTCGACGATGGCCTGCGGGTAGGTGTCGGCGCGTTCGAGTTCAACCGCGTTGGGGATGACTTCCTTTTCGACGAATTGCCGGACGGTGGCGATGATTTCGGTCTGGACTTCGGTCAGCCCGAGCGTCTGGGCGAGTTTGGTCATGTGCTGTGTTTCCTTCCGGCTGCTCAGCCCGCGATGGTCTTGGCGTCCGTCAGGCGCTCGACGTCGGCGGTGGTCAGCCCCAGCAACCGCTGAAGGATCTCGGCGGTGTCTTGTCCCAAGGCGGGCGCCGGCGCGCTGGCGGGATGGATCCCGTCGAACGCCGCCGGTAGGCCCGGCGCGAAGTAGTCGCCGAGGCCCGGTTGCCGCAACCGCGAAAACAGCGGATTGTCAGTGACTTTCGGTCCCGCCGCGACCTCGGCAAAGGTGCGGTAGCGTTCGAACAGCACCGTGGTATTCGACAGCGCGGCGGTGACCTCGTCGGCGCTGTGATCGTTGAACCAGGTGGCGAACAACCCGGTCAGCACGTCCTGGTACCGGTACCGGTCGCCTTCGGACCCGAAGTCCACCCCGAGCGCCTCGGCAAGTGCCGACACAGCGTCCTGGGTGCCGGTGACCTCGACCAGATCGCGGAAGTGCCGCTTGGTCAGGGCGACGACCATGAACCGGCCGCCGTCGCGACTGGTGAAGTCCTGCCCGTACTGGCCGTAGATGGCGTTGCCCAGCCGTTCGCGTTGCGTCCCGTTGACCTGAGGTTCGGTGAGCAACCCCAGGTTGGCGGCGGTGGCCAGCGCGACGTCCTCCAACGCCAGGCTGATCCGCGTCCCCGCCCCGGACTTGTCGCGGCGATGGACGGCGGTGACGACGGACAGCGCGGCGTACAGTCCGCAGCACACGTCCCAGGCCGGCAGGACGTGATTGATCGGACCGGCATGATCGGCCGGGCCCGTGACGAGTGGATAGCCCAGGCCGGCGTTGACCGTGTAATCCACGCCGGTGGAACCGTCACCGCGCCCGAGTAACTGGACGTGGATGACGTCGGGGCGCTCGGCCGCCAGGACGTCGTGGCTCAGCCAGGACAGCCCGGCCGCGTTGGTCACGACGATGCCGTCACCCTCGACGATCAGGCGCTGGACCAGTGCCTGGCCGCCTTCGGAGCGCAGATCGATGGTGGCCGAACGCTTTCCCTTGTTCAGGCCCGTCCAATAGATCGACGTACCGTCCGCCGACAGCGGCCAGCGTTGCACGTCGGACGCACCACCGATAGGGTCGACCCGGATCACCTCTGCGCCAAGCTGATTCAGGGTCATTCCGCACAGCGGCGCGGCGACGAAGCTGGACACCTCGACAACGGTGAGGCCGTCCAGAGGCAGCCCGGGGTCGGTCATCTCGATGCGACCCGTTCGAAGACGGCGGCAAGCCCCTGCCCGCCGCCGATGCACATGGTCTCCAGCCCGTAGCGCGCCTGCCGCCGATTGAGCTCGCGCGCCAGCGTGGCCAGCATCCGTCCGCCCGTCGCCCCCACCGGGTGGCCCAGCGAGATTCCCGAACCGTGCACATTGGTCCGCTCATGGTCGGCCGCACCGAAATTCCATTCCCGCATCACCGCGAGCGCTTGCGCGGCAAAGGCTTCGTTGAGCTCGATGAGGTCGATGTCGGAGAGCTGCAGGCCCGCCTTGGACAGCGCCACCTCCGTCGCGGGGACCGGCCCGATGCCCATGACGTTGGGCGCCACCCCCGCCACCCCCCAGGACACCAGGCGCACCAACGGCTTCAGGCCGTACGCGTCGGCCCTCTCCGGCGTGGTCACCACGCACATGGACGCCGCGTCGTTCTGCCCGCTGGAGTTGCCGGCCGTGACCGTCGCCTCCGGGTCGTCTTTCAGCAGAACGGGTTTGAGCTTGCTCAGCGACTCCACCGACGTGTCCGCGCGCGGGTGTTCGTCGGCGTCGATGACTTCCTCGCCGCTGCGCGTGGGGACGGCAACCGGAACGATCTCCTCGGCGAGGACGCCGTCCTTCTGCGCGGCCACCGCGCGCTGATGCGACCGCACCGCCAGCTCGTCTTGTTCCTCGCGCGAAATCCCGTACTGGCGGCGCAGATTCTCGGCCGTCTCCAGCATTCCACCCGGCACCGGGTAGTGCCGTCCGCCGGCGGTCGTGCGTCCCCGCGCCAACCCGTCGTGCACCCGCACGCCGCCGCGAGCCCCGCCCCAGCGCATATCGGTCGAATAGAAGGCGACGTTGCTCATGCTCTCGCAACCCCCGGCGACGACGAGATCGTGGTCGCCATGGCCGACCTGCAGGCAGGCCTGGATCACCGCCTGCAGGCCCGACCCGCAACGCCGGTCGACCTGCATGCCCGGAACCGTCACCGGCAGGCCGGAATCCAGCGCGACCACGCGCCCGATCGCCGGCGCATCGCTGTTGGGATAGCAGTGGCCGAGGATGACGTCTTGCACGGCGTCGGCCGCCAGCCCGGTTCGCTCGAGCAGACCCTTCAGGGCGGTGACACCGAGGTCGACGGCGCTGAGCGCCTTGAACATTCCGCCGTAGCGGCCGATCGGCGTCCGCACCGGCTCACAGATGACGGTTTCACGGACCCCGCTCACAGGTGTCGGCCGCCGGTGATTTCCATGACGGTGCCGGTCATATACGACGACAGGTCGGAAGCCAGGAACAGGGCCACGCTGGCGACTTCGCTGGGCTCACCGGCCCGGCCCATCGGCACCTCGGCCACCTTCGAATCCCAAATGCGCTGCGGCATGGCCTCCGTCATCGCCGACCGGATCAAACCGGGGGCGATCGCGTTGACCCGGACGCCCAGATACGCCAGCTCTTTGGCGGCCGCCTTGGTCATGCCGACGATGCCGGCCTTGGCCGCCGAGTAGTTGGTCTGGCCGACCATGCCGACCTTCCCCGACACCGAGGACATGTTGATGATGGCGCCGCGCTTGTTTTCCCGCATGATGGCGGCGGCCAGCCGGGTGCCGTTCCAGGTTCCCTTCAGGTGGACGTTGATGACCTGATCGAACTGCTCCTCGGTCATCTTGCGCATCGTCGCGTCCCGGGTGATCCCGGCGTTGTTGACCATGATGTCCAGGCCGCCGAACCGCTCGACCGCGGTCTGGATCAGCGTCTCGACGTCGGAGGACTGGGTGACATCGCAGCGGACCGCGATCGCGACGTCGTCACCGCCCAGCTGCTTGGCCACCACCTGGGTCTCCTCGAGATTGACGTCACCGAGCACGACCCGCGCCCCCTCGGCGACGAAGCGCTCCGCGATGGCCAGACCGAGTCCTTGCGCTCCGCCGGTGATTACTGCGGTCTGACCTGCCAACAACGCCACCTGGATCACACATCCTTCTCTGTTATCGCCGCCATCGGGCACCCATCAGGCAAATATCATATTTGATATAGGATCCTCCCCTGAACCGGGGTGCCCCGGATCGGGAGAGGAGCGTGGAGCCGATGGCCACCGCCGAAATCGCCGAAGTCTCCGACGAGGACTTCCGCGAGATCCTGGCTCAGACAAGGCAATTCGTGCGCAGCGCGGTGGCCCCCCGCGAGCAGGAGATCCTCGACGAGGATCGTGTCCCCGACGACCTGCGCGACGAGGCCAAGCGGATGGGCCTGTTCGGCTACGCGATCCCCCAGGAGTGGGGCGGCCTCGGCCTCAACCTGATGCAAGACGTCGAGTTGGCGATGGAGCTGGGCTACACGTCGCTGGCACTGCGGTCGATGTTCGGCACCAACAACGGCATCGCCGGACAGGTTCTGGTCGGGTTCGGCACCGACGAACAGAAATCGCGCTGGTTGGAGTCGATCGCGTCCGGCGACGTCGTCGCGTCCTTCGCGCTGACCGAACCCGGCGCCGGATCCAACCCCGCCGGCCTGCGCACCAAAGCCGTTCGCGACGGCGACAATTGGGTGATCTCCGGGCAGAAGCGCTTCATCACCAACGCGCCCGTCGCCAACCTTTTCGTGGTGTTCGCCCGCACCCGGCCGGCCGACGACAAGGGACCCGGGATCGCGGTCTTTTTGGTGCCGGCCGATGCCGCCGGCGTGCAGGTGGGCGCCAAGGACGCCAAGATGGGCCAGGAAGGCGCGTGGACCGCCGACGTCGCCTTCGACGACGTCCGGGTGGACGACGCCGCACTGATCGGCGGCAGCGAAGACATCGGGTACCGCGCGGCCATGACCTCACTGGCCCGCGGCCGGGTGCACATCGCCGCGCTCGCCGTGGGCGCCGCCCAACGCGCGCTCGACGAATCCGTCGCGTATGCCGCCACGGCGACGCAGGGCGGGGCGGAGATCGGAAGCTTCCAGTTGGTGCAGGCGATGCTCGCCGACCAGCAGGCCGGCGTGATGGCCGGCCGCGCGCTGGTGCGGGACGCCGCGCGGCTGTGGGTCACCGATCAGGACCGCAGGATCGCGCCGTCGGCGGCCAAGCTGTTTTGCACCGAAATGGCCGGCAATGTCGCAGATCTCGCGGTGCAAATCCACGGCGGCAGCGGCTACATGCGAGGCGTTGCGGTCGAACGCATTTACCGCGACGTGCGCCTGCTGCGGCTCTACGAGGGCACCAGCGAGATTCAGCGCCTGATCATCGGATCGAATCTGGTCAAGGCGGCGGCGCGGACCACCACAACGAAGGAGCGTTAATGGCAGGCAGGCTTGCCGGAAAAGTGGCATTGATTACCGGCGCGGCGCGCGGCCAGGGCCGGGCGCACGCGGTGCGCATGGCCTCCGAAGGCGCGGACATCATCGCCGTCGATATCGCCGGCAAGCTTCCGTCCTGCGTTCCCTACGACCCGGCGAGCCCGGACGACCTGAGCGAGACCGTTCGCCTGGTCGAGGAAACGAACCGTCGCATCATCGCGTCGGTGGTGGACACGCGTGACTTCGACGGACTGCGAAGGGTCGTCGCGGACGGTGTCGCCGCGCTGGGCCGGTTGGACATCATCGTCGCCAACGCCGGGGTTGCGGCGCCGCAGGCATGGGACGACATCACACCGGAAGACTTTCGCGACGTCATGGACATCAACGTCACCGGAACGTGGAACACCGTGATGGCCGGGGCGGACAAGATCATCGAGGGCGGCCGCGGCGGCTCCATCATCCTGATCAGTTCCGCGGCCGGTATGAAGATGCAGCCGTTCATGATTCACTACACCGCCAGCAAGCACGCCGTCACCGGCCTGGCGCGCGCCTTCGCCGCCGAGTTGGGTAAGCATTCCATCCGGGTCAACAGCGTCCACCCCGGTCCGGTGAACACCCCGATGGGTTCGGGCGACATGGTCACGGCGGTGGGCAAGACGATGGAAACCAACCCGCAGCTGTCGCACGTCCTCACGCCGTTCCTGCCCGACTGGGTCGCCGAACCCGAGGAGATCGCCGACACCGTGTGCTGGCTGGCCAGCGACGAGTCCCGCAAGGTCACCGCCGCGCAGATCCCGGTCGATCAGGGCTCGACGCAGTATTGAGCTCAGCGCGGCGGGAATAGATCGCCGACGTCCGCGCTTTCAGGCCACATGAAAGCCTTCACCGAGACCGAACGCCAAGAGTTCCTGGCCGCGAAGCACGTCGGCGTCCTGTCCGTCGCGGCCACCGACGGCCGGCCGCCGGCCAGCGTCCCGATCTGGTACGACTACACGCCGGGCGGCAACGTCCGGATCATGACCGGCGCGTCCAGCCGCAAGGCGCGGCTCATCGAGCGGGCCGGGGTGGTGACGCTCGTCGTCCAGCGCGAGGAGCCGCCGTACCAGTACGTGGTGGTCGAGGGCAGCGTCGTCGAAACCACGAAGCCGGCCCCGGCCGACTTGCAGGAAGCAATCGCCATTCGCTACCTCGGCGAGGAAGGTGGGCGCGCGTTCGTCCGCAGCATGGAGGGCGTCGAGGAGGTGCTGTTCACCATCCGGCCCGACCGCTGGCTGAGCGCCGACTTCACCGGCGACCTATAAGCGCGGAGATATACGCGCATACGCCGATGTTTTGCCGCATGCGGCCAACCCATGCTGGCTAGCATGAGCAAAATCGATCCTCGGGCGGGCACGCCACCCTTGGAATGGAGCGACCTGGGCGTAGGCGAAGGCATGAACGAGCCCCTGCCGACCGGCACCGTGACACTGCTGCTGGCCGACGTCCAGGGTTCGACGCAGCTATGGGACTCCCAGCCGCGGGAGATGACCGCGGCGATCGCGAAGCTGGACCAAACACTCGCCCGGTTGGTCGGGGCGCATCACGGAATCCGTCCGGTCGAGCAGGGTGAGGGTGACAGCTTCGTCATAGCCTTCAGCCGCGCGTCGGACGCGGTGGCGTGCGCGCTCGCATTGCAACGGGCGCCGCTGGCGCCGCTGCGGCTGCGGATCGGGGTGCACACCGGCGAGGTTCAGTTGCGCGACGAGAACAACTACGTGGGGCCGGCCATCAACCGGACGGCGCGACTCCGCGAGCTCGCGCATGGCGGCCAAACGGTGTTATCGGGTACCACCGGCGATCTGGTTGCCGACACGCTCGCCGACGGGGCGTGGTTGAACGACCTCGGCATCCACGCGCTGCGGGATTTGCCGCGGCCGGAGCGGGTTGTGCAGCTGTGCCATCCCGACCTCCGCAACGAATTTCCGCCCCTTCGACACCGCGAATCCGTTGTCTCTCAGCGCCTTCCCGCACAACTGACCAGCTTTGTGGGTCGCGACGCCGAAATGCGCGAGGTGCGAGGTCTTCTCGCGCAGCACAGGTTCGTGACGTTGACGGGCGCCGGCGGTGCGGGCAAGACCCGGCTGGCGGTGCAGATCGCGGCCTCGGTCGCCGCCGACTACGCCGACGGAATCTGGTACGTGGACCTGGCTCCCCTCGCCGACGCCGACCTGGTGCCCATTACCACCGCCCGGGCGCTGGGGCTGCCGGATCAGCCGGGGCGATCCCCGGAGAAATGCCTGCTGCAGTTCGTCGGCGACCGCCACATGCTCGTGGTGCTCGACAACTGCGAGCACGTGCTGGACGCCAGTGCGGGACTTACCGGTGCGCTATTGGGGGGTTGCCCGCGACTGACGGTGCTGGCGACGAGCCGCGAGCCGATCGGCGTGAGCGGCGAGGTGACGTGGCGGGTGCCGTCCCTGTCGTTCGACGACGACGCCACGCGGCTGTTCGCCGACCGCGCGAGCAATGCGCGCCCCGGCTTCACCGTCGACGACGACAACGCGACCGCGGTATACGAGATCTGCCGTCGCCTCGACGGCATGCCGCTGGCGATCGAGCTGGCGGCGGCGCGCGTCCGTGCGCTGTCGCCGCACGAGATTCTGGCCGGCCTGCAGGACCGGTTCCGGTTGCTGACGGGCGGGTCGCGGACGTCGGTGCGCCGCCAGCAGACGCTGCGCGCCTCGGTGGACTGGTCACACGCGCTGTTGACCGAGCCCGAGCGGATCCTGTTCCGCCGGCTGGGGGTTTTCATGGGCGGGTTCGACCTCGACGCTTGCCGAAAGGTGGTCTGCGACCAGGATTTGGCGTCTCACCAGGTGCTGGACGTGCTCGCGCTGCTCATTGACAAGTCGCTGGTGACGGCCGAATCTGCCGGCGGCCCCATGCGATACCGGCTGCTGGAGACGATCCGCCAGTACGCGCAGGAAAAGCTCGGCGAATGCCCCGAGGTCGTCGCCATTCGGGACCGGCACCGCGAGCACTACGCTGATCTGGCGGCGGCCGTCGACGCGCCGGGCGACGAAAGGCTCGAACTCCTCCTCGATCGAGCGCAGGCCGAGATCGACAACCTGCGTGCCGCTTTCGCGTGGAGCCGGGAGAACTCCGACACCAACGGCGCGCTGCAACTGGCGACGTCGCTGCAGCCGCTGTGGCTCACCCGGGGCGGCCTCAGGGAGGGATCGGACTGGCTCGACGCGGGTCTAGCGGACGCCGAGCGTCAGGGCGCCGAGGTGTCGCCCCGAGCGATGGCGAGGGCGCTGGCCGACAAGGCATTCCTGGACAACATGCGCGACCCGGAAAGCCTTGCGCGAGCTCAGCGTTCGCTGGCGATCGCGCGCGAGCTGGACGATCCGGCGTTGCTGGTGCGGACTCTCACGGCTTGCGGTCGCCTCGCCGCGTGGAACGCGGAACTCGCCCGACCGTATTTGTCGGAGGCGGAAGACTTGGCACGGGCCATAGGTGACCGGTGGAGACTGGCCCAGATCCTCTACAGCAAGGCCCTGACGGCGACAGTCGGCACGGGTGATCCCGCCGCCGCCGTGGCGGCAGCGACCGAGGGGCGCGACCTCGCGGACGCGATCGGCGACCAAGGCTACTCACGCGGATGCCGTTGGTGTCTGATCGCTGCGCAATGGGTGTTCGGTGACGTCACAGGCGCCGCGGCGCGACTCCGCGAATTGATGAACGAAGCCGACGCGACGCACGCCCTGATCTGGCAGGTGTCCGCCCGCGAGCGTCTGGCCCACGTTTCGGCGCACACCGGACAGCCGGACGAAGGTCGCGCCCTCGCGGGTGACGCCCTCGACGGCGCCGCCGAGATCGGCCGGTATATGGAGGGCGTGGTGTACTCGTCGCTGGCCTACGCGGCGCTGGCCGGCGGCGATATCGACGCGGCCACCGAGGCCGGCGACACCGCACGCGAGCGGTTCGGGGACTGGCCGCTTGCGTCCACCACCGCGAAGCCCTGGGCGCAGGTCGCGCTGGCCCGCGGCGACCTGACATCCGCGCGTCGCTTCGCCGAGGAGGACATCGCGTCCGGTGCAGGGTGGTTCATGGTGCAGGCGCTGACGACCCGTGCGCGTGTGGCGCTGGCGGAAAACGAACCGGGCCACGCCGAACGCGACACCCACGACGCGCTGACCCGTGCGGTCGAATTGCGGGCGCACCTATTCGTTCCAGACCTGCTGGAGTGCCTCGCCCAGTTGGCACACCTTGCCGGGAGCCACCCGGAGGCGGCACGGCTCTTCGGCGCGGCGGATGCGGTCCGTCGGCGCACCGGCATAGTCCGCTTCCGGGTGTACGACGCGGACTACCAGGCGTCATCGGAGCAGACCCGTAACGCCTTGACGGACAAGGAGTTCGACGCCGCGTGGGCCGCCGGCGCTGCGCTGTCCACCGAGGAGGCGATCGCCTACGCCCGCCGCGGACGAGGTGAACGCAAGCGCCCGCCCACGGGCTGGGACTCGCTGACCCCGACCGAACGCGACGTCGTGCGCCTCGTCGCCGAGGGACTGGGCAACAAGGACATCGGCGAACGCCTCTTCATTTCCCCGCGCACCGTGCAGACGCACCTGACCCACGTCTACGCGAAACTCGGGCTCACGTCGCGGATGCAGCTGGCTCAGGAAGCCGCCCGCCGATCAGTGCTCGACTAGCTCCAGCGTGCCCAGCTCGCGGATCGCCTGGCAGCCGCGGCTGAGCATGGCCAGCACCATGTCGTCGCCACGCTCGGTGGCGGCGGCGAACGCGAACCCCAGCGCCGAGATCAGCGGCGCCTGCAGCACCCCGAGCCGGTAATCGCGCCAACATGTTTCGCGGTCGTAGTCGCTGACGCCGCCGGCCGTCAGCGCGCGATGGTAGTCGGCGACCAGCTCCTCCTCGATGGCAGCGCGCAGCTGCGAATTGAGGCTGGTTGCGGTGAAGTACGCGAGATCCCGGGTCGGCAGGCCCACCCCGAGCGTCTGCCAGTCGACCACGCTGACCCGGGTCCGGTCCGGGTCGAACAGCAGATTGTCCAGCCGGTAGTCGCCGTGCAGCAGGGCGAACCGGTCGTACTCGGACAGCAGCCACGGTGTGATCACACCCATTGCCGCGCTGAAGGTATCGCGGTCTTCGGCGCTCATCCGATCGCCCAGCTTCTCCAGCGTGATATCGGCGCTCATCTTCGCCACTTCGCCCATGCCGGCAGCGCCGGCCTCATCCGGGCGCCCGAACGCGATGCCGGGGAAATCGAGCCAGGCGGGATCGCACCAGGTCGGCGCGTGCAGGCCGGCGAGGGCGTTAACCGCCAGGCGCGCTTCGGCTTCGCCGCAACCGATGAGCTGATCGCCCTGCACCGCCGGCGCCTGATCCGCGAGCAGCAGGGCGAAATCCATTGCGTCTTCGGTGATCTCGGAGTAGAAGCACCGCGGGGTCGGCACCTGCACCCGGTCCACCACCGAGGAGTAGAACGCGCATTCGCTGCGGTAGCCGATCACCACCCGGTCGCGCACGGTGTCGTCCTGGGCGGGCAGCTTGATCACGAAGGTCTGCGGAAGGTCACCGGGATCCGTCGCGTAGCGGGCGCTCACCCGGTAGGTCGCCCCGGTCTGTCCCGTGCCGATCGCGACCACGTCCACCTCGGCGACCTCGACGGGCGCGCCGCGGCCACTGAGCGCGGCCGACAGCCATGCCGGGGTCACGTCGCCGGGGTAACGCGGTATCGACGACAGCACAGCACTCATTCCCAGCACGCCTCCTGCCCGCGGACAGCTCGATCCGACTGACCAACTGTAAGGCATACCGCAAGAGTTGCGGTCAACAGCGGTGATCTAATCGGCCAGAATGCGCCATTCGGCGGCCTCGTGCTGCTGGCGCCAGAATTCGTCGAAACGACCCCCCGCAGCGAGTAATTCGTCGACCGTGCCATCCTCGACCACCTGGCCGCTGTCGAGAAACAGGACGCGGTCGGCGTGGCTGATGCTCGCCAACCGATGCGCGACGATCACCTGGGTGCGCGATTGCGGGTCGGCGGTCAGCGCGTCGACCACGGCGGCCTCGTTCTCGGTGTCCAGAGCGCTGGTCGCCTCGTCTACCAGCAGTATCGGCGCGGGTTTGAGCAACGCGCGGGCGATGCTGACCCGCTGGCGTTCACCGCCCGAGAGCGCCGAACCGGCCTCGCCGACGACGCTGTCGGCGCCGTCGGGCAGCCGTGCGACGAGCTCGTCGACGCGGGCGAGCGCCACCGCGCGCGCGAACCGGTCGTCGTCGGCGCCGGGGTCCCCGGCGAAAACGTTGTCGCGGATGGACCCGTGGAACAGGTAGGGATGCTGGAACACGACGCTGCTCGCCGCCCGCCGGGCTTCGGCGTCCAGCGTCGCCGCGTCGACACCATCGATCAGCACCCGGCCGCGCGTGGGCTCGTGCAACCCCGCGATCAGCGCCAGGATGGTGCTCTTGCCCGACCCGGACGGTCCGACGATCGCCGTTGTGCTTCCCGGCTCCAACGAGAAACTCACCCCGTCGAGCACCAGGTCGGTGGCGCCACCGACAGCTGGGTACCCGAACGTCACGTCGTCGAACTCGATACGCGGGGCCGTGGCGCCCGGCAGCGTCGCGGCGCCCGCGTTCATCAGCGGCGCGGTGAGCACCGAGCGAATGTTGTCGAGCGTGGCGCGGGTGCTCTCCAGCGCCGGCGCCAGCTCGCTGATCGTGGTGAACGGCTCGAGGTAGCGCACGATGACGACGATCAGTGCGATGGCCTCGGCCACCGAGAGCGTTCCGTTCACCGTCAGCGCGGTGGTCGCCCCGGCCAGCAGGATCAGGGCCAGCTGGCTGGCGAGGCTGTACAGCAGCTGACCCGGCACCTGCATGGAGAGCAGCCGCATGGTCGCGCCGTGTTGGGCGGCCAGCGCGTCGCCGACCATGCTCCTGGCCGGTTCGACGCGCCGCGCGGCGCGCAATGCCTGCTGGGTCCGGGCGAACTCGATGATCCGCTCGGTGAGCGCGCTATTGGCCTCGGCCGCAGTGGAATCGGCGCGACGCGCCAGGCGCGCCGACGCCCACAGCGCGCCCAGCATCAGCGGCAGCCCGCCCAGCGCGGCCAGACCGAGTTGCCAGGAGACCGGCAGCAGGACGACCGCGATGGCGGCCGGCAGCAGCACGGCCGAGATCAACGGCGTGAGCAGGTTGACGACGAGGCCGACGAGTTCGGGGCCCGTCGCCGCGATCGCCTGCCGCGCCGTCGCGGTGTGCTCGGCGGTGAACCAATCCAGCCGCACACCGGGCAGTCGGTCGGCCACGTCATGCTGGCTGTGGTCCAGCACCGCGAAGCCCAGGTTGAAGCCGATGCGCGCCGTCGCGGTGTCGATCACCCAGCCGAGCGCGGTGGCGGCGGTCAGCCACCCCAGCCACATCATCGCGCGGTGTGGGGCCTCGCTGAACAACGCGCCCACCAGGGGAACCAGCAGCACGGTGGCCACCGCCCGCACCACCACGGAGATCAACGCCAGCACCGTGTAGGCGACGACCCGGGTGCGCCGATCCGCCGGCACCAGGCTCAACCACGTGCGGATCATCGGGCACCCTCCCCGGCCGCGCCGGCGGCCACCTCATCGCGCTGGCCGCCCTCCCACAGGCGCCGATACCGGCCATCGGCGGCCAGCAACTCGTCGTGGGTGCCGCGCTCGACGACGCGGCCGTGGTCGAGCACGACGATCTGGTGGGCCCGGGTGATGGTGTGCAGCCGGTGCGCGATCACCAGCACGGTGCGGTCCTGTGTCAACCGGTTGAGCGCTTGCTGCACAAGGTATTCCGACTCCGGATCGGCGAACGCGGTGGCCTCGTCGAGGATGAGAACGCCGGTGCCGGCCAGGATCGCGCGGGCGATGGTGAGGCGCTGGCGCTCCCCGCCGGACAGGCCGCTCCCGGCGCCCAGCATGGTGTCGTAGCCGTCCGGCAGCCGCATGATCCGGTCGTGGATCTGCGCCTCGCGCGCCGCCTGTTCGATCTGCGCCGGGGTGGCTTCGGGAGCGGCCAGCGCGATGTTTTCCGCCACGGTGCCGTGCACCAACTGCGTCTCCTGCAGCACGAATCCGACCTGGGCGTACAGCTCGTCGGCGGTCATCGACCGGATATCTTGTCCCCCAACGCGTATCGAGCCCTGATCGACATCGTGGAACCGTGCCAGCAACGCGGCCAGCGTCGACTTGCCGGATCCCGACGGCCCCACCAGCGCTGTGACCGTGCCGGGGCACAGGGTCAGCGACACGTCGTGGATCACGGGAACGCCCGGACGGTAGCCGAAACTGACGTCGTCGAACACCACCGCCTTCGTCGGCTCCCCCTGGGCTTGGCCGTGATCGCGCACGGCGAGTTCGGCTTCGTCGAGCGTGTTCTGCAGGCGCCGGGCGGCCAACATGCCGGCGCGGATGCCGCCGAGGCCGTAGGCGATCCCGAGCAGGCGTGCGCCGAAGGTGGTTCCCAGCAACAAGAATGGCAACAGGTTGACCGGATCCATCCGCCCCCCGACCACCAGCAGGGTGCCGGTGGTCGCGATGAGCCACAGGAAGGTCGACGGCCGGGTGACCAGATCCATGAAGGTCTTCTTGCCGGCCAGTGGGCGCTGCCAGGCGACCAGGAAGCCGACGTATTCGTCCAGGCGGCGCCGGAAACTCGATGCGGCGGCACCACCGAAGACGCGGATCACCGGCTGACCCTCCAGGTAGGCGCCGGCTTCGCCGCTCATCGTCTCCGCCCAGCGCTGCGACTGCGGGATGCGCGGGCCCGATTGAATCGTCAGGGACGAGGTCAGCACCAGGTAGACCAGGACGGGCGCGAACAACACCAGCGCCACCCGCCAGTCGACCACGAACAGATAGACGAGCACCGCCACCGGCGCGACGGCCGCGGCCACCGCGTCCGGGATGGCATGGGTGACCAGGTAGTGCAGGGACAGCGTGTCGTCCTGGAGCAGTTGCTTGATGGAACCCGATCCGCGCGCGGTGAACCAGCCCAGCGGCAGCCGAGACAGCTTGCGCAACAATCCCGTACGCAAATCGCGGGCGAATCGCGCGTCGACGACGTGGAGCCAGAGGGTGAGGGCCGCGCCCAGCAACGCCCCCAGGCCCAGCAACGACACCGCGGCGATGCCGACGTTCCACAGCCGGGACGCGGGCGCCCCGGACACCAGGAGGCGGGCGAGTTCGACCAGCAGCACGAACGGCGCCAGCTGCACCAGCGTGATGACCGCCTGCAACAGGCCCGACAGGATCAGCGCCGAGCGCAACGGCGCGAGCAATCGGCCCGCGGCCTGGGCGCGCCAGTTTCCGCGCGACACCGGGGCGGGCGCCGTCTCGGGAACCTGCCGAGCCGACTCCAGTTGCGCCGCAACCTCTTCCGGGGCGACGGTGGGCGCCACGCTTTCGGAGCCCTCGGGCTCGTCACCGCGGCGGGTGCCCATCGCCCGCCCGGCACTCCAGTACGCCTGGGCGTGCACCTCGGATTTCGGAAAGCCGAACTCGTCGCGCAGCCGGGTCCGCACCTGCTTGAGCGTCGTGGCCTCCGGCGTCGCCCACGCATACCAGTCGGACCAATCTCGGCTCTCGATCGCCGCCGCAAGCGATTTCTCGTCGCGGCGGGCGACCCAGTGCAGCCGCAGCCGCGGATGCTGTGCGATCGGGATCAGCGTGTCGTTGTCGTCGTGCTGTTCGAGGTACATCTCGATCGGGACCTCGTCCGGGACGACGCCGATGATCCCGTTCATCCCCGGGATGGACGCCGAATCGCCGATGAGCAGATACCCGGCCGGCTGCTCGCCGGGCATATCGAACCGCGACGAACCCATCAGTGCCATGACGGCGATGGTGGCGCCGGGCTGCACGGTGCGCGCCCACTGCGACGCCGGACCGGCCGGCTCGTGCAGCACGATGTCGACCGCGAAGCGTCCGGCCGCGACGTCGGCTTCCGAGATCGTGTAGGCGCGCTGAAACTCGGTCTTCGATCCGTCCGGATCGGGGAACCAGAACCGCAGCCATGCGGCCGGTTCGGCGTCCACGTCTTCGAACAGCGTGGGCGACGTCATGCGCACGCGCACGAAGTGCGGTGCGATCCGGACGGTTTCGATGACCGTCGCGGTGTGATCGCGCGCGCCGAAGCTGCGCAACATCACACCTTGGAATCCGCGTGCCATTAGCGGTCCTTTCTCGCGGCGCTCCGCGCCGGCACGGAGCTGACGATCCGGCGGGATCACCGCCACGAGGCCACGGATCGGTGCGGCCGGCGAGGGCCGCACAAACTGTGAATTCGACACCTGCCACGATCCCGCGCGGGCGGCACCCCGCCGCGGATCACCGGCCACCCGGTCACGACTTGGTACGTTACCCCCACAAACTAAGGGTTGCCTTACCATAGGTCAACCTTGGGGCCCGCCCACCTTCCGCGGCGTCAGTAACCTGGGAGACATGAGCGGTGAGTCGGCGGCCCCGGTCCTGCTGTACGACGGTGTCTGCGGGGTGTGCAATCGGGCGGTGCGCACGATCCTTCGCTTCGACCCCGCAGGTCCGCTGCGCTTTGCGGCCCTGCAGAGCGTCTTCGCCAAAGCGATCATCGAACGGCACCCCGAGATCGGCAACGTCGACTCGGTGGTGTTCGTCGACGACCCCGGACAGCCCTCGGAACGCGTGGCCGTCCGCTCAGCCGCCGCGTTGCGCGTCGCGGATTATCTCGGCGGGCCGTGGAAAGCGCTCGCGGTCGCCCGTCTCGTTCCGACCCCCGTGCGCGACTGGCTCTACGACAGGTTCGCCGCCATCCGCTATCGGGTCTTCGGCAAGTACGACAGCTGTCCGCTGCCGCCTCCGGAGGTTCGCGCCCGCTTCGTAGAGGACTGAGAACGCGTCAGTCCGTGGCGGCGCCGGCCGCCAGGTCCGCCTCGGATTCCCTGCGCTTGAGCTCGGCCAGCTTGCGGTCCTCGGCCGCGGCTTCGCGGTGCTTGAGCGCGGATTCGCGGTGCACGTCGCGGTGCGGCACCCCTTGTCGGACGACCCAGTCTTGGCTTTTGGCGACTCGCTCATGCTGGATCGCGGATTCCTCGAAGCTTCGTGCCGCGGACAGCCCCGCGCGAGCCGCGCGCTCGCACGCCGCGGCCACTCTGCGTTCGGCGAGTTCGACATCTTCTGCGGTGAAAGCGTTTTCGCCGGGTGGTGCCGGCTCGCGTCCGGTGGGCATGGCGTCTCCCTTGTGTCCTGTGAGTTCGATGTACCCCCCAGGACGGGTTTGACGCTTAGCCCGCTGAAGATTTCATTTCGAATGTTGACCAGTGCGGGCGGAGGGACTCGAACCCTCAAGCTCTTTCGAGCAATGGCACCTAAAACCATCGCGTCTGCCAATTTCGCCACGCCCGCGCGCCCGGCAATCGTATCGCCTGCGATATGTCCAACTTGTCTGCGACGGGCGCGCATTGACGCGCGGTACGGTCAAGGGGTGTCCACTACACACCGTCGCAGACCCGCGCTGATCGCTTTGGTGATCATCGCGGCGTGCGGCTGCCTGGCCCTGGGCTGGTGGCAGTGGACCAGGTTCCAATCGGTCTCAGGCTCGTTTCAGAACCTCGGCTATGCGTTGCAGTGGCCGCTGTTCGCGTGGTTCTGCGTGTACGCCTACCGCAAATTCGTGCGCTACGAAGAGGAACCACCCCCGCCGCGCAGCACCGAGGCCGTGACGGAGATCCCCGCCGGTCTGCTGCCCGACCGGCCCACGCCCCCGCCGCAGGCACCCGATGACCCGGCGCTGCGGGAGTACAACAAATACTTGGCCGAGCTGGCCGCGCAGGACGCCGAAAAACAAAAGAGGACAACCGCATGACCACACCGGAGACCCCGGGCGGGGCAGTGCCCGCCGTGCCCGTCGACAAGATCCGCACCGCCTTGCTCGGCTACCGGATCATGGCCTGGACGACGGGTCTGTGGCTCATCGCGCTGTGCTACGAGATCGTCTCGCACCTGGCGTTCGACCACGAGATCCGGTGGATCGAAGTGGTCCACGGCTGGGTGTATTTCATCTACGTGTTGACCGCCTTCAACCTGGCGATCAAGGTGCGCTGGCCGATCGGCAAGACGGTCGGTGTGCTGTTGTCGGGGACGATCCCGCTGTTGGGGATCATCGTCGAGCACTTCCAAACCCGGGACGTCAAAGCCCGATTCGGCTTGTAAGCCACATCCGCCACACCCGTCCCTGCCGGGGACGGGACCCGCAATGCCCACCTCCTAGCGACAACGCGCGCGCACGACCGGGTTGTCGCTAGGAGGTGGGCATTTCGCCTGTCACCCCGCGCCGCGACTGGTGTGACGAATGTTGCGAATGCCTCGCACGCCGGGGATTCAGCCCGCGGACCGGGCCAGCGTTTCAAGCGACGGCAACAGCAGTTGCAGCGCGCGACCGCGATGCGAGACCGCGTCCTTCTCGCTCGGGCTGAGCTCGGCCGCCGTGCGCTCGTACCCGTTGGGCACGAACACGGGGTCATACCCGAAACCGCCATCGCCGCGCGGTTCCCGGGCGATGCTGCCGGGCCATTCGCCCCGGACGACGACCTCGCCCGCCCCCGACACCAGCGCGCAGGCGGACACGAACGCCGCGCCGCGCCGTTCGTCGGGCACGTCGCGCATTTGCGCCAGCAACAAGGCGGTGTTGCCGGCGTCGTCGCCGTGGTTGCCCGACCAGCGCGCCGACAGCACCCCCGGCATGCCGTTGAGCGCGGCCACCTCTAGTCCGGAATCGTCTGCCACGCTTGGCAACCCGCTCGCGGTGAACGCGTCGCGCGCCTTGGCCAACGCGTTCTCCTCGAAGGTCGCGCCCGTCTCCGGCGCTTCCTCGAACGGGGCGACGTCGTCGAGCGACACCAACGTCAAGCCCGTCAGACCGGCGGCGTCGAGCACCCGGCGCAGCTCGGCCAGCTTCTTCGGGTTGCGGCTGGCGACCAGCAGGCGTGACGAGTGCAAGCGCGGCGGGTCGTCACCATCAGGCACGGTCAGCTGCCGAACGCCTTCGGCGCCGGAGCCCCCTCGGGGAGCTCACCGGGGTATGGCTGCGCTAACGCCTCGCGCTGGGCGGCGAACAACTTGTCGCAGGCGGCCAGCGCCACGTCGAGCAGCTTGTCCAGCGTCGAACGCGGGAAGGTCGCGCCCTCACCGGTTCCCTGAACCTCGACGAGGGTGCCGGTGTCGGTGGCGACGACATTCATGTCCACCTCGGCGCGGGCGTCCTCCTCATAGGGCAGGTCCACCCGGACCCTGCCGTCGACCACTCCGACGCTGACCGCCGCGATGGCGCACGACAACGGGCGCGGATCCGACAGCTTGCCCGCCGCCCCGAG
Organism: Mycobacterium paraintracellulare; assembly: GCF_000276825.1. Classification (NCBI taxonomy): domain Bacteria; kingdom Bacillati; phylum Actinomycetota; class Actinomycetes; order Mycobacteriales; family Mycobacteriaceae; genus Mycobacterium; species Mycobacterium paraintracellulare. The sequence goes on along the minus strand of NC_016948.1, from coordinate 1,426,682 downwards.
ATACGTCACCGCATCGGCGAGCGCCACGAATGCGCCCGTGATGGCCGCGGTGCGGGTTCCCCCGTCGGCCTGCAACACGTCACAATCGACGGCAATTGTGTTCTCCCCCAACGCCGCCAGGTCGATGCACGCCCGCAGCGAGCGTCCGATCAGCCGGCTGATCTCCTGGGTGCGCCCCGACAGCCGCCCCTTCACCGATTCGCGGTCGGAGCGCGTGTGGGTCGCCGACGGCAACATCGCGTACTCCGCCGTCAGCCACCCCAGCCCCGAACCCTTGCGCCAGCGCGGCACACCCTCGGTCACGCTGGCGGTGCACATGACCTTGGTGTGGCCGAATTCGATCAGCACCGAACCGGCTGGGTGGTCAGTGAAACCGCGGGTGATGACGACGGGCCGAAGCTCGTCGTCGAGGCGGCCGTCTTCTCGTCTCGTCACGACGCAACCCTAACGTGGAGTGTCAGACCCTCTCGGAGCGGCGGATATCGAACGTCTCACCGCACACCACCGCATGCACGGGACCATCGAACTCGGCCTTGGCCTCGCTGATCACGTCCTCCCGCGAGGTCCACGGCGGGATGTGCGTCAGCAGCAATTCGTGAACGCCGGCCTCGGCCGCGGCCCGGCCGGCCTCGGTCCCCGACAGATGCAGCGCGGGCGGCCGGTCCGCCGAATGCGTCCAAGACGCCTCGCAGAGAAAAACGTCGGCGCCGCGGGCCAGCTCGACGAGCTGATCGCAGACACCGGTGTCACCGCTGTAGACAAACGACGCGCCGGAGGAATCGGTGATCCGCAATCCGTAGGACTCGGTCGGGTGGGCCACTACCCGCGGCGTCACCGTCAGCTCACCGATCGTCACCGGCTCGCCGTCGACCCAGTGACGAACGTCGAAGATGTCCGAGCAGTCGTCGATCTCGCCGCCGTAGGGTGAGGACGCCGCGCCCAGCCGCGACCAGGTGTCGCCGGGGCCGTACAGCAACGCCTTACCGAGCGGGCGCGTCGGGTGATAGCGCCGCCATACGAACAATCCGGGCAAATCCAGACAGTGGTCGGCGTGTAAGTGCGACAACAGCACGTGCACGGAACCGGGGTCGGCATAGCGCTGCAGTGCGCCGAGAACACCCCCGCCGAAGTCGATGACCAATGGCGGAGTGTCCGGTGCCCGGAGCAGATAACCCGACGCAGGCGAATCCGGACCCACCACGCTGCCCGAGCAGCCGAGCACGGTTATTCGCACGGACACTACTGTGCCATGCCCGACAGGGCCATGACGAAAACATGGCCGCTTTGGTGTGACGAGAATCTCGCCCGGTCGTCAATCAACGCGCACCTGATGAACGGGCTGAACTCCGGACACGGCGGGACCGAGGAATCGCGCCGCCAGTCTGGTGAATGCGTCGGGGTCGCCGGTGGCTTCGAAGACGCGAGTCGCGGGCGGCGCATCATGCGGGCGAAGCAGGTCTCGCTCGGTGAGCACCCGCAGCACCTCTTTGGCGGTCTCCTCCGCGCTGGACACCAGCGTCACGTGCTCACCCATGGCCAGTTGAATGAGTCCCGACAACAACGGGTAGTGCGTGCATCCGAGCACCAGCGTGTCCACCTGCGCGCGCTGCAGCGGCTCCAGGTAGCCCTCGGCCAACCCGAGCACCTGACGCCCGCTGGTCACGCCGCGCTCGACGAAGTCGACGAACCGCGGGCAGGCCACCGCGGTGATCTCGGTGTCGCGGGCGGCCGCGAACGCGTCCTGATAGGCATGCGAGTTGATGGTCGCCTGGGTGCCGATGACGCCGATCCGTCCGTTGCGGGTGGTCGCGACCGCGCGGCGCACCGCGGGCAGGATCACCTCGACGACGGGCACGTCGTAGCGTTCGCGGGCGTCGCGCAGGCAGGCCGCGGATGCCGTGTTGCAGGCGATGACCAACGCCTTGACGCCGCGGCCCACGAGGTCGTCGCCGATGGCCAACGCGTGCGCCCGAACTTCGGGGATCGTCAGCGGGCCGTAGGGCCCGTGGCCGGTGTCGCCGACGTAGATGATGTCCTCGTCGGGCAGCTGATCGATGATCGCCCGCGCGACGGTGAGCCCCCCGACGCCGGAGTCGAAGACCCCGACGGGCGCCAGTGGTCCGCTCATGTCTTCCGGCGCGGCGACGCGGTGCCGGCCGTCCTTTTCGACCGGGCCTTGCGTTCCGGGGCGGACAACCAATAGGCGGCCACGACGCCGGCGATCGCACCGCACAGATGCGCTTGCCAGGACACGCCCCCGCAGAGTCCGAGCACCGGCATGGCGCCGAGCAGGACGCCGCCGTAGGCGAACATCACGACCAGCCCGATGACGATGTTGGACACCCGGCGCACGAATATCCCGAACACCAGCAAGAAGGCCAGCCAGCCGAAAATCAGGCCGGAAGCCCCGATGTGGTCGGTGGGGCCGCAGCTGCTGCCGACGTCACCGATGAGCCAGGTGCCCAAACCACCGAGGATCCATACGATGGCGGTCGCCCACACGAACCGGGACAGCCCCGCCAGCGTCATGAGGAAACCCAGCACGAGCAGCGGCACCGTGTTGGCCATCAGGTGCTCCCAGCTCGCGTGCAAGAGCGGGGAGAAGACGATGCCCCACAGGCCGTCGAGCTCGAGGGGCCGGATGCCGTTGGCATCCAGCGAGTGCCGGGTCATCTGGTCGACCAGCTCGACGAAGTAGAGCAACACGACGAAGGTGAGGATCGTGGCGGCGCCCACCATCGGCGTGGACCGCTTCTTCTCCTGGGCGGCGGGTGCCCTCGGAGCGGTCTTACCCATAGCTGCCCTTCCAGCGCGTTTCCGGCATCGTCCAGGCTACCGGCGCGGCGGGCGGATTCCTCATCGGCCGAGTGCGCCGGGCAGCACGTCGCGGTAGCTCGGGATCCCGGCGATCGATTCGGCGGCCAGCACCCCGCCCAGCACCGCTCGCGCCAGGCAATCGGCGGCCGCGATGCCGACCTCGGTGACCAGCCGCGTCTCGGGGGAGAACGCGGCCGGCACCGGCTTTGAACTGGGCGACGGGGGCTCGACCTCGACCGCCCCGGTGGCCAGGACGAACACCGCGTCCCCGTCGACCGGCGTGTGGGCCGGCCGGATGCTGCGGGCCAGGCCGTCGTGGGCCGAGATGGCCACCCGACGGCACGCCGCCGGGCTCAGGGCGGCGTCGGTGGCCACCACCGCGATGACGGTATTGAGCGGTTCCTCCAGCGGGTCCGACGGGGACGGCAGCCGGGCGAAGGCGCCGACCTGCTCGGGCGGCGGCGGAGAGAGTCCGAACTCGTGGGCCAAGTCGGCCATCCACGGCAACCCGGTCGCCCGGTCGGCGACCTCGCCCGCGGCGTTCACCACGGCCAGCGCGCCGACGGTCACACCGCTCGGCAGCGCCGTCGAGGCGGTGCCGACCCCGCCCTTCAGCGCCCCGGCCCGGGCCCCCACCCCGGCGCCGACGTTGCCCACGCCCATCGCCGCACCTTCTTGCACGGCGGCGGCGCAGGCCAGGTAGCCGAACTCGTCCGTCGGGCGGCACTGCCAGCCGCCGACCGGCAGATCGAAGATCACCGCTGCCGGCACGATGGGCACCACGCCCCCACCCATCGCCACGCCGCGTTCCTGTTCTTCCAGCCAGCGCATGACGCCGTCGGCGGCCGCCAGGCCGTAGGCGCTGCCCCCGGCGAGCAGCACCGCGTCCACGAACCGCACCGTGTTGGCGGGGTCGAGCAGATCGGTCTCGCGGGTTCCGGGCGCCCCGCCGCGGCAATCGACCGCGCCGACGGTCCCCGGGGGCGGGAGCACCACGGTGACGCCGCAGGCCCAGCCCGCGCCCAACGAGGCGTCGGGGTCCAATCGCTGGTAGTGGCCGACGCGGATCCCAGCGACGTCGGTGATCGCGCCCATCGCGGTCACCGGGACCCCATCAGCACCAACACCAGGTACTCCTGCAGGACCGTCAGCCACTGGTAGACGTCGAAGTGCACGGCCAGCGGATGATCGGCCGGCAGCCGCTCGGGGCCCTCGGGTCCGACCTCGAGCATGACGCCCAACGTCAGCCGGATGTCGTTGACCGCCCCGATCCAACAGTTCGCGTCTTCCTCGCTCAGCTCGAACCGGCCGCCGTCCTCGGGGACCGTGCTCAGCAACCGCTGTGCCGCAACGCGTTTGGCGTCGACGATGCCCGGCTCGTGCAGGCTGCGCAGCGCGGCGTTCAGGCTGTCCGCGGAATCTGCAGGCGCGGTGTCCTGGTCGTCGTTTCGGTAGAAGTCCGGCAGCAGCCGGCGCAGGGTGGGGTCTTTGGGCGGTTCGGCGTTGCCGGTCTTGATGCCGGTGATTTCTTCGAGTTCGTCTGCCGGCGAAGAAGATTCACGCTCGTCGAGTAAACCGATCATCGCGGTGGCGAGGTTCTTCAGCAGTGCCGCCTCATGGGACGCCAGGGCCGACCGGAAACGGGGACCGTCCGCGGCCTCGACGCGCTTCCATTTGCGCACAGGGAATCGCCAGCGCCTCGATCGTCAGCGGTCCTGCTGCAGCGTCGCCCACAAACCGGCGGCGTGCAGCTTGGACACATCGGCTTCCATGGACTCCCGGCTACCGGCGGACACCACGGCCTTTCCCTCGTTGTGCACCTGCAGCATGAGTTTGGTGGCATGCGGCTCGCTGTAGCCGAACAACTTCTGGAACACGTATGTCACGTACGTCATCAAGTTGACCGGGTCATCCCAGACGATCGTGACCCAGGGACTCGCCGTGACCTCGACCGGCGCGGACTCGCGTTGTCCTGTAGTGCCCGGCTTAGTGGGCGCTGACATAACAACCATGGCCTACACGATACCGAGGGATGCACGACGTTTCCGAGCCCGCGGGGCAGCCGATACCGTTATGGAATGAACGACTCGGTCGTCACCGGGCTGCTGACCGACAAGTACGAGTTGACGATGTTGGCGGCGGCGCTGCGGGACGGCAGCGCCAATCGCCGCACCACCTTCGAGCTTTTTGCGCGCCGTCTTCCCGAGGGACGCCGTTACGGCGTGGTCGCCGGAACCGGCCGGCTGCTCGAGGCGCTGCCGCAGTTCACCTTCGATGACGAGGCCTGCCGGTCGCTCGGGCAATTCCTCGATCCAGATACGTTGCGGTACTTGCGCGATTTTCGGTTCGGCGGCGATATCGACGGCTACGCCGAGGGCGAGCTGTACTTCCCCGGATCCCCGGTGCTGTCGGTGACCGGGACGTTCGCCGAGTGCGTGGTGCTCGAAACGCTGGCCCTGTCGATTTTCAACCACGACACCGCGGTCGCGTCGGCCGCCGCGCGGATGGTGAGTGCGGCCAGGGGACGACCGCTGATCGAGATGGGGTCACGGCGAACCCACGAACAGGCGGCGGTCGCCGCGGCCCGCGCCGCCTACATCGCCGGCTTCGCCGCGTCCTCCAATCTGGAGGCTCAGCGCTGCTACGGAATACCGGCCGAGGGCACCTCCGCGCACGCGTTCACCATGCTGCACGCGCGCGCCGACACCCCCGCGGAGTCGACCGAATTGGCGGCCTTTCGGGCGCAGGTCGAGGCGCTCGGCGTCGAGACCACCCTGCTGGTGGACACCTACGACGTGACGGCCGGCGTGGCCAACGCGGTGGCCGCCGCCGGCACCGGGCTCGGTGCCGTGCGCATCGACTCCGGCGAGCTGGGCGTGCTGGCCCGCCAGGTGCGCCAGCAGCTCGACGACCTGGGCGCCACCGGGACCCGCATCGTGGTCTCCGGTGACCTCGACGAGTTCTCCATCGCCGCATTGGCAGCCGAGCCGGTGGACAGTTACGGCGTCGGCACGTCGCTGGTGACCGGCTCGGGCGCACCCACCGCGAACATGGTGTACAAGCTCATCGAAGTGGACGGCCTGCCGGTGCAGAAGCGCAGCAGCCACAAGGAATCCCACGGCGGACACAAAGAGGCACTGCGCACCGCGCGCAGCTCCGGCACCATCACCGAGGAGATCCTGTATCCGGCCGGCCGTCAGCCCGACGTCGATGAACCGGCCCGGGTGTTGACCGTCCCGCTGGTCCGCGGCGGGGAGCTGGTGTCCAAACCGAACCTCGCCGCGGCGCGCGAGCTGGTAGCTTCCGGGCTGCGCAGTCTGCCGTGGGAGGGGCTGAACCTGTCGCACGGCGAACCCGCGGTCACGACGACGCAGATCCGCGCCTGAGCAAGGGAGTGACCACGTCCGACGTGTCCGTGCACGAGCTGCTGGCCACCGCCGTGGCCGCGCTCGGCGGCAGTGAACGCAGCGGCCAACAGGAGATGGCCGACGCGGTGGCGCGGGCCTTCGCCACCGACGAACACCTCGTCGTACAGGCCGGCACCGGCACCGGCAAGTCGCTCGCCTATCTGGTGCCCGCGATCGTGCACGCCCTGGACGACGACTCCCCCGTCGTCGTGTCGACGGCCACCATCGCGCTGCAACGCCAGCTCGTCGATCGCGATCTGCCCCGGCTCATCGATGCGCTGGCCGACGCGCTGCCGCGCCGCCCGCAGTTCGCGCTGCTCAAAGGCCGACGAAACTATCTGTGTCTCAACAAGATTCACAACGGCGGGGCGGCCGACGGTGACGACGTCGACGGGCGGCCGCAAGAGGAACTCTTCAACCCCATGGCGGTCAGCGCCCTGGGCCGCGACGTGCAACGGCTCACCGAGTGGGCGTCGACCACCGAATCCGGTGACCGCGACGATTTGAAGCCGGGCGTGCCCGACCGGTCCTGGTCTCAGGTCAGCGTTTCCGCGCGGGAATGCCTCGGGGTGGCCCGCTGCCCGTTCGGCACCGAGTGCTTCTCCGAGCGGGCCAGGGGCCTGGCCGGCCGTGCCGACGTCGTGGTCACCAACCACGCGCTGCTGGCCATCGACGCGGTCGCCGAATCCGCGGTGCTGCCCGAGCACGCGCTGCTGGTGGTCGACGAGGCGCACGAGTTGGTGGACCGGGTGACGTCCGTGGCCACCGCGGAGTTGACGTCGGCCGCGCTCGGGGTCGCCTCGCGGCGGATCGGCAGGTTGGTGAGCCCGGAACTGGTCCAGCGCCTCGACGCGACGACCGCCAACTTCGCGGCGGCGATCCACGACGGCACGCCGGGGCGCATCGACCGCCTCGACGAGGACCTGGCGACGTACCTGACCGCGCTGCGCGACGTCGCCACCGCGGCGCGTTCGGCGATCGACACCACGAACGACGCCAAGGCGGCGGCGGCCCGCGCCGAAGCGGTCGCCGCGCTCAGTGAGATTTCGGAGACGGCGTCGCGGGTGCTCGCCTCGTTCGGGCCGGCCATCCCCGACCGCACCGACGTGGTGTGGCTGGAACACGAGGAGAACCGGGGTGCACCGCGCCCGGTGTTGCGGGTGGCCCCGCTCTCGGTCGCCGGGCTACTTCGCCGACGCGTGTTCTCGCGTTCGACGGTTGTGTTGACATCGGCGACGCTGACGATCGGCGGCTCCTTCGACGCCATGGCCGCGGCGTGGGGCCTGACCGCTCCCACGAGCGACGACGGCGGCGACGCACGCTGGCGCGGCCTCGACGTCGGCTCGCCGTTTCAGCATGCCAAGGCCGGCATCCTGTACGTGGCCGCGCACCTGCCGCCGCCCGGGCGCGACGGCGTCGGCTCGGCCGAGCAGCTGGCCGAGATCGCCGAGCTCATCACCGCCGCCGACGGGCGCACCCTGGGCCTGTTCTCGTCGATCCGGGCGGCCCGCGCGGCCGCCGAGGCCATGCGCGAACGGCTGTCGACACCGGTGTTGTGCCAGGGCGACGACAGCACGTCGGCGCTGGTCGAGCAGTTCAGCGCCGACCCGCAGACCTCGCTGTTCGGCACCCTGTCGCTGTGGCAGGGCGTCGATGTGCCCGGGCCGTCGCTGTCGCTGGTGCTGATCGACCGCATCCCGTTCCCCCGCCCCGACGACCCCCTGCTGGGCGCGCGCCAGCGGGCGGTCGCCGCGCGCGGCGGCAACGGCTTCATGGCCGTCGCGGCCAGCCACGCGGCGCTGCTGCTGGCGCAGGGCTCCGGCCGGCTGTTGCGCCGCGTGACCGACCGCGGGGTGGTCGCGGTGCTCGACTCGCGCATGGTCACCGCCGGCTACGGCGGCTACCTGCGGGCCTCGCTGCCGCCGTTCTGGCAGACCACCAACGGGGCGCAGGTGCGTGAGGCGCTGCAGCGGCTGCGGACAGCAGAGGACTCGCAAGAAGGCCTGTCCGCCTGAGCGTTCCGGCTACCGGGCCAGGGTGACCAGACCGAGCTCGTTGCTGGCGGCCAGCATCGGATGGCGGGGCAGCACGCGCACGGTGTATCCCACCGATCCCGCCAGCGGCAGCGGTGTGGTCGTCGAGAACACCTGGTTGCCGCCCTCGGCGGTGCCGGTGTACGACATCTCGACGGTAATCGGCTCCAGCAGCGCATCGCCGGCGTCGACGCGGCCGACCACCGCCTGGACCGTGACCTCCTCGGGCGCCAGCCCGGCCAGCTGCACGGTGGCGGTCAGGGTCAGCTTCGAGCCGAGCACCGGGCTGTCCGGCAGGCCGGTGCTGTCGACGTCGGTGATCACGATCTTCGGCCAGGCCTCGTAGGCGCGCCGGCGATAGGCGGCCAGCTCGCGGGCGGCGCCGAACTCGCCGCCGCCGTCGGCGGGCGCGAGCGTCTTGCGCAGCGATTGCGCCGCGGGCGTGTAGTACTGCTCGACGTAGTCGCGCACCATGCGGGAAGCCAGGACCTTCGGGCCGAGCGTCTGCAGGGTGTGGCGCACCATTTCGATCCAGCGCGGCGGTACCCCGTGCTGGTCACGCTCGTAGAACTTCGGTGCCACGGCTTCTTCCAGCAGCCGATACAGCGCGCTGGATTCCAGGTCGTCGCGGCGCTCCGCGTCGGCCACGCCGTCGGCAGACGGTATCTCCCAACCGTTTTCGCCGTCGTACCATTCATCCCACCAGCCATCGCGGATGGACAGGTTCAGCCCGCCGTTGAGTGCGCTCTTCATTCCCGAGGTGCCGCAGGCCTCCAACGGGCGCAGCGGGTTGTTCAACCAGACGTCGCAGCCCCAATAGAGCAGCCTGGCCATGGACATGTCGTAGTCGGGCAAGAACGCGATGCGGTGGCGCACCTGCGGCCGGTCGGCAAATCGCACCACCTGCTGGATCAAGGCCTTGCCGCCGTCGTCCGCCGGGTGCGACTTACCGGCGACGATCAGCTGGATCGGCCGTTCGCTGTCCAGCAGCAGCTGCTCCAGCCGATCCGGATCGTGCAGCATCAGCGTCAACCGCTTGTACGTCGGCACCCGCCGGGCGAACCCGATGGTCAGCACTTCCGGATCGAAAGCTGTTGCTATCCAACCCAATTCGGCGTCCGAGGCGCCGCGTTCCAACCACGAGCGCCGCAGCCGGCGCCGCACGTCGTCGACCAGCAGGGACCTCAATTGCGAACGAATCCACCACAGGTGACCCGCATCGACCTGCTGCAGGCGCAACCACACGCCCGGATCGCTGAACGAATCCGACCCGGCCAGCTCGTAGCCCAGCTGCAGCCACTGCGGCGCCGCCCAGGTGCGCGCGTGCACCCCATTGGTGATCGACCCGATCGGCACCTCCCCGGGGTCGAATCCGGGCCACAGCTCGTTGAACATCGCCCGGCTCACCCGGCCGTGCAGCGACGAGACCCCGTTGGCCCGCTGGGCCAGGCGCAGACCCATGTGCGCCATGTTGAATTTCGTCGGGTCGTCCTCGGCGCCGAGCGCCAGGATGCGCGCCGTCGGCACCCCCGGCAGCAACACGGGCGCGCTCGTCGCGTCGGCCGCCGTGCCGTCGCCGCCGGATGCCGATTCGTCGGCAAGATGGTCGTCGAAGTACAGCCGCACCATGTCGATGGGGAAACGGTCGATGCCCGCGGGCACCGGGGTGTGGGTGGTGAACACGGTGCTCGAGCGCACGACCGCCAGCGCGGTGTCGAAGTCCAACGCCGCGCCCGTCATCAGCTCGCGAATGCGCTCCGCGCCCAGGAACCCGGCGTGCCCCTCGTTCATGTGGAACACCTCCGGCGCGGGCAGGCCGTGGATGGCGGTGTAGGCGCGGATCGCCCGCACGCCGCCGATGCCGGCCAGGATCTCCTGCCTCATCCGGTGTTCCTGATCGCCGCCGTACAGGCGGTCGGTGACACCCCGCAGATCGTGCTCGTTCTCGGGGACGTCGGAATCGAGCAGGAGCAGCGGGACCCTGCCCACCTGCGCGACCCAGATCCGGGCGTGCAGCTGCGCGGAGTCCGGCAGCATCAGCTCAACCAGGGCGGGGTCGCCGGTGGCATCGGTCAGCAACCGCAACGGCAGCCCCTGCGGGTCCAGCGACGGGTAGTTCTCGTGCTGCCACCCGTCGGCGGTCAGCGACTGCCGGAAGTAGCCGGACCGGTAGTAGAGCCCGACCGCGACCAACGGCACGCCCAGATCGGATGCGGACTTCAGGTGGTCACCGGCGAGGATGCCCAAGCCGCCGGAGTAGTTGGGCAGCACCTCGGCGATGCCGAACTCCATCGAGAAGTAGGCGATGGCGGCCGGCATCTCGGCGCCGTGGTCCTGCTGTTGCTGGTACCACAGCGGGCGGTTGAGGTAATCGTTCAATTCGGCGGTCAGCTCGTCGAGCCGGCGAAGGAAGGTCTCGTCGATCGCCAATTCGTCGAGTCGCGCCGGCTTGACCGCCCCCAGCAACGCCACCGGATCGCAGCCGCATCGCTGCCACAGGTCCGGGTCGATGCTCGCGAAAAGGTCCTGGGTCGGCGTGTCCCATGACCATCGCAAGTTGGTCGAGAGCTGGTCCAGCGCGGTCAAACGCTCGGGAAGGTGAGCACGGACGGTAAACCGGCGGAGGGCTTTCACGCGTCCCTACCTTACTGAGGATTCCGGCCCGCGCACGGCGGCGCGAAAGACCGCTTTTCGTTCGCTTTCCGTGGCGGGGTGTGACCGAAGACTAGGGTGGGTATCGGTTAGTTATCGGGGTCGCAACGATGCTTCCCCGCATAGAAAGTTCCCCACGACAGGAAGTTTCCCGACGAGCGGCGTTCCGCGCGGAGCACACCCCGGACTGGCCGCACACAATCTGGATCGCTCCCGGTGACGATGCGGCCCGCGGCGCGGGGCGCGGAGGAAGCGGGAAAATCGGAACGGAGTGGTGGTGCCCGGTCGTGTCGAGATCGATAACGTCCAGCCGGTCGTTTCCTGTGGCGCGTTTCCCGCGAAAGCCGTGGTCGGCGAGGTCGTGCCGGTCAGCGCCGCGGTGTGGCGGGAAGGCCACGAAGCGGTGGCCGCAACCCTGGTCGTGCGCTACCTCGGGCCGGGCTATCCGCAAGTCACCGAGACCCGGCGGGTCAAAGCGGTTCAGGCTCCGGCAAAGCCGGTGACCGATCGCGACGGCAAGGTCGACCAGCAAAAGGTCAAGCCGCTGGCGCTGCCGATGACGATGGGTCTGGAACCCTATGTGTTCCACGGCCAGTTCACCCCCGACCAGGTGGGGCTGTGGACCTTCCGCGTCGAGGGGTGGGGCGATCCGATCCACACCTGGCGGCACGGGCTGGTCGCCAAACTGGACGCCGGTCAGGGCGAGAAGGAACTGTCCAATGATCTTCTGGTAGGCGCCGGGTTGTTCGAACGCGCCGCGAGCGAGGTGCCGCGCGCCCGGCGCGAACCGCTGCTGGCCGCCGCCGCGGCGCTGCGCACCCCCGGCGACCCGGTCACCCGAACGGCGCTGGCGCTGGGGCCGGAGATCGAGGAAATCCTGGCGGACCACCCGCTGCGCGACTTCGTCACGCGCGGCGAGCAGTACAGCGTCTGGGTGGACCGGCCGTTGGCCAGGTTCGGCTCCTGGTATGAGATGTTTCCCCGCTCGACCGGCGGATGGGACGCCGACGGCAACCCCGTGCACGGCACATTCGCCACCGCAACCGCCGCGCTCGGGCGCATCGCGGCGATGGGGTTCGACGTCGTCTACCTGCCGCCGATCCATCCGATCGGCAAGGTACATCGCAAGGGGCGCAACAACTCCCCCACCGCCGCTCCGACAGATGTGGGTTCTCCCTGGGCGATCGGCAGCGACGAGGGCGGCCACGACGCCGTCCACCCGGATTTGGGCACCATCGAGGACTTCGACGCGTTCGTCGCCGCGACACGCGAATTGGGCATGGAGGTGGCGCTGGACCTGGCGCTGCAATGCGCGCCGGACCATCCCTGGGCGCGTAACCACCGCAACTGGTTCACCGAATTGCCCGACGGCACCATCGCCTACGCGGAGAACCCGCCCAAGAAGTACCAGGACATCTATCCGATCAACTTCGACAACGACCCGGCCGGCCTCTACGACGAGGTGCTGCGCGTGGTCCGGCACTGGATGGACCACGGCGTCAAGGTTTTTCGCGTCGACAACCCGCACACCAAGCCGCCGGACTTCTGGGCGTGGTTGATCGCCGCGGTCAAGGCCATCGACCCCGACGTGCTGTTTCTCTCCGAGGCCTTCACGCCGCCGGCCCGCCAGTACGGGCTGGCCAAACTGGGCTTCACGCAGTCGTACAGCTACTTCACCTGGCGCACGGCGAAGTGGGAGCTGACCGAATTCGGTAACGAGATCGCCGCTTTGGCCGACTTCCGCCGGCCCAACCTGTTCGTCAACACCCCCGACATCCTGCACGCCATCTTGCAGCACAACGGGCCCGGGATGTTCGCCATCCGTGCGGTGCTGGCCGCGACGATGGGACCGGCCTGGGGCGTGTATTCGGGATACGAGCTGTTCGAGCATCGCGCGGTGCGCGAAGGCAGCGAGGAGTACCTGGACTCCGAGAAGTACGAGTTGCGGCCTCGCGATTTCGCGGGTGCGCTCGCCGAGGGACGCTCGCTTGAGCCATTCATCACGCAGCTCAACGCGATTCGCCGACTCCACCCCGCCCTCGAGCAGCTGCGCACCATCCATTTCCACAGCGTGGACAACGACGCGCTGCTCGCCTACAGCAAGTTCGACCCGGCCACCGGCGACTGCGTGTTGGTGGTGGTGACGCTCAACGCCTTCGGCCCCGAGGAAGCGACCCTGTTTTTGGATATGGCCGCACTGGGTATGGAGCCCTACGAGCGCTTTTGGGTGCGCGACGAGATCACCGGCCAGGAATTCCAATGGGGACAAGCCAATTACGTTCGCATCGATCCCGGGCAGGCGGTCGCGCACATCATCAACATGCCGCGCGTACCGCATGACGCTCGAATGACGCTGCTGCGCAGGCATTGACACCAGACATGAAACGGACCGGAGGCGAAAGGGACATGAGCCAAGCCGACCAACTCGCTCGGACGCACCTGGCGCCCGACCCCGCCGACCTGTCGCGCCTGGTCGCCGGCACGCACCACAACCCGCACGGCGTGCTGGGGGCCCACGAATACGGCGACCACACCGTCATTCGGGCGTACCGGCCCCACGCGGTCGAGGTCGTCGCGATCGTCGGCGACGACCGATTCCCGATGCAGCACGTCGAGTCCGGGCTGTTCGCCGTGGCGCTGCCGTTCACCAACCTGATCGACTATCGGCTCCAGATCACCTACGAGGGCGCCGACCCCTACGTCGTCGCCGACGCCTACCGTTTCCTGCCCACCCTCGGCGAGGTCGACCTTCATCTGTTCGCCGAAGGGCGCCACGAGCGCCTCTGGGAAGTCCTTGGCGCGCATCCTCGCTCGTTCACCACGGCCGACGGCGTGGTCAACGGGGTGTCGTTCGCGGTGTGGGCGCCCAACGCCAAGGGCGTCAGCCTGGTCGGCGAGTTCAACGGCTGGACCGGCAACGACGCCCCGATGCGGGTGTTGGGCTCCTCGGGCGTGTGGGAGCTGTTCTGGCCCGGCTTCCCGCTGGAGGGGCTGTACAAGTTTCGCGTTCATGGCGCCGACGGAGTGGTCACCGAACGCGCCGACCCCATGGCCTTCGCCACCGAGGTGCCGCCGCACACGGCCTCCCGGGTGACGCGCAGCAAGTACACCTGGGAAGACGCGGACTGGATGACGCAGCGCGCCGGGCGCAACCCGGTGTTCGAGCCGATGAGCACCTACGAGGTTCACCTGGGTTCATGGCGACCCGGGCTCAACTACCGCCAGTTGGCCCGCGAGCTGACGGATTACGTTGTGGAGCACGGATTCACCCACGTCGAGCTGCTCCCGGTCGCCGAACATCCCTTCGCCGGATCCTGGGGATACCAGGTGACGTCGTACTACGCCCCGACGTCCCGGTTCGGCACCCCGGACGAATTCCGGGCCCTGGTCGACGCCCTGCACCAGGCCGGTATCGGCGTGCTGGTGGACTGGGTGCCGGCACACTTCCCGAAGGACGCGTGGGCGCTGGCCCGCTTCGACGGCACCCCGCTTTACGAACATTCCGACCCGCAACGCGGTGAGCAACTCGACTGGGGCACCTACGTTTTCGACTTCGGTCGCCGTGAGGTACGCAACTTCCTGGTGGCCAACGCCTTGTTCTGGCTCGAAGAATTTCACATCGATGGACTACGTGTGGACGCGGTCGCGTCGATGCTGTACCTGGATTACTCCCGCCCCGAAGGCGGCTGGACGCCGAACATCTACGGCGGGCGGGAGAACTTGGAGGCGGTCCAGTTCCTGCAGGAGATGAACGCCACGGCGCACAAGAGCGCCCCGGGCATCGTCACCATCGCCGAGGAGTCGACCTCCTGGCCCGGGGTCACCCGGCCGACAAACCTTGGCGGCCTGGGCTTTTCAATGAAGTGGAACATGGGCTGGATGCATGACACGCTCGACTACATCAGCCGCGATCCGATCTATCGGAGCTATCACCACCACGAGATGACGTTCTCGATGCTTTATGCGTTCAGCGAGAACTATGTGCTGCCGATCAGCCATGACGAGGTGGTCCACGGCAAGGGAACGCTGTGGGGACGCATGCCGGGCAACAATCACGTCAAAGCCGCCGGCCTGCGCAGCCTGCTCGCCTACCAGTGGGCTCACCCGGGCAAGCAATTGCTGTTCATGGGCCAGGAATTCGGCCAGCGCGCCGAGTGGTCCGAAGAGCGCGGTCTGGATTGGTGGCAGCTCGACGAGCAGGGATTCTCCAACGGCGTCCTACGCATGGTGCGCGACATCAACGACATCTACCGCAGCCACCCGGCGCTGTGGAGCCAAGACACCGTGCCCGACGGCTACTCCTGGATCGACGCCAACGACTCGGGCAACAACGTCTTGAGCTTCCTGCGTTACGGCAAGGACGGCTCGGTGATGGCGTGCGTGTTCAATTTCGCCGGTGCCGAGCACGGCGGCTACCGGCTGGGCCTGCCGTCGGCGGGGCGGTGGCGCGAGGTGCTCAACACCGACGCCACCGTCTACAACGGTTCGGGGGTCGGGAACATGGGCGGTGTCGATGCCACCGAGGACCCGTGGCACGGGCGCCCGGCCTCGGCGGTGCTGGTGTTGCCGCCCACGTCGGCGCTGTGGCTGGAACCGGAGTAGGGCCCCTTAACCCCATCGCCGAACGTGGACTAGTTGCGCGATTTCGGCGCTGTTGGCGCCAACAACTCGACGTTCGTGAGCCGATTTCGCGTCAGTACAGCGCGTTGGCGAGGTTGCGTCGCCCGACGACGACCTCGGGATCGGCCGGGTCGAACAGTTCGAACAGCTCCACCAGGCGGGTGCGCACCAACGCGCGATCATCGCCGGATGTGCTGCGCACCAAGGCGATCAGTCGCTCGAACGCGGCGGCGACCTCTTGGTTGAGGATCTGCACGTCGGCGGCCGCGAGGGCGGCTTCGATGTCGGTCGGCGCCGCGTCGGCGACCGCGACGGCGTCCGGGCGCTGGGCGGTCGCGCGCGTCAGGAACTCGATCTGGCGGATCGCGCCCTTGGCCTCCGCGCTGGCCGGGTTGGCATCCAGGATCGACTGATAGGACGCCTTGGCGGCCTCGAAGTCACCGTCCTCCAGCTGCTGGCGCGCCGCGGCCAACTCGGGGTCGACGACGTCGGGTTCCGCGGAACCCGTTGCGCCCCTAAGCTTCCCGGCGGTCGCGGAGAGGATCTGGTCCAGCCAGCCGCGCAGTTGCTCGGCCGGCTGCACGCCTTGGAAACTCGAGATCGGCTGCCCGGCCGCCAAGGCCACCACGGTGGGGACGGCGTCGACGCCGAAGATCTGGGCGACCCTGGGCGCGACATCGACATTGACGGAGGTCAGCGACCATTTGCCGTTGTCCTGGCCGGACAGCCCGGACAGCGTGTCGAGGAGCTGGACGCACGCGTCGCTGCGCGGCGACCACAGCAACACGACGACCGGCACTTCCTCGGACCGCAGCAGAACCTCGGCCTCGAAGTTGGCCTCGGTGACCGCGGTGATGCCACCCCCCTCGGTGGTCGGGGGCGTGGGCCCTCCCGGAGCGGCGCCGGGCGACTGGGCGCGCTGCTTGAGACCGGACAGATCGACAGCACCGGTCAGTGCGGGGCCGATGGAAGGTCGCGGACGCGTCACGCCGTCAAGTTTGTCATGCGCGCGGGCTACCGATCCACCCGGTGGCGGCGCCGCTTGGGCACGGCCGGGACGGGGCCGAAAATCCCCTCAAAAAGGGGCGTGATCGGCCCGTATGACGAAGATCACAAAATTCTTGCCGCCGCACGGCGCCAGCAACGTCGCGGGGAGCGTCGATCCCTGGCTAACCCGCCCGCAGAACCAGGGCGTCGCCCTGCCCTCCGGCCCCGCAGAGCGCCGCGACGGCGTATCCGGACCCCCGCCGCGCCAATTCCAGGGCCGCATGCAGCGTGATGCGCGCCCCCGACATGCCGATCGGATGCCCGACCGCGATCGCGCCGCCGTTGACGTTGACGATGTCGGGATTCACGCCGAGTTCGCGGGTCGAGGCCAGCGCGACCGCGGCAAACGCCTCGTTGATCTCCACGACATCGAGCTGGTCGACGGAGATGCCCTCGCGGCTGATGGCCTTCTTGATCGCGTTGGCCGGCTGCGACTGCAGGGTGGAGTCCGGACCGGCCACCACCCCGTGCGCGCCGATCTCGGCCAGCCAGCTCAGCCCCAGCTCCTGCGCTTTGGCCTTGCTCATCACCACCACCGCGGCGGCGCCATCGGAGATCTGGGAGGCCGAACCGGCGGTGATGGTGCCATCGCGGCGAAACGCCGGCTTGAGGCCGGCCAGCGACTCGGCCGTGGTGTTGGCGCGGATGCCTTCGTCCTCGGTGAACTGCAGCGGATCACCCTTGCGTTGCGGGATGTTGACCGGCACCACCTCGTCGGTGAAGACGCCGTCCTTCCACGCCGCGGCCGCCTTCTGATGCGACCCGGCAGCGAACTCGTCCTGCTCCTGGCGGGTGAACTTGTCGACGTCGTTGCGCTGTTCGGTGAGCGCGCCCATGGGCTGGTCGGTGAACACGTCATGCAGGCCGTCGTAGGCCATGTGGTCGAGGACCGTGACGTCGCCGTACTTGTAGCCCGAGCGGCTGTCCATCAGCAGGTGCGGCGCCTTGGACATGGACTCCTGGCCGCCGGCGACCACCACGTCGAACTCCCCGGCGCGAATGAGCTGGTCGGCCAGCGCGATGGAGTCGATTCCGGACAGGCACATCTTGTTGATGGTCAGCGCCGGAACGTCCCAGCCGATGCCGGCGGCCACGGCCGCCTGGCGTGCGGGCATCTGGCCCGCCCCGGCCGTCAACACCTGGCCCATGATCACGTAGTCGACCAGCGAACCCGGCTCTTGAACATTTGGGAAGGCCTTCTCCAGCGCGCCGGCGATCGCGATGGCGCCCAGATCGCTGCCCGAGAAATCCTTCAGCGAACCCATCAGCTTGCCGATGGGTGTGCGCGCTCCAGCAACGATCACCGACGTCGTCATGACTCTCTCCTAAGGCCTGCTGGGCGCTCCCCCGACGGCCGATTCGGACTCCCGGAGAAGCGCAATCTTTGCCGCCAGGTTACCGTTATGTGATGACGACCGATCAAGTTGACGCCCGTCAGATCCTGGCCACCTCACTGGTGACGGCGATCGATCACGTCGGCATCGCAGTCGCCGACCTGGACTCCGCCATCGACTGGTACCACGACCACCTCGGCATGATCCTGGTGCACGAGGAAGTCAACGAGGAGCAGGGAATCCGCGAAGCCATGCTGGCGGTGCGGGGCGCCCCGGCGGGCACCGCGCAGATCCAGTTGATGGCCCCGATCGACGAGTCCTCGACGATCGCGAAGTTCCTCGACAAGCGCGGGCCGGGCATTCAGCAGATGGCCGTTCGGGTCAGCGACCTCGACGCCATGGTCGAGCGGCTCCGCGAGCAAGGCGTGCGGTTGATCTACGACGCGCCCCGGCGCGGCACGGCAAACTCCCGGATCAACTTCATCCACCCCAAGGACGGCGGCGGAGTGCTGATCGAGCTCGTCGAACCGGCCGCCTGAAAGCCGGTAGTCAAGACCACTTCCTGGTGGGACCGCGGGTGGCGCGGTGCGCCCAGCACGGCGTGTGCCAATGCCGGCGGTCCTCGACGTGACCCGCGCCTGTCCCGGACACCGAATCGATCGGCCACACCACCAAATGAGCTGAGCCGGAGCGGATTTCGTGATCACAGCCCGGGCAGCGATAGGTCTTGACCGCTCGGGCCGCCGCGACGGGACGGACCTCGTACTCGTGTCCGTCGGGCCCGACCTCCACCCGGCGCAGCAGCGGCGCCGACGGCCGCTGCCTGCGTGGCGGTGGGCGGCGCCGAGGCATGCGATCAGTCTAGTGACGGGCTTCAGAACAGCCGGTACTCGTCGTTGTCCATGCCCCGCATCTTGTCGTAATCCAATGTCACACAACGGATCCCGCGATCGACGGCCAGGGTGCGCGCCTGCGGCTTGATCTGCTGCGCCGCGAAGACCCCTTGCACCGGCGCCAGCAGGCTGTCCCGGTTGAGCAGCTCGAGGTAGCGGGTGAGCTGCTCGACGCCGTCGATCTCGCCGCGCCGCTTGATCTCCACCGCCACCGAGCCGCCGCGTTCGTCGCGGCACAGCAGATCGACGGGGCCGATGGCGGTCATGTACTCGCGACGCACCAGCGTGTACCCCTCGCCGAGCAGCTGGACGTGCTCGGCGAGCAGCGCCTGCAGGTGCGCTTCGACGCCGTCCTTGACCAGCCCCGGGTCCACGCCGAGATCGTGGCTGGAGTCGTGTTCGATCTCCTCGACGGTGATGCGCAGTTGTTCGCCCGCCTTGTTTTCGACAACCCACACCGGGGGGTCACCGGCCTGCTCGCTCAGCCAGCACGGCGGGCTCATCCAATTCAGCGGTTTGTAGGCGCGGTCGTCGGCGTGCACACTGACCGATCCGTCGGCCTTGAACAGCAACAGCCTGCGCGCGGAGGGCAGGTGCGCGGTGAGCCGGCCGACGTAGTCCACGGTGCATTGAGCGATCACTAGACGCACCCGACTCACCTTAGAGCGTGGCCGACAAATTAGGCTGACGCCACCATGTCGGCCAACACGTCCTTGGCACAACGAATAGGCCGGGTGCTCGAGCGCGTCACCCGTCAGAGCGGCCGTCTGCCAGAGACGCCGGCGTACGGCTCCCTGCTGCTCGGTCGGGTGTCGGAAAGCCAGGGCCGCCGCCGGGTGCGCATCCAGATCATCATGACGGTGCTGGTGCTGGGCGCGAACCTGATCGGCATCGCCGTCGCGCTGTTTTTGGTGACGGTCGCCATCCCGGTGCCGAGCGTGTTCGACGACGCGCCGGCGTGGATCACGTTCGGTGCCTCCCCGGCCTACATCGTGGCGGCCTCGGCGTGGGGCACGTACTGGATCACCCGCCGGACCGTGATCGCCCTGCGCTGGGCGATCGAAGAGCGCGAGCCGACTCCAGAGGACGAGCGCAACACCTTTGTCGCGCCGTGGCGCATCGCCCTCGTCGACCTCGTCTTGTGGGGCGTCGGGACGATACTGCTGACGACGCTGTACGGCATGGTCAACACGCTCTTCATTCCGCGATTCCTGCTCGTCGTGAGCTTTGGCGGGGTGGTGGTCGCCACCGCTAGTTACCTGCTCGCGGAGTTCGCGCTGCGGCCCGTCGCCGCCCAGGCGCTCGAGGCCGGTCCACCGCCACGACGGTTCGCGGCGGGCATCATGGGCCGCACGATGGTCGTCTGGTTCCTCGGTTCGGCCGTGCCCGTCATCGGGATCATGATGCTCGCTCTGTTCGAGCTCGTGCTGCGCAATCTGACCCAGACGCAGTTCGCGGTGGCCGTGTTGATCGTGTCGATGGCTCCGTTGATCTTCGGGTGCGTCCTGATGTGGATCCTGGCCTGGCTCACCGCGACACCGGTGCGGGTGGTCCGTGCGGCGCTGGCGCGCGTCGAGCGCGGCGATCTGCGGGGGGACCTCGTGGTGTTCGACGGTACCGAACTCGGTGAGCTGCAACGCGGCTTCAACACGATGGTCGACGGCCTGCGGGAGCGGGAACGCGTCCGCGACCTCTTCGGCCGCCACGTCGGGCGTGAGGTGGCGCTGGCCGCGGAACGCGAACGGCCGAAGCTGGGCGGCGAAGAACGCCACGTCGCGGTCGTCTTCATCGACATCGTCGGGTCGACGCAGCTGGTGACGAGCCAGCCGCCGGCCGAAGTCGTTGCGGTGCTGAACCGTTTCTTCGCGATCGTCGTCGAGGAGGTCGACCGCTACTGCGGGCTGGTCAACAAATTCGAAGGCGACGCGACGCTGGCCATCTTCGGCGCGCCCAACCGCCTGGACAGTCCCGAAGATGCGGCGCTGGCCGCCGCGCGGTGTATCGCCGAGCGCCTGGCGGACGAGATGTCCGACCTCGAGGCCGGGATCGGCGTGGCCGCGGGCCAGGTCGTCGCCGGAAATGTCGGCGCCAAAGAACGATTCGAATACACCGTCATCGGGGAGCCGGTCAACGAGGCGGCGCGGCTGTGCGAGCTCGCCAAGTCACACACCAACCGTCTGCTCGCGACGGCCGACGCCATCGAGGGCGCAAGCGAAAACGAGCGGGCCCGTTGGTCATTGGGCGAAACGGTCACCCTGCGCGGGCACGAGCGCCCCACCCGTTTGGCGTCGCTCGTCGACGCCCCTTCATCCGCTCAGTAGGGCTTCGGCGGGCTCAGACCGCCACCTGGCGGTGGCGACTCTGGTTGCCGCCGCACCGTTTGGCTTCATACATCGCGGTGTCGGCCTGGGCGACCAATTGGTGGAACGCGTGCTCGGCATAGTCCGAGACGACGCTGCGCAACGCGAGGGTGGCGATCCCGACGCTGGCGGTCACCGATGCGTTCATCGCGGCTATCGCGTCACAGAGCTGTCGGCCCCACTCTGGCAGCTGGTCCGCGGTGACGATGTCGGCGACCAGGAACTCCTCCCCGCCGACGCGGCCGACGATCGCGGTCTCTCCGCAGGCGGTCGTCAGGGTGCCGGCCACCTCGATGAGCGCCTCATCGCCGGCCGCGTGCCCGCGGGTGTCGTTGAGCTCTTTGAAGCGGTCCAGATCGACCATGGCCACCGCCAAGAACATGTGATGCGCGCCCGCGAGCATCCGGCCGACTATCTCCCTGTCGCAGGCTCGCCGGTTCAGCAGGCCGGTCAGCGGATCGCGGTTGGCACGCGAGAGATCAACCCACAGGGCGCGCACCACGACCTGGATGGCGAGCGGAACGACCACGTTGAGTTCCAGAACCAGGAAGTAGCCGGTGAAGGCCAACACTGCTTGCCCCTCGGCGGCCAGACGCACCGCCTGCCAGGCCCCGATCGCGCTGGCCACGCCGAGGTTCAGCGCCATGAGCCTGGTGGTGTGGAAGAACGCGATGTAGCCGCCGGTCACCGAGAGCGCCGAGCAGGACATCAGCCCGACGAGCGGCTGGGGCTGCCACAGACAGCCGCCGCCAATGGATACGCAGCCGGTCATGATGTAGAAGATCGACTGGCGCCGGGTGGGCCATCCGCTCAACCACAGCACCGCCATGCCCAGTCCGATCACGGCGGACACGACCGAAACCGTCAGCGCCACATGGGGATACAACGGCTCGGGACCCCAGTACACATTGACGGGCACCAGCACCAACGAGGACGCCACGACAGCCAACACCCTGCGGGTGTTGGTGCTCAGCCCGTGCGCTTGCAAATAACCTGTCAGCCAATCGAAGTGGTCGTCCTGCCCCCACCACGTCGCCAGCCGCTTCATCGGTTCGCCTTTCCCCGAACTCACTCACCCCGTCGGGTCACGCCGTCAGAGCCGGCGAGTTGGGTCACAGTAAATACCATCGCGTGCGGGAAGTACCTCGAATCGACAAGAAAGCCGCTCCGACGTGAGGCCAACCGACACCGCCCACCACGATGTCGCTTTCCCGCTAGTTTTGTCGGTGCCCGGGTGTAAGTCTGGAAGCGTGCACGACGATTTCGACCGCTGCTACCGCGCCGTCCAGTCCAAGGACGCCCGGTTCGACGGCTGGTTCGTCACCGCGGTGCTGACCACCCGGATCTACTGCCGGCCCAGCTGCCCCGTGCGGCCGCCGTTCGCCCGCAACGTGCGGTTCTACCCCACCGCGGCGGCCGCCCAGCGGGCCGGCTTTCGGGCCTGCAAACGGTGCCGTCCCGATGCCTCTCCGGGTTCCCCCGAATGGAACGTGCGCGGTGACGTGGTGGCGCGCACGATGCGGCTGATCGCCGACGGCACCGTGGACCGCGACGGTGTGGGTGGTCTGGCCGCCCACCTCGGTTACACCACTCGCCAGCTCGAACGGCTCCTGCAGGCCGAGGTCGGCGCCGGCCCGCTGGCACTGGCCCGGGCGCAGCGCGCCCAGACCGCCCGCGTGTTGATCGAGACGACGGACCTGCCGTTCGGCGACGTCGCATTCGCCGCGGGCTTTTCCAGCATCCGTCAGTTCAACGACACCGTGCGATCGGTGTTCGAAGGCACACCGAGCGCCCTGCGCCGGCGCGCGGCCGCCCGTACCGCGTCCGAGGCCAATTCGCCTGGCACCGTGTGCCTTCGGCTCCCGGTGCGCACACCCTTCGCCTACGAGGGCGTCTTCGGCCATCTCGCGGCCGGCGCCGTTCCCGGTTGCGAGGAGGTCCGCGATGGCGGGTACCGACGCAGCTTGCGCCTTCCGTTCGGCAACGCCATCGTGACCCTGACGCCCGCCGTCGACCATGTCCGTTGCGTCCTCGTGCTCGACGATTTCCGCGATCTGACCACGGCGATCGCCCGCTGCCGGCGGCTGCTGGACCTCGACGCGGACCCGGAGGCGGTCGACGAAGCGCTGGGCGCGGACGCCGGTCTGCGACCCGTCGTGGCCAAGGCGCCCGGGCAGCGCATTCCGCGCACCGTCGACGAAGCCGAACTCGCGGTGCGCGCAGTGCTCGGGCAGCAGGTGTCGACCAGGGCCGCGAGCACCCATGCCGGCCGGCTGGTCGCCGCGTACGGACGGCCGGTCAACGACGCCGAGGGAACGTTGACCCACACCTTCCCCTCGGTCGAGGAGCTCGCCGAGATCGATCCCGTCCATCTGGCGGTGCCCAAGGCCCGCCGCCGCACGCTGAGCGCATTGGTTGCCGGCCTCGCCGACGGCAGCATCGTGCTGGACACCGGATGCGACTGGGACAGTGCCCGCAGACAGTTGCTCGCGCTGCCCGGGGTGGGCCCCTGGACCGCGGAAGTGATCGCGATGCGCGGCCTTGGCGACCCCGACGCCTTCCCCGCCAGCGACCTCGGGCTGCGCCTGGCCGCCAAACAGCTGGGATTGCCGTCCGACGAACGCTCCCTCGTGGAACGCGGCGCCCGTTGGCGCCCCTGGCGTTCCTATGCCACCCAATATCTTTGGACCACTCTCGAGCATCCCGTAAACCATTGGCCGCCACAGGAGGTCGCATGATCGAGTACCGCACCATCGACAGCCCCATCGGATTGCTCACCCTGGCCGGTCGCGGCTCCGTATTGACGAACCTACGGATGGTCGACCAGACCTATGAGCCGAGCCGCGCCGGCTGGTCGCCGAACCCGCGGGCGTTCGGCGCCGCCGTCGAGCAGCTGGCCGCCTATTTCGCCGGCGAGCGCACCGACTTCGATTTCGAGTTCGACCTGCACGGCTCCGAGTTCCAGCGGCGCGTGTGGAAGGCGTTGCTGACGATTCCCTATGGGGAGACGAGGTCATACGGATGGATCGCCGAGCAGATCGGCGCTCCGGGGTCCGCGCGCGCCGTGGGATTGGCCAACGGGCACAATCCGATCGCGATCGTGGTGCCCTGCCACCGGGTGATCGGCTCGAACGGCAGCCTCACCGGCTACGGCGGCGGCCTGCAGCGCAAGCGCGCCCTGCTGGATCTGGAAAAGACCCACAGTTGCGCAACGCTGTTCGACTGACCGCCGGCGGTGGTCGCGTTTCTTTTGCGAGGTCCGTCGTACGACGCTATCGTCCATATTTGTGGACGACAGTGCGAAGGATCCGGCGGTGGTGCTGCCGTATCTGGTCGGTAGACCCCTGGCGGCCACCGAGGTCTACGAAGCGTTCGGCTACCGCAAGTCCGCGTACTACAAGGCGGCTCGCGAGGGCAGGCTGATCACCGCCGACAACCTGATCAGGGCGGCCAAGTATTTGGGGTTGAACCCGGTCGACCTGCAGGTCCGCTACGGTCTGATCGACCCCGACTCGGTCACCGAGTACCTGGAGTCCCAGACCGGCCCGCCCAGGCTGCGCGACCTTCGCCCCGATCCCAACAGTCCGCCCGTCTGAGCGGCACTGCCGGACCGTTTGGATGATCAAAACCGCACTCATCGTCGTCACCTTGGCCGCCCTTCTGTGCAGCCTGTGGATCCGGCGTTACACCTGGCGCTCCCGATGGGAGGCCGGCGCCACCCGCAACATCGCACTGCATGGCTGCGCGGTGCTGCTGATGTCGCACTGGGCCGCGGCCGCGCTCGGACCCCCGCTACACCGCGTCTTCGGGCTGTGGAACGTGCAACACCTGCTCGGACACATCTGCTGGATCTTCGCGGTGACGGCGATCATCCGCCATGGGCTCATCCGCCTGGTCGACGAAGCCCACGAGAGCGAGCTGTTGCGCAAGCACGTCACGCGCCCGCTACGCATCGCGGTTCCGCTGCTGGTGGTTCTGTTCGTCATCGCCGACGAGGGCCATCACCTCGACTTCTTCGCGGCCCCCGCCGACTTCTGGCTGCTGGCTTACTGGCTGGTCCTGGGCGCCCTGATGATCTACCTGCTCTCCTACGCCGGGCGAGTGCTGCTGATCCTGCGGACGGATCCCCGCTCAACGACGACCGTCGACCTCTACCTGATCTCGGCGGGATTCGGGGTGGCGGCGAGCGTGATTCAAATCGGCACCGCCTGGGCGGGCACGGACATCGCCTTGCCCGTCTGGTTGTGCGCCTGCCTGAGCGCCATCGGCTTCGCCTACGGATCCGCGCGATCGTGGCAGGCCAAGGTGGCCTGGTTCACGTCCGGCAAGTAGGCCATCCCGCGCCTTCGGCGACCTGAGCGTTTATCCGCCCACCACGTGCCGCGCTACCACCATCGGGCGGAACCCGTACCGCTGCCCGACGATCTTGCCCCCGGCCCCCCGGCCCGTGCCCGACAGCGGGATGCCGCGGAGCAACCCGCTTCCCTTGGCTTCGGCGCCGGCGCCGACGGTGCTCACCGCCGGCGCGGCTGTGTCCGCGCTTGCCGCCGGAGCCGCGGCGGCCCAACTCTGCGGCACCGACAAGTGACCCACCGTGGCCGCCCTGCCCAGACCCGCCGACACGGGCGAGGACGCACCCGAGGACACCGGGCCACCGCCGAGCGTTCCACCCACACCGCGCAAGCTTGCCGCGGCCGTCGCGCCTTTGCCGTCACCGGCGGCCGGCATCACGCCTTCCCAGATCTTCATCATGTGCTCCCAGTCGCCCGCGTGGTTGTAGGCCATACCAAGGTGGTTGGTATACAACGAGGTCAACTTTTTCCAGGACTCCGATGCCGACGATTCGGATGCCCCTGACGAGCCTTCCACCACTGCGCTGGAGACCAACGTTGGGTTTGCTAACCCCGAGGTGGAGGCACCGGGTTGCGTGCTTGTTTCGGCCGCCGTGTCGGCGGCATGGGCGACCGCGGCCGCTTGACCGCCCTCCCCCGCCGGGTTGGTGGTGGAGGGCGGCTGGTCGAACGGGGGCAACGCCGAGGCGCCGGCCGACGCCGCGGCATAGCCATACATCGCGGCCGCGTCCTGGGCCCACATCTCGGCGTAGTGGGCCTCGGTGGCCGCGATCGCGGGCAGGTTCTGGCCGAAGAAGTTCGTCGCGATCAGCATCATCAATTGGGCGCGGTTGGCCGCGATCACCGGTGGCGGAACCGTCATCGCGAACGCCGCCTCGTAGGCCCCCGCGGCGGCCTTCGCCTGGACCGCCGTCTGTTCGGCCTGTGCGGCGGTCGCGGTGAGCCACGCCACGTAGGGGGCCGAGGCGGCGGCCATCGTCGCCGACGCCGGGCCCAGCCACGCGCCGGTGAGTTCGGCGATCAACGAACCGTAGGAGGCTGCGGTGGTGTACAGCTCGATGGCCAACCCGTCCCAGGCTGCGGCGGCCGCCAGCATAGGCCCCGAACCCGCACCGACGTACATCCGCCCGGAGTTGACCTCCGGCGGAAGCGCCCCGTAATCCACTAAGTGGTCCCCTCGTCTTGTCGGCGACGGCTGTCGCACGCGCGCCGACGCCCCCCGAAACTGTGGTCAGATACTTGTGCGCGGGTACCGTCCAGCGCAGCCGCCGGCGTCGGCCGTCGAATCACGAACGCGATGCCGATCCTCGGGCACGGCGGTCATCTCTTATGAGTGGACGTTTGTACACATATGTGATCGTAAGAACATATATGTACATATGAGTTCACAGATATGAACTGAATCTAGCTGAAGATGAACACTTGTCTTTAGCAATACACTATTGGGCGCGCAGCCCTTAACCTCGCGGTGGAGCGGCTTTCAGCGGCCGTTCAGCACCGTTGAATCGGAACCAGCGAGGAGAGAATCACCGTGTCGTTCGTGACCACCCAGCCCGAAGCGTTAACCGCCGCAGCCCAGAACTTGGCTGCCATCGGCTCGGCGCTGGCCGCACAGAATGCAGCGGCATCGGCGCCGACGATGGGAGTGGTACCCGCGGCAACCGATGAGGTCTCCGTGCTGGTTGCCGCGCAGTTCGCCACGCACGCCCAGATGTATCAGACCGTCTGCGCCCAGGCCACGGTGATTCACGACAGCTTCGTGAGAATGCTGCACTTCGGCGCCGGCTCATATGCGGCAACCGAAGCCATCAACGCCGCCGCGTCCAGCTGAGGCGGGTGCGACGTGCTGGATTTCGGAGCGTTACCCCCGGAGATCCATTCGGAGCGCATGTATTCCGGCCCGGGCTCGGCCTCGATGATGGCCGCCGCGTGGGCCTGGAATCTGCTGGCTGCGGAGTTGGATTCCGCGGCCAACGACTACGACAGGATCATCACGCAACTGGTGAGCGAAGAGTGGATGGGCCCCGCCTCGGCCCAGATGGCCGAGGCCGCCAAACCCTATGTGGCGTGGATGCGCACCACCGCCGTGCAGGCCGAACAGGCCGCCGTTTCGGCCAGGGCCGCGGCGGGCGCCTACGAAGCGGCGTTTGCCGCCACGGTGCCCCCACCGCTGATCGAAGCCAACCGCGCCCAACTCGTCCAGGCGGTGTCGACCAATGTCCTGGGCCAAAACACGCCGCTGATCGTTCAGCTCGAGACGCAATACGCCGAAATGTGGGCGCAAGACGCTACGGCGATGTACGGCTACGCGGGTCAGGCCGCGCCGGTCACCCAGGTGACACCGTTCACCCGGCCGGCGGAGACCACCAATCCGGCCGGCGAGGCCATGCAGGCGGCCTCGGTCGCTCAGGCGGCCGGCACCTCGGCCGGGGCGGAGTCGGCACAATCACAGTTGCTGTCCTCGGTACCGCCCACACTGCAGGCACTCTCGTCGCCCGCGGCGGCGAACACGGAACTGCCGCCGATCACCGACGTGCTGGAACAGAACCCCGTGTTCGACATGTGGGCCGAATACGCCAGCCCTGCCCAGAACACCCTCGCGATGATGTATCGCGTTACCGGGATGTCGACCCACTTCCTATCGCTCTCAAAGGGTTTGGCTCCCGCAGCCAAGGCCGCCAGTGAGGGAGCGAAGGCCGCCGCGAGCCTGCCCGCCGTGGGCGCATCGCTGCGCGGGCTGGCCGGTGGCGGCGGCGCCATATCGGCGACTTTGGCTTCTGCGGCGCCGGTCGGCGGCCTCTCCGTGCCCCCCGCCTGGACCTCCGCGGCGGGCCCGGCGGTCGCCTCCGGAGCCTCGTCGATTCCGGTCAGCCGCTTCATCACCACTCCCGAGACATCGGGACCCGGAAACCTGTTGGGCGGTATGCCGCTGGCGGGTGTCGGCGGGGGTTCGACCGGCGCCGGCCCGCGCTACGGGATCCGCCCGACGGTGATGGCCCGCCCGCCGTTTGCCGGCTAGCCGAGCAACAACGTCCCGAGCAATCGGGTCGAGATCCGGCTCAGCGCACCGCCGTTGGCATCGCGGAGGGCGCTGCACCCGGCTCGGCCGTGGCCCGTCGACCGCGCGTACCGCGTCGCCGGCTTACGGACACGGGACGCTGCGATCCCGCATGCCGGTGTAAATCCCTGTGCGCCAGTGGTTTTGGCTACGAATGCAAAAACACCCCCGTTGCCGGGGGTGTTTTTGTGTATGTTCGGCGGTGTCCTACTTTTCCACCCGTATGGGCAGTATCATCGGCGCTGACAGGCTTAGCTTCCGGGTTCGGAATGGGACCGGGCGTTTCCCTGTCGCTGTGGCCGCCGTAACTCTATTTAAATTTGTTTGGTGGGGGGTGCGGTGTTCAAGCTTCCAGCGGCAAAATGCCGCCGAAATGGACTGTGGTTGCGATTGTGTGTTGGTAAGTTTTCGGCCGGTTAGTGCCAGTTCCCTGCACTCATTGCTGAGCTTCCAGGTCTGGCCTATCGAACCCGTGGTCTGCGGGGGGCCTTATCCCTCTAAAAGGGTGAGAAACCTGATCTTGGAGAAGGTTTCCCGCTTAGATGCTTTCAGCGGTTATCCTGTCCGAACGTGGCTATCCAGCCGTGCTCCTGGTGGAACAACTGGTATACCAGAGGTTCGTCCGTCCCGGTCCTCTCGTACTAGGGACAGGTTTCCTCAAGTTTCTGACGCGCGCGGCGGATAGAGACCGAACTGTCTCACGACGTTCTAAACCCAGCTCGCGTGCCGCTTTAATGGGCGAACAGCCCAACCCTTGGGACCTGCTCCAGCCCCAGGATGCGACGAGCCGACATCGAGGTGCCAAACCATCCCGTCGATATGGACTCTTGGGGAAGATCAGCCTGTTATCCCCGGGGTACCTTTTATCCGTTGAGCGACACCCCTTCCACTCGGGGGTGCCGGATCACTAGTCCCGACTTTCGTCCCTGCTTGACTTGTAAGTCTCGCAGTCAAGCTCCCTTGTGCACTTACACTCGTCACCTGATTGCCGTCCAGGTTGAGGGAACCTTTGGGCGCCTCCGTTACATTTTAGGAGGCAACCGCCCCAGTTAAACTACCCGCCAGGCACTGTCCGTGAACCCGATAAGGGTTCGACGTTAGGTGTCCAATACGATCAGAGTGGTATTTCAACAACGACTCCATACAAACTGGCGTCTGTATTTCACAGTCTCCCACCTATCCTACACAAACCGTACCGAACACCAATACCAAGTTGTAGTGAAGGTCCCGGGGTCTTTTCGTCCTGCCGCGCGTAACGAGCATCTTTACTCGTAGTGCAATTTCGCCGAGTCTATGGTTGAGACAGTTGGGAAGTCGTTACGCCATTCGTGCAGGTCGGAACTTACCCGACAAGGAATTTCGCTACCTTAGGATGGTTATAGTTACCACCGCCGTTTACTGGGGCTTAAATTCTCCGCTTCACCTTACGGTTAACGGGTCCTCTTAACCTTCCAGCACCGGGCAGGCGTCAGTCCGTATACATCGTCTTGCGACTTCGCACGGACCTGTGTTTTTAGTAAACAGTCGCTACCCACTGGTTTCTGCGGCCGGATCCCGCTCCCACCGCAAGGGTGTTCACGGTATTCCGGCCCCCCTTCTCCCGAAGTTACGGGGGCATTTTGCCGAGTTCCTTAACCATAGTTATCTCGTACGCCTTGGTATTCTCTACCTGACCACCTGTGTTGGTTTGGGGTACGGGCCGTGTATGTGCTCGCTAGAGGCTTTTCTTGGCAGCAGAGGATCACCGAATTCACCTCAATCGGCTATGCATCACCTCTCAGGATTAATGAGCGACGGATTTGCCTATCGCTCTCCCTACAGGCTTGCCCCAGTATTACCACTGACTGGTACGGCTACCTTCCTGCGTCACCCCATCGCTTGACTACTACCAGCGAAGGTCCCACGCAGCCCCGAAACTCCATGCCCCCGAAGGGGAATGGTCGATCCGGTTTTGGGTGGTTAGTACCGCTGATTCATCAGGGACGCCCATACACGGGTACGGGAATATCAACCCGTTGTCCATCGACTACGCCTGTCGGCCTCGCCTTAGGTCCCGACTCACCCTGGGCGGACTGGCCTGGCCCAGGAACCCTTGGTCTTACGGCGGGCAAGGTTCTCACTTGCCTTATCGCTACTCATGCCTGCATTCTCACTCCCCCACCCTCCACCACCGGTCACCCGGAGGCTTCGCTGAATGAGGGACGCTCCCCTACCCACATCCACGTAAACGTGAATGTGCCGCGGCTTCGGCGGTGTGCTTGAGCCCCGCTACATTATCGGCGCATAATCACTTGACCAGTGAGCTATTACGCACTCTTTCAAGGGTGGCTGCTTCTAAGCCAACCTCCTGGTTGTCTCTGCGACTACACATCCTTTTCCACTTAGCACACGCTTAGGGGCCTTAGCCGGCGATCTGGGCTGTTTCCCTTTCGACGTACGGAGCTTATCCCCCGCCGTCTCACTGCCACGCTTTACACCACGGCATTCGGAGTTTGGCTGACGTCAGTAACCTAGTAGGGCCCATCGGCCATCCAGTAGCTCTACCTCCGTGGTGAACCACGCAACGCTGCACCTAAATGCATTTCGGGGAGAACCAGCTATCACGGAGTTTGATTGGCCTTTCACCCCTACCCACAGCTCATCCCCTCAGTCTTCAACCTAAGTGGGTTCGGGCCTCCACGCGGTCTTACCCGCGCTTCACCCTGGCCATGGGTAGATCACTCCGCTTCGGGTCCAGAACACGCCACTACACCCCAAAGGGGATGCGCCCTATTCAGACTCGCTTTCGCTGCGGCTACCCCGCACGGGTTAACCTCGCGACGTGTCCCTGACTCGCAGGCTCATTCTTCAAAAGGCACGCCATCACCCCACAAGGAGGCTCTGACGGATTGTAGGCACACGGTTTCAGGTACTATTTCACTCCCCTCCCGGGGTACTTTTCACCATTCCCTCACGGTACTAATCCGCTATCGGTCATCGAGAAGTATTTAGGCTTACCGGGTGGTCCCGGCAGATTCACAGCAGATTCCACGGGCCCGCTGCTACTCGGGAATTGATACAAGGTAGGTGACGGGTTTTCGCGTACCGGGCTCTCACCGTCTACGGCAGACCATCCCAGGCCACTTCCGCTAACCACGACACTTTCTGACTACCCCTCAGCCAGGTAGAGCTGAGATGTATCCTCCCACAACCCCGCACACACAACCCCTACCCGGTATCACATGCGTGCGGTTTAGCCTGTTCCGCGTTCGCTCGCCACTACTTACGGAATCACAATTGTTTTCTTCTCCTACGGGTACTGAGATGTTTCACTTCCCCGCGTTCCCTCCCGCACCCTATATATTCAGATGCGGGTAACACGACATCACTCGTGCTGGGTTTCCCCATTCGGAAATCCTCGGATCAATGCTCGGTTGACAGCTCCCCGAGGCATATCGCAGCCTCCCACGTCCTTCATCGGCTCTCGATGCCAAGGCATCCACCATGCGCCCTTAAACACTTACTTACACACAAAAACCAAAGAAGAAATTACACATTTCGACGAACGCATCAGCCCTAAGGACTATGCGCTCATCTAGATGCTCGCAACCACTATCCAATACTCAAACACCACACCCCACCACCAAGATGGAGGGACTCCACACGGATCGACCGAGTGTTGTCTCAGGGCCCAATAGTGTGTCTGGCAATCATTTGCTGTTGTGCACCCGGCCCCCGTCCACTACAGACGGGAACCCCTCACGGCTCGCACCCCACCAATTGGAGTGCTTTTCGTGGTGCTCCTTAGAAAGGAGGTGATCCAGCCGCACCTTCCGGTACGGCTACCTTGTTACGACTTCGTCCCAATCGCCGATCCCACCTTCGACAGCTCCCTCCCAAGGGTTAGGCCACTGGCTTCGGGTGTTACCGACTTTCATGACGTGACGGGCGGTGTGTACAAGGCCCGGGAACGTATTCACCGCAGCGTTGCTGATCTGCGATTACTAGCGACTCCGACTTCATGGGGTCGAGTTGCAGACCCCAATCCGAACTGAGACCGGCTTTAAAAGGATTCGCTTAACCTTGCGGCATCGCAGCCCTTTGTACCGGCCATTGTAGCATGTGTGAAGCCCTGGACATAAGGGGCATGATGACTTGACGTCATCCCCACCTTCCTCCGAGTTGACCCCGGCAGTCTCTCACGAGTCCCCGGCATTACCCGCTGGCAACATGAGACAAGGGTTGCGCTCGTTGCGGGACTTAACCCAACATCTCACGACACGAGCTGACGACAGCCATGCACCACCTGCACACAGGCCACAAGGGAACGCCTATCTCTAGACGCGTCCTGTGCATGTCAAACCCAGGTAAGGTTCTTCGCGTTGCATCGAATTAATCCACATGCTCCGCCGCTTGTGCGGGCCCCCGTCAATTCCTTTGAGTTTTAGCCTTGCGGCCGTACTCCCCAGGCGGGGTACTTAATGCGTTAGCTACGGCACGGATCCCAAGGAAGGAAACCCACACCTAGTACCCACCGTTTACGGCGTGGACTACCAGGGTATCTAATCCTGTTCGCTCCCCACGCTTTCGCTCCTCAGCGTCAGTTACTGCCCAGAGACCCGCCTTCGCCACCGGTGTTCCTCCTGATATCTGCGCATTCCACCGCTACACCAGGAATTCCAGTCTCCCCTGCAGTACTCTAGTCTGCCCGTATCGCCCGCACGCTCACAGTTAAGCCGTGAGATTTCACGAACAACGCGACAAACCACCTACGAGCTCTTTACGCCCAGTAATTCCGGACAACGCTCGCACCCTACGTATTACCGCGGCTGCTGGCACGTAGTTGGCCGGTGCTTCTTCTCCACCTACCGTCAATCCGAGAAAACCCGGACCTTCGTCGATGGTGAAAGAGGTTTACAACCCGAAGGCCGTCATCCCCCACGCGGCGTCGCTGCATCAGGCTTGCGCCCATTGTGCAATATTCCCCACTGCTGCCTCCCGTAGGAGTCTGGGCCGTATCTCAGTCCCAGTGTGGCCGGACACCCTCTCAGGCCGGCTACCCGTCGTCGCCTTGGTAGGCCATCACCCCACCAACAAGCTGATAGGCCGC
The DNA here is from genome assembly GCF_000276825.1 of Mycobacterium paraintracellulare. Taxonomy (NCBI): domain Bacteria; kingdom Bacillati; phylum Actinomycetota; class Actinomycetes; order Mycobacteriales; family Mycobacteriaceae; genus Mycobacterium; species Mycobacterium paraintracellulare. The sequence goes on along the minus strand of NC_016948.1, from coordinate 1,393,020 downwards.
GGGCCCATCCCACACCGCAAAAGCTTTCCACCTAAAGACATGCGCCTAAAGGTCCTATCCGGTATTAGACCCAGTTTCCCAGGCTTATCCCGAAGTGCAGGGCAGATTGCCCACGTGTTACTCACCCGTTCGCCACTCGAGTACCCCCGAAGGGGCCTTTCCGTTCGACTTGCATGTGTTAAGCACGCCGCCAGCGTTCGTCCTGAGCCAGGATCAAACTCTCCAAACAAAAACTCCTCGATGAACGAGGTGAATTTCAAATCAGAGATACCTGACAAGACACCAAATAACTGGCATCAAAAATTGCCATACCCACACACGGGGAGTGCTAGGTATGGCCAAAAAAACAACAACAAATAAAAAGACCAAACACACTATTGAGTTCTCAAACAACACTTGTTTCGCCCGTTTTGGGGCAACCCTGCCAGCTTAATACAAGTCCGGCAGTGGAGTCAACTCCCAGTTTTGGTCTTCCAGAGACCGAGTCGGGAGCAGCCGTGCCAGGCTAGTACCAATCCAGCGAGGGAGTCAAGGCCCCGCTCTCGTCCACCTTCGCGTCGGTGATCGCGCTTGTGGGGCACTGACTTTGGTTACTCTACCCGCTCGATCTCCGCTCCCAAAATCGCCAGGTTTTCCACGAACAACGGGTAGCCGCGATCGATGTGGAAGACGTCGTGAACCTCGGTGTCGCCGTCGGCGACGAGCCCCGCCAACACCAGGCCGGCGCCGGCCCGGATGTCCGAACACCACACCGGCGCGCTCGACAATTGCGGCAGCCCACGCACGACGGCATGGTGCCCGTCGGTGCGGGCGTCGGCGCCCAGCCGGATCATTTCCTCGACGAAACGAAAGCGCGCCTCGAATACGTTCTCGGTGATCATCGACGTGCCATCGGCGATCGACGCCAGCGCGATCGCCATGGGCTGCAGGTCGGTGGGAAACCCGGGAAACGGCAGGGTCGCGACATTGACGGCCTTCGGGCGCTCGTACTGGGCCACCCGGAAGCTGCTTTCCGTTTGGGTGACGGTGGCGCCGGCGTCGTGCAGCTTGTGCAGCACCACCTGCAGGTGCGCCGGGTCGACACCGGTGACCGAGATGTCTCCGCGGGTCATCGCGGCGGCGATGCCCCACGTGGCGGCGACGATGCGATCCCCGATGACGCGGTGTTCGGTCGGGTGCAGCCGCGGGACGCCGGTGATGGTCATCGTCGGCGAACCGGCGCCTTCGACCTGCGCGCCCATCTGGTTCAACATCGTGCAGAGGTCGACGACGTCGGGTTCGCGCGCGGCGTTGTGGATCGTGGTCACGCCTTCGGCCACGACCGCGGCCATCAGGATGTTCTCGGTGGCGCCCACCGACGGAAACTCCAACTGAATCTCCGCGCCGCGCAACGTATCAGCCTGCGCCACGACGCATCCGTGTTCGATGTTGCATTGCGCGCCCAGCTGGCGCAGGCCGGCCTGGTGCATGTCCAGCGGCCGCGAGCCGATCGCGTCTCCGCCGGGAAGGGCGACGCGGGCCCGCTTACACCGACCGACCAGTGGACCAAGTACGCACACCGAAGCCCGGAACTGGCGCACCGCCGCGAAGTCGGCATCGTATTTCGGCTCGTCGGGCGAGGTGATCCGGGCGACGTCACCGTCGAGTTCGACGGTTGCCCCGAGGCCGCGCAGCACCTCGGCCATCAGCGGCACGTCGAGGATGTCGGGGCAATTGGTGATGGTGCTGGTGCCTTCGGCCAACAACGCCGCGGCCATCAGCTTGAGCACGCTGTTCTTTGCGCCCCCCACCGCGACTTCGCCGGACAACCGGTTGCCGCCGGTCACCACGAATCGCTCAGCCACCCGGGTCAGTCTAGTGAAGCGGTATCGGCTTGTCAGTCGGCCGGCTTGCCAGCGAGCCCGTATGCCAACGAGCCAAGTCTTGGCCCCTACACGCGCCGCAGTACCGTTTTGCTCATGGCAGTGCACCTGACCCGCATCTACACGCGGACCGGCGACGACGGCACCACGGGATTGAGTGACTTCTCCCGGGTCCCGAAAACCGACCCCCGCCTGGTGGCCTACGCCGACTGCGATGAGGCCAACTCGGCGATCGGCGTCGCCGTCGCCGTCGGTCAGCCCGACGACGAGCTCAAGGCCGTGTTACGCCAGATCCAAAATGACCTCTTCGACGCCGGCGCGGACCTGTCCACCCCGGTGGTGGAAAACCCCGAGTACCCGCCCTTGCGGGTCACCCAGCCCTACATCGACCGGCTCGAAAAGTGGTGTGACACATATAACGAGTCGTTGCCGAAGCTGAATTCCTTTGTGCTGCCGGGCGGTTCGCCGCTGTCGGCGTACTTGCACGTGGCGCGCACCGTGGTGCGCCGAGCCGAGCGCTCGGCGTGGGCGGCGGTCGACGCCGCCCCGCAGCAGGTCAACGTCCTGCCCGCGAAATACCTGAACCGCCTGTCGGATCTGCTCTTCATCCTGTCGCGCGTGGCCAACCCGGACGGCGATGTGCTGTGGAAGCCGGGCGGCGGGCAAGCCCCCACAAGTTAGCCGGCACCGCAGGACGTTCGGTGATGCGGGCTAGATGCTGCGCCGGCGGGAACGCGGCGACGGGCGCGACTCCAGCCACGACAGGAACGCGGTCAGCGCACCCTTGTCGAAGGCGATCTCGTAGCCAGACCTGCGGTCCTGGGTCGTGTCGCGCAGTTCGATGACGACGATCTCGTCGGTCATGATGTCGAATTCGTCGCCACGCGGCGCGCGCCGGGCCACGATCTCAACGCCTCGCCGGCTCAGCCGCCGGTCCGGCCACAGTCGCAGGCTGGAGAGCCGGTAGAACGCGGCTTCGCCGCCGCGGTAACGGATTACACCATGCCGCCAGCCGTGACCGCCCACCGCGGGAACGTCGCGCATGATCCCCGCCGTGCCGCCCTGGCGCAGCTTCCACAGCCGATAACTCAACGCAACGACGGCGGCCGCCAGCACGACGACGAGCACGACCATGGCGGTCATGGGCGCGCTCATCGGCGCTTAGTCGATCGCGCCGACGGCGCGCAATCTGGCGCGCCCCCTGGCGGCGATACGCGGATCGTCCGACTCAGAAGCCTCTCTCGCGGCGCTCTCGTCGATCTCCGACTCGAACTCGGCGGATTCGGCCAGGATGGTCACCGTCTCCTCGGTGACCGACAAGAATCCGCCATCCACCGCGACCCGGAGATCGTCGTCGCCCTCTCGTTCGACGCGCACCATTGCGTCGTCGACCAATTGCGCTACCAACGGGATGTGCCGCGGCATGATGCCGATCTCACCGACGGTGGTGCGGGTGAACAGAAACGTTGCCGCACCCGACCAGATCTTTCGGTCGACGGCGACGATCTCAACGTTCAATTCGGCCATGCCACAGACCCCTTCGATAGCGTGCGAGCCCGTTTCGGCCCGGGTGCAAGTTAGAGCTTGGCGCCAAGGCTCTCTGCCTTCTTGGCCAGGTCGTCCAGACCGCCGATCAAGAAGAAGGCCTGCTCGGGCACGTGGTCGAACTCGCCCTTGGTCACGCGGTCGAACGCCTCGATGGTCTCCTTCAGCGGAACCGTCGAACCCGGCTGACCGGTGAACTGCTCGGCCGCCATCATGTTCTGCGACAGGAACCTCTCGATGCGCCGCGCCCGCTGCACCAGCTGCTTGTCCTCTTCGGACAGCTCGTCGATACCGAGGATCGCGATGATGTCCTGAAGGTCCTTGTACCGCTGCAGGATTCGGATGACTTCCTGGGCCACGCGGTAGTGCTCGTCACCGACGACGCTCGGGTCGAGGATGGTCGAGCTAGAGGCCAGCGGGTCCACCGCGGGGAAGATGCCCTTGGAGAACACCGAACGCGACAGCTCGGTGGTGGCATCCAGGTGCGCGAAGGTCGTCGCCGGCGCCGGGTCGGTGTAGTCGTCGGCGGGCACGTAGACCGCCTGCATGGACGTAATCGACTTGCCTCGCGTCGAGGTGATGCGCTCCTGCAGTTCGCCCATCTCGTCGGCCAGCGTGGGCTGGTAGCCGACCGCCGAGGGCATACGACCGAGCAGCGTCGACACCTCCGAACCGGCCTGGGTGAACCGGAAGATGTTGTCGATGAACAACAACACGTCCTGGCCGGCCTCGTCACGGAACCACTCGGCCATGGTCAGCGCGGAAAGCGCCACTCGCATACGGGTACCGGGCGGCTCGTCCATCTGACCGAACACCAGCGCGGTGTCCTTGAGCACGTCGGCCTCTTGCAGTTCGACCCAGAGGTCGTTGCCCTCGCGGGTGCGCTCCCCCACCCCGGCGAACACCGACGTACCACCGAAGTTACGGGCGATGCGGTTGATCATCTCCTGGATGAGCACCGTCTTGCCGACACCCGCACCACCGAACAGCGCGATCTTGCCACCACGCACGTACGGGGTGAGCAGGTCGACGACCTTGAGGCCGGTTTCGAGCATCTCGGTGCGAGGCTCGAGCTCTTCGAACGGCGGTGGCTTGCGGTGAATCGACCAGTGCTCGAGCTCTTCTCCGTAGCCCGGCTTGTCGAGGCAGTGCCCCAGGACGTTGAAGACGTGGCCCTTGACCTCCTGGCCGACGGGCACCGAGATGGAACGACCCGTGTCGGTCACCTCGACCCCACGCACCAGGCCGTCGGTGGGCTGCAGCGAGATGGTGCGCACCAGGTTGTCCCCGAGGTGCTGGGCGACCTCGAGCGTGAGGGTCTTCGCCAGTTCCTCGAACGTGATCTCCGCGTTGAGCGCGTTGAACAGTTCCGGCACGGAACCGCGGGGGAACTCGACGTCGACGACGGGCCCGGTGACCCTTACCACCCGGCCGCTGGTGTCGCTCTTGGCCGACTTCGTGGACTTCTCGTCGGTTGCTGTCGTAGCAGGCATAATTTCTTTCGCTTCCTAGTGGTGCTACCTAGCGGGCGTCGGCGAGCGCGTTTGCGCCACCGACGATTTCGCTAATCTCCTGGGTGATCTGGGCCTGCCGCTCGCGGTTCGCCATCAGCGTCAGGGCCTTGATGAGGTCGTCTGCGTTGTCGGTGGCCGACTTCATCGCGCGTTGGCGCGAGGCCAGCTCCGATGCCGCCGATTCGAGCAGCGCCTCGTAAACACGGGTGGTCAGGTACCGCGGCAACAGCGACTCGAAAAGCGTTGTCGCATCCGGCTCGAACGAATACAACGTTCGCACTTCGGGCGGTTCCTCGACATATTCGACCACCATGGGGGCGATCCGGTGTGCGACCGCCGCCTGCGACAACATCGACTTGAACTCGCTGTAGACGATGTGCAACTCGTCGACGCCCTCGACGTCGGACTGGCCTTCGTCCTCGTCGCCGGTGCCCAGCATGAACGCGTTGACCAGCGTCTCGCCGATCTCGGCGGCGTTCTCGTACTGCGGCTGCTCGGAGAAGCCGGTCCAGGAGCCGCTGATGTCCCAGTTGCGGAACTTGTAGTAATTCAGCGCTTTACGGCCGACGGCGTACAGCACCGGCGTCTTGCCTTGTTCCCGCAGCAAGGAGAAGAGCTCCTCGGCGCGGCGGAAGATGCTCGCGTTGTAGGCACCGCACAGACCTCGGTCCGACGTCACCACCAGCACGCCCGCCCGCTTCGGTTCGGGCCGCTCGACGAGCAACGGGTGGTCGAGGGCGGCCTCGGCGGCCAGCGTGGTGAGCATCGCGGTGATCTGGAAGGCGTACGGTCTGGCGGCGTCCAGCCGCGCCTGAGCGCGACCGATCCGCGACGTCGCGATCAGCTCCTGGGCCTTGGTGATCTTTTTGATCGACCCGGCCGAGCGGATGCGTCCGCGCAATTCACGAAGTGTGGCAGCCATAGGTTGCTACTTCTTTGCCTTCTTCTTGGGTGCGGGCTTGGTGACCTTCACCGATTCCTTTTCGAGCTCGCCCTCATCGAGCGCCTCGACGTGCTCGTCGGGCACCACCGATCCACCACCGGTGGCGGCGAAGCCCTTCTTGAAGTTGTTGATGACCTTCTCGAGTTCTTCGGCCGCCTCGTCGGAGAGCTTCTGGGTGTCGCGGATCCCCGACAGGAGTTTCTCTTCGGAGGCCCGGATGTGGTCCAGCAATTCGGTTTCGAAGCGCCGGACGTCCTCAACGGGCACCGAGTCCAGGTGGCCACCGGTGCCGAGGAAGATCGAGATCACCTGCTCCTCGACGGGCATGGGCTGGTACTGGGGCTGCTTGAGCAGCTCCACCAGCCGCGCGCCACGGTCCAGCTGGGCCTTCGACGTCGCGTCGAGGTCGGAGGCGAAGGCCGCGAACGATTCCAATTCGCGGAATTGCGAGAGGTCCAAACGCAGCGAGCCCGCCACTTCCTTCATCGCCTTGATCTGGGCGGCGCCGCCCACGCGGGACACCGAGACACCGACGTTGATGGCCGGCCGCACACCCTGGTTGAACAGGTCGGACTCGAGGAAGCACTGCCCGTCGGTGATCGAGATGACGTTGGTGGGGATGTAGGCCGAAATGTCGTTGGCCTTGGTCTCGATGATCGGCAGACCGGTCAGCGAGCCGCCACCGAGTTCGTCGGAAAGCTTGGCGCAACGCTCCAAAAGCCTTGAGTGCAGGTAGAACACGTCACCCGGGTAGGCCTCGCGGCCGGGCGGGCGGCGCAGCAGCAGCGAGATCGCGCGGTATGCCTCGGCCTGCTTGCTCAGGTCGTCGAAGACGATCAGCACGTGCTTGCCGTCGTACATCCAGTGCTGGGCGATCGCCGAACCGGTGTAGGGCGCAAGCCATTTGAACCCGGCCGAGTCGGACGCCGGCGCCGCGACGATGGTGGTGTAGTCCATCGCACCACCCTCTTCGAGCGCGCGCCGGACCGAGGCGATCGTGGTGCCCTTCTGGCCGATGGCCACGTAGACGCAGCGCACCTGCTTGCGCTCGTCGCCGGACTCCCAGTTCTGCCGTTGGTTGAGGATGGTGTCGACGCAGACGGCGGTCTTGCCGGTCTTGCGGTCGCCGATGATCAGCTGGCGCTGGCCGCGGCCGATCGGCGTCATCGCGTCGATGGCCTTGATCCCGGTCTGCAGGGGCTCTTTCACGCTTTGCCGCTGAACCACCGAGGGCGCCTGGATCTCCAGGGCGCGCCGGACGTCGGTTTCGATGTCGCCCTGACCGTCGATCGGCTGGCCCAGCGGGTTGACCACGCGGCCCAGGAACGCGTCGCCGACGGGGACCGAGAGGACCTCGCCGGTGCGCTTGACCTGCTGGCCCTCTTCGATCTTCTCGAAGTCACCCAGGATCACCGCGCCGACGTTGTGCTCGTCGAGGTTGAGCGCGACGCCGAGCACGCCGCCGGGGAACTCGAGAAGTTCCTGGGTCATCACGGACGGCAGGCCTTCGACGTGGGCGATGCCGTCACCGGCGTCGACGACGGTACCGACCTCTTCGCGGGCGGTGTCGGAGGTGAAAGAGCCTACGTACTCCTCGATGGCGCTCTGAATGTCACCAGCGGAGATTGTCAACTCGGCCATGGCTTTTCGTCTTCCTACTTGATCTTCGTAACGCGTGCGTCGGGATGGATTTGTGGTTGGTCTGGGGTGGTCAGTCGGGCAACTGCGCCTCGGCCGCGGTCAGACGGGACGCGAGCGTTCCGTCGATCACTTCATCGGCCACCGAGATGAGCAGCCCGCCCAGCAGTTCGCTGTCGATCTGCAGCTGCACCGCCACCGGGTGACCATAGATGCGGCTGAGCACCTCGGTCAGGCGGGTGCGCTGGGCGTCGCTCAGGTCGGCCGCGGCGCTGACCTGCGCGACGACTTCGCCGCGGCGCGCCACCGCGACCTCTGCGAGGAACTGGATGGCCTCCTCGGCCGGCTGGCCCCTGAGCAACTCGACCGTCTGGGTCAGCAGCGCGGCCGCGATCGGATGAACCTTGGTGCTCGCGCTGTCGAGCACCTTGCGCAGCAACGCAACTCGGCCTTCCACCGGAACGGCGTAGTCGCCCAACAAGATCGCCAGTCGTGGTTGCGCGTCCAGGATGCGCGAGAACCGGAACAGTTGTTCCTCGATCTCGTCGACCTTGTCCTCACGTTCGGCGACTTCGAGCAGCGCCTGCCGCGAGACATGCTCGAGGGCGTCGATGAGGTCGGAACTGGCCGACCAGCGCTCCGATACGGCCGAGCGCAGAACGTCGAGGGTAGCGTCGCCGACCTGGCCGGCGAGCAACCGCTCGATCAACCGGGTCCTGGGTTCCGCGTCCTCGGCGGGCACGGTGAGGTACCGGGTGACAACGATTTCGCGGTCCAGCATCTGCGCCACGGAGACGAGTTCGCCGGACAGGGTGGAAAGTCCCTTGTTGTCAAGGTCTTTGGTGATGGTGCTGAACCACTCCGAGAGGTTGGTCAGCGCGACACGGCTCGACGAGCGCATCTTGGTCATCAGCGGATACTGGACATCCGCCGAGGCGGGCGCCATCGCGTCGAGGTCGTCGAGGAATCGATCCACGGTGGCCGATTGCTGTGCGGAGTCGGCGACGAAGTTACGCACCAGCTCGCCGGCCTGGCGCACCGCTTCGTGACCGAGTTCCAGGCGCAGCTGACGACTCAGCTGGGTACGCAGCAGGTCGACCTGGCGGCCGCCCTGCGACTTGATGCGTTCCGCCTCGACACCGGCCTGGGCCGACAACTGCTCGGTGATGCGCTTGGAGTCCGACTCCGCCTCTTCGACAACGCGTTTCGACTCTGCCTTGGCGTCCTCCACGGCCTTGCTGTGGGCGGTGGTCGACTCGGTCAACCGATCGCTCGCCGCGGCCGCGTCCTTCAATTGCTGGCGCACCGTGGCCTGCCGCGCGGCCATCAACCGACGCACCGGCGGCACGACATAACGCACCACCAGGAACACGATGGCCGCAAAGCCCACCAACTGGCCGATGAAAGTCGACATACGTAATTACCGTCCGGATGTCTTGGTTGCGGATGTGGTCGCTGCAGCGGGGGCGACGTCGACGCCGAGGATGCGACTGGCCAACGTCGCCGCCATGGACGCCACGTTGGCACGCAGATCCAGTTCCACGGCGTCCCTTTCCCGCTTCAGTTGCTGGGCGGCCAGCTGCAACGTCGAGGACACCTCTTGCTCGGCCCGGGCCCGCGCCTCTTCCACGACCTTACGGCCCTCGGCGCGCGCGTTGTCGCGTAACGACGACGCCTGCACTCGGGCTTCGGTCATGGCTTCTTCGTAATCGGCCTGGGCGGCCTCGAACTGCTCGGCCGCCTTCTTGGTGTCGGCGGCCGTCTTGGCAACCATGGCGTCGCGTTCGCGCAACACCTTCATGACCGGCGGCACGACGAACGTGCCGATGACGGCCAGCACGATCAGGAAGATGGCCAGCACGAAGAAGAAGGTGCCGTTGGGAACGAGGAAGTTGTTGCCTCCCTCTGCCACCACCTGGCCGGACGCCAGAACGCTCAGGCTCGCGTCACCCATCACAGCGAACTAGGTGCCGACGGGTGTTGCGAAGACGAACAGCGCCATGAAGGCCAGGTTGATGAAGTAGGCCGCCTCAACCAGACCGACGGTGATGAAGAACGGCGTGAACAGCCGACCTTGCGCCTCGGGCTGCCGGGCGATCCCGGAAACCAGCGCGTTACCGGCGATACCGTCACCGATACCGGCACCGATCGCGCCGCCGCCCATGATGAGTCCACCGCCGATGAGTGCAGCGGCAGCGACTTGGGGGTCCAGAGCCATTCTTATCCTCCTTGATATCTGGTAGGGGTCTACCAGGCCTCTGTAATGGTGCGTGGGACAAAACAATTCATGGTGGCTTTAGTCATGGTGATCCTCGATCTCCATGGCTTGACTGAAGTACAAGATGGTCAGAATCGAGAAGATGAAGGCCTGGATCGCCCCGACGAACAGGTCGAAGGCCTTCCAGATCGCGTTGGGCGCCCACATGATGTACGGCGGGAACAGCGCGATCAGCGCGACCAGGATGCCGCCGGCGAAGATGTTGCCGAAAAGTCGCAGCGACAACGAGATTGGCTTGGCCAGCTCCTCGACGACGTTGATCGGCGCCAGGAACGCCACGTGGCCCTTGAGCACGGCGAGGGGGTGTCCGACGACGCCGCGGCGCCAGATGCCGGCCACGTGGTAGCAGACAAAGACGAAAAGGGCCAGCGCCAGAACGTAATTGATGTCCGCCGCCGCCGACTTCAGCAGCTCGGTGGTGTGCCCGGAGGCGTCGGTGTACTGCAGCGGGAGCACCGACAGCCAGTTGGAGATCAGGATGAACACAAAGATGGTGACGGCCAGCGGCAACACGAACGGCGCGATCCGCATGCCGACCGCGCTCTCGATCTGGTCGCGCATCTGGACCGTGATGGCTTCCCAGAACAACTGAACACCGCTGGGGACACCGGTCGAGGTGATCTTCGCCCGCAGGAAGAAGGCCAGCGCGAGCACGATCAGCGCGGCGATCCCCGTCGACATGATGGTGTCGGTGTTGACGGTCATGCCGAGCCAGGTGGCGTGGTTGTGTTCGCCGACCTCGATCGCACCTTCGGCCAGGAACGTCGTCTCAGGCATCGGTGGTGTTCCTTCCTTCCGTACCTTCCGATCCTGCGTTGACGCCGCCTCCGGCACCGTCCGCGGATTCCACCCAGTCGCCGGCGCGCAGCTTCTTCCACACCGGCAGCGCCGTCGATGCCACCAAGAGGATCTGGAAAAGCGCCAATCCGAACACCACGCCCAGGCCGGCGGGCCGGAAGACGTAGGCGATGATCAGCCCGATGACGGTGATGATGGCCAGCCGAGACGCCGAGTTGACGGCCATCGACCTTTTCAGCGGGTGATCCTTCGCGGTGATCGACTCAACGGAGCGACGCACCAGTACCGCATTGAGCAAACCCAGCAGCAGCCCGATCCCGAAGAAGACGCCAACCATCAGGTGACCGGACAGCCCGGCTGCGAGCACCGCCACCGCCGTGATGGCAATGCTGATCGCGAAGAGCCGAACCGGACGGAAAGCAACAGAGGGAAACACCAACGGCGCGTCCTGCGCTGGTGTCGTCACTGCAGCACCTCAATCCCAGGTTGGTGAAACGGGAACCCCTCGACCGACTGATCGGTGGTCCGCCGAGCGTATCGCACGTCACAGTTGAATCACCCAAGGGGTATCTCCCGAGGCCGGTCTTGAACCAGCCCGATCGGATGAGCCTCCGAGGGGCCGGTCGCCTGTGCGGCTTTTTGGGGTTCTACCTGGACCGTACCACACAACACGCCCCTACTACTACCCCTCGTCGTAGTAGTCGTCACCCCGGCGCAAGAGCGGGATCGCCGTCGCGACGCCGGCGACCACGATGGCGCCCAGCATCACCGCGGCGGTGTCGCGGGGGCGGAAAAAGATCGTGCTCGCCGCGCCGAACGCGACGATGCCGACCCACAGATAAATCAGCAACACCACGCGGCGGTGGGAATGGCCGATCTGCAGCAACCGGTGATGCAGATGCATCTTGTCGGGGCTGAACGCGCTGCGGCCCGCGCGGGTGCGGCGCACGATCGCCAGCAGCAAATCGAGCATCGGCACGAAGATGACGGCCGCGACCAGCAGGAACGGTGACAGCAGGGCGAACACGTCGCGGGCGCCGTAGGCGTTTTGCGAAACGGGGCCGGCCGCCGTCGTGGAGGCGGCGGCCAGCATCAAGCCGATCAGCATCGAGCCGGAGTCGCCCATGAAGATCTTGGCGCGATGAAAGTTGTGCGGCAGAAAGCCCAGACACGCCCCCGCGAGCACCACCGAGATCACCGCCGGCGGATAGAAGAGGACGTCGCCGCCGTGGTCGCGGAGCAGCCCGACCGAGAACATGCAGATCGCCAACGCGGTGATCAGGCCCAGCCCGGCGGCCAGACCGTCGAGCCCGTCGACGAAGTTCATCGCGTTGACCACCGATACGGTGAGCGCCAGCGTCAGCAGGATCGACGACGCCTGGTCGAGCACGATGGTGCCGACCCCGCCCATGGGGATGTACAGGACGCTCCAGGCCACACCCATGGTGACCAGCACGCTGGCCGCGGTGATCTGGCCGGCGAACTTGGTCAGGGCGTCCAGGCCCCACCGGTCGTCGATCAGCCCGATCCCCATGATGACCGCGCCGGCCACCAGGACCGCTGGCATGCCCGTGGAGTAGACGAACCCGCGGGTGAGCGCGGGAAGCTGGGAGGCCAGGAACACCGCGGTGACGACGCCGAGAAACATCGCCAGCCCGCCCATGCGCGGGGTGGGTGTGACATGTACGTCGCGCTCCCGAGGGTAGGCGACGGCGCCCAGCCGGGTCGCCAGCACGCGGACCGGTCCGGTGGCGAAATAGGTGATGATCGCCGCGGTGAGTCCCACCAGCGCCAGCTCGCGTAGCGGAACACCGGCGCCGCGGTCAGAAAGGGCGAGCAAACCACCGGCAAGGTTGGTCATGTCGCTGGACACCAACGAGACCGTAGTGCACAAACCTGGGAGCTCGCGACAACCGCTCCAGTCAGGCCTCGGCGGTCAGGCCCTCAGGATCGACACCGAGGACTTCGGCGATGCGCTCCGCGCTGACCGGGCCCGGCCGCAGGATGCGTGGCGTGGGTCCGGTCAGGTCCACGATCGTGGAGGCGGCGCCCTGCTCGGACGGACCCGCTTCCAGGTAGACGTCGACGAGATCGCCGAGTTGATCTCGCGCCTCACCGGCGTCCACGGCGGCCGTACGGCCGGAGATGTTGGCGCTCGAGACCGCCAGCGGTCCCACTTCACGCAGGAGTTCGATGGCGACCGGGTGCAGCGGCATCCGCAGCATCACGGTGCCGCGGGCATCGCCGAGGTCCCACTGCAACGACGGCGCCTGTGTGACCACCAGGCTGAGCGCGCCCGGCCAGAACGCGCGGATCAGGTCGCGGGCGCCGTCCGGCATGGTGTAGACGAGCCCCTCGATGGTGTGCCAGGAGCCGACCAGCACGCCCACCGGCATGTCGCGCCCACGCCCCTTCGCCGAGAGCAGCGCCGAGACCGCGGCGCTGTTGAACGCGTCGGCACCGATGCCGTACACCGTGTCGGTCGGCATGACCACGAGCCGCCCGCCCTTGAGAGCTCCTGCCGCCGCGGCGATTCCGAGCGCGCGCTGCTCGGGATCGGCGCAGTCAAAGACGTCGGTCATTGGCGCCACTCCTCCTCATCGCTGCGCTCTGCATCGTCGCGACGCGCGTCATCGGCGCCACTCCTCCTCATCGCTGCGCTCTGCATCGTCGCGACGCGCGTCATTGGCGCCACTCCTCCTCGCCGTCACGAACCGCGGCCGGCCGGTCAAGTCCTGACGCGCCTGGACGTCCTCGAAAAGCCCGGTGCGAACGAACAATTCCATGGTCTCGCGCGAGGTGGTGTCGTCATGCTCGATGCCGATCAGCCCCCCGGGACGCAGCCAACGGCCGGCGAGGCGCACTATCGGAGCAATCACCGCCAGACCGTCCGGCCCGCCGAACACCGCCTGGTAGGGATCATGTTGGGCGACTTCAGGGTCCAGCACGGCGCCTTCGGGAACATAGGGCGGGTTGGCCACGATCAGGTCGACCCTTCCGTCCAGTTGCGGAAGCAGACCGGGTTCGGTGACGTCGGCCCGCACGATCTCGACCGCCGTGCCCTCAGCGTTACCGCGCGCGTACTCGAGGGCGGCGTCGGAGTTGTCGAGAGCGACGATTCGTGCCTCCTGCCCCAATTCGGCCCGGTGGTGGGCCAGCGCCACCGCCAAAGCGCCGGACCCGGTGCACAGGTCGACGATGACCGGCCGGGGCGCAAGTCGTTGCGCGCGGGCCCATTCCAGCAGGGCCTCGGTTTCGGGGCGGGGTATGAACACGCCGGGGCCGACGCGCAGCTGCACCGGACCGAATGCCGCCGTCCCCAGCAGATGCTGCAGCGGCACGCGTCGCGAACGGACGGCCACCGCGTCGCGGTACCGTCCGAGAAAGTCCTCGCCGGGCGATTCGAGCAACGCCAGGCGACCGCGGTCGATGCCCGCCAGGTGCGCGGCCAGCTGCTCGGCATCCCAACGCGCGGAGTCGATTCCCGCTTCGGCGAGGGTGGCCGTCGCATCGTCGATCGCGCGCCGCAGGCTGAGCTGGCGTGTCCCGCTCCTCATCGCTTCGCTCCGCGTCGCCGCTGGGACGTCATGCTTGTTGCAGCCGGCTTTGCTTGTCGGCCGCGGCCAGGGCATCGAACAACGCATCCAGGTCGCCGTCGAGCACTTGATCGAGATTGTGCGACTTGAAGTTGATGCGGTGGTCGGCGATCCGGTTCTCCGGGAAGTTGTAGGTGCGGATGCGCTCGCTGCGGTCCACCGTGCGGATCTGGCTGGCCCGGTCCGCCGACGCGTCCGCCAGCGCCTGTTCTTCGGCCAAGGACTGCAGGCGCGCCGCCAGAACCTGCAGCGCCCGCGCCTTGTTCTGTAGCTGCGAGCGCTCGTTTTGACAGGTGACCACGATTCCGGTGGGCAAGTGCGTGATCCGCACCGCGGAGTCGGTGGTGTTGACACCCTGGCCGCCCTTGCCCGACGAACGGTAGACGTCGATGCGCAGGTCCGACTCGTCGATCTGCACCTCGCCGATTTCTTCGGGTTCGGGATACACGAGCACACCCGCCGCCGAAGTGTGAACGCGGCCTTGGGATTCCGTCACCGGGACGCGTTGAACCCGGTGCACCCCGCCCTCGAACTTCATCCGCGACCAGACCCCGTCGGCCGAATCACCCTTGCTGGCGATGGACAGCGTCGCGTCCTTGTAACCGCCGAGGTCCGAGGTGGTTTCGTCCAGCACGGTGACGGTCCAGCCGTGCCGCTCGGCGTAGCGAATGTACATCCGGGCCAGGTCGGCGGCGAACAGCGCCGACTCTTCCCCGCCCTCACCGGATTTGACCTCGAGCACGATGTCGTCGGCGTCGTGCGGGTCGCGCGGGGCCAGCATGTCGGTGAGCTGGGTGTCCAACTCGGCCACCCGGGATTCCAGATCGCTCGCCTCGGCGGCGAAGGAATCGTCGTCGGCGGCCAGTTCGCGCGCGGCCTCGAGGTCGTCACGGGCGGCCATCAGCTTGCGGTAGGTGCCGACGATCGGGGCCAGCCGCGCGAAGCGCCGTCCGGCCTTGCGGGCCTCGTCGGGGTTGCTGTGCAGTTCGGGGTCGGCCAGCCGTCGCTCGAGGTCGGCGTGCTCGGCCAGCAGCACGTCAATGGTCTGTACCGGCTTCGTCATGCCACACCTCCTGCCCCGTTGTCGCCCGTCACTGCCGCAAACGCAAACCGACGCCCGGCCTGTGCGACTGCACGCACAGTTCGGGCGTCGGTAACCGAGCTATTTGTCGGCAGCGGCTCCGGCCTTGCGCTTGCCGTAGCGCTTCTCGAAGCGGGCGACCCGGCCACCGCTGTCCAGGATCTTCTGCTTGCCGGTGTAGAAGGGGTGGCACTGCGAGCAGACCTCGACGGTGATGTGGCCACCCTCTTTGGTGCTGCGCGTCTGGAAGGTGTTGCCGCATCCGCAGAGCACGGTGGTCTCCGCGTAGGCGGGGTGAATGTCAGCTTTCATGGTGTCCTCTTCGATCGTTTCAGCGTCCGATTATGCCGGGTCAACCGTCATGCCCCAAAACAGCGGGATGGGCTTCGCCATTCCCGGGGCGGTCGCCGCGAACTTAAATCACGGCGCTGGCGCCCGGCGTGTCTTGTGCGTGGTTTAGCGGGAGCGACGGTCCCCCTAGTCGTTGTCCATCCCGGGCGTCGTCTTGGACACCTGGACCAGGAACTCGTAGTTGGTCTTCGTCTTGCGCAGCTGCGACATCAGCAGGTCGATGGCCTGGTGGGAATCCAGGCCCGACAGCACGCGGCGCAGCTTGTGCACGATGCCGAACTCGTCCGGCGACAGCAGCAGTTCGTCCTTACGGGTGCCGGAGGGGTTCACGTCGACCGCCGGGAAGACCCGGCGTTCGGAGATCTTGCGGTCCAGCTTGAGCTCGGCGTTACCGGTGCCCTTGAACTCCTCGAAGATGACCGTGTCACCGGTGGACCCCGTCTCGACCATCGCGGTGGCGATGATGGTCAGCGAGCCGCCCTCCTCGATGTTGCGCGCGGCGCCCAGGAAGCGCTTGGGCGGGTACAGCGCGGTGGAGTCGACACCACCGGACAGGATGCGGCCCGACGCCGGCGAGGCGTTGTTGTAGGCGCGCCCGAGGCGTGTGATCGAGTCCAGCAGCACGACGACGTCCTTGCCCTGCTCGACGAGCCGCTTGGCCCGCTCGATGGCCAGCTCGGCGGCCTGGGTGTGATCGGACGGCGGCCGGTCGAAGGTCGAGGAGATGACCTCACCCTTGACCGAACGCTGCATGTCGGTGACCTCCTCGGGCCGCTCGTCGACGAGCACGACCATGAGGTGGCATTCCGGGTTGTTCTTGGTGATCGCGTTGGCGATGTCCTGCAGGATCGTCGTCTTACCCGCCTTGGGCGGCGACACGATCAGCGCACGCTGGCCCTTCCCGATCGGCATGATCAGGTCGATGACCCGCGTGGTCAGCCGGTCGGGCGTGGTTTCCAGGCGAAGACGCTGGTTGGGATACAGCGGCGTCAGCTTGGAGAAATCGGGGCGCTTCTTGGCGTCCTCGACCGAGCCGCCGTTGACGCTGTCCAGGCGTACCAGCGGGTTGAACTTCTGCCGCTGGTTGGGCTGCTCGCCTTCCTTCGGCACGCGCACCGCGCCGGTGACGGCGTCACCGCGGCGCAGGCCGTTCTTGCGCACCATGTTCATCGACACGTAAACGTCATGGGGCCCGGCCAGGTAGCCGGAGGTGCGCACGAACGCGTAATTGTCGAGGACGTCAAGAATGCCGGCTACCGGCTGGACGACGTCGTCCTCGCGCAGTTCGGCGTCGCCGCCCTCTCCGGAGCGCTCGCCCCGGCGCCGGCGGTCGCGGAAGCGGCGTCCCCGCCGGCCGCCGCGTCCTTCGCCGTCGTCGTCCTGCTGGTTCGACCCGCCACGGCCCTGCTGGCCGCCGGAGCCCTGTTGATCCTCGCTCCCGCCACCCTGGCCGCGGTTCTCGTTCTGGTTGTCTTTGTCCTGCTTGCCTTCGCGGCCGTCGGTCTCGCCGGTGGCGCCGCCATCTCGGCCGCCGGCGCGCTCGCGATCGGCATCCTCGTTGGCGCGGTCGGTCGATCCCGCGTCGCGGGAAGCGCCGCGTCGTTCGCGGCGGGGCGCCTCGGTGGGGGCCGCGCCGTTCTGGCCTTCCTTGGCCGCCGGTGCGTCAGCGCCGTTGTCGTCCTTGGTGTCTTTGGTGTCGTCGTCTTTGGTGTCCGGCTTGCCGCTGTCCTCAGTGGACTTCGTGCCGTTGGCGGGCACGCCGTTGGCCTGTCCCCTGACTTCTTTGATCGCGGCGATCAGTTCGTTCTTACGCATTCCCGACGTCCCTTTGACGCCGACCTGGTTAGCCAGCGCGCGTAGCTCGGGCAGCACCATGGTGGACAGGGCGCCGGCCGAAGCGTTCGTCTTCGCGTCGGGAGTGTCGGTGGTCACGGCATTAGACAGTTGATTGGCGTCAGTGTTTTCGCCAGCCGTGAACAGGTCCGTATCAGTCACGGAGTTCCTTTCTTCCCCCAATGATCACGTCATACGGGGGGTTCGTTGCATTCAGCCAAATTGCCGAGTGCGCCCAATCATCGACTCTGCAACGGTGATCGCCTGGATCGGCGGAGTAAACGGCGAACCTCGTCCACAAGAAGAATTGGTGTTGTCCTAGCGGCAAGGCAGTATGGATGCAGATGCAGATGCTGCGATTGCTGGACGGCTCCGAGGATAGCCCCCATCCCTGCTGGAAGCAAGCAAACCCTCCGGCCACGCTGTTGATCAACCCGCGACGGTGACTCCCGGACTCCAGCGAACTCGTTCGCCGGCAGCCATCTTGATGAGGGCAAATCCGCTTGTGGCGGCGTACTCCACCGCCTCCGGGGGCAACCCCGCCGCCGTGGTCATCGCGATCACCGATGGACCAGCCCCGGACAGCGTCGCTGCCACGTTATGACGCCGCAGCAGCCGCAAATATTCCGCCGAGGCGGGCATGGCCGGTGCGCGCTGCGGCTGGTGGAGCACATCTTCGGTGGCCGCCATGAGCAGGTCCGGGCGTTCGGTCAGCGCGACCACCAGCAACGCGGTGCGGCTGACGTTGAAGCGTGCGTCGTCATGGCTGACCTGCGCCGGCAGCAGCACGCGGGTCTCGGCCGTCAGGGAGCGTTCCTCGGGAACGGCGCAGTACAGGTGGATGTCGGGGTGAAGCCGCAGCGGCACCGCCGCGTACCGCGGGTGATCACCGCTGCGGTCGACCCACGACACGACCGCACCGCCCAGCACGGCCGCCGCCGCGTTGTCGGGATGACCCTCGAAGTCCGAGGACAATTGAATCAGCTGGGTGTCGTCGAGCGTCTGCCAATCCGTCTGCGCGACAAGGCCGTTCGCGGCCGCAAGCCCGCCCACCACCGCCGCCGCTGACGAGCCCAGGCCGCGGGAATGGGGGATGGCGTTGCGGCACCGCACCACCAGCCCGGGGGCGCGGACCCCGACAGCTTGCAGGCCGCGCTCGAGGGCGCGCACCACCAGATGGTCGGCGTCCACCGGCAGTTGGCCGGCACCTTCCCCCTCTACCGTGACGACCAAGCCGGAAGAAGTTGTCTCCACGGTGATTTCGTCGCACAGACTCAACGCCAGACCGATGCTGTCGAAGCCCGGCCCGAGGTTTGCGCTGGAGGCCGAAACCACGGCGGTGGCTACCAGCCCGGCGGGCAGCATCGAGGTCACCAACGTGACCGCCGAGTGTGGGCGCTATGTACGTGGCCTGCCTGGAATTCGTCCATAGGCCCCACGCTCGGTGACCGCACTACGCCAGCCCCAGTTTTTCGACGACCAGGACCGGATCAACCGGCAGCGCGGTCACGGTGGGCATATCCCGTAGTGCCGTGTCGGGATCCTTGAGCCCGTTGCCCGTCACCGTGCACACGACCGTCGACCCGCGGGCCACCCAGCCGTCGTCGACGGCCTTGAGCAGACCCGCGATGCTGGCCGCCGAGGCGGGTTCGACGAAGACACCTTCGGACTCGGCCACCAGGTGGTAGGCGGCCAGGATCTCCTCGTCGGTGGCCGCCAGGAAGCGGCCGTTGGATTGGCGCTGCGCGTCGACCGCGGCCGTCCACGACGCGGGCGCGCCGATGCGGATCGCGGTCGCAATCGTTTCCGGGTTCTTGACCGGCGCACCGTTCACCAGGGGGGCCGCGCCGGCCGCCTGGGTGCCCAGCATCCGCGGCAGCTTTTCGATCAGGCCCTCGTGGTGATACTCGGTGTATCCCTTCCAGTACGCGGTGATGTTGCCCGCGTTGCCGACCGGAAGGGCGTGCACGTCCGGCGCTGCGCCGAGCGCGTCGACGATCTCGAACGCGGCCGTCTTCTGGCCCTCGATGCGCACCGGGTTGACCGAATTGACCAAGGAGATCGTCGGGAAGTCGGCGGCCATCTTTCGGGCCAGTTCCAGGCAGTCGTCGAAGTTGCCGTCGATCTGGATGATCTTGGCGCCGTGCATCACCGCCTGCGCCAGCTTGCCCATCGCGATCTTGCCCTGCGGGATCAGCACCGCGCAGGTGATCCCGGCGCGGGCGGCATAGGCCGCCGCCGACGCCGAGGTGTTGCCGGTCGAGGCGCACAACACGGCCTGTTGGCCGCGCGCCACCGCATCGGTGACCGCCATCGTCATCCCCCGGTCTTTGAAGGAGCCGGTGGGATTGAGGCCCTCGACCTTGAGATGGACTGTGCAGCCGGTCTTTTCCGACAGGCGGGTCGCCGCGATCAGCGGGGTGCCGCCCTCGAGCAGGGTGACCGGGGTCCAGTCGTCGCCCACCGGCAACCGGTCCCGGTAGGCCTCGATGAGCCCGGGCCAGGGTTGGTGGACGGCGGTGCGCGGCGCGCTCATAGGGTGGTCCCTTCCAGTCGCAGCACGCTCGTCACGCTCTGCACGGCATCGAGGTCGGCGAGCGCGTCGACGGTTTCGGACAGCGCGGCGTCCGTGGCGCGGTGGGTGACCACGACGATCCGTGCCCCCACCCGTCGTCCGCCCTCGTCCGCGACGCCCTCCTGCCGCACCTCGGCGATGCTGACCTCGCGTTTGGCGAATTCGGCTGCCACCGAGGACAACACGCCGGGCTTGTCCGCCACGTTCATGCTGACGTAGTAGCGCGTGGAGATCAAACCCATTGGGGCTACGGGGAGTTGGGCGTACTTGGATTCCCGCGGCCCGCGGCTTCCCAGCACCCGGTTGCGCGCGGCCATCACCAGGTCCCCGGCCACGGCGGACGCGGTCGGCGCGCCGCCGGCGCCCTGGCCGTAGAACATCAGCCTTCCGGAGGCCTTGGCCTCGACCACGACCGCGTTGAACGCCCCGTTGACCGTGGCCAGCGGATGCGACAGCGGCACCAAAGCCGGATAGACGCGGGCCGAGACCCGCTCCTGGCCATCGCCGTCCGTGATGCGCTCGCAGATGGACAGCAGCTTGATGGTGCAGCCCAGCGCACGGGCGGACTCGAAGTCGGCCGGCGTGACCTTGGTGATGCCCTCGCGATAGACGTCGTCGGCGGTCACCCGCGTGTGGAACGCGATGGACGCCAGGATCGCGGCCTTGGCGGCGGCGTCGTATCCCTCGACGTCGGCGGTGGGGTCGGCCTCGGCGTAGCCGAGCGCGCTGGCCTCGGCCAGCGCGGTGTCGTAGTCGGCGCCGGTGCTGTCCATCGCGGACAGGATGTAGTTCGTGGTGCCGTTGACGATGCCCGCGACCCGCAACACCGTGTCGCCCGCAAGCGACTGGGTGAGCGGCCGGATGACGGGAATCGCGCCCGCCACCGCCGCCTCGAAATACAGGTCGACATGCGCGCTTTCGGCCGCCTGCGCCAGCTCGCCGGTGGAGATGGACAGCAGCGCCTTGTTCGCCGTGACGACCGATTTGCCGTGTTCGAGGGCGCACAGGATGGCCTTGCGGGACGGCTCGACCGGTCCCATGAGCTCCACGACGATGTCGACGTCATCGCGCGCGGCGAGCCCTTCGATGTCGTCGGTGAGCAGCTCGGCGGGAACGCCACGGTCGTCGGCGACGCGGCGCACTCCGACGCCGCGCAGCACCAGGGGCGCGCCGACGCGGGCCGCGAGGTCATCGGCGCTTTCCTCGATGATTCGGACGACTTCGCTGCCGACGTTGCCCAACCCGAGTACCGCTACACCGACCGGCTTTTCCTCACGCGGCACCAGTTCACCTCACTTCCAGACTCAGCAGATCGTCGACCGTCTCGCGGCGCAGGAGCAGGCGCGCGCGCCCGTCACGCACCGCGACGACGGCGGGACGGCAGACCATGTTGTACCGACTCGACAACGAATAGCAGTAGGCGCCGGTGGCGGCCACCCCGATGAGGTCGCCGGGATGCAGGTCGCCGGGCACCCACGTGTCGCGCACGACGATATCGCCGCTCTCGCAATGCTTTCCGACAACACGCGCCAGCTCGGCGGGTGCATCGCTGAGCCGGGAGACCAGCCTGGCGTCGTATTGGGCGTCATACAGGGCGGTGCGGATGTTGTCGCTCATGCCGCCGTCGACGCTGACATAGCGCCGGTGTGCCGTGGCACTGACGTCCACGTCCTTGACGGTGCCCACCTCGTAGAGGGTGATGGTGCCCGGTCCGGCGATGGCTCGTCCGGGCTCGACGACCAGCCGCGGTGTCGGCAGCCCGACAGCCTCCGACTCGTTCTTCACGATCGCGCTCAGCTTGGCGGCCAGTTCGCCCATCGGCGGCGGGTCGTCCGCGGCCAGATACGAGATACCAAGTCCGCCACCGAGATCCACGGTCGAGATCTGCGCGGTCTTGTCCACGCCGAACTGCTCGACGGCCTCGTGCAGCAGGCCGAGGACACGGCGCGCGGCGAGTTCGAAGCCGGCGACGTCGAAGATCTGCGAACCGATGTGGCTGTGCAGACCCACCACCCGCAGGTGTTCGGCTTCGAATACCCGGCCGACGGCGGCCAACGCCGCGCCGCTGGCCACGGACAGTCCGAACTTCTGGTCCTCGTGTGCGGTCGAGATGAACTCATGGGTGTGCGCTTCGACGCCGACCGTGAGACGGACGAAGACGTCCTGGACGATACCCGCCTCGCCCGCAATGGTATTCAGACGCTCGATCTCGGTCATCGAGTCCAAAACGACGTGGCCGACACCGGCTTTGACCGCCGCGGTCAATTCCGCGACCGACTTGTTGTTGCCGTGGAAGGTGATCCGCTCCGGCGGGAAGTTGGCGTGCAGCGCAACGGCCAGCTCGCCGCCGGTGCACACGTCGAGCGACAGGCCTTCCTCGTCGATCCAGCGCGCGATCTCGCTGCACAGAAAGGCTTTCGCGGCATAGTGCACGTTCTTGCCCCCACCGAACGCCGACGCGATCTCGCGGCAGCGGGACCGGAAATCGTCCTCGTCGACGACGAACAGCGGGGTGCCGTACTCCTGGGCGAGGTCGGTCACCGCAACCCCTGCGATGCTGGCGACTCCGCCTTCATCGCGAGTCGTGTTGCGGGGCCACACGTTTGGCGCCAACAGCAGCAGCTCCTCGGCGGATTGCGGCCGCGGCGGGCTGTCGGCGTGGCGGGTCTCTTCGGCGTGCCGAGGACCGGCGGGATGAACGTTCACATTCGCTCCGGGGCAGTGACGCCGAGTATCGCCAAGCCATTGGCGATCACCTGGCGGGTCGCCTGGCACAGCGCCAGGCGCGCGGTGTGCAGATCGGTGGGCTGCTCGTCGCCCTGCGGCAGCACCCGGCAGGAGTCGTAGAACCGGTGGTAGTCGCCGGCGAGGTCTTCCAGGTAGCGGCAGATCCGGTGCGGTTCGCGCAGCGACGACGCCGTCGTGAGCACCCGCGGGAATTCGCCGAGGGTGCGCAACAGCGTCCCCTCCTTGTCGTGGTCGAGCAGCCCGAGGTTCCCGGTGTCGGGGATGAGACCGAGTTCGGCGGCGTTGCGGGCCAGCGCCGAGAGCCGGGCGTGCGCGTATTGCACGTAATAGACCGGGTTTTCGTTGGACGCCGACGACCACAGCGCGAGGTCGATGTCGATCGGGGTGTCCACCGAGGACCGGATCAGGCTGTAGCGGGCGGCGTCGACGCCGATCGCCTCGACGAGATCGTCGAGGGTGAGCACGGTTCCGGCGCGCTTGCTCATCCGGACCGGCTGGCCGTCGCGGACCAAGTTGACCATCTGGCCGATGAGCACCTCGACGGTGGCCGGGTCCTCGCCGAGGGCGGCGGCGACCGCCTTGAGGCGGGCGATGTACCCGTGGTGGTCGGCGCCGAGCATGTAGATGCACAGGTCGAAGCCGCGTTGCCGCTTGTCCAGGTAGTAGGCGATGTCCCCGGCGATGTAGGCGGGCTTCCCGTCGCTCTTGATCACGACGCGATCCTTGTCATCACCAAAGGCACTGGCGCGCAACCATGTTGCGCCGTCCTTCTCGTAGATGTTGCCGGTCTCGCGCAGCTTGGCGAGGGCCTCGTCGACCCGTCCGCTGGTGTGCATCGCGTCTTCGTGGGTGTAGACGTCGAAGTCGGTGCCGAATTCGTGCAACGACTCCTTGATGTGGGTGAACATCAGGTCGACGCCGATGGCGCGGAAGGTCTCGTGCATCTCGGGGGCGGGCAGGCTCAGCGCGTCGGGGGCCTTCTGCACGATCTGGGCGGCGATGTCGTTGATGTAGGCGCCCGCGTAGCCGTCTTCCGGGGTGGGTTCGCCCTTGGCCGCGGCGATCAGCGAGCTGGCGAAGCGGTCGATCTGGGCGCCGTGGTCGTTGAAATAGTATTCGCGCACCACGTCGGCGCCCTGGGTGGACAGCAGCCGGCCCAGCGCGTCGCCGACCGCGGCCCAGCGGGTTCCGCCGATGTGGATCGGCCCGGTCGGGTTGGCCGAGACGAACTCCAGGTTGATGTGGTGACCGGCCAGCGCGTCGGAATGGCCGTAGCGAGCGCCGCCGTCGATGACGTTGTTGACCACGACCGCCTGCGCCGACGCCTCGAGGCGCAGGTTGATGAAGCCCGGTCCGGCCACCTCCGCGGAAGCGACGCCGTCGGCCTGCGCGAGTGCCTCGGCGAGCCATCCGGCGAGCTCGCGGGGGTTGGCACCGACCTTTTTGCCCAGCTGCATCGCCAGGTTGCTGGCGTAATCGCCGTGCTCGGGATTGCGGGGCCGCTCGACGGTCACCGTCGCCGGCAGCATGGCAGCGTCCAGCCCGCGCTCGGCCAGCACCGCGGCGGCGGTGTTTTTGAGCAGCTCAGCGAGGTCAGCGGGGGTCACGAGCGTCCATCCTATTGGCTCGCATGCCCGCGCCCCGAATCCGTTGCGGTGGCGGGGCGGCCGCCTGGATGCGCTAGTCTGTCGGAGCCCAATGGTGCAACAACAAAGTTGTAGCGCCCCCGTAGCTCAGGGGATAGAGCGTCTGCCTCCGGAGCAGAAGGCCGCAGGTTCGAATCCTGCCGGGGGCACCGGTGTTACCGCAGGTCAGATGGTACTTTTGCGCTTAATCCGACGACTTGTCCGACTCATCGGAGTCCTCTGGCCCGTCGGAGTCCTCTGACTTCTCCGCCTTTTCGGACTCGTCGGACTCGTCGGACTCCTCGGCCTTGGCAGACTCCTCGCCCTCGCCGGACTCCTTGGCCTTATCGGAATACGTCGCCTCGTCGAGCTTGTCCGCATACTTCGTCAGCAGCCCCGCCAGGTCGCGCGCCTCCTCGGCGGCCAACGAATCCTCGAAAAGGCGCTCGTCGCTGTCCGAGATGCGCTCGACGTAGACCGCGGCGGCCTTGATTCCGACGTCCCATCGGCCCCCCTCGTGACGAACCATGTGCTGCCGCCTTTCGACCGGTGACTCGCTCTCGAACTTCTGCGCCGCGCGCTAGTGCGTTGTTTACCCACTTCTGCTGTAGGCCAGACGGTCACATTCGCTCGAACGACGCGTCGCACGCCCGTCTTCTGAAAACACCGCCACACAGGTCACAGGCGACATTAAGCTGCTGGCCGTGGGCGTGAGAGTGTTCGCCAAGGGCGCTGGCCGATGGCTGGCGGTCGCGGCGTCGCTCGTCGTCTCGGCCGCCATGATCCACGCCCAGGGCACCAAGCCGCGGTGTTGCGCCGAGACGCCGGCGGCGGCCCCCACCAGCGCCACCGCGGCGGCGGCCCCGCCACCCAGCCCACCGCACACCGCCAGTCCCGCGGAGGTGGAGGCGCTCACCGCCCTGGCACCACCCGCCCCCTCCGCCGGCCAGCAGTTCCAGCTCGCGTTGCCCCGCGGCGTCGCGTCCGAGGATCGGCTACAGGTCAAGACCATCTGGGCGGCCCGCGCGATCGGAGTGCTCTTTCCGCAGATCAAGACGATCTACGGGTATCGGGAGGACCCGCTGCCGTGGCATCCCAAGGGGTTGGCGATCGACGTGATGATCCCGAACTTCCACACCCCCGAGGGCATCGACCTCGGCAACCAGATCGCCGGGTATGCGCTGGCGAACGCCAAGCGCTGGGGCATCAATCACGTGATCTGGCGCCAGAAGATCTACCCGGGCGTCGGCGGGGGCAACTGGACGGCCGACCTGGGCTCGGAGACCGCCAACCATTACGACCACGTCCACATCGCCACCGACGGTGGCGGCTATCCGACCGGTCACGAGGTGTATTACATCGCCTCCATGACCAGCGCGCCGGATTGATCGGCGTCGCCTTCGTCAGGCCGTCCCGGCGGCAAACGCCGCCACCGGCATTTCGACCGTTCCGCGGCACGGGCCGCCGTTGATGTCGGTGTGCCAGACACCGCGCAACGATCCGTCCGCCTGCGGCGTGTAGAAGGCCCACGACCGCGCGGGCGCCCACACCTTCGGCGCGCCCTCGCCCATATAGCAATCCCACTGAAAGTCGAAGCGCTCCACCCATTTCGCCCCGTCCCAGGTGTAGCGCGACGGCTGGGGCAGGGTCGGATTCTTGGGCGTGGGCCCGTCGGTGGCGGTGGCCACACACCGGCCCGACGAGCATGCGGTGGTGAAGACGTAGTCGGCGCTGAACGTGGCTTCGGCCTGCGTCGCGGCGACGCTGGTGCCGGTTTTGCCGGCCGCATACCGCACCAGTGAGTATTTGCCGTTCCACGACGGCGACACCGCATGGGCGCAGACGGCGGGGGCGCCGGCGACCGAGGCAGTCACGGCTGCGAGGACCGCAACTACCCGAAGCCTCGGTCGCATCGGTCAATGGTGAGCGTCCGATGACGCGGTGTGATCTCGGCGAGGACACGATCACGGTTTTCAGCGCAACAGGAACAGTCCGTAGGCGGCGATCGACTGCGCGTCGGCGATGACGCCCTCGCGGATCATCCGCTCCACCTCGTCGCGGGCGAACCACGCGCTGCGCATGTCCTGTTCCTCGTGTTCGCGGTCGGCTTCGCCCTCGATGATGCCCGTGGCCAGAAACACCCAGCCGCGCTGACTGGTCATCCCCGGGGCCGCGTCGAGCTCGCCGAGCGCCTCGAACGTCGTTGCGCGCAATCCGGTTTCCTCGCGCAGCTCACGCGAGGCCAACTCGGCCGGGTCGGCGTCGGCCAGGTCCGGGGCGGTGCCTTGGGGAAACTCCCAACGCCGCTCCCCGATGGGGTAGCGAAACTGCTCGACCAACCGGAAGCGTCGCCCGTCATAGGGCATCACGAGCGCGTAGCCCGGCTTGTCGACGACGCCGTAGAGGCCGGTGCTGCCGTCCGGGCGGCGGATGTCATCCTCGCGCAGCACCATCCACGGATTCCGGTAGATCTCGCGGCTCGCGAGGCATTCGATGAACGTCACGCCGCCAGTATTGCCGTGCACACCGCACCCGAAGCGGTGGCCATGGCGAGGGAGTAGCGTCCGAATCCATGCCGTCCCCGCAAGCCATCACCGAGACCGTCAATCGCTACCTCGCGCTCGTCGCCACGGGCACCGCCGACGACATCGTGACCCTCTACGCCGCCGATGCCACCATCGAGGATCCGATCGGCGCCGACATTCGCCGCGGGCATGACGCCATCCGCGCGTTCTATGCGGGATTCCAAGACGCCAAGAAGGACACCGAACTCGCCGAATTGCGGGTCTCCGGCAGCGAAGCCGCCTTCTTCTGGCACCTCACGCTCGACGCCGGTGACAGCCGCACCCGAATCTCCCCCATCTCGACGATGTCGTTCGACGCGGACGCCAAAATCACGTCGATGCGCGCCTTCTGGTCACCGGCTGACGTCCAGGTGTTGTAGCCCGGTCGCCAATCCCGTTGGCATATGGCTTAACTCGGATTCGCACCCACGATCGCAGTGCCTTTGGCCGCGGCCCACCGCCCGCCCGCCCGCCCAATCAATTCGCGCTTGAGCACATGTCGCACTGGCGTCAACCGGCACGGTGCCCGATAGTCATAGCAACACGTGAGCGCCAATGTCATCAGAGGTGGGGTTTATGGGTGGCATCATCGTCAGCGGCGACGACGTGCTCGCGACCACGATCGCCACGGAACTGAACCGCGCGGGCGCCACAGTCGTCAAGCTGCCGAGCGAGGACCTCACCGGCGCGGACCTCACCCAAGCAAGCGCCATCGTCTGCGCCGGGCGTGACGACGCCAAGAATCTCGAAAACGCTTTATTGGCAAGGAAAACGAATCCGAATCTGCGCGTGGTCGCCCGGTTGGGCAACGACGTGCTGCGGGGAGCGGTGGCCGCCGACAACGGCCCCGGGGCCATCCTCGATGTCGCCGACCTCGCGGCGCCGTCGGTCGTCGAGGCGTGCCTGGCGAGCAACACCCACCCGGTCGAGGCGGCCGGCATCAACTTCGTCGTGTCGGGCGCCGAGGCGCCACGCGACGCGACCCTTCGAGAGATCTACGGCGACCTGGCACCGGTGGCCGTGATCCACGGCCAGGACGCCGCCACCCCCGGCGAGGTGGTGCCCTGTCCGGGCCGCGACCATCGGGTGCGCGCCGGTGATTGGACCGCCATGATCGGCAGCGCCGACGAACTGGCCGCCCGCGGCATCAAGACGCCCCGGCCGACCGCGACGCGCTCGCGCCGCTCGTGGGTGCGGCGGGCCTCGGACGCCGCACGCGCAATGCGCGACGACGTCAACCCCCTGCTCTTCCCCGCCATGCTGCTCGCGCTCACCCTGCTGCTCGCGTCGACGATCGTCGTGCACTTCTCCTACACGAAGCCGCGCCTGTCCTGGCTTGACGCAATGTATTTCACCGCGGAGACCATCACCACTGTGGGATACGGCGAATTCACCTTCGCCCAACAATCCGCGTGGCTACGCATCTTCGCCGTCGGCCTGATGTTCGCCGGCGTGACCACCACCGCGCTGCTCGTCGCCTTCGTGGCGGACTTGCTGTTGTCGCGCCGCGTCCTGCAATCGGCCGGCGTCCGGCGGGCGCGCCACCTGCGCGACCACATCATCGTGGTGGGGCTGGGGTCCTTCGGCAGCCGCGTCGTCGGCGATCTGACCGCGGCCGGATACGACGTCGCGGTGATCGAACGCGACGAGAACAACCGGTTCCTGTCGACCGCGGCCGAACTCGACGTGCCGGTGATCTTCGGGGACGCCACGCTGCGCCAGACGCTGGAGTCGGCCCGCGTCGACCGCGCCCGCGCCGTGGCCGTGCTGACTCAGGACGACATGGTCAACATCGAGATCGGCATCGTGCTGCGCGAGATGCTGGGTCCCCGGGTGATGCCCGAGGTCAACCGGCCCGACGTGCCGATCGTGCTGCGCATCTACGACCGCACGCTGGGCGACGCGGTGGCCAAGCGGTTCGGGTTCGAGAACGTCCGGTCGACGGTCGACCTGGCCGCCCCGTGGTTCATCGGTGCCGCGATGGGTTTGCAGGTGCTGGGCACGTTCTCGGTCGGGCAGCGATCCTTCATGGTCGGCGCCATGCACGTGGCGGCCGGCAGCGAACTCGACGGGCTGCGGATGTTCGAAATGTCCACCCAGACCCGGGTCATCGCCATCACCCGTCGGGACGCCCCGGTCGAGCTACACCCGCGCCGCGACGCCTGGCTTCGCGGCGGCGACACCGTCTACCTGGTCGGGCCGTACCGGGAGCTGCTGGAGACGCTGCGCAAGGGGCAGCCACCGCAGGAGCCTGCCGTCGACGACGAGCGCCCGGCGGACAAAGCGGCGACCTGACGCCCGCACATCCAGGTCAGGAGGCGGACCAGTCCACCGGGGTGTCGGGTTCGCCCGCGCGGGCGCGGTGCCGGGCACACCAGCCGGCCAATTCCTGGCGGGCCGCGATTGTCACCGGATGCTCGTCGCCGAGGACGCGGGATTCCTCCTCGACCAGCGCCTCCCATGCGGTGACCCCGTCCGTCACGCCGGCCCGGTTCGGGGCCCACAGCGTGAACATGTGCCGCGCCATGAGCAGATGAACGTGGTCGCTGCCCAGCTTGTCGCGCAGCTCGCCGATCAGCCACTCGAGTTCGGTGATCGCCGCGGGGATGTCACCGGCCCGCCCTCGCCAGATCGCCAGCATCAACCGCGTCCCGAGGGTGTCGGCGTGGTCGTCGCCGAGCACCCGCCGCCGCGCGGCGAGCACATGTTGGCCCTCGGTCATAGCTCCGGCGAAATCACCGGTCTCCCAACGCTTCTCGGCGACCCTCTCGCGGGCCATCAGCGTGCTCTCGTGGTCGGGCCCCAGAATCCGCTGTTCGTCGGCGACGAGCTGCGACCATTCGGACAGCGACGACACCGGCGCTTGTTGGCGACCGGCCAGCAGGTGGCGCGCGGTCAAGGTGCTCAGGTGATCGCGACCGAGCACCTCGACGAGATCGGGTATCAACTCCTTTAGGTCGGCGTAGACGGCGGCGTCCTCGCCCGCCCGCAGCTGCACGGTGGCCAGCGCCACCTTGAGCTCGAGGACGTTGGGATCGCGCTCCCCCAGCGTTGCCCGGCACAGGGTCACCAGCTCGTTCGCCTGCAGCGCGGCCCCGGCGAAATCGCCGTTGTTCGCGCACTGCGCCATCAGCCCGGTCATTTCGGCCAGCGGGGCGGGCAACTCCTGCTGCGTCATGTCGCTAATGAAAACCCCGCGGCGCCGATGCGGCAATTCACCCTGTGCCGCCGCTCGGCCCGAGCTGGACTACAGCCGCCCGGCGACCTCCGCGGCGCGGCGCAGCTGATCGACATCCGAGCTCGTCGGGATGAGCTGAACCTCGTCGGTGCCGATCTCCTCGAACCGGCGCAGCACGTCCAGCAGCTCGTCTTCGCTGCCGGCCCACCCGGTCATCGGCGCCATGGCGTCGACGTATTCGGCCGGTATCCAGTTCATGTAGCGACGTAGATGGCGGTGCACCTGGGCGCGGGACTCCTCGGGGGACCCGAAAGCGAACCAAAACGAGGTGATGAGGTGGGGTTTGGGCTTGCCGGCCCGCGCCCAGGCGTCTCGCGTGACGTCGAACAGCTCGTTCTGCTTGGCGACGTCGAGGTCCAGGGTGGTGCCCGCCAGCCCGTCGGCCCACGCCGCGGCGCTGCGGATGGTCTTCGGACCGATACTGCCGACGAACAGCGGTGGACCGCCGGGCTGCACCGGCGCCGGACCGACGGGCCGCACCGAGTCGGTGGTCTTCTCCCCCGCCCAGACGCGCTTCATCACCGCCACCCGTTCGGCCATGCCGCGCATGGTCTGTGTGGCGGGGTCGGCGCCGACGGCGTGGTAATCCTCGTGCCGGCCGCCCACCCCGATGCCGACGGTCAACCGGCCGCCGCTGAGCATGTCGCCGGTCGCCAGACCCTTGGCGAGCATGACCGGGTCGTGCAGTTGCGGCACGATCACCGTCGTCAGCAGCCGCACCCGATCGGTCCAGGCGGCCAGCGCGCCCAGCAGCGTCAGGTTGTCCGGATTGTCGAACGCGATGCGCTCACCCCAGCACAGTGACGAGAACGGCCCCTCGTCAATGGTGCGCGCCCAGGTCTCGAGCACCGTCGCATCCAGATCCGGTTCCATCACCGGCATCGTCATCGCTATCTGCACGACGGCGATTCTGGCATGTTTAACATGCGACCCATCAG
The DNA here is from genome assembly GCF_000276825.1 of Mycobacterium paraintracellulare. NCBI lineage: Bacteria > Bacillati > Actinomycetota > Actinomycetes > Mycobacteriales > Mycobacteriaceae > Mycobacterium > Mycobacterium paraintracellulare. The sequence goes on along the minus strand of NC_016948.1, from coordinate 1,361,893 downwards.
TGGAACCATGGACCGAATGGACTTCACCAGCACTTCCATCGCGCATGTCCGACTGACCGTGACCGATATCGAGCGATCCCGGCAGTTCTACGAGAGCGTGTTCGGCTGGCCGGTGTTGCTGGAGGTCCCCGACAACGCCGACGAAGCCACCCGCAATCAGTTGAGCTTTTTGTTCGGCGGTGTCATCTACGACCTCGGCGGCACGCTGCTCGGCCTGCGGCCCGTCGCCGCGGGCCGCTTCGACGAGAATCGCGTCGGGCTGGACCACATCGCGTTCCGGCTCACCACTAGGGACGAATTGGATTCGGCGGCAGCGCATCTCGATGACCTTGGCGTCACTCACGAGCCGATCAAGGACATCGGGCCGTCTTACATACTGGAGTTCCGCGACCCCGACAACATCGCCCTGGAGCTGACCGCGCCGAAGTAGCGCGTTGTCGCGCGGGGCGTGCGGTGGTTGACTGGACAGAACTATGAGCATCAGTTTCAACCACACCATCGTCGCGTCGCGCGACAAACGAGAATCCGCCGAGTTTCTCACCGAGCTGTTCGGGCTGCCCAGCCGAAAGCCGTTCGGCCACTTCATGGTTGTCGAACTAGAGCACGGTGCCACCCTGGACTACGCGGATGCCCCCGACGGCGCGGACATCCCGCGTCAGCACTACGCCTTCTTGGTGTCCGAGCAGGAGTTCGACACGATCTACGACAAGATCCGGGCTCGTGGCATGCAGCACTGGGCCGATCCGGGCGCCACGCGTCCCGGCGAGATCAACCACAATGACGGCGGACGCGGGGTGTATTTCACCGACCCCTCCGGTCATGCCATGGAGATCCTCACCCGCCCCTACGGGTCGGGCGGCTGAGCCGTTGTGCACGTTGCCTAGTCGCCGGTGCGCGCCGAGCCGTGCCGCTGGCTCTCCTGTTTCCGATAGTCGTCGGCCAGTTGCGCCACATGCTTGGGCAGGCCGCCGGTCGCGACGTCGGCCAGGGTGGTTTGTTCCAGCACGGACCGCATGCTGGCGCGCAGCGCCCGCCAGACGTCGGTGAGCGCGGCGGTCGGTCCCGAATACGGCAGGTCCCCGAGTCCGATGTCGCGGACGCTGGCCAGTGGCCCATCGATGCAGCGCAGGACGTCGGCGATGCTGATGTCGCTGCCGGAGCGGGCCAATTCGTAGCCGCCCTCACGGCCACGATGGCTGCGCACGAGCCGGTCGGTGCGCAGGTTGGTCAGGATGTCGACGAGAAATTGCGGCGGGATGCCCTGGGCCTGGGCCAAGTCGTCGGTCTTCACCAGCGTCCCGTCGGACACCGTGGCGAGCTGGATCATCGCCCGCACGGCGTACTCCGCCTTCGCTGACATGCGCACTCTCAGGATTGTGCCATCCGGTGCGGGCATTTCGGCGCAGCCGGGCGGCACCGGCGTGCTACCCGCGCGATTCGAGCAGGTCGAGGACCCGCTGCGCCTGCTCCTCGATGGTGCCGTCCGGGGTGAGCCGCAGATCGGGATTCGCCGGCGGCTGATACGGACTGTCGATCCCGGTGAACTGGGTGATCTCACCGGCGCGCGCCTTCGCGTACAGCCCCTTGGGGTCACGCTTTTCGCATTCGTCGATGGGGGTGTCGCAGAAGACCTCGATGAACTCGAACCCGGCGTCGGCGTGCACCTTGCGGGCCAATTCGCGTTGTTCGGCCAGCGGGCTGATCGCCGGCACCAGCACGACGTTGCCGCAGTCGGCGAGCAGCGCCGCCACATGCGCGAGCCGGCGCAGGTTCTCGGCGCGGTCGGCCATGGAAAAGCCCAGGTCGGCGTTCAAACCGTGCCGCAGGTTGTCCCCATCGAGAACGTAAGCCAGAGACCCCTTTTCGAGCAGCTTTTGCTCGACCAGCATGGCCACCGACGACTTGCCGGAGCCGGACAGACCGGTGAACCACACCGTCTTGCCGCGGGGCCGGGCCTGCGCGATCGCCGAAGGCTTGTGCCGCACCGTGTTTGGGCTCGCCGCCTGCGCCGACGCGTCGCGCAACACCATGCCGGCGGCCACGGTGCCGTTGGTGTGCGGGTCGATGAGGATGAACGACCCGGTGCTCGGGTTCCGGGTGTACTCGTCGAGGAGCAGCGGAACCTGGGTGCGCAGCGAAATGCGGCCAAGCTCGTTGAGCTTCAACGCCGTCGCGGACTTGTCGCGGTGCAGCGTGTTGACGTCGAGGCGGTAGTCGAGCGCGGTCACCTTGGCGTGCGTGGTGCGGGTGGTGTGCTTGATGACGTAATCGCGGCCGGGCTCGAGCGCCGCGCCGTCGGCCATCCAGCACACCGTCGCGTCGAACTCCTGCGCGACCCGGGGCTGGTTGTGGGTGCGGGCGATCAGATCTCCCCGCGAGATGTCGATCTCGTCGGCGAGGGTGACGGACACGGCCATCGGCGGGAACGCTTCTTCCACCGGACCATTCGGGCCCTCGATCGCGGTGATGCGGGTGTGCTTGCCGACGGGCAGCACCACGACCTCGTCCCCGGCGCGCATGACGCCGCTGGCGACGGTGCCGGCGTAGCTGCGGTGGTCCTGATGTTCGCGGGTGTGCGGCCGGATGACGTACTGCACCGGGAACCGCACGTCAACCATATTGCGATCGCCGGCGATGTACACCTCTTCGAGGTGCGACAACAAGGCCGGCCCTTCATACCACGGCGTCTGGTCCGACTTCGTCACCACGTTGTCGCCGTGCAGCGCGGAGATCGGGATGGTGGCCACGTCGTGCACGTCCAACCGAGCGGCGAAGGCGTGGAACTCGTCGCGGATCGCCTCGAATTTCTCTTTGTCCCAACCGATCAGGTCCATCTTGTTGACCGCGAGCACGATGTGCTGGATGCCCAGCAGGGACGCCAGGAAAGCGTGCCGGCGTGACTGCTCCAACAGGCCGTGCCGCGCGTCGACGAGCACGATCACGAGCTGGGCGGTCGAGGCCCCGGTCACCATGTTGCGGGTGTACTGGATGTGGCCGGGGGTGTCGGCGATGATGAATTTCCGCTTGGGAGTGGCGAAGTAGCGGTAGGCGACGTCGATCGTGATGCCCTGCTCGCGTTCGGCCCGCAAGCCGTCGGTCACCAGCGCCAGGTCGGTGTAGTCGTGGCCGCGGTCCTTGGACGTCTGCTCCACCGCGGCCCACTGGTCCTCCATGACGGCCTTGGAGTCATACAGCAGGCGGCCGATCAGGGTGGACTTGCCGTCGTCGACGGAACCCGCGGTTGCGAGCCTCAGCAAGGTGGCCATCAGAAGTATCCCTGTCGTTTGCGGTCTTCCATGCCGGCCTCCGAGATCCGGTCGTCGGCCCTGGTCGCCCCGCGTTCGGTGAGCCGGGACACCGCGGTCTCGGCGATGACCTCGTCGACGGTGGCGGCTTGCGATTCCACGCATCCGGTGCACGTGACGTCCCCGACGGTGCGGAAGCGCACCGTCGCCTCGAACACCGGCTCGTCGGCGTTGGGCTGCATGTTCTTATCGACCGCCAACAACATGCCGTCACGGCGAAAGACCTTGCGCCGGTGCGCGTAATAGATCGACGGAAGGGCGATGTTCTCGGCGCCGATGTAGGACCAGATGTCGAACTCGGTCCAGTTGGACAGCGGGAAGACCCGGATGTGCTCACCCTTGTGATGCCGGCCGTTGTACAGGTTCCACAGCTCGGGCCGCTGCGCCTTCGGATCCCATTGACCGAACTCGTCGCGGAAGCTGAACACACGCTCCTTGGCGCGGGCCTTCTCCTCGTCGCGGCGCGCCCCGCCGAACGCCGCGTCGAACTTGTTCTCCCGGATGGCGCGAAGCAGGGTCACGGTCTGGATGGGGTTGCGCCCCTGACGTGGCTCGACCACCCGCCCGGCGTCGATGTCTTCCTGGACCGAGGCGACGACCAAGCGCACTCCGTGCTCGTTGACCAGCTCGTCGCGGGTCGCGATCACCTCGTCGAAGTTGTGTCCGGTGTCGACGTGCATCACCGGGAACGGCAACCGGCCCGGACGGAACGCCCGCAGCGCCAGATGCAGCATGACGATGGAGTCCTTGCCGCCCGAGAACAGCAGCACCGGCCGCTCGAACTCGGCGGCCACCTCCCGAATGATGTGGATCGCCTCTGCCTCCAGCGAGCGCAGGTGGCTCAATTCGTACTGTCCGACGGCGGGGGCCGCCTTCAGATCACTGGTCATAGCTTCCTTCACTCGCTAAAACCTGGCAGAACTGACCATATTTGGCATCTTAGCGATATATGAGACCAGCTGGCGCTGGACCTGTCAACCTGGGGTGCGAAAACATGGACGAATGACTTCTCACCCCGGACCTTCTCGCCCGCCCGCGCCCAGCGGCCGCGACGTCATCGCGCAGTTCATCCCCCAGTCCCCGTTCGTCGTCAAGCTGGGCATCGTCGCCGACCGGCTCGAGGAGGACGAGGTGCGGCTGCGGCTGCCCTGGGACCCGTCCAACGTGACGCTCGGCGACATGGTTCACGGTGGGGCCATCGCCACCCTCGCCGACCTCACCGTCATGGCGGCGGCGTGGTGCGGCGTCCCAGCCCCGCCGGAACTACGCGGCGTGACGGTGTCGATGGCGCTGGACTACATGGCCCCGGCTCGGGCCACCGACGTGATCGGCATCGGCCGGGTGCTGCGACGCGGCCGATCGCTGGTCAATTGCGAGGCCGAGATCGTCGACTCGGGGGGCACGCTGGTGGCCAAGGCCTTGGCGACCTACAAGGTCGGCTGAAGGGCCACCGAACGTGCACTGATGGCGGGGATCGGGCCGATTTTTCGCCGTGGCTACACGCTCGGCGCGCGCTTCTAGAGCGTGACCTCGTTGAGCTTGCCGGTGGCGACGTCGAAGAAGAAGCCACGCGCGGAGACCTGCTTGGTGACGAACGGACTGCCCTCGATGCGCCGCAGCGACTGCCGGACGTCCTCGGCGACATCCGGGAACGCCTCGGCCGCCCACGGCGGTTTGACCCCGGTCTCCTCCTGGATGGTGCGCTTGAAGTCGTCGTCGGTGAACGTGAGCATCCCGCAATCGGTGTGGTGAATCAGGATGATCTCTCGCGTCCCCAGTAGTCGTTGGCTGATGGCCAGCGAGCGGATGACGTCGTCGGTGACGACCCCTCCGGCGTTGCGGATGACGTGGGCCTCCCCCTCGTTGAGGCCGAGGAGGCGGTACACGTCGAGCCGCGCATCCATGCACGCGACGACCGCCACATGCTTGCCCGGCGGCATCGGCAGCGGCCCGTTGAAGGTCTTCGCATATTCGGCGTTGTTGCCCAGCAAGTCATCGGTAACCGTCACGCAAGCCTCCTCGACAGTGTCGCGGTCTGAGGCGTGCCGCAATCGCCGCACGGCTCGGTACCGCGGTGCATGTTAACAACCGATCACACGCGATTCACGCATGAGAATCAAGCAGATCTGAAGCTCACCGAACGCGCCCGGCGCTGCACGCGCGACGCCGTGCCGCCGGCTCGATAACCTGTCCCAATGCGACGCGTGCTGTGCGGACGGGTATGACCCGGTTTCTCGCCCGCCGCTTGCTCAACTACGTCGTGCTGCTGGCGCTGGCATCGTTTCTGACGTTCTGCCTGACGTCGGTGGCCTTCAAACCGCTGGACAGCCTGTTGCAGCGCAACCCGCGACCACCACAAGCCGTCATCGACGCCAAGGCCCACGCGCTCGGTCTCGACGAGGCGATCCCGATCCGCTACGCGCACTGGGCTTCACACGCCGTCCGCGGTGACTTCGGCAAGACCGTCACCGGGCAGTCCGTCGGGGAGTCACTGTGGCGCCGAGTCGGAGTGACGCTGCGCCTGCTGGTCATCGGGTCGCTGGTGGGCACCGTCGCGGGCATCGCGGCCGGGGCGTGGGGCGCGATTCGGCAGTATCGGCTCAGCGATCGCGTCGTCACCATGATGGCCCTGCTCGTGTTGAGCACCCCGACGTTCGTCATCGCCAACCTGCTGATCCTGGCCGCGCTGCGGGTGAACTGGGCCGTGGGTCTGCAGATTTTCGACTACACCGGGGAGACATCGCCGGGGGTGTCCGGCGGGGCCGGCGCGCACTTCTTCGACCGGTTGCGGCATTTGGTGTTGCCGTCGTTGACCCTGGCGCTGGCGGCCGCGGCGGGATACAGCCGCTATCAGCGCAACGCGATGCTCGACGTCCTGGGCCAGGACTTCATCCGCACCGCGCGGGCCAAGGGGCTGACCCGCCGGCGCGCGTTGGTCAAGCACGGGTTGCGCACCGCGCTGATCCCGTTGGCCACCCTGTTCGCCTACGGGGTGGCCGGGCTGGTCACCGGAGCGGTGTTCGTGGAGAAGATCTTCGGCTGGCACGGCATGGGCGAATGGCTGGTGCAGGGCATCGCGACGCAAGACACCAACATCGTCGCGGCCATCACCGTGTTCTCCGGCGCGGTGGTGTTGCTGGCCGGCCTGCTCTCCGACGTGTTTTACGCGGCTCTCGACCCGAGGGTCAGGGTGTCATGACCCGCGCCGCCGACGATGCAGAGCGAAGCGATGAGGCGGCGGGGCGTTCATGGACCTCCGCGGCGGATATCGATGGCGCCCACGGGTTTTCGAGTCACGACGTGGCGGACTTCACCTCGCGCCGCACGCTGGTGCTACGCAGGTTTGCGCGCAATCGGTTCGCGGTGGCGTCGCTGATCTTGTTGGTGCTGCTGTTCGTGGGCTGTTACACCCTGCCCGCGGTGCTTCCCTATTCCTACGAGGACCTCGATTTCACCGCGCTGCTGCAGCCGCCCAGCGCGCGCCACTGGCTGGGCACCAACGCGCTGGGACAAGATCTGCTGGCGCAGATCCTGCGGGGGATGCAGAAGTCGATGCTGATCGGTGTGTGCGTGGCGGTCATCTCCACCGGCATCGCCGCCACCGTCGGTTCGGTCTCGGGCTATTTCGGCGGTTGGCGCGACCGTGTGCTGATGTGGCTGGTCGACCTGCTGTTGGTGGTGCCCAGCTTCATCCTCATCGCCATCGTGACGCCGCGCACCAAGGACTCGGCGAACATCGTGATGCTCGTTCTGCTGCTGGCGGGATTCGGCTGGATGGTCAGTTCCCGCATGGTGCGGGGCATGACCATGAGTTTGCGCGAGCGCGAATTCATCCGTGCCGCACGGTATATGGGCGTATCCAGCCGCCGCATCATTGTCGGGCATGTGGTGCCCAACGTGGCGTCCATCCTGATCATCGACGCAGCGCTCAACGTCGCCTCGGCCATTCTGGCCGAAACCGGCTTGAGCTTCCTGGGTTTCGGCATCCAGCCACCGGATGTGTCGCTGGGCACCTTGATCGCCAATGGCACCCAGTCGGCGACCACGTTCCCGTGGGTGTTCCTCTTTCCCGCCGGGGTGCTGGTGCTGATCCTGGTGTGCGCCAACCTGACCGGCGACGGCCTGCGGGACGCGCTCGACCCGGGCAGCACCCCGGTGCGGGGCGGTGCGCGATGAGCCCCCTGCTCGAGGTGACCGACCTGGCCGTGACCTTCGCGACCGGCGGCGATCCGGTGACCGCGGTCCGCGGCGTCAGCTACCGCGTCGAACCGGGCGAAGTCGTCGCCATGGTCGGCGAATCCGGTTCGGGCAAGTCCGTTTCGGCGATGGCGGTCGTGGGCCTGTTGCCCGAGTACGCGCGGGTGCGCGGCTCGGTCCGGCTGCACGACACCGAGCTGCTGGGCCTGGACGACGACGCGATGTCGCGGTTCCGCGGCAAGACGGTCGGCATGGTGTTCCAGGATCCGATGTCGGCGCTGACACCGGTGTACACCGTCGGCGACCAGATCGCCGAGGCGATCGAGATCCACCAGCCGCGGGTGGGACGGCGGGCGGCCCGTCATCGCGCGGTCGAACTGCTCGAATTGGTGGGCATCGCCCAGCCGGAGCGACGCGCCCGCGCGTTTCCGCACGAGCTCTCCGGCGGTGAACGGCAACGGGTCGTCATCGCGATCGCGATCGCCAACGACCCCGACTTGTTGATCTGCGACGAGCCCACCACCGCACTCGATGTCACCGTGCAGGCGCAGATCCTCGAGGTCCTCAAAACCGCCCGCGACGTCACCGGGGCCGGGGTGCTGATCATCACGCACGACCTCGGTGTGGTCGCCGAGTTCGCCGACCGGGCGCTGGTGATGTACGCGGGGCGGGTCGTCGAATCCGCCGAGGTGCACGACCTTTACCGGGACCGCCGAATGCCCTACACCGTCGGGCTGTTGGGCTCGGTTCCGCGGCTGGACGCCGCACAGGGCACCCGGTTGGTGCCGATCCCCGGCGCACCGCCGTCGTTGGCCGGTCTGGATCCCGGCTGTCCGTTCGCCCCGCGCTGCCCGCTGGCCATCGACGAATGTCGGCTCGAGGAGCCGGAACTGCTTCCCGTCGGTGCCGACCATCGGGCGGCCTGCATCCGCACCGATCAGGTGGGCGGCCGCAGCGCCGCGGACATCTACGGCGTCAGCACCACGGCACAGTCGGTGAGACCCGATGACTCGTCGGTCGTCGTCCGGGTGCGTGACCTGACCAAGACCTACCGGCTGACCAAGGGCGTGCTGCGCCGCCGCGCCGGCGAGGTGCGCGCGGTCGACGGCGTCAGTTTCGAGCTGCGGCAGGGCCGTACCCTCGGCATCGTCGGCGAGTCCGGTTCGGGGAAATCGACCACGTTGCACGAGATCCTGGAACTCACCGGGCCCCAATCGGGATCGATCGAAGTGCTGGGCACCGATGTCACGACGCTGAGCCCGGCGAGCAGGCGGTCGCTGCGACGCGACATTCAGGTCGTGTTCCAAGACCCGGTCGCCTCGCTGGACCCGCGACTGCCGGTGTTCGAGCTTCTCGCCGAACCGCTGCGCGCCAACGGGGTCGACAAGGGCGGCACCAACGCGCGCGTCGCCGAGCTGCTCGAGATCGTGGGCCTGCGCCGCGCCGACGCGGTCCGCTACCCCGCCGAGTTCTCCGGCGGGCAGAAGCAGCGCATCGGCATCGCCCGTGCGCTGGCTCTGCAACCGAAGATCCTGGCGCTCGACGAACCCGTCTCCGCGCTCGACGTCTCCATCCAGGCCGGGATCATCAACCTGCTGCTCGACCTGCAAGCGCTCTTCGGCTTGTCCTATCTGTTCGTCTCCCACGATCTTTCGGTGATCAAGCACCTCGCCCACGAGGTGGTCGTGATGCGTTCCGGAACGGTCGTCGAGCGGGGCGACAGCCGGCAGGTCTTCGACAACCCGCAACACGAATACACCCGGCAGCTGCTGGACGCGGTGCCGCGACCCGATCCGGGCGCAGGTGGCTAGCGTCGGCATCCGGTTGGCGGCGGCGCTTTTCGCGATGGCGCTGGCGCTGTCGGGCTGCTCGCCGGCCATCAACCTGATTCCGGAAACGGGGCAAAACGCGCGGATCGGGACGTCCAGCGACATCAACCCGCGCGATCCGGCCACCCTGCGAGACGGCGGTGACCTGCGACTCGCGCTCACCGCCTTCCCGCCGAACTTCAACATTTTGCACATCGACGGCAATTCCGCCGAGGTCGCCGCGATGATGAAGGCCACCTTGCCGCGAGCCTTCGTCATCGGGCCGGACGGCTCGACGACGGTCGACACCAACTACTTCACCAGCATCGAACTGACCGGAACCGCACCGCAAGTGGTGACCTACACGATCAACCCCAAGGCGGTGTGGTCGGACGGCACCCCGATCACCTGGGAGGACATCGCCAGCCAGGTCCACGCGCTGAGTGGCGCCGACAAGAATTTCGAGATCGCCGGGCCCAGCGGCGCCGAGCGCGTCGCCTCGGTGACCCGCGGCGTCGACGACCGGCAGGCCGTCATGACCTTCGCCAAGCCGTACGCCGAGTGGCGCGGCATGTTCGCCGGCAACGGGATGCTGCTGCCCAAGAGCATGACGGCTACCCCCGAGGCGTTCAACAAGGGCCAGCTGGACGGGCCGGGCCCGTCGGCCGGCCCATTCATCGCCACCTCGTTGGATCGGACGACCCAGCGGATCGTGTTGAGCCGCAACCCGAAATGGTGGGGCCCGCGACCGCGCCTGGACAACATCACCTACTTGGTGCTCGACGACGCCGCGCGGCTGCCGGCCCTGCAGAACAACACGATCGACGCCACCGGGGTCGGCACCATCGATCAACTGACCATCGCGCAGCGCACCAAGGGAATCACCATCCGGCGCGCCCCCGCCCCGGCCTGGTCGCACATCACCTTCAACGGCGCCCCGGGGTCGATCCTGGCCGACAAGGCGTTGCGGGTCGCGGTGTCCAAGGGCATCGACCGCCAGACCATCGCCAAGGTCGTCCAGTACGGCCTCACCAGCGACCCGGTGGCGCTGGGCAATCACATCTACGTCGCGGGCCAGAAGGGCTACCAGGACAACAGCGCCGTGGTTCCCTACGACCCGGCCGCGGCCAAGCGCGAGCTCGACGCCCTGGGCTGGAAGCAGGTCGGCCAGTTCCGGGAGAAGGACGGTCGCCCGCTGGTCATTCGTGACCTGTTCTACGACGCCCAGGGCAGCCGACAGTTCGCCCAGATCACCCAGCACAGCCTCGCCCAAATCGGCGTCAAGCTCGAGCTTGTCGCCCGCGCGGGCAGCGGCTTTTTCACCAACTACATCAACGTCGGAGACTTCGACCTCGCCCAATTCGGTTGGCTCGGGGACGCTTTCCCGCTCTCATCGTTGACCCAGATCTATAAGTCCGACGGGGAAAGCAACTTCGGCAAGATCGGCAGCCCGCAGATCGACGCCGCCATCGAGCGGACCCTGGAAGAACTCGACCCCGACAGGGCGCGGGCGCTGGCCAACGACCTCGACCGGCTGATCTGGGCGGAGGGGTTCAGCCTGCCGCTCACCCAGTCGCCCGGGGACGTCGCGGTGCACAGCACGCTGGCCAACTTCGGCGCGGCCGGCCTCGGCGACCTGGACTACACCGCAATCGGATTCACGCGCAGCTGAGCCGGCGCAACAGCCGCGTGGGGACCGGCAGCGCGCCTTCGGCGGCGGCCGCCGTTTCGATCAACTTCCACAGCAGCCGCACCTCGGGGCGCGGCGGCAGCGCGTCCAGCGCCGACGCTTGGGCGGCAAGCCCTTTCAGGTCGCCGCGCCCCACCGCCTCGGCGGCGGCGAGCGCGACGGGCTCGCGGAAATCCAGCGCGCTGTGCGCCATGCTCGGCAGGCTCAAGAGCACCGCATCGGGCAGCAGCGACGCGACGCGCTCGGCCACCGCCGGCGGGGTGATGAGGTCACGGCCGCCGGAAATCACCGCGGTGGGCCAGTTGAAGTTCGGCATTTCCGTGGGCAGGTCATAGGGCTCGTCCTCGAAAGTCACTCGCTGCGTGCGCGCTTCGCTTTCGGCCACTGCGGGGTCCAGCGGCAGGCCGTCGGGTTCGGCGGCGTAGTCCAGCTCGCGAAACGCGATGCGGCTCACCAGATCTTCCTCGTAGCGGAACGGCAGATTGCTCAGGGTGGTGAACCGGGATAGCGTCCACCACAAGAGTTTCCGGCGCTGCAGTAACAGATCGAGTTGACGCTCGAGCAGGTCGGCGCCGCCGTAGCCGTAAATGGTCGCGACGACGTGTGTCGCCGCCGGGGTCATGACGCCGGCGTCGACCAGTTTGCGCATTTTCGGTGCCAAGGCGGCGGTTTCGGGGCTGTCGCCCCGAAGCAGCAGCCGGCGAATCGCCCGGCGCACGATGACGATGTCGTGCCGCGACAGCAGCGGCGAATCGAGCACCATCGCGTGCACGCGGTCGGGATGGCGCACACCCACTCCGGCCGCGATATAGGTGCCGTAGGACGCGCCATAGATGTCGGCCGAGTCGGCGTGGGCGTCGTCGAGCACCGCCGCCACGTCGTCGACGACCTGATTCACGGTCATGGACTGCGGCGGCAGGTCGGCACCCGAATCGTCGTGGCGCGACATCCCCACCCCGCGGTGTTCGATCATGATGACGTCGAGACCGGCCGCCGCCGCGCGCCTGCGCAGTCCCTTGTACATCTGCACCGACGCCACGCCCGGCCCGCCGGGGATGATGACCAGCGGGTGGCGGGACTTGCGGCCCGTGCGCACGTAGTACAGATCGAACTCGTCGGCGCTGTGCGGCGAGATCGGCCGGCGCACGGCGCGCACACCGGGCAATTCCGCCAGCTTCTGCTGCACCCGGCTCCGCTTCGCGTTCATCGTCATTCGTGTCGGACCGCCATGGTCCCATTCTGCAGGCAGCGCATCCCGGCACGCGCCGAGTCGTCACACCCGGCGGTATCGGCTGAGGTCAGCGGCCCTCAGGCGGTGAGGTCGATGCGATGCGCGCCCCGGACACCGTCGTAACGGTCGGGACTGCAGGTGAGCACGATCACCTGCCCGTGAGTGCCGACGCTGTCGAACAACTGACCCATTTTGGCCAGCCGGTCGGGGTCGGTGAAACCCAGTGCGTCGTCGACGACCACCGGCACGGCGTCCTCCTTGGCGACCAGGGCGGCACCGGCGAGCCGGGCCAGGATGCCCAGTTGCTCCTTGGCGCCGCCCGACAAGGATTCATAGGGCACCGTGATGCCGTTGAGCGTGCGGCTACGGATGCACAGGTCGCTGTCGATGTCGACCTCGAAACTCGGCCCGAACACGGGACGTCCGAGCCGCTGCAGCTCCGCGCGATAAGGCTCGACGTAGCGTCTGCGCGTGGTGTCGCGGTGACGCGTCATGACCGAGCGCAGCAGTTTCGCGGCCCGGGCCCGCGCGCCGATCTGACTGTGCTCCGTGGCGGCGTGCTCGCGCTCCGTTTCCGCGGCGTCCAGCTTGCCCTGGCGCCCCTCACTGCCGAACACCGAGAGTTCGATGGTGATCTCACGCAACGCGCGGGCGGCTTCTTCGTAGCGCTCCCGCAGCGACTCGGCTTCCTTTGTGGCCTCGGCCAATTCGGCGGCAACGGCATCGGGGGACGCGGCGGCCAAGGCGGCGGCGAGCTCGCCGACTCGTTGGTCCGCGGCCTGCGCGGCCCGCAACGCCGAGTCCGCCGACGCCGCGAGTTCCTCGTCGCTGACCGAGGCGCGCTCGGCGGCCAGCCGGCCCGCGGTCGCCTGCAGCTCGGCCCGCTGGGCTTCCAACGTGTTCTGCAGAACGGTTGCCCGGGTGGATAACTCGGCCAGCGCCGCGGCGGCGGTGGTGGCGGCCTGGCGGTGAGCCTCGCAGTCGGTCGACGCCGCCGCGTGACCCTGCTGGGCCGCGTCGAGTTCGGCGCGGGCGGCGCCGATGTCCGTGGCACCGGGCGCCGGCTCGGCCGGGTGCTGGGCCCGCAGCTGCGCCAGGCGCGAGCGCATCTCGTCGATCTGCTCGTCGCCGCACAGACCGGCCAGCGTGGCGCCGAGCTGATCGCGGGCGCTCACCAGCTCGCGGCGCCGCTGGTCGGCCGAGCGCGCGGCGGCGAGATCGGCCACCTCGGCGGCGGCCAGCGCCGCCGCCATTTCTTGTTGTGCCGCAGCATGTTTCGTGTGGATATCCAGCGTGGTCGCGCCGGGGGTGACCCGGGCGGTCAGGACGTCGGACACCTCGACCACGGTGGACCCGGCGGCGGTGATCGACCAGCTCTGCCCCGCCGACAACGAGATTCGCTCACCGCCGACCACCAGGTGAATGTCCGCGGCGGCGGTGAATTCGATCGCCGCCGACGTCGACGCCAACTGGTCCCCGATGCGATCGACCGCGGCGCAGGCGTCCTCGATTCGTCGCAGCAGTTCCTCGGTGACGGCGATCGTGCTGAGCTCGGCGCAGATTCGCTCACGATCCCGCTCGATGGCGTCGACCTTGGCCAGCCGGGTGCTCAACCGGTCGGCCTCCTCGAGGTCGGCGAGCCGGTCGACGCCGCGGCGCGCGGCGTCGACCCGGCACTGCAGGTCGGCCAGGACCTGCGTGGCCCGCTGGAGCGTGGCGTCGCACGCCTCGGCCTCGGCGCGCGCCGACGCGTGCGCGGACGCGGCTTGGTCCGCCTGGGCTTCCGTTTCGGCGACAGCGGCGGCGCGGGCGTCGATTTCGGCGAGCAGCTGCAAACGGCTGGTGTGGGCGGCGGTCGCCGCGGCGCTGGTGGCGTCCGCGGCCTCGGCGACCAACTGGGCTTCGCGCTGCTGCGCGGTGAGCTCGGCGATCCGGTCGGCGGCTTCCCGGGCGGCCGCCACGCGCGGGCCGGCGGCGATGCGCCGCTGGGAGAAGTCGGCCACCTGCTCGGTCAAAACGGCGTGGCGAGCGACCCGGTCGTCGACCTCGGCGACGGCGGCCGCGCACTCGGCGACCGCGGCCTCGGCGTCGGCGAGCCGGGCGATCGCGGCGGCCCACGGCCCCGTCGGACGCCCGGTCGGGGTGAAGTACCGCGCGTATTCGGTGTCGATCCGCTCGATCAGCAACGGCTCGGTGCCACAGAGCCCGCCGCTGTCGCCGGCGGCCACATCGAGCGCGCGTGACAGCGCGTCGCACCCGGACAAGTCCACCGCGGCGGTCGACGCCGACTGCAGCACACGCTGGGCATGCCAGAGGTCGCTGTCCACCGTCTCGGCCAGCATCGCCCGCACCCGTTCGTGGGCTTCGTCGCCGGTCAGCTGTTCGCGGCACGGCGTGATGATCGTCAGCTCCGTCTCGCACTTCTTGTGAAACCGCTTGCGATAGACGAAACGGTAGGGGCCGCAACTGATTTCGGCGGAGACCTCGGAGCCCACGTCGCTGTGGGTGGGTTTGACCTGCTTGACTTCCTTCTTCGTCGACCGATCCCGGGACTCCAGGAGCAGGTCCAGCGCCTCGATCATCGACGACTTGCCGATCTCGTTGGCGCCGCACACCACCACGACGCCGTGGTCGGGGAATTCGATCTCCCGGTGCGAGATGCCGCGGTAGTTCGTCAGGATCAACCGGTGCAGCTTCACGCCGCGCCCCGATCAGCGAGGCGCAGCAGCAGCGCCAGCGCCGCCTGGGCGTCGCCGGCGGTGGCGGAATCCTCCTCGCGCGCCGTCGCCATCAGCTCCTCGACCGCCGCGGCGGCGAATCCCCCGATCCCGAGATCGCTGAACTCGCCGTCGGCGGGGATCACCGCCAGGTCGGTGCGCCGTTCCCACAGGCCCAGCCAGGCGAACAACCGCGCGTATTTGTCCAGGCAGGCGTCCAGGGCGGCGCGGTCGGTGACCGTCAACGACCCGGTGAGCGCCAGGCGCACCACGGTTCGGTCCTTGTCGGTCATCAGGTCCAGGTTCACGTCGAGGTCGGCGATGTCGCGGCTCGTGTCGACCTGACGGTGCAGCGTGACGAAGCGCCAGCGTCCGACGTCTCGTGCGGTCACCGAGACCGCGCCCCGCGGGTCGGTTTCGTCGACGTCCACGACCAGGACGTGGCCCGGGTCGGATTCCACGTCATCGAAGTTGGTGACTTCCGGCGATCCGGAATACCAGACCCGGCCGCTGTCGCCGACCTGGGTCAGAGAGTGCTTGTCCCCCAGCGCCACATAGTGCACCGCGCCGCGGGACAGCGCGTCGTCGAGGGTGGCGAGCCGGATCAGCGAGGGCTTGTCCTTGTCGGGGTCCAGGACGTCGACCCCGCCGTGCGCGACGAGGATTCGGGTGCCCGCGGCCGCGGGCAGGCCGTCGAGGACGTCGGCGACCAGGTCGGTGGTCGGCACCTTCGACCGCCACGGCGCGGCGACGATCTCCAGGCCGGGGCGCACCTGATGCACGCCGGCACGGTCGAGCACCACGACGTTGTCGGGACGCTCGGCGGCGAACAGCGCGCTGGTGTACACCGATGAGGCGTCCAGGGGGTCGTGGTTGCCCGGAAGCAGATACACCGGAATTCCGATGGCGCGCATGGCTTCCAGGGACTGTCCGATGACCGTCGGCGGGAGCTGGTTGTGCTCGAAGACGTCGCCCGACACGACGACGAACTCGGCGCCTACCTCCGCGGCGAGCGCCCCCAGACCGGCAACCGCGTCGCGGCGGGCCGCCGAGTAGCGTGGCTGGGCGTCGCCGGCGAGGAAGTGCCGGGTCATGCCCAGTTGCCAGTCGGCGGTGTGCAGGAATCGCATGCGGGCGACCCCCTTTCGAACTGCGTGTTTACCGGGGCATCGCGAGTTTAGGTCTGCGCACCGACAAGACGGGGGACCTCGATCGGCAGGTCTTGGCACTGCGCAAATTCCGGCGCAGCGGGCGTGGCCGGCGGGGTGCCACACTGATTAATCTGATCCTTCGTGACTGCCGAGCGCACCCTGCTGTTGATGCGGCATGCGAAGTCCGACTACCCGGCCGGGGTCGGCGACCACGACCGGCCGTTGGCGCCCCGCGGCGTCAGGCAAGCCGGGCTCGCCGGCGACTGGCTGCGCGCCCACGTGCCCCCCGTCGACGGGGTGCTGTGTTCCACGGCGACCAGGACCCGCGAGACACTGCGGAACACCCGTATCGCTGCGCCGGTGCGATACAGCGAACGCCTCTACGCCAGCACCCCGGGCACGCTGATCGACGAGATCAACACGGTGGACGACGGCATCGGCACGCTGCTCGTCATCGGACACGAGCCGACGATGTCGGCGCTTGCGCTGGGGCTGGGCCGCGCCGGCGGCACCGACGCCGCTGCGGCCGAACGCATTTCGGCCAAGTTCCCGACGTCGGCGATCGCGGTCCTCGCGGTGCCGTGCGCGTGGAACGAACTGGAACTCGGGGGTGCGTCGCTGATCGACTTCGTCGTTCCGCGCTGAGCACACCGCTTCGCCGAACGTCGACTTGTTGGGCTCAAAACGCGAAATCGACGACAACAAGTCGACGTTCGGCGTGGTGGCGCAACCTCGGGCTAGGAGTTGGTGGCCAGCGTCAGTTCCATCAGCTTGATGGCCTGCCCGCACGCATCGATTCCCGGCGCCTGCGGGTTGACCCACCAACCGACCACCCCGGCCGCGTCGCTGGCCACGCCGCACGCGCCGTTGGCGTCGTCGGGACGCATCACGATCGAGTCGATCCCGGCGATGGGCCGCGACTCGATCTTGTACTTCAAGAACTCCGCGACCTTGCGCTCGTTGCTCAGGCTGCCCTGCTCGAACCAGAACCGGGTGATGTCGATCAGGCCGGCCGGGTTGGCCGCCTGCCACCGGCAGATCGCGCCGACGAACGTGCTCTGAATGTCGAGCGGGTCGGCCCCCACGGTCTTGGCCAGGATGTCGCTGGTCAACACCTCACATTCCTTGAGCAGGTTCGGGTATTGCTGCTGGGAGTTGTTGTTGCGGGGCACGTTGCCGCCCGCCTTGACCGCGTTGCCGCCGATCGACCTGGAGCAGCCCGTCAGCACCAGCAGCGCGGCCAGCAAAACCACGGCGGCGGCGCGCATCGGGGCCCTCATTTCGAGTTCGCAATCGACTGACGAGCCAGCTCTTTCGCGATATCGCACGGCGGCGGGAACGGCTTCTGACTGAAACTGATCGACCACTCGATGAAGTCGTCCTGAAACTGAATGCCTACTTCGCACAGCGAGTCACCCAGGTTGGGCTCGTTGCCGACGGCGATGAAACCGCCGTGGCCGTTGATGTTGATGTCGTCGACGCTGGCACGTGAGAGCTCCTCGGTCTTGCGTTCGCGTCCGATCGGGCTGCCGCGATACCAGGAGAAGGAGAAGTGCGGCCCGAGGATGCCGCCCCCGGCGAGCCATTGGCAGCCGACGGAGTTGCGGGCGGTGTTGATCAACCCTGTCACCCGGGTCAGCTCGGCCACCGTCTGGTCGCTGATGCCGCCGCACTGCGGGAACATCGGCCCGTGGTTGCCTTGCCCCTTCTGCGGCGTCGAAGACGCCGTCGCCCCGGGTTTGTTGCCGCCGGAATCGGAGCAGGCGGCAACGGCGGGAATCAGGATCGTCAATGCTGACGCCACAAGAGCCAGCGCCCTCGCGCTACGCCGCACCGCTACCCTGCTTCCGTTCCGCCCGCTGCTCGTCCACACGATGCACTGTAGCGGCAGCCCAGCGGGTCAACCACCGACGCGCCTGAGCAGGTATTTCAATGTCGCCGGCGAGTGCCGTGCGCGCGTTGACCGTCGCCGGTTGGCGGGGACGCCCGGGCCGCCGGTGTGCGACAGTTACCCCATGCTCCTGGCACTGCTGCGCCAGTACATCCAGCCGTACCGCCGGCTGGTCGCAATGCTGATGGTGCTGCAGCTGATCAGCAACCTCGCGTCGCTGTACCTGCCGACCGTCAACGCGGCCATCATCGACGAGGGCGTCGCCAAGGGCGACACCGCCGCGATCGTCCGGCTGGGCATCGTGATGCTCGGGGCCACCGGCTTGCAGGTGTTGTGCTCGGTCGGCGCGGTCTATTTCGGCTCCCGGACCGGGATGGGCTTCGGCCGCGACCTGCGCGCGGCGGTGTTCGAACACGTCCTCACCTTTTCCGAGCGCGAGAGCGCCCGATTCGGCGCGCCGACCTTGCTGACGCGCAGCACCAACGACGTGCGGCAAATCCAGTACCTGGTCCAGATCACGGCCACCGTGCTGGTGACCGCCCCGATCATGTGCCTCGGCGGAATCGTCATGGCCCTGCGCCAGGAGGCGGCGCTGACGTGGCTGTTGCTGGTCAGCGTGCCGGTCATGGCGGTGGCCAACTACTGGGTGATGTCGCACATGCTGCCGCTGTTCCGCAGGATGCAGGGCCTGATCGACGGCATCAACCGCGTGATGCGCGACCAGCTGGCCGGCGTGCGGGTGGTCCGCGCGTTCGCCCGGGAAGGTTTCGAGCGCGACCGCTTCGCGCGCGCCAACGCCGCGCTGTCGAACACCGCATTGACCGCGGGCAACTGGCAGGCGCTGATGCTGCCGGTGACCACGCTGACCATCAACGTGTCCAGCGTCGCGCTGATCTGGTTCGGGGGGCAGCGCATCGATCGCGGCCAGATGCAGGTCGGCTCGTTGACCGCCTTCCTGGCGTACTTCACGCAGATCCTGATGGCCGTGCTGATGGCGACGATGACGCTGGTGGTGTTGCCGCGGGCGTCGGTGTGCGCCGAACGGATCACCGAGGTGCTCACCACCCGTCCCGCCGTCACCGACCCGCCCGGCCCGGCGTCTCCCCCGGGCAAAATCACCGGTGTGGTCCGCCTGGACGGCGCAACATTCACCTATCCCGGCGCCGATCGCCCAGTGCTACAAGACATTTCGTTCATCGCCCGGCCCGGGACCACCACCGCGATCGTCGGCAGCACGGGATCGGGAAAGTCGACACTGATCTCCTTAATGTGCCGGCTCTACGACGTGACCGGCGGAACCGTCCTGGTCGACGACATCGACGTCCGCGATTACCACACCGAGCTGCTGTGGTCGGCGATCGGTCTGGTCCCCCAGCGCGGCTACCTCTTTTCCGGAACGATCGCCGACAACCTGCGTTACGGCGCCGCCCCGGGGCACGACATCACCGGCGACGAGATGTGGGAAGCGTTGCGGGTGGCCGACGCCGACGGGTTCGTGCGCGCGCACCCAGACGGGCTGCAGATGCGGGTGGCCCAGGGCGGCATCAACTTTTCCGGCGGGCAGCGGCAACGACTCGCCATCGCCCGGGCGGTCATCCGCCGCCCCGCCGTCTATCTGTTCGACGACTCCTTCGGCGCCCTCGACGTGCACACCGACGCGCGGGTGCGCGCCGCCCTCAAGCAGATATCGAAGGAAGCCACCGTCATCGTTGTCACCCAACGGGTTTCGACCGCCGCCCAGGCCGACCAGGTGATCGTCATCGACGGCGGAAGGCTGGTCGGCGCCGGCACGCATGAGTCGCTGCTCGCCGACAGCGCCACCTACGCGGAATTCGCCGACTCACAAGCCGTGGGCGCCTTGCCGTCAGGCCACGTCGGGGGCGCGCAATGACCTCGTCGACCAGCACCGCGACCCGGGGCGTGGCCCCGCCGCCGGCCGGGCGATCCCGCGATTTCTGGGGTTCGGCCGCCCGGTTGGTGAAACGACTTGCGCCGCAACGCAGACTGAGCATCGCGGTGATCACGCTGGGCCTCGCGGGCACGGTGATCGGCGTGATCGTCCCGCGGATCCTCGGCCATGCCACCGATCTGTTGTTCAACGGCGTCATCGGGCGGCAGCTTCCCGCCGGCATCAGCAAGGCACAGGCCGTCTCGGCCGCTCGCGGCCGGGGCGAGAACACCTTCGCCGATCTGCTGTCCGGAATGAACGTGGTGCCGGGCCACGGCGTGGATTTCGGGGCGGTCGCGCGGACACTGACGCTGGCGCTGGCCCTCTATCTCGTTTCCTCGGTGCTGATTTGGGCGCAGGCCCGGCTGCTCAACCTCACCGTGCAGCGCACCATGGTGGCGCTGCGTTCCGACGTCGAGGACAAGATCCACCGGTTGCCGTTGTCGTACTTCGACGGGCGCCAGCGCGGCGAGCTGCTCAGCCGGGTCACCAACGACATCGACAACGTCCAGTCGTCCCTGTCGATGACGATCAGCCAGTTGCTGACTTCGGTCCTGACAGTGGTGGCGGTGTTGGCGATGATGCTGTCCATTTCGCCGCTGCTGGTGGGGATCACCGTGCTGACGGTGCCGCTGTCGCTGCTGGCGACACGGGCGATCGCGCGGCGTTCCCAGCGGCTGTTCCTCGCCCAATGGGCGAGCATCGGGCGCCTCAACGCCCACATCGAGGAGACCTACAGCGGATTCACGGTGGTCAAGACGTTCGGCCACCAGGCCGCGGCCCGCGAGCAGTTTCGGGCCCTCAACGGCGACGTCTACCGGTCCAGTTTCGGCGCCCAGTTCTTCTCCGGGCTGGTGGCACCCGCGACCACGTTCATCGGCAACGTCGGCTACGTGGCCGTCGCCGTGGTGGGTGGCCTGCGGGTGGCCACCGGGCACATCACCCTGGGCGACATCCAGGCGTTCATTCAGTATGTGCGGCAATTCAATTCGCCCCTGAGCCAACTGGCCGGGATGTACAACACCCTGCAGTCGGGGGTGGCCAGCGCCGAACGCGTCTTCGCCCTGCTCGACGAACCGGAAGAATCCCCGGATCCCCAGCCCGCGGCGCCCCCGCCTGCCGATGGCGCCCCACGCTGGACCGGCCGCGTGGAATTCGCGCATGTCAGCTTCGCCTACCGGCCGGGCGTCCCGGTGATCGACGACCTGTCGCTGGTTGCCGAACCGGGTAGCACGGTGGCGATCGTGGGACCGACCGGGGCGGGCAAGACCACGCTGGTGAACCTGTTGATGCGGTTCTATGAGGTCGATTCCGGCCAGATCCTCCTCGACGGGGTGGACATCGCCACGTTGGACCGGCATTCGCTGCGGTCGCGGATCGGCATGGTGCTGCAGGACACCTGGCTCTTTGACGGGACGATCGCGCAGAACATCGCCTACGGGCGCCCCGAGGCCGGCGACGGCGAGGTGGTGGCGGCAGCCGAGGCAGCCCACGTCGACCCGTTCGTGCGGTCGCTGCCGGACGGCTACCAAACCCGGGTCAGCGGCGACGGCGCCAACATCAGCGCCGGCGAAAAGCAACTGATCACCATCGCGCGCGCGTTCCTTGCCCGCCCGCAGCTGCTGATCCTGGATGAGGCGACCAGCTCGGTCGATACCCGCACCGAGGCCCTTATCCAGCGCGCCATGTGCGATCTGCGCCGGGATCGGACGAGTTTCATTATCGCGCATCGTCTTTCGACGATCCGCGACGCCGATCGGATCCTGGTGATCGAGGGGGGCCGGATCGTCGAACAAGGCAACCACGCCGAGCTGCTGGCCCGGCGCGGCGCCTACTACGCCATGACCCGCGCATGACAACCGCGGCCGGCGTCGCGGCCACGAAATGCTGGCCCGCCGATTGTCGGCGTTATCATGCGGCGCGACGGGTGGGCGCTTACCGTCATGATTGCTCGGTCACGGGTCGACGATCGGGCGTGCGTCCGCAACGTTGCCACGGGACGGCGGGCCGGGGGTCGGGTTGGAAGGATGAGCAATGAGCGACGAGCAGGCCTCACGGGCGGGGTCGATGTTCGGCCCCTACCACCTGAAACGGCT
Source organism: Mycobacterium paraintracellulare (assembly GCF_000276825.1). Classification (NCBI taxonomy): domain Bacteria; kingdom Bacillati; phylum Actinomycetota; class Actinomycetes; order Mycobacteriales; family Mycobacteriaceae; genus Mycobacterium; species Mycobacterium paraintracellulare. The sequence goes on along the minus strand of NC_016948.1, from coordinate 1,339,859 downwards.
GCTGGGCCGCGGTGGGATGGGTGAGGTCTACGAGGCCGAACACACCGTCAAAGAGTGGACCGTGGCGGTCAAACTTCTCTCCGAAAGCTTCAGCAGAGACCCCGTCTTCCGCGAGCGGATGAAACGCGAGGCCCGCACCGCCGGACGTTTGCAGGAACCCCATGTGGTGCCCGTGCACGACTACGGCGAAATCGACGGCCAGATCTTTTTGGAGATGCGCTTGGTCGAGGGCACCGACCTGGACAGCGTGCTGAAACGCTTCGGCCCGCTGACCCCGCCACGCGCGGTCGCCGTCATCACCCAGATCGCCTCCGCGCTCGATGCCGCCCACGCCGCCGGCGTCATGCACCGCGACGTCAAACCGCAAAACATCCTGGTCACCGCGGACGACTTCGCCTACCTCGTCGACTTCGGCATCGCCAGCGCCACCACCGACGAGAAACTCACCCAACTGGGCACCGCGGTCGGCACCTGGAAATACATGGCGCCCGAACGGTTTTCCGACGCCGAGGTCACCTACCGCGCCGACATCTACGCGTTGGCGTGCGTGTTGTTCGAGTGCCTGACCGGGGCGCCGCCCTACCGGGCCGACAGCGCCGGCATGCTGGTCTCCGCCCACATGATGGACCCCATACCCGCGCCCAGTCAGCGGCGCCCGGACATCCCCAAGGCCTTCGATGCGGTGATCGCCCGCGGCATGGCCAAAAGGCCCGAGGACCGCTACGCGAGCGCGGGCGACCTCGCGCTGGCCGCCAAGCAGGCGCTGAGCCACCCCGATCAAGACCGCGCCGCCACCATCTTGCGCCGCAGCCAGGAAGCCGCACTGCCCACGGCCGTCAACCCCGATCCCCGGCTGAGCACCGCGCCGCCTCCCCGGCCGTACCAGCCCGCGTTCAACACCCCGCCGCCGTCGCCGTCCGCGGCGCCGTATTACCAAGGCGCCAGCGCCAATTGGGGCGGCCCGCCGCCGCAGTTCGCCAATGCGACGCCGTGGGGTCAGCCCCCGCCCAGGCCCCGCCGCAACGTCTGGCTCATCGTCGCGGCCGTCGCCGTGGTGTTCGTTCTCCTCGGGAGCGGGTTGGGCATCTGGCTGGTCACGCGGCCCGATCCCGAACCGCCACCCCCCGCGCCGCTGGAGGCCGACCGTCTCAGCGCCCTGCTGCTCGGCCCGTCCGATATCAACACCGTGATGGGCTCGTCGACGATGCAGCCGGGCAAACCCATTACGTCGACGGACCATTCGGCGGTGACGGTGTCGACGCCCGACTGCCAGGGCGCGCTCTACACGACCCAAGACCCGGTATATGCGGGCACCGGTTACACCTCGGTGAGTGGACTGGTGTCCTCGGAGCCGGGCGACAACTACGACCACTGGGTGAACCAAGCGGTGGTGCTGTTTCCGTCCGCCGACAAGGCCAAGAGCTTCCTGGAGAACTCTGCGGAGAAGTGGAAGGGCTGCGCCGGCAAGACGGTCACGGTCACGAACAAGAGCAAGACCTATCGGTGGACGTTCGCTCAGGTTCAAGGGAGCCCGCCGAAGATCACGCTGATGGACACCCAGGAAGGCGCCGACGGTTGGGAGTGCCAGCGCGCACTGACCGTGGCCAACAACGTGATCGTCGACATCAACGCGTGCGGGTATCACATCAGCGACCAGGGCGCCCAGATCGCGGACAAGATCGCCGCCAGAATCGCCGACGAGTAGCCGGACGGTTACGCGCCAACGCCGTTAGGGCGTCACGGCATTGCTACGACTGCAGATCGGGACCCTGCGCACGCAGGTCGTCGACCGCCGTCATCGCGTCGCGCAATTTGGCCAGCCATTCCTCGGCATGTTCGCCGACCAGCTTCACCGACCACGCCAGGGCGTCGGCGCGCGACCGCGCGACGCCGGCATCCACCAACGTGTCGAGCACCTGGCGTTCGGGCTGCTTCAGCCGGGTCATCACAGGTACTGCGATGTGGGTGAACAGGATTCGCTCCGAGCCGACCTCGACCCCCCAGGAAACCTTGCGTCCGTAGCGATCCTGGGCTTCGTCGGCGATGTGCATTCTCTCGGATCGCGTCTCCTCGCGGAATCGCGACGCCCGTCCCGCCGCGCGGGCCTCACTCTCCCCGCTCTCGGCGCTCGCCGTGTCCGGGAGCCGTCCCATGACGGTGATCTCTTCGCGGTCGACGATCACCGTGGGGTCGCCGTCGAACCACTTCTCGGGAAGGCGTCCGGCGAACCATTCCGCGGCGTCGCCGGCGTCGGGTTGCTGGGCTTGCTGCCAGCCTCCGGGGCGACCGTACCGCCGCCCATGGGTGTGATGCGCTTTCATGATTACATGATTACACCGTTGCACGTATAACGGAACAGCGTTCGCCGGGGGCGAAAGACGGGCCGGTCGCCGAACACATCTCCACGCCTGAAAACCCGTTGATCCGGGCTGTTGTGCGGCGTATTTTGGGTAGCGAAGCAGGCCCGGGAAGCGACCAATTCGAAGCGCCGGAACACGGGGTAGGAATCCGGCCGCGTAGGACACGCGTAAGACGGAGTCAGACGCCCCCTGGAGTCGCACCGGGCCTGCCCATATTGATGTCACCGCGGCCGGCGGCCGTCAGTCCTCGGCATCGCCGCGCCGGATGCGGAACAGTTTGACCTCGCCCTTGATGCCCTTGAGGTGGCGGGAGCCCGCGAACGATGCCGAAAACTCACCGCGCTCCCCGATGACCTCCCACACCGAATCCGCCGCCAGGACCGTGCCCGGGCGCGCCACGCTCGTGACACGGCTCGCCACGTTGACCGGACTGCCGAACCAATCGCCGGCACGGCTCACCGCCATGCCGGAGGCCACGCCCGCCCGCAGCCGAGGGAAGTCGTTGTCAGAGTCGACGGCTTCGACCAGTTTCAGGACGACGTCGAGCAACGGTTGCGGCTCGGGGCAGACGAACATCACCGCGTCGCCGATGGTCTTGATGAAACGCACCGGAGGAACGGTCATGTCGCGGGCGAGGATGGCCAGCCGGTTGGCCAGATGCCCCAGCTCTTCGGGCGTGACCGCCTCACCGATCCGGGTGAAGCCGACCAGGTCGGCGAAGGCGACGCTGATTTGGCGCGCGCCCGGCAGCGGCTTGCCAGCGGCGCGCTCGGCGGCGTTGACCGCTTCGGTCTCCATCATGTGGCGCAGCTGCATGAACAGCATGTGCTGGATCATCGGGCCCAGCATGGGCGCGATTTTGGTCACCAAAGCCTTTGAGGCTTGGGCGATTTCGAGCTCGCTGGCGCCCGGGCGCATGATCGCCGAAAGCGCCGAGTACCGCATGACCTCGGCGGTCCGCGACAGACCTTCGGCGAGCACCCGGACCACGAGAATCACGTGCTCGGGGTCCAGGCCCAGCTCGACGAACCGCTGGGTGAAGGCGGCGGCCTCGCCGTCGGCGCGCATGTGAACGGCCGCGTCGGGGTCGTCGACGCGGACCAGACCGATGGCGCGTTGCACACGCTGCAGCAGTCCCAGGTCGATGCCGTGGGTCTCGCTGATCTCCCGCGTCGACACGTACGTGCCGTCGTCGCCGATGATGTGGCGGGTGGCCAGCAACAGAGGCGGGTTGGTCGCCCGGATCTCCTCGGCGGTGATGCCCTGCTCGAAGAGCCACCGCACCAGTTCGGCCCGTTCCGTGCGCGCGGTTCCCTCGAGCCCTTCGAGCAGGTCGTCGATGGTGTGGTCGTCCCCGTCGTGCACGTCGCCAACGTACAACGCGGGCGCGGCATGATGTGAGGTGATGAGCACACCGTTGCTGCGGGGATTCCCGCCGGTCGTCGACGAGCGCGCCAGGACGCTGATTCTGGGGTCGTTTCCCAGTGCGCAATCACTGGTGGCGGACCAGTACTACGCCAATCCACGCAACGCGTTCTGGTCGATCACCGGTGAGCTTTTCGGCTTCGACGCCGCCGCGCCCTACGACAGGCGCCTGGCGGGACTGCAATCCCACGGAATTGCGCTTTGGGATGTTCTTCACACGTGCCGCCGCCGCGGCAGTTCCGACTCGGCCATCGATCCAACCAGCCTGACGGTCAACGATTTTGGCGCGTTCTTCGCCGACTACCCCGCCATCACGGCGGTGTACTTCAACGGCGCCAAGGCCGCCGAGCTCTACCGCCGGCGGGTGGTGTCGCCCGACGAGATCCAGTGCCACCGGCTGCCGTCGACCAGCCCGGCCCACGTGATGCGGCCGGGCGCCAAGCTCGCGGCGTGGGCGCCGATCGCGAGCGCGGCGCCGCCGGGCGAAGCGGGTCGGCGCGCGTAGATCAAGCCGATCGCGAGCGCGGCGCCGCCGGGCGCCAAGCTCGCGGCTTGGGCAGTGGTTGCGGAGGCCCGTCCGCTCTCATGACACCGGCGGCCGGCGAAGGGCCCACGGTCGAGCGGCTTCGATCTGCGCCGACAGCGACAACAGCGTCGCTTCGTCATAAGGCCGGCCGACGAGTTGGACCGACATCGGCATCCCGTCTGCGTCGAGGTCCCAGGGAACCACCGCGGCGGGCTGTCCGGTCAGGTTCCAGACCTGTTGGTAGGGAACGTATTGCCCCACCCTCAGCAGGGTCGACACGGCGCCGCGCCGTTGGTAGGCGCCGATACGGGATGGGCCCGTCGCCGTTCCCGGCGTGACGACGACGTCGACATCGTCGAAGATCGCCTGGATCCGCGACACCACGGCCCCCTCGGCCGCCCGCAGGGACTCCATCCGGCGGTCCGAGAAGAAAGACCCCAAGCGGGCCATGTTGCGGGTGCGCGGTTCCAGGCGTTCCGGATGGGCCAGGGCGTCGGCGTCGTCGCAGATGCCGCGCAGGTAGCGGGGCAGGTAGTTGGTGAGGATCGCCGAGGCCGGATATTCCGGGTCGGCCGTAATGACGTCATGCCCGAGGTCGCGAAGCAACGCGCCGGCCTCGTCGACCGCGGCCAACTCCCGCTTGCCGACCCGAACCGGCAGCGGGGTTGGGACCTTGGTGCTCAACGCAATTCGTAGCCGCCCGGGACTGCGGGTCGCCGCGGACACGAACTCGCCCTCGGGCCCGGGCACCGTCGAGGTCGCGTCCAGGAACACGGCAGCGTCGATCACCGTGCGGGCGATCGGGCCGTTGACGCTCAGCCCGTACCAGGCGTCGTCGTGGGGTTCCAGCGATACCCGGTCGCGTTGCGGCTTCAGGCCGAACACGCCGCACCAGGTCGCCGGGATGCGGATCGACCCGCCCCCGTCGGAGCCCAACGCCAGCGGGGCCAGCCCGGCCGCGACCGCGGCGGCGCTGCCGCCGCTGCTGCCGCCCGGCGTGCGCCTGGGATCCCAGGGATTGCGGGTAGCTCCGAAGGTCAGCGACTCGGTGTACGGCAGCATCATCAGCTCGGGCACATTGGTCTTGCCGACGATGACGGCGCCCGCGGCGCGCAGCCGGCGCACCACCTCCGCGTCGGAGCTCACCGCGGGCCGGTGCCCGCCGCTGCCGAAGGTCGTCACCTCCCCGGCGACATCGACGTCGTCCTTGATCGCGACCGGCACGCCGAGCAGGGGCAGCCGTTCGCCCGCGTCCAGGCGGTCCTGCGCCACGGCGGCCTCGTAGCGAGCTTTGTCAGCGAGCACCACGCGGTAGCACCGCAGCTGGCTGTCGAGCTGCGCGATCCGCTCCAGGTAGACCTCGAGCAGCTCCGGTGCGGTCAGTTCACCGTCGGCCAGCATGCGTGCTTGCGCCGCCGCGCCGGCGAAGGCGAGATCGTCGTTCACTGCGGCAGCGTAACCCCGCAATTGGGCCGGGCCCGGGCTGGCGTCGGCGGGGCCGCGGCGCGGCAACAAGTACCGTGGGCGACATGTCCTGCGTGTTCTGTGCGGTCGTCGCCGGGGAAGCTCCGGCCATCCGGATCTACGAAGACGACGACTACCTGGCGATCCTCGACATCCGCCCGTTCACTCGTGGCCACACGCTGGTGCTGCCCAAGCGGCACAGCGTCGACCTCACCGACACCACGCCGGAGACGCTGGCCGGAATGGTCACCCTGGGCCAACGCATCGCCCGGGCCGCGCGCACGACGGAATTGGCCGACGCGACCAACATCGCCATCAACGACGGCAGCGCCGCCTTCCAGACGGTGTTCCACATCCACCTGCACGTCTTGCCGCGCCGCAACGGCGACAAGCTGTCGGTGGCCAAAGGAATGCTGCTGCGCCGCGACCCCGACCGCGACGCCACCGGCCAGATTCTGCGCAACGCACTGGCCCGTATCGACGCAAGTCAACCGGATTAGGCCCGTGGCGGCCGTCCTTCGGCGGCACCGGAAACGGCACCAACCTGGCAAAAGCCACACTTAGCGCGCGTCTGCAGCGGTTTAATGCCCTGTAACTCGTGGTGATGCTGTTGTTTCTTCACCACACAACAGGGGAGCTCAAGCGTGACGAAACGGCGGGCGGTGAATCCGTGGCGGCGGTCGGGGGTGCCGGCACCCGCCGGGTGGTCCCTCGTCTCCGTGTACGGCGTAGCCGGCGTGCTGATCGTGCTGTCGTCGTTCTGGGGATGGCGCGGCCCGTACGGGACGCACCCCATCAACGGGTTCGTCATCGCGATGTGCCTTGCCATCGCGGCGGCATACGCCGCGCGCGCGGCCCGCTTCAAGCCCCGGCGGCAACGATACGGATGGCTGGCGCTGGTGACGGCCCTGCTCGGCTGGGCGGCCGGTGAGGTCATCTGGGCGTTCTACGACGTGCGCCCGGAATTCGATCACGCCACCCACCCTGCGGCAACCGAGTTCGTCCTTCTGCTGTGGCCGGTCGGCGCCATGACGTCGTTGGTGCTGCTGTCCCAATTGTCTCGCAAGAGCCCCCGGCGTCTGCTGCTCGACGGTCTCATCGTGGCGACGTCGCTGTTCGTCATCGCCTGGGTGTTCGTGGTCGAAGCGCAGCTGCAGGAGCATTCCGGCGCGCGGCTGGTGACCTCGGCGGAGGTCTTCGCCGACATCGTCCAGGTGACGACGGCGATCCTGATGCTTTCCCGGGCTCGTCCCGGCGACCGGCCGAGCCGCAGCCTGCTCGCCGCCGGCGTCGCGACCATCTGCATCGCCGACATGGCGCTGGTCTTCTATACCGGCATCGCCAGCTATCACACGGGCGGGGTCGGCGACCTGGTCCGAGTCGCGGGCCTGGCGTTATTGGCGCTCGCGGCCCTGGCCGCCGCGCACGAGCGTCCCGCGCCCGCGCCGCCGGATGAGACCGAGTTCCGGGCCCGGCTGTGGCTGCCCTACTTGCCGCTGATCCTCGCCGCCGCGGCGGGCTGGGCGCACGCGGCGGGCCATTCGATACACGACCCCATGCTCGCCGCGCTGGGCATCCTGGTGGCCGCCGTGCTGGCCCGGCAATTCGTCGTCCTGGTCGACAACCAGAATCTGTTGTCGGAGGTCGCGCGCGAGGCGTTTCGCGACAACCTGACCGGTCTGGCCAATCGCGCCCTGTTCCTGCAGCGCCTGGAACAGGCCGTCGCGCGCCGGCATCCCAACGGCATGCCCATCGCGGTGCTGTGCCTGGACCTCGACAACTTCAAGTCGGTCAACGACGCCCTGGGCCATCCGGCCGGCGACGAGCTTTTGGTCAGGGTGGCCGGGCGGCTCACCGCGGCGTTGGGGGAAAGCGGGACCATCGCCCGGCTCGGCGGCGACGAATTCGCGGCGGTCATCGAGGCTTCCGTCCAAGAATCGCAGGCGGCCGCGCACCGGATCCTCGACGCGTTCACCGGGGCCATCCTGATCGACGGCATTCCGATCATGGTCCGGCCCAGCATCGGATTCACGGTGTGCACCGGCGCATCGGCCTGCACGGTCGACCAGCTGCTGAGGCACGCCGACCTCGCCATGTACGCCGCCAAACGCGAAGGCGGGCAATGCATCCGCAGCTTCATGCCCGACCTGCCGTTGCCGTACGCGTTCCCGGCGTCTCCCGATTCCGGGGAATCCGACGTGGCGCCGCCGGTCGATGGCGGCGGCGGTGTCGCGACGCCGCAGGCGTCACCGCCCGTTTCCGACGTCGCGACACCGACCACGAACTCGCCCTCCGGCGATGTCTCAGACGATGCCCCTCGGCCACCGAGGGGTATCCGGGTGGGCTTCGCGGTGCTGGCGGTCGGCGTGATCGCCTTCGCCGCGTCCAGCGTCGCGCATCCGGACGCGGGACACGGCATGTTCTCGGCCACAACGCTGTATTCGGCGCTGACCGTGTTGGCCGCCGGTCTGGTTGTCCTTCGCGCGTACCGCGTCTCGGCGGACCGGTTGGCGTGGTCACTGATCGCCGCCGGGATGGCGTTCTCGGCCGCGGGCGACATCGTCTACGCGTTGTTTGTGCCCAACGGTCGCTCCCCGTCGGTGGCCGACCCGGTGTACCTGGCGTACTACCCGCTGGTGTACGCCGGGCTGCTGCTGCTCATGCGGGCACGGTTCAAGCGGTTGCCGATCCCGATTCAGCTCGACTCGCTGGTGTGCGCCCTGACGCTGGCGGCGGTGGCCGCGGCCGTGACGGAGGGCCCCATGCGGGCGGCGACGTCACGCACGCCCGCGACGGTGTGGATGGGATTGGTCTACCCCTGGATTGACCTGGTGCTCCTGGCCCTGGCCGCCGGCATGCTGCCAATACTCGGTTGGCGCAATGACTTTCGCTGGGCGCTGCTGATGACCGGACTGGTCGTGTTTGCGGTGGCGGACGTGGCGTACCTGTTCCAGACGACGGCGGGCTCCTATCGGGTCGGCACCTTGCTGGATGCCTGCTGGCCGGCGTCGTCGTTGCTCATCGCGATGGCCAGCTGGTCCCCCTCGTCGCCGACGGCGCCAGTGCCCAGACACCGATTCAGCCCGTATGTCACCCCGGTGACGACATCGGTTGTCGCGCTGGGAGTCATCGTCCTGGCTCATCATTCGCGGCCGGCCGCCACCCTGGCGGCGTTGAGCCTGGTCGTGGCGACCGCGCGATTCTCGCTCACCTTCCGGGACGTGAGCCTGTTGCACACGAACGCCAAGCACGCCATGACCGACGAGTTGACCGCGCTGCCCAACCGGCACTCGCTGGCCAGCGCCCTCACCGCGTTGCCCACTACGGCGCCGGGGCCGACGTCGATTCCGGGCAGAGCGCGCGCGCGGCGGGCTCTGTTGCTGTTGAGCCTGAGCGATTTTCACGAGATCACCGACTCGATCGGTCGCCACTTCGGCGATGAGTTGCTGTGCCACATCGCAAACCGCTTGTCCGGCAGCGTCCGTCGCGACGACATGCTGGCGCGGGTCGGTGATGACCAATTCGCCGTGCTGCTCGCGGACGGGGCCAACCTGACCGCCGCCAGCGCTCAGGCGGGCCGCCTGCTGGAAGCGTTGAGTGAGCCGATCGCGTTGGACCCGATCACCGTGCAGGTCGAAGGCCGCATCGCCATCGCGCTGTGTCCCGACCACTGCGACCACCCGCAAGAGCTGCTGGGCCGCGCCGAAACCGCGATGGCGCACGCCGAATCCGCCCGCAGCAAGATCGCGGTCTACGACTCGTCCTTCGAGGTTTATCGGAACAACGACCCCAACCTCATCGAGGACCTGCGTACGGCACTGTTCGACACCGACGAACTGAAATTGCACTACCAGCCCAAGATCGACGGGCGCGACGGCAGCGTTCACAGCGTCGAGGCGGTGCTGCGCTGGCAGCACCCCACCCGTGGAACGCTGCTGCCGGAAGAGGTCTTGCCCGTCGCCGAGCGCGCCGGACTGATGCGCAAGATCTCCAACCGCACCCTGAGCATGGCGCTGAAACAGGTCCGGTGCTGGCGTGAGCAGGGCATCACGCTCACCGTCGCGGTGAACCTGTCGACGACCAACCTGCTCGACATCGAGCTCGTCGGCACCGTCGAGCGGCTGCTCGCGAATTATGACCTGCCCGCGGACGCGCTCATCCTCGAGATCACCGAGAGCGCGCTGGTGGATTCCGCGCGATCCCGCAACACCGTCGCCGCCTTGCAACGCTTGGGAATTCGCATATCGCTCGACGACTACGGCACCGGCTGGTCGTCATTGGCCCGGCTGCAAGAGGTTTCGGTCGACGAGCTCAAACTCGACCGGATTTTCGTAACCCGCCTGGATCACGACGCACGATCGGTCGCGATCGTGCGGTCCACGGTGGCGCTCGCCCACAACCTGGGCGCTGACCTCGTCGCCGAGGGTGTCGAGAACGAGGCCACCCTGGACGCGCTGCACCGGTACGGCTGCATGATCACCCAGGGTTACGTGCACACCGCGCCGTTGCCGCCGGACGAGTTGCGGAACTGGATCGCCAACCACACACCCGAACCCCACACCAGCCAGTCCCACCGGCGGGCGTGAGCGGGACTCAGAACAGCTCTTTGGCCAACAGCTCCAGCGTCGCGACGCGCGCCGGTGCGGTGTCCGGGTCGGTGCCGCGGCGGGCCGAGGCCACCGGGTTCACCATCACCTCGTCGACGCCGAAGTGTTCGGCGAGCGCGCGGATCTGCTCGGCGGCCTCCGCCGGCGTCCCCAGGACGGCGCGTCGCAGACCACTGTCGACGATCGCCTGCTGCTGTCCGGTCAACTCGGCCACCGCCGCCTCCTCCACCAGCGGCACCGGCCCGAGTGGCTGCCCGGTCCGCAGCCTGGCCATCATCTGCAGGTTGGGCAGCATCAACGCCGTTGCCTCCTGCTGGGTTTCGGCCACCGCGGCGTTGACCGTCAGAAACGTCCGCGGCTCGGCGGCAAACGCGCTGGGCGTGAATCGGGCGCGGTACACCTCGAGCGCCTCTTCGGTTCCCTTGCCGGAGAAGTGATGTGCGAACACGTACGGCAGCCCCTTGGCGGCGGCCAAATGCGCCGAATACATCGACGAACCCAGCAGCCACAGCCGCGGTTCGGTCGCGGCGGCCGGGGTGGCTTTGAGCGTGTAGTCGCCCGAGCGCAGCGGAACCCGCACGCCGCGCGCGCTCATCAGCGCCGCCACGTCGTCGAGGTATTCGGGGAAGTTCTCGATGTCCCGGCCGTCCTGCCCGCCCCGCAGCGCGTAGGAGGTCACGGGGTCGGATCCCGGCGCCCGGCCGATGCCGAGGTCGATGCGTCCGGGGGCGGCCGCTTCCAGCAGCGCGAACTGTTCGGCCACCGCGAGCGGCGCGTGGTTGGGCAGCATCACCCCACCCGAGCCGAGCCGTAGCTGCGAGGTCTGTGGTGCCAGATAGGCGAGGACCACCGGCGGGCTGGTGGCACCGACGGAAGGCATGTTGTGGTGCTCGGCGACCCAGTAGCGGGTAAAACCCAACCGATCCGCGGCCTGCGCCAGCTGCACGGTGGCCGCCAGGGCGTCGCCGGTCGTCTGGTCGGTGCGCACCGGGATGAGATCAAGGACGGAAAGACGCACGATGGCGTCAACGTGCGCGGGCCGGCAAACGTTCCCGAACCCCGGCCCTAGTAGTCCTTGAGGGTGATCGAGGAGACGATGCGGTCGAACACCTCCTGCGGTATCGGTGCGCCGCCGGGAATGTTGTCCACGACCAGCCATTGATTGCGCTGCACGTAGTCGGCGAATTCGCGGTGGTAGTTGGCGAATCCGCGCTCGTGGTCGGCGGTCCCGTCCGAGGTGGCGGACTTAAGCTCGCCGGCGAGGATGTAGGCGCCCAGCAGCGCGACGCTGGTGCCCTGTCCTGACAGCGGCGAGCAGCAGTACCCGGCGTCCCCGACCAGTACCACGCGGCCGTGCGACCAGCGGTCCATCTTGATCTGCGACATCTCGTCGAAGTAGAAGTCCGGTGCGGTCCGCATGTACTCCAGCAGTTGGGGGCGAACCCATCCTTCCCCGGCCATCCGCCGCTCCAGCTCGGCGAACTGGGCTTCGGTGTCGCGGTAGTCGATCCGCAGCTCCGGGTCCATGAAACCCAACATGGCCCGGGCCTCGGCGTTGTGACGCGCGCTGTAGATCCCCGCCATGGTGGAGTCGCCGTAGTGCCACATCTGCCAGTGGTCCAGGTCCAAGAAATTGGGCACGGTGAAGATCGCCGCGTGCGTGCCCAGCCGTTCGATGAAATCCTCCTCCGGCCCGAACACCAATCGCCGCACGTTGGAATGCAATCCGTCGGCGCCGACGACGAGGTCGAATTCCCGTGGTGCGGCACGCTCGAAGGTGACGCGAACGGCCGCACCATCGGCCTCCAACGCGGTGATGGTGTCGTCGAATAGGTAATCGGTCGTCCATTGGCTTGCGCCGTAAAGCAATTCGACCAAGTCGTCGCGCAGCAGTTCGATGTCGGGGCTGTCGATGCGCCCGCCGGTGGGTGTCGATTCGGTGTCGCGCGACAGTTCATTGCCGTCACGGTCGACCACGGAGGAGCCGCGGATTTGCGTCTTGCGCTTCTCGGCGGCGGCCAGCAGCCCCATGCGGTCGAGCACGGTCAGCGCCGGGCCGCGAACGTCGATCGCCTGGCCGCCCGGCCGCGGCCCGGTATGGCGCTCCACCACGGTCACCGAATGGCCGTGCCGCCCAAGCCAAAACGCGGCCGCCGTGCCCGCCACGCTGGCGCCGGAAACGAGAATCTCGCTCACTTGATCCCTGCCAGTTCTTTCGCGTCGCGGAAGATGTCGTCGAGCATTGCCGGTGTCAACCTACCGGTGAACATGTTTTGCTGGCTCGGGTGGTAGCAGCCGAGCAACCGCACCCCGGGGGCGAGGTCGGCAACGGCGCCGTGGCCGAACCGGGGCTTGGGTCTCGCGGCTCTACCGGAGGTGCCCGGCAGTCGCAGCGCGATCTGCCAGCCGAATCCGCCGAGGGCCACGACCACGCGGACGTGGTCGGCCACCAGCTGCCATTCGGCCTGCAGCCAGGGCCAGCAGGTGTCCCGCTCGGCGGGGGTCGGGGCGTTGGCCGGAGGCGCACACCGCACCGGCGCGACGATGCGAATCTGGTTGGTCCGCAACCCATCCGCGGCGTCGACGCTGGTCGGTTGGTTCACCAGGCCGGCCCGGTACAGCGCCGCGTACAACTGGTCGCCCGAGCGGTCGCCGGTGAACATCCGGCCGGTGCGGTTGGCGCCGTGGGCGGCGGGCGCCAGCCCGACGATGAGCAGCCGCGGCCGCGCCGCTCCCCAGCTGGGTACGGGCCGGCCCCAATACGGTTGGTCGGCGAAGGCCCGCCGTTTGACCCTCGCCACCTCCTCGCGCCAGTCGACCAGCCGCGGACAGGCCCGGCACACGCTGACCAGGGCGTCGAGCTCGGGGATCGAGGTGGCCTGTTCCGCGAGGGCGACGACCCGAGCGGCATCGGCCGCCACCGGGGTCTGCGGCGTGGCCGGGTCACCCGGCCATCCGGTGCCCGCGCCAACCGGAGAGTCGAACGGCTGGCCGGTACGCGGGTGGTCGAGCACATGAACATCCTGCATTCAGTGGCCACGTCGTGCAGACCCGGGCACCGTCCGGGGCCGCGACACGGGCTTACTATCGGGCCGTGAGCTCTGACGCCCTGGCCAGCCTGATCGCCGACCTGCCCGACGGGATGGTCGTCACCGATCCCACCGTGACCGAGGGCTATCGCCAAGACCGCGCGTTCGACCCGTCGGCCGGCAAACCGCTGGCCGTGGTGCGACCGCGGCGCACCGAAGAGGTGCAGACCGTGCTGCGCTGGGCCACCGCTAATCGGGTGCCCGTCGTGCCCCGGGGCGCCGGGAGCGGCCTGTCCGGCGGGGCGACCGCCCTGGACAACTGCATCGTGCTCTCGACCGAGAAGATGCGAGACATCTCGGTCGACCCGGTGACGCGGACCGCCGTATGCCAGCCCGGGCTGTTCAACGCCGAGGTGAAAAAGGCCGCAGCCGAACACGGCCTGTGGTATCCGCCGGATCCGTCCTCGTTCGAGATCTGCAGCATCGGCGGCAACATCGCCACCAACGCCGGGGGGCTGTGCTGCGTGAAGTACGGCGTCACCACCGACTATGTGCTGGGCATGCAGGTGGTGCTGGCCGACGGGACCGCGGTCCGGCTGGGCGGGCCGCGGCTCAAGGACGTCGCGGGCCTGTCGCTGACCAAACTCTTCGTCGGCAGCGAAGGCACGCTGGGCGTCGTCACGGAGGTGACGCTGCGGCTGGTACCCAAGCAGAACGCGTCCAGCGTCGTCGTCGCCACCTTCGCCTCGGTGCAGGACGCGGTCGACGCGGTGCTCGGGGTCACCGCCCGGCTTCGCCCCTCGATGCTGGAGTTCATGGACTCGGTGGCGATCAACGCCGTCGAGGACACCCTGCGCATGGACCTGGACCGCGGGGCGGCGGCCATGCTGGTGGCCGGGTCCGACGAGCGCGGCCGCGCCGGTAGCGAGGACGCCGAGATCATGGCCAAGGTCTTGGCGGAAAACGCTGCGACGGAAGTATTTTCGACCGACGATCCCGACGAGGGCGAAGCATTCGTCGTCGCGCGGCGGTTTTGCATCCCGGCCGTCGAAGCCAAGGGATCGCTGTTGCTCGAGGACGTCGGCGTGCCGCTTCCGGCGCTGGGCCGGCTGGTCACCGGGATCGCCGGCATCGCCGCCGAACGCGACCTGATGATCTCGGTGATCGCCCACGCCGGCGACGGCAACACCCACCCGTTGATCGTCTACGACCCCGCCGATGCCGACATGACCGAACGCGCCCACCTGGCATTCGGCGAGATCATGGACCTGGCCGTCGGTCTCGGCGGCACGATCACCGGCGAGCACGGGGTGGGCCGGTTGAAGCGGCCCTGGCTGGCTGGCTATCTCGGGCCCGAGGTGATGGACCTCAACCGGCGCATCAAGCAGGCGTTGGATCCGAAGGGCATCCTCAACCCCGGGTCGGGCATTTAGTTCTGGCTGCTGAGCGCCCGGCTGGCCGGGAAATCGATGTCGACTGCCCGGCTGGCCGAGCACTGGCGTCGCCGGGCGGTTGACATATCTCGGCTGCTGTCGTACGAATAAGACATGGCTGCTGTTATGTCTCAGAACGCACCGGTCGCCTTCCAGCTCGCGACCGCCGCCACCTGGTCGAACCCGTGGCCGATGTACCGCGCGCTGCGCGACCACGACCCCGTGCACCACGTCGTTCCGGCGAATTCTCCCGAGCATGACTACTACGTGTTGTCGCGGCACGCCGACGTGTGGGCGGCGGCCCGCGACCACGAAACCTTCTCCTCGGCAAAGGGCCTGACCGTCAACTATGACGATCTGGAACTGATTGGCCTGCAAGACAATCCACCGTTCGTGATGCAGGATCCACCGGTGCACACCCAGTTCCGCAAGCTGGTGTCGCGCGGGTTCACGCCGCGGCAGGTCGAGGCGGTGGAACCCAAGGTGCGGGAATTCGTCGTCGAGCGCATCGAGGGGTTGCGCGCGGCCGGCGGCGGTGACATCGTCACCGAGCTGTTCAAACCGCTGCCGTCGATGGTGGTCGCGCATTATCTCGGTGTGCCCGAAGAGGACTGGGTGCAGTTCGACGGCTGGACCCAGGCGATCGTCGCGGCCAACACCGCCGAGGGCGGCGTCGCGGGGGCACTGGAGACCGTCGGCGACGCGGTCGGGTCGATGATGGCCTACTTCACCGGCCTGATCGAACGTCGTCGCACCGACCCCGAGGACGACACGATCTCCCACCTGGTGACCGCGGGGGTGGGCGCCGACGGTGACGTCGCCGGCACGCTGTCGATCCTGGCGTTCACATTCACGATGGTGACCGGCGGCAACGACACCGTCACCGGCATGCTCGGCGGCTCGATGCCGCTGCTGCACGAGCGTCCCGATCAGCGAAAGTTGTTGGTGGACAACCCCGAATTGATCACCGACGCTGTCGAGGAGCTGCTGCGGATGACCTCACCGGTCCAGGGGTTGGCGCGCACGACCACCCGCGAGGTGACGATCGGCGACACCACCATTCCCGCCGGGCGCAGGGCGCTGCTGCTGTACGGGTCGGCCAACCGCGACGAACGCCAATACGGGCCCGACGCGGCCGAACTCGACGTGACCCGGTGCCCGCGCAACATTTTGACGTTCAGCCACGGCGCGCACCACTGCCTGGGCGCCGCCGCGGCCCGGATGCAGTCCCGGGTGGCGCTCACCGAGCTGCTGGCCCGATGCCCCGACTTCGAGGTCGACGAATCAGGGATCGCCTGGGCCGGGGGCAATTACGTGCGGCGGCCGCTGTCGGTGCCGATTCGAGTGGGGTCCTGATGCCGGGAAACGACTGGCTTTCCGCGCGGCGCAGCGAAGCGGCCGCCGACCGGATACTCGACGCGGCCGAGGAACTCTATACCCAGCGCGACTCGGATTCGATCGGCATGAACGAAATCGCCAGGGCCGCAGGGTGTTCCCGAGCGACGCTGTACCGGTATTTCGAGAATCGCGAGGCATTGCGCACCGCGTACGTGCACCGCGAGACCCACCGGCTCGGCCGCGCCATCCTCGCGCGCACCGGCGGCATCGAGGACCCGCACGAAAGACTGGTCGCGAGCATCCTGGTCACCTTGCAAATGGTGCGCGAGAGTCCCGCGCTGGCGTCGTGGTTCGCCACGACGCGCCCGCCAGTCGGCGGCGAGTTGGCGGGCCAGTCCGACGTGATCGCGGCCCTGGCGGCGGCGTTCCTGAACTCGTTGGGAGCCGATGATCCCGCGGTGGTGGAGCGCCGGGCGCGCTGGGTGGTCCGGGTGATCGTGTCGATGCTGCTGTTCCCGGGCCACGACGAAGCCGACGAGCGGGCGATGATCGAGGAATTCGTCGTGCCGATCGTGGCGCCGGTGTCCGCCCGCGGCTAGGGCCGCCGGATTCGTCGCGCTCCCGGGCCGGAAGCAATGTCCTCAGCGCCCGCCTCCAAGCAACGTCGGCTCGGCGCGCTGAGCAATGCGCTTGTCGCTGGGAGGCGGGCAAAGGCGCTAGTCGCGAACCCGCGTGAAACGGTGCAACAGCCACGCCAACGGGATCGTCAGCGCCAGCGTCGCGACGAACAGATAAAGCATCGGCCCGGTGTAGACGCGCGCGCCCACCACGTAGTCCATCGCGAATTCCATGGTGATCAGGTGGATCAGGAAGATTTCGTAGGAGATCTCCCCCAGCCACACCATGGGGCGGCTGGCCAACAGCCGCGAATACCATCCGTGATCCCCCAGCGCCAAGGGCGCCACCGCCAGTGCGGCGATCACGGCATAAAAACAGGTCTTGAACAACGCCTCGCTCAACGTCGCCGGGGAGGTGGTGGGCGCGCCGGCGATGGGTGTGGACGCGATGAAATAGCTGATGATCGCCAGCGGGATGGCCACAAACCCGTACGCGCGCACGCCCATCTCCTGCAACACGGTGAGCATCATGCCGGCGAGGAACCAGGCCAAATAGGTGGGCAGCCACAGCCGGGCGCCGTCGGGGAACCAGTGGTCGGTGTGCACGAGAACCAGCCACGCCGGGCTGATCAACGCCATCGCCGCGAGGGCGCCCAGCACCAGCTTCGGCTGCCATTGACGCCGGCATATCAACACCAGCAGCAGGTAGGCCAGCAGCGGGAGGATGACGTAGAACGAGGCCTCCACGGCCAGGCTCCACATCTGGGTCAGCCCCTGGTGCAGATACTTGCCCAGGTAGCCGTTGCAGTAGATCTGGGTCAGCGTCAGGTTGCGCGCCAACCCCAGCCACGAGTGCCCGGGGTTGGGCCCCGCCTCGCGGTAGTGGTACAGCACGTAGGCGAACAACACCGTGACGACGTAGGCGGGCATGATGCGCCGAACCCGGTGCCACGCATAGCGACTCAGCGACGGCGGCGGGCCGCCGGTTGCGGCGGACTTCACCCACGGGCGGAACAACAGGTAACCGGACAGCACGAAGAAGATCGGCACCCCGATCTCCATCCGGGAACCGACCAGGCCCCAATAGCCGTGGGTGTATTTGCCGGTGGTGTAGGCCGCGTGGGTGCCGACGACGAGCAGCGCGGCGACGGCCCGGACGCCCGTCAGCGAGGCGACGCGGTCGACGCGCGAGGTCTGCTCGAGTCCGCCCTGGGCGTCCTGTTCTTCGGACAGCGTCATTCGCCGTGTTTCCTGCGCGGTTTCCCGCCGTCCCGGCCGCCGCGGGCCTTGGCTGAGGACCTGTCCGGCTGAAGGTTGATCAACACCCCCGAGATGCGGGTCTGCTCAAGCCTTTTGAACGTCGACTTGGGCAACTTGGCCGGCAGTTCCACCAACGAGAAGTCCGGGCCGATCGCGATGTGGCCGAAGTCGCTGCGATGCAGCCCTCCCTCGTTGGCGATGGCGCCCACGATGGCGCCCGGACCGATCTTGTGGCGCTTGCCCACCGCGATGCGATACGTGGCGAACGGCCGTGTAGACCTTGGCTTTTCGGGGCGGTCGCGGCGCTCGGTGCGCCGCTCGCGACGCTCGGGCGGAGGTTCGGGCGACATCAGGAATTCCTCGCCGTCGCGGGATTGCAGGGCCAGCGCGGCGGCGATATCGGCCATCGGGGTGTCGTGTTCGCGTTCGTAGTCCTGGACCAGCTTGCGGAACAGGTCGATGCCGGGGGCCCCGAGCGCGGTGGTGATCGAATCGGCGAACTTGGCCACCCGTTGCGCGTTGACGTCCTCGACGGTGGGCAAGGCGGTTTCGGTGAGCGTTTGCCGCGTGGCCTTTTCGATCGCCTTGAGCAGGTGGCGCTCTCGCGGCGAAACGAACAGCAGCGCGGTGCCCGAACGTCCGGCCCTGCCGGTGCGCCCGATCCGGTGCACGTACGACTCGGTGTCATGCGGGATGTCGTAGTTGAGCACGTGCGAGATCCGCTCCACGTCGAGTCCGCGTGCGGCCACGTCGGTGGCGACCAGGATGTCGATGCTGCCGTCCTTTAAGGCGGCGACGGTCCGCTCGCGCTGGCCCTGCGGGATGTCCCCGTTGATGGCCGCGGCGGAGAAACCTCGCGCCCTTAGCTTTTCGGCGACTTCCTCGGTGGCCTGTTTGGTTCTGACGAAGACGATCATCGCCTCGAACGGCTCGACCTCGAGCACCCGGGTCAGCGCGTCCATCTTGCGGGGACCGGCGACCTGGATGTAGCGCTGCGAGATGTTCTCGGCGGTCGCGGTTTTCGCCTTGGTGCTGACCTCGAGCGGGTCGTGCAGGTACTTGGTGGTGAGCTTGCGGATCGCGGGCGGCATGGTCGCGGAGAACAGTGCCACCTGCTTGTATTCCGGGGTCTCCGACAGGATGCGATCGACCTCTTCGGCGAAGCCCATGGTGAGCATCTCGTCGGCCTCGTCGAGCACCAGGTAGTCGACGTGGGACAGGTCCAGCGTCCCCCGTTCGAGGTGGTCGATCACCCGGCCGGGCGTGCCGACCACCACGTGCGCCCCGCGCCGCAGCCCGGCCAGCTGCACGCTGTAGGACGAGCCGCCGTAGATCGGCAGCACGTTGATCTTGGGCAGGTGGGCTCCGTACCGGCTGAACGCCTCGGCGACCTGCAGGGCCAGCTCCCGGGTCGGGGCGAGCACCAGGGCTTGGGTGGCGGTGCTGGTGACGTCGATTTTGGACAGGATCGGGATCGCGAACGCGGCGGTCTTGCCGGTGCCGGTCTGCGCCAGCCCGACCACGTCGGAGCCCGCCATCAGCGCCGGGATCGTCGCGGCCTGGATACCGGTGGGTGATTCGTAGCCGACGTCGGCAACCGCCCGCAGCACCGAGGGGTGGATCTGCAGGTCGGCAAACGTCGTAGAGGCAGCCCCGGTCGAGCTGTCTGAGAGGGTCATCGCCCAAGAAGTCTAGTGGTGACCGGCTGTCCGGCGGTCCGCGTGATCATCAGCACAGCCGAGCGGGCCTCGGCCACGCCTGCCACACCCGCGGCGCCGATGACGGTACGGTGCGTCGATGTGTGGTCGCTACCGTGTCGTACCGAGCCACTGACCTGCTCGGCCGCTGTTGCATTGATCGCCGCCACTTTGACCGGCTGCGGTTCAGGAGATTCCACAGTCGCAAAGACACCGCAGGCAAGGACTTCTGAGACCCCGTCGATCACGGCCCCGGCCACGCCATTGCCGGCCGCCCAGCCGGGCAACGCGCCACCGGCCGATCCATGTGCGGTCAACCTCGCCTCGCCCACCATCGCGAAGGTGGTGTCCGAACTGCCACGCGACCCGCGCAGCCAGCAGCCGTGGAATCCCGAGCCGCTGGCCGGCAACTACAACCAGTGCGCGCAGCTGTCGGCGGTGATCATCAAGGCCAACACCAATGCGGTCAGCCCCACCACCCGCGCGGTGCTGTTCCACCTCGGTCAATTCATCCCGCAGGGCGTCCCCGACACCTACGGCTTCAACGGCATCGACCCGGCGCAAACCACGGGCGACACGGTGGCGCTGACCTATCCGGGCGGGATCCAGGGCCTCAACACCCACGTGAAGTTTCATTGGAACGGCAACGCCGTCGAACTGATCGGCAATACGCCCGCGCACTGATCCCGGGCACGCCCGCCCGGCGCGACCATCGTGTCGGAGCCCTGTCCTACAGTGGCTCCAGTGTTCGTGACCGGCGACAGCATCGTTTACAGCGCGTCGGACCTTGCCGCCGCCGCCCGCTGCGAATTCGCGCTGCTGCGGGATTTCGACGCCAAACTCGGCCGCGGGCCGGCGACCGCGATCGAGGACGAACTGCTCACGCGGACAGCCACCCTCGGCGACGAGCATGAGCGGCGCGAGCTCGCCCGATTGCGCGAGCGATTCGGCGATGCCGTCGCGGTCATCGGCCGCCCGGCCTACACACCCGCGGGGCTGGCGGCGGCCACCGACGCGACGCTGCGCGCCGTCGCCGACCACGCCCCCGCGGTGTATCAGGCCGCGATGTTCGACGGCCGCTTCCTCGGATTCGCCGACTTTCTGGTCCGCGACGGCGAGCAGTATCGGGTCGTCGACACCAAGCTGGCCCGCTCCGAAAAGGTGACCGCGCTGTTGCAACTGGCCGCCTACGCCGACGTGCTGGCGGCCTCGGGTGTGCCCGTCGCGCCCGAGGCCGAACTGCGGCTCGGCGACGGAACGGCCGTGCGGCACCGCGTCAGCGACCTGGTCCCGGTCTACCGATTGCAGCGGGTGCGGCTGCAGCGGCTGCTCGACGACCACCATGCGAGCGGCGCCGCGGTGCGATGGGACGACGAAAGCGTGGCCGCCTGTTTTCATTGCCCGTCGTGCATCGAGCAGCTGCGCGCCGCCGACGACGTGCTGTTGGTCGCCGGTCTGCGGGTAAGCCAGCGGGACAAGCTGTTCAAGGCCGGCATCACCACCGTCACCGAACTTGCCGCCCACAGCGGGCCGGTTCCCGAGCTGGCCGCGGGTGTCGTCACCGCCTTGACCACCCAGGCGAAACTGCAAGTGCGCCAACGCGATACGGGCGTTCCGCAGGTCCAGGTCATCGACGCGCAGCCACTGGCGCTGCTCCCCGAGCCGGACCCCGGTGATTTGTTCTTCGACTTCGAAGGCGACCCGCTGTGGACCGCCGACGGCCGCGAGTGGGGCCTGGAATACCTGTTCGGCGTCTTGGAGGCCGGGCCTACGGGCAGGTTTCGCCCGCTGTGGGCGCACAACCGGGCAGACGAACGCAAGGCGCTGACCGATTTCTTGGCGATGGTGGCCAAGCGGCGCAGGCGCCGCCCCAACATGCACATCTACCACTACGCACCCTACGAGAAGACCGCGTTGCTGCGGCTCGCCGGGCGCTACGGCGTCGGCGAGGACGAGGTCGACGAACTGCTGCGCAGCGGCACGCTGGTCGACCTTTATCCGTTGGTGCGCAGGAGCATTCGCGTCGGCGCGGAGTCATTCAGCCTCAAGGCGCTCGAACCGCTCTACATGGGGTCACAACTGCGCGCGGGCGACGTGACCACGGCGACCGGTTCGATCACCTCCTACGCGCGCTATTGCGAACTGCGCGCGGAGGGCCGCGGCGACGAGGCCGCCTCCGTGCTCAAGGAGATCGAGGACTACAACCACTACGACTGCCGGTCGACACAGGAACTGCGTAACTGGCTGATGTTGCGCGCCTACGAATCCGGTGTCGTACCGATCGGCGCCCAGCCCGTCGGCGACGGCAACACCGTCGAGGACCGCGACGAACTGGCGGTGACCCTGGCGGCGTTCACCGGGGCCGCCGGCATCGACGAGCGCACCCCGGAGCAGACGGCGGTGGCGCTGGTGGCCGCCGCGCGCGGCTACCACCGTCGCGAGGACAAGCCCTTCTGGTGGGCGCATTTCGACCGGTTGAACTTCCCGGTCGACGAATGGGCGGATAACACCGACGTGTTCGTCGCTGAGCGCGCGTCCGTCAGCGTCGACTGGCACACACCTCCCCGCGCGCGCAAACCCCAGCGGCGGCTGCAGCTACGCGGCGAACTCGCGCGTGGCGACCTGAAAAGCGACGTATTCGCGCTCTACAACCCGCCGGCGCCGCCGGGCATGACCGACAACCCGGACCGGCGGGCGGCCGGACGCGCCTCGGTCATCGAGGCCGACGATCCGGCGGTGCCCACCGAGGTGGTGGTCGTTGAACGAGTTGGCAGTGACGGCAACACCTTTGACCAATTGCCTTTTGCGCTGACTCCCGGCCCGCCCATCCCCACCACCGCCCTGCGGGAATCGATCGAGGCGACCGCCACCACGGTGGCCGCCGGATTGCCGCAGCTGCCGCACAGCGCCGTGGTCGACGTGCTGCTGCGCCGAGCGCCCCGGACGCGCAGCGCTGATCCCCTCCCGCACGGCGGTGACACCGTCGCCGACATCACCGCCGCGCTACTCGATCTGAACTCGTCGTACCTGGCGGTTCATGGGCCGCCCGGAACCGGCAAGACGCACACCGCCGCCCGGGTCATCCACGACCTGGTTACCCGACACGGCTGGCGCGTCGGTGTTGTCGCGCAATCGCACGCCACCGTGGAGAACCTGTTGGACTGTGTGATCGACGCCGGTCTGGATCCGCAGCGCATCGCAAAGAAGCGCTACGACCGCCAGTCCCCGCGCTGGCGGGAGATCGATGGCGGCGCGTACGCCGCCTTCCTGGCTGACACACCGGGATGTGTGATCGGCGGCACCGCATGGGATTTCGCCAACGCCAATCGGATACCGCCGAAAAGCCTTGACCTGCTGGTGATCGACGAAGCGGGCCAATTCTGTCTGGCCAACACCATCGCGGTGGCCCCGGCAGCTGACAACCTGCTGCTGCTCGGGGATCCGCAACAGTTGCCGCAAGTCAGCCAGGGCACCCATCCAGAGCCGGTGGACACCTCGGCGCTGGATTGGCTGGTCGACGGTCAGCGCACCCTGCCCGAGGAACGTGGTTACTTCTTGGACCGCTCCTACCGAATGCATCCGGCCGTCTGCGCCGCGGTTTCGGCGCTCTCTTATGAGAACAGGCTGCAGTCCGACGACTGCACGGCCGCCCGCCGCCTCGATGGGTATTCACCTGGCGTGCAGCTACTTTCGGTAGAGCACCAAGGGAACTCGACCGAGAGCCCCGAGGAGGCGGCCGCCATCGTCGCCGCGATCGGACAGCTGCTCGGCGCGGCGTGGACCGACGAGCATGGCACCCGAGCCTTGACCGCCGCCGACGTGCTGGTGCTGGCGCCTTACAACGCCCAGGTGGCGCTGCTGCGCCGCCGCCTGACCGCGGCGGCGCTCGGCGGGGTCCGGGTGGGGACGGTCGACAAGTTCCAGGGCGGACAGGCGCCGGTGGTGTTCATCTCGATGACGGTGTCGTCCATGGATGTGGTGCCACGCGGAATCTCGTTTCTACTCAACAGGAATCGGCTCAACGTCGCGGTCAGCCGGGCTCAGTACGCAGCCGTGATCGTGCGCTCGTCGTCACTGACGGAATACTTGCCCGCCACACCAGCGGGCCTGATCGACCTGGGCGCCTTCCTGGCGCTGACCCAACCCGATCTGCGGTAGACCGGCTAACCGCTCGAGGAGTGCCGGCCCGACCCGGTGGGGTCGTCGTCCGGATCGGGACGGTGGTGTTGACCTCGCAGCGATTCGCCTTCGGTGAAATAGTGGCCCGCCGATCCATTGTGGTGGCGACGCGGCGGCCGGGTGAGCCGATCACCCGGTGGCATCGATTTGGGCGGGCGCCGCACCGCCACCTGGCGAAGGCGTTTGCCGCTGTCCACACGAGAACCGTTGTGGGCATAGCCAATTGGTTGGACCTTTGGTTCATCGAATGCGTTGTGCCACGAATCGGCCCGAGGCGGCACTTCGCTACGCCGTGGCTGCGGGGGATCGAGCCGCGGCGGCGCGGGTTGGCTCGACTGCCCGGCGTCGGGTTCGCGCACCAGCACCAATTCGACGTACTCGTCGTCGTCATAGTCGTCGTCGACGACGTCATCGTCGGGCCCGAGCAGATCGTCGCCGCCCCTACCGTTGTCGGTCCACGGCGCAGAGCCGACCAGGAACAGTGCGGCGATGATCCCGAACAATGCGATGAATGCGGGCAACAGCACCGATTGCGACATCGCGGCCGAGAACGGTTCGCGCAGGAATTCGGGCAGCTGCAACGCCAAGGCACCCTCGTCGGTGGCCCCGCCGGACGGCTGCCGCGGCATCTCGACAGTAATCCGCCAGGTCATGAACGCGGCCATGCCGGCGCTGCCCAGCACCGCGCCCAACTGGCGCACGGAGTTGTATACCGCGGAACCCGCGCCCGCCAGCTCCGGCGGCAAATTCCGCGTCGCGGTGGCGGTCAGCGGTGACCACACGCACGCCATCCCCACACCCGTCGCAAAGAACGGCAACACCAGCCGCCAAATCGGCGTCGTCGGCGACATCTCGAAGGTCAGCCACGTCAGCGCAATCGCCAGCACCGAGAACCCGAAACCGAGCACCGGCAGCGGATGGTATTTGTCGACGATCTTGCCGACGAACGGGGCGAAAACGCCGTTGGCGATCGCCATGGGCGCGATCAGCAGAGCCGAGCGCGTCGGCGAGAGCCCGCACACGGCCTGCGCGTAGAACGTGAGCGGCAACATCATTGCCGTCGCGGCGAAGGAGATGACGGCGACCCCGACGTTGCACACGCTGAAATCGCGGTCACTGAAGATCACCAACGGAATCAGCGGCTCGTGCGCGTTCAGCGACTGCCAGAACGCGAAGGCCGTCATGAATCCGACGCCCGCGACGATCAGCGCCCAAATCCACGGTTGCCAATGTTCGGCCTGCCCCTGTTGCAGTCCGAACACGATCAGGAAGATGCCGATGCCGGACAGCGCGACCCCGATCAGGTCGAAGCGGTGCGACTGGGTGGGCAGCACCGGAATCAGCCAATAAGCCAATCCCAGCCCGATGACACCGATGGGGACGTTGACGAAGAAGATCCACTGCCACCCCAGGCCGTCGACCAGCACCCCGCCGGCCAGCGGGCCGACCAAGCTGGCGACGCCGGCGGTGGCGCCCCACAGGCTGACCGCGACGCCACGCCGCTGCGCCGGGAAGATTCGGGTGATGGTCGACAAGGTCTGCGGAGTGAGCAGCCCGGCGCCGACGCCCTGCACGACGCGGGCCGCGATCAGCATGGTGGCGCTGCCGGCCAACCCGCACCACACCGAGGAGATGGTGAACACCACCAGGCCGAAAAGGTAGAGATTCTTGGGACCGAACCGGTCACCCAGGCGCCCGGCCACCAGCAACACGACCGCATAGCCCAGCAGGTAGGCGCTGGTCACCCAGACCACGGTGTCGTAGCCGATGCGCAAGCTGGCCATGATGGTCGGGTTGGCAATGGCGACGATGGTCGAGTCGACCATGATCATGAAAAAGCCGATCATCATCGCCCACAGCGGGTTCCAGGGGTTCTGCGACTGCGGCGAGCTCTGGGTGAAGAAATCCCAGCGGTGGGCGGACCGCGCCGGCCCGGATCTCGCGCGCCGCGCTCCCCCGGGCGTGCGGGGCGTAGCCGTGGTCATCCACCCCACCTCGTTTCGCTCCCGACGATGCCGTTACGCCGCATCGGCCCGTCCGGTCGATCGGCCTGAACTCCCAGGTCATCGACCGCGCGCGCGGCGAACCGTTCACCACGACGACCGGCCGGCGGCACGGCCGTCGCAGACATCCAGCCTGCATTATTCCCGGCGGCGCAAGAGGGCCGGCAGCCACGGATCCGGTGGGCGTCGATAACGGCGTCAGGATTTGGCGCGGGCACGTTAGCCTGAAAGAACCCCATTTGCAGGAGAGACACTATGCGGGCCCGACGGAACAGGTCGCCGAAGCGGTTATTCACCATGGCCAACGCGGGAGAGGCGCCGACCGGCAAGAACGGTCGACCCAAGATGTCCGCGCGGGCGTTGGCGCAGGTCATCGAGCGCAGCTCGCGGATACAGGGCCCCGCCGCCGAGGCCTATGTGACCCGGCTGCGCAACGCCGATCCCGATGCCAGCCCGGCCGAGATCCTGGCCAAGCTGCAGAAGCGCTACGTGGCCATGGTGACGGCCGGCGGTGTTGCGGTGGGAGCCGCGGCGACCGTCCCCGGAATCGGCACGTTGAGTGCCCTGTCCGCGGCGGCGGCGGAAACGGTGACGTTCCTCGAGGCCACCGCGTTCTTCGTGTTGGCGGTCGCGGTGGTCCACGACATTCCGGCCGATCACCGGGAACGGCGCCGCGCCCTGGTGCTGGCGGTGCTTGTCGGTGACAACAGCGAGCAAGCCGTCACGCAGTTGATCGGTCCGCGGCGCACCAACGGCGGCTGGATCTCCGAGAGCCTGGCCGCGCTTCCGCTGTCGTCGATGTCGGGACTGAACTCGCGGCTGCTCAAGTCGTGGGTCAGGAAGTACACGGTGCGGCGGGGCGCCCTGTTGTTCGGCAAACTGCTGCCGGTCGGGATCGGGGTCGTGGTGGGAGCGGTCGGCAACTACCTCGCCGGCAAGAAGATGGTCCGCAACGCCAACCGGGCGTTCGGCCCCCCACCCGGGCGCTGGCCCCGCGCGCTGCATCTGGTGCCCCCGATCCACGAAGCCGGCTGACCCGCCCCGAGGCCCCGGTCCGCCTGGCAGATTGGTGGCGAGAGGTTAGCCTTTATAGGGCGGCAGCAATGGGTACCGCCATGGATATGAGGTGCTCGGCCCGCCGGGCAGACGAGGGTGCAGGCACCGCGCGATAGCTGCGGTGGCCCTGTAGGACAAAGGGATTGAGGCGAACTGCGGTCGTGAGCAACATAAGTTCACCATTCGGTCAAAACGAATGGCTGGTCGAGGAGATGTACCGCAAGTTCCGCGATGACCCCTCGTCGGTGGATCCGAGCTGGCACGAGTTCCTCGTCGACTACAACCCCGAGCCGACGGGCGAGGCGGCGACGGCCACCCCGACCAGCGGCGATGGCCGGCCGGCCGTGGCCCCCGCCAAGCCGGCCGCAGCGGCCCCCGCCAAGCCGGCCGCGGCGGCCCCCGAAAGCCCCAAGCCCGCGCCCCCCGCCAGCACGGCGCCCCCCGCCAGCACGGCCGCCGGCAACGGGGTCCCGGCGCGCCCCGCGCCGGCGAAGGCCGCCGCCCCCCCGCCGGCCGAAGGCGACGAGTTGCAGACGCTGCGCGGCGCCGCGGCGGCCGTCGTCAAGAACATGTCGGCGTCGCTGGAGGTGCCGACGGCGACCAGCGTGCGCGCCGTTCCCGCCAAGCTGCTGATCGACAACCGGATCGTCATCAACAACCAACTCAAGCGCACGCGCGGCGGCAAGATCTCGTTCACCCACCTGCTCGGGTACGCGCTGGTGCAGGCGATCAAGAAGTTCCCGAACATGAATCGGCACTACGCCGAGGTCGACGGCAAACCCACCGCCGTCACCCCGGCGCACACCAACCTGGGCCTGGCGATCGACCTGCAGGGCAAGGACGGCAAGCGTTCCTTGGTGGTGGCCGGCATCAAGGGCTGCGAGACCATGCGGTTCGCGCAGTTCGTCACCGCCTACGAAGACATCGTGCGGCGGGCCCGCGACGGCAAGCTGACCGCCGAAGACTTTGCCGGCGTGACGATTTCGCTGACCAACCCGGGCACCATCGGCACCGTGCACTCGGTGCCGCGGCTGATGAACGGCCAGGGCGCCATCATCGGCGTCGGCGCCATGGAGTACCCCGCCGAGTTCCAGGGCGCCAGCGAGGAACGCATCGCCGAGCTGGGGATCGGCAAGCTGATCACGCTGACCTCGACCTATGACCACCGCATCATCCAGGGCGCGGAATCCGGCGACTTCTTGCGCACGATCCACGAGATGCTGCTCTCGGATGCGTTCTGGGACGAGATCTTCCGCGAGCTGGGCAACCCGTATCTGCCGGTGCGCTGGAGCACCGACAACCCGGACTCGATCGTCGACAAGACCGCCCGGGTTATGGAATTGATTGCGGCCTACCGCAATCGCGGCCACCTGATGGCCGACATCGACCCACTGCGCTTGGACGGCAGCCGGTTCCGCAGCCACCCCGACCTCGAGATCCTCAACCACGGCCTGACGCTGTGGGATCTCGATCGGGTGTTCAAAGTCAACGGCTTCGCCGGTTCCGAGTACAAGAAGCTGCGCGATGTGCTGGGCCTGCTGCGCGATGCCTACTGCCGGCACATCGGCGTGGAGTACACCCACATCCTCGATCCCGAGCAGCAGGAGTGGCTGCAACAGCGCGTCGAGACCAAGCACGTCAAACCGACGGTGGCCGAGCAGAAGTTCATCCTGAGCAAACTGAACGCGGCCGAGGCCTTCGAGACCTTCCTGCAGACCAAATACGTTGGGCAGAAACGGTTTTCACTCGAGGGGGCGGAAAGCATCATTCCGATGATGGACGCGGCGATCGACCAGTGCGCCGAGCACGGGCTCGACGAGGTGGTCATCGGGATGCCGCACCGTGGCCGGCTCAACGTGCTGGCCAACATCGTCGGCAAGCCGTACTCGCAGATCTTTTCGGAGTTCGAGGGCAACCTCAACCCCGCGCAGGCGCACGGCTCCGGCGACGTCAAATACCACCTGGGCGCCACCGGCGTTTACCTACAGATGTTCGGCGACAACGACATTCAGGTGTCGCTGACCGCCAACCCGTCGCACCTGGAAGCCGTCGACCCGGTGCTGGAGGGCCTGGTGCGCGCCAAGCAGGACCTGCTGGACCGGCGCGCCGAGGACCAGGGGGACGACAAGGCCTTCTCGGTGGTGCCGATGATGCTGCACGGCGACGCGGCGTTCGCCGGTCAGGGCGTGGTCGCCGAGACCCTCAACCTGACCCACCTGCCCGGTTACCGCGTCGGCGGCACCATCCACATCATCGCCAACAACCAGATTGGCTTCACCACCGCGCCGGAGTACTCACGGTCCAGCGAGTACTGCACCGACGTCGCGAAGATGATCGGGGCGCCGATCTTCCACGTCAACGGCGACGACCCGGAGGCGTGCGCGTGGGTGGCCAAGCTGGCAGTCGACTTCCGGCAGGAGTTCAAGAAGGACGTCGTCATCGACATGCTGTGCTACCGCAAGCGCGGGCACAACGAAGGCGATGACCCGTCGATGACCAACCCCGCCATGTACGACGTCGTCGACATCAAGCGCGGGGTCCGGAAGAGCTACACCGAGGCCCTGATCGGCCGCGGCGACATCTCGATGAAGGAAGCCGAGGACGCCCTGCGCGACTACCAGGGCCAGCTCGAGCGGGTGTTCAACGAGGTCCGCGAGCTGGAGAAGCACGGCGCGCTGCCCAGCGAATCGGTGGAGGCCGACCAGATGCTGCCCGCGGGCCTGTCCACCGCGGTGGACAAGGCGTTGCTGGCCCGCATCGGTGACGCGTTCCTGGCGCTACCCGAGGGCTTCACGGCGCACCCGCGGGTGCAGCCGGTCCTGGAGAAGCGCCGGGAGATGGCCTACGAGGGCAAGATCGACTGGGCCTTCGCCGAACTGCTGGCGCTCGGCTCGCTGGTGGCCGAGGGCAAGCTGGTGCGCCTATCGGGGCAAGACACCCGGCGCGGCACCTTCTCGCAGCGCCACTCGGTGATCATCGACCGCAACACCGGCGAGGAGTTCACGCCGCTGCAGCTGCTGGCGACCAACCCCGACGGCACCCCCACCGGCGGCAAGTTCCTGGTCTACGACTCCCCGCTGTCGGAATACGCGGCCGTCGGCTTCGAGTACGGCTACACCGTGGGCAACCCGGACGCGCTCGTCCTGTGGGAAGCCCAATTCGGGGACTTCGTCAACGGCGCGCAGTCGATCATCGACGAGTTCATCAGCTCCGGCGAGGCCAAGTGGGGCCAGCTGTCCAACGTGGTGCTGCTGCTGCCGCACGGCCACGAAGGCCAGGGCCCCGACCACACCTCCGGCCGCATCGAGCGCTTCCTGCAGCTGTGGGCAGAGGGTTCGATGACGATCGCGATGCCCTCCACGCCGTCCAACTATTTCCACTTGTTGCGCCGGCACGCCCTCGACGGGGTGCAGCGCCCGCTGATCGTGTTCACGCCCAAGTCGATGCTGCGCAACAAGGCGGTGGTCAGCGACGTCAAGGACTTCACCGAGATCAAGTTCCGCTCGGTGCTCGAAGAGCCGACCTACGAGGACGGCATCGGCGATCGCAGCAAGGTCAGCAGGGTCCTGCTGACCAGCGGCAAGCTCTACTACGAGTTGGTGGCCCGCAAGGCCAAGGACAACCGGGACGACGTGGCGATCGTGCGGATCGAGCAGCTCGCCCCGCTGCCGAAGCGCCGGCTGGGCGAAACGCTGGACCGCTACCCGAGCGTCCAGGAGTACTTCTGGGTTCAGGAAGAGCCGGCCAACCAGGGCGCGTGGCCGCGCTTCGGCCTGGAATTGCCCGAGCTGCTGCCCGACAAGCTGACCGGGCTCAAGCGGATTTCCCGCCGGGCGATGTCGGCCCCGTCGTCGGGCTCGTCGAAGGTGCACGCCGTCGAGCAGCAGGAGATCATCGACACGGCCTTCGGCTGATTCGCCGTTCACACCCGAAGAAAGTGGGACCGCCGGTACCGGCTAGCCTCGACGCAAACGGGCCGACTAGGAAGGGTGCTCATGCAAGGATTCGCCGGCAAGGTCGCGGTGGTGACGGGCGCGGGTTCGGGTATCGGGCAGGCGCTGGCCGTCGAGTTGGGGCGCTCGGGGGCCAAGCTGGCCATCAGCGACGTCGACCTCGAAGGGCTGGCCCAGACCGAGGAGCAGCTGAAGGCGATCGGCGCCCAGGTCAAGGCGGATCGCCTCGACGTGACCGAACGCGAAGCGTTCCTGGCCTACGCCGACGCGGTCAAAGAGCACTTCGGCACGGTCAACCAGATCTACAACAACGCCGGGATCGCCTTCACCGGCGACGTCGAAGTCAGCCAGTTCAAGGACATCGAACGCGTGATGGACGTCGACTTCTGGGGCGTGGTCAACGGCACCAAGGCGTTCCTCCCGCACCTGATCGCCTCCGGCGACGGGCACGTCATCAACGTCTCCAGCGTGTTCGGGCTCTTCTCGGTGCCGGGGCAGGCGGCCTACAACTCGGCCAAGTTCGCCGTCCGCGGCTTCACCGAGGCGCTGCGCCAGGAGATGGTGGCCGCCGGCCACCCGGTGGCGGTGACCACGGTGCACCCGGGCGGCATCAAGACCGCGATCGCCCGCAACGCCACCACCGCCGAGGGCCTCGATCAG
Source organism: Mycobacterium paraintracellulare (assembly GCF_000276825.1). NCBI lineage: Bacteria > Bacillati > Actinomycetota > Actinomycetes > Mycobacteriales > Mycobacteriaceae > Mycobacterium > Mycobacterium paraintracellulare. The sequence goes on along the minus strand of NC_016948.1, from coordinate 1,308,252 downwards.
GCCGAGCTGGCCAAGTTGTTCGACAAGCGGCTGGCCAAGACCACCCCGCAGCGCGCGGCCCAGATCATCCTCGACGCGGTGCGCAAGAAGAAGGCGCGGGTGCTCGTCGGCGCGGACGCCAAGGTGTTGGACATCTTGGTGCGCCTGACGGGTTCGGGGTATCAGCAGCTGTTCGGCCCCGTCATGGGCCGGCTGCTGCCCAAGCAGTGATCGATCTCTCAGTGTGACGGGCGCGCGCGTTCACCGTTTCGCCCTGCGCTAGCCACCATCACTGGTAACGATTAGCCTCAACGCGGTCAAGCCTGGTCGAGGGAGTGTTGCATGGATGGGTTCGCCGGCAAGGTCGCCGTGGTCACGGGCGCGGGCTCGGGCATCGGCCAGGCGCTGGCGGTCGAGCTCGGTCGCGCCGGCGCCAAGGTCGCGATCAGCGACGTGGACACCGCAGGGCTGGCGCAGACCGCAGAGCAACTGGCGGCGATCGGCGCACCGGTCAAATCCGACCAGCTCGACGTGACCGAGCGCAGCGCCTTCCTCGCTTACGCCGACGCGGTCAACGAGCACTTCGGCGCGGTCAACCAGGTCTACAACAACGCCGGCATCACGTTCATCGGATCCATCGAGGACAGCCGGTTCAAGGACATCGAGCGCGTCATCGACGTCGACTACTGGGGCGTCGTCAACGGCACCAAGGCGTTCCTTCCGCACCTGATCGCCTCCGGGGACGGACACGTCATCAACATCTCGAGCGCGCTCGGCCTGTTTTCCGCGCCCGGCCAGGCGGCGTACGTCTCGGCCAAGTTCGCCGTCCGCGGCTTCACCGAGGCGCTGCACCAGGAGATGGCGCGCGCCGGTCACCCGGTGCGGGTGACGACAGTGCATCCGGGCGGCATCAAAACCGCGTTCGCCCGCAACGCCACCGGCGTCGAGGGGCTCGACCACGCCGAGTTGGCCAACCTGTTCGAGGAACAGCAGGCCAAGACCACCCCGCAGCGTGCGGCTCAGCTCATCCTCGAAGGGGTGCGCAAGAACAAGGCCCGGGTGCTGGTTGGGCCGGACGTCAAGGCGATGGACCTGGTCGTGCGGCTGACGGGTTCGCGGCCGGAGCTGCTGCTGGGCGGGCCGGTGATGAGCCGGCTTCAGCAGGTCGTGCACCGGCTGCTGCCCAAGCGCTGATTTGTTCAGCGGCCCAGCGGGTGCTCGGCTAACCAGCCGGCCGCCACCGCCTGCGGGTCGGCGCCGGCACGCACTTGCCGGCGCATGTCGACCAGGGCCGCGGTGTCGAGCACGCCGGCCACTTCGTTGATCGCCAACACTTGCCGTTCGCTGAGCGCGTTGCGCCGATACAGCGGCACCACGTTTTCGGCCCGGATCAGCGTGGGCTTGGTGTCGGCCAGCGCGACCAGGTCGGCGGGGACACCCGGGTCGGCGGTGGTCGTCCATGCCGCGGTCAGCCGTCCGGACGCGACCGCCGCGAACATCGTTGTGCCATCCGGGAATTCACGCGGATCCGGAAGGCGGCAGGGGCCGATGGCCGACGGCGCCCGGTGGCCGGCGACGGTCCCGAGGACGAGATCGGCGCAGTGCCGCGGCAGCGTGCTCAAGTCCGCGCTGACGTCGCTGCCGCCCCATGACTTGGCGGTGGCCCGGCTCACCAACAGCACGGGTTTGTCCTCGGCGGCCGTCGTGTAGTCGCCCGCCACGATGCCCTCGGGTAGGGCGGCGATCATCGCTCGGTAGACGTCTTTGTCGGACATCGCTGTGGCGCTTGGCTGCAGGCGTTGCAACACCCGGCCGGTGAAGGCGGGAACGACGGTGATTGCGCCCGAATCCAATTCGGCCTTCGGGTCGGTGGTCGGCTGGAACCGCGCGCCGAATCCGTAGGACCGCAAGGCGGCCACGTAGATGCCGGCCAGCAGCGCCGATTCGGCATCAGACCGGGACCCGACCACGACCTCCGCGCGGGCGCGAGGATCGCCGCCGGTGTCGGTCGCGCAACCGGAAACGGCGAGTATGGCGGCGAGCAGCGGTGCCGCCAGCCTGCCGATTTTCACCCCCCGGAGACGGAAATGTCGGCGGCGATCGCCACGGCCGCGGCAACCGCCTCCCCGACGCGCAGGTCCAGCGGGCTGGGGACGATCCGGTCGGGGGCAAGGTCGTCGCTGACGACGGAGAAGATCGCCTCGGCCGCGGCGACCATCATCTTCTCGGTGATCCGGCGGGCACCCGCCTCTAGCGCGCCGCGGAACACCCCTGGGAATGCCAGCACGTTGTTGATCTGGTTCGGGAAGTCGCTGCGGCCGGTGGCCACCACCGAGGCGTACTTGGCCGCGATCTGGGGGTGGATCTCCGGATCGGGGTTGGACAGTGCGAACACGATTCCGTTGGGTGCCATCGTGGCGATCATCTCTTCGGGGACCACGCCGCCCGACAGGCCGAGGAACACGTCCGCGCCGCGGAGGGCTTCCGCCGCGCTGCCGGTCAGGCCGTCGGGATTGGTGCGCCGCGCCAGGGCCGCCTTGACGTCGTTCATGTCGTCCCGAGCGGTGTGCAGGATTCCGCGCGAGTCGAGGACGGTGATGTCCGAAACACCCATCACCATAAGGAGATTGGTGCACGCGACACCGGCGGCCCCGGCCCCGGACACCACCACCTTCAGCGAGTTCATGTCCCGGCCGAGCAGCTTGCTGGCGCCCATGAGCGCGGCCAGCACCACGATGGCCGTGCCGTGCTGGTCGTCGTGCATCACCGGGCAGTCCAGGGCCTCGATGGCCCGGCGTTCGATCTCGAAGCAGCGCGGCGCGGAGATGTCCTCGAGGTTGACGGCGCCGAACGTCGGGCGCAGGCGCACCAGGGTTTCGACGATCTCGTCGGGATCCTTGGTGTCGAGCACGATCGGGATGGCGTTCAGCCCGCCGTACGCCTGAAACAGGGCGCACTTGCCCTCCATGACCGGCAGCGACGCCGCGGGCCCGATGTCGCCCAGGCCGAGCACCGCGCTGCCGTCGCTGACGACGGCCACCAGCCGGTTCGCCCAGGTGTAGCGGGCCGCCTGAGCGTGGTCGGCGGCGATCGCGCGGCTGACCTGCGCCACGCCGGGGGTGTAGGCGATCGACAGCGCGCGCTGGGTGTCCAGCGGGGACGTCAGGCTCACCGAAAGCTTGCCGCCTACGTGTGCCTCGAAGATCTCGGCATCGGTGATCGCACCATGCTCGGCCTGCGTCTGTATCGATTCAAGCAATTCGGACACGGGGTTCAGGGTAAGGCCTACCCATTAGTAGGCCTAATTGGTGATCTGGGTCATACTCCGGCGTTAGATCAGCTTGAGCTCGGTGACCGCGGTGCGCTCCTCCACCAGCTCGGCGGTGGTCTTGTCGATGCGCCCCTGGGAGAACTCGTCGATCTCCAGGCCCTGCACGATCGACCAGTTGCCGTCCTTGGTGGTCACCGGGAACGACGACACGATGCCTTCGGGCACGCCGTAGGAGCCGTCGGAGTAGACGGCCATCGACACCCAGTCGCCCTCCGGGCTGCCGAGCAGCCAGGAGCGGGCGGCGTCGACGGTGGCCGAGGCGGCCGACGCGGCCGAGGACGCGCCGCGGGCGTCGATGATGGCCGCGCCGCGCTTGGCGACGGTCGGGATGAAGTCGTTCTCGATCCAGGCCTGGTCGTTGACCACCTCGGCGGCATTCTTGCCGCCGATCTCGGCGTGGAAGATGTCGGGGTACTGGGTCGCGGAGTGGTTGCCCCAGATCGTCATCTTCTTGATGTCGGTGACCTTGGCGCCGGTCTTTCGGGCCAGCTGCGAGATAGCCCGGTTGTGGTCCAGCCGGGTCAGCGCCGAGAACCGCTCCTTGGGGATGTCGGGGGCGTTGCTCAGCGCGATCAGCGCGTTGGTGTTCGCCGGGTTGCCGGTCACGCCGATGCGGACGTCGTCGGCGGCAACCTCGTTGAGCGCCTTGCCCTGGGCGGTGAAGATCGCGCCGTTGGCCTCCAGCAGGTCGCTGCGCTCCATGCCCGGGCCGCGCGGCCGCGCCCCGACCAGCAGGGCCAGGTTGACGCCGTCGAAGATCTTGTTCGCGTCCGCGCCGATCTCGACGCCGGACAGCAGCGGGAAGGCGCAGTCGTCGAGCTCCATCACGACGCCCTCGAGCGCCTTGAGCGCGGGCTCGATCTCCAGGAGACGCAGCTCGATCGGGCGGTCGGGGCCCAGCAGCGAGCCACTGGCCAGGCGGAACAAGAGGCTGTAGCCGATCTGGCCGGCGGCGCCGGTGACGGCGACCTTGAGAGGACTTGCGCTCACGTCGATGTACTCCTTGTGGAGAAGGTCGTGCGGATTCCGGTTTCGGCTCGAAACTAGCGCACCCTTTTTCGATCGCATTCTCCGGTCCGCTACCAGGGCTGATCGTCAGGCTTTGAACAGCCGGGACGCGTAGCATGGAGCACCGCCTGGTCGGGACCTGCGCTGCGAGGGAGGTGGATGTGTTCCAAGGATTCGACGCACTGCCCGAAGCGCTTCGGCCCCTCGCGCAGGAACCCGAACCGCAGCCGGGCGCGCGACCGGCCAAGGAGACGCTCGTCGACTGCGCCGTCTACGCCGACGGCCACCGGCTGCCCGGCAAGATCGGTTACGCCGCCTCCCTGGACAAGGTGCGCGAGATCGAAGCGCAGGGGCACGAAGGGTTCGTCTGGGTGGGCCTGCGCGAACCCAGCCAGGCCCAGATGCAGGAGGTGGCCGACGTCTTCGGCCTGCACCCGCTGGCCGTGGAAGACGCGGTGTGCGCCCATCAGCGGCCCAAGGTGGAGCGGTACGACGACACCCTGTTCCTCGTCCTCAAGACCGTCAATTACGTCCGGCACGAATCGGTTGTGCTGGCCCGTGAGATCGTCGAGACGGGCGAGATCATGGTCTTCGTCGGCCGCGACTTCGTGGTCACGGTCCGCCACGGTGAACACGGCGGACTGTCCGAGGTGCGCAAGCGGATGGACGGCGACCCCGAGCAGATGCGGCTGGGCCCCTTCGCGGTGATGCACGCGATCGCCGACCACGTGGTGGACCACTACCTCGAGGTGAGCAGTTTGATGTTGTCCGACATCGACAGCATCGAGGGTTTGGCCTTCGCGCCGGGCAGCAAGATCGACGTCGAGCCGATCTATCTGCTCAAACGCGAGGTCGTCGAGCTCCGCCGGTGCGTCAACCCGCTGTCGGCCGCGTTCCACCGGATCCAGGTGGAGAACAAGGACGTGATCTCCAAGGAGTTGCGGCGCTATCTGCGCGACGTCGCCGACCACCACTCCGAGGCCGCCGACCAGATCGCCAGCTACGACGACACCCTCAACTCGTTGATCCAGGCCGCGTTGGCTCGCGTCGGGATGCAGCAGAACAACGACATGCGCAAGATGGCGGCCTGGGCCGGCATCCTGGCGGTGCCCACCATGGTCGCCGCCATCTACGGGATGAACTTCCGTTTCATGCCCGAGCTGACTTGGACGTGGGGCTACCCGGGGGTGATGGCGGTGATGGTCGTCGTCTGCCTGGTCCTGTATTTCCAGTTCCGCAACCGCAACTGGCTCTGACGCTTCCTCGCCGAGCGTGTACTCACGGCGACGAAATCGCAGAATTCTCGCCCCGAGTGCACGTTCGGCGATGCGCTCAGTACGGTCAGTTGGGTTGTGCGGCGGGGCGATTCGTGTTCAGCACATCGACGCCGTCGTTATCCCACGCTTGCCGCATCGCCTCGGCGCCTTTCAACCGCACCCACGCCGCCTCGGTCGCGGTGATGGGGGTCGCCAACAGGAAGCGCACCGGGTCGCGCGGCGGTTCCAGCGGCAGATCCGCGATCTCGCTGCGGCCCAGCAACACCGCGGTGAACGGCACCTTCCGCGACGGCGACGCCCACAGCGGCGAGCCGAGGTCGATCAGCGCATCGGCACTCAGCACGGCGCCCTCGACGGCGGGAGTTGCCGCCAGTATCGCGATGCTGCGGGCGATGCCGGTGATCGGGCCGGGATCGCGCAACTGGAGGACGATTTCGGCCCGCGGGCCGCGCACCGGGTCGGCGATATCGAGGGTCGGTTCGGCCATGGGGTGGCGCGAGCAGCCCAGGGAGACGTAGTGCACCAGCCCGCTTGTCTCGCGGAATCGCAGCACTTCGATGGTTTCGGTGCCCAGGAATGTCACGCTCGCCGAATCGGGTTCGAGGTCGCCGAAGTGGGCGCGTACATGCGCACGGACCTGCTCCAACGGCTGTGTCACCGCGCGTCCGACGGCGCGATGGTCAGGTTGGCCCCGGAGTCGGCGTCGAAGACCACGAGCCGTGTCGTGTCGAACGCCAACTCGATCGACTGCCCGATGACCGCCTTGGATTCGGCGGGAACCCGTGCCACGAACTGGTTTTCGTGCGCGTCTCCCTCGGCGGCCAGATCGTCCAGTTGCGCCGAGTGCGCGGCCCATGCCGCGGTGGAGAAGTACACGTACTTGTCGGCGCCCAGCGATTCGACCAGGTCGACCTTCACCTCGAAGGTCAGCGCCCTGATGCGCTGGTAACCGTCGATCAACGCGGCGTCGGACAGATGCTCGGGCCGCACCCCCACGATGACGTTGCCCGGCGTGGGGTGCTGGGCGATCACCTCTTGGACGTCCGGTGTCAGCATCACCTCCCCGAAGGGCACCGTCAGCCCGATCGGCGTCAACGTGGCCGGGAAGAAGTTCATCGCCGGCGAGCCGATGAAGCCCGCGACGAACAGGTTGGCCGGGTGCTCGTAAAGCTCATCGGGGGTGCCTATTTGCTGTGCGACGCCCGAATGCATCACCACCACCCGGTCGCCCAGTGTCATGGCCTCGGTCTGATCGTGGGTGACGTAAACGGTCGTCGTGCCCAGGCGCTTTTGCAGCCTGGCGATCTCGCCGCGCATCTGGACGCGCAGTTTGGCATCCAGGTTGGACAGGGGCTCGTCCATCAGAAACGCCTTGGGATGGCGCACGATCGCGCGGCCCATCGCCACCCGCTGCCGCTGTCCCCCGGACAGCTGGGAGGGCTTGCGGTCCAGAAAGTCGGTCAGGTCAAGGGTTTTGGCGGTCTCGGCGACCTTTTGCGCGATCTCGGGCTTCGGCATCTTCGCCAGCGTCAACGGGAACGCGATGTTCTGCCGCACCGTCATGTGCGGGTACAGCGCATAGGACTGGAACACCATCGCGATGTCGCGGTCTTTGGGCGCCTTCTCGTTCACCCGTTCGCCGCCGATGCGCAGCTCACCCGAGGAGATATCTTCAAGCCCGGCAATCATGTTCAGCGTCGTGGTCTTACCGCAGCCCGACGGACCGACCAGGATCAGAAATTCGCCGTCGGCGATGGTGATGTTCAGGTCGTGCACCGCCACGGCGCCGTCGGGATAACTCTTGCTGACATGGTCCAGCACAATCTCGGCCATCGCGTCATCCCTTCACGGCGCCGGAGGTCAACCCGGCGACGATTCGTCGTTGGAAGATTAGAACAAAAGCGATGATGGGAACGGTGATCACCACGGCGCCGGCCGCGATCGATCCGGTCGGCTCCTCGAACTGTGAACTGCCACTGAAGTTCACGATCGCCACCGGCGCGGTGATCGCCGCCTTGGTAGCGGTCAGGGTCAGCGCCAGCAGCAGATCGTTCCAGGCGAAGATGAACACCAGGATCGCGGCGGTCACCACGCCCGGCGCCGACAGGGGGACGATCACCTTACGGAACGCCTGCGCCGGGGAAGCGCCGTCCATTTTCGCCGCCTTCTCCAAATCCCAGGGGATCTCGCGGAAAAACGCCGACAACGTGTAGATCGCGAGCGGCAGCGCGAACGTGATGTAGGGCAGGATCAGGCCCGGCCAGGTGTCGAACAGGCCGACGAAGCGTTCGATGTTGAACAGCGGTGTGACCAACGAGATCGCGGGAAACATCGTGATCAGCAGCGTGGCGCCGACCAGCGCCCGCTTGCCCGGAAAATTCAGGCGCGCGATCGCGTAGCCGGCCATCGCCCCGAGAGTCACCGCGATCGCGGTGGTGATCAACCCGATCCCGACGGAGTTGATCAGCGCCGAGCTGAAGATGTCGCCGCGAAAGATGCCGCGATAGTTGTCCAGGGATACCGACGACGGAATCAGCTTGCCGTCCTTGACCGTTGACGTCGGCTTCAGCGAGAGGCTGAAGATCCACAAAACCGGCAGCAGCGCGTACACCACGACCACCGTGTCGATGACGACCCAGATCGTGGTGCGCCGCGCGTCCTGCCGGTTAGCGGCCATCGACGTCACCACCGGGCGCCGCCGCCCCGAAGACCTTGATGAACAGTAGGGCGATGAGGCCCACGCACACGAAGATCAGCACGCTGATCGCCGAGCCGAGTCCGACGTTGAACCCCTTGAACAGGTTGTCGTAGCCCAGGATCGACACCGAATCGGTGTTGTTGGCGCCGTTGGTCAAGACGTAGATGTTGTCGAAAATGCGGAACGCGTCCAGGGTTCGGAACAGCAGGGCGACCACCACGGCCGGCTTGATGATCGGCAGAGTGACGCCGGTCAGCCGGCGCCAGGGGCCGGCGCCGTCGACCTGGGCGGCCTTCAGCAGCTCCTCTGGCACCAGTGCCAGCCCGGCCAACAGCAGCAGCGACATGAACGGCGTCGTCTTCCAGACCTCGGCGACCACGACGATCGCCAGCGACGGGATCTGCGAAGTCAGCGGAGCGCTGCCATGCGGCAGCAGGTTGGCCAGGTAGCCCGTCCCGGGCGTCCAGGCGTAGTACCAGCTGTACGACGCGACCACGGTGACGATGCCGTACGGGATCAGGATCGCGGTGCGCACCATGCCTTTTCCGACGAGGGTGCGGTGCATCACCAGCGCCAGTGTCAGGCCCAGGACGAATTCGACGGTCACCGACACGACGGTGATGCCCAGCGTGACCGCCAGCGCGGTCCACCAATACCGATCGGTCAGGATCGTCACGTAATTGCCCAGCCCGATGAACGCGGTGTCGTCGGGGACGGCAAGGTTGTTGCGCTGCAGGCTCAACCACACGGCGTAACCGATCGGATAGGCCGTCACCGTCAGCATCAGAAGCGCCGCCGGGGCGACGAGCAACAAGGCCAAGCGCTGTTCGGAGAGCCGGTTTCGGGTCCGCAAACGCGGTGCGACGGAAGACGGCCGGGCGCGCGTTGCGGGGGCGGTGGCCGTCACGGCAACAGCCCCTTCCCGTCGATCGCCTTCTGCACCTCGGCGCTGAGTTCGTCGGCGGTTCGCTCCGGGTCGATCTCGGTGATCGGGCTCAGTGTCGCGGCCAATCGGATGGCCACCGCCTGGTAGACCGGCGTGGCCGGACGCACCGCGGCGTCGGTGAGTTGCCGCCGGATGATCGTGTACATCGGATACTTGGCCTGGAACTGCGGATCGGAATACAGCGACGTGCGCACCGGGGGTAGGCCGCCTGCGATCGACACGTACTTCTGATGTTGCAGGCTGCGCAGGCAGCGGATGGCCTCGAACGCCTCGGCGCGGTGGCGGGTGGTGCTGGCCACCGCCAGGTTCGCCCCGCCGATGGTCACCTTGGCCGGATGACCCGGCGCCACACCGGGATACGGCGCGAAGCCGAAGACCTTCTGGCTGGCCTGATAGGCGATGCGGAATTGCTCGTCGCTGGGCACGAACGTCCCGACGTCGTTGATGCTGCCGGCCAGCCGCGGATCCTGGTTGAGCGGCAGAACGGGCACACCGCCTTTCACCGCGTTCTCCAGCATGGATGCCAGCGCATACGGCCAGTTGACCGCGAGTGCGGCCCGGCCCTGTTCGACCGCCAACCGCGCGGTGCCCTCGTCGGTGCGGGTGATCGACGGATCGGCCCCGGGCGCGGTCGCCACGGATTTGAGGGTCCGCAGCGCATCGACGGTGGCGGCCCGGTGCGCCGGCGTGTCGGTCAACGTGACGCGGCGGCCGTCCTCCGAGAGGACCTGGCCGCCCCCACTGGCCAGCAGCGTGTTGAACCAGACCACCAGGCCTTCGCCCTCATTGGCCTGCACGGCGATCCAGCTGGGCTGCCCCGCGGCGTGCAATCTGGTGGCCTCGCGCACCATCCCATCCCAGGTTCTCGGCGGCTGACGCACCAAATCGGGCCGATACCAAAGTAATTGGGTGTTCGTCGTGACGGGGGCCGCGAACAACTTGCCTTCCCAGCGCGCCGTCGACAGCGGGCCCGGCAGGACGTCGGCCGTCGCGTCGGGTTCGGCGCGCCCCGCGGGATCGTCGGACAGCGGTAGCGCCCAGCCCGCCTCGGCGAACTCGGCCGTCCACACCACATCGAGCGACATCACGTCCAGCGTGCGGTCGCGACCGGTCAGCCGCCGCGCCAGCTGCAAACGCTGCTCGCCGGGGGCTCTGGGCAGACTGATCTGTTGAATGGCGAAGCGGCCATCGAACTGCTTCGTGCAATCCTGAGCGACCGCGGTGAACGTCGCGCCGTCGGCGGCCGTGGTGTAGAAGCTGATTACCAGCCCGTGGGTTCCCGAAGCGCACGCGGGTACCGTCGCGGCGATGGTGAGCGTCGCCAGCGCGATTGCGCCTGCCCGGCGTACGCGCCCACGACGACTCACCACCGCTCACACCTCTCGTGCGCGCCTCAAATCGCCAAGCGCGCCAACAGGTCCCGCGCCTTCTCTGCGTTTTGCGGGTCACACAGCACGTCGTAACGCCCGGCCACCAACTGCATGGTCGAGCTGAAATCCCTTGTGCCACGGGCCATTGAGTACGGAACGGCCGAAGTGATCAGCCCAAAGAAGACACCCGCGACCAGGCCCGTGATCAGCGCACCCCACGGATTGGGACTGAAGAAACCCAGCACCAAGCCGATGAACAGGCCCAGCCACGCCCCGCTCAGCACTCCTCCGCCGAGCACCTTGGGCCACGTCAACCGGCCGGTGACCCGCTCCACCTGCATCAGGTCGACCCCGACGATCGTCACCTGCTGGACCGGGAACTGCTGCTCGGACAGATAGTCGACGGCACGCTGCGCCTCGGCGTAGGTGGGATAGGAGCCGACCGGCCAGCCCCTGGGCGGTGTCGGCAGTCCGGGCGCGCCTCGTCCACGCCCCGTCGCGTTTCCTGGTGTCGCCCCGGGAACCTGCCCAGGCTGGTAAGGATTAGTCATCGCCGTTCATTGTCCTCCGCCTTGGGGATGGTTTCATCTCAGGCCCTCCCCAGCCTAACCACCGGCCTTCCTCCACCTGCGAAAACACGGCGCACGGGGTGGCGGGAACCCTCCCGGGCGCCCGTGGCGCGCTGACGTTTCGCACCCACGGCCACCGGCGGCGGATGGGTTAGGTTGAACACCATGACAGCTCCCGGCGGCGGCTTCGGCGAGGGCGGCCACGACGACAACACCGACTCGCCCCCCACCGGCGGCGAAGCCTCCGAGCCCGCCCCCTGGGAGTCCCCCGCCGCCGAGTCGGCGCCCCCGGCGTACCCGCCGCCGGGTCCCACCGACCACCCGCCCGGGTACCCGCCGTCGTATCCCCCGCCCGTCCCCCCGCCCCCTGGGTACGAACAACCGCCCGGCTACTTCGGACCGCCCTACCCGATGGCGCCGCCGCCGTACGGCGGCCCGCCCCCCTACGGGGCGCACGGATATCCGGGCTATTACCCGCCGCCGGACTACCAGGGCGGCTATCCCACTCAAGCCGCTGTGCCCGGCACCAACGCGCTGGCGATCGCCTCGCTCATCGCGTCGTTCACCGGCCTGTTGTGCGGGCTGGGCTCAATCGTCGCCATAGTGCTGGGCGCGATCGCCCTGGATCAGATCAAGCGGACCCGGCAGGAGGGCTTCGGCCTGGCGGTCGCCGGCATCGTCATCGGGATCGCCACGCTGGTGGTGATTTTGGTGGTCGTGCTCTTCACACTGCGCACGCATTAACGGCCTGACCGCCCCCGGCCGGTCTGCCATCGGGCCGGCGGCTGCCTAGGCTCTACTTCCATGGGATCGGTCAACAGGGTGTACATCGCGCGGCTCGCGCGAATGTTGGTGTTGGGTCCACTCGGGGAATCCGTCGGTCGGATCCGCGACGTGGTGATCAGCATCAGCATCGTCCGCCAGCAGCCGCGGGTCCTGGGACTGGTCGTCGACCTCGCGACCCGGCGCAGCATCTTCATCCCGATCCTGCGGGTCGCGTCCATCGAGCCCAACGCCGTGACGCTGAGCACCGGCAACGTGTCCCTACGCCACTTCGTGCAGCGACCCGGGGAGGTGCTGGCGATCGGCCAGGTGCTGGACACTCAGGTCAAGGTCAACGACCCCGAACTGCCGGAGCTGGCCGGCCTCGACGTGGTGGTCACCGACCTGGGCATCGAACAGAACCGGACGCGCGACTGGATGGTGAGCCGGGTCGCCGTGCGCACCCACCGGCGGCTCGGACGGCGCGGTCCCGTGCACGTCGTGGACTGGCAGAGCGTGCAGGGTTTGACCCCGTCGGCCCTGGCCTTGCCGGGGCAGGGCGTGGCGCAGCTGCTGGGCCAGTTCGAAGGGCGCAAGCCGGTCGATGTGGCCGACGCGATCCGCGGGCTGCCGGCCAAGCGCCGCTACGAGGTGCTCAGGGCGCTCAACGACGACCGGCTGGCCGACATCCTGCAGGAGCTGCCGGAGCAGGATCAGGCCGAGGTGCTCTCGCAGCTGGGCACCGAGCGATCGGCCGACGTGCTCGAGGAGATGGATCCCGACGACGCCGCCGACCTGCTCGGCATGCTGAACCCCACCGACGCCGAGATGCTGCTGACCCGGATGGACCCCGACGAGTCCGCCCCCGTGCGCCGGCTGCTGACGCATTCGCCGGACACCGCGGGCGGCCTGATGACCTCCAATCCGGTGGTGCTCACCCCCGACACGTCGGTCGCGGAAGCGCTGGCACGGGTCCGCGATCCGGACCTGAGCACCGCCCTGTCGTCGATGGTTTTTGTCGCGCGGCCGCCAACGGCGACGCCGACGGGCCGCTATCTGGGCTGCGTGCACTTGCAGCGGCTGCTGCGCGAGGCGCCGGCCGAGCTGGTCGGCGGGATCGTCGACAGCGAGTTGCTCACGCTGACACCGGAGACTCCGCTGGTCGCCGTGACCCGCTACCTCGCCGCGTACAACCTGGTGTGCGGTCCCGTCGTCGACGACCAGAACCACCTGTTGGGCGCGGTCACGGTGGACGACCTGCTCGATCACCTGCTGCCGCACGACTGGCGCGTGGACATGCAGGAACTCGACACCGCCGGCCGGTTCGAAGGACTGGGAGGATCCTCGTGAGCAAATCCACGGCTCCGCGAGGGCTGTACACCCCGCGGACATCGCGCAGATACTCGCCGCGGCTGGACCCCGAGACCGTCGGGCAATTCACCGAGTCCATCGCGCGGTTCTTCGGCACCGGCCGCTACCTTTTGCTGCAGACGGTCGTGGTGTTCGTGTGGATCGCGTTGAACCTGTTCGCGGTGACGGTGCGCTGGGACCCCTACCCGTTCATCCTGCTGAACCTGGCGTTCTCAACCCAGGCCGCCTACGCGGCCCCGCTGATCCTGCTGGCGCAGAACCGGCAGGAGAACCGCGACCGCGTCACGCTAGAAGAGGACCGCCGTCGCGCCGCCCAGACCAAGGCCGACACCGAGTACCTGGCCCGCGAACTGGCCGCGTTACGCCTGGCCGTCGGCGAGGTGGTGACGCGTGAATACCTGCGCCACGAGCTGGATGACCTGCGCGAAAGGCTGGCCAATCTGCAGCCCGGGACCCCGGACTCGGGGCCTCCGCGGCAGGGCGACAACTTGGAGCGCGCGGCTAAGAAATCCAGGTGAGAACCTCTTCAACCATTGCGCCACTCGTGTCACAAGAGTTATGTATGGTGATCTGGTTCACCGAGCTAACAGAAAGTACGCCCAGCTCACACTAGGACGGTCGAGTGCGCATAGGGGGAAGCCGGGGTGCGAGCCCGGCCGCCGCGACTGTGCGGCAGCAAGCACTTCGGAACACGCGCAAGCCGATATTCGGCGTCGCCATGATTACTCCATTGGTCTTCGCGGGCGCCGTCAGCGGGGCGGCTCCTGAACTTCCGGCGCACATGCCGCCGGTCCACGCCGCCGTCACTCCGGTGGCCGCGGTCTCGCCCTCCTTCCCGGACCTCTCCGGGCCCGCCGTCGTCCCAATCGACCGCAGCCCCACCGCCTTTCACGTCGCCGAGCCCGCGCTGTCCGCGCCGCCGCCGGCGATGATCGTCAATGCGCGTGGCGCACTGGGCATTCCGAGCATCGCATTGGCCGCCTACCGCAATGCGGAGCAGAAGATGGCCGTCGCCGCCCCGGGTTGCGGCGTCAGCTGGAATTTGCTGGCCGGCATCGGGCGCATCGAATCGGGCCACGCGGGCGGCGGTGCGGTGGATGCACGCGGGACCGCGATCAACCCGATCTACGGCCCGTCGCTGGACGGCACGCTGCCCGGCAACGAGGTCATCATCCAGAGCAGCGCCGGCAGTCGCGTCACCTACGCCCGCGCGATGGGACCGATGCAGTTCTTGCCGGGGACCTGGGCGCGCTACGCCTCCGACGGCAAGGGCGACGGCGTGGCCGACCCGCAGAACCTGTTCGACTCGACGCTCGCGGCCGCCCGGTACTTGTGCAGCGGCGGGCTGAACCTGCGTGATCAGTCGCAGGTGCTGGCCGCGATTCTGCGCTACAACAACTCGATGCCCTACGCGCAGAACGTGCTGGGCTGGGCGGCAGCCTACGCCACGGGCGTCGTCCCGGTCGACCTGCCGCCGATGACCGGACCGCCGCCGCCGCTGGGCGACGCGCACCTCGAGCATCCCGAGGGGCTCGGACCCAACCTGCCGATGAACATCAACGGCCTGCCGATGGACGACCCGCTGGCGCGCGTGCCGCTGATCGACCTGAGCAGCCCGGCGATGGTCAGTCCGCCGCCGATGTTCCCCTGGATGTCTCCCACGCCTCAGCAGGCGCCGACCCAACTTCCCGGGTGCACCGTGATCTGCATCGGCACCCAAAGCGCGGCGCCCGCGGGGCCCCCGCCACCGTTCGCGCCGCCTGCGCCCTTCGCGCAGCCGCCGTTCGCTCCGCCGCCCCCGGATGTCGTCACGCCCCCGGCACCGATCGCGCCGCCGGCACCCCCGGTTGCGCCGCAAGCCGCACCGTCGCCCAAGCCGGCCGCTCCCCCGGCGGCGCCGAACGCGTCAGCGCCGCTTAAGCCCACGCCGGGCCCGGCCAACTGACCCCGCGGCGATCGCAAGCGCGGCGAAGCCGGGCGCAGCGGGTCGCCGCCAACTGACACGCGGCGATCGCAAGCGCGGCAAGGCCGGGCGCAGCGGGTCGCCGCCAAACGATCCTGAGCGGGTCGCCGCCCAACCGCTCCGTCGCGCACGCCTACACTCGGCGGTGATGTCCAGCCACGACTCTTCTGACGCAGCCGACCTGAGCGCGGCGATTCGCACCGCACTGGGGAAGGTGATCGACCCCGAACTGCGGCGCCCCATCACCGATCTCGGGATGGTCAAAAGCATCGACACCGAACCCGACGGCTCGGTTCACGTCGCGATCTATCTGACCACCGCCAGCTGTCCGAAGAAGAACGAGATCAGCGACCGGGTCAGCCAGGCGGTCTCCGACGTCCCGGGCACCGGCGCGGTGAAGGTCACCCTGGACGTGATGAGCGACGAACAGCGCACCGAGCTGCGCAAGCAGCTGCGCGGTGACGCCCGCGAGCCGATTATCCCGTTCGCACAACCGAATTCGCTGACGCGGGTCTATGCGGTGGCGTCCGGGAAGGGCGGGGTCGGCAAGTCCACCGTCACGGTCAACCTGGCCGCGGCGATGGCGGCCCGCGGCCTGTCCGTCGGGCTGCTGGACGCCGACATCCACGGCCATTCCATCCCCCGGATGATGGGCACCACCGACCGGCCCACCCAGGTCGAGTCGATGATCCTGCCGCCCATCGCGCACGAGGTGCGGGTCATCTCGATCGCTCAGTTCACCGAGGGCAACACTCCGGTGGTGTGGCGCGGACCGATGCTGCACCGCGCGCTACAGCAGTTCCTGGCCGACGTCTACTGGGGCGACCTGGACGTGCTGCTGCTCGATCTGCCGCCGGGGACCGGCGACATCGCCATCTCGGTGGCTCAGCTGATCCCCAACGCGGAGATTCTGGTGGTGACGACGCCACAGCTGGCGGCGGCCGAGGTCGCCGAGCGGGCCGGCAGCATCGCGCTGCAGACGCGCCAACGCCTCGCCGGCGTCGTGGAGAACATGTCCGGGCTCACGTTGCCGGACGGCTCGACGCTGAAGGTGTTCGGTGAGGGCGGCGGCGAGCAGGTGGCCGAGCGGTTGTCGCGCGCGGTCGGCGCCGATGTGCCGCTGCTGGGCCAGATCCCGCTGGATCCCGAGCTGGTGGCCGCGGGCGATTCCGGCGTTCCGCTGGTACTGAGTGCGCCGGATTCGCCGGTGGGCAAGGCGCTGCGCGGGGTGGCCGACAGTTTGTCCTCACGTCGGCGCGGGCTGGCCGGCGTATCGCTCGGGCTCGATCCCAAAGGCCGCTGAAACCGGTTCAGGTCGCGTCGGTGTCGAACGGCGTGCGGTCGCCCGTCTGCTGTTCCGCCCCAAGCGTCTGGCCGTTCGCCGGCGTGGGAGGCGCGGGTGGCGGCGTCTCCGGCGGGGCGCCGTTCACCGGCTTGTCGAAGTTTCCGGTCAGAAACGAGTCGTCGCCGTCCAGCAGGTGCTTGGTGAGCGCGGCGCGGGGGGTCATGCCGCGCAGCTTCTGCAATTCGCTGAGCGGGCCCCGCAGGTCGTCGAACTCGGGCCCGAGGTCCTCGCGCAGCTGACTGGTCACACCGCTGAGGTAATCGCGCGCCTGACGCAGCGCGTTGGCCGACCATCGGATGGCGCCGGGGAGCCGTTCGGGGCCGAGGACCACCAACCCGACCACGACGAGGACGAGCATCTCTCCCCAGCCGACGTTGGCGAACATCTAGCCGTTATCCGGGTCCGGTTTCACCGTCAGGGTGACGTGGCGGCCATCGCGGACCACCTCGATCGGGGAATCCTGGCCGATGGTCAGCTGCCGCACCGCGACCACGAACTCGTCGGCGTCGGCAACCTTGCGGTTACCCACCTTGACGACGACGTCGTTTTCCAGGACGCCGCCCTTCTGCGCCGGACTTCCCGCCTTCACGTTGGCGACCTGGGCGCCGGAGGCGATCGCGTTGCTCACCGAGCGGGTGCTGACGCCCAGCGTCGGATGCACGATCTTTCCGTCCCGGATCAAGGTCTGGGCGACTTCCTTGGCCTCGTTGATCGGGATCGCGAAGCCGAGCCCACTTGCGCTGTCCGACAACGACTTACCCGCGGTGTCGATGCCGATCACCTGGGAATCCATGTCGATCAGCGGGCCACCCGAGTTGCCGTGGTTGATCGACGCGTCGGTCTGCAGGGCGTCGATCACCGTGTCGGTGTCCGAGCCCTCCCCGGACAGCGGAACCGGCCGGTGCAGCGCGCTGATGATGCCGTGCGTCACGGTGCTGCGCAGCCCCAGCGGCGCACCCGCGGCGAGGACCTCGTCACCCACCCGCACCTTGTCGGAATCGCCCAGGCGCGCCACGCTCAGGTTGTCGACGTTGTCGACCTTGATCACCGCCAGGTCGGTCTTGGGGTCGCGCCCGACCAGGTTGGCGGGCACTTCCTTGCCGTCGTTGAACACCACGGTGGTCTTGAACTGGCTGGGGTTGTTCGCCGCTTCGGAGATGACGTGGTTGTTGGTGACGATGTAGCCACGCCCGTCGATGACGACGCCGGAGCCCTGCATGCCCTCCTGGTCACTCTTGGACTCGATGGTCACCACGGAGTTCGCGGTCGCCGACGCCACCTTGGCGAAGCGCCCGGCCGGGCCTTCCCCGTTGCCGTTGGTCGACAGCGTCACCTTGGAGGTGGTGAACGCCTCGGCGACCTCGGCCGTCTTGCGGCCCACCACCCCGCCGACGAGGCCGATGACCAACGCGATGAGCGCCAACACGAGCAGCGCGAGGTAGGACACCCGGCCGCCGAACAGCACGTCGCGCACGCCCAGTTTGCCGCCGTAGCCCAGGGCGGAGCGCGACGTCGATGGCGCGACCGCCGGCGTTCCTAGGGCCGCCGCGGCCCCCGGGTCCCGCCAGGGGTCGTCCAGCTCGTCGGGCTCCCCGCCGTTTTTCTCGGCGGCCAGCGCGCCCACGTCCACGGGGTGGCGTTGCAGCGAATCGGAGCTGCCCTCCGGCCGGTGGAACGCCTCCTCGAGGACGGGGTCGGCCGGACGATCGCTCGGCCGGAATTCGGCCTGGTCCCGGTACTTCTGCGGGCGGACGCGCTCGGCCACGAACGACCCGCGCAACCCGTCGGGACGACTGAACTCCCGACGCGATGCGGGGTCGACCGGCGGACGCGAGACGGGGCGCGGCGCCAGGCGGTTGCCGCTGTCATTGCTTCGGTCGAAGCCTTGGTCGGACGTCACGTTATCCCTTTTGGATCCTCTACTTGAGCGCGCGAGACGGGCCTTTACCGGCCGAGATACGCGGCACCGGCGTTGTCCGTGTCCACCCTAGTATCCACGGCGCGCCGTAGGGCGACATGAACGAGCGTGTGGGGCGAGTGCGCAGCGGGTCCGACTATCGGCGCTTGCGCCGCTCGCGGGCCTCGCGGTCGGCGAAGGGGTCGGAGGCCGGCGCGGTCGAGTCGTCGCGCGAGTCGTAGGGAATTTCGGCCAGCATGCCGAGCAGCGTGCTGGGGATGCGGATGGGGTGGGAGTCGCGCAGCGCCGCGCGCGTCCGACTCTGATCGTCGACCTCGGCCGCGCACTGGGGGCACATCGACAGGTGATGCGCGGCCCGCAGGTGAGCGTTCATCCGCAACTCGCCGTCGACGAACGCGGCGATTGCTTCGACGGACAGGTGCTCGGTGGAACCGAACTGGCGGGGTGCGCCCACGGGCGCGTCGCTCTGGGAGGCGAACTGGGCGGGAAGCCAGGAGAACGCGCGGCGGAACACATGTCCTCGATCGGGCATTACCAGCTCCTTGCCACTCATTCTCATTGCCGCCTCCTCTCGAATGTAGCGCGAGCCGGTGCGCAATACCGCAGCTACGGGCGCAAAGCCGCTGAATATCTACCTGATCGCTCCGCTGCCGAAACAGGCGGGCGACGCTGCCTACGCCGACTGGGCGCGCAGTTCCTGCCGACCGGAGTGGGCGGCCAGGTAGTCCCGCAAGGCTTGGCGTCCGCGGTGGATGCGGCTGCGGACGGTCCCGAGCTTCACGCCCAGGGTGGCACCGATCTCCTCGTAGGACAGGCCTTCGATGTCGCACAGGACGACGGCCGCGCGAAATTCCGGCGGCAGCGAATCGAGCGCGGCCTGCAAATCGGGCCCCAGCCGTGAATCGTGATAGATCTGCTCGGGGTTGGGCTCGTCGGCGGGCACCCGCTCGTAATCCTCGGGCAGCGCCTCCATCCGGATGCGCGCGCGTCGGCGCACCATGTCGAGGAAGAGGTTGGTGGTGATGCGGTGCAGCCACCCTTCGAACGTTCCCGGCTGATAGTTCTGCACGGACCGGAAGACCCGGATGAAGGTCTCCTGGGTGAGGTCCTCGGCGTCGTGCTGATTGCCGGAAAGCCGGTAGGCCAGCCGGTACACCCGGTCGGCGTGCTGGCGTACCAGCTCGTCCCACGACGGCATGGCCGCCTTGTCCCCGGTCGCGTCGAAAACCGCGGTCCCCTGCGGGACGTCCGAGGGCTCCACCCACTCGTCGGTGGGGCGCTCTTGCGCGTGCGACATGCTGGACGGACTGAGAAGAGTGGTGATAATCAATTCCTCCGAATCGGGTGCGCCACCCAGTGGCACTTCGTCATTGACGGCAACAGGCAGCTGCCATTCGGTATTCCCCGTCCAACGCGCTCCGCGATCCATACGGACACCGTCGCGTATCGGCGTATGTGCGGTATATGAACAATCTGAGCTGCGCCTGAGAAACCGTTTCTTGCCCTGCGTTGTGCAGGAAATATCCACCGCGCGGTGACCTTAAACGCGCCGGGCCTCTTGGGCGTGTCGCCAGCGTGCGGTTCAGGCACGCCTGTCCGTTCGTGCGATGAATTGGAATACGCTGCGGGCATGGACGGCACCGACGCAGAAGCCCCTGGCCACACGGCGCCCAGCCGGGCCGAATCGCTGTTTGCCCACGCCGAGGGATCGATATCGGAGGACGCGCTGCTGGCCGCCGCCCGGGAGCGGGCCGTCGACATCGGGGCGGGCGCGGTGACGCCGGCCGTCGGGGCGTTGTTGAGCATGCTTACGAAGCTGAGCGGCGGCAAGGCCGTCGCCGAAGTGGGCACCGGCGCCGGCGTCAGCGGCTTGTGGTTGCTGTCGGGCATGAGCGACGACGGCGTCTTGACCACGATCGACATCGAGCCCGAATACCTGCGGCTGGCCAAGCAGGCGTTCAGCGAGGCGGGCATCGGACCGTCGCGCAGCCGGCTGATCGGCGGCCGCGCCCAAGAGGTGCTCACCCGGCTCGCCGACGAGTCCTATGACCTGGTGTTCATCGACGCCGACCCGATCGATCAGCCGGACTACGTCGTCGAGGGCGTCCGGTTGCTGCGCCCGGGCGGCGTGATCGTGGTGCACCGGGCCGCACTGGGCGGGCGGGCCGGCGATCCGACCGCCCGCGACGCCGAGGTGGTGGCGGTGCGCGAGGCGGCCCGCCTCATCGCCGAGGACGAGCGGCTCACCCCGGCGCTGGTGCCGCTCGGCGACGGCATCCTGGCCGCCGTTCGCGACTGATTCGCACTTTTACGAATTCTTGACGCGGGTCGTCCTTGACCGCGGGCTGAACGCATGTTTAGTGTACTGAACATGCGTTCAGCCGACCTGACGGCCGCCGCCCGGATCCGCGATGCGGCCATCGAGCAGTTCGGCGAGCACGGGTTCGGTGTCGGGCTTCGCGCCATCGCCGAAGCGGCGGGCGTGAGTGCCGCGCTGGTGATCCACCACTTCGGCTCCAAGGAGGGCCTGCGCAAGGCCTGCGAGGACTACATCGCCGAAAAGATCCGCAACACCAAGTCCGAGGCTATCCAGTCCAACGACCCGGCCACCTGGTTCGCCCAGTTGGCAGAGATCGAGGACTACGCACCACTGATGGCATACCTGGTGCGCAGCATGCAGACCGGCGGCGATCTAGCGAACATGATGTGGCGCAGGATGATTGACAACACGGAAGGGTACATGGAAGAGGGCGTGCGCGCAGGGACGATCAAACCCAGCCGCGATCCCCAGGCCCGGGCCAAGTATCTGGCGATCACCGGAGGCGGCGGATTCCTGCTCTACATCCAAATGCACGACACACCAACGGATCTGCGCGCGGTGCTGCGCGACTACTCGCGCGACATGATCCTGCCCGCCCTCGAGGTCTATACCGAAGGGCTGCTGACCGACCGGACCATGTACGACGCGTTCCTGGCTGCCGAAGATCAAGGAGAATTCCATGGCACCTGAAAATTCAGTCGGCTCCGCCCCTGTCGAAATCCGGGGCCTCACCAAGAGATTCGGCGCGGTGCAGGCGCTGGACGGCCTCGATCTCACTGTGCGAGAGGGGGAGGTCCACGGATTCCTCGGCCCCAACGGCGCCGGGAAGTCCACCACGATCCGCATCCTGCTGGGCCTGGTGAAGGCCGACAGCGGTAGCGTGCGGTTGCTGGGCGGTGATCCCTGGACCCAATCCGTTGCGCTGCATCGTCAAATCGCTTACGTTCCTGGTGATGTGACGCTGTGGCCGTCGCTGACAGGTGGAGAGACCATCGACCTGCTGGCCCGCATGCGCGGCGGCATCGACAAGCGGCGCCGCGCGGAGCTGATCGAGCGCTTCGATTTGGACCCGCACAAGAAGGCCCGCACGTATTCGAAGGGCAACCGCCAGAAGGTCTCCCTCATCTCGGCGTTCTCGTCCCATGCCAGGCTGTTGCTCCTGGACGAGCCCAGCAGTGGACTGGACCCGCTGATGGAGAACGTGTTTCAACAGTGCGTGGCGCAGGCCCGTGACCGGGGCACGACGGTGTTGTTGTCCAGCCACATCCTGGCCGAAACGGAAGCGTTGTGCGAACGCGTGACGATCATCCGGGCGGGCAAGACCATCGAAAGTGGTTCGCTGAGCTCCATGCGGCATCTGAGCCGCACCTCGATCAGGGCCGAAATGATCGGCGATCCGGGCGATCTCAGGCGGATCAAGGGCGTCGAGGACATCAGCGTCGAGGGTAATACGCTGCGCGCCCAGGTCGATAGCGAAAGCCTGGGTGAGCTCATCCGCGTGCTCGGTGACGCCGGCGTGAGCAGTCTCGTCAGCCAGCCGCCGACGCTCGAAGAGCTCTTCTTGCGCCACTATGACACGTCCGGAGACGCGTCCGGCGGCGACGGCCGGCACGGGCGCGATGCGCAAAAGGTGTCGTTGTCATGAGCGCGACCACACTGGACCGGCCTCACGCGTCGGCATCGCCTGCGCCCCAGCGCAGTTCGAACTTCTCCGGAACGCTTGCGATGTTGCGGCTATACCTGCGCCGGGATCGGCTCTCGTTGCCGCTGTGGGTGTTTCTGCTGTCGGTGCCGCTGGCGACGGTGTACGTCGGCAGCATCGAAAAGATCTACCCCACCGAGGCCGCCCGTGCCGGGTTCGCCGCCTCCATCATGGCCAGCCCGGCCCAGCGTGCGCTGTATGGCCAGGTCTACAGCGACAGCCTTGGCGCCGTGGGGATTTGGAAGGCCGGGATGTTCCACGTGCTGATCGCGGTGGCCGTCATCCTCACGATGATCCGGCACACCCGCGCCGACGAGGAGAACGGACGGACCGAGTTGGTGGACTCGACCGCGATCGGTCGCTACGCCAGCCTGAGCGCGGCGCTGCTGCTGTCTTTCGGGGCCTCGCTCGGCACCGGCGCGATCGGCGCGGCCGGCCTGCTGAGCACCGACGTCCCGGCGGCCGGGTCACTGGCGTTCGGTGCGGCGCTGGCCTGCTCCGGCCTGGTGTTCACCGCGGTCGCCGCGGTGACCGCGCAGTTGTCGCCCAGCGCCAGGTTCGCCCGCGGTGCCGCGTTCGCCGTCCTGGGAACCGCGTTCACGCTGCGCGCCGTCGGCGACGCCGGGTCGGGCACACTGTCGTGGCTGTCTCCGCTGGGGTGGTCGCTACTGGTCAAACCGTATGCGGGTGATCGCTGGTGGGTGCTGCTGCTGCACCTGGTCACGGCGTCCGCGTTGACCATGGTGGCGTATTGGCTGCTCGCCGGCCGTGACGTCGGCGCGGGGCTCATCGCGGAGCGGCCCGGTCCCGCGACCGCCGCGCCGGCGCTGGGCAACGCGTTCGGGCTGACGTGGCGTCTCGACCGGGCCGCGCTGCTGTTGTGGACGGTCGGACTGTGCCTATACGGGTTGCTGGTGGGCAGCGTGGTGCACGGCATCGGTGACGAGCTGGGCGACAGCGGTCCGGCCCGCGATATCGTCGCGCGGATGGGCGGCACCAGCGCCCTCGAGCAGGCCTTCATCGCCGTGGCTTTCGCCATGATGGGCATGGTGGCCGCCGCGTTCGCCGTTTCGCTCACGTTGCGGTTGCACCAGGAAGAATCCAGCCAGCGAGCCGAAACGGTGCTGGCCGGCGCGGTGTCGCGAACTCGTTGGCTCGCGAGCCATTTGGTGACCGCGCTGGGCGGATCCGCGCTCGCGATGCTGGCCTGCGGGGTAACCGCCGGAGTTGTCTACGGCATCGCGGCCGGCGATGTGGGCGGCAAACTCGCGATGGTCGTCGCAAGCGCGGCGGTCCAACTCCCGGCCGTCTGGCTGTTGTCGGCCGTGACGGTCTGCGTATTCGGCGTCGCGCCGCGGTTCACACCGGTGGCCTGGGGCGTGCTGATCGGTTTCATCGCTCTGTACCTGATCGGATCGTTGGCCCGGTTCCCGCAGTGGTTGCTCGACCTGGAACCGTTCGGGCACATCCCGAGAATTGGCGCCGATTTCACCGCCGTGCCCTTGCTATGCCTACTGGCCATCGACGTAGGGTTGGTAATTCTGGGCGCCCTGGCTTTTCGGCGCCGCGATCTACGCTGCTAGGAGCGAGATGAAAACCGGGATCCGCGTGACGACGACATCCCTCGGAGGCATTCTCTCGTGGGTGTTGATCCTGCTCTTGCCGGCGGGCACGCTGCACTACTGGCAGGCGTGGGTTTTCATCGCCGTGTTCACGGTGGCGACCATCGTGCCCACGGTCTACCTGAGCAGGGCCAACCCCGCGGCCCTGCAGCGGCGCATGCGTGCCGGCCCGCGGGCCGAACCCCGAACCTCGCAGAAGTTCATCATCACCGCCTCGTTCCTGGGTCTCTTCGCGACGATGGTGTTCAGCGCGCTCGATCATCGGTTCGGCTGGTCGTCGGTACCGGTCTGGCTGTCGCTGCTCGGCGATCTGCTGGTGGCGACCGGGCTCGGCATCGCCATGCTGGTGATCGTCCAGAACAACTATGCCGGCGCCACGGTCACGGTGGAAGCGGACCAGACCTTGGTGTCCGGTGGCCTGTATCGATTCGTGCGCCATCCGATGTACGTCGGAAACGTGATCATGATGATCGGTATCCCCCTGGCGCTCGACTCGTATTGGGGGCTGCTCTTCGTCATCCCCGGCACCATCGTGCTCGCGCTGCGCATGTTCGACGAAGAGAAGCTCCTCTTCGACGAATTGCCCGGGTACCGCGAATACGCCGAGCGCGTGCGCTACCGGTTGGTTCCCTACCTCTGGTAGCCGGCGCGCCGAGGGTATTGGCCCGGCGTCGGCGCCACCAGGCGCGACGATGTTGCGGATCAACAACTTTCGCAATGTCGGCGCCGAAGCACGCTTCGCGGTGCGTGACCGAGCTAGATCCAGACGCCCTTGCCCACCGCGACCACACCGCCGGCGCTGATCGCGAAGCGCTCGCGGTCCTTCTCCAGGTCCACCCCGACCATCTCGCCCGGCCCCACGACGACGTTCTTGTCCAGGATCGCGTGGCGCACCACCGCGCCACGGCCGACGCGAGCGCCGGGCATGATCACGCTGCCCTCCACGATCGCGCCGTCGTCGACCACGACGTTGGACGAAAGCACCGAGTTGCGCACCGAGGCCGCCGAGATGATGCTGCCGGCGCCCACCACCGACTCCTGCGCGGAACCGCCGTTGACGAACTTTGCCGGCGCCAGGTTCTCCGACTCGCCGCGGATCGGCCAGCGCTTGTTGTAGAGGTTGAACACCGGATGCACCGACACCAGGTCCATGTGTGCGTCGTAGAACGCGTCGAGCGTTCCGACGTCACGCCAGTAGGCCCGGTCACGGTCGGTGGCGCCGGGCACCTCGTTGTCGCTGAAGTCGTACACCGCGGCCATCCCGTCGTCGACCAGTCGCGGGATGATGTCACCACCCATGTCGTGATCGGAATGGTCGTCGTCGGCGTCCGCGCGGATCGCGTCGATGAGCACCTTGGTGGTGAAGATGTAATTGCCCATCGACACGAACGTCGTCTCGGGGTCGTCCGGGGTGCCGGGCGGATCCAGCGGCTTCTCCACGAATTGGCGGATGCGCCCGGACTCGTCGGAGTCGATACACCCGAACGCGGTGGCCTCGCTGCGCGGCACCCGGATGCCGGCGACGGTCGCGCCCGCCCCGCTGTCGATGTGGAACCGGACCATCTGCTCGGGATCCATCCGGTACACGTGGTCGGCGCCGAAAACCACTATGTAGTCGGGGTCTTCGTCGTAGATCAGATTGAGCGACTGGTAGATCGCGTCGGCCGAACCGGTGTACCAGCGCGGACCGAGCCGCTGCTGCGCGGGCACCGGGGTGATGTACTCACCGGCCAAGCCGGACAACCGCCAGTTCTGTGATATGTGACGGTCCAGTGAATGCGACTTGTACTGCGTCAGAACGCAGATCCGCAAATAGCGGGCGTTGACGAGGTTGGACAGCACGAAGTCGATCAGCCGATAGGCGCCGCCGAAGGGAACCGCGGGCTTGGCGCGATCCGCGGTCAGCGGATACAGCCGCTTGCCCTCACCGCCGGCCAGGACGATGCCCAGCACGTGTGGTGCTTCCCTCATGGTGTCAAACCTATCGGCCGCCGCGAAACGCTGCCAGGGGGAAGGGGCTATTGCCCGCGTTCTGTGGGGCTGTCTGTCAAGGTATTTGGCTGCGCGGGCGCACCGAGGGTGCCGCCCGGCTCGCGGCCGTCCCCGTCGCGGAACTACCGTGCGGGTATGCGGGTGGCGATGATGACTCGGGAATACCCCCCAGAGGTCTACGGAGGGGCGGGCGTACACGTCACCGAACTCGTCAGCCAATTGCGCCGGCTGTGCGCGGTGGACGTGCATTGCATGGGGGCACCCCGGCCGGGCGCCCAGGGCGTGCAGGTGCATCAGCCCGACCCGCGGTTGCATGGCGCCAACGCGGCGATGACGACGCTGTCCGCCGACCTGCTGATGGCCAACGCGGCATCGGCGGCCACCGTGGTGCATTCACACACCTGGTACACCGGCATGGCCGGGCACCTTGCCGCGCTGCTCTATGACGTCCCGCACGTGTTGACCGCGCATTCGCTCGAGCCGCTGCGCCCGTGGAAGGCCGAACAACTCGGCGGGGGCTACCGGATCTCGACCTGGGTCGAACACACCGCGGTGCTGGCCGCCGACGCGGTGATCGCGGTGAGCTCCGCGATGCGCGAGGACATCCTGCGCGTCTACCCCGCGCTGGATCCCGGGGCCGTGCACGTCATCCGCAACGGCGTCGACACCGACGTGTGGTGCCCGGCGGCCCCATCGCAGGGCGAGTCGATGCTGGCCGCACTGGGTGTCGATCCGGACCGTCCTCTGGTGGTGTTCGTGGGCCGCATCACCCGGCAGAAGGGCGTCGCGCACCTGGTGGCGGCCGCCCACCGGTTCAGCCCGGAGGCGCAGGTGCTGCTGTGCGCCGGGGCGCCCGACACCCCGGAGATCGCCGAGGAGATTCGGGATGCGGTCGCCGGCCTGGCCCGCGGACGCACCGGCGTCTTCTGGATCCGGGAAATGCTTCCCATCGGCGAGTTGCGCGAAATCTTATCGGCCGCAGCGGTTTTCGTGTGCCCGTCGGTGTATGAGCCGTTGGGCATCGTGAATCTGGAGGCGATGGCCTGCGGGGCCGCGGTGGTGGCCTCGGATGTGGGCGGGATCCCGGAGGTGGTCGCCGACGGGGTCACCGGGACTTTGGTGCATTACGACCCCGGCGATGTGGCGGGCTATCGGGCCGGACTGACCGAGGCGGTCAACGAGCTCGTCGCCGACCGCGGAAAAGCGCAGCGCTACGGCAAGGCGGGACGCCAACGCTGCGTCGAGGAGTTCTCGTGGGCCCACGTCGCCGAGCAGACCCTGGAGATCTATCGGAAGGTGTGTGCGTAGCACCGCCGAATCGTTCGGCGGCAAGCCCTAGCTGGAGCTTGTGACGCCCTTGAGTTCGTCACCGAGGGCAGCGGCTTCGTCGGGCGTCAGCTCGACGACCAGTCGACCTCCACCTTCAAGTGGTACCCGCATCACGATGCCGCGCCCCTCCTTCGTTGCTTCAAGAGGACCGTCTCCGGTCCGGGGCTTCATCGCCGCCATCGAGTGCTCCCTCCAGGTTCGAGCTGGCCCGCCCGCGCGGACCTGGTCGGCACCGAGCACGCCCCGCCAGCGAACTTCAAGCCATGCCCGGCCACGAACTGACTTATCACCCCTCCATTGTTCCCTATCCAGGTCACCGCTCGTACAAAGACCCACAACTGTGTGCTCAGCGGGCGGTCGCGGGCACCCAGCAACCCCGGATATGGTCGTCGACCATGCCGGTTGCCTGCATCAACGCGTAGGCGGTGGTCGGACCGACGAAGCGGAACCCGCGCCGCTTGAGTTCACGGGCCATGGCCTTCGATTCGTCAGTGGCCGAGGGAATTTGGGATGCGTCGGCCGGGCGTGACCGCGGCGACGGCGCAAACGACCACAGCAGCTCCGCCAGGTCCGCCGGAGTACCCAGCTCGGCGGCCGCGCGCGCGTTGGCGATCGTCGCGTCAATCTTGGCGCGGTTGCGCACGATTCCCTGATCGGCCATCAGCCGCTGCACGTCGTCGTCGCCGTACTCGGCGACCGTCGTGATGTCGAAACCGGAGAACGCGCGCCGGAAATTCTCCCGTTTGCGCAGGATGATCAGCCACGACAGGCCGCTCTGAAAGGCCTCGAGGCTCATCCGTTCGAACAGGGCCACCCCGTCGTGCAGCGGGCGACCCCATTCCTGGTCGTGGTAATCGCGGTACATCTCGAAGTCCGGCCCGGGCCGAATGGCCGCCCAGCTGCACCGAACCAGCTCGTCTTCGCTCACATTCAGTCCTGACGATCCTCGCCCTCGCCGGGTTCCGCCGAATCGTCCTCGGTGTCCTGGTCGGCGGCGGGCGCGGCGTGCACCGCGGCCAGCTGGCCGCGCAGGGCCTCCAGCTCGCGGGCGAGGCGGTCCAGCACCCAGTCCACCTCGCTGGTCTTGTATCCGCGCAGCGTCTGGGTGAACTTGACGGCGTCGACGTCGGAGCCGGTCACCCCGTAGGCGGGCAGCACGGTCGCCGTCGTCCCCCGGGGCAGGGGCGGCAGCTGCTCGCCGCGACCGAACAACAGGCTGGCCGCGCCGAACAGGACGATCGCCACCAGCACCAGGACCACCAGGTACAGCAACACCAACGCCACGGGATCGATACTGCCCTATGCCGCCGACACGGCGATGCCCAGCGTGACCGCGTCGGCGGCTACCGGGGCCTGATCGCCTGCATCGGCGGCCGGTCCGCCAGTGACACCGGCGAGGTGTGCTGGGTGTAGCCCTCGCCGTCGGGCCCGTGGGCCACGAACTGGGTCAGGCCGACCCCGGAGTCGGGGATCCCGCAGCGCGACAGCAGGGTCGCGATGACCTGGCGGCTCATCGCGCCCAGCTCGGCCAGCGGCCGGTTGCGGTGCTCCCGCACGCCCAGGTTGACCTGGGCGATCGCGTCCAGCCCCAGCCGGTCGAAGGTGTCCACCAGCAGTCCGATCTCCACGCCGTAGCCCGGGGCGAACGGCACCGACGTCAGCAATTCGCGGGTGGCCGCGTATTCGCCACCCAGCGGCTGCAGCACTGCGCCCAGCTCGGGGCGCAGCGCCGCGAGCAACGGCCGGGCCACCAGCTCGGTGACCCGCCCGCCGCCGGTCGCGCCCGCGCTGCCGCCCACGTCGGCGACGTTGAGGGGCCGCCGGTAGAAGCTCTTGACCAGGTGAATCCCGCGGGAGGGTGGGCAGGTGAGCAGGGGGCCGACGAGCCACGGCACGAACATCGGGTGCGGGTTGATCAGGTCGGAGTCGACGAACACCACGATGTCGCCGCGGGTGGCCGCCAGCGACCGCCACAACGCCTCGCCCTTGCCGGGCCGTATCGGCACCTCGGGCAGCGCCTGCTCGCGGCTGACCACGCGGGCGCCGGCGGCGACCGCCCGGATCTCGGTGTCGTCGGTGGAGCCGGAGTCCAACACGATCAGCTCGTCGACCAGCCCATCAACCAGCGGTGAGATGCTGTCGATCACCGACTCGATGGTGTCTTCCTCGTCGAGGGCCGGCAGCACCACCGAGATGGTCCGCCCGGCCTTGGCCGCCTCCAGCTCGGCGACGGTCCAGCTCGGACGGTTCCAGCTGCGGTCGCCCAGCCAGGTGTCCCCCGGCCTCGCGGCGAGCATCCCGTCGCTGGCCAGATCGCCGGCGACCAGGTCCGACATCGTCATGCGAGCCCCCTCACCGTGCGGGTCGGCGGGCGCGTCCCCTGGATCGACGCCACCATTTCCAGCACCCGGCGGGTGGCGGCGACCTCGTGCACGCGAAACATCCGCGCACCGGCGGCCGCGGCCAGCGCGGTGGCCGCCAACGTTCCCTCGAGCCGCTCCGTCAATTCCACACCCAGAGTCTCCCCGACGAAGTCCTTGTTACTCAAAGCCATCAGCACCGGCCACCCGGTATCGACGAGATCGCCGACGTGCCGCAACAGCAGCAGCCCGTGGAAGGTGTTCTTGCCGAAGTCGTGGGTCGGGTCGATCAGTACTCGGTCGCGCGCCACCCCGCACGCGACCGCCCGCTCGGCGGCGGCGGTGACCTGGGCGATCACGTCGTCGACGACGCCGCGCGTGGCGGTTCCGTAGTTCACCCGGAACGGGCGCGTGCGCGGCTGCGCGTTGCCGGTGTGCGAACAGACCAGACCCGCCCCGAACTCCGCGGCCACCTCCGGTAGGGCGGGGTCGACGCCGGCCCAGGTGTCGTTGATCAGGTCCGCCCCGGCCGCGCAGGCCACCTTGGCGACCTCGGAGCGCCAGGTATCGGCGCTGATCACGTGGTCGGGATAGGCGTCGCGCAACCATTCGATGAACGGCACCAGCCGGGCGATCTCGGTGTCGGCGTCGACCTCTTGGCCCGGGCCGGCCTTGACGCCGCCCACGTCGATGACGTCGGCGCCGTCGGCCACGGCCCGGTGCACGGCCGCCCGGGCGGCCTCGTCGCTGAAGGTCGCGCCCCTGTCGTAGAACGAGTCCGGGGTGCGGTTGACGATCGCCATGATCAGCGCGCGATCGGCTGACACGGGACGGCCGCAGAACGACGATTGCACGCGTCTATGGTGCCTGGTCGCCGAACAGCGTGCAGTGCCAGGTCGCGAGCGTGACGGCACTGCGAAATCCGACTCGCCCTCTCGCAGTGTGGTTACGCTCGCGACCGGCCGATCGGCGCTGCCGGCCCTACGGGCGTTTACCCTCGGCCACCTCGTCGGGGTACTCGTCGTAGAACGGCACGTAGCCCTCGTCGCGTCCGGCCAGCACGTAGAGCGGGTCCTCGACGTCGGGGCCGTAGGCCTGCTCGCGCAACTCCACCTTGCGGCTCTTGAAGGTCGTGGTCTGCTCGATCGACTCCACCACCCGCACGAACAGCGGCAGCGCGTAGCCGGGCAGCTGCTCGTAGACGGCGCGGGCCAACGACTGCCCGTCGAACTCGGCGCCGTCGCGCAGCTTGACAGCGGCCATCCCGGCGCGACCGCCGGTGCGCGGCACCTCGACCCCGAAGACCGTGCAGTCCTCGACGGAGTCATCGGATGCCAGTGCGGCCTCGACCTGGGTGGTGGCCACGTTTTCGCCTTTCCAGCGGAACGTGTCGCCCAGCCGGTCGACGAACGCCGCGTGTCCCATGCCCTGCGGGCTCATCACGTCGCCGGTGTTGAACCAGCAGTCGCCCTCACGAAAAGCGTTGCGCACCAACTTTTTTTCGCTGGACTCCGGATCGGTGTAGCCGTCGAACGGCTGCAGCCGGTTGACCGGGCTGAGCAACAGGCCCGGCTCCCCGGCCGGCACCCGGCGCACGCGCCCGTCGTCGCCGCGCAGCGGGGCGCCGGTGTCGGGGTCGTACTCGACGTAGGCCAACGGCATCGGGAAGACACCGGTGGAGCGGGGCACGTTGAAGACGTTGATGAACGCGGCGTTGCCCTCGCTGGAGGCGTAGAACTCGCAGACGCGCGCGATCCCGAACCGTTTCGTGAACTCGTCCCAGATCTCCGGGCGCAGGCCGTTCCCGGCGATCACCCTCACCTTGTGCGCTCGGTCGGTCGGCTTGGCCGGTTGGTTGAGCAGGTAGCGGCACACCTCGCCGATGTAGATGAACGCCGTCGCATCGTTGGCGATGACCTCGTCCCAGAACTTCGACGCCGAGAACGACTTGCCGAGCGCCAGCGTCGCTCCCGACGTGATCACCGACGACAACGCGACCGTCAGCGCGTTGTTGTGGTACAGCGGCAGGCAGCAGTAGAGGGTGTCCGAGCTCTTGAGCCGCAACCCGATGCCGCCGAACGCCGCGAGCGCCTTCAGCCAGCGCAGGTGCGTCATGACGCTGGCCTTCGGGAAACCGGTTGTGCCCGAGGTGAAGATGTAGAACGCGGTGTCCCGGGCGTGCACGGCCGACGCCGACGCCGGGTTGGTGGCCGGGGCGCTCGCCGCGAACCGTTCGAGGTCTTCGACGGTCAGCGTCTGGGTGCCGCCCGAGCCCCCGCACTCCGCCACGGCGCTGACCAGATCGGTCTCGGCGATGAGCACCTTGGCCTCCAGCAGGCCGAGACTGTGCGCGAGGACCTCGCCGCGCTGGTGGTAGTTGAGCATGCCGGCGACCGCACCGCACTTGACCGCGGCCAGCATGGCCAGCACGGCGTTGGGCGAGTTGCGCAGCATGATGGCGACGACGTCGCCGTGGCCGACGCCGCGCGCGGCCAGCACCGCGGCGTACCGGTTGGCGGCCGCGTTGGCGTCGCGGTAGGTCAGTTGCTGGTCGCCGAAGCGCAAAAAGATCCGGTCGCCGTAGCGGGCGGCCCGCTCCTGGAACACCGTGCCGATCGATTTCTTGGACCCCGGCTGGGCCGCCAGCCCGGTCAGCACGCCGCGCGCGATCACCGGCAGGTCGGCCAGCACGGCCGGCACCCGAGATGCGATGTCGGTCAGTTTGACCGCCGTGCGCGCTCCCCCGTCACGATCGGACACGTGATCCCCTCGATTCGTTTGGTAAAAGTCAAGCTCGGCGGACAGCCTAGTAGGGGCTGGGACGGGCCGGCGGGCTCAGCCGGGCGCGCACGCGTCCAGCGCCGCGCCCACCTTGTCGACCAGCACCAATCGGTCCATCGCCACCTGGGAGACGTAACCGCTGTCGAGCAAGCCGCACAACCACGTCCACAGCCCCTCGTAGTGGCCGACGGGGTCCAGCAGCACGATGGGTTTGTCGTGGAGACCGAGGTAGGCCGTGGTCCAGGTGTCGAGCAACTCGTCGAGGGTGCCGATGCCGCCCGGCAGCGCGATGAACGCGTCGGCGCGGTCTTCCATGATCTGCTTGCGCTCGTGCAGGGTGTCGCTGACGATCAGCTCGTCGGCGTCCGCGTCGGCGATCTCGCGCCGCATCAAGACCTGGGGGATGACGCCGACGGTCCGGCCCCCGCGGGCCCGCGCCGCGCTCGCCACCGCGCCCATCGCCGAAACGCGGCCACCGCCCCACACCAGCGTCCAGCCGCGCTCCGCGATGGCCTCGCCGAGTTCTGCAGCGACACCGAGCAATTCGGGATGCTGCGGACCGGACGCGCAGTACACACACACCGCCCACTCGCGGGCTGAATCGCGTTCCCCGGGCATATCCGCCAAAGGTAGACCAATTGCGATCACCGCTCATATGTGGGGCTTTCGCCGTGCCGACGGGCCCGCGCGCCATAAAATCCGGCAGTGCCGATTCGATGGAACGTCCCCCAACATGCGACGGCCTCAGAGCGGCTGGATGCGGCGTTGGCCGCGGGGGGCCGGGGAGCGGCGGTGTTGGGGCCCGACGGCGTCGGCAAATCCACCTTGGCCCGCGTGGCCGCCGAGCACTTCGCCGGTCAACATCCCGACACGCTCGTCCGCTGGGTCACCGGCACCCCGACCGAACGCGCGGTGCCCTTCGGGGCCTTCAGCCACCTGGTGCAGATCGCCGACATCGGCAAGCCGGCCGCGCTGCTGCGGGCCGCGCGCGCCTCGCTGGGCGGCGACGACCTGCTGCTCGTCGTCGACGATGCCCAACACCTGGACGTGCTGTCGGCCACGCTGGTCTACCAGCTGGCGCGGGCCGGGACGGCGCGGCTGATCGTGACCGCCCGCGCCGACGCCTCCCCCGATGCGATCGCCGCGCTGTGGAGCGACGGCCTGCTCGACCGGATGGATATCGAGCCGCCCGGCGGGACGACGCCGCCCGCGGAGGTCGACGCCTTCCTCGCCGAGTTGCCCGCGCCGGCCCGGTCGGTGCTGGAGTATCTCGCCGTGTGCGAGCCGCTGTCGCTCGCCGACCTGACCGTCCTGGCCGGCGACGGCGCGGTGGCCGAGGCGGTCAGGTGGGGCGCCGCCGAGACCCGGGTGCGGGGCGGGGCCTCCGAGGACCCCGTCGTCTACACGGCCCACCCGCTGTTCGCCGAGCGGACGCTGGCCGCGCTGGACCCCGACGACGCGCGACAACGGCGCACCGAGCTGGTCACGTTGCTGTCGCAGCGTCCATCCGAGCATCTCAGCGACCGGCTGCGGCTGATGTCGTTGGCGCGAGACAGCGACGCGCGCCAACGGCCCGCCGACGTCGTCGCCGCCGCGCAGCAGGCGCTGAGGCTGGGTGACATGGCGCTGGGCGAGCGGCTGGCCCGCTCGGCGCTCGAGCGCTCCGGCGGGCTGGCCGCGCGGCTCGCGCTCGCGCACGCGCTGGGCTGGCAGGGCCGCGGCCGCGAGGCCGATGCGCTGTTGGCCGACGTCGACTCCGCCGGGTTGACCGAAGCCGCCCTGATGGAGTGGGCGTTGCTGCGGGCGGCGAACCAGTTCTGGATTCTGAGCGAGCCCGAGCGTGCGACGGCGTTCTTGCGGACCGTCCGCAATCGCGTCGCAGATGCCGGGCCGCGGACCACGCTGGACGCGCTTAGCGCGACCTTCGCGATGAACGCGGGCAACGTCGGGCACGCGGTCAAGGTCGCCGAGGAGGTGCTGGCCTCGGCGTCGGCCGACGACCAGGCGGTGGCCTGGGCCGGCAGCGCGGCCGCGTTGTGCGCGGCGCGGCAGGGCCGGTTCGGTGACGTCGAGCCGTTGGCGCAGCGCGCCCTGGGAGCCGAACATCCCGGGTTGCTGCGCTTCACCATCGGGCTGGGCCAGACGACCACGTTGTTGATGGCGGGCAGGCTCGAGGAGGCCCGCCAATTGGCCCGGCAGTTCACCGATTTCGCCGAACTGCAGCAGCCGGGCCGCGCGATCGGCGAGGTGCTGCTGGCGCATGTGCTGCTTGCCGGCGGCGAATTCGCCTCCGCAGCAGACATTTTGATCCCGGCGACCGCCACTCTGGAGCGCACCGGCTATTCGTGGGGGCCGCTGTCGCTGACGCTGCTGGCCACGGCGCTGTCCCAGCTCGGAGATACCGCTGCCGCGGCAAAAGCGTTGAGCAGGGCCGAATCCCGGCACGGAACCAAGTCGGCGTTGTTCGCCCCCGAGCTCGGGGTGGCGCGCGCGTGGCGGCTGGCGTTGCTGCGCGACTCGCACGGCGCGGTGGCCGCCGCGCGCGAGGCCGCCCGCGCGGCCGAGCGCGGCGGGCAGCGGGCCGTGGCGGTGCGCGTCTGGCACGAGGCCGTGCGGTTGGGCGACAGCCGGGCCGGCGATCCGTTGGCCCGGCTCTGCGACGAGATCGATTGTGTCGTGGGCAGAATCGCGTTGGCCCACGCCCGCGCGCTCACCGCGGGCGATGCCGAGGCGTTGCGGGCGGTGTCGGACGAGCTGACGTCGATCGGGATGCACGCGGCCGCCGCCGACGCCGCCGCGCAGGCTCGGCGCTGCGGCGGCTAGCCGCCCAGGTAGCGGCGCAGCATGTCCACCGCCGCGGTGATGTTGGCGACCGCCACGCGTTCGTCGCGCCGGTGCGCCAAATTCGGGTCGCCGGGGCCGAAGTTGACCGCCGGTATACCCAGCGCGGCGAACCGCGCGACGTCGGTCCAGCCGTACTTGGCCCGCACGTTACCGCCCGCCGCCTCGACCAACGCCTTGGCGGCGGGCTGGGACAGCCCGGGCATCGCCCCGGCCGCGGCGTCGGTCTGTTCGATGTGCACGTCCAGTCCGGCGAGCACGTCGTGCACGTGTTGCAGCGCGTCGGGCACCGACCGGTCCGGGGCAAAGCGGAAGTTGACCGTCACCGCGGCAGCATCGGGAATGACGTTGCCCGCCACCCCGCCGTCGATGCGCACGGCCGACAAGCCCTCGCGGTACGTGCAGCCATCGATGTCCACGCTGCGTGCCTCGTACGCGGCCAGCCGTTCGAGCACGGCACCCAGTTTGTGAATAGCGTTGTCCCCCAACCAGGATCGCGCCGAGTGGGCGCGGGTCCCGGCGGCGCTGACGACCACGCGCAGGGTGCCCTGGCAACCGGCTTCGATGTAGCCGCCCGTCGGTTCGCCCAGGATGGCCACGTCGGCGGCCAGCCAGTCCGGCAGTTCCCGTTCGATGCGGCCCAAACCGTTTGCCGCCGCGTCGATTTCCTCGCAGTCGTACATCACCACCGTCAGATCGTGCACGGGTTCGGCGACGGTGGCGGCGAGATGGAGGAACACGGCGTCCCCGGATTTCATGTCGGCGGTGCCGCAGCCGTGCAGCTCGCCGCCCTCGTGACGGCTGGGCAGGTTTCCGGCCACCGGGACGGTGTCCAGGTGGCCGGCCAGCAGCACCCGCGACGGCCGCTGGTGTCGGGTTCGCGCCAACACGGCGTTGCCGTTGCGGACGACCTCGAAGCCGGAGGTCTGCGCGCGCAGCGCTGCCTCGACCTCGTCGGCCAGGCGCGCCTCGTTCCTCGATTCGCTGGGGATGTCGACCAGCGCCGCGGTCAGCGCGATCGGATCCCCGCGTAAGTCCAGCACGGTCTCAGGGTAGTGGCGATCGCAAGCGCGGCGGAGCCGGGCGCAGCGGGTCGCCACCATCAACACCCAGTGGCGATCGCAAGCGCGGCGGAGCCGGGCGCAGCGGGTCGCCACCATCAACACCCGTGGGTGACCGTGATGGCGAGCCGCCGGACGCAGCGGCTACACGAGCAACCGCGTGGGCATCACCGTCGGCTTGACCCCGTAACGCGGGCCCATGCCGTAGCCGCCGCGCCCGGCCGAGGCCACCGCCGGCATGCCCGTCGCCCACGTCGTGCGCGGCTCTTCAACCGGCGCGGTCCACCCCGAACTCACAGGCGTCGCGGCGGCAGGCGCGGGCGTGGCCGCGGACCACGCGGCGGGCGTCGACAAGCCGCCGACCGGTGATGCCGACGCCATGCTCGCCAGCACCGGCGCGGCGCCGACGCCCGCGGTGCTCGCCGGGGCCGCCGCGCTTACCAACATGCCGCCGCCGACCGCGCCCCCCACCTCGCCGGCCGTGCCGGTGGCCGCCGCCACGTCGAGGGTGTGGTTGTAGAGGATGTTGGACACCATGGTGTTGAACACGTTCCAGGAGACCACGTCGAAACCGGCGTTGCCGACGTTGTTCACCACCGGGTTGCCCAAGAAGCTGTCCAGCCCGCTCAGTGCCGACGGCGGGTCGGCCATCGGGGCCGCCAGTGCCCGAACCGCGTTGGGCGCGTTGGTGACGGTCTGCTGGAGGCCGCTCGTCTGCGCGCCCGTTGCCGCGGCCTGGGAGACGGCCGCGGCCTGCGCCCCCAGCCCGCCCGGGTTGTTCGTCGGCGCCGGCGAGGTCAGGGGGCTCAGCTTGGCCGCGGCCGCCGACGCCGCCGCGTAGCCATACATGGCGGCGGCATCCTGGGACCACATTTCGCCGTACTGCGCCTCGGTGGCCGCGATGGCCGCGGTGTTCTGACCCAAGACGTTCGTCGCGATCAGGGCCGCGAGTTGGGCCCTGTTCGCCGCGATCAGCGGGGGCGGGACCGTCATCGCAAATGCCGCCTCGTAGGCCGCCGCCGACGCCATGGCCTGGGAGGCCGCCTGCTGCAGCTGGGCCGCGGTGGTGTGCATCCACGTGATGTAGGGCTCGACCGCGGTGGCCATCGCGGATGAGGAGGGCCCGATCCACTCCTCGCCGGTCAGGTTAGAGATCGCCGACTGGCTGGCCGAGGCCGTCGTACTCAATTCGTCGGCGAGGCTGCTGAAGGCCGCCGCGGCGGCCATCATCGGCGCGGCCCCCGCCCCGGTGTACATGCGGAGGGAGTTGATCTCGGGGGGAAGTGCTCCAAAGTCGAAAGACATTGCGTCGCTCCTATTCTCGGTTGTGGTTCGTGGGGTGCTAGATGGCTGGCTTGGGCATGACGGTCGGCTTGACCCCGTAGCGCGGCGCGCCGAGGCCATAGCCGCCGCGTCCGCTCGTGGCCATCGACGGCAGGCCGCCCGGCACGGTCGTCACCGGCGCGGCGTGGGGCGCGGCGCTGGTAAAGCCCGCGCCGACCAACTGCGTCGGGGTGGCGTTCACCGACGGGACACCGCCGGCCGCCCAGCTGGGCGGCACCGACAACGCGCCGATCGCGGGCCCGCGGCCCATGCTCGCCAGCACCGGCGCGGCACCGACTGCGGCGGGGGCCGCGGGCGCGGGCGCTGACGCCGAGGTGAGCCCGGGAGTGAAGTTGGGAATCCCCGCGGCGCCGGTGACGGGGGCGAATTGCCCCTCCCCCAGGGTGATGAAGTCCGACGCGGCGGCACCGACGTTCTGGCCCCACCCGATCCCGGTCCCGAGCGTGGTGCTCCCCGCGGGCGGGGGGTCGGCCGCCGCAGTCGGTGAGGCGGCAAGCGGCGACAGCGACGAGGCGGCGGTCGTCACCCGATTCGCGGTTTCGGTCTCGCCATAGGAACCGGCGCTGGTGTCCAGGTTGTTGACCATCGTCTGGTGGATCGCCTTCGCCTGGGCGCTGACCTGCTGATACCAGGCGCCGTAGGCGGAAAACTGCGCGGCCTGCAGCGCGGACACTTCGTCGGCCGCCGCCGGGGCGATGCTCGTGGTGGGCGCCGCGGCGGCGGCGTTTTGGGCGTCCATCGAGGAGCCGAGCGCTTCGAGCATGCTCGCCGCGGCCATCAGCGCCTCGGGGCGTGTGGTGACAAAGGACATGGTGTTCTCCTTCTCTAAACGAGCCGGCCCCTTGCGGACCCGCGCCGGTGGCTCCCCACCAGGCTCAGGACGTGACCAGCCGATCCCCGGGACCGAGGTACCCCGAAACGGCCGAGTTCACGCGGTTGACCTGGTAAGACGGTGGGCCTCGACACCCGCAGCGCAGCGGCTGCGCAGCGAGGGCCTCCGAATCACGTTGCGCGGGCCAGCGTTTCACAGGCGGCGGCGCACTCCGTGTATTTCGCGGCGCCCCGGGTCCGCGTTGCCGTGCAGGGTGGACGGACCTACGCAACCACCCAGGAAGTAACCTGACCGCCGTGACTGGAGCTGCAGGTATCGGGCTGGCAACGCTGGCCGCCGACGGATCGATCCTCGACACATGGTTTCCCGCACCGGAACTGACCGAGTCGGGCGCGAGTGCCACGTCGCGACTCGCGCTGTCCGACGTTCCCCCCGAGCTGACCGCATTGATCGGCCGGGACGACGACCGCGGCACCGAGACCGTCGCCGTGCGCACGGTGATCGGCTCGCTCGACGAGGCGGCCGCCGACGCCTACGACGCCTACCTGCGGCTGCATCTGCTGTCGCACCGACTGGTGGCGCCGCACGGGCTGAACGCCGGCGGCTTCTTCGGGGTATTGACGAATGTGGTCTGGACTAATCGCGGGCCCTGCGCCGTCGAGGGGTTCGAGGCCGTGCGGGCCCGGCTGCGCCGCCACGGACCGGTCACGGTCTACGGCGTCGACAAGTTCCCGCGGATGGTCGACTACGTGTTGCCGACCGGGGTGCGCATCGCCGACGCCGACCGGGTGCGGCTCGGCGCCCACCTGGCCCCGGGGACGACGGTGATGCACGAAGGCTTCGTCAACTACAACGCCGGCACGCTGGGAGCGTCGATGGTGGAGGGCCGCATCTCGGCCGGCGTGGTGGTGGGCGACGGCTCCGATGTCGGCGGTGGGGCCTCGATCATGGGCACGCTGTCCGGCGGTGGCACCGAGGTCATTTCGATCGGCAAGCGGTGCCTGCTCGGCGCCAACGCCGGCCTGGGCATCTCACTGGGCGACGACTGCGTCGTGGAAGCCGGCCTCTATGTCACGGCGGGCACCAAGGTCATCACACCCGAGGGCAAACAGATGAAGGCGCGGGAGTTCTCCGGCGGCAATAACCTGTTGTTCCGGCGCAATTCGCTGAGCGGGGCCGTGGAGGTGGTGGCGCGCGGCGGCCAGGGCATCGCCCTCAACGAGGACCTGCACGCCAACTAACCGACGCCGAGCGCCGTGCCGTTGGTTTCGGGCAGCAGATAGGTGCACGCCAGGCTGACCGCCGTGAGGGCGGCCAGCATGAAGCCGATCGCCCAGCTGCCGTATGTCGCCTGCAGGGTCCCGGCGATCAGCGGCGGCGACGCGCTACCGACGATGCCGGCGAGGTTTTGCGCCAGCGCCGTTCCGCTGTAGCGGTAGCGGGTGGCGAACAGTTCGGGGATGAACGCCGCCGTCGGGCCGGAGCCGATCGCCGCGGCCGTGCACATGCCGACGATCGCCACCGCGTACCCCACGGGTTTGCCGGTGTTCAGCAGCGGCATCACCAGAAACGACCACAGCAGACAACAGCTCCACCCCACCAGCATGATGCGACGGCGCCCGAGCCGGTCGCACAGAGTGGCCGACACCGCCATGAACGCCATGCTCGCGACCCCGCACAGCGCGCCGACGAACCAGATGAAGTTGCGCGAATACCCCAGGTGGGAGTGCGCGTACATGGCCAGATAGGTGTGGGCCATGTAAATGAACCCCAACGCGCCGAGGATGCTGCCCGCGGCCAGCGCGATCTCACGGCGCTGCAGCCGCAGCAGCTCCGCGAGCGGGGTTTTGGGGATCAGCTGGCGCGCCTTCTCCTCCGCGAACACCGGGGTCTCCTCGATGTTCAGGCGCACATACAGCGCGAGCCCGACCAACACCGCGCTGAGCAAAAACGGCACCCGCCATCCCCACTGCAGGAACGCCGCACTGCCCTCGCCGATGGTGAGGTTGACCGCGAGAAAGGTCGCACTGCTCAGCACGGCCGCGATGCCGCCGCCCATCAAGGTGAACACGCCGTATCGGCCGCGCCGGTCGGCCGGGGCGTATTCGGCGCTCAGCAACGCCGACCCCGCCCATTCGCCGCCGACGGCGAACCCTTGCAGCAGCCGAAGCGCGACCAAGATCAGCGGCGCCGCGGCACCGATCACCCCGGAGCTGGGGACCAGGCCGACGCACACCGTTGACACGCCCATGATCAGCAGCGTGGCGACCAGGGTCTTCTTGCGCCCCAGCCGATCCCCGAAGTATCCGAACACGGCCGCGCCGAGGGGCCGGGACAGAAAAGCCGTCGCGAACGTCCCCATCGAGGCGATCGTGGCTCCGGAGGGGCTGAGGTGCGGGAAGAACACCATCGGGAACACCAGTGCCGCCGCGGTGCCATAGATCATGAAGTCGTAGAACTCGATCGCCGAGCCCACGAGGCAGGCGACGGCGATCCGCCGCATCGGCGTGGGCGCGGTTACGACGGTCGCGGCGGCGCCGGCGGGGGGTACGTTCCGTCCTTGCACCGTTACGACGGTACCTGCCGCCGCTCGGACCGCGGGCGTAACGGGACTGCGAAGAATCGAGCCGAAATTTTCGGTGGGGTTGCGCTCGCGCGCAAGGCGCTCAGCCGTCGGACAGCAGCTCCTTTTTGAGGACCTTACCCATGGCGTTGCGGGGCAGCGTGTCGACGACGCGCACCTCGCGTGGCCGCTTGTGCACCGAAAGTTGTTGCGCGACATAGTCGATCAGTTCGTCGCCGTTGGCGGATCCGACGATGTAGGCGACGATGCGCTGACCGAGGTCCGCGTCGGGCATCCCGACCACCGCGGCCTCCTGCACGCCCGGATGACCGAGCAGCACCGTCTCGATCTCGCCCGCACCGATGCGGTAGCCGCCGGACTTGATCAGGTCGACCGACTCGCGTCCCACGATGCGGTGCATCCCCCCGCCGTCGATGACGGCGACGTCACCGGTGCGGTACCAGCCGTCGGCGTCGAACGCCTCGGCGGTGGCGTCCGGCCGGTTCAGGTAGCCGTCGAACATCATCGGACCGCGAACGTGGAGCTTTCCCACGGTTTCGCCGTCGTGCGGCACCGCGCCGCCGTCGTCGTCGAGCACCCGGGTCTGCACCCCGGCCAGCGGCAGGCCGACCCACCCCGGTCGCCGCTCGCCGTCGGCCCGCGTCGAAATGGTGATCAGCGATTCCGAGGCGCCGTAGCGTTCGACGGGCTGGTGCCCGGTGAGGGCGGCCAACCGGTCGAACACCGGAACCGGCAGCGGTGCGCTTCCGGAGACCAGCAGCCGCGCCGGGCCCAGCGCCCGGGCGGCCGCCTCGTCGGCGCCGACCCGCGACCACACGGTGGGCACGCCGAAAAACAGCGTGCCGCCGAAGTCGGTGCGGGCCTGGGCGTAGCCCTCCGGCGTCGGCTTCCCGGTGTGGATGAAGCGGTTCCCGACCCGCAACGAGCCGAGCAGGCCCAGCACCAGGCCGTGCACGTGAAAGAGCGGCAAGCCGTGCACCAGGAGGTCGTCGGCCGTCCATTGCCAGGCTTGCGCCAGCGCGTCGAGGTCGGCGGCGATCGCGCGCCGGCTCAGCACCACCCCTTTGGGCAACCCGGTGGTGCCCGAGGTGTAGATGATCATCGCGGTGGCGTCCGGCGAGGGTTCGGGATAGCGGTGCCAGGAGCGGGCGTGCAGCCGCACCGGGATGTGCGGCAGCCCCTCGGGCGCCGAGTCTTTTGGGGGCGCTGCCCCAAGCCAGGCCTGGGCTCCCGAGTCCGTGAGCATGTGGCGGCGTTCGGCGGCGCCGACGTCGGCGGGCACCGGGACGAAGGGCACACCCGCGATCAGGCAGCCGGTGACGGCCAGCACCGTCGCGGCGGTCGGCGCGGCCAGGATGGCGACGCGGCCCGCGCCGCCCACCCGTTCGGCCACCGACGTCGCGGCTCCGGCGAGGTCGCTGCGGCTGAGCACGGTGCCGTCGATGCGCACCGCGTCGGCGACATCGGTGGCGGTCAGG
Organism: Mycobacterium paraintracellulare; assembly: GCF_000276825.1. NCBI lineage: Bacteria > Bacillati > Actinomycetota > Actinomycetes > Mycobacteriales > Mycobacteriaceae > Mycobacterium > Mycobacterium paraintracellulare. The sequence goes on along the minus strand of NC_016948.1, from coordinate 1,265,469 downwards.
ACCGAGGGATCAAGGGACGCCAGCAGCACGTCAGCAGGCTACCCGGCGCCGGACGAGGTCAGCCCCGCTCGTCCCAGATCTTCATCAGGGTGGACAGGATCTCCTCACCGCGCCCCAGCCCGCCGAGGTGGCTTTCGCCCGGGAGCACGATCAGCTCGCAGTCGGGCAGCCTGGCCACGACGTGCTCGCCGTGGGCGAACGGCACGATGTGGTCGCTGTCGCCGTGCCACCAGCGCACCGGGACCTTGACCTCGTCGAGCCGGAATCCCCAGTCCCGGGTGAACAGGATGATGTCGTTGAACGGGGCCGCCAGCTGCTTGCGGCTGCCGTTGAGCAGGTCGTCGAGGAACATGGCCCCGAACTCGGGCCGGGTCAGCAGGCGCCGGTCGCCCTCGGGCGATATCGCGGCATACAAAAACAGCGCGGGGTTCGCGACCGGGCGGATCGCCCGGACCACCAGGCTCGCACCGATCCGCAGCGGGTCACCGCCCAGCCGCAGCAGCGGCGCCACCCGCTTGCCCAGATTCATCAGGCCGCTGGTGATCCCCTCGTCGCCGAGGAAGGGCGCGACGCCGCCGAGGATGCCGGCGGCGACGACGCGATCGGACAACACCGCGCCCGAGGCGAGCGCGTACGGACCGCCGCCGGACAGGCCGATGACGGCCATCTTGTCGATGCCGAGCGTGTCCGCGATGGTCCGCAGGTCCTCGGCGAACGCGCGAATGTTCTCGTACCGATGTGGTGTCGACGAGCCGATCCCGGGGCGGTCCAGGCCGATCAGCCGGATCTTGTGGTTCTCGGCGTACAGGCGGGCCTCGGTGGGGATCTGGCGGCGCGCGCCGGGGGTGCCGTGCAGCCAGAAGACCGCGCGGCCCTGCGGGTCACCGAATTCGGCGAAGCCGATCTGGCGGTCTTCGCCGACGGCGACGTTTCCTTCGAGTTTGGGGCGGGCGATCTCGATGGCCATGTCAGCAGCTTGGCATGGGACGCACGGTTTACCAAAGGTGGACCGGGCCGGCGCCCGGCGGGCCCGACGTTAAGGCATCATGTCGGCGTCGGATGTGCCTCTGGCGCAGGGCATTTCGTGGAGCGGAGCCCGTCACGCGGGGACGCCGACGGCCATCGGCTCCATGTACTGGTGTAGCCCGCCGATGCCGCCGCCCTCGCGGCCCAGCCCGCTGAGTTTGAAGCCGCCGAACGGCGCGCCGCCCGGGCCGCAGCCGTTGACCGCGATCTGTCCGGTGCGGATGCGGCGTGCGACGCCGACGGCGCGGTCGACGTCGCCGCCCCACACCGCCCCGGAGAGGCCGTATTGCGAATTGTTCGCGATGGCGACGGCGTCGTCGTCGTCGCGGTAGCGCAGCACCGTCAACACCGGACCGAACACTTCCTCTTGCGCGATGGTCGAATTCGGCTCGACATCGGACAGAATCGTCGGTTCGAAGTAGAACCCGATGTCCAAGCCGGCCGGACGGCCGCCGCCGGTCACCAGCTTCGCCCCGTCGTCGAGCGCACCGGCGACGTGGGCCTCGACCCGGTCGCGCTGCGCCGCGCTGATCAGCGGGCCCATCTGAACGTCGGGATCGGTGGGATCGCCCACCTTGACTTCGCGCGCCAGCGCGGCGAGCCGGTCGACGACGTCGTCGTGTAGCGAGTCCGGCAGCAGCAGCCGGCTGTGCAGGATGCAGGCCTGTCCGGCGTGCAGCGAGCAGCAGTCGAACAGCATCTGCTGCAGCATCTCGTCGGTGACCTGCGCGTCGTCCAGGACGATGCTGGCGGACTTGCCGCCGAGCTCGAGCAGGATCCGCTTCATCGTGTCGCCGGCGGCGGACATGACCTGGCGGCCGACCACCGAGCTGCCGGTGAAGCTCACCATGTCGATCCGCGGATCGGTGGTCAGCAACTTGGCCGCCTCGACCCCGGAGGGGGTGACGACATTGACCACGCCCGGCGGGATATCGGTGTGTTCGTCGATGATCCGCGCGAGCGCCAGCCCGGCCAGCGGGGTCAGCGGCGAGGGCTTGAGCACGACGGTATTGCCTGCGGCCAGAGCATGATTCAGCTTCATCACGTTGAGGCAGTGCGGGAAGTTCCACGGGGTCAACACCGACACGACACCCAGGGGTTCATGGCGCAGCAACGTGGTGCCGGCGCCCATCCCGGTGACCGCTTCGTCCTTCAACTGGGTGGCCAGCTGGGCGGCGTGCATCGACATGAAGCCGGCGCCGTCGATCTGCATGAGGCGTTCGTTCGCAACGCAGCCCCACTCCACCTGGGACAGCGCGAAGAAGTCATCGGCGTGTTTGCTCAGCGCCTCACCCAACTGGTTGAGGCACCCGGCGCGCTCCTCGGCGCTCATGGTGCGCCAGGGTCCGCTGTCGAACGCGCGGCGCGCGGCGGCGATCGCCTCACCGACCTGGGCGATGCTGGCGTCGGGCGCGGTGGCGATCACGTCCTCGGTGGACGGAGAGATGTCGTCATAGCGGCCGTCCTGCGGCTCGACCCAGTCGCCGTCGATGTAGAGCGGATAGGACTGAACAAGGGCGGGCGAATCGGCCATGTGCTTCCTCCGGTCATCTGATCACTTGGTGTACCCGTCCCAGCGGCCGCCGTCAATCGTCATTTGCATGAATTCCGGAGCTCCTCGCGCACTTTGCTGTTGTATTGACACCATGCGACGGCGCAGAGTACACACAACTCGCGAGACAGATCGCATCAATCTGTCGGATCAAGGTGTTCTGCGAGAGGGGCTTGCTACGTGACCGACCCAGAATCCGTCAGCGCCAAGGTGCGGGCCCTCGTCGGGCAGCCGACCGGCGGCACCGGGAAGCCCTCGGTGGCGCCGGACCCGGTGAACCAGCCGATGATCCGGCACTGGGCGTACGCGATGGCCGACATGAACCCGGTGTACCTCGACCCGGAGTTCGCGGCCTCGTCCCGGTTCGGCGGCATCGTGTCGCCACCGGTGATGCTGCAGACGTGGACGATGCCATCGCCGATACTGGAGGGAATCGGCGAACGGGGCGGGGCGCCGATCGAGATCAAAAGCAACCCAACGGAATTCCTCGACGAGGCCGGCTACACCAGCACAGTGGCGACCAATTCGGAGTTCGAGATCGAACGTTACCCTCGGCTGGGCGATGTGATCAGCGCGACGACGGTCTACGAATCGGTCTCCGACGAGAAGAAGACGGCGCTGGGCACCGGTTTCTTCCTGACGTGGCTGACCACCTACACCGACCAGAACGGCGAAGTGTTGGGGCGGCAGCGATTCCGGGTGCTGCGATTCAGGCCGGCGAACTGATGGCGGCCCGTCTGGCGCCGGCGGTCACCCCGGACACCGAATTCTTCTGGAATGGATTGCGGGAGAACAAGCTCCTGATTCAGCGATGCGGTGGCTGCGGGGAGCTCCGGCACCCGCCCCGGCCAATGTGCCCGCACTGCCGTTCTCTCGAGTGGGACACGATCGAGGCCTCCGGCCTCGGCACGGTGTACAGCTACGTGATGCCACACGAACCCAAGTTTCCGTTCTTCGACTATCCCTACGTCGTCGCGCTGGTGGAACTCGAGGAGGGGGTGCGGCTGGTGTCCAACCTGACCGGCATCGATCCCCCCGACGTGACAACCGGATTGGCGGTACAGGTCTACTACCAGACGTTCGACGACGGCCTCGTGTTGCATCAATTCCGGCCCCGCGGTCGGTCAGCGCGCCTTGACGCAATCGATTCGGAAGGACAGGCATGACGACCACCGCGAACCGCACTTTGCAGTGGCGGGACATTTCGGTCGGTGACGAGGTCACGCCCCTGGAAATCCCGATCACCACCACGATGATCGTTGCCGGCGCGATCGCCACCCGTGACTTCATGCCCGTGCATCACGACCGTGACTACGCCAAGCAGCAGGGTTCGCCGAACTTGTTCATGAACATCCTGACCACCAACGGCTATTGCGTACGCTTCCTCACCGATTGGGCGGGGCCCGAGGCGATGGTCAAGAACCTGTCGATTCGCCTGGGCGTGCCGTGCTTTCCGGACGATCCACTGCGGTTCACCGGCAGCGTCACCGGAAAGCGTGAAGGCTCGGGGGGCGAGAACTTCGTCGAGGTGACCTTCGCGGGGGCCAACAGCCTGGGCGACCACGTCTCCGGCACCGCGGTGCTCAGCCTGCTCGACGGGCTGGGCGCATGAGCCGGACGCTGCCGGGCGCGGCGGCCATCGTGGGGATCGGTCAGACGGAGTTCTCCAAGGAATCCGGGCGCAGCGAACTGCAATTGGCGTGCGAGGCGGTCAGCGCCGCACTGGATGACGCCGGCCTGACGCCCGGCGACGTCGACGGCATGGTCACGTTCACCATGGATTCCAGCGACGAGATCGACATCGCCCGCAACGTGGGCATCGGCGATCTGAGCTTCTTCTCCCGCGTGCACCACGGCGGGGGCGCCGCCGCCGGCACCGTGGTGCACGCGGCGATGGCGGTCGCCACGGGCGTGGCCGATGTGGTGGTGTGCTGGCGTGCCTTCAACGAACGTTCCGGGTTCCGGTTCGGCGGCAGTGGGCGCAGCATGGCCGAAACCCCGTTGTTCATGGCGCATTACGCGCCGTTCGGGCTGCTCACTCCCGCGGCCTGGGTCGCGATGCACGCCCAGCGGTACATGTCGACGTACGGCGTCACCAACGAGGACTTCGGCCGGATCGCCGTCGTCGACCGAAAGCATGCGGCGACAAACCCCGACGCCTGGTTCTACGAGCGTCCGATCACGTTGGAAGATCATCAGAATTCGCGCTGGATCGTCGAACCTGTGCTGCGGTTGCTGGACTGCTGCCAGGAGAGCGACGGCGGTGTCGCGCTCGTCGTCACCAGCGCCGAACGCGCCCGCGACCTACGGCAGCCCCCGGCGGTCATCACCGCGGCCGCGCAGGGCGCGGCCTACAACGGCGAGATGATGACGAGCTACTACCGCGACGACATCACCGGTCTGCCCGAGATGGGGGTGGTGGCCCGCCAGCTGTGGCGCGATTCGGGTCTCAAGCCGCAAGACATCCAAACCGCCTTCATCTACGACCATTTCACGCCGTTCGTGTTCACCCAGCTCGAGGAACTGGGCTTCTGCGGGCGCGGCGAGGCCAAGGACTTCGCCACCGTCGAGCGACTGTCGTTGGGCGGCGATCTTCCGATCAACACCAACGGCGGCCTGTTGGGTGAGGCGTACATCCACGGGATGAACGGGATCACCGAGGGGGTGCGCCAGGTCCGCGGCACCTCGCACAACCAGGTCGACAACGTCGAGCACGTTCTGGTCACCTCCGGAACCGGCGTGCCCACCAGTGGGCTGATCCTCGCGCCGGCGGGTTGAGGGGGCATCGGTCTTGTGACGACTCAACCGGCCCAGGCCGCAGACACCCGCGAGCTCATCGTCGAATCGGCGTTCACGTGTTTCGGCAAGCAGGGATTGGACAAGGCGACGATCGTCGACATCGCCAAGCAAGCGAGGGTATCCCGCAGCACCATCTATGAATACTTCAGCGACAAGGCCGCGATTGTCGAGGCGTGCGCCGAGCACGCGTCGCAGCAGTTCTACCGCGAGATGACCAAGGCGATGAGCCGCGGCAGCACGCTGGAGGACAAGCTCAGTCGCGCAGCGGTATTCGTCACTCAGGCGCGGCGGACCATTGCCTCCGAGAAGTATTTTGACGAGGAGGCGATCAGCCTGTTGTTGACCAAGGACGCCCGCGTGCTGCTGCGCGAATGCGTCGAGTTCTTCGCCCCGTACCTGTCGGCCGCCAGGCTCACGGGTGAGGTGCGCAAGGATCTCGACGTCGAGGCGGCCGGCGAGTGGTTCGCACGGATCCTGTTCTCGCTCTTCAGCACTCCGTCGTCGACCCTGGACATGGACGATCCCGACGTGGCGGCGGAGTTCGTGCGCGCCCATGTGGTGCGCGGCTTCGCCAGCGACCGGCCGCGGCCCCGCCGCGCTCAGTGACAGGGCTTTGCGTGTGAATCGTCGGCTTTGCGTGTGGATCCTCGGCGGGGATCATCGGCGTGTCGCCGCCGTACGCTCACACTCGAAGCCGTGAGCGCACACTCAACGCGACCGGCTCAGCGCCCGACCAAAGCCCGCAAGAAGAACGTCAGGTTGGCGGGCCGCTCAGCCAGTCGCCGCATGAAGTACCCGTACCACTGCGTGCCGAACGGCAGATACACGCGCACGTGGTTACCGGCCCCGGTGAGGCGGCGCTGCTCGTCGTCGCGGATGCCGTACAGCATCTGGTATTCGAATTCGCCGGCGCCACGGCCCGATTCGCGGGCAATGACGCTGGCCGCGTTGATCACAGCCGGGTCGTGGGAGGCCGCCATCGGGTAGCCAGTCCCGGTCATCAGCACCCGCAGGCAGGCCAGGTACGCCTCCGTCACCTCGGCGCGCCCCCGGTACGCCACCGACGCGGGCTCGTCGTAGGCGCCCTTGCAGAGCCGGACCCGGGCCCCGGACGCCGCGAACTCCTCGCAGTCGCCCGGCGTGCGCCGCAGATACGCCTGCAAAGCCACGCCGAGCCAAGCGAACTCGGCCCGCAGATCGCGCACGATGGACAGCGTCGACTCGGTGGTGGTGTGGTTCTCCGCGTCCACCGTCACCCACACACCCGCGCGCCGGGCCGCATCGCAGATCGACCACGCGTTCTCCCGCGCGATCTTGTGCCCGTCGCGCCCCAGCGTCTGTCCCAGCGCGGACAACTTGATCGAGACCTCCAGCGGCCGCACCACGTCGCCCCCGGCATCGAGGTCGCCCAGACCGTCGATCAGCTCCAGGTAGACCTGCACCGCCGCGTCGGCGTCGTCGGTGCTCAGGACGTCCTCGCCCAGATAGTCGACGCTGACGAGCCGGCCCGACGAGCGCAGCGCCGCAACGCCATTCAGCGCGGATCCGATCGTCTCCCCGGGAACGAAGCGGCGCACCACACGACGGGTGACCGGCAACCGCTGGGCGGCACGGCGCACCACGTCGCCTCGTGCCGCCGCCAGGATCGCCGGGCGCAGGGTGCTCGCGAAGACTCCGGGCATCACTCGGCGCCCATGTGCGGGTAGGTGTGCCGGGTGGCGGGGACGAACGTCTCCTTGATGGTGCGGGCCGACGTCCAGCGCAACAGGTTCAGCATCGATCCGGCCTTGTCGTTGGTGCCCGAGCCGCGCGAGCCCCCGAACGGCTGGCGCCCGACGACCGCGCCCGTCGGCTTGTCGTTGATGTAGAAGTTGCCGGCGGCAAACCGCAGCCGGTGCTGGGCCGTCAGCACGGCGTCCCGGTCGTCGGCGATCACCGCGCCGGTCAGCGCGTACCGGGAACCGCGGTCGACGACGTCGAGGATCCTGTCGTAATCGTCGTCGGGATAGACGTGCACCGACAGCAGCGGCCCGAAGTATTCGGTGGAAAACGACTCATCGGTCGGATCATCGGACAGCAAGACGGTGGGGCGTACGAAATAGCCTTCGCGGTCGTCATATTCGCCGCCGACGGCGATGGTCACGTGTGGCGCGCCCTTCGCCCGCTCGATGGCGTCGACGTTCTTGATGAAGGCGCGCCGGTCGATCAGCGCGCCGCCGAAGTTGGCGAGATCGGTGACGTCGCCGTAGCGCAGCGCGGCCGTCTCCCCCAAAAAGTCGTCACCCATGCGGCGCCACACCGACTGCGGGATGAAGGCCCGCGATGCCGCCGAGCATTTCTGCCCCTGGTAGTCGAAGGCCCCGCGAATCAGGGCCGTGCACAACACATCCGGGCGCGCGGACGCGTGCGCGACCACGAAGTCCTTGCCGCCGGTCTCGCCGACCAGGCGCGGATAGCTGTGGTAGTGGCCGATATTCGTGCCGACCTGATACCACAGCCGCTGGAAGGTGGCCGTCGACCCGGTGAAGTGAATGCCGGCCAGCCGCCGATCGGCCAGCGCCACATCGGAAACCGCGAAGCCGTCGCCGGCCACCAGATTGATCACCCCGGGCGGCAGGCCGGCGGCCTCGAGCAGCTGCATGGTCAGATAGGCCGACAACGTCTGGGTGATCGAGGGTTTCCAGATCACGGTGTTACCCATCAGCGCCGGGGCGGTCGGCAGGTTACCCGCGATGGAGGTGAAGTTGAACGGCGTGATCGCGTACACGAAGCCGTCGAGCGGGCGGTACTCGCTGCGGTTCCACTCCCCCGGCCCGCTGATCGGTTGCTGCGCCAGAATCTGTTGCGCGAACGCCACGTTGAAGCGCCAGAAGTCGATCTGCTCGCACGGCGAGTCGATCTCGGCCTGATAGGCGGACTTGGATTGGCCGAGCATCGTCGCGGCGGCGATTTTCTCCCGCCACGGCCCGGCCAGCAGGTCGGCGGCGCGCAGGAACACCGCCGCCCGCTCGTCGAACGGCATTGCCGCCCAGCCGCTTTTGGCGGCCATCGCGGCGTCGATCGCCGCCGTCGCGTCGGCGTGCACGGCGTTGGTCAGGGTGCCCAGCTTCGCGGCGTGCCGGTGCGGCTGGACGACATCGATGCGCTCACCCTCGCCCATCCGGTGATCGCCGCCGATGACGTGCGGCAGGTCGATCGGATGCTCGGCCAGCGCGGTCAGTTCGGCGCGCAGTCGGGTGCGTTCCGGGGAACGCGGCGCGTAGTCGTGGACCGGCTCGTTGGCCGGCATCGGGACCTGAGTGACGGCGTCCATGACGCCAGGATCCTCGCGGCGATCGCGCATGGAGTTAGCTGATCGAACAATACACGACTGGATTCATAGTAGAATCGGACAACATGGCCGGTGTGGGGCTGGGTCAGCTGTTGCTCGCGCTGGACGCGACCCTGGTCAGCCTCGCCGATGCCCCCCGTGGCCTGGACCTGCCGGTGGGTTCGGCCGCGCTGATCGACTCCGACGACGTGCGCCTGGGTCTCGCGGCCGCGGCGGGCGCCGCCGACGTCTTCTTCCTGTTGGGGGTCGCCGACGACGAGGCGATGCGATGGATGGGCAGGCAGTCGCGCGCGCGCGTGCCGGTGGCCATCTTCGTCAAAGAGCCCTCCCCCGCGCTGGTGAGCACGGCCGTCGCGGCGGGCGCGGCGGTGGTGGCCGTCGAGCCGCGCGCCCGGTGGGAACGCCTCTACCAATTGGTCAATCACGTCCTCGAGCATCACGGCGACCGCGCCGACGCGATGGACGACTCGGGCACCGACTTGTTCGGGCTGGCGCAGTCGCTCGCCGACCGCATCCACGGCATGGTCAGCATCGAGGACGCGCAATCCCATGTCTTGGCCTACTCGGCGTCCAACGACGAAGCCGACGAGTTGCGGCGCCTTTCCATCCTGGGCAGGGCCGGCCCGCCCGAACATCTGGAGTGGATCGGCCAATGGGGCATCTTCGATGCCCTGCGATCGGGCACCGAGGTGGTGCGCGTCGACGAGCGGCCCGAGCTGGGCCTGCGCCCGCGGCTGGCCCTCGGGATCCACCAGCCCGCGACCGACGCGCGGCGCCCGCGCGAATTCGCCGGAACCATCTGGGTGCAGCAGGGCTCACAACCGCTGGCCGACGACGCCGAGGAGATGTTGCGCGGCGCCGCCGTGCTGGCCGCCCGCATCATGTGGCGGCTGGCGGCCCGGCCCTCCACCCACGCCCGGCGGGTCCAGCAATTGCTGGGCCTGGCCGACGAACCCGTCGACGCCGCGATCATCGCCGGCGAACTCGGACTGGCCGCCGACACCACCGCAGCCCTGATCGGGTGGGACGCCGCCGACGCTTCGGCCGGCCAGGCGCGGCTCGCCGACATAATTGCGCTGAGCGCCAGCGCATTCCGCCGCGACGCCCAGGTGGCCTCGAACGGTTCACGAACGTACGTGCTGCTTCCCGTGGCCCGGACCCAGACGCAGCATCGGTCGGTCATCTCCTGGGTGCGGGGCACCATCGGCGCCATGCGCGCCGAGCTCGGGGTGCAGCTGCGGGCGGCCATCGCGGCTCCGGTCGCGGGCCTGGCCGGGGCCGCCGCGGCTCGCGTCGAGGTGGATCGCGTGCTGGACAGCGCTGAGCGCCATCCCATTTCGTTCGGGCAGGTGACTTCGCTGGCCGAAGCGCGCACCACCGTCCTGGTCGACGAGATCGTGACCCTGGTCGGCAGCGACGAGCGCCTGATCGATCCGCGGATCGTGCAGCTGGGCGAAGACGATCCGGTGCTCGCGGAAACGCTGCGGACCTACCTGGACGCCTTCGGCGACATCGCCGCGGCCGCACAGGCATTGCGGGTGCATCCGAATACGGTTCGCTACCGCGTGCGGCGAATCGAGAAGCTGCTGTCGACCTCGCTGGCCGACCCCGAGGTCCGGCTGCTGTTCTCGCTGGGACTGCGGATCCTGGAACGGCGCCGACACACGGGCACGCCGGTCCGCGCCGACCGCCTTGGGACGATTTGACGACATTTGCTCGGAGGGGATGCAAGAATGTCACCCCGTAAGGTGATGACGACGCAGGAAGCCGGTGCGAATCCGGCGCGGTCCCGCCACTGTCATCGGGGAGCGAACCTCAACGGCCACGGCTGAAAAGCTGGAAGGCGAGGCGAGCGGCGATCCGAGAGCCAGGACACTCGCGTCATCGCGTACTGCGACCCGGGGCGGGTGTACCCCGAGAGAGCTGTCAACGTCCATGTTTCGTCCGGCATGGGTGGCCTTCAATGCCGCCGTCACAGCGGCGCGGTGCCGCCGCGCCCACTCCCGTCACACCGATCCGCGCGGCGGCGAGCGATGACCGCCCCGATCTGGATGGCCTCCCCTCCCGAGGTGCATTCGACGCTGCTCAGCAGCGGACCGGGGCCGGGCCCGCTGCTGGCGTCCGCGGCGACCTGGAGCTCGCTGAGCGTGGAATATGCCGAAACGGCCGACGAGCTGACCGCGCTGCTGGACGCCGTGCAGGCCGGCAGCTGGGACGGTCCGAGCGCCGCGGAGTACGCGGCCGCGCACGCGCCGTATCTCGCCTGGCTGGCGCAGGCCAGCGCCGACAGCGCGACCATGGCCGCCCAGCAGGACCTCGCCGCCACCGCCTACACCGTGGCCCTCGCGGCCATGCCGACGATGCCCGAGCTGGCCGCCAATCACGCCGCCCACGCCGTCTTGACGGCGACGAATTTCTTTGGCATCAACACGATTCCGATCGCGGTGAACGAAGCCGACTACGCGCGGATGTGGGTTCAGGCGGCCACGGTGATGAGCACCTACGAGGGCGTGGCGACCGCCGCGGTGGCCACCGCGCCGCCGGCCGAGCCGGCTCCCGAGGTCATGAAGGCCACCGCGCTGGCCGCCACGGCGGAGCAGTCGTCGTCGTATCCCCCCGACACGCAGGACCAGTGGATGGACTGGCTGGAGAAGACCGGGTTCGTCGACTTCTACAACCGGTTCATCCAGCCGTTGATCGACCAGCTGATGAACAATCCGTTCTTCCAGTCCATGTTCTCCGGTTTCGACCCGTGGCTGCCTTCACTGGGCAACCCGTTGAGCTTTTTGAACCCGTTCAACATCGCGTTCGCGCTGGGCTACCCGATGGACTTCGGTTCGTACTTCGCCTATCTCGGGCAGATGTTCAGCTTCGTCGCGGCGGACCTGGCGGCGGCATTCGCCTCGGGCAACCCCGCGACGATCGCGTGGACCATCCTGTTCACCACCATCGAAGTGATCGGCACGGTCATCACCGACACCATCGCGCTGATCAAGACGTTGCTCGAGCAGATGATCGTGCTGATTCCGCTCATCGTGCCGCTGCTGACCGTCGCCGTGGTCCCGCTGGTCGTCCCCACCCTGATCGGAAGCTTGGCGGGCCTGACGGGCCTGGCCGGGCTGCACGCCATCCCGATCGTGCCGATCATCCCGGCCCCGGCACTCGTCCCCGTGGCACTGGCACCCACCCCGCCGCCCACGCCGACCCCGGCGCCATCTCCGGCGCCCACGCCGGCCTCCACACCCGCCGCGGCTCCCGCGTCGCCCGCGCCCGGCGCCCCGCCGCCCACACCGGCGGGACCGCCGGTCGCGGCGATGCAAGGCCTGGGCTACATGGTCGGTGGCCTGGCCGCGGACGCGCGCCGGGCCGCGAGCACCAGCGCCCGCGCCCGAAGGGCGGCGGCGGCCGACGCCGCCGAGGCCGAAGCCGTGGCCCTGCCGGAGGAAGACGCGACGAAGAAGCGCCGGCAACGGGTCAAGGTCTCCCAGCTCGGCCGGGGCTACGAATACATGGATCTCGAGCCCGAGCCGGCGACGACGGCCTCGGACCGGCCCGCGCCGACGATGGGGTTCGCCGGAACCGTCCCCACGAAGACCGCCGCCGCACCGGCGGGATTGAGCGCACTCGTCGTCGACGAGTTCGACGACGGCCCCCGCACGCCGATGATGCCGGGAACCTGGGACACTGGCGCGACGGGTTCGAAAACGTAAGGCGCATAGGCCGTTTGGCCCGCCACGGTTTCTCGCGGCCCGGGCCTCGCACGACCGTCATACGCGAAAGGGCCGAGGCGGTAACCTGGCCCGCATGCAACATACGTCCGTCGTCTCCCTGTTGCGGGAACGCGCCGGTCTGCAGCCCGACGAGTTAGCCTTTCTCTATACCGATTACGAGCAGGACTGGGCGGGCGTCACCGAATCGCTGACGTGGGCGCAGCTGTATCGGCGGACCCTGCACGTTGCGCACGAGGTCACGCGGACCGCCAGCAGCGGGGAGCGGGCCGTGATCCTTGCCCCCCAAGGCCTCCCCTACATCGTGGCGTTCCTCGGCGCGATACAGGCCGGGCTGATCGCGGTACCGCTGATGGTTCCGCAGCCGGGCACGCACGACGAGCGGGTCAGTGCCGTCCTGGCCGACACCGGGCCGGCCGTCGTTCTCACCACCTCCACGGCCGCCGCGGCCGTGGACGAATATCTGCAGCGGCCGCACGGTGCGACCCCGGCCGTCATCGAGGTCGACTCCCTGAGCCTCGACGATCCGAATCCGCCGGGCATCCGCGTCAGCGACGCCCCGAGCATCGCGTACCTGCAGTACACGTCGGGCTCCACCCGCCTTCCGGCCGGAGTCATGGTCTCGCACCGGAACCTGCACGTGAATTTCCAGCAGCTGATGGCCGCCTACTTCCCGGATTTCAACGGCGTGGCCCCCCGCGACAGCGTGTGCGTGTCGTGGCTGCCCTTCTACCACGACATGGGCCTGATGCAAGGCGTCATCGCTCCGATCCTCGGCGGTTACCCCGGTGTGCTGACGAGCCCGGTCGCGTTCCTGCAGCGGCCCGCACGGTGGATCCAGGCGATGGCCCAGGCCGTTCCGGTCTTCTCGGCCGCACCGAACTTCGCCTTCGAACTCGCGGCGCGCAAGTCGACGGACGCGGACCTGGCCGGGCTCGACCTGGGCAACATCATCAGCATCGTCAGCGGCGCCGAACGAATTCATCCCGCCACGCTCGACCGGTTCTGTAAACGGTTCGCCCCGTACAACTTTCGCGAAGACATGATGCAACCCTCCTACGGCCTGGCGGAGGCGACCGTCTACGTGGCCAGCCGTGCGCAGGCCGGCGCCCCGAAAGTCGTTCACTTCGACCCGGAGAAGCTGGCCGAGGGCAACGCCCAGCCGTCCTCCACACGGACCGGCTCGCCGCTGCTGAGCTACGGCGTGCCACAATCACCGACGGTACGAATCGTGGACCCCGACACCGGCACGCTGTGCCCGCACGGAACGGTCGGCGAAATCTGGGTCCACGGCGACAACGTGGCCGACGGCTATTGGCAAAAGCCGGAGGAAACGCAGCGCACCTTCGGCGCCGTCCTGGCCGACCCGTCGCCGGGCACCCCCGAGGGCCCGTGGCTGCGCACCGGTGATCTCGGCTTTCTCTGCGACGGCGAGTTGTTCATCGTGGGCAGGATGAAGGATTTGCTGATCGTCTACGGGCGCAACCACTATCCGGAGGACATCGAGTCGACCGTGCAGGCGATCACCGGCGGCCGCGTCGCGGCGATCGCGGTGCCGGTGGACGAGACCGAGAAATTGGTGACCATCATCGAACTGAAGAACCGCGGCGAGTCCGGCGAGCGCGGGCAGCGCGGCCTCGACGCCCTCAAGAACGATGTGACCGCGGCGATTTCGGACTCGCACGGGCTCAACGTGGCCGACCTGGTGCTGGTGGCGCCCGGATCGATTCCCACCACGACGAGCGGCAAGATCCGGCGGGCCGCGTGCGTCGAGCGGTACCGACGGCAACAGTTCACCCGGCTGGACGCCTGACCGGTCCGGTATCTGCGATGTTGTTCACCGTCGGTGTGATGGCCCTTGCCGTGAGCCTGGAGCCGTTCCGGATCGGCATGACGGTGCTGATGCTCAATCGCCCCAAGCCGCTGCTGCAATTGCTCGCATTTGTGGCCGGCGGGTTCGCGATGGGGTTGACGGTGGGTGCGACCGTCTTGTTCGTCCTCCGGCGCGTACTGCTGCGCTCGACATACTTCACCTTGCCCCGCGTGCAGATCCTCATCGGCGCACTGGCATTGGCGGCCGCCGCGGGACTGGCGGTGAAGATCGTCGCGGACCGGCGGCGGGGATCCCGGGGCGTTCCTCCCGACCGCGACCGCGCCGGGCCCGCCTGGCTGACGACTCGGCTCCGACGACTGCTCGACGGACGTTCCCTGTGGGTCGCCGCCGCCGCGGGCCTCGGCATCGCGCTGCCGTCGGTGGATTACCTGGCCGCCCTGGCGGTCATCCTGGCGTCCGGAGCGCCGGTCATGACGCAATTGGGTGCGCTGCTGATGTTCAACGTCATCGCGTTCTCACTTGTCGAGATTCCATTGGTCGCTTACCTGTTGGCGCCGACGGCGACGCGCGCGGCGATGACCGCGCTGCAGGACTGGATACGGTCGCGGCGTCGCATCGAGGTCGCCGCGCTGCTCGTCGCGGTCGGGCTCGTCCTGCTGGCGGCGGGCTTGGCCGATCTCTGACAGCGGCGGCGGCACTACCGTCGGCTCAGGGCTTCGTTTCCTCGAGGAAGCGGCCCATCACATCCGGACCGGTGGAATGCATCGCGATCGACAGCTCCAACAGCCTGTCCTTGGCCTGCTTGGGCAGCAGCTCAATGGAGCGGGTGGTGGCGGAATCGTACTTGGATCCCGGATAGCGTTGCAGGACAATATTTTTCTGCTCTTCGGTGGTGTATATCTCCAGCAGCTTCATGCCTGCGAAAGCCTCGTTGGCCAGGTCGGCCATCCCGGCGTTCGCCAGCGCCTCCAGCCGCTCCTCGTTGATCCAGACGTTGACCTTGAAGTGTTTGTCGTCGCTGCTCACGAACCCTCCAATTGGTTGAGCGTGAAGACCGGCAGCCTGTCCCGCAAGTACTCCTCGGTGACGAACGGCGAACCCTGACCGTGCTTTGCGGCGCACTCCATCACGACCTCGAACACCTCGTGGCGCATCACCTTCTGCGTCGGCTTGACTTCGTCGGTCAGGATGCTTCGGATCAGGCTGCCGCTGAAGCTTTGCGCTTGTGAATCATGGCCGCACAGGGCGGAGTTGGTGACCTCCAGGCACACCGGGCAATACCAGTTCTCCCGCAGGAACACCGGCTTGATGCCCAGCTGGTCGCGGTACTGCTTGAGGATGTTCTGGGAATCGTACGGGTGGTAGAAATCGCCCACACCCGCGTGGTCTCGCCCGAACATGTGATGCGTGCAGCCCAGGTTCGTCCGCAGGATCGCGTGGAATATCGCCTCGCGTGGCCCCGCATACCGCATGTCCCAGAGGGTGAAGGACACCATGTGCACGTTCTCGCGAAAATATCCGCTGGTGCGTAGGGCGTTCTGCGCCAACAGTATTGCCTCGTCGATGTAATCGCCCACCCGCTTCTGGCCGATGATCGCGTTCACCAGCACGCCGGTGTTCAGATTGTCGACGGGCTGATCCTCGTTCGCGGCCAGCCACGCCTGTTTCATCAACGCCTCGTGCCCGGTGTGCGGAACGTTCCTGGTCTGGTGGGCGACCACCCGCTGCCAATGCCGCTCGGCCAACGCGTCCTGGTGCTGCTTGGGGGTGAGCCAGAAGCCTGCGAAGGGCTCGTTGAAAACGGGTTCGTTGATCAGCGTGACATCCCCGCCGATGAACCGGTTTTCGTAGCCCATGGTCTTCTTCACCCCGGGGTGTCGGGGATCGGTTGTGCCGTAGGTTTTTTCGGCCATGCGCTCGAGGTCGTATTCGTAGATCTCGGTGACGTCGAAGACGGCCATGGGGGCCCCGAGATAGTCGAGAACGACGCTGGCGCCTTCCTTGATATCGAATTCCGCGATGTCGTCGGCGGACATGTCGAAGACGATCGGAATGCTCCACAACGTTCCGTCCGGCAGCGCGAAGTTGTCCAGGGTCCCGTCGACCTCTTGGCGGCCCATGAAGCCGGTCAGTGGGGTGAAGAAACCGTAGGAAAGGCTGATGACTTCGTGCGCGGTGGCCTTCGAGATCGGCACGCGCGCCAACCCCTCGATCCGGCCGCTCGCGTCGTCCGTGGCCACCCGCTCCACGATCGGCTTCCCGTTGTGACCCGTGTAGCTCATGCCGTGACCTCGCTGCTCTCCAGGTCGTCGTGAACTCGGTGCAAGGCCCGGATGATGCCCGCCCTCTCGAGGTGGGCGATCACCTCGTCGGCCAGCGTGTCCGCGTCCTTCGTTCCGCCCTCGAGGCGCAGCTCCGGGCGCGCCGGGGCTTCGTAGGGGTCGTCGATCCCGGTGAATCCCTTGATTTCACCGGCCCGGGCCTTCTTGTAGAGACCCTTGGGATCGCGCTGCTCGCACACCTCGATCGGGGTGTCGATGAAGATCTCCTGGAAATCGCCGTCACCCAGCGTGGCCCGGATCGCGTCCCGATCACGCACGTAAGGGCTGATGAAGGCCGTCAAAGCGATGACGCCGGCCTCGCAGAACAGCTTCGCGACCGCGCCGATGCGGCGGATGTTCTCCTCACGGTCCTCGGCGGTAAATCCCAGCCCGAACCGCTTGGCGAACTCGGGCCCATGGCGTTCCTCGAGCAGCTCCGGACCGGCGTTGAGCCCGTAGCGGACGTTGTCGCCGTCCAGGAGATAGCTCCGGATGCCCCGCTCGTAGAGCTTTTGTTCGACGATGTTGGCGACCGTGCTCTTGCCGCTGCCGCTCAGCCCGGTGAACCAGATGACGCAACCCTGGTGGCCGTTGAGTTCCTCGCGCTCGCCGCGGCTGATCTTGTGTTCGTGCCAGGTGATGTTGTTCGGCATTTCTCGATCCTGTTCGCAACGAAGTCGATGCGCAGCTACGGCGCCGCCGCCACACACCTTCACCATATTGCTTATCAACCAAACCCGATCAGAACCAGCCTACAAGTAAAGATGGTCAACTTACGGAGTTTTTGGCGGCGGGGATCGCGCCCCCGCGGTCCCCGCACGGGGTTCGGCCAGCAAACGAAATCCCCAGGGGTCGAGCGACGCCGGCCGGCGCGGTCTTCGCCGTGACGCCGGGAGGTGACCCGTGTTTGCTACAACGCCGGCCCGGGACGCAATTAACTGACGAGCGCGTCGACACTCGGCCCGCTGGTGACCCCGGCTGTCGATCGCTTGTGCGTCAACCGCTTCTGGCCGTCGAATGCGGGTCGTTGGGTTTTACTCAAGCAGAGAAAAATTTGCTTTCACGCCGCCCCGGGCGCCAAAGGGCCAGGACGCCAGACGCGCAAGCCCGTCATAACCGCGCGTGAGCCTCGATCGTCGACAATCCGGCGAACATGCCGCAACGTCGCCGGCAAATTTGCAGCAGACGAGGCGACGCCGAGGCGGCCGTAAACACCAAGTAAATTTCATTTAACATTCCGATGATCAAGTCCCTTGACTCGCTTGCCATTGCCTGCTCGTCGACGCGCCTGGGCCGCAACGCACGAGGCCGTCGTCGCCCGCGAGAGCTAGCGACGGTCCCGGGTTCACCGCCAGTCGGCTCTGCCGCCTGGTGGCGGAATGCTCCCGGGGCCGACCGACGAAGAGGAAGTACCAATGCTCGATTTCGGGGCCCTGCCACCAGAAATCAACTCGACCAGAATGTATGCCGGCCCCGGCTCGGCGCCGATGGTCGCCGCGGCGGCCGCCTGGGACGTGCTGGCCAACGGGCTGGAGACCGCGTCGCGCGGGTACTCCGCGGTGATCGCCCAGCTGGAAGGTGAGAGCTGGACCGGCAGCGCCGCGGCCGCGATGGCCACCGCGGCGGCCCCGTACGTGGCATGGCTGGCGGCCGCGGGGGCCCAGGCCGAACAGGCGGCCAGCCAGGCGCGGGCCGCGGCGGCCGCCTACGAGGCGGCCTTCGGCGCGACGGTGCCGCCCGCGCTGGTCACGGCCAACCGCACCCTCCTGGCGCAACTGGTCGCGAGCAACCTCCTGGGACAGAACACCGCGATGATCGGGGCGACCGAGGGCGCCTACGAACAGATGTGGGCCCAGGATGCCGCCGCCATGTACGGCTACGCCGCCTCGTCGTCGGGCGCGACGACGCTGACGCAGTTCCACGAGCCTCCGCGGACCACCAACGCCGACGGCCAGCCCGGGCAAGCCGCCGCGGTCGCCCAGGCCACGAACGGCTCGGCCGCGTCGCAATCTCATGCCGCGTTGTCCCGGACGATGTCGACCGTGCCGCAGAAGTTGCAAAACCTCTCCGAAACGCCACCTTCTGGCGGCACTTCGACAGGCTCCGCCCTCGACGCCGTCGACGATTTCAACACGCTGACGGCGCCGGTGAATCTCGGCGACGCCATGAGCCGCACCGTCACGTCGGCGGGCACCTTCGGCACCGGGGCCTTCCGCGCCAACCTGCAGGCGGCGAGCGAAGCCGCCAAAGCCGCCGCCCCCGCCGCGGCGGCGAGTGTCTCGACCGGCACGGCGGGCGTCGCCGGGCCGACCCTCGCGAGCACGGGCAGCGCGAGCGCGGTGGGGCGGCTGTCGGTCCCGCAGAGCTGGGCGGCGACGAACCCGACGATCGCCACCGTCGCCGAGTCGCATTGGCTGTCGGATGCCGAGCTCGACGGTGGGCCGTCATGGCACGAAGGGCCGGCGACCAATATGTGGGGCGGGGCTCCGGCGGCGGGTGCGGGGGCATCCTCGGCGCTGCTGTCGCGGCCCTCGGTCAACAACGTCTTGCGGGTGGCCCCACGCCAATTCAAGATGCCGCGTCCTTCCGCGGGCGGATAGCCGCCACTTCCACTCTTCAGTGCAGGCATGGACCTGCAGCGACCGCGTGTGCGCTTGTTCAGAAAGGATCGCCGATGCTTGATTTCGGGGCGCTGCCGCCCGAGATCAACTCGGCCAGAATGTATGCCGGCCCGGGCTCGGCCCCGATGTCGGCCGCCGCCTCGGCGTGGGACGCGCTGGCGGCGCAACTGGAGTCCCACGCCGCCGGCTACTCCGCCACGCTTTCGGAACTGCGTGGACGCGCGTGGTCCGGCGATGCTGCCACGGCAATGGCCGCCGCGGTCGAACCGTATGTGGCGTGGGCGTCCACCACGGCGGCCCAGGCCGGCCAGACCGCCGCGCAGGCACGCGCAGCCGCCGCCTATGAGGCGGCCTTCGCCGCAACGGTGCCGCCACATGTGGTGGCCGCCAACCGATTTGCGCTCCTCACCCTGATCGCGACCAACTTCTTCGGACAGAACGCCGCGGCGATCGCGGCCACCGAGACCGCCTACGCCGAGATGTGGGCGCAGGATGCCACCGCCATGTACGGCTACGCCGCAACGTCGTCGGCAGCCACCGTTTTCACGCCGTTCACCGAGCCGCCCCGCACCACGAATGCGCACGGCCAATCGGCCCAGGCCGCCGCGGTCAACGAAGCCGTGGGCACGGCCGCGGGTCAGGCCCGCGCGGCGCTGGCGTCGGGCGTGGTCACGAACGCTTCCTCGGCCGGCCTTGGCGAGGCGCCGGCGGCCGGATCCGGTCTGTCCCTTATCGGTTCGGTCGACGACTTCAACACACTCATCACCACACCGGGACAGACGTTTCTGGCCGGGGCCCGCACACTGCTGGGATGGGGGCAATTGGGTTACGGGCTAGACCTTTCCGATATCCAGGCCGCCAAGGCCGCCGAGGGCGGGGTGCCCATCGTGCCGGACATCCCCGCGCCCGCGGTGCCGCAAGTCGCGGGCGTCCGCGGTCCCGTGCTGGGTGGCCTGGGCCGGGCGGCACTGGTGGGCAAGCTGTCCGTCCCGCAGACCTGGACGGTTGCGAATCCCGCGCCCACCGCCGGTATCGCACTCAAACCGTTGCCGGACACCATGTTTCGAGCAGCGTCGGCGTCCGCGGCGGACCCTTCCAACGTCCCGGGACCCCTGCCCGCGACGCGCACCGCGGGGCAGGCCGGTGTCCCGGTGTTACGCAACGGACGTCGCATCTTCAAGATGCCGCGCCCGGCGTACGGCGGGTAGCGACACCGCGAGTCAAGACGCCGACGGCGCCGCTTCCAAACCCGCCAGCTCGTCGCACAGGTGGTCCGCCAAACCGCGGACGGTGGTGATCTTGGTGGGGCTGATGCGCACGCCCGTCTCGGTTTCGATGCGGGTCCGCAGCTCCAGATTTCCCAGCGAATCCAGGCCGTAGTCGGATAGCGGGCGATCCGGATCGATTGTGCGCCGCAGCAAGAGGCTGATTTGGCCGGATACCAGCCGTCGGATTGCCGACGGCCATTCCTCGCGCGGCAACGCCTGCAGCTCGGCGAGGAACTTGCCCGTGTCCGGATTACCCTGCCCCACCGACCCGAACGCCTCGGCGAAGCGGCTGCGTTGCGCGAAAGAGGTCAGCCACGGCGTGCCCATGATCGGCGCGTAGCCCGAGTAGGGGCGGTCGTAGCGCAGCAGCGTCTCGAATGCGCGAAAACCCTCGGCCGGCTTGACCGCCATCCCGGCGCCGTCGGCGAGGGACGTCGCGCGGCCGACCTCTGACCATGCCCCCCACGCGATCGCGGTGGTCGGCAGGCCCTGAGCGCGGCGCCAATAGGCGAACGCGTCCAGCCAGCTGTTGGCCGCGGCGTAGGCGCCCTGCCCCGGCGAACCCACCAGCGCGGCGGCCGACGAGAAGGAACAGAACCAATCCAGCGGTTCGCCCGCGGTCGCTTGATGAAGGTTCCACGCGCCGTGCACCTTTGGCGCCCAGCACCGGTCGATGAGTTCATCGGTGACGTTCGCCAGCGTGGCGTCCTCGACGACGGCCGCCGCATGCAGCACCCCCCGCACCGGTAGCCCGGTGGCCGTCGCGCACGCCACCAGCCGTTCGGCGGTCCGCGGCTCGGCGATGTCACCGCACTCCACCACGACATCGGCCCCGGCGGCGCGGAGGCGCTCGATGGCTTGGCGCGCTTGCTCGTTGGGTTGCGAGCGGGAGTTGAGCACGATCCGGCCGCAGCCCGCCGCGCCGCCACGCGAAGCCATCTTCCCGGCCAGGAACAGGCCCAGGCCACCGATCCCGCCCGTGATGATGTAGGCGCCGTCGGCGCGGAACGGCCGGACCTTTTCCGGGGGCACCGTCGCCACGCTGGTGCCCGCGCGCGGCACGTCGAGCACCACCTTGCCGGTGTGCCCGGCGGAGGCGACCAGGCGCACCGCGGCGGCGGCGTCGTGGATCGGATAGCGGGTGCAGCGCGGCAACGGCAACTTGCCCGCCGCGGTGCGCTGGTACACCGTGGTCAGCAGGCGCCGAACGGTGTGCGGGTGGCTGACGGTCAGCAGCGCCAGGTCGACGGCGAACAGCGAGAGGTTGCGGCGGAACGGGAACAGCCCCAGACGGCTGTCGCCGTAGATGTCGCGCTTGCCCAGTTCGATGAAGCGGCCACCCAAGGCCAGCAGTTCGATGCCCGCCCGCTGCGCGGCGCCGGGCAGCGAATTGAGCACCACGTCGACCCCGTATCCGTCGGTGTCGCGGCGAATCTGGTCGGCGAATTCCGTGCTGCGCGAGTCGTAGACGTGTTCGATGCCCATGGTGCGCAACAGTTCTCGCCGCTGCGGGCTGCCCGCGGTCGCGAAGATCTCACAACCGACGGCCCGGGCGATCGCGATGGCCGCCTGCCCGACGCCGCCGGTGCCGGAGTGGATCAGCACCTTGTCCGTCGGGGCGATCCGGGCCAGGTCGTGCAGGCCGTACCACGCGGTCGCCGACGCGGTCGCCACCGCGGCGGCGTCTTCCAGCGGCACCCCGGCGGGCAGTGTCACCGCGTGCCGCGCGTCGGCGATGACGAAGGTGCCCCAGCAGCCGTGCCGGGACACCCCGCCGACGCGGTCGCCGACCTCGTGCTCGGTGACGCCCGGCCCGACGGCGGTGACCACGCCGGCGAAGTCGCCGCCCAATTGCTGCCGGTAGCCCTCGAACGTCGGATAGCGCCCGAACGCCACGAGCACGTCGGCGAAGTTGATGGTCGACGAGGTGACCGCCACCTCGATCTCGCCGGGTCCGGGCGGAACCCGGTCGAACGCGGTGAATTCCAGCGATTCCAGGTCGCCGGGGGTGCGGATCTCTAGCCGCATGCCGTCACGCTCGTGGTCGACGACGGTGGTGCGCCGTTCGGCCGCACGCAGCGGACCGGGCCGCAGCCGGGCGGTGTACCAGTGACCGTCGCGCCAGGCGGTCTCGTCCTCTTCGGAGCCGCTCTTCAGTTGCAGCACAAGCTTTTCCGGGCCGGTGGCGTCGTCGACGTCGATCTGGGTGGCGCTCAGATGCGGGTGCTCCGAATCGATCACCCGCATCAGTCCGCGCAGGCCGCCCTGCGCCAGGTTCGGCGCGTCGCCGGCTGTGACGCTCGCCGCGTTACGGGTCACCACGAACAACCGCGGCGATTCCCCGGGAAGATCCGAGAGTTCGCGGGCGATGGTCACCAGGTGCGACACGTAGTCGCGGCCGCGCCGGCGGCCCTGGGGGTCGTCCGGGTGGTCGCCGGGGGCCGCGGTCACCACGACGACGCCGGCCAGCCCCTTGAGGGGCCCGTGGCCGTCGGGGGCGGTCCGGCCGCCACCGGTCAGCAGCGAACGCAACTGTGCGGTGTCCACCGATCCGACGGGTGCCGTCGCGCATTGCGCCCCATCGGT
Source organism: Mycobacterium paraintracellulare (assembly GCF_000276825.1). Lineage (NCBI taxonomy): Bacteria > Bacillati > Actinomycetota > Actinomycetes > Mycobacteriales > Mycobacteriaceae > Mycobacterium > Mycobacterium paraintracellulare. The sequence goes on along the minus strand of NC_016948.1, from coordinate 1,242,403 downwards.
ATTCAGGGCTTCGGCGAGTTGTGCGGCCAGGCGGTCGTGGCCTTCGGCGGCGTCGGACGTGCTGAGCAGCAGCCAGGATCCGCGCTCGCTGTGCGCCGGCTCGGGCAGTTCGCGGGGCTCCCATTCGATGGTCAACAACCGCTCGTTGAGCAGCCGGTGGGCGTGTTCGCGTTCCGACGTGCCGCCGGCCAGCCGTAGCCCCTCGACGGTCAGCAGCACCGTCCCGGATTGGTCCAGCACGTCGATGTCGGCCTCGCACTCGCCGGGGCGCGAGGAGGTGACCCGGGTGAGGCAGTATTGCGCGTTGCGCGTCGAGTGGTGGTTGCGCAGCCGGCGCACCCCCACCGGCAACAGCAGAGCGCCGTCGCCGGCCTGTTGCACCTCCGGTGCGACGACCACGGACTGGAAGCAGGCGTCGAGCAGCGCCGGGTGCGAGCAGTAGGCCGACTGCTGCGAGCGGATCGCCCCCGGCAGCGCGACTTCCGCGAGCACCGTCGTGGTGTCCGCGTCGCCGACCAGCACCGCGGACAGACCCGAGAACGCGGGCCCGTACTGAATGCCGATGGCGTCGAAGGCCTTCCGCAACTCGGCGCCCTCCATGCGGGTCGGGTGATTGGCGATCAGCGTGTCCAGGTCGTGTGGGGGCGGCTCGGGTCCCGCATCGTCGGCGGCGACGCGCAGGACGGCGGTGGCGCGGCGGAGGCGTTCGCCTTCTTCGTGCGTGTCCACCGTGAAGTCGAGGGCCCCGGGCGCGGAGATCGTGGCGGTTGAAGAAGCCCACGTGTGGTCGGCCAGCAACAGCGTCCGCTCGAACGTGACGTCGCGCACCTCGGCGCGTTCGCCGAGCGCCGCGGCGGCGGCCGCGAGCGCCATTTCGCAGTAGGCAGCGCCGGGAAACGCTGCCACTCCGTGGATTTGGTGGTCGGCGAGCCACGGGTGGGCGTCGGTGCCGACCTCCCCTTGCCACACGTGGCGCTCGGGCTCCTCGCGCAGATGCACGTGCGCACCGAGCAGCGGGTGGACGGCCCGCAGCGAGGCTCCGTGCGCCCGCTCCACCGACTCGCGGCTCAGCAACAGCCGGCGATGCGTCCACGTCGGCAGCGGTGCGTCCACCAAACGCCCACTGGGGTATTGGACGGAGAAGTCCACCAGCGCGCCGGCGCTGTGCACGTTGGCGACCAAACCGCGCAAGCCAACTGGGAGCTGTCCCCCGCAAGCGGGTGGTGCCTCCGGCTCGCTTCTGCGCATGGCCGCGAGCGCGGCGATGGGCATGTCCAGGCTGGCGGCGTTCTGCTCGACAGCGTGGGTGAGCAGCGGATGCGGCGACAGCTCACCAAAGACGCGGAAGCCGTCTTTGAGGGCGGCTTGCACGGCGGCCGCGAATCGCACGGTGTGCCTCAGGTTTTCGGCCCAGTAGCCGGCGCTGAAGGACGGCCGTTCGCGTGGGTCCCACAGGGTGGCGGAGTAGTACGCGACCTCGGGGGCCGCCGGCCGCAGGTCCGCGAGCGCCTCGACCAGCTCGTCGAGGATCGGCTCCACCTGCGGTGAATGCGAGGCGACGTCCACCGCCACCTCGCGTGCCAGCACATCCTGCTCCTGCCATGCCGCGACCAGGTCGCGGATGGCCTGGGCCTCGCCGCCGACGACGGTCGACGTCGGCGAGGCGACCACCGAGAGCACGACGTCGGAGATTCCGCGGATGGACAGTTCCGAAAGGACTTGCTGGCCCGGCAGTTCCACCGATGCCATGGCGCCGCTGCCGGCGACCCGCCCCATCAGCCGCGAGCGGCGGCAGATCACCTTGACGCCGTCGTCGAGCGATAACCCGCCGGCGACCACGGCCGCCGCGGCTTCGCCGAGCGAATGGCCGATGACGGCACCGGGGCGCACCCCGTAGGACTTCATCGTCTCGGCGAGCGCGACCTGCATGGCGAAGATCGTCGGCTGGACCCTGTCGATGCCGGTCACCGTCTGCGGCGCCGTCATGGCCTGGGTGACCGAAAACCCAGATTCGCCGGCGATCAACGGCTCGATGGCGGCGATCGTGGAGGCGAACACCGGTTCGGTGGCCAGCAGTTCGACGCCCATCCGCGGCCATTGCGAACCCTGCCCGGAGAACACCCACACCGGTCCGCGGTCGTCGTGGCCCACGGCTGGCTCGTACGGAAAATCGTTGTCGGAGACTGCGCGTAGCCTCGCGCTCAACTCGTCAAAGGTGTTCGCGCACACCACCGTCCGTACCGGTCGGTGCGCGCGGCGGCGCGATAGCGTGTAGCCCAGATCCCACAGGGCGGCGCCGGTGTCGCGGTCGGGGCCGGCGCTGCGCTGCTCGTCGACCCAACTCGCGAGCCGGGCGGCCGTGACGCGCAACTGCTCGGCCGAGGTGGACGACAACGGAAATAGTTGTGGCCCAACTGGTCCGGGCGTGTCCGGACCATCGGGTGCCCGCGCGGGGGCGTCTGCCGGCGCCTGCTCCACGATGGCGTGCACGTTGGTGCCGGACATTCCATAGGACGACACCGCGGCGCGGCGCGGGTGAGCGGAGCCGGTGGGCCACGGCGTATTCGACTGCGGCACAAACAGGTCCGTCTCGATCCGGGCCATCTCATCGGGAAGCCGGGTGAAGTGCAGATTCCGCGGCACCACGCCGTGCTGCAGCGCGAGAATCGCCTTCATCAACCCCAGTGGCCCGGACGTCGACTGCATGTGGCCGAAGTTGGTCTTCACCGACCCCAGCACACAGGGCCCGTCGGTTCCGTACACGGCTGCCAGGCTGGAGAACTCGATCGGGTCGCCGACCGGGGTGCCGGTGCCGTGCGCCTCGACGTAGCCGATTGTCCTCGGGTCGATGTCCGCCACGCCCAACGCCTTTCGGTAAACGGCGACCTGGGCCGTTTCCGAGGGCGCCGCGATGTTCACGGTGCGGCCGTCCTGGTTGGCGGCCGTGCCGCGCAGCACCGCCAGGATGCGGTCGCCGTCGCGTTGCGCATCGTCGAGCGGCTTGAGTAGCAGCATGACGCAGCCCTCGCCGGAGACGAAGCCGTCGGCCCGCACGTCGAAGGCGTGGCAACGGCCGGTCGGGGAGAGCATGCCTTGCAGCGAACCCGAAACGGACTTGCGTGGTTCCAGGGTCACCACCACGCCACCGGCCAGAGCGAGGTCACTTTCGCCGGCGGCCAGGCTGCCGCACGCCTGGTGGACGGCCATCAACCCCGACGAGCACGCCGTGTCCACCGTGACCGCCGGACCGTGCAACCCCAGTGCGTAGGCGACCCGTCCGGACGCGAAGCTGTTGCTGGTGCCGGTGAACCCGTATGGTCCTTCGGCGGCGCCGCAATCGGCGGACAGGAGTTCGTAGTCGCCGTGTGTCAGGCCGACGAACACGCCGGTCTGCGTCTGGGCCAGGGACCCGGGGGCGAGGCCGGCGTGCTCGACGGCATCCCACGACGTTTCCAGCAGCAGGCGGTGTTGCGGGTCGACCGCGATGGCCTCACGCTCGGTCATCCCGAAGAAGTCGCAGTCGAAGCCCCCGACGTCGTCGAGGAACGCCCCCCACCGGGTCACCGAGCGGCCGGGCACACCGGGCTCGGGGTCGTAGTACAGGTCCGCGTCCCACCGGTCCGCGGGGATCTCGCCGACGAAATCGTCACCGCGCAGCAACGCTTCCCAAAGGCCCTGCGGGGAATCGATCCCCCCGGGAAGTCGGCAGGCCATCCCGATGACGGCCACCGGTGTGGCGTTCGCGGCACGCAAAGCGCAGTCCCCTCTTCTCGCCCGACCACCCGTGAGCATCGGGCGCACCATCGCTTCTCACGCGGTCGGGCGTAATTGTGCAGGCGTCAGTTTACCCACCGGAGCCACGTCAGTTAGCGGGATTAAACAATTTCGTCCGCGGCACCAGGGGGCCGCCGCGGCGGGCGGGAGCGCCGGGACAGAAAGTTCGAAATACCTTGCTGCGCAGTGCGTTTCACACCGACGCTAAGACTGGTCGGCTTGTTCGGGGGCCCCGGACTCGGCCTCCTTCGCCGGATCCTCGATGATCTGATAGGTCGGATCGACCATCGACAGGGAACGCTGGCCGGCCTGCCGGGCCTTGCCGCTGATCCGCAACAGTTGACCGGGCTGGATGTCGGCGCCCCCGCGCCCGGGGCGGAACGTCACGGTGATCTCCCCGCTGCTGTCCCCGACGACGATCTCTCGCCGGGTTCGCCCGCGTTCGGCGACGTCTTCGACCTCGCTGACGCGTCCTTCGATGGTGGCGCGCTGCCCGGAGATCAGGCCGGCCACCATGATCACCGACGACGGCCGTTCGGGGTGTTCGTAGGCCTCGACCTTCTCGTCCTCGTCCTGCGAGACCCAGGCCTGGATCTTGTCGATCTGCTGCGCGATGCGCTGTTCGAACGAGTCCGGGTAGGCCTCCCTGATCCGCGATTCCACGTCATAGGGCACGATCGTCGCCGCGGCGTCGGGGATGAGGCTGACGGCCTGGGCGACCTTGTCCGCGGTCCGGTCGTGCAACAGCCGCCCCAGCAGTGGCGCGAATGTCCGGCGCGGCAGGAGGACCGTCACGTTGGTGTCCGGTTGCTCGTCGCGCGCCTTGGCGACCAGCAGCTGCGCCGACCTGCTGATCCGCCGGTCGGGGCAGTCCACGATTCGCAGCGGTGTGTCGAGACCGAAGTGGTCCCAACGGTTTCGCAGTTGCGTGGCGTGGGCGGGGTCGACCATGAAGTGCACGGCAACCAGTTCGTCGGCCCGCAGTCCGCGGCCGTAGCGCAACGCTTCGATCACCGCGAGGTCGACCGAGTCGACGAACACCAGCACCTTGTGCCGCGCGTACTTCACCAGTTCCGGGCGATCGGTGCGGAACATCTCGAGAATGGCGGCCTCGGCGCGGTATTCGCGGTTCAGCCGCGTCAGGACGAACACCAGCAGCGGGAACACGACGACCACCAGCCAGGCGCCCTCGGTGAACTTCGCCACCGCGAAGATGCCCACCACGATCGTCGACAGGATCGCCGCGGACAGGTTGATCGCCAGCCGGTGCCGCCATCCCGGTTCGCGATGCGTCAAGTGGTGCTTGGTCATGCCGTAGCCGGCCATCGAGAATCCGGTGAACACGCCGATCGCGTAGAAGGGAACCAGCGCGTTGACCGAGCCGCCGGTCACCACCAGCAGCGCCACCGACAGCGTGGTGAGCGTGATGATCCCGTTCGAAAACACCAGGCGGTGACCGCGTTTCGTCAGTTGCCGTGGCAGGAAACGGTCTTCGGCGACGAAGCTGGCCAGGGCCGGGAAGCCGTTGAAGCTGGTGTTCGCGCCGGTGAACAAGATGGCCGCCGTCGAGGCCTGGACCAGGACGTAGAACACGTCACCGACCACGCCGTTGCCGTAGACGGCACGACCGATCTGCGACAAGACCGAGGGATATTCGGTCAAATACGGGGTGGCGTGGGTGACGTGGGCCAGGTAGGCGACCCCGGCGAGCAGGAAGCCCAGTATGCAGGCCATCGCCGTGAGCACCCGACGGGCGTTGCGGCCCTGGGGCTTTCGGAAGTAGTCGACCGTGTTGGAGATGGCCTCGACGCCGGTCAGCGACGAACCCCCGTTGGCGAATGCGCGCAACAACACCAGAATCGTCGCGCCCAGCACCAACCCGTTGCTCTGATGAACCGGCACGGCCCCTGCCGTGTGCGCCGGGTCGTAGAGCGGTAAACCCCCGCCGATTACGCGGACGACTCCGACCAGGATGGTCAGCGCGACCATGGCGATGAACGAGTAGGTCGCCACCGCGAACGGCATTCCCGCTTCCCGCAATCCACGCAGGTTCGCGTAGCAGATGATGAGCACCACGCCGACCGTGATCGCCAGGCTGTAGGGACCCAACGCGGGGATCGCCGAGACCACCGCGACCGTCCCCGCCGCCGATTGCACCGCGACGGTCACCACGTAGTCGATCAGCAGGGCCGCCGCGGCGATCTGAGCGACGCGGGGCCCGAAGTTGTCGCGCGCCACGATGTAGGAGCCGCCGGCCCGGGTGTAGGCCATGACCACCTGCCGGTACGAGGCGGCCACCAGCACGAGGATGAGCAGGATGACGCCGGTGATCGGAAGCAACAGGAGAAACGCCGCCAACCCGGCGTGCGGCAACAGTTCGATCAGGATCTGCTCGGGACCGTAGGCGACCGATGACACCGCGTCCGGCGAAAGCGCTCCCAGCGCAACGCCATTGGACAACTTCTCCGACGCGATGTCCTCGGTGATCAGTGGCTTTCCCAAAAACACACGCCTGGCGACGTCCCCGACCGAGAGCGGGATGCGCAGCTTGCCGGTCGAACTGGTCACAAGCACCGTCCTTACCCGAGGTTCAAGAACGTGAAACGCCTCCGAAGCATTGTGCACGTTCGGACCGCCCGCGGCGGCGCGCGCACTGCGGACGGTCAGGCGAGCCGGCGCACCGCGGCAGCGATCCGCTCGTCGCTGGCCGTCAGGGCAACGCGCACATGCTGTGCGCCGCGCGGGCCGTAGAACTCGCCGGGGGCCACCAGGATGCCGCGCTGCGCCAGCCAGGCGACGCTGTCGTGACAGGACTCGCCGCGGGTGACCCAGAGATAGAGGCCGGCTTCGGAATAGTCGACCGCGAAGCCGGCCGCGCGCAGGGCCGGCAACAGGGCGGCCCGGCGCCGCTCGTAGCGCTGCCGCTGTTGCAGCTCGTGCGCGTCGTCCTGCAGGGCGGCCACCATGGCGGCCTGCACCGGCCTCGGCACCATCATCCCGGCGTGCTTGCGCACGGCGAGCAGCTCGGCGACGAGGTCGGAATCACCGGCGACGAAGCCGGCGCGGTACCCGGCCAGCGACGAGCTCTTCGACAGGGAATGGATCGCCAGCAGCCCGGTGTGGTCGCCGTCGCAGACCGACGGATGCAGGATCGACAGCGGTTGGGCGTCCCAGCCCAAGCCGAGGTAGCACTCGTCGGAGGCCACCAGGCAACCCCGGTCGCGGGCCCATCCGACGACTTTGCGCAGGTGGTCGACGCCCAGGACCCGCCCGGTCGGGTTGCTCGGCGAGTTCAGGTAGTACAGCGCCGGCGATTGCGGGCCCAGCTGGGTGAGCGAATCCGCGCGCAGCACCCGCGCCCCGGCCAGCCGCGCTCCGACGTCATAGGTCGGGTATGCCAGCTCGGGCACCACGATCATGTCCGCGGAGCCCAGGCCCAACAAGGTCGGCAGCCAGGCGATGAGCTCCTTGCTGCCGATCACCGGCAGCACGTCGGCCTCGGCCAGCCCGGTCACACCGAACCGCCGGGCCAGGGCTGCGACCGCCGCTTCGCGCAGCCGGGCGGTGCCCGCGGTGGCCGGATACCCCGACGCCGCGCCGGCCCCGGCCAGCGCGTCGGAGATCACCGGGGCGACCGGGTCGACCGGGGTGCCGACGGAGAGGTCGACGATCCCGTCGGGGTGGGCGCTGGCCTGCGCTTTCGCGTCGGCCAGCGTGTCCCAGGGGAATTCCGGCAGGGACGCCGACACGGCGGGCCGCCGCTTTTTGAGCTGGTGTGGCACCGGGTCGCTCAGTCGCCTTCGCCCTGCGGTGGCAGGTCCTTGACCACCTGCGGGTCGTTCTCGGTCATGCCGACCTTGGCGGCGCCGCCGGGCGATCCCAGCTCGGCGAAGAAGTCGGCGTTGATCTGCGTGTACTGGCTCCACTGGTCCGGCACGTCGTCTTCGTAGTAGATCGCTTCGACGGGGCAGACCGGCTCGCACGCGCCGCAGTCGACGCATTCGTCGGGGTGGATGTAGAGCATCCGGGCGCCTTCGTAGATGCAGTCGACCGGGCACTCCTCGATACAGGCCTTGTCCTTGATGTCGACACAGGGTTCGGCGATCGTGTACGTCACAGACGTCTCCTCCATGTACTACTCAATGTGGGCTGCTGTTCAGCTCGCACCGGCGCGTCCGTCCTCTTCCGGTGAAGCTTTCGGTTACTGATACTAGACGTTGCAGATACAGGTCAACCATTTGGCGCGCCTGTCGGAATACCGATTTAAGACTGACAGTCTCGGGGCCCGCACGCGGCCCCCGTTTCGCCAAGGGCGAACACTACGACCAACGCGCTGACCTGCGCAGAGTCTCGGCCCCGGGGTAGGCTTCGGTATCTGTTGCGTTGCAAGCACGCTCGCGGGGCCTGGTAATCTCATCGGAAGGACGGCAACCGCTGGGCAGATTTTCTCGCCGTAAGAGCGGTGCATTAACTGGGGAAGGTGTCCACACATGAGGGTGTCGTTGAGCAAATTGGGCGTTGCGGTTGGCAGCGCGGCAGTGGCGTTGACCGCCGCGGCCGGGATCGCTTCCGCCGACCCCACGGACGCGATCATCAACACCACCTGTAACTACGGACAGGTGATTGCGGCGCTCAACGCGACCGACCCGGCAGCTGCCCAGCAGTTGAACTCGTCGCCCGTGGCGCAGTCCTACATCCGCAACTTCCTGGCAGCGCCGCCGCCCAAGCGCGAGCAGATGGCCCAGCAGATCCAGGCCATGCCGGCGGCGCAGAAGTACTACAACACGATCAACCAGGTCGCGGTCACCTGTAACAACTACTGAGCCGACCGCTTCGCACGAAGCGGTTCAGTAGCCGCCGAGCAGGCGGCGCACGCGTCCCAATGTTTCCGGTCCGACGCGGCTGCGAATGCGTGACGGGTCGGCGGGCCTGCGCCCCCACAGCAGCAGCACCCGCGCGGCCGCATCGGTATCCAGGGTCGCCGGGCCGTCCGGCTCGGCGAACCCGATGGTGACCTGATCCGCGCCGGCCGTCAGAACGATGTCGTCGGTGCCCTCGGCCCGCAGCCGGGCGTCGATCCGCTCGCCGACCTCCAGCTGTCTGGCGCCTTTGGCCAGCAGCGGCTTGCCAACGGCGAGCACGCTGTGCGTCGTCATCCACGGTTCGGCCAGCCTCGCCTGGGCCGCGGGCTCGTCGCCGGTGATGTCCCAGCTGTGCAGGACGAGCTCTTCGCGCATGTGCTCGGCGAACCACGGCACCTTCATGGTGCGGCCGGTCCAGGCGACGTCGGTGTCGGCGGGCACCCCTTCGGCCGCCTCCGCGACGTCACCGAGGGCGGCCATCCGGTCCAGCAGCGCGTCCCACAGGTCCGCGTCGTTCAAGGCGCGCAACGGGCCCTCGCGCTCCTCGAACCCGCGGGTGGCCACCGGCTGGCCGGCGAGGTGGCCGCCGAGCACCCGGGCGAGTTCCTCGGCGTTTCCGGCCTGATGGACGACGATGTCGCGCACCGTCCAGGCCTCACACCAGGTTCCGGCGTCCGGGCCGTGCCGTTGCACGGCATCCGCGAATGGCCGCCACTCCGGGAACCGGTCGTCGTCAACTCGTCGCGTCACGGTGTCGGGTATACCCGTCGCGCCCGCCCGGCAAGCGGTCAGGCGGCCAACGGTGTGTAGTCGGTGGTGCGCTGGCGCGCCGGTCGCCCGATGCCCTCGGCGATCGCGGTCAGCTCGGCGACCGTCTTGGCCGACCCGTGTTCCGAACCGGCCATGCGCGAGATGGTTTCCTCCATCAGCGTGCCGCCCAGGTCGTTGGCGCCGCCGTTGAGCATCACCTGCGTGCGCTCGACACCGAGCTTGACCCAGCTGGTCTGGATCTGGGAGATGCGGCCGTGCAACATGATTCGCGCCAGCGCGTGTACGGCTCGGTTGTCGCGATGGGTGGGTCCGGGCCGGGCCGCGCCGGCCAGATACAGCGGCGAACTCTGGTGCACGAACGGTAGCGGCACGAACTCGGTGAAACCGCCGGTGCGGTCCTGGATGTCGCGCAGCACGTTGAGATGGCCCACCCAGTGGCGCGGGCTGTCGACGTGGCCGTACATCATCGTCGATGACGACCGCAGCCCGACCTCGTGCGCGGTGGTGACGATCTCGATCCACATCGACGTCGGCAACTTGCCCTTGGTCAGCACCCAGCGCACCTCGTCGTCCAGGATTTCGGCGGCGGTGCCCGGGATGGTGTCCAGGCCCGCCTCGCGCAGGCTGGTCAGCCAGTCGCGAACGCTCAACCCGCTCTTGGTCACACCGTTGGCGATCTCCATCGGAGAGAACGCGTGCACGTGCATCGACGGCACCCGCGCCTTGACGGCCCGGACCAGGTCGGCGTAGCCGGTGACCGGCAGCTCGGGGTCGATGCCGCCCTGCATGCACACCTCGGTGGCGCCCTCGACGTGCGCCTCCCAGGCGCGGTCGGCGACCTCGTCGGTGGACAGCGAATACGCGTCGGCGTCGCCCTTGCGCTGCGCGAACGCGCAGAACCGGCAGCCGGTGTAGCAGATGTTGGTGAAGTTGATGTTGCGGTTGACCACGAACGTCACGTCGTCACCGACGGTGTCGCGGCGTAACGAATCCGCCAGTGCGGCAACCGCTTCCAGCGCGGGACCGTCGGCGGTGGCCAGTGACAGGTATTCGTTGTCGCTGCACCCGGCGGGGTCGCGTTCCGCGGAGCGCAGCGCGGCAAGCACGTCGGTGTCCAGGCGTTCTGGCGCTGTGGCGCCCTGCGCGGCCAGCTCGTGGACGTGCGCCCGGATCGATTCCCAGTCGCCGAACGCGCTGTCGATATCGCTGCGGGTTTCGGTGTTGCGGCCCTCGCTGTCGATCGCCGCGTTGAGGTCGACCCGGCCCACCGAACCGACGTCGTCGGGCTCCTGCCACGGCAACCCGACCGGGTTGACGTCACGGGCCAGGCCGGTCGCCGGGTCGGCCAGCGCCGCCACGTGTCCGGACACCCGCGGGTCGATCCAGGCCGCGCCGCCCTGCACGTATTTGGGTTGCGCGGTCAGCCGCTGGACCAGCTCGTAACCGGCTTCGGCGGTGACGGCGGCCAATTCGTCCAGGGCCGGCCACGGCCGCTCCGGGTTGACGTGGTCGGGCGTCAGCGGCGAGACACCGCCCCAGTCGTCGACTCCGGCGCCGACCAGCGCCAGGCACTCCTCGCGCGAGACCAGGTTCGGCGGCGCCTGGATACGCATCCCCGGGCCGAGCACCAGCCGCGCCACCGCCACCGTCGCCAGGTAATCCTCGATGCCGGCGTCGGGGACCGCGGCCATGGCGGTGTGTTCCTTGGCCCGGAAGTTCTGCACGATCACCTCTTGCACATGGCCGAACTCCTTGTGCGACTTGCGGATCGCGTGCAAGGTGTCGGCGCGTTCGGCGAGTGTCTCGCCGATGCCGACCAGCAGGCCGGTGGTGAACGGAATCGACAGCCGGCCCGCATCGGTCAAGGCGCGCAACCGGACCGCCGGATCTTTGTCCGGGCTGCCGTAGTGCGCAAGCCCTTTCGTCTCGAACAGCCGCCGCGAGGTCGTCTCGAGCATCATGCCCATCGACGGCGCCACCGGCTTGAGGCGGGCCATTTCCGACCAACTCATCACGCCGGGGTTCAAGTGTGGCAACAACCCGGTTTCCTCGAGCACCCGGATCGCCATCGCCCGCACGTAGGACAGCGTCGAATCGTAGCCCCGTTGACCGAGCCACTCACGCGCCTCCGGCCACCGATCCTCCGGCCGATCCCCCAGCGTGAATAGCGCTTCCTTGCAACCGAGTTCGCCGCCGCGGCGGGCGATGTCGAGGATCTCGTCGGGTTCGAGGTACATGCCGGCGCCCTGGGCGCGCAGCTTGCCGGGCACGGTGACGAAGGTGCAGTAATGACAGGTGTCGCGGCACAGATGGGTGACCGGGATAAAGACCTTGCGGGAGTACGTGATCGGCAGCCCGCCGCCGGGGCCGCGCCGTCCGGCCGACTCCAGGCCCGCGTCGCGCACCCGCGCCGCACTCGCGCACAGGTCGGCCAGATCCGCGCCGCGCGCGGTCATCGCGAGCGCCGCCTCGTCGACGTTGAGTGCAACGCCATCTCGGGCCCGCCGCAATACCCGTCGCAGCGCCGACGCGTCGGCCCTCGACGCACTGGCCTTCGCCGGAATCGGTGGATCAGGCAAAGCGGTAGGCTCCTCGCCCGGAGTCAACAGCACCTTGGTGTAACTTCCCCACGATCGATTTTCATCCGTGCGTCCCAACATGTGAATTCGTGACACCCATGGCGGGTCCCGTATGGGCAACAGTCAACAGTAGACCCACGCCCGTAGGCGCAAGCGGGCGACATCCCGGCCGAAATGTCCACTCGCCACAGGCCGAGATCAACCGCCGCGGCCGCGCCGCCACAGCACCCAGACCGGCGGCACGACGCCGAGCACCAACAGCAGCAGGGCCCCGTAGGCCATCAGGCCGCGACCACCCAGGATGACGTCGTCGGCCGGTCCGCCCATGCTGATCACCGCCACCGTCAGCAACCACGTCCACAGCGGCAGCGCCGCCAACCGGGGTGACCGGGTCCACCGCCCCGCGGCCCACACCAGGGCCGCGTTGACCAGCCCGGAAATCAATCCGCTGAGGGGAAACGGAACCGTCCCGATATAGAAAGGCAGCAGCAGGGCCCCGGCTAGTGCGGACAGAACCCCATCGACCGCCAGGAGGGACAGGACAACGAAACGGATCGCGGGGTCTGTGGCGCCGCCGTCCTCGACGGACGCGACGCGAGGCTGGGTGTCGGTCAGGTCGGAACGCTGTCGATGTTGGAGAGTATCGAGCCGATAACCCACTGCAGGCTGTCGAGCCGGTCCTGCCAGTGCTGCTGATTAGGGTCCAGGTCGGGGTCCATGCGAATTCCTTCCGTGGCTGCCTGTTTGGCAGCCTACCGCGTACGGGTCGCGGTCAGATCGAGCCCTGCGAGCAGATCCGTCTCCCAGCCACGCCCGTCGCGCTCCCCCGCGTCGCCGGCGGCCAGGACGTAGTGCTCCTCCCCCACGATCGGCAGGGCCACGTTGTTGGACAGGGCGCAGGCGCGACCGGTGGGCCCGACCACCACTTGGGTGGCGTGCGCCGCGAGCGCCGCCCGCTTGGCGGCCAGCGCATCCTCATCGGTCTCGACGACGGCGTCGATGTCGCCGTCGTCGTATCCGAACGTGAACTCCTCTTCGGACGGGAGCGACCACTCCGGCCGCAGATCCTCGGGCGTCAGCGCGGCCAGGCCGGCCTCGAACGCCCGGGTGGAAAAGACCGACCAGTAGAACTTCGGCACGGCCCACGGCTCGCCGGGAAACGTGGCAGCGCCGCCCGACGAGCCGGCCGCCGCTACGGCCGCCGTCGTCACCGTGTGCGCGTGCACGTGATCGGGATGGCCATAGCCGCCGGCCGGGTCGTAGGTGACGACGACGTGGGGGCGCTGCTCGCGGATCAGGGCCACCAGCGCGCCGACGGTCTCGCGCTCGTCGGCGTCGATGAATCGTTGCCGGTGCCGCGTGGGGGTGCCGCGCATGCCCGAATCGCGCCACCGGCCCGCGCCGCCGAGATAGCGGGGTCCACCGACCCCGAGCGCCCGCAACGCGGCGGTCAATTCGCCAATCCGGTAGCCGCCGAGCTGGTCGGCGCGATCGACGGCGAGTTCGGCCCACCGATCGCCGATCACCTCGCCCTCCTCGCCGAGCGTGCAGGTGACCACGCGGACGTCGGCGCCGCGGGCGGCGTAGTGGGCGATGGTGGCGCCGGTGCCGAGGCTTTCGTCGTCGGGATGTGCGTGGACGAACAGCAGCCGCGGCGTCTCAGGCATGGTCGGCACCCTACCGACAAGCAGCAGATAGGAACGCGCACGGCTACTATCAAGAAATGCCTCAGCTCACGGACGCAGACCGGACCGGCAGCCGGAGCCGCCGGCGAGGCGAGGTCCTCGAACGCGCCCTCTACGAGGCCACCCTGGCCGAACTGACCGAAGTCGGGTACGGGAGCCTGACCATGGAGGGGATCGCGGCGCGCGCCCACACCGGCAAGGCCGCGCTCTACCGGCGCTGGGACACCAAGTGCGAGCTGGTGCACGCCGCTTTGGTTTTCGCGCTGCCACCGGTGCCCGAGCTGCGGTCCGGCCGCTCGGCCCGGGAGAACCTGCTGGCGATGTTCACCGCCCAGCGTGACCTGCTGGCCGGAAAGACCGCCTTCCCCAGTTTGGACGTCATCCATCAGCTCCTGCACGAACCCGAGATGCGGGCCATCTTCGCCGATGCCGTGGTGCGCCCGCGCCTGCAAATCGTCGAATCGATCCTGCAGGCCGCCGTGGACGACGGCGACCTCGATCCGACGGCCATCACGCCGCTGACCGCCCGGATCGGCTCGGCGCTGATCAACCAGCACTTCCTGCTGAACGGGTCGCCGCCGAACCGGCGCGAGCTGGCCCTCATCGTCGACACCGTGATCCCGCCGCGGGCGTCGCGCCCGCCCGCCGACTGAGGGCGGTTACGGCCCGGTCTTGATCCACTGGCCGGCGTCGCCGACGATGCCGACCGGAACCGCTCCGGACAGGCTGACGTTCTGCACGCTCGGTCCGGCCGCGACGATCGTGGTGTCCTGCAGGATCGGCAGCACCGTGGACATGTTCCACAGCCGCGGTTCGACGGCGGTGATGACGTCGTTGATGCTCTTGGTGCCGTTGAGGGCGGCGTCGATGTTCGACTGGACGCTGCGATCGCAGATGCCGGTGAGGTTCGACGGCGCCTGCACCAGGGCGTTGGGATCCGCGGGGCGGCTGGGTGGGGGCGCCGACGTCGGTGTCGCGGTCGTGGTGCCCGGCCCGGTCGACGGTGGGGGCCCGGCGGGAGCGGACGAGACCGGCGTCGTCTCGCCGGTGGACGGGACCTGGGTCGATTGCAGCGCGGGACAGCCGTAGCGGGAGGCGAGCCGGGTGGCCAGGTTGCCGCCGGCCTGATGCCAGCCGACGATCGCGTCCACGCGGCCGTCGTTCAGCGCGTCGCGGTAGAGGGTGACCGGGTCCAGCGCCAGCACGGTCGCGGCGATGCCGACGTTGCGCAACTGGTCGGCGGCGGTGTTGGCGACGGCCACCGAGGTCGGGTCGTTGGCCGCCACCCCGATCGCCAGCGACAGCTGTTGGCCGTCCTTGCTGATCCGGCCGCGGATGACCTCGGGCGGCCCGGTGTTCGCCGGGGTCGGCGCGGGGGAAGCGGACGAGTTGGGTTCGACCCGGTACCCGGCCCCCTGCAGCAGGGTCAGCGCGGCCGCGGTCGTCATCGCCGGCGGCGCGGTCGGCTCGTAGCCGGGGTCGCTCGGCGCGCGGATCTGGGCCTGATCCAGCGTGACCGTGTTGTCGCTGCCCGCGCCGACGGCGGCCAGCAGGTCGACGTCGAGCAACCCCAGGATCGCCTTACGGACTTGGGTATCAGACAGTTTGGGTTCGTTGGCCCGCAGCGTGAGCTGCATGACCCGCGGCGTCACGATCCGGGCGGTGCGGACGTCGGGAATGGCGGACAACTGCGCGAAGGCCGCCGAACCGCCGTGGACCTGCGCCACCTGGGTGTCGCCGTTGCGCACGGAGTCGGCCAGGGCGGCGGGCGCCCCGGCGCGCCGGAAGAGGATGAGCGCGGGTTTGGCCGGCGGCCCCCAGTAGCGGTCGTTGCGGGCGACCAGGATCTCGTCGCGCTGCGGGTCGATGCTCTCCACCCGGAACTGCCCGCCCGTGACCGGAAGGGCCCGGGCCAGCCCGGCCGCGAATCCGCCGGGCACGTCCTTGACGATGTGCGCCGGAAGGATGTTGCTGAACAACTCCTTCCACGCCGGATACGGCTGGGCGAAGGTCACCACCGCCTGCTTGCCGCCCTCCAGCGACTGCACGCCGGTGATGAGGTCATACCCGGCCGGGTCGACGACCCCGGGCTGGCTGACCATCTGGCGCCACAGGTACCAGAAGTCGTCGGCGGCGATGGGGGCGTTGTCGGTCCACTGCGCCTCCGGCCGGATCTTGTAGGTCACCGTGAACGGGTTCTGGCTGGTCACGTCGGCGGACACCAACAGCGTCGGGTCCATCTCCCAGCGCGAGCCCGTCGGCGCGGCGGTGTCCGGAACCGGCCGAAAGGCGCTGGGCAACACCAACGCGCTGATCGCCGCGTTCACCGGGGACAGGTCGGACAACAGGTGCGGATTGAAGCCCGCGCCGATCGAGTCGATGCCCATGATGATCTCGCTGACCCGGGGCGGCGGAGGCACCGAGTTGTGCGGCGTGTCGGTGCTCTGCGGCGCCGGCGGCGGGTTGACCGTGCACGCCGAAACCACCAGCCCGACCAACGAGACGAGGCCGCCGAGCACCATGAACAAGCGACGGACGCGTCTCGGCACGCTGATCAGGGTATCGAGCAGCCGCACAGCGGCCCGTCCGACCACCAGGTGTTAACCCCGGGCCTTGGCGCGCGACCGGCTGCGGGCCCGGGAGGTGGCGTCCAGCTCGACCTTGCGCACCCGCACGATCTCCGGGGTCACCTCCACGCATTCGTCTTGCGCGCAGAATTCCATGGCCTGCTCGAGATCGAGTTCGAGCGGCCTGGCCAACGTTTCGATGACATCGGCGGTCGACGACCGCATGTTGGTCAGCTTCTTCTCGCGGGTGACGTTGATGTCGAGATCCTCTGCGCGCGGGTTGATCCCGACGACCATGCCCTCGTAGGTGTCCTGGCCGGGCTCGACGAAGAACTGGCCCCGGTCGGCGAGCTGGATCATGGCGAACGGGGTGATGGTGCCCGCGCGGTCGGACACCAGCGACCCGGTGTGGCGGGCGCGGATCTCCCCGGCCCACGGCCGGTAGCCGTCGAACACCGCGTTGGCGATCCCGGTGCCGCGGGTCAGCGTGAGGAAGTCGGTGCGGAAGCCGATCAGGCCGCGGCTGGGCACGATGAAGTCCATCCGGACCCACCCGGCGGCGTGGTTGGTCATCTCTTCCATGCGGCCCTTGCGGGCGGCCATCAGCTGGGTGATGGCGCCGACGAATTCCTCGGGGCAGTCGATGGTCATCGCCTCGAAGGGCTCGTGCAGCTTGCCGTCGATCGTCTGCGTGACGACCTGCGGCTTGCCCACCGTGAGCTCGAAGCCCTCGCGGCGCATCTGTTCCACAAGGACCGCCAGCGCGAGCTCGCCGCGGCCCTGCACCTCCCAGGCGTCGGGCCGGTCGATGTCGACGACCTTGATGGAGACGTTGCCCACGAGTTCGGCGTCCAGGCGCGACTTCACCATGCGAGCGGTCAGCTTGTGCCCCTTCACCTTGCCCGCCAGCGGCGAGGTGTTGGTGCCGATGGTCACCGAGATCGCGGGCTCGTCGACGGTGATGCGCGGCAGCGCATGCGCGTGGTCCGGGTCGGCCAGCGTGTCGCCGATCATGATCTCCGGAATGCCCGCGACGGCCACGATGTCCCCGGCGACGGCCTCGTCGGTCGAGGAACGCTCGACGCCCTCGGTCACCAGCAGCTCGGTGATCTTCGCGTTCGTGATGACGGGGTGGCCGTCCACTTCCCGCATCCAGGCCACCTGCTGGCCCTTGCGGATACGGCCCTTGTAGATGCGGATCAGCGCGAGCCGGCCCAGGAACGCCGACGCGTCCAGGTTGGTGACCAGCGCCTGCAGCGGGGCTTCGGGATCACCCTGCGGCGGCGGGATGTGCTCGAGCAGCACGTCGAACAGCGGATCGAGGTTGTCGCCCTCGGGGTTCTCGCCATTGGCCGGTTCCGTCGTGCTGGCGATGCCGGCCCGTCCCGAGGCGTACAGCGTGGGCAGGTCCAGGGCGGCCTCGGCGGCCTTCTGCGCGTCCTCGTCGAGGTCGGAGGCGACGTCGAGCAGCAGGTCGTGGCTTTCGGAGACGACCTCGGAGATCCGGGCGTCCGGCCGGTCCGTCTTGTTGACGACCAGGATCACCGGAAGGTGGGCGGCCAGGGCCTTACGCAGCACGAACCGGGTCTGCGGCAGCGGCCCCTCCGAGGCGTCGACCAGCAGCAGCACCCCGTCCACCATCGACAGGCCGCGCTCCACCTCGCCGCCGAAGTCGGCGTGGCCCGGGGTGTCGATGACGTTGATGACGGTCGTCGTCCCGTCCGGGTTCTTGCGATGCACGGCCGTGTTCTTGGCCAGGATCGTGATGCCTTTTTCCTTCTCTAGGTCCCCGGAGTCCATCAGGCGTTCGACCGCGTCGTCCCCCCGGTGGTGCAGCGCACCCGACTGCCGCAGCATCGCGTCAACCAGGGTGGTCTTGCCGTGGTCGACGTGGGCGACGATGGCGACGTTGCGAAATGACACGTCGGAGATTGTGGCAGCGGGGGCCGTGGATAGCGAACTGGCAGGTCGCCGGCGGCGGCGTTGAGTGTGCGTCAGCGGCGTTGAGTGTGCGCTTGCGGCGCGGCGGATCGGCGTGTCGCCGGCGCGGCTTCACAACCAGCGCCCACGTTGCACACCGAACGGCGAGGCGGGGCCTGCGCGCGCCGTGGCCGTCGGCTACCAGCCCCGGCGGCGCGGCGCCGTGCCCACCAGTTGTTGGCCCTTGCCCGTCGCCTCGCGGCTGCGATAGACGATGTAGGGCCGGAACAGGTAGACGACCGGGGCGCTGAACACGTGCACCAGCCGGGTGAATGGCCACAGCGTGAACAGCACCATGCCGATCAACGCGTGCAGCTGGTAGTCCAGCGGCGCGTTGATCATCACCTCGCCGTGCGGCTGCAGTATCCAGATCCGGCGGAACCACAAACCGACCGTGTAGCGGTAGTGGAATTCGCCGCCGTGCGGGCCGGTGCCGATCAGGTCGCAGTACAGGCCCACCACGATCGCCAGCACCAGCACCAGATACATCACCTTGTCGCTGCGGGTGGTGGCCATGGACACGGCGGGACGGGTGAACCGCCGGTAGACGAGCAGCCCGATCCCGACGAGCGTCGCGACGCCGGCGATCGAGCCGGCGATGACCGCCTGCATGTGGTAGACGTGGTCGCTCATCTTCATCAGCTGCGTGACCTTCGGCGGGATGAACAGCCCCACCACGTGTCCGGCGAAGACCGCCAGGATGCCGAAATGGAAGATGGGGCTGGCGATGCTGAGCAGTCGCGACTCGTAGATCTGCGAGGATCGTGAGGTCCAGCCGAACTTGTCGTAGCGGTAGCGCCACCAGGTCCCGACGATCAGGACCGACAGCGTGACGTATGGGGCGATATCCCAGAACAGGACGTTGCTAAACACCTGGCGTTCCTTTGCGGGGTGGCACGGTCAAGGTAAACGGTTGCAGCCCAACGGCTTCGGCGGGCGGCCCGGCCTGCGCCAGTCGCTCGGCGCGGCGCACCTCCTGATCGGTGGCCGCCGGCAGGGTCTCGCAGATCGCGGCCACGACCGGCCCGTACGATGACTCGGCCTCGGCCAGGGCGCCGCGCAGCACGTCGATCGGCACGCGGTGCTGGGTCAGCAGCCGCCGTCCGGCCTCCGGGTCGACGGTGGCGGCGAATTCGAGCACCACGGCCAGATGATCGGGGGCCTCGCCGCTCGGTGGCTGCGCACCCGCCTCGCGGTAGGCGGTGGCGAACGCCAGCATCTCCCGTCCGCGGTTGCGGGTGTCCCCCGCGGTCCAGTACGTCAGATACATGGTGGCGCGCCGGCGCATATCGAACGTCGCGACGTAGTCCATCGCCGCGGCCATCGGCTCACGGGCACGCAGCGCCGCGACCGTCTGCCCGAGGAGCGTCGCCGCGGGACCGCTGATATGGCCGAGGATTTCGTCGACGGCGTCCAGGCGTTCGGTGAACCCGTCGTCCGGGTAGGCCAGCAGGAGCGACGCCGCCTGCCACACCAGGCGGTCCTGCATCGCCCGGCCGGTGGAACGCTCCCGGAGCGCGGACAGCAGCCTCACCGCTTCTGCTCCTCGGGGAACATTCCCGCGGGCACCTGGCCGCCGTCCCAATTGAGCAGGTTCACCCGAGGCCGGGCGGCGTGAGCGGGTTCTGCTTCCGCGGAGCCGCCGCGCTGGAGCGCGTGGAAGGTTTCCACCGACACCGGTATCGGTTCGGATTCGTACATACCCGGGCCGCCCTCGCCCGTCAACGAACAGCCCATCTCCTCGAGCTCACGGGCCTGCGGGGCGAACGCCGTCGGAATCACGTAGCGCTCTTCGTATTTCGCGATGGCGAGCAGCCGGTACATCTCGTAGATCTGCTCTTCGGTCATGCCGACCGAATGCGGGATGTGCGGCTGGGTGTCGCGGCCGAGGTTGATGTCGCGCATGTAGGAGCGCATCGCCGCCAGCCGCCGCAGCACCCCTTCCACGACGGCGGTATCGCCGGCGGTGAACAGTTCGGCGAGATATTGCATCGGGATGCGCAGCGCGTCCAGCGCGCCGAACAGGTTGCCGATGTCCTCCCCGTCGTGCCCGTCACGGCTGACCGCGTCGACCACCGGCGACAGCGGCGGGATGTACCAAACCATCGGCATGGTGCGGTATTCCGGGTGCAGCGGCAACGCCACCTGGTAGGTGTGGATCAGCGCGTAGATCGGGGAACGCTGCGCGGCCTCGATCCACTCGTCGGGGATGCCCTCGGCCCGGGCACCGGCGATGACGTTCGGATCGTTAGGGTCCAGCAGGATCTCGCACTGCGCCCGATACAGATCGGTGTCTTTTTCCACCGACGCCGCTTCCAGCACCCGGTCGGCGTCGTAGAGCACCACGCCGAGGTAGCGCAGCCGGCCCACGCAGGTCTCCGAGCAGATGGTCGGCAGCCCGACCTCCATGCGCGGATAGCACAGCGTGCACTTCTCGGCTTTGCCCGTCTTGTGGTTGAAATAGACCTTCTTGTAAGGACATCCGGACACGCACATCCGCCAGCCGCGGCAGCGGTCCTGGTCCACCAGCACGATGCCGTCCTCGCTGCGCTTGTACATCGCGCCCGACGGGCACGACGCCACGCAGGAGGGGTTGAGGCAGTGCTCACAGATCCGGGGCAGGTAGAACATGAAGGTCTCTTCGAGCTTGAGCTTGATCTCCTCGTTGACCTTCTTCAAGATCGGGTCCCCGGCCAGGATCTCCGACGAGCCGGCCAGGTTGTCATCCCAGTTCGGCCCCCACGAAACCTTCATCGGCTCACCGCTGATCGCGCTTCGGGGCGCGGCGGTCGGGAACGTGTCACCCGCGGGAGCCGTGGTCAGGTTCTCGTAGTCGTAGGTCCACGGTTCGTAGTAGTCGCCGATGACGGGCAGCTTCGGGTTGGCGAAGATGCGCAGCAGCTTCTGGATGCGGCCGCCGTCGCGCAGCCGCAGCCGGCCCTTCTTGTCGCGAATCCAGCCGCCCCGCCAGCGCTCCTGGTCCTCGTAGGTGCGCGGATAGCCTTGGCCGGGACGGGTTTCGACGTTGTTGAACCACACGTATTCGGTGCCGGGCCGGTTGGTCCACGCCTGCTTGCAGGTCACCGAGCAGGTGTGACAACCGATGCACTTGTCGAGGTTCATCACCATCGCCAACTGCGCCATGACCTTCATCAGTACGTCACCTCCTGGCTGCGGCGCCGCACGACGGTCACCTCGTCGCGCTGGTTGCCGGTCGGCCCCAGGTAGTTGAACGCGAAGGCGTGCTGGCCGTAGCCGCCGGCCAGGTGGCTGGGCTTGATCCGCACCCGGGTGAGCGCGTTGTGGTTGCCGCCCCGCTTGTTGTTGGTTTCGGTGCGCGGGGTGTCGATGGTGCGCTCCTGGACGTGGTAGACGTACACCACCCCGTCGGGCATCCGGTGCGAGACGATCGCCCGGCACACGTAGATGCCGTTGACGTTCACCGCTTCGACCCAATCGTTATCGCGCACTTGGATTTTCGCTGCGTCGCCGGGGCTCATCCACATCGTCGGGCCGCCGCGGGACAACGAGAGCATGTAGAGGTTGTCCTGGTAGGTGGAGTGGAAGGACCACTTCGAGTGCGGCGTCAGGTATCGCACCGTGAGCCCGATTCCGTCCTCGGTCGGCCCGAGTGTCGGTGCGCCGAACAAGCGCGCCATGTCCAGCGGCGGGCGGAAGACCGGCAGGTGCTCGCCGAGTTCCTCGACCCAGTCGTGGGCGAGATAGAAATGCATCCGCCCGGTCAGGGTGTGGAACGGCTTGAGGTTTTCGATGTTGATGGTGAACGGTGCGTAGCGGCGACCGCCCGTTTCGCTGCCCGACCATTCCGGGCTGGTGACCACGGGCACGGGCCGCGCCTGGGTGTCGGCGTAACTGATGCGCTTGTCCTCGCTGCCCTCGGCCAGGTGCACCAGCCGCTGTCCCGTGCGCTTTTCCAGCTCGTGGAAACCCTCGACCGCCAGGCGCCCGTTGGTCGTCCCCGACAGCAGCAGCAGTACGTCGGCCATCCGGGCGGCGGTGGTCACGGCCGGGCGGCCCGCTGCCACACCGGATTTGAGCACGCCGAACTTGGCGGCGAGCTCCTCGACCTCCCGGAACGGGTGCACGGTGATGCCCTTGGTGGTCAGCCCGAACTTGTCGACCAGCGGCCCCAGCGTCAGCCACTTGTCGTAGATGGCGCCGTAGTCACGTTCCACCACGGTGAGCTTGCCCATGGTGCGGCCCGGCACCGGCGTCGCACCGGTGCGCAGCCAATCGGATTCGGTGCCATCGGGATAGGCCATCGCGTCGGGCGTGTCGTGCTGCAGCGCGCTGAGCACCACGTCGGTGCGGGTGCCCAGATGCTCCTTGGCCATGGCGCTGAAGGCGCGGGCGATGGCGCCGAAAGCGTCGAAGTCCGAACGAGTTTCCCAGGGCGGGTCGGTGGCGGCGCTGAACGCGTGCACGTAGGGGTGCATGTCGGTGCTGGAGATGTCGGACTTTTCGTACCAGGTCGCCGCCGGCAGCACGACGTCCGAAACCAGGGTCGTCGACGTCATCCGGAAGTCGATCGACATCATCAGGTCGAGCTTGCCCTCGGGGATGTCCCCCTCGCACGTCACGTCGACGGGCCGCACCCCGTCCTCGGGCGGCAGCGCCGATGCGTTGGAGTCGGTTCCCAGCAGGTGGCGCAGGAAGTATTCGCCCCCCTTGCCCGACGACCCGATCAGGTTCGCGCGCCACACGGTGAGCACCCGGGGCCAGTTGACCGGGTTGTCGGGATCGGTCACCGCGAGTTTGAGTTCGCGCTGGCCGAGCTGCTCGGCCACGTAGTCGGCGACGTCGCGACCCGCGGCGCGCGCCTCGTCGGCGACGTCCAAACTCGACCGGTCGAACTGCGGGTAGTACGGGCTCCATCCCATGGCCACCGACGACGCCAGCAGGTCCATGGTGTGCTTGCCCGCGAAGCGCCCCCGGCCCACCGGGCTGGACAGCTTGTCCGCGCCGTAACCGTCATAGCGCCATTGGTCGGTGTGCGCGTACCAGTACGAGGCGCCGGGCACCTGGCGCGGCGGGCGCACCCAGTCGGTGGCCATCGCCATCGTGTGGAATCCGGTGAGCGGGCGCACTTTTTCCTGGCCCACGTAATGGGCCCAGCCGCCCCCGTTGCGGCCCATCGACCCGGTCAGCATCAGCAGCGCCAGCACCGCGCGGTAGATGGCGTCGGCGTGGAACCAGTGGCAGATGCCCCCGCCCATGATGATCATGGAGCGGCCGCCGGATTCCTCGGCGCTGTGGGCGAATTCCCGCGCGACGCGGATGGCTTGGGCGGCCGACACACCGGTGATCGCTTCCTGCCACGCCGGGGTGTTCTGCTGCGTCGCGTCGTCGTAGCCGGTGGGCCATTCGCCGGGCAACCCCGCGCGGGCGACGCCATACTGCGCGAGCATCAGGTCGAAGACGGTGCACACCATGTGCTTGCCGATGCGGCGCACCGGGACACCGCGCGCCACGGTGGTGCCCTCGCCGTCGACGGTGTCGAAGCTGGGCATGTGCACCAGCGCGGTGCTGCCCTCCCCGTTGGAGCCGTGCGCGTCGCGCACGCTGAGCGCCGGCACCAGGTCACCGAGGTCCAGGTTCCACTTCCCGACACCGGATTCGCCGTACCGAAATCCCAGCGAACCGTGTGGCACCACAACGGAATTGGTCGTTTCGTCCAGCACCGCGGGCTTGAGTGCCGCGTTCTCGACCGCCTCGCCCAGGTCCGCCGCCGTCAGGTTCTTGCCCGGCACCAGCATGTCGCCGCGTTCTTCCAGCTTGATCAGGAACGGCAGATCGGTGTAGCGACGCGAATAGTCGACGAAGAACGGAACCTGCTTTCGCACATAGCATTCCGAGAGAATGACGTGCCCCATCGCCATGGCCAGCGCCCCGTCGGTGCCCGCCGCGCACGGCATCCACTCGTCGGCGAACTTGGTGTTGTCGGCGTAGTCGGGGCTGACGGTGACGACCTTGGTGCCGCGGTAACGCGCCTCGGCCATCCAGTGCGCGTCGGGGGTCCGGGTGATCGGCACGTTGGAGCCCCACATCATCAAATACGCTGCGTCCCACCAATCTCCGGATTCGGGGACGTCGGTCTGGTCGCCGAACACCTGCGGTGAGGCCACCGGGAGGTCGGCGTACCAGTCGTAGAACGACGTCATCGGAGCGCCGATCAGCTCGAAGAATCGCGAGCCGGCGGCATACGACACCATCGACATCGCCGGGATCGGGGAGAATCCGGCGACCCGATCCGGGCCGTAGGTCTTGATGGTGTGCACGTGGGCGGCGGCGATCAGCTCGGTGGCCTCGGCCCAGGTGACGCGGACCAGTCCGCCCTTTCCGCGCGCCCGCTGATAGCGCCGGCGCCGTTCGGGGTCGGCCTGGATGTCGGCCCACGCCAGCACGGGATCACCCAGGCGCGCCTTGGCCTCCCGGTACATCTCGACCAGCACGCCGCGGGCGTAGGGATAGCGCACCCGGGTGGGCGAGTAGCTGTACCAGGAGAACGACGCACCGCGGGGGCAACCCCGCGGCTCGTACTCGGGGCGGTCCGGACCCACCGACGGATAGTCGGTCTGCTGGGTTTCCCAGGTGATGATCCCGTCTTTGACGTAGATCTTCCAAGAGCAGGACCCGGTGCAGTTCACGCCGTGCGTGGAGCGAACCACCTTGTCGTGGCTCCACCGGTCGCGGTAGAACACGTCGGCCTCGCGGCCGCCCCGCCGCGTCACGGTGCGCAGGTCGGCCGAGATCTCGCCCGGCGTGAAGAACCGCCCGCTGCGCTCCAAGAGCTCCTCGAGCACTCCACCAATGTGCGGTGTGGCAGTCAAGAAGTACTCCTCCTCGTCGGTAGCGTCGCGCCGCGTCGCCCGGCCCTGTGCGTGGCCCCAGTTGAGTTGTGTTCGGCGATCAGCCCCGTGAGCCGCCCGTCCGCACCAACTCGGATCGGCTCAGCCATCGGCATTTCGGGCCCGCGGGCCGGGCGGCGATACCGCACCAGCATAGGTCGATGTGCGCGGGGCGATCACCTTCGCCGCGCGCGGTGAGTCTGCGAGAAACAGGGTCATGAGCATCGGTTTTCGCGCACGCGAAGGCCTCCCGGTCGGGCACCGAGCCGGGACGGCAAAGGTCTGGACAACCATCTGGCTAGTTATCGGCACGCACATCCAGGGCAGATTCGTGTGGCGTTATTACAAGTCATTTTGTTGCCTTCAGTTCACTGTGGCGACCTGCAACGCGGCTGTACATCAGCTGCGGGAAGTCTGTGGACTTGTTGCCAGGCCCGTTCACAGGGCGCCGGCCAGGGCCGGAAGCCAGCCCCGGTCGGCCGGCACCCAGTCGAGATCGTGCAGCTCAGCGGCTGTGATCCAGCGCAGGGCCCGGTGCTCACGCGCGTCCGGACGGCCGCCGAGCAGATGCACCCGGTAGGCGCGCAGCGTGATCCCGCCGTCCACCGCGATGTCCGCGCCGAGCCGCTCGCCCACCGCGACGTCGCCCGCCGCCAAACCGAGCTCCTCGGCCAGCTCGCGGGCCAGCGCGTCGCGCTCGGTCTCACCGGGCGCGACCTTGCCCCCGGGCAGCTCCCAGCGCCCGGCCAGCTCCGGCGGGCGTACCCGCTGTGCCACCAAGACGCGCGCGTCGCGGATGAGGGCGCCCGCGACGACGATCTGGTTCGGCATGGCCAGTGACGGTATACCGTCGCGTCCTGGCTGTGTTATCGCGCGGCCACCACGGCTGGCACCGAGGTTGGCGCACTCATTCGCGGCGCGCTGTGAAGGCCGGCGTTGTCTGGGTATGCACTAGGTCGGCCGATCGCACTCAGTGAGGAGAAGCGCCATGCCCAACGTGTTCATCGAACCGCGACCAAAGGGCCGCGACGGAGACCCGATCACGCACTACGTCGTCGAGGACCACGGCGACAGCGAGCTCCACCAGAGCCAAACCCAGCAGGAGGCCATCGACTGGGCGAAGCAGCAGGGCCATTCACCCCTCGTCGCCCGCGTCCGCCATCTCAGCGACAAACAGAAGCCCGACCAGTGGCGGGGAGTCTAGGTCCTGACGTCCCGGATCTCCGTAACATTCTCGGTAGCAAGGATTTTGGACAACAGAACGGTGACGAGTCATGGCTGTGTTAACGGATGAGCAAGTAGACGCCGCATTGCCCGATCTGGACGGATGGGAGCGTGCCGACGGCGCCCTGCGCCGCTCGATCAAATTCGGAAGCTTCCTGGCCGGCATCGATGCGGTGCGCCGCGTCGCCGAGCACGCGGAAAGCAAGGACCACCACCCCGACATCGATATACGCTGGCGGACAGTGACTTTCGCTCTCGTCACCCACTCCGAGGGTGGCATCACCCAAAACGATATCGACATGGCCCGCGACATCAACGGGATCGTCGACAGCTAGCCGGCGGCCCGTACCCCGGGCGCGGCGTCTCGGCCGCGGTTGCCGGTGGCCGCGATCCAGATCAGCGTCGCCACCGCGGCCGCGGTGTAGATCAGCCCGGCCCAGGCCAGATACCACGGGCGGCCGATCTGCCAGATGGTCGGTTGAGCGAAGCTCAACAACCACGGCACGCCGATCAGGGTGAGCGCCAACCACGCCCAGCCGGCGATTCGCGCCCCGCGCAGCGTGCGCCCCGCGCCGTGGATCGCCCAGATCATCAACGGCACCAGCCACACCCAGTGGTGGGTCCAGGAGATCGGCGACAGCAGCAGCCCGAACAGCTCGACCACGATCAGCCTGCCCAGCTGATCGGCGGCGTCCAGCGCGCGCCAGGCCAGGACGGCCAGCACCGCGGTGACGACGAGCGCGACCACCAGCGGCGGCCCGAATCCGACGTCGTGGCCCAGGATGCGTGAGATGGCGCCGCGCCACGATTGATTGAACGAGGTGGCGATGGGACCCACCCGGTGAGCGTCGCCCAGTAGTTCGGTGAAGTAGTAGCGGGTCTGGTCGCCGACGACCACGACCGAAATCCCAACGGTGGCAACGAAAACGACCGCCGAGAACACCGCCGCGCCCCACCGCCGGGCGCCGGCCAGATAGACCCCGGAGATCGCGGGGGTCAACTTGATTCCGGCGGCCGCGCCGACCAGCAATCCCGACAGCCACCATCGCGTGGTGTAGACCGCCCACAGCACCGCGGTCATGAGCAAAACATTGACCTGACCGTAGTCGAATGTGCTGCGCAGCGGCTCAATCCAGATCGTGATCGCCGTCCACGCCATCGCCAGTCGGCGGCCGCGGGGACCGGCCGGCGCGGCCGTCAGGCGCTGGCTGATCCGGATCGCGCCGTACAGGGCGGCCATGGTCGCGATCTGCCACAGGAATGCGACGAGCCCGAACGGCAGCAGGTGCAGCGGGTAGAAGACGACGGCCGCGAAGGGCGGGTAGGTGAACGGCAGCGGGAAGTCCGGCGTCTGGTCGGCGTAGACGTAGCTGTACAGGGTGCCGGGATGGTCGATCGCGGCGGCTCCGCCGAGGTAGACGTGCAGGTCGACGAAGTTCGCGCCGTTGGGGGCCAGGTACGTCCAGGCCAGCCGCGCCGCGACGCTCGCGATGAGCAGGATCGGCGCGGCCACGACGAGGCGATTCGCCAACCGCTGGGTGATGGGTGCCGCCGCGGCGGCAGAGATGGTGTCTATCCGCCCGACTTTAGCGATCAAACCATGCGGCGCGGCCCCGTCGGTCCCCCGATGACCCATGCACATCTATGCAGTGCGCGCCATTTCGCGCGTTCGGTCACCGCTCCCACTCGTATCCGTAACGAATAAATAAATGCCACACGTGTCACTTGAGTCCCATCTGCATCAAAGTAGCTTCAGCGCCGGGACCTGTAATCGATCAATCAGGGAGAGTCATGCCAACCATCTGGACTTACTTGCGTGCAGCCGCCGTCCTGGCCGGTTCGTCCGCAGCACTATTGACGGGCGGTATCGCCCACGCCGACCCCGTGCCGGCTCCGGCGGTGCCGAACATTCCGCAGCAGCTGATCAGCTCGGCGGCCAACGCACCGCAAATCCTGCAGAACCTCGCGACCGCGCTCGGCGCCACGCCGCCCGCGGCGCCCGCCACACCGGGCATCAGCTTCCCGGGTGTTCCCTCGGCCGCCTCGCCGGCCTCGGCGACCACGGCGGGCATCCCGTCGATCCCCGGCCTGACGCCGGCGGCACCCGCCGCTCCCGCGTCATCTCCGGCGGCGGTGCCGTCCATTCCGGGGCTGGCGCAGTCGGCGACGCCCGCCGCGCCGGCGTCACCCTCCGCGGCGAGCGGCATTCCGGGGATGATTCAGGGCCTGACCGGCGCACAGCCGGCGGCCGCGAGTCCGGCCGCGCCGGCCTCGTCGATCCCGGGCCTGCCCGCGATCCCGGGGCTGTCGGCGCCGAGCGCGCCGGCCACCCCGCCCGCACCGCAAATCCCGCAGGCGCAGGTCAACATGCCGGCGATGCCGGCGGGCCTTCCGGTCAACGTGCCCCCGCAGGTGCGGCTTCCGCAGGATCTGCCGGCGCTGGCCTCGGGCCAGACCCCGGCGGCACCAGCCGCTCCGGCCGCACCCGCGCCGGCCGCCAGCCCGGCCGGACCGGCAGCGCCGCTGCTCGCCGCACTGCCTTGAGCAGCGTCGTCATCGGCCTAACCCACCACTGAGAACCGAAGGACAACCGTGGCAACCACTTGGAATCTGTCCAAAGGTTTGGCCGCTGTCGTCACGGCATCGGTTGCCGCGCTCGGGCTTTGCCCGAGCGCGGCAGCCGACCCGGCGGCGCCGCAGCCGACACCACAATCCAGCGCGGCCCAACAGCTGCCGGGGCTGCCTGCCCTGTCGCAGCTCAGCCCGCTCATCCAGCAGGCGGCCGGCGACCCGCAGCAGGCGACACAGCTGCTCATGGCCGCCGCGCAAGCCTTCGCCCACAGCCCGACCGCTCCCAGCGAGTCCAAAAACGTGGCGGCGGCGGTGAATCAGTTCGTCCAAGAGCCCACCGCGCCGGTGCAACACGTTCCGGCGACCGGGGTGGAACCCGGTTCGCAGGCGCACCTGCCGGCCGGGATCAACCCGGTGCACGCGGCGGGTCCCGCACCCCAGCCGGCACCCGAGGCGCACCTGCCGGCCGGCGTCGACCCGGCGCACGCGGCCGGGCCCGCACCCGCCGCCGCGCCGGCGCCCGCGCCCGCCCAGCCCGCGAATGTGCCCGTCGCGGCGCCGATTCCGGCACCACCAGCACCCGCCGCCGCACCCCCGGCACCGGAGGCCGCCCCGGCGCCCGCACCCGCGCCGGACGCCGCCCCGACCGCGGCCGCCCCGGGATTCGGCGCCGACACGCCGCCCACGCAGGACTTCATGTATCCCTCGATCGGCACCAACTGCCTGGCGGATGGCAGCAGCGCCATCGCCACCGCGCTGTCGGTCGCGGGCCCGGCCAAGATTCCGCTTCCCGGCCCGGGGCCCGGCCAGACCGCCTACGTGTTCACCGCGGTCGGCACGCCCGGACCCGCCGAGGTGCAGAAGCTGCCGTTGAACGTCACCTGGGTGAACCTGACCACCGGCAAGTCAGGCACCGTCGCCCTCAAGCCGCGACCGGACATCAACCCGGACGGGCCGACGACGCTGAGCGCGATCGCCGACACGGGCTCGGGCAGCATCATGTCGACGATCTTCGGTCAGGTCACGACCAAGGAAAAGCAGTGCCAGTTCATGCCCACGATCGGCTCGACGGTGGTGCCGTAACACACCGGCGCCGTCACCGTTTCGCCGCCTGCGAACGCGCGTGTCCCCGCACCGGGGTCACGCGCGTTCGCTTTAGTACGCCATGAACAGGATCGCGTCGCGGTCGTATTCGAGGCCGGGATGAACGCTGGCGAGATGAGCCTGGGTCAGTTCGACCAGCTCGTCCTCGTCCTTGCCGACAATGGCCTCGCCGCACGGACACGTTATGTGTGTCTTCACGTTGCTGCCCTTCCCTTCTGTGCACCGACTACTTCGCCGCTTTGGCTGCCGCCTTCATCTGCTTCTTATAGGCACGCACCGCGCCCATCGACTCGGCGTCGACGATATCGGCGACGGAGATGTGCGTGCCCGCCTTGCCGAACTCGCCGGCGGCCGCGCGCCAGCCCTTCGGCGTCACGCCGTACTGCTTGCCCAGCAGCGCCAGAAAGATCTGCGCCTTGACCGCACCGAAACCGGGCAGCGCCTTGATGCGCCGCAGCAGCTCCTCGCCGTCGGGGTCACCCGAGGTCCACAAGCCCGCGGCGTCACCGTCGTAGCGGTCCACGATGATCTGGGCCAGGGTCTGGATACGTTTGGCCATCGATCCCGGAAAACGGTGTATCGCAGGTCTTTCCGAGCACAGCGCGGCGAACTTGTCCGGGTCGTACTCGGCGATCTCGTGAGCGCCGAAACCGCCCATGCGGTCCGCGATCTTCTTCGGTCCCGAAAAGGCGGTCTCGAACGGCACCTGCTGATCGAGGACCATCCCGATGAGCAGGGCCAACGGATTCTCGTCCAGCAGCGCGTCGGCCTCGGGATCTTGAGCCAGCCAAAGTTTCACCGTCAACGACCTTCCTTTCGGTGAACACCCTACGACCGAGACCGGTTGGTGCGACAGCAACCACCGAAACCGCGCCTACGATCAGCACCCTAACCGTCGAGTTATCGTGACGTGGTGGTGGATGAGGCCCGATTGGAGCTGATGCTGGCCCGCGACGAACTGCACGCGCTCGTCACGTCCTACTGCCGCGCCGTCGACCGCGCCGACTACGAAGGCCTGCGGGAGATGTATCACCCCGACGCGACCGACTCGCACGGCTCGTTCTCGACCGGCGGTGTCGAACAGTTCATCGCGCAGTTGCAGGCCGCGCAGCCGTATGTGCGTGTCTCCCAACACAACATCACCACGACGAACTTCGTGGTCGCGGGCGAAAAGGCCCACGGTGAGGTCTACTGCCTGGTGTTTCACACCTTCGCCGGTCCCGACCACGACGTCGACGTCATCATCGGCGGCCGGTACCTG
Organism: Mycobacterium paraintracellulare; assembly: GCF_000276825.1. NCBI lineage: Bacteria > Bacillati > Actinomycetota > Actinomycetes > Mycobacteriales > Mycobacteriaceae > Mycobacterium > Mycobacterium paraintracellulare. The sequence continues at coordinate 1,211,156 of NC_016948.1, read as the reverse complement.
GACGAGTACACCAGGCACGACGGCCGTTGGAAGTTCAGCCGGCGCACCATCGTGGCGGACTGGGCCTACCAGAACGACCCGTCCCGACTGGACTTCGGACATCCCAGCACCCGAGGAAGCCTGCGCGGCAAACCGGGGCGAGACGACCCCTCGATCGGCCTGTTCTGCCCACCCAGCGGCTAGGCGAATCGGGCCGTCTACCAACGAGTCTCGGGGGTCAGCCGCTCTTGCGGCGGAACTCGCGCCGGTTACCCGCCGCGCCGTGCGCCCGGGACTGCTTGCCGGCGCCGTCCTTGTGGTCGGATCCGGTCGAGGATTTCGCCATCTTGCGGTCGAGCGCTTCGCGGAACTTGCGCTTGGTGTCCTCGTCCGACCCGGGCGGTTCAGAAGCCCCCGAAGCCTTGGACGACTGTGAACCCTGCCGGGCATTCGATGCGGCCATAGGGGCAGCTTAGCCCCGGTTTGACGGGCGGGCGCGCAGGCGGCGCGGCTACCGCATGCCGGGCGGCATGCCGTACAGGTGCGAGATCGGCAACGTCAGCAGCACCCGCCGATCGGTGACCATCGCCTGCCGGTATTCGTCCCAATCGGGATGTTCGCCGGCGATGTTGCGGTACAAGGCAATCAACGCCTCCACGGTGCTGTCGCCGGGCGCGGCCGCCGGGGGGGTCAGTTCGGCGGTGCCCTCGGCGACGGCGTACGACCAGCCGTCGTCGGCGTCGACCAGGATCGACGCCCGCGGGTCCCGGCGCAGGTTGCGCGTTTTGGCGCGCGGCTCGGTGATCGACACCTGGATCGCCATGCTGCGCGGGTCGAAGTGGTAGCTCACGTTCGACAGTTGCGGTCGCCCGTCGCGCTTGATGGTGGCCAGCACCCCGAGGGAATGTCCGCTTATCAAGGCCAGCAGCTTGTCGTCGAAGACTTGGCGTCCCATGACGAAAGCCTACGTCGCGCGCCGCCCGGGCGGCCCGGGATGGTCGTCCCCCGGCCGGGCTGGTGGAATCGGGGCATGACCAAGTACGCGGCGTTTCTGCGTGGCGTGAACGTCGGGGGCGTCAATCTGAAGATGGCCGAGGTGGCGGCCGCGCTGACCGACGCGGGCTTCACCGAGGTGCGAACCGTGTTGGCCAGCGGCAACGTCGTGCTGGAGTCGTCGGCCGGCGTGGCGGCGGTGCGCAGGAAGGCCGAGGCGGCGTTGCGCGAACGGTTCGGCTACGACGCCTGGGTGCTCGCCTATGACATCGGCACCGTGCGCGAGGTGGTCGACGCCTATCCGTTCGAGCGCGACGCCGACGGCTACCAGTCCTACGTCACGTTCGTCGCCGATAACGCGGTGCTCGACGAGCTCGCCGCGCTGGGTCAGGAGGCCGGCCCGGACGAGCGGATCAGCCGCGGTGACGGCGTGGTCTACTGGCAGGTCCCCAAGGGCGGCACCCTGGACAGCACCATCGGCAAGACGATGGGCAAGGCGCGCTACAAGTCGTCGACCACGACGCGCAACCTGCGCACGCTCGACAAGGTGCTGCGCTGAGCGGTACTACCGCATGGGCTGCGCGCCAACGCTTTTCGATGCCGAACGGTAGCGCTTACTCGTCGGGCACCGATTCGATGTAGCGCAGGGCATCGGCTTTGTCCAACCCGAGTCCGCGCGCTACCCGGACGTACTCGCGTGCGGCGGCGGCCATGGCGGCGTCGGTCGGGTCGTAGCGGGCGACGAATGTGCCGAAGCGGCCGCGGGTTTCGATGATGGCGGCGGTCTCCAGCTCGCGGTAGGCGCGAGCCACGGTGTTGACCGCGACCCCGAGCTGGCCGGCCAGGTCCCGCACGGTGGGCAGGCGCGTGCCCGGCGGCAGCGCGCCCTCGCGGACCCCGTCGATAACCTGCGTCCTGAGCTGGTCGAACAACGGCTTGCCCGCCTTCACGTCGACCCGCAACCAGTCACCCAGCTCCACCCGTTCAGTATCCCCCACCTCCGGCTATCTTGGTGGGATGCGCGTAGCGGTGCTCAGCGGCGCGGGGATCTCCGCGGAAAGCGGTGTGCCGACGTTCCGCGACGACAAGAACAGGTTGTGGGCCCGCTTCGATCCCTACGAGCTGTCCAGCACGCAACGGTGGCGCGACAACCCCCAGCGCGTCTGGGGCTGGTACCTGTGGCGGCATTACCTGGTCGCCGACGTGCAACCCAATGCGGGTCATCGCGCCATCGCCGCCTGGCAGGACGACGCCCGGGTCACCGTCATCACCCAGAACGTCGACGACCTGCACGAGCGCGCCGGCAGCGGCTCCGTCCACCACCTGCACGGGAGCCTGTTCGAATTCCGTTGTGCGCGTTGCGCTGAGCCATACAGCGGCGCGCTCCCGCACATGCCCGAACCGGCGCTCGAGGTGGAGCCCCCGGTGTGTCATTGCGGCGGCCTGATCCGGCCCGACATCGTGTGGTTCGGTGAACAGTTGCCCGACGAGCCGTGGCGGCGCGCCGTCGAGGCGACCCAGTCCGCCGACGTGATGGTGGTGGTCGGGACGTCGGCGATCGTCTATCCGGCGGCCGGGCTCGCGGAGCTGGCGCTGGCGCGCGGCGCCGCCGTCATCGAGGTCAATCCCGAAGTCACGCCGCTGTCGGCCAACGCCACCCTCAGCATCCGCGAATCGGCGAGCCAGGCGTTGCCGGGACTGCTGCAGCGGCTGCCCGCCCTGCTGAACTAGGCGGGCCGGCGCGCGCGGCCCAGCAGGAGTTCGGACACCGGCATCGGCGCCCAGACCGGCAGCGTCCACTCCCGCCGCGAGGTGTCGACTTCGAATCCCGCGTCGAGGATCGAGCGTTCGGTGTCGCGATGGGTGTGGCAGTTGCCAAACAGCCGGGGCCACAACGTCGCATCGACGAAACGCTGAAAGCGGCCCCGCGCGCCGGCACTGGCGATGTGCTCGAGGTAGCGCAGTTCCCCACCCGGTCGCAGCAACGAGTACAGGCGCCGCAGCACGGCGCCGGGGTCACGCACCGAGCACAACACCAGCGAGCACACCACCGCGTCGAACGGCTCACCGGCGCTGAGGCTTTCGGCCGTCTCGCCGGAAACGATCACCCGGGCGGGGGCCGCGTCGGCGGCGGCGCGGGCCCGCGCCGCCAGCCGCGGTTCGGGCTCCACCGCGATGACCTCGTCGACCGAGGCCGGATAGTGCGGAAAGTTCGTCCCGATCCCCGCGCCGAGCTCCAACACCCGGCCGGACAACCCGGCCAGGTTCTCCCGGCGCAGGACCCGGATCGCCTCGGCTTCATGGTTGGCGACGAAAGGCCAGACGCGCGCGAAGAAGGGATTGTCGACCGCCGTTGTCATACGTGGGTGAACCTTCCGACTCGGATGACGCCCAGAATAGGGTTCGGCGCCGGGACAGGCCGGACGTTAACCGATATTGGGCACCGGCTCCGCGAGCGCCGCCCCGGCGACGGGCTCGGGGGTGGGCGGGCGGGGCGCGGGGTCGACGCCTTCGCTGATCCCGAACCGATCGTGCAGCCACGCCAGGGGCCGGGGCGCCCACCAGTTCCAGCGGCCCATCACGTGCATGAAGGCCGGGACGACCACCATCCGCACCAGGGTGGCGTCGGCGAAGACGGCCAGCACCAGGCCCAGACCGAACATCCGCATGAACGAGACGTGCGCGGCGATCAGCGCGGCGAACGACATCGACATCACCAACGCGGCCGCGGTGATGACCCGACCGGTGCGGGCGACGCCGAGGGCCACGCTCTCGTCGTTGGCGGCGTGGGCCTGCTTCGGGGTGGGGCGGGCGGGCCGGGCGGCGCCGGACGCCAGCCAGTATTCGCGGATCCGGGAGAGCAGGAAGACCTCGTAATCCATCGACAGCCCGAAGGCGATGCAGAACAGCAGCACCGGCATGTTGGCGACCAGCGTCCCGCTCGGCGTGGTGCCCAGCGCACCGAGATGGCCGTCCTGGAAGATCCACACCAGCGCGCCGAACGCCGCGGTCAACGACAGGAAGTTGCACGCGAGCGCCTTGATCGGCAGCAGCACGCTGCCGGTGAGCAGGAACAGCAGCACGAAGGTGATCGCGGCCATCAGCCCGAGGACGAGCGGAAGCCGTTCGGTCACGGCGTCGACGCTGTCGCGGTTGACCTGCGCCACCCCGCCCATCTCGACGGCCCGCCCGGCCGGTCCGGGGACGTCGTGCAACCGTGCGAGCTGGGCGTCGTTCGCCGCGGAGAACAGCGGCGCCGTGCTGCTGACGGTCAAAAAGGCGCTGCCCTGGGCCAGCCCGGTCGCCCCGGCCGGTGGCCCCACCCGATTTCCGCCCGTGAAGGTGCCCCCGGGCGCGGACACGGCCGCCACGTCGGGCACGCGCGAGAGCGCGGCGGCGTAGCTGTCGAAATCCCCGGGATTCAGGCCGGAGGCATCGGGGACGACGACGGGCACCGACGTCGCGGAATCGTCGGCGAAGTCGTTGCGCAACCGGTCGCCGACCTGGTGCGCCGACGCCGAGCGCGGCAGCACCCGGTCGTCGGGGAACCCCCACTTCACCGAGAAGAACGGCAGCCCGAGCAGCAGGAGCAGGCCGACGACGGCCAGGCCGACCGGCGCCCAGCGGCGCATCACGAACTTGCTCGACCGATACCAGAACAGTTGCTCGACGGGCTTTGGCGCCGGCTCGGGTCGCCGCAGCATCCGCCGCAAGAACCGGCGCACATTGAACGCGTCCAGCCGGTCGCCCAACAGCACGATCGCGGCGGGGGTGATCACGATCGAGGCGGTGGCGACGAAGGCGACCGTGGCCACCCCGGCGTAGGCGAACGACTTGAGGAAGTACATCGGGAAGGCCACCGTCGCCGACATCGACAGCGCCACGGTGACCGCGGAGAACAGCACCGTGCGGCCGGAGGTGGCCATCGTCCGGATCAGCGCCTGGTCGCGGTCGTGGCCCTCGGCCAGTTCGTCGCGGTAGCGGCTGACGATGAGCAGCGTGTAGTCGATGGCCAGCGCCAGGCCCAGGGCGGTGCTGAGGTTGAGGGCGAAGATCGACACCTCGGTGGTGAAGGTGATCAGGCGCAACACCGACATCGAGCCGACGACGGCAAGCGCGCCCAGCGCCATCGGCAACGCGGCGGCCAGCAGCCCACCGAACACCCAGATCAGCACCACGAAGCTCAGCGGCAGCGCGATCATCTCCATCACCAGCAGGTCGTCCTGGTTCTGCTTGTTGATCTGGGCGTACTGCATGGCCGCGCCGCCGGCGCGGACGGTCACCCCGTCGCGGTCGTGGACGAACTGGTCCGACAGCGTCTGCGCGTTGTTCTGGACGAAGTTTTCGCCGCCTTTGAGGTTGACCACGATGAGGCCCGACTTGCCGTCGCGGCTCACGAGATCGGCTGGGGCCGCGCCGGTCCACGGCGAGGACACGTTGTAGACCAGCGGGGACCCTTGGAGTTGGTGGACGAGGTCGGTGCCCACCGCGCGGGCCTGTTCGCTGTTGGTGCCGCCGGGGGCAGTCACCAGGATCAGCATCTGCTGACCGCTCTGCCCGAACTTGTCGGTCAACACGGCGATGGCGCGGGCGGACTCCGAGTCCGGATCCTGGAAGCCGCCGGGAGACAAGCTCTTGGCGACGGGAACGCCGAAGACGGCCGCGGCGATGAAAACCAGCACCCCGATCGCGATGATCCGGCGCGGCGCCGCGATAGCGACTCGGGCGATTTTCTGCAGCATTGTGAGCCCTTCCGCTGCCGGTGCCCCGTTGCGCTGGCGGCTGGCTAGTCCGCGACAACGTAACAAACGCTAATGTCCACGCGTCGAACAGTGTTGTCCTTAAGCACGCAGGCGGGCGGGTGGATCGTTCAACGCCGCATTTTCTAAACCGGTAGAACGGTAAGAGTCCGGCCAGAAAATTGTGTCGCAAATAAGCAGCTCAGGGCGCAAATCCCAGCGGAAATGGCGGCCACCCTACCCGCGGGTAAATTGCCACCATTTTCCGAATCGTGACTCAAAGTTTCCTTAAGGGTGGCCCATACGCTCAGTGTCATGTGGATCGACGACACAAGTGCCGACGTCATCAAGGTCGACTTCGAGGCCCTCTACCACGGCGACGTGCTGGTGGAAGGCGAGACCTCGGAGCAGTTCGACGAACTGCAAGCGGCGAGCTGAGGCAGACCATGAGCATGCTCGCACGGCTGTTAATGGCCGAACCCTCCGTCAGTCGGTGGTTCCGCAAGTAACCATCGATCGTGGTCATCACGAAAGCCCCCCGCCGACGCGGGGGGCTTTCGTTTTGTCCGACGGCGGCACGCGCCTAGCGCGGCGCCATGCGAATGGCGCCGTCTAGGCGGATGACCTCGCCGTTGAGCATCGGGTTCTCGACGATGTGCACGGCCAGCGCGCCGTACTCGTCGGGGTCGCCCAGCCGGGCCGGGTGCGGCACCTGCTTGCCCAGCGAGGCCTGCGCCTCCTCGGGCAGCGAACCCAAAAGCGGGGTCTTGAACAGCCCGGGCGCGATGGTCACCACACGGATGAGCTCGCGCGAGAGGTCGCGGGCGATCGGCAGCGTCATGCCGACCACGCCGCCCTTGGATGCCGAGTAGGCGGCCTGGCCGATCTGGCCCTCGAACGCCGCGACGGAGGCGGTGTTGATGATGACGCCGCGCTCTGGGCTCGTTTCGGGCCCAATGGGTTCGGTCCTGGCGATGCGCTCGGCGGCCAGTCGCAGCACGTTGAAGGTGCCGATCAGGTTGACGCCGATGACCTTCTTGAACCCGTCCAGCGGGAACGGGCCGTCCTTGGACAGCGTCTTGATGGCGTTGCCGATGCCGGCGCAGTTGACGTTGATGCGCAGCGTGCCCATCGACTCCGCGGCGTCCAAGGCCTTGCCGACGGCGGCCTCGTCGGTGACGTCGGCCTCGACGAAGCGGGCGCGCTCGCCCAGCTCGCGGACGGCGTCCTCGCCACGCAGGTCGATCACCACCACCTGGGCGCCCCGGTCGAGTAGCCGCTTGGTGGTGGCCAGGCCCAGCCCTGAGGCGCCCCCGGTGACGACGGCGACGGCGTCTTTGATCTCCATGCGAGTCCTTCCCTGATTTCCTGGATTCCAGCCAACTGGTTGGTTGGGACTATACCCAGTCGTTGAGTACGGCTTCGGCGTCGGCCACCGGCGTCGCGGGGCGCGGTGTCTCGGGCGCCGTGCGGGAGAACCTTGGCGCCGGCCGCGGCTGCAGGCCGCCGTCGACCTCGTAGAAGGTGTCCCGCTCGGTGATGTGCGGCTCGGTCTGCACCTCGCCGAAGGCCAGCACCGGCGTCACGCACGCGTCGGAGTCGGCGAACACCTTGGCCCAGTGGTCGCGGTCCTGGCTGGCGAATTTCTCGGTCAGCACCGCCCGCAGTTCCGGCCAGCGGCCGACGTCGTTCTGCCCGGGCAGGTCCGCGCCGTCCAGCCCCAGCCCGGCGAGCATGGCGGCGTAGAACTGCGGCTCGATGGCGCCGACCGCGACGCAGCGCCCGTCGGCGCATTCGTAGGTGTCGTAATACGGGGCGCCGCCGTCGAGCAGGTTGGTGCCGCGCGCGTCGGTCCACATGCCCGACGAGCGCATCTGCCACATCATCTGGACCAGCACGCTCGAGCCGTCCACCATCGCCGCGTCGACGACCTGCCCCTTGCCGGACGTCTGCCGCTCCCACAGCGCCGACAGGATGCCCAGCAGCAGGAACATCGAGCCGCCGCCGAAGTCCCCGACGAGGTTCAGCGGCGGGACGGGCCGTTCGTTCACCCGGCCGATGGAGTGCAGGATGCCGTTGAGCGAGATGTAGTTGATGTCGTGGCCGGCCTGCTGGCTGCGCGGGCCGGTCTGACCCCAGCCGGTCATCCGCGCGTAGACGAGGCGGTCGTTGACCTTCGCGCAGTCCTCGGGGCCGAGGCCGAGCCGCTCGGTGACGCCTGGGCGGTAGCCCTCGATCAGCACATCGGCCTTGGCGATCAGTTTGAGGACGAGACCGCGGCCTTCGTCGGACTTCAGATCGGCGGTCACCACGCGGCGGTTGCGCATCATGGCGTCCTTGGCGACACCCCCGGGGCCCGAGGAGGGACGATCGATGCGCACCACGTCGGCACCCAGATCCCCCAGGATCATCGCGGCGTGTGGGCCCGGCCCGATGCCGGCCAACTCGACGACACGCAACCCCTTCAACGGTCCAGCCATGATCCACCGACCTTTCGTCCGCTCTGACGACTCCGACCGTTCGTGCTCAAACAACCGGTCGTTCGACATCTTCGCAGCCGTGCCCGTGGCCCGCGCAGCCCGGTCACTTATGGTGAGCCCATGCCTTCATCCGCGATCGCCACCCTCGCCCCCGTCGCCGGCCTCGACGTCACGCTGTCCGGCGGCGTGTTCTCGGTGACCATCAACCGGCCCGACAGCCTGAATTCCCTGACCATTCCGGTGATCACCGGGATCGCCGACGCGATGGAGTACGCGGCGACCGACCCCGAGGTCAAGGTGGTGCGGCTCGGCGGCGCCGGACGCGGCTTCAGCTCCGGTGCGGGCATCAGCGCCGACGACGTGTCCGACGGGGGCGGCGTCCCGCCGGACGAGATCATCCTCGAGATCAACCGGCTGGTGCGCGCGATCGCCGCGCTGCCCCACCCGGTGGTCGCGGTCGTCCAGGGCCCCGCCGCCGGGGTGGGCGTTTCCATCGCCCTGGCCTGTGACGTCGTATTGGCTTCGGAGAGCGCGTTTTTCATGCTCGCCTTCACCAAGATCGGCTTGATGCCCGACGGCGGCGCGTCGGCGTTGATCGCGGCCGCGATCGGGCGGATCCGGGCCATGCAGATGGCCTTGCTGCCCGAACGGTTGACCGCCGCCGACGCGTTGTCCTGGGGGCTGGTCACCGCGGTCTATCCGGCCGACGACTTCGAGGCCGAGGTGGACAAGGTGATCGCACGGTTGTTGGGCGGCCCAACCGTCGCCTTCGCCAAGACCAAGCTGGCGATCAACGCGGCCACGCTCACCGAACTGGATCCGGCCCTGCAGCGGGAGTTCGACGGGCAGTCGGTGCTGCTGAAGTCCCCCGACTTCGTCGAGGGCGCCACGGCCTTCCAACAGCGCCGCACGCCCAACTTCACCGACCGCTGACGGCCGTCGCGCCCACCCGCCGCGACGCTTGAGCCCGCGCCGATGCGGTAACCCTCTCGTCAGGAGAACGACGGCTGACGAGCGGAGAATCGATGCCCGAACAGGTGCGGTGCCTGGTGACCGGAGCGACCGGCTACATCGGCGGGCGCCTGGTGCCCCGGCTGCTGGACGCGGGACATCACGTTCGGGCCTTGGCGCGCAACCCGGACAAGCTGGCCGAGGTGCCGTGGCGGCAAGGGGCGGAGGTCGCGCGCGGCGACCTCGGTGACGTCGATTCGCTCATCGCCGCCTGCGACGGGATCGACGTGGTGTACTACCTGGTCCACTCGATGGGAACGTCGAAGGACTTCGCCGCCGAGGAGACCCGCGCCGCCCGCAATGTCGTGACGGCCGCCCGGCGCACCGGGGTGCGCCGGATCGTCTACCTCAGTGGCTTGCATCCCGAAAACGCTGATCTCTCACCGCATCTCGCGTCGCGCAAGGCCGTCGGCGAGGCCCTCATCGACTCCGGCGTCGAGACCGTGGTGCTGCAGGCCGGGGTGGTCATCGGGTCGGGGTCGGCGTCGTTCGAGATGATCCGGCACCTCACCGACCGGTTGCCGGTGATGACCACACCGAAGTGGGTGCACAACCGGATCCAGCCGATCGCGGTGCGCGACGTGCTGCACTACCTGGCCGCCGCGGCGACCACCCCGGTCCCGAAGTCGCGGACCTGGGACATCGGTGGCCCCGACGTGTTGGAGTACGGCGACATGATGCGCGTCTACGCCGAGGTCGCCGGGCTGGGCAACCGCTACCTGTTCGTGCTGCCGTTTCTCACCCCGGCGATCGCCAGCCTGTGGGTGGGTCTGGTGACCCCGATCCCGTCCGGCCTGGCCCGGCCGCTGGTCGAGTCGCTGGAATGCGATGCGGTGACCCGTGATTCCGACATCGACGACATCATCGCCCCGCCGCCGGGCGGGCTCACCGGATACCGCCGCGCGGTCGAGTTGGCGCTGCGGCGGGCCGCCCGCGGCGTCCCCGAGACCAGCTGGTCCTCGCTGCGGTCCGAGCCGGCCGAGCCGTTGCCCAGCGACCCCGACTGGGCCGGCGAGATCGTCTACACCGACGTGCGGACCGCGATCGCCGGCGCCGCACCCGGCGACGTGTGGTCGGCGGCCCGCGCCGCGGCAACCGCCCGCCGGTGGCAGCGACGCCTACCGCTTAGCGGCTGGACGGTCGAGGAAAGCGATCCCGGCGTCGGCCTGCGGCTGCACTCCACGCCGAGTCGAGTGGGCCGGGCCTGGCTGGAGATCACGACGCGGCCGCACGACGGCGGCGCCAGCCGGTACACGCAACGGCTGATCTTCGTGCCGCGCGGCGTCCTCGGCCGGATGTACCGGCGCACGGTGTGGCCGTTGCGCGTCGCGGCGCTGCGGGGCCTGGCGCGCGACGTCGTCACGCCGGGGTGACTCAGACCCCGAACATCGGCGGCAGGACCAGCACCATGATCAGCCCCCAGCCGACGTGGGTCAGCACCGGCGCCAGCACGCCGCCGCTGGCCCGGCGCTCCAGCGCGCACACCGTCCCGAGGATGATCGCGGCAAATCCCAGCATGGGGTTGCCGCTGGCCATGGTGGCGGCGGTGTAGAGCAGCGTGGAGATCAGCACCGGGTGATAGCGGCCCAGCGCGGTGTAAAGCGCGCCGCGGAAGAACAGCTCCTCGGCGACGCCGTTGATCACGGTGATCAGCACGACCAGCAGGAAGGACCCCTGATGGGCGAAAAGCAGGACCCGGGTGATCAGGTCGGAGACGGCCGGGATCTCTCGGGCGATCAGCCCACCCACCACGAACGCGCCAGCGACGAGCAGGCCGACGGTCGTCCCGGTGATGACCGGCCGCTGGTTGCGGCCCCGCCAGCAGATGCCGCCCAGGTGCAGCGGGCCGGAGACCAACGCGCCCGCGGTCCACACCGCCGCGAGCGCCAGCGTCAGCCAGTAGAAGCTGGCCTCCCCCGGATGGCGCCGCAACGAATACCCCAGCACCGCCGCGCCGACCACCAGCGTGATCGCGACGATGACGCGGCGCCGCCGCACGACGGACGGCGATTCATGATGGGGCACAGCAACATTGGTGATCGCGCGCCGCAACTCGGCGAAGACGCTGCTGTGGTAGGGGGCCGTTGACTGGCTCATGCGGGACGCACCTTCGGGGTCAGGGCGATCAAAATGTCGAGGCCGGTGCGAAGCGCTCCGGCAACCGGACCGGGGACCCTGTTCACCAGCCCCAGGGTCGGCCGCGCGATGGACGGTGTGACGCGCTGAGCGAGTTGGCGGAGGCGCCGCGCGTCGCCACCGGCCCAGGCGGCGTCGGTGTTGGCGAGGTCGTGCGGATCGGCCAGGGCGTTGACCGGGCGCGGCCGCTGATTGGAGAGGCCGCGCAGCGCCAGCGCGATGGCGTCGTCGATCCCGAGCAGGCCGCCGGGCGGATCGGGTACCCGGTCGCGCAGGTCGCTGACCGACGCCACCATCGGGTGGTCCAGCGACTCGACCAGGTCCCCAGCCAGGCCCGGGGGCACCGGCAGGGCGACGCCGGTGATCAGCGAGGCCAGCCCCGTGTCGACCCTGCCGACCGGCAAGCCGGTGTGCCAGCGCCCGGAAATACGGGCGTAGGTCTTCAGCAGCCGCCGGTAGGAGGTGGTGTCGGGCCCCGAGATGTCGTAGGCCCCCGCAGGCACCCGGTCACGATCGGCCGCGGCGACGAGATAGTGCAGGACGTCGCGGATCGAGATCGGGTCGATCGGGTTGTCCATCCAGCTCGGGATCGGGATGACCGGGAAGCGGTCCCCCACGTAGCGCATCATCTCGAACGACGTCGAGCCGGCGCCGATGATCATCGCCGCGCCAAGCCACACCAGCTCCGGGCCGTCGGGGACAGCGAGCGCCTCGGCCACCTCGGCCCGGCTGGTCAGGTGCTCGGATAACGCCTCGTCGGCGGGCACGAAGCCGCCCAGGTAGACGATGCGGCGCACCCCCGCGTCGCGGGCCGCGGTCGCGAGGTTGGCGGCCGCGGACTTGTCCGCGTCGCGGAAACCGGGCTGACCGATGGCGTGCACCAGGTAATACACCACGTCAATGGGGTCGCAGCCGGCGAAGGCCGCCCGCAGCGACTCCGGGTCGGCGGCGTCGAGGGTCACCGGTGTGATGTCGTCGAACCAGCCGAAGCGCTTGAGCCGCAACGGGTTTCGCGTGGCGGCCACCACCTGGTGCCGGTTTTCCAGCAGCGCCGTGACCAGCCGTGATCCCACATAGCCGGTGGCACCGGTGACCAGAACCCGCATACCCCGACCCTAGCCCGACGATCTGGCCCGTGGCCCGCGCGACGCAAAGACGAATTTGAACCGGTGCGGCACCGGCACCGTGACCGGGGGCATGAAGAAGTTCACTGGGGGCGCCGCGGACACCGCGGTGAAATATCCGTCCATCGCCGGCGTGGCGGTGAAGTTCCCGCCCAATCGCTACACCCAACACGAGGCCATCCGCGCGCTGACCGACATCGCCGGCCCCGATTTCCGCCGGTTCGGCGGCAGCAGCGGGGTCGAGTTCCGCAACACCGCCTTGCGGCTGCCCCGCTACCGCGAGCTGAGCGGCTTCACCGAGGCCAACGACGCCTACCTCGACGTCGCGCTCGAGCTCGGCGAGCAGGCGCTGGTGGCGGCCCTGGACGAGGCCAAGGTCAAGCCGTCGGAGCTCGACATCGTGTTTTCCACGACGGTCACCGGGCTCGCCGTGCCGACGCTGGAGGCGCGCTTGGCGACGCGGGTCGGGCTGCGGCCCGACGTCAAACGCGTCCCGCTGTTCGGGCTGGGCTGCGTCGCCGGCGCGGCCGGGGTGGCGCGCATGCACGACTATTTACGTGCCTTCCCCGACCACACGGCCGCGCTGCTCGCGGTCGAACTGTGCTCGCTGACCATCCAGCGCGACGACACGTCCGTCGCCAACCTGGTCGCCACCAGCCTCTTCGGCGACGGCGCGGCCGTGGTGATCAGCGAGGGCGCCCAACGCACCGGCGCCGAACACACCGGACCCCGGGTGCTGGCCACCCGCAGCCGGATCTATCCCGACACCGAAGACGTCATGGGCTGGAAGATCGGCGGCGACGGATTCCGCATCGTGCTGTCCGCCGACATCGCCACCATCGCCGAGAAATACCTGGGCGACGACGTCCGCGATTTCCTCGCCGACTACGGTTTGCGCCCCCGCGACGTGACGACCTGGGTGTGCCACCCGGGCGGCCCGCGGGTGATCGAGGCCGTCGAGCACGTGTTGGACCTGCCCGCGGACGCCCTGGACCGCACCCGAAAGTCGTTGCGCGAGAACGGCAATCTGTCGTCGGTCTCGGTGCTCGACGTGCTCGCGGCCAACATGGCCGATCCGCCGGCGCCGGGCTCGATCGGCCTGATGATCGCGATGGGGCCGGCGTTCTGCTCCGAACTGGTGCTGCTGGCCTGGTAGCGCTGGTAAAGACTGTAGCCATGTATTACCTGCTGGTGCTGGCCGTCGGGGTCGAGCGCGTCGCCGAGCTGGTGGTGTCCACCCGCAACGCGCGATGGTCGTTTACCCAGGGCGCCAAAGAATTTGGCCGATCGCACTATCCGGTGATGGTGGTCATCCACACCGGGCTGCTGGTCGGTTGCCTCGTCGAACCGTGGGCGCTGCACCGGCCGTTCATTCCGTGGCTGGGCTGGCCGATGCTGGCGGTGGTGGCGGCCAGCCAGGCGCTGCGCTGGTGGTGCATCGCGACGCTGGGGCGGCGGTGGAACACCCGGGTGATCGTGCTGCCGCAGGCCCCGCTGGTGCGACGGGGTCCCTACCGCTGGCTGCACCATCCGAACTATGTTGCAGTGGTGGCTGAGGGGTTGGCATTGCCGCTGGTGCACACGGCGTGGCTGACCGCGGCCATCTTCACGCTGGCCAACGCCGCGTTGCTCGGGGTGCGGCTGCGGGTGGAGAACTCGGCTCTGGGTTACACATGAGCGATTACGACGCGGACCTGCTGATCGTCGGCGGCGGCCCCGGCGGCCTGGCCACGGCGTTACACGCTCGACGCCTTGGACTTTCGGTGATCGTGGCCGAGCCGCGCGAGAGCCCCATCGACAAGGCGTGCGGTGAGGGGCTGATGCCCGGCGGCCTGGCCGAGCTCACCGCGCTGGGCGTCGACCCGGCCGGCATGCCGTTCCATGGCATCGCCTACGTGAGCGAACGGCGGCGGGCCCAGGCGCGGTTTCGCGGCGGGCCGGGGCGCGGCGTGCGTCGCACCACGCTGCACGCGGCGCTGGCCGCGCGCGCCAAAGAGCAAGACACCGACTGGATCCGAGCGCGGGTGACCGGTGTCCGGCAGGACGCGCACGGCGTCTCGGCCGCGGGGGTGCGCGCGAAATGGTTGGTGGCGGCCGACGGCCTGCATTCACAGGTCCGGCGGGACGTCGGCATCGCGACGACGGCGGGAACGCCGCGACGCTACGGCGTGCGTTGGCACTACCGGGTGCCGGCGTGGACCGACTTCGTCGAGGTGCACTGGTCGCGCTGGGGCGAGGCGTACGTGACGCCGGTCGAGCCCGACCTGGTCGGGATGGCGATTCTGTCCCGCGGGCGGCCCGACCTGGCCTGGTTTCCGCGGCTGGCCCGGCAGCTGGAGGGCGCGAGCCGCGGGCAGCCGCGCGGCTGCGGCCCGCTCCGCCAGGTGGTCTCGCGGCGCGTCGCGGGCCGCGTCCTGCTGGTCGGCGACGCCGCCGGTTACGAGGACGCCCTGACCGGCGAGGGCATCAGTCTGGCACTCAAGCAGGCCGCCGCGGCCGTCGATGCCATCGCCGCCGAGGCGCCCGCGTCCTACGAGCAGGCCTGGCACCGGATCACCCGCGACTACCGGCTGCTCACCCGCGGGCTGGTGCTGGCCAGCACGCCGCCCGCGGTGCGCCGCGCCGTCGTGCCGGCGTGCACGCTGCTACCGGGGGTGTTCCGCCGCGGGGTGAACGTCCTGGCGCACTAGCCCGCCTAGCAGCGCGTTACCGCGCCTTCCAGACCGGCTCCCGCTTCTCGGCGAACGCCAGCGGCCCCTCCTTGGCGTCCTCGGATTTGAGCAAAACCCGCATCTCGCGCACGGTGCGGTCCCAACCCGGCTCGTCGCCGACGACGACCCCGTCGTCGACGCCGTAGGCGACCCGCTTGCTGGCCTGCACCGACAGCGGCGCGTTGACGGTGACCCGCGCCGCCAGCGCCAGCGCTGCGTCCAGCACCGAGCCCTGCGGGGCGACCTCGTTGATCAGCCCCCACTCGCAAGCGGCGGCCGCGGTGAGCGGCTCGCCGGTCAGCAGCAGTTGCATCGCCACCTTGCGCGGCAGCTGCTGCGCGATGCGGAAAACGCCACCGGCGGCGGCGATCAGCCCACGCTTGACCTCGGGGAGCCCGAACTGGGCCCGCTCGTCGGCCACCACCAGGTCACTGGCCAACGCCAGCTCGGTGCCGCCGCCCAACGCGGTCCCGTTCACCGCCGCGATGGTCGGCTTGTCGATGAAGTGGTGCACGTAGCCGGCGAAGCCCCATTCGGGATGGTCGGGGTGATACAGGTTTTCGCGCCGCGCGATCGCCTTGAGGTCGGCACCGGCGCAGAACGACTTGTCGCCCGCGCCGGTGAGCACCACCGCCCGCACCTCGGGGTCGTGTTGCGCCGCTTCGAGCGCATCCCCGACACCGATGCTGACCGCGGCGTTGACCGCGTTGCGGGCCTCCGGCCGGTTGATGGTTATCACCATCACGTTGCCCCGGCGTTCGGCCAGGGCGCCCGGCTCCTGGGTCACAACAGTTCCACGATGGTGGCGTTGGCCTGGCCGCCACCCTCGCACATGGTCTGCAGACCGTAGCGAATTCCCTTGTCCCGCATGTGATACAGCAGGGTGGTCATGATCCGGGCGCCGGATCCGCCGAGCGGGTGGCCCAGCGCGATGGCGCCGCCGTTGGGGTTGAGCTTCTTCTCGTCGGCGCCGATGTCCTTGAGCCACGCCAGCGGGACCGGCGCGAACGCCTCGTTGACCTCGTAGGCGCCGATGTCGTCGATGGACAGCCCCGATTTCTTCAGCACCTTCTGCGTCGCCGGGATGGGGGCGGTCAGCATGATCACCGGGTCGGCCCCGGCTAGCGAAGCGGTGTGCACCTTGGCGATCGGCTTGAGGCCCAGCTCCTTGGCCTTCTCGGCCGACATGAAAAGCAGCGCCGCCGAACCGTCGGAGATCTGCGACGAGTTGCCGGCGTGGATCACGCCGTCCTCCTTGAACGCCGGCTTCAGCGAGGCCATCTTCTCCATCGGCGTGCCGCGGCGGATGCCCTCGTCCTTGAGGACCACATTGCCGTCCTGATCCTTGATGCCGACAATCTGATCGTCGAAGGCACCGGAATCCTGTGCGGCCGCGGCCTTTTCGTGCGAGGCCAACGAGAACTCGTCGAGCGCCGTGCGGTCGAAGCCCCACTTCTCGGCGATCATTTCCGCCCCGATGCCCTGGTTGGGGATCTGGCCCTGGTAGCGGTCCAGGAACGCCTGCGAGTACGGCCGCCCGCCGTTGGCCAGCGACGCCCCCATCGGGGTGCGCGACATCGACTCGACGCCGCCGGCGACGACGACGTCGTAGTGCCCGGCGATCACCCCGGCGGCCGCGAAGTGGATCGACTGCTGGCTCGACCCGCACTGACGGTCGACGGTCACGCCGGGGACGGTCTCGGGCCACCCGGCGGTCAGCAGCGCGGTGCGGCCGATGTCGAGAGCCTGCTCCCCGGCCTGCATGACGCAGCCCCAGATGACGTCGTCGACGATGCCCGGGTCGACGCCGGCCTTGTCCACCAGGCCGTTGAGCACCTGCGCGGACAGATCCGCCGGGTGCACCCCGGACAATCCGCCGTTGCGCTTCCCGATCGGTGAACGCACTGCCTCGACGATGACGGCTTCAGCCATGGTCTTGTCTCCTTTGACACGTGGACTTCGAAAAACGAGTGAGTCTTGCCTCGATTGTCAACCAAGGGGTTGGGAGGGCGAGGGCCGGGGGTTGGTTTTAGGCCAGCCGCCGACGTCAACGCCCACGAACCAGAATTTTGTTCTCATCGCAGGCGGTGCGGGGCAATAATGGTCGAGTGAAGCGGCTCAACGGTATGGACGCGATGCTGTTGTACAGCGAGACGCCGAACCTGCACACGCACACGATGAAGATCGCAATCGTCGATGCCGCCGACTTTGACGGTGAGCTGAGCTTCGACCTGTTCCGGCACACGCTGCGTCGGCGCTTGCATCGGCTGGATCCGTTGCGCTACAAGCTGATCGAAATCCCATGGCGGTTGCATCATCCGATGTGGCTGCAAAACTGCGACGTCGACATGGACTATCATGTGCGGCGCGTTGCGGTGCCCGCCCCGGGTGGGCGCCGCGAGCTTGACGAGGTGATCGGGCAGATCGCCAGTATTCCACTGGATCGCGACCGTCCATTGTGGGAGTTCCACTTCGCCGAAGGCATGGCCGATCACAAATTCGCGATCATCGGCAAGATTCACCACGCCTTGGCCGACGGCGTCGCCTCCGCCAATCTGCTGGCCAGGATCATGGACTTGCCCGGTCCAGTGCAGGACGACCGCGACACTGACACAACGTGCGCTACGCCCTCAACCGCGCAGCTGCTGCGCGCCGCCGCGGAGGATCACGCCCGGCAGGCCGCCGGGTTACCCGGGGTGCTCACCGAGGCGCTCGCCGCGACGCGACGGCTGCGACGACGCGCACGGCAGCGCAGTAGGCAGCCGGACCTTGCCCGCATCTTGCATGCGCCGCCGACGTTCATCAACCACAAGGTCTCTCCTGCAAGGACTTTCGCCACCGCCACCCTATCTTTGGCTCAGGTTAAAGAGACGGGTAAACAGTTGCAGATCACCATCAACGACATGGTAATGGCAATCGCCGCGGGCGCGTTGCGCGAACTGCTCTTGCGCTATGACGGCACGGCGGACCAACCACTGGTAGCTTCGGTCCCGGCCACGACGGACAGGTCACCACAGCGGATCAGCGGCAACGAGCTGGGTGGCATGGCGGTGTCGCTGCCGACGCACATCGCCGATCCGCTAGAGCGGGTGCGGCTGACGACGATCAGCACTGCAATCGCCAAGGAGAACAACGAGCTGTTCGGCCCCGAGCTGTATGGCAGATTGATCAGCTACCTGCCGGGCGCCGCAGCCCCGCTTGCGTTCAGATGGCTGGCCCGGCGAAACACCCGAAACAGGCTGTTCAACATCCCGATTTCCAATGTGATGGGGCCTCGTGAACGCGGCCGTTTCGCAGGCGCCCCGGTCAGCGAGATATATTCGGCGGGTCCGCTCATCACCGCCTGCGCCATCAATATCACCGTATGGAGCTACGTCGATCAGCTCAACGTATCAGCAATCGCCGACGACCGCACCCTGCGCGATACCCATGAACTCACCGACGCCATGGTCAGCGCGTTCTGCGAAATTCGAACTGCTGCAGGCTTTCCCGATGACATAGCCGTCGTGCAGAGCGCCATGCCGCCCGCCGCTGTCAAGTCGACGGGCTAGCACAGTTCCGTCGAACTGGCCCTACCCCAGAACCGGGAAGCGCCGCTCGCGGGCCAGCCCGTCCAGGGCCTGCTGCATCGCCGCGCGGACGTGCTCGTCGACCTCGACGGCGTCAGGCGTGTCCCCGAATTGGGTGACGACATCGATCGGTTCCAAGACCTGGCTGACGATTTTCGTGGGCAGCGGCAGATTGGGCGGCATGATCATGCTCAGCCCGAACGGCAAACCCACCGTGACGGGCAGAATGTCGGATCGCCAGCGCGACA
Organism: Mycobacterium paraintracellulare; assembly: GCF_000276825.1. Lineage (NCBI taxonomy): Bacteria > Bacillati > Actinomycetota > Actinomycetes > Mycobacteriales > Mycobacteriaceae > Mycobacterium > Mycobacterium paraintracellulare. The sequence goes on along the minus strand of NC_016948.1, from coordinate 1,192,166 downwards.
GGCCAAGGCGCTTCGCCAGCCATGTGCCCCGCGTGAGGAACAATTGCCCCTCCTGCCCGCCGATCGAGACCACCGGCACGATCGGCACCTGCGCCTCGATCGCCGCCCTGACGTATCCGGTCCGGCCGTTGAAATCGATGACGTTCTCCGCCACCGTCGGTCGATAGGCGTCGTAAATCCCGCCCGGAAACACCAGCACCACACCACCGGCCCGAAGGGCCCGCGCGGCGTTTTTCGAGTTGGCACGAATGAGGCCAAGGCGAGCCAGCCATCCCGCCACCGGCCCTGCGAACATCCCGTCGTGACCGAGGGTGTACAGCGGACGCTTGTAGCCAAACTTGCGATAGAACGCCGCGCCGAAGATCAGCACGTCGGGCGTGAGTATGCCGCCCGAGTGGTTGCCGACGACCAGGGCACCGCCTTCAGGCGGCATCGATTCCAGCCCCCGCACTTCGAAGCGAAACCAGCGCCGCGCCAATGGTTCCGTCGCGGCGAGAAAGCGCTGGGTGAAGCCGGGATCCCACCCGCCGAAATCATGGACACTCACGGAATCGGGGTGAATTCGAGGTGCAGCTCGGACAGACCTCGCATCTGCCAAGTCGGGTCGTAGGTGTAACGACGGGCGTCCGTCGGCCCGTGCTTCGCCTCCGCAATGGTGATGTCCGCCATCCGGTCGAGTATGCGATTCAGCGAGATCCGTCCCTCGGCGCGGGCCAGCGGCGCGCCCGGGCACGAATGATTGCCACGACCGAAGGCCACATGCTCGCGCACATTCGGCCGGTCGATGAGAAACGCATCGGGTCGCTCGAACTTTCGTGCATCCCGGTTGCTCGCACCGGGCAGCAGCATCACGGTGCTCCCTGCCGGCACGTCGATGCCACCGATCGAGGTCGTCGTGCGTGCCATCCGGAAGTGGCATTTGACCGGACTTTCCATACGCAGCGTCTCTTCGACGAAATTCGATATCCGGCTGCGGTCTTCGCGGAGCAGCTTTTGCAAGTCCGGGTTCTCGGCGAGGATGCGGACGCCAAAGCTGAGTAGCTTGGTCGTGGTTTCCTGGCCGGCCGCGAACAGAAACGTCGCCAGCCGGACCACGTCGATGACTTCCGGTATCGAGCCGTCGGGATACTTCGCCTGGGACAGCTCGGTCAACACGTCTTCGCGTGGTTGTCGGCGTCGTTCTGTGATGTGGGTGGTGAACTTCTCGTCGAGGTATTCCAGCGGATTGTGCGCGCGGGTCATCGAGTCGTCCTCGACCCCACCGGAGAACTTGCCGGAAAACACGTCCCGAAACTCTTCGTGGTCCTCGACTGGAACCCCCAGGAGGTCGGCGATCACCAGGCCGGAGAACGGTCGCGCGTACTCGTCGAGGAATTCACAACTCCCGCGTGACAGGAACTCGTCGAGCTGCTGATCGGCGAGTCGCCACATGAAGTCTTCATTTTCCTTGAGCCGCTTGGGCGTTAGCAGGCGACTGAGCAGACCCCGCGTCCGGGCGTGCTCCGGTGGGTCTTGAGTCACGATGTGTTCGCTCATTGGGATCTGCGAGCGATATTGTTCGATCAAGTGACCGATGTCGTCGCCTTCGGGCTCGAAAGGCAATCCCGCAAACGGGCCAGCGACCGAGACGCACGACGAGAACGCCGGATCTTTGTAGACCGCGAGCGCCTCGGAGTGTCCCGTTACCGCCATCACGCCCTGCTCGGGTCGCTCCAACACCGGGCAACGCGCGCGCAGGTCGTCGAAGTAGGGGTACGGGTCAGGAATCAGGGATAGGTCAGTGAAGAAATCGACCGATTCGAGATCACTCAACAGGACTCCTAGGCATCCAGGTAACCGCACCACCAGCGTGAACCCGGGCGACGCGACTTCACCTGCCAATCTAGGGCTGAACAAATATTAGGTCAAGCTTTGCGGCGAGGGTCACCGGACTGCACCGACAACCGCGAGACAAGTATCGGCAGGCCGGGCCCGTCGAGCATGCCTAGGAGCGCAGTGCGGCCGGTGACAGCCAGCATCAGAGCGGCGACCGGTCCGCGGATTTCCGCACCGCTGCCCCAAGCCCAGTCAATATCACCGGCGCACAGGCGGATTCCGCGTAATCGCCCGAGGGGAACGAAGCCGAACGGCCACCGGCCGGTCAAGAAGTCCATGGCCAATGCTGCTCGCTGCGGATCGGGTTGGAAGGGCAGTCCGAGTGGGATCCGGATGTCAGCGCTATGCACCAAGACATCCGCCAGTGGGTCCAGCGGTCCGAATAGTGGCGGATCGATCCGGCGATCCGCGCACTCGCGCAGACTGGCTACGATCTCAGCGGCCGGCAATTCGCCACGGCGGCGGGCCAATTCGTCGATCGCGCGAGCCATGCTCCTACGGCGCAGCGCGAGCCGCAGGAATGTGGGGGTGCCATCCGTGGCACTGCTGACCGCATGAGCGGCGACTGTCTTGACATCCCAACCCGCACACAGGCTCGGCGTGGCCAATTGTGCGGGGCTCAATCCGTCCAGCAGACATGCGATGCGACGCCGCTCGTCGGCGACGGCGGCGAAGACGAATTCGCGGTCCACACGCATGGGTTACCGCAACGAGATTGTCACCACGGCCGTGCCTAAGCCCGAAACCGCGACCCTGGCGGCAATCCGTCGAAAGGTGATCTACCCGGCAGGGTATGCGACCGACTTGATCTCGGTGTACTGGTCGAACCCGGCCACACCGTTCTGGCGCCCCACACCGCTTTCCTTGTAGCCACCGAACGGCGTGTCGGCCCCGTACGGGGCGCCACCGTTGACGCCCATGAAGCCGGCCTTGATGCGGCGTGTGACCGACAGCGCACGCTCGAGGGAACCGGCGAAGACGTTGCCGGCCAGCCCGTACACGCTCTCGTTGGCGATCCGGATCGCGTCCTCTTCGTCATCGAACGGGATGACCGAGAGTACCGGGCCGAAGATCTCCGCCTGCGCGATGGTCATCTTGTTGTCGACGTTGGTGAAAAGCGTCGGCCGGATGAAGTATCCCTTATCAAAGCCGGTTTCCGCGCCGGGGCCGCCGACCAGCGCGGTGGCGCCCTCGTCGACACCCTTCTGGATGTAGCCGGTGACGCGCTCGAACTGGCGTTGCGAGATCACCGGCCCGCACAGCGTTGCGGGGTCCTGCGGGTCGCCGCATGTCACGTTCTCGTAGATGTTCTTCAGGATCTCCACGCCCTCGTCGTACCGGGACCGTGGCAACAACAGCCGGGTCGGGTTGGCGCACCCCTGACCGGCGTGCATGCACGGCGCGATGCCGACCATGCACGCCGTCCCGAAGTCCGCGTCCTCCAGGACGATGGTCGCCGACTTGCCGCCGAGCTCCAAAAACAGCCGCTTCATGGTGGCCGCACCCTTTTCCATGATCCGCTTGCCGACGACCGTCGAACCGGTGAAGGAGATCAGGTCGACCTTCGGCGACAGCGTGAGCTCCTCGCCCACGAAGTGGTCGGACGCGGTGACGACGTTGACCACACCGGCGGGGATGTCGGTCTTCTCGGCGATCAACCGGCCGAGCCGGGTGGCGTTGAACGGCGTGTTCGGCGCCGGCTTGAGCACCACCGTGTTGCCGGTGCCCAGCGCCTGGCCGAGCTTGTTGAGGGTGACCTCGAACGGGAAGTTCCACGGCACGATCGCCCCGACCACACCCACCGGCTCCCGCCAGACCTTGCGGGTGGTTAGCGTGCCGGTGAGGCTGATGACCTTGTCGCCCAGGTCGGTCTCCCACGCATACTCGTCGATCAACCGGGCGGGATACTTCAGCCCGTCTTCCAGCGGGGCGTCCAGCTGGGGGCCGAACGTGATGGCCCGCGGCGAGCCGACCTCAAGGATCAGCTCCTCGCGCAGTTCTTCCTTCTCCGATTCGATCGCCTCGTGCAGCTGTAGCAGGCAGCGTTTGCGCAACTCCTTGTTGGTGGACCAGTCGGTCTCGTCGAAGGCGCGCCGGGCGGCGTCGATGGCCCGGTGCATGTCCTCCTTGGAGGCGTCGGCCACCTCCCCGAGCGACTCTTCGGTCGCCGGATTGATGTTCGTGAAGGTGCCGGCCTGCCCGTCAACGAGCTTGCCGTCGATCATCATCTTCGGCTCGAAGCGGACCTTTACAGCCTCAGTCATATCTGTCACTCTCTTCTGGGTCGTTGAAGGGCTACTGAGAGCCTTACCGCAACCTAGCCGATTGGCAAGTTGCAACCGCTGCCGGGCTGGTTACTGCGGATCGAACAGCACCGGAACCGACGTCGGTGACCGGAAGACCTGACCGCGGATGTGCGGGTCGTCCCCGTCGGGGTCCAGCCGAAGATTCGGCAGGCGGTCGAGCAGCAGGTTGATGGCGGTGCGCATCTCGAGGCGCGCCAGGTGCATGCCGAGGCAGACGTGTACGCCGTGCCCCCAGCCCAGGTGCGCCCGAGCCTCCCGGTGGATGTCGAACGTGTCCGGTTCGGGGTAGCGGTCTTCCTGCCGATTGGCCGCGCCCAGCATCGGCATCACCGTCGAGCCGGCCGGTATCGGCACCCCGCCGAGTTGGGTGTCGCGGGTGGCCACCCGGGTGATGGTCAGCAGGGGCGGTTCCCACCGCACGCCTTCTTCGATGGCCTGAGGCAGCAGCGACCGGTCGGCGCGGATGGCATCGAGCTGCACGGGGTCGGACAGCAGCGCCAACAGCAGGCTGCCGAGCGACCGGTAGGTCGTCTCGACGCCGGCGGGGAGCAGCAGGCGCAGGAACGAGTAGATCTCCTCGTCCTCGAGTTTCTCGCCGTCGATCTCCGCCTGGGCCAGCCCGCTGATCAGATCGTCCTTGGGCTCGGCGCGGCGGGACGCGAGGATCGGCGCGAAGTAGTCGCACAGCGCGGCCGAGGCGGCAAGCCCGCGTTCCGGATTCAGCATCCAGCTCAGCAGCGAGATGGACCAGCGCTGAAACTGCGGGTAGTCCTCCTGCGGCAGGCCCAGCAGGCCGGCGATGATCTGACTGGGATAGTCGAAGGTGAATTCCTTGACCAAATCGGCCTTGCCGTTGGCCGCGAACTTGTCGATCAGGCTGTTGCCCACGCGCCCGACCAATTCGTCTTCCCACCGCGCCAAGGCCTTCTGCGAGAAGGCCTTTGACACCAGCGATCGCAGCCGGCCGTGCACCGGCTCGTCCATGCCGAGCATGACCCGCTCCCCCAGCACGGGGCCGAACGCGGCGATGACGGCCGCCGAGGAGAACGTCTCGTTGTCGCGCAGCATCTGCTGGGCTTCCTCGTGGCGGTAGACGATGAAGACGGGCTTGGATTCCTCATGCGGCATGCCCGACGCGTCGAGGCGCTGAATGGGTTCCTCGCGGCGCAGCCGGGCCAATTCGGTGTACGGGTCGCGCACGTCGCCCGACACCGCGTCATCGAACGCGCCGAAGTCTTCCAGGTCGTCGAAAAGTTGCTCCATCAGTTCCCCTCACTCCCCTGTTGACGCCGCCCCGCCAGCGCCGCAAGGCGCTGCAGCACGGGCTGCGGAAGAACGCGTGCGGCGAGCACCATCGCCTTTTGACTTGTCGTCAACGGCCACGCCCCGCCCCGCATCGACCCCTGTTTGGGTATGCCCAGCACGGTCCGCGACATGTGGTGCATGCCCGAGGCGGGCAGGATCCTGTTGGCCGCCAGCAAGATCGACGCGTCCGGGCCGATGCCGCGGCGGCGAAACGGCGCGCGGTCCTCGAGCGCCCTGAGCAGGCCATCGGTGAAGCGCTCCGGTGGCCGGGCCATCTTCATCGCCAAGCGACCGCGGCTGTTCATGGTGTTGTGCAGCCGGGCGTACGGGCCCTCGAAGTTGCGATCGTCGGTGGTGCCGGCGTCGGTGATGATCTCGGTGTCATAGGTGCCGGCGACCACCACGGTGACCCCGAGTCCGAAGGGCGCGATCTCGCACGCCATCGATTCCCCCCACCGCTCCAGCGCCCCCTTGGCCGCCGAGTACGGCGCGGTGGCGGGCTGACCGCGCACTCCAGCGGCGCTGGACACCAACACAATTCGGCCCGCACCGGCCGCGCGCATCGACGGCAGCAGGGCCTGGGTGAGCGCGACGGGCCCCAGGACGCTGGTGGCGAACATGCGCTGCCACAACGCCATGTCGGTCTCCTCCACCATTCCGGCGGCGGAGATGCCCGCGTTGTGCACCAGCGCATACGGTGCACCCACGGCCTCTTCGATGGCCTTGGCCGCCGCGGTGATCGACGCGGTGTCCGTCAGGTCGAGCTGCACACCGATCAACCGTTCGTCGTCGGGCGACAGCCCTCGGTCCTGAATCGCCCGACGCAGCAGCGGCATTCCCCGGTCGGGTGTGCGCATGGCCGCGACGACCCGCCACCCCTCCCGATACAGCCGCACCGCCGAGGCGAACCCCAACCCGCGCGACGCGCCGGTGATGACGACCGTGCGCGGCTCAGCCATGGTTGCCCGACGGGGGAGTCGCACACGGGCCTTCGCCCGGCGGCGGCGGCTCGACGTGGGGTCGACCGTTGGGCTCCCCGCTCGCCCACGTCGACCAGATGCCGACCGAGAACGGACCCTGCGCGCCCGCCTTCTCGTAGAAGCCTTGCGGGTCATAGACTTTGGCCTCGGGGTACGGCCACGGGCACGCCACCGAGGTGGCGGCATGGCTGACCTTGATGACCCAGAACCAGCCGCCGTACGCGAAGTAGGACACGTTGATGATGACGAACATCACCAGGAACGTGCCCAGCACCGGTCGCCCCGGGAACAACTTCGCCTTTGCAGCAAGCTTTTCCGCGACCGACTTACCCGTGTCGTCGCGGTAACACAGGATCGCGGCCGGCACCATCACGAAGCACACCGAGAACGACTCCCAGATCAACGGGAACTGGAATGTCGTGCCGGTGAACACCGATCCCCAGGGAATGACCTGCGAGTAGATGTACATGCCCCAGTGGACGAGGGTGTTCTCCAGGAAGGCGTCGAAAACGAAACCGATCACCAGGGTGATCAGACCCAGGCACACCAACGGGTGCCGCGACGCATAGCTCGCGGGCCCGTATTTCGCCTGCAGCTTGCGCAGCAGCCAGACGGCCGGGAAGTAGGGGCCGAAGTAGAACATCACGTAACCGAAGACCACGAACGGCTCGACCGTCGGCGACAGCGAAACCAGCGGCCAGGATTCCGGCCAGTGCACCAGATCGGGGTTGTAGACCGCGAACGGCGACCAGTTCATGATCGGGTCCTGCCACACGATCAGCGTGGTGCACAAGAACATCAGCATCGCCGGGCTGCCGGGGTTGCGGCGCCAGCCCCTGATGAAGACGATCAACAGCACGATCAGCGCCACCACGGTGGCCCAGTCCAGGAAGTCGATGTAGTCCAGCCCGAACATGAACTTCACCGGGCGCGGCCGCCCCTGCACGTTCGGATTGGCCACCCGCGGGTCGAGGGCCACCCGGCAGTTCGCGATGAAGAACAACACGAAGGCGGCCAGCGCGGCGCCGGAGATCCAACCGCCCCAGCCGCGCCTGTCGGTTCGCGGCGGGGAAACCGTTTCCTGCTGCGCGGCAGGGGGTGTGGACTGTTCGGTGGACATCGTCGTCACCCTTCCTCGCCGAAGCGATCAACCAGGTGCGAGTTGACGCCGTCGGCATCCAACGTCCGGGCCACGAGATACCCGGCGCCCATCCATGCCCGGCGCGTCCACTTGCCGAAGGAGACTCGGGTTCCGGGCGCCCCCGAGGCGGCGGGCATCATCTTCACCCGCTCCAGCGCCTCCTTGACGCCGCGCGGGCTGAGCGGGTGCGCGTCGGTGAATGCGCGCACGAGTGTCGCGGCGACGTCGCGATTCACCACGGTCACGCAGAACTCGGGGCGGCTGCCGTTGTACTTCTTGGCGTAGCTGTCGAGGAAGTCCTGGCCGATACGGTTGGCCTCGTCGTATTGGTCGACGCCGATCCAGCCCATGAACGCGTTCCACATGATCGGGTTCACCCAGGCGTTCTGCCACGCGGTGGTGGTGAAGCGGGGTGGGTCCCAGCCGAGAGCCTCGAGCGCCGGGTTGATGAAGACGATCCCGAACCCGAATCCCAGGTGCACGATCGCCTCGGCCTTTGCCTCGTGGAGCGTCTGCACCGCAGCGTTGATGTCCTGAGCCGTCTGGGCGATCGCCGCCTCCGCCACGATCCGAATGCCCTTGCGCCGACAGGCACTTCGCAGGTTCTTCAGGTAGCTCTCCCCGATGAGGCTCTGCTCGACCAGGACACCGACCTCGGCGAGTCCCCGCTTGGCGATCAGGTCGGCCAGGAAGATGGGTTCGTCGGTCATCGATCCCTGGGGGAACGCGAAGGTCCACTCGCCTAGCCAGTCGTCGGTGCCGGTCACGCTGATCGCGGGCACCTTGAACCGCTCCTCGATCGCTTCGCGCAACGGCACACAGTTGTCGGTGATGTTGGGGCCGAAGACCACCAGGCAGCCCTCGTCGACCAGTTCGCCGTAGGCATCGATCACCGCCTTGACCGAACCCTTGGGCAGGCCCTCCACCTCGCGATAGATCATCTGCACCGGACGGTCCATCAGGCCCTGGGCGACGGCCTCCTCGAAGATGAGGTCGAAGGTCTGGGTGAACGACGCGAACAGATCCTCCGGAAAGCCCGGCGGCAGCGTGAAATCCATCAGGTAACCGACCTTGATCGGCTCAGCGCTGCTCTCGTAGGACATCTGACCTCCCGGGTGACGAACTCAGGCGCGCGCCCCAAATCAAAAACCTAATATTTGTTCAGACCCTAGCCGGGCCGGTATGCAGCGTCAATGACCGGGCCCGTCGGGCCCGCACAGATAGATCTCGATCATCTCGCCCAGGGCCCTGCCCACCGCCACATCGTCGGTGAGCGGCCCCGCTATGGCGGCCCGGGCGGCCTCTTTCATGCTCAGCCCCTCGGCCACCAGCCTGCCCGCCGCGATCAGCACGCGCGTCGACGCGACCTCACGCAGCCCACCGGTCTCCAGCCGGCGGATCGCCTGGCCGAAACGGACCAACTCGGCCGCGATGGCGGCGTCCACCCCGGCCTCGTGCGCGACGATTCCCTCTTCGACATCGGCTGCGGGGAAGTCGAATTCGATCGCCACCATACGCTGCCGGGTCGAATCCTTGAGGTCCTTGAGCACGCTCTGATACCCCGGGTTGTACGACACCACCAGGCCGAATCCGGGGGCGGCGTCCAGCGTGACACCGAGCCGCTCGATGGGCAGCTGACGGCGGTGGTCGGCGAGCGGATGCAGGACCACGGTGGTGTCCTGCCGGGCTTCGACCACTTCGTCGAGGTAGCAGATGGCACCCTCGCGCACGGCCCGGGTCAGCGGGCCGTCCACCCAGACGGTCTCGTCACCGCGCAGCAGATAGCGGCCGACCAGGTCCGCGGTCGTCAGGTCGTCATGACAGGCGACGGTGATCAGCGGCCGGCCCAGGTCGTAGGCCATCGCCTCGACGAATCGGGTCTTTCCGCAGCCCGTCGGACCCTTGAGGACCAGCGACAGGCCCTGGCGGTACGCCGCCTTGAAGACGGCCTCTTCGCTGCCGACCGCCTGGTAATAGGGCCGCACTTCTCCCTTTTCGTCCCCCTCGGACTTACCGCGGTCGAAGTACGCAAGCCCGGACTCGTTGGCCATAGCTTCCCTTCAGATCGTCCGGCGATTGGAGCCTAGCCGGAACAGATGTTTGTTTTCAAGCGTCGTAGCGTGCGGGGCCGGTGAGTTGGCGCGCCAACTGTGTTCTGGGACTTGACATCACCGACACCCTGCGGCGAACCTCCGCCGAGCGCAGCGCAGACCGAAACAGCGGGCCGACGACGCCGGCCAGCTGATCGGGGCGTGCGATCGTCGCGTGCGCGGCGCTGCCGAACACCCTGCGCAGCGATTGCACGTCGGTGCCCGCGCCGACGGTCAGGCACACACAGCCGGTCCCCCGCCGGCGGGCCTCGGTCAGGGCGCGGCGCGCGTCGGCGGCACCGTAGGCGCGCTCGTATCCGTGGTCGTAGGCGAGCCCGTCGGACAGCACCACCAGCAGCCGCCGCGACGTTCCGCCGCGCGCCTCCAGGACCGCCGAACCGTGCCGGATCGCCGCGCCGAGCCGCGAGTACGCGCCGGGTTCCAGGCTGTTGAGCCGCCGGATGACCAGGGCGTTCAGCTGGTCGTCGAAGCGCTTCACGGGCACCATGCTCACCGCGCGCCGGCCCTGCGAGTAGTAGGCGTAGAGCGAGACGCGGTCGCCCAGGTCGTGCAGGGCCACGGTGAGGTTGGCGACCGCGGCGCGCTGTTGCTCGTGGACCGTCCGCCCGACCGTTCCCGGTTCGCCCGCCGACCCCGACACGTCGAGCAGCAGCAACACCGACAGGTCGCGCCGGCGCCGCAGGCTGTCGAGGTACACCGCCTCGTCGGGCACCGCGCCGGCCCGCACTTCGACCCGGGCTTCGACGGCGGCATCGATGTCGATGTCGTCGCCTTGCGACTGCCGGTGCCGGCGGTGCAACCCCATGCCGAGCCGCGAAAGTGGCCGGCGCACACCGATGGCGTCGTCGATGGCCTGTGTCGCGGTGGCCTTGATCTCGGGTTGGATCTCGCGCACGGTGCACCATGCGGGCCGGTAGCTCTTGCGCGCCACATCCCATTCCGGATACCGCACGCCGTCCGCGATGGGGTCCTGCTCGTTCCCCTCGTCCCCGGGCGCCGACGCCAGCGACGCCACGGCGTAGGCGCCGCGCTTGGTGGAGTTGGTGCGATGCGTGAAGCCGTCCGCGCCGGGCGGACCCCCGCCGCTCCCGGTCTTGCGCGCGGACGACAGCATCTTTTTCAGCCATTTGCCGATGAAGCCGCCCCCGCCCACCGGGCTGGTGAACAAGTCCGGGTCGTCGGAATCGTCGACGTCACCGTCGTCGAGCTCCTCGAGTTCCCGCTTCTGATCGCTCGAATTTCGCGGAACGTGTTGGGATTCAGCCTGATTCCGTTGCGGTGCCAAGCGGGAGGCCGCCGTCACCACCTTTGCCGCACGTATCACGCCGAATTCCGGCCGCGGGACCTCGACGGCGCCCCGGCCGGAGGCGATGCGCAGCGACGCCGCAGGCGAGTCACTGCGGCCGGCGACGCCGCGATCACCGACCGACGCAAGGATGCCCGGCAGCACGTCGGCGTTACTCACCAGTGCGCGATGACCCTCCACCGCCAGATAGCGTCTGGCCAGCCGCGGGTGGCGTACCAGGGCACGCACAATGGCGGGATCCAGACTGCCGGCCGCGATCAGCGAGGCCTGCACCGCAACCGATGCGAGCCGCGCGCGGTCTGGCGCGACCGGGTCGACGTAGATCGTCTGGCCGTCCGTCCACGGCGGTTCACCCGGCTGCAGTTCGGCGACGGCCACCGCGCGGCCCGCCAGCGCCGAGGCCAGCATCGCGAGCCCCCGCACCCCGTCGCCACGCGCGTCGTCCGCCACCCCGGACCTCCGAACCAGTCGTTGACCAAATATCTGTTCCACCGTAAAGTCCGCCGTGAGCGCAGTCAATCGCCCGGGTTGGTCTGTCCCAACGGGTCGGAGCTCCACCTGGGTGGACACGAGTTAGTCGGGAGCACATCATGATTGACTTCACCGGCCAGGTGGCGGTGGTGACCGGCGCCGGCCGCGGGCTCGGTCGGCTGTACGCGCTGGACCTGGCCCGCCGCGGCGCCGCGGTGGTGGTCAACGACCTGGGCGGCGGAATGCGGGGCCTTCCAGACGAAGCCGCCGACGCCCGCGTGGCCGACGACGTGGTCGACGAGATCACGAAGGCCGGCGGCACCGCGATCGCTTCCTACGACTCGGTCGACACCCCCGCCGGTGGTCAGGCGATCGTCGACACCGCGGTCGACACGTACGGTCGCCTGGACGCGGTGATCAGCAACGCCGGCATCTTCGGCAGTGCACCCTTCGAGGACCTCTCGCACGACGACTGGGCGCGCATGCTGCGGGTGCATCTCGACGGCGGCTTTCACCTGTCGCAGTCCGCGTACCGCGTGATGAAGAAGAACGGCGGCGGCCGATTCGTGTTCATCTCGTCATCCGCCGGGATCTTCGGTCAGCCGATGGAGGCGCACTACGCCGCAGCCAAGGCCGGCCTGGTCGGGTTGACGAACGTCATCGCGATCGAAGGCGAGGCACACGGGATACTCGCCAATTCCGTGCTGCCGACCGGCTTCTCGCGCATGGTCACCGAAACCGTCGGTGACGAGAAGTTCCTCGCCGAATCCGGGTTCATGCAGGCCATCAGGCCCGAACTCGTCGTGCCGTTGGTGATTTTTCTCGCCAGCAGGGCCTGCACGTTCAGCCATCGCAACTATTCGGCATCCGCCGGCCGCTACGCGCGGGTGTTCGTGGGCCTCACCCAAGGATGGCTCTCCGACGCGGGCAGCCGGCCCACCGCCGAGGACATCGAGGCACACCTCGAGCAGATGTCGTCGACGGAGAAGTTCATCATCCCCTCATCAATCGTCGACGAGGTGCTCGAAGTGTGCGCGCGGCGCGGTGTCAGCCCGATGCCGGGCGGGACCGACATCGAATTCCCCGCACCCCAACACCACGGGAGCTGACCGTGGATGACCAACTGCGCGAGCAGGTCCGGCGCCCGGTCGATCGCACGGCGATCTACGACCGCGCGCAGCGCTGCGCGCGCGGTCGGGGCCGCGCACGCCCCGTGATCGTCCGCTTCTGGCGTCGCGTCATTGACCCCCTATGTGCCCAACCGTAAAGTCCGGGAAAGTGGACTTCTCATACCCGGCGGAAGTGGAACAGTTCCGCACCGAGCTGCGTGAGTGGCTTTCGGAAAACCTGACCGACGAGCTGGTGGCCGCCCGCCGGCCCACCGGGCGCGACGACGCCGCGTTCGAGAAGCTGCGCGTGTGGAACGCGACGATGGCCGACGCGGGATGGGCCGCGGTGTCGTGGCCGCGTGAGTACGGCGGGCGCGGCGCGTCGGTGCTCGAGCAACTGGTCTACACCGAGGAAACCACCCGCGCCCGAGCGCCCGTGCCGCTCAACGTCATTGGGCTGAACAACATCGCGCCGGCGATCATGCAATACGGCACCGAGTCCCAGAAGCGCACCCTGCTCCCGCGCATGATGCGCGCCGACGACATCTGGTGTCAGGGCATGTCGGAACCCGAGGCGGGCTCGGACCTCGCGGCGTTGCGCACCCGCGCCGTGCGTGACGGCGACGACTTCATCGTCAACGGCCAAAAGATCTGGACGTCGCTGGGACATCGGGCCGACTGGTGCCAGCTCTACGTGCGCACCGATCCCGACGCTCCCAAGCACAAGGGGATCTCCTGTCTGATCGTCGACATGACCCTGCCCGGCATCGAGGCACGCCCGCTGGTCACGCTCAACGGCGACGCCGACTTCGCCGAGGTGTTCTTTCACGACGTGCGGGTGCCGTCGGACGCCTTGCTCGGGCCACTCAATGCCGGCTGGCAGGTGGCCACCACCACGCTCAGCCACGAGCGTGCCGGGGCCGCCCGGTTGTACGCCGAGATGCAGGTGCGGCTCGAAGAGCTGGTGGACGATCTCGCCGCGGCGGACACCGGCGCGCTGGACGACCCGGTCACGCTGCGGCGCCTCGGCGAAATCGCCGTCCGCATCAAGTATCTCGAAGTCCTGTGTCAACGATCGATCTCGGCCACGATGCACGGCGGTGATGCATTGGGGTCGGCCAGCCTCGCCAAGACCGTGTGGGGCGAGATCGGGCAGGACCTGGCCGCCCTGGCCTTTGACGCGCTGGGCGGCCGCGACACCGGTGCCCCGTGGGCGGACTACCGCCTGACGTCGCGCGCGCTGACCATCGCGGGCGGCACCAGCCAGATCAACAAGAACATCACCGCCCAACGGGTACTGGGGCTGCCGCGAAAATGAACCTCGAACTCAGCGACGAGCAGGTAGCGCTGCGCGACACCACGCGGCGCTTCCTCGCCGAAAAGGCCTCCGTCTCCGACCACGTGCGCCCGCTACTCGACGACCCGACCGGCACCGATGAGTCGGTGTGGCGGGGCCTGGCCGGTCTCGGCGTCACCGGTCTGCTGGTGCCGGAGGACTGCGGCGGCTCCGGCATGACGATGGTCGAGGCCGGCATCGTCGCCGAAGAGCTGGGGGCCGCACTGCATCCGGGACCGTGGTTGTCGACCGCGGTGGCCGCCCCACAGGCGCTGAACCTGTTGGGCGCCAACGATACCGCCGCAGAGCTGCTGTGCGGGATCGCGGACGGCACCACGATCGCCGCCGTCTGCTTCCTGGACCTCGGCAACGCGTCCGTCACCGCCAGCCGCCGCGACGACGGTGTGGCCCTCCGCGGCGAGGCCATCGGCGTACCCGATGCCGCCGCCGCCGACGAGCTGCTCGTGCTCGCCGACGATGCCGGCGACACCGGGCTTTTCGCGGTGCGAAACGGCTCGCCCGGGGTGTCAATTGCGGCCCAGCCCGGCATCGACCCGACCCGCAAGCAGTTTCGCGTCTCGTTCGACGCCGCCCCCGCCCGGCGCCTGGCCCCGGTGTCTGCGCACCAGATCGCCGCGGTGATCGACGACGTGCTGATCGCGTCCGCCGCCGACGCGCTCGGCGTCGCGCGCGCAGTCATGGACCTCGCCGTCGGCTACGCCAAAGCCCGAACGCAATTCGGTCAGCCGATCGGCTCGTTCCAGGCGATCCAGCATCTGTGCGTCGACATGTACGAGACCGTCGAGCTGGCCCGCAGCGGGGTGATCCACGCCCTGTGGGCCAGCGACGCGCACCCCGGCGCCGACGGGCAATCCGGCGGCGAGCGGCATCTTGCCGCGCTGCGGGCCAAGGCGTTCGCCGGGCGGCTGGCGACCGTGGCCGACACCGCCATCCAGGTGTTCGGCGGGATCGGCTACACCTGGGAGCACGACGCTCACCTCTATCTCAAGCGCTTGCTGGGCTGGAGCGCGTTTCTCGGCGGGCCCGACCGGTACCTCACCGAAATCGGTGCGCGCCTTGCGAAGAGAGGCCGTCACTGATGGAGATCGATTATCTGCTCACCGCAACCCCGTCGGCGCGAAAGTCGCTCGACCTGGACGCCGACGTCGATCTCGGCAACATCCGTGAGTGCCTGCGGATCGGCCTGCAGGCCGCGAACGGGTCCAACGCGCAGTCGTGGCGCTGGCTCGTGATCGCCGATCCGGCGCTGCGCGCCAAGATCGCCGAGCTGTATCGCGAGGCCTACCTGCGGCGGGTCGGCGGGCAGCTGCTTGCCGATCTGATGCCGGCGGGAACACCCGAGAGCCGGGTCATGTCGTCCACCGAGTGGCTGGTGGAGAACATGGCGCGCGTGCCGCTGCTGGTGATCCCTTGCTACGAGCCCTACTTGCCGCGCATCGACGGTGACGAATCGTTCCACCTGGCAACGCTGTACGGTTCGATCTTCCCGCCGGTGTGGAATTTTCAGCTGGCCCTGCACACCCGCGGATACGGGACCTGCATCACGACGCTGCACCTGCACCACGAGGAAGAAGTCCGAAAGTTGCTCGGGATTCCGCAAACCTACGTTCAGGGCTGCCTGCTGCCGGTGGGCCGCCTACGCGCGGGCCGCACCTTCCGGCCGGCCCCGCGGCGCCCGGTCGAGGACGTGGTCGCGCGCGACCGCTGGGATGGCCCGGCGCTCTAGAATGGGGTTTTCGCCGCTTGTGCAGCGCATTCATCGGGCCCGGGTCTGATAGCCTCTAACAAAGATTTGGTTCGGCACGAGAGGACGAATGCGCATGCTCGCCACCCCGCGCTCGTCCGGACTCCCACACCGCTGATCATGGCGAAAGCCGAGTCACTGCGGTCCGGCGGAACCACCGACTCCCCCACGCGCCGCGTCGAGATCCTTGCCACGGCGGCATCACTGATCGCGTCCTCCGGATTGCGGACCTCGCTACAGGAAATCGCCGATGCCGCAGGCATTCTTCCCGGCAGCCTGTATCACCACTTCGAGTCCAAAGAGGCGATCCTCGTCGAGCTGATCCGGCGCTACCAAGACGATCTGGAACGGATCGGCCGGTCCGCGCAGGCGAAGCTGGACGAACCGGACTCCCGTCCGGTCGCCGAACAGATCATCGAGCTCGGGGCGGCGATCGCCAACTGCGCCGTCGAACACCGCGCCGCCCTGCAGATGTCCTTCTACGAGGGGCCGAGCACGGATCCGGAGCTGATCAAGCTGACGCAGCAGCGGCCGGTCGCGATTCAGGAGGCGATGCTGCAAACGCTGCGCGCCGGCCGGTGGAGTGGTTACATCAAACCCGACATCGACCTGCCCACACTGGCCGACCGCATCTGCCAAACCATGCTGCAGGTCGGCCTCGACGTCATGCGCCACAAATCTCCCGGGGATCAGGTGGCCGGCCTGCTGTGCCGAATCATCCTGCAAGGGTTGGCAACTCGCTCGCCGACCGACGCCGCGCTGGACCGCTCGAAGGCCTTCGCCGCCGCCGACGACGTCATCGCCACCTGGTCCGACGACAGCGACGCCGACCCCAGCGACAAGGCGGCACTCGTGCGCGCGGTGGCGCGAACGGAATTCGGACGCAGGGGTTATGAGGTCACCACCATCAGGGACATCGCGTCGGCCGCCGGGCTTGGCACCGGGACCGTGTACCGGGTGATCGGATCCAAGGACGAGCTGCTCGCCTCGATCATGGAGTCCTTCGGCAAGAAGGTGGAGGCGGGCTGGGTCAACGTCCTGCGCTCGGATGCCACCCCGATCGAAAAGCTGGACGCGCTGAGTTGGGTCAATGTCAACGCGCTCGACCGGTTTTCCGACGAGTTCAGGATCCAACTCGCCTGGATGCGTCAATCGCCCCCGGACACGCCCAACCCGGGCTGGCTGTACGCCACGCGGCTGCGGCAAATGAAAACGCTGCTTTCCGAGGGGATCCGGTCCGGGGAGATCGGCGTCGACGCGCCGTCCACCGCGATGTTGGCACGCTGCGTGGTCGGCCTGCAGTGGATACCGGAGAACATCCTCCGAGACGTCGGCAAACGCGCGGGACTGGTACACGCCCGCGACACCGTGCTGCGCGGCGTCGCCGTGCGCGGCAAGTAAACCGCAATAACCCGCCCCGGTATTGAACCAAATAACTGTTACCCATACAGTTGAGCAGTTAGAACCGCGTTGGCATTATCCGAGAAGGGGATTTCCATGACCATTGTCGATCGGTTGCGCTACGACGGCAAGCGCGCTCTGGTGGTCGGCGGCGCGACTGGCATGGGCGCCGCCGCGGCCAAGTCAGCGGCCGAACTGGGGGCCGAAGTGATCGTGATGGACTACGCGCCGGTGGACTACAAGGTCGCCCAGTCCGTCCAGGTGGACCTGCGCGACCCCGCGTCCATCGATTCCGCCCTCGAGCAGGTCGACGGCCCCATCCACGCGGTGTTCTCCGCCGCCGGCGTCGCCGACGGAACGATCGACCTGATGAAGATCAACTTCATCGGCCACCGCCACCTGATCGACCGCCTGCTGGAAAAGGACCAACTGCCCAACGGCTCGGCCATCTGCTTCATCTCCTCGGTCGCGGGCATGGGCTGGGAGAACGACCTGGACCTGATGCTGGAATTTTTGGCCACCCCGGACTTCGCGGCGGCGGAGGCGTGGTGCCAGGCGCACGAGGCCGAAGGGATCAACCACTACGGCACCAGCAAAAAGGTGATCAACACCTACGTGGCGACCCAGGGCTACCCGTTGGCGAAGAAGGGCATTCGCATCAACGCGATCTGCCCCGGCCCGACCGACACCCCGCTGGCCCAGGCCAACGCCGACCTGTGGCTGTCCTTCGCCCAGGACTACCGCGACGAGACCGGCTCCAAGGTGCACACGCCCGAGCAGATGGGCGACGTGATGGCCTTCCTCAACAGCGAGGCGGCCTGCGGCGTCAGCGGGATCACCCTGCTGGTGGACTCGGGCCACACCATGGCCTCGATGACCGGCGCCTACGCGCCGGGCAAGCCGATCATCGACATCATCATGGGCAAGGTGAAGCTCTAACCTTTCTCCCGTGAGACCGTAACCGCCTACCGCTTACCCGGCGTTCGCGTCGGGAGTTGCAGTTTGGCGGGAAGTAGCGTGGGGGCATGGCTCGCATCGCCCTCATCGGCGGCCACGGCAAGGTCGCCCTGCAACTGGCCCGGATCCTGACCGAACGCGGCGACGACGTGAGCTCGGTCTTCCGCAACCCGGACCACGCCGGCGATGTCGCCGCCACCGGCGCCGAACCGGTGACGGCCGACATCGAGCGGCTCGACACCGACGCGTTGGCCGGCTTGCTGGCCGGGCATGACGCGGTCGTGTTCTCCGCCGGGGCCGGCGGCGGCAACCCGGCACGGACCTATGCCGTCGACCGCGACGCGGCCATCCGGGTGATCGATGCCGCGGCCCAGGCGGGCGTCACGCGGTTCGTGATGGTGTCCTACTTCGGCGCGGGCCCGGATCATGGTGTGCCACAAGGCGACCCGTTCTTCGCCTACGCGGAGGCCAAGGCGGCAGCGGACGCCCACCTGCGCGCCAGCGACTTGGACTGGACGGTCCTGGGCCCGGGTCGGCTCACCCTCGAGCCGGCGACCGGGCGCATCGCGCTGGGCGAGGGCAACGGCTCGGTTTCGCGCGCCGACGTCGCGCACGTCGCCGCCGCCGCGCTGGCGGACGACTCCACGATCGGCCGCACCATCGAGTTCAACAACGGCGACGTCCCGATCGCCCAGGCACTGGCTCGCTGACCCCGTCACCAGCGGAGTAAGCTGCGCTACGCAGCTGGTCTGCCGTCACCGCACAACGCGGCGTCGGCATCGAGCGAGACATGTTAGACATGCTTCGCAAGAGGGAACCCGGTGGGAGTCCGGGACTGTCCCGCAGCGGTATGCAGGAACGACCGCCGTCACGAGCACTGGTCTGGCGAAAAGACTGGGAAGCGACGGCCATTAGGAACTGCCCGGCTCCTCAGCGGCCCTTCCGGGCCGCATCGTCGGCCGGGCGTGAGCACCACCTGGTGCGCGCCTGCGAGTCCGAAGACCTGCCAGCTGTGCCGGACGCGCCGCGTCCGGCGGGCTCATCGCCTCGTGGAATGGGCGTTTGACCGTAACCGTTAGTGGTAAGTGCCTGAAAGAAAATCGGGCACGCACCGCGAGACGGTTCGGCCTCGCGTCCGCCGGCGGTGACCAGACCGTTGATAAAAGGACGAAAAACGTGACCACTCAACCATTCACCGCCACGGTTACCGGCTCGCCGCGCATCGGCCCGAAACGCGAACTCAAGCGCGCCACCGAGGGCTACTGGGCCGGCCGCACCAGCAGATCGGAACTGGAATCCGTCGCCGCGACACTGCGCCGCGACACCTGGGCGAGCCTGGCGGCCGCGGGCCTCGACTCGGTGCCCGTGAACACCTTCTCCTACTACGACCAGATGCTGGACACCGCGGTGATGCTCGACGCGCTGCCGGCGCGGGCCACGCACGTCTCCGACGACCTCGACCGCTACTTCGCTGCCGCGCGCGGCAATTCCGACGTCGCGCCGCTGGAGATGACCAAGTGGTTCGACACCAACTACCACTACATCGTTCCCGAGATCGCCCCCACCACGAAGTTCGCGCTGAACCCCGACAAGGTGCTCTCGGAGCTGAAAGAAGCACTGGCACAGGGCATTCCCGCGCGGCCGGTCGTCATCGGGCCGATCACCTTCCTGCTGCTCAGCAAGGGCGTCGACGGCGCGGGCGCACCCATCGAACGACTCGAGGAACTGGTGCCGATCTATTCCGAGCTGCTGTCGCTGCTCGCCGATAACGGCGCGCAGTGGGTGCAGCTCGACGAGCCGGCGCTGGTGACCGACGCCTCCCCCGACGCGCCCGCGTTGGCCGAGGCCGTCTACAACAAGCTCGGCGCGGTGAGCAACCGGCCGTCGATCTACGTCGCCACCTACTTCGGTGACCCCGGCGCGGCGTTGGCCGGTCTGGCCCGCACGCCCGTCGAGGCCATCGGCGTCGACCTGGTCTACGGTCCCGACACGGCGATCGCCGCGGTCCCCGAACTAGCCGACAAGGTACTGGTGGCCGGCGTCGTCGACGGACGCAACATCTGGCGCACCGACCTGCAGGCGGCGCTGGACAAGCTGGCGAGCCTGCTGGGTTCGGCTGCCGCGGTTGCCGTCTCGACATCCTGCTCAACGCTGCACGTCCCGTATTCGTTGGAGCCGGAGACCGGACTCGACGAGGCGCTGCGCAGCTGGCTGGCCTTCGGACAGGAGAAGGTCGGCGAGGTGGTGGCGCTCGCTCGCGCGCTGCGCGAGGGGCGCGAGGCGGTCGCCGAGGAGATCGCGGCATCGAACGCCGCGGTGGCCTCCCGCAAGAGCGATCCGCGCCTGCACAACGACCGCATCCGTGCCCGCATCGAATCGATCGTGGCCTCCGGCACACACCGCGGTGACGCGGCGAGGCGCCGGGCCAGCCAGGACGAGCGGCTGCAGCTGCCGCCGCTGCCGACGACGACGATCGGGTCGTTTCCGCAGACCGTTCAGATCCGCAAGGCCCGCGCCGCGCTGGTCGCCGGCGAGACCGACGCGGCCGAGTACGAAAAGCGGATGAAGCAGGAGATCGCCGACGTCATCAAGCTGCAGGAGAACCTCGGGATCGACGTGCTGGTGCACGGCGAGCCCGAGCGCAACGACATGGTGCAGTACTTCGCCGAGCAGCTGGAGGGCTTTTTCGCCACCAAGAACGGCTGGGTGCAGTCCTACGGCAGCCGCTGCGTGCGTCCGCCGATCCTCTACGGCGACGTGATCCGCCAGCACCCGATGACGGTGGAGTGGGCCAAGTACGCGCAGTCGCTGACCGACAAGCCGGTGAAGGGCATGCTGACCGGTCCGGTGACGATCCTGGCGTGGTCGTTCGTGCGCGACGACCAGCCGCTGGCCGACACCGCCAACCAGGTGGCGCTCGCGATTCGCGACGAGACCGTGGACCTGCAGTCCGCCGGTATAGCGGTGATCCAGGTCGACGAGCCGGCGCTGCGTGAGCTGCTGCCGCTGCGTCGCGCCGACCAGGACGACTACTTGCGTTGGGCCGTAGGGGCTTTCCGGCTGGCCACGTCGGGTGTCGCGGACTCCACGCAGATCCACACCCACCTGTGCTACTCGGAATTCGGCGATGTGATCGGCGCGATCGCCGATCTGGATGCCGACGTGACGTCGATCGAGGCGGCACGCTCACACATGGAGGTGCTCGACGACCTCAACGCGATCGGCTTCTCCAACAGCGTCGGACCGGGCGTCTACGACATCCACTCGCCCCGGGTGCCGAGCACCGAGGAGATGGCAGAGTCGCTGCGCGCGGCGCTGCGAGCCGTTCCGGCCGAACGGCTTTGGGTCAACCCCGACTGCGGACT
Organism: Mycobacterium paraintracellulare; assembly: GCF_000276825.1. Taxonomy (NCBI): domain Bacteria; kingdom Bacillati; phylum Actinomycetota; class Actinomycetes; order Mycobacteriales; family Mycobacteriaceae; genus Mycobacterium; species Mycobacterium paraintracellulare. The sequence goes on along the minus strand of NC_016948.1, from coordinate 1,170,738 downwards.
GAAGACCCGCAACTCCGACGAGGTGACCGCGTCGCTGAAGAACATGGTCGCCGCCGCGCAGGAAGTGCGCGCGGGGGTCTGAGGCATCGCGGGAGTAACGCCACGGCGGTTTCCGGCGGGAAATGTCGCCGTGGCGTTACAACCGCGCCTACCCCGACACCACCTCGACGGGAACGTCGTCGGCCCAGGGCTGGCGGGTGACCATGTCGGCGACCCGGACGATGCCGCGCTCGAACTCACCGGTCGCGGCGTCGACCAACCGATACGCCTGCGTTTGCTTGTGAATCGGTTGCGCGTCAAGCAGAACCACGCGGACCTCGCCCGGTTCGAAGTGGCAGCGCTCCTGCAGCGCGCTGATCAGCTGCTCGTTGTGCATGTGGCCGTCGCCGAAGTTCCAGCCGATCGCGGTGCTGCAGATCCGCTCGCCGTCGGTGAGGACGTAGTCGTCCTCGTTCTGGCCGGCCATGGCGCGGTGCGCCAGCGTGAACAGCGCCCGGCCGTGAGTGTTGAAGCCGCGGAACGCGTATCCCATGTAGAGCGGAATCTGCGCCGCCTCCGGGCTGCCATAGAACCGTTCCAGCTGGGCCTGCGGCATGCTGGCGATCGCCACGATGCCCCTGCCGATCTTGTCGTTGGCGGACGGCTTGATGCACCACAGCGTGGTGTCCCAGTTGCCCGCGTAGTACCGCATCCCGGGCAGAAACGAGATCTTGCGCGGAAACATGTTGCCCAGCAGAACGATTCCCGCGATCACGACAAACAGGATCGCCACCACCACCGGGTGCTTGAGATCCGCGAGACCGAGCTGGGTGTGGGCGACGAACAGCGACAGCACCCCGAAGATCATGAAGACGTTCCACTCCAGCGGCACGCCCATCGGGATCGAGACCAGGATGCCGAGGTGGAAGCACACCATGACCACCGCGGCCACCGTGACGGGCCAGCCGCCGTGACAGAAGAACAGTGGCAGCGGCACCAGCATCTCGATGGCGGTGCTCAGGTGCGCCAGCCACCGCGACAGCCACCCCGGCCGCAGGTCGTCCGGGAACTTCTCGAAGAAGCGCCTTTTCAGCCAGCGGGGCCGCACCAGCGGATTGTTCGACATCATCGTGGAGATCACGAACGGAAAGTGTTTGTTGAGTTTGGATGTCGCGGCGCCCATCCAGATCACCAGGAACACCACCTTGGACCCGACGATCATGTCGGGCGCGGCGAACAGGAACGTCACCGCCATCGTCGCGTAGACCTCGCCACGCGCGGCCAGGAAGATCACCTTGTCGCGCAGGCCGAGCACCGCGAGCAGCACCAGGATCAGCACGACCTTCCATGCGGGCAGCAGCCCGATGGTCGTGCCCAGTTCGGGGATCGGCCCGGTGCCGTCGGCGAACAGCGCCGCGAACGTCACCAGAAGGAACAGCGCATACAGGGCCACGTCGACCGGTTTGCGCTTGGTGCCCTTGGTCAGTGGCACGCGGTCCGGCCAGGGTGGCAGCCGGATGGTGCCGAAGCGCATCCAGTACAGGACCGAACCCATCGGCGGGAAGAACCGGTTGTTCAGCGGGCCGAAGCCGCAGCCCAATCCGATCACCTCGAACAGCATCGTGTAGAGCACGACCTTCTCGAACACGATCGGCTCCGACCACCACGACGCGACCTGTGTGAACCCGCCGAGGCCGCGGGTGGCCGAGGCGAACACCCACGCGCCGAGGATGTAGAGCAGGATTTTGACGACGTAGAACAGGTGCAGCGCGACCGGTGTGCCGAAGCCGACCTCGGCCCAGTGCTTGGCCATCGGGCGGATCTTGTCGCTGCGGCTGCCCTTGTTCCATTCGGCCATGTCGAGCTGCGGTAGCTCGGGCTTCAGAAATCCCATGGTTCCACAGACTAGAACGTGTTCTAGGTAGGTGGCACGCGTTGGGCCCGAACTAGGCGGGCAAGTTTCTCACCGGGCCGGCCGGTATTTCACGCCGGCGCGCCGCCCGGGCCGGGGCACCCTGGACGATGAGGGCGCGGACCTGATTCTCGGCGGCACTGCCTGCGACGAACAACATTTCGTCGCCGGCCTCGAGCACGTCGTCGGGCTGCGGCAAGATGACGCTGCCGGCGCGCAGCACGGTGATCAACGCGGCGTTATCCGGCAGCGGCAGGTCACTAATCCGGCGGCCGACAAGCGGGTTGTCCACCGGCAGTGTCAGTTTCGACAGGCCGACCTGACCGCGCGCGAGCCCCATCAGCTGCACGAGGTGGCCGACGTCGATGGCCCCCTCGACCCCGGCCACCATGGCGCGGGGCGTGGAGACCGCCACGTCGATGCCCCACGCCTCGGTGAACAGCCACTCGTTTCTCAAGTCGTTGACGCGCGCCACCACTCGGGCGACCCCGAACTCGGCCTTGGCCAACAACGCCGCCGCGAGGTTCACCTTGTCGTCGCCGGTTGCCGCGATGACGACATCGCACAGCTGCAGTCCCGACTCTTGGAGCGACGCCAGCTCACACGCGTCGGCGAGTAACCACTCCGCGTCGGGCACCGTCTGCGGTACGTAATGGTCGACGTTGCGCTCGATCAGCAAGACGCGGTGACCGGCCTCGAGTAGCTCGAGTGCGACCGAACGACCGACCGCGCCCGCGCCGGCGATCCCGATGCGCACTATCCACTCTCCTGACGGCTGGTCGGCGTGTACCCCAGCTAGTCATTAGTGTTACTAGTGATTCACTTGCACACAACCCGACTTCGCTGGCCTGAGCCGCGACCGAACGGCGATGAACAACATGACCTTGCAGCAGCTGTACGTGACGCTGCTGGTCGGGGGCCTCGTGCTGCTGGCCAGCATCGTCGCCACCCGGGCGGCCGCCAAAGTGGGGTTGCCCAGCCTGCTGCTGTTCCTCGCGGTCGGCGTGGCCCTCGGCAACGACGGGCTGGGGCTGGAATTCAACGACGTCCAGCTCGCCAGCGACCTCGGCACCACGGCGCTGGCCGTCATTCTGGTCGAAGGCGGATTGACGACGCGGTTCGCCGACATCCGCAAGCTGCTGGCACCCGCGGGTGTGCTGGCCACCCTCGGGGTGGGCATCAGCATGGTGATCACCGCCGCGGGCGCGCACCTGCTGCTCGGCATCAACTGGCAGCTCTCGTTGTTGCTCGGGGCGATCGTTTCGCCCACCGATGCCGCCGCGGTGTTCTCGGTCCTGCGCGTCCTACCGCTGCCCAGGCGCCTCGCCGGTCTTCTCGAGGCCGAGTCCGGATTCAACGACGCGCCCGCCGCGATTCTCGTGCTCATGTTCAGCACGACCCCCATGACGCTGGCGCCGGGAACCGCCGCGACTGGCGTGGTGTACGAGCTGGTCGTCGGCGTCGCGGTCGGCCTGTTCAGCGGCGTGCTGGGCGCCTTCGCGATGCGACGGGCGGCGCTGCCGGCCTCCGGCCTCTATCCGTTGGCGACGTTTGCGCTGGGCATGGTGGCGTTCGCCGCGGCCGCCAGCGCCCACGCCAGCGGGTTCATCGCCGCGTATCTGTCGGCGGTGATATTGGCGAACTCCGGGTTGCCCCATCGCTCGGCGACCCGGTCCTTCGCGGAGGGGCTCGGCTGGCTGGCCCAGATCGGGCTGTTCGTGCTCCTCGGCCTGTTGGTGAGCCCGAGCCAATTGGGCAGCGAACTGATCCCGGCGATCGTCGTGGGCGCGGTGTTGCTGTTGCTCGGTCGGCCGCTCTCGGTCTTGATCTCCCTGGCCCCGTTCCGGGTGCCCTGGCGCGAGCAGGTGTTCCTCTCGTGGGCCGGGTTGCGCGGCGCGGTCCCCATCGTGCTGGCGACGTTTCCCATCGTCGAAGGGGTCGCGGACAGCTACCGGCTGCTCAACATCGTGTTCATTTTGGTCGTGGTCTTCACCCTGATCCAGGGCCCCGGATTGAGCCTGCTGGCGCACAGGATCGGGCTGATCTCGCGTGAAGCCACGAGGGAGATCCAGGTGGAAGCGGCGCCGCTGGACGTGTTGGAGGCCGAACTGTTGACGATGACGGTGTCGCCACCGTCGCGGCTGCACAACGTCTCGGTGCTCGAGTTGCGGCTACCCGACCCCGCCGTCATCACCCTCATCATCCGGAAAGGCCGCACCTTCGTCCCCCAGCCCCACACCCGCATCCAGGCCGGCGATGAGCTGCTGATCGTCACGACACCCAAGACGCGCGCCCCCACCGAGCGCAGGCTCCGCGCGGTGAGTCGCCGCGGCAAACTGGCGTACTGGTTCGACGAGTACGGCGAACCGGACTGATCTGCCGCCTGTCTGGCCACGGTCGGCACATATGAGATCGGCCAGAGTTTCGGCGGCGCCCAGCGCGCCGTCGCTAGAATCCAATCATTGTGTGGTTCAACGACGGAACCAGACCGCGACGGTCGCGCCCGGTCATTGCGATCGCCGCCATGGTGGTGTTGCTAGCCGCGGTCGTCGGATCCGGCCCGTGGCGCTCGGAGTCAGCGGGGTCCGGGCCTCCCGCGTCCGCGGCCCCGCATCCGGTGGTCGCCGCTATTGGCCACGACGACCACCCGGCTCCTGACCAGGGTTTGTCCGCCGAGTACCACAAGCCTCCCGCGACCGCGGCCGCACCTCATGGCCGGCAAGCGAATTCGCCGCGCTGGACGCCGGCGCCGCCGTGGTCACCGTCGCCGGCTTCATCCATGTCGAGTTGGCGAGCCGACGCCGTCGACCCGTGCACACCCGGCACTTCCCTTGGCGCCCAAGATCTTTTGACCCGGCTCTGCGTCTCCAGACGCTGATCGGCCAGGACCGGCCGTCATGCCATGCGCGACGGCCGCTCAGACGCATCGACGTTAACTCCTGCTGCTCACGCGCCACCGCACACCTCTCTCAATCGGCGGGTGTACGCGCGGGACCTTGTATTTCAGGGAGAAATTTTGTCCACATTCTTGGTCGCGAAGACCCTCACAATTCTCGGTGGTGCCGCGCTGCTTGTCTCGGCGGTCGGATGCGACGACGGTGTCGTCGCGACGTCGGCGGGCCCGTCGATCACCACGACGGCCGCTTCGTTCGGCGGGGCGCCGGCGCAACCGCTTCCGGCTTCGCCCGAAAGTCGTGCTGGCGGTGCGGGATTCACTGGCTGCATCATCGGCCTAAACTGCGGTTGCTTCCCTCGTCAAGGCAAGTGTGGGCGGCAGCGGTCGCCACGGGTGGTGCCTCCGCCCCCGCCGCCGGGCGAGTTCGGCAACAACGGTCCCGCCGACGACCGGCATGTGCCCGTGGTTCCGTGAGCCGCCGACCACACCGTCGTCTCGGAAATCCGGGTGAACTCGCTGTCGCGGACGCCGCCGTCGGTGTAGTTTGCTGCTGGGGCGGGACTACGGTGAGGAGCCGGCCATGTCCGACGTCGATTATTGCGTGGTCGGAGCGGGATTCGCGGGCCTGACGGCAGCGCTGCGGCTCCAGCGGGCCGGCCGATCGGTGGCCTTGCTGGAGGCGCGCGACCGGGTCGGTGGGCGCACCTTCACCGAGACCCGCCCGGACGGGACGTGGATCGACCGCGGCGGCGCGTGGATCGGCCCGGGCCAGGACCGGATCTACGCGCTGATGAACGAGTTCGGCGTGCCGGAGTACAAGCAGCACAACGACGGCGACGCGATGATGATCGTCGGCGGCAAGAAGCACCGCTACGGCGGCACCATCCCCTGGACGATGAGCCCGTGGGCCGTCACCAACCTGGGCCTCGCCCTGATGTCGTTCGAGAGAATGTGCAAAGCGCTCCCGCGCGAAGCCCCTTGGGAGGCAACGCAAGCCGCCGCGTGGGACCGGATCAGCCTGGGCGAGTGGATCGAGAAGCACACGCTGTCCAAGGCGGCCCGGCAAATGCTGGACATGGCCCTGTCCGGCCTGTACACCTCGGCGGGATCCGAGACGTCGTTGCTGTGGGCGCTGCTGCAGACGGGATCGGCCGGCGGCCCGACGTTCGCCATTTCCGGCAAGGGCGGCTCCCAGGACGCCCGCCCGGTCGGCGGCATGGCCGCTATCTACCGACAGATCGCCGCCGAGCTCGGTGATGCGGTGCACCTGTCGCGGCCGGTCCGGCAGGTCGCGCAGGACGCCGACGGCGTCACCGTCAGCGCGGAGGGCATGACGGTGCGGGCGCGGCGGGTGATCGTTGCGATCCCGCTGGCGATCGCCACGTCGATCGCCTACGAACCGGCCCTGCCGGTGGATCGGGCGTTTCTGCACCAGCGCATGCCGAGCGGCGCGGTCGTCAAGATCTCGGTCGTCTACGACGAGCCCTTCTGGCGGGCCGACGGGCTGTCCGGCCAGTCGGCCGCGCCGGGATGCCCGGCGACGCTGACCATCGACGCCTGCACCGACACCGGGAACCCGGGGGTCATGTGCGTCATCAGCGAGGGGCCCGCGGCGCGACGGCTCGGCAGGCTCGGCGAGGCGGAACGCCACGCGGTCATCATCGGCGAGCTGGTCGACCGCTTCGGGAGCAAGGCGAACGATTACCGCGAATTCCACGAACAGAACTGGACGGTGGAGCGCTATTCCGGCGGCGGCATGATCAGCCACGCGCCCACCGGCGTGCTGACCGAATTCGGTTACACCCTGCGCGAACCCTGCGGCCGCATCCACTGGGCCGGCACCGAGAGCTCGGCCGTCATGTGCGGGTGGGTCGACGGCGCGATCCGCTCCGGGGAGCGCGCCGCGGCCGAGGTGACCGCGGCCGACACGGCGACCGTGGCGGCCTCGAGCGTCGACTAGTTGCGCGCGTCGCCGGCGTGTCGGCCCAACAACTCGACGTTCGGCGCGGGGGCGCCGTGGCTAGCCGGCTTGCTTGGCCGGCGGCCGATAGAAGATGACCAGCTGGCCGATGGCACCGGCCAGGCCGAGCACCACCGAGATCAGCAGGCCGTGCCAGCCGTCCATCCAGTTCTTCCCGAAGACCAGGTAGTCCAGGCTGTACTTCCCGGCGCCCAGCGTGGCCACGACGACCGCGCTGACGGCCAGCACCAGGTTGTATTCCCAGCCCTCCTTGACGATGAAGAAGCCGTTGGCGCGGTGCACGGTCCAGGCCGCGACCAGCATCAGCGAGACGAAGCCCGCGGCCGGGATGGGGGTGAGCAAACCCGCCGCCAGGCCCAGGCCAGCGGCCATTTCCGTGGTCGCCGCCACCGTGGCGTGAAACTTTCCGGGTTTCATGCCGATGCTCTCGAACCACCGTGCGGTGCCCGGGATGCGGCCGCCGCCGAAGAACTTGTTGTAGCCATGCGCGGCCAACGTCACGCCCAACACCAGCCGCAGGATCAGTACTCCGACGTCATGGAACGTGTCATATGAAGTCATAACTGTAAACCTAGATCATGGGGCGGGTGGCAAGACAAGAGCCGCCGAGCAGCTACGGCGCTTTATCCGCTGGTACGTGTGGGAACATAGCGGGCGTTCCGACGTCGGCATCGGTAGCTAAGTCCACAAAGGGGGTGCACCACGGCTCGCACCGCATCAGGTAGCGGCGCCCACCGCCATGCGTCGAGCGGGGCCACGCGTGCCGAGCATCCCGTGGTGTTGCTGGACGGCGCATCGAACCACCCGCGCGAACTGCTGGGCAACAAGGGCCACGGCATCCAGACGATGCGCCGCCACCAGCTGCCGGTGCCGCCCGCCTTCTGCATCACCACCGCGGTGGGGCTGCGGTACCTCGCCGACCCCGCGGCGACGATGGACGCCATCTGGGACGACGTGCTCGACCGGATGGGCTGGCTGGAGACCCAGACCTCGCGCACGTTCGGACGGGGACCGAATCCCCTGCTGGTCAGCGTGCGCTCGGGCGCCACCCAGTCCATGCCGGGCATGATGGACACCATCTTGGACCTGGGCATCAACGACGACGTCGAGCAGGCGTTGGCGGCGGGCGACCCGACGTTCGCCCGTGACACCCGCCGGCGGTTCTGCGACATGTACCGCCGCATCGTGGGCGGCGGTGAGCAGCACGACGTTCCGTCCGACCCGTACGCTCAATTGCGCGCCGGCGTGGAGGCCGTGTTCGCCTCGTGGAACTCGCCCCGCGCGGTCGCCTACCGCACCCACTACGGTTTCGGTGATCAGCACGGCACCGCCGTGGTCGTCCAGGCCATGGTGTTCGGGAATTACGGCCCCAATTCCGGTGCCGGGGCATTCATTTCACGCAATCCGATAACCGGCGACAACGAGCCGTTCGGCGAGTGGCTCCCCGGCGGCCAGGGCGACGACGTGGTGTCGGGATCGGTTGAGGTGCAACCGATCACCGCGCTGCGCGACGAGCAGGCGGCCGTCTACGACGAGCTGGTCGCCGCCGCCGGCACCCTCGAGCGGCTGGATGCCGACGTCCAAGAGATCGAGTTCACCGTCGAAAGCGGCAAACTGTGGTTGCTGCAGACCCGGGCGGCGGAGCGGTCGGCGCAGGCCGCGGTGCGCACGGCGCTGCAGCTGCGGCACGAGGGACTCATCGACGACGCGGAAACACTGCGGCGGGTGACCCCGGCCCACGTGCAGACCCTACTGCTTCCCGCGCTTCAGCCCGAAATACGCTTGGCGGCGCCGCTTTTGGCCAAGGGGCTGCCGGCCTGCCCGGGCGTGGCGTCGGGCACGGCATACACCGACGTCGACGAGGCGCTGCGTGCCGCCGACCGTGGCGAACGAGTGATCCTGGTGCGCGATCACACCCGGCCCGAAGACGTGTCGGGGATGCTGGCGGCGCAGGGTGTCGTCACCGAGGTGGGTGGCGCCGCCAGTCATGCGGCGGTGGTCAGCCGCGAATTGGGCCGGGTGGCGGTGGTGGGCTGCGGCCAGGGCGTGGCGGCGTCGCTGGCAGGCAGACAGATCACCGTCGATGGCGCCGAAGGTGAAGTGCGTGAAGGCCTTTTGACCTTGTCCGCGTGGTCGGAAGACGATTCGCCGGAGCTGCGCGAGCTGGCCGACATCGCGCGACGCGTCAGCCCGCTGCGCGCCCACGTCACCGGCGACAATCCGCGGCTGGACGACAACTCCGAGGCCGCCGTGCGCGCCGCGATCGATCGCGGACACACCGACGTGGTCTCGGCCACCCCGTTGATCGTCATGCTGACCGCGCTGCGGCTGGCCGCGAGGGCGGCGCCATGACCGAACTGGATGTGCTGCAAGGGGTCCGGCTCAAGGGCCGGGTGAGCAGAACCGATCTGGCCGCGACATTGGGGGCCGATCCCGGCGACATCACTACCATCGTCGAGCAACTGACCGCGGCGGGCCTGCTGGCCGAGGGCGCAACCGTGCAGATAACCCGCGCCGGCAGCGACCGGTTGGCGACGCTGCTGGCCGAGGAGCGCGAGGGCATCGATGCGGGCGCGATGGCCGCCGCGTACAAGGACTTTCGCGCCGTCAACGCCGACTTCAAGCGCCTCGTGACGGATTGGCAGCTCAGGGGAGGCCCCGGCGGCGTTCCCAACACCCACGACGACGCCGAGTACGACGCCGCCGTGCTCGCCCGCCTCGACGACGTGCATGCCCGCGCCGTGCCGATCGTCGAGGCCGCCGCGGCCCAACTGCCCCGGCTCAACGCCTACGCGACGAAACTTGCTGCGGCATTGGACAAAATCAAGGCCGGGGAGACCTCCTGGCTGGCCAGGCCGCTGGTCGACTCCTACCACACGGTGTGGTTCGAGCTGCACGAAGAACTCATCGTCGCCGTCGGCCTGACCCGCGAGGAAGCGGCCAGATCCGGCGACGCGCAATAGCTAAAGGGCCTCGTCGAGCAGCGCCGTGTAGGCGTCGATATCGGGAATGGCCGAGGCCGCCGCGTGCACGCTGATCGCGATGGTGTCGCCGATGCCGTGCACGCCGTGCGTCAGACCCATCATCGGCGACAGCGCCGGATATCCGGCCGTCAGCACCACCGGGGCGCCGCCGAAACTCAGGTCGGCGGCGCCGCGGTAAACGCTGGACACCACGGTGTTGCCGGCCACCTGCGTCGGACGCTGGTCGAGGTCGAACTGGTTGATCCCCCAACGCAACAGCGGCGCGGGCACCGCGGCGAAGGCCCGGTCCGCGGTCCGCGTGGCCGGATGCTCGAACCGGCGCCGGCCATCGGCCAACTCGGCCGCGATCCGCCGCAGCCGCGCATCCAGATCAAGCTGTGGGTACAGCCCGACGACCACGTTCCCGAAGTGGTTATTGGCATGAGGCACACCGGGTTTGGCCATCGGGACTTCGGCCCCTAACGTCTCGGATCCCGGTCCCAGCAGTCGATACAGCGCGGTCGACACGGCGGCGAGAGCCCCGACGGTCACCGTGGGCCCGCGAAGCTGCGCGCGGGGACGCACCAGCGTGCGCACCGAGCGCGCGCCGTTCGGGCGGGCATTCGTCGGCAACAGCGGGCGGGGCCCGGCACCGGGCGTCAGCACGCCCGCGCGGATATCGCGGACCCGGCGGCGGTCGGCGCGGGCCGCCTGCACGGCCCGCCACGGCAGGAACCCCGCCGGCAACCGTTGCACCTCGGGCACCGGAACGTCCCGGCCGAACAGCCAGGCCGCCATCGCCGCACCGCGACCCCCGTCTGCCAGCGCATGCGCGAGCTGCACGACCGCGACCGCGCCCGGGCCGTCGACGCCCGGGATGCCGTCCACCGGCGTGAACAGGTGCACCCGCCAGGGCATCCGGCGAACGTCCAGCTGGCTGTTGGCGAGGCCGGCGACCGCTTCCAGGCACGCACCCCAGCTGCGCTCGACGAGCTCGTGGCGCACGATCTGCTCCGACACCACCCGAGCGGGAACCCACTGCGGATACCTCAGTAAGGACCGGTCGCGGACCCGCACCGACAGGGCGGGGCAACCATTCGCCCGGCGGCGAACCTGTTCGACGGCGCGGCCGAGGTCGGCGGGCTCGCCGGCGAAGGCGTACAGCAGGAACTCGTCGCTGGGGATTTTCGCCGACATCCAGTAGAACTGCGCATCGACGGCCGCCATCCGGCGCGCAGTCATCGCGTCAGCCGGGTGGGCCGACGAACGCAAGCACCCGCTCGGCCACCTTCTCGGGCTGTTCGAGCTGCAGGAAATGCCCGGCGTGATCGATGATGGCCACGTCGCTTCCGGGCGGCAGCACTTTTTCCGTCCAGTGCGCGAAAGCCGGAGTCATGCAACCGTCGTCGAGGCCGTGCAGATACAAGCTCGGCAGGATGGGCGCCTCGGTCCAGCGCTCGTTCAGCTCGGCGTACCGCTGCGGGGGCTTGGTGTTGCGCAGGGTGGCCCGGTAGGTCCCCAGGGCCGCGCGCCAACTTTCCGGTGTGCCGATCGCGGCGTCGACGTGCCGCAGATCCTCGTCGGCACCGCGATAGCCCGGCGACCATCGCCGCCACAGCAGCGGCAAGATCCAGCGCGCGGAACGCTCTGGCAGCAAAGGCAATTGGAAATAAAACATGTACCAGCTGCGCAATAACTGGCGCGGCAGCTGACGGGCCAGCCGGCCCCGCTCGCTCACCTGCCCCCGGAACGCGGCCGAGACCGGCACCGACATGATCACGGCTTTGGTGAACGGGCTGTTGGGCATCGCGGCCAGGCCGGTGGCCGCCAGCGCACCCCAGTCGTGACCGATCACCACGTCGCGGTCGGTTCCTCCCGCGGCCGCCCGCACGCGCAGGGCGTCGTCCATGATCGCCCCGACGTGATAGCTGCCGTCCTCGGGAATCGACGAGGGCGCGTATCCGCGCATGAACGGCGCGATGACCCGCCAGCCCGCCGCCGCGAGGAGCGGGGCCATCTTGCGCCAGCCGTAGGCCGTGTCGGGAAAGCCGTGCAGGCATAGGGCGATCGGACCGTCGGCGGGTCCCCAGGTCAGCGCCTTGAGATCCCCGGGCGGCCCCGGCACGTCGATCCACCGCGGCTCGGTCATCTCGCGTTGTCCGCCATATCCACTCCTGTTCGGCGCGTCCGCACGGACAAACCTAACCCGTGGGACTCCGCGATGCACCGACCGGCGCGGGATATTCGTCAAATATGGCCCGCCTCAGGGGGTTTCGCGGTCAGAGTGAGTCATCACCGCGCGGGGTCGCCGGACGCCTCCGCGGCCCGTTCCAGCTCGGCGATGATGATCTTGCGCATGCCGTACATCGCCTGGGTGGCGGCCGCGGCCCGGCCGCGATCGGGATCGCCGATCAATTCGTAGAGCCGATCGGGGACGATTTGCCAGCTCAGGCCGAAGCGGTCTTTGAGCCAGCCGCATTGCGATTCCTCGCCGCCGTCGGTCAACCGGTCCCAGTAGTAGTCGACCTCGTCCTGGTCCTTGCAGTGGACCGTGAAGGAGACCGCCTCGCTGAACTGGAAGTGCGGACCGCCGTTGATCCCGATGAACCGGGCGCCGTCGAGCACGAAGCTGCCGGACAGGACGGTGCCGGGCTCCCCAGGTCCGGCGTCGGTGGTCCGGTTGAGCCCCTCGATGTGGGAGTTCGGGAACACCGAGGTGTAGAAGCCGGCGGCTTCCTCCAGGTTGTCGTCGAACCATAACGACGGGGTGATCGATGGCATGTGCATGGCCTCCTGGGTCGCTCGTGGGGGTTCGACAGACAGACCCCAGCGAACACCGAAAGTCATCGCGCCGTCGACCCGCGCAAGAGTGCTTATGCGACCTATGTAACGTCAGGACGCATGAGCACCGTCAGCAGCAGCCCCCAGACGGTTGAGTTTGCCGGCGCCAAGGGCATCACCCTGATCGCCGACGAATGGAATCGGGGCACCGATGCCGCCGGCCGGCCGAGCATTCTGATGCTGCACGGGGGCGGCCAGAACCGGTTTTCGTGGAAGAACACCGGTCAGAGGCTGGCCGACGAGGGTTTGCATGTGGTGGCCCTGGACTCCCGCGGGCACGGTGACAGCGATCGCTCACCCGATGCCGACTACGAGATCGAGACGTTGACGACCGACGTCCTTCGGGTGCTGGACGCGATCGGGCGGCCGGTGACGATCATCGGGGCGAGCATGGGCGGGTTGACCGGCATCCTCGCCGCGCACCGGGCCGGCCCGGCGAAGGTGACCCGCTTGGTGCTGGTCGACGTGGTGCCCCGCTTCGAGAAGGGCGGCAGCGCCCGCATCCGCGATTTCATGTTCAGCGGCCTCGAGGGGTTCGAGTCGCTGGAGGAAGCGGCCGACGCCGTCGCCGCCTACCTGCCCTACCGCAGCAAGCCCCGCAGCCCCGAGGGGCTGAAGAAGAACCTGCGCCTGCGCGACGGCCGCTGGTACTGGCACTGGGACCCGGCGTTCATGACCAAGCCCGGCGACGATCCCGAACTGCGCACCGAGAGCTTCGAGCAGGCCGCCAAGAACCTGAGGATTCCCGTCCTGCTGATCCGCGGCAAGCTCTCCGACGTGGTGAGCCCCGAGGGCGTTCGGCACTTCCTGGCCACCGTGCCGCGCGCGGAGTTCGTCGAGCTGTCCAACGCCGGGCACACCGCGGCCGGCGACGACAACGACGCGTTCAGCGACGCCGTGGTGAAATTCGTCCAACGCCACTGACCAGTTCGGTCAGTTCGCCGGCTTCTCCGCGTGCCCGCCGAATTGCTTACGCATCGCCGAAAGCGCCTTGTTGGCGAAGTCGTCGAGCGAACGCGAGGCGAAGCGCGACTGCAACGCGGTGGTCAGCACCGGCGAGGGGACTCCCTCGTCGATCGCGGCGATGGACGTCCACCGTCCCTCTCCGGAGTCCGAGACGCGCCCGGAGAATTCCTTCAGCTCCGGGGATTCGTGCAGGGCGATCGCCGTCAGATCCAAGAGCCAGGACCCGATGACGCTGCCGCGCCGCCACACCTCGGCGACCTCGGGGATGTCGAAGTCGTACTGGTAGAACTCCGGATTCGACAGCGGCGCCGTTTCCGCGTCACCTTCCTGGACGTGCTTGCCGATGTCGGCGTTGCGCAAAATGTTCAGCCCCTCGGCGAGCGAGGCCATCATGCCGTACTCGATGCCGTTGTGCACCATCTTCACGAAGTGCCCGGCGCCGGCCGGCCCGCAATGCAAGTACCCCTGCTCCGACGTCGCGACCTCGCCGTCGCGGCCCGGTGTGCGCGGTGCCGCGTCGACGCCCGGCGCGACGGTGGCGAAGATCGGCTCGGCGCGCGCGAACGCTTCGTCGTCGCCGCCGACCATCAGGCAGTACCCACGTTCGCGGCCCCACACCCCGCCGCTGGTGCCGCAGTCCAGGAAGTGAATGCCCTTCTCCGACAGCGTCTTTGCGTGGCTGATGTCGTCGCGGTAGTAGGAGTTCCCGCCGTCGATGACGATGTCGCCGGACTCGAGTGTCTCGGCCAGTTCGTCGATCACCCCGGTGGTGATCGTCCCGGCCGGCACCATCACCCATACGACGCGCGGCGCGGTCATCTTCTCGGCGAGCTCTTGCAGCGAGGACACCCCGGTGGTCTTGTCCTCCCCCGCCATCGCCTCCACCGCGTCGGGGTTGTGGTCGTACACCACGCATTCATGTCCTCCCGCGACCACGCGTCGGACGATGTTGGCGCCCATCCGGCCGAGGCCGATCATCCCAAGCTGCATGCTGTCCCTGGTCTCCTTACTGTTTCGTGGCCGTGCTGCGCGGCAGCCACGGCTCCTGCCAGGCGTGGTGGCCACGCACCAGCGCTTCGGCGGCCTCCGGCCCCCAGGAGCCTTGGTCGTAGTGGTGGATTCGACCCGGCTTGTCCAGCAACGGCTGCACGATCCGCCACGTCTCTTCGATGGCGTCCTCGCGGGCGAACAGCTGGCGATCTCCGTTGAACGCGGCGTAGAGCAGCCGTTCGTAGGGGCGTACCGGCTCGCCGAGATCCTCGGCGAACGACGAGTCCAGGTGAACGTCGTGCCACGAATCGCCGACCTGAGCGGACAGCTGCAGCCGCATCCCGGGGTCGGGGTCGATGCGCAGCACGATCTGGTTGGGATCGGGTGGGCGACGGTTGGGCAGGAACGAAAACCCGGGGACATGGTGCAGGAACATCCGGACCTCGGTGACCTTTTCCGGCAGCGCCTTGCCGGCGCGCAGGAAGATCGGCACGCCGGCCCAGCGCCAGTTGTCGATCTCGGTGCGCAGCGCGACGTAGGTCTCGGTGGTGGAATCCTTTGCCACGCCGGCGACTTCGGTATAACCGCGGTACTGCCCACGCACGCAGCGCTCCGGGTCCAGCGCGGGCATGGCCCGGAAAACCTCGGCCTTCTTGTCGTTGAGGTCGTCGGCGCCGGCGCCCACCGGGGGCTCCATGGCGACCAGCGCCAGCACCTGCAGCAGATGGTTTTGCACGACGTCGCGCAGCGCTCCCACCGCGTCGTAGAACTTGCCGCGGTCCTCGATCCCGAAGTCCTCGGCCATGGTGATGTGGATCTCGGAGATGCTCTCGCGGTCCCACAGCTTCGCCAGGCCGTTGTTGGCGAAGCGCAGGTACTGCAGTTCTTCGACGGGTTGTTTGCCCAAAAAGTGGTCCACGCGCAGGATTTGGTCTTCGTCGAGCACCGCGCGCAGCCGGGCGTTGAGGTCGCGCGCCGACTCCAGGTCGTGGCCGAACGGCTTCTCGATCGCCACCCGCGCCCGCTCCAGCAGGTCGGCCTTCGCCAGGTTCTCCACGATGGGCGCGAACAGCGCCGGCGGCATCTCGAGGTAGTAGAGCGGATGCGCGTCCGAATCGATCTCCTTGGCGAGCTGCTTGTAGAGATCGGCATCGGTGACGTCGCCGTGCAAGTAGGAGATCCGGCCGGCCAGCCGGTCGAACACCGCGTCGTCGAACTTCTCGCCGGATTTCTGGATGGCGTCGCGCGCCCGGTCCAGCAGCTGCTCGGTGGTGATGTCGTCGCTGGCCACGCCGATGATCGGGTGGTGTAGCTCGTCGCGACGCTCGAGGCGATACAGGGCGCGAAACGTCATCTTGCGCGCCAGGTCGCCGGTGATTCCGAAGATCACCAGCAGGTCGGATGAATCACCGTCGCCGTCGGCCAAAACCGCTCCTCCCGAAAGTCACCTGATGGGACGCCCCTGAGATCACTACCCGCGGCCGGCGGCCTCAACCCTAGACACTGCTCACAGGGCCGACAACCTAGCCGGACCGCGGCCTTGCAAGGATGACCGGCATGGGTGACGCGCTGCATGTCTCGGTCTACATTCTGGCCGGGTTTGCTGCGATCGAGGCCATCGGGTTGGTGGTGCTGTGGCAGCTGCTCGCGCGCAGTCAGCGCGAGCTCGACGAGCTGCGCCAGCGAAACGACGCCCGCAGCTGGTTGCTGTCGGGCGGCCGCGAAGCCGTGAAGACGGTGTGGAACACCGCCAACCTGGTGCGCAAGGAGGGCTTCGGGGCGGCGGTGCGCAGCTCGATCGAAGACCTCGCGGACTGGGCCGAGGTCGAACGGCCCGACCTCGCGCGGGTCACGCCGGACGGCCGGGTGGTGATCCTGTTCTCCGACATCGAGGAGTCCACCGCGCTGAACGAGCGCATCGGGGACCGGGCGTGGGTCAAACTGATCAGCTCGCACGACAAGCTGGTCTCGGATCTGGTGCAGCGGCGGTCCGGGCACGTGGTGAAGAGTCAGGGCGACGGATTCATGATCGCCTTCGCGCGCGCCGAAGAGGCGGTGCGCTGCGGGATCGACCTGCAACGCGCGTTGCGCAGGGATGCAAACCGCAAGCGGCACGAGGAGATTCGCGTTCGGATCGGCATCCATATGGGACGGTCGGTGCGCCGCGGCGATGACTTGTTCGGCCGCAATGTCGCCATGGCGGCGCGGGTCGCGGCACAAGCCGCCGGTGGCGAGATCTTGGTGAGTCAGCCGGTGCGGGACGCGCTTTCGGAGTCCGAGGGCATCCGTTTCGACGGCGGCCGCGACGTCGAGCTGAAGGGTTTTTCGGGCAGCTATCGGTTGTTCGCCGTTGAGCCCTCGGCCGATCCCGGCCCGGACTGAAGGCCTCCCCCTTCGTATTCGGCCAACCGCTGATGCAACCGATTGCGGACCTCGTCGGCGGTGTAGGCGCGCCGCTTGCGCTGGTCGCGAGCCACCAGCACGCCCCCGGCGACGACGCCGGCGGCACCGGCCAGTCCCAGCCACTTCCACACACTGCGCATGAGACCAGGCTATGCGTAGTCCCCGTCGTCGCGCGCTGGTTGTGATTGACTGGTGTGCCCGCGAGGCACGGCACCGCGACGCGCAGGCGGGCTCAGGAGACGAGGAGACCGGCGAAAGCCGCAGCGGCGAACGGGCTTACACAACCATGCTCACCTTGAACCAAGCGCTCGAGGAGACCCGTACGGGCGATCTTTGGCTGTTTCGCGGCGGTTCGGGACCCGACCGTGCCATCCAGACCTTGACGAACGCCCCGGTGAACCACGTGGGAATGACGGTGGCCATCGACGACTTGCCGCCGCTGATCTGGCACGCCGAACTGGGTGACAAGCTCGCCGACCTGTGGACGGGGACGAACCACCGCGGCGTGCAACTCAACGATCTGCAGCAGTCCGTCTTGCAGTGGACCCAGCGCTACCACCAGCGGTGCTGGCTGCGCCAGCTGACGCCGCCGGCCAACCGCGAGCAAGAGAACAAGCTGCTGCGCGTCATCGCCCGCATGGACGGCACCGCGTTTCCGACCACCATGCGCCTGACCGGCCGGTGGTTGCGCGGCCGCCTGCCGAACGCGTACGACTGGGCGCGCGGAATCCCGGTCGTGGACAGGAAAGTTCGAGAGTCGACGCTGCGGCGCAAGGAGCGCCAGCGCCTCGGCCTGGAGGCCGCCTACTGCGCGGAAACGGTGGCCATCACCTACGAGGAAATGGGTTTGATGGCCACGGAGAAGTACTCGAACTGGTTTGACCCCGGCTCGTTCTGGAGCGGTGAGAGCCTGCCGCTCACACCGGGATACGCGCTGGGCGACGAAATCGAGATCGTGGTGGCCGGCTAGCTTGGGGGGAAGGGTGTCTGGCCGGCCGCCGACATCCGTGGCCGGCGGCTAGCCGACCGACATCTCGCCCATCTCGGACCACCCAGTGGCATCGAGCGTCTGGTTGATGATCTTCGGCGTCGACTTCAACGCCTGCGGAAGTTCGTGCATGGCCCGCTTGAAGTGATCGCTGTTGACGTGGACACCGCCCGCCTCATCGTCGCGGAACGCTTCCACCAGGACGTACTCCGCCGGGTTGTCCAGGCTGCGCGACCACTCGAACCACAGGTTGCCCTCCTCGGCACGAGTCGCCGCCGTGAACGCGGCGACGAGTTCAGGCCACCGGTCCGTCCACTCGGGTTTGGTTTCGAACTTGACGACGATGAAGATCATTGCGGCCCCGCCTCGGTTCGCCGATTTCGGTGTGCCCGCACCGCAGGCAGCGCCAGCCTATCTGGCGGCGGGCACTGTTGCGGCGGGGTGTCGGGCGCGTTTCCGGTCAGCGAACGCGGCAGCAAAGTGTTCTCACGAGTCACAAGCAACCCATGAGAAACTTTCGCCGCGGCGCGCACTTCCGCCACTTTTCCGAAGGCAGTGTCGTAGCTCACACACGACTCGGCGATCGTGTCATTTCACTATTGTGCCGGCCCGTCGGGATGGCCGCCGCCAATCGTCGGAAAGAACCGATAAATGGCCGACGGCACGCATTTCATTTGTTATGAATCCGCAATTACCGCGCTGTCGGACAAATACAATTAAAGTGCCGGCGGGGTGTCCATCGGCGGTGCCGGAGCGTCGATCAAAACGGCGGGCTCTTCCGGCGGGGGCGCGGGCGCGTCCGCCGGCGCAGGAGCGTCGGGCGGAGGCGGCAAAGCGTCCGCCGGCGAAGGGGCGTCGGGCGGCGGCGGCAACGCGTCCGGCGGCAAAGCGGCGTCCGGCGGCGGCGGCAACGCGTCCTCCAACTCCATCGGAAGGAACATGTGATGCGTGAATCCGGCCTGGTAGGCGCCGGGGCCGCCCACGTGGACGCCGCCGCGCTCACCGCTGGCCACCGACGTCCCGTCGGGCAGCGTCACCGCGGTGTGGCCACCGTTCCATCCGATGACCAAGGCGTTGGGCGCGGTCCCGTATTGGAACCCTCGCGCCAGCAACGCCGCTTCTTCGTTTCCGGTATTAAATCGATCCCCAAAAACTGGCCTATCGGTTGCGGCATTCGCAATCCACGAAGCGAGTCCCGAACAATCGGTCCCGGCGGGAGAATCTCCGCCCGCGATATACGGCGTGCCGGAAACCTGATTGATCAACGACATCAATGTAGCAATAACGACCATGGGCAGCGAGGCTAGCAATAACATATATTGCCAACCAAAATTTGTGGCGCACGTCATTCGGTAAACCAACAATGACCTGTGCCGCAGCTAAAGCAAATTTATTACACACGGGTATATTTTTGGCGGCAAATTGCCCGCATTTAGGCGATGCCGTCCAGGGGTACCTCGGTCGCGTCACCCATCAGGCGGGGTCAGGGCCCCGTTCGCTTTGCGCAATCTCGCGGTCAACGTCGGCCTGGTCCCGCTCCGCGCGCGCCTGTGCGCGCTGCACCCCTTCATCGGCGCGCCGCAGTCGCGCGCGTTCCTGCTCTTCGCTCGTGCCCTCGCGTTCGTCCGCGCGCTGCTCTCGTTCGTCCGCCGCCCGCTCGCGCTCGTCGGCAATCTGGTCGCGCTGGTCGGCAATCCCGTCCCTTTTGCCGGCAAGAAATTCACGCTTTCGGAGCTCAGCCTCCTGCCGGACCAGGGCCCTTTCGCGCTCCTCGAGCGCGTCGGGCCCGCATTCCGGCCCCTCGGGCGGCTCGGCGCGGTCGTCTGCGGCCACAGTTCACCCTAGCCCCGGGAGGGTTGACCGTTAGCGCCGCCAATCGCGTCTGATCAAAGCGGCCTTGGCCCGAGACGGTGCCTGCTCAGATGGGCGTCCATATCCCGTTGTTCCACAGGCCCCAATCGGCGTCGGTCGGGTTCCACATCAGTTGAGCCCCCGGCGCCCACGCCGGTTGAGGTGGCTGCGGCGGCGCCCACGCCGGCGGGGGGCCCCAGGGACCCCAGCCCGACGGGGCGGTCGGGCCGCCCGGATGTTGCCACTCGTGGCAGCGATTCCAGTCCCAGTCCAAGACGTTGCCCCAGGCCGGGTTCCATGGCTCGCCCGGGCACCAGTGGTCGGTGGGCGCCGGCGCCGCCTGCGCGCCCGGGCCGCCGGCCAGCCCCAACGCGGACAATGCCAACCCGCTGCTCACCAGCACGCGCGCAGCCCGCCGCGGCCACGGTCCCGTTCGCTTGACAATCGTCATCTCCCCAGGATTTCCCTGGACCGGGATCCGGGCAAGTAGTTCTGCGGATCATCTGCAACCTGCAGGTCCGTCGACCGCCTCATCGCGGCGCCCGGCGATCAGAGCCCGAACTTCGCGCGCGCCTCGTCGGTGACCGGAGTGAACAGGTTGACGAGGTTTCCGTCGGGATCCCGGAACAACAGCGCGCGGTTGCCCCAGGGCATGGTCGTCGGCGTCGTCACGACCTCGGTGACACGCTCGCGCAGCCGCTCGAACTCGGCGTCCACGTCCTCGACGATGAATTCCACGATTGCGCTCCGGTTCGCCGCCGGCTCGGCCGATCCCGCCCCGAACAGCGGCACCGTCTTGTCGCTACCAATGGCCAGCGTGCCGGCCGGGGTCGGAATCTCCGCGAACAACTCGTTGCCCCACACGGCCGCGATCTGGGTGACCATCTCGTAGAAACCCACCAGGCGCTTGACGTCGGCGGTGATGATGCGGGTCGATACGAACTTCATGCGGTCCTCCTGCGGGCCCCGGCGGTGTGGGTGTCGTGCGGGAAGGATGCTAAGCGCCACCCCCGACAACGGCGGCGGTCATCGGGCCGGCAGGGTTCTCCTGGCCTGCATCGTGACGCCCGGGACCGTGTTCGCCAGGTCCGGCCGACTCTTCGCGAAGGCACGAATCGCGCGATAGAACGCCCAAAGTTGGCGAGGCGTAGGGACTTTCGGCACCCAGGCCAATTCCCAGTGAATCCCATTGATCGGGTCGTCGAAGAACACCGCGTAGTAGCCGGGCCAGTACTGCGGGTACTCCTTCGGCTCGTCGGTGACCGGGATCGCACGTTCGACCAAGAATTCACGATGGAAGCGGTCGACCTCTGCCCTACTGCGCGCCCACAACGCGATGTGGTTGATGCCGACCGCCTGATCGGAGTGCGTCAACTTGTCGCCGGTGCGGGCGGGTTGGATGCCGATGTAGCTGTGCGGGTTGACATTACGCGTCATGTAATACGTCGACTGGTATTCCATGTTGAGCGACGAGAAGCTGCTGTAGCCGAGCCAGCCGAACAACGCGTCGTAGAACGCGATCGAGTCGTCGTAGTCCAACACCGCGAACTCGACGTGACACACGCCCCGCCACCGCATAGCGCCTCCTTGTGTGACTGTTGAAGCGGAGCTGGATGACGGCTGCTCCAAACAACGTCACGACTCATCGACGATCGCAACACCCACTTCTTTACACGCCGCTTTCAACTTCTTGTCCCTCGTCCAAAGCCGTGCACCGTCGACGACAGCAACCGACCCAAGAAGGTGGGCGTCGATTGCGCTCAATCCCCTTCCCCACAAGCGGCGACGGTCAACGAGATGGAGGATTTCCGCGTGCGTCAACAACGGAAACTCGCGCAGATGGGACAGCAATCTCAGTACGTCGTCGCGCTGCTTGATCATACCGAGTGCCAGCTCCTCGATCACCATTTGGTGGCAACCGATTTCGTCGTTGGTCAAGCGGCCGACGAGGCGATGCTCGGCGACGTGCAGATGGTCAATCCATATCGATGTGTCAACGAGGATCACGGGTCGGCGGCCTCCGCCGCGGGGCGGCCGACGCCTTGGGGTCCGTGCCGCCGAGCGCCGCGAGACGGCGGGCGCTCTCTACCCGAATGAGGGTCTGCAATCCCTGACGGAGAAGCGCCGCACTCTCCGTCACGCCGGTCAGTTCCGCCGCCTGAGCCAGTAAGGCATCGTCGATGGTCACTGTTGTCCTCATCGACACCTCCATACGCATCATTTGATGCATACCATGATGCCACAAGTCGACCGGCGAGTCCTTCGGGCCATGATCACGCGGCCGGCGTTGGTCTGGGACGGAGCTAGACGTTGAACCGGAACTCCACGACGTCGCCGTCGGCGCGTCGTCACGATGTGCTGGACGATATTCGTCCGCCGACCGGACACCTTCGTTGCCCAGGCTCCAGTCACTTCATCCGATAAGCCGTGCCGCATCAGTGTCCGTGCTCTACGGTCGTCAAATGGGTGTCCGGGACGCGGTCATGGCGGGTATTGCTCAGCAGCTCGGCCATCCAAGTGGTCTGCGCGGGCGGTTGGTTGGTGCGGCGCTCAATCGGGGCAACCGGCGCTTCGTGAGCGCCGCCGCGCGGGCGCTGCAACCCGATGAAGCATCGGCGGTGGCCGATGTCGGATTCGGTGGCGCAGTGGGGCTGAAATTCCTGCTCGACAGTGTCGGTCCGTCGGGCAGAGTTCACGGTGTCGAGGTGTCGGAGACGATGCTCAGCCGAGCCGCGCGACGCTACCGCCGTGACATCGCAACCGGGCGGCTGTCGTTGCATTCCGGGTCCATGACGCAGTTGCCCTTTCCCGATGGGGCATTGGACGGCGCCATCACCGTCAACACCATCTACTTCGTCGCCGAGCTCGACAGAGCGTTCAGAGAGCTTGCCAGGGTGATAAACGGTCGGGGCCGACTCGTCATCGGACTGGCCGACCCCGACGTCATGGCAAAACTGCCATTCACGGAACACGGCTTTCACCTCCGTCCGGTGCCGGACGTGATCGACACGTTACGCAGCACCGGCCTCACGGTCGAACACCGCCAGATCAGTGGAGACGCCAACGCACGGCACCTGCTGATCGCCCACGGCGTCGCGTGAGAGGTCGCGAACGAGTGCGGGACATCGATCGAGGCAGACTTTCGACTTCGTTCGCCAGCGACCGCCCTACTTTGATGGCTTAGACGTTGAAGCGGAACTCCACCACGTCGCCGTCGGCCATGACGTAGTCCTTGCCCTCCATGCGGACCTTGCCGGCCGCCTTGGCCGCCGCCATCGAACCCGCGGCGATCAGGTCGTCGTAGGACACGATCTCGGCCTTGATGAAGCCCTTTTCGAAGTCGGTGTGAATCACCCCGGCGGCCTTGGGAGCGGTGTCGCCCTGGTGAATCACCCAGGCGCGCGCCTCTTTTGGGCCCGCCGTCAGGTAGGTCTGTAGCTTGAGGGTGTGAAAACCGGCCCGCGCCAACGCGTCTAGCCCCCGCTCGGTTTGCCCGATGGACTCGAGCAGCTCGGCGGCGGATTCGTCATCCAACTCCTGCAGCTCGGCCTCGATCTTCGCGTCCAGGAACACCGCGTCGGCGGGGGCGACCATCGCGGCCAGCTCGGCCTTGCGGGCATCGTCGGTCAGCACGGACTCGTCGGCGTTGAACACGTACAGAAACGGCTTGGTGGTCATCAGGTTCAGCTCGCGCAGCAGGGACGCGTCGACGCCGGCCGCGAACAGCGTCTTGCCCGAGTTCAGGACCGCCTCCGCGGCGACGGCCGCCTCGTGCACCGGCTTGCGTTCCTTGTTGTTGCGGGCTTCCTTCTCCAGGCGCGGCACGGCCTTCTCCAGGGTCTGCATGTCGGCGAGGATCAGCTCGGTCTCGATCACCTCGATGTCCGAGCGCGGATCGACCTTGCCGTCGACGTGCACGACGTCGTCGTCGGCGAACACCCGCACCACCTGACAGATCGCGTCACACTCGCGGATGTTGGCCAGGAACTTGTTGCCCAGCCCGGCGCCCTCGGACGCGCCCTTCACGATCCCGGCGATGTCGACGAATGTGACCGGCGCCGGCACGATTTTCTCGGAATCGAACATCTCCGCCAGCTTGTCCAGCCGCGGATCGGGCAGCGGGACGACGCCCTCGTTGGGTTCGATCGTCGCGAACGGGTAGTTGGCCGCCACCACGTTGTTCCGGGTCAGCGCGTTGAACAACGTGGACTTGCCGACGTTGGGCAGGCCGACTATTCCCAGGCTCAGGCTCACAGGGAGCCAAGTCTAGGGGCCGCGGGCGTGCCGGACGATCGGGACCGCCACGCGGCCGAGCGTGCGCGGGAATGGGGCACGCCACAGGATCGCTACGAGGTATTTACGAGCCTTTCGGTCCATTCCCGGTACGGTCTACATGTGTCAGCACAGCGGGCTAGTGCGACGGTGGATGGTGCTCACCGTTCGGTCCACCCCAACATCCCAGGCGCCCCCTGGTATGCAGCCCTGCTTATCGCCGTCACCGCGACAGCTATCGGCTACGGAATCGACGCTGGTCACAAGGAACTGACCCACGTCTTCGCGGGCTTCTATATAGCGGGTTGCGTGGCGGCGGTGCTCGCGGTGCGCCAGGACGGCATTTTCACCACCATCATCCAGCCGCCGCTGATCCTGTTCTGCGCCGTGCCCGGCGCCTACTGGCTGTTCCACGACGCCAAGATCGGCCGCCTCAAAGACCTGCTGATCAACTGCGGCTATCCGCTCATCGAGCGCTTCCCGCTCATGCTGGGCACCGCCGGCGCCGTCCTGGCGATCGGACTGGCCCGCTGGTATTTCGGAAACGCCCAGGGCACGAAGGCGGCGAGCACGTCGGCCGATTCCGCCGGCGCCACCGGCGTGCACGTCAAGTCCTTCTTCAACAGCATCGGCGCCAAACTGCAGTCGGCGCTGCAGCCCGATGCCGACGACACCGACGAGGCCACCGAGTCGCGCCGCGGCCGCACGTCGGGCTCGTCGGCCAGGACACGCAGAACGGCGCGCGACGGTCGCTCCTCCACGCGTTCCCGCTCCCGGCATGCGCGACCGTCCCTCGACGACGAGTCGGTCGAGCGGCCCGAGCGTCCACGGCGCAGTACCCGCCGCAATCCTGCGGCCGCCCGCGACTACGACGCCGAACCGCCCCGCCGGTCACGGCGCCGGCCCAGGCCGGAGGGCGACCCGGACTTGCGCGGCCAAACCCCCCGGGAGCCGCGCCGCGAGCCGCGCACCCGCCGCAATCCCTACGAGCGCCCCTACGACCGGCCCGCGCCCCGCGGCAGCCGTTTCGACGGCTTTGAGCCCTACGGCGACAGGTACGAGGAGAGCCGCGAGCCCTATGAGCCGCGGCGCCGGCGGCCCCCGTCGACCGGGAGCGGCGGGACGCATCACCCCATCTCGCAGGTCCGCTACCGCGGCGGCACCCAGGACCAACCGCGGGAGCCGCACACCGAGCGCCGGAGTCGCTCACGCACACCGGGTCGCGCGCACGGGCGGCCCGCGGCGGAATCCTGGGAGTACGACGTCTAACGGCGCAGCCGGGCGCGGCGAGTCACCGCCAGCGGTCCAAGGCCCTCAGCGGGCTGAGCGGATCTCGCGCGGCAGCGCGAACACGAGGGTCTCCTGCGCGGTGGTGACCGGTTGCACCAGGTCAAAGCCGCACTCGGCGAGCCGCTCGAGCACCCCTTGCACCAAGACCTCGGGAACGGACGCCCCGGACGTGACGCCGACCGTGGTGACTCCCTCGAGCCAGGCCGGGTCGATGTCGTCGGCCCAGTCGACCAGGTGGGCCGCGGCGGCCCCGCCGCCCAGCGCCACTTCCACCAGGCGCACCGAGTTCGACGAATTGCGCGACCCGACGACGATCACCAGCTCGCACTCCGGCGCCATCGCCTTGACCGCAACCTGCCGGTTTTGGGTGGCATAGCAGATGTCGTCGCTCGGCGGGTCCTGCAGCTTGGGGAATCGTTGCCGCAGCCGTTCGACGATTTCCATGGTCTCGTCGACCGACAGCGTGGTCTGCGAGAGCCACACCACCTTGTCCTCGTCGCGAACCGTCACGTTGTCCACGGCGGCGACCCCGTCGACCAGCTGCACATGGTCGGGCGCCTCCCCGGCGGTGCCGACGACCTCCTCGTGGCCCTCGTGGCCGATGAGCAGGATGTCGTAGTCGTTGCGGGCGAATCGCCGGGCCTCGTTGTGCACCTTGGTGACCAGGGGGCAGGTGGCGTCGATGGTGTGCAGGTTGCGTTCGGCGGCCGCCGAGTGCACCGAGGGGGCGACGCCGTGCGCGGAGAACACCACGATGGCGCCTTCGGGCACCTCGTCGGTCTCCTCGACGAACACCGCACCGGCCTTTTCCAGCGTGCTGACCACGTGCCGGTTGTGCACGATCTCGTGACGCACATAGACCGGCGGCCCGTGCTTTTCCAGCGCGCGCTCCACGGTCTCGACGGCCCTGTCCACGCCCGCGCAGTAACCGCGCGGCTCCGCCAGGAGCACGCGCTTGCGGGTCGGGGGGACGGCGACCGAGCTGGCTGCGCCGGGAATCCCCATGTCGACGGTCGAGGGCATGTCCCCCAGGGTACGTTCTGCCGACACGGGGCTGCCAGCTCGCGGCGGCGGGCTTGGAGTTAGCCGCCGCTTAAGGCAATCTTGGACCCATGGCTACTGCACCGTATGGGGTTCGGCTGCTGGTCGGCGCGGCGACGGTCGCCGTTGAGGAGACCATCAGGCTGCCGAAAACCATCCTGATGTACCCGATGACACTGGCCAGTCAGGCGGCGCACATCGTGATGCGCTTCCAGCAAAACCTCGCCGAGCTGGTGATCAAGGGGGACAGCACCCTCGAGTCGATTTTCCCGCCCAAGGACGAGAAGCCGGAATGGGCGACGTTCGACGAGGACGTGGACGACGCGATCGACGGGGCTTATGCCACGGTGACCGACGGCGGCGAGGGCGAACGCCGGGCCGAGGGACGGTTCGCGCTGTACTCGGTGGCCGACGCGCACGAAGATGCCAGCGCGCTGACCAAACCCGCCCGCCCATCGAAGAAGCCGGCGGCCGGCGCGTCGGTCTCGCAGCCGGCGGTGGCCACCGAGCTGGACTACTCGGCGCTGACGTTGGCCCAGCTGCGGGCCCGTCTGCAATCGCTGAGCGTGGATGAACTCGAAGACCTGCTGGCCTACGAGCAGGCGACCAAGGGCCGCGCCCCGTTCCAGACGTTGCTCGCCAACAGGATCACCCGCGCGAACGCGAAGTGACCCGAGCCAATACGTCCGAACCGAATTCCGCGGAAAACCCTTTTCCGGTGCGCGCGGTGGCGATCCGGGTGGCCGGCTGGATCGACAAGCTGGGCACCGTCTGGGTGGAGGGTCAGCTCGCCCAGGTCTCGATGCGGCCCGATTCCAAGACCGTGTTCATGGTGCTGCGTGACCCCGCCGCCGACATGTCGCTGAGCGTGACGTGCCCGCGCGACCTGGTGCTGAATGCGCCGGTGAAGCTGGCGGAGGGCACGCAGGTGGTGGTGTGCGGCAAGCCCTCGTTCTACACCGGTCGCGGCACATTTTCGTTGCGGCTCAGCGAGATTCGCGCGGTGGGGGTCGGAGAGCTGCTGGCACGCATCGATCGGCTGCGCAGGCTGTTGGACGCCGAAGGGCTTTTCGATCCGCGGCTCAAGCGCCCAATCCCCTTCCTGCCCAACATGATCGGCCTGATCACCGGCCGGGCGAGCGCGGCCGAGCGCGACGTGAGAACGGTGGCGGCGGCCCGCTGGCCTGCGGTCCGTTTCGCGGTGCGCAACACGGCGGTCCAGGGGCCCAGCGCGGTTGCGCAGATCGTCGACGCCCTACGTGAGCTCGACCGCGACGCCGACGTCGACGTCATCGTCCTCGCCCGCGGCGGCGGCAGCGTCGAGGACCTGTTGCCGTTTTCCGACGAGACGCTGTGCCGCGCGATCGCGGCGTGCCGCACCCCGGTGATCAGCGCCGTCGGCCACGAACCCGACAACCCGCTGTGCGATCTGGTCGCCGATCTGCGTGCGGCCACCCCGACAGACGCGGCCAAAAAGGTGGTTCCCGACACCGCGGCCGAACAGCGGCTGATCGACGACCTGCGCCGGCGCAGCGCACAGGCGTTGCGCAACTGGGTATCTCGCGAGCAACGTGCCCTGGCCCAGATACGCAGCCGCCCGGTGCTCGCCGAGCCACTGACGGCGCTGAAGGCACGCGCGGAGGAGATTCACCGCGCCCGGTCGGCGATTCGCCGCGACATCACCCGGCTGGCCGCCACTGAAACCGAACGGATCGGCCATCTGAGCGCGCGGCTGGCGACGCTGGGCCCGGCGGCCACATTGGCGCGCGGCTATGCGGTCGTGCAATCGGTCGGTCCCGCCGAGAGCCGAGTGCTGCGTTCGGTCGACGACGCGCCGGCGGGCACCCGCTTGCGGGTGCGGGTGGCTGACGGCGCCGTGGCCGCCGTCAGCGAGGGGCCGGCCGATGGCCCGTAAGAATGACGCCGGGGAGGGCCCCGCCGAGCCGGAGGGGACCGAATCCATTACACCTATTAGTCAGCTGGGCTACGAAGCGTGCCGGGACGAACTGATCGAGGTCGTGCGGCTGCTGGAGCAGGGCGGGCTGGACCTCGATGCGTCGCTGCAGCTATGGGAACGAGGCGAACAGCTGGCTAAACGCTGCGAGGAGCATTTAGCTGGCGCCCGCAAGCGGATCGAGGACGCGCTCGCCTCCGGCGACGCCGACGACGCCTGAGACCCGCAACATCGGAGGGCTGCGTTGAAAGATTTTTTCCGAACTGGAACACGTTTCAGTTATGATTTCGCGCATGGGTGATGCATCTCTGACGGCCGAGCTCGGCCGCGTCCTGGTCACCGGGGGGTCCGGATTCGTCGGCGCCAACCTGGTGACCACCCTGCTCGACCGCGGGCATCAGGTCCGCTCGTTTGACCGCGCCCCTTCGCCGCTACCGGAGCATCCCCAGTTGGAGGTGCTGCAGGGAGACATCACCGACACGGCCGTGTGCGCCCGAGCGGTCGACGGCATCGACACGGTGTTTCACACCGCGGCGATCATCGACCTGATGGGCGGCGCGTCGGTGACCGAGGAGTACCGCCAGCGCAGCTTCGGGGTCAACGTCGGGGGCACCGAGAACCTGGTCCGCGCCGGGCAGGCGGCCGGGGTGCAGCGCTTCGTCTACACCTCGTCGAACAGTGTCGTGATGGGCGGCCAGAACATCGCGGGCGGCGACGAGACGCTGCCCTACACCGACCGGTTCAACGATCTGTACACCGAGACCAAAGTGATCGCCGAGCGATTTGTATTGGGCCAGAACAATGTTGACGGCCTACTGACGTGTGCGATCCGGCCCAGCGGCATCTGGGGCCGCGGCGACCAGACGATGTTCCGCAAGCTGTTCGAGAGCGTGATCGCCGGTCACGTCAAGGTGTTGATCGGCCGCAAATCGGCCAGGTTGGACAACTCCTACGTGCACAACCTGATTCACGGTTTCATCTTGGCGGCCCAGCATCTGGTACCCGGCGGCACCGCACCCGGTCAGGCGTACTTCATCAACGACGCCGAGCCGATCAACATGTTCGAGTTCGCGCGGCCGGTGATCGAGGCCTGCGGCGAGAATTGGCCCCGCGTCCGGGTGAACGGCCCCGTCGTGCGCGCGGCGATGACGGGTTGGCAACGGCTGCATTTCCGGTTTGGGATACCGGCGCCGCTGCTCGAGCCACTGGCCGTCGAGCGGCTGTACCTGGACAACTTCTTCTCGATCGCCAAAGCGTCTCGTGACCTCGGCTATCAACCGCTGTTCACCACGGAGCAGGCGCTGTCGGAATGTCTGCCGTACTACGTGGGCATGTTCGAGCAGATGAAGCGAGACGCGTTGACGGCCAAGGTATCCGGTTAGCGAAAGCTCACCATCTCGCTGCCCCAGGCGGCGCGGATGTTCGCGTCGACGTCATGGGCGAGGGTGTCCTTCTTGCCGATGAGCAGGCAGGCACGGTCGGTCGCCCGGTAGCGGGGCCATTCCGGCTCACCGGCGGGTCCCGCGGGCGCGCCGTGCGCGGCGAAGTTGATCCATCGGGTGCGCACCCTCTTGGAGACCGCCTTGGCGGTTCTGGTGCCGCCGAGCTTCAGCGTGGGATCCTTGGGCGCACCGAGAGTTCCCCAGACGTAAGGCAATTCGGTGGCGTGCGCGGCTCCGACCGTCAGCAGCCTCAACAACGGGGTGGAGTAGTCGAACCGGTACAGATACACCGGTGCCGCGTGGGCGTGTCCCTCGGCCAGCCACACCGAGGGCATCCGGAAGCCGACGTCGGTGGCGATGCTCAAACTCCGCGCCTTGCGCCGCAATCGCGAATACGCCGAGCCGATCTCCTCCTCGGTGGGCAACTGCAAATCGGGTTGCTCGGCGGCGATCTGGTTGAACATCGAGGTGATCGCGCTCGGGGTGATCGGCATCAGCGGCGAGCGCATCAGCCGGAAGAGTGCCGCCTCGTGTTTGTTGGTGCCGATGATCAGCGGGACCGGGTGGGTGCGGCCCTCCTGCGCCAGCTTGACCGGGTAATCGCCCAGCACGTCGCCATCGACGATCGGCACGAACGCCAGCGTTCCCGGGTTGCGCGCCGGCACTTCGTCGAACACCTCTTGCGACGCGGCCAGGATCGCCGCCATCGGCATGTCGACCAACCGCTGCGCCTCCGACGGGGCGATCCCCAGTTTGCCGAGGAAGGCTTGGGTGACCCGGTGCGCGCGGTCGCGGTCGTACACCGAGGTGGCCGGCGAGCTCTGCGCGATCGCGCCGGCGAACAGGCCGTCGGCCGCCGGGCTGGCCAGCAGCGTCGTGACGATGCCCGCCCCGGCGGATTCACCGAACAGCGTGACCCGGTGCGGATCGCCGCCGAAGGCGGCGACGTTGTCGCGCACCCACTCCAGCGCCGCGAGCGCGTCGCGCAGCCCGACGTTCGAGTCGAACCGTCGCCCCGCGGTGTCCAACGACGTCAGGTCGAGGAAGCCGAGCACGCCGAGCCGATAGTTGACCGTCACCACGACGACGTCGCCGTGGCTGACCAACCTGCTGCCGTCATAGAGCGTCTGGCTGCTCGATCCCAGGACGTAGGCGCCGCCGTGCAGCCACACCAGGACCGGTTTGGCGTCCCCGGGCCGGGTCTCAGAGGATGCCCAGACGTTGAGCCGCAGGCAGTCCTCGCCCTGCGGTGCGCCCAGATCCAGCGGCATGTTGGGAAAGACCGGTTGCGGGCAGGCCGGCCCGAACACGGTGGCGTCGGCGATCTCGGTCCAGCGCCCGGGCGGTTGCGGCGCCCGGAAACGTAAGTCGCCCACCGGCGCCGCCGCGTAGCGGATGCCCTTCCACGCCTTGACGCGGCCGTCGTCGACGCCGCGGACCGGGCCGTTGCTGGTTTCGACCACCAGGTCGTCGATCGCCATGCGCGTGCACAATCTCCCGAGTGAGCTCAACAGGGTCGTTCGCCATTATCGTCGACGATCAGGCCGACGGTGCCGGCTCGCCGCCGCCACCGTGCCGCACATGCGCGCAGATGCCGGTCAGTGCCTCGAACAACAGCCGGTTCAGCCGCTGGATCTGTTCCTCGTCCAGCGCCGAGGGTGCCCACGTCCATGTCGTGTGCAGGCGCTGGCCGGTACCGGTATCCAGGAGGGCGGCGTTGAATTCCACGGTGTGGCCGAGCGGCGTGGGTATCGCCGACGCCGCGGGGATGGTCGCCATGGCGTCCTCGTCGACCCGCCAGAGATGTTCGGACAGAACGGCCGCATCGGCGTCAAACCGCCCGAGGTAGTTGAATTCGATGGTCGGCTCCGAACCAGCCAGTCCCACTTCGGGATTCAAATAGCGCAGGAGACCGTAGGTCAGGCCGTCAGGCATGGCGCGAAGCCGTTCCAAAGTGGCCGCGATCAACGGTCCCAGCGCGGCCCCGCCGGCGGCTACGTGCGCCCACGGCAATTCACCCACCGTCAGCGCCACCGGGTACTTACTGGTGAACCATCCCACGGTGCGCGACAGGTCGACGTCGCGCCGCAGTTCTTCGGCGCGGCCGTGACCTTTGACGCTGATACCGATCGGTGCGCCGGCGGCGCCGAGGAATTCGTTCCAGGCCAACCCGAACGCGATCAACAGAACGTCTTGCACCCCAGCGTGAAACGCGGCCGACACCTCGCCCAGCAACTGGTGAGTGGTCTCGATATCCAGCGTCGCCAACAGGTGACCAGCGCGGGCGTAGGTGTCGACCGCCGGTCGCACCGCGGGCAACGCGGCGGGCGTCGCCAGCAATTGGCGCCATGCGTCGGCCAGCTCCACGACCGCCGGGCTGCGCGCGTGCTCACTCAGTATCGCCGCCCACCGCGCGAACGACGTTCCACCAGTGGGCAATTCGACCGGCTGCCCGTGGTGATGTTGCGCCCATGCAATGTTCAAGTCTTCGAACAGGATTCGCCACGACGGCACATCCACGGACAGGTGGTGAATCATCAACGCCAACTGGCCCGTGTTCGGCACCCACAACGCGGTGAACATCGCCCCGGTCGCCGGATTCAACCGTGACCGCGCGGCCACGAGCGCCTCGTCGGACAGCGCATCCACCGACTGCAGGCAGGCGCGGGCGTCCACGGCCCCTACCTCGGGCACCCACAGCGACCAATCCCCGTTCCCGGTGTCCGCGGCGCGCAGCCGCAGCATGGCGTGGCGGTCCAGCAGGGCTTGCAACACGACGACGACGTCGGCCTCGGTCACTCCGGGGGGAGCTTGCAGCACCACCGTCTGGTTGTACTCATCGACCGGACCGTCAAAATCGTGTAGCCAGCGCATGATCGGGGTGGCCACCACCGCACCGACGCCCTCGTCGACCTCCGCCGCCTCGCCATCGAGCAAGACGGCCACCTGCGCAAGCCGGGCCACCGTCTGCTCGACGAAGACATCGCGCTGTCGACACGCCACACCGGCCGCGCGCGCCCGGGCCACCACCTGCATCGACAACACGCTGTCCCCGCCCAGGTCGAAGAACGAGTCGTCCACGCCGACCCGATCGACACCGAGGACCTGGGCATAGATGTCGGCCAGGACCTGCTCGACCGCGTCTCCCGGCGCGCGGTAACGGTCGGCGTCCCGGTACTCCGGTGCCGGCAGGGCGCGTGTGTCGAGTTTGCCGTTGACCGTCAGCGGCAGAGCCTGCAGCCCCACGACCGCGGCCGGCACCATATATTCCGGCAATCGATCCGCCAGTTGCGCGCGCACCTTGACCGGATCGGCGGTCCCGGTGACGTAGCCGACCAGGCGTTTGTCGCCGGGACGGTCCTCACGGGCGATCACGGCAGCCTGCTCGACGCCGTCCAGCGCGCCGAGTGCCGCCTTGACCTCGCCCAACTCGATGCGATATCCGCGGATTTTCACCTGCTCATCCGCGCGGCCCACATACTGCAGCTCACCGTCAGCGTCCCAGCGCACCAGATCGCCCGTGCGATACATACGTTGACCGGGCGCCTGGGCATCGCCGAACGGGCACGCCACGAACCGCGACGCCGTCAACCCGGACCGGCCCCAGTATCCGCAGGCCACTCCCGCACCGGCCACATACAGCTCACCGACGGCGCCCGCCGACACCCGACGCAGGAACTTATCGAGCACGAAGAAGGCGAGATGCGCCAACGGCACGCCGATCGGGCTGACGCTGTTCTCGACGTCGCGGACGGCGATCTCCCGGAATGAGGCGTGCACCGTCGTCTCGGTGATGCCGTACATGTTGATCATCCGTGGCGACCCCGGATGATTACGGAACCACGACGCAAGGCGTTGCGGTTCAAGCGCTTCGCCGCCGAAGACCACCGTCTGGAGGTTCAGCTGCCCCATCCCGGAGTGCAGCGCGTCGGCGGTCTGCAGCGCGTGGAACGCCGACGGGGTCTGGCTCAAGACGCTGACCTGTTCGCGCACCAGCAGGGCGTGGAATTCTTCCGACGAACGCACGACACCGTCGGGCACGATCAGCAGCCGAGCGCCATACAGAAGCGGAGCCCAGATTTCCCAGACGGAGTAGTCGAAGGCCAGGGAATGGCATTGCGTCCACACCTGTCCCCGCGCCAGTTCGGCGTCGAGTGACTCGAGGAGCCGGGTCACATTGCGGTGCGTGACGGCCACGCCCTTGGGCATGCCGGTGGTGCCCGAGGTGTAGACGATGTAGGCGAGGTTGTCGGCGGCGGGGGCCGGCAACGCGGCAGCAACTCCGGCGTCGATCGCGGAGTCGTTGATGTCGATGACGGGCACGTCCAAGGTGTCCACCCGCAGACGCAGGTCCGCGGTGGTGATCACGGCGATCGGGGCAGCGTCACCGAGGACCATCCCGAGGCGCGCGTCGGGGTGCGCCGGATCCATCGGCACGTAGGCCGCCCCGGTCTTGATCACGGCCAGGACCGCCACGATCGCCTCGGCGCAGCGCGGCAGCAGCATCGCCACACGCTCGCCGGGGGCGGCGCCGCGGTCAACGAGCAGGTGCGCCAATCGATTAGATGCCGCGTTCAGCTCGCCGTAGGTCATCGAGCGGCTCCCGCACGTGACCGCTACCGCCTCCGCGTCGCGGGCCACCTGCGCCGCGAACAATTGCGGAATCGAGACCGGCGTGCGGGCCGGCTGTGCGAGCACCGCTCGGTTGCCCCATTCGTCGAGCTGGCTGTGTTCATCGGCATCGAGTAGGTCGATCGACAACAACCTCTTGGCCGGTTCGGCCGCCGCGGCCGCCGGTAACGCGCCGCCATCAGATTCCATTTTCACCGTTCACACGCCGAGAGAGCTGCCATAGAGTGCAGCGATATTAGGCACACTGATTTCCTCAGCCCCCTGGACGACATCGTGAAATGGTCCGAATTGTACTCAGAGATAACGTGACCCGTCCCGGTTTCACTCGATTGAAAGTTTGAGATCCGTCATGAGATTTGCGCTGGCAAGCTATGGAACTCGAGGCGATATCGAGCCTGCTGTTGTTGTCGGCCGCGAACTGCAGCGCAGAGGGCATGATGTGTGCATCGCAGTCCCGCCCGATTTGGTCGGCTTCGCGCAATCGGCCGGCCTGTCCGCGGTGCCCTACGGGGCGGAGACGAACGCCTGGATGGACGCGTTTCGCACCTTCACCACGACGCTGTTCAGCAGGTTCTGGAGGGTTCGGGACATATCGCGGTCTGGGCTCGAAATCAAGAAGGTCACCGACCAGTCTTGGGCGCACATGAACGAGACATTGAAGTCGTTGGCGGAGGGGGCCGACTTGGTACTCGCCGGGCAGACCTATCAGGAAATCGCCGCCAATGTGGCTGAATACCATGGTCTTCCGTTGGTTACCCTGCACCATGTTCCGATGCGTCCCAACGGCCAGGTTGTGGCGATCTTGCCGGCACCGGCCTCTCGCTTCGCGGTGCGGGTGTTCGACTGGCTGACGTGGCGCCTGAGCAAAAAGCTCGAGGACGCGCAGCGCGGCGAACTCGGCCTGCCGAAGACAACGTCTTCCTCACCGCGACGAATTGCCGCATTGAGAGCCTTGGAAATTCAGGCCTACGACGAGGTTGCCTTCCCGGGATTGGCGGCCGAATGGGCGAAATGGCGGCGCCAACGGCCCTTCGTGGGCGCGCTGACGATGGAGTTGGCGACGGGCGCCGACGACGAGGCCGCATCGTGGATTGCCGCGGGAACACCGCCGATTTTCTTCGGCTTCGGCAGCATGCCGGTGGAATCTCCGTCCGACACGATCGAGATGATCAGCGGAGCGTGCGCGCAGTTGGGCGAGCGGGCGTTGATTTGCGCCGGCTGGAGCGACTTCGACGACGTCCCGCATTCCGATCACGTCAAGGTGGTCGGCGCGCTGAATTACGCGTCCATCTTTCCCCTGTGCCGGGCCGCCGTGCACCACGGCGGATCGGGCACCACCGCCGCAAGTCTGCGTGCCGGAATTCCCACCCTGGTCCTGTCCGTGGACGGCAATCAGATCATCTGGGGAGCCCAGGTGAAACGCCGCCTCAAGGTGGGCACCCACCGCCGCCTATCCGCCACCACCCGGGAATCGCTCGTCGCAGACCTGCGCCGAATCTTGGCGCCGGAGTATGCAATCCGAGCTCGCGACCTTGCCGCCCGGATGACGACACCCGCCGAAAGCGTCGCCAAGGCAGCAGATCTCGCCGAGAATTTCGCCAGTTCGAGGCGGTCGGCCTAGCGGACCGCTAGGTGAGCCGCTCGGTGAGGAATTGAACCACGCGTTTACGGGCCTCGTAGGCGGGGTGTCCGTCGATTTCGCGGACCTCATCGGTCAGCACCGAATGCGCTGCCTTGCCGAAGCCGTGCTGGTTGGTCGGGCCCGAATCGATGTCGATCACCTCGAACGCGTCCCCGAGGCGCTCCTTGAGCGTCGCGAACCGCTCGCCCGGCGACAGTTTGTCCTCGC
Source organism: Mycobacterium paraintracellulare (assembly GCF_000276825.1). Classification (NCBI taxonomy): domain Bacteria; kingdom Bacillati; phylum Actinomycetota; class Actinomycetes; order Mycobacteriales; family Mycobacteriaceae; genus Mycobacterium; species Mycobacterium paraintracellulare. The sequence continues at coordinate 1,134,488 of NC_016948.1, read as the reverse complement.
TGAATCGTAATCCCATGGCGCACAAGCCGTCGGTGGCGCAGCGGTCGGCCACGGTGGTCAGCTCGGACTCGCTCAGGCCGGGGTCGCGGCGCCGAGCGGCGCCGAGCGGGAACGGCACCGACGGCTGCGACAGTACCGGGGCCAGCACGCTGTCGTCGACCGCGGCGGCCAATGCGAATCCCCCGGTGAAACATTGGCCGATCACGCCGACGCCCTTGCCGGGAGTCGAGGCGTTGAGGTCGCGCGCCAGCGCGCGCAGGAACGCCGACACCGGCCGCTGCTTGTTCAGCGCCAACGCCGCGAATTCCCTTGCCACACAGGCTCGCCCGATGGCGCCGACGAGGTAACCGGCCGTCTTGGCACGGCCCGGCTCGCCGAACAGCGACGGGATGGCGACGGTGAAACCGTTGTCCACCAGGTGATTACCCAAGCCCAGCACGCCGGGATGTATTCCGGGCAGCTCAGGGATCAGCACCACACCGGGGCCGGCGCCCTTGCGGTAGACGTCGTGAGTGTAGCCGCCACCGCTGAACGGCGCCGCCGACCACCCGGACAGATCGGCCTCCGGTGCACCCATGCGAGTCCCCTTCTATCGGCTCGTCGGCAGCGGCGGCTGCGATTGCGTCGCCGAGGCCAGCGTACGAAACTGATCGCTGCTTCCGGCGCCGGTTATCGCGATCTGCGTCGCGCCGCCCGGGCCGCTTAGCCGGGTCGTCCACACGGCTTCGGCGTCCGCGCCGCTTTCGCCGGACCCCTGATAGACGACCCAGTTGGTCCCGCTGACGTCGACCGCCCCGGTGGGATACGCCGACGGATGGATCGAGTTGATCAGCTTGTCCTCGTCGGCGTTGCTCTGGGTCAGACTCAGATACATGCCGCTCGGGCTGATGTATCCGACCACCGAGATGGGCGCGTTCGCGCGTTGACCCGTCGCGGGGTCGGATCGCCCGTTGGGGATGCCGCCGCGGTGCCCGGAGTTGGCCTGCCAGCCGCTGGGCAACTGCGGTTGGCGGATGGGAAAGCCGAGCGTCGCCGCGTCCGCCCGCAGGGCCGCCGCGGCGTCATAGGACGGGATGGGGCCCTTGCGGCTGTCGAGCTGAAACGAACACATGCCCAGCAGGCCGGCCAGCACCACGCAGCCGATGACCAGCGGAATCAGGGACCAGAACATGTCCCGGCCGTCCTGCAGCAGCCGGGGCTTCGCCGGCCTGGGCGCGGGCCCGGCGGCCGGGGCCGGCTCGTCGGCCACAGAGCCGTCCGAGCTGGCATTCAGCGGCGGCTTCTCGGTCATCCCCCGAGTATCCCAGTTCCAGCGGACCGATCCGCTTCTGGGACAATCAGCAACCATGACAGTTGAGGGCGACCGCTCGTCCACCGCCAATGGCCGAGCTCCAGCGCAAGCGCGGCCGCGCGGTGAGGCTCCAGACCGCAACCTGGCCTTGGAACTGGTCCGGGTCACCGAGGCCGGCGCCATGGCGGCCGGACGCTGGGTAGGCCGCGGCGACAAAGAGGGCGGTGACGGCGCGGCCGTCGACGCGATGCGCGAGCTGGTCAACTCGGTGTCGATGCGCGGCGTGGTCGTGATCGGCGAGGGTGAGAAGGACCACGCGCCGATGCTCTACAACGGCGAAGAGGTCGGCAACGGGGACGGCGCGGAGTGCGACTTCGCCGTCGATCCGATCGACGGCACCACACTGATGAGTAAGGGCATGCCCAACGCCATCTCCGTGCTGGCGGTGGCCGACCGCGGCGCGATGTTCGACCCGTCGGCGGTCTTCTACATGAACAAGATCGCCGTCGGCCCCGAGGCGGCGCACGTGCTCGACATCACCGCGCCGATCGCCGAGAACATCAAGGCCGTCGCGAAGGTGAAGGCGTTGTCGGTGCGCGACATGACCGTATGCATTCTCGACCGGCCGCGGCACGCCCAGCTGATCGAGGACGTCCGGGCCACCGGGGCCCGCATCCGGCTGATCACCGACGGCGACGTCGCGGGCGCGATCTCGGCCTGCCGGCCGCACTCGGGCACCGACATGCTGGCCGGGATCGGCGGTACGCCGGAAGGCATCATCGCGGCCGCCGCGATCCGGTGCATGGGTGGCGCCATCCAGGCGCAGCTGGCCCCCACCGACGACGAGGAACGCCAAAAGGCCATCGACGCCGGCTATGACCTCGATCAGATCTTGACCACCGAGGACCTCGTGTCCGGCGAGAACGTCTTCTTCTGCGCCACCGGGGTCACCAACGGCGACCTGCTCAAGGGCGTGCAGTACTACCCCGGCGGCTGCACCACCCAGTCGATCGTCATGCGGTCGAAATCGGGCACCGTCCGCATGATCGAGGCCTACCACCGGCTTTCGAAGCTCAACGAATACTCCGCCATCGACTTCACCGGCGACAGTTCTGCCGCCTATCCCCTGCCCTGACCGCCAGATCGAAGAACGAGGAAGCCAGCACTCTATGGCCACGGATGACACCGAGTACCGCATCGAGCACGACACCATGGGCGAGGTCCGCGTCCCCGCAAAAGCGTTGTGGCGCGCGCAAACCCAGCGCGCGGTCGAGAACTTTCCGATCTCGGGCCGCGGGCTGGAGCGCACCCAGATCCGCGCCCTGGGCCTGCTGAAGGGCGCGTGCGCGCAGGTCAACAAGGACCTCGGGCTGCTGGCCCCGGAGAAGGCCGACGCGATCATCGCCGCGGCCGCCGAAATCGCCGACGGCCGCCACGACGACCAGTTTCCGATCGACGTCTTCCAGACCGGTTCGGGCACCAGCTCCAACATGAACACCAACGAGGTGATCGCCAGCATCGCCGCGGCCAACGGCGTCACGGTGCACCCGAACGACGACGTCAACATGTCGCAGTCGTCGAATGACACCTTCCCCACCGCGACCCACATCGCGGCCACCGAAGCCGCCGTGCGCCACCTCATCCCGGCGCTCGAGGTGCTGCATGACGCGCTGGCGAGCAAGGCCCGCGAATGGCACACTGTGGTCAAGTCGGGCCGCACCCACCTGATGGACGCCGTGCCCGTGACGCTCGGCCAGGAATTCAGCGGGTACGCCCGCCAGATCGAGGCCGGCATCGAGCGGGTGCGCGCCACGCTGCCGCGGCTCGGTGAGTTGGCGATCGGCGGCACCGCGGTGGGCACCGGCCTCAACGCTCCCGACGGCTTCGGCGCCAAGGTCGTCGAAACGTTGGTTGCCTCCACCGGCCTGAGCGAATTGCGCACGGCGGCAAACTCCTTCGAGGCCCAGGCCGCGCGCGACGGCCTCGTCGAGGCGTCCGGTGCGCTGCGCACCATCGCCGTGTCGCTGACCAAGATCGCCAACGACGTCCGCTGGATGGGCTCGGGCCCGCTGACCGGCCTGGCCGAGATTCAGCTGCCCGACCTGCAACCGGGTAGCTCGATCATGCCCGGCAAGGTGAATCCCGTTCTCCCCGAAGCAGTTACGCAGGTGGCCGCGCAGGTGATCGGCAACGACGCCGCGGTCGCGTGGGGCGGCGGCAACGGTGCGTTCGAGCTCAACGTGTACATCCCGATGATGGCCCGCAACATCCTCGAGTCGTTCAAGCTGCTGACCAACGTCTCGAAGCTGTTCGCGGAGCGCTGCATCACCGGCCTGGCGGCCAACGTCGAGCACCTGCGCGAGCTCGCCGAGTCGTCGCCGTCCATCGTGACGCCGCTGAACTCGGCGATCGGATACGAGGAGGCCGCCGCGGTCGCCAAGCAGGCCCTCAAGGAGCGCAAGACGATTCGCCAGACCGTGATCGACCGCGGCCTGATCGGCGACAAGCTGTCGATCGAGGAGCTCGACCGCCGGCTCGACGTGCTGGCCATGGCGAAGGTCAAGCCGGAAGACTAGGCCCGACCGTCACGCGGCGACGGTGTCGATGAGTGTAAGGGTGGTTTTTCCATGACGGCTCCTCCCGGCGGCGGCCCCTACGGCCCTGGGCCTTACGGAAGCAATCCCTATGGGCAGGAACCGAATTGGGGTGGCCAGCCGCCGGCCGGCGGCGCTTACCCGCAGGGTCCTTACCCGCAGGGGGGTCCGTACGGCTACCCGCCGGGCGGTCAGTACCCGTATCCGCCGCCGGGTGGTCCCGCCGTCAATCCGTACCAGGCACCGCAGTATCCCCCGCCGGGACAACCATTTCCGCCCGGCGGGCCCTACCCGCCCGGCCCTCCCCCAGGCGGCTCGAAGCTGCCCTGGCTGATCGTCGCCGGCCTGGTCGCGCTGGCCGTGATCGCGCTGGTGGCCACCCTCGTGGTGATGAAGGGCGGCCACGGCAACAAGCGATCGAGCGCCGCGCCGCCGTCGACGAGCACGTCGGTCTCGCAACCGAAGAATTCGGCACAGAACGCCACGGATTGCACCCCGAACGTGTCCGGCGGTGAGATGCCCCGGGGCGACTCGATCACCGCCGGAAAGCTGTCGTTCCCGGCCAGTGCGGCGCCGTCCGGGTGGACGGTGTTCTCCGATGACCAGGGCCCCAACCTGATCGGCGGACTCGGCGTCGCCCAGGACGTGCCCGGGGCCAATCAGTGGATGATGACGGCCGAGGTCGGCGTCACCAATTTCGTTGCCAGCATGGACCTCACGGCGCAAGCCACCAAACTGATGCAGTGCGTGGTCAACGGGCCCGGCTATGCCAACGCGACACCCACGCTGGGACCGGTCAAGACGTCGTCGATCACCGTGGACGGGACCAAGGCGGTGCGGGCCGACGCCGACGTCACGATCGCCGATCCCACCCGCAACGTCAAGGGCGACTCGGTCAGCATCATCGCGGTCGACACCAAGCCGGTCACCGTGTTCATCGGCAGCACACCCATCGGTGACACCGCGTCGGCGGACCTCGTCGGCAAGATCATCGCCGCGCTGAAGGTCGCGAAATCCTGACGCGGCCCTGGTCCTAGGTGGTCGGCGCCGAGACGTGGGTCGTCTCGGATCGCCCACGCAATACGGTGGAATAGCATTCGGCCCAGTGCCCGCGTTCGGCCTCACCGGCCGCATCGATGGCGGCCGCCGAACACAGGATTCGCCGATCGGACGTCTTGGCGAGGTCGGCCAGCCGCGCGGCCTCGTTGACGGCGTCGCCGATCACGGTGTATTCGTACCGGTTCTCGGCGCCGACGTTGCCGGCGAACACGCGCCCCGCGGAGACGCCGACGCCGAAATCGACTGGCAGCCGGCGCAGTTGAGTGGCCAGCGCCCGGGCCGTCGCCAGCGCTGCGGACGCCGGCTCGCTGGTCGGCAATGGCACCCCGAAGACGGCCAGCGCGGCGTCTCCGGCGAATTTGTTGATCAATCCGTGGTGTTCGTCGACGGCGTTGACGACGATCCGGAAGAAGTCGTTGAGCACCTCGGCGACTTCTTGCGGCGGGCGGCTTTCCGCGAGCTGCGTGGAACCCACCAGGTCGATGAAGAGCACCGCCGCTTCGACCACGTCGCCGGACAGGGAGGCTCCCTCTTCGACGGCGCGCTGCGCGACGTCGGCGCCGACGTGGCGGCCGAACAGGTCACGCAGCCGGTCGCGCTCGGCGAGCCCGGCCACCATACGGTTGAAACCCGTTTGCAGCCGCCCGATCTGGGAACGTTCGTAGGCGCCGACGTAGGTTTCCATGCGGCCATGTTCAACCTCCGCCATGGCGTCGACGACCTCCCCGATCGGGTCCGAGATGGACCGCGAGGTCAGGATCATCGTCGGCAGTCCCAACACCAGCGCCGCCAACGACACCACCAGGATCGGCACGTCCAACGATGCCGACTTCTCGATCAGCCACCCGTAGGAGCGCAGAACGACCAGGGACGCGATGACCGCGATGGGAAACGCGCTGCAGAGGAACCACAGCAGAACCAGTCGCGCGTACACGCTCGGCACGGCCAGCCGTGGCTCGGCGCCCAGTGTGGCGGCACGCATGATGGGGCGCAGGGTGCGTTGCGCGAGCAGCATCCCCGTGCCGGCGGCGGCCGACCCGCCGAGCAGCACGCCGAGCACGATGGGTAGCAGAAGCCGGGCCCCGCCACCAAGATTCAGCAGGATGAAGGTCCCGCCGCTCAGCGCCCAGGCCGTCACCAGGATCGCCGACTGGCGCCCGGCGAGCTTCATCACGGCCTCGCGTTGCTGTGGTGTCGGTTCGTCGCCCGGCACGAACCAGCGCAGTGTGGGCGCCAGGCTCAAGGCGCCGGCCACCGAGACGCCGATGATGCCCAGCACGACGAGCAGCGCCACCGGCCCCGTGCTGTGCCGCGCGAAGTCGGCGTTGGCCCCGACGGACGTGTGGCCGCGCAACGGGATCAAGATGGCGGCCGCTTCGACGACCGCCAGCACATACGACAGACTCAAGTCGAGGCCGTAGTGAAACATCCACCGTCGAGCGGACTTTCGTCCTTTCGTCGCGGGCCCGCTCGTCGCGCTAGGCACCGTTGTTCGGCCCGCCGGAATTCTGCCCGGGGATGTCGGTGATCGGGAAGTTGGGCATCGGCTTGGGTGAGGGCGTGTTGGGCAGCGTGGGGATGTCACTGGCGGGAATGTCGCGCAGACCGTTGACGGGTGGCCCGTTCTCCCGGCCACCATAACTGCTGCCGGGCGCGCGTGGTCCCAGCAGTTCGCTGACCGTCACCATCCGGTAGCCGTTAGCCTTGAGCACCGGGATGAACTGATAGACCAGATCGACGGTGCTCGAGTAGGTGTTATGGAACAGCACCACCGAGCCCGGTTTGATGTAGGTCATCAGCATCGATCGCGTCGCCGCCGTGTTCGAGTCGTTGGCCCAATCGAAAGGGATGACGTCCCACAGGATTTCGGCCAGCCCGAATTGCCCGGCGGTCTGGCGCACCACCGGGTCGGACAAGCCGCCCGCGGGCCGGTACAACGTCGGCGTGTGGCCGGTCGCGGCGGTGATCGCGTCATTCGCCTTGGAGAACTGCGCGGCGATGTCCTCCCGCGGGATGGTGGTCATGTTGGGGTGTTCCCAGGTGTGGCTGCCGATTTCCATCCCCGCGTCGGCGATGCGTTTGGCCCCCGCCGGGTTGGCGGCCACCTTGTTGCCGATCAGAAAGAAGGTGGCCTTCGCGTCGTTGCCCTTGAGGATCTGCAGCAGCCGCTCGTCGAAGGGACCGGGGCCGTCATCGAAGGTCAACGCGACGCATTTGACGACCGAGCAGGACAGGTCGTCGGCGCGCGTCACGTGACCGGTCAGCCCGCCGATCACCAGCACCGCGACGGCGGCGACGACACCGGCCAGCGTGCGCCCGTAGCGCCAGGCCAAGGTGTCGGGTCGTTTCGCCACGGTAAAAGCGTACTCACCGCGAGACTGCAACCAGCGACACATATCGCGAGTGGAGCTGTCGTGGAATACAGCTTCGCGGCGAAACCGCTCAGTGCGGCCCGGCGATCTCCTCGAGCATCTCGGTGACCAGCGCGGCGATCGGCGAGCGCTCGCTGCGCAACAGGGTGATGTGGGCGAACAGCGGGTGGCCCTTGAGCTTCTCGATCACCGCCGCGACCCCGTCGTGGCGGCCCACCCGCAGGTTGTCGCGCTGGGCGATGTCGTGGGTCAGGACCACCCGCGACCCGGTGCCCAGCCTGGACAGCACGGTCAGCAACACGTTGCGCTCCAGCGACTGCGCCTCGTCGACGATGACGAACGAGTCGTGCAGCGAACGTCCCCGGATGTGGGTCAGCGGCAGCACTTCGAGCATGCCGCGGGACAGCACTTCCTCGAGCACCGCCGGGCTGGCCAGCCCCTCGAGGGTGTCGAACACTGCCTGCGCCCACGGGCCCATCTTTTCGCTCTCGCTGCCGGGCAGGTATCCCAGCTCCTGGCCGCCGACGGCGTACAGCGGACGGAAGACCACCACCTTGCGCTGGGTCCGCCGCTCCAGCACGGCCTCCAGCCCGGCGCACAGCGCCAGCGCCGACTTGCCGGTGCCGGCCTTGCCGCCCAGCGACACGATGCCGACCGACTCGTCGAGCAGCAAGTCCAGCGCGACCCGCTGTTCGGCGGACCGCCCACGCAATCCGAACACCTCGCGATCACCGCGGACCAGCTGAACGCGCTTGTCCGCGTTGACCCTGCCCAGCGCGTGAGAGCTGCCACCGAGCAGCCGAATGCCGGTGTGGCAGGGCAGGTCTCGGGCTTCCGCCAGATCGATCTCGCCGTCGCTGAACAGGGCGTCGATATCCTCGGTGGCGGTTTCGATCTCGCGCATGCCCGACCAGCCGGAGGCCACGACGTCTTGGGCGTGGTATTCGTCGGCGGCCAGCCCTACCGCGGCGGCCTTGACCCGAAGCGGAATGTCCTTGCTGACCAACGTGACTCGTTTGCCTTCGGCGGCCAGGTTGGCGGCGCAACTCAGGATCCGGCAGTCGTTGTTGTCGTTGCGGAAGCCGGCGGGCAGCACCGCCGGGTCGGTGTGGTTGAGTTCGACGTGGAGCGTACCGCCTTGTGTCCCAACGGGAATGGGTTGATCCAGGCGCCCGTGCACAAGCCGAAGATCGTCGAACAGGCGCAACGCCTGGCGGGCGAACCATCCCAGCTCGTGATGGTGGCGTTTGGCCTCCAGCTCGCTGATCACCACCAACGGAACAACCACCTCGTGTTCGGCGAACCGGCTGCACGCCCACGGGTCGGACAGCAGCACGGAAGTGTCGATCACGTAGGTCCGGATATCGGTCACGTAGCGCTCCTCGAGCGGGATGAGCCCGCGCGGACCCGCACAGGCATGTCGACGGGAACCGCAGCACCAGGACCGGGGCCGGTCCTTCCGTTGTGATGACGGGAGGTGCCGCCCTGGCAGCAGAGCATGACGCTGACCATCGGGAACGACGCTACTCCCGTGGCCGCGTGCCCGCTGTGCAGGCGCGCCGACATGACGAGCCGCGACGACGCCCCAAAGGGATCGGCGCGGAGGGGGCCGCGGCTCAGCCGACGATGAATTGCCGCAGCGCGGGCTCGTCCGCGAGCCCCCATGCGGCGATGCGGTCGGAGATCGCCTGACGCAGCTGCTCCGGACCGAAAATGCCTGCCTTTTCGACGTTCTGCACCTTGTCGCGGTACGCGTCGATGTCGGCGCCGGGCACATCCAGGTCGGCGGCACGGGCGGCGATCGCCGCGATCGTCTCGTCGCGGGTGTATCCCAGGCAGTGCTCGACGAGGTTGGAGAAGAACAGTTCGTGCCGCCGCTCGTCGCGGGCGATCCGGTCGATCAGGCCGGCCAGGATGGGCTCCTCGAGCTTGGCGGCCAGGTTCTCGCAGAACACGGCGTGGGTGCGTTCGACGAACGCCATGTGCACCAGGGTCTCCACCTGCGAGTAGGTGTCGGCGCGGTAGCCCTTCATGACGTACTGGACGCGGGCCTCTTCGTTGGCGGTCGGGTCGACCTCACGGGTCACCACCAGGTACTCGCGCAACGCGATGGCGTGCAGGTGCTCCTCGGCGGTCCACCGGCCCAGCCAGCGGCCCCAGTAGTCCTCGAGGATGAAGTGCTCGACCAGCTCGCGGTGGTGCGCGGCCAGGTTGTCCTTGAGCAGCAGCATGATCTCGCAGGCGTCGGTCAGCGGTCTCGGCAACGTCATTGACGACGGGTCCCAGTCGCGCCCACCGAGGAATGCGAAGTTCTCGCCCCGATCGAACGGCACGTAATCGTGGGCGAACCAGAGCTCTTCGGTGGACAGGTGGCGGTCGACGTTCGCTTCGACGACCGGCTCGAGTTCCAGGGTCAGCGCGTTAGCGACGGGTCTTTCGGCCATGAGATAACTGTAACCCGCGTACACAGGTTCATGAAATCGGCGGGGTCGTGTCGGAGCAAGTGGTGATTTTGGTCCTCGAGCCCGACCAGACGGGCGTCAGCGGCCGACCAGCGCCCAGTCTTCGAGGCCGTCGTACAGCGGGAACTCCTGCGCCAGCCGTGTCACGCGCTGGCGCAGCCCCGCCACGTCGGCCGAGCTGCCCGCGGCCAGGGCGGTGGCGATGACGTCGGCGACCTCGCTGAACTCGGCGTCGCCGAAGCCGCGGGTGGCCAGGGCGGGCGTGCCGATCCGCAGCCCCGACGTGACCATCGGCGGCCGCGGGTCGTTGGGCACGGCGTTGCGGTTGACGGTGATGCCGACCTCGTGCAGCAGGTCCTCGGCGGCTTGGCCGTCGAGCGGGGAGTTGCGCAGATCCACCAGCACCAGGTGCACGTCGGTGCCGCCGCTGACCACCGATACGCCGGCCTTGGCGACGTCGGCGGCCAACAGCCGGTCGGCGAGGATGCGCGCGCCCGACAGGGTGCGCTGCTGCCGCTCGACGAATTCGGGGGTGCTCGCGATCTTCAGCGCGACGGCCTTGCCCGCGATGACGTGCATGAGCGGTCCGCCCTGCTGGCCGGGGAACACCGCCGAGTTGATCGCCTTGGCGTACTCCTGCTTGCCGAGGATCATGCCCGAGCGGCCGCCGCCGAGCGTCTTGTGAATGGTCGTCGACACGATGTCGGCGTGCGGCACCGGCGAGGGGTGCAGGCCGGCCGCGACCAAGCCCGCGAAGTGCGCCATGTCCACCCAGAGCTTGGCGTCCACCTCGTCGGCGATCGAGGCGAACGCCGCGAAGTCGAGGATCCGCGGGTAGGCCGACCAACCGGCGATGATGACCTTGGGGCGAAATTCCAGCGCCTTGGCGCGCACCGCGTCCATGTCGACGAGATGCGTCGTCGGGTCGACACCGTAGAAACCGTTCTCGTAGAGCTTGCCGGAGAAGTTCAGCTTCATGCCGTGCGTCAGGTGGCCGCCGTTGGCCAGGTCCAGACCCAGCAGCCGCTCCCCCGGCGTCATCAGCGCGTGCAGGACGGCGGCGTTGGCCTGGGCGCCCGAATGCGGCTGCACATTGGCGAAGTCGGCGCCGAAGAGGGCCTTGGCCCGGTCGCGGGCGATGTTCTCCACGACGTCGACGTACTCGCAGCCGCCGTAGTAGCGGCGCCCCGGCAAGCCCTCGGCGTACTTGTTGGTCAGCACGCTGCCCTGGGCCTGCAGCACCGCGCGCGGGACGAAGTTCTCCGACGCGATCATCTCCAGCATGTCGCGCTGGCGGCCCAGCTCCTGGCCCAGCAGCCCGGCGATGTCGGGATCGACCTCGGCGAGCGGGGCGGACATCACGGAGGTCGTGGCGCGGGCGTCAGGTGCAGCAGTCACGGCGCCAGTCTATCCAGCGCCGACTTTTCGCCAGCCCAGCCGTCGGGCTTTTCGGCGCTCCTGCAACACTTGCACTATGCCGCGGCTTAGCGAGCCGAGCCCTTATGTGGAGTTCGACCGAAAGCAATGGCGTGCGCTTCGTATGTCGACGCCGCTGGCCCTCACCGAGGAGGAACTGGTCGGCCTGCGCGGTCTGGGTGAACAGATCGACTTGCTCGAAGTCGAAGAGGTTTACCTGCCGCTGGCCCGGCTGATTCACCTGCAGGTCGCGGCGCGCCAGCGGTTGTTCGCCGCCACCGCCGAGTTCCTGGGCGAACCTCAGCAAAACCCGGACCGGCCGGTGCCGTTCATCATCGGGGTCGCCGGCAGCGTGGCGGTCGGCAAGTCGACGACCGCCCGTGTGCTGCAGGCGCTCTTGGCGCGCTGGGACCATCATCCCCGGGTGGACCTGGTGACCACCGACGGATTCCTGTACCCCAATGCCGAGCTGGACCGGCGAAACCTGATGCATCGCAAGGGGTTTCCGGAAAGCTACAACCGTCGGGCGCTGATGCGGTTCGTGACGTCGGTCAAGTCGGGCTCGGACTACGCGTGCGCGCCGGTGTATTCGCATTTGAAATACGACGTGATCCCCGGGGCCAAGCACGTGGTGCGGCATCCCGACATCCTGATCCTCGAGGGCCTCAACGTTTTGCAGACCGGTCCGACCCTGATGGTGTCGGACCTGTTCGACTTCGGCGTCTATGTGGACGCGCGGATCGAGGACATCGAGCAGTGGTACATCTCGCGGTTTTTGGCCATGCGCAGCACGGCCTTCGCCGATCCCGAGTCGCACTTCCACCACTACGCGGCGCTCAACGACACCAAGGCCGTCGCCGCCGCCCGCGAGATCTGGCGTTCCATCAACCGGCCCAACCTGGTCGAGAACATCCTGCCCACCCGGCCGCGCGCCACGCTGGTGCTGCGCAAGGACGCCGACCACTCCATCAATCGGCTGCGGCTGCGCAAGCTCTAGGCGCCACTACGCCGTCTCGAGGCGACGCACTCCCAGGTACTGGAGCGCGGCGAACGCGGCCGCGTAGGCGCCGCTGGCCAGCGTCAGCGCGGCCCCGGTGATGGTCAGCGGCAATGCTTCGGTTGCCACGATCGAGGACAGCGTGAAAAAGATGTTGGCCACGATCACGCCGATGCCGACACCGCGCACGTCCGGCATCGCCCCGAGGCTGAACACCACGAGGCCGTAGATCACGAAGAAGGCCCCCATGGCGTAATTCTCGAAGGACGTCAGGCCGGTCAGCGACGAGAGCGGGTCGGCGAGGAAGGCGATGACCAAGCCGAAGAGTCCCGTCAGGGTGGCGTCGGCGCGCACGGCGAAGCGCAACAGCGAGTCGGTCGCGTCGTAGAGCGGCCGCGTGGTGAGGCCGGATACACCAGAAACAAGCAACATGTGATTACTCCTCGCGATGGCGGTGTTGGCTATTGCCACGGATACAACGACGAGGTGGTTCACCCGGCTATTCCCGTTATTTTGTAAATATTTGACACGCGCCAGTCGGGCGGGATCAGCCGCCCCACGAGTCACAGGCGCAGCGGATTTACTTCCCGTAGCGGCGATGGCGCTGGCTGTAGTCGCGCAGCGCGCGCAGGAAGTCGACGCGGCGGAAGGCGGGCCAGTGCGCCTCGGTGAACCACATCTCCGAGTACGCGCTTTGCCACAGCAGGAAGCCGGAGAGCCGTTGCTCGCCCGAGGTGCGGATCACCAGGTCGGGATCGGGCTGACCGGAGGTGTAGAGATTTTCCGAGATCGCATCGACGGTGACGGTGTCGATCAGCTCTTCGGCGGTCGCGCCGTTGGCGAGTTCCTTGCTCAGCAGCGAACGCACCGCGTCGACGATTTCGCGGCGACCGCCGTAGCCGACGGCGACGTTGACGTGGAAGGGCGCCACGACCGGGGTGGACTCCACCGCCCCGCGCAGCCGGCGGGCCGGTTGCTCGCCGAGCAGCTCGAGGTCGCCGACGGTGCGCACGCTCCAGCGGTTGGCCGGCGCGCAGATCTCCTCGACGACGTCGGTGATGATCTCGATGAGCCCGGCCAGCTCGTCGGGATCGCGCTGCAGGTTCTCCGTGGAAAGCAGGTACACGGTGGTCATCTCGATGCCGGCTTCCTGACACCAGCGCAGCATCTCCGCGATCTTGGCCGCGCCCATCCGGTAGCCGTAGCTCACGTCGTCGTATCCCGCGTCGCGCGCCCACCGGCGGTTCCCGTCGCACAGCACCGCGATGTGGCGGGGCAGTTCCGACTTGGAAGCGGTCAGGCCCTGCCGCAGCCGCATCTCGTAGATCCGATACAGCGGCTCTTTGAGTCGCCGCGGGATGATTTCCACGAACACACACCCTACTGCCAGGCGCAATGGATTCCGGGTTGCGATTTCGGCCGGTCATCCGAGCAGCCGGGCGAGAAGTCGACACTGCGCCGTAACCATCTCTGGCTACTCTGGCTCTTACACCCCGCCCATGGCACCGTGGCCACCGGCGTCCCCCGTTGTAGAGACATTCCACAGGAGACATGAGCAGCCAGACCAGCACCGTCCCGCATCCTGAGCGCGAACCCGAGCCGATCGCCCCGGGCAACACCGTCGAGCGACTCGCCGAAGGGGCCGCCAATGTTTTGGGCAAACCCCGGATGCGCGGCTGGATCCACTTCTACTCGGCGTGGCTGGCGATCATCGCCGGCGCCACGCTGGTGTCGGTGTCGTGGGCGGCGTCCTCGCCCCGCGCCGGGCATTCGACGCTGATCTACGCCGCGTGCACGGTGGCGTTGTTCGCGGTCAGCGCGACCTATCACCGGGTGCACTGGAAGTCGGACCTGGCCCGGATTCGCATGAAGCGGCTCGATCATTCGATGATCTTCATCTTCATCGCCGGCAGCTACACGCCGTTCGCGCGGCTGGTCATGCCGCAGGACACCGGCGTGGTGGTGCTGTGCATCGTGTGGGGCGGCGCGCTCGCGGGCATCGCGCTGAAGGTGTGCTGGCCGACGGCGCCGCGCTGGCTGGGTGTACCGCTCTATCTGCTGTTGGGCTGGGTGGCGATCTGGTACGCGCCGACGATCCTGCACCAGGCCGGGGTGGCCGCGATGGTGCTGCTGGCCGTCGGCGGTGTGTTCTACAGCGTCGGTGGCATTTTCTACGGTCTACGCTGGCCCGACCTGTGGCCGCGGACGTTCGGCTATCACGAGTTCTTCCACGCCTTCACCGCGATCGCGGCGATCCTGCATTACATCGCCATGTGGTTCGCCGTGTTCTACACGGAAGAACACGCGTGGCTGCTGGGAGCCTGATGGCCCGGCTAGCCCTGGTCGACGTCGTCGTCGGGTGACCAGTACGCCTTCATCGCCGCGATCTTCCCGCTGCCGTCGAAGACCATGACATCGATCGGCTCGATCACCATCCGGTGCTCGCCGGCGGTCACGATCAGCCGGAACTGGAAGGCCGCCTCGTTGCCGGCCACGCGCAGCGTCTTCAGTTCGCATTCGCGCTGCAGGTTGTCGACCGCGGAGTAGAAGCCGTGGATCGCTTGGCGCCCGATGTGCACCTCGCCGCCGACGGGGTCCTCGACCGTGGCGTCGTCGGCGTACAGCTCGACCAAGTCGTCGGCGCTGCCCTTGGCGACCAGCTCGATGTAGCGGTGGACCGTGCTTCTGATCGCTTCGGTCTTGGCGGCATTCGGCATGGGAGGCAGGGTAACCCGGCTTCAGTGGTGATCGCCAGCGCGGCGCAGCCGGGCGCAGCGGGTCACCACCACCGGCTCAGCGGCTGGAAACAGCCAGGGCGGCGGCCAGTTCGGCCGCGGTGGTCACCGGCAGGTCGCAGACCTGGCCACGACACACGTAGGCGGCGTCGGCGCCGGCCACCCGGTCGCGGCCCGCCAGCAGCGCCGAGGAATCGACGTCCCCGCCCACGACGACCGCCCCGCCGGGCGCCAGCCGTCGCGCCTCGGCCAGCAGCGGCGACCACGACGGGTCGCAGGCCACCGCGATCTGCAGCGGCCCGCGGACCGCGGCCTCCGCCACGGCCAGCCAATGCCCGGCCGACCGCGGCGCACGCTCCAGCAGCACCGAGTGCGCGCGCAGCGCGTCGTCCGCCGCCCGCAGGTACCGCTCGGCGCGCTCCCCGTCGACCACGTGCGCCGCGGTCAGCAGGGCCTCGGTGATCGACGACGCGCCCGACGGGGTCGCCCCATCCAGCGGGTCGGCGGGCCGCAGCATCAACCGCTCGGCATCGTCGGCGGTGTCGAACCAGCGGCCGGGCTGCTCACGATCGGCGAAGTGCGCCAACGCGGTGTCCAACAGATCGGTCGCCCTTGTCAGCCAGGCCGCCTCGCCCGTCAGCTGGTAGAGCGCCAGCAGCCCGGTGGACAGCATCGCGTGGTCCTCGAGGATGGCGGCGCTGTCGCCGACCACGCCGCCGAGGCTGGCGCGCCGCAGCCTGCCGTCGACCACGTGCAGGTCGAGCACCGCCCGCGCGCAGCGGCTTGCGGCGTGGACGAACTCGGGCTCGTCCAACGCCACGCCGGCCTCGGCCAAGGCGGTGATCGCCAGCCCGTTCCAGGACGTGACGATCTTGTCGTCGCGGCCGGGCTGGACGCGGGCGCGCCGGGCGTTCAACAACGCGGCCCGCACGCGTTCGGCCCGCTGCGCATCCTCCGGATCGGCGGGGAGCTGCAGCACCGAGGCGCCGTGCTCGAAGGTGCCGGCCGGGGTGACCGCGAAAACCTGTGCGGCCCAACGACCGTCGTCGGGCCCGAGCGCGTCGTTCAGCTGTTCCGGCGTCCACACATAGGTCGAGCCCTCGCGGCCGTCGGCGTCGGCGTCCAGCGATGAGGTGAACATGGCACCGTCGGCGAGGTCGTCGAGCAGGAACCGGGCGGTCTGGTCGGCGATTCGGCGCGCCAGCGGATCGCCGGTACGCCGGGCCCAATGCGCGTAGGCGCGCAGCAGCAGCGCGTTGTCGTACAGCATCTTCTCGAAATGCGGTACCACCCAAGCGTTGTCGACGCTATACCGGGCGAAGCCGCCGCCGAGCTGGTCGTAGATGCCGCCGCGGGCCATAGCGCTGCCCGCGCGCGACACCGAGTCGAGCGCCGCCGGCGATCCGGTGCGCTCGTAGTTGCGCAGCAGCGCCTCGAGCAGCGCCGAGGGCGGGAATTTGGGCGCACCGCCGAACCCGCCGTGCACGGTGTCCTCGTCCCCGAGCAGCGCGGCGACGGCGTGGTCACACAGGTCGGCCGCCACCGCGGGGCCGCCACGCGCTACACCGGAAGCCATCTTGCGCAGTTCGCCGGCGATATGGTCGGACGCCTCCTCGACCTCACCGCGACGCTCCCGCCATGTGGCCGAGACGGCCGAAAGAAGTTGCAGGAAGCTATCTTTCGGATAGTAGGTGCCGCAGAAGAAGGGCCGCCCGTCCGGCGTGAGGAAACAGGTCATCGGCCAGCCGCCCTGCCCGGTGAGCGCCACCGTGGCGTTCATGTACACCGCGTCGATGTCGGGCCGTTCCTCGCGGTCGACCTTGATGCAGACGAATCCCGCGTTCATCGCGGCGGCGACGTCGGCGTCCTCGAACGACTCGTGCGCCATGACGTGACACCAGTGACAGGCCGCGTAGCCGACCGACAGCAGGATCGGCACGTCGCGGGCGGCGGCGTCGGCCAGCGCCTCCGGTGTCCACTGCTGCCAGTGCACCGGATTGTCGGCGTGCTGGCGCAGATACGGGCTGGTGGCCAGCCCCAGGGTGTTCGCGGCGGACGAGTCAGCCTGGCTCATCGCCGGATCCCGGGGGTCGCGGCGACCCGTCCGCCCGATCCGGGGCCTGCCCGGCGCCCGGGTCGACCGCGTCGGTGCCCTCGTCCGCGGCCTGGTCCGGCTCGGGATGCTTGGGGTCGAACGACTCCGGCACCTTCTTCAGCTGCCGGTTCATCGAGCGCAGCAAGAACAGCGTGCTGATCAACAACAACACGACGATCAGCAGCCCGACCGGGCTGGCCTTGCCGAAGTCGGGCCCGGTGTGCTGCGGCGCGTTGTCGGCCTGCCAGCCGGCGGCGCTCGCGAGGAGGACGAGGTGATTCACGCGTCCGTCTCGATCCCGGCGAACAGGTCGTCCTCGGGCAGCCGGGCCGGGACCCGCGAGCGGGCCAACTCGAATTCCTCGGTGGGCCAAAGCCGTTGCTGCCATTCGATGGGCGCCGCGAAGAAGTCGTGGTCGGGGTCGATCTGCGTGGTGTGCGCCCGCAGCGCGTCGTCGCGCTGGCTGAAATAGGCCGAGCACTCGACGCGCGTGGTCACCCGGGATTCGAACGGGTCGTGCGCGGCGTCCCAGTGCTCGAGCCACTTCTTGAACGGCGGTTCGTGACCGTGCTTGAGGGCCTCGTCGTGCAGCAACTGCATCCGGGCCCGCAGAAAGCCGTGGTTGTAGTACAGCTTGGACACCGTCCACGGTTCGCCGGCGTCCGGGAAGCGCCGATAATCCCCGGCCGCCTCGAAGGCGCCGACCGAAACCTGGTGGCAGCGAATGTGATCGGGATGGGGGTAGCCGCCGTTCTCGTCGTACGTGGTCATCACGTGCGGGCGGAACTCGCGTACGACGCGCACCAGCGCCTCGATCGACTCCTCCAGCGGCACCAGCGCGAAACACCCCTCGGGCAGCGGGGGCGGGGGGTCGCCCTTGGGCAGGCCGGAGTCGACGAAGCCGAGCCAGGTGTGCTCCACCCCGAGGATCTCGGCGGCCTTCGCCATCTCGTCGCGGCGGATTTCGGCGATGTGCCCGTGCACCTCGGGCAGATCCATCGCGGGGTTGAGGATGTCGCCGCGCTCACCGCCGGTCAACGTCACCACCAGCACCCGATGCCCCTCGTCGGCGTAGCGGGCCAGGGTGGCCGCGCCCTTGCTGGACTCGTCGTCGGGGTGGGCGTGCACCGCCATCAACCGCAATTCGCTCACGTGCTCCCTTGTCACCTCGGGTGGTCACCCGGTCTGACCCTATAATTCCAGTTCCACATCGTTGCATGCTGTCGGCCGGTGCCCGGCAGCCGACAACCAGGCATAACCAGCCATGACCGATACCCCCACTCCGCGTCCGGAGGCCCGCTACGGGCGTTCCCGGCTGTCGCGCATCCCCCGGCGATGGGTGATCGTCGCGCTGGGCGTGCTGGTCGTCGCGGCCGGCCTGGCCGTGGCCGCCGTCGGCTACCACCGCTTCGGCACCAGTGATGTCAAGGGGACGCTGGCCGGGTACCGGGTGATCGACGAGCAGACGGCGTCGATAACGATCAGCGTGACCCGATCGGATCCGTCGCGCCCGGTGGACTGCATCGTGCGGGTCCGCTCCGCCGACGGGAGCGAGACGGGACGACGTGAGCTGCTGGTCCCGCCATCCGACGCGGCCACGGTGCAGGTGACGACGACGGTCAAATCCTCCCAGCCGCCGGCGGTGGCCGACATCTATGGCTGCGGCACCGATGTGCCCGCCTACCTGCGCCCGTCCTGACCGTCGCCATCGACGCCGAACAGCGAAGATGGAGTCATCAGTTGTTCGCGCGGTGGTAACATGGGTGAATGCACGGTTCCGATTGGGACCGTGTTGCTGCATTAGCGGCCGTCAGCAGATCGGCGCCGCAGCACACGGGGATGGACCCGCACGCTTTCGACGGCGGAGTTAACAGGACTTACGCGAACTCGCGGAACAACATACGAGGAGCACGACGAGATGACGGACACTTCGGTGACCTGGCTGACCCAGGAGTCGCATGACCGACTCAAGGCCGAGCTCGACCAGTTGATCGCGAATCGTCCGGTCATCGCCGCGGAGATCAACGACCGCCGCGAAGAGGGCGACCTGCGCGAAAACGGCGGCTACCACGCCGCCCGCGAAGAGCAGGGCCAGCAGGAGGCCCGGATTCGCCAGCTGCAGGATCTGCTCAACAACGCCAAGGTCGGCGAAGCGCCCAAGCAGTCCGGCGTCGCGCTGCCCGGTTCGGTGGTGAAGGTCTACTACAACGGCGACAAGTCCGACACCGAGACGTTCCTCATCGCCACCCGCCAGGAGGGCGTCAACGACGGCAAGCTCGAGGTGTACTCGCCGAATTCACCTTTGGGCGGCGCCCTGATCGACGCCAAGGTGGGCGAGACCCGCAGCTACGTGGTGCCCAACGGCAACACCGTCGAGGTCACGCTGGTCAGCGCGGAGCCGTACCACTCCTGATCGCTTTGCGCGAGGTGCGCTAGGCGAGGGCCTGCTGCAGATCGGCCACCAGGTCGGCGACGTCCTCGATGCCGACCGACAGCCGCACCAGGTCGTCGGGCACTTCCAATTGCGACCCGGCCGTCGACGCATGCGTCATCGCGCTGGGGTGCTCGATCAGCGACTCGACCCCGCCCAGCGATTCGGCCAGGATGAACACCTTGGTGTTGGCGCACAGATCCCGGGCGGCGTCCCGGCCGCCTTTCATGCGCACCGAGACCATGCCGCCGAACCCGCGCATCTGCCGCGCGGCGACCTCGTGCCCGGGGTGGCTGGGCAGGCCGGGGTAGAGCACCGCGCTCACCGCGCGATGGCCCGCGAGGAATTCCGCTACGGCCATGGCGTTTTCGCTGTGCCGCTGCATGCGCAGCACCAGGGTCTTCAGTCCGCGCATCGTCAGGTAGGCGTCGAACGGGCCGGGCACCGCGCCGGCCCCGTTCTGCAGGAAGCCGAACGCGTCGTCGAGTTCCTGGTCGTTGGTGACCAGCGCGCCGCCCACCACGTCGGAATGGCCGCCGATGTACTTGGTGGTGGAGTGCAGCACGATGTCTGCCCCCAGCGTCAGCGGCTGCTGCAGCGCGGGTGAGGCAAAGGTGTTGTCCACCAACACTTTCGCGGAATGCTGCTCGCCCAGCTCGGCGATGGCGGCGATATCGGCGATGGACAGCAACGGGTTGGTCGGGGTTTCCACCCAGATCATCCGGGTGCGCGGCGTGATCGCGGCGGCGACGGCGTCCAGCTCGTGCAGCGCGACGGGCGTGTAGTCGACGTTCCACTGGGTGAAGACCTTGTCGATCAGCCGGAACGTGCCGCCGTAGGCGTCATTCGGGATCACGACGTGGTCACCCGGCCGCAGCACTGTGCGAAGGGCGCAGTCGGTGGCGGCCATCCCCGAGGCGAAGGCCCGGCCGTAGCTGCCTTCCTCGACGGCGGCCAGCGCGGCCTCCAGCGCGGCGCGGGTCGGGTTGCCGGTGCGCGCGTATTCGAATCCGCCCCGCAATGCGCCGACGCCGTCCTGGGCGAAGGTGCTGCTGGCGTAGATCGGGGCGTTGACCGCTCCGGTCGCCGGGTCCGGCCGGTAGCCGGCGTGAATCGCTTTGGTGGCCAGCCCGGTGAACTCGGGGTGTGGGTTGCCGTCGTCGCTCATCGACGATCAGCCTAGGTGACCGGCGGCCTTTCGGTCCCGTCGATCGGCAGGCACACGGTCGTCATGATCTTGTCCGCCAGCGTCTGACGCTTCGAATCCCACAGCGGGAAAAGGAAACCGATGAAGCAGATGATCGCGTCGACGAAGTGCGCCAGCGCCCGCACCACGGACAGGCCGAAGCCCAGGGGTTGGCCGGTGACCTCGCTGACCACTTTGAATTTCATCACCGATTTGCCGACGCTCGACCCGGTCGTGCCCTGCTGGTAGCCGTAATTCCAGATCAGGTAGAACAGCCCGACGATCGACGCCAACCACTGCGCCACCATGCCCAGGGTCGAATTCTGGGTGGCGCAGTACTGGTTGACGGCGTACTGGGTGACGTCGGTGATGCAGGCCGTCTGCTGCGTGGCGAGCAGGATCGCGGTGCCGATGCCGTGCACGACGACGTACGGGAGGATGTCGATGACGAACGCCAGCGCGCGGGTGAGCCACGGCGTGTACTCCTGCGTCGGCAGGGTCCGGATCGCCGGTCCCGGCGGCGGCGGCGCGTAGCCCCCGGACGACGGCGGCGGTGGCGGGTAGGACCCGCCGGGCGGCGGTGGCGGCGGGGGGTAGGAACCGCCGCCGGGCGCCGACGGAGGCGGCGGGAACTCCTGACCGCCGGACGGCGGCTGTTGCCCACCGGATGGGCCGGGCGACGAGGGGGGCGGCGGGTAGGCGCCGCCGGGCGGCGGTTGATCGGTCATGGGCAACCTTCCACTGCGGAACAGCCGGACATCTCGCTGGATTAGCCGAATTACCGTACCTGAGCGTTTCACGGACGGGCGAGACGCGCATCACCCGCCGAGCGCGGCGAACTACCGGCGTCCGCTCAGTCCACGGGGCGCCTCGGAGAGGAAGCCCAGCAGGTCATAACGGGTGATCACGCCGACCGGTTTGCCCTCCTCGACCACCATCAACGCGTCCCAGTCCCGCAACGCCGTGCCCGCCGCGCTGATCAGCTCACCCGCGCCGATCATCGGCAGCGGCGGGCTCATGTGCTGGGCGACCGCGTCGGCCAGTTTCGCCCGGCCCTCGAACACCGCCGACAGCAATTCACGTTCGGAGACGCTGCCGGCGACCTCCCCCGCCATCACCGGCGGCTCGGCGCCGACCACCGGCATCTGGGACACCCCGTACTCGCGCAGGATGCCGATGGCGTCGCGCACCGTCTCCGACGGGTGGGTGTGCACCAGGTCGGGCAGCGCACCGGACTTGCGGCGCAACACGTCGCCGACCCTGGACTGCTCGGTGGACCCGTCGAGCCGGCTGCGCAGGAACCCGTACGACGACATCCAGGCGTCGTTGAAGATCTTCGACATGTAGCCCCGGCCGCCGTCGGGCAGCAGGACCACGACGAGCGCGTCGGGTCCGGCTTGCTCGGCGACGCGCAGCGCGGCGACCACCGCCATCCCGCACGACCCGCCGACCAGCATCGCCTCCTCGCGGGCCAGGCGCCGGGTCATGTCGAACGAGTCGGAGTCGGACACCGCGATGATCTCGTCGGGCACCGTGCGGTCATAGGCCTGCGGCCAGAAGTCCTCGCCGACGCCCTCCACCAGATAGGGCCGGCCGGTGCCGCCCGAATACACCGAGCCCTCGGGGTCGGCGCCGATGATGCGCACGGCCCCGTTCGATATCTCCTTGAGGTAGCGGCCGGCGCCGGTGATCGTGCCGCCGGTGCCGATGCCGGCGACGAAGTGGGTGACCTTGCCGTCGGTGTCGGCCCAGATCTCCGGGCCGGTGGTGGCGTAGTGGCTGGCCGGGCCTTCCGGGTTGGCGTACTGGTCCGGTTTCCACGCGCCCTCGATTTCGGTGACCAGCCGGTCGGAGACGCTGTAGTAGCTGTCCGGGTGGTCGGGGGGCACGGCCGTCGGGCACACGACCACCTCGGCGCCGTACGCGATCAGCACGTTGCGCTTGTCCTCGCTGACCTTGTCCGGGCAGACGAACACACACTTGTACCCGCGGTGCTGGGCGACCAACGCCAGCCCGACGCCGGTGTTGCCCGACGTGGGTTCGACGATCGTGCCGCCGGGCCGCAGCTGTCCGCTGGCTTCGGCGGCGTCGATCATCTTGACCGCGATCCGGTCCTTCGAGCTGCCGCCGGGGTTGAGGTATTCGACCTTGGCCGCCACGATGCCGGCACCGTCGGGAACGACGGAGTTCAGGCGCACCAGCGGCGTGCCGCCGATGAGGTCACTGATGTGCTGCGCGATCCGCATGCGTCACATCGTCTCAGGCGGTTTCGCGCGGCGCGCTACTCGGTGGCCTCGCGGATGTAGTCGCCGATCTGGCGCAGCGAGCGCACGGCCTCCGGCACCATCGGCGCGGCCAGCTGGAAGTCGTGGATCTGGCCGGGCCACACCCGCACCTCGGCCGGGGTGCCGACTGCGGCCAGCCGGCTCGCCGCCAACCGCGCGTCGTGCAGCAACACCTCGGAGCCCGAGACGTGAATCAGCGTGCGCGGCAGGCCCGGCTTGATGTGTTCCAGCGGCTCGTAGATCTCCTCGGCTTTGCCGTCGACCTTGTTCTTTCCGGCCGCGGCGGCAACCAGCTCGGCGAGGGCGTCGAACGCCCCGGCGGAGAACATCGCGTCCGTGTCGATGTTGGGGTGGGCCTGCTTGGGTTCCTTCGCCAGCTGCAGCAGCGGCGAGATCGCCACGAGCGCCGCGGGCTCCTCGCCTTCCTCCTGCAGGCGTTGCGCGAGCGTGAGCGCCAGGTAGCCGCCCGCAGAATCGCCCGCCAGCACGATCTGGTCGGGTTGGTAGCCGCGCAGCCGCAGCCATCGGTAGGCGTCGTGACAATCCTCGATCGCCATGCCCACCGAATTCTTGGGCAGCAGACGGTAATTGACCACCAAGATGGGCGCGTCGGCGAACTTGGAGAGGGCTTCGACGAGCCGGCCGTGCGAGTTTGCCCCGCAGGTCAAAAACGCGCCGCCGTGGAGGTAGACGACCACGCGGCGGCTGCCGTCGGCGGGAAGCACGCCGGGCGCGCGCACCAGCTGCGCCGAGGCGTGCGGCAACTTCACCGTCTCGCGGACGGTGGCCGACGCCGGGATCAGCACCCGGGCGGTGAGGTCGATGAGGCCCCACGGCCACGGCAGGTTGGGGACGTGGCTGCCGACGGTCAGAATCGGCCGGATCGTCAGCCGTGACGTCAGGTTGGCCAATCGCGCAGCAACGCTGGGGCCGGATTCGAGGACCTCGACGGGCGCGCCGTCGCTGATCGCGAACTTGCGCGTCTGGGCCCGACGGGCTTTGAGGACATCATGGGCACGAACGGTGGCCTCAGGCGACCCCGATACCTTGCTAGGTGCGGTCATGCTCAACACTTCCTACGCCGTTGTAGTGCGATACAGCATGTGACGAGGCTGTTGAGCGTCTGGTTCGACCGTTTGCCAAAGCGCTCAGCCATCCCCTTGTTCTCAGCTTGACAGCCATCGCTTAGTGCAACGTATGAAATCTCTGAGTTGATACCAGTTTTGCTTCGCACCGTGATCAGTTCGTTTTTTCGCACCGGCCGCGCAAACTCCGCAGCGGCCCTAAACTTGAGTGCGTGACCATTCGGGTGCCACGCCGGTCGGCGATCGCCCTGGCCACAGCGGGCGCGCTGGCCTCGACAGGAACCGCCTACCTGGGGGCACGCAGTCTGTTGGTCGGCCAGGCGTCCCACGCGCGCACCGTCATCCCCAAGGCATGGGACATCCCGCCCCGCGCCGACGGCGTGTACACGCGCGGCGGTGGGCCCGTGGAGCGGTGGCGCCGCGGGATGGCGGCCGACCTGCACCTGATGATCTTCGGCGATTCGACCGCCGCCGGATACGGATGCATGAGTGCCGACGAGGTGCCGGGGGTGCGGATCGCGCGCGGCCTGGCCGAGCAGACCGGCAAGCGAATCCGGCTGAGCACCAAGGCCATTGTGGGCGCCACCTCGAAGGGCTTGTGCGGCCAAGTCGACGCCATGTTCGTGGCGGGCCCCCCGCCGGACGTGGCGGTGGTCATGGTCGGCGCGAACGACGTCACCGCGCTCAACGGGGTGAGCCAGTCGGCGCAACGGCTGGGGTTGGTCGTCCGCAGGCTGCGCGCCCGGGGCGCCGTGGTGATCGTCGGCACCTGCCCGGATCTGGGCTTCATCAGCGCGATTCCGCAGCCGCTGCGGTCGCTCGCGCACGAGCGTTGCCTGCAACTCGCCCGCGCCCAGACCGCGGCGGTCCGCTCGGCCGGCGGCGTGCCGGTGCCGCTGGCGCAGCTGATGGCGCCGCAGTTCCGGGCCACGCCCGACGCGATGTTCTCCGCCGACGGCTACCACCCGTCGGCGCCCGCCTATGCGCTGGCCGCCGACGCGCTGCTGCTGGCCCTGTGCGACGCGCTGGGCGAGAAGGTGGACCGCCCGCCGCTGAGTCCGCCGGTGCCGCCGGCGGAGCCGGTCCTGGGGCAGCGCCACACGCGGGCGAGCGTGATGTCGCGGCTGTGGCGGCGCCCGGCACCCGGACCTGCCCCGTCTTCGTGCCCCGAGGTTGGCAGCGACTAGATTTGTCTTCGCCCGTCGGCGTGGGCCCACCGCCCGATGATGAAGCGAGCCAGCCCCATCTGTGGGATCTGCAGGGATCTGAAGGGAACCACCATGCCTGAAGCCGTCATTGTCTCAACTGCTCGCTCGCCGATCGGCCGCGCGATGAAGGGGTCGCTGGTCAACATGCGCCCCGACGACCTGACCGTCCAGATCGTGAAGGCCGCGCTGGACAAGGTGCCCGCCCTGAACCCGCACCAGATCGACGACCTGATCCTGGGCTGCGGGCAGCCCGCCGGCGAATCCGGATACAACCTGGCGCGAGTCATCGCCGTCGAACTCGGGTTCGACTTCCTGCCGGGCACCACCGTCAACCGGTACTGCTCGTCGTCGCTGCAGACCTCCCGGATGGCGTTCCACGCGATCAAGGCCGGTGAGGGCGACGCGTTCATCTCGGCGGGTGTGGAAACCGTGTCGCGGTTCGCCAAGGGCAGCGCCGACTCGTGGCCGGACACCAAGAACTCGCTGTTCGGTGAGGCTCAGGAGCGCTCGGCCGCCGCGGCCGAAGGTGCCGACGAGTGGCACGATCCCCGCGCCGACGGCAACCTGCCCGACGTGTACATCGCGATGGGGCAGACCGCCGAGAACGTCGCCTTGCTGACCGGCATCAGCCGCGAAGACCAGGACCACTGGGGAGTGCGCAGCCAGAACCGCGCCGAGGAGGCGATCAAGAGCGGGTTCTTCGAGCGGGAGATCACCCCGGTGACCCTGCCCGACGGCACCACGGTGAGCACCGACGACGGCCCCCGCCCCGGCACCACCTACGAGAAGATCAGCCAGCTCAAGCCGGTGTTCCGGCCCAACGGCACGGTGACCGCGGGCAACGCGTGCCCGCTGAACGACGGCGCGGCCGCGGTGGTGATCACCAGCGACACCAAGGCCAAGGAGCTCGGCCTGACGCCGCTGGCGCGGATCGTGTCCACCGGGGTCAGCGGCCTCTCCCCGGAGATCATGGGCCTGGGCCCGATCGAGGCGACCAAGAAGGCGCTGGCGCGGGCCAAGCTGTCGGTCAGCGACATCGACCTGTTCGAGATCAACGAGGCGTTCGCCGTCCAGGTGCTGGGCTCGGCCCGCGAGCTGGGCATCGACGAGGACAAGCTGAACGTGTCCGGCGGGGCGATCGCGCTGGGCCACCCGTTCGGCATGACCGGTGCCCGCATCGCCACCACGCTGCTCAACAACCTGCAGACGCACGACAAGACGTTCGGCCTGGAGACCATGTGCGTCGGCGGCGGGCAGGGTATGGCGATGGTGATCGAGCGGCTCAGCTGAGTCGCTCGTCGTTGGGTGCGTCCCGGCTTTGCGTGTGAAACCCGGGCTTTGAGTGTGAAGCCTGGGCGGCGACACGCCGGGTGGTTTCAAGGTTTGGTTGCAACAGTGGTTTGTGGCGGGTTTGACAGTAGCCGGTTGAGGACTTGGGCGGGGCTGTCCCAGCCGAAGCGTTTGCGTGGGCGTTCGTTGAGTTCAGCGGCGACTTCGGCGAGGTAGTCGGCCGAGTGCACGGATAAGTCGGTGCCTTTCGGAAAGTATTGGCGCAATAGGCCATTGGTGTTTTCGTTGCTGCCGCGCTGCCAGGGTGAGTGTGGATCGCAAAAGTAGATGTCGATACCGGCATCGATACTGATGCGGGCATGGCGCAACATTTCGTGGCCTTGGTCCCAGGTCAGCGAGCGCCGCAATGCCTGGGGCAGGGTTTTGATGGTGGCGATCATCGCATCAGCCACCGTCTCAGGGTCGCGACGGGCGGGCAGGTGCAGCAGTTGCACGAACCCGGTGGAACGTTCGACCAGGGTGCCGATCTGAGAGTGCTGATTTTTGCCCAGGATTAAGTCACCCTCCCAGTGCCCGGGCACCGCGCGGTCAGCGGCCTCAGCGGGCCGCTCACTGATGTTGACCATGCCCGGAATTCGGCCGCAGCCGCTACGGGCGCCGACTCTGGCCCGTGGCTTGCGCAATGCCCGCCCGGTCCGCAAACACTTAGTCAGCTCGCGGCGTAGCTCCCCGCGTCCTTGCACGTAGAGCGCCTTGTAGATGGTTTCGTGGGACACCTGCATCTCCGGGCGGTCGGAATACGTCGTGGCCAACATCCCGGCAATCTGCTCCGGGCTGTACTTCTTGACCAACCACGCTTGCACCTGATCACGCAACGCAGGGCAGCGACCCAGCTTGCCGATCTTGGGCCGGCGCGCTCGCTGCTCGCTGCGAAGCTGAGCAATCCGCGCCGAATAGCCCGATTTCGCATCCACGCCCGCTCGGCGGGCTCCGAAGCGGTAACGAGAACGATAACGGCCCACATACCCCCGCATCACGCCGTTGTTGGCGATCTCGCGCATGACTGTCGACGGGGCCCGGCCCAACCGGGCTGCCATCGAGCGAATCGATTC
The DNA here is from genome assembly GCF_000276825.1 of Mycobacterium paraintracellulare. Taxonomy (NCBI): domain Bacteria; kingdom Bacillati; phylum Actinomycetota; class Actinomycetes; order Mycobacteriales; family Mycobacteriaceae; genus Mycobacterium; species Mycobacterium paraintracellulare. The sequence continues at coordinate 1,106,870 of NC_016948.1, read as the reverse complement.
GCCCTGAGCGGTGCCGATCATGATCTGTTCACGCTCATCAGCCGACAACCGCGGCCGTTTCTGCCCCTGAGGGGCTAACCATCGCGGATTCACACCACCAAACCTGCGAAACCACTTGCCGCCGCACGTTGCCGACACGCCGACCGCAACCCCGGCATCCTCCGAGGACACCCCGGACGCGATCAACTCCCAATACCGGCGCTGCACCGACAACAACTGAGGCTGACCCGTCATCAACACCCCTAACTACGAAGTGTTGCAATCACCCCTTGAGCCCAAGCCGAGCCAGCGCACCGCTGGTTCACTCTCGACGCCGGCGCTTCACACTCAACGGCAGTGCACGAGGACCGCAGACAAAAACCGGCACGCCCATCGGCGTGCCGGTTTTTGTGTGGCAGAGCTAATCGTTTTGTAGATAGCTGAGCAGGCGCAGGATCTCGATGTACAGCCAGACCAGCGTCACGGTCAGGCCCAGCGCGATGCCCCACGCCGCCTTCTCCGGCGCACCGGCGCGGACCATCTGGTCGGCCGCGTCGAAGTCGATCAGGAAGCTGAACGCCGCGATGCCGATGCACACCAGCGAGAAGATGATCGCGAGCGGGCCGCCGCTGCGCAGGCCCAGGCCCGCGCCGCCGCCGACACCGAACATGGCCAGCACGAAGTTGCCGAGCATCAGGGCCAGCACGCCGAACAGCGCGGCGACCACCATGCGGGTGAACTTGGGCGTGACCCGGATGGCGCCGGTCTTGTAGACGACCAGCATGCCGAAGAACACCCCGAAGGTGCCCATCACGGCCTCCCCGATCAACACGCCGGCGTTGGCGTTCGACACCGAGAAGTGGGCGAAGACGAACGAAAGCGCTCCCAGGAACAAACCCTCGAGTACGGCGTAGCTGAGCACGATCGCCGGGCTGTCCTGCTTGCGACCGAAGGTCGCGACCAGCACCAGGCCCAGGCCGCCGAGCGCGCCGATCAGGGTCAGCGGCATCGCCAGCGCGAGGTTCGAGACCACCAAGAAGTAGGAGACGACGGCGGAGGCCGCCAGCACGGCCAGCGTGATGCCGGTCTTGGTGACGACGTCGTCGATGGTCAGGGGGCGCGAAGGCCGGGCCTCCTGGTACGGGGCCTGGTAGGGAGCCGCATAGGGGTCGGCCTGGTAGCCCTGCATCGGGGCCGCGCCAGTGCCGAATTGCGCGTATCCGCCCCTCTGCTTAGGCAGCGAACGAAATACCGGGTTGCTTGTCTCCCGCACCGTCGGATCCTCTCTTATTGGCTTCGAGCTGTGCGAACACCATCTCAACGATCAGCGGTCCACCCAGGTTCCCAGCCGAGCTGGGCATTTTGCGGAGTTCTCGAGCCTTGGAAGGCTTAAGCCGTTGTCGTCGCGTTAAACATAACCCTTACCCGCGCATACCGCGCCGGTCGTGACGATCTAGATTTCTTCCTCGAGGCTGGACCGGCGCGAGGGAGGCTAAGGCGTGACCGACGGATCCGATGAGGTTCTCACCGAGGTTGACGGAAGCGTCGGCTTGATCACGCTCAACCGGCCCAAGGCGATCAACTCGCTGAACCAACGGATGGTGGACGATCTGACCGCCATCCTCACCCGCTGGGCCGGCGACGTGGCGGTGCGCGCGGTGGTGCTCTCCGGCGCCGGTGAACGCGGACTGTGCGCGGGCGGCGACGTGGTCTCGATCTACCACAGCGCGCGCAAGGACGGGGCGGAGGCGCGACGCTTCTGGCGCGACGAATATCTGCTCAACGCCCAGATCGCCGACTTCGCCAAGCCATACGTCGCGGTGATGGACGGCATCGTGATGGGTGGCGGTGTGGGCGTCAGCGCGCACGCGAACACCCGGGTGGTGACCGACACCTCCAAGATCGCCATGCCCGAGGTCGGAATCGGCTTCATCCCCGACGTCGGCGGGGTTTACCTGCTGTCGCGCGCGCCCGGCGGCCTGGGCCTGCACGCCGCGCTGACCGGGGCGCCGTTCTCGGGAGCCGACGCCATCGCCATGGGCTTCGCCGACCACTACGTGCCGCACGCCGACATCGAGGCGTTCCGTCGGGCGATCGTCGGGGACGGCGTCGAGAACGCGCTCGCCAAATACACCGTCGAACCGCCACCGAGTGAACTTGCCGCACAACGCGATTGGATCGACGACTGCTTCGCGCGCGACACGGTCGAGGACATCGTCGCGGCCCTCGCGGGCCACGGCGCGGGCCCGGCGAACGACGCCGCCAACCTGATCGCCACCCGCTCCCCCATCGCGTTATCGGTGACGCTGGAGGCGGTACGCCGCGCGGCCGAACTGGAAACGCTCAAAGACGTTCTCGTTCAGGACTATCGGGTGTCCTCGGCGTCGCTGCGCTCACACGACCTGGTCGAGGGAATTCGCGCGCAGCTGATCGACAAGGATCGCGATCCCAAGTGGTCGCCGGCGCAGCTGGCCGCCGTCACGGCGGCCGATGTCGAGGCGTATTTCACCCCGGTCGACGACGACCTGAGTTTCTAGAAAGGCGGCCCAGATGACAGACACGCAGTACGAGACCATCCTCGTCGAGCGCGAGGAGCGCGTCGGCATCATCACGCTGAACCGGCCGAAGGCCCTCAACGCGCTGAACACCCAGGTGATGAACGAGGTCACCAGTGCGGCAGCGGATTTCGACGACGACCCCGGCATCGGCGCGATCATCATCACCGGCTCGGCCAAAGCGTTCGCCGCCGGCGCCGACATCAAGGAGATGGCCGAGCTGACGTTCGCCGACGCCTTCGGCGCCGACTTCTTCGCCCCCTGGGGCAGACTCGCCGAGGTCCGCACCCCGACGATCGCCGCGGTGGCCGGGCACGCGCTCGGTGGCGGCTGCGAGCTGGCCATGATGTGCGACGTGCTGATCGCCGCCGACACAGCGAAATTCGGCCAGCCCGAGATCAAACTCGGTGTGCTGCCCGGCATGGGCGGCTCGCAGCGCCTGACCCGCGCCATCGGCAAGGCCAAGGCAATGGACCTCATCCTGACCGGGCGCACCATCGACGCCGCGGAGGCCGAACGGAGCGGGCTGGTTTCGCGCGTGGTGCCCGCCGACGACCTACTGACCGAGGCGAAGAAAGTCGCGACCACCATTTCGCAGATGTCGCGGTCGGCGTCGCGGATGGCCAAAGAGGCCGTCAACCGCGCGTTCGAATCCACGCTGGCCGAGGGGCTGCTCTACGAACGCCGACTGTTTCACTCCACTTTCGCGACCGAGGACCAATCCGAGGGGATGGCGGCCTTCGTCGAGAAGCGCGCGCCGAACTTCACCCACCGCTAGGACGCACCATGAGCGAACCCGGCTCCGCGACCAACGTCGACACCGGCGACAAGCCGGCGGACGACGTCGAGGAATCCGCGGTCGCCGTTTCACAGGCCCCGCCCGCCCCGCGGGCCGGGCGCGCCGCCCCCACCCTGCCGTGGACCGAAAAGCCTTGGTGGGTGCGGCATTACACATTCACCGGTACCACGGTCGGCCTGGTCTTCATCTGGCTTTCGCTGACGCCCTCGCTGCTGCCGCGCGGCCCGTTGTTCCAGGGACTCGTCAGCGGGCTCTCCGGCGCCATCGGCTATGGGCTGGGCGTCTTTTCGGTCTGGTTGGTGCGGTTCATGCGGGAAAAGGATCACAGCCCGCCGCCGCCACGCTGGGCCTGGAAGGTGCTGATCCCGATCGGTGTGGTCGGCCAGGTACTGATGGCGATCTGGTTCCACGTGTGGCAGGACGACGTGCGCGACCTGATGGGCGTGCCACATTTGGAGTGGTACGACTACCCGCTGTCGGGAGTCCTCTCGCTGGTGGTGCTGTTCACGGTGGTCGAAATCGGCCAGTTCACCCGCTGGTTGGTCCGCTTCCTGGTCGGTCAGGTCGACCGGTTCGTGCCGTTTCGGCTCTCGGCGACCATCGTGGTCGTCACGCTGGCGGTCCTGACCGTCACCGTGCTCAACGGCGTCGTGCTCAAGTTCGCCATGCGCACCATGAACGACACCTTCGCCTCGGCCAACAACGAGATGAACCCCGACAGCGCGCCGCCGAAGACCGCGCTGCGCTCCGGCGGACCGGAGTCGCTGGTGTCGTGGGAATCCCTTGGCCACCAAGGGCGCGTCTTCGTCGAGGGCGGTCCCAAGGTCGGCGATCTGACCGCGTTCAACGGCGCCCCGGCGACCGAACCGATCCGGGCGTATGCGGGCCTGAACTCCGCCGACGGCATCACCGCGACCGCCGAACTCGCCGCGCGCGAGCTGCAGCGCACGGGCGGGCTGCGGCGCGCGGTCGTCGCGGTCGCGACCACCACCGGCACCGGCTGGATCAACGAGGCGGAGGCCACCGCGCTCGAGTACATGTACAACGGCAACACCGCGATCGTCAGCATGCAGTATTCGTTCCTGCCGAGCTGGCTGTCGTTTTTGGTGGACAAGGAGAACGCCCGGCACGCCGGCCAGGCGCTGTTCGAGGCCGTCGACCGGCTGATCCGCCAGATGCCGGAAGCCCAACGCCCCAAGCTGGTCGTGTTCGGTGAGAGCCTCGGCTCGTTCGGCGGCGAGGCGTCGTTCATGAGCCTGAACAACGTGCTCGCCCGCACCGACGGCGCCCTGTTCAGCGGGCCGACGTTCCAGAACACCATCTGGACCGACCTCACCACGACACGCGACCCCGGGTCCCCCGAATGGCTGCCGATCTACGACGACGGCCGCTACGTCCGCTTCGTGGCCCGCGCGGGCAACCTGGCGCGCCCGAAGGATCCGTGGGATCACCCGCGGGTGGTCTATCTGCAGCACGCCTCGGACCCGATCGCCTGGTGGACCCCGGACCTGGTGTTCAGCAAGCCCGACTGGTTGCGGGAGCGGCGCGGCTATGACGTGTTGCCGCAGACGCGCTGGATCCCGGTCGTCACCTTCCTTCAGGTGTCGGCGGACATGGCCGTCGCGGTGGACGTCCCCGACGGGCACGGTCACCGTTACGTCGCCGACGTCGCCGACGGCTGGGCGGCGGTGATGTCGCCGCCCGGGTGGACACCGGAGAAGACGGCCCGGCTGCGGCCGCTCCTGCACGCCGAAGGCTAGCCGGGTGGGCCGGGAACCGGTGTCCCCGTCTGGGATTCAGAAGCGGCGCGGTAGACGCCAGGGCGAGCCGGTATCGCGCGACGCGGTCCTTCGCGCGGCGAAGCGGCAGTTCGCCGCCCATGGCTACGACAAGACGACGCTGCGCGCGATCGCCGACGATGCGCGAGTTGATCCTTCGATGGTTCTCTATCTCTTCGGCTCGAAGGCGGCATTGTTTCGCGAATCGCTGAAGCTGGTGCTGCCCGCTGACCTGCTGACGACCGAGATCGCACGCAACGACGACGATCTGGGCTGCCGCGTAGTGCGGGCCTACCTGGGTATCTGGGAGCAGCCCGACACGGCCTCGAGCATGGCGTCGATGGTGCGGTCGGCGACGTCGAACGGCGACGCCAACGACGCGTTTCGCGGATTCCTGCACGACTACCTGCTCACCGCGGTGTCCAGCGCTTTGGGCGGTGGAGATGAGGCGCGGCTGCGCGCAACGCTGGCCGCGACCAACCTCGTCGGCACCGGAATGCTGCGCTACGTCATGCGGGTGCCTCCGCTGTCGTCGCTCGGGGTCGACGAGGTGGTCGGGTTGGTGGGGCCGGCGGTGCATCGGTTCTTGACCGCACCCGCCGACGAGCTGGGGCTGGACCCGACGTCGCAATCAGCCGACGGTTAGCGATTAATTCAATCGTTATTGAAATTTGCTCGTAGGCCCGCTACAGTTCTGCGCCGGGGGGCCGACGAACGGAGTCCTCATGTCACGTCTAGCCGCGAAACTCGTCGTTGCGGCGGTCCTCGCACTCACCGCCGTCACCGCGGCCGCGTGCGTTCCCAGTGCCGAATCACCCGTCGGGGTTGCAGTTAACTAGCGGCTAGATCCAGCGGCGGGCGCCGGCGGCCGTGTCGGCCAACGGGGCGTCGGACGCACCGCCGGCCAGCTGGGTGAGCACGCCCGCGCCGGCCAACGCGTGATACCCGCCGATGACGTCGGTGGCGCGGTGCAGGCCGATGTCCAGCAGCGCGGCCGCAGCCAGGCTGGACGTGTAGCCCTCCGAGCACAGGATCACCCATTCGACGTCGTCACCGACGGCTTCGGGCAGTTTGGCGTCGCTGGTGGGGTCGCAGCGCCACTCCAGGACGTTGCGTTCGATCACCAGCGCCCCGGGCACCTCCCCCTCGCGGAACCGCTGGGCCTGGGGCCGGATGTCGACGAGCACCGCGCCGCGCCGCAGCGCGTCGGGCACTTCGGTGGCGGGCAGGCGGCGATACCGGCGCCGGGCGGACCTCAAGACGACGTCGATGCGGCTCACGGCGATCCTTCCGGCTGGTCGGTCAGTTCGGTGCGTTGCCGGCGCAACGTGTTGCGGTCGGTGATGTCGTAGTACGACATGGCGGTCAGGGGCGGCGAGTACGCGTGCACGCTCAGGGTCGGCTGCGCCGGCCCGGCGCTCGCACCCGGCAACCCCGTGACCGGCACGGTGACCGGCCGCGGCGCCCAGACAACGTCGTGCACCCAGCCCAGCGGGAACCCGGCCTGGTCGCCGGCGTCGAGCCGACGGCGCCGCAAAGCCCTTCCGTCCCAACGGTATTCATTGAGCGAGCCGGAAACGACGGTCAACGCACCCAGCGAGCCGCCGTGGTCGTGCAGCTCGGTCGGATGGCCGGGCACCCAGCTGATCAGCCAGACGTCGAGTTCCTCGTCGCCGTGGATGCGGGTGAACCAGCGCTGCGACTCCGGGATGCCGCCCTCGGGCAGCAGGTGGTCGCAGCGCCCGCTGAGCACGTCGTCGGCGGCCTGGTCGGTCGCGTGCAACAGGTCGGGCACCCGCAGCGGGGTCGGGCCCGCGGACGGGGACGAGAGGGTTCGTGGGCGCGTGACCGCGGCGGTGACGGGCGCTGCCCCGGCAAGGGACAAAGTCATGGGGGGAACTCCAGAGCGAAAGAGGATCGAACGGGCGGCGGCGTGTTACGGCCGACAACACTCGCAAAATCCGAAGCGCTCCATCACGGCAGCCAGTGTTGCATAGATTGAGACCGTGCGCTGGCGCGGTGGTCGACCCCGGCGGCGGGGCGCGGCGGTTGCCGCGGCCCCTGTAGTGGGCGTCCTGCTGGCGGTCGCGGGCTGCTCGCAGGGCGGCCAGCACGGCCCACCGGCCCCCTCGTCGGCGCCGCAATCGGACAGCGCCGGCGGCCCGGGCTCGGTGCCGGCGGGCGCCATCGGCGTGTCCCCCGGCGGCGTGACCACCAGGGTCGACGTCCCCGCACACTCGACCGAGGAGGAGTACTACCAGGCCTGTCACGCCGCAAAAGTGTGGATGGATGGCCAGCCCAGGACCGGCGCGTCGCTGTTCGAGCCCTATCTGGCCATGCTGCAGGCGTCGCCGTCGGGCACCGCGGGCAGCTGGAACGCCCCCTGGTCGAAGCTGACCCCGGCCCGGCAGGCCGCCGTGATCGTCGCCGCGCGGGCGGCGGCCAACGACGAGTGCGGGTAGCGCCGCGCGCGGGCGCCCTCCCCCGCGGAGTAATTACGATCACGGCTGAAAAAAGTCCGCGCGCGGCCCGCTGAGGACCCCCGCCGCGCAAAATGGTGGGGTGCCTGACGAACTTTCGCGTCGCTCGGCACCGACTCGGGTGGCACTGGCGCTCGGCAGCGGTGGCGCCCGCGGCTACGCGCACATCGGGGTGATCGAGGCGCTGCGCGAACGCGGTTATGACGTCGTCGGCGTCTCCGGCTCGTCGATGGGCGCGCTGGTCGGCGGCCTGCACGCGGCCGGGCGGCTCGACGAGTTCTCCGAGTGGGCGAAGTCCCTGACCCAGCGCACCATCCTGCGGCTGCTGGACCCGTCGATCAGCGCGGCCGGCGTGATGCGAGCCGGAAAGATCCTGGACGCGGTGCGCGACATCCTGGGCCCGGTCGCCATCGAAGACCTGCGGATCCCGTACACCGCGGTGGCGACCGACCTGCTGGCGGGAAAGTCGGTGTGGTTTCAGCGCGGCCCCCTCGACGAGGCGATCCGGGCGTCGATCGCCATCCCGGGGGTGATCGCGCCGCACGCGGTCGACGGGAGGCTGTTGGCCGACGGCGGCATCCTGGACCCGCTGCCGATGGCCCCGCTGTCGGCCGTCAACGCCGACCTGACCATCGCGGTGAACCTGTCCGGCAGCGAGGCGATCACCACCCGGGAAGCGGAGCCGGGGGCCACCGCCGAATGGTTGACCCGCATGCTGCGCAGCACCTCCGCGCTGCTCGACACGGCCGCCGCCCGCTCGTTGCTCGACCGGCCGACCGCCCGGGCGGTACTGAGCAGGCTGGGCGGGCCGGGCGGCGAGCCGGATGACTGGTCGGACAACCCCGACGAAGAGCCGTCACCGGCCGACGCTGTCGCCGGCGAGCTGGCCGCCGCGGTGTCCGACGTGCCGAAGTTGGGCAGCTTCGAGGTGATGAACCGGACGATCGACATCGCGCAGGCCGCCCTGGCGCGTCACACGCTGGCGGTCTACCCGCCCGACCTGCTCATCGAGGTTCCGCGGTCGACGTGTCGGGCCCTGGAATTTCACCGGGCGGTGGAGGTGATCGCCACCGGCCGAGCGCTCGCGGATGACGCCCTGGACACGCTGGAAGCCGGGCGCGACGACGCCGCCCCGCCCGCGATCGATCGCTAAAGGTTGTGTGCGGCAACCAAATCCGTCACAAGCCCAGGAACCGGGCGAGGGCCGCGGCTTCGCGGCGACCCTGCTCGCGCCCGGCCAGGGCCGAGGGGATGCGGCAGCCCGGATCCAAGGCGTTGGGCCCGAAGGCGGCCAGCGAATCGGCGTCGGCGAACACCGCGAACGCCGCGCCGGGAAACGATGAGACCTCGGCGGCGGGCCCGGCGCCGAACGGCGACGGCACGTCGATGCCCGAGGGCACCAGCACCACCGCGACGTCACAGTCGGCGGCCACCACGAGGTTGACCGAGCTGGCCACCCCGCCGTCCATGTAGTGGCGGTCCGCGATCGCCACCGGCGGCCACGCCCCGGGCACCGCGCAGCTGGCCGCCACGGCATCGACGAGGTCGACGCCCGATTCGCGGTCGAAGACGGTCAGTTCTCCGGTGGCGACGTCGATGGCGGTGAGCCGCACCGCGCGCTCGGGCCACTCGTGCGACGGCAGGCGCTGCGCGATCACCTGGCGGCGCACCGGCGCGGGAACGGTTTCGGTCGCCAGGGCCACGGCCCCGATCCGCTGCATTTGTTGGCGGGTCTTGTCCAGCGGCTCCTCGTACGGCGCGGCCAGGGCGGTCAGGAACAGTTCGGTGATGGTGTCGACGTCGACGCCGGAGTCGATTTCGGCCGACGACTCGGAGACTTGCCGGTCGAACAGCTCGTCCAGCGTGTGGCCGCTGCCGAGCTGCGCGGCGACGGCCGAGCCCGCCGACGTCCCCACCAGCACGTCCGATTCGATCAACAGCCGGGCCGCGGCCGGCGACTCGTCGGCGATGCCCCGCAGAACACCTGTCTCCCAGGCGATTCCCGCGATCCCGCCACCCGCCAGCACCAGGGCGCGTTTGTTCGTCACGCTCACCAACTCTGCCAAACGTCCTCAGACCAGCCGCCGGGTGCTCGGCAGGGCGTGTTGCGAGTCCTCCACCGGCGTGCGCAGGTCCTCGCGGCGCAACAGCTGGTTGGGCGGGTCGGGCAGCACCAGGCTGCGGGTGAAGCGCAACCCGGCGTCGACGTGAATCAGCTCGCCGGGCTCGAGAAGGCGCCAGCGCGGGTCGGCGTCCATGCGTTCGGTGGCGAACACCACCGACGGCCGCGTGCACAGGTGCTCGGAGCGCGCGTGAATTCGTATGGTGTGCAAGTCGAATTCGGGGTCTTGGGACGCCACACCGTCGGATCGATCCAAGACGTAGAGCTCGTGGGTTTGCGGGTAACGCAGCGCCCACATGTCGGTGGCCGTGCTCAGCAGCACGTTGACCGCGTAGATCGGAACGTGCTCGGCGAGCCATCGCATGGCGTCGACGAGCCCCGCGGTGATGTCGCCGCCGCGGGCCCGGATCGAGCCGGTGATCAAGCCGAACACGCGCTCGGAGTCGGTGTCGCCCAATACCAAATCGGCGGTACCGATCTCGCGCAGCCGCTCGTCGATGATGTCCAGCCCTTCGAGGACGCCGTTGTGCGCGAAGATCCGGTCGTCCTGCATAAACGGGTGGGTGTTGCGGATGTCGAGCGAGCCGGTGGTGGCGTAGCGGACGTGGGCGATGACGGTGGTGCCGGTCAACCGGTGCGCCTCGGTCGCGAATGCGGCGTCCTGCCAGGCCGCTATCGGCTCCTTGTAGAGGTGCGGCGCGGCGTGCTCGTCGAAGATGCCCAGGCCGGTGCCGTCCGGGTTTCGCCGGCTCTGTTCGGACAGGCTGTCCGGCGCGTCCAGCAGCCAGAAGGTCGCGGTGCACGCGTGCGTCCCGGCGTGCAGGCCAAAGAGTCGGCACATGGCTTCACACCGTAACGGTTCGCGGCTCTCACTTCGTCAGCAAGCCCGACAGGTTGGCCAGCGCGCGCCGCGCGTAGCCCTTCCACATCCTGCCCAGCAGCGGGACCGCCCAGGCCGTGCGCGGCGACTTCGGGTGGATGTCCCAGCGCCAGGTGATCTCGGTTCCGGCGGCCGCCGGTGTGAAAATCCATTCGCCCACAACGTGATCGACCAGCAACGCCATCGGGCCGGTGACCTCGCAGAGCCGATAGCCGAACGAGCGCGGCGGGTCGACACTGGTCAGCTCCTCGCGCATGGTGGCGCCGCCGGCCAGGTGCACGATGCGGGTCTGCCCCGCCGCGTCCCAGGCGCCGGTCTGCTCGCGCACGTCGCGGATCGGCGGGAACGGGCCGTACCAGCGGTTGAACAGCGTGGGCAGTGGCATCGGCAGCGTCCGGCCGAACGCGTCGTGCACCGCGACCGGTGTGACGACGGATTGGTCGACGACGAGTGAATGTGTCACTGCCTCAAGCCTTTCCGGTCTCGTTGCGGCGTCGATCAGTCGCGGGCTTCGGCCACCTGGTAGCCGTCTTCGGCGTAGCGCGAGCGAATGGCTTTCTTGTCGTACTTGCCGACGCTGGTGCGGGGGATCTCGTCGACGAACGTCCACCGTTCGGGCAGCCACCACCGAGCGACCTTGTCCGCGAGGAAGTTTCGCAGCTGCCCCGGGCTGACCGACGCGCCCTCCTTGGCCACGATCACTGCGAGTGGGCGTTCCTCCCAGCGTTCGTCGGGGACGCCGACCACCGCGGCCTCGACCACCTCGGGGTGGCCGATGAGGACGTTCTCCAGCTCCACCGAGGAGATCCATTCCCCGCCGGATTTGATGACGTCCTTGGCCCGGTCGGTCAGCGTGACGAAACCGCGGCCGTCGATGCGGCCCACGTCGCCGGTGCGCAGCCAGCCGGAGTCGAACTTCGACTCGTCGTGGCCCAGGTAGTAGGAGCCGGCGATCCACGGGCCGCGGACCTCCACCTCCCCCACGGCGACGCCGTCGTTGGGCAGCACCTGGCCGTCGTCGTCGACGATCCGCATCTCCACCCCGCAGACCGGTTGGCCCTGGGTTCCGCGGAAGGCCCAGTGCTGGTCCTCGGGGGTGCCCGGCGGTGGCCAGGCCATGGTCGCCAGCGGCGACGTCTCCGTCATGCCCCACAGCTGCCGGATCTGCAGGTCGTGCTTTTCCTCGAAGGTGCGCATCAGCGAGACCGGGACGGCCGAGCCGCCGCAGACCACCAGCCGCAGCGACGACAGGTCGTGGTCGGGGTCGTCCTCGAGGTGGTGCAGGACGGCGTTCCAGATCGTCGGCACCGCGCCGGTCACGGTGGGGCGCAGGTCTTCTACCATGCCGACCACCGATGCCGGGTCGAGGTGGCGATCCGGCAGCACCAAGTCGGCGCCGGCCATCAGCGCCGCGTACGGCAGTCCCCAGGCGTTGGCGTGGAACATCGGCACGATCGCCAGCACGCTGTCGACGGCCCCGACGCCGATGCCGTTCGTGGTGCACGCCGCCATGGTGTGCAGGTAACTCGAACGATGGCTGTACACCACGCCTTTCGGGTTGCCGGTGGTCCCGCTGGTGTAGCACATCGCCGCCGCGGATTTCTCGTCGATGTGCGGCCAGTCGAATTCGGTCGGCTCCGCGGCGATGGCGTCGGCGTAGTCCAGCACGGTCTTGCCCGATTCCCGCAGCGGTTCGGTGTCGCCCTCGCCGACGGCGATCACGGTGTGCACGGTCTCGAGGCGGGGCAGCACCGGGGCGAGCACGTTGATCAGGGAGGCGTCGACCAGCACCACCTGGTCTTCGGCTTCGTTGGCGACGTAGGCGATCTGTTCGGGGAACAGGCGGATGTTGAGGGTGTGCAGTACGGCGCCCATCGAGGGCACCGCCAGGTACGCCGTCAGGTGCTCGGAGTTGTTCCACATGAACGTCGCGACCCGTTGGTCACCGGTCACCCCGAGCCGGCGCAACGCATTCGCCAGCTGGGCGGCCCGGCAGCCCAGTTCCCGATAGCTCGTCGTGCGGTAGCCGTCCCCGGTGGCGGTGGTGACGGTGCGATCCCCGTGAACGCGGCAGCCATGGCGCATGATCGCGGTGATCGTCAACGGATAGTCCTGCATCGTGCCGTCCATCGATGTACCGCCTCACTCTCCGCGCGGCACCGTCCGTGCCAAGCCGCGAAATGCCGCGCCCGCATTCCGGGCCGACGGCGACGGGCCGTCGGCCGCTTCCACCCTAAGCCCGATTTCGGCGATCGTGACAGAAACCACCCGTGCCGGTCGCCCGCGACGTGGATCCCGTTCGGCGGGCGGGCCTTTCGGATGACTCTGCGGTTGAGTGTGCGTGCTCTGCCGACGACCCGCGCCCGGTGCCGTTGAGTGTGCGTCCCGGGATTTGAGGGTGAACGCTGGGCGGCGACACGCCGACGATCCCCGGCCCAGGATTCACACTCGAGGGCGAGGATTCACACACTCCGGGCGCCGCGCCGTCCCGCAATGCAGCCGGCTAGGCCAGCGCCGGCTCCCACTGGGGCACATCGAACAGCCAGCCCGCGGTCGCGTCCGGGTGATCCGCGTCGCCGCTGTGTGGCGTCTGGCCCGAGTCGATGCGCGCCGCGGTGAGCACTCCGGAGTAGTCGGCGACGTACAGGTGGCTGCCGTCGGGGCTTTCCAGCACGCAGGACGGGTTCTTGGTCACCGTGACCTCGCCGAGGACGTCGAGCGCGCGCATGCCCAGCACCGTGACGCGGTCGTCGCTGACCAGGTAGGCCCGCTCGCCGTCGCGGCTAAGCGTCATCCGCGCCAGCGGCCCGGTGATCTCGTTGATCTTGTGCGTCTTGACGAGTTTGTTCGCGCGGGTGTCGATGACGTCGAGCACCGAGCCCACGACCGGGCCGCAACTGGCGACGTATGCCGTGGCGCCGTCGCTGCTCAGCGCCACATCGCGGACGGGCAGACCGAGCTCGATCGTGCCGACCACGCGCGAGCGGCCGCCCACCCGGCCGCCATCGGATCGGGTGCGGGTTTCGACGACGGCAAGGCTGCCGCCGTTCGGCCCGTTGACCCCGACGTAGAGGCGCCGGCCGTCGGCGCTGGCCCGCACGCATGCGGTGGTCGTGCCGGGTGCGGTGGCCAGTTCGATCACCTCGAGTTCGCCCGTGGTGGTGTCCAGGACCGTCACGTCGGCGCCGCGAACGGCGTTTCGGCTCGCGTACAGGTGCTTTCCGTCGGCACTCACCGTCAGGTCGCTCACGCTGTGCGCGACCGGGTGCGTCGCGATCCGCCAGTTCGTGACGACGTCGATGACTTCGATGGCGTCGTAGGCGGCGGTGGCGGTGCTGACGTAGGCGTAGTTCGCGTCCGCGCTGCTCATGGCGACGGCGGACGGTTCGCTGAGGCCGGCTAGGGTGCTCGAGACCCGAAGGGTGTGGGCGTCGATGACCGTTACCGCGTCGCGGGCATAGTTCGTGACGAGCAGCCGGCGACCGTCGCCGCTGAGGTCCATGTCGCTGATCGGGCCGTGGTGCACCGGGACTCGAACCACCGCGGTGTCGTCGACCGAGAACCCGGCCGCCGTTGGGTCGTATGCATCACTCACGCTGGTACCGCCTTTGCTGTGTTCGTCGGCCCTGGTGGCCAAGTGGCGCCGCCGCACACACGCGACGATTTGGCCTCCGGATCCACCGGCTTTCAGCACCGAAAGGCGCTGACGAGACTGGTTTTCGGTAGTCTACTGACCAAAATTCGCCTTAAAGCAGTTCAAAATGCTCGACGTTAGCTACGTCACTCCGCGCACTCAGGTTCTGCTCAGACTTTCAATCACGCTGTATCGCAATCGCTTACCCGTAGCGAAACGCATGCAAACCCTCTTCCGGCGGATTTTGCCTACACCGCTAACGATTCGCGTTTCCGCTCGACCGAGGCTTTAGTAAGGAATTCTCAGGATTTGCCGTCAGCGAGGCGAATATCACACCGCCGCGATTCGGCCGCCGCCGCTAGCTGAACTGCGTCTGCGGCCGCGCCAATGGGGCCCCGTCGACGACGATGTCGACCTTTTCGTTGTAGAAGGCGATCAGGCCGGCGATCTGACCGACCGCGGGCAGCGGATAGTGGTAGGTCCACGCCAGGTCCTCGTGCACGATGTCACCCACTCGCACCGACCAATATCCCGACGTCGTTCCCTTGTACGGGCACAACGTCTGTGTGGTGCTGGGTTGCAGGTGCTCGAAGACGACGTCGGTAGGATCGATGTAATACCTTGTGGGCAAGCCTGTTTCGAACAGCAACACGGGAGATTTGGTGTCCGCCAAGGTGATTCCGTCGAGCTCCACCCGGACATGGCGGTGCGAGCGCAGGGCGTCGACACGCGAATAGGGGTTGCGCGGGTGACCGTAGACCGGCTCGTCCTCTTCGAACCAGCGCAACGGATTCCATTCGAACCGCACGGTGCCCGCCAGCGGGCTGTCGCTGTCGGCGTCGAATACCCGTGCGGCGGATGCATGCGTCTGGCCGGCGGCCACCAGGGAGTACAGCCGCGACGGGCCGAATTGCACTGTCTGCGCGTGGTTCTCGTCGCGCAGGAACTCGGTACGCACGTCGGCCAGCGGAATGTAGTACTGCGGGTAATAGGGGACCTCCCACACGTAGCGCGCGGCGGTGGTGTCGAAGACCAGCGCGTCGCCGAGAAAGCCACGGACCCGCCGGGGCACGGGCTCGATCCTGCCCCGGGCGGCGGCCATTTGCGGATAGTCGGTCATGGGCGGTCGTATCCGGGCAGGTGGTGAATCCACACGATGCCCTCCGTCGGGCTGGACGCGTTCATCACGACTCCTTGTGGGGTTCAGTGCCGCTTGTCGCGCACCTTGTACGTCGACGGCCACGACTTGCGGGACTCGTCTCCGGTCAACGGGGTTCCCATCCCGCCGACCTTGACGGCGTAGGCCTCCTTGCCCGGGCCCACCTCTCGGTTGGCGTGTTCCTGGGCGAGGAAGTACAGCTCGTCGATGGTGGCCTCGTCGTAGGCGACGAAGGAGGTTTCCCGCGCCACATCGTCGATTCCGACCAGCATCCGGTCGGGCAGCAGCCGCGAGGCCACCGCGGCCAGGCCCAGCAGCCCGAACGGGATGATCCAGTAGCAGAGGAAGGACAGCGGGGTCTTGGTGTCCAGGATCAGGCCGGAGGCGTTCGCCGCGGGCCGTTGCACGATCGACGGGATGGCCGAGGACACCGTCATGGCGGCGAACGTCGCGACCCAGACCCAGCCGAGGACCTGGACGACGCGGCCGAACAGCTCGGTTTTGGCGACGTCGGGAGCGTGCTCCGCGGCGGCGAACTCGGCCACGAACGGCTTGCCGACCAGCATCCCCACCAGTGTCACCACCAAGATCCCGGCGTTGCTGAGCGTCAGTAGCCACCGCTCGAGGAACGACTGACTGAGCGTGAAAGTCAGCACGGCGAGGATCAAAAGCGCTGCGACAGAAGCGAAGTCAAAGAACTGCCACTGCCTGCCCGTCGCGCCGCCCAGGCCCAGGCCGGCGGCGGCGACCGCCAGCGCGACCAGTACTGCAGCGGCGAAGGGAACGTTTCCGACAAGGACCCAATACACAATCCACGGCGCGAGACCGAACAGCATGCCCATGCTGGGTCAGTGTATGAGTGACGGTTTGCTCCGGCGTGGGCAGGCCCAAAATGTTGGTCCGACGCTGAACCACGTCGCCGGGGGTGCTAATCCGACGACGTGTGCAGCGACATCGCCAGGAAATCGAGGCGCCACAGCGACTGGAACAGCTGGTGCCCGAACTCGCGCACCCGCGTGCCGTCCTCCCGGCTGCCCTGGGCCACCGCATCGACGATTTCCCGTATGGTGCGCCGCCCGTCGACGC
This sequence comes from Mycobacterium paraintracellulare, assembly GCF_000276825.1. NCBI lineage: Bacteria > Bacillati > Actinomycetota > Actinomycetes > Mycobacteriales > Mycobacteriaceae > Mycobacterium > Mycobacterium paraintracellulare. The sequence continues at coordinate 1,090,398 of NC_016948.1, read as the reverse complement.
GCCGGACAAATGCCAACTGGGCCGCGGTGAGTGTCAGCTTCGCGCCGGGAAGGTGAATCTCGTCGCCGGACAGCAGGCATGCCGTCCGCGGCAGGGGGACGTAATCGAGGGACGACGCCGTCGAGAAGTCGATCGCATAGTCCCGTGTCGGGCGTTCGGGGCGGCAGGCGAGGAAGAAGTGGGTGGCATTGGCCGGCTGCAGGCGTTCCATCACCGACCACAGCGTGGCGTCGGGCAACCGGTTCAACAGCGACTGAAACGGACCCGTCTGCGCAAAGAGCCCGTCGTGGGGGTAATACGGCGAATTGCGCAGCCAGCCCTGGAACGTCAGCCCGGCGGCGCCGACCAGCTCCAGGCATTCCTCGACGGTGTAGCTGCGTTGGCGGGCGTGCAAGAAGGTGTCGACCAGCGCGCCGTCGGACATCAGGTCACGCGCGCCGTGCAGGTAGGGACGGACGGGATGGTCGGGCGGCAGCGCCGCAACCGCCTCCTTGACCAGCTGAACCGACGCGTCGTCCTGCGACAGGCCGAGGTCGCGAAACGCCGATTCGAGCAGCTCCACGCCGAACCGGCCGTACTTGGCGTAGAGCATGACGCCCAGGGCGCCGTCTCTGCGCAGGCATCCACCGAGCGCGCTGAGCCCGGCCAACGGATCCGCCAGGTGGTGCAAGACGCCGGTGGAGACGATGAGGTCGAAGTCGCGGGACAGTGCCGAGACCTCTTCGATGGCCAGCAAATGCAGTTCCAGGTTGGTCAGCTGATGCTTGTCCTTCAGGTACCGCTGGTGATCCAACGCGGACCGGCTGACGTCGATCGCGACGACCCTGGCGGCGCGGTTCATGAAGGCGAAAACGGCCGCCTGGAACGTGCCGCAACCCGCAATGAGGATGTCGAGATCCGGCTTGTATGCGCGGTTCGGCCACAACACGCGATGCGCATAGAAGGGATCGAACCAATCCCAATGGTTCTTGGTCCACGCCTCGAGATCGGTTACCGGGGGCGGATATTCCCACCGATCGTATTGGCGGGAGACGCCGTCAGCCCGCGGATCCTCGGACACCTTCGCGCTGGCTCCTTCGCGGTGGCGGCTCGCACAACGGTCTCGAGCAACTTACCGCGAGTGGGGTGTTCAGGGGCGGGTCGCCGTTGCGTCCCAGCCCTCGACGTACGTGGACACGTCCTCGATGTCGTCGGCGCTTCTGCCGAGAATGCTTTTGACGGCCTTGCCGTGCACGTAGATCGTCACGGTCTGCGCGCTGGCCTTGTCGTCCTTGTTGAAACGCCTGACCAGCCACCGTTTGATGCTGTCGGAGATATCGGCCAGCAACAGCGACAGGAATTGGGTTGTGACGCCGGCGAGGATGTAGACGCTGACCGATTCCGGCGTCTGCACGGCGAACTTGCCGGGATCGGGCATTCGGAGGGTGACGTTGCGCCCTTCGCTGGCCAGCTCACTGCGCAGTGCGTCAACGTCTTGCCGGGAGCCGGGATCGAAAGCCGTACGAATAGTTGGTCTGAGCAATACCGACGGCTGTCCATCCATCCCTGGACACTAGCCGCAAACCCGCACCGGCGCCGCGAGCCGGTGGATGCGGGCGTGGCGTCCACACTGCGCGCGTGCGTGTTCGGACGCGTTTCGCGGTGCCCCCAGTCGGACTCGAACCGACACTTGACGGATTTTAAGAGTGCTCTACCTGGTGATTTATAGTTAGCGGTTAGCAACGGCTTGAGATGAATTTCTTCGCATACGCTGCGTAAATAGCGACGAACAAACTTGGTTGTTGTTGGCTGCTGTCGAGTGCTCTGCGGACTGCCTGCGGACTGCAACCTCGGACCTACGGCGGCCGCCGCAATCGATCCGGGACGGCGAAGTGTCCCGCGGGCGCGTCCGACGGACAGCGAGCAAAGTCTCCGAAACCGTGCAGACCCTCTGGTCCCTCCATAAGCAATCAGCGGTGACTGGAGTCGATCGACGCGGCAGTCATTCGCCGACGGATTCACAGTCGACCGGACTGCCAGGGCTGGTGTTTTCCATCGATGTCCCTGGGGTGCCCGCCCATTTGGGGGTTAGTCGATGTTGTCAATGATTTGTTGGGCGATGTCGACGAGTTTCGTGTTGGACTCTTGTGATAGGCGGGTGAGCAGTTCGAATGCTCGGACGGCATCGATGTTGAACTCGTTCATGATGATGCCCTTGGCTTGGCCGATGAGGTCACGGGAAGCCAGTGCGCTGCGGAATTGCGCGTTCCGACGAAACATGTTCCACGCCAACGCGATATGGGCGGCGAAGATGACGCCGAGCTCGGTGGATTCCTGCTCGAACGTTCGGGGATGCTCGGAGTAGAAGTTGAGTGCCCCCAAGCTGTCGTCGCTTACGAAAACCTCGATCGCGAGCACCGAGCGCACTGGAGTCTCGGCGAGGGCGTCGATGCGGTAGCGCGGCCACCGTCGCTCGGTTTCCACGTCGTCAATGCGGACGGTGTGGTGCTCCCAAGCCGCCGAGAGGCAGGGGCCTTCCTGGTGACGCTGTTGAATTTCGTCGAGAATCCTCGCGTAGGTACTGGTGGCTGCAGCGGTGCTGATTCCCTGGGTCCGGCTAGCCACCGTCATCCCGGCGAACTGCGCGCCGGGGACGTGCTGAGCGGCACTGGCGACGAGTTCGCCCAGCCCGGATGCCATCGGGGAATCACTGCGCTGCTGCTTACCGACCAACGCGGCGAGTTGAGCAACGATTTCGTTGTGCTCACCCTCTGACATGACCACAACTTTCCACTCGGCGGCGACCTGCGTTACAGACTACTGTCCGAGCGCGCTGATCGTCCGAGGACGAAAGCTGCTCAGCGATCGCGGCCCACATTCTCGATCGCTGACTGCGGCTTCCTTCTCGGCGGGAGGACTGAGTCCAGGGCCGTCCATCTCGACGTACTCGACGTCGGTCTTCGAAATCGCGTGGGCATCATGGGGGGATGACCGCCACAGCGTTGCTGAATCGGATTTGGGGCGGCGATCGCGTTACGCCGGTCCAATGACGCCCCGTTTCGGGCTCCCGACACCGGGTATTCGGCCCAATCATTGGTCGGCGTGGCCAAGGATGGGAACGATGATGAGACGCAAGCGGTACATCCACGCGATCCGGCTCGAACACTGACGATGCCGGCGATCGAAGAGCAGCTGCTCGCCGCGATGGGTGAGCAACGGGGTGTCGGTGCCGCCGATCGGCTTTGTGAGGCGTGCGTAGGTCTGTTGGGCATCGATGCGGCCGCGGTGTCGTTGGTGTTCGATGGTGCCAATATCGGCACCCTGGGTGCCAGCGGCCCCGCGGCGCGCATATATGACGAGGAACAATTCACCCACGGCGAAGGCCCGTGCCTGGACGCGGTGGCTTATAAGGCGCCGGTGGTTGTCGTCGATCTAGCCGATCCCGCCGAAACTCGGTGGCCCGCCTACGGTCCGGCGATGCTGGCCCGCGAGATCCGCGGGGTGTACGCGATGCCGATCATGGTGGCCGGCGAGTACGTCGGTGCCCTGGACCTTTTTCAGACCACACCCACCATGCTCGCGGCAGAACAGGTCGCCGGAGTCACGGTAGCCGCCGAACTGGCCCAGATGCCGATGCTGGACCTGCTCGAGCAGAACCTGGACGACGCCGCTGCCAAACCGGGCAGCACCGCCTGGAACGAGATCAACAACCTGACGCGCTCCGAAGTTAGCCAGGCCACCGGCATGCTGATGGCGCAACTCAATCTTGCCGCCCCCGTGGCTCTGGTCCGGCTGCGGGCACACGCCTATGCCACCGGGCGCAGTGCCACCGAAATCGCCCGCGACATTCTTGAGCGCCGCCTGCGACTGGACCCCCACTGATGCGCCACGGTCGCGGTACCGCTCCGGCGTCGAGCGAGCAGTGCAGAAAGGGACACACCGATGAGTGACACTCCTCGAGAAACCCGCGTCCTGAACGCGGTCGTCTCGCTGGTTGACAGCATGCTCGACGACTTCGACGTCGTGGAACTGCTTACCGACCTCACCGAACGCTGCGCCACGCTGCTTGACGTCGAGGCCGCCGGTCTTCTGCTAGCCGACCCGCGCAAACACCTGCATTTGATGGCCGCGACCTCGGAGCGCTCTCACGAGCTGGAGTTGCTTCAACTGCAAGCTGACGAAGGCCCCTGCCTGGACTGCTATGCCACTGGCCAACCCGTCACCGTGGCCGACCTATCCACCCAACGCGAGCGGTGGCCGCAGTTCGTGCCGGCCGCCACCGACGCCGGGTACGCTTCCGTGCACGCCGTGCCCATGCGCGCCGCCGGCACTGTGCTAGGTGCACTCGGACTCTTCGGAACCCGGATTGGCGACCTCAACGACGCCGACCTACTGGTCGCCAACACCCTGGTCCATGTCGCGTGCGTGGCCATACTCCAAGACCACGCCCCCACTCCGAGCACTGTTCTTCCGCAACTACGCGCCGCGCTCAACAGCCGGATCGTCGTCGAGCAGGCTAAAGGGTACCTGCGTGAACACTTCAACATTTCCATCGAAGACGCCTTCACGATGCTGCGACAGCACGCACGGTCGCATGGCGAGCACCTCACCGAAATCGCCCGGAGCCTGATTAGCGATTCAGACGAACGTCGGACCATCCTGGCCGGCATGGAAAGCAACGCTTCGTTGCCCGATCAGCATCACTGAACGCGCCGAGGATTCGGCCGGGCCGAAGTTTCAGGCGCCTTAACTGACCGCCCGGTCATCCCTCCATATGAACCCGTCCGTGCTACGTTGCACGGCCATCTCGACCTCATCCGATCGACCGTCCGTACACCGAGCGTTCAATGGCGACACCGCGAGTGAGCGTGAAAGCAGATTGGACCGAACCGTGCCACCAATCTGCGCAGCGTCAGCACTGCGTCGGCGAGGCAGGAAATTGTTTCGTTGCCCGAGCTTCAGGTGCGCCTCGTCGAAATACCTGCTGGAGAAGCGGTTCGGAAGCGCCAGCCGATGAATGGTGCGCAGCGTCTGCAGATACTGCGTCAATAGTGACCCGGTTGTGTAGGGCAGGCCGAACCTTTCGCACAGCGTCCGCACCCGCACGGCGATCTCGGCGTACCGGTTACTGGGCAGGTCGGGGAACAGGTGATGTTCAATCTGGTAACAAAGGTTTCCGCTGGCGAACGCCATCAGGGCGCCGGCCCGAAAGTTCGCGGTACCCAGCATCTGGCGCAGGTACCATTCCGGCTTGCTTTCATCCTGTACAACGGCGGGAGTGAACTTTTCGGCGCCGTCGGGAAAGTGCCCGCAGAAGATCACGACGTATGCCCACAGATTGCGCAGGACGTTGGCGGCCACGTTGGCGTAAAGGGTTCTGCGCCAACGCGAGAGGCTCAGCGCGGGGAAGACCAGGTAATCCTTCGTCGTCTGCCTGACGATCTTCCTGACGAAGGCCCGTGACTGCGCGGCCTTCTCCGGCTCCGTCTGGGCCCGCGCTTGCGCGGCATGCATGCCGTGCCGGGCGATTCCGAACTCGAACCCCACCGCCATCAATAGGTTTCGCAACGGCTGCAGCAGATAGCGAGGTTCCCACGGTTGATCGCGGGTCATTCGCATGACGCCGTAACCGAGATCGTCGTCTAGGTCAAGAACGTTGGTAAACACGTGGTGGCGATAGTTGTGGGAGTAGCGCCACTGCGACGACAAGCCCGCCATGTCCCATTCCCAGGTGTTGGAGTGAATTTCTGGGTCGTTCATCCAGTCCCATTGGCCATGACCGACGTTGTGGCCGATCTCCATGTTCTCGACCGTCTTGGCGAAGGCCAGCGCCGCGACGCCGGTGCCCCAACTTGCTTTGGAGCGGCCAACGGCGATGAGTAATCGCGCACCGACTTCCAGGGTGCGCTGGAAGGCAATCGTTCGACGGATGTAGGACGCATCGCGCGCACCCCGAGAGCCCTCGATGTCGTAGCGAATGGCGTCCAGCTCAGCGCCGAGCGTTTTCATATCATCCTTGGTCAGATGCGCAAACTGCGCAACATCGGCTACAGCCATGATCGTCCTAAGTGCACTCTGCAGCCGCTGGGGCTGCACAACGAAAAGAATGGATCGGCTCCGCGCTGTTTGGGAACCTGAGACAGTCGGATCCGGCGGGCCGTGTTTTGTCAGACACCGTATCGAGGTGGGTCGATCGCCGTCGGAACCTTCGCGAATTGGTTACCCGCAAAAGGCGGAAGGAAACCCGACGTGCCTGTGATTTAGAACCGGTTCATTTTCCTCCGCGTCCACGCCTGATTTTGCTCAAGAGCGTGAAAAGTTGATTCAGTCGCCATCTGAAACAAGCTGTGAGACAGTCGATGCGGACAAACTGACGAGGTTCGGTCCCCTGCCGCGCGATCACACAAGCAATGCAATCAGAACTCGGGTCCGTACTGTCGCGAGTAAACGACTCAGCAATCGGGACACATGCATCTGGGAGATGCCGAGCCGTTGGGCGATTTGCGTCTACGTCAGGTTCTCGAAGAATCGAAGCTGCAGCACGGCCCGTTCCTATCGGGCAGCGCCGCTATCAGCGGGCGAACCGTCTCTATGTCGAGCACCTTCTCCAGGTTGGGGTCGATGTCTCCAAAATTGTCCGCGAGGAGGGGCGCGTCGCCGTCTCCTGCAGCACGAGGGCTAAGCGCGTCGGAAGACTGGGTTGAGTATGCATAGGAGGCAATCTGGGCCCGCACCACCTCCTCCCGGTCAATTCCAGGAGGCCCGGAAGGACTGCTCGACCGCTCGTCACGCCCGCATCACTGCCCGTGCCGTACCTCGGCGGCGGTGGAAACTGCGGTAGTCGAACTGCGTCGCTCCTCACGCCGCGGCCAGGACTGGATCGGCGCCGAACTCGCGGTGCCGGCCCGCAGAGTCAGTGCAATCCTGCGTCGCCACCAGGTGGCGTACTGCGTGATTGCGATCCGTTGACCGGAGAATTGATCCGCGTGTCGAAGACCACCGCACTGCGTTACGAACGCTCACGCCCAGGCGAACTGATTCACCCCACGCAGCGATCGTCGCGAAAAGCGGATCCTTCTGTAGCCGTTTCTGGTCTTGACGTCAGAGAGGCGACGAGCCGGTTAGCCTCTGGTGGTCGGTATCGCAACGGTGTGGCGCATCTGGCACCAGGGACTCGAGAGACGTAGTCGCAAATCTTTAGCAGCAAGACAGACGGGCTCTTTGTGGGAACCGCACAACTCAGGTAGCGGCGGTTCGTTTCACGGTGTTGTAGCGCTAGGGGCTAGTGCGGCGACATGGTCGGGCTCCAGTTCAATCAGGGTGGCCAATTCGGCGTCGAGCACCTCACTCTGGAATTTTGCCAACTCTCTTGGGCAGAAACTCAACACCCCGCCCCGCAAATCCGAATCGAGCGTGGATCGCCCATCAGCGGGTAACTGCTAGCAAGGCCGCGCGCACCGTGAACATGTTGCGCCAGGCCAACCAGTACCGGTGTCGTCGATTTTGTTCCGTATGGAAGAAGAGGGGGAGCGCATGAAATGTCTGGTGACCGGCTCCACCGGTTACGTGGGTGGCCGACTCATCCCACGACTACTCGCTGCTGATCATCAAGTCCGCGCGATGGCGCGCGACCCTCGCGATCTCGATGCACTGCCCTGGGTCGGCCAGGTGGACGTCGTTGCCGCCGACCTTAGTGACCCCAGATTCCTGGAGCACGCGTTCGCAGGGGTTGACGTGGTGTTCTACCTAGTGCACTCGATGGGCAGCTCGATCAACTTCAGCAGCGCCGAAGCTGAATCGGCCCGCCACACCGTCACTGCTGCCCGACGGGCGAATGTCAGCAGACTTATTTACCTCGGGGGCCTGCACCCTCGCACCAGGGAACTGTCCCGGCACCTCCGATCCCGCTCCGACGTCGGCGACACCCTCATTGGGTCCGGGATCGAGACCATGATCCTGCAGGCAGGGGTTGTCATAGGCGCTGGGTCAGCATCATTCGAGATGATTCGCCTGCTCGCCACTGCCCTCCCAGTGCTTCCGGTGCCCCCTTGGACCCGCCATCTGGTCCAACCCATCGCCATCGACGACGTCCTGCACTACCTCCTTGGCGCAGCCACCGTAGACCTACCCGGTTCTCGCAGCTGGGACATCGGCGGCCCCAACGTCCTTCGTTACCAAGACATGCTGAGCGATTTCGCCGAAGAAGCCGGACTACCCCGCCGACGGTTCATCCCGGTCCCATTCATTACCCCAGCACTGAGCGCCCGCGGCATCGCCTTCCTCACGCCCATGCCAGCCGACCTGATACGCCCCCTTGTGGAATCACTGCGACACGACGCAGTAATGAAAGACCGTGACATTGACAACGTCATCGGCCCCCCACCACATGGGCTCAGCACCTACCGCGGCTCCATCCAACAGGCCCTACGACACCCACCCACGACCCACCACCTCGACACCCCTAGCGCTGACTCCGACGCGGCGGCGCTACTCAGCACCGACCCCATATGGGCGCACCACGGCCGCAACTAACCCCAAATTGCAGCGCCGCGCACCCGCCTATGAGACAAGAACTAATCCGTCTCGACTCTTTACCTTTGAGACGGAGCCACGAAGACCGTTCGCCGGGAAACCTTCGCCGCCGTTTCGGGGGTGGCGACGATCTGCTGCCCACGCCATCCGTCTCAGCGAACAGAATTGTCTGATCAGCGACGAAGCGCCGCAATGTCTTTGGGGTCACTGAAGGATGGGACGCCCCGCACGCAAAGCTGATGTACTGCGTTGTCGTATGCGACTTGTCACAGTGAGTGCATTCGATCTTGGTCATGCTGCAATCCTGGACTGCAATGCAATCGCGCGACGTCTCACCGACCCCAGAATCCGTGTCACACCGGTTGGCCAACCCATATAGGCATTACAAATGGACTACAACCCAAGCGTGGTCTATTGGGTCTGCTGCTTTTTGCCCTGAATCGAGATCCGCGATCGGAGTGCAGGATGCAGCCTGCCACCGCGCCGCGGCGTGCCACGGCATTGCCTAAGGCCGTGGTCGCTAACCGGGACTTCATTCGAGAGTCGATCGAGTACCCGACGATGGGTTAGAGAAAGCGTCTTTGATCGCATAAAGGTAGAGCTTTCCTTCGGTGTGATGTTCTGTTATGTCGCTGAGCCACAGCTGATTTGGTGCATCTGCGGTGAAGTCACGCTCGACGAGGTCGTCGTGCACAGATGGCCCGACTTTGCCGTTCTTGCCGCGCTTCTTGCCGAACACACTCCACCACCGTTGTTGGTGCAGATCCGCCAGGCGGTGCGCTCGGCCATCGATTCGCCGACGTCTCGGGCCTCCTCGACCAGGTAGCGGTAGCCGAACTCCGGGTCGTCTTCGTGGGCGTTGAACAGGGCGTTAGCGCGGTAGGCCTCGACGATTTCGGCATCGGTGATGGGATTGGCCAGCCAGCGGTAACACGGTTGGCGGGCGAGCTTGAGTACCCGGCAAGTCACCGCGACGGGGATCCCGTCGGCGGCGAGCTCTTTCCCGAGCGGGGAGAGCCCTTTCCCGGCAGGTTGGCCGGCGACAGACAGGCCGTGGCCCGGCGCAGGACTTCGTTCTCCTGCTCCAATAACTTGATCCGTCGCCGTGCCTCCCTCAGCTCAGCGGACTCCCCGGTGCTCCTGCCGGGCTTGGCGCCTTCGTCGATATCGGCTTGGCGCATCCACTTGTGCAGTGTCATCGGGTGCACCCCGAAGTCTGTGTCGATCTGTTCGATCGTCACGCCGTCGTCGCGGTTGCGGGCGACCCGCACGACATCATCGCGGAACTCTCGGGGGTAGGCCTGGGCACAAGGACATCCTTCCAGCTCACCCATCCCGGGCAAGCCAACTCAGATGTCACCTATTCGTGCAGCAGACCCGACCCGTCGTCGCTGGCGGCTCGGTCACTTCCGACAACGTGACGACGACGTCTTCGCCGTTGGAACCAAGGCGGCAGGAATATACGGATGACACCTAACCTGTGTACGCGGGTAACGGTTCAGAACAACGGCAACGAGCAGGCGGCCTTCAACGCACTGCTCGACTGGAAGATGCAGGACCCCCCGGGAAGGACGAGAGACGCAACCCTGATGGGTGCAACCACCGAAAACTTGCTCGGTGCGGGGAAAGTTGCGCCGGGCGGTACCGCCCAGGGCATGTCTGCTTCGAGAGCCCCACAGTCAACCCCCGCGGCGCCTACGTCGTCCTCTTCGACCCGACGATTCGTCTCTCTTCGAACCGCGTCGGCTGGATCAACGAGTTATAGACGAGGGGCGCTTAAGGGCGGCGGTTTGACGGGCCAGGCTCGCTGCTGAACCAGGGTCACCACCGCCGAACCACCTAACGCCAGCGTGGACTGTGACCGACCCCAGCTTCGGCGCGGAGCAAACAGTTCCCGCGACACCCAAAGCCGAAACGCGTCGGTGGTGCGCCCAAAGAACGCCCGTCCGCCGGTGTGAACGCTACGGCTCTCACGATCGAAGGGCTCCTATGGGCGGCTACTTGCGCTTTCGTGGTGCCCCCACTGGGATTCGAACCCAGACTTTCCGGATTTTAAGTCCGCTGCCTCTGCCAATTGGGCTATGGGGGCCCGGCGGCGAATCTAGCGCGTGAAACCCGAACACGGGGCATCGCATCCCGGCCGGTATTTGCCAGACGTCCAACATGCGGGGGCCGTGTCCATCGATTAGGATCCGCGCGCCGCGCGCGGTTTCTCCCTGTCCGCGCCCGCGATCAGATGACGTCCCGATGTCGTCCGACAGGGTCTTGTTAAAACTGCCGCCCTTGTCGTTAAGAAGCCGTAAACGACTGTAACCCCAGCTCATTGGGTGGGGAATGTGGAGTTGTGGCTCGCTAGCGTTACGCCAACGCACAGCGGCCGTTACGTGAACACACAGCGACCCACACCGGGGGTCGGCTCGTTCAGCATAGGAGCAACAGATGTCGTTTCTGACAACACAGACCGAGGAAATGCTAGCCGCGGAGACGTTGCTGTCCGGAATCAACAGCAACCTGGCGGCGCAAAACACGGGCGCCGCGTCGGCGACGACCGTCATCGCGCCCGCCGCCGCCGACCCGGTGTCGGCCCAGCAGGCGGCGATCTTCTCGGCGTACGGCGCCCAGTACCAGGCGATCGCCGCCGAGGCGCAGGCGCAGCTGGAGAAGTACTCGCAGACCCTGGGCATCAGCTCCAACAGCTACGGCGACACCGAGGCCGTCAACGCCAGCCAGGCCGCCGTTCAGGCTTTGGACGCCGCGGATTCCGGCACCGGCGCTGCCACGGGTTCCAACCCGATCGACATCCTCGCCTGGCTCCTGGGCTTCAACGGCCAGTCCAGCGGCGGCCTCGGTGGCATGTTCGGCCTGTCGAGCAACGGCGCCAACATCGGAAACATCGGCTTCGGAAACTGGGCGTCGGCCACGTCGAACCTCCTCGGCCTCGCCGGTGGCGGCCTGCTGGACACATCCGGTGACGCCGCCGGTGCGGCCGCCGCGGCGGACCTGGCCACCTCGACCACGCCGGCCGGCGCCGGGGTGAGCGGCGTGGCGGGCGTGGGCGCGATGCCCGCCGCCGCGATGGGCCAGGCGACCATGGTCAACAAGCTCTCGGTGCCGCCGAGCTGGGCCGGCTCCACCCCGGTGGCCGCCTCGAGCGCCGCGCCGCTGCAGACCGTCGGCTGGACCGCCGCCGCGCCGCAGACCGGTGCCGGCACGGTGGTGCCCGGCATGCCCGGGGTGGGTGCGATGGGGCGCAACAGCGCCGGCTTCGGCGCGCCGCGCTACGGCGTCAAGCCGATCGTCATGCCGAAACCGGCGGCCGTCTAGGCGATCACGGCCACTCGTCAGACATCGAATCCGAACAGACAAGGAGCGGGAAACCCAGATGGTTCTTGACTTTTCAGCGATGCCCCCGGAGATCACCTCCTCGCTCATGTACGCGGGTGCGGGCTCGGCTCCGCTCATGGCCGCCGCGACGGCGTACGCCAACCTGGCCGCCGAGGTGAGCGCCACCGCCACGCAGTGGGAGTCGATCATCTCGCTTTTGACCACCGAACAGTGGACCGGCGGTGGGTCGGCCGCGGCGGCGGCCGCCGCCCAGCCCATCGTGTCCTACCTGACGGAGACGGCGACCACCCTCGAGCAGGCGAGCGCGCAGGCCACCGCGTCGGCGGCTGCCTACGAGGCGGCGTTCGCCGCGACGGTGCCCCCGCCGGTGATCGCGGCCAATCGCACGTTGCTGGCCACACTCGTCGCGACCAACTTCCTCGGCGTCAATTCGGCCGCGATCGCCGCGACCGAAGCGCAATACGCCGAGATGTGGGTGCAAGACGCCACCATGATGGCCGCCTATCAGGCCTCCTCGGCGGCGGCCGGGGTCCTCACCCCGGTGACGCCGCTGACGTCGACCACCGACCCGGCGCGAGCCGCGGCCGTGGACAACGGCGCGGTCGCCTTCGACGCGGCGAACAGTACGTCGCAGGCGGCCGGCCTGGACCTGTCGTCGCTCATCACGTCGCCAACGAGCAGTGGCGGCCTGCTGCAGTCCATCGACAACTTGATGGGCACCCCGTCGTTCCTGAACGCCACCAACGGCGCCGTCAACACCGCGGCGTGGTGGGTGTGTGCCACGATCCCGAACGCGGTGTCGCTGGGGCACACGCTGGGATCGGTGCCGTCGATTCCGTTCTCGCTGGCCGACTCCGTCGCGCCGGCGGCGGGCGCGGCCGCGATCACGCCCGGCACCACTGTGGGCTCGGTGTCGGGCGCGGGCGCATCGGCGGCGCTGGGCGAGGCCTCCACCGTGGGCCGCCTCTCGGTGCCGGCCGGCTGGAACGCGGCCGCCCCGGCGTCGTCGTTGGCGTCGGCCACCGCTCCGCTCGAGGGTTCGGGCTGGACGGCCGCGGCCGAAGCGGAGGGCGTCACCGCGATGCCCGGCATGCCGGGCATGGCGGCGGCGGCCAAGGGCGCCGGCGCCTACGGCGCCGGACCCCGGTACGGCTTCAAGCCGATCGTCATGCCCAAGCAGGTTGTCGTCTGAGGAGGGACGCTGATACGGGAATCAAGGGGGTACATGTCGCCCGTTTAAGGCGAACAATTAACCGGCAGGCCGTAATCTAGTTGAACCGCGGCCACCGCCGCATCAATTTCCATTGTTAAGACTTCGGCCGACTGAAGCTATCAAGATAGGAGACAGCCGAGATGGCAACACGTTTTATGACCGACCCGCACGAGATGCGGGCGATGGCGGGCCGTTTCGAGGTCCACGCCCAGACCGTCGAGGACGAGGCTCGCAAGATGTGGGCGTCGTCGATGAACATCGCGGGTGCGGGCTGGAGCGGCCAGGCGCAGGCGACGTCGTATGACACCATGGGCCAGGTCAACCAGGCCTTCCGCAACATCGTCAACATGCTCCACGGGGTGCGCGACGGGCTGATCCGCGACGCGAACAACTACGAGCAGCAAGAGCAGGCCTCGCAGCAGATCCTCAGCAGCTAGCCCAGAACTGCTGCTGCCCAACACTTTTAAGGAGTCATGTAATGAGCATTAACTACCAGTTCGGCGACGTAGACGCCCACGGCGCCCTGATCCGCGCCCAGGCCGCGTCCTTGGAGGCCGAGCACCAGGCCATCATTCGCGATGTGCTTGCTGCCGGCGACTTTTGGGGCGGTGCCGGTTCGGTCGCGTGCCAGGAGTTCATCACCCAGTTGGGTCGCAACTTCCAGGTGATCTACGAGCAGGCCAACTCCCACGGGCAGAAGGTTCAGTCCGCGGGCAACAACATGGCCAGCACCGACAGCGCCGTCGGGTCCAGCTGGGCCTGACGCCTCGTCTCTGTAAAACGGGGCCGCGCACCGACCGGTGTGCGGCCCCGTTTTGCATCTTCCGTGCACTCGACGAAACCCGCTCGGGCGCTGTCGTTTTGGAAGACGAATGCCCGTAACGCCTCAATGCACAGCGCCTTTCGAAAGCGTCGGGAGACGCGCATACATTTGAGAATTCTATGAACTCCGTGACAATCCGGTGTGTGACCGGCCAGAATTGAAGGAATATGACCGCAACGGCCGGATACTCAGGCTCGCAGCGGCCCCGCCAAGCCATCCTGGGGCAGCTGCCGCGGATCAACCGTGCCGATGGCTCACCGATCAGGGTTTTGCTGGTCGACGACGAGCCGGCGCTGACCAATCTGGTGAAGATGGCCCTGCACTACGAGGGCTGGGTGGTCGACATCGCCCACAACGGGCGCGAGGCCATGGCCAAGTTCGAGAGGGTCAACCCCGACGTGCTCGTCCTCGACATCATGCTTCCCGACGTCGACGGGTTGCGGATCCTCGAGCGGGTGCGCCAATCCGACGTCTACACCCCGACGCTTTTCCTGACCGCGCGCGACTCGGTCATGGACCGGGTGACCGGCCTGACCGCGGGAGCCGACGACTACATGACCAAACCGTTCAGCCTGGAGGAATTGGTCGCCCGGCTGCGCGGGTTGCTCCGCCGCTCCGGCCAGCCGCCCACGCCGACGGCCGAAACCCTCATCGTCGGCGACCTGCGGGTCGACACCGCCAGCCGGGAAGTCACCCGCGGTGACACCGCGGTGTCGCTTTCCTCCACCGAGTTCGAGTTGCTGCGCTTCCTCATGCGCAACCCGCGGCGCGCGCTGAGCCGCACCGAGATTCTGGACCGGGTGTGGAACTACGACTTCGCGGGGCGCACCAGCATCGTGGATCTCTACATCTCGTACCTGAGGAAAAAGATCGACTCCGGCCGGGAGCCGATGATTCACACGGTCCGCGGCGTGGGGTACATGCTGCGGCCGGCGGAATGACCGAAGACAAGGCCGCGACATCCGGGATCTTTCCCCGGTGGTTTCCCTCGTCGCTGCGCCGCCAGCTCCTGTTGGGCGTGCTGGCCGTGGTCAGCGTGGTGCTGGTGACCGTCGGCATCGTTTCCGTGCTGAGCCTGCGCGGCTATGTCAACGCCATGAGCGACGCCGACATCGCCGAGTCCCTCGACGCGTTCAGCCACCAGTACACGAAATACCGCAACGGCGAACACACTTCGACGCATCCGGGCACACCGCCGATCGGACAGGCGATGCTCGAATTCACCGGACAGACGCCGGGCAACCTGATCGCCGTGCTGCGCAACGGCGTGGTGATCGGGTCGGCGGTCTTCTCCGAAGGCGAACCGAAACCCGCGCCTGCCGACGTCATCAGCGCGCTGGAAGGGCAGACGTGGTCCGGCGGCCCACCCCGGACCGAAATACTGGGCAGGCTCGGGTCTTATCGCCTGGACAGCACCGTGGACGGCTCCGACGTGCTCGTGGTCGGGATGTCGCAGAACCTCGCCGACCGGATCATCGCGCGCAAGCAGATCACCACGATCGCGCTGACCGCCGGGGCGCTGGCCCTTACCGCGGCTCTGACCGGGTGGGTCGTCGGATACACGCTTCGTCCGCTGCGCCGGCTCGGCGCGATCGCGGCCAACGTCGCCGCCATGCCGCTCGCCGACGACGACCACCGCATCAGCATCCGGGTACAACCGCAGGACACCGACCCGCAAAACGAGGTCGGGATCGTCGGCCACACGCTGAACCGCTTGCTGGACAACGTCGATGGCGCGCTGGCGCATCGGGTCGAATCCGATTTGCGGATGCGGCAATTCATCAGCGACGCCAGCCACGAACTGCGCACACCTTTGGCGGCGATTCAGGGCTACGCCGAACTCACCCGCCAGGACAGTTCGGAGCTGCCGCCGACCACCGAATACGCGCTGGCCCGCATCGAATCCGAGGCCCGGCGGATGGCGTTGCTCGTCGACGAGTTGCTGCTGCTTTCGCGGCTGGGCGAAGGGCAAGATCTGCAGTCCGAGGACGTCGACCTGGCCGCGGTGGCCAACAACGCGGTCAATGACGCGACGGTGGCTGCGCTGACCCACCACTGGGTCAAAGACTTGCCCGACCATCCGGTCTGGGTGCGGGGCGACCACGCCCGGCTGCACCAGTTGGTCAGCAACCTGCTGGGCAACGCCCGGGTGCACACACCGCCCGGGGTGACGGTGACGACCGGAATCACCTGCCACCGTGACGGTCCCGAACCGCCGTTCGTGGAATTGACCGTCACCGACGACGGACCCGGCATCGACGAAGAGCTGCTGCCCAGGCTGTTCGAACGGTTCGTCCGCGCAGACAAATCGAGATCCGACGGCTCGGGCCACGGACTGGGCCTGCCGATCGTCAGTTCGATCGTCAAGGCCCATCATGGTTCGGTCACCGTCGAATCCACGGAGGACGAGACGGTTTTCCGGGTACGGCTCCCCCTGATCGACGGGCCGCCACGGGGCGTTAACAAACCGTAAAGGTGCACGGTAGCCCCGTTAGGAAACCGTCAACCACGCACCCTCACCGCACGCCACCCGGTTAGTTTCGATCGGACGTTGGCCCGCGGCTGTCGCGCGACGGTGGGGCTACTCGGAGTCCCTTGCGTATGCGCGTGATTGGCGCGGAACGGAGACGAGATGGGCGTGGCGGTGTACGTCGTGCTGACCGTGGCGGTGTTCGCCGCACTCGGCATCGCTCAGCAGCTGGTCGAGCGGCTATGAACTACCAAAACACGGTCGGTTTGGTGCTTTCCGTCCTCGTTGCGCTCTACGTGGGTAGCGCCCTGCTGTTCCCCGAGAGGTTCTGAGTGAGCACGACAACGGCCGGGATCGTTTTCCTCGTTGTCCTCGTCGCGGCGGTGGCGGT
Organism: Mycobacterium paraintracellulare; assembly: GCF_000276825.1. Classification (NCBI taxonomy): domain Bacteria; kingdom Bacillati; phylum Actinomycetota; class Actinomycetes; order Mycobacteriales; family Mycobacteriaceae; genus Mycobacterium; species Mycobacterium paraintracellulare. Next base: position 1,073,645 of record NC_016948.1, on the reverse strand, counting down.
TGTCCACGTGCCCTTCGGGGACTACATGTTTCGCGTATACGCCGCGGAGAAGGATTCGTCTGTCGAGCGGATGATCTATCGGCTGATCGGCGTCGACGCGCGCTCGGAACAGACCTGGGGGGCCTATGCCCGAAGCGTGCTGGCGTTCTCGTCGATCAGCATTCTGTTCTTGTTCGTCTTCCAACTCGTCCAGGGCAAGTTGCCGCTCCACCTGCATGACCCGGCCACCAGGCTGACGCCCTCGCTGGCGTGGAACACCGCGGTCAGCTTTGTCACCAACACCAACTGGCAGGCCTACTCCGGCGAGACGACACAGGGACATCTCGTGCAGATGGGCGGCCTGGCGGTGCAGAACTTCGTGTCCGCGGCCGTCGGGATGGCGGTGGCCGTGGCGCTGGTGCGCGGGTTCGCCCGCACCCGCACCGGCGAGCTCGGCAACTTCTGGGTCGACCTGGTGCGCGGGACGCTGCGGATCCTGTTGCCCGTCGCCATCGTCAGCGCGATCCTGCTGATCGCCGGTGGGGCGATCCAGAACTTCCACCTGCACGACCAGGTGGTCACCACCGTCGGCGGCGCCCAGCAGACGATCACCGGCGGGCCGGTGGCCAGCCAGGAGGTCATCAAGGAACTCGGCACCAACGGCGGCGGCTTCTACAACGCGAATTCCGCGCACCCGTTTGAGAATCCGACCGGCTGGACCAACTGGCTGGAGATCTTCCTCATCCTGGTGATCGGGTTCTCACTGCCCCGCACGTTCGGGCGCATGGTGGGTAACACCAAGCAGGGCTTCGCGATTGCGGCCGTGATGGCGACGCTGTACATGATCAGCACCACCTTCATGCTGTGGTTCCAGACGCAGCACCACGGCACGGTGCCGACGGCCGTCGGCGCGGCCACGGAGGGGGTCGAGCAGCGCTTCGGCGTCGCCGACTCGGGGGTGTTCGCCGCCGCGACGACGCTCACGTCCACCGGCGCGGTCGATTCCGCGCACGACTCGCTGACCAGCCTGGGCGGCATGATCACGATGTTCAACATGCAGCTGGGTGAGGTCGCGCCCGGCGGCACCGGCTCCGGCCTGTACGGCATCCTGGTGCTGGCGGTGATCACCGTGTTCGTCGCCGGCCTGATGGTCGGACGGACCCCCGAATACCTCGGCAAGAAGATCACCCCGCGCGAGATCAAGCTCGCCGCAAGCTATTTCCTGGTCACTCCGCTGATCGTGCTGACCGGCACCGCGATCGCGATGGCGTTGCCCGGCCAACGCGCCGGCATGCTCAACAGCGGACCGCACGGACTCTCCGAGATCCTCTACGCGTTCACCTCGGCGGCCAACAACAACGGGTCGGCCTTCGCCGGGCTGGGCGCCAACACCGACTGGTACAACACCGCTCTCGGCCTGGCCATGGCCTTCGGCCGGTTCCTGCCCATCGTGCTCGTGCTGGCGCTGGCCGGATCGTTGGCCCGCCAAGGCAGCACACCGGCCTCGGCGGGCACCTTGCCCACGCACCGGCCGCAGTTCGTGGGCATGGTTGCGGGCGTCACGTTGATCGTCGTTGCCCTGACGTTCTTGCCCATGCTCGCGCTCGGGCCGCTCGCCGAAGGGATTCACTGATGACCGCCACCGCGATCCAGCCGGCCGAGCAGACGCGACCGGCGGCGTCCACCAGCAGAAAACGGGTGCAGGGTGGCCTGCTCGACCCGAGGACGCTGTGGCGCTCGACCCCGGACGCGCTGCGCAAACTCAATCCCCGCACCCTGTGGCGCAACCCGGTGATGTTCATCGTCGAAATCGGCGCCGCCTGGAGCACCGTCCTGGCGGTCGCCGCGCCGAGCTGGTTCGCCTGGCTGGCCGTGATCTGGTTGTGGCTGACCGTGCTGTTCGCCAATCTCGCCGAAGCGGTTGCCGAGGGCCGGGGCAAGGCCCAGGCCGAAACGCTGCGCCGAGCCAAAACGCAAACCGTCGCCCGGCGGCTCAAGGACTGGGTACCGGGGGCCGCTGCGGTTGAGGAAGCGGTCGCCGCGGCGCAACTGCGACAGGGCGACATCGTCGTGGTCGAGGCCGGCCAGGCGATCCCCGGCGACGGTGACGTGGTGGAAGGCATTGCCTCCGTGGACGAATCGGCCATCACGGGCGAGTCGGCGCCGGTGATCCGGGAGTCCGGCGGCGACCGATCGGCGGTCACCGGCGGCACCACCGTGCTGAGCGACCGGATCGTCGTCAAGATCACCCAGAAGCCCGGCGAGAGCTTCATCGACCGGATGATCGCGCTCGTCGAGGGCGCCAACCGGCAGAAGACCCCGAACGAGATCGCGCTGAACATCCTGCTGGCCGCGTTGACGATCATCTTCGTCTTCGCCGTCGTGACCTTGCAGCCGCTGGCCATCTACTCCAAGGCGAACAACCCCGGCGTCCCGGATAGCCAGGCGCTGGACGCCGGCGGCGTGACCGGCATCGTGATGGTGTCGCTGCTGGTGTGCCTGATCCCGACCACCATCGGCGCGCTGCTGTCGGCCATCGGCATCGCCGGCATGGACCGGCTGGTGCAGCGCAACGTGCTCGCCATGTCCGGGCGGGCGGTGGAGGCCGCCGGCGACGTCAACACCCTGCTGCTGGACAAGACGGGCACCATCACGCTGGGCAACCGGCAGGCCGCCGCCTTCATCCCTCTCGACGGGGTGTCGCCCGAACAATTGGCCGACGCCGCGCAATTGTCCAGCCTCGCCGACGAAACACCCGAGGGCCGTTCGGTTGTCGTGTTCGCCAAGGAGCACTTCGGATTGCGTGCCCGCACACCGGGCGAGCTGTCACAGGCCCACTGGGTAGCCTTCTCGGCCACCACGCGGATGTCGGGCGTCGACCTCGACGCGCACCTGCTGCGCAAGGGCGCGGCCAGCTCGGTCGCGGAATGGGTGCGCGGCCAAGGGGGCAACGTCCCCGCGCAGCTCGGCGAGATCGTCGACGGCGTCTCCGCCGGTGGCGGCACGCCGCTGGTCGTCGGGGAAAGCGTCGATGGGCACGCGAGGGTGCTCGGTGTCATCCACCTCAAAGACGTCGTCAAGCAGGGCATGCGGGATCGGTTCGACGAGATGCGCCGGATGGGCATCCGGACGGTGATGATCACCGGCGATAACCCGTTGACCGCCAAGGCGATTGCCGACGAGGCCGGGGTCGACGACTTCCTGGCCGAGGCCACCCCGGAGGACAAGCTCGCGTTGATCAAGCGCGAGCAGGCCGGCGGCAAACTGGTGGCGATGACCGGCGACGGCACCAACGACGCGCCCGCCTTGGCGCAGGCCGACGTGGGTGTGGCGATGAACACCGGCACGTCGGCCGCCAAAGAGGCCGGCAACATGGTCGACCTCGACTCCGATCCCACCAAGCTCATCGAGATCGTGGAGATCGGCAAGCAGCTGCTGATCACCCGCGGGGCGCTGACGACCTTTTCGATCGCCAACGATATCGCGAAGTACTTCGCGATCATCCCGGCGATGTTCGTCGCGCTGTTCCCCGGCCTGGACCTGATCAACGTGATGCGGCTGCACAGCCCGCAATCGGCGATCCTGTCCGCGGTGGTCTTCAACGCGATCGTCATCGTGTTGCTGATCCCGCTCTCGCTGCGCGGTGTGCGGTACACGCCGAGCAGCGCGTCAAAACTGTTGAGCCGCAACCTGTATGTCTACGGTCTGGGCGGCATCGTCGCCCCGTTCGCCGGAATCAAGGCGATCGACCTGATCGTCCAATTCATCCCGGGGATGTCCTGATATGACGAATTTCGTCCGCCTGCACTGGGCGGCACTGCGTGCGCTGCTGGTGCTGACCGCGATCACCGGTCTGGCCTATCCCCTATTCGTCTGGGCCGTCGCGCAGCTTCCGGGATTGCGGGAGCATGCCGAGGGGTCGATCCTCACCGCGGACGGCAAGCCGGTGGGCAGCAGGTTGATCGGCCAGTCCTTCACCGACTCCGGCGGCAACCCGTTGCCGCAATACTTCCAGAGCCGACCCTCGGCGGCCGGCGCCGGCTACGACCCGACCTCGTCGGGCGGCAGCAACCTGGGGCCGGAAAGCATCGTCGACGCGCCCGGCAAGCCGAGCCTGCTGACGCAGGTGTGTGCGCGCAGTGCCGCGGTGGGCAGGCTGGAAGGTGTCGACGGGTCGCGGCCGTTCTGCACCGGCGGGGGTGTGGGCGCGGTGCTGTCGGTGATAGGCCCGCGCGACGCGCGTGGAAACGTCGTCCACCCGACCCGGGTTATCAGCGTCAACGAGCCGTGCGGCTCGACGCCGGCGCCGTTCCTCACCCTCTACCAGGGGGTGCGTGTCGAATGCGCCCAAACCGCAGAGGACTACTCGATCGGACAGACCGTGCCCGTCCGCGGCGCCGCGCCCGCCAGCCCGGCCGTGCCGGCCGACGCGGTCACCGCCAGCGGCAGCGGCCTCGATCCGAACATCTCGACGGCCTACGCCGACATCCAAGTGGCACGGGTCGCCCACGCCCGCAGTGTCAGCCCGGATCAGATCCGTGCGGTGGTGGCGCAGTACCGGAGCGGCCGCGCGCTGGGGTTTTTCGGTGAGCCGTGCGTCGATGTGCTGCAACTCAACCTGCAACTCGACCACCGGTATCCCGTCACGAGTTAGCGCCAAGGGGGATGATGGTTGGCGTGAGTGACGTCAACCTCCACGGCCGCCAACCCAGGCGGGGGGAGCTACGCATCTACCTCGGTGCCGCTCCGGGCGTGGGTAAGACGTATTCGATGCTGGGTGAGGCGCATCGGCGGCTGGAGCGTGGCACCGATCTGGTGGCGGGCGTGGTGGAAACCCATGGGCGTGCGAAAACCGCTGAGCTGCTTGAGGGCATCGAGATCATTCCGCCGCGCTATATCGAGTATCGCGGCGGCCGCTTCCCCGAGCTCGACGTGCCGGCCGTGCTGGCGCGCCGCCCGCAGGTCGTCCTCGTCGACGAACTCGCGCACACCAACGCGCCGGGCAGCAAGAACCCCAAGCGATGGCAGGACGTCGAGGAGTTGCTCGACGCCGGGATCACGGTGATCTCCACGGTCAACGTGCAGCACCTGGAAAGCCTCAACGACGTCGTCGCCCAGATCACCGGGATCGAGCAGAAGGAGACCGTCCCGGACCTGATCGTGCGGCAGGCCGCGCAGGTCGAACTCATCGATATCACGCCAGAGGCGTTGCGGCGCAGGTTGTCCCATGGCAATGTCTACGCTCCCGATCGCATCGATGCGGCGCTGTCGAACTACTTCCGTCGCGGAAACCTCACCGCGCTAAGGGAACTGGCGCTGCTGTGGCTCGCCGACCAGGTCGATACGGCCCTGGCAAAATACCGGGCCGAGAACAAGATCACCGACATGTGGGAGGCGCGCGAGCGGGTTGTCGTCGCGGTCACCGGTGGACCCGAATCCGAGACGTTGGTGCGACGGGCGTCCCGCATCGCGTCGAAGTCGACCGCCGAGCTCATGGTGGTCCACGTCGTCCGCGGCGACGGCCTGGCCGGCCTGTCGGAATCCCGGATGGCCAAGATCCGCGAGCTGGCGACCAGCCTGGACGCTTCGCTGCACACCGTCGTCGGCGACGACGTGCCCACGGCCCTACTCGAGTTCGCGCGCGAGATGAACGCCACGCAGCTGGTGATCGGCACCTCGCGGCGGTCGCGCTGGGCGCGCCTGTTCGAGGAGGGTATCGGCCCGAGGATCGTCGAGCTGTCCGGCAAGATCGACGTGCATCTGGTCACCCACGAGGAGGCCAAGCGCGGATTTCGCACGGCCTCGCTCGCGCCGCGCGAACGGCGGGTGACGTCGTGGCTGGCGGCGCTCATCGTGCCGTCGATCATCTGCGCGATCACCGTCACGGCGCTGGATCCCTACCTGGACACCGGCGGCGAGAGCGCCTTGTTCTTTGTGGGGGTGCTGCTGGTCGGGTTGTTCGGAGGCGTTGCGCCCGCGGCGCTTTCGGCGATGCTGTCCGGGCTGCTGCTGAACTACTTTTTGATTGCCCCGCGGCACAGCTTCACCATCGCCGAACCCAACAGCGCCATCACCGAATTGGTGCTGCTGCTGATCGCGGTCGCGGTGGCGGTGCTGGTCGATTTCGCGGCCAAACGCACCCGGGAAGCCCGCCGCGCGTCGCAGGAGGCCGAGCTGCTGACCCTGTTCGCGGGTTCGGTGCTGCGCGGCGCCGACCTCGAAACGCTGCTCGAACGGGTGCGTGAGACGTACGCCCAGCGCGCGGTCGCGATGTTGCGCGGGGCCGGCGAGGAAGCGCGCGGCGGCGGCACCACGAGCGACGTCGTCGCCTGCGTGGGCAGGGATCCCTGCGTCACCGTCGATTCCGCGGACACCGCGATCGAGGTCGGTGACGACGAATTCTGGATGCTGCTGGCGGGCCGAAAGCTCTCGGCGCGGGACCGGCGGGTGCTCAGCGCGGTGGCCAGGCAGGCGGCCGGTTTGATCAGGCAGCGGGAACTCGCCGAGGAGGCCAGCCGAACCGAGGCGGTCGTGCGGGCCGACGAACTGCGGCGCTCGCTGCTGTCCGCGGTCAGCCATGACCTGCGCACGCCGCTGGCGGCGGCCAAGGTCGCGGTATCCAGCCTGCGCGCCGAGGACGTCGCCTTCTCCGCCACCGACACCGCGGAGTTGCTGGCGACGATCGAGGAGTCCATCGACCAACTCACCGCGCTGGTCGGCAACCTGCTCGATTCCTCGCGGCTGGCCGCCGGGGTGATCCACCCCGACCTGAGCCGGGTGTACCTCGAGGAAACCGTGCAACGCGCGCTGGTCAGCATCGGCAAGGGCGCCACCGGCTATTTCCGGTCCGCCATCGACCGCGTCAAGGTGGACGTGGGCGACGCCATGGTGATGGCCGACGCCGGGCTGCTGGAGCGCGTGCTGGCCAACCTGATCGACAACGCGCTGCGCTACGCGCCCCACTGCCTGGTCCGGGTCAACGCCGGGCGAGTGGGCGATCGGGTGCTGATCAACGTCATCGACGAGGGGCCCGGAATACCCCACGGGGCCGAGGAGCAGATCTTCGAAGCGTTTCAGCGGCTGGGCGATCACGACAACACCACCGGCGTCGGTCTGGGGATGTCGGTGGCGCGGGGCTTCGTCGAGGCGATGGGCGGGACCATAACGGCCACCGACACTCCGGGAGGCGGGCTGACCGTGATCGTGGAAATGGCTGCGCCGCAATCGATAGAGGACCGGCGCACATGACGCGCGCCGGCGACGATGCAGAGCGCAGCGATGAGGAGGAGCGGCGCACATGACCCGCGCCGGCGACGATGCAGAGCGCAGCGATGAGGAGGAGCGGCGCACATGACGCGCGTATTGGTGATCGACGACGAGCCGCAGATACTGCGCGCGCTGCGCATCAACCTGTCCGTGCGGGGCTATGAGGTGGTCACCGCGTCGAGCGGCGCGGGCGCGCTGCGCGCCGCCGCCGAGCACAAGCCCGACGTGGTGATCCTCGACCTCGGCCTGCCCGACATCTCCGGGATCGACGTCCTGGCGGGTCTGCGCGGATGGCTCACCGCACCGGTGATCGTGTTGTCCGCGCGCACCGACTCGTCGGACAAAGTGGAGGCGCTGGACGCCGGCGCCGACGATTACGTCACCAAACCCTTTGGGATGGACGAGTTCCTGGCCCGGCTGCGCGCGGCGGTCCGCCGCAACACCGCAGCATCCGAAGTCGAGCAGCCGGTGATCGAAACAGAATCGTTCACCGTCGATTTGGCCGCCAAGAAGGTCAGCAAGAACGGCGGCGAGGTCCATCTCACCCCCACCGAGTGGGGAATGCTCGAGGTCCTCGTCCGCAATCGCGGCAAGTTGGTCGGCCGCGAGGAGCTACTCAAGGAGGTGTGGGGCCCGGCCTATGCCACCGAAACCCATTACCTGCGTGTGTATCTCGCGCAGCTGCGCCGCAAGCTCGAAGACGACCCGTCGAACCCCAAACACCTGCTGACCGAGTCGGGCATGGGCTATCGCTTCGAGGTATGACGCCCGCGCCCACCGACATAGTCCCATCCGCCACACGCGTCCCTCCGGAGGAGGACATGTCAATTGCCCACCTCCGAGCGACAACCCGCGGCCTCGCGCAACGCCAGCACGCGCTGATGGATTCGATGCTCGGTGCTGCGCGGCAGGTAGCCGGGGCCGTACCTTCCTCGCCCTAGTCGCCGTACCCGCCCACGACCGATCTCCCATCGCAGCGCGTCCGAAATCGCCTTCGACGGCCTGCCGCGCACCGAGAAGCGGTGCCAGTTCAAGGCTTCGATCAGTTCGGCGATGGTTGCCGGCCCGTGAACGGCCAGCTGCATCGTGAGCACGTAACGCAGCTCGATGCCTTTGAGTGCATGGTTCATTCCCGGACGGTCGCACAGGGGTACGACACCGCCGAAGTTGTCGCTCGGAGGTGGGCAATTGACATGTCCTCCTCCGGAGGGGCGCATGTGGCGGGTGTGACTAAACCCGGCCTATTCGGCGATCGACAGCACGATGCCGTCCAAAATGTCGTGCTCGCTCACCGTCAACTCCTCGATGCCCGCACGGGCGCGCAACTCGCGGGCCAACTCCTCCACCACGATCGCACCACCGCCGATCACGTCGGCCCGCCCCGCGTGCATCGGCGGCAGCGCCGCGCGCTCGGCGCGCGTCATCCCGATCAGCCGTTCACACACCGCCAACAGATCCGCACCGGCGACGCGTGAAAGATGAATGGCCGCAGAGTCATACGCCGGCAAGTCGTGCGCCAGCGCGGACAGCGTGGTCATCGTCCCGGCCAATCCGACCCACGTCCGCGCGCCCTCGACGGGCACCACGCCCAGCGCGACCTCGAGCCGCTCGCGCACCACCTGCCGGGCTGCGGCCACTTCCGCGGGCGTCGGCGGGTCCGAATGCAGGCAACGCTCGGTCAGCCGGACGCAGCCGATGTCGGCCGAGTAGCTGGCCGCCACCGCCTCGCCCCCCACGACGATTTCGGTGGAGCCCCCACCGAGGTCGACGACGACGAAACGTCCGGCCCCACCGTCCAATTCGCCGACCGCGCCGCGGAACGACAGCTCGGCCTCCTCGGCGCCGCTGATCACCTCGGCCACCGCACCGGGCAGCACCGCGCCCAACACGTCGGCCGTCATCGCGAAGAAGTCGTCGCGGTTGGCGACATCGCGGGCCGCCGAGGTCGCCACCATCCGCACCCGCTCCACCCCATGCGCTTTCAGCAGCGCGGCGTAGTCCGCTAACGCCGCCCAGGTGCGGGCTATGGCCTCGGCCGCGAACTCGCCGGTCGCGTCGACACCCTGGCCGAGCCGCACGATCCGCGTCTCCCGATGCACGTCACGCAGCCGCCCCGGCCCTACAACATCGGCGATCAACAAGCGAATTGAGTTGGTACCGCAGTCGATTCCCGCGAGCCTGCCGTTCACCATTGGCCCTCCACCAAAATGCCCGCCATCGCGGGCTCGCCGGCCAGGATCGCCAGCGCCTCGTCGCCGAACGGATTCACGCCCGGCCCCTTGGCCAGCGAATGCGCGATCAGCACGTGCAAGCACTTGACCCGGTCGGGCATCCCGCCGCCGGTGAACGTCGTCCCCAACGATTCGATCGCGTCACGCTCTGCCAGATAGGACTCGTGCGCGCGCCGGTACGCGGCCGCCAGGTCGGCGTCGCGGCCCAGTCGCTCGGTCATCTCGCGCATCAATCCCGTCGTCTCGAGCCTGCTCGCCGCCGCCGTCAGCGCCGGATGTGTCAGGTAGTACAGCGTCGGAAACGGCGTTCCGTCAGGCAATTTCGGCGCGGTCTTCACCACGCCGGGTTCGCCGTTGGGACACCGGTAGGCGATTTCGAGCACCCCGCGCGGTTCCCGCCCGAGCTGGCGGGCCACCGCGTCCAGGTCGGCACGATCAACCACCGGGACCGGGGGGATTCGGCGCGGACGGACCCGGTTCGGCCGGCGGGGCCGGGGCTTCGGCGGGCGGCGGCGCGGGAGGCGGCGCGGCCGGCGGCAGGTGCGGGGCGTCGGCGATGGTGTGCCACAGCGACGTGTACCACGGGTCGTTGTTGACCGGTTTCGCCGACGGGGACCCCGGCTGGGTCGGCTCGGCCGCCGACGGGGGAAGCTGAACCTGGAACGGGATGTCGCCGGGCTTCACGAAGCCGAGCCGCTCGCGGGCCTGCGCCGCAATGTAGGCCGGGTCACCGAGTTTGGTCTTTCGCTGCTCCAAATCCGCGATCTGACGGCGCAGCGCCGCCTCGCTGGCGGCCAGCTGATTCATCTCGGTGCGCTGCGCGAAATAGGTGCGCACCGGTCCGGCGATCGTCAGCGTCAGCACGCAGATCACCGCGGCCAGCACCGCCGCGCGCCGCGCGGTGAACCCGAGCCGTTGCTCGGAGCGCTGCTCAACCGATTCGGCGGCCTGCCGGGCGATGGGTTCGACGACATGCTCTTGCTGCGTGGCGTTGCGGCCGCCGTGGTTCGCCGTGGGCGATGTCCGCGCGGACGGCTTCGACGACGGCTTGGCCGACCGAGGGCGCCGAACCGAAGCGCCGGCCTTCCCCGGGCGCGATGCCGGGGAACGCCGCTTCGGATCCGGCTTGCCGGGCAAGCTATTTGGCCTCCGGCGGCGTATACCGCGGGAAGGCGAGATCGCCGGCGTAGCGGGCGGCATCGCCGAGCGCCTCCTCGATCCGCAGCAGCTGGTTGTATTTGGCGACGCGCTCGCTGCGGGCGGGCGCACCGGTCTTGATCTGCCCGCTGCCGACCGCCACCGCCAGGTCGGCGATCGTGGTGTCCTCGGTCTCGCCGCTGCGATGGCTCATCATCGTGCGGTAGCCGCTGTGATGGGCCAGCGCGACGGCGTCGAGCGTCTCGGTCAGCGTGCCGATCTGATTCACCTTGACCAGCAACGCGTTTGCCACACCCTTGTCGATACCCTCTTCCAGGCGTTCGGGATTGGTGACGAAGATGTCGTCGCCGACGATCTGCAGCCGGTCACCGATGGCCGCGGTCAGGGCTACCCAGCCATCCCAATCGTCTTCCGACAGTGGGTCTTCGATGGACACCAGCGGATAAGACCCGAGCAGCCCGGCGTAGAACTCGGTCATCTGCTCCGCGGTGCGGGTGCTGCCCTCGAATTTGTAACCCGCCCCGTCGGTGAAGAACTCGGTGGCCGCCGCGTCGAGGGCCAGCGCCACGTCGGCGCCGAGTTTGAAGCCGGCCGAGTCGATGGCCCGGCTGATCAGGTCCAGGGCGGCCGTGGTGCCCGCCACGTCGGGGGCGAAGCCGCCCTCGTCGCCCAGGCCCGTGCTCAAGCCCTGCTTCTTGAGCACCGATTTCAGCGAGTGATACACCTCGGCGCCCCAGCGCAGCGCCTCGGCGAAGCTGGGCGCACCGATCGGCGCCACCATGAACTCCTGGATGTCGACGGCGGTGTCGGCGTGCGCGCCGCCGTTGAGAATGTTCATCATCGGCACCGGCAGGATGTGCGCGTTCGGGCCGCCGAGGTAGCGGAAAAGCGGCAACTCGGCGGAATCGGCGGCCGCCTTGGCCACGGCCAGCGACACACCCAGGATCGCGTTGCCGCCCAGCCTCGACTTGTCGGGCGTGCCGTCCAGGTCCAGCAGCGCCTGGTCGACCAGCCGCTGATCGTCGGCGTTGAGGCCGATCACCGCCGGGCCGATCTCGTCCAGCACCGCCTGCACGGCCTTCTGCACACCCTTGCCGGCATAGCGCTCGCCACCGTCGCGCAACTCGACGGCCTCGTGCTCGCCCGTCGACGCGCCCGACGGCACCGCCGCGCGGGCAAAGGTCCCGTCGATCAGGGCAATCTCGACCTCGACTGTCGGGTTGCCGCGGGAATCGAGGATCTCGCGGGCCCCGACCTGCTCGATAATCGGCACTGGGGTTCTCCTTGTTCGCGTAAGGCCTGGGTCAGCGATACATCCTGCTATAGCGGGTGACCTTTCGCGTAAGCGGTCGCCCAATCCCGGACCGCCCGCGCGTAGACCCCGGAATTGTTGTAGGCCCGCAGCGCGGTGATCCATCCCCGCGGCGTCGCGAGATCCTTTCCGCGCCAACACAGGTAGCCCGCCGCGGCGAGCGCGGCGTCGTCGATGTTGTCGGGGCTGACGCGGCCGTCGTTGTGAGCGTCGACACCATAGAGCCGCCACGTCTCGGGGATGAACTGCATCGGCCCCATGGCACGCGTCACGCCGTCGCCGTCGGTGAGGTCCTCGTCGGTGTCGACGATGCGCAGCGTCCCGCCGCTGCCGTCGAGTCGGACGCCGCGGATCGGCGGGCTGACATCCCCGTTGGGGGCCAGCGTGGCGCCGCGGTAGGTGCCGTGGTGGCTCTCGACCTGTCCGATGCCCGCCAGCGTGGTCCAGGCGATGTGGCACTTCGGGTTCTCGACTTCGGCGACCCGGGCCGCGTACGCATAGGCCTCGAGCGCGATCAGCGGGATCTCCAAGGCCGCCGACCGTGGTTGGGCCCAGTCGCGCAACTGTTCCGCGGGCCGACCGCTGGCGTGCGTGTCCACCGGCGGCACCGGGTCACCCGCGGGGGGCGGCACGCCGTCGGGGATGAACAGGCTGAGTTGCCACGTGCAACTGGAGGCCAGAACGATCGCGGTCGCGCCGATCACGGCGGCCGCGCGCATCCAACGCCTCGGCGACACCATGCTTTCCTGAGCTCCCCTAAACTCGCCTGCACCAACTTCCGCCACACCATCGTCCCATGCGTTCGGGGACCGCTCGGTCGCGTCGGGCCTCGGCGCACCGGCGTCGTGCCGGGTTCAGCTAATTACCGATTAGCTGCTGGCCGCCTTGGCTAGCGCGGTCAGACCAACGCTGACCACGGGGATTCGCAACCTCATCCGCGATATTACCGACGCGCCGAGGACAAATCCGGCAAACACCGCGGCGACCGCTCTCTCCGGTGACGGCGGGCGGGAAATAACCGTGGCGCGCCCGCCTGCGAGGCGTCGTCGCGCGCTCAGGCCTCGTCGGCAACGGCGTCGGTGGCGGCCCCCTTGGGGGCCGAGTCACCCGTCGGCCAGTGCTCGCGCCACTCCTGTTCGGAGACTTCACCGAGCGGGGCCACGTCGAACTCGTCGGGGACGTCTCCCCCGCGGCGCGCCGTGGCGATCGCCCGTTCCGCACCGCGAACCGTGTCGACGAAGTCCAGAACCGCTGTGCGCAGAGCGCTTTCGGCATCGACATCGGCCGACACGCGGATCGAGGTAATTTCGTCGGGGATCAGGTCGGCGGGCACACCGGCTTTGCCGGCGCGCTGAATCACCTTCTGGGCGAGCGCAAGCGCGGGCTGCCCCGTGTGCACGTCGTCCATCACCGACTTGCGCGGCTTTTCGGACGCCTTGCGCTCTTCCCACTGGGCCAACTGCTCTTCGAGCGAAATCGATTGCCCGGCAAGCACTCCCGGGACCCGGTTGCCCAGCTTGCGCATCAGGGCTGCGGCGACGTCATCGATGGTGAAGGCGGACTGCGGCGCCTCCTCGGCGATGCGGGCGTGGAAGAGGACTTGCAGCAGCACGTCGCCGAGTTCGTCGCGCAGCTGGTCGGCGTTGCCGCTGCCCACCGCGTCCAGCAGCTCGTAGGTTTCCTCCAACAAAAACCTGCGCAGCGAATCGTGGGTTTGCTCACTCTCCCACGGCCCGGCGGTGCGCAGTTTGTCCATCATGGCCACGGCGTCGACCAGCCGTTCGCCGCGCGGCGTCTCGGGCGCCGAGATCAGCCGGGCCCCGGCCGCCAGGCGGGCGGTCACGGCCGGGTGGTCGGGGTCGGACGACAGCAGCACCGGCGCGTCCGCACCGGAGTGCACCGGACGCGCCGCCGACAACGACCAGGGCACCGCGACGGGCATCTCCTCGGTGTACTGCACCTCACCGGCGAGATGCTCGATGGCTTCGATGGGGACCAGCGAAGGGCGGCGGGGGTCGAACAACACGACGATCATTGGCGCCGCTCCTCCTCATCGCTGCGCTCTGCATCGTCGCCGGCGCGGATCATTTAGCGCCCCTCACTCGTCATCGCCGCAGGTGAACTCGTTATACCAATATCCGTCTGCGCCTTGCCCTGCAATGCCGTCACCAGGTTGGCCACCATCTGCACCAGCTCGACATCGCGCAGCCGCGGCGCGCCGACGCCGCCGGCGCGCGGGATGGGAACCTGCACGGTGGAGGTCGTGGCGCGGTAGCCCGCCGCCGGATACATCCGCTTGAGCCGCACCTGCGCCGAATCCGGCAGCGTCATCGGCGAGAGCCGCACGGTGGCCGCCGAGGGCGCCGACACCTCGGTGATGCCCGCGGCGCGGCACAGCAGCCGCAGCCGGGCCACCGCCACCAGCCGCAGGGCCGGCTCGGGCAGCGCGCCGTAGCGGTCGACGAGTTCCTCCACGACCGCGTCGATCTCGCCGTCGGAGGCCGCCGCGGCCAGCCGGCGGTACGCCTCGAGCCGCAGCCGGTCGCTGGCGATGTAGTCCGGCGGCAGGTGCGCATCGACCGGCAGGTCGATGCGCACGTCCTTCGGCTCCTCGGCCGTCGTGACGGTGTGGCCGTCGGCGGCCGCGCGGTAGGCCTCCACGGCCTCGCCCACCAGGCGGACGTACAGGTCGAAGCCGACGCCGGCGACGTGCCCGGACTGCTCGACGCCCAACACGTTTCCGGCGCCGCGGATCTCGAGGTCCTTCATCGCGACCGCCATGCCCGCGCCGAGCTCGTTGTTCTGCGCGATGGTGGCCAGCCGGTCGTAGGCGGTCTCGGTCAGCGGCGCATGCGGCGGATACAGGAAGTAGGCGTAGCCGCGCTCCCGGCTGCGGCCGACCCGGCCGCGCAGCTGGTGCAGCTGCGAGAGGCCGAAGGTGTCGGCGCGCTCGACGATCAGCGTGTTGGCGTTGGAGATGTCCAGCCCGGTCTCCACGATCGTGGTGCACACCAGGATGTCGTATTCGCGGTTCCAGAACCCCTGCACCGTGCGTTCCAGCCGTTCTTCGGGCATCTGCCCGTGCGCGACGACCACCCGCGCCTCGGGCACCAGCTCCCGGATCTTCGCCGCCGTCCGGTCGATGGAGCTGACCCGGTTGTGCACGTAGAAGACCTGCCCGTCGCGCAGCAGCTCGCGGCGCAAGGCGGCCGCGACCTGCTTGTCGTCGTGCGGGCCGACGTAGGTCAGCACCGGGTAGCGCTCCTCGGGCGGGGTCAGGATCGTCGACATCTCGCGGATCCCGGCCAGGCTCATCTCCAGCGTGCGCGGGATCGGGGTGGCGCTCATGGTCAGCACGTCGACGTGGGTGCGCAGCGACTTGATGTGCTCCTTGTGCTCGACGCCGAACCGCTGCTCCTCGTCGACGACGACGAGGCCGAGGTCCTTCCAGCGCACCCCCGTCTGCAACAGCCGGTGCGTGCCGATCACCACGTCCACCGACCCGTCGGCCAGGCCCTCGATCACGGCCTTGGACTCCGCGGGGTCGGTGAACCGGGACAGGCCCTTGACGGTCACCGGGAACCCGGTCATCCGGTCGGTGAAGGTCTGCAGGTGCTGGTCGGCCAGCAGCGTGGTGGGCACCAGCACGGCCACCTGCTTGCCGTCCTGGACCGCCTTGAACGCCGCCCGCACCGCGATCTCGGTCTTGCCGTAGCCCACATCGCCGCAGATCACCCGGTCCATCGGGATCGGCTTTTCCATGTCCCCCTTGACCTCGGTGATCGCGGTCAGCTGGTCGACGGTCTCGGTGTACCCGAACGCGTCTTCCATCTCGGCCTGCCACGGGGTGTCCGGGCCGAACGCGTGCCCGGGGCTGGCCTGTCGCTTGGCGTACAGGGACACCAGCTCGCCGGCGATCTCGCGCACCGCGCGGCGCGCCTTGGTCTTGGTGTTCGCCCAGTCGCTGCCGCCGAGCTTGCTCAGCGCCGGCGCCTGCCCGCCGACGTACCGCGACAGCTGATCCAGCGAATCCATTGGGACATAAAGCTTGTCTGTATTTTTGGCCGCGCCACCACGGTTCTTGCTGGACGCGTACTCCAGCACCAAATACTCGCGCCGGGCGCCGCCGACGGTGCGCTCGACCATCTCCACGAACCGGCCGATGCCGTGCTGATCGTGCACGACGAGATCACCGGCGGTCAGCGCCAACGGGTCAACGGTGTTGCGCCGCTTGGCCGCCAGCCGCTTGCCCTCGACGGCGGCGACCCGGCTGCCCGTGAGGTCGGTCTCGGTGATCACCACCAGCGTGGCGCCGGGGATGATGACGCCGTCGTGCAGCGGGCCCTTGAGCACGCCGACTATCCCCTTTTTAGGTCGAACTTGGCCTGCGGCCCCGGATTCCAGCATGGCGGCCGGGGTGTCGCATTCGGCGAGCCGTTCCACCACGCGGTGCGCGGTGCCGGCGCCGGGGGCGACGACGACGGCGTAGCCGCCGGTGGTGACGTGCGCGCGCAGCATCGCGAAGATGCCGTCGATGTCGTGCTGATGGCCGCGCGCCGAGGGCGCCGCCCGGATGTCCAGCTCGACGGCCGACTCGTCGGACAACTGGCTCAACGTCCACCACGGATGCCCGCCATTGGCGGCCGCGGCCCGCACGTCATCCAGCTCGGCGAACCCGGACCCGCCGAATTGCGCGACGTCGACGGGGGCGTCCGTGCCCATGGCCGCCGCCGACCACGAGGCCTCGAGGAATTCGCTACCGGTCTTGATCAGGTCGGCGGCGCGGGTCCGGATCTTCTCCGGGTCGCACAGCAATATCGGCGTGCCCTGCGCCAGCTGGTCGGTGAGCAGCACGTGTTCGCCCGGCCGAAGCACCGGCAGCAGCGCCTCCATGCCGTCCACCGCGATGCCCTCGGCGAGCTTGGCCAGCATGTCGGTGACGCTGCCGGTGATGGCGGGCTCGGTCGCGGGGTGCCGCGCGGACAGCTCGGCGGCCCGTTGCCGCACCTCCTCCGTGAGCAGCAGCTCGCGGCAGGGCACCGCGATCAGGGTGTCGACCTCGATCTCCGGGATCGACCGCTGATCGGCGACGGAGAACATCCGCATCTCGCTGACCTCGTCACCCCAGAACTCGATGCGCACCGGGTGCTCGGCGGTCGGCGGGAAGACGTCGAGAATGCCGCCGCGCACGGCGAACTCGCCGCGCCGGCCCACCATGTCGACCCGGGTGTAGGCCAGTTCGACCAGCCGGGCGATCACGCCCTCGAATTCGACTTCCGCACCGACGCTCAATGTGACCGGCTCGATCAGGCCGAGCTGCGGTGTCATCGGCTGCAGCAGCGAGCGGGCCGCGGTGACCACGACCTGAAGGGGAGGGCCCAGCCGCGCGTCGTCGGGGTGGGCCAGGCGCCGCAGCACGGTCAGGCGGGCGCCGACGGTGTCGACGCCGGGCGAGAGCCGCTCGTGCGGCAGCGTCTCCCAGGACGGGAAGACCGCGACGGCATCGCCGAAGACGCCGCGCAGTTCAGCGGTCAGGTCGTCGGCTTCGCGCCCGGTCGCGGTGACTACCAGCAAAGGACCCAACCGCGCCAGCGCGCTGGCCACAAACAACCGTGCGCTGGCTGGACCCACCAGGTGCAATTCGGCCGGCGACGCGGCCGCGCTGTCGATCAGCTGCTGGAAGGTCGGCGCGGTGAGCGCCAATTCAACGAGCCCCGCGATCGGGGTTTCTGGGCGAGCAGCCCCCGGTGCGGTCATGATGAATTCCATTCTAGGGCGGCTTGCCCGGCTCCTTCCTCCCGCCGACGCGGCGCTCGCCGTCGCCGGGCGGGGGACCGCCGGACACGCCGATCCGCGTCAATATTGGGCTCGGCGTCGTCAAGGGATCGTCAAGAAAGCTCTACGCGTGCGCCCGCGGGCGCACGTTGGATTCATGACATTGCTGGACATTCTGCCGTCGCTCGGCCACGCGGCTCCGCCGCGCTTCGACCCGGCGATCTGGCCCCTCACCGCCCATCCCGACGAGGAGGGCAGGCTGTGCGTCGGCGGTGTGGCGTTGGCCGATATCGCCGACGAGTTCAACACCCCGGCCTACGTGATCGACGAAGCCGACTTCCGGCATCGCGCCCGCCGCTATCGCCGGACCCTGCGCGGGGTCGAGGTCGTCTACGCCGGCAAGTCGCTGCTGAGCACCGCGGTGGCAGGCTGGGCCCGCGACGAGGGCCTGGGCGTCGACGTCTGCTCGGCCGGTGAACTGGCCACGGCCCTGACCGGCGGCGTGGACCCGGCCCGCCTCGTCATGCACGGCAACGCGAAATCGCCCGACGAGCTGCGCGACGCCGTGCGCGCCGGGGTGGGGCGCATCGTGGTGGACTCCTGCATGGAGATCGCCTACCTCGCCGGCCTGGCGCGGCGGCGCCAGCGGGTGCTCATCCGGGTGACGCCCGACATCGACATCCACGGGCACCGCGCCGTCACCACCGGCGTCAGCGACCAGAAGTTCGGCTTCACGCTCGCCGGCGACCACGCCGCCGACGCGGTGGCCCGCGTGCTGGCGCACCCCATCCTCGACCTGGTCGGCCTGCACTGCCACATCGGCTCGCAGGTCAGCGACGCCGCCCTGTACGGCGAGGCCATTCGGCGGATGATCGCCGCGATGGCCGACATCCGGGCCCGGCACGGCGTCATCCTCACCGAGCTGAACATCGGTGGCGGACATGCGATCCCGTACGTTCCCGGCGACCGCGAGCTGGATCTCGACGAGCTGGCCGCGGCGATCGAGGACGCCCTCGACGAGGCCTGCGCCGCCGAGCAGTTCCCCCGCCCGCAGATCGTGGTGGAACCGGGCCGGGCCATCAGCGGCCGCGCCGGCGTGACCCTGTATCGGGTGCGCTCGGTGAAGACGCAATTCGGCGGTCGCACCTTCGTCGCCGTCGACGGCGGCATGAGCGATAACCCGCGGGTGGCGCTGTACGGCGCGCAGTACGCCGTCGCGCTGGCCAACCGGCATCCGCTGGGGCTCAAGCAGACCGTCACCGTGGCCGGCCGGCACTGTGAATCGGGCGACGAGATCGCCCGCGACATCGAGTTGCCGGCGGATCTGCGCCCCGGCGACCTGCTGGCCGTGGCGTGCACCGGCGCCTACCACCACAGCATGGCGTCCAACTACAACATGGTCGGCAGGCCGTCGCTGGTGGCCGTCAAGGATGGCCGGGCCCGCGAACTGGTTCGCCGCGAGACCGTCGCCGACCTGATGGCGCGCGACTGCGGGTAGCCCGTCGCGGTCTACTCGTCCTGCAGGCGGGGGTCGGCCTCCAGCCCGATCAGCCCGTTCCACATGAGGTTGACCAGGTGCGCGGCCACCACTTCCTTCTTGGGCTCGCGGGTGTCGAGCCACCACTGCGCGGTCATCGACACCGAGCCCACCAGCGCCTGGGCGTAGAGAGGAGCCAGCCCCGGATCCAGGCCGCGACGGGAGAAATCACCGGCCAGGATGGAGCTGACCTGGTTGACGGCGTCGTTGAGCAGGCTCGAGTAGGTGCCCGAGCTGATCGCGGCCGGTGAGTCGCGGATCATGATCCGGAAGCCGTCGGTGCGCTCTTCGACGTAGGTGAGCAGGGCAAGGGCGACCCGCTCGACCCGCACCCGGGAGCGGTTGTTGGTCAGCGACGAGGTGATGCCGTCCAGCAGCGCCGACATCTCCCGGTCGACGACGACGGCATAGAGGCCCTCTTTGCCCCCGAAATGCTCGTAGACGACCGGCTTGGACACGTTGGCCCGCAGCGCGATCTCCTCGATCGAGGTGCCTTCATACCCGCGCTCGGCGAACAGCGAACGCGCGATGCCGATGAGTTGTTGGCGACGTTCGGTGCCGGTCATCCGCGCGCGCGGCGCCCGAACCTCCTTGTCCGGTTCCTTTTGCGTTTGGGGGTCCAGCACGGCCACGTCAATCAGCGTATCGGGCGGTGGGCGGTTCGGTGGGCGACCAGCGCCCCGCATCGTCATCCGACTAGGCCCGGATTGTCGGATTCCTCCTCGGGCCGCAAGCGCCCCGCATCGTCATCCGACTAAGCCGACTAAAGTCTTCTTGGCGATCCGTCGTGGTGTAATCGGCAGCACCTCTGATTTTGGTTCAGATAGTTCAGGTTCGAGTCCTGGCGACGGAGCTTCCTCCGAATCGAGCGCGGGTCTCCCGCGGCTCGATTTTTTGCCTTCACCGCAGATGAGGTGACACGCTTGACGGCGTGTCGGCGCTTCCGCGCGCAGCCCGCGCGGGACGAACCCGAAAAGGAGGGTTGATGTCGTCTCCTGGTGATACCGCGGTCGTGGTGCTCGCGGCCGGGCCCGGCACCCGGATGCGGTCGGACACCCCGAAGGTGCTGCACACCATCGGCGGGCGCAGCATGCTGTCCCACCTCCTGCACGCGATCGCCAAGGTGGCGCCGCAGCACCTGGCCGTGGTGCTGGGCCACGATCACGAGCGCATCGCCCCGCTCGTCGCCGACTGGGCCGACGCCCTCGGACGCCCCATCGACGTGGCCCTGCAGGACCGGCCGCGGGGCACCGGCGACGCCGTCCTGTGCGGCCTGTCCGCGCTGCCCGAGGACTACGCCGGGGTGGTCGTCGTCACCTCGGGCGACACCCCGCTGCTGGACGCCGACACCCTCGCCGACCTCATCGCCGCCCATAGCGCGGCGCCGGCCGCGGCCACGGTGCTGACCACGACGTTGAGCGACCCCAGCGGCTACGGCCGCATCCTGCGCACCCAGGACAACCAGGTCACGGCGATCGTGGAGCACGCCGACGCCACCGAATCCCAGCGCGAGATCCGCGAGGTCAACGCCGGCGTCTACGCCTTCGACATCGCGGCGTTGCGCTCGGCGCTGAACCGGTTGAGCTCCAACAACGCCCAGCAGGAGCTGTATCTGACCGACGTCATCGCCATCCTGCGCGGCGACGGCCTGGCGATCCACGCCCGCCACGTCGACGACAGCGCGCTGGTGGCCGGCGTCAACAACCGGGTCCAGCTCGCGCAGCTGGGCGCCGAGCTCAACCGGCGCATCGTCGCCGCCCACCAGATGGCCGGCGTCACCATCGTCGACCCGGCCACCACCTGGATCGACGTCGACGTGACGATCGGCCGCGACACCGTGATCCACCCCGGGACTCAGCTGCTGGGCCGCACCCAGGTCGGCGGGCACTGCGTCGTTGGCCCGGACACCACCCTGACCGACGTCAGCGTCGGCGACGGCGCCTCGGTGGTGCGGACCCACGGCACCTCGTCGTCCATCGGCGCCGGGGCCACCGTCGGCCCGTTCACCTACCTGCGGCCCGGCACCGTGCTGGGCGACGACGGCAAGCTGGGCGCGTTCGTCGAGACCAAGAACTCCACCATCGGCACCGGCTCCAAAGTGCCGCACCTGACCTATGTCGGGGACGCCGACATCGGCGAGCACAGCAACATCGGCGCGTCCAGCGTGTTCGTCAACTACGACGGCGAATCCAAGCGGCGGACCACCATCGGTTCGCACGTCCGCACCGGGTCGGACACCATGTTCGTGGCTCCGGTGACGGTCGGCGACGGCGCCTACACCGGCGCGGGCACCGTGGTGCGCAACGACGTCCCGCCGGGAACGCTGGCGGTCTCCGCAGGTCCGCAACGCAACATCGAGGGCTGGGTGCACCGCAAGCGCCCCGGCAGCGCCGCCGCGCAAGCGGCCGAGGCCGCCGAAAAGGCCACCGGCCAGCCGCCCGCCGCAGAAACCGAACAGACATCGTGACGTCGGTAGCTGGCAACCCGGCCACATTTCCGTACGATTCGCTTCGTACGATGGGCACTTCCATTGGGATCCGAACGGCAAGGGCAGCACGGTGAGCCACGACTGGACCGATAACCGCAAAAATTTGATGCTCTTCTCCGGTCGGGCGCACCCCGAGCTGGCCGAGCAGGTGGCCAAGGAGCTCGACGTCCACGTCACCGCGCAGACCGCGCGCGAGTTCGCCAACGGCGAGATCTTCGTCCGGTTCCACGAATCGGTCCGCGGGTGCGACGCCTTCGTGTTGCAGTCGGCGCCGGCGCCGGTGAACAACTGGCTGATGGAACAGCTCATCATGATCGACGCGCTCAAGCGGGGCAGCGCCAAGCGGATCACCGCCGTCATGCCGTTCTACCCCTACGCCCGCCAAGACAAGAAGCACCGCGGCCGCGAACCGATCTCGGCGCGCCTGGTCGCCGACCTGCTCAAGACCGCCGGCGCCGACCGGATCGTGACCGTCGACCTGCACACCGATCAGATCCAGGGCTTCTTCGACGGGCCCGTCGATCACATGCGCGGGCAGAACCTGCTCACCGGCTACATCCGGGACAACTACCCCGACGGCAACATGGTGGTCGTCTCCCCCGACTCCGGCCGGGTGCGCATCGCCGAGAAATGGGCCGACGCCCTGGGCGGTGTCCCGCTGGCGTTCATCCACAAGACCCGCGACCCGCGGGTGCCCAACCAGGTGGTGTCCAACCGCGTCGTCGGTGAGGTGGCGGGACGCACCTGCGTCTTGATCGACGACATGATCGACACGGGTGGCACCATCGCCGGCGCGGTCAAGCTGCTGCACGACGACGGCGCGGCCGACGTGGTGATCGCCGCGACGCACGGTGTGCTCTCCGACCCGGCGGCCGAGCGGCTGGCCGGCTGCGGCGCCCGGGAGGTGATCGTGACGAACACCTTGCCGATCGGTGAGGAGAAGCGTTTCCCGCAGCTGACGGTCCTGTCCATCGCGCCACTGCTGGCCAGCACCATCCGTGCCGTGTTCGAAAACGGCTCGGTCACAGGGCTGTTCGACGGGGACGCCTAAATGGCCGACACCGTCATCTACCACAACCCCCGCTGCAGCACCTCCCGCAAGACGCTGGACCTGTTGCGCGACAGCGGCCTTGAGCCCGAAGTCGTCGAGTACCTGAAGAACCCGCCGTCGCGTGCCGAGCTGGTGAAGATGATCCGCGACGCCGGCATCGACGTGCGTACGGCGGTGCGCAAGCGTGAATCGCTGTATGAGGAGCTCAATCTCGCCGACGCGACCGATGAGCAATTGCTCGACGCCATGGTCGAACACCCGATCCTGATCGAACGGCCCTTCGTCGTCACGACGAAGGGCACTCGGCTGGCCCGCCCGATCGACGCGGTCCGCGAGATTCTGTGAATCGGTTCGGCAGCTGCGCGGCCGGTGCCGCGATAGTTGCACTGGCCGTGTCGGCCGCCGGGTGCGCCCCGAAAGCTCCTGACTATCAATCGATCTTGTCGAAGACGCCGACGACCTCTACCACCACCCCGACGGCAAAGCCGGTCCCCCTGTCGCAGTATCTGCAAAGCATCGGGGTTACCGGCCAACCCGTGGCACCGGAATCCGTTCCCGGCCTGACGATCTCGATCCCGACGCCGCAGGGCTGGGCGCCGTTCACCAGTCCCAACATCACACCGCAAACCTTGATCATCTCCAAGGGCGGTAAATTTCCGACGGCGCGGCTGGTGGTCTTCCAGCTGAACGGGGATTTCGACCCGGCCGAAGTCATCAAGCACGGCAACGACGATGCGCGCCTGTTCGAGAACTTCAAGCAGCTGGACGCCTCGGGCACGCCGTACAGCGGCTTCCCGTCGTCGATGATCCAGGGCAGCTACGACCTCGACGGCATGCGGCTACACAGCTGGAACCGCATCGTCATCCCCACCGGTCCGCCGCCGGACCACAAGCGCTACCTGGTGCAGCTGACCATCACCAGCATGGCCAACCAGGCCGCCGCGGAGTCGACGGACATCGACGCGATCATCCGCGGATTCGTCGTCGCGGCGAAGTAAATTCAGGAGCGACGGCCCGCTTCCTGCACCAGCTGGACCCGGGATGTCAGGCCGAGCTTCGAGTAGACGTGGGTGAGGTGCGTCTGGACGGTGCGCGGCGAGATGAAAAGCCGCGCGCCGATCTCCTTGTTGTCCAGGCCTTCACGGACCAGGCGTACCACATCGTTCTCCATGGGCGTCAGAGATTCCCAGCCGCTACTCGGGCGTTTGCGTTCGCCACGCCCGCGTTGCGCGTAGGCGATCGCCTCTTCGGTGGACAGCGCGGCCCCTTCCGCCCAGGCGGCGTCAAAGGCATTCTGCCCCAATCCTTCTCGTATGGCCGCCACCGCCGAGTCGTAGCCCTCCCGATACAACGCAAAGCGGGCATGACCCATGCGCTCGCGGATCGCGGCGGACGCGCCGAGCAGGCGGGCCCCGTATGAATGGGTGCCGACGCCGGCAGCCAATCGGACGAGGCATTCCAACGCGTCGGCCACCCGCAGATATCCCTGGGTGCGGGCGGCGATCACGAGGGCTTCGTGTGCGTCGCGCTCGGCCTGGTCGAGATCGCCTTGGGCTAACGCGATGTGCGCCCGCACCGTTCGCGCACCCATTTGGTGCCAACCCGGGACCATCGCGACGGTGTCATCGACCCAACGGCGGGCGGCGGCGACGTCACCGCATGCCAGCGCGGCCTCGGCCATCGGATTGAAACACCTCGCGTAAAGCTCGCGCGCCGGAACCGTATGCCGCCACGCCTCTTCGGCTGCCTGCCGTGCGCCCGCGCCATCGCCGGTAATCAGGGCCGCATGCGCAAACATCGCATACATGGTGTCTCCGTAGAGTCCACCCATCGCCTCGGCGGCATTGAAGGCGGATCGCGCCGAGGTTAACAAGGTGGCCGCCCGCCCCTGGAAGGCGAGCACCTGTCCATAGCCCACTTGACCGAAGACCGTCATCGGGAGATCGCGGGCAGCCTCTGCTTCCTCGGCCAACGCATGCAGGACCTCTTGCGCCTCGGTGAGATGGCCCTGCATGCACAGCGCGAGACCCAACCACGTCCGACAGTTCCGGGAGAAGAACCGGTCGCCGAGCGCGTCGGCAAGGTCACGTCCTTCTTCCGCCGCCGCCCGCATCGGAATTGGTTCACCTGCATAGCAATTCGTCACCGCCAGATAGGCAAGAGTCTGACACAGACTCCACCGATCATCGATCGCACGAACCAGGTCGATGGCCTCGTCAACGTAGGACTCCAGTTTGTCGACCTCGTAGAGTGCCAACGCGCCCCGCCCGACCAGGGCCAGGGCGAGCAACGCCGGGACGTCGAGCTCACGAGCGATCGCCAACGCCTCGCGGGAACGGTCCACATCCCCGCGGGCCCCCGCCCACGCGCACAACACACCGTGATAGGCGACCCCGCGCACCCAGGCCGCGGGAGTGACGTGCGATCGCGTTTCGTCAGTCAAGAGCGCGTCGAACCCCGCCAGTCCTTCCCGGAACCGCCCGCAGCGGATCCAGACCTGCTGTACCGCGGACACCAGCTCCAGCGCAATCTCCGGCTCGGATTTCTCCAGGCTCCAGCTGTAGGCGGCTCGCAGGTTGTCGATTTCGCTCTGTGCCCAATTCAACAGCGCCTCAAGGCCACTCAACCCATGTGACTCAAAGTCAATGGCCCTGGCCGTGTAGTAGTCGCGGTGGCGCGTGCGAACGTCGTCGGCCTCACCGGATTCGCCGAGCTTTTCCTGGGCGTACTGGCGCACCGTCTCCAGCAAGCGGTAGCGCATCCCGTCGGCGGTGTCGTCGGCGACGACGAGAGATTTGTCGACCAGCAAGCTCAATTGATCCAGCAGCTGGTAGCTTTCGACATCGCTGTCGGCGCCGACGGCTTGGGCAGCATCCAGGTCGAAACCGCCGGCGAACGCGGCCAGCCGCCGAAACAGCACCTGCTCCGGTTCTGTCAGTAGCGCGTGCGACCAATCCACCGAGGCTCGCAGCGTCTGCTGGCGGCGCACCGCGGTGCGCGCACCCCCGGTGAGCAACCGGAACCGGTCATGCAGGCTGTCCACGATCTGATGCAACGACAGCGCCCGAACCCGCGCGGCGGCGAGCTCGATCGCCAATGGCATGCCGTCCAGACGCTCGCAGATCTGCTCGAGCAGTGCCCGGTTTTCCTCTGTCACAACGAATTCGGGACGGGCACGCCGCGCCCGGTCGGTGAACAATTCGATGGCCTCGTCGGCAAGGGACAGCGACGGAACCCGCCAACTCAGCTCCCCGGGCAAGCCCAGCGGCTCGCGGCTGGTGGCCAGGATCGTCAATTGTGGGCAGGCCGCCAGCAATTCGATGGCCATCGCGCCGCATGCGTCAAGCAGGTGCTCACAGTTGTCGAGCAGCAGCAAGATCTTCTTGTCGCCGAAGAACCGAACGAGCAGATCCATGGTGGAGCGGCCCGGTTGATCGGGCAGTCCCAGCGTGCGGGCGACGGTCACCGGCGCCACTTCCGGGATGGTGATCGGCGCGAGGTCGACGTACCAGACCCCATCGGAGAAGTCCGCGGCCACTCGTGCGGCGCTTTCGACGGCCAGCCTGGTCTTTCCCGCGCCGCCGGCTCCGGTCAGCGTCACCAGCCGGTTGGCGGTGACGATGTCCCGCAATTCGCCCAGTTGCGCTTGGCGGCCGACAAAGCTCGTCAACTGGGCGGGAAGGTTCTGCGCCACAACAGCTGTGCGGACGCGCAGCGGCGGGAACTCGTTGCGCAGGTCCGGATGACACACCTGCACGACCCGTTCGGGACGCGGGAGGTCCCGCAAGGGATGGCTGCCCAGATCGGCCAGCCAGACGTCCTCGGGAAGGCGGTCGACGACCAGCGATTCGGTCACCCCGGACAACACGGTCTGGCCACCATGCGCCAAGTCGCGCAGCCGCGCGGTGCGATTGATCGTCGGGCCGGCGTAGTTGGCGTCGTCGCGCAGCTGGATCTCGCCGGTGTGGATTCCGATGCGCAGCCGGATCGGGGCCAGCGGGGCCCGCTGCAACTCCAGCGCACATGCCACCGCGTCGGACGCCCGCGCGAAGGCGGCCACAAAGCTGTCGCCCTCACCCTGTTCGAGCGGGCGCACCCCGTCGTGCGAGGCGATCGCTTCGTTCACCGTCTTGTTCAGCTGGACCAGCGCGGCCGTCATCTCCTCGGGTCGCGTTTCCCACAGCCGCGTCGAGCCCTCGACATCGGCCAGCAGCAACGTCACCGTTCCGGTCGGCAGCAACTCGACCACGCCCAAATCGTCCCAGGTTAGCGACGGTATTTCCGCATGTTGGCTCATGTTAGTCAGCATCGCCTCCGCCGACTAGGCAAAACATCGGCCAATACGCGCAGATCGCCTTCGCGCGGCGCGCGGATCTACGACCCCCGGGCCGTAGATCTACGCGCCAGGGCGGATGGTCTTTGCAGCGCGGCGCCGGATAGTCGACTGCCATGACCACTCTCATCAGCGGATGCCCGAACGTTTTCGACGCCGGCCTACCCGTCATTGCCTATGATCACCTCACCGATCCCGACGCGGCGCACCGCGTCATCGACGACGCCCGCGAGCTGTCACCGATCGCCGTCGGCCCGCACGGACCGGAGGTGTTGAGTTACGAGCTGGTCCGGACGGTGTTGCGCGACAGCCGATTCGTCACCGCGCACGGCCTCGGGCTCGGCCTGCAAGGCGTTACCTCCGGCCCGCTGTGGGACAGGGCCATCAGCAACATCCTCGGACTCGACGGCGCCGCACATCACCGGCTGCGCCGCCTGGTGTCGAAGGCCTTCGCACCGCGGGGCGCGGAGCGGCTGCGCGCCCTCGTCATCCAGATCATCGACGGCCTGGTCGACCCGCTCGCCGAGGCGGGGCACTGCGACGTCGTCGCCGACATCGCTCGCCGCTACCCGACGCCGGTCATCTGCGCGTTGCTGGGTGCGCCGCCGGAGGATTGGCACCTGTTCAGCGACTGGACCGATGACATCAAGAAGATCTTCGATTGGAACGTCGCCGAAGACGGCCCGGCGATCCTGGCCGCGTGGGATCAACTCGACGCCTACCTCGAGGAGTTGATCGCGCGGCGGCGCGCGTCGCTGTCCGACGACCTGATTTCGGAGCTCATCCGGAGCGAAGACGATGGAGACCGGCTCACCCACGACGAACTGCTCATGCTGTGCGCGACGCTGCTCGGTGCCGGAACCGACACCACCCGCAACCAGCTCGCCGCGGCGGTGCAGGTGTTGGCCGACCAGCCCGATCAGTGGGCGCTGCTCGCCCAGCATCCCGAGCTGGCCGCCAACGCGGTTCACGAGCTGATGCGTTACTACCCAATCGTTTTCGGCACCATCCGGGAAACCGTCGAAGACGTCGAGCTGGCCGGGGTGTGCATTCCCGCCGGCACCCTGGTGCTCGCCAATACCGCCGCGGCCAACCGCGACGCGAGCGTGTACGACCGGCCCGACCGCGTCGACATCACGCGTGAAGACCCGCCGGCGATGCTCACCTTCGGTGGCGGCGTGCACTTTTGCCTCGGCGCCCACCTCGCGCGCCTCGAATTGACCGAGGCACTGCGGGTGATCACCCGACGCATGCCCAACCCCCGCCGCACCGGACCGGCACCGTGGAAAGCCATCAGCGGCATCACCGGACCGACGACCCTGCCGCTGGCGTTCGATGTCGGTACTGTTCAGCCATGACGAACTGGACCGCCGCAGACCTTCCGTCGTTCGCCGAACGAACCGTCATCATCACCGGTGCCAACAGCGGGTTGGGCGCCGTGACCGCACGCGAACTGGCGCGCCGCGGGGCCACGATCGTCATGGCCGTGCGCGACATCCGCAAGGGCGAGACCGCCGCCCGGACCATGGCCGGCCAGGTCGAGGTGCGTGAACTCGACCTACAGGACCTGTCGTCGGTGCGCCGGTTCGCCGACGGGGTGGGCACCGCCGACGTGCTGATCAACAACGCCGGCATCATGGCGGCCCCGTTCTCCTTGACCGTCGACGGCTTCGAGAGCCAGATCGGCACCAACCACCTGGGCCATTTCGCACTGACGAACCTGCTGCTGCCCAAGCTGAGCGACCGGGTGGTGACCGTGTCGTCGATGGCGCACTGGCCGGGACGCATCAGGCTCGACGACCTGAACTGGCAGGCGCGCCGGTACTCGCCGTGGCTGGCCTACAGCCAGTCCAAGCTCGCCAATCTGCTGTTCACCAGCGAGTTACAGCGACGCCTGGCCGCGGCCGGATCCCCGCTGCGCGCGATCGCGGTCCATCCCGGCTACTCGCACACCAACCTGCAGGGCGCCTCGGGCCGCAAGTTGGGTGACGCGCTGATGTCGGCCGCGACCCGGGTGGTCGCCACCGACGCCGATTTCGGCGCGCGGCAGACCCTGTACGCGGCGTCGCAGGATTTGCCCGGCGACACCTTCGTCGGCCCGCGATTCGGCTATCTGGGCCGCACCCAACCGGTGGGGCGGAGCCGGCGGGCCAAGGACGCGGCCATGGCCGCCGAGCTGTGGGCGCTGTCCGAGCAGCTCACGAAGACGCAATTCCCCCTCTGAAGTCACATGGGTCACGCTGGCCCCAGGTGTCCCTGGCCGAGGGGATGGGCCTTTTGCCCACCTCCGAGCGACAACCGCGGCCGCCCGGCGCGCAACCCGGCGGGCGGACCCGGCGACACCCGGTGCGCAACCCTTACCGCACCCGGCGCGCAATCCCGGCGTCGGCCGGCGCGCAACCCTTACCGCACCCGGCGCGCAATCCCGGCGTCGGCCGGCGCGCAACCCCGGCGGCACCGCGCCTCGCCGTCCGCAGCGCGCCTCGCCGTCCGCACCGCGCCTCGCCGTCCGAACCGCGCCTCGCCGTCCGCGCGGCGCCCCTTTGTCGCTCGGAGGTGGGCACTTGCAACATCTCCCGGAGGAGCGACGGGAGTGACAGGAGTGACAAGCGTGGCGTCCGCGCCCGACCACGCCCTCCGCGCCGGGCGCCGAGACCACGCCCGGCGCCGAATTTCCCCTCTGAGGTGCACATGCGATAACCTGACCGGGCGTCACGGCGAGGGTAGCTGGCTGGCCAGCACCGTTATCGACGGAGACCGACGATCTGTCGCGAACCTGGCCGTGCCCCGAACCACCGAGCACACACAGGAGCGACACGATGGCTGCCAAAACCCTCAACCAGCTCAAGGTCACGGTGCGCGCCGAGACCGGCAAGGGTGCGTCCCGGCGAGCACGCCGCGACGGCAAGATCCCGGCCGTCCTCTACGGCCACGGCGCCGACCCTCAGCACCTCGAACTGCCCGGCCATGACTTCGCGGCCGTGCTGCGGCACGCCGGCACCAACGCGGTGCTGACCCTCGACATCGAGGGCAAGGAGCAGCTGGCGCTGACCAAGTCGCTCGACATCCACCCCATCCGCCGCACCATTCAGCACGCCGACCTGCTGGTCGTGCGGCGCGGCGAGAAGGTCGTCGTCGAAGTCCGCGTCGTCATCGAGGGCGACGCCGCGCCCGGCACGCTGGTGACCCAGGAAACCAGCACCATCGAGGTCGAGGCCGACGCCATGTCGATCCCCGAGCAGCTGACGGTGTCGGTCGAGGACACCGAGCCCGGCACCCAGTTCACCGCCGGACAGATCTCCCTACCCAAGGGCGTCAACCTGATCTCCGACCCGGAAATGCTTGTGGTCAACGTGGTTAACGCGCCGACGGCCGAGGAGCTGGCCGAAGAGGGCGCGGGCGAGGTCACCGAGGAGGCCGCGCCGGCCGAGGGCGAAGCCGAAGAGGCCGGCGAAGAAGAGGCCTCCGAAGCCGAGTCCGAGTAGGCGGATCGCAACATGGCCGAGCCGTTGCTGGTGGTCGGCCTGGGCAATCCCGGAGACAACTACGCCCGCACCCGACACAATGTCGGGTTCATGGTTGCCGACCTGCTCGCGGCGCGGATGGGTTCGAAGTTCAAGGCGCACAAGCGTTCCGGCGCCGAAATCGTCAGCGGCCGCCTCGTCGGACACTCGGTGGTGGTGGCCAAGCCGCGCTGCTACATGAACGAATCCGGCCGCCAGGTCGGCCCGCTGGCGAAGTTCTACTCGGTGACGCCGGGCGACATCATCGTCATCCACGACGATCTCGACTTGGACTTTGGCCGCATCCGGCTCAAGATCGGCGGCGGCGAAGGCGGCCACAACGGGCTGCGTTCGTTGGCTAACGCCCTGGGCAGCAAGGACTTTCAGCGGGTCCGCATCGGCATCGGCCGTCCGCCGGGACGCAAAGATCCGGCGGCGTTCGTGCTGGAAAACTTCAATGCCGCCGAGCGCACCGAAGTCCCCACGATCTGCGAACAGGCCGCGGACGCAACCGAATTGCTGATCGAACTGGGGTTAGAGCCCGCGCAGAACCGCGTCCACGCCTGGTAAGCGCAAAACCCTAGGTGACCAGGGTGACCGAGTTGGATCGCCGCAACTTGCCCGACGGCGTCTTCGGAATGGTCCCGGGACCGAGCACCACCACGTTGCGCGGCCGCACGTCGACCTCCGCCACCACCTCGCGGGCGACCTGGTGCTCGATGCGACGCACCTCGGCCTGGTCCTGGAAAGCGTTGGACTCCACGGCCACGGCGAACGTCTCGCGGGAGTGGCCGGCGTCCAGGCGCACCGCGACGGCGCAGCCGGGCCGCACCCCCTCGACGCGGCAGGCGGCGCGCTCGATGTCGGTCGGATAGATGTTGCGGCCGGCCATGATGATGACGTCCTTGACGCGGCCGCACACCACCACGTGGCCCTCCTCGGTCAGGTAGCCGAGGTCGCCGGTGTCATACCAGCCGTTCTCGTCCTGGGCCGAGATGAAGCCGCCCATGGTCAGGTAGCCGGGCGTCAGCGACTCGCCGCGCAGCTCGATCACGCCGACCCCGCGGGGCGGCATCACATCGCCGTTCTCGTCGATGATGCGCGCCTCGAGATCCTGCAGCAACGGACCGAGCGTGGCCAGCCTGCGGGTGTTGCCCTTGGTGGCGGGCACGGCACGACGCAGGGCGGCCAGCAGGTCGGCGTCGACCTCGTCGACGACCAGACCGGCGTTGCACTCCGAAAACGACACGGCCAGTGTGGTTTCGGCCATGCCGTAGGCCGGCAGGATCGCCGACGCATTCAGGCCGAACGGCTTGCCGGCATCGAGCAGGTCCTCGACGTCGGCGGGTTCGACGGGCTCGGCGCCGGACAGCGCGAAGCGCAGCGTCGACAGGTCGAAATCGCCGGGCTTGGCCTGCCGGCGCAGCCGCTTGGCCAGCAGCGCGTAGGCGAAGTTGGGCGCCGCGGTCATGGTGCCCTTGTACTTGTCGATGAGCTTGGCCCACAGCAGCGTGTCGCGCAGGAAGTCCATCGGGGTGACCTTGACCAGCTCGGCGCCGAAGTACATCGGGATGGTGAGGAAGCCGACCATGCCCATGTCGTGGAAGCAGGGCAGCCAGCTCACCATGACGTCCTTGTCGACGTCGTACTGGGCGCCGATGAACATCGCCTCGGCGTTGGAGTAGATGTTGCGGTGGGTGATCTGCACCGCCTTGGGGGAACCGGTCGAGCCGGACGTCAGCTGCATCAGCGCCAGCGCGTCCTCGCCGACCTCGACGGGGTCGATCGGCTCCGCCGTGAGCAGGTCGGCCACCGTGACGACCTTGATGCCCTTCTCCTCGAGCACCGGGATGGCCACCAGGAACGGCTCCGACACGACGACGGCCTTCGCCTCGATCATGCCGATGACGTTCATGGTGTCCTCGGCCCACACGGCCAGGTCGGTGCGCGGTGTGGGCTGGTGCAGCATGGTCAGGCTGGCGCCGCGCATCCACAGGCCCTGCGCCGTCGGCGCGATCTCCACCGGGAAGCCGGCGAGCACGCCGACCGCGTCGCCGGGCCCGATGCCCGCGGCGGCCAGGCCACCCGCGATACGACGCGCGCGCTCGTGGACCTCGCCCCAGGTGTGGCGGACTGGTTCGTGGGGTTCACCGGTAACCATGCCCGTCGTCACGGACCGGGCATTGCGGTACATCTTCTCGGTAAACCTGCTCACAAAAACCTCCTCGGTTCCAGCCCTCGTCCCAACGCCCGAAGTCTCATATTCCGCCCGCTGGGTAATACTTCGCCGCAAGCACGCAAACACGGTTGGGCGGCGGTTAGGTCTCGGATCGGTGATGCGCCCCCGCCCGCCGCACCAGGGCGGCGGCCGGTCGCCCGGCAAGCGTGAAATAGGCCCGACAAACCTTGTCGGGCCGTATGCATTAATCGCCCGCCGGCGCGCCCGGCGGACGATGGAATTAAGTGATCTTGCTCAACGCTTCCCGTCACCGCGCATTATCTTAAGCTCCTCTTAGGGAAGCGCAAAACTAATGCGCAAAATGGGAAAATATTCACACCTCGGTGGGCGCGGGGACCACCCGCGCCCCGACCACCGGCCCGCTGGCGACCCGCACCGTGCGGCACACCCCCGCTCCGGACACCTCGGTGCCGACGTCGACCGCCGCGGTGGCCGAGGGGCACAAGAAGGCACACGTCGGGCCCGAGCCGGAGACGATGCCCGCCAGCGCGCCGGCGTCCACGCCGGCCCGCAACGTGCGCCGTAGACCGGGATTCAGACTGACCGCGGCCGCCTGCATCTCGTTGCCCAGCAGCGGGGCCAGCTGCTCGGCATCGCCGGCGGCCAGGGCGGCCAGCACCGGCCCGGGCGCGGGCAGCCGCGGCGGGTCCCCCGCCTCCCGGAGCCGGTCCAGTTCGGTGAAGACCGCCGGCGTGAGCAGCTCGCTGTCGGCGAACGCCAAAACCCAGTGGAAGGTGTTGCGCGACAACACCGTCGCCAGCTCCTCACCCCGCCCGGTGCCCAACGCGGTGCCGCCGTGCAGCGCGAACGGCACGTCGCTGCCCAGCCGCGCGGCGAGCATGCGCAGGTCGCGGCGAGGCACGTTGAGTTCCCACAGGGAGTTCATGGCGACCAGCACCGCCGCCGCGTCGGCGCTGCCGCCGGCCATGCCGCCGGCCACCGGTATCGACTTGTCGATCATGATCGACACGTCCGGTGCCCGGCCGACGTGTTCGGCCATCAGTTCCGCCGCCTGCCAGGCGAGGTTGCGTTCATCGGTGGGCAGTTTGTCGGCGCCCTCGCCGACGATCTGGAGCGAGAGCACATCGGCATTGCGCACGGTCACCTCGTCGAGCAGCGAGACGGCCTGGAATATCGTCGTCAGCTCGTGATAGCCGTCCTCGCGGCGGTCACCGACCGCCAGGTAGAGGTTGACTTTTCCGGGCACCCGAACGGTGACCGACCCGGTGGGCACCCAAGCCGCAGCGGTATTGCCGTCAGACGCGGACACCGCAGCAGACTATCGCTGCGACCGGCCGAGCACGTAGCGGCGCCCGGACTTTCGGCGTTCAGCCGGCCGAGGTGGTGTGGGGGCTCGTCGCGGCGGCGCTGTGGGAGCGATCGGCGGAGCGCTGCAACAACCGCACGAAGTCGTCGATGGAGAGCGTCTCGCCGCGGCGCGCGGGATCGATGCTGGCAGCCAGCAACCGATCCGCCGACTCGTTGCCCGAGCCGGCCCAGTCCAGGAACGCGTTGCGACACGTCTTGCGGCGCTGAGCGAAGGCGATGTCCACCAGCTCGAACACCTGACGCCGGAACGCGTCGGCGGTGGGCCACGGCGAGGTCGCGTACCGGTCGATGCGAACCAGTCCGGAGTAGACGCGGGGAATCGGCCAGAACACGGTCGGCGAGACCGTGCCGCAACGGCGAACCGTGCCGAAGAAGCGAACCTTCACGCTGGGCACGCCGTACTCCTTGCCGCCGGGTTCGGCGGCAAGGCGTTCGGCGACCTCGGCCTGCACCATGACCGTCACGACCCGAATGGACGGGAACTCGGCGAGCAGGTGCAACAGCGCCGGGACCGCGACGTTGTAGGGCAGGTTCGCGACCACGGCGGTCGGCTGGACGTCCAGTTCGTCACGGCGAAGGGTCAAGATATCGCGGTTGAGCACGCTCAGGCGCTGGATTTCGCTGTGCGAGTGTTCGGCGACGGTGTCCGGCAATCGTTCGGCCAGCACCGGATCGATTTCGACGGCGGTGACGGGGGCGCCCCGGTCCAGCAGCGCGAGCGTCAACGAACCGAGGCCGGGGCCCACTTCCAGGACGTGGTCGGACCGACCGATCCCGGAGGTCGACACCACTCGGCGCACCGTGTTGGCGTCGTGGACGAAATTCTGGCCGAGCGATTTCCGTGGCCGAAACTCAAGTTCTTTGGCCAGCCGCCTGATCTCCGTGCGCCCGAGTAGCCGGATGGTCAGCGCGCACCAGCTCTTCCGCTGCACACTGGCCACGCACCCCAACCCTGGCGCTCTCGGGTCACCTCGGCGACGGTGATCTGCTCCTCGCGGGTGGCGAGGTCGGCGCGGGCGGCGAACCGCAACCCGCCGTTGCGCTCCCACGTGCCCTGGTCGAACTGCACACCGCCGTAATACCCGTTGCCGGTGTTGATCGCCCAGTTTCCGCCGGCCTCACAACCGGCGATCGCATCCCAGATGGAGCCGTCGCTGATCGGCGGCACCTCGGTGCCGGGCTTGGTGCCGACTCGTACCACCGATTCGCGGGCGGGCGTGATCACCGTGTTGGCGATCGGCAGGCGGCCGGTCTCGACCCCGTTGACGGTGGCCACCGAGAAGGTGACGTCCTGCGTGCCGGGGCTACCCGGGTCCTCGACCACCTGGCGGCTCATGTTCATTTCCGGATCTTCGATCCGGCGGGCGTTGGGCGGCAACGGGATCCGCTCGGTGACCTGCTGGATCCGGTTGCGGGTCACCTGGACTTCCATTCCGTCGACGATCGGCGTCGTCGCGGCGGGCACCACCTGGTCGCTCTCGAGCAGCGGCGCGCCGGCGGCGCTGAGCAGACCGGCGACGTTCGGGGCCGCCAGATGTACCGTGCGCACGGCGCCGCCGTCGTTGATGCGGACCGTCTTCGCGCTGACGACAGGCAGCGCCATCCCGGCCAGCGGGACGCGGCTACCGCGGTTGGCCGCGGCGGGGGCGGTGTCGGTCATCGCCAACTGGGCCAGCGCCTCGTCGACGGTGGACGCCGTGGTCCACACCTGCTTGGTGTCATGGCCGTCCAGCGAGATCTGCAACGGGCGGCTGCGCCGGAGCACGATCTTGCCGGCGTCGTGAACCGCGACATCGGCGGCGGGGTACAAATCGTCACGGTCGTCGATGACGAAGCCGTTCTCCTCGACGACGTCGATGACCCGCGACTTCATGGTCTTCACCTGCATGGCGACACCGTCGACGGTCAACGTCACCGTCTTGCACACCGAGATCGCATATCCGCCCGCGAATGCCAGGACTACCAGCAGCCCTCCGACCACGAGACGCAACATCGGCGAAGGATTCTGATGAAGTTTTGTCAATACACTCAACGCGCGCTACCCAACCCTCAGCAACCACTCATTTAGCAGCAGGTCATAAATTAAGGGCCCGCAGGCCCATACCGTTCGATCACAAGACGGTAACGAACTGGCCAATGTTGGGCAACTCTGGCGCGGCTGCGACACGGCGTGTCAACGGAATCGCCAGGTCAGTCGCCTCAATCGGCGGCCAATCCGTACACCCGTCGAGCGTTACTCGTCGTGACGTGAGCCAGCTCCTCGGGGCGACGATCCACCAGTTCGGCGATCGCCCGAACAGTATAAGGAAGGCAATACGGCTCATTGGCCGCCCCTCGGTAAGGATGCGGTGTCAAAAAAGGGGCATCGGTTTCCACCAGCAGCTGCTCCGGCGGAATCAACGGGACGGCCTCGCGCAGGGCGCGCGCGTTGCGGAAGCTGGCGGTGCCCGACAGACTCAGCAGCCATCCGGCGTCCACGCAGCGCCGCGCCATGGCGGCGTCCGAGGAAAAGCAGTGGAAGATCACGACGTCCGGGGCGCCCTCGGCGGCGAGCACGTCGAGCACCTCGGCGTCGGCCTCCCGATTGTGGATCATCAGCGGTTTGCCGCACCGCTTCGCCAGATCGATGTGCCAGGCGAAGGCCTCCCGCTGCACGGCGGGCTCGGCACAGCCGTCCAGCCGCCCGGGCCAATACATGTCCATGCCGGTCTCGCCGACCGCCACCACCCGGGGGTGGGCCACCAGGCGCTCGATCTCGGCGCGGGCGGCCTCGGTGAGCGCGTCGGCGCGGGTCGGGTGCAAGGCCGCTGCGGCATAAACCCGCCGGTCCCATTCGGCGGCGCGGGTGACCCAGCCCGCCGACTCCAGGTCGTCGGCGATGGTGACGACCGCACCGACCCCGACCGCCGCCGCGCGGTCGACGATGGCCCGCACTCCCTCGGCGTCGGTGGCGCCGCACGCGTCGAGGTGGGTGTGCGCATCCACGAGCGGGCTCAAGGGCTCGGGAGCCGGGGGCGGCTGGCGTTTGGAACTCACGCGCACACAATAGGGTGAACTGCGATGAGGCCGTATTACGTCACCACCGCAATCACCTATCCGAACGGCGATCCGCACATCGGGCACGCGTACGAATACGTCGCGACCGACGCGATCGCCCGGTTCAAGCGGCTTGACGGGTTCGACGTGCGGTTTCTGACCGGCACCGACGAGCACGGCCTCAAGATGGTGGAGACGGCGGCCGCCGAGGGCATCGGCACGGCCGAGCTGGCCCGCCGCAATTCGGATATGTTCCAGCGCCTGCAGGAGCGGTTGAACATCTCCTTCGACCGCTTCATTCGGACCACTGACCCCGACCACCACGAGGCGTCCAAAGAGATCTGGCGCCGGATGGCCGCCGCCGGCGACATCTACCTGGACACCTACTCGGGCTGGTACTCGGTGCGCGACGAACGGTTTTTCGTCGAATCGGAAACCAGACTCCTCGACGACGGGACCCGGGTGGCGGTGGAAACCGGCGCCCCGGTGACCTGGACCGAGGAACAGACCTACTTCTTCCGGCTCTCGGCGTATGCCGACAAGCTGCTGGCCCACTACGAGGCGAACCCGGACTTCATCGCGCCCGAGGTGCGCCGCAACGAGGTCGTCAGTTTCGTGGCGGGCGGCTTGCGCGACCTGTCCATCTCGCGCACCTCGTTCGACTGGGGCGTGCAGGTGCCCGAGCATCCCGACCACGTGATGTACGTCTGGGTCGACGCGCTGACCAACTACCTGACCGGGGTGGGCTACCCGGACACCGACTCGGAGATGTTCCGCCGCTACTGGCCGGCCGACCTGCACATGATCGGCAAGGACATCATCCGGTTTCACACCGTGTACTGGCCGGCGTTTCTGATGTCGGCCGGAATCGAGTTGCCGCGAAGGGTTTTCGCGCACGGCTTCCTGCTCAACCGCGGCGAGAAGATGAGCAAGTCGGTGGGCAACGTCGTCGACCCGGTCGCCCTGATCGAGGAGTTCGGCGTGGACCAGGTGCGTTATTTCCTGTTGCGGGAGGTCCCGTTCGGCCAGGACGGCAGCTTCAG
The DNA here is from genome assembly GCF_000276825.1 of Mycobacterium paraintracellulare. Taxonomy (NCBI): domain Bacteria; kingdom Bacillati; phylum Actinomycetota; class Actinomycetes; order Mycobacteriales; family Mycobacteriaceae; genus Mycobacterium; species Mycobacterium paraintracellulare. The sequence continues at coordinate 1,035,365 of NC_016948.1, read as the reverse complement.
CGAAGAGGCCATCATCACCCGGATCAACACCGACCTGGCCAACGAACTGGGCAACCTGGCCCAGCGGTCGCTGTCGATGATCGCCAAGAACCTGGGCGGCGTGCTGCCCGAACCCGGTGAGTTCACCGCCGCCGACACCGAACTGCTGGCGACGGCCGACGGCCTGTTGGAGCGGCTGCGGGCCAGCTTCGAATCACAGGCGATGCACCTGGCGCTGGAAGCGATCTGGCTGATGCTCGGCGAGGCCAACAGATACTTTTCGGCGCAGCAGCCGTGGGTCTTGCGCAAGAGCGAGTCGGAGGCCGATCAGCAGCGGTTCCGCACGGTCTTGTACGTCACCTGCGAGGCGGTTCGCATCGCGGCGCTGCTGGTTCAGCCCGTCATGCCCGAATCGGCCGGCACGCTGCTCGATCTGCTGGGGCAGGCGCAAGACCAGCGAACATTTGCCGCCCTCGGCGCGCGGCTGACTCCCGGCACGGTGCTGCCGCCCCCGACGGGCGTGTTCCCCCGCTACCAGAACGACTAGGCGAGGCGAACGCGGACGGTGACGCGCCCGTTGGCGTCCCTGTGTGCGATCGCATGTCCGGTCCGTTCGGCGCCGTCGAGCGTCAGCGACATCGGGGCGCCGTCGCCGACAAAGTTGCGCCACCACGTCTTGGCTTCGGGCATGTTCGCGGCGATCTCGATATCGTCGCCGCGGCGGCGGTAGGCCACCGGAATCGAAAACGTGCGCCCGGAACGTCGACCCGTGTAGGTGACGAGCGTGATGCTGCGCCTGAGGCCGGCGCCGAAGCGCGGCGAGGCCGCCATGGCCGCGACCGGTTTGTTCAACACTGGTGCCGCGCGCATCAACAGCCGTCCGATGTTCTTGCCCATGGTCATTGTCTCGATATCCCTTCGGAGTTCAGATCACTAGCGCCAGGCACAATCCGGCGACCGCCAGGCCCTGCAGGGTGGCCCTGGTTGTGATCACCTTGTCCCAGTTACGTTGCAGCGCTCGAACATTCGTCGACAGCTCGGGCCGATCGACCGCGGCGATGAGTTGGTGGTTGATCGGCGCGCTCACTCGTAGGTAGAGCAACAGCCACACCAGCAGCATGCCGACGGAGGCGCCGGCGGCACCGGCTTGCGTCCAGTGGCCGGACACCGCGGCGAATACCGCGCTGAGCGCCGCGGCCACCAGGCCGAGGACCCCGGGCACCGGCATCCGGCGGTCTCCGTAGCGATGGATGTTGCCCATCACCGCGAGCATGGCGCGGTCGTCGACGCGGGCCAGCGCGGGCCGCTGCACCACCGCGCAGAACACGTCGGTGCCGTAGACCACCGCGGTACCCAGCACCGCGATGACCGCGAACAGCGTGGCGATCATGATGCGCACTCCTCGTCTGCAGGTGTTAGCGATGCTAACCCTATGAGCCGATCGTGTCAATAGCGTCGCTAGCTTCTATATCGGCGCTAGCATGAGTGGATGGCCATCGCAGACCGCCGGGCACGCGAACGCGCCGCCCGGCGCCGGCTGATCACCGCCACCGCGCGCAAGCTGGCCGAGGAAGAGGGCTGGGACGCCGTCACCACCCGGCGGCTGTCCGCCGAGATCGAATACAGCCAGCCGGTGCTCTACAAACACTTCTCGGGCATGGAGGACATCACCGCATCGGTGGCGGTCGAGGGATTCGGCGAACTCGCGGACGCGCTGCGCACCGCGCGCCGCGGCGCCACCGACGGCCGGGACGCCCTGGCGCGGGTCGCCCACGCCTTCGTCGCGTTCGCTCGTGACAACCCCGCGCTCTTCGATGCGATGTTCACCCGCGCGACAACGCTGCCGTTCGCCGCCGCGGAAACCCCCGCCGAGCTGACGGCGGCCTTCGCCGAGCTGCGCACCGCGGTGGACATGGTCGCGGGCGCCCGGGATGCCGACACGCTGACGGAGGTGCTGTGGGCGGCCCTGCACGGGCTGGTCACCCTCGACCGCAGCGGCCGGCTACGTCCGAACCACCACGGCGCCCGCGTCGACATCCTGATCAGCGGGTTCTGCGACGCCGCCGCCCCGGCGACGTGAGCGTTCAAAGAGCCGAACAATTCGGTTGCGGATCAAGCGACTTCAACCACGCCGCCGAATCCCTTTCGGGGAAAGCCCCCAACATATCCTCTGCTATAGCCCATAATCGGGCTGTGGAACGACGCCAGAACCGGCAACAGAGCCAATCGCCGATGACGACCTTGAAGGAGCTGCCCGCACTGGTGGTGCTGGAGCGGATCCCGGTTCCGGTGCTGGCCATCGGCGACGACGGCAGTATTTTGTTCGCCAACACCGCGTTTGCCGACATGATGGGTTACGAGCCGGAGGAAACGCTGTCGCTGCGGTTCGAACAGATCTTCCATCAGGCCCCGGCGTCGGAATCGCTGCTGGCGACCGTCCATGCTCTCGCGAACATGGTCGTCGAGCTGGCACACAAGGACGGCTCGGTCGTGCGCGCCATGATGAGCAAGTCCGCGGTGCGACGGGTGGATGACCAGTTCGCCCTCGCCGCGTTCCAGGACCTGACCGAGCAGCTCTGGGAGGAAGCGCGCTAGCGGGTGCCCTCAGCGGCGCGAAGCGGAGTCAATCGCTATCGGCGCGCAAGCGGAGTCAAACACTATCGGCGCCGCCATGATTCGCGCCTGACGCGCCACAGGATCACCCCTGCCCCGACGATGGCCACGGCGACCCAACCCGCGCCGAACCACCATAGCCAGTCGAGATCCGAATGGCTTCCGGATCCCGCGGCGGCCGCGCCGGCCGGCAATGGCGGATGATCGACGGTCACCGGTTCTTGTCCGGGTACAGACACCACCGCAACGCCTTTGAGTCGCTGCCAGTGCTTGTTGTCATCGCCCTTGAGCCACCGGATCAGCTCGTCAAGCTGTCCGGGCGCCCCGTTGGACGTCGCGATCAGCAGTGTGCGCCCGCGGTTGAAAACCGTTTGGAGAGAGGCGAATCGCAGCATCGGGTCCAGCGTGAGCTTGGTGGGCTTGTCGCCGGACCCGACGGCGTTGACGGTGATCGGCCCGCTGGGCCCGGCTGCCACGGGGAGCGTCACGTCGGACTGATTCCAGCCGTCGGCGGAAATCAGCAGGGCGGGATTCGAGGAATCCACCGCTTGCTTGACGCCGGTGACGGTGGTGTCGATCGGTAACGCGCTCATTCGCTGCAGACCCACCAGGATGTCGAGTGCGCGCATCGTGTCGATCAACGAGTGCTCCGCGATGCCCACCTGCACGCGGGGCATCAGTGTCTGCGGCACCGACTGAAGGCCGTCCGGGGTCGGCGGCGCGGCGCCACTGCTCTGAATGGTGCTGTCGCCGTTGATGTTCAACGTCAATAACTGGTTGCCCGGCCCGGCGGTGTAAAAGTCGCCGCAATGCCCGACGTTGCTCGCGACGTCGAGCACCAATTCGATGTTGGTGTAGCGCTGCAGCAGCCGATCCGGCACGTCGATCCAGCGGTCGATGCTGCCCTGCCCATCGGTGGGCCAGTGATCGATGGTCTCGGGACCGATCGTGACGGCAATCCGGCCGGCGATGTTGTTCGGCGTCGGCGTATAGGAACCCAGCAGATGCACGCGCACCCCGCGGATCGACCTGCCAAATCGGGTCTGGTCCACTCCGATCGACACCCGCGGTTGCAGGGAAGTCGCGTTGATGAAGGGGCGCCCCAGTTCGCGCAGCGTGGCGGTGTCTGCGGGTAGTTGCACCTTGGGCTTCAGCGATTCCGCCGCGGCCCTGGAGGAAAACGCCAGCTCCGACAGGTCGCTGAACAGCACGGCCGTGTTCGATTCGTCCGTTTGGCCCAGCGCCCCGGAGACGAGAAGCCACGGCACACCGGTCGCGCCCTGCAGCGAAAGGCCGTTATCCGGGCCCTCTTTGACGACGACCTGGCGTTCCAGCGGCGCCGGCGGCGTCGGCGGCGCCGCCTGTCCTTCCTGTAGCGGGACCACGACGATCTCGGGAGCCTGTTTGCCGTAATGCGACGCCGTGGAGGTGGCCAGTCGGATTGCCGTGTCGGACTCGGCAGTTGACGGCGATTGCGGCAGATAGATGGTCAGCTTTCGCAGCACCGGCGGCAAGAAATGAGCCACGGTGGTGGGCGGCAGCTCGGCCCCGGTGTAGGTGACCGTTCCGTTGGCGAGCCGAAGCGGGCTTTCCGGGTACAAGCAAAATCCGTCCAGCGGCACCAGGTACGTACGCACCGTCACGCTCAGAAAGTTGTCGATGAGCTCCGCTCCGGTGAGCGGAATGACGATCGGGGCTTGATCGGTGGTCGGTAGGTTCACCCGAGCGATGGTGCGATCGCCTTGCGTCACGGTGATCAACCCCGACCGCAGATTGATCGGCAGTTCGACGGTCGCGTTCAGAGCTGTCGGGGTCAGCCCGTGCAGCACCGGCAGAGTCAGCGGCACGTTGTTGGTCAGGCCCCAGAATTCCAGGGTGGAGGAAGACCCAAGGTCCGCCAGCGTCAGTGTCGTCGTCGAGTCCGTCGCGGTGACCGGATCGGCGGGCGTACCCCACGACGCCGCCGGAGCATTTATCACCAGGAAACCGACGACACCGGCGAGTGCGATTGCACGGCCGAGAGCTTTCCGGAACATCACCGGAACAGTATGCATTGTTGAAAGCGCTTCAACCCCAATAACGGAAACGCCGTTGCGGCGAACGCGAAAACGTGTCCCGCAACGGCTCTCACCGAAAGCTAATCGGCTTCGGTTTCCCCGGCGGCGTCGTCGTCCGAAGCCTCGGCGGCGGTATGGCGCATCACTTCGCGGCGCAGAAATTGCTGGAAGTAGGGCAGCGACGCTTCCGCGACAACGCCGGGCAGCAGGAGTTCCCAGAGCTGATGCAACCGCGCGAAGGGGTCACCGGTGACGTCCCCGATCCTGCCGTGGCTGGATATCGCGGTCGCGATCAACCGCGTCCCGGATATGGCGCCCACGATCGACGCGCTGAGCACGTCGGGGTCGATGTCGCTCCGAAGGTCGCCTTCCTTGGCCGCGCGGCGCGCCTCCTGGGCCGTCTCCAACACCAAGTTGGCGTAGAAGCGCGAGGCGGCCCCGTTGAATCCGCTTAATGCCGTGGCCAATTGCGCGGCCGCTCGGGCCATTTTGTCGGAGCCCAACACGTCGACGATCGTGAATGAGCCGTGCACAATGTTTTCCAGCCCCGGCGACGACGACTTGCAGACATTTCGGTACGCGCTGAGGATCGCGTCCGACCCTTCCTCGATGATGTTCGAGGCCAACGATTCTTTCGAATCAAAGTGGTGATAGAGGGCGCCTTTGGTCATGCCCGTCCGCTCGATGATCGTGCTCCACCCGGCGGCCGCATACCCGACCTCGCCGAAGACTTCGATCGCGGCGTCGAGGATTTTTTGCCGAGTGGCTTCAGACCGAACCTGGCGCGGCATTACCGCTGCACCTTTGCAGTCTCGTCGGATCCGCAGATCGCTCGCCCGTCGTTTTTACTGCGCGTCGTCATCGGTGGAACTGGTGTTGATGGCGAGCGTCGCACGCCGCCTGAGGAATTGGCGGAAGTAGTCGATTCGGTCCGGTTGAAGTATCCCGGTGAGCAGCAAGGACCAGCACTTTTCCAAGTCGCCCAGGAACCGTTCCGGGTCGTCCAGGTTGCTGGTCTTTCGCAGTCCCATGTGCAGGGACACCATCATGCGGCCGATGTCCTGCGGGTCGCATTGTTCATTGATGTCGCCCTCGGCCATGGCCTGCTCGGCGACTTTGCCCAGGTTTTTGATCCAGCGGTCGAACAACTTTTCCTGCATCCCGTCGGGCAGGCCGACCGACTCCATCAGGTTCAGTCCCGACCTGACGAGGTCAATCTTGATGTCCCGGACGGCGATCAGATACGAGAAGTCGATGAGCGTCTCGAGGCCCGAGAGCCCCCGCGTCAGCAGGTCACGCACGCCGGCCGCGCCGTCCTCGACCTGGCTTTCGATGATCGCGACCGCCAGCGCGTGCTTCGACTTGAAGTGGAAATACATTGCGCCCTTGGTCAGTTCGGCCTCGGCGAGAATGTCGTCGAGCCCGACGTCGTGGTAGGGCCTACGGGCGAACTGGTGCGACGCGGCCCGCAGAATCTGTTGCCGGGTCGCGTCGGCGCGTCCGTCAGTCGAATGTGTCGTCATCGCAATCGAGAAATCAGTTCTTGGCGGCCGGGACCGTGCGGCAAGCCGTGGCATCGAGGCTGACGCCGCGGGCGGCATCGCCCACCCTTGCGTCGACCGACGCCTTGCTCAAGCAGGGCACACACACCTCGGTTCTTCACAGATTGAGAGCGAACACGCCGCTCAAGATTTCTAGCCCACTTCTGAGGTTAGCAGTCATACGGCTGTCCCGGTTGACGCTCCTGTAAATACTTGAGGTTTATGTCACAGCGTGTTGTCAAACCTATAGTATGTTTTATACGCTATTGTGCGTACGTCAGTCTGATTTGGCCCGCGGACCGTCTCGACCGTCCGTATCGCACGAAGGAGAACGCACATGTCCCCTCTCACCACGCCTTATTCGGGCCGCGTGGTGGGAGGGGGCATGGACGCCGCGCGCACGCCCTCGTCGGTCCTGGGCCCCAAAAGCGTGCGCGACCGGGGACTAACGGCCTTTAGCGAGGGACCAATGACCCGTAGCCCTCGAACGGGCCTATTTCCATACTTGAGGTATGAACTTGGCGGCTTTATTGGTCTCGGAGCATGCGACGTGAGCGCTTTCGCCGGATCCGCGACGCGATCCGCTGACGGGAGGGCCGTCAAGTGATCGATTTCGGAGCGCTTCCCCCGGAGGTCAACTCCGCGCGGATGTACGCCGGCCCCGGCCCCTTCTCGCTGATGGCCGCGGCGGTGGCCTGGGACGCTTTGGCCGCCGAACTGCACGCCGCGGCGAGTTGCTACCGCTCGGTGATCGCCGGGTTGACCACCGGACGCTGGCTGGGCCCGTCGTCGCTGACCATGGCGTCGGCGTACGCGCCATACATGGCGTGGATGGCCGGCGCCGGAGCGCGAGCCGCGGAGACGGCCGGTCAAGCCAGACTCGCCGTGGAGGTTTTCGAGGCCGCCTTCGCGATGACCGTCCCGCCGCCCGCGGTCGCGGCCAACCGGGCGCAGCTCGCGACGCTGGTCGCGACCAACTTCTTCGGGCAGAACACCGCCGCCATCGCGGCCACCGAGGCCGAATACGGCGAGATGTGGGCGCAGGACGCCGCGGCGATGTATGCGTACGCCGCGGGTTCGGCGGCCGCGTGCGAGGTGACACCGTTCACCCCGGCGCCGAACGTGACCAACGAGAGTGGGGTGGCCCAGCAGGCCGCCGCGGTCGGGAAGGCCACCTCGGAGACGGAGCAGGCGAACCTGGCGAATGTGGTGTCCAAGGTGCCCAACTCGTTGCACCAGCTGTCCTCGCCGATGAAAACCGGGACCACCCTCCTCAGCGACGTCGTCACCGATACCAGTTCTGGCGCCGGGGATGCCATTACCGGCGCTGGGGCCGGCGCAGGCGATGCGGCCAATTCGTCGATCATGACCGGCCTCGCGTCGGGCATCCCCGGCGCCATCCCCAGCGCATTCTCGGCGGCGGCGACCCCCCTCTACGGCATGTCCTCCATCCTCGGCATAGCCCAGACCGCGCAGGGCTTGGCAAAAGCCGCCGGCGACGGCGTCATGGCCGCTGCCTCGGGGGCGGCGAGTGCGGCCAGTTCGGGTGCCGGAGCGCTCGGATCGATCGGATCGCTCGGATCCGGCATCTTCGGCAGCCTCGGCAAGGCGGCCATGCTGGGTCCGTTGGCGGTGCCGGCGAGCTGGACCAGCGTGATTCCAGCCGCCCACAGCGCCGTGTCGGCGCTACCCGCGATCAACCTCGCCGGCGCCAACGTGCCGCCCAGCGTCATGGGCTCGCTGCCCCGTCTCGCGGCCGCCTCGGGCAAGAACCTCGGGCCACGTTACGGCGTGATCCCGACCGTGATGACACGCCCGCTGTCCGCCGGATACGCGTAGGCCATGCCATGAGCGGACAGGTTTTTTTAAAAGGCCCGGTGCAGGAGAAGGAGCGGTAAGTGAAGTACACGCCCACCAAGGTCGCCGGGGTGACAATCATCGACTTCGAACTCAACCACGACCATCGCGGGTTCTCCTCACGTTCGTTCTCCGCCCGTGACTTCGCCAACCATGGGCTGGATTTCGAAGTCGCGCAGACGAATATCTACTTCAACTACACCCGCGGCACCGTGCGTGGCCTGTACCGCCGGGTGCCGCCGCACGCCGAGGCGAAACTGGTCCGTTGCACGCGCGGTGCCATCGCCGCCGTCGCGGTCGACGTCCGCCCCGACTCGCTGACCTACGGCGACCACGTGATGGTGCAGTTGAGCGCCGACGACCAACGCACGCTGTTCTTGCCCCCGTATGTCGCTTATGGCTTCCAGACGCAGGTCGACGACACCGAGGTCACCTTTCACGTCAGCGGCCAGTACGCGATGGCCGACGAGCAGGGGATCCGCTGGGACGACCCCGAATTCGGAATCTCATGGCCGATACCGGTCACCGTCATCTCCGAGCAAGACGCGAGCTGGCCCTCGCGCAAATCCAGATTGGCACCAGTCGAACAGGTGGCATCATGCGTCAGTCGGTGATCGTTCCCAACACAGTGGATGTCGTGGCGCCCAGCTGGCGGCAGCTCAAGGCCTGGCCGGCGGGCACGACGGCGTCGCACCGCAGCGAGGCCGCGGGCCCGCCCGTGATCGCCCCCGCCGCGGCTCCGGCTGCTGCGAATACCGCACAGCGCTGGCAGGACCGCTACTCGCAGGGTCTGCGCATCAGTGACTCGGTGATCGTCTTCGCGTCGGTGATGCTCGCCCAGTACGTCCGCTTCGGGGAGATCGCGAACACCTCGGGTTACTCGGACCCGACCATGACGCTGTTCTCCTTCCTGTTCGCGGCGCTGTGGCTGTCGGCCCTCGCGATATTCCAAACGCGCTCAACGCGAATCATCGGCGCGGGGATCGAGGAGTACCGCCGGATCGGCACCGCCTCCTTCTGGACGTTCGGGATCATCGCCATGGTGACGTTGCTCGCCAAGGTCGATCTGGCCCGCGGCTATCTGGCGATCGCGCTTCCCGTCGGCACCGTGGGATTGCTGGCCAGCCGCAGCGTGTGGCGAAAGCACATCTGCCACAAGCGCGTCCAGGGTGAGTGCCAGACCCGCGTCTTGGCGATCGGAGACCGGCAATCGGTCACGCACCTCGCACACGAACTGGACCGTAACCCGGTGGCCGGGTGCGTCGTGGTCGGCGTCTGCATCCCCGGTTACGGGCCGGCGCGCGGCAACACCCTGACGATCGGCGGCCGTCAGGTCCCGATCCTGGGCGACCAAACCCAGGTGGCGACGGCGATCGGCAGCTGCGGCGCGGACACCGTCGCGGTGACCCAAACGGATCACTTTGGGATGCACGGGATCAGGGAGCTGCTGTGGCAGCTGGAGACCCTGGACGTCGACCTGGTGGTGTCGCCCGGCGTCATGGACGTCACCGAGGCGCGGTTGACGCTGCGCCTGACCGGCGGGCTGCCGCTGCTGCACGTCGACAAGCCGCAATACGAAGGGGCGCACCGCTTTCAGAAGCAGGCCTTCGACTTCGTGTTCTCGCTGGCGGCGCTGGTCGCCACAGCGCCGGTGCTGGTCGCCGCTGCCATCGCCATCAAGCTGACCAGCAAGGGCCCCGTCTTCTACCCGTCGGAACGCATCGGCACCGACGGAAAGCCCTTTACGATGCTGAAGTTCCGCACGATGGTCGACGGTGCGGACACTCAACTCGAGCACCTGCTCGCCGTCAACGAGGGCGCCGGCGGCATGCTGTTCAAGATGCGCCAGGACCCCCGGGTCACCCCCATCGGCAGAATTCTCCGCCGGTACAGCATCGATGAGCTCCCGCAATTCATCAACGTCCTAAAGGGGGACATGAGCGTCGTCGGGCCCCGGCCCCCGTTGCGCCGCGAAGTCGACAACTACGACGGCGAGGTCAAGAGGCGCTTGCTGGTGAAGCCGGGCGTCAGCGGGCTGTGGCAGGTGAGCGGCCGGTCGGACCTGTCCTGGGAAGAGTCGGTGCGCCTGGATCTGTCCTACGTCGACAACTGGTCGATGTCGGGTGATCTGATGATCGTCGCCAAGACGGTGAAAGCGGTCCTGACAAGCCACGGAGCCTACTAGGCTCGCGAGCCATGACCGAGCCAACGGCACCCGCCGCGGTGGTGCCCACGGTGCCGCTCGCGCGGATGGCTCACGCGTTCTCGATCCAGCTGATCTGCCGGGCGCTGGGGATGCTCGCGTCCGTGGTTTCGGTGGCGATGACCGCCCGCTATCTGGGTCCCGGACGCTACGGCCAGCTCACCATCGCGGTGGCGTTCGTCGCGATGTGGACCAGCTTCGCCGATCTGGGCATCGCCACCGTCATCGTGCGGCGGGTGACCTCCGGGCGTGGCGAACTCGAACGCCTGGTGCGCATCAACAGCGGCCTGGCCCTTCTCTACTGCGGTCCCCTCGCGGTGCTGGCGGCCGGGTCGGGGCTGCTCATCTATCACGACACCCAGGTGCGGGTGATGCTCGTCGTGCTGGCGGGCGGGCTGCTGCTGCAGACCATGACGACACGGTTCGAACCGGTATTCCTTGCCACCGTCCGGTTCTCCGCGGTGGCCATCTCCGACGTCGCCGCCCGGGTGAGCACGCTGGCCATGGTCGCCTGGCTGGTCGCGGCGCACTCGGACGTCATCTGGTTCGCGGTCGCACAGCTGATCCCACCGGCCGTGCAGCTACTGATCCAGGGCGCCGCCGCGATGCGGCACATCTCGGTACGGCCGCTGTTCGCCCCGCGGGAAGCCGCCGACCTGTTACGGGAAAGCTTGCCGCTGATCGGATTCATGATCGTCGGGCTCCTGTACTGCCGCGCCGACGGCGTGATCCTGTCCCTGCTGAGCACCCACTCCGAGGTGGGCGTGTACGGGCTGGCCCTGACGATCTCGTTCAACACGATCGTGGTTTCGCTGATCTTCCACAAGTCGACGCTGGCGACGGCCACCGAGCTGTTCTCGCGCGACGTGGCGGCGTTCGCCCGTTTTCTGCGCCGCAGCGTCGAATTGATGTACTTCGTTGCGGTTCCGATAGCCGTTGTGGGCGTGCTGCTGGCCGGACCGCTGATCGGGTTGTTCGGCAAGAGCGCGTTCATCGAACGCGGGACGCCCACACTGGCGTTGCTGTTCGTCGCCGCGGCCCTGCGGTTCGTCGGTGGCACCCTGGGCCAGGGGTTGGTGGCTTCCCATCATCAACAGGTCCTGCTGTGGCTGACGGTGGCGACCCTCGCGCTCAACGTCGCGCTCAACCTCGCCCTGGCGGGGCGGTTCGGCGCCGTCGGTCCCGGCGTGGCGCTGGTGTGCACGGAACTGTTCAACATGACGATCTCGAGCTGGTGGCTGCGCCGACGCTGCGGTTACCGCACGCCCGTGCCGTTCGTGCTGCGCTTGCTGATTCCGACGGGGGCGAGCGTGGTTGTGACACTGCTGCTTTCGGGTCATCACGTAATCCTGGTACTGTCCGCCGCAGCCGTCGCCTACCTGGCCACCAGCGCGACCTTCGGCCCGATCACCTGGTCGACCCTGACCTCTCTGCGGGCCACGCTGCGCGAAGAGCAGCTGACGGCATGACCCGTGAAACGGACCGGGCATATCTGAAGCGCCCAGTCGGCGACACCGCCGGCCTGCCGCCCACGCGCTCGCTGGCCGTGCTGATCGTGAGCCAAGGCGGCCACGAGTCGCTCGAGGTCTGCCTCGACAGCGTCGCCGAGCATCTACCCGAGCTGCCGGTTCACGTCTACGACCGCAGCGGCTCGGGGCATGCGGAACTCGCCGCGAAATGCCCTGCGGTCCGGTGGTTTTCGGGCCAGGCGAACGTCGGTTTCGCCGCGGCCTGCAACACGCTGGTGGAGCACATGCCCGCCGATACAGACCTCCTGCTGCTGGACCCCCATGCCCGCCTGCTGGGGCCGCTGAACCGGACCCGCGAGTTACTTGGTCAGCCCAGGGTGGCGGCGGTTTCGCCGCTCGCACGCGACGCCGCCGCGCTGGACCGGGCGCCGTGGGACGTCGCCGCCCGCCGCCACACCGTCAGCCGCGAGCTGCGCGCGGCGGGCGGGCGCGCCGGCCCGCACCGTCGCACGACGCCCGCACGGCGGTACTCTCGCCAGCCTCCCGAATCGCGAAGCATCGACGGCGATTTGGCTCCGATCTGCCTGGCGATCAGCCGCGCGGCCTGGAACACCATCGGCCCCTTCGACGAGGAGTACTTCGGCTACGGCGAGGTGGCCGACTGGCAGGCCCGGGCCCGCGCCGCCGGCTGGCGCCTCCTGCTCGCCGACGAGCTCGGCGTCGAGCGCCGCGACCCGGTGAGCGACGACGGCCCCCGACAGCGCCGCGACCGGGACCTGGCGCGAACCAACACCGCGCTGTTGCTCGAACATCACAAGAGCGTCCACCACGCGGACGTGTACCTGGCCGGCACAGCCGCCCTGCAGCGGCTACGGCGGGGCAAACGCGCGCGCCGGCAAACCGGCCTGCCGTCGATAGTCATCGCCACCAACCGTCTGGTCTACGGGGGCGCCGAGCGGCAAAAGGCGCTCTTGGCAACGGAATTGGACCGCCGCGGCTACTCGGTCACTGTCGTCTGCGTGCAGCGGTTCGGCCCGCTGATCGCCGAAATTCCGGACACGGTGCGGGTGATCCGCCAGCCGTGGTGGGCGCCGATGGTCGACATGGCCGAGGGCCCGGCGGTGCTGATCACCGGCGACACCAATACCGAGGTGGGCTTCGGCACGTTGTGGCGCGCCGCCGGCCGGAGCCGTCGATGGCTGGTCGCACCGCACGTCCCTCCCGAGGAGGACCGGCCGATCTACTCGCGGCCACTGGCCGCGGCGATGCGCCGCGCGGACGGATTCATCGTTTTGGCACAACGCCATTGGGACATGCTGACCAAACAGCACCGGCTCCGGGGACGGTACTTCGTCGCGCCCAACGGCGTCGCCGACCTCGGGGAGCCGAGCCCCCGGCATCGCGGCGCCGGCCGACCGCTGCACCTGGTCATGCTCTCGCGCATCGTCGAGCACAAGAACCCGCATCTGCTGATCGAGGCGCTGAGCGGGCTCGCTGAGATGCCCTGGCGATTGTCGATTTTCGGCGACGGGCCCGATCGAGAGAGGCTGCAGGCACGCACACCCGCCGGGTTGGGCGATCGCGTCCAGTGGCGCGGTTGGTCGGCCGGGCCGGGCCCCGCGCTGGCCGACGCGGACCTGCTGTGTGTTCCCAGCCGCTCCGAGGCCTTCCCGGTGGTGATCCTCGAGGCGATGGCCAGGGCGGTGCCGGTCGCGGCGTCGGCGATTTGTGCTGTCCCGGAAATGTTGGATTTCGGAGGGGCGGGGTTCCTGGTCGAGCCCGTCTCCGCGTTGGGGTGGCGAGAACACTTGGCCCGGATCATGGCGGAGCCCGACGCGCTGCCGTCGGTCGGACGACGCGGCTATGAGCGCATGCGCAAGCATTACACAGTGGAGGCGATGGCCGACGCCTACCTGGGCGCGATCGGGGCTGTGCTGTGAATTCGCCTCGGGTGCTGTGGCTTTCGCCGTGGACGCGACCGGCGGTGCGGGTGCAAGCCGAGGCGCTGCTGCGCCACGGTGCCGACGTGCTGTTGGTCACCTCCGATCAGCATCCGGAATCGGACGCCGCGCGCGACTACGAGTTGGTGCTCGACCCGCGCTTTCGCACGGCCGCGACCTGGCTGCCGGCCCTGAAAGCCTGGCGCCGCGTCCGCCGCTTCCGGCCCGACATCGTGATCGCCGAACTGGTGCGGGATCCGCGCTGGATCGCGTTGGCCGGGCGAGCCCCGCGCATTCAGGTGGTACACGACGATCGACCGCACGACCCCGACGAACTGACCCCGGCCTACGAGCGTGCCGTGTTCGACCGCTGGGCCGCGCGCTCGGCCGCCACCATCACCTACAGCGACTATGTCGCGGCCGCGGTGTCCGCGCGCCGCGATGTCGCCGGTACGCCGGTGCATGTCGTGCCGTTGGCCAGCGACCTCGATCTCGACCGCGTTCCGCCGTTCGTGGGGCCCGAACGGCGCCGCGATTTCGTCATGTTCGGCCGGCTCAACCCGTACAAGAACGTCGATGTCGTGCTGGCGGCCTGGCAGCGGCATGTGATCGGCGGCGGCTGGCGAGGCGACAACCTGGTGCTCGTCGGCGACGGGCCGCTGGACGCCGACGCCCTGCCCAAACACACGCTCTGGCGCAACGGCAGCTTCCGCTACGCCGATGTCATCCCCACGCTGGCCGCCGCCAAAGGGTCGCTCGCCCACTATCGGCGCGCCTCACAGAGTGGCGTGCAGTCGCTCTCGATGCAGCTGGGTGTCATGCCGATCGTGTCGACCGCCGGCGCGTTGCCCGAATACCAGCCGCCGGGTTTGGCCCCGATCGGGGTCGACGACGTCGCCGGGCTCGCCGCCGCTTTCGACCTCCTGGCCGATCCGGTGACCGCGGCCCGCCTGGGGGCCGAAGCGGCGCGCCACTACGCGCACCGATGCGCGGTTGACCTTGTCGCCGTGCGCATTTTGGACGTCATCGCCCAGGTGCTGGATCGCCGGCGGTGACGTGAGGCTCAGGCCAGGCCCCGCCAGAACGTCTCCAGCCACCCGGTGAGTTCGCGGGCCCGGCCCAGCGCATCGGGTGGCGCCGATCGGGACCGCGTCGCCGCGATGGCCGCCGGGAGCTCCTCTGTTTCCCGGACCACGGTCGCCAGCCCGGCACCCGCCATCTTCTCGGCGAACGGCAACTGGTGCTCATCGACGTGCTCCCCGCGCGACGAGCGACGCGGCACCAGCACGGGATGTTTCCCTTGCTCGACGCACAGCAGCGTCGATCCGGCGCCCGCGTGGGTCACGGCGACAGAGGCCCGCCGGATGTGCGTGCAGACGTCCCCGAAGGACAGGAAGCGCTCGAACGCGGCGTGGCGCGGCTCGAATTTGCAGGTGCCGAGCTGTACGAAAAAGTCCTCCCCCACCGCGTCGGTGCTCGCCAGCTCGTCCACCGCGCGCGCCAGCCGGTCGAAGGGATGGACCTCCATCCCCATGATCACGAAGATCACACGATCCTCCCGTGATACTCGGTGCGGGGAATCCGGTCGGCCAACTCGGGCCACTGCACCAGAAAGCGGGAGGCGAACGGCTTCACCATGCGGGCGGTGAGCGAGAGTTCGGTGATGCGGGTGATGGATTCGACGAACACGGTGGGAATCCGCAGCAGCCAGGCCAGCCACAGGAAGGGTGCGGCCACGCCCGATCCGGTCGTCAAGATCATGGCGGGGCGGTGGCGGATCAAAAGGCGTAGGGCCAGCACCAGATTGCGCAGCAGGTTGGGCACGTTACGGACCGTCGGGTGCGCGGCCCAGTACACCTCGCGCTCGTCGCGCAACAGGTAACGGGCGTCGGCGGTCCCGAAACTCACCCAAAACCGATCCTTGTCCTGCCAGAACTCGCGCAGGCAGAACATCTCGTAGATGTGCCCACCGGAGGACGCGATGAGGAGCAGCCGACCCATGTCTCCCCTCGGTTGAGGCGCGCCGATCTTCTGGCGGCGCGGCGATCCCGATGTCAAAGACTAACTCCCGTCGTGGCCGTCCCCGGGTTGCGACGGCAAACAGATCGAGCGGATTTCGCGATGATGCGTTGACCGGATGCTAACGTCCACCTTGTTGGCGGGCCGTACACGTTGCCGATGCGGCACTCGGAGTGAGTAGAGGCGCGGACCATGATTCGAACGGCCATAGTCGGCCTGGGCAAGATGGGTCTTTCGCACCTCGCGATCCTTCGCACGCACCCGGACCTCGAGGTGGTCGGCGTGTGTGACTCCGCCGGCTATCTGCGCGACATCCTGGCCAAATACACCGGTCTGGACTGCTACGACGATTTCGATCGGATGCTGGCGCAGACGAAGGCGGACGCGGTTGTCGTCGCCGTTCCGTCGCGGCTGCACGCGCCGATGGTCGAAAAGGCCCTTGCCCGAGGCACACACGTCTTCTGCGAGAAACCGTTCGTCCTCGATGTCCGCGACGGCGAGCGCCTGGTGACGCTCGCCGAGAGTAATCGGCTCGTCACGCAGGTCGGCTATCACTGCCGCTTCATCGGCGCCTTCCAAGAGGCGGCACGAATCGTCGCGGCGGGGGCTCTCGGGCAGGTACACCACGTGCGTGCCGAGGCATACGGCCCCGTCGTCCTTCGACAGAAGGGAAGCACGTGGCGCGGCGTCAAAGCCGAAGGCGGTGGCGCCCTCTACGACTACGCCTGCCACGCCATCGATTTGATGAACTTCATCGCCGGCGTGCCCCTAGCGGTCGACGGAGTCGTCCGCCACAGCGTTTTCTCGCGCGACGTCGACGACGAGGTGTACTGCACGATGCGCTACGGCAACGGCGCCAGCGGCCAGCTGTGCGTGAACTGGAGCGACGAGAGCTTTCGCAAGATGTCGACGAAGGTTTCGGTGTGGGGAACCAACGGCCGCGTCGTCGCCGATCGGCAGGAATGCCAGATCTATCTCCGCGAGACGCACCCCGGGGTCCCCGACCTGGGGGCGGGATGGACGATCCGGTACACGACCGATCTCACCGACGAGGTCTGGTATTACCTTCGGGGTGAAGAGTATTCGGCGCAGATCGACTATTTCGCGCAGAGCATCAAGAACAACCGGGTGAACGGCGAGAACACTTTTCGCTCGGCGCTCGACGTCGATCGTGTGGTCGACATGATCACCGGCGCTGGAGCCGGCGCGTCACCCCTGCCCCAGGCGGCCGCGAATGGCTCCCCGCGCGGCTCGCGGCGCCGCGAGATCGTCGCGCGCATCAGGAAACTCACGTCCCCGAGGGCATCGTGACCATGGACCGTGTGCTGTTCGGCGACAACCAGTTCTTCGGCGTCAACCACATGTCCGAGGAGAAAGCGCGCGCCCAGGCGATACGGTTTCAGCACCTACCGCCCGTGCTGGGGACGCTGGACGCCGCGTACCAGGAAGGCATCCGCACGTTCGTGTGCACGACGCACGACCGGGTCGGCGAAATCTGCGATCATTTCCGCGCCAACCGGACCCGCTACCCCGACTACGTCTTCTACCCGTGCATGCCGTACGCGCACAAGTACGCCAACGCCGTGACCGAGTTCGGGATGCTCGAGGCGCTGCGCAGGTTCCTGCCCGACGATGGGGCCGTCAAGTCGATGTTCAAGGGCGGTGTCGCCCTCGCGGGCAAGGACATCGAGCCGATCATGCAGCTATTGGTCGACGCCGAGATGAAGATGTTCGCCGGACTGTCCACGCCCGTCATCTTCATTCAAAACGTCGTCACCGACTTGCTTCTCGGCCTGGGCATGGACGAGGGGTTCCGGTTTTTCTCCGACCACGTCAGGCTCAAGTACGGTGCCGAGCCGGGGTTCATCACCATGAATCTCCCGCGCCTGCTCGACGCCCTCGACGGCCAGGGAATCGAGAATCCGATCGTGTGCGCCAATTTCAACAAGATCGGCTTCCGGATGTGTGGCGGAATCGAGCTCTACGAGAGGACAATCCGCGAGCGCCGCTGCCGGCTGATCGCGATGTCGGTGCTCGCCTCGGGCGCGATCCCGCCCCGCGAGGCCATCGATTACGTCTGCGGTCAGCCGCAGATCCATTCGATCGTCTTCGGCGCATCCAGCCGCGCGAACATTCGGCAGACGAAGTCGCTGATCGACGAGCTGTGGCAGGTCCCGACGTGATCCCCGGACCCCGGTTAGCTCGAATCCGTTGACGAGCAGGTAATTCGGGCTTTCGCCAGACGCTCCGCGAGCCGCACGCCCAGCGCGATCCCGAGAAGCGTCGGGTTGGCCTGGCTCGATGTCGGCAACACCGAGGTGCTCGCGACGTAGAGTCCGCGAACCCCATGGACTTGCAGGTGTGGATCTACGACACCGCCTTCCGGCAATGTCGACATCCGGGTGGTTCCCGCCTGGTGGTAACCGGTCCGCTTCTTCATGTACGCACGGACCGCGGCCTCGACATCGTCGGTCAGCCACTCCACGTATCCCACGCCGTGGCGGCGAAGGTGGTCATCGATGGCGGCGATGGCCTTGCGCACGCTTGCGTAATCGGCGTCGGAGAAGTGCATGCTGGTGCGAATCCTCCTCATGCCGAGGGCGTCTCGTTCGTCGGTCAGCTCGACCCGGCTCTCCCAGTGCGGAAGGTGCTCGCCGTGGTACTGCAGCAGGTAGCGATTGTCGGCGCTCTTCACGAAGAAGCCGGGCGCCTTGCGGCCCCGGCGGAGGAACCGTGCGTAGCAGAAGGCGACGGCGAACCGGAGGGAACCGAACAGGTCTCGCACGACGTTGCCCAGATGCGCAAGGATTCGTGGCGAACCGTCGGTCTTGGTGTGGGCCTCACGGATCGCCTCCGCGAGCAGGAATCGTCCGATCGGCGAGATCAGTGTCAGGTACACCCCGGACAGGATCCCGCTTCCGTGACTCGGATCGCTGATCGGCGGATTCACCAAGAAGATTGCGGCGTTCGGCATTTCGTTCTGGCGCAACAGCTGCGGGTCGAAGGTGAAGCGCCGGCGAACATACACCCCCTCCCCGTCCCGCTCGTATCCGTGGATGACCTCATCCGTGGTGAATTGCACGCGCGCGACCCGGGCCTCGACGTGCGCCATGTACCAGCGCCCCAGGTGCCCGCTCGCGTTCCCCAGCCCCCCGGGGTGATGGCGATCCGACGCCAGCAGCAGGCGGGTGGCCTCCAAACCCCCGGTCGCGATGACGTAGTCCGTCGCAACCACTCGCCCCGCACCGCCGTTCAAGGACTTGACCACCAGGTGGTCGACGGTGTCGCCGGCCGCCGTCGTCACGATCTCGGTGCAGGTGAGGCCGGTCCACAGCGTGAGATGGGGAGCGTCTCGCAACGCCGCCCGGTAGCGGCGCCCGAAACGGGTTGGTAGCGCCCAGCGCTCGAGGTCGGTCGTGCGCACGTCGCCGTCGGGGAGCCCCGCGACCAAGTCGCGCTCCGCGATCTCGGGGATCTCGCGCGCATTGAACGCCGCCCGACCGCATACCGCCCAGTCGCAGGCCCGCTGAAGGTAGGGCTCGACGTCGTCGTATCCGATGGGCCACGGCGCCTGCGCCGTAATTGGCCGGTCCTCGAAATCGATGGGGTCGAACTCGAGGCAGCGTCCCCCCCAGAGCGCCGAGGTTCCACCGACCTGCCGGCGGACCGTCAGCTCGCTACGCGAATGGAAGTAGTCGTCGTGCCGGGAATCGAACCTCGACAGCGCTTGGGCCGCACGGTCGTTGCGTTCGAGGCCGCTTTCGACGAGGACCACCTGCACGCCCGACCCGGCGAGTTCCAGCGCGGTCGCGATGCCGATCGGGCCGGCCCCGACGACCACCACATCCGTTTCGATCGTCATGCCGTGGGCGAAGTCCTCCATCTCGCGAATCACGCGGCCGCACCCTGTCGGAACTCCTTGACGAGAGCGAGGAACCGCGCCACGGTCTCGGCGTCCGGTGGCGACGAGACCGCGTCGGCGGCTTCGGTGACCCGCTGCGGCCTGGTGGTGCTGTAAAGGATTGCGCGGCAGCCCGTTGCGGTGACCGACGAGGCGAGGATCAGCCGGGCCAGCGCGCCGGAGGCCAGGGGGTCGGCCTGCAGGGCTTCGCGCCAGCGGCTTGCCATTCCGGGGTCGGCAAGCAAGGCGCCCGAGAGCTTGCGGTGCGGCCGCTCGAGTACGCCGAATGCGATATCGGCCGGTCTCGGCGAAGGATCGAGCAAGTCGCTGCGGAGTTGGCTGACTGCCCGCGGCCCGAATGCGCGGACGAAGTCCAGCTCGAGCCCCTCGTCCTGCGAGACGCCCCAGGCGCGAATCTTTCCCTGTTGGCGCGCCCGCTCAAAGAATTCGCGCAGTTCGTCGCTCGCAACGGTGTCCTGAGGCCTCGGCGCGTGGACGAAGAGGATGTCGACATGGTCGACGCCGAGCGCCGCCAGGCTCTCGTCGAGGCTGCGTGTCGCGACGGCCGCGTCGTACACCCGGCCGCCCGCCGACGGCGCCTGCTGCCGCTTGACGATACGGCGCAGCGCGGGAGCCTTTTTCAGCAGCGCCCGGGCCGGGGCCTGGAATCGGCCGAGCCGCCGCGCCGCGCCGCCGACATCGATGCCGAACTTGGTGGCGATGGTCACGCTGTCGCGGTCGACCGTGCGCAAAAAGGCCCCGAGCTCAGCCTCGGCCATTCCCAGCCCGTACATCCGCGCGGTGTCGAAGTGGGTGATGCCGCTGTCCACGGCGCCGGCGAGCACGGCCATCCGTTCCTTCTTCGACGGCGACTGCATCAGTGCGCCGCATCCGAAACCGATTGCGCTGACCGCCAATTGCGGTCCCTGAAGTTCAACCCGTCGCAATGCCGCAGCCCAGGTAGATACGGCGGAGTTCGGCGTCGATGACGTCGGGGCTCCGTGTCGCCGCGACGTGCGCTTGACCTCGCAGCCCGTCACGCTCGGCCAGCTCGGGGTCGCGCAGGTACCGGCCGATCGCGTTGGCCAACGCGGGCACATCGCCGACCGGGACCAGCATGCCCGGGTCGGGGGCGATCTCCGCCGTCCCACCGACGGGCGTCGCCACGAACGGGCGCGCGCCGGCCAGGGCTTCGGTCAGGATCATCGGCATGCCCTCCGCAAACGACGGGAGCACCACCACCCGGACCGAGCGGAGCAGCCCACGAACCGCGTCGGGGTGAATCGGACCTTCGACGGTCAGCCGCTCCGTCTCCGGCGGGGCATAGTCGTCGATGGGACCGATTATCCGACAACGGCCTTCGATGCCCTCGGCGAGAAGAAGCCGCCAGGCCGCCACAAGTCTGTCGACACCTTTGCGAAGCCCAACGGCGCCCGCGAACAGCGCCACGGGTGGCGTGGAGGCCGCACCGGGCGCATCACGGTCGACCACGATCGGGTTCGGCACCATGGCGGTCCGCACCGTCGGCGCCACCTCGGCGACCGCGGCGCGCGCTTCCTCCGACAACAGGATCACATGGTCCGCCCGCTTCAACGTCGCGCCCACGAAGCGGGGGCGCGACCTGGCGAACTCGGGAAAGTCGGGGCCATGGAGGGTGACGATCACCCGGAAACCCTTGGCCCTGGCCAAGCGGATCAACGGTCCTTCGCGCAGCCAGGCCCCGCCGTTGGAGATATGGAAGTGCACGATGGTGCCTCGAGGGGACCGGGCCAGTGACATCCCGGCGCGTGCGGTGAGAAACAGGTTCCTCAGATGGCGGTCCCCGTTCCAGGTCGACAGGACCCGGATGTCGTCGGCGCCGATCTTGTTGTCGCGCAAGACCCGGATCACGGACTGCGTCCCGCCGATGCTGTACATGTCGGGCCCCACGTGTGTCACTGAGATCATGTCGGCCTGGCTCGTCTACGGGAAAGTGACCGCGCCAACCGTGGCATCGAGGGGCGGG
Organism: Mycobacterium paraintracellulare; assembly: GCF_000276825.1. NCBI lineage: Bacteria > Bacillati > Actinomycetota > Actinomycetes > Mycobacteriales > Mycobacteriaceae > Mycobacterium > Mycobacterium paraintracellulare. The sequence continues at coordinate 1,013,781 of NC_016948.1, read as the reverse complement.
TCGGGCGTGGCGGCCGGCGCCGGATTGTCCTCGGTCCGGCTGCCCTCCGCGCCCCGGCGCCGCAAGCCGGCGTAGCCCATCGCCGCCCCCAGCGCCATGCCCAAGCCCAAGGCGTCCATCGGCATCTCCGGCAACGGCCACACGGCGGATATCGCCAACAGGCCCGCGGCGACGGCCGCACTGATTTTCGCGGGCGCCGGGGCGCACCGCAGCGCGAGGATCACCGGCGTGAGCGCGAACAGCACGAACGCGGCCATGCCCACCGCCCCGGCCTTAGCCAGCCACCACAGGTAGAAGTTGTGGGAGTAGGCGGGATAGAGGTACCGATGGAATTCGTCGTCGCCGGTCGGCGGCTGGTACACGTAGCCCAGGCCGTGCCCGAAGAACGGGGCCTGGGCGATGGTCTCCTTGAGGAGATTGATTTCTCGCAGTCGCTCCAGCGCCGAATCGTCCACCGCGAGCGCGCTCGACGTAACCCCGCCCAGCACCCGCTGATTGAACGCAACGTATTGATCGGCCAGCCACGCCCCGGTCTTCGAACGCTGCAGCAAAAACAGCGACCCGGGCACCGCCACCGCGACGACGGCCAGGCCGACCGTCGCGGCCACGACCGCCCGCCGCACGGCCGCCCAACTCAGGCTGCCCAACAGTGCGACCGCGGCCGCCACCCCCATGGAGATCAGCGTGTTGCGGGAGAAGGACAGCAGCGAAATGCTCAGCGCGGGAACGCCCAACGCGAGATAAGCCATGGGTCGGACCCGGCCCACGATCGGGGCGGCGACCAGTGCGCTCAGCACCGCGGTGGCCGGCGTCTGGGTGGACAGGATGATGCGCACGGCCTGACCGGCACCCGTCGTCCCCTCCAGGCTTTCCGCCCGACCGGCCAACCGGATGGCGTACAGCGAGCTGATGATCGCCATCGCCGCCGAAAACCACAGGATCACGATCATCACCCGGATCGACCATCGGACGTGTCCGCTGTAGACGACGAACATCGCAAGGACGAAGCCGATCGCCATTTCGATCATGGTGGTCGCTTCGCGGGTCACCGTGAGGTCGGGGTTTCCCGTGGCGAATCCGGTGGCCGTGGAACACAGCACCGCCACCACCAGGATCCCCGGCAGCACGAAGTCGGACGACCGCGGTTTCGCGGTGGGGATCAGGTAGCAGATCGCGAGGATGGCCGCCAGGTGGTACGCGTAAATCGTCAGCGGGCCAAAGACTTTCCCCACGTGTAAGCCTTCCGGCAGTGCCGCGAACGCACCGAACAGCGTGACCCCCACCATCCCTTCGGGTTTCACCCAGTACACGACCACGCAGAACAACGCGGCGGTCAGCAGCACACCCTCGGTGGTTCGGCGCACCGACAGCACGCCGAACGCGAAGCATCCGAACACGAAGATCGCCAGCAGGGCGCCATCCACGGCCAGGCGGTGACGGGCCCGCAGGTACGGGATCACGCCGGCCTGCTGACCTTTGACCGGTAGGCGCGGTCGGCGGCCCTGATGTGCAGCGACTGGCGGGCGTCGGTCAACACCGTGCCGACCACCTGTGCGCCGGCGGCGCGCAGGGCGGTCAACGCGTCCTTGAGTTCGTCCGCGGTCGTGCGCTTCGCGCGAACCACCAGCACGGTGGCGGGGACGGCACCGGCCAGCAGGCCGGTGTCGGCGGTCGCCAGCACCGGCGGGCCGTCGATGACGATGCGGTCAAACCGTGAGGACAATTCCTGCACCACTCGGTCGATCACTTCCGGCAGGTACGCGCTGGGGGGCAGACTCTCGCGCCGTGCGGACCGCGACGCGAGGATGTGCAGCTTCGAAATCGGCGTCGGCTTCACCACCTGGGCGGCCGCGGCGGGGTTGGCGAGCGCGTTGGCCAGCCCCTCCCCCGATTCGACCCTGAGCAGACCGGCGATCACGTGCCGGCGGCTGTCGCCCTCGACCAGCAACGCGTCTTCGCCCATCTCGGCGAGCGCGAGCGCCAGGTTCATCGCCGTCGTCGTCGTTCCCTCGCCACCGAACGGGCCCGCCACCAACACCTGACGGGCATTGGGTCCCATCGCCCTGAGCAGCCGGGTGCGCATGCCGCGCACCGCGTCGTCGAATGCGGTGTCGGTGCCGAACCGCGGAGTCCCGCCGCGCTTTCCCGGCAGCTCCGCCAAGGTCGGCAGGCCCGAGAGTTCCTCCAGCTTGGCGCGGGTGCGCACGGTGCGGTCGCCGGCCTCGCGGGTCAGCGCCACCGCGATGGCCAACAGCAGACCGGCGATGAACCCGATCGCCATGTTTCGCAGCGGCACCGGCGACACCGGAATCTTCGGAACGCGGGGCGGCTCGACCATCGTCGCCCGCGCCAAGGGCCACGGCTTGCCGGTCGGTCCCGCCGATGCCGGCACGTCGGACGGTTGACCCGACGGCGGCGGCGTCGTCTCGACCGCCTCGGGTCGCGGTCCCGCGGTGACCGGCGCGGCCACGCCGTTCGACGCCGGGTTCGGGGCAAGCGTCGGCAGCATCGCGCTGAACTGGCCGGCCATGGCGCCCGCCAGCGCGGCGGCGCGCGCCGGGTCGGTGTCTTTGACGCTGATCGTGAACAGCACCGATTTCGGGGTGTATTTGACTTGGGTTTGGCTCAGCAGATCATCGGCGCGCATGGGAAGTTGGAGCTGGCGGATGGCGCGCTCGGCCACGATGTGTCCACCGGCGATTTGCGCGTACGACGACAGCCGTTCCTGGGCGGCCTGCGTGCCGCTGTACACCTCGTTGAGGTCGGTCGCACCGGAAAACGAGATGAGGACCGTGGCCGACGACTGGTAGTGCTTGGTCTGCAATGCGGTCACGAACGCGGCGCCGACGGTACACGCCAGCAGCGCGGTCAAGGCGAGTTTCCAGTGCGCGCCGAGAATCCGGACGAAGGTACGGAAATCCATCGGCTATTAACCTTTCTAAAAGCCTTCGGCGGGAAGAAAACTCTGCGGTTTTGCCCCACCAGCCGCGCATACCACTGCAGATTATGCAGCATCATCAGGCGGGCATTGGCGGAATCGCGGTCCCGCTGCCCCGGTTGATTTACCGCGTAATTGGCGACGCGGCGCCCGCAGTCATCGTCACGCGGCGTGAGTCAACGCGTCGCGGGACAGATTCAGCGTCGCGATCGGATAGCATCCGGTGCCGTCGCGCCCGTCGCGCGCGAGCCGCATGGGCGGATAGTTCACCACGTGGTTCGCGCCCGGCTTGTGCTGTTGCCAATCGACCGAGGCGCACAACGTGTAGTGCCCTGGCGCCAAGCCCGCCAAGTCGATGTGAATGGACTCCGTCGTCGACGCCGGCAACGGCTCCTTGCCGGAGCCGTCCCCGGATGGGCTTTGGACCAGGGTTTTCAGCGCCACGGTCGCGGGAAGCGTGCGGACCACGGCCCCCGAGAAATCGACGAGCCGGTAGCCCGGGGCCCAGTTTTCGGTCGCGGCGGCCGCGCCGTAATTGGTCCACGCGACGGCCAGGGTCGCCTTGCCGTCTTTCACCGATTGCGATTCCTGCCGCGCCTCCACCGAATACCGGTAGCCTGCGACGACATTTGCCCGCGCCCACAGCAAGTACAGCGCCGGGTCCATCGGTGTCGACGAATCCACAGCCGGGAAGTTGAAACTCGATGTCATCGACACGCGGTACTTGACGACGTCCTGCAGGCCTTTTTCGTAGTAGGTCCGCGGATCGGTTTTCTCGGGCAGCTGGCACCATTCGGTGATCATCGGCGCCGACGCCAGCCGGTTCCTCAGCGCTCCGACCAGCGGGTCCTTGGACTGCACATAGTGGGAACCATCTCTTTCGGCCCACGCGGGCAGCGGATCCTGCACGCCCAGGCAGTCCGCGCGGATGCCCACCGGCGCGGACAGTTTCTTCGTCACGTCGTCGGCGATCAACTGGCGCACGATCTCCGGGTTCAGTGCGGTTGTCACCAATTGCGTGTGGGGAAAAGCGTTTACGGTCGCCGCGACCAGCTGCCGAATGGACTCGGCGGTGATGTTCTGGTCACGAAACTGGCTGTAATACCCCAGCTTCGCGACGCTCTCATCGGGTGCGGGCCCTGGCGCACCGAGTGTGTCACGCAGATACGAGATGTGGTTCTCGCTGAAATCGCCGTAGCCGGAGAATTCGAAGACGCTCAGCCGTTCGTCGCCGTCGTAACGGCGGCCCAACGCGGCCAACAGCTGGCCGAATGCGTTCAGGTAGTTCGGATCATTCCAGTTCGGAACGACCTGCGTGACGCCGGGCATCCACCAATATCGTTGCGGACCGGAGTAGTTGGTGGCCGCGGCGCCCATCCAGTCGGGCATCGCGATGTTGGTGTTGTTCGGATAGACGGTGTCGCAACACGAGTTGTAGGCGACCACACGAAGCGTCAGGCGCATGTTTCGACCGGCCAATTTCGTCAGGGCGTCATCGATCACGCTGAAATCGAATTTGCGATCGTCGGGAGCGTCCGGCGGCAGTGTGCTCGGATCGGTGGGCTGCAACTGGCGCCAGGGGACACGCAAACTGGCGTCGTAGGACGCCGGCCACGCCGGGTAGCGCCGCTGCGCCGGACTGCCCTGCGGGAACAGCGGTTGCAGGAGATCTTCGTACTGGCCGCGCAGCGGGTTCGGCACGTCCTGCACGGACAACGGTATGGCCGGACTGCTGATCAGGGCGAGCGGATCAAGGTCGCTGCGGCCGTCACATCCGTCGAGCACCAACGTCACGCACACGGTGACGACAAGGAGAATGTTCCTAATTGTCCGGACCATGATTGCTCGCGCTAAACCGTGTCCGACAAATGCATCTACTGCTACCTCTCTGGCGGTCGCGACTAGTCACATGCGCGGGATATCAAGGGTGACAACAGGGTACAGCCCGGGCCCGTGACAGATGGCTGAAATCGGGGCGCCCGGTGAAAAGCCCGCCGGCTTGGCGGGGCCTCCCGGCGCGCTTTGGCCATTGTCAAATCGCCGCGTCGACTAAGCTGGGGCTCCGCAAATCGGACAGGAGTCACAGCAGATGTCGGTCGCACGCTCGGCCAAAACGTGGCTCGCGCCGGCGGCAAAAAAACTCGCACCGCGCCTGTTCTGGCGGCGGAAGTTTCGAATCCTGCACCGCTTGGGGCAGAGCCGCGCGGACATCCAGCTGGTGGCGTCATTGTGCGATCCGAACCGGATCTCCCTGGACATCGGAGCGGACCTCGGCGAATTCACGATTGCGATGGCGGCGTCGTCGCGCTCGGTGACCGCGTTCGAGCCCCGGCCGGCGCAGGCCCGCGATCTGGCAGCGATGTTCGCCGCCGTCGGCGTCCCCGTCCGGGTGGAGGCGGTGGCGCTGTCCGACCGGCCCGGCACGATCGCCATGCGGGTGGTCGAATCCGAGCCGGGCCGAAGCACAATCGACACCGACAACGAACTCACCGACGTCGACGGGGATGACATTCGCCGCATCGACGTGCCGGTCAAGCGGCTCGACGACCTGCATCTTGACGACATCGGCCTGATCAAGATCGACGTCGAGGGCCACGAACTCGCAGTGTTACGGGGCGCCACGCAGACGCTCACCCGCAATCGGCCGGCGATCGTGGTGGAAGCCGAGGAACGCCATCACCCCGACGCCGTCGCCGAGATCACGGCGTTGCTGGCCGGTCTCGGTTACGCGGGTTACTTCGATCTCGGTGGCGCTCGTCGGCCCATCGCCGAGTTCGATCCGGCACAGCATCAGGACCCGGCCAACGTCGGCAGGCGGGAGGACGGCTGGGCCGCCCACGGCACCTACCTCAACAACTTTGTCTTCTTGCCCACCGAAGGCTGAGCGGCCTCCGCGATCGTCGCCGCTACGTCGAGCCCAGCGACGATGACTCGCGGTCGGCGAGAAACGGCATCGGCATCCAGCGCGCGGACAGCAGCGCTTCCATCGCGTCGCCGGGCAGGGGACGCGACAGCAGGAAGCCTTGCGCGCGGTGGCAGCCGTGTTGCATCAAAGTCAGTGCGGCGGCGGGGGTTTCGACGCCTTCGGCGACCACTTCCAGCCCGAACGCCTCGGCGAGCCCGATGATGGCGCGGACGATGGCCAGGTCGCCGGTGTCGGTGCCGACATCGCGCACGAACCCGGCGTCGATCTTGAGCATGTCGACCGGCAGGGATTTCAGGTGGGACAGAACGGCATAGCCGGTGCCGAAGTCGTCGATGGCGACCTGCACGCCGACTTCCTTGAGCTCCGACAAGGTTTTTCGCGTGGTGTCGATGTCGTGCACCACGGCGCGTTCGGTGATCTCGAGGCACACCGATGCGGCATCGATTCCGAACTCGCCGATCGTGTCGGCGACGCTTTCGACGAAGCCACGACTGATCAGCTGGATGGGCGACACGTTGATGCGCAGCATGGCGCCGTGCCCGACCCCATGGGCGCGCCACTGGCTGAACTCGGCGCAGGCGCTGCGCATCACCCACCCGCCCAACTCCGCGGCGAGGTTGGTGGATTCGGCCACGCCGATGAACGAGTCGGGCAGCAGCAGACCCCAGACCGGGTGCCGCCAGCGCACCAGCGCCTCCGCGCCCACGATGGCCCCGGTCCACAAGTCGACCTCGGGCAGGTAATGCAGGAGCAGACCTTCGCTGTCGATGTCGCCCTGCAGGTGCAACTCGATGTCGTTGCGGAACGCTCGCTTGAGCGACATGTCGTCGGTGGACACCGCCGTCTGATTGCCGCCGGCACGCTTGGCCGTCAGCACCGCCTCGTCCGCCCGGCGGAGCAGATCGGCGCAGTTGTCCGCCCCGGGCGTGCCCACCGCCAGCCCGATGCTGACGGTCCGGCTGATCACGTGGCCACCGATGGTCAGGCGATCGCACAGCATCGTCGACAGGCGACGCGCGAACGCCTCGGCGACCTCCGGCGACATCGGCTCGTCCGGGATGACGACGAACTCGTCGCCGCCGAGCCGGGCGATCATGCTCGGCGTTCCCGCGCACTCCTCGATGCGCTGCGCGAAGACCCGGATGAACCAGTCGCCCGCGCTGTGGCCGAGGTAGTCGTTGATCGGCTTGAGCCGATCGAGATCGAGGTAGAACACCGCGACGGGTCCGGGGCTGCCGGGCGCGAGGCGTCCGGACAGGTGCGCGACCAGCGCCCGCCGGTTGTACACACCGGTCAGGTCGTCGTGCTCGGCGAGGTAGCGGAGCCGCTCTTCGGCGACGATGCGCGCTTGAAGCTGGGCAAACAGCGCGGCGACCGCCTCCAGGGTGTTGATCTCCTCCTGCTTCCACCTGCGGGCGCCGAACTTCACGAAGCCGAGCACGCCGGTGCACGCGTCGCTGGACATCAGCGGCGCGGCCGCCACCGACGGCGACGCCGTCGCCTTGCCCGGCCTCAGCGCGCGGCGGACCCACCCGGCGGACCGATCCGGACGGGTCACCACCGGCTTGCGGTCGCGCTCACACTGGGCGAGCACCGACTCGACGCCGTCCAACTGCAACGCCGCCACCAGATCCGGATCCGGGCTGTCGGTTCGTCTCGGCCATTCGGCGACCAACGTCGACGCCGCGGCATCGTTGTCGTGGTGGCGCAGGAAGCTGGCGTCCACATCGAACTGCTCGACGAGCCGCGCGAGTACCTTTTCGCTGACCGAGGTCGCCGTGGGCGCCGTGGCCTCCATCAGCGCGGTGGCGACGGAGGTGACCACCAGGTTCAGGCTGCGCGGCACGGAATCCTCCGATACGGGGCACTATCCCGTCTGGGTCCCGAAGTCAAAATATGTCCGAGAACGGTATCACGCACGGCCCCGCCCATCCGGGGTTACGAAAAGCTCGCAGCCAACGAAGCAGCGCCGCGGCCGGACGATGTCACTGGCCGTTTGCCGAGGCCGAGTCGCTCGGGATGTCAAGCGTGGCAATCGGGTACAGCCCTGAGCCGTCGCGGCCGTCCCGGGCCAGGGCCATGGATGCGTAATTGACGACGTGCGAGGCGCCCGGCTTGTGTTGCCGCCATTCGACGGACGCCCGCAGCGTGTAGTGGCCGGGCGCCAGGCCCGTCACGTCGACGTGGACCGACTCGCTCGACGATTCGGGAACCGGCTCCTCGCGCGATTGGCTGGTCTCGTCATGGACCAGCTTCGCCAGGTTCACCGTCGCCGGCAGGCTGCGGACCACCGCCCCCGAGAAGTCGACCAGCTTGTAACCGGGCTCCCAGTGCTCGGTGGCCGCCGCCGAACCGTAGTTGGTCCAGGCCACCGAGATCGTCGCCACCTTGCCCTGGATCGACTGCGATCCCGGCTGCGCCTCGACCGAGTACCGGTATCCCGCGGAGGTATTGGCCTTGCCCCACAGCAAAAACAGCTTGGGATCCATCGCCGAGGCAGCATCCCGGTCGGGGAAGTCGGCACTCGAGGTCATCGACACGTGGTACCTGATGACGTCGTGCAGCCCCTTCTCGTAGTACGACCGGGGGTCGGCGCCGCTGGGCAACTGGCACCACTGGCTGATCACCAGGGCCGAGGTGAGCCGCTGCTTGATCGCGTTGACGACGGCGTCGTTGGAGCGCACGTAGTGCGAGTCGCTGGCGTCGGCCCATTCCGGCAACGGCGCCTGCACCCCCAGGCAGTCCGCGCGGATGCCGACGGGCGCGGCCAGTTTCTTCGTCACGTCGTCGGCGAACAATTCGCGGACGATCTCCGGATTCTGGGGGGCCACCACCAATTGCGTGTGCGGGAAGGCATTCGTGTTCGCCGCGACCAACTGCGCGATGGAGGCCTTGGTGATGCTCTGGTCGCGGAACTGGCTGTAATAGCCCAGCTTTGCCACGCTGTCGTCCGGCGCGGGCCCCGGCGCGCTCAGCGAATCGCGCAGATACGCGACGTGGTTCTCGCCGAAGTCGCCGTAACCGGAGAATTCGAACACGCTGAGTCGCTCGTCGCCGTCATAGCGACGGCCGAGGGCGGCCAGCAGTTGACTGATCCCGTTGAGGTAGTCGGGGTCGTTGAAATTCGGCACCACCTGGGTGACCCCCGGGGCCGAACTCTTCGCCGGCGCGGGATAACTGGCGGCGTACGGCCGCACCCAGTCCGGGATCGCGATGTTCGTGTTGTCGGAAGAGGTGTCGTTGCAACAGGATTTGTAGACGAATACGCCAAGGGCCAGGCGCATGTTCCGGGCCCCGAGCTTGTTCAGCGCGTCGTCGATCGCGCTGAAATCGAACTTGCGGTCGTCGGGCGCGTCGGGGGGCAGTGTGCGCGGATCGACCGGCTGCAACTGCCGCCACGAGACACGCAGGCTGGCGTCATACGACGCGGGCCAGGAGGAGTACCGCTGCTGCGCCGAATTGCCTTGCGGGAAAAGCGGATTCAGCATTTCCTCGTACTGGCCGCGCAGCGGGTTCGGGATCTCCTGCGCGCTGGGTGGGATGGCCGGGCTGACCATCGCGGACAGCGGCCCGGGGTCGCTTTTACCACCGCACGCGCTCAACACCAGCGCCGCGCACACGACAGCGGCAAGCGCGCGCGTCCTCCATGACCACAACATCGTCACCGCGTCAGATCGCACCCGACGACACGTCCGACGGCGAGGGCCCGCGGCCGCTCGCGCAGATGGTCGTCGTCAAGGTTGCTTCTCCCAATACACACCGATGGCGCGTGCAAGTGGCCCCATATTTCGCGGTTTGTCTGGTGCGTGTATCCGACCGGGGCGGGCCACGAATTGGCGTAGCGCAGCGTATCACGCGCGTTCCCGCGATGCTCCGCCGCAGCTCAGCGGGGGTGCGGTCCGTTGACGGCACGCTTCCGCCCGCCGGCGCGCAGTGAGACGGGTCACAATAGCGGTGTCGATGTCACGCTCGGCCGGTCTGCGGTGTCTCAAGGGCACAGGTCCTCACGAACAGCTAGGAGATATAGCCATGACCGAGGTGGCGCCTCAGAGAACTCATGTCGTCGTTGTCGGCGGCGGATACGCCGGGACGCTCGCGGCCAACCATTTGCGGCAGCGCCCAGACATCGACATCACGCTGGTGAACCCCCGGCCGGTCTTCGTGGAGCGCATCCGGTTGCATCAGCTGGTCGCCGACACCGGCGCCGCGACCGCCGATTACGCGACGCTGCTCGGCGACGGGATAGAGCTGATCGTCGACACGGTCGAAGGCATCGACGCGCCGGGCCGGCGCCTGCTGCTGGGCTCGGGCTTCGAGCTGGACTACGACTACCTGATCTACGCCGTCGGCAGCACCGGCGCGACGCCTTCGACGGTGCCGGGCTTCGCCGAGTTCGCCCACTCGGTCGCCGACCTGGAAAGCGCGCAGCGACTGCACTACGCGCTCACCGACCTGCCGCTACCCGCACCCGTCACCGTGGTCGGCGGCGGGCTCACGGGCATCGAGATGGCCTCCGAGCTCGCCGAGCGACGACGGCCGGTCACCCTGGTCTGCGACCCCGTTCTCGGCCCGTCGCTGAGCAAGCGGGGCCGGCGATCGGTGGCCAAGCGGCTGCGCCGCCTCGGTGTCACCGTGCTGGAATCCGTCGCCGTGGCCGAGGTGCGCTGGGATGAGGTGGTGCTCAACGACGGCACCGTGTTGCCCAGCGCGGCCACCGTGTGGACGGCCGGATTCACCGTGCCCGATCTGGCCGCGCGCAGCGGGCTGCGCACCGACCCGATGGGCCGGCTGCTCACCGACGAAACGCTGACCAGCATCGACGACGACCGCATCGTCGCCGCCGGTGACGCAGCCGCGCCGTCCGGTCAGCCGTTGCGGATGAGTTGCCAGGCCGCCGGACCCATGGGCGCCCAGGCCGCCAACACCGTGCTCAGCCGCATCGCCGGGGACGCGCCCGCGGCGCTGAACCAGGCGTTCGTCGGACAATGCATCAGCCTCGGTCGCGCGCACGCCACCTTCCAGCTGGCGCGCACCGACGACACCCCGGTGAACCTGTACCTCGGTGGCCGGGCCGCGGCTTCGCTCAAGGAGACGATCTGCAAGGCCACGCTGTGGGCGATCCGCCGCGAGGCCGCCAAACCCGGTTCGTATTTCTGGCTCAAGGGCGGCAAGCGGCCCGCGCAGTCACCGACCGGCGAGCGGGTCGCGTTGCGATGACACGGGCACCGATCGGCAGCGAGCACGCCGAACGCTTCACCCTGCTGCGGCCGCTGCTGTTCACCATCGCCTACGAGATGCTGGGCTCGGCGACCGAGGCCGACGACGTGCTGCAGGACAGTTATCTGCGGTGGTCGGCCGTCGACCTGTCGACGGTGCGCGACACCAAGTCCTACCTGGCCCAGCTGGTCACCCGGCAGGCGCTCAACGCGCTGCGGGCCGACGCCCGCCGGCGCGAGGAGTACGTGGGCCCGTGGCTGCCCGAGCCGCTGCTCCTCGAAGACCAGGACCCGTCCGCGGATGTCGTTCTCGCAGAGTCGATTTCGATGGCAATGCTGGTCCTGCTGGAGACGCTGAGCCCCGACGAGCGGGCCGTGTTCGTGCTGCGCGAGGTGTTCGGCTTCGACTACGGCGAGATCGCCCAGGCGGTGGGCAAGCCGGCGCCCACGGTGCGACAGGTGGCGCACCGGGCCCGTGAACACGTGCGGGCTCGGCGCAAGCGGTTCGAGGCGGCCGACCCGGAGCGCACCGCGGAGATCACCGCCCAGTTCCTGGCCGCGGCGGCGGGGGGCGACGTGGAAGCGCTGATGACCATGCTGGCCCCGGACGCCACGTGGACGGCCGACAGCGGCGGCGTGGTGAGCGCCGCCCGACGGCCGGTGGTCGGCGCCGACAAGGTGGCCCGGGCGATCGCCGGGCTGATGCGCAGGGCCGCGGAGATGGCCGCGCTGCGGGTGGAGACGGTGACCTGCAACGGCGCGCCGGCAGTGCTGCTCTACCTGGGCGTCCAGCTCGAAGGGGTGATCACCGTGGAGATCGCCGACGACAAGATCACCAACTTCTACGTCATGCGCAACCCGCGCAAACTGGCGGCGCTGGCCACCGCTCGCGACATCAGCCGCGGCTGAGCGGCACACTGGGTCGGTGCGCATCGACCGGCTCGGCGATCTCGGCGCCGCACCCCAGGTGCTGCGCGCCCTCGGTGACGCCACGACCCGATTGGGTCTCCCGCCCCCGGCCGCGCTGACCGGCGAGTGGTTCGGGGCCCTGGCGGTGATCGCGCCGAGCGTGTCGCTGGGGCCGGTGGCTGTCGACGGCGTGTTCGCCGTCGACGCCCCGCGGACCCCCGAGCCGCACGCGGTGGGCGGCGGGTGGATCGGGTACCTGTCGTACCCCGACCCCGGCGCCGACGCGCACCCGAACCGGATCCCCGAGGCCGCCGGCGGCTGGACGGACTGCGTGCTGCGCCGCGACCGCGACGGGCACTGGTGGTACGAAAGCCTCTCCGGCGCGCCGATGCCGGGCTGGCTCGCCGCCGCGCTGGCCGCGCCTGCGCCACCGCCGCGCGAGAGCCGGATCGACTGGGGCATCGCCGACCGGTCCGCGCACCGCGACGGGGTGCTCGCCTGCCTGGAAGCCATCCGCGCCGGCGAGGTCTACCAGGCGTGCGTGTGCACCCAATTCACCGGCACGGTCGCCGGTTTCCCGCTGGACTTCTTCGTCGATGGCGTCGCCCGCACCTCCCCGGCCCGGGCGGCCTACGTCGCGGGTGCGTGGGGCGCGGTGGCGTCGCTGTCGCCGGAGCTCTTCCTACGCCGGCGCGGGACGGCCGTCATGTCCAGCCCGATCAAGGGCACCTTGCCGCTGGACGCCTGGCCGTCGGCGCTGCGCGCCTCGCCCAAGGAGGTGGCCGAAAACATCATGATCGTCGACCTGGTCCGCAACGATCTCGGCCGCGTGGCGGTCGTCGGTTCGGTGACGGTGCCGGAGCTGTTGGTGGTGCGGCGCGCGCCGGGCGTGTGGCACCTGGTGTCCACGGTGGCCGCCCAGGTTCCGGTCGAATTGCCGACGTCGGCGCTGCTGGACGCCACCTTCCCGCCGGCCTCGGTCACCGGGACACCCAAACACCGTGCCCGCCAACTGCTCTCGCAATGGGAACCGCACCGCCGCGGAATCTATTGCGGAACAATCGGATTGGCCTCCCCGGTAGCCGGCTGCGAACTCAACGTCGCGATCCGCACCGTCGAATTCGACGCCGCGGGAGGGGCCGTGCTGGGTGTGGGTGGCGGGATCACCGCCGATTCCGACCCCGACGCCGAGTGGGCCGAATGCCTGCACAAGGCCTCGCCCATCGTAGGGCTGCCGTCGATCGCGGCCGCCAGCCCCGCCGGCTTGTCCTGACGGCGGCGGCCCGCTGCGCCCGGCTTCGCCGCGCTTGCGACCGCCACCGCCGCTAGACGCGGCGAGCCCGCAGCACCGCGTCGTAGAGCTGGCGGGACCGCACCTCGGGATACGCTGCCGCCACCTCGCCGCAGGCGTCCTTGACGCGAGCACCGCCCGCGACCAGCTCCTCGACCTCGACGACCAGCGACGGCAGGTCGGCGCGCGGCGTCGCGCCGGCCAGCACCACGGTGATCTCGCCGAGCACACCGTCGGCCGCCCACTTCGCCAGCTCGTCGAGCGGTCCGCGCACCACCTCTTCGTGCACCTTGGTCAGTTCCCGGCAGACCGCGGCCCGCCGCGCGCCGCCGAGCCGCTCGACCGCGTCCTGCAAACAGGCGGGCAACCGGCGCGGCGACTCGAAGAACACACAGGTGCGTCGCTCGTCGGCCAGCGAATCCAGCCAGGTGCGTCGGGCCGCCTTCTTGCGCGGCGCGAACCCCTCGAAGCAGAATTTGTCCGCCGGCAGGCCGGACACGGCCAGCGCGGTGGTCACCGCCGAGGGTCCCGGCAGGCATCCCACCGGCAGGCCGGCTTCCACGCACGCCGTCACCAGCCGGAAGCCGGGGTCGTTGATCAGCGGCATCCCGGCGTCGCTGACCACCAGCACGGTCGCGCCCGCCCTGATCGCCTCGAGCACCGGGTCCACCCGGGTGGCCTCGACCCGGTCGAACATGCTGATCACCCGGCCGGTGATCTTCACCTCGAGGGCGGTGGCCAACATCCGGACCCTGCGGGTGTCCTCGGCGGCCACCACGTCGGCCGTGGCCAGCGCGTCGAGGAGGCGGGGCGAGGCGTCCGAGGGCTGACCCAAGGGGGTCGCGCCCAGCAACAGGCGGCCGGTGGTCATGGTCGACAGCCTACGATCGACACCGATGACTGCCCCGCCCCGCGAATCCCCCTTGAACGCCCAGGGTGTCGAAAAGGAGCGCGTGGTCCCGGTCGTCAGCCCGGGCCCGCGGGTTCCGGTGGCCGATTTCGGTCCGACCGATCACGTCCGCGGCTGGGTGGTGACCGGCGTGATCACCGTGGCGGCCGCGGTGACCCGCTTCCTGAACCTGGGCTCGCCCACCGATGCCGGCACGCCGGTCTTCGACGAGAAGCACTACGCCCCGCAGGCTTGGCAGGCGCTGCACAACCACGGGGTGGAGGACAATCCGGGGTTCGGTCTGGTTGTCCACCCGCCGGTGGGCAAGCAGCTCATCGCGATCGGCGAGGCGATCTTCGGCTACAGCGGCGTCGGCTGGCGGTTCACCGGCGCATTGCTCGGCGTGGTCATGGTGGCGCTGGTGATGCGGATCGTCCGGCGGATCAGCCGGTCGACGCTGGTCGGCGCGATCGCCGGGGTGCTGGTCATCTGCGACGGCGTCAGCTTCGTCGCCTCGCGGACCGCGCTGCTCGACGGCATCCTGACGTTTTTCGTGGTCGCCGCGTTCGGCGCGTTGATCGTCGACCGCGACGAGGTGCGGCAACGAATGCACGTCGCGCTGCTGCAGGGCCGCAATGCCGACACGGTGTGGGGCCCACGCCTGGGTGTGCGGTGGTGGCGCTTCGGCGCCGGGGTGCTGCTCGGATTGGCATGCGGCACAAAGTGGTCGGGCCTGTACTTCGTGGTGTTTTTCGGCGTGATGTCGCTGGCGTTCGACGTGGCCGCGCGCCGCCAGTACCAGGTCGACCGGCCCTGGATGGGGACGCTGCGACGCGACCTCATCCCCACCGGCTATGCGCTGGGCCTGATTCCGGTGCTGGTGTATCTGGCCAGCTACGCCCCGTGGTTCGCCTCCGAGACGGCCATCGATCGGCACGAGGTGGGCCAGACGATCGGCCCGCATTCGTTGATCCCGCTACCCGATGCGATCCGGTCGCTGTGGCACTACTCGGCCAAGGCTTTTCAATTCCACGCGAGCCTGACGAATGCGGCGGGCAACTATCACCCGTGGGAATCGAAACCGTGGAGCTGGCCGATGTCGTTGCGGCCGGTGCTCTATGCGATCGACGAGCAGAACGTGCCGGGCTGTGGCGCGCAGTCCTGCGTCAAGGCCGAGATGCTGGTGGGTACGCCGGCGCTGTGGTGGGTGGCGGTGCCGGTGTTGATTTTCGCGCTGTGGCGCATGCTGGTGCGCCGCGATTGGCGTTACGCCGCTGTGCTGGTGGGCTATTGCGCGGGCTGGCTGCCGTGGTTCGCCAACATCGATCGGCAGATGTACTTCTTCTACGCGGCGACGATGGCGCCGTTTTTGGTGATGGCCATCGCGCTGATTTGCTGCGACATCCTCTACACCCCGGGGGCGCCCGCCCGGGGGCCCGGGGTGAACTCAGAGCGACGCACGCTGGGGTTGATCGCCGTCTGCGCCTATGTGGCGTTGGTGGTGACCAACTTCGCCTGGCTGTTCCCGGTGCTGACCGGTCTGCCGATTTCGCAGCAGACGTGGAACATGGAGATCTGGCTGCCCAGCTGGCGCTGATTCTTTCCCGCGAGACCGCAACCAGCGGCGGCGTCACTCGGGAAATGCGTTGGGACTTACAGTTTCGCGGCGTTGTCAGACCGCGTCGCGGCTGACGGGGCACGACATGCAGCGGGGGCCGCCGCGGCCGGTGCCCAATTCGGATCCCGCGATGGTCAGCACTTCGATGCCGGCCTCCTGCAGGCGAATGTTGGTCTGCACGTTGCGTTCATAGGCGACGACGACGCCGGGTGCCAGCGCCAGCGTGTTGTTGCCGTCGTCCCACTGCTCGCGTTCGGCGATGACGGGGTCGAGCCCGGTGTCGATCACCCGCAGCTTGTCGATCTCCATCGCCTTGGCCGCGCCCTCCAGGAAGGGGACCTCGTCGCTGATGGCGACCCCGTCGGGGGTGCGCTGGATGGTGAACGCCGACAACGTGTCGACGATGTTCGCGTACATCACCACCGTGTCCGTGTCGACCATCGTGCACACCGTGTCCAGATGCATCTGCGCGCGCCGCTGCGCAATCGGCACCGCGAGCACCGTGTGCGCGAGATCGTCGTCAAACAGGCTGCGGGCCAACGCTTCCGCACCGGCGGGGGTGGTGCGCTCCCCCACCCCGACCGCGACCACGCCGGGCGCGAGCAGCAGCACGTCACCACCCTCGACGGGCGCGGTGCGCGACTCGTAGGCGCGCCGCACCCCGGTGAACCGCGGGTGATGGGCATAGATGAGATCGGTCAACGACGCCTCACGGACCCGGGCCCGCAGCGCCAGCGTCGGGATCACCACCCGCGGGCCGATCCAGATCGACGAGTCCCGGGTGAACACCAGGTTGGGCAGCGGTTCGATGACGAAATCGCCGCCGTGGTGCATGCGCAGCACCAACGACACGTCGGTGCGGGTGTCCGCGGGCAACTCGTTGAACGTCATGCCCGCCATCAGGACCTGCGCCAGCCGGGCGGGCTCCAGTCCCCGCAGGTACGCCGAAAGCTCTTGCGCCAGTGGCACTCCGAGCCTCCGCGCGTCCACGGCGGCCGCCACGCCCTGCATCCGCGCGGCCCCGCTGTGCGTCAGCGCCTCGGTGAGCAGGTCCGACAGCAACAGCACTTCGACGCCGCGGGAACGCAGCACCTCGGCGAACTGGTCGTGCTCGTCCTGCGCGCGGGCGACCCACGGGAGGCCGTCGAACAGCAGCTGGTCGACGTTGCGCGGGTTGAGGCGGAGCAACTCGGCGCCCGGGCGGTGCACGATGACCGTGCGCAGCGCGCCGACCTCGGACTTGGTGCCCAGCTCAACCTCACCCACGACTCAACCGTAGCGGCGGCGGGGGCCGGACGGGCGCGTCACACGCCCGCCGCGCGGCCCGCCGCCATCGAACGAATGTGCGATAAACTGGGTCGCGTGGAGGTTGCGGTTCAAGGCTCCCTGTTCCAGCACACCGAGCGCCGACAGCTCGGTGACGGCGCGTTCATCGAAATCCGCGCCGGCTGGCTGACCGACGCGGACGACCTGCTGGACGCCTTGTTGTCGACGGTGCCGTGGCGCGAGGAACGCCGCCAGATGTACGACCGGGTGGTCGACGTCCCTCGCCTGGTCAGCTTCCACGACCTCACGGCCGACGATCCGCCGCACCCGATGCTGACCCGGCTGCGGCGGCGGCTCAACGACATCTACGCCGGCGAGCTCGGTGAGCCGTTCACCACGGTGGGGCTGTGCTGCTACCGCGACGGCTCCGACAGCGTGGCCTGGCACGGCGACACGATCGGCCGGAGCAGTTCGGAGGACACCATGGTGGCGATCGTCAGCCTGGGCGCCACCCGCGCGTTCGCGATGCGGCGCCGCGGCGGCGGCCCGTCGCTGCGGCTGCCGCAGGCGCACGGGGATCTGCTGGTGATGGGCGGGTCATGCCAGCGGACGTGGGAGCACGCCGTGCCCAAGACGGCCGCACCGGTCGGTCCTCGGGTGAGCATCCAGTTCCGGCCGCGCGGCGTGCGCTAGCGGCGGTCGCAAGCGAGGCCGTGGCGATCGCAAGCGCGGCGAAGCCGGGCGAAGCGGGTCGCCACTATCGACATAAGCCGGGCGCAGCGGGCCGCCGCCATCAAGCCCAGCGGCGGTCGCAAGCGCGGCCGTGGCGGTCGCGAGCGAGGCGAAGCCGGGCGAAGCGGGTCGCCACTATCAAGCCCAGTGGCGGTCGCAAGCGCGGCGGGCCGCCGCCGTCAAGCCGTCTAGGCACGCACCGACGCCACCGCTTTGACGAGCAGGTCGCGCGCGCGTTGGGTGTCGACCGGCGCGACGGGCTGATCGGGAATCACCAGCGGGTTGGCGATGACGATCACCTGGTAGTCGCCGAATGAAGCCGAGTAGTCGAACAACTCGCCGGTGCGTGGACCGCCCGGGGTCAGCGCCTGCATGACGCGATGCACGCCGAGCGTGCGGGTGCTGTCGATCCGCGGCGCCTCGACCACCTGGACGCCGCCGCGCAGCTGCGGGCCGGCGAAGGTCACCTTTTGGCAGTCTTTTCCGGGATCGTTGAGGGGCAACGCTTTTGAGGTCTCCAGCGCGATCACCACGAACCGGTTGCCGCGGCCCTCGGCGGTGACCGCGGACATGTTGCCCTGCAGGTCCGCCGGCATGTCCGGCCCGGCCGCCACTTTCGCGCAGTTCGCCGGGTCGAACGTCAATCCGTCGGGCAGCTTTCGGCCGGCCAGCAGCTTGGGATCGATTCCCCGTTCGCTGATGTCGCTGACCTTGAAATCGGGTCCGAAGCTGGACTTGACGTCGACGACCTTGTTGATGTCGACCTTCGCCACGGGAGTGGCCGATGAGCACCCGGCCAGGACGCAGGCGGCCGCGAGCGCGAGCAACATCTTGGACATCGTGGCCAATCTACCCAAGCGGATAGTTCAGCTGCGCAACGTGGACACCGTTTTGGCGAGCAGATCCGCGGCGAATCGCGGTGGCAGGACCGGAAGCGCTGAACCTGGATCGGTGGTCAGCGTGGTGAACGCGTAGAAGTCGCCCAGATACGCGGTGAATGTGTAGACGCGGGAATCTATTTCGGTGCCCGACTCGACCGATGACTTGACGTCGGCGACCATGCCGATGGTTTGGACACCGTCGACGTGCGGTGCATCGGTGAGGTGGACGTGTGCCACGGTGTTCCCGGCGGTCTCCGACCAGTGGGCGCACGCGGTGAGCAGGTCCTCCGGGAAATCCACCGGTCCCGGCAAAGCCACCACCACCGCGTTGACGATGCCGCCGCTCCCCGAGCCCGACACGCCCTGCGCCGATTGGTCGCGCCCGTTCCCGGGGTCGGCGAGCGTCCCGCATTTGGCGGGCTTGGGGTGTGGGTCATCGCCCAGGCCCCAGATCACCCTCGGCGAGGCGGCGCTGGGGATTGCGGTGCTCACCTCGTAACCGGGCGGCATGTCGCGAATGATCCGTTTGATGTTGGCGGGGTTGACGGCGGCGGTGTTGCTCGGCGGCGATTTCGCCGGAACCGCCGGCGGTTTGGGCGCGGGTTGATGAGCGCACCCGGCGACGGCCAACGTGAGCGCGGCAGTCACCGCCGGGCCAATCCCGAACGGCCGCATGAGGAGTTGATAGCACAGGACGCCGCCATAGCGGCGCCCCCACGCCAGCGCCGGTCTCAGCCGACCGCCTCGATCACCTGCCGGGCCACGCGCCTGATCTGCTCGGCCTCGTCGGGGCCGAACGGCAGGTGACGCGGGTGCGGCACGTCGATCACGGTGGTGATCACGCCGATGTCTTCACGCTGCCACACCGCACCGTAGCGGTCCATGATCGCGCGCATCGGCCCATTGTCGGAAAGCATTCGCGCGGAGAACCTTTCGACGCCGTCGACATCGGCGGCGATGGACAGTGCGCTGATCAAATAGGTGCCGATGCCCCGGCCCTGATAGGCGTCGGCGACGGTGAACGCGATCTCGGCGACCGTCGGGTCGTTTTCGTCGCGCACGAAGCGCGCGTCGGCCACCGGGTCGCTGCCGTCGGTGACCACCCACACGAAGTGGTCGACGTAGTCGACCTCCGACAGGTAGTGCATCAACGCAGGCGTGGGAAGACGCGGGGTCATGAAGCGCCGATACAGCGTGTCGCCGGAGAAGTAGATGTGTCCGTGCACGGTGCGCTCGCTGTCGCCGGGCAGCACCGGGCGCAGCAACAGGAGCGTGCCGTCGCGCACGCGAATCGGGATCGGCGTGATGAACGCGGCGAGCCGCTGGCGCGCGGTGCGCAACAGCCGCGGCGTGATGCCCGGGATGTGCACCATGCTGGCGAAGGATCTGGTGTCACCGACCCATCCGGTCAGCGGTTCGGCGGCGCTGACCGTCGCGGTCCGGGGAATGTCGCGCAGCAGGGCGATCTCGCCGACGATCATGCCAGGGGACGCATGCTCGACGATCACCACGCCGTCGTCACCGACGTGTTTGATCTCGGCGGTACCCGAGGAGATCAGCAGGAACGAGACGGCTTGCTCCCCCTGGCGCATCAGCACCTCGCCGGCCGCGGCGCGCAGCGGCTGCAGGCGGCCCGCCAACGGCGCAAGGTCTTCGGGGGGACATCCCTTGAAGATGTCCATCGTCGCCAGCTCGTCCACCCGGGCGCCGGTCAGTCCGGCCACCGCTACCGACCGCCGCCCGCAGCATCGCGACACCGCTGTGCACGTCGCGATGGTGCCATGACCTGCCCCGCCTGCTTGCCGTCGTCTGGTGCGCCAGGCCCGAGCCTCCTGGACGCGGTCGGATGTTGCCCAGGTTATGAGCAGGCAGCGGCCGCGGCAAGGATGCTGGCGTCTAATGAGCCGAAACTAGTGCGCGGCCCGGGCGGCCAGGATGAGCTCGACCGCGGCGGCAAGGTCGTCCACCACGATGTCGGCGTCGGGGGACGCCTCGCCGCCGGAGCGGAGCAGGATGGTCGCCACTCCCGCCGCCCGACCCGCCCTCATGTCGATGTCGCTGTCGCCGATCATCACGGATGCGGTCAGATCGATGCCGTGTTCGGCCGCGGCGCGCACCAACATGCCGGTGCCGGGTTTGCGGCAGTCGCAACTGTTCGCGGCGTGCGGGCAATGGTAGGCGGCGTCGATCCGGGCGCCGTCGTCCGCGAGCAGTTGTTGCAGGCGGTTCTGGACGGCAGTGAAATGTGTTGGATCGGAAGCGGGTTCGGAGAGCCACCGCTGGTTGGTCACCAGTACGGTCCGCAGTCCCGCGGCGTTCAGGGCGGCCAGCGCCGCGGCGGCGCCCGGTAGCAGCACCAGTTCCGCGGGTGACCGGATGTACTCACCCTCGGCGGCCTTGACGTTGATGGTGCCGTCTCGGTCCAGAAAGACGGTGCGCACGTCGCGCAGATCGGCTGCGGCCATCGTCGATGTCAGGACGGCCCGGGAAACAGTGCCGCCTCGACCATTTCGCAAATGGAATGGCCCAGGTGCAGGCATGCCTCCTGAACCCGGGCCGTGTCGTCGCTGGGAACTCGGATGCAGAATTTCGCCACATCGGCCACCTTGCCACCGATTGCGCCCGTGAGCGTGACGGTCGTCATTCCCGCCTGGCCGGCGACCTCGAGCGCGCGAACGACGTTGGGAGAGTTGCCCGACGTGGTCAGCCCGATCACCACGTCCCCGGGGCGCCCGGTGGCGAGAACCTGGCGGGCGAACACCTCGTCGTAGGAGTAGTCGTTGGAGATCGCCGTGATCGCGGCCGTCGCGTCGGGCAGGCTGATCGCCGCCAGACCGGGACGGTCAAAGGCAAAGCGGCCCATGAGTTCTGCCGCCAGGTGCCCCGCGTCTTGCGCCGATCCCCCGTTGCCGAAGAAGATCACCTTGCCCCCGGCGCGCAGCGAGTCGATGATCGCGCGCGCGACCTCGACGGTCTGCGCGGCGACATCGCCCTGCTGCATCTGTTGCTTGACCGCGATCGTTTCGGCCAAGCGCTGCTGAACCAGCTCCACGCTCGGCGAGACCGCGTCCGAGCCGGTCATGCCAGCCATGTCGTCAATCCCTTGCTCTCGAACGCGAATTCGGTGACGTTGGCCTCCGCGCCCTCGAGCGCTTCGATGAGCCGGTGCTTCTTGGCGAAGTCACAGAACAACAGGATGTATCCCCCACCGCCGGCCCCGGTGAGCTTTCCGCCCAGCGCCCCGTTTTTCAGGGCCAGCTCGTAGAGGTCGTCGATGCGCTCGTTGGTGATGTAGGGCGACATGCGTTTCTTCTGGGTCCACGCCTCGCCCAGCAGCGCACCGAAGTCGTTCAGCTTGCCTGTCAGCAACGCCGCCTTCATCGCGACCGCCAAGTCCTTCTGGGCCCGCAGGCCCTCCAGCGTGTCATCCGAACCCGTTGTGGCGCGGCGGGTTTGGTCCTCGATCACCCGCGCGGAGTCGCGGGTGATGCCCGTGTAGCACAGCAGCAGGCTGAGCTCGAGCTCGAAGGCGGTCTCGTCGCGGATTCGCAGCGGATTGACGATCACGCGGTCGGTGAACTCGATGAAGTTGAAGCCGCCGAACGTCGCGGCGTACATGTCCTGCATGCCGCCCGCGATGCCCAGGTCGTCGCGTTCGATGGCACACGCCAGTTGGGCCGTCTCGTATTCGCCCATGGGCACCCGGTAGTGCTCGGCGAGCAGGCCGGTGAGCGCGACCATCATCGTCGACGACGAGCCCAGCCCCGATCCCGGCGGGGCGCTGGAGCGCAGCACCAGGTCGTAGCCGTCCGTGCCGTCACGGCCGAACCGGCGCACCGCGGCCTTGATCAGATCGAGGCTGCCGTCGTAGAGAATCTCGCTGTCCAGCGTCATCTCGTGCGTGGTCTTGAAGTCCACCGACTCGATGCTGACCCGGCGGTCGGTGCGCGGGGCGAGCGATCCCTGGGCGTAGCGGTCGATGGTCGCCGACAGGACACAGCCGCCTTCGGTCGTCGGGAACGGGGGCACGTCGGTGCCGCCGCCGGCGAAGGAGATCCGCAGCGGCGCTCGCGCGCGAATTCGTGGCCGTGTCATGGGGATTCTCTGTCGAGCGGATCGCCCAGCTGCGAGACCACGCGTGCCACGTGCCAACCCCATCGTTCTGCGTCCGGAAGCGCCGCCAGACTAACAGGCTGACCAGCGCGATTGTCGGGTTTTCGCCCGACTGCTCCCGGCCCGGCTCAGGCGATCTGCTGGCTTGGCTGCAGCACGAAATCGACGATGATGGCGGCCATGTCGTCGATCGCGCGGCGCGCGATGACCTCATAGCCGTGGGTGCTCAGCGTGGGCAGGCACAGCAGGCCGGCGCGCGCGGCCTGCCCGGTGGCCTTGGCGTGCGACGCGTCGGATTCGAATGCGCCCAGCGCGGCCGGCTGTGGGGACAACCCCTGGTCGGTGGCGATTTTCAGCAGCCGGTCGGCGACTTCCTTGTCGTAAATGCACAACGCGTCGCTGTAGCCGATGATCGGCCCGCCGCTGACCGTGGTGTTGTATTCGACTTCGGTGGGGCCGACTTCCAGGGCGAGCGTGAGGTGGCCGGGCAGGGTCGCGCTGGCGTAGGTGCCCCCCACCCCGCCGATCTCCTCGTTGGTGGTGAAGACCAGGTAGACGTCGTCGGCCGGGCGTTGGTTGCGCTCGCGCAACAGGCGGGCGGCGTTCAGCAGCGCGGTCACCGCGGCGCGGTCGTCGAGGAAGTAGGCGCCGACGTAGTCTCCGATCTCGACCACGGATCGCTTGCTGCGGTCGACGCACACCCGGGTGCCGGCGTGCACTCCCGCCGCGGCCAGCTCCTCGGTGCTGCGGCCGGTGAAGACGTACACGTGATGCCAGTCCAGTGCCCGGTCGCCCTTGTCGGGCTTGGTCTCCCAGATCCGCGAGCTTTCCTGGGTGGTGTGCTCGGAGCCGAGAGCCAGTACGGCGGTGAGGGTTTCGTTGTCGCCGAGCACCGCGACCGGTCCGAGTCCGAAGTTGCCCGGGTACATCGTTCCCAGCTGCGTCAGATGCAGCGTGCCGTCGGATTCCACGCGTTTGACGATCATCGACAGCTCGTCCATGTGCGCCATCACCCGGGTCGCGGTGCCGGGGATAGCCTGAGTCCGCTGGCGGTGGTCGGGCGCCCCGGTGTTTTTGGCCGACGCATTGGCGGCGACGTAGCCGATCAGGTTTCCGGCGTCGTCGGTCCACATGTCGTCGACGAGGGGTTGCAGCTCCCGGGCGATGACGGCGCGGACCTCGTCCTCCTGCCCGCACGGCCCATAGGTCCACAGGAGTTCCTGCAGCAAGTCGTCGCCTGCGTCGCGGTCGGGGTGCGCCATGGGATCCTCTTCCGTCATCGGGTTCAGAGGACCAGTACCCGCGATGTCCTGCGACTACGCCAACGCCGTCAGGGGTTTCGACGCCTGGTTCAGCTCACGGCGTCCGGGTCTGCCAACGAAACAAGGAGGTGCGACGGTGTCGGCCCGCCCTGATGCAATTGGTAGCGCCCGCCGGCCAAGGCCCGGCGAGCCGGCTTGCTGGGCACCAGATGCGGAAAGTCATAGGTGGTGATCGTCAGGCGCAGCCGGTGGCCCGCGGCGATCAGCGCGGCCGTCGGAAAGATTTCGATGTCGTAGCGGGTGAGCTCCCCGGGCACGACGGGCTGCGCGGCCGCTCGGGTGCTGAGGTGCTGCGGGCGCAGAACGGTGCCGTCGGGCAGGTACCAGGTGCGGTCGGGATCCAGCTTCCGGTGCGAACCGAGTAGCGCGCCCTGGGACAGCGGACGGCTGGCACCGTCGGGGGCGACGGCGTCGAGGTGGGCGACCCACACCGTCTCGGTGGTGGTGGCCGTCGCGTGGATAATCAGCGCGATCGGTCCGGCCACCAGCTTCGCCTGCCCGAATGGCTCGGTGGTGTAGGACAGCGCGCCGCGCTGCAGGCGGCGGTTGTCCTGGTCGTAGCGGATGGTGCGGCCGCGTTGGGAGAACAAAAAGCTGCTCAGCCCCAGCGACCACTGCTCCAGGCTGCGGCCCGACAGGGGTCCGCGCGGGACATAGGTCAGCGGCGCAACAGTGGTGTGGGGCGAGGCATCCGAACTCAGCCGGCCCGCGTCGGACAGGTAGAAACGAGTGGGCGTCGCCTCGGCGAGCGGATAGTCGTCGGCGCGATACCAGTTCGAGCTTCCGATCGCCTGGAACGTCAGCGGCTTCCCCGCAATCGCCGCGCGCGCATCGTCTTTGAGCCAGTGCTCGAACCAGCGCAACTGCAGCGCCTGAAGGTGCAGCCCGCCGTGGTCCGACACGTGATACCACGGGCCCATCATCAATCGGATCCGGTCCGAGACGGGTTGGCCGGGTTCCATCGGTGCGTCGTCGGGCCGGCCGGCGGCCGCGTTCTGCAGCGCGGCGTAGTTCAGGGGCGCCCCGCGCTGAAACGCGTCGTGCCATCCGCCGACGAGGAAGGTCGCGACGCCGTTGGCGGCGATCTTGGACAGGACCAGCCCCGGACTCATCGCGTCCCAAAACGGGCCGTCATAGGCGGTCTCGCCGCCGGCGACAACCTCGGCGATCAGTGGCCGGAAGTAGCGCCGCTGATCGCGTCCGCGCTGGCGAACCGCGGCGAGACCGCCCGAACGCGGCCGCTCGTGACCGCCGCGGGCGAGCCACTCCAGCGTCGGATTGACCACGTTGAGCAGCGTGTAGACCGACCCGTATCCGCGGACCGCGTGCAGGTGCGGCACGCCGCCCATGGTGGCGGCGTCGCGATAGAAATCGCGGGCCGCCATCACCGGGAAAATCGCCTTCAGGGGCGAGTCCGGGCCGACGGCGGCCGCGGTGAAGAGTTGGTTGATCGCCAGGTAGGACAGCCCCACCATGCCGACGCGGCCGTTGGCGTTGGGCAGCGTGGTCGCCCACTGCACCAACTCCACGCCGTCCTGCGTCTGCCGGTCGCCGCACATCTCGAACGAACCGCCCGACGAACCGGTGCCGCGGACGTCGACCATCACCTCGATGTAGCCGCGCTTGATGAGGTAGGGCGCCGCGCCGCCGCCGATTTGTGCGGCCGGCGGCGGGGCTTTCTTGCCGTAGGGCGTGATCGACAGCAAGACGGGAAACGGGCCTTCGGCGGCCTGCCCCGTCTCGGGCACCGTCGGGTAGTGGATGTCGGCGCGCAGTTCGACGCCGTCGCTCATCGGCACGGCGACGTTGTGTCGCACGCCCACGCCGTAGGTCGCCGGGGGCGGCGTCCACTCCGGCGCGAACGGCGATGGACTGGTCTTGCGGACGCGTCGCGCAGGTTTGCGCCTGGATCGCAGAGTCGTCCTTGATCTCACCATCGGTAGAGCTCCCCCTGAGGCCCCGCGGCGCCATCGCCGCGAATCATCAGCGAATTTAGAGCACCGTCCTCAGCGGAACTGAGGGGGTGTCACGATGGCGCGGCCGCTTCCGCCGGTCGTCGGACGCAGCGGTCCAGCGACCCCGCCGATTGCCTTCGACGCCTAACGGTTTCGGCGGCCTCGCGATGCGGATCGGCCACTGATTTCGCAAGGCGCTCGCAGGCGGCGACCGGCGACTCGCGCTGACAGATCGCCGATTCCACCCGTGACCCCAGCTTGTCATTGCCATAAACAGTCCCGCGGCCTCTGACTTCGTCCGAGGCGGGGCCCGCTGAAAACCACGGGCCCCCAGCCGATTTCGTCATACCGCCTCGTCCTGGGCGTCGGACACGAAATGGGTGACGCTCGGATGCAGATGTCGCAACAGCTCCTCACCGGAGAACTGCATGCGCTCGGCCTCATCCAGGAAAGCAGACTGTGCGGCCGAGGATTCGTAGACCAATCCCGCGCCTTTCGCTACGCTCGGCTCGCGCACCGCCTTGCGCTTCTTCAAACGCATCAGCTCGGGATGCATCTTCTTCCGCTGTGCGGGAGGGACCAGCGCACCGCGGTTGAAGGGCCTCATACCAAGCTTGTCCGCGACCTCCCGGACCTGACAAGTCTTCAGCCGGTAGCGCCAAGCGATTTGCGAAATCGTGAACCACCCCCGTGGCATCCGCCAGATCCAGCCCGCCACGGTAACCACCGTCAACACAACCGCCAGGGTCGCTTCAGGGCGGAACAGCTTCCCGGAGAACTTGATCGTCACGATCCCGACTACCAGCATGACGACGAGAGCTGACACGAAAAAAATCTGAGCCGGACTCACCCCGCCCCCTTGCTTCCACCGCGAGTACGTCCAACGGTCTCAGACCCGGCTGGCGGTGAAACCGCGACACGCCGAAGCGTGCCGAGTGGCGGTTTCGTGGACATGCGTTTGACTGAGTTATTCGAGCACTACGGTGGTTCCGCGACCCGGCACCTGGGTGATCGACCGGCGGTGTATCGGCTCGGATTTAGCGTCGACGGGGCGCACCCGCATGGTGGTGAACATCGCGCCGAGCACAATCCGCATCTCGCATTCGGCGAAAGTCGCTCCAAGGCAACGGCGCACGCCTCCTCCGAATGGAATCCACGTGTACGTTCCCGCGCGGTTGTCGAGAAACCGCTCGGGACGAAACTGTTTCGGGTCGGGGTAGATGTCGGGACGGCGGTGCATGAGATAGATCGAGGGCGCGACCTTGACGCCGGCGGGCAGTGAAAACCCGTCGACCTCCATCGGTTCGGTGAGCCGTCTGCTCACCAGGGCGAGCACGGGCCGCATCCGGAGTGTCTCCTTCACCACGGCATCGACGTACCTCTGGCCGTCGTCGGCGTGCGCCTCTTCGATAAGGCGCGAATGCGCGTCCGGGTGACGGATGATCCGCTCGACCGCCCACGCCAGTCCCGATGCCGTTGTTTCGTGGCCTGCCAATAGCAACGTGATGAGTTCGTCGCGAATCTCTTGATCGCTCATCGGATTACCGTCTTCGTGCCTGGCCTTCAACAGCATCGAGAGGACGTCGGTGCGGGTATCGAGGTCGGCTTGCCGACGGCGCGTGGCGATCTCTTCATGAAGCAGGCGATCTACGTCGGCCAGCAACTTGTGAGTGAGCGCAGTCCTCATCTTCTGGGGCCCTACGAGCAAGAGGAAAAATTGCGCCGCGCCGTTGGTTGTGAGAACGAGCGTCCGCTGTAGCGCCTGGCGCAACCGGTCCATGCTCTGCCCGCGCTCGAGTCCGAACACAAGGTGCAGGATGACTTCGAGCGTCAACGCTTGCATCCGGGGATGCAGCCGCACCGGCACACCGCGGGGCCAGCGGGCAATCTCGGCCTCGGCAATGGCGCTCATCGTGCTCATGTAGCTCTGCAACTGATTGCCGCGAAACGCGGGCATGAGGAGTCGACGCTGTTCTCTGTGTGCGTCGCGGTCGAGCAGTAGTACCGAGTTCTGGCCCACCACGGGCTGCAGGATGCGGTTTGCTTCCCCGGCGAGCACCAATCCGGGAGGCGAGGTGAAGATCTGCCGCACCGCATCGGGATGCGAGACCATCACGATCGGTCCCTCGCCGACCAGCTTCATGGTGAACGTGTCGCCGTATCGGGCGGCGGCGCGGTCCATGAACTCCCATGGACGAGCGATCCATTCAGCAGTTTGTACTGCCACCGGTGCTCGAGGACCGGGTGGCAGCGTGTCGGCAGCCATCGATCACCCCCGATGGGGACGGCGTGCTAGGTAGCTTGGGCAACTTTATGTGCTGAGGCTGCCGGCCACCAGAGATTCGCCGACGGCATGCCTCCGCGGCGCGAGCGGCGCCTCGAACCGCGTAATACCCATACCGCACTGGTCTGACCACTTGACGTCTGGCCAATGACCCGGCATGGTGGGGGCATGGCCCTGCGCCCCGTGACCCGACAGTCGATACCCGACCACGTCTTCGAGCAGATCATGTCCGACGTGCTCAGTGGCGAACTCGCGCCCGGGGAGCTGCTGCCCAGTGAGCGAAGACTCGCGGAGGTGCTGGGGGTGTCCCGGCCGGTGGTTCGCGAGGCACTCAAGCGCCTCACCGCTGCCGGCCTGGTCGAGGTTCGGCAGGGTGACGCCACCACGGTGCGGGACTACAAGCGTCACGCGGGCCTGGACCTGTTGCCCCGGTTGCTGCTTCGCGGTGGGGATCGTGGCGACGAGCTGGACGTGGCGGTCGTGCGCAGCATTCTGGAGACCCGGCTGCACAACGGCCCCAAAGTCGCCGAACTGGCCGCCGAACGGGGCGGCCCGCAGGCGGCCGGCGTGCTCGAGGCCGCCGTGGACGCGCTCGCCGCCGAAGAGGATCCGACGGAACGTCAACGCGCGGCGCTGACGTTCTGGGACCACGTCGTCGACGCCGCGGACTCCATCGTGTTCCGGCTGATGTTCAACACCCTGCGGGCCACCTACGAACCCGCACTCCCGGCGCTCGACACCGTGATGGCCGCCGAGGTCAATCGCCCGGAGCTGTACCGCCAAGTGGCACAGGCGATCACCGCCGGCGATCCGGTCGGGGCCAAACGTGCCGCTACCGAACTCCTCGAGCCGGCCACCCGCGGCCTGCTCACCGCCCTATCCAGCCTGGATGACGAGCAATGAGAACACCCGTACGCAGCAACCTCACCCTGTCCGCGGCGGGCCGGGAGTTTTGGCGCCAGCCTTCTCCCTGGGGCCTCGCACTGACGTTCGCCGGGGCGCTGACGGCCCGGATCGTCGTCGGTGACTGGCGGCTCACCGACGTCGTGCTGCCGGCGCTCATGATCGCGGCCTTCCCGGTCTTCGAGTGGATCATCCACGTCGCCATCCTGCACTGGCGGCCGCGCAGTGTCGGTCGCTTCGTCGTGGACCCCTTGCTGGCGCGCAAACATCGCGAACATCACTGCGAGCCGCGGAAAGTCGAGCTCATCTTCATCCCGTGGCAGACGTTGCCCTGGGTGATCCCGACGGCCGTCGCCGTAGCGTTCGTGGCCTTTCCTCGGCTCGGCCTCGGGCTGACGTACCTGGTCGTCTTGACCGCCCTCGGGCTGGCCTACGAGTGGACGCATTACCTCATCCACACCGACTACAAGCCCAAAAGCAGTGTGTATCGGTCGGTTTGGCGTAACCATCGACGGCATCACTTCAAAAACGAACACTACTGGTTCACCGTCACCACCACCGGAACCGCCGACCGGCTGCTCGGCACGTACCCGGACCAGTCGACGGTACCGACCTCCCCGACAGCCAAGAATCTGCACGGTGTGAGTGCGAGCTCGACCACCGCTGCGGCATCCGGACGGTTTGTACCTCGATAACGAAAACTATTGCTGAATCTACTGATTAACCACTGTGTACCGGACGGTGGTCAAAACGACTGCACGCGCCCCTCTGACCTAGTTCTGTCTTAATCGGACTGGCGGCATTGGACCCAGGCCCCCTTTGCCCCGGCCGGACGTAGTCTGAATTTCAATGTGCTGCATCGTCTTTCGTGGGCTTCACCTGCGCAAGGGCGCTACCGGTTGATCACGCGTGATACCGCTACCTTGTCGTCAAGTTTTCGCGTGGTGCCTGCAATTACCTGACCGGCGAAGTCAAGCAACTCCTCAAGGGTGGGGAACATTGCGAAGGCATCCACGATCGCCTCGTCGGCGCCTGACTCGGCGAGGCGCTCGAGCTTGTCGGCAACGAAGTCAACGGGCGTGCCCGGTTCGAGGTTGATCCGCATGGCCGTCTTCAGCGCGTCAGGATCGCGGCCGGCGTCCTGGGCCGCGCGGCGCGCGATCGACCACAGGTGGTCGGTGACCTCGTCCTGCAGCCCCTCGACCCCGAGCCAGCCGGTGCCGCTGCGGCCGACCCGGCGCATCGCGGCCTCGCTGGCACCGCCGATCCAGATGGGTGGACCGCCGGCCTGGACCGGGCGCAGTTCGGCATGGACCGGCGGAAGCGAGAAGAACTCGCTTTCCCAGGACACCGGGGTGGTCGTCCACCATTGGTGCAGAAACGCCAGCAGATCATCGAGCATCCGCCCGCGCCGGTGCCAGTCCGCGCCGCGGGCGATGTCGTGTTCGTCCTTCATCCACCCGACCCCCACGCCGACGTCAAGACGGCCGTCGCTGAGCACGTCGAGCGTGGTCAGCAGTCGGGCCAGGTGCACCGGCTCGTAGTAGAACGTGCTGAGCGTGCTGGAGTTCAGCCGCACCCGGCTGGTCGCCGTCGCGGCAACGGTCCACAACAGCACCGGATCGAGGTACCGGGTCATCTGCGGCGGGTACGGCTGCTCTTTGCCCGGGTAGGTGCTGTGCATATCGACCGGCGTGACCAGGCGATCGCCGACCCACAGCGTGTCGTAGCCAAGGTCCTCGAGTCCGCGGCAGAACGCGCTCAAGCCAACGGCGCTGCTGACAGCGGGCCCGACGATGGGAAGTGCGAAACCAAGTTTCATTGGGATTCCTTTCGGTGATCCATCAACCATTGTTTGGGCTCCCGGTGCCCCGGTCCGTCCACGGCTCGGACCGGGGCGGTGCGCCTCAGGCGGGAACGGTGGCGCCGAGGGCAAAGTCGAAATTCCCCACGCCGTGGCGGGCGAGGCCCATCACGACCAGGCCCATTCCTTCCAGCCAGTGCGCCATGTGCAACGCGCCGACGTCCAGCGGGCGCAGGTCGAGGCTCTCGATGAACGCCGCCACGTCCGCCTTGGCGCGCACGTCGTCGCCGGCGAGGAAGACGTCGAGCGGCCGGCCCTGGCCCAGGACAACGCCGAAGATGGTGTTGAACGCCTTCACCACGCTGGCGCTGGCCGGCGCGGCCTTGGCAACTTGCTGCGCGACCGAGGTGCCATCGGGGATGGCCAGCCCGTCGGCCGCGGCATTGAAGGGGTTGCTGATGTCGACGATGACCTTGCCAGCGAGGGCGTCTCCGTATTGGGCGACGACCGGAACGACATGGGCGTACAAGAGGGCCACGATGACGATGTCCCCGGCCGGAACGGCGCCGAACTCGCCGGTCGTGGCGTTGCGGCCGAGCGCCTTGGCCAGGTCAGCTGCCTTGGACTGATCGCGGCCGATGACCTCGACGGTGTTGCCACCGGCGACCGCCAGCTCGCCGATGGCTCGGGCCATGTTCCCGGTGCCGATGATGCTGATGCTGCTCATGAGGTGAGTCCTGTCTCGAATAGATGAACGAAAAGGTTGATGTGTCTACCTTAAGGGAGGTTTGATGACGCGTCAACCAAATCGGGGTAGCATGAGTGGCTAATGGATGCGAACTGGCTGAACCCTCGTGAAGACCGCGCCTGGCGGGCGTTCCAGCACGCGCATCATCAGCTCGACGTGCACCTGAACCGGGGGCTGCAGGAAATGGGCCTGTCGGGGGCCGACTACCAGATCTTGGCGGTGCTCTCGGAGCACGACCGGGACCGCATGCCCGCCCGCGACCTGTGCAACACACTGGGCTGGGAAAAGAGCCGTGTCTCCCACCAGGTGCGACGCATGGAGAAGGGCGGGCTGATCTGTCGTGAGCCCAACCCCGACGACGCCCGGAGCACCATGGTCTGCCTGTTGCCGGCTGGCCGCGCCGCGATCGAGAAGGCGGCGCCCCGGCACGTGGAGGACGTCCGCCGGAACTTCATCGAACTGCTTACCCCTGCTGAGCTCGACATGCTCGCCGCCCTCAACGAACGAGTCCTGCGCCACCTGACCAAAGACGACTCTCCAGCCGACGACGAGCCCTCGTAGGTGAGACGGCGGCGTCGCATACTTGGTGCCGCGATCGAATCCGCTGCGTACCCGCTGCGCGGCGGACACCATTCGGTGAACGCAAATAACCGGGAAATGCGCTGTTACGTGCTCAAACTTTGTGGAGCTAAGGGGAATCGAACCCCTGACCTACTCGATGCGAACGAGTCGCGCTACCAACTGCGCCATAGCCCCTGACCGCTAGCAGGCTACCAGCCGCGGCACCAACCGCCGAAACGCGAGCACTACTCGCCGACGGCGCGCGGCAAGTCCCGGGGCCACCCGTAGGTCCTCATCGCCATCGCGTAGTCCAGGTGTTCGAAGACCGGGTCCTCGTCGTCGATTTCCAGCACCACCGCGCCCGGGCGGCGCAGCCGCGACGGGACCACGTCGTACTCCCGGTCGTAGGCGTTCTCGACACCGAGGCGCGCCCGCGCCATCCGCTGCGCCCGGCGGCGGCGCACCTTCTCCTCGATGCGCGTCTGGCGGCGCAGATAGCCCAGGTACAGCAGGGTGATGCCGATCGCGCTGCCGCATACCCACCAGGCGCTCGGCGAGATCTTGAACGCCGCGGTGGCCGAGCCGATCAGGACGAGGGCCATCACCATCAAGACCTTCTTGCGGAACGCGTACTTGCGGGCGCTGACCGCGGCGGCCGTCTTGGCGTCGAGCCGGCGCCGGCGGGCAGCGCTGCGCGGCATCGGGGCTGGAACCTCGTCGTCGTCGTCGGCGTCTTCGGCGGGGGGCTCCAATCCGGACGAGTCCTCGACGTACTCGTAGCGGTCCTCGTCGTCGTGCTTGGCGACGGCCTCGGTGTCGACGTCGTCCTCGGCCGGTTCCTCGTCGACGTCCTCGGCCGCAGAATCGCTGGCCCCCACCGGAAGTGCGGCCGAATCCTCGACGACATCGACGTCGAGGTAGTCGGGCTCGTCGGCCTCGGCGGGCTCGGTCACGGCCATTTTCATCACCACCGGGCGCCGGCGGCTCAGCTCGTCGGTGTCGGCGTCGTCATCCGTCTCGCGGTCGTCGTCGTTCTCGGCAAGGTCGTGCTCCTCGTCGAGGTCGGTGCCGGCCGAGTCTTCCGGCGGTTGCCAGTCGGGATCGCTGCGGTGACCGGCGGCCGGACAGCTGCGCTTGATCAGCCGGGAGTTGGCCCCGCCGTTGAGGACTCGCGTCGCCAACGCCACATCGCTGGTGCGGCGCACCGCGTCGCGTTTGCTGACGAGCATCGGCACCAAGACAAACAGCCACAGCACCACGAGCGATATCCACAACAATGACTGCGGGATGCTTGGCATGATGACCTGCTCTCTGTGGTTCTCATCCCCCGCGAAGCCCATTCGTGGCCAACGCGGCCGGGTCATGACGACCAGGACAATTACACACCTGTAATTTGCCTCCCACAAGCACCACGAGTCACTCGTGTCGCGCCAGTCCCAAATCGGCAAAAATCCGGTCACGGTCGGAGCGTCGCCGACCGACCCAATTAATAGGTGGTCGTCATACCCAGCTGGCGTTACCGGCGCGGACCAGCGCCGATGCCACCGACCCCGTGACCTCTTCGACGGTGATGGCCATCAACAGGTGGTCGCGCCACGCCTTGTCGACTTCCAGGTAGCGCTGCAGCACGCCCTCCTGGCGGAACCCCACCTTTGCCAACACGGCCCGGCTCGCGGCGTTTTCCGGGCGGACGGTGGCCTCCACCCGGTGCAGCATCACCGGCCCGAAGCAGTGATCTAGCCCCAGAGCCAACGCCGCGGTCGCCACCCCGCCGCCGGTGGCCGACCGCGGCACCCAGTAGCCGATCCACGCCGACCGCAACGCGCCGTGGGTGACGTTGCCGATGGTCAGCTGGCCGCAGAACTGCCCGTCGAGTTCGATGACGTAGGGCAGCATCCGTCCCTGGCGCGCCTCCGCCCGCAGGCCGGAGCACAACGCCGGCCACGCGGCCACGGCATGCCGGACCGTCCAATCACCCTCGGCGCTGGGCTCCCACGGCTCCAGATGCGCACGATCGCTCAGCCGGATCCGGCTCCACTGCGCGCCATCGCGCAGCCGCACCGCCCGCAGGCGGACCACGCCCGCCGGAACCCGAAGCGGCCCAACGCTCATGGGCCAACCCGGATGACGGGAATTGGAGCGCAAGAGGTTCACCGTGGACGCAGTCGTTCCGCTCAGCCGCGCTGAGCCAAGAAGGCGACGTCGACGATCTCGCCGGTCCGAATCTGCTCGGCGCCGCTGGGCACCACCACCAGACAGTTGGCTTCGGCGAGGGTGGCCAGCAGGTGCGACGACGCGCCCGGGGCGCCGCCGAGCGCCTGCACCAGATACTCCCCACTCTCCTGGTCGCGCATCAGCTGGCCGCGCAGGAAACCCTTGCGCCCGGCCACCGACGTGATCGGCGACAGTGTGCGGGCCTGCACGATGCGGCGCATCGGCTGGCGCTTGCCCAGCGACAGCCGGATCAGCGGGCGCACCATCACCTCGAAGACCACCAGCGCACTCACCGGATTGGCCGGCAACAGGAACGTCGGGACGCCCTCGCGGCCCAGCTGACCAAAGCCCTGGACGGAGCCGGGATGCATCGCGACGCGGACGACCTCGAGCTCGCCGAGCTCGGAGAGCACCGAACGCACCACTTCGGCCGCCGCACCGCCGACGGCCCCGGCGATGACGATGACCTCGGCGCGATTGATCTGGCCCTCGACGATGTCGCGAAGCTCCTTGGCGCCGCCGCCGACGATCCCGACGCGGTTGACCTCGGCACCGGCGTCGCGGGCCGCGGCCGCCAGTGCATAGGAGTTGACGTCGTAGACCTGGCCGTTCCCCGGGGTGCGGGAAATGTCGACCAGTTCTCCACCCAGCGCCATGATCGTGACCCGCGGCCGGGGATGAACCAGCACCCGTTCGCGGCCGACCGCGGCCAGCAGCCCGACCTGGGCCGCGCCGATGACCGTTCCGGCGCGCACCGCGACATCACCGGGCTGGACGTCGTCGCCGGCGCGGCGCACGTAGGCGCCCGACGGCGCCCCGCGGTAGATCCGCACGCGCGACGTCCCGCCGTCGGTCCACCGCATCGGCAGGACCGCGTCGGCCAGGGTGGGCAGCGGGGCCCCGGTCTGCACGCGGACGGCCTGGCGTGGCTGCAAGCGGCTGGGCGTGCGCGAACCCGCCTCGACGGTGCCCATCACCGGCAGCACCAGCCCGTCGCGCCCGTCGCTCTCGGGTGAGTCGTCGATCGGCTCGGGCAGGCTGTCGTGGCCCACCTCGCCGACGCCGAGGACGTCGACGCTGCGCACCGCGTAGCCGTCGATCGCGGCCTGATCGAAACCGGGCATCGGGCGTTCGGTCACCACCTCCTCGGCGCACATCAATCCCTGCGCCTCGGCGATCGCCACACGTATCGGCCGCGGGGCCACCGCGGCAGCCGTGATCCGAGCCTGCTGCTCTTCCACCGAACGCACAGCGCGCCTCTCTGCCCTCGCTGCCTGACGGGCGGCCCGCCGGCCGGGTTACCGCCGGGCTACTGCTCGGCCAGGCCCAATCGCGCCACCAACCATTGCCGCAAATCCGGGCCGTAGTCGTCACGATCCAATGCAAAGTCAACCGCAGCCTTGAGGTAGCCGCCAGGATTTCCCAAGTCGTGTCGAGATCCGCGGTGCACGACCACATGCACCGGGTGGCCCTCCGCGATCAGCAGGGCGATGCCGTCGGTGAGTTGCACTTCGCCACCGGCCCCGCGCTCGGTGCGGCGCAACGCGTCAAAGATGGCGCGGTCGAGCACATATCGGCCCGCCGCGGCGAACAGCGACGGCGCGTCCTCGGCCTTGGGCTTCTCGACCATGCTCTTGACCCGCAGCACGTCGGGGTTCTCATCGTCGGGCACCGGCTCGACGTCGAAAACGCCGTACGCGCTGATCTCTTCGGGGGTGACCTCGATCGCGCACAACACGGTGCCGCCGTGGTGGGCCCGCACCTTCGACATCGTGCCCAGCACGCCGGTCGGTAACACCAGGTCGTCGGGCAGCAGCACCGCGATCGCGTTCTCGTCGTCGGACAGCCGCGATTCCACGCACCCGATCGCATGGCCGAGCCCCAGCGGTTCGCTCTGCACGACGGACTCGACCTTGATCAGTCGCGGCGCGCGGCGGACCTTGTCGAGCATCGCGGTCTTGCCGCGCTCCTCCAGCGTGCTTTCCAGTACGAGGTCTTCGACGAAATGCGCGACGACGCCGTCCTTGCCCTCGGAGGTGATGATCACCAGCCGTTCGGCGCCGGCTTCGGCCGCTTCGGCGGCCACCAGCTCTATGCCCGGGGTATCGACCACCGGCAGCAGTTCCTTGGGAACCGTTTTGGTTGCCGGCAAGAAGCGGGTACCGAGACCGGCGGCGGGCACAACAGCCGTGCGTGGCACCACCACGTTTGGGCATGACATCGTTCACACGATAACCCGCATCCGCTTTGCCGAGTCGATGTGGCGCGGGCAAAGTCCTGGCTGTCATGGTTGACGCATGGCAACCACGGGCAAGGCCGCGTTGCGCGAACAGCTACTCGCGGCCCGGCGCCGCGTTGCCGACGACGTTCGGGCCGCCGAGGCGGACCTACTGCGGGAAAAGTTGGAAGCCCCGGAAAGCATTGTGGCCAGCGACAGCACGGTCTGCGCCTATGTGCCGGTGGGCACCGAGCCGGGGTCGATTGAGCTGCTGGACATGTTGCTGCGCCGCGCCGGCCGGGTGCTGCTGCCGGTTGCGCGTACCACCGCCGACAACACGCCGCTGCCGCTGTCGTGGGGCGAATACCGGCCCGGCACCCTGACCACCGGCCGGTGGGGATTGCTCGAGCCCCCGCAGCCGTGGCTGCCGGCGGCGGCCCTGGCGGAGGCCGCCCTGGTGCTGGTGCCGGCGCTGGCCGTCGACCGCGCCGGCGTGCGGCTGGGCCGGGGGCGGGGGTTCTACGACCGCTCGCTGGGCGGCCGTGACCCCCACGCGCCGCTGGTGGCGCTCGTCCGCGACGCGGAATTGCTGGACGAGATCCCGGCCGGTCCGCACGACGTCCCGATGACCCACGCGCTTACGCCGCAACGAGGGCTGATCGCCCTCGATTCGCACTGACATGTCGGGAATGAGACATGTCACGTGGCGGTTCTAGCACTTGAGACGCTAGAGTGCTAACCAGGTTTGCAATCATCCGGAGGTTTTCGTGCCGACTTACAGCTATCAATGCACCGAGTGCGACGATCGCTTCGACATCGTGCAGGCCTTCACCGACGATGCGCTGACCACGTGCAAACGCTGCTCCGGTCGGCTTCGCAAGCGCTTCAACTCCGTCGGAGTGGTGTTCAAGGGCAGCGGCTTCTACCGCACCGACAGCCGCGAGTCCGGCAAGAAGTCGAGCGCCTCCACCAACGGCTCCTCGTCGAGCGACTCGGGTTCGAGCTCGGGTTCCAGCGAGAAGTCCGGTTCCAATGACAAGTCCGCCTCGAGCGAGAAGTCGAGCAGCAGCTCCACCCCCTCCCCCGCCGCCGCGGCCACCAACTGAGCGTTATCCACACGCGCGTCGCTGACCGGCGACCCGGGCACCGCGTTGCGCCTACCGTTGCCCCGTGGGCGAATCATCGCTGAACCCAAGCGTATTGAGCCGGCTGTCGCTGTGGTTGCGACCGGACTGGACCCGCACCGTGCTGGCGCGCCGCGTCGCGGCGGGCGGGCTGGTCGTGCTGGCCGGCATCGCGACGCTGCGCTCCAATCCCGCCGGTGACTACACGCAGGTGGTGGTCGCCGACCACGACCTGCGCCCCGGCAACGCGTTGACCGCCGCCGACGTCCGAATCGAAAAGCGTTTGGCCTCAACAGTTCCCGACGGGGCTCGCGCCGACGTGGGCGCGGTGGTGGGTTCGACGCTGGCCGGCCCGGCCAGGCGTGGCGAGGTGCTCACCGACGTCCGGTTACTGGGCAACCGGCTGGCCGAGGCGGCGATCGGGTCGAAGGCGGGACCGGGGGCCCGCATCGTGCCGCTGCATCTGGCGGACGGCGCGTTGATCGACCTCGTCCGCGCCGGGGATGTGGTCGACGTGTTGGCGGCGCCGGCGACCGGCGCGCCGGAAACCGCCCATGCCGCCCCCAGGGTGGTGGCGACCGACGCCGTCGTGGTCCTCGTGTCGGCCAAGGAAAAGCTCCAGTCCGCCGATGCCGACCGCGTAGTGTTGGTTGCGCTGCCGGCTCGTGTGGCGAACACGGTGGCGGGCTCGGCGTTGGGCCAGACGGTGACGCTTACCTTGCACTGAGCGGGTCGCCCCAGCCTCGCATCCGTATTCGCTGGATCAGGCCGTCTGGAGGCTGGCACAGTACTTGCACTTGCGCGCGGCCTCCGGGATGTCGGACTTGCACTCCGCGCATGCCTTGGTGGCCGGCTCCTCCACGAACACGGTGACGCCGCGGCGGGCCTGGATGTGCTTGTACGGCACCACGATCATGAAGTACACGGCCGTCATGAAGACGACGAAGTAGATGATCGCCGAGATGAACGATCCGATGTCGAGGAAGGTCGCCTTGTTCCCCGCATCGCCGAGCTGCCAACCCAATCCGAATTTCGTACCGGGCTGCACGGCGGCGACCAGCGGGTTGATCACGCTGTCGGTGAAGGCCTTGACGAGGTTGGAGAAGGCCAGGGCTACGACCAGACCGATGGCCACGGTGATCACGTCACCGCGCATCACGAAACTTTTGAATCCCTTTATCATGCGCACACCTCCCGTAGCGCCGACTATCGGGGCAGCGCGCTGCCGCCCGGAGAAAACGCTATGCCAGGTTGTGCGCTATCACACATTTCCCGAACGATTAGTCACCAAAGGTTGACCGCGTCGTGATGTCTTTACACGCGAGCCGCTGCTCAACGGTGGTGCGGGGGCACGTTCTCCCGCAACCACTGCTCGTGCTCGTACGCGTTGGAATCGAGCCCGTCCGTTGACTCCTGGGTTCGTGAAACGAATTCGGCCTCGAAACCGGAAGGTCTTGTCACCGCCGGACCGACCCCAGGACCGCGAATCAGATCTCGAGGCTCGACAGCTGCCCAATGATCTGGGCCGCCAACGGATTAAGAGTCGCCATTCCGTCGCGCACCGCATAGCGGGAGCCGGCCAGGTTGACCACCAACGTACTGCCGGAGACCCCGGCCAGACCGCGGGACAAACCGGCGTCGATGATGCCCGCCGACAGCCCCGAGCCGCGGATCGCCTCCGCGATACCGAGGATCTCGCGATCGAGGATCTCGCGGGTGGCCTCCGGGGTGACGTCGCGTGGGGTGACACCCGTGCCGCCGACCGAGACGACCAGATCCACCCCGCCGATCACGGCGGTGTTCAGCGCATTGCGGATCTCGACCTCGTCGGCGGCGACCGCCACCACACCGTCGACGACGAATCCCGCCTCGGTCAGCAGCTCGGTGACCAACGGGCCGCTGTGGTCCTCGTCTCCGTGCGCGGTGCGGTCGTCGACCACCACGACCAGAGCCCGGCCAACTACCAATTCCGCCCCCGTTTCCATGGGTGCAACCGTATATCCGAGCTCCGACAACCCCGTCGTCGAGGGTTCGTCCACTCTCACTACTGGTCCGCCTTCCCGAGAGTCACCGGCAAAGTCCGGCTCCCGCCGCCGGCGGGGTCGGAGAACGTCAGCGAAATCTTGTCGCCGGGCGCCTTGGAGCGCACCGCGGCCACCAACGCGTCCGCGCTGTTGATCGGGCGGTCGTCGACCTTGGTGACGACCACGTTCTTCGGCACGCCCGCGGCGGCGGCGGCGCCGCCCGCGACGACGTCGACGACCTTGGCGCCCGGGGTGCCCTTGTCGCTGGTCACCTGGACGCCGAGCGAGGCGTGCGACGCCTTGCCCGTGGCGATCAACTCGTCGGCGATGCGTTTGGCCTGGTCGACGGGGATCGCGAAGCCCAGCCCGATCGAGCCGCTCTGGGCGTCCGGCGATTCGCCGCCGAGGGTGGCGATCGCGGAGTTGACGCCCACCAGCTGGCCGCTCATGTTGACCAACGCGCCGCCGGAGTTACCGGGGTTGATCGCGGCATCGGTCTGAATGGCGTCCAGCACGGTGTTTTGGTTGCCCGACTCACCCGTCGTGGACACCGGCCGGTTGAGCGCGCTGACGATCCCGGTGGTCACCGTGCCCGACAGACCCAACGGCGACCCGATCGCCACCACCGGCTGACCGACGTGCAGATCCGACGAGGAGCCCAGGGAGATGGGCGTGAGTCCGGACATGCCCTGCACGCGAATCACGGCGATGTCGCTGGTGGGATCGGTGCCGACGACGGTGAACGGGGCGGTACGACCGTCGGAGAAGGTCACCGTGGTTTTCGGTGTGGGTCCGCCGGGTCCGCCCGGCGCGACGGGAGGCACCGGGGCCCCGGGGAGACCCGCAGGAGGCTTGGGCGATCCCGCCGCGGCCGCGACGACGTGGTTGTTGGTGAGGATCAGCCCGTCGGTCGACAGGACGATCCCGGAGCCTTCTTCGGACTGCCTTCCGATATCGGTCTCGAGCATCACGACGCTGGGCACGACCTTGGAGGCCACCTGTTCGACGCTGCCCGGTGGCATGTTCGCGGCCGGGACGCTGGGCGCCGCCCCCACGACCCGCCCGCCGCCGTTGCCCGAGGCGTGGTCGCCGAGCTCGATCGCCGTCGCCGCCGCGCCGCCGATACCGGCCGACACCACCGCGATGGCCAACGCCCCGGCGGTCAAAAGCCCTGCGCGAGAACGCTTTCGCGGTTCCGGTGCGGCCGGCATACCGGGCAGCATGCCGGGCATCGGACCCGTGCCGGGGATCCGGCCAGGGCCGGTGTTGCCGAACGGTTCGTAGGGCGGACGGAACTGGCTCGTCTGCGACGGCTGCGACCGATAGCGCCAGTCGAACTGCTGGTTGTACGGCTGCTGCTGTCCCTGGGCATAGCCCGAGGACCCCGCGTGGCTCGGGACGGACGCAGTCTGATTCGGCGCGGGAGGGTATCCCGGCTGCTGCGGCGGTGGCGAATACCTCGGGTCATTCGTCATGTCGCTAAGT
The DNA here is from genome assembly GCF_000276825.1 of Mycobacterium paraintracellulare. Lineage (NCBI taxonomy): Bacteria > Bacillati > Actinomycetota > Actinomycetes > Mycobacteriales > Mycobacteriaceae > Mycobacterium > Mycobacterium paraintracellulare. The sequence continues at coordinate 972,360 of NC_016948.1, read as the reverse complement.
CGCTCTTCCTCTATCTCAGTGTTTCGGCAAGTCGACGGCTGGGTTCAACAGTAGCCGCAGACCTACCTTGCCCGCGCGGACTGAGAGTCCACTGAGATAACGTTCGCCGATTCCCCAGAGTTCGCCTCGTCGCCGGCCGCCGGCCCGCCCGCCTCGGTCGCGGCGTCTACCTGGCCGGCCTCCGGCTCGGTCGCGGAGTATGTCGCCGGCGGCAGTGGCCGTCCGGGCAGCAGCACATAGAAGGAGGTACCCGGGGGCTGGCCGCCCGGGACGGTGTCCTCGACGCGCAGCAAGCCGCCGTGGTTGAGCACGACCTTCTTGACGATCGCCAGACCGAGGCCGGAGCCGGGCATGGCCCGTGCCGTCGTCGAACGATAGAACCGCTCGAACACCAGCCGGCGCTCTTGCGGTGGAATCCCGGGTCCGTGGTCGGCGACCACCAGCTCGGCGTGCGACGGGTCGAGTTGCCGCATGGTGACGCCGACGTGACCGCCCGGCGGGCTCCACTTGGCCGCGTTGTCCAACAGGTTCAGGACCGCGCGCGACAGGCCGGCGGCGTCGCCGTACATCTGCCACGGCGTCACGTCGACGTCGAAGTGAATGTCGTTGCGGCGCCGCCTGACTCGCTCCAGGCTGCGGTCGACCACGTCGGACATGTCGACCGGCTCGTGCACCACCTGGCCGGCGTCGTCGCGGGTGAGGTCCACCAAATCGCCTACCAGCGTGGACAATTCCTCGATCTGAGCGACCACGTCGGCGCGCAGGTCGACCATCTCCTGTTCGGGTAGCCGCGGCGCTCCGGGTTCCATCGACGCCATCAGCAGCTCGACGTTGGTCCGCAGCGACGTCAGCGGGGTGCGCAGTTCATGCCCGGCGTCGGTGACCAGCCGCGCCTGCCGTTCCCGCGATTCGGCCAACGCCCGCAGCATCAGGTTGAACGACTCGGTGAGCCGGGCCAATTCGTCGCTGCCGAACACGGGGATGGGTCGCAGGTCGTCGGTGCGCGCGACGCGTTCGGCCGCTTCGGTCAGGCGGCCCACCGGGCGCAGGCCGGCCCGGGTGACCATGCCGCCCGCGACCGCGGCGACGGCCACCCCGACCCCGCCGACGATCAGCAGCACCCAGCGCAGTTTGTTCATCACCGCCTCGGTCGGCTTGAGGCTCTTGGAGATCAGCAGCGAGGTGCCGTTCTGCAGATGGACGGCGAGGATCCGCTGATCGCCGGCGGTGCGCCGCGACATGAACAGATCGCCGTGGATGACCGCCTTCTCCGCCGGACCAACCGGCAGGGTCTGACCGGGCTGCTGGGCGGTGTAGATGGCGTGGCCCGGGTTCACCAAAATCGCGTTGACGTCCGAATAGGCGGTGCCTTCGATCGCCTTGCCGGGGTCGGCGGCCAGGGAACCGCTGGCGATCAGCAGCTGGGCCCGGCTTTGCAGTTGGTTGTCGATGTCGCTGTAGAGCGCGGCCGAAATCACGGCGTAGACGGCGAACGCCATCAGCACCACGACCATGGCGACCATCGACATCGCCAGCAGCATGACCCGCCACCGCAACGACAGCGACGGGGTCGCGCGCAGCGGTGGGCGCATGGGTGGGCGCGGAGGCCGGGGGAACTTGATCATCGTGGGGATTGCATCGTCACGGCGGTGTCTCCCGCAGGACGTAACCCACCCCGCGCACGGTGTGGATCAGCCGGGACTCACCGTCGGCTTCGGTTTTGCGGCGCAGATAGCCCACGTAGACCTCCAGCGCATTGCCCGAGGTGGGGAAGTCGAACCCCCATACCTCCTCGAGGATGCGGCTGCGGGTGAGCACGCGGCGGGGATTGGCGATCAGCATTTCGAGCAACGCGAATTCGGTGCGCGTCAGGCTGATCCGGCGCTCCCCGCGGGTGACCTCGCGGGTCACCGGGTCCAGGGTGAGGTCGGAGAACTTCATCGCCACCGATTCGGCCTCGTCCTCCGGCTTGGTCCGGCGCAGCAGCGCACGCATCCGGGCCAACAGTTCTTCCAGGGCGAACGGCTTGGGCAGGTAGTCGTCGGCGCCGGCGTCCAGGCCGGCGACCCGCTCGGAGACCGAATCGCGCGCCGTGAGCACCAGGATCGGCAGGTCATCCCCGGTGCTGCGGAGCTGTCGGCACACCTCGAGGCCATCCAGCCTCGGCATCATCACATCCAGGACGAGCGCATCGGGGCGATCGCTTGCGATCAGTTCGAGAGCTTCGACCCCGTCATGGGCCAACTCGACCGAGTAGCCGTTGAAGGACAACGACCTACGCAGCGACTCGCGCACGGCGCGATCGTCGTCGACGACCAGTATTCGCACGGCCCCTAGTTTCGTCCCACCGCCTGAGACTGACCTGAGAGGCGCGCCGGTGAGGTTCTAGCGGCGGTCGCAAGTGCGGCGAAGCCGGGCGCAGCGGGCCGCCGCCATCAGGTCAGCGGCGGGCCGCCGCCATCGGGTCAGCGGCGGTCGAGGTCGATCAGGCCGAGGCGGGCGGCCTTGAGCAGCCTGCGCGGCACTCTGTGCCGCTGACCTGCGACCGTGACACCGACGAGTTCGGTCTTCTCGGCCTTCCACTGCGCGCGCCGGCTACGGGTGTTCGCGCGCGACATTCTGCGCTTGGGTACGGCCATGGTCGGGCCTGACTCCTCAATGTGGCTTGCGGTTCGGCATGTCGCGCGGCGTGGGCCGGGAGGCCGAACGGGCGACGATCGGGTATCAGGATAGTCGCTGGTCCGCTCGTCGCCAAAACCGACGCCCGCCGCCCCGGATCGCACCCTGCGCTAGCACGGCCCTGGCGCACCCGCCCCGAAGTGGGATCCTTGACGTGACACCCGCGGTACCCGATAACCTACCGGTTGGTTGGTTGGGTCTCACCGGTGAATCCCTGAATGGAGGACGGGCATGGCCTCTGCTTCCGGCGCTTGCGTCCGGATCGCGAACTGCTCCGGGTTCTACGGCGACCGGCTGTCGGCCATGCGCGAAATGCTCACCGGTGGCGAGGTCGACTACCTCACCGGCGACTACCTGGCCGAACTCACCATGCTCATCCTGGGCCGGGACCGGATGAAGCACCCCGAGCGCGGCTACGCCAAGACCTTCCTGACGCAACTCGAGGACTGCCTGGGCGAGGCCCGCGACCGCGGGGTCCGCATCGTGGCCAACGCAGGCGGCCTCAACCCGGCCGGGCTTGCCGACGCGATCCGCGCGCTGGCCGAGCGCCTGGGTATCGACGCCCGGATCGCGCACGTGGAAGGCGACGACCTGTTGCCCCGCGCCGCCGAACTGGGCCTGGGCAGCCCGCTGACCGCGAACGCCTACCTGGGCGCCTGGGGCATCGTCGACTGCCTGGCCGGCGGCGCCGACGTCGTCGTCACCGGCCGGGTCACCGACGCGTCGGTGATCGTCGGGGCGGCCGCCGCGCATTTCGGCTGGCATCGCACCGACTACGACCAGCTCGCCGGCGCCATGGTCGCCGGCCACGTCATCGAATGCGGGGTCCAGGCCACCGGCGGCAACTACGCGTTCTTCACCGAAATCGCCGACCTCACCCACGCCGGTTTTCCCCTGGCCGAGGTCTATGCCGACGGATCCTCGGTGATCACCAAGCACCCCGGCAGCGGCGGTTTGGTCAGCGTCGACACCGTCACCGCCCAGCTGCTGTACGAGATCACCGGGGCGCGCTACGCCAACCCCGACGTCACCGCTCGGATGGACACCGTTGAGCTCGCGCCCGACGGTCCGGACCGGGTGCGCATCAGCGGCGTGCGCGGCGAAGCCCCGCCGCCCACCTACAAGGTGTCGCTGAACAGCATCGGCGGGTTTCGCAACTCGATGACCTTCGTGCTCACCGGCCTGGACATCGAGGCCAAGGCGGAGCTGGTGCGCCGGCAACTCGACGCCGCGCTCACCGTCAAGCCCGCCGAACTGCAGTGGACCCTGGCCCGCACCGACCACGCCGACGCCGACACCGAGGAGGCCGCCAGCGCGCTGCTGCACTGCGTCGTGCGCGACCCCGATCCCGTTAATGTCGGACGCCAATTCTCTTCGGCCGCAGTGGAGTTGGCGCTAGCCAGCTATCCGGGCTTCCACGTGACCGCACCGCCGGGCGACGGCCAGGTCTACGGCGTGTTCACCCCCGGCTACGTCGACGCCGACCAGGTGCCGCACGTCGCGGTGCACGCCGACGGGACGCGCATCGATATCCCCTGCGCCACCGATACTTTGGTGTTGGCTCCGGCCGATCCCCCGCCGCTGCCCGAGCCGCTTCCGGATGGCCTGCTGCGCAGGGCGCCACTCGGCCGCATCGCCGGTGCCCGCAGCGGCGACAAGGGCGGCTCCGCCAACGTCGGTGTGTGGGTCCGCACCGACGAGCAATGGCGGTGGCTGGCCCACACGTTGACCGTCGAACGGCTCAAGGAGCTACTCCCCGAGGCGGCGGACTTCGATGTCACCCGCCACGTGTTGCCGAATCTGCGGGCGGTCAACTTCGTCATCGACGGCATCCTCGGCCAGGGCGTCGCCTACCAAGCCCGATTCGATCCTCAAGCCAAGGGGTTGGGCGAATGGCTGCGCGGCCGCCACCTCGACATCCCGGAGAGTCTGTTGTCATGAATCTTTGGACCACACCCGAGCGTGAGCAGCTACGAAAGACGGTGCGCTCCTTCGCGGAACGCGAGATCCTGCCCCACGTCGACGAGTGGGAACGCAGCGGCGAGCTGCCGCGCGAATTGCACCGCAGCGCCGGGGCCGCCGGGCTGCTGGGCGCGGGCTTCCCCGAATCGGTCGGCGGCGGGGGTGGCGACGGCGCCGACGCGGTGATCATCTGCGAAGAGATGCATCAGGCCGGAGCCCCAGGGGGCGTCTTCGCGTCGCTGTTCACCTGTGGCATCGCGGTGCCGCACATGATCGCCTCCGGCGACGAGCGGCTCATCGAGGAGTTCGTCCGGCCGACGCTGGCGGGCGAGAAGATCGGTTCGCTGGCCATCACCGAACCGGGCGGCGGTTCCGACGTCGGCCACCTGCGGACCTCCGCCGAGCGCGACGGTGATCACTACATCGTCAACGGCGCCAAGACCTACATCACCTCCGGCGTGCGCGCCGACTACGTCGTCACCGCGGTGCGCACCGGAGGCCCTGGCGCGGCGGGGGTTTCGTTGCTGGTGGTCGAAAAGGGCACTCCCGGCTTCGAGGTGACGCGCAAGTTGGACAAGATGGGCTGGCGATCCTCGGACACCGCCGAGTTGTCCTACACCGACGTCCGGGTGCCGGCGGCCAACCTGGTCGGCGCCGAGAACAGCGGGTTCGCCCAGATCGCGCAGGCCTTCGTCGCCGAGCGAATCGGCCTTGCCGCCCAAGCGTATTCGAGCGCCCAGCGGTGCCTGGACCTGACCGTGCAATGGTGCCGCGACCGCGAGACGTTCGGCCGCCCGCTGATCTCGCGGCAGTCGGTGCAGAACACGCTGGCCGAGATGGCCCGACGCATCGACGTGGCCCGCGTCTACTCGCGCCACGTGGTGGAACGCCAGCTCGCCGGCGAGACGAATCTGATCCCGCAGGTGTGTTTCGCCAAAAACACCGCCGTCGAGGCCGGCGAATGGGTGGCAAACCAGGCCGTCCAGCTGTTCGGTGGCATGGGTTATATGACCGAATCCGAGGTCGAGCGCCAATACCGGGACATGAGGATCCTGGGCATCGGCGGCGGCACCACCGAAATCCTGACCGCACTGTCCGCCAAACTCCTGGGGTTCCAGTCATGATCGCAGCGATGAGGAGGAGTGGCGCCAAATGACCACCCTGCAATCCACGCTGAACCACGACGACGCCGAGTTCACCGAGGCCGCGTCGGCGGCGATCGCGAAACTCGACGAGATCGACGCCGAGCTGGCCAATGCGCTGGCGGGCGGTGGACCCAAATACGTTGAGCGTCACCACGAACGCGGCAAACTGACCGCGCGTGAACGCATCGAGTTGCTCGTCGACGCGGACTCGCCGTTCCTGGAGCTCAGCCCGCTGGCCGCCTGGGGCAGCGCCTTCAAGGTCGGCGCCAGCACCGTCACCGGCATCGGCGTGGTCGAGGGCGTCGAATGCATGATCGTCGCCAACGACCCGACGGTCAAAGGCGGCACCAGCAACCCATGGACCCTGAAGAAGATCCTGCGGGCCAACCAAATCGCCTTCGAGAACCGGCTTCCGGTGATTTCTCTGGTGGAATCCGGCGGCGCCGACCTGCCCACCCAGAAGGAGATCTTCATCCCCGGCGGGCGGATGTTCCGCGACCTGACCAGGCTTTCGGCGGCCGGGATCCCCACCATCGCTTTGGTGTTCGGTAACTCCACCGCGGGCGGCGCCTACGTCCCGGGGATGTCCGATCACGTGGTGATGATCAAGGAACGCTCCAAGGTGTTCCTCGCCGGTCCCCCACTGGTGAAGATGGCCACCGGCGAGGAGTCCGACGACGAATCGCTGGGCGGCGCCGAAATGCACGCCCGGATCTCGGGTTTGGCCGACTACTTCGCGGTCGACGAACTCGACGCCATCCGCATCGGCCGCCGCATCGTCGCCCGGCTGAATTGGACCAAGCAAGGCCCGAAGCCCAAGCCGATCACCGAGCCGTTGTTCGACACCGAGGAGCTCATCGGCATCGTCCCCGCGGATCTGCGCATCCCATTCGATCCCCGCGAAGTGATCGCCCGGATCGTCGACGGATCCGAATTCGACGAATTCAAGCCGCTGTACGGCTCCTCACTGGTGACGGGCTGGGCCCAGTTGCACGGCTACCCGATCGGGATCCTGGCCAACGCGCGCGGCGTGCTGTTCAGCGAGGAGTCGCAAAAGGCCACGCAGTTCATCCAGCTGGCCAACCGCTCCAACACGCCACTGCTGTTCCTGCACAACACCACCGGCTACATGGTGGGCAAGGACTACGAGGAGGGCGGGATGATCAAGCACGGCTCGATGATGATCAATGCCGTGTCCAATTCGACCGTCCCGCACATCTCGCTGCTGATCGGCGCCTCCTACGGCGCGGGCCACTACGGCATGTGCGGCCGTGCCTACGATCCGCGGTTCCTGTTCGCCTGGCCGACGTCGAAGTCCGCGGTGATGGGTGGCGCCCAGCTCTCGGGGGTGCTGTCGATCGTGGCCCGCGCGGCCGCGGAAGCCCGCGGCCAGCAGGTCGACGAGGAGGCCGACGCGGCGATGCGGGCCGCGGTCGAGGGCCAGATCGAGGCGGAGTCGCTGCCGCTGGTGTTGTCCGGGATGCTCTACGACGACGGGGTGATCGACCCACGGGACACCCGGACCGTGCTGGGAATCTGTTTGTCCGCCATCGCCAATGGCCCGATCAAGGGGACGTCGAACTTCGGCGTCTTCCGGATGTGAGCCCCATGATTACTCGAGTTCTGGTTGCCAACCGTGGCGAGATCGCGCGCCGGGTGTTCGCCACGTGCCGCCGGCTGGGCCTGGGCACCGTCGCCGTCTACACCGACCCGGACGCCGGCGCGCCGCACGTCGCCGAGGCGGACGCCCGGGTGCGGCTGCCCAAGACCAACGACTATCTCAACGCCGAGGCCATCATCGCCGCGGCCCGCGCCGCCGGTGCCGACGCGATCCACCCCGGCTACGGCTTCCTCTCGGAGAACGCCGATTTCGCGGCCGCCGTCCAGCACGCCGGACTGACCTGGATCGGCCCGCCGGTGGACGCGGTGCGGGCGATGGGCTCCAAGATCGAGGCCAAGAAGCTGATGGCCTCCGCCTGCGTGCCCGTTCTCGACGAGCTCGATCCCGACACGGTCACCCAGGCGCAGCTGCCGGTGCTGGTCAAGGCCTCCGCGGGCGGGGGCGGGCGGGGCATGCGGGTGGTGCGCGAATTGTCCGCCCTGCCAGCAGAAGTCGAGGCAGCGCGCCGCGAAGCGCAGTCCGCGTTCGGCGATCCGACGGTGTTCTGCGAGCGCTACCTGCCCACCGGCCACCACATCGAGGTTCAGGTCATGGCCGACACCCACGGCACGGTGTGGGCCGTCGGGGAACGCGAGTGCTCGATTCAGCGCCGCCACCAGAAGATCATCGAGGAGGCCCCCTCCCCGCTGGTGGAGCGCACCCCGGGCATGCGCGCCAAGCTGTTCGACGCGGCGCGACTGGCCGCCGGCGCGATCGGCTACACCGGCGCCGGGACGGTGGAGTTCCTGGCCGACGACGATGGCGAGTTCTACTTCCTGGAGATGAACACGCGGCTACAGGTCGAGCACCCGGTCACCGAAGAGACGACCGGGCTCGACCTGGTGGAACTGCAGCTCGCGGTGGCCGACGGCGCCCGCCTCGACGCCGAACCTCCTGCCGCCCAGGGTCATTCGATCGAGGCCAGGCTCTACGCGGAGGATCCCGCACGCGAGTGGCAGCCCCAGGCCGGTGTTATGCGCGCGTTCGAGGTGCCCTCCGTGCGAGCCGAGTTCGGCTCGCTGGGACAACGGACCGGCATCCGGCTGGATTCGGGGATCGCCGACGGATTCACGGTATCGATCCACTACGACCCGATGCTGGCCAAGGTCATCTCCTACGCCCCGACACGCCGCCAGGCGGCGCTGGTTCTCGCCGACGCGCTGACCCGAGCCCGGGTGCACGGGCTGCGCACCAACCGCGACCTGCTGGTGAATGTGTTACGGCATCCAGCGTTCCTCGACGGCGCCACCGACACAGCGTTTTTCGACACGCACGGCCTGGCCGAACTATCGGCGCCGCTGGGTGACGCCGTAGCGGTTCGTCTGTCGGCGATCGCCGCCGCCCTCGCCGACGCCGCACGCAACCGTGCGCTCGCCCCGGTGTTGGGCGCCATCCCCAGCGGCTGGCGAAACCTGCGGTCGGGTTATCAGGTCAAGACCTACGGTGACGATGACGGCAACGAACACCGCATTCAATACCGGTTCGACAGAACCCGGTTGGTCCTGCCCGACGATCCTTCGGTGCAATTGGTGTCGGCCACGGCGAAAGCCGTGGTATTGAGGACGGACGGCGTCGACCACCACTTCTCGGTGCGGCGCTACGACACCAGCGATTCCGACGTCTACGTCGACTCCGCGCGCGGACCGGTGCACCTGATCGCGCTGCCGCGCTTCCCCGAGCCCGGTTCGACCGTCGAAAAGGGATCGCTGGTCGCCCCCATGCCCGGCAACGTCATCCGACTCGGCGCCGCGATCGGCGACACCGTCACCGCCGGTCAACCACTGATCTGGTTGGAAGCCATGAAGATGGAACACACCATCACCGCACCGGTCGACGGCGTTCTCGCCGAACTCGACGTCAAGACCGGTCAGCAAGTCGAAGTGGGCGCCGTACTGGCAAGAGTCGAAGCGCCGCAATCAGAAGGAGATCCCCAGTGACCGACAGCAGCTTCATCGAGAACGAGGAGCGTCAGGCCCTGCGCAAGGCGGTGGCCGAATGGGCGTCCAACTACGGCAGCGAGTACTACCTGAAGAAGGCGCGCGCCCACGAGCACACCGACGAATTGTGGTCGGAGGCAGGAAAACTCGGCTTCCTGGGCGTGAACCTGCCCGAGGAGTACGGCGGTGGCGGCGCCGGAATGTACGAGCTGTCGCTGGTGATGGAGGAGATGGCCGCCGCCGGTAGCGCGTTGCTGCTCATGGTGGTCTCGCCCGCCATCAACGGCACCATCATCAGCAAGTTCGGGACCGAGGAGCAGAAGAAGCGCTGGCTCCCCGGTATCGCCGACGGGACACTGACCATGGCGTTCGCCATCACCGAGCCCGACGCCGGATCCAACTCGCACAAGATCACCACCACGGCCCGCCGCGACGGCAGCGACTGGGTCCTCAAGGGCCAGAAGGTGTTCATCTCCGGCATCGACCAGGCGCAGGCCGTGCTCGTGGTGGCCCGCACCGAGGAGGCCAAAACGGGCAAGCTGCGCCCCGCGCTGTTCGTGGTGCCCACCGATGCGCCCGGCTTCACCTACACGCCCATCGAAATGGAATTGATCAGCCCCGAACGCCAATTCCAGGTCTTCCTCGACGACGTCCGGTTGCCCAGCGACGCACTCGTCGGCGCCGAAGATGCCGCCATCGCACAGCTTTTCGCCGGCCTGAACCCCGAACGCATCATGGGCGCGGCCAGCTCGGTCGGGATGGGGCGGTTCGCGCTGGACCGGGCCGCCGAGTACGTCAAGACCCGCCAGGTGTGGGGAACCCCGATCGGCTCGCACCAAGGGCTGTCACATCCGTTGGCGCAGTGCCACATCGAGGTCGAACTCGCCAAGCTGATGATGCAGAAGGCCGCGACCCTGTATGACTCCGGCAACGACATGGCTGCGGCCGAGGCCGCGAACATGGCCAAATACGCTGCGGCCGAAGCTGCTACCCGGTCGGTGGACCAGGCCGTGCAGTCGATGGGCGGCAACGGGCTCACCAAGGAATACGGTGTGGGCGCCATGCTGACTTCGGCCCGGCTGGGCCGCATCGCCCCGGTCAGCCGCGAGATGGTGCTGAACTTCGTCGCGCAGACGTCACTGGGCCTGCCGCGAAGCTACTAAATGGACACCCTCGTCGAATACGCCGGACCCGCCGACACGGGCGGGCCGTACGCGCGGCTGACGCTGAACTCACCGCACAACCGCAACGCGCTGTCGACCACGCTGGTCGCCCAGTTGCACCAGGGGCTGCGCGACGCCTCGTCGGATCCGGCCGTGCGCGCGGTGGTGCTGGGCCACGCCGGGGGCACCTTCTGCGCCGGCGCGGACCTGAGCGAGGGCGGCGGCGCAGCCGGGCGAAGCGGGTCGCCACCCCCTGCCTATGACATGGCCGTCGCCCGGGCCCGGGAGATGACCGCTTTGATGCGGGCCATCGTCGCCTCGCCACTGCCGGTGATCGCCGCCATCAACGGCCATGTCCGGGCCGGCGGCTTCGGCCTCGTGGGTGCCTGCGATATCGCGGTCGCCGGGCCGCGCAGCACGTTCGCGCTGACCGAGGCGCGCATCGGCGTCGCCCCGGCGATCATCTCGTTGACTCTGCTGCCGAAATTGTCGCCGCGCGCCGCGGCGCGCTACTACCTGACCGGCGAAACATTCGACGCCGACGCGGCGGCGGAAATCGGGCTGATCACCATGGCCGCCGAGGACGTCGACGCCGCGGCCGAGAAACTGGTCGCCGATGTGGGCCGTGGGTCACCGCAGGGGCTCGCGGCTTCCAAGGCGCTGACGACGGCCGCGGTGCTGGAAGGGTTCGACCGTGACGCCGAACGGCTCGCCGAGGAATCGGCGCGGCTCTTCGTGTCCGACGAGGCCCGCGAAGGCATGTTGGCGTTCCTGGAGAAGCGGCCACCCCGCTGGACGAGTTAGCCAACGACAAGTTAGCCAGATGTCTAAGAGTGGTCCGGCCAAATCGGCCGGCGGTCCGGCCCGAGCCGATGCAAGGTTGCAGTTTAGCCAATCCTCTTGCAGCAAAACCTGGACGTCGTAGGCTCGTGGGTGATGAGCAACTCAACGCAACGGGATGCGGAGGACACGCGCGACCAGCCGTCGCGCGCGGCCGATACCGATCGCATACAGACTGCGCAGTTGCTGGCGTACGCGGCCGAGCAGGGCCGCCTGCAGCTCAACGACTACGAAGACCGTTTGACCAGGGCCTATGCCGCGACGACGTATGAGGAACTGGACCGGTTGAGGGCCGATCTGCCCGGCGCCCCGATCAGCCCGCGCCGCGGCGGCAAACCCAATCCGGCGCCGTCGACGCTACTGCTGGCGTTGATGAGTGGCTTCGAGCGGCGCGGCCGATGGAACGTGCCGAAGAAGCTGACCACCTTCACCCTGTGGGGCAGCGGGGTGGTCGATCTGCGCTACGCCGACTTCACCTCGACCGAGGTCGACATCCACGCGATGTCGATCATGGGCGTGCAGAACATTTTGCTGCCGCCCGAAGTCAACGTGGAGGTGCACGGCCGCGGGGTGATGGGAAACTTCGACCGCGGCGTCCACGGCCAGGGCACTCCCGGGGCACCGACGGTCCACATTCGCGGCTTCTCGCTGTGGGGAGCCGTCGGGATCGCGCGTAAGGCCCGCAGGCCCCGCGGCGGGTAGCCGCTTCCCAGCGACGGAGCCTCAGCGGGGCACGTAGTCGAAGGTGTCAGGGTTGGGTCCGTTGCGTCCCGACTCACCCTTGTTCAGCGCTGAGATCGCGTCCATGTCGGAATCGTCCAGTTCGAAGTCGAACAGCTCGAAGTTGGATTTGACCCGTGCCGGTGTCACCGATTTGGGGAAGACGATGTCGCCGCGCTGAATGTGCCAGCGCAACACGACCTGTGCGGGCGTTTTGTCGCGGGACCCGGCGATGCGGTTGATCACCGGATCGTCGAGCACCTTGCCCTGGGCGATGGGTGCCCACGCCTCCGTGGCGATGCCGTGCTCGCGTCCGTACGCCCTCACCTCGTCGTTGCCGAAGTATGGATGAACCTCGATCTGGTTGACCGACGGCACGGTGTCGGTTTCGTCGGCGAGCCGATTCAAATGTGCGACTTGGAAATTCGACACGCCGATGCTGCGCGCGCGTCCGTCCCGCGCGAACTCTTCGAAGACCTTCCACGTCGAGACGAAGTCGCCGTCGTAGAGCGTGGGCAGCGGCCAGTGGATGAGAAACAGGTCGACGTAGTCCGAATCGAGCGCCTTCAGCGTTTGGTCGAAGGCGCGGCGCGCGTCATCGGGCTTGTGAAAGCCGTTGTTGAGCTTGCTGGTGATGAAGACCTCGCCGCGCTCAAGGCCGGCGTCGCGGATGCCTTGGCGGACTTCCTTTTCATTTCCGTACATTTCGGCGGTGTCGATGTGCCGGTATCCGATGTCGAGCGCCGTCTTGACCGCCGCGGCCGTCTCGTCGGGCTTGATCTGGAACACCCCGAAACCGAGCTGCGGGATCTCGACACCGTCGTTGAGTTCGATCGTGGGAACCTTGCTCACGGGATTTCTCCTTTTATGGTCTATCGACGGCGGCGGGAACGTAGGTAGTCGCCGACCACCGCCGCTCCCAGCCCGTCGAGATCGGGCACCACGACGCGTCCCTCGACGCGCCGGGCGACCTGGTCAATGAAGCGCGCCAGGCCGGGATCGCTGCCCAGCCGGAAGATCGTGATTTGCGCACCGAGGCGCGCCATTTCATCGAAGCCGCGCACGGTGTGGGCGATGGTCCGCGGGTGCGGCGGGTAGTCGAAGAAGACCGTCGTGCCATCACCGTCGAAGTCCTCCAGGTGGGCGGTCGGCTCGCCGTCGGTCACCACCAGCACGACGGGCTGGGCATTGGGGTGGCGGCGCAGATGACGCCCCGCCAGCGCCAACGCGTGATGCAGGTTGGTCCCCTGCTCGTAGACACCTTCCAGGCCGGTGAGTTCGGCGGCGGTCACCGTCCGGGCGTAGCGGCCAAAGGCGATGATCTGCAAGGCATCCGAGCGAAAACGCGTGCACACCAAGTGGTTGAGCGCCAGCGCTGTCTGCTTCATCGGCAGCCAGCGGTTCTCCATCACCATGGAAAACGACGTGTCGACCAGCAGCGCGACCGCGGCCTGCGTGCGGGTCTCGGTCTCGGAGACCTCGACGTCGTCGACGGAGATCTTCAACCGCGCGTCCGGCCCATCGAGGGTGGCCGTTCCCGCCTGCCGCAGCACGGCATTGGTCAGCGTGCGCGAAATGTTCCACGGTTCGGTGTCACCGAACTGCCAGGGCCGGGTGGCGCCCGTGAGCTCGCCGGCCGCACCCGCCCGCCGATGATCACGCTCACCGCGCCGCCCGGAAAGTTGTTGCGCCACATCGCGTAGCGCCGTCTCGCCGAGCCTGCGCATCGCCTTCGGCGACAGCCGCCACTGGCCGTCGGAACCGCGGTCCAGGAAGCCCTGATTCACCAGCGCACGTTCCAATTCGGCGAGCGTGCGGGCATCGACGGCCGCCTCGTCGCCGAGCTGGCGTGCCAGCGCGTCGAGGTCGACGTCATCCATGGTGGCGCCGGGATAGCTTTGCGAGAGCTGCTCGGCCAGTTGCTCGAGCTCGGCGATGTCGGACAGCGCCTGGGTGCCCTCACCCATCCCGAACGGGTTGTCACCGGAGAACTGTTCGGATCCGGTCCAGTCCTCCCCGGGCCGCGCCGCCTGCAGGTGCGCATCGAGCCGACTCAGCGACTCCATCAGGGCCGGTGAGCCGAATGCCTGCTGCGCCAAGGCATCCAGCTCCGCGCGCTGCTCGGCGCTGAGGCTGTTGCGGAAGCGCTGCGCGGCGGCGGCCCGCTTGGCCAGCGAGTCCAGCAGCTCGTCGACGTTGCGCGGGTTCTCCGGGAAGAACTCGCCGTGGGAGTCCATGAAGTTTTCGAAGTCTTCCTGGGTGTCCTCGCCGCGCGCGTGCTTGTCCAGCAGGTCGTTGAGGTCGTTCAGCATGTCGTTGACGCGCTGGCGGTCCTCGTCGGTGGCCCCCTGAAGCGCCTGCTTCATGCCCGCGAAGCGCTGGTCGAGCATCTCGCGGCCGAGCAGATCCTTGATCTGGTCGTACTTTTCGCGCGCCTCGCCGCTGCGCCAGTTGTACTCGGAAAGCTCCTGGACGGCCTTGGCCGGCGACGCCGGTAGCGCGTCCAGTTGGAGTTCGCCGAAGCGGGCGTCGTCGTCGAGCGCGCGGGCCAGCTCCTTGCGTTCGGCCAGCACCGCCTCGTCCAGCAGTTTCTTGATCTCCTGCAGCGTGCCGTCCAAGTTGTTGCGCCGCAACAACTCCCGTCGCCGTCGGTTGGCCTCGGCCGCCAGCCGGTCCGCGCCCGGCATGTTCTTGGTGCCGCGGCGCAGCAGCTCGGAGAGCGCGCGTCGCGGCGAGGTACCGGCCATGACGTCCTGGCCGATCTGTTCGAGCGCCTCGCGCAGATCCACCGGCGGAGCCAGCGGGTCGGGCCCGCCGGTGTACGCCGAGTACCGCGATGAGTGCCCTCTATTAGCCATAGACGGTTTGCCCCTCCTCGGACACCTTGTCGATGCGCTTGGCCAGATACAAAGCCTCGAGCGCCAGCTCGAGCGCGGCGGCGCGTTCGCCCTCCGACCGCGCGCCCAGCTTGTCCGCGATCTTGTCCACCACCGGCAGGCTCGGGACGGCGGCCAGCACGTCCTTTGCCGACACCCGCTCGCCCGTCGTCACCGCGGAACCGCCCTCGACCGCGGACACCAGCGAACCGACGTCGATGCCGCCGAGCACCCGCGACGCCGTGTCCGCGGTCGCCCGGCGCAGCAGGTGTTCGAGCACCGCCTGCTCGCGGCCTTCCTCGCCGGACTCGAATTCCAGCTTGCCGCGCAGGACGTCGATCACGGTGCCCAGATCGACCACCCGTGCCACCGGGTCCGTCTCCCCCAGGATCGCGCCGCGATGGCGGGCGGCGGCCGCGACGGTCTCGGCGGCGGCGATGGCGAACCGCGCCGACACCCCCGAGCGTTGGTCGACGGAATTCGACTCCCGCAGGTAGCGGGCGAACCGGGCGATGATCTGCATGAGGTAGTCGGGCACCTGCGCCGACAGGTGCGCCTCCTGCGCGATCACCCCGACTTCCGCGTCGAGCTCGAGCGGATAGTGGGTCCGGATCTCCGCGCCGAAGCGGTCCTTGAGCGGGGTGATGATGCGCCCGCGGTTGGTGTAGTCCTCGGGGTTGGCGCTGGCGACCACCAACACGTCGAGCGGCAGGCGCAGCGTGTAGCCGCGGACCTGGATGTCGCGCTCCTCCATCACGTTGAGCATCGACACCTGGATGCGCTCGGCGAGGTCGGGGAGTTCGTTGACCGCGACGATGCCGCGGTGCGCGCGCGGAATCAGCCCGTAGGCGATGGTCTCGGGGTCCCCCAGGCTGCGGCCCTCGGCGACCTTGATCGGGTCGATGTCGCCCACCAGGTCGGCGACGCTGGTGTCGGGCGTGGCGAGCTTTTCGGTGTAGCGCTCGCTGCGGTGCTTCCACTCCACCGGCAGGTCGTCGCCCAGGGTGGCGGCCTTGCGGATCGACTCCGGCGTGATCGGCGAGAACGGATGCTCCCCCAGTTCGGCCCCCGCGATCACCGGCGTCCACTCATCGAGCAACCCGACCAGCGCACGCAGCAGCCGGGTTTTGCCCTGGCCGCGCTCGCCGAGCAGCACGAAGTCGTGACCCGCGATCAAAGCCCGCTCGAGCTGGGGCAAGACGGTGTCGTCGAATCCCAGAATGCCAGGCCAGATGGCTGCGCTGTCCGGCCCGTCGGCCAGTGCGGTCAGCAGATTTTCGCGGATTTCCTGCTTGACTCCCCGTTCACGGTGACCGGCGGCGCGCAGTTCGCCGACGGTGCGGGGCAGGTTGCTCGGTGACGTCACCACTCCACGCTACGACGATGCCGCCGATGGGACACTATGCCCTCCCCCAAGTACGCGGGTGCCGGGCAGGCTGATCGACTGCCCGGCACCCGGTCGGAGATCCCGAGCGCAGCGCGATGCTGCACCCGAACACCGCTCAGCTGTAGCTGACGACGGCCTGCGCGTCACCCGGCTTCCACGTGATCGTGCCGTGCTCGAAAGTCGACTTCTTCATGCCATCGGGGGTGTCGACCTCGTCACTGGTCGGATACCCGAGCTTGCCCTGCGAACCGCCGAGCTCATTCCACTTGTCGCGGATCAAGCCCCACACCACGTAGGCCTGCGTCTTGTTGACGATGACGCCGCCATCGAATTGCTGGTAGGTGCCACCGTCGGGATTCGTTTGCTGATTATCCTTCGGGGCCCCTAAGTCCTTGCGCGCCTTGTCGTCGAGGGACTGGTACTTCGCCAAAATTGGTCCCTGAACGGTGTACGGCGTGCCGTTTGCGCCCGGAATCTGCGTCGTGCTGCCTGGCGCACTCGGAGTCGTTGCTGCTGATGTTCCCGCGGCGGCTGAGCTCGAGGTTGCGGCCGACGAAGCGGGTGTAGTTGTTGAACTGCCGGCTTCACCCGATTTATTTGCCGAGCATCCTGCGCCGACGAGTGCGACACTCGCAATCGCGACGGAAATTGTGGCCGTTCGTATTGCGTTCGCGCGCATATCAATTCCTCTCGAATTGTGTTCGCCCCGCTATTGCCGACCCAAAGTGATGCTATTTCCATTCGCGACCATAGAGCAAGGACTGGGATCGACAATTGCCGATCTTCAGTGGGCGAAGTGGCGCGCCCCAGTGAGATACAGCGTGATGCCGGCGTTGGCCGCGGCCGCGGTCACCTCGTCGTCGCGCACCGATCCGCCCGGATGCACGATGGCCTTCACCCCGGCAGCGGTCAGCGTCTCGAGTCCGTCGGGGAAGGGGAAGAACGCGTCCGAGGCCGCGACCGCGCCGCGCACCCGATCCCCGCCGCGTTCGACGGCCAGCCGCGCGGCGTCGACGCGGTTCACCTGACCCATGCCGACGCCGATGGTGGCGCCACCGGCGGCGATCACGATCGCATTCGATTTGACGGCGCGGCATACCCGCCAGGCAAAAGCCAGGTCCGCCAGCGTTTCCGGGTCGGCGGGGTCCCCCGTCGCAAGGGTCCAATTCGCCGGGTTGTCCCCGTGGGCGTCGAGTTCGTCGCGCTGCTGCACCAACAGCCCGCCACTGACGGGCCGCAGTTCGGTGCCGCCGGTGAGCGGCTCGGAGGCGACCAGCACCCGGATGTTCTTCTTGCGGGTCAGGATGTCCAGGGCGGCCGGATCGTAGGCGGGCGCGATGATGACTTCGGTGAAAATCGTGCTGACGTATTCGGCCATCTCGACGCTGACTTCGGTGTTGGCCGCGATGACCCCGCCGAATGCGCTCAGCGGATCGCATTCGTGGGCCTTGCGATGGGCGTCCGCCACCGAGGCCGACGAAATCGCGATTCCACATGGGTTGGCGTGCTTGATGATTGCCACGCATGTCTCTTCGTGGTCGAAGGCGGCCCGCCATGCCGCGTCCGCGTCGGTGAAGTTGTTGTAGGACATCTCTTTTCCGTGCAGCTGCTCGGCCTGGGCCAGCCCGGGCCACGCGCTCGGGTCGTTGTAGAGCGCGGCCTGCTGGTGCGGGTTCTCGCCGTAGCGCAGCATCGCCGAGCGGCGCCAGCTGCGGCCCAGCCACTTCGGGAAGGCGGTCGCTGGATGTTCGGGGGCCAGCGTCGACTCCATCCAACTCGCCACCGCGATGTCGTATTCGGCGGTGTGCTGAAACGCCAGCGCCGCCAGTCTTTTGCGCTCGGCGAGCGTAAACCCGCCCTGCCGGACCGCGGCCAGCACGCCGTCATAGCCCTGCGGGTCGGTGATCACCGCCACGCTGGGATGGTTCTTCGCGGCGGCCCGCACCATCGACGGTCCCCCGATGTCGATCTGTTCGACGCAATCGTCGATGCTCGCGCCGGAGTCCACCGTCTCGCTGAACGGGTACAGGTTGACGACGACGAGTTCGAAGGCCGCGATGCCGAGCTGTTCGAGCGCCTCGGCGTGCTCGGGTTTGCGCAGATCCGCCAGCAGGCCCGCGTGCACGCGCGGGTGCAGGGTCTTGACGCGGCCGTCGAGCACTTCGGGGAACCCGGTCAGTTCCTCGACCCGGGTCACCGGAATGCCTTTTTCGGCAATGTTCTTCGCGGTGGATCCCGTGGAGACGATCTCGACGCCCGCCGCGGCCAGCCCCCGGGCCAGGTCGATGAGCCCGGTCTTGTCGTACACGCTGATCAAGGCGCGGCGGATCGGCCTTTTGGCGTTCTCCCGCCAGTCGTCGGTGCTCATCCGTTGTCGCCTTTCATCCGATCGTCGCTTTTCTCCCGACCAGGGTCAGCCCGCCGGTTGCGATCGCGGCCACCACGTCCGCGAGCAGCTTGCGTTCGGTGACCTTGATGCGTTCATGCAAAGTCTCTTCGTTGTCGCCGTCGAGCACGGGAACGGATTGCTGCGCCAGGATCGGCCCGGTGTCCGTCCCGGCGTCCACCAGGTGCACCGTACAGCCTGTGATTTTCACGCCGTAGGCCAACGCGTCGGCCACCCCATGCGCGCCCGGGAACGCCGGCAGCAGCGCCGGATGCGTGTTGATGACGCGTCCGTAGAACCGTGAAAGGAACTGTGGTCCAAGGATTTTCATGAATCCCGCGGACACCACCAGGTCGGGCGAGTGAGCGGCGGTGGCCTCGGTGATAGCGGCGTCCCAGGCGTCGCGGTTGGGGTGGTCGCCGAGCCGGACGGTAAAGGTGGGCAGGGACGCGGCCGCGGCGATCTCGGTGGCCAGGCAGTCGCGGTCGGCGCCGACGGCGACGATCCGGGCAGGATAGTCCGCGACGGCGGCGGCGATCAGGGAGTTCAGCAGCGATCCGGTGCCCGAGGCCAGTACCACTACCCGCGCCGACGCGTTGGGGGGCACATGGAGGGCTTCGACCACATCGGCGAGCCTAGTCGGGCGACGATGCGCGCCCTTACGGGCGCGCTGAGGAGCCCGACGATCGGCACAGCGGGCGACGATGCGCGCCCTCACGGGCGCGCTCAGGAGCCCGATGGCGGCGGCATGCGTTTGACGATCAAGCTGGCCAATAGGGCAATTGCCCACCTCCGAGCGACAACCGTCCGACGCCCGCGATTTCCCACGGCCGTTGTCGCTCGGAGGTGGGCAATTTGCCTATTGCTCCGGATCGCGTTCGGCAGCGGTAGGTCCCGGCTCGCCCTCCGCCGCGGGAGACCCCGCCTCGCCCTCCGCCGCGGGAGACCCCGGCTCGCCCTCCGCGGCATCGCCCCCCGCCGCGGGAGACCCCGGCTCGCCCTCCGCGGCATCGCCCTCCACCGCGGGAGACCCCGGCTCGCCTTCCCCGGCATCGCCCTCCACCGCCGGAGTCCCCGGCTCACCCTCCCCCGGATCACCCGCGGGACCCTCGAAGACGTCCTCCTCCGCCACCCGATCGTCGAAAACATCGGTGAAATCGGCCGGCTCTTCGGCCGGTGCGGCGGACGCGGGTTTGGCCCGCAACCGCCTGGGTCGGGGCCTGATCCCCCCACTCAGCACCACGGTGATCCCGCCGATCACCGTGAACCAGAAGAAGACACCGAGCAGCAACGCGCCCTGGTCGACGCCGACATGGCCGAAGTTACCCAGCTGGCCGCTCCCGGCGTACGCGAGCAGCGACATCACCAAAGCCCCGGCGGCCGAGGCGACCAACAGCTTGACCATCGCCGCGGCCGGCGGCAGCGCACGCCGGGCGCACTGCTGTCCCACCGCCACGCCCGACGACGCACCGATGATGAGCAGCGCAACCCATACCGGCCCCAGCGGCGGCCTGGGCACCGCCGCCAACACCGGCAAGGCCGGAATATCGCCACCGAACACGGTGAACGAGCTGAACGTCGCGAAACCGATGTGGGCGCTGGAGCCGACGGCGACCGCCGCGGTGCCCACAATCACGTTGGGCGCGTACAGCATTGACAGCAGGGTGAGGCTGAACTCGCCGAAGATCGAATCGGTGATGCCGTAGAGCTCCTGCATGGTCGCCCAGTGCACGACGAGCGACCCGGCCGTCACGAACCCGGAGAGCCCGAGCAACGCCAGCAGGCCGGCGGACGCGGCGCGCAGCGAATCGCCCAGCCAATAGGGCAACGACGACACCGCCAGCACGCGTGGCCCGACCCGGGACCACACCCCGATTCCCGCGCCGGCTGCGTGGACCACGAGCACGCTGAGGAACGCCCGCAGCGCGCTCGGGGTTTGCAGCTCGGTGATCACCGACGACGCGTCGTGGATGACGGCGAGGGCGATGGCCGTCATCAGCAAGGGTCCGCCCAGCGCCGACGCCACCACCCAGCGAACGACCAGCCACGACGAGTGCGGCGAGGTGGCCCGCGCCGTGCTGCGCGCGGTGGCCCAGACCATGAGCAGCACCGGCAGCAGCGGCATCACACCGAGTTCGCGGCCACCGATGGAGATCGGCACCTGGTGCACGCCGAGCCACATGCTGGCGATGGCACCCAGGGCGCCGGTCATGTCGCTGTTGGCGATCAGCAGTTGGATGAGCGTGACCGCGGCGATGATGACCAACGCCACCACGGCCGGGGCGAACGCGACCCTGACGAGGTCACGCGCCTGGCGAGCGCCCGCTGCCCGGTTGTCCTCTAGCCGTGTCACTCTTGGGCACGTCCCCGACTAGGCGCGACAGCGCACGGTTAAGCGGGCGCTGGGCCAGACGGTGAGGACGGCGACTGCTGCTCCTGGCCGAAGGATTGACCGCCGGATTGCTCGGAGTAGTTGGTGGGTGAACCGGCGTCCGATCCGCCGCCGACGTTCGGCGGCGGGCTGAAGCTGGGGAAGCCGGTGGGGGGCGTCGACGAGCCCTGGTGCTGCGCGGACGGCTGCGAGCCCGACTGCGGCGAAGGCTGGGCGCCGAAACCGCCGGTCGGTGCGCCGCCCTGGGTCGGCGCACCGCTGGCCCCATAACCGCCGTATTGCGATCCGTATCCCTGCTGGCCGCCGTGCTGCTGGCCGCCCGGCTGACCGTAGTAGGGCTGCTGGCCGTACTGCCCGTATTGCCCGTACTGGCCGTACTGCGAGTAGGGGTCGTACTTGGGGCGCGGCGTCGGCGCCGTGATCACGCCGGAGTCCAGCAACACGACGACGACTGCGGCGATCGCCTGCAGCACGATGGCCGCCACCAGGGGCCACATCGCCCAGCCGATGGCGAAACCGGCGGGCAGGTTGATCGTCTCGGTGATGGCCAGCAGCGCTCCCAGCACCGCGATGACCGCGACAACGCCCACGTAGCTCTTGGCTTTCGGGAGCAGGCTCAGGCCGGCGAGCAGCGCGGCCAGCAGGGCAACCACGACCGCGGTACCGGCATCGCCGGCCCGGCCACCGATGCCCGGCCCGAGGTCGGCGCTGATGGTGAACGTGGGCCCGAAGTTCAGGAGGTAAGCCACCAAGCCGAGCACCACCACCGCAATGTTCAGATACAGCGGCAGCTTGCTCTTGCCGTCGTCTTCTTTGGCGAACGAGGGTGTGGCGCCTGCATACGTGCCGCCGGACTGCGGCGGTGGGTATCCGGGGCTACCGGGAGAGTAGGTCATTGCTCCTCCTGTTGCTACCAGTGCCTTTAAGTGCCGAGCGGGCGCCGCGGTGGCGATGCGACGCTGTGCTTGCAGGCGCGTCACCGCATTGCGACGCGGTCGATCACCCACGCTAGCGCACGTGCGGGAACCGGTGGCGCCGCCACTGTCTTGGGCGGCGAGGCCCCCGGCGGCCCTCCGGCGAGACGGTCGGTATCACCGGAGCTTGCTCAGCACAGGTAGAACACGTTCTAATTCTCTGCATGGATTACGGGCTTGTGCTTTTTACCAGCGACCGCGGCATCTCTCCGGCGACGGCCGCGAAGCTTGCCGATGACCACGGCTTTCAAACCTTCTACGTGCCAGAACACACTCATATCCCGATCAAGAGAGAGGCCGCGCACCCGACGACCGGCGACGCGTCGCTGCCCGACGACCGCTACATGCGCACGCTGGACCCGTGGGTGAGCCTGGGCGCCGCCTGTGCCGTCACGTCGCGGGTGCGACTGTCGACCGCGGTGGCGCTGCCGGTCGAACACGACCCGATCACGCTGGCGAAAAGCATTGCCACCCTTGACCATCTCTCCGGCGGACGGGTCAGCCTAGGCGTCGGATTCGGTTGGAACACCGACGAACTCGCCGACCACAACGTGCCGCCCGGGCGTCGGCGCACCATGCTGCGCGAGTACCTCGAAGCGATGCGGGCGCTGTGGACCGAGGAGGAAGCCTCCTACGACGGCGAATTCGTCAAGTTCGGGCCCAGCTGGGCCTGGCCCAAGCCGGTGCAGCCGCACATCCCGGTGCTGGTGGGCGCCGCTGGCACCGAAAAGAACTTCAAGTGGATCGCGCGCAGCGCCGACGGCTGGATCACCACCCCCCGCGACTTCGACATCGACGAACCGGTCAAGCTGCTACAGGACACCTGGGCGGCCGCGGGCCGCGACGGCGCCCCGCAGATCGTGGCACTGGACTTCAAGCCCGTCCCCGAAAAGCTCGCCAAATGGAGCGAGCTGGGCGTGACCGAGGTCCTGTTCGGGCTGCCGGACAAGCCCGAGGCCGAGGTCGCCGCCTACGTCGAACGGCTCGCCGGCAAACTAGCGGCTCTCGTGTAACTGCGGTCAGGCCAGCGTGGCCCGGTTGTCCTTATCCGTCGACCGCACCACGATCGAAGCCCCCAGCGGCTCGCCGTCGCTGAGTAACCCGACCAGATCGGGGTCCTCGCTCAGGGCCAGGAAGCGGCTGCCGTCGTCGTCGAGGCGGCCGATGATGAGGCCGGTGCGCACCGGCCAGTCGTAGCGCACGGTGTAGGTCTCGATGGTCGCGCGACCGTCGGCCTTGATGGTCACCGCCATCTTGGGGCGGGCCGCGACCTCGGCGCGCAGTGCGGCGCTGTTGTCGGGCTTCCAATTCACCGGCGTGGTCGAGTACACCCCAGCGGAGTACTTGCTCATGATCCCGCCGTTGGCGGCGACCAGGCCGAATTGCCCTGGCAGATCCCGCATTTCGCTGACCGTTTCGGCGATGCCGTGCAGTGAGTAGTTGTTGCCCGGTCCACCGAAGTACGGCAGGCCGCCGGTGAGTGTGAGCCCCCGCGGATCGTCGGTGGCCAGCTGAGTCCCGTCGCAGAAGTTGAACACCGGCACCGGGAAGCAGCTGTAGAGGTCGAAGGTCGAGACGTCGTCGATGCCGACACCGGCCACGGCGAGCGCTTCCTGGACCGCCAGCACCGAGGCCGAGTTGTAGGTCAGGTCGAGGCGGTCCAGCAGTGGCTGGTCCACCATGTCGGCGTGGCCGTGCAGAAACACCCAGCGCTCCTCGGGCACACCGAGCCGGCGGGCGGCGCCCACCGACATCAGCAACGCGGCCGCGCCCTGATTGACCTGATCGCGGGCCACCAGCAGCCGCGGGTACGGATCGCAGATCATCCGGTTGGACTCGGTGACGGTGATCAGCTCGTCGACGCTGCGCTCCACCGGGGAGGACGCGAACGGGTTCTTCGCCGCCACCTTGGTGAACGGGGCGAACAGCTCGCCCATTTCGCGCCGGTAGTCGGCGACGCTCAAGCCCAGCCGGCCGCGGCGCGCGTTCTCCAGCAGCCCGTACTGGGCCGGCGCTCCGATGAGCCCATGCGCGACGGTGTAGTCGTCGAACAGGCCGTCGTATCCGAACCCGCGGTCCTCGAGGGAACCCTCGACCGTGTCGGAATGATCCGGCTTATCCCGGTCGGCGAAATACCGGATGCTGGACGTGTTTTCGGAGCCGAAGATCATCACGACCTCCGCCTCCCCCGAGGCGATGACACCGGCGAACTCGGTGACCAGATGCTGGGGGCCCTGGCCGCCGATGGGCTCGAGGATCGCGCGGGCCGGCGCGGCGCCGATGCGCTGGGCCACCGACCGCGGGTAGTTGTTGGACTTGCCCATCGGCGCGGGGGTGCGCCCGGAGATCTCGAACTGCCGGAGGGCGGCGACGGTGTCGATGGCCGTGGCGACGGCGGTGACGTCGGCCCCGGTGTCATGTAGCGCGGCCTGCGCCGCTGCCGTCGCCAACTCCACCGACGACATTCCGCGGTAGCCGGAGTCCTCGATGCGCTCGGTGAACTGCCCCACGCCGACGATGACGGGCGTGTTCGGGTCGAGATTCATAGACCCACTATCTACCGTGTGCCGGGCCACGGCCAAATCCGGGGCCCCCTCGCGGCATCGGCCGGGCACGGCCCCCTACAGGTTCTGCAGGATCTCCCGGGCGAGCGCCGCGGTCTCCGACGGGGTCTTGCCGACCTTGACGCCCGCGGCTTCCAGCGCTTCCTTCTTGGCGGCCGCGGTGCCCGACGAGCCGGACACGATGGCGCCCGCGTGGCCCATCGTCTTGCCTTCCGGCGCAGTGAATCCCGCGACGTAGCCGACGACCGGCTTGGACACGTTCGCCTTGATGTAGTCGGCGGCGCGCTCCTCGGCGTCGCCGCCGATCTCGCCGATCATCACGATGACCTTGGTGTCGGGGTCCTTCTCGAACGCCTCGATGGCGTCGATGTGCGTGGTGCCGATCACCGGGTCACCACCGATGCCGATCGAGGTGGAAAAGCCGAAATCGCGCAGCTCGTACATCATCTGGTAGGTCAGGGTGCCCGACTTGGACACCAGGCCGACCGGACCGGGGCCGCTGATGTTGGCGGGGGTGATGCCGGCCAGCGCCTCGCCCGGGGTGATGATGCCGGGGCAGTTCGGCCCGATGATGCGGGTCTTCTGCCCCTTGTCGACGTTGTAAGCCCACGCATAGGCGCTGTCCTGCACCGGAATTCCCTCGGTGATGACGACCAGCAGCGGGATCTCGGCGTCGATGGCCTCGATGATCGCGTCCTTGGCGAATTTCGGCGGGACGAAGACGACCGACACGTTGGCGCCGGTTTCCTTCATCGCTTCGGCGACGGTGCCGAACACCGGCAGCTCGACGTCCCGGCCGACCGGGTCCACGTGCGAGACGGTGGTGCCGGCCTTGCGGGCGTTCACGCCGCCCACCACCTGGGTGCCGGCCTTCATCATCAGCGCGGTGTGCTTGGTGCCCTCGCCACCGGTGATGCCCTGGACGATGACCTTGGAGTCTTTGTTCAAAAAGATCGACATGGCTTGGGTCCCTTACTTGTTCGCCAGCTCGGCGGCTTTGTCGGCACCGGCGTCCATGGTCTCGGCCTGGATCACCAGCGGGTGGTTGGCTTGGGCCAGGATGCGCCGGCCTTCGTCGACGTTGTTGCCGTCGAGCCGGACCACGAGCGGCTTGTTCGCCTCGTCGCCGAGCATGTTCAGCGCGGTCACGATCCCGTTGGCGACGGCGTCGCAGGAGGTGATGCCACCGAACACGTTCACGAAGACGCTCTTGACCTGCTTGTCGTTCAGGATGACGTCCAGGCCGGCGGCCATCACCTCGGCCGACGCGCCACCACCGATGTCCAGGAAGTTGGCCGGCTTGACCCCGCCGTGCTTCTCTCCCGCGTAGGCGACGACGTCCAGCGTGGACATCACCAGGCCCGCGCCGTTGCCGATGATGCCGACCGAGCCGTCCAGCTTGACGTAGTTGAGGTCGTGCTCCTTGGCCTTGAGCTCCAGCGGGTCGGTGGCGTCGCGGTCCTCGAACTCGGCGTGGCCGGGCTGACGGAAGTCGGCGTTGGCGTCGAGGGTGACCTTGCCGTCCAGCGCAAGGATTTGGTCTTTGGGGTCGCGCACCAGCGGGTTGACCTCGACCAGCGTGGCGTCCTCGGCGACGAAGACCTCCCACAGCTTGTTGATGGTGACGGCGGCGGCGTCCAGCACCTCGGCGGGCAGGTGGCCCTGCTCGGCGATGGCACGCGCGGTCGCCAGGTCGACACCCTTGACGGCGTCCACCGGAACCTTGGCCAGCCGCTCCGGCTTGGTCGCGGCGACCTCCTCGATTTCCATGCCGCCCTCGACCGAGCACATGGCCAGGTAGGTGCGGTTGGCGCGGTCCAGCAGGAAGGAGATGTAGTACTCCTCGGCGATGTCGCTGGCCTCGGCGACCAGCAGCTTCTTGACGACGTGTCCCTTGATGTCGAGACCGAGGATGTTCTTGGCGTGCTCGTAGGCGTCGTCGGGCGTCGCCGCGTACTTGACGCCGCCGGCCTTGCCGCGCCCGCCGACCTTCACCTGCGCCTTGACCATCACCGGACGGCCGATCTCGGTGGCGATCTCGCGGGCGCCCTCGGCGGTGTCGGTCACGCGTCCCGGCGTAGTCGGTACGTTGTGCTTGGCGAACAATTCTTTTGCTTGATACTCGAAAAGGTCCATGGACTCTCTGTCTTCGCTCGACTCAACTTTTAGGCCTCTTGGTGGGCGGTGCCGCAGCCGGCAACTCGCACGGACGAACTGTATCCACCCTCGAAATGGCTTTGACCGCCGCGTCCGCCGATGTGGCACAGCTCACGGGACATGGATAGACGGCCCGCGTGATCCAAATCACAATTCCGGCCGGATTGTGCGACGAGGTTGCCAGTCCCGCGCGTCAGCGGATACCTTCCTAGGGTCCAGATAACGTTATGGTCACGATACGAGGACATTTCAGGTTGCCCCAGCACCGTTTTGCCACGCCCGCTGCCGTAACAACAGGCATCTTGAGGGTGAGTCGCGCGGCAGGCGCCCGGTCGGCGGAGCCCCATCGCACCGAAGTCACGGAGATCCTTCCGCTCGACGGCTTCGACTTCGATGACCTTGATTTCAGCGATTCCTATGACGACGTCGGCGATCACGCCGGCCTGGACTTCAGCAACGACTCGACGTTCGACAACGAAGCGCAGGTCCTGCTAGCGCCGGAGCTCGACGACCTCCACGAGGTCGACGACCTGAGGCCTCGGTGGCTGGCCGCCCCCGCCCCCGAGGCGTTGCCGCGGGTCCCCGTCGAGCCCCACACCGAGCGCCGCCTCGATCACGCGCGCGCCACCGACGTCGTCGGCGCCGCCCGCCGCGGAGGACAGCACCGCAAGCAACCCACCAGCGCGGCCCGCGGTCGCCTGCTGATCTCGGCGATGGCCGCCGGCGCCGCCGCCGCGGCCGCCCACACGGCCACCAGCCACGCCGACACCCCCAAGACCGAGGCGGTGCTGACCGCCAACGCGTCCGCGCTCACCGGCGGGTCGGGCAGCAACACCGTCCGAGGCCCCCAGGTGATCGCGGTGGAGCCCGCGGCCACCGCGGCGCTGCACAACCAGGAACTCGCCCGGGGTGTGGCCTTCGCCAACGACCGCGCCGAGCGCGAGGCGCGCTTGCAGCAACCGCTCTACGTGATGCCGACCAAGGGCATCTTCACCTCCAACTTCGGTTACCGCTGGGGCGTGCTGCACGCCGGCATCGACCTGGCCAACTCGATCGGCACGCCGATCCTGGCCGTGTCCGACGGCGTCGTCATCGAAGCCGGACCGGCCGGCGGCTACGGGATGCTGGTCAAGCTGCGGCACGCCGACGGCACGGTCACGCTCTACGGTCACATCAACACCGCCCTCGTCAGCGTCGGCGAGCGCGTGATGGCCGGCGATCAAATCGCCACCATGGGCAACCGGGGCAATTCGACCGGCCCACACCTGCATTTCGAGGTCCTGCAGGGCGGCACCGAGCGGATCGATCCGGTGCCGTGGCTGGCTAAGCGTGGTCTTATGGTCGGCAACTACGCTGGTTGAGGTGACCGCGCCGAACGAACAACCTTCCGGTCCGCCTCCGTCCGAGCCCACTGCGGAGCCCTCATCTACCTCCGATTCACGGACGCGGATCATCCGCCGCGCGCCGACCGGACCGATCCCCACCACGCCGGACTCCCCTACTAGTCAATTCGTTCCACCGACCCCGACGTCCCGGGGCGGCCCGCGTGCGGGACGGACGGGTTATGCCGGAGTGCCGGCCCTGGAACCCAGCGATCGCACGGCTGTCGCCGCCTGCGCGGTCAGCATTCTCAGCGGATGGGCCACGTCGGTGGTGGCCACCGATCTGATCGCCGGCTGGTGGCGGACCGATCGCCTGTTCTGCATCGCGGTGGCGTTTCTCGCCCTGGTGTTCGGCGCCACCACGGTGACGGGTGTGATCGCGCTGCTGCAGCGCCGACCGGTCAGCCGCTACCTCCTGTTGGCCGGCGCGCTCGTCGCTTTCCTCACCTATATCGGCGTGTTCATCGCCGGCGCCCGTGTGGCGTGGGTCGTGCACCTGCTGCCGCTGTTGCCGATCTCCACGGCGGTGCTGGTGATGCTGCCGCAAACCAAACGCTGGCTGGACGCCTGACCTTCGCCGAACGTGTTCTGGCGGCGAAGATTTCGCCGATTTCTCGCCCAGGGTGCACGTTCGACGCGCTGTATTCTCGCCCGATTAGAGCTTGCTGATCGGGGCGTGGTTGTGCATCAGCTTGACCCGTCCCGAGCTGCCGAAGTCGATCAGCGACATCGCCGATTCGCCGACGCCGGAAACTTCTTCGACCCGTCCCAGGCCGTACTTGTCGTGGGTCACCCGGTCGCCGGGTTCGAGCACCAGCAGCGGTCGTTTGCTCATCCCGGAACGAGTGGGCGCCGCGCGCGGCGGGCCGAATCGTCCGGCGCCGCTCACCGGCGCGCTGAACGACGGCGCCGGCGCGGTGCGGCGCCAATCGATCAGTTCTTGCGGAATCTCCCGCAAGAAACGGGATTCCGGGTTGAGCATGGGCTGCCCCCAGGAGGAGCGGACGATGGCCCTGCTCAGGTACAGCCGCCGGCGGGCCCGGGTGATGCCCACGTAGGCCAGCCGCCGCTCCTCGGACAGTTCGGTCGGGTCGTCCAATGACCGCATGTGGGGGAACATCCCGTCCTCCCACCCGGTGACGAACACCACCGGAAACTCGAGGCCTTTCGCGGTGTGCAGGGTCATCAGCGTGACCATGCCGGCGCCGTCCTCGGGGATTTCGTCGCTGTCGGAAACCAGCGACACCCTTTCCAAGAACTCCGCCAGCACACCGGTATCCGGCACGTCCTCGTCTTCGGGCGTGTGCAGCGACTCGTCCAGCGCGTCGGCGTTCGCCCGGTCGGTACTGAATTCGTGTGCGACACTGACGAGTTCGTTGAGGTTGTCCAACCGCGCCAGTTCCTGGGGATCGCTGGAGGATTCCAGCTCCCTGCGGTACCCGGTGCGTTCGAGCACAGACTCGACGAGATCCCCGAGATCGTCATCCAGGCGGCCGCGCAGCTCGTCGAGAAGCTCGACGAAACCCGCGATCGCCTTCTCCGCGCGGGAATTCAGCATCGGCACTTTGCCTTCGGCCGCGGCGACGAGTGCGTCGGCGAAGCTGGCCCCGGTGTTCTCGGCGTACACCGCCACGCAAGCCTCGGCGCGATCTCCGATGCCCCGTCGCGGGGTATTGAGGATGCGCCGCATGCTGACCGCATCCCCGGGGTTGTCCAGCACCCGCAGATAGGCGACAATGTCGCGAATCTCCTTGCGCTCGTAAAACCGCACTCCCCCAACGACTTTGTACGGAATCCCGGCGCGGATGAAGACCTCTTCCAACGACCGCGACGAGTTGTTGGTGCGATAGAAGACGGCGACGTCGTTGTAGGTGATCTCGCCCTTGTCGGCGAGTGCGTCGATCTCCTCGGCGACGAATCTGGCCTCGTCGTGCTCGTTGTCGGCGACGTAGCCGACGATCAATTCGCCGGCGCCTTCGGCGGTCCACAGGCGTTTGTCCCGGCGCCCGGAATTGCGGGCGATCACGGAGTTGGCCGCCGACAAAATGTTCTGCGTCGACCGGTAATTCTGTTCCAGCAGAATGGTTGTCGCGTCGGGGTAGTCGCGTTCGAAGTCCTCGATGTTGCGGATGGTGGCGCCGCGGAACGCATAGATCGACTGGTCGGCGTCGCCGACCACGCACAACTCGGCGGGCGGCACATCGTCGGACGATGCCGGTGCTTCTGTGCCGCCGCGGCCCACCAGTTCCCGCACCAGCACGTACTGGGCGTGGTTGGTGTCCTGGTACTCGTCGACGAGCACATGCCGGAACCGCCGCCGGTAATGCTGGGCGATCTGCGGGAAAGCCCGCAACACCGCCACGGTTTCCCCGATCAGGTCGTCGAAGTCCAGCGCGTTCGCCGCCCGCAGCCGGCGCTGATACTCGCCGTAGACGCTCGCCACCGTGCGCGACAACTCGTCGGAATCGTCGGTCAGCTTGGAGACCGCGTCGGCGGGGTCGATCAGCTCGTTCTTCAGGTTGGAGATGGCGTTGGCCAACAGCCGCGGCGAGTAGCGCTTGATGTCGAGGCCCATGTCGCGCCCGATCATCTGCAACAGCCGCCGCGAATCGTCGGCGTCGTAGATCGAAAAGTTGGAGTTGAGGCCTTCGATCAGGGACGCCTGGTTGCGCAGGATGCGCACGCAGGTCGAGTGAAAGGTGGACACCCACATGGCGCGGGCCCGGTTACCGACCAGCCGCACCACCCGCTCCCGCATCTCGGCCGCGGCCTTGTTGGTGAAGGTGATCGCCAGCACCTGGCCGACCCCCACGCCGCGGGCCGCGATCAGGTAGGCGATGCGACGCGTCAACACCGCGGTCTTGCCCGAACCCGCCCCGGCGACGATCAGCAGCGGGGAGCCCTCGTGCACCACCGCCTGGCGCTGTTGCGGGTTGAGCCCCTCGAGCAGTTGATCGGCTTCCGAGGCCGGCTTGGTATCTGTTGCGTGCACACTCATGTCAGTCCAAACTTACCGCCGCCCAGTGACACAAAGCGCCCAGGCATCAAACCAGGCTAGTGGCTCGGCCGGCCTGGATCGCGCCCCGCGGGCCACCGGAGAATGGGCGTGTCGGAACGCATTCTTCGACCCCGTTCTCGTGCCGGTGCCGTAATTGCACCCAAGTCCAAAAAGCGCAGCTTAAACATGTTTTTTTGCGCGCCCACCGTTTTTAATGGCACACTCATTTCGTGCTCAATGTGCAGTGTCGACGACGCTCCTCGACCCCGGAGTGGCGCCGCCGATTTCCCTACGGGTGCCGGTCCGCGGTGCCCGTGGTCTAACTGCTTCCGCAGAGCCCCGGACCCGCCTTCGGCGCCCGGGGCTCGTCTTCAGTGAGGCCCGATGCTGCATGAGTCCAGAACCCACACATCACGACGAAGGCGCGGAGGCAACAGGGATGAACATCGAGACGGTGGAGACCCAAGGGGCCACCGACATCGACGACCTACGTCTCGAGATCGATCGGCTGGACGCCGAGATCCTCGCCGCGGTCAAACGGCGCACCGAGGTATCACAAGCGATCGGCAAGGCCCGGATGGCCTCCGGCGGGACGCGACTTGTCCACAGCCGCGAGATGAAGGTCATCGAGCGCTACAGCGAGCTCGGCCCCGACGGCAAGGACCTGGCGATACTGTTGCTGCGGCTGGGCAGGGGCCGGCTCGGTCACTGAGCCCGGCGCTCGCCCCCACATCTGGCTCCTTCACGTCAGAGCCCATAGGGTCGAAGCATGACGGCCCGCGTCGGCGACGATGCAGAGCGAAGCGATGAAGAGGAGCGACGCCAATGACTTCCCTGCACACCCTCCCCGACATCACCGCCACCCCCGTGTGGGACGCCCTCCGCAGGCACCATGAACGCATCGGCGCCACCCATCTGCGCCAGTTCTTCGACGAGGACCCCGACCGCGGCCGCGAGCTGACCGTCTCGGTCGGCGACCTCTACATCGACTACAGCAAGCATCGGATCACGCGAGAAACGCTGCGGCTCTTGGTCGATCTGGCCCGCACCGCCAACCTCGAACAGCGCCGCGACCAGATGTTCGCCGGTGTCCACATCAACACCTCGGAGGATCGGGCGGTGCTGCACACCGCGCTGCGGCTACCCCGGGACGCCGAACTGACCGTCGACGGTCAAAACGTCGTCGAGGACGTGCATGCCGTGCTGGACCGGATGGGCGACTTCACCGACCGGTTGCGCAGCGGTGAATGGACCGGAGCGACCGGCAAACGGATCAGCACCGTGGTCAACATCGGCATCGGCGGATCGGACCTCGGCCCGGTGATGGTCTACCAGGCCCTGCGCCACTACGCGGATGCGGGCATCTCGGCGCGCTTCGTCTCCAACGTCGACCCCGCCGACCTGATCGCCACCCTGGCCGACTTGGACCCCGCCACAACGCTTTTCATTGTGGCATCGAAGACGTTCTCGACTCTGGAAACCCTGACCAACGCCACCGCAGCGCGCCGCTGGGTCACCGACGCCCTCGGCGACGCCGCGGTGGCCCAGCACTTTGTGGCCGTCTCCACCAACAAGCGCCTCGTCGACGACTTCGGGATCAACACCGACAACATGTTCGGGTTCTGGGATTGGGTCGGCGGCCGCTACTCGGTGGATTCGGCGATCGGCCTGTCGGTGATGGCCGCCATCGGCCGGGAAGCGTTCGCGGACTTCCTGTCCGGATTCCACATCGTCGACCGGCATTTCAAGACCGCCCCGCTGGAGTCCAATGCTCCTGTGCTACTTGGCCTTATCGGCCTGTGGTATTCCAACTTCATGGGCGCGCAGTCGCGCGCGGTGCTGCCGTACTCCAACGACTTGGCGCGGTTCGCGGCCTACCTGCAGCAGCTGACCATGGAGTCCAACGGCAAGTCGACCCGCGCGGACGGCAGCCCGGTCACCACCGACACCGGTGAAATCTTTTGGGGCGAACCGGGAACCAACGGCCAGCACGCTTTCTATCAGTTGCTGCATCAGGGCACCCGGTTGGTGCCGGCCGACTTCATCGGTTTCAGCCAACCCATCGACGACCTGCCCACCGCCGAGGGCGACGGCAGCATGCACGACCTGTTGATGAGCAACTTCTTCGCGCAGACCCAGGTGCTGGCCTTCGGCAAGACCGCCGAGGAGATCGCCGCCGAAGGCACGCCCGCCGATATCGTGCCGCACAAGGTGATGCCGGGGAACCGGCCGTCGACCTCGATCCTGGCCGACCGGCTCACCCCGTCGGTGCTGGGCCAGCTGATCGCGCTCTACGAGCATCAGGTTTTCACCGAGGGCGTCATCTGGGGAATCGACTCGTTCGACCAGTGGGGCGTGGAGCTGGGCAAAACTCAGGCCAAAGCCCTGCTGCCGGTGCTCACCGCGGACGCCTCCCCGGCGCCGCAATCGGACAGCTCGACCGATGCCCTGGTCCGCCGCTACCGCAGCGAACGAGGCCGGACCAGCTGATCGGTCCTCAGGCGAACATCTTGGTCAGCTGAGGCGGCAGCACCCGCATCAGCTGCACCAGCGGCGCCCACGGCCACCACGGCACCGCCGCCCGCCCGGGCTCCCGCTCCATGGCGGCGACGAGCGCGTTGACGCCAGTTTCGTTGTCCACCATCAACATTGTGCTGTTCGACTTGGCCGTCATCTCCGACTCGATGTAGCCGGGTTCGATGACCGACACCTTGACGGGTCCCTTGGCGTATTCGGCGCGCAACGATTCGCCCAGCGAGCTCAGGCCGGCCTTGCTGGCCGCGTACGCGGCCTTGACGCCCGGCACGCCCTTGTTGCCGAGCACCGACGAAATCAGCACCAGGTGGCCCGAACCGTTCTTGTTGAACATCTCCAGCGCGGTCTCGATCTGCACCAGCGCGGCCACCAGGTTGGTCTCGAGGGTCGCCTTGTTGGCCCACAGCTTGCCGGAGCCGAGTTTGGCGCCCTTGCCGATGCCAGCGTTGACGATGATGCGGTCGATGCCGCCCAGCTCGTCGCTGAGTTCGGCGAACACTTTGGGGACGGCCTCGTGGTCGTTGACGTCCAGCGCGGCGACGGCGATCGTCACGCCCGGATACTTCTGCGTCAGCTCGGCTTTGAGCTCCTCGAGCCGGTCGGTGCGACGCGCGCACAGGGCGAGGTCGCGGCCCTTGGCGGCGAAGGCGCGCGCCATGCCGGCGCCCAGCCCGGAGCTGGCGCCGGTGATGAGGATCTTCTGGCGAGTCATCGGGGCAGCATATCGACAGGTGTCAAGTCCCGGACGGGCGACTACTTCAGCAAACGCGACATCCGCCGGTCGGCCAGGACCTTGCCTCCGGTCTGACACGTCGGACAATATTGAAAAGACTTGTCCGCGAACGACACTTCACGCACGGTGTCCCCGCACACCGGGCAGGGCAGGCCCGTGCGGGCGTGCACGCGCAATCCGGAGCGCTTCTCGCCCTTGAGCGTGGCCGCGCCCTGGCCGACGGATCGGCTCACCGCGTCGGTGAGCACGGTGATCATGGCGTCGTGCAGCGCGGCGAGCTGCTTCTCGGACAGCTTGCCGGCGGTGGCGAACGGCGAGATCTTCGCGACGTGCAAGATCTCGTCGCTGTAGGCGTTGCCGATACCGGCGATCACCTTCTGGTCGGTGATGACGGTCTTGATCCGCCCGGTGTTGCCCGCCAGAATGCGGGCCAGGTCGTCGGGGCCGAGGTCCAGCGCGTCCGGCCCGAGGGAGGCGATCTGTGGGATCTGCTGCGGGTCGCTTACCAGCCACACCGCCAGCCGCTTCTGGGTGCCGGCCTCGGTGAGGTCGAAGCCGGGCGCCTCACCGGGCGTGCCCAGGTGCACGCGCAGCGCGATCGGGCCCTTGCCGGGGCGCAGCGGCGCCGCGGCCAGCTTGTCGGACCACCGCAACCAGCCCGCCCGGGACAAGTGGGCGACCAGGTAGAGGTCGTCCGTCCGCAGCCCCAGGTATTTGCCCCAGCGGTCGGCGCCGACCACGGTCTGGCCGTGCAGCGCGTTGATCGGCGGGTCGAAGGTCTTCAGGACGGACAGGGCGGCGATGTCGACACGGCCGACCGTCAGGCCCACGGCGTTGCGCCGTAGATGATCGGCCAGCGCTTCGATCTCGGGCAGTTCGGGCACGGTTTCAGTCTGCCGGTCGGAGCAAATAGGTGTCCATGATCCAGCCGTGCCGGGCGCGCGCCTCGGCCCGCTGCGAAACGATGCGGGGTCCCACTTCGCCGACCGTGCCGGCGATGAGCAGTTCGTCGTCGGTGCCCAGGTAGGCGCCCCACCAGATGCGGGTGTTAGGCGGGCACGTGTTGAACGAGCAGTCCGCGTCGAGCATTACGACCGCATCGCCGGCCAATCCGTGCGCGCGCAGCTGCCGGCCGGTGGTGATCAGGACGGGTTCGCCGACCCCGTTGAGCGGGATGCGATGCCGGGCGGTCAGCGCCTGTATGGCGGTGATGCCGGGGATCACGTCGAACGTGAAATCGACCTGCGCGGCAACAGCGTCGAGGATGCGCAGGGTGCTGTCGTAGAGCGACGGGTCGCCCCAGGCCAAGAATGCGCCGACGCCGTGCGGACCCAGCTCGGCCGAGATGGCGTCGGCCCAGATCTGCGCGCGCGCGGCATGCCACTCCGCGACGGCGTCGCGGTACTCGGCGTGATCTGCGCGCCTGGGGTCGGCCAGCTCGACGAACCGGTAGCCCGGTTCGCGGATGAACCGGGCGCAGATCTCGCGTCGCAGCGCCACCAGGTCGCTTTTCTGGTCGCCCTTGTCCATCGCGAAAAACACCTGCGTGTCGTTGAGCGCCTCGATCGCTTGCACGGTCACATAGTCGGGATCGCCGGCGCCAATGCCGATGACGTGGATGTGCCGGCCCAATGAACCCTCCTGACTCGCGTCGCTGCTCAACCACATTGCCGAATCGATACCGAATAGGCCTAGTCGGGACCTGAAGTACCCAGTACCATGGGTACCGTCTAAGCACCCAATGGAGGGACGCCAGGGATGACCACGTCGCTGAAGCCAGGTGGGCCGAGCCGTGAAGAGTTCTCCGAGCGCTTGCTGAAGGGCTCGGTCAAAAAGTCCTATGAGCCCGTCGTCGACATCGACTGGGACGCTCCGCTCGACCCGGACAAGTTCTATCTGCCGCCGCGGTTGGTGTCGCTGTACGGCACCCCGATGTGGGACGAGATGACCCGCGAACAGCAGATCGAGTTGTCCCGCCAGGAACTGGTCAACACCCTCTCGGCCGGGATCTGGTTCGAGAACATGCTCAACCAGTCGTTGCTGCGCACGATCCTGCACGAAGACCCGACCAGTAACTCGACGCATTACAAGCTGACCGAACTGGGCGACGAGACACGTCACATGGTCATGTTCGGCAAGGCCATCGAGCGCGTCGGCGCAAAACCGGTGCGCCCCCGGATGTTTCACCGGATGATCATCAACATGCTTCCGCTGGCGTTTCAGCGCGGGTCGATGCTGTGGGTGGCCGCCCTGATCGGCGAGGAGATCTTCGACTCGCTGCAGCGACAGATGATGGACGACCCCGAGCTGCAGCCAATCATTCAGCGGCTCATGCGTATTCACGTGACCGAAGAGGCGCGTCACATCCAATTCGCGCGCGATGGCGCGCGCAAACGCGTCGCCGAAATGCCCCGGTTCAACCGCTGGTTCATGGCCAACATCAACGGGCTGGGCGGCTACTTCTTCAACTATCTGTTCAGCAACCCGGTCCCTTATGCGCGAACGGGTCTCGACCCGCAGCGGGCCCGAAAGACCGCGCGCACCAGCCCGCATCGCCGTGACGTTCAGGTCGCCGGCTTCGCTCCACTGGCGGCGTTTCTCACCGAGGTAGGCCTGATGGGCCGCTTCGCGCGCCGCGGCTGGAAGCGCAGCAGGTTTCTGTGACGGCTTCGCGTCCCGGCGGCGAATCACGTTGCCACACGGCCATTGTCGGCGCGGGGGTCGGCGGTCAGAGCGCCTGTGATGCGTTGTCGGGCGCCGGCTTCACCGACCTGGTCCTGCTCGACCGGCCCGGCCAGGGCGTCCTCCGGTCGCGGTTCGACGACGCCTCCGACACTTGGCTGTTGACCACGGCCCGTGGCGAGATCGTGCGGGCCGATGTCGTCGTCGCCGCGGGTGAAGACGTCTACGTTCCCTGGGTGCCGCACCTTGCCGGGCGTGACGAGTTTCGCGGCGAGTCGTTTCACGCGGCGGCGTGGGAGCCGGCGTTTGACCCGTCCGGCAAGCGCATCGCGGTCATCGGCACCGATGCCGCTGCCGGCTACCACCTCGGCCGGCTGGTCGAAGCCGCGGCATCCGTCACCGTCTTTGCCCGCGCACCCCGCCGTGTGGTCACCGAGGTACCGCTGTGGTCTACCCGCGTCGCGCGCTGGCTGCGCCGCCACACCCGCCCGAGCGCGTCGCGGCCGTCGGTGGTGATCGCTTCGTCGGCGGTCGAGACGGTGACCCCGTTGGGGGTGCGCACCGGCGATGGTGTCCACCACAGCGTCGACGCCATCATCTACGGCACCGGATTCTCGATCGCCGATCACGTCGCCGACGAGACGCTGACCGGCGCGGGAGGGCTGCCCATCCGAGAGGCTTGGCACGACGGCATGGAGCCGTTCTGCGGGGTGGCGGTGCGCGGGTTCCCCAACTACTTCTTCATCACCGGTCCCGACCCGGACGCGCAAGCCCGCTACATCGTGGAGTGCCTGAAGCTCATGCAGCGCACGGGCAGCCGCCGCATCGAGGTGCGCGCCAGCAGCCAGCATGTCTTCAACGAACGCGCCCAGCTGCGACCGATCGAGCCGCCACCGGCGGCGTCCGCCTTCGACCTATCGGCCAGCGCGCCTGCCGGCGACGACGCCTACGACGGCACCGCCATGCTGGAGATCGCCGGAAGCCGTCATCCGGTACGAGTCCGGCTCACCGGCCATCTGGACCCGATCGACGGTCGCTACCACTGGCAGGGAACCGTGTTCGGTTCGCCGTCCGACGACCTCAAGCAGGCGCGGACGGCCACGCTGACGGTGGGTGAGCGCAGTGCGCCGGCGCGCATCGTCGAACGGACACCCTGGGGCACGCACTCGGTTGCGGGCGTGGGCGCTCCCCCCTACGCGCTGAGCATTGGGTGAACGGGCACCGCGGCTGCTGACGGAGGCCAGCGTATTTCTGCAGGAAACGACCTGTTTTCAGGCCATACCAGAAAGTTTGGCCGCGCCCCCTATGTGGTAATCCCGTGGAACAGCGCGTGTTGGGCAATGAACTCCATTGTGCGTGCGGGGCGGTGCGGATCGACGCCGCGACGGGCACGGAGGGGGGCGCATGATTCATTCGATGCGGGGCTGCGGCATGAGTCCGGGGGGATCGGGATCGCGGCCTGCCGCTTTTCGGTGCAACGAAGCGAGCTCGCCGCGAACTAGACTTTTGCCGCTGAGGGCGGATACTCAAGCAGTCGGCCCGGCAGAACACACAAGGAGCGGGAAATGAAACCGGACGTCCCGATCGAGCTGGGATGAGCCCGGTGGCTGAGTCGGCCAGCTCACTGGCCGTCGCGACGCGAACGGATGATTCGATCGCCGTTCTGACCGTCGACGGCGTGCTTGACGCCGCCAATTCCACCGCACTGCGCGACCGCCTCATCAAGGCGACATCCGACGCGGCTTCCGCCGTCATCCTCGACGTCTCCGGCCTCAAGCTGAACGCCGAACCGGCATGGTCGACCTTTATGGGCGCCTACTGGCAGATCGGCAGCGCGGCCCACGTTCCGATCGTCTTCGTCTGCAGCAATCGGGCGACCCGCGAGGCGATTACGCGCAGCGGGATCGCGCACTTCATGCCGGTGTATTCGAGCCAGAAGGCGGCGATGAAGTCGCTCGGGCAGAACGGCCGTCGTGCCGTGCGGCGCGCCGACGCGCAGCTGCCCGCCGACCTGACCAGCCTGCGCGAGTCGCGGCGGCTGGTCCGCGAGTGGCTCACCACGTGGTCGCAGGCCAAGCTCATCCCCGTCGCGTTGGTGGTCGTCAACGTGTTCGTGGAGAACGTGCTGGAACACACCGCCGGCGTCCCGGTGATGCGGCTCGAGGCGCAGGGCACGACGGCGACCATCGCGGTCTCCGATGCCAGCAACACGCCCGCCGTGCGGCTTCCGTCTCCAGCGAAGGGCATCGACGTCTCCGGCCTGGCGATCGTCGACGCGTTGTCCCGCACGTGGGGCAGCACGCCGACGGGGTCCGGCAAGACGGTGTGGGCGGTCATCGGCCCCGAGAACCAGCTCTGACTCGTTCCAACCAGTTCTAGCCACACCCATCTGGCGGTTGTGCTGAAACTAGAACACGTTCTAATGTCGTGGGACGACCCCTTCAGGAAGGCAGATGACGTGCGGTTTACCTACGCAGAGGCGATGACTGACTTTCGGTTCTACGTCCCGCTGGCCAAGGCGGCCGAGGCGGCCGGCTACGACGCCATGACGATCGCCGACAGCATCGCCTACCCGTTCGAATCCGACTCGAAGTACCCCTACACCCCGGACGGCAACCGCGAGTTCCTGGACGGCAAGGAGTTCATCGAAACCTTCGTGCTGACATCGGCATTGGGGGCGGTCACCTCGAAGCTGCGGTTCAATTTCTTCGTCCTCAAGCTGCCCATCCGGCCGCCGGCGTTGGTGGCCAAGCAAATTGGGTCGCTCGCCGCGATGACCGACAATCGGGTGGGTTTCGGTGTGGGCACCAGCCCGTGGCCCGAGGACTACGAACTCCTGGGAGTCCCGTTCGCCAAGCGCGGCAAGCGGATGGACGAATGCATCGAGATCATCCAGGGCCTCACCTCCGGTGAGTACTTCGAATTTCACGGCGAGTTCTACGACATTCCCAAGACCAAGATGACGCCCGCGCCCACCAAGCCCGTCCCGATCCTGATCGGCGGTCACGCCGACGCGGCGCTGCGGCGCGCGGCCCGCCTGGACGGCTGGATGCACGGCGGCGGTGACCCCGAAGAACTCGACCAGCTGCTCGCCAAGCTCAAGCGTTTCCGCGAAGAAGCCGGCAAGACCGGGCCTTTCGAGATCCACGTCATCTCCGCCGACGCCTACACCCCCGACGGCATCAAGCGGCTTGAGGACAAGGGCGTCACCGACGTCATCGTCGGCTTCCGCATCCCCTATGTCAAGGGCAAGGACACGGAGCCGCTGGAGAACAAGATCCGCAACCTGGAGATGTTCGCCGAGAACGTAATCGCGAAGCTTTAGCGGCGGTCGCAAGCGCGGCGCAAGCCGGGCGCAGCGGGCCGCCGCCATCGGGCAAGCGGTGGTCGCAAGCGCGGCGCAAGCCGGGCGCTATCTCGTCACAGCGGATCCCACCTGGGCGCGCGCTTCTCCTGGTGAGCCTTGGCGGCCTCAACCGGGTTGTTGGTGAAACCGCTGAGGACCTGGGTGCGGTTCTCGATCTCGATGGCATGGCGGAGGCTGGGCGCGTCCAGCGCGGCATTGAGCCCAATCTTGGTCTGCCACACGCCATAAGCGTTGTTCTCGGCGATCGAGCGGGCTAGCCTCAGCGCGGCGGGCATCAGGTCGTCGGGCGCGACCACCTCATGCACCAGCTTGATGCGATAGGCCTCGGCCGCGTCGATGATGCGGCCGGTGAGCATGAGTTCGCGTGCCACGCCGGCGCCGACGATCTTCGGCAGCAGGTAGCTGGTGCCCATGTCCATCGACGAGAAGCCGGCCTTGATGAACACCGAACCGAACCGGGCCTGATCCGAGGCGACCCGGATGTCGCTGACCAACGTGAACGCCAGGCCGCCCCCGACGGCGACACCGTTGACCGCCGCGATCACCGGGATGTCCAGCTCGTAGATCCGGGTGTACAGGTTGGCCAGCCGGACCTGAGCGTCGTAGGTGACCTTGAACGCCGGGGTGGTCGGCTTGTTCTGCGTCCACGGCTGCCCGGTGCCGCTCAAATCCGCACCGGCGCAAAATCCCCGCCCGGCACCCGTCAGGATCGCCACCCTGAACTCGCCCGCGCTGAGCGCGTCCAACGCGTCGTCGACGCCGTCGATCAACGACCCATCGATCGCGTTGAGGCGTTCGGGCCGGTTCAGGGTGATGCAGGCGATGTTGTCCTCGAGGGTTTCCAGGTTCACTGAAGGCATACCGAGACCGTAGGCGACCGATCGGGCATACCGTGGTTGGGCCACACATCGAAGGAGCAGCCATGGCACGAAGCGAGGGCGACACCTGGGACCTGGCCAACAGCGTGGGCGCCACCGCCACCATGGTGGCCGCGGCCCGGGCGGCCGCCACCAGGCGGCCGCAACCGGTCATCACCGATGAATTCGCCGAGCCG
Organism: Mycobacterium paraintracellulare; assembly: GCF_000276825.1. NCBI lineage: Bacteria > Bacillati > Actinomycetota > Actinomycetes > Mycobacteriales > Mycobacteriaceae > Mycobacterium > Mycobacterium paraintracellulare. Next base: position 930,767 of record NC_016948.1, on the reverse strand, counting down.
CTGGTGCGCGCCGCCGGCCTGGACCTGTTCACAAAGCTGGCAACCGGCGAACTCGATTCCTCCGACATCGAAGAGGGGGTCGGGTTTTCGCGGTTCGTCGACACCTTCGCCGCCCGGGCGCTGTTTTACGACGACTATTTCGCCGCGGCCGGGCAGGCCGGCCTGCGCCAGGTCGTGATCGTGGCGTCGGGGCTGGATTCCCGCGCCTACCGGCTGCCGTGGCCCGCGGGGACCACGGTGTACGAGATCGATCAGCCCGAGGTGATCGCGTTCAAGACCGCCACGCTGGCCGAGATCGGCGCGGCCCCAACCGCCGAGCTGCGCACCGTGGGTGTCGATCTGCGTGAGGATTGGCCGGCGGCCCTGCAGGCGTCGGGTTTTGACCCGAGCAAGCCGACAGCGTGGTTGGCCGAGGGAGTGCTGATCGGATTCCTTCCGCCCGACGCCGAGGTGCGGCTGCTGGATGCCATCATTCCGCTGTCCAGCGAGGGCAGCCGGTTCGCCGCCGATTTCGGTGCCGTGGCCGGCACGTCGCCGGAGGCGCTGGAGAAATCCCGGCTCATGGCCGAGGGGTGGCGACGGCAGGGGCTCGACCTGGACATCACCGCGTTGACCTATCCGGGGGAGCACACCGACGTGGCCGCGCATCTGCGGGCCAACGGATGGGAGACTACCGAATTCCGGCTCTCCGACCTGTTTTCGGCGGCGGGCCTGCCGGACTTGGGGGAAGCCGAGCACCAGGCGCCCGCCGCCACGATCAGCTTCGTCCGCGCGGTGCGGACCTGAAGCGTCACACCGCCCGTTTGGCCAGCCACTCAGCCTGCATCACGAGCAGGCCCATGACCTCCAATTGCGGTGTCTGCGGGTCGAGTTCGCGGTAGCGCTGATAGACGTTGACGACGACGCGCTCGGCGTCCAGCCAGGACGCGTACTCACCGAGATCAATGGTGTCGGCGGCCTCCGCCCACGACAGCCCCTTGTGGTAGGCGGCCTCGGCCTGTTCGGCGACATGCATGAGATAGCCACGCACAGCACGGATCCCATCCGGATCGGTGACCGGGCCGTGGCCGGGTACCACCGTCGGCGCGTCCAGCGCGATCATCGCGTCACAGGCGGCGACCCAGTTGGCGATCGGGCCGGCCCACACGATGGGCGTGCAGCCGATGAACAACAGGTCGCCGCCGAACAACACCCCCGCGTCCGGTACATGCACCACCGAGTCGGCGGCGGTGTGCGCGGGACCCAGATTCAGCACATCGATGCGCCGCCCACCTACCTCGACGGCAAGGTTGCGCTCGAACGTCTGATCCGCATTGCGCAGCTTGATGTTGCTGAAGTCGAAGTGCCCGAAGCGTTCTCGTGTGTACGGCGTGGCGACCGGCCCGAGGTTGGCGGTCTGCGCCATGGCGAGCATCTCCGGGGCCATCCCATGTTCGATTTCCTCGGCGGTGCCGCGCGCGGCGATGATGCGCACCGAGGGATCGAGCAGTTGGTTGCCGTGTGTGTGGTCCCCGTTGGAGTGCGTGATCACCGCGTCGGTGATCGGCGCGGACGCGGTGAGCGGCCGCATCGCGGTGAGCATTTCGCGGGTCAACGCCAGGTCGAACAAGGTGTCCACCAGCAGCGACGCCCCGTCGCCGGCGATCAGCCCGGCGTTGCTCCATCCGTAGCCGCCGTCGGGCAGGGTCCAGGCCCACACCCGGCCGCCGACCTCGTGCAGCCCGCGGGTGTAGGGCACCCGCGCGCGGGCCGGGTTGACTCGCGGCGGGGCGGGAGCGGCGTCCGGATTCGGCCGCACCGCCAGCGGGTGCGGGGCACCGCTGGCCCGCACGGTTTGCCGGGTCTCTCCCAGCCCTTCGACCTGGAGCGTGACGATGTCGCCGTCGTGCAGCCAGCCCGGAAACGATTCCAGGGCCGCCGGATTGAGGTGCTCGACCAGCGTGCAGGTCGGCACGGTCCCGGAGCCGATGACGTCGCCGGGCGAGAGGGTGACGCCGCGCGAGGCATAGGAGATGACCTCGCCGAAGGTCCAGTCCATCTGGGCGGTCGACCCGGAACCGATGACGACGTCGTTGACCAGGGCGGTGACCCGCAGGTCCAATCTGCCCGGATAGGAGGGGTGGCGATACGGTTCGAGCTCGTCGGGGGTCACCAGGTACGGGCCCAACGTGACCCCGCTGTCTTTGCCCTTGCCTTGCCCGATCCCCAGTTGGCTCTCCATCTGCTGCAGATCGCGGGCGGACCAGTCGTTGAAGATGGTGTAGCCGATGATCGCCTGCTCCGCCTCTTCGACCGTGAGATCTTTGCCCCCGGTCCCGATCACGGCAGCGATCTCCAATTCGAAGTCCTGCCACGCGCTTCCGGGCGCCGTGGGGGCGTCGTCGTACGGACCCAAAACGGTTGCCGGGCAGGCGAAGTAGAAGGCCGGTATGCGGTACCAGGAGTCGCCGAGGGTGCGCCCGGCGCCCAGCGCGGCCTGGCAGTTGCGCATGTGGTCGAGGAAGCACAGGGAATCACGGATGGACGGCGGGCGTGGAATCGGCGCCAGCAATCGCACCTCCGCCAGCGGTGCCACCGCCGCCGGGGATCGCTGCGCATCCTGCCCCGCCTGCCGCAATCCCTCGGAACCGCGGGCGACGAGATCGAGCAGCGTCACGCCCGGTGGCATCGCATAGATCGTGTCGCCCGAGACCACGCCGACGTGTTCTGCGCCCGAAACATCTTGATAGGTAACCCATTTCACTCGCGCACCACCTCACTCGCCTCCTTGTCCGGTCGTAGTCCGCGCCAACTCGATTGGCGTAACCGGTCATCCGGGGTCCACTCGCTGTAGCGCACCTCCCCGACCAGCTCCGGCCGCACATACGTCACGCCGCGCGCTTCGCTCCTGGGAAGCGGTGGGTCAAAGGGGGATTCGTCGGTGTGCAGCGGTGCCAGCGTCTTCTTCAAGTTTGCCAGGTCGCGGTCGGTGAACCCGGTGCCGACGCGCCCGGCGAAGTGCAGTCCGCCCGCGGTTGGGATACCCATCAGCAGTGAGCCGATGCCGCTGCTGCGTCCGCCTTCCCCGGCTTTCCAACCGCCGATGACGACTTCCTGGGTGTTCCAGTGCTTGTCCTTGATCCACGACGACGAGCGGCGGCCCGGCTGATAGGTGGAGTCGCGCTTCTTGGCGATCACCCCCTCCCAACCGCGCTCCGCGGAGTGCTCCAGCGCCTCCCTGCCGTCGCCGGGCAGTAGGTCGGGGACGATGAGCCTGCTGCCGGCGGCCAACATTTCCAGCAGTTTTCGCCGATCCCGGTAGCGGGCCCGCAGCAACGAGCGGCCGTCGAGGTAGAGCAGGTCGAACGCCCAGAATTCGACCCGTGAGCCCCGTCCACGGTTTTGCATCTCGTGAAAGTTGGGCACCCCGGAGGAGTCCAGGACGACGGCCTCCCCGTCGAGCACCACGTGATGGTCGGCGAGATCGTCTGCCAGCCAACGCAGTTCGCGGTATTCCTGGGTGACTTCGCGACCGCGTCGCGACCGCACCCGAAAGGCACCGTGGTCGGCCTCGATCAGAAGCCGGTAACCGTCCCATTTGCCCTCGAACGCCCACTGACCTGCCTTCAGGGCCGTCACCGAACCGTGGGTGGCCAGCATGGGTGCGATGGTGTCGAACTCGAAGACCTTCTGGTCCTTCATCCGATGTGCCAACCACTGGTCGCCATTGGTTTGAATCAGCGCGTAGCGTCCGGAGATCTTGCTGCCGTGCAGGTTGACGATGACCTCGTCGTCAAGGAACTTTTCGGCGTCGTAGGTTCCGGAGTCCCAGATGATCACCTTGCCCGCGCCGTATTCGCCCTTGGGGATGACGCCTTCGAACCCGCCGTATTCCAGCGGATGGTCCTCGGTGTGGACCGCCAGGTGGTTCACCGACGTGGTTTCGGGCAGGTTTTTGGGCACCGCCCAGGACACCAGCACGCCGTCGCGCTCCAGCCGGAAGTCGTAGTGCAGGCGTCGCGCGTGGTGTTCCTGGATGACGAAGGTATTTCCTTGGCCGACAGCGGGTTTCGCCGCCGGAACCGGCTCGGGGGTTTTCGACGCGTCGCGCATGCTGCGGTACTTGGTCAACCGATCCGGCACCGGAGCGTCCTCGTCCAGCTCTGCAAGCAGGTCGCCGTCGCGCGCGACCCGGGACAGCACTTCGTCATACCGCAGCTGGCGCAGCGACGGGTCGTCGAGTTCGTCCCAGGTGCGCGGCGCCGCGACGGTGGGATGTTCGCGTCCGCGCAGGGAATACGGTGCGATGGTCGTCTTGGAGCCGTTGTTCTGGCTCCAGTCCAAAAAGATCTTCCCCGCCCGCAGGCTCTTGGTCATGGTCGACGTGACAAGCTTGGGCATCGTCTTTTCCAGCTGTTGCGCAACGCGTTTGGCTAACACCGTGGCGCCTTTGCTGCTCACCGGCTCGTCGAGCGGCGCATACAGATGCAGTCCCTTGCTGCCGCTGGTGAGCGGGAAGGTTCTCAGCCCGATCCCGGCGATCAGGTCGCGCACGGCGCGCGCCACCTTGGACATCTGCGCCATCGTCACGCCTTCGCCGGGGTCGAGGTCGAACACCAATCGCGTCGCCGGCCCGGGCTTGAGTTCTTCGGCCCGGCTGCGGGTCCACTCGGCGACGAACCGCCACTGCGGAACGTGAACCTCCAACGCCGCCTGTTGGGCGATCCAGGCCAGGCCGGTGGGGTCGTCGATGATCGGATAGGTCGTCGTTCCGGATCGATGGGTCACGCTGGCGCGCGGCAGCCAGTCGGGTGCCGACGCGGCGAGTTGCTTCTCGAAGAAGGATTCCTGTTCGACGCCGTTGGGCCAGCGTTTGCGCGTGGCCGGACGCCCGGCGATGTGCGGGATCATCACCTCGGCGATCCGCGTGTAGTAGTCGAAGATGTCGCTCTTGGTGGTTCCGGTGGCGGGATACAGCACTTTTTCGGCGTTGGTCAGCTTGACCCGTGGCCCCGCCGTCGGACTCATACTCTGAGTCTATGGGCGGCGCGCTGGTCATCGGTGAAGCGCTGATCGACAGGGTCGAACGGCGCGGCGCCGTCGAGCACGTCGGCGGCAGCCCCCTCAACGTCGCGGTCGGGCTGGCCCGGCTGGGTCGTCACGTCGACTTCTTGACCCATATCGCGGACGACGAATCCGGCCAGCGCATCGCCGCGGACCTGAAATCCTCTGGTGTGCAACTCGTTCCGGGAAGTGTCTCGGCCGAACGCACGCCGGCCGCGGTCGCGACGATCGCCGACGACGGCTCGGCCGCTTACACATTCGATCTGCAATGGCGGCTTTCCGGTACGCCCGAGGTGGCACCGCCGCTGCTGGTGCACACCGGGTCGATCGCCGCCGTGCGCGAACCGGGGTGCCTGGCGGTCGCCGCGCTGCTCGAGGCTTACCGCGTCTCGGCCACCGTGAGCTTCGATCCCAACGTGCGACCGTCGCTGATTCCCGACCGTGACGCCGCGCAGGCCCGCATCGCACACCTGGTCGAGCGCAGCGACATCGTCAAGGTCAGTGACGAGGACTTGAAGTGGATCGATCCCGACCGCGAGCCGCAGCGCACGGCCCGGGGGTGGCTGGCGTCGGGACCCGCGATCGTCGTCCTGACGCTGGGCGCCCGGGGCGCCGTGGCGTTCTGCGCGGCCGGCGATGTCCGGGTGGCGGCCAGGCCGGTCCGGGTGGTCGACACCGTCGGTGCCGGCGACGCCTTCATGGCCGGTTTGCTCGATGCGCTGTGGGAATTGGGTCTGTTGGGCGCCGACCGCCGCGCCGCCCTGAGCCGGGTCGGGCTCGACGCGCTCACGGCGGCACTACAAGCCGCCAGCCTGGCGTCGGCGGTGACGGTCTCGCGGTCCGGCGCCGACCTCCCCGATCGCGCCGCGCTGCGGGCCCAAGCAAACCGTCGCCGCTAGTGTCTTCGAGCGCGGCCCTTTCGCTCGCGGATGTAACGCCACGGCGAAAATTCGAGGACAATCTCGCCGTGGCGTTACGGGCGCGGGCTTTTGAACAGCGGCGCGGCGGCGGGGGTGCTGTTAGGCAGCGAACAGTGTGGGCATACTGACTTACATGCGCTCCATCTGGAAGGGTTCCATCGCGTTCGGGCTGGTGAACGTCCCGGTCAAGGTGTACAGCGCCACCCAGGACCACGACATCAAGTTCCACCAGGTGCACGCCAAGGACAACGGCCGCATCCGATACCAGCGCGTGTGCGAGGTGGACGGCGAAGTCGTCGAATACCGTGACATCGCCCGGGCCTACGAATCCGATGACGGCCAGATGGTCATCATCACCGACGACGACATCGCCACGCTGCCCGAGGAACGCAGCCGCGAGATCGAAGTGCTGGAGTTCGTGCCGGCCAGCGATGTGGATCCGATGCTGTTCGACCGCAGCTATTTTTTGGAGCCCGACTCCAAATCGTCGAAATCCTATGTGCTGCTGGCCAAGACGCTTGCGGAGACGGACCGGATGGCGATCGTGCACTTCACGCTGCGCAACAAGACCCGGCTGGCGGCGTTGCGGGTCAAGGACTTCGGCAAGCGCGACGTGATGGTCATCCATACGTTGTTGTGGCCCGACGAGATTCGTGATCCGGACTTCCCGATCCTCGACAAGAAGGTTGAGGTCAAACCCGCCGAGCTCAAAATGGCGGGGCAGGTGGTTGATTCGATGGCCGAGGAGTTCAACCCCGACCGCTACCACGACGACTACCAGGAGCAGCTGCACGAGCTGGTCCAAGCCAAACTCGAAGGCGGAGAGGCGTTTACCACCGAGGAGCAGCCCAAGGAGCTGGATGAGACCGAAGACGTCTCCGATCTGCTGGCCAAGCTGGAGGCCAGCGTGAAGGCGCGCTCCGGTGGAGGCAACGGCAAGGCAGCGGAGAAAAAGGCGCTCGCGAAAAAGAGCGCAGCGAAGAAGACCGCCGCCAAGAAGGCACCCGCGAAAAAGACCGCCGCCAAGAAGACTCCGGCCAAGAAAGCGGCCTCGAAGTCCTGACCCGACGCGCCTCGGTCAGCGTTTGCGGGTCGCCAGAAATCGGGTGGCCGCGGCGACGACGTTGATCACGGCGACCATGATGATGAGCGTCAGCGCCGCACCCCAGATCCGCAGGAATCCGGCGTGTTCGGGGTTGGTGAGCTCGGTGTAGATCAGCAGCGGCAGCGAGGCCATGTTGCCGTGGAAGATGTCGAAGTTGATCGACCTGCTGTAGCCGACCAGCACCAGCACCGGCGCGGTTTCGCCGATCACCCGCGCGATGGACAACAAGATGCCCGAGACGATGCCGGGCATCGCGATCGGAAAGACGATCGAAACGATGGTCTTCCATTTCGGCACACCCAGCGCGTAGCTGGCCTCGCGCAGGTCGTCGGGCACCAGCCGCAGCATTTCCTCGGCGGAGCGCACCACCACCGGCAGCATCAGCAAGACCAGCGCGAGCGACACCGCAAAAGAGCTCTGCTGGAAGCCCAGGGTGGCGATCCAGAGGCTGAAGATGAACAGGGCCGCGACGATCGAGGGGACCCCGGCCAGCACGTCGACCATGAAGGTGGTCAGCCGCACCAGGCGGCCAGAACCGTATTCGACGAGGAAGACCGCGGTCATCAGGCCCAGCGGCACGGCCAGCACGGCGGCCACCCCGGCCTGCACCAGCGTCCCGTACAGCGCGTGATAGACGCCGCCGAGGAACTGTTCGGGCAGCACGCCGCGCAGCGAGTGGGTCCACCACCCCGACCGGGTCACGGCGTACCAGCCCCGTGCGACCACGATCGACAGCACCCAGAACAGCGGCACCAGCGCGATGAGGAACGAGGTGAGAAAGAAGATCGTCGCGGCGCCGTTGGTGATCCGCCGCCGGAAGCTGAGCGGCCTGAACACCTCGGCCTTGACCGGCCGGTCGAGCGCGTCAACCGTCATGAGCGCCGCTTCTCCTCATCGCTTCGCTCTGCATCGTCGCGGCGCGCGTCATCCGTTGACCTTGCCGCCGGCGATCGCGCGGGCCAGCGCGTTGACGATAAACGTCAGCACGAACAGGGCGAATCCCGCCGAAATGTACGCCCCGGTGGGCAGCGGTGCGCTGAACTCCGCGGCCGCCGACGCGATCTTGGAGGCAAACGTGTAGCCACCGTCGAACAGCGACCAATTCCCCGGGCGGGCGGCCGAACGCAGAATGATCAGCACAGCCACGGTCTCGCCCAGCGCGCGTCCCAACCCCAGCATCGAGGCGGCGATGACGCCGCTGCGGCCGAACGGCAGCACGGTCATCCGCACCACCTCCCACTTGGTGGCGCCCAGCGCCTGCGCCGCTTCCATCTGGATGTGGGGGGTCTGCCGAAACACCTCGCGCGAGACCGACGTGACGATCGGCAGGATCATCACCGAGAGCACGACGCCGGCGGTGAAGATGGTGCCGCCGCCGGCCAACGACACGTTGCCCTGTTTGAACAGGAAAAACCATCCGAGGTGCCGATTGAGAAACGCCGCGACCGGCTCGAGCCGGGGGGCCAGGACGAAGATTCCCCAGAGCCCGAAGATGATCGACGGCACCGCGGCCAGCAGGTCCACCACCGCGCCGAACGGGCGCCCCAGCCGCTTCGGCGCGTATTGGGTGAGGAACACGGCGATACCGACCGCGATGGGCACGGACAGCACCAGCGCGGTGAGCGAACTGAGCACCGTGACCATGAGCAGGTCACGGATGCCGAAGGCCAGGTTGTGGGGGTTGCTGGTGCTGAACTCGGCGCTGGTGAAGAAGTTTGCGTGATTGACGCGCAACGACGGCAGGGCGCGCAGCAACAGGAACACCGCGATCAACAGGATGGCGACCACGATCGTGGAACCAGCGGCCGCGGCGACCAGCTTGAAGATCCGGTCGCCCCGCCGCGACACGCGTGCATTCAGCGCCGTTGATGCCGGTTTTTCCGCGGTCGACGGGCTGGTTGCTGTTCCTCGTGTCACGACCACCTCAGGTTATGTGATGGCGTTGATCGAAGAAGACAGCCTCGCCTTGAACGCGTCGGGGATCGGAATGTAGCCATTGTCGGCCAGGCCATTTTGCCCGGCGCCGATGGTGCTTTGCAGGAATCCCTTCACCGCCGCACCGACCCCGGAGTCGGGGTACTTCGAGCACACGATCTCGTAGGTCGCCAGCACGATCGGGTAGGAACCGGCCTGCTTGGGTTTGTAGAACGACAGCGTGTCGAGCACCAGGTCGTTACCTTGGCCGGAGATTTTGGCCCCAGCAATCGTCTTGCCCACCGATTCGGCGCTGATCGACACCGCGTCCGGGCCGGCCGAGGTGATGATCTTGGCCATGTTCAGTTTCTGTGCCTGGGCAAACGACCATTCGTTATAGGTGATGGATCCCTCGGTGGCCTTGATCGCCGCCGACGTGCCGTCGTTGCCCTTGGCTCCCTCACCGACGCCGCCCTTGAAGGTCTTTCCGGCGCCCTTGCCCCATGCCCCGTCCGCGGCGGCGTCGAGATATTTCTGGAAATTGTCGGTGGTGCCGGACTCGTCGTTGCGGAAGACGACGTGAATCGGCACGTCGGGCAACGTGGCACCGGGGTTGAGGGCCTGAATCGCGGGGTCGTTCCACGTCGTGATCGAGCCGTTGAAGATCTTGGCGGCCGTGGGGCCGTCGAGGCTGAGCGAGTTCAGGCCCGTCACGTTGTAGGTGATGGCGATCGGGCCGAAAACGACCGGCAGGTTCCAGGCCGGCGAACCGCACCGCTGCTGCGCGGCGGCGTATTCGTTGGCCGCCAGCGGCGAGTCAGAACCACCGAAATCCGTTTGGTTGCCGTTGAATTCGCTGATTCCCGCACCGGATCCGTTGGCCGTGTAGTTCAGCGTCTGGCCGGGGCAGGCCTGCTCGAACGCGTTCACAAAGCGGGTCATCGCGTTGGCCTGGGCCGTCGACCCGCTGGCCTTGAGGGCCTTCTTCCCGCCACAATTCACCTTGCCCGACGACGAGCCGGTCGGCCCACTGGCGCCGGACCCGTTGTTGTCGCTGCCGCACCCCGACAACGCCAGCGCAGTAACGCTCAAGGCACTCAGCACGGCGCCAAATCGGTTGAGTTTCAATTCGCTTCCTCACGGTAGGGATGAAACATGATCGCGGCCGGTCAGTTAGCCGTAGCGCGCCGACCAGCCGGTATCGCGGCCACGAACGTAACAGTAACAATTGAACGTTGAGCAAACTTTTCGGCGATCACCGCTGAACGCGTCGGCGGGCCGTCGCGACGTCGGCCGCAGCACACCGCGACGTCGCCTGGCCGGTGTTCGTCAGCAAAGGCCCCACCCGGCCCTCCGAGGCGCCGCCGACTGGTTGCTGACATCACGCGATGGCGTTGATCGCATCCGACAGCCGGGACTTGAACGACTCCGGCACCGGGATATACCCGTTGTCCGCCAAGCCATTCTGGCCGGCACCGATGGTGCTTTGCAGGAACGCCTTCACGGCCGCGCCGACCTGCGGGTCGGGATACTTCGAACACACGATCTCGTAGGTCGCCAACACGATCGGGTAGGAACCGGGCCGGGTCGGCTTGTAGAACGAGAAGGTGTCCACCACCAAGTCGTTGCCCTGCCCGGTGAGGGTGGCACCGGAGATCGTTTTCCCGACCGATCCGGCGCTGATGCCCACCGCCTCGGGCCCGGCCGAGGTGACGATCCTGGCCATCGTCAGCTTCTGCGCCAGACCGAACGACCATTCGTTGTAGGTGACCGATCCTTCGGTCGCCCGGACGGCCGCCGACGTACCGCCGTTGCCGTCGGCGTCCTGCCCGACCCCACCGTGGAACGTCTTGCCGATGCCCTTGTCCCACACGCCGTCGGACGCGGAGTCCAGGTATTTCTGGAAATTGTCGGTGGTGCCGGACTCGTCGCCGCGGAACACGACACGGATGGGCTCGGCAGGCAGCGCGGTACCCGGGTTCAGCGCTGCGATCGCCGGGTCGTCCCAGGCAGTGATGGCGCCCTTGAAGATTTTGGCGGCGGTGGGCCCGTCGAGGATCAGCGAGCTGACGCCCCTGACGTTGTAGGTGATCGCGATCGGGCCGAAGACCACGGGCAGATTCCACGCCGGCGAACCGCATCGGGTCTGCGCCGCGAAGTATTCGATCGGGGCCAACGGTGAATCCGAACCCGCGAAATCGATTTGGTTTCCGGTGAATTGGCCGATTCCCGCGCCGGAGCCATTGGGTGTGTAATTCAGCGTCTGACCGGGGCAAGCGTGCTCGAAGGCGCCGGAGAATCGGGTCATCGCGTTGGCCTGGGCGCTCGAGCCCGCCGCCGTCAGGGCCTGCTTGCCACCGCAATTGACCACGCCCGACGCGCCCGCCCCGGTTCCCCGGGCCGTGCTGTCGTGGAATCCGCATCCCGACAACACCAGCGCACCGGCTGTCAGGAGGCCCAGCACAGCACCAAAACGGTTGCGTCCCAAGTCTCTTCCTCACGGTAAGGACCACAAAGATCGGCGTCACCGAGCTAACCGCACCAAGGTGAACGACGGGCAAATGGTGTGGCAACGCGCGCAACGTCACCGGCGCCGGGCCGCCGCCCCGACCGCCGCATCGGAACCCGCCCCGGATAGAAAAATAGAACTTGTTCTAGAAATGCCTTATCCGCGCCGCCGCGGCTTGCTACCGTGTCGCCTGACACCGAAACGAAGAGAGGCCGCCATGATCCTTGACAGGTTCCGTCTCGACGACAAAGTCGCCGTCATCACCGGTGCAGGCCGCGGCCTCGGGGCGGCCATCGCGCTGGCGTTCGCCGAGGCAGGCGCCGACGTCCTCATCGCCTCGCGAACTGAATCCCAACTAGAGGCCGTCGCCGAACAGGTCCGCGCCGCCGGGCGCCGCGCCCACGTCGTGGCCGCCGACCTGGCGCATCCGGAATCCACCGCCGAGCTGGCCGGCCAGGCCGTCGAGGCATTCGGGAAACTAGACATCGTCGTCAACAACGTCGGGGGATCCATGCCCAACACGTTGTTGACGACCTCGACGAAGGATCTCAAAGACGCCTTCACCTTCAACGTCGGCACCGCCCACGCGCTCACACTGGCTGCGGTGCCGTTGATGCTCGAGCACTCCGGCGGCGGCAGCATCATCAACATCACCTCGACCATGGGCCGGCTGGCCGGACGTGGCTTCGCGGCCTACGGCACCGCCAAGGCCGCGCTGTCCCATTACACCCGGCTGACCGCCCTGGACCTGTGCCCACGGATTCGGGTCAACGCGATCGCGCCGGGATCGATCCTCACCTCCGCGCTGGACGTGGTTGCCTCCAACGACGAGCTGCGGTCGCCGATGGAGAAGGCCACCCCGATGCGCCGGCTGGGCGATCCGGTCGACATTGCCGCTGCGGCAGTCTATTTGGCGTCTCCCGCCGGCAACTTCCTGACCGGCAAGACCCTCGAGGTCGACGGCGGCCTCACCTTCCCCAATCTCGACATCCCCGTCCCGGACCTGTGACCCACGACCGCTAAGGAGCACGTCATGCCCATCCCCGTCGTCCAACTGGGCACCGGCAACGTCGGTATCCACGCGCTGCGCGCGCTCATCACCAATCCGGAGTTCGACCTGAAAGGCGTGTGGGTGTCGTCCGACGCCAAGGCGGGCAAGGACGCCGCCGAGCTCGCCGGGCTTGCGGAGGCGACGGGGGTGCTCGCCAGCACCGACCTGGACGCCGTGCTCGCCACCGGGCCGCAGTGCGCGGTGTACAACGCGCTGGCCGACAACCGGTTGCCCGAGGCGCTCGAGGATTACCGGCGCGTGCTGGCGGCCGGGATCAATATCGTCGGCAGCGGCCCCGTCTTCTTGCAGTATCCGTGGCAGGTGATCCCCGAGGAGCTGATCAAGCCGCTGGAAGACGCAGCGCGCGAAGGCAATTCAAGCCTCTACGTCAACGGCATCGACCCGGGCTTCGCCAACGACCTGCTGCCCCTGGCGCTGGCCGGCACCTGCCAGAGCATCCAGCAGATCCGGTGCATGGAGATCGTCGACTACGCCACCTATGACAGTGCGGCGGTCATGTTCGACGTCATGGGATTCGGCAAGCCACTCGACGAAATTCCCATGTTGCTGCAGCCCGGTGTGCTCAGCCTGGCGTGGGGCTCGGTGATCCGGCAAATGGCGGCGGGCCTTGGCATTTCGCTCGACGAGGTCACCCAGTCGCACGTGCGCGTACCCGCCCCGGAGGACTTCGACATCGCCTCGGGCCATATCGCCAAGGGCACCGCCGCGGCGCTGCGCTTCGAGGTGTTCGGCATGGTCAACGGCGATCCCGTCGTCGTCCTCGAACACGTCACCCGGCTGCGCGAGGACCTGTGCCCGGACTGGCCGCAACCCGCACAGGAGGGTGGCTCCTACCGCATCGAGGTCACCGGCGAGCCGTCGTACGCCATGGACATCTGCCTGAGCAGCCGCAAGGGCGATCACAACCACGCCGGGCTGGTGGCCACCGCGATGCGAGTCGTCAACGCGATTCCCGCGGTGGTGGCCGCCGATCCGGGAATCGTCACCACGCTCGACTTGCCGCTGATCACCGGCAAGGGGCTCTACCGTCCGGCCTGAGCCTGGACGGCACGAAACACCGCGGCCGCTGGGCAGCCCGACGGGATGTTCGACTAACCTCACTTTCTTATTCGGTGAAGTGAATCGAGGTCACGTTGGCGCAGCGCACCCAGGGCTCGCTCAAGGGCAACTGGTATCTGCTCGGGCCCGCGTTCGTCGCCGCGATCGCCTACGTCGACCCCGGAAACGTCGCGGCCAACGTCAGCGCCGGCTCACAGTACGGCTACCTGCTGTTGTGGGTGATCGTCGCGGCCAACGTCCTCGCGGGCCTGGTGCAGTACCTGTCGGCCAAGCTCGGGCTGGTCACCGGGCGATCGTTGCCGGCCGCTCTGGGCAAGCGGATGAGCAGCCCACTGCGGCTGGTGTATTGGGCGCAGGCCGAACTCGTGGCGATCGCCACCGACGCCGCCGAAGTCGTCGGCGGGGCCATCGCCCTACACATCCTGTTCGGCTTGCCGCTGATGGTCGGCGGGCTCATCACCGGCGTGGTGGCCTTGCTGTTGCTGGGCATTCAGGATCGGCGCGGACAGATCATCTTCGAGCGGGTCATCACCGGCTTGCTGCTGGTCATCGCGATCGGGTTCGCGGCGAGCTTCTTCGTCAAGACCGCGCCGCCCCACGACGTGCTGGGCGGCCTGGTGCCGAGGTTCCGCGGCACCGAGAGTGTGCTGCTGGCCGCCGCGATCCTGGGGGCCACCGTGATGCCGCATGCGGTGTACATGCATTCGGGTCTGGTGCTAGACCGGCACGGGCATCCCGACCATGGGTCGCATCGCCGCCTGCTGCTGCGGATCACCCGCTGGGACGTCGTCCTGGCGATGGCGGTGGCCGGCACGGTGAACGCCGCCATGCTGCTGGTCGCCGCGATCAACCTGCAGGACCGCAACGTGAGCGCCTCCATCGAGGGCGCCTATTCCGCCATCCACAACACGCTGGGGGCGACCATCGCGGTGCTGTTCGCGATCGGTCTCCTCGCGTCCGGGCTGGCGTCCTCGTCGGTGGGCGCCTACGCCGGCGCCATGATCATGCAGGGGCTGCTGCACCGGTCGATCCCGATGGTGGCGCGCCGCCTGATCACCCTGTGCCCCGCCCTGGTGATCCTGGCGGTCGGGTTCGACCCCACCCGCGCGTTGGTGCTGTCCCAGGTGGTGCTGTCGTTCGGCATTCCGTTTGCGGTGCTGCCTCTGATCAAGCTGACGAGCAACCGCGAGCTGATGGGCGACGACGCCAACCACCGCATCACGACGATTCTTGGCTGGGGCGTCGGCATATTGATTAGTCTGCTTAACATGGTGCTCGTCTGGCTGACGGTGACCGGCTGAATGCCGGCCCTGCGTCATCTGTACTTCGCATACGGCTCGAACCTATGCGTACGGCAGATGGCGCGCCGCTGTCCCGACGCCGCCGATCCGCGCCCCGCGGTCCTCGCCGACCACGACTGGCTGATCAACCAGCGAGGCGTGGCCACCGTCGAGCCGTTGGCCGGAAACCAGGTGCATGGGGTGCTCTGGCAGATCTCCGACGGCGACCTGGCGACCTTGGACAGCGCCGAGGGTGTGCCGGTGCGCTACCGGCGCGACCGGCTGACCGTGCACACCGACGACGGGCCGTCACCGGCCTGGGTCTACATCGACCACCGGGTGACGCCGGGCCCTCCCCGCCCGGGCTACCTGCCCACCATCATCGACGGTGCCGCGCAGCACGGGCTGCCCCCACGCTGGCTCGAGTTCTTGCGCCGCTGGGATCCGGCCGGCTGGCCGCGCCCGAAATCGTCGGCGGCGTGCGGGCCTGGGCCGCAGTCGTTTTCGGCGTTGCTGAGCGAGCCCGGGGTGGCCGAGAGCTGCCAATTGCGTTCGCGTTTCGGATTTTTGGCGATCCACGGCGGCGGACTGGAAGAGATGACCGACGTGATCGCCGAGCGCGCCGCCGAGGCCGCCGGTGCGTCCGTCTATGTGGTGCGTCATCCCGACCACTACCCGCATCACCTGCCGTCGGCCCTGTTCGATCCGGCCGAGTCGCCACGGCTCGCCGCTTTCCTCGACCATGTCGACGTCGCGGTGTCGCTGCACGGCTATGGCCGCGACGGGCGCAGCACACAGCTGCTGGCCGGTGGTCGCAACCGGGAGCTGGCTGCCCATTTGGCCCGCCACATCCGGCTGACCGGCTATCAGGTCATCACCGACCTCGACGACGTGCCACCGGAATTGCGCGGGCTGCACCCGCGGAACCCGGTGAACCGGGTGCGTCAGGGCGGAACCCAGCTGGAGCTCTCGGCGCGGGTCCGCGGGATCAGCCCGCGCAGCCCGCTGCCCGGCGATGACGGTTTGTCGTCGGTCACCAGCGCGCTGATCCAAGGGCTGGCCGAGGCCGCTCGTCGTTGGTCTATGTCGTCGGATCGCTAAAACGGAGGTTGTTGGTGGCCAAGGATTTTCGCTTCGGAATGAGCATGCGGTTCTTTAAGTCCCGCGAGGCGCTGCTCGACAAGGCCAAGCGGGCTGAAGACGCCGGTTTCGACATTCTTTGTGTGCCGGACCATTTGGGCGCGGCGGCGCCCTTCCCGACGCTGACCGCGGTCGCGATGGTCACCACCACGCTGAAGCTGAGCATGTATGTGCTCAACTCCGCCTTCTACAAGCCGGCCCTGCTCAGCCGGGACATGCAGGCCCTCGATCTGCTCAGCGACGGCCGCCTCGAAATCGGGCTGGGCACCGGCTACGTCCGCGAAGAGTTCGAAGCCGCCGAGATCCCCTATCCCAGCGCCGGTGCCCGCGTCGACTACCTCGAACACATGACGAAGTACCTGAAGGAACACCACCCGTCGACGCCGCTCATCATCGCCGGCAACGGCGACCGGGTGCTGACCATCGCCGCCCGCAACGCCGACATCATCGGCCTGACCGGCTCCAAGGTGCGCGCGGTCGAGGACCCGTTCGCCGAACGTGTCGATTTCGTCCGCAACGCCGCGGGGGATCGCTTCGACGCCCTGGAGCTGAATCTGGCGATCACGGCGATGCCGCGGGTCGGCGAGACCGAGCCGGACCTGAAGCTGACCCGCAGCTACGCGCCGGACCTGTCCGATGAGGAGATCCTGTCCCAGCCCTCGGTGCTCAGCGGTTCCCCCCGCGAAATCGCCGAGACGTTGATCGCGTACCGCGACAAGTACGGTGTCTCATCCTTCACCGTGCAGGACAACAACATCGAGAACTTCTCGAAGGTGATCGCCGAACTGCGCTGACGCCGTGGCCCTCGGCTTTTGATCCAGCCCGGTAAGCTCAGGCCGTCCGCCCTCGTAGCTCAGGGGATAGAGCACGGCTCTCCTAAAGCCGGTGTCGCAGGTTCGAATCCTGCCGGGGGCACTTTTGTTGTATGACGTCGGTTGATGCATGTCGTTTCGCCTTCGGGTGATGCTTGACGGTGTTTCGGCTGATGCTTGACAGCTACTTCGGCTGATCCTTGACACTCCCTAGATGAGGGAGTTGAGGACGAGGATGTTCCTATGACCACTGCACCGAACAGCGCCCTCATCCCCACATTCGCCGCACTGCGATTCGCCACCGGTGTCGCCGCATGGGCTGTACCGGCGAGGGCGGCGCGTCTGTTTGGGCTCGCTTCCGCGAGACAGCAGCCATTCATTACTCAGTTGTTCGGGTCTCGCGAACTGACTCTGGCGCTCGCGGTCACGGACCCGTCACAGCAGCTGCGCACCCGGGCGTTGCAATTGGGGCTGCTCACCGACGCACTGGACATCGTTGCAGCACTCCGCGGCGTCCAACGCCAGACCTTGCCGCCAGCCGGCGCATTCGTTACCGGGGGTGGCGCAGCGCTGTTTCTTGGCTTAGGCCTTGCTGCGTTGGCCAATCAACAACGCGCAAATGCTTCAACAAGATAAGCCGGTGGTGAGTTAGGCCCCTTCTCACTAGCCCCACGTTGCCCGTGGCGGTGTGACCTTGGACTTGTCGGCCGAGGACAAGTGCACCGCGTGGACACCCGGCTTCTTCGACAGCTGATCCAAAAGGCTTTCCAGGTGCGCCTTGTCGGTGTGCCAGTGCTGAACAGACTCCGGCGCCTCCTGCAGTTCCGCCAGGACCGTCTTCAGTTTGTCCGGGGTCTTGTCGTCGTTGTCCGACGAGCGGCGGCCCAATCCCCGGGTGGGGCTTGCGGCGACCGCGCGGGGCACCGCACCGCCCAGCGCTCCTCCGGCCAGGCCCGCCAGGCCCATCTGACCGAGGGCACCGGCGCCGGCCGCGACCGTCGGCGCGGCACCCGCGCTGGTGTACTCCAACACGGTGGCGGCCAGCTTGGCCGCGGGACTGGCCACGGCCCAGCTCGGCGGTACCGACAACGCCCCCGCCAGACCCGCATTGCCGAGACCTGCGGTCACCGCAGACGCGCCAACGGCTCCTGCGGCCGGGGTGCTCGAACCCAGCGAAGCGAACAGCGGCCCTTCGAGTTCGACGGCGGTGTCACCCCACGTCCGTGCCGTTGCCACCAGGCCCAAACTGAGGCTCAGCAACGTGTCGTTGACCGGGCGGATGCCTTTGGTGACGAACTCGATGTTCGCGGCGATCTTCGCCAACGGCGTGGAATTCAGGTTGTTCAACCATGTCGCCAATGACGACGGATCGGCCGCCGGCAATGCGGAAGGCGACGCGAAGCTTTGCAGCGTTCGCGGGGTCGACGACATCAGCTGCGCCAAGGCCGACTGCGCGTTGGCGGGCGCCGTACCGGCGGCTTGGGCGACCGCGCCCGATTGGCCGGCTCCTCCCGCTGGGTTGGTGGTTTGCGGTGGCGCGTTGAAGGGCTCCAATTGCGCAGCGATCGCCGAAGATCCGGCGTAGCCGTACATCGCGGCGGCGTCTTGCGCCCACATCTGTGCGTACTCCGCCTCGGTGGCCGCGATGGCGGCGGTGTTCTGCCCGAGAAGGTTCGTCGCCACCAGCGACGCCAGCCGGCCGCGGTTCTCCGCGATCGCCACCGGGGGCACCGTCGCGGTGAACGCGGCCTCGTACGCCGCCGCGGCCGCTCTGGCTCGAGAGGCGGCCTGTTCGGCTTGAGCGGCGGTCGTGCTCATCCACGCCGCATACGGCGCGGCCGCACCGGCCATGGTCAGCGAGGACGGCCCCTGCCAACCGCTGGTCAAGTTCGAGATCACCGACTCATACGACGTCGCCGCAGAGTGCAGTTGGGCGGCCAACCCATCCCATGCCGACGCCGCGGCCAACATTGAGCCTGCGCCTTCACCGGCGTACATTCGACCAGAGTTGATCTCCGGCGGAAATGCTCCGAAATCCATTGTCACTCCTTGTTCTTCGCGATAAGTAGTCCGTGCTATTCCTGCGGGTCGTCCGCGTTGATGACGATGATCGTGGCCGTGGTCGCGGCGCGCCCGAAACCGGCGCCGATGCCCGATGCCCGCGCGGAGCCACCGCCGGTGGCGGCCATGGCGCGCCCGACCAGACCCGACGCGGCCATGCTGGAGAACAGCGATCCCTCTCCTTCGGCCGCGAGGGCCGAAGGAGCGCCGGCAAAAGCGGTTTGTGGAATCACCGTGGCGACCGACCGGATCTCCGGGGCGGCCGCCGCCCATCCCGGCGGCACCGACAAGCGCCCGACGACGCCGGCACGACCGATGCCCGGCGACATTCCGGTTCCAGCGGCTCTCGGCGAGCTCACCATTTGCGTCCCCGAATTGACCTCGCCACCCAACCGCCCCAGCGCCGACCGGTCCCGGTCCAGCCTTTGCCGGGCACTGTTCACATTCGCCACGTTTTGGGGCACCAGGTAGTTTTCGACGCCCAGCAGATACGGGCTGCCGCCGATGCCGAACAATGACACCGGACCCAACGGGCCCGTGAGCGCCGAGTCGAATGCTGACAGCAGCGATGGTGGATCGGCGGCGGCGGCAGGCGTTGTCAGGGTCTGCAACGATTGCGGTACGGACGACATCAGTTGCGGGAGAGCCGATTCCGTGTTCGTCGCGACCGAGCCGCCGGTGGCCTGCGCGACGGCGGCGGCCTGTCCCGCGGTCCCGGCCGGATTGGTGCTACGCGGCGGCGGGGCGAATGGCGTCACCTGCGCGGCGGCCGCCGAGGCACCGGCGTAGCCGTACATCGCCGCGGCATCCTGGGCCCACATCTCGGCGTACTGGGCCTCGGTGGCCATGATCGCCGGGGTGTTCTGACCCAGAAAATTGGTCGCGATCAGCGCCATCAACTGCGCCCGATTGGCCGCGATGACCGGTGGCGGCACCGTCGCGAGGAACGCCGCCTCGTACGCGACCACCGCCGCCCTCGCCTGGCTGGCGGTCTGCTCGGCCTGGGCGGCGGTCGCACTCATCCATGCCGCATACGGCGCCGCCGCGGCGGCCATCATGCTCGATGAAGGACCGCGCCACCCGGCGGTCAGGTTCGAGATCACCGACTCGTAAGACGCTGCGGCGGCGTGCAACTGAGCTGCCAGCGCTTCCCAGGCCGCGGCGGCGGCCAGCATCGGCCCCGCCCCGGGGCCAGAGTACATTCGACCGGAGTTGACCTCCGGCGGCATCACTCCGAAATCCATTGCTATACCTCATAACTCGTTGCGGGACGCCCGAGGGCGACGTGAGTCGACCGCTGCATCGCCTGAATGATTTGATGAACTTCTGTAACCGCGCCCTATAGACGCGCGACTCGGCCGGATCGTGAGAGCGGTTATCCGCTGCGGCCCCGGCGATGTCCCGTTAGCGTTGTAGCGCGGACTGATTCAACGACGGGAACATGCATCCCACGGCAGAGCTGACATGCCTAGTACCGATGCCGCGACCAGATACGTTGCCGCGGTGTGAACTTGCTAGCTGGACACCGGTGTGCGCATCATCGGCGTGACGAAGCGACGCCAACCGTCGTCGACATGACGGTCAAAGCCGAAGGCTAGGAACCCCGGTTGCGCCACGGGCGGTGCCGCCGACGCTGCAGATAGGACTCGACGCGGCGGTTGTGCGTATTGGCGATGATTTCAATTGCGCGCCAGCTGTCTTGGCGTGTTTGCTCACGGGCGACCGAGGCGAGGCACAGCCGCATCCGCCCGAGCGGGCGGCCGGCCAAGGGGGTAAAACTGCGCGGGGCGATTGGACAAGCGCTCACCGCCGTCGATGACGGCGAACCCTCATCGACATATCTCATCGCGGTGCTCCTGCTTGCATATCAGATAAATGACAGACCACGATCGTACTTATTCCGGTCAGGCCGTGTCCAGTTTGCGTTCACGCCATACCGGCAGGTCGGCGCGCGTCCGCACCTGCGCAAACCCGCTCACGACCCCCACCAGAGCGGCACCCCGAAAAGCCCAGAGCAAATGCAATCAAGTCCCACAAAGCGCAGGAATGCGGACTACCATCGATACCGTGCGCGTAAGGGAAGAAACGTAGCGACCGTCGCTTCGTTGGGGCATAGCACTTGCCGGGCCTGCGATGCGGAAGCTAGTCGCCACACAGATGGCCGTTGGGGCTTTAATGCTCAGCGGGGCGATCGCACACGCTGAGGACCAGCCGCCACCGCCTCCTCCCGCCCCTTCGTTCTACGCACCGAAGTGCCTGAGTTTCGATCCCAATCCGCCGGCGCACTGGAACTACCTGCCGTGCGGATGGACAACGGATGGCAAGCGGTGGATTCCGCTGCCTCCGTAGCCGATACCGCGTGACCTCGCCCCGCGAAATTCCCTCAGCCGCTGACTAACTGGCCTTGAGGTGTCCGCCTCCCCGGCAGCTAACGCCGCAGACGCCCGCATCCCCCCGGGCGTCTGCGAGCGAAAGCGCCTGGTCAATCGGGAGCCCGCTGCAATCCAAACCGTTGACCACCAGGCCCAGACTGATGGCGCCGTCCGCGCGGGCGCTCTCGATGCACACCTCGATGTCTCGGAGCCCCGGCCTGCCCACGGTCCAATAATCCGGGCGGTGCCCATCGAACACCGTGTGATCGTCCGCGCCGTCACCGCTCTCCCGCAGTTCGCCCGCCGATGAGACAGGCACGTCGTCGGGTAACGCGGCCGCGGCGAGAGGAGTGAGCGGATCAGCAAGACCGCAACAGTTGTCGTGATACTCCAAGGCGATCATCATCGCCCTCCTCTCACCAGACCATCGTATCTTCGACGGCGACGTTTCCTACGGCAACACGGTGTGCATCAGCATCACGTCGTACGCCGACCACAGCGACAGGTTGAAGTACAGGTCCCGTCCCGACGACCAGGGATGGATCATCGGCGCATAGATGCCGCCGGGCATCTGGAACGAGGACACCAGCGGTTGCGGGGGACTCCACGGCCCCTGCGGCGCCGGCGCGGTCCGTGCGATGACGTCGTTGCTGCCGCCGTCGGTGTAGAGGACCAGGTATTGCTTGAGGTAACTGTTGTACTGGGCCGACATTTCGCCCACCGGCGCCGGGAAGATCGGCGTCGCCGCACCCGGATTGTTCGGGACCCAACGACCGCCCTCGTCGCCGTTCCAGTATTGGTACTTGGTCAGGTCCGGCAATTGGTTCGGTGGAACCCGCGAGAGGAAGGCCGCGCCGCCGCGACCCGACGGCGTCCCGAACTGGTAGATGTAGCCGTCCTTGCCCTTCAAGAACGCGCCCATCTGGAAGTTCTCGTTTCCAGGCGTAAACCCGGCTCCCGGAATGGCATCCGCGGACGCCGTGCGGATCGTGGTGGGGAAGATCCCCCAGTTCTGGCCGTTGTCGTTGGACCGCGCGATCGCCGAATAGTTCGTTGTCCATTCGCCGTCACGGCCCCACTGGCGGATGGACATGTAGCTCATGTACTGGGTTCTGCCCATCGACATCGCCCCGGTCGGAATGATTCCCGTCTCGTGCGCGGCCTTGTGGATGGTGTTGACGACCTGTTTGGAGAGCCCGGGCGCCCACACCGGCGAGCCGGAATACTTGTCGTTCGGCACGCCGTCGGCGATGTGGATTCCCTTGGACAGATCGCGATCGTTGCTGCGGAACAGGGTGTTGTAGCGCCACTGCTGGCCGTGCACCTTGCAGTAGCCGAAGGTGTCACCGAAGGCCATCAGCACCTGGCGGTTGACGGGATCGCCGTTGTCCCAGGCAATCCCGAGGTCGGTGCCGGAGATGCCGAACCGTTGCAGCGTTTTGTTGGGGCCGTCCGGCCCGGTGACCCAGTCGACGAGGGACGTCGGAGCGCCCGCGATCGACGGAGGCGGCGGGCCCGGCTCGGGTTGCGGCTGCGGCACCGGGGCGGCGTTCGGCCGTAGCGGGTTGGCGTTCGGCAGTTGCGGGACCGCGGGCGGGTTGGGAGCCGGAGGCAGGACCTCGGCTTGCTGTTGCAGCGGCGCGGAGGGTCCGGGTCCCGGCGTCGGCCCCTCGGCTCGCGGATGGACCGGCGCGGAGTAGCGCTGCCCCGGCGTCGCCGGCTTGAGCAACGAGGAGATCAGCGGACCCAGCCTCGGCAGCGGCGCCTGGTCATTCGTGTGACTGGGCCTGCGCCCGGTCGGCGGCTGCACGACCGGCTGAGGCGCGGGCATCGCCGGCTGCGCGGCGGGAGGGTCGACGTTTGCCTCGGGGGCACCGCATGGCGTGGCGTGGGCGGTAGGCGCGGGCCCCACCACGAGGACGAATCCGACAGCGGCCGCCGACGCCATCGATAGCGACACACTTCGAAGAATCGCCGACATGTAACACCTTTCGAGGGGTAGGACACCGCGCTGACGTCCGTAGTTGGCTCATGTGACGATAGTGATCTGCGGGGCATATGTGACCAACGATGAACCGATAGGTATGCATCCGTGACCGTGTCGCAACGCGGCAGTCGCCGCCCCGACTTCCCTCGCGTGGCATTAGCTGGAAGCAATATGTAAGCTGCTAATCGGCGTTTCTGATTTTGCCAACGCTGCCACTGGCTGGGTCAGGTATCGACCCGGAAGATGTCACGATGGACCGCAGACCGACCCGCCCCGGGGGGTGAGCCCGCCCCGGGCCTTCCACCCGGTCGCCAAGAGCCGGTCGCGTCCTCACAAGTGGCCGCCTGCCCCCGCGGGGTCGTCGCCGGCCGGGGGTGGACGTCGCGGCTACTTTGCTGGGACGGCCGCAAAACGAACGGCCGACGGGTGCGCATATCGGCTTACACCGCAGCCTCGCGCGACGCCACGATGCGGGGTGGCCGCTTCGCGGTGGGACTGGCCGCACGACGGCGCAACCCCACCACATCGCCGCAGCTCAGACTTCCGGCCGACCGCCTGCCCGAGTGCCCCGCGCGCACCCGGAAAAGGTGAATCGACGTTAACCGGACCCGGCGCCGTCGGCGGCCCGGCATCAACGAGACGTCAAATAGATTGAGGCCGCATGTTTGTCGGCACCGCTGGGGGGCAATGATCCAACAGTAGGCGAGTGCGTCGGCCGGCCTTCGCGCCCGCCTAGGTCCCGTCGGTTCAGCCCGAGAGCCGACGGGGCCGCCCTCTTTGGACCGCCCAGGGACCCGCGCCGGCCCGCCGATAGGCCCTCAACAACCGCCCCGCCCGGGAGTACCGTCGGCGTATGGATCGCTCCTCCGGTGTGTGGATTCTCGGCGGTTACCAAAGCGATTTTGCTCGCAACCTCACCAGGGAAGGCCACGACTTCGCCGCGCTGACCGCCGAGGTCGTCGACGCGACGCTGGCAACGGCCAAGCTGGACGCGGCCGGCATCGAAGTGGTGCACGTCGGCAACGCCTTCGGCGAGATGTTCGCCCGGCAGGGCCACCTCGGGGCGATGCCCGCCACGGTCTGCGACGGCCTCTGGGACACCCCGGCGTCGCGCCACGAAGCCGCCTGCGCTTCCGGCAGCGTGGCGGCGCTGGCGGCGATGGCCGATCTGCGGTCGGGCGCCTACGACACCGCGCTGGTAGTGGGCATCGAGCTCGAGAAAACGGTCCCGGGCGACACCGCCGCGCAGCATCTGGGGGCCGCGGCATGGACCGGTCACGAGGGGGCCGACGCGCGCTACCTGTGGCCGTCCATGTTCGCCCGGGTGGCCGACGAGTACGACCGCCGGTACGGACTGGACGACGCGCACCTGCGGGCCATCGCCCAGCTCAACTTCGCCAACGCCCGCCGCAACCCCAACGCCCAGACCCGCGGGTGGACCGTCGCCGATCCCATCACCGACGACGACGACGCCAACCCGATCACCGAGGGCCGGCTGCGACGCTTCGACTGCAGCCAAATGACCGACGGCGGCGCGGGATTGGTGCTCGTCAACGACGCCTACCTGCGCAACCACCCCGACGCGCGCCCGATCGGCCGGATCGAGGGCTGGGGTCATCGCACCGTCGGGCTGGGGCTGCAGCAGAAACTGGACCGTGCCGGCGACGATCTCTACGTGTTGCCGCATGTGCGGGCGGCGGTGCTCGACGCGCTGCGCCGGGCGGGGCGCGGCCTCGACGACATCGACGGGTTCGAGGTGCACGACTGCTTCACTCCCAGCGAGTACTTGGCCATCGACCACATCGGGTTGACCGGCCCGGGCGAGTCATGGAAGGCGATCGAAAACGGCGAGATCGAGATCGGGGGGAGGCTGCCGATCAATCCCAGCGGCGGGTTGATCGGTGGCGGGCATCCGGTGGGCGCCTCCGGGGTGCGGATGCTGCTCGACGCGGCCAAGCAGGTCAGCGGCGCCGCCGGCGACTATCAGGTCGACGGTGCGCAAACCTTCGGGACCCTCAATTTCGGCGGCAGCACCGCCACCACCGTGAGTTTCGTTGTCAGCAAAGGCGGTTGAGATGGACTTGCCAAAAGATATAGCGATCGTCGGCAAGTTCCTGTCCACCCTTCCCGAGGACGACGACCACCCCTACCGGACGGGCCCGTGGCGTCCCCAGACCACCGAGTGGGACGCCGACGACCTGGCCGCGGTCGAGGGTGAGATCCCGGGCGACCTGGACGGCGTCTATCTGCGCAACACCGAGAACCCGCTGCACCCCGCGTTCAAGACCTATCACCCCTTCGACGGCGACGGCATGCTGCACGTGGTCGGCTTCCGCGACGGAAAGGCCTTCTACCGCAACCGTTTTATCCGCACCGACGGATTCCTGGCCGAGAACGAGGCCGGCGGGCCGCTGTGGCCGGGGCTGGCCGAGCCCGTGCAACTGGCGCAGGGCCCGCAAGGCTGGGGCGCGCGAACGCGGATGAAGGACGCGTCGAGCACCGACGTCATCGTGCATCGCGGCGTCGCGCTGAGCAGTTTCTACCAGTGCGGCGACCTGTACCGAATCGACCCGTATTCGGGTGACACGCTCGGCAAGGAGTCCTGGAACGGGCGCTTCCCGACCGCGTGGGGCGTGTCCGCACACCCCAAGGTAGACAACGCAACCGGTGAACTGCTGTTCTTCAACTACAGCAAGCAAGACCCGTACATGCATTACGGTGTCGTCGACGAGCGCAACGAACTGACTCACTACGTCGACATCCCGCTGCCCGGTCCGCGCCTCCCCCACGACATGGCGTTCACCGAAAACTACGCCATTCTCAACGATTTCCCGTTGTTCTGGGATCCTCAGCTGCTCGAGCACGACGTGCACCTGCCGCGCTTCCACCCCGACATCCCGTCGCGGTTCGCGGTGATCCCGCGCCGCGGCGGGACCGAGGACATTCGCTGGTTCGAGGCCGACCCCACGTTCGTGCTGCACTTCACCAACGCCTACGAGGATGGCGACGAGATCGTGCTCGACGGCTTCTTCGAAGGCGACCCGTCCCCGCTCGATACCGGTGGAACCAAGTGGGACAAACTGTTCCGCTTCTTAGCCCTGGATCGCCTGCAGGCACGCCTGCACCGGTGGCGTTTCAACCTGGTCACCGGCGAGGTGCGCGAAGAGCGGCTCTTCGAATCCGTCACCGAGTTCGGCACCATCAACCCCGGCTACGCGGCCGCCGACTACCGCTACGTCTATGCGGCCACGGGCAAGCCGGGTTGGTTCCTGTTCGACGGCCTGGTCAAACACGACCTGCGCACCGGAACCGAGGAGCGGTTCTCGTTCGGGGACGGCGTCTACGGCAGCGAGACCGCGATGGCACCGCGCGTCGGCGGCACCGGCGAAGACGACGGCTACCTGATCACGCTCACCACCGATATGAATACCGACGCCTCGTATTGCCTCGTGTTCGACGCCACCCGCCCCGGCGACGGGCCGGTGTGCAAACTCCCACTGCCGGAACGGATTTCCAGCGGCACCCACTCGACCTGGGCGCCCGGCTCCGAGCTGCGCCGCTGGGACACCGCCGAGTCCGCCGCGGACGCGATCGGACTGTGATGAGCACCGACCAGCACAAGCACCACCGCACGACGCACTGGCCGCCGCAGTTGGCCCCCATCGGCGGCATCCGCTTCGCGCGCCGCTCCTCGCACTTCGCGGAAACGGTGCGGTTCTACCGCGACCTCGTCGGCCTGCCGCTCTACGAGACGTTCGAGGACAGCTACGGCAGCAACGGCGCGATCTTCGGGCTCCCCAGCTGGAACCTCACCATGGAGATCGTGCAGGCCGCCGACGACGTCGCGGTGGACCCCCATGAACAGCTCTGTCTTTATTTTCCGAACCCCCAAGCACAACGAGCCGCACTCGCGCGCCTGCACGACGCGGGCGTCGAACCCGTCGACCAGCACCCGTACTGGGCGGCCACGGGCGCGATCACCTATCGGGATCCCGACGGGCGCGAGATCGTATTCGCGCCCTTCGTGTTCGGCGTCAACGAGCCCGACACCAGCGCCGCTTCGGGGAAGCACGAGTTCCCGTCGGCGTGAGGGCTCAGCGCCGCGGCCGTCCCGAGGCCAACGCCGAGATCACCGCCACGATCGAGCACGCTGCGGCGCACACCGCGCCGCCCGCACCGACGTAGAGGCCGTATTCGGCCGACACCGGCGGGTTGACGTTGAGCTTGTAGTACCACACCGTCAGCGCCACGATCAACAGCGAAATCAGCAGCGCCGCAACCGAAGCGAGCTTCACCGACAATCCTCGGCCCATCATTGCGCCGGCCACCAGCAGGGTCGAGGCCAGCAGCACGATGAGCTGGCCGGCGCCGAACCCCGGGGGCAGTTCCAAGTTGCCGTGGGCGCCTCCGATGGCGTTGGCCCAGCCCCCGCCGTTGACCGCCGTCCTCAGCCACGGCAGCCACGCGCTGGCCGAAACCACCACGGCGAAAAACGCCACCAGCCAACCGGGGCGCAGTCGGCGAGTCATGGTAGCGAGGTTAACCGACTCCGCCGCCGGTCCGCGGCACCGAGCGTCGTCCTAGCGTGGCGGCGCTCGTCGGCTAGGCCTGCAGCGATGACAGGTTGAACGGGGCGCCCGTCGGATCGGTCGCGGCGGCCAGCCGTCCATACGGGGTGTCCTCGGCGTCGCGCACCACAGCGCCGCCATTGTCGACGATCACTCGCAGGGTCTTGTCGACGTCCTCGGCGCCGAAGAAGGTCACCCAGTTCGACGGGACGGCCTCGGGTAGCAGCGAGGCGCCGTCCATCACGCCGAGCAATTGCTCGTCGCCGAACCACGCTGTGGTGTAGCGGAATTCGTCGGTATCGGACTCGGATTCGGTACGCCAGCCGAGGACGTCGCGGTAGAAGTCGAGGGCCGCACCGTAGTCGCGGGTGGTCAGCTGATGCCAGACGGGGGCGCCGGCCGCTCCGATGATCTCGAAACCGCGGTGCTGCAGCGGCTGCCACAAACCGAACGTCGCGCCGGCGGGGTCGGTCGCCAGGCCCATATGGCCCTTGGCGGGCACCTCCATCGCCATGCAGACCGAACCGCCCGCCCCGGTCACCGCGGCCAGCGTGGTCTGGATGTCGGCGGTGTGGAAATAGGTAACCCAGCGGTCCGGCGCCTCGGCCCCGGCCCGGTTGGCCATGATCCCGGCGACGGGGTGGCCGCCCTTGGCTGCGTTGACATATCCGCCGTACTCGGGCCCGGCGGATTCGAACGTCCAGCCGAAGACCGTGCCGTAGAAATCCTGGGCGCGGGCGACGTCGGACGTGGTCAGATCGATCCAGCATGGGGCGCCCAGCGGGGCGCTGTCACGAATAGGCATGGTGACCTCCTGATGATGTGTCCCCGGAAGAAAGGGGGTTCACACTATCGACCGCGCCCGAGGCGAAAACTCATCGGCGGGCGATCAGCGATGCCCGTTGCTGCTCGGATCGGGCCGGGTGAACACCGTCACGAAGTTCTCCAGCGACTGGTCGATATCGCCGCGCAGTGCGGCGGCGACGATCATGCCGATGGGGCCGAACAGTGCGGGGCCACCGAGGTGCACGTCGAAACTGACGAGGGAGCCGTCCCCTTTGGGCTGGATCTTGGCCATCAGCTTGACCTTGACCCCGCCGACTCCGTCGCCGTTGAGCGTCATGCCCTCGGGTGGCTTGTAGCGCACGACCGTCCATTTGATCCGGTTGGGCATGCCCTTGACCTCGACAATCGACTCGACGACCGAGCCCTTCTCGATCTCGTCGGGCAATGCGCTGCGCCACACCCGGTGGATGGTCAGCCAATCCTTGTACCGGGACAGGTCGGAGGCGTGCTGCCAGGCCACCTCGGGCGGCAGCGGGACATCGATGGATCCGGAAAGCTTGGCCATGGCTCAGTTCTGCTGGTCGCCCGTGTCCGCGGCGCCGGCCGCCTTCTTCGCCTGCTCCTGCACCTGGTGAATGGTGTCGGAGTATTTGCCCTGCGTCTTTTCGTCGACGAACTCGCCTGCCTTGTCGATGGCCGTCTCGACCTTGTCGGCGTTCTGCCACAACAGATCCTTGGCCTTGTCCAGGAATCCCATGTGCCCTCCCTTTTTCCGGCATCGTACTTGCCCGGTGAAACCGGCCGGCGCCGAGTTCGCTGTGCTCAGCGCCACAGCCGCGGCTGCACGCCCAGCATCCTGGCGCGGATCCACCACATGGCCTCGACCGCGGCTACGCCCAGCAGACCGATCCCCAGCGCGGTCGCGGTCACCGTGACATTGGACGGATCCAGCAGGAACTGCTTGCGGGCCAGGGGGAGGCTGAAGATCACCACATACGCCAGGCCCGAGACGATTACGAGCGCCACCCGCCACCACTGGTAGGGCCGTGCGACCACCGCGAGCACCCACAGGGCCGTCATGAGCAAGGTGATCAGGGCCGCGGTCGACGCCTGATCCTGTTGCTGGAAGCCGGCGTGCCGGCCAGGGTAGGCGGCCAGGTACGACGCGAAGGTCGCGGTGCCGACGATCAGCCCGGACGGCAGCGCCGAGCTCAGCACCCGGCGCACGAAACCGGGCTCGGCGCGCTCGATGTTGGGCGCCAGGGACAGGATGAACGACGGTATTCCGATGGTGAACCACGCCGCGATGGTGACGTGGATCGGCTGGAACGGATACAGCAACGGATCGGCTTTCAACGCTTTGGAAAACAGGCATTCGATGCCCACCAACAACGCCAGCAGCACCGAGTACACCGTCTTGGTCAGGAACAGGTTGGCGACCCGCTCGATGTTGCCGATCACGCGTCGGCCCTCGCCGACCACGTACGGTAGCGTGGCAAACCTGTTGTCCAGCAGGACGATCTGTGCGACGGCACGGGAAGCCGGGCTGCCGGCCCCCATCGCGACACCGATATCGGCGTCCTTGAGGGCCAGCACGTCGTTGACGCCATCACCGGTCATCGCGACGGTGTGTCCGTGCGATTGCAGGGCGTGCACAACGGCGCGCTTCTGATCCGGCCGCACCCGGCCGAACGTGGTATGGGTGTCCAGCGCGTCAGCCAATTGCACCGGGTCTGAGGATAGTTGGCGCGCATCCATCGTCTCGCCGTGCAGCCCGAGCTTGTCGGCGACGGCGCCGACCGAGACGGCATTGTCCCCGGACAACACTTTGACCACAACACCCTGATCGGCAAAGTAATCCAGCGTCTCCCGCGCGTCCGGGCGGACCTTCTGTTCGAGGACCACCAGTGCGACGGGGATGACATGCCCGGGTGCATTCGGGTGGTCGACGGCCACCTCCCCGGCGCCTACAAGCAGCACCCGCAGCCCTTGCGCCCCGATCCGCTCCGCCTGTCCAGCCGCCGCGGACGCAGGCTCGAGCAACACGTCGGGCGCCCCCATCACCCAGTTGCCGTGGCCTTCGAAGGACACGCCGCTCCATTTGGTGGCCGACTTGAAAGGTGCTGTCGCCGTGGCGGTCCAGCCGGGGGGCTCGTGATAGGTCTCGGCGATCGCCCGCATGCTGCCGTTGGGCCGCGGGTCGGCGGCGGCCAACGCGGCCAGCACGTCGGCGATCCGATCCCGATCCTCGGCATCGTCGAGCTCGTCGACCCGCGCGACCCGCATGCCGCTTTCGGTCAGGGTGCCCGTCTTGTCCGCGCAGACCACGTCGACCCGCGCGAGTCCCTCGATGGCGGGAAGCTCCTGCACCAGGCAGCGGCGCTGACCGAGCCGGACCACCCCGACAGCGAACGCGACCGATGTCAGCAGGACGAGCCCTTCGGGCACCATCGGCACCAGCGCGCCCACCGTCCGCAGCACGGACTCCCGCCAGCCCGCGTGCGTGGTGAACAGCTGGGTGTAGATCGTCAGCAGGCCGGCGGGCACCAACAGGTAGGTGATGAACTGCAGGATGCGGTTGATGCCGTTGCGCAGTTCGGATTTCACCAGGGTGAACTTGCTGGCCTCCTCGGCGAGCTTGGCCGCGTAGGCGTCCGGCCCGACCTTGGTGGCCCGGTAGGCGCCGGCGCCCGCGACGACGAAACTGCCCGACATCACCGCGCCGCCGACGGCCTTGGAGATCGGGTCGGCCTCACCGGTCAGCAGCGACTCGTCGACTTCCAGGTTCGCCTCTTCGACGACCTCTCCGTCGACGACGACCTGATCACCGGGCCCCAGCTCGATGATGTCGTCGAGCACCACCTCCTCGGGCGGCACCGCCCGCGTCCCGGATTGCCTGCGCACCAATGGTTTTGCTTGCCCGACGATCGCGAGCTTGTCCAGTGTCTGCTTGGCCCGGATCTCCTGAACCATGCCGACGACGCTGTTGGCGATGATCAGCAGGCCGAACATCCCGTTGATCAGCGAACCCGTCGACAGCACGATCAGCAGCAACACCCCCAGGATCGCGTTGATCCGGGTGAACACGTTGGCCCGGACGATATCGGTGATGCTGCGCGTCGCGCGTTTCCGTACCGCGTTGCTCTGGCCGTCGGCAACGCGCTGGGCCACCTCGGCATCGGTCAGGCCGTGGATCAGCGATAGGCTCATCGGGCGAAGGTCCCCAGCTTCTCCGAGTCGTAGTACTCCAGGTTGAGGGTGTTGCCGGAGAACACAGCTTTGGAAATCGTTCCGGGCGGTGCGTTTTCGTCGGTCAATGGGAACGCGAAGGTGTCGCCGTCCCAGTGGGTGAGGGTGACCGTCCGGTTTTTCGGGCCCATCGCCAATTGCAGGGCGCCGTCGTGTTCGGTCACGATGGCCGGGCCCCAGTAGTCGCTGGCGTACACGCCGGTGTAGTCGCCGAGCGGCTTGGCCGGGGCGGCGTTGGCGGGGGGTTGCTTGCCGACCAGCGAGCCCACCGGATCGTTCAGCCAGCCGATCGCCTTCTTGTACAAGGGGCCCCAATCCTCGCGGATCTGGCCGTACTGGACGAGGTCCATGAATTCGGCGGTCAGCGTTTCCGGGATGCCGTAGGGCGCACCGTTGGTCAGCGCGATGATGCCCAAGTCCTCCGACGGCATCGCCACGAAGTTCGTCGCCGCCCCCAAATCGAAAGCGCCGGAATGGCTGTACTCGGTGCGGCCCGAGGAGTCGACCGACGCGTTGAAGCCGTATCCGTAGAATCCCGTGCGCGCCTTGGGGTTCGTCGCGGGCGCCGACACCATCTGCGGGCTGGTGGCGGGCAGCAGGGCTTCCGGCGAGGCGATCCGCCGGCCGTTGTACGTTCCGTTGCCCAGCACCATCATCAGCCAGCGCGCCATGTCGTTCACCGAGGAACTCACGCCGCCCGCGGGTGACTGGGGATCGGGGTCACGCTGGAAGCGGGCCTCCCACTTGTCGGCGACCTTGATGTGGTTGACCGCACGGTTGGGCCGGGCGATGAAGTCGGCGAAGCGCGAACTCGTCGACGTCATTCCCAGGGGGCGGTAGAGCACCTCGTCGGACAGGTCCTCCCATGACTTGCCGGCCGCGGCCGCCACGGCCTCCGCGCCGGCGGTGATCCCATAGTTGGTGTAGGCGTAGCTGATCCGGAAGGGTGCCAGCGGCAGATACCTGAGCCGCTCGAGGGTCTGACGACGGTCGTAGCCCAGGTCTTCGAGTTTGTCGCCCGCGTGATCGGGCAGCCCGGAGCGATGCGAATACACGTCGGCGACGGTCACATGGCTGCTGACATAGGGATCGCCGAGCGTGAACCAGGGCAACTTTGCGGCCACTGGGGTGTCCCAGGCGACGACGTGATCGCTGACCTCGTGCGCGATCACCGTCGCGCCAACCGATTTGGACACCGAGGCCAGCTGGAAGACGGTGTCGGCGTCCACCTTGTTGCCTTGCCCGTCGCCCTTGCTCACATCCTTGACACCGAAGCCCTTGGCGTACAACACTTTCCCGCCGTGGACAACGGCGACCGCCATTCCCGGCACGCCGGTGTTCTTCATCAGGTCGCCGACCAGGCCGTCGATCTTGGCGACGGCATCGTCGATGCGGCCGGCAGGAATCGCCACGCCGGCCACTTGGTTGGGCGGGACGTCAGACAGTGTGGACGGGGCCCCGGCGGTCGGCTGCGCGGAGCCGCATCCCGTCAATCCGAGCAGCACCGAGATGGCAGCGACCGCGCGTTTGGTCATGGCGCACTCTAACGCGGTGGGGTTGCCGGACTCCGGAATCAGAGCTGCCACCACGGGTTCGATTTCACCGGGGCCGCGAGATCAATGCGCTGGCCCGGCACCGGAACCGCCACGTTCACCTGCTCGGGCTCCGCGGCGGCGAGCAGCCGCTCGACCGGTTCGGCCCACGGGTGCGGGGCCAACCGGAAGGTGCCCCAGTGGATCGGCACCAACAGCCCCCCGTCGGTGACGTCCAGGTGCGCCCGCAGCGCCTCCTCGGGGTTCATGTGCACGTCGGGCCACGCCGTGTTGTAGGCCCCGATGGGCAGCAGGGTCAGGTCGAACGGTCCGTGGTCGGCGCCGATCTGGGCGAAGCTCTTCGTGTACCCGGTGTCGCCGCCGAAGTACGCGCGATGGGTCGGCCCGCGAAAGACCCACGACGCCCACAGCGTCGTGTTGCGATCCAGGAAGCGCCCCGAAAAATGCCGCGCCGGCACGCACACCACGGTGAGCTCGTCGACCGTCGCGCTCTGGTGCCAATCGAGCTCGACGATGCGGTGCTCGGGTATCCCCCACCTGCGCAGGTGGGCGCCGACACCGAGCGGAACGAAGAACGGGGACCGCTGCGTGCGGGCCAACGCCCGAATCGTGTCGATGTCGAGGTGGTCGTAGTGATCGTGGCTGATCACCACCGCGTCGACGGCGGGCAACCCCTCGAGTTGAATCGGCGGCGGGTGCAGCCGCTGCGGCCCGACGACGTCCGACGGCGAACACCGGTCGCTCCACACCGGATCGGTGAGCACCCGGTAGCCGTCGATTTCCACCAGCGCCGTGGAGTGGCCGAACCAGCTGACGGCCAGCCCGCTGGGATCCGCGCGGAAGACCCCGGGGGCCGTCAGCGGGATCGGCCCGCGCGGCCGGCTTCCACCCCGGTTGCCGACCAGCTCCCACGCGATGAGCCGCAGTTGCTCGCGGTCCATCTTGGTTTCCGAGGCGGGCTCGAGGTTGACGAAGACGCCGTCGCGACAGTTCGGGGACCCCGCGGTCGCCGCGGCGATCGATGCGGGGTGGGCGCCGAGGGCGTCCGGCGCGCCGTGCAGCGCGCGCAGCAGCCAACCCCCGCCCGCCAGCGACGCCGTGCCGGCGATCAGCCGTAGCGTCCCCCGCATGGCTCGTCAGGCCCCCTGGAACTTCGGTGGCCGCTTCTCGATACGCGCGACCTGGGCCTCGATGACGTCCTGGCTGCCCCACGCCTTGTCGAAAAGCTCCTTGTGCACCGGGCCGGCCTCCTCGATGGCGCCGTCGTCGTTGAGCACCCGCTTGGCGTGCTGGATCGCCAGCGGGGCCAGGCCGGCGATCTCGGCGGCCCAGGCCTGGGCGTCGGACAGCATCCCGATGCGGTTGGCCATCCCGGTCTGCAGGGCCACGTCCGCCGTCAGCTTTTCGGCGGCCAGCAGCATCGCGCGGGCCCGGCCGTGACCGACCAGTGAAGCCAGGCGCCGGATGCTCCAGTTGTCAAGGGCCAGACCGTATTTCGATGTGGGGAATTGGAAGAAGGCGTCCGGCGCGACGACCCGGAGATCGCATTGCATGGCCAGCTGCAGGCCCGCGCCGATGGCCGGGCCGTTGATGGCGCCGATCACCGGGATGAGGGTGGCGTCCAAGACCCTGTGCAGCTCGATGAGGCGGTCGGGATAGTCGGCGGCGAATGCGTCACCGCTCAGGTCCGCGCCGGCGCAGAACACCGTGCCCTGCCCGGTCAGCACGATCGCCCGGGTGGAGCCGTCGCCCGCCTTCAGCACCGCCTCGCGCAGCTCCTCGACGAGCTGGGAATTCAAGGCGTTGCGGCGCTCGGGGCGCTGCAACTCGATGGTCAAAACCGCTTCGGCCTGGCTGACACCGATCATGGCAGCCACCCTATATAGCCTCGTCACGTGAGTCGTATCACGGCTGGTCAACTACGCGACGCGGTCCTGGACGAGAATTCCTTCATCCGCTGGGACAGCGAGCCGCTCGCCGTGCCGGCCAGCGCCGCCTATGCGCGAGAGCTGGCCGATGCCCGCGCCGCGACGGGCCTGGACGAATCCGTGCTGACCGGCGAAGGGCGCATCTTCGGGCGCCGGGTCGCGGTGGTGGTCTGCGAATTCGGCTTTCTGGGTGGCTCGATCGGGGTGGCCGCCGCCGAACGGATCACCGCGGCGGTGCAGCGGGCGACCGCCGAGGGGCTGCCGCTACTGGCCTCGCCGAGCTCCGGCGGCACCCGCATGCAAGAGGGCACGGTCGCGTTCCTGCAGATGGTGAAGATCGCCGCGGCCGTCCGGCTGCACACCCGGGCTCACCTGCCCTACCTGGTCTATCTGCGCAATCCGACCACCGGTGGGGTCTTCGCGTCGTGGGGCTCGCTGGGCCACGTCACGCTCGCCGAACCGGGCGCGTTGATCGGCTTCCTCGGACCTCGCGTGTACCAGCTGCTCTACGGCGAACCGTTCCCCGAGGGCGTGCAGACCGCGGAGAACCTGCAGCGGCACGGCGTGATCGACGACGTCATCCCGCTCGACGAGCTGCGCCCGACGCTGGACCGAGCGATGACCGTCATCGCCGACCCGCCCGGGCCGCTGCCCACGCCGCCACCACCCGAACCGACACCCGACGTCGCGGCGTGGGATTCGGTGGTGGCATCGCGGCGTCCGGACCGGCCGGGCGTCGGACTTCTGTTGCGGCACGGCGCAACCGACCAGGTGCTGTTGTCGGGGACCGGCCGGGGAGAGGCGGCGACGACGCTGCTGGCGCTGGCCCGATTCGCCGGTCAGCCGGTGGTGGTGCTCGGCCAGCGGCGGATAGCGGGCGGCCGGGCGAGCACCGTGGGCCCCGCGTCGTTGCGCGAGGTCCGGCGCGGCATGGCGCTGGCCGCCGAGTTGCGCCTGCCGCTGGTGCTGGTGATCGACACGGCGGGACCGGCGCTGTCGGCCGACGCCGAACAGGGCGGGCTCGCCGGGCAGATCGCCCAGTGCCTGGCCGAGCTGGTGACCCTGGACACCCCGACGGTCTCCGTGCTGCTGGGCCAGGGCAGCGGCGGGCCGGCGCTGGCGATGGTGCCGGCCGATCGGGTGTTGGCCGCGCTGCACGGCTGGCTGGCGCCGCTACCGCCGGAAGGCGCGAGCGCGATCGTCTTCCGCGACACCGATCACGCCGCCGAACTTGCCGCCGCACAAGGCATCCGGTCGACCGACCTGTTGGCGTCCGGGATCGTCGACGTCGTCGTCGCGGAACATCCCGATGCCGCCGACGAGCCCGTCGAGTTCTCGCGGCGACTCTCACGCGCCATCGCCGCCGAGGTGCAGGCGTTGCGCGGGATACCCGCCTCCGAGCGGCTGGCCGCCCGGCTGCAGCGCTACCGCAACATCGGTCTGCCCTGAAACGCTCGCGACGGTGGTGCCTCCCGCATCCATAGGCGGCAATCAGGCAAGATGGGCGGCATGGACACAGGAGCTAGCTCACCTCGGGTCTTGGTCGTCGACGACGACTCCGATGTGCTCGCGTCGCTGGAACGTGGCCTGCGCCTGTCCGGGTTCGAGGTGTCGACCGCGGTCGACGGCGCCGAGGCGTTGCGCAGCGCCACCGAAACGCGGCCGGACGCGATCGTGCTCGACATCAACATGCCGGTGCTGGACGGGGTCAGCGTCGTCACCGCGCTGCGCGCCATGGACAACGACGTCCCGGTCTGCGTGCTCTCCGCCCGCAGCTCGGTCGACGACCGGGTGGCGGGCCTGGAGGCCGGCGCCGACGATTACCTGGTCAAACCGTTCGTGCTGGCCGAGCTGGTCGCGCGGGTCAAAGCGCTGCTGCGCCGCCGCGGCGCCACCGCCACCTCCTCGTCGGAGACCATCACGGTGGGACCGCTGGAAGTCGACATCCCCGGCCGGCGGGCTCGCGTCAACGGCGTCGACGTCGACCTGACCAAGCGGGAATTCGACCTGCTGGCGGTGCTGGCCGAACACAAGACCGCGGTCCTGTCCCGTGCGCAGCTACTCGAGCTGGTATGGGGCTATGACTTTGCCGCCGACACCAACGTCGTCGACGTCTTCATCGGATACCTGCGCCGCAAGCTCGAGGCCCACGGCGGGCCCCGGCTGCTGCACACCGTGCGCGGAGTGGGATTCGTGCTGCGCATGCAGTAACCCGGTCGAGCGGCCATGAACTTCCTGTCCCGGATCCTGACCCGTACGCCGTCGCTACGGGCCCGGGTCGCGGTCGCGACGGCGATCGGCACCGCGATCGTGGTGGTGATCGCGGGGGCGGTCGTGTGGTTCGGCATCACCAGCGCCTGGAAGGAGCGGCTGGACCGCCGCCTGGACGAGGCGGCCGGTTTCGCCATCCCCTTCCTGCCCCGGGGCCTCGACGACATCCCGCGCGCACCCCACGACCAGGACACCGTGATCACCGTCCGGCGCGACGGCCAGGTCAAGTCCAACTCGGACGTCACACTGCCGCCGCTGGAGGTGGGGTATGCAGACACCTACATCAACGGGGTGCGCTATCGCGTCCGAACCTTGGAGGTCGCCACGCCGCAGCCGGCGACGGTGGCAGTGGGCGCGACGTACTACGACACGATCGCCCAGACCAACAACCTGCATCGCCGGGTGATCCTGATCTGTGCGCTGTCGATCGGCGCGGCGGCGGTGTTCGCTTGGCTCCTGGCGGCTTTCGCGGTGCGGCCGTTCAAACGCCTGGCCCAGCAAGCCCGTTCGATCGACGCCGACGAACGGCCGCAAGTGGCGGTGCGCGGTGCCACCGAGGCGGTCGAGATCGCCGAGGCCATGCGGGGCATGCTGCAGCGCATCTGGACCGAGCAGGACCGGACCAAGGATGCGCTCGCGTCTGCGCGCGACTTCGCCGC
Source organism: Mycobacterium paraintracellulare (assembly GCF_000276825.1). Classification (NCBI taxonomy): domain Bacteria; kingdom Bacillati; phylum Actinomycetota; class Actinomycetes; order Mycobacteriales; family Mycobacteriaceae; genus Mycobacterium; species Mycobacterium paraintracellulare. Next base: position 892,479 of record NC_016948.1, on the reverse strand, counting down.
CGTGTCCTCGCACGAGCTGCGCACCCCCCTGACCGCGATGCGCACCAACCTCGAAGTGCTCTCCACCCTGGACATGCCGGACGAACAACGCAAAGAGGTGCTGGGCGACGTCATCCGCACGCAGTCGCGCATCGAGGCCACGCTGACCGCCCTCGAGCGCCTGGCCCAGGGCGAGCTGTCGACGTCCGACGATCACGTGCCGGTCGACATCACCGAGCTGCTCGACCGCGCCGCCCACGACGCCACCCGCGTCTACCCCGGGGTCGACGTCTCACTGGTGCCCTCGCCCACCTGCATCATCGTCGGGCTGCCGGCCGGGTTGCGCCTCGCGGTCGACAACGCGATCGCCAATGCCGTCAAGCATGGCGGCGCCACCCGCGTCGAGCTGTCGGCGGTCAGCTCCCGCGCCGGCGTGGAGATCGCCATCGACGACAACGGGCGCGGCGTCCCGGAGGACGAGCGCCAGGTGGTGTTCGCGCGGTTCTCCCGCGGATCGACGGCCTCGCATTCCGGGTCGGGCCTGGGATTGGCCTTGGTAGCCCAGCAGGCCGAGCTGCACGGCGGGACTGCCGAGCTGGAAAGCAGCCCGCTGGGCGGTGCGCGGCTGGTGCTGCGACTACCCGGACCCAGTTAGCCGCGGGCCGTCGGCGGCTATCCGCCCCCTCCCGAGTCGGGCAGACTGGAGCGATGGCCAACGGCAGCAAACCCACCGACAACGACACCCTGGCACACATCCGCGAACTGGTCGCCGAAGAAAAAGCGCTGCGGGCCCAACTGCAGCGCGGTGACATCGACACGTCGGAGGAACATGACCGCCTTCGGCGCATGGAGATCGAACTCGACCAGTGCTGGGATCTGCTGCGGCAGCGCCGGGCGCTCCGCGAGAGCGGCGGCGACCCGCGCGAGGCGGAGGTGCGGCCGCCCGACGAGGTCGAGGGCTACCTGAGCTGAGCGGCCACGCGGACGCCGACGACGCGGTGGACGTCGCCGTCGTCGGGGGCGGGCACAACGGCCTCGTCGCGGCGGCCTACCTCGCGCGGGCCGGCCTGCGGGTGCGCCTGCTGGAACGGCTGGAACAGACCGGCGGGGCCGCGATCTCGGCGCAACCCTTCGACGGGGTCGGCGTCCGGCTGTCGCGCTACTCCTATCTGGTCAGCCTGCTACCGAGCCGCATCGTCGAGGACCTGGGCGCCGGGATTCGGCTGGCCCGGCGTCCCTATTCGTCGTACACGCCCGACCCCGCCACCGGCGGCCGCAGCGGGCTGCTGATCGGGGCGCCCGGTAACACCTTCGCCGCCATCGGCGCGGCCGACGACGCCCAGGGCTTCGCGGACTTCTACCAGCGCTGCCGGCTGGTGACCGAGCGGCTGTGGCCGACGCTGCTCGAACCGCTGCGCAGCCGCGAGCAGGCCCGCCGCCACGTACTGGAAAGCAACGACCGCCGCGCGGCGGCCGCCTGGGAAGCCCTGATCGAGGAACCGGTCGGCGAGGCCATCACCGACGCGGTGGGCAACGACCTGGTTCGCGGGGTGATGGCCACGGACGCCCTCATCGGCACCTTCGCGCGCCTCGACGATGAGTCGTTGACGCAGAACGTCTGCTTCCTGTACCACGTGCTCGGCGGCGGCACCGGGGACTGGGACGTCCCGATCGGCGGGATGGGCGCGCTGACCACCGCCCTGGCCGCGGCCGCCGTCGGCCACGGTGCCGAAATTATCAGCGGCGCAGAGGTTTACGCGCTCGACCCGAGCGGCGAAGTGCGCTATCGCAGCGGCGGCCATGAGCGCCGGGTCCGGGCCCGGTTCGTCCTCGCCGGCGTCACGCCCACCGTGCTGGCCGGGCTGCTCGGCGACGAACCGCCACCGGCGGACGGCGGCGCGCAGGTCAAGGTGAACATGGTGCTGCGGCGCCTGCCCCGCCTACGCGACCGGGGCGTCACACCCGACCAGGCCTTCGCCGGCACGTTCCACGTCAACGAGACCTGGACGCAACTGGATACGGCCTATACCCAGGCGGCCGCGGGGCAACCGCCGAATCCCCTGCCGTGCGAAGCGTATTGCCACTCCCTGACCGATCCCAGCATCCTGTCCGATGACCAGCGCCGCTCGGGCGCCCAGACGATGACGGTGTTCGGCCTGCACACCCCGCACGCGCTGTTCGGCGACGCCGACCCGGACGCGCTGCGCGATCGGCTCACCGACAAGGTGCTGGGATCGCTGAATGCTGTTCTGGCCGAACCGATTCAAGAACTGCTGCTGCACGATGCGCAGGGGCGCCCGTGCATCGAGACGACGACCACATCAGATCTCGAGCGCACCCTCGGCATGAGCGGCGGCAACATTTTCCACGGCGGGCTGTCGTGGCCGTTCGCCGATGACGACGATCCGCTGGACACCCCGGCGAGGCAGTGGGGCGTGGCCACCGCTCACGAACGAATCATGTTGTGCGGCTCGGGCGCTCGCCGCGGTGGGGCGGTGTCGGGCATCGGCGGGCACAACGCGGCGATGGCAGTGCTCGCCTCCCTCGCGACCAGGCAGAGAATCGCGTAAATCCCGCCGCCCGCAGGCGATTCTGCGTCTGCTCGGCAGGAAACTAGCGCGCGTCGATCGTCGCGTAGTCGCGCTCGGTGTAGCCGGTGTAGATCTGGCGCGGACGGCCGATCTTGCTGTCGCCCTCGTCGTGCATCTCACGCCAGTGCGCGATCCAGCCGGGCATCCGGCCCAGCGCGAACAGCACGGTGAACATCCGGGTCGGGAACCCGAGGGCGCGGTAGATCAGGCCGGTGTAGAAGTCGACGTTGGGGTACAGCTTGCGTTCGACGAAGTAGTCGTCGGTCAGCGCCGCCTCTTCGAGCTCCTTGGCGATGCTGAGCAGGTCGTCGTCGCCGCCGAGCTTGGCCAGGATCTTGTCCGCCTGCTCCTTGACGATGCGGGCCCGCGGGTCGTAGTTCTTGTAGACGCGGTGGCCGAAGCCCATCAGCTTGACGCCGGCCTCGCGGTTCTTCACCTTGCGGACGAATTCACTGACGTTGTCGTCGCTTTCGCGAATCTGCTCGAGCATCTCGAGGACCGCCTGGTTGGCGCCGCCGTGCAGCGGGCCCCACAGCGCGTTGATCCCACCGGAAACGGAGGTGAACAGGTTCGCCTGCGACGACCCGACCAGCCGCACCGTCGACGTCGAGCAGTTCTGTTCGTGGTCGGCGTGCAGGATGAGCAGCATGTCCAGCGCCCGGATGATCTCGGGGTCCGCCTGGTACGGCTCGGCCGGTAGGCCGAACGTCATGCGCAGGAAGTTCTCCACCAGGGTCAGCGAGTTGTCCGGGTAGAGGAACGGCTGACCGACCGACTTCTTGTACGCGTAGGCGGCGATGGTCGGCAGCTTGGCCAACAGCCGGATGGTGGACAACTCGACCTGCTCGTTGTCGGTCGGGTCGAGGGAATCCGGGTAGTACGCCGAGAGCGCGTTGACCGCGCTGGACAGCACCGGCATCGGGTGGGCGTTGCGCGGAAATCCGTCGAAGAACCGCTTCAGGTCCTCGTGCAGCATGGTGTGCAGCTGAATCCGCTTGGTGAACTCGGCCAGCTGCTCCTTGCTGGGCAGCTCACCGTAGATCAGGAGGTAGCTCACCTCGATGAAGGTCGACTTCTCGGCCAGTTGCTCGATCGGGTAGCCGCGGTAACGCAGGATTCCGGCGTCGCCGTCGATGTAGGTGATGGAGCTCTTGCACGACGCGGTGTTGACGAAGCCGTTGTCGAACGTGGTGTAGCCGGTCTTGGACAACAGCGAGCCCAGCGCGATGCCGTCGGCGCCTTCGGTGGCGCTGACGATCTCCAGGTCGGTCTCACCGCCCGGGTACTTCAGAGTGGCGGTGTCGTCGGTGTCGGCCACGAGAACCCCTTCGTGCTTCCGGCTGATATGGCTGCCCCTGACTTGGTGCTTACAGCTGAAGGTAGTCGTTATCGCGACGAGGCGCCCGTCCGGGGTCGGGTCTGGGAACCTTCCTTAAGCTTTCATCAGGTAGCGCGGTGACGATCCCGGCAGCTCGTGTCTTTCGCCGCTGCGCGCCCGGCGGTCGGCGACGCGTGCCGCGCGGATCTGCCGTGGCGCGGGCCACAACAGGTACGGCGCACCGCCATTGTCCCGGAAAGCGGCGCCCATCACCCCGCCGTGGACATCGGCCCGGCCAACCCGAAGGCGTGAGCGGCGTTGTCGTGTAACACCTTTCGCAGCCACACATCGTCGATGCCGGGCAGCCGGGTGAGGACCTCGACCGCGTCGACGTAGCCGTACGGGATGTTGGGAAAGTCGCTCCCGAAAAGTATGCGGTCGGCGAGATCACGGAGGCGTCCGTACTCGGCGGGCGGGAAGGGCATGGCCTCCTCGACGAACGGGGTGAACGCCATCGTGGTGTCGAGCCGCACGTCGTCGTAGCGCTCGGCCAGGTCGAGGAAATCCGTGTACTCGGGCATGCCCAGGTGGGCGATGATCAACCGCAGGTGCGGATGGCGCGCGAGCAGTGCCGCGACGGGCCCGACGCCGGTGTGTTCGCCGGGGACGGGACCCGAGCCGCAGTGGATGATCACGGGGATCGCGGCGTCTTCGATGACGCCCCAGGCGCCGTCGAGCAACGGGTCGGTGGGGCTGTAGCGGCCGACCTGAATGTGGGCCTTGAATACGCGGGCGCCGGACGCGATGGCCTGACCGACGTAGTCCTCGACGCCGGGTTCGGGGTACAGCGTCGCGGTGTGCAGGCAGTCGGGCGTCGTCGCCGCGAACGATCGGCCCCACTGGTTCAACCAGGCCGCCATGTGCGGCTTGTGCGGATAGATCAGCGCCGTGAACGCCCGGACCCCAAAGCCGCGGAGGGTTCGCAGTCGCTGTTGTTCGTCGCTGCGGTAGGCGATCGGCCAATGCCGTCCCACCAGCGGGCCGGCGTCATCGAAGTACCGCCACACCTTGTCCATCACGGATTTGGGCATGAAGTGCGTGTGCACGTCGACGATGCCGGGCAGCCCGAGCGCCGTCCAGATCCGACGTACCGACTCCGTTTCGTCCATCGCCAGCCAAGTTAGCCGCCGCGCGGGCACGCTACGGCTGGAGGCGCTCGATGCGACCGCCGCTGACCCGGATGCGGTTATGCAACCGGTTTTCCCGTCCCTGCCAGAACTCGACCACCTCGGGCGCGATGAGATAGCCGCCCCAGCCCGGCGGCACCGGAACCTGCTCGCGGTCGGCGAAGCGCGCGGTCACCTCCTCCAGCTGGCCCAGCAGGGCCGCCCGCGACGCGATCGGTTGCGACTGATGCGAGGCCCAGGCGCCCAGCTGTGATCCGCGCGGTCGTTTCGACCAGTACTCCTGGGTCGCCTCCGCAGTGACCTTGCTCACCGGGCCGCGGACGTGGACCTGGCGGCCGAGCTGGTACCAGGGAAACGTGACCGCGGCGTACGGCGTCGCGGCCAGATCGCCGCCCTTGGCCGAGTCATAGTTGGTGAAAAAGGTGATCCCGGTCTCGTCGACGCCCTTGCACAGCACCGATCGGCTCGCCGGCCGCCCGTCGGCGGTGACGGTGGCCAGCACCATCGCGTTGGGCTCGGCGACACCCGATCGCTCGGCGTCGTCGATCCATTTGCGCAACAACGAAACCCAACCATCGCCGAGCCAGTCCGCGTCGAGATCGGGACTGCCGTCCTTCTCCGCCGATCCGTATTCCACACGCATTCTTTGCAGGTGCTCTTTTCCTGGCTCGGGGTCCCGTCGTGCCATCGCGTCAACGCTACCGGCGCTTGCTACCGGCCGGTAGCGTCGGCCCGAGCGGGGGGTGCGAGAATTTTCGGCATGACTGTGGTCCCCGAAGACTTTGTCCCCGGCCTCGAAGGCGTGGTCGCCTTCACCACCGAAATCGCCGAGCCGGATAAAGACGGCGGCGCGCTGCGCTACCGCGGTGTCGATATCGAAGACCTGGTGGGTCAGCAGGTCACTTTCGGCGACGTGTGGGCGTTGCTGGTCGACGGAAAGTTCGGCCACGGGCTGCCGCCCGCCGAGCCGTTCCCGCTGCCCATCCACACCGGCGACGTGCGCGTCGACGTGCAGGCCGGCCTGGCGATGCTCGCCCCGATCTGGGGGTACAAGCCGCTGCTGGACACCGATGACGCCACCGCCCGCAACCAGCTGGCCCGGGCGTCCGTCATGGCGCTGTCCTACGTTGCCCAGTCCGCGCGCGGCATCTATCAGCCCGCGGTGCCCCAGCGGGTGATCGACGAATGCGAAACGGTCACTGCCCGTTTCATGACGCGCTGGCAGGGCGAGCCGGACCCGCGCCACGTCGAAGCGATTGACGCCTACTGGGTTTCGGCCGCCGAGCACGGGATGAACGCCTCGACGTTCACCGCGCGCGTGATCGCCTCCACCGGCGCCGACGTGGCGGCGGCGCTGTCCGGGGCGATCGGCGCGATGAGCGGTCCCCTGCACGGGGGCGCGCCGGCGCGGGTGCTGCCGATGATCGAAGAGGTCGAGCGCACCGGCGACGCGCGCGGCCTGGTGAAGAAGATCTTGGACAGCGGCGACAAGCTGATGGGATTCGGGCACCGGGTGTACCGCGCCGAGGATCCGCGGGCGCGGGTGCTGCGCGCCACCGCCGAGCGGCTGGGCGCACCGCGCCACGAGGTTGCCGTGGCGCTGGAGCAGGCCGCGCTGGCCGAGCTGCGGGAGCGGCGCCCGGACCGGGCCATCGAGACCAACGTCGAGTTCTGGGCTGCGGTCATCCTGGACTTCGCCCGGGTGCCGGCCAACATGATGCCGGCGATGTTCACCTGCGGACGCACCGCCGGGTGGTGCGCCCACATCCTCGAGCAGAAGCGGCTGGGCAAGCTGGTCCGGCCGTCGGCCATCTACGTGGGCCCTGCCCCGCGCAGCCCGGAATCCGTCGAGGGTTGGGACCGCAGCCTCACCAACGCCTGAGGCCTTCCTGGTTGTCGGTGCCCGGCGATCTAATGGTTGCTGTCGCGCGATGACTTTGCGTCGCCGACGCAGTCATACGTCGTGAGCCTGTCCGCGGTGGGCAGGCGACGGAACCGACAGCAAGGAGAATCAGGATGGCGATCAACATCGAACCCGCACTGTCCCCCCACCTCGTGGTCGACGATGCCGCCGCGGCAATCGACTTCTACGTCAACGCTTTTGGGGCCGAGGAGATCGGGCGCGTGCCGCGCCCGGACGGCAAACTGGTGCACGCCGCGCTGCGCATCAACGGCTTCACGGTGATGCTCAACGACGACTTCCCGGAGGTGTGTGGCGGCAAGTCGATGACACCGACCTCGCTGGGAGGCACCCCGGTGACGATCCACCTCACCGTCACCGACGTCGACGCCAGCTTCCAGCGGGCGCTGGACGCCGGTGCCACCGTGGTGGCCCCGTTGGAGGACCAGTTCTGGGGCGACCGCTACGGCGTGGTCGCCGACCCGTTCGGCCACCACTGGTCGCTGGGGCAGCCGGTCCGCGAGGTCAGCATGGAAGAGATCACCGCGGCGATGTCCGGGCAGGGCGCCGGCTAGCGGCGATCGCAAGCGCGGCCGCGGCCGGGCGCGGCGGGTCGCCGCCATCGGCATTAACCGAGCAGCCGGTCCAAGAGCCGGCGTCGCGGTGGCGGGGCCGGCTCGGCGGTCGCGGCGGCCGCGAGCATCGCGGCGACGTCGGTGAACTTGTTGCGGGGCCGGCCGTCACCGCTGCCGCGCGCGATTTCGGCGGCGTCGATGGCACGCCATCCCGCGGCGTCGACGGCCTCGGGCCGACGGGAGCGCACCAGGGCGGCCAGCGCCTCGGGCTTGGCCGCCGGTTCGGTCAGCTTGCCGGCGTTGAAATCGGCCACCAGGGCCTGCACGGTCTCAAACGAGCACGACTTGTTGGTCCCGATGAACCCGCTCGGTCCCCGCTTGATCCAGCCCGCGACGTACGCGCCGGGCACGGGTGCGCGCGAGGCGGGATCGACGACGCGCCCGCCGTCGTTGGGCACCACGGCCGACGATTCGTCATAGGGAAGCCCACGAATCTGCTTGCCGCGGTAGCCGATCGACGTCAGCACCAGGCCCGTGTTCAGGCGGCGCGCCTCATCGGTGCCGGTGACCGAGAACTCCAGACCGGAGACACGCTGCTCCCCCAGCACACGGGTCGGGGTGAGCCGGTATGCCAGCCTGATCCGCGGGCGTGCCGCCGGCGCCGAATCGTCGCCGAGCGTGCTCAGGATTTCCAGCTTGTTTTTCGTCAAGGGATCCGACGCCGTCGCCAGGTCGGCCGCGACCAGTTCGTGGTCGGCCGCGCTGAGGACGACCTCGGAGCTGCCCGTGAGCCCGATCAGCTCGGGCAACGTGAACGCCGACTGGGCCGGGCCGCGCCGGGCGGCGATCACCACCTCACGCACCGCCGAGCCGCGCAGCGCCGCCAAGGCGTGGTCGGCGATGTCGGTGCGGGCCAGGTCGTCGGGGTCCGCGGTGAGCACCCGGGCGACGTCGAGGGCGACGTTCCCGTTGCCGATGATTACCACCCGCTCGTGGCCGAGATCGACTGGCAGGTCGGCGAAGTCGGGATGACCGTTGATCCAGGCCACCAATTCGGTCGCGGTCCCGGTGCCGGCCAAACCCATGCCCTCGATGTCCAGGCGACGGTCGTCGGGCGCACCCACGGCGTACAGCACGGCGTGGTGGTGAGCCAGCAGGTCGTCGTGGCTGAGGTGTTCGCCGATCTCGACGTTGAGATAGAAGCGGAAGCGCTCGTGGCCGGCGACCCGCTCGAAGAGGCGGGTGACCCGCTTGGTGTTCTGGTGATCGGGCGCCACCCCGGCCCGCACCAACCCGTACGGGGTGGGCAACTTCTCAAAGACGTTGACGCGCACGCCGTGCTGGGTGAGTAGCTCGTCGGCGGCATACATCGCCGCCGGACCCGATCCGACGATGGCCACGGTCAGCGGCCGGCGGCGGGCCCGCACTTCGGCGGCCGGGATGACCGGCGCCAGCTTCGACGTCGGCGGAAGCTTCTCACCCTCGGGCCGTTTCGGGTAGAACGACGCGTTGATTTCGACGAAGGGCAGCTGGTTGGTGTCCAACCGGGTGTCGGGCGCGATGGCCCCGACCGGGCACGCGCTCACGCAGGCGCCGCAGTCCACGCAGGCCGCCGGATCGATGTAGAGCATCTCCGAGGTGGCGAAGCCGGGCTCGTCCGGCGTGGGGTGAATGCAATTCACCGGACACGCGAAAACACAGGACCCGTCGTTGCAGCACGACTGGGTAATAACGTGCGGCATGAAACCTACAGACCGGACTCGTTACGCGGCCGGGACCGAGGCCAGGTGCTGGCGCTGCGGCTCGCTGCGGTAGCGCGACGGCTTGCCGTTGATCTTGCACAACCGCCACATCAGCCGCGCCGAGCGCGTCTCCATCAGGCCGGTGTCATAGGCCAGCATTCGCACGTCGCCGAACATGTCGCTGAGCCACTTACGCGATTCCGGCGACCGGAAGAACAGTTCCTTCTTGACCTCGCGCGGGATGTCGAACTCCTGCCAGAAAGCCTTGGGCGGCACCACAATCGCGCGGCAGAGCACCTTCATGGTCAGCGGCAGGTACAACGCGGTCCAGAACCGCTGCCTCTTGGTCAATTCCGGCACCCGCTTGCGCAGGAACTCGTGGGCGAACGAGATGTGGCGCGCTTCCTCGGCGACGTGGATCGCCATCACCCGTTCCATGATCGGGTGCAGGGACTTGCCTTCGCGCAGCACATTTTTCTGTGTGTGGTCGATGGGCTCCTCGCCGGCGAGCACGCCGATGAAGAACGCTACCGGCAGCGGCCCCGCCACCAGCGGAACCAACGGCGACAGCCACTTGAGCATCCGCGGCATGCCCGGGACGTCGGCGCCTATCCGGTTCACCATCTCCTGGAACATCATGGTGTGGTTGCATTCTTCGACCGACTCGTGCAGGCAGTACCGGTATTCGGGCGAGCCGTTGGGCACCCAGAACGTGTAGTTCATCAGGCCGCGGATCAGGATGGATTCGAAGTGCAGTCCCACCTTGGCCACGTTGGCCTGTCGCCACATCCCGATCTTGATCTTGCGCTCGTCGGACTGCGCCAGGTACCAGGGATGACGGCCCAGCGGGTCGGTCTCCGGCAGGATCCACCGAGGGTCGTTCTCGGTGACAGCGAATTCCGGTGAGTCCCAATCGATGTCGGTGTACGGGTTGAAGTTGCGCCGCACCGACCCCTCGGACAGTGTGGCAAGCATGTTGACGTAGTCAGCGTCGTCGCGCACTTCCATGTTGCGGCGCCAACGCCGGACCAATCGCGTCCTAGCCATAACCTAGGCCTCCTCAATGAGGTTTACATTTGGACGTGCTATGTCCAGACAGTACCGGAGGTACCGGATATTTCCTAGACCCGTCCGAGGCACTGTGACCTGACCAGTGGTCATCGAATTCGTATGCCCTGGATCACAACGGAGGAAACGTCGGAGGCCCCCCGAGCAGGCGTTTTGCGTTGACGGCCCGGTCCGACGGTCGGCCCGCCGCAACGGCCCGCCAGGGTGGCTCACTACCCTGATGAGCATGGCTGACCAGCTCGCAGATTCCCTTCAAATTCCCGACGCCATCAAGCCCCGCGACGGCCGCTTCGGGTGCGGCCCGTCCAAGGTCCGGCCCGAGCAACTGCAGGCGCTGACCACGACGGCGGCGCCGCTGTTCGGGACCTCGCACCGGCAGGCGCCGGTCAAGAATCTGGTGGGCCGACTGCGGTCGGGGCTCGCTCAGCTGTTCTCGGTGCCGGACGGCTACGAGGTCATTCTGGGCAACGGGGGGGCGACGGCGTTCTGGGACGCCGCGGCGTTCGGCCTGATCGACAAGCGCTCGCTGCACTTGTCCTATGGGGAATTCAGCTCGAAGTTCGCCTCCGCGGTGGCCAAGAACCCCTTCGTCGGCGACCCCGTCGTCATCAAGTCGGATTCGGGCAGCGCCCCCGAACCCCAGAGCGATCCGTCGGTGGACGTGATCGCGTGGGCCCACAACGAGACCTCGACCGGGGTCGCGGTGCCCGTGCGCCGACCCACCGACTCCGGTGACGCGCTGGTCGTCATCGACGCGACGTCCGGGGCCGGCGGCCTGCCCGTCGACATCGCCGAGACCGACGCCTACTACTTTTCGCCGCAGAAGAACTTCGCCAGCGACGGCGGGCTGTGGCTGGCCGTCATGAGCCCCGCCGCGCTGGCCCGCGTCGAGTCCGTCGCCGCTTCGGGCCGCTGGGTGCCCGACTTCCTGTCGCTGCCCATCGCGGTGGAGAACAGCCTGAAGGACCAGACCTACAACACCCCCGCGGTCGGCACCCTGGCGCTGATGGCCGAGCAGGTCGACTGGATGCTGGGCAACGGCGGGCTGGACTGGGCCGTCAAGCGCACGGCGGACTCCTCGGGACGGCTGTACTCGTGGGCACAGGAGCGGCCCTACACCACCCCGTTCGTCAGCGACCCGAAGCTGCGCTCGCAGGTGGTGGGCACCATCGACTTCGCCGACGACGTCGACGCCGCGGCCGTGGCGAAGGTCCTGCGGGCAAACGGCATCGTCGACACCGAGCCCTACCGCAAGCTCGGCCGCAACCAGCTGCGGGTCGGGATGTTCCCGGCCGTGGATCCCGACGACGTCAGCGCCCTCACCGAGTGCGTCGACTGGGTCGTTGAGCGGCTCTAGTCGCGCGCCCTTGAACAGCCGGTAATCGGCGCGCCGCCGCCCAGCGTGTCAGCACAGATGATGGGCGGTTGCTGGACTAAAGTGCGCCGTGACGGGTCCGTCGCTGATCTGCACGGAGCCTGCGAGGAGATAGCCATGCGGGAACTCAAAGTGGTTGGGCTCGATGCCGACAGCAAATATGTCATCTGCGAGAGCGATGATCCCGCGGAGCAGTTCAAGCTGGCGGCCGACGACCGCCTGCGGGCCGTTCTGCGCGATGCGGCCCAGCACCCCGAGCAGCCGCAGCTCGAGATCGAAGTCACCAACATGCTCAGCCCCAAAGAAATTCAGGCCAAGATCCGCGCCGGCGCGTCCGTCGAGCAGGTCGCCGCGGCGTCGGGGTCGGACGTGTCGCGGATCCGCCGCTTTGCCCACCCGGTGCTGTTGGAACGGTTCCGGGCCGCGGAGCTGGCAACCGCCGCCCATCCCATGCTGGCCGACGGTCCCGCCGTGCTGACCCTGCTGGAGACCGTCAGCACCGCCTTGGTGACGCGGGGCCTCGATCACGACAAACTCAGCTGGGACGCCTGGCGCAACGAAGACAACCGGTGGACGGTCCAGCTCGCGTGGAAGGTCGGCCGTTCGGACAACCTCGCGCATTTCTGCTTCACGCCCGGCGCCCACGGCGGGACCGTCACCGCCATCGACGACGCGGCCAGCGCGTTGATCGACCCGACCTTCGAGCGTCCGCTGCGGCCGGTGGCGCGGGTGGCCCACGTCGACTTCGAAGAGCCCGCGAAGCCGCCCGTCACGCAGGAGCCGGCCCCGGAGCCGGAAGAAAAACCCGTGCACACCCGCCGGGGCAAGCCGGTCATCCCGGCGTGGGAGGACGTGCTGCTCGGCGTGCGCTCGGGAGGGCAGCGCTAGCCCGCTAGGCGCGACCCGCTTCGCCCGGCTGCGCCGCGCTCGCGATCACCACTAGGCGCGGCCCGCGGCCGCCAGGGCGAGAAGCGCGACCCACGCTCCCGTCACGCCGACTCCGGCGCCGAGCACGAACCAGCGCAGGACCGGGGTGCGCCGCCACCCCCACAGGGTCGGCGCCAGTCCCCCCGCGGCCACGATGTTGAGCCCGACGGCCAGCAGCAGGTGCACGCGAACCAAGCCCAGAGTGAGCACGACGATCGCCGCGGCGGTGACCGCCGCGACGAACGCGGCCACCGTCAAACCCGTTGCCCAGGGCACGGACTCGTCCTTCATCAGCCGAAGCCTAGCCTGACCGTTCATCGCCGCCTCTCGTCACCGAGCGCTCGTAGAACGCCAGTGCAGCCGCGGTCGCGACGTTGAGCGAGTCGGTTCCGCGCGACATCGGAACGCGCACCCGCACATCGCTGCACCGCAAGGTGGCCGGCGTCAGCCCGGGTCCCTCGGCGCCCACCAGCACCGCGACGCGTTCGCCCCGCGCGGCCGTGATCGCCTCGGCCAGCGGGCACGCCGACTCGTGCGGGGTCATAGCCAGCAGCCGAAACCCGTTCTCCTTCAACGTCATCAGCTCGGCCGGCCAACAGGTTGCGCGCGCATACGGCACCAGCAGCGCGTGTCCCATCGACACCCGGACGGCGCGGCGGTACAACGGGTCGGCGCACCCACTGCCGAATACCACGGCGTCGACGCCGAGCCCGGCCGCGTTGCGGAAAATCGAGCCCAGGTTCTCGTGATCGTTGACCCCTTCGAGCACGGCGACGGTGCGGGCGCCGGCGATCACCTCGGCCACGCTGGGCTCCCCCACCCGCCGGGCGGCCGCCAGCACGCCGCGATTGAGGTGGAAGCCGACCACGCGCGCCATGACGTCGGCGGACGTCCGGTAGAAGGGGACGGCGCTGCCGGCGAGGTCGTCTTTGAGCTCGGTGAGCCGGCGGTCGGTGCCGAGCAGGGCATGCGGGTGGAACCGGGACGCGAGCATGCGCTGAACCACCAGCACGCCTTCGGCGATCACCAGCCCCTTGCCCGACGGCAGGTCGGGACGGCGATCGACACTGTTCAGGTCCCGGAAGTCGTCGAGCCTCGGGTCATCGGGATCCTCGACGTCCTGGACGTTGCCGGCATCGGCGCTCACGGGCTTTCGTCGACCAGCGCCAACATCAAATCGGCGGCGCTGCGCAGGATGTCGCGCTGCTCGGTGTCCAGCGTCGACAGCCGCTTGGCCAGCCATTCCTGACGGGCGCGACGATTGGCCTTGACCAACTCGGCCCCGGATTCGGACACCGAGACGAGCACCTGCCGGCCGTCGACGGGATGCGGCACGCGGTCCACCAAACCCATCTCGGCCAGCGACGCGATCACCCGCGTCATCGACGGCGGCCGAACCCGTTCGCGAATCGCCAGGGCGCCCGGCGTCATCGGACCTTCGTTGGCCAGCATCGCCAGCGCCGACAGCTGCGACAGTGACACCGGCGACGACGGGTTGCGGAACCGCAGCTGGCGGGCCAGCCGCATGACAGCCAGTGACAGGTCGCTGGCGAGCCGCGCATCGCTGTCAGGCATGGCGCGAGGTTACACGCAAGCCTGAGAAACCGGGACACCAACCGGCTCTTGATTCGTTCCGCCAAATGCCGCGGAATTTCATCGAAGCGCTTAGTTTCGGCAAGTAGGTGAGCGCCCGGCGGGGACCGGCGGCGGGCTATGTTATTCGCGATGTCCGCCGAACCTGATCACCACCGCGCACCGCCGCCGCTGCCGGCGGTACTGGTGCACGCGTGGGCGTTCATCGCGCTCGGGGCGCTGGGTTGGGTCGCCGCGGCGGCCGCGGCGTTCCTGGTGCCCGCCCTGACGAGCTGGCGCCCGGTGACGCTGGCCGGTCTGGGCGTGGGGCTGCTCGGTACGACCATTTTCCTGCTCCAACTCGCGGCGGCACGCCGCGGCGCCCGCGGCGCCCAGGCCGGACTCGAAAACTACCTCGACGAAAAATGATTCGCTGACCCATTGGAGGAGCGATGGTAGCCCCGCTATTGCAAGCGCACGTCGACATCAACGCACCGGTTGCCAAAGTGTGGGAATTGATTTCCGACCTTCGGCGAATGCCGGAGTGGAGTCCGCAGTGCCGCTGGATGAAGCCGTTCGGCCCGCTGCGTCAGGGCACGCGCACCCTGAACCTCAACCGCCGCAACCGGATGTTCTGGCCGACCACCTGCACGGTGGTCGAGATCGTCCCGGACCGCAAACTCGCGTTCCGCGTCGACACCAACAACACAATCTGGAGCTATGAGCTCGAACCGGCCGGCGAGGGCACCCGGGTGATCGAGAGCCGCCACGCCGAAAACGGTGTCACCGCGTTTTCGAACCTGTCGGTCAAAGCGCTCTTCGGCGGCACCGACAACTTCGAACACGAATTGCTCGACGGCATGAACGCCTCGCTGGCGCGCATCAAGGCCGCCGCAGAAAAGGGCTAGTCCAGCGACTCGCTCTGGGGCTCGGGTGCGGACTGCTGCTCGGATTCGGCAGTCTCGGTCTCGGACTGCGCCTCCGGCGCTCGGATCACCGACTCCGGCTGGGCTTCCGACGTCTCCTGCGTCGGCTCGGCCGCCTCCTCCGTGGTCTCGGTCGTCTCTTCCGTCGGCTCGGACGGCGCGGTCGGCTCGACCGGCGCCTGGGTGACGTCCAGCAGGCCATCGTCGTAGGGCTCGTACGCGGGGGACCCGGTGCCCGCGGGCGCCGGGGTGTCCGAGTGCGCACCGCAGCCATACTGCTTGTCGACGATGTGCCCGTCGGCCGACAGCTCGTTGCCGCACACGCCGAACATCGCGCCGAGGGATCCCGATAGCGGCAGGAAGAAGCCGCAGTCGCGGCAAACGCGCTTGGTGGATCGTGCCATCGGCGAGTCGGGGCCGTAATCGCCGGTGTGCCAGCGTTCGGCCGCTGCCGCGCGGCCCTCGCCGCTCATCACCCAGCGACGGCCCAGCCCGATCTCGGCGGCGGTCTCGTCGACCTGCGGGTCGCCGCTGGCGGTGTAGCCGGGAACCAGGCGGGGATCGTCGGCGGCGGGCGCCAACAAATCCCCGGGACTGAGGTCCCCGGGGCGCACCCGGTGTTCCCACGGCACCCATTCCGGCGCCAGCAAAGCCGTCGGCCCCGGGACCAGCACCACCTCGCTGACGGTGGCGTGATCGGCGCCGGGATAGGCGGCCACGACCACGGCCCACTGCCACCCCTGGTAGCCGGGTAGGTGCGCCAGGAACCGGTGGGTGGCGGTGTTGGGGTCTTCGTAGCCGACGCCCAGGTAGTCGCCGACCATCTCCGGTCCGCTGAACTCCGCAACAGCCGCCCTGGCCTGGTCGGCCGCGCCCGTGAGCACCGCCGCCAGCCCTTCGGGCCACTCGTCCACGGTCGCCACGGAGGATCCTTCGGTGGGTCTGGTCACGTTGTCTTCTGTCTGCATTGCGGTTCCAATACTAGGTTGACGAGCCACGCCCCGTTACCTGCAGACGCATGTCGCCGGCATAGGGGAGAATCGGGGAGTGTCTGGGCGGCGGCAACACGATCCGGGCCGGGTGGCCTCCAAGCCAGGCCGCCGGGCCCCTAATGGCGTGGCCGCACAACATCCGGGCGCGGCCAACTACCCCGCCGGCGACGGTGCGCAGCGCCGAACGCGCCGCCCGCCGCCGATGCCGAGCGCCAACCGCTATCTGCCCCCGCTGGGCCAGCAGACGGAGCCGGACCGTGGCAGCAGCGCGCCCCCTCGCGGGCCGTCTTCGGGCGAGCGGATCACCGTCACCCGCGCCGCGGCGCTGCGCAGCCGCGAGATGGGTTCGCGGATGTATTGGATGGTGCAGCGCGCGGCGACGGCCGACGGCGCCGACAAGTCCGGCCTGACGGCGCTGACGTGGCCCACGGTGGCCAACTTCGCGGTCGACGCCGCGATGGCCGTCGCGCTGGCCAACACGTTGTTCTTCGCCGCGGCGACCGGGGAGAGCAAGGGCCGCGTCGCGCTGTATCTGCTGATCACCATCGCGCCGTTCGCGGTGATCGCGCCCCTCATCGGTCCGGCGCTGGACCGGCTGCAGCACGGCCGCCGCGTCGCGCTCGCCGCGTCGTTCGCCCTGCGCACGGCGTTGGCGCTGGTGCTGATCCTGAACTACGACGGCGCCAGCGGGAGCTACCCGTCGATGGTGCTGTACCCGTGCGCGCTGGCCATGATGGTGTTCTCGAAGTCGTTCAGCGTGCTGCGCAGCGCGGTGACGCCCAGGGTGATGCCGCCGACCATCGACCTGGTGCGGGTCAACTCGCGGCTGACCATGTTCGGTCTACTGGGCGGCACCATCGCCGGGGGCGCCATCGCCGGGGGCGTCGAATTCGTCTGTACCCACCTGTTCAAGCTGCCCGGCGCATTGTTCGTCGTCGTGGCCGTCACCGTCGCCGGGGCGTCGCTGTCCATGCGGATTCCGCGCTGGGTCGAGGTGACCGCCGGGGAGGTGCCCGCCACCTTGAGCTACCGCCACGACAGCGAACCCCTGCGCCGAAGCTGGCACAGGGAGGTCAGCGGGGCACTTCGGCAACCGTTGGGCCGCAACATCATTACTTCGCTGTGGGGTAACTGCACCATCAAGGTCATGGTGGGGTTTCTGTTCTTGTATCCGGCATTCGTCGCCAAGGCGCATGACGCTAGCGGGTGGGCGCAGGTCGCCATACTCGGGGTGATCGGCGCAGCGGCCGGCATCGGCAACTTCGTCGGCAACTTCACCAGCGCGCGCCTGAAACTGGGCCGGCCCGCCGTGCTGGTGGTGCGCTGCACGCTGGCGGTGAGCGCGGTCGCATTGGCGGCCTCGGTGGGCGGCAACCTGGTGCTGGCCGCGATCGCCACGCTGGTGACGTCGGGGGCCAGCGCGATCGCAAAGGCGTCCCTGGACGCCTCGTTGCAGAACGATCTGCCCGAGGAATCCCGGGCATCGGGGTTCGGGCGCTCGGAGTCGACGCTGCAGTTGGCCTGGGTCCTCGGCGGCGCCGTGGGTGTGTTGGTGTACACCGAACTGTGGGTCGGTTTCACCGCGGTCACTGCGCTGCTCATCCTGGGCCTGGCGCAGACGCTCGTCAGCTTCCGCGGCAACTCGCTGATTCCCGGCCTGGGAGGTAATAGGCCCATCATGGTCGAGCAGGAGGGCGCGCGTCGCCGTGTCGGCAGCCCGGCGGTGGTCGCCGAGTGAAACCCCGAATCAACCGCGGCATGTCCGTGTTGCTGGCCTGCCTGATGGCCCTGCTTTGTGTGGGCGTCGGGGTCGGCACCTGGCTGCTGGTGGGCCGCTCCGGTCCGCAACGCCCGGAGATCAGTGCGTACTCACATGGACACCTGACCCGGGTGGGGCCCTACCTCTATTGCAACGTGCTCAACCTCGAAGACTGTGCGACGCCGCAGACGCAGGGCGAGCTACAGGTCAGCGAGCGGTATCCGATTCAGCTCTCGGTGCCCGATGCCATCTATCGGGCGCCGTGGCGCCTTGTGCAGGTGTATGAGGATCCAACGAACAGCACCAGCACCATCTTTCGGCCGGGCACCCGACTCGCCGTGACCATTCCGCCGGTGGACCCGCATCGCGGTCGCCTCGCCGGGATCGTCGTGCAGTTACTGACTTTGGCGGTGGACCCGGCCGGCGAACTCCGCGATGTCCCGCACGCGGAATGGTCTGTGCGGCTCGTCTTCTAGGTCTTTTCCGTCCAACGTTCGCCGCCCTCCGCGCCCACGTTCGACACCCTCCGCGCCCAGCGTCGTTACCCTCCGCGCCCAGCGTCGCCACCCTCCGCGCCCAGCGTCGACTTGTTGCGACGACACGCCGCAAATTCCCGCCACAACCCCACGTTCGACCAGACGTGTCGGTGCCGACCGGCACCGTGTCCCCATGGAAATCCCGGACTGGCCATTTCGAGGCACCGACGCACTGGCCGCTGGAGTTATTACTCGGCACCGATTGCGAACCGAATTCGAGATGGTTCATCGCAACGTCTACATCCGCCGTGGACAACTGTTGACGCCGGTGACCCGAGCGGTCGCCGCCTGGCTGTGGTCTGGAAGGACCGCAACGCTGGCGGGGCTATCCGCGGCGGCGCTACACCGCACCAAGTGGATCGACGACTGGCTGCCGGCCGAGCTCAACCGTGCCGGCCGCGACAAAGCACGGGGCATCATCGTGCACAGCGACACCTTGGACGACGACGAAATATGCACGCGCGACGGGATGCGCCTGACCACGCCGGCGCGCACGGCGTTCGACCTTGGTAGGCGAAAGGGCTTGACCACAGCGGTGATTCGGCTCGATGCCCTCATGCATGCAACAGACTTGAAGCCAGCCGACGTCGAACTGCTGGCCGACCGCCATCGTGGCGCCCGCGGCCTGGTGCAGTTGCGAACTGCTCTGACCATGGTCGACGGGGGCGCTGAATCGCCGTACGAGACGAGGACCCGGTTACTACTCGCCGGCAGCGGATTGCCGCGGCCACAAACCCAGATCGAAGTGCTCAACGAATGGGGCGCGGTGCTGGCGCGCATCGATATGGGCTGGGAGGAATGGAAGGCCGGTGTGGAATTCGAAGGCGCGCATCACTGGACCGACCCGGCGCAGCGGGCCCGAGACATCGATCGCCTGGCAGAACTCGAAGCCCAGGGCTGGTCAATCATCCAGGTGAGCGCCGAGATGCTGCGGTACCGGCCGTACGTCGTCGTGGAGCGCGCCCGCGGCGCTTTGGTCGCGGCGGGTTGCCCGGTCTCAGCCGCCGAGCGTGGACTTGTTGGGCCAAAACGCCGCGATTTCCCGCCACAACTCCACGTTCGGCGGTAGCGGGTGGGCCACGTTCGGTGGTAGGGGGTGGGCCACGCTCGGCGGTAGAGGGTGGGCCACGTTCGGCGGTAGGGTGGGTCACGCACCGTGGCCGGGCGGTACCCGTTCGCCTTCGACGGGCGGACCCGGGGGCGTCCCCTCCCCGAAGGGCTTGCCGCCCAAGCTCTCTCGCCCGTGCGGCGATAGCCACCCGGACAGGTCGGGACCCTTGGGCACGATGCGGGTGGGGTTGATGTCGGCGTGGACGATGTAGTAGTGCTGCTTGATCTGGACGAAGTCGACGGTGTCCCCGAAACCCGGCGTCTGGAACAGGTCGCGCGCGTAAGCCCACAGCACCGGCATCTCGCTCAATTTGCTGCGATTGCACTTGAAATGCCCGTGATACACCGGGTCGAAGCGGGCCAACGTGGTGAACAACCGCACGTCGGCCTCGGTGATGGTGTCGCCCACCAGATAGCGCTGGCCGCCCAGCCGATCGCTCACCCAATCCAGCGCGGCGAACAGCCGGTCGTAGGCGGACTCGTAGGCCTCCTGCGAGCCGGCGAAGCCGCACCGGTATACGCCGTTGTTGATTTCGGTGTAGACCCGCTTGTTGACCTCGTCGATCTCCGCGCGCAGCCGCTCCGGGTAGAGCTCGGGCGCGCCGTCGCGATGAAAGGCCGACCACTCCGTCGACAGGTCCAACGTCATCTGCGCGAAGTCGTTGGTGACCACCGCCCCACTCGGCACATCGACGATCGCGGGAACCGTGATGCCCTTGGGGTAATCGGGGAACCGCTTGAAGTAGGCGTCCTGCAGCCGCGGGATCTTCAAGACCGGGTCCACACCACCGGGATCGAGATCGAACGTCCAACTGCGCTCGTCGTGCGTCGGGCCGCAAAAGCCAATGGAGAGAACGCCTTCGAGGCCCAACAACCGGCGGACGATGATGGCGCGGTTGGCCCACGGGCACGCGCGCGCCACGACGAGCCGGTACCGGTCGGGCTCGACCGGGTAGCCGTCACGGCCATCGGCGGTGATGCGGGTGGTGATGTAGTCGGTGTCGCGATTGAACTCGCCTTCTTGGGCGATGTAGGAAGCCATGTGTTCCATCGTGGCTCAACGCCGGCTCGTTGCCGAACGGTCGCCGGATGAGAACCGCCGGGCCAGATTGGCCTCGGTCGACTCACCCTCTTCCCAGTGGGCGATCCACGGCCCGGTGCCCTCGGACTGATCGATGATGCCGGCCTCGAGCCAGCCGTACCGGCCCTGCAGCAGGTTGCGCGTCAGCTGCACATCGCTTGCGTCAGTGTTGTCCCACAACCCGCGAAACAGCGCCTCCACCCGCAGGGTCGCCTGGGCGCAGAACGCCTCGGCCAGCTCGTAGGCCTGTTGCCCCACCACCGGATCGGCGGCGCGTTGCGACTCCGCGTGCACGCACGCCGCGGACATCGCGAACAGCTCGGCACCGATGTCGACGACGCGCCCGAGGAACCCCTGCCGCTGCTCCAGCTTGGCCTGCCAGCGCGCCATGCCATAGAAGGTGTTTCGTGCGAGCTTGCGGCTGGAGCGTTCGATGAACCGCAGGTGCGCCGCCAGCGGACCGAACTCGTGGTAGGCCCGCGGCCGCTGTCCTTCACCGAACACCAACTGCGGCAACCACTTTGCATAGAATCCGCTCGCACCGACCGCCGCGGCGGCCTTCTGCCGCAACCCCGTGTCGGGCTTGGCGAGGTCGCCGGCCGCGGCAAGGTGCGCGTCGACCGCCTCGCGCGCGATGAGCAACCTCATGATCTCGCTGGACCCCTCGAAGATGCGGTTGATCCGCAGGTCCCGCAACGCCTGCTCGACGGGCACGGCGCGTTCGCCGCGTGCGGCCAGAGACTCCGCGGTCTCGTAGCCCCGCCCGCCCCGGATCTGCATGACCTCGTCGGCGATCACGCAGGCCATCTCGCTGGACCACAGCTTGGCCAACGCCGCCTCGATCCGGATGTCGTTGCGCCCTTCGTCGGCCATCTGCGCGGACAGCTCGAGCACGGCGTCGAGCGCATAGACGGTCGCGGCGATGAACGAGAGCTTGCGGGCCACCGCTTCGTGCTCGGCCAGCGGCTTGCCCCACTGCACACGCTCGCCGGACCATTCGCGCGCGATCTTCAACGCCCACTTCGACGAGCCCGTTGCGCTCGCGGGGATCGACAACCGTCCGGCGTTGAGCGTGGTCAACGCGATCTTCAAACCGTCTCCCTCGGAGCCGATCAGGTTTTCGCGCGGGACCCGAACGCGGTGCAGCCGGGTCACGCCGTTTTCGATGCCGCGCAGGCCCATGAACTTGTTGCGCCGCTCCACGGTGATTCCGGGTGAATCGGCCTCGACGACAAAGGCGCTGATGCCGCCGCGGCGCCCTTCGCTCTTCGGCACCCGCGCCATGATCACCAGCAGTTCGGCGACCACGCCGTTGGTAGTCCACAGCTTCACGCCGTCGAGCTCGTAGGCCTGCCCGTCGTCGATGGGGGTCGCCGTCGACGCCAACCGGGCGGGATCGGAGCCGACGTCGGGTTCGGTCAGCAAAAACGCCGATATGGCGCCAGCGGCGCAGCGCGGCAAAAACTTCTTTTTCTGCTCGGGGGTCCCGGCGAGTTTGAGCGGCTCGGGCACCCCGATGGATTGATGGGCCGACAGCAGTGCGCCCAGACTGGGATGAACGCTCGTCACCATCATCAGCGCCCGGTTGTAGGCGACCTGCGACATCCCCAGGCCGCCGTATTCGGTGGGAATCTTCATCCCGAAGCAGCCCAGGTCGGCCAAACCCTTCACGTACTCGTCGGGAATTTGGGCGTCGCGTTCGATGACGCTGCCATCGACGGTCTCCAGGAATTCGCGCACGCTGTCGAGAAACGCGCGGGTGCGGGTCTCGTCGGCTTCCGTGGGAGTGGGGAACGGGTGTATCAGCTCCAGCGGAAAACGACCGAGAAATAGTTCTTTCGCGAAGGACGGTTTATCCCAACCTGTTTCGCGAGACTCCTCGGCGAGCGCTCTCGCCTGTTCCTCGGTGACCTGCGCTTGCTGTGCCATCGCAGCCTCCTTGCTAGACGACCGTCATGGGGTGTGGAGTACCCCATCTGCGGCTCGCCACCGAGCCGTCGCCTGCGAATTGGCTGCGTTTCGCGCGTTAGGCGTCGAGCTCCCGCGCCACGGCCTTGACGACCTCGGACACCCGGCGCGCGGTCTTGCGGTCCGGGTAGCGACCCTTGCGCAGCTCGGGCTGCACGGTGCTCTCCAGCAGCGTGATCATGTCCTCGACCATGCCGTGCAGTTCGTCGGGGTTGTGCTTGTGTTCGGCGGGCGCGTCGCGCCGCGCCTTGGTCAGGCTGGGCGGCGGCTCAATCAGCTTGAGGCTCAACGCCTGCGGTCCGCGCCGTCCCGAAGCGATACCGAATTCCACCCGCTGGCCCGCCTTGAGCCCCTCGACCCCAGCGGGCAGCGCCGACGAGCGGACGTAGACGTCTTCGCCGTCCTCTTGCGACAGGAAGCCGAAGCCCTTGTCAGCGTCGTACCACTTAACCTTGCCGGTCGGCACTGGTCTCACCTGCTTGTCTTACGGATCAATAGAAATAGGCAACACAATAAGCGTCCCGCCTGCGCAGGACGCCGTATTAAGAGTCTGATCCTACTCGGATGCGGCCCTAACGAGCACCCCCGTTATTGGTCACTCGGTACGCTTGGTATTACCCGCGGAGGTGATATGCGCCTGATCCTGAACATCATCTGGCTTCTGTTCGGCGGCCTATGGATGGCCGCCGGATACCTCGTCGCGGCGCTCGTCAGCTTTCTGCTGATCATCACCATCCCGTTCGGCTTCGCGTCGCTGCGCATCGCCTCGTACGCGCTGTGGCCGTTCGGCCGCACGATCGTCGACAAGCCGACCTCGGGGTCGGGCGCCTTGATCGGAAACATCGTCTGGGTGGTGCTGTTCGGGCTCTGGCTCGCGATCGGTCATCTGATCAGTGCGGTGACGATGGCGCTGACGATCGTCGGCATTCCGCTGGCGCTGGCCAATCTCAAACTGATTCCGGTGTCGCTGATGCCGCTGGGCAAGGAGATCGTTCCCGTCGACTCGCCGGTTCATTACGCGCCGCCGGTGGCCGCATGACCCTGACGGCGTTGGGTTTCCCGACGGTGCGGAGCCGCCCTGACGGCCCGCCCGGCGGGCGTGCCGTTGCCGGGACGGCGCCGTCCGCGGGCCCATTGGTGGACACCTACGGGCGGGTCGCCACGGATCTGCGGATCTCGCTCACCGATCGCTGCAACCTGCGCTGCACCTACTGCATGCCCGCCGAGGGCCTGGACTGGTTGCCGGGCGAGCAGCTGCTGACTGCCGGCGAGCTGGCCAGGCTGATGGACATCGCGGTCACCCGGCTGGGGGTCACCAACGTCCGGTTCACCGGCGGTGAGCCGTTGCTGGCGCGCCACCTCGAAGAGGTGATCGCCGCGGCGGCCGGGCTACGGCCCCGCCCCGAGATCTCCCTGACGACCAACGGCGTCGGGCTGGCACGGCGGGCCGCCGGGCTCGCCCGGGCGGGCCTGGACCGCGTCAACGTCTCGCTGGACAGCGTGGATCGACAGCATTTCGCGGCCATCACCCGCCGTGATCGGCTCGACGACGTGCTGGCCGGGCTGGCCGCCGCCCACGAGGCCGGCCTGGCGCCGGTGAAGGTGAACGCCGTGCTCGACCCCGCGACGGGACGCGAGGACGTGGTGGACCTGTTGCGGTTCTGCCTCGAGCACGGCTACCAGTTGCGTGTCATCGAGCAGATGCCGCTCGACGCCGGGCACCAATGGCGGCGCGACGCGGCGTTGAGCGCCGAGGACGTGCTGGCCGCGCTGCGCCCGCATTTCCGGCTGCGACCGGACCCGGCGCCGCGGGGATCCGCTCCCGCCGAGCTGTGGCTGGTCGACGAGGGCCCCGGCACGCCGGCCGGCAAGGTGGGTGTCATCGCGTCGGTCTCGCACGCGTTTTGCTCGACATGTGACCGCACCCGGTTGACGGCCGACGGCCAGATCCGCAGCTGCCTGTTCGCCAAGGAAGAGACGGACCTTCGGGCGCTGCTGCGCAACGGCGCACCCGACGAGGCGATCGAGGCGGCGTGGCGCACCGCGATGTGGGGCAAGCCCGCCGGCCACGGCATCAACGACCCGAACTTCATCCAGCCCGACCGCCCGATGAGCGCGATCGGTGGCTAGCCCCATGGGGCAGTCCCCCGCCCAGGAGACCGGCATCGGAGTGACGGTGCGCTACTTCGCGGCCGCCCAGGCGGCCGCGGGCGTCGAAGCCGAGACGCTGGTGGTGCGCCCCGGCACCACGGTCGGCGAGCTGGTCGAGCGGCTGGCCGCGCGCGGATCACGCCTTGCCACCGTCTTGAGCCGATGCTCGTACCTTTGCGACGGGGTCGCCGTGCGCGACGAGACCACCGCGTTGCGATCCGGTGACACGATCGATGTCTTGCCGCCATTTTCCGGCGGCTGAAACTGTGAAACATCTCACATAACGGAACGATAACGGCGCGGTCACGCTCCAATCTCGAGTGTAATGACCTGCGCAAACACCGTGTGTTGCTGCGGTTTTCGCAGATGACCGAGAGCGAAACGCCAGGTTTCGCGACACGTGACGAGACCAACAGAAACCGTTACGGTCTCCGAAGGCTCGCCAGCCATCCCGATTGGCGGACCTCCCCTCCCTATCGCGCCGAGCTCCATCCAATAGGCGGGGGCCACCAACTCATGGATGGAGACGGGGGACCCACCGGTCCACCGTGATCGGACTGGGGCCGTTCGCGGCCCCTAGGGGTGAAGCCGGCGTCGTCCTCGACGGCCGCGCCGGCCGGGTGGCCTCTCCAACCCGAACCCGACAGCTGACCTCGCAGGCGCGTGACGAGAGAGGAATACATCGGCGCGCATGAGCGGACGTCACCGTAAGCCCACCGCATCCAGTGTCAACGTCGCCAAGATCGCCTTTACCGGCGCAGTGCTCGGTGGCGGCAGTATCGCCCTAGCCGGCCAGGCGGCCGCGGCCACCGACGGCGAATGGGACCAGGTAGCCCGTTGCGAGTCCGGCGGCAACTGGGCCATCAATACCGGCAACGGCTACCACGGCGGGGTGCAATTCAGCGCCAGCACGTGGTCCTCGCACGGTGGCGGCCAATACGCCCCGTCGGCCGAGCTTGCGACCAAGGAACAGCAGATCGCCGTCGCCGAGCGGGTGCTGGCGACCCAGGGTCGCGGCGCGTGGCCCGTCTGCGGCGGCCCGCTGTCGGGTCCCAGCCCGCGCGAAGTGCCCGCCCCGGCCGGCCTGGACGCCCCGCTGGATGCGCCCGGCGTCAACGGCGCCCCGGCGCCCGACGCTCCACCGCAGGACGCCCCGCCGCCCGCTCCAGTACAGCTGGCCTCCTTCGACCGTCCGGCACCGCCGGAGGCTCCGCCCGCAGACCTGCCGGCGCCCCCTGAGGAGCTGCCGCCCGCTCCCCCCGCGGACGCCGCTCCCCCGGCCGATCTGCCCCCCGCCCCGCCCGCCGACGCGATGCCGCCCGTACCCGTAGCGGACGCGGACTTCCACGGTTTCGTCCCGGTCGGCATGCCGGAGGTCGCCTCCGACGCCAGCTACACCCAGCAGCTGTGGGAAGCGATTCGGGCACAGGATGTTCAGGGGAACGACGCGCTGGACGCCCTGGCGCAGCCGTCGCCCAACGCCTGAGGCTCTAGCGCCACCAGATTCCCCGCACGCCCCGAAAACCCTCCTGTTCGGGGCGTGTTGGGCACGGCGCACCAACTCCCGGACTCAGCTGGCCACGGCATCAGGCCGAGCCCACCCACTCCTCGGTGCCGTCGGCGAAGAACTGGTGCTTCCACACCGGTAGCCGCGCCTTGATGGTGTCGACGAGTCGCGCACAGGTGGTGAACGCCGCCTGGCGATGGTCGGCGGCGACGGCCGCGACCAATGCCGCCTCTCCGATGTGCAGCACACCGACGCGGTGGCTGGCGGCGACGGCGCGGACACCGCTGGACTGCGCCGCCACATCGGCCACCACGTCGGCCATGACCTGGGCGGCCGAGGGGTGCGCCGAGTACTCCAGCCGCACCACCCGGCGCCCCACGTCGTGGTCGCGGATCATGCCGACGAACCCGACGATGGCCCCCGCCGACTGATGGCCCACCAGCTCTTCGTGCTCAGCCAGAAGAATCGGCTGCTCGGTCATGGCTGCGCGCACGACCAGCGTCATCGCTGATGGTCTTTACCGGCGAGTTGATCGAGCGCGTGGTCGAGCACGTCGGCGAGCACCCCGAGCCCGTCGCGCACCCCACCGGGTGAACCCGGCAGGTTGACGATCAGGGTCCGTCCGGCCACCCCGCACACGCTGCGGGACAACACCGACGTCGGCACCTTGGGCAGGCCCGACTGGCGGATCGCCTCTGCCAAGCCGGGGATGAGGTAATCGATGACGGCCACGGTCTGGTCCGGGGTGCTGTCACTGGGTGAGATGCCGGTGCCGCCGGAGGTGAGGATGACGTCGACGTCGTCATCGATCGCGTTGCGCAGCGCATCACCGACCGGCGACCCGTCGGCGACCACCTCCGGCTCCCCGGCCGAAAAGCCCCGCTGGGTCAGCCATTCGGTGATGATCGGCCCGCATCGGTCTTCGTACTGTCCGGCCGACGCCCGGGTCGAGGCGATGATGACGCGGGCCGATCGGGTGCTCATGACCGCGTCCACATTCCGGTTTTGCCGCCTTCCTTGCGCAGGACTCGAATGTCATCGATCCGCGCGGCCGGGTCGACCGCTTTGATCATGTCGTAGAGCGTCAGGGCCGCGACGCTGACGGCGCTCAGCGCTTCCATCTCCACCCCCGTGCGGTCGGTGCTGCGCACCGTCGCGGTGATCTCGATGTCCGACTCCGCCACGTCGAAGTCGATGTCGACCCCGGTCAGCGCCAGCTGATGGCAGAGCGGGATGAGCTCGCTGGTGCGCTTCGCCGCTTGGATACCCGCTACCCGGGCGGTGGCAAGCGCGTCGCCCTTGGGCAGGCCCCCGGTCGAGATCAGCTCCACCACGTGTGCCGACGTGCGCAGGGCGCCCGCGGCGACGGCGGTCCGCTTGGTGGCTACCTTCTCGCTGACGTCGACCATGTGGGCCGCCCCCTGGTCGTCCACGTGTGACAGCGCACCCGAGCGGGATTCTCCCGACGCCCAGGTCGCCGAGGCTTTCGAGGCCTCAGAGGCCCTAGCCATGGAAAGACCTACCGATTGACGACGGTGACCGGGTGCAGGTAGGGCAGCTCGGTGGAGGGCAGCGGGAACGTCAGCTCGCCGAAGGGCGACAGCGCACCCGTCCGGTCGGTGACGAGTTCACTGACCGCGTGGTCGTCGGGGTCCGTCGTCGGCCAGCCGTTGTCGACGTACTTGGTTTTGCGAGCTTTGCCCTCAGCAGTGTCAGCCACGAGGTCCATTCTGACAGGTGACCCAGGAGCGCGTGGCGCAAGACCGTAGGTTCGCGCCGCCCCTTCGCGATCTGCTCGGCATCCACGACCTGCTTTACGCTGGTCAGCGATGACCGACAACACCCCGGATATCCCGCTGGGGTCGTGGCTGGCCGAGTTGTCCGATGAGCGCCTGATCCGACTGCTGGAATTGCGGCGGGACCTCGCCCAGCCCCCGCCCGGCAGCATCGCCGCACTGGCGGCCCGAGCCCAGGCCCGCCAGTCGATCAAGGCCGCCACCGACGACCTCGACTTCCTGCGGCTGGCGGTGCTCGACGCGCTGCTGGTGCTGCGGGCCGACGCGGAACCGGTGCCGACCGCGAAGCTGCTGGCGCTGATCGGTGATCGCGCCCCCGAAGGCGACGTCCTCGACGCGGTCGACGACCTCCGGCAACGCGTCCTGGTCTGGGGCGAGACCGCGCTGCGGGTCGCCCCCGACGCCGGGACGGGAATGCCGTGGCATCCGGGGCAGGTCATGCTCGAGGACACCTCGCGCGACGCCGAGCAGATCGCGGCCCTGATCGACGACCTCGACCGGGCGCAGCTCGAGGTGCTGGAGAAACTTCTCGAAGGCTCCCCGATGGGCCGCACCCGCGACGCGGCGCCGGGCGCGGCGGCGGACCGCCCGGTGCCCCAGCTGCTGGCCATGGGCCTGTTGCGGCGCATCGACGCCGAGACCGTGATCCTGCCCCGCCACGTGGGACAGGTGCTGCGCGGCGAGCGGCCCGGCCCGATGCAACTGACCGCGCCGAACCCGGTGGTGTCGACCACCACCGCCGACGACGTCGACGCGACGGCCGCCGGAGCCGCCATCGACCTGCTGCGGGAGCTCGACGTTCTGCTCGAAACGCTTTCCGCCGCACCGGTTTCCGAGTTGCGCAGCGGGGGCCTGGGAATCCGGGACGTCAAGCGGCTGAGCAAGGTGACCGGGATCGACGAGTCACGGCTGGGTTTGATCCTCGAAGTCGCCGCCGCGGCCGGGTTGATCGCCAGCGGCATGCCCGACCCCGAACCGGCGGCCGGCGAGGCACCGTACTGGGCGCCGACGGTCGCCACCGATCGGTTCGCCGCGCTGTCCGCCGCCGAGCGTTGGCGCCTGTTGGCCAGCAGCTGGCTCGACCTGCCCAGCCGGCCGGCGCTGATCGGCACGCGCGGTCCCGACGCCAAACCCTATGGGGCCCTTACCGATGCCCTGTATTCCACCGCCGCGCCGCTGGATCGCCGCCTGTTGCTCGGCATGCTGTCCGGGCTCCCGCCCGGGGCCGGCGTCGACGCGGCGGAAGCATCGGCCGCGCTGATCTGGCGGCGTCCGCGGTGGGCCAAGCGGTTACAGCCGGGGCCCGTCGGGGATCTGCTCGCCGAAGGCCACGCCATGGGGCTGGTGGGGCGCGGGGCGATCAGCACGCCCGGCCGGGCGCTGCTGGACGAGGACAACGATCCGCAGGCCGCGATCGACGCCATGACCAGGGCGCTGCCCGAACCGGTCGATCACTTCCTGGTGCAGGCGGACCTGACGGTTGTCGTGCCGGGTCCGCTGCAGCGCGACCTGGCCGAGCAACTCGCCACCGTGGCCACCGTCGAATCGGCGGGCACGGCGATGGTGTACCGCGTCAGCGAGCAGTCGATCCGGCATGCGCTCGACGTCGGCAAGACCAGCGACTGGATGCATGCCCTGTTCGCCAAGCACTCCAAAACGCCAGTGCCCCAAGGGCTTACCTATCTCATCGACGACGTCGCGCGCAGGCACGGGCAGCTGCGGATCGGCATGGCCGCGGCGTTCGTGCGGTGCGAGGATCCGGCGCTGCTGGCCCAGGCCGTGGCCGCTCCCGCGACCGAAGAGGTGCAGTTGCGCGCCCTGGCCCCCACGGTGGCGGTGTCGCCGGCGCCGATCGGCGAGGTGCTCGCCGCGCTGCGAGCCGCGGGCTTCGCTCCGGCGGCCGAGGACTCGACCGGCGCCATCGTCGACGTCCGGCCCCGGGGCGCCCGGGTGGCCACACCGCAACAACGCCGTCCCTATCGCCCGCTGCGCCGTCCCAACAGCGACAGTCTCCACGCGGTGGTCGCGGTGCTGCGCAAGGTCACCGCCGCACCGTTCGGCAACGTTCGCGTCGATCCGGCGGCCACCATGACGCTGTTGCAGCGCGCCGCCCGGGAACAAGACACCCTGGTGATCGGTTATCTAGACGCGGCCGGCGTGGCCACCCAGCGCGTCGTGTCGCCGATCACCGTCCGGGGCGGTCAGCTGGTGGCCTTTGATTCGGCATCGGGCAGGCTGCGCGACTTCGCCATCCACCGCATCACGTCGGTGGTGTCGGGCTCGGGCCGATAATGGACGGCATGCCGGAGCTTATGCAGGGCGAAGCGATGAGGAGTGGCGCCATCTATGTCTGACGGACCGTTGATCGTGCAGTCAGACAAGACGGTGCTGCTCGAGGTGGAGCACGAACAGGCCGGCGCGGCGCGGGCCGCGATCGCGCCGTTCGCCGAGCTGGAACGCGCACCCGAGCACGTGCACACCTACCGCATCACACCGCTGGCACTGTGGAACGCCCGCGCCGCCGGGCACGACGCCGAACAGGTCGTCGACGCGCTGGTCTCCTTCTCCCGCTACGCGGTGCCGCAGCCGCTGCTGGTCGACATCGTCGACACCATGGCCCGCTACGGCCGCTTACAGCTGGTGAAAAACCCGGCGCACGGCCTGACGCTGGTGAGCCTGGACCGCGCGGTGCTCGAGGAAGTGTTGCGCAACAAGAAGATCGCCCCGATGCTCGGCGCCCGGATCGACGACGACACGGTCATCGTCCACCCGAGCGAGCGCGGCCGGGTCAAGCAAATGCTACTCAAGATCGGTTGGCCCGCAGAGGATCTCGCTGGCTACGTCGACGGCGAGGCGCATCCGATCAGCCTGGCCCAGGACGGCTGGCACCTGCGCGACTACCAGCAGATGGCCACCGACTCGTTCTGGTCGGGTGGCTCCGGCGTGGTGGTGCTTCCCTGTGGCGCCGGCAAGACCTTGGTGGGCGCCGCCGCGATGGCGAAAGCCGGTGCGACAACGCTGATTTTGGTCACCAACATCGTCGCGGCGCGGCAGTGGAAGCGTGAGCTGATCGCCCGCACCTCGCTCACCGAGGACGAGATCGGCGAATACTCCGGTGAGCGCAAGGAGATTCGGCCGGTGACCATCTCGACGTACCAGATGATCACTCGCCGCACCAAGGGCGAGTACCGCCACCTCGAGCTCTTCGACAGCCGCGACTGGGGGCTGATCATCTACGACGAGGTCCACTTGTTGCCGGCGCCGGTGTTTCGGATGACCGCCGATCTGCAATCCAAGCGGCGCCTGGGGCTGACCGCCACGCTGGTCCGCGAGGACGGCCGCGAGGGCGACGTGTTCTCCCTGATCGGCCCGAAACGCTATGACGCGCCGTGGAAGGACATCGAGGCGCAGGGGTGGATCGCACCGGCGGAGTGCGTCGAGGTGCGGGTCACCATGACCGACAACGAGCGGATGATGTACGCCACCGCCGAGCCCGAAGAGCGCTACAAGCTGTGCTCGACGGTGCACACCAAAATCGCTGTGGTCAAATCGATTCTGGCGAAGCATCCGGGTGAGCAGACCCTGGTGATCGGCGCGTACCTCGATCAGCTCGACGAGCTGGGCGCCGAGCTGGGCGCCCCGGTGATCCAGGGCTCCACGCGGACCAAGGAACGCGAGGAGCTGTTCGACGGCTTCCGCCGCGGCGAGGTGAACACGCTGGTGGTTTCCAAGGTCGCCAACTTCTCCATCGACTTGCCGGAAGCCGCGGTGGCCGTGCAGGTTTCGGGAACCTTCGGCTCGCGCCAGGAAGAGGCGCAGCGGCTGGGCCGGTTGCTGCGGCCCAAGGCCGACGGCGGCGGCGCCATCTTCTATTCCGTGGTGGCGCGCGACAGCCTGGACGCCGAATACGCCGCCCACCGGCAGCGTTTCCTGGCCGAGCAGGGTTACGGCTACATCATCCGCGACGCCGACGACCTCCTGGGTCCGGCCATCTAGCGAGCGAACGCAAAAGCCCCCGAAACTCCGTTGTTTCGGGGGCTTTTGTGTCTGGCGGCGCTACCGAGACAGGATGGTCGCCGAGGCGGTGCCGGGCGCGCCGTACACCTGGGCCAGGCCGACGCGCGGATCGCCGGGGACCTGACGCTCCCCCGCCTCGCCGCGCAACTGGCGCACCAGTTCGTGCATCTGCCGCAGCCCCGACGCACCGATCGGCTCGCCGTTGGCGATCAGCCCGCCGTCGGTGTTGACGGGAATCGAGCCGTGGATCTCGGTGGCGCCGTCGGCCAGCAGCTTCTCCTGTTCGCCGTCCGCGCACAATCCGGTCTCGGCCATGTGGATCACCTCGGCGCCGGCGTCGGTGTCCTGCAACTGCGCGACGTCGACGTCTTCGGGTCCGATGCCGGCCGCCTCGTAGGCGGCCTTGGCCGCGTACACGGTCGGTGACGCGTCCTCGTCCAGCGGCGCCGACGTGGCGTGCACCTCGTAGGCGCCGAAGCGCCGGGTGCGAATCTCGCAGGCGCGCACATAGACCGGCTTGTCGGTGAATTTCTCGGCCATGTCGGCGCGACACATGATGACCGCGGCCGCCCCCTCGTCGGGCGCGCAGAACATGTACTGCGTCAACGGGTAGTTCAGCGCGGGCGAGGCGAGGATCTCCTCGACGGAGATCTCCTTGCGCCGGAAGGCATTCGGGTTCAGCGCACCGTTGCGGAAGTTCTTGTTGGCCACCCGCGCCAGCGTCTCCTGGGAGATGTTGTGGTCGTGGATGTACTTGTTGGCCTTCATGCCGAAGAACTTGGTGGTGACGAACTGCCCGTTGTTGGCGTACCACTGCGGCAGCGCCAGCTTGGCGGGGTCGTCGGTGAAGGCACCGCGCGGATGCTTGTCGAGGCCGATGGCAATACCGATGTCGTACTTGCCCAACCGGATGGTGTCGGCGGTCTGCTGGATGGCGCTGGCCGCGGTGGCGCAGGCGTTGAACACGTTGGTGAACGTGATGCCGGTCAGGCCGACCAGGCGGGTCACGGCGTCGGGGTTGGAGACCTCGTAGCTGCCGCCGAATCCGAATTGGATGTCTTTCCAGTCCACTCCGGCGTCTTTGAGCGCGAGCTGGACGGCCTCGGCGCCCATCTGCATCGCCGTCTTGTCGAACCTGCCGAACGGGTGCAGGCCCACGCCGATGATGGCGACGTCGTTGGTCATCTCGATCCTCCTGACTCAGGCGACGGGCTGGAACGCGAAGGTGATGATTTCGGCGCCCTCGTCGTCGGTGGCGAACGGCACCATGGTGAGTTCGACTTCCTGGCCGAACTTCAACTTGGCCGGGTCGTTCTCGGTCAGGCGGCCTTCGACCCGGATCACATCACCGAGCTGGACCAGTCCCACTCCGAAGGGCACGAAGTCCTTACCGGCCGGGCCGATGTAAGGGGCTCCAGGGGGAAAGCCCTGGGTCGTCCACGCCACCAGCGTTCCGCGCCGGGGCAACAGCACGTCGGACATCTCGCCACCGCTGCAGCGCGGGCACCACTGCTGCACCGGGAAGGTGGTCGCCTCGCAGCTGCCGCATCGGCTGCCGATGAGCTGCGGGCTCTCATCGGGCCAGGTAGAGATCTCCGGGGCAAGTGCCTTCTGCATCGGGGGGTCCTCCAGGAACGTCGACAATCCGCCAACAGAACTCACTGAACCGTATAACAGCTTTCCGAAAAGTGGAAACCGCATTCTCGCCTCCGCGCAATGGGCGAGGACTGGCGTCGGGCGCGGGGAAGATATGTTGGCGCCATGACGGTCACCGTGATACTCGAGCTCAGGTTCAAGCCCGACGAGGTCGCCGCGGGGCGCGAGCTGATGGGCCGGGCGCTGCAGGACACCCGCGCGTTCGACGGGAATGTCCGCACCGACGTGCTCGTCGACGAAGACGATGAAGCGCACTGGCTGATTTACGAAATTTGGGAGACGGTCGAGCACGACGAGGCTTACCGCGCGTTCCGCGCGGGCGAGGGCAAGCTGACGCAGCTTCCCCCGCTGCTGGCCGCGCCCCCGGCCAAGACCAGGTATCTCACCAGCGACGTGTAGCTCGCGCCGGCCGATCAGCCCGCGCCGGCGCGGTGGGTATTCGGGCTCACCCCGTAGGCGCGTTTGAAGGCGGTACTCAACGCGAACGGGGTGGCGTAGCCGACCTCTCGGGCGACGGCGGCGATGGTCGCCTGGCTGGACCGCAGCAGATCGGCGGCCAACGCAAGCCGCCAACCGGTCAGGAAAGCGATCGGCGGCTCGCCCACCTGCTCGGTGAACCGGCGGGCGAACGCTGCGCGTGACGCGCCAACTGCCGCAGCGAGATTCGCGACGGTCCAGGGGTGCGCGGGGTTGCTGTAGATCAGCTTCAAGGCCGGCCCCACCACCGCGTCGCGTTCGGCGTGCCACCAGGCGGGCGCGTTGACGTCGTTGTCGAACCAGATGCGCAGCACCCCGATGAGCAGCAAGTCGAGCAGCCGATCCAGATACGCCTCTTGGCCGGGGCCGCCACGGCCGGCCTCGCTGGCCAACAGCGGAACCAGCGGACTGTCCCATTCGTCCGCGCGCAACACCAGCACGGCGGGCAGCGCGTCGAGCAACCGGGCGCTGACCTCGCTGCGTCCCTCGTACGCGCAGACGATGGAGCGGGTCGCACCCGAGGGACTGTTACCCCACGTCCGCACGCCCAACGACATTTCGAAGTGCAAGTCGTCCCCGGTCTGCGTGGTGCACCGTTGACCCGGATGGATCACCGCCGTCGGGGCGGTCCCCGGGTCGTCCGCGAAGACGTAATGCTGGGTGCCGCGGGTGAGCGCAATGTCCCCGGGACGTAGCCAATCGGTGCCGCTGTCGTCGCCGACGATGACGGCGCTGCCATGCGTCTGGCAGATGATCGCCAGCGGCGCGTCGTCCTGGATGCGCAGCGACCACGGCGGGTCCATCATCATGCGCAACACAAATGCCCCGCGCGCCCGAACGCCGTCGAGCAATCCCACCACGGCGTCCACAACCGGATCGTAGACGGGCGCATATGTAATCGGGACGGATAGCGATGGATGGTCTCAGCCGGCCCGCGGTTGACTTCAGGCCATGAACGCAAGTCCGGTTGTCATCCTGACCTCCATCGCCACGATCGTCGGCGCCGCCGCCGGCGGAATGATGTACGTGTTCTCCACATTCGTGATGCGCGGCCTGAATGGCATCGATTCGCGCGAGGCGATTGCCGCGATGCGCGGTATCAACGTCGCAGCGAATTCCAGTCCCGCGTTTCTGCTCGCGTATTTTGGTGCGGCGATCCTCGCCTTGGCGGTCGGCGTCGTTGCGGTGACGCAGTTGCCCCAACCCGGCAGCTGGTGGCTGTTGGCGGGAGCGGTTTTCGCGATCCTCGCCGCGATCATCACGGTGGTGTTCAACGTGCCGCTGAACAACCGTCTCGACGGCGTAGACCCGGTGGGGCTGTCGGCCGCCGACGCCGCGCGCGAATGGCAGACGTACTTCTCCACGTGGACGGCATGGAACCATGTCCGCACCGTCACCGCGTTCCTCGGCGCCGCACTGATGCTGGTCGGGCTGCGCTGCCGCTAGCTCAGTGCGGGAATGACCTCTCGTTCGAACAGCTCGATGCCGGAACGGTCGTAGGCGGCCTCGGGGAAATAGCAGATGGCGTAGTCGCATCCGAGATCTCGGAGCTTCGTCAGACGCTCGACGACCTGTTCCGGCGTGCCGGTGGCCGAGTCCGGCCCGCTGGTGCCGGCGATCATCGCGTCCGCGGCGGCCTCCCCGACGTAATCGGCCATGCGTCCGCGGACCCGTTGCAGCCGGTCTTTGACGTCGGCCTCCGACGGGCCGACGACGGCGTTGACGTTGACCGAACGCACGATGGCGTCGAAGTCGGTGCCCACTTCGCGGCAGTGCCCGGCCAGCACCTGCGACTTGTGGGCGAACGCGGCCGGCTCGGGCGTGAAGTTGGTGTACTGCGCGTACCGGGCGGCGATACGCAAGGTCACCTTCTCGCCGCCGCCGGCGATCCACAGCGGAATCCCGTTGTCCTGCAGTGGCTTAGGGGCGACGATCGCGCCGTCCACCTGGTAGTGCTTGCCGTCGAAGCTGACCTTGCCGTCGCGCCAGGCGTCGCGCATGATCTGGACGCCTTCGTCGAGGCGACCCAACCGGACGCCCGCCGACGGGAATCCGTAACCGTAAGCGCGCCATTCATGTTCGTACCAGCCGCCGCCGATCCCCATCTGAATCCGGCCACCGGAGATGATGTCGGCCGTCGCGGCCACCTTGGCGAGGTAGACCGGGTTGCGGTAGCTCATGGCCGTGCACATCTGGCCGAGCTTGATGCGCGACGTGGTGGCCGCGTACGCGGACATGAGCGACCACGCCTCGTGGGTGGCTTCCCCGGTGGGCACCGGGACGGTGTGGAAGTGGTCGTAGACCCACAACGAGTCCCACCGGCCGCGGTCCGCGTGATCGGCCAGATCGCGCATCACCGCCCAGTGTTTGTCGGGTTCGATGCCGACCAGATCCATCCGCCAGCCTTGCGGAATGAAGAGACCGAAGCGCATACCAACGGACTTTAGCCCCGCCACTATTCAGCCATTCAGCGCGTCGAACGCGGCCGCGACCGACTTCTCGCGCAGTTCCTCCTGCGGCGCGTCGACGAACTGCACGCAGCAGTCCTGCAAGCCGCCGAACGCGACGACCGCGCGGGTGGACTGTGCGAGCGTCGGCGTCTCACCGAACACCAGCCGCGCCAACCGCTCTCGCCACGCCAGCACGGTGTCGATGAGGTCCAGGTCGATCAGCGTCGACAACTCGGTCAGCAACAGCACCAGGTCCCGGCGGTGCCGGTAGTGGAAATCGAAATAGCCCTCCAACAACTCGCGAACATCGACGGCGCCGCGGCCCTCGTGGTCGGCGACGAACCGCTCGCCCTCGTCGATCAGCGGCACCAGGATGCTGCGCACCAGGTCCTCGCGTGACGGAAAGTGGTAGTACAGCGCGGGTTTGGTGATGCCCAGCTGGTTGGCGATGTCCTGCAGGCTGGTGCGCTGCACGCCGCGCTGCAAAAACAGCTCGCGAGCGACCTCCTGAATCCGCTCGCGCGTGTCTGACCGGGGCCTGCTCACCCGCCCGAGTTTATCTGACTTACCGATCGGTAAGTGGGATGCTATGCTTACCGAACGTTAAGTAAGTGCGGGAGGTGGATCGTGCGGATACTCATTTCCGGCGCCAGCGTCGCCGGCCCGGTGCTGGCGCACTGGCTGTCCCGCTACGGCTTCGACGTCACCGTCGTCGAGCGCGCCCCGACGCTGCGCAAAACCGGCGGCCACGCCGTCGACTTGTTCCGTCCGGCGATGGAGATCTCGGCGAAGATGGGCGTCCTGCCCCGCATCGAGGCCCTGGCCACCGGAACCACCCGCCTGGCGCTGTACCGAGAAGGCCGGCCGCGGGCCACCGACATCGACCTCACCAAGATCTACGCCGCCGGCTCCGACCGGCACGTGGAGATCATGCGCGACGACCTCAGCGAGATCTACTACGACGCCGCCCGCGACGACGTCGAGTACCTGTTCGGCGACTCGATCACCGAGATCGAGCACGACGGCACCGTGGCGTTCGAGCGCTCCGAGGCACGCACCTTCGACGTCATCGTCGGCGCCGACGGCCTGCACTCCAACGTTCGGCGCCTGACCTTCGGCGAGGAAGCCGGCCTGACGCGCTTCCTCGGGGGATACCTGTCGGTGCTGTCGGCGCCCAAGGCGCTGGTGCGGGCCGGCGAGATGGTCGGCCACGTCGGCGTCGGCCGCTTCGCCGGTATCTACACTGCGGACCACCTGGACGACGCGCGGGTGGTGTTTCTGTTTCGCCGCCGGGAAGAACCCGACTACGACCACCGCGATGTGTTGCGGCAGAAGGAGTTACTGCGCGACGCGTTCACCGGGATGCATGACCAGGTGGACGGCTGGCTGGCCGAAATCGAGCGCACGCCCACCTTCTACTTCGACTCCATCACCCAGCTCCGCACGGACAGGTGGTCGCGCCGCCGCGTCACCCTGGTCGGCGATGCCGGATACTGCCCCGGGCCGGCGGTGGGCGGCAGCACCAGCCTCGCCGTCCTCGGCGCCTACGTGCTCGCCGGAGAACTCGCCCGCGCCGACGGCGACCACCTGCGCGCCTTCGCCGCCTACGAACTGCAGATGCGCGAACCGGTGCATCGCAGCCGGTCCTTCGCCCGCGGCGCGGCCAAGGGCATCATCCCCGGTTCCCGCGCCGGAGTCTGGGCGTTAACCCGTGGAGCCCAACTGATCTCGGCGATGCCGGGGTCGCTGTCCCGGTCGCTGGCCAAGCTGAACACCAAGGGCGTCCGCATGCACGACTCGATGCCGGTCCCCGACTACGCCGGAAGCGACGTCTGACAGCATGTCCAGTAGGCCGCGGACCCGAGCGGCCGCGCGCGTGCCACGAAGGGAAGGCCTCAGATGGAACTGACCGGTGTTGGGATCTGGAGCAGTCAACTGCGCTACGGCGACCCGGCCGAATCCGCCGACGCCGCAGCCGAACTCGATGAACTCGGCTTCCCCGCGCTGTGGATTCCCGACGTCGGTGGGCCGGTGTTCGACTCGGTCGGTCATCTGCTCGCCGCGACCAAGCGGACCGTGATCGCCACCGGCATCCTGAATCTATGGATGCATGGGCCCGGCGACGTCGCCGAATCCTATGCGACGCTCACCGCTGAGCACGGCGACCGCTTCCTGCTCGGAATCGGCGTCAGCCACGCACCGCTGATCGACGCCGGCCAGCCCGGACGCTACCGCAAACCGCTCGCGGCCACGGCGTCGTTCCTGGACGGGTTGGACGCCGCGCCGCGGCCGGTTCCCACCGGGCGCCGGGTTCTTGCCGCGCTCGGACCGAAGATGCTGAAGCTGTCCGCGAGCCGCGCCGCGGGCGCCCACCCCTACCTGGTCACCCCCGACCACACCGCTTCTGCCCGTTCGACTTTGGGCCAGGGCCCCCTGCTCCTGCCGGAGCAGACGGTCATCCTGACCGACAGCGCCGACGAGGCGCGTCAGATCGGAACCGAGTGGCTGCGGTCCTATTTGGCGTTGCCCAACTACGCGAACAACCTGCTGCGCAGCGGCTTCTCCGAAGACGATGTGGCGCAGGTGAGCGATCGACTGTTCAACGCGATCATCGCCTGGGGTGACGAAGACGCCATCATGGGCAGGGTCGCCGAACATCGTTCCGCCGGCGCCGATCACGTCTGCGTCCAGGTGTTGCGGGCCGATCCGAGAGCCTTCCCGCGCGAGGAATGGCGCCGAATCGCCGCCGCCTGCCGATAGCAGGTGATCCGCCGCGCGGCATAGGGTGAGCTATGGCTTCCAAACAGATGCTGTTTCGGATCTTCTACCGCATCGGTTTCACCCCATGGGACGGTCACCCGCTGGCCCGCAGTGTGCGGGACCTGGTCGAGGGAACCGGCGACACGGCCCCGCTTGCCGCCGGGTCCGCCCTCGAACTCGGATGCGGTACCGGTGACTGCTCGATCTACCTCGCTCAGCACGGCTGGCGCGTCACCGCGGTGGATTTCGTGGCCAAACCCCTGGAGCGGGCGCGGGCCAAGGCCACCAAGGCCGGCGCGGCCGTCGACTTCGTCCAGGCCGACGTCACCCAGCTGAGCCGGGCCGGAATCGGCGCGAACTTCGAGCTGATCGTCGACAACGCCTGCCTGCACAACATGAGCGACGCGGATCGCGACGCCTACGTCCGCGAGGTCAGCGCCGTGGCGGCCCCGCATGCCCGGCTGCTCATCATCGCGTTCGTGCCCGGCGGCCGCGTCGGGGTGCGCGGCATCGACCACGCCGAGATGGAACGGCGCTTCACTCCCAACTGGACGTTGCTGTCCGCGGGCGCGGAACGCGAACTGGACCGCGCCGAGAAGACCCCGGCTCGGTACTACCTGTTCCAACGGCGCACCTGACCGGCGAGCGGACGTAAAAACCCCCGACACGCCGTGCGTGCGAGGGTTTTTACGTCCGCTCGTGGCAGGACTTAACTCAGTGACTTCGGCGGCAGGAACCGCTCGCCGTACTTGGCCGCCAGTTCCTTGGCGCGGGCCACGAACGCATCCTTGCCCGTGCCGCCGGCACCGGAGTAACCGACGATGAACTGTGCGCTACCACCGGTGTACGGCGGGAAGCCGATGCCCATGATCGAGCCGATGTTGGCGTCGGCGGTCGAGGTCAGCACGCCCTCGTCCAGACACTTCTGCGTCTCGAGCGCCTCGGCGAACAGCATGCGATCGATCATGTCCTGCAACGGAATCTCCGCGCTGCCCGACTTGAACGTCTCCTGCAGGCCGGGCCACAGGCGGGTCCGCTTGCCGTCCACGTACTCGTAGAAGCCGGCGCCCTTCAAGCGGCTGGGCCGTCCGATTTCGATCATCTTGTCGACGACGGCCTCGGCCGGGTGCGGCTCGTAGGTGCCGCCCGCGTCCTCGACGCCCTTGCGGGTGGCCGCGGCGATCTTGTGCATCAGCTCCAGGTTGAGCTCGTCGGACAGCTGCAGCGGCGGCGCCGGGTAGCCGGCCTGCGAACCGGCGTGCTCGATGCTGGCCGGGGCCACGCCCTCGCCGAGCATCGCCAGCGCCTCGTTCACGAACGTGCCGATCACGCGGCTGGTGAAAAACCCGCGGCTGTCGTTGACCACGATCGGCGTCTTGCCGATCGCCAGCGTGTAGTCGAACACCCGGGCCAGGGCCTCGTCGGAAGTCTTCTCGCCCTTGATGATTTCCACCAGCGGCATCTTGTCGACCGGCGAGAAGAAGTGGATTCCGATGAAGTCCTCCTGCCGCTTGACGCCGGTCGCCAGACCGGTGATCGGCAGGGTTGAGGTGTTCGACCCGAGCAGCGCGTTGGGTTCGACGATGTCCTCGATCTCCTGGAACACCTTGTGCTTGAGTTCCTGGTTCTCGAACACCGCCTCGATCACGAAGTCGACGCCCGCCAGCTCGGCGGGGTCGGCAGTCGGCGTGATGCGGTCCAGCAGCGCCTTGCTCTTCTCCTCGGTGGTCTTGCCACGCTGAAGTGCCTTGGCCTCAAGCTTTTCCGAGTAACCCTTGCCCTTCTGGGCGGCCTCGATGTCGACGTCCTTGAGCACCACGTCGAAGCCGGCCTTGGCCGACACGTAGGCGATGCCGGCGCCCATCATGCCCGCGCCCAGCACACCGATCTTGTTGATCTTGACCGGCTCGATGCCGTCGGGGCGCGAACCGCCGCCGTTGATGTGCTGCAGGTCGAAGAAGAACGCCTGGATCATGTTCTTGGCGACCTGGCCGGTGACCAGCTGGGTGAAGTAACGGCTTTCGATGCGGCTGGCCGTGTCGAAGTCCACCTGCGCGCCCTCGACGGCCGCGTCCAGGATGGCCCGCGGCGCCGGCATCGGGGCGCCCTTGAGTTGCTTCTTGAGCAGCGCCGGGAACGACGGCAGGATGCCGGCCAGCGCGGGGCTGGACGGGGTGCCGCCGGGCATCTTGTAACCCTTTTTGTCCCAGGGCTGTTCGTGCGAATCGGGGTTGGCCTTGATCCACGCCTTGGCGGCGGGCACCAGTTCGTCGACCGAGCCGACGAGCTCGTCGACCAGGCCGATCTCCTTGGCCTTGGCCGGCTTGAAGCGGGTGCCCTGGCTCAACACCTCCATGAATGCCTTCTGGATGCCGAACATCCGCACGGTGCGGGTCACCCCGCCGCCGCCCGGCAGCAGGCCCAGCGTCACCTCGGGCAGACCGAGGACGCTGCCCTTGACGTCGGCGGCGATCCGGTGGTGGCAGGCCAGCGCGATCTCCAGGCCGCCGCCCAGTGCGGCGCCGTTGATGGCGGCCACCACCGGCTTGCCCAGGGTCTCCAGCGCACGCAGGTCGCGCTTGACCGACTCGACGGTGTCGAACGCCTCGCCGGCGTTCTCGGGGCCGAGGTTGATCATGCCCTTCAGGTCACCACCGGCGAAGAAGGTCTTCTTCGCGCTGGTGATCACCACGCCGGTGATCGAATCCTTCTCGGCGGCAAGGCGTTCCACAGCGTTGTGCATGGACTCGCTGTAGTGCTCGTTCATCACGTTGGCCGACCCGGTGGGGTCGTCAAGCGTCAGGGTGACGATGCCGTCGGCGTCCTCATCCCACGCAATGGTGTTCTCTGCCATGGTCTTAAACCCTCTCGATGATGGTGGCGACACCCATGCCGCCGCCGATGCACAGCGTGATCAGGGCGCGACGCGCGTTGCGGCGCTCGAGCTCGTCGACCATGGTGCCGGTGATCATGGCGCCGGTGGCGCCCAGCGGGTGGCCCATCGCGATGGCGCCGCCGTTGACGTTGAGCTTCTCGTCGGGAATGTTGAGGTCCTTCTGGAACTTCAGCACCACCGACGCGAACGCCTCGTTGAGCTCGAACAGGTCGATGTCGTCGATCGTCAGGCCCGCGCGGTCGAGGACCTTGCGCGTGGCCGGGGTCGGGCCGGTCAGCATGATGACCGGGTCCGAGCCGCTGGTCGCCGTGGCCACGATGCGGGCCCGCGGCGTCAGGCCCTGCGACTTGCCGGCGGCCTCCGAACCGACCAGCACCAGCGCGGCGCCGTCGACGATGCCCGAGCTGTTGCCACCGGTGTGGACGTGGTTGATCTTTTCGACCCAGTGGTACTTGGTGAGCGCGACGTCGTCGAAGCCGCCCATCTCGCCGATGCCGTCGAACGCGGTCTTGAGCTTGCCCAGGCCCTCGAGCGTGGTGTCGGGGCGCATGTGCTCGTCGTGGTCGAGGATGACCAGGCCGTTCTGGTCGCGCACCGGCACGACCGACTTGGCGAAGTAGCCGCCCGACCACGCCGCGGCGGCCTTCTGCTGGCTGCGCAGCGCGTAGGCGTCGACGTCGTCGCGGGAGAAGCCCTCGATGGTGGCGATCAGGTCGGCGCCGATGCCCTGCGGCACGAAGCCGATCTGGTAGTTGGTCTCGGGGTCGGTCGCCCAGGCGCCGCCGTCGGAGCCCATCGGGACGCGGCTCATCGACTCGACGCCGCCGGCCAGCACCAGGTCGTCCCAGCCGGAACGAACCTTCTGAGCGGCGGTGTTGACGGCCTCCAGACCGGAGGCGCAGAACCGGTTGAGCTGCACACCCCCGGTGGTCTCGGGCAGGCCCGCGGCCAGCACCGCGGTGCGGGCGATGTCGCCGCCCTGGTCGCCGACCGGGGACACGACGCCGAGGATCATGTCGCTGATCAGGTTCTCGTCCAGGTCGGGGAAACGCCGCCGGAGCTCGTCGACCAGGCCGACGACCAGGTTGAGCGGCTTTACCTCGTTGAGCGAGCCGTTACGCTGCTTGCCCCGCGGTGTGCGGATGGCCTCATAAATGAAAGCTTCTTCGGACATGACGACTTCCTTGTTCGCGAATAGGGTTCGAATCCCGTCTTCAGGACTAGGTCCCGCACCACCCTAACAGCAGGCCCGGCCAACCTGTTGGTTGAGCAGGTTGGCGCTGGTCAGAGCCTCGAGCGTGACGCGACAGTCACGTTCGGCGCCGAACGTGACGGTGCAGTCACGCTGGGCGCAGGAAGTTAAGCTCGACGACCATGACGGTCTCGCGACTGCGCCCGTACGCGACCACGGTGTTCGCCGAGATGTCGGCGCTGGCTGCGCGGATCGGAGCGGTGAACCTCGGCCAGGGGTTTCCCGACGAGGACGGGCCGCCGGCCATGCTGAAGGCCGCCCAGGAGGCCATCGCCGACGGCGTCAACCAGTACCCGCCGGGGATCGGCATCGCGCCGCTGCGATACGCGATCGCCGCCCAGCGCCACCGCCAGTACGGCATCGAGTACGACCCCGACACCGAGGTGCTGGTGACGGTCGGGGCGACCGAGGCCATCGCCTCGGCGGTGATCGGCCTGATCGAACCCGGCTCGGAGGTCCTGCTCATCGAGCCGTTCTACGACTCCTAC
The DNA here is from genome assembly GCF_000276825.1 of Mycobacterium paraintracellulare. Lineage (NCBI taxonomy): Bacteria > Bacillati > Actinomycetota > Actinomycetes > Mycobacteriales > Mycobacteriaceae > Mycobacterium > Mycobacterium paraintracellulare. The sequence continues at coordinate 848,423 of NC_016948.1, read as the reverse complement.
TCGCCCGTGGTGGCGATGGCCTCCGCGCGGCGGGTCGCCGTGCCGCTGGTCCCCCACGGTCGCGGCTTCGCCCTGGACGCCGACGCGCTGCGCCGGGCGGTGACGCCACGGACCCGCGCGCTGATCGTCAACTCGCCGCACAACCCGACCGGCACGGTGCTCAGCGCGGCCGAGCTGGCCACCATCGCCGAGATCGCCGTCGCGGCCGACCTGTTGGTGATCACCGATGAGGTGTACGAACACCTGGTGTTCGACGGGCGCCAACACGTGCCGCTGGCCGGCTTCGACGGCATGGCCGAGCGGACCATCACGATCTCCAGCGCGGCCAAGATGTTCAACTGCACCGGCTGGAAGATCGGATGGGCTTGCGGCCCAGCGCAACTCATCGCCGGGATGCGTGCGGCCAAACAGTATCTGAGCTATGTCGGCGGCGCGCCGTTCCAGCCGGCCGTGGCCTTGGCGCTCGAGCAGGAGGGCGCCTGGGTGGACGACCTGCGCGCCACGTTGCAGGCCAGGCGCGATCGGCTGGCCGCCGGGCTGATCGACGTCGGGTTCGAGGTGCACGACAGCGCCGGCACGTACTTCTTGTGCGCCGATCCCCGCCCGCTGGGCTACGACGACAGCGCCGCGTTCTGCGCGGCGCTACCCGAAAAGGTGGGGGTCGCCGCCATCCCGATGTCGGCCTTCTGCGACCCGGACACGGCACGCGGGCCGGCCGACGTGTGGAATCACTTGGTGCGCTTCACCTTCTGTAAACGCGACGACACGCTCGATGAGGCGATCAAGCGACTGGCCGCACTGCGCGACGCTACCTAGCCGGGCCGAAGCCCCGAGGCCCCATCACCCGCTTGCGCAAGCCCTCCAGCGCGGAGTGCAGGATCTTCTTGCGGGCCCGCGCGACCCAGAACTCCGGCAGCGGGGCCCACGGTTCGACGGTGATGGTGAACCGCACCCTCGTCCGGTCGTCGCCCAGCCGGCTCAGGTTGTACTCCCCGTGCTGGCCGTGTTGCTGGGCCGTCTTGTGGGCGTCCCACACCATCCAGTCGGGCCCCCAGTGGTATTCGAGCAGTTCGGTGTCGTGGATGCCGGTCACCGCGATCGTGACCTTCACGTGGTGCGGTCGCCCGTCGGGGTGCTTGTCGATGACCTCGACCCGCTTGTGCACCGACGACCATGACGGCACCGCGTCCATATCGGCGAGCGCCTCCATGATGACCTCCGGAGGCGCATCGATCACGATTTCCGACGATGCTTGTACAGCCACTGCTAACAAGTTAACTACAGCGCCGCGGCCGGCGAGGGCCGAAAACCACAGACGCCGGCTATTCGGGCTCCGCGGGACGGGTGCCGCGCATCACCATTTCGCGCAATCCCTTTTCCGCCCCGTCGAGGGCGCTTTCGCTGGCCCGCCGGACGATGAACGCGGGCATGGGCCGGCCCGGTTCGACGGTGATGTCGAAGCGCACTCGGGTCTGGCCGACGCCTTCGGGTTTGAGGTTGTATTCGACGTGCTGACCGTGCTGCTGGGAGGTTCCTTTGGCGTCGTAGCAGACCCAGTCCGGGCCCCAGTGATATTCCAGGATCTCCTTGTCGACGAGCCCCAGGATCTTGATGGTGGTCTTGACGTGGTGGGGCCGGCCGTCGGGATACCGGTCGATCACCTCGATGTTCTTGTGCAGCGGTGACCAGGACGAGAGGACGCCGACATCTGTCAGCGCCTCCATGACCACTTCTGGCGGCGCGTTGACGACAAATTCGCGAGATGCTTTTACGGCCACTGGGATCAAATTTAGCAACGCCGGCCCGGGCATGGATCGGTTCGTCGTAATCGATGGCCTACCAGTTGATTTCGTCAAGCGGTGTCGTCGCCGCCGGGGGTGGCTCGACCGGCCCGGTGGGTGTTCGCGAAAAGCGCGGGGCGGGTGCGGCCTGGTCGACGCCGTGGGCGGTGATGACGGTGGACCGCGTCCGCAGGTGGTCGTCGGTCGCGGCTTCGGTCCATGTCAGCACCGGGGTGACGCACGCATCGGTGCCGGCGAACGTGCGCGCCCATTCGTCGCGGGTTCGGCTCGCGAACCGTTTCGTGAAGATCTCGCGCATCCGTGGGTAGGAATCCTTGTCGAGCTGGCCGGGCACGTCCTCGGGTGACAGGCCGAGCCCGGCGAGCAACGCCGCGAAGAATTGCGGCTCGATGGCGCCGACGGCCACGTATCCTCCGGCGGCGGTCTCGTAGCAGCCGTAGAACGGGGCGCCGCCGTCGAGCAGGAAGGATTGGCGTCGGTCGCGCAGTGCGCCAGTGGACTTCATCGTCCACATCATCTGGGCCAACAGACTCACCCCGTCGACCATCGCCGCGTCGATGACCTGACCCTTGCCCGACCGTTCCCGTTCGTAGAGGGCGACGGCGATGCCGAACACCACCAGCATCGAGCCGCCACCGAAGTCGGCGACCAGGTTCAGCGGCGGAATCGGCGGACGGTCGGCGTAGCCGAGCGCCGAGAGCGCGCCGGTCTGCGACAGGTAGTTGATGTCGTGACCCGCCGTGCGCGCCAGCGGCCCGTCCTGCCCCCAGCCGGTGATCCGCGCGAAGATCAGGCGCGGATTGGCCGCCGCGCAGTCGTCGGGACCGATTCCGAGCCGCTCGCACGTGCCGGGGCGAAAGCAGTCCAGCAACACGTCGGCCTTGGCGGTCAGCTCGAGCAGGGCCTGCGGTTGCGTCTTGACGTCGAGGTCGACGATCCGCTTGCCGCGATGCAACAAGTCCCGGCCCTCGGCCGGCATTTCGAGGCCGCCCGACGGCCGCCGCACCCGCACCACGTCGGCGCCCAGGTCCGCCAGCAGCATTCCCGCGTGCGGCCCCGGTCCGATGCCGCCGAGTTCGATGACCCGCACCCCGGCCAGCGGGCCGCCGCCCACCGTGACTACTTGCCCTTCTTGACCGTGAGCACCCGCTCGCGCAGGGCCTTGGTGGCGGAGTCGATCGTCCCCTTCACGGCACGCTTCAGCACGAAGCCGGGCAGCGGCACGTTCGGGTCCGCCAGCAGCTCGAACTTCACCAGGGTCTTGTCGCCCTGCGGTATCAGGGTGTACTTCCCGTCCTGCGCCTTCTGCTGCGAGGAACTCACCAGCGTCCAACTCACGGCGTTGTCCGCCCAGGTGTAGGCGACCACCTGTTCGTCGGTGATCCCGGCGACCTTGACCCTCATCCTGACTTGGCGGGGCCGCCCGTCGTCGCCGGTCTCGAGGACCTCCGCGCTCTGGTGCGGTTCCGACCATTCGGGCATCGATTCGAAATCGGCGATGACGTCCAGAATCTCCTCGGGACTGGCTTCGATCACGATGTCGCGGGATTCTTTGAGTGCCATGGCCCGCACGATACTGGCCCGGCGTCCCGCCCGGAATGGATTCGGCCGAGCGTACCGTCGTGCCTGTGACTGATGCCGCGACCGATCCCGCTTACACCGTCGGTGACTACCTGTTGGACCGTCTCGCCGAACTCGGCGTGTCCGAGATCTTCGGCGTTCCCGGTGATTACAACCTGGAGTTCCTCGACCACATCATCGCCCACCCCAGCCTGCGCTGGGTCGGCAACGCCAACGAGCTGAACGCCGGCTACGCCGCCGACGGGTATGGACGGCTGCGCGGAATGTCGGCGTTGGTAACGACATTCGGCGTCGGTGAGCTGTCCGCGGCCAACGCGATCGCGGGCAGTTACGCCGAGCAGGTGCCCGTCGTGCACATCGTCGGCGGCCCGTCCAAGGACGCGCAGGGCACCCGCCGGGCGCTGCACCACTCCCTCGGCGACGGGGACTTCGAACACTTCTTCCGGGTCAGCCGCGAAATCACCTGCGCCCAGGCCAATCTCATGCCCGCAACGGCCCGCCGGGAGATCGACCGGGTGTTGTGCGAGGTGCGCGAGCAGAAGCGACCCGGATACATCCTGCTGTCCACCGACGTGGCCCGCTTCCCCACCGAGCCGCCCGAAGCTCCGCTGCCCCGCTACAGCGGCGGCACCAGCCCGCGCGCGCTGGCGATGTTCGTCGAGGCCGCGACCGAGCTCATCGGCGGCCACCGGTTGACCGTCCTCGCCGACCTGCTGGTCCACCGCCTGCAGGCGATCAAAGAACTCGAGGCGTTGTTGGCCGCGGACGTCGTGCCGCACGCCACGCTGATGTGGGGGAAGAGCCTGCTCGACGAGAGCTCACCGAATTTCCTGGGGATCTACGCGGGATCGGCCAGCGCGCCGGCGGTGCGCACCGCGATCGAAGAGGCACCCGTGCTGGTCACCGCCGGGGTGGTGTTCACCGACATGGTGAGCGGCTTCTTCAGCCAGCGGATCGACCCGGCCCGGACCATCGACGTCGGGCAATACCAAAGCAGCGTCGCCGGAGAAGTCTTCGCGCCGTTGGAGATGGGCGCCGCGCTCGAGGCGCTGGCCACCATCCTGGCCCGTCGCGGGACCGCGTCGCCACCGGTGGCGTCGCCGCCGGCCGCACCGCTCCCGCCGCCCCCGCCCCGCGATCAACCCCTGACCCAAAAAATGCTGTGGGATCGGGTTTGCCGGGCCCTCACACCGGGCAACGTGGTGCTGGCCGACCAGGGCACCTCCTTCTACGGCATGGCCGATCACCGGCTGCCGCACGGTGTCACCTTCATCGGCCAACCTCTTTGGGGCTCAATCGGTTACACGTTGCCCGCCGCGCTGGGGGCCGCCGTCGCGCATCCCGACCGCCGCACGGTGTTGCTGATCGGGGACGGCGCCGCGCAACTGACCGTCCAGGAGCTCGGCACCTTCTCACGCGAGGGGCTCTCCCCCGTCATCGTGGTGGTCAACAACGACGGCTACACCGTCGAGCGCGCCATCCACGGCGAGACAGCGCCCTACAACGACATCGTCAGTTGGAAGTGGACGGACGTCCCGCACGCGCTGGGCGTCACCGACCACCTGGCGTTCCGGGTCCAGACCTACGGGGAGCTCGACGACGCGCTGACCGCCGCCGCCGAACACAAAGACCGCATGGTTTTCGTCGAGGTGGTGCTGCCGCGGCTCGAGATTCCCCACCTGCTGGTCGAACTCGTGCAACCGACGTCACCGGACGGCAGTCCGCGCCGCTGAAGTTCTAGCGCGGATTCGGCGTCCGCTCCGGGGACGATGATCGCAGGATGGCTTGCACCGTCCGCCGGCAGCGACCGCAGTCGGTGCCCGCTCCGCACGCCTGGGCGACTTCGTTGGTGGTCGACGCCCCGCACTCGACGGCCTCGGTCACGGTCTGGCTGGTGACCCCGTTACACAGGCACACGAACACCGGCGAACCTCAGTCCGCCTCGATGCGCATCATGTCGGAGAACCGGCCGACGAACAGCGGGGGGTAGGCGCCGATGCCCGCTCCCGACATCCACTGCGCCGCGGCGTCCGGGTGGTCGATCCACTCTCGCGCGCGTTCTTCGTCGGGGAACTCCTGCAGGATCAGCACCTCGTGGTCGTCGTCGAAAGCCTGGAACACCCAGGTCTTTCGGATGCCGGCCGTGGTGAACCTGTCGATCGCCGTGCTGACTTCGGAGGTCAGCAGGGTCACGTCGTTGACCGACGCGATGGCGGCCACCACGACGCCCGGCGCTGCCGGGGTTTGCGGCGGCTGGGCAATGAACCGGTCGATGATCTCGCCGGCGAACACCGCGGGGATGTCGTCGACACCGGCTTCGTCGAACCAATCGAAGAAGACCCGCGAGCGCAGCAGCTCGACGATCGGCTCACGGCTGTGGACCCCGATCATCACCAGGACCCGGCCGTAGTCGTGGGTCGAGGTGTAGACGAGCACGTGGTGCGCGCCGATGTCGGCCAGGGCCGCCTTGTTGCGTTCCAGCAGCGGCCATACTCGCGACGGATCGGGGACGCGGTAGTCCGACGCGATCACCATCGAATGAATATCGCCGTTATTCATCGAAGTTGGTCCTTCATCACTTTCCCCGTCGCGTTGAGTGGGAGTGAATCAAGGAACTGTACCGCGCGCGGCACCTTGAACCCGGCCATGCGGTCGCGGCACCAGCCGATCAATTCGTCGGCGCTGACCTCGCCCTTGCGGACCACGAACGCCTTGCCCACCTGGCCCATCCGTTCGTCGGGGATACCGATGACGGCGGCCTGCGCGACGGCGGGGTGGTTGAGCAGGAAACCTTCGATCTCGGCGGGATAGGCGTTGAAGCCGCCGACGATGAACATGTCCTTCTTGCGGCCGACGATGCGCAGCCGCCCGGCGTCGTCGAAACTTCCCAGGTCCCCGGTGTGCAGCCACCCCTCGGCGTCGATCGCCTGGGCCGTGGCGGCCGGGTCGTCGAGGTAGCCCTGCATGACGCCGTAGCCGCGGACCACCACTTCGCCGTCGTCGGCGATGCGCACCTCGACTCCGTCGCAGGGCAGGCCGGCGGTGGTGGCGACATCCTCGAAGGAATCCCCGGGCCGCGACAGCGTCACGTTGCCGGCCTCGGTGAGTCCGTAGCCGGTCATCAACGTCTCGAACGGCAATTCGCCGTGGATGCGACGGACGAGTTCGACCGGGATGTCGGCGGCGCCGGTCACCGCCGCCCGCAGCGTCGACAGCTTGGACTTGTCGCCGACGCTCAGCAATGAGTGGTACAGCGTCGGCGGCCCCGGAAGCATCGTGATGCGTTCGCGTTCAATGAGTTCCACCACGGTGTCGATGTCGAAGACCGCGACCGGCAGCATCGTCGCGCCGCGCAGGAAGGACGTCACCAGCCCCGCCTTCAGGCCGAACGTGTGGAAGTACGGGTTGATCTGCAGGTAGCGATCGCCCTCGCGCAGATCCGCAAGCGACGCCCACTCCTCGTACATCCGCAGCGTTTGGCCGTGGTTCAGCATCGCCCCCTTGGGGCGGCCCGTCGTGCCCGAGGTGAAGATGATGTCGGAGATGTCGGTGCCGCTGACCGGCCGCTCGAAGGGCGAACCGCTGGACAAGAAGTCGGACTTCAGATCGATGACCGGTGTCCCGGCCGGCGCGGTGTAATCCTGGTCCAGAAAGCCCTTTTGGACCAGGACGGCCTTCACCTTGCTGCGGACGATGATGTCGCCGGCTTCCTCGGTCTTGAACCGGGTGTTGACCGGGACAAGCACGCCGCCGGCCGTGAGCAACCCGAACGCCGCGATGATCCACTCGGCCGAGTTGGGCGCCCAGATCGCGACCCGGTCGCCCTTGTCGATGCCAAGTTCCGCGAAAGCGCCTGCCGCACAGCGTATCCGCTCGACGACTTCGGTGAAGGTGAGGCGCAGCGGACCGTCGACGACTGCTTCCGCGTCGCCGAAGCGGTCCGCCGCGCTCAAGACCATCTCGGGGATGGTCCGCCACTCAGGCTCGATTGGTCAGCTCCTCCTCATCGCGCTGCGCGCTCTGCATCGTCGCCGACCGGGGCTCGATTGGTCAGCTCCTCCTCATCGCGCTGCGCGCTCTGCATCGTCGCCGACCGGGGCTCGATTGGCCGGCTCCTCCTCATCGCGCTGCGCGCTCTGCATCGTCGCCGACCGGGGCTCGATTGGTCAGCTCCTCCTCATCGCGCTGCGCGCTCTGCATCGTCGCCGACCGGGCCTCACACCGTGACGAGTCGACCGAGGTTGCCGCCCATGATCTTTGCCTGGTCTTCAGTGGACAGGTGCGACAGCGCCTCGATGTAATAGGTCGGCTCCGCCAGCCCCTCCGGGTGCGGCCAGTCCGACCCGTAGAGCACCTGGTCCACACCGACCAGGTTGACCAGATCGTCGATGCCGTCCTCGAAGAACGGGCTGACGTGAATCCGGCTCTTGACCATCTCGACCGGGTCGCTCGGGAACGCCTCCGGGGCCTTGCGGAAGACCTCCGCCAGGCCGTCCAGCAGCGGGGTCATCCACTTCGAGCCGGCCTCGACGATCGCGACCTTCAGCTTGGGATGCCGGTAGAGCGCGCCGTGAATCACCCACGACCCCACCGAGTCCTGGATCGGCCGCCACTCGTTGAGGATGCCCATCGCGTTGGTCTGGAACGGCAGCATCTCCTGGTCGGCACCGTCCCACTCGGAGGTGTACCGGGAGTAGCCGCTGTCGGACGAGTGCATGCCGACCAGCACGTCGTGCTCGACGACCCGCTCCCAGAACGGGTCGAACTCGGGCACCGCGAACGACCGCGGACCACGGAAGCCGGGGACCGGAGCCGGGCGGATGAGGATGGCGCGAGCGCCACGCTTGACCGCCCACTCCAGCTCCTCGATCGCCTTCTCGACGATCGGCAACGTGATGACGGGTGTGGTGAAGATTCGGTTCTGGTAGTTGAAGCCCCAGACCTCGTCCAGCCACTGGTTCAGCGCGTGCACCAGGACGTGGATGGCGACCGGGTCGTCACGCAGACGCTCCTCCAGGAGGCTGGCCAACGTCGGGAACATCAGCGTCTTGTCCAGGCCCAGCTCGTTCATCGTCTCCAGGCGCGGGCCGGGCTCGAAGAACGCCGGGATGGCGCGCATCGGCTCGCCGAACAGCTCACGCTTGCTCTTGCCGTCCGGGTTGCCGTACTTGAAGTACTCCTCCCAGGCGCCCGGCCGGGCGACGACCTCGAAGGTCGGGTTGGGAATGTAGTTGCTGATCTGGCCGCGGATGGCGATCTTGGTGCGACCGTTGACCTGCACGTACTGGACGTAGTCCTTGTACTCCTTAGGCAGGAACTTGGTCAGCGCCTCCGGCGGCTCGTAGAGGTGGTTATCCGCGTCGAAGATCGGGAACGGAACGTCCACCTTGTGGGACAACTGGCCCATGGAATCCTCCTTCTTGATTTGTGAGAATACTATTCTCTACAGGTGCCCAACCGCAACGTGTGGGCCCCGCCGAGCCCGGTTCGGCGCGATGTCAGCACGTCACGACGATTTTGAACGTGGCGGCGGCGGGTTCACTGGGTTTGTCGGTCTGGTAGCCGTTGGCGGTGCCGCTGACGGTGAATTTGTCGCCGGTCATGCTCATGTCGGCGTTGCCGTCGCCGCCCTGCGAGTACATCCCGCTGAACCCACCCACGTTCCGGATGCGCACGGACTGGGTCGTCGCCGGCTGCGCGTTCTCGTCGACGACGACCTTGGCGCCGGAGAATTCGCTGCCGATGTCGATCATCCGAGTCCACTGCACCTGACCACACTTGACGATGTGGAAGGTTCGATCGTGACCGTTCACGGTCACTGATGCCGTGCTGGAGATGTGGGTCGGTGGATGCGAAGTGCATGCCCCGAGCAAGGCAGCGGTGAGGACCGCGCCGGCGGCCACTGTTCGGTTCCGCACCGAGTCACCTCCATCCTCCCAGCGAAAATTCTTTTGCCTGCAGCGATGATGTTATTCTCGCGAAAAGAGAATGCCAATATCGGGTTGGTGTCGAGGAGCGATGACGCATGGTGGACCTGGAGATCGACGGCGGGCTGGCGGTGGTCACCATCGACCGTCCGCACGCGCGCAACGCGATCGGCCTGGACACCATGGACCAGCTGGAGAAGGCGCTCGATGCGGCGGCGGGCGCCCAGGCGCTGGTGATCAAGGGCGCCGGAGAGCACGCTTTCGTCTCCGGCGGTGACCTCAAGGAACTGAGCGCGCTGCGGACCGAAGAAGACGCGGCGGCGATGGCCCGGCGCATGCGGTCCATCTGCGATCAGTTGGCGGACTTCCCCGCTCCCGTCGTCGCCGCGCTCAACGGTCATGCCTTCGGTGGGGGTGCCGAGGTCGCCGTCGCCGCCGACATCCGGGTGGCCGCCGACGACATCAAGATCGCCTTCAACCAGGTGCAGCTCGAGATCATGCCCGCGTGGGGCGGGGCCGAGCGGTTGGCCGCGCTGGTCGGAAAGAGCAAGGCACTCTTGTTGGCCGGCTCGGGAACCGCGCTGAGCGCGGCGGACGCCGAGCGACTCGGCCTGGTGGACAAGGTGTTGCCTCGCGCCGTCTTCGACTCGCCCGACGAGGGGTGGCGTTCTGTGGCGCGGTCGCTCGCCCGCCTCCCGGCGACCGAGATAAAGCGGGTGATCCGCGGAGTTTCCCCCGAGGAGGCGATAGCATCCTTTGCACGGTTATGGGTTGCCGACCCGCACTGGCAGGCTGCGGAACGGGTCATGACCCGCAACAGCAAACCTCGCCCGGCGGCCGGAGGAGCGTCATGACGATCAAAGTGAGGACGGCGATGCGCGTCGGGTCGGTCCTGTCGTCGGCTTCCCTCTTGGTCGCAGCGGGTGTGCTGGCGGGAAGCGGCCGGGCACATGCCGACGACCTCGTCATGCACCACGTCAAGTACACGGTCTCCACGCAGAACCCGATCTACACCAGCATCTATTACCTGGACCATGAGCCGGCCATTTTCGCCGACTACAGCCACAACCCTTACTCGTTCACGCCGCACGTCGACGTCGACCTCGCACCGGGCAAGCCGTGGAGTTACGAGCTGGACCTGTCAAAACCCGACGTGTATGCGATGGTCGTGGCAAGCACCGGTACCGAACCCGGAACGCCAAACCTTCACTGCGACTTGGCGGTCGACGGCGCTGTCGTCGTATCCAAGGACGGTCCCAAGGGTGTGCTCTGCTCGCTGCGGCATTGGTGAACCACCCAGGTTTGCGGGATATCTTCCATGGGGCGCGGTTCGCCTTCCAGGCGACGCAGATAACTTTCGACCAGTGCCACGGTTTCGGCGTGGCCACCATGAATGCCCACCGCCTGCTCGAGCACCAGGAACCACGACAGGCTGCTCATCAGGACCGTCCACACCACCGGCGGCATGTCTTCCCTGACTTCCCCGTACCGCTCCAACGCGGCCGTCACCGCCTGGCGCTGGTCCTCGCGGAGGCGCTGGGCGTAATAGGCGATTTCGGCACGCATCTCCTTGCGGTGGTTTGCCAGCGCCATGAATTCCATGGAGATCCGGGTGAACGCGGGGTCGGTGCCGAACCGCCACAACGCCCACAGCGGCTGCGGCGATTGCAGCAGTCGCGCATGCACGTCGAGCGCTTCCTCGGCGCGGCGGCGGAAGACCTCGAGGAACAACTCCTCCATGGTGCGGAAGTAGTAGTGCACGAGCTGAGGCTTCAGCCCCGCCTTGTTCGCGAGGCGGCGCGAGGTCACCGCGGCATAGCCCTCTTCGAGCATCAATTGCTCGGCGGCGTCGAGCAACAACCCGCGATTTTTCGCGTCCGGCGCCCCGATCCTGCGGGCAGATGTCATGTCCCTGCTCCGTACTGTGTGCCATCCCGTGCCGACCACACGGATCGTATCGTGGCGCGGCACCCTCGATCTTGACCCTGACATTACCGCCATGCTAAGCAGGTGCTCAGCACATTTCCGATTTCGAATTCACCGCGGCGGTACCGCTTGCCGCCGATACCACCGGTAAACCCAGCCCAGGGAGACGCAATCCGATGAGCACCTTCGAGTCGATCGACTTCTTCACTGATCCGTCTCTGGTCCCAGATCCGCACCCTTACTTCGACTATCTGCGCAGCCAGAACCCAGTGCTGCGGCTGCCGCACTACGGCGTCGTTGCGATCACCGGCTACGACGAAGCCTGCGAGGTCTACAAGGATCCCGAGACGTTCTCGAACATCGTCGCGCTCGGCGGGCCGTTCCCTCCGCTGCCGTTCACCCCCGAAGGCGACGACATCAGCGCACAGATCGACGCGCACCGCAGTTCGTTCCCGATGTTCGAGCACATGGTCACCATGGATCCGCCGGACCACACCAAGGCCCGGTCGGTGCTCGCCAAGCTGCTGACCCCGAGCCGACTCAAGCAGAACGAGGAGTTCATGTGGCGCCTCGCCGACCGTCAGCTCGACGAGTTCCTCGGCCTCGGTGAGTGCGAGTTCATCGCCGAATACTCAAAGCCGTTCGCCACCTTGGTGATCGCGGACCTGCTCGGTGTGCCGGAGGAGGACCACAAGGAGTTCCGCACCGTGTTGGGTGCCGATCGTCCTGGCGCGCGGGTGGGCGCCCTGGACCACGAGTCGGTCGGCATCAACCCGTTGGAGTGGCTCGACGACAAGTTCTGTCACTACATCGAGGATCGGCGTCGCGAGCCGCGCGGCGACGTCCTGACCTTCCTCGCCGAAGCGAAGTACCCGGACGGCTCGACGCCCCCGGTGATCGAGGTCGTCCGCTCGGCGACGTTCCTCTTCGCCGCCGGCCAGGAAACCACGGCCAAACTGCTCAGTGCCGCCCTGCAGGTGCTCGGCGATCGGCCGGACATCCAGCAGCAGCTGCGTGAGGACCGCAGCCTGATTCCGGGCTTCATCGAGGAGTCGCTGCGGATGGACAGCCCGGTGAAGAGCGACTCACGCCTGGCCCGCAAGTCGACCAGCATCGGCGGAGTCGACATCCCCGCCGGCACCGTGGTCATGATCCTGCCGGGCGCCGCCAACCGCGACCCGCGCCGATTCGACAACCCGCACGAGTTCGACCTGCGCCGCAAGAACGTCCGCGAACACATGGCGTTCGCGCGCGGCGTGCACTCCTGCCCCGGTGGCCCCCTGGCCCGCGTCGAGGGACGCGTGTCGATCGAGCGGATCCTGGATCGCATGCCGCACATCGAAATCAACGAGGCCCACCACGGGCCGGCCACCGAGCGTCGTTACACCTACGAGCCGACGTACATCCTGCGGGGTCTGAGCGAGCTGCACCTGACGTTCACGACCGCCGACGCCGTCGCACCCGTGGCCTGAGTCAGACCTGCATGCCGACGAAGTAACAGCCGAGCAAGACGGCGCCGACCAGCGCCACCCACGCATCGGTGAGTCGGCACAGCAGGACCGGAGCGTTTCGCACCTCCATGAACTCGCGAAAAATGATGCGCACCTTGATGAGTGCGATCACGATGACGCTCGACGTCACCACCGCGCTGGACTTCAGCAATCCGCCGGCGGAGTGATCTATCCATAGGTAGGCCAGCGTCAGCGCCGAGAGGACGAGCCATACGAACATCAGCCGCTTGTTGAATTTGATTGCGATCACCTCACCACGTACAGCAGCGCAAAGATGAGCACCCACAGGAAATCAACGGTGTGCCAATAGGTAGCGCAGGTTTCGACGAGTTGCTGGGCTTGGACGGGCCCCTGCGCTTTTCGCGCCGCCCTGCGGATTTGGTAGACGATGACGCCGAGCGCGACGAAGCCGATCAGCAGGTGCACGAAGTGGATGCCGGTGAGAAAGAAGTAATAGGTGAAGAAGTCGTCGCTGTCGAACCCGTGCCCGATGCCGACCAGCCGGGCCCACTCCAACACCTTGAAAAAGAGGAACATTGCGGCGAAGGCGGCCGTGATGTACACGTCCTTGAGCGCCGCCCGGTAGGCGCCGGCCCGGGCCGACTGAACGCAGCGCGCCACCGACCAGGAGCTCAGCAACAAGACGAGCGTGTTGAAGACCCCGATCCGCAAATCCAGCTGCGCCTGCGAGTGCAAGAAGAGCTCGGGATTGTGGGCGCGGTAGAACAAGTAGAACCCGAAATACGCTGTGAAGACCAGCGTTTCGAACAGCACGAAGGCCCACATGTCCGGCTGGCCCGGCACGGCGCGCTTGTTCGAATCGGCGAGGTCCGTCATCGTGTGGCCGCCTCCTTGCGGGGACGGTCGGGCAGCGGCCCGGTGCCGAAGTCTTCGCGCCGGATCATCTGGAACAGCATGACGATGAACGTGACCTGGTAGATGCCGAACACCACCATGTCCAGCCACCAGGCGATCTGGCCGTTCCAGGCCAAGATGCCCCGCCGAAAGATCCAGCACGGAGCCACGACGACCTCGGTCAGTGCGTTGCACAGGTTGAGATAGCCGAACCACTTGGGGAACACGCGATTCCTGTCGAGCAGGATCGCGACCATCCAGATCAGCGATCCGATCAGGAACACCCCCATGGTCCCGTCGAAAGACAGGAACGCGAAGTCGTAGAGCCAGCCCAGCGCTTCGGGGTCTCGCTCGGGTCGCAGCGTCCCCACGATGAGCGCGATGTTGAGCAGCAGCATGCCGGGAACCGCGCTGAGCGAGTAGATGATCAGATAGCTGTAGCCGAACGCGGGACTGACGGACATGCGCCGCATGGAATACGCGATGAGGGCGTTGTTGATCGCGATCATGCCGCTGATGGCGAAGATGACGCCGAAGCCAAACGGTATGCCGAGGTGGCGCTCCGAGAACCAATGGGCTTGCGTCGCCAGATCCCAGGTGGGCTGCGGCGGCGGCTGGACTTGGGCCACGATGAAGAACATCGGAAAGAAGATGTTGTAGAACACCACGAGCGTCCACCACGCCAACCAGAGTTCGCGTTTGGGGTTGTGGCGCAGGTGCCAGGCGAATCGCTGGTGCAGGGGTCCGGCGGGCGGCGTGGCCGGAACGGACGGCGGTGTGATCACCGCACTCATGCGCCGACCAGTTCCTCTGCGCGCCTGGCGTTCTCGGCGCGCTCCCGGTAGACGGCTTGCCCCAACACCACGCCCGTCACGACGATCCAGACGGCGATCGCCACGTTTTTGACCCAGAAGGACAAGAGCCCGTCCCAGGCCAGCGGGCCGGTCAACGACACGCCGACGAAGGCGGCGGGAACCAGCGCGGCCGCCACCACGAGATTGAAGTGGGCCACCCAGTGGCGGAATACCGGACGCGGCTGATCGTCGAAATAGATTGCCAAGGCCAGGATTACGCTTTGGCCGATCAGGAACGGGACGAGGATGGTGAAGGTCATCCAGCCCAGGTCGTTGAGCAGCTGGGTCAGCGCCGGGCTGCGTTCCGGGCGAAAAGCGGCCAGTAACCAGCAGACGTTGGCGACGAGAAACAGTGTCGGACCGCCGGCCGCGCAACCCAGCATCGCGTACGAGAAGATCGGCGTCCGATGTGCCATGCGGCGGATCTGCAGCACGATCAGGGCCAGGATCGGGACCAGGCACACGCCGAACCAGTTGAACAGGATCATGCTGTAGCGGATCTCTGGGAGGTGGGCCGGATCGCGATAGAACGCGGCAACCTGGTCCGCCGGCATGGTGGGCGACATCGGCGGGTTGAAGCCGGGAAACAGGAAGAAGGAGGCGATCCACAGGATCAGCGCCACCGGCAACGTCCAGAGCAGGATCACCTCGCCGTCCGTCCGCCGGGGCGCGGTGCGCGCAGGCTGTCGACGGCCTGCATCGTTTCGTCCGACGTCGGACATCGGTACTCCTTCCCCGCACGAGATCACCGCACGAGCTCGGCTCGTGAGCGAAGCTAGCCGATCGGCTAGCCTCGGTCAATAGCGTCGTCTAGTCTCGGTGCGTGGGAACAGCACGCCAGCCGGTCGCCGGAGAGCAATTCTGGCTGATCGCGCACAGCGCGGCCCGGACGCGCGTGCTCGACGCCGCCTTGGACCTGATCGCCACGCACGGGGTCAGCGGTACGTCGCTGCAGATGATCGCCGACGCCGTCGGCATCACGAAAGCTGCTGTCTACCATCAGTTCCGCACCAAAGAGCAGATCGTCATCGCCGTGACCGAGCGCGAACTCGGCCGCCTCGCGCCCGCGCTCGAGGCGGCCGAAGCCTACGACGACGGCCCTCAAGCACGAGATGCCTTGCTGGTGGGCGTCATTGAGATGGCCGTTCGCGACCGCCGGTTGGTACGCACGCTGCAATTCGACCCCGTCGTCGTCCGGCTGCTGGCCGAGCACAAGCCGTTTCAGCTTTTCATGGACCGCCTGTACCGGGTGCTACTGAGCGATGCGGGCCTCGACGGCCGGATCGAGGCGGCGATGTTCTCCGGCGCGCTGAGCACCGCGGTCATGCATCCGCTGGTCGCCGACATCGACGACGACACACTGCTCGACCGGGTTACCGATCTGAGCCGCCGACTGCTGGGTCTGCCTCGGCAGACCCGCGACTGACGAAGCTACGTGTCGGCGCGGACCCAGCTCGATATGCCGTCGTGAGCAATACAGATCAGGAACAGGCCATCGGGCGCCTGCGCGACATAGTTCAGATAGTTCGTGCAGTCGGCGTTTTCTTCCTTGACCCCAGCCATGGGCGGGGAGCGGAACCATCGAGGCTGGTATCGCCTCGGCGACCCGCAGAACATCAACCGTCCGGGTTCCGAGGCGAAGGAGACGTAGCCGTCGGCGACACCGAAGGCGTAGTAGGTGGTGTTGTCACACGGCGCGCCGAGAACCTGATGGGGCATGATGCCCGGGGTGCAGGCGGGGTAGTCGCAGACGGTCGGTCCTGCCGAGGCTGGCGGCGCCGCCACCACACCGGCGCCCAGCAACGCGGCAACCAGAGGCACGATTGATCGCACCCGATTACTCTGCCACACCTGAAAAGAAAATTCTCCTGGTTGGAGAAGATCTCCATTACCGAACGGTGGTGGCGCCGGGCCCTCCCGAACACATGGAAGCCCCGTCCCCCGGCCAGCGCGCATTTCCGCACGTAAGAGCCATGAAGGCGGCCGTCCGGCGACGGCGTTGAGCCCAGGTTCCAGTGATAAGCTGCTTCTCCGTGCACGACCCGGAGGGACCTAACGTCGACGATCGTAATGACCCGAGGGACGCAGTCGATCCTGACGCACCACAGTCGAGCGCAGGGGCCGACAGCGACGACGTAGCGGCCCCCTCAGAATCGGACGTAGAAGACGAAGTTGCCAAGGCCGAAGCGCGCGCCGAGGCGGCCCTGGCACGCCTGCTGAAGCTGCGCGGGGCAACCGAAACCGCGGGCGCGGACGACACGGAAGATGCCGAGCAGCGCCCCGCCAAGTGGACCCGGAAACGGCTACGGTTGGGGCGGCTTCGACGTCCGGGGTGGCTCCGGCGCCCAGGGCGGAAAACGATAGCCGCCGGCGTCGGCATCGTGCTCGCCTCCACGTCGCTCGCCGCGAGCGGCTACATGCTGTGGCAGCACCGCATCGCGGTGCATAACCGCCACCTCGCCGCGGAGTTCAGTGCGGCCGCCCGGCAAGGGGTCACGTCACTGATGTCGATTGACCCCGATCATGCCCGGGAGGATGTTCAGCGCTCGATCGATGCCTCGACGGGCGACCAGAAGAACCAGCTATCTGTGCTGTCGCCCCTGATCGTCAACAAGGCCCAGGAAACGAAGGTCGGCACCAAGGTCACCATCGAAGCCGTCGCCGTCGAGTCGCTGAGCGACAATTCCGGCGTCGTGCTGGTGGCAGCGAAAACCATTCCCACCGGACCGGATAACGCCAAACCGCCACCGGCCTTGTTTCGGCTCAGCGTCAACATGGACCGCGACGACGGCCAACTCAAGATGTCGAAAGTTGATTTCTTGCGATGACCGAGGAACATGGCTCGTCGCCGAACGGCACCGCCAAGCCGGTTGACGACGTGGAAACTTCACCCGCCGGCGAGGGTCCGGCACGCTCGGGTCGGCTGGCAGCGATTCGGCGTCGCGCGCACCGGTATTTGGCACGGTGGCGTTCGATGGTCGCGACAACGATGGTCATTGCCGCGGTGGGAGTCGCTGCCGGCGTGTACTTCTTTCTGTATCGGCCCGATCAGCAGGTCGGCGACGCGGCGGCGCGCCGGGCAATCCAGGCGGCGTCAGATGGTGCCACGGCGGCGTTGTCGTATTCGTACGAGCATTTGAACCGCGATTTCAACAACGCGAAGTCCCATCTCACCGGCGACTTTCTCACCTACTACAGCAAATTCGCCGAGGAGGTGGTGGCGCCGACGGCGCAGAAGGGGCAACTGACGGCCAGCGCCAAGGTGATTCGGGCCGCGGTCTCGGAATTGCATCCCAATTCGGCCACCGTGCTGGTTTTCGTCGACCAGACCACGGCAAGCGTGAAAAAGAAAGATCCCGAGAAGACGCAGAGCAGCATCCTGGTCACGATGACAAAAGTCGACGGTTCCTGGCTGATCTCGAAATTCGACCCGGCCGGGTGAGCCCAGCGGATCTTGTCCTAACCGTTACCGGGCCGACCGAAGCGGTGTAACGTCATCGCTCGAGGACGCCGCAACCGACGGCGGAAAGGTGCCACAGGCACTCTCGGATTACGCGCTTCGAGGAGCACCTGATGCGTTCAGTCAAAACACTCACCACCGCAACGCTGGTGGCCGCCACTGCATTCGGCGGTTTGAGCACTGCCCCCACGGCCCGGGCAATAACCAAAGAAGACGTGGCGATCAACGGAACTTTCCGGGCCACGTCCATTGGCGATTATGCCCAGACCAACGATCAGTACAAGGGTGAGCCGACGGTCTACCAGGTATGGACCATCACTTCCACGTGCGACTCAACCCAGGAATGCCATGGTCAGGTGACGAGCGACCAGGGTTGGACCGCCCCCCTGTACATGAACGATGGGGAGATGTGGAAGGTGAGACGCGAAGTGCCGAACTGGGAACGGTGTGAAGACGGCACCACATTCACCGGAGTGCAGACCTACTTTTTCTACCCCGTAAACGACAACGGCGGATGGCAACTCGGGTCTCGAGTCTTCTCGGGCAAGGACAAGACGGTCGGCCCCAGCGGTGCCTGCGGGCAGAACCAGTGGCTTGATGTTGCGATGCCGTTGCGCCTGGACCAGCTGTCCTGACCGGGCGGCCATAACGTCGTTCCCGCGCTTCGCCTCCGGGTGGATTCAGGTGGGGAGCATGTCCTTCCACGTCTTGGGCGCCTTCTGAGCGACGAGATCCGACTGCTGGTACAACTTTCCGTCCGGCCCGACGTAACGACCGGTGTGCGGATCGTACTTCGCCACCACGACCGAGGGCGCGGGCTTAGATGTGTTGGCGCCGAACGAGCTTGGCGCGGCCTGGGGCTGTCCACCGTCGACCTGATCCAGCGGTGCAGGCGCTAGTGCGGGCACCGGTGGTGGCGGCGGTGGCGTCGGAAGCTCGCCCGGGGCAGCGACATCGAGCGGCGCAAAAGCCGGGATGTCAGCCGACATTCTCGTCATCGGCGCCAGCGTTGGTCCCGACGACGGCATGGGGGGCACAGCTGCCCCCGCCGTGCCCGGCGGTGGATTTTCTCCCCGCGGCCCCGCCGCGTCGCCGCGAGGCACCGCCCCCGGGGGCAGCGGCGTGCCCTCGACCGGGCCGAAGATCCTGTCGTTGACGGTAATCCGGTCATCGGGCGGGACGCCCTGGGAAATCAGGTTCGGATCCAATGGGTAGGGCCCCGTGGTGTGCTGACGCATCGCCAGCGGCATGTACGGCTTGTCGCTGTTGCAGATTTCGACGGTGGGCGCGCGCTTGCCCGGGTGACCCATGCAGGGATAGTTGCGGGCACCGCGAACCGCGATCGGCGAATCCTGCGGGAGTTTGCAATACAACCCGTCCGGTGTGTCGATGTCGCTGAGGTCGTCCGGGGATCGCCAGGTGTTGGGCGGCATGAAGCCGACGGTGCAGATCGGCGGATCGTCGACCGTGGCCGCGAAGTCGCCGTAAGCCCTACCGTCGGGGTGGTTTTCACCCGTAGCGGCCTGCTCGATTGCGACCCCCGAGGGCAGCAGCACCAGCAGCTGCTCGATCGAGGGGTGGTAGGTGATGCCGATCTGCCCGATGGTGGTCAGGTTGGCGAGCAACACCGGCAGCGTCGGCTTGATCTGTTCGAGAAGCCGGGATGCTTCGTTCGCGGTGTCCGGACCCTTCTCCAGGATGGTCCGGAAGTGGGAATCGTTGTTCACCAACACATCCGAGATGCCGGCGAAGCTGCGCGCCCACGTTCTGATCGAGTCGGTGGTGTGCGCCTGGGTATCCAGCAGCGGCCCGGTGTCTTCGGTGAGGGCCCGGGTGCGATCGACGACGCCGTTGGCGTCGCGCGACAGGGTCTTCGAGGAATCGATCAGTGAGCCCAGGTCGTAACCGGTGCCGTTGAAGCCCTCGAAGGACTCGTCGAGCAATTGGCCGAGTTTGGCCTTCGGGATGCTTTGAACCATGGCATTGACCTGCTCGAGCATCGGGGCGACCGGCTGCGGAATCGTGGTGTCGCGCACGGAGATTACCGAGCCGTCGTGCAGGTAGGGCGGCGAATTGGTTTTGGGCCGCAGGTCCACGTACTGCTCACCCACCGCGGAGACACTGAGCACCTCGGCGGTCAGGTCCGCGGGGACTTTTGGTGAAGTGCTCAGCGACAGCGTCGCTTTCGCGCCCGTCGGCGTCAAACCCACCGCGGTGACCTTGCCGAGCTGAACACCGCGGTAGGTCACGTTGGAAAACCGGTACAGCCCGCCGGTGGCCGGCAACTCCAGCGTCACCGTCATCCGGCCGATGCCGAGCAGGGTCGGCGCCTGAATGTAGAAGAGCACCATCGCGACCACGCCGATGATCCCGGCGACCAAAAAAATCCCCAGCTGAATTCGAACGAAGCGCGTCAGCATCTATCCACCCGCTCCCGTCGAAGGTGCCTCCGCCGGCGGTGGCGTTTGACCCAGATTCGCGTCAGGCATCGGCGCCTCAGCCGGAGCAGGCCCCGGACGAGGTCCATAGTTCCCCGGTCCCGGCACCGCACCCGGCGGTGGCGGGGGCAACGGCAACGCGTCGGGATCGACCCACGGTGGCCTCAGCGGGTTATGCAGGGGATCGAGCGTGTAATTCATGCGATACGGATCGCCGGGCACCGGCGGCACCGGCATATCGAGTTGCCCCCAGTGGGTTCCCAGGAACAATCCCTTCTTGAGCCTTGGGATCGTCAGGTCGAAATCGAAATGCAGGTTGAAGAAGTCGCCTCGGACGGCTCGGTCGACGAAGTTCTGGGTGAACGGGAACACGAACGACGCCGCGATGGCCGCGCCGAAATCCGGTCCGACGTCGGCGAGCGCTTTGATGGTCGGCTCCAAGTTTTTGAGGTTCCTCACCAGGTCGGCCTGGGCGTCGTTGACCAGCCGGTTGGCGGTGTTGCTGAACACGCGGAGGTGATCCAGCGCCGCCGTCAGACGCGGCCGCTCCTTGATCAACACCTCGAGCGCCGGCGGTATCTTGCGCAGCGCGTCGGTGACAACGTCGCGCTGGTCGGCGAAGGTGGCCGACAGCCGATTCAGCGCCTGGATGGAGGCAATGATGTTGTCCTGCTGGTCGTCCAGAGTTCCCACGAACGTGTCCAGGCGGGTGATCAGGTCACGCACCGCACCCTCGTGCCCGGACAGGGCGGCCGAGAAATTGTGGATGACCTCCCCGATCTGACCCAGTCCACCGCCGTTGACGACCGCACCCAGCGATGACAGCGTCTGCTCGGTCGACGGGTAGGCCGAGGACCGGCTCAGCGGGATGGTGGCGCCCGGTTGCAGCCGTCCGCTGCCCTGCTGGCCCAGCGGGGTATTGAGCTCCACATGCATCGAGCCCAGCAGGCTGGTCTGACCGACGGTGGCCACCACATTGGCCGGGACCACCACGTCGCGCTTGACGGAGATCTCGACGTCGGCGTGCCAGCCATGCACCCTCATCGTGCCGACACTGCCGACCACGACGTCGTTGATCATCACCGGCGAATTCGACTCCATCGTACCGACATTGGGGAGTTCGACGTGGTAGATGTTGGCCCCCGGCCCGCGTCCGACCGCGCCCGGCAGGGGTAGTGAATTCAGGCCGTGGAACGCGCATCCCGTCGCCGTCAACACCACGCAACAGCCGACGGTGAACACCCGCCGTGCCGCCACCCGGGCGATCATTGTTGCGGCCCGTCTGTCGGCAACAGCATCTCCGAGGCACTCGGCGCCGGCGGTGGTGGCGCCGGTGTCGACGGTGGGGGCGGCAGCGGCATCGCCGCGCCCGGTATCCGCGCCGGTGGCACCGCCCCCGGCGGTCCCACCGGGTCACCCGGCAGGCCGGTGTAGGCCGATACCGCGGGCGGGATCTCGGGTGCCGTGGGCTTCGGGCCCTCCCCGCCGGGTGCCAGGCGCGGTTCGGTGTAGAGAACCCTCGCCGGGTCAATCGACTTGGATATGAACGGGTTTAGCGGAAGGGGCGAGTTATTCCAGCTGGTCTGCCGCAATCCAGGACCAATGAACAGGGAGCAGAGCTTGCCCGTTTCGACCGAGGTGATGTTCCCGATGGCGCCGATTTGTGTGCAGCCGGGTACGGATAACAGAACCTGACCGCCCCATGTGGGATTCGACATGTTCATGAGCCCGAATCCTCCGACGATGGTTCCGGTGTCGGCGTTGTAGTCGTTGAAGAAGTTGCCGAACGCGTTCGGCGCTGCGTGCAGGATGTTCTCCAGGTCCAGGTGGTGATCGACCAGGTTCTGCGTGACGTCGGCCAATCGGGCGATCTGTTCGCTGGTCTGGTTGCGCGTGCCGGCGATGAAGCGCTGTACCTCGCCGACCGCCGTCGACAGATCGGTCAGCGCCGCGTCCAGGTCGGATTTGCTGTCGTTGACGACGCTGGTGAGCGTGGCCAGGCGACCGTTGAACTGCTCGATCTGCACGTTGCTGTCGCGCAGCGCGCCGATGAACGTCTGCAGGTTTTTGATGATGTCGACGATGTTGCCGCTGCCGTTGGCGAGGATCCGGCCGACGCCCGAGAGCTGACCGAGCGTTTGCCGCAGCTTGTCGCCGTTGCCGTCGAGGGCGTTGGCGGCGCTGTCGATGAACCGGCCGACGGATGTGCCCGATACCCCGCTTTTGGGTCCCAAATCCGTTGCCAGCCGCATCAACTGGGTTTTGACCTCGTCCCACTCGACCGGCACGGCGGTCCGTTCGACCGGTATGACCGCGCCGTCCCGCATGACCGGCCCGCTGTCTCGATAGGCCGGGGCGAGCTGAACGTAGCGGGCGGACACCAGGTTCGAGGCGACGATCACCGCCTTCGCGTCCGCCGGAATCGGCACGTCATGGTCGACCTTGAGGATCATCTTGGCCTGGGTGCCCTGCGGCTGAATGGATTTGATGGTGCCGACTTTGACACCCGAAACCCGCACCTCGTCGTGGGGATAGATTGCGGTGGCGGTGGTGAAATAGGCCGTGATCGTCTTCTGCCCGAAGAACGTATTGCGGACGACCACGGCGGCTCCGGCAAGCAGGAGCCCGACCAAGGCAACCGCCGTCACGGCCGCGAGCCGCTTGCGCGGGATCCGAGAGGTCCAGGAGGTCACTGTGACCCTCCGACCCGTCCGCCCAACGTGCAGCCAGGGCACATTGGAATGGAGTTGTAGGGCCAGGGGGTCAGCGCCCGAGGCACCGGCGATGGGAAGCCGGGACCCTTCGACGTATCGAAGGTGCGGAATCCCCAGAGGTAGTCGAACAACTCCTGGAAGAGTTGCGGGATAAGGAAGTTCGGGGCGAACGCCTGGTAGGCGTACATACCGGCGATGGCCTCACCGACCGTGATCTGAAATTTCTTGAGGCCCGCCAGCGACTTGGCGATGTTGTCGCGGTTCTTTTCCAGCATCGCGGTCACCGAATTCAGTCTCTCCAGCGTCGGCGCCAACGTGCTTTCGTTGTCGTGCACCAATGCCGTCAGCTGCTTGGCCACCGCCGACGTGTTGGCCAGCAGGTCGACGATCTCTTGACGCCGCGCCACCAGGACTTGGAGCAGGGAGTCGGAATTGAGGATGAGCTTGTTGACCTGCTGGCTGCGTTCGGAAAGAACCCCGGTGACGTCGCCGGCGCTCTTGAAAAGGTCTCCCAGGTTCTTGTTGCGACTGTTGAGGGTGCGCGATAACCGAGTGAGCGCGTCGAAGGCCGGGCCCATTTGGGGCGCAATCTGATCCAGCGTCGCCGCCAGCGTGTCCAGCGACTGATTCAGCGCCGCGGTATTGGTTCCCGCGGTGTCGGTGGTCAGGTCGCTGACCGCTTCGGTCAACGAATACGGCGAGGACGTGCGCGAGACGGGGATGAGGGCCATCGGGTGCATCGTGCCGCTGCCGGCGGACTCCACAGCGAGCATCCGCTCGCCCAGCAGCGTGCCCGTGCGGACGTGCGCGGAGGTCTCCGAGCCGAGCAGGACGTTGCCCTTCATCGCGAACGTCACCAGCGCATCGCCATGGCGCAGCTTCACATCCGACACCGTGCCGACCTTCATCCCCGACACGATGACGGGGTTGCCCGCCGCAAGGCCCCCGGCTTCGGTGAAAAGCGCCTGGTACCTGACCATCGTCGCCCATGCGACGAATCGGTCGGGCGACAGCCCCACCAGGATGACCATCACCGCCAGGACGGTGCCGATGAGTCCGGCTTTGACCAGCCCGGCTCCGCGATACTTGAGCATTAGGGTTCCGTGCACCTTCCTGCATCTGACCTGAAGATATTGGCGCGCACGGTCTTGCCGTTGAGATCCGTACCACGGAGCCCGAACTGGCAGATGTAGTACGGGATGGTGGCGCCGTTCACGCCGAGTCGAACCAGCTTGCGGTAGTTCCTGGGCGCCTTCTGAATTGCGGTGTCGATGCGGTCCTTGTCGTTGTCGAGAATGGGTGCCAGTCGATTCAGCTGAGCGATGGTCCCCGACAGCGGCGGGCGAGCCTCGGCAAGCAGATCCGCCAGCGAGGCGGTTCCCTTGTCCAGGGCGTCAATCGCGGACCCGATCGTGTCGCGGTCATTCGACAGCCCGCTGACAAGCTGCTCGAGGCGATCGATTGCGCCGGAGAACTGTTTGCCGTCCTTGGCGATCGTGCCGATCACCGTGTTGAGGTTGTCGATCAGCTGCTGCACGGTTTGATCGTTGTCGGCCAAGGCGTTCGAAAACGACGTCGTCTTGGTGAATAGCGACTCGATCGTCCCACCCTGACCCTGGAAGACCTGCAGCAGCCCTGCGGTCAACGCGTTGACATCGTGCGGATTCAGCCCCTGCGTAACGGGTTTCAGTCCGCCGAGGAGGAGGTCGAGGTCAAGCGCGGGCGCGGTGCGGCTGACGGGAATCTGACCGCCGGCGGGCAGCCGTTTGGGAGAGCCCGGACCATCGAGCAGTTCGAGGTAGCGGTCGCCCACCAGGTTCAGGTAGCGGACCGCCGCCCTGCTGCCCTCGGTGAGGACGACGTTGCGGTCGGCATCGAACTTCACCACGACTTTTTTGTCGGGCCGCAACGAAACGCTGTCGACGGTGCCGACGCGAATCCCGGCGACGCGCACCGACTCGCCCGGTTTCAGCCGCGACACGTCGTTGAACACCGCCGAGTACCCGGTCGTCGCGCCCGTCCGGTACTGGCCGAAGATGAAGAACAGGAAGGCGGTCAGCACCGCCATCACGACCGCAAAGGTCGCGAACTTGATGAGCGTTGCGCGCGTTCTCATCCCTGTTGTCCGATCTGGGCGGGGTTGCGCGGCGGGCCGGCGATCGGCCCGTACAACAGCTGCTTCAGCCCGTCGAAGTTGAGCAACAGCTGCGGGTTTCCGTAGTTCACCGGGTTGGCGCCGATGTCGGCAATCAACTGCGGCGGGGCGGTATTGAACGGCAGCTTCGGCAGGCCCACACATTGCGGGCCGCCCGTCGCCGCGACCTTGGGCAGGTTCGTCGGATACCGATAACGTTCTGCGCCCCACGTGAGGCTCGCCGAGATGTTGATGCTCGGTTCCGACAACGGCGCCCCGTGCGTTATCTGTACGAGCCCGGCGAACGCACAGTTGAGCGCCGGGGCGTACTCATTGGTCAGATCCGTGGTCGGCGCCAGCAGATGCACCACGTCCGTCAGCGGTTGACGGTTCGTCGACAAGACGTCGTTGCCGATGTCGGCCAGGCCGATCGCGCTGATCAGCAGCGCATCCAGGTTGCGTTGCTCGTCGACGATCGTCTTGCTGATCCGCGTCGCGTTCGAGGCGGTCTTCATCAGGTCGGGCGCCGCGTCGGCGTAGGCGTTGGACACCACCGGTAAGACCGCGAGGTCATGCCGGAAAGCGGGCAGGCTCGGCTCCAGCCTGGCGAGAAAGGAATCCAGGTCGCTCAGCGATTGGCCAAGCTGTGGACCCCGCCCACTGAACGCCTGTGCCAGCGCACCCAGCGACTCGTTGAGCTTGGGCGGATCGATGTGGCTCAGGACCGACACCAGTTGCTGGAACACCGTGTTGATTTCGACCATGACGTGCTGGCCCTGCAGCGTCTGGCCGCTGTGTAGCCGCTGCGCCGAGGGTTCGGCCGGTTCTACGAGCAGGACGGACTTGGCGCCGAACACCGTCGAGGACGCGATGTCGACGAGCACGTTGCCGGGGATGAAGTGCAACTGGGACGGGTCCATCGCCAAGTGGATGGCTGCTTGGCCGTTGGGAAGCGGGTCGATCGAGGCGACCTTGCCCACCTGCACGCCGCGCATCTTGACCTTGGCGTCCGGGTTCATGACCAGGCCGGCTCGTTGCGAAATCACGGTCACCGGCACGGTTTCGGTGAAAGAGCCCCGAAACAGGCCAACGGCAACGGCGACGATCACGGCAACCACGGCGACGGTCGCCAAACCGGCCAGGGGGCGCGCATACGATTGCGCGCCGAAGTTGCCACCGGGTGACGCCGCGACAGGCGCTGCGCTGCTGGCTGTTTCCGAACGGTCGATAGGGCCGGGTCCGAGGCGGTCCGTCACGTCAGGTCTCCTCCCCTACCCGGACAAGTTGAAGTTGCCGTTGGAGCCGTAGATCGACAGCGAGACCAGCAGCGTCACGGATACCACCACGACCAGCGAGGTGCGCACCGCGTTGCCGGTCGCGACGCCGACGCCGGCCGGGCCGCCGGAGGCAAAGTAACCGAAGTAGGTATGGATCAACAAGACGGTCAGCGCCATCAAAACGGCTTGCAGGAATGACCACAGCAAGTCGATGGGGTTGAGGAACGTGGTGAAGTAGTGCTGATACAAACCGCTTGACTGACCGAACATGAACACCGTGATGAACTGACTGGCCACGAACGACAAGATGACGGCGATGGAATAGAGCGGGGTCACCGCGAGCATCCCGGCGACGATCCGGGTGCTGACCAGATACGAAACCGGCCGGATAGCCATGGATTCCAGCGCGTCGATTTCCTCGTTGATCCGCATGGCGCCCAGCTGCGCGGTCACGCCGGCGCCGAACGTGGCCGCCAAGCCGATGCCCGCGACGATCGGCGCGGCAATCCGCACGTTGATGAAGGCCGATAGGAATCCGGTCAGCGCCTCGATGCCGATATTGCCCAGCGAGCTATAGCCCTGGACGGCCAGCACGCCACCGGCGGCGAGTGTCATGAAGCCGACGATTCCCAGCGTGCCGCCGATCATCGCCAATGTGCCCGCCCCCATGCTGATTTCGGCAATGAGGCGAATAATTTCGCGGCGGTAGTGGGCCGTCGCGAACGGCACCCCGGCCAGCGCCCTGGCGTAGAACAGCGTGTGATCGCCGATCCGACTCAACGTGCTGACGGGCTTCTCAAGCTGCCGCGTCAGACGCGGGTAGGTAGCGCGTAGGGCTATCACGATCTGTCCTTACACCTCCTTCGTCACTACTTGGCCGCTACTTGGCCGAAAATCGGATGCCGATGGCGGTGACAACCACGTTGACGACCATCAGGGACATGAAGGCATACACCACGGTTTCGTTTACGGCGTTGCCGACGGCCTTGGCGCCACCGCCGGTGATCGTCAACCCGCGATAGCACGCGACCAATCCGGCAATAAGGCCGAAAAGCGCTGCCTTGACGCAAGAAATGATCACTTCCGGCACGCCGGTGAGCAAGGTGATGCCCGCAGCGAACGCGCCTGGGTTGACGTCTTGAATGAACACCGAGAAGGCGTAGCCACCGACGATGCCGATGATGACGACCAGACTGTTCAGCAACAGGGCCACCAGCCCCGCGGCCAGCATGCGCGGAGTCACCAGGCGCTGCACCGGATTGATGCCGAGCACCTCCATCGCGTCGATCTCTTCTCGGATGGTTCGCGACCCCAAGTCCGCGCACATCGCCGTGGAGCCGGCGCCGGCCACGATCAACACGGTCACCATGGGGCCGATCTGAGTGACGGCGCCGAACGCCGCGCCCGCGCCGGAAAGGTCCGCGGCACCGAGTTCTCGCAGCAAGATGTTCAGGGTGAAGCTGACCAGAACGGTGAACGGGATGGCCACCAACAATGTCGGCGCAATCGCGACCCGCGCGATGAACCACGACTGCTCGAGAAACTCACGCCACTGGAACGGGCGCTGGAACAAGAACTTGACCGCGTCCGCCGACATCGCGAACAACCCACCGATCGCCTGTGCCGGCTTGGAGCCGCGCCCCAACATGATCCCGGGTGACCAGCGGTCAGCCCCTTTATTCGCCATGGGAACAACACCCTTTCGGCATTACGAGACTGCCAGTCTTGTTCCGGCGCAAGGCCTGCGGTAGATTCGGCAGAACCGGCGCCCGCGAAGCCGTGCCGCCGATGGCGAAATGCGCAGCGGGCGGCCGCATTTCGGAGTCGACATCCGGTACGACAGCCGCGACCTCGGTCACGCCAGTCCTCCGTTCTGCTGCGGGAGTCGGCGCTGCAAAACGGGTGGCCCCACGTCTTGAAGCGTCCGGAGATTATGACTCATGCGCCGTCCCGGCGGAGCGAAAAAGGCATAACCGTTATCGGACTCCGCAACGCCGGAACGGCGACGCGGCACGGGTGGGTCGCAACAAACATGTTCGGCATCAGGCAAACTCCAGTCCTAGGTGACGGCGCCGGCCGTCTTGAGCTCGATGATGCGGTCCCAATCGAGTCCGAGTTCCATCAGAATTTCGTCGGTCTGCTCAGCGAACCCGGGGGCCGGTCCGGTCTGTGGCGCTGCGACGTCGAACTGTACCGGGTTGGCAACCAATTCGAGCTCACCCGCTCGCACCATGTACTCGTTCGAGCGGATCTGCGCGTCGTCGACGGCTTGCAGGGTGTCCTGCACCGGCGCCCACGGCCCGGACAGCGTCGCGAAGCGTTCGCTCCACTCGGCCAGGGTGCGGGTTGCGATGGCCTTGCTCAAAAGCTCCACCGCTTCCGCCGTGTTGGCGGCAATCTCCTCCACCGTGGCGAAGCGCGGATCGTCGGCCAGCTCCGGCAGGTCGACGTGGCGGCACACGTCAGCCCAGAACTTGGTGGGCTGCATCATCACAAAGGAGATGTAGCGGCCGTCGGACGTCGTGTACAGCCCCACCAACGGATTGTTGGGCGCGCCGTGCACGCCGGGCGGGGGCGCTTCGAGCCGCTGCCCCAGATGCTTGGTCAGCGCGACGGTGTGCCCCATCGACCACAGCCCACTGCCCAGCAGTGACACGTCGACGACGGACGGTTCGCCGGTGCGCTCACGTTTGAGCAGCGCGGCCGCGATGCCGCCGGCGAGGTTGGTTCCCGAGATGGTGTCGCCGTAGGCGGGTCCGGGCGGGGCGATCATCCCCGGCATCCCGGCGGGGGTGATGGTCGCCGCGGTTCCCGCCCGGCACCAGAAGGCGGTCATGTCGTAGCCACCCTTCTCCGCCTCGCCGCCGCGCGGGCCGAGTGCGCTGCCGCGGGCGTAGATGATGTTCGGGTTGACCGTACGAATGTCGTCGACGTCGATGCCGAACTTGTTCCGATGAGCGGGAAGGAAGCTGGTCAGGAACACGTCGGAGCGACGGGCCAGCTCGTAGAGCACTTCCTTGCCCTCGGGCACCGACATGTCCAGCCCGATGCTGCGCTTGCCGCGGTTGGCGTGCTCGATGTTGGGGTTGGGATCGCCTTCGACGCGCAACATCCCGGTCTGGCGCAGCCCGCGCTGCGGGTCGCCGGTCACCGCGTGCTCGACCTTGACCACGTCGGCGCCCCATTCGGCGAGCACCGCGCCCGCCGACGGGACGAACCCGTACATGGCGACTTCCAGCACCCGGATGCCCTCCAGCGGCCTCACGCGCCCGCCCCCTTGGTCGGCACCGCGGGAACGGCGAACGTCTTGCGCTCCAGGAACTCCTCCAACCCGGCCACCCCCATCTCGCGGCCGACGCCCGACTGCTTGAAGCCCCCGAACGGGCTGTCGGCGCCGAAATAGTTGCCGCCGTTGATCGAAAACGATCCGGCCCGGATCCGGCGCGCCACGGCCAGCGCCCGGTCCTGGTCGCGGCTGAACACCGCGCCCGCCAGGCCGTAGATCGAGTTGTTCGCGATGCGCACCGCATCGTCGTCATCGTCGAACGCGATCACCGCGAGCACCGGCCCGAAGACCTCGTCCTGGGCGATCTCGCTGTCGGGATCGACGTTGGTGAGCAGCGTCGGCGCATAGAAATGGCCGGGATCGAGCCGCTTGCCGCCCGTGACCAGGGTTGCCCCGGCGGCGACGGCGCGCTGGACCATGCCGTCGACCTTGTCCCGCTGCCGTTCGTTGATCAGCGGGCCCATGTAGGTCTTGGGGTCGGCCGGGTCGCCGTGGCTCACCTTGGCGAAGTTCTGCGCGATGAGGTCGACGATTTCGTCGTGGTGCGATCGGGGCACCAGGAGCCGCGACGTGAGCGCGCACCCCTGGCCGGCGTGGGTCACCATGCTGAAGGCTGCGAACAGCGCCGCGTTGGCGAAGTCGGCGTCGTCGAGCATGATCGCCGCCGACTTGCCGCCCAGCTCCAAAAAGACGCGCTTGACGGTCTGGCTGGCGGCGGCCATGATCTTGCGCCCGACCTCGGTCGATCCGGTGAAGGTGATGACGTCGACGTCCGGGCTGGTGGTCAGCGCGACCCCGGACACGGGATCCGACGAACTGAGCACGTTGACCACGCCGGCGGGAATGTCGGTGTGGTTGGCGATCAGCTCGCCGAGCGCCAAGGTGACCAGCGGCGTGTCCGGGGCGCCCTTGAGCACGACCGTGCATCCCGCGGCAAGCGCCGGCGCCAGCTTGGCGAGCGCGAGCTGGTTCGGATAGTTGTAGGCGATGATGGCGCCGACCACCCCGGCGGCTTCCTTTTCCACCCAGCGGTGGTGCAGCATGCCCCGCGATTCCCGTTCCCCGAGGTCCTCGGAGAACTGATAGGTGCGCAGCAGGTCCGCGTAGAAGCGCACGATGCCGATCGGCTCGTCGAGCTGCGCGCCCTGGGTCAGCGCGCGGGTGGCGCCGACCTCGGCGATGGTGAGCTCACGCAACTCGTCGGCGTGCTCGACGAGCGCCCGGTGCAGCTGGTCGAGGCAGCGAATGCGCAACTCGACATCGGTGGGCCAGTCGGTGCTGTCGAACGCGCGACGCGCCGCCGCGATCGCCGCTTCGGCCTCCTCGGCGCCGGCGTCCGGCGCGTGCCCGATGACAGCGCCCGTCGCGGGATTGATCGAAGCGAACGTCTTGCCGGCGGCGACGAGGCGGCCGTCGATCAACAGGCGGCGGTCTGCGCCTGACCCCGGGCCCGGCTCAGGCGCGGCTTCCGCGATGGTCGCTGTGGACCCAACGGCGGGTTCTGCCGTGTCCTGGGCAGGCATGCCGGTACCCCCTGGTGTGGTGACGATCACGATAATTTCATTCTCTTCCCCGGCGAATCTTACATTCGAGTTTCGATAATTCAAGAAAGTCTCAGGAATGAGATCGAGGTGCTGACCAGCGGCGCAAACGGCCAGAAGTTGCCCCCGAGGCCCTCTCGACGCAGGCCGAACGCGGTTTCGCGGGCGTGTTGCACGCCACTCCGCGTGGAGAGTAGGGTTCTCATAATTGTAAGGGAGATTCTTTGTGGCTGAAATGGCCCCCGTCGGAGTAGAGGCCTCAAGATGAAGACTGCGGTGGTCACCGGTGGCGGATCCGGCATCGGCCTTGCCGTCGTGCAGCGCCTACGCGCCGACGGCTTGAACGTCGCCACCATCGACCTGCGGCCGTCGGACGCCGAATTCACCTTCACCGCCGACGTGACCGACCGGTCGCAAGTGGACGCCGCGCTCTCGGCGATCCGCGCCCAACTCGGCCCGGTGACGGTGCTGGTCAACGCCGCCGGGCTGGACGGCTTCAAGAAGTTCCACAACATCACCTTCGAGGACTGGCGGCGGGTGATCGACGTCAACCTCAACGGCGTCTTCCACACCGTCCAGGCGGTGCTGCCCGACATGGTCGAGGCCGGCTGGGGACGCATCGTCAATATCTCTTCGTCGAGCACACATTCCGGCGCGCCCTACATGAGTCACTACGTGGCGGCCAAGTCGGCGGTCAACGGCCTCACGAAATCGCTGGCACTCGAATACGGGCCCAAGGGCATCACGGTCAACGCCGTGCCGCCCGGCTTCATCGACACCCCGATGCTGCGCGCCGCCGAGAAGAACGGCTTCCTCGGCGACATCGAAGAGACCATCGCCCGCACCCCGGTCCGTCGCATCGGCACACCCGAGGACATCGCCGCGGCGTGCGCGTTTCTGGTGTCCGAGGAAGCCGGCTACATCACCGGTCAGATCTTGGGCGTCAACGGCGGTCGCAACACCTGAGCGGTGGCGATTCGTCGACGGTGCCCGGCAACCAGCATCAGGTGAGAGGAGACAGCCGTGAAGGTTTGGGTGGATTCGCAGCGATGCCAGGGCCATACCCTGTGCGCGATGATCGCTCCGGATTCGTTTCAGCTCAGCGACATCGACGGCAGCTCGTCGGCGATCGACGAAGTGGTGCCCGCCGATCGGGAGGACCAGGTTCGTGAGGCGGCGCAGTCCTGTCCGGAGCAGGCCATCATGATCACCGAAGACTGAACCGGCACCGAAGTCGTAGAAGCGAAACACTGAGGGAGACAGAGCGTTGAGTGTCGACGACGTCGTCAATGACGGTGACCGGAAGAAGAACCGATACCACTTCGATCGGCATTCTTCCGAGTATCGGTCGCAGTTCAAGGCCATCACCGAAGAGATGCACGCCAAGTGCCCCATGGCCTGGACGGATACCTACGGCGGCCACTGGGTGGCGGCCGGCAGCCACGAGGTCTTCGAGCTGGCGCGCTGCCCGGCGGTCTCCAACGACCACGACATCCACGGCGAACGCCGTGGCTATAAAGGCATTTCGATCCCCACGGCCAGCCGCGTCAGCGCCGTCCGCGGCGGCATCCTGGAGATGGACGACCCCGAGCACCGCACCTACCGGACCGTGCTCAACCCTTATCTGTCCCCGGCCGCGATCAAGCGCTGGGAGCCGTTCATCGACGACGTGACGCGCGCCTGCCTCGACGAGAAGATCGAGGGCGGCAGCATCGACTTCGTCGACGACCTCGCCAACATCGTGCCCGCCGTCTTCACCCTGGCCATGCTCGGCATCCCGCTGAAGAAGTGGAACATGTACAGCGAGCCGGTGCATGCCGCGGTCTACACACCCGAGCACTCCCCCGACATCGAGCGGGTCACCGCGATGCACCGGGAAATGGGACTCGACATGGTCAACAACATGATCGAGATCCGCGCCAATCCGCGGCCAGGAATCGTGAACGGTCTGCTCCAGATGCGCATCGACGGCGAGCCCGCCCCGGAACTGGAGATCCTCGGCAACCTCGGGTTGGTCATCGGCGGTGGCTTCGACACCACGACCGCACTCACCGCGCACTCGCTGGAGTGGCTTTCGGAGCACCCGGAGCAACGGCAGCTGCTCAGCGACGAGCGCAAGACCCTGCTCGACCCGGCGACCGAAGAGTTCCTGCGCTACTTCACCCCGGCACCCGGGGACGGCAGGACCTTCGCCGAAGACACCGAACTCGACGGCACCCGGTTCAAAGAGGGCGAGCGGCTGTGGATTTCGTGGGCGATGGCCAACCGAGACCCCGCGGTGTTCCACGACCCGGACGAGATCATCCTCGACCGTAAGGGTAACCGGCACTTCAGCTTTGGGCTCGGGGTCCACCGATGCATCGGGTCGAATGTGGCACGCACGGTGTTCAAATCCATGCTGACCGCGGTTCTCGACCGGATGCCCGACTACAAGTGCGATCCCGAGGGGACCGTCCATTACGAGACTATCGGTGTCATCCAGGGCATGCGTAAGCTGCCGGCGACCTTCACGCCCGGCCGCAGGATCGGAGCCGGCCTGGACGAGACGCTCGAAAAGCTCCAACGCATTTGCGACGAACAAGAGCTCGCCCGGCCGATCACCGAACGCAAGGAAGCCGCGGTCATCGACTAGGTAGGCCTGGACGGACCAATCGTTGACGGCCGCAATTTTTCCGAGTAGGCCTGTTCAGCGTGACCGCCCCCTATATTTGGGCGCAAGCGCGTGTGCAGAGATGGGAGACGCAACGGTGAAGCGATTCGCAGTGAGCCTTGCGGTTGCCATGGCCGCGCTGACCATCGCGCCGACCGCCCACGCGGACATGCTGTATTCCAACTACAGTGTGAACTCGGACCGGGATCCCGGCCATTTCTGGGTTTGGTCGATCAACCCGTGCTTCCCTAATCAGCCGGGATGCCTGCAGATCTACGCGACTCCGCAGCCCAACGGGCAGGCGACGGTCTACCGGGGAGAGGCCCGCCTGTCCAACGGCCGCTACACCATGGCCGTCGACGTGCCCGATGGTGTGCGCTGCGTGGTCCAGTTCTTTCCCTCGCATGATGTTTACTCGTGGGATGCGGTGACGCTGGCGGGTCAGGTCGACTCGACGTTCGACACCGGTTGCGGTGGCGGACCGGGGGGCACCAACAGTTGGCCGTTCACGCTCGTGCGATTCTAGCCGCGTGAGAGGTACAGGAGTCGGTAAGCACGATGGCTGAGGCCAAAGAACCGCCGCGCGATTCGGCCACGTCGAAAGCCGATGCCAGGGCATTGCTCGAGGAAGCCGAGGCCGAAGCAGCCGAAGCCGAAGCGCTTGCCGCAGCGGCGCGCGCCCGCGCCCGCGCCGCCAGGCTCCGGCGCGAAGCGCTGGACGAAGCCCGAAAAGAGGCCGAGGCAAAGGCCGCCGAGGACAAGGCCGCCGAGGAGAAGGCCGCCGAGGAAGCAACCGACACCGACGGGCCGAAGGCCGACGACGACGTCGCCGACACCGACGAGGCAACCGACGCCGACGAGGCGGAGACCGAAAAAGAAGAAGTTTCCGACGAAACCCCCGAAGACGCGGAGCCGGAAACCGAGCCGGCCCGCAGCCGGCGGCGCTTGCGAATGCCGCCGCTGTCCGTGACGTGGAAAGTGGCCGTCATCCTGCTCATCTGCGCCTTCGTCGCGGCCAGCGGATACATGATGTGGAACCGCCATGAAGTCAACGAGCGCAGCCAGCGGATCGCGAACTTCGTCGCGGGAGCCAGACAAGGTGTCGTCAACTTGACTTCCATGGACTGCAATAAGGCCAAGGAGGACGTCCAGCGGGTGATCGACAGCTCGACCGGCCAGTTCCACGACGACTTCCAGGCCCGCGCAAAAGATTTCACGACCGTCGTCGAGCAGTCCAAGGTGGTGACCAAAGGAACCGTGAACGCGGCGGCCGTGCAATCCATCAACGGCGATTTCGCGTTGGTTCTCGTCGCCGCGACGTCGCGCATCACCAACGCCGCGGGCGCCAAAGACGAACCGCGCAATTGGCGGCTCAAGGTGACCGTCAAAAATGACGGCGGGCAATACAAGATGTCCAACGTGGAGTTCATCCCATGAGTGAGGACGAGCCCAGCATCGACACCGCCGACGAGTCTGCCGACCGAACCGAGGGCGGCGAAACAAGTGCCCCACCGGCGCGGCGCAGGGTGAAAGTCGTTCCCGCGATTCTGATTGCGCTGCTGCTGCTTTCCGGTGGTGGGGCGACGTGGCTGTACTTCAAGCAGTACCGGCCCGATAAGCAGACAGACGCCAGCGTCGCGACCGCGGTCGTCAATGCCGCCTCCGACGGAACGGTCGCGCTGCTCTCCTACTCGCCCGACTCTCTCGACAAAGATTTCGCCACCGCCAAGTCGCACCTGTCCGGCGACTTCTTGTCGTACTACAACCAGTTCACCGAGCAGATCGTGGCTCCGGCGGCCAAACAGAAGTCACTGAAGACCACCGCTCGAGTGTTGGGGGCCGCGGTCCAGGAGTTGCATCCGAATTCGGCAGTCGTGCTGGTGCTGGTCGATCAGAGCACCACGAGCAAGGACAACCCAGACCCAGCGATGGCGTCGAGCAGCGTGCTGGTGAGCCTCACCCGGGTCAACGGCAAGTGGCTGATCACCAAATTCGACCCTGTCTAAAAACACGTTAGGTGTCGCCGGG
Organism: Mycobacterium paraintracellulare; assembly: GCF_000276825.1. Lineage (NCBI taxonomy): Bacteria > Bacillati > Actinomycetota > Actinomycetes > Mycobacteriales > Mycobacteriaceae > Mycobacterium > Mycobacterium paraintracellulare. The sequence continues at coordinate 812,439 of NC_016948.1, read as the reverse complement.
TCGCATCGTCATCGTGAACCATCCCGAGTTTCATGCACCCTCGGGGTTCTGTGAGCCGGCCGATTGGTCGGTCACGAGTTGGGAATAGTAGCGGGTCTCGGCTTCGGCGGGTGGGATGCGTCCGAGGCGGTGCATGAGGCGCTGCTGGTTGTACCAGGCGACGTAGTCGGCGGTGATGTACTCGACGTCGCCCACGGTGTTGAGCTTGCCGCGGCGGAACGGGGAGTCGGCTCGGACGCACTCGTTTTTGTAGAGCCCGATCGTGGTCTCGGCCAACGCGTTATCGTAGGCGTCACCGACACTACCGACCGACGGTCGGATCCCCGAAAGACTCAGTGTCTCACCGAATCTCACGCTCGTATATTGCGACCCGGCATCGCTGTGGTGGATCGCACCGTCGATCGGATGCCCCTGGCGGCGGCGTAGTGCGGCGGCCTGACGGATGGCTGATTCGACGAAGCGGGTGTGCTTGGAGGCCGACGCCTCCCACCCCAAGATGGCTCCGGCATAAGCGTCGATGACAAACGCGACATAGACGAAGATCCCGGTCACCAACTTCACGTAGGTGAAGTCAGCCACGAGCAGCAGGTTGGGAGCGGGCACGGCGAACTGGCGGTCCACCAGATCCGGTGGCCGCACCGCGGCCGGGTCCGGGATCGTGGTGCGCACCTTCTTGCAGCGTCGCACGCCCTGCCAGCCGTTTTTACGCATCAGCCGTTCCACCGTGGACTTGGCCACCGGGATGCCCTCGCGCTGCAGATGGGCCCACATCTTCAGCGACCCGTACAGCGACTCCGGTTTGCGGCGGCCCTGCTCGTCGGGCTCGTAGCAGCCGGCCAGGATCTGCGTGATCGTGGCATCCCACAGGGCCCGTTTCGAGGGCGCCCGCGTAGCCCAGGCGTGAAACGTTCTCGGGGCGATCGGCATCCCGTGCTCGGAGAGCACGCGGCAGATCGGAGCGACCCCGAAACGGTCCCTGTTCTCGGCGATGAACTCGCAGACCGTGGCTGTCAGCGGCGGTTGCGCGGGTCGCTCTCCCGCACGAAGAAACTCGTTGCCGCTTTGAGGATTTCGATGGTCTGCTCCAGCTCGGCGTTACGGCGCTTGAGCGCGCGGATCTGCGCCGCAGCGTCACTGGACACACCGTCGCGCTCACCCTCGTCGACCTGATGCCGACGGATCCAACTTCGCAGCGTCTCGGCGGTCATCCCCAGCCGCTGAGACACCGCAGTGATCGCCGCCCACTCGCTTGGATAGTCATCACGATGATCCAGCACCAAACGCACAGCCCTGGCCCGGGTCTCCGGGTCGTACTTGCTCGCCACGACATGCACCTTCCCAAGAAGAGAGGTGCGCATCAAACGCGGGACGGTTCATCGAGTGTGAATCCGCGGCTTTGACTGTGCGCTGAGGGCGACGACACGCCGCTTGGGCTCAAGGGGTGATTGCAACACTTCGTAGTTAGGGGTGTTGATGACGGGTCAGCCTCAGTTGTTGTCGGTGCAGCGCCGGTATTGGGAGTTGATCGCGTCCGGGGTGTCCTCGGAGGATGCCGGGGTTGCGGTCGGCGTGTCGGCAACGTGCGGCGGCAAGTGGTTTCGCAGGTTTGGTGGTGTGAATCCGCGATGGTTAGCCCCTCAGGGGCAGAAACGGCCGCGGTTGTCGGCTGATGAGCGTGAACAGATCATGATCGGCACCGCTCAGGGCGAATCGATTCGCTCGATGGCAGCCCGGTTGGGCCGGGCCCCGTCGACAGTCATGCGCGAGATCGCCAACAACGGCGTGATGCGGGGGTATGTGGGCCGTTATCGTTCTCGTTACCGCTTCGGAGCCCGCCGAGCGGGCGTGGATGCGAAATCGGGCTATTCGGCGCGGATTGCTCAGCTTCGCAGCGAGCAGCGAGCGCGCCGGCCCAAGATCGGCAAGCTGGGTCGCTGCCCTGCGTTGCGTGATCAGGTGCAAGCGTGGTTGGTCAAGAAGTACAGCCCGGAGCAGATTGCCGGGATGTTGGCCACGACGTATTCCGACCGCCCGGAGATGCAGGTGTCCCACGAAACCATCTACAAGGCGCTCTACGTGCAAGGACGCGGGGAGCTACGCCGCGAGCTGACTAAGTGTTTGCGGACCGGGCGGGCATTGCGCAAGCCACGGGCCAGAGTCGGCGCCCGTAGCGGCTGCGGCCGAATTCCGGGCATGGTCAACATCAGTGAGCGGCCCGCTGAGGCCGCTGACCGCGCGGTGCCCGGGCACTGGGAGGGTGACTTAATCCTGGGCAAAAATCAGCACTCTCAGATCGGCACCCTGGTCGAACGTTCCACCGGGTTCGTGCAACTGCTGCACCTGCCCGCCCGTCGCGACCCTGAGACGGTGGCTGATGCGATGATCGCCACCATCAAAACCCTGCCCCAGGCATTGCGGCGCTCGCTGACCTGGGACCAAGGCCACGAAATGTTGCGCCATGCCCGCATCAGTATCGATGCCGGTATCGACATCTACTTTTGCGATCCACACTCACCCTGGCAGCGCGGCAGCAACGAAAACACCAATGGCCTATTGCGCCAATACTTTCCGAAAGGCACCGACTTATCCGTGCACTCGGCCGACTACCTCGCCGAAGTCGCCGCTGAACTCAACGAACGCCCACGCAAACGCTTCGGCTGGGACAGCCCCGCCCAAGTCCTCAACCGGCTACTGTCAAACCCGCCACAAACCACTGTTGCAACCAAACCTTGAAACCACCCCGGGTGGCTGCCACCGTGGCTTCACGCTCAAAGCCGTGGCTTCACGCTGCGCGGCGGCCCGTCGCCATGCTGAGCACATGGCCTTCCCCACCGCGTTGCCGTGCTTGCCGGCCAGCTGGCAACTCCGGACGTGGTCCGGATCCCGTTGCCCAGCAAGTTCTCTGGACAGGCGCTTTGACACGCGCTAGGCGCGCGGGAGTCCGAGCACCCGCTGGGCGATGATGTTGCGCTGGATTTCCGACGTGCCGCCGGCGATGGTCCCCGAGAAGCTGCGGGCAAAGCGCTCAAACCAACTGGCGAAGTAGTGGTCGAGATTCATGTGCGCATACGGCCCGGTCTGCCCGGGCTGGACGAGCCCGTCGGCGCCCGCGGAGGTCAGCGCCAGTTCCATCCCGCGCAACTCCGCTTCGGAGCCGAGCAGCTTGAGCACCGAGATCGCGGCCACGTCGTCTTCGCCACGGGCGGTGCGGGCCAGGGCGGCCGAGCCCAGCAGGCGCAGCGCCTGCCGGTCCATGATCGTCGTGGCGTACTGGTCGCGCTCGACATCGGTGGTGGGGTGGAAGTCGTCGATCATGTTCTCGAGACGGTCCGCAAAGCCCAGCCACATCATGGTGCGCTCGTGGCCCAACGAACCGTTGGCCACCATCCATCCCTGGTTGAGTTCACCGACCAGGTTTTCCGCCGGCACCCGCACGTCGGTGAAGAACACCTCGTTGAAGTCCAAATCGTCGATCGAGCAGATCGACGGGAAGGGCCTGCGGACGACGCCGGGGGTGTCGGTGGGAATGACCAGCGCGCTGATTCCCTTGTGCTTCGGCGCATCTGGATCCGTCCGCACGAAGGTCAACAAGAAGTCGGCGTCGTGGGCCCCGGAGGTCCACACCTTCTGCCCGTTGACGACGAAGTGATCGCCATCAAGCACCGCGCGGGTGCGTAGCGACGCCAGGTCAGAACCCGCGCTGGGCTCGCTCATCCCCAGCGACGCGGTCATCTCGGCGCGCAGGACGGGCACGGCCCAGCGTTGTTTCTGCTCATCGCTGCCGAACGACAACAGCGATGCCGCAACGATATTGACGCCCTGCGGGTTGAAGCTGTGATAGATGCGGCGGCGGCTCAGTTCCTCCAGGTAGACGAACTGCTGCAGCACGGTCGCGTTGCGGCCACCGTATTCCGGTGGCTGGCTCGGCAACAACCAGCCGTTGTCGAAGAGGAGCCGTTGCCAACGTCGCGCCCACTGCGGCATATGCGACACCGACCGCGGGCGCTCGCTCGTTTCGCTTGCGGGAGGCAGGTTTTCGTCGAGGAAGGCCGCAAACTCGGACCGGAACGCCTCGACGTCGGGATCAAAAGTCAGCTGCACGATATTCCTCGGCGATCCTCGCCCGATGCTCCGCCGCGCCGCCCAGCATGAGTTCGCCCGCCTTCGCGCGCTTGAGCGCGAACTGCAGGTCGTTCTCCCACGTGAATCCCATCGCGCCGTGCAGCTGCAAGCCGTGACGGAAGACCAGCGACTGGCACTCCCCCGCCGACGCCTTGGCCATCGCGGCCGCCAGCCGGCGGCGCGGATCGTCCGCCGCGATCGTCAATGCCGCGAAGTACGCCAACGCCCTCGCCCGTTGCACCGCGACGTGCATGTCGGCGGCCTTGTGCTGCACGGCCTGGAACGAGCCGATCGGCACACCGAACTGCTGGCGGCTACTCACGTGCTCGAGCACCAGGTCGAGGATGCGTTGGCAGGCGCCGACCATGGTGATTGCCATGCCCGTCAACGCAATATGGTGCGCGCGCTCGTCGTCCACGCTGATACGGGCGGTGTCGGGGACCCGGACCTCGCCGAACGACAGGTCGGCCACGTGCAGGACGGGGTCGAAGACCGCCGTGCGGCGGGCCGACACCTGGCTGGACGGCGCGATGAACACGCCCGCGTCGGTCACCACCGCGAGGCGGTCGACGCGATCGCCGTCGAGCACATGGCGCGCGGTGCCGTCCAACACCCAGCCTTCGGCGTCGCGGTATGCCACCACCCCGCCGTACACGGCCGTGCCCGACTCGTGCGGGTCGAAGCGATCCGCCACCAGCGGCGCGAACTGGCTCATCGTCGCCAGGAACGGTGTGGGATCGGTGGCGCGGCCCAGCTCTTCGAGAACGATGGCGAGCTCGACCGTGCTCTCCGGGTCGTTCAGCTCGGTCCAGCCCTGATCCACATAGGAGTTCCACAGCGGGCTCGGGTCGACGCCTTCTTCGGCCACGCTGCGCACCAGCGAGGGCGGGCACTGCTTGGTGACGGCATCGCGCACCGTGTCCTGCCACAGTCGCTGATCAGCATCGAACTCCAACAGCATCCGCGCCGCCTCTCGTCGTGACTGTCACGGCGAGAATATCATTCTCGGTTCCGGAAGTAATAATCTCTGAATCCGGGCATGGGTTCACCGAACGGTGCGTGACGAGCCGGATCGCTGAGGCCACCTAGTCGCTGGTCAGCAGCCCGTCGGCGGCTCCATCCCAGCGGTCGAGGTTCACGAACTCGGCAAGCGGACGGCGGCGCAGCGGCCCGTGTTTGCCCTTGGGCCATCCGACCACGATGTGCCCGGCGACCATCCAGCCGTCGGGGATACCGACGGCATCGCGCAGCAGCTGCTCACCGCCGTACGAGGCCCAGCTGGTCATGCAGGCGCCGAGCCCCTGTGCACGAGCGGCGAGCAGAAAGTTCTGCATGGCGGGGAAGATCGAACCGCCCAGCAGCAGTTCCGATGCCGTCGGGTAGTGCGCCTGCGCGAACAGCACCGACGTGAATTCACCGGCGCGGTCGTGCAATTCGTAGGTCGCGCGGTAGGTGCGGGCGCGACGGCTGTTGTCGCCGTCGGCGGGCCGGCTCATTCCGTAGACCGGCTCGATCACCTGCAGTGCGTGGGCGGCGGCCTTGGCCACCACGGCGCGCTGCTCGGGCGACCGCAGCACCACGAAACGCCAGCCCTGGGCATTGGCGCCGGAGGGGGCCCATCGCGCCGCCTCGAGGCACCGCGTCAGGGTCGCGTCGTCCACCGGTTGGTCGGTGAAGCGCCGGATCGTTCGGGCGGTCGCCATGACTTCCCAGACGTCGGCGCTTGCTCCGGTCATCGCGTCTCCTCCACGTCGAGGTTCGTTTCGCTCGTATTCTTGTTCACCGCAGGCGAATTGGGACGCGGTGACGTTCCGTGGGGAACGACGAGGTGAGCGGGAAGGTCCATGTGAACCTCGACTGTAGACCTCGCGGTTTTGGCGCGGTGCAAGACTGCGCTCAGGCAGTTCGAGCTCAGCGGCAACCACCGCGGCCGCCGCACCCGGAGTGGAGGAGGAAGACATTGGATCGCGAAACCTATGAGCGGGGGCTGCAAATCCGCTCCGAGGTACTGGGGGCGGACTACGTCGAGCGCGCGCTGGCCGGAGCGGACGACTTCACCGGGCCCCTGCAGGATCTCGTCACCGAGTACTGCTGGGGCGCCGTGTGGGGTCGCGACGAACTGCCGCGCAAGACCCGCAGCATGCTCAACCTCGCGATGATCGCAGTGCTCAATCGGCCCAACGAATTGCGGATGCACGTCAAGGCGGCGCTGACCAACGGTGTCACCCGCGAGGAGATTCGCGAGATCTTTCTGCAGGTGGCCATCTACGGCGGCGTGCCGGCCGCGGTCGACAGCTTTCGCATCGCCCGCGAGGCGTTCGCCGAGCTGGACCGGGACTAGGGGCGCATCATGGAGATCGGCTTCATCGGGTTGGGAAACATGGGCTTTCCCATGGCCTGCCGCCTCATTCAGGAAAAGCACGACGTCGTCGCCTTCGACACGCGCAGCACCGCACTCGCGCGCGTCGTGGCGCTGGGGGCACGCCCGGCGTCGTCACCCCACGAGGTCGCCGATCGCGCCGACACGGTGCTGGCCAGCCTGCCCACACCCGGGGTGTCGCTGGAGGTGGCCACCGGCCCGGCGGGCGTGATCGAGGGCGAACGGATCAAGCGCTACGTCGACTTGTCCACGGTCGGTAGCCAAATGGCGATGCGGATCCACGGCCTGCTCGCCGAACGGAACATCGCGCGGATCGACAGCCCGGTCAGCGGAGGTGTGGGCGGCGCGGAGAAGGGGACGCTGGCGCTCATGGTGTCCGGGCCCGGCGGCGAATTCGAGGCCATCCGAACGGTGCTCGACGCCCTCGGCCGGCCCGTGTATGTCGGGGACACCCCCGGTTCGGCGCAGACGATGAAGCTGGCCAACAACATCCTGGCGGCCAACGTCTTGGCCGCGACGGCCGAAGTGGTCGTCATGGGGGTCAAGGCCGGGCTCGACCCGGGCGTGATGATCGAGGTGCTCAACGCGGGGTCGGGCGCGACGAGCGCGAGCCGCGACAAGTTTCCCCGCGCGATCCTGCCGCGCACCTTCGACTACGGCTTTGCCACCGGCCTGATGGTCAAGGATGTGCATCTTTACCTCGACGAGGCCAAGGCGCTCGGCGTGCCCGCCGAGGTCGCGGAGGCGACCGCCCGGCTGTGGGAGGCCGTCGCCCGCGACGAGGGGCCCGATTCCGATTTCACGACGGTGATCAAACCGCTCGAGAGGGCCGCCGGCGTCACGGTGGGCCCGTCCCCGGCCTAGCTCGCGCGGGGGCCACAGCAAGTTTGTGAGGAGTGCGCGCGGCGCGGGCCACGCGGATCGTATCCCTGGACAACCCGGAGAATGGTATTATCCGTAATGAAGAACGACACTTGCTCAGTAACCCGCAAAATGCCCGCTACCAGCTATAACGACTAAACGGAACGCTTACCGAAAACCTATTGATTGAGCGCTCAGCAAAATGTTAGATTGGCTATTCACATGACCTCGCACGGCTCGTTGTTGGCCGCCGGAGCCGAAGGGTGGCTCTCGTGATCACACACGCTGACGGGACAAGCACACCGCTGATCGACGCGAGCGTGCACATCTTCTTCCCGTCCAACAAGGCGCTGCGGAAGACCCTGCGGGAGCCGTTCAAGAGTCGCGGCTTCCCCGATTACGAGATGGACTGGTACGGCGCCCCCGGCGGGGAGTACGCGCCCAACACCGAGGGGCCGGACCGGCAGTACCCCGGGTCGGATCCGGATTTCGTTGCCGCCGAACTCTTTACGAAGCGCGGGGTCGACGTGGCGGTCCTGCATCCGATGGGCCGTGGCATCATGCCGGACCGGCATCTGGGCAGCGCGCTGCACGCCGCGCACAACGAAATGATGGTGTCGAACTGGCTCGAGTCCAGCGAGTTCGGCGAGCGGTTCCGCGGCACCATCCGGGTGAACCCCGACGACATCCCCGGCGCGTTGCGGGAGATCGAGAGATGGCGTTCCCATCCGCGCGTGGTTCAGATCGGCGTCCCGCTGCAGTCCCGCGAGCTGTATGGCAAACCGCAGTTCTGGCCGATCTGGGAAGCCGCGGTCGACGCCGGCCTGCCCGTCGCCGCGCACATCGAGGTGGGGTCGGGCATCGCGTTTGCGCCGACGCCATCAGGGAACACCCGAACCTACGAGCAGTACGTCAGCTTCATGGCGCTGAACTACCTGTATCACCTGATGAACATGATCGCCGAGGGGGTCTTCGAGCGGTTCGACGGCCTCAAGTTCGTGTGGGGCGACGGCGCCGCCGACTTCGTGACGCCGTTCATCTGGCGGATGGACACCTTCGGCCGGCCGCACCTGGAGCAGACGCCGTGGTCCCCGCGGATCCCCAGCGATTATCTGCCCGGCCACGTGTATTTCGTCCAGGGCAGCCTCGACGGCCCCGGCGACGTCGAGTTCGCCGGCGAATGGTTCGGCTTCACCGGCAAGGACGACATGGTGATGTTCGGCTCCAGCTATCCGCACTGGCAGTGCGGCGATATCACGAAGCTGCCCCGCGCCCTGTCCGCCGAGCAGCGCGAGAAGTTGTGCTGGCGAAACGCCGCGCAGCTCTACGGCATAGACATTCCCGCCGGGGTGGGCGCACAGTAGAAGTGGACGCGGGCGGACCGAGAAAGACGAGGAGTTTCAGATGAGTTTGACCCATTCTCAGGAGCGGCTTCCCGCTGCCGAGCGCATCGCCGTCCGGTGCGTCGACTCGGACGTCCACCCGGCACCCAAGCGCGGAGAGCTCCTCCCGTACATCCCCGAGCCCTGGCGCAGTAAGTACTTCCTCACCCGCAACGTGGGTGAGCAGATCTACTACGACGCCCCGGACTACGCGCACTCGTATGCGATGCGGGTGGACTCCTTCCCCGCCAACGGCGAGTTCCCTTGCAGCGACCCGGACTTGGCGTTTCGCCAGCTGATCATGGAGGCCGGCTCCGACATCGCGATCCTGGAACCGGCGGCGTACCCGGCGCGCATTCCCGAAGCGCAACACGCGATGTCGGCCGCGCTCAACGACTGGCAGGCCAATCACTGGCTGGACAGCCACAACAACTGGCACGAGCGCTGGCGCGGTTCGATCTGCCTGGCCATCGAGGAGCCGGAAGAGTCGGTGCGCGAGATCGAGCGCTGGGCCGGACACCCGTACATGGCGCAGATCCTGATCAAGGCCGAGCCGCGGCCGTCATGGGGCCATCCCAAGTACGACCCGATCTGGGCGGCCGCAACCAAGCACGACATCACGGTGAGTTGTCACCTGTCGCGCAGCCACTTCGACGAGCTGCCGATGCCGCCGGTGGGGTACCCCAGCTACAACCACGATTTCATGGTGACCTACTCGCTCCTGGCCGCCAACCAGGTGATGAGCCTGATCTTCGACGGCGTCTTCGATCGGTTCCCGACGCTGCGGATCGTGTTCGTCGAGCACGCGTTCAGCTGGATCCTGCCGTTGATGTGGCGCATGGATGCGATCTACGACGCCCGCAAGTCGTGGGTGGACATCAAGCGCAAGCCCTCGGAATACGTCAAGGACCACATCAAGTTCACCACCCAACCGCTGGACTACCCCGAGGACAAGACCGAGCTGACCCGCGCGCTGGAGTGGATGGAGTGCGAGAAGATCCTGCTCTTCTCCTCGGACTACCCGCACTGGACGTTCGACGACCCGCGCTGGCTGGTCAAGCACCTGCCCAAGCACGCGCGGGACGCGGTGATGTACAAGAACGGCATCGCGACTTACCACCTGCCCGAGACCGTTCCGGTTCTCGAGGGTCAGACCCGGGTGCTCTGAATTGACGACCCAAGAGGAAGGGGCAACCACCAGGCGCCCCGAGCCCCGTCTCGCCCAGGGCCGCGAACATGTAGTCGCCACCGTGGACGAAATCCCGCCGGGCACACACAAACTGGTGCCGATCGGACGTCATGGTGTCGGTGTCTACAACGTCAACGGCACCTTCTACGCCATCGCGAATTACTGCCCCCACCAAGGCGGGCCGCTGTGTTCGGGACGTGCCCGAGGACGCACGATCGTCGACGAGACCGCGCCCGGTGACTCGGTCATGGTGCGCGACCTGGAATACATCTACTGCCCGTGGCACCAATGGGGTTTCGAGCTGGCGACCGGCACCACCGCGGTCAAGCCGGAGTGGAGCATCCGCACCTATCCGGTGCGCGTCGTCGGCAAAGACGTTTTGGTACAGGCCTAACAACAGGAGAATCGGGTGCCTTCTATCGAGATCAACGGGGGAAATGTCGTCTACGAAATCCTCGGTGACTCGGGCGATCTCATTGCCCTGACGCCGGGCGGCCGGTTCAGCAAGGAGATCCCCGGCCTGCGCCCACTGGCCGACGCGCTGGCCGCGGGCGGCTATCGGGTGCTGCTGTGGGACCGCCCCAACTGCGGCGCCTCGGACGTGCAGTTCTACGGGCAGAGCGAGTCCCATATGCGCGCCGAGACGCTGCACAAGCTGGTGACCGGCCTGGGCTTCGAGCGCTGCATTCTCGCCGGAGGCTCTGGCGGGGCGAGGGATTCGATGCTCACCACGATGCTCTACCCCGAGATGGTCACCAAGCTCGTGGTGTGGAACATCGTCGGCGGCATCTACGGCACCTTCGTGCTCGGTTCCTTCTACATCGTTCCCAGCATCCTCGCGGTGCGCGGCACCGGCATGGACGGCGTGGTGAAGGTGCAGGAATGGCGGGAGCGCATCGAGGAGAACCCGGACAACAAGCAGCGATTCCTCGACGTCGACAAAGACGAATTCCTCAAGGTGATGCTGCGCTGGCTCAACGCGTTCGTTTCCAAGCCGGGGCAGACGATTCCCGGCGTCGAGGATGAGATGTTCGACCGGATCAAGGTCCCCACCTTGATCATTCGCGGCGGCGAGAACGACATGGATCACCCCAAGCGGACGTCGCTGGAGGTCAGTTGCTTGATCAAGGGGTCAAAGCTCATTGATCCGCCCTGGCCCGAGGACGCCTGGGAGCGCGCGTCCGAAGACCGCGCCGCCGGCAGGGTGCAGCATTTCAACATGTTCGACACGTGGGTGCAGGCGGCGCCCGCGATCCTGGAATTCCTGGGCTCGTAATGTCCCTACGTCGTCTTTTGTGGTTCCTACCGGGTGCGAATGTGGACCTCGCAATTGAGCGACGCCTCCAGCGCCGTGTGCACACGGCTTTCCGGAATCCGTTCGAGGTCTTTCTCCCGAAGCGTCACGTGCACGATGTCGAAGCCGTCGTCGCCCGGGGTTCGCTCGATGTCACCGGTCAGCCCGAAGGCGGACAGCACCCCGTGTGCGTCGTCGTTGGTCCCCCGGCTGACGAAGGTGATCACGCCCGGGCGCGGGGTCGTGCCGAAAGCTTTGGCGCACACATTGATTGCGGTGTTCTGCGCGGCGGCGCTGTCTTCGGCCGCGATGAGCAATTCGACCTCGCGGCGGCGCACCGGCATCGTGGCGAGGTCGTTTTTGACCACGTCGGCGCCCACCGCGGTCGCGAGCTCGTGGAGAGCTGCCATGCCGACACGTAGTTGTGCGGGTGTGAGCCCGCTTTCCGGGTCGACGTTGACACGCACCACGGCAGTTCGCATGTGTGCAAGCCTAACTAAGACGATGGCAGGCCAGCTTTGAACACCACCCAGTCCGCAACCACCACCGCCGTCCCCGCCGGGTGCTCGCCGCGGCTGCTGTCCGAGCAGGGCGGCCGGGAAGACCTGGCCGCCTATCGGCAGGCCGGCGGCTATCACCCGCTGACCGACACCGATGCGTTGCTGGGCGAGGTGGAGGCCGGCGGACTGGTGGGCCGGGGCGGCGCGGCGTTCCCGCTTGCGGTGAAACTGCGGACGGTGCGCGAGAACGGGCGCCTGATGGTGGACACCGGGGGCCCCGTCGTGGTCGCGAACGGCGAAGAGGGAGAACCGGCGTCGATCAAGGACCGCTGGCTGCTGCGCAACCGTCCGCACCTGGTCTTGGACGGGCTGCGGTTGGCCGCAACGATTGTTGCCGCCGACCGCGCCTACCTCTATGTGTCGGACGCGGAGTCGGCGCACAGCGTCGAGACCGCGCTGGGCGAACTGGGCCCCGACACGCTCGGCGTGCCGATCACCATGCTGGCCGTGCCGGCCGGCTACGTGGCCGGCGAGGAGACCGCGGCCGTCCGCGCGATCAACGGCGGCCCGGCCAAGCCAACGGACAAGCCGCCCCGCCCATTCGAGGCGGGCGTCGACGACCGGCCGACCTTGGTGAGCAACGTCGAGACCTTGGCCAACCTGCCTTACCTGCAGCGGCATGGCTCGGCGGCGTTCCGCGCGCAGGGCACGCCGCTGTCGCCGGGTACCTTCCTGGCCACCATCACCGGGGCCGGGCGACCGCCGGTCCTCTACGAGCTTCCCCACGGCCTGCCGTTCACCGAATTGCTTGCCCTGCACGGCGTTCCGGCCGACCAAGTGCGCGGCGCATTGATGGGCGGCTACTTCGCCGGCCTGCTCAACCGCTCTGTGCTGGAGACGACGCTGGACCACGAGACGATGCGACGGGTCGGCAGCGGGCTGGGCTGCGGCGCGATCTCGGTCATCACGGACGACTGCCCCGTCGCCGTGGCGGCGTCGGTGCTGGCCTATTTCGACCGCGAGAACGCCGGACAGTGCGGCTCGTGCTTCAACGGGACGGCGGCGATGGCCGCGGCGGCCGGTGCCCTACGTGACGGCGCCGCAACCCCAGAGGACGTCGAGCGGCTGCGACGCTGGTCGGTGGTGCTGCGCGGGCGCGGGGCCTGCGCGACCCTGGATGCCGCCACCAACGTGGCCGCCAGCCTGCTCGATCAGTTCCCGGACGAAGTCGGCGCGCACGTCGATGGCGCGTGCCCGGACTGCGCCCGCGGCGCGTTCCACGCCGAGCGCCCCTACGAGGCGGAAGCTGTGAGGCACGCATGAAAATCCGTCTGGACCGCACCATTTGCGACGGCTTCGGCATCTGCGCCAAACACGCGCCAGGATACTTCTCGCTGGACGACTGGGGGTATGCATCCCTGATCGGCGATGGCACGGTCGCCGAAGCGGACCGCGATGCGGTCATGCGGGCGCTGCTGGACTGCCCCGTGCACGCGATCACCGAAATCGGTCAGCGCACCGCTCGCGCCCCCCAGCCGCCACTCGCCGATGCGGAGGATCCGGCGGAAAACCTCAAAACCGAAGAGAACGAAGCCGAATGGGGATTCACCCGTTGAACTTCTGCGGGCCTGAATTTTAGCGACCATGCAACTCACCTTTGACGCCGACGTTGAAACCTTCCGCGCGGAATTCGTCGCCTTTCTCGACGAACATCTGCCGGTGGAGGCCCAGGCCGCGGAGCGCCCCTCGTCGACCTCGCATGTGCCCGAGTGGTCGCGCCGCTGGCAGCGGCTCCAGTTCGACCACGGGTGGCTGCTGCCCGGAAACCCACCCGAATTCGGCGGCCGCAACGCCAACATCCTGCAGCAGTTCGTGCACCGCGAAGAACTCTCGCGGCGCCGGATCTATCACTGCTTCAACCCCCAAGGCGTCGGCATTATCGCCGCGTCGCTGCTGTCCTTCGGGACCGAGGAGCAAAAGCAGCGCTGGGCCGTCCCGATTCTGCGGGCCGACAAGACCGCCTCACTGGGAATGAGTGAACCCGGCGCCGGCTCCGACCTGGCCGGGTTGCGGACGAAGGCCGAGTTGGTGGGCGATCACTTCGTGGTCAACGGGCAGAAGGTATGGACGTCGGGCGCCCATGACGCCGACGTCATCCTGACCTTCGTTCGCACCGACCCAGATGCGCCGCGGCACAAGGGGATCAGCGCCCTGCTCATCCCCACCGAAACCCCCGGGGTTCAGCGCCGCCCCTTCGCCTCGGTCTATGACCCCGACGAGCTGGACTTCAACGAGGTGTTCTTCAACGACGTCCGGGTGCCCGCGGACAACCTGGTCGGCCCGCTCAACGGCGGATGGCGGGTGGCCAACGGGTCGCTCGGCCACGAACGCACCCTGATGTGGATGGCGTTCGCGAACCGGCTCGAGCAACTGCTCGAGGACTACCGGCCGGCCGACGAGTTGAACGCAGACCACTACGCCACCATTGTGATGGACTACTACGCGCTGCGGCTGCTCGGTTCGGCGGCGCTGGGGCGCGCGGCCCGCGGCGACGTCGACGTCGCCGCCTTGTCGGTGCTGAAGGTCTTCGGTTCGGAGGCCGAGCAGAGCGCGCTGCGGCACGCGCTGGACGCGGCCGGCGCCGACGGGTTGCGCGCCAAGGGGCTGACGGCCCAGTACAACCCTTACGCCCCCGACCTTTTCACCGCCGGCTGGTTCGCCCGCTACATCAGCAGCTACGCGGGCACCATCGCCGGTGGCACGTCGGAGATTCAGCGCAACATCATCGCCCAGCGGGTCCTCGGCCTGCCGGCGCGCTGATCACAACTCCGGACACAGCGACGACAGGAAGTCCTGGGTCCGGCGCCGCGAGTCGGCCCGCTCGCCAACATCCTTGCCCAGCGGCACAATTCGCGCCGCCAGGTCGGTCACGCCCGCGTCACGGTAGCGGGACAACCGGGCGAGGATGGCCCGTTCATCGCCGGCCGCCATGGTGTCGCCGACGTCCTCGGCGTCGCCGTGTTCCAGCAGCCGCACGTAGTTCGGCGAGAAATCCGCGTGTCCGAGCACCTCGCTGGCGTAGGCGCGGGCATCGCCGACCTCGTTGGCCGAGCACAGGGCGACAGGAACACCGGCGACGATTCGTGGCGCCTGCCGCCCGGCCCCGGTCGCCGCCGAGGTGATGCGCGGGACGACGTGGTCCGCGATCGCGCGCTCGTCGGCCATCCACAAGATGGTGCCGCCGGCCCGCTCGCCCGCGAGCCGCAGCATCGCCGGTCCCAGCGCCGACAACAAGATGGGCACGCCGTAGGCGTCCGTGACATCCACCGGCGAATGGACGCAATAGCTTTCGTTGTCGACGTCGACGCTGCCCGGTCCCGCGAAGGACGCGTTCAGCACGTCGAGGTAGTCGCCCATCAGGCGCGCCGGGCGGTCGTAGGCCAGCCCCAGTTGACCGTTGACGATCCAATGATGCGACGGACCGATGCCGAGCGTGAACCGCCCGCCGCACGCGATCTGCGTCGTCAAGGCTTGCTGCGCCATGATCATCGGGTGGCGCGTCTGGATCGGCACGACCGCGGTCCCGATCTCGATGCGATCGGTCGCCTGCCCGATGAGCGTCACGGCGGTCATCGCGTCGAGGTAGCCGGGAACCTGGGGAATCCAGAACGCGGCGAAGCCGGCGCTTTCGGCGCCCGTCCCGTCGTCGATCAGCCCGGCCAGCCGGTCCGCCCGCGCGCGCTCCTTGTCGGAGCCAACCATCAAGCCGATGCGCACGCGACCCTCGACTCTCGCCGTCTACGGGACATATCGATCCCATTCATAGGGCACCACCGCGAAAAACGGTGCGGCGAACAAGGGTTCGACGCGGTGATCGGCCCAGCGGTCGGTCAGCACCGGTCGCATCCGCTCCGCGGTGTCGACCGGGTCGTCAGCCAGGAAGCAGTACGTGATCGACTGATTGCCCTGAGCGCTGGCCAGTTTGGCGTCGACCCGGCGCGATAGTGCGGACCAGACACCGGTCACACCGTCGACTTCGAGCAGCGGGTCCGGCGATGCCGACCCGCGTTCGACCAACAGGTACACGCCCCGCGCGGGCAACCATGGCAGGACGTCCGACCCGGCCTTGATCCCGGGCGCCGCCGCCTTGTGCTGCACGTCGTACACGCCGCGCTCCACGGGTGGCAGCAAGGCAAGCTTGCGGCCGGCGTTGCCGAGCGCGGTGGACAATTCGTTGAAATCGTGCAGTCCGGCGACGTCGGTGAAGAAGTAGGTCATCACGTGGTCGACCGCGTTCAACGGCCCCTCGGTGAGCGCGCGTGCGGTGCGGCAGGCCGGCGTGGACACCAGGCGCAACGAGGCGCGCACCGCGGCCAGCCGGTGTTGTTCGGGGCGGTGGTCGAGGGTGTGCCAGCGCAGGTATTCGGCGTCCTTGCCCTCGGGGTGGCGCGTGGCCATGGACACGAACAGGGTGGTGATCCCGCCGTCGCCGGTGGCGAGGACCTCGGGGACCTCGTCCGAGGGTGTGCCGGGTAGATGCATCGCATTCGTCCTCACCCTCGCGTCGAATCGTGCTGGGGCAGCGCTATTTCGGGATGACGGGCTGCAATCATGCGGCGGAAGCCCTCGCGCCACGGCACCTTCGTGCGGCCGAGCACCTCGTGCATGTGGGTGACGTCCGGCCACAGCGGCGTGTGCGCGTCGGGCGTGTATTCGAAGGTGGGCTCTACACCGATCAGCTCACCCATGAACGTGCAGTAATCCTCGACGCTGACCGTTTCACTGCCGGCCCAGTTCACCACGACCGGCGGCGTCGCGGCCACTTCCATGGCGCGGATGCCGAGTTCCACGTAGTCGTCCTCATAGATCGGGTTGTAGTTGTTCGGCTTGTCGGGATGCAGTCGAATGGGCTTGCCCGCCAGCATCGCATCGAGGCGGTCGGCGGGCGCACCGCCCTGCGGCCCGTACGTCGAACAGATCCGGATGATGGTCAGCGGAATGCGAAAATGCCTGGCGATCCACGTGCAGACCGCCTCTGCCGCAACCTTGGAGAAGCTGTAGTTGGCGCGCAGCGGCACCCCAGGCGGGTCGGCCTCGGTCAATGGGCGCTGTCCCTGGTACGCGTAAATCGAGCCGGTCGAGCACAACACGAATCCCTTGGCGGCGCGGCAGTGATACAGCAATTCGCCCGACATCTGCGCATTGGTTTCGACGCAGCGGCCCCAGTCGTCCGCGCCGGGGTCGACTGCCGCGTGAAAGACGTAGCTGAAATCCTCGGGGAGACCGGAGAACTCGCCGGCGCCGACGTCCAGCGCGACGGGTTTGATGCCGGCCTCGACGAGTTTTCCCCGCGCCGTCGCATCTTTCAGGCGCGCGGCGCCCCACACCTCGTTTCCCGCTGCCACCAGGGCGCGCGCGATGGGAAACGCGATCTTGCCCGTCGCCCCGGTGATCAGGATCTTCTCCGCTACGAGCAACCAGGCCTCCGAATGTTAAGTACTTGATATCGCGCTTGGAGCATAGCGCCCGACGCAATAAGCTGAAACCCGCCAACGTCGGAAAGGCCCCAACAGGAGGCCCACCATGCAGTGGTTTGTTCGTCGTTTGACCACCGGCATCGCGCTCGCCGTCGCGGCGATGGCGGTCGGGGTGATCGCGACTCCGGCGATCGCCTCCGCGGAGTGCGATCGCAACATGTCGTGGAATCGGACGACCGAAGAGTGCAAACCGCCGCCGCCACTGCCGGACTGGTACACCGCTCCGCCGGACTACGCGCCGGAGTTTGCGGCGCAGGACGTGCCACCGCCGCCTCCGCCGCGGCCATGGTGGTCACCGAACGAACCGATGTGGAATGCCGGCTTTCACCAATGGGGTACCTATTTCACCGGCACCTGGGTCCCGTACTGACGGCACCGGTGCGATACGTGCGGTCTAGATCGTGCCTGCGCGCAAGTGATAACGTGATTCTCCGATTCGTATAACGGCCCTACCGAATTGGTCGTGCGACGCACCGGAGGTGACGTGTCAGCAGCACCCGGCCGACCATTGCCCCTGGTCACGCCCGAGAACGAGTTCTTCTGGACCTCGGGTGCCGACGGAAAGCTACGGCTGCAGGAATGCAAGAGCTGCGAATCGCTGATCCATCCGCCCGCGCCGGTATGCCGGTACTGCCGCTCATTGGATGTCGGGGTCCGGGCCGTCTCGGGCAGGGCGACCCTCGCGGGATTCACCATCAACCGCCGGTTCAGCCTGCCCGGCTTGCCGGCGCCGTACGTGATCGCCCAGGTCGCGATCGATGAAGACCCCCGGGTTCGGCTGACCACCAACATTGTGGAATGCGATCCCGACGAGCTCGAACTCGGCCAACAGGTCGAGGTCGTGTTCGAGCAGGCCGAGGACGTGTGGTTTCCGCTGTTCCGGCCCGTCTCCGGCGCCGAGCCCGGCCGGCTGCCGGTCGACGAGATCGCGCCCGAGCGCTTCGGCGAATACGTCCGGCCCATGCTCACCACGGAGAAGTTCGAAGACAAGGTCGCGCTCACCGGAATCGGCATGTCGCCCATCGGGCGTCGGCTGATGCAGCCGCCGCTGGCGCTGACCGTGCAGGCCTGTGAGGCGGCGATCGCCGACGCCGGCCTGACGTTCGCCGACATCGACGGCCTGTCCACCTACCCCGGCGCGATCAACGTCGGCGGCTTCGGGGAGGGCGGCGTCACCGCCCTGGAGGCCGCGTTGGGCATCCGGCCGACATGGCACAACGGCGCCATGGAGACGTTCGGCCCGGGTGGCTCGGTGATCGCCGCGATGCTCGCCGTCGCGTGCGGGTTGGCGCGTCACGTGCTGTGCTTCCGGACGCTGTGGGAAGCCACCCACGGTGAGCTGATGAAGCAGGGCAAGATCGCCCCGTCCATGGGCCGAATGTCGGGCTGGCAGATGCCATTCGGCGCGACCTCTGCGGCACACACCCTGGCGATGAACGCGCAGCGGCATTTTCAGCGTTACGGCACCACCAAGGAGACGCTGGGCTGGATCGCGTTGAACCAGCGAGCCAACGCCGAACTCAACCCGACCGCGATCTACCGCTCCCCGATCACGATGGAGGACTACCTCGACGCGCGGCCGATCACTACTCCCTTCGGCCTCTACGACTGCGACGTGCCGTGCGACGGCGCGATCGCCGTCATCGTCTCCGCCGCCGACGCCGCCCGCGACCTGGCCAAGCCGCCCGTGCTCGTGGAGGCCGTGGGAACCCAGATCGTCGAGCGAATCGACTGGGACCAAAGCACTCTCACGCACGAACCGCAGGTATTGGGCCAGGCGGCGCACGTCTGGACGCGGACCTCGCTGCGTCCCGCCGACGTGGACGTGGCCGAGCTGTATGACGGGTTCACCATGAACTGCCTGTCCTGGATCGAGGCGCTCGGATTCTGCGGGATCGGTGAGGCCAAGGAATTCCTGGACGGCGGCAAGAACATCGCCCGCGACGGCCAGCTTCCGCTCAACACGCACGGCGGCCAGCTTTCGCACGGCCGCACCCACGGCATGGGTCTGCTGCATGAGGCCGTCACCCAGCTGCGCGGGGAAGGTGGTGACCGGCAGGTCGCCGATGCCCGCGTCGGCGTCGTCAGCAGCGGCGGCCTCACTCCCAGCGGCGTGATCCTGCTGCGAGCGGACCGGTGAGTCCCGCCGCGCCGGCGACGATGCAGAGCGAAGCGATGAGGAGGAGCGGCGCGATGGGCACCGCCGGCGACGATGCAAAGCGAAGCGATGAGGAGGAGCGGCGCGATGGGCACCGCCGGCGACGATGCAAAGCGAAGCGATGAGGAGGAGCGGCGCGATGGGCACCGCCGGCGACGATGCAGAGCGAAGCGACGAGGAGGAGCGGCGCATGAGTGCCCGCCGGCGACGATGCAGAGCGAAGCGATGAGGAGGAGCGGCGCATGAGTGCCCAGCCCCGCCCTCGACTCGTCATCGTCGACGGGGTGCCGATGTCGGCCATTGTCGCCGAAGCCGCCGACCCGAAGGCCGTGATCGTGGCCATCCACGGCGGCGGCACCACCGCCGTCTACTTCGATTGCCCCGGCCACCCGTCGTCCTCACTGTTACGCAGCGGCGCCGCAGCGGGATTCACCGTCGTCGCGCTCGACCGGCCCGGCTATGGCAGCTCGGCCCCCTATCCGGAGGCGATGGCGCGGCCCGAGCAACGAGTCGACCTCGCGTACGGGGCGGTGGATCGCATCCTCGCGCAGAAGCCGCGCGGCGCCGGGCTGTTTCTGATGGGCCATTCGGGCGGCTGCGAACTCGTCATGCGGATGGCGGCCGACGGGCGCGGCGCGGATCTGCTCGGGATCGAATTGGCCGGGACCGGCCGGCACTATCACCCCGCGGCCCGCGACATCCTGAAGACGGCGACGCGCGAACGTCGTCCCGCGGGACTGCGTGACCTGTTGTGGCAGCCCGAAAGCCTTTATCCGCCCGAGGTTCTCAACGGCGCGACGGTCTCCCCGAGCGCCCCGTCCTACGAGGACCAGATGGTGTCGAACTGGGCGCGCCAGGATTTCCCGGCGCTCGCCCCCGCCATACGCGTGCCGGTGCGGTTCAGCATCGCCGAGCACGAAAAGGTGTGGCAGAACGACACTTCGGCGATGGACGAGATTGCGGAGCTGTTCTCCACGACACCGCGGTTCAGCGTTCATCGGCAACCCGATGCGGGACACAACATCAGCCTCGGGCACACGGCGCCCGCTTACCACGCCACGGTTCTGGCGTTCGCGGACGAATGCGTGAGGGCCCGGTCGGATTCGTCCGACTCGCCGAACGTGACAGCACAGTCACCGTCGGGCCCGAACGTGACTGAGGTGTCACGGTCGGCCGATGACGAAGCCGATTTGGAGGCCGGTTGATGCGCGTCGGGTTCATCGGGTTGGGCAGTCAGGGCGGGCCCATGGCGCGGCGCATCGCCGAGGGCGGCTACGCCACCACGCTGTGGGCGCGCCGGCCCGCGACGCTCGAGGCGTTCGCCGACACCCCGGCCCAGATCGCCGGTTCGCCGGCCGAACTCGCCGCGGCCAGTGACCTGGTCTGCCTCTGTGTCGTCGGCGACGCCGACATCGACGAACTCACCGGCGGCGAAGGCGGATTGCTCTCGGCGATGAAGCCGGGCGGCATCATCGCGGTGCACAGCACGGTGCACCCCGAGACGTGCCGAGAACTGGCGAAGCGGGCTGGGGCGGTCGGTGTTTCGATCGTCGATGCGCCGGTGAGCGGGGGCGGCGGAGCGGCGGCGGAAGGCCGCCTGCTGGTGATGGCCGGCGGTGACACCGAGGCCGTCGAGCGCTGCCGCCCGGTCTTCGAAACCTATGCCGATCCGGTGGTTCATCTGGGCGAGCTGGGTTCGGGGCAGACCACCAAGCTGCTCAACAACTTGCTGTTCACCGCCAACCTCGCCACGGCGGCGACGGCCTTGTCGCTGGCGGACGCGCTGGGTGTCACCCCGGAGCGTCTCACCGAGGTCGTCTCCCGCAGCAGTGGAAACAGCTTTGCGCTCAATGCTCTTGGCGGCATCGGCGGGCTGGATCGGCTGGCCGGTGTCGCCGGGGGGCTGCTGCAGAAGGACGTCCGGCTGGTCGTCGACCTTGCCGACCAGGCCGGGGCCGACGGCGGCGCCGTGCTCGCGGCGGCCGATGCGGCACTGACGCTGATGGAGCACCCCCGTTGAGGGTCGGATTCGTCGGCGCGGGGCGGATGGGTGGCCCCATGGTCGGTCGTCTGGTCGCGGCCGGTCACGACGTCCACGCCCTGGGCCGCACCGCCGAAAAGCGCCGCGAGCTCGAGCAACTGGGCGCGCGCGTCGTCGCGGAGGCCGCCGACGTCGGCGCGCACGCCGACGTGGTGGTGCTCTGCGTGTTCACCGACGAACAGGTGCGCCGCGTGTGCCTGGACGGCGGATTGCTACCGGCCATGCCGTCGGGATCGACGCTGGTGGTGCACACCACCGTCAGCCCCAACACCATCGAGGCCATCGCCGCGCGCGCCGATCACGTCGACGTCGTCGACGCCGCGGTCAGCGGTGGCCCGCACGACATCGCGACCGGCCGGCTCACCCTGTTCGTGGGCGGGGCCGAGCCAGCGGTGGACCGGGTACGACCGCTGCTGGGTTGCTACGGCGATCCGGTCCTGCACGTCGGGCCCGCCGGCGCCGGCCAGAAGGTGAAGCTGGTCAACAACGCCCTCTTCGCCGCACAGATCGGGCTGCTCGCGGAGGCCATCCGGCTGGGCGAACGCCTCGGCGTGCCCGAATCGACGTTGCTGAGCGCCCTGGGCCATGGCAGCGCGACCAGTCGCGTGCTGGACCTCGTCGCGGCGGGCGGGTCCGTCGCGGAGTTCATCGAGGTAACCGGCGACTTCGTCGGCAAGGACGTGGCCGTGGTGCGCGATGTCGCGGCGGAACTGGGCAGCGACCTGGGCGCGCTGGATGACGTCATCACGGCGATCGACACCGCGAAGATGGTTTGAGATGCCAGCGTTTTGGTCTTTCCGGTTCGTCACGAAGGTATTACCGTTAGCGTTACAGTCGGGGACTCCGCTGTAAAGGTTTCAGCCCGACCTCGCCGCTGAGGAGGATTCAGTGACAAAAGCGAAAGTCGTCTTCGATCCATACTCCGAGGACTACTTCAACAACCCGTACGACATCTACCGGCGGATGCGCGAGGACGCGCCCCTGTATTACGACGAAAAAGAGGACTTCTACGCGTTGACCCGCCATGAAGACGTGGCGGCCGCGTTCAAAGACTTCGAGACGTACTCGTCGGCACGCGGCTGCGACCTGGCGATGGTGCGGCGGGGCATTGCCCCCGAGCAGAAGTCGATCATCTTCATGGACCCACCAGAGCACCGCCACATGCGCAGCCTGCTCAACAAGGCGTTCACCCCCCGGGCGATCCAATCGCAGCGCGAGACGATCATCGAGGTGATCGACAAGTATCTGGGCGCGGTCGACCCCGACAACTTCGACGTCGTGCAGGACTTCTCCGGGCCGTTCCCGGTGGAGGTCATCACCCGGATGGCCGGTGTGCCCGAGGAATACCGCCAGCAGGTCCGGCACTGGATCGACACCAGCCTGCACCACGAGCCGGGCCAGATCGAGGTCAGCGAGGCCGGCGTGCAGGCCAACATCGACACGGCGATGTACTACTTCAGCCTGGTCCAGGAACGGCGCCAGGAGCCGCAGGACGACATGATCAGCCGGCTGATCGCCGCCGAGATTCCCGGCGAAGGCGGGCAGCTGCGCAAGCTCGACGACATCGAGATCTGCGGGTTCGCAACCCTTCTGGGCGGCGCGGGCGCGGAGACCGTCACCAAACTGATGGGCAACGCCGCGGTGATCTTCGCCAATCACCCCGACCAGTGGCAGAAGCTGCAGGAGGACCGCGACAAGATCCCCGGGGCGGTCGAAGAACTCCTGCGCTACGAGGGGCCGGTGCAATACAACGTCCGCTACACCCTCAAAGAGGCCCACGTCAGCGGCGGCGTCATTCCGGCGGGCAAACCCGTGTTCCTGTGCGGAGCCGCGGCCAACCGCGACCCGGATGCCTTCACCAACGCCGACACGTTCGACATCGAGCGCGATCACACCGAGGCGCAGCACCTCGGACTCGGGTACGGCATCCACAGTTGCCTGGGCGCCGCGTTGGCCCGCCTGGAGAGCAGGATCGCGCTGGAGCGGCTGCTCGACTTCATGCCGCGCTACGAGGTCGACTTGGCCGGGTGCAAACGGGTGACCATGCAAAACGTGGCGGGCTGGAAGAACGTGCCCGTCAAGGTGCTTCGTTAAAAGGGGGCCACGATGACGAAGAAGATCGAAGTCGACTGGGGACTCTGCGAGAGCAACGGTGTCTGCATGGGCATCAACCCGGACATCTTCGAGCTCGGCGACGACGACATGCTGACCGTCCACCAAGAGGAAGTCACCCCGGAGAACGAGGCGGACGTGCGCGAGGCCGTCCGTCAATGCCCTCGGCAGGCAATCTCCATCGTCGGTGAGTAGCGATCAGAATCCGGAGAGGATGACCGCGTTGCAGTCGGCGGCCTGCTGGCGCAGCTTCGCTGCCTTTTGGTAGCCCTCGGATTCGTACCAGGCCCGGGCGGCATCCACCGATTCGAATTCCAGGACGACGGTCTGGTCGCCGTGCCAGTCACCCTCAATGACTTTGGGCGCGGTGTCCACCGCGAGAATGGTGGCCCCGCTCATCGCCGATCCGGCCGCCTGGGCGTACGCCTTCATGCCCTCCGGATCCTTGATCGCCTCGGTCAGGATGACATAACCTTTTGCCACGCCGAATCTCCTTGCCTGCCTGTGGATTAGTTACTTCTCGCTGATCGCCTGCTCGGGACAACACTGGATGGCTTCCCGGGCGTCGGCCTCCAATTCCGTTGGGACGTCGGAATCTATCGCTTCGGCGTAGCCGTCGTCGGTCAGGCTGAACACGTCGGGACACAGCGTCAAGCACATCCCATGACCGCGGCACCGCTGATCGTCCACCCAGACCTTCATGCGAGCGTGAACTCCAGGTGCAGTTCGGTCAGACCGCGCAGGATATACGTCGGAACATATTGGTAGCGACGGTTATTCGCCGGGCCGTGCTTGTCCTCGTTGATCCTGATGTCGGTCGTGCGGTCGAGCAGCCGCTCGAGCGCCACCCGCGTTTCGGCCCGCGCCAGCGGCGCGCCCGGGCAGCTGTGAATTCCGCGGCCGAAGGAGATGTGCTGTCGGGCGTTCTTGCGGGCCGGGTCGAACGTGGCGGGGTCCTCGAAGCGACGCGGGTCGCGGTTGGCGGCCGCCTGCACGATCATCACGGTGCTACCCGCGGGCAGGTCGACCCCACCGACATTGGCCGGCACCCGGTTCATCCGGAAGTCGCCCTTGACCGGGCTCTCGTGGCGCAGGGACTCTTCGATGAAGTTGGGGATCAGGCTGCGGTCCTTGCGCAACTGCGCCTGGACGTCGGGCCGCTCCCCCAGCGTCTGCAGCGCGGCACCGAGCAGCCGCACGGTGGTCTCCTGGCCCGCCGAGAAGACGTTGGCCGCCACGCGCGCCACGTCCTCGACCTCGGGGATCGAGCCGTCGGGGAAGGTGGCGGTCGCCAGGCCGGTCAGCACGTCGTCGCGGGGCTCGCGGCGACGGTCCCGCACGTAGTCGGAGAACAGGCCGTAGAGGAATTCCAGCGGGCTGTGGGCCAGCGATTCCTTGCCGGTGCCGCCGACGCCGCCACCCGAGTGCTCGCGGATGCCCTTGACGAATTTGTCGCGGTCTTCCATGGGCACGCCCAGCAGGTCGGCGATCACCAACAGCGTGAAGGGGCCGGCGAAGCCCTTGATCCATTCGCCGTGACCGGGCGCCAGGAACTCGTCGAGCGCCTGGTCGGCCAGCGCCCACATCGCGTCCTCGTTCTCCTTGAGGCGCTTGGGGGTGATCAGCCGCATCAGCAGGGAGCGGTGGTTGGTGTGGGTCGGCGGGTCGAGCGTGGGCAGCTGGTCGCTGAAGGGCAGTTCGTCGCGGTGCCGCTCGATGAGCTCGGTGACGTCGTCGCCCTCGAGCGGCACCGGAAAGCCGGGGAACGGCCCGGTCACGGAGATGCACGACGACCACGTCTCGGCGTCGTTGAGCACCGCGCACGCCTCGTCCCAGCCGGTGATCATCGTGACGTCGTGATGGCTTTCCCGCGTGACGGGGCACCGCTGGCGCAGCGCCTCGTAGTAGGGGTACGGGTCCGCGATGAGCTCGCTGCCGCGGAAGAAGTCCAACTCGGAGAATTCCTTCGTCATCTCCTGCTCCTTGAATCTCGGCTAGTGAGAACGTGCCTCTCGCAGATGAGCATTACATTTCCATAGGGCGCGGTGGTCGTCAACGCGGGGTCCCGTCCGCGCGCCGAGACGGGCGGCACGTCGAGCCGTCGTGCGGGCCCCGGCACGCCGAATCAGCTGGCGGGCACCAGATCGGCGGCGACCGACGGCCACGCCAAAAGACCGCTCCGAAAGGTCTCGACGTGCCCCACGGGAAGCTGCGGGGCACCCGCGGCATTCGACGCGGCCGCCAGGGCCTGCGCCTTGAACGTCTGGGCGGCCATGCTCAGCTGGTGTTGCACCAGTCCGACGCTTTCGTCGAGTTCGGACGGCCAGTTCTCCCCCCACAGCGTGACCTCGGTGACGCCGTGATCGAGGGCCTGCAGCACGCCCTGACGCACCCGCGGATCGCAGCCGAACAGGTCGGCCGCGGCGGCCAGGGCCTGCGGTCGGGGACGCGACTGCACCGACGTCAGGGCGTCCTCGAGGTCGAGCACCCGGGCGCCGACGATCTGCAAGGGCCGGACGTCGGGGTGGTCCGCGACCAGCACGGTGACGTCCCATCCCGCCATCGACCGGTCGAAGATCCAGCCGCCGGCGAAGCGCACCACGTCGATGACGGTGGCGGCGACGACGTCGAGCCGGTATCTCATGGCGTCGCGGGTTTCTTCGTGGGCGCGAAGTCCCGCGCCAGTGTCTCGGCGTACTGCTTGAACACCTCGGGGAGCGGTATCGAAGGATCGAGCAACCATGTGGTTTCCATTCCGTGGACGAAGGCGAGGATTTCCACTGCCTTGACGGCGGGGTCGATGTCGTCGCGGTACCGGCCATCGGCCTGACCGCGACGGATGAGATCGGCGACGATGTCGGTCGCGGCGCGGTGCCGGGCCAGCATCCGGTCGTGCAGCGGCGCCTCGGGGAGGATGTTCTCCACCAGGAGCACCGTGAAGGTGCCCACCAGCTCGGGGGCGCGGTGGAACCGGTCGGCGACCTGGGTGATCTGGTCGAACAGGTCGCCGGTTCGGTCGGCGTGGGTGTCGTCGTCGAGGTCGCGCGCATCGAGCACGGCGTGCAGCAGCTGCTCCTTCGATTCGAAGTGATGCAGCAGGCCCGCGGGGGTCACCCCGGCCTCGCCGGCGATCTGCGCGAGCGTCGTGCTGCGCCAGCCGTTACGGGTCAGGAGGCGTTGGGCGACGTCGAGGATCCGCTGTTTGCGGTCCTCCCCCTTGGCGAGAAGCGTGTCGTAGCGCCGTGCGACGGCCAACTGGACTCCCTGGAGCAAACGGGTGCGATTGGCGGCTGAACCAACCTAGTGAACACACAGTAGGTTAGTTGGGCCGCTGTGACAAGGGTCACCGGGGTGTCTTTTTCGTGAGCCGGGTCGCCGCTAGCGGACGAGCTCGACCAGCGTCGCGTTGGCGGTCCCGCCGCCCTCGCACATGGTCTGCAGCCCGTACCGAATCCCGTTGTCGCGCATGTGATGCGTCATGCGGGTCATCAGCACGGCTCCCGAAGCGCCCAGCGGGTGCCCCAGCGCGATCGCGCCGCCCAGCGGATTCATCCGGGCTGGGTCCGCCCCGGTTTCCGCCAGCCACGCCAGCGGGACCGGCGCGAACGCCTCGTTGACCTCGAACACACCGACGTCGGACAGCGCGACGCCGGCCTTGCTCAGCACCTTCTCGGTCGCGGGAATGGGGCCGGTGAGCATGAGCACCGGGTCCGCCCCGGTGACCGCGCCCGCCACGTACCGCACAATCGGGGTCAGACCCAGTTCGACGGCCATCTCGGCGGTGGTCACCAGCAACGCGGCCGCACCGTCGGAGATCTGCGAGGAATTGCCGGCATGGATCACGCCGTCCTCGGTGAAGGCCGGCTTGAGCGCGGCGAGCTTCTCCGCGCTGCTTCCGCGCCGCACCCCCTCGTCGGCGGCCACGACGTTGTTCTCGGCGCCGTCGACGAACACCGGCACGATCTGGTCGGTGAACGCGCCGCCGTCCTGGGCCGCGGCCGCCCGCTCGTGGGACTCGGCGCTGTACTCGTCGAGGCGGGTGCGGGAGAAGCCCCACTTTTTGGCGATCATCTCCGCCGAGAGGCCTTGGTTGAAGGAGAAATCGTCATAGCGGGCAAGCACTTTCGGGCCATAAGGCATGCCCGAGGCGCGCGCCGAGCCGAGGGGGACGCGGCTCATGACCTCGACACCGCCGGCCACCACGACATCCTGCTGGCCCGACATCACCGCCTGCACGGCGAAGTCCAGCGCCTGCTGGCTGGAGCCGCAGGCGCGGTTGACGGTGGTCCCGGGGATGCTTTCCGGCCAGCCGGCGGCCAGCACCGCGTAGCGGCCGATGTTGCTGGACTGGTCGCCCACCTGGGAGACACAGCCCCACACCACGTCGTCGATGATCTCGGGCCCGATGCCGGTGCGTTCGGCGAGTTCGTTGAGGACGATCGCGGACAGGTCGGCGGCGTGCATGCCCGCAAGTGCGCCGTTACGCTTCCCGACCGGGGTGCGCACGGCCTCGACGATGACTGTTTCACGCATATCTCTACTCCGATTGTTTCTCGCCCGAATCCGGTTCCACCCCGGATTTTGTTAGGGCCCATCGACCAGTAAACGACGGCTCCCGCCGCTGCGCGAAAGCGGCATAGGCCGCCGCGGTGTCCGCGGTGGCGAAGTTGACTCCCTGCGCGCGGGCCTCGCTGGCCAGCGCGTCGCGCAAGGTGCGGTCGGCGCCCTCGTTCAGCAGCGCCTTGGTGTGGGCGAGCGCGATCGGGGGGCCGGCGGCCAGCCGATCGGCGAGATCCGTGACGAAGGCGTCGATCTCCGCGGCCGACACCACCCAGGTCACCAGGTTCAGCGCGCACGCCTCCTCGGCATCGATCGTGTCCGCGAGCAATGCGAGGCGCTTCGCCTGTTGCAGGCCAACGATTTTGGGCAGCAGCCAGGAGCCACCGAGGTCGATCGACAGACCACGCTTCGAAAAGATCTGACAGAACGTCGATTCCGGGGTCGCGACCACCAGGTCGCAGCCCAGCGCGAGATTCCAACCGGCCCCGACGGCCACACCGGTCACCTTGGCGATCGTCGGAATCGATAGCTCGTGCAACGCCAGCGCCACGTCGGTCAGGCGCTGCAACTTGTATTTCGGATGGATGTCATCGGGCACCGAGATGTCGGCCCCCGAGCAGAAGCTGCCCCCGGAACCGGTGAGCACGAGCGTGCGCACGCCAGGATCGTGACCGGCGGCGTCGAGCGCGTCGCGCAGGGCGACCCACAATTGCGGGTTGATCGCGTTCTTGCGCCGTGGCCGGTTGAGGGTGAGTGTGCGCACGCCGTCGCGGTCTTGCGACAGCAACAACGGTTCGTCGTTCGTGGTCATCGGTGTCGAACGCGCGTCACATCACCACGCCGCCGTCAACCGGCGGCAGCCGACCGGCATCAGTAGCTCCTCGGCAGCTTCAAAACGTTGGCTCCCAGGAAATTCAGGATCATCTCCTGGCTGACCGGCGCGATCTTCATCAGCCGGGCCTCACGGAAGTAGCGGGTGATGTGGTACTCCTCGGCGTAACCCATGCCGCCGTGGGTTTGCAGCGCGCGGTCCGCGGCGGTGAAGCCGGCATCGGCGCACAGGTACTTGGCCGTATTGGCCTCGCGCCCACAGGGTTTGCCGTTGTCGTACAGCCAGGTGGCCTTGCGCAGCATCAGCTCGGCGGCATCGAGCCGGGCCAGGGAATCGGCGAGCGGGAACTGCAGGCCCTGGTTCATCCCGATCGGCCGGCCGAAGACCTCGCGCTCGTTGCCGTATTTCACCGCCTTCTCGAGCGCCACCCGGCCGATACCGAGGGCCTCGGCGGCGATCAGCATCCGCTCCGGGTTCAAGCCATCGAGGATGTACTGAAATCCCTTGCCCTCCTCACCCACCCGGTCCTCGACCGGCACCTCGAGGTTGTCGATGAACAGCTCGTTGGAGCTGACGGCGTTGCGGCCCATCTTGCGGATCGGACGGATGTCGACCCGGCTCCGGTCGAGGTCGGTGAGGAACAGCGTCATCCCGTCGGTCTTCTTGGTGACCTCGTCATAGCTTTGGGTCCGGGTCAGCAACAGGATCTTGTCGGATTCCATCGCTTTGGAGATCCACACCTTGCGACCGTTGACGATATAGCGATCGCCATCGCGCTTGGCGAACGTGGTGATGCGGGAAGTATCAAGCCCCGCACCGGGTTCGGTCACGCCGAAGCACACGTGTACCTCTCCGGTCGCGACCGCGGGCAGCGTCCGGGCCTTGAGGTCATCGGAGCCGTGCACCACCACGGGCTGCATGCCGAAGATGGACAGGTGGATCGAGCTGGCGGCGTTCATGGCGCCGCCGGACTTGGCGACTTCCTCGAGCAGGATGGTCGCTTCGGTGATCCCGAGGCCGTGGCCGCCGTATTCGGTGGGGATGGTCATTCCCAGCCAGCCGCCATCGGCGATGGCGCGGTAGAACTCGGTCGGGAATTCGTGCGCCTGGTCCTTTTCCATCCAGTACTGGTCGTCGAACTTGCGCGCCAACTCCGCGACCGACCGACGGATCAGTTCCTGGTCCTCGGTCAATTCAAAGTTCATTCCACCCACTGGTGGCACTCCTCGTCCTCAGCGCGAGAAGACGCAGAATCGCACGAATTCCGCCCGAACAGTGCGATTCTGCGTCCGCTCGCCAGGTCAGTCCTTGTTGCCGGAAAGGGCTTTGGCGTTGGCCGCGAAATCCGCGAAGGACGAGCCGCCTCGGCTGTCCTTATCGTGGCCCTGGGCCTTGATTGACACGTCGTGCCCCTCGGCGGCTTTGCGCAACGCACCGACGGTCGCCTGCTCCCGCGAAATGTGGGTGAACGGGTCGAACGAGTACCAGCGCATGGCGTTCTCGTAGGTCATCTTGTTGATCTCGTCGTCGGGAACGTTGTTGAGGGACAAGACATCCCACAGCTCTTCGGGCGCACCCGGCCACATCGAGTCGCTGTGCGGGTAGTCGGCCTCCCAGCAGATGTTGTCGATGCCGATCATGTTGCGCAGCGCCACGCCGACCTTGTCGCTGATGAAGCAGGTCAGGAAGTGGTCGCGGAACACCTCGCTGGGCAGCTTGCCCTTGAAGTCCTGGTGCGTCCAGGCGGAGTGCATCTCGAAGGTGCGGTCCGCGCGCTCCAGGAAGTAGGGAATCCAGCCCGTTCCGCCCTCGGACAGCGCGATCTTGAGGTCCGGGTATTCCTTGATCGGCCTGGACCACAGCAGGTCGGCGGCGGCCTGCACGATGTTCATCGGCTGCAGCGTGATCATCACGTCCATCGGCGCGTCCGGCGCGGTGATGGCCAGCCGCCCTGAGGAACCGATGTGCACGTTCATCACGGTGTCCGTGTCCACCAAGGCTTTCCACAGGGGGTTCCAGTATTCGTCATGGAAGCTGGGATAGCCCATCGCGGCGGGGTTCTCGGTGAAGGTCAGCGCGTGCACACCCTTCTTGGACACCCGGCGCACCTCGGCGGCGCACGCCTCGGCGTCCCAGATGACCGGTATCGCCATCGGGATGAACCGCGCCGGGTAGGCGCCGCACCACTCGTCGATGTGCCAGTCGTTGTAGGCCTGCACCAGCGCGATCGAGAAGTCGTTGTCGTCGGTGGCGAACAGGCGCCCGGCAAAGCCGGGGAACGACGGGAAGCAGATCGAGGCCAGGATGCCGCCGGCGTTCATGTCCTTGACGCGCTCGTCCACGTTGTAACAACCTGGCCGGATCTCGTCGAGCCCGGTCGGCTCGATGCCGTACTCCTCCTTCGGCCGGCCGGCCACCGCGTTGAGGGCCACGTTGGGGATCACGGTGTCGCGGAACTTCCACATGTCCGAGCCGTCGGCGTTGTGCACCAGCCGGGGCGCATCGTCCTGGTACTTCTTCGACAGATGGTTCTTGAACATGTCGGGCGGCTCGACCGTGTGGTCGTCGACGCTGATCAGGATCATGTCCTCTTTGTTCATGGCCGTCCCTTCCGTCGGTTCCACCGAATCGATCACGGACTCGGCGAATCGCTGTCCCGTGCCAAGATCACTAAAATGAAAACTATCTTCTCGCCAGGCGAGAATCAACATCCATCGGTTGCTGAGCCGGCCCGCACCCGCCTGACCAGCGACCGAAGGAAAGGGAGGAATTTCCCGCCGCCGACCGGCGATGCCATGAGGTAGGACCCGGCCTGACGCCGCGGCGGGCCGCGCCGCCCGTTGTTCGGTACGGCGGCCATCCCGACCACCGCGTAGACCAGGCGATGACCGCACCTGTACTCGGGCGACACGCCGGCATTGACCGGGCGCACGTTTCGTGCCAGTCTGTTAGTTGCAAATGAGAATATGATTCTCTTTCACCGAGAGGACACTGCTAATGCGCTTGCGGCCGCTCCCCGCCGATCAGTGGGACGAGGCTACCCAGCAGGCACTCTCGGCCATGCGTGAAGCGGACACCAACAACGCGCTGTCGACGCTGGCCCACCACCCGGCCCTGGCCAAGGCGTTCCTTCGCTTCAATGTCCACCTGCTGACGTCGTCCACGCTGCCGCCTCGCATCCGCGAACTGGCCATCCTGCGGGTGGCCCATCGCCGACAGTCCGCCTACGAGTGGTCCCACCACGTACGCATGGCCAAGGAAGAAGGGGTCACCGAGGACCAGATCGCGGCGGTGCAGCGTGGGGAGGGACTCGACGCGTTCGACCAAGCGGTCATCATCGGGGTCGACGAGCTCGACGAGAAATCGGAATTGTCCGACCACACGTGGGCGACGTTGGGCGAGCGCCTCAACGACCAGCAACGCATGGACTTTGTCTTCACGGTCGGCTGCTATGCGCTGCTGGCCATGGCCTTCAACACTTTTGGCGTCCAGCCCGAACACGCCACCACAGCCGCTAACAACGTCGAATAAGAGGAGTAAGAACGTTGCCGCACTTCCCCAAGCCAGCCGCCGGCAGCTGGACAGAAAACTACCCCGATCTGGGCACCGAACCGGTCGACTACACCGACTCGATCGATCCCGCATTCTTCGAAGCCGAGCGCGACGCGGTCTTCCGGCGAATGTGGCTCAACGTCGGAAGGGTCAACCGGCTCCCCCGCACCGGCAGCTACTTCACCAGGGAACTGCCGTCGGCCGGCAAGGGGACGTCGGTGATCATCGTCAAGACCAAGGACGGGTCGGTCAAGGCCTACCACAACGTCTGCCGCCACCGCGGAAACAAACTGGTGTGGAACGACTTTCCGAACGAGGAGACGTCCGGCACCTGCCGGCAGTTCACCTGCAAGTACCACGCCTGGCGTTACAACCTCGACGGTGACCTGACCTTCATCCAGCAGGAAGAAGAGTTCTTCAACGTCGACAAGGGCGACTACGGGCTGGCGCCCGTCCGCTGCGAGGTGTGGGAAGGTTTCATCTTCATCAACTTCGATGACAACGCGGCGCCGCTCACCGACTACCTCGGGCCGCTGGCCAAGAGCATCGAGGGCTACCCCTTCGGCGAGATGACCGAGACCTACTCGTACCGGGCCGAAGTCGGCAGCAACTGGAAGCTGTTCATCGACGCGTTCGTCGAGTTCTACCACGCGCCGATCCTGCACCAGGGTCAGTACACCAAGGAAGAAGCCGCCAAGATCCAGAAGTTCGGCTACGAGGCGCTGCACTACGAATTGGCCGGCCCGCACAACCTGCAGTCGACGTGGGGTGGTCAGGCACCGCCGGAGGACATGTCCATGGTCAAGCCGATGGACCAGGTGTTGCGCAGCGGGTTGTTCGGTCCATGGGACAAGCCGGAGATCATCGAAAAGCTCGAGCTGCCTGCGGGTGTCAACGTCAAGCGGGTGCCGCAGTGGGGCATCGACTCGTGGCTCTTCTACCCGAACTTCATGCTGCTGATCTGGGAGCCCGGCTGGTACCTGACCTACCACTACTGGCCGACCGCGGTGGACAAGCACATCTTCGAGTCCACCCTGTATTTCGTCCCGCCGCGCAACGCGCGGGAACGCCTCGCCCAGGAGTTGGCGGCCGTGACGTTCAAGGAGTATGCGCTGCAGGACGCCAACACCCTGGAAGCGACCCAGACCATGATCGGCACCCGGGCCGTCAAGGAGTTCCTGTTGTGCGACCAGGAAGTCTTGATCCGTCATCTGCACAAGACGACCAATGACTACGTGAAGGAGTACCAGCGCAATGGCGCTACCGTCTGAATTCGCCGCCCTCGAGCCCTATTTGGATTGGGACCTGGCCACCGAGCCCGAGCGCTACGCCAAACGGCTGGCCTCGACGATGGCTGAGATGCAGGAGTTCTACGACGTCGCGTTCCCGTTGCTGAACGACGTGATCGCGTACTGCGACAAGTTTCCGCTGGACGACCTGCCGGATGACGCAAAGACCCTGATGCACATGATGCAATCGTTGGTGATGGTGTCGTTCCCGATCGAGGCGTGGAAGCAGCCGCGCGTCCCGGACAGCGGCGCGGCGTGGGTTGAAGTGCTTCGGGAACCGGTGATCTGACTCGTGCTGACCCTCAAGGCCGCCGGGCTTCTCGACGTTGACAGCGGCGAGATCCTTCGGCCCGGCATCGTGCGGATCGAGGGTGGCCGGATCGTCGGTGTGGGGGGCGAGCCGGAAGGCGAGCTCATCGATCTCGGCGACCAGATACTGCTGCCCGGGTTGATGGACATGGAGGTCAACCTCTTGATGGGCGGGCGCGGCGAGACGCCCGGGCTGTCCCAAGTGCAGGACGACCCACCGACGCGGGTGCTGCGCGCGGTCGGCAACGCCCGACGCACGCTGCGCGCCGGGTTCACCACCGTGCGCAACCTCGGCCTGTTCGTCAAGACCGGCGGATACCTGCTGGATGTCGCGCTGGGCAGGGCGATTGACGCGGGCTGGATCGAGGGGCCCCGAATCGTCCCGGCCGGTCACGCGATCACGCCCACCGGCGGGCACCTGGACCCGACGATGTTCGCCGCGTTCATGCCGGGCGCACTCGAGCTCACGGTCGAAGAGGGCATCGCCAACGGCATCGACGAGATCCGCAAGGCGGTGCGATACCAGATCAAACACGGCGCCGCATTGATCAAGGTGTGCGTTTCGGGCGGCGTGATGTCGTTGACCGGCGAGGCCGGCGCACAACACTATTCGGACGAGGAACTGTGCGCGATCGTCGACGAGGCGCACCGGCGCGGGCTGCGCGTCGCCGCGCACACGCACGGGGCGGAAGCGGTCAAGCACGCGGTCGCGTGCGGTATCGACTGCATCGAACACGGCTTCCTCATGGACGACGAGGCCATCCAGATGCTGGTCGACAACGACCGGTTCCTGGTGACCACCCGCAGGCTCGCCGAGGCGATGGACGTGTCCCGCGCGCCGAAGGAGTTGCAGGACAAGGCCGCCGAGATGTTCCCGAAGGCGAAGACGTCGGTCAGGGCCGCCTATGAGGCCGGCGTGAAGATCGCGGTCGGCACCGACGCGCCGGCGATACCGCACGGCAAGAACGCCGACGAACTCGTCACGCTGGTGGAGTGGGGTTTGCCGCCTTTGGCGGTGCTGCGCGCGGCCACCACCACCGCGGCCGAGCTTATCAACAAGACCGACCGGGGGCGCCTCGCGACGGGCCAGCTCGCCGATATCATCGCGGTGCCGGGAAATCCGTTGGAGGACATCACCGTTACCCAAAACGTCAGCTTCGTGATGAAAGGTGGCAAGGTCTATGTCGACCCCCGGTCAGCCTGAAGGCGGCCCAACCAAAACCGACGACCTCGTCGAGATCCAGCAACTGCTCGGCCGCTATGCGGTGACCATCACCCAGCAAGACATCGACGGTCTCGTCGCTGTCTTCACCCCGGACGGAACCTATAGCGCGTTCGGCGAAACCTACAGCCTGAGTCGATTCCCGGAGCTGGTGGCGGCGGCCCCAAAGGGCTTGTTCCTCACCGGGACTGCGGTGGTCGATCTCGACGGTGACGCGGCCAGCGGGACCCAACCGCTGTGCTTCATCGACCACTCCAGTCACGACATGCGGATCGGCTACTATCGCGACACCTATGTGCGAACCGCCGACGGATGGCGCCTCAAGACCCGCGCGATGACGTTCATCCGCCGCAGCGGTGTGCACGATTCCGGGCGCCCGCACGCCATCGGGCGTCCCGCCGGTGACTCGGCGTCCCAGGCAACGACCTAAGGAGCCAACCAATCGACAGTGCGGTGAATGTCGAGCAGTTCCGGGCGGACCTGCGCGCGTGGCTCGACGACAACGATCTGACACCCGGGCCCGACCACTCGCTGCAGGGCCATATGCAGCAGTTCGCCCGGGTCAGTCGCGCGCTCTACGACGCCGATTGGATGCGCTACGGCTGGCCGGAGAAAGTCGGCGGATTGGGCGGTCCGGCGGTGCTGCGGGCGGTCGTCGGCGAAGAAGTGGTGGGCCGTCGGCTGGCCGAACCCGGCCCGTACTCGATGCTCGAGGTGCTGGCACCCACCATGATCGACTACGCGCCCCCGGAGCTCGCCGCGGAGATGGTGCCGCGGCTGCTGAGCGGCGAAGAGCAATGGTGTCAGGGCTTTTCCGAACCGGGATCCGGCAGTGACCTCGCGTCGCTGACCACTCGCGCAACCCAGCAGGGCGACAACTGGATCGTCAACGGACAAAAGGTGTGGACCAGCTTCGCGCAGTTTTCGACGCGGTGCGTCCTGCTCACCCGCACCGCGCCCGGCCACGACGGCATCACCGCCTTCTTCGTCGACCTCGACACCCCCGGCATCACCATCCGGCCACTGCGCACGATGCACGGCGTCGACGAATTCTGCGAGGTGTACTACGACGACGTGGTGATTCCGGCGAGCAGGATGCTCGGCCGGCCCGGGGACGGCTGGCGGCTCGCCATGGACCTGCTGCCCTATGAGCGTTCCTCGTGCTTCTGGCAGCGAATCGCCTACCTCTACTCCCGGTTCGACGACCTGATCGCCGAGGCATCCGAGATCGGTGAGCCCGACGAATCCGCGCTGGGCGGAGCCTATCTGGCGCTGCACACCCTGCGCTGCCGTTCGCGCGCCACCCAGCACCGGATGCGCGACGGGGCCCGCCTGGGCCCGGACACCTCCATCGACAAGGTGTTGTTGGCCGCCGCCGAGCAGCGGCTCTACGACACCGTCCATGACCTGTTGCCGGGGAAGCTCGAACTCGAAGACACACCGTGGCGTTCGGAGTACCTGTACTCGCGCGCGGCGACGATCTATGGCGGTACCGCCGAGATCCAGCGCAATATCATCGCCCGCCGATTGCTCGACCTCGGGAAGGAGTGACCGTGACGCCTTCGCCGGACACCGAGTCAGACCCCGAATCGCTGCGGCTGCTGGCCGACTCGCTGCGGACGACGATGGGCGCCGCCTCCGGAGCCAAGCTCGACGCCGCACTGACCGACCTCGGCTGGCGCGACATGCTCGAGGAAATGCCCGACGCCGCAATACCGTTGGTCTTCAGGCTGCTCGGCGAGACCGGCTCGCACGCGCCCGTGCTCAACGATGTGCTGCTGTGCGCGGCCGGTGATGCGCCCGGGGGCGCGCTTCCGCTGCCGTTCGCCGGCGGGTCCTGGGTGCTGTGGGAGCGTCGCGACGAGTCCGACGCTGCGATCGACGAGCTGCTTCCCATACACCCTGTGCCGCAAGGCGATCCATTGCCGTCGGCCGCGCTGCACGCGGGATGGCGCGCCCTTGGCTGGTGGCTGGTCGGCACCAGCCGCGCCATGCTCTCGCTGGCCCGTCAACATGCCCTGGACCGCGTTCAGTTCGGTCGCCACATCAGCTCCTTCCAGGCGATCCGACACCGTCTGGCCGAGACGCTGGTGGCCATCGAGGGCGCCGAGGCGACGCTGCAGGCGGCCACCGAGTGCGACGACGAGGGGCTGGCCGCACTGCTGGCCAAAGCCGCGGCCGGCCAGGCGGCGCTGACCGCCGCGCGGCACTGCCAGCAGGTGCTCGGCGGTGTCGGATTCACGGCCGAACACCCGCTGCACCACCACATCAAGCGTTCGCTCATTCTCGACGGACTGCTGGGAAGCGCGCGAGAACTCACCCGCGAGGCCGGAAGAGCTTTGGTGACAACGGGTTCCGCCCCACGGCTTGCCCAGCTGTGACGGATCGGCCCGCGCGGTGCCGATCGGCGGGCCTCTTCTCGGCGGCGTCCACGTAGACTCGTCCCGACACCATAAGGATGGGACGCAATGAGTCACCCCGACGCACCGCGCAACGAGGCCGGCGTCGCCTCGCTGCTGCTGGGCCTGGTCGGGCTCATCACGTGTTGGATGATGCTGGGGGTGCCGTTCGGTATCGCGGCGGTGGTGACGGGCGACGTCGCCCGGCGGCGCGTCGCCCGCGGGGAGGCGAACAATCCCCGAACCGCGTTGGCGGGAATGGTTTTAGGCGTGATCGCGATACTGGTCGGTCTCGTCGCCATCGGCTATTACGCCAGGCTGGACGTCGCCAGGCACTGACGCGCGGATCAATTCCGCGGGAGCCCCAGCACGCGTTCGGCGATGATGTTGCGCTGAATTTCCGAGGTGCCGCCGGCGATGGTCGCGGCGAACGTGCGCGCGTACCGGTCGAACCAGGCGCCGTAGTGGCTGTCCAGGTTGAGTGGGGCGAACGGGGCGGTGACCCCGTGCAACGCCAGTCCCTCCCCGCCCTTGGCGCCCAGCGCGTCTTCGCAGGCGCGTTGCATTGCCTCCGATCCCAGCAGTTTGAGCACCGACTGGGCCGGCACGTCCTCTTCGCCGCGCGCGGCTTTGGCCAGCGTCGCCGACCCGAGCAGTCGCATCGCGTAGAAATCCATCACCAGCGTCGCGTAGCGATCCCGCTGGACGGGCCCCGCGGGCCTGGACTCGACGGTCAGCGCGTGCAACATGTCTGCGTAATCCAGCCACAGCATCGCGCGTTCGTGACCGAGCGAACCGGTCGCCACGCGCCAGCCCGCGTCGAGCTCCCCCACCAGGTTCTCGGCCGGCACCCGCGCGTCGGTGAAGAAGACCTCGTTGAAGTCGACGTCTTCGATGTCGCCCATCGACGCGAATGGACGGCGGACCACACCGGGGGTGTCGGTCGGAATCAGTAACGCGCTGATGCCCTTGTGCTTTGGGGCGCCCGGATCGGTGCGCACGAACGTCAACAGCACGTCGGCGTGATGGGCGCCCGATGTCCACACCTTCTGCCCGTTGACGACGAAGTGGTCGCCGTCAAGCACCGCACGGGTTTTCAGCGACGCGAGGTCGGATCCCGCGCCCGGTTCGCTCATGCCCAGTGACGCGGTGATCTCCGCCCGCAGGATCGGCACCGCCCAGCGCTGCTTCTGTTCGGGGGTGCCGAACGTCAACAACGACGCCGCGATGATGCCCACGCCCTGCGGGTTGAAGCTTTGATAGATCCGCCGTCGTGACAACTCTTCTTGGTACACGTATTGCTGCAGCAGCGTCGCGTTGCGCCCGCCGAACTCGGGCGGGTTGCCGGGCAGTAGCCATCCGCTGTCGAACAGCAGGCGTTGCCAACGGCGGGCCCACGTAGGGATGTCCGAACTCGACCGCGGCCGGTCGAGTGCCTCGGCCTCGGAAGGCAGATGTTCATCGAGGAACGCGATGAATTCGGCGCGGAACGCCTCCACGTCGGCGTCAAACGTCAGCTGCACGGCACTTCCCGAAATGGTCCTGAGCGCAATCGCGCCGCCGGTAGATCACGCTTTCCGCCAGCGGCGCGGTTCACTCTTGCGATTACGCTT
Source organism: Mycobacterium paraintracellulare (assembly GCF_000276825.1). Lineage (NCBI taxonomy): Bacteria > Bacillati > Actinomycetota > Actinomycetes > Mycobacteriales > Mycobacteriaceae > Mycobacterium > Mycobacterium paraintracellulare. Next base: position 773,087 of record NC_016948.1, on the reverse strand, counting down.
CCATACACACGTCTAAGAGAATAGTATTCTCGTGGTAAGAAAGTTACAATCTCCGACACGTGATCCGTGAGGGGGTCGAGCGCAGCGATGTCACGGCGTTCTCCGGTAGAGTCCAACCATGTTCTCCCAGCGCGGCAATCACCTGAGTCGGCCGTGACCAGTCCCAGCGAAGAGCCGGCCTGGAAGCAACGCGCTGTCGAGCGGTCCATCAAGACGGCGAAACTGCGTGCGGCGCAACGTGTTCAGCGCTTCCTCGACGCCGCCCAGGCCATCATCATCGAAAAGGGCAGCACCGACTTTACCGTCCAGGAGGTCGTCGACCGCTCCCGCCAGTCGCTGCGCAGCTTCTACCTGCAGTTCGACGGCAAGCACGAGCTGTTGCTGGCGCTGTTCGAAGACGCGCTGAGCCGCTCGGCCGACCAGATCCGCGCCGCCACGGAAAGCCACACGGATCCGCTGGAGCGGCTGCAGGTCGCCGTGCAACTGCTGTACGAGGCCTCGCGCCCGGATCCGACCGCCAAGCGCCCGCTGTTCACCGACTTTGCTCCGCGGCTGCTGGTGACGCATCCGGCCGAGGTCAAGGTCGCGCATGCTCCGCTCCTGGCGTTGCTGACGGAACTGATGGACGCGGCTCACGATGCCGGCAAGTTGCGTAACACCATCAATCCCAAGCGCGTGGCCGCCATGACCATGCAGACGGTGATGTTCATCGCGCAGTCCAGCGGCGGCCCCGACGACGCGACGACCCACCCCATCACCGCAGAAGAGGTATGGGACTTCTGCTCGCGCGGTTTCGTCGCGTAGCACGCCCCCACGGGCCGTAATCTTCCTCACTCCGGAGCTGAGCAGATAGCGCACGCCGTTTGCCCGTGAGAATGAGATTCTCTAATATCTAGAACCACAAATGGCCGAAACGGATTCGCCATTGACACCCGTGTTGGCCGAATGACAGAGTTCAAAAGCGGCAAGACCCACGATCCGGGGACGCGATTGTTCTCCGCGCAGGCGAGCCGATCAGATCAAGTCAGGAGTTGAGGTAGCCATGACCGGACGTGTTGAGGGCAAAGTCGCCTTGGTCACCGGAGCGGCGCGCGGTCAGGGCCGCAGCCATGCGGTGCGATTGGCGGAGGAGGGCGCCGACATCATCGCCGTCGACATCTGCAAGCCCATCCGCGAGGGCGTGCTGGACACCGCGATCCCGGCGTCGACGCCCGAGGACCTCGCCGAGACCGCCGACCTGGTCAAGGGGCACAACCGCAGGATCTTCACGGCCGAAGTCGACGTGCGCGATTACGACGCGCTCAAGGCGGCGGTCGACAGCGGCGTCGAGCAACTCGGCCGGCTCGACATCATCGTGGCCAACGCCGGAATCGGCAACGGCGGAGAGACTTTGGACAAGACCAGCGAAGAAGACTGGACCGAGATGATCGACATCAACCTGGCCGGGGTGTGGAAAACCGTGAAAGCCGGTGTGCCCCATCTTCTGGCCGGCGGTCGCGGCGGATCCATCATCCTGACCAGCTCGGTCGGAGGGCTCAAGGCCTACCCCCACACCGGCCACTACGTCGCGGCCAAACACGGTGTCGTCGGGCTCATGCGCGCCTTCGGAGTTGAATTGGGACAGCACATGATTCGCGTCAACTCCGTGCACCCCACGCACGTCAAGACCCCCATGCTGCACAACGAGGGCACGTTCAAGATGTTCCGGCCGGACCTGGAGAACCCGGGCCCCGACGACATGGCACCGATCTGTCAGCTGTTCCACACGCTGCCGATCCCGTGGGTCGAGCCGATCGACATCAGCAACGCCGTGCTGTTCTTCGCCTCGGACGAGGCGCGCTACATCACCGGTGTGACCCTGCCGATCGACGCGGGTAGCTGCCTGAAATAGAGTTCCGTCCCATGGACGGATTTCTGTCTGGCTTCGACGGCCGCGGGGCCGTGGTCACCGGCGGTGCCAGCGGCATCGGCCTGGCCACGGCCACCGAATTCGCCCATCGCGGCGCCCGCCTGGTGCTCTCCGACGTCGATCAACCCGCGCTGGAACAGGCGGTGAACCGGCTGCGCGGCGAGGGTTTCGACGCGCACGGAGTGGTCTGCGACGTCCGGAATCTCGACGAGATGGTTCACCTCGCCGACGAAGCCTTCCGGTTGCTCGGCAGCGTCGACGTCGTTTTCAGCAATGCCGGCATCGTCGTCGCGGGGCCGATCGGCCAGATGAACCACGACGACTGGCGCTGGGTGATCGACATCGACCTATGGGGATCGATCCATGCCGTCGAGGCCTTCGTGCCCAGGTTGATCGAACAGGGCAGCGGCGGGCACATCGCCTTCACCGCGTCCTTCGCCGGGTTGGTGCCCAACGCCGGTCTGGGGACGTACGGCGTCGCCAAATACGGTGTCGTCGGACTCGCCGAGACACTGGCGCGTGAGGTCAAGGCCAATGGCATTGGCGTATCGGTGTTGTGCCCGATGGTCGTGGAAACCAAGCTGGTCTCCAATTCCGAGCGAATCCGGGGCGCGGACTACGGGCTGTCGGCCAGTCCCGAGGGCGCGTTCGGGACGTTGCCCACCCAGGACGAGAGCGTCAGCGCCGACGATGTCGCGCGGCTGACCGCCGATGCGATCCTGGCCAACCGGCTGTACATCCTGCCGCACGCGGCGGCCCGGGCGTCCATCCGCCGCAGGTTCGAGCGCATCGACCGGACCTTCGACGAACAGGCCGCCGAGGGCTGGACGCACTAGGTCGACGGGCCCAGCCGGTAGTCGCCGGTCCGCGGGTCGTGATACCACCCGCTGGAGGCCTGGGTGCCGCCGTCGATGTGCAGCGTCTGGCCGGTCAGATAGGCCGCCATGTCGGAGGCCAGAAATACTGCCGCGCTGGCGATTTCGTCGACATGGCCGGGACGGCCCAGCGGCACCATGTCGCGCATGGCGCTCGTCGCGGCCTCGCCGCCGAGCTGCGCGAGCCCCTCGGTGAGCGTGATGTCCGGGGCTATCGCGTTGACCCGGATCGCGTGCGGCGCCAACTCCAGCGCCGCGGTCTTGGTGTAGTTGATGACACCGGCCTTGGCGGCCGCGTAGGCGGCGTAGCCCGGCGCCGCGCGCACGCCCTCGATCGAGGTCAGCGAGACGATGCTGCCGGACAGGCCCTCGGACACCATCTTCCGGGCGACGCGCTGGCTGCACAGCAGCACGTGGCGCAGGTTGGCGCGATAGAGCGCGTCCCAACCGTTTTCGCTCGTTTCCAGCAACGGCGAGGAGAACACGCCGCCGGCGTTGTTCACCAGGATCGTCGGCGTGCCCAGTTCCGCGATGGTGCGTTCCAGCGCGGCATCCACCTGGCCGCCGTCTCGGACATCGGTGACGATCCCCAGGCCGCCGATGGATTCGGCTGCCTGTGCGCAGGTTTGGGGGTCGCGCTCCCAGATCGCCACCCGAGCGCCGAAAGCCGTCATTCCGGCCGCGATGCCGCGGCCGATGCCCGCGCCCCCGCCGGTCACCACCGCGACGCGGCCGGTCAGCAGGATGTTCGAGGGGTCGATCGCCATCGTCGATCAGCCGTGCATCGCCGGCGCGCGGCCGATGACACCGTCGGATTCCAGGCCGGCGATCTCGGCGTCGGACAACCCGAGCCCGGCCAGCAGCTCGCGGTTGTGCTGCCCGAGCAGCGGCGCGTGCTCGGTGTGGAACTTGTCGGGCCCTGCTGAGCATCTCATCGGCACGGTGCTGAGCCTAGCCGGACCGTTGACCGGGTGGTCGACCTCTTCGAAGAAGCCGCGGAACGCCAACTGCTCCAGCTCGGTTTGACGATGCGGTTGCATGACCTTGGCCACCGGCACTCCGGCGTCCCAGAGGGTTGCGACGATCTCGTCGCGGCTGCGCCGTTGGCACCAGGCTGCGAGTTGTTCGTCGATCAGATCGTGGTGCTCACTGCGGCCGGCGTGCGTCGTCAGCCCGGGATCCGTTGCCCAGGAGGGTGATCCGATGGCGCGACACAGCTTCGCCCACTGATCGTCGGTGGCCACGGCGATGGCGACCCAGCTGTCGAGCCGGCCGAATTCGTCGATATCCGCGCTGAGGTAGAGGTTCTGAGGTGCGGCCGCCGGTCCACGGTTGCCGGCGCGCTCGAGCAGCGCCCCGTACGCCGAGTACTCGAGGACCTGCTCGGCCGAGATGCTCAGGGCCGCATCGACCATTGCCGCTTCGACGAACACGCCCTCGCCCGTTCGGCGGCGATGCTCCAGCGCCAGTAGCAGGGCGTTGGCCGCGTGCACACCGGCATTGGGGTCACCGATCGAATACGGGTCATAGGGTGTGCGGTCCGGGTAGCCGGTGAGCCAACTGACTCCGGAGGCGGCTTCGATGACGTAGGCGAAGGCGGGATTGTCACGCCATGGCCCTTCGAGGCCGAAGCCGGGCATCCGCACCATCACCACGTCGGGCCGAATCGATTGAACGGTGGCGAAATCCAGCCCGATCTGGTCCAGCACCCGGGGGGTGAAGTTTTCCACGACGACGTCGCAGGTGGCGATGAGCCGGCGCAACAACTCCCTGCCGCGCGGGCTCTGCAGGTCCAGCGTCAGACCCTTCTTGTTGGTGTTCAGCGCCTCGAAGATCGGCGACTTCTCCCACCATTGCTCCTCGGTGACCGGCACGCCGGCGATCAGCCGCGTGCCGTCCGGCCGTCGCGTCGATTCGACGTGGATGACCTCGGCGCCGAGCATCGCCAGAAAGTGCGTGGCGCAGGGTCCCGCCCAGAATGTCGTCATGTCCAGCACTCGAATGCCGCTGAGTGGCAGTGCTTTTGCTACGCCCGTCGGAGTAGGCCGGGCGGGGAGGTTCGCGGCCCGGTAATGCTCGGTGTGCGCCCCCAACCGCGGCGCCGGGCGCGGTCCGCGCAACTGCGCCGGCCGCATCCGGTAGGGGTGACCCGGCTGCTGGTAGCCGTCGCGCGGATTGCGGACGAACGAACCGCGTTCCACGAACTGATCGAACGACGTGACGTTGGCGCCGTTGGCTACCGGCGCGTTGGGAATGCGGAACGCCGAAGCGAGTTCCCGGATTTCGGCGACCGTGGTGTGGGCCAGCCAGTCGAAGAGCTCCTCGGCGTGGATGTTGGCCTGCTCCGTGATCGACAGCGGCGATTCCTCGTCGATCCACTCCGGGTGGCCCACCATCGCGCACAAGTCGAACCACTGCTGCGCGGTCCCGCAGCCGAGGTCCACCAGTCCGTCTTTCGCCTGAGCCACGCCCGGAATCGTCGGCCGTCGCATGTCCCGCCACGGCCGCCCGAGCACCTCGAAGTACGACACCGGGTAATAGGTGAGACACAGGATCTGCGTCTCGAGCATCGACAGGTCCAGCAGTTCCCCTGGCCCGCCGTCGAAGCGGCGCCATCGCGACGCCAGGGTGGCCGCGCTCGCGTAGGCTCCGGCCAGGTACTCGCCGACCTGACCGCCGACGAAGACGGGCGGGCGTTCCTGCTCGCCGCGGCCGAGCCCGACGATTCCTCCCGACCACGCCTGCAGCGTGAATTCCGTTGCGGCGCGGTCACGCCAGGGGCCTTCCAGCCCGAACGGCGTGATCGCCGTGACGGTCAGCTGCGGGTGCCGCCGGTGGATGGCGCGCGGCGCGAAGGCCGGGTGCTCGGCCACGTTCGAACCGGCGGACCAGACCACCGCGTCCGCGGAGGCCAGGAGCCGGTTCACCAGCTCGGCGTCGTCCTCGTCGGAGGGGTCGGCGATGACGCTGTGTTTTGCACCGGCCAGGAAGCCGAACAACGCGCCGTCGTCGCCGGGCGCGATGGGCACTCCCGAGGCAGACCATTTGCGCAGCGGATCTCCTTGCGGCGGCTCGACTTTCACGACATCGGCGCCACCGTCGCAGAGCAACTTGGTGCAGTAGGCGCCCGCTATGCCGGTGGACAGATCGATCACCGTATAGCCGTTCAGTGGCGGTTCGACCCGGGATGGCGTCACGAGTTCTTTTTCTTCGCTTTGGCTTTTTTGCGGGCTTTCTTGCTCAGGCGCCACTCGGCGGGAAACTTGCCGTCGTTGTCTTTGACCGCATCGCCCAGCCCCTGTTCCATGGCGTCAGCGAGCGTCAGTTCGTCACCGACATCCGGGCGCACCATGGCGCCCATCGACTCGAAGACACCGCTGAGCATGCTGCCCAGATACTCGCCCTGGAACTGCTTCATGATCTCGAAGAAGACCTTCTGCATGAAGACGGTGTCGGTGGGGCGGTTGCGGGCGCAGGCCAAGGCGTACTTCTCGACCTCCGCCTCGAGTTGGTCCCTGGGCACCACGCTGTTGAGGAAGTTGCAGTCGTACATCTCGGCGGCGGTGAAAGCCCGTCCGGTGAACACCATTTCCTGGAATTTGCGGATGCCCATGGTCTGCGCCCACCACCACATGCGGGGACCCCAGCCGTAATACCGGAACGACGGATGCCCGAACAGGGCGTCGTCGCTGGCGATCACCAGGTCCGCGTCGGCGGCCTGGTAGAAGTGCCAGCCGTAGCAGTAGCCCTTGGCTTCGAGGATGCTGATCTTCTTGAAATCCTGCAGGCCGCGGATGCCGGAATTCGGATTGGCATACCACTGACCGAGCGTGGCGCCGTTGCGAAACGAGCCCTCCGGCGGGTGCCTGACCTCCTGGGCACCGATCCGGTATTCGGCGAGCCGCGGCCCTTGGTCGGCCGCGGCACGGACCCGCATCACCTCGACCAGGTCCGCACCCGAGCCGAGGTCGTCGCCGGCTCCGCGGACCACCAGGACCTTGACGTCGTCGTCAATGCCGGCGCGGTGCAACAAATCCGCGTAGCGCAGGCGCGCGGCGATCGTCGGCGCGTTGAGGTAATCCGGGCGGTCGAACGTGATCGTGGCGATCCGCGTCTCGGCGTCTTTGTCGTACCGGATGATCTCGTCGGCCGGTGGCTCTGCGGGATCGGTCATGGCTAGGGCTGCCAGAACGGGCTGGCGGTGAGCACTTCCGGACCGTCGGCGGTGATCAGGACCGCTTCTCGCCCGAATACCGCGCCGACTCCTTCTTCCCAGACATAACCCGTCACGGCGAGCACCATCCCCGGTTCCAGACGTTCGCCGGCCGCGGTGGCGGGCAGATGCTTGGAGACGACGGGTGGGTCGAACCCCATGCCCAGGCCACGGGCGACCGGCATCGGTGGGTCCGGCTCCCCCGCGGCGTGGTACGCGGCCATCAGCTCGGCCGCGCCGGCGCCGGGCCGACAGGCCCCGATCAGCCTGTCCCACAGGCTGTCCCAGCGCCGATAGAGGGCCGCGGCGCCGCCGGGAACCTGCTTCTTGCCGGCCGGCCAGGTGCGTCCCACCTCGCCGACGTACCCGCCGGCCAGGACTCCCGCGGAGAACGCCACCAGATCGCCGTCCTGGATGCGGCCTTGAACACGGTCACCGCCGTCGGCGCGCCGCCACGGGTGCGTGCGCGAGGTCGCCCACGCGACGTCTTGATTCGACGGCGTGCTCACGCCGCCGGCCGCCGAGGCCTCCAACACGACGCCGGCCAGCGCTTGTTCGCTCACCCCGGGCCGCAATTCCGCGACCGCGGCCGCCAGGGCCGATTCGGCCACCGCGACGGACTCCCGCACCGCGGCGATCTCTTCCGCCGTCTTGACGCGGCGTGCGGCCCGCATCGCGAGCTCGCCGTCGATCAGCTGGGCGTTGGGGAATGCGGTCGGCAGCAGCTGCGCGAAAACCGGTGAGAGCGCGTCGGTTCCGACCCGCTGTGCATCGGCCGCGCCGTCGATGCGCTGCAGCGCCGACATGGTGTTCACCGGGTTCCACGAGATGCCGTAGAGGTTCTCGTGGGGGATGTCGTCGGGCACGCCCTCGTCCCACGTGCTGAGGAGGTGCACGGCACCTGTCTCCCGCACCACCACACAGGTCGGACCGAACGGCCGGGTGCCGGCGACCCAAAGCTGCGGCGCGCCGGTGACGTAACGGACATTGGCTTGCCGGCCGAGGACCAGGACATCGAGGTCGTGCGCGGCCATCTGGTCGAGCGCCCGCTGGCGACGCCCCGAGCGCAGCGCGCGCTCGTCGGGCAGGACTTCAGTTCCCATAGGGGTCATAGGGGTAGTCGGTCAAACGGATCCAGCCTTCCTCGGTGATCACCAGGACCTCTTCGCTGCGGTAGCCGCCGGTGCCGTCCTCCCACACCACGGGCTCCAAAACCAGCACCATCCCGGATTGAAGGACGAAATTCTCGTCGAACTCCTGGCCGAGATCCGTTCCGATCATCGGCATTTCGGCGGCATTGACGCCGATGCCGTGGCCCAGGTAGAAGTGCGGCAGCCAGGGCTTGGTGCCGCCGTTGGCCTTGATCGCGGCCCGGCCGAGGTCCGCCGCGGTGGCGCCGGCCTTGGCGACACCCAGGACGGCGGTCATGATCTCGAACCAGCTGTCGAACTGCGCCTGTTGGCGCGGGGAGGGGTCCCGCCCGACGATCCAGGTGCGTCCGAAGTCCGAGCAGTAGCCCTGGTAGGTGATGCTGACGTCGGTCCACAGCACGTCGCCCTCGGCCAGCTCGCGCTCGGTGCTCAGCAGCGGCAACGCCAGGTCGCCGTGCGTGGTCCACACGCCCTCGGCCTTGCTGGGCGGCATCACCTGCCAGATCGGTTCGAGCATGCTGGCCGTGGCGCCCAGCTCGAAGGCGCGTCGCAAAAAGCTTGCCGACAAATCGATCTGACGTATCCCGGGCGCCAGCCGCTTCTGCACCTCGACCATGGCCTCGTCGGTGATCCGGATGGCGGTGCGCATGCACGACAATTCGTCCGGGGTCTTGACCGACTTGGCCGCGCTGACGACGGCCGCGGCGTCGACGGGGGCCCCGTTCGGGAACAGGACGTTCGCGGCGCGCGACATCGCCCCCGTGCATTCGTCGACAGCGACCACCGATTTGGCCGGGATCAGCTCGGCGAGTGTCCGCGCGAAATGGGCCACGCCCTCGTCGAATTCGAGATAGACCGGCCCGTGCAGGTGGTCGGCGGGCAGATCCGACTCCTGTGCGGCCCCCTCCCGGAACGGGAGGAACAGGTGCGGCCACTCGTCGTCGGCGAGCACCACGGCCACCGGGCGCTCGACATAGGACAGTCCGGCGTCGCCCAGTGGCCAACTGGCGCCGGTGGCGTAGACGACGGCGTTGTTGCCGAGCAGGATCATCGCGTCGACGCCGCGTTCGGTCATCGCCGACCGCAGCCGCGCTCCCGTCTCGCGGCGCAGGCGCGCCAGGTCGGGTGTTTCGGGAATCACCAGTCCGTTGCCTCTGCTGGTGCCCAGGTCCGCGAGCGTCTTCACTACAGGCCCAAGAACGTTGTGATGTTGTCGCTGACGATCTTCTTCGCGTTCGCCGGACCGACGGCGTCGACAACGGCCTTCAGCGACTTCTCCGAGTAGCCATAGGTGCTTTCGTTGTGCGGGTAGTCGCTGGACCACATCACCCTGTCCACCCCGATCTGGTCGATCAGCTGCAGGCCCAGGGGGTCGACCATGAACGACGCGCTCATGTGGGTGTCCCAGTAGTAGCGCACATCGTGCTGCAGCGGCCGGTTGAACATGTGCTGATAGGACGCGACCAGGTGCTCGGCGTCCTGCAAAGCCCATGGCACCCAGGCGATTCCGCCCTCGAACCAGCCGATCCGCAGCCCGGGATGATCGTCGAGAATTCCGGTGAAGAGATACTTGGCGAACTGCTCGCGGAAGCCGTCGACGTTGATCATCATGCCGACCACCACGCTGTTGAACTGACACGGGGTCTTCGGCGGGGTCTCGCCGATGTGGTGGGTCACCGGCAGGCCGGCGGCCTCGATCTCGTCCCAGACCGGTTTCATCGCGGTACTGCCGTAGTCGATGATGTTGCCCTCGTCGTCCTTGCCCGGGTTGAGCGGCAGTAGGAACGTCTTGAGTCCCAGGGACTTCAGCTCTTCGAGGGTCTTGCGGGTCCCCCGAGGGTCCCACCAGTTGATCAGGCCCGCACCGTAGAAGTGGCCGCCGGAGCGCTCCTGCAACTCAGCGATGTATTCGTTGTAGATGCGGAAGGCGAGCTCGCGAAGTTGCTTGTCCGGGTAGTGGAACAGCGCCAGCACCGCGTTGGGAAAAGCCAGTTCCTTCTCGACCCCGTCGTCATGCAATTCCTGAATCCGGGCCTCGATGTTGGTGCTGGCGGCGCCGGGCAGGTCGTCGTACTGCATCAGGACCGCGCTGAAATCACCCGGCAGGAACGACTGTCCCTTGCGGCCGACCTGGTAGGCGCCCTCCTCGTACCAGATCCGCGGTGCCTTGTCCTTCAGGTCTTCCGGGAAGCGTTGGTAGAAGATGTCATCGGCGAGCGAGATGTGGTTGTCCGCCGAGAAGACCACGGTCCCCGCGGGCAGGCCCACATCGCTGCCGGCGGCGTGGCCGCGCCGGTCCTTCGGAGCGCCATAGCCTCCGGGCGGGTAGAGCGTGCTTGCTTGAGTCGTCATCGTTGACCCTCCATTCGGATCCGCTGTTGTCGGCAGTTTTTCAAAGGCAGCGAGCTGGGCTACCAGGTCACCGGCAGTTCGTAGACGCCGTAGGCGAGGCGGTCGTGCTTGAACGGGACTTCTTCGATCGGCACGGCCAGTTCCATCGTCGGGACGCGGCGCAGCAGGGTCTGGAACACGATCTGCAGTTCCGCCCGCGCCAACTGCTGGCCCACGCACTGGTGGCGGCCGTATCCGAAGGCCACATTGCGATCGGCTCCCGAGCGATGCAGGTACAGGCGATCGGGTTCGGCGAAGGCCTGCGCGTCCCAGTTGGCCGGTGCCAGGTCGATGATGATGCCCTCGTTGGCACGAATGGTCTCGCCACCGATATGAATGTCTTCCACGGCGACGCGGCGCTGTCCGTTTTGGATGATGCTGAGGTAGCGCAGCAATTCCTCCACCGCGTTGGCGAGAATCTTCGGGTCCTCGGCATCGCGGATGACGGCGGCCTGGTCCGGATTCTCCAGCAGCGCAAGCACTCCGAGCCCGATCATGTTCGCGGTCGTCTCGTGCCCGGCGATCAGCAATCCGGTGCCCAGCTGCGCGGCTTCCTTGACACTGAGCTCGCCGGCCTTGACCCGCTCGGCGAGGTCGGAAACCGCGTCTTCCGCAGGGTTTTCCATCTTGGCTTCCACCAGCTGAGCCAGGTACTTGTGCAGGCTCATCGCGCCCTTCATGGTGTCCTCGGCGGCGGCAAAGCGCGCGAGGCCGACGTTGGCGTGGTGCTGGAACATCTCGGCGTCCTCGTAAGGCACGCCCAGCAATTGGCTGATCACCAGCGACGGAACCGGAAGCGCAATGGCGGCAACGACATCCGCGGGCTGCGGGCCGGCCAGCATCGTGTCGATGTGGTCGTCGGTGATCTGCTGGATCGTCGGGCGCAGACCCTCCACCCGCCGGAACGTGAAGGGCTTGGACAGCATCCGCCGGAACCGGGTGTGCTCCTCACCATCGGAGGTGAACACCGACCGGGGCCGCTTGTGCACGGTCGACAACATGCCTTCGTTCCAGTGCGGGAAGCCGGGCACCCGGTCGTCGACGCTGACCCGCGAATCCGAGAACAGCTCGCGCACTTGCTCGTAGCCGGTGATGAGCCACGGCGTACTGCCATCCCAGATCCGCACCCGAGACAGCGGCCGGGACTCGGCCAGCGCCATGACGTCCGGCGGCGGGGCGAACGGGCAGCGCGGCTCCCTGGCCATCGGATAGTCCGGAATGTCGGCGGTCTGCTCTGTGGTGGCACTCGTCAGAATGTCTGACATCTCTATTCCTCGATGTGGATGGCCAGGGCGGGACAGGCGGCCGCCGCCCGCCTCGCACCTTCGGCCTGGTCGGCCGTAGGACTGGGATTGAGTAGGACGACCACGCCGTCGTCATCGCGCTGGTCGAACACTTCGGGCGCATTCATGACGCAGTTCCCGGACGAGGCGCAAACATCTTGGTCAACAGTCACTTTCATCTTCAAACCCCCTCACTCGTACGCCGTCACGGGCGCCAGCCACAGGCCCACGATCGCGTCGATGAGCCCGGACGCCGCAGCGCGCCAGGAACGATGGGACGTCAACGTTCCCGCGACAAGCGCGCGTTCACGGTCGGCGCAGGTGTGCATCAACAGGTTTCGGGCCATGATGTTGCGTTCGAAGTGCACCTCGGCCGGCAGCTCGGGCAGACACCGGTTGATGCCCTCCACGACCTGAACCAGCGAGGGCGAGCTGAGCGCGCCCTTGACGATGATGTTGTAGTAGGCGGGGTCGGTCATCGCCTGCGCCGCGAACCGCGCGTACCACGTCGGATTTCCGAGCTCCTCGAGGTGATCGGTGAGCGGGCGCACCAGGCAGGCCACCCAGTTGCGCAGTTCGGCGTCCCGGCCGTCGGCGGTGGCGGAGGCCAACAACTCGTCGACCATCCGCTCGCGGAGCTGCTCGACGGGTCCGCGGTGCTTGTGCTCGATGGCGCGCACCAGGTCGGCCTTGGTGCCGAAGTGGTAGCCGACCGCGGCGTTGTTGCCCTGGCCGGCGGCCTCGCTGACTTGTCGGTTGGACACCGCGAACATGCCGTGCTCGGCGTAGAGCCGCTCGGCGGCCACCAAGATCGCCTCTTGGGTGGAGCTGGCCCGCTCGGTGCGCACGGTCCGGCCGACGGTGGTCATCGGCCCAGTCAACCCGCCGCAAGCCGTTAAGTCAAGCGCTTGATTTAATCCACAGACCGACCTTGGAGCGGGAGGCCGCCGGCACAGGCGGCCCGGGCGCGGGCTTACGGTCGCGTATCCGAGTTTGGCCCCGCGGGTTGCGGGTATTGCAGCTTCGCAGCGTCCTTCAGTCAACAGGGACGGTTCTGCTTCTCGACAGACGGGACGGTGCCGCCAGGACGCGCGGCTGCCCCTACAGATTTTGAGAAGGGGCCTTGAGTTTGTTGCGCGTAGCTTCGGTGCCGGCGTCGCACGTCTACGTCCGTCACCTCGGCAATCCGCACTCGGATTGCGTTGTGCGCCTGGATGATCCGGCGCCGGCGGATGGCCGCACCGTGCCGGGAGGCTGGTGGCCGCCGCTGATGTTGGAGCCGGGCTGGGTCAGCGACAACCACTCACGATTCGACGTGTTCCACATCCACTTCGGGTTCGACGCCATCACTCCGGAGGATTTGGCCGGAGTCGTCCAGGAGCTCAAGGAGCACAACAAGCCGCTGGTGTACACGGTGCACGATCTGCGCAATCCACATCACCCGGAACCCGAGGCCCACGCCGCGCAGCAGGACGTCCTGATTTCCGCCGCCGACGAGCTGATTACGCTGACACCCGGTGCCGCACAGCTGATTTGGCGAAACTGGCGGCGGCGGGCCCGCGTATTGCCGCACCCGCACGTGCTCGAAAAGGAGTGGATCGAGAGGCCCCGCGGCCGCGGCGAGCGATTCGTCGTCGGCCTGCACGCCAAAAGTCTGCGCGCCAACATGGACCCGTTGCCCGTCGTGGACGCGCTCGCGGCGATCGTGTCGTCCCTGCCCGACGCGATCCTGCAGGTCGACGTCCACGACGAGATCTTCGATCCCGACAATCACTGGTTCGCACCGTCGACCGGCGCGGCACTGCTGGCCTACGACTCCCACGAGCATGTGCAGGTCCGGGTGCACCCGTACTTCTCGGACGACGAATTCTGGGACTACCTCGCTTCGCTGACGGTTTCCGTACTGCCCTACCGGTTCGGCACCCATTCGGGCTGGCTCGAGGCGAGCTACGATCTCGGAACCGCCGTGGTGGCCCCCAGCTGCGGCTTCTATCGCCAGCAACGCCCGTGCGGCGTTTTCGGTTTCGGCGACCGGGGCTTCGATCCCGTGTCGCTGTGCGGTGCGATCCACCGGGCACACGCGCGTTGGGCCGCCGGCTGCCCCGCCCCCCGGGCCGACTGGGTGGCGCGGCTCGCCGAAAGGCGAGAGCTCGCCGCGGCGCATCGTGCCATCTACGCGAGCGTCCTGCGATGACGGAGCCACTGCGCGTGGCGCTGATCGCCTCGACCCGCCATCCGATCCGGCAACCGTTCGCCGGGGGGCTCGAAGCGCACGTCTGCCACCTGACCGGCGCGCTCGCATCCCGCGGCTATCGGGTGTCGCTGTTCGCCGCGGCGGGTTCGGATCCCGGTTTGAACTGTCAGACGCTCGACGTGCGCCCGTTGGATCTGTCGGAGGCGGCGCGCCACGACGTGTCGATGCCGCCGGCAGATTTCATGGCCGATCACCACGCGTACCTGTCGTTGATGTTGTGGCTGGCGGGGCCCGGGAGCCAACAGTTCGACGTCATCCACAACCACAGCCTGCATTACCTTCCGGTGGCGATGGCCTCGGCGTTGTCCACTCCGATGCTCACCACGGTGCACACGCCGCCGACGCCCTGGCTCGAGTCGGCGATCGGTGCCGCCACCGGGAAGGGCACCCGCTTTGCGGCGGTCTCCCGGCACACCGCTGCGGCGTGGCGAAGCCTCACCGGAGATATCACCGTGGTTCCCAACGGCATCCATACGGGCCAGTGGCCCCTCGGCCCGGGTGGGCCGTCCCTGGTGTGGTTTGGTCGGATCACACCGGAAAAGGCACCCCATCTGGCGATCGCCGCGGCCCAACGGGCGCGCCGACCGCTGGTCCTCGCCGGTCCGATCTCCGACCAGCAGTACTTTGTTCGCCACGTCGAGCCCCACCTTCGGGGCGACATCCGGTATGCGGGCCATCTGGACCACCGGCGTCTGGCCCACGTGGTCAGCCACGCCGCAGCGGCGCTTGTCACCCCGAGCTGGGACGAGCCGTACGGGCTTGTCGTCGCCGAAGCGATGTCGTGCGGCACCCCCGTCGTTGCGTTCGCCCTCGGTGGCATCCCCGAACTCATCAGCGCGGCGTCGGGGCGACTCATCGTCGCCGGTGACGTCGCCGCCATGGCGGACGCCATAGGCACGGTGCTCGCGCTACCGCGAAAGCGGGTGCGCGAGCACGCCATTCGCCAGTGTTCGGCCGAAGCGATGGTGACCGCCTACACCAATGTGTACCGAGAAATGATCGACGACTTCGCGGGCAGGCAACATGATCGGGTACTACATTCACCACCACGGGTTCGGGCATCTGGCTCGGGCCATGAGCGTCTGCGCACGGATGCGCCGCCCGGTGACCGCCATGACATCGCTGGATGTGCCGGAGCCCCAGCCGTTTTCGGCGGTCATGAGGCTACCGTGTGACGACGAGGGACCGCGGCCACGCGAGGCCACCGCACACGGCGCGCTGCACTGGGCGCCCCACCACGACGCCGGGCTGAGCGCCCGAATGAATCAGATCGCGGAGTGGGTGTCCGACGCGCGGCCCGAGGCCGTCGTTGTCGACGTATCGGTGGAAGTGGCGCTGTTCATCCGGTTGCTCGGCGTACCGGTGATCGTCGTGGCGTTGCCCGGCACCCGCGTGGACGCCCCGCATGTGCTGGTGCATCGCCTCGCCGATCACATCGTGGCGGCCTGGCCGCGCGCGTTGTGTGTGCCGTCATGGCTGCGGCAATGGGAGGACAAGACCAGCTACGTCGGTGGCATCAGCCGCTTCGAGGGCCGTGACCGTCGCGGCGACGAGCCCGAGTCATCGGCACGACCGTTGAAGGAGACGCGCGTCGTCGTATTGGGCGGGGCCGGCGACGCCTTCGGAACCTCGCTACAGGATTGTGCCGCAGCGGATTCGGTCCGGTCATGGACGACGCTCGGCGGCAAGGTCGGTGCGTGGAGAGATGATCCGTGGCCCGAGATCCGCGGGGCGGATGTCGTCGTCACCCACGCGGGTCAGAGCTGTATTGCTGATGTCGCCGCGGCGAGGCGCCCCGCGTTGGTCCTCCCGCAGCCGCGGCCCTTCGATGAGCAACACGCGACGGCCCGGATGCTCAAGCGCCATCAGCTTGCGGTGGTCGCGCACGGCATGCCCGACCCACGGGCGTGGCCGGCGCTGCTGACCGCCACCGCGGCGACCGACCCGCGACGGTGGCGACGGTGGGAAGTGGATGGGGCGGCCGACCGTGCCGCCGAAGCCATCGAGTCGACGGCCCGCCGTTGCAGGCAAGGCACGTAGTGCGCACCGCCGTCATCACCATCGTGCACGGCAGGGGCGCCCACCTGCGGCGGCAGCTCGAAGGCCTCGCCACCAGCACACTGCGGCCGGACCTGCACATCGTGGTCGCGCTCGGTGACCCCACCGTCGCCGCCCTGGTAAGCGAGCTGAAGGCGCCGGCGCTGGTGGTTGAGTGCGAGGCCGCCCGCCCGCTGCCGGTGGCGATGGGACGCAACGTGGGAGCCGCCGCGGCGATACGAAATGCCGCCGAGCTCTTGGTTTTTCTCGACGTCGATTGCATTCCCGGCGCGGAGTTGCTCGACCGCTACCACGGGGTCGCAGGCAGATCCGAGCACGCGGACGCGATCCTGAACGGCCCGGTCACGTATCTGCCACCACCCGGGCCGGGCGGCTACGTGATCTCCGAGGTGCGGTCGAATCCCGATCCGCATCGTGCTCGGCCCGCGCCGCGGGACGGCGCTGTCCTGTCCACGACGGACTATGCGCTGTTCTGGTCGCTGTCTTTCGCGGTGAAAGTCCCTACGTGGCAGCGGATCGGGGGATTCTGCGAGCGGTACCGCGGCTACGGCGGAGAGGACACGGACTTCGCGCAATGCGCGGCGGCACGCCAAGTTCCGATGCGCTGGGTCGGCGGGGCCCACGCATTCCACCAGCACCATGCGGTCGCCGATCCCCCCGTCGACCACCTCGAGGACATACTGCGCAACGCCGAGATCTTCTATGGGCGTTGGGGTTGGTGGCCGATGGAGGGCTGGCTGTCCTCCTTCGCGGACCAAGGCCTGATCCGTCGCGACGCCGACGGGCGTCCCCGCCCTATCCCCCACCCTTCTTGGGCCGAATGACCTTGCCCGCCACCGTTCCGCCGTCGACGGGCAGCACGGTCCCGGTGACGTATCGCGACCGGTCGGTGGCGAAATACAGCGCGGCCTCGGCGACGTCATCGGGCGTGCCGTCGCGCTTCAGCGGGCGGTCATCGCGCATCCCCTGGCGAATCCGCGCCTCGAACCGCTCGAGCTGTTCGGGGTCCATGCCGGCCGCCGACTTCCCCAAGATCGGCGTGGGGATGCTGCCCGGCGCGATGGCGTTGACCCGAATCTCGTGATACGCCAACTCGATTGCGGCGGACTTGGTGAACTGGATGACCGCCGCCTTGGACGCGCGGTAGATCATCACGCCGCCGCCGGCCTGGATCCCGCCGATCGAGGTGATGTTGATAATGGATCCGCCGCCATGTTCGGCCATGTGCCGCGCGGCATCTCGGGTGCCCGCCATGACGCCCAGCACGTTGACCCCCATCACCCTGTGGAAATCGGTCAGGTCGTCGTCGAGCAACTTCCGCAGGGGGCTCGAGATTCCGGCGTTGTTGACCATCACGTGCAGGCCGCCGAACTTCGCGACGGCAGCGGAGACCAGCGCGCCGACCTGCTCGAGGTCGGAGACATCCGTCGGCTGGAAGAGCGCATTGTCGCCCAGCGATGCCGCCAGCGCCTTGCCCCGGTCGGTCTCGACGTCGGCGATGACGACGCGTGCGCCCTCGGCCACAAACCGCTCCACGAGGCCCCGGCCAATGCCGGACGCGCCGCCGGTGACGATGGCGACCTTGCCATCAAGTTCGTTAACCACCTGACGAGTTAATCGGGGCCCTCAGCGTTAAGTCAAGCAGTTGATTTAAGACTGCGCGGGCCGGGTGCTCGTCGCCCCGGCGACGCGCGCCATCGGTAAGGTCGTACAGCAAATCCTTCGGACGCGGCGGTGTGGGTGAAAGTTCAGCAGGCGCAACCTTTGCGCGGCCGGAGCGCGGAATGCGCGGCGCTCGAACGCCTGGTGTCGGACGCCCGCGCCGGCCAAAGCCGGGTCCTGGTGTTGCGGGGGGAAGCGGGCATCGGCAAGACCGCATTGTTGGACTTCGTTTCCGAGCGTGCTTCGGGATTTCGCGTGGCGCGGGTGGCGGGCGTGGAGTCCGAGATGGAGCTCCCGTTCGCCGCGCTGCAGCAACTCTGCGTGCCGCTGCTCGAATTCTCCGACCGCTTACCGGCTCCGCAACGCGACGCCCTGGAGATCGCCTTCGGGCGAAGCGCCGGACGGGCACCGGAGCGCTTCCTGGTCGGGTTGGCGGTGCTCAGTTTGATCGGCGCGGCGACGGAATCGCAGCCCTTGATCGTCCTGGTCGACGATGCGCAGTGGATTGACCGTATCTCGGCCCAGACGTTGGCGTTTGTCGCCCGCCGCCTGATCGCCGAGCCGGCGGCGATGGTCTTCGCGATGCGCGACGGTGCCGTGGCGTTGGACACCGATGAGCTGAGCGGGCTGCCCGAATTGACGCTCGGCGGGCTCGAACCGGGCGACGCCCGCGCGTTGCTGGATTCGGTCATCCTCGGCCGGCTGGACGACCAGGTGCGCGATCGCATCGTGGCGGAAACGCGGGGCAATCCGTTGGCTCTGCTGGAGCTGCCCCGGGGCCTGACCGGCGCGGAGCTGGCGGGCGGCTTCCAGCGCCCGGACGTGCGACCGCTGACGGGACAGATCGAGCAGACATTCCTGCGGCGGATCCGCTCGCTTCCCGACCACACCCAGCGCCTGTTGACGACCGCCGCCGCGGAACCGGTGGGCGACGCCGCGCTATTGCTGCGCGCCGCCGAGCATTTGGGCCTTCCGCCGGACGCGGCGGCCGATGCGGAAGCGGCCGGGTTGATCGACGTGGGGACCCGGGTGCGGTTCCGGCATCCCCTGGTGCGCTCGGCCGCATACCGCACGGCGGACCTGATCGAGCGCCGACGGATCCATCGCGCGCTGGCCGAGGCGACCGACAGGCGAAGTGATCCCGACCGCCGCGCATGGCATCTGGCCATCGCGGCCCACGGCCCGGACGAATCCGTTGCCGCCGCGCTGGAGCGCTCCGCCGACCGCGCCCAGGCCCGGGGCGGCGTCGCCGCCGCGGCCGCCTTCTTGGAACGGGCGACCCAATTGAGCGCCGAGCCGTCCCGCCGGGGAACGCGGGCGCTCGCGGCCGCTCAGGCCAAACGCGACGCGGCAGCCTTCGACGCGGCGGACGAGCTGATCACGGTCGCCGAGGGCGCGTCGCTGGATGAGTTGCAGCAGGCCCGTGCCGCCCGGTTGCGCGCGCAGATCGTCTTCGCCCGAAGCCGCAGCGGTGCCGCCGACGCGCCAACGGTCTCCGACGCCGCCATCGGTTTGCTCGATGCCGCCCGCGGGCTGGAGAGACTTGACGACGCGCATTCCCGCGAAACGTACCTAGAAGCCTTGGGGGCGGCGATGTTCGGCGGCCGGCTCTGCCCGCACGGCGGCATTCACCTGGTCGCCGAAGCGGCCCGCGCCGCGCCGCCCGGACCGCAACCCGCGCGTCCGGTCGACCTTCTGCTGGACGGCATCGCGTTGCGGGCCACGGCCGGGCAAGTCCCGAGCGTGACGGCGCTGCGCGACGCGCTAGCCCGCATCCAGGACGAAGCCGAGCGGGGCGACGATGTGCTGCACTGGTTCTGGCAAGCCTTCCCCGTCGTCCAGGAATCCGCCGTCCACGAGCTGTGGGACGACGAGGTATGGCACCGTCTGGCCACCCACGCCGTTCGGCTCGCGCGCGGCGCGGGCGCACTCGCCGTGTTACCGCACGCCCTGGTCTACCGCGCCGGAGTGCACGTGCAGGCGGGCGAATTCGCGACGGCGTCTCAACTCATCGAGGAGGCCAAGGCGATCTCGGCCGCCACCGGTTATGTCCCGGTCAAATACCACTCGGTCCTGTTGGCCGCGTGGCGCGGCAACGAGGACGTCGCGACCGCCCTGATCGAGCAGGCCGCCGCGGACGGGATGGCAAGGGGCGAAGGGCGAGTCGTCGGATTGACCGGGTATTGCGGCGCCGTCCTCTACAACGGCCTGTGCCGCTATGACGACGCCTTCGCGGCGGCCCGCAGGGCATGCGAATACGAGGACCTGGGCCTGTTCGGATGGTGCCTGATCGAACTCGTCGAAGCCGCCGCGCGAAGCGGCCAAAAGGACGCGGCCCGCGACGCCCTGCGCCAACTGGAAGTCCGGGCGCTCAGCGCCCGAACAGATTGGGCCGACGGCGTTTACCTTCGGTCCAAGGCGCTGCTGGCCTCCGACCGCGACGCGGAGGCCTGCCACCTCGAGGCGATCGACAAGCTCGCGCGGACGCGCATCGCCGTCCAGCTGGCCCGCGCGCACCTGTCCTACGGGGAGTGGCTGCGCCGTTGCAACCGCCGGATCGACGCGCGCTCCCAGTTGGGTACCGCCCACGAGATGTTCACCCGGATGGGTGCCGACGCGTTCGCCGCGCGAGCCCACCGCGAGCTGCTGGCCACCGGCGAGAAAGTGAACAAGCGGTCCGGGAAAACGGGAAACGCCTCCGGCGGCGAGCTGACGGCGCAGGAGGCCCAGATCGCCCGGCTGGCCGGTGAGGGCCTGACCAACCCCGAGATCGCCGCGCAGTTGTTCATCAGCAGCCACACCGTCGAATGGCACCTGCGCAAGGTGTTCGCCAAGCTCGGCATCACCTCCCGCCGGCAACTGCGCGGCTTGGCCAAGGAGTTCGGCCCCCTGAGTTCGGCATGACTACGGACTTTCCAGGGTTCCCCCGGACCGGCGCGCGGGCCATGCTGAAGAGGCCAGTTCGTCGGGAAGCGTGAAAGGCGTGGTCATGAAGGTTTTGGTAATCGGTGGCAGTGGGTTGATCGGATCACAGGTTGTCACCCTGCTCACCGAGCAGGGACACGAAGCCGTCCCGGCGTCACCGAGCACGGGCGTCAACACCGTGACCGGTGAGGGGGTCGCCGAGGCCGTCGCCGGTGTCCAGGCGGTGGTGGACGTCTCCAACTCGCCGTCGTGGGCAGATGACGACGTGCTGAACTTCTTCACCACCTCCACCCGCAACCTCCTCGAGGCGGAGCGGGCCGCGGGCGTGCAGCACCACGTCGCGCTCTCGATCGTGGGAGCCGACCGCGCGGCCGCAAGCGGCTACATGCGGGCCAAGATCGCTCAGGAAAAGGTGATCGTGGAATCCGGAGCCCCCTACACCATCGTGCGGGCCACTCAGTTCTTCGAATTCGTTGCGGGCATTGCGGATTCGATGACCGAGGGTGACACGGTCCGGGCGCCGCATGGGGCGTTCCAGCCGATCGCCGCCGCGGATGTGGCCACGGCCGTCGCCCGCGCCGCGATCGGTGAGCCGGTCAACGGGGTGATCAACATCGCCGGACCCGAAAAGCAGGGCATGGACGACTTCATCCGGACCCGGTTCGCCGCGACCGGCGATGCCCGCCGCGTGGTGACCGACCCGGATGCGCAGTATTACGGCGCGGTCCTCGACGAGCGCATGATCGTTCCCGTCGAGGGCGAAGAAGTGACCATCTACCCCACCCGGTTCGGCGACTGGCTGGCCTCGCAGGCGCCCAGCAACGCCGAGTAACGGCTGGAGGAGGCGGTCCGATGGAGCTGATGGACCACACCGCGGTGATCACCGGCGGGACGGCGGGCATTGGACTGGAATCGGCTCGGCTGTTCGCCAGCGAAGGCGCCACCGTCATCGTCTCGGGCCGCGATCCGGCCAGGGGAGCGCACGCGGTGGAGGTCATCGGCCCGAAGGCACGGTTCATCCAGACCGACATGGCCGATATCGATTCGGTGAATTCGCTTGTGCAGCAGTGCGGTGAGGTCGACATCATCGTCAACAACGCCGGCAGCTTTCCGTCGGCATTGACGGTGGAGCAGGGGATGTCGGCGTTCGAGACGATGTTCGACACCAACGTGCGCGGCGCGTACTTTCTGGTTGCCGGCCTGGTCCCGGGAATGCTCAACCGCGGCCGCGGCAGCATCGTCAACATCACGACCATGGCCGCCTTCAAGGGAATTCCCGGTGCGTCGGGCTACAGCGCCTCCAAGGCCGCGGTGGAATCGCTCACCCGCACCTGGGCCGCCGAATTCGGAGGGGCCGGGGTGCGGGTGAACAGCGTGGCGCCGGGGCCCACCCGCACCCCCGGGGTGGCGGCGGAATGGGGCGACGTCAACGAGGAGCTCGGGCGGGCCCTGCCACTGGGGCGCACCGCCTTCCCGTCCGAGATCGCCGAAGCGGTGCTCTTCCTGAGCTCCCCTCGCTCCAGCTTCATCACCGGCTCGACCCTGCACGTCGACGGCGGCGGCGCCGCGGTTTGACCGCCGCGGCGGTCAACGTCGAGTTGTTGCGGACTTTTCGCCGGCGTTCGCTCTACGGTGGGTAGTTGCGCAACGACGAGGAGCATTCATTGCCCGGGCAACCCACCAGCGACGTAACCTTCGACCGAACCCGGCTCACCAGGCGCGGTTTCATGGCCGCGGGCATCGCCGGCGGGTTGGCGCTGACGGCGTGCAGCCAAACCAAACCCGAGCCGTCGGGCAGTGCCAGGATGGCCGCCGCCGTCGATGCGGCCGAGGCCGCCCGGCCGCACAGCGGCCGGACCGTCACCGCCACCCTGACGTCCCAGCAGGTGCAGATCGACCTGGGCGGACCGGTCGTCCGCACGCTGGCCTTCGGCGATTCCATCCCCGGTCCGGTGCTCCGCGCCAGCATCGGTGACCAAGTCGTGGTGACGGTGAAAAACCGGCTCGATCATCCGACGTCGGTGCATTGGCACGGTATCGCCGTGCGCAACGACATGGACGGCGCCGAGCCCGCCACGCCCAACATCGCGGCCGGCCACGACTTCACTTACCGGTTCTCCGTGCCCAACTCGGGCACCTACTGGGCACATCCGCACACCGGCCTGGACGAGGACACCGGGCTGTACCTGCCGGTCATCGTCGACGACCCGACCGAGGGCAACTACGACGCCGAATGGATTGTCGTCCTCGACGATTGGACCGACGGCGTCGGCAAGAGCCCCCAGCAGCTCTACGGCGATCTGAGCAACCCGAACAAGTCGCCCATGCCCGCCACATCCGAGACGACCCCGACCACCACGCCGGCGAGCGAAGCGAGTACGACCGAGACCAGCCCGACGACTTCGACGAGCCCGGCGCCCGGCGGGCCCGGGCCCACGGCGGGAAGTGCCGGCAGCAGCGACCTCCTCGGTGGCGACGCCGGAGACATCACCTACCCCCACTACCTGATCAACGGCCGAATTCCCGCCTCCCCCATGACGTTCAACGCGAAGGCTGGCCAGCGGATACGGATCCGCTTCATCAACGCCGCCTCCGACACCACCTTCCGGGTCGCGCTGGCCGGCCATTCGATGACGGTGACCCACACCGACGGCTACCCCGTGGTGCCCGCTGCGGTCGACGCCCTGCTCATCGGCATGGCCGAACGCTACGACGTCCTGGTGACCGCCGCGGACGGTGTCTTCCCACTGGTCGCCGTCGCGGAGGGCAAAAACGGCCTGGCGCGGGCATTGCTGGCCACGGGGGCGGGCAGCGCGCCCGACCCGCAACTGCAGCCCGGCGAACTCACCAAGCGCGTGGGCACCGTCGAAATGTTCACCGCCACAACACCGGTCAACCTTGGGCGCCCCGACCCGAACCTCAATCTCCCGGTCGTGCTGGGCGGCAACATGATGCAGTACAACTGGACGATCAACGGGCAGCCCTTCGGCAAGACGAGCCCGCTGCGCGTGCAACAGGGCCAGCGGCCCACCATCACCTTCGACAACACCACGACGATGTATCACCCGATTCACCTGCACGGGCACACGTTCCAGGTGATCAAGCCCGACGGCAGCCCGGGCGCCCGCAAGGACACCGTCATCGTGCTGCCCAAACAGAAGCTCGCCGCCGTTCTCGTTGCCGATAACCCCGGCACGTGGCTGATGCACTGCCACAACACCTATCACCAGGTCGCCGGGATGGAGACGCGCCTGGACTACGTCTTCTGACGATTCAGAGGCTGCCCAAGAATTCGGTCAGCAACCGGTTGACCACCGACGATTGCTCGATCTGCGGGCAGTGCCCGGCGTCGTCGACCACCACCGAACGGGCTCCGTCGATCTGCTTGGCGATCTGGGCCGCCCAGCCGCTGGGCAGGAGCTTGTCGTCGCCGCCCTCGACGACAAGCGTTGGCACGCCGATGCGTTCGTAGGCCCGCGCGCTGGACGGGGCGGAGGACGGCGTGGCGCCGGGGCGGCGGAACCTGGCCGCGGCGATGGCCTCCCATGCCCCCGGCGCGGTGCTCGACTCGTGACGGCGCCGCACGTAGTCCTCGTCGTCGGCATAGGCGGGGTCGGAAAACAGGGCTTCGACGATGCGGCGCATGGCCGGCAACGTGGCGTCATAGTTCTGCAGCGCCTCGAAATGCTGGTTCTGCTGGATTTCGCCGCCGCCGCAGATGATCACCAGGCTCCGGACCGGCAGCAGCGGCGTCTCCGACGTGCTGTCGGTGAGCAGGTTGATGGCGCCCATCGAATTGCCGACGAAGTGCGCCGAGCCGACGCCGAGCAATTCGCAAAACCGGGCGACGTGCCGGATCCGCATGCCGCGCCCGTCGACGAAGTCGATCACCTTGGCCGAACTTCCGTACCCCAGCATGTCCGGGGCCAGCACCCGGTAGCGTGCGGCGAGCGCGGAAATGTTGCGTTCCCAACCGAGTTCGGCACTCGCGCCGAACTCACCGCCGTGCAGGAGCACCACCGGCTCGCCCTCGCCGGCTTCCAGGTAACCGGTGGAAAGGCCGTCCACCGACAAGGTTTTGCGCTGAACGTCCATCATTTGATCGCGATCGGGTTGACCGGCGATCCCACTGCCCCAACGACTCTCAGCGGCGGGGCGATGAGCTGGAATTCGTAGACGCCATCGGCTGCGCAGTCCTCGGCCAGCGCGGTGAGATCCCAGTACTCGCCGAACATCATTCCCATGTCGCGCAGGCAGAGCAGATGCAGGGGCAGGAACACGCCCTCTACTCCCGAGACCAGGTCCTCGACCTGGAGGTTGTCGGCCGCGACCGCGGCGGCCTCGTGGTCGTGCAGCCACGAGGCGCAACTCCAGTCCAGTCCGGAGAAGGGTTCGGTCTTGTCCCCGGTCTGCGCGAACCTCGTCCACCAGCCGGTCCGGATCAGCACGATGTCACCGCGTTCGATCCGCACGCCCTGCGCGCGAGCGGCATCGTCTAATTCTTCGGGTGTGATCGGATTCCCCTGCTCGAGAAAGACTTCCGCATTCCGGTGGCGGACCATATCCAGCAGCACGCCTCGCGAAGTAATGCCCTTGCCGTCGACCTTGTCGATTCCGCAATGCACGGCGCCCATGCTGGTCACCGAATCCGCTCGGAAGCCGTTGTAGAGCTGCTCGTCGTAGTAGACGTGCGACAGCGCGTCCCACTGACTTGCCGCCTGTAGCGGCATGATGATCAGGTCGTCGTTGAAGCGGAACGGATTGTCATCACCCAGGTAACTGCTGAGCTGTTGGGCTATTGGGTTGCTCGCCCACCCCGGTCCGTACCGGGCAAGCGTCTTCGCGTCTCCGCCATCGATGGTCATGATATGGACCGGGTTGTGCCGATATTCGAAGGCGCCCTGCGGGCCCGACGCACCGAAGTCCACCCCGAGAGGAAAGACCCTGCCGCGCCGGACCAGGCTTGCGGCCTGGGCGATCTTTTCCTCGGTGATGAAGTTCAGCGTGCCAAGCTCGTCATCGTCACCCCAGCGGCCCCAGTTGCTGACATCGCGCGCAGCCCGGCGAAAGTCGGTCACACTGGCCACGAAGCACGCCCTTCCTCGAGTTCACGAGCTATCGCGGCGCCCACGTTTCCGCCGTCTACCCACACAACCTGACCCGAAATATAACTGGCCGCACGGCTATTCAGGAAGAGCAGCACCGCCGCCTGCTCCGCCGGTTCGGACACGCGTCCCAGCGGCTTGGGGATGTCGTCGAGGAAGCCCTGCCCGTATGCCGTACGAAGCTGGTCCAGGATCGGTGTCTCGGTGACCCCCGGCCCGGTGCAGTTGATACGGATCCCCCTGCCGCCCAGCGGCGTGGCGCTGCGCATGGTGTACAGGATGATGGCTTCCTTGGACAGTTGGTAGCCGTTGCCCAGCGCTTCGCGATGTCGATCGCACCAGTCGATCCCCTCCTGCATGGTCGCCGTGTCGAGCAACGGCGCCACCTCGCGCAGGTGCTCACGATAGGCGGCCGCCGCGAGCGAGGACACGCTGACGATGGACGATCCCGCGGTCATCTTCGGGATGAGCGCCTCGGTGAGATGGCGTAACCCCAAGAAGTTGATCGTGACGATCAACGGCGGGTTGCCCACACCCGAGGAGACCCCGGCGATGTTGAACAGCGCGTCGACCGGCCCGTCGATGGATGCCACCGCGCGATCGATCGACGCGGGACCGGCCAGGTCGATCTCGTGGAAACCGCCGATCCCGAAGTCGGGCCGGCGCTTATCCAGCCCGACGACGTCGGCCCCCAGATCGGTGAGCTGACGCACCACGTATTCCCCGATGCCCGAGGCGCATCCGGTCACCACCGCCCGGCGGCCGTCGTAGCGCCACAGCTCGTCGATTGCTCCCAAGGCTCGCCCCGACATCTTGGTATTGCTCAGGCTCTACTTCTTCTGCTGGTCCTTCGCCCGCTGCGCCGCCTGCACCCGGCCTTCGTTGATCTCCGCCATGGCTTCGGGGATCTCGCTGGCGGTGAACTTACCGCCGCGGCCGGTGGGCAGTCCACCGAACGAGTAATCCTCATCGAACTGCGGTGCGGTCGATTTCGGCCGACGCGCCTCCACCTTTTCGATGACGGGCTCGAGCCGCTTCGCCTTTTCCGCCACGGCCTTCGCGTCGCGCTCGATGAATTCCGGGAGCACCTCCTTGCCCATCAACTCGATGGATTCCATGGTGCCCTCGTGGCTGCGCGGGTTCAGCAGCAGGATGATTTCGTCGACGCCGCTTTCTTCGTAGCCGCGCAGGAATTCGCGCACCGTGGCGGGGGACCCGATCGCGCCGCGGCCCGGCCCGTACGCCAGCGTCGGATCCTTGTCGACCTCTTCGAGATACCGCTGCCACACTCCGGTCCGCCCGGGTGTGTGCACCCCGGTCATGTAGTAGTGCATGATGCCGAACGAGAAGAACCCGCCGCCCTGCCCGAGCCGCTGCAGCGCCTGCTCGTCGGTCTTGGCCACCATCATCGACAGGTCACCGCCGATGGCGAGGATGTTCGGGTTGATCCGCGGGGTGACCGGGACGCCGTTCTCTTCGAACTCCTTGTAGTAGCCGTTGACCCGCTCGGTCAGCGGGCCGGGCCCGGTGTAGGCGAAACTCAAGGCGCCGATGGCCTTTTGGGCCGCCATCTGCACGCTGGCGGGGCGTGTGCAGGCGACCCAGACCGGCGGATGCGGCTTTTGCAGCGGCTTGGGCACGACGTTGCGCGCCGGCATCTGGACGTGCTCGCCGTGGAAGCCGGTGAACGGCTCCTCGATCATGCACCGGATCGAGACCTCGAGGGCCTCCTCCCACTGAGCGCGCTTGTCGGCGGGGTCGATGTTGAATCCGCCGAGTTCGCCGACCGACGACGATTCCCCGGTGCCGAACTCGACGCGGCCGTTGGAGAGCAGGTCGAGGGTGGCGATGCGTTCGGCGACCCGGGCGGGGTGGTTGACCACGGGCGGCAGGTGCATGATGCCGAAGCCGAGGCGAATGTTCCTGGTGCGCTGGCTGGCCGCGGCCAAGAAGATCTCCGGTGCCGTCGAGTGGCAGTACTCCTCGAGGAAGTGGTGTTCGGTGAGCCACACGGTGGAGAAGCCCGCCTTGTCGGCGGCCTCGACCTCGTCGAGGCAGTCCTGCATCATGATGTGCTCGTCGTCGGGCGCCCACGGCCGCGGCAGGGCGAATTCGTAGAACAGCGAGATTTTCATTGCTACCTCCTATGAGTATTAACGGCTCGATTGGCTGCTTGTGCCGCAACGTGTTTCGCCGCGACATAGCCGAAGGTCATCGCGGGGCCGATGGTCGCGCCGGCGCCGGCATAGCTGCGGCCCATCACCGGCGCAGAGGTGTTGCCCACCGCGTAGAGCCCGGGCACCACGCTGTCATCGGCCCGCAGGACGCGGGCGTGCTCGTCGGTGCGCAGGCCGCCGGAAGTCCCTAGGTCCCCGAGTACGATCCGGAACGCGTAGTACGGCGGATCGCCCAGCGGATGCAAGTTCGGGTTGGGCAACGTGTGATCGCCGTAGTAGTTGTCGTACACGCTGTCGCCGCGGTTGAAGTCGTCGTCGTGGCCGTTGCGTGCGAGTTCGTTGAAGCGCCCGGCGGTTTCGGCGAGCTGGACCGCGGGCACGCCGATCTTGGCCGCCATTTCTTCCCACGTCATGGCCTGCTTCACCACACCCGATTCCAGCCAGGCCGGAGGAATCTTGCGCCCGGTCGGTACGGGGGCGAATGGGATCTTCGGTATCGGCAGGTGTCCGCCGACGACGTAGCGGTTGAACGACCGGTGGTCGGTGATGAGCCAGCACGGGATGTGGGTGACGCCGGATCTCTGCCCCTCGATCATGGCGTGGCCGAAATCCATGTACGGGGCCGCTTCGTTGATGAACCGTTTGCCGGCGCCGTTGACGATGAACTGCGCGGGCATCATCCGTTCGTTGAGCATGAATTGCATGCGGCCGTCCGGCCATTGGATCGCAGGGAACCACCAGGCTTCGTCGAGCAGGTCCGTGGCGGCGCCGACCTTTTGCGCCGCGCGGATACCGTCGCCCATCGCCGCCGGGTTGCCGAAGCTCCAGTCCCGGTCCACCTCGGGCAGCAGCTCCTTGCGCCAGCCGAGGTCGTGGTCGAACCCACCCGACGCCAGGATCACACCCAGCCGCGCGCCGATCCGCTTTGACTTGCCGCCGGTTTCCACCACCGCGCCGGTCACCGCTCCGTCGGCGTCGGTGAGCAGCTCGACCATCGGGGATTCCAGCCACAGCGGGATGCCGCGTTCCCTCAGCGCCAGCCGGAGCCGGGCCGCCAGTGACTGCCCGATCGCGGCCATCCGCTCGCCGAACACCCTGGCCCTCACCATCCTCGCGATCAGCTTGAGCAACACGGCTTTGCCGGCCCAGGATTGGCGGATCCTGTAAAAGGTGCGCAACTCCTTGGGGCCCAACCAGATTCCTCTGGGCGCCAGCGCCAGCGGCTGGAGCAGCCGCTGCTCGTCGTCGCCCAGCTTGCGCAGGTCGATGGGCGGCACGTTGATGGTGCTGCCGAGTTCGGAGCCGCCGGGGAGCTCGGGGTAGTAGTCGGCATACCCGGGCTTCCAGACGAATTCGAACCAGCCGGACAGCCGCTCCAGGAATTGGAGCATCTGCGGTGCCGTCTCGACGTATTGGCGAATGCGCGCCTCGCTGACCAGGCCGTCGGTGATCAGCTTGAGATACCCCACCACGCCCTCGGGCTCGGGCGCGTAGCCCTCCCGGCGCTGGGCGGGCGCGCCCGGAACCCAGATGCCGCCGCCGGACAACGCGGTCGAACCCCCGAAGTGCGAGGACTTTTCGACCACCAGGGTGTCGAGTCCGGAGGCCTCGGCGGTCAGGGCCGCCGTCATGCCTCCCCCGCCCGACCCGACGATGAGTACGTCGACAACGTGATCGAAATCGTCCACTGCGTCCGTCATTTCGGAAGTGCCGTTCTGATGGCGAAACCGGCGATCAGCTCGGGGGCGGGCTTGTAAAAGCGTCCCGTGGTTTCGTAGGGTCCCGCGGCCTCCAGCGCCGCGAAAGCCGCTACCCAGGTGCGGATTTCCTGCGCGGAGCTGCCGCCCTCATGGGCCACGAACGCGTTCGACCACTGATCCAGTTCGCTGAGCCATCCGCCGTCGATGATCTCCAGGAATCGGTGGTCCCACGCCGGGTTGAGGGGTTGCAGGTCACTGTCGCCGGCGGCGAAGCTCTTGGCCGCATCGACGACGGCCGCCTGCCGTGCCTGGCGCTGCTCGGAGGTCATCGGTCGCCCGTGCACGATGCGCTCCAGCACGGGTGGGCCCGCGGTGGCCAGCGTCGGCACGGGCGGACTGTGGGAGAGCCCACCCGAGCCCAGCACCAGGACGCGCTTGTCCAGGGTGGCGAGATAGCCACCGACGGCGGCGCCGAGCGCTCGGCAACGGTGCATCGGGCCCAGCGGCACCCCGATCGCGTTGACGAAGATCGGGATCACGGGACGCGAGATGGCGTCGCCGAACAGCTTTTCGAGCGGCTGGACCGTGCCGTGATCCACGTCCATGCTGGCCGACACCGCGATGTCGACACCCGCGTCGAGGATGGCCCGTGCGCAGTCGCCGGCGAGGTCCTCCGGCACGTCCAGTGGGCCGGCGTGGGTGCCGTAGTCCCCGACTCCGGTGGCGCTCATGCCAATACAGAACGGCGGCATCACCTTGTAGAAGAACCCGTTGTAGTGATCCGGCGAAAAGGTGACGACGAGTTCGGGATCGAAATCCTCGACAAATCCTCGCGCCTCGGCGATCGCGCCCTCGATGTCGTCAAGCAGGTCCCGCGACGGCCCCGGAAGACTCAGGAGCGGGCTGTGCGACATACAGCACAGAGCCAGTGCCACTTTGCAAATCACCCCCTTGCGGCGTCAGGGTCAGCGCGTCAAGGAGCGCGGCGCTCAGGTCGGGAGTGCGCTGAGCGATGCAGGCGCCCGCGATGCATCGGTCGGGGCGCAGGAACAACACCGAATCGGAATGGGTGTCGAACCACGCTTTGAGGTCACCACGCCGATCGCCGACGATCACGACGTCGGGGTCATCGTGCCCGGTCCAGTGCAACTGCGTCACCGGCCGCAGCGCAAAGAAGCGCGCGCCCAGCGCTTTCCAGCTTGCGAAGGCGGCTTCGCCGAGGAGTGTGCGGGGGTTGTTGTTCCAGCACAGCACCGCGAACCAGGTGCCCAGCACGTCGTCGAGCAGCACGTCCTGCCGGTCTCGGGTGTCGACTCGCGGCTGGATGAACAGCGTCCCGACCGGCGAATCACTGCGGCCAGACTCGGCGTGCACGACGGCGCCGTGCTCGTAGCGCGGCATGGGCTTGAACCGCATTTCCAGCACATATCGCTTGAGCGACGGCACGATTGACGCCGACCGCACGAGCAGGTCGCGCGCGCCGGCCACCCGTCGGTTGGTCGGCGAGATCACGCGGCCCACCATGGTGGACAGGTCGATCATCGCGCGCGCATGCTTGCGGCGCTCCACGTCGTAGGTGTCCAGCAGCTTGTCGTCAGCGCGGCCGCTCACCACCGCCGCGAGCTTCCAGCCCAGGTTGGCGGCGTCGCGAATCCCGCTGTTGTAGCCCTGCCCCTGCCACACCGGCATCAAGTGCGCGGCGTCGCCGGCCAGCAGCAGCCGGCCCCGGCGGAAAGCGCCGGCGATCCGCGAGTGGTGCGTGTAGACGCGGCGCCGGATCACGTCGACCCGGTCGGGGTGGGGCACCATCCGGGCCAGCATCTGTTGCAGGAAGGCCGGGTCTTCCGCCTGTTCGTCGGTCTCGTCGGCGTGAATCATGAACTCGAAGCGGCGAATACCGTGGGCGATCGAGATCGAGGCGTACGGGCGCTCGGGGTCGGCGCCGACCTCGCTGTTGGGGTGCCCGAGCGGGTCGTTGGCGATGTCGACCACCAGCCACCGCGTCGAGGACGTCGTCCCGTCGAACGACACCCCCATCACGCGGCGGGTCATGCTGCGACCGCCGTCGCACCCGACGACGTACCGTGCCCGCAGTCTCGTTGTGTCGCCGTTGTTCTCGACGCCGCCGCCGAGCTCGACGGTGACCCCGTCGGCGTCTTCCCGGCAGCCCGCCATCGGGCTGCCCCACCGGACCTGGACGTGGTCGAATCGGTCCAGGCCGGCCAGCAGCTCGGCATCGACGAGCGGTTGCACGAACCCATTTCGCTTCGGCCAACCGAAACGCGCGTCGGGCGGGGCCATTTCGGCAAGCACGCGGCGCTTGGCGTCCATGAAGCGCAGGATCTGGTTGGGCACCGTGTGCGGCAGCACCCGGTCGGCAAGGCCGATCGACTGGAAGGTGCGCAGCGCCTCGTCGTCGAGACCGACCCCGCGCGGGTAGTCGATGAGGGTGTCCCGCTCTTCGACCACCACCGCGCGGATCCCTTGCAGGCCAAGGATGTTGGCCAGAGTCAGCCCGACCGGGCCCGCCCCGACGACGAGGACGTCGGTCTCGGTGTCAGGTGTCTCTTGCCCCGGAGTCGCCATCAGCGACCCAGCAGGAAATCGAGATGCAGGCGGTTGAAGGTCTTGGCGTCCTCGTACTGCGGCCAGTGACCGCATCCGGGCATCACCTCGAAGCGCGCGCCGGGGATCATCGACGCGATGCGCCGGCCTTCGCTGACGTCGGCGGTAGGGTCGTCGCTGGTCCACAGCACCAGCGTCGGGGCGATGATCGAGCCGTACTCGGCCGGACCGAGGATGTTGCGTGCCCGAATCTCGGGATCCTGCAACGCCATGATGTCGCGCATGGCGGAGACGAATCCCGGTTGGCGATAGACGCGTTGGCGGCTGGCGACCAGGTCGTCGTAGTCCTGGGACTTGTCGGCCATCAACCATTTGATCCGCGCCTGCACCGTTTCCCAGGTGGGGTCCTCGGCGGCCGCCATGGACAGGGTGATGATCCGCTGCATCACGGCGGGGTCGGCCTGCGAGCCGCCAGCGGTGTTGAGCACCAGGCGGTCGACCACGTCGGGGTGGTCGACGGCGGCGCGCGCGGCCACCCAGCCGCCCAGGGATTCGCCGCTGATGCACGCCCGATCGACACCGATGGTGCGCAGCACGGCCATCAGGTGCTCGACGTAGTGGTGGACCTCCAGTGGGTGGCCCGGCTTGTCGGTGTAGCCGTGACCCAGCATGTCGATCGACCAGGTCCAGAAATGATCCGCATGGGCGGCCAGGTTGCGCACGTAGGCCTCGGCGTGACCGCCGGATCCGTGCAGCAGAATCAGCACCGGCTTGCCGGGGTCCCCGGCCCGCAGGTAGCGGGTCCGTATTCCTCCGGCGTCGAGGTAGCCCTGCTCAAACGCGACGCCCTGGAGATCGCTCCAGATGCTCTCGAACTCCGCCACGGTCCTGTCCGACCTCCAGATCGGGGAAATCTCGTTCTCGTTTTCGACGTACTTCGTGTGCTAATATCGCACACTAATGTGCGTTATATATAGAGCTTCGCTCTCGCTGGAAGGTCTGTCAAGGCTGTGACTGGTTCCGGTACCGGGTCGCAAACCCTGGCCAGGGGCCTCACCGCCCTGCAGATGGTGGCCGATTCCCCCGCCGGGCTCACCGTGCAGCAGCTCGCCGATCAGGTCGGGGTGCACCGCACGATCGCCTACCGGTTGCTGACGACGCTGGCGGAGTTTCGGCTGGTGGCCAAAGGTGAGGACGGGCGTTACCGCCCCGCGGCCGGTCTCGCCGTGCTGGGCGCGTCGTTCGACCGCAACGTGCGCCAGCTGAGTCTGCCGACGTTGCGCGCGCTGGCCGACGACCTCGGCACGACGGTGTCGTTGCTCATCGCCGAGGGCGACCAGCAGGTGGCGATCGCGGTCATCGTGCCCAGCCACGTCGCCTACCAGCTCTCCTTTCACGAGGGCAGTCGGTACCCGCTCGACCGCGGCGCCGCCGGGATCGCCTTGCTCGCGTGCATGCCCCCGCGCCCGGGCGAGCGGGAGCTGGTGGCGCGGGCGCGCGAGCGCGGATGGGTGACGACCTACGGCGAGATCGAACCGAATACCTACGGGCTGGCCGTGGGGGTGCGCCGCCCGGCGCCGTCCCCACCGACGTGCATCAACCTCATCTCGCACCGAGAAGACGTGGTGATGCGCGGGAAAGACGCGGTCGTCAAAGCCGCCAAGGAGTTGTCGGAGCTACTGAGCTAGCCGTTGAGCTGAAGGGATAGCAGTCCATGTCATGGGACCACGAGATCGACGTCGTCGTGCTCGGCAGTGGCGGCGCGGGGCTCACCGCCGCACTGACCGCGGTCGTGGCGGGCGCGTCGGTGGAGGTTTACGAAAAGGCCGCGACGGTCGGCGGGACCACCGCCGTGTCGGGCGGCATTGTGTGGATCCCCGCCCATAACCGTTCTCCCGACGGCGAATTGACGCCCGCCGACGCGTTGCAATACCTGCGCGCCCAGTCGCTCGGCTCGATGGACGACGAGCTGGTCGAGACGTTCGTGCGCACGGGTCCGGCGATGCTCGACTTCATCGAGGCGCACAGCGGCCTGCAGTTCGAGATCGCGACCGGCTTCCCCGACTATCGGCCGGAGTTGCCGGGCGGACAACCGACGGGCGGCCGATCGCTGAGCGCGGCCCCGTTCGATCTCGCGCAGCTGGGCGAATGGGCAACGCGGATCACGTCTTTCCCGGCCGACTGGTCCAACGTGGGTTTCGATGCCGAGACCAGGGCACGCCTGCACGCGGCGATCGACGAACGGACCGGCCACCTGTGTGTCGCCGGCACGGCGCTGATCGCGGGTCTGCTGAAGGGCCTGCTGGATGCCGGGGTGACCCCCCATACCAATGCGCGGGCCGAGGAACTCATTGCCGACGGTTCAGAGGTGACCGGGGTGCGCGTCGCCCTGCCGGAACGGACGATCAGAGTTCGCGCGCGACGCGGGGTCATCCTGGGCACCGGCGGCTTCGAGTGGGATCCGGCTCTGACACAAGCCTTTCTGCGCGGCCCCATGCACGGCGCGGTCTCTCCACCCAACAACACCGGCGACGGGCTGCGCATGGCCATGGCCCACGGGGCCGACCTGGCCAACATGGGCGAGGCGTGGTGGGTGCCGATCGTCCAGATCCCGGGCGACACCATCGAAGGCAAGCCACGCAGCCGCAGCGTGCGTCTGGAAAGAACGCGACCGCGCAGCATCATCGTCAATTCCGCGGGGCAGCGCTTCGTCAACGAAGCGTGCGACTACAACTCGATGGCCGGCGCGTTCCATTATCTGGATCCTCGCGGCGGGTACGTCAACGATCGCGGATGGATGGTGTTCGACTCGGTTCATCTGCAGCGCTACGGATTTCTTGGTGTGGAGCCGGGACAGCCCGTCCCGGATTGGTTCTGCGAGTCGGCGGACCTGGCCGAGTTGGCCGCCAAGACCGGCATCGACCCCGGTGGATTGGCTCGCACCGTCGAGAGCTGGAACCGTCACGTGGCCGACGGGGAAGACCCCGACTTCGGGCGTGGTTCCAGCGCCTACGACGGCTACTGGGGTGACGACAGCGCGACGACGCAGGCCGGCAAGACGCTGGGACCGATCGACACCGCCCCGTACTACGCGGTGCCGGTGAGCATCGGTGCGATGGGCACCAAGGGTGGCCCGCGCACCGATCACGACGCCCGCGTCCTGCACGTCGGTGGCGAGCCGATACCGGGGCTTTTCGCCGCCGGCAACGCGATGGGCGGAGTGACCGGGCGAGCCTACGGGGGCGCGGGCGGAACACTGAGTCCGGCAATGGTTTTCGGCTACCGTGCGGGTCACGCGGCCGCGACCGGAAAGTCCGTCGACCTTAAATAGCGTTTTGGCGCCGAAAGTGGGCTCTAGGTACGAAAGCCGCCGCGGGTTCGTTCACAAGCCCCACGCTCGGCGTTACTGGGGGATCGCTCGTCGTAGCCCAGCTCGTCGCTGACCATGCTGCGCGGCGCGTTTACGGGCGGCCGCGGACAACAGTTGTGTCACGAGCGGATGAGGTTCCTCGACGGTGGAGCGACTCTGCGGAACGAACAACGTGGCGATGTAGTACGGGTGGTCCGCTAACTCCAGGACGCGAGCTTCCTCGTGGTCGTCGACTCCGGTGACGCGCAATCCGGCTGCTTCCAGCGCTGGTCGATAGGTTTCATTCAATCCGAAGTTGCAATAGTAATTTTCATAAATCCGTCGCTTCCCATAGCACTGCGCAGCCAGTGATCCAGGCTGGAGGTTGACCGGCATGGTTCGGCCCGCCAGGGAACACGTCAATGAAGAGATGAACAACACCGATCCGTACGGATCGTATTCGGCGTGCTCCGCATCTTTGAAGCCGAGGACATTGCGGGCAAATTCAAGAACGATGTGCTGGTATCCGCCACAGGTACCCAACGTTGGCACATGGTTTTCGCGCCCAAAACGTAAAGCAGCAAGGGCTCCGCGCAAACTGCGGTATGGACTACCGGGAGCACACCACAGCGCATCGGCGGCAACGATCGGCCGGAGGTCGGCTTCCAGCGATTCGGTTGCCAGCCATGTAATCGAGGCGTGCAGACCCAGCAATGTCGCTGAGTGGCTTATCGCCCTGTTGGTCGCGATATGAGGACCATAGGAACTGTCGAAGTCGCCAACCACCGTAATGCTTAACGGCTCGGTCATTGGGGCTCTTTCGTTCGAAGGCCCTCCCAGCGTGGCAGCTTGCCTCGCTACACACCAATCCTTTTTGGTACGAGATTCGAAACGTAACTCACAGTGATGCTGGCACAATTGGTCCGACCTGCGTCATTCTGAGCTGATGGTGGCCTACGACCGGATCGGTGCTACCTATCGCAGCACCCGCCGGCCCGACCCGCGGATCGCTTCGCAGGTGCGCGACGCGCTCGCCACGATGGGCACCGTCGTCAACGTCGGGGCGGGAACCGGTTCATACGAGCCGGGCCAGACCGTCGCCGCGATCGAGCCCAGCATGGTGATGATCGCCCAGCGCCCTCCCGGCTCGGCGCAGTGTGTCCAGGCCGTGGCGGAGGCATTGCCCCTGCGGGACAAGTGCGTTGACGCCGCAATGGCGTTGTTGACCGTGCATCATTGGGGCGATCTCTCCGCCGGGATCGCCGAGCTGCGCCGGGTCAGCCGCCACCGAATCGTGATATTCACCTGGGATCAAGCAGTGATCGACGACTTCTGGTTGCTGCGTGAGTATCTGCCCGACGCCGCTCGCATCAATAAGGCGCTGCACGTACCGATTGAACGACTGGTGGAGCTGCTGGGCGGCGCGCAGGTGCACACCGTACCGATACCGCATGACTGCACCGACGGATTCGGCGCCGCCTTTTGGCGCCGGCCCGAGGCCTACCTCGACGCCACCGTCCGCGCCGGCATCTCGATGCTGGCCTACGCCGATGAAGGCGCCTTGGCCGACGGGCTGGGCCGGCTCGCGGCCGACCTGCGCTCGAGACGATGGCAACGACGACACGCGGAACTCCTTGAACAACAACAGCTCGACGCCGGCTACCGCCTGCTCATCAGCGATTGCGGCTAAGGATCAATAGGAGAGCCTCGGCGGTGCTAGCGGCGGCGATAGCGCAAGCCAAACAGATTTCATGCCAACCAGACTGGTGCCCGCGTGACTGGTGTGACCGACGAAGCGGGTCCACCGGATGGCGCGAGCGCCGTCAGTCCTTCAGCGGCACTTCGACGCAGACGTGCGTGCCCACCGGGACATCGAAAAAGACCGTTGCTCCCCCGGCGGCCTCCACCCTGGCGCGGTGTGACGCCAGGCCGATGTGCCCCTCCCCCAGGCGATGCGTGACGGTCTCGGGGCTGAACCCGACGCCGTCGTCGACCACATGCAAAACGCAGGTCCCATCGGTGATCCCGAGCCTGACCGACGCGTTGCGCGCCGCGGAATGTCGCACGACGTTGGACAGCAACTCACGCACCATCGCGAACACCACGGGATCGATGGCATTGCGCGCCGAATAGTCGATGTCCGTGGCGATCTCGATGCCCGAACGCTCGGCGGTGAACTCCGCAAGCTGCTGGACCGCGGCGCCGAGCCCGACCTGCTCGAGAACCGCCGGATGGAGCTCAAACGTGGCCTGCCGCAACCGTTCCGAGGCCTGCTGCAGTCCGGCCGATGCCCGCACGATGCGCTCATCGCCCGGGAATGCGGTATCCAGTTCGTCCAGCTCTTGGCGCACCGCCAGGATGTCTTGCAGCGGTCCGTCGTGAATGAACTCCGAGATCCGGCGCGCCGCCTCGTCCGAGGCGGTCATCGTCTGGGCAAGCAGTTCCTCCCGTAAGGCGCTCAGCCCGGCCACCGAGCGCGTATGCCGCTCCTCGATCCGCACCACCAGGAAGGCCGCGCAGCACAGGAACGCATAGAGCAGGAACCGAAATCCCGCCTCCGGCAATCGGACCGCGCTCGTCATCACCGGATCTTGCAGCACGGCGATCGCGAACCCGAGCATGGAGAAGATGAGCACCACCGCCGCGCGGCGCGAAGAGACATCGAGCCCCAGCAGGACCGGCAACATGGCCATGATCAGCAGCGGGTAGACCCCGTCGGTGGACAGCAGCTGAAAGACCGTCAGCGCGACGATGTCGATGACGGTG
Organism: Mycobacterium paraintracellulare; assembly: GCF_000276825.1. NCBI lineage: Bacteria > Bacillati > Actinomycetota > Actinomycetes > Mycobacteriales > Mycobacteriaceae > Mycobacterium > Mycobacterium paraintracellulare. The sequence goes on along the minus strand of NC_016948.1, from coordinate 734,704 downwards.
AACGCGAACGGCTCCAGTCGCCCGATCGCTACCAATCGGCCCATCCCGATCCATCGCCGGAAAGGCGCGAAGGCCAACGCCGCGGCGCAGGCCGCGACGCAGGCGTACAGGACGATCAGCACGGTTTCTTGCGGCCACTCGTGCCGGTCGGTGCCGATGATCATGGCCGCGACCATCAGTCCCACGACACCGATCCGAAGCACCGAGCCGATTCGATACGAGCGCAATTGATGAATCGTGCGCACCCGTTCCAGTTCCGCGTCACCGGCCCCTGCCACCCGATCACCGTACTCATCAAGGCACGCCGCCTCGGGGCAAACTGAAAAATGACTCATCGGCCGACACAGAAAAGGCGAACGCCGTTGCTTGGCAAACCGCTACACTGTCGGCCATGGTTGGCGCGACTGCCCCCGAAACGGTGCGGGTGGTCGTGGCCGATGACCATCCGCTCTTTCGTGAGGGCGTGGTGCGCGCACTGTCGTCGAGCGGCTCGGTCAACGTCGTCGCCGAGGCGGAAGACGGCTCTGCGGCACTGGAATTGATCAAGGTGCACGAACCCGACGTCGCGCTGCTCGACTACCGGATGCCGGGCATGGACGGCGCGCAAGTGGCGGCGGCAGTGCGAACCCAGGGTTTGGCCACCCGAGTGTTGCTGATCTCGGCGCACGACGAGTCGGCGATCGTGTATCAGGCGCTGCAGCAGGGGGCCGCCGGGTTCGTGCTGAAGGACTCGACGCGCGGCGAGATCGTCAAAGCCGTCCTCGACTGCGCGCAGGGCCGCGACGTCGTGGCCCCCGCACTCGTCGGCGGCCTCGCCGCGGAAATCCGCCAGCGCGCGGAACCGTCGGCGCCCGTGCTGAGTGCGCGAGAGCGCGAGGTGCTCAACCGAATCGCGCGCGGTCAAAGCATCCCGACGATCGCGGGCGAGCTCTACGTGGCCCCGTCGACGGTCAAAACGCATGTGCAGCGCCTCTACGAGAAGCTCGGCGTCAGCGATCGCGCGGCCGCGGTCGCCGAGGCGATGCGACAAGGTCTGCTCAACTAGCCGCCGACCAGGGGTTTGGCGCCCGCTCAGCCTCGGCCCCCACCAACGCTTTTGCGGACGCGATCGCCTCGGCCACCAGGTGGCGGGCGCCGCGTTCCACCTCGTAGAGCCGGTCGGCGTCGACGCCCTCGGCAATCAGCTGCCGTCGCGCAAACACCAGCGGATCCATCGCCACGGGGTGGTTGGTCCGGTAGGTGATCGCCTCGACGAGGGTGGGCCCGCCGCCGGCACTCGCTCGTTGCACCGCTTCGGCGACCGAGGCGCTCACGGCGGCGACGTCCCTGCCGTCGACCGACCGCATGGGCATCCCGTCGGTCTCATAGGCGCGGCGGCGCGCATCGGGCCCGCCACGGATGTTCTCCACGACGAACACCACCGGCAGCCGCCAGGTCACGGCGATCTTTGCGGCCGTGGTGAATTCGACGGAGTGCGCGTCACGACCGCCGACGACACACAGCGTGACCTTGCCTTCGCCGGTCATCCGCTGCGCATTGGCGTCGCCGAGGGCGAACAGGGTCGATTGCCCCAGAACGCTTTCGTTGGCCAGCGCTTGCTTCCAATCGGCAGGGCCGGGTTTGCGCGACGCGCCGCGGGCTTTGCCGATCGTCTCGGCGATGACCGGACCCAGTGGCAGGGCCAGGCCGACGTGCTGGGCGTGCCGGATATGCGGCGCGGTGGCATTGACGATGTCACCGGGGCGAAGCGCCGCAGCCGTGCCGACGGCCACCGCCTCTTGCCCGAATTCCATCCGCACGGCCTCGTCGACCAGGCCGTCGCCGCGTGCCTCTTCCAGCGCCATGTCGAGCAGCCGCAAGACCCACATCCGGCGATACGGCTCCAGCCGGTCGTCGTGCCCAGACACTGTCGGCAGCGCAGCTGTGTGAGTCATGTGCCGGACCTCCTCCGTCTCAAGCGATCTGCTCGACGCTCAACGTAGGACGGTCGCGCGCGGCATACCTCCGCCGATCGGTCCGCAAAGGTGATGAATGCCCGTTCCCCCGATTGGGGGACAAACGGGTCGTCAGTCCGCCTGAGGTGTGCGCGGCGCGAGCAGCCGGTCGGCCGCCGTGTAGGGGTCCTGATCGCCGTCGACGACGGCCTCGGCGAGCCGGTCGAGGTCAGGTTGGGTCCGCAGCCGGGTCTGGGCCAGCGACAGGATCTGTGCACGGGCGCGGGCCAGCCGGCGGGCGCGGCTGTCGGTGCGGCGGTGGTCCTCGATGACGCCCATGAGCTCGTCGATGCCCTCGCCCTTGGCGGCGATCAACGACACGATCGGGGCGCTGGTCTCGGCCCGAAGGTCTCGGACCGTCTGCTTGGCGCCGTCCCGGTCCGCCTTGTTGACCGCCACGATGTCGGCGACCTCCAGCACCCCGGCCTTGGCGGCCTGGACGGCGTCGCCCGCACCGGGATTGAGAATGACGACGGTCGGGTCGGCGACGGCGGCGATCTCGATCTCGGACTGCCCCACCCCGACGGTCTCGAGCAGGACGACGTCGTAGCCGATCGCCCCCACCAGGCGGATGGCCGCCGGAACCGCGGCCGCCAGCCCGCCGAGATGGCCCCGGGTCGCCACCGAGCGGATGAGGACGTCGGAGTCGTTGATATGCGCGGCCATTCGAATGCGATCCCCCAGGAGCGCGCCGCCGCTGAACGGGGACGACGGGTCCACGGCCAGCACCGCCACCCGGCAACCCCGCGCGCGGTAGGCGCCGACCAGGGCGGCGACCGTCGTCGACTTGCCCGCGCCCGGCGGCCCGGTGATGCCGATGACGGGCCCCACGCGCTCGGGCGCGGGGCCGATCGCCGCCAGGACCTCGTCGCGCTGCTCCCCCTCGACGAGGCTGAGCAGCCGTCCCGCCGCGCGGGGAGATCCGTTGCGCGCGCGGTCGATCAGCTCAGCGATGATCATGTACGCATTATGGAGCCGCGACCTCGATCACCGTCGCCGAGCCCATCCCGCCGCCGGCGCACATCGCCGCGACGCCGATCCCGCCGCCGCGGCGGCGCAATTCGTGCACCAGTGTGACGAGCATCCGGGCTCCGGTCGCCGCGACGGGATGCCCCAGCGAGCAGCCACTGCCGCTGACGTTGACCTTTTCGGGGTCAAGGTCGAGGAGCTTGATGGTGGCCACGCACATCGCCGCGAAGGCCTCGTTGATTTCAAACAGGTTCACGTCTGCGACCGAAAGGCCAGCGCGGCCAAGAGCTTTCGGGATCGCCTCGACCGGCGCCAAACCGGTGATCGCCGGGTCGACGCCGACCGACGCCCAGGACCGGATGGTGGCCAGCGCCGGCAGCCCGAGTCGGTCGCTGGCGATCGTCAACGCCGCGGCTCCGTCGTTGGCGCCGCAGGCGTTGCCCGCGGTGATGGAAAAGCCCTCGATTTCGGGGTGCAGCGGCTTGAGCGCGGCCAGCTTCTCCATGCTGGTGTCGCGTCGCGGGTGTTCGTCGACCGAGAACAACCCGTGTGGGGTGTCGATGGGGACGATCTCCTCTTTGAAGCGGCCTTCGTCGATGGCGGCGATGGCGTTGCGGTGCGAGCGCAGCGCCCAGGCGTCCATCTCCTCGCGGGTCACGCCGGCCTTGACGGCGGCGTTCCAGCCGACGGTGATCGACATGTCCATGTTGGGCGCGTCGGGGCGGTCCGGGTGGGTCGGCGGGAACCAGTCGACCCAGTCGCCGTCCACCTGCATCCGGGACCGCGGCGACGTGGATGCCGAGTTCACGCCGCCGGCGATGACGAGTTGGTCCATTCCCGCGCGCACGCTCGCCGCCGCGCTCTGCACGGCCGCCTGGCCCGCCGCGCAGTGGCGATTGTTGGCCAAGCCGGGCACCTGGGTCAGGCCCGCGGTGAGGGCCGCGTGGCGCGCCAGCACACCGCCGCCGTAGAGGCCTTCGCCCAGGATCACGTCGTCGACCTGCGCCGGGTCGAGATCCGCTGCCGCTTCGGTGACGACGTGGTGCGCCAGATCGAACGCGCTGGTGTCGCGCAGGGTCCCCTTGCGGGCCGTGCCGATGGGGGTGCGCAGGGCGGACACGATGACGGCTTCAGGCACGGGTCTTCTCCAGTTCGGCCGGTGGGTGCGCGGCGGTGAAAGCCACGCGCGCAATCACGAGAATACTATTCTCTCAACACGAGAGTACGCGTTGCAACAAGCGGCCGAAGACCGATCAGTTGGTGCGGTCGGACCATCCCGGCGGGAGGCGGTCGGGGCCGGTGTCGATGACGCTCTCGTCGTCGGTTCCGACGTATTCGAACAGGGTGATGTAGGCGAATTCGGGGACTTCGTAGATCGGGTAGGTCGGGCCTTGATCTCGGTAGGCCCGCATCTCATCAAGGTGTTCATTCTGGTAACAGACAGTGCGCTCGCCGTGCACGCGGATCCACTGGGGGAAGAAGATGACGCCGTGGATGCGCCGCTTGGACGGCAGAACGTTGACCGCCACACAGGTTCCGGTGGGTTCGGTCCAGGAGATCTTGAAACTGTCGTCGTCGAGCTGGACGAGGTTGACCTCCTGGCCCTTGACCCAGCGGCCACCGACATGCCCGGAGTGAATGCGGTAGTCGATTGTGGTGGCGTTCTTGACGTACATCTCGTACTGCCATCCGTTGGCGTAGGTGTAGATAAAGCGGTGCCCGACGATTCCCGAAAAGTCTTGCGGTGGAATCGGGTTTGCGACGCTGGTCATTGCCGTTCCTCCTGTGGGTCTCGGCCGTGCTGGCTGCCACGGTGATGATCCTGCCAGGGACGCCGCGCCGCTCATACAGCACAGCAGGCTTACACCGATGCGCCCGCCGGCGTGAGCGGTGGCCCTGCGGAAAGCGCGCAGGTCTGCGATGGTGGATAAATGGCTGAGGGAAGGATCGCGGTCCCGGGCGGCGAAGTGTGGTTCGAACGGACCGGAGGCGGCACGGGTCTGCCGCTGCTCGTCATACACGGCGGCCCCGGCCTACCGCACGGCTACCTGCGGTCGCTGGGGCGCTTGGCCACGCAGCGCGAAGTCATCTTCTGGGATCAGCTGGGTTGCGGGAAATCCAAATGCCCGCCAAACCACAAGCTTTGGACGATGGATCGCTCGGTGGCCGAGGTGGACGCCGTGGTGCGGGCCCTGGGGCTGGATCGTTTCCATCTTTTCGGCAATTCCTGGGGTGGGATGTTGGCCCAGCAATACATGCTCGACGCGACCCCCTCGGGCGTCGCCAGCCTCACCATCTCGAACAGCATCGCGTCCATTCCGGAGTTCGCGAAGATGGTGGCGCGCTTGAAGTCCGAGCTGGATCCGGCCACCCAGGCGGCCATCGACCGGCATGAAGCCGCCGGCACCACCTATGCGCCCGAATACCAGGCCGCGATACGCACCTGGAACGAAACCTACCTGTGCCGGGTGCGACCCTGGCCACGTGAGCTCGAGGACGCGTTCAGAGGCATGGGTGCGGAAATCTTCGAGACGATGTTCGGCCCCAGCGATTTTCACATCGTCGGGACGATCCGGGATTGGGACGTGTTCGAGCGCCTGCCCGAAATCTCCTCGCCCACAATGCTGCTCGCGGGCCGCTACGACGAATGCGTGCCGGAACACATGTTTGCGATGCACCAGCGCATAGCGGGCTCCCGGTTCGAGCTGTTCGAGTCCAGCGCCCACATGCCGTTCATCGAAGAGCCGGACAAGTTCGACGCGGTGATGCGTGACTTCCTGCACCGCCACGACGCCTGAGGCCACCGCGGGCCGACAGCCTCAGTTTTTCTTGGCCGCGTTGAATTTCGCGACGTTGGCCCGGAAGTCCTCGGTGACAAAGGACTGGCTCTCGGCCGACAGCGCGTAGTCCAGGCTGGCCAGCACGGCGCGCTCCAGGTGGATGTTGAGCACCCGCTTGGTGCTCTCCACCGCCTGCTGGGGCAGTTCCAGAATCTTTTTCGCACAGGCGATCGCCTCCGAGACCGGGTCGGCCACCACGTGGTTGGCCAGTCCGAGTTCGACGGCGCGCGGCGCCTTGATGCGGGTTCCGGTCAGCGCGAACTCCTTGGCCAGCAGCAGGCTGATGTGCAGCGGCCAGGTCAGCGGGCCGCCGTCGGCGGCCACCAGGCCCACCTGCACGTGCGGGTCGGCCAGATAGGCGTCCTCGGCGATGTACACGATGTCGCTGAGCGCGACCAGGCTGCAGCCCAGCCCGACGGCGGGGCCATTGACGGCCGCCACCACGGGAATTCGGCACCGTGCCATGCCCAGCACGATCTCGCGCCCGTCCCGGATGGTTTTCGCGCGCAGCTCGGCGTCGTTCGCCAGCTCTTCCAGGTAGGTGAAATCGCCGCCGGCCGAGAATGCCCTGCCGGCGCCGGTGATGACCGCGGCGCGGGCGGTGGGGTCGTCGGTCAACCGCTGCCACAGCCGCGCGAGCCCGACGTGCAGGTTGTCGTTGACCGAGTTGAGCGACTCCGGCCGGTTGAGGGTGATGATGCGCAGCGCGCCGTCGGCCTGGACATCGATTTCGGTAGGCATGTCGTACACGTCAGACTCCTTCGATGATCGTGACCCGCTTCACCCGGGCTTCGCCCGCGTTCGCGATCACTCCTACAATCCCAAGATTCGTGAGGCGATGATGTTCTTCTGTATTTGTGATGTCCCGCCCATGACGCTCTGCGCCCGGCTGTACAGGTAGGCGCTGAGCAGATCGGGATCACGCGTGCCCGCGACGGCCAGGGCGGCGTGCCCGACGGATTGTTCCACCCAGGTCATCAGCAGCTTGTCCAGCGAGCCTTCCGAGCCGTGCGAAACCCCGTCGAGCTGTTCGGACAACCGCCGCCGCACGTGATGGGTCAGCATGTCCGACTGGACCGCGGCCCACGCCAGCTCCTCGGGCACATCACCGTCGTTCCGCGACAACAACTCTCGGACGAGCTTGCCGTAGCGGGCGGCGTATCCCAGTGTGGAGGGCTCGCGTTCGTGCCCGACGACGGTCATGGCCACCGCCCAGCCGTCCCCGGGAGCACCGACCATCCGGTCCGCCGGGACCGTGGCATCGTCGAAGAACACCTGGCCGAATTCGTTGGTCACGCCGTTGATCATCTGCAGCGGGCGCTGTTGCACGCCAGGCTGTTTCATCTCCAGGACGAACGCCGACAGGCCGCGGTGACGCTTGGCCGCGGGATCGGTGCGCGCGAGCAGCAGGCACCAGTCGGCCACGTCGGAATAGCTGGTCCAGATCTTGTGCCCGTTCACCACGTACTTGTCGCCCTCGAGGCGGGCGGTGGTGGTCAGCGAGGCCAGATCCGAACCGGCGCCCGGCTCGCTGAAGCCCTGGCACCACCGCTCGCTGCCGTTGATGATGCCGGGCAGGAAGCGCTTGCGCACCTCGTCGTTGGCGTGCTCGCCGATGCCGTACACCAGATAGCCGACGCTGGGCCGCGGCGGTGCGCCCGCACGCACCAGCTCCTCGTCGACGATGACGTCGTAGACCGGCGCCAGGTCCTGCCCGCCCCACTCGCGGGGCCAGGACAGGCCGAAAAAGCCGTTGTCGTACAGGGCGCGATGCCAGTCGGCCATGCGCGCCCAATACTCGTCCCCGGTGCCGGAGAACTCCTTGGCGTGCGCGGAAAGCCAGGTGCGCAGCCGCTCTCGGAAGGCGGCCTCGTCGGGTGAGTCACGAAAGTCCAAGATCGATCTCCTTCAACGCGACCGGCCACAGCTCGGTCGAGGTCAGGGCGCGGCGCAGGTAGACGTGCGCCACGCATTCCCAGGTGTTGCCGATGCCGCCGTGCACCTGAATGGCCGTCTCACAGACGGTTCGGGTGGCGCGCGCGCAATAGACCTTGGCGATCTGGGCGGCCCGAATGGCTTCGGCGGGTGCCAACTCGTCGACGGCCCACGCGGCGTGGCGCAACACGCTGACCGAACCTTCAATCAGCGCAAGGCTTTCGGCCAGCAGATGCGCGATGGCTTGGTACGACCCGATCTGCTTGCCGTATTGTTCGCGGATCTTGGCGTAGTCGCAGGCGACGGCGTGCGCGCCGCGCGCGACGCCGACCAGGTCCGCCGTCGTCGTGACCAGAGCCAGTGCCCGCCACTGCTCGGCAACCTCAGGGGACACCTCGCCCAGCGCCACCGGCGAACCCACGATCGTCGCCTCGGCCCGCGTGAGGTCGACGCCATCGGTCAACGCCTGCACATCGACGGCCGAGACCGCGCCGCCCGAGAGCGCTAACGCACGCCGCGCGCCGCGAGCGTCGATCACCCGATCGTCGACCGCGACCGTTGTCCCCGAGGCGTCTTCCCCGATGTGACGGCCGAGATCGTCGGCAAGCACCGGGCCGAGAAACGGCGTGTCAACCAGACGACGCCCCAATTCCTCTGCCACGATGGCCACTTCGACGCCCGAGGCCCCATCGGAGCGCAACGAGCGCCAGCCCGTGGACTCGATCTGCTTGTCCAGGCGCGTGATTCGGTTCTGGTCGTCGAGATCCTGGACCGTTGCCGGTCCCAGATCGTCGGCCAGCTTGGCGGCGGCGTCGCGCAATTGCTGTTGTTCAGTTGTCAGACGTACATCCATGGCGCTCCTTCAGCACTCGGCGCAGCACCTTGCCCGAGGGCAGGCGGGGAATTTCAGGCACAAACACCACTCGGCCCAGATGTTTATAGGACGCCAACTTCTCGTCCACCAGGGCGGTCAGCTGGGACGCGTCGACGGGCGCGGACGTCGCGACCGCGGCGACGATCGCCTCGCCGTTGGTTCCGTCGGGAATCCCGAACACCGCACAGTCTTTCACCGCCGGATGACCGTGCAACACCGCCTCGATCTCGGCGGGGGCGACCTGGAAGCCGCGGACTTTGATCATCTCCTTGAGGCGGTCGGAGATCCGCAGCCAGCCGCCGGTATCCAGCCACCCGACGTCTCCGGTCCGATACCAGCCATCCCGGATCGCCTCGCCGGTCGCTTCGGCCGGCAGGTAGCCGGCCATGAGCGACGCCGACCGGGCCTGAATCTCACCGACCTCACCGGGGCCGACCGGCTCGCCCGTCTCCAGCGAGACGACCCGCAGGTCCACACCGGGTACCGCGCGACCGACGGTGTCGAGTCGCGCGTCCTCGATCGGATTACAGGCGATGACAGGCAATTCCGTGGTCCCGTAGGCCGGAAGCCAGCTCACGCCGGTGCGCCGGGTCACGGTCTGCGCGACGTTGGCGTTGACCGGTGTGGCTCCCCACATGATGTAGCGCAGCGACGACAGGTCATAGGATTCCAGGCCAGGGTGCGAGGCGATGGCGAGCGCGATGGGTGCGACCGCCATTTCCACTGTGATGCGGTCACTTTCGATGTGGTGCAGCACCCGGTCGATGTCGAACCGGCGGTGCAGCCGCACGCAGGCGCCCGTCTCCCACGCGGTCAGCAGGTTCAGCAGCCCGAGGATGTGTGACGGTGGCGTGGCAACTTGGATCCGGTCATGGTGCGTCAGTTGCAGCGCGTGGCGCCAGTGCCGCACGGCCTCGTCCAGCGAGGCGTGGGTGTGGCGGACGGCCTTGGGCAGGCCGGTGGTGCCGGAGCTGAACACCAGCGCCGCGTCGGCCTCAGCCGGCGGCGCAGGACCGGTGGCCAGGTCGGCCGGTGGGACGGGCTCGTCCAGGTGCAGCATCGGCATCAGGCCGGCCAGCACGGGGTGGTCGCCGACGGCGTGCGCGGGACCCGTCAGCGCGAGCGCGTGGTCGACCTCGTCGCGTTTCCAGGCCGGGCTGATGAGGACGGCCGTGGCGGCCAGCCGCCAGATCGCGAGCACCACGGCGAGGAACTCCGGCCGGTTGGACGCCATGACCGCGACCCGCTGACCTGCTGTGACGCCGTCTTTCGCCAGGGCCGCGGCCCATCCGTCGGCCAACGCGTGGAGTTCGGGCGCGCTGAATCGCCGTTCCTCGAACACGAGCGCCGCCGGCTCGGTCACGTCCCGTCCTTCCCTGACAGACCGGGCTGACCCGACATCCATACAAGTCTTGAGAAGATGCTATCGCTTCGTGAGAATAGTATTCTCTATACTGAAGAATGCAAGTACGGAAGGGGGCGGTCTACGTGACGGTCACCCGGATCATCGAGGAGACCCCACGGGTGACAGATCCGGCCACAAACGGCTCCGGCGCCGGAACCGTGACGATTCATCTCGACCGCAAAAAGGTCTCGGTGCCCAGGGTGCCGGGCGAGACGCTCCTGGAGACCGCGCGGCGCGCCGGGCTGGAGCCGCCATTCAGTTGCGAGGCCGGCAACTGCGGGACGTGCATGGCCAAGCTCGAAGAGGGGCACGCCACCATGCGGGTCAACGACGCTCTCGAACCCGACGAGGTCGAAGAGGGCTACATTCTGACGTGCCAGGGCGTTCCGGATACGGACTCGATCACGGTGCGCTACGAGTAGCAGCCAGGAGAGATTGCGATGGCCAAGGGCATCATCCTCGTGGAAAGTCGGCCCAGCTCGCCCGACCGGGAAGACGAGTACAACACCTGGTACGACGAGGTGCACCTGGGTGAGCTGGTGGCGCTGGACGGATTCGTCTCGGCACGTCGACTGCGACCCGTCGACGGCGACGGCCCCTACATGGCCATCTACGAGATCGAAGGCGACGATCTGCAGGCAATCCTGGACAACATGATCGCCAACGGGCCGCAGCTGCACATGTCCGACGCCCTGCAGCTGGACCCGCCGCCGATTCCACGACTGCTCGAAACCACCACCGAGTGCAGCGGCTGACCGAGCTCGCGTCGCGCACACATGAGGAGCCCATTGATGAAGGCCGATGACCTGATCCTGGTGAGCATTGACGACCACGTGGTCGAACCGCCGGACATGTTCCTGCGCCACGTGCCCGCCAAGTACCGGGACGAGGCACCGATCGTCGTGACCGATGACAAGGGCGTCGACCAGTGGATGTACCAGGGCCGGCCACAGGGCGTGAGCGGACTCAACGCCGTGGTGTCGTGGCCTGCCGAGGAGTGGGGCCGCGACCCCGCCGGCTTCGCCGAGATGCGTCCGGGCGTCTACGACGTCCACGAGCGCGTCCGTGACATGAACCGCAACGGCATCCTCGCGTCGATGTGCTTCCCGACGTTCACCGGCTTTTCGGCCCGGCACCTCAACATGACGCGCGAGGACGTCACCTTAGTGATGGTGTCGGCCTACAACGACTGGCACATCGACGAATGGGCCGGCTCCTACCCGGACCGGTTCATCCCCATCGCGATCCTGCCGACCTGGACTCCAGAGGGCATGTGCGCCGAGATCCGTAGGGTCGCCGCGAAGGGCTGCCGAGCGGTCACCATGCCGGAATTGCCGCATCTGGAAGGACTTCCGAGCTACCACGACGAGGACTACTGGGGGCCGGTGTTTCGCACGTTGTCCGAGGAGAACGTGGTGATGTGTCTGCACATCGGCACCGGCTTCGGGGCGATCAGCATGGCGCCCGACGCCCCGATCGACAACATGATCATCCTGGCCACCCAGGTCTCGGCGATGTGCGCCCAGGACCTGCTGTGGGGCCCGGCGATGCGCAACTACCCCGACCTGAAATTCGCCTTCTCCGAAGGCGGTATCGGCTGGATCCCCTTCTACCTCGACCGCAGCGACCGCCACTACACCAACCAGAAGTGGCTACGCCGCGACTTCGGCGACAAGCTGCCCAGCGACGTCTTCCGCGAGCATTCGCTGGCCTGCTATGTCACCGACAAGACGTCGCTGAAGCTGCGCCACGAAATCGGCATCGACATCATCGCCTGGGAGTGCGACTACCCGCACTCGGACTGCTTCTGGCCCGACGCGCCCGAACAGGTGCTGGCCGAACTGAACGCCGCCGGCGCCGACGACTCCGACATCAACAAGATCACCTGGGCCAACGCCTGCCGGTTCTTCGGCTGGGACCCGTTCGCCCGCACGCCCCGAGAGCAGGCGACCGTTAAGGCCCTGCGCGCCAAGGCAACCGACGTGGATGTGTCGATCCGGTCGCGCGCCGAGTGGGCGCGGCGTTATCAGGAAAAGCAGCTGGCCACGTCCTGACGCCGAACGTCGAGTTGTTGGGCGAAATCGGCGATTTTTGCGCCACAACTCGACGCTCGGGGCATCGTCAGCCCGTTGGCGGGTTGACGAACCACACGTTCTCCTCGCGCAGGCTGCGGCTGCGCCAACCGTCGTCGGTGCGCGTCAGCTCGTGGTGGTAGTAGCCGCCGCAGTAACTCAACTCCGCCATGCCCGGCAACTGCATGGGGTTGTAGAACATGGCGCGCACTGTCGCGGAATCGCCGTGCAGCGCCAGGATTTCCACGTTGGTGATGTAGTGCATCGACATCGGGATCGCGCCGAAGCCCTGCTCCAGCCATGCGGCCACCTCGTCGCGAGGGCCCGCCGCCGCGCCCGCCGACGAGTAGTCGATATGCGCGTCGTCGGTGAAGACCGAGCGGTACAGCTGCCAATCCTTGGCATCAACGGCCCGGGCGTATCTGTTGAGTAGCGCGGTGATTTCGAGCTCGTCGGCGACCCGCTGCAGATCCATCGTTGCACCTCATATCCCTTGGCGTCGAACGTCGACGTGTTGCGCGAAATCGGCGATTCTGGCGCCATAACTCGACGTTCGGCGGACGGACTAGCCTTGCGGCAGTTCCACTCCCTCAAAACTTTTGAGCATCTCGGCCGGCGGCGGCGTCATCTGGAGATAAACGTCTATGTGCCGGATCCGGTCATCATCGGTGAACTCATAGACGGTCAGCGAATTGACCACGCTACGGAATTCGCCCACCTCGCTCCGTTCCTCGAGTTCGAGAAACACGCGGCCGCCGGACTCGGTGATGTGCTTGAAAGAACACTCCCACTCCGACGATGTCGCCCAATTGGTGAGGAATTCGACATAGTCCGGCCACTTCATCACCTCTTTGAACGCACCGATTCGCTCGAATTCGCCCACGGCGACCAGCTCGGCCAGCGGTCTCCAACTGTCCGCCGAGAAGCCCGGTTTCTTCGCTTGGTCGACGAGGCGCTTCGTGGTGGCGCCGTATTGCAGCACCACGTGCGATCGGCCGGTGTACGAGTCGATAACATCCTCGACCGTTGGCAAGGCATTCACGCCCACACCCCGGCCTTTCGCAGGTAACGTCGCAGGATCCCGATGCGCCCCATGAGAATTCCCCTTTCACCAGCGAGACGTAGCCAGCGCCTTTGCGTCCAACGTCGACTTGTTGCGCGAAAATCGCCGATCCTGGCGCAACTACTCGACGCTCGGCAGTTCCGGCGGTGGACGGTACTCGGGTTCGTAGCCGGAGACGTGAATCGGGCTGCCCACCAGACGGAAATCACCCGCTGTCACAACCACTTCCGGGGTGGCCTCGAGGGCCTCGGGCAGGGTCCTGACGGCCGCCGCCGGAACCCCGAGCGGGCGCAGCCGGCGTTCCCACCCGGCCGCGCTGTCGGTCGCCAGCATCGCCGTGACGACGGCGAGCACTTCGTCGCGGCGGGCGACCCGCTCGGCCATCGTCTCGAAACCACCGATGCCTGCCTCCGCGGCGAACGACTTCCAGAACCCGTCATGGGTGATGAACAGCGCCAGATAGCCATCCGCGGTCGGAAACAGCTGAGCCGGAACGTAATACGAGTGCGCCCCGTGGGGGCGCCGCTGCGGCTCCACCCCGCTGTTGAGGTAGGCGGAGGCGTGGTAGTTGAGCTGCGACAACATGACGTCGCGCAGCGACACGTCCACCTGCCCGCCGGTGCCGGAGATGATCTTGGCCAACAGCCCCAACGCCGCCGACATTCCGGTGGAGTTGTCGGCCGACGAGTAGCCGGGCAGCGTCGGCGGACCGTCGGGGTCACCGGTCAGCGCCGCGGTGCCGACGCCGGCCTGCACCACGTAGTCGAACGCAGGGTCGTCGCCGCCGTACAGACCGAAGCCGGTGATCGCCACGCAGACGATCCGCTCGTTGTGCCCTCGCAGCTGCTCGTAGGTGAGCCCCAACCGGCGGATGGCCGACGGCTTCAAGTTCACCAGCAGCGCGTGGGATTCGCCGACCAGGTCGCCCAGGCGCTGTTGTCCCGCATCCGAATTCAAATCCAGGCAGATGCTGGACTTGTTCCGATTGAGGCTGGCGAAGTACGTGGCGCCGACGCTGCGGGAGATCTCGCCGCCGGCGGGCTCGATCTTGGTGACCTCGGCCCCGAGGTCGGCGAGCAACATGGTGGCATACGGGCCGGCCAGCATGGTGCCGACCTCAAGGATGCGGATCCCCGCCAGCGGCCCGGTGTTGCTGGGAGTCAACGCAATTCCGCGGCGAGCGAGGCGATCATTTCGCGGGTACGACGCTTGGACGCGACCAGCTCGTCCCGGCTGTCACCGATGGGCAGCAGCCGCACCGAGAGATCGGTCACGCCGGCATCAGCGAATCGGCGCATCCTGGCCAGAATCTGTTCGGAGTCGCCGGCCGCGCACAGGTCGCCGACGTCGCGGGCATCGCCGCGGTCGAGCAGGCGCTGGTAGTTGGGCGACACCTCGGCCTCCCCCAGGATGCGGTTGGCCCGCTCCTTGGCCTCCTCGACTTGCGAAGGCGCACACAGACATACCGGGATGCCCGCGACGATCCGCGGCGGGGGTCGCCCGGCATCGGCGGCGGCCTTGGTGATCTTCGGCGCGATGTGGTCACCGATCGCGCGCTCGTCGGCCATCCACAACACGGTGCCGTCGGCGAGTTCACCGGCGAGCTGCAGCATCACCGGTCCCAGCGCGGCGACCAGCACCGGCATCGGAACATCGGCCCCGATCGCCAGCGGGTTGTGCACGGTGAACGAATCGTTCTCGACGTCGACCGGTCCCGGCCCGGCGACGGCGGCGTTGAGCACCTGCAGGTAATCGCGGGTGTAGGCGGCCGGCTTCTCGTACGGCAGGCCGAGCATGTCCCGGATGATCCAGTGGTGCGACGGCCCGACACCGAGAGCCAGCCGTCCGCCTGCCACCGCGTGCGTCGAAAGCGCTTGGCGGGCAAGCGCGATCGGATGCTGGGCCTGCAGCGGCACCACCGCGGTACCCAGTTCGATGCGCGAGCTGTGCGCGGCCATCAGCGACACCATGGTCAGGCAGTCGAAGTCGTTGGGCACCTGCGGCATCCACGCGGTGTCCAGCCCCGCGGATTCGGCCCATTCGATATCGGAGGCCAGCTTGTGCACCTTGCGGGCCATGTCGCCACGCTCGGCACCGATCATTACTCCGACGCGCACTGTTCCTCTTTTTCTTCCGAAGCGGGCTCGGGGGTCCCGGTCAGCGCGCGGATGTCGCGCACCAGGTTGTCCAGCGGTGTCCCGGTGGGGAATACGGCCGCGGCCCCGGCGGAGAGCAGTTTGGGGACGTCGGCGTGCGGGATGGTCCCGCCGACGACGACCGAGATGTCGGCGGCGTCGGCGGCGCGCAGCGCCTCGACGGTGCGCGCGGTGAGCGCCAGGTGCGCACCGGACAGGATGCTCAGGCCGACCACGGCGACGTCTTCCTGCACCGCGATCGAGGCGATGTCCTCGATACGCTGGCGGATGCCGGTGTAGATGACCTCGAATCCGGCGTCGCGCAGGGTGCGGGCGACGATCTTGGCGCCGCGGTCGTGTCCGTCCAGGCCGGGTTTGGCAACGAGAACGCGAACGGCCACTTAGAACACCACCGGCTGCTGGAACTCGCCCCACACTGCTTTGAGCGCGGAGACCATCTCCCCGACCGTGCAGTAGGCGTTGGCACAGTCGATCAACTTGTGCATCAGGTTGTCGTCTCCTTCGGCGGAACGCGACAGGGCGGCGAGGCTGGATTTCACTGCGGCCGAATCCCTTTCGGATTTTACCTTGGAGAGCCGCTTGAGCTGAAGATCACGCCCTTCAGCGTCGAGCTCATAGGTGACGACATCGTGTTCGGGTTCCTCGGTCACGAAGCGGTTGACGCCGACGACCGGGCGGTCGCCGGACTCGATGTCCTGGTGGATCTTGAATGCCTCGTCGGCGATCAGGCCCTGTAGGTAACCGTCCTCGATGGCATGGACCATTCCTCCGTGCCGCTCGAGGTCGGACATGATCTCGATGATGCGCTCCTCGGTCGCGTCGGTCAGCGCCTCCACGAAGTACGAGCCGCCCAGCGGGTCGGCCACACTGGCCACGCCGGTTTCGTGCGCGAGGATCTGCTGGGTGCGCAACGCCAGCGTGGTGGTCTCCTCGGTGGGCAGCGCGAATGGTTCGTCCCAGGCCGCCGTGAACATCGACTGGACGCCGCCCAATACGGCGGCCATGGCTTCGTAGGCCACCCGGACGATGTTGTTGTGGGCCTGCGGGGCATACAGCGACGCCCCGCCGCAGACGCAGCCGAAGCGGAACATCGCCGCCTTGTCCTTCGTCGCCCCGTAGCGCTCCCGCACGATCGTCGCCCAACGCCGCCGTCCCGCACGGTATTTGGCGATCTCTTCGAAGAAGTCCCCGTGGGTGTAGAAGAAGAACGAGATCTGCGGCGCGAACTGGTCGATCGTCATGCGGCCGCGTTCCACCACAGTGTCGCAGTAGGTGACGCCGTCGGCGAGGGTGAACGCCATCTCCTGCACGGCGTTGGCCCCGGCGTCGCGGAAATGCGCACCGGCGACCGAGATTGCGTTGAACCTGGGCACCTCGGCGGCGCAGAACTCGATGGTGTCCGCGATCAACCGCAAAGACGGCTCCGGCGGCCAGATCCAGGTCCCGCGCGAGGCGTACTCCTTGAGGATGTCGTTCTGGATGGTCCCGGTGAGCTTCGAGCGCGGGATGCCCTTTTTCTCGGCCGCGGCGACGTAGAAGGCCAGCAGGATCGCCGCCGTGCCGTTGATGGTCATGCTGGTGCTGAGCTTGTCCAGCGGGATGCCATCGAAGAGGATCTCGAAGTCGGCCAGGGTATCCACCGCGACGCCGACCCGGCCGACCTCCTCACCGAACTCTGGGTCGTCGGAGTCGTATCCGCACTGCGTCGGCAGGTCGAGCGCCACCGACAACCCGGTCCCGCCCTGATCCAGCAGGTAGCGGTACCGACGATTGGACTCCTCGGCGGTGCCGAACCCCGAATATTGGCGGAAGGTCCACAGCTTGCCGCGGTAGCCCGACGCGAAGTTGCCGCGAGTGAAGGGAAACTCCCCGGGCTGGGGAGGCTCAGCGCCTCTATCCGCCGGCCCATATACGGGCTGCAGCGGGATGCCGGAGGGAGTGTGGGCCGTATTATCCATCGGTGAATAACGTACTTGCAAAAAAAGAGAATGCCAATACCACATGCTTGACCAGGTCAAAGGAGACGAATGGCTGACAACGTGCTCACCGATCGCACGGTGGTGATCTCCGGCGGGAGCCGCGGGATCGGACTCGCGATTGGCATCGCCGCTGCCAGGCACGGCGCCAACGTGGTGCTGCTGGCCAAGACCGACACACCCCATCCGCGCCTGCCCGGGACGGTGCACACCGCGGCGGCCGACGTCGAGTCCGCCGGCGGCAAGGCGCTGGCCGTCGTGGGCGACGTGCGCCGCGAAGAGGACGTGCAGCGCGTGGTCGACGCGGCCGTGCAGCGGTTCGGCGGCATCGACATCTGCGTCAACAACGCCAGCGCCATCGCCACCGACCCGACGGCCGTGCTGTCGGCCAAGAAATACGACCTCATGCAGGAGATCAACCTGCGCGGCACGTTCCTGCTGACCAAGGCGTGCGTGCCCCACCTCCAGAAGTCGGCCAACCCGCACGTGCTGACCATCTCGCCACCGCTCAACATGAACCCCCGCTGGCTGGGCGCCCACCCGGCCTACACGCTGTCCAAGTACGGGATGACGCTGCTGTCGCTGGGCTGGGCGGCCGAGTTCGCGGACGACGGGATCGGCGTGAACTGCCTGTGGCCGGAGACCTACATCGCCACCGCGGCGGTCACCAACATGGCCGATGGCGACCGGCTGGCCGCGTCGTCGCGCAGCCCGGAGATCATGGGCGACGCCGCCGTCGAGATCGTCTCTCGACCCGCCCGGAAAGCCACGGGCCAGTGCCACATCGACGCCGAGGTGCTGCGATCGGCCGGGGTTGCGGCTCTGTCCCGATACGGCGGTGGCGAGCAGCCGATCCCGGACCTATTTCTGGACTGAATACCTAAGCACGGCAGAGGATTTCGCCGTGCGGGATGGCAACCCAACCGTCTTCGGCGGCGGCCCATTCTCGCCAGGCGGCGGAGATCTCCTCGAGCTGCGCCGGGGTGGCCAGCTCGAGGCTCACCAGGTCACTGGCCACGGTCGAATGAAGGATCCGCTCGGCCCACATGCCGCCCCACCATTCGCGCGTCTCGGGTGTGGCGTAGCACCACAGGCTGCCGGTGGGCGTGATGTCGTCGAATCCCGCCTGCTGTGCCCAGGACAGCAGCCGCCGGCCCGCGTCCGGCTCGCCCCGGTTGGCGCGGGCGACGCGTTGGTAGAGCTCGCGCCACAACTCGAGGGCGGGTAGCTGCGGGTACCAGATGAACCCCGCATAGTCGGCGTCGCGGACCGCCACGATGCCGCCCGGCGCGCACACTCGCCGCATCTCACGCAGGGCGCGCACCGGGTCGGCGACGTGCTGTAGCACCTGATGGGCGTGGACGACATCGAATGTGCCGTCGGCAAAGTCGAGGTCGTGCACGTCGGCGGTGCCGAAAGAGACGTTGGACAGGTTGCGTTGTCGGGCTTCGGTGCGGGCCACGCCCAGGACGTCGGCGACTTGGTCGACGGCGGTGACGGGTCCGGGTGCGACGCGCGCGGCGAGGTCAGCGGTGATGGTGCCGGGACCGCAGCCGACGTCCAGCACCGACTGGCCCGGTTTCAGGTGGGGCAGCAGGTAGGCCGCCGAGTCTTCGGCGGTGCGGCGGCGGTGGCTGCGCAGCACCGACTCGTGGTGGCCGTGCGTGTAACTGGCCCGGTCGTTCATCTCGCCAGCCTACGGCGATCAGCCACATGATGAAACAAGTGTCTCGGTATATGAGACCGCTAGTCGACGGGGACGTTGAGAATCGGGAGGTCGAGACCCGCGCCCGGACCGTCGAAATGCCACCATTCGCCCGAATACACCTTCAGGCCGCCATAGTTCATGGCGTTGCGCAGCGCGGCCCGATTCGCCGTCGCGTCGGCGCTGATGCCCTGCGTGTTGAACGCCGTTGCCCGAGAGGTGAAGTCGTCGAAGTCGGTGCCCATGTCGGCCAGGCACAGCCCACCCGCGTGTAGTCCCGACGTGCAGGGCTGTTGCGGCGTCGTGAACGTCACGTCGACCGAGCGTCCCGACTCATGGCTGCGCGCATATTGGCCAGGTCGTGCCACCCAGGCGGGGTTGGGGACCAGGCTGAACATCTTGACCTGGACGTCATGCGGCCGATAGCAGTCCCAGAAGACCAGGAGGTGGCCCTGCGGTCGCAGCGCGCCGGCCGCGGCGGCGAGCCCGGGGGCCATCGATTGGTGCACAAGGCATCTGGCGTCGGACGGATACAGCTGCGTGTGGGTGAAGTTGTTGGTCGTCGCGTAGCGCAGATCGAGCACGGCGTCGGGAACGACGGTGCGGACGTCGACGAAGCCGGCCGCCCGCGCGGCGTCGCTGACCGGCGGCACGTCGGGGCCCGCCGAGGCGCGAGGGGTGCCCCAGGCCTGGCCGCACCCCAGGATGAGTGCGAAAGCGGCCAGCCTGAGCACCCCTGCGCGACGCATTGGGCCATTGTCCCGGTTGATCGGTCCGCGTCGGGTTATCTGGCCCTCGGGGCGCGCCTCATTCGCGTTCTGCCGTCGCGACGGCGAGCCAGTCGTCGTCCGCGAGCCGGCTTGCGCGCGACGGGTCGTAGCGGCGCAACAGCGCGGGCACGGTCGCGTGGTCGCGCAGCTCGAATCCGTGCGCTGCCAATGTGGCGGTCAGGTCGGCCTCGGTGAAGTCGCTGCGATACGGTTCGCCGCGCCGGGCCACCATCCGGGTGATCCGGCCCGCGCTCTTCCACGGGGTGTCGGCGGTGACGACGCCCGCGGCGATGTGGTCCAGGACGAGGCGACTCCCCGGGGTGCAGAGGCCGGCGAGGTCGGCGAGGGTCGCGTCGATGGCGCCGCGGGTCAGGTAGGGAGTGACGCCGAGCCACACCACGAGGGCGGGCTGGTTGGGGTCGAAGCCGGCGGCCAGTAGTGCTTCGCGCAGCGCGTCCCGTTCCAAATCGCAGGCGACCCAATGGATTCGGCAGCTGTGCCGCGGCGCCAACAGCCGCTCGACGACCGGGCGCTTGTGCGCTTGAGTGGTTGGCGCGTCGACCTCGAAGATCGTCACCGGGGTCCCCGCGCGGCGAAGGCTGGTGGTGTCGAAGCCCGCGCCCAGCAGCACGAGTTGGCCGATCCCCGCGGCGATCGCAGCCTCACATGCGTCGTCGACGTAGCGCACCCGAAGCGCGATGTGGGCGTGCAGGCCTCCCCACAGGTGGTCAAATATCCGAAGAGCGGCGTCGGCGGCGCACCGATGAACCAACATGGCGCGCAATGCGGGGTGTTTGACGAAATGTCGGGAGTACGTGTCCTCCACGAGCCGCCGCCCCGGTGGCCGCAGCGTTTCCGCAGCGCGTTGAAACGCATTGACTTCGGCGGTCCAACTCGCCGCGCGATCGAGGCGCCGAGCGCCCACATCAACCATCGTCTCCCCTTTGCACCAAACACCCGGTGTTGACGCTATCCACCCCACCGGCCCATCGGTAAGGTCCAATTCGATGCCGAATTCGTGGACCAGTCGCGATACCGGAGTGGACCTGCACCTCGAACTTCCCCCGGGTCGGGGCCGGCGTGCGGCGCTCGAAGCCGCTCTGCGACAAGCCATCCGGGGTGGACGCCTCGCCGCGGGCGAGGCGCTGCCGTCCTCGCGTGCCCTCGCCACACAGCTCGGGCTTGCCCGCGGCACCGTCGTCGAGGTCTACACGCAACTGGCGGCCGAGGGATACCTCCGGACCCGTCCAGGCGCGGCCACCCAGGTGGCGGGCGGACCGCACGTTCAGGCACCGATCGAATCGATGCGGGTTACCCAGCGCTACGCGGCCGATTTTCGCCTCGGCCGCCCGGACCTCAGCATGTTCCCGCGCGCCGAATGGTTACGCGCGTTGCGCCGAGTCCTCGAGGCCACCCCCCACGCCGAACTGGGGCCGGCGGACCCGCGCGGGTCACCACGCTTGCGCGCGGCGCTGGCCAACTACCTGGGTCGAGTGCGGGGGGTGCTCACCACCGGCGAGCACATCGTCGTCTGCAGCGGGTTCACCCAGGGGCTCCGCCTGGTGTGCGAGGCGCTGGCCAACGGCGGAGCCCGGTCGATCGCGCTCGAGAATCCCTGCCTGCCCGACCATCGCGCGACGGTGGCGGCGAGCGGGCTCACCGTCGAGCCCCTCGACGTCGACCACGGGGGTGCGCGGCCCGAGGGATTCAATACGGCCGTCGCCGCGGCGGTGCTCACCCCGGCACACCAGGCTCCGCTCGGGGCGACGCTCGACGCCAACCGGCGCACCGAGTTCGCGCACATCGCCGCGACCCGGGGCGCGTATCTGATCGAGGACGACTACGACGGGGAATTTCGTTACGACCGGCACCCCGTGGGCGCGCTGCAGGGCCTGGCGCCCGAACACGTCGTCTACGCCGGCAGCGCCAGCAAGAGCCTGGCGCCCGGCCTCCGCCTCGGCTGGCTCGCGTTACCCGCCGCGTTGGTCGACGGGGTGGTCGAAGCCAAGCGCCGCGCCGATCGCGGAACCGACGTGCTCGCGCAGCTGACATTCGCGGAGTTGATCGAATCCGGAGCGCTCGACCGGCACATCCGGCGGATGCGGCGGCGTTACCGCAACCGCCGCGACGCCCTCGTCGTTACCCTCGGCCGCTGCGCCCCCGGGATGCCGGTGTTGGGCATCTCGGCCGGCCTGCACGCCGTTGTCGCGCTGCCCGAGGGCATTTCGGAGGCCGAGGTGTTGAGCGCGGCGCGCGGACGCGACATCGCCCTCACCGGGCTGACCCGGTTCTGGCACGGCACGGGCCGCCGCAGAGACGGAATCATCATCGGGTACGGGTCACCGCCCGAACACGAATACACCACCGCCCTGGCCCGTTTGGGAGAGTTGATGTCCGCCGTCTCGGGCGTCAGTCGGCCGGGATGAAGTCGATGTGCAACTCCGTCAGGCCGCGCAGCAGGAACGTCGGCTCGTAGTGGTACTGACGGCCACTGGGCGATCCGTGCTTGGCCTCGCTGATCCTGAATTTGCGCGTGCGGTCCAGGAGGCGGTTGATGGTGATCTGTCCCTCCACCCGCGCCAGCGGCGCGCCCGCGCACGTGTGAATGCCGCGACCGAATGCGATGTGCTCGCGCACGTTCTTCCGATCGGGCCGGAACTCGTTGGGATTGTCGAACTTTCGCGGATCGCGGTTGGCCGCACCCAGACAGAGCATGAGGACGGTGCCAGCCGGGATGTGCACCCCGCCCAGGGTGGTGGTCTTCCGTGCCAGCCGGAAGTCCACCTTGGTGGGGCTCTGCATGCGCAGTGCCTCCTCGATGAACGTGCCGATCAAGCTTCGATCTGAACGCAGCCGCTCTTGCAGCTCGGGGTCGTCGCCGAGGACCTGCACCGCCGAGCTGAGCAGTTTGGTCACGGTCTCCTGCCCGGCCGCGAACAGGAACGTCGCCGGCCGGACGACCTCCAACAGCGGCGGGACCGAGCCGTCGGGGTACGTGGCGGTGGCCAGGCCGGTCAGCACGTCTTCGCGGGGTTGCCGTCGCCGGTCGGTGATGTAGGCGCTGAACAGGTCGTCGAGGTACTGCAATGGGTTGCTGCCCACCGGTTCGTGATCCAGCGCGCCCACTCGGGCGCCCGGCGCGTTGCCGGCCCCGAGATTGCGGCGGATCTCCGGGCGGTCCTCGTCGGGAACCCCGAGCAGATCGGCGATCGCCAGGGTGGCGAACGGCTTCGCGTACTCGCTGAGGAACTCGCAGTGGCCGTTGGCGATGAACTCGTCGAATTGCCGGTCGGCCAATTGCCAGATGTAGTCCTTGTTTTCCTGCAGACGGCGCGGGGTCAGCAGCCGGCCGAGTAGTGAGCGCGCCTTGTCGTGCTCGGGCGGGTCCATGACGACCATGTGCTCGAAGATCGGGAACTCGTGGCGATGCGCCTCGATCTGCTCACTGATGTCGTCGCCTTCCGGGGTGAACGGCAACGGCGGGAACGGACCACCGATCGCGTTGACCGCGGAAAACGAATCGACGTCTTTGAAGGCCGCCTGCACCTCCTGGTAGCCGGTGACGGCCACGACCCCGTAGTGCGGTTCGCGGAACACCGGTCCCTGGTTGCGCAGGTAATCCCAGTAGTCATAGGGGTCTTGCGCGACGTCGGCGTCGGTGAAGTAGTCGACGTTGGCGAGATCGGTCATGAGTCCAATTCCTTTTCCTGGCACCGGAAAGCGCAGTGCATCACGCTGATGTGTCGCCGGCGACGGCGCTGATGGCCTGGCGCGGACAGGCGGCCACGGCCGCCTCCACGCTGTGGCGCAACGCTTCAGCCGGTTGCTCGTCGCAGGTCGCGACGTCGTCACCCAGCTCGAAAACCTCGGGGGCAATCTCCACGCAGAGGGCATGCGCCTCACACAGGCGCGGATCCACCCGCACATGCATGCGAGCCGTCGTCACCGGCCCTCCAATCCCTTGTTTGCCGCTCCACAAACTGATCGATCGACCAAATTGTTAGGATGCGGTATGCCTACCACGGATCGCGCGGGCCGGTCAAGCAAAGCCGGCGCACCCAACCGCGCGGCGGCGCGCCAACCCAAGCGGAACCCCGACGCCGGCGCGCGCAGCAAGCTGATCGAGGCCACCGCCCGCATCATGCGCGAGGAAGGCTATGCCGCGGCCACCTCCCGGCGGGTCGCCGCCGAGGCCGGCGTCAAGCAGGCACTGGTCTATTACTACTTCCCCACGATGGACGACCTGTTCGTCGAGGTGCTGCGCGCCGGTGCCGAGACCGCGCTGACGCGCATGCGCGCCCTGCTATCCGAGGACGACCCGCTGCGAGCGCTGTGGGCGATGAACAGCGACACGGCGGTGACCGCACTCAACGCCGAGTTCATGGCATTGGCCAACCACCGCAAGGCAATTGGCGCCGAACTCAAGGCCTACGCCGAGCGCGTTCGTGACATCGAGACCGCGGCCGTCACCATGGTGCTACGCGCCAACGGAGTCGATCTCGAGGAATATCCCCCGGTCGCGATCTCGATGCTGATCGCGCAGGTGGCCCGCAGCCTGTGCAACGAGAGCGCCGTCGGCGTCACCCAGGGACACGACGAGCTGCGCGCGTTCGCCGAACGCCAGATGAGCCTGCTGACGGCGCCCGCGGCCGCGTCCACGCCCGGCCGCTAGCACCGGCCGGCGCCACCGCAGCGGCGACAGGACCGTTTCCGCATCCCGGCCACCGAGCGGGCGGTCGGGCACACGTCTGTTGACACTGCGCACGAATGATGCCAACCTTCCTGATCGATCGACAAAGAATTGTCGGCCACGTCTAGGTGAGGTGCAGTCATGGGTGGAAGAGTTGAGGGCAAGGTCGCGTTCATCACCGGGGCGGCTCGCGGCCAGGGCCGCAGCCACGCGGTGCGCCTGGCGCAGGAAGGTGCCGACATCATCGCGGTCGACATCTGCACGCCGATCAGTAGCAGCAGCGAGATCCCGCCGTCGACGCCCGATGACCTGGCCGAGACGGCCGACCTCATCAAGGGCCTGAACCGCCGCATCGTGACCGCCGAGGTCGACGTTCGCGATTACGACGCGCTGAAAGCGGCGGTGGACAGCGGCGTCGAGCAGCTGGGCCGGTTGGACATCATCTGCGCCAACGCCGGAATCGGCAACGGCGGCCAGACTTTGGACAAAACCAGCGAAGATGACTGGCGCGACATGATCGACGTCAACCTTTCCGGCGTCTGGAAAACCGTCAAAGCCGGTGTGCCGCACCTGATTTCCCAGGGCCAGGGCGGCTCAATCATTCTGACCAGCTCGGTCGGCGGCCTCAAGGCCTACCCGCACACCGGTCACTACATCGCCGCCAAGCACGGCGTAGTCGGCCTGATGCGCACCTTCGCCGTCGAACTCGGCGAGCACTTCATTCGGGTGAACTCGGTGCACCCCACCAACGTGAACACGCCCATGTTCATGAACGAGGGGACGATGAAGCTGTTCCGGCCCGACCTGAAGAATCCCGGCCCGGATGACCTCAAGGTGGCCGCGCAGTTCATGCACGTGCTGCCGGTCGGCTGGGTCGAGCCGGTGGACATCAGCAACGCGGTGCTGTTCCTGGCTTCCGACGAATCGCGTTACATCACAGGTCTTCCGGTCACCGTCGATGCCGGGAGCATGCTCAAGTAAGGGCTTCGCCCATCAATGGCGGCCCAGCCCGCCGTGGTCGTCGACCGCCCGCCAGCAGCGCCCACGGGGCCTGCTGGCACTTGGCGACCGTCCATGCAGCCGACGGGTCAAACGATCGATTGGTGATCACCATCGTGGTGGCCAGGGGCGGGATCGAACCGCCGACCTTCCGCTTTTCAGGCGGACGAGATAGCCACTGACCTGCGGTTTATCTGAGTCTATGCGTCTTATGCGTCGCGTTGAGCTGCGCTGACGCATTCAGTCTGTCCGGCGAACGGACATAAACCGGACACGGTGCTTGCACTCCCGACCGGGAGCTTCGGCGTTGCCGCTTGCGTTGCGGGCGGCTTCGGGGGCTCCGGGGAGCAGGCATCCCGATGCCCAGCATCGCATCATCAACTACCGGCTCGACACTATCGGCGGGCGGCTCGACATCGGCACCCGATGGGCCGCCATTAGGGCCTGGTTCTCCGGGCGCCTCGGTTGACGGGAGGTCGCGAGCGACCGAGGCCGCCAGGCCGCAGGGCGCGAGAGCGACAGCGGTCGGCCGGACATCGACCGAGGCACCCGGCCTCAACCCGGCCCCGGCCGGCGGGCTTGTTATATGTGCCGAAAATGTCCGCGAGTCGGTTGGCGACAGCATCGCGACCGGCGAGCTGCGGGCGATCGACGCGTTGGCCCTTCGGTTCCCGACGCCCGAGATGGTCACCGAAGCTGCGGCCCTGTTCGAACCGGCGGCACCGTGGGCGTGTGGCGCGGAGCGTCGCGGAGTCGAACCGGAATCCGGGCGGTTTCGCATCTCCATCGGGCCCGGTGTCGTGCGGCTGGGGTGGACCAATCCGGTCCGGGCCGAAATGACCTCCGAACGGGCAGTTAGCCATCACCAACGGGATGTTGACGACACGAAGTTCCATGTCCGGAATGACCTCTACTGCGAGGCCGGGCACCGTGATCGGGCCGTCGTGTCTTCGACACGACGGAGCCATACGGAAGATGAACAGCGCATTTCCGGGGGTGTCATCACTGAGTGGTCCCGAAAGTCACGGTCGTCGATGTGCCGCACCTTCGCCGAACTTGACTACCGCCCACTGGTGGAATCCGGTCGCGTGCCGTCGATGGTCACACTCACCTATCCCGGCGACTGGGAAGCCGTTGCCCCGGATGGAACCAGCGTGAAGCGGCATATGGTGTTGTGGCGCAAGCGCTTTCAGCGCGAGTATGGCGAGCCGGCCCGATACATCTGGAAGCTAGAGTTTCAGCGACGCGGCGCTCCGCACATCCATCTATGGATGGCGCCACCGATCTCGCCGGGTCGCTCTGGTTGGGGCTTCGCCAAATGGCTGTCCGAGACGTGGGCTCAGGTTGTCGACCATCCCAACGCCGAGCAGAAGGCCCGGCACCGGCTCGCCGGGACCGCGATCGACGTGCGCAATGGCTTGCGGGCGTGCGATCCGAAGCGGCTGGCCATCTACTTCACCAAGCATTCATCACCAAACATGCACGGCGACAAGGAGTATCAGCACATCGTGCCAGAGCTATGGCGGGAGCCCGGCCGCGGGCCGGGCCGGTTCTGGGGTGTTTACGGACTCAAGAAAGCCATTGTCGCCGTCGAGGTGACCCAGGACGCGTACATCGCTGCCCGCCGGATCGTGCGGCGGTGGTCGCGGAACCAGGCGGTGTACGGCCATTCGGGTAGTCACTTCCCCACTGCCGTGGTCCCGCGCACGGCCACGCGCCTGGTCCCGCGCATCATTCGCAACACCGGTGTTGTGACGCACCGTCGGGTTCGACGGCGTCGAACGCTCTGCAATCAAGGCGGGCTGGCCGGCGGCTACGCGCTGGCGAACAACGGGCCGGCGTTCGCCTCCCAGCTCGCGATCGCCTTATTCGGTGCGGCTACGACGACTCACTTGTCGCCTCAGGCCGGACATGCGTGTGATTGCGCATGACCTCGATGGCGTCTTGCGCTGCACCACAGGCATTGCGAAACGCACGCTGAGCGTCGTCGAACGCCTCCAACACTTCTTGCCAGTGATTGAGGTCGATCAGTGATCGGTCCAGCTTCCCGGAGACAGAGTGGACTATCTCGGCGATGCTCAAACCCGTGCCAGCCAGCCGGATGACAAGGTGATTGATCACCACAGGGTCGCTTACGTGGGTTCCGAAGTCATCGATATCACTCGCCAGCGTGCACATCTTGGAGTGCAGGCGTTCGGACAATGCGACAAAGGGCGCCGCGTCGCCCCATCGTGCGAAGTCAGGCACACCCGGTTCAAGGTGTCCGCTCGGAGCTGTGGGCCAAAGTTGTTGATCCATGGTCCAACCGTATGGGTGCAAGTACGCATCTCGCGACGTCCAGCGGTTTCAATTTCCCGAAAAGTGGATCCCCTGGTAACCCGGGCGCTGCTGCACTGCTCGGCATAGTTCAAACCCAATCGCTTTTCGTAACTTTCGTAACTATGCTACGATTGGTTGAGTTCCAGCGATGAGACGAACGGAAGTGAGACCCATGAGCAGCGCCTCCGCGGAGATTGTCAACCCGGCTCCGGCCGATGCCAATGGGCTTGCCGATGTCCTCAGCTTCATCGAGGCGCACGAGGCCCGTCACGGGACCTCTCCTGAGCCCGCCTTCTTCCTATCCGGTGCAGGCGAACACGATCGTGTCGAGCTGACCGAACAGCTATACGACGTTCTCAAGCGTGTCGCCCACGCCCTTAGTCACGGCCAGTCGATCAGCATCCTGACCCGCGATCAGGAAATCTCCACCCAGCAGGCCGCTGAGATCCTCGGTCTCAGCCGCCCCACGGTGGTTCGCCTTATCCAGGACGGCGAGTTAGACGCACACGTGCCCGGCGCGGTCCGACGCAAGTTGCGGCTTGCCGATGTCCTCGCCTACCGCGAGGAGCTTCACGCCCGGCGCAACCGGTTCATCACCAAGAGCTCGGAGGAGTTCGCGGACGCCGACGCCGACGAGGTCGCCGAGTTGCTCGGCGAAGCGAAACGTAAGCGTTGACCGTCCGCGGCGTCTGAAAGACTCGCCCATGTGTATCGCGCTGTCCTCGACACCTGTGCCCTGGTGCCGAGCCTTCAGCGTGACTTCCTGCTGCAGTTGGCCACCGAGGAGGCGTACGCGCCCATCTGGGGATCTGGCATTCTCTTCGAGCTGGACTACGTACTGGCCGGCCTGCACGACAAGCGCGGGATCAGCGATAGCGCCAGCCGCCGACGGCACCTTTTCGATCAGCTGAAGCAGGCGTTTCCGGGCTCGGAGGTCCAAGCCCCCAAAGACCGGGAGTACCGCTACGGGCTCAACGATCCCGATGACGGCCACGTCGCCCACGCCGCGATCATCGGTAAAGCCGACGCTATCGTCACCGACGATCGCCGGGCTGGGTTCAGCACAGCGCACGTGCTCGTGGAGGCTGATATCGAGGTCGTGCTGCCACAAGAGTTCGCGGCCAACACGGTGTCGGCCCACCCGCACGCTGGACTCCGTGCGTTGAGAGAGATGTCGAATCGCCGAAGCAACCCGCCGCAGACCCCGGAACAGATCCTTGAGCTGCTAGTGACACGGCACAGCATGACCGAGGTCGCCGAAATCCTGCTGCCGCTGCTGGCGGAAGAGACCAAGCAACCAGGCTGACCGATTCGGGGCAAGCCCAACAGTGCCGTTCTGGTCGGTGACTGACCAGCCGCGGTTGCCGCCACCGGGGGCAAGCAATCCAACAAGGTCATCGCACTTGTCGGCCACCTCGACTAACGTAGTTTGGCTGTCGAGAGGGGAGGCAAAAGTGCTGCTTGAGGAGCTCAAGCCCGGGCTGCGCGTCGACGGGTTGATCCCCGCCGCGGTGATCACCGTCGTCGCCACCCAATGGCACGGCACCGATGCACTTGAGCTGACGTACAAGACCTCGGCAGGCCATCTCGGACAGCAGGTCTTGTTCCGCAATGACCAGGATGCACTGACGATCGCCCAGTCCGGCACCCGCGCCTTCGACGCCCCGGCAACCGACTTCAAACTCGTCGCGGAGGCCCAGCGCATCCAGCTGGCGGGCCTATTCGACCCGATGCTTGCAGTGGCCACCAGCGACGTGCGTCCGCTGCCCCACCAAATCCGCGCGGTCTACGGCGAGTTGCTCCCCCGCACCCCACTGAGGTTCCTGCTCGCTGATGATCCGGGCGCCGGCAAGACCATCATGGCCGGCCTCTACATCAAGGAGCTGATTCTCCGCGACGACGTCAAGCAGTGCCTCATCGTCGCCCCGGGCGGACTGGTCGAGCAGTGGCAGGACGAGCTGTTCTTCAAATTCGGGCTGCGCTTCGACCTGCTGACCAATCAGCTGATCGACGCCAACGTGAACCTCAACGTCTTCGAGACCAACCCGCTGCTGATCGCCCGCATGGATCAGCTCTCTCGCAACGAGGAGTTACAGCAGCAGCTCAAAGACACCGAGTGGGACCTGGTGATCGTGGACGAGGCGCACCGCATGGGCGCGCACTACTTCGGCGCCAAATTGGAAAAGACGAAACGCTTCCTGCTCGGCGAGCTGCTCGGTTCCATCACCCGCCATCTGCTGTTGATGACGGCCACGCCGCACTCCGGCAAGGAGGAAGATTTCCAACTATTCCTGACCCTGCTCGATCGCGACCGATTCGAGGGCAAGCAGAAGACGACGGCCTACACCAAAGACATCATGCGCCGCATGGTCAAGGAAGACTTGCTCACCTTCGAGGGCAAAAAACTGTTCCCGGAGCGGATCGCCGAGACCGTGCCCTACGAGCTGACCGCGCTGGAGTACGACCTCTACGAGCAGGTAACCGCTTACGTGCGTGAGGGCATGAACCGCGCCGACAAGATCGGCGGCAAACGCAAGAACACCGTCGGGTTCGCCCTGACCGTGCTGCAACGACGCTTGGCGTCGAGCCCAGAAGCCATCTACCGGAGCCTCGTCCGCCGCAGCGAGCGGCTGGAACGCAAGAAGCAAGCGATCCTTAACGGCACCTACGTCGAGAAGGAGCCCAGCATCGACGTCAGCGGACTGGATGCTGACGATTACAACGCCGAGGAAATCGAGACCATAGAGGAAGAGCTGCTCGACGCCGCCACCGCCGCCCAGACCGTCGAAGAACTCAACGCCGAGCTACTCGAACTTGCCGACCTGACCGAGGTCGCCAAGCAAGTCCGCGACGCGGGTACAGACCGCAAATGGACCGAGCTGAGCACGATTCTTCAGGACAACGCGCTGACCACCGACGCGAACGGCGTACCGCGCAAGTTCATCATCTTCACGGAGCACCGCGACACCCTGGACTACCTGGCCACCAGGATTCGATCGCTGCTAGGTAAACCCGCTGCCGTACAGGCCATTCACGGCGGCGTGCGTCGATTGGAACGGCGGGTAATCACTGAGGAGTTCACCAAGAACCGCGACTGCCAAATCCTGCTCGCCACAGATGCTGCCGGCGAGGGCCTGAACCTGCAGGCCGCGCACCTGATGGTGAACTACGACCTGCCATGGAATCCGAATCGCATTGAGCAGCGATTCGGCCGCATCCACCGCATCGGCCAAGAAGAAGTGTGCCGACTGTGGAACCTGGTCGCGAGCAACACCCGCGAAGGTGACGTATTCGTGCGGCTGCTGGTCAAGATCGAAGAACAGCGAAAAGCCTACGGCGGCAAGGTGTTCGACGTACTAGGTGAGGCGTTCGCCGAAACGTCGCTACGGGATCTGCTACTGCAAGCGATCCGCTACGGCGATCAGCCCGAGGTGAAGGCCAAGATGCACGAGGTGATCGACGGCCAGGTGTCGGAAGGGTTAAAAGAACTACTCGAAGAACGTTCCCTGGCTTCAGAGCATCTGGCCGAGGCCGACCTGGAGAAGCTGCGCGCGGCGATGGACGAAGCCCGGGCACGCAGGCTGCAGCCGCACTACATCGAGTTAGCATTCAAGGCGGCGTTTACTCGGCTGGGCGGGCGCATCGCCAAACGTGAGCAGGGTCGCTACGAAATCGCGAACGTCCCTGCACAGATCCGGTCCGGCAAGTTCGGGCCGATCGCCACCAGGTACGAGCGAGTCACCTTCGACCTCGGGCAAGTCCAACCCGATGGTTTGGTCCGTGCTGACCTGCTCTCGCCCGGCCATCCGCTGCACGACGCGGTAATGGATGAGGCGATCCGCCGCCACGGCGCTGTCTTGAACAGCGGCACCGTCTTGGTGTCCTCAACCCTCGAGGAACCGCACATGCTGGTTGGTGTGATCGAGGAGGTCGCCGACGCGACTGGGGCGACAGTGTCGCGACGGTTCGGGTACGCCTATGTCGACAGCATGGGCACTGTGAGTCCCGCCGGCCCAGCGCCCTATCTTGACTGTGTCGCCGCCCCCGAGGTGTCGGTAGTGACGGCCGCGCGACAGCTCCCGTGGCTAGCCGAAGCGGAGGACCGGGCGATCAGTTGGATCATCGCCAACCAGCTCCCGGAATACCTGGCCGAGGTGCAGCCCCGACGTGCCGCCGAATTGGCGAAGACTCGTGAACTAGTTACGAAACGCCTTGAACACGAACGAGATCGACTGCTCCTTGAGGCGACGGTTGCTGCCGAGAGGGAGCAAGCCGGCGAGAAGGCCAAGGAGTCCGCCGAGAGCCTGAACCGCAAAGCTGTCGAGCTGGACGCCCGGCTGCGCAGGCGGCTGGCAACCGTCGATCAGCAGGCGCTGATGTCGACGAAGCCGCCACGCATCCTCACGGCGGCGCTCGTTCTGCCGGTCGGGATGCTCGACGCAGATCTGCCAGCGACAGCGCCCATCCATGCGAAGGAAACTAAAGAAGTCGAGCGCCGCGGAGTAGAACTGGTGCTTGTCCGCGAACGCCAACTCGGCCGCACTCCGGTAGAACAGGCCTTCAACAACAAAGGATTTGACGTCCTATCGTATGCGCCAAACGGCGACACCTACCGTATCGAAGTCAAGGCGCGTATCGACGGCGCAAAACACTTCTTCGTCACCCACAACGAGGTGATGGTCGGCAAGAACTCAGTGCCGCGCTACCGACTCGCCCTCGTGGCGGTCGATCCACGTGGGCAGCAGCACGACGAGGTACGATATCTCGACAATCCCTTCGCGACAACCGAACTCGGCGACTTTGACTCGACCGGTATCCGCGGCGATTGGGCGAAAATGTGGGCGAAGGGGACTCAACCATTCTGAGGCAGCCGCACAACGACGACCCCTGCCACATCGTCGGGCATGTTCGACGCCAATTCATTGGCGTCGAGTTCCCGCGACTCGATTTCGAGCACGTAGTCGGGTGGGACGTGGCGCAGAGGATCGAGTACGTGCTTGAAGTAGGGAACACCCCAGTGGCCGGTGTCGGAGGGCACGTCGGGGAAGACCGGTCCGAGCTGGTCATGGCCGCCTTCGTCCATCATGCTCGAAGCGGAAGACGAAACTGCGCTGAACTGTCCCGCACGTACTCTGAGGACTCGGTCGATCACCGACTTTGCCACTGCCCGAGCACCTTTCTGTGGGCTCAGGAGAAAACTGACGAGGTCCGGGTCCATCTGCTCCAGCAGCGTCGGTATGGGCAACGCCCGCCCCGGACTTGGGGTCCACAAATCTTCAAGCGCAACCGAGCGTTCGTAAGTGATCGCGGAATCGTGGACGATCGCCGGGTCAGCCAACAGCGCCGGCATCAGGGATATGGACCGTTTCACACACGATGGACATCGCCTGCCCCGATGATCGTCAGGACACGGCTCCCAATTCCGGTACTCGCCAGTGCCCAGGTAGAGCGCGTAGACGGGTATCAAGTCAAGGCTCGCCGCCGTCGACCTCAGATTCGCCCTCTGACGGCCCGCCCCGCCGGGGTATCCGAAATCAAAGCGCCACCGGCCATGGTGCATGGTCAGGCGCTTCGCTTGCACCAGCATCCCGTAGGCCGACGTGGAATCCACCCACCACCAAACCCAGTCAGCGCCACTGACGGCCTCGGCGTTCTGGGTAAACGGCACAACGCTTACCGCTGCCGCGGCTCGAGACATCACGATCTCGCTGACGGCCGTTTCGCCCCACCGCAGCTGTGCTCGCTCGCACGCCGCCATGTGTTGCACGGAATGCGCACGAGCCCTCTTGAACGCACCCGCGACGCTCGCCACAACCAAATACTCGCATGCTCAACGGGGCGAACCTCGGCGATAAGCCAGGTTTCGTTGAGCGGCGCCGATAAGTTTGCTCAGCAGGAAGTGGCGCTGCGGCGCCGCATGGTCATGCCCGCGACATGGGCAGAGGGGTCGATGTGGTTCAAAAGCGCAAGTTGATTGAAGTGGCCCTACCGTTGGAGGCGATCAACCGGGAGTCTGCCCGCGAGAAGTCGATACGTCATGGTCACCCGTCCACATTGCACCTGTGGTGGGCAAGACGGCCCCTCGCTGCCGCTCGCGCAGTTCTTTTCGCGCAACTCGTCGACGATCCGTCGTCACATCCTGACGAGTTCCCCACCGAGGAACTTCAGCGGAAAGAACGCGAGCGCCTGCACAAGCTCATCGAACGCCTCGTCGTCTGGGAAAACATTCAGGACGAGAAGCTGCTCGCCGAGGCACACGCCGAGATCCTCAACTCCACCGACCGCAATCCCCCACCGATCCTCGACCCATTCGCCGGCGGCGGCACCATCCCGCTTGAAGCCCAGCGCCTTGGACTCGAAGCACACGCATCAGACCTGAATCCTGTTGCTGTGCTTATCAATAAGGCACTTATCGAGATCCCTCCGAAGTTCTCCGACCGACCCCCCGTGTCTCCAGAGGTCGCAAGGGATCAGCTCGCCCATCCGTGGCCGCGCGCTACCGGACTGGCCGAAGATGTCCGCCGCTACGGCCTGTGGATGCGCGACGAAGCAGAGAAGCGCATTGGGCACCTCTACCCAAAGGCCACCCTGCCCGACGGGTCGCGGGCTACCGTCATTGCTTGGATCTGGGCGCGCACCGTGACCTGCCCCAACCCCGCGTGCGGCATCTCGATGCCGCTGGTGCGCTCATGGTGGCTCGGTAGAAAGAAGGGGAAAGAGGCCTACGTTGTCCCATCCGTGGTAGACGGCAAGGTGCGATTCAGCATTGGCCACAACCCCGCGCGCACTCCCGCCATGGACGCCGACGGGACCATGAGCCGGGCCGGGGCTACTTGCATCGGCTGCGGAACCACCGCCGACCTGAAATACATCCGATCTGAGGGGCAAGGCAGACGAATCGGCGCACAGCTCATGGCCACTGTCGCCGAAGGTAACCGCACCCGCGTCTACGTACCCCCTACACCCGAACACGAAGCCGCGGCGCATGTGTTACGCCCCGCAGATGTACCCGATCAGGAGATCCCGACACCAAACCACGACGTCGACAGGCTTCCCATGTACGGGATGCCACGCTGGTGCGATGCATTCACTGCAAGGCAACTCACGGCACTGACCACTTTCAGTGACCTCGTCACCGAAGCCCGAGAGCAGGTAGTGGCCGACGCCCTCGCAGCGGGCATGCGGGAGGACGGACGCCTCGAAGCAGGCGGAATCGGCGCCGACGCCTACGCCGACGCGGTAGCTACCTACCTCGGAATGGGCGTAAGCCGTACTACCGATCTCGGCAACTCCCTTGTGACGTGGTCGAACAGCAGAGACCAGGCGCGCAATCTTTTCGCGCGGCAAGCAATCCCCATGGCTTGGGATTTCGTTGAGGTATCGCCATTCGCGGGCGCAGCCGGTGACATCGTTATAGCCACGAGATCAATGGGCGAGGCACTGGATCGCCTGTGTCCAGGACTTCAAGGCGAAGCGTTGCAGGCCAGCGCAAGCGACCGTCCACTCGGTGGCATGTTGATCTCGACAGACCCGCCCTACTACGACAACATCGGCTACTCCGATCTCTCGGACTTCTTTTACGTGTGGCTGCGCCGCTCACTGCGAACGATCCATCCGAAACTGCTGAGCACCATGTTGGTGCCCAAAGCAGAGGAGCTTGTAGCGAACCCATACCGGCACGGCGGCAAGGACGGTGCCCAAGCATTCTTCGAGAAAGGGTTTCAGGAAGTTTTCCGCCGGGCACGCGAATCTGTTCTAACAGACTTCCCCATCACGGTGTACTACGCGTTCAAGCAATCCGAAACCACTGATGCCGGTGAGGCTTCGACCGGCTGGGAAACGTTGCTAGAGGGCATGATCCGCTCGGGATGGGAAGTCACTGCAACCTGGCCTCTACGAAGTGAGCGTGGGGGAAGGATGATCAGCGTAGGCACCAACGCTCTGGCGTCATCAATCGTATTGGCACTGCGTCCCCGACCTGAAGACGCACCGCAAACTGACCGACGCCAGTTCGTCGCGACCCTTAAGGCAGAGCTTCCCGCAGCACTTAAGGACCTGCAGCAGGGGGCGATTGCACCGGTTGACCTGCCGCAGGCCGCGATTGGTCCGGGTATGGCGGTGTTTTCGCGGTACTCAGGTGTGCTGGAACCGGACGGATCGAAGATGTCGGTTCGATCCGCCTTGGCGCGGATCAACGAGGTCCTTGACCAAGTACTCAACGAACAGGAAGGCGACTTCGACGCCACGAGCCGGTTCGCGATTGCCTGGTATCGCCAACATGGATTTGGCACTGGAGCTTTTGGCGATGCCAATAATCTTGCCAATGCGCGCAACACTACGGTCGACGCGATGGATCGCGGCGGGATCCTCTCCAGCCGAGCCGGCAAGGTTCACTTGATCAAGCCGTCGGATCTGGAAGCGGATTATGACGTCCTCGCCGATCCTCACACCAGCAACTGGGAAGCACTTCACCACCTCATCAAGCTTCTTGAAGGTGACGGCATCACTCCGGCCGGCGACTTCTTGCGTACCGCGCTCTCCCGCCCAGACGGTGCGATCGATCCCGACCTGGTCAAGGAACTCGCACACTTGCTGTTCCGAGTCGCCGAGGCCAACGGCTGGACCAAGGATGCACTGAGCTTCAACAGCCTCGTCACCAGCTGGCCGGAAATCGTTGACGCCGCGCAGTCGGAAACGACGACAACTTCCCAGGGCTCATTCAAATTCGAGGAAGACGCAGACTGACATGGCACTGAGCAACCGTGACCGCATCAACAAAATGTTCGAGATCATTGCCCCTCCTCTGGATGACTTTATCTCCTTGGTTATTGGTCAGGGCGACCCTGCGACTGGTGCGGCCTGGCCGAAGCTCGTGCAGGCCAAAGACGGTGCATCCAGCACGAAGACTTATAGCGCTCACGACCCACAGGTGCAGTTCCGCATGTTGACAGAGTCGAACATCACCGCGGGTTTCAAAAAGGGCTGGTACCCCTTCAGCAAGACGCTGGGCAAGGCGGGTGAATCGTTCGCTATTGAACTGCGTGAAGTCCGAAACAATTGGGCGCACAACGGAACCTTCACCGACGACGATGCTTACCGAGCCCTCGACACCGGCGAGCGACTACTCAAACTGATCAACGCCACCGACGAGGCCGCCGAGTTGCAGACCATCCGGCTCAACCTACGCCGGGTCACCGCCGATAAGGACGACAAGAAGGTCCTTAAAGCGGCTGTCGACAATCCCGAATCCACTGGCCTCAAACCATGGCGCGACGTCCTGCCGCCGCACGACGACGTCGCCACCGGGAACTTCGCTGCATCCGAATTCGCTGCCGACCTCTACAAGGTGGCCTTCGGTGGCGAGCAGGATGTCGACTATGCCGATGCTGTCGAGTTTTTTCGCCGCACCTACCTAACAGAGGGATTGACCGATCTGGTCGGACGGGCAGTACGCCGCCTCTCCGGCGACGATAATGCTCCCCCAGTCATCAACTTGCAAACCAATTTTGGTGGAGGCAAGACGCACTCGATGCTCGCGCTGTGGCACGTCGCAGCTGGGCTGCCGGTCGGAGAGTTCCCACAGGAAACCCAGGAACTACTTACCAAGAACGGCTACACCGGCAGCAAGGTCAATCGCGTCGCCATCGTCGGCAACCACTTCAGCCCTGCCGGGGTGACCAAGGACGACGGCACCCAGATCAACACCATCTGGGGCGAACTAGCCTGGCAGCTCGGCGGTCCCGAAGCATTCGCGCTCGTGGCCAAGGCCGACGCCGACCGCACCACACCGGGTGAGGCATTGCACGATCTGCTCGCGAAGTACGCGCCGGCCGTCATCCTCGTTGACGAATGGGTGGCGTATGCCCGGTCGTTGCTCGGCCGTGACGACCTGGCCGGAGGCACATTCGACGATCAGTTCACCTTCGCTCAGTCGCTGACCGAGGCCACAAAAGGCACGTCTGGGGTCTTGTTGGTGATCTCCATTCCGGCATCCGAGTCAGGCGAAGATTCCGACGTCGCGGCAGGCAACGCCGAAGAGGTCGGTGGCACCAACGGTTTGGAAGCGCTGAAACGGCTACAGAATGTGGTGCGCCGTGTTGCCGAGCAGTGGCGCCCCGCCTCGTCTGCGGAGGCGTATCAGATTGTGCGACAACGATTATTCAAACAACCCGATGCGGCAGCACTTGCCTCCATCGGCGCCACCGCGCGGGCGTACGTCGACATGTACCGTAAGTACGCCGATGATTTCCCCCGGGACTCGCGAGACACTGCATATGAGGACCGGATAAAACTCACCTACCCGATTCACCCTGAATTGTTCGACCGGCTTTACGAGGAATGGTCGTCGCTAGAGCGGTTCCAGCGCACTCGTGGCGTCCTGCGGCTGATGAGCACAGTCATCCACGCACTGTGGACCGGCGAAGATGCCTCGCCGTTGATCATGCCGGGATCAATTCCCCTGGCAACAGCCAATGTGAACGCAGAACTTACGCAGTATCTACAAGATTCGTGGAAGGCAATCATCGACGCCGACGTCGACGGACCAAGCTCCGAACCGGCGCGCATCGACAAGGATAAGCCACTGTTCGGCCAGCGGTCGCTGACCAAACGCCTGGCCCGCACAGTGTTCTTTGGCGCCGCACCCACAATCGGCTCAGCCCACAAAGGCCTGGAGACACAGCGGGTCTTTCTTGGCACCGCGGTGCCCGGCGATGTGCCAGGCAATTTCCACTCAGCTCTCACGCAGCTCGGCGACCGTGCAACATACTTCTACTCCGGTTCCGGCAAGTACTGGTATGACCTTCACGCCAACATCACCCGCACTGCCAAAGACCAGGCCGAGCGACTCCACAAAGAGGACGTGTGGGCAGAGATCGTACGGCGCTTGCAAAGCCAGGCCAAGGCCCGAGGCGATTTCGCCGGGGTGCATGTATGCCCGGAATCCAACGCCGATATCCCCGACACTGACGAGGCGCGCCTGGTCATCCTGCATCCCAAGGTCGCACACAAGCGAGGATCTGATTCGCCCGCTAAAGAATTCGCGAAGCAAGCTACCGAGCATCGCGGAACGTCCCATCGCGCCGACCGCAACATGCTCGTCTATCTCGCCGCCGACGAGGCGCGCCTCGATGAGCTCGACTCCGCCGTGCGCGAATACCTGGGGTGGGCACATGTACTCGATAACGAAGTCGATCTTGACCTGACCCAGAATCAGAGGAACCAGGCGACCCAGCGGCAGGCCCAGGCCGATGGCACGGTGAATTCCCGCTTACTACAGACATTTACGTGGGCATTGGTGCCATCTCAACCCGACGCCGGGGCTCCGTTCATCGTGCGTGAGACCAAGGTCGAAGGGCAGTCGGGGTCGTTGGCAGAGCGGGTATCGCGTCGGCT
Organism: Mycobacterium paraintracellulare; assembly: GCF_000276825.1. Taxonomy (NCBI): domain Bacteria; kingdom Bacillati; phylum Actinomycetota; class Actinomycetes; order Mycobacteriales; family Mycobacteriaceae; genus Mycobacterium; species Mycobacterium paraintracellulare. The sequence continues at coordinate 695,543 of NC_016948.1, read as the reverse complement.
CGGCAACGACGGAGACCTATCAATTCGCCAGGCTGCGGCCACCATCCGACTGGCGATTGGCGAGGTCCCCCAGATCTGGAAGGACGGCCACGTCTCCCTGGGAGCGTTGTGGCAGCTGTACAGTCAGTACCCATACATGCCGCGGTTACGCGACCGACGAGTGCTGGATGAAGGCATAGTAGACATGCCAATGATCTGGCAGACAGATGCGTTCGCGCTGGCCACGGGCTTCGATGAGGCAGCTAAGCGCTACATCGGGCTATGGACACCCGACGACAGTGGCGCAGCCCCTGCGGCAACAGACTCATTGCTTCTTGTCCGCCCCGACGTCGCGGTCAAACAACGTGACACCGAAGTGAAGCCGCCGTCAGATCCGGACGAGGAGGTGACACCGTCTGATGTTGACAAGACAGCGAAGCCACCAGTCGACATTGCTTTTCCTCCCCCGAAAACTCGCTTTTACGGAGTCAAGACCCTCAGCGCCGACAAGATCGCCCTCGACTTCAAGAACGTCGCCGAAGAAGTCCTTGCCCATCTTCGTGACTCCGGGGCGACGCTAGTCGTGAAGGTCGAGATCGAAGCCATTGACGCGGACGGTTTCGACGAGGGCAAGATTCGGACAGTGTCAGAGAATGCGCAGACGCTGAAGTTCGATCAGTCGGGGTTTGAAGAGACATGAGCTTCACGGAACTCCACCGTGCTCTCGGAGTCGCACCCGGTCCGCTTACTGACGAGTTACTAAGCGAGGCAGTCGCTGCTGGGGTAGCGGAAACCCATGGGTTGGACTGGAAGTCCGAGTTGCCCCCCGCAAAGGGGATTCCGCAGACTGAGTTCCCAAAGGACGTAGCGGCGATGGCCAACGGCGGCGGCGGTGTGATCGTCTACGGCGTTCGCGAGGAGCAGAAAGCGGCAATCGAGAGGGTGGATGTCGGCGAGTTCGATGAGGCCCATGAACGTTCGCTTCGTAACGCCGTAATCACCGCCATCTCACCGCCCGTGTTCGGCCTGAACGTACACCGTGTGGGGGCCGTAGGAAGTCGGGCCGTCATCGTCGAGGTTCCCGCAAGCCTCGACGGGCCCCACCTGATTTACAAGAACGACTACTTCGCCGCGCCTGTCCGCAACGACTCCGACACCGTGTGGATGAAAGAACGTCAGATCGAAGCCATGTATCGGACACGCTTCGAGGAACGGCGTCACGCCGCCGAGGTGCTGAATACTCTGTTCAGTGAAGCGGCCGCGGGAAGAGACACCGACACCCGTTCATGGATGATCGCAGTGGCCCATCCACGTATTTCACGCTTCCGTGATCGGCTAACCCGTGAGGCGGCTCGCGATGCGTTCTCCACGGCCGAAGGTCTGGCGTTGGTGTACGCGGGACGGGGCGGCATTCACCCGCTCCAGAGCGTCGAGCGTCTCAACCCTCGCCCCGGTCTGCGCCGCTGGGTTGCCGTAAACACGGCAACGAGCGAACGCGCAAGATGGAAAGAGGCCTGGGCGAGCATCCACGACGATGGCTCTGTCACTTTGGCAGCCGCCGTAGGCGCGCACCGGATCCAGGATGACTATTTCGAGGGCTGGCAAGTCGAATCATCAGCCATCGAATGCGCGATCGCCGACTTCATGGCGCTCATCAGGACGGCCGCGGAAGTGACCGGAAATGAAGCGTACGACGTGCGAGTGGGGATCGTTTGGACTGGCGTGAGCCCACTCACGATCCTGACGAAGGACACTCATGGTTATACCTACGATGGTGTCTCTACTGCGCTGCACCACTACACCCCCGTCGAAGTGACCATCGATGCAAGCGAATCCGACCTGGACTACTTCTGGCATGTCCACGATCTCGCCCAGGACTGTGTAAATCAGGGCGGGATCTCGAACGTACTGATGATCTGCCCACCAGATCGGGACGACAAGGGATAACTCGTATGGCGAACCTGAAAAACCCTGTGAAGCAGAAACTTGAACACCTGCTTAACATGCGGTCTGGTTACGTACTCGAGTTCATCAACGCCACTTTTCAGGGCTTCTTCTTTACCAGCGTTGCCATCGATGTCGATGGGAAGTACCCAGACGGTTCGAAAGCCGCTCGCCTCAGGTCATTTTGGAAGTCTGAGGCAGATTCAATCGTTGCAACGCTCATGCTCGAAAAGCTTGAGCGTTGGCGGACGAATCAACTCATGAACGGTGGCACTTCACCCGCCGGCCAGGAGATCTACGACGACGCCTTAGCAGAGCTGCACGCACTCGTTCTTGACGATTCGACACCAACCGCAGATGAAATAGGCGCCCTGGAAATAGATCTCGGTACCATCGACCAAGCCCACGGCGAAATCGGGCAGCAGCGGGGCGTTATTAAAGAGCTAACGAGTCGGAACCGTGACATCGATGAAAGCAACCATCGAGCCGAGGTATTCCAGCGAATTCATTCCGAGAGCACTACGCTCGAACAGCGCTGGATAAAGCTGGACGCTGACAAGCGTGCATTAGCCCAGAAACTTACGGCAGCCCGTGAGAGCGCACGGTTCCTCGACCGCCAACTCGGCGACCTGGAAGTGCATCGCGTCGACCGGACCCTGTGCGACCCCGCGGAAGCGCCGTGATTCGGCTGTTCTGGCCGGCTGTGGCGGCTCGCTTCCGGCTTCGCTTGCTCGCTGCGCCGCGATGGTGGCGCTGGCGCGAGCGGTGGCACCGGTGGGACGTGCAGCGGTCCCGCTGGTTGCAGGCGCGGTCGAGCCAGGCTGACGGGCAACGCAAGAATCTCGCTGTTGCGGTGGAGCTTGCCACCAAATCAGCGGGGATTGCAATTGCTGCCGCCGTGTTGTTGTTGGCCAACGAGGCTCTCGGCACGGTGCTGTCCCATATCGGTTGGGGTCCAGCTCAGCACCTCGCTGCGACCCGGGAGTCGACACAGTACGAATCGCTGGCCCAGGGTCTCATCGGTGCCGAAGCGACCCTGCTCGCGTTGTACTACGCCACTGTCGGCGTCGTCGCGTCGACGGCCTACGTTTCGGTTCCCGGTGACATCCGGAAACTGTTCGTGCAACAGCGGATCAGCACCGTTTACACCCGCGGTATCGTCCGAGCTCTGGTGTTCACCACAGTCCTGTTCGGGCTCGGTTCGTTGGGTTACCACGTGCGGGTACTCAGCGTCATCGTCGCTGTTCTTTTGGCTCTGCTAGCGGTTCTGCGGCTGGCAGTCGTCGGTATCGCCCCATTCGGCTTCTTCGACCCAGCTTCGCTGACCCGAGATCTACCCCAGCAGTTCGGACGTGCACTGTCTCGCGCCACCACGCTGCCCACCGCTCTCGATGAAGGCAGTCAACAGCATGCGCACACCGACGGCCGGGAAACCCTTGAGCACTACCGGCAGATCACCGATCTCGTTGCCAGCCGCCCAGTTCGAAACTCCACAGCTCCACTCACCGTTGCCCGCCAACTGCTTGTCCTAATTGCCATATACGCATCCCAAAAGAACCGCATCCCCTCAGATAGTGCCTGGTGGACGTCAATTGCCCGATACCCCAACTGGTTTACCCTCAGCGCCGACCAGACCAACCTGGCATTGGCGATATCCACGGGGGTGCACACCCCAACGGGGCCAGATTTATTGTGGGTAGAGCGGCAGTGCGTGGCCGACATCGCCAAGCTCATCGTCATCGTCGGCCGTGGCCAGCTGGACTCCTTCACCAGTTTCCTGGACCGGACTGCAGCGCATATCCGAGCGCTGAGTGGTCGGCTGCTTTTCGACGAGGCACTGCTGCTTGACGATCACATCGTTGCTGCCATCTGGGAAGCCGTGGAACCCGTCGCCGACGAGCCCGCTCCGACGGCACACCTGGCTGACGAGCGCGAACGCGATCGGGTGATTGCGGCCCAGCGCTCAGTCGTATTGCTGATGAATGCGTGGCTGGGTCTGGTAGACGCTGCTGAGCAGCTCACGAATTGGCGACTCAGTGCCGATGTCGATCGTGTCATTGCCGACCGGAACGCTCTCTACGAAGTGGGTTTCCCGCGCTCGGCGGTTGAGATGCTCGAACAGCTTTGCGAGCGAATCACATTCGAGAAAAAGGTCGAAGGCCGACAAGTGACTCCGACGTGGTTCGTTCACCATCATGTCGCCCGGGTCCTAGCTCAACGCTTGGATGCGGCTCAGCATGCAATAACACAGCGATTCGCCAAGCGCACCATCGGCGAAGTGAGGTCGGCAATAGCTGCTCGGGACTGGAAACTGGCTGCCATGGTCGCCTTTTCAGCACTGGAAATGATCGACAAGATCGACACCCACCAGGAGCTCATCGCGGGTGCCCACCAAGCCCTGCACCGATGGAAGAGCGCGGCACTGGACGATCCCAACTGGCCCACCCATCCTCAGCCGTCACCGCTCGACGGTGGCCTGCGTCGGCAGGTGCTCGGCTACATCGCCGACTGCTTACCAAATCTGCCCGCCGGCCCACACGATCGGCGACAACCAGATCTCTACGGACAAGCCTATGTCTTCGTCTTCAACGCAACATTCGACGCAATCCTCGACGGGGATCACGAACGGGCCGCCGCCTGGTTCACGACCCTGTTCGAACAGGGCCAGGCCGCGGGCCGACGAATGGTCGCGGATGTAGCGGGACAGTTGCCCCTCCTCCAATTCATTTACACCGTAGAGCCACTGGTCGCGCTAATGGAACTAAGCGGCTACGCCATCCTGCTCCAGGAACTCGACGGCGAAGGGATCTGGGAAGCTATCCGGCCGATGTGGGATTCTCGGCGTGACCAGCTCGGCGAGGGCTTCCTACCAAACCTGCTCGACATCATGGCGAATGTCGACTCTGCGTTCTCCCTCAACGACCTCTACGTCCTGCGCAGTACCCGCGAACAGAAGCTGGTCCGGTTCCTTGAGGAGCGTGGCATCACCGATCCTTTCGACTCCCTCGACTTTGACAAACCCCATGTCCGGCCGGCTACCCCGCTTTCGCCGATCGTTGCCGCCTTCGCTCCTGGATCTTTCGGAATCACCTGGAAGCCAACCGACTTGTTCCTCGTTCACTACGTCCTGCCCCAACTCGGCGACGACACCAAAGTTCCTCCTAACCTCAGCGCGCTGATCCAAACTCTCGCGCAATTCGAGGAGGACCGAGCGGCTGCTGCTGAACGAGCAGCACGACCGGACACGACCGTCCCCTCGGCCGACGATGCCGATAGCGACTGATGCAAATGCGTGATCCCCATCAAGGTCTCCGCAGCCACCGCCGCACGCAGTTCTACATCCGTGAGGCGGCCGGAAACGACGCCGACCTCGTCGACCGTCTCAATCGTCTCCAGCGTGATCAGCTCCAATGGGGCAACTTCTACGGCCACATGTTCACTGAAGACGCCGAGCAGATCCTGCCCTGGGGGGACCACCCTGATAGCGGCTTCTCCGTTTCCATAGAGCCCTACAACAGCGACGTCGAGGAGCTGATCACAGATGGACTGATTTCACCCACCGGTCCATCGTCAAGGCTTGAGACCGCGGTTCGTTACCACCTCAGCTGGATCGCGGACATGATGTTGCGTGGTCAAGCAGTCTACGAAATCGACCTACTCTCCGATGCCGACCGCAAAAAAGTAGCCTTCCGGACTGGCTGGATCCCCCAAGGCACCATCGACAAACGCAACAGACGATATATCCAATACGTGCCCGAGGAGCTTGGGGAAGGGCGAAAGCACAAGGGCTGCTACTACGTTGAGCTAGACGAAGATATGCTCATCTGGACGCAGCTGCCGCGCTCGATGCGCAGTACATTGCGCCGAGCGGCTTCAACGCTCGCGGAGGCAAGCGTCCAACAATCCACACCCTCCGCCATGCTTCACGCAAGAGTGCAAGAGTTCAATCTGAAGCAGTTCAAGGACAAACAAGCGCGTGAAGTTCTATCCGCCACAAGAGATTTAGGGTGGCACGCACGTTGGCTTTTCGACGAGCAAATGACCTCGCCCTACATCGTGTGGCGGCACCTCGAATTCCAGCGTTTTAAGCTTTCGATTCGAGATGCGGGCATTGCCAGCCTAAACCGAGCCCTTGCCCTCGCCGGTGGGGAAATCGGATTCAAAGCGCGGCTGGTGCTCCACGGCGCGATCACCGCGCACGACGTTGATCGAGCGCAGAACGAACTGCGGGCGGGAAGTCGACCACTTACAGAGTTGCTCAGCATGCACGCGTAGGCCTAAACAACGCTCGCCACGAACGTCGTCCCGGTGATGGCGGTTAATCGAGCACGAGGTTGACGCCGTCATGCGTCCGCGACTGAGGCGCACCCTCGAAAGCATCCAACACACGCACACTGAACGCCGGTACCATCGCAGACTGCACTTCTTCCTTTGTCATCCAACGGATCTCACGCGCCTCCTCGGTGGCGTTCGGCTCGCCCCCCGCTGGCCGACAGCGGTACACCAATGCAACGATTCCGTGGGTCAGGTTCTTGTAGACGCCGGTCAGCCTCTCGACAGTAACCTCAAGGCCGGTCTCTTCCAGCACCTCGCGCCGAACGCCGGCCTCGAAGGATTCATCGAGTTCCAGGACTCCCCCGGGCGCCTCCCAGTGCCCGTTGTCATCGCGCTTGATCATCAAGACCCGGCCATCATCGCGGACCACGATGCCGGCGACGCTGACCGAATGTTTCGGTGTCGCTGTCATACGAGACTCCGATCTCCGGCTGGTGAGTGACATCAGCGTGATGGTTTCTTAGGCTAGTCGTCTAGACGTGTAACGGAAGGTACCTCAGTGTTGCAACTGGGCCACATCGACCGGGCGGACGACAAGCCGCCGTACCGGCAGATATCCGGCATGCTGCGCGAAGCCATTGACTCGGGCCAATTGGGCGCTGGGGAGCGTTTGCCGTCTGAGGCAGCTTTGATCGAACATTTCGGCGTCGCGCGCATGACCGTCCGCCAGGCCGTGCAAGAGCTGCGGTCAGAGGGGTTAGTGATATCCGAGCACGGCCGCGGGGTATTCGTGCGCCCCACACCTCCGATTCGGCGACTCGCATCCGACCGGTTCGCCCAGAGACATCGCGCTCAAGGCAAAGCGGCGTTCACCGTCGAGGCCGAGCAAGCTGGTTACACACCTCAAGTCGATAACATCACAGTGACCCGCGAGAGAGTGAATTCTGCTGTCGCCAAGCGTCTTGGGCTGGCACCAAAAGACTACGTTATTGTACGATCGCGCCGCTACCTCGCCGATGGGCGGCCAGTTGAGATCGCAACTTCCTACATTCCCGCCGCATTCGCGAAGGGCACGAAGATCGAACAACCCCACAGCGGACCAGGGGGCATCTACGCCCGCCTTGAAGAGGCCGGCCACACGCTCGCCCGGTTCGCCGAAGAAGTCGCCGCGCGGATGCCCACCCCAGAGGAACGCCGCACTCTCCTGCTTCCAGCAGGCACTCCGGTCCTGACCGTAGTTCGCACGGCATATGACAAGGAAGACGTGGCCGTCGAGGTGTGCGACACCGTAAAGGTGGCGTCTGCCTACCTGCTCGAATACGACTTTCCCGCCCGCTGAAGTCTCCCCAAAGAAGTTTGCGTGGCCGTTGCCGACTACTCCTCTAGACGACTAGGTTACTTACATATCCAGTCCATCCCGTGAAAGGTTTCGCAATGTCCATCCCGAAATGGCTCCAAGTCGGCCACGACCAGGTGTTCTCGTGCGGCGCATTCCTCGTTTCAGAGGTGACTCCGATGATCGACTTCGACAAGTCCTCCGGCGAGAACCGCGTGCAGGCGAGAGACCGTGATACCGGCTTGCCGATGTGGCAGGTCGAAGTGCTCGACGGTGATCCGGCCGCACCGAAGCGCAGCCGAACGGTGACGGTCAAGTTCGCCTCACCGACGCAGCCGTCCGCACCCGCCAATTCCAGCGGGACACCCTTTACCCCAGTGGTTTTCGACGGGCTCATGGCGCTGCCGTACGTCGAGAAGTCGGGCGACTTTTCGCGGATCGCCTGGTCGTTTCGAGCCTCCGACATGAGGGCACCGGGCAAGCCATCCGCGAGCGCAACAACAAGCCGGGAATCAGCATGAATCCCGATCCGTACGCACCGCTCGATCCCGACACCCTGTTCCGATTCGATCACGTCCTGAATTTCCTCACCACTTTCGTCCTGTGCGTGGCGATCATCGTGGGAGTCATCGGCGTCGCCCTCTTCTCCTGGCGACTGCGCTCTCCCGAGACATACGAGGAACGGTTCGCAACACCGGTCCGACTTCTACGCTGGCGACTCTGGGCCCACCTCTCCTGGCCCAAGCTCTGCGAGCGCTGCGGATTGTCCGTCTCCGAGCAGGCCACTCGCCGCAACAAAGAAGGCCAGCAGGTCACCTCCATCCGCTGGTTTCATCCAAAGCTGTTGGGAACAGACGTGTCTCACACCTCCCTACGTCTGACGGTGCGAGCACGGATGGGACAGACCGTGGAAGACCTGGAGCGGGCCGTTCCTGCCATCCGTGACGCTGCTGGTGCACATTCGGCGCGGGCGGTCGTCATCTCACCCGGGACGGTGCGTATCGAGCTGGTCATGCGGGAGCGGTTGTCGGCGGTAGGTCACGCCGCACCACCAACCGCGGTCGCAACAACACGAGTTGCGCTCGGACGCCGCGAGGACGGTTCCGCTTGGACCGTCCCATTGAGCGGACGACACACCCTCACCGTGGGCTGCTCGGGCGCAGGCAAAGGTTCCGTCTTCTGGGGCATCGCCTGCGGACTCGGCCCTGCTGTGGCCGCCGGGTTTGTTCATCTGATCGGAATTGACCTGAAGTACGGCATCGAGTTGTCAGTCGGCGCAGGGTTATTCACCAAGATCGCCACCACAGAGGCCGACGCCGTGGAAACCCTTGCTGGGCTGGAGGAGCTGATGAACAAGCGCGGCCACGAGATGGCGGGCCGCACGCGCCAGCACCGCCCGACCAGGGCCTCACCCCTCGTCGTGCTGCTGATCGACGAGCTGGCCGGAGTGACCGCGTACATGAGCGACCCAACCCTGCGTAAGGAAGCCGCCGCCTCGCTGTCGCGGATCCTCACTAAAGGTCGAGCGCTGGGCATCGTGGTGGCCGCGTTCCTACAGGACCCTCGCAAGGAAGTCCTGCCGATGCGAGGACTGTTTACCCAGACGATCGCGCTTCGACTGCGGTCTCGCGACGAAGTCACGATGGTTCTCGGCGACGGCATGGCCGACAGGGCGTCAGCGCACCGAATCAACCCCGACAGACCGGGCACTGGCTACGTCATCGCCGAGGACGGTCATGCGACCAAGGTCCGAGCCGACTTCTGGTCCGACGATCAAATCCGCTCCACTGCAAAGCAATACGGAAGGTCGAGGACCGCAGGAGGGCAGAGCAGTGAATGACTGGCCCGTCGCCGAATTGTCTGAAGGGTTGCCGCGTCGAGGGCCGGTTCGATTCGATCCAAGCAGTGAGGTGAAGCCATGGTGATTCACGGCCTCCGGGAAGCGCTTGTGTCCACCGGCAGCTTTCCTGAGCTGCTTACCGCGGATCAGGTGTCAGCGCTCCTCGGCGTCTCAGCTGCGACGCTCAATCGCTGGGCTGCACTCCGCGAAACGACGGGAGAGCAGATCGGGCCGCCCTGCTACACGTTGTCAGAGCGAGTGCGTCGCTGGGATGCGGCGGAGGTCCGGTCCTGGCTCAAGCAGGTGCGTCGTTAATGGCCGGCAACACGCCACGGGGCATCCGTAAACGGCTCAACGCCGCCGGGGAGCCCCGCTACCAAGTCCGCTACCTGATCCGGGACCCCGACGCCCCATCAGGTTGGGTCGAAACATCGGGCACGTTCCCAACTCTGCGCGAAGCCAAGGCGTTCAAATCCGAACGCGACAACGAGGCCGCGCTCGGTGCACGTCGGTTCGATCCACGCCTCGGACGCACACCGCTGCAGCGGATCTGGATGCAGTTCTCCGAATCCAAGAAGCCGGCGGTGTCGCCGAAGACCTGGAGCGGCTACACCCAGCACTGGGAACTGCGCATCAAACCGCGGTTCGGCCACGTGCCCGTCGACGAAATCACCCGCGCCGAAGTTCAAGCGTTCGTCGATGGCCTGACGGTCGGGCCGTGGGCGAAGGTGTCGACGCTACGGCTCCTCCGGTCGATTCTCGACGTCGCACACCAGGACGGCCGGATCCACCGGAACCCTGCTTCCGGCGTCTCGGCAGGCCGAATCCCCGAGCGAGAACGTCACCGCTACCTCACCGCTCAGGAAGTCCAAACACTCGCCATCGCGTGCGGCGATCAAGGCGACGTGGTGACGGTCCTCGCCTACACCGGCCTGCGCTGGTCCGAACTCGTCGGCCTGCGCGTCAAAGACATCGACCTCGTGGCTCGTCGGCTCTATGTCCGACGCGCCGCACCAGAGGTGGAGGGGCGCATCGTTATCGGGCCGCCAAAGACCCGCGCCGGAATCCGTACCGTCCCGCTCCCCCAAGTTGTCGTCGACATCCTCAAAACGAGAATCGGCGGGCAGGCACCTGATGAGCCCGCCATCACGTCGCCGAACGGCGCGATGCTGCGATCCAACAACTGGCGCCGCCACACGCATTGGAACAAAGCCCTGACGAAAACCAACCTGGCTCCGTTGACCATCCACGATCTGCGCCATACCTATGCCAGCTTGGCCCGCAAATCTGGCGCTGACCTTCGCTATGTACAGAAGACGATGGGCCACTCAACGCCGACCGTGACCGCGAACATCTACAGCGACCTCTACTCCGACGAGCTGGACCAGGTTGCAACCAACCTCGATCAGCTCCACGCGAACGAGATTCACACTCCGAAGACCGGACAAGAACCGGACAGAGAAAACTGACAACCGAGTGCAAGACCCGTGTCGATGCAGGTAAAGAATGGTGGCCAGGGCCGGGATCGAACCGGCGACCTTCCGCTTTTCAGGCGGACGCTCGTACCGACTGAGCTACCTGGCCGGAAGGCAGCGAGTGCCTCGCCGCGCTTGGCGACCCTGACGGGACTCGAACCCGCGACCTCCGCCGTGACAGGGCGGCGCGCTAACCAACTGCGCCACAGGGCCTTGCTGCTGCTCCGCGTCACCGCGTCGCGTACCCCCAACGGGATTCGAACCCGTGCTACCGCCGTGAAAGGGCGGCGTCCTAGGCCACTAGACGATGGGGGCCAGAACCGAATCACTCCGGGGTACTCGCAACGTGGTTTCGTTGGGAGCCACGTCAGCTTAGGTCACGGTGTGCCCAATCCTCAAACGAGCCGGGTTTTCGGTCCAAGTATCCTGAATCTTCGCGGCCCCTATAGCTCAGTTGGTAGAGCTACGGACTTTTAATCCGCAGGTCCTAGGTTCGAGTCCTAGTGGGGGCACCACATCGCGCATCGCGTGGGCCGTGCGCGACCGATGACCGCTCATCGCCCGAGCACAGCGCTGCAGTACGTCACGTCGGCGAAGGCCGCGGCGACGTCGTCGTCGGCGTAGACGAAACCGTTCGCCGCGTGCAGATCCGCGACCGTCGTCGACGACGTCTGCCAGCCGCGCTGGTTCAGGTGGTCGACGATGTGGCTGCGCTGGCCGTGATACACGAGGTCGTTGAAGTCGATCTCGAAGCCGAGTTCGCTCATCCGGTCGTGGTGAGCACGCCACCGCGGGTCGGCGAAAACCGCGGTGTCGGGCACGAATTCGAAAGCGAGACGACTGCCGGGGGCGCTCAGCGAGGTGACGTTGTCGAACAGCGCATCCTGAGCGTCGTCCGGCAGATAGACCACCAGGCCTTCGGCGCTCCACGCGGAGGGGGCCTGGGGATCGAATCCCGCGGCCCGCAGGGCCGAGGCCCAGTCGTCGCGCAGATCGATCGCGACGGTGCGCCGCTGCGCGGTCGGCTCGGCGCCCAGATCGCCCAGGGTCAGGGTCTTGAACTCGATGACCTCCGGCATGTCGACCTCATAGACGACGGTGCCGGCCGGCCAGGGCAGCCGGTAGGCGCGGGAATCCAGGCCCGACGCGAGGATCACCACCTGGCCGATGCCGCCGCGGGTGGCATCCAGAAAGAATTGGTCATAGAACCGGGTTCGGCAGGCCATTCCCTGCGCCATTCGCCGGGGATCGAACTCCGTGTTCCCGCCGGCCTCGATTTCGCCGTTCACCAGGCGGACGTAGACGTCGATGCCGACCGCCCGCACCAGCGGCGCGGCATAGGGGTCGTCGATCAACTTCGCCTCGGAGGACAGCGCCCGCTGGGCGGCCACCATGGTCGCCGTCGCCCCCACGCTTGTCGCCAGGTCCCAACGATCACGATCGGTGCGCGCCATGATGCCCCTTCAGTCGGCTCGGAAAAAGATAGATAATCTAGTTAACATCACGGACTCGGTGTGGCGGCCGACGGGGCTACTCTCCGACCTATCTGCTGCCGTCCCACTCCGGAGGACCCGTGACCGATTTCGCTCAACGAACGATCGAACTGGCTCGCCGCAACGTGGCCGAAGGCGGTCGGCCGTTCGCCACGGTGATCGTCCGGGGCGGCGAGGTGCTCGCCGAGAGCGCCAACCGGGTGGCCCAGACGAACGACCCCACCGCCCACGCCGAGATCCTCGCCATCCGCGAGGCCTGCGTGAAGCTGGGCACCGAGCACCTCGTCGATACCACTATCTACGTGCTGGCCCACCCGTGCCCGATGTGCCTGGGCTCGCTGTATTACTGCTCGCCCCGGCAGGTCGTGTTCCTGACCACGCGCGAAAGCTACGAGCAGTACTACGCCGATGACCGCAAGTACTTCGAGTTGTCCACGTTCTATGACGAATTCGCCAAGGACTGGGACCGGCGGCGCCTGCCGATGCGCTACGAGCCGCACGAGGGGGCGATAGAGGTCTACCGGCTGTGGAACGAGCACAACGGCGGCCGACGCCAGACGACGGTCGTCCCGCCGTCCTGAGCCGCCCCCTTGGCAAGTCCCGCCGACCTTCGCTAGTATTTGCGTATGCATGCAGGTAATAGCAAAGGGCGTCTTCCCGACGACCAGGCCGGCCTGGTGGTCGAGGTCTTCCGGATGCTGGCCGATGCCACCCGCGTGCAGGTGCTCTGGTCGTTGACCGACCAAGAGATGTCGGTCAACGAACTCGCCGAGCACGTGGGCAAGCCGGCGCCGTCGGTTTCCCAGCACCTCGCGAAGTTGCGGATGGCACGTCTGGTCCGCACCCGCCGGGAGGGCACGACGATCTTCTACAGCCTGGAGAACGACCACGTCCGCCAGCTCGTCATCGACGCCGTTTTCAACGCCGAGCACGCCGGACCCGGGGTCCCCGGCCACCACCGCGGCGACGACGGGCTAAAGGCGGTAGCCGAATCGTCGAACCGACACCGCAGCAGCGGCCGCTGAGTCGGCCGGAAGCACAAGGCATTTCACGCAAGGAGGCATCACCGATGAGCGAAGAGCACACCCACGACGCACCGCACGACCACGAGCATCGGCACGGCGACGTGACGCACGCACATGCACACACGTCCCACGAGCACGACCACGTGGAGCACGAACACTCCCACGCGCACGACGACGGGACCGAACACACCCATCGGCACGTGCACCAGGCCGGGCTGGAGGACGTTCACAGCCACGCCCACGCCTAGCGCGGACGACGACCGTACGGCTAGACCGAATTGCCGCACTCCTCCTCACCCCGCTTCGCGGGCTGCATCGTCGTACGGCTCAAGACACCATCGGACAGTAGTGCTTGGGGTCCCCGCGTTCGTCGATCGGCGGCAGATTGCGCGCCGGCGTTTGCACCAGCGGGGTATCGAGCGGAATTCGCCCGCTGGCGCGGTCCAACCCGGCACGCGCCCGCGGGTGCTTGCGGAATCTGCTTGGCACCAGGGCGAATACGAAACGAACCAGGTCGCCAAAACGCCGGTGCAACCACTCGTCGCGGCGCGACCACCGGTAGCCCATCAGCTCCCGCACCGGGGGGTCGTAGAGGCCGACGGTCAGCCAGACGAAGAACGGTGCCAGCAGTTTGCGCTGCAAGGCCCACAAGGGTTCCGGAATCCATTGCGCGAAAGGCGGTTTGGGCAACTCGCTGAGATCGAGCACGGCCCGTGCCGCCTCGTTGCTTTCCAGCACGTTGCGGCACATGTGGTCCCAGTAGGCCTGGAACTCCTCCCACGACTTCGGCACGGGACGCATGCTCATGCCGTACATGCGGTACCACTCGACATGTTCGTCGAACAGTTGACGCTTTTGCGCCTCGGTGATCCCACCGCAAAACCGTTCGGCCACGTGAATGGTGCCCATAAAGAAGGTGGAATGCGCCCAGTAGAAGACGTCGGGGTTCAGGGCGTGGTAGCGGCGGCCCTGGTCGTCGACGCCCTTGATGTCGGTGTGGTAGTCGCGGACTTCGGCGCCGGTCACCGGGGCGCGCTCACCGTCGAAGACGACCCCGCCGATGGGGTACAGCGAACGCAGCAGACGCGGCCACCGCTCGCGGAAGAAGGTGGAGTGGTCGAGCACCGCCGCGCCCAGTTGGGGGTGCATGTTCTGCATCGATCCGGCCCATGGGCCCTGCAGCATGCCCCGCCAGTCCCCGAAATAACGCCAGGTCAGGGAATCGGGTCCCAGCGGTGTTGGCGGCGCGTCGTAGCCCAGTGGCGATACGGGACAGCCGCCCGCGACACCGTTGGAGCCGTCGGCCGGCCCGCCAGACTGATCAGGGGCGCCGGTCGCGTCGCTGGTCAGGGGGTGCGATGCGGACGTATCTTGAGTCACTATTGGATTCCTGTAGGTATCTGAATTTTTGACTACAGCCGTTGTCATTTTCAGCTTAGGAGCGATGTGCAGACGGGTCAACGACGGGGCCGCTGGACCGGCGTCCCCTTGGAGAGTCGCCTCGCGCTTCGCCGTGACAATCTGATCAGCGCCGGGGTGCAGCTGCTCGGCGGTTCCGGGGGGCCGGCGCTGACCGTGCGCGCGGTGTGCCGCAAGGCCGCGCTGACCGAACGCTACTTCTACGAAAGCTTCGCCGACCGTGACGAATTCGTGCGCGCGGTCTATGACGACGTCTGCACGCGGGCAATGAACACCCTGACGTCGGCGACGACCCCGCGAGAGGCCGTCGAGCGGTTCGTCGAGCTGATGGTGGACGACCCGGTCCGCGGGCGCGTGCTGTTGCTGGCGCCGGCGGTGGAGCCGGTGCTGGTGCGGTCGGGCGCGGAGTGGATGCCCAATTTCATCGACCTGCTGCAGCGCAAGCTGTCCCGGATCGGCGATGCCGTGCTGCAGAAAATGATCGCCACCAGCCTGGTCGGTGGCCTGTCGAGCCTGTTCACCGCCTACCTGCACGGGCAACTCGGGGCGACCCGCAGGCAGTTCATCGACTACTGCATCAACATGCTCTACATCACCGCGGCGCCGTACGTCCCCGCCGGAGAGCTCGGCAAGTCGCAGTAGCGGGTTTTCATTCGGGCCGGATCGGCAAGCCGTAAAACTGGGGGTTGATCGCGATGTCAAACCGTTATCGACCACGCCCGACGAGGAACTTGCTGCTACCGAAGTACACAGATATATTGACTGCTACCCATCGACACAGATAACTGGAGGCACTATGTCAGCCGAGCTGACAAACCTACAGCTGCTGCACGAACTCCAGCCGGTCGTCGAGAAGTACCTGAACCGGCACGAGAGCATGCACAAGAACTGGAACCCGCACGACTACATCCCGTGGTCGGACGGAAAGAACTTCTATGCGCTCGGTGGGCAGGACTGGGAGCCGGGACAATCCAAGCTCTCGGACGTCGCCCAGGTGGCGATGGTGCAGAACCTAATGACCGAGGACAACCTGCCGTCCTATCACCGCGAGATCGCGATGAACTTCAGCATGGACGGCCCCTGGGGCCAATGGGTCAACCGGTGGACCGCGGAGGAGAACCGGCACGGGATCGCGCTGCGCGACTACTTGGTGGTCACGCGCGCGGTCGACCCGTACGAATTGGAGAAGCTGCGCATCGAGGTGGTCAACCGCGGCTTCAGCCCCGGCCAGAACCACCAGGTTCGCGAAGACCTGTTCGCCGAGAGCCTGTTCGATTCGGTCACCTACGTGACCTTCCAGGAGTTGGCGACGCGGATCTCGCACCGCAACACCGGTAAGGCGTGCAACGACACGATCGCCGATCAGTTGTTGGCCAAGATCTCAGCCGACGAGAACCTGCACATGATCTTCTACCGCGACGTCACCGAGGCCGGGTTCGAGATCGCGCCCAATCAGGCGATGAAGTCGCTGCACAAGGTGTTGCGCAACTTCCAGATGCCCGGCTACCAGGTGCCCGAGTTCCGGCGCAAGGCCGTGATGATCGCCGTGGGCGGCGTGTACGACCCGCGCATCCACCTCGACGAGGTCGTCATGCCGGTGTTGAGGAAATGGCGCATCTTCGAGCGTGAGGACTTCTCGGGTGAGGCCGCCGCCTTGCGCGACGACCTGGGGGTGCTGATCAAGGAGCTGGAGCAGACCTGCGACAAGTTCGAGGTCTCCAAGCAGCGCCAGCTCGACCGGGAAGCCCGCACCGGCAAGAGGACCACAGCCGTCGAGCTGCATCGGACGGCGGGCACGCTGACCATGAGCCGGCGGTAACCAAGCGGTGCGCATCGGTTCCATCGCGCTCGCGAGCCCGGTGGTTCTGGCACCGATGGCTGGCGTCACCAACGTCGCCTTCCGGACGCTGTGCCGTGAGTTGGAGCGATCCAAGGTCGGCACCGTCAGCGGCCTCTACGTCTGCGAGATGGTGACGGCCCGCGCGCTCGTCGAGCGTCACCCGGTCACCATGCACATGACCACGTTCGCCCCCGACGAGTCGCCCCGGTCGCTGCAGCTCTACACCGTCGACCCCGCGACCACCTACGCGGCCGCCAAGATGATCGCCGACGAAGGCCTGGCCGATCACATCGACATGAATTTCGGCTGCCCGGTGCCCAAGGTGACCAAGCGCGGCGGCGGGTCGGCGCTGCCCTACAAGCGGCGGCTGTTCGGCCAGATCGTCGCCGCGGCCGTGCGCGCCACCGAGGGCACCCAGATACCGGTGACCGTCAAGTTCCGCATCGGCATAGACGACGAGCACCACACGCACCTCGACGCCGGACGTATCGCCGAAGCCGAGGGCGCCGCCGCGGTCGCGCTGCACGCCCGCACGGCGGCGCAACGCTACTCCGGCACCGCCGATTGGGACGAGATCGCCCGGCTGAAGCAGCATGTGCGCACGATCCCGGTGCTCGGCAACGGCGACATCTACGACGCCAGCGACGCCCTGACGATGATGGCCGCCACCGGATGCGACGGCGTGGTCATCGGCCGCGGCTGCCTGGGCCGCCCGTGGCTCTTCGCCGAGCTGTCGGCGGCTTTCACCGGCAGCCCTCCGCCCACACCACCGACGCTGGGCGAGGTCGCCGACATCGTCCGCCGGCACGGCCAGCTGCTGGCCGCGCACTTCGGCGAGGACAAGGGCATGCGCGACATCCGCAAGCACATCGCGTGGTACCTGCACGGCTTTCCCGCCGGCTCCGAGCTGCGCCGAGCGCTGGCAATGGTCAAGACGCTCGACGAGCTGGACCGCCTTCTCGACCGATTGGACGCCAACGTGCCCTTCCCGGACGAGGCGAGCGGGCCCCGGGGCCGGCAGGGTTCACCCGCCCGGGTCGTGCTCCCGGAAGGCTGGCTGGACGACCCCGACGACTGCACGGTGCCGGCCGGCGCCGACGTCATGCACTCCGGCGGCTGAGTCCACCGGCTCGAAATCGCTTCCGGACCGATAACTCAGTACGATGTGGGCTTTGTTGCATGCGCTTGGACGGCGGATGATTTTGTGCCGCCGCACGGGCGCGACGAAAACGGATGGCACGAGCCGTCGCGCCGACACGAGCGGCGCCGCGCTGCCACCACGCACGGACACGCTGACGTCTGCATCAGAGCTTCGGAGGCCGGTAGGACATGAGTGACGGCGAGCGCGACGCCACTCGTAACGGTCGGCATGCACCGGGCGAGGTTCACGCCCAACCGATCCCGACGGGCCCGTCGCCGAGCCTGGGCGCCGCTCCCTGGGAGCGATTCTTCGAACCGCCGCCCGACGACAACATCCATCGCTGGCAGCCCGAAACGGCCGTCGAGCCCGCCGCGCCGCAGGAAGTCGACGACACCGAGCACACCGGAAGCCACGCCGGGGGCGGGGTCAGCGTCGCCGATCTGATCGCCAAAATCGGTGCCCCCGACCGGCCCATCCACAGACGCGCGGCCCCGGAGGTCGAGCCTTCCGAGCCCGAATTCCCCGAGCCCGAATTCCCCGAACCCGAATTCTTCGAGCCCCGCCCCCAAGCCTTCCGGCCCGAGCCCGAACCGCCGCTCGAGCTGCAGAAAACACAGGTCATCGACGACCTCGCCTACTCGTTCGACGCGGTCTCCGAGCTTCGCGAGCTCATGGACGCCGACTACCCGAACGAGGACGAGCCCGACGAGCCGGCATCCGGCGCCGTCGACACCGCCGCCGAGGAGCCCAAACGCCGGCGCCCGATGCTGCTGGCCGGCCGCTCGGTGGCGGCGCTGGCCGCCGTGCTGGCGCTGGTGATGACCGGCGGGGCCTGGCAGTGGAGCACGTCGAAGAACGCCCGGCTCAACACGATCAACGCACTCGACCCGCACTCGGACGACATCCGCGACGCGAACGGGCAATACGGCGACGAAGACTTCTTGATCGTCGGCCTCGACTCGCGCGCCGGGGACAACGCCAACATGGGCGCCGGCGACACCGACGACGCCGACGGCGCCCGCTCGGACACCGTCATGCTGGTGAACATCCCGGCCAATCGCAAACGCGTGGTGGCGGTGTCGTTCCCGCGCGACCTGGCGATCACCCCGATGCAGTGCGAGGCCTGGGACCCCACCACCGGCAAGTACGGCCCGCTCTACGACGCGAAGACGCAGACGTGGGGACCGAAGATGGTCTACACCGAGACCAAACTGAACTCCGCGTTCGCCTTCGGCGGCCCGAAGTGTCTGGTGAAGGAAATCCAGAAGCTGTCCGGATTGAGCATCAACCGCTTCATCGCCGTCGACTTCTCCGGCTTCGCGAAAATGGTGGATGCCCTCGGCGGCGTCGAGGTGTGCTCGAGCACCCCGCTGCACGACTACGAGCTGGGCACCGTGCTCGAACACGGCGGGCGCCAGGTTCTCGACGGTTCCACCGCGCTGAATTACGTGCGGGCCCGCCAGGTCACCACGGAGATCAACGGGGACTACGGCCGCATCAAGCGCCAGCAGCTGTTCTTGTCGTCGCTGCTGAGGTCGTTGATCTCGGCGGACACGCTGCTTGACCTCAACAAGCTCAACAACGTCGTCAACATGTTCATCAGCGACACCGTCGTCGACAACGTGAAGTCCAAGGACCTGGTGCAGCTAGGTCAGTCGTTGCAGGGGATGGCGGCCGGCCACGTCACGTTCGTGACGGTGCCCACCGGCGTCACCGACCAGAACGGCGACGAGCCGCCGCGGATGTCCGACATGCGGGCGCTGTTCGACGCCATCATCAATGACGATCCGCTGCCGGAGGAAAACGACCAGAACGCAAAGAATTTGAGCGCCTCGTCCGGCTCGGGCACGACGGGCGCGTCGAAGGCCCCGACCACCAGGAAACCGTCCCCGACGCCGGAGGCCCAACACGAGCAGGTCACCACGACCTCGCCGAGCGGTGTGACCGTGCGGGTTTCCAACGCCACCACGCAGACCGGGCTGGCGGCGACCGCGACCACCCAGCTCAAGCGGGACGGCTTCAACGTGATGGCCCCCGACGATTATCCGAGTTCGGTGACCGCGACGACGGTGCTGTTCTCGCCCGGCAACGAAGAGGCCGCGGCCACCGTGGCGTCCTCGTTCGCCAACGCCAAGGTCCAGCGGGTGTCCGGCTACGGGCAGGTCGTGCAGGTGGTTCTCGGCCCGGACTTCAAGTCGGTCACCGCCCCCTCGCCGAGCGGCTCGCCGATGAGTTTGCAGATCGAACGCGGCTCGAGCAACGCGCCGGCCAAGCTCCCCGAGGACCTGACCGTCACCAACGCGGCCGACACCACCTGCGAATAAGCCGTTTTGACGGCGCTCCGCGACCTGTCTGGGACGCGGGGAACGTATCCTTGACGACATGCGAACCGCCTACCACGAGCAACTCTCGGAGTTATCCGAGCGGCTCGGCGAGATGTGCGGCTTGGCAGGAATCGCCATGGAGCGGGCCACCCAAGCCCTGCTGCAGGCCGACTTGGTGCTGGCCGAACAAGTGATCTCCGACCACGAAGCGATCGCCGCGATGAGCGCGCGCGCCGAGGAAAGCGCGTTTGTGCTGCTGGCATTGCAGGCGCCGGTGGCCGGTGATCTGCGGTCGATCGTGAGCGCCATTCAGATGGTGGCGGACATCGACCGCATGGGTGCGCTGGCGTTGCACGTCGCCAAGATCGCCCGACGGCGGCATCCCCAGCACGCCCTGCCCGAAGAGGTCAACGGCTACTTCGCCGAAATGGGCAGCATCGCAGTCGAATTGGGTAACAGCGCCCAAGAGGTGGTGTTGTCGCGCGACCCGGAGAAGGCGGCCCGGATCCGCGAAGAAGACGACGCGATGGACGATCTGCACCGGCACCTGTTCTCGGTGCTGATGGACCGGGAATGGAAGCACGGCGTGGCGGCGGCCGTCGACGTGACGTTGCTGGGCCGCTTCTACGAGCGTTTCGCCGACCACGCCGTCGAGGTGGCCAGGCGCGTCATTTTCCAGGCGACCGGCAGACTGCCCGAGGAAGAGGCGAAACCGCCGTCCAGCTAGCCGAAGCGGCCCGAGATGTAGTCCTCGGTCGCCTTTTGATTCGGGTTGGAAAAGATCTTCTCGGTGTCGTCGACCTCGATCAGCCGCCCCGGTTTCCCGACGGCTTCCAGGTTGAAAAACGCGGTGTAGTCGCTGACCCGGGCCGCCTGCTGCATGTTGTGGGTGACGATGACGATCGTGTAGTCCTGCTTCAGCTCGCTGATCAGCTCCTCGATGGCCATCGTCGAGATCGGGTCCAGCGCCGAGCACGGCTCGTCCATGAGCAGCACGTCGGGCTGCACGGCGATGGCCCTGGCGATGCACAGCCGCTGCTGCTGCCCGCCGGACAGACCACCACCGGGCCGGTCCAACCGATCCTTGACCTCGTCCCACAGGTTCGCGCCGCGCAGTGAGTATTCGGCCGTCTCATCGAGCACCTTGCGATTGCGCACCCCTTGCAGCTTCAGGCCGGCCACCACGTTGTCGCGAATTGACATGGCGGGGAACGGGTTCGGACGCTGGAACACCATCCCGATGGCCCGGCGCACACCGACCGGGTCGACACCGGCGCCGTAGATGTCCTCGTCGTCGAGCAGCACGCTGCCCTCGACGCGCCCGCCGGGCACCACCTCATGCATGCGGTTGAGGGTGCGCAGCACCGTCGTCTTGCCGCACCCCGACGGGCCGATGAACGCGGTGACACTGCGCGGCAACACCGTCAGCGTCACCTCCGCGACGGCGTGAAACGACCCGTAGTAGATGTTGACGCCCTTGAGGTCCAACCGTTTGGCCACTACTGCTCCTGCCTATGACTTTCTGGCGCCAAGGAATTTCGCTATCACTCGAGCCACGATATTGATCGCGGCGATCACCAGGATGAGGGTTAACGCGGCACCCCACAACCGATCCGTGGGGATGGGGTTGAGGCCCGCGCCGACCGACGTCTGGTTGTACATCATGCCTGGCAGCGTCCCCATGAAGTCGCTGAAGATGTTGAAGTTCATCGATTGCGCATAGCCGACGAGGATCAACAGCGGCGCCGTCTCCCCCATCACCCGTGCCATCGCCAGCAAGATCCCGGTGACGATGCCGGACAGCCCGGTGGGAATGACCACCCGGACGATGGTCTTCCACTTGGTGATGCCCAGGGCGTAGCTGGCCTCGCGCAGATCCACCGGAACCACCCGCAGCATTTCCTCGGTCGCCCGCACGATCACCGGCAGCATCAGCAACACCAGCGCCAGCGATACCGCGAACTCCGAGCGGGGCAGGCCCAGCGTGGCCACACACAACGCGTAGACGAACAACGCCGCCACGATCGAGGGCACCCCGCTCAGGATGTCCACCATGAACGAGGCCAACCGGCCCAGCGCAGTGCCGCCGCCGTATTCGACCAGATAGATCGCGACCATCAGACCGATCGGAATGGAGATGGCGGCGCACACCAATCCCTGCAGCACGGTGCCGACCAGCGCATGGTAGGCGCCGCCGCCGGTCACGAAGGCCGTCATCCCGGCTTGCGAGTGCGACCACCAGACGGTGGAGGTGATCGCCCTGACTCCCTTGACGGTCACCGACCACAGCACCATCACCAGCGGCGCCACGGCCACCAGCAATGCCAGCGAAACCAGTACGGTCGCAACACGATTCGCGGTACGGCGGCGCCGGGACAGCGGTGAGAACGTCCGCGACTTGAGCGGGCGGTCCAGCATCGACGTCATCGCGCGGCCTTTCGGCCGGCCCCGGCGACGGCGCCCCGGGCCAGGGCGTCGACGAGGAAGGTGAGCGCGAAGAGTGTCAGGCCCGCGGCGATGTAGGCGCCCGACTTGAACCGGTCGTCGAACTCGGCCGCGGCGCCCGCGATCTTGGTGGCGAAGGTGGAGCCGCCGTCGAACAGCGACCAGCCGAACGCCGACTGGGTGCCCCGCAAGATGATCAGCAGCGCGACCGTTTCGCCCAGCGCGCGACCCAGCCCCAGCATCCCGCCGCTGATGTAGCCGGACCGCCCGAACGGCAGGGTGACGGTCTTGACCACTTCCCATCGGGTGGCGCCCAGCGCCAGCGCGGCTTCGATCTGGTCCTGCGGTGTCTGGACGAAGACCTCGCGGGTGACGGCGGTGACGATCGGCAGGATCATCACCGCCAAGACGATGCCGCCGGTGAAGATGGTGCCGCCGCCGGCGGCCGACGCGTTGCCGTCGGCGAACAGAAAGCACCAGCCCATGGAACGGTTGAGCCAGGTGGCGATGGGCCGCAGTTGCGGCGCCAACACATAAAGGCCCCAGGCGCCGTAGATGATCGAGGGAACCGCGGCCAGCAGATCGACCGCGTAGGCCAGCGGCGTCGCCACGCGCCGCGGCGCGTACTGGGTGATGAAGAGGGCGACGCCCAGCGCGACGGGCATGGCCAAGGTCAACGCGAACAGCGACACGAACACGGTCACCGGCAACAGGCTGGCGATCCCGAAGTGCATCGCCGACGTGTCGGTGGTGACCCAGTTACCGCCGTAGCTGAAGAAGTTCTCGCGGTCGCGCTGCAACGCCGGTGCCGCGCGCCCGAGCAGGAAGACGGCGATCGCGGCGATCACGACGATGATCAGCACGCCCGAGGTCTGCGCGAGCCGCCGGAATATCCGGTCTCCCACATGTGGTCGGGCCTCGCCCCACGGGCTGGTGGGTGTCGTCGGCGACTCGGGAATGGACGTGGCGAGGACCGCGCCCGCGCCCGAGTCGATTGGGTTTGGCCCCGAAAACTCCGTCACTGCGATCTCACCTGGTCACTGCAGCGCATCGATGGCGGCGACCAGTCGTTCCTTGACCTTATCGGGCAGCGGAATGTAACCGGCCGAGGAAAGTTCGGCCTGCCCGCTGGTGGCGGCGATGGAGAGGAACGATTTGATTGCCCCGGCGGTCTCGGCGTCGTAGCCCTTGGAGCAGACGATCTCGTAGGTCACGAGCACCAGCGGATAGACGCCCGGCTCCTGCGAGCCGTACATGGCGTTGAGGTCGAGCAACAGGTCGTTTCCCTCGCCGAGGAATTTGGCCGCCTTGATGGCGTTTCCGGCCGTGTCGTTGGTAAGCGGGACCACCCCGCCGCGGGTGGCGATTTTGGCGTAGGACATGCGCGCCTGGTCGGCGAAGCCCTTCTGGACGTATCCGATGGCGCCCGGAATGGCCTGGACCGCCTGGATGACCCCGGACGACTTCGCCGCGCCCTCGCCGACGCCGCCCTGGAATTCCGTACCGACCCCTTTGGCCCAGCTCTGCGGGGCGGCGGCGGTCAGATACTTCTGCACGTTGTCGGTGGTTCCCGACGAGTCGGACCGGTAGATCGGCGTGATCCTGGTGTCGGGCAGGGCCACTCCCGGGTTGAGCCCGACCAGGATGGGGTCGTTCCACGTGGTGATCTTGCCGGTGAAAATTTTGGCCACCGCGTCACTGCTGACCACCAGGGCCGGATTCCCCGGCAGGTTGTAGGCGAGCGCGATCGGGCCGAACACCAGGGGCAGGTCCCACGCCGGGTTCCCGCCGCACCGGCTAGCGGCCGGACCGATCTGTTCGGCGACCAACGGAGAGTCGGCCCCCGCAAAGTCCACGTGCCCGGCGATGAACTGCTCGCGACCGGCGCCCGACCCGGTCGGGTTATAGGCCAGACCCTTGCCCGGGCAGTACTGGCCCCACACCTGGTTGAAGACGGTGATGGCGTTCGCTTGCGCGGTCGAGCCTTCCGCCGTCAGGTTGTTCTTGCCGCCACACCCCGCGGTGCCCGCGGGGGCGGTGACGCTGGGCGCCGCGGCTCCGGGACGGTTCTCGTCGCTGCCGCAGGCGGCCAGCGCCGCGACGCCGAGTGCCGTCGCCAGCGCCACCGCGGCCGCCGCCCTGCCCTGCCTGTCGAGCTTCACCGATCTCGCTTTCATGACACCGTTCAAGACGCATGTGGGCGCCGCTGGTAATCCCCTGCCAGGTTGCCCGTCGCGGCGAAAGTATGCGCCGCCCCGGCGCGCAGCAACGCCTCGGTAGCAAGGACCAGGTTAACGATCCGGCTCGATGCCCCGCGTACCCGCGGTCAGTTGGCCGCGGGTGTGACCGCGTATGCGGTGTCGACGCTGTAGGTGGTGAACCCCAAGCGCTGGTAGGTGCGCACGGCGGCGACGTTGTCCGACTCGACGTAGAGCATCACGGTGGGATCGGCGGTGTCGGCCAGGCGGCGGGCCAACCATTCGATGCCGACGGCGGTCAACGCCTGGCCCAGTCCGCGGCCCTGGGCCGACGGATCGACGCCCACGACGTACACCTCCCCCAAACCGGGCCGATCGAGGTGCACCTTCGTCCAGTGAAAACCCAGCAGCCTGCCGCCCTGATCGCCGGCGGAGTCATCGAACGCCAGAAACAAGCCGGCCGGGTCGAACCACGGTTCGTCGCGCCGCTCCGCCAGTTCGACCTCGGTCCAGCCGCCCTGCTCGGGGTGGTAGGCAAACGCGGCGTTGTTGACGCGCAGTAGCTCGGCGTCGTCGGCCGTGCCCGAATAGGTGCGGATCTGCACCCCCGGCACCGACGGCGCGGTGTCGGGGAGATCGCGCAGTGAGCGTCGCATCTGCATCAGTTCCCGCACGGGCGCCAGGCCCAACGCGGACGCGGTCGCGCGGGCGGGCTCGAGCGTGCCGTGCGCCCAAAACCGGTTGCTCGCACCCGTTTTGGCCAACGCCGCGCGAATCAGCGCGGCCCCGATACCGCGCCGACGCGCCCGTGGGTGCACGACGAGTTCGGCCATGGCCGTCTCACCCTCGCGGGCCGGGCTGAGATTGAGATAACCGATGATTGCGCCGGCGTCGTCCGAGGTGATCCGCAGGTGCTCGGTGCGGTCATGTCCGAGTTCGCGCAGTACCTGCTCGCCGACGGGCGCCACCCCATCGAATTCCGTTGCAGCACCGACAAGTTCGCGCACGCCCCGCTGTTCGTCGTCGGTCAGCGTCCGGCGCCAGTCGGGCGGGATCACTGAGTGTGCAAGGGATCGACCAACGGATCTTTGACGTCCTCGGAGTCGGATTCCGCACCGGATTCGCCGCCATCCGTGCCGTCGGGGTCGGACGAGTCGGTCGCCGGAGCGCGGCCGCGGGCCGGGCGGACCGCCTTGTAACCCACGTTGCGGACCGTGCCGATCAACGCCTCGTGCTCGGAACCGAGTTTGGCCCGCAGCCGACGCACGTGCACATCGACGGTGCGGGTGCCGCCGAAGAAGTCGT
Source organism: Mycobacterium paraintracellulare (assembly GCF_000276825.1). Classification (NCBI taxonomy): domain Bacteria; kingdom Bacillati; phylum Actinomycetota; class Actinomycetes; order Mycobacteriales; family Mycobacteriaceae; genus Mycobacterium; species Mycobacterium paraintracellulare. The sequence goes on along the minus strand of NC_016948.1, from coordinate 669,504 downwards.
ACCCCCACACCTCATGCAGCAGCTGCGCCCGCGTGAATACCCGCCCGGCGTGCTGAGCCAGGTACTTGAGCAACTCGAATTCCTTGTAGGTGAGATCGAGCGGGCGGCCACGCAGCCGGGCGGTGTAGGTGCCTTCGTCGATCACCAACTCGCCCAGGCTCACCTTGCCGGCGCTTTCCTGGTCCGCGAGCCCGCCGCGGCGGCCGACCACCAGCCGCAGCCTCGCGTCGATCTCGGCCGGCCCGGTGGTGGGCAGCAGGATCTCGTCGAGACCCCAGTCCGCGCTGATGGCCACCAGCCCGCCTTCGCTCACCACCGCCAACACGGGAACCGACCGGCCGGCGGTGCTCAGCAGGCGGCACAGCCCACGCGCGGACGACAAATCGGTGCGCGCATCCACGATCACGGCGTCCGCCGTCCCGGCCTCGAGCAGCGAAGCTGGTTCCGGCGGCGCCGTCCGCACGGGATGCGGAAGCAGCGACAACGAGGGCAGGACCGGATCGGGATGCAGCTCCGAGGTCAGCAGTAAAAGCTCCAACTAGTCCCTCCAGCTCGGGGGAACGGCATCTCCCAAATTCACAACGCCATCACGCGTTAGTTACCAGGTCATCTAACGATAACGTGTTACCTGGTTTTTTCGCGTGGCGGACGAGCCACTGTGAGCCCCGCCACGGGCGATCCGGCCCCGCCGGGGGTTACGCCACAATATGCGGGTGCGCAAGGTGCTGATTGCCGTGACCGCGACCGCGATCCTGCTGGCCGTGGTCGCCCTCGGCGCGATCGGAGTCGACTACGGCACCAGCATCTATGCCGAATACCGGCTGTCGGCCAGCGTGCGCAAGGCGGCCAACCTGGGCAGCGACCCGTTCGTGGCCATCGTGGCGTTTCCCTTCATTCCGCAGGCCATGCGCGGCAACTACGACCAGGTGGAGATCAAGGCCAACGCCGTCGAACACGCGATGACCGGCAAAGCCACCCTCGAGGCCACGATGTACTCGGTGGATCTCGCGCGTGCGTCGTGGCTGATCACGCGCGACGCGAAGCTCGCGGTGCACAAGCTGGAAAGCCGCATCATCATCGACTCGACCCACCTGGGCCGCTACCTGGGCATCAGCGACCTGATGGTCGAGGCCCCGCCCAAGGAAACCAACACCTCGACCGGCGGCGTCACCGCGTCGGGCATCTCCGACAGCCACGGGCTGGTGTTCACCGGCACGCCCAAATCCTCCGGCTTCGATCACCGCGTCAGCGTCTCGGTCGACCTGTCCATCGCCCCCGACGACCCGGCGACGTTGGTCTTCACCCCCACCGGCGTGCTGACCGGGCCGGACACCGCCGACCAGACCGTCCCGGCCGACAAGCACTACGCGGTGCTGCACGCCTTCGCGGGCAGGCTTCCCGATCAGCGGCTTCCCTTCGGCGTCGCGCCCACCACCGAGGGCGCGCGCGGCTCCGACGTCATCATCGAGGGCATCACCTATGGAGTAACGGTGTCCCTCGATGGGTTTAAACGGTCATGACGCACGCTGACGATGCCGCCGAACGCGGCGATGGCCAGGGGTGGCGCGCATGATGACGGTGATCGTGGTGACCGTCGCCGCGCTCGCCGTCGCGACGCTGCTCGGCTGGCTGTTGACCCGCCGCTCCGGCAGCATCCGGGAAATCGATCCCGGGCCGGATCGCGACCCCGCCGCCGACGTCGCAGCCCTGGGACTTTCCCGCGGCGGCCCGACCGTCGTGCATTTCAGCGCCCCGTGGTGCGGGCCGTGCGACCGGGTGCGCCGGGTCGTCACCCAGGTCTGCGACGACCTGGGCGACCCGGGATCTCCGATAGCCCACGTCGAGGTCGACCTGGACGCCAATCCCGAGACCGCGCGCCGTTATTCGGTGCTGTCCCTGCCCACCACGTTGATCTTCGACATCGACGGGCGGCAGCGCTACCGGACCTCGGGAGTGCCCAGCGCCGCCGACCTGCGGTCCGCCCTGAAACCGCTGTTGGCTTGACCACGGTGTCATTGGGTAAGCTGACCGACGTGTTAGCCCGCCTCGAGCCCATGCTCACCAAGCGCCGCGCAGTTGCGCTGTGCCGCACCGCGGGCTGTTGTTGTTGCTGTTGCTGCTGAGTAGCCGCGCCTTCGCGTAGCACTCGGAGCGGGCCCGGATCCCGACCGTGGCACCTCTCCCATCGTCATTTCCGTCAGCAACAGGGGTATTCGAGGAGTAACACCTTGCCGAGCAGCAACACCGCCACGCAGCCCGACCTCGTCGACGTGCGTGGACCACGATTTGCCGCGTGGGTGACCACCGGGGTCTTGATCCTGACGCTGGTCGTGTCGGCGGTCAGCCCGGCCGCCGCGGCGGCGATCCTTGCCATCCAGGCCGTCATCTTCGCCATCGGCGCCGTCGCCGGGCCCCGCCAGCACCCCTACGGCCGGATATTCGCCGCCGTCGTCGCGCCCCGGCTGGACCCGGTGCAGGACCGCGAACCCGCCGCGCCGCTGAAGTTCGCCCAACTGGTCGGCCTGATCTTCGCCGTACTGGGTACGGCCGGTTTCGCCGCCGGTGCCGTCCTGGTCGGCGTCATCGCCACCGCGGCCGCCCTGGCGGCCGCGTTCCTCAACGCGGCCTTCGGAATCTGCCTGGGCTGCCAGCTCTACCCACTGGTGGCCCGCTTGCGAGGCGGCGCGCGCCCCACCTGACCTGCTGTAACCAAAAGTGATCGAAAGGACCCACTCCATGGCACGCTCCGACGTCCTGGTCTCGACCGACTGGGCTGAGAGCAATCTCGACGCGTCCGGCGTCGTCTTTGTCGAAGTCGACGAGGACACCAGCGCTTACGACGCCGGCCACATCCCCGGCGCGATCAAGCTGGACTGGCGCTCCGATTTGCAGGACACGGTCAAGCGCGACTTCGTCGACGCCCAGCAGTTCTCGAAACTGCTCAGCGAGCGCGGCATCTCCAATGACGACACCGTGATCCTCTACGGCGGCAACAACAACTGGTTCGCCGCCTACGCGTACTGGTACTTCAAGCTGTACGGCCACGAGAAGGTCAAGCTGCTCGACGGCGGCCGCAAGAAGTGGGAGCTCGACGGCCGCGCACTGTCCAGCGATGCCGTCAGCAGGCCCGCGACGTCGTACACGGCGGCCGCACCGGACAACAGCATCCGGGCGTTCCGCGACGACGTCATCGCGGCCATCAACGTCAAGAACCTTGTCGACGTGCGCTCCCCCGACGAGTTTTCCGGCAAGATCCTGGCGCCCGCGCATTTGCCGCAGGAACAAAGCCAGCGGCCCGGCCACATCCCGGGCGCCATCAACGTGCCCTGGAGCAAGGCCGCCAACGAGGACGGCACCTTCAAGTCCGACGAGGAGCTGGCCGAGCTGTACGCCGCGGCCGGCCTGGACGGCGACAAAGAAACGATCGCCTACTGCCGCATCGGCGAGCGGTCGTCGCACACCTGGTTCGTTCTCTACGAATTGCTCGGGCACAGGAATGTCAAGAACTACGACGGCAGTTGGACGGAATACGGCTCCCTGGTGGGGGCCCCGATCGAGTTGGGAAGCTGATATGTGCTCTGCACCGAAGCAAGGACTGACGTTGCCCGCCAGCGTCGACCTGGAAAAGGAAACGGTGATCACCGGCCGCGTCGTGGACGGCGATGGCCAGGCAGTGGGTGGCGCGTTCGTCCGATTGCTGGACTCGTCGGACGAGTTCACCGCCGAGGTGGTGGCCTCGGCCACCGGTGACTTCCGGTTCTTCGCCGCTCCCGGATCCTGGACGCTGCGCGCGCTGTCGGCGGCCGGCAACGGGAACGCCGTCGTGACGCCGTCGGGCGCCGGCATCCACGAGGTCGACGTCAAGATCGCCTGATCGGCCAGCTGCCCGCGACTGTGCCGCGACGGGACGAATAGACTTGTCCCCGTGGTGCTGTTCTTCGAGATCATGCTGGTTGTGGCGGTCGTGGTGATTTCATGGTTCGCCCTCTACACCCTCTACCGGCTCATCACTGACGAGTCGTGACGCGCGCCGGCGACGATCCAGAGCGCAGCGATGGGGAGGAGCGGCGCACATGACCCCCGTCGGCGACGATCCAGAGCGCAGCGATGGGGAGGAGCGGCGCACATGACCCCCGCCGGCGACGATCCAGAGCGCAGCGATGGGGAGGAGCGACCATGACCTCCGACGAACCGTTGAGTGCGGCTAGTTCCGGCGACCGGGCGGTGGCCGCCGCCGCTGAGCGCGCCAAGGTGACCGCCGGCCGCAACATCCCGTCCTTCGATGACCTGCCCCTGCCCGCCGACACCGCCAACCTGCGCGAGGGCGCGAATCTCAATGACGCGCTGCTGGCGTTGCTGCCGCTGGTCGGCGTGTGGCGCGGCGAAGGCGAGGGCCGCGGCCACGACGGCGACTACCGGTTCGGCCAGCAGATCGTGGTCTCTCACGACGGCGGCGACTATCTCAACTGGGAATCGCGCTCCTGGCGGCTGAGCGCGACGGGCGATTACCAGGAGCGCGATCTGCGTGAGACCGGTTTCTGGCGCTTCGTCAACGATCCCGACGACCCCAGCGAATCCCAGGCGATCGAGCTGCTGTTGGCCCATTCGGCGGGCTATGTCGAATTGTTCTACGGGCGCCCGCGCACCCAGTCGTCGTGGGAGCTGGTGACCGATGCGCTGGCCCGCAGCAGATCCGGCGTGCTGGTCGGCGGCGCCAAACGGCTCTACGGCATCGTCGAGGGCGGCGATCTGGCCTATGTCGAGGAGCGGGTCGACGCCGACGGCGGCCTGGTGCCGCATCTTTCGGCGCGGTTGTCCCGGTTCGCCGGCTAGCAGCTCAGTAGCGGCCGCCGACATGGAGCAGCCCCCGAGCCGTATTCCAGGTCGGACAAAACCGGAAGCTCGGGGGCCGGGTGACTGCGGGGAATTCGCCAGCGCATCTGTATCGCCAGCTCTTCCGAGCCGATGCAGCTAGCGCGCAGCCACCTCACATGTCCATGAAGCTATCAATTTCTCGGACCACCTCCTTCCTTGTGTACGGCCGACCGTACCCGCGAATCCCAGAGGCGACAACAGGATTCAGCGCTCAGCGATCGCTGACGATGGCGGCGTCGACCAATTCGGCGAAGTCCGCCGCCATCGGCGACCGCGGCAGCGGCAATCCGTTGAGGGTATGCACCCGGGCGGCCAACGTCATGCTCGAGATCAGCCAAACACCTTGCGCAGCAACCAGATCCGCGACGCGCAGCGCCCGGTAGTCGCAGTCGTACCCCTTTGCCCGGGCCACCTCGAACAGGGCCTGCTGGGTGGTACCGCGCAGAATCGGATACCACGGCGGGGGCGTCAGCAGGCACGGCGTGCCCTCGGGTGCATCGGAGTCGGTGGCGATCACGACGGTCGAGCGTGGGCCCTCCAGGATGTAGCCGTCCGTGCTGACGAAGATGACGTCACCGGCATCCTGGCGGGCGGCGTGGCGCAGGGCGGCCATGTTCACCGCGTAGGACAGCGTCTTGGCGCCGGCCAGCAGCCACGGCATCGCGTCGACGCCCGTGGCGGGCAGGCCGCGATCGAGGGTGATGGCCGCCAGTCCGTCGCGTCGGACCGCGGTGACGCGTTCGGGAACGCCGTTGACCATGACGTAGGCCGTCGGCGTCGAACCGCCCTCCCGGCCACGGCTGTAGATCAGCCGCATCGCGCCTTCGTCCGCGGTGCCCGCGCACCACCGCCGGGTGGCCGCCTCGATCGCACTACGCCAGCGCGGCAGATCCGGGGCGGGCAGATCGGTCAGCACGGCCGACTGGGTCAGCCGCTGCAGATGCGATTCGATCAGACAGGCCCGGCCGTCGCGCACCAACAGCGTCTCGAAGACGCCGTCGCCGCGCACCGCCGCCAGGTCGTCGGCGTGCAACAGCGGCGCGTCCGGCGAATGGATTTCGCCGTCCAGCGTGACGATCACACCGTTACGGCCAGCCATGGTGGAGAAGCCTATCGGCTCACCGCTCCCAGGCCGAATGTGAAGCCGGCCGCACAGTCGTCAACGAACGTGCGGCGAGCTGCACACTCGTTGGGCGCACACTCGACGGCCGTAGAGTTGACGTGTGAGCCACCCCGTCCCCGCACCCGATTCCGGACCCGACGCCGGCGCCGTCTGGCATTACGGTGACCCGCTGGGCGAGCAACGCGCGGCCGAAACCGACGCGATCGTGGTCGACCGCTCCCACCGCGGTGTGCTCACCTTGACCGGTAACGATCGCCAGACGTGGTTGCACAGCATTTCGACGCAGCACGTCAGCAACCTGCCCGAGGGCGCCAGCACGCAGAATCTGAGCCTGGACGGTCAGGGCCGCGTCGAGGACCACTGGATCCAGACCGAGCTCGGGGGCACCACCTACCTCGACACCGAACCGTGGCGCGCCGAGCCGCTTTTGGAATACCTGCGCAAGATGGTGTTCTGGTCCGAGGTCACCCCGAGCGACGCCGATCTGGCCGTGCTCTCGTTGCTGGGCCCGCGGTTGGCCGACCAAACGATCCTCGACGCGCTCGGAGTGGATGCGCTGCCCGCCGAGCTGTCCGCGGTTCCCCTCGACGGCGGGTTCGTGCGACGGATGCCCGGCACGCCTGCCGGGTCGGTCGAACTGGACCTGGTGGTTCCGCGCGGCGACGCCGGTGACTGGCGAAACCGGTTGTCGCAGGCCGGGGTGCGGCCCGGCGGCGTGTGGGCCTACGAAGCCCACCGGGTCGCGGCAGTGCGGCCACGGCTCGGCGTCGACACCGATGAACGCACGATCCCGCACGAGGTTGGTTGGATCGGCGGCCCCGGCGAGGGCGCCGTTCATCTGGACAAAGGCTGTTACCGCGGGCAAGAGACCGTCGCGCGGGTGCACAACCTGGGCAGGCCACCCCGGATGCTGGTGTTGCTGCACCTGGACGGCTCGGTGGAACGGCCGTCAACGGGCGACCCGGTGCTGGCCGGTGGACGTGCCGTCGGCCGCCTCGGCACCGTGGTCGATCACGTCGACCTCGGACCGATCGCGCTGGCGCTGCTCAAGCGCGGATTGCCCGCCGAGACGGAATTGGCGACCGGTCCGGAGGCCGCGGTCGCCGCCGTGATCGACGTCGATTCCCTGCCTCCCACCGAACAGATCGGCGCCGGGCGACTGGCCGTTGAACGGTTGCGGGGCGGTGCGGGATAATGAACGGTAACGTCCGCCACAGCGAGCAGGGGGCACCGACGCCCACTGGCGGGGCACGGTAAACTGTTGGCAGGACAATACGACACCAGGAGATCGGAGCCGCCTACTCGTTAGGCCGCTCCGTTATTGCGCGAGGGGGTTCCCCCATGGGCCGCGGCCGGGCTAAGGCAAAGCAGACCAAGGTTGCTCGAGAACTCAAATACAGTTCTCCGCAGACCGACTTCCAGCGGCTTCAGCAAGAGCTGTCCGGGACTGGCTCCGACGAGCCCACGGAACTGGACACCGACGGCGCCGACGGATCCTGGGACGACCAGGACAGCTGGCGGCGCTAGAACCAACGCCTCGGCGCCGATGCCTCGAGCACCGGCGCCGCATCAGTTCAGCTGAAGTCCGGGGCCCTCAGAATCTCGGGTGCTGACCGACGAGCTTGGCCCGCGGGCCCGCCTTTCCACCTTTGCCGACCGTGCCCAACACCCAGCAATCCAGGTGCCGTGCGGTCAGGATGGCCAACGCGCGGTCGGTGTCTTCCGGGGCCACGACGGCGATCATGCCGACGCCCATGTTGAACGTCTTCTCCATCTCTTCGCGTGTCACCCGGCCGCGCTGAGCGATCATGGCGAACACCGGCGCGGGTGTCCAGGTGCCGCGGTCCATTTCGGCGACCAGCCCGTGCGGGATGACGCGCGCCAGGTTTCCGGCCAGTCCACCGCCGGTGACGTGGCAGAAGGTGCGGACGTGGGTTTCGGCACACAGCGCGAGACAGTCCTTGGCGTAGATGCGCGTGGGCTCGAGCAGCTCTTCCCCCAGGGTGCGGCCGAACTCTTCGACGTAGCCTTCCAGGTTCATCCGGTCGATCTCGAGGAGCACCGTGCGGGCCAGCGAATACCCGTTGGAGTGCAGGCCCGACGATCCCATCGCGATGATGACGTCGCCGGGTTTGACCCGATCGGGCCCCAGCACGTCGTCGGCCTCGACGACCCCGATGCCGGTGGCCGAGATGTCGTAGTGGTCCGGTTCCATCAGGCCGGGGTGTTCGGCCGTCTCACCGCCGAGCAACGCGCAGCCGGCCCGCACGCACCCTTCGGCGATGCCACTGACGATGGCGCTCAACCGTTCCGGCACGGTGCGGCCGACGGCGATGTAGTCCTGCAGGAACAGCGGCTCCGCGCCGCACACCACGAGGTCGTCGACCACCATCGCCACCAGGTCCAGCCCGACGGTGTCGTGCTTGTCCATCGCCTGCGCGACCGCCAGCTTGGTTCCGACGCCATCGGTGGAGGCCGCGAGCAACGGCTCGCGGTAGTCGCCGCGTAACGCGAACAAGCCGGCGAATCCGCCCAAGCCGCCCCGCACCTCGGGTCGCGTGGCCTTCGTCGCCAGCGGCTTGAACAGTTCGACGGCGCGATCGCCGGCTTCGATATCCACCCCGGCCGACGCGTAGGTGATGCCCTGACTGCCTGCGTGGCGCGCGGGGCTCTTTCCGGGATCCGTCATCGCGATAAAGGCTACCGGGCGGCGCTGACCGCCGGTATCAAACGTCGGCGAAGGAGCGCAACCGAGTCAGTGCACCACCGGCACTTCGTCGGCCGCGAGATCGTCGAGCCCGGCACCGCGCGCGGCGTTGGCGAGCATGTGCTCGATGACGTTCTTGCCCAGCGCGGTCTCCTCGGGCAGCTCGATCGGATACTGGCCGTCGAAGCAGGCGGTGCACAACCGCGAGGCCGGCTGTTCGGAGGCCGCGACCAGGCCGCGCAGCGAGATATAGCCCAGCGAGTCGGCACCGATGGCGTGTCGCACCGCCTCGAGCATCTCCTTTTTGTCTTCGACCGCGTTCGCGATCAATTCGGCCGGCGACGGGAAGTCGATGCCGTAGAAGCAGGGCCACTTGACCGGGGGCGACGCGATGCGCACGTGCACCTCGACGGCGCCGGCCTCGCGCAGCATCCGCAACAGCGCGCGCTGGGTGTTGCCGCGCACAATGGAGTCGTCGACGACGATGAGCCGCTTGCCGCGGATCACCTCGCGAAGCGGGTTGAGCTTCAGCCGGATACCGAGTTGGCGGATGGTCTGGGACGGCTGGATGAAGGTGCGCCCGACGTAGGCGTTCTTCATCAGGCCCTGGCCGTAGGGGATGCCCGACTCCTGCGCGTAGCCGACGGCCGCCGGGGTGCCGGACTCGGGCACGCCGATCACCAGGTCGGCCTCCACGGGGCGTTCACGGGCCAACCGGCGGCCGATTTCCACCCGGGTCGCGTGCACGGACCGGCCGGCGATCGTGCTGTCGGGCCGGGCCAGGTACACGTACTCGAAGACGCAGCCCTTGGGGGTGGGGTTGGCGAAACGCGTGGAGCGGACGCCGTCGGCGTCGATCGCCAGCAATTCACCCGGCTCGATGTCGCGCACGAACGAGGCGCCGACGATGTCGAGCGCGGCCGTTTCGGAGGCCACCACCCAGCCGCGGTCCAGCCGTCCGAGCGAAAGGGGCCGCACCCCATGCGGATCGCGGCACGCGTACAGGGTGTTCTCGTCCATGAAGGTCAAACAGAACGCGCCGCGCACGGTCGGCAGCAGGTCCAGCGCCGCCTGCTCCAACGTGGAGTCGGCGGCGCCGTGGGCCAGCAGCGCGCCCAGGATGTCGGAGTCCGTCGTCGCCGGGGCCGGGGCGCGTTTGGCGATCAGGCCCTCATCGCGGGCGCGGGCGGCGAGTTCGGCGGTGTTGACCAGATTCCCGTTGTGCCCCAACGCAACCCCGGTGCCGGCCGCGGTGTTGCGGAACACCGGCTGCGCGTTCTCCCAGGTGGTGTCGCCGGTGGTGGAGTACCGGCAGTGCCCGATGGCGACGTGGCCCGGCATGGCGCCCAGCGTCTGCTCGTCGAACACCTGGCTGACCAAACCCAAGTCCTTGAAGACCAGCACCTGCGACCCGTCGGCGACGGCGATACCGGCGGCTTCCTGCCCGCGATGCTGCAGCGCGTACAAGCCGTAATAGGTGAGTTTGGCGACGTCCTCGCCCGGGGCCCAGACCCCGAATACGCCGCATTCCTCACGGGGTGCGTTGAAGTCCTCGTCGGGCTCTTGGGCGGTCACGATTCGGCGGCTCCCCGGGGAACGGTTGGTGACGCTAGGGAGTCTACGGGCACCGGGGCCGAGCCGCCGAATCCACCAGGCGTGTTGAGCGACGAAATACCCGCACCAAACCCTAAAGATGCAGTTCAGGGTTGCATTCAGCCCACATCGAACAACGGCAGGCAGTGGTCAATCTCACCGGCTCGGGAGCCGGAAAGACGCAGCGTACCGGTGCCCTTCGCCTCGGCGAACGACAACTTGCCGGTGGCCAGCAGCAGCCAGGTCCGCGGATCGGTCTCCACCACATTCGGCGGAGTGCCGCGGGTGTGCGTGGGGCCGGCGACGCATTGCACCGCCGCGAACGGCGGGATCCGCAGCTCCACGCTTCGTCCCGGCGCCACCGCGGCCAGGGTGCGGGCGGTGAGCCGCACGGCCGCCGCCAATTCGTCACGGCTCGGTGCCGGAGTGGTTTCGTCAGCCAACCATTGCGCCACGGCCAACACGGCCTGCCGGGTCTTGGCCGGATCGGCCTTGTCGCGCGGCGCCATACCCTAGGGTCTCAAAACCATGGAGCCCCGTCGCTTGCGGGAGCGGCCACCGTACAAGACCGTCGGCCTGGTGACGATCGTGGTCATGGCGCTGATCGTGTTGCTGCTGTATGGGCAGTTCCGGGGCGACCTCACGCCCATTACGCAATTGACGATGGTGGCCCCGCGGGCGGGGCTGGTGATGGACCCCGGGTCCAAGGTCACCTACAACGGGGTCCAGATCGGCCGCGTGTCGAGCCTTTCGGAGGTCACCCATCGCGGCAAGCCGGCCGCGAAAGTGGTGCTGGACATCACCCCGAAGTACGTCAAGCGGATTCCGGCCAACGTCGCCGCCGACATCAAAGCGACCACGGTGTTCGGCAACAAGTACGTTGCGCTCAGCGCGCCGAATCACCCTGCGGCGCATTCGATCACGCCATCCATCGTGATCGACGCGACTTCGGTGACAACCGAGTTCAACACCTTGTTCGAAACGGTCACCTCGATCGCCGAGAAGGTCGATCCGGTCAAAGTGAACCTGACGCTCAGCGCGGCCGCGCAGGCGTTGACCGGACTGGGTGAAAAGCTCGGCCGGTCGCTGATCGACGGCAACGCCATCCTCGACGACGTGAACCCCCGGATGCCGGCGCTGCGCACCGACATAGCGCAGCTGGCGGCCCTCGGCGACACTTATGCGCACGCCTCCCCCGACCTATGGGACGCGCTGGACCACGCGGTGACCGCAGCGCGCACGCTCAACCGCCAGCAACGCGATCTGGATCAAGCGCTGCTGGCGGCCGCGGGATTGGGCAACGCCGGCGCGGATGTTCTCGGTCACGCGGGGCCGTACTTCGCGCGCGGTGCCGCGGATTTGGTGGGAAGCAGCCAGCTGCTCGACGAGTACAGCCCCGAAATCTATTGCACCATCCACAATTTCGACGAAGTCGCGCCCAGGGTCCACAACGCGCTCGGCGACAACGGGTACTCGCTGGGCGCCCACGCCTCGGGCGCTATCGCCGGCGCACCCAATCCGTACATCTGGCCGGAGAACCTGCCCCGAACCAACGCCCGCGGCGGACCGGGTGGGACACCGGGGTGCTGGCAGAAGATCACGCGAGAACTGTGGCCCGCCCCGTTCCTGGTCATGGACACCGGCGCGAGCATGGCTCCCTACAACCACTTCGAGGTCGGTTCACCGCTCGCGGTCGACTTCGTGTGGGGCCGCCAACTGGGTGACTACACCATCAACCCCTGACGGCGCCCCGAGACCTCGCGGCCAACACCGCGAGGGCGCCGGCCTCGTTGATGGCAAGGTGGGCCAGCATCGGTGCGGCGAGGCTGCCGGTGCGATCGGCCAGCCAACCGAACAGCCAACCGCCGATGCCGGTGACCAGCACGGTGGCCGCCACGGGCTCACCGGTCGCGCGGGCATCGGGGATGTGCGAGAGGCCGAAAGCGATGGCTTGCAGCACCCTTCCGCCGCGTCTGCCGAACGCCGCGGAGCCGGCGGTGGCCAGCGCCGCGCGGAAGGCGGACTCCTCGGACCACACCGTGCCCACGGGTATCCGCACCAGCAGCCAGTCCGGCGCGGAGGCGGGCGTTTCCCGGACGGCCATCGATTGGCGCACCGGTGGCAGGCGGGTGGTCGCGGCCACCGTGCTCGCCGCCGAGAACGCGACCGCCGACCCCAGCCGCAGCCCGGCCCACAACCGTGGCGGCCCCAGGCCCAGCGGGGCCCGCGTCACCAGCACCAGCGCGCCCCCCAGGCCGGCCTGCAGCGCCACCCGCCACCGGGCCGGCAGCCGCGGGCCGGCGAAGCTCCAACCGACCAGGGCGGCGGCCAAAGACAGGGCGTAAGCTTGACGAGAACGCCTGGCAGGCATCAGGATTCGATGCTGGCGCTCATCCGAAGAGCCGCGGCAGCACCGACTCGGAGGTCTCGCGCAGTTCGGCGAGGGAAACCGTGAACAGTCCCTGGACCTCCACCTCGTCGGAGGCCTGGTCGACGACGCCGATGCGCACCGCCGGCAGACCGCGCGCCTCGCACATCGAACGGAACCGGCTCTCCTCGGTGCGCGGCACCGCCACCAGCACGCGGCCGGCCGACTCGGAGAACAACTGCACGAACGGATCGGCACCCTCGGGAAGCACGATGCGACAACCGGTTTCACCGGCCAGGGCGGCCTCGACGACGGCTTGGGCGAGGCCGCCTTCGGACAGGTCGTGCGCCGCGGACACCAGGCCGTCGCGCGACGCCGAGCGCAACACCTCGGCCAGCAGCCTTTCGCGGTCCAGGTCGACCTTGGGCGGTAACCCGCCCAGGTGATCGGCGGTCACCTGCGCCCACACCGATCCGTCGAACTCGTCGCGCGTATCGCCCAGCAGCATCAGCGTTTCGCCCGGCTCGGTGCCCAGGCCGGTGGGGATGCGGCGACCGACGTCGTCGATGACGCCGAGGACCCCGACCACCGGGGTGGGCAGGATCGCCGTCGACCCGGTCTGGTTGTAGAAGCTGACGTTGCCGCCGGTGACCGGAATCCCCAGGGCCGCACAGCCTTCGGCCAGGCCCCGCACCGCCTGGGAGAACTGCCACATCACGCCGGGGTCTTCGGGCGACCCGAAGTTGAGGCAGTTGGTCACCGCGACCGGGGTGGCGCCGGTGACGGAGACGTTGCGGTAGGCCTCGGCCAGGGCGAGTTGGGCGCCGGCGTAGGGATCCAGCTTGGTGTAGCGGCCGGACGCGTCGGTCGACAGCGCGATACCGCGGCCGGTGACCTCGTCGACGCGGAGCATGCCGCCATCGGCGTGCTCGGCCAGCACGGTGTTGCCCCGCACGTACCGGTCGTACTGCTCGGTGATGAACGCGCGGCTGCACAGATGCGGGCTGCCCAGCAGGGCAAGCAAAGTCGCGCGCAGCTCGTCGCCGGTGGCGGGCCGCGGCAGCCGCGTCGAGGCGTCGGCGTTCAGGGCGTCCTGGGTGTCGGGGCGAGCGACCGGACGCTGGTAGACGGGGCCCTCGTGGGCGACCGTGCGCGGCGGCACGTCGACCACGGTCTGACCGTGCCAGGTGATCCGCAGCCGGTCGCCGTCGGTCACCTCGCCGATCACGGTGGCCAGCACGTCCCACTTGCGGCATACCGCCAGGAAGGCGTCGACGTTCTCCGGGGTGACCACCGCACACATCCGCTCCTGGGACTCGCTGCACAGGATCTCCGCGGGCGTCATGCCGGTGGTGCGCAGCGGCACGTTCTCGAGCTGGATCGCCATGCCACCGTCGCCAGCCGACGCTAATTCCGAAGTGGCACAGGATAATCCGGCACCACCCAGGTCCTGTATGCCGACCACCAGGTGCCCGGCGTACAGCTCGAGGCAGCACTCGATGAGCACCTTCTCCATGAACGGGTCGCCCACTTGGACCGACGGCAGTTTCTTGCGCGAGTTCTCGGCGTCGAAGGTGTCCGACGCCAGCACCGACACGCCGCCGATGCCGTCCAGCCCCGTGCGCGCCCCGAACAGGATGATCTTGTTGCCGGCGCCCGAGGCGAACGCCAGATGCAGGTCCTCCTGGCGCAACACCCCGACGCACATGGCGTTCACCAACGGGTTGCCGGCGTAGCACGCGTCGAAGACGGTCTCACCGCCGATGTTGGGCAGACCCAACGAGTTGCCGTAGCCGCCGATGCCGCGGACCACGCCGTCGACCACGCGGCGGGTGTCCGGCGCGTCGGCCGCGCCGAACCGAAGCTGGTCCATCACCGCGACCGGCCGCGCGCCCATCGCCATGATGTCGCGGACGATGCCGCCGACACCGGTGGCCGCGCCCTGGTACGGCTCGACGTAGGAGGGATGGTTGTGCGATTCCACCTTGAAGGTGACTGCCCAGCCGTCGCCGATGTCGACGACGCCCGCGTTCTCGCCGATTCCGGCCAGCATGCCGGCGCGCATCTCGTCGGTGGTGGTCTCGCCGAAGTAGCGCAGGTGCACCTTGGACGACTTGTACGAGCAGTGCTCGCTCCACATCACCGAGTACATCGCCAGTTCGGTGTCGGTGGGGCGACGCCCCAGGATCTCGCGAATGCGCTGGTATTCGTCGTCTTTGAGGCCCAGCTCACCGAACGGCTGCGGCTCGTCGGGGGTGGAGGCGGCGTGCTCGACGGTGTCGATCGCGTGGGTGCGCGCACTCGTCCCGGAGACAGTCACGGGACACAGTCTAGGGCTGGACATCGGCAAGGCGCTCTCGCCGCCCTACCGGGCGCGACGAACGTTTGCACCTGTAGTCGGCGGGTAGCCGCACAGTGTCCGAAGATCAATCAACCGGAGTACGAAATGACAGTTGAAACCGGACACATCACCGGCACCAAAGACAAGAACTACAACCTGATTTGGTACACCGAGAAGTGCCTCGACAACGCGTTGCGGTTAGAGACCTACATCCAGGACGCCGAGCGCGCCAGGGACAAGGACGTGGCCGAGTTGTTCCGCAAGGCGCAATCAGACAGCCGCAAGGGCGCCGAGATGGCGGAACAGCTGCTGGCCAAGCGCCTCTAGCCGGCGATCTCGGCCAGCGCCGCGGCCGTATCCAGGTCGGCGTAGGCGAACGAATACCGTTGGGCCAGCGCGAGCGCGATGTCGGGGCGCTGCCAGAGCTCCCCGGCGCTGGCGGTGCACAGCCACAGGGTCAGCCCGTGCGCCACCGAGGCCCGGTACCGCAGCCAGACCTCATCGGGGCTCGGCATCTCCGCTTTCGGCAGGCCGAGCGCACCGCGGTACTCCTCGAGGAGATCGCGCTCGCTGCGGCGGCGATCCTCGACGGTCAGGGCGCCCTGCAGGAAGTAGCCCAGGTCGAGTGACCAGTTGCCGCGCCGGGCCACCTGCCAGTCGAGGAACCCCACCTCGTCGCTGGGCAGCAGATAGGTGTTGCCGATGTGCGGATCGCCGTGCAGCAGGGTCTGCGGCGACGCGGTCAGCGTTCTGATGTAGGGCTTCCAGATCGATTCGATCAGCGCGTCGATGGTCAGCGAGGTCACCTGCTCGGGGGCGTCCGGGCCGAGGCGTTCCAGCGCGGCCGGCAGCGGCGCCATTTCCATGCCGTCCCAGGGCAGGAACGGCTCGAGCCAATCGAGCGCCGGCTCGGTCAGAACCCGTTGGCCCCAGTACCGTCCGTGCATGCGGGCCAGGCCGCGCACGCCGGTGGCGACCTGCTCGACGGTCATCGGCCTGGTGGCGTCGCGGGGACCGGCGCCGCGCGCGGTGAGGTCTTCCATGACCATCACGAAGTCGTAGGCGTCCTCGTCGATCAACGCGGTGTAGACGCGGGGGTGCTCGAGGGGCAGATCGACCCCGCAGGTGAACAGCCGCGGCTCGTGAAACATGCCGCTGGTCATGCGGATCAGTTCCTTGTGGTCGGGGTCGGCGGCCTTGACGAACACCGACGCCGGTCCGCTGCCGTTGCGGTAGGTCACCCCCAGGCGGGCGCGCCGGTTGGTGCCGTCGTCGCGAACCTCCACGGTGACCGTGTCCACCTCGACGCCGGGATGCGCGGCGGCCAGCGCCGCAGACATCCACTGCGGCGAGATGTCATCCCAGGTCGTGGGCACCGACAACGCGGGGGCATTCATGGGTGGACTCCTTCGTCACGGATCACCGGCATAGAAACGACACGTATCGTTTCCTACACTTGTCCCGGTGAAGGTAACCCGAGCGCACGCCCGCCCGCCAGTCCCGAATCGGTTCGCCGCCGCAACCGGCCGCACCTAGGCTCGGCCCACATGTCAGACGAGCGGGCCGGCCGGCCCCGCGACACCCGGCTGCATCACGCGATCCTCGATGCCACCCGCGAACTCCTGACCACCGGCGGCTACGCCGAGTTGTCGATGGAAAGCATCGCGGCGCGCGCCGGCGTGGGGAAGAAGACCCTCTACCGGCGCTGGCCATCGAAAGCCCCGCTCGTCGCCGAGGCCGTCCTGGAGACGTACGGCGGAACCGGATCATTTCCCGTCGCCGAGACCGGGGACCTGCGCGCCGACCTACAGGCGTGGCTGCGCGAGCACGCCGACTTCCTGGCGCGGCCGTCGAACGCCGCGTTGGTGCGGGCGCTCATCGCCGCGGCGGCCGCCCGCCCGGCCGATGGCGACGATCTCTACCAGCAGCTCAGCGCGCCCCAGCTGGACGGGTTGACGACGCGACTTCGCCGGGCCGTCCGGGACGAGGAACTGAGCGCCGCCGCCGACCTCGACGCGATCGCCGAGGCGCTGATCGGCACCATGCTGTTTCGCGCGTTAACCCACGGGGGCGCAACCGATTTCGCTGCGGAGGGACCGCGAACTTTCGATGGGCTGCTCGACGCGATCCTGCACGGCGCGGCCACGACCAAGCCCGATTAGGCCGTCAGGCCGGCGACAAGAACGCGTGCATCGCCGCCGAATAGGCGGCCACGTCGTGCGCGCCCATCAGCTCGCGGGCGGAGTGCATCGCCAACTGCGCGGCGCCGACGTCGACGGTCGGGATGCCGGTGCGCGCAGAGGTCAACGGCCCGATCGTCGATCCGCACGGCAGGTCGGCCCGGTGCTCGTAGCGCTGCAACGGCACCCCGGCCTGCCGACAGGCCAGCGCGAAGGCCGCGGCGGTGCGGCCGTCGGTGGCGTAGCGCAGGTTCGGGTGCACCTTGAGCACCGGCCCCGCGTTGACGGCGATCGGGTGGCCGGGCTCGTGCCGCTCCGGGTAATTGGGGTGGGTGGCATGCGCCATGTCCGCGGAGGCCAGCAGCGACGCGGGCAGCCGGCGCAGGTAGTCCTCCCGGGTGCCGCCCGCCGCCAGCACAATTCGTTCCAGGACGGTGCCCAACAAGTCCGATTGCGCGCCGTGGTCCGAGGACGAGCCGACCTCCTCGTGATCAAAGAGCACCAACACCGGCAGGTAGCCCGCGCCCTGCTCCCATGCCAGCAGCGCTTCCAGTCCCGCGTAGCAGCTGGCCTGGTTGTCCAGCCGGGGCGCGCTCAGCAGGTCCGCGATCCCGTTGTCCGAGGCGCCGATCACCGTCGAGGGAGTCAGGTCGTGCGTCATCAGGTCTGCGGCCAGCACGTCGGTGGGCGCCACTTCGGCGCGCTCGGCGACATAATCGACGAAGGACCGCGCCGTCTCGCCGACGCCCCACACCGCGTTGAGGTGTCGCTGTGGGTCCAGCGTCAGCGACTTGCGATCCTCGGCCAGGTGGATGGCCAGCTGCGGCACGCGAAGGATCGGCTCGTCGATCCGGATCAGGCGGTGCGCGATCCCGGTGCTTTGATCCTTCGCCCGCACCGACAGGCGCCCGCTGATTCCCAGATCGCGGTCCAGCCAGGAGTTGAGCCACGCGCCCCCGTACGGCTCGAGCGCCACCACCCGCCAGCCGGCGACCACCCGATCGGGGTGCTGCTTGACCCTGAGGTTGGGGCTGTCGGTGTGCGCTCCGACGATCCGGAACGGCCCATCGGCTCCCGCCGAATTCCAGGCGACCAGCGAACCCGCCCGCACCGTGAAGTAGCGCCCGGGCACCGACGGCCAGCGTTGAGCCTCGCTCAGTTCGGTGTACCCGGCGGCGTTCAGCCGGGCGGCCACCGTGGCGCAGACGTGAAACGGCGACGGCGACGCGTCGATGAACTCGCAGAGTCCTTGTGCGCTCGCCGAGGACTTCGTCTGGTTTCGAGGCCCGCCGGACATGTTGACATCATGGCTGTCCGAGCCCGCGGCGTTCACGCTAGGGTCGATTGCGCGCTCCTTGCTCGCGCCGCTTCCGGCGCTCACCGTCGCCACGCTAGGGTCGATTGCGCGCTCCTTGCTCGCGCCGCTTCCGGCGCTCACCGTCGCCACGCTAGGGTCACCAGAGTGCCCCCCGTCCAGCCGCAACCCGTCCTCGCGCCGCTGACGCCCGCGGCGATCTTCCTCGTGGTGACCATCGACGACGGTGGAGAGGCAACCGTCCACGACGCGCTGCAGGACGTATCCGGACTGGTGCGCGCGATCGGTTTCCGCGAGCCGCAGAAGCGGTTGTCGGCGATCGCCTCGATCGGCTCGGACGCCTGGGACCGCTTGTTTTCCGGGCCGCGTCCCGCCGAACTGCACCGGTTCATCGAACTGAACGGCCCGCGTCACAACGCTCCCGCCACGCCCGGGGACCTGTTGTTCCACATCCGGGCCGAGAGTCTGGACGTCTGTTTCGAACTGGCCGACCGGATCTTGAAATCGATGGCCGGCGGGGTCACCGTCGTCGACGAGGTGCACGGCTTCCGGTATTTCGACAACCGCGACTTGCTCGGGTTCGTCGACGGCACCGAGAACCCGGACGGCCCACTTGCCGTCAGCGCCACCGCGATCGGCGACGAGGACCCCGACTTCGCCGGCTCCTGCTATGTGCACGTCCAGAAATACGTGCACGACATGTCCGCGTGGAACGCGATCTCGGTCACCGAACAGGAGCGAGTGATCGGCCGCACCAAGCTCGAGGACATCGAACTCGACGACGACGTCAAGCCGGATGACTCCCACATCGCCCTCAACGTCATCACCGACGACGACGGCACCGAACTGAAAATCGTCCGGCACAACATGCCATTCGGCGAGCTCGGCAAGGGCGAGTACGGCACGTACTTCATCGGCTATTCGCGCACACCGCGAGTCACCGAACAGATGCTGCGCAACATGTTCCTCGGCGACCCGCCCGGCAACACCGACCGCATCCTCGACTTCTCCACCGCCATCACCGGCGGGTTGTTCTTCTCCCCCACCGTCGACTTTCTCGATGATCCCCCGCCCCTGCCCGCAACGCCGGCGGCGGCGGAAACGTCTGTTGCACAGGACGGCTCACTTTCGATCGGAAGCCTGAAAGGAACCACTTCATGAACAACCTCTACCGCGACCTGGCACCGGTCACCGAAGCCGCCTGGAAAGAAATCGAATTGGAGGCGACCCGGACATTCAAGCGCCACATCGCCGGGCGCCGGGTCGTCGACGTCAGCGAGCCCGGCGGTCCCGTCGCCGCCGCCGTCAGCACCGGACGGCTGGCCAACGTGGCGTCACCCACCGAGGGCGTGGAGGCGCACCTGCGTGAGAGCAAACCGCTTGTGCGGCTTCGCGTTCCGTTCACCCTGTCGCGCTACGAGATCGACAACGTCGAGCGCGGCGCCAACGACTCCGACTGGGACCCGGTCAAGGCGGCGGCGAAGAAGCTCGCGTTCGTGGAAGACCGGGCGATCTTCGAGGGCTACGCCGCGGCGTCGATCGAAGGCATCCGTTCCGCCAGCTCCAACAAGACGCTGACGCTGCCGGCGGACCCCAGCGAGATTCCCGACGTCATCACCCAGGCGATTTCCGAGCTCCGCCTGGCCGGCGTCGACGGCCCGTACTCGGTGCTGCTGTCCGCCGACGTCTACACGAAGGTCAGCGAGACGACCCAACATGGATATCCGATCCTCGAACACATCGACCGGCTGGTTCCCGGAGACATCATCTGGGCCCCGGCCATCGACGGCGCCTTCGTGCTGACCACCCGCGGCGGCGATTTCGACCTGCAGCTCGGGACCGACGTCACGATCGGCTACACCAGCCACGACGCGGACACCGTGCAGCTGTATCTGCAGGAGACGCTCACCTTCCTGTGCTACACGGCGGAGGCATCCGTCCCGCTGACCGCATAGCAACACACCCCTCGCTCTGTCGCTAAAGGTCCAGCACCACATCGGTTTCGGGAGCCGCCGAGCAGATCAACACCGACCCGTCGGCCGGTGGCTCCAGCGGCCGCTGGACGTAGGTGGTCGTCCCGGCGACGACCCCGGTGACGCACACATGACAGACGCCGCTCCGACAGGAGAAGCGGGTGGGCACATCGCAGGCTTCGGCGAGCCCGAGGATGCTGCGGTAGTCCGGCGACCAGTGGGCCGTCAACCCGCTGCGCGCGAACGTGATCGACGGCCCCGTGCCCGGCGGCCCGGCGGGCTGATGGGGCGGCCTGTGCGGTCCCGTTTCGACGACGCCGGGGTTGATCGCGGGCAGCGCACCAAATAGTTCGCTGTGGATCAACGCGGGGTCGAATCCGATGCCGACCAGGTATTCGCGGATGTCCGCCATGAATTGCGTTGGCCCGCAGAGGTAAACGACGCCATCGGTCGGCAATCCCAATCCCTCGATGGCATCACGGTTCAGCCGTCCCTGCGTTTCGGAGTAAAAAACATGCTGACGGGCGTGGGGCAACGACTCGATCAGCGTTGCGACTTCCGCGGCAAAGGGCTGGGTTTGGCGATTGCGAGCGGCGTGCACCCACCAGATGTCTCGCTCGCTGCCCGCCCCCGCGAGTGCATGCAACATCGCCAGCACCGGCGTCGCCCCGATTCCGGCGGAAAAGAGCACGACGGGGCGCCGGTCCTCGGTGAGGCAGAAGTCGCCGCGCGGGGCGGCCGCCGTTATCACCATCCCCGGCCGGATGTGGGTGTGCAGCCAGCCGCTGACCAATCCGTGATCTTCCCGCTTGACGCTGATGCGGTAGTACCCGGCCGACGGATCGCCCGACAGGGAATAGCTGCGCAACGGCGCCGGCTCACCGGCCCCGGGAATCTTCACCGTGAGGTACTGACCCGGTAGCGCGGGCGGCAGCGGGTCGGAGTCGTCGGCCTGCAGCCGAATCGAGAGCACTTGCGGGCTCTCCCGACGCGTCTCGACAACCCGTAGGTTACGGAATCCCTTCCATCCGGGTTCGACCGGGATGGGCGAGGCCGCGGCCGCACCATCGGGTGCGGCCAGCATGTCGCGAAAAGACTGCTGCCATCCCGGGCTCAGCCCCGGAACATCGACGGCCTCGCGCAGCCGCTCGACGTTGCGGTCCGGTAGGTAGAGCAACGCGTCGACCTCGGCAACGCTGAGCCGGTGGCGGCCGCGGCGGGTCCGCACGATGTCGTCCCCGGCCCGCACCCGGCCTTCGGTGATGACCCGGAAGTAGAAGCCCGGACGGTGCTGGGAGACAAGTAGATTGGGCATGTCGGGCTCGTCGAGGCGAAGACCGACCCGAAAGCACGTGACTCGCGGTTGAGTGACCTCGAATTCGGCGTCGCCGATGCGATAACGGTCACCGATGCACACCTCGTTGTCGGCGAGCCCGGTGACGGTGAAGTTTTCGCCGAAATGCCCGGGCCGCAGGTCGGTGCGGCCCAGGTACGTCTTCCAGAAGTCGTAGGACTCGCTCTGGTACACCATCACGGCCCGTTGTTCCCCGCCATGGCCGGCGAGGTCACCCTGCCCGTCGCCGTCGACGTTGAGTCGACGCACCATGACCGGCCCGTGCACCGGGGTCTTCCAGATGCCGGTGTAGACCGTTTTGTCTCGCCATCGGACGTTCTTGGGCATACCCACGTTCACCGAAACAAGCTTGCCCACCGTGTCACCTCGAACCAGCTCGCCATGGCACCAGTCACCCAACTGGGATGGTTGGCCCAGAATATGGCAGCGCGATCCGCACGGCAACACTTCGGCCGCACGGGGCTGTTGCCCGGGTCCGGTTTGGTGCATACTGGGTCATACAACCCAAAAATGCGACGAGCTGGTCTGTCGATGTCTACCGAACGCGGTCGCGGCGCTCGCGTGCGAAAAGCGTTGGCTGAGGAGGAATGTCATGCCGGCTGTTCATCATCGATACGCCACGGTCGACGGCCACCGACTCTTCTACCGGGAAGCCGGCGACCCGAGGGCTCCCGCGGCGCTGTTGCTGCACGGGTTTCCCACCAGCTCCTACATGTTTCGCGGTCTGATACCGGCCCTGGCGGACCGCTACCACGTCATCGCGCCGGACCATCTCGGATTCGGGCTGTCCGACGCGCCGCCCGTCGAGGAGTTCGATTACACCTTCGACGCGCTGACCGACCTCACGGCGGGCCTGTTGCGAACCCTCGGCGTCGACAGGTACGCCATGTACGTCCAGGACTACGGCGCGCCGATCGGCTGGCGGCTGGCGCTGCGCGACCCGTCGGCGATCACCGCGATCATCACCCAGAACGGCAACGGGTATGACGCGGGATTCGTCGAGAGCTTCTGGAAGGTCGTACACGCCTACCAGCGTGAGCCCACCGCGGACACCGAGGCCGCGGTGCGCCAGTTCCTCACGCTGGACGCCACCCGGTGGCAGTACGTGACCGGCGTGGCCGACGAGACCCTGGTCGATCCCGAGTCGTGGCATCACGACTACGCGCTGCTCTCCCGGCCCGGCAATGACTTGATGCAGCTCAAGCTGTTTCGCGACTATGCCACCAACGCGCCCCTGTATCCGCGCTTACACGAGTACTTCCGGGCCAGCGGGGTGCCGTTGCTGGCGGTCTGGGGTCGCGGCGACGAAATTTTCGGACCGGCCGGGGCCGAGGCCTTCGCCGACGACCTGCCCGACGCCGAGATCCACCTGCTCGACGGCGGGCATTTTCTGTTGGAGTCCGCGCTCGATGACGTCATTCCCCTGATCCGGAACTTCCTCGCCAAGCAGCTCGGGGCGTGATGCCCGGCCGCCGGGCGCGCCGCAACCGACCCGTGACGATCCGGCCGTCTGGGTTGGAGATCCCATAAACGGGGGCACCCACGGGTTAGCCTGACGCGATGGCCCATCCCGACGTTCGTGACGAACAACGGTTGACCGCCAAGGGGCGTGCCACCCGCGACCGAATCGTGCAAGCGGCGGCGCAGTTGATCGTCACCGACGGCCTGTCCGCGGCCAACATGGAGAACGTGCGGCGCGCCGCCTCGGTCAGCGGCTCGCAGCTCGCCCACTACTTCGCCGACAAGGGCGCGCTGATTCGCGCGGTGATCCGACGCCAAATCGGCGTCGTCTTGGACTTTCACCGCCAACCCACGCTTCGAGGCCTGAGTACGTTCGACGACTTCGAAAAATGGATCGAGATGAACATGCGCTACCTGCGGCGCATCGGATACGTCGGCACCCCCACCTATCACGCGCTGGCCGGCCAGCTCGCCAAGTCGGACGATGCCACGCGCGACGCGTTGGCGGCCGGCTACAGCCGGTGGATCGATTTGGTGGAGAAGGCAATCCAGCGGATGAAAGACGACGGGCTGCTGGTTGCGGATGCCGACCCGCGGCAGCTGGCGTTGGTGATCATCACCGCGCATCAAGGAGGCGGAATCTTGGCCTTCACCTACCAAGAGGAATGGCCGCACGCCGATGCGATTCGTTTCGCGGTGAACTACTTGCGGATGTTCGCCACCGACAGTGCCGAACGGATTCCGCGGCGGCCCCCGCGCCGGGCGCGGAGCCGCCGCCCGCGCAAAGCCGGCGGATCCGTGCGCGCCCAAGGCCACCAGGTGACTGAACATCCCTCGCCGCGGTACACCCACAAGGGTCTGGCGACCCGTGCGCGCATCATCGAGGCCGCGGCCCGGCTGATGTTCGAGCGCGGCGTCGCCAACACCAGCATCGACCAGGTGCGGCGCGCCGCCGAAGTCGGCGGATCCCAGATCTCCCACTACTTCCACGACAAGCGCGACCTGACCCGGCACGTCGTCGACGTACGCCGAAACAATGTGCGGGACTTCCACACTCAAGCGAAGTTCGCCGCGCTCGACAGCCTCGATGCGCTGCAGGCGTGGGCCGATGCCTGCGTCTCCGACATCGATCCGGTGTACCGGGTCGGAGGCTGCGTATATGGGTCCTTGGCGGGCGAGCTGATCGAGGCCGACGACGAAATCCACGACGACCTGGCCGCCGGATACGACCAATGGATCGAACTGTTCCGCACGGGCCTGCAGGCGATGTGTGACCGTGGCGACCTGCGCCCCGACGCCGATCCGCGCCACCTGGCGGTGCCACTGGTTGCCGCGCACCAGGGTGGCGCACTGCTCACGCACGCCACCGGCGATCCGCAGCCGCTGCGGGCCGCCGTCACCGCCGCCGTCGACTATGTGCGTTCGTTCGCGGTTTCGCCGCGCAAGGGCGGACCCCGCGCGCCTCGCGGTCAGCGCAACTCCTGACCGCCCGCCCTGGACATGGCGGAAACGTTCGAACATAATACTGGGTCAGTTGGCCCATTATTGTGCGGCAGGCACCGGCGTATCGCGCTGCCAACGATGTCGAAAGAGGCAGTCCATGTCCGTCACGGATTCACCAGAGCTGCCCACCGCACCGGCCGTCGTGCGCGAGCGCCCCGGCGGGGAAACCATGCGGGCGATCATCCTGAAGGGATTCGGCGGGCTGGACAACCTGGTTTACGACGACCTCCCCAAGCCGCTGCCGAAAGACGGCGAAGTCGTCATCGCGGTGAAGGGCTTCGGGATCAACCACGCCGAGATGCACATGCGTCGGGGCGAGTGGGCCGAGGCCGCGGAGGTGAGCGGCATCGAATGCGTCGGCATCGTGGACTCGTGCCCGGGCGGTGAGTTCCCGGTCGGCGCCAAGGTGGCCGCGCTGATGGGTGGCCTCGGCCGAACCATCAACGGCAGCTATGCGCAATACACGCGCGTGCGCGCGGCCAACGTCGCCCTCATCGACTCCGAGCTGTCGTGGGCGGCGTTGGCGGCATTGCCCGAAACGTTCGCGGTGGCCTGGACATGCCTCTTCCGCAATCTGGATCTGAAGGCCGGGCAGACACTGGTATTACGCGGGGCCACGTCGTCCCTGGGGCAGGCCGCACTCAAGATGGCGGTGGCCGCCGGCGCACGAGTCATCGCGACCGCGCGCAGCAGGGGACGCTTCGCGATGCTCGAGCAATTGGGCGCGTCGCGAATCGAGCTGGAGCGGCGCGACCTGGCAGGCCACCTTCCCGAGAGCGGCCGGATCGACGCCGTCCTCGATCTCGTCGGCAACAGCACCATCCTCGACTCCCTGGACATGCTGCGCCGCGGCGGCACGGCCTGCCTGGCCGGTTGGCTGGGCGGGCTGGAGCCCATCGGGGATTTCAACCCGCTGTTGCGCATGGCATCCGGTGTGAACTGGAACTTCTTCGGCAGCTTCGTCTTTGGCACGCCTGGCTTCCCGCTGTCCGACGTCCCGCTGGGGGACATCGCCGGACAGGTCGCCGACGGCACGCTGGAGGCGAAACCGTCTCGGGTCTTCTCCTTCGACCAGATTCATGAGGCGCACCGGCTGATGGAGGCCGGAGAGGCCGGCGGCAAGATGGTCGTCGTGCTGGAGTGACGTGTTGTCGAAACACCGTGGCACGCGGGGGATTCAGGAAAGGTAGGTGTCCACATGGGACTGGCATGGCAGCAGGGCCCGCTGGCAACCGGGTCGATCGGGCACTTCCTCACCGAGCAGCCGATGCCGTCGCGGCTGCTCTTTGCCGAGCCGTTGCGCCGTCGGATGCGGGTGCGCTTCGCGGAACGGTGGATCGCCGACAGCGAGGACGTGCTCCTGTTACACGAGCCCGGCCGTTACCCGGTGGCCTACTTTCCGTCAGGGGATATCGAAGTGGGGACGTTGACCGCCGAGGATCGGGTGACGCAGCACCGCGACCTCGGCGACACGCAGTGGTTCACCGTCAAGGCACCGGGGCGGGAGGCCGCCCACAGCGCCTGGGAACATACCGGTCTGCCCGCGCATGCGACGGTCCTGCAGGGCCGGGTGGCTTTTGCCTGGCGCGCCATGGATGCCTTCTATGAAGAAGAGGAACGGATCGTCGGGCACGCCGCGGACGCTTACCACCGCATCGACATCCGTTCCACGGCACGGCATCTCGTCGTCCGCGATGGAGAGCGCGTGATCGCCGAGACTCACCGACCCGTGGCCCTGTATGAATCCGGCTTCGCGCCCAGATGGTACGTCGAGCGCGACGATATCGACGAGTCCGCCCTCAAACCCGTTGCTATCCAGACCTTTTGCCCATACAAAGGAATCTGCTCGTACTATGACATCGGCGGCCACCAGCACGCAGCGTGGTCTTACGTCGATGCGTGGACCGAAGTGTCGCGCGTCCGCAACCTGGTGTCCTTCGAACCGGACAAAATCAATGTGTACCTCGACGGCAAGCAACTTCGGCTGGAACCAGGCCAAACCGTCATCCCGCACGGTGTCGACCGCGGGTTGGACACCGACGAGGTCTTAGGAAGGAATCCGGTAAGGGGCACGTCATGAGGATGTCCATCGAAGTCGTCATCCTGCCCGTCGCCGATCCCGACCGGTCACTACGGTTTTACCGCGACCAGGTCGGCTTCGCCCTCGATGTCGATTACGCGCCCGCGCCCGGGTTCCGGGTCATCCAATTGACGCCCGAGGGATCGCACGCCTCAATCCAATTCGGCGTGGGATTGACCGACGCGCCGGCCGGCTCGGTGCGGGGCCTATACCTCGTGGTCCCGGACATCGAAGCCTGCCGCGCCGAGTTGATCGGTCGCGGCGTAACCGTCGGCGAGATCCGCCACAAGGACACCGACGGCGGCTGGAGAGGCGGGTTCCTCCCGGGTACCGACCCCGATCGCGGTGACTACGCGAGCTTCGCCGACTTTCGCGATCCCGACGGGAACGCCTGGGTCTTGCAGGAACGAAACCACCAGCGGGGTTGAGGAGGCGTCGTGGCCGCGCGGAAAACGAGTCCAGACCGGGTGGGCGCATTCTCAGACGGAGTGTTTGCGGTCCTCATCACGATCCTCGTCCTCGAGCTCAAGCCGCCGAAGTCCTACACCTTCAACGCGTTATTACCGGAATGGCCCACCGGACTGAGCTATGTGGTCAGCTACGTGTTCATCGCCATCGTCTGGGTGAATCACCACCACCTGTTCGGCTACGCGCAAGTGGCGACGCCACGATTGGTGTGGTCGAACTTTGCGCACTTGTTCTCGGTGTCGCTGATTCCGATCACCACCGAGTGGATCGCCGACAGCAGGCTGGCCGCCGCACCGGTGGTTCTGTATGCCTCGGTGTTCGTGCTCGTCAACATCACCTACTTGGCGCTGTGCCAGGAAGTGGTCGATCGGCCCGCCCACGAGGACCTCACCCAGCGAGTGCGCCGACTGCTATGCATGCGGTCGTTCATCACGATCGGCGTCTTCGCGGCGGCGCCAGTCGTCGCATTGTGGTGGCCGGCCGTCGGAATGGTATTGATTTGCATGTGTCTGGCGGGGTATCTGCGGCCGGATGTGCCCAACGTTAAAAAGGTCGAGCCCTAGCATGATGACACCCTCCGTCCTCGTTTTCGATGTCAACGAGACGCTGATCGACATCGAGTCCCTCGCACCGCTTTTCGCGGACTTGTTCGGCGACGAACGCGTGCTGCGCGAGTGCTTCGGTCAGCTCATTCAGTACTCGATGACCATCACACTGGCCGGCAAGTACGTGCCGTTCCCCGTTCTCGCTCAGGCGGTGCTGCGCATGCTGGGTGACGTCCACCGGGTGGACGTCACCGATGACCACCTCGATCGCCTGACGACCGGGTTGCTCACCATGCCGGCACACCCCGATGCCGCCGAGGGCCTCGCCACATTGCGCGACAACGGTTTTCGGTTGGTAACCCTGACGAACTCCCCACCCAACCCGGACGGCCCGACGGCGCTACAGAATTCGGGGCTGGCCGGCTTTTTCGAGCGCCAACTGAGCGTCGATGCCCGCCGCGCCTTCAAACCGTCGCCCGCCGTCTATCGGTACGTGTGCGACGAGCTCCGTGTGACACCCGGTGATTGCATGATGGTGGCCGCACACGTGTGGGACACCCTCGGCGCGCAGAGCGTCGGGTTCAGTGGGGCTCTGATCACCCGGCGCGGCAACGCGCCGTTACCGGTCCGCAGCCTGCCGCAGCCGAACATCGTCGCCGGCAACCTTCGCGAGCTGGCCGAGCGCCTAACCCAAACCGAAGGGATCGCCAAGAGTGGCAATAGCTAGCGAACGAGACTTCGACGTCATCGTGCTCGGCGCCGGACCGATCGGGCAGAACGCCGCCGAACGCGCCCGCGCCGCGGGCCTGCGCGTCGCCATTATCGAACGCGAACTCGTCGGGGGCGAGTGCTCCTACTGGGCGTGCGTGCCCAGTAAAGCGTTGCTGCGTCCCGTCATTGCCCTCGCCGACGCGCGACGCGTCGACGGTGCTCGGGAAGCGATCACCGGATCCATCAGCGCCGACGGTGTCTTCGGCCGCCGCAACCGGTATGTGACCGACTGGGATGACAGCGGCCAGGCCGATTGGGTGAGCGGAATCGGCGCGACGTTGGTACGCGGTCATGGAAGGTTGGACGGCCCCCGGCGAGTCGTCGTCACCACCGGCGACGAGCGTGTCGGGCTCACCGCGCGGCATGCGGTGGTCGTGTGCACCGGAAGCCGTCCCGCCCTGCCCGATTTGCCCGGAATGGCAGAGGCCAAGCCGTGGACCAACCGGCGCGCCACCGACAGCAGCGCGGTCCCGGAGCGGCTGGCCGTCGTGGGCGCCGGCGGCGTGGGTGTCGAAATGGCTACGGCCTGGCAGGGATTGGGCTCCCAAGTGACGCTCCTGTCGCGGGGGTCGAGGTTGTTACCCCGCATGGAACCGTTCGTGGGCGAGCTGATCGCCCGCGGGCTCAGCGACGCCGGCGTCGATGTGCGGGTAGGTGTCACGGTGCGCGCGCTGCGGCGCCAGGACGACACGAGCGTTGTCCTCGAATTGGACGATGGCAGCGAGCTGACCGTGACTGAGGTGCTGTTCGCCACCGGTCGGGCACCGCTGACCGACGATATCGGCTTGGAGACAGTGGGATTGGAGCCGGGCAGCTGGCTCGAGGTGGACGACACCTGCCTCGTGCGCGGCGCGGTCGAGGACGGCTGGCTCTACGCCGCCGGCGACGTCAACCACCGCGCCCTGCTCACGCATCAAGGCAAGTATCAGGGCCGCATCGCCGGCGCGGCCATCGGAGCACGCGCAACCGGAAGACCGTTGGACACCAGCCCGTGGGGTGCACACGCGACCACCGCCGACCACTACGCGGTGCCACAAGCCTTCTTCACCGATCCCGAATCGGCCGCGGTCGGACTGACAAGCCAACAAGCCCGGGACGCCGGCTACCGGGTCCGAGCCGTCGATATCGAGATCGGGGACGTGGTGATGGGGGCGAAACTCTACGCCGACGGTTATACCGGCCGCGCACGAATGGTGGTCGACCAGGAGAGCGGGCGGCTGCTGGGCGTCACCATGGTCGGCCCCGGCGTGACCGAGCTGTTGCACTCGGCGACCATCGCCGTCGCCGGCCACGTGACCGTCGACCGCTTGTGGCACGCCGTGCCGTGCTTCCCGACGATCAGCGAGCTGTGGCTGAGATTGCTCGAAGCGTATCGGGATGGCCGGGACGATAATTGACCCATGGCCACCTCCGACGGATTCCATCCCGACTTCGACGACACGGCCGCACCGGTCGCCCGCAACCGAGTGCGCCACATCAAGGCGTCCGAGATCAGCTCGGACACGACACAGTCGGAGGGGCTGCGGCGCTTCGCCGCCCTATCGGGCGCGTCGGTCGGAGCGGAAAAGCTCTGGATGGGTGAGACGCACGCGTCGCCGAAATCCGCCTCGGACAACCATCACCACGGTGACTCGGAGACCGCGATCTATGTGCGAAGCGGCCACCCGGAGTTCGTGTTTCACGACGGCACCCAAGAGGTACGTATTGCCACCGAACCCGGTGACTACGTCTTCATTCCGCCGTATCTTCCGCACCGGGAAGAAAACCCCGATCCCGACACCGCGGCCGAGGTCGTGATCGCCCGCAGCACCCAGGAAGCGATCGTGATCAATCTTCCCGCCCTGTATCCGCTCGACGGGCCTCGATAAACGGGCAGCGGGCCACTCAGCGAATTCTCAACAGATTCTTCGGCGCCACATCGCTTGGCTCCCAGCGTCCGCAAAGTCGCCGGCGACACCATACGTCTATGACGAACGAGCAGATGTGCGCGAACCTTGTCGAACGCTATTTGCGCACCCGCGGACGGCAATACTTTCGCGGGCACCGCGACGGCGAACACTTCTTCGTCACCGGCGCTCCGCGACGGCTGCACGTTCATTTCGAGATCTCGCCCGCGCACGACGACGTGTTGATCATCCGGGTCACTCCGGGGTGCTACTTTCCGGCCGCCGACCGCCCCTGGCTGACGCACTTCGCCGACACGTGGAACCGCCAGGACCGCCACGTCACCGCGATCGTGCACGGCTCGTGCGATCCGCAGCGCATCGGCGTGGTGGCCCGCAAGTCGCAATGGATCCGAAGCAAAGTCTCCTTCGCCGAATTCGCGTCCCTCGTCGACCTGACGATCGCGGACGCCACCGAGCTCTTCGAGGAGCTGGACCCCGCCGCCGGCCTGCCGCCCGCCGAGCGGTCCTTGCTGCGTCACGCCGGCTGACGCCCGCCCGGTCTAGGCGCCGCTCGCGGCACCCGGGGCATCGGGGCGCGGCTCACCCAGCTTCGCCCGGATGGCGCCCCACGGATCGGCGTAGCGCCCGGGCGTATCCCGGTAGGCCGCACGGCTTTTGAGAAACCGCCGCGCCAGCGGCGAGATCAACCGCATCGGGTAGCGCCGCCACCCCGCCGTCGCGCGCATCTCGTCGAGCATGTCCGGCCACGAGTGGTGCTGGAATTGCAGGACTTGTTGGGAGCGAGCGGTATCCATCCAGTCGGTGACGAACCAGTCGTCGTCGCTGTCGGGATCACCCGGACGTCCCCCGGGCAGGACGTCGACGAGACCCCGGGCGGCGGCCAGCGCCTTGCCGACCTCGCCCTGCCGAATCCGGTGCGACTCGTCGCCTGCGATCAGCAGGGTCTCACCGACGACGTCGGCCGTGGTCGCCGCGGCGAACGCACGGGCGACGTCGCGCACATCGACGGTGTGGATGCGCCCGTCCGTCGGCAGGGCGCTTTCGAAGAACAGTGCGTCAACGCTGAACGGCATGGCCTCCGGGTCGACGCTTATCACCCCGCCCAGGCGCAAGATCACCCATTCGAGGTTCGAGGACCGGATGTGCTGTTCCGCTTCGGCTTTGTGCGCGCCGTAGAGATCAGCCGGGTTCATCGGGGAATCGGCGCGCAACAGCTCGGCGTTGCGGTGCGGGTTACGCGCCCCGTACACGGCGTTGCTCGACGCCTGGATGAACCGCACCGGGTGCGGCCGGGCCTGCGCGGCGCGCAGCAGCGTGAGGGTCGCGTCGACGTTGACGCGGCGCCCGAGGGCGGGACTGCGGTAGATCCCGGGCGGGATCACCGCGGCCAGGTGGACGATGGCGGTGGGTGAGGTCGCGGCGAGCAGGCGGTCGACATGGCCCGGGTCGGTCAGATCGGCCCAGTGCGCCTCGACGCCGTCGGGCAGCGTCCTCGCCGCCTTGCGCTGGGTGGGGGTGCCCAGATCCGTCGCGACCACGCGGTGGCCGTCGGCGACCAGCCGACGCACCGTTTGTGAGCCGACGAGCCCGAAACCCCCGGTGACAAGAACCTTCTCGGACATGATCCCCCAGCGCCGGGTCGCCCCCAGCAAACGAATATGACATTCTCCAAATTCGAAAGTATCATATGTCATCCATGGCCTGAGGTTTGAGACCGGCGTCACACCGGCAACCAATAGCAAATGGCACGATCACGACAGCGGGGAGCCATGAAGGGCAGCGGTGCGGGCGCGGCGGACAATCACGAGACCGCCAAATGGGATCCGGCCTTCACCGAACGGGTCGCCAACGCGCTCGGGCCGGCCATCAAACGGTATTACCGGGCCGAGGTGCGAAACATCGACAACGTCCCGCCGTCCGGTGGGGCGCTGGTGGTCTCCAACCACTCCGGCGGCATGCTGACACCGGACGTGTTGATCTTTTCCCCGGCCTTCTACGAAAGGTTCGGCTACGACCGCCCCGTCTACACGCTCGGCCACTACGGGATCTTCATGGGGCCCTTGGACGGCTGGCTGCGCCGCCTCGGGGTGATCGAGGCCAGCCGCGAAAACGCCGCCGCCGCCCTGCATTCGGGCGCGGTGGTGCTGGTGTTTCCCGGCGGCGACTACGACTCGTACCGCCCGACGTTCAGCGCCAACACCATCGACTTCAACGGGCGCACCGGCTACGTGCGAACGGCGATCGAAGCCGGCGTGCCGATCGTGCCGACAGTGTCGATCGGCGCCCAGGAGACCCAGCTGTTTTTGACCCGGGGCAACTGGCTGGCCCGCAAGCTGGGGCTAACGAAGGCCCGCATGGACATCCTGCCGGTCAGCGTCGGGTTCCCGTTCGGGCTCAGCGTGATCTTCCCGCCCAACCTGCCGCTGCCGGCAAAGGTCGTCACCGAGGTGCTCGAGCCGATCGACGTCACCGCGCGCTTCGGTGAGGACCCCGACATCGACGAGGTCGACGCCCATGTCCGCGCCGTCATGGAGGACGCGCTGAAGCGGTTGGCCGAGCAGCGCCGGTTTCCGATCCTCGGCTGAGGATGCCGCCAATCCGCGCCGGCGGCCGGCGCCCTGCGGCATAGTTGTTGGCCTGGTCGCGTCGGCAGGGCGAGGTGACGTGTGAAAAGACTCAACGGCATGGACGCCATGCTGCTCTACAGCGAGACGCCCAACCTGCACACGCACACGCTGAAGGTGGCGATCATCGACCCGGCCGACTGCGACGGCGAGTTCGGGTTCGACGCGTTCCGCCGCCACGTGCGCCGGCGGCTTCACCTGCTGGAACCGTTGCGCTACAAGCTCGTTGACATCCCGTGGCACCTGCATCACCCGATGTGGCAGGAAAACTGTGAGGTCGACCTGGACTATCACCTCCGTCGCGTCCGGGTGCCCGCGCCGGGCGGGCGGCGAGAGCTCGATCGGGTCATCGGCGAGGTGGCGTCGACCCCCTTGGACCGCACCCGGCCGCTGTGGGAATTTCACTTCGCCGAGGGACTGGCCGACGGCCGGTTCGCCTTGATCGGCAAGGTGCACCACGCGTTGGCCGACGGTGTCGCGTCGGTCAACCTCCTGGCGCGCGCGATGGATCTGCGGGACGGGCTCACCGACGAGCGCGACAACGACGAAGCCGGTGTCACGGTTTCCGATGCCGACCTGCTGCGCGCCGCCGCGCGCGACCACGTCCGGCAACTCGCGCAACTGCCACGGCTGCTCAAAGACGCGGCCGTGGGGCTGATGCGGGTGCGGCGTCGCTCCCGCGAGCGCGGAGACCACCCCGATCTCGCCGATGCTTTTGACGCGCCCCCGACGTTTCTCAACCATGTGGTCTCACCCCGGCGCTGGTTCGCCAGCACGTCGTTACCGCTGCCGCAGGCCAAGGCGACGGCAAAAGCGTTGGGCATCACCATGACCGATCTGGTGCTGGCGACGGCGGCCGGCGGGTTGCGAACGCTCTTGCTGGCCTACGACGGCGCGGCCGACCGCCCGATCATCGCGTCGGTGCCGACCGCCACCGACAAGTCGGACCGGATCACCGGCAACGAGATCAGCGGGCTGATGATTTCGCTGCCGGTGCATGTCGACGACCCGATCGAACGGGCCCGGCTGATCTCGGTGGCCACCCGGATCGCCAAGGAAGACCACGAGATCCTCGGCCCGCAGCTGTACGGGAAGATGATGGCCTACCTGCCGACCGCCTTCGCCCCGGCGGCATTTCGCTGGCTGGGTCTGCGCGACATGCCCAACAAGCTGATGAACGTCGCCGTATCCAGCGTGGTCGGACCGCGCGAACGCGGCCACTTCGGCGGCGCGGCCGTCAGCGAGATCTATTCCACGGGTGTGCTCTCGCCCGGCGCCCCGGTCAACATCACCGTGTGGAGCTACGTCGACCGGCTCGGCGTCGCGGTGCTGACCGACGATCAGACGTTCGACGACCCGCATGAGGCGACGGACGCCATCAGCGCGGCCTTCGACGAATTATGCTGTGCCGCAGGCATTTCCGATCAGCCGGCGAGGACCCCGTCCAGCACCGAGTAGAACAGGCCCAAGCCGTCGTCGGAGGGCCCGGTCAGCGCCTCGATGGCATGCTCGGGATGCGGCATCAGGCCCACCACGCGGCCGTCGGCGGAGCTGACGCCGGCGATGTCATGTTGCGAACCGTTGGCGTTCTCGTGGTACCGGAACACCACCCGCCCGTCGCCCTCGAGCTCCTCGAGCACCTCGGCGGGCGCCACGTAGCGGCCCTCGCCGGACTTCAGCGGCACCAGCAGATCGGCGTCCGGTTCGAAACGCGACGTCCACGCCGTCGACGTCGACGCCACCCGCAGCCACACGTCACGGCAGATGAAATGCAAACCCACGTTGCGGGTCAGGGCACCGGGCAGCAGGCCGGCCTCGCAGAGCACTTGAAAACCGTTGCAGATACCCAAGACCGGCATCCCGCGCCGCGCGGCGTCCACCACTTCGGTCATAACCGGGGCAAACCTGGCGATCGCCCCCGCCCGCAGGTAGTCACCGTAGGAGAAGCCGCCCGGAACCACCACGGCGTCGACGCTTTTCAAATCGGCGTCGGCGTGCCACAGGTTGACCGGCTCCGCGCCGACGCGGCGGGCCGCCCGGGCGGCGTCCACGTCGTCGAGCGTGCCGGGAAACGTGATGATCCCGATGCGTGCGGTCACGTCGTCTCCCGGCTGATCGTCCAGTCCTCGATCACGGTGTTCGCCAACAGCGATTCGGCGATCTCGGCGAGCGCCGAGTCGTCCACGCTGTCGTCCACTTCGAGCTCAAACCTCTTGCCCTGCCGGACATCTGATATCCCCGGGTGACCGAGGCGGCCCAGCGCGCCGACGATCGCCTGACCCTGCGGGTCCAGAATCTCCGCTTTGGGCATCACGCTCACGATCACCCGGGCCACCGGCGCTCCTCCTCAGTTGGCGTTTCGCCGCCAACTCTACCGGCGAAACCGCAGCTCGCCCTCACGGGCACGAGGCAATGTAGGCCTCACACAGCGGCGCGCCCATGGCGCCCAGCACCGGGTCGTCGGCCATCGCCGGCCAGGGCGCCTGCGGCGGGGACGTCGACCAGAGCGTGACCTCGCTGACCGTGCTGCTGGCCGGGTGGGCGAAAAGGTAGGTGTGCATCACCACCGGGCCGCTGATCACGGCGGCCATGCGGTTGGTGTCGTCGCTGGTCAACGACGGCGATTGCTGCGGCGCACGCTGCTGGCAACTCCGCAACGCGGCGACGGCGCGACGGAACGCCTCGGCCGCGATCTCGCCACCGCGGGCCGTATCACCGCGCCAATGCAGGATTTGGGCCTGCAACTGCCACTGACCGTCCGGATGCTGCACCGTCGAACGGGCGGAGACCGCCGAGTCGCGGGGGTCCCGAGCGGTGGCCGGCGTGGCGCACAGCTCCTCGAACCGAAACCGGGGGCCGGGCGCCGAGCCCGTCGTCTGGACCGCCTGACCGGCGAGCGCGGGCCAGTGGTACACCGCGTCCAGCGGCACGGCGCGCTGATCGATCCACGCGGTGTTGGGGATCCGGTCGCACATGGCGGGGCAGGTCTCGGGCTCGCCGTGCGCAGGGATGACGACGACCAGCGCGACCGCGAGGCCGCCGGCGACCAGCATCGTGGCCAGGATCACGCGCAGCGGCAGCTTGTCCATCAAGGCACAATCGTAGATATGCAACTGACGCATTTCGGTCATTCGTGCCTACTCGCCGAGTTCGACCAGACACGCGTGCTGTTTGATCCCGGTACCTTCGCCCACGGTTTCGAGGGAATCACCGGCTTAACCGCCATCTTGATCACTCATCAGCACCCCGACCACGTCGACGGGAAACGGTTGCCGGCACTGCTCGAGGGTAACCCGGATGTCGCGCTGTATGCCGACCCACAGACCGCCGCGCAACTCGGCGCGCCCTGCCGCGAGGTACACGTCGGCGACGAACTGCAGATCGGTGAGCTGACCGTGCGGGCCTTGGGGGGAAAGCACGCCGTCATCCACCCGGAAATCCCTGTGATCGAGAACATTTCGTTTCTCATCGGCGACGGCGAGCATCCCGCCCGGTTGATGCATCCCGGCGACGCTCTGTTCGTGCCCGACGAGCCGGTGGACGTTTTGGCCACCCCGGCGGCGGCCCCGTGGATGAAGGTTTCGGAAGCGGTCGATTACCTTCGCGCGGTGGCACCAGCGCGCGCCGTCCCCATCCACCAGGGGATCATCGCCCCCGATGCGCGTGGCATCTACTACGGCCGGCTCACCGAGATGACCAGCACCGACTTCCAGGTGCTGCCCGAAGAGGACGCCGTCACCTTCTAGCGCGAGCAGCTAGGTGATGTCGTCGGCGGCGCCGCGGCCGGCGGCGCGGCCCGAGAAGATGCATCCACCCAGGAATGTGCCCTCCAGCGCGCGGTAGCCGTGCACGCCCCCGCCGCCGAAGCCGGCCGCCTCGCCGGCGGCATATAGCCCGCTCAGCGGAGTGCCGTCGGAGGTCAACACCCGTGCGGCAAGATCGGTTTCGATGCCGCCCAGCGTCTTTCGCGTCAAGATGTGCAGCTTGACCGCGATCATCGGCCCGGCCTTCGGATCGGTCAACCGGTGCGGCGCCACGACCCGGCCCAGCCGGTCGCCCAGATAGCCGCGGGCCGCACGGATCGCGGTGATCTGGCCGTCCTTGCTGAACCTGTTGGCGACCTCCCGGTCCCGCGCGGTGACCTCGGCCTCCACCGTGGCGTAGTCCAGCGGTTGCACGTCGGGCAGCTTGTTCATCGCGGACACCAGGTCCCGCAACGAATCCGCGCTGACGAAGTCCACGCCACGATCGACGAACGCCTGCACGGGCCCCGGCGGTCCGGAGCGTGCCCGGTTCCGCAGCAGCTCGCGCACGCTCTGCCCGGTCAGATCGGGATTCTGTTCCTGCCCGGAAAGCGCGAATTCCTTCTCAATGATCTTGGCGTTCAACACAAACCACGTGTAGTCGAACCCGGATCGGGTGATGTACTCGAGCGTGCCAAGTGTGTCGAAACCGGGATACAGGGGAACCGGCAACCGCTTGCCGTTCGCATCCAGCCACAGCGACGACGGGCCCGGGATGATGCGAATTCCGTGCAGCGGCCAGATCGGGTCGTAGTTGGTGATGCCCTCGGTGTAGTGCCACATCCGGTCCGGGTTGATCACCCGCGCGCCGGCCTTCTGCGTGATGCCGATCATCCGGCCGTCGACGTGTGCCGGCACGCCGCTGAGCAATTGCTCGGGCACGCGGCCCATCCGCTTCGGCCAATTCTTGCGCACCAGCTCGTGGTTCCCCCCGATGCCACCACTCGTCACGATCACCGCAGCGGCTCGGAACTCGAACTCCCCGATGGCCTTTCGTGAGGAGGCGACGCCGCGCGGCGCGGTTGAGGACTCCAGCACCGTCCCCCGGACGCCCGTCACCGCGTCATTCTCGACGATCAACTCGTCGACCTGATGGCGGTGCGCGAAGCGCACCGTGGAGCGGTCGCGCAGTTGACGGGCGAAGATCTCGACCAGCGCGGGCCCGGTGCCCCAGGTGATGTGGAAGCGCGGAACCGAATTGCCGTGCCCCTGCGCGTCATACCCGCCGCGCTCGGCCCACCCCACCAAAGGGAAAAGCTTGAGCCCGCGGGTGCGCAGCCAGCTGCGCTTCTCCCCCGCGGCGAAATCGACGTAGGCATGGGCCCATTGGCGCGGCCAGTAGTCCTCGGGCCGGTCGAACGCCGCCGTACCCAGCCAGTCCTGCAGCGCGAGCTCGTGGCTGTCGCGGATGCCCAACCGGCGCTGCTCGGGGCTGTCGACGAAGAACAGACCGCCGAAGGACCAGAACGCCTGCCCGCCCAGGTTGGCGCTGTTCTCCTGGTCGAGGATCAGCACCCGCAGGCCGCGATCCACCAGTTCGCAGGCGGCGACCAGGCCGGACAGCCCCGCCCCGACGACGATGGCATCAGCGCCGAACCCGGCAACCGAAGAAACGCTCATGTCGGTCCAGGGTAGTGCCCCGGACAGCAGGTCAGGCAGTCGATTCGTCAGGCGGCGTCGAGCAAGGCCTTGTCACGACGCCAGCGATACACCGTCGGTGTGCAGTCGTGCATCAACGCCAGGTCGACCGCGTCCAGCATCGCCTGCAGCGGTCCGGGTTTGCGGAGATGCCGCGCGGCGACCGCCACCCGCACGATGCCGCCGCGCCGGGCGATCCGCTCGGCGGACAGCACGACCGTGCGACACCACCACGGCTCGGCGAGAACACCCTCGCCGATGCCGAGAACCCGCGCCCGCACGGTGGTGTGCCGCACCAGGTCGGTGATCCCATGCAAATCGGCCAGCATCCGAAAACCGTTGCCCGGCAATGCTTTGACGACACCGGGCGAAACCACGCAGCCGGGAGCCGCGAACAGCCGCGTGCGTAAACCGAGGTGCTCGAGGACCCGGTCGGCGGCCATCAAGCGCAGATTGGCCTCATGCGCCCGCAAAATCGCGAACTCACCGCGGCGCTTCCTGGTGAGGGCATCGTCGTAGCCGTGCAACACGATCGCGTCGCCACCGGCGCGGCGGGCGGTCAGCCAGTCAACGGTTTTCGGGTCGCTGTCGAGTCGGTAGCCGCCGGACAGGCGGGGAGCCACCAGCAGCGAAACCGGTACCTCACGGGCATCCATTTGCGCGCAGAACGCCTCGACGTCGGGCAGGGTGCGTTCCCCGATCCCCGAGACCGAAACGATCAATTTTCCAGACACACCAGCAGTTTGCCGACCGCAAGTGTCGGAACGGTGAAGGACACGCAGACAGCAGGCGTATATGCGCTCACCCAAAAGCGATAACTGGGTTCGGCGACCGGAATTTCAGGGGCGGTCCAGCAAACGGCCACCGGCGCCGGCGGACACGATCTGTTCGATATGCTAAGCAACGCCATGGACGAGGCCTCCTACGCAGCGGCCGGAGCGCCGCTGCCCCATGCCCCCGCGGGGCAGCCGGGCGCCGACACACGGGAGTATCCCGACAAGTTGGACGCCGAGCTGTTGCGGATCTCCGGCGTGTGCATCTTGGCCACGGTCATGGCGATCCTGGATGTCACGGTGGTCAGCGTCGCGCAACGCACCTTCATCGACCAGTTCGCGTCCTCGCAGGCGGTCGTGGCCTGGACGATGACGGGCTACACGCTCGCCCTGGCGACAGTGATCCCGATAACCGGGTGGGCCGCCGACCGGTTCGGCACCAAGCGGCTGTTCATAGGCTCCGTGCTGGCATTCATGCTCGGATCACTGCTGTGCGCGATTGCCGCAAACATCTTGCAGCTCATCATCTTTCGGGTGGTTCAGGGTGTCGGCGGCGGCATGCTGCTGCCGTTGGGGTTCATGATCTTGACCCGTGAGGCCGGCCCCGCCCGGCTCGGGCGCCTGATGTCGATCCTGAGCATCCCGATGCTGCTCGCCCCGATCGGCGGCCCGATCCTGGGCGGCTGGCTGATCGACACCTCGAGCTGGCGATGGATCTTCCTGATCAACGTGCCGATCGGACTGCTCACCATTGTTCTCGCGGCGATCGTGTTCCCCCGCGACCATCCGGTCCGGTCGGAAACGTTCGACGCCGTCGGCGTGCTGCTGCTCTCCCCCGGCCTGGCCATGTTCCTGTTCGCGGTGTCGTCCGTCCCGGGCCGCGGCACCGTGGCCGACCGCCATGTGGTGATCCCGGCGACGATCGGACTGGCATTGATCGCGGGGTTCGTCGCGCACGCCTGGCACCGGGCGGATCATCCGTTGATCGATCTGCGGCTCTTCCGCAATCCGGTGCTGACCCACGCCAATGTGACGATGCTGGTATTCGCGACCGCCTTTTTCGGCGCCGGCCTGCTGCTTCCGAGCTACTTCCAGCAGGTGCTGCACCAAACGCCGATGCAGGCGGGCGTGCACCTGATCCCGCAGGGGCTCGGCGCCATGCTGACCATGCGGCTGACCGGGCCGCTGGTGGACAGGCAAGGGCCGGGCAAAATCGTGCTGGTCGGGATTGTGCTGATCACGGCCGGGCTGGGGGCCTTCGCGTTCGGGGTGGCCAAGCAGGCGCACTATCTACCTGTGCTGCTGGTGGCGCTGGCGGTCACGGGCCTGGGCATGGGCTGCACGATGATGCCGTTGTCGGTCGCGGCCGTGCAGGCGCTGGCACCGCATCAAATCGCCCGGGGAACCACCTTGATGAGCGTCAACCACCAGGTGGGCGGCTCGATGGGGACCGCGCTGATGTCGATGATCCTGACCAATCAGTTCAATCGGAGCCAAAATATCGTCGCGGCAAACAAGGTTGCTGCCCTGCATCAGCGTGCGACCGTCGACGGGGTGCCGGTGGACCAATCCGCAATCCCCCGGCAGGCCCTTGTCCCGGGCTTTTGGGGGAATGTGGTGCATGATCTTTCCCACGCGTATACCGCGGTATTCGTGATTGCCGTCGTGCTGGTGGTTTGCACGATCATTCCGGCGTCCTTTTTGCCGAAAAAGCCGGCAAGCGAAACTGCCGGCGAACAACGCATTCGCGTCCTGTAGCCCGCGAAAAGCCGATTTTTTCGCTTTAAACTGCCGTCCGCGCCGCCTCTGCGCGGCAGGAATTACACGCGTGGTAATAGCGGCGAATACGAGTAAAAACGCCTCAGCACGGCTAGCCGGGTGGATATGCTCAGCGGCGCCATGGAGAACACCCGTTCCGCATCTTTCACCGTTCCGTTGCCCATCGAGCCGGGTCCGTCGCGGCACCCAGACGAGTACCCGGACAAGCTCGACGCAGCGCTGTTCCGGATCGCCGGAGTCTGTGGCCTGGCCTGCATCATGGCCGTCCTGGACAGCACCGTCGTCGCCGTCGCGCAACGCACCTTCATCGATCAGTTCGGGTCCACTCAGGCGGTCGTCTCGTGGACCATCGCCGGCTACATGCTCGCGTTTGCGACCGTGATCCCGATCACCGGATGGGCGGCGGATCGGTTCGGCACCAAGCGACTTTTCATGGGTTCGGTCCTGATCTTCACGCTGGGGTCGCTGCTGTGCGCGGTGGCACCGAACATCTTGCTGCTGATTTTGTTCCGGGTGGTGCAAGGGGTGGGCGGCGGCATGCTGCTGCCGCTCAGCTTCGTCATCTTGACGCGTGAGGCCGGGCCCAAACGGGTCGGCCGCCTCATGGCGGTGGGGGGAATCCCGATCCTCCTCGGCCCCATCGGGGGGCCCATCCTGGGGGGTTGGCTGATCGGTGCGTATGGCTGGAAGTGGATCTTCCTGATCAACCTGCCGATCGGGCTGACCGCGTTCGCGCTGGCCGCGATCATGTTCGCGAAGGATCGCTCGGCCCCCTCGGAGGCCCTCGACATCACCGGTGCGCTGTTGCTCTCCCCCGGGGTGGCGATCTTCCTGTGCGGGGTGTGCTCCATTCCGGGTCGGCACACGATCACCGACCCTTACGTGCTGGGGCCGGCGCTGCTCGGCCTGGCATTGATCGGCGCGTTCATCGTGCATGCGTGGCATCGCACCGATCACCCCCT
Source organism: Mycobacterium paraintracellulare (assembly GCF_000276825.1). Taxonomy (NCBI): domain Bacteria; kingdom Bacillati; phylum Actinomycetota; class Actinomycetes; order Mycobacteriales; family Mycobacteriaceae; genus Mycobacterium; species Mycobacterium paraintracellulare. The sequence continues at coordinate 627,361 of NC_016948.1, read as the reverse complement.
GATCGACCTGCGGCTGTTCCGCAACCCCGTGGTCACGGAGGTCAACGTGACGATGCTGGTGTTCGGGGCCGCCTCAGTCGGCGTAGGGCTGCTGATCCCGAGCTACTTCCAGATCGTCAGCCACGAGACGCCGATGCAGTCCGGGCTGCACATGCTGCCGATCGGAATCGGGGCCGTATTGACGATGCCGATCGGCGGGGCCTTCATGGACAAGCACGGTCCCGGCAACATCGTGCTGATCGGCCTGCCCCTGATGGCAGCGGGTCTGGGCGTGTTCACCTACGGCGTCGCCACGCAGGCCGAATACTCGCCGGTCTTGGTGTCCGGGCTCGCGATCATGGGCCTGGGTGCCGGCTTGACCACCACGCCGCTTTCCGCGGCGCTCATGCAGGCGCTTACCCCGCGTCAGGTGGCCCGCGGGACGACGTTGATCAGCGTGAATCAGCAAGTGGGCGGGTCGATCGGGGCCGCGCTCATGGCGGTGATCCTGACCAATCAGTTCAATCGCAACGAAGCCCTGATGGCGGCGAACGAGATGGCCGGGGTGCGCCCGCCCGCCGGCAAGCGAAGCATTGACCCGTCGGCCCTTCCCGGGCAGACGATGACGCCCGATCTGGCCAGCCACGTGTCGCACCACCTGGCGCACGCCTATACGACGGTGTTCGTGCTGGCGGTCGTGCTGGTGGCGTTCACCGTCGTCCCGGCATCCTTCCTGCCCAGGAGGCTGGCGACCCCGCCCGTCGGCGACGACTAGCGCCCGGCTCGGCTGATCCTCGAGCTAGCCGTCCCGGCCGCCGCCATAACGGTCGCCGTCGGCGGTGGCCAGCAGCCACGCATACTGGAACGCGGTTTCCTCCCAACCCTTGTAGCGACCGCTGACGCCGCCATGCCCGGCATTCATCTGGGTCTTCAGCAGGACCGGGCTGCCGTTCGCGTTGAGGTGTCGCAGGGCCGCGACCCATTTTGCGGGTTCCACGTAGTAGACCCGCGTGTCGTTGAGCGAGGTCATCGCCAGGATCGCCGGATACGGCTTTGCCTCGACGTTCTCATACGGGGAATAGGACTTCATGTAGGAGTAGACGTCCTTGTCCGCCAACGGGTTTCCCCATTCGTCCCACTCGGTGACGGTCAGCGGCAAGGAGGGATCCAAAATGGTGGTCAGCGGGTCGACGAACGGTACCTGCGCGAGGATTCCGGCAAAGAGTTCCGGCGCCAGGTTGGCCACCGCCCCCATCAACAGTCCGCCGGCACTGCCCCCCAACGCCACCAGCCGGCGCGGGCGGGTTACTCCGGAATCCACCAAATGCCTTGCCACCGCGACGAAGTCGGTGAAGGTGTTCTTCTTCTCCAAGAGCTTGCCGTGCTCATACCACAGCCGGCCCATCTCGCCGCCGCCGCGGACGTGGGCGATCGCGAACACCATTCCCCGATCCAACAGCGACAACCGGGCGATGGAGAAACTCGGATCGGTGCAGATCTCGTAGGCTCCGTAGCCGTAAACCAGCGCGGGCGCTGGGAATTCGATTCCTGAGCGGTGCACGACCGAGACCGGGATCCGGGCGCCGTCCTCGGCGACCGCCCAGTCGCGCCGTTCGACGTAATCGTCCGGGCGATAATCGCCGAGTACGGGTTGCTCGCGCAGCAGGGTGCGTTCGCCGGTGACGAAGTCGATGTCGTAGACCCGTGCCGGAATGACCAGAGACCCCGCCCGGATCCGCAGCTTGGGCGCGCCCCAATTCGGGTTGCCGGCCAGGCCGGCCGACATCAGTTCGGAATCGAACGAAACCTCTTCGGGCTCCGCGTATGTGCCGTCGGAGTTGACGCGCCACAGCGCGAGCCGCGGCAGCGCCTCACGCCGGTAGCTGACCACGAGATGGCCGGCGAAGGCGTCCACCCCGTCGAGTCGGACATCGTCGCGGTGCGGGATCAGCGTGCGCTGCTGGGTGGGATCGCTGACCGGCGCCTCGGTCAGCGTGAAGTTGACCGCGTCGTCGTTATGCAGGATCAAGAACCGGTCCTGCCCGCCCACCACCGCATGTTCGACCGAATACTCGACGCCTTCGCGGCGCGGCAGCACGACGGTGAACTGCGCCTGCGGATCGGTGGCGTCGGCGTAGCGGAATTCGGAGGTGATCGAGGAACCGGAGGCGATGAAGACGTAGGCCTCACTTCTGGTGAGTCCCACGCCGAGCCAAAACTTCTCGTCGGCTTCGTGGTACACCAGCTCCGATTCCGCACCGGAGCCCACCCGATACCGCCACACCTTGTCGGGGCGATGGGCCGCGTCCAGGGTGAGGTAGTACACGGTGCGGTTGTCCGCGGCCCAGGTCGCACCCGCGCCGATGTCGGCGATCTCGTCCGGATACAGCTCGCCGGTGCGTAAATCCTTGAACCGCAACGTATAGCGTTCATCGCCGAGGGTGTCGACGGAGTACGCCAGCAGGTTTCCGTCGAGGCTGACGGTTGCGGCGCCCAGGGAGAAAAATTCGTGACCCTCGGCTTCGACGTTCGAATCGAGCAAGATTTGTTCGCCGGGAATGTCGGTGTTCTCGTCCAGGGTCGGCGGGTTCCAGTCGTCGGGATCACTTACCGGGCAACGGCACTGGACGCGATACTGCTTGCCTTCGAACGTGCGGGCGTAGTACCACCACTGGCCCTGCCGCGTCGGTACCGACAGGTCGGTTTCCTTGGTACGCGCCTTGATCTCGTCGAAGATCTGTTGCCGCAACGGTTCGAGGTGGGCGGTCATCTGGTCGACGTAGCTGTTTTCCGCCTCGAGGTAGGCGATCACGTCGGGGTTCGTCTTCTCGCGCAGCCACTCATAGGGGTCGATGAAGACGTCACCGTGGTGCTCGCGCCGGCTGTCCACCCGCTTGGCGACGGGTGGCACGGGACCGGCAAGGTGCGACTCGCTCATGCGGCGGGGCCGATCCAGTCGCCGAAGCTCAGGCCGGAAATGCGTTCGTAGGCCTCGATATAGCGGCCGCGGGTCGCCTCGATGATGTCGTCCGGGAGCGGCGGCGGGGGTAGCGTGCCGTGGCGGTCCCACCCGGAGTCGGGGCTGGTGAGCCAGTTGCGGACGAACTGTTTGTCGAAACTGTTCTGGACCACGCCGACCTGGTACTCGTCGGCCGGCCAGTACCGTGACGAATCCGGGGTGAAGATCTCGTCGGCCAGTAGCAGGTTGCCGTCGCGGTCGGTGCCGAACTCGAACTTGGTGTCCGCGATGATGATTCCTTTCCTCAGCGCATGGTCGGCGGCCTGAACGTAGATCTGCAACGTGCGGTCGCGCAGTTGGTTGGCGCGCACCCCGCCCACCATCTCGATCACGCGGGCGAACGAGACGTTCTCGTCGTGGTCCCCCAACGCGGCCTTGGTCGCCGGGGTGAACAGCGGTTCGGCGAACCGGCTGGCTTCGACCAGTCCCGGGGGCAAGGTGATGCCGCAGACCTTGCCGGTCGCCTGGTAGTCCAGGAGCCCCGAGCCGGTCAGGTAACCGCGTGCCACGCATTCGACCGGAAGCATGTCCAGCCGCCGCACCACCAGGGCCCGGCCCAGCACCTCGTCGGGGATGCGCGGGTCATCCGGCGGCCCGGCCAAATGATTGGGGGCGTCCACGAGACCGAAGAAGAAGACGCTCATCGCCGTCAGGATGCGGCCCTTGTCCGGGATAGTGCTGTCCAGGACGAAGTCGTACGCCGAGATGCGGTCGGTGGCGACCAATAGGAGGTGTTCGTCGTCGACGCGATACAGCTCACGGACCTTGCCGCTGGCCAGATGCTGGTAGTCGGACAGTGCGGGCATCCGGTCAGCCTATCGGGCACCTGACGACGCGGCTTGTGCTGGGATCGGGCTATGACACCGCGGTTTCTGCCCTACTCCACCAGGCCCGGCCGGCTGGCCGCCCAGCTGTTCAGCGACTTCGCCGTCGTCGTGTGGACGGCGCTGTGGCTCCTCGTCGCCCTGGCGGTTTACGACGCCATCGCGACCATCGCCGACGCGGGCCGCCAGGTCGAGAGCGGCGCGGACGGCATCGCCGGCAACCTCGCGTCCGCCGGCCACGGCGCCCAGCACATCCCGGTGGTGGGCGACACGGTCAGCAAGCCGCTCAACTCCGCCAGCCAGGCCGCGCTGGACATCGCGGGTGCGGGCCACGACCTGGACACCGCGGCGAGCTGGCTCGCGGTGCTGCTGGCGATGGCGGTCGTCGCGCTCCCGATCCTCGTCGCGGTGATCCCGTGGTTATTTCTGCGGGTTCGCTTCTTTCGGCGCAAGCTGACGGTGACCGCGTTGGCCGCAACCCCGGCCGGTGCGCAGTTGCTCGCGCTGCGCGCGTTGACCAACCGCCCACCACGCAAGTTGATCGCCGTCAGCGCGGACCCGGTCGGCGGTTGGCGCCGTGAGGACCCGGTCACCATCGGGGCCCTGGCCGCGCTTGAATTACGGTCGGCGGGTATCGCGATCCGCGGGGCTTAGCAGCAGCGCCCGCGACAACAGGAGCAGCCCCGCGGCGACCACAATCAACCAGGCCGCCAACGCGTCCCAGAAGAACACCAGCGAGACGGTGAGCAGCGATCGCTGACCGATCTCGATCGCCATGGCGAAGCTGGCCGCCGAATACATGCCCAGCGGGAACACGAACGCCCACCACACGCCGGCAAACCGCAGCATGTTCGGATACCGCCGAATGCGGTGCAGCGCGAAGTAGATCAGCGGCGGTATCCACAGGGTGGCCGTCACCCAGGTCACGATGGTGACCACGCGCACCGGGCCGGCCAGCCAGGCGGGGGCCACGGCGTGGATGTTGTCGCCGGCCAGCGTCGCAATCGCCATGCCGCCCATCAGGATCCAGGTGTCCGGTTCGAAGCCGTCGCGGTCCTGTCGTTCGTTGACCACGCGCCATAGGGTCAGCCAGGTCATCAGGCCGTAGATGCACAGCGCCGCCACCCACGCGGCCACGGCCACCGCGAGCCACCAGTGATGACCGGTGTGACGGGCCGCCCGGGCGATCACGATCGCCAAACCCGATGTTCCCACGCTGCCCAGCTGCCAGGCGCCGTGGGCGCGGTCGCGCAGCGCGGACCAGCGGTGCGCCAACATGTTTCGCGCGCTGAGCAGGATCAGCACCAGCCACGACGCCAGCCCGACGGCACCGAGCACCCGCGCCACCCACACATTCGACGACAGGCGCGTGTCGATCACCGCGCAGGCGGCGACGAAGGTGATCATCCGCAGCGTGACGTCGGGATCGGTCAGATCCCAGCGCAGCTTGTGTCCGGTGGCGCAACCTTTCGCGACGACGAGGGCAACCAGGAGGACCAGACCCAGGGTGGCGATGACACCCATCGTGTCGCTGATCAACCGGTACCCGTGATTTTTCGCACCGATCGACAAGATGCCGGTCGCCATCACCGCAGCGAACACATCGGGTGAGGGCTCGATATCGGCGAACCGGATCGTCACTGGTCTTCGCGTAGCTCCACGACGAGGTGCCGGATGCCGGTATGCCGGTTGCTGCGGGCCCATTCGACCGGCCGGACCACCTGCACGGCACCGAACCGGGAGAGCAACTCCTCGAACAGCACCCGCAGTTCCAGCCGGGCCAGGTTGGCGCCCAGGCAGTAGTGCACACCCTGACCGAATCCCAGGTGCGGGTTGGGTTTCCGGGCGATATCGAATGTGTCGGCGTGGTCGAACACGCTGGCGTCACGATTCGCCGAACCCTCCCAGATCTGTATTTTCTGTCCGGCCTCGATCGGCCGGCCGCCCAGCGTGACGTCGCGGGTGGCGGTGCGCCGCTTCGACGGCGAGGGTGAGGTCCACCGCACCATCTCCTCCACGGCGGTGGGCAGCGCACCGAGATCCTCACGCAGGGAACGTAATTGCGACGGATGGTTGGCCAGCGCCAGCAGCCCGCCCGCGACCGCGTTGCGGGTGGTCTCCGCGCCGGCGCTGAACAGCAGGCTGAAGAACAGGTACAGCTCGAGGTCGGAAAGGGCCGACGCATCCGAATCGTCGAGCATCGCGTTCGCCACGACCGACAACATGTCATCGGTCGGGTTCTCACGCTTGGACGCGATCAATTGCCGGCCGTAGTCGTACATGCGCGACCCGGCCTCTTCCACCGACAGCTGCGAGAGCGACGCTTTGCGCGAACCGCCGAAATCGAACTGCGGCTCGATCGCGTCGAACAGCCAATGCCGTTCGGATTCAGGGACTCCCAGCAGGATGCAGATCATCTGCATCGGTAGCTCGGCGGCGATGTCGACCAGGAAGTCGAACGGCTCGCCCGGCACCACGGCGTCGAGCAGCCGGCGCGCCCTGGTCCGCAGATCGTCTTCCACTAAACGGATCATCCGCGGCGTCAGCCCGGAACTGACCAGTCGCCGGATTTGCGAATGCCGGGGGTCGTCCATCATGTTGAGCACCTGCCCGGCGATCGCCAGGTCCTGTAACAGCGTGCCGCCGTAGGGCCGTTCGCCCCCGGTGACCGACGAGTACGTCACCGGATCCTTGAGAACCTCAAGCGTTTCCGCGTAGGTGGCGACCGACCAGAAGCCCTCGTTGTCCGGGGTGTTGTCGGTCGGTGGGTGCCAGTACACCGGCGCCTCGCGGCGATGGATGGCGAACAGGTCGTGCGGGAACCCGTCGGCGAAGTTGTCGAGATCGGTGAAATCGATCTCCGCGAGTGCGCCGGCCAGGGTCACAGGATCGCACCCGGGGCGTACTTGGCGGCGTCCGGGTAGCGGTTCACCAGCGCGTCCACCAGGGCCGCCAACTCGTCCACCTGGTCACCGGCCGCGCCCGTGAACGCCTTCTTGTCCGCCAGCGCGGCGTCCAGGGCCGCCCGGTCCAACGGCAGCCGGTCGTCGGCGGCCAGCCGATCCAGCAGATCGGGCTCGGCCCCGCGTTCCCGCATGGCCAGCGCCGTCGCGACCGCGTGTTCGCGGATCACGTGATGCGCGGCCTCGCGGCCCATGCCGGCACGCACCGCGGCGATCAACACCTTGGTGGTGGCCAGGAAGGGCAGGTAGCGGTCCAGCTCGCGAGCGATCACCGCCGGATAGGCGCCGAACTCGTCGAGCACCGTCAGGAAGGTCTCGATCTGCCCGTCGATGGCAAAAAAGCTGTCCGGCAATGCCACTCGGCGCACCACGGAGCAGAAGACGTCGCCCTCGTTCCACTGCGCACCCGCTAGCTCGGCGGCCATCGACGCGTACCCGCGCAACACCACCTGCAGGCCGTTGACCCGTTCGCAGCTGCGGGTGTTCATCTTGTGCGGCATCGCCGACGAGCCGACCTGGCCCGGCGCGAACCCCTCGGTGACCAGCTCGTGGCCGGCCATCAGCCGAATGGTGTGCGCCATCGACGACGCTCCCGCGCCCAGCTGCACCAGCGCCGAAATCACGTCATGGTCCAGCGACCTCGGATACACCTGCCCGACGCTGGTCAAAACCGTTGCGAAACCCAAGAATTGGGCGATGCGCCGCTCGAGTTCGGCGAGCTTGGCCGCGTCGCCGTCCAGCAGGTCGAGCATGTCCTGCGACGTGCCCATCGGTCCCTTGATGCCACGCAGCGGATAACGGTCGATCAACTCGCGCAGCCTGGTCAACGCGATCAGCGTCTCCTGGGCCGCCGACGCGAATCGCTTGCCGAGCGTCGTGGCCTGGGCGGCGACATTGTGGCTGCGTCCGGCCATCACCAGGTCGCGATAGGCGACGGCCCGCTCGGCGAGCCGCGCCGCGACCGCAACCCCGTGCGCGAAGACGAGCTCCAGCGACCGCCGGATCTGCAGCTGCTCCACGTTCTCGGTCAGGTCGCGGCTGGTCATGCCTTTGTGCACATGCTCGTGACCGGCCAGCGCGTTGAATTCCTCGATGCGGGCCTTGACGTCGTGGCGCAGGACGCGTTCACGGTCCGCGATCGACGACAGGTCGACGTCCTCGAGCACCCGCTCGTAGTCGGCGATCGCGTCGGGGGGTACCGCGACGCCCAGCTCGGCCTGCGCGCGCAGCACCGCGAGCCACAGCCGCCGCTCCGCGACGATCTTGGCCTCCGGCGACCAGATCGCGACCATCTCGGCGCTGGCGTACCGGGTGGCCAGCACATTCGGAATGCTCACTTGGTCCTCACGAACACACAGCTTACGGTCGTCGCGCCCGGGTCTTCTCATCACCGGGCGTAACGTGGCGGCGAAAAATCGGGCCGAAAATCACCGTGGCGTTACATTCGATGCCGCCATACCCTCGTTGCGTCGCGGTCATACCCTGTGCGGATGTACTTCGCCGGTGTCGACCTCGCCTGGGCGGGTCGCAACCCGAGCGGCGTCGCCGTCGTCGACTCCGACGGCGATTTGGTGAGCGTGGGCGCGGCCCGCGACGACGACGAGATCCTGGCCGCGTTGCGGCCCTACGTGCGGGGCGATTGCGTCGTCGCCTTCGACGCGCCTCTGGTGGTGAACAACCCGACCGGCCAGCGTCCGGCCGAGACCGCGCTCAACCGCGACTTCCGCCGGTTCGAGGCCGGCACCCACCCCTGCAACACCGGAAAGCCCGAATTCGCCAACGGCCCGCGCGGCGGACGCCTGGCCGCGGCGCTCGCCCTCGACCTGGATCCTCGGTCACCGGTCGGCCGTCGCGCCGTCGAGGTCTACCCGCATGCGGCGACAGTCGCGCTGTTCGGGTTGGAGCGAACCCTGAAGTACAAGGCCAAGCCGGGCCGTAGCGTCGACCGGCTCAAGTCCGAGCTGCTGGTACTGATGGACGGGCTCGAACGGCTCGCGCAGGCCCCGATCCCGCTGCGCGTCGCCGCGCACGAGGGCTGGGTCGCGTTGCGGGCGGCGGTGGCCGCCGCGCACCGCAAATGCGAGCTGCGCCGCGCCGAGGATCCGGTCGACGCCGTCGTCTGTGCCTACGTGGCGTTGTACGCGCAGCGTCGCCCGGCCGGGATGACGATCTACGGCGACGTTGACAGCGGGTGCATCGTGACGCCGTCGCTGCCGGGTCAGATCTGCACGGGGCGCTGATCGATGGGGGCGAGCACCTCGATGAGATCGACCACCGCGCCCTGCGCCGCCGCGCGCGGATCCCGGCCCTCGACCAGGGCCGACACCACACACCCGTCGACCGCGCAGATCAGCGTGCACACCAGTTCGATATGCACGGAGCGGCCCGAGCGCTCGATGGCCTCCGCAACGGCCTCGGCGCGCTGACGCAGGCTGCGTCGCATGGTTTCCTGCAACGCGGGCAGGCGAGTGCACGCGATGTGTCGCTCGTAGCGCGAGATCAGCTGCTCGGTGAGTCCCGGGCCGGACACGTCCCCGACGAGCAGGTCCGCCAGCACCTCGGCGATGGTCTCCGGCCCGCGGCGCCGCCGGGACAACGCGGTGACCCGCGAGCGAAGCTGCGCCACCTCGATCATCGCGATGTGCTCGACCGCGCGTGCGATCAGATCGTCGAGGGAGGAGAAGTAATAGGTGGTCGACGCCAACGGCAATCCGGCCCGCCCGGCGACCGCCCGATGGCGCACCGCTTCGAACCCGCCCTCGGCGAGCAGCTCGGCGGCGGCGCTGATGAGCGCGTACCGTCGACGTTCTCCTTTCGGAGTAACCGCTGCAGTCACGAGTAGCCATCGTGCCAGCCAAAGTGGTACTGCATTGCCATTTCGGCCAAACGGCCCGCCGAACGAACATGGCATGATGGCCCGCATGCCCGACTTGAGCCGCCGCGCCGTGCTCGGTCTCGGCGCCGGTGCGGCCCTCGGCGCCGTCGGCGCGTACGGACTCGACATCCTGTTACAGCCACGCACATCTCATGCCACGCCGGTGTCGACGGCCGGCACCCAGGTGCCTTTGGCGCCGAGCCCGCCTCGCGATCCGGCTCCCCCGGCGGCGGCCGCGCCCACCATGGTGACCGGTTCCTTCGTCTCCGCCGCGCGTGGCGGCGTGAACACGAATTGGGCCATCGCGCGTCCGCCGGGCCAGACGAAGCCGCTGCGACCCGTGATCGCGCTGCACGGCAAGGGCAGTGACGCGTCCACCGTGATGGCGGGCGGCGTCGAACACGGTCTGGCGCAGGCTGTCGACGCCGGACTACCGCCGTTCGCGGTCGTCGCCGTCGACGGCGGCGGCAGCTATTGGCACAAACGGTCTTCCGGCGAGGACAGCGGCGCCATGGTGCTCGACGAGCTCATCCCGATGCTGGGCAACCAGAATCTGGACACCTCACGGGTGGCGTTCCTGGGCTGGTCGATGGGCGGCTACGGCGCATTGCTGCTGGGCGGTCGGTTGGGACCGGGCCGCACCGCGGCGATCTGCGCGGTGAGCCCCGCACTGTGGATGTCGTCGGGCGCGGCCGCGCCCGGCGCTTTCGACGGCCCCGACGACTTCGCCGCGAACTCGGTGTTCGGCATGCCCGCCCTGGCCTCGATCCCCATTCGGATCGACTGCGGCGACAGCGATCCGTTTTACAGCGCGACAAAGCAGTTCATCGCGCAACTGCCCAATCCGCCGGCCGGTGGCTTCTCACCCGGTGGGCACGACGGGGGATTCTGGAGCTCGCAGTTGCCCGCCGAGCTGACCTGGATGGCACCGCTGCTGACGGCGTGAGGGGTCTGCGCCGCCGCCCCGCGGGCGTAACGCCACGGCGAAGCATCGCGTCCGAAATCGCCATGGCGTTACGCTCGCGGAGATGAGCGCACCGTTCGACTGGAACCTCCCCTACGCCTGGCCCCGCAAGCCCGTCGTGGCGGAAAACGTTGTGTGCACATCGCAACCGCTCGCCGCCCAGGCTGGCCTGCGGATGCTCGCCGAGGGCGGCAGCGCGGTCGACGCGGCCATCGCCACCGCCATCACGCTGACGATCGTGGAGCCGGTTTCCAACGGCATCGGCTCGGACGCCTTCGCCATCGTGTGGGATGGCAAGCAATTGCACGGGCTGAACGCATCGGGCCGCTCCCCGGCGGGCTGGACTCCGGAATACTTTGGCGGAGAAGATGTTCCCCTCTTCGGGTGGAATTCGGTGACCGTGCCGGGCGCGGTGTCGGCGTGGACCGAACTGCACTCCAAGTTCGGCAAGCTGCCGTTCGAGCGGCTCTTCGAGCCCGCGATCTCCTACGGCCGCAACGGCTTTCTGGTTTCGCCGACGGTGGCCGAGCAGTGGGCGGCCCAGGTGCCGCTCTTCGAGAGGCAGCCGGGTTTCGCCGAGGCGTTTCTGCCGGGCGGGCGGGCGCCGAAACCCGGCGAGCGATTCAGCCTGCCCCATCACGCGGCCACACTCGAGGCGATCGCCGCCACCCGCGGCGAGGCGTTCTACCGCGGGGCACTGGCCGCCAAACTCGAGGCGCACGCGTCGGCCCACGGCGGTGTCATGCGGGGCAGCGACCTCGCGGCGCACCGCGCCGACTGGGTGGGCACGGTCGACGGCGCCTACCGCGGATACACCGTGCACGAGATTCCGCCCAACGGGCAGGGGATCGTCGCGCTGATCGCCCTGGGCATCCTGGAGCGCTTCGACATGGCGTCGCTGCCACCGGATTCCGCCGACAGCGTGCACCTGCAGATCGAAGCGGTGAAGCTCGCGTTCGCCGACGCCCAGGCGTATGTCGCCGACATCGAGCACATGCCGCTGCGGCCCGAACACCTGTTGGACACGGACTACCTGGCGCAGCGCGCCGCACTGATCGACCGCGCGAGGGCGAAGCCGGCCTCCGCGGGCGCCCCGACGGGCGGAACCGTCTACCTGACCGCGGCCGACGCCGCGGGGATGATGGTGTCGATGATCCAGTCGAACTACATGGGATTCGGTTCCGGCGTGGTGGTACCCGGCACCGGCATCTCGCTGCAAAACCGGGGCGCGAATTTCCTTGCGACGAAAGGCCATCCGAACGTCGTGGGCCCGAACAAGCGCCCCTTCCACACCATCATTCCGGCCTTCGTGACCAAGGATGGGGCCCCGGTGATGAGCTTCGGGGTGATGGGCGGAATGATGCAGCCGCAGGGACATGTGCAGGTGATGGTGCGCATCGCCGACCACGGGCAGAACCCGCAGGCGGCGTGTGACGGCCCGCGGTTCCGGTGGGTGGAGGGGACGCAGGTCAGCTGCGAAAAGGGTTTCCCGGCTGCGACGCTCGACGAATTGCGCCGGCGCGGGCACGACCTGGTCGCCGTCGACGACTACAACCAATTCGGCAGCTGCCAGGCGATCTGGCGGCTCGACGGCGGCTATGTCGCGGCCAGCGATCCGCGCCGCGACGGACAGGCGGCCGCCTTCTAACGCCTTTTAGACGCGGATCTGGCCTTCGGCCGCCAGCTGGGCGATGTCGTTGCGGAAATGACTGCCCGGCAGTCGAATCGAACGTAGGACGTCATACGCGTGATCTCGCGCTGCCGAGAGGTCGGCGCCGGTTCCCACCACCGACAGCACGCGGCCACCCGAGGAGACGATTTCGCCGTCCTCGCGTCGCGCGGTTCCGGCGTGCAGCACCCCGTCGGCCTCGGAGCCGACGATGACGTCGCCCACCCGAGGACGCCCGGGATAGTTCTCCGCCGCGAGCACCACCGTCACCGCGGCACCGTCGTGCCAGCGCAGCTCGCCGAACTCCGCCAAGGTGCCGCTGCCCGCCGCGTACAGGAGCTGGCCGAGTGGCGATTCCAGCAGTGCCAGCACCGCTTGGGTCTCGGGATCGCCGAAGCGGCAGTTGAATTCGACCACCGCGGGCCCGTTTGCGGTGATCGCGAGCCCGGCATACAGCAATCCGCTGAACGGGCAGCCACGCGCAACCATCTCGGCCGCAACGGGTTCGACGATGTTGCCGACGATGTCGCGATAGACCTCGTCGGGAAGCCACGGGACCGGCGCGTAGGCGCCCATGCCGCCGGTGTTGGGTCCGCTGTCGCCGTCGCCGACGCGCTTGAAGTCCTGCGCCGGCAGCAGCGGCACCACGGTCGCGCCGTCGACGACGCAGAACAGCGACACCTCGGGACCGTCCAGATACGACTCCAGCAGCACTGGGTGGCCGGCTTCGAGCAGCCCGGCGGCGTGCGCTCGCGCCGCACCGCGATCCGCGGTTACCACCACGCCCTTGCCGGCGGCGAGGCGGTCGTCCTTCACCACCCACGCCGCATCGCCGGCCGGCGGACCGAAGCGGTCCAGGGCGGCGTCCAAAAGTGCGGGGCTGTCGACGATTTCGGTGGCCGCGGTGCGCACGCCGGCCGAGGCCATGACCTCTTTGGCGAACGCCTTGGAGCCTTCGATGCGGGCGGCGTCCTTGCCGGGGCCGAAGCAGACGATGCCGGCCGACCGCAGCGCGTCGGCCACCCCGAGGACCAGCGGCACCTCGGGACCGATGACCACCAGGTCGACGCGGACCGCTCGGGCCAAGGCGACGACATCCTCCGCCGAGGTGACGTCGACGTCGTGCTGCTCGGCCAGCCGGGCGGTGCCGGCGTTGCCCGGGGCGATGGCCAGCCCCGTGACCTGCGGGTCTTTGCGCAGCGCCAGCAGCAGCGCATGCTCACGGGCACCGGAACCGATCACCAGGACGCGCACGACACGTCAGACTAGCCGGGCCAACCTGCTCACGCCCACAGTCCCCACGCTCAGAGGATTTTCTCGAGCAGGTTCCTGAGGTCGTTGCGCTGGGCGACGGTGAGCCGCCCGAGGCGCTTGTCGAACTCGTCGGAAAGCAGCTTCAGGCCGTCCCTGGCGGCCCGGCGCCCGGTCGTCGTGAGCTGCAGCCGGTGCCGGCGCAAATCGGACGGATCGATCTCGCGGCGCACGAACCCCGCGGCCTCGAGCCGTTTCAGGTAGAGCGTCACCGTCGCCTTGGGCATGCTCAGGGTCGCGGCCAGCTCGGCCGGATAGGGATGCTCGTCGATCTCGGCGAGCAGGAAAAGCTCCTTGGATTCGAGGCCCAGCGCGCAGATGTCCGCCTCGGCGCACGAGATGACCGACAGCAGCACCCGATAGTTCAGCGACCAGATCTTGGCCGCATCCACTGCGGACGACTTGCCAGATCGTTCAGACATAAACTAGTTTTGTTATGAACAACCTCATGGTCGAACAATCTACCAGGAAGTGGGCAACATGCCGCTGGATCAATACGTGACACTCGGACGCTCCGGTTTGCGCGTCAGCCCCCTTTGCCTGGGCGCGATGACCTTTGGGGAAGACCTCGGCTGGGGCAGCAGTGTCGAGGAGTCACAACAGATCATCGACCGCTACATCGAACTCGGCGGCAATTTCATCGACACCGCCAACTTCTACACCCGAAGCCACTCCGAGAAGATCATCGGTGACCACGTCGGGCGCCACCCCGCCCGTCGCGATCGGTTGACGATCGCCACCAAGTTCAGCGGCAACCTGTATCCGGGTGATCCCAACGGCGGCGGCTCGGGCCGCAAATCACTGATCAGCGCCTGCGAAAATTCGTTGCGCCGCTTGCAAACCGACTACATCGATTTGTACTGGCTGCACATCTGGGACGCCAACACCCCGATCGAGGAGACCATGGCGGCACTCGACGACCTCGTGCGTGCCGGCAAGGTGCGCTACATCGGGGTTTCGGACACCCCGGCGTGGAAGATCGCCGAAGCCAACCTCCTCGCGCGCTTCCGCGGCTGGTCGGCGTTCATCGGGCTGCAGGTCGAGTACTCGCTGCTGGAGCGCACCATCGAACAGGAACTCGTGCCGATGGCGTCCGAATTCGGCCTCGGCATCACGCCGTGGTCGCCGTTGAAGGGCGGCGTACTCAGCGGCAAGTACACCCGCGCCAACAGCGGCCGGCACGACGCCGACCGCGGCGCCATGGTGGATGCCTTTCTCAACGAGAAGACCTACGCCGTCATCGATGAACTCGAGGTCATCGCGAGAGCGCACGAGACGAATGTCGCCAGCGTGGCGCTGGCCTGGGTCCGCGCGCAGCGTGCCGTCTCGTCCGTCATCATCGGCGCGCGGCGGCTCTCCCAGCTCGAGGACAACGTCCGGGCCGCCGACGTGAACCTCAGCACGGACGAGCTGGCTCGGCTGGACGCGTTGACCAAACCGAGGCTCGGTTTCCCGCACAACATGCTGGAGCTGGCGCCGGGCATCATCAACGGCGGAACGACGATCAACGGGGTCTCCGCGCCGATCTCCGAATACGTGATGCCCGAAGGCGTTCAGCCGTACTGAGATTGACCGATCACTCGCCCGAGTGCATCTTCAGCGCGGCATCCACGTTGGCCTTCTTGTCCTCGCCGCCCCCCTTCGCCGCCGCCTTCTTGCGCTTGGCCACCACGGCGTCGACCGCGCCATTGAGGGCCGAACCCAGCGGGAAGCCGAGGTAGTGGGTGAGGAAGACGGCCATCTCCTTCAGTTCGGTCTCGGAGAGTTCGCCGTTGAGGAGCGCGGCGTTGATCTGGATCTCGGCCAGGTCGCGGTTCCCGATCGCGGTCACGGCCGTCAGCGTCATGATGCGCTTGTCGCGCATCGACAATCCCGGCCGCGTCCAGATGCTGCCGAACAGGTGATCGACGGTCAGGTCGAAGTACGCGTCGCCTTCGACGTTGGGCATCTCCCAGCCGTAGACCTCGTTCATCTTCGCGAGACCCTTGCTGCGCAGCTCGTCCATTACGCCTCTTTCTTCGTGTGCGGCACCCCGAGGCCGGCGGCCAATCGCTCGTAGGCCAACTGCGCGAGCGGTAGATCGACCGACACCGATTCGCCGAGAGCCAATGCCAGGCTCAGATCCTTCTCCCCCAGCCCCCGGGTGTGCAGGAACGGCTGGTACAGGAAGTTGTCCGGCTCGAGGTCTTTCATGTCCTCACGCACCATGATCGCCCCAGGGCCACCGGTGAGAGCGTCGGTATGACGCACCACCCGTCCGAGCGCCTGCAGATCCAGCCCGGCCGCCTCGGCGAGTTTCATGGCCTCGCACGCGGCGGCATACGAGGTGAACGTCAACATGTTGCGGGCCAACTTCATTCGGGTACCCGCACCCGGCTCACCGGCGTGGATGACCACGGCCGCCCAGTGTTTGAACGCCGGCTTGATCCGCTCGTACACCTCGCGGTCGGCGCCCACCATGGTGGCGAGCTCACCCTTCGCGGCGGCGGCCGCGCCGCCGCTGACCGGGGCGTCGACGATGTGGATGCCCCGCTCTTTGAGATCGCGGGCCAGTTCGACGGCCGTGATGTCGCTGATGGTCGAGTGGATGGCGATGACCGTCCCGGGCTCGGCGTGCGCGGCCACCTCGCCGACCACCTCGCGAACCTGGGCGTCGTTGAGCACGGTGATGTGGATGATGTCGGCGGCCGCGACGTCGGCGACGCTGTCGGCCAGGCGGGCGCCCTTTTCGGCCAGTGGGGTCATCGCATCGGTCCGAATGTCGAAAACCGTTACCCCGCCCGGCCATTCGGTCATCTTCGTGGCCATCGGAGCGCCCATATTGCCCAGCCCGATATAGCCCAGCTTGAGCTGGTCAGTCATCTGCGCCGCTCCTCCTCATCGCTACGTTCTGCATCGTCGCCGGCGGCTATGACCGGATTATCTGTCCGCCGTCGACATTGAAGATCTGCCCGGTGATCCACGACGCCTCGTCGGACAGCAGGAACAGGCACATGCCGACCAGGTCCGCCGGCGTGCCCATTCGCGACAGCGGCAGGCCCTTGACGATGTCGGCGACGATCTCTTGAGGGGTGGTGGTCCGGTTGGCCTCGGTGTCGATGGGGCCGGGCGCGATCGCGTTGATCCGGATCTTCTGGCCGCCCAGCTCGCGGGACAGTTGCTGCGTCAGGCCGTTGAGGCCGACCTTGGCCAGGCCGTAGTAGTTCGAGTACAGCCAGGCAGCGGTGGACGACTGGTTGACGATCGCCCCACCGCCGCGCTTGGCCATCTTCTTGTACACCGCACGCGTGCACCACAACGCCCCGTCGAGGTTCACGCTCATGAACTTCTTGTAGTACTCCGGGTCGATGGTGAGCAAGAAGTCCAACTTCATGCCCCCGAAGATGGCGGCGTTGTTGACCAGGTAGTCGATGCCGCCGAATTCGGCCAGCGTGCGGTCGGCCATCGCCTTGGCCGACGCCGGATCGGACACGTCGACCGGAACGCTGATCGCGGTTCCGCCGTCGGCCACGATCTGCTTGGCGACCGACTCGGCCGCCTCGGCGTTGATGTCGGCGACCACCACCGCGGCACCCTCGCGCGCCAGGGCCTCGGCGTAGGCCTGCCCGATGCCGCCCCCGGACCCGGTGACGATGCCGACCTTGTTCTCGAATCGCATGCTCTTGAGGCTCCTCTAGTTAATCGCTGTCGCAATGGTTTTGGTTTCCAGGTACTCCTCGAAACCGGCCAGGCCCATCTCGCGTCCGTTTCCGGACTGCTTGTAACCGCCGAAGGGCGCGTCGGCCGAGTACCACACGCCGCCGTTGACATTGATCGTGCCCGCGCGGACGCGCGCGGCGACCCGGGCCGCCCGGTCGGGGTCAGCGCCGAACACGGTGCCCGATAGGCCGTATGGCGAGTCGTTGGCGATGCGGACGGCGTCGTCGTCGCCGTCGTGCGGGATCACCGTCAGGACCGGGCCGAAGATCTCCTCGCGCGCGCAGCGCGCGTCGTTGCCCAGCCCCGCGATCACCGTGGGCTCGATGAAGAAGCCGACTTCGCGGTCGGCCGGCCGGCCGCCTCCGCAGGCGAACGTCCCGCCCTCGGCGATCGCCGAGTCGAGGTAGCCCTGTATCCGGTCACGCTGGCGCGCCGAAATCACTGGCCCGCAGATGGTTCCGGGGTCGGTGGGGTCGCCGGCCTTGATGCCGCCCATCGTCGCGGCCGCGACGGAGACGGCCTCGTCGTACTTCGCCCGCGGCACCACCAGCCGGGTGGTGATCGCGCAGCCTTGCCCCGCGTGCATGCACACCGAGAACGCGGCCACGCCCACCGCGCCGCCGAGGTCGGCGTCGTCGAGGACGATGAACGCCGACTTGCCGCCCAGCTCGAGGAAGACCTTCTTGATGGTCGCCGCGCCGTCGGCCATCACGCTGCGCCCGGTCGCCGTCGACCCGGTGAACGAAATCATGTCCACCCGTGGGTCTTTCGATAGCAACGCGCCGACACCGTGGTCGTCCGAGGTGACGATGTTGATGACGCCGGGCGGAAAGTCGGTGTGCTCGGCGATGAGTTCCCCCAGCACGGCGGCGCACCAGGGGGTGTCGGGTGCCGGCTTGAGGACGACGCTGTTTCCGGCGGCCAGGGCGGGCCCGATCTTGGCGAGGTTGATCTGGTGCGGAAAGTTCCACGGGGTGATGGCGCCGACGACGCCGACGGCCTCACGCGCGATGGTGCGCCTGGTGGGGATGCCCATCGGCGACGCCTCGCCGAGATCCTGGTTGTACTCGTAGGATTCGGCGGTGTCCGCGGCGAACGCCAGGTCGTTGACCGGGACTTCGAGCTGGGCGATGCTGGTGAGCATTCGCGGCGCCCCGACTTCCGCGATGGTCAGGTCGCGCAGCTCTTCGAGGTGCTGCTTCATCGCCTCGCGCAGTTGCCGCACGCAGCGCACCCGCAATTCGGTGTTGCGCGACCAGTCCGTCTCATCGAAGGCTCGCCGCGCGGCATCGATCGCGCGGTCCATGTCGGCGGCGTCGGCGTTGGCCGCGACCCCGAGCACTTCCTCGGTCGCCGGGTTGACCGTGGCAAAGGTGCCGGCGCTCCCGGCCGACATCTTGCCGTCGATGAAGAGTTCGCTCACGCCGCCGGCCAGCAAGGCCATGTCCCGCTCCTGTCTGTGCGCGGTCAACCCGGCACGCCAATCTAGTGGACAGTTGTCCGATATCGTCCGATCGAACCATAGTCTCCTGGCCAGCGGCGGTGCAAGGGCGGATCCCGTTCGGCTGGAATACTCGCCCCAAAACCGCAGATTAACCACAATGTTTCCCGGACGGACTTGCTTCGCGCCGACACCATCCACTAGCTTGGACATGTGTCCAGCGATGCACTGGCGATCACCTCCGACGCCGACCGTCAGACCGGCCAGACGCCGCGCAACCGGCGTCAAGAGGAGACCTTCCGGAAAGTATTGGCCGCCGGCATCGAAACGTTGCGCGAAAAGTCCTACGCCGACCTGACCGTGCGCGCGGTGGCGGCCCGCGCCAAGGTGGCGCCCGCCACCGCCTACACCTACTTCTCGTCGAAGAATCACCTGATCGCCGAGGTCTACCTGGACCTGGTGCGGCAGGTCCCCTACTTCACCGACGTCAACGACCCGATGCCCAGCAGGGTGGAACAGGTGCTGCGCCATCTGGCCCTGGTGGTCGCCGACGAGCCCGAAGTCAGCGCCGCCTGCACGACGGCCTTGCTCAGCGGCGGGGCGGACCCCGCGGTGCGCGCCGCCCGCGACCGCATCGGCGTGGAGATCCACCGCAGGATCACATCCGCGATGGGCCCCAACGCCGATCCCACGACCGTGTCCGCACTGGAGATGTCCTTTTTCGGCGCGCTGGTCCAGGGCGGCAGTGGCGAATTCAGCTACCGCGAGATCGCCGACCGGCTGGCCTACGTGGTCCGGCTGATCCTGACCGGCGCCAAAGACACCAGCCCAGAGACAGAGGCAGGAACCTAAGCGATGACCGTCCACGTTGGCGACCACGAGCTGGTCCTCGATCCGTACGATTACGACTTCCACGAGGATCCGTACCCGTACTACAAGCGTCTTCGCGACGACGCCCCGCTGTATCGCAATGAAGAACTGAAGTTCTGGGCGCTGTCCCGGCACCAAGACGTGCTGCAGGGATTCCGCAACAGCACCACGCTGTCCAACAAGTACGGCGTCTCGCTGGATCCGGCGTCGCGCGGCCCGCACGCCAGTAAGACGATGAGCTTTCTCGCGATGGACGATCCGGCCCACCTGCGGCTGCGCACGCTGGTCTCAAAAGGCTTCACCCCGCGCCGGATTCGCGAACTCGAACCCCGGGTCACCGAGATCGCCACGCAGCACCTCGACACGATGCTGGCCAAGGCGGAGAACGGCACCGTCGACTATGTCGACGAGTTCGCCGGCAAGCTGCCCATGGACGTCATCTCCGAGTTGATGGGTGTGCCCGAGCCGGACCGAGACCAGGTCCGCGCCTGGGCCGACGGGGTGATGCACCGCGACGAGGGCGTCACCGACGTGCCGCCCGAGGCCGTCGAGGCCTCCCTCAACCTCATCGTCTACTACCAACAGATGGTGGCCGAGCGGCGCGAGCAATTGACGGACGATCTGACGTCGGCGCTGCTGGAAGCCGAGATCGACGGCGACCGGCTCACCGACGACGAGGTGCTCGGCTTCATGTTCCTGATGGTGATCGCGGGAAACGAGACCACCACCAAACTGCTTGCCAACGCCGCCTTTTGGGGTCATAAGAACCCCGATCAGCTGACTCCGGTCTACGACGATCTGTCCCGGGTGCCGCTGTGGGTCGAGGAGACCCTGCGCTACGACACCTCCAGCCAGATCCTGGCCCGCACCGTGTCCGGCGAGCTCACCCTCTACGACACCACCATTCCCGACGGCGACGTCCTGTTGCTGTTGCCCGGTTCGGGCCATCGTGACGAGCGGGTCTTCGACCACCCTGACGACTATGTGATCGGGCGCGAAATCGGGCCCAAGCTATTGAGTTTCGGTAGCGGCGCACACTTCTGCCTGGGCGCGCATCTGGCGCGGATGGAAGCCCGGGTGGCGCTCACCGAGTTGTTCAAGCGAATCCGCGGCTATGAAGTGGACGAGGCCAACGCCGTCCGCGTCCACTCCAGCAATGTCCGCGGATTCGCCCACCTACCAATGAGCGTGGAGGTCCGCTGAATGCCCCGCTTTGAGCCCCTGCCCGAACGCCGGCCCGCCATCGTGGCCGGCGCGTCCTCCGGCATCGGGGAGGCCGCCGCCATCGACCTCGCGGCGCACGGCTTCCCGGTCGCCCTGGGCGCACGCCGGGTCGAGAAGCTCGACGACATCGTCGGCAAGATCAACGCCGACGGCGGCGAGGCGGTCGGGTTTCACCTCGATGTGACCGATCCAAATTCGGTGAAATCCTTTGTGGCCCAGTCGGTCGACGCGCTCGGCGACATCGAGGTGCTGGTGGCCGGGGCGGGCGACACGTACTTCGGCAAGCTCGCCGAGATCACCACCGACGAATTCGAGTCCCAGCTGCAGATCCACCTCGTCGGCGCCAACCGGCTGGCCGCCGCGGTGCTGCCGGGCATGCTGGAGCGCCAGCGGGGCGACCTGATCTTCGTCGGTTCCGATGTCGCCCTGCGCCAGCGGCCGCACATGGGGGCCTACGGCGCGGCCAAGGCCGCGCTCGTGGCGATGGTCACCAACTTCCAGATGGAGCTCGAGGGCACGGGCGTGCGGGCCTCGATCGTGCATCCCGGCCCGACGAAGACGTCGATGGGGTGGAGCCTGCCCGCCGAGAAGATCGGTCCCGCACTGGAAGATTGGGCCAAGTGGGGGCAGGCCCGCCACGACTACTTCCTGCGGGCGTCCGATCTCGCGCGGGCGATTACGTTCGTCGCGGAGACGCCGCGGGGCGGCTTCGTCGCCAACATGGAGCTCCAGCCCGAGGCGCCGTTAGCAGACAACAAAGATCGCCAGAAGCTCGCACTCGGCGAAGAGGGGATGCCAGGACAATGACGACCACTTCGCGAATCGACGATGCGGCGCGCATCGCGCGCCGAGGAGGAGTGAGCAGATGACCACCGCGATCGTGCCCCGGGTTTCCGGCGGTGAAGAGGAGCACGGCCACCTCGAGGAATTCCGCACCGACCCAATCGGTTTGATGAAACGCGTCCGTGACGAGTGCGGCGACGTCGGCTGGTTCCAGCTGGCCGGAAAGCACGTCATCCTGTTGTCGGGCGCGGGCGCCAACGAGTTCTTCTTCCGCTCCGCCGACGAAGACCTGGATCAGGCCGAGGCCTACCCCTTCATGACGCCGATCTTCGGTAAGGGCGTGGTGTTCGACGCCAGCCCCGAGCGGCGCAAGGAGATGCTGCACAACTCGGCGCTGCGCGGCGAGCAGATGAAGGGCCACGCCAGCACCATCGAGGGCGAAGTCAAGAAGATGATCGCCGACTGGGGCGACGAGGGCGAGATCGAGCTCCTCGACTTCTTCGCCGAGCTGACGATCTACACCTCGACGGCCTGCCTGATCGGTTTGAAGTTCCGCGAGCAGCTCGACCACCGGTTCGCCGAGTACTACCACGAGCTGGAACGCGGCACCGACCCGCTGTGCTACGTCGATCCGTACCTGCCGATCGACAGCTTCCGGCGCCGCGACGAGGCCCGCGTCAAACTCGTTGCGGTGGTTCAGGAGATCATGGACCAGCGGCTGGCCAACCCGCCGAAGGACAAGGCCGATCGCGACATGCTCGACGTGCTGGTGTCGATCAAGGACGAGGACGGCAATCTGCGGTTCTCCGCCGACGAGGTCACCGGCATGTTCATCTCGCTGATGTTCGCCGGGCACCACACGAGTTCGGGGACCTCGGCCTGGACGTTGATCGAGCTGATCCGCCATCCCGAGGTGTACGCCGAGGTGCTGGCCGAGCTCGAGGAGCTCTACGCCGACGGCCAGGAGGTGAGTTTCCATGCGCTGCGCTCGATTCCGAAGCTGGACAACGTGGTCAAGGAGACGCTGCGGCTGCACCCACCGCTGATCATCCTGATGCGGGTGGCCAAGGGCGAGTTCGAGGTCGAGGGCTTCCCGATACACAACGGCGACTACGTCGCGGCGTCCCCGGCGATCTCCAACCGGATTCCCGAGGACTTCCCCGACCCCGACGCGTTTCGGCCCGACCGCTACAACAAGCCCGAGCAGGCCGACATCGTCAACCGGTGGACCTGGATTCCGTTCGGTGCGGGTCGCCACCGCTGCGTGGGCGCCGCGTTCGCCCAGATGCAGATCAAGGCGATCTTCTCGGTGCTGTTGCGCGAGTACGACTTCGAGATGGCGCAACCGGCGGACAGCTATCACAACGATCACTCGAAGATGGTCGTGCAGCTCGCCCGGCCGGCCAAGGTCCGCTACCGCAAGCGCAACGCGTAAGGAGTAAGTCCGATGGGCGGATTCCGAATCGAAGCCGATCTGGATTTGTGTCAGGGCCACGCCATGTGCGAACTGGAGGCGCCCGACTACTTCCAGGTGCCCAAGCGGGGCAAGGTCGAGATCCTTGACCCCGAGCCCCCCGAAGACGCCCGCGACGAAGTCGAACGCGCGGTCGAGATGTGCCCAACACAAGCACTACTCATCAAAGAGAAAGAAGATTGACAGTGGCGTCACGCGAAGAGCTCGAGGCATGGGTCGACCGCTGGCTGCAAGCCAACAAGGACTGCGAAAAGGCCGGTGACTGGCGGCCATTGGCGGACTTCTATACCAAAGACGCGACCTACGGGTGGAACATCGGCCCCAAAGAAGACGTGATGTGCGTCGGCGTCGACGAGATCCGCGACATCGCTTTGGGTTTGGAGATGGAAGGCCTGGAGAACTGGGTGTATGAGTACCAGAAGGTGCTCATCGACGAGAAGCAGGGCGAGATCGTCGGCTTCTGGAAGCAGATCGTCAACAAGGCCGACGGCACCCAGGGCGAGATCTACGGCATCGGCGGCAGCTGGTTCCGGCTCAACGACGACCTGTTGATCGAGTGGCAGCGCGACTTCTTCGACTTCGGACACGTCGCGTACATGTACGGCAAGCTCATCGAGTCCGGCGACCTGAGCGAGGGCATGCAGCGGCGCATCGAACGCAGCATCGCGGGCGAGAAGCTGCCCGGCTACTACCCGCTCGGCGAAGCACCGGTCCCCATCTGGTGACCGAAGCAATGCCGGCAACCCGCTGCGCCCCGGCTACGCCGGGCTTGCGATCGCCGCGGGGAGCCAACCAAGCATTTGATTTGTTGCACGCGCTATGCTGACGCGACGAGGGTGCCTGTGGCATCCGTCACCTAGCTGGCCGGCATGAAGGGCCGGTCAGCGCTGATCAATTCCAAAGGCGAAATGGGGTCAGGACCATCGTGAAGACAAAAGGCGCACTGATCTGGGAGTTCAACCAGCCCTGGTCCATCGAGGAAATCGAGATCGGCGACCCGCAAGCGCATGAGGTCAAGATCCAGATGGAAGCGGCGGGCATGTGCCACTCCGACCATCACCTGGTCACCGGGGGTATCCCGATGGCCGGTTTCCCGGTGCTGGGCGGTCACGAGGGCGCCGGCATCGTCACCGAGGTCGGGCCGGGCGTGGAAGACATCGCGCCGGGTGACCACGTGGTGCTGTCGTTCATCCCGTCCTGCGGGCAGTGTCCGACCTGTCAGGCCGGCATGCGCAACCTCTGCGACCTGGGAGCCGGCCTGCTGGGCGGCGCCGCGGTGTCCGACGGGACCTTCCGCATCCAGGCCCGCGGCCAGAACGTCTTCCCCATGACGCTGCTGGGAACGTTCTCCCCCTACATGGTCGTGCACCGCAGCTCGGTGGTGAAGATCGACCCGTCGGTCCCGTTCGAGGTCGCCGCGCTGGTCGGCTGCGGTGTCACCACCGGCTACGGGTCGTCGGTCCGCACCGCTGACATCCGGCCGGGCCAAGACGTCGCCATCGTCGGCGTCGGCGGGGTCGGCATGGCCGCGCTGCAGGGCGCGGTCAACGCGGGCGCGCGCTACATCTTCGCGATCGACCCGGTGGAGTGGAAGCGCGACCAGGCGCTGAAGTTCGGTGCCACCCACGTCTACCCCGACATCATGGCCGCGATGGCCGGCATGGCCGAGGTCACCTACGGCCTGATGGCCCACAAGGTCGTCGTCACCGTGGGCGAGCTGCAGGGCGCCGACGTCGACAACTACCTCAACATCACCCAAAAGGGCGGGACCTGCGTGCTGACCGCCATCGGCAGCCTGCTGGACACCAACGTCAACCTCAACCTGGCGATGCTGACCCTGATGCAGAAGAACCTGCAGGGCACCATCTTCGGTGGCGGCAACCCGCAGTACGACATCCCGCAGCTGCTGTCGATGTACAAGGCCGGCAAGCTGAACCTGGACGACATGATCACCCGCCAATACCGGCTCGAGCAGATCAACGACGGCTACCAGGACATGCTGGACGGCAAGAACATTCGCGGAGTCATCCGCTACACCGACGCCGACCGGTAAAACCACCCGTCATCAGCCGCGTCTGCTGTGACCGGCTTTCCGCCACCTCATGGCGCCGGGGCGAACCGGCGCCATGGCGGTGTGCTGTCGAGCTCCCTCCTTGTGCCACAACGCAATCGGCTCACGGACGCCCATCGGGTTGACTCGTTCCGAGGCACCGGGTGCGCAAACTAGTGACAGGAGAAGAAATGACCGAAGCCGCAGCCGCGCAAGAATCCCAGGCATCCCCGGCCCTGGCCGCGTCGCAGTCCTCGTGGCGGTGCGTGCAGGCGCACGACCGGGCGGGCTGGTTGGCGCTGATGTCCGATGACGTCGTCATCGAGGACCCGATCGGCAAGTCCGTCACCAACCCCGACGGCACCGGTGTCCGTGGCAAGGAGGCCGTCGGCGCGTTCTTCGACACCAACATCGCGGCCAATCAGCTCTCCATCACCTGCGAGGAGACCTTCCCGTCGAGCTCCCCCGACGAGATCGCCCACATCTTGGTGCTCAACAGCAAATTCGAGGGCGGCCTGACCAGTTCGGTGCGCGGGGTGTTCACCTACAAGGTCAACGACGCCGGGTTGATCACCAACATGCGCGGCTACTGGAACCTGGAGATGATGCAGTTCGGCAAGGAGGAGTGAGTGCCCATGGCGTCGATCTTCACCAAGATCATCAACCGCGAACTGCCCGGCCGCTTTGTCTATGAGGACGACGACGTCGTGGCGTTCCTGACGATCGAGCCGATGACCCAGGGACACACCCTCGTCGTGCCGCGCGAAGAGATCGACAATTGGCAGGACGTCGACGGCGCGGCCTTCGCCCGGGTGATGGCCGTGAGCCAGTTGATCGGCAAGGCCGTCTGCAAGGCCTTCAGGACCGAACGGTCGGGCCTGATCATCGCCGGACTGGAGGTGCCGCACCTGCATGTGCACGTCTTCCCCACCCGCAGCCTCAGCGACTTCGGCTTCGCCAACGTGGACCGCAACCCTTCACCGGAATCGCTGGACGAGGCCCAGGCCAAGATCAAGGCGGCCCTGGCTCAGTTGGCGTGAACCGCGTGCTGCGCGTGGACGTCACTGATGCGCGGCAACGTCACCCGGAAGCAGCAGCCCTCGCCCGGCGCCGTGGTCACGCTGACGACACCGCCGTGCGCCCGCACCAGCGACTCCACGATGGATAGGCCCAGGCCGGTCCCGCCGCTCGCGCGCGCCCGCGACGAGTCGGTGCGATAGAAACGCTCGAACACCCGCGACGCGTCCTGCTCGCTCATGCCGGGGCCCTTGTCCGCCACTTCGAGGACCGCGTCGTCGCCGTCGGTGCCGACCCGCACCGTCACGTCGGCGCTTTCCGGGGTGTGCTGCAAGGCGTTGGCGATCAGATTGCTCAGCACCTGCCGGATGCGCGCTTCGTCGCCGAGCACCTCCGGCGTGCCGGGGCCGTCGAGGACCTTCATGGTGATGGTTCGCCCCGGATCGATCGCCTGCGCGTCGTGCACGGCGTCGCTGGCCAGCGCCAGCAGGTCCACCCGGTTGTGCTCGAGCGGTCGTTGCACGTCGAGGCGGGCCAGCAGCAGCAGGTCGTCCACCAGCAGACCCATCCGGGAGGCCTCGCTCTCGATCCGCGACAACAACATGGCGACGTCGCGGGCGGCGCCTTGGCGATACAGTTCGGCGAAACCGCGGATGGTGGTCAGCGGGGTGCGCAGCTCGTGGCTGGCGTCGGTGATGAAGCGGCGCATCCGGTCCTCGGAGCCGCGGGCCTTCTCGGCCGAGGACTCCGAGGACGCCAGCGCTTGCTGAATCTGCGCCAGCATTCCGTTGAGGGCGAGCGAGAGCCGGCCCACCTCGGTGCGCGGATCCCGTTCTGGGACACGGCGATCCAACTGGCCGGACGCGATGGCCGCGGCCGTTCGTTCGACTTCGGCCAACGGCCGCAGGCTGCGCTGGACGACGGCGAAGCTGGCGATCCCGACCAGGACCAGCACCCCCACCCCGATGGCGACCTGCAGCCAGACCAGTGAGCGGAGAGTGTGCTGGAGGTCGGACAGGTCGATCGCGACGGTCGTCAAACCCTGTGGCCCGCGCACCGATACAGCCCGCCAATGGATGTTCGAGCCATTCACCGAGGGCAGCGTCGTCGGGTTGGGACCCACGTCGTTGTTGGCCGGGAGCGCCGGTTCGGCGTTGCGGTCGTTGATGGCGGTGAAGGGGATGCCGTCCGTGCCGACGCCGCGCACGTAGAACTTCGACGGTGGCCGGCCCGGGTCGGGGCCCTCGTACGGCGGCGGTGACTGACGACGCGGGGCCAGCGCCCAGCTGTGGGATGCGTCGAGCAGCGTCTGGTCGATGCGGCTGATCTGACTGTGCCGCAGGATCGACGTCACCGCGACACCGGAAACGGCCAGGCCGCACGCGACCAGCAACAAGGTGGCGGCGACGAGCCCTATTCGGAGCGGCAATCCGCGTCGAGGCTGAGTGACCATCTACCCAATTCTTCGCTACCGTTGACGACCGCGCACGCGCTCAGCGCGGTTCCCGCAACACATAACCCACGCCGCGCAGCGTGTGCAGCAGGCGCTTCTCGCCGGTGTCGATTTTGCGCCGCAGGTACGACACGTAGGACTCGACGACGTTCACGTCGCCCCCGAAGTCGTAGCGCCATACGTGGTCGAGGATCTTCGGTTTGCTCAACACCGTGCCCGCGTTGATCACGAAGTAACGCAGCAGCGTGAATTCGGTCGGCGACAGCGACACGGGCTGACCGGCCTTCCACACCTCGTGCGTTTCTTCGTCGAGTTCGATATCGGCGAAAGTCAGTCGGGCGCTGCGTGGTTCGGCCCCGCCCTTGCCGGCGCGCCGCAGGATGACCCGCAACCGCGCGACGACCTCTTCGAGGCTGAACGGCTTCGTCACATAGTCGTCGCCCCCCAGCGTCAGGCCGGCGATCTTGTCCTGCAAGGAATCCCGCGCCGTCAAAAACAGCGCGGGGGCGTCGATGCCGTCGGCCCGCAACCGTCGCAACACCCCGAACCCGTCCATGCCGGGCATCATCACGTCGAGGATGACGGCATCGGGACGGGCTTCGCGCGCCCGGTCCAGCGCCTGGGCGCCATTGGTTGCCGTGTAGACCTCGAAGCCCTGGAACTTCAAGCTGACCGAGAGCAGTTCGACGATGTTGGCCTCGTCGTCGACCACGAGGACGCGGGCCTCCGGTTTGGTGTCGCTGGGAGTTGGCGATGTCATCAGGTGCTGCTGTCCCTTACTTGAAGTTACCTATGGAAAAATTGTGTGATTCCTGAAAGCTCAGTGTCAACCGTCTGTTAGTAGTCTGCCAGGCATCGGCGCGTTGCCTTGAGACGGATCGGCCTTTTCGCAGGCCGCGCCGTGCATAGACTCGAAGAATGAACCTCGCCAAAAGCATCGTGTCGGCGGCGACCGCTCCCGCGCGGGTCGGTCTGGCCGCGGCGGATGCGGGTCTGGGCGTGGCAAGCGCGGCCGTTGGCGTGGCGAAGCGGGCTTTGGGCGAGAACGGGTCCGCCGGCACCAACCCGATGACGTCGATGCTGGGTCTCGACGACGCGCTCGTGCGCGCCAACCGGCTGGCCAGGCTGCTCGACGACGACGCCCCGCTGGGTCGGGCGGTGGCCCCGGACGGGCCGCTCGATCGGTTGCTCCGCCCGGGTGGGGTCGTCGACATGCTGACCTCGGAGGGCGGCCTGCTCGACCGGCTGACCGCCGAGGGCGGCGCCTTGCAGCGCACGCTGCAGCCGGGCGGGCTTGCCGATCAGCTGGTCGCCGAGGACGGATTGATCGAACGCCTGCTGGCCGAGGACGGGCTGGCCGACCGCCTGCTCAGCGAAGGCGGCCTGGTCGACAAGCTGACCGCCAAACACGGGCCGCTGGACCAGCTCGCCGACGTCGCCGACACCCTGGCGCGGCTCACCCCGGGGATGGAGGCGCTCGAGCCCGCCATCGCCACCCTGCAAGACGCCGTCATCGCGCTCACCATGGTGGTCAACCCGCTGAGCAACATCGCGGATCGGATCCCGCTGCCGGGGCGCCGGCGGCCCTCGTCACGGGCGGTGCGCTCGGCGCGCGTGATCGACACCGACCAGTGACCGGTTAGGCCTTTACGCCGTAAGTGTCGGCGGTGTGATTGTTGGCATGCGTTGGTGCAGAACACCTTTCGCCGACGGCCGTCGAAATCGACTCCGCACCTGCGACAAACCGTGGACATAAGGCGACGCTATCGGTGAGTACCGACAGGAATGGAGCCGCGTGAGAGACTCGAACTCTCGACATCCGCTTTACAAGAGCGACGCTCTACCAACTGAGCTAACGCGGCCTGGGTGGCTCGACAAGCCACGACGATTCTACGGCAGGGGTGATGCCGTCCGAGCTACGCGTCGACTCGAGCCGGCGGAGGTGCGGGTGTAGGGCGGGAGCCCGCGAAACGGAGCGCTTTGGTAAGCGCTCAATCCTGCGTTGGCGCGCTCAACACGCCCTGCCATCGCCGTGGTCGTCGTCCTCCTCGTCGCCCCAGTAGGCCCATTCGGGAAGCGGCGTGTTGGGCATGGCGCCCAAAGCGGATGCCTCATACCCGGGTTGACCACCGGGTCCCTTCCACCGCGGATCCAGTCTGTTCGCGCGTGAACGTCTGACCCCGCGGGTGATCACAGCGACGGTGCCTCCGACGACGAAGGCGATCAGGGCGACTTTCAGAACCAGAAATAGCAGGGTCACGGTTGCATGCGCTCCACACTGCGTTGAGGTAACACCCTGCAGGGCAACGGGTCTCGATCCGACGCGGGATGGCGTCCCGTCCGGCTCACGGGTGGCCCGGAAGGTTGTCCAGATCTCCCTGGATGTCCCGCAGTTTTCCTTCGATGGCCTGCAAATCGGAGAGGGCATCCTGATAGGACGGCTGCATCTCGTTTGAGGCAGAGGGTAGGGACTGGGGGCAGTACGCGACGATGGCGCCCGCGGTGACATGGGTGCTTTGATCGGCGTCCCAGATCGACGATCGCTGCACGAACCCGACCGCGTCGGAAAAGTTGTGTTGGTGCGCCAGGAAGTCGCAGACGGCGTGCCCCTGGGCCATCACGTAATCCTGGCTGGGAATCGGCACGCCTTCGTGCTTCAACGCGGCGATGAACGCCGTGTCGGCTACGCCAATCCGCGGGGCGGGTGCGGGGGGAGCCATGCGAGCGGGTGGCGACGCGACCGGTCGACTGGGTGACGACGCGGCCGGCGGCGGGGCTTCCGTCGACTGCGCCGATGAATCTTGGTGGCGGACGGCGAATATGGCGATCGCGGCGGCGGCGATCGCCACCAGTGACAGCGGCAACGCCGCCACCAGGCCCAGCCGGCGCAGCACGCCGCTGGGCCTCAGGAGCGTGACCGTGTCGTGCCGGCGCCGGGCGGCGGCGACCGCCGGGGTTTCGGGGGCGCTGGGCGCGTTCACGAGCGTCGCCCCGGTGCTGTGGGCCAGGAGCTCGTCGAGCAGTTCGTCGACCTCTTGGGACGACGGCTGGCCACCCTGCTCGCGGATCGATCGTCGCCCAAGGGCGATGCGCCGCAGTTCTGAGTCGATCGTCTCGCGGTCGCGCATATCAACCAGTTTGAGCCTTCATCGGCATTGATGTCACGCGCTCGGATGCGACAGACTCGCTGTGAGGCGAACCAGCCGGAGCCGTGGGGGATCGAGGCGATGGACGGATGTGATCACTGTGGGCCGTAACCGACGCGCCGCGCCGCTCGTCCTCGCCGCGATCATGGTCGCGCTCGCCGGTTGTTCGGCGTCGCATCCCAAAAATGCCTCCCCGGCGGCCACGACGACGTCCGCCACCGCGGCGCCGACCCGGGTGGTGCCCGTGGATTCCGGGACGCCCGGCGGCGCGCAGCCGCCGCTGGCGGCGGATCCCGTGCAGCTGGCCGACGACCTCGTCGCCGACGAGCGCGCCCTGCGCGACCCGGGGACCGCGGAGCCGACGCTGACGGCGGCGGCACACCGCGAGCAGGCGGCCTACCGGGCCATCGCACGCCATCCCGAATGGGACGCGACGACGCGCCCGCGCATCCCGGCAGAGCTGGCCGAGGTGTACGACCGCAACGTCGACGCCCGTCGGCAACTCATCGCGCTGACCCCGGTGCGAGACACCCTGCCGGCGTGGCGCATCGAGCCGCCGGCCCCGGCCGACGAGCTGCTCAGCGACTACCACCAGGCGGAGTCCGAATCCGGCGTCGGCTGGAACTACCTGGCCGCAATCAACTTCATCGAGACCCGTTTCGGCAGCATCGTGGGCGCGAGCACCGCCGGGGCACAGGGCCCCATGCAGTTCTTGCCGTCGACGTTCGCCGGTTACGGACAGGGCGGCGATATCCACTCCCCGCGCGACAGCATCCTGGCGGCGGGCCGCTACCTGGCCGCCAACGGCTTTGCCAACGATCGGGATCGCGCCATCTACGGCTACAACCACGCCGGCGAATACGTGCGCGCGGTCGACCAATACGCGGCGCTGATCGCGGCCGATCCGGCCACGTTCACCGCGTACTACCGGTGGGACGTCTATTGCCGCACCACCGCGGGCGACGTCGTGCTGCCCATCGGCTACGACGCGTCGTCACCGATCCCGGCCGCGGACTACGTGGCGGCCCACCCGCAGTAATACGCGCTCAGTACAGGGGCACCCAGACACCGAAGAACCAGTAACCCCAACCGCCGTACTGCCAGTTGAAGACCGGGACGACGGTAAAGGTGTTGTAGTTGAACGGTCCGAAGTCCGCCCGGGCCACCAGCACGTCACGCGGCGGTCCGGCCCACGGCCGGTTCCACCCACCCGGAGGCGGCGGACCGTTCCAGCCCCCCGGGGGCGGCGGGCCCACCCAGTGCGGCGGCGGGTGGCCCGGCGCCGGGCCGTCGTTCCAGCCGTAGTTGTGCGGGCGCGGCGGCGGGGGTGCCCCGTGGCCCACGACGCTGAAGCCGGTGTCGAGACCCACCGGCCCGCCGATCTCGGCGTTGCCGCTGGCATACACCCCGCGCGGCGGAATGTACGGCGGGTGCGGCGGCTGCGTGCTCGGGGGGTTGAGCGAGGCGTACCGCTGCCGCTCGTTCCCCGGCGGATTCTGCGTGTTCGCCGGGGCGTTGGTCTGCCCGCCCTGCGGCGGGTTCTGACCGGGCTCATTCGGCGGGGTGTTCTGCCCCGGCTGCGGCGGGTATTGACCGCGCTCATTCGGCTGCGGGCCGTTCTGCCCGCCCTGCGGCGGGCCGTTCTGGCCGCCCTGCGCCGGCGGACCGTTCTGGCCACCCTGCGCCGGCGGACCGTTCTGGCCAC
Source organism: Mycobacterium paraintracellulare (assembly GCF_000276825.1). Classification (NCBI taxonomy): domain Bacteria; kingdom Bacillati; phylum Actinomycetota; class Actinomycetes; order Mycobacteriales; family Mycobacteriaceae; genus Mycobacterium; species Mycobacterium paraintracellulare. The sequence continues at coordinate 594,895 of NC_016948.1, read as the reverse complement.
CCTGCGCCGGCGGACCATTCTGGCCACCCTGCGCAGGCGGACCATTCTGCCCACCCTGCGCCGGCGGACCATTCTGCCCACCTTGCGCCGGCGGACCGTTCTGGCCACCCTGCGGCGGGGTGTTCCCCCCGCCCTGCTGACCGCCGTGGCCGCCGGGCTGTCCACCCGGGCCGCCCGGCGCGCCGCCCGGGCCGCCGGGGTTGCCGCCCCCGCCGCCGCCACCACCGCCACCGCCGTGGCAGCCCGGGCAGGGCGGAGGCGGGTCAAGTGGCGCGGAGTAGGCCGTCCCGGCGTTCAGGGTGGCCATGGAGATGCTCAGGCCGGCGGCCACCGCGGCAGCGCCGACGACACGTTTCATAGACATAGCTGCGTTCCCCTCGGGTGTCGATGGCCTGCGCTACGGGCAGGTGACGTCCAACTCGAATGACTTGGTTACCTGCTGCGGTTGCTGCGGGTTGCTCATGTCGACACCCGTAGCGGTGCCCTTGATCGCCCACGTCTTGCCGTTGACCGCGGCCCCGGCACTGCCGCCCTGGTTGGGCGCGGCGTCGGAGAAACCGAGCGCGACCCCGTTGACGGTGCCCAGCCCGACCGAATGGACCAGGGGCGGATTGCCATTGCTGACCACGGCGCCGAGCCCGGCGGTGGGGTCGCCGATGCCGATGTTGGTGTTGTCCCCCGCGGCGGTGCAGGTGACCTGCCCGCTGACGTTCTGGTTCTGGCCGTCGACGATCACCAGCGGACCCGCCGCACCCGCCGGCGAAGACGAGCCGGACGGCGACGTACCGGACTTGTTGCTCGAACACCCCGCGCCGGCCGCGATCACCAGGGCCACACCGGCAACGCCGGCTACGATCCCACGCTTCACTACTGCTTCCCCTTCGTGTCGCCGGTTCCGCTGCTTCACCATGGCGTCGGTACCCGGTACGTCAGAATTGCAAACGCTACGACACTCACGGGAGAACGCGCAGGCCCCACCTGTCCAGCAGCGGATTGATCAGCATGAAATAGGTCGTGTAGTCGTCACCGTCGGGCGAGGACATCAACAGACCGACGGCGCTCACGGTGCCGTCGGGGTTCATCACGAAGCCGGGACTGCCGCTGTCGCCGTCCAGGCTGAACACGCTTGCTTCGACCACGTCACCGTCGATGCCTTTGATGGCGCCGCACGTCTCACCCGTCACCGCACCGATCTTGCAGAACGGCATACCGGGTTGAATCTGCGCGTGGCTCAACACATCCCGAACCTGATACCTGCCGGCTATGTCGCCCACCGGCATGCCGATGCTCGGCTCGAGGCGGATGATCGCGGCGTCCCGCTTGACCCCTTCATGCTCGCTGGCCGAGATCTTGCCGAGCGGAGCATCGTTGCCGTACGTCCACTCCGCGCCATCGTGCGAGTCGCAGTGCCCGCTGGTCATCAGGTAGTAGCTGCCGTCGGCGCCCTGTGCCGCGAAACCCGCTGTGCACCTGCCGGATTCATGATCGACTCCCATGCCCGGTGCCGGGGGCGGCGACGGCAGGGCCGGCGGCGCCGCCGCAGCGGTTTTCGCCAGCGTCGTCGCGGCCACCAGCACGGCCCCAACGAGTCCCAGCCCCCGCAACCACGGCATGTTCACGCCGTCCCCCTCCGTTTGTGCCGGGCAGATAGTAACAGCGCCACTCGCCTCGAATGCGCTGGCGGCCAGCCGGTTCCGCGCGGCCGGTTCATCCGGCGTCGACGTGCCGGGCAAGGAAGTCCAGCACGGCGCCAGCGAAGATGTCGTTGCGATCACCGGCGACCATGTGTCCCGCGCCGCGGACATCGGTGAATTCGACTTGGGGAAAACGCGCCAGGAATTCGTCGGCGCGCTCCTGACTGACGAGGTCGCTCATCTGCCCGCGCACCAGGAGCATCGGCACCCCGCCGCGCAGGATCGCCTCCACGGCCGCGTGCATCCGATCGGGGTCGGTGACCTCGAACGGCGGGAATGCCGCTGTGCCGCTGATGAATTGCGGATCCCAGTGCCAATACCAGCGGTCGCCGCGGCGACGCAGGTTGGTGGTCAGGCCGTCCAGATCGGTCGGTCGCGGCCGATGCGGGTTGTACTCGGCGATCGCGTCGGCGACTTCGTCCAGTGAGCCGAACCCCGATTCCACCCGCTCGGCCATGAAGGCATGGATCCGGTTCGCCCCGGACTGGTCCATGTTCGGGACAATGTCGACCAACACGACCGCGCTCGCGATGCCCGGGGACAGCTCCCCGGCGAGCAGCATCGATGTGAACCCGCCCAGCGAGGCACCGACCAGCACCGGTCGCGGAGGCAGCGTGCGCAGCACCTCTTGGACGTCGCCGGCGAAACTGACGACGCGATAGTCGCCGTCGTCCGACCAGTCCGATTCGCCGTGGCCGCGCAGGTCGACGGTGACGGCCTGCCACCCCCGCGCGGCGACCGCGGCAGCGGCCTTGCCCCACGAACGGCGCGTCTGACCGCCGCCATGCAGGAACACCACCGCGCGCGCATGAGGATCCCCGAGTCGGTCGGCGACGATCTGGACCCCACCGGGACCCCGGATCGTAAACGGTTCAGCTGCCGTGGGCACCAGGTGATACTAAGGCGCCCGCAACCGGCGCCCGCGCTCGCTTGACGCCACTGGTGTGCAGCGGCGTCAATTTAGAGGGCGGGCGGCGCCGCAGCGACGGACCGAAGCGAAGGAGAGGGCATGCATCTCGACGAGTACATGTCGCTGGATGCGACCTCCTTGGCCGAGCTGGTCGAGCGCAAGCAGGTCACCCCGGCCGAACTGCTCACGTTGGCGCGGCAACGAGCGGACGCGGTGAACCCGCACTTGAACGCCATCGTCCGTCGCCTCGACACTGTCGCCGACGCCCGGGCCGCCGATCCGAGCCTGAAGGGCCCGTTCGCCGGCGTTCCCTTCCTGCTCAAAGACCTGGGCCAGGAGTACTGCGGCTTTCCCACGTCGTGCGGATCGCGCTCGCTGGCCAATGAGGTGTCCGACCGGCACGCGCTGATCACGCAGCGGTTTTTGGACGCGGGCCTGGTGATTTTCGGGATGACCAATACGCCCGAATTCGGCGCCAAGGGTGTCACGGAACCCGACTATTGGGGCCCGGCCCGCAACCCGTGGAACATCCGGCACACGCCAGGCGGCTCGTCGGGCGGATCCGGTGCGGCGGTGGCCGCCGGCATCGTTCCGGCCGCCGGAGCCAACGACGGTGGCGGGTCGATCCGAATCCCCGCCGCCTGCAGCGGACTCGTCGGCCTCAAGCCCAGCCGGGGCTTGGCTCCCTACGGCCCGCAGACCGGCGAGATGCTGTTGGGGATGGCGACCCAGGGGGTGGTGTCGCGCACCGTGCGCGACAGTGCCGCGCTCTACGACGCGATCGTCGGGCACCATCCGGGTTCCGCTTACCGAGTTGCGTTGCCCGACAAGCCATTCAGCGAGCTCGTGAAGCGTCGTCCGGAGCGGTTGAAAATCGGGTACTCGGCGCGCTCGGCGATCAACCCGCGGCCCAGCGCCGAGGCAGTCGCCGCGGTCGAGAAGACGGCGGTGCTCCTGGGCGAATTGGGCCATCAGGTCGACGAGGTCGCGCCGCCGTACGATGACGCCGCACTGGGCCGTGACTTCCTGACCATCTGGTTCGCACAGCTTCACCACCAGGTCGCCGACATCAAGCGGCGAACCGGCGCCCGCGACAGCGACTTTGAGGCCGACACGTTGGCCGTCAGCGAACTCGGCCGATCCGGTGGTGTCCTGGCGGTCATGTCCGCGCTGGAAAACAGGAACAACTACATCCAGTCCCTGGCCGAGTTTCACGGCGCCTACGACTACTTCCTGACCCCCACTCTGGCGACCCCGCCCCTGGAGGTGGGTGCCACCGCGACGTCGGCGGTGTTGCAGCGCGCGGCCCGAGTGATCAGCAGGCTACGCGCGGGAAAACTCATGGGGCTCAGCGGAATTCTCGACGACCTCATCCAGGAGAGCCTGGGCTGGGTGCCCTACACGCAGCTGGCCAACCTCACCGGGCGCCCGGCGATCAGCGTCCCACTGCATTGGACGCAGAACGGCCTTCCGCTCGGTGTTCAGTTCGTGGGGAAGCTGGGCGCCGACGGCGAGCTCCTCCAGTTGGCCGCCCAACTCGAAGAGGCGAACCCGTGGGCTCACCGATACCCGGCCCCGGGCACGAATTAGCCGCCGCCGTCAGAGGTTTCAGCTGGCGGCTCGGTGCCCTGCTGGCCGCGCTGACCCCGCCACAACCCGGCAAACCGACGGGCGATGTCACCCAGCCGGCCCCCCGCATGTTGGGAGGCTTTGATGCGGCCCAAGGTTTCCCGGCCTTCCTTCGCGTAGTCCTTGACCGATTCGTCGCCTTCCTCGGCGCGCATGTCTGTCCTCCGATCCTGCTCGGTCGCGTTTGTCATTCCGGAGTTTGACGCTCGGGCGGTTCCGATGGCGTCAAGCAGTCCGGCGGTTCGGTTGGCGTGAGCCGTTCGGGCGGTTCGGTGGGCGTGAGCCGCTCCGGCGTCTCGCCCGGTGTCCCCGGCTCGGGTGGCTCTGAATCGCCTGGCCGCTTCGCCGAAGGCGGCCTGAGGTCCGTATCGCCCATGCTCAGTCCTTCGATCGGCTCAAACTCGCGTACCCGCCGCACCCGGGCCTCCAAACGCTGCCGGGCTGGAAAAACGCCCGCGTCGCACCGGGTGCCGGGGGCGGCCCGGCCGCTTACACTCCAACCGTGGTAGGTCTGGCGCAAACGAGGTCGGCAGTGAAGAAAGTCCCGCTCGGCATCGGAATCGCCGTCGTCGTGTTGCTCGCCGTCTTCGCGATACCGATCAAGCAACGGTGCGGGGCGCCGGGCTACCCGTGCGCGTCGACGCTGGACAACGAGGGCAACACCCACTACTACTACGAGGTCGAACCGGCGGGCGTCTACCTCGCTGAAATCGTCACGGGCACCAACATCACGCTCTTTTACTCCGCGGGCGAGGACCTGGTCAAAGCCCGATAGCACTGCAGGGAGACGACATGCGCATCGGCGCAACTGCCCGGACCACGGCGGCCGTCGGGGTGCTCGCGGCGGCCGTGCTGCACCCGAACGCGCCGGCACTCGCCGCCGTGGGCCAACGCCCCTGTCGCGCAAATGCGTTGTGCGCCAACGCCCCCGCGGCCGACGGCGGTGACCAGGCCGCCGCCGAGCGTGCGATCATCGACGGCTACGTCAAGAAGCAGGTCGGATGCACGCCGACCATGCCGCCCCACCCGGTGTCCATCGCGTGGGATCCGCCGGGCTTCACGCCGGGGGTCGGCGGATCTGGCCTCATCCGCGATGCCAACCCGGCGCTGGGCGGCCAATACCGCGCCGACTACGTCGACGGTCGATGGCGCATCGAGTACCTGTACTGCTGACGGCGACGGTTTGCTGCCGGTCCCGGGCGGTCGATGCGGTGCCCGATATCCGTGCGGTAACAAGTTCGGCTCGATCCGTCTCGCGCTCGAGACCGGGCGGGGGTCATCCGGGGCGCACACCGGCACCGCCCGACCAAAACAGGCAGGTAGATCGGCGATCGCGGGCGCGAATCGCGCCGAGCGGGCCCGCTGATTCCGGTGACGGCGGCCGCCGGCGGGCGCTCTCGATTGGGGCCTTCACAGCCGGCTAACGCATACTTGTCACCATGCTCGAAGCGACATCGCCGCTAACCGCCGTTGCGGGGCCCGGTGATGCGCTGGGTGTGGGCAGAGGTTTGTGATGGCCCGCTCGGGCGGCGCCCATCGCCGTCATCGAGCCGTCCGTCAGCCCTCTCGATTCCGCAAAGGGCTGACGCGCACCCTCGGCGCGCTGGTTTCCGTGGCGGCCGTCGGGCTGACCGGCGCCGGGTACTACGTGGCGCACGGCGCGCTGGGCGGCATCACCGTTTCCAACGCCCTGCAGCCCGACGATCCGCGGTCCAGCGGCGACAACATGAACATCCTGCTGATCGGCCTGGACTCGCGCAAAGATCAGGACGGCAACGACCTGCCGTATTCGATCCTCAAGCACCTGCACGCGGGTGATTCCGACGACGGCGGCTACAACACCAACACGCTGATCCTCGTGCACGTCAGCGCCGACAACAAAGTGGTCGCGTTCTCGATCCCGCGCGACGACTGGGTGCCGTTCACCGGGGTCCCGGGATACAACCACATCAAGATCAAAGAGGCCTACGGGCTGACCAAGCAGTACGTCGCGCAAAAGCTGGCCAACCAGGGGACGAGTAGTCAGAAGGAGCTCGAGACCAAGGGCCGCGAGGCCGGGCGGGCGGCGACCCTGCGCGCGGTGCGCAGCCTGACCGGGGTGCCGATCGACTATTTCGCCGAGGTCAACCTGGCCGGTTTCTACGATCTGGCGCAGACGCTGGGTGGCGTCGAGGTGTGCCTGAACCACGCCGTCTACGACTCGTATTCCGGCGCCGACTTCCCGGCCGGGCGCCAGCGACTGGACGCGTCCGAGGCGCTGTCGTTCGTCCGGCAGCGGCACGGCCTGGAGAACGGCGACCTGGACCGCACCCATCGGCAGCAGGCGTTCATCTCGTCGGTCATGCAGGAGCTGCAGGCCGCGGGCACCTTCACCAACATCGACAAGCTCAAGAACCTGATGGCGGTGGCGCGCAAGGACGTGGTGCTCTCCTCCGGCTGGAATGACAACATGATCCAGCGGCTCGGCGGGCTCGCCGGGGGCAACCTGGAATTCCGGACGCTACCGGTGGTGCGCTACGACAACATCGATGGCCAGGACGTCAACATCGTCGACCCGGCCGCGATCAAGGCCGAGGTGGCGGCGGCGATCGGCACCGACGCACCGACCACCGCGCCCACCACCACGGCCGTCAAGCCCGATCCGTCCACCGTCGTCGACGTGGTCAACTCGGGCAGCATGAGCGGGCTTGCCACCGAGGTATCACGCGCGCTGAAGAAGAAGGGCTACACCCCGGGCCAGGTCCGCGACCGCGAGTCCGGCGAGCCGACCACCAGCTCGATCGCGTACGGCGCCGGCGCGCAGAGCGATGCGCGCAACCTGGCCACCATGCTGGGCCTCGACGCTCCCAGCCAGCCCAGCCCCGGCGTCCAGCCCGGCCACATCCGGGTGACGGTGGACACCAACTTCTCGATTCCCACACCGGACGAGACCCAGATGGACGACGTCACGAGCACCAGCACCACCACGTCGACCAAGGCCAAGACCTACTACTACAACGGCACCACCACGACGTACCCGACGCCCGATCAGGGGAAGCCGATCGACGGCGGCGGCGTGCCCTGCGTCAACTAGGCCATCAGCTGTGCGTGCCGCCGTCCATGCGGATCTCGGTGCCCGTGATCCAGGCGCCGTCGTCGGATACCAGCATGGCGACCACCCCGGCGACCGCTTCGGGTCCGGCCATTCCCGTGCCGCTGGACTCCGTCGTGGTCGGCAGGACCGGCATGAGCCGCGAGAACAGCGCCCAGTCGGCGTCCTGCGGGATGTATCCGCCGGTGGCATCGGTGATCCCGGACTTGATGCTGCCCGGCGCGACGCACGCCGCGCGCAGGCCCTTCTTGGCGTATTCCAGCGCCAGCGAGTGGGTGAAGGCCTGGATGCCGCCCTTGCTCGCGGCGTAGGCGGCCATGTAGGGATGGGCGAACGAGGCCGACGTGGAGCTGAAGTTCACGATCGCGCTGCGCGGGTTCGCCAACAAGGCCGGCAGCGCCTCGCGCACCACCAGAAACGTTCCGGTCAGGTTGACGCCGACGATTCGGTTCCAGAGTTCGAGGGTGGTGTCGTGAGTGTGCGCGGCCCGCAGGATGCCCGCCGCGTTGACCACCGAGTCAAGCCCACCCAGCCGCTCGACGGCCAGGCGCACCCCGTCGACCACCGAATCCTCGCTGCCGACATCCATCGGCACGGTGCTCAGCCGGTCGGCGGTGCCGGTCTCTTGCGCCCGCGCACGCGTGGTGTCCAGGCCCTCAGCCGCGATGTCGGAGGCCGCGACGGCGGCGCCCTCGTCGAGCAGGCGCAGCGCGGTCGCCTGCCCGATCCCCGACGCGGCGCCGGTCACCAGGATCCGCTTGCCCTCGAGACGCTTCATCGCTTCTCCCGTTCACTAGGCGCGGCGACGGGTCAGGGTGCCACCACCCCGCGCAGCGCTTCCTCGCCGTACATCTGCACCATCATCGACGAGTAATCCGGGCCGCGGCGCAGAATGTGTCCCCCGTCGACGTTGATGCACTGGCCGGTGATCCATGCCGCCGCGTCGCTGAGCAGGAACATGGCCAGGTTGGCCACGTCCTCGACCTCACCCACCCGCGGCAGCGGGGTGCACAGCGCGTAGTCGCCGCTGATCTCGGGTGACTGGATCACGCTCGCGTCGACCAGATCGGTGCGGATCAGGCCCGGCCGGATGCTGTTGACCCGCACCCAGGACGGGCCGAGTTCGTCGGCGGCCAGCATCATCATGTGGTCGATCGCCGACTTGGTGACCCCGTACGGCCCGAACCACCGGTGGGTGTTGCTGGCCGCGATCGATGAGATCCCGATGAACGAGCCGCCCCCGCCGCGGACAAGCTCGCGCCCCACGTGCTTGAGCACGTACATGGTGCCGTTGACGTTGAGGTCGACGGTGTTTCGCCACGCCTCCGAGTCGGTGTGGGTGATCGGCCCCACCGTCAACGAGCCACCCGCGCAATGCACCGCGCCGTGCAGCCGGCCGTGCCAGGCCGTCGCGGCGTCGACCGCGCGGGCCACCTCGTCCTCGTTCGTGACGTCGGCGGGCTCATAACGAATCGAGCCCTCGCCGGGCAGGGCTTCGATCTCCTTGACGGCCCCGGCGAGTCGATCGGCGTTGCGGCCGACGATCATGACCGAGGCGCCCGCCGCGACCAGCCCGGCGGCCACGCCTTTGCCGATCCCGCTACCCCCGCCGGTGATCAGGTATGTCCGGTCTTGGAAAGAAAGCTGCACGCGAGGCCCTTTCGAACTGGAACAGGTTCTAGCTATAGAAGCATGTGCCCTCCGGGGGGAATATCGCTACCCCCGGTCTCGTTAGGTCCTCGGCTGCGCGGCGCTACGGCGTATCGCGGCGCGCCACCTTCGTCGGCTTCGCGTCCCGCCAATCCTCGACGTGCGGAGGCTGGCCGACCGGCCACCGGTTCTCGTTGAACGCCGCCCAATGGGCATGCCCCAGCAGGTGCACGTGGAAGGCGTGCCGCAGCGCCTCGGTGTAACCCATCGCGTCGGAGGCGGCGTTGACCGAATCCTTGATGAGCAGCGACGCCATCGTGGGCCGCTCGGCGATGCGTCGCGCGAATTCGAGTGTCTTTTCCTCTAATTCGTCGACGGCGAAAACCTTGGACACCATGCCCAGCCGGTGCGCCTCGTCCGCGTCGATCGAATCACCGGTCAGCAGCAGCTCTTTAGCCTTACGCGGACCGAATTCCCAAGGGTGAGCGTAATATTCGACGCCCGGCATGCCCAACCGGACCGCGACGACGTCGCTGAACTTCGCGTTGTCTGCGGCGACGATCAGGTCGCAGGCCCAGATCAACATCAGACCGGCCGAGATCGCGTTGCCCTGCACCTGGGCGATTGTGATCTTGCGCAAATCGCGCCAGCGGCAGGTGTTTTCGAAAAAGTAGTGCCATTCCTGGTGGTACAGCTTCTCCATGATCGGCTCGAGCGTGGCCCCGCGCGAGCGGAAGCTCGGATGCTGCCCGGGCCCCGGTGCGCGCTCGGCCAGTGCCTGCTCGGAACCCAGGTCGTGTCCGGCGGAAAAGTTCCTGCCGCGCGCCGCCAGGATCACCACGCGAACGGTGTCGTCGGCCTCGGCGCGGCCGAAGGCCTCGTCGAGCTGGACCAGCAGGCCGCGGCTTTGCGCATTGTGGGCCTCGGGCCGGTTGAGCCAGATCCGCGCGATGCGGCCCTCGTCGAGGGTTTCGTAGGCCACGAGCTCCGGGGTGTTGGCGTCGGCCGCCCCGGTGTCGGCTTGCTCGGAGACTGTCATTCCGCCCACCTCGTTCGTCGTTGATTTGGCCTTGTTTACAGATTACGGCCAGTGTGTAATCGGGCCGCGCCGGGGGGACGCGCCGCGAGCCCTTGATCGGCGGCACGCCCCGGCCGGTCGTGTCTTCGCGAGCGGCGCGGCGAGTCCCTGCAAACCAGCCATAAATGCGCCCGAAGCCCGTTAGCTGGTGAGACGGGCTGCGGCCGATCACGCGCGTCGCCTACAGTTAAGTCATGCCTACGAAATCTGATCCTGGCGAAATCGGCGACGTCGAGCCGGTGGCGGACAGCACTGCGAGCCAGGCCAGGCGGGTCGTCGCGGCGTACGCCAACGACGCCGACGAATGCCGGGTCTTCCTGTCCATGCTGGGTATTGGGCCGGCGAAACTCGACGCGTAAATGGCTCCCGGGGGAGGGCGAGGCTCCAAGGCGGCCAAATTCGGGGATTCCGACTTCGTCGTGGTCGCCAACCGGTTGCCGGTAGATCGGGAGCTGCTTCCCGACGGCAGCACGGCCTGGAAGCGCAGCCCCGGGGGACTGGTCACCGCCCTGGAGCCGCTACTGCGCCGTCGGCGCGGCGCGTGGGTCGGCTGGCCCGGTGTGGTCGACGAGGACGTCGACCACGAAGACGAGCCGATCGTCCAGGAGGACCTGGAACTGCGGCCGGTCAAGCTGAGCGCGGACGACGTCGCCGAGTACTACGAGGGCTTCTCGAACGCCACGCTGTGGCCGCTGTATCACGACGTGATCGTCAAGCCGCTGTACCACCGCGAATGGTGGGACCGCTACGTCGTCGTCAACCGCCGCTTCGCCGAAGCCACCTCACGTGCCGCCGCGCGGGGCGCGACCGTATGGGTGCAGGACTATCAGCTGCAACTGGTCCCGGCGATGCTGCGCGATATGCGGCCCGACCTGACCATCGGCTTCTTCCTGCACATCCCCTTCCCGCCGGTGGAGCTGTTCATGCAGATGCCGTGGCGGACCGAGATCGTCGAGGGCCTGCTGGGCGCCGACCTCGTCGGATTCCACCTGCCCGGCGGCGCGCAGAATTTCCTGTTCCTTTCCCGGCGGCTGATCGGTGCCAACACCACGCGCGGGGCGGTCGGGGTGCGGTCGCGGTACGGCGAGGTGGAGCTGGAATCCCGCGTCGTCCGGGTGGGCGCCTTCCCCATCTCCATCGATTCCAGTGCGCTCGACCAAACGGCCCGGCACCGCGATATCAGGCGCCGCGCCAAGGAGATTCGGGCCGAGCTCGGCAACCCCCGCAAGGTGCTGCTCGGGGTCGACCGGCTCGACTACACCAAGGGCATCGACGTTCGGCTGAAAGCCTTTTCGGAGCTGCTCGCCGAGGGTCGCGCCAAACGCGACGACACGGTGCTGATCCAGCTGGCGACGCCGAGCCGCGAGCGGGTGGACAGTTATCAGCAGCTGCGTAACGACATCGAACGCCAGGTCGGCCACATCAACGGCGAATACGGCGAAGTCGGGCATCCGATGGTGCACTACCTGCATCGGCCGGTCCCGCGCGACGAACTCATCGCGTTCTTCGTGGCCGCCGACGTCATGCTGGTCACCCCGCTGCGCGACGGGATGAACCTGGTCGCCAAGGAGTACGTCGCCTGCCGCAGCGATCTCGGCGGCGCGCTCGTGCTGTCCGAATTCACCGGCGCCGCCGCCGAACTGCGCCAGGCGTACCTGGTCAACCCGCACGACCTCGAAGGGGTCAAGGACGCCATCGAGGCCGCCCTCAACCAGCCCGTCGAGGAAGGACGGCGGCGCATGCGGTCGCTGCGCCGCCAGGTGCTCGCCCACGACGTCGATCGCTGGGCACGGTCATTCCTCGATGCGCTTGCCGAGGCGCGGCCCCATGACGCCGATTAGCGCGGATGCCCCGGGAACCCATGGTGTTGGCGCGCCAACGCTGTGATACTCGGGAGCAGCGTCGCACGCGAAGGAGAAAGAGTCACATGAAGCTCCGTCACGGACTGGCCGCGGGTGCCGCCGTCTTCACGGCTGTCGCAACGGGAATCGCGCTGCAATCCGGCGAACCGGCCAAGGCGCTCGGGCCGCCGGCGGACGGCACCTACGCCTACAACGAGGCGGGCGTCTCCGGGGTTACCTGGACCATCTCCGCACTGTGTGACCAGCCGTCCGGGACCCGGAACATGAACGACTATTCCGACCCGATCGTCTTCGCGATGAACTGCGCGCTGAACATCGTGAGCTCTACGAACGAGCAGATCAGCGCCGCCGACAAGCTGCAGAACTTCAGCGGCCGGGCTCGCATGTCCAGCATGCTGTGGACGTTCAAGGTGCAAAAGGACAACGGCGTGGCCTGCCCGGGCGGGGGCACCGCGCCGTCCACCGAAACCTTCGCGTTCAGCGACGAAACGATGAGCGGCACCCACACCACGCTGCACGGGCCGGTATGCGGGCTGCAGCCGGAGATGAAGAAGCAACCCTTTTCGCTGGCGATGACCGGACCGCCGCCCAGCCCGATCGAGCGTTACCCGTTGTACTGCAACGGCATTGCGATGTGCTACTGAGCTAGATCGGCGTGATGTAGGCGATCAGCCACTGCTTGCCGATCTTTTTGAAGTCGACCCGCAATCGGCTGCCGTCATACAGCGGCTGCCGTGACTTGTCGGTGACCGTCCGGTTCATGTAGACCATCACCGACGCCGAATTCCGTTGGGCGGACATGACTCCCACGCCCACGACGTTGGCCTGCACCACCACTTCGCGCTTCTTGGCTTCGGGAATGATCTGGGTGTTGGCGCTCTTCTGGAACTCCGCGCGATAGTCGGGGGTCAGTAGCGGGTACGCCGCCGACAGGCTGCGTTCGACCGTTTGGTAGTCGTAGGCGAAAACCTCGGGGATTTCCTTGGCCGCCAAACCGGGCAGCACGGCACGCGCCGCCTGCTCACCGCGAACCTCGACCCGATCCCAATACATCCAGCCGGCCGCCGCGGACAACCCGACGAACGCCACGGCCAGAAGGTAACCCGCGACGATGAGCAGCCAACGCCGCCATCGCATCAATTACCCCCGTCTGGATACTTCAGGTCGTAGCCGCTCATGCGTCCGGAGTCGTCTTCGTGCACGATGACGCGCAACCGGTAGGGCATGGACGGCTTGTTGACGCCGTCGATATCGGCGACCGTGACGCGCACCGACACCAACACGGACGCGTTATCGGTAACGGCGTCAATGCCTTCCAGCGCGGCGCCGTTGACGACGGCTTCCGATGTCGCGTTGGTGGAGCGGAACAGGCCCTTGAGATTCTCGACATTGTTGTTGGCGCTGAGCATCCCGCGCAGCGGTCCGCTGGTCCCGTTGACGAACCGGTTGACGCTCTCGTCGATGTTGTCCTGCTTGTAGCTGAACATGTTGACCACCGTCTGCGTCGCGGTGTCGACGAAGCGTTGGTCGCGCCCCTGCGCCGCGGCGGCGTGGCGGTGCTGGACGGCCAGGAGGGCCACGCACCCGGCCAACGCCCCCACCGCCACCAGTGCCGCCGCGAAGGAGATCCACGCCACCAGGGCGCGGTGCGGCTGGCGCCGCGGTGGCGGCTTGATGGACTTGAGGCTCCTGACGGATTTCGCCGACGGCTTCGGCGCGGCCGGCACCTCCGTCTGGACCGTGACGTCCTGCGTCGACTCGCTCTTGGCAGGACCCGCCGCGCGCGAGGCTTTACGACGAGCGCGCGGCTTGGTTGTCTGTTCGTCCGTTATGGCAGCGTCCATTACAGAGGCCTTGGATCAAGCATGAGGTCCACCCAATTCTCGGCGCCGGAGGTTCCGGTGGCGCCGGCGGCGAAGATACCAGTGCCTCCTGCCGGATCGACAAACGCGCCGGTCTTCTCGTCATAGGTGGCATACGCCGGCCCGCTGGCCTGCGGCTGCCCCCCGGGCGGCGGGCCCCACGGCTTCTCCGGTCCGGGGCCCGGCGGCGGCGGGTTGATCCCCAGCGGCGGCGCCGGCGGGGGCAGCCACTTCGGATACGGAAGCTGCGGCGGTACCGGCGGCACCCCCGGCGGTTGCCACGACGTGAACGGCGGCGGCGGCCCGTTGTCGTTGGGCGGCGGCGGGGCGAAGGCCGGCTGGTGCGGCGCCGGACCGGGTCCAGGGACCACACCCGGCGGGGGCGGCCCGACCATCGGAGTGCCCGGATCTGGGTCGGCGTCCGGCGGGATGTACGGGAAGTGGTTGGGCGGCAACACGTTCAGCCCGTTGGTCATCGGGGTGTCGTAGGGCACCGGCGGGCCGCGCCACGGGTTGCGACCGATCGGCACGTAGCCCTTCGGGTCGCGGCAGAGCTGAATCGTGGGGGCGCGCTTCCCGGGGAACTCTTGGCACGGGTAGTTACGCGCGCCGCGCACGGTGCTGGGATCGTTCTGCGCGGTCTTGCAGTACATGTCCCTCGGAAGCTCGCGCACCGTCTCGTCGGCCGGGGTGCGCATCAACGGCGGCGGCAGGAAGCCGACGGCGCACGGCGGCGGGTCGTTGAGGTCGAGCTTGAAGTCCAGCTTGGCGCCCTCGTCTTGCGGCCCGCCGCCCGCGGCGGTGGTGATGGCCGCGAACAACGCCGGCAACACGACGAGCAGCTGTTCGATCGACTTGTTGTAGATCACGCCCACCCGGCCGAGGTTGGCCAGGCTGGCGGCCAGGGTCGGGAAGTTGGGGCGGATGCCCGAGAACGCGGTGCTGGCCTCGTCGGTCGCGCCGGGGGCCGTGGCCAGGGTGTCGCGGAGCTGGGGGTCGGCCTGACGGACCTCGGAGGTGAACCGCGCCAGCCCATCCGAGAGCGACTTGATGTCGCCACCGGCGCGGATCTGGGCCTGCAGGAACGGGCCGGCCTGATCGATCAGCTGCGAGACCTGCGGATAGTTGGCGTTCGCCTCGTCCACCAGCAGCCGGGCCGACTCGAACAGCCGGGCGAGCTCGGGGCCTGACCCGTTGGCCGCAATGAACGTCTCGTGCAACAGTTCACGCAACCGGGTGTCACCCAGGCTGTTGACCAGTGTCTCCGCCCGCTTCAACAGATCGGCGACGTCCTGGCCGATCCGGGTGTTCTGCCGCTCGATGCGGGCACCGTTGGTCAGCTTGCTCGACGCGGGCGAGCTCGGGGGCACCAGGTCGATGTACTGCTCGCCGACCGCCGACACACTCTTGACGGTGGCGGTGACGTTCGACGGGATGGCCGTCTCGCTGTTCAGCCGCATCTGGGCGATGACGCCGTTGGGGCTCAGCCCGACCGACTCGACGCGGCCGACGGCAACGCCGCGGTAGGTGACGTTGGCGTTTTTGTACAGGCCGCCGCCGGCAACGAAATCGGCGCTCACACCGTAGGTTCCGATGCCGAAGGTCGCGGGCAGCCGCAGGTAGAAGATCGCCATCACAGTCAGGGTGATCGCCGTGATCACGGCGAAGATCGCCAGCTGGATCCTGGTCAGTCTGTCATGCATGTGCGTCCGCCCTACTGTCCCGAAGCCGTGCCGGGCGGAATCTTGAACGGATCCGCGGCCTGTCCGGACAGGTTGGCCAATTCGCCGGTCAAGAAGTCCGGCGGGTTGAGGATCTCGTCCATGTGAGCCATGTTCGGGTCGAAATAGGCCGTCGTGAAGAACGTTTCACCGAGCCGGCGCAGGGTGAGGTCGAAGGTGGTGAACACGTTGAGGTAGTCGCCCCGCACCGCCTGCTTGATCCCGAAGTTGGGGAACGGAAACGTCAGCAACAGCTGTAGTGAGGTGACGAAATTCTTTCGGTTGTCGTTGAGGGTCTTCACGACCGAGTACAGGTCCTTCATGTCGGCGGCGAAGTCCACCTTGGTCTTGGCCAGCACGTGCGAGGTGACGTTGGCCAGTTTGTGCAGCGCGCCGAAGGCCTCCACGATGTGGTCGCGGTTCTTGTTGAGCACGCGAATCGCCTCGGGCAGCGTGTCCAGCGCCCGGCCCAGGTTGTCCTTGTCGCGCGCCAGTGCTCCCGAGAAGCGGTTCAATCCGTCGACCGCGTCGATGATGTCGTTGACCTGGCGGTTGAGCCCCGAGGTCAATTCCGCCAGCCGGGGGATCAGGTCGACGAACTGGTCCTGCCGGCCCGCGACGGCCCGATAGGTCTCGTCGGTGATCTCTTCCAGCGCACCGACATTGCCCTTGTTCACCACAACGCCGAGCGCCGAGAGCACCTCTTCGGTGGTGGGATAGCGGCCGGTGTTGGCCTCCGTGATCTTCGACCCGTCGGTCAGCCGGCCCACGGCCGGCTTGTTCTTCGGCCGGGCCAGGTCGATGTGCATCGAACCCAGCAGCGACGTCTGGGCGACGGTCGCGGTCGAGTTGGCGGGCAGGACGACGTTCTTGTTCAGCGCCAATTTGACTGCCGCATAGAACGATCCGTCGGCGCGCTGTTCGGCCGCGATGCCGGCAACGCTTCCGACGGTTACGTCGTCGACCATGACGGGCGAGTTCTGCGGCAGCGTCGCCACGTCGGGCAGCTCGACGGTCACCGAATAGGCGCCGCTGCCGTGACCGGCGGTGCCCGGCATCGCCAACGAGTTCAGGCCGTTGAATTGGCAACCGGCCAGCAGCACGCTGCCCGCGGCCAATCCGCTGGCGCGCAACCACATTCGGTTCATCCGCCACCGCCCAAACCGGCCGCGGGCCCGTTGGGCGCGGGTTGGGCCGGAGCTGGCCCCGGCCGCGGCCCGAACGCGCTTCCGGGAGCGGGACCGGGCGCGGGAGCGGCGCCGGCCGGCGCGGGGCCGGGCCCCGGACCGGCCTGCGGGGCCGGCGGGACGAGCAGCGCCTGCAGATCCGCCGGGTTCTGCGTGGCCGGCGTCTGGGCGCCCTTGGCCGGCACCCACGTCAGCTCCGGAACCGGGGTCGCCGCCTTGGCCTGAGTCTGCGGGGTGTCGTAGATGATCTGCCCCTTGTACGCCGTGATCGTGTTGAGCGGGTGGAACATCAGCGGCGGGTAGTTCACGGTGAGCCGGCGCAGCACCGGACCCAGCCGCTCACGACAGAGCTCGGCGCGCTTGAAGTAGTCCGGCGCCCTGGGCCCGGCCGCGGTCTCGAAGGATCCCCCACAGATGAACTGCACGGGGTTGGCGAATTCCGGTATCGACAGCAGACCGTTGAGCGTGCCCTGCGCGGGATCGTAGATGTTGTAGAAGTTGGCGATACCCGGGCCTGCCACGTGCAGCACCTGCTCGATGTCGTCGCTCTCGTCGCTCAGTGTCTTCGCGAGATCGTTGAGGTTGTTGACCGTATCGACGATGGTCGAGTTGTGTTCGTGGAGAAACCCACGGATGTCCGACAGCGCCGTGTTGAGGGTCCCCAGGGTGCTGTCGAGATGGCGCGAACTGTCGGCGAGCACCTGCGACACCGACGCGACGCTACCGGCGAATTGGACGATCTGTTCGTTACTGGACGACAGGGCGTTGACCACGACCTGCAGGTTTTTGACCGTCCCGAAGATGTCGCCGCGCGAATCCCCAAGTCGCCCAGCGGCTTGCGAGAGCTCGCGCAAGGCGCTGTGGAACGACTGGCCCTTGCCGTCGAAGGTGTCGGCGGCCTGGTTGATCGCCGCGCCCAACGGGCCCTGCAGCGACCCGGCCGTCGGGCCGAGCTGGACCGCCAGCTTGGTCAGCGACTCTTTGACCTCGTCCCACTCCACCGGGACCGCCGTGCGGTCAGGGCCGATGCTGGCGCCGTCGGCCATCTCCGGCCCACCGGTATAGGCCGGCGTCAACTGGATGAACCTGGCCGCCACCAGGTTTGGCGACATGATGATGGCCTTGGCGTCCTTGGGGACCTTCACGTCCTTGGACACCGACATCGTGATCTTGACGTCGGAGGGTCGCGGCTCGATCGTGTCGATGGTGCCGACCGGGACACCCAGGATGCGCACCTGGTCGCCGGGATACAACCCGACCGCCGACGCGAAGTGGCCGACGATCTTGCGGTTATTCCCTTGCGACGACAGCACATACACGCCGCCCACCAGCACCGCGACCAGCGCGATGATGGTGGCGTAGCGCAGCCCCCTGCTGCGGATGGTCCGCTGCATCATGGTGACTTCGGCCTGATGATCCAGCGTTCCTGAATCAACCCGCGCAGGTAGTCGGCCAGGCTGGCCGGCATCTTGCCGGGCTGATAGAAGAAGTCGAACATCGTCGCGAGCAGCGGCGCCGGGATGACGCCGTAGACGTTCACGTTGAAGCCGGGACCCGAGCCGACCACCTCGCCCAACTCGGTGGCGTAGGTGGGCAGCCGCTTGAGGGCCTCGGTGATGTAGTCGCGGCGCTCGTTGAGGTTGGACAGCACATCGTTGAGCTTGTTGAGCGCGGGCCCGAATTCCCTGCGGTTGTCGGCGACGAAGCCGGATATCTGCGCCGAGAGCTCCTGGATGCCCGAGATCAGCTGACCCAGCGCGCGGTGGCGTTCGTCGAGCGCGGCGAACAACTCGTTACCGTCGTCGACCAGCTTGTTGACCTGCTCGGCGCGCTGTGACAACACGCCGGTGACCGACTTCGCGTGCGCCAGTAGGCTTTGCAACGCCTCGTCGCGTCGGTCCAGGGTGCGAGACAGCGACGTCACGCCGTCCAGCGCACCGCGCAGCTCGAGGGTGGCGTCGTGCAGCGTGTCGGTCAACACGTTCAGCGCCTTTTCGAACTGCGGCTTGTTCAGGTTGCTGGCATTGGAACCCAAGTCCTCGAGCGCGCCGGCCAGCGTGTACGGCGTCGTGGTGCGACTGAGCGGGATGGTGGTTGCCTTGCCGCCACCGGCCGGGGTCACCGAGATGGAGCGCTCACCGAGGATGGTGTCGGTGCGGATCGCGGCCAGCGACTGGTCGCCGACGGCGACGTGGCGGTCGACGCTGAAGCTGATCTTGGCGCTGTCGCCGGCCAGACCCACGGAGGTCACCTTGCCGACTTTGAAGCCCGAGACGTAAACGGCATTGCCGGGATTGATTCCACCCGCGTCGCTGAAGTAGGCGTCGTAGATCTTGCCCTGCGGCCAGAACGGTAAACCGGAATACCCGAATGCGATGAGCACGACGCAGACCACGAGCACCACGCCGAAGATTCCGGTGCGCAGCGGATCGCGCTCATGTGTTGCGTTACTTGGCAAACGCGCACCTCCCCTTGCTGGGATCCACCTGGCCACCAAGCGGCAGGAGGATGTCGCCACCGGCGGGGCCGTTGATCTTGATCGTCACGGAGCAGAAATAGATGTTGAAGAACGAGCCGTAAGCGCCGAGGGCCGCCAGCCGCAGATAGTCCTCGCCCAGCTGTTCGATGTCGTTGTTCACCTCGGCCTTGCGGTTGTCCAGCTCGGTGGCCAGCGGACGGGTGTTCTCCAGGACGCCTTGCAGCGGGCGGCGCGAATTCTTCAGCAGCTGGGTCAAATCCGTCGTCGTGGAGGCCAGCGGGGGGATGGCACCCGCGATGTCGTCCTTGTGTTCGGCCAGCCCGGTGATCAGTTGTTGCAACTGGTCCACGCTTGTCGAAAACTGCGCGCTGCGTTGGTCCACGGTCGTCAGCACCGTGTTGAGGTTGTTGATCACGTCGCCGATGAGCTGGTCGCGCTGGCCCAGCGCCGAGGAGAACGCGCTCGTGTCGGCCAGCACGTTCGACAACGCGCCGCCCTGGCCCTGCAGCAGCTGGATGACCGCGCTGCTGATGGTGTTGACCTTGTCGGCGTCGAGGCCTTTGAGGACCGGCCGCAGCCCGCCCAGCAGCGCGTCGAGATCCAGTGCGGGCTGGGTGTGTTGGCTGTTGATCGTCGCGCCGGCGGGGAGTTTTCGCAGCTCTCCAGGGCCGGACGTGATCTCCAGATATCGGTCACCGACGAGGTTTTCGTAGCGGATCACCGCGCGCGTCGACGAGTAGAGCGTGTAGCGCTTGTCGACCCCGAACTTCACGTCGATGGTGTTGTCGCGATTGAGCTTGATGTCGGACACCGCACCGACCGGCACCCCGGCGATGCGCACCTTTTGACCGGCCTTCAACCGCGAGACGTCGGTAAACGTTGCGTGGTAGGTGCTTTCGGGTCCGAACCGGAAGTCGCCGAACACCACCACCAGCCCGGCCGACACCAGCAGCATGGCCACGGCGAAGATGCTGACCTTGATCATCATCTCGCGGTGCGACGGCATGCCCGAACTGTCCGGCATCAGAAATCGTCCCGTTCCGCGAAGGCGCCGTGGAACAAGAACTGCAGCGTCGAGGGCGCGTCGAACTGCAGCTCGGTGAACGGCTCGTACGGGATGTTGGCGTTGTCGGTGACCAGGAACGGCGCCCGGTAGAACGAGCCGCCGGTCTGCTTGGTCGGGATGTCGGGCAGCCCACGGCAATTCGGGCCGCCGGAGGCGTTCACGATCGGCAACGACTCCGGGTACGTGTACGACGGCGCGCCCAGCACGAAGCTCGACGACGTGAACAGGCCGGCCTTGCGGACGCCGAGCAGCGGGGCGAATTCCTTGATGCCGCGCTCGATTCCGGCGAACAGGCAGCCGAATTCCGGTGAGTAGTCGGCGGCCACCTTGAGCGGGGCCCGCAGCCGGTTGATGGCGTCGATGAAGTCCTGCTCGGCCGGCGCCAACGTGTCATAGGCGTTGTTCGACAGGCCGATGGTGGCCAACAGGGTCTTGTCGAGATTCTTCTGCTGGTCCACGACGGTCTTGTTGATCGTCGGCAGGTTGTCGAAGACGGTGTTCAGATTGGGGGCGGAGTCGGCGTAGACGTTCGCCACGACCGCGGTCTTGCGGAGGTCTTCCTGCAAGGCGGGCAGCTTCGGATTCGCTTGGCGCGTCAGCGTATTCAGTCCCGAAAGGATGCCGCCCAGGTCATCGCCGTGGCCACGCAGGCCTTCGGCGAACGCGCTCAACGTCCCGTTGAGTTCGACGGGGTCGACCTTGTGCAACAGGTCGATCAGCGACTGGAACAAGGTGTTGACTTCGAGCTGCACCGACGAGGCCGCGACGTGCGCGTCCGGACGCAGCGAGGTCGGCGACGGCGTTTGCGGCGGAATGAATTCCACCGCCTTCGCACCGAAGATGGTGTTACCCGCGATGTGCACCGCCGCGTTGGACGGGATGAAATGCATGTCGTCGCTGTTGATGCCCAGCGTCAGGCGCGCCTGGTCGCCGGAATAGTCGATGGTCTCGACCTTGCCGATCTGGATGCCCCGGTATTTGACCTTGGCGCCCTTCTCCATCACCAGCCCCGCCCGGGGCGCCGACACGGTGACGGTGTCGATCGACGCGAAGGCGGCCGTGTAGGAAAGGTAAGTCAGCACAGCGAAAGCCACCATGAGGCCGGCCAGCACTGCTGCTGCCAGCCGGACGGTCGTGCGTCGCGCGCCTGTTTCTGCCATGTCCTTTTAAGCGGTCCTCTTAGCCGGAGAGGTTGAAGTTACCGGACGCCCCATACACAGCGAGCGAGATGAACAAAGTGATGACGACCACGACGATCAACGACGTCCGCACCGCCTGGCCGACTGCGATGCCGACGCCGACGGGACCACCGCTGGCGTTGTAGCCGTAATAGGTGTGCACCAACATGACCGCGATGGACATCACGATCGCCTGCAGGAACGACCACAACAGGTCCGACGGGATCAGGAACGTATTGAAGTAGTGGTCGTAGAGGCCTTTTGACTGCCCGTTGATGTACACCGTGGTGAAGCGGGCGGCGAAGAACGCGGCCAGCACGGACAGCGAGTACAGCGGGATGATCGCGATCAGGCCGGCGATCAGGCGGGTCGACACCAGGTAGGACACCGAGTGCACCGCCATGCACTCGACGGCGTCGATCTCCTCGGACACCCGCATGGCGCCCAATTGGGCGGTGGCGCCGGCGCCGATGGTGGCCGCCAGCGCGATGCCGGCGATCACCGGGGCGACCACCCGGACGTTCAGGAAGGCCGACAGGAATCCCGTCAGCGCCTCGATGCCGATGTTGCCCAGCGACGAATACCCTTGCACGGCAATGACACCGCCGGAGGCCAGGGTCAAAAACGCCGCGACACCGACCGTGCCGCCGATCATCACGAGAGCCCCCGCGCCCATGGTCATCTCGGCGATCAGCCGGACCGTCTCCTTGCGGTATCGGGTGAGCGCGTTGGGGACGTAGCGCACGGTCTGCCCGTAGAACAACGCCTGCTCGCCGAAGTCGTCGACCGGCTCCTGCAGCCGCGAGAAGAGGCGACGAAACCGCAGTGTGGCGTCGTAACTCATCGCGTGCTCACCCGTCTCATCACTTCGCCGAAATTCGCACGCCGATGGCGGTCATCACCACGTTGATCACGAACAGACAGATGAAGGCGTAGACCACGGTTTCGTTGACCGCGTTGCCGACGCCCTTGGGCCCGCCCTTGACAGTCAGGCCGCGGTAACAGCCCACCATCCCGGCCATCACACCGAACAGCAGCGCCTTGACTTCGGCGAGTACCAGCTCGCGCAGTCCGGTCAGCACGGTCAAGCCGTTGATGAACGCGCCTGGGTTGACGCCCTGCAGGAAGACGGAGAACACATAGCCACCGGAAAGCCCGATGGCGCATACCAAGCCGTTGAGCAGCAGCGCCACCACCGTGGACGCCAGCACACGGGGGACCACCAGCCGCTGGATCGGGTCGATGCCGAGCACGCGCATCGCGTCGATCTCCTCGCGGATGGTGCGCGCGCCCAGGTCGGCGCAGATCGCGGTGGCGCCGGCACCGGCGACGACGAGCACGGTCACCACCGGACCCAGCTGGGTGATGGTGCCGAACGCCGTCCCGGCGCCGGACAGGTCGGCGGCGCCGATCTCGCGCAGCAGGATGTTGAGGGTGAAGGCCACCAGCACCGTGAAGGGGATGGACACCAGCAGCGTCGGGACCAGCGACACGCGGGCGATCATCCACGTCTGATCGAGAAACTCGCCAAACTGGAACGGCCGGCGAAAAGCTGCCCGGCCGGTGTCCATCATCATTTCGAAGAATCCGCCGACGGCGCGGGCGGGAACGGCAAGTTGCTCCCTCACCTCGGTGTCCCCCCTCGGCTGGTCTCGGCGAAGTCTATGGCTGGCCTTTGCGTTGTCTACGGTCGCATGGGGCTCGGTGTGAGCCGGATCATATTAACTCAGAACAAGTTCACCATGTCAATGAACAGCATTTCTTATCCCAACCGTTAATTCGCCAGGTCAGACGCACTTGTCACGTGTCAAACTGACACACGTTCTACCTGCCGATTCCCCCCGATCGACTAGCCCCAAATGGCTATTGATCCATCAGTGCGCTCGCCGAAAAATTGTGCTCAGGATCACGTCCAGCAAAGTATTCCTGCAGCGTCGCACTCAGCTGTGCAGGGTCCCAAGCGGCGCCGTCGGCGCTGAATTTGCGCTCGACCGTCGGGGCAGCGACCAGTGTCACCTGCGGACCGTAGACGATGAACACCTGGCCGTTGACTTCCGCAGCCGCCGGCGAGGACAGGAACTTGACCAGATTGACGACGTGCTCTGGCGACAGCGGATCGACCCCGCCGGCCTCCACCTCCGGTGCATCGCCGAACACGTCGGCCGTCATCGCCGTGCGCGCGCGGGGGCAGATGGCGTTGGCGCACACGCCGTAGCGGCCGAGCGCCCGCGCGGCGGTCAGGGTGAGCGAGATGATGCCCGCCTTGGCGGCGCCGTAGTTCGCCTGCCCGACGGGGCCGACCAGGCCGGCCTCCGATGCGGTGTTGACGATCCGGCCGAAGACCTTGCCGTCCGCCTCCTTGGCCTTGGAGCGCCAGTAGGTGGCGGCGTTGCGGGTCAGCAGGAAATGGCCGCGCAGGTGCACGGCGATGACCTGGTCCCACTCCTCGTCGGACATGTTGAACAGCATCCGGTCGCGCGTGATGCCGGCGTTGTTGACCACGATGTCGAGCCCACCCAGCCCGTCGGCCTGGGCGACCAATTCGTCGGCGGTGGAGCGTTCGCTGATGTCGCCCGCCACGGCAACGGCCTTCGAACCGGAGGAGTTGATCTCGTCGATGACGTCGGAGGCGTCCAACGCGGCGGCGATGTCGTTGACGACGACGGTCGCTCCGAGGCGTGCCAGGCCGAGCGCCTCGGCCCGTCCCAGGCCCGCGGCCGCACCGGTGACCACCGCGACCTTTCCGGAGAGATCGGTCGCGTTCGTGCTGCTAGTCAATTTATGAATACCTCTAGTTTCGGGTTGCGCGCTCTAGGCTCGGATCAGTCGCCGCGGGACAGCGCGGCGCGCGGGCATTCGGCGATCGCCTGCTCGGCCAACTGCTCCTGATCGGCGGGAATCGGGTCGAGCTTCACCACGGCGTAATCCTCGTCGTCGAGGTCGAAGATATCGGGGGCAATTCCCAAGCACACTGCGTTACCTTCGCACCGGTCACGGTCCACGATCACCCGCACAGCACCCTCCTTGAACCTGGCCTTCACCGCAGGACTCGCCTCATCAGTATGTAGGTCCACCATAAGACCCCGACACCGCTGGGGAAACGGTCGCTGGATTCCCAGACTAGAACGTGTTACAACCGGGAAGACGAATGGGTAGCCGTTGGTCGAGCTGCAGCCTGTGACGCGGGTTGTATTCGGAAACGTCGTTGACTTGAAGGACGGCTGAAATGCGCATCAGTTACACCCCTGAGCAAGAAGAGCTGCGTCGCGAGCTGCGGTCGTACTTCACCAACCTGATGACCCCGGAGCGTCGCGAGGCGCTGACCTCCTCGGGGGGCGGCGAGGTCGGTACCGGCACGGCGTATCGCGACACCGTCGCGCAGATGGGCAAAGACGGGTGGCTCACCCTGAACTGGCCCAAGGAGTACGGCGGCCAGGACCGCTCGCCGATGGACTCGCTGATCTTCACCGACGAGGCCGCCATCGCCGGCGTGCCGGTGCCGTTCCTGACGATCAACAGCGTCGCGCCGACCATCATGGCGTTCGGCACCGAGGAACAGAAGAAGTTCTTCCTGCCCAAGATCGCCGCGGGCGAGCTGCACTTCTCGATCGGCTACTCCGAGCCCGGCGCCGGCACCGACCTCGCCAACCTGCGCACGACCGCGGTGCGCGACGGCGACGACTACGTCATCAACGGCCAGAAGATGTGGACCAGCCTGATCGCCTACGCCGACTGGGTGTGGTTGGCGGTGCGCACCAACCCCGACGCCAAGAAGCACCGCGGGATTTCGATGCTGACCGTGCCGACCACCGCGGAGGGTTTCTCCTGGACCCCGGTGCACACGATGGCCGGTGTGGACACCAGCGCCACCTATTACTCCGACGTCCGCGTCCCGGTGACCAACCTGATCGGCGAGGAGAACGGCGGCTGGAAGCTGGTGACCAACCAGCTCAACCACGAGCGCGTCGCCCTGGTGTCGCCGCAACCGATCTTCCTGGCCCTGCGCGAGGTTCGCGAATGGGCGCAGAACACCAAGGACGACGGGGGCGCCCGGCTCATCGACTCGGAGTGGGTGCAGCTCAACCTGGCCCGGGTGCACGCCAAGGCCGAGGTCCTCAAGCTGATCAACTGGGAGCTGGCCTCGGCCGCGAGTGAGGACCTGTCACCCGCCGACGCGTCGGCGGCCAAGGTCTACGGCACCGAGCTGGCCACCGAGGCCTACCGGCTGCTGATGGAGGTGCTGGGTACCGCGGCGACGGTGCGCCAGAATTCGCCGGGCTCGTTGCTGCGGGGCCGGGTCGAGCGGATGCACCGGGCCTGCCTGATCCTGACCTTCGGAGGCGGCACCAACGAAGTTCAGCGCGACATCATCGGCATGGTCGCCCTCGGTCTGCCCCGCAACCGCTGAGCCGCTACGTAATAGAAGGACGGACGTTCATGGATTTCACGACAACCGAAGCGGCGAACGACCTCGGCAACCTGGTCGACACGATCGTGGACTCGGTGTGCACCCCCGAACACCAGCGCGAGCTGGACGGGCTCGATCAGCGGTTCGATCGCGACCTGTGGCGAAAGCTGATCGACGCCGGCATCCTGTCCAGCGCGTCGGCGTCATCGCTGGGCGGCGACGGTTTCGGCGCGCTCGAGCAGATCGCGATCCTGGTCGCGCTGGGCCATCAGCTGGCCGCGGTGCCCTACCTGGAGTCGGTGGTGCTGGGCGCCGGGGCGCTGGCCCGGTTCGGCTCCGAAGAGCTGCAGCAGAACTGGGGCGTGCCGGCGGTCAACGGCGAGAAGACCCTGAGCATCGCGCTCGACGGCGAGATGGGCGAGGGCCCGGTGCAGGCGCTAAGCGCCGGCGCCGGTTACCGGCTGACCGGCACGCGCACCCAGGTCGGTTTCGGCCCGGTGGCCGACGCGTTCCTGGTCCCCGCCGAAACGGATGCCGGCACGGCGGTTTTCCTGGTTGCCGCCGACGATCCCGGCGTCACGGTGACGGCCCTGCAGACCACCGGCCTGGGCAGCGTCGGGCACCTCGCACTGGACGGCACCGAGGTGGACGGCGGCCGCAGGGTCGGCGGCGCCGAGGTGGCGACCTGGCTCGGCACGCTGGGCACGTTGGGCCGCAGCGCTTTCCAGCTCGGGGTGCTCGAGCGTGGCCTGCAGATGACCGCCGAATACGCGCGCGAACGTGAGCAGTTCGACCGGCCGATCGGCAGCTTCCAGGCGGTCTCGCAGCGGCTGGCCGACGGCTACATCGACGTCAAGGGGTTGCGGCTGACGCTCACCCAGGCGGCCTGGCGAGTCTCCGAGGACATTCCGGCGGAGATCGACGTCGCCAGCGCGGCGTTTTGGGCCGCCGACGCCGGTCACCGGGTGGCGCACACCATCGTGCACGTGCACGGCGGCGTCGGCGTCGACACCGATCACCCCGCGCACCGATACTTCCTGGCCGCCAAGGAGATTGAGTTCGCGCTGGGCGGTGCCACCGGGCAGCTGCGCCGCATCGGGCGCGAGCTGGCGGAGACGCCCGCCTAGGCGAAATGGAGCTCACCGACGACCTGACGGTCACCAAGCTGCTGGCGCCGCTGACCGAGATCGACGACCGGGGTATCTACTTCGAGGACTCGTTCACCAGCTGGCGCGATCACCTGCAGCAGGGTGCCGCGATCGCCGCGGCGCTGCGTAAGCGGCTCGACCCCACCCGGCCACCCCACGTCGGAGTGCTGCTGGAGAACACGCCCTTCTTCTCGGCGATGCTGGTCGCGGCGGGAATGTCGGGGATCGTGCCGGTCGGGCTCAACCCGGTGCGCCGCGGCGAGGCGCTGCAGCGCGACATCGCCCGGGCCGACTGCCAATTGGTGCTCGCCGACTCCAAATCGTCTGAGACGCTGGGTGATATCGAGCACCTGAACGCCGACTCCGTCGCGTGGGCCGACGAACTGGCCGCGCACCGCGACGCCCCGATCGTTTTTCAGGACGCCGCGCCGGCGGATCTGTTCATGTTGATCTTCACGTCGGGTACCAGCGGCGAGCCCAAGGCGGTCAAGTGCAGCCACGGCAAGGTCGCGATCGCGGGCGTGACGATGTCGCAGCGCTTCGGCCTCGGCCCCGACGACGTCTGCTACGTGTCGATGCCGCTGTTTCATTCCAACGCGGTGCTGGTCGGCTGGGCGGTGGCGGCGGCGTGTGCGGGCTCAATGGCCTTGCGGCGCAAGTTCTCCGCCTCGAACTTCATCGTCGACGTCCGCCGCTACGGCGCCACGTACGCGAACTACGTCGGCAAGCCGTTGTCGTATGTACTGGCCACGCCCGAGCGGCCCGACGATGCGGACAACCCGCTGCGCGCGGTGTACGGCAACGAAGGCGTGCCCGATGACATCGAGCGCTTCGCCCGCCGATTCGGGTGTGTCGTGCAGGACGGGTTCGGTTCCACCGAGGGCGGCGTGGCCATCGCGCGCACGCCGGACACACCGCCGGGTTCATTGGGCCCCCTCCCGCCGGGCATCGACATCGTCGATCCCGACACCGGCGCGTCATGCCCACCGGGCGTGGTCGGCGAACTGGTGAACGTCGCCGGGCCGGGCCGTTTCGAGGGTTATTACAACGACGCCGCCGCCGAGGCCGAGCGGATGGCCGGCGGGGTCTACCACAGCGGCGATCTCGCCTACCGTGACGACGCCGGTTATGCGTATTTCGCTGGGCGGCTGGGTGATTGGATGCGCGTCGACGGCGAAAACCTCGGCGCCGCGCCGATCGAGCGGGTGTTGCTGCGCCACCCCGACCTGACCGAGGTCGCGGTGTACCCGGTGCCCGACGCGATCGTCGGCGACCAAGTCATGGCCGCGGTGGTGATGGCGCCGGGCACCGAGTTCGACGACGAGAAGTTCCGCACCTTCTTGGCCGAGCAACCGGACTTGGGACCCAAGCAATGGCCGTCATACGTACGGGTCAGCACCGAACTCCCGCGCACGGTGACCTTCAAGGTGCTCAAGCGGCAACTGGCCGCTCAGGGCGTCGACTGCGGCGATCCGGTCTGGAAGATCCACCGCTAGGGCCCCGGGACGGGCGTTATCGCGGGATGTGGGCGTCCAGGCAGTAAACTCAGCGCTCGATGAAAATCCGCGAAATGATCGCCCGCTCGCTCCTGGTCGGGTCGCTGGCTGGGGCCGCGCTCGGGCTGGGTGCCGGTGTCGCCGCGGCGGACCCGCCCCCGCCGCCTCCCCTGCCACCGCCACCCCCGCCGCTGGTGTGGTCACCGCCGACGCCGGACCCCGAACCGTGGGAAGCTCCTCCCCCGCCGGAGGAGGGCGCGCCGCTACCGCCGCGCTGAACATGCCGCAACGACAAGGAGACGCGATGGTTGATGCGCCGGTCCCCCGTCCCGGCGCCGCGGTCATTCGCGCCGATAGCGGAACCGGCGCATGACGGCTCGGCCTCTCGAGCTCGCGCTGGAAGCCAGCTTCGAACAGCTTTCCGCCGCGGCGCCGGCGAACGTCGGCATCGCGATCGCCCGGCCGGACCGGACATTTTCGCTGGGGAGCTGGTGGTCGGGTGTGGCATGGTCGACGATCAAAGTGCCCCTGGCGGTGGCGGCGCTGCGCAACGATTGGCTGGGCGCCCGCGATTTTGCCGTGAAGGCAATCACCGAATCCGACAATCGCGCATCCGAGCAGTTGTGGTCGCAGTTGGGCGAGCCGGCCGACGCGGCACGGCAGGTTCAGGCGGTGGTGGCCGAGGGCGGTGACACCGCGACGGTGGTCGAATCGCGCCGACTTCGCCGTGGTTTCACCGCTTTCGGCCAAACCCAGTGGAACCTGCAGCGCCAGGCGCGGTTCGCCGCGGAGCTGCCGACCATCCCCGACGCCGCCGAGGTGATCGACCTGATGCAACGACTCAGCAGCGGTGACCAATGGGGGCTGGCCGCCAAAGGGATTGCCGCGAAAGGGGGTTGGGGGCCCGGAGTGCACGGCGAGTACCTGGTCCGGCAATTCGGGATCGTCCCCACCCCGTCCGGGCAGTGGGGTGTGGCACTGGCGGCGGACGCGCACGACGGCGCGTTCGAGACCGGCGTCGACGTGGTCAATACGATGACGGACTGGTTGCTGAGCCGGCTGCCGACCCTAGCCCGTTATTGACGGCACCACGGCGTCGATCAGGTGCGGTCCGGCTTCTGCGAACGCGGCGCGCAGCGCGTCGGCGAACTCCTCAGCGGTGGTGACGCGCCGGGCCGGCACCCCCATGCCCTCGCTGATCTTGACGAAATCCATTGTGGGATCGGCTAAGTCGAGCAGGGACAGTGCTTCGGGCCCGGGCGCCGAGCCGGCGCCGACCCGTTGCAGCTCGATGCGCAGGATGTCGTAGGCCCTGTTGTTGTACAGCACGGTGGTGACGTCGAGGTTCTCCCGCGCCTGGGTCCACAACCCCGCAATGGTGTACATGGCGGAGCCGTCGGATTCCAGGCACAGCACCGGGCGATCCGGGGCGGCGATCGCCGCACCGACCGCCGCGGGAATGCCGTAGCCGATCGCCCCGCCGGTCAGGGTCAGCCAGTCATGCGCCGGCGCCCCGGCGGTGGCCTGGGCGAGCAGCAGGCCGGAGGTGTTCGACTCGTCGACCACGATCGCCCGTTCCGGCAGCAGCGCCCCGATCACGTCGGCCGCCGACGCGGACGTCAGTGCGCCGGTCGGCAGCGTGGGACGCGACGCGGCCGCCACCGGCGCCACCGTTCCCGGCGCCACCTGATCCGCCAAGGCGGTCAACGCATCCGCCGCGCCGCTGTGTTCGGCGAGCACGTGCACCTCGCAACCGGCGGGCACCAGGTCGCTGGGCATGCCGGGGTAGGCGAAGAACGACACCGGCGACTTGGCGCCGGCCAGCACCAGATGTTTGGCGCCGTCCAGCTGGGCCGTGGCGGCCTCGGCGAAGTACGCCAGCCGGTCGACGGCGGGGATCCCGGCGCCGCGCTCGAGCCGGGTGGGGAAGGTCTCGCACAGCACCCGCGCGCCGGTGGCCGCGGCGATCCGGGTGGCCGCGGCCAGGCCGGCGTGGCGGGTGGCGTCGCCGCCGACCATGATCACCGTCGGTTCTCCGGAGCCGAGCACCTCGGCCACTTCCGGGGCCAGCAACGGGTCGGCGCCCGCCGGCTGTGCGTCCAGGTTGGAGAACAGCTGGGCGCCGTCGGACCAGGACACGTCGGCGGGCAGGATCAGCGTCGAGATCTGTGAACCCCACCGGCTGGCCGCGATGCCCTCGACGGCGTCGGCCGAGACCTGGGAGGCGTCACCCGTTCGGCGCACCCAACCCGAGACGGTGCCGGCGAGGGCGTCGATGTCGGATTCCAGTGGGGCGTCGTACTTTTTGTGATAGGTGGCGTGGTCACCGACCACCACCACCATCGGGACCCGGGCGCGGCGCGCGTTGTGCAGATTGGCCAGGCCGTTGCCCAATCCGGGGCCCAGGTGCAGCAGCACGGCCGCGGGCCGATCGGCGATGCGGGCATAACCGTCGGCCGCGCCGGTGGCGACCCCCTCGAACAAGGCCAGCACGCCGCGCATCCGCGGGACACTGTCCAGGGCCGCGACGAAGTGCATCTCCGACGTGCCGGGGTTGGCGAAACACACGTCGACGCCGCCGTCGACCAGGGTGTTGATCAGGGCCTGGGCGCCATTCACGTGGTTGCCTCCAGTCGAAACAGTCGTTCGGCATTGCCGCGCAAGAAGTCTCGGCGGGCCTCGTCGGACAGCCCGAGGTCGTCCAGCCCCGCCAACGCGTGCTCGTGGCCGATCATCGGGTAATTGGTGCCGAACAACACCTTCCGTTGTCCGGTACGGGTTTTCATGAACATGATGAGTTCTTCGGGCAGGCGCGCGATCGTGTACGCCGAGGTGTCGATGTAGACGTTTTCGTGCTTGCGGGCCACCGCGACCATCTCCTCGGTCCACGGGTAGCCGACGTGGCCGCAGACGATCACCAGTTCCGGGAAGTCGAGGGCGACCTGGTCGATGTAGGGAATCGGGCGCCCGGTCTCCGAGGGGCGCAGCGGGCCGGTGTGGCCGACCTGGGTGCAAAACGGCACGCCGGATTCGACGCACTGGGCGAACAGCGGATAGTAGCGGCGATCGGTGGGCGGGGCGTTCCACAGCCACGGCACCACCCGCAGGCCGACGAATCCTTCTGCGACGCGCCGTCTCAACTCCCGGACCGCTTCCATCGGGCGGTCGAGGTCGACGGTGGCGAGCCCGGCGAACCGGTCCGGATGCGCGGCAATCCATTGCGCCACCTCGTCGTTGGAGACGAGGTCTTGGCCGTTCGGGCCGCGCCAGGCGCTGAGTATGCCCAGTTGCACGCCGGCGGCATCCATCGACGCCAGCGTCACCTCGATCGGGATCTCGGTGTCGGGGATCGACCCGCCCGTCCAGCGGCGCAGGGACGCCAGCATGTCGCTGCGCAGGAACCGCTGCGTCGGGTGTTGCATCCAGACGTCGATCGTCATCGGGATCGACAGTAGCCCGGCCGCCGCGGGCGGTGCTCAGGCGGCCAGCGCGGCGCGGGCGGCGGCGTCGGTCTGCCGCGCGTACCCGCCGCCGAACAGCACGACATGGGCGAGCAGCGGGAAGAGCTGATGCAGCCCGACACGGTCGCGCCAGCCGGGTCGCAGCGGCCGCACCCGCCGGTAACCGTCGATGACGGCGTCGAGATGCGGGCAGCCGAACAGCGCGAGCATCGCCAGGTCGGTCTCGCGGTGACCGCCGTGCGCGGCCGGGTCGATCAGCACCACCCCGGCGGGCGTCCACATCACGTTGCCGCTCCACAGGTCGCCGTGCAGGCGGGCCGGCGGGTCGTCGTCGTCGAAATCACCCGCACGGCAACGCGCCGCGACGGCGTCGACGACCTCGCGGGTCGACGAGTCGAGCCGCGCGGCGGCGAGTTCGGCCATCGGGGCCAGCCGCTCCTGCGCATAGAACTCGCCCCAGCGTCGGTGCGGTCGCAGCGACATCGGCAGGGGCTGCGACAGGGGTCCGAAGAAGCCGGGCCCGTCCCACCCGTCGGGGCCGGCGCCAAAGCCGGCGGCGCCGGCGTCGTGCGTGGCGGCGAGTCGGCCACCGAACTCACGCGCCGCCTCGGGGGTCGGGTACACCGAGCCGAGGCGGCGCAGCGTCAGGCTCGTCATCGTGACGGAGACGACTTGCGCGCAGGGCACGCCGCCGTCGGCGCCGGAAAGCCATTGCAGGCCAGCGGCTTCCGCGGCGAAGAACCGGGCGGGCGCGTCCGGGTTGTGCTTGACGAAGTCGGTCACGCCTCGCGCGGTCCTAGCGCTTGGAGCGCGTCATGCAGTTACGTGAGCGGCGTGCACGTCGTCGGCCGGGCGCGCCTCGGTCTGCTCCTTGGCCCAGCGGTAGTCGGGCTTGCCGGCGGGCGAGCGCTTGACCTCGTCGACCAGCCACAGGCTGCGCGGCACTTTGTATCCCGCGATCTCGGAACGCACGAAGGCGTCCAGCTCCGACAGCGGGGGCCGCGTTCCCGGCCGCGGCTGGACGACGGCCGCGACGTGCTGGCCGTAGCGGGCGTCGGGCACACCGACCACCAGGGCGTCGAAGACGTCGGGGTGCCCCTTGAGCGCGGCCTCGACCTCCTCGGGGTAGATCTTCTCGCCGCCGCTGTTGATCGACACCGAGCCGCGGCCCAGCATCGTGACGGTGCCGTCCTCCTCGACCGTCGCGTAGTCGCCGGGAATGGCGTAGCGCACGCCGTTGATGGTCTTGAACGTCTCGGCGGTCTTCTTCTCGTCCTTGTAGTAGCCGACGGGAATGTTGCCCTTCTTCGCGATAAAGCCGCGCACGCCGGAGCCGGGCTTGACCTCGTTGCCGTCCTCGTCGAGGACGACGGTGCGGTGGTCGATCGTCACGCGCGGGCCGCCGCTGTGCGGCGCGTCCTTGGCGACGACGCTGGTGCCGCCGAATCCGGTTTCCGACGATCCGATCGAGTCGGTGATGACCCGGTTGGGCAGCAGCTCGAGGAACTTCTCCTTGATGCTCGGCGAGAACAGCGCCGCGGTGGAGGCGAGCAAAAACAGGGACGACAGGTCGTACTCGTTACCCTTCTCCTGGTGCGCCAGCAGCGCGTCCAGCAGCGGCCGCGCCATCGCGTCGCCGGTGAAGAACAGCAGGTTCACCTTGTGCTCGTGAATCGTGCGCCAGACCTCGTCGGCGTTGAATTCCGGTGCCAGCACCGTGGTTTGACCCGAGAAGATCGACATCCAGGTCGCCGACTGGGTGGCGCCGTGGATCATCGGCGGAATCGGGTGGCGGACCATCGGCGGATTGGCCGCGGCGGCTTTGGCCAGGTCGTACTCGTCCTTGACGAATTCGCCTGTGGCGAAGTCGGTTCCGCCGAACAGCACGCGGTAGATGTCCTCGTGGCGCCACATCACGCCCTTCGGGAATCCGGTGGTGCCGCCCGTGTAGAGCAGGTAGATGTCGTCGGCGCTGCGCGGGCCGAAGTCGCGCTCGGGTGAGCTCTGGGCGATCGCGGAGTAGAACTCGACGCCGCCGTAGCGCTGGTAGTCGTTGTCGCTGCCGTCCTCGACGACCAGGATCGTCTTGACGTTGGGAGTCTCGGGCAGCACGTTGGCCACCCGGTCGGAGTACTGGCGCTCGTGGACCAGCGCGACCATGTCGGAGTTGTCGAACAGGTAGCGCAGCTCGCCCTCGACGTAGCGGTAGTTGACGTTCACCAGGATGGCACCCGCCTTGACGATGCCGAGCATCGCGATGACGATCTCGATGCGGTTTCGGCAGTAGAGGCCCACCTTGTCGTCCTTTTTCACCCCCTGCTCGAGCAGATAGTGAGCAAGGCGGTTGGCCTTCTCCTCCAGTTGGGCGTAGGTCAACTTCTCGTCGCCGCAGATCAGGGCGACACGCTCGGGCACAGCGTCGATGGCGTGCTCTGCTAGATCGGCAATATTCAAGGCCACGGCCACCAAATTAGAACGTGTTACATTTCGAGGCAAGCTCGTGTCCATTGTCGAGGGAAAGGCGGTAACCGTGACCGAGGCGCCAGCAAACGAGGAAACCGGTCCTGACGCGCTCGTGGAACAGCGTGGTCACACCCTCATCGTGACCATGAACCGGCCGCACCGCCGCAACGCCCTGAGCACGGAAATGATGGAAATCATGGTCCAGGCCTGGGACCGCGTCGACAACGATCCCGACATCCGATGCTGCATCCTGACCGGTGCCGGTGGCTACTTCTGCGCGGGCATGGACCTCAAGGCCGCGACCCAGAAGCCGCCGGGTGAGTCATTCAAGGACGGCAGCTACGACCCGTCGCGGATCGACGCCCTCCTCAAGGGCCGGCGGCTCAAAAAGCCGCTGATCGCCGCCGTCGAGGGCCCGGCCATCGCCGGGGGTACGGAGATCCTGCAGGGCACCGACATCCGGGTGGCCGGCGAGAGCGCCAAATTCGGCATCTCCGAGGCCAAGTGGAGCCTGTACCCGATGGGCGGGTCCGCGGTGCGACTGGTGCGCCAGATTCCCTACACCGTGGCGTGCGACCTGCTGCTGACCGGACGGCACATCACCGCCGCCGAGGCCAAGGACATGGGCCTGATCGGCCACGTCGTTCCCGACGGGCAGGCGCTGACCAAGGCCCTCGAAATCGCCGAGGTCATCGAGAACAACGGCCCGCTGGCCGTCCAGGCGATCCTCAAGACGATCCGCGAGACCGAGGGGATGCACGAGGAAGAGGCCTTCAAGCCCGATACCGCAAACGGGATACCGGTGTTCCTGTCCGAGGACTCCAAGGAGGGCCCCCGGGCGTTCGCCGAGAAGCGCAAGCCCAACTTCCAAAACCGCTAGGTCCCCTCTCCGCCGAACGTGACGTCACGGCGACTTTTCGGCCGATTTTTCGCCCTGCCGTCACGCTCGGCGTCGCTGTCAGTCCTTGACGCCACACTGCTTGCGTGCGCGAACCCTTCATCGGCAGCGAGGCGCTCGCAGCCGGCACCCTGACCCGGTACCGGCTGCGGAGCCGGTTCGTCGCGTTGCACCCCGACGTCTACGTGGACCCCGCCACGGAACTGACCGCCACAAGACGCGCATGCGCCGCGTGGCTGTGGTCGCGGCGACGGGGCATCGTCGCAGGGCGCTCCGCCTCGGCACTGCATGGGGCCAAATGGGTCGACCACCGGGCGCCCGCGCAGTTGGTCTATCAACACCGCCGCCCGCCGGCCGGTATTGACACGTGGTCGGATTCGCTGTTTGAGCACGAGATACAAACGATCGCCGGCCTACGGGTGACGACGCCCGCGCGGACGGCTCTCGACCTCGCCTGCCGATATCCCGTCGATCGGGCGGTCGCAGCCATCGACGCGCTCGCGCGCGCAACCGATCTCAAGGTGAGCGAGGTCGACTCACTCGGCGAGCGGTACCGAGGCCGACGGGGCATCGCGCGTGCGCGCGTCGCGCTGCCGCTTGTCGACAAGGGCGCCGAATCTCCCCGCGAGACATGGCTGCGGCTGCTGCTGATCCGCGCGGGTTTCCCGCGGCCGCAGACTCAAATACCGGTTTATGACTACGGCGCTCTGATCGCCTGTCTCGATATGGGTTGGCAGGACATCAAAGTGGCCGTCGAGTACGAAGGCGACCATCACCGCACCGATCAGCGGCAATTCAACAAGGACATTCGACGCGCGAAGACCCTGGCGGAGATTGGTTGGACGGTCGTTCGCGTCACGATCGAAGACACGCCGGGCGGCGTCATCGCCAGGGTGGCAGCGGCGTGGGCGCGCCGAACGTGATCTCAGGGCGGGAAATCAAACGAAATCTCGCCATGTGTGCACGCTCGGCGAAAGATGGCTCTAACGCGATCAACCCAGCAGCGGCGCGCTCGGCGTGAACACCACCGGCATGGCCTCCAGGCCACTGACGAAGTTCGCCGGTCGCAGCGGCAGGGTCGAGTCGTCGTCGGCCAGCCTGAGGTCCGGCAGTCGCTTGAGCACCCGCTCGGTCATCATCGACAGCTCGAGGCGGGCCAGCTGGTTGCCCAGGCAGAAATGCGTTCCGAAGCCGAAAGCCATGTGGCTGTTCGGGTTTCGCCGGATGTCGAAGCTGTCCGGATCCTCGAACACCGACTCGTCGAAGTTGCCCGACTCGAACAGCAGCATGATCTTCTCGCCCTCGCGCAGCGAGGTGCCGTGGAATTCGGTGTCGGCGGTCAGGGTTCTGCACATGTTCTTGACCGGCGACGTCCAGCGCAGCATCTCCTCGATCGCACCCGGAAGCAACGAGGGGTCGCGCACCAGGGCATCCCACTGATCGCGGTGGCGCACCAGCTGTTCGGTCCCCCCGCTCAACGTGTGCCTGGTGGTCTCGTCGCCGCCGATGAGGATGAGCAGTGTCTCCATGACGATCTCGTCGTCGGACATCCGCTGCCCCTCCACCTCGGCGTTCACCAGGATGGAGAACAGGTCGTCGGTGGGTTCGGCGCGCCGCTTGGTGATGATGCTCGTGGTGAATTCGGTGTACGCCGCGAATGCGGCCATCACCGCCTGGGCCGTTTCCGACGTCGGGTCGATGTGCGAACTCAGCCCGCAGACCAGATCGTCGGACCACTTCAACAGCATGCTGCGTTCGGTGGGCAGCACGCCCAGCATGTCGCCGATCACCGCCATCGGCAGCGGGGCGGCGATATCGCGGACGAAGTCACACTCGCCGCGCTCACACACGGCATCGATGAGGGTGTCGCACAGCTTCGCGATCGACGGCTCCTTCTCCTTGACCCGCTTGCGGGTGAAGCCCGCGTTGACGAGCTTGCGCCGCAACAGATGTGCGGGATCGTCCATGTCGATCATGTAGGGCATGCCGGGCTGGTCGGGACGGATGCCGCCGGTGCTGGAGAACAGCTCCGGATTGCGTTCCGCGTCGAGGATGGCCTGATAAGTGGTCGCGCCGGCCAGCCCGTTGCGATCGCGAAACACCGGCTGGTTGGCGCGCATCCAGCGATAGGCCTCACGCGAGGTGTGACGATCGGCGTAGAAATTGCCGTCGGTCAGGTCGATGTTCGAGATTGCTTCCGGGATGGTCGAAGTCATCTACAGCCTCCAAGTGTTGACGAACGGATTACAGTAACCGGCATGGCTGAGTCACAACACATCGTTGCGGGGACAGTCCTCACCATGCCGGTGCGGATACGTAAAGCGGACGTGCACACCGCGATGTTTTCGGTGGATGCGCAAGCGGCCCAACGCCTTATCGACTACAGCGGTCTGAAAGTCTGCCAGCACCGCCCGGGCCGGGCGGTGGTCAACCTGATGCTGGCCCGCTACATCGACGGCGACCTGGGGCAGTACCACGAATTCGGCACCTGCGTGATGGTCAATCCCCCCGGCTCGACGGCAAGCGGCTGGCGGGCGCTGGGCGACGCGGCCGCGTTCATCCACCACCTGCCGGTCGACCAGAGCTTCACCCTGGAGGCGGGACGGTCCATCTGGGGCTTCCCGAAGATCATGGCCGACTTCACCGTTCGCGAGCAGGGCCGGTTCGGATTCGACGTCAGCGCCGACGGCGCGCACATCGCGGGCATCGACTTCGCCCGGGGATTGCCGGTGCCATCGGTGTTCACCTCGCGTCCGCAGGTCCTCAAGACCTACACCTACGCCGACGGCACAACCCGGGAGGTGCCCTGGGAGATGCGGGTGCGCGGGCTGCGCGGTCAGCTCGGCGGCGCGACGCTGCGACTGGGCGATCACGCCTACGCCAAGGAGCTGGCGTCGCTGGGCCTGCCGAAGCGGGCGATGATCTCTGGATCCGTCGGCCACGTCGAGATGACATTCGGCGACGCCCACCCGCTCGGCTGACCGGCCGGACCGGTGTCGATCGCCCGGCTCCTCCCCTCCGCTCTGCATCGTCGTCGGGCGCGCCATCCGGACAATCTAGAACGCGTTCTCAGCCGCTGGCAAGAAAAGTAGAACGTGTTCTAGTCCGTGGTGGGCACGGGTCAGATCAGGCTCGCCAGCTCGCGGACCTGCTCTGTACTGCGCCCGGACACCACCATCATGGTCACGCCGGCGGCCTCCCAGGCCTTGATCTGCTTACGCACGTAGTCGATGTCGCCGACGATCGCGGCGTCGTCGATCACCTCGTCCGGGATGATCTCGGCGGCCTTGTCCTTCTGGTTGCTGCGGAACAGCTTCGTCACGTCGTCGACCACCTCGGCGTAACCCATCCGGCGGTAGACGTCGGCGTGGAAGTTGGTGTCCTCGGCGCCCATGCCGCCCATGTAGAGCGCGATATAGGGCTTCATGGCCGCGAACGCGGCGCTGCGGTCCTCGGTGATGACGATGTTGGCCGTCGCGCAGATCTCGAAGTCCTCGCGGCTGCGGCGCGCGCCCGGGCGGGCGAACCCCTCGTCCAGCCACTCGTTGTAGGTATCGGCCATGCGCGGCGTGTAGAAGATCGGCAGCCAGCCGTCGCAGATCTCGGCGGCCAGCGCGACGTTCTTCGGCCCCTCGGCGCCCAGCATGATCGGGATGTCGGCCCGCAGCGGATGAGTGATCGGCTTGAGCGGCTTGCCCAGACCCGTTGCGCGCTCGCCCGTCAGCGGCAGCGGGTAGTGCGGACCGGCGCTGGTCACCGGCGCCTCCCGCGCCCACACCTGCCGGACGATGTCGATGTATTCCCGGGTGCGGGCCAGCGGCTTGGGGAACGACTGGCCATACCAGCCCTCGACCACCTGCGGCCCCGAGACGCCGAGGCCGAGCACGTGCCGGCCGCCGGACAGGTGGTCCAGCGTCAGAGCCGCCATCGCGCAGGCCGTCGGGGTCCGCGCGGACAGCTGAACCACCGAGGTGCCCAGCCGCACCCGGGACGTCGACGAACCCAACCAGGCCAGCGGCGTGTAGGCGTCGGATCCCCACGCCTCGGCGGTGAAGACGGCGTCGTAGCCGGCCTCCTCTGCCGCGGCGACGAGCTCACCGTGGTTCTGCGGCGGCTGCGCGCCCCAATATCCCAGCTGCAGTCCCAGCTTCATCGTCGTCACCCTTCCGCAGACCCGATGTTGAATCCGTTCTTAGAACCTGTTCTACTCGATGGCGTGACAGCCAGCTCGAGTAGCCCGCCCCTGATGGATCACCCTGAGCCACCGCTCTCCGCGCCACTGACGTTGGCCTTCGACTACACCCGTTCGGTCGGCCCCACGCTGAGCAAGTTCTTCACCGCACTGCGTGACCGCCACGTCCTCGGGGTGCGCGGGTCGGATGGCCGGGTGCACGTGCCGCCGCCGGAATATGACCCGGTCACCTACGAGCCGCTGGGCGAGATGGTACCGGTATCCAGTGTCGGCACCGTCGTCTCGTGGACCTGGCAGCCCGAACCGATCGAGGGCCAGCCGCTCGACCGGCCGTTCGCCTGGGCGCTGATCAAGCTCGACGGCGCCGACACCCCGCTGATCCATGCGGTGGATGCGGGCGAGCCCAAGGCCATCAAGACCGGCTCCCGCGTGCACGTGCACTGGGTGGACGAACCGGTGGGCGCCATCACCGACATCGCCTATTTCGAGCTGGGGGAGGAAGCCGAAGCCGTCGCGGAGCAGTCGGACGGCGACAAGGACCCCGTGACCATGATCGTCACGCCCGTCTCGCTGACCATCCAGCACAGCGCCTCGCACGAGGAGAGCGCCTACCTGCGGGCCATCGCCCAGGGCAAGCTGCTGGGCGCGAAGACGGGCGAGAACGGCAAGGTGTACTTCCCGCCCCACGGCGCCGACCCGGCGACCGGCCAGCCGACCACCGACTTCGTCGAGCTGCCGGACAAGGGCACCGTGACGACGTTCGCGATCATCAACATCCCGTTCCAGGGCCAGCGCATCAAGCCGCCCTACGTGGCCGCCTATGTGCTGCTCGATGGGGCCGACATCCCGTTCCTGCATCTCGTCGCCGACATCGACGCGCACGAGGTACGGATGGGCATGCGCGTGGAAGCGGTGTGGAAACCCCGCGAGGAGTGGGGTTTTGGCATCGACAACATCGAGTACTTCCGGCCGACCGGGGAACCCGACGCCGACTACGACACCTACAAGCACCACCTGTAAAGGGCTTACCTACCTATGAGCGCTCGCAACGTTGCGGTCGTCGGCTTCGCCCACGCA
The DNA here is from genome assembly GCF_000276825.1 of Mycobacterium paraintracellulare. Lineage (NCBI taxonomy): Bacteria > Bacillati > Actinomycetota > Actinomycetes > Mycobacteriales > Mycobacteriaceae > Mycobacterium > Mycobacterium paraintracellulare. The sequence continues at coordinate 554,345 of NC_016948.1, read as the reverse complement.
CCACACGTCCGCCGCACCGACGGCACCACCAACGGCGTCGAGATGTTGATACCGTGCTTCGCCCAGCTCTACGAGGAGCTGGGCATCGAGCGGACTGACATCGGCTTCTGGTGCTCCGGATCGTCCGATTACCTTGCCGGACGGGCCTTTTCGTTCATCTCGGCGATCGACTCCATCGGCGCCGTTCCGCCGATCAACGAATCGCACGTCGAGATGGACGCGGCCTGGGCCCTCTACGAGGCCTACATCAAGCTGTTGACCGGTGAGGTCGACACCGCGCTGGTGTACGGCTTCGGCAAGTCCTCGGCCGGGGTCCTGCGCCAGATCCTGTCGCGGCAGACCGACCCTTACACCGTCGCGCCGTTGTGGCCCGATTCGATCTCGATGGCCGGGCTGCAGGCCCGCATCGGGCTCGACAGCGGCAAGTGGACCGAGGAGCAGATGGCGCGCGTGGCCTTCGACTCCTTCGCGAACGCGCGGCGGGTGGACAAGGTCGAGGGGTCGATCAGCGTGGCCGAACTGCTCGAACGGCCGTTTTTCGCCGACCCGCTGCGGCGCCACGACATCGCGCCGATCACCGACGGCGCCGCGGCGATCGTGCTCGCTGCCGGCGACCGGGCACGCGAACTGCGCGAAAACCCCGCCTGGATCACGGGAATCGAGCACCGCATCGAGACCCCGTCGCTGGGCGCGCGCGACCTCACCGAATCCCCGTCGACCAAGGCCGCGGCCCACGTGGCCACCGGCGGCAGGACCGACAACCTGGACGTGGCGGAGATCTGCGCGCCCTTCACCCACCAGCACCTGATCATCGAGGAAGCCATCCGGATACCGGGACCGACCAAGGTCAATCCGTCCGGTGGCGCGCTGGCGGCCAATCCCATGTTCGTCGCCGGCCTCGAGCGCATCGGCTTTGCAGCACAACACATCTGGAATGGTTCGGCTGAGCGGGTGCTCGCGCACGCCACCAGCGGGCCTGCGCTACAACAGAACCTGGTCGCGGTCATGGAAGGGAAGAACTAATGGCCGGTGCAGGGCCAAACATCGCTGCGGTACTGGGTACCGGACAGACGAAGTACGTCGCCAAGCGCCAGGACGTTTCGATGAACGGCCTGGTGCGCGAGGCGATCGATCGGGCGCTGGCCGACTCGGGTTGCACGTTCGACGACATCGATGCCGTCGTGGTCGGCAAGGCGCCGGACTTCTTCGAGGGCGTCATGATGCCCGAGCTGTTCATGGCCGACGCCATGGGCGCCACGGGCAAGCCGCTGATCCGGGTGCACACCGCGGGATCGGTCGGTGGCTCCACCGGCGTGGTGGCCGCCAGTCTGGTGCAGTCCGGCAAGTACCGGCGCGTGCTGGCGATGGCCTGGGAGAAGCAGTCGGAGTCAAACGCCATGTGGGCGTTGTCAATCCCGATTCCCTTCATCAAGCCGGTGGGCGCCGGCGCGGGCGGCTACTTCGCCCCGCACGTGCGCTCGTACATCCGTCGTTCCGGGGCGCCCACCAACATCGGTGCCATCGTCGCGGTCAAGGACCGGCTCAACGGCGCCCGCAACCCCCTGGCGCACCTGCACCAGCCCGACATCACCGTGGAGAAGGTGATGGCGTCGCCGATGCTGTGGGACCCGATCCGCTACGACGAGACCTGCCCGTCCTCCGACGGCGCGGCGGCGGTCGTGATCGGCAACGAGGAGGCCGCCGAAGCCCGCCTGGCGCAGGGCAATCCGGTGGCATGGATCCACGCCACGGCGCTGCGCACCGAACCGCTGCAGTTCTCCGGGCGCGACCAGGTCAGCCCGCAGGCCGGCCGCGACGCGGCCGCCGCGCTGTGGAAGGCCGCCGGCATCACGAGCCCCATCGACGAGATCGACGCCGCGGAGATCTACGTGCCGTTCTCCTGGTTCGAGCCGATGTGGTTGGAAAACCTCGGGTTTGCGCCCGAAGGCGAAGGCTGGAAGCTCACCGAAGCGGGCGAGACCAAGATCGGCGGCCGGCTACCGGTGAACCCGTCGGGCGGCGTGCTGTCGTCGAACCCGATCGGCGCCTCGGGCCTGATCCGCTTCGCCGAGGCGGCGATCCAGGTCATGGGCAAGGGCGGCGACCACCAGGTGCCCAACGCGCGAAAGGCGTTGGGACACGCCTACGGCGGCGGCTCGCAGTACTACTCCATGTGGGTGGTCGGCGCCGACAAGCCGACGCCCCAAAAAGTCGACGCGTGAGCACGCGATGACCAAGCATCCCGCGCACGAGGCCGGCCGCCGCTCCCGCGAGGCGGTGGCGGCCCGGGACAAGGATGCCTGGCTGGCGGTGTTCGCCGACGACGCCATCGTCGAGGACCCGATCGGCCCCTCCGCGTTCGACCCCGAGGGCAAAGGGCATCGGGGCCGCGACGCGATTTCGGCCTTCTGGGACAAGGCGATCGCCCCGACCACCAAGATCGAGTTCGTTTTCCGCGATACCTATCAGTGCGGCAACGAGGAAGCCAACGTCGGGCACATCCTCATCACGACGGGTGAATACCAGACGACCGCCGAGGGCGTGTTCACCTACAAGGCCAACGACGAGGGCAAGCTGGTGGCCCTGCGCGCGTATTGGGAGATGGACCGCGCGGCGGCCAACACCCGCAAGGTCTAGATCGGCTCCAGCCCGGCCAGATGCCGCTGGGCGAGGTCGCGGTAGGCCTGCGGATTGAGCTTGAGCCACATCTCGGCGCCGGTGCCGGCCACCGGGCCCTTGATTTGAGCCGGGGCGCCGACCGCGAGCATCCCGGCCGGGATCTGGGTGCCGGCGGTGACCAGCGAGTGCGCGGCGACCAGGCTGCGCGCCCCGATCACCGCCCCGTCCAAAACGGTGGCGTGATTGGCGATCAACGCCTCCGGTCCCACGTGCGCCCCGTGGACGACGCACAGATGCGCGACCGTCGCGCCCGGACCGATGTCCACCGGGATGCCGGGAGGCGCGTGCAGCACGGACCCGTCCTGCACATTGGCGCCCTCCCGCACCACGATGGGCCCGTAGTCGCCGCGCAGCACGGCGTTGAACCAGATCGAGGCCCCCGCCTCCACGACGACGTCACCGATCAAAGTGGCGGTCGGGGCGACGAAAGCGGTGGGATCGACCCGTGGTGCGCGGCCCTCGAATGCAAACAGCGGCATCGTCTACGTATACCCCAACACGCATATGTCCCAGCCAGGCTCGCCGTCGTTGCGCGCCCCCGCCGCAAAACTGTAACGTGTTCTAGTTAGAGGGCTATTAGTTGGAGGTGGACAGGTGAGTACCGACACCAAGGCGGTCGGCATCCGGGAGATCGATCCCGGCGCCTTGCCGACCAGGTACGCCCGCGGCTGGCACTGCCTGGGCGTCGCAAAGGACTTCCAGGACGGTAAGCCGCATTCGATCGAGGCTTTCGGCACCAAGCTGGTGGTCTTCGCCGACTCCCACGGGGACATCAAGGTCCTCGACGGCTATTGCCGGCACATGGGCGGTGATCTGTCGGAGGGCACCATCAAGGGCGACGAGGTGGCCTGCCCCTTCCACGACTGGCGCTGGGGCGGCGACGGCCGCTGCAAGCTGGTGCCGTACGCCAAGCGCACGCCCAAGACGGCCCGCACCCGGTCGTGGACGACCGACGTCCGCGGCGGCCTGCTGTTCGTCTGGCACGACCACGAAAACAATCCGCCGGACCCCGCCGTGCGGATCCCGGAGATCCCGGAGGCCCACAGCGACGAGTGGACCGATTGGCGGTGGAACAGCATCCTCATCGAGGGGTCCAACTGCCGCGACATCATCGACAACGTCACCGACATGGCGCACTTCTTCTACATCCATTTCGGGTTGCCGACGTACTTCAAGAACGTCTTCGAGGGACACATCGCCTCGCAGTACCTGCACAACGTGGGCCGGCCCGACGTGAACGACCTCGGCACGTCTTACGGTGAGGCGCACCTGGATTCCGAGGCGTCCTACTTCGGGCCCTCCTTCATGATCAACTGGTTGCACAACAGCTACGGCGGCTACAAGGCCGAGTCGATCCTGATCAACTGCCACTACCCGGTGACCCAGAACTCGTTCGTGCTGCAGTGGGGTGTCATCGTCGAAAAGCCCAAGGGCATGGACGAAAAGATGACCGACAAGCTGTCGAAGGTGTTCACCGAGGGCGTCAGCAAGGGCTTTTTGCAGGACGTCGAGATCTGGAAGCACAAGACCCGCATCGACAATCCGCTGCTGGTCGAAGAGGACGGCGCCGTCTACCAGCTACGCCGCTGGTATCAGCAGTTCTATGTCGACGTCGCCGACATCGAGCCGGAAATGGTGGAACGCTTCGAGATCGAGGTCGACACCACCCGCGCCAACGAGTACTGGAATTCCGAGGTCTCCGAGAACCTCAAGGCCAAGGAATCCGAGGACGTTCCGGCCGAGCAGCACTAGGCATCATGGCCGACGATCAGCCGCAGGTACCTGACGTCGATCGGCTCGCGCGGTCGATGTTGCAGCTGCACGGCGATCATCACGACCACGAGGAGAAGCCCGCCGGCAACGGCGGGGGGTCCCGATCGTGGTCGAAGTCAAGGGATTTCGCCAACGATCCGCAGCGCGCGGCCACCGTGGCCGAAGCCAGCCGCGCTGACCGCGAGCGCTACCTCAACTCGGGTCTGTTGCCGGTGGACTGCCGTTTCTGCCACGTCCGCGTCACGGTGCGCAGGCTCGGGCCGGGACACACTGCGGTGCAATGGAATACCGAGGCCTGGCAGCGTTGCGCGCACTTCACCGAGGTGCGCGAGTCCGGCGGCGACACCGCGCGCACCCGGTCCTGCCCCAAACTGAGCGACAGCATCGAGCATGCGGTCGCCGAGGGCTACCTCGACGACGATCCCGACGAGAACTGAGCGACGGTCTCGTTCGTCATAGCGGCCCGTCGGACCCGAGCCGGAAGCCATGGGCGTCGTGCCCACCTCCGAGCGACAACCGGCAGGGGGCGCGGATGGATTGGCGCGGATGGATTCGCGGCTTTGTCGCTCGGAGGTGGGCAAAAGGCGCGTCCATCGGACCGGAAACTCCTGTGGCGCCTGTGATTTCTACAGCCCCGCGAACCGCTCCTTGACCGTCTCGACACTCAGGCCGTAGTCGGCCAGCGAGTACGAGTGCTTGGGCGCCCGCGCGCCGGACTGGCTGTCGGCGTGGGTCTTTTCCATGGCCGCCTTGGCCTCTTCGGTCAACGTCATCCCGAAGTGCCGGTAGATGTCGGCCACCGTGCCCATCGGGTCGGCGATCAGCTCCTTGTAGTCCACGTCGTAGAACTGCGACGGGCTGTATTTGGCCCGCGCGGTGTTGAACCGCTCCAGGCCCCGCGACCACGTTTCCATTGCGTCAGCGCCGATCTGGGCGCCGGTGAACGACGTCGACCATCCCTCGGCGGTGTGCTGCGCCAGCGAGCACATCGAGGCCATGATCGTCTCGACCGGACGATGGGTCTGGATCACCAACGCGTCGGGATAGGTCGCCATCAGCGCGTCCAGCGCGAACAGGTGGCTGGGATTCTTCAGCACCCACCGCTTGTCCGCGTCGTTGAGTCCGATCAGCTGAAGGTTGCGGCGGTGCCGCTGGTACGACGGCGTCCAGTCCTGCCGCGAGAGCCACTGCGAGTAGGTGGGCAGGTGCGCCAGCGTCTCGTAGGACGCCGAATGCAGCGACTGCCGCAGCAGCTGCCAGCACTCCTCCAGCTCGTACGCCGCCATGAAATGCAGACCGGTGTAGTCCGGGTTTTCGGCATGATGCTTCTCGAACTGCGCGTTCAGTTGGCTGTAATACGGGTTGGAATCCCAGGTTTCACGAGGTGGGCGCGGCTGCGGGAATTCGGCCAACCACAGATGCAGGCCCTGGTGCGCGGGATCGGCGCCCAGCAGCCGATGCAAGGCGGTGGTGCCGGTGCGCACCAGTCCCGTGACGAAGATCGGCCGCTCGATGACGACGTCCGCGTGCTGCGGGTATTGCTTCCACGCCGCTTCGGACAGCAGCCGGGCCACCAGCGCACCGCGCAAAAAGAACCGATTCATCTTGCTGCCCAACGGCGTCAAGTCGGCGTCGCGGCGATAGGAGTCGAGCAGCACTTCCAGCGCTTCGAGGTAGTTGTCGTCGTTGCTGCCGAAATCGTCCAGCCCGATCATCTTGCTGGCCGACGCCTTCAGGTCGTCAACGGTGCCGACGTCGGTACGCTCAGCCATCAGGTGTGGTACTCCCCGCAATTGACGTCGAGGGTCTGCCCGGTGATGCCACTGGACAGGTCGCTCGCCATGAACAAGATCGCCGAGGCCACCTCGTCCTCGGTCGGCAGCCGCTTCAGGTCGGAGCCCGCCGCGGTGGCCTGGTAGATCTGCTCGGCCGTGGTGCCGTACTTGCCGGCCTGGTGGTTGAAGTAGCCCTGCAGCGTCTCGCCCCAGATATAGCCGGGTGCAACGGAATTGACCCGGATTCCCTGCTCGCCCAGCTCGGTGGCCAGCGAATGAGATATGGACAGCAGCGCGGACTTGGCCATCTTATAGGCGCCGTACTTCGCCTGCGAGTGCCGCAGCACCATGGAGTTGACGTTGACGATCGAGCCCTTCGACTCGGCCAGCGCCGGCGTGAATCCCTGGATGAGCCGCAGGGCGCCCAGCGCGCTGAGTTCGATCGCGTCGCGGATGTGCTGAAAGCTGGTGCCCGAGAAAGGCTTCAGCGACGGTACGCGGAACGCGTTGTTGATCAACACGTCGACCTTGCCGTAGGCCTCCAAGGTGGCATCGACCAGGTTGCTCACCTGATCGTCCTCGGTGATGTCGGTGCGCACCGTGGTCGCCCGGCCTCCGAGGTCGGCGATCTGTTTGGCGACGTCGTCCAGGCGTTCCGGCGTGCGGGCGGCCAGCACCAGGTCGGCGCCTTCCCGTGTGCATCGGTGCGCCAGCGTCGTGCCCAGACCCGGGCCGACGCCGCTGATCACCACCACCTTGCCGTCGAGCAACTTCGTCATCCCAACATCCTTGCCTGAATCTGCTGGTGGCGCAGCGCAATCCGCGCACGCCAGTCGTCCTCGGAAATCTTGTTGTGCTCGAAATACGGCAGCGCCGCCGGCACGGCGTCGATGTCGACCAGCTCTACGGTGGGGCCGTCGGCGTCGGTGAGTTGTCGCGACACCCGCTGCCAGCGGAACTGCAAGATGCCCTTCCGATGCCCGAGGGTCTCCACCCAGTTGGTCACGCCGGGGTTCTGGTCGGCGACGACGATGCGCACCTTGCCGTCCGGATCCGCTTGCGCCTGAGTGTTGTTCAGCGAGGTCTGGTGGTTGATGTAGTCCAGCGAGATGTACCACAGGCTGCCCAGCTGGAAGCCCAGGTAGGGGGCGTCGGTGACCGGGATGGTGATCACCAGCGCCTGGTCGGGCCGCAGCTCGTAGTGCCCCACCGACGAATACTGGGTCGCCAGGCCGCCGGGCGTCAACCGTGGCGCGACCATCGTGTTGACCGGGATGTTGAAGTAGAACCACTGCGGGAACTGCAGCCACGTCTTCACCCGGTTAACCAGCTGCTTTCCCGCTGTGGCAAAACGCTTTTCGATGGTTTCGCGACTCAGCGGCGGCGGCGCGGTGCCCGCGGTGTCCAGCCGGGAGATGGCCAGCGTGCCGCGCTGCGCGGCCCAGTCGCCGTACACCTCGCGGATGACCAGCTGTCCGGGGTCGGTCGGCCGAAACCGCCATTCGAAGCTGCCGTCGGGGGCGATCTGTAGCTCCCGGTCGTCGAAGGCGGCCTGGCTGACGGGCACGTTGTCGTCGGTGTACTCGCCGCCGAGCAGCTGGAAGCTCAGGTCGGTGGTGGTGCCGCGCCTGCCGGTGACGACGTAATCGTGGTTGGCGTGCACCCGGGTGCCGAAGTACAGCGTGTCGGGGTTGTCCAGGCCCATCTTGGTGAACGGCCCGGTCCCCGACTGCAGGAAGGGGTGGTCGCGGTCGTAGTCGAAGGCCAGATGCGTGCAGGCCGCGATACAGCCGGCCAGATATTGGAGCCCTTCGAGCAAGTCGGCTTCGGACTCGATGTGCGGCGCGGCGGCCACCAGCTCCTCGGCCTCAGCGATCGCGTGGGTGAGCGGGCCGGAAAAGGAAGTTACGGACACGCCTAGACGCTAGAACGTGTTCTACTTTTTCGTCAATGGCGAACATTCCCGCGCGTCGGCTGCGGGGTTGCACGACGATGCGGGTTCGCTAGGGCGGGCACGCGTGGGACAGCTGAATCAGGTGCTGGCGTACGTCGGGATGCCGGTTCAGGTAGTCGATCACGCTGCCGTTGCCCCCCTCGCCCTTTGACTTGTCGATCAGCTGCTGATGGAGGTCGGGGTGCCGCTGCAGGTAGGAGTCGATGGAACTGCCCACGTCCTGATTGCACCCGGGATCCGCGCTGGCCACTGGCAGCGCGATCATCGTCGCGGCGGTCGCGGTCAGTAACCCCCCGGCGAGCAGGCCGAAGAGTCCGCGGCCACGAGTACCGACTGTCTTGGATGTGCTCATGCCCACCAGGCTACGCGCGCTACCTTTGCGTAGCCTGTGCGCGCTCTGGGTGAAGCGGCAGGTCAGCGCGCGGCGGCGGCGCCGCTTTCTCGCTCGCGCTTGATCTCCAGCGCGATGTCGATCAGTTGGTCCTCCTGGCCGCCGATGAGCTTGCGCTGGCCGGCCCGGTGCAACAGCTCATGCGGCGGGACGCCATAGCGCTCACCCTGGCGGATGGCGTGCTTGAGGAAGCTGGAGTACACCCCGGAGTAGCCCATGATCAGGGCGTTGCGGTCGAGCAGGCACTCGGCGGGCATGGCTGGGGCGACGACCTCCTCGGCGGCGTCGGCGATGTCGAAGAAGTCGATGCCGGTCTTGACGCCGATCTTGTCGAACACCCCGATCAGCGCCTCGACGGGGGCGTTGCCCGCCCCGGCCCCGAAGCGGCGGCACGAGCCGTCGATCTGCTTAGCGCCAGCGCGCACGGCCTCGACGCTGTTTGCCACCCCGAGTCCGAGGTTTTCGTGCCCGTGGAAGCCGACCTGGGCGTCGTCACCGAGTTCGGCGACGAGCGCGGCGACGCGGTCGCGCACGCCCTCGAGGACCAGCGCCCCGGCCGAGTCGACCACGTAGACGCACTGGCAGCCCGCGTCGGCCATGATGCGGGCCTGGGCGGCCAGCTTCTCCGGCGAAATGGTGTGGCTCATCATCAAGAAGCCGACGGTTTCCAGGCCGAGTTCGCGGGCCAGGCCGAAGTGCTGGATCGAGACGTCGGCCTCGGTGCAGTGCGTGGCGATCCGGCAGATCGAGCCGCCGTTGTTCTGGGCCTCTTTGATGTCTTCCTTGGTGCCCACGCCGGGCAGCATCAAGAAGGCGATCTTGGCCTCTTTGGCGGTCTCGGCGGCGAGCTTGATCAGCTCCTGCTCGGGGGTCTTGGAGAACCCGTAGTTGAAGCTCGAGCCGCCCAGTCCGTCGCCGTGGGTGACCTCGATGACGGGCACACCCGCGGCGTCCAGGGCGGCCACGATCGCACCGACCTCGTCCTTGGTGAACTGGTGGCGCTTGTGGTGTGAGCCGTCGCGCAGCGACGTGTCCGTCATCCGCACGTCCCAGACCGGGTTGAAGAAGATGTCGGTAGTCATGATTGCGCTCCTCCGGCCGTCGCGGTCAAGGATTCCTTGGCGATCTCCTCGCCGACCTTGGTCGCCGCGGCGGTCATGATGTCCAGGTTGCCCGCATAGGGGGGCAGGTAATCGCCGGCCCCCTCGACCTCGACGAACGTGGTGACCAGCGCCTGGCCGCCAGAGTTGATCGACGGGTCGTCGAACTGCGGGTCGTTGAGCAGCCGGTAGCCGGGAACGTAGGTCTGCACCTCGGCCACCACGTCGTGGATGGACTTGGCGATCGCGTCGCGGTCGGCGTCCTCGGGAATGGCGCAAAAGATGGTGTCGCGCATGATCATCGGCGGATCGGCGGGGTTCAAGATGATGATCGCCTTGCCGCGCTTGGCGCCACCGATGGTCTCCACGCCCTTGCTGGTGGTCTTGGTGAACTCGTCGATGTTGGCCCGGGTTCCCGGCCCCGCCGACAGCGAGGCGACCGAGGCGACGATCTCGGCGTACGGCACCCCACCGAGGTCGGCGACGGCGCGCGACACCGCGTACACGATCGGGATGGTGGCCTGCCCGCCGCAGGTGATCATGTTGACGTTGGGCGCATCCAGGTGCTGGCGCAGGTTGGCCGGCGGGATCACCGCGGGACCCACCGCGGCGGGCGTCAGGTCGACGGCCCGGATGCCGGCAGCCGCGTACTTGGGCGCGGCGTCGCGATGCACATAGGCGCTGGTCGCCTCGAACACCAGATCGGGCTTGTCCGACTGCGCCAGCAACCAGTCCACGCCCTCGTGGGTGGTCTCCAAACCCAGCTTGCGGGCCCGCGCCAGACCCTCGCTTTCGGGGTCGATGCCGACCATCCAGCGCGGCTCCAGCCAGTCCGATCGCAACAACTTGTAAAGCAGGTCAGTGCTGATGTTGCCCGACCCGACAATGGCCACACTCGCCTTAGACGGCATGATGCCCCTTTTCGAACTGCTGAGATTTAAGTTAGTCGATTTAATTCGAGCCTATTCGAACGATAAACGCACAGAACCGAGGCCCGCGAAGTCGGCGACGAACTCGTCGCCCGGGTGCGCGTCGATGGCTCGCGTGCACGATCCGGGCAGCACCACGTCGCCCTTGCGCAACCGCACACCGAACCCGTCGACCTTGCGGGCCAGCCACGCCACCGCGGTGACGGGGTTGCCCAGCACCGCGTCGGTGCGGCCCTCCGCGACGACCTCGCCGTTGCAGCGCAGCACCGCGTCGATCCCCTTGACGTCGATGTCGCGGGGGGAAACCCGGGCCTCGCCGAGCACGAAACCGGCCGACGACGCGTTGTCGGCGATGGTGTCGCACAGCTCGATCTTCCAGTCGGTGATCCGGGTGTCGATCAACTCGATGGACGGGACCAAGGCCTCGGTCGCCGCCAGCACGTCGTCCTCGGTGCAGCCGGCTCCCGGCAGGTCGGCGTTCAATATGAAGCCGACCTCGACCTCCACCCGCGGATACAGGTAGCGGTTCGCCTTGACGGGGGTGTCTTCGAACAACTGCATCTCGTCGAGCAAATGCCCGTAGTCCGGCTCGTCGACGCCCATCATCTGCTGGATGGCTTTCGACGACAGCCCCACCTTGTGGCCCAGCACCCGCGCCCCCTCGGCGACCCGCTGCCGGATATTGATCAGCTGGATCTCGTAGGCGTCGACGACGTCGATGTCCGGGTAGGCCGCGGTCAGCGGGGCGATCGGCTCACCGCTCCGCTCGGCCTGCGCCAAGTCCGCAGCCAGCTCGTCGCGGGTAGCAACACTGAGCATTTTTCTACGTCTCCTCGTACGGTCGACCCGGGCCAGTAGCGGCCGCCCTGGGCAATTCTATAACGTGTTCTACATGTCAGCGCAGGAGTACGACGTCGTCGTGGTCGGGAGCGGCGGGGCCGGCATGGTGGCCGCCCTTACCGCCGCTCACCGGGGTCTTTCCACCATAGTCATCGAAAAGGCCCCGCACTTCGGCGGCTCGACCGCGCGGTCGGGCGGCGGCGTTTGGATCCCAAATAACGAAGTGCTCAAGCGTGACGGGGTCAAGGACACCGCCGAGGCGGCCCGCACCTATCTGCACGGGATCGTCGGCAGCGTCGTCGAGCCCGAACGCATCGACACCTACCTCGAGCGCGGGCCCGAGATGTTGTCGTTCGTGCTCAAGCACACACCGCTGAAGATGTGCTGGGTTCCGCGGTATTCCGACTACTACCCCGAGTCGCCCGGCGGGCGCGCCGAAGGCCGGTCGATCGAGCCGAAGCCGTTCGATGCCCGCAAGCTCGGCGCCGACGAGTCCGGCCTGGAGCCCGCGTACGGCAAAGTGCCGCTCAACGTTGTGGTGATGCAACAGGATTACGTGCGGTTGAACCAACTGAAGCGTCACCCGCGCGGCGTGCTGCGCAGCCTGAAGGTCGGCGCGCGCACGATGTGGGCCAAGGCGACCGGCAAGAACCTCGTCGGCATGGGACGGGCGCTGATCGGACCGCTGCGGATCGGCTTGCAACGCGCCGGCGTTCCGGTGGTGCTCAACACCGCGCTGACCGACCTGTACGTCGAAGACGGCGTCGTGCGCGGGGTCTATGTGCGCGGCGCCGCTGATGCCGAATCGGGTGAGCCCAGGCTGATCCGGGCCCGGCGCGGGGTGATCCTGGCGTCGGGAGGGTTCGAGCACAACGAACAAATGCGGGTGAAATACCAGCGCGCCCCGATCACCACCGAATGGACGGTGGGCGCGGTGGCGAACACCGGCGACGGCATCGTCGCCGCCGAAAAGTTGGGCGCCGGACTGGAATTGATGGAAGACGCCTGGTGGGGCCCGACCGTCCCGCTGGTCGGCGCGCCGTGGTTCGCGCTGTCGGAGCGCAACTCGCCGGGATCGATCATCGTCAACATGTCCGGCAAGCGATTCATGAACGAGTCGATGCCCTACGTCGAGGCCTGCCACCACATGTACGGCGGCGAATATGGCCAGGGACCCGGGCCGGGCGAGAACATCCCCGCGTGGCTGGTCTTCGACCAGCAGTACCGCGACCGCTACATCTTTGCGGGATTGCAGCCCGGACAACGCATTCCGCGCAAGTGGCTGGAATCGGGCGTCATCATCACGGCCGACACGCTGGCGGAGCTGGCCCAGAAGGCCGGCCTTCCGGTGAACGAATTCACCGCCACCGTGGAACGTTTCAACGGTTTCGCGCGCTCCGGCGTCGACGCGGACTTCCACCGCGGCGAGAGCGCCTACGACAGGTACTACGGCGACCCGACCAACAAGCCGAACCCCAACCTCGGCGAGATCAGCCACGCGCCGTACTACGCCGCCAAGATGGTGCCCGGCGACCTGGGCACCAAGGGCGGCATCCGGACCGATGTCCACGGGCGGGCGCTGCGCGACGACGGCAGTATCATCGAAGGCCTTTACGCCGCGGGCAATGTCAGCGCGCCGGTGATGGGCCACACGTACCCCGGTCCGGGTGGCACCATCGGCCCGGCCATGACGTTCGGCTACCTGGCGGCATTGCACATTGCCGGCGGAGCCGGGGAAAGGTAACCGCGATGCCCATCGACGTAGACGTCGCGCTGCACGCCGAGCTGGATCCCATCGAATTCTCTTGGGCCAGCAGCGATGTGCAGCTCTACCACCTCGGGCTCGGCGCGGGCGCCGACCCGATGGATCCGCGCGAGCTGCGCTACCTAGTCGACGACACCCCGCAGGTGCTGCCCACGTTCGGCAACGTGGCCGCCACGTTCCACGCCACGAAGCCGCCGACCGTGCAGTTCCCGGGCATCGACATCGAGCTGAGCAAGGTGCTGCACGCCAGCGAGCGGGTCGAGGTGCCCGGGCCGCTGCCGCCGTCGGGCTCGGCCAAGGCCGTCACCCGGTTCACCGACATCTGGGACAAGGGCAAGGCCGCGGTGATCTGGAGCGAGACGACGGTGACCGCGCCGGACGGCACGCTGTTGTGGACGCAGCGGCGGTCCATCTTCGCCCGCGGCGAAGGCGGCTTCGGCGGCGAGCGCGGCCCGTCGGGGGGTGACGCCGCACCGGAGCGGGCCCCCGACCTGGAGGTCGACGTGCCGATCCTGCCGCAGCAGGCGCTGCTCTACCGGCTGTGTGGCGACCGCAACCCGCTCCACTCCGATCCCGAATTCGCCGCTGCCGCAGGCTTTTCGCAGCCGATCCTGCACGGGCTGTGCACGTACGGCATGACCTGCAAGGCGATCACCGACGCACTGCTCGACGGTGACGCCGCCGCGGTGGCCGCCTACGGTGCGCGTTTCGCCGGGGTGGCATTCCCCGGCGAAACGCTCAAGGTCGGCATCTGGAAGGAGGGCGGCCGCTTTTTGGCCAGCGTTGTCGCGCCCTCGCGCGACAACGCCGTCGTGCTCTCCGGGGTCGAGCTCGTCCCGGCCTAGCGGCTTCCGGCGCGCTTCCTCTTTTGCTTTGCGGCGAGCGCCCGGTTACCTGGGCTTGAGCGTGACGCCACAGTCACATTCGACGTCGAGCGTGACTCTGCTGTCACGCTCGACAAGCAAGTGCGTCACGCACCCTGCGGACAATGTCGGCGGGCCGATCACCCGCTATTACCCGGACTACGATCCACCCGCAACGGCGTAGTCTTTCGTGTCGCGCGATATCCCAGGCGTATTGGGAGTGATCGCTCCGGTGCTGGTCTCCGTCGTACTCCACAGCAACCTTGACGTCGTCCCAACCCATGTCCAGGAAAGCAAACGTACTGCCACATTCATCGACCACCGGGATCTGGGTCTGTGGCCGAGGCAACCCGGCGCGCACCAATACCAGCCGCAGCCACGTCTCTTTCGGTGACTGGGCACCCGCGTCGACCAGCTCGAGCGACGCGCGTGCACCTTCGATCCCGCGTCGTCCGCGATATCGCGCAGCTAGCAACTCAGCATCAGCCATCTTCACGTCGGTCACCCGTGCCAGCGCGTCGATAGCGGCGACTGCCGTGGTGAGTGGATACCAACAGGCGAGGTCCACAGCCGTGCGTGCCGGAGTCGTCACTGCGACTCCGTCGATCCAGACGAACTCGTCGCCTTCGAGCCGATCGCCCCACGTCGTCAAACCTGGCGGGGGGTGGCGGTTGTCATGAATGATGTCGACCGGCCGGGCAGCGTCGACCCAGTTGCTGCCGTGCAGGCTCGCAGCCGAAAAGCCCGCAAGGACACCACGACGCCGCGACCACAGCCAGGCTGCCCGCGACCGCATCACGTGCGTCAACTCGGTGCCTTCAGTCACATAGACATCGGGGAAGACGCGCGTGTATTTGCGGCGTAGCTGGCTATGCGAGGCCACGCCAGCCGCTACGGCCTCACTGCCGATGAACGGTTCTCCCATGGCGGGAGTGTGCCATCGCCCACTGACACCGTCTCGAACGTGACAGAGCAGTCACGCTCGGGCTCGAGCGTGACTGTCGTGTCACGCTCGGCGGAAAAGGCGGGGGCAGACGACCTAGCCGAGGATGAGGCCCGAGGTGGGCACGCCCGTACCCGCGGTGACGAGCACGTGCTCGACGTCGGGCACCGGATTCACCGAGGTGCCCCGCAGCTGCCGCACACCCTCGGCGATGCCGTTCATGCCGTGGATGTAGGCCTCGCCGAGTTGGCCACCATGGGTGTTGATGGGCAGCCGGCCGCCGATCTCGATCGCCCCGTCGGCGATGAAGTCCTTGGCCTCTCCGCGACCGCAGAATCCCAACTCCTCCAACTGAATCAGCGTGAACGGAGTGAAGTGGTCATACAGCACGGCGGTCTGGATGTCGCTCGGTTTGAGCCCCGACTGCGCCCACAACTGCTGACCGACGACCCCCATCTCCGGCAGGCCGAGCTCGGGCCGGTAGTAGCTGACCATCGTGTACTGGTCGGGGCTGGAGCCCTGCGCCGCCGCCTCGATGATCGCCGGCCGCTGCTTGAGGTCCTTTGCCCGCTCGGGCGACGTCACCACGATCGCCACCGCCCCGTCGGTCTCCTGGCAGCAGTCCAGCAGCCGCAGCGGCTCGGCGATCCACCGCGAATTCTGGTGATCCTCAATGGTTATCGGCTTCTCGTAGAAATAGGCCTTCGGATTCTTGGCCGCGTGCTTGCGGTCGGCCACCGAGATCGCGCCGAAGTCCCGGCTGGTCGCCCCGGACAGGTGCATGTAGCGCTGGGCGATCATCGCGACCTGTGCGGCGGGCGTGGACAGCCCGTGCGGGTAGGAGAACGAGTTGTCCGCCGCCGTCGAATCAGCCTGCACGCCGGCGTTTCCCACCAATCGGGTCTGCACCTGACCGAACCGCATGCCGGATCGCTCGTTGAACGCCCGGTACGCGACGACGACGTCGGCCACGCCGGTGGCCACGGCGAGCGCCGCCTGCTGAACGGTCGCGCAGGCGGCGCCGCCGCCGTAACCGATCTGCGAGAAGAACTTCAGATCACCGATGCCGACCGCGCGTGCCACAGCGGTCTCGTTGTTGGTGTCCATCGTGAAGGTGGTCAACCCGTCGACATCGGACGGGCTCAGCCCGGCGTCGTCCAGGGCATCCAGGACCGCCTCGGCGGCCAACCGCAGCTCGCTGCGGCCGGAGTCCTTGGAGAAGTCGGTAGCGCCGATCCCGGCGATCGCGGCTCGGCCGTTCAATAAGCCCGCTGACATCTATGCGCCCCCGATCGTCAGCGTCACGTTCGCGATGACGTGATCGCCAAGGCTGTTGCGCCCGAACACCTTCAGCGTGATCAGGCCGTCGTCGACGGCCGTCACCTCACCGGAGAACGTCACGGTGTCGTAGGCGTACCACGGCACACCCAGGCGCAGGCCGATCGACTTGATCAGCGCCGTCGGACCTGCCCAGTCGGTGACGTAGCGCTGCACCAGCCCGGTGTCGGTGAGGATGTTGACGAAGATGTCCTTGGAACCCTTGGCCTGCGCCAGGTCCCGGTCGTGGTGCACGTCCTGAAAGTCCCTGGTGGCCAGGGCCGTCGAGATGATGAACGTCGGCGTGCCATGCAGCTTGAGTTCGGGCAGGGTGGTGCCCACTTCGACAACGGGTGCGCTCATGCTTCGTCTCCCATGGGCTCCCAGGCGTAGAGGCTCCACTCGGGCCCGGATTCACCGGCCGGGAAGTCGATATAGGTTGCGCGGACCGGCATTCCGATCTTGACCTCGGCGTGGTCGACGTTGCGCAGCTCGCCGAGCATCCGGACGCCCTCTTCCAGTTCGACCAGTGCGATCACGAACGGCAGCGTGCGCCCGGGCACCTTCGGTGCGTGGTGCACCACGTAGCTGAACACCGTGCCGCGGCCGCTGGCGACCGCGAAATCGATCGGCTCGGCCTTGTTTTGCCACACCGCGGGCACCGGCGGGTGCTGCAGGGTGCCGTCGGGGAGGCGCTGGATACGCAGCTCGTGCGCCGCCACACCCTCCCAGAAGAAGGCGGTGTCGCGTGAGACCGCCGGACGCATCATGGCGTCGGCGTCCAGGTCCTGAGGGACCGATGCGGTCGCGCCGGAATCCTCGCGGGGCCTGAATTTCAGGATTCGCCAGGCCATCTCGGCGACATCCTCGTCGCCGACCCGCCACGTGATGTGCTGGTTGATGAACCAGCCCTCGCCGAGCCCGGTCTGCTTGGGGCCGACCACGTCGCGCATCTCGGACACGACGGTGACCTGCTCGCCGGGACGCAGATACCGGTGGTAGGTCTGCTCGCAGTTGGTGGCGACCACGCCGATGTAGCCGGCCTCGTCGAACAGCTGCATGATCGGGCCCATGGGGTCGTCGGTCGGGCGTTCCCCGCCCAGGCCGAACATCGTCCACACCTGAATCATGGCCGGCGGGGCGACAATTCCGGGATGACCGGCGGCCCTGGCCGCGGCCTCGTCGACGTAGATCGGGTTGCGGTCGCCCAGCGCCTCGACCCAGTTGTTGATCGTCGGCTGGTTCACCGGATCCCGGGCCTCGCGCGGTGCAGCGACGACGGTGGCGGTGATCTCCGCAACCGCTTCCTTGATATCGGTCATCGAGGCACCCTCGGCACTTTGAGTCCGGCCGCGGCGATCATCTCGCGCATCACCTCGTTCACGCCGCCCCCGAAGGTGATGACCAGGTTGCGCTTGGTCTGGGAGTCCAGCCAGTTGAGCAGGTCGGCGGTGTCCGAGTCGGCGGGGTTACCGTACTTGCCGACGATTTCCTCGGCGAGCCGGCCGATGTACTGAATCTTCTCGGTACCAAAGACTTTGGTCGACGCCGCGTCGGCGACGTTGATGTCCTCCCCGGCGGCGGCCACCTGCCAGTTGAGCAGCTCGTTGATCCGCCACATCGCGTGAATCTCGCCGAGCGCGCGCTTGACGTCGGCGTGGTCGATCGGGGTGACCCCGTCACTTCCCGGCTTGGACGCCCAGGCGTGGACCCGGTCGTAGATGCCCGCGGTACGCCCGGCCGGGCCGAGCATGACGCGTTCGTTGTTGAGCTGGGTGGTGATCAGCCGCCACCCGCCGTTCTCCTCGCCGACCAGCATGTCGGCGGGCACCCGCACATCGTTGTAATACGTGGCGTTGGTGTGGTGGGCGCCGTCGGACAGGATGATCGGCGTCCAGGAGTAACCGGGATCCTTGGTGTCGACGATCAGGATCGAAATGCCCTTGTGTTTCACGGCTTCGGGGTCCGTGCGGCAGGCCAGCCAGATGTAGTCGGCGTCGTGGGCTCCGGTGGTGAAGACCTTCTGCCCGTTGACGATGTACTCGTCGCCGTGACGCACGGCGGTGGTCCGCAGCGAGGCCAGGTCCGTACCGGCCTCGGGCTCGGTGTAGCCGATCGCGAAGTGCACCTCGCCGGCCAGGATCGCCGGCAGGAACTTCTTCTTCTGCATCTCGCTGCCGAACTGCTGCAGGGTCGGACCGACCGTCTGCAGCGTGACCGCGGGCAGCGGCACGTCGGCGCGATGCGCCTCGTTGACGAAGATCGACTGCTCGATCGGGCCGAAACCCAAGCCGCCGAACTCCTTTGGCCACCCGACGCCGAGCTTGCCGTCCTGGCCCATCCGGCGGATCACCGCGCGGTAGGCCTCGTTGTGACGGTCCTGCTCCATCGCCTTCATCTCGTCGGACGAGATCAGGTTCGAGAAGTATTCCCGCAATTCCGCCTGCAGCTGGCGCTGCTCCGGGGTCAGGTCTATGAACATTGCGCTCCCACCAGATCGAGACGATGAGAAGGACCGCCCAGCAACCGGGTCAGGTCCTTGATCGTGGAGTAGTACCGGTGCATCGGATAGGTGATGTCCATGCCCATGCCGCCGTGCAGGTGATGGCAGAGCTGCATCACCGGCGGCGCCTGTGAGGTGACCCAATACCCCAGGACATCGAGGTCGTCGTCGGCATCCCGCCCCTCCGACAGCCGCCACACGACCGATTTCGCCACCAAATCGATGGTGCGCGAGGCGATGTAGACCTCGGCGAGCTGTGCGGCCACGGTCTGGAAGGTCGACAGCGGCTTGCCGAATTGCTTGCGGTTGGCCACGTAGTCGGCGGTCAGCCGCAGCGCCCCGGCCACCAGCCCGTCGGCGTAGGCGCCGATGGAAGCCAGCACCAGCTGGTTGACGCGCTGCGCGGTGGCGCCGGCCAAGACGTCGGCGTCCTCGACGGCGACATCGGTGAACGTGACCGTGTACTCGTCGGAGTCGTTCGAGGTCGGCGTCTGGACCACCTCGACGCCGCCGGCCTTCGGCGACACCACGACCACCGCGCTGTCGGCGGTGACGATCATCCAATCCGCTTGTCCGGCATAGCCGACGCCGACCTTGGTGCCCGACAGCCGGCCGCCCGCGAACGTGGTCGACGGCCGGTCCGGCAACGCGGCGCCGGGCTCGTTGAGCGCCGCGGTCAGCACGCCGCCCTTGGCGACGCCCGCCAAAAACCGGTCCTGCTGGTCCTCGGAAGCCAGGTCAACCAGGGGGAGCACACCGAAACCCAGGGTGGCCAGGGCCGGCGTGATCGCGCCGTGGCGACCGATCTCCGTCAGCACGGTGGCGACCTCGGGCAATCCCACCCCGTCACCGCCGAGGCGCTCGGGCACCGGCAGCGCCGTCACGCCGCCGTTGACCAAAGCCTCCCAACTCAATTCGCGCTCGAACACCGACGTCACGACGTCGGCGACCGCCTGTTGTGTCGCGGTGAGATCGAAATCCATCGTGGCTTCGGCCGCCATATCAGTGCGCCACCGGGCACTTGCCGGTGTAGTCGACCTGCCAGTGCTTGATGCCGTTGAGCCACCCCGACCGCAGCCGCTCGGGCGCGGAGATCGGCTTGAGGTCCGGCATGTGGTCGGCCACGGCGTTGAAGATCAGGCTGATCGTCATCCGGGCCAGGTTGGCGCCGATGCAGTAGTGGGCACCGGTGCCGCCAAAGCCCACGTGCGGGTTGGGGTTTCGCATGATGTTGAAGCTGTGCGGGTCCTCGAAGACCTCTTCGTCGAAGTTGGCCGAGCGGTAGAACATCACGACCCGCTGGCCCTTCTTGATCTGCACACCGGACAGCTCGTAGTCCTCCAGCGCGGTCCGCTGGAACGCCGTGACCGGCGTTGCCCACCGGACGATTTCGTCGGGCGCGGTGTCCGGGCGCTCCTTCTTGAACAACTCCCACTGGTCGGGGTTGTCCGCGAACGCGATCATGCCGTGCGTGATCGAGTTCCGGGTGGTTTCGTTGCCCGCGACGGCCAGCATGACCACGAAGAACCCGAATTCGTCGTCGGAGAGCTTCTCGCCGTCGATGTCGGCCTGGATCAGCTGGGTGACGATGTCGTCGCCGGGGTTCTTGGCGCGCTCCTCGGCCATCTTCATCGCGTACATGATCAGCTCGGCCGAGGACATCGCGGGATCGATGTGCGCGTACTCGGGGTCTTCGTTGCCGGTCATCTCGTTGGACCAGCGGAAGATCTTGTCCCGATCCTCCTGCGGAACACCCAGCAGACCCGCGATGGCCTGCAGCGGCAGCTCACAGGAGACCTGCTCGACGAAGTCGCCGGAGCCCGACGAGGCGGCCGTCTTCGCGATGTTTTGCGCGCGGGCGTCCAACTCGTCGCGCAGCCGTCCGATGGCCCGCGGGGTGAAGCCGCGCGAGATGATCTTGCGCAGCCGCGTGTGGTGCGGGGCGTCCATGTTGAGCATGACGTTGCGCTGCAGGTCGATCTGCTCGCGCGTCATCTCCTGCGGCCACACCGGGATGGCGCAGTCCTGCTGAGACGAGAAGATGTCACTGCGCACAGAGATCTCTTTGACGTCCTTGTGCTTGGTGATGGCCCAATAGCCTTTGTCGCCAAAACCGCCCGTGCCGCCCGGGACGTCTACCCAGAAGATCGGCTCGGACTTGCGCACTTCGGCCAACTCCGCGACCGGGAGGCCTTTGACACTGACGTCCGGATCGAGAAAATCAAACCCGGGCGGAAGATTCGGACTGGGCACGCTACTTCTCCTAACTACAGTCCTCGATGACTTGCGATCCCAGGACACTAGTTGTCCTAGTGATGCTCTGGTGCCAGTAAAACATGCCTCCACCGCAGACAAAAGGCGGCGACGCATCCTCGCTTGTCATAGTAATGAAACGTGTTCTAGCCTGGCGTCATGGGTAACCCGGTAATCGTCGAAGCCACTCGCAGCCCGATCGGCAAGCGCAATGGCTGGTTGTCAGGGCTGCACGCCACCGAG
Source organism: Mycobacterium paraintracellulare (assembly GCF_000276825.1). Lineage (NCBI taxonomy): Bacteria > Bacillati > Actinomycetota > Actinomycetes > Mycobacteriales > Mycobacteriaceae > Mycobacterium > Mycobacterium paraintracellulare. The sequence goes on along the minus strand of NC_016948.1, from coordinate 533,017 downwards.
CTGTTGGGTGCGGTGCAGAAGGCGCTGGTTGAGAAGGCAGGCATCGAAGCCGGCGACGTCGAACAGGTCATCGGCGGCTGCGTCACGCAGTACGGCGAACAGTCCAACAACATCAGCCGGGTCAGCTGGCTGGTGGCCGGTCTGCCCGAGCACGTCGGCGCCATGACCGTGGACTGCCAGTGCGGCAGCGGCCAGCAGGCCAACGGCCTGGTCGCCGGGCTGATCGCCGCCGGCGCCATCGACATCGGTATCGCGTGTGGCATCGAGGCCATGAGCCGCGTCGGCCTCGGCGCCAACGCGGGCCCCGACCGCAGCATCCTGCGGCCCGCGTCGTGGGACATCGACCTGCCCGACCAGTTCACCGCCGCCGAGCGGATCGCCAAGCGGCGCGGCATCACCCGCGAGGAGATCGACGAGTTCGGCTTCAACTCGCAGGCCAGGGCCAAGCAGGCCTGGGACGAGGGCCGCTTCGACCGTGAGATCTCCCCCATCGAGGCCCCGGCGCTCGACGAGAACAAGCAGCCGACGTCGGAGCGCGTCACCATCTCTCGCGACCAGGGCCTGCGCGAGACGACCCTGTCGGGTCTGAGCGCGCTGAAGCCGGTCCTCGAAGGCGGGATCCACACGGCGGGAACGTCGTCGCAGATCTCCGACGGCGCGGCGGCCGTGCTGTGGATGGACGAGGACAAGGCCAAGGCTTTGGGCCTGCGGCCGCGCGCCCGCATCGTCAGTCAGGCGTTGGTCGGCGCCGAGCCCTACTACCACCTCGACGGGCCGGTGCAGTCGACGGCCAAGGTGCTGGAGAAGGCCGGCATGAAGATGGGGGACATCGACCTCGTCGAGATCAACGAGGCGTTCGCCTCGGTGGTGTTGTCCTGGGCGCGGGTGCACGAGCCGGACATGGCCAGGGTCAACGTCAACGGCGGCGCCATCGCGCTCGGCCACCCGGTCGGGTCGACCGGCAGCCGGCTGATCACCACCGCGCTGCACGAATTGGAGCGCACCGACCAGACCACCGCATTGATCACGATGTGCGCGGGCGGCGCCCTGTCCACCGGCACCATCATCGAGCGCATCTAGTTCCCCCTTGCTCGTCTCCGAAGAGAGCCGCATCGCCGCGGCGCAGTCCTACATCGACGCGCTGGTCAGCCATGACGGCGACACCGTCCCGTTCGCGGCCGGCTGCACCCGCATCGAGCAGGGCATCAAGAACGGGTTCTCCGGAAATCACCTGCGGCGCAGCCTGAATCGCGGGCCGCAGTATCGGTTGCTGGCGCACACGACGACGCCGGAGTACCGCATCGACGGCGACGACGTGCACGCCGCGTACCAGGTGCTGACCAAGGCGGCGTTGGGCGGGCGTCGGCTCGCGGCGCACGTCACCGAGACCTTCGTCATTCCGGCCGAAAGCGCAAACGGGAAAGCCGAAATCCACCACATCAAGGTTCGCTTCCACCCCTTCATCCAGCGTTAGGGACGTCGAGGAACATCATGCCGAAACCGAAGCCACGCGCACTGAACTCACCCTGGGTCGCCTTCATCATCAAGTGGATGGCCAAGGGCAACGCATGGATATACCGACGCAGCAATGGAAAATTCGGCGGCACTTTCCAGAAGGCCCCCGTCGCGCTGCTCACCACGACGGGACGCAAGACCGGCGAACCGCGGGTGAGCCCGCTGCTTTACCTGCGCGAGGGCGATCGGGTGGTACTGGTCGCATCGAAGGGCGGCAGCGACAAGCACCCGCTGTGGTACCTCAACCTCAAGGCCAATCCCAAAGTGTCCGTGCAGATCAAGGACGAGGTGCTTCACCTGCAGGCCCGCGACGCCACCGAGGCGGAACGGGCCGAGTACTGGCCGAAGTTGGACGCCATGTATCCCTCGTTCGACGATTACCGGTCCTGGACCGATCGGGTGATCCCGGTCGTCATCTGCGACCCCTAGAGTTTCAAATCGCCCGGATGGGGAACCATCCTGGGCAAGATGTCCGAGCGTCGCTGGATCCGCAACTCGCGCCCGATTGCGCTGCTGCTCAAGTACTTCGCGCGCCTGCACATCTGGGTGTACCGTCGAACCAACGGCAGGATCGGCGCGAAATTGCTGCGATTCCCGGCGGCGCTGCTGACCACGACCGGACGCAAGTCCAACCGGCCGCGGACCACCGCGACGCTCTACCTGCGCGACGGTGAACGGGTGATTTTGCCCGCGTCGTTCGGCGGCCGCGACGAAGACCCGGTGTGGTATCTGAACCTTCGGGAGAATCCCGAGGTGCGGGTGCAGATCCGGGCTCAGCGCCTGGAATTGATCGCGCGCGACGCGACCGACGCCGAGCGCGAACGCTATTGGCCGCCGCTGATGCGGATGTACCCGCCCTACCGCAAGTACCGCGAAGCCGCCGACCGGGTCATCCCGCTCGTGGTGTGCGAACCCCCTCGGCGAGCGTGCACCGACGGCGAAGAATCGGCGAAATCATCGCCGTGAGTGCACGTTCGGCGCGGGCGCCGCGTCAGGCGCCGTAGACCGGGACCGGCGGGCGCGCCTTGGCGAGCAGGTCGGCGACGACGCGTCCCAGCTCCGCGGGATCCCACCGCGCCCCCTTGTCGATCTCCGGCCCGTGCGCCCAGCCCTCGGCGACGCGAATCTTGCCGCCCTCGACCTCGAACACCTTGCCGGTCACGTCGCGCGATTCGGCGCTACCCAGCCAAACCACCAGGGGGGAAATGTTTTCCGGGGCCATCGCGTCGAAATCCTGATCCTGGGTGGACATCATCTCGGCGAAGACGGTCTCGGTCATGCGGGTGCGCGCCGAGGGAGCGATGGCGTTGACGGTGACGCCGTAGCGGCCCATCTCGGCCGCGCCGACGAGCGTCATCGCCGCGATGCCCGCCTTGGCGGCGCTGTAGTTGCCCTGCCCGACACTGCCCTGCAGGCCGGCGCCCGAGCTCGTGTTGATGATCCGCGCGTCAACGGTTTTGCCCTCTTTGGACAACCCACGCCAATACGACGCGGCGTGCCGCATCGTGGCGAAGTGGCCCTTGAGGTGCACGGCGACGACGGCGTCGAACTCCTCCTCGCTGGTGTTGGCCATCATCCTGTCGCGCACGATGCCGGCGTTGTTCACCAAAACGTCCAGGCCGCCGAATGTTTCGACGGCGGTCCGAATCAGTTCGGCAGCCTGGTCCCAGTCGGCGACGTTGGAACCATTGGCGACGGCTTCGCCCCCGGCGGCGATGATCTCGTCGACCACCCCCTGGGCGGCGCTGCCGCCGCCCGCCGGTGAACCGTCCAGGCCCACCCCGATGTCGTTGACCACCACCCGCGCACCCTCGGCGGCGAAGGCCAGCGCGTGCGCGCGACCGATACCCCCGCCGGCTCCGGTGACGATGACGACGCGGCCGTCAACCACTCCCATAGTTGTTTTCTCCTCTACTTGATCGCGTTCGCGTTCGTGGTGGCCAGGTAGTGCGGGGGCTCGCCGCCGCCGTGCACCTCTAGCGAGGCGCCGCTGATGTAGGAGGCCGCGTCCGAGGCCAGAAACGCCGCGGCCCAGCCGATGTCGTCCGGTTTGGCCAGCCGGCCGAGCGGCACGTTCTTCGAGATCGCGGCGATCGATTCTGCGTCGCCGTAGAACAGTTCCGATTGTTCGGTCTCCACCATGCCGACCACACAGGCGTTGACCCGGACCTTGGGTCCCCATTCCACGGCCAAGGTCTGGGTGAGGCTCTCCAGCCCCGCCTTGGCCGCCCCGTACGCGCCGGTACCCGGGGAGGGTCGACGCCCCGACAGGCTGCAGATGTTGATGATCGACCCGCCGCGCGGCTGGGCTTGCATCTTGTCGTTCGCGTGCTGCGAAACAGACAGCGCGCCAATGAGATTGAGCTCGATGATCTTGCGGTTGAACTTGGCGCTGGACTCCGCGGTCAGCACGTAGGGCGATCCCCCGGCGTTGTTGACGACGACATCGAGGCCCCCGTGCCGGTCCGCGACGGTGTCGATCAATTCACTGACCGCGTCGTCATCGCGGACGTCGCAGGAGTGGAACTCATAGGGCGATCCCTCGACCGGCCGTCGCGCGCAGGTGACGACGGTGGCGCCCTGCGCGGCGAAAACCGCGCTAATTCCGGCGCCCACCCCGCGAACGCCGCCGGTGACGAGAACCACCCGCCCGGCCAGCCCCAAGTTCATGGCTTCTGCAAACGGGGGGCATGCTTCGGCGCGAGTCACTGTGCTAGCGTACCAAGCAAGTGCTTGCTTAGGTAGTTACCCCACAAGGAAGTGGCACCTTGACCATCACATCCACAACCACCGAACCGGGCATCGTCGCGGTTACCGTCGACTACCCGCCCGTCAACGCCATCCCGTCGCGCGGCTGGTTCGAACTGGCCGACGCCGTCACCGCGGCCGGCCAGGACCCGCAAACCCACGTCGTCATCCTGCGGGCCGAGGGCCGCGGCTTCAACGCCGGGGTCGACATCAAGGAGATGCAGCGCACCGAGGGATTCACCGCGCTGATCGACGCCAACCGCGGCTGCTTCGCCGCGTTCCGCGCCGTCTATGAGTGCGCGGTGCCCGTCGTCGCGGCCGTGAACGGATTCTGCGTCGGCGGCGGCATCGGCCTGGTCGGCAACTCCGACGTCATCGTCGCCTCCGAGGACGCCACCTTCGGGCTCCCCGAGGTGGAGCGCGGCGCGCTCGGCGCGGCCACCCACCTGTCCCGGCTGGTGCCCCAGCACCTGATGCGACGGCTGTTCTTCACCGCCGCCACCGTCGACGCCGCCACCCTGCACCACTTCGGTTCGGTGCACGAGATCGTGCCGCGGGATCAGCTGGACGAGGCCGCATTGCGGGTCGCGCGCGACATCGCCGCCAAGGACACCCGGGTCATCCGGGCGGCCAAGGAGGCACTGAACCTCATCGACGTGCAACGCGTCAACTCGAGTTACCGGATGGAGCAAGGCTTTACGTTCGAGCTCAATCTCGCCGGGGTGGCCGACGAGCACCGCGACGCGTTCGCCGGCACGACGAAGGGCAAGGACGCGTGAGCGACAAGAGAACCACCCTCGACGAGGCCGTCGCGCAGGTGCGCAGCGGCATGACCATCGGCATCGGCGGATGGGGATCTCGGCGCAAGCCAATGGCATTCGTGCGCGCCCTGCTGCGCACCGATGTCACCGACCTGACCGTGGTCACCTACGGCGGGCCCGACCTGGGGCTGCTGTGCTCGGCCGGCAAGGTGAAGCGCGTCTACTACGGGTTCGTCTCGCTGGACTCCCCGCCGTTCTACGACCCGTGGTTCGCCAAGGCCCGGGCGGCCGGGGCGATCGAGGCCCGCGAAATGGACGAGGGCATGCTGCGCTGCGGGTTACAGGCCGCCGCGCAACGCCTGCCGTTCCTGCCGATCCGGGCCGGGCTGGGCAGTTCGGTGCCCGACTTCTGGGAGGGTGAACTGCAGACCGTCACTTCGCCGTACCCCACGGACGGCGGCCACGAAACGCTGATCGCCATGCCCGCGCTGCGCCTGGACGCCGCATTCGTCCACCTCAACCTCGGCGACAGCCGGGGCAACGCCGCCTACACCGGGATCGACCCCTACTTCGACGATCTGTTCCTGATGGCCGCCGACAGGCGCCACCTGTCGGTCGAGCGCATCGTATCCACCGACGAACTGATCAAGGCGGTGCCGCCGCAGGCACTGCTGGTCAACCGGATGATGGTCGACAGCGTCGTGGAGGCGCCCAACGGTGCCCACTTCACCACCGCCGCACCGGATTACGGGCGCGACGAGAAGTTCCAGCGGCACTACGCCGAGGCGGCGTCGACCGACGAGGGCTGGCAGAAGTTCACCCAGACCTACCTGTCGGGCACCGAAGACGACTACCAGGCGGCGGTTCGCGCATTCGCAGAGGAGGCCTGAAAGTGAGCAGCACCCGCGCCGAAGTGTGCGCAGTCGCCTGTGCCGAATTGTTCAGGGACGCGGGCGAGATCATGGTCAGCCCGATGACCAACATGGCCTCCGTCGGGGCGCGGCTAGCCCGCTTGACCTTCTCCCCCGATATCTTGCTGACCGACGGCGAGGCCCAACTGCTGGCCGACACCCCGGCGCTCGGCGCGACCGGTACCGTCGAGGGCTGGATGCCGTTCGGCCGGGTGTTCGAGACGCTGGCCTGGGGGCGCCGCCACGTGGTGATGGGCGCCAATCAGGTTGACCGGTTTGGCAATCAGAACATCTCGGCGTTCGGCCCGTTGCAGCAACCCAAACGCCAGATGTTCGGCGTGCGCGGCGCCCCGGGCAACGCCATCAACCACGCGACCAGCTATTGGGTGGGCAACCATTCCAAGCGGGTGTTCAGCGAGAAGGTGGACGTGGTCTGCGGGATCGGTTGGGACAACGTCGATGCCGACAATCCGGCGTTTCGGTTCGCCAACACCTACCGGGTCGTGTCGAACCTCGGCGTCTTCGACTTCGGCGGGCCCGACCGGACCATGCGGGCGCTGAGCCTGCACCCAGGGGTCTCGCCGGACGAGGTCCGCGAGGCCACCTCGTTCGAGATCCATGGGCTCGAGGACGCCGAGGAGACCCGGCTGCCCACCGCGGACGAACTGCGCCTCATCCGCGAAACGATCGATCCGAAGTCGTTGCGCGACCGAGAGATACGTTGATGGTTACGCCGCCTCCTCCTCCCTTTTTCCCATCGCACCGCTCCGTTTATCGTCGGCGGTGGGTATGACCAGGTTGCGCACGCCGCTGACCGAGCTGGTCGGTGTCGAGCACCCGGTGGTGCAAACCGGGATGGGTTGGGTGGCCGGGGCGCGCCTGGTGTCGGCCACCGCGAACGCGGGCGGGCTGGGCATTTTGGCGTCGGCCACCATGACGCTGGACGAATTGGCGACGGCCATCGCCAAGGTCAAGGCCGCCACGGACAAGCCGTTCGGCGTGAACATCCGCGCCGACGCGGCCGATGCCGGCGACCGGGTCGATCTGATGATCCGCGAAGGCGTCAAGGTGGCGTCCTTTGCCCTGGCGCCCAAGCAGGAGCTCATCGCCCGGCTCAAAGAGGCCGGCGCGGTGGTGATTCCGTCGATCGGCGCGGCCAAGCACGCCCGCAAGGTCGCCGGGTGGGGTGCGGACGCGATGATCGTGCAGGGCGGCGAGGGTGGCGGGCACACCGGTCCCGTCGCCACCACGCTGCTGCTGCCCTCGGTGCTGGACGCCGTGCGAGGCACCGGCATTCCCGTCATCGCCGCGGGCGGATTCTTCGACGGGCGCGGGTTGGCGGCCGCCCTGAGCTACGGCGCCGCCGGTGTCGCGATGGGCACGCGTTTCCTGCTGACCTCGGATTCGACCGTGCCCGACGCGGTCAAGCGGCGCTACCTGGAGGCGGCGCTGGACGGCACCGTCGTCACCACCCGCGTCGACGGCATGCCGCACCGGGTCCTGCGCACCGGCCTGGTCGAGAAGCTGGAAAACGGTTCGCCGGTGCGGGGTCTGACCGCCGCGGTGCGCAACGCGGCCAAGTTCAAGCACATGTCACGGATGACGTGGCGGTCGATGATCAGCGACGGCCTGGCGATGCGGCACGGCAAGGAGCTGACCTGGTCGCAGGTCGTCATGGCGGCCAACACCCCGATGCTGTTGAAAGCCGGTCTGGTGGACGGCAATACGGAGGCCGGGGTGCTGGCCTCCGGGCAGGTGGCGGGCATCCTCGAGGATCTGCCGTCGTGCGCCGAGCTGATCGATTCGATCGTGCGGGACGCCATCGAGCACCTGCGGGCGGCATCCGCCCTGGTGCACGAGTAGCCACGCGCCGCTTGTGAAGCTATTTGCTGAATCTTGATGTAATTAAGCTATACTCTTCAAATGGATCGGATGAAGCCACAGCCTTCATCTCGCGCGACGCTGATCGGTGATGTCGTCGGTTCCCGGCATGCCACCGATCGCCCCGGGTTGCACCGCGCCCTGTCCGCGGCTCTGCGGGAAGTGGGCGACGGCGCGATCGACCCGCCCGCCTTCACCGTCGGCGACGAGTTCCAGGGCAGCTACCCCACCGTCGGGGCCGCCATCGACGCGGCATTGACCGTCCGCCTGCTGCTCGCCCCGGACATCGACGTCCGTTTCGGCATCGGATGGGGCGCGGTCACCATCCTCGATGCCGACGCGGGAATTCAGGACGGGCCCGGTTGGTGGAGCGCACGGGCGGCCATCCAGCAGACCGCAGAGGCCCAGCGGCAACCCGGCTTCGCGTTGGTACGCACGACGTTCCGGGCGGACGGTGACACACGCACCGACGCCGCGGCGGTCAACGCGGCGCTGATTTGTCGGGACCATCTGCTTGGATCGCTCGACGAAAGATCGTTGCGGATCGTGAGGGGCTTGATGACGGGCCGAACCAAAAAGGAGCTCGCCGCGGACGAGGGCATCAGTCCATCCGCGGTGTCTCAGCGCGCGAGCCGCGATGGTTTGGATCTGATTGTCCTTGCCAGCCACTATCTTCGGAGTCTGCCGTGAGCGCCGTCGCGGTATTCCTCACGGCGCTCGCAGTCGCCGATCTCGGTCGGCGAGCGCTCCGCACGGTATGGCCGTCGCTCGTGATCGGGCCGGTCGTGGTGGTGGCGTGCGCCGCAGCGGGAGCCCTCTGGCATGCCGGCGACATCCCCTTGCTGGTGCTGGCCGCCGCGGCGGTAGTGGCCTGGGAATGGCTGTGCGCGCGAAGCGAACACAGCGGTAGCCGGCAAGGCGCGGCCCTGGCGGTGTTCGGCGCCGCGCTCGCACTGCTGATGCTGCTGTCCGGGTGGTCGTCGCCGACCAACGGCGCGATCGCTCGATGGTCGTCCTGGGTGCACCTGCCGCTCACCCACGTCACGCCCACCCGGCTGCTGATGATCGTCGGCGTCGTCCTGGCCCAGTTCGCCACCGCAAATCAGTTGGTGCGCTTGGTTCTTGCCTCGGTGGGCGCGATGCGCCCGGAAGGTCAGCCGCAGCCGTCGGACCGGCTCAAGGGCGGCAGACTGCTGGGACCGATGGAACGCCTGCTGATCCTGAGCCTCGGTGTCGGCGGGCAGGTCGCCGCGGCGAGCGCCGTCGTCGCCGCCAAGGGGATCATCCGCTTCCCGGAGTTGAACGCGCAGAAGGGCGGTAACGGCGACGTCGGCATCGACGAGGTGACCGAGTACTTCCTCGTCGGCAGCTTCACCAGTTGGCTGCTCGCCCTGGGCGGCATCGGGCTCGTTCTGGCGACCCCGTAGCCGAGCGGCGAGAAGGCCGAGCGAGCTACAGCCGCTCGATGATGGTGACGTTGGCGGTGCCCCCGCCCTCGCACATCGTCTGCAGGCCGTAACGGCCGCCGGTGCGCTCGAGCTCGTTGAGCATGGTGGTGAACAGCTTGGCGCCGGTGGCGCCCAGCGGGTGCCCGAGCGCGATCGCCCCGCCGTTGGGGTTGACCTTCTCCGGGTCGGCCTTGACTTCCTTGAGCCAGGCCAAGACCACCGGGGCGAACGCCTCGTTGATCTCGACCGTGTCGATGTCGTCGATCGACAGCCCGGTCTTGTCCAGCGCGTAGCGGGTCGCCGGAATCGGCCCGGTCAGCATGAAGACCGGGTCGGCCGCGCGTGCGCTGATGTGGTGGATGCGGGCCCGCGGTGTCAGGTTGTGCTCCTTGACGGCCCGCTCGGACGCCAGCAGCACCGCGCTGGCCCCGTCGGAGATCTGGCTGGCCATGGCCGCCGTCAGCCGGCCGCCCTCGACCAGAGGCTTGAGGCCGGCCATCTTCTCCAGCGACGATTCGCGCGGGCCCTCGTCGACCCGGAACGGCCCGGATTCGGTTTCCACGGTGATGATTTCGTTGTCGAAGTGGCCGCCCCGGATCGCCGCGAACGCGCGCTCGTGACTGGTCAGCGCGTATCGCTCCATCTCTTCGCGCGACAGGTTCCACTTCTCGGCGATCAGCTCCGAGCCGCGAAACTGCGAGATCTCCTGGTCGCCGTAGCGATGCAGCCACTGCTTGGACTCGTTGGTCGGGGAGGTGAAGCCGAACTGCTCGCCGACGGTCATGGCCGACGAGATCGGGATCTGGCTCATGTTCTGCACGCCCCCGGCGACGATGAGGTCGGCGGTGCCGGACATAATCGCCTGTGCGCCAAAGGAAATGGCCTGCTGACTGGAGCCGCACTGGCGGTCGACGGTAACGCCGGGCACCTCTTCGGGGTAGCCCGCGGCCAGCCAGGAGAGGCGCGCGATGTTGCCGGCCTGCGCCCCGATGGCATCGACGCAGCCGGCGATCACGTCGTCGACTGCGGCGGGGTCGACGTCGACCCGGTCGAGCAGTCCGCGCCATCCCAGCGCACCCAGGTCGACCGGATGCACTCCGGCCAGCGATCCGCCGCGCTTGCCGACCGCAGTACGCACGGCGTCGATGACGTAGGCCTCTGGCATTTCAGACTCCTTCTTTGGTGATCCCGCCAAGAACGATGGCGAGGTATTGCTGACCCACCTGCTGCGCGGTGAGCGGACCGCCGGGCTGATACCAGCGCACCGACACCCACGTGGTGTCACGGATGAAGCGGTAGACAAGGTCGACGTCGAGATCGGGACGGAAGTAGCCCTCGTCGACGCCCTGATGGAGCAGCTCGAGCCACATCTTGCGCTGTTGCCGGTTCATGTCCTCGATGTAGGAGAACCGGGGCTGTGACAACAGCCGCTGGGCTTCGTCCTGGTAGATGACGACCTGCGCGTGCCGGTGCTCGATCGCCTCGAACGACGCCATGAACAGCCCCTTGAGCCGCTCCAGCGGGTTGGCCTCGCCGTCCACGATCTCGCGGTACCGGGCGAACAACCAGTCCAGGAAGCTGCGCAAGAGCTCGTCGACCATCTCCTCTTTGGACGAGAAGTGGTGGTACAGGCTGCCCGACAGGATGCCGGCGCTGTCGGCGATGTCGCGCACCGTGGTGGCGCGCAGCCCGCGCTCGGCGAACATGGTCGCGGCAAGCTCCAGCAACTCGTCTCGCCGGCTGTTGGCCTGACCGGTCACTCGGTCCACCCGACCAGAGTATCAACCAAGCGCTTGCTTGGCCAGCGGGCCGGCTCTCACGGGTGCTGACTGGATACCGAGATGACCTCGCCGGTCAGGTAGCTGGAGTAGTCGCTGGCGAGGAAGGCGATGGTGGCCGCGACCTCCCACGGCTCGGCGGCGCGGCCGAAGGCCTCGCCCGCCGACAGTCGGTCGAGCAGATCGGCCGACGACGTTTTCTCCAGAAACTTGTGCCGCGCGATGCTCGGCGACACCGCGTTGATCCGTACCCCATACTCGGCGGCTTCGATTGCGCTGCACCGGGTCAGGGCCATCACGCCGGCCTTGGCGGCCGCGTAGTGCGACTGCGAGTGCTGGGCCCGCCAGCCCAGGACGCTGGCGTTGTTGACGATGACGCCGCCGTGTGGTGCCTCGCGGAAGTAGCGCAGCGCCGCGCGCGTGGCACGCAGCACCGACGTCAACGTCACGTTGAGGACGCGATCCCATTCCTCGTCGGTCATGTCGACGACCGGCGTCTGTCCGCCGAGCCCGGCGTTGTTGACCAGCACGTCGATCCGGCCCATCCGAGCGGTGGTCGACGCGATGAGGGCGTCGACTTGAGCGGTCGAGGTCACGTCGCAGACCACGTGCTCGACGCGGCCCTGCCCCAGCGCGGCGAGCTGCTCGGCCGTCTCCCCCAGGCGCCGTTCGTGGTGGTCGGAGATCACCACGTCGGCACCCTCGGCCAACGCCCGCCGCGCGGTCGCCGCGCCGATCCCGGTGCCGGCGGCGGCCGTCACGACCACCACCTTGCCCTGCAGAAGTCCATGTCCGGCAATCTCTTTGGGAGCTTCGGACAGACTCATCCCTTAACCTCTCGGGGTAGGCCGAGCACCCGCTCGGCGATGATGTTGCGCTGGATCTCGTTGGACCCGCCGTAGATGGTGTCGGCGCGGCTGAACAGGAACAGCCGCTGCCACTCGTCGAACTCGCCGTCGGCCAGGGTCAGGCCCGGCTTGCCGACGACGTCCATCGCCAGCTCGCCCAGATCGCGATGCCAGTTGGCCCACAACAGCTTCGACACGTTGTCCTGGCCCGGCTGCTCGACGTCCATCGTGGCCAGCGCGTACGAACGCATGGCCCGCAGGCCCGTCCACGCCCGGGTCAGCCGCTCGCGGATGAACGGGTCGTCAGCCGCGCCGGTCCGCTGGGCGAGCTCGGCGAGGTTGGAAAGCTCACGGGCGTAACGGATTTGTTGCCCGAGCGTCGAGACGCCGCGCTCGAACGTCAGCGTGCCCATCGCGACCCGCCAGCCGTCACCGGGCTCGCCGACCACCAGGTTGGCCTCGGTGCGGGCGTCGTCGAAGAACACCTCGTTGAATTCCGAGTCGCCGGTCAGCTGGATGATCGGCCGCACTTCCACGCCCGGCTGGTCCAGCGGCACCAGCAGATACGACAACCCAGCGTGCCGCTTGGAGCCCTTCTCGGTGCGCGCGACCACGAAGCACCACTGCGCCCAATGCGCCAGCGACGTCCAGACCTTCTGGCCGTTGATCACCCAGTGGTCGCCGTCGAGTTCGGCGGTGGTCGCCACGTTGGCCAGGTCGCTGCCGGCGCCGGGTTCCGAATAGCCCTGGCACCACAGCTCGGTGACATCGAGGATCTTGGGCAGGAAACGCTGCTGCTGCTCGGGTGTCCCGAACGCGATCAGCGTCGGCCCCAGCAGCTCCTCGCCGAAGTGGTTGACCTTGTCCGGGGCGTCGGCGCGGGCGTACTCCTCGTAGAACGCCACCCGGTGCGCGGTGGACAGGCCGCGGCCGCCGTGTTCGACCGGCCAGCCCAGGCAGGTCAGTCCGGCCTTGGCGAGATGCTGGTTCCAGGCCCGGCGTTCCTCGAAGGCCTCGTGCTCGCGGCCGGGGCCCCCGAGACCCTTGAGAGCTGCGAATTCACCGACCAGATTGTCGGCGAGCCAAGAGCGGACCTCGGCCCGGAACTCCTCGACGTCCTGCATGCCTTGTAGGCTAACCTACCAAGCACTTGCTTTGTTAGGCCGCCGTAGGAGAAGCGCCGATGACCACCGATCCCCGCACCGTGCCCGCGGCGCTGGATCGTTTCGCGCGCCAACTCCCCGATCACGACGCGTTGGTCACCGAGGACCGGTCGTTCACCGCCGCGGCGTTGCGCGACGAGGTGCACCGGTCGGCGGCGGCGCTGATCGCGCTGGGCGTGCAGCCCGGCGACCGGGTGGCGATCTGGTCCCCCAACACCTGGCATTGGGTGGTGGCCTGCCTGGCGATCCACCACGCCGGCGCCGCGATGGTCCCGCTGAACACCCGCTACACCGCCGCGGAGGCCGGTGACATCCTGGCCCGCGTCGAGGCGCCGGTGCTGTTCGGCATGGGCGAGTTCCTGGGCAACGACCGCGTCGCCGACCTGGATCGGGCGGCGCTGCCCGCGCTGCGGCACATTGTGCGGATACCGATCGATGCCGCGGATGGCACCTGGGACGAATTCATCGCCGGCGGCACCGATCTCGACGCGGTGGCCGCCCGGGCCGCGGCGGTCACACCCGACGACGTCAGCGACATCCTGTTCACGTCGGGCACCACCGGCCGCAGCAAGGGCGTGCTGTGCGCGCACCGGCAGTCGCTGTCGGCCTCGGCGTCGTGGGCCGCCAACGGCAAGATCACCGCCGACGACCGCTACCTGTGCATCAACCCGTTCTTTCACAACTTCGGCTACAAGGCCGGCATCCTGGCGTGCCTGCAGACCGGCGCGACGCTGATCCCCCACCTCACCTTCGACCCGCTGCGCGCGCTGCGGGCGATCGAGCAACACCGCATCACCGTATTGCCCGGTCCGCCAACGATTTACCAGACCCTGCTCGATCATCCGGCTCGTGGCGATTACGACCTGAGCTCGCTGCGCTTCGCGGTGACGGGGGCGGCCACCGTGCCGGTCGTGTTGGTCGAGCGCATGCAGTCCGAACTCGACATCGACATCGTGCTGACGGCTTACGGCCTCACCGAGGCCAACGGCATGGGAACCATGTGCCGCGCCGACGACGACGCGGTCACCGTCGCCACCACCTGCGGGCGCCCGTTCGCCGACTTCGAATTGCGCATCGACTCCGGGGAATCCGGCGAATCGGGAGAGGTGTTGCTGCGTGGGCCCAACGTGATGCTGGGCTACCTCGACGACCCGGCGGCCACCGCCGCCGCCATCGATGCCGACGGTTGGCTGCACACCGGTGACATCGGTGTGCTGGACGCGGCCGGCAACCTGCGCATCACCGACCGGCTCAAGGACATGTACATCTGCGGGGGATTCAACGTGTACCCCGCCGAGATCGAGCAGGTGCTGGCCCGGCTCGACGGTGTGGCCGATGCGGCGGTGATCGGGGTTCCCGACGAGCGACTCGGCGAAGTCGGCCGGGCGTTTCTGGTCACCCGCCCGGGGGCACAACTCGACGAACAATCTGTGATCGCATACACCCGTGAGCATTTGGCGAACTTCAAGACACCGAGGTCGGTGCGGTTCGTCGACGCGTTGCCGCGCAATGCCGGCGGCAAGGTGCTCAAACCACAACTGCGAGAGCTGGACTGATGGATCTGGATCTAGACGACGACACCTTGGCTTTCCAGGCCGAGGTCCGGGAATTCTTGTCGGCCAATGCCGAGTCGATCCCGACGAAGTCATACGACAACGCCGAAGGCTTTGAGCAGCACCGGCATTGGGACCGGGTGCTGTTCGACGCCGGGCTTTCGGTGATCACCTGGCCGAAGCGCTACGGCGGCCGCGACGCGCCGCTGCTGCACTGGGTGGTGTTCGAAGAGGAGTACTTCCGTGCCGGGGCGCCCGGCCGGGCCAGCGCCAACGGCACCTCGATGCTGGCCCCGACGCTGTTTGCGCACGGCACCGAAGAGCAGCGCGACCGGATCCTGCCCAAAATGGCCAGCGGCGAGGAGATCTGGGCGCAGGCGTGGTCCGAGCCCGAATCGGGCAGCGACCTGGCGTCGCTGCGGTCCACCGCGACGGCGACCGACGGCGGCTGGCTGCTCAACGGGCAGAAGATCTGGAGCTCACGGGCGCCGTTCGCCGAGCGGGGATTCGGGCTGTTCCGCTCCGACCCCGGCGCCGAGCGCCACAACGGGCTGACCTACTTCATGTTCGACCTGAAGGCCAAGGGCGTGACCGTGCGGCCGATCGTCCAACTGGGCGGCGACACCGGATTCGGCGAGATCTTCCTCGACGACGTCTTCGTCCCCGACGAGGACGTGATCGGCACCCCGCACGAGGGCTGGCGGGCGGCGATGAGCACGTCGAGCAACGAACGCGGCATGTCGCTGCGCAGCCCGGCCCGCTTCCTGGCGACGGCGGAACGGTTGGTGCAGCTTTGGAAGGAGGCCGGCGCACCGGCCGCGTTCGCCGACCGGGTCGCCGACGGCTGGATCAAGGCGCAGGCCTACCGGCTGCAGACCTTCGGCACGGTGACCAGGCTGGCACTCGGTGGTGAGCTGGGGGCCGAATCGTCGGTGACCAAAGTGTTCTGGTCCGACCTCGACGTCGAACTGCACCAGACCGCGCTCGACATCCTGGCCGCGGACGGGGAACTCGCCGGCCCGTGGACCGAAGGTCTGCTGTTCGCGCTGGGCGGCCCGATCTATGCCGGCACCAACGAAATTCAGCGCAACATCATCTCCGAGCGGTTGCTGGGCCTGCCGCGCGAGAAGTCCGGGGGCAAGAAGTGAGATTTGCGCTAGACGAACAGCAGCGTGACTTCGCGGCCAGCATCGACGCCGCGCTCGGCTCGGCGGACCTGCCCAGCGCCGTGCGGGCGTGGGCGGCGGGCGACACCGCGCCGGGCCGCAAGGTGTGGGAACAGCTGGCCAACTTGGGTGTCACCGCCTTGGCCGTGCCGGAGAAATTCGACGGCATCGGGGCGGACCCGATCGACCTCGTCCTCGCCCTCGAACGCCTAGGGCGCTGGTGCGTGCCCGGCCCGGTGGTCGAATCCATCGCCGTGGCACCGGTATTGCTCGACTCCGACGATCACGCCGAGCGGTGCGCCGGCCTCGCTGCCGGCGAGCTGATCGCCACGGTCGCGCTGCCGCCGCGGGTGCCGCGGGCCGTCGACGCCGACGTGGCGAACCTGGTGCTGCTGGCCGGTGACGAGGGGGTCACCGAAGCCACCGCGGGGGAAGAGCACGAGTCCGTCGACCCCAGCCGCCACCTGTATGACGTGACCCCGACCGGCTCCGCTTGGGAAGCAGACGGCAAGCGCGCCTACGAGTTCGGCACGCTGGGTACCGCCGCGCAACTGGTCGGCGCCGCCGAGGCGCTGCGCGACGCCGCCGTCGACTACGCCAAGCAACGCACCCAGTTCGGCCGGGTGATCGGCTCGTATCAGGCGATCAAGCACAAGCTCGCCGACGTGCACATCGCCATCGAACTGGCCCGGCCGCTGGTGCACGGCGCGGCGCTGACGCTGGACCCCCGGGACGTGAGCGCGGCCAAGGCGGCGGCCTCCGACGCGGGCCTGCTGGCCGCGCGGTCGGCGCTGCAGACCCACGGCGCGATCGGGTTCACCCAGGAACACGACCTGTCGCTGTTGCTGCTGCGGGTGCAGGCGCTGCGATCCGCCTGGGGCACACTGGAAGAACATCGGCGACGAGTGCTGGAGGCGCTGTGACTCGCACCGCGACGATGCAGAGCCTAGCGATGAGAAGGAGCGGCACCCATGACTCGCGCCGCGACGATGCAGAGCGTAGCGATGAGAAGGAGCGGCACCCATGACTGAAGAACGCGAGCTGCTCCGCGAGACCGTCGCCGCGCTGGTCGCCAAGCACGCCGGCCCGGCGGCGGTGCGCGCCGCCATGGAGTCCGATCGCGGCTACGACGAATCGCTCTGGCGGCTGCTGTGCGAGCAGGTCGGCGCCGCGGCCCTGGTGATACCGGAGGAACTGGGCGGCGCCGGCGGTGAATTGGCCGACGCCGCAGCGGTTTTGCAGGAGCTGGGCCGCGCCCTGGTGCCCTCCCCGCTGCTGGGCACCACGCTGGCCGAGCTGGCGCTGCTGAGCGCCCCCGAGCCCGACGCCGCGACGCTGGAGGGCCTGGCCGAGGGCACCGCGATCGGCGCGCTGGTGCTCGATCCCGACTACGTGGTCAACGGCGACATCGCCGACGTCGTGGTCGCCGTCGAGGACGGCCGGCTGAGCAGGTGGACCCGCTTCAGCGCGCAGGCCGTCACCACCATGGACCCGACCCGGCGCCTGGCCCGGGTGCAACCGCAGGAGGCCGAGGCGATCGGCGCGGACCCCGGCCTGGCGGACAAGGCTGCCGTCCTGCTGGCCGCCGAGCAGATCGGCGCCGCCGAACGCTGTCTGGAGCTGACCGTCGAATACGCCAAGGACCGAGTGCAATTCGGCCGGCCGATCGGCAGCTTTCAGGCGCTCAAGCATCGGATGGCCGACCTGTATGTCACGGTCGCCGCGGCGAAGGCCGTCGTGTCCGACGCGTGTGACGAGCCCTCACCCACCAACGCCGCCGCCGCACGGCTGGCCGCCACCGAGGCGCTGAACACGGTGGCCGCCGAGGGCATCCAGTTGCACGGCGGCATCGCGATCACGTGGGAACACGACATGCACCTGTACCTCAAACGCGCCCACGGCAGCGCGCACCTGCTGGACACGCCGCAGGAGCTGCTTAACCGGCTTGAATCCGAGGTACTCAACACGCCGTGACCGATCGTGTCTCGCTGCGCGCGGGCATCCCACCGTTCTACGTGATGGATGTCTGGTTGGCGGCCGCCGAACGCCAGCGCAGCCACGGCGATCTGGTCAACCTGTCGGCGGGCCAACCCAGCGTCGGGGCGCCCGCGCCGGTGCGCGCGGCCGCCGCGGAGGCCGTGCATTCCAACCAGCTGGGCTATTCGGTGTCGCTGGGCACCCCCGAGCTGCGAGCCGCGATCGCCGCGGATTACCGGCGCCAGCACGGCCTCGACGTCGAACCCGACGCCGTGGTGATCACCACGGGCTCCTCCGGCGGCTTCCTGCTCACCTTTCTGGCCTGCTTCGACGCCGGCGACCGCGTGGCCCTGGCCAGCCCCGGCTATCCGTGCTACCGAAACATCTTGTCGGCCTTGGGATGTGAGGTCGTGGAGATCCCCTGCGGGCCCCAGACCCGCTTCCAGCCCACCGCGCGGATGCTCGCCGAGCTCGACCCCCCGGTGCAGGGCGTCATCGTGGCGAGCCCCGCCAACCCCACCGGAACGGTCATCGCGCCGGAGGAGCTGGCCGCGATCGCCGCCTGGTGCGACGCCTCCGGGGCGCGGCTGATCAGCGACGAGGTGTACCACGGGCTGGTCTACGAGGGCGCGCCACAGACCAGCTGCGCGTGGCAGACATCGCGAAATGCCGTGGTGGTCAACAGCTTTTCGAAGTACTACGCGATGACGGGCTGGCGGCTGGGCTGGCTGCTGGTGCCGGCCGAGTTACGCCGCGCGGTGGATCGCCTCACCGGCAACTTCACCATCTGCCCGCCCGTGCTCTCGCAGCTGGCCGCGGTGGCGGCCTTCACCCCGGAAGCCACCGCCGAAGCCGACGGCCACCTGCACCACTACGCGACCAACCGCTCGCTGCTGCTCGACGGGCTGCGCGGCATCGGTGTCGAGCGCCTGGCCCCCACCGACGGCGCCTTCTACGTGTACGCCGACGTCTCGGACTTCACCGACAACTCGATGGAGTTCTGCTCGAAACTGTTGGAAGAGACCGGCATCGCCATCGCGCCCGGCATCGACTTCGACACCACCCGCGGCAATTCGTTCGTCCGGCTGTCCTTCGCCGGGCCCACCGCCGACATCGAGGAAGCGGTGCGACGGCTCGGCCCGTGGCTTTCAGCCCGCTAGCCGCGCCGCGCCTACGCGTCCAACACCTGCCCGATGCGCGCCTCGAGCGCACTGCGCTCGCCGATGCCGGCCACATCGATGCCGAATCGCTCACCGAGCACGTCGACGACCGCCGCCGCGTCGTCCAGGCGGATCTTCTCGCTGCCGTCGGCGCGGTGGACGGTCAGGTGGCGGCCGGCCAGGTTGTAGCGGGCGTCGGCGGTCGTCAGGGCGGCCATCAACCCGGTCACGAAGTGCGACTCGGGGTGCGTGGACACGTACCAGCTGCCCACCCGCAGATCGATCTGCGGCACGGTCTGGGTGCCGAACACGTACAGCGGTTTCCACTCGTCGCGGACCAGGGCTTGCAGCACCAGGCCGTCGCCGCGGTCGTTGAGCCGGTACGGCTCGTGCGTTGTCTGCTGGGCGTTTCCGGTCTCGAAGCGGATGGGGGACGTCAGCGTCTGACCACCGAAACCGACGTCGACCAGATAGGAGCCCTGCGAGCCCGGGAACGTCACAGCCAGCGCCGTGTGCGTCTGGGCTCCCAGCGGCGCGTCGGGCGGCTGCATCCAGACCACCCGCCCGGCCAGGCGGCGCACCCGGAACCCGATCTCGGCCAGCACGTAACCCATCAGGCCGTTCTGCTCGTAGCAGTAGCCGCCCCGGCGCCGGTACACCAGCTTGTCGGTGAGGGCTTTGGGGCTCAGGTCGTCGACCGGCACCCCCATCAGCGGATCGAGGTTCTCGAACGGGATCGACCCGGTGTGCGCGGTCATCAGATCCTGCAGCACCTCGAGATTCGGCTCGGCGGCGCCGCGATAGTCGATGCGGTCGAAGTACGCGCCCAGATCCAGCGTCATGAAACCATTCTGGGCCCAACGTGGGGCGTTACGGCGGCCGGGTGTCCCGCGGGCGTAACGCCACGGCGGAAAAACGCGCGCGAAGTCGCCGTGGCGTTACGCCCGTGAGAACCCCTACAGCCAGGTGTCCTGGGTGGTCGTGGTGAGGAACGCTTCCAGGTCGTCGCGCCACTGCGCCGGCGTCGTCTTGTCCGGCTCGATGCCGGTGTATTCACCGCGATAGAACAGCAGCGGCCGCGGCTTGATCTTGGGGGCCTCCGAAAGCGATTGCACCGCACCGAACACCACGAAGTGGTCGCCGCCGTCGTGCGCGGAGGCCACGGTGCAGTCGATGTAGGCCAGCGACCCGTCGATGATCGGTGAACCGAGATCGGAAAGGTGCCAGTCGATGCCGGCGAATTTGTCGGGCTCCTTGGAGCCGAACCGGGCCGAGACGTGCTTCTGGTTCTCGGTCAGCATGTTGACGCAGAACCGGCCGGAGGCCTCGATGGCCTTCCAGGACCGCGACACCTTGGTCGGGCAGAACAGCACCAGCGGCGGGTCCAGCGACAGCGCCGCAAACGACTGGCAGGCGAAGCCGACGGGGACGTCGTCGTGCACGGTGGTGATGATGGTGATGCCGGTGCAGAACTGCCCCAGCACCTGCCGGAAGGTCCGCGGATCGATGGGCGCCGACATGGTCAGCCGCGCATGCCGACCGTGAAGTCGTGGCCCCACAGGCTGACCGCGGTGCTTTCCCGGGCGACCCAGTCGTCGTCTTCGACTTGCCTTCCCTCGCAACCGAATTCGATGTCGAATCCGCCGGGTGTCTTCATGTAGAACGACAGCATGAGGTCGTTGACGTGACGGCCCAGGGTGGCCGACATGGGCACCTTGCGGCGCAGCGCCCGGTCCAGGCACAGCCCCACGTCGTCGGCGTTCTCGACCTCCATCATCAGGTGCACGATGCCGCTCGGTGTGGGCAGCGGCAGGAAGGCCAGGCTGTGATGGCGCGGGTTGCAGCCGAAGAAACGCAACCAGGCGGGGGCCCCGTCGGCGGGCCGGCCCACCACCTGCGGCGGCATCCGCATCGAGTCGCGCAGCTTGAACCCCAGCACGTCGCGGTAGAAGTGCAGCGCCTCGTCGTCGTCGCGGGTGGACAACACCACGTGCCCCAGGCCCTGCTCACCGGTGACGAACTTGTGCCCGTAGGGGCTGACCACCCGGCGGTGTTCCAGGGCGACGCCGTGGAAGACCTCCAGGCAATTGCCCGACGGGTCGGAGAACCGGATCATCTCGACGACCCGGCGGTCCGCCAGTTGCGCGGCGGTGGCTTCCTTGTAGGGCACGCCCTCGACGTCGAGGCGGTCCCGGATCTCTTGCAGGCCTTCGGCGTTCGCGCACTCCCAGCCGGCCTCCATGAGGTGGTCGCGCTCGCCGGGCACGATCACCAGCCGCGCGGGGAAATCGTCCATCCGCAGATACAGGGCGCCCTCGGTGTTGCCGCTGCCCTCGACCATGCCGAGAACCTTCAGGCCGTACTCACGCCAGGCCGCCATGTCGGTGGCCTCGATGCGCAGATAGCCCAGCGAACGGATGCTCATCACGCACCTCCCAGGAAATCGATGGTGAGCTTGTTGAACTCGTCGAACTTCTCCACCTGCGCCCAGTGCCCACACTGCCCGAAAACGTGCAGCTGCGCACGCTTGATGGTCTTGAGCGCGACCAGCGACCCGTCCAAGGGATTGACGCGGTCCTCACGCCCCCAGATCAGCAGCACGGGCTGGCGCAGGCGGTGCACCTCGCGCCACATCATGCCGAGCTCGAAATCGGCGCCCGCGAACGACATTCCCATCGCCCGCGTCGCGGTCAGCGATTCCGGCGTGCTGGCCAACGCGAACCGCTCGTCGATCAATTCGTCGGTGATCAGCTTCTGGTCGTAGACCATCACCCGCAGGAACGCCTCGAGGTTTTCCCGGGTGGGCTCGGCCGAGAACTTGCCCAGCCGCTTGACGCCCTCGGTGGGGTCCGGGGCGAACAGGTTGATGCTCAGCCCGCCGGGCCCCATCAGGACCAGGCGCCCGGCCAGGTCGGGGTAGTCCAGGGCGAACCGGACCGCGGTGCCCCCGCCCAGCGAATTGCCCACCAGCGGAACGCGTCCCAGGCCCAGGTGGTCGAAGAGGCCCTTGAGCGCCCTGGCCGCGTAGTGGTTGAACTGCCCGTGCTCGGCGCGCTTGTCCGAATGCCCGTAACCGGGCTGATCGACGGCGAGCACGTGGAACCGCTCGGCGAGCACCGGGATGTTGCGCGACCAGTTCGTCCAGCTCGCCGCCCCGGGTCCGCCGCCGTGCAGCAGCACGATGGTCTGGTCGTTGCCGACCCCCGCCTCGTGGTAGTGCAGCTTCAGCGGTCCGTCGACGTCCACCTCCACGAACCGCGAGGTCGACTCGAAAGTGAGTTCCTCTGTCGCGGTCACTTAGCGCCGCTCCTCCTCATCGATTCGCTCTGCATCGTCGTCGGCGCGCATGGTTTAGACCATCGTGTCGCCGGGTGGCAGCCCGAACTCGTTGTTCCCGAAGATCTGGTAGGCCCGCTCGGGGTCGTTCGCCGCGTGCACCCGGCCGGCGTGGGCGTCGCGCCAGAACCGTTGCACCGGTTGGTCGTTGGCCAGGGCGGTGGCACCGGACGCCTCGAACAACCGGTCGATGGAGGCGATGGCCCGGCCGGTGGCGCGCACCTGGTCGCGACGGGCGCGGGCGCGCAGCTCGAACGGGATCTCCTTGCCGGCCGACAGCAGCGCGTACTCGTCGGCGACGTTGCCGCTCAGCTGGCGCCACGCCGCGTCGATGTCGCTGGCCGCCTCGGCGATGCGGACCTTGGCGAACGGGTCGTCCTTGGCCTTCTCGCCGGCGAACGCCGCGCGCACCCGCTTGCCCTGGTGCTCGACGTGCGCGGCGTAGGCGCCGTAGGCCATGCCGACGATCGGCGCCGAGATGGTGGTGGGATGCATTGTGCCCCAAGGCATCTTGTAGACGGGCGCGGTGTTGGTCTCATAACCCCCGGCGGTGCCGTCGTTCATCGCCTTGTAGGACAAAAACCGGTGCCGCGGCACGAAGACGTCCTTGACGACGACGGTGTTGCTGCCGGTGCCGCGCAGGCCGACGACGTGCCACACGTCGTCGATGCGGTACTCGCTGCGCGGGATCAGGAAGCTGCCGAAGTCGACCGGGCGGCCGTCCTTGATCACCGGGCCACCCAGGAACGCCCACGTCGCGTGGTCACAGCCCGAGGACCAGTTCCACGCGCCGTTGACCAGGTAGCCGCCGTCGGTCACCACGCCCGCGCCCATCGGGGCGTACGACGAGGAAACCCGGGTCTTGGGGTCCTCGCCCCAGACCTCCTCCTGGGCCTGCTGGTCGAACAACGCCAGGTGCCAGTTGTGCACGCCGATGATGGAGCTGACCCAGCCGGTGGAGCCGCAGGCGCTGGCCAGCCGGCGGACCGCCTCGTAGAACAGCGTCGGATCGCACTGCAGTCCGCCCCACTGCTCGGGCTGCAACAGCGTGAAGAAGCCCACGTCTTGCAGGTCCTGAACGGTCTCGTCGGGCAGCCGCCGCAGATCCTCCGTCGCCTGAGCGCGCTCCCGGATCTGCGGGAGCAGATCATCGATGCCAGCCAGAACCGACTGCGCATCGCGCTGTTGAATGGACGTCACTTAAGTTTGCCTCCTGGGCCAGACTTACACAGCGGACTTACACCAGAGACTAGAACACGTTCCGATTTGTGTCGAGCAGGGTATTCCTGCGGCTGGTAGCGATACGAATCCACTTTTCTGTAACATGTTCTAGTTGCAACGACAGGAAGGCACGGGCCTTGACCGAGGCGGATCTGGACCAAGTACCCGACGAGCCACTCGGTGACCACGTCCTCGAACTGCAGATCGCCGAGGTCATCGCGGAGACCGACGATGCGCGGTCGCTGGTGTTCGCGGTGCCCGACGACGAAGGGGACCCCGGCATCCCGCCCGAGCGGCTGCGTTACTCGCCGGGCCAGTTCTTGACGTTGCGCGTCCCCAGCGAGCGCACCGGGTCGGTGGCGCGCTGCTATTCGCTGTGCAGCTCGCCGTTCACCGACGACGCCCTGGCCGTCACGGTCAAACGGACCGCCGACGGGTACGCCTCCAACTGGCTGTGCGACAACGCGCGGGCGGGCATGCGCATCCACGTGCTGGCCCCGTCGGGCAATTTCGTGCCGAAGACGCTCGGCGACGACTTCCTGCTGATGGCCGCGGGCAGCGGGATCACCCCGATCATGTCGATCTGCAAGTCGGCGCTGGCCGACGGCGGCGGACAGGTGACGTTGGTCTACGCCAACCGCGACGAGGATTCGGTGATCTTCGCCGAGGCGCTGCGCGAGCTGTCGGCCAAATACCCTGACCGGCTCACCGTCGTGCACTGGCTGGAATCGCTGCAGGGCCTGCCCAGCGTGGCCGCGCTGGCCAAGCTGGCGGCCCCCTACACCGACCGGCCCGTCTACATCTGCGGCCCGGGCGCGTTCATGGAGTCCGCCAAGGAGGCGCTGGAGACGCTGAAAGTGCCTGCGCCACAAATACATATCGAGGTGTTCAAGTCGCTGGAATCGGATCCGTTCGCCGCGGTGAAGATCGAGGACACCCCCGAGGGTGACCTGCCGCCGGCCACCGCGGTGGTGGAGCTCGACGGCGAGACCCACACGGTGTCATGGCCGCGCAACGCCAAGTTGCTCGACGTGCTGCTGGCCAAGGGCCTCGACGCGCCGTTCTCCTGCCGCGAGGGTCACTGCGGCGCGTGCGCCTGCACCCTGCGCAGCGGCAAGGTGAACATGGAGGTCAACGACGTGCTCGAGCAGCAGGACCTCGACGAGGGCCTGATCCTGGCCTGTCAATCCCACCCCGAATCTGATTCGGTAGAAGTGACCTACGACGAGTAGTCGCGGGTTAGGTTCACCCTTGGGGTCAGCAACGGGGAAGGGATGGCGTCGATGATGCGGCTGGTGTCGGGATTCGCGGTGGTCGCGGCGCTGCCGATGTTGCTGCCCGCCGGGGTGTGCGCGGCGGCGAGCAACACGGCCACCACGCTGTTCCCGCTGGACGGGCCCAACCAGCTCGAGACGCGGGTGATCCTCAACTGCTTCAAATCCGACGGCCACTGCGACTTCACCGCCGGCGCGGACATGCTGACGCCCGACGGGGTGACCGGTTTCCCGCCCGGCCTGTGGGCCCGTCAGACCACCGAGATCCGCTCCTCGAACCGGCTGGCCTACCTCGACGCGCACGCCGACGGCCAGTACGAGCGGGTGCACAAGTCGATGGGTTCCGACGAGATCACCACGATCTACATGGGCGAGGGTCCCCCGGAGAAGTATCAGACCAACGGGCGCATCGACTCCACCGATTGGCAGACGGGGCAACCCAAGACCGACAACAACGTCATCGCCTGCACCCACATCCAGGTCGTCTACTCCGGGGTCAACATCACCTCGCCCAGCACCTGCGCGCAGACCACCTTCTCCTGATCTCTCAGTCCGGATAGTCGCCGGTCTCGAGGTCGTCGAGAAGGCTTGGGCCCGTGGGTTTCCAGTCGAATCGTTGGCGGGTCAGCGCGCTGGACGAGGGCTGGTCGGCGGCGAAGATGGCGCCGAGCGGGCCGAAGGCCTCGACCGGGGCGGATTCGACGGGCACCCCGAGCCGGCGGCCGATCACCTCGGCGATCGCCCGCATCGGGTCGCCTTCGTCACCCACCGCGTGCAGTACCGAGCCGGGCGGGGCCTGCTCGAGGGCCAGCCGGAACAACGACGCCGCGTCGTCGCGGTGCACCGCGGGCCAGCGTTGCGCGCCGTCGCCGATGAAGGCCGACACCCCGCGCCGGCGCGCGAGCTGAATCAGCATGCCGGCGAAGCCGTAGCGTCCGCCGGCATCATGGACCGACCGCGGCAGCCGCACCACGGCCGATCTGACACCGCGCTCGGCCAGGTTGATGACGGCTTGTCCGGTGCGGCCACGCCCGGCCATCGGCCCCTCGGTGTTGAACGGGTCGTCCTCGGTGCTGGCGCGACCGGCCACCGCGGGGGTGCCGCTGGCGAGCACCAGCGGCTTGCCGGTGTCGACGAGCGCGTCGCCGAGCGCGGCGACCGCGCGGGCCTCGTCCCCGATCGCGTCTCCGATCACGTCGCCGGTACCGACGAAGTCGTGCGAGAACGCCAGGTAGGCAACGCCGTCGGCGTCGCCGGCCGCCTCCCGCAACACGTCGAGGTCGGTGACGTCGCCGCGCAGCGGCTCGCCCCCGAGTCCGCCGATGGTCGCCGCCGCGGCCTCCGAGCGGGCCAGGCCCACGACCTGATGGCCGGCGGCGAGCAGTTCCGTGACGACGGCCGAGCCGATTCCTCCGCTGGCGCCGGTGACGAATACGCGCACGAGCAGCTCCTTCCACGTGATGAGACATTTGTCCCATCACCCTACACCCGTGACGGGACTATGGTCGCATCACTAGGCTGGGGCCATGGCCCGGTGGGAACCCGATGCGCGCGAACGCCTGGTCGCCGCCGCACTGGACCTGTTCAACGAACGGGGCTACGACGAGACGACCGTCACGCAGATCGCCAAGCGCGCCGGCCTGACGAAAAGCACGTTCTTTCGGCACTTCCCGGACAAGCGGGACGTGCTGGCGGCCGGCCAGGACGCGATCGCGCAACTACTGCGCGAGGGCATCGCCACGGCGCCGGCCGACGCGACGCCGCTGGCCGCCGTGTGCTCCGGCCTGAAATCGGCCGCGGCCGCGTTCACGTCGTTCAACCGGGAGCTCGCGCCCAGGCTCAAGGCCGCGATCGCCGCCAGCACCGAACTCCAGGAGCGCAACGCGCTCAAACAAATCGGGCTGGCGCGCGCGGTGGCCGAGGCACTCCAGGCGCGCGGCATACCCGAGCCGACGGCGGTATTGGCCGCCGAACTCGGTGCGCTGGCATTCAAGACGGCCTACGCACGCTGGAGCGAACCGGGCGACGACCGAGACCTGGGCGCCATGGCATGCGACGCGCTGCACGAATTACACGCCGCCGCGGCCGATCTCGGCTAGCGCGGCAGACCGAGCAGGCGTTCGGCCGCCACGGTCAGCAGGATCTGCTCCGTGCCGCCCGCGATCGTCAGGCAGCGGGTGTTGAGGAAATCGAACACCGCCCGGTCGCCGTCGGCCCGGCGGTCGACGAGGCCGCCGCCTTCGGCGGCATCCATGGTGAATTCGGCCAGCGCCTGGCGGTAGCGGACGCCGATCAGCTTGCGCACACTCGATTGGGCGCCGGGGTCCTGGCCGCCCACCGCGAGCTGGGCGATGCGCTGGTCCAGCAGCGCGCCGGTCTGGGCCAGGATGATCAGGCGCGCCAGCCGGTCCTGCTCGGCGACGTCGAGTTCCCTTGCCGCCAAGAGGGTTAACAGCTCTTCCATCGGGTTGCCCAGCGCCGTGCCGTTGGCCATCGCCACCCGCTCGTTGGCCAGCGTGGTGCGGGCCAGCCGCCAGCCGTCGTTGACCTCACCGACCACCATCTCGTCGGGCACGAACACGTTGTCCAGGAACACCTCGTTGAACAGCGAGTCGCCGGTGATCTCGCGCAGCGGCCGGATGTCGATGCCGGGCGATTTCATGTCGACCAGGAAGTAGGTGATGCCTTTGTGTTTCGGGGCATCGGGGTCGGTGCGCGCCAGGCACACGCCCCAGCGCGCCTTGTGCGCCGCGGACGTCCACACCTTCTGGCCGGTCAGCAGCCAGCCGCCGTCACCGCGGACCGCCTTGGTGCGCAGCGACGCCAGGTCGGAGCCCGCGCCGGGCTCGGAAAACAGTTGGCACCACAGGAATTCACCGCGCAACGTGCCCGGCACGAATTGCTCGATCTGCTCCGGTGTGCCGTGCTCGAGGATGGTCGGCGCCGCCCACCAGCCGATCACCAGGTCCGGCCGTTCGACGCCGGCCGCGGCGAGCTCCTGATCGATCAGCAGCTGCTCCGCCGGGGATGCGGCGCGCCCGTACGGCTTGGGCCAGTGCGGCGCCTGCA
This sequence comes from Mycobacterium paraintracellulare, assembly GCF_000276825.1. Classification (NCBI taxonomy): domain Bacteria; kingdom Bacillati; phylum Actinomycetota; class Actinomycetes; order Mycobacteriales; family Mycobacteriaceae; genus Mycobacterium; species Mycobacterium paraintracellulare. Next base: position 505,208 of record NC_016948.1, on the reverse strand, counting down.
GGCCCGCCTCGGCCAGACCCACCTGTCGCTTCTCGGCCGGCAGTTCGGCGATCTCGGCGACGGCCGCGGCGATCTCGGCGCGCCGGCCCTCGACCTCGGTGAGGTCGATGCCCAGCCGCCGGCGCACGCCGTCCTGGGTGAGCGCGGTGATGCGCCGCTGCCAGCGCTCGGGGCCGCCCAGGAAGCGGCCGATGGCGTGCGCCCGGCGCAGGTACAGGTGCGCGTCGTGCTCCCAGGTGCAGCCGATGCCGCCGAGCACCTGGATGCAGTCCTTGACGTTGGCCTTCACGGTGGTGATGCAGGTGCTGGCGGCCAGCGCGGCCGCGATGGAGAACTGGGACGCGTCGCCGTCGCCGGCGGCGCGAGCCGCGTCCGAGGCGGCCACCTCGGCCTGCTCGGCGCGGCACAGCATCTCGGCGCACAGGTGTTTGATGGCCTGGAAGCTGCCGATCGGCTTGCCGAACTGCTCGCGGACCTTGGCGTAGTCGACGGCGGTCTCGAGCGCCCATCGGGTGATGCCGGCGGCCTCGGCGGCCAGGACGGTGGCGGCCAGTTCCTCGACGCGCGTGCCGGTTTCGGACAGCACCGTGGCCGGGGCGGAGCTGAGCACCACCCGGGCCAGCGGCCGGGAGAAGTCGGTGGCCTGCAGCGGCTCGACCCGCACGCCCTCGCCGGCGGCGTCGATCAGCAGCCACTTGCCGTCGGCGGGCGCCAGCAGCACGCTATCGTCGGCGGCGCCCAGCGCGAACGGAAGTGTGCCCGACGCCGTCGAGGTCGCGCCGTCGAGTCGGACGTCGCCTTCGAGCGCCAGCCCGGCGAAGCGCTCCCCGGCGGCCAGCGCCTCCAGCAGTCCGGGGTCGGTGACGACGAGCGTCGCGAGCGCGGTGGTCGCGACCGGGCCGGGGACCAGCGCTTTGGCCGCCTCCTCGACCATCGCGCACAGGTCTTCGATGGACCCACCCGCCCCGCCGGATTCCTCCGGGATCGCGACGCCGAAGATTCCCAGTTCGGCCAGCCGGGAGAACACCGGCCGCCACGCGTCGGGCTTGCCCTGCTCGACCTCGCGGATCGCCGCGGTGCCACCCGGTCCCGACGTCGCATTGCGGGCCCAGTCGCGCACCAGGGCGCGCGCGGCAAACTGCTCATCGGTGACGGTCGCTACCACCTGAGAGGACCTCCGCGTCCTTGGCTCGACGTGACACGGGGCCGGCCGGCGCCCGTGTCCTGATTGTCCGATCTTTGCGCGAGCGGGGACATCCCCACCACCAGTTGGCGCGCAACCCGCTCACCGAAGACTAGAACGTGTTCTAATAGTGCCAGTGATCGACCGTCAAGTCGAACGCCATTGCAGCAGCACATGCGCTTGTCCCCGGCGGTATGGAGGTGGGAAATTCACACGCAGAATGCGTATCGTTTGCAAACGAACCGCCCGGAACAGGAGCAAACCATCACATGCCAGCCAGCGCCAATGCCAAGGCCACTTCCAAGGCTAGTTCGGGCCGCGTTTCCGACTCGCAGCCGCGTGAGGTCATAAACGTGGCGGTTCTGGCGGAGTCCGAACTCGGGTCTGAGGCGCAGCGGGAACGCCGCAAGCGCATCCTGGATGCCACCATGGCCATCGCGTCCAAGGGCGGCTACGAGGCCGTTCAGATGCGTGCGGTCGCGGATCGCGCCGACGTGGCGGTGGGGACGCTGTACCGGTATTTCCCGTCGAAGGTGCACCTGCTGGTATCGGCGCTGGGCCGCGAGTTCGGCCGCATCGACGCCAAAACCGACCGCTCGGCGATGACCGGCGGCACACCCTTTCAGCGGCTGAACTTCATGGTGGGCAAGCTCAACCGCGCGATGCAACGCAACCCGCTGCTGACCGAGGCGATGACGCGCGCCTACGTCTTCGCCGACGCGTCGGCGGCCAGCGAGGTCGACCAGGTCGAAAAGCTCATCGACTCCATGTTCGCGCGCGCGATGGCCGACGGCGAACCGACCGAGGACCAGTACCACATCGCCCGGGTGATCTCCGACGTGTGGCTGTCGAACCTGCTCGCCTGGCTCACCCGCCGCGCCTCGGCCACCGACGTCAGCAAGCGGCTGGATCTGGCCGTGCGGTTGCTGATCGGCGACCAAGACTCCAAATAGCGGCGCTCACCCGGGCGGGCCGGCGGTGCGTCCGCGGATCAGCTCGGTGTCGAGGAGTTCGGTGACCGGCAGACCGGACCGCGGTGGCTTCAACAACAGCTCGCCCGCGCGGCGCCCCTTGTGCAGGCTCGGCTGCGACACCGTGGTCAGCCCGCGGCTGATGGCCTCGGGCACGCCGTCGAATCCGGTGACGGTCAGCTGGCCGGGCACGTAAATGCCATGCGCCCGTAGGTAATCCATGGCGGACAGGGCCAGGATGTCCGCGGTGCACAGCAGCGCGGTGATGCGCGGATTGGTTTCCAGCGCCACCTTGGCGGCCGCGCCGCCCGATTCGGCCAGGTGCTCGTAGCTTTCCACCACGGTCAGCGAATCCGGGTCGATGCCGGCGGCCGTCATCGCCTCCCACACGCCGATGATCCGCTCGCGTTGCACGTCGAAGGCGGGCGAGCGCAACCGCTCGGCGTCCACCAGGCCGTGGCGCCGGTCCCGGCCCAGCCGCATGGTCAGCAGCCCGATCTCGCGATGCCCCAGCCCGAGCACGTAGTCGGCGAGCTCACGCATCGCCGCGCGGTCGTCGATGCCCACCCGCGAGGCGCCGGCGAGATCCTTCGGCTGATCGACCACCACGACCGGCAGCCGTCGCTGCAGCACCACCTGCAGGTAGGGATCGTCATCGCACACCGAATACACCACGAAACCGTCCACGCCCGCCGACAGCACCGCGTCGGTTCCCTCTTTCAGGCTGCGGCTGGGCCCCACGGCCACCAACAGCAGCCCCTGCCCGGCCGCCTCGCAGGACTGCGCCACCCCGGTGACGAAATCCCGGGCGGCGGGGTCGCTGAAGAAATAGGTCAGCGGCTCGGCCATCACCAGACCGACCGCGCCGGCCTTGCGGGTCCGCAACGAGCGCGCCACCGGGTCGGGGCCGGCGTAGCCGAGCCGCTTGGCCGTCGCGAGCACGCGTTCACGCAGGTCGGCGGAGAGTTGATCGGGGCGGTTGAAGGCGTTCGAGATCGTGGTGCGCGAAACGTTGAGCTCGTCCGCGACCGACGCCAGGGTCGCACGCCGGCGCGGTGTGGGGCTCACGTTCGGTGACGCTACAGCGGATCGGTGCGCGGCCCATGCGCTTCCGACCGCGGCTTTGTAATGGAAACGATTTTCATTAGTATTGTGGATCGGCTTGCTGGCGGGCGGGAGGAAATCGGACGTGCGCATGGCACTGACGCGTGGGCTGGCGGCCGCATTGGCCGTGGCCGGCTCGGCGGTGCTGTCCGGCTGCGGCGGGCACCCCGCGCACCCGCACGCGTCTGCCGTCGTCGCGTCCACCGACGTGTGGGGCAGCGTCGCGCGCGCCGTCGCCGGCAGCCATGTGGCGGTCAAGTCCATCCTGAGCGGCGCGGAAACCGACCCGCACTCCTACGAGGCCAGCCCCTCGGACGCCGCCGCCATCGCCGACGCCGCCCTGGTCGTCTACAACGGCGGCGGCTACGACGGATGGGTCGACGACGTGCTGGCCCGCCAGCCCGGCGCCAGGCCGGTCAACGCCTACTCGTTCCTCGAGAACGACGGGCAACCGCGCAACGAGCACGTCTTCTACGACCTGAGCGTCGCCAAGGCGGTGGCCGCCACGATCGCCGACCGGCTCGCGACGATCGACCCGGGCAACGCCGCGGACTACCGGGCCAGTGCCGCCACGTTCGGGCGCGGCGCCGACGCCATCGCCGGCACCGAACACGGCATCGCCGCCGCCTACCCCCACACCTCGGTCGTGGCGACCGAACCGGTCGCCTTCTACCTGCTGAAGGCGACGGGCCTGCTGAACCGCACCCCGCCCTCGTTCGCCGCGGCGATCGAGAACGAGACCGACCCGGCGCCGGCCGATCTGGCGTCGGTCCTCGACCTCATCGACCGGGCTCAGGTGTCGGCGCTGGTGGTCAACCCGCAGACCTCGGCGGCCGCAATCACCGGCCTGCGCGACGCCGCGCGTCACGCGGGTGTGCCCGTCACCGAGGTGGCCGAGACCCTGCCCGACGGGGCGGATTACCTGAGCTGGCAACGCAATACGGTCGAACGGCTGCTGGCCGCGCTGCAGTCGAGCCGGCCCGTCCAGCCGTGAGCATCGACACGGCACCCGCCGTCGATCGGCACCCGGACACCGTGTCACTGCGCGGCGCCCGCCTGGCGTTCGGCGACCGGGTGCTGTGGGACCACCTGGACCTGTCGGTGTCGCGCGGCGAGTTCATCGCGGTGCTCGGCCCCAACGGCAGCGGCAAGACGTCGCTCCTCAACGTGCTCCTGGGGCAGCTGCCGCTGAGCGCCGGCGTCGGGTTGGTGGAAGGCAGGCCGATCACCTCGGGTAGCGGCCGCATCGGCTATGTGCCGCAACATCGCCCGCTGGACCGCGACGTGATGCTGCGGGGACGGGACCTGGTTCGGCTGGGTGTCGACGGCGGGCGCTGGGGCGCCGTCCCGCTGCGGTCCCGCGACCGTGCCCGGCGGCGCGCGACCGTCGCCCACGCCCTGAGCCAGGTAAACGGCGAACGCCTGGCGGACGTCCGGGTCGGCGTGATGTCCGGCGGCGAGCTGCAGCGGGTACGCATCGCCCAGGCACTCGTCAGCGACCCGACCCTGCTGCTGTGCGACGAACCGCTGCTGACGCTGGACCCGGCGAACGCGAAGCTGGTGTCGGCGCTGATCGACCGGCGCCGCCGGGAGGCGGGGACCACGGTCATCGTCGTCACCCACGAGATCAACCCGATCCTGCCGTATGTGGACCGGGTGCTGTACCTGGTCGACGGCCGGTTCAGGATCGGCACCGTCGACGAAGTGATGACCAGCGAGACGCTCTCGGCGCTGTATCGATCCGACATCCAGGTGGTGAAGGTCAGGGACGGCTACGTGGTGGCCGGCGAGCGCACCGACGGCCACGGCTGATGGAGCACCGGCTCGCCGACGTGGGACACCACCTGTTCTCCTTCGACATCACCGCGCATCTGCTCAGCCACGACTTCGTGCAGCAGGCGCTGGTGGCGGCCGCGCTGCTGGGTTTGGTGGCCGGGCTGATCGGGCCGTTCATCGTGATGCGGCAAATGTCGTTCGCCGTGCACGGGTCCAGCGAATTGTCGTTGACCGGAGCCGCTTTCGCGCTGCTCGTCGGATTCGGGGTGGGTCTGGGCGCGCTGATCGGCAGCGCCCTCGCGGCGGCGCTGTTCGGCGTGCTGGGCCGGCGCGCCCGGGAACGCGATTCGGTGATCGGGGTGGTCCTCGCGTTCGGCCTGGGCCTGGCGGTGTTGTTCATCCACCTCTACCCGGGCCGGACGGCGACCAGCTTCGCGCTGCTGACCGGCCAGATCGTCGGGGTCGGCTACACGGGGCTGACGATGCTGGCGCTGGTTTGCCTCCTCGTCATCGCCGTGCTGGCAACGTGTTACCGCCCGCTGCTGTTCGCCACCGTCGACCCCGACGTCGCCGCCGCCCGCGGCGTGCCGGTTCACGCGCTCGGGATCGTGTTCGCCGCGCTGGTCGGGGTGGTGGCCGCCCAGGCGGTGCAGATCGTCGGGGCGCTGCTGGTGATGTCGCTGCTGATCACGCCGGCGGCCGCGGCGGCCCGGGTGGTCACCTCGCCGGCGGCGGCCATGCTGACCTCGGTGGTGTTCGCCGAGGTGGCCGCGGTCGGCGGGATCGTGTTATCGCTTGCGCCGGGCGTGCCGGTGTCGGTCTTCGTCGCGAGCATCTCATTTCTGATCTACCTGGTCTGCTGGCTGGTGGGGCGCCGGCGCGAGGCGTCCGCCTAAGCTGGTCGCACAGATCGGCCCACGTCGGGGAAGGCTCGGAGGCCATGGCGCGCAGGCGAATCGCGGTCCTGGTGCAGGCGGCGGTGTCCACCCTCGCGGTCGGCTGCACCACCGTCGTCGACGGAAGCGCCGCGCCCGCAGACACCCCCGGCCCGCTGCCGCAGCCCCCCGTGGCCGTCGCCGCCCTCGACGGACTGCTGCTCGACCAGGGCCAGATCAACTCCGTGCTCACCGCGGGGATGCGGGTCCGCAACCGCACACAGGCGATGTGGGACTCCAGCGCGACTTTCAGCGACAAGAGCTGCCTGGCGGTGGACGGTCCCGCCCAGGAAGCCGTGTATGCGGACACCGGCTGGACCGCGATGCGCGGCCAACAACTGGACGACAACTACGACGACCCCACCGTCCGCAATGACTCCGCCGCCGAGGCCGTGATCGCCTATCCAACCGCGCGCCAGGCCAACACCTTCTACGACGCCTCGGTGCGGCGGTGGTTCGCCTGCGCCAACCGCAAGTTCGTCGACCGTCCCCCGGGCAAGCCCGAAATCGTGTGGACCGCGGGCGACGCCCACAAAGTCGGCGGCACACTCAGCACGTCGACAGCTCAGGACGGCGGCGACGGCTGGACGTGCCAGCGGGCGCTGACCGTTCGTAACAACATCGCCATCGACGTCGCCACGTGCGCGTCCTTCCTGGCCGGCGGGTCCGCCGCCGACATTGCCCAGCAGATCGCGGCCAAGGTCGCCGGGCAATAGCCCGCCCCCATAAGCTGGGCGGGTGGCCGGTATCGACCTCAACGCCGACCTGGGCGAGGGCTTCGGCGTCTGGCGCCTCGGTGACGACGACGCCATGCTCGACATCGTCACCAGCGCCAACGTGGCGTGCGGTTTCCACGCGGGGGACCCCGCCGGACTGGTGCGGGTATGCACCTCGGCCGCGCGGCGCGGGGTGCGCATCGGGGCGCAGGTGAGCTACCGCGACCTGGCCGGGTTCGGCAGGCGCTTCATCGACGTCGCCGCCGACGACCTGATCGCCGACGTGGTGTATCAGATCGGCGCGCTGCAGGCGATCGCGCACGCGTGCGGTTCTGTCGTGTCCTACGTGAAACCGCATGGGGCGCTGTACAACACGATCGTGACCAACAGCGAGCAGGCCGCCGCGGTCGCCGAGGCGGTGCGGCTCGTCGACGACGGCCTGCCGGTGCTGGGCATGGCCGGGTCGGCGTTCTTCGACGAGGCCGCCCGACGCGGTCTGCGGACCGTGGCCGAGGCGTTCGCCGACCGGGCCTACCGCCCGGACGGGCGGCTGGTCTCCCGCCGCGAACCCGGCGCGGTATTGCACGATCCGGGCGCGATCGCCGAGCGCGTCACCGCCATGGTGACCGCGGGCCAGGTCACCGCGATCGACGGGAGCCACATCGAGGTGAGCGTGGAATCGGTTTGCGTGCATGGTGATTCGCCGGGGGCGGTGCGGATTGCCACCGCGGTCCGCGATCGCCTCACGGCGGCCGGCGCCGACCTTCGGGCGTTCTGCTGATGCGGCTCAAGCTCGGGCGCCCCGACATCGCCCGGTACGCGGACCGATTCGACGCCCCCGCGGCCGGACCCGACGGGCTCTCGGTGACCTGGATGGGCGTGGCGACGCTGCTGATCGACGACGGCTCGTCGGCGTTGATGACCGACGGCTACTTCTCCCGGCCGGGCCTGGCCAAGATCGCGGCCGGCAGGGTGGCGCCGTCGCCGGCCCGCGTCGACGGATGCCTGGCCCGCGCCAAGGTGTCGCGACTGGCCGCCGTCATCCCGGTGCACACCCACATCGACCACGTGCTGGACTCCGCGCTGGTCGCCGACCGCACCGGCGCGCAGCTGATCGGCGGCCAGTCCGCGGCCAACGTCGGGCGCGGCTACGGCCTCCCGGAGAACCGGATCGTCGTCGCGGTCGACGGGCAGCCAATTCGGTTGGGCGACTACGAGATAACGTTGGTAAACTCCCACCACTGCCCACCCGACCGGTATCCCGGCGTGATCGACGAACCGCTGATCACCCCGGTGAAGGCGTCGGCGTACCGCTGCGGCGAGTCGTGGTCGACGCTGGTGGCCCACCGGCCGACGGGCCGGCGGCTGCTGATCCAGGGCAGCGCCGGTTTCGTCAAGGGGGCGCTGGCCGGCCACCGCGCCGATGCCGTCTACCTGTCCGTCGGGCAGCTGGGGCTGCAGCCGCAGTCGTATCTGGTCGACTATTGGGCCGAGACCGTCCGCGCGGTGGGCGCTCGCCGGGTGATCCTCATCCACTGGGACGACTTCTTCCGCCCGCTGACAAAGCCGTTGCGCGCCTTGCCCTATGCGGGCGACGACCTCGACGTCTCCATCCGCGTCCTCGATGAGCTGGCCGCACAGGACGGTGTCGCGCTGCACCTGCCGACGGTGTGGCGGCGCGAGGACCCGTGGGGCGAAGCGGTCTAGACGTTGGCACTGACCGTCGCGCTGTTGCTGCTCGCCGTCGTCCTGGGGTTCGCCGTCGCGCGCCCACGGGGCTGGCCCGAGGCGCTTGCCGCGATCCCGGCCGCGCTCATCCTGGTCGGGATCGGGGCGGTCTCGGTCCAGCAGGCTGCCACGGAGATCGCCGACCTGTCCGAGGTGGTCGCCTTCCTCGGGGCGGTGCTGGTGCTGGCCAAGCTGTGCGACGACGAGGGCCTGTTCGAGGCCGCCGGCGCGGCGATCGCGCGCGGACGCGTCGGGTCGGGCACGCTGCTGCGGCGGGTGTTCGCGATCGCGTCCGGGATCACCGCCGTGCTGAGCCTGGACGCCGCCGTGGTGCTGCTGACCCCGGTGGTGCTCGCCGCCGTGCGGCGGCAGCGCACGCGGGTGCGGCCCTACGCCTACGCCACCGCCCATCTGGCCAATGGCGCCTCGCTGCTACTGCCGGTGTCCAACCTGACCAACCTGCTGGCCTTCCACACTGCCGACATCTCGTTCACCAAGTTCACGCTGGTGATGGCGCTGCCGTGGCTCGGCGCGGTGGCCACCCTCTACGTGGTCTTCCGCTGGTTCTTCGCCAAGGACCTACGGGTGCAACCGAACCCGGAGCAACGCGGCGCGCCACCACGCCCGCCGGTGTTCGTGTTGGTGGTCGTCGCGCTGACGCTGGCCGGGTTCGCGGTCGCCCAGTCGGTGGGGGTGGCGCCGGCCTGGGTGGCGCTGTGCGGCGCCGCGGCGCTGGCGGCGCGCAGCCTGCGCCGCCGCCATACCTCGGTGTCGGAGATCGTGCGCTCGGCCAACGTGTCCTTCCTGGTGTTCGTGCTGGCGCTGGGGGTCGTGGTGCGGGCGGTCATGCTGGGCGGGATGGACCGGGCGATGTCGGCGGTGCTGCCGTCGGGCTCGGGCCTGCCCGCCTTGCTGGCGATCGCCGCGATCGCGGCCGTGCTGGCCAACGTCGTCAACAACCTGCCCGCCACCCTGGTGTTGCTGCCGCTGGTCGCCCCGGCCGGGCCGGTGGCGGTGCTGGCGGTGCTGATCGGGGTCAACATCGGCCCCAACCTGACCTACGTCGGGTCATTGTCAAACCTGTTGTGGCGGCGCGTGCTTCGCCAGCACGACGTCGACGCCGGGGTCGGCGAATACACCCGCCTCGGGGTGTGCACCGTGCCCGCGTCGCTGGCGGTGGCGGTGCTCGCGCTGTGGGCGTCGGCGCGGGCGCTCGGCCTCTAAACCCGACGGTATGCCGGCGGCAACGGCATGGACAGCTCGGCCAGCACACCCCGCAGCGCCGTCGGATAGTCGGTGATGATGCCGTCGACCCCGTACCCGATCTGCCGGCGCATGGCGTCGACGTCGTCGACCGTCCACGGAATGACCTTGAGCCCCAACGCATGCGCGCGGTCGACGTACGGCTTGCCGGCGACCAGCGGGTAGTCCGGTGAGACGGCGTCGGCGCCCACCGTCAGCGCGCCGATCAGCGGATCGCCGGGAGTCTGCTCGTCATAGAGGGCCACCAACGGGATTGACGGTTCGGCCCGGTGGACCAACGGCAGCGTGCGCCAGTCGAAGCTCTGTATGTCCACCCGCTCGACCTTGCCCGCGGCCCTGACCGCGGCCAGTATCACGTCGACGAACTCCTGCGGCTCGGGTTCATCGGCGTCCACCTTGGTTTCGATGTTGTAGCGCACGGCGTCGGCGCGGTAGGAGTCGGCGAGTGCGAAAACCTGAGGCAGTGTGGCGATCCTGTTGCCCGGCGCCACTTCGGCGTTCGGGAAGTCGTCCAGCCGGCGCCCGCAGTCCAGGGTGCGGATCTGGGCCAGCGTGAGCTCGTGCACGAGTTTGCCGACGTAGGGGTACTGCGGGTCGCCGGCGAATGCGGGTGCGGTGTCGGCGCACTTCTCGGCCGCGATCGTCGGGTCGTGCCACACCAGCGGTTGGCGGTCCCGGGTGAGCACGACGTCGAGTTCCAGTGTGCTGACCCCCAATTCGAGCGACCTGGCGAAGGCCCGCAACGACTGCTCGGTGGCCTCCCCGCGGCCGCCGCGGTGGGCCTGCAGGTCGAAGTCGGGTGCCTGCGCGGCGGCCGGCGCCGCCACAAGCACCGCCGATGCCAGCAGCGCGGCAACGAGGCGGGCGATCACCTAACCCCTGCGCTGGCGCGAGATTTCGGCGAGCACCACCCCGGCGGCCACCGAGGCGTTCAGCGATTCGGCATTGCCGGCCATCGGGATGGACACCACCTCGTCGCAGTTCTGCCGCACCAGCCGCGACAGCCCCTTGCCTTCCGACCCGACGACGACCACGATCGGGTCGGTGCCGTCGAGGTCGTCGAGCGTGGTGTCGCCGCCGGCGTCCAGCCCGATCACCCGCAGGCCGCGATCCGCCCAATCCGTCAGTGTCCTGGTGAGATTGGTGGCCCGGGCCACCGGGACGCGGGCCGCGGCCCCGGCGCTGGTGCGCCATGCCACCGCCGTCACCGAGGCCGACCGCCGCTGCGGGATGAGCACGCCGTGGCCGCCGAACGCGGCGACCGAACGCACGATGGCGCCCAGGTTGCGGGGGTCGGAGATGTTGTCGAGCGCGACCAGCAGCGCGGGCGGCGAACCGGTCGCCGCCTCCACCAGGTCGTCGGGGTGGGCGTAGTTGTAGGGCGGCACCTGCAACGCGATGCCCTGGTGCAGATGGTTGTTGGTCATCCGGTCCAGGTCGGTGCGCGGCACCTCCAGGATCGCGATGCCCAAATCGGCGGCGCGGGAGACGGATTCGGTGAGGCGCTCGTCGGCTTCGCTGCCCAGCGCCACGTAGAGCGCGGTCGCCGGCACGCCGGCGCGCAGGCACTCCAGCACCGGGTTGCGGCCCAGCACCGTCTCGGTCTCGTCGGTCTTACCCCGCGCGGGGCGGCGCGACGGCGACTGGGCGCGCTTGGCGGCGGGGTGGTTGGGGCGCATGTGCGCGGGAGGCGTGGGGCCGCGGCCCTCCAGCCCGCGGCGACGCTGGCCGCCCGAACCGACGGTCGGGCCCTTCTTGGTGCCCGCCTTACGGATTGCGCCGCGGCGTCGCGAATTGCCGGCCATGTGCGTGGCCCCTACTGATCCGGGCCGGCCTGCAGCGACCACTGCGGCCCGTCGGCGGTGTCGGTGACCTCGATGCCGGCGTGCTTGAGCCGGTCCCGGATCTCGTCGGCGAGCGCCCAGTTGCGCTGCTCGCGCGCCTTCTCCCGGTTCTCCAGCTCCGCGTGCACCAGCACGTCGACGGCGGCCAGCGCCGCCGACGTCTCGTCGCGGGTCTCCCAGCGCTCGTCGAGGGGGTCGCAGCCCAGGATGCCCATCATCGCGCGGATCGCCCGGGCGTGGCGCAGCGCGCCGTCGTGATCGCCGGAGTCCAGCGCCCGGTTGCCCTCGGCGCGGGCGGCGTGCACCTCGGCCAGCGCCGCCGGCACCGCCAGGTCGTCGTTGAGCGCGTCGGCGAACTTCGGCGTCCACTGGCCGGGCTCGACGCCACCGACCCGAACCCGCACCCGGTGCAGGAATTCCTCAACGCCCACATAGGCTTTCACCGCGTCCTGCAGGGCGGTCTCGGAGAATTCCAGCATCGACCGGTAGTGGGCGCTGCCCAGGTAGTAGCGCAACTCGGCGGGCCGGACCCGCTGCAGCAGCGCCGGGATGGCCAGGACGTTGCCCAGCGACTTGCTCATCTTCTCGCCGCCCATCGTCACCCAGCCGTTGTGCAGCCAGTAGCGGGCGAAGCCGTCGCCGGCGGCGCGGCTCTGGGCGATCTCGTTCTCGTGATGCGGGAAGACCAAATCCATTCCGCCGCAATGGATGTCGAATTCGGCGCCCAGGTAGGTGCGGGCCATCGCCGAGCATTCCAGGTGCCAGCCCGGGCGGCCGCGGCCCCACGGCGTGGGCCAGGACGGCTCGCCGGGCTTGGCGGCCTTCCACAGGGTGAAGTCGCGCTGGTCGCGTTTGCAGGTGGCCGCGCCCTCGCCCTGATGGACGTCGTCGATCTTGTGGCCGGACAGTTGCCCGTACTCCGGGTAGCTGAGCACGTCGAAGTAGACGTCGCCGCCGGCGGCGTACGCGTGCTCGGTTTCGATCAGGCGTTCCATCAACTCGATCATCTGGGTGATGTGGCCGGTGGCCCGCGGCTCGGCCGACGGCGGCAGCACGTCCAGGGCGTCGTAGGCGGCGGAGAAGGCGCGTTCGTAGGTGGCCGCCCACTCCCACCACGGCCTGTTCGCCGCGGCGGCCTTGTTGAGGATCTTGTCGTCGATGTCGGTGACATTGCGGATGAAGGCGACGTCGCACCCGCGGGCGATCAGCCAGCGGCGCAGGATGTCGAAGGCCACCCCGCTGCGGACGTGGCCGATGTGCGGCAGGCCCTGCACGGTGGCGCCGCAGAGGTAGATGGAGACGTGGCCCTCGCGCAGCGGCACGAAATCACGCACAGCACCGGCTGCCGTGTCGTGTAGCCGCAAGCGGGCGCGATCGGTCACGACGTGCCAGCTTACCGGGTAGTTCCCCGGCGCCCGGCGCTGCGCGGGCTTAGCCCGCGGGGACCACCAGCGCGGTGGCGATGGCGGCCAGCCCCTCACCGCGTCCGGTCAGCCCTAACCCGTCGGTCGTGGTCGCCGACACCGACACCGGCGCTCCCAATAATTCCGACAGCACGCGCTGCGCCTCGGCGCGGCGGGGACCGACCTTCGGCCGGTTCCCGATGACCTGCACGGCGGCGTTGGAGACCCGGAAGCCTGCGCCCGACGCCAGTGCGGCGACGTGGCGCAGCATGTCCGCGCCGCTGATGCCCGCGAAGCGCGGATCGTCGACCCCGAACACGGCGCCCACGTCGCCGAGGCCCGCCGCCGAGAGCACCGCGTCGCACAGCGCGTGCGCCCCCACGTCGCCGTCGGAGTGACCTGCGCAGCCGTCGGCGTCGGCGAACAGCAGTCCCAGCAGCCAGCACGGCCGCCCGGGTTCGATCGGATGCACGTCGACGCCCAGGCCGACCCTGGGGACGGGAAGGGGCTCGCTCATCGGCGCACGATCGCTTCGGCCAGCAACAAATCGAGCTGGGTGGTGATCTTGAACGCCAGCGGATCGCCGTCGACCACCTGGACCCGCCCGCCGACGCGCTCGACCAGCGACGCGTCATCGGTGAAACCGGCCGCGCCGGCGCCGGCCCGGTAGGCGCGCTGCAGCAGGTCGGTGGCGAACCCCTGGGGCGTCTGCACCGCCCGTAGCCCGTCGCGCTCCGGCGTCCCCAGGACCACCCCGTTGGCGTCCACGGCCTTGATGGTGTCGTGCAGCCGCAACGCGGGCACCACGGCGTCGTGGCCGGCCCGCAGGGCGTCGACCACGCGGGTGATCAGCGTCGGAGGGGTCAGCGCGCGCGCCGCGTCGTGCACCAGCACGTACGCGGCGGCCACGGGGAGGGCGGCCAAGGCCAGGTCGACGGATCGGGTGCGGTCGGGCCCGCCGGCGACGACGGTGGCCCGGCCGGCGAGGACGCGCTTGGCCTCGTCGATCCGGTCGGCGGGCACGGCCACCACGACGTGATCGACCACGCCGGATTCCAGTAGACCCGCGACGGCGCGCTCCAGCAGGGTGCGGCCGGCAATCTCGCAGAATGCCTTGGGGATTCCCGCCGCCAGTCGTTCGCCCGAACCTGCGGCCGGGACGACGGCGATTACGTTGCCCGAGGTGCCCGTCTGTCGGGCCACCGAAGCGTCAGGACCTTCAGGAAGCGGCGGCCAGAACCTCGTCGAGGATGGTCTCCGCCTTGGCGTCGTCGGTGCTCTCCGCCAACGCCAGTTCACCGACGAGGATCTGGCGGGCCTTGGCCAGCATGCGCTTCTCACCGGCCGACAGTCCGCGCTCCTGGTCGCGGCGCCACAGGTCGCGCACCACCTCGGCCACCTTGTTGACGTCGCCGGAGGCAAGCTTTTCGAGATTGGCCTTGTAGCGGCGCGACCAGTTCGTCGGCTCCTCGGTGTGCGGGGCGCGCAGCACCTGGAACACCTTGTCGAGGCCTTCCTGTCCGACGACGTCGCGGACGCCGACGTACTCGGCGTTCTCCGCGGGAACTCGAACGGTCAGGTCTCCCTGCGCCACCTTCAAGACGAGATATTCTTTTTGTTCCCCTTTGATCGTCCGGGTTTCGATCGCCTCGACTAACGCAGCACCGTGATGCGGATAAACAACGGTGTCGCCGACCTTGAAGATCATCTGATTCGAGCCCCTTTCGTTACTTCATCCTAACACGCCCGCCTAACCACGCGCGAAGCAACGATGCAGGTCAGGGGCACAACACGCGCAGATTAGGGGTTGACATGGGGACCAAGTCGTGCAGTGCAGCACATTACCAACGCCCCCGGACCGGGCGGTTGGCGGCCTTTAAAACAGCTCCTGCGCTGGTCTGGCGCCCCGCGCTACCGCGTGCACAGCGTCCCTACTACTGTGCATAGTTGCATTAGTCGAACCGGCCGAGCAGGAGGCTGTAGAGAGTGAACCGCTTCAAGATCCGCCTCGGCCTTCCCGCGATCGCCGTGGCCGGCGTGCTGGCCGTGCTGGCCGCGCTGCTCAGCGGTTGCGGGGCCGGTCAGGTTTCGCAGATGGCGGTGCAGGAGCCCGCCATCAACGGGAACAAGGTCACCTTCAACAACGTGGCGTTGCGCAACATCCACCTCCAGGCCACGCAGACGGGTGACTTCCTGCAGCCCGGCCGGGCGGTCGACCTGGTGCTGGTGGCCGTCAACCAGTCGCCGACCACCCCGGACAGGCTCGTCGGCATCACCAGCGACGTCGGCGCCGTGGCGATCAGCGGCGACACCCGCCTGCCCGCCGGCGGGATGCTGTTCATCGGCACGCCCGAGGGCCAGAAGGTGGCGCCGGGACCGATCGATTCCAGCACCGCGGCCAAGGCGACCGTCACCTTGGCCAAGCCCATCTCGAACGGCCTGACCTACAACTTCACGTTCAACTTCGAGAAGGCCGGGCAGGCCACCGTGCTGGTCCCGATTTCGGCCGGAGTGACCCCGCCGCACCAAAATCACGCGGGGTAACCGCCTGTCGTGACGGGGGCTTGTCGTAGCGGCTCGATACCGTCATCACGTGGCAACCGCGCGCTCGCAATACCGCTGCTCGGAATGCCGGCACGTCACCGCGAAATGGGTCGGCCGCTGCCTCGAGTGCGGCACCTGGGGCACCGTTGACGAGGTCCCGGTGCTCAGTACCGTCGCCGGGCGCCGCGCCGTTCGTGCCGCGGCGTCGCAGGCCGTGCCGATCACGTCCATCGAGCCGGGCGCCAGCCAGCACCGCACGACGGGCGTAGGCGAACTCGACCGGGTGCTCGGCGGCGGCGTGGTGCCCGGTTCGGTCACGCTGCTGGCGGGCGATCCGGGCGTGGGGAAATCGACGCTGTTGCTCGAGGTCGCCCACCGCTGGGCGGAATCCGGCCGCCGCGCGCTGTACATCTCCGGCGAGGAGTCCGCCGGCCAGATCCGGTTGCGCGCCGACCGCATCGGCTGCGGCGGCGACGAGCTGTACCTGGCCGCCGAATCCGACCTGCACACCGTGCTCGAGCACATCGCCACGGTCAAGCCCGCGCTGGTGATCGTGGACTCGGTGCAAACCATGTCCACCACCGAGGCCGACGGCGTCGCCGGCGGCGTCACGCAGGTGCGGGCGGTGACGTCGGCGCTGACCGCGGCGGCCAAGACCAACGGGGTCGCGCTGATCCTGGTCGGGCACGTCACCAAGGACGGGGCCATCGCCGGGCCGCGTTCCCTCGAGCACCTCGTCGACGTGGTCCTGCACTTCGAGGGTGACCGCAACGGCTCGCTGCGGATGGTCCGGGGCATCAAGAACCGGTTCGGCGCCGCCGACGAGGTCGGGTGTTTCCTGTTGCACGACAACGGGATCGAAGGGGTCGCCGACCCGTCGAACCTGTTCTTGGACCAGCGCCCCGCGCCGGTTCCGGGCACCGCGATCACGGTGACCCTCGACGGCAAACGTCCGCTCATCGGCGAGGTGCAGGCCCTGCTGGCCTCGCCGTCGGGCGGTTCGCCGCGCCGCGCCGTCAGCGGCATCGACCATTCGCGGGCCGCCATGATCACCGCCGTGCTGGAAAAGCACGCCAAGTTGCCCGTCGCCGCCCACGACATCTACCTGTCCACCGTCGGCGGCATGCGGCTGACCGACCCGTCATCGGACCTGGCGGTCGCGGTCGCGCTGGCGTCCGCGCTGGCCGATCTGCCCCTGCCCACCACGGCGGTGATGATCGGGGAGGTGGGCCTGGCCGGCGACCTGCGGCGGGTCAGCGGCATGGAGCGGCGGCTGTCCGAGGCCGCGCGCCAGGGATTCACCGTCGCGCTCATCCCGGACGGCGACGACCCCCGGCGCGATATCGTGCCCCGCGGGATGCGCGCGCTGCGCGCGCCCACCATCGTCGCGGCGCTCCAGCACATGATCGACATCGCCGAGCGCCGGGGCGGCCCCGCAAACCCGTACCGGCTGGACGCGTGACGCGATGGGCCGCAGAATGCACGCTGTGACCCGACCGACGTTGCGTGACACCGTTGCCCGCCTGGCGCCGGGGACCGGGCTGCGTGACGGCCTGGAACGCATCCTGCGCGGCCGCACCGGCGCGCTGATCGTGCTCGGCAACGACGAAAACGTCGAAGCCATCTGCGACGGCGGCTTCGCGCTGGACGTGCGCTACGCGCCGACCCGGCTGCGCGAGCTGGCAAAGATGGACGGCGCCGTGGTGCTGTCCACCGACGGCAGCCGCATCGTGCGCGCCAACGTGCAGTTGGTGCCGGACCCGTCGATCGCCACCGACGAATCGGGGACTCGACACCGGTCGGCGGAGCGGGCGGCGATCCAGACCGGATACCCGGTGATCTCGGTGAGCCACTCGATGAACATCGTGACCGTCTACGTGGGCGGGGAGCGCCACGTGGTCGCCGATTCCGCGACGATCCTGTCGCGGGCCAATCAGGCCATCGCCACCCTGGAGCGGTACAAGATCAGGCTCGACGAGGTCAGCCGGCAGCTGTCGCGGGCCGAGATCGAGGACTTCGTCACCCTGCGCGACGTCCTGACGGTGGTGCAGCGCCTCGAGCTGGTCCGGCGGATCGGCCAGGTGATCGACAACGACGTCGTCGAACTCGGCACCGACGGGCGCCAGCTGCGGCTGCAGCTCGACGAGCTGCTCGGCGGCAACGACATCGCCCGGGAGCTGATCGTGCGGGACTACCACGCCAGCCCGGAGCCGCTGTCCGAAGCGCAGCTGACCGCGACGCTGGACGAGCTGGACGCGCTCTCGGACACCGAGCTGCTCGACTTCACCGCTCTGGCAAAGGTTTTCGGCTACCCGACGACGACGGAGGCGCAGGATTCGGCGGTCAGCCCGCGCGGCTACCGCGCGCTGGCCGGCATCCCCCGGCTGCAGTTCGCCCACGCCGATCTGCTGGTCCGCTCGTTCGGGACGCTGCAGAACGTGTTGGCGGCCAGCGCCAGCGACCTGCAATCGGTCGACGGCATCGGCGCGATGTGGGCGCGCCACGTGCGGGAGGGGCTGTCGCAGCTGGCGGAGTCGACGATCACCGACTCACTGAGCTAATGCTCGTTGAGGTCAGCCGGCCGGGGGCATCGGCGGCGCCTCCGGCTGCGGCACGGCGCCGGGCTGGCCCGGGCCGGGCACCGGGCCCGGCGGCGGCGGGGGCTGGTTCATGATGAACGGCACCGGCATCGAGCGCAGATTGCCCAGCTGGACGACCAGGTTGTAGGTGCCCGGCCCGATCGCCGGCCGCGGCAGCGGGCAGTGCGGCGCCGATCCCATGCCGGTCCACGTCACCGCGGTGGTCACCTGCTCGCCCGGCGTGAAGGTCTTGATCAGCGTCTCGTTGGACGGCGCGCAGTCCAGGTTCGACCACAGCCGCTTGTTGTCCAGCGAGTAGACGTAGGCCGCCAGCACCGCGGCCCCGACGTCGCGCTTGCACGCGACCAGCCCGATGTTGGTGA
This sequence comes from Mycobacterium paraintracellulare, assembly GCF_000276825.1. NCBI lineage: Bacteria > Bacillati > Actinomycetota > Actinomycetes > Mycobacteriales > Mycobacteriaceae > Mycobacterium > Mycobacterium paraintracellulare. The sequence continues at coordinate 486,779 of NC_016948.1, read as the reverse complement.
CGACCATGGTGAACTTCGGCTGGTCACCGATGAAGTACTGGGGAGCGTTGGTCAGGCCCTTGACCGCCAGCGTCGAGTCGGGGCAGTCGTCACCCTCCTTCAGCACCGGCGGCGGCTGCACCGCGGCGGTGGGGGTGGGCGTCTCGGGGTTCTGGCCCTGCGCCGGCGGCGCCCCGGGGGCGGGGCTTTCGGGCCCCGCCGGTGGCGGCGCCTGGGGCGCGGGCGATCCCGGCTTGCTCTGCGCTGAGTTCGGCTTGTCGGCGGTGGTGGGCTTGGCTCCCGAGCTGTGCCCCATGAACGCGATGACGGTGGCGGCCACGATCCCGATCACGACGACCGCGATGCCCACGGCCAGGCCTCTGCGCCGCCAATAGATCTCGGTGGGTAGCGGGCCACGCGGTTCCAGATCGAGCACGTTCGCAGCGTAGGCCCAGGTCACGCCGATTCGGTTGACCCGCCTCGGCGTGTCGCTAGGTTTGCCGGCCAATCACCGTGTTAGTGGCGGCCGACCGCGCGGCCCATTCGCCCGCGATCGGCCCCGCTACTCGGCCCGCTATTCGCCGATGTCGCCGACGTGGTCACACAACGCCGCGCGCCCGTCGGCAAGGTGGTAGGTGACACCGGCCACCGCGACCGTGCCGTCGGCGATCCGCTCGGCGATCGCCGTGGACCGCGACACCAGCTGCGCCACGGTTTCGCGTACGTGTCGCTCCACGAACTCCTCGACGCGGTTCAGGCCGTCACGGCGGCCCATCAGGATCGACGGCGCGACCCGCTCCACCACGTCGCGCACGAAACCGCCCGGGATGGATCCCTCTTCGATCGCGCCCAGGGCGGCCTTGATCGCGCCGCAGCTGTCGTGACCCAGGACGACGATGAGGGGCACGTTGAGCACGCTCACCGCGAACTCGATGGAACCCAGGACCGCGGTGTCGATGGCCTGCCCGGCGGTGCGCACCACGAACATGTCGCCCAGGCCCTGGTCGAAGATGAGCTCGGCGGCGACCCGGCTGTCCGAGCAGCCGAACACGACCGCGGTGGGACTCTGCCCGGCGGCCAGGCTGGCTCGATGCTCAACACTTTGGCTGGGATGCTGCGGCTTACCGGCGACGAATCGCTCGTTACCCTCTTTGAGTGACTTCCACGCTGTTACCGGACTGGTGTTAGGCATGGCTGCCATCATGCCGGAACAAGCAACGCCGGGTCCGGCATACATATCAGTTACCAATCTTTTGGCCTGGTACGAGACCTCACGCCGCGACCTGCCCTGGCGCGAACCCGGGGTGAGCGCCTGGCAGATCCTGGTCAGCGAGTTCATGTTGCAGCAGACGCCGGTGGCCCGGGTGTTGCCGATCTGGTCGGATTGGGTCCGGCGCTGGCCGACCCCGTCGGCGACGGCCGCGGCCAGCGCCGCGGACGTGTTGCGCGCCTGGGGCAAGCTCGGTTATCCGCGGCGGGCCAAGCGATTACACGAGTGCGCCACCGTGATCGCGCGCGATCACGACGACGTCGTCCCCGATGACGTCGATACCCTGCTGACGCTGCCCGGCGTCGGCAGCTACACCGCGCGCGCCGTCGCCTGCTTCGCCTATCGCCGGCGGGTGCCGGTGGTCGACACCAACGTGCGCCGGGTGGTGGCGCGCGTCGTGCACGGCCTGGCCGACGCGGGCGCGCCGTCCGCGACCCGCGACCACGCCGACGTGTCGGCTCTGCTACCCGACGACGCGACCGCACCGCAGTTCTCGGTCGCGCTGATGGAGCTGGGAGCGACGGTGTGCACCGCGCGCACCCCGCGATGCGGGCTGTGCCCGCTGGGCCAATGCGCCTGGCGGCGCGCGGGTTATCCCGCCGCGCAAGGACCGCCGCGACGCGTCCAGACCTATGCCGGCACCGACCGCCAGGTTCGCGGCCGCCTGCTGGATGTGTTGCGCGCCAAGGATTCCCCGGCCAGTCGGGCCGAGCTGGATGTGGCGTGGCTGACCGACACCGCGCAGCGCGACCGGGCGCTGTATTCCCTGCTCGCCGACGGCCTGGTGACACAGACCCGCGACGGCCGGTTCGCGTTGGCCGGCGAGGGGTAGCGGATCAGGCCCGCGGATGCGGCGCGGCCAGGAAAGCCTGCACCGCTTCGCGGTATTGGCCGGGCGCTTCGTCGTGGATCAGGTGACCCGCTTGCGGAACACGCAAATACGTTGTGGCATGGCCGCTTTCGGACATCTGCCGCATCTGGCCCGGCGGCGTGACCGAGTTGCCGGCCTCGATGAGCAGCGACGGGGCGCGCACCGCCCGCCATTGCGCCCAGTAGTCGCGGGTGCCCCACTCCGCGGCGATCTCGATCCATCGTGAGGTGTGACCGTGCAGCCGCCACCCGGTTTCGGTGCGGTCGAACGCCTCCAGGAAATACTGCCCGGCGACGGGCCCGAATTCGGCGAATACCTGCTCCGCGGAATCGAATTCGACCGGAAGCGCGTGCAGCCAAGGTTCCCACGGGCCGGTGGTGCGGCCGCGGAAGTCTGGAGCCATGTCCTCGAGCACCAGCGCGGAAACCAGTTCGGGGCGCTGCGCGGCCAGGCACCATGCGTGCAGGGCACCCATCGAATGCCCGACGATCCTGACCCGGGCGCCCAACTCGCCCACCGCGTCGCCCAGGTCGGCCACGAACCGCTCGGTGCTGATCGGGTGCGGATCGTCGACGTCGCGCCCCCGATGCCATGGCGCGTCGTAGCTGTAGACGGTGCCCAAGCGGGTCAGCCACGGCAGTTGACGCGTCCACGTGGTCCCGCGCCCCATCAGGCCGTGCACCAGCACCAACGGCTCGCCGCGTCCCCCGTGACGCGTCAACAAATCGCCGGGCATGTCACCATCTTGCGTGGACCGCCCTAGTTGAACGGCGCGGGGGGCGGGGTAGCCTAGCGGCATGCCGCCTGTGGTGAAGATCAACGCAATCGAAGTTCCCGCCGACGCCGGCCCCGAACTGGAGAAGCGGTTCGCCCACCGCGCGCACGCGGTGGAGAATCAGCCCGGTTTCCTCGGCTTCCAGTTGCTGCGCCCGGTCCAGGGCGAGGACCGCTACTTCGTGGTGACGCACTGGGAGTCCGACGAGGCGTTCCAGGCGTGGGCGAAGGGTCCGGCCATCGAGGCCCACGCCGGCCATCGGGCCAACCCGGTGGCGACCGGGGCGTCCCTGCTGGAATTCGAGGTTGTGCTGGACGTTGCCGCAAACAAGCAGGCTGGCTAGCGGGCGGTCGGCCTGGCGCCGCGCGCTGGCGCTGAGCGCCGCCACCACACTGATCGTCACCTCGGCGCCCGGCTGCGCCCCCTCCCCCTCACCGCAGGCGAACGCGGCAAATTCGGGACGGCAGATCGACACCCGGACCCCGCCCGGCATTCGGGCCCAGCAGACGTTGGACATGCTCAACTCGGACTGGCCCATCGGGCCGGTCGGGGTCGGCACGCTGGCCGCCGCCGACAAGGTCGAGTCGGTGCAGACCACCATGGAGGCGCTGTGGTGGGATCGCCCGTTCGCCCTCGACGGCGTCGACATCGGTGCGAGCGTGGCCACCCTGCACCTGACGTCGTCCTACGGTGCCCGCCAAGACATCCGGATCCACACCGACGACGGCGGGTGGGTGGACCGGTTCGACCTGGACACGCGGGCGCCGACGGTCAAGTCGTGGCAGGACATCGACGCGGTGCTGAGCAAGACCGGCGCGCGCTACTCCTATCAGGTCGCCAAGGTCGACGACGGCCACTGCAACCCGGTGGCGGGCACCAACGCCCGCGAATCCCTGCCGCTGGCATCGATTTTCAAGCTGTACGTGTTGCATGCCCTGGCCAGCGCCATCAAGAACGGCACGGTGTCCTGGGATGACCAACTGACCGTCACCGACAAGAGCCGGGCCGTCGGCTCGTCGGGTTTGGCGCTGCCCGCCGGGGCCCACGTCTCGGTTCGCAAGGCCGCCGAGAAGATGATCGCCACCAGCGACAATATGGCCACCGATCTGCTGATCGGAAAGTTGGGCACGCAGGCCATCTCCGAAGCGCTCGCCACGGCCGGCCATCACGACCCGGCCAGCATGACGCCCTTCCCCACCATGTACGAGCTTTTCTCGGTCGGCTGGGGCAGACCCGACCTGCGCGGCCAATGGGAGCACGGGTCCCCCCAGGTGCGGGCCCAACTGCTTCAGCAGGCGAATTCCACGCCGTACGACCCGGATCCGATGCGCGCCCACTCACCCGCGTCCTCGTACGGCGCGGAGTGGTACGGCAACGCCGAGGACATCTGCCGGGTCCACGCGGCGCTGCAGGCCGACGCCGTCGGCGAGGCCGCGCCGGTGCGCGAAATCCTCTCCGCGGTGGCGGGTATCCAGCTGGACCGCAACGTGTGGCCCTACATCGGCGCGAAAGCCGGTGGCCTGCCGGGTGATTTGACGTTCAGCTGGTATGCCGTCGACAAGACGCGGCAGCCCTGGGTGGTCAGCTTCCAGCTGACCTGGCCGCGCGACCACGGGCCGACCGTGACCGGCTGGATGCTGCAGGTCGCCAAGCAGGCCTTCGCGTTGATCGCGCCGCGATAGCGCCGGCGCCGCGAGAACCGCTCGCTACTGCGGGTCCGGCCCCTGCGGCGCGGCGTGCGCCCCGGCCTTGGCCAGGTCCGGCTCGGCCGGCGGCTTGCGGGTGCCGGTGAAGGTGAACTTCGCGTCCTCGCCGGCGCTCTCGCCGTCCCAGTTGTCGACGTCGACCGTGACAACCTGGCCGGGACCGACCTCCTCGAAGAGGATCTTCTCCGAGAGCTGGTCCTCGATCTCGCGCTGGATGGTGCGCCGCAGCGGACGGGCACCCAGCACGGGGTCGAAGCCGCGCTTGGCCAGCAATGCCTTGGCCTTGTCGGTCAGCTCCATCGCCATGTCCTTGCTCTTGAGCTGGTTGCCGACGCGCTGGATCATCAGATCGACCATCCGGATGATCTCGTCGCGGGTCAGCTGGTGGAAGACGATGATGTCGTCGATGCGGTTGAGGAACTCCGGGCGGAAGTGCTTCTTCAGCTCGTCGTTGACCTTCTGCTTCATCCGCTCGTAGTTGTTCTCACCGCCACCCTGGGTGAAGCCCAGGCCGACCGGCTTGGAGATGTCGGACGTGCCGAGGTTCGAGGTGAAGATCAGCACGGTGTTCTTGAAGTCCACCGTGCGTCCCTGACCGTCGGTGAGCCGACCGTCCTCGAGGACCTGCAGCAGGCTGTTGTAGATCTCCTGGTGCGCCTTCTCGATCTCGTCGAACAGCACCACGGAGAACGGCTTGCGGCGCACCTTCTCGGTGAGCTGGCCGCCCTCCTCATAGCCGACGTATCCCGGCGGGGCGCCGAACAACCGCGACGCGGTGAACCGGTCGTGGAACTCGCCCATGTCGATCTGGATGAGCGCGTCGTCGTCGCCGAACAGGAAGTTCGCCAGCGCCTTGGACAGCTCGGTCTTACCGACACCGGACGGGCCGGCGAAGATGAACGAACCCGACGGGCGCTTGGGGTCTTTCAGCCCGGCGCGGGTGCGGCGGATCGCCTTGGAGACGGCCTTGACGGCGTCCTCCTGGCCGATGATCCGCTTGTGCAGCTCGTCCTCCATGCGCAGCAACCGCGTGGTCTCGGCCTCGGTGAGCTTGAACACCGGGATGCCCGTCCAGTTGCCCAGCACCTCGGCGATCTGCTCGTCGTCGACCTCGGCGACCACGTCGAGATCGCCGGAGCGCCACTGCTTTTCGCGCTCGGCGCGCTGGGCCACCAGCTGCTTCTCCCGATCCCGCAGGCTGGCCGCCTTCTCGAAGTCCTGGGCGTCGATCGCCGATTCCTTCTCCCGGCGCGCGTCGGCGATCTTCTCGTCGAACTCGCGCAGGTCTGGCGGCGCGGTCATCCGGCGGATCCGCATCCGGGCGCCCGCCTCGTCGATCAGGTCGATCGCCTTGTCCGGCAGGAACCGGTCGTTGATGTAGCGGTCGGCCAGGGTGGCCGCCGCGACCAGCGCCGGGTCGGTGATCGAGACCCGGTGGTGCGCCTCGTAGCGGTCGCGCAGGCCCTTGAGGATCTCGATGGTGTGCTCCACCGTCGGCTCCCCGACCTGCACCGGCTGGAAGCGGCGCTCCAGGGCGGCGTCCTTCTCGATGTACTTGCGGTACTCGTCGAGCGTGGTGGCGCCGATCGTCTGCAGCTCGCCGCGGGCCAGCTTGGGCTTGAGGATCGACGCGGCGTCGATCGCGCCCTCGGCGGCGCCCGCACCCACCAGGGTGTGCAGCTCGTCGATGAACAGGATGATGTCGCCGCGGGTGTTGATCTCCTTGAGCACCTTCTTGAGGCGTTCCTCGAAGTCACCGCGGTAGCGCGAGCCCGCGACCAGCGAGCCCAGGTCCAGCGTGTAGAGCTGCTTGTCCTTGAGTGTCTCCGGGACCTCGCCGTGCACGATGGCCTGCGCCAGGCCCTCGACGACGGCCGTCTTGCCGACGCCGGGCTCGCCGATCAGCACCGGGTTGTTCTTGGTGCGCCGGCTCAGCACCTGCATCACCCGCTCGATTTCCTTCTCGCGGCCGATGACCGGGTCCAGCTTGCCTTCCATCGCGGCGGCCGTCAGGTTGCGGCCGAACTGGTCGAGCACCAACGACGTCGAGGGGCTGCCGGACTCGCCACCGCGGCCACCGGTGCCCGCCTCGGCGGCCTCCTTGCCCTGGTAGCCACTCAGCAGCTGGATGACCTGCTGGCGCACCCGGGTCAGCTCCGCGCCCAGCTTCACCAGCACCTGCGCGGCCACGCCCTCACCCTCACGGATCAGGCCCAGCAGGATGTGCTCGGTGCCGATGTAGTTGTGGCCGAGCTGCAGCGCCTCGCGCAGGCTCAGCTCGAGAACCTTCTTGGCGCGCGGGGTGAACGGGATGTGGCCCGACGGCGCCTGCTGGCCCTGGCCGATGATCTCCTCGACCTGGCTGCGAACGCCCTCGAGCGAGATGCCCAGCGACTCCAGCGACTTCGCCGCGACGCCTTCGCCCTCGTGAATCAAACCCAGCAGGATGTGCTCGGTGCCGATGTAGTTGTGGTTGAGCATCCGGGCCTCTTCTTGCGCCAGGACGACGACCCTGCGGGCACGGTCGGTAAATCTTTCAAACATCGGGTTACCTGCTCTCCCTCAACATCGGTACAAACTAGTTAGCGGCCCTTCGAACAACCCTGCCGGTCCCCTGTGGCCGGAATCGCGTACCTGCCATCCACTGTAATGGTCGGCTTGCCGGCGGACCTAACCTTGTGCGGCCTCGTTCGCTGTCGACGCAACTCGGTCGTTCCGGCCCTGATCTCACTTGCGACTGCCTGGGGCTTTACCCGCCGTATCCCAAGAAACGTTGCAATGTCCCAATTCGTTTCCCGGGACGCCCGACCATCGTTTCGCGCCGAGCGAAATGACAAACCGGCGCCCGGGCTTGGGGCCCGGGCGCCGGTTTGAAGACTGTCAGGTTGCGGCGTGGAACGCGTCGATGACGTCGGCCGGGATGCGGCCGCGCGTCGACACGTTGTGCCCGTTCCGGCGAGCCCATTCGCGGATCGCCGCGCTCTGCTCACGGTCGATGGCGCCGCGCCCGCGTCCCGAGCCGGACCGCCCCCGCCGGCGGCCGCCGACGCGGCGACCGGCTTCCACCCACTGCTTCAGATCCCCGCGAAGTTTCGCGGCATTCTTGGACGAAAGATCAATCTCATAGGTCACCCCGTCAAGCCCGAATTCGACCGTTTCGTCGGCTGCGCCGGCACCGTCGAAATCATCGACCAAGGTGACGGTCACTTTTTTTGCCATTGGCTCACCCTCGCATTTCGTCCTGAGCAGTTGCTGAGCAGATTGGATCGACCTCCCCGGTCACCAATCTGCCATAACAACGCAGCATACTCAATCTGTACGGGCGTTGCAGGGTTGAGCTTTTCGACTACGAGTGTGGCCGAACAATGGGGAACAAAACTGTCTCCCGAATTGACAGTCCGGTCAATGTCATCAACAACCGGTCGATACCCATTCCCGTTCCGGTACATGGCGGCATCGCATACTCGAGTGCGGCAAGAAAATCCTCGTCGAGCACCATGGCCTCGTCGTCGCCGGCGGCCGCCGCGCGCGCTTGGGCGGCGAACCTCTCCCGCTGCACGACCGGGTCGTTCAATTCCGAGTAACCGGTGGCCAGCTCGACCCCGCGCACATACAGGTCCCACTTCTCGGTGACGCCGGCGATGCTGCGGTGCTGGCGCGTCAAAGGTGTTGTCTCGACCGGGAAGTCCCGCACGAACGTGGGTGCGACGAGCGCGTTGCCCACCGTGTGCTCCCACAGCTCCTCGACGATCTTTCCGTGTCCGTAACCACGGTCGCGCGGGATCTCGACGCCGAGGCGATCGGCGATGCCGAGCAGCTTTTCCACCGTCGCCTCCGGCGTGATCTCTTCACCGAGCGCCGACGACAACGACGGGTACATTTCGATCGAAGCCCATTCTCCGTCTATGTCGTAGACACTGCCGTCGGGCAGCGGTAGTTGTCGGGTTCCGATCGCCTCGTCGGCGACCTCTTGAATAAGCTCGCGCGTCACAACCGCCGAATCGTCATACGTTCCGTACGCCTGGTAGGTCTCGAGCATGGAGAATTCGGGAGAATGCGTGGAATCCGCACCTTCGTTTCGAAACACGCGATTTAGTTCGAAAACTCTGTCGAAACCGCCGACCACGCACCGCTTGAGGAACAGTTCCGGTGCGATCCTCAAGTAGAGATCGATGTCCAGCGCATTGGAATGTGTGATGAAGGGCCGCGCGGCCGCGCCGCCGGCGAGCGTCTGCAACATCGGGGTTTCGACTTCGAGAAAGCCGCGGCGCTCCAATGCGTTGCGGATGGCGCGGATGACCGCGATCCGCTGCCGGGCGACCGTGCGCGCCTGCGGGCGGACGATCAGGTCGACGTAGCGCTGCCGCACCCGCGCCTCTTCACTCATCTCCTTGTGCGCGACCGGTAGCGGACGCAACGACTTCGACGCCATCCGCCACGAATCGGCCAGCACGGACAATTCGCCGCGCCGTGAGCTGATCACGTTGCCGTGCACGTAGACGATGTCGCCCAGGTCGACGTCGGCCTTCCACGCGTCGAGGGATTCGCGGCCCACCTTGTCGAGGCTGACCATCACCTGCAGCGTGGTGCCGTCGCCCTCCTGCAGCGTGGCGAAGCAGAGCTTTCCCGAGTTGCGGGCGAAGATCACCCGGCCGGCGACGCCGACGACGTCGTCGGTCGCGGTGTCGACCGGCAGGTCGGGGTGGGCGGCGCGGACCTGCGCCAACGTGTGGGTGCGTTCGACGGCGACCGGGTAGGGGTCGCGCCCCTCGGCGAGCAGCCGAGCGCGCTTGTCCCGGCGGATCCGGTACTGCTCGGGAATATCTGGCTCGTCGGCACTCACGACGTGCCAGCTTAAATCAACTCTCGTGGTGCCCTTGACCGGCGGGCGCCCTAGCGGGCGGTCTTCAGCCGGCCGCGCTGGGCGTCGCGGTTGCGTTCGAAGACCAGCCGCAGGCCGTGCAGGGTCAGGTGCTGTTCGTAATGGCTGACGGTCTGCAGCTCGGGCAGCAGCAGGGGCGCGGTGTGTCCGGTGGCCACGATGGCGACGTCGTCACCGGCAAAGCCGTCCACGTCGTCACGGATGCGTCCGACCAGGCCGTCGACCAGACCGGCGAACCCGAACACCGCACCGGCCTGCATGCACTCGACCGTGTTCTTGCCGATCACCGAACGGGGCCGGGTCAGCTCGACGCGGCGCAGCGCGGCCGAGCGGGCCGCCGCGGCATCGGAGGAAACCTGCAGCCCGGGCGCGATCGCGCCGCCGAGGAATTCGCCCTTGGCCGACACGACGTCCACGCAGATCGAGGACCCGAAGTCGATGACGATGGCGGCCTGACCGAACTTGTGAAAGGCCGCCAGGCAGTTGACGATTCGGTCGGCGCCCACCTCTTTGGGGTTGTCCACCAGCAGCGGGATGCCGGTGCGCACCCCGGGCTCGATCAGCACGTGGGGCACCGACGGCCAGTACTGGTCGAGCATGAGCCGCACCTCGTGCAGCACCGAGGGGACGGTCGACAGCGCGGCGGCGCCGGTGAGCCGCTCGGAGTCGTCGCCGATCAATCCGTCGATGGTCAGCGCCAATTCATCCGCGGTGATCTCCGATTCGGTGCGGATCCGCCACTGCTGCACGACGTTTGCGTGCTCCTTGGCGCCCGATATGAGCCCGACGACGGTGTGGGTGTTACGGACGTCGATCGCCAGCAGCACGGCTACCGCGCAACGATCCGGGGATCCAGCAGCTCGGCCGCGTCTTCGGGCACGAACGCCGGGTCGTGGCCGAGGTCGACCGGTTTGTTGTCGGCGTCGACGAAGACGATCCGCGGCCGATACGCCCGGGCCTCCGCCTCCTCCATGGTCCCGTACGCGATCAGGATCACCAGGTCGCCCGGGTGGACGAGATGCGCTGCGGCACCGTTGATCCCGATCACGCCGCTGCCGCGTTCGCCGGTGATGGCGTAGGTGACGAGGCGGGCGCCGTTGTCGATGTCGACGATGGTCACCTGTTCGCCTTCGAGCAGGTCCGCCGCGTCCATCAGATCGGCGTCGATGGTCACCGAGCCCACGTAGTGCAGGTCGGCCTGCGTGACGGTGGCCCGGTGGATCTTCGACCTGAGCATCGTCCGTAGCATCAATTCCTCCAAGGTGATTGGGCGTATTCGTGATTGCCGTCCGGCCCTGAGGTGCCGGCGGGTGTTTCGATCTGCATTTCGATGTTGTCCAGCAGCCTGGTGGTGCCCAGCCGGGCGGCGACCAGCAGCCGGGCCGAACCGTGGGCGGGCGCCGGCCCGAGCCCGGCGTCGCGCAGCTCGAGGTAGTCGACCGTGAGCGCGGGGACGGCGTCGAGCACCGCGCGCGCCGCGTCCAGCGCGGCCGCGCCGCCGTGGTGCGCGGCGTGGGCGCCAGCAGTCAGCGCGGCCGAAAGCGTCACCGCCAGTTCGCGTTGCGTGGGGTCGAGGTAGCGGTTGCGCGACGACATCGCCAGGCCGTCGGATTCCCGGACGGTCGGCACCCCGACGACCTGGGCGTCGATGTTGAGGTCGGCGACCATCTGGCGGATCATCACCAGCTGCTGATAGTCCTTCTCGCCGAAGAAGATCCGGTCCGGGCGCACGATCTGCAGCAGCTTGCACACGACGGTGAGCACGCCCGCGAAATGGGTGGGCCGGTGGCGGCCCTCGAGCTCGGCGGCCAGCGGTCCGGGCTGCACCGTGGTGCGCAGCCCGTCGGGATACATCGCGGCGGCCGTTGGGGCGAAGACGATTTCGACGCCTTCTGCGCGCAGCAGCGCGAGGTCGTCGTCCATGGTGCGGGGATAGGCGTCGAGATCCTCACCGGCGCCGAATTGCAGGGGGTTGACGAAGATCGAGACCACGACCACCGAGCCGGGCACCCGCTTGGCCGCCCGCACCAACGCCAGATGGCCGTCGTGCAGCGCGCCCATGGTGGGCACCAGCATCACCCGGCGGCCGGTGTGGCGCAGGGCGCGGCTGACGTCGGTGACATCACGCGGGTTCGGGTACAGGTTGAGTTCGCCCGCCTTGAAGGCCGGGGGTTTTGCTCGGGTCATGGCGCCAGCACCTCCACGACGTCCTGGGGGGCGTGCGCGCGCTGCGCGGTTCGCAGGGCGTTCACCCGATACGCCTGCGCCAGTTCGGGTCCGACCCCGGCCAGGGCCGCCAGATGCCCGGCGACCGCGGCGGCGTCGCCGCGCGCGACCGGGCCGGTGAGCGCGGCCTGCCCGCGTTGCAGGGTGTTCTCCAGCGCCGCCCGGGCCAGCGGGCCGACGATGCGTTCGGCGATGCCGCCCGGCTGGTCGTCGACGGACTGTTGGGCGAGCAGCTCGCTGCCCCGCAGCGCGGCGCGCAGCGCCTCCAGGGCGTCGGCGAGCACGGTCACGATGTGGTTGCCCGCGTGGGCCAGCGCCGCGTGGTAGAGGACGCGGGCGTCCTCGGCGACGCAGAACGGCTCCCCGCCCATCTCCAGGACGAGCGATTGACCGATCGCGTACCCGACCTCGTCGGCCGCCGTGATGCCGAAGCAGGTGTCCGGCAGCCTGCTGATGTCCTCGTCGGAGCCGGTGAACGTCATGGCCGGGTGGATCGCCAGCGGGATGCAGCCCTGCGCGGCCAGCGGCGCCAGGACGCTCACCCCGTTGGCGCCGGACGTGTGGACCACGATGGTCCCGGGCCGCACGGCCGACGTCGCGGCCAGCCCGGATACCAGGCCGGCGAGTTCGCTGTCGGGAACCGCGAGCAGTAACAGCTCGGCGCCGGCGGCGACGTCGGGCGGCGTCGCCACCGGGGTGTCGGGCAGGCGGCGCTGCGCCCGCTGCCGCGACGCATGGGAGATGGCGCTGCACGCCACCACGACGTGGTCCGCGCGCTCCAGCGCGACACCGAGCGCGGTGCCCACCCGGCCGGCGGAGATGATTCCCACCTTGAGCCTGGCCGGGCGCAGACCGTCGAACTGCACCATCGCAGACGACCTCACAGATTTCTTGTTCGTTCCGGTCCCACCAGGTGGGTACCGTTCGGTCACCAAGACTCTAGTCGATCACCAGGCGTTTCCCAATGTGAGGAAGCTCCCAGCTCAGCCTTCGCGGCGGCGACGCCGGCCGCCCTCGGAGGGCTGCACCTGCAGGCGGGCCAGCAGGTCGGCCACCGACTGGCCGCCCGTGGCGGTGGTCTCTCCGGCGGCGCCGGCGTCCTCGCGCTGGGGATCACCGCCGTGCCGGGGCGTGTGCTCCGGTGCCGGCGGCGGCGCCAGCCGCGGCGGCGGGGGCGCGCCGGCGGGCGGGCCCTGCTGCACCGGGGGCTCGGGCGGCGGGGGCGGCGCCGGGGCCGGTGGCTCGGTGCCGGGGGCGAAACTGCGCACCCCGTAGTCGCGGTACTCCGCCGAATGGCGTGACCGTGCCCGGCGGCCGGACTCGGCGTAGGGCGGTTGGGGCAGGGGCTCGACGGGCAGGCCGTCCCAGGCTTCGTCTCGGTATTCGTCCCGGGCTTCGTCCCGAGGTTCGTCTCGGGACTCGTCGGGGCCCGAATGCCGGGCGCGCCGCCGCCCGCCCGCCGGTTCCCCGGGGGCGTCGGCGCCGGTCCAGTTGCTGCCCGGTGTCCCGGGTGGCAACCACTGGCCTTCCGCGGCCGTCGGCTGCCAGTCCTGGCGGTGCCGCTCCGCCCGGGGCGCAGGCTGTGGTTCGGGCTCCGGCGGAGCCTGCGGTTCGGGTTCGGGTTGCGGTGGCGGTTGCTGGCGGGGTTCGAACCGGGGCTCCGGCGGCGGTGGGGCGTAGGCCGGCTCCGGCGCCGGATACGCGGGTTCTTGGGGCGGTTCGTACTGGTAGCGGGGCCGTTCCCGACGGGGTGGCGGCGGTTGGCGGGGCGGCAGTAGGGGTTCTTCGGGGACGTCGATGATGGCCGTCTCGTCGGCGCGGCCGCGCGGGTTGTCCTGGGGCACCGAAGTGACCCGATCGCTGGGCACCCAATCGACGGGGTTGTCGCGGGGGGTCTCGCCGTTGCGATCCCACTCGCTGTAGGCGCGCTCCGGTTGCGGCTCGCTCTCGACGGTCCCGAGCGCGGGGCGGTGCGCGAGGTCGGTGTCGAACAGGATTTCCAGGCTGGTGCGCAAGGCGCTCAGCTCGGCGCGCAGTTCGGCCAGATCGTCGGCGGCCTGGGCGCGCAACTCGGAGGCCAGCTCGCGACGCAGCTGGGACTCCACGGTCAGTTCGTATTCGCGCCTGGCCGAGATCTCCCGGTCGAGCTGGAGGTCGTAGACCAGCTTGAGATCGCGGACGCGGGCTTGATCGGCGTCGCTTTGGCGGCGATAGAGCACGGAAACGAAGGCGCCGGCGACTGCGGCCCACAGCGCCAGGATTACAGCGAGCTTGAGGAGTTCCACCCGATTGGTGAAAACCAATGCGGAACTGGCACCTATCGCGAGGACCAGCAACGCGGTCAAGAGCACCCACCCCGGCCTGCGGCCGCCGCGCCGCACCCGGGCGCCGCGGGACAGAACGGTCATGGCCTGACTGTACCTGCGCGAGGTCAATCCGCGTGTCGCCCTACTCCGGCGATTCTCACCTGGGTTGATCCGCCGATCGATCGGCGCTAGGTTTCGGCGCCCTCGCCGCGCTCGGTCGGGTCGTACGGGGACTTGCAGCAATGTTGCAGCCACAGCGCGGCGACCACCAATGCCAGCGCGCTGATGGCCGCCACCACCGTTCCGGTGGTGTCCTCGGCGGCGGCCCGCAGCCAGGACCGGCGCGGCAGGAAGTACACCAGCAGTCCCACCCACCAGCCCAGCATCAACGCCCCCACCCAGGCCGACGCCTTGGCGACCATCAGGCTGCGTGCCACCGCAAGCGGATGCAACCTGCCCCGACCGGGGCCGATTTCGCCGTCGGCGATCTTGGCGCGCACGTAGCGCGCCCACAGCGCCTCGCCGATGGCCACCGCCAGCAACGACAGGCCGGTCAACACCGTGATCGGGGGAAACCACCGGTACAGGCCGTTGACCAGCAGGTAACCCAGCACGGCGGCGCCGACCACCGCGGCCGTCAGGTCACGCTTGCGGGTGGGCCCCATCAGGTTGTGAGCTCGAGCGTCAGGTCGGAGCGCCGTACGGCGGCACGGTCGGCGGGCTCCAGTTCGGCCAGCAACTGCGCGACGGGACGCGGCCCTTCGGCGACCGTCAGCCGAGCGTCCGGGTCGACCGCCAGCCAGGGGATCAGCACGAAGGCCCGCAAATGGGCCAGCGGATGCGGGAGCGTCAGGTTGTTCTCCCGCGAGGTCACCTCAGCTTGCCCGTAACAGGCGATCAGGTCGACGTCGAGGGTGCGCGGCCCCCAGCGCTCGCCGCGGACCCTGCCCGCCGCGCGCTCGAACTCCTGCGCCCGGGCCAGCCAGCCCTGCCCGTCGCAGGCCGGGTCGTCGGCGATCAGCACCGCGTTCAGGAACGGCGCCTGATCGACCCGGCCCCAGGGGTCGGTCTCGTACACCGGTGACACGGCGAGCACCGCGTCCCCCAGCCCGTCGACGACCGACTGCAACCGCGCCAGCCGGTCCCCCAGGTTGGACCCGATGGACAACACCACTCTGGTCATCCGCGCCACTCCTCGATCCCGGCTCCGCACAGGACCGAGCCGGCATCATCGTCGTCAACACGCGTCATAACGGCACCACCGAACCCCGGCCACCGCGCCGGGACCGCCGCACCACCACCGAGACGTCGGCGAACTGCTGCGGGATCGGGGCCTGCGGCTTGTGCACCACCACCTCGACGGCGTGCACGCGTTCGTCGTCCATCACCTCATCGGCGATCTGGGCGGCGACGGTCTCGATCAGGTTTCGCGCGGGTCCCGCCACGACGTCGGCCGCCAGCCGGGCCAGCGCGCCGTAGTCGTAGGTGTCGGTCAGGTCGTCGGTGGCGGCGGCCGACGCCAGATCGATCCACACGGTGACGTCGACGACGAAGTCCTGCCCGCTCGCGCGTTCGTGGTCGAAAACCCCGTGTTGCCCGCGAACCTTCAACCCGCGCAACTCGATTCGATCAGCCATCGTGTTCAGCCAGCCCAGTGTGCGTCTCGTCGTTCCACGCCGCCACGACCTTGAGCGCATCGACCGTGGCGCGCACATCGTGCACCCGTACCCCCCAGGCCCCGTGCAGCGCGGCGAGCGCGGAAATCACCGCGGTCGCCGTCTCACGCCCGTCGGGGGGCCGCGGCGAACCGTCGGGCCCGGCCAGCAACGTACCGAGGAACCGTTTGCGCGACGCGCCCAGCAGCACCGGGATCCCGGTGGCGACCAATCGCGGCAGCGCATGCAGCAGCGCCCAATTGTGTTGTCCCGTCTTGGCGAATCCCAGCCCCGGATCGATCATCAGCTGAGCGGGATCGACACCGGCGGACACCGCGGCGTCGACACTGGCAAGCAACTCGGCGCGCACCTCGGCGACCACGTCACGATAGTCCGGGGCCGCGTGCGGACGCTGCGCCGACACGGAGCGCCAATGCATCAGCACCCAAGGCACTTTCGCCTCGGCCAGCAGCGGCGCCATGGCGGGATCGGCCCGGCCGCCGGACACGTCGTTGACGATCCGCGCGCCGCTGCACAGCGCCGCCCGCGCGACGTCGGCGTGCATGGTATCGATGCTCACCGTAATGCCTTGCGAGGAAAGCTCTTTGACCACGGGGACGACCCGGGAGGCCTCGACACGGGCGTCGACGCGCGTGGCACCGGGACGGGTGGATTCTCCCCCGACGTCGACGATGTCGGCGCCGTCGGCGGCCAGCGCCAATCCGTGTGCCACGGCTTTGTCGGGGTCGAGATAGCGGCCGCCGTCGGAGAACGAATCGTCAGTGACGTTCAGAACTCCCATTACCTGCACAGGCGCCAGGCTCACTTCCGCAGGATGAGGTCGAGCGCCTCGGCTCGAGAAGCGGCGTTCGTTTTGAATATTCCGCGCACCGCCGAGGTCGTGGTCGTCGCTCCGGGCTTGCGGACACCGCGCATCGCCATGCACAGGTGCTCGGCCTCGACCACGACGATCACACCGCGCGGATTGAGCTTTTTCACAAGGGCGTCGGCGATTTGGCTGGTGAGCCGTTCCTGCACCTGGGGCCGCTTGGCGTACAGATCGACCAGTCGCGCGATCTTCGACAGGCCGGTGACCCTGCCGTCGTTGCCCGGGATGTAGCCGACGTGGGCCACCCCGTGGAACGACACCAGGTGGTGTTCGCACGTGGAGTACAGCGGGATTTCCTTGACCAGCACCAACTCGTCGTGATCCTCGTCGAACATGGTGTTCAACACGCTGTCCGGATCGGTGTAGAGCCCGGCGAACATCTCCCGGTAGGCGCGGGCGACGCGGGCCGGGGTTTCCCGCAGCCCGTGCCGGTCCGGGTCTTCGCCGATCGCGCACAGCAACTCGCGGACCGCGGCCTCGGCACGGTCCTGGTCGAAGACCCGCATCTTGGACATCGCGGTGTCCGGCAGTGCCATCGAATCCTCCGTTTGCTCAGCCGTGGGCCGGCGGATTGGACCGGCTCACGTCGTCATCCTGCCGGTCGGGCGAGCCACCCTCCTGGGCGGGCTGTCCCGGTGGGGGATACGGCGGGTACGGCGGGTACGACGGCTGCGCCTGGCCCTGCTGGCCGGAACGACCCTGCCCGCCCGGATAGCCCTGCTGGTGGCCGGCGTGGCCCTGCTGACCGGGATAGGGCTGCGGGCCCGGATAACTGGGCGCCGGTTGCTGCCAATAGGGCTGCTGTGGCGGCTGCGCCGGCGGATGCCAATAGTTCGGCTGCTGCTGCGGTTGCTGCGCTTGCGGCGGCCATCCCGGCGCGCGCCAGCCCGCCGGCGCGCCGTAGTCCGGCTGGGTGGGCCCGTGCGGCGCACCCTTACCGCTGGCCTGACCGCCGTGAGAACCGTTGCCGCCGTTGGCGTTTCGGTCGGCCTCCAGCCGTGCCGCTTCGCTGGCCCGCGCGATGGCCGCCTTGAACGCCGGCTCGGGGGTGGGCGGCGGCCACGGCTCGCCACGCTCGATGGCCAGCTCGCCGGGGGTCTTGATGGGCGGCTTGTCCGACGGGATGCGGCCACCGAAATCGTCGAACATGGTGAGCCGCGGGCGCTTTTCGACGCCCGAGAAGATGCTTTCCAGTTCGGCCCGGTGCAGGGTTTCCTTTTCCAGCAGCTCGCCGGCGAGGGTGTCGAGGATGTCGCGGTATTCGGTGAGGATTTCCCACGCCTCGGTGTGCGCGGCCTCGATCAGCTTGCGGATCTCGTCGTCGATGTCGCGGGCGACCTCGTGCGAATAGTCCGCCTGCGTTCCCATGGTGCGGCCCAGGAACGGGTCGCCGTGTTCCGAACCGTATTTGACCGCACCGAGTTTGGAGCTCATCCCGAATTCGGTGACCATGGCACGCGCGATCTTGGTGGCCTGCTCGATGTCCGACACCGCGCCGGTGGTCGGCTCCCGGAAGACCAGCTCCTCCGCGGCGCGCCCGCCCATGGCAAACACCAACTGCGCGATCATCTCCGAGCGGGTCCGCAGCCCCTTGTCTTCCTCCGGCACCGCCACCGCGTGCCCGCCGGTGCGGCCTCGCGCCAGGATCGTCACCTTGTAGATCGGCTCGATGTCGGGCATCGCCCAGGCCGCCAGGGTGTGGCCGCCTTCGTGGTAGGCGGTGATCTTCTTTTCCTGCTCGCTGATGATGCGGCCCTTGCGGCGCGGGCCGCCGATCACCCGGTCCACCGCCTCTTCCAGGGCGGCGCTGGTGATGACGGTGCCGTTCTCCCGGGCCGTGAGCAACGCCGCCTCGTTGATGACGTTGGCCAGGTCGGCGCCGGTCATGCCGACGGTCCGCTTGGCCAGCCCGGCGAGGTCGGCATCCGGGCCGATCGGCTTGCCCTTGGAGTGCACCTCCAGCACCGCCTTGCGGCCCGCCAGGTCCGGGTTGGACACCGGGATCTGCCGGTCGAAGCGGCCGGGCCGCAGCAGCGCCGGGTCCAGGATGTCGGGCCGGTTGGTGGCCGCGATCAGGATCACGCCGGCCCGCGGGTCGAACCCGTCCATTTCGACCAGCAACTGGTTCAGCGTCTGCTCGCGCTCGTCGTGCCCGCCGCCCAGGCCCGCGCCGCGCTGGCGGCCAACGGCGTCGATCTCGTCGACGAAGATGATGCACGGGTTGTTCTGTTTGGCCTGGTCGAACAGGTCGCGTACCCGGGACGCACCGACACCGACGAACATCTCGACGAAGTCTGAGCCGGAGATGGTGAAGAACGGGACGCCGGCCTCGCCCGCCACCGCGCGGGCGAGCAGCGTCTTGCCGGTCCCGGGCGGACCGTAGAGCAGCACGCCCCGGGGGATCTTGGCGCCCAGCGCCTGATAGCGACCGGGGTTCTGCAGGAAGTCCTTGATCTCGTAAAGCTCCTCGACCGCCTCGTCGACGCCGGCGACGTCGGCGAACGTGGTCTTGGGCATGTCCTTGGAGAGCTGCTTGGCGCGCGATTTGCCGAACCCGAAGCCCATCCGGGCGCCGCCCTGCATGCGGGAGAACATCACGAACAGCCCGACCAGCAGCAGCAGCGGCAGGACGTAGACCAGCAGCTCGCCCAGGATGCTGCCCTGGTTGACGACGGTGCTGACCTTCGCGTTCTTGGCGGTCAGCGCGTTGAAGAGGTCGACCGCATACCCGCTCGGGTATTTGGTGATGACCTTGTCGGAGTTGTCCGTGTCGCCATTGCCCTTCTTCAGGGTCAGGCGCAGCTGCTGCTCGCGATCGTCGATTTGCGCGCTTTTGACGTTGTCGCCGTTGATCTGGGACATCGCCACGGACGTGTCGACGGGCTTATAGCCGCGAGTGTCGTCGCTGAAATAGAAGAACGACCAGCCGAGCAGCACCACGACAGCAATCGCCGTGATGGTGCGAATAACGTTTTTCCGGTTCATCAATCATCGGCCTTGCCGGCCAGGTCCTTCCCCGATATACACGCAGCTGGAAAAGTCCAGGCTACCGCCTGTGGCGATCGCCAGCTCCGGCAGCGCCGGGGCGCAGCGGGTCGCCACCATCTGCTCCGCGGCGATCGCCAGCTCCGGCAGCGCCGGGGCGCAGCGGGTCGCCACCACCCTGTTCAGTTAACGACGGGCGGTTCCCGCGTCGCGTCACTCGTAGTAGCGCGCCTCGACCACATTCCCGTCGGGATCGGCGAAATAGAATCCCTGCGGCGCCCAGCCCCGCGCGCCGAAGCTGTGGTTCAGCCGGGCACTGGTGTCCACGCCCTCGGCCTGCAGGCGCGTGTCGAGCGCGTCGTATTCGGCCTTCGACAGGGCAAGGCAGACGTGGTTGACCGGTTGGCCGGCGCTTCCTTCGGCCACCGCGGACGACACCGCACCGGAAGCCATCTCGAGTGGCATCAGGTCGATGATCGAATCCTCGGACACCCGCACGCTGGGGAAAGGCGCCTCGGCGGCCTCGAACTCGGCGAACCGCACCGGTGCCAGCCCGACCACCCTCGAGTAGAAGTCCATCGCCGCGCGCGGATCCTTCGTCCACAGAACTACGTGGTCCAATCGCATGCACAAATTATGCTGCGCGGGGCCAAAGAGACCCTTCTCAGTGCGCAACCGTTGTGCTTTGGTGAGACGGTGCCCCCAACCCAACGGTTAGTAGATACCAATGGTGTGCGGCTGCGGGTGACCGAAGCGGGCGACCGCGGCGCACCCGTGGTGATCCTGGCCCACGGCTTTCCCGAACTGGCCTACTCCTGGCGCCACCAGATAGACGTCCTCGCGCAAGCCGGCTACCACGTGCTGGCGCCCGATCAGCGCGGCTACGGCGGTTCGGATCGCCCGGATGCCGTCGAGGCGTACGACATTCACCAGTTGACGGGAGACCTGGTCGGTTTGCTCGACGACGTCGGCGCCGAGCGTGCCGTGTGGATCGGGCACGACTGGGGTGCCGCCGTGGTGTGGAACGCCCCGCTGCTGCACCCCGACCGGGTCGCGGCCGTCGCCGCGCTCAGCGTGCCCGTGACGCCGCGCCCGCGCGTAGCGCCGACGAAGGCGTGGCGAAAGATGTTCGGCGAGAACTTCTTCTACATCCTCTACTTTCAGGAGCCCGGTGTCGCCGACGCCGAATTGAACGCCGATCCCGCCCGGGTGATCCGTCGCATGATGGGCAGCCTGGGAACCGACGGCAAGGATGCGCTGGTGCGGATGGCCAGCCCCGGTCCGGCGGGTTTCGTCGAACGCCTTGGCGAACCGGACGGCCTGCCGGACTGGATAAGCCAGGACGAGCTCGACCACTACGTCGCCGAATTCTCGCGGACCGGCTTCACCGGCGGGCTGAACTGGTATCGCAATTTCGACCGCAACTGGGAGACCACGCCCGAACTCGACGGCGTCAAGATTTCGGTCCCGTGTCTGTTCATCGGCGGGACGGCCGATCCGGTCCTGTCGTTCACCCGCGCCGACCGCGCCGCGGAGGCGATTTCCGGTCCGTACCGACAGGTGATGATCGACGGCGCCGGGCATTGGCTGCAGCAGGAGCGCCCCGGCGAGGTGAATGCGGCCTTACTGGAATTCCTCAACGGATTGGAGCTTTGATGAGCGCGCCCCTGCGTTTCGGTGTCTTTATCACGCCGTTTCACCCCGTCGGCCAATCCCCAACGGTCGCACTCGAGTACGACATGGAACGCGTCGTCGCGCTGGATCGCCTCGGGTTCGATGAAGCGTGGTTCGGCGAACACCACTCGGGCGGCTACGAGCTGATCGCCTGTCCGGAGGTATTCATCGCCGCGGCGGCCGAGCGGACCAAACACATCCGGCTGGGCACGGGAGTGGTCTCGCTGCCCTATCACCACCCGCTGATGGTCGCCGATCGCTGGGTGCTGCTGGATCACCTGACCCGCGGCCGGGTCATGTTCGGTACCGGCCCGGGTGCGCTGCCGTCGGACGCCTACATGATGGGCATCGATCCCGTCGAACAGCGACCGATGATGCAGGAATCCCTCGAGGCCATTTTGGCGCTGTTCCGGGCCGCACCCACCGAACGGATCGACCGCCACTCCGATTGGTTCACCCTGCGCGACGCGCAGTTGCACATCCGGCCCTACACCTGGCCTTACCCCGAAATCTCCACGGCGGCAATGATTTCGCCGTCCGGTCCGCGGCTGGCCGGCGCGCTGGGCACCTCGCTGCTGTCGCTGTCGATGTCGGTGCCCGGCGGCTACGCGGCGCTGGAAACCACCTGGGACGTGGTGCGCGAGCAGGCCGAAAAGGCCGGACGGGACGAGCCCGACCGCGGCAACTGGCGCGTCCTGAGCATCATGCACATCGCCGACAGCCGCGAGCAGGCCATCGACGATTGCACTTACGGGCTGCAGGATTTCGCGAATTACTTCGGCGCCGCCGGATTCGTCCCGCTGGCCAACAGCGTGGAAGGCACCCAGACGCCACACGAGTTCGTCGCGGACTACGCGGCCAAGGGGAATTGCTGCATCGGCACGCCCGAGGACGCCATCGCCCACATCGAAGACCTGCTCGACCGCTCCGGCGGCTTCGGCACCCTGCTGATGCTCGGCCATGACTGGGCATCGCCCGAGGCGACGTACCGCTGCTATGACCTGATGGCGCGCAAGGTGATTCCCCACTTCAAACGTCAACTCGAAGCGTCCCGCGCATCGCACGACTGGGCCAGAGGCAAACGTGACCAGTTGATCGGCCGGGCCGGCGAGGCCGTGGTCAAGGCCATCACCGAGCACGTCGACGAACAGAAAGACGCGGTGCACTGATGCGCGCCTCGGTGTTGCGCGACGGTCGCATGGTCTACCGCGACGACGTGCCCGACCCGATCCCCGAAGCCGGGCAGGTGCTCGTCGGCGTGCGGGCATGCGGAATCTGCGGCAGCGACCTGCATTTCGCCGCCCACGGCGCCCAGGTGCTGGAAATGACCGAACGGGCGGCCGGTGGCGGCGGTGGCATGCACGTCGACCTGGACCACGACATCTTCATGGGTCACGAATTCAGCGCCGAGATACTCGAAGCCGGCCCCGACACCGAGACCCATCCACCGGGCACCCTGGTCACCTCGCTGCCGGTGCTGTTGTCCGCCAAGGGCGTCGAGCCAATTGTGTACAGCAACAGCACAATCGGCGGCTACTCCGAACGGATGCTGTTGTCCGCGCCGCTACTGCTGCCCGTCCCCAATGGCCTGGACTTCAAACACGCAGCACTGACCGAACCCATGGCGGTGGGATTGCATGCCGTCAACAAGTCCAACGTCGCGCCCGGGGAGACGGCCCTGGTACTGGGCTGCGGCCCGATCGGGATCGCCATCGTCGCAGCCCTTCGGTCCAAGGGCGTCGAAACCATTGTGGCGGCGGACTTTTCGCCGAAGCGACGGGAACTCGCCACCGCGATGGGAGCTCACCAGACGCTGGATCCGGCGCAGGGCTCGCCCTTCGACAGTGTCAAGCCCGCGGTGGTGTTCGAGGCCGTCGGGGTGCCCGGCATCATCGACGACGTGCTGCTCCGCGCGCGGCCGGGCACCCGACTGGTGGTTGCCGGGGTGTGCATGCAACCCGACACAGTGCATCCCTTCTTCGCGATCGCCAAAGAGATCAACGTGCAGTTCGTGCTCGCCTACACCCCCGACGAGTTCGGCGACTCGTTGCGCGCGCTGGCCGACGGCGACATCGACGTCAGCCCGCTGATCACCGGCGAGGTGGGCTTGGATGCGGTCGGGGCGGCGTTCGACGACCTGGCCGACCCCGAGCGGCACTGCAAGGTTCTCGTCACGCCCTGAAACTTGTCAGGGGCCCCGCCTATAATCGAACGCATGTTCGAAGTACCGTCGGATCCCGCCGCTCTGGTGGCGGTGATCGAGTCCACGCATCGGGAGGAGTCGATGCTGGTGGCGCGGCGGTTGGCGGCGGTGGCGGCGCTGCTGCGGCATCGGGTGGCCACTGCCGACGGGGCCGATCGGGAGTACGCCGAGATCGACGGTTTCGAGCAGACCGCCGCCGAGGTCGCCGCGGTGATGAACCTGTCTGCGATGGGTGCCAGTTTTCTGGTGTCGCACGCCGAGGCGCTCGATACCCGCCTGCCGCGGGTGGCGGCGCTGTTGGCCGAGGGGCGAACGGATTGGCGCACGGTGCGTTTGGTCATCACCCGCACCGATCTGGTCACCGACCGGGAGGTGATCGCCCAGCTCGATGAGTCGTTGGCCGCCCGGATCGGGAATTGGCACGGTTGGTCGCGGCAGCGGATCGTCAACGCCGTCGATGCCGCGGTGCGGGTCGCCGATCCCGACGCCGCCCGGGAGCGTCGGGTGGCCGCCGAGGAGGACCGTTACGTCGCCATCAGCGCCGCGGACAACGGGATGGCCGAGATCCGCGGTTCGGTGGCCGCCGCCGCCGCGACGGCCTTTGATCGCCGGCTGTCCCAACTCGCCAAGCAGGTGTGCCCGGCCGATCCACGGACGATGGATCAGCGCCGCGCCGACGCACTGTCGGCGCTGGCCGAGGGCCGCCGGTTGGGCTGTGCGTGTGGGCAAGCCGACTGCCCCACCCGGGCCGGCGAGCACGCTCGCGAAGGTGAGCCGACCGGGGCGCGGGTGGTCGTCAGCGTGATGGCCGGCGAACAGACCGTCTACGCCGTCGGCGCCGGGCCCGGCTATCTGGAGGGCTATGGGGTCATCGATGCCGAGCAGGTGCGCCGGTTGGCGGCCGCCGCGTCGGTGCTGGTGGCCAACCCGGTGACCAGTCCGGTCGAGGCCTTGCGCTATCAACCGCCGGCGGGGCTGGAACGGTTCGTGCGCTGCCGTGATCTGACCTGCCGCTTTCCCGGATGCTCCCGCCCGGCGATGATCTGCGATATCGACCACACCATTCCGTTCAACCATCAAGATCCGCGGGCGGGTGGGCGCACCGTCGCGGAGAACCTGAAATGCCTGTGCCGCCAGCATCATCGGCTCAAAACCTTCGGGGGCTGGCGCGACAAACAGTTGGCCGATGGAACCGTGGTCTGGACTTCGCCGACCGGCAACATCTACCGGACCTCGCCGGCGGGTGCGGATCTGTTTCCGGCGGGGCGCGCCCCGGCCTGCGCCGCCCCCGAGCCGAGGCGACGCAGCCGATCACGGCAGCGCAGCGCGCGGATCACCCAGGCGCGCACCCACAATCGCGAGCAGCGCCCGATCAACGCGGCCCGCCGCCGGCTCGAACAGGATCGCAAAGACGAGATCGCGGCCCGCAAGTTCCGAAACCACATGCGCGACATGCTGTTCCTGTTCAAGGGAACACCGAGCACCAGCCCCTACTGCACCTGGGTCAACGACCCCCGAGAACCGGAAGAACTGCCCCCGGACTGGGAACCCGACCAACCCACCCTGCAGCCCCTACCCGACGAACCACCCTTCTGACGCGTCACCCACCCGCGGGGGGCTGCGCGATGACCGTGGGCTTGAAACCGTATCGGGGAGTGACGAAGTGGGCCGCGACGCCGCGCCCCGCCCCAGCGGCGGGCACCATCGGCACCCCGCCCACCGCGTTCGTGGCACGTTCGACGGCTCCCGCGGCGGTGGCACCATTGAGCGCCACGGCGATCGGCGGTGCCGGGGCCGCACTCGCCCAGGCGGCGGGCACCGCCAATCCGCCGATCGATGCCGCCTTGCCGACGGCCCCGCCGATCGCGCCGATCGAGCCCAGGCCCGCACCCGAAACGGCGGGAAGGGCCGCTTCCGCGGCCTTGGCGACGCCCTCGGCGGCGGACTTCGCGGCGGGCATGAAGCCCTGCGCGAGACTTTGGATGTCCTTGAACGCCGTGGTGAACAACCGCGTCGGCGAAATCAACCGGATGAATGCGTCGAAAGGCGTGCTGGCATCGAGGGTTTGCGACCCGGTCAGGCCCTCCAACAGATCCCCCAACGGGCCCCCCACGACAATGCCGTCGCCCTCGGGGTTCATGCCGATCCCGCCGAACGACAGTGTGGGATTGGCCGGCGACGGGGACGTGTTGGTCGGCCCGGCCAGCGCCGACAGGGTCTGGGGCACCGCGTCGAGCCCCTGCGCGCTGTCGCTCCCGCTCGTACCGGCGGCCCGGGCCACCGCGGCGGCCTGACCGGCGACGCCGGCCGGATCCGTGGTGGGCGCCGCCGGTTCGAACGCGGGCAAGGTCGCGGCCGCCGCCGACGCGCCGGCATATTCGTACATCGCGGCGGCGTCCTGGGCCCACATCTCGCCGTATTGCGCCTCGGTGGCCGCGATCGCCGGGGTGTTCTGCCCGAGGAAGTTCGTCGCCAGCAACTCCATCAGCAACGCCCGGTTCGCCGCGATCACCGGCGGCGGCACCGTTTCGGCGAATGCCGCCTCGTAAGCACCCGCCGCCGCCACCGCTTGGTTCGCCGCCTGTTCGGCCTGTCCGGCCGTGGCGCTCAGCCACGCCACTTGCGGCACGGCCGCGGTGAGCATGGACGTCGCGGCCGGCCCCTGCCACGGGCCGCCCTCGATGCCCGCGATCACCGACCCGTAGGACGAAGCCGCGGAATGCAGGCCGGCGGCCAGGCCGCCCCACGCCGCGCCGGCGAGCAGCAACGGCCCCGAACCCGGCCCCGAATAGATCAGCGCGGAATTGATCTCCGGCGGCAACTGCGCAAAATCCAGCATCGTGTCCTCGCCTAACCGACCGCGGCGGCGTTGGCGAGTTCCGTGGCGGCATACGAACCGGCGCTGATGCCAAGCGTCGTCGCCAACTGCTCGCGAACCGCCGCCGCCTGCGCACTGATCTCCTGGAAGAGCTGTCCATGCCGGGAGAACCGGGCGGCCGTCAGGATCGACACCGCATCGGCGGCGGCGGGCGCCACCGCCGTCGTCGCCACGGCGAGCGCCGAATTGTTTTCCTGCACTGCGGCATTGATGCCGTGCAGCTCACGCGAAGCCGCATCGAGAATTTCCGGCCTTGCCATCAGAAAAGACATGGTGAGTCCTCAAAACCCTTTCAATTAACCAGCTTTCAGCGACGATCACCGGCGCCGAGTCCGACGCTCGTCACGTTAGGCCGGTGACCTCGGGTGATGACAGCCTGCGGCCGGCTATTTCATAACCGGTTGGACAACTATTCATTTAGCTGGACGCGTCCGCTGCGACTCTTTGGGTTCGGCATGAATATCGCGGTAATCCAATATGATTGGAGTCATATATGTTCGTATATGAGCGCACCGCAGCGCCGATTTTGCTTTGCTAGGGGTACCGGTGAGCCCGCGCCGGACGACCCCCCTCCCGACAGGATCCGCCCGCTGGCTATGCTGCCCACGCAGGTATCCGCAGCTTGACGGGACGGAACACCGATGCTGGCGCGCGACGCATTCACCGGCTGACTGCCTTGGCCGCCAATGGTTCCGCTCTGGCGCAGTTCTTGCGCGCGCGCCGCAGCCTGGTCCGGCCCAGCGAGGTCGGCCTGCCTGAGGGCGAACGCCGCAGGGTCGCCGGCCTGCGCCGGGAGGAAGTCGCGGTGCTCGCCGGCATCAGCACCGACTACTACCTCCGCCTCGAGCAGGGCCGCGAAACCAACCCCTCCGATCAGGTGCTCACTTCGATCGCCCGGGCGCTGCGACTGGACGACGACGCCGTGGTGTACATGCGAAACCTCATGCGCCATGGATCGGCCGAGCGCATTGCGCCACTGCAGCAATTGAATCCGGGCCTCCGTGATCTGCTCGACGGTTTTCCACGGGCGGCCGCGATCGTCGTCGACCCCGGCATGACGGTCGTCGTCGCGAACCGGGCGGCGGCGGCGTTGTCACCGCACTTGCGGGTCGGGTCCAACGCCGTGCGGGAACTGTTTCTCGATCCGCGCTCGCCGCAGTTGTACCGCGACTGGAAGTTGCTGACCGCGTGGGCGGTCCGGCTGCTCCGCGCGACGTACGGCCAGCGTCCCGATCCGGCCCTGATCAACCTGGTCGACGAGTTGATCGAGCACAGCCCGCGGTTTCGCCAGCAGTGGGCCCGCCACGATGTCAGGCACGAAGTCGCCGGAGGGTTGGGCATCAACCACCCGGAGGTCGGCGCGCTGCGGCTCAACTACCAGCAAATGGTGCTGCCGGGGACCGGTCACGTGCTGGTGGCTTACTGGGCCGAATCCGGCTCGCCATCGGAGGCCGCCATGCTGCGCCTGGGCGCCGACTGAGCCTGGGTGTGGCACTACCAGGAACAACGCGTCCTGGATGCAAGCGCTCGGCCGCCGCAACATTTGACGCATGAGCCATACTTCCCGTCCGGCTGTCCTGACATGACGCAAGCAACACCCGAAACGCATCCCGGCGCAATGGAACTGGTCGCGGTGCTGGCCGGGTTCATGGCGGGTCCGGTGGCAACACCCGCCCTGATATGGCTCAGCCTGGCCCTGGAGCTGCCCCTGGTGGTGGTCATCGTCCTGCTCGTCGCCATGGTGCTGGTGTCAAACTGGCTCTCGCACATCATTATTCGCATCCACGAGCCGGGCTGAGCCGGGAACCGGGCCACGGCACCGACCACTTGACCGGAAATCCACAACACGGACGGCGGGGCCAGGGGCTAGGGTGCCAGGCATGCCGGTCGCAACCAACGCCTCGAACCTTGTCCGCCGATCGATCGCGGTGGCCGCGGCCGGCCTGACCGTCGCGGCGGCGTCGGCATGCGACGAGCCCAGCCCGTCGCACCCGGGCGCCAACCCGCGCCAGGTAACGGTTTTGGGAACCGGGCAGGTGCAAGGCGTCCCGGACACGCTGACCGCCGACGTCGGTATCGAATTCACCGCCCCCGACGTCACCACCGCGATGAACCAGACCAACGACCGTCAGCAGGCGGTCATCAACGCGCTGCTCGGCGCCGGCGTGGACCACAAGGACATCAGCACCACCGAGGTCACCCTGGCGCCGCAGTACAACAATCCCGGCCCCAGCGGCACGGCCGACATCAGCGGATACCGCGCCACCAACGCCGTCGCCGTCAAGATCCACCCACCCGACGCCGCGTCGCGGTTGCTGGCCCTCGTCGTCGGCACGGGGGGCGACGCCACCCGGATCAGGTCGGTCCGCTATTCAATCGCCGACGATTCGCAGCTGGTCAAGGACGCCCGCACGCGGGCGTTCAACGACGCCAAGGGCCGCGCCGAGCAGTACGCCCAGCTGTCCGGGCTCCGGCTGGGCCGGGTGCTGTCCATCTCGGAGGCCACCGGCAACCCCCCGCCGGTCGGGACGCCGACGCCGCGGGCCATGCCGTCGATGGTCCCGCTCGAGCCCGGCCAGCAGACCGTGAACTTCTCGGTCACCGCCGTGTGGGAGCTGGACTGAGCCGGCCGGATGGCGGCGACCTGCCGCGCCCGGCTTCGCCGCGCTTGCGATCGCCGCGAGCTACTGCTGGTAGACCCTGGGGTCCAGGGTGCCGATGTAGGACAGGTCGCGGTAGCGCTCGTCGTAATCGAGGCCGTAGCCGACGACGAAGTCGTTCGGGATGTCGAAGCCCACGTAGGCGATGTCGACGTGGGCTCCCTTCGCGTCCGGCTTGCGCAGCAGCGTGCACACCTTCAGCGACCGCGGATGCCGCGTTTTGAGGTTGCGCAGCAGCCACGACAGGGTCAGGCCCGAGTCCACGACGTCCTCGACGATCAGGACATCGCGGCCTTGGATGTCGCGGTCCAGGTCCTTGAGGATGCGCACCACACCCGACGAGGACGTCGATGATCCGTACGAGCTGACGGCCATGAATTCGAACTGCGTCGGCACCGGGATCGCGCGGGCCAGGTCGGTGACGAAGATCACGGCGCCCTTGAGCACGGTGATCAACAGCAGGTCCTGGCCGGTCTCGCTCGCGGCGTCGCGGTAGTGCTCCCCGATTTCGCGGCCGAGTTCGGCGATTCGCGCCTGAATCTGCTCCGCCGTCAGCAGGACAGACTTGATATCCCCGGGGTAGAGCTCCGCGGGCTGGGCGGGGGTGATCGCCGAGGAGATCTGGGCCACGCCCACAGAGTGCCACGCCGGCGGGCGGATAACCAACGGCGGCCCCGATATTGCGGTCAGCCGACCGGTTCGCGCCACAGCGTCAAAACGCCGTCGCGGCGGCCCGCGAACAACCGCTCGTCGGGCACGGACGACCCCACCGCCACGCCGCCCTGGCCGCGCCACGCGGTGATCAGGGTGTCGACCCCCCGAATCTGCTTGTCGGTCAGCCCCGTTGCGCCGCCCGCCAGCAGCCAGGCCCGGATCACGCGCCGCCGCACGGGCGCGTCCAGCGTCGCCAGCGCCGAGACCCGTAGCCCATCGCCCGCCTTGGCGCCGGGCAGCGCCCGGGCGGCGAGCGTGTCGATCAACTCGCCGTCCTCCCGCAGCGCGGTCGCGGTGCGGGCCAGCGCCTCGGCGACGCCCCCGCCGAGCACGTCTTCGAGCAGCGGCAACACCTCGGCACGCAACCGGGTCCGGGTGAAGCGGGGGTCGCTGTTGTGCGGATCGCGCCATGCGGTCAGGCCCAGCTCCCGGCACGCGTCGTGCGTCACCGCACGCCGGACCCCCAACAACGGCCGGCACCACGGCGGATCGTAGGGGCGCATCCCGGCGATCGAGCGCACGCCGGACCCCCGGCCCAGCCCGAGCAGCACCGTCTCGGCCTGGTCGTCGAGCGTGTGGCCGAGCAGCACCGGGCCGTCGTGGTAGGCGGCCAGCGCGGCGTAGCGGGCCGCGCGGGCCGCGGCTTCGGGACCACCCTCCGTGCCGACCTGCACCCGAATCACTTGCGCCGCAACACATCCCAGTGCGACGGCCTGCGCCCGGGCGGCTTCGGCGACGTCGGCCGAGCCGGGTTGCAGGCCGTGGTCCACCACCACCGCGGTGGTGGGCCGCAGCTGGGCCGCCACCGCGGTCAGCGCCAACGAATCCGGGCCACCGGACAGGGCCACGCACCATTGGTCGACGGCGGCGAGGTGCGTCTTGACGAACGCCTCGACCGCCGCGCGCAGCCGGCCTACAGCACCCTGTCGATCCATCGCTGGGGCTCTTCGATCTCGATGGGCAGCGGCAGCGTTTCGGGCCCCGCCCAGATGGCGTTGAATCGCGCCATGCCCACCTGGCCCACGACGTGGTCGACGAACGCCTTGCCGCGCGTGTATTGGCTGAGCTTGGCGTCGAGTCCCAGCAGTGCGCGCAGCAAGCGCTGCAGGGGCGGTTGCTTGCGGTGGCGGCGCTCGTCGAAGCGGCGGCGGATGGTGGCCACCGACGGCACGGCGATCGGCCCGACGGCATCCATGACGTGGTCGGCGTGGCCCTCCAGCAGCGTGCCCAGCACGAGCAGCTGATCCAGGGCGTGGCGCTGAGGCTCGGACTGCACCGCCCGCACCAGACCGAGGATGCCCGCCGAGTTGGCGTCGGAGTTCTGATTGCCGCGATTGCGGGCGTAGTCGGCGAGCCGGCTCACCACCTCCCCGAGGTCGTCACCGGCGTCGCGGGTCAGCAGGCCCAGCGCCTGCGACATGTAGTCGGGCAGCCACGGGTTGGCGGTGAACTGCACGCGATGGGTGACCTCGTGCAGGCACACCCACAGCCGGAAATCGGACGGCTCGATCCGAAGCTGCCGCTCGACGGCGATGACGTTCGGGTACACCAGCAGCAGGCAGCCGGCCCTGGCCCCGTTATCGGTGGCGAAGGGGTCGTATTGGCCGAGGATCCCCGACGAGACGTAGGCCAGGACGGCGCCGGTCTGCGCGCCGGTGACCCGGCCCGTGAGAAACCCGCGCGGCTTCTCCGCGCCGTTCATCATCACCCGCATCGACTCGGCCGCGGCGGCGACCCATTCCGGGCGGTCGACGATGCGCGCGGCGGGCACGGCACCATCCGCGACCAGGCCGGTGACGTCACGGACCAGGGGTTCGGCCTTGGCGGCCGCGTCCACCAGTTCGTCCATCACCTGGCGCCGGGTGTAGTCGCTGGACGGTGGCCCGGGCCGGGCCAGCCGCCGGCCGACCGTGGCCGCGAATTGCCAGTCGACGGCGGTGCCCAGCGTCAGTTCCGACGCCGGCGTCATGAGCACCCGCAGAACCAGAGCCGGGTCGCCAGCGCGTCCATCACGTTGCGGCCGTTGGGGCCCGCGTCGTTGGAGATGAATGCGAAGGTGAGCACCCGGCCGCTGCGGTCGGTGAGCACCCCGGCCAGCGCGTTGATGTTGGTCAGCGAGCCGGTCTTGGCCCGCAGCCAGCCGGCGGGACCCTGGATGGTCGAGGCGTCGAGGAACCGGTCGCCCAGCGTCCCGCTGCCGGCGGCGATCGGAAGCAGGTCCAGCAGCGCCCGCAGCGACGGCTGGTCGGGCCCGGCGGCGGCCTGCAGCACCCCGTCGAGCGTCTTGGCCGTGAGCCGGTCGTCGACCGAAAGCCCGCTGGAGTCCAGCAGCGCCGCGCCCGCGGTGTCGACGTGGGCGGTGCTCAACCGGTTGGTCACCGCGTCGGCCGCGCCGGCGAAGCTGCGCGGCCGGTTGATCGCGGCCGCCACCTCACGGGCGATGCATTCGGCCAGCACGTTGTCGGAGTGGTCCATCATCTCGGAGAGCCGTTGGACCAACGGCGCCGACTGCACGACGGCCAGCTGCCGCGCGCCGGACGGCGCCGTCGCGATCGTCACCGCGGCGGGATCGAGGTTCAGCGCCTTGGCCAGCTCGCGGCCGGCGTCCAGCGCCGGCGTCCGGGACCGCCGGGAGTTGACCGTGGTCGGCTGGATGCGCCCGGCGTCGATCATCACCGACTCGATCGGCGCGATGTCGCCGTTGTCGACGTCGGCGGGATCCCAGCCCTGCGCCATCGTCGGGCCGCTGAACGCCGAGGTGTCCACCTGCACCGCGGTCGGGGTCACCCCGCTGCGCCGGATCTGTTCGACGAGGTCGCTGATGCGGGCCGCGCCGCGGTACCAGGTGTCCTGCCCGGGCGGCGCCGCCGACAGCAGCGGATCGCCGGCGCCCACCAGCACGACGGGGCCCTGGGCGTTCTGGCTGCCCGCGACCACCCGGGTGCTGATCCGGGCCTGGCGGTCCAACGTCAGCAGGGCGGCGGCGGCCGTCAGCACCTTGTTGGTCGACGCCGGCACCAGCGGCATGTCGTCGGCCACCTGCCACAGCTCTTTTCCGGTGAGGGCGTCGGTGATCCGGCCGCCGAGCCTGCCCAGGTTGGGATCGCCCGCCACCGGTGCCAGCGCGGCGCCCACGCCGGGCCCGCTGGGTAACTCGGCGGTGTCGCTCACCGGGACCATGCCGGGTTTGACCGTGGGCGCGTGCGGAGGCGGGATCGGGGCGCGCGCGCTGCCCGCGCCGTGCCCGGTCGTGGTGAAAAACGTCGCCGCCACCACCACGGCAGCGACGAACGCCAGCACGCCCAACCCGATCAACACTGGGGTGGATTTTTGCCAGCGAGTACGGGCCATCACTCTCCTGACTGTCTGAACCCATTCTGCCGAATCGGCGCCGATGGGCTCGACTAGGGTGTAGCAGAGCAAAATTGGCCTGCCCATGCAGACACTCAGACAAGGAGCCGACGCGGTGGAATTCGACGTGACCATCGAGATCCTCAAGGGCCAGCGGAACAAATACGAGATCGACCACGAGACCGGACGGGTGCGTCTGGACCGCTACCTGTACACCGCGATGGGCTACCCGACCGACTACGGCTACATCGAGGACACCCTCGGCGAGGACGGCGACCCGCTGGACGCCATGGTGCTGTTGCCGCAGTCGGTGTTTCCCGGGGTGATCGTGGAGGCCCGCCCGGTGGGCATGTTTCGGATGACCGACGAAAAGGGCGGCGACGACAAGGTTTTGTGCGTGCCGGCCGGCGACCACCGCTGGGACCACATCCAGGACATCGGCGACGTGCCCGAGTTCGAGCTGGACGTGATCAAGCACTTCTTCGTGCACTACAAGGACCTGGAGCCGGGCAAGTTCGTCAAGGCGGCGGACTGGGTCGGCCGTGCGGAGGCCGAGGCCGAGATTCAGCGCTCGGTGGACCGGTTCAAGGCCGAGGGGCACTAGCCCGATGGTGGCGACCCGCCGCGCCCGGCTTCGCCGCGCTTGCGATCGCCACTAGCCCGATGGTGGCGACCCGCCGCGCCCCGCTTCGCCGCGCTTGCGATCGCCACTAGCCCGATGGTGGCGACCCGCCGCGCCCCGCTTCGCCGCGCTTGCGATCGCCACTAGCCCGATGGTGGCGACCCGCCGCGCCCCGCTTCGCCGCGCTTGCGATCGCCACTAGCTCGCCCGCGCCCTGCGCCGGTTGCGCAGCAGGCTCCAGCCCAGCGCCGCCCCGATGAAGACCACACCCACCGAGGCGGTGACCGCTTCGGGGACCTGCAGGCCGGGGTCGATGGATCCCAACATGATCACGGCCAGCGCGCCGATCGCCCAGTGCGCGCCGTGTTCGAGGTAGACGTACCGGTCCAGGGTTTCCTGCTTGACCAGGTAGATGGTGATGGACCGCACGAACATCGAGCCGATCAACCCGAGCCCCAGCGCGATGACGATCGGGTCCGAGGTGATCGCGAAGGCGCCGGTGACCCCGTCGAACGAGAACGCGGCGTCGAGCACCTCCAGATAGAGGAACAGGGTGAAACCCGCCCTGCCGACCGCCTCGCCGACCGTCATGCCCTCGACGTTGGCCGGCCGGAACGCGCGGCTCAACCCGTTGACCACCAGGTAGGTCACCAGGCCCAGCACCCCGGCGGTCAACACCGTGGCACGCTCGTCGGCCGAATGCGTCAACCGCGAGCCGACGAGCACCAGCGTGGCGCCGGCCACCACCACCGACACCTGGCCGAGTCGCCCGATGCGGGCGAACGGAACCTCAATCCACTTGAGCCACTTGATATCTCGGTCGTGGAAGACGAAATCCAGGAACAGCATCAACAGGAACATCCCACCGAAGGCCGCGATCTGCGGATGGGCGGACAGGATCATCTTCTCGTAGCTCGGCGAGCCGTCCGCGAACTCCAGCGCGCCGTTCGGCGGCGGATGCAGCGCCAGTTCCATCGCCCGCACGGGACCGATCCCCGCGGTCGCCCACACGATGACCAACGGGAACAACAAACGCATCCCGAACACGGCGATGACGATCCCGACGGTCAAGAACATCTGCCGCCAAAACGGGCTCATCCGCTTCAGGATCGCGGCGTTGATGATGGCGTTGTCGAACGACAGCGACACCTCGAGGACGGCCAACACCAGCAGCAGGAAGAGATCCTCGAGGCCACCGTGGGCGTACCCCAGCACGAGGGCCACCACGGTGAGCAACAGCGAAACACCGAAGACGCGGTAGGCGGCCATGGGTCCTTTCCGACAGCGGCTCACATTAGCGAACCCGAGCGCCGCGCCGGGCGAGCGGTGCGGACACTTACTATTTTCAAATTGTGGCGATACATCGGTGCGGTCCGCTGAAAGCGCTGCCCCGATGACCGAAATCAGCGCCTCGCAGGGGCCGGTGGCGCGCGGCAGCATGGCCCGCGTCGGCACCGCCACCGCCGTGACCGCCCTGTGCGGCTACGGCGTGATCTACCTGGCGGCCCGCGACCTCGCGCCCAGCGGCTTCTCGGTGTTCGGGGTCTTCTGGGGGGCCTTCGGGTTGGTCAGCGGCGCCGCCTTCGGGCTGCTCCAAGAGACCACCCGCGAGGTCCGCGCGTGCGCCTACCTCGACGTCGCGCCGACCAAGCGCACCCACCCGCTGCGGGTCGGCGCGCTGCTCGGGGTCGCCGCGGCCGTCGTGATCGCGGGGACCGCGCCGCTGTGGAGCGGTCGGGTTTTCGTCGAGGAGCGCTGGTTGTCGGTGGCGCTGCTGTGCGCGGGGCTGGCCGGCTTCTGCGTGCACACCACGCTGCTGGGCATGCTGGCCGGCATCAATCAGTGGACCCAGTACGGGGCGCTGATGGTGACCGACGCGGTCATCCGCGTCGCGATCGCGGCGGCCACCGTGGTGCTGGGCTGGCATCTGACCGGCTTCCTGTGGGCGACGGTCGGCGGCGCGATCGCCTGGCTGATCCTGCTGGTGGCCTCGCCGGCCACCCGCGCGGCCGCGCGGCTGCTCACCCCGGGCGGCACCGCGACCTTCCTGCGGGGCGCGGCGCATTCGATCACCGCGGCCGGCGCCAGCGCCATCCTGGTGATGGGTTTTCCCGTGCTGCTGAAGCTCACCAGCGCCGAGCTGGGCGCCGAGGGCGGGGTGATCATCCTGGCCGTCACGTTGACCCGCGCGCCGCTGCTGGTGCCACTGACGGCCATGCAGGGCAACCTGATTGCGCATTTCGTCGACGAGCGCAGCGACCGGGTGCGCGCGCTGATCGCCCCGGCCGGCATCGTCGCGGGCATCGGCGCGGTCGGGGTGCTGGCCGCGGGCGCCGTGGGCCCGTGGCTGTTGCGATTCGCCTTCGGGCCGCAGTACCACGCCAGCAGCGCCCTGCTGGCGTGGTTGACCGCGGCCGCGGTGGCGATCGCCATGCTGACGCTGACCGGCGCCGCCGCGGTGGCCGCCGCGCTGCACCGCGCCTACTCGCTGGGCTGGGTCGGCGCCACGGTCGCGTCGGGTTTGCTGCTGTTGCTGCCGCTGTCCCTGCAGACCCGCACCGTGGTCGGATTGCTGTGCGGGCCGCTGGTGGGCATCGGTGTCCATCTGGTGGCGCTGTCGCGCGCCGGACGCGCAACGGGCTGATCTGGCCTGCACCAGCGTGTACCTTGTGGGCTTAGATGGGTACGGAAACGCAATATTCGGTCGTCTGGGTCGTCATTCCCGCCTTCAACGAAGCAGCTGTCATCGCCGAGGTGATAGCCGACGTGCGCTCGGTATTCGACCACGTCGTCTGCGTGGACGACGGCAGCGCCGACGGCACCGGTGAGATCGCCCGGCGCGCGGGCGCTCACCTGGTTCGCCATCCCATCAACCTCGGGCAGGGGGCGGCCATCCAGACCGGCGTCGAGTACGCCCGCAAGCAGCCCGGGGCCGAGGTTTTCGCCACGTTCGACGCCGACGGCCAGCATCGCGTCAAAGACCTCGCCGCCATGGTCGACCGGCTGCGCGTCGGGGACGTCGACGTGGTCATCGGGACCCGGTTCGGCACCCAGCAGGTCGCGCGGCCGCCGCTGCTGAAACGGATCGTGCTGCAGACGGCAGCGCGGTTGAGCCGGCGCGGTCGCCGGCTCGGGCTGACCGACACCAACAACGGCCTCCGGGTGTTCAACAAGAAGGTCGCCGACGGGCTGGACATCACGATGAGCGGCATGAGCCACGCCAACGAGTTCATCATGCTGATCGACGAAAACCATTGGCGCGTCGCCGAAGAACCGGTCGAGGTGCTCTACACCGAATACTCGAAGTCGAAGGGGCAGCCGCTGCTCAACGGCGTCAACATCATCTTCGACGGGTTCCTGCGAGGGAGGACACCATGAACTGGATCCAGGTGCTGCTGATCGGATCGATCGTCGCGCTGCTGGTCTATCTGCTGCGGTCGCGCCGCAACGCGCGGTCCCGGGCCTGGGTCAAGGTCGGCTATGTGGTGTTCGTGCTGGCCGGCATCTACGCCGTGCTGCGGCCCGACGACACCACCGTCGTGGCGCAGTGGTTCGGGGTGCGCCGCGGCACCGACCTGATGCTCTACGCGCTGGTCATGGCCTTCTGTTTCACCACGCTCAGCACCTACATGCGGTTCAAGGACTTGGAGTTGCGCTACGCGCGGCTGGCCCGGGCGATCGCGTTGGATTCCGCGCAGGCGCCCGAGGCTAGCTAGCCGGCGTGCGTCCGCCGGAAGTAATCCACCGTGCGGCGCACACCCTCGGTCAGCTCGACCTTCGGTCGCCAACCCAAAACCTCTGCGGCCGAACCGATGTCGAGGCAGGATCGCTTGAGGTCACCGAGCCTGGGCGGCGCGAACTCCGGGTCGTCGGGCCCCCCGACGGCCGCGGCCACCGCCGTATGCAGTTGCCGGTCCGAGGTTTCGACGCCGGTGCCGATGTTGAAACGCTGCCCGCCGCCGGCGTCCCCGGACGCCTTGACGAACGCGTCCACCACGTCGTCGACGAAAACGTAGTCGCGAGTGTTGCCGCCGTCACCGAAAACCTTGGTGGACTTACCCGATAGCAGCGCCTGGGCGAAGATCGCCACCACGCCGGCCTCCCCGTGCGGGTCCTGGCGGGGGCCGTAGACGTTGGCCGGCGCGATGTGTGAGCAGTCCAGACCGTAGAGGTGGCGGAAGGTGTTCAGGTAGATCTCGCCGGCCACCTTCCCGGCGGCATACGGCGAAGCCGGATCGGTCGGCACCGTCTCGGGCGTCGGGTACCGCGGCGGGACGCCGTAGATCGAGCCGCCCGAGGACGTGTGCACGACCTTGCGCACCCCCGCCCGGCGCGCGGCCTCGGCCAGGCGCACCGTGCCGATCACGTTGACCGACGCGTCGAACTGCGGGTCGGCCACCGAGTGCCGCACGTCGATCTGGGCGGCGAGGTGAAACACCACCTCCGGGCGGTGCTCGTCGAGGATGGCCTCCAAATCCGCGGTCACGATGTCCGCCTCGACGAAGACGTGTGCCGGGTTGTCGGCCAGGTGCTCGAGGTTGCTCGCGCGGCCGGACGCGAAGTTGTCCAGCCCCACGACCGTGTGGCCGTCGGCCAACAGGCGGTCGACTAGCGTCGAGCCGATGAATCCGGCTGCCCCGGTAACCAGTGCACGCACCGGCCCACCATACATAGCGGCGGCGGCCGCGGCGCTCATCGCGGTGCAGCTGGCGGTCCGCGCGGCGCTGGCGTTCGGGGGCTATTTCTATTGGGACGACCTGATTCTGATCGGCAAGGCCGGCACGCATAACCTGCTCGCGCCGTCGTACCTGTTCCACGATCACGACGGCCACGTCATGCCGGCGGCGTTCCTGCTCGCGGGCACCATCATCCGGCTGGCGCCGCTGGACTGGACCTGGTCGGCGGTCAGCCTCGTGGCGCTGCAGCTGCTGGCGTCGCTGGCGTTGCTGCGCGCGCTGCACGCCATCTTGGGCTGGCGCCCGGTGTTGCTGATCCCGTTGACGTTCGCGTTGTTCACCCCGCTCGGCGTGCCCGGGTTCGCCTGGTGGGCGGCGGCGCTGAACTCGCTGCCGATGCTGGCGGCGCTGGCCTGGGTGTGCGCCGACGCCGTCCTGTTGGTGCGCACCGGCAACCGGCGCTACGCGGTGACCGGGGTGCTCGTCTACCTCGGCGGGCTGCTGTTCTTCGAAAAGGCCGCAGTGATCCCGTTCGTCGCGTTCGCGGTCGCCGCGCTGCTGCGCCACGTGACCGGTGACGGGGGGCTGGGATCGGCGCTGGCGGCGGTGTGGCGGGCCGGCGCGCGGTTATGGGTCGCGGCGCTGGCGCTCACCGCCGCCTGGGTGGTGCTCTACCTGGCCGTAGTCAATCAGCGGCGGTGGAGTTCCGACCTGTCGATGACGGGGCGGCTGCTGGCGCGATCGATCACACACGGCATCGTGCCGGGGCTGGCCGGCGGCCCCTGGCACTGGGACCGGTGGGCGCCGGCCTCGCCCTGGGCCACGCCCCCGCCGTCGGTGATGGCGCTCGGCTGGGTGGCGCTGGGCGGTGCGCTGGCGGTGTCGCTGGCGCGCAAGCGGCGCATCGGGCCGGTGTGGGCGACCGCCGCCGGCTACGCCGTGGCCTGCCAGGTGCCCATCTATCTGATGCGCTCGTCGAAGCAGACCGCGCTGGAACTCGCTCAGACGCTGCGGTATTTCCCGGATCTCGTCGTCGTGCTGGCGCTGCTGGCCGCCGTCGCGCTGTGCGCCCCGAACCGCCCGGCCGGCCCGGGCTGGCTCGACGCGTCGTCGAAACGCGCCGTGGTAACCGCGGGTTTGGCGGCGTTGTTCACGGTCAGCAGCCTGTACTCGACGGCCACGTTCTTGACCAGCTGGCGCGACAACCCGGCCCAGCCCTATCTGCAGAACGCCCAGGCGTCGCTGGCCGCCGCCCATGCCGCCTCCGACGCGCCGCTGCTGGACCAGGAGGTCGATCCGCTGGTGCTGCAACGGGTGGCCGCACCGGAGAACCTGGCCAGCCACATGTTCGCCCTGCTGCGGGACAGGCCCGAATTCGCGCCCGCCACAACGCAATTGCGCATGCTGGACAGCTCCGGCCACCTGATCAAGGCGCGGGTGACCTGGGTCCGCACCATCACGCCGGGACCGATGCCGCGATGCGGCTATTTCGCGCAACCGGACAAACCCGCGCGCCTGGCCCTCGACGGGCCGCTGTTGCCCGCCGACTGGACCGTCGAGCTGAACTACCTGGCCAACAGCGACGGGTCGATGACGCTGTCGATGACGCAGGGGCCCGAGGTCAAAGTGCCGGTGCATCCCGGACTCAACCGGGTCTTCGCGCGCCTGCCGGGCGCCGGGGACGCGATCACCGTGCGGGCCAACACCGCCGCGCTGGCGTTGTGCATCGCGTCGGGTCCGGTGGGTTTTCTGGCCCCGGCCTGACCGGGAAGAAATGGAGCCGCCTAGGAGAATCGAACTCCTGACCTATTCATTACGAGTGAATCGCTCTACCGACTGAGCTAAGGCGGCTGGTGCCCACACGCCGGGCGGCACGAGTCTACGGCAGGCGGGCGGGCACCACGAAATCAGTCGCGAGGTTCCTGGGCGCGCAGTTGCTGGCCGATCGTGGCGACCATGGCGTCGACGGCGAACTTCGGCTTGACGTTGATCGCCAGCGCCTCGCGGCACTCGAGAACCGCCTCGATGCAGCGCAGCAGCCGGTCGGGCGGGGCATGCGCGGCCAGCGCCGCGACCTTCTCGGCCATGTCCGGATGGTTGGCCCGCACCGCCCCGCCGTTCGCGGCGGCCAGGAGCGCATCCCGGAAATAGGTCGCCAGGTCGATCAGCGCCCGGTCCAGCGCGTCGCGCGAGGCCCGCGTCTGGCGCGACTTCTGCCGCCGCTCAAGGTCTTTGATCGCCCCGGCCGCGCCGCGCATCGCGCCCGCGGTGCCCTTGCCGGTGCCGCCGGCGCCGAGGGCCGTGCGCAGCTCCTCGGTCTCGGCCTCGGCACGGTCCGCGGTCAGCACCACCGCCTCGGCCTCGGCCGCGGCCACCAACTCCTCGGCGGCGGCGTAGGCCCGCGACGGGGTCGCGGCGTCGCGCACCAATCCCAGCGCCCGCTCCCGGCGCGCGCGGGCCTCCGGGTCGGTGGCCAGCCGGCGCGCCCGGCCCACGTGGCCGCCGCTGACCGACGCCGCCCAGTCCGCGGTTTCGGGACTCAGGCCGTCGCTGTCCACCAGCACCCGGGCGATCGCCTCGGTCGACGGCGTCACCAAAGCCACGTGCCGGCACCGCGACCGCAGCGTGATGGCGATGTCCTC
Source organism: Mycobacterium paraintracellulare (assembly GCF_000276825.1). NCBI lineage: Bacteria > Bacillati > Actinomycetota > Actinomycetes > Mycobacteriales > Mycobacteriaceae > Mycobacterium > Mycobacterium paraintracellulare. The sequence goes on along the minus strand of NC_016948.1, from coordinate 445,815 downwards.
GGGATCCACCGACGGCGCGCACAGCAGGAACACCGTTGACGGCGGCGGCTCCTCGACGACCTTCAGCAGCGCGTTGGCGGCGCCCTCGGTCAACCGGTCGGCGTCTTCGATCACCACGATCTGGCGATGCCCGGTGGCCGGGCGCCGCGACGCGATCTGCACGATCGCGCGCATCTCGTCGACGCCGATGGACAGGCCCTCGGGGATCACCCGGCGCACGTCGGAGTGCGTGCCGGCCATGGTCGTCGTGCACGCGTGGCAGCGCCCGCAGCCCGGGCCCCCGTCTTCGACGGTGGAGGTGCATTGCAGCGCGGCCGCGAAGCACAGCGCGGCCACCGAGCGCCCCGAGCCCGGCGGACCGGTGATCAGCCAGGCATGTGTCATAGTCCCGGCGCCCGCCTCGCTGTGGGCTGGGTCACCGCGGGAGGCTCTGGCGGCGGCGAGCAGCTCGGCCGTCACCGCGTCTTGGCCTACCAGCCGCGCAAACACCCCGGACATCATCGGTAACAGTAGACAGCCAGGCCGACAGATACCGATCGGCTACCGTACCGCGACCATTCCGTGATCTTTGCGGTCGTCGGGGCCCCCCGCGCGACCTGCCGAGATCGTTATTAAGTTTCCGGGACGTCGCCGCCGCCCGATACGGTGGGTTGGTGACTACGGCGGCGGCACTACCGGGGCGGATCAGCGCATTCGTCCGGTGGGTGGTGCGCACCCCTTGGCCGCTGTTCGCGCTGAGCATGTTGCAGGCCGACATCATCGGCGCGCTGTTCGTGCTCGGCTTCCTGCGCTACGGGTTGCCGCCGCAGGATCGCATCGAATTGCAGGACCTGCCGACGCTCAACCTGGCGATCTTCTCGAGCTCGTTGGTCGTCCTGTTCCTCGTCGGCGTCGTGGTCAACCTCAAGCTGCTGATGCCGGTCTTCCGCTGGCAGCGCCGCGACAACATGCTCGCCGAGACCGATCCGGTCGCCACCGAACTCGCCCGCAGCCGCGCGCTGCGGATGCCGTACTACCGCACCCTGAGCACGGTCGCGTACTGGTGCATCGGCGGCGTGGTGTTCATCGTGGCCAGCTGGTCGGTGGCCAAGTTCGCGGCGCCCGTCGTCTCGGTCGCCACCGCGCTGGGCGCCGCGGCCACCGCGATCATCGGCTACCTGCAATCCGAACGGGTGTTGCGGCCGGTCGCGGTCGCCGCCCTGCGCAGCGGGGTCCCGGAGAACGTCAAGGCGCCCGGCGTCATCCTGCGCCAGATCCTGACCTGGATGCTGTCCACGGCGGTGCCGCTGATGGCGATCGTGCTGGCCGTGGTGGCGGACAAGGCTTCGCTGCTGCACGCCGCACCGGAGAGCCTGTTCAACCCCATCCTGTTGCTGGCGCTGACCGCGCTGGGCGTCGGGCTGATCAGCACCCTGCTGGTGGCCATGTCGATCGCCGACCCGCTGCGCCAGCTGCGCTGGGCCTTGAGCGAGGTGCAGCGCGGAAACTACAACGCGCACATGCAGATCTACGACGCCAGCGAGCTCGGCCTGCTGCAGGCGGGCTTCAACGACATGGTGCGCGACCTGTCCGAGCGGCAGCGGCTGCGCGACCTGTTCGGCCGCTACGTCGGGGAGGACGTCGCCCGCCGCGCGCTGGAGCGCGGCACCGAGCTGGGTGGGCAGGAGCGCGACGTCGCGGTGCTGTTCGTGGACCTGGTCGGCTCCACCCAGCTGGCCTCCACCCGTCCGCCCGCCGAGGTGGTCCACCTGCTCAACGAGTTCTTCCGGGTAGTGGTGGAAACCGTTGGCCGCCACGGCGGTTTCGTCAACAAGTTCCAGGGCGACGCCGCGCTGGCCATCTTCGGCGCGCCGATCGAGCACCCCGACTCACCGGGCGGGGCGCTGGCCGCCGCCCGGGAATTGCACGACGAGCTGCTCCCGGTGATCGGTTCGGCGGAGTTCGGCATCGGGGTGTCATCCGGGCGGGCCATCGCCGGCCACATCGGCGCGCAGGCCCGCTTCGAGTACACCGTGATCGGCGACCCGGTCAACGAGGCCGCCCGGCTGACCGAGCTGGCCAAGCTCGAGCCCGGCCACGTGCTCGCGTCGGCGATCGCCGTCAGCGGCGCGCTGGATGCCGAGGCCCTGTGCTGGGATGTCGGCGAGGTGGTCGAGCTGCGCGGCCGCAGGGCGCCCACCCAGCTGGCCCGGCCGGTGAAGCTGGCCGCCCCGGAAGAGGTTGCGCCGCAAGAGGTTTCCAGCGACGCGCGCGGCTAACTGCGCTTGGCGGTCTTCTTGGCAGCCGACTTCTTGGCCGGTGACTTGCGGGCGGCCTTCTTGGCGGGACGCTTCGCCGGGCCGCGGGCCCTGCGGTCGGCCAGCAGTTCGGCGGCCCGCGCGTCGGTGATCGACAGCACGTCGTCGCCCTTGCGCAGGCTCGCGTTGGTCTCGCCGTCGGTGACGTACGGCCCGAACCGGCCGTCCTTGATCACCATCGGCTTGCCGGTCGCGGGATCGGCGCCCAGCTCACGCAGCGGCGGCGCGGCGGCGCCCTGGCGGCCGCGACGCTTGGGCTCGGCGTAGATCTTCAACGCTTCCTCGAGGGTGATGTCGAACATCTGCTCCTCGGTGGCCAGCGAGCGAGAATCGGTGCCGCGCTTCAGGTATGGGCCGTAGCGGCCGTTCTGCGCGGTGATCTCCTCGCCGGATTCGGGGTCGACACCGACCACCCGGGGCAGCGACAGCAGCCGCAGCGCGTCCTCGAGCGTGACCGTCTGCAAATCCATGGTGCGCAGCAGCGACCCGGTGCGGGGTTTGGGACCGGTGGGCTTCTTGCCCTTCTTCGCGGGTGTGGCGCCGCCGTCGTCGTCGCCGGGTGGCGGCTCCGGCAGGACCTCGGCCACGTACGGGCCGTATCTGCCGTCCTTGGCGACGATTTCGTGGCCCGTCGCCGGGTCCACGCCCAGCACCCGTCCCTCCTGCGGCGTGGCGAACAGCTGCTCGGCCAGCTCGAGGGTCAATTCGTCGGGGGTCAGCGAGTCGTTGAGGTTGGCCCGCTGCGGCGTGCGCTCGCCGTCGTCTCCGGTCACCATGCGCTCCAGGTACGGCCCGTTCTTGCCCACCCGGACGTAGACGGGACGGCCCTGCTCGTCGTCAAAGAGCTTGATGGAGTTGACTTCTCGGGCGTCGATGCCTTCCAGGTTAACGCCGACGAGCTTCTTCAGGCCGCCGGACCGGGCCACCGAATCGGCCACCCCGTGCTCGCCGCCGAAGTAGAAGTTGTTGAGCCAGTCGGTGCGCCGCTCCTGGCCCGAGGCGATCGCGTCGAGCTCGTCCTCCATCGCGGCGGTGAAGTCGTAGTCGACCAGCCGGCCGAAATGCTGCTCCAGCAAACCGGTTACGGCGAACGCGACCCAGGAGGGCACCAGGGCGCTGCCCTTCTTGTGCACGTAGCCACGGTCCTGGATGGTCTTGATGATCGACGAATAGGTCGACGGGCGGCCGATGCCCAGTTCCTCGAGCGCCTTGACCAACGACGCCTCGGTGTAGCGGGCCGGCGGGTTGGTGGCGTGGCCGTCGGGCGTGAGTTCGATGGCGTCCAGCCGCTGGCCCTGGGTGAGCTGCGGCAGCCGGCTCTCGGCGTCGTCGGCCTCGCCGCCGGCCAACTCGTCCACCGTCTCCACGTAGGCCTTCAGGAAGCCGGGGAACGTGATGGTGCGACCGCTGGCGGAGAACACCACTTGACGCTCGCCGGAGCGGCCCCCGATCCGCAGGCTCAGCGTGGTGCCGCGCGCGTCGGCCATCTGCGAGGCCACCGTGCGTTGCCAGATCAGCTCGTAGAGCCGGAATTCGTCGCCGTCGAGTTCGCGTCGCACCGCGTCCGGGGTGGCGAACGTCTCGCCGGCGGGCCGGATCGCCTCGTGCGCCTCCTGGGCGTTCTTCACCTTGCGGGTGTACTGGCGTGGGGACGGCGAGACGTACTCCTCGCCGTAGAGCTGACGCGCCTGGTTGCGGGCGGCGTTGATCGCCGACTGCGACAACGTGGTCGAGTCGGTACGCATATAGGTGATGTAGCCGTTTTCGTAGAGCCGCTGGGCGATGCTCATGGTGCGCTCGGAGGAGAACCGCAGCTTGCGGCCGGCCTCCTGCTGCAGCGTCGACGTCATGAACGGCGCGTACGGCCGGCGCGTGTAGGGCTTCTCCTCGACCGAGGCGACGGACAGCTGGGCGCCGCGCAGCCCGGCGGCCAACTCGGTCGCGCTTGCTTCGTCGAGGATGGTGACCTCGTCGGCCTTGCGCAGCTGTCCTAGCGAGTCGAAGTCGCGTCCGGTGGCGACGCGCAGGCCGTCGACATTGGTCAGCCGGGCGGAGAAGGTGGGCGGCGACGCCTGCGGGTCGGACACGCTGGCGTCGAGCTGGGCCACGATGTCCCAGTAGGACGCGCTGCGAAACGCCATGCGGTCGCGCTCGCGCTGCACGATGATCCGGGTGGCCACCGACTGGACCCGGCCCGCCGACAGCTTGGGCGCGACCTTCTTCCACAGCACCGGGCTGACCTCGTAGCCGTACAGGCGGTCCAGGATGCGGCGGGTCTCCTGCGCGTCGACGAGATCGATGTCGAGGTCGCGGGGGTTTTCGGCGGCCTCCAGGATCGCCGGCTCGGTGATCTCGTGGAACACCATCCGCTTGACCGGGATGTTGGGCTTGAGGGTCTCCAGCAGGTGCCAGGCGATGGCTTCGCCCTCGCGGTCGCCATCCGTGGCGAGATAGAGCTCGTCGACGTCCTTGAGCAGGCCCTTGAGCTCGGTGACGGTGCTCTTCTTCTCCGGGCTGATGATGTAGAGCGGTTCGAAGTCGTGGTCGACGTTCACGCCCAGCCTGGCCCACGGCTCCGACTTGTACTTGGCGGGCACGTCGGCGGCGGCCCGGGGCAGGTCGCGGATGTGGCCGCGCGACGACTCGACGATGTAGCTGGAGCCCAGGTACCCGGCCAGTTTGCGCGCCTTGGTGGGCGACTCGACAATCACGAGTCGCCGGCGGCTTCCGTTGCCGCCGCCGGCGCTGTCCTTCAGTTTCGGGTCAGCCAACTGCCCTTACGCTCCATCCCTGATTGGTCCCCCCTGCGAGACCACCTGCAGGAAGAATGACAGGTCGGCTTCGAAAATTCCGGTGAAATTCAGGTACGCGACCGTTCCTTCGCCCTGCGGCACCTGACAATTTCGCACCCTCGGGCGGGCCTACGCAAACCGACGCTCGAGAACGCGGCGCGAATTCGCGCGTCGTCCGGTGGCTAGACCCGCGGCCACCGGGACAGCGCCTCGGCGCCGTCGGGCGGCTCCCCCACGTTCTCTACCAGGCGCGATAGCCTGCGGCGGCCGCTGATGCGCAGTGCCGGCCGGCCGCCGCGGGTGCCGATCAGCGTGGGCGCGATCCCGACGCGCATCAACGCCGACGCCAGCGGCGAGTGGGTGTCGGGCGCGTGGGGGTCCAGCGCCAGCAGGTAGTGCTCGCCCTCGGGGTTGCCGGCCGCCAGCGTCCACGCCCGCAGCTCGCGCGGTCCGGGCAGCCAGCGCGGCGGCACGGTCTTGACCGCGCCGCGCGTCCATTCGGCCGCCAGCGTGCTCAACGACGGGTCCACCGCCGTCCGCACCAGCGGGGTGTCTTCGTCGGTCCGGCCGATCTCGGCGGCCAGACCGGCCTCGCGGATCATGTCCGCCAGCGCGGCGGCCCGCCAGGGCGCGTCCACGACCACCGAAAGCCGAGCGCCCTGGGCCTCCGCACCGCCGACGGTGACGATCTGCCCGGACGCCGCCAGCACCCCCGAAAGATCGGCGACCGCGGGCGGCACCGACTCGGCGGTAAAGAAGGAAAGCTGGCTCACGCCATCCGACAGTAGGCCCTCTCGCCCATCCGCGTCTTGAGGTAATCGGCGCGGCGGCGCCGTGCCGATAGAAACCGATAGAACTGATAGAAAAAGGAAACCCCCCGGCTGGGCCCGCTGGGCGGGGCTGCACGGGGGGTGTCCGTTAGGTCTGCTCTTCCCTACAGGGAGCGGACTCCGGTGGCCTGGGGGCCCTTCGGGCTGTGGCCGATTTCGAACTCGACCTTCTGGTTCTCTTCGAGGGTGCGGAAGCCCGAACCCTGGATCTCCGTGTAGTGGACAAACACATCCGCGGAGCCGTCTTCGGGGGCAATGAACCCGAAGCCCTTCTCCGCGTTGAACCACTTCACAGTTCCCTGTGGCATCTCTCGATCTTTCCTTTTCTTCTGGGTGCGGGGCATCGCCTTTCGATGTCCCGGGCCTGGTACGACCGCCATACCTCGCTGAGTCGCCGGAACTTCACCCGACCGATTAACCTCGCAGGAACCGCGGCCGCAACGTCGATCCTGCGAAAGTTTGACACGAACACAGAAGCTGCGACCGCAATTAGTCAACCATGTTCATCGCGTCGGCGACAGACTTGTGTGTTTGCCCGATTCGAACAGCGATTCCGAGCGGGGTGAGATGGCGAGCTTCGGCAGTGAGCTGCTTGCCGCCGCGCTCGCCGGAACCGCGACGGACGAACGGCCGCTGCGCCACGTCGCCGAACTGCCACCGCGCAGTGGCCGGCCGCACGATTGGCCGGCGTGGGCCGAGCCCGACGTGGTCAAGGCATTCGCCGACCGCGGGATCGCCGCGCCCTGGTCGCATCAGTTCGCGGCCGCGGATTTGGCCTACGCGGGCCGCCACGTGGTGGTGAGCACCGGCACCGCCTCGGGCAAGTCGCTGGCCTATCAGCTTCCCGTCCTCAACGCGCTGGCGACCGATCCGCGGGCCCGGGTGCTCTACCTGTCGCCGACCAAGGCGCTGGGGCATGACCAGCTGCGGGCAGCGCACGCCCTGACCGCGGCGATTCCGCGGCTGCATGAACCCGGTTTTGCGGTGGCTCCCACCGCCTACGACGGCGACAGTCCCGCCGAGGTGCGCCGCTTCGCGCGGGAGCGCTCCCGCTGGTTGTTCTCCAACCCCGACATGATCCACTTATCGATCCTGCGCAACCACGCCCGCTGGGCGGTGCTGTTGCGGGGTCTTCGCTTCGTGGTGGTCGACGAATGTCATTACTACCGTGGGGTGTTCGGCTCCAATGTGGCGATGGTGCTGCGCCGCTTGTTGCGGTTGTGCGCCCGCTATTCGAGCGTGCCGACGGTGATCTTCGCCAGCGCGACAACGGATTCCCCGGGTGCGACGGCCACCGAGCTCATCGGGCTGCCGGTGCAGGAGGTCACCAAAGACGGTTCACCCCAGGGGGCGCGGACCGTGGCCCTGTGGGAACCCGCGCTGCGGACCGACCTGGTCGGCGAGAACGGTGCACCGGTGCGCCGCTCGGCGGGCGCGGAGGCGGCGCGCGTCATGGCCGACCTGATCGCCGAGGGAGCGCAGACCCTGACCTTCGTGCGGTCGCGCCGCGCCGCGGAATTGACCGCGCTGGGCGCCCAGGCGCGGCTGGACGACATCGCCCCCGAGCTGTCCCGGACCGTGGCGTCGTATCGGGCCGGGTATCTCGCCGAGGACCGCACCGCACTGGAGCGCGCACTGGCCGAGGGCCGGTTGCGCGGGCTGGCCACCACCAATGCGCTGGAGTTGGGCGTCGACATCGCCGGGCTGGACGCGGTGGTGCTCGCCGGTTTTCCGGGCACCGTCGCCTCGTTCTGGCAGCAGGCCGGCCGCTCCGGGCGGCGCGGCCAGGGCGCGCTGGTGGTGTTGATCGCCCGGGACGATCCGCTGGACACGTATCTGGTGCACAATCCGGCCGCGCTGCTGGACAAGCCGGTCGAGCGGGTCGTCATCGACCCGACGAACCCGTACATCCTGGGGCCGCAACTGCTCTGCGCGGCAACCGAACTGCCGCTGGGCGAGGCGGAGGTGCGCGAACTCGGCGCCACCGACGTCGCTGACGGCCTGGTCGATGACGGGCTGCTGCGGCGGCGAAGCGGAAAGTACTTTCCGGCGCCCGGCCTGGAACCGCATGCCGCGGTGGACATCCGGGGCTCAACGGGCGGGCAGATCGTCATCGTCGAGGCCGACACCGGGCGGCTGTTGGGCAGCACCGACGTCGGCCGGGCACCGGCTTCGGTGCACCCGGGCGCGGTGTACCTGCATCAGGGCGAGAGCTACGTGGTGGACTCGCTGGACACCGAGGAGGGCATCGCCTTCGTCCACGCCGAGGACCCCGGTTATGCGACGTTCGCGCGGGAGATCACCGACATCGTCGTCACCGGCACCGGTGAGCGTCTGGCCTTCGGGCCGGTCACGCTCGGGCTGGTCCCGGTCCGGGTCACCCACCGGGTGGTCGGCTACCTGCGCCGCCTGCTCTCCGGGGAGGTGATCGACTTCATCGAGTTGGACATGCCGGAGCACACGTTGGCCACCACCTCGGTGATGTACACCATCACCGAGGATGCGTTGCTGCGCAATGGTATTGACGGCACGCGGATTCCCGGGTCATTGCATGCGGCCGAGCATGCCGCCATCGGGCTGCTGCCGTTGGTCGCCAGCTGCGACCGCGGCGACATCGGCGGCTTGTCCACCGCGGTGGGACCGGGTCCCGACGGGCTGCCCAGCGTCTTCGTCTACGACGGGTATCCGGGCGGCGCGGGATTCGCCGAACGGGGCTTCCGCCGGGCCCGCACGTGGCTCGCCGCGACGGCCGCCGCCATCGAGGCGTGCGAATGCCCCCGCGGGTGCCCGTCGTGCGTGCAGTCCCCCAAGTGCGGCAACGGCAACGACCCGCTCGACAAGGCCGGCGCGGTGCAGGTGCTGCGGCTGGTACTCGCGGAGCTGCCGCGGGAGTCACGCTGAGCACAGCGGCGAGGTCGCCCGCCGGTTCACCCGCTCCCCCGGATCCGTCCCGTCGCCGTAAACTCAGCCGCATGGCCCACGACTGGTTGCTCGTGGAGACACTCGGGGGTGATCCCACCGTCGTGGCGCAGGGGCGCCAACTGAAGAATCTCGTCCCGATCACCACCTTCCTGCGCCGCAGCCCCTATCTCGCCGCGGTGCGAACGGCGATCGCCGAATCGGTCCAGACCGGACAGGCCCTGACCAGCATCGCGCCCAAGCGCGATCGCATCATTCGCACCGAACCCGTGGTGATGTCCGACGGGCTCATCCACGGCGTGCACGTGTGGACCGGGCCGTCGGACATCGACCCACCCGAGCGCCCGATTCCGGGGCCGCTGAAGTGGGACCTGACCATGGGGGTGGCGACCGACACCCGCGAATCGCTGATCAACAGCGGCAAGAATCCCGAAGTCGAAGTCACCTTCGGCAGGGCTTTCGCCGAGGACCTGCCGTCCCGCGAGCTCAACCCGAACGAAACCAAGGTGCTCGCCATGGCGGTCAAGGCTAAGCCCGACCAAACGCTGTGCAGCACCTGGGATCTCACCGACTGGCGGGGCAAGGCCATCCGGATAGGTTTCGTCGCGCGCACGATCTTGGAGCCGGGGCCCGACGGCCGGGAGCACCTGGTGGCGCGGGCGATCAATTGGCAATCCGAACTCAAGGGCCCGGCGGTGTCGACCGATGATCTGGCCCAACGGATCCTCAGCGGCCTCGCCCAGGCCGGGGTGCACCGCGCGCTGATCGACCTCAACAACTGGACCCTGTTGAAATGGCTCGACGAGCCCTGCACGTTTTATGACTGGCGCAGCAGCGAGACCGGAAAACCGCGGGTCCATCCCGACGATCAGGACGTGATGTCCACCATGACAAGGGAATTCGGCGGGGGCGCCACCAGTCGGGTGTTGCGGTTGCCCGGCCACGACGCGGATTGGGTGCCCGTGCACGTCACCGTCAACCGGGTCGAACTGGAGCCGGATACATACGCGGGGCTGGTCTCCCTGCGATTGCCCACCGACGACGAGCTGGCGGCCGCGGGGCTGCCGCAGACGCCCTAGCCATTTCGCCCGCCGGCGGGCCCCGCCCGCGCGGTGGCACGTGCCGTACCGGCGACGACGACCGGCACCCGCGCCGTGATGACGACATCGAGACCGTCGACCACGCAGCCGATGTCGTCGACCCGCATCGCGCGGGCGACGGCCGCGGCCTGGATGCAGGCCGCGGCGGATCCCGACGTCAGCCGCGCCGCAGCGGCCAGGGCGGCCAGGTCGGCCACCGCCTGTGCGCGGTGACGCGCCACCACCGCCGAGCCCAGGTAGCCGGCGACGCCGGTCGCCCAGAGCAGCACCACGACCATCCAGGCGGCGACCACCGTGGCCGACCCCCGATCGTCATGGCCGCTCGGCCGCGGCGACCGCGTTCGCGCCAATATCCAAGGCGGGCAGGAACTTCGAATGCGCGGCGACGGTGGCGACCAGGAAGTCGCCGTCGCGGTGCAGGTCGACCCGGGCGCCGGCGGGGGCGAGCCGGACCGCGGCGGCCACCGCGGAGCGTTCGTCGCCGCGGGCGGCCAGCCGGGCGGCCTCGCGGGCGGCGTCGATGCAGCGCACCTGCATCGAGACGGCGCTGACACCGGCCAGGCACAGCACCAGCACGACGACGAGCGAGGCGATGCCCAGCGCCGCCTCAACGGTGCTCGCGCCGGCACTGCCGGCTACACCTTGGTGTTGAGCGCACGGCCGATGATGTTGGTCAGCGCCGACACGATGGAATCGCCGGTGACCACCGCGTACAGCACCGCGCCGAACGCCGCCGCCGCGATGGTGCCGATGGCGTACTCGATATCATCAAAATAACACCACGGTGCTAAAGTGTCAACATGACGCTACGAGCCCTTGTCGTCATACGGCTGAGCCGTGTTACCGACGAGACCACCAGCCCTGAACGGCAGCGCGAAGCGTGCGAACAGCTCTGCCGCGAACGCGGATTCGAGATAGTCGACGTAGCCACAGATCTAGACGTGAGCGGTTCGGTGGACCCTTTCACCAGGCCGGTACTGGGTCGCTGGCTCGCAGAGCGACACGACAAGTTTGACTGCCTCGTCGCGTGGCGGGTGGATCGGCTGACCCGATCAATCCGGCACCTGAGACGACTGGTCGACTGGGCTGAGGATCATGGCAAGCTCATCGTGTCTGCGACTGAGCCACACTTCGACATGGCGAGCCCATTCGCAGCCGTGCTGATAGCGCTGCTCGGAACGGTAGCCGAGATGGAATTAGCAGCCATCTCGGAGCGCAACCGATCGGCTGCACGCCACAACATCAAGGCCGGCAAGTATCGGGGCGGGCTCCCGCCGTGGGGGTACGTTCCGGACAAGTCGTCAGGAGAGTGGCGACTCATCAAGGACGATGAGCAGGTTGTCGTTATCGAAGAGGTCGTAAAGCGGGTGTTGAGACGCGAGCCGCTGCGGTCTATCGCCCACGACTTAACCGAACGCGGCGTGCCCACACCTAAAGACTCGTTCGCCAAACGCCAGGGCCGCGAAGCGAAAGGCCTTGGGTGGTCTTCAGGTCGGCTGAAACAATCGCTAACGAGTGAAGCACTACTCGGGTACGCGATGTCCGGGGGACAACCCGTAAGGGCTGAGGATGGCTCTCCCATCATCCGGGCTGAGCCGATCCTCACCCGCGACAAGTTCGACAGGCTGCGAAAGGAACTGGAATCGCGGGAGAACCGCAAAGAGCCCTATGCCCGAACGACCGCGCTGCTGCTGCGGGTGATCTATTGCGGCTGCGGAAAGCAGATGTACTCACTCAAGGGTGGCAAAGGGCGGCAATACCGATACCGCTGCGCCAGTGCCCAGTACAAGACCAACTGCGGCGGTCCGTCGTGTTTGGCACCGGAAGCCGATCAGCTGGTTGAGACTTCGATACTGCAACTGCTCGGCGACAGCGAGCGACTAGAGAAGGAGTGGGACGCGGGTGACGACCACTCCGCCGAGCTCGCAGACGTTGACGCGGAACTAGCGGACCTCGCCGGCCAGCTCGGCACAGCTGCGTTCCGGCCCGGGACGCCGCAGCGGCTCAGGCTGAATGATCGCATCGAGAGGCTGTCTCAGAGACAAGCCGAGCTATCACGCGACGTTTCTAGACCTGCTGGCTGGGTATGGAGACCCACCGGCGAGAGGTTCGGCGACTGGTGGGCTTCTCAGGACGTTGTAGGCCGGAACGTGTGGCTGCGCGATGCTGGTGTGCGGCTGATCTTCGACGGCCGATACAACCTTGATCTAGGCGACGTCGAGACGATGACCAAGCAGCTTCAACCAGCGGGTGCCATCGCTGAGTATCAGCGGATGTTCGCAGCGATGACCGAAAGCGGCATCGCCGGAACTGAGATCAACGGAGATGACGTTGTGATCCATTACAGAGATGGGACTACCGAGCGGGTCACGTTGGCATAGGCGAACTTGTCGTACCCCGCGGATAGCATCGCGCCTATGGCAGTACGTACACGTGAACAACTTCTCGAACTGTTCGATGAACAGATCGACTACTTGGAGTCGTCCAACAAGTTGTTTGACGACGGGAAGATTGCCGAGGCGAAGCGGCTTGCCGTAACCCTGCGCGTCCTGTTCCACAACACCCGTAGATCTCACGCGTTGATCCATCAGTTGGGCTTCGATCAGACGCTCACGTGGGTGGCAACGTGTGGACTGCCCGACCCGAAAAACATGATGCCGCAATGGGGCCTAGTCACAATGGGAATGCGCCTCGAAACCAACGAGGTGTTTTTCGATCCTCGACTGGACGGCGGTGCAGCGACCAAGATTCGCACGAAGACGCTGCAGCTACCGCGCGGGTCTAGAGTTCTGCTAGACGAGTGGTGGACGGAGCCGGTAGTCAGGGATGCGTCGCACGCGTTGTTTTCTCGCAAGGACTTCGTGCTTGCGCTGAGCAACAAAGAAGGTGGGGCACACGTCGACCCCGAGATCGACGAGGCGTACAACAGGATCGCACACCTGAACTCGATGGGGTGGACATTCTCCGTAACTCCCGAAGGCAACCGGGTCCTGACGAGCGCGCCCATTTCGCTCGATGGCAGCCCAACGGACGCAACAGTCGCGACCCTCGATCCCGATGAGGTTGCGCTGAGCAATCCAGTCCCGTTCATGGTTCGCCAAATCTCCCATGAGGTCGTGAAATCAGTTGAAGCCCAGCGAGACCGGATCAAGTGACAGCTGCTTATATCGTCAGCGTGTCCGAGCCGGGGATGTAGACATCGACCGTGTGCGGGTTGGTGGTCGGGGCCACATCGCCCCACGGGGGCGTGCGCTGCTTATGCCGAACATGGATCTGTGCCCATTTCGCTTTTCCACTGGCCACCAACTGTTTTGCTTCCCATTCCTGCACGTTGGCCAGTTTGTTATCGGCTAAGAGCCAGATCATGTAGCCCCCGCCCGTGGGAATATATGTCGCTGTATAGCTCGGTTGCGTTGTCACAGCGTGGCTTTCCAATCGAGGTAGTCCTGATACGTCGGGACAGCGGTCGGCGGGTACTTACCTGTCAGCATGGCCCTGTAGAAGTCAGCCATGGACGGCCCTGCTGGGGTGGCGGCAATATGTTGGCTTTTGCGTCTGGTCATTGGTTCCACCTTGCTTTGGCAGCCTTACGGGCTGCTTGGGTGCGACGGGAAGCCCCGTCTCCTGGTTCGTCGTTATCAGGTAGGCCAAGCCTGCCGAGAAGCTGAGCCAGCAGAGCCCGTTGGACTCGGGCCTCTGCGATGAACGGGGATATGACCGGCTGCCCCATCGAGCCCCGCACCGTCAGCGGGGCCTCATCGGCAGCCTCGTCTAACTCCGCGATGATGTCGGCCACTTTGCACGCTTCGCGTAGCACTTGGACCTTTCCGGGTTCGTCTTCGAAGTCGAAAACGTCGTCTATCGACTTCCACAAACGCTTGCCGGCAGGGCCTAAACCTGCTGGTGCGCGCATATTTCTCCGTTCTTACTGACTCTCAAAAAATGGGGGATGCGTTCGCATCGGATGTCGGTGGCGCATTACCCTCCGGTCTTGTGCGCGGGGGCAGGGTATACCCCCGGGGGTGCCGGGGGCCTGCCTGCCGGGCAGGCGGCAGGGGGAGTGCCGAGGCGGCAGTGCCTACCCTGAGGCAGGTACTCCCCCGAGGCCAGTGCCCAGGCAGCAGTGCCCTGCTGCCTATACCTCTGCCACCTACCCGTATGCCCGACCCGACTAGGGGGCAGCGCCTAGCCCCCATACCCGGGGCACAGTCCCAGTCCCCCGATACTTCTCCTGCCGAGTCACGTTGTGGTCATACGGCAGAACGTGTTCCGTCACGCTGCCCTCTCGTTAGTTGTCAAGTCGCAGGCGCCTTAGGGAGTGGTGACCTTGAAAGAGCGGTTGCGTAGGCGGAGCGTGGTGCCAGCGGTGGGGTTGGCCCCGCCCCAACCGATGTGTGTGGGGGCGAAACCGCTACTGGGCGCGGTGGCTAGGACGTCCCAATCGACCCCGTTGATGCTGGTCTGGAACGACTGGGCCGTGCCGTCATCAACGAGGCGGTACCAGTGCGCGCCCCAGTAGGTGCCCGCGATGTTCGCAACGGCGGTGCCATAGGCGGCGGGGGCCGCTGTGGCGCTGGCGAACGACTGCACAAAATTCCCGGCTGGTGCCTTACCGAAGCCCACAAACTGCCCCGAGGAGGAGTTGTACATCAGTATTGCAAAGAGCTGGGAAGAGGTTGGAGCCGCACCAACCTCGAAATAGCCGGTTGCCGTGAAGGGCCTGGAGGGGAGTGCTGCGTACTCTGCTCGGATGTTGTTCCCGGCCACCCCCGGGATTACCAGTAGGCGGGAATCCTTGTCGGCGGTGAGCGTGGCGGTTCCGAGCGCGGTGGTCGTCAGGGATGTGCTCGGCGGTGGAGTGAACGCGTTTAGGTCCCCGCCCCAGATCCGATCCCACGACGTTCCGTTGTCCCGCAGGATCAAACCTGTGTCGTCGCAGACGTACAGCCGGCCCTCATTGCCTGGGGTGGGCAGGCTCGCGTAGTGGCCGCGCTGGGGTATCGCACCCTTGGCGGCGTTGACCTCGGTGCCGAGGCTGTTCAGGAAGTCAGCATCGACCTGCATCCCGATGTTGTTCTGCCAGTTAGTAGGTAGTGCCATGTTGGGGTTATTTCCTTACGGATTAAACGATTTCGGGTAGGGACCAAAAAGGCCCCGGTCTAATCACCGGGGCCTCTCGGGTTATTAGGTTGTGGGGCAGGCGGTTAGGCGGTTGTGAGACCGCCAGGGCGTACTAGCTACGCGTGATCGAACAGACGGACCACGCCAGCCGGGTTGGTCACGCCGAAGTCGACACGAGCCACACCACGGACCGCAGTGCCGTCCTGTTGGAACGCCGCAGACTTGTCGGTCTCGATGGTCGTGCCCTGTCGGCGGACGGTGAACACCTGCGCGGCGTCAACGATCCACGCGGCGGTCAAAGCGTCAACAGCCCGACTGACGTAGACAGGAACACCACCGATGGTGAAACCGGCGTAGCCGGCACGGCGCTGCTCGTCGGCCAGGAGCTGATCCTGCACCAGATAGGAGTTGGCGCCCGTCTGCGTCTTGATCTGCCGCCACGCCAGCTCGACGCTGGGGTTGATGACAACCGCAGTCGGGTCCGCTCCGTGATCCTTGCTGAGCTTGATGCCTTGCAAGACGTGATCGAACGTGGCGCTGGCAACAGCGATGTCGATGTAGCTGTAGGCCACGACACCCAGCGGAAGCTGGGGGCCTTTGGTGACCGCCGACAAGCTGAAGAACGCCGCATCAACCTTTTTCGCGATCTGAACCGTCCCGCGTTTGATGCGCACCTCTCTTCTTGGGAAGGTGCATGTCGTGGCGAGCAAGTACGACCCGGAGACCCGGGCCAGGGCTGTGCGTTTGGTGCTGGATCATCGTGATGACTATCCAAGCGAGTGGGCGGCGATCACTGCGGTGTCTCAGCGGCTGGGGATGACCGCCGAGACGCTGCGAAGTTGGATCCGTCGGCATCAGGTCGACGAGGGTGAGCGCGACGGTGTGTCCAGTGACGCTGCGGCGCAGATCCGCGCGCTCAAGCGCCGTAACGCCGAGCTGGAGCAGACCATCGAAATCCTCAAAGCGGCAACGAGTTTCTTCGTGCGGGAGAGCGACCCGCGCAACCGCCGCTGACAGCCACGGTCTGCGAGTTCATCGCCGAGAACAGGGACCGTTTCGGGGTCGCTCCGATCTGCCGCGTGCTCTCCGAGCACGGGATGCCGATCGCCCCGAGAACGTTTCACGCCTGGGCTACGCGGGCGCCCTCGAAACGGGCCCTGTGGGATGCCACGATCACGCAGATCCTGGCCGGCTGCTACGAGCCCGACGAGCAGGGCCGCCGCAAACCGGAGTCGCTGTACGGGTCGCTGAAGATGTGGGCCCATCTGCAGCGCGAGGGCATCCCGGTGGCCAAGTCCACGGTGGAACGGCTGATGCGTAAAAACGGCTGGCAGGGCGTGCGACGCTGCAAGAAGGTGCGCACCACGATCCCGGACCCGGCCGCGGTGCGGCCACCGGATCTGGTGGACCGCCAGTTCGCCGTGCCCGCTCCCAACCTGCTGCTCGTGGCTGACTTCACCTACGTGAAGTTGGTGACCGGGATCTTCGTCTATGTCGCGTTTGTCATCGACGCTTATGCCGGAGCCAGTCTTGGGGTGGGAGGCGTCGGCCTCCAAGCACACCCGCTTCGTCGAATCAGCCATCCGTCAGGCCGCCGCACTACGCCGCCGCCAGGGGCATCCGATCGACGGTGCGATCCACCACAGCGATGCCGGGTCGCAATATACGAGCGTGAGATTCGGTGAGACACTGAGTCTTTCGGGGATCCGACCGTCGGTCGGTAGTGTCGGTGACGCCTACGATAACGCGTTGGCCGAGACCACGATCGGGCTCTACAAAAACGAGTGCGTCCGAGCCGACTCCCCGTTCCGCCGCGGCAAGCTCAACACCGTGGGCGACGTCGAGTACATCACCGCCGACTACGTCGCCTGGTACAACCAGCAGCGCCTCATGCACCGCCTCGGACGCATCCCACCCGCCGAAGCCGAGACCCGCTACTATTCCCAACTCGTGACCGACCAATCGGCCGGCTCACAGAACCCCGAGGGTGCATGAAACTCGGGATGGTTCAATCGACCGACCGATCGAGTTACCGATCAGGTTGGCGATAGCGGGCTGCGTGTCGGCGACCGACTCGTTCGACAACAGGCTGTATGCCTTGACACCCTTCGGGGTCACCACCAGCTCGTCGGTGGTGGGGTCTTCGGCGTCAATCGTGTCCAGCTCGCCGTACCAGTCCACCGCCACGTCTGCGGTGAGCAGCGGGATGCGGATGGATTCGGTGCTGATATTCAGCGTGCTAGCAACAGCAGGGTTGAACGCGATCGAGTTCGACTCGATCACGGTGTCAACCAGCTTGCCGTACGATTCGGGCTTAAACGCCTGGTCAAGCCCGGAGTTGGTTGTAGACATTATGTGTTTCTCCTCGAAACAGAAATGGCCCCAACCCTTTTGGTTGGAGCCGTGGATTCGAGGAAAGGCCACAGACCTTTTCCTATTGCCGCACAGCGGCTACGTGACTAACAAACCCGCCACAGACGGTTATCTGTCAGTCAAGACTTTTTGAAGCTGGGATTGGAACAATTCCGGCCTGACGCCGGTATTTGTGCGTTAACCTGCTCGTATGCTGAAGCGGATAATGCTTGCGGTGTTATTGACTGCCGGCACGGTGACGTTAGCGGGGTGTGGCCCGATTGCACTTGCCCCGTTGTGTACGCCAGATCCCCCGGCTGTCCTCTGCACTTATCCTTGACCGTCTTTAACTTCTGAACAGGCTTGAAAAGGACGGTTGTGGTGGTCCGCCATGGCCGCCCAAGCCCTGCGTGTTGTCGTAGGCAGGCACCCGGGGATTCCTAGCGAGAAGCGGGCGTGAGGAAATAAGATTGGCGACCGCCTCGGCTACGGCGGCGCTGTCAACGTCGCCGGCCTCGGTAAGCAAGTCGGTCAGACTGACCCCTCCCAGCTCGAATAAATCCCCCGGTTGGGCCAGGTCGCCGGCGAGGCGTTCTGCCTCGCGGCGCTGAAAGGCCTCGACACGCTCTCGGAGCTGGTCGCGCTCGGCCTCGGCGGCGCGAAGCTCCATACGGTACCGCTGCTCTCGGGGCATCTTGCGATCTGCTAGTGCGTCTTCGGCCCGCGAGGGAGACTCGGAGGGCTCGGCTGGCACGGCATCGGCCGTACCGTGGGCATCTTCGGCGATATCCACGGTGTCAGCGGGACGTGCGGCTGTATCAACGGCGTGATCCTCGGTCATGCTGCTGGGGTCTCCTTTAAGTACTTGGCCTCGTAGCGGCACGAGGGGCAGACCCCTCGGGAACGCTTGCGCTTTAAGTGGCCGTTTCCGCAGGTCACGTCTGCGTCAACGGCGGTGTACAGGGCGATCGGTGCCCTTCCGGGGTGGCTGTACCAGCCAGCCACTTTCAGCCCTCTACAGAACGCTGATGCTGCGGATTTAGTGACTCCCCTGTAGTGGGCCACGTCGTCCACCGTCAGCAACGCGGGTACGTCGTTATCGGTCATGCTGTTTTCTCTCCCTTGCGGCGGTGCCGCATGTAGAGCGCCCTGCGGCGCTCGTCTTCGCCCATGCTGGAAATGCCGGCAATATGCCGCTCTAACTTCGCGACCTTCTCGGGGTCGCGGAACCAAGGAAGATCCCCCGCCGCTTCGATAGCGGCGTTGTATTCCACCGTGCTAGCCGCATACCGCTGGTAGGCCGCTTCGTGGTCGATCACTGTGCCTCCGTCTTCGACGGCCTGGCGAGGTCCCACTCGGTAGTGATCCAGCCGCCGAACAGCGTGCGTTGGGCACCGTCGAGGTTCACGGTGAACTGCTCACCGCCTCCGTATTCAGCGCAGCGCGAGATCGCCTCTGCGAGTTGATCCATCTGTTCTCTCCTTTTTGGTGGTGGGACGACAAAGCCCCCAGCCGTGAGGGGCTGAGGGCTATTCGGATATTCGGTTGTGGATCGACCTACGCAGGGGTAGGGGTGATCGGTTCGCCTGTGGTCTCGTCCACGTACTCGGCGAACGGATCGAACTTGCCGGGGACGAACGGCTTGCCCGCTGGCCACGGGATCGCCTCTTGTGTCGAAACACAGGCAGAGGGCTGCTGTGCCCCAAGGGTGCTGGTAACCAGTACCCCTGGGGTACTGGTCGGAATCTTCTCTTCTGCCTTCATCGCAGACCCCGGGGTCTGCTCTTCGGCAGTGTTCGCTGGAAGAGATATCCCCTCCCCTGTGGGGAGGGAGGAGATCCCGAATGGATCTCCGACTGACCCGGTGATACCCCACGAGCCAAAATCTGGCTCGTTGTCTGGTAAGTCACCAGTACCTGTGGGGTACTGGTTCTTTTCACTAGTAGTTTCACTAATGGTTTCACTACTATGCAGTACCTGTGGGGTACTGGTTACCAGTACCTGTGGGGTACTGGTCCCCGGGGCCTGGGAGGTAGGAACCAGTACCTGTGGGGTACTGGTCCCGCCTCGTAGTGCCTCAACCTGACGAGCCGAGAACGGCTCATTGGTGAGGTTCCTGTGCCATACCTCGACAGCGGGACGACCCCGGCTGTCGACCTTGATGATCTCCCGGACCAACCAACCACGAGCGCCTAACTCATCGAAGGCGTTAGTGACCTGGCGTCTGCCTGTCTTCAGTCGTTTTGCGATCTCGGTCATCGACTGTTCCCACTTGGGAGCGTGGGACCAAACTTCCAGCGCCACGGCTTTCGCCATCGCAGACAGCTCGTAGTCGTGAGCGAGTCCGTTAGGCACTCGGGCATAGAGCCCGAGGGCTGCACCGTGATCCTTGACTCGGTTGCGGTTAGCCATCCGTCCGAGCGGCCTTCAGCTCGGCTAGCTCGGCACGGGCAGCATCCCGCTCGGTAATGACGGACACGAGTGCATCTCTCGCCTCGTTCCTCCGGATCCTCGCCTGCGAGCATTCTCGGCGCAGCTTCTGGATGTGCCTCTGCCAGCTCTCGGGCAGCGTCTCTAGTGGAATATCGTCGGTGTATCTCGTTGTCATCAAACCCTCCTGGTCGATGTGTGTTGGTTCGTGCCTCCTGGGCACTCCGTTCGCGGGCTGTATTGCCCGCTGACGGACTTTCACCCTCTGGATGGGTGGAAGTGTTGGGGGAGCGCCGTTTAAGCGATCTGAAGGGCCGCTTCTACGGCCCGGAGCCGGTGAAGTGCGTCTTGGCATTGCCTGCGGTACTGGCGACGAAAGTGCCGCTGGCACAACAGGCAGCGACCACGGGGGTCGCGTCGGTGGTGTCCGGGTTTGTCGCAGCGTGGTGTTGGCATGGTGATCTCCGATCACGGTCCTGGTGTGGCCACAGACCACGGGGTTGACATGAAGCCAGCGCCGCTGACGCTGACCATCGGGTAGCCCATAAGGGCCGAAGAAAGGAGGCCCCCGGCGCGCCGGGGATCTAAGTCAGCGCACCGAGGGCCACAGGAGACCGCGGCCGTAGGTCTCCCGTCCCGCCGAGCGAGGGAAGCTAGGAAACCTCGCCCCGGGAGGTAGTCGCCGCTCAACCGGGAAGGTGGTCGGGAGCGGCAAGTCTGAATAGGCCGATGGCCTACGAGGGGATGCGAGGGGATGGGGCGTACTCCTCCCTTTACCCCTCCATCCTTATCGTAAAAGTTAGTCATCGAAACGCCTGCTCATCGGAGTGCGAGACTAGAACCATTAGTCGGCCTCGTAGTCGTCGTCCAGGTCTCGCTCTGCCCTGTTCCACTCGTCCTCGATTTGCTTCATCCGGTAGTCGGAGATGCCGCCGTGCTGCTTGCGGTGATCAGCCTGCCGCTTCCGGGTTGTCCGCTGTGCCTTCATCTGCTGGAAGTGCGGCCTGTCTTTGTTGCAACCACAGTGCTGCGCCCAGCGCCGCGCCTTATCGGACACTCGGCGGATATGGCCGCCGCAGTCGACGCAGGTCGAATGCTGGACTATCTCACCGTTCCAGTAGACCCGGATACGGTCCACGCCGTGGGGCTCATCCCACGAGCCGAAGTACACCAGCGGGAGCGTCATCTTGTCCCGAGCGGCCTGCAGAGCTGCCTCGTCGCGTGCCCTGCGGGCCTTGGCACGTTCGGCACCGAGAAGGGCACCGAACCCCACTCCGCTGGCCGTGCCGAACACATGGCCGTCCCAGTTGCCTCTCATCAGTCGTCGCTGCCGTCTGGGTACCTGTGATTGCCACCGCCGTAGCTGGGGCCAGGCCCGTTGAACGGTGACTCCCCGTCCGGGCAGTACCCCGAAAAGTCAGGCCACGGGAGGAACTGCTGAGTTGAGTAGCAGTAGACGGGGTCCAGCGGAGCCGGTGCCCGTTGGAGTGCCACGGCTTTGCCGTGACCCGACGGCCCAAAGTCCGCGTAGGCCGGCGATGTCGGGGATGCCGAACATACGACCAGAAGCGTTGCGATGATGGCTTTCTTCAACATCATCGCCCCAACGTGTCTGGGCATAGCTCGTGCTGTGCGGCGTCGATGATTCCGTGGATGTCGAAGATCGTTGGGGTAGCCGCGATCTGATCCGGGGTTCTGCCCTCGTGCAGCTCTTGGCAGGCGGTGTTGCCCATCCAGAGCTGCTTCGACGGGTTGGAGATTCCCACGTTGATGTGATGGTCCTGGATGTACTGCAGGTAGGTGTTGGCGTCTGCGTGGGCCTGCGGCGCGAGCACCAAGGCTGCTAGGCAGGCGATGCCTGCCGTTGCCAAGCGCGGCGATGCGAGCACTGCCACGATGAGGCTCATCGTGCGGCCCCGCCCGGGATGCGGAAGCGGAGCACATGTTCCTGCCGCTCGTGGTCGATGTCGAGATGTAGTACGTCCGAAAGGAATCCGGCGTCTATCAACTCTTGCACGCTGTCATTGAATTGCTTGGGCGTCAGGGCGGGCGAGCACTTGCAGTCGTCGCAGTGGTACCCGGTGTCTGTACATCCCGGCCCGGTGAACGGGCCTACTTCGTACCGGCCATCGGCCAGTGCGAACGCCACCCGGAAGTCGGTGGGAAGTAACAGCGAGTCCCATTCGGTACCCACGACGGGCAACATGGCTGTAAGCCACTCGCCCATGTTCACGTCGTCGGCCGGGATCCTCTCAATCCCGCTCATCGGTTAGCCAGACGTTCGCTTGGCGGTACGTACAACGACGCCACGTCTGACTCCAAGACGATGGCCGTAAAGGTGGCCGTCCCGTCTTTGACCTTGAGCGACCCCGGCTTTATGGACACCAATAACCCGTGGTCGTCGGCGCGATCTGCGGTCAGGAAAACACCGCTAACTTGCGAGTAGCTCGCTTTCGGATCGTTAATTTTCATGTGTGTTGCCTCTCTCAGGTTGACGCTGGCACATCTGGTGTCAGCAGGTTTTTGCTTTGAACTGTGCGTTCGCTATGAAATGGCGAACCCTTTGCATCACAGGCTGTCGCCTGCTAATCGCGCTAGTTATGAGCCCGCGCCTGCCTCGCGGCGGTGCGGGTGATCCGGTTGCCAAGGCCCGGTCGACCTCCAAAGTTTCCGCTTGTCGATTGAGTAATTCGATTTAGTCGAGTACTCGACCGTCGACATGCCCGACTCGTCGGCCGCCAGCACGGCCACGCGCGCGGCGAATTCGCGAAACTTGTTGATCATCAAGGACTTCCTTTCGTTTCACAGTAGACCCGACTGCAGCACGTCACCGGCCAAGCCGGCCACCACCGGGACGATGCCCAGGCAGACGAATGCCGGCAAGAAACATAGGCCCAGCGGCCCGGCGATGAGCACCCCCGCCCGCTCGGCGGCGGCCGTGGCCGCGTGTGCGGCGTCGTGACGGGACTGGTCGGCCAACTCGGCGACGCCATCGGCCAGCGCCGCGCCCGAGGACGCCGAACGCCGGGCCAACCGCAGCAGCGCTTCGATGTGCGTGTCGTCCGGCCGCGCGGAGTGGTCCGACGGAATCGCCCATGCCACAGCGGGATCGGCGCCCAGCGCCAGCAGGTCGGCGGCGCGGCGCAGGACGCGGGCCAGGTGCGGCGGGGCGGATGGCGCAGCGGCGGCCGCGGCGGCCGACACCGCCATCCCGGCCCGCAGGCACACGGCCAGCACGTCGAGACAGGACGCGACCGCCAACGGATCCGGGCCATCCGTTCGCCGGGCCGTCGCGAGCGCCCGGCCGCCACGCGACGGCATGCCGGCACGCAGTCGCGTCAGCGACGGACCGGGAGCCATCCACAGCGCCGTGGCCAGCAACATTGCCGCTACACCCACTCGCGCGTCTCCACCTCACGCCACCCGATCGGCGATGCGGTCCGACCACAGCAGCCCGCCGCAGGCCAGCGTTGACCCGATCAGCAAGAGCCACCCGCCCACCTGCCCGCCCAGCAGGAAGGTCAGCGGGCGGGCCCCGACCAGTTGGCCGAGTAGCACGCCCAGCACCGGCAGGGCGGCCAGTATCGTCGCGGTCGCGCGCGCACCCGCCAGGCTCGACGCGACACGCGCCGAGAACCGTTGCCGCTCAGCGATATCGCACTGGGCCGCCCGCATCAGGGTCGCAACCCCCAACCCGTTGTCACTGGCCAGCCGCCAGCACAGCGCGAGCCGCTCCCACTGCGCGGGCAGTGCCGAGGAGCGCGACGCGGCGGCCAGCCCGGCGGCGACATCGGCTCCCAGCCGGGCCCGCGCCGCCACCGATCGCAGTGACGCCGCGACCGCGCCGGCGGTCTCGTCGGCGGCCACGCCGAACGCGCGCACCGGGTGGGAGCCGGCCCGCAGTTCACCGACGAGCACGTCGAGCGCGGTTTCCAGCGCGTGGCCCTCGCGGGTCGCGCGCCGAATGCGGCGCCGACGGAGGTAACGCACGCTCACGGTCGCGCCCACGACCGCGCCGCACAGAACGGTCGTCGGCGGCAGCAGGGCCACGCCCGCGCAGCCGAGGCCCACGGCCAGCCACGCCACCCCGCGGAGCCCGCGCGAGGGGAGCCGCCACCTCGGTTGCGCCGTCGCGCGCAGCCGTCGCCGCGGCGAGGGCCGGCCGATGACCAGCGCGAGCGCCAAGAGCAGCGCGCCGGCCTGCGGGCCGTTCACGCCGGCATCCGGCTTTGCAGGACGCGCCGCAGCCGGGGCGCGTCGTCCGTCATCCCCCGATCCGCGTGCCACACCGTGACCGCCCGGACCTGCCCCTGAACCGGTTGCAGCACGGCGATCTCGCCGAGTCGCCGCCGGCCGGTGCGATCGCGTTCGACATGCAGCAGCACCTGCACGGCCGCGGCGAGTTGGCTGTGCAGCGCCGCACGATCGAGGCCGCCGAGCGCGCCCAGCGCCTCCAGGCGGGCGGGAACCTCGCCGGGGCTGTTGGCGTGCACGGTGCCCGCGCCGCCGTCGTGCCCGGTGTTCAGCGCGGCCAGCAGGTCCACCACTTCGGCGCCCCTGACCTCGCCGACCACGATGCGGTCGGGCCGCATCCGGAGCGCTTGCCGGACCAGTTGGCGCACCGGGACTTCGCCGACGCCCTCGACGTTGGCGCACCGCGCGACGAGCTTCACCAGATGCGGGTGCCGCGGCGCCAATTCGGCGGCGTCCTCGACGCAGACGATCCGTTCGGCCGGCGGTACGGCGCCCAACATCGCGGCCAGCAATGTCGTCTTGCCCGCGCCGGTTCCGCCGCTCACCAGAAACGCCAGGCGGGCGGCGATGATGTCGGCGACCAGCGCGGCGGCCACGGGGTCGATCGCGCCCGCGGCGGTCAGGGCCGCCAAGTCCTGGCTGGCCGGCCGCAGCACCCGCAGCGACAAACAGGTGCCCGCGGCGGCCACGGGCGGCAGCACCGCGTGTAGCCGCACCGCGAATCCCCCGGCTCCGATGCCGGACAGCTCGCCGTCGACCCAGGGCTGCGCGTCGTCCAGCCGCCGGCCGGCGGCCAGCGCCAGCCGCTGCGCCAAGCGCCGCACCGCGGGCTCGTCGGGGAAGCGAATCCCGGTGCGCCGCAAACCGTTGCCGTCGTCGACCCATACCGCGTCCGGTGCCGTCACCAAGACGTCGGTCGTACCGTCCGCGCAGAGCAGCGGTTCGAGAATGCCCGCGCCGGTGAGTTCGGTCTGCAGCACGCGGAGATTGGCCAGCACCTCGGTGTCGCCGAGCATCCCGCCGGACTCGGCCCGGATCGCGGCGGCCACCACCGACGGACCCAGCGGGCCGGCTTCGCCGGCCAGCCGCTCGCGGACGCGTTCGATCAGTGAACCGCTCACGCCGCCCGCCCGTTCCGCGCCGCCCGCGCGGGCGGCAGCACCCCGAGCACCTCGCGGGCCGCCACCGCCAGCGCGGACCGACGCCGATACCGCAGGCCGCCGCGTTCGACCTGCTCGCCGAGTTGCGGCTGCGCCTTGATCGCCGCCAGCAGCGGCATTCCCGCGATCTCGGCGATCTCGACCGCGCGCAGTCCGCCCGGCGACGGGCCCCGCACCACCAGGCCGACGTTGGGATTGGTGGCGGCCAGGACCGGCGCCATCGCGGTGGTCGCCGCGCACGCACGCACGTCACAGCGGCTGACGACCACGACCAGATCGGCGGCGCTCAGGGCGGCCTGGGTCGCGTCGGTGAAGCGGCGGGGCAGGTCGCAGATCACGGTGACCGCCCCGCGACGCCCGGCCTCGACGATGGCGTGCACCGGCCCGGCGTCCACCTCGTACCCGCGCCGCGTTCCGGACAGCACGCTGATGCCGCGGTGTCGCGGCAACGCATCGCGCACCGCCGACCAGGTGAGCCGCCCAGCCTGCAGGGCCAGGTCCGGCCAGCGCAAGCCCGGCGCGTTTTCGCCGCCGAGCAACAATTCGATGCCGCCACCCCACGGGTCGAGGTCCACCAGCAGCGCGTCGGCGGCGGCCTGAGCAAGGGCGACCGCGAGCGACGAGGCGCCGGCCCCGCCGCAGCCTCCGATGACGGCCACGGCGTGGCCGCGCGACCCGTCGTCGCGCGACGACTCGGCGGCTTCGGCGAACGCGCCAACCAGGTCGGCCGCTTGCCCGGGCAGTCGCAGCACGTGCTCGGCGCCGACGCCCACGGCGGCCGCCCACGTCGTCGACTCGGGCTCGCCCACCGTCAGCACGGTCACGTGATCGCGGCGTGGCAGCGCCCAGCGCTCACACCGCGCGGCCGCCCGCGCGTCCAGCACGACGGCCGCCGCCGCCGTCCAGGTCTTGCGACTCACCGGCGCCGCGCCGCCGGCATGCACCAACCGCACCCCGGCCGCGGCCGCCACCCGCTCCACCTCGGCGCGCAGTTCGGGCTCCGCCAGCATCGCCAACACACCCGCGTGATGGGCGCCTTGTGCTCCGGAAGTGCCAGTCATCCGCCCACTGTGCAGCGCCCCAACCTGGCACACCAGTCCCAAACGCGGATTTGGGGATAGAGACGCGAGTGTGCACAAACCACGTGCGGCGGCGGTGCGCCAGCGACGACGGACGGATTCCCCGCAACGCGTCGAGGGCCGGCCCACGCGCCCGAAATCGGGGGGAAACCGCCCAAAAAGACCCGAGAAAAGGGACGACCCCCGCCAGGGGGGGAGGAGGCGAGGGTCGTCGTGCATCAGCCCCGGGGGGTCGGGCTGATACACCCTCGGCTCAGGCCGAGTAATGCTTACTATACACATGACAGTCCGCAATAACGCAATAGATCATTTACTGAAAAATGACCTTGAGCCGCGTAAACACGGCGTCACCCGACCCTCGCACGGCCCTGAGCGGCCATTTCCGGTGCGGGATCGCGGCCCGACGTCACCGCCGACCTATGCTGGGTCCGTGACCGTCTTCGACCCGGCTGCGGAGCAGTCAGCCGCGGGGCAATCAGCGGCAGGCACCACTACCCACGCCCGCACGGCGGCCTTCTTCGATCTGGACAAGACGATCATTGCGAAGTCCAGCACGCTGGCTTTCAGCAAACCGTTTTTCGCCCAGGGCCTGCTCAATCGCCGCGCCGTGCTCAAGTCCAGCTACGCCCAGTTCATCTACCTGCTCTCCGGTGCCGATCATGACCAGATGGATCGGATGCGGGCGCACATGACCAACATGTGCACCGGCTGGGACGTGGAACAGGTCAAGTCGATCGTCAACGAGACGCTGCACGACATCGTGACCCCGTTGGTGTTCGCCGAGGCCGCCGATCTGATCGCCGCCCACAAATTGTGCGGGCGCGACGTCGTGGTCGTGTCGGCCTCTGGCGAGGAGATCGTCGCGCCGATCGCCCGCGCCCTGGGCGCCACCCACGCGATGGCGACCCGCATGGTCGTCCAGGACGGCCGGTACACCGGCGAGATCGCGTTCTACTGCTACGGCGAGGGCAAGGTCCAAGCGATCCGCGAGCTGGCCGCTCGCGAGGGCTATCCGTTGGAACACTGCTACGCCTACTCCGACTCGATCACCGACCTGCCGATGCTCGAGTCGGTCGGCCACCCCAGCGTCGTCAATCCCGACCGCGGGTTGCGCAGGGAAGCCCTCGAGCGCGGTTGGCCGGTCATGTCGTTCTCCCGCCCGGTGTCCTTGCGCGACCGCATCCCGGCCCCGTCGGGCGCGGCGATCGCCACCACCGCCGCGGTGGGCATCAGCGCGCTGGCCGCCGGCGCGGTCACCTATTCGCTGCTGCGCCGCTACGCGTTCTGAGCCGGCGGCGGCAGCAAACGCGTTACACGCGCAATACAAAACGTATTCGGCGCCATTTCGCGAATTGGCTCTTGCTGTGCTAGGGGTCTAGTAGTACAAAGGAACCACGGAAGCCCGGTGAGGCCTAGGTCGATCCGGAAGAGAAGGTTCGATCTCCCGACCCGGGCGCCCAGCACGGTGCCCGGCACCCACGCGGAGTCATAGCCGCGAAAATGGCAGAAGTGTTGCGGGCCTGCGTAATTGCGAAGAGCGGAAGCGTCGACGGCCCTTTGGGTGGGGCTGCAGCCAGAAGCGTCGCGAGATCGCCGAGGCCAACCCACGCAGCCCAGAAATGCACGCTTGGTAACCGAGTCCCGTGCTAGCGGGCGGCGGACCGATCATTCGGAACGTCGCCCGCTCTACACGTTTCCGGGCCCGATTTCCCCGCGTTCGGGCTACTGCGCCAGCTACCGATTCGACATCGAGTCGGCGATCGCCAGAGCCTCTTTCGCCCCGGCTTGCATCGCCCGGCAGCACAGCACCAGCCACGCGCCCACGCCCTCGCGCGTGCCCTCGGCGAAACCCTGTGCCGCGTCGCGATACGCCGCGGGTTGGCGCATCCAGCTGACCTCGGGCACGCCCAACCCGTGCGGGTCCAGCCCGCTGGCGATGGTCACCAACCTCGACACCGCGCGCGCGACCACGCCGTCGGAACTGCCGAATGGCTTCAACGTCAACAACTCACCGTGCGCGACCGCGGCGATCACCGGGGCCGGCGCCTGGGTGCGGCCGTTCACCAGCTCCGCCAACAACTCGAGCCGCGGACCCACGCCGGAATCGCCGCGCGGGCGACCCAGATGCTCGGCGTCGACCTGGTCGGCCGCGGCCAGCATGTGCAGGCGGGCAAGCGCCTGCAGGGGTGCTCGCCGCCAGATGCCGACGACGGGGCCTTCGCCGCCCTCGAGCGCCTGCGCCACCCGAAGCGCGCCCGCGAACACCGGATCGCTGACCTTGCCGGCGTCGGCGAGGTCCTCGAGCCGGATGGGACCACCGTCGAGGACCGACGACGCGCGGGCCGCCCGCAGCGCGGCCTCGGCGGCGGTCACGGGCCAACCGCGCAAGTTGGCCCGGTGGCGATGGGCGCGCCCCAGCGCCTCGCGGGCGCGGTCGCTTGCCTCGGCGACGCCGGGCAGTTCCATCAGGGGCGCCAGAGGATCAGCCGTCACAGCTTGACAACCTATCTCCGCCGGATTCACCGCGCGTGCGGGATGGCATCCAACAGCTGCCGCGTGTACTCGTGGCCGGGGCGAGTGAACAGTTCCTCGGTGGGCGCCTGCTCCACCACGCGGCCCGCGCGCATGACCAAGACGTCGTCCGCGATCTGCCGGATCACCGCGAGGTCATGGCTGATGAACAGGTAGGCCAGGCCCAGTTCGGTCTGCAGGTCGGCCAGCAGATCAAGGATCTGCGCCTGGACCAGGACGTCGAGGGCTGAGACCGCCTCGTCGCAGACCAGCACCGCGGGACGCAACGCCAGCGCTCGAGCGATCGCCACGCGCTGGCGTTGACCGCCGGACAGTTCGCGGGGCAGGCGGTCCAACACCGACGACGGCAGCGCCACCTGGTCGACCAGCCGGCGCACCGCTTGTGCGCGCTGCCTGCGGTCGCCGACCCGATGAATCCGCAACGGCTCCTCGATGGCGCGAAACACCGAATACATGGGATCCAGGCTGCTGTAAGGGTTTTGAAACACCGGCTGCACCCGCCGGCGGAAAGCCAGCTGCGCGTCCCGGGGCATCGCGTCGTCGATCCGGGTGCCGTCGAACGCCACCGTGCCCGCCGTGGGAGCCAGGAGGCCGAGCACCATCCGCGCCAGGGTGGACTTACCCGACCCCGACTCCCCGGCGATCGCCAGTGTGCTTCCCCGGCGCAGCCGAAACGACACCGCGTCGACCGCGCGAAATTCGCTGCGCCGCCACGGAACACCGCGGGGCTCGCGGTAGATCTTGGTCAACCCGGAGGCGACGAGGATGTCGTCGGCCGCCTCGTCCGGACGCACCGCTGCGGGACGCGACCGCGCGCCACCCCGGACCGTCAGCGCCGGCGCGGCGGCGACCAGCCTCCGCGTGTATTCGTGTTGCGGGCTCCGCAAGATCGCCCGTGCCGCACCGGATTCCACGACGGTCCCCCGGTGGACGACGACGACGGACTCGGCGCGCTCGGCGGCCAGCGCCAGATCGTGCGTGATGAGCAGTAGCGCGGTGCCCAGTTCGGCGGTGAGCCGCTGCAAGTGATCGAGCACCTGCCGCTGCACCGTGACATCCAGCGCGGAGGTCGGCTCGTCGGCGATCAACAACCGCGGCCGGCCCGCCAACCCGATCGCGATCAGCGCACGCTGGCACATGCCGCCGGACAGCTGATGCGGGTAGCGCCCGGCTTGTTTCGCCGGGTCCGGCATCCCCGCCGCGGCGAGCAGCTCCACCGCGCGCTGCCGGGTGCGCGAGTCGGAGGTGTTGGCCCGCAACGCTTCCCGGATCTGAAAGCCGACCTTCCACACCGGGTTCAGGTTGGTCATCGGGTCCTGCGGAATGTAGCCGATCTGCCGGCCCCGGATCGCACGCATCGCTCGGCGGTCGGCGGCCGAGATGTCGACGCCGTCGAACACGATGCGCCCGCCGGTGATTCGCCCGCCGGGGGGAAGGAGTCCGAGGATCGCGGCGGCGGTGGTGGATTTCCCCGATCCCGATTCGCCCACGACGGCGACGGTCTGCCCCGGCAACACCGACAGGTCCAGGCCGCGCACCGCGGCCTGGCCGCCGAAACTGACGTCCAGGCCGTCCACCGACAACAGTGGCGAGGCGTCCGCGCTCATGCCCGCCACGCCCTCGACGCCGGATCCAGCGCATCGCGAAGCGCGTCGCCCATCATCATGAAGGCCAGCACGGTCATGGCCAGGGCGCCGGCGGGATAGAACAGGATGGGTGAGCCCGCCCGCAGCCGCGTCTGGGCGAGATTGATGTCGCCGCCCCACGACACCACCGACGTCGGCAATCCCACACCGAGGTACGACAACGTGGCCTCGGTGACGATGAAGAGGCCGAGGGCGATGGTGGCCACCGCGATGACCGGTCCCAAGGCGTTGGGCAGCGCGTGCCGCAGGAGGATCTGAAACCTGCTCATCCCCAACGCTTTAGCGGCGAGCACGTAGTCGCTGGCGCGCACCGCGAGCACCGCACCACGCGCGATCCTGGCCACCTGCGGCCACCCGAACAACGCGAGGATCGCGATGACCGTCCAGACGGTGCGATGGTGCAGGACCTGCATGAGGACGATGGCGGCCAGCAGCAACGGCAGCCCGAAGAACACGTCGGTGACGCGGGAGACCACCGCGTCGATCCAGCCGCCGTAGAAGCCGGCCAGCGCACCCAGCGCACCGCCCACGACGAACACGATCGCGGCGGCCCCCAGGCCCACCGTGACCGAGGCGCGCGCGCCGTACACCGTGCGGGCGTACACGTCGTGGCCCTGCAAGTCGGTTCCGAACCAGTGCGCGCGCGACGCGGGCAGCAGGCTCTGACCGGGGTCGGCGTAGGTCGGGTCGACGGTGGTGAACAGCGCCGGAAACATCGCGACGGCGACGATGAACGCGATCAGCAGGGCCGCACCGATGAACTTCGGGCGCCGGTGCAGCCGCCGCCAGGTGTCGCGCCAGAATCCGCCCCGTCCGGGGATCCGCTCAGCCATAACGGATCCGGGGATCCAGCGCGGCGTACAGCAGGTCGACCATCAGATTGGTGAGCAGGTAGATCAGCACCAGGACGGTCACGATCGAGACCACGGTGGGAGCCTCTTGCCGGGTGACGGCTTGATAGAGCACACCGCCGATCCCGTGAATGTTGAAGATGCCTTCGGTCACGATGGCCCCGCCCATCAGCGCACCCAGGTCCGCTCCCAGAAACGTCACCACCGGGATGAGCGAGTTGCGCAGGATGTGCACCGTCACGACGCGGGGTCGCGACAATCCCTTGGCGGTGGCGGTGCGCACGTAGTCGGCGTGCGCGTTGGCGGCCACCGCCGACCGGGTCAGCCGCACCACGTAGGCGAAAGACACCGAGCCCAGCACGATTCCGGGTAACAGGAGGCGGGTGAAGGTGGCTCTTTGCCCCACGGTCACCGGGGCGATGCCGAGCCGGACCCCGAACACGAACTGCGCCAGGAATCCCAGCACGAAGATGGGGATCGCGATGATGACCAGGCCGGTGATCAACACCGTGGAATCGAAGAGGCCACCCGCGCGCAGGCCCGCGATCAGCCCGAATCCGATGCCCAGCACCGCCTCGACCGCGAGCGCGATCAACGACAACCGCAGGGTGACCGGAAACGCATGTGCGAGAACGTCGCTGACAGGTAGCCCGGAATAGGCGCGGCCCAGGTCGCCATGCAGAACGCCGCCGAGGTAGTGCAGATACTGCACGATGAACGGGTCGTCGAGTTGATAGCGGGCCCGCAGCTGCGCGGCGACCGCCGGCGTCAGCGGGCGATCGCCGGCGATCGCGGCCAACGGGTCGCCGGGCAGCAGGAAGACCATGCCGTAGATCAGCAACGTGGCGCCCAGGAACACGGGCACTATGACGGCGATCCGGCGCGCGATATACCAACCCATCTCAAGCCTTCACGATGTTCTCGTAGTCGGGCAGCCCGTTCCAGGTGACCGTGACGTTGCTGACCTCAGCCGACCATCCGAGGACACTGATGTAGTTCCACAGCGGAACAACGGGCATGTCGTGGAACAGGATTCGCTGGGCGTCGTTGGCCAGCCTGGTGGCCTGCGCAATGTCGGCCGCGGCTTCGGCGGTCGCCAGCGCGGCGTCGAACTCCCGGCTGGAGTAGCCGACGTCGTTGGATCCCGCGCCGGTGGCGAAAAGGGGCGCGAGGAATTCGATCATCGACGGGTAGTCCCCCTGCCATCCGGCGCGGAAGGCGGTGGCGATGCTGCGGTTGGTGATCTGGGTGCGAAAGCCCGCGAAGGTGGGCTGCGGCGCTCCGGCCGCGTCGATGCCCAGCACGTTCTTGATGCTGTTGGCCACCGCGTCCACCCAGTCCTGGTGTCCCGCATCGGCGTTGTAGGCGATCGCGTAGCGTCCGCTCCACGCCGAGATCGCATCGGCTTGCGCCCAGAGCTGCCGCGCTCGCCCGGGATTGAAGTCCAACGCGTCGTTACCGGCGATGTTCGGGTCGAAACCCGGGAGCGATCGGGCGGTGAAATCGCGTGCGGGACTGCGGGTGTCGACGAAGATCTGCCGCGAGATCTGCGCCCGGTTGATGGCGGCCGATAGCGCCAGACGGCGCAGCCGTCCTTCCTCACCGCCGAAGTGCGGTAGCCGCAACGGGGTGTCCAGGCTCAGGTTTATCGCGGCCGGACCGCTGGTGACCTTGTCGCCGAGGTCGCGCTTGTAGACCGGAAGGGCGCTGGGCGGGATGGTGTCCAGCACGTCGAGGTTGCCCGACAGCAGGTCGGCGTAGGCGGTGTCCAGGTTGGCGTAGAACTCGAACCTCAAGCCCTTGTTGTGTGGTCGGCGGTTGCCGCGATATCCGGGGTTGGGCCGCAAGTCGATTCGGACGTTGTGCTCCCACGCCGGCCCGTCGGGGCCCTCGGCGAGCTGGTACGGCCCGTTGCCGATCGGGTGCTGCCCGAACGCGCTCCTGTCCCGAAAGGCGGCCCGCGGCAGCGGATAGAAGGCGCTGTGTCCCAACCGCATCCTGAAGTCGATGGTCGGCGCCTTGAGCCGGACGGTGAACTCCAGGTCGTTGATCACCCGCAGCCCCGACATCGTGGTGGCGGTCGGCTTGCCGTCGCCGGTGAGGCCGGCGACCGCGTCGAATCCGTCGATCGGGCTGAAGAAGCTTTGCTGCAGTTGGCCATTGGTGCTCAGCGCCCCATAGTTCCAGGCGTCGACGAACGAATGGGCCGTCACCGGCGATCCGTCGGTGAACGTCCAGCCGGGTTTGAGGACGACGCGGTAGTTGACGTTGTCGGTGGTGTCGATCGACTGGGCGACCTCGGGCGACGGATGGCCGGTGGCATCGTAGGACATCAGCCCGGCGAAGAGCCGGTCGAGGATTCGCCCGCCTTGGCTGTCATTGGTGCCGGTGGGGATCAGCGGGTTGGGCGGTTCGCCGCCGTTGACCACCACCAGATCCGGGCTCAGCACACCGCCGCCGCATCCGGCAAGCGAAGCGACCACGAGCATCGCGGCGACGACCGGGGCCAGCAAGGCCGGCGGGGTCCGCATCGCACGCATGACACCCGACCCTAGGGCCTGAAGTCGTGCGGGCGGTGAAGTGCCGTGGCCGCGTCTGCGACCTAGAATCCTCGGGTGGTCGTCGCGTACCTGGCCCTCGACGAATCCCCCGCCGTGCTGGTCGGCCGGCTGATGTTCTTGCTCGGGCTTCCCGCGACGGGCTTGACGCTTCTCATCATCGGACTTGGGCGGCGCTCCCGCGCCCGTCGGCAGACCCCGCAGCTCCCGCCGCCCTATCACCCCGGCTATCCCTATCCGCCGCCCCCGCCCGGATATCCGGGCCCGTACCCGACCCCGCCGCCGTATCCGGGCTACCCGCCACGGCCGGCGGCGGGGAAGTCGGGCACCGCGCTGATCGCCGTCGGCGCCGTCCTGCTGGCGCTGAGCGGCCTGGCCATTCTGGGGAAAATCGCCCGGTTCGCGTCGCACGACGACCGGCGGGGATCGCACACCATCGGCCAGGCATCAACGTCGGGCTCGGCCGCGGTGCCCAAGATCGGCCAGTGCTTCTCGGAGTTCGAGGTGCGCATGGGTTCGTTGAAGTCACCGTCTGACTGCGCCAACCCCGTGGCGACGTTCGAGCTCGCCGCCGGCGAGGGACCGACGGCGACCTGCCCGGACGGCAAGCGCGATGGCTCCGTCTATTCACGCCTCACCAACAACGCCCACACGTTGTGTTTCATCGCCAACCTCATCGAAGGGCACTGTTACCTGCAGACGGATCCCACCACGACGGCCACCTGGACGCCGGCCGACTGTGACAACCCGCGCTTAGCCACGTTCAAGGTTTTCAAGCGCATCGACGGCAGCGTGGACGAAACCCAGTGCCCTGCAGGGACTAAGGCGAATTCCTACCCCAGCCCCGCGCGGGTCTACTGCCTGGCCAGGGCCGGCTGAGTCGCTCAGACCGCGGTGACGGGATGCACCTGCAACTCGCAGGCCTCGATGGTGGCCGACACCGTCACGACGTTGGTGGTGCCGGGCGGATTGACGAGCAGGTCCGTGTAGGTGGGGCACGGCTTTCCCTCGCCGTCGACGGCGATGCCCTCGACGATCGCCTGGCCCTGGGTCGAGATGGACAGGATGACGGCGGGCGCGACGTTGACGCCGGCCGGCAGGCCGCCCAGATATCCGCGCGGGGTGGGCCGGGCGTGCACCAATGGGCCGCCGGCGCCGGAGTCGACCCCGGCGTATCCGGCGATGGTGCAGGGCTCCGCGCCGCCGGCGAGGGTGAAGATCAGGGTCACCGCGCGGTGCCCCACCGCACCCTCCGTCGGGGAGGCGGATACGGCGATCTGGTCCGACCAGCACGGTGTCGGCGCGTCGACGGTGTCGGCCGGCATGGCCGACGCGGGCCACCCCAGCACTGTGGCGGCGGCGTAAGTCGTTGCGGCCGCGGCAAAGCTGGGGGCTAGTCGGCGGATGCTCCGCCCATGACCCGGCACACGGTGATTATCCGCCCCGAGGGCACCCTTTGACCCCGGATTCGGCCGCGCAATTCCCGCTCGCACAGCTACGCCGCAGACGGCCGGGCCGCACACCGCTAGCCCTGATTGCCCGGCTCCTCACTCGCGCCATGCGGCGCTCGCCGTCGCCCGGCTAGGCCCGATTGCCCGGCTCCTCACTCGCGCCATGCGGCGCTCGCCGTCGCCGGGCTAGGCTCGCCACCGAACGGCGCAGCCTCGACACAGGAGAGAAGCCAGTGACCGCCACCAACTCTGCGGGCCCCTCGTCGTATCCCCCGTCGGCGCGATTCGCCGAACAAGCCAATGCGGGCGAGGAGCTGTACCGCGACGCCGAGCGGGACCGGCTGGCCTTTTGGGCCGAGCAGGCCAACCGGTTGTCCTGGGCGACGCCGTTCACCGAGGTGCTGGACTGGTCTGACGCGCCGTTCGCCAAATGGTTCGGCGACGGCAAGCTCAACGTCGCATACAACTGCGTGGACCGCCACGTGGAGGCGGGCCACGGGGATCGGGTCGCAATCCATTGGGAGGGCGAGCCCGTCGGTGACCACCGCAGCCTGACCTACTCGCAGCTGCAAACCGAGGTCTGCAAGGCCGCCAACGCGCTGACCGATCTCGGCCTGGTGGCCGGTGACCGCGTCGCCATCTACCTGCCGCTGATCCCGGAGGCCGTGATCGCGATGCTGGCCTGCGCGCGCCTCGGCATCATGCACAGCGTGGTGTTCGCCGGCTTCACCGCCAAAGCGCTGCAGGCCCGCATCGCCGACGCCGATGCCAAGCTGCTGATCACCAGCGACGGGCAGTTCCGCCGCGGCAAGCCCGCGCCCCTCAAGGACGCCGCCGACGAGGCGGTCTCGGACCCGGACAGCCCCATCGAGCACGTTGTTGTGGTGCGGCGCACCGGAATTGACGTGTCCTGGAACGACGACCGCGATCTGTGGTGGCACGACGTCGTCGACGCAGCCTCCCCCGAACACACCCCGCAACCGTTCGACGCCGAACAACCGTTGTTCCTGCTGTACACCTCGGGAACCACCGGCAAGCCCAAGGGCATCGTGCACACCAGCGGCGGCTACCTGACCCACGCCGCCTACACGCACCACTACGTCTTCGACATCAAGGCCGACAGCGACGTGTTCTGGTGCACCGCCGACATCGGCTGGGTCACCGGACACACCTACGGCGTCTACGGCCCGCTGGCCAACGGCGTCACCGAGGTTCTCTACGAAGGCACACCCGACAGCCCGTCGCAGCACCGGCATTTCGAGATCATCGAAAAATACGGCGTGACAATCTATTACACCGCGCCCACGCTGATCCGCACGTTCATGAAGTGGGGCCGCGAGATTCCCGACGCCCACGACCTGACCAGCCTGCGGCTGCTGGGATCGGTCGGCGAGCCGATCAACCCCGAAGCATGGCGCTGGTACCGCAAGGTGATCGGCGCCGACAGCCTTCCGATCGTCGACACCTGGTGGCAGACCGAGACCGGCGCCACGATGATCTCCCCGTTGCCCGGAATCGCTGCGGCCAAACCGGGTTCGGCGATGCGGCCGCTGCCGGGTGTCTCGGCGAAGATCGTCGACGACCACGGCGAGGAGCTGCCCCCACCGGGCGAGGACAAGGGCGAGCACGTCACCGGCTACCTGGTGCTGGACCAGCCGTGGCCGTCGATGCTGCGCGGCATTTGGGGCGATCCGCAACGTTATGTCGAGACCTACTGGTCCCGATTCGCCGAGCAAGGCTGGTATTTCGCCGGTGACAGCGCCTATTACGACACCGAGGGCGACATCTGGGTGGTCGGCCGCATCGACGACGTGATGAACGTGTCGGGGCATCGGCTCTCCACGGCCGAGGTGGAGTCGGCGCTGGTCGGCCACGCCGCGGTGGCCGAGGCGGCGGTGGTCGGCGCGACCGACGAGACGACAGGCCAGGCCATCTGCGCGTTCGTCGTCTTGTGCGCGGATTTCGAGGTGCATGACGGGATCGTCGACGACCTGCGCGTCGAGGTGGCCCGGGAGATCTCCCCCATCGCCCGCCCGCGCGAGGTGCACGTGGTGCCCGAGCTACCCAAGACCCGCAGCGGCAAGATCATGCGCAGGCTGTTGCGGGACATCGCCGAAAACCGCGAATTGGGCGACACGTCAACGCTGCTCGATCCCGGCGTGTTCGACGCGATCAGGGCGGCGAAGTAGCCGGTGACGATCAGGCCGGCAGCGGGCTGAACCCCGCACCGGGGCGGTGCTTGGCGTTGATGTCGCCCAGGATCGCGTTGAAGGACTGGACCACCGCCGGGGTGTGCAACGGGATGTACTTGACGATGCACGTCGGCAAGTTGTCGCTGAACGCGCCGTGGATCATCCCGACCAGTTCGTTGTTGACGGTCACCGGCGCGCCGGAATCGCCGGGCTGGCCGCAGACCTGCATCACGATGGTGCCCGGCGTCTGGCCCGCCCCCCAGGTGACGCCGCACGAATTGCCGGTGGTGCGGCCCTGTTTGCAGGCGATCTCACCGAAGGCCGGGTCCGGACCGATGCCGCTGATCAAAAAGCCGTTGAAGTTCGCCACCGGGGTCACCTTGGCCGGATCGAACTTGATCACCGCGTAGTCGAGGTTGTCGTTGCCGGCGACCATGGTGCCCAAGACGCCCGCGTTTTCCGCGCCCTCGGCGGCGACCTGAGCGCCCGGACCCCCGCAGTGCGCGGAGGTGAAACCGATGAGCTCACCCGCGGCGTCCCCGCCGATGGTGGTCAGCGTGCACATGGTGTCGCCGTTGACAACGATGCCCGCGCCGCCCCCCAGCGGGATCCTGACATCAGCGGCGGCGGCGTGGGCATGTGAACCGAGCACGGCCACCAGCAGGGAAACCATCGCCACCAAGAAGCACCGGTGCGCCCTCCGCACAGCCTCACTCCCATCGGTCGGCCGGACATCGCGACCGGCGTGGACGAGTGTAATCGGCCGGGCAGCCAGGTTCGCTCCTGCCGCGCGTCTGTGCGGACCGCGTTCTGGCCGAACCCAACTGGCCACCGGGCGGTCACGGGGTTCGGCTGGCCTCGTCTGCCTTCTCCTGTCCAGGCGCCACATGGCAACATAAACCGCGACGACAGCGAGCCTGGCGACGACGAAAGAGGACGGTCTGTGAGCAAAGCCGATGGCAAGAACGGCGTGCCCAGCACGCTGACCACGATCCCGTTGACCGACCCGCACGCCAAGCCCGCCGAGTCGTCGATCGGCGACCTGATCAAGGACGCGACGACCCAGGTCTCCACGCTGGTGCGCGCCGAAGTCGAACTGGCCCGCGCCGAAATTACCCGCGACGTCAAAAAGGGCCTCACCGGTAGCGTCTTCTTCATCGCCGCGCTGGTGGTGCTGTTTTACTCCACCTTCTTTTTCTTCTTCTTCGTCGCCGAACTGCTCGACACCTGGCTGTGGCGCTGGGTGGCGTATCTGATCGTCTTCGGGATCATGGTGGTGGTCGGCGCCGTGCTGGCCCTGCTGGGCTTCCTCAAGGTCCGCCGGATTCGGGGGCCGCGCGAGACGATCGAATCGGTCAAGGAGACCCGCACCGCGCTCACCCCGGGCCATGACAAGCAACTCACCGGGAGCCACGGCAGGCACGCGAAGCGCGACGCCGCCGGCGATCCCTCGGGTGGGTAGATGCCGCCGCCCGATCCGTCGGTAACCCGCATCGACGGGCCGTGGCGCCACCTGGATGTGCACGCCAACGGCATCCGCTTTCACGTCGTCGAGGCTGTCAGCGCCCGCGACGCCGGTGGACTGCCGCCGACGGCGCGGCCGTTGGTGATGCTCTTGCACGGATTCGGCTCGTTCTGGTGGTCCTGGCGTCATCAGCTGCGCGGCCTGACCGGCGCCCGCGTGGTGGCCGTCGACCTGCGCGGCTACGGCGGCAGCGACAAGCCGCCCCGTGGCTACGACGGGTGGACGCTGGCCGGGGACACGGCCGGGCTCATCCGGGCGCTGGGGCACTCCTCGGCGACGTTGGTGGGCCACGCCGACGGCGGATTGGCCTGCTGGGCCACCGCGCTGCTGCATTCGCGGCTGGTGTCGGCCATCGCGCTGATCAGCTCGCCGCACCCGGCGGCATTGCGGCGCTCCACGTTGACGCGCCGCGACCAGGGTTATGCGCTGTTGCAGACCCTGCTCCCCTACCAGGTGCCGTTGTGGCCCGAGCGCCTGCTGACCCGCGACGACGCGGCCGAGATCGAACGCCTGGTCCGAAGCCGCAGCTGCGCGAAATGGCTTGCATCCGAGGACTTTTCCGAGACCATCGGCCACCTGCGGACGGTGATACAGATCCCGGGCGCCGCGCACTGCGCGCTGGAATACCAGCGCTGGGCGGCGCGCAGCCAGCTGCGCGACGAAGGCAGGCGGTTCATGAAATCGATGTGCCAGCGGCTCAGTGTGCCGCTGTTGCACCTACGCGGTGAGGCGGATCCCTATGTGCTGGCCGACCCGGTCGATCGGACGCGACGTTACGCGCCGCAGGGGCGCTATGTATCCATCGCGGGCGCAGGGCATTTCAGCCACGAAGAGGCCCCCGAGGAAGTCAACAGGCACCTGATGAGGTTCCTCGAACAGGTGCACGGCTCCCGGGCCGGCATCAACTGACGCAGGACCCGGTGCCCACCGTCTGCGTGTCACCGATTTTGGCGAGCTGACCGGCCACCTCATCGGCGGTCAGCACAAAGCCGGTGTCGGGGTCGTCGACGGCCGCGCCGAACACCACCCCGAGCACGTGGCCGTCGAGGTCGATCAACGGTCCGCCCGAATTACCTTGCTCCACACCGGCTCTGATCGTGTAGACGTCGCGGGTGACCGGCGCCGGGTCCCGATAGATGTCGGGGCCGCTCAACTTGATCAGCTCCCGGATCCTGGCCGGGGTCGCGGTGAAGTTGCCCCCGCCCGGATAACCCAGCACGACGACGCTGGCACCCGTCTTCGCCTCGGTCTGCGCGAACGGCAACGGTGGCGGGGGCAGGTTGGGAACCGCCAGGATCGCGACGTCGACCGACGGATCGTAGGACACCACGGTGGCGTCGAGGGGATTGCCGCTGGCGTAGATCTGAACGCTGTTGGAGCCGGCCACCACGTGCGCATTGGTCATCACCCGGTCGGGCGCGATCACGAATCCGCTGCCCTCCAACACCTTCTGGCAGCTGGGGGCGAGGCTGCGCACCTTGACCACGCTCGGAGCGGTGGCCTGCACCACCGGGTTGCGGGCCAGCTCGGGGTCGGGCGAGGCGACCGGAATGACCGGAGTGCGGCTGAACGGCTCCAACACCGCCGGCAACCCGGAGGTGTTCAGCAGCGCGGACAGCCGCTTGGGCACCGTCTTGAGCCACGGCGGCGCTACCTCGTTGACCTGAGCCAACACTCGCGAACCCCGGACCGCTGCGGCCAGCTCGGGCTGGTCCTTCGACTGGGTCAGCGGCGTCGCCAACAACCACGCGGCCGTCAGCACCACGACGAGTTGCACCCCAACCCCGATCACCGAGTCGAGGGTTCGGATCGAGCGGCTGCGGATCGCGCCCCGGACGGCGCGTCCCAACACCACGCCGGCCACCTCGCCGATGACGACGAGCGCGAGGATCAAGAACAGTGCCGCAAACAATTTGGCGCGCGGCGCGGCGATGTGGCTGACGAGGTGGGGCGCAAGCAACACCCCCGCGATGGCACCGAGCAACACCCCCACGAACGACAGCAGCGACCCCAACGCCCCGGACCGCCAGCCCGACACCGCCGCGATGAAGGCGACCGCCAGCACGGCGATATCCAACCACTGCGACGGGGTCATCGAATTCATGTTCATCGGCGGGGCTCACCCCGGTCACCGACCAGCGCCATCGCCGCGTCCAACTCCCGCTCGTCGGCGGTGTCCCATGGCTGCGCCCAGCCGGCGACGTCGAGCAGTGCGGAGATCACCTGGCCAGTGAATCCCCAGACCAGCATCTCGTTCAGCAGAAACGCCGGGCCGGCCCATCGGCGGCCGAGGTCGCCGCGGTACACCATCAACCGGTTTTCCGGATTGATGAAGGCGCGCACCGGAACTCGCGCGACGATCGCCGTCTCGGCCTCGTTGACGACGGCCACCGAACCGGGGTCCGGCGAGTACGCCAACACCGGCACGACGTGAAACTGCGAGGGCGCGATGAACATCCGCTCCATGGTGGCCAGGGGATGAAGCCTGCTGACGTCGATTCCGGTTTCCTCATGGGCCTCGCGCAGGGCGGTGGCCACGGGGCCGTCGTCGGTGGGATCGGCGGCGCCGCCGGGGAATGCCGCCTGGCCGGCGTGGTGGCGCAAGGTCGACGCCCGCACGGTGAGCAACAGGTCGGCGTCGTCGGGCGGGCCGCCACCGGGCGGGCCGGATTGCGGGCCGGAGAACAACACCAGGACCGCGGCGTCGCGGGCGGCTCCGCGCAGGGTGGTGACCGCCGACGCGGCCTTGGTGGTGATCATCGCCAGCACGTCGGCCGGCAGGCGGCGCCGGGCCGCGTCGGGGACGTCGTCGACGTGGTCGACCAGCGGACGCAGCCAGGACGGGCAGGCGTCAGGTGTCAGCGGAACGGTCCCGCGCGCGGGGGCGGGGTCCCCATTCCGCAGGGGCGAACCCCCAGCACTCACGGCCCCTCCAGTCGGTTCAATTTTTCCGCTTATCCCCTGTCGGTTCCGATCGCCGCGGCGATCTCGTCGGCAGTGGTGAAAGCGCGCGGCAGCGTCTGCGCAACGCTACCGTCCGGCCGCAGGACCACCGTCGCGGGCATCACATTTACCACCCGCAGCGCGGCCGCGACCCGGCGCCGGCCGTCCTGCAGCGTCGGCAGCCGAACGCCGAGCTCGGCCAGCCGCAGCAACGCGGCGGTCTCGTTCTCGTCTTGATGCACCGTCACCACCGTCACGTCCGAACCGACCCGTCGTTGATACTCGGCCATCGCGGGCAGTTCGGCGGCGCACGGCGCGCACCAATATGCCCACAAGTTGAGGACCACCCGGCGCCCGGCGACCGCGCGCGCGACGTCGACAACCGAACCGTCGGCGGCGCATTCGGCGGTCACGCCGCGCAGCGCCTCGGGACCGGGACCGCTTGCGGCGGCGGGACAGGGCGCCAGGCCGGCGCGTTGCCGCGGACCCGCCAGCGCGGCGGGGGTATCGGCGTCGCGGTGTTCCCGGTTCGCCGCCGCACGATCGGTCGCCGGCGTCCCCGGCGTGGCGGAGTTGTCGCGCAGCTGGGCCACCAGCGCCGCGATCAGCGCCACCACCACCGCCAGAATCGCGATGGTCCAGCGGGTCGTCCGGCTCAACGTCTCCTGCCCCGGGTGCTTAGAGCCCGGCCAGCGCCAGCAGGTGCTCCGTTTCCGGGCCCTTCACCAGCGACGCGGCCAGCGGCGCCTCGGTGGGACCCAGCCCGAAGGAGGGGCAATCCTTGGCGATCAGGCAGACGCCGCATGCGGGTTTGCGCGCGTGGCAGACCCGGCGGCCGTGGAAGATCACCCGGTGGCTCAGCATCGTCCACTCGCTGCGCTCGATGAGCTCGCCGACCGAGTGCTCGATTTTGACCGGGTCCTTGTCCGCG
The DNA here is from genome assembly GCF_000276825.1 of Mycobacterium paraintracellulare. NCBI lineage: Bacteria > Bacillati > Actinomycetota > Actinomycetes > Mycobacteriales > Mycobacteriaceae > Mycobacterium > Mycobacterium paraintracellulare. The sequence continues at coordinate 402,852 of NC_016948.1, read as the reverse complement.
GTCCAGCGCCAGCGGTGCACGAGCCGCGCGAAGTGGGTGTCGACGGTGATGCCGGGGATCCCGAAGGCGTTGCCCAGGATGACGTTGGCGGTCTTGCGGCCCACGCCGGGCAGGGTGACCAGTTCGGCCATCGTCGGCGGCACCTCGCCGTCGAACCGTTCGACCAGGGCCTGCCCAAGGCCGATCAGCGAGGACGCCTTATTGCGGAAGAACCCGGTCGGGCGGATCAGGTTTTCCAGTTCGGCGCGGTCGGCTTGGGCGTAATCCAGCGCCGACGGATACCGCTTGAACAGCGCCGGCGTCGTCAGATTGACCCGCTTGTCGGTGCTCTGCGCGGACAGGATGGTGGCGACGGTCAGTTCCAGCGGCGTGGTGAAGTCAAGCTCGCAGTGCGCATCGGGAAACGCTTGTGCCAGCGCACGATTCATCCGCCGCGCCCGTCGCACCAGGGCCACTCGGGATTCCTGCGACCAGCGCCCCGCGTCGACGCCGTCGGGCTGGGCCGGCGTCGACTTCGAACGCCCGGACGACTTTGCCACTGTCACCTACGACAGAGTACTGATTTCGTGATCTCGCCGAGACCTCGTGTTGATGCAAGGCCATGTTTACTCTTCGTGTGTCATGGTTGCTGGTGGCCGGGGTTCCGGTGCTGCTGATGCTCGCGGCGCTGGGTCTGGGGCGGCTCGAATCCGAGCTCACCCGTGCCCCCCTGGCGGTGGCCGATGTCGACGAGTTTCTCGAACGCGCGGGCGGTGTCGACATGCGCACGCTGGCCGCCGAGGGCATGCCCGAGGCGCTCGAATACCTGCATCGACGCGAGGCCCGGCAGCTGCCCGGCCCCGCGTTGACGGGGCGCAACGACGGGCCGCGCCACGCCGCGCCGTCATTCGCCGTCGGCTTCGTCGACCGCGACGAGATGACTCTGCCGACGCGAATCCACGGCCATTCGCACGTCAATCCGCAATTTAGGGCACCTCGACACGCCAATCGTGTGTAGCGTTGGCACGTTAGACACAATGGCGTTCCTCTAGACTCGTCACGCGAGCAAGGGATCAGCCTGCCCGTATACATTAATTTTCTGGGAAAGTTGAAGAGGCAACGTGGACGAGATCCTGGCAAGGGCAGGAATCTTCCAAGGGGTTGAGGCCGGCGCGGTCACGGCGCTGACCAAGCAGCTGCAACCCGTCGACTTCCCCCGCGGACACACAGTCTTCGCTGAGGGGGAACCGGGGGATCGGCTCTACATCATCGTCGCGGGGAAGGTGAAGATCGGTCGCCGCTCGCCCGATGGACGCGAGAACCTGCTGACGATCATGGGCCCGTCGGACATGTTCGGCGAATTGTCGATCTTCGACCCGGGTCCGCGGACTTCCAGCGCCACCACCATCACCGAGGTGCGTGCGGTGTCGATGGACCGCGACGCGCTGCGGGCGTGGATCGCCGATCGCCCCGAGATCGCCGAGCAGTTGTTGCGGGTGCTGGCCCGACGGCTGCGCCGCACCAACAACAACCTGGCCGACCTCATCTTCACCGACGTGCCCGGCCGGGTGGCCAAGCAGCTGCTGCAGCTCGCCCAGCGTTTCGGCACCCAGGAAGGTGGCGCCATGCGGGTCACCCACGACCTGACGCAGGAGGAGATCGCCCAGCTGGTGGGGGCTTCCCGCGAGACGGTGAACAAGGCGCTGGCCGACTTCGCCCACCGCGGCTGGATCCGCCTCGAGGGCAAGAGCGTGCTGATCTCCGACTCCGAAAGGCTCGCGCGCCGAGCGAGGTAAGCGCGCGCGAAGCGCGGGCGCAACCGAGCGAGAATCCCACCCCGAGCGAGGTAAGCGCTCTTTGGGCCGCGAGCGTAACGTGGCTGCAATTTCCGGCGCTCAATTTCGCAATGGCGTTACGCTCGCGAACGGTCGCCGGGCGACTCCGCGCTAGCCGCGCAGGTGGTTCAGCTGAACCTGCACCGACCATTCGGCGGCATCCCACAGCTTCTCGTCGACGTCGACGTAGACGTGCTCGACGATCTGGCGGGCCCCCGCGTCCTCGCCGAGCTCGCGCAGCGCGGATCGCACCTGCTCCAGCCGCTCATGCCGGTGCGCAATGTATCCGCGCGCGACGGCCTCCAGGTCGGACAGCTCCGGCCCGTGCCCGGGCAGCACGGCGCGGCGGCCCAGCCCCCGCAACCGGTGCAGCGATTCCAAATAGTCGGTGAGACTGCCGTCTTCGGAGTCCATCACCGTGGTGCCGCGGCCCAGGATCGTATCGGCGGTCAGCACGGCATCGTCGAGGACGAAGGACAGCGAATCGGCGGTGTGGCCGGGGGTGGCCATGACCTTGATCCTGAGTCCGGCCGCATCGATGACCTCGCCGTCGACCAGCTCGCCGCCCAGCCCACGCAGAAAGCCACTGCCCGCCGACCGGACCGTCGCGCCGGTGCGCTCGACGAGCTTGTCGATGCCGTCGGTGTGGTCGCCGTGCCGGTGGCTGATCAGCACCAAACCGATGCGCCCCAGCGCGGCGACCCGCGCAATGTGCTCGTCGTCGTCGGGGCCGGGATCCACGATGACCAGCTCGTCGCTCCGCGGCCCGCGCAGCACCCAGGTGTTGGTGCCCTCCAGCGTCATCAGGCCCGGGTTGTCGGCCAACAGGACCGAGACCGTGTCGGTGACCGCCCGCAACCTGCCGTATGCGGGGTGGGTCGGCGGCTCGGCAACCTCGGTCACGACCGTCAGCCGACCTCGACGATCAGCTCCACTTCCACCGGCGCGTCCAGTGGCAGCTCGGAGACCCCGACCGCCGAGCGCGCGTGCGCGCCCCGGTCGCCGAACACCTCGCCGAGCAGGTCGGAGGCGCCGTTGATGACGCTGGGCTGGCCATTGAACCCGGGAGCCGATGCGACGAATCCGACCACCTTCACCACCCGGGTCACCGAGTCGATGCCCACCAGGGAATCGACCGCAGCCAACGCGTTGAGCGCGCAGATCCGCGCCAGCGCCTTGCCCTCGTCCGGGGTGACCTCCGCGCCGAGCTTGCCGGTGCCCGCCAGCTTCCCGGCCCGCATCGGCAGCTGGCCGGCGGTGTAGACCAGGTCGCCCGTGCGCACCGCCGGCACATAAGAGGCCAGGGGCGCGACCACCTCCGGCAGCGCGAGATCGAGCTCGGCCAGTCGGGCCTTCCAGGAAGGCTGGGCGCTCATCTCTACTTGGGGCGCTTGAGGTAGGCGACGTGCTGTTCGCCGGTCGGGCCGTTCAGCACGGACACCAGCTCCCAGCCGTCGGCGCCCCACTGGTCGAGGATCTGTTTGGTGGCGTGCGTCAGCAACGGGACGGTGACGTACTCCCAGGCGGTCGGTTGGCTCATGCGGCGAGCTTATCGGTCGGAGGTGAACCGCTCCGGCCAGCCCGGCCGGGCTAGCATGCGAAGGTGGCAACCACTTCGAGCGGCGGCAGCGCCGTCGGCTGGCCGGCGCGCCTGACCAAGGCCCGCTTGCATTTTGTGACCGGCAAAGGCGGTACCGGCAAGTCGACGATCGCGGCGGCGCTGGCGCTCACGCTGGCGGCCGGCGGCCGCAAAGTCCTCCTCGTGGAAGTCGAGGGCCGCCAAGGGATTGCGCAACTCTTCGACGTCCCGCCCCTGCCCTATCAGGAGGTGAAGATCGCGACCGCCGAACGCGGCGGTCAGGTCAACGCCCTGGCGATCGACATCGAGGCCGCATTCCTGGAATACCTCGACATGTTCTACAACCTGGGCATCGCGGGCCGCGCGATGCGCCGCATCGGTGCGATCGAGTTCGCGACGACCATCGCGCCCGGCCTGCGCGACGTGCTGCTCACCGGGAAGATCAAAGAGACGGTGATCCGCGTCGACAAGAACCGGCTCCCGGTGTATGACGCGATCGTCGTCGACGCGCCCCCGACGGGACGGATCGCGCGGTTTCTCGATGTCACCAAGGCCGTCTCCGATCTGGCCAAGGGCGGCCCCGTGCACTCGCAGGCCGACGGCGTCGTGAAGCTGCTGCACTCCGAGCAGACCGCCATTCACCTGGTCACCCTGCTGGAGGCGCTGCCCGTCCAGGAAACGCTGGAGGCCATCGAGGAGCTCACCGACATGCAGCTGCCGATCGGCAGCGTGATCGTCAACCGCAACATCGCCTCCTACCTGCAACCGGCCGATCTGGCGAAGGCCGCCGAGGGGGACGTCGACGCCGACTCGGTGCGGGCCGGGCTGGAAAAGTCCGGAATCACGTTGAACGACAACGACTTCGCCGGCCTGTTGACCGAGACCATCGAGCACGCGACCGTGATCGCCACCCGCTCCGAGATCGCGCAACAGCTCGACGCGCTGAAGGTCCCGCGGCTACAACTTCCGGCGATCTCCGACGGGGTCGATTTGGGCAGCCTTTACGAACTGTCGGAATCGCTTGCACAGCAGGGAGTTCGATGAGTACCACGCCGAAACCGCTTGATATGGCCGCTATCCTGGCCGACACGTCGAACCGGGTGGTGGTGTGCTGCGGCGCGGGCGGCGTGGGCAAGACGACCACCGCGGCCGCGATCTCGCTGCGCGCCGCCGAATACGGCCGCAACGTCTGCGTCTTGACGATCGATCCGGCCAAGCGGCTGGCCCAGGCGCTGGGGGTCAACGACCTCGGCAACACGCCGCAGCGCGTCCCGCTGGCGGCGGAGGTTGACGGCGAGCTGCACGCGATGATGCTCGACATGCGTCGCACCTTCGACGAAATGGTGGTCCAATACTCCGGACCCGGTCGCGCACAAGCGATTCTGGACAACCAGTTCTATCAGACCGTCGCCAGTTCGCTTGCGGGCACGCAGGAATACATGGCGATGGAGAAGCTGGGCCAGCTGCTGGCCGAGGATCGCTGGGACCTGGTGGTCGTCGACACCCCGCCGTCGCGCAACGCGCTGGACTTCCTGGACGCGCCGAAGCGGCTGGGCAGCTTCATGGACAGCCGGTTGTGGCGGCTGCTGCTGGCGCCGGGCCGCGGCATCGGCCGGTTGGTCACCGGCGCAATGGGTTTGGCCATGAAGGCAATGTCGACCATCCTGGGCTCACAGATGCTCGGCGACGCCGCCGCGTTCGTGCAATCGCTGGACGCCACCTTCGGCGGCTTCCGGGAAAAGGCGGACCGCACGTACGCGCTGCTGAAAAGGCGTGGCACGCAATTCGTCGTGGTGTCGGCGGCCGAGCCCGACGCGTTGCGCGAGGCGTCCTTCTTCGTCGATCGGCTGTCGCAGGAAGGCATGCCGCTCGCCGGGCTGGTCTTGAACCGCACGCATCCGACGTTGTGCTCGCTACCGGCCGAGCGGGCGATCGACGCCACCGAGATGCTGGAGCACGACACCGATTCCGAAGCCGCGTCGCTGGCCGCGGCCGTGCTGCGGATTCATGCCGACCGCGCGCAGACCGCCAAGCGGGAAGTCAGATTGCTCTCCCGATTCACCGGAGCCAATCCGCACGTGCCGGTCATCGGCGTTCCTTCGCTGCCGTTTGACGTGTCGGATCTGGAAGCGCTGCGGGCCCTCGCCGACCAGATCACGTCGGTCGCTTAGGGCCCCACTCGGTCAGCCCGCGGTGCGGCTTCTGCTCTTGTCGAAGAAGTCCGCCCAGGACACCACCTCGGGGTGCTGCTTGAGCAGCGCGCGGCGTTGCCGCTCGGTCATGCCGCCCCACACCCCGAACTCGACCTTGTTGTCCAGCGCGTCTGCCGCGCATTCCTGCATCACCGGGCAGTGCCGGCAGATCACTGCCGCCTTGCGCTGGGCCGCGCCACGGACAAACAGTTCGTCGGGATCGGTCGTGCGGCAGAGCGCCTTCGAGACCCAAGCGATCCGTTCTTCAGCATCGACGCTGCGGAGTACACCTTGTGCGGCTGCGATGTTTGTCCTACGCGCCGCCGGCCGTATTGGTGACACGAATCGTTCCCTTTCCCTACCGGCCGCCCGTCACGGCCGCCCTCCTTGGGTGCAGATCCAACCCTGCGATCTACGCCTCACCATGTACATCGGTGTTACCTGAATCTCACCGTGTGTCTAAGTTAGGTGGTCAGGTGCCAATTGCGCAACAGTCCGATAACGCTTTTTTTGGGACGAGCGTGCCGTCTCGTCCAAAAAATCCGGCGGGAAAGTGATCTTGCACACTGGGCTACCCGTCTGACCTGTGACGCAATCGCAAATTCTCGGTGCGCGCCCGAGGGGCCCGGGCGCCGAAATTTTTGGGCGAAGTTGCAGCGTGGCGGCGTGACTGGGGGCCGCTACTGTAGTACCCATGTCAGACCGCCCCCCGGCCGCGCTCACGATTTTGAAGCTCGCGGGGTTCTGTTTGTTGGCCAGCGTCGTCGCCACCGCGCTCCTGTTTCCCGTCGCCGGCGGCATAGGGCTGGTGTCCAATCGGGCCTCCGAAGTGGTCGCCAACGGCTCCGCGCAGCTGCTGGAGGGCGAGGTGCCGGCGGTGACGACGATGGTCGACGCCAAGGGCAACACCATCGCGTGGCTGTATTCGCAGCGCCGGTTCGAGGTGCCCAGCGACAAGATCGCCAACACGATGAAGCTGGCGATCGTCTCCATCGAGGACAAGCGGTTCGCCGACCACAACGGGGTGGACTGGAAAGGCACTCTGACCGGGCTGGCGGGCTACGCGCGCGGTGACGTGGACACGCGCGGCGGGTCGACCATCGAGCAGCAGTACATCAAGAACTACCAGCTGCTGGTCACCGCGAAGACCGACGCGGAGAAGCGCGCGGCGGTGGAAACCACCCCGGCGCGCAAGCTGCGCGAGATCCGGATGGCGCTGACGCTGGACAAGACCTTCACCAAGCCCGAGATCCTGACGCGGTATCTGAACCTGGTCTCGTTCGGCAACAACTCGTTCGGCGTGCAGGACGCCGCCCAGACCTACTTCGGCATCAACGCCTCCGACCTGAATTGGCAGCAGGCGGCGCTGCTGGCGGGCATGGTGCAATCGACCAGCGCGCTCAACCCGTACACCAACCCCGAGGGCGCTCTCGCGCGGCGGAACCTGGTGCTGGACACCATGATCGAGAACATCCCGCAGGAGGCCGAGGCGCTGCAGGCCGCCAAGGCCGCGCCGCTGGGCATCCTGCCGCAGCCCAACGAGTTGCCCCGCGGCTGCATCGCGGCGGGCGATCGGGCGTTCTTCTGCGACTACGTGCAGGAGTACCTCTCCCGGGCCGGGATCAGCAAGGAACAGGTGGCCCGGGGCGGCTACCTGATCAAGACGACGTTGGACCCGGACGTGCAGCTGCCGGTCAAGGCGGCGATCGACAAGTTCGCCAGCCCGACGCTGCCGGGCATCTCGAGCGTGATGAGCGTGATCCAGCCCGGCAAGACGTCGCACAAGGTGATGGCGATGGCCAGCAACCGCACCTACGGGCTGGACGTCGACGCCGGTCAGACCATGCGCCCGCAACCCTTCTCCCTGGTCGGCGACGGCGCGGGATCCGTCTTCAAGATCTTCACCACGGCCGCGGCCCTGGACATGGGGATGGGCATCAACGCCACCCTCGAGGTGCCCGGCCGGTTCCAGGCCAAGGGCATGGGTAGCGGCGGGGCCAAGGGCTGCCCGAAGGACAACTGGTGCGTGGTCAACGCCGGTAACTACCGCGGGTCGATGAACGTGACCGACGCGTTGGCCACCTCACCCAACACCGCGTTCGCCAAGCTGATCCAGCAGGTCGGGGTGACGCGCACGGTGGACATGGCGATCAAACTCGGGCTGCGGTCCTACGCCGACCCCGGCACCGCCCGCGACTACAACCCCGACAGCAACGAGAGCCTCGCCGACTTCGTCAAACGGCAGAACATCGGATCGTTCACCCTGGGCCCGATCGAGGTGAACGCGCTGGAGCTGTCCAACGTCGCGGCCACGCTCGCCTCGGGGGGCACCTGGTGCCCGCCGAACCCGATCGACAAGGTGGTCGACCGCAAGGGCAACGAAGTCGCGGTGACGACCGAGACCTGCGATCAGGTGGTCCCCGAGGGGCTGGCCAACACACTGGCCAACGCGATGAGCAAGGACGCGTTGGGCGGCGGCACGGCGTCCGGTTCGGCCGGCGCGGCGGGCTGGGACCTGCCGATGTCCGGTAAGACGGGCACCACCGAAGCCCACCGCTCCTCGGGCTTCGTCGGATTCACCAACCACTACGCGGCGGCCAACTACATCTACGATGACTCCACCAACCCCACGGACTTGTGTTCGTCCCCGTTGCGGCACTGCGGCGAGGGCGACCTCTACGGCGGTAACGAGCCCGCGCGCACGTGGTTCACCGCGATGAAACCGATCGCCACCAACTTCGGCCCGGTGCAACTGCCGCCCACCGACCCGCGCTACGTCGACGGCTCCCCCGGGTCGCGGGTGCCGAGCGTGGCGGGCCTGGACATCGACGCGGCACGCGCGCGCATCAAGGAGGCCGGCTTCCAGGTCGCCGACCAGAACAACTTCGTCAACAGCAGCGCGAAGCAGGGCGAGGTGGTCGGCACGACACCGAGCGGCGCGACGATTCCGGGCTCGATCATCACCATTCAGGTCAGCAACGGCATCCCGCCCGCCCCGCCGCCGCCGCCCGAAGGGGCGCCGGTGCCGGTCGGCTCGCAGGTCGTCGAGATTCCGGGGCTGCCGCCGATCACCATCCCGTTGATGGCGCCGCCACCGCCGGCCCCGCCCGGTGCGCCGCCCCCGTAAATCTGATTGCGTCGTGACGCACGAGATACGCTGCCCGTCCGCGACCGGCAGTAGGCTGCCATCATGGCGAACGTTATGCCCGTCCTGATACGTGCCGGTGCCGCGGCGCTCGGTTCGAGCGTCGCCGGCCTCGGCTATGCCGCGATCATCGAGCGCAACGCCTTCGTCCTGCGCGAGATCACCATGCCCGTGTTGAGCCCGGGTTCCACACCGTTGCGCGTGCTCCACATCAGCGATCTCCACATGACGCCCGGCCAGCGGCGCAAGCAGGCGTGGCTGCGGGAGCTGGCCGGCTGGGAGCCGGACCTGGTGGTCAACACCGGCGACAACCTGGCCCACCCGAAGGCCGTCCCGGCGGTCGTCCAGGCCCTGGGCGACCTGCTGTCGCGGCCGGGTGTCTTCGTGTTCGGCAGCAACGACTACTTCGGGCCGCGCCTGAAGAACCCGCTGAACTACGTGACCAACCCGTCGCACCGGGTCCGCGGCGAGCCGCTGCCCTGGCAGGACCTGCGGGCGGCGTTCACCGAGCGCGGCTGGCTCGACCTCACCCACACCCGGCGCGAGTTCGAGGTGGCGGGTCTGCACGTCGCCGCCGCGGGCGTGGACGACCCGCACCTCGACCGGGACCGCTACGACACCATCGCGGGCCCGGCCAGCCCCGCGGCGAACCTGCGGCTGGGACTGACCCACTCCCCGGAGCCCAGGGTGCTGGACCGCTTCGCCGCCGACGGCTATCAACTGGTGATGGCCGGGCACACCCACGGCGGACAGGTCTGCCTGCCGTTCTACGGCGCCCTGGTGACCAACTGCGGCCTGGACCGCTCGCGCGCGAAGGGGCCGTCGCGGTGGGGCGCGCACATGCAGTTGCACGTCTCCGCGGGGATGGGCACCTCGCCGTTCGCGCCGGTGCGATTCTGCTGCCGGCCCGAGGCGACCATGCTGACGCTGATCTCCACCCCGATGGGCGACCGCGACGCGGCCAGCGACCTGAGCCGTTCGCAGCCAACAGCTTCGGTGCGTTGACCGACCGGACCCGGATCGCGGTCCGCAGCCGCTCACGGTGCTGGACCGACAACGCGATCCGGTTGATCCACGCCGACGCCCGCCGCAGCGCCGACACCCACCTGCTGCGCTATCCGCTGCCGTCGGCGTGGAGCACCGACGTCGACGTCGCGCTGTACCTCAAGGACGAGACCACCCACATCACCGGCAGCCTCAAGCACCGGCTGGCCCGCTCGTTGTTCCTCTACGCCCTGTGCAACGGCTGGATCGACGAGGGCACCACGGTGGTCGAGGCGTCGTCGGGTTCGACGGCGGTGTCGGAGGCCTATTTCGCGGCCCTGCTGGGGCTACCGTTCGTCGCGGTGATGCCGGCGGCGACGAGCGCATCGAAGGTCGCGCTGATCGAAGCCCACGGCGGCCGTTGCCATTTCGTGCAGAGTTCCAGCGAGGTGTATGCCGAAGCCGAGCGCGTCGCCCGCGAAACCGGCGGGCACTACCTGGACCAGTTCACCAACGCCGAACGCGCCACCGACTGGCGGGGCAACAACAACATCGCCGAGTCGATCTTCGAGCAGATGCGCGAGGAGCGCTTCCCCGTCCCGGAATGGATCGTGGTCGGCGCCGGCACCGGCGGGACCAGCGCCACGATCGGGCGCTACATCCGCTATCGCCGCCACGCCACCCGGTTGTGCGTCGTCGACCCGGAGAACTCCGCCTTCTTTCCCGCCTACGCCGAGGACCGCGACGACGTTCTGATGCCCACCTCGTCGCGCATCGAGGGCATCGGCCGCCCGCGGGTGGAGCCGTCGTTTCTCCCCGGCGTGGTCGACCGCATGGTGGCCGTCCCGGACGCGGCGTCGATCGCCGCCGCGCGCCACGTCAGCGCCGTGTTGGGGCGCCGGGTGGGACCGTCCACGGGCACCAACGTGTGGGGCGCGTTCGGCCTGCTCGCCGAGATGGTCGCCGAAGGCCGCAGCGGTTCGGTGGTGACGCTGCTCGCCGACAGCGGCGACCGCTACCGCGACACCTACTTCAGCGACGAGTGGGTCGCGGCGCAGGGACTGGACCCAACGGGCCCGGCCCGGGCGCTGGTCGAGTTCGAGCGTTCTTGCTCGTGGGAGTGACGTGGCGCACCGCGGTTTGGCGAGCCGCTGGCCCGGTGCGATAGGCTGTCGGAGCTTCAGGCGGGGTGTGGCGCAGCTTGGTAGCGCGCTTCGTTCGGGACGAAGAGGCCGTGGGTTCGAATCCCGCCACCCCGACCACTTAGGTTTTGCTCGTCCGGTGTCGGTCGCAATCACCCAAAACCCGGCCGATATAGTGGATCTCACCGTAATGCTGAGCAGACAGCATTGACATTCGTCGCCGTCATAACTGACAAATGATCGCCTCGCGAGACCGCAGGCTGGGAGAAAACGGCGCGGGTTTTGCCTGGAACCGGTCTCGACGCACGAAGGCGACATTCAGTGACCAATTTCGACGATCTCACCCTGCTCACCGACGTTCTGCGGGCCATCTATTCGGCGGACGCGGCCGACTTCCCTCGGGTGCTGGACGAGCTGACCAGGGCGGCGGCGCGCTGGGTGCCCGGGGCGCAGGAGGCGGGGATCACGGTCACCAGCCGGCAGAACGAGGTCAGCACCCCCTCGGTCACCGACGACTGCGCCAGGTTGCTCGACGAGTTCCAGCAACGCCACCTCGAGGGGCCGTGCGTGCACGCCGCGTGGACCCGGAAAGTCGTCGTCATCGACGACCTCGGGAGCGACTCGCGCTGGCCGAAGTATCAGGCCGACGCCCTCGCGTACACGCCGGTGCGCAGCGTCCTGTCACTGCCGATGTACGCCGACGAGCTCAGCATGGGGGCGCTGAACTTCTATGCCGAACGCCCGCACGCCTTTTCCGACGATTCCCGCCGGGTGGCCGCCGTCTTCGCCGCGCTGGGCGCCCTGGCGTGGAGCAACGTCGTCCGCACCCAACAGTTCAGGGAGGCCCTGAGCACCCGCGACACCATCGGGCAGGCCAAAGGCATTCTGATGGAGCGCTACGACCTCGATGACCACACGGCGTTCAACACGCTGATCAAACTGTCGCAGAGCACGAACACCCCGCTGCGCGAGATCGCGCGCCGGGTCATCGAGGACACCACCCGGCGCTGAGGCGCGCCGTCCGAACGCGCTGCGGCCCAGGGCATCTCGCGGCCGTTAGTTCCCCCGCACGGGAAGGGGCGCCACCCGCGTCCAGTTCTGCAGCTGGGTGCGCCCGACCAGCCGGCATTGATGGGTGCCGGCCAATTGGCGGGCCGCCTTCGTGAACGTCTGGTTGGTCACCACGACCGCCCGATTGCAGCCGTGGTGGCGCGACCCGGAAACGACCTGTTGCACCGCGGCGACGCCGACGGCCTTGGCCAGCCTTTTGCACTGCACCGCCATGCGGACGCCGCCCCTTTTGGCGATGAGGTCCACCCCGTAGTCGCCGGTGCTCGCGGTCGGCGTGACGGTGTAACCCGCGACGCGCAGCTGGGCGGCGACGAATTCCTCGAATTCGGTACCGGACATGCGGTCGATGGCCCGCAGCCGGGATTTCGCGTGTTTGAGGTCGCGGCGGCGGTGGGCGTCGGCCTGACGGCGGTCCCGCTGCACCGAAAGCCACCACAGCACGGCGACCGCGAGCGCGAGCCCGCCGAGGCCGGCCAAAAACCCCGCCGGCGGGCTGCCGGTGGCCTGCTGCGTGAAATACCAAGGGAGAGCTAACCCCAGCAGGAGGAGCAACCCGAGAACCTTCTCCATGACTCCTCAACGTGCCGTTCGCGCCGACGCAGACTTGTCCGATGAACCTAGTTCAAGCCTGTGACATTTCGGCGCAGGCGCGAGACGGCGCCACGCCGCGGCCGGGGCGCTATCGGCGCGTTACGCGCAGTCGGCGCAGACCGGCAGGCCGGAGCTGGAGCGACGCAACCGGCTGCGGTGCTGCACCAAAAAGCAACTCGAGCAGGTGAACTCGTCGGCCCGCTGGGGAATCACGGTCACCGTCAGCTCCTCCCCGGACAGGTCGGCGCCGGGCAGCTCGAAGAAGTGGACATCGTTGGGGTCCTCGTCGACCACGGTGGTGCCGGCCCCGTGCAGGGTCGGTGCCAGCTCGCGCAGCGAGGACTTGTCCTGGGTGTCGTTGTCGGATACACGGCGTGCGTCGTAGTCAGTGGTGGTCGCCATCGGAGTTCCTCCCTGCTCTCAGACGGGCTGACGCACTTTGCTGTACTCACCCGTGGCGCAGGCAGTACCCCGTTCACGCGCGCCCTACACCGATCTGGGGCAAGAATTTCGGCCGCCGCACGCATCCGCTTACGCGCCAGCGGGTCCCCCCGGCGTCCCGGCGTCGCCGACCGGACGCCGCCGGGGCAACCCAACGCGGTCGCTCGCGAGATCCGTTGAATGCCAGCGTTATTCGCAACGGAGCGGCGGCTCGGGTCGCCGCCGCCACGCCGCTCAGCCGCCGGCCGGTGTCAGCCCGGCCCGGCGTGGGTATGCCCACCACATGACGTTGCGACCCGATGCGGGCGCCCCCGCCGTCCTGTTCGACGTCGACGGCACCCTGGTGGATTCCAACTACCTGCACGTCCACGCGTGGCGGCGCGCGTTCGACGCCGAAGGCATCGTGGTGGCGTCGTGGCAGATCCACCGCCGCATCGGCATGGACGGCTCAACGCTGGTGCGGACGCTGTCCGACGACGCGCCCGACGACGTGCAGGAGCGGCTCAGCGACAAGCACAGCCACTACTACCGCGAGATCACCGCGTTGTCAGAACCGCTGCCCGGGGCCCGCGCCCTGCTGCGCCGCGTCGCGGACCTGGGACTGCAGGTCGTGCTCGCCAGCTCGGCGCCCGAGGACGAATTGGCGATCTTGCGCAAGGTGCTCGATTGCGATGACGTCATCTCCGAGACGACCTCGTCCCGTGACGCCGACACCGCCAAACCCGAACCGGGCATCGTGCACGTGGCGCTGGACCGGGCCCGGGTGGATGCCCGGCACGCCGTCTTCGTCGGGGACGCCGTCTGGGACGCGCACGCCGCGGCGGCCGCGGGAGTGCCCTGCATCGGGCTGCTCAGCGGCGGCATCTCCCGCGCGGAGTTGCAGGAGGCCGGGGCCGCCCCGATCTTCGCCGATCCGCAGGACCTGCTCGACCATCTGGAAACCACCCGGATCGCGGAGTTGTCGCCCGGCCGCTGACTACATTCCGTGCGTGCGCAGCGTCAGGGGTAACGCCCACCAGAAGATGGCAAACAGCGCCAGGGCGCAGGCTCCGGCGATGAACCCCACCGTCGCCCCGGCCACCGCGACAAAGACGATTGCCGTGACCCCGGTCAGCGCCGTGCCCAGCAACGCCAGCCCGGCGTAGGCACACCGGTGCGCGGCCGACACCAGCGCCTGGAGGCGGTGCCGCCGGAACAGCAGCCGGTGAATGGCGACCGGGGCGATCAGCAGCACGGTTGCGCCCACCGAACACCCCACCGTCACCAGGTACACGATCCGCATCGGTCCGCTGAGCACGTCGAAGCGCTGCTGGAACGGCAGCGTCAACAAGAACCCGGTGAGCAGCTGCACGCCGGTCTGCACCACGCGCAACTCCTGCAGCAGGCTGTTCCAATTGCGGTCCAGCCGTTCGATTTCGGTTTCACCGCGCTGGCTGCGGTCCCATTGTTGGTCGTCTTCCGGATGATCGACACCCATGGCTGCCGGCGCCCCGGTTGCTAGCCGTTGAGTTTGCCGTCCCGCACCGCGGTCAGCGCGTCGTCGAGCGTCGGATACAGCGGGAAGGTCTTGTCCAGACCGGTCAGATGAATCGGCCGCCTGGTGGCCGGGCCGCGCGCGACCACGCCGAACCCGGTGTCCTTGCCCAGCTTCTCGTACGTCGCGGCCAGGATCTTCAGCCCCACCGAGCCCAGGAACTCCACCGCCGAGAGATCGATGACCAGTGCGGTGGGACTCTCCGCGACGACCGCGCCGATGGCCTGTTCCAGGGCAGGAGCCGTGACCAAATCGATTTCGCCGCTGACACTGACCACGGAAACGCCGTCGTGGTCCTCAACCAACGTGGTAATCGAATCAGGAGCTGACAATGGCAATCCTTTGTCCTGGGCCTTGAATGCCTCGAGCGTGGTTCAACCCTAGCCTGCGTTATGAACTGCGAGAAGAATATGCCCTCTACACGTGGCCCGCGACAACCCAGGCTAGTCTCGCAAAAAGGAACTGCAGACCGCAGTGCGTGACGTGTACTCGGGAGGCCTGGGGAGGCCATATGTCAGATTCGACGTCGGATTTCACCAGTACCGGCACCGCAGCGCAAGTCGTCGGCATTTCCAGCGAGGGGCTGTTGCCTCAGCTCGTTCAGCACCTGCGGCAGAATCGGACCGTTTTGCGGGAGGAATGGGCCCGCCGCATCACCGAGGCCGAGCTGCTCACCGCGATGACGCCCGAAGAGCTCTTCTCCGAGGCCACGGCCGTCTACGACAACTATGTCGAGGTGCTCGAGACCGGTAGCGTCGAGGCGCTGCAGGCCTACGCCCGCGACCTGTCCGAACGCATCATTCCACGGGGCGTGGAAACCGACGAGGTCGTCGGCATCGTCCTGCTGCTCCGCGACGTGCTGGCCCGCTCGCTGTTCGAGAAGTACCAGACCGAGTTCGAGATGCTCAACCGGGTGCTGGACGCCTACGAGCCGGCGGCCAACCGGATCGCCAACACCGTGGCGGTCAGCTTCGTCCAGGAACGTGAGCGCATCATCCGCCAGCAGCAGGAGGCGATCCGGGAGCTCTCGACGCCGGTGCTGCAGGTGCGTGAGCAGTTGCTGATCCTGCCGATCATCGGTGTGCTGGACAGCCAGCGCGCCCGCCAGGTCACCGAGCAGCTGTTGCGCGCCATCCGCGCCAACCGCGCGAAAGTGGTGGTCATCGACATCACCGGTGTGCCGACCATCGACTCGACCGTGGCCAACCACCTGGTGCAGACCGTCGACGCGTCGGGGCTGATGGGTGCCAGCGTGATCATCACCGGTCTGTCCTCGGAGATCGCGCTGACGCTGGTGACGATCGGCCTGGACCTGTCGAAGATGAACGCGGTCGGCGACCTGCAGGGCGGCATCGAGGAAGCCGAGCGGCTGCTGGGTTACGAGGTGACTCGCACCGGCGAGCAGACCGGGTGACGGTTAGGAACGCGAGCGCCGCATGCCAGTACCGATCCTGAAACAGGGTTCGATCCTCATCGCCTCGGTGCAGGCCGCGCTCTCAGACTCCGACGCCGAACGGCTGCGCTACGACCTCATGGAGCGCGTCAGCCGGTTCCGCGCGCAGGGCATCATCGTCGACGTCACCGCCATCGACGTCATGGATTCCTTCGCGGCCCGCTCGCTGCGCACGATCGCGCACATGACCCGGCTGCGTGGCGCGGACACGGTGATCGTCGGCCTGCAGCCCGAGGTGGCGTTCGCGATGGTCCAGCTTGGCCTGGCGTTCGACGACATGAACACCGCGCTGGACCTGGAAGAGGGCCTGTCCCTTCTGAATCGTCAACTGGCGCAGCGCAAACCGACGATCGGGCGCGATGGTGGCGGCTGATATCGTCGTCGCCATCGACCATCCCGACGACATCGTCGACGCCCGCAAGGCGGGACACCAGCTCGCCCTCGATCTGGGATTCTCGCTGACGGACGTCACCATTATCGCGACGGCGATCTCCGAAATCGCGCGCAACATCACCAGCTACGCCGGCCGCGGCTCCGTCCGGGTCGGGGTGGCCGACCGGGAGGGGCGCAAGGCCCTGGTGGTGCGCGCGGAGGATCAGGGGCCCGGGATCGCCGACATCGAACGCGCGATGGAAGACGGATATTCGACCGGCCGCGGGCTCGGGATGGGATTGCCGGGCGCGCGCCGCCTGATGGACCGGTTGGTCGTCGAGTCCACGGTCGGTCAGGGGACCGTCATCGAGATGTGGAAATGGGTCCCGCCCCGTGCATGAAAGCGGCCGGTTCGGACCCATCGAATGGGCCAGGGCGGGCCGGCCCTTGCCCAGCGAGTACACCTCCGGCGACCGGGGCATCTCGGTCGCCATCGGCGGCGAGGCCGCGCTGTTCGGTCTGGTGGATGGCCTCGGTCACGGGCCGGCCGCCGCGGAGGCTGCGCTGCGCGCGATCGATGCGGTCAAGAACAACAGTTCCGAGCGGCTCGAAGTCCTGATCCAGCTTTGCCACCGGCTGCTCACCGGAACCAGAGGGGTGGCAATGACGTTGGCGCGGGTGGATTTCGCCGCGAACACGCTGACGTGGACGGGGGTCGGCAACGTCACCGCCGATCTGGTGGCCAAGGCGCCCAGCGGTGTCCATGTCCGGTCCAGTGCCCGTCTCACCGGGGGCATCGTCGGCTACCGGATACCGGAAATCCTTCCGGCACAGGCTATTTCGATCCGCCCCGGTGATCTTCTCGTGATGAGCACCGACGGGATCGGGGAAGATTACCTGGGTCACGTCGACTTCTCGGCGCACGCTGTCGCCATCGCGGAAGAGATTCTCGGTAAGGGCGCCAAGGAAACCGATGACGCGATGGTGCTGACGGCGCGGCACAGGGGGACCTCGACATGAGCGGCAACGAAGACTTCCACGATCGCTACGCCGCCGCGTTGCGCAACTATCTGGACTCACCCGATGACGCCAACTTGTCGATCGGAAATGAGCTCGGTCGCACGGCCCTGCAGAATCAGATCAGCCTGCTCGAAATCGTCGAGAACCACGTCCGCCTGGTTTTCGAGATCGCGAAGGACGTGCGCATCGACGGGCCGATCGCGCTGGAGTTCCTGCTGCAACTGCTGGCTCCCCTCGACGTGGCCATGCGCGGATTCATCGACGGCAACAGGCGCTACGCGGAACAGCGGGATCGCGCGGATTGGCTGGCAGATCGCGACAAATTCCGCAACGCGCTGGTGAATTCGCTGCAGGAGGGGTTCTTCGTCGCCGACCACGAGGGCTCCGTGATCGAGATGAACAGCGCCTTCATCGACATCATCGGCTTTCCCAGCGAGGGTTTGCCCTATCGGTGGCCGCACCCGTGGCTGGTCGACACCAAGACGGCGGCCGAGCAGATCGGCCTGGTGCTGAACCACGGCAGGGCCGACTACGAAACGCCGATCCGCCACGGCGACGGGCATCTCGCCTGGGTGAAGGTGAGCATCAACGCGGTCAAGGAATCCGGCAGCGATCGCGACGCCTACGTCGGGACCGTTCGTGATATCACCGCGGAACGCGCATTCGCGGCGCGGGAGAGCGCGGTGTTGCGCCTGGCCACGGCGGTGGCGGTGGCCAGGAGCGTGGATGAGTTGCTGTCGATCACGCTCGACGAGTGCCGCGCGGCGATCGACGTGCAGCGGGTGGTCGCGGTCATGTGGCCCAGCGGCGAGGGCGACCCGACCGTCCACACCGCGGGCGAGCCCGCGGCGACGTCGTGGCGCAAGCTGGATCCGTGGTTGCGTCACACCTTCTCCGACGCGCGCCAGCAACTACCGCTGACCGCGAAAACCGTTGAGTCACCTGATCATCCCGGTAAGGCCCAGGGGTTGGTCGCGGTGCTCTCCGGCACCGGGGACCTGGCGTTGTGGCTGGAGCTGCGCACACCCCGCTGGGTCAGTGGCGAAGACCGCCTGCTGGTCACCGTGCTGATCAGCCACCTCAGTCTGGCGATGCAGCACGTTCGTCAGTTCGAGAGCGCCCGCGAGACGTCGCTGACGCTGCAGCGTGCCATGCTCCCGCCCATCCAGCCCCCGCCGGGTTTCACGGTGCGCTACGAACCCGCGGTGCTGCCCTTGGAGATCGGCGGTGACTGGTACGACGTGCTGCCGATCGGCGAGCACCGCATCGGCATCGTCGTCGGCGACTGCGTGGGACGCGGCCTGCCCGCCGCCGCCATCATGGGCCAGCTGCGCAGTTCCGCGCGAGCGTTGTTGATCAACGGCGCCGAGCCGGCGGTGCTGCTCGATCAGCTGGACTCGGCGGCGTCGCTCATCCCGAACGCCTACTGCACCACCGTGTTTCTCGCGATCCTGGACACCGAAACCGGGCTGTTGCAATACAGCAACGCCGGGCACATGCCAGCCGTGCTCACCGGCCCCGAGCCGGGCACGACGACCCTGTTGACCGACGCCGCTTCGGTGCCGCTCGCGGTCCGCCGCGATGAACCGCGCCCGCAGGCCACCCGGGTGCTGCCGCCCGGCTCGACCCTGATGTTGTTCACCGACGGGCTGGTGGAACGCAAACACGAGTCGATCGACGACGGAATCGCCCGCGCGGCAGACGTTCTGGCGCAGACGATGACATTACCGCTGGACACCGTCGCCGACGAGATGCTTCGTGAACTGGCGCCGGCGGGTGGCTATGACGACGACGTCGCGATGGTGATCTACCGCCACCACCAGACGCCGCTACGCATCGAAAGTGACGCCACCGCAGACCAATTGGTTCGCATCCGGCACCGCCTCGCGGACTGGCTGCGCGCCGCCCACATCACGGGGGACCTGGCCGCCGACATCGTGCTGGTGGTCAACGAGGCCTGCACCAATTGCGTCGAACACGCCTACCGCGGATTCGTCGCGGGGACGATGGTGGTCGAGGCCAGCCTCGGCGACGGCGAAGTGCGCACCCGTATCACCGATTACGGTTCGTGGAAGGCGCCGGCCGCCGACCCGGTCAACAGTGGGCGCGGCTTGCCCCTGATCAGGGCGCTCAGCGATGCGACGCAGCTCGACACCGCGGCCACCGGCACCACCCTCGACATCACCTTCAGACTGCCGGCTGAATCCGGCTAGTGGGCGTCGAAAAGTGTTGCGGCGCCGTTTGCCGGGCCCCGGTTACGGGTAGTCACCGGCGTGACCCGCTCATCGACCATGACTGAACCCGTCCTGCCCGAGGCACACGGGCCCCTGTCGACAGCCGTTCGTTGCGCGCTGGCGGGCCCGCCGTCGGTTGACCATTTCGCGCGCATCGGCGCATCCGTGCGCGATTCCGACCCGTACGGTCTGGATCTGCAGCTGGCGCTGTCCGTCTGCTACGAGCTGCACTACCGCGGTTTCGCCGGTGTCGACCCCGCGTGGGAGTGGAACCCGGCGCTGCTGGCGCTGCGCGCCGAGCTGGAGCGCGTGTTCTTGGCCGGTGTGCGCCGCGACGTCGGGCCGATCGAACCCGAGCAGACGGCCGCGGCTGAGATGGAAGCGATTTCGATCGAACCCGTCGACGGCACCGGCCCGTCGTACTACCTGCGTGACACCGGGACGTGGCAGCAGATGTGCGAATACTTCGTGCACCGCTCGCTGTATCACCTCAAAGAGGGCGATCCGCACGCCTGGGCCATCCCGCGCCTGATGGGCACCGCCAAAGCGGCCTTCGTGGCGGTGGAGTTCGACGAGTACGGCGCCGGGCAGGGCCCCCGACTGCACCAGCAACTGTTCGCCGATCTGCTGACCGCGGCCGGGCTGGACGCGACGTATTGGGGTTACGTCGACGCGGTTCCCCCCGAATCGCTGGCGGTGGTCAATCTGATGTCGCTGTTCGGGTTGCACCGCTCGTTGCGCGGCGCCGCGATCGGGCACTTCGCGTCGACCGAGATCACCTCGCCGCCCGGATCCCAGCGCATGGTGCGGGCGTTGGAGCGCTTGCAGGCGCCCGCGGCCTGCATCAATTTCTACAGCGAGCACGTCGAGGCCGACGCGGTACACGAACACGTCGTGCGCGCGGATGTGGTCGGCGATCTCGTCGCCCGGGAGCCGCAGCTCGAGCAGGACGTCATCTTCGGGATCCGCGCGCACGCCGCGGTCGAAAACCGCTTGGCGGAAACGATTATGGCGTCGTGGAAGCAGGATCGGACGTCGTTGCGGCGGCCGCTGACGTAGCGGTCGTCTTGCTCAGGCGCTTGCATCTGCGGTGGCTGGTGTCGCACAAGGGGTACCTGCCGCTGCGACGGCAGGTGCAGATCGCCACCATGAACCGGTCGGACTGAACGACCTCGCCGCCGGGCATCTCGATGCGCACCGGACCCGAAACCAGCACCGGGCCGTTGGGCACCACCTGAACCCTGGTGGGACTCATCGCTTTTCGGCCCGAATCACGATCAGTTCCTCTTCCCGGCGTCCGCGCGGTATCAGGCCGACGTCTTCCAACCACTGCGCCCGGGATGTCATCACCGGGCCGAACGGAATCCATTTCGAGGCAACCACTGCCGCGTCCATACCGGCCCACTTGAGGGAATCCAGCGACTGCTGGACACCGGCGAGTGCCGAGTGCACCATCAGCAGGGATCCACCGTCGCGCAACAACTTCGGAGCCGACTCGCACAGCGGGTCGAGGATCAGGCGTCCGTCTCGGCCGGCATTCCAGGCCCACGACGGTCCGGCTTCCGGGCAGATCTCTTCCAGCTCGGCACCGGGCGGGGTCGGCACGTAGGGCGGATTCGACACCACCACGTCGAACGGCGCGCACTCCACCGCGGTTATCCACGACCCCTCGCGAACGTCGATGTCGATTCCGGCAGCCGCGGCGTTCTCCCGGGCGCAGCGAACGGCCTGCGGGCAGATGTCGAAGGCGGTCGTGTCGGCGCAACCCATCTCCGCCGCCGCTATCGCGACGAAACCGCTGCCGGTGCACAGGTCCAGAACGCGCCGTCCCGGGATCAGACCGGTCTCGTGCATCACATCGACCAGCAGTCTGGAGTCCTCCTGCGGCCGATACACGTTCTGGGTGGGCAAGACGGCGGGCTCGGGATATGTGGTCGTCACGGTTGGCCTTTCGAGAACCCTATACGGATAGCCGCTGATCACGGCTTGGCGGGATGATGCCCGCAAACCGGGGCATTCAAACCGACCGGCCCGGCATCGCCGCGGCTAACCGGCCGTCGCCTGGGCAAACTGTTTGAGGATCGCCGCGCAGAACGCGGGGAGGTCCGACGGTGACCGGCTGGAGATCAAATTGCCGTCGATGACGACCTCGTCGTCTTCCACCTGGGCGCCCGCGTTGCGAAGATCCGTGCGAATGCTCGGGTAGGACGTCAGCGTCCGGCCCACCGCCACACCGGCTTCCACCAGGGTCCAGGGTCCGTGACAGATGGCGGCCACCGGTTTGCCCGAGCTGACGAAATCGCGGACGAACGAGACGGCGTCGTCGTCCATGCGCAGCTTGTCCGGGTTCACCGTGCCGCCCGGCAGCACCAGGCCGTCGAATTCGCCCACCGACGCCTCGGACACTTTCCGATCGACGGCGAAGGTCCCGGCGGGCTCGAGATCGTGGTTGCGGGCCTGGATTTCGCCGTCCTTGAGCGAGAGCACCTCGACCTTGGCCCCGGCCTCTTGCAGCGCCGCGCGCGGCTGTTCGAGCTCAACCTTTTCCACGCCGTCGGCCGCGAGAAAAGCTATTCTCTTTCCTTGCAATTCGTTTGACATCGCCGTTTTCCTTCCTGCGATCGACGATTCGCGTCGGATCAAAGAGTTCGCATCGCCGTGTAGAGGTCCAGGCCGGCGATCCCGGACAGGGCGGCGGCACAGACGATGCCCTGGCGCCGCCGGCCGGGACCGCGGGCGGCCACACCCGCGATCAACAGGGCCATATCCAGGACATCCCCGGCCACACGGGTCCACACCAGCTTGTCGGGGCCCCCGAACAGCGCCGCGCCGTGGCCGCATTCGCGCACGCCGAGCGCGCGGATCACCCGGCGCGACCGGGCGGTGTCGTCGACGCCCGCGATCGCGGCGACCCGACTCGGCGCCACCAGTTCGCTGATGCCCAGGGCGAAGCTGGCACCGCCGAGCGCGGAGACCAATGTGGCTGTGGTGTTGTCCGATTGGTCGCTCGTCATCGCCCGCCCGCCGATCAGTTCGCTGCCTCGCGCAGCGCCGCGAGCAACGGCTCGGCGGCCTCTTTGAGGAACCTCTCCTGGGTGTCCCCGCCGACCTGGATGAGCGCGATGTCGGTGAATCCGGCTTCCCAGTAGGGCCGGACGCTCTCGACGATCGCGTCGAGGTCGGGCCCGCAGGGAATGGTGCCGGCGACGTCTTCGGGGCGGACGAATTGGGTCGCGCCGGCGAAACCGGCCGGGGTCGGCAGGTCGGCGTTCACCTTCCAGCCGCCGGCAAACCAGCGGAACTGGTCGTGCGCGCGCTTGACGGCCGTGTCGCGGTCGGGGTCCCAGCACACCGGTATCTGGCCGATCACCCGGCCGCCACCGGCGAGGTTCGCGGCCTGGCGGGCGCCGTGCCAGCCGTGGACGAGTTCGGCCTTGGGCTCCGTCGCGATCAGGTGGTCGGCCAGCTTGGCGAACTTGTCGATCGCCTTGGTGCCCCCGATGGCCACCCCGATGCCGACCGGGACGTCGGGGACGTCCCACAGCCGCGCGGAGTCGACCTGGAAATAGTCGCCGGTGAAGTCCACCAGCTGCCCGCCGAACAGTTCCCGGATGATCTTGATGGCCTCACGCAGCATGTCCTGGCGGCGGGTGACGGCCGGCCAGCCCCTGCCCACGACGTGCTCGTTGAGGTTTTCGCCGCTGCCCAGGCCCAGCGTGAACCGGCCGTCGGACAGGATCTGCACGGTGGCGGCCTGCTGGGCGACGATGGCCGGGTGATACCGCATCGTCGGGCACGTCACGTAGGTGTAGAGGTCTACCCGTTCGGTGGCCTGTGCCACCGCACCCAGGACCGCCCAGGCGTTGGGCGCGTGTCCCTGCGAGCTGAGCCACGGTGAAAAGTGGTCACTGCAGACGTGGAAGTCGAAACCGCGCTGTTCGGCCGAAATGGCGTACTGGACAAGCTCTTTGGGTCCACTCTGCTCGGTCATCAAAGTGTAGCCAAAATTGGTCATGCGCAGTTGGGTACCCGGCTGCCCCGAGGGCAAACGAGACCACCGAACCGGTCGGGCTACAGGCGCTCTTTGACGGCGGCCGACAATCGGGCGCCGTCGGCCTTGCCGGCCGCGATCGCGGTGGCGGCCTTCATCACCAGGCCCATCTGTTTCATGCCGGGGCGCTCGCCGATTTCCTCGGCCACCTGCGCGATCGCCGTGTCGGCAACGTCGGCCACCTCGGCCTCGGTGAGCGGGGTGGGCAGGTATTCGTCGATGATCCTGGCCTCGGCGTGCTCGTTGGCGGCCAGGTCTCCGCGCCCGTTCTGGGTGTAGATCTCGGCGGATTCGCCGCGTTTGCGCGATTCCTTGGCCAGCACCTTGATGACCTCCTCGTCGGTGAGGTCTTTGGCCTGCTTGCCGGACACTTCCTCGGTTTGGATCGCGGCCAGCAGCATCCGCAGCGTGGCCGTTCGCAGCTTGTCCTGGGCCTTCATCGCCGCGGTCAGGTCCGCCCGGAGCCGGGATTTGAGTTCCGCCATGTGTGAGACGCTACGCGCGGGCGCGGGGGACAACGCGGTCAATGCCGGTCAATGCCGGTCAACATTGTGAAATGCCACGACCGCCGACAGGATGGAGCCCATGACGAACGACGCGCCCGGCCGCGGAGCTAGTTTGCAAGGCCTCGGCGTTCGGTGACCGCGCCGCCGCCTGGTCATCCGGTTGGCCCGCCGCCCGCATACGGCCCGCCGCCTCAATACGGCCCGCCACCTCAATACGGCCCGCCCCCGGTCTACCCGACCTATGGTCCCCCGCCGGGCTATCCGCCCCCACCCGGCCACGGCGTCCCACCCGGCTACGGGCGGCCGCCGGGCTACGGCACCCCACCCGCCTTCGGCGCGCCGCCGGGCTACGGAACGGTCAAGCCCGGCATCATCCCGCTGCGCCCGCTGACCCTCGGCGACATCTTCAACGGCGCGGTCGGCTACGTGCGCGCCAATCCGAAAGCGACGCTGGGTCTGACCGCCATCGTCGTCGTGGTCATGCAGATCATCACCAAGGTCGCCTTCTTCGGCCCGCTGGCCGCCCACGACCGGTTCACCACCACCGGCGAGCCCGACACCCTGACCGCGGGGGTCCTGGGCGCCTGGACGGCGTCGGTGGGGGCCGGCCTCCTCGTCGGCTGGTTGGGCGGCATGCTGCTGTCCGGAATGCTCACCGTCATCGTCGGGCGGGCGGTGTTCGGGTCGCCGATCACCATCGGTGAAACCTGGACCAGGATCCGCGGGCGGCTGCCGGCCTTGCTCGGCCTGGCCCTGGTCGAGGCCGTCGTGGTGGCGGCCCTGGCCGGGCTGGTCGCGGTGATCATCGGGGTGCTGGCGGCGATCGGCAGCGCCGCGGCGGCCGTGGTGCTCGGCATCCCGCTGGTGCTGGTCGTCCTCGCGGCGCTGGTGTACCTGTACACCGTGGTGCTGTTCGCCCCGGTGCTGATCGTGCTGGAACGGCTGCCCGTGCTCGACGCGATCACCCGATCGTTCAAGCTGATCCGCAACGGCTTCTGGCGAGTGCTGGGCATCCGCACGCTCACCTTCCTGGTGGCCTCGATCGTCGCCAACGCCGTCGCGGTGCCGTTCAGCATCGTCGGTCAGTTTTTCCAGATCACCTCGTCCGGCACCGCCTTTTTGATCAGCACCGCGATCCTCTCCGTCGGGGCGGCGATCGGCGAGATCATCACCGCACCGTTCAACGCCGGAGTGATCGTCCTGCTCTACACCGACCGCCGGATGCGCGCCGAGGCGTTCGACCTCGTCTTGCAGACCGGAGCCGCCCAGGGGCCCTACGCGGCCGCGTCCACCGACCACCTCTGGCTCACGCGGCCGCTGTAACGGCCGAGCGAGGACTAGCTGAGCATGCCTTCCATCGACATCGACCGCGATGCCGCGCACCGCGCCGCGCAGGACGAACTCAACAAGCCGATCTATTCCAAGGGGTCGTCGGCCGACCAGTTCCTCGACTGGCTCAACGACCTGATCTACCGGATGCTGCAGAAGACCGCCACGGTGCCAGGCGGATGGTTCACGGCGACAGTGCTTTTGATCCTGCTGGCGATCGCGGTGTTTGTTGCCTTCCACGTCGCGCGGCGCACCATGCGCGCCCGCCGCGGCGGTGACCAGCTGCTGTTCGAAGCCGCGCAATTGACGGCCGCCCAGCATCGAGCGACGGCCGAAAGCTATGCGGCCGAAGGTGATTGGGCGGCGGCCATACGCCACCGGCTGCGCGCTGTCGCCCGCCAGCTCGAGGAGACCGGTGTGCTGGCGGCGGCCCCCGGCCGCACGGCCAACGAGCTGGCTCGCGACGCCGGCACCGCGCTGCCCCATCTGGCCGACGAACTGTCCGAAGCGGCAACGGCTTTCAACGACGTCACCTATGGCGAGCAGCCCGGAACCCGGGCCGCCTACCAGATGATCGCCGACCTCGACGATCACCTGCGGTCCCGCTGGCAGGGCGCCCCGGCCGAGGCCGGGCGACCCGCCGTCCCCGAGTCGTGGGCGCAGGTGCGGTGATGGCCACGATCAGCGATGCCCGCACCCAGACCGCGCCCCGGCGCCGGCGCTCGTGGCGCTGGGTGGTCGTCATCCTGCTGGTGCTGGCCGTCATCGCCGGCGTCGATGCCTACCTGACCGCGCCGCGCCCCGGCGCGCGGATGGACCCCGCGTCGACCGGCCCGGACGGCGCCCACGCGCTGGTGGAGTTGCTCCGCGACGCCGGTGTGGACGTCGTCGTGGCCGACACCATCGCCGACGTCGAACGGGCGGCGCGCCCGGACGCGCTGATCCTGGTGGCACAGAGCCAGTACCTGACCGACGCGGTGACCGACCGGCTGGCGAGGATCCGTTCGGACCTGCTGCTGGTGGAACCGACGACGCGGGCCCGCGAGGCGCTGCTGCCGGGCGTGGAGGTGTCCGGCGCCAGCGGCTTCGACAGCGACCCGAATTGCACGCTGCGCGAAGCCGTTCGGTCCGGCTCGGTGCGGTTCGGCCCGACCAACACCTTCAAGGCCAAGGACGGCCGGACGATGACCCGCTGCTACGACGGCGCGCTGATCCGCTTCCGGGACGGCGGACGGGTCGTCACCGCCGTCGGCAGCACCGACTTCATGACCAACGGCGGCCTGTTGCACGCTGGCAACGCGGCGCTCGCGATGAACCTGGCCGGCGACCGCCCCCGGCTCGTGTGGTACGCGCCCCATCACGTCGAGGGTGAAACCTCCACCAAGGCATCACTTTTCGACCTGATTCCACCCAACGTGAGCTGGATCGTGTGGCAGCTGGCGCTGGTGGTGCTGCTGGTCGCCGCGTGGAAGGGCCGCCGCCCCGGCCCGCTGGTGGCCGAGGAGTTGCCCGTCGTGGTGCGCGCGTCGGAGACCGTCGAGGGTCGCGGCCGGCTGTATCGGTCCCGGCGGGCACGCGATCGCGCGGCCGCGGCGCTGCGCACGGCGACACTGCAGCGGCTGCTGCCGCGGCTCGGCCTGGGCGCCGGCGCCGACCCGGCGACCGTGGTGTCCACCGCGGCCCAGCGCACCGGTTCGGATCCGGGGTTCGTCTCCTACCATCTGTTCGGTCCGCCCCCGACGACCGACCACGACCTGTTACAACTTGCCCGTGCGCTCGACGACATCGAAAGGCAGGTCGCACGCCCGTGACACAGTCCCCTTCCGGTCCACAAGCCGATACCGCCTCGTCCCCCACCGCCGAATCCGCTCGCGAGGCGCTGCTGGCGTTGCGCGCCGAGCTCGCCAAGGCCGTCGTCGGGCAGGAGGGCGTGGTCAGCGGCCTGGTGATCGCGCTGCTGTGCCGCGGGCATGTGCTGCTGGAAGGCGTTCCGGGAGTGGCGAAGACGCTGCTGGTCCGGGCGCTGTCCGCGGCGCTGCAGCTGGAGTTCAAGCGGGTGCAGTTCACGCCGGACCTGATGCCCGGCGACGTGACGGGTTCCCTGGTGTACGACGCGCGCACCGCCGCGTTCGTGTTCCGGCCCGGTCCGGTGTTCACCAACCTGCTGCTCGCCGACGAGATCAACCGCACCCCACCCAAGACCCAGGCCGCGCTGCTCGAGGCGATGGAGGAGCGCCAGGTCAGCGTCGAGGGCGAACCCCAGCCGCTGCCGGACCCGTTCATCGTCGCCGCGACCCAGAACCCGGTCGAATACGAGGGCACCTACCAGCTGCCCGAGGCCCAGCTGGATCGCTTTCTCCTCAAACTGAATGTGACGCTGCCCCCGCGGGACGCCGAGATCGCCATCCTGCACCGGCACGCGCACGGTTTCGATCCCCGCGATCTGTCGGCGATCAAGCCGGTGGCGGGGCCGGCCGACCTGGCCGCCGGCCGCGACGCCGTGCGACACGTGCTGGTCGCCGACGAGGTGCTCGGCTACATCGTCGACATCGTCGGGGCCACCCGATCCTCCCCCGCGCTGCAGCTGGGCGTGTCCCCCCGCGGGGCGACCGCCCTGTTGGCCACCGCGCGCTCCTGGTCCTGGCTGTCGGGCCGCAACTACGTCACCCCCGACGACGTGAAGGCCATGGCCCGCCCGACGCTGCGGCACCGGGTGATGCTGCGGCCCGAAGCCGAACTCGAGGGGGCCACGTCCGATGGCGTGCTCGACGGGATTCTGGCGTCGGTTCCGGTGCCCCGCTAGTGATCCTGACCGGACGCACGGGACTGGTCGCGCTGATCTGCGTCCTGCCCATCGCTGTCTCGCCTTGGCCGGCAACGGCTTTCGTGGCCCTGCTGGTGGCGCTGGCCATCGCCGTTGCCGTCGACGTCGGGTTGGCGGCCCGCACCACCGCCCTGCGCTACGTGCGCTCCCCGGATCGCTCCGCCCGGCTCGGTCAACAGGTGGATTGTGAGCTGTCCATCCACAACGACGGCCGGCGGCGGTTCCGCGGCCAGGTCCGCGACGCCTGGCCGCCCAGCGCCCGCGCGCGGCCGCGCACCCATGCGGTGGACATCCCGGCCGGGGGCGATCAGCACGTCGCGACCCGGCTGGAGCCAAAGCGCCGCGGCGATCAGCGCGCGACGGTGATCACCGCGCGATCGATCGGGCCCCTGGGCTTGGCGGGACGGCAGGGTTCGCAATCGGTGCCCGGCCAGCTCCGGGTGCTGCCGCCGTTCCTGTCGCGCAAGCACCTGCCGTCGCGCCTGGCCAGGCTGCGCGAGATCGACGGCCTACTGCCCACCCTGGTGCGCGGGCAGGGCACCGAATTCGATTCGCTGCGAGAGTATGTCGTCGGTGACGACGTGCGCTCGATCGATTGGCGCGCGACCGCGCGGCGCGCCGACGTGGTGGTGCGCACCTGGCGCCCCGAACGCGACCGGCGCGTGGTGATCGTGCTCGACACGGGCCGCACCGCGGCGGGCCGGGTGGGCGTCGACCCCACCACCTCCGATCCCGCGGGCTGGCCGCGGCTGGACTGGTCGATGGATGCCGCGCTGCTGCTGGCCGCGCTCGCGTCGCGGGCGGGCGACAACGTCGACTTCCTCGCCCACGACCGGGTGAGCCGGGCCGGCGTCTTCGGCGCGTCGCGCACCGAGCTGCTCGCCCAGCTCGTCGACGCGATGGCCCCCCTGCAGCCCACGCTCGTCGAATCCGATTGGCGGGCAATGGCTTCGGCCATCGCGCTGCGGGCCCGCCGGCGCTCGCTGGTGGTGCTGCTGACCGACCTCAATCCGACCGCCCTCGACGAGGGCCTGCTGCCCGTGCTGCCGCAGCTGTCGGCCAAGCATCACCTGCTGCTGGCCGCGGTTTCCGACCCGCGGGTCGACCAGATGGCCGCCGGCCGATCGGATGCCGCGGCGGTGTACGACGCCGCCGCGGCCGAGCGATCCCGCAACGACCGCGGCGCCATGGCCACACGATTGCGCCGCACCGGCGTGGAGGTCGTCGACGCCCCGCCCGCCGAACTGGCGCCCGCGCTCGCCGACCACTACCTGGCGATGAAAGCGACCGGGCGCCTGTGATCGGCACCGCGAAACTGTAACCACCGACGCATTTCCCGAGTAGGGCCGTCCGCAGTTGCAGTCTCGCGAAGCTCAGCCGGTGGGGACCACATCCGGCGCGTCTTCGATGTCGCCGCTTTCCCCGGCTCTGACCCCGCGGCGACCGAAGTAGACGATGTAGGACAAGAACGCCGCCTCGGCGATGACGCCGATGCCGACCCGTACGACCGTCGGTAACGGCGACGGCGTCACCAGCGCCTCGATCAACCCGGAGACGGCGAGCACGGCCACCAGGCCCACGGCCACCGAGACGATGGCACGGCCCTGTTCGGCGAGCACCTGTCCGCGGGGCCGGTCGCCGGGCGACATCACCGACCATCCCAGCCGCATTCCCGCCGCCCCCGAGAGGAAGACCGCGGTGAGCTCCAACAGCCCATGGGGGGCAAGCAATCCCAGCAGCAGGCCGCCCTTGCCGGCGGGGAACATCAGGCCGGCGATCACGCCCACATTGGCGGCATTCTCGAACAGCACAAAGGGAATGGGCAGCCCCAGCACGACGGACAGCGCGATGCATTGAGCGGAAACCCAGGAATTGTTCACCCAGATCTGCAGCGCGAAGGCGGCGGCGGGATGTTCGCTGTAGTACGACTCGACGTCGTGATTGACCAATTGCTCGATGTCACTAGGGGTTCCGAGCGCTGACTGCACCTCGGGACTGCCGGCGACCCACAGCGCAATGACCACGACCACCGCGAAAAACGCCGCCGCCGTGGCCAGCCACCACCGCCACGTGCGGTACGCGACGACCGGGAAGGACACCGTCCAGAACCGGGTGAACGTACTGCTTAGCGGCGCGTGGGCGCCGGTCACCGCGGAACGGGCCCGCGCGACCAGGCTCGAGAGCCGGCCGACCAGCATCGAATCCGACGACGCCGAGCGCAGCATCGACAAATGGGTGGACACCCGCTGATAGAGCTCGACGAGTTCGTCGATCTCGGCGCCGCTGAGCGACCGGCGGCGCCCGATCAGTCGATCGAGGCGGTCCCACGTGCCTCGATGGGCCAGCACGAATGCGTCGACGTCCACCCTGGGCAGCCTAATCACCCCGCGGGCGCGGCGCCGCGGGCATGACCAAGTGCGGTCGCCCGCACCCGCCCGGCCTGTACCGTTCGAAGTTATGTCGGTGGTGACCGGGGACGCCGTGGTGCTGGACGTGCAGATCGCCCAGCTGCCGGTGCGGACGTTGAGCGCGCTGATCGATATCGCCGTCATGGTGATCGGCTACCTGCTCGGGCTGATGC
This sequence comes from Mycobacterium paraintracellulare, assembly GCF_000276825.1. Classification (NCBI taxonomy): domain Bacteria; kingdom Bacillati; phylum Actinomycetota; class Actinomycetes; order Mycobacteriales; family Mycobacteriaceae; genus Mycobacterium; species Mycobacterium paraintracellulare. The sequence continues at coordinate 371,989 of NC_016948.1, read as the reverse complement.
TGTGGGCCGCCACCCTGACCGAGTTCGACACCGCGCTGAGCAACGCCATCCTGCTTATATTTACGGTTCTGGTAATTGTGGGCTACCCGTTGATCCTCGAGACCGCGACGCGGGGACGCTCGGTGGGCAAGATCGCCCTGGGTCTGCGCGTCGTGTCCGACGACGGCGGCCCAGAACGCTTCCGCCAGGCGCTGTTTCGCGCCCTGGCCTCGCTGGTGGAAATCTGGATGCTCTTCGGCAGCCCCGCCATCATCTGCAGCATCCTGTCACCCAAAGCCAAACGGATCGGCGATATCTTCGCCGGCACCGTGGTGGTCAACGAACGCGGACCCCGGCTGGGGCCCCCGCCGACGATGCCTCCGGCGCTGGCCTGGTGGGCGGCGTCGCTGCAGCTGTCGGGACTGTCCGTCGGTCAAGCCGAAGTGGCGCGCCAATTCCTTTCCCGCGCACCGCAACTCGACCGCCAGCTGCGCACTCAGATGGCGTACCGCATCGCCGGTGATGTCGTGGCGCGCATTGCGCCGCCCCCGCCCCCCGGGGCCCCGCCGGAACTGGTGCTGGCCGCGGTCCTCGCCGAGCGGCACCGTCGCGAACTGGCCCGGCTGCGCCCGACCGCCCAGGCGCCGGGCTGGCCGCCCATGCCACCGGGCGCGCCGCCGCGGTACCCGGAGCCGTGGCCGGAGCCGGGCCGACCCGCCCCGGGACCGGGCTACGGCGCGCCTCCGGACGGTTTCGCACCGCCGCACTGACGCAGCGCGGCTAGCGGGCGACGCTCGCCGCCATGAGGACGACGTCGGCGATCAGCAGCGCCCACCCCAGCAGCGGGACCGCGATGCCGCCGCGGTGTTTGGCGGTGAAAACCGAGATGACGATGACGACGACGGCCACCGCGGGCGCGCCGTAGAAGGCGACGCCGAAGTCGATGCCGCCGTGGCCCAGGTTGGGGCAGCTGGTGTCGCTGCAACCGGCGGTGCTCAGCACGCCACCGAGCGCGAACAGCATGACGATCGCCGCGGCGGGCACCGTCGCCAGCGCCAACCCCCAGTTGACCCAGGGCCAGACGTTCCGGCGCGGGGCACCACCGGGGTCCCCGGATGGGGCCGCACCGGCGGCCGTGCGATCGACCGTCACGTCGTTGTCAGCGTCCATCCCACAGTTCCTACCCGCCGTCTGGCCTCTGCAAACCGGCCCGCGGGTTTGGGCGGCGCGGATGGGCGTGGATTTCCGCAGGTCAGCTTCGCTAGTCGATATCTTTCAACATATCCAGTTGCATCGCGTTAGTTCCCGATATATCGTGATATTCCGAAGCGCACGTCGGGTGCGCGATCCACCAACGTAAGGACACAAATGAGCAACCCATTCACTCCCCCCGAGGGACCATTCGGCGGCCGGCCCGGTTTCGGATTCGGGTTCGGCTCCGGCCCGGTCGACCGGCGCGCCCTGCACGAGGCGCGGCGCCAGGCCAGGCGGGACTTCCGCGAACATCTCCGCGACCACGCCGGCGGCGGCCACCCGGGTGGCTACGAAGGCCCGTTCGGGTTCGGTCCCGGATTCGGGCCGGGCTTCGGCCCCGGTTTCGGTTTCGGTCCCGGCGGACGGCGCGGCGCCTGGCGCCGTGGCGGCCCGGGCCGCGGCAAGCGCGGTGACGTGCGGGCGGCCATCCTGACGCTGCTCGCCGAGCGGCCGATGCACGGCTACGAGATGATCCAGCAGATCGCCGAACGCAGCAACGGGCTGTGGAAGCCGAGCCCTGGCTCGGTGTATCCGACCCTGCAGCTGCTCGACGACGAAGGCCTGATCACCGCGAGCGAATCCGCGGGCAGCAAGAAGCTTTTCGAGCTGACCGAGCAGGGCCGCGGGGCGGCCGAGAAGATCGAGACCCCGCCGTGGGACGAGATCACCGAAGGTGCGGACCCCGGTCACATGAGCCTGAGGGCGGCCGTCGGCCAGTTGTTCGGCGCGGTCGGGCAGTCCGCCCACACCGCTTCCGCCGAGCAGCAGCAGCGCATCGTCGACATTCTCAACAACGCGCGGCGCGAGATCTACGGCATCCTCGGCGAAGACTGATTCCGAGCCAGCGGACCCTGGATCAGGTCACCTCAGGTGATGGAGACCCAATCCAGGGTCCGCTGCACGGCCTTGCGCCAGCCCGCGTACCCCTCGGCGCGCTGCTCGTCGTTCCAGGTCGGCGACCAACGCCGGCCCTCCTGCCAGTTGGCGCGCAGGTCCGCCGGGTCGGCCCAGAACCCCACGGCCAGGCCGGCCGCGTACGCGGCGCCCAGCGCCGTCGTCTCGGCGACCACCGGACGCACCACGTCCACGCCCAGCACGTCGGCCTGGATCTGCATGCACAGGTCATTGCCGGTGATACCACCGTCGACCTTCAAAACCTCAAGGCGCACACCGGAATCCGCGGCCATCGCGTCTACCACGTCGCGGCTCTGGTAGCAGATCGCCTCCAGGGTGGCCCGGGCCAGATGCGCGTTGGTGTTGAATCGGGACAGCCCCACGATCGCGCCCCGGGCATCGGATCGCCAGTAGGGGGCGAACAACCCGGAAAACGCCGGGACGAAATAGACGCCGCCGTTGTCGTCGACCTGGCGGGCCAGCGCCTCGCTTTGCGCGGCCCCGCTTATGATGCCCAGCTGATCGCGCAGCCATTGCACGGCCGCGCCCGTCACCGCGATCGAACCCTCAAGTGCGTAAACGGGTTTGGCGTCCCCGAACTGGTAGCAGACGGTGGTCAGCAGCCCGTTGTCGGACCGCACGATCGTCTCGCCGGTGTTCAGTAGCAGGAAATTGCCGGTGCCATAGGTGTTTTTCGCCTCCCCCTCGGCCAGACACACCTGCCCCACCATCGCCGCGTGCTGGTCACCCAGCACGCCCGTGATCGCAATCTCTCCGCCCGCCGGGCCGGTCTCGGCCGTCACCCCGTAGGGCTGCGGCGACGACGACGGCCCGATCCGCGGCAGCATCGCGCGCGGGATCGCAAAGAATGACAGCAACTCGTCGTCCCAGTCCAGGGTCTCGAGGTTCATCAGCATGGTCCGGCTGGCGTTGGTCACGTCGGTGACGTGCACGCCGCCCCGCGGACCCCCGGTCAGGTTCCACAACACCCAGGTGTCCGGGGTGCCGAACAACGCGTCGCCACGCTCGGCGGCGTCGCGCACCCCGTCGACATTCTCCAAGATCCATCGCAGCTTTGCGCCGGAGAAGTACGTCGCCGGGGGAAGTCCCGCCTTGCGGCGGATCACCTCGCCCCGGCCGTCGGCTCCCAGCGCCGACGCGATCCGGTCGGTGCGGGTGTCCTGCCAGACGATCGCGTTGTAATAGGGCCGTCCGGTCTTGCGGTTCCAGACCAGCGTCGTCTCGCGCTGGTTCGTGATACCCAGCGCGGCAATGTTTTTCGGCGCCAGGTTGGCACGGTTGAGCACGGAGGTCAGCACCGAGGAGGTACGTTCCCAGATCTCCACCGGGTCGTGCTCGACCCAGCCCGCCTGGGGCAGGATCTGTTCGTGCTCGAGCTGGTGGCGGGCCACCTCGGCACCCTCGTGATCGAAGATCATGCAGCGCGTGCTGGTCGTCCCCTGGTCGATAGCGGCCACGAATTCGGCGAACTCGGCCAACTGCTCTCCTCCACCCGTGAGCTCTGACACTTTTGCGGCAAAAGTCCATCATGGTCTACCCGCCCGGCGGGCGAGGCCACAACCGCGCCGCCGGAGAGCTTGCGTTACGGGCGGTAACCCTGTTGCATCTGCGGTGTGGGCGAAGAGGTCAAGCGCACCACGTACGACAGCGCACACCGCCGCGAATACCGGCGCAAGGTTCAGGCGTGTCTGAACGTGTTCGAGACGATGCTCGCCCAGTCATGCTTCGATTCCGACCAGCCGCTCACCGGCATGGAGATCGAGTGCAACCTGGTCGACGCCGACTACCAGCCGGCCATGTCCAATCGCCACGTCCTGGACGCCATCGGCGATCCCGCGTACCAGACCGAATTGGGCGCCTACAACATCGAATTCAACGTCCCGCCGCACGCGCTGCCCGGACACACGGGGCTGGATCTCGAGGCCGAGGTGCGGGCCAGCCTGAACGAGGCCGAGATCAAGGCCGGCGCCGCCGACGGTGCGCACATCGTCATGATCGGCATCCTGCCCACGCTGATGCCCGAACACCTCGATCACGACTGGATGAGCGAGTCGACGCGGTATGCCGCCCTCAACGACTCGATCTTCACCGCCCGCGGCGAGGACCTGCCCATCGACATCGACGGCCCCGAACCGCTGAACTGGCACGCCGCGACGATAGCGCCCGAATCCGCTTGCACCAGCATGCAATTGCACCTGCAATTGGCCCCGGAGACGTTCGCCGCCAACTGGAACGCCGCGCAGATTGTCGCCGGTCCGCAGCTGGCGCTGGGCGCCAACTCGCCGTTCTTCTTCTCCCACCAACTCTGGGCGGAAACCCGCATCGAGCTGTTCACCCAATCCACCGACACCCGACCCGAAGAGCTGAAAACCCAAGGCGTGCGCCCGCGAGTGTGGTTCGGTGAACAGTGGATCACCTCGGTCCTCGACCTGTACCGCGAGAACATCCGGTACTTCCCGTCCCTGTTGCCCGAGGTGTCCGAGGAGGATCCGGTCGCCGAGCTGGCCGCCGGGCGCACCCCGCAGCTGTCCGAGTTGCGGCTGCACAACGGCACCGTGTACCGGTGGAATCGCCCGGTGTACGACGTGGTCGACGGGCGCCCGCATCTGCGACTGGAGAATCGGGTGTTGCCGGCCGGACCGACAGTCGTTGACATGCTGGCGAATTCGTCCTTCTTCTACGGGATGCTGCGCAGCTTGTCCGAGGCGGACAGCCCGTTGTGGGACCGCATGGATTTCGCGGTGGCGGAGGCCAACTTTTTGGCGGCGGCGCGCCACGGCATCGACGCCCGGCTGCACTGGCCCGGGCTCGGGGAGGTGAGCGCACGCGAGCTGGTGCTCGACACGTTGCTGCCGATGGCCGACGACGGGTTGCGGCGCTGGGGCGTCGACCCCGAGGTCCGCGACCGGTTCCTGGGGGTCATCGAGGGCCGCGCCCGCGCTGGCCGCAACGGCGCCACCTGGCAGGTTTCCACCGTACGGGCCCTGCAGGACGCGGGCATGGGCCGGGCCGCCGCGCTGGCCGAGATGCTGCGCCGCTACTGCGAGTACATGCACGCCAACGAGCCGGTGCACACCTGGGAGTAGGTTGACAACCATGTCGTCTGATCAAGTGATGGACTGGGACAGCGCCTACCGCGAGCAGGCCCATTTCGAGGGTCCGCCCCCGTGGAATATCGGTGAGCCGCAACCCGAACTGGCGGCGCTGGCCGCGGCCGGCAAGTTCCACAGCGACGTCCTGGACGCCGGCTGCGGAGTCGCCGAGCTCTCACTGAGCCTGGCCGCCCAGGGTTACACTGTGGTCGGCGTCGACCTCACGCCGACCGCCGTCGCGGCGGCCACCAAGTCCGCCCAGGAGCGCGGCTTGACCACGGCCAGCTTCGTGCAGGCCGACATCACGTCGCTGAGCGGGTATGACGGACGGTTCGCCACCGTCGTCGACAGCACGCTGTTTCACTCGCTGCCCGTGGAGGGCCGCGACGGCTACCTGCGCTCGGTCCACCGCGCCGCGGCACCGGGCGCCAGCTACTTCGTGCTGGTGTTCGCCAAGGGCGCCTTCCCGGCCGAGATGGAACCCAAGCCCAACGAGGTCGACGAAGACGAACTACGCGCCGCGGTCAGCACGTACTGGGAAATCGACGAGATTCGCCCCTCCTTCATCCTGTCGAACGCGATCAACATCGCCGACGCGCCTTTCGAATTCCCGCCGCACGATCGCGACGAGCAAGGCCGGATCAAGATGCCGGCCTACTTGCTGACGGCGCACAAGGCCGGCTAGCCGGTTGCGGTCGCCGCCGTCGCGGCGATGAGCGCCTCGGCGAAGGTCTCCAGGTCCTCGGCAGTGGTGTCCAGGTGCGGCGAGATCCGCAGCAGCGGCCCCGGGAGCTCCAGCGGTGCCCGCTGCACGCCGACGAAGGTGGTCAGGATCCGTCGCTCGGCGAGCAACCAGTCCCGCACCGTCTGCGGGTCGGCGCCGTCGGTCGGCGCCAAAGTCGTGATGGCGCTGGGTTCTTCGACCTCCTCGACGACGGCCCACCCGGCGACGTCGGCCAGCACCGTGCGGCTCAGGCCGCCCAGCTCGGCCAGGCGTGCACAGACGGCCGCCGGCCCGTAGGCCAGGTGCTCCCCCAGCGCCAGCGAAAACCCCACCCGCGCAGCGATATTGGCTTCGCCGAATTCGAGCTGCTGGGCCACCGTCGGCGACCCCGATGCGCGCGCCCACTGCGGTGCCGCCAGCCTGGGGCGCAGGCTCTCCATCAGCTCCCGGCGCACCGCCAGTATCCCGACACCGCGCGGGCCGGCGACCCACTTGCGCGACGAGGAATACGTCGCGTCGGCCCCGGCCGCGCAATCCACCTGCCCCAGCGCCTGCGCCGCGTCGATCACCAGTGGCAGCCCGAGCTCCCGGCAGAGCTGGGCGACCATCGAAACCGGTTGCACCACACCGCTATGGCTGGCCACCGCGGTCAGGTGCACCAGGTCCGGCCGGTCGGTGTCGAGGGCCCGCGCCGCGTCGTCGAGCGCGACGCGGCCGTCATCCATGGTCGGCAGCAGCCGGCGGTCGAACCCGTGGGCGGCCATCACGGCCAGGTTGGGCCCGTATTCGCCGGGCAGGCACGCTACCGTTCGGTGCTTGGTCGGCCAGGCGCCCAACAGCAGATCCAAGGCGTGAAGCGAGCCGGTGGTGAACACCACCTCGGCGTCGGTCATCCCGGTCAGCGCGGCGAACGCGACACGTCCGGCGTCGAGCACCGGGGCGGCCGCCTCGGCCGCGACATACCCGCCGACTTCGGACTCGTTGCGGGCGTGCTGCGCGGCGGCGTCGATCACCGCGACGCTCTGCCGCGAGCAGGCGGCGTTGTCCAGATGCAGGCCGGCCATGGGCAAGCGTGCCGCCCGCCATCGGTCGGCCAGCGAGTCGCCGGCGGTCACTTCACGGCCAACGACAACCCGAAGTCACCCGCGCCGTCGGTCCACCATTGCGTGCGACGCAGTCCCACGGCGGCCAGTTCGGCACTCACCTTTTCCGGGCGGAACTTGCACGACACCTCGGTCAGCATCTCCTCGCCGGCCTCGAAGTCCACGATCAGCTCGAGCGCACCGACACGCACCCGCTGGCCGCGATCGGCCCGCAACCACATCTCGATACGTTCCTCGGCCGGGTTCCACCGCGCGACGTGCGCGAAAGTATCGACGTCGAAATCGGCGTCCAGTTCCCGGTTTACCACCGCAAGAACATTGCGGTTGAACGCCGCCGTCACCCCGGCGGAATCGTCGTAGGCGCGCACCAGCCGCTCGAGGTCCTTGACCAGGTCGGTGCCCAGCAGCAGGCTGTCGCCGGGCCGCATCTGGGCGGACAGCGCGGCGAGGAAGTCCGCGCGCGGCCCGGGCGTGAGGTTGCCGATCGTCGACCCCAAGAACACGAACAGCCGCCGCCCGTCCGCCGGGATCTCGGTCAGGTGTTCTTCGAAATCGCCGCAGACGGCCTTGATTTCGACTCCCGAGTATTCCTGCGCAATGGCCGCGGCGGCCGTCGACAGGATGCTGGCGTCGACGTCGAAGGGGACGAACCGGCGCAGCGAACCGCGCGCGCGCAGGGCGTCGAGCAGCAGCCGCGTCTTCTCCGAGGTGCCGCTGCCCAGTTCCACCAGGGTGTCGGCCTCGCTGGCCGACGCGATTTCGGCCGCCCGCGCACGCAGGATCTCGGCCTCGGCGCGGGTCGGGTAGTACTCGGGCAGCCGGGTGATCTGGTCGAACAGGTCACTGCCCACGGCGTCATAGAACCACTTGGGCGGCAACGACTTCGGCGTCTTCTGCAGGCCTTCGAACACGTCACGGCGCAACGCGTGGTAGGCCGAGTCGGCGGCGAGGTGGTTCGACAGCGACAGCGTCATCAAGACCCTTTCGGATGATCCAGCGGGGTCATCGTGACTCCGCCGGCGGTGACTTCGACGAGGTGGCGGTCCGGCACGTCCTCCCAGTCGGAGTCGTTGTCATAGGGTTCGCTGGCCAGGACCACACCATCCGGGCGGCGCAGGATGGACAGCGTGTCCCCCCACACCGTCGCCAGCATGCGAGAACCGTTGGCGGCCAATATGTTCAGCCGGGCGCGCGGGTCGGCCGCCGCGATCTCGGCGATGGTGTCGCCCAGCGCATCGAGGCCGCGCTCGAAGATGACGGCCGCCAGCATCGCGCTGTCGCAGACCGATTCGGCCTGCGACGTCGCCGGCAGCGCCGCCCGGTCGACGATTCCGTTGTGCGACAACAACCATTGCCCGTCGGTGAACGGCGCGGTCGCGCTGACTTCGATCGGCATGCCGACGGTCGCCGAGCGCACCGCGGCCACCACGCAGTGGCTGCGCAGCGCCGGCGCGACGGACTCGAAGGACACGTCGCCCCACAGCGGCAGCTGGCTGCGCCAGCGCCGGGGCGCGGCGCCATCCGACGCAGCATCGAAAAACCCGACGCCCCAGCCGTCCGCGTTCAACAGACAATGCTTCTGGCGGCGCGGCGCGTAGGCCTGCACCCGCAGCCCGAACGGTGGGTCGAGCACCAGCGAGGAGACCGTGACGTCGGCCCCGAGCCACCCCAGATGCCGGCACATCAGGCGATCTCCTTCGGCACGTCCCAGGCCAACCGGACGCCGGAGAAGATCTGGCGCCGGTACGGGTGATCCCAGTTGCGAAAACTCGGGCGCAGGATGCTCGGCTCCACGGCCCACGATCCGCCGCGCAGCACCCGGTAATCGCCGTCGAAGAACGGCTGTGAATAGCGCTCGTAGAGCATCGGGACGAACCCGGGCCAGGGCCGCAGCGGGCTGCTCGTCCACTCCCACACATCGCCGAGCATCTGCTCGGCCCCGTACGCGGAAGCGCCGGCGGGGTAGGCCCCGACGGGTGCGGGCCGTAGCGCGGTGCCGCCGAGGTTGGCCAGCGCGTCGCACGGCTCCTGGGCGCCCCATGGGTAGCGGCGCCGGGCGCCGGCGGAGGGGTCCCATGCGCAGGCCTTCTCCCATTCCATCTCGGTGGGCAGCCGCGCGCCGGCCCAGGCCGCGTACGCCTCGGCCTCGAAATAGCTGACGTGCTGGACGGGTTCGTCGGCGGGGATGTCTTCGACGTGGCCGAACCGGGTGCGGGTGGCGGCGTCAGGATTCCAGAACTGCGGTGCGGTCAGGCCGGCGGCCTGGCGATGCCGCCAGCCCCGCTCCGACCACCACCGCGGCTGGTCGTAGCCGCCGTCGTCGATGAAGTGCCGCCATTCGCCGTTGGTGACCGGAACCCGGCCGATCCGGAACGCGGGCAGGTCGACGACGTGGCCGGGACGCTCGTTGTCCAGCGAAAATGGCTCGGCGGCGGGGTCAACGCCGAGCACAAACTCGCCGCCGGGCACCAGCACCGAGGTGCCGGCCAGGCCCGGGCGGGCGGGCGGCAGCATCGACGTGCCGCGCAGGAGCGGCGGGCCGCTGCGCAGATTCAATGCCTGCAGCATGGTTTCGTCGTGCTGGTTTTCGTGGCTGACCACCATCGCGTACGCGAACGCCGCCTCGTCGCCCGCCGGGTCGTCGGGCAGCGCGTCCAGGGCGTCGAACACGGCGGACCGCACCGTCCGGCAGTACGCGCGCGCCTCGTCCGGCGACAACAGCGGCAGGTCGACCCGACTGGCGCGCGAGTGCACGAAGGCGTCGTAGAGACCCTCGACGGCCGGCGACAGCATCGACGGCCGGGCAAGATCCCCGCCCCGCAGCAGCCACAGCTCTTCCTGCTGGCCGATGTGCGCCAGATCCCACACCAGCGGGCTCATCAGCGGGTCGTACTGCCGGCACAGTTCGGCATCGTCGAAGTCGACCAGCCGCAGCGTCCGCGTCCGCGTCCGCGTCAACTGGTCGGCAAGCGCCTGGCGTGACGTCACCGTCACAGTCCCCCTCGCGCCGCCCGCGACACCTCGGCGGCGACGCCGTGTTCGATCACCCGGTCGGCGAAATCGTCGCCGGGACACCGGCCCTGTTCGACGAGGTCGACCAGCCGCTGCATCGCGTCGCCGACTTCGGCCGGCGCCCTTTCGGCCGCGATGGCCACGCACGCGTTGGCGGCCGCGTAGAGCCGCCGGTCACGCAGCCCGAGCCGGGCCGCGATGTCCCAGGCGGTGGCCACCGGTGCGACGGCCTCGGCCGCGGCGTCGGCCGCGGTCGGGTCGTCGAGCAGCGCCACCAGGGTGAACACCACCGCGGGCCACAACGCGTCCGGGACGCTGTCCAGGTAGCGGATTTCCAGCCACTGCCGGGGGCGGACCGGCGGGAACAAGGTCGTCAGGTGGTATTCGAGATCGGCGACGCTGGGGCGGCGATTACCGAGCAATACCCGGCCGTCGACCCAGTCGGCAAAGGGCACCCACTGCGTGACCGCCTCGGCGCCCGGCGTGTGCACCAGCATCACCGGGGCCTTGAGCGCGTAGCGCCCCCAGTCGGTGCCCGGGTCATCGCCGCTGGCGCCCAGGATGGGTCCGCAGCGCGCGGAATCCATCTGCCCCCACACCCGCTGCCGGCTGGAGACCCAGCCGGTGAAGTCGCCGCCCAGCATCGGCGAGTTGGCCGTGATCGCAATCATGGTGGGCCCCAAGGCATGCGCCAGCCGAACCCGAGCCGCCCAGCCCTCGCGCGGCCCGGCGTCGACGTTGACCTGGATCGATGCGGTGGACGTCATCATCGCCGCGCCCGCTTCCCCGGAGCGGCTGGTGGCGAAGAACCTTTCCATGGCGCGGTAGCGGGCGCCGGGGTTGATGCGCTGGGGGGGTCGCAGCGGGTCGGCGCCGAGGAAGACCAGGCCCAGGCCGGCCTCGGCAAACGCCGGCTGGAGCACGGCCTGGTCCCGTCGCATGGCCTCGATCGCGGGCAGGACGCCGTCGGCCGGCGGCCCGGAGAGTTCGACCGCGCCACCGGGTTCCACGGTGATCCTGCTGCCGCCCGGCAGGGCGGGGAGCCCGTCGAGCACCGCGGCGATTTCGTCCCAGCCGGGCCTGCGGTGCGGGGCGGCCGGGTCGTGGCAGTGGGCCTCGAGTTCCAGACCCACCCGTCCCAGCGGGGCGTCCACCAGGCAGCCGTCGGCGATGTATTGCGCGACGGCCGTGGAGTCGGTGAGCTCGGCGATTTTCAGCTCCAGGGCGGGGTCGGCGCCGGTCGACCGCGGAGCCGCCGCAGTGATCGGGGCGAACGTCATATCACGATCCCTTCGGGCCCGGCGAAGGCTGAACACGCACCTGCGGACCGCTTCCCTGCGCAGCTAATCGAACGATATCCGGCACTACTTCGTCTAGTGCTTCATCTATCAGACGCCCCCGACATATTCCCCTCCCGCGCTGATGGCCAGACGGCAAGGACGGATACCCGATCGCTGCGCTACTGACCCAGCGCGTTCTGCATCGCCCCAGCTAGCACGTTCACGGCGGGCCCGGCGTTGCCGGACTGACACACTTTCGCCTGCAGCAACACGTTTTCGCGCAGCCTGGTTTGATCGAAGCAGCGCCGATCGGTGCCCGCCTCCTGCTTGGTCCAGTTCTCGTCGGCGGGCCCGGCCGGCCCGCCGTCGAAGGACCACACCTGCGTGCTGCCGTTGTCCAGGTGTATCGCGGTCGTCTGACCCGAACAGCCGACCGTTCGATCCACCACCCGATGAAATGCCCGGGCCGCGGCGTCCGGGGTGGCGAACACCCCGACCGCCTGCTTGACCAGGTGCGTTTGATCATTCGCCGACGTCTGCGTGACGGCCCCGTTGAACGACGCCAGATCGGGATCGTCGTAGACCTCGGACAGCCCGATGTCCGCCCAGTTGTTGCACTCCGGGAGGTCCACCCAGGGGCCCTGTCCGGGCTGGGTGAACACCGACTCCCAGCCCATGGGTCCGCCGACGATGTTGCCGACCGACCCCTTGCCCAGGACGGCGTAGTTCACCACGCCCGGCTCCGACGGGTGCGCGGCGGCGACTGCGGGCGCGACGGTGCCCGCCACCGCGAACCCGACGGTGAGTACGGCGCGGTGCACCTGCGTGGCCCGCATGGTCATGAGGCGATCATGCCAAACGCCACGACGTTCGGTCAGCCCCCGTCAAGCGCCGACCTTGTGCGCCAAGCGTTTCGCGACCGCGTCAGGGGCGCGGCGCCGGCGAGCCGGGAGCCGGGCTGACGGCCGTCGGCTGACCGGGTCCGCTGATGCCGGGGCCGGAGACGGGACCGCCGGGCCCGCCCGGGCCGCCCGGGGGCATCGGAACGATCAAACCGGGGCCGCCGGGACCGGGCCCCCAGGGCCCATTGTCGGGCCCGGGACCACCGGGGCCGCCGTACCACGATCCGGGACCACCGGGACCGGGTCCCCAGGGGCCATTGCCCGGCCCGGGGCCGGGTCCCCACGGCCCGTTGCCCGGGCCGGGGCCGCCCGGGTGAAACATGCCGTGGTGATGGTGGCAGTGGTAGTGGTGCTTCCAAATGAAGGCGCCGACGAAGAACACCGAGGAGAGGATGAACACGATGCCCGCGACGATCACCACCCAGGCTGCCGCCGTGTAGAGCCGCGGCGGCTTGACCCGCGGCGGCGGTGGCGGCGCGGGCGGAGTGGTCGCGGCGGCGGGGGTCGGCTCGGCTTGCGGTTCGGGTGTCTCGCTCATGCCATGCCATATTGCCCCGCACGCGATGTCCGGAACAGGCCCCGGCGGCAAATTGCCTGGAATCGAGACGTGGCCCGACGCTCGATGAGAGCGCCGGGCCACGAGTGGGTTGGGGGTTTTAGTTGGTCAGCACAATGACGCTGGGGGCCTGCCCCGGCGCTGCGTGCGAGGCCGCCGCGGAGTGGAAGATCGACGCCGGGAGCTGTCCCGGGGCCATGCCGCTGGGCCGCACGGGCGACGGACTGGCGGGCGCGGTGGTCGCGCCCGGGCCCGTGGGTGCGCCCGGGCCGCCCTGGGTGCCGCCGCCCGGTCCACCGGGCCCGCCGGGGCCGCGGTGATGCAGCATCGCGTGGTGGTGGTGCTTGTGGTGGTGATGGCCGTGATGGCCGCCGCGGTGGCCGAGGATGAAGCCGGTGAAGAAGATGACCGCGACGATGAACACGATCCCGGCGACGATGGCGACCCACGCGGCGAGTTGGAAGACCCGCGGGGCCCGATAGGCCGCTGCAGCGGCGGCCGGTGCAGTTGCGGTGGAGGTCCGCACGGTGGGGGTTTCAGGTGTTTCACTCATGAGACAAATGATGAAGCCGTTAACAGTAGTGGCGGCTATGCGCTACTTATGTAGGAGCTGTGAACCATCGCCGCCGCTCAGCGGGCGAAGCGCCTACTCGGGCTTGAACGGATTGACCGCGAACTGGATGACCCGGTACGGCGCGGCCACTCGCGCGCGGGTGTCCCACTGGCTCACGAAGATTCGCAGCTCGTCCAGCGTGGAACCGGGCGAGATGTAGCCGCCGTACGGTTGCGCGAGCCGGTTGTCGTACGGCGGCGGCAGGCTTTCCGCGGGCTCCGGCCACTCGTCGTGCTGCACCACCGTGGTGACCGGCGCGTCACCCAGCGCCGTCGGGTCGTCGGCCACCCGGACCTCCATGTTGCCCGTGACGGCATTGAAGTAGGACAACACGGCCTTGCCGTCGATCTGCCTGATGCACATCTCGCCCACCGCGTCCGGCCACAGCGGTGTCGGCGGCTTGCCCCACCCCCCGCTCGCGCCGGCCGCCCAGCCCTGCCAGCGGGACCGGTCGGTGAACGTTTGCGGTGTGGCGCGATACAGGACGACGGGGTCCCGACGGGTGAAGCTGTCGGCCACGATGTACACCCACCCGCTCGGCGATTCCGGGGTCGGGATCGGGTCGTAATACCCGCTGATCTGCGTCTGCGAGCCGCCTTGATACGAGGCGGGCCGCTTCGAACCCGGGATCGTCTGCCAGCCCGCGCGCGCCGGTTCGGCGGTCACCAGCCGGGAGCTCTGCGGCTCCAGGTCCTTCGTCGTCGTCACCATCAGGTAGTTGCGCCGGTTGATCTGCACCACCCCGGCGGGCAGTTGCGAGGAATCCGGCGGAGCGGGGTCGGCCAGCAGCGGGTGGGCGATCCCGGTGACGCCGGTGTAGCGCACCCCGGCCGGGTCGTCGACCGACGCGGTGTCGACGCGCAGCGCGACGGGCGCATACCAGCCGCCGAACCCGACGCCCTGGCCGGCGAAGCTGTCGCCGCAGACCTGCAGCAGTTCGGTGGGGAATTCGACGAATTCACACAGGTCGGTCGCGCCGATGCCGTAATCGCCTGTGGGAGTTCCGGTTCCGGCGGTCGGACCGATCCGCAGCACCTGACCGGGCGCCAGCGGCTGCAGGATCGGTTCCGGGGCGGGCGCCGGCGGATCGGCATGCGCGGCCCAAAACCATTGCGGCGCAAGCAAAGATGCCACAAGTAGCGAGAACCGCGTCGCGGAACTCACTCGCGGATTCACAACTCGGCGGCGAGTAACTCGGCGATCTGGATGGTGTTCAGCGCCGCCCCCTTGCGCAGGTTGTCTCCCGAGACGAACAGGGCCAGGCCGCGGCCGTCGGGCACCCCCGGATCCCGCCGGATCCTGCCGACGAGGGATTCGTCGGCGCCGGCGGCCGCCAACGGGGTCGGCACGTCGACCACCTTGACGCCGGGCGCGCCGTCGAGCAGCTCGCGGGCACGCTGCGGCGACAGCGGCCGCGCGAACTCGGCGTTGATCGACAGCGAGTGCCCGGTGAACACCGGCACCCGCACGCAGGTGCCGCTGACCGCCAGGTCGGGGATGCCGAGGATCTTGCGGCTCTCGTGGCGCAGCTTCTGGTCCTCGTCGGTCTCGCCGGACCCGTCGTCCACCAACGATCCGGCCAGCGGCACGACGTTGAAGGCGATGGGCGCCACGTAGGTCTTGGGCGCCGGGAACTGCACGGCGCCGCCGTCCTGCACCAGCTGCTCGGCGTCGTCGACGACCGCGCGGGCCTGCGTGGACAGCTCCTGGACTCCGGCGATCCCGCTGCCGGAGACCGCCTGATAGCTCGACACCACCAGCCGTTGCAGGCCGGCCTCGTCGTGCAGCACCTTCAGCACCGGCATCGCGGCCATGGTCGTGCAGTTCGGGTTGGCGATGATGCCCTTCGGACGGTTGGCGGCATCGCGGGCGAAGTTCACCTCGGAGACCACCAGCGGCACGTCGGGGTCCTTGCGCCAGGCCGACGAGTTGTCGATCACCGTCACCCCGGCCGCGGCGAACCGCGGCGCCTGCACCAGCGACATCGTCTTGCCGGCGGAGAACAACGCGATGTCCAGCCCGCTGGGGTCGGCCGTCGCGGCGTCTTCGACCTCGATCTCCTGGCCGCGGAACTCCAACTTGCGGCCCTGCGAGCGCGCCGACGCGAAGAACCGCACCGACGTCGCGGGGAAGTCCCGCTCGTCGAGCAACCTGCGCATCACCTGGCCGACCTGGCCGGTGGCGCCCACCACACCGATGGCAACCATCTATCTGCCCGTCCCCGCATACACCGTCGCCGACTCCTCGCCGCCGAGCCCGAACGCCTCGTGCAACGCCACGACGGCCTTGTCCAGTTCCGTGTCGCGGCACAGCACCGAGATGCGGATCTCGGAGGTGGAGATCAGCTCGATGTTGACGCCCACCTCGGCCAGGGACTCGCAGAAGGTGGCGGTGACCCCGGGGTGGCTGCGCATGCCCGCCCCGATCAGCGACACCTTGCCGACGTGGTCGTCGTAGAGCAGCTGGCTGAACCCGATCTCGTCCTTGAGCGCGTCGAGCTTGGCCACCGCGGTGGGCCCGCTGTCGCGCGAGCAGGTGAAGGTGATGTCGGTCTTGCCGTCCTCGACCTTGGAGACGTTCTGCAACACCATGTCGATGTTCACGTCGGCGTCGGCGAGCGCCCGGAAGACGCGGGCGGCATATCCGGGGATGTCGGGGATGCCGACGACGGTCACCTTGGCCTCGCTGCGGTCGTGCGCGACTCCGGTCAGGATGGGGTCTTCCATGGCTATGTCCTTGATCGATCCGACGACGACGGTGCCTGGGTTTTCCGAATACGAGGATCGGACGTGCACCGGAATGTTGTAGCGGCGCGCGTATTCCACGCAGCGCAGCATCAAAACCTTGGCGCCGCAAGCCGCCATCTCGAGCATTTCTTCGAAGGTGACCGTGTCCAGCTTGCGGGCGTTGTGCACGATCCTGGGGTCGGCGCTGAAGATGCCGTCGACGTCGGTGTAGATCTCGCAGACGTCGGCGCGCAGCGCCGCGGCCAGCGCCACCGCGGTGGTGTCCGAGCCGCCGCGGCCCAGCGTGGTGACGTCCCGGGTGTCCTGGCTGACGCCCTGGAACCCGGCCACCAGCACGACGCGTCCCTCGTCGAGCGCGGCCTGCAGCCGCCCCGGCGTGACGTCGATGATCTTGGCGTTGCCGTGGGTACCGGTGGTGATCACGCCGGCCTGCGAACCCGTGAACGAGCGGGCCTGCGCACCGAGCGATTCGATGGCCATCGCGACCAGGGCATTGGAGATGCGCTCACCGGCGGTCAGCAGCATGTCGAGTTCGCGCGGCGGCGGGGCCGGGCACACCTGCTGGGCCAGGTCCATCAGGTCGTCGGTGGTATCACCCATGGCGGAGACGACGACGACGACGTCGTTGCCCTGCTTCTTGGTAGCGACGATGCGCTCGGCCACGCGCCGGATCCGATCGGCGTTCGCCACTGAGGATCCGCCGTACTTCTGCACGACGAGCGCCACGTTTTTCCCTGCCTCTCCGGCCCTGGGCACTGCAATTTCGGGGATAAGTCCACAACAGAATACGTGCCGCCGCATGGTGATTTACGTCGCGATACCCGGTCGCCCGGAGCGCGGATTCGCTGCGGTCTCGGCGCCATTTTTACCAACGCGCTAAAAGCGGTAAAGTGCAGGACGTGCAGCGGGTGCTCCTCCTCGGACGCCGCGACGGGGTCTGATCCAGACCGGCTTCCCGTCGCGGGTGTTCGCGATGCGCCGGTCTGAGGTTCCTTCTGATATCCCCGGAGCAATTACCGTGACTTCCAATTCCGACGCATTCAGCTCGACACGCAGCATCGTCAAACCCGCGGGCCCGCCGGGGCCCGGGCAGCCCGCATGGAACCCCCAGCGCGGCTCGTCGATGCCGGTCAGCCGGTACCGGCCCTTCGCCGAAGAGGTCGAGCCGATCCGGCTCGCCGATCGCACCTGGCCCGACCGGGTCATCACCAGCGCGCCGCTGTGGTGCGCGGTGGACCTGCGCGACGGCAACCAGGCGCTGATCGACCCGATGAGCCCGGCCCGCAAGCGCCGCATGTTCGATCTGCTGGTCCGCATGGGCTACAAGGAGATCGAGGTCGGGTTCCCGTCGGCCAGCCAAACCGACTTCGACTTCGTCCGCGAGATCATCACCGACGGCGCCATCCCCGACGACGTCACCATCCAGGTGCTGACCCAGTGCCGGCCGGAACTGATCGAGCGCACGTTCGAGGCGTGCCAGGGCGCGCCGCAGGCCATCGTGCACTTCTACAACTCGACGTCAATCCTGCAGCGCCGCGTCGTATTTCGCGCCGAGAAGGCCGCGGTGCAAGACATCGCGACCGCGGGCGCCCGCAAGTGCGTCGAGGAGGCCGCCAAGTACCCGGGCACGCGGTGGCGGTTCGAGTATTCGCCGGAGTCCTACACCGGAACCGAGCTGGAGTACGCCAAGCAGGTGTGCGACGCCGTCGGCGAAATCATCGGGCCCACACCGGAAAACCCGATCATCTTCAACCTGCCCGCCACCGTGGAGATGGCCACCCCGAACGTCTACGCCGATTCGATCGAGTGGATGAGCCGCAACCTGGCCAACCGGGAATCGGTCATCCTGAGCCTGCATCCTCACAACGACCGCGGAACCGCCGTTGCCGCAGCGGAATTGGGCTACCAGGCGGGTGCCGACCGGATCGAGGGCTGCCTGTTCGGCAACGGTGAGCGCACCGGCAACGTCTGCCTGGTGACGCTGGGGCTGAACCTGTTCTCGCGCGGCGTGGACCCGCAGATCGACTTCTCCAACATCGACGAGATCCGCCGCACGGTGGAGTACTGCAACCAGCTGCCGGTCCACGAGCGCCACCCCTACGGCGGTGACCTGGTCTACACCGCGTTCTCCGGTAGCCACCAGGACGCCATCAACAAGGGCCTGGACCAGATGAAGGTCGACGCGGATGCCGCGGACACCGACGTCGAGGACATGCTCTGGCAGGTGCCGTATCTGCCGATCGACCCCAAGGATGTCGGGCGCACCTACGAGGCGGTGATCCGGGTCAACTCGCAGTCCGGCAAGGGCGGGGTGGCCTACATCATGAAGGCCGATCACGGCCTGGCCCTGCCGCGGCGGCTGCAGATCGAGTTCTCCCAGGTGGTGCAGAAGATCACCGACGGCGAGGGCGGCGAGGTCTCGCCGAAGGAGATGTGGGACGCGTTCTCCGAGGAGTATCTGGCCCCGGTGTGGCCGCTGGAGCGGGTGAAGCAGCGGGTCGACGCTTCGGAGGAGGACAGCGGCGTCACCAGCATCGCCGCGACCGTCAAGATCAACGGGGTGGAGACCGAGATCAGTGGGTCCGGCAACGGCCCGCTGGCCGCGTTCGTCCACGCGCTGGGCGATGTCGGATTCGACGTGGCCGTGCTGGATTACTCCGAGCACGCGATGAGTTCCGGTGACGACGCGCAGGCCGCGGCCTACGTCGAGGCTTCGGTGTCGATCGCGAGCGCGGCGGAGCCGGGCGAAGCGGGTCGGCACCCATCGGATCCGGTGTCGATCGCGAGCGCGGCGGAGCCGGGCGAAGCGGGTCGGCACCCATCGGGTCCGGTGGGCGCTCGCACGGTGTGGGGTGTCGGCATCGCGCCGTCGATCACCACAGCGTCGCTGCGTGCGGTCGTGTCGGCGGTCAACCGCGCGGCTCGCGCCTGATCAGACTCGCGCCTGATCAGAAGAGCGCGAGCTGCGGGTCGGAGTTGGTGGTGTCGGCGAATTCATCCATGCTGGTGCCGCCGATGACGGCTCGGACGCAGTCCATGAAGGTCGCGTCGGAGATCACCGGCACCCCCAACTTCCGGGCCAGATAGCCCTTGCCCTGCTCGGGCGCGGGGTCGTTGCAGACCACCAGCGAGGTCTCCCGGTCGACGGCCTCGCTGTAGGCCAGACCGGCGTGCAGGATCCGCTCGACGAGTTCCTCGTGGGTGCGGCCGACCTCGGCGGCCAGCGCCACCCGCATGCCCTGGACGAGGGGCCGCCCGCCCACGTAGGGGCCGGGGTTGAGATACGGGCAGGGCATCCGGGAGGCCAGCACCTTCAGCGGCCGCAGCTCGTCGTGGGTCACCCGGCCGTTCGGCCAGCGGCGCCGGGTCACCGGATGCACCGGCAGCCAGACGTCGCCGTCGCGGGCCAGCTTGAGCGCCGAGGCCAGCACTCCGGTCAGCACCATGGCGTCGTCGAAGGCGTCGTGGGGGCGCTCCTGGGTCACGCTCCAATGCGCCGCCAGCGTCTCCAGCCGCAGGTTGTCGACGCCGAGGTCCAGCCGCCGGGCCAGCTCGACCGTGCACATCACCGAGTCGACGGGAAGTTCGATGTCGGCGAGTTCGGCCTCGGCCGCAAGAAAGGCGTAGTCGAACGCCACGTTGTGGGCCACCAGCGTGCGGCCGCGCAGCACGTCGATCACGTCTGGAGCGATGTCGGCGAACTGCGGTTGGTCTTCCAGCATGGCGGCGGTCAGACCGTGCACGTGAGTGGGCCCCGGATCGACGCCGGGGTTGAGCAGGCTCACCACCGACTGTTCGACCTCGCCGTCGGCGTCCAGACCGAGCACCGCGAGGCTGATGATCCGCGCCTGACCTGGCCGGAAACCCGAGGTTTCGACGTCGATCACGGCCCAGCCCGCGTCCGGCTCGCTGGCAGGCCGCCCCCAGCACACCGCGCTCATGCACTGAGGATGGCACGGCCGACCGACATCATCGGTGTCACGCGGCGCCGTGTCGGGTGGGAAATCGGTGCGGGAATCCAACGCGGGCCGCACACATTTAAACTTCCCGGGTGGTCACCACCCGCGCCCGCCTGGCCCTCGCCGCGGGAGCGAGCGCGCGCTGGGCGTCGCGGGTGACCGGCCGCGGGGCCGGCGCGATGATCGGCGGGCTGATCGCGATGACGCTGGACCGCTCGGTTCTCCGGCAGCTCGCCGCCGGGCGGCGCACGGTCGTCGTTACCGGCACCAACGGCAAATCGACCACCACCCGGATGACGTCGGCCGCGCTGGCGACGCTGGGCCCGGTCGCCACCAACGCCGAGGGCGCCAACATGGACGCCGGCCTGGTGGCGGCGCTGGCCGCCAACCGGCAGGCGTCCCTGGCCGCGCTGGAAGTCGACGAAATGCACGTCCCCCACGTTTCCGACGCCGTCGAGCCCAGCGTCGTCGTGCTGCTCAACCTGTCGCGCGACCAGCTGGACCGGGTCGGCGAGATCAACGTCATCGAACGAACCCTGCGCGCGGGCCTGGCCCGACACCCGAACGCGGTGGTGGTGGCCAACTGCGACGACGTGCTGATGACGTCGGCCGCCTACGACAGCCCCAACGTGGTGTGGGTGGCCGCCGGGGGTTCGTGGTCGAACGACTCGGTGAGCTGCCCGCGCAGCGGCGAGGTCATCGTCCGCGAGCGCGGCCACTGGTTCTCCACCGGCGCCGACTTCAAGCGGCCCAGCCCGCAGTGGTGGTTCGACGATCACACGCTGCACGGCCCGGACGGGTTGTCCCTGCCGATGCGGTTGACGCTGCCGGGCGCGGTGAACCGGGGCAACGCCGCCCAGGCCGTGGCCGCCGCGGTCGCCCTGGGCGCGGATCCGGCGGCGGCGGTCGCGGCCGTCTCGTCCGTCGACGAGGTCGCGGGGCGCTACCGGACCGTCCGCGTCGGCGAGCACGAGGTGCGGATGCTGCTGGCCAAGAATCCGGCAGGCTGGCAGGAGGCGCTGTCGATGGTGGACAAGCGCGCCGCCGGGGTCGTCATCTCCATCAACGGCCAGGTGCCTGACGGGGAGGACCTGTCGTGGTTGTGGGACGTGCGTTTCGAACACTTCGAGCAGACGGAAGTCGTGGCCGCCGGCGAGCGCGGCACCGACCTCGCGGTGCGCCTCGGCTACGCGGGGGTCGAGCACACCTTGGTGCACGACACCGTCGCCGCGATCGCGTCGTGCCCACCCGGGCGGGTTGAGGTTGTCGCCAATTACACCGCGTTCCTCCAGCTGCAACGAGCGTTGGCGCGCCGTGGCTGACTCGACGGTGCGGATCGGGCTGGTCCTGCCCGACGTGATGGGCACCTACGGCGACGGCGGCAACGCCCTGGTGTTGCGCCAGCGGCTACTGCTGCGCGGCATCCCCGCCGAGATCGTCGAGATCACCCTGGCCGACCCGGTGCCGGAGTCGTTGGACCTCTACACGCTGGGCGGGGCCGAGGATTATGCGCAACGGCTGGCCACCCGTCACCTGATCAAGCACCCGGGCCTGCAGCGCGCCGCGGAACGCGGCGCGCCGGTGCTGGCGATCTGCGCGGCCGTCCAGGTGCTCGGGCACTGGTACGAGACCTCGGCCGGGGAACGCGTGGACGGCGTGGGCATGCTGGACGCGACGACGTCGCCGCAAGCGGCGCGCACCATCGGCGAGCTGGCGACCAGGCCGCTGTTGGCGGGCCTGACCGAGCGCCTCACCGGGTTCGAGAACCACCGCGGGGGCACCGTGCTGGGCCCGTCGGCGTCGCCGCTGGGCGCGGTGGTCAAGGGCGCCGGCAACCGGTCCGGGGACGGATTCGACGGCGCGGCGCAGGGCAGCGTGATCGCGACGTACATGCACGGGCCGTGCCTGGCCCGCAACCCGCAGCTGGCCGACCTGCTGCTGGGTTCGGTGGTCGGTGAGCTGCCGCCGCTGCCGATGCCGGAAGTGGACCTGCTGCGCCGCGAGCGGTTAGCGGCGCGCTAGGGGGTTGCCGAGATGACGAAGATCCGCCCGAGACTGGCCGCCGGTGCCGCACTGGTCGCCGCGTTCGTCGCGTCGTCGGCGCCGTCGCACGCCAGCCCGGAAGTGCTCAACGGCCGGTACAACGTGCTCTACGCGGACAACGACAAGCCGACCGCCTGGCTGTTCGTCCCGTGCGGGTCGGACTGCACCCTGGCGACCTCCCAGGATGGCGGGACGTTCGTCATCAGCTGGGAGTTCCACCTCGCCGACGGGCGGTGGACGCACAGCGGCACGTCCCAGGCGCCGTGCCCGAACGGCGCGTCCGCTCCGGTGACCGTCAACTACAGCTTCGACGCCGTGTCGCTCGCCGGCGAGGGCCAGCAGACGACGACGGACGCGTGCGGCCCGGAGGTGGGCAGGACCTTTACCAGGTCGTTCCAATTGAGCAAGGCCTGACGAACGTCAGACCATGGCCCGGCGGCCGGCCAGCGCGCGGCCGAGCGTCAGCTCGTCGGCGAACTCCAGGTCACCGCCCATCGGCAGCCCGGAGGCGATCCGCGTCACGGTCAGGCCGGGGATGTCACGCAGCATCCGCACCAGGTAGGTGGCCGTCGCCTCGCCCTCGGTGTTCGGGTCGGTGGCGATGATCACCTCGGTGATGTCGACGTCGTCGACCCGCTCCCCGATCCGGCTCAGCAGCTCGCGGATCCGCAGCTGGTCGGGCCCCACCCCGGACAGCGGATCGAGCGCCCCGCCCAGCACGTGATAGCGGCCGCGGAATTCGCGGGTGCGCTCGACGGCCTGCACGTCCTTCGGTTCCTCGACGACGCAAACCTGCGACCCGTCCCGCCGCGGATCGGCGCAGATCCGGCACCGTTCGTTGTCGGAGACGTTGCCGCACACCGCACAGAACCGCACGCCGTCGCGCACCTTGGCCAGCACCGCGGTCAGCCGGTCGATGTCCGGCGGCTCAACCGACAGCAGGTGGAAGGCGATGCGCTGGGCGCTCTTGGGCCCGATGCCGGGCAGCTTGCCCAGCTCGTCGATCAAATCCTGGACGGGTCCTTCGAACATGTCAGGGCGGGATCTAAATCCCCGGCGCCGGCGCGGGCGGTTGCCCCGGCGGCGGCCCGAACCCACCGGCCAGCGACCCGAGCCGCTCCTGCGCCATCCGGGTGACCTGCTTGGACGCGTCGGCCATGGCGCCGACGATCAAGTCCTGCAGGGTCTCGACGTCCGACGGGTCGACGACGGAGGGATCGATCTTCACGGCGACCACCTCGCCGCTGCCCTTGACGACGACGCTGACCAAACCCCCACCGGCTTGACCATGCACCTCAGCGTTCGCCAGCTGCTGCTGGGCCTCCATGAGCTTTTGCTGCATCTGCTGCGCCTGGGCCAGCAGCGCCGACATATCGCCTCCGGGTTGCATGACAGTCCCCTCGCATCTTGGTCTCGACTTGATTTCGCTCGTGAGTCTCCGGCGATTCGGAACACCCAGCGTAAACCGCGCGCCGTTACCTTTGCGCCGTGGACCTACGACTGAGCAGACGTGTCGGGATCAAATTGGCGGTCGGCGCGCTCGTTGCCGCCTCGACGGCGATCACCCCGGCCGCGTGGGGGGTTCCCTCCAACATCGCCGGCATGGTGGTTTTCATCGATCCGGGTCACAACGGCTCCAACGACGCGTCGATCAGCCGGCAGGTGCCCACCGGCCGCGGCGGCACCAAGGACTGCCAGGCCAGCGGGACGGCGTCCGCCGCCGGCTATCAGGAGCACACCTTCACCTGGGACACCGCGCTGCGGGTCCGCGCCGAGTTGACCGCGCTGGGAGTGCGGACCGCCCTGGCACGCGCCAACGACACCGGGCTGGGGCCCTGCGTCGACGAGCGCGCCAGCATGGCCAACGCGCTGCACCCCAACGCGATCCTGTCCATCCACGCCGACGGCGGCCCGCCGTCCGGGCGCGGGTTCCACGTCAACTATTCGGCGCCGCCGCTCAACCAGGCCCAGGCCGGGCCGTCGGTGCAGTACGCCCGCATCATGCGCGACCAGATGCAGGCGTCGGGCATCCCGCCGGCCAACTACATCGGGCAGAACGGGCTGTACGGACGCTCGGACCTCGCCGGCCTGAACCTCGCGCAGTACCCGTCGGTTCTGGTCGAGTGCGGCAACATGAAGAACCCCGCGGACTCGGCGCTGATGCAGTCCGCGGAAGGCCGGCAGAAATACGCCGACGCGATGGTCCGCGGCGTCGCGGGTTTCCTGGCCTCGCAGGGCCAGGCGCGCTGATCGCCCGCCCGGCGCTAGCCTTCGAGTTCCTTCTTCAGGTTGGCCAGCACCTCTCCCTGAATCCTCTTCAGCCCCAAGGGCGCAAAGGTCTTTTCGAAGAAGCCCTTGACGCCGCCCGCGCCGGTCCAGGTGGTCTTCACGGTGACGCTGGAGCCCGGCCCGGCGGGCGCCACCGTCCAGTTGATCACCATGGTCGAGTTGGCGTCCTTCTCGATGACGGTGTGCCCGGCCACGTCCACGTTGACCTGCACGTCGCGGACGCGTGATTTGGTGGCCTGCAGCCTCCACTTGGCGACCGTGCCCGCCCCCTGCCCGCCCTGCAGCACCTGGTAGTCGCTGTACTGCGGCGAGAGAATTTTCGGACGCACCGTCTGATAATCCGCGACGGCGGCCAGGGTCGCCGCAGGCTCGGCATTGATCAAGATGGTGCTGTCGGCGCTCACCTGTCCCAAGGCGACCCCTCCTCGTGATGAATTCCCCGGCGCCGCCGCTCGCGGCGGATGCACGGGCTGTTGTCGAAGACTAGGGTATATGTGGTGCCTGTCCTTGGATCTGCACTCTCGGCCCACAAGTCGGGCGTTGACCGGCTGCTGGCAAGCTATCGATCCATTCCCGCAACGTCCGCGGTCCGGCTGGCCAAACCGACGTCAAACCTGTTCCGCGCCCGCACCAAACGTGACGCGCCCGGCTTGGACACCTCGGGGCTGACCGGCGTCCTGAGCGTGGATCCCGAAACCCGCACCGCGGACGTCGCCGGCATGTGCACCTACGCGGACCTGGTGGCCGCAACGCTGCCCTACGGCCTGTCGCCCCTGGTCGTCCCGCAGCTGAAGACCATCACCCTCGGCGGGGCGGTCAGCGGCCTGGGGATCGAGTCGGCGTCGTTCCGCAACGGGCTGCCGCACGAATCGGTGCTGGAGATGGATATCCTCACCGGCGCTGGCGATTTGCTCACCGCATCACGTACCCAGCACCCGGACCTGTTCCGCGCCTTCCCGAATTCCTATGGGACACTGGGGTATTCGACCCGGCTTCGGATCGAGCTGGAACCCGTCGCACCGTTCGTCGCGCTGCGCCACATCCGCTTCCGCTCGCTGCCCGCGCTGATCGCCGCGGCCGAACGCATCGTCGACACCGGCGGGCAGGGCGGAACCCCGGTCGACTACCTCGACGGGGTGGTCTTCAGCGCCGACGAAAGCTACCTGTGCGTGGGCCGGCGGACCACCACCCCCGGCCCGGTCAGCGACTACACCGGCAAGGACATCTACTACCAGTCCATCCGGCACGACGCCCCGGGCATGGATGCGACCAAGGATGACCGGCTGACCATCCACGACTACTTCTGGCGCTGGGACACCGATTGGTTCTGGTGCTCGCGCGCGTTCGGCGTGCAGGACCCGCGGGTGCGACGCTTCTGGCCGCGCCGTTATCGGCGCAGCAGCTTCTACTGGAAGCTGATTTCCCTGGACCGGCGCTTCGGGATCTCCGACCGCATCGAGGCGCGCAACGGGCGGCCCCCACGCGAACGGGTGGTGCAAGACATCGAGATTCCAATCGAACGGACCTGCGACTTCCTGGAGTGGTTCCTGGACAACGTGCCAATCACGCCAATCTGGTTGTGCCCGTTGCGCCTTCGCGACCGCGACGGCTGGCCGTTGTACCCGATGCGGCCGGATCACACGTACGTCAACGTCGGCTTCTGGTCGTCGGTGCCGGGGGGCGCGACCGAGGGCGCCGCCAACCGGATGATCGAAGAAAAGGTGAGCGAACTCGACGGGCACAAGTCCCTGTACTCCGATTCCTTCTACTCCCGCGAGGACTTCGACGAGCTGTACGGCGGCGAGGCCTACAACACCGTCAAGAAAACCTACGACCCCGATTCTCGTTTACTCGACCTCTACGCAAAGGCGGTGCAACGGCGATGACGACTACCAAGGAACCCCACCGCACGTCGCACGGGAAACTGAGCATGGCAGAGATCCTGGAGGTCTTCGCCGCCACCGGCCGACATCCGCTGAAGTTCACCGCCTACGACGGCAGCATCGCCGGCAACGAGGACGCCGAACTGGGCCTGGACCTTCGCAGCCCCCGCGGCGCCACCTATCTGGCGACCGCCCCCGGCGAACTCGGCCTCGCCCGCGCCTACGTGTCGGGCGACCTGCAGGCGTACGGCGTTCATCCGGGCGACCCGTACCAACTGCTCAAGACGCTCACCGATCGGGTGGAATTCAAGCGGCCCCCGGTGCGGGTGCTGGCCAACGTCGTGCGGTCGCTGGGGTTCGAGCGGTTGCTGCCGGTTGCGCCGCCCCCGCAGGAGGCGCTGCCAAGGTGGCGGCGCATCGCCGACGGGCTGATGCACACGAGGACCCGCGACGCCGAGGCCATCCACCACCACTACGACGTGTCCAACACCTTCTACGAATTGGTGTTGGGGCCGTCGATGACCTACACCTGCGCGGTGTATCCCGATGCCGACGCGACACTCGAACAGGCGCAGGAGAACAAGTACCGGCTGATCTTCGAGAAGCTGCGGCTGAAGGCCGGCGACCGGCTGCTCGACGTCGGCTGCGGCTGGGGCGGCATGGTGCGCTACGCGGCCCGGCGCGGCGTCCGGGCCACCGGCGCCACCCTGTCGGCCGAACAGGCGAAGTGGGCGCAGAAGGCGATCGCCGAGGAAGGCCTTGCGGACCTGGCCGAGGTGCGCCACACCGACTATCGGGACGTGGGCGAGGCGGCGTTCGACGCCGTGTCCTCGATCGGGCTGACCGAGCACATCGGCGTCAAGAATTACCCCGCCTACTTCGGCTTCTTGAAGTCGAAGCTGCGCACCGGCGGCCTGCTGCTCAATCACTGCATCACCCGCCACGACAACACGTCGACGTCGTTCGCGGGCGGATTCACCGATCGCTATGTCTTCCCGGACGGGGAGCTGACCGGCTCGGGCCGCATCACCTGCGACGTCCAGGACTGCGGCTTCGAGGTGCTGCACGCGGAGAACTTCCGCCACCACTACGCGATGACGCTGCGCGACTGGTGCCGGAATCTGGTCGAGAACTGGGACGCCGCGGTCAGCGAGGTCGGCCTGCCGACCGCGAAGGTCTGGGGCCTGTACATGGCGGCGTCACGGGTTGCGTTCGAGCAGAACAACCTTCAGCTGCATCACGTGCTGGCGGCCAAGACCGACGCGCGGGGCGACGACGACCTGCCGCTGCGGCCGTGGTGGACGGCCTGACGGTCTGACGCTCAGCCGTTGTCGATGCGGCGCGCGCCGAGCTCGTTCTGGAGCAGTTCGAGCGCGACCTCTTCCGGGTCGCGGCGCGGGCCCGACGGCTGGTCGCGGACGGCCTCGGCGAGCAGGTGTTCTTCCTCGGCCCGCCGGGCCGAATCCGGTTCGGGGGCAGGCTCTTCGGGCTGCGGTGTCAGCGGGTTGGCCGCGGCCTGCGCCGGCGTGCCGGCCTCGCACCGCACTCGCCAGTTGACTCCCAGCGCGTCCTTGAGCGCCTCGGCGATGACGTCGGCGTTGCGCTGTTCGCACAGCCGCTTGGCCAGCGGCGCCGATTCGTGGCTCAGCACCAACGTGTTGTCCTCGATCGCCCGGACGGTGGCGCCGGCCAGCATCACCTCGGTGGTGCGGCTGCGCTGACGGACCTTGTCGCGCACGGTCGACCACATGCTGCGCACCGCTGCGGCGTTGAGTTCGCCGGGCGCAGAGGATGTTTCGGCCGCCGGCGAGGGGGCGGGGGCGGGCGCCGGAGGAGGCTCGGGTGCCGGCGCGGGCTCGGCCTTCGGCTCGGGCTTTGGCTCGGGCTTCGGCTCGGGCTTTGGTTCGGGCTTCGGCTCGGGCTTGGGGGCAGCCGCGGACGGTCGGGTGAAGCGGACCGGCCGGTCGGCGGGCTCGGCCGGCCGGCCCGCGGTGGCCTCCGAGCCGGGAATGGACATGTCCAGCCGGGTCTCGATCCGCTCGACGCGTTGCAGCAGCGCGGCTTCGGTGTCGCTGGCCGAGGGCAACAGCAGCCGCGCGCACACGACCTCGAGCAACAGGCGCGGCGCCGTCGCGCCCCGCATCTCCCCCAGCCCCGCCTGCACCACCTCGGCGTAGCGGGTCAGGGTCGCCGTCCCGAGCCGGGTCGACTGGTCGCGCATCCGCTCCAGCACGTCCTCCGGTCCGTCCACCACGCCGCGGGCCGCCGCGTCCGGGACGGCCTGCAGCAGGATCAGGTCGCGGAACCGCTCCAGCAGATCGGTGGCGAAACGCCGGGGGTCGTGGCCCGCGTCGATCACCGACTCCACCGCCCCGAACAGCGCCGCGGCATCGGCGGCGGCCAGAGCGTCCACGGCGTCGTCGATCAACGCCATGTCGGTGGCCCCCAGCAGGCCCAGGGCCCGCTGGTAGGTCACGTGGGCGCCCTCGGCGCCGGCCACCAGCTGGTCGAGCACCGACAGGGTGTCGCGGGGCGAGCCGCCGCCGGCGCGGATCACCAGCGGGTAGACCGCGTCGTCGACGACGACGCCCTCCTGCTCGCAGATCCGGCCGATCAACGCCCGCATGGTCTTCGGCGGCAACAGCCGGAACGGGTAGTGATGGGTGCGCGACCGGATCGTCGGCAGCACCTTCTCCGGCTCGGTGGTGGCGAAGATGAAGATGAGGTGCTCGGGGGGTTCCTCCACGATCTTGAGCAGCGCGTTGAACCCCGCGGTGGTCACCATGTGCGCCTCGTCGACGATGAACACCCGGTAACGCGACTGCGCCGGCGCGTAGAACGCGCGGTCGCGTAGCTCGCGGGTGTCGTCGACACCGCCGTGGCTGGCGGCGTCGAGCTCGACGACGTCGATGCTGCCGGGCGCGTTGGGCGCCAGGGCCTGGCACGAGTCGCAGACCCCGCAGGGGGTCGCCGTCGGCCCCTGGGCGCAGTTCAGCGACCGGGCGAGGATCCGCGCCGAGGAGGTCTTGCCGCAGCCGCGCGGACCCGAGAACAGGTACGCGTGGTTGATCCGGCCGGCCTCCAGCGCGATCGACAGCGGCTCGGTGACGTGCTCCTGCCCCACCACTTCGGCGAAGGTTGCCGGACGGTACTTGCGGTAGAGGGCCACGGTCAGCAGGCTACCGGCGTCGTCCGACGACGATGCGGGCGCGGCAGGGTCGTCGGTTCACACTCGATCGCGGGCCAGCAACGACTCCGAGGCGGCCAGCAGCGCGCAGGTGGCCAGGCCGTCGACCGCGTCGCGCAGATCCGGAAGCGACGGGAAGGTCGGCGCGATCCGGATGTTCGTGTCGTTCGGATCCTTGCGGTACGGGAACGACGCGCCCGCCTCGGTCACCGCGATCCCCGCGTCCTTGGCCAGCGCGACGGTCCGCTTCGCCGTGCCGGGCAAGACGTCGAGGCTGATGAAGTAGCCGCCCTTGGGGTCGGTCCACGAGGCGATCTTGGAATCGCTGAGCCGCTGATCCAGGATCTCGGCCGCCAGCGCGAACTTCGGCGCCAGGATCTGCTGGTGCCGCAGCATGTGCAGGCGCACCCCGTCGGCGTCGCGGAAGAAGCGCAGGTGCCGCAGCTGGTTGATCTTGTCCGGTCCGATCGACTTCTTCCCCGCGTACTGCAGATACCAGGCGATGTTGCCCAGCGATCCGCCCAAAAAGCTGACGCCGGCGCCGGCGAAGGTGATCTTGGACGTCGACGCGAGAACGTACGGGCGGTTGGGATTGCCGGCCGCCGCCGCCAGGCCGAGGACGTCGACCTGCCGGACGAAGTCGTGGGTCAGGGTGTGCACGGCGTACGCGTTGTCCCAGAACAACCGGAAATCGGGTGCGGCGGTCCGCATCTGGACGAGCCGCAGCACCGTGTCCCAGGAGTAGGTGACCCCGGTGGGGTTGCCGAACACCGGCACGGTCCACATGCCCTTGATGGCGGGATCCGCGGCGACCAGTTCCTCGATCAGGTCGACGTCGGGCCCGTCGGACAGCATTGGGACACCGATCATCTCGATGCCCATCGTCTCGGTGATGGCGAAGTGCCGGTCATAGCCGGGGACGGGGCATAGGAACTTGACGCTGGCCTCGTCCTTCCAGGGCCGCTGCGAATCCACGCCGCCGTAGAGCATCGAGAACGCGACGAGGTCGTGCATCAGTTCCAGGCTGGAGTTGTTTCCCGCGATCAGGTTCTGCACCGGGATGCCGAGCAGCTCACCGAAGATGGCTCGCAGCTCCGGCAGGCCGTGCAGGCCGCCGTAGTTGCGGGTGTCGGTGCCCTCGCCGTCGCGGTAGTCGTCGCCGGGCAGGCTCAGCAGCTGGTTGGACAGGTCGAGCTGGGCGGGCGCCGGCTTGCCGCGGGTCAGGTCCAGGGCCAGCTTTTTGGCCTGCAAATCCGCGTAATCCTGCTGGTGGCGAGCGTGTGCGGCGGCAAGCTCGGCAGGGCCGAGGGACTCCAGCGACACCATGGACCCTTTCGCTATCAAGGCGTGGGAGGTGGCGATCGCAAGCGCGGCCAGCCGGGCGCAGCGGGTCGCCACTCAATCGAATCCTGTGGCGATCGCAAGCGCGGCGGAGCCGGGCGCAGCGGGTCGGCACCCGTTTAACCTAGGGGACCCCGCGCACCCGACAGAGCCCATTGACCCTTGCTGCCTTCCGGCCCTGGGGGAGTTCACAGGATAGACGCCGCGCGGGGTCCACCGAGAGTCTAGTACCTTCCCCGGAGCAACCGGCGAACGCGGTCTGGCCCTCGGTTACCATGGCCACGGAGGATTCGCCTAGTGGCCTATGGCGCTCGCCTGGAACGCGGGTTGGGTTAACAGCCCTCGCGGGTTCAAATCCCGCATCCTCCGCCATCGGTCCGCCCCGCGGACACGCACAAAGCGGTTTGGTGTCGAGTCGGTCCCCTCAGGCCGGCTCGAACCAACCCAGCATGAGGAGGCTTATGGGGCGCAAGGTCGCCATCCTGTGGCACGCGTCATTCACGATCGCCGCCGGCTTCCTCTACTTCTTCTTCGTCTTGCCCCGCTGGCCTGAGTTGATGGGTGACACCGCGCATTCGTTGGGGACGGCGCTGCGCATCGTGACGGGCGCGCTTGTCGCGCTCGCGGCGCTGCCGGTGGTGTTCACCCTGCTGCGCACCCGCAAGCCGGAATTGGGCACCCCGCAGATGGCGCTGTCCATCCGGGTCGCCTCGATCGTGGCCCACGTGCTGGCCGGTGTGCTCATCGTCGGGACGGCGATCAGCGAGATCTGGCTGAGCCTGGACGTCGCCGGACGGTGGTTGTTCGGGATTTACGGGGCGGCCGCCGCGATCGCGTTGCTCGGTTTCTTTGCCTTCTATCTCTCCTTTGTCGCCGAGTTGCCGCCGCCGCCGCCGAAACCGATCAAGGCGACAAAGCCCAAGAAGGCCAAGAAGGGGGGCCTCCGCCGCAAGAAGGGCGAGGAGGCCGACGAAGCAGGCGAAGCCGACGAGGCCGACAGCGCCGACGAAGCAGGCGAAGCCGAAGAGGCCGACGCGGTCACAGAGGCCGAAGCGAGCGAGCCGGACGAGACGGACGCGGCCACCGACGCAGCAGCCGAAGCAGCCCCCGACGAGCCCGCCGAGACCGAGGTAGCGCCGGTAGCCGACGCGACCGAGGAGAGCGAAGAGCCGCGGACCAAGTTGCAGAACCGCCGCCCGACGGGCAAGGGGTCGCACCGGATGCGGCGCAGGCGCACTCGGGCCGGCACCGCGGTCGACGACACCGTCGACCAAACCGCCGACGAGGACTAGCGGCCTCGGTCGACCGACCCTCCCGCGGCAACGTCGGCTGCCGAATCTTCCTATTAGGCCTACTAAGAACCCCCGCGATTCCCTATGCTGAGCGAGTGCCAAACAACTATCGAGTGGTTCAGTGGAACACCGGCAATGTCGGCAAGAGCTCGCTGAAGTCGATCGTCACCAACCCCACGCTGGAATTGGTCGGGTGCTTCGCCTGGTCGAAGGACAAGGTCGGGCGCGATGCCGGTGAGCTCGTCGGGATCGCGCCGGTGGGCGTCGCGGCCACCAACGACGTCGACGAGCTCCTGGCCCTCAAGCCGGATTGCGTGGTCTACAACCCGATGTGGTTCGACGTCGACGAGCTGGTCCGCATCCTGTCCGCGGGCGTCAACGTGGTGACCACCGCGTCGTTCATCACCGGCGGGAACCTCGGCAACGACCGCGAGCGCATCGCGCAGGCCTGCCAGAAGGGCGGCTCCACGATCTTCGGGTCCGGCGTCAGCCCGGGTTTCGCCGAGCTGCTGGCCATCGTGTCGGCGATGGTGTGCAACCGGATCGACAAGGTCACGGTCAACGAGGCGGCCGACACCACGTTCTATGACTCGCCCGAGACAGAGAAGCCGGTGGGCTTCGGCCAGCCGATCGACCATCCGGACCTGCCGGCGATGGCGGCGAAGGGGACGGCCATCTTCGGCGAGGCCGTCCGGCTGGTGGGCGACGCCCTCGGCGTCGAGCTCGACGAGGTGCGCTGCGTCGCCGAGTTCGCCCAGACCACCGAGGACCTCGTGATGGCGTCCTGGACCATCCCCGCGGGACACGTCGCGGGCACGTACATCAGCTGGCAGGGAATCGTCAACGGACAGACCCTGATCGACCTGAACGTGCGGTGGCGCAAGGGGCAGACGCTCGACCCGGACTGGAAGATCGAGCAGGACGGCTGGGTCATCCAGATCGACGGGCAGCCCACGGTGACCACCAAGGTGGGGTTCCTGCCGCCGCCCTACTTCGAAGCCACCACCATCGAAGAGTTCATGGACCTCGGCCACATCATGACCGCGATGCCGGCCATCAACGCGATCCCCGCCGTCGTCGCCGCGGCACCCGGCATCGCCACCTACGCAGACCTCCCGCTGACGCTGCCCCGCGGCAACGCGCACATCGGGTCATAGCGCCGCGCTGCGCCGCCGGGCGGGTTTGGCGTAGCGCGCGCCCAGCGGCGGCACCGCGAGCGGCTCCTGATCGCGGACCGCCTCGATGGCGTTGCGCAGCGGACGCGCAAGGCGCGCAAAGGATCCCATGTCGAACAGCAGCGGCGTCAGCAGCCGGTTGTGCACGAAGCCGAAGGAGCTGCCGGTCTCGGGGTCGGCCCAGCCGAGCGTTCCGCCCAGCCCGACGTGGCCGAAGCCGCGGAGCAGGCCGGGAACCGGCGACTCGTGGTACCCGAGGTGAAAAGGCATGGGCACCACCATGTTTGCGTCGGGCCACTTCCGCCGCGCCTGCCCGGCGAGCCCCCGTGCCAGCTCGTCGGACAGGAACTTCTTGCCGTCGATGCGGCCGTCGTTGGCCAGCGCGGCGAACATCTTGGCCAGTCCCCGCCCGGTCACCACGCCGTTGGCGGCCGGGACCTCGCCGTCCAGGAACGGGGTGTCTCCCTTGATCAGCGAGATGACGCCCGGGAAGTACATCGCGCCGAGCGCCCCGGAGAAGGGCAGGCCGGCCAGTCGCGGCGCGATGAAGTTGAACACCGGGGCACGCAGCCGCCCCTGCGGTATCAGGATTTCGGCGGCCGTCGTCGGTGAACCTTGCGGGGGGCGGCCCAGGTGCAGCCCGTCGGTGTCCAGCGGACGGGCGACCTCCTGGCGGATCAGCTCGCGCATCCCCTTACCGGTCACCGCCCGGGCCAGACCCGACAACAGCCACCCGTAGGTGAGCGCGTGGTAGGCCTGCACACCGCGCAGATGATCGACGGGCGCGGCCGCCAGCCGCTTCTCCATCAGCAGGTGGTCCATCAACTCGGTTTTGGTGACGCCCCGCAGGTGCGACAACCCGGATCGGTGCCGCAAGACGTCGCGGACCGTGATCTCGGCCTTCCCGTTGGCGCCGAACTCGGGCCAGTATTGCGCGACGGGCGCGTCGTAGGACAGCAGGCCGCGGTCGGCGAGCCGGTGTATCACGGTCGACGCGATGCCCTTGGTAGCCGAGAACACCATCGCGCCGGTGTCGGCGGTCCAGCGCTGGGTGCCGGCCCGGTCCGACCACCCGGTCCAGACGTCCACGACGGACACGCCGTCGACATAGACGCTCAGGGCTCCCCCGCCGAACCGGCGGCCGGGGAACAGCTGGGAGAACAGCTTGACGACGTTGGCGAAGCGCGGGTCGGCTGCGCCGGACACACCGCGTGGCAAACCATCGCCGGTGATCAGCAGGGTCGACGGTGTCACTGCGCCGCGACGTCTGGAGCGGTCATCCGAATGAAGCTATCAGTCGGGTTGTCGCGGGGGCTCGGGATTCTCACCGGGGATTTGATCGGGCGGCGCGTCCCTCAGATAGCGGCGCAGCCGCAGCAGCTGATTGACCACCATGCCGATGCCCAGCAACATCAGGCCCGCCACTACTGCCACCACGATCGCGGTGCTCACAGCGTCCATGATGACAGGGCCGGTGTTTCGATATCTGCTGCTCCCGGGTAGCCAGCACGCCATGAGCGCCGAAGACAAGTTGAAGAATAAGATCGAGGACCTCGGCGGCCGCGCCAAGGAAGCCCTCGGCAAAGCCACGGGCGATGCCCAAACCCGGGACGAAGGGCGGGCCGATCAAGCGAAGTCCGCGTTGAAAGACGCCGGCGAAAAGGTGAAGGACGCGTTCAAAAAGTAATGACAATCCGGAATGTGTTGGCCGTCCGGTCGATGCGCCGCCTGCCGCTGCCCTTGTTGGCAGCGGCAGCCGTATTCGGCTCACCGGTCGCGAGCGCGCCCTCGGCGACGGCCGAACCGTGTCCCGACGTCGAGGTGGTGTTCGCCCGGGGATCCGGCGAGCCGCCCGGCATCGGCGGCATCGGCCGGCCGTTCGTGGACGCGCTGCGCTCGGAGATCGGTGCCAAGTCGCTGACGGTGTATGCGGTGAACTACCCCGCCAGCACCGACTTCGACAATCCCGCGTTCCCGGGGACCGTCATCGACGGAATCCGCGACGCCAGTTCGCACATCGAGTCCATGGTGGCGAGTTGCCCCAACACCCGCGAGGTGCTCGGCGGCTACTCGCAGGGCGCCGCGGTGGCGGGCTACACCACCTCGGCCACCGTGCCGCCGGGCGTTCCCGCTGACAAGGTGCCGCCTCCGATGCCGCCGGCCATCGCGCAACACGTCGCCGCCGTCACGCTGTTTGGCACGCCGACGGGGCAGTTCCTGCAGAAGTACAACGCGCCGCCGCTCACCATCGGGCCGCTGTATGCGCCCAAGACGATCCAACTGTGCGCGCCGGGCGATCCGGTCTGTGCCAGCGGCGGCGACGGGGGCCTGGCCGCCCACACCTCCTACCCGGGAAACGGCATGACCAGCCAGGCCGCCGATTTCGTCGCCGGCCGCCTGTAGGCCGGCATGCGGGTCCTCATCACGGGCGGTACGGGCTTTGTCGGCGGGTGGACCGCCAAGGCCGTTTTCGACGCGGGACACTCGGTGCGGTTCCTGGTCCGCAACCCGGCGAAGCTGCAGACCACCGTCGCGAAGCTGGGTGTGGACACCTCGGACTTCGCCGTCGCCGACATCACCGACCGCGTCGCGGTGCGAGACGCGTTGCAGGGATGCGACGCCGTCGTGCACAGCGCCGCCCTGGTGGCCACGGATCCGCGCCAGACGCCGCAGATGCTCGCCACCAACATGCAGGGCGCCCAGAACGTGCTTGGCCAGTCCGTCGAGCTCGGTCTGGATCCGATCGTGCACGTGTCGAGTTTCACCGCGCTGTTCCGTCCGGACCTGGAGACGCTGACGGCAGACCTGCCAGTGGTGGGCGGGGCCGACGGCTACGGAACGTCCAAGGCGCAGGTCGAGATCTATGCCCGCGGCCTGCAGGATGCGGGCGCGCCGGTCAGCATCACCTATCCGGGGATGGTGCTCGGGCCGCCGGTCGGCGACCAGTTCGGTGAGGCCGGCGAGGGCGTGCGAGCGGCCGTGCAGATGCATGCGATCCCGGGGCGCAGCGCGGCATGGCTGATCGTCGACGTCCGCGACCTGGCCGCCCTGCACGCGGCGTTGCTCGAACCCGGGCGCGGGCCGCGGCGCTACACCGCGGGCGGCCACCGGGTGCCCGCCGCGGACCTCGCGAACCTGCTCGGCCAGGTGGCCGGGACGCCGATGGTGGCGGTCCCGATCCCCGACACCGCGCTGCGGGTGGCCGGGGCGGTGCTTGATCGGGCGAATCGCTTCCTGCCCTTCG
The DNA here is from genome assembly GCF_000276825.1 of Mycobacterium paraintracellulare. Taxonomy (NCBI): domain Bacteria; kingdom Bacillati; phylum Actinomycetota; class Actinomycetes; order Mycobacteriales; family Mycobacteriaceae; genus Mycobacterium; species Mycobacterium paraintracellulare. Next base: position 335,399 of record NC_016948.1, on the reverse strand, counting down.
AGACCCCGTTCACCTCGGCGGGAATGCAGTACTACACCCAGATGCCGGCGTCCGACGATTCCCCGAGCGAACGAGAACTGGGCATCAACTATCGCGATCCGCAGCAAACGGTGGCGGACACGTTCGCGGCGATGCGCGCGGAAAGCGAATAGCCGCAACGCCGTTCAGGGCCGTTCAGGCGGGTGTGATCTCCAGGCCGACGTGCACCTTGTCGATGCCGCCGCGGACGATCGTGTGCGCGTAGAACCACCACGCGTGGTACCAGTACCGCTTGAGGACGGCGTTGTACACGCGCCGCGTCTCGGACTTCGGCAGTACCCGGGCGACGGCCTCGACCTCGTCGCTCTTGGGCTTGCCCAGCGCAGCGCTCTTGGCGATCGTCACCCTGGGCGTGTTGTTGATCCGCTTGGTTTTCCACGAACCGTCGTCGGTGATCACCAACAGCTTGCCGTCGCCGTCGGGCGCCCCCCAGACCGGGGTCGGCTTGGGCCGGCCGTCCTTGGTGAACGTGGTCAACAGCAGGTACTTGGATCGGATGACGTCGCTGAAACTGGGGGCCATGACACCTCCATTGCCCCGTCGCGCCAGTTCCTAATCATGGTCGGCACGACCCTGGGCTAAGCTTTTGGGCGATTGCCCAAAAGGCTACGCATCCCTGCGGGAAAGACGTACACCATGACCGCCCCCCGACGGCCGAAGGCGCGCGACTCCAACACTCGCGACATGCTGATCGACGCGACGATCCAGATCATGGTCGAGGACGGCTACGCCGCGGCCACCTCGCGGCGGGTGGCGAACGAGGCCGGCGTCAAACCCGCGCTGGTCCACTATTACTTCCCCACCATGGACGAGCTGTACCTCGACGTCTTCCGGCGCGGGGCCGCCGCCTATCTGGAGCGCCAAAAGCAGGCGCTGGCCTCCGACCGCCCACTGCACGCCTTCTGGCAAACCCTCATCGAGCCGAAGGACACCCGGCTGCTGTTGGAGTTCATGGGGCTGGCCAACCATCGCAAGGACATCGGGGCAGAGATCGCGGCGTGGTCGGAGCGATGGCGCGAAACGCAAACCACCGCATTGAATTTCATCGTCCGCGAACACGGATTGGACCGGGGCGAATTTCCGCCCGCGGGGATCGCGGTCATCATCGCGGCGATCGGCCGCATGCTGATCCTGGAACAGGCGCTCGGCACCACGGCGGGCCATGACGAAGCCGTCGCCCTCGTCAACCGGCTCATCGACCGTTTCGAGTTGCCCTCTTAGCGCCCGTTAAGGCAGCACGACCCGCAGCCGCTCCCAGCCGCGCACCGTGGACGTCGACGCCAATTGTGCGGTGTCGTAGTCGATGTCCCATTCCGGCCAACGGTTGAGGATCTCGTCGAGCGCGACGCGGCCTTCCAGGCGGGCCAGGTTGGCGCCCAGGCAGTAGTGCACGCCCTTGCCGAACGTGATGTGCGAGATGTTGTCGCGTCGGATGTTGTAGGTGTCCGGATCGGTGTAGCGGCGGGGGTCGCGGTTGGCGGCGCCGAAGAGCAGCAGCATGGCGCTGCCGGCCGGCACCGTCGTGCCGTAGCACTCGAAATCCCGTGCCATCCAACGGGCGACGTGGGGGCCGGTGGGTTCGAAGCGCAGCGTCTCGTCGACGGTGCGGGTCAACAGGGACCGGTCCCGGTACACCTCTCGGCGCTGATCCGGGTGCTCCGCGAGCACCTTGGCCAGCCAGCCGATCAGCCGGCCGGTCGTCTCGTTACCCGCCCCGGCGACAACCTGGGTGTAATGCAGCACCTCTTTACGGGTCAGCTTGCGGTGCACACCCTGGTCGTCGTCGAACTCGACGTTGAGCAGCGTCGTCATCAGGTCGTCGGACGGATTCTTCGAACGCCATTCGACGTAGTCGGCGTAGATCCGGCCGTCGGCGATGGAGTCGGCGTTGGCGACCTTCAGGGGAGCGCCGGGCTTGGTGCGCAGGTTGGCGTCGTTGGCGTCGCGCACCGAGACCTGCTCGGATTCCGGGATTCCCAACAGCATCCCGATCACCCGCATCGGCATCATCGATGCCAGCTCGGCGATGATGTCGAATCCCCCGGACCCGACGAGTGGGTCCAGGCACCGAACGCAGTACTGCCGGATCTGGTCCTCGAGGGCGGCCATCCGGCGCGGCGTGAAGACGCGGGACATCAGGCCGCGCAGCCTCGTGTGTTCGGGGGGGTCCTGGAACATCATCACGCCGCCGGGCATCTCGAACTTCGACTGGACCAGCTCGAGGATGTCGCTTCGCTTGTTGGAGAAGGTTTCCCAGTTGGCCAATCCGCGCTCGACGTCGGAATGCCGTGACAGCGCCCAGAAGTCGTACTTTTCGTTGTAGTAGATCGGGGCTTCATCGCGCAGCCGCGCATAGGTCGGATACGGGTCGGCGTTGATGCCCACGTCGTAGGGGTCGTAGTAGACGTCGGTGTCATTGGTGACGGTCATCGATTTCCTCACTTCGGGCAGCCGCCGGCATCCCTGCGCCCGTCGAGTTTGGGCGATCGCCCAAAATCGTGGCGCAGGCCATGTCTAGCAGCATCTCCGCGAATCCGTCAAGGTCGCCAAGCCGTGCGCGATGATGATCCGGTGGCATACGACAAGGCGGCGACCGGGCTCCTGGTGATCGACCCCTACAACGACTTCATTTCCCCGGGCGGGAAGGTGTGGGACCGGCTGAAAGGCGTCATCGAAGGCAATGGCTGCGTCACCCACATGCAGCAGGTGCTCGACGCGGCGCGCGGCGCGAACCTCCGCGTCTTTTATGCCCTGCATCGCCGTTACCGGCCGGGCGACTACGAAACGTGGAAGCACATCGCGCCGGTGCAGCGGGCGGCCTGGTCGCGCAAGACGTTCGAATACGGCACCTGGGGCGGCGAGATCCGTCCCGGGTTCGCACCGCAACCCGGTGACGTCGTCGCTCACGAGCACTGGTGTTCCAGCGGTTTCGCCAACACCGATTTGGATCTGCAACTCAAGCGCCACGGCATCGAGCAGGTCATCGTCATGGGCTTGATCGCGCATACCTGCGTGGAGGCGACGGTGCGGTTCGCCGCCGAGCTCGGCTACGACGTCACCGTGGTCCGCGACGCCACGGCCGACTATTCGGACACCGAGATGCGCGCCGCCCTCGAGGTCAATCTGCCCAACTACGCCTCGGCCATCGTGACCGCCGACGAGGCCGTCGCCGCGATCGCCGCTCTCTAGGCCGGGCCCGTGAGGGCGTCGACGTGGTAGCGGCTGGCGGTCCAGGGCGGCGAATCCGCCGCGGGCGTGAGGGTGATGGTCAGCTGCGCTTTGCCCGCGGTGACCGACTGCGGCAACAGGTAGGTGTCGTCCAGCCAGCGGTGAAAGGTGTTGCTGCGCGGCTGAAGCCACGTGCCCGCGGGCACGCCGTCCACCGCGACGTCCGCCGATTGGAAGCCGGTCGCCTGGTCCGACGTGCGGCGCAGCAGGACACCGTGGTTGCCCGGATCAACCTGGACATGGAACGTGATCGCGCCCTGGGTGCTGCGGACCGAGCCGACGAGGGGCAGGGTGTCCTCGGTGCCCTCGTATTCGCTGACCAGCAGCTGATCGGTGGCGTCGGCATCGGTGTAGCCGTGCAGGACGCGATCGACGGGGTCGGCGGGGCGGACGTCGTCGCTGCCGGTGAGGACCGCGTCCGGCTGTGTGTAGAGGAATGCCGTTGAGCTGTAGTCGGGTTGGACCATGTTGCGCTTGCCGTGCTCGATGCCGAAGCGGAGCGCGGAGTGATACCCGATGGCGTCGGCTAGCATGATCCGGTAGACGGCGACGCAGTAGTCCGCGCACCCGCCGGTCGCCGTGCGCTGGTCGGGCTGGCCGTTGAGCGGGTCGCTGAAGTGGGTGCCGTCTTTGAAGTACCAGCCACCCTCGTAGAGGTCCTCGGTGCCGGTGCCGTACCACTGCGGGGATGCGGCGCCGTCGGTGTAGACCCGCTCGGCGCCTTCGAGAAAGTAGGGGGCGCCGTCGCTGAACGCCGTTTTGGTCCGCTGGCCCCGTATGGTGTGGCTGACGCCGACGAATTTGCCGTGGCCCTGTTCGTCGGCGAACACCCAGTCCTGGCCCTGGATGGTCGGGCCGGCATGGGCGCGGGCGGTGAAGTAGCCGGCGCGGCCGCTGGCCAGCGCCGCCGCCCATTGCGCGTCGGGCGTCGTCGTGACGTCGCCGGCGATCCCCGGCACCGTGGCGGCGGTGGTGTTGACGAGGGTGACGCGGGTCGAGTTCGCGAAAGGCATTGGCCACCAATCCCACAAGACCAGCGACCCGTCGGGCTGTGGATCGGCGGCGAACATCAGCGATCGCACGGGGTTGGCGCCGAGTCCCGCGCCGAAGAACTCCCCCAGGGGCGCGTCGACCAAGGTCCGGCCGTCGAATTCGATCCGCAGGCGCAATCCGGCCAGGAGTTGATCCGCCGCGGCGGGCAGCCGCAGCCGCAGCGCCGAGATGCTGCCCGGACCGCTCGTCTCGGCGACGGTTTGTTCGGTCCCGGCGGGGAGATCGATGACCCGATTGCTCTGCGTTGCAGTGCCTGTCGCCGGTTTGGGGTCGGCGGTGCCCGCGGCGCGCAGGGTGTCCAGCACATCGAGCGCGGGATCGGCGGGCGAAAAGGTAGTTATCCCATCGGCATTCGGGAACTGTCGATAGTCGACGTGGTAGTACTCCAGATGGGACGCGACGCTGATCCGCATCGACCGCCGATAGGGCATCGGCACCTTGATATAGACCCCGCCCGGCGACCGGGCGGCGTTGGCCACCAGCGGCCACGCGAACGGGGCGCCCAGTTCGCCGTCGACCAGCGCTTGCAGCGGTGTGTCCACGACGGTCTGCCCATCCAGCTCGATGCGGATGTGCCCGATGGCACGCACATTGCCCCCGTCACGGGTAAACCAGATCGAATCAACTTCCCCGGCACCGTGATCCTCCGCGATGACGCAGCCCGCGCCGCCCGGTGCCAAACACCCGCCGGTGCCGTTGCGGTTACCGGTCGAAATGTCGAAATCGCCGCCGCTGCGATCGAAACTCGACACCTGCAGGGTCTGCGATTCGGCGTCCAGATAGGGCAGCCGATCCAACCGGCGGTAGGTGTCCCAGCCGACCATCTTCTCGCCGAGACCGGCGGCCGGCGGCTCGGCCGCTGCGGGCGCGGTGACGCAGGCGGCGGCCCACAGCATCAGCGCGCAGGCCGCAGTCCACGCCCGAGAAGCCACCGGCATAACAACGGAGCTTACTTTTCTTCGGGCTCTGGCCCCGCCCCTGCCGCGCGAAATACCTTCGAGGTGTTGCCAGTTCGCACCATGCGACCGGCATCAGTGCGGCGGAAACGCGCCATTCCAGTCTAAAAATTGGCCCGTCGCGATGGACTTCAATCAGTTGACGTAAATCGACGCTATTTCGCTGGATCCCATGGCATTCCGCATTGTACTCACGTACTATAACGCTTCTCGGGCGTAAGAATTCTCCTACGAAGGGAGTGGTTATGTCTGGATTGAAATACAAGGTTGTTCTCGGCCTTCTCCTCACCTTCACCGCACTGACGGCCTCGGGTTGCACCCTGCCCCTCACTGTCGACTGCTCACCGGTCGCCACCTGCACGTTGTAGGGCCGAACTTCGGCCATCAGGTGCTTCCGCCGTTGGCACCCATTACCAGGTAGGGCCCATTTGTACTTACCAATGCGGCGTTAATGGCATTGGGTGCCAGTTACTCGCACAGCCGAAGCCGATACATCCCCTCGTATATCGGACGACGCCGTGACAATGCTAACGCGGTCGTGCGACGTGAAGTCGTTGGGCACCAACGGTTTACATCGATCGCTGGGGCCCGCTCCGGTCACTTTGAGCATGACCGACACCTCAGCGACGCGATGGCGTGCGCATCCTTCGGGCCGTGCGCACGCTCTTCGCGAATTTCTTGCTGAGCTTGTGCGGGTTCGGGGTAAACTGATCGCCTGAGCGAAAGAGCGCTGAAAGCGGTCAGCCCCGAAACCCTGGCAGTTCGGGTAGGGGAATTCGTGTGGTTCGGATCCGCATCTCCTAAGCCCCTGGGGCACAGAAGGATCGCTTCCGCTCGTCCACCGCGAGCGCGCAGCCCATCGCCCTCAGGCTGATCGCGCAATGGGTTTCGGGCTACTTCTTCCCGTTCCTGCGATCCGTATCCCGGCTGGGCTGAACGCGTTTGGGCTCCCCGGGCATCTTCGGATAGTTCGGCGGATACGGCATGTCACCCAAGCCACGCTCTTCGTCGGCCTCGGCCATTTCCAGCAGCGACGCGATCGACTGGGCAACATCATCCATTGCGGCCCAAGGGTCTTCCCGGCGCGCGACCAGCTCGGGCACGGTCGCCATGGTGTAGTCGTCCGGCTCGGCACCGGCCAATTCGTCCCAAGTCAGCGGCATCGACACCGTCGCGATCGGCGTGCGTCGCACCGAATAGGCCGACGCCATGGTCCGATCCCGGGCGTTCTGGTTGAAGTCGACGAAGATGCGCTCGCCCCGTTCTTCCTTCCACCATGCGGTGGTGACGGCGTCGGGCGCACGGCGCTCCACTTCACGGGCCAGCGCGATGCCCGCGCGGCGCACCTCGACGAAATCCCAGTCGGTGGCGATCCGCAGGAAGACGTGGATCCCGCGACCCCCGGATGTCTTCGGGTAGCCCACCAGACCGAGCTCGTCGAGCAGCGGCCGCAACACGTCGACCGCGACGGTGCGCGCCTGTTCGAATGCGACGCCGGGCTGCGGATCCAGATCGATGCGCAGCTCGTCGGGGTGGTCGGTGTCGGGGCAGCGCACCTGCCACGGGTGCAGGGTGATCGTGCCCATCTGCGCCGCCCACACGATCGCGGCGGGATGGGTGACCTTCAGCGCGTCGGCGGTCCGCCCCGACGGGAACGTCACCTGGCACGTCTCCAAGTAGTCCGGGTGGTGCTGGGGAATCCGCTTCTGATAAATCTCCTCGCCGTCGATGCCGTCCGGGAACCGCTGCAGGTGGCTGGGCCGGTCGCGCAGCGTGTCGAGCATCGGGCCGCCGGCGACGGCGCGGTAGTACTCGACCAGGTGCCGCTTGGTGCCCCGCGATCCCAGCTTGGGGAAATACACCTTGTCGGGATTGGTCAGGCGGACCGCGACACCGTCGACGTCGACCTCTTCTGCAGCAGCCATACCACCGATTCCAGCACAATCAGGCTATGGACCTCCCTGTCATGCCGCCGGTGTCGCCGATGCTGGCCAAGTCGGTTCGCGCTATCCCGCCCCACGCGTCGTACGAGCCCAAGTGGGACGGATTCAGGTCGATCTGTTTCCGCGACGGCGACGACGTCGAGCTGGGCAGCCGCAACGAGCGGCCGATGACCCGCTACTTTCCGGAGTTGGTCGCCGCGGTCAGGGCCGAGCTGCCGGAGCGCTGCGTGATCGACGGGGAGATCGTCATCGCCACCGACCACGGCCTGGACTTCGAGGCGCTGCAGCAACGCATTCACCCGGCCGACTCGCGGGTGCGGATGCTCGCCGAGGCGACGCCCGCGTCCTTCATCGCGTTCGACCTGCTGGCGCTCGGCGGCGACGACTACACCCGGCGGCCGTTCAGCGAGCGGCGGGCGGCCCTGGTCGATGCGGTGGGCGGATCGGGTCGCTCGATCCATGTCACGCCCGCGACGACCGATCTGGGCACCGCGCAGCGATGGTTCGACGAGTTCGAGGGCGCCGGCCTCGATGGCGTGATCGCCAAGCCCCTGGACGTCACCTACCAGCCGGACAAGCGGGTGATGTTCAAGATCAAGCACGAACGGACCGCGGACTGTGTGGTCGCCGGCTATCGGGTCCACAAGTCCGGCGCCGACGCGATCGGGTCGCTGCTGCTGGGGCTCTACCAGGACGACGGGCAGCTGGCCTCGGTCGGCGTCATCGGCGCGTTCCCGATGGCCGAGCGGCGCCGGCTGTTCGCCGAACTGCAGCCGCTCGTCACCGACTTCGCGGACCATCCGTGGAACTGGGCCGCCCACGAGGCCGGCGAGCGGACGCCCCGCAAGAACGAATACTCGCGATGGAACGCCGGCAAGGACCTCTCGTTCGTGCCGCTGCGGCCCGAGCGCGTGGTCGAGGTCCGCTACGACCACATGGAGGGTCGGCGGTTTCGCCATACCGCGCAGTTCAATCGGTGGCGTCCGGACCGCGACCCGCGCTCGTGCACCTACGAACAGCTGGAACAGCCGGTGACGTTCAGCCTCGGCGAGATCGTGCCGGGCCTCGGCCCGGGCTGAAAGGAAGGGTTCCTTCCGCGACGCTGCGGCCATCACGACCCGCGATTACCGGATCTGAAACGCCTTGCGGCACTGGTTAGTTTGCCTCCGCCGGGCATACCTTCGGACACAAGAGCCAGGTGCCCGGACGGCTTTCAACGTCGGTTAGCTGGGTCAGGTCCACACCGTGGTGCCGTCAGACCACTGTTAGTCGTACAAGTGAAAGGTCGCGTTGAGTGGTCACCCCATGTCGATCCTGATAGTCAGGGCCAGGGTCAAGACGGCGACAACCGCGAGCAGAATTGTGTCCGTCCTGCCAAGGCGTGGCACGTCGGCTGTGCGCAGGCGCAATTCGCGCGCGATCAGGAAGAGCGGGAACATCACGCTGACGGCGATGAAGAACGATCCCACAATGTACAGCCAGACGAATCGCAGGTTGTATTTCCTGGCTTCGATCACCATCAGAATGACGGCACTCAGGGCCAGCATCAGGGCGTCGGCTGTGATATTGCGCGAGGCCGCAGTCGTTTTGGTGTCGCGCCAGAAATTAACGAAAAACTCGGTCGGGCTGTGAACGTACGTGATTGTCTGGCTCCACGTCGCGATGAGCGCGGCGACCGCGATAGCGCCGTAGACGATGCAAAGAATTTTGCGGGACGTAGGGACCGATGATGCTTGGTCCGCTCGGTCGGTTGTAGTCATGCCTCAAGGTAGAACGAACCAAACGGGCGATGGCACAAAATGGCCCATTGAACCATCCCGAGTTTCATGCACCCTCGGGGTTCTGTGAGCCGGCCGATTGGTCGGTCACGAGTTGGGAATAGTAGCGGGTCTCGGCTTCGGCGGGTGGGATGCGTCCGAGGCGGTGCATGAGGCGCTGCTGGTTGTACCAGGCGACGTAGTCGGCGGTGATGTACTCGACGTCGCCCACGGTGTTGAGCTTGCCGCGGCGGAACGGGGAGTCGGCTCGGACGCACTCGTTTTTGTAGAGCCCGATCGTGGTCTCGGCCAACGCGTTATCGTAGGCGTCACCGACACTACCGACCGACGGTCGGATCCCCGAAAGACTCAGTGTCTCACCGAATCTCACGCTCGTATATTGCGACCCGGCATCGCTGTGGTGGATCGCACCGTCGATCGGATGCCCCTGGCGGCGGCGTAGTGCGGCGGCCTGACGGATGGCTGATTCGACGAAGCGGGTGTGCTTGGAGGCCGACGCCTCCCACCCCAAGATGGCTCCGGCATAAGCGTCGATGACAAACGCGACATAGACGAAGATCCCGGTCACCAACTTCACGTAGGTGAAGTCAGCCACGAGCAGCAGGTTGGGAGCGGGCACGGCGAACTGGCGGTCCACCAGATCCGGTGGCCGCACCGCGGCCGGGTCCGGGATCGTGGTGCGCACCTTCTTGCAGCGTCGCACGCCCTGCCAGCCGTTTTTACGCATCAGCCGTTCCACCGTGGACTTGGCCACCGGGATGCCCTCGCGCTGCAGATGGGCCCACATCTTCAGCGACCCGTACAGCGACTCCGGTTTGCGGCGGCCCTGCTCGTCGGGCTCGTAGCAGCCGGCCAGGATCTGCGTGATCGTGGCATCCCACAGGGCCCGTTTCGAGGGCGCCCGCGTAGCCCAGGCGTGAAACGTTCTCGGGGCGATCGGCATCCCGTGCTCGGAGAGCACGCGGCAGATCGGAGCGACCCCGAAACGGTCCCTGTTCTCGGCGATGAACTCGCAGACCGTGGCTGTCAGCGGCGGTTGCGCGGGTCGCTCTCCCGCACGAAGAAACTCGTTGCCGCTTTGAGGATTTCGATGGTCTGCTCCAGCTCGGCGTTACGGCGCTTGAGCGCGCGGATCTGCGCCGCAGCGTCACTGGACACACCGTCGCGCTCACCCTCGTCGACCTGATGCCGACGGATCCAACTTCGCAGCGTCTCGGCGGTCATCCCCAGCCGCTGAGACACCGCAGTGATCGCCGCCCACTCGCTTGGATAGTCATCACGATGATCCAGCACCAAACGCACAGCCCTGGCCCGGGTCTCCGGGTCGTACTTGCTCGCCACGACATGCACCTTCCCAAGAAGAGAGGTGCGCATCAAACGCGGGACGGTTCACATTCACTCGTAGCCCGGAGCCTGCGTTGCCAATGGTGTATGCGGCGCAAGGCAATCGACTCGGCAAAGAAGACTTCGCTCTAGCACGGCGGACATTGCCGATATGCCGATGGTGGCCTTGTCCAAGGGCGTGGTTAACGCTCCATGCCAATTCGGTGATCCTGTCCAAAACACCGGGCTTGATTCGCATTGGTGCGCGCGTCGGCGTGGTCGCGAACGAACGAATCCGTTGATGCCCCAATCCCGTAGGAGGATTGATTCCGCCAGCTAGTTGGTTGTCGGTGGTGGTTGGGGTTGGAAGGGGTCATACCACCACCAGTCGGCCCGCTCACCGGTAGGTCCCGGACACGGTGGCACCGCGGGCGGGGGTCGGGTGGGTGGGTGCGCGAGTGAGCCCGGGCTCAGGATTTGGCCGGCCTCGTCGGTGACGGTCAGGCCGTCGGCGGGTCCGGTGAGGGTGATGGCGCCCCGGTGATGCAACCGGTGGTGATAGGGGCAGACCAGCACCAGGTTGGCCAACTCGGTGGGCCCACCGTCTTCCCAATGCCACAGGTGATGGGCATGCAAACCCCGGGTGGCCCCACAACCGGGCACCACACAGGTGCGGTCGCGGTACTCCAGCGCGCGGCGCAGCCGCCGATTGATCACCCGCGTGGTCCGGCCCGCCCCAATGACCTCACCCTCGCGTTCAAACCACACCTCACAGGTGGCATCACAAGTCAGCAAGCGGCGCTCGGCATCCGAGAGCAGCGGACCCAGATGCAGCCCCGCCACGCGGCGCCCCACATCGAGGTGGGCCACCACCGTGGTGTGCTGCCCATGCGGGCGCCGAGTCGCCTCGACGTCCCAGCCCGCCTCCACCAGACGCATAAACGCATCGACCGTACTCGGCAACGGCGGCCGCTGATCGGATGAACCCTCGCCGTTTGCGTGATCGTGTTTCCACTGCGCGGTCAACGCCTCACGATGAGACGCCAAAGCGGCGTCGAACTTCGCCGCATCATGATGGCCCAGCGTGATCCGATAACAACCGCCCCACTCATCGCAGGACTTGGTGAACGAGGGCTCGGGTTCGGGCCGCGGGCCGGGGTCGGGTCGCGGTTCCAGCTTCACCGCGGTACGCAACTGACTGACCGTTGCCACCGCGGCCAGCTCCGCATAATGCGCATCAGACCCCTCACCCGCGCGCGTCGCGATCACCCCGACCTGATCGGCCGACAACCGGCCCTCGCGCATGCCCGCCGCGCAACGGGGAAACTCCTCGAGCCGGCCCGCAATCGCGGCCAGCGTGTGCGCGTTGCCCGACGAACACCCCAGCTTCCAGGCCACCAACGCCGGCACCGACCGCGCACCAGTCACACCACACAACCCGTCACGATCAATCTCGGCGACGATCTCCACAATGCGCCCATCAATCGCATTGCGCTGACCCGCCAACTCCGCCAACTCCCCGAACAACACCTCAAGGCGGTCACTCGCAGTGACCACCACAGCCTCAGCGGACGCGGTCGACGACATGACCACATCATCACAACCACCACCGACAAAACCCGGCCACCCAAACAACGCCCGCCCACCCGAAGCTCAACCCAAAAGCCAACCTGTGGAAGAACTTCCAACTGTGGATAACTTCGAATGCACACGTTTAACGCCCGCCGAAGCGGGCACGCGGCCCGTATGTCAGTCACAGCGTTTCAAGACCTGCCGTTGGCCGACCGCGACCGGAAATGGGACGGTGGCGCCGCGGAGAAACGGGTCCGCAAGTGGGCCGGCGCCGAGGAGGCCCCGAACCAGAGGTACCGCGACGCCCACGTCTGGTACGACGGCGACAAAAAGGACAATTTCACCGGCTACAAGCTGCTGATCGCCGACGTCATCGGAGGAACCCTCAAGGCGGTGCCGCGCGGGGTGATGGCCGCCGGCGCGATCATGGACGGCGCGCGCGGCGGCATCGACATGCCGCACTCCGATGTCGATCGGGTCAAAAGCCACCTGGCGAAGTACTACAGGAAGATGGACGAAAGCCCTCCCTGGGAGCGCTGAACCCTGGGAGCGCCGATCAGATCGCGAGCGTCAGCTGCGACAGTCCGCGCAGCGTGACGTTGGTCTTGTACTGCGGTTCGCCGTCCAACCGGGCGTTCGGGAAACGCGCGGCGACCGCCGCCAGCGCCACGCTGGCCTCCAGCCGGGCCAACGGCGCACCCAGGCAGTAATGCGCCCCGCGGCCGAATCCCAAGTGCCGCAGGTTCTTCCGATCCGGATCGAACACATCGGGCCGGTCGTATTCGGCGGGGTCACGGTTGGCGCCGGCGAGCAGCAGCATCATGACATCACCCGCGGGCACCTCGACTCCCCCAATCACCATGTCGGCGAGCGCAATTCGACCAGCCAGCTGTACGGGCGGGTCGTAGCGCAGGGTCTCCTCCACGATCGCGGGCGCTCGGTCGGCGTCGGCGCCCAGGGCTGCCCACTGACCTGGGTTGCGCAGCACGGCCAACACGGCGTTCCCGATGAGGTTCACCGTGGTCTCGTGACCCGCGATGAGCAGCAGGTTGCAGGTCGAGACGATCTCTTCCTCGGTCAGTTGATCCCCCGACTCCTCCACGGCGATCAACCCCGACAGCAGGTCCTCACCGGGTCGTGACCGGCGCTTGTCGATCAGGCCGTGAAAGTAATCACGCAGCCACGTACCGGCCTGTTGTCGCTCATTGGCGACTTCCGCCGGCACGCCGGTGATCGTCGAAAACGGGTCCAGCGCCTGGGCGAGCAACGCCGACGCGCGGCTGAACTGCGGCTCGTCCTCGAGGGGCACACCGAGCAACCGGCAGATGACCGCGACCGGCAGGGGATAGGCGAAATCCTCGACGACTTCGAACTGGCCCTTCTCGGCGACCCGGTCGAGCAATCCGTCGACCAGCGAGCGGATGTCGGGTTGCAGCGCGCTCACCACCCTCGGCGCGAACGCCTTGCTGACCAGCTTGCGCAGCCGGGTGTGATCGGGCGGGTCGAGGAACAAGAATCCCGGCGGGCCCTGCCTGGGCGGTGCGGTGCCGGCCTCGGCCTGCCGCTTCGCGACCGTCGAGTTGGCGTTCTCGCTGCTCGACGACGGATGCCGCAACACCTCGTCGCAGTCGCGGTAGCTCAAGAAGACCACCAGGTTGGCGTCGGGCAGCTGCAACGGCCCGCGGTCGCGGAACTGCGCGCACAGCCGATACGGGTCGGCCCGGTTGGCGGGGTCCAGCAGCTGCAGCAATAGCCCCTGGGATTCGGTGGCTTCGGTGGGCGCGGTCGTCATCCTGACATTGTGCCCGCCCCCGATCCGCCGGGCCGCGCCCGTTCAGCGGCGCAGGAACGCCACAATATGGCGGGCCAGTTCTTCGCCGGCGTCCTCCTGCAGGAAATGTCCGGCGCCGCGGATCACCGGGTGGTCGATCCCCTACGCGCCGCGCATCTCGCGCTGAAAGATCGCGGCCATCGGCCCGGTGATGGGGTCGCTGTCACTGAAGGCGACCAGCATCGGCGTCGGACTCACCGACAGCTTGGCCCACGCGGCCTTGTTGGCCGCCGCGGCGGGATCGTCCGGAGAGGTGGGCACCAGCCCGGGCATGGCCCGGGGGCCGATGCAGTACTCGTCAGCGGGAAACGGCGCGTCGTAGCCCGCGCGTTCGGCATCGCTCATCGGCCGGCGACAGCCGCCCTGCACAAACGCGCCGATGTCGAGCGCCGGCGCCGACGTGATGGCCTCCCGGAAGCGCCACCAGATGTCGGCCATCGGCTGGTCCCCGTTCGGAAGCCCGGTGTTGGCGACGACGATCCGGGCAAACCGCTCGGGATGCTCTGCGGCGAGCCGCAATCCGATCAGCCCGCCCCAGTCCTGACCGACCAGGGTGACGTTGCGGAGGTCGAGGACATCGAACGCCAGCGCGCGCATCCATTCGACGTGGCGCGCATAGCTGTGGTCGTCGAGCCGGGTCGGCTTGTCCGAACGGCCGAAACCCACCAGGTCCGGGCAGACGACGCGGTGACCGTCGGCCACCAGTATCGGAATCATCTTGCGGTACAGGTACGACCACGACGGCTCGCCGTGCAGCATGAGAACCGGATCCGCATCTCCTGGTCCGTCTTCGATCCAGGCCACGCGCAGCGCACCGCCATCATCGTCGGGCAGTTCGCAATACCTTGGCGCATAAGGGAAACCAGGAATCTCGTCGAACCGCTCGTCGGGTGTGCGCAGTGTCTGCATGTCAGGTCCCTTCGGATAGTCCTGCCACAGCAGGATCCGCCATCAAGCGGTCGAGAAAACCGTGCTGGCCCTTCAGCAGCTTGGTGCGCGCCGCCCCCACCGCGAACCAGCCCACCCGATCGACCTCGGGAAACTCCCGCAGCGTGCCCGACCCCATTGGCCACTCCAGTTCGAACGTGTTGCTGCGCGCGTCGGTGATGTCGAGGTCGCTGTGCACGGCGAAGGCGGTCACCACCTTGGCGCCGGATTGTTTCAGCTGACCGAGGTCGACACGCGGCCCGGCCGGCACCGGCAACCCCAGCTCCTCGGCGAACTCGCGCTGCGCGGCCGCCCAGGGATCCTCCCCGTCGGCGTACTCGCCTTTCGGGATCGACCACGCGCCGTCGTCCTTGCGGGCCCAGAACGGCCCACCCGGGTGTGCGAGCAAGACCTCGACGACGCCGTCGCAGGTCCGGTACAGCATCACACCCGCGCTCAGCTTTGCCATCGACTTCTATTCTCCCACAGCGCGTTCCAGATCCTTGAGCGAGGATTCCAGATGCGCGAGCAGGCGCTGCAGGTGCGGCACGCTGCGCCGGCACCCCACCAGACCGAAGTCCAGATTGCCGGCGTTGCTGGCCAGGGTGATGTTCAGCGCCTGGCCGTCCAGCGCGATGGACAGCGGATAGTTGCCGTCGAGCCGCGCTCCCCCGTAGTAGATCGGCTGCGTGGGCCCCGGCACGTTCGAAATGATGATGTTGAAAGGCGGCGACGTCGACGCCACCCAGCCGGGCACCGCCGCCAACGCCAGCGCCGAGGTGTTGACGGCGGACAGCGCCAGCGCCTGAAGCCGCGGCAACTGCGAGAAGACCTTCTTGTTGCTGCACATCGAATCGCTGATGGTCAGCAGACGCTGCGCGGGATCGTCGGTGTCGGTCGCGAGGTTGCACAGGATGGCTCCGACCATGTTGCCACCGGCGTCGGCCTCTTCCTCGGTGCGCAGGCTCACCGGGACCATCGCGATCAGCGGCGTGTCCGGCAGCGCGTTCTGCTCGAGGAGGTAATAGCGCAGGGCCCCCGAACACATCGCCAAGACGACGTCGTTCACCGTGACGCCGGCGGCCCGCTTCACGCTTTTGATGCGGTCCAGCGACCAGGACTGCGCGGCGCAGCGGCGAGCGCCGCCGATCTTGACGTTCAGCATGGTCTTCGGCGCGCCGAACGGCAACGTCAGCTGCTGCTCGAGTAGCGCGGCGCGCGCCAGTCCTACCGTCGAGGGAGCAAGTGCCGCAACGGATCCCGCCGCACGGGCCAATGAACCCAAGCGAGACGACGGGCTGGATCTGCGCTTGGGTTTGCTCAGGCTCCACGGGGCGCGGATCTCGGGGTCGTCGGGGTCGGTGGACAGCGCGCGCTGCATCAGCTTCTGCGCCGAGACGCCGTCGATCAGTGCATGGTGCACCTTGGTGTAGATGGCGAACCGGCCGTCCTTGAGGCCTTCGACGATGTGCGTCTCCCACAACGGGCGATGACGGTCCAGCAGGGTGCTGTGCCACCGCGACGTCAGCTCGAGCAGTTCGCGGACCCGTTTGGGTGACGGCAGCGCCGAACGCCGGACGTGATAGTCGACATCGATGTCGTCGTCATACGACCACCCCAGGTTCGCGATGCCGCCGACGAACTTCGCGGGATGCTTGCGAAACGTGGGTTGGAACTCCCGCTGAGCGGTCAGTTGCTTGTGCAGCTCACGGGCGAAGCCTCGCCCGGCGCCCGGCGGGGGCTCGAACAACTGCAAGCCTCCGACGTGCATGGGATGTTCGCGAGACTCTCCCAGGAGAAAGATCGCGTCGGTGGGCATCATCAGTTCCATCCACCCATTAGACCGCGACTGACGCCGCTGTGTGCATGTCTGCCCAGATCGGCGACGAGCCGATCACCCGCCGGTCGGTCGCGGTGACCGCGAACGCGGCAGTCGGGCGGACGGTGATCGCGCGAGTCCCGTTGTCCCAGAAGGGTTCCAGCTACCAGCCGGTCACAACAGGTCGGTGATCGTCTTCAGCCCCGCGTCATAGAGCACACCGGGCAGCATCCCGCCGTCGCATTCGATGGTGGTGCCGTTGACGAAGTCGGCCTGCCCGCCCGCGAGGAACACGCACACCCGCCCCACCTCCGCGGGCTCGCCGGCGCGGCGCAGCGGAACGGCGGCGAAGTACCTCTCGCCGGTCGGATCGTCCTTGGGCAGCACAAACGACCGGAAGTTTTCCGTCATCGTCGGGCCCAACGCCACGCAGTTGACGCGGACCTTCGGCCCCCACTCCTCGGCCAGGGATCGGGTGAGGTGGTTGAGGCCGCTTTTGGCCGCGCCGTAGGAGACCAGCGTCGGCGATCCCGCCGGATGTCCCGCGCCGCTGGAGATGTTGATGATGCAACCGACGCCGTCCTGGGTCTGCATCTGCCGATAGGCGCGGATGGCGAACCACAGCGGGCTGATCAGGTTCATCTGCACCGCAAACGCATGGAACAGGGCGGTGCGCGCGTACTCGTCGTCGCTGGCGGGCGCGCCCTGAATGCGTTGCACCAGTTCGGGAATGCTCTCGACGTGCGGCGCCGGAACGGTGCCGCCGGCGTTGTTCACCAGGATGTCGACCCGGCCGTGGGCGGCCACGACGTCCGCGACGAACGAGTCGATCGACCGATAGTCACCCTGATCGCAGACCCTCTGGAAAGCGCGCGGCGCCCAGTCTTTTTCGATGCCGGGAAGGCCATCGAGCGGCGAACGCGAGCAGCCGATGACCGTCGCGCCCGCCCGCAGCAGCTCGTGGGCGATGCCGACGCCCACGCCGCGGCTGGTGCCGGTCACGATCGCGATCTTCCCGTCGAGGACGCTCATCAACAGACCCTTCCCGAAGTAGGCGATCATTGACAGTCACTGTCAGCAAGTCATAGCCTGCCATGTTGTTCGCCGATGTGTAAAGGTCGCGCACCGCAGTCCGGGAGGTCAATGATGAGTAGCCCGTCCAAACTTCGTGTCATCCAGTGGGCGACCGGCGGTGTGGGTAAGGCGGCGATCCAGTGCGTCCTCAATCACCCACAGCTGGAACTCGTCGGGTGCTGGGTGCACAGCGCGGACAAGAACGGTGTCGACGTCGGGCGGATCATCGGCACCCAGGATCTCGGTGTCACGGCCACCACGAGCGCCGACGAGGTGCTGGCGCTGGACGCCGACTGCGTCATGTACAGCCCGCTGATCCCCAACGACGACGAGGTCATCGCGATCCTGCGATCCGGCAAGAACGTCGTCACACCGGTCGGCTGGGTCTACCCCGACCCGGCCAACCCGCGCCACCGGGCCGTCGCCGACGCCGCGGCGGAAAGCGGTGTCACGCTGCATGGTTCGGGGATCCACCCCGGGGGCATCACGGAGCGATTCCCGCTCATGGTGTCCTCGTTGTCGTCGGCGATCACGCACGTGCGCGCCGAGGAGTTCTCCGACATCCGCACCTACAACGCACCCGACGTGGTCCGCCACATCATGGGATTCGGCGGCACGCCCGAGGAGGCCACCCAGGGGCCGATGGCCGGACTGCTCGACGGGGGCTTCAAGCAGTCGGTGCGGATGATCGCCGATCACATGGGTTTTCGCATCGACCCCAACATCAGGACCATCCAAGATGTCGCCGTGGCGACCGCGGAGATCGACTACGACCCCTTCCCGATCGCCGTCGGCACCGTGGCGGCGCGCCGCTTCCGCTGGCAAGCGCTGGTCGATGGCGAGCCGGTCATCACCGCGGCGGTCAACTGGCTGATGGGCGAGGAAAACCTCGATCCCGCCTGGGATTTCGGTGGGCGCGGCGAACGCTTCGAGGTCGACATCACCGGCGACCCCGACGTGAGCCTCACCTTCAAGGGGCTGCAGCCGGAGACGATCGCCGAAGGGCTGATCAAGAATCCCGGCGTCGTGGTCACTGCCAACCACTGCATCAACGCCGTTCCCGACGTCTGCGCCGCCGAACCGGGCATCAAGACCTACCTCGATCTGCCGTTGTTCGCCGGCCGCCCGGCCCCGAATCTCGCGGCGGGCAGGCCATGACCCTCGACGACGTGTCGTTCTGTCACCTCGTCGTCGGCGTCACCGACATGGACCGCGCACTGGCGTTCTACCGCGACGTCCTGGGCATGGACGTGGTCTTCGAAACGCTCATCTCCGGAGAGCCTTTCGATGCGGTGTTGCACGCGACCCGCAAGCAGGAGGGGCGGGTCGTCGGCGGGCTGCTGGGCGGGTTGATGATCGAGCTGCTGTCGATCGGCAGCAAGCCGACCGAACACAAACCGCGACGGGGCATCACCGGGATCCACAACGTCTCGCTGTCGGTGCCCGACCTCGACGACACCCATCGCCGCATCGTCTCCGCCGGTTACACCCCCGACCAGGATCCCTTCGAGATCGGCGGTGTCCGAATGTTTTTCGTCAAGGATCCGGACGGGACGCCGGTGGAGTTCATCGAACTGCCCAACGGCGCGCGGAGCACCTACGAACTGCACCGGGGCGTGGCGCTACAGATGGGACCCGCCGAATGAGCTACAGCCACCCCGATTCGATGCGCGGGCACGTCGCGATCGTCACCGGCGCCGCCCAGGGCGTCGGCAAGGGCGTGGCCACCGCGTTGCTCGAACGCGGCGCGGCGGTGCTGCTGGTCGACATCCAGGAGGAGGCCCTCGAGGCGACCACCACCGAACTCAGGGCGATCGGACGGGTCGAACGGCTCGTCGCAGACCTGCGCGACCCCGACAGTGCGCCGCGGATCGCGACCGCCGCGATCGACGCCTTCGGTACCGTGCACGGCCTGGTGAACAACGCGATCGCCACCAACGAGCCCAAGGCGTTCGTCGACATCACCACCGAAGACCTCGCGCTCGGCTACGACGTCGGGCCCCGGGCGACCTTCCTGCTCATGCAGGCCGTGCACCCGCTGATGGTCAGGGAGGGCGGCGGGTCGATCGTCAACCTCGGCTCCGGGACGGGTACCGGCGGCGAGCCCAAGTGGGGTGGGTACGCGGCCGCCAAGGAAGGCATCCGCGGACTGTCCAAGGTCGCGGCGCTCGAATGGGGACGCGACAACATCCGCGTCAACGTCATCTGCCCATTCGCCGAGTCGGACGGCGTCAAGTACTGGAAGTCGTTCGCGCCCAAGGAATACGAGAAGGCCGTGGGCCGCGTCCCGATGAAGCGCATCGGCGACGTCCGCACCGACGTGGGCGCGCTGGTGGCGTTCCTGCTCGGCAGTGACGCGACGTTCATCACCGGGCAGACCATCCACGTCGACGGCGGGATCGGCTGCTTCCGGTGACCTCGCCCACCCGACCAGAGTCGCTCCGCGATCGGCAGCGCGCGCAGATCCGCGCCGACATCCGGCGCGCGGCGTTCCGGCTGTTCGTGGAGCGCGGGTATGACGCGGTGACGACGGAGGAAATCGCCACGGCCGCAGGCGTTTCCCCGCGCACCTTCTTCCGCCACGTGCCGGCGAAGGAGGAGCTGCTGCTTGCGCCGGTGCGCTATGGCGGCGCCGCGATAGTCAACCTCCTCGAAGGCCGCCCGGCCGCCGAACCACCCGACATCGCGCTGATCAACGCCATCGTCACCCGCACCCGCTCGTTCGAGCAGGCCGACACCGAGGAATGGCGCGAAGCCCTGCTGGTGGCCCCCGACCTGCTCGACAAGGTCACGGTGCACCGGCCCGCCGACAAGGACCGGGCGACCAAACTCATCGCCGAACGAATGGGCGTCAACGCCGACGCCGATCTGCGTCCGGGCTTGCTGGTCCAACTGGCCTTCGCGGCGGCGGATTTCGCTTTCCAGCAATGGGTACGACAATCGGGAAAGCCGCGGCCGCTCGACCGCTACGTCACCGAGGCTCTCGACGCGGTCAAAAGCCCGCACTGGAAACGGAAGTGAGCGGTCAGCGTCGGTGCAACACCTCGGGATTGGCGATCCGAACGGGCGTCCCGTCCAGCCATGCCACCACTGACTCCACGGTGTCGGAGTAGAAGGCGCCGAGCATCTCGCGGGTGACGTACCCCAGGTGGGGAGACAGCGTCACATTCGGCAGCCGCCGCAACCGGTGATCGCCGGGCAGCGGTTCGACGTCGTACACGTCCAGCCCGGCACCGGCGATGCGCCCCGACTCCAACGCCGCGAGCAGCGCAGCCTCGTCGACGATCGGACCCCGCGACGTGTTGATCAGGTAGGCGTGCGGCTGCATCAAGGCCAGCTCGGACGCGCCGACCAGCCCCCGGGTGCGCTCCGAGAGCACCACATGGATGGAGACCACGTCGGAGGCAGCGAACAGCTCCGACTTCTGCACGCGCCGGGCCCCCACGCTCGCGGCGGTGTCCGCGGTGAGATTTTGGCTCCACGCGATCACGTCCATGCCGAACGCCTTGGCATACTCGGCCATTCGTCTGCCGACCCTGCCCAGACCGAGCAGGCCGAGCGTCTTGCCCGCCAGCGTCATACCTGCGGCGCTCTGCCAACCGCCGTCGCGCATGTTGCGATGCTCTTCGGCGAGATTGCGCACCGTCGCGATCATCAGGCCCCACGCGAGTTCCGGCGTCGCATCGCGCATTGCCCTGAATCGGGGATGCGCGAAATCGGAGTGAGCGACCAGGATCCCGTGCTCGGTGGCGGCGGCCAGGTCCAGGTTCGGCAGGCTCCTGCCGACGATGGTGATCAGTTTCAGGTTCGGCAGCCGCGCGATGAGGGTCGACGGAAACGCCATCCGCTCGCGCAGGGTGCACACCACGTCGAACGGCCGCAGCGCTTCGGCGGCCGCGTCCTCGGAGAGGTGGCGATCGAAAACGGTTACCTCCGAGCGTGTCTGCACGGGCGACCAGTCGGCGACCCGCAACGCCACTCCCGCGTAGTCGTCGAGTACCGCGACCTTGGGCATGGCTCACTCGATCATCGCGTTGCCGTGCCCGTCAAGACCGGGCACTGTGGACCCATGGGCGTTGTCGTGATCGGCCAGATCGCACGCGATCTGGTGCTGCGTACCGATGGGCCGCCGACGACCGACGATTCCACCACGGTCCTGCAGCGCAAGGAGCTGCTGGGCGGCAAGGGCGCCAATCAGGCGGTCGGCCTGGCGCAGCTGGGTGTACCGGTCGCCCTCATCGCGGTGGCCGGTGACGACGACGCGGGGACGTCGATCCTGGCGCAGGCCCAACGGGACGGCATCGACGTCGGCGGCGTCGCGCGTCGCGGCACCACGGCGCTGTTGATCGATGTGGTCCCAAAACCGCCGGAACGCATGCTCCTCGAAGACGTGCCCGAAAGCTCGCTGATCCAAGTCGCCGACCTCGATCGGTCCGTGTTCGACACCGCCGACACCGTTTCCATTCAGCTGCAGCAGCCGCCGGCCACCGCGTTGGAAGCCGCGCAACGCGCTCGGCGGCGGGGTCTGCGCGTCGTGGCCGACGGCGCGCCCGCCGAGCACATTCGGGCCGACCTGCTCGCGGCGGTCGACGTGATCCGCGCCGACGCCACGGAAGCCTCGCTCATCGCGGGCCGGGAGATCGGCACGGCGGCGCAGGCGCGCGAGCTGGCCGACCGCCTGTTGGCCTGCGGTCCGGGACTGGTCGCCCTCGCGGTTCCGAAGGTCGGTGACCTGGTGGCGTGGGACGGTGGCAGCCGGCTCTTCGAATTCGCCGACGTCGACGTGGTGGATCCGACCGGCGCGGGCGACGCGTTCGTGGCCGGGCTGATCGCCGCGCTGCGTGATGGCGCCGCACCACCGGAGGCCGGCGAGCTTGCGGCCGCGGCCGCCAGCGCCACCGTTCAGCGCCTCGGCGGCCGGCCCGACCTGACCGCGCTCAAGGCGTGATCGCCGGCGGATACGGCAGATCGGTGCTGCTGTGGGGGTCGACGTACACCGGATGGCCGAGGTATGGGAACGCGCGTTGCGGGCACGCGGGCCGGTCGCAGATCTTGCAGCCGGCGCCGATCGGCACGATCGACTCGGCGTCGCCCAAATCGATGCCGACGGAGTAGATCAGCTTCTCCGCGTGCGCGACGTCACACCCCAGTCCGATGGCGAAACTCTTGTCCGGGCCGAGGTATCGGCTCGGCTCCGTCGTGGTGGTTCGCGCGACCCAGAAGTAGGTGCGCTCGTCGGGCATCTGCGCGACTTGGGTCAGAAACTGGCCGGGCCGCGAGAACGCGTGGTGGACCACCCACAGCGGACAGTTGCCGCCGACGCGTGAGAAGTGAAAAGCGGTGGCGGACTGGCGTTTAGAGATGTTGCCGGCGCTGTCGGTGCGGACGAAGATGAACGGCACGCCCCGCGCGTTCGGGCGCTGCAGGGTGGACAGCCGGTGGCAGATGGTTTCGAATCCCACCTCGAATCGCCTTGCCAGCTGGTCGATGTCGTAGCGGACGTCCTCGGCGGCCTCGAGGAATCTCAGGTAGGGAAGCAGCAGGGCGCCGGCGAAATAGTTGGCCAGCCCGATGCGCGCCACGCTGCGGGCGTCGTCGCTGAGCTGGTCGTCGCCGGCGATGATCCCGGTGATCAACTTGGCCTGGGTGAGCAGGGCGATCTGGGTGGCGAGTTGAAAGGCACGCTGGCCCGGATGCAGCCACCGAGCCAGGTACAGGGTTTTCGATTCGGGCGCAAACCGGCGTTTGGAGTTGGGATCCAACACCTGACCGTCGTCGATCACCACCGAGACGCCGAGCTGTTCGGCGAGCAGCTCCGCGAGCTGGCCGTCGAGTCCGCCGATTCGCAAGTGGTTCTTGGTGAACAGCTCTTCGGCCGCGAGATCCAGTTCGCCGATGTAGTTCTTGCGGTCGTAGAAGAAATCGCGAACCTCTTCGAACGGCATCGGCTGCTGGGACAGCGACGACGCGTCCGAGACTTCCGAATTCGCGCGACTGTGCAGGGCCTCCAGGTCGGCCGTCGTGTCGTGCAGCCGCCTGTGCAGGTTGACCAGGGTCTGACCGATCGCGGGCATGCGGGCGACGAGCTCCTCGACCTGCCCGGCCGTCGCGGGCGCCTCGGCGAGCACCTCCCGCAGGTCGGAGATCAAGCGGGCGTCGGACTCCGGCGCGAAGTACTGGCTCGGCAGGTCGAATCGTTCGGTGAGCGTGAGCAGTACCGGCACGGTGATCGGGCGCTGGTCGTTTTCCAGCTGGTTGACGTAGCTGGTCGACAGCCCCAGGACGCGGGCCAGCGCCACCTGGGTCAGCCCCAGTTCCTCGCGCAATCGCCGTAGCCGCGCGCCGGCGAACGTCTTCGCCACGGAACCCACCGTACGCCCAACTCCTTTCACAAGATTCGCAAACTGCCGCGGACAAGGACACAAGATTACGCTTTTACAGGGGATTTACGCCGACTTCAGCCCTGCGTACTGTGCGAGTTATGCGCATTCATGATGTTCGAACCCGTCGTAGCGCCGACGACTTCCCCCGCAGTGAACACCTCGCGTGGAAGATCGCCGAGGTCGCGGCCGACCTGGTCGCCGTGCCCGCCGACGTCGAGGCGATGGTGATCAACCGCATCATCGACAACGCCGCCGTCTCGGCCGCCTCGCTGCTCCGCCGGCCGGTGGCGGTCGCGCGGGCTCAGGCGCGGGCGCACCCCGCCGCGGCCAAGGGCGCCAAGGTTTTCGGGATCGAGGGCGACTACTCCCCGGAGTGGGCGGCCTGGGCCAACGGCGTCGCGGTGCGCGAATTGGATTTCCACGACACGTTTCTGGCCGCCGAGTACTCGCATCCCGGTGACAACATTCCCGCCCTGGTGGCGGTGGCGCAGCACCTGGGGATCGGCGGCGCCGACCTGATCCGGGGCATCGCGACCGGCTACGAGATCCAGATCGACCTGGTCAAGGGAATCTGCCTGCACGAGCACAAGATTGACCACGTCGCGCACCTGGGCCCGTCGGTGGCAGCCGGCCTGGGCACGATGTTGGGCCTGGACAAAGAGACCATCTATCAGGCGATCGGCCAGGCGCTGCACCTGACGACGTCGACCCGGCAGTCGCGCAAGGGCCTGATCTCGAGCTGGAAGGCGTACGCGCCCGCCTGGGCGGGCAAGGTCGCCATCGAGGCCGTCGACCGCGCCATGCGCGGTGAGGGCGCGCCGGCCCCGATCTGGGAGGGCGAGGACGGCGTGATCGGCTGGCTGCTTTCGGGGCCCGAGCACACCTATCACGTCCCGCTGCCCGAGCCCGGCGAGCCGAAGCGCGCCATCCTCGACAGCTACACCAAGGAACACTCGGCGGAGTATCAGAGTCAGGCGCTGATCGACCTCGCGCGCCGGATGCGCGAACGGATCGGCGATTTGAACCAGGTCGCGACCATCGTGCTGCACACCAGCCATCACACCCACTACGTGATCGGCACCGGGTCGGGCGATCCGCAGAAGTTCGATCCCGACGCTTCGCGCGAGACGCTGGATCACTCGGTGATGTACATCTTCGCGGTCGCGCTGCAGGACGGCACCTGGCATCACGAGCGCTCGTATGCGCCGCAGCGGGCGCGTCGCCCCGACACCGTCGAGCTGTGGCACAAGATCTCGACGGTCGAGGATCCCGAATGGACCCGGCGCTACCACTCGACCGATCCGGCGGAGAAGGCGTTCGGCGCGCGCGCGGAGGTCACCCTCAAGAACGGCGAGGTCATCGTCGACGAGCTCGCCGTCGCCGACGCTCATCCGCTGGGGGCGCGGCCATTCGAGCGCAAGCAGTACGTCGGGAAGTTCACCGAGCTGGCCGAGGGCGTGGTCGGCGAGGGCGAGCAGCAGCGGTTCCTGTCGGCGGCCGAAGCCCTGGCGGACCTGCAGGCGGGCGCTTTGGGCGCGCTCAACATCACGGTCGCTCCGCTGATTCTCGACAAGGCGCCCGCGATCGGGCCGGGGATTTTCTGATGGGCGGGCTGATCGGCGGGGCCGTTCCGGCGACCGACAAGCGGGCGCGGTTCCGCGACGCGCTGGAAAGCGGTCGGCTGCAACGGTTCCCGGGCGCCTTCTCACCACTGGTGGCCAAGCTCGTCGCCGAGCTCGGGTTCGACGGCGTGTACGTGTCGGGCGCGGCGCTTTCGGCCGACCTCGGCCTGCCCGACATCGGCCTGACCACCCTGACCGAGGTCAGCGGGCGAGGCGCCCAGATCGCGGGGGTGAGCGACCTGCCCACCCTGATCGACGCCGACACCGGCTTCGGTGAGCCGATGAGCGCGGCGCGTACCGTGACGGTGCTCGAGGACGCCGGCCTGGCGGGCTGCCACCTGGAGGACCAGGAAAACCCCAAGCGCTGCGGGCATCTCGACGGCAAGGCCGTGGTGCCGGCCGGCGAGATGATCAAACGGCTGCGGGCCGCCGTCTCCGCGCGCCGCGACCCGAATTTCATCGTCTGCGCCCGCACCGATGCCGCCGGCATCGAGGGGGTGGGGGCGGCGATCGAGCGCGCCAAGGCCTACGCCGACGCGGGTGCGGACCTGATCTTCACCGAAGCCTTGGGCAGCCCAACGGAATTCGAGCGGTTCCGCACCGCGGTGGACACACCCTTGCTGGCCAACATGACCGAGTTCGGCAAGTCGCCGCTGCTGACCACCCAACAGCTGTCCGACATCGGCTACAACGTGGTGATCTACCCCGTCACCACGCTGCGGCTGGCCATGCACGCCGTCGAGGCGGGCCTTCGCGAAATCGCCGAGACCGGAACACAATCCGGCCTGACCGAGCGGATGCAGCACCGCAGCCGCCTCTACGAACTGCTGCGCTACGCCGATTACACCCAATTCGATTCCGACCTCTACAACTTTTCCGTCCAAGGAGTCGCGCCATGAGCACCGTCGAAGACAACAAGCCCCGCATTTACAAAGGCCTGGCCGGCGTCGTCGTCGACACCACCGCCATCTCCAAGGTCGTCCCGGAGACCAACTCGCTGACCTACCGCGGGTACGCCGTGCAGGACCTCGCGGCCACGTGCAGCTTCGAGCAGGTCGCCTACCTGCTGTGGCACGGCGAGTTGCCCGACGAGCAGCAGCTGGCGCTGTTCACCCAGCGGGAACGAGCGGCGCGTCGGCTGAACCGGTCCCAGTTGTCGCTGCTGACCAAGTTGCCCGACACCTGCCACCCCATGGACGTCGTGCGCACCTTCGTCAGCTCGATGGGCGCCGAAGATCCCGATGAGGACGACAACAGCCCGGGGGCCAACTACGCCAAGGCCTTGCGGATGTTCGCGGTGCTGCCCACCGTCGTCGCGGCCGACATGCGCCGCCGGCGCGGACTGGAACCCATCGCGCCCCACAGCCACATGAGCTACGCCCAGAATTTCTTGCACATGTGCTTCGGCGACGTCCCCGAGCAGGTGATCGTCGACGCGTTCGAACAGTCGATGGTGCTCTACGCCGAGCACAGCTTCAACGCCTCCACCTTCGCCGCGCGCGTGGTCACCTCGACCCAGTCCGACATCTACAGCGCGGTCACGGCCGCCATCGGTGCGCTCAAGGGCTCGCTGCACGGCGGGGCCAACGAAGCGGTCATGCACGACATGATCGAAATCGGAAGCGCCGAACGGGCTTCGGAGTGGTTGTCTGGCAAGCTGGATCGCAAAGACAAGATCATGGGCTTCGGTCACCGCGTCTACAAGAACGGCGACTCCCGGGTGCCGACCATGAAGGCGGCGCTCACGCGCGTCGCCGCGGCGCGCGACGGTCAGAGGTGGCTTGACATCTACGAGGTCCTGGAAAAGGGGATGGCCCAAGCCAATGGCATCAAGCCGAACCTGGACTTTCCCACCGGCCCGGCCTATTACCTGATGGGCTTCGACATCGGGGCTTTCACCCCGATTTTCGTGATGAGCCGGATCACCGGATGGACGGCGCACATCATCGAGCAGACCGCGTCGAACGCGTTGATCCGTCCGCTGAGCGAGTATGTCGGACCGCCGCAACGCGCTCTATCGTAAGTACCGTGTTGACGAAAGTCCTGGTCGCCAATCGCGGTGAGATCGCGATCCGCGCCTTCCGCGCCGCCTACGAACTGGAAATGGCCACCGTGGCGGTCTACCCCTACGAGGACCGCAATTCGGTGCACCGGCTCAAGGCCGACGAGTCGTACCAGATCGGTGAGGAGGGCCACCCGGTCCGCGCCTACCTGTCGGTCGACGACATCGTCGCCACGGCGCAGGCGTGCGGGGCGGACGCCATCTACCCGGGCTACGGGTTCCTGTCCGAGAACCCGGACCTGGCGGCGGCGTGCGCGGCCGCGGGCATCACGTTCGTCGGCCCGAGCGCCGAGGTGCTCGAGCTCACCGGCAACAAGGCGCGCGCGATCGCGGCGGCGCGGGCGGCGGGCCTGCCGGTGCTGGCGTCCTCGGCGCCCTCGACATCGGTGGACGAGCTGGTGACAGCCGCCGAGTCGATGACATTTCCGCTGTTCGTCAAGGCGGTCGCCGGTGGTGGCGGCCGCGGGATGCGCCGGGTCACCGACCCCGCGGCGCTGCCGGAGGCGATCGAGGCGGCCAGCCGGGAGGCCGAATCCGCCTTCGGGGATGCCTCGGTGTTTCTCGAACAGGCGGTGATCAACCCGCGCCACATCGAGGTCCAGATCCTGGCGGACAACCACGGCAACGTGATCCACCTCTACGAACGGGACTGCAGCGTGCAGCGGCGGCACCAGAAGGTGATCGAGATCGCCCCGGCGCCGAACCTGGATCCACAACTGCGCGAACGTATTTGCGCCGACGCGGTGGCGTTCGCGCAAAGCATCGGCTACACCTGCGCGGGCACGGTCGAGTTCTTGCTCGACGAACGCGGCAATCACGTGTTCATCGAGATGAATCCCCGCATCCAGGTGGAGCACACGGTGACCGAGGAGATCACCGACGTCGACCTGGTGTCCGCCCAGCTGCGCATCGCGTCCGGTCAAACGCTGGAAGAGATTGGCCTGCACCAGGGTTCGATCGTCCCGCACGGCGCGGCGCTGCAATGCCGCATCACCACCGAAGACCCGGCGAACGGTTTCCGCCCGGACACCGGCCGCATCACCGCCTACCGCACCCCGGGCGGCGCGGGAATACGACTGGACGGCGGCACCACCCTGGGCGCGGAGATCAGCGCGCATTTCGACTCGATGCTGATCAAGCTCAGTTGCCGGGGCCGCGACTTCCCCACCGCGGTGCGCCGCGCCCGGCGGGCGGTCGCGGAGTTCCGCATCCGCGGTGTGTCGACGAATATCCCCTTCCTGCAAGCGGTCCTGGACGACCCCGACTTCCAGGCCGGGCGCATCACCACGTCGTTCATCGAGGAACGCCCGCAGCTGCTCACCGCGCGCAGCTCGGCCGACCGCGGCACCAAGATCCTCAACTACCTGGCCGACGTCACCGTCAACAAGCCCCACGGTGAGCGCCCGTCAACGGTGTACCCGCACGACAAGCTGCCCGACATCGACCTGTCGACCGACCCACCCGCGGGCTCCAAGCAGCGTCTGACCGAACTCGGACCCCAGCGATTCGCGGCCTGGCTCCGCGAGTCGCGCGGCGTCGCCGTCACGGACACCACGTTCCGCGACGCGCACCAGTCGCTGCTGGCGACCCGCGTCCGCACCAGCGGCCTGATCAAGGTCGCGCCCTACCTCGCGCGGACCATGCCGCAACTGTTGTCGGTGGAGTGCTGGGGCGGCGCAACTTACGATGTGGCGCTGCGGTTCTTGAAGGAGGACCCCTGGGAGCGGCTGGCGGCGCTGCGGGAGGCGATGCCCAACATCTGCCTGCAGATGCTGCTGCGCGGACGCAACACCGTCGGCTACACGCCCTATCCGGAGACGGTGACGACGGCGTTCGTCGAGGAGGCGACGGCCACCGGCATCGACATCTTCCGGATCTTCGACGCGTTGAACAACGTCGACTCGATGCGCCCGGCCATCGACGCGGTGCGCGACACCGGGGCGGCGGTGGCCGAGGTGGCGATGTCCTACACCGGGGATCTCAGCGATCCGGCCGAAAAGCTTTACACGCTCGACTATTACCTCAAGTTGGCCGAACAGATCGTCGAAGCGGGCGCGCACGTCCTGGCGATCAAGGACATGGCCGGGTTGTTACGCGCGCCGGCCGCCGCGACGCTGGTCTCGGCGCTCAAATCCCGGTTCGACCTGCCGGTGCACGTGCATACCCACGACACCCCGGGCGGACAACTCGCGAGCTACGTGGCGGCCTGGCACGCGGGGGCCGACGCCGTCGACGGTGCCGCTGCCCCGCTCGCGGGGACCACCAGCCAGCCCGCGCTGTCATCGATCGTGGCCGCCGCCGCCAACACCGACTACGACACCGGGTTGTCGCTGCCGGCGGTGTGCGACCTGGAACCGTACTGGGAGGCGCTGCGAAAGGTGTACGCGCCGTTCGAATCCGGGCTGCCGTCCCCGACGGGCCGCGTCTACCACCACGAGATCCCCGGTGGCCAACTGTCGAACCTGCGCCAGCAGGCCATCGCGCTGGGGCTCGGCGACCGGTTCGAGGACATCGAAAACGCCTACGCCGGCGCCGACGCCATCCTCGGGCACCTCGTCAAGGTCACGCCGTCGAGCAAGGTGGTCGGCGACCTGGCGCTGGCGCTGGTCGGGGCCGGCGTCAGCGCGCAAGACTTCGCCGAAGATCCCGCGCGCTATGACATCCCGGATTCGGTGATCGGGTTCCTGCGCGGCGAACTCGGCGATCCGCCCGGCGGCTGGCCGGAGCCGTTGCGTACCAAGGCGTTAGACGGCCGCGGCCCGGCCAAGCCCGAGCAGCCGCTGACGGCCGACGATGAAAAGGCGTTGGCCACACCGGGCGCCGAACGGCAGGCGGCGCTGAACCGGCTGCTGTTCCCCGGGCCGGCCAGAGAGCTCGAGGACCACCGCGAGGCCTACGGCGACACCTCCGGATTGAGCGCCAACCAGTTCTTCTACGGGCTGCGCCAGGGGGACGAGCATCGCGTGGAGCTGGAGCGCGGTGTGGAGCTGCTGATCGGGTTGGAGGCCATCTCCGACCCCGACGAACGCGGCATGCGCACCGTGATGTGCATCCTCAACGGTCAGCTGCGGCCCGTCGTGGTGCGCGACCGCAGCATCGCCACCGACGTCCCGGCCGCCGAGAAGGCCGACCGCGCCAATCCCGATCACGTCGCCGCCCCCTTTGCCGGCGTCGTCACGGTCACCGCCGAGGTCGGCGAGGAGGTCGAGGCCGGCCAGACGATCGCGACGATCGAGGCCATGAAGATGGAGGCCGCCGTCACCACCCCCAAGGCCGGCAAGGTCGCGCGAATCGCGGTGTCGCGCACCGCACAAGTCGAGGGCGGCGACCTCCTGGTGGTGATCGACTAGCGGCGATCGCAAGCGCGGCCGCGGCGATCGCAAGCGCGGCCGCGGCGATCGCAAGCGCGGCGTAGCCGGGCGCAGCGGGTCGCCGCTATAGGCCGTAGCCGGGCGCAGCGGGTCGCCGCTATAGGCCGTAGCCGGGCGCAGCGGGTCGCCGCCATCAAACGTGCCTGGCCTTGATCAGGGCCGCGCGCGCCAGCGTCTGCTCCGCCTGCTTGACGTGGGCGGCGTCGACCAGGACGCCGTTCACCCCGACGGCTCCCCGGCCTTTGGCCTCGGCCTCCCGGTAGGCGGCGACGTTGGCTTCGGCGCGGGCGATCTCGTCGGCGGTCGGGGCGTAGACCTCGTTGGCGACCGGAACCTGGTCGGGGTGGATGGCCCACTTCCCGGTGTAGCCGAGCAGCGACGCGCGCCGGGCGTCGCGCTCATACCCGGCGAGGTCGCGGTAGTCGGGGTACGGCGCGTCGATCGCGTCGATGCCCGCGATGCGCGCGGCGACGATCACCTTGTTGCGCGCGTAGGCCCAGAACTCGCCCGGATACTCGCCCAGCGGGACGAAGTTGGTGTCCACCCGCGCGCCCTGTGACAGCGAGAAGTCGCCCACCCCGAAGATCAGGGCGTCGAGGCGATCGCTGGCCGCCGCGATCTCTTCGGCGTTGGCCAAACCTTCGACCTCTTCGATCAGCACCTCGAGCCGGATCCGCTTGTCCAGGTCCAGTTTTGATTCCAGCTGGGTGAGCAGGACGTCCACCCACCACACGTCGCGGGCGGTGCGGGCCTTGGGGATGATGATGGTGTCGAGGTTGCGGCCGGCCCTGGTCACCACCTCGATGACGTCGTCGTGGCACCACCGGGTGTCCAGGCCGTTGATCCGCACCGCCCGCACGGTGCGGCCCCAGTCCAGGTCGTTGAGCGCGCTGATCGCCTTGCCGCGCGATTCCTCCTTGAACGCGGCGGGCGTGGCGTCCTCGAGGTCGAGGAACACCAGGTCGGCACCGCACCCGGCCGCCTTGTCGAACATGTTGTCGCTGCAGGCGGGCACCGCGAGCTCGGAGCGGCGGAGAAGATTCGTCATCGTTTCAATTTCCTTCTGTCACAACACGCCACGGGCGCGCAGGTCGTCGATTTCGTCGTGGCTCATGCCGAGCAGATCCCCGTATACCTCGGTGTTGTGCTCGCCGAGGCGCGGCCCCAGATGCCCGACCGTGCCGGGGGCTGACGAGAACCGCGGCACGGGGGCCTGCACCGTCATGGGTCCGAGTTGTGGGTCGTCGACGGAGATGAACACCCCACGATGCGCCAGCTGTTCGTCGGCGACCAGGTCGCTGATGTCATAGACCGGCGCGGCGGCCACCTCGTGCGCTTCGAAGGCGTCCATCGCCTCCGAAAGTGTTTTGGTGGCAACCCAATCGGCGACCACGGCGTCGACCTCGCGGGCCCGCGCCAACCGTCGCTGCGGGTCGGAGAAGTCGGCGTCGTCCAGCAGATCGTGGCGGCCGATCGCCCGGAACACCCGCAGCGCCAACGCCGGCGAACTGCCGGACATGGCCAGCCACTTGCCGTCCGCGGTGCGATAGGTGTTGCGCGGCGCCGAAATGTCCCACCGGTTGCCGGCCCGCTCGGGCACCAGGCCCAACTGGTCATAGCCCAGCAGCGTCTGTTCCAGCAGCCGGGCCAGCGGGTCGATCAGGTTGACGTCGATCAGTTGTCCGGGCCCGCCGTGCACGTCGCGGTGATACAGCGCCATCATCACCGCGTACGCGGCGTTCAGCGACGCGACGCCGTCGGCCAACATGAACGGCGGCAGCGTCGGCGGCGCGCCGGCCTGACCCGTGATGTGCGCGAACCCGCTCATCGCCTCGCCCAGCGTGCCGAACCCGGGGCGCTCGCTCTTCGGCCCGCTCAGCCCGTACCCGGTGATGTGCAGCATCACGATCCGCTCGTTGACCGCGCGCAGGCTCTCGTAGTCGAGGCCCCACTTGCGCAAGGTCTGGGGGCGGGTGTTGAAGATGGCGACATCGGCGTGCTCCACCAGGCGGCGCACCAGCTCCTGCCCTTCGGCGCACCGCAAGTCGAGCGTGATCGACCGCTTGTTGCGCGCGATCGACTTCCACATCAGGCCGACACCGTCGCGCTGGTTGCCCCAGCCGCGGATCGGGTCGCCGTGGCGCGGTTCTTCGACCTTGATCACGTCGGCGCCGAACTCCCCGAGATAGGTGGCCACCAGCGGCGCGGCGGCCAACGTGGCGAGGTCGAGCACCCGCAGCCCGTCAAGCATGGGCACCGGCGGCCACCCGGCTGTTCGACGGACGCTGCAGCCCGAGATGGCCGCGCAGCGTGGAGGATTCGTATTCCGTGCGGAACAGGCCGCGGCGCTGCAGCTCCGGCACCACCATGCGCACGACGTCCTCGAATGCACCGGGCAGATGCGTTGCGGCCAAGACGAATCCGTCACACGCGCCGCTTTCGAACCAGTCGGCCATCTGATCGGCGACCTGTTCGCCGGTGCCGACGAAGCGCGGCCCCTGCAGCAGTGTGGCGCGATGGTTGGCGAGGTCGCGCAAGGTGACCGTGTCCCCGCCGATATGGGTGCGCAGGTTCTGCACCAGGCCGCGGATGCCGGAGACCGAGGCGAGCAGTTCGTCGGTCACCGGGTCGTCGAGATCGTGTTGCGCGAAGTCGTAGTTCATCAGCTCGGACAGCAGCGTCAGCGACGCCATCGGATGCACGAGGTCGTTGAGGAACATGGCCTCGCGATCCTTGGCGTGGGCCTCGGATTCGCCCACCACCGCGTAGGCCATGGGGCAGATGCGCACGGCGGCCGGATCGCGGCCCGCGTCGGCGATGCGGTCCTTTTGATCGGCGTAGTGGTTGCGTGCGACCTCGATGCCCGGGTCGCCGGTGAAGATCAATTCGGCCCACCGAGAAGCGAATTCGCGGCCGCGGCCCGACGATCCGGCCTGGATGATGACCGGGCGGCCCTGCGGGGTCCGCGGCACCGTCAACGGTCCACGGGCGGAGAAGAACTGGCCGACGTGTCCCAGCTCGTGCACCTTGTTGGGGTCGGCGAACTGCCCGGAAGCCCGGTCGTGCAGGACGGCTTCGTCCTCCCAGGTGTCCCACAGGCCGGTCACCACGTCCATGAATTCGTCGGCGCGGTCGTACCGTTCGTCGTGACCGAGGTGGGCGTCGACCCCGAAGTTCTGCGCCTCGCTGTCGTTGACGGAGGTGACCACGTTCCACGCCGCGCGGCCGCCCGACAGGTGGTCGAGCGAGGCGAACGTGCGCGCCACGTGGAACGGCTGGTAGTAGGTGGTCGAGTAGGTGGCGCCCAGCCCGATCTTCGACGTGGCCTGCGCCAGCACCCCGAGAATCACACTGAGGTCCAGCTTGACCGGGCGGGCGCCGTAATGCACGGCCTCGCCTACCGATCCGCCGTAGACGCCGGGCATGGCCAAGCGGTCGTCGAAGAACATCAGGTCGAAGCAACCCTCTTCGAGCTGGCGGCCGATCTTCGCGTAGTAGGACGCGTCCAGGTACCGGTGTTCGGTCGCGGGGTGCCGCCACGAGCCCGCGTAGACCGAGGTGCTGCCGGCCTGCATGAAGGCCACGAGGGCCATTTTGTCGGTGCGCATGCTTGAAACGTAACATCTGATATTTCAGATATCAAATGCTAGATCTGTCGTTTGGTATTATGCCCAGGTGGCTTCGACCTCAGGGATCGACATCTCCGGGACGGTCCGAGAGCGCGCCGCCCGGGAGCTTCGCGACCGCATTCTGACCGGCGTGCTGCCGGCCGGCTCCCGGGTCGATCTCGACGCCATCACCGAGGAATTCGCGACCAGCCGCACGCCGGTGCGCGAGGCGTTGCTGGAGCTGTCGTTCGAGGGCCTGGTTCAGGTCGCCCCGCGCAGCGGGGTGACGGTGGTCGGCATCAGCCCGGGCGACGTCCTGGACAGCTTCACGATTCTCGGCGTGCTGACCGGGCAGGCCGCGGCGTGGGCCGCCGAGCGGATCGAGCCCGCCGAACTCGCCACGCTCAGGGAACTCGCCGCCGACGTGGTCGCGCGATCCGGTGACGACTCCATCGGAGAGGCCAACTGGCATTTCCATCAGATGATCCATCGCGCGGCGCACTCCCCTCGCCTGCTGAACCAGATCAAGCAGGTCGCGCGCGTGGTGCCGAGCAACTTCCTCACGCTTTTCCCCGAGCACGAAAAGCATTCGCTCGACGAACATCAACAGCTCCTCGATGCGCTGGGCGACAAGGACGCCGAACGCGCCCGTGCGATCGCCGAACGGCACGTCTTGGATGCCGGCCGCTCGCTGGCCGACTGGCTCGAGCAGCGCCGCGACGTCTAGCCCGCCAGCGCGGGCAGCACCTTGTCGGTGAGCAATTGCACCGATTTCCACGCTTCGTCGACCGGCATGCCACCGACCAGGGGGTGCATGACGAGCGGCCCGTAGTTCTGCGCCTCGCGCACCTCCGAGATCAGCTGATCTGGAGTCAGGAAGCGGTATCGCCCCGATGCCCTGACCTGATCCAGGGTCTGCACACCCGGAAGGTGCATGAGCGAGCGTTGATCGGTGGACCATCCGCCGTAAGTGACTGCCTCCCACAGGATGTGGTCGCCCAGTTCCGCCCACGCCCGCTCGGGGTCCTCGTGCAGGTAGATCATTCCGCGGTTGATCGGTCCCGGCATGAGAATGAACGGCGCCATGCCGGCCTCGGCGCACAGCTCGCGGTAGTAGGCGGCGATCTCGGGCAGGTGATCGGCCAGGCTGAGCGGCAGCCGGAACCGGGCGGCGCGGCGCGCGGTGGCACGCGCGCCACCGCCGACGTACAGCGGTGGATGCGGCCGGGTCCACGTGCCAATGTCGGACCACACCGCCAGCATCCGCTCGAGCAGGCCGTCCATCAGCGCGCCACGTCGCGTGAAATCGGCTCCCAGCGCATCGTATTCGACCGTGCGGTATCCCAGGCCCACCGTGGTGTGCAGCCGGCCGCGGCTCATGTTGTCGACGAGCGCGATGTCTTCGGCAAGGCGGACGGGGTTCCACAGCGGGCCCAACGCGCAATCGACGCTGGCGATCAGTGTCGAGGTGCGGGCCAAGAACATCGCCGCGGCCATGATCGGGTTGCAGCTCCACCCGTGCCCGGTCGCGTGATGCTCGTCGACACTGATCGACGTGATGCCGTGCGACTCACCCCACTGCGCCAGTTCGAGCGCTGCGGACAGCAGTTCGCCCTGCACGCGCGGATCCCCCTGCGGCGAGGCGAAATTGAAGCGCAGGACCGTCAGCAACATGCTATGAGTTCCTCGCAATCTGGTTGCGCAGCCACGCGCTTTCCCAGAAGTTCGTGCTGCTTGCGAGAAGCTTTTCATGCGCCTGCCGGAGCACATCGCGAGCCCCCGAATGCTCGGCGGGCACGAGCTGGGCGAGGTGGATGGCGTGCAGTGCCCGATCGGCGGCCAGGTGCGCCCGGGCGCGATCCAGGAGCGCATCGGCGCCG
The DNA here is from genome assembly GCF_000276825.1 of Mycobacterium paraintracellulare. Classification (NCBI taxonomy): domain Bacteria; kingdom Bacillati; phylum Actinomycetota; class Actinomycetes; order Mycobacteriales; family Mycobacteriaceae; genus Mycobacterium; species Mycobacterium paraintracellulare. The sequence goes on along the minus strand of NC_016948.1, from coordinate 298,930 downwards.
GCCAACTCGACCACGTCGGCCGCGACGGCGTCGAATCCGACCGGGTACAGCTCGGTGGTCGACTCGTGGTGGAACCAGCCCGAGTAGTTCTCCCAGACGGCCCGCACGTCCCAGGCGACCTTCCCATAGCCCTGGCCCACTTCGTATTCCGCGGGCAACGTGATCTCGCGCATCAGGGTGCGGACATCCTTTCCGGCATTCATTCCGGCGACCGTCTGATCGTGGATGTACTGGATGGCGTTGCGCAGCCGGGTCAGCTCGGCGTTGATGCGCTCGGCCCCCGCGACGGGCGCGAAGTGACCCGTCACGAGCAGCTCGGGGTGCAGGTCGCGGACCCGTTCCACCGAGGCAATGGCCGTCAACGCGTCCCGGTAGCGGTCGCCCCGCATGGTGACGAGGTTGGGGATGTGCCCGAACAGGGGGCCGAAGGTGTTTCCGCACAGGCAGATTCGTTCGTCGGGGAGCCAGACCACCAGCGAGTCGGTGGTCTCCCCACCTTGCACCGAGATCAGTTCCATCCGCCGGCCGCCGAGCTCCAGCGTCAGCGTGTCCTCGAAGTCGAGGTCGACGACGGGCACGCTCTGGCCCGCCAGCTGCGCGGTCCCCAGGCGCCGTTGGATGGCTTGGATGCCGTCGGCCAGCGTGTCTTTGAACGCGAACGCGCTGCGGCTGGCGCGGTAGGGGATCAGTCGTTCGTTGTCGTCTCGCCACGCCGTCCAGTTCGCTTGCGCGACAACGGTCGTGTCGGGGTCGCGCACGCTGTCCAGGCCGCCGACATGGTCGACGTGGCCCTGGGTGAAGATGATGTAGCGCACCGGCGAGGAGTCCACGGCGTCGAAGTTGGCGCGATGCACCGGCCCCTCGAAACCCATGCCGGTGTTGACGATCACCCGGCCCTGCGCGGTGGTGAGCAGGTACGAGTTGGACAGCCCGGGCGAGCACCACAATCCCGGGGCGATCTCATCCGCCTTCTCCGCGGACGCCGGGCGCATCGCGTCGGCTCCGGGCCTGCCGCGATAGACGGGTTCGGTCATCGCTGCTGACTCCTTTATTCGGGTCGGACGTCGAACTTGTCGAAATAGAAGCCGAACCGGCCGCGGAGTTCGTCGGCGGAGACGCCGAAGTGCCGTTGCAGTTCGTAATGGATGCGGCCGTGCTTGCCTCGTGGATTGCCGTCCAGGTAGCGCTGGAAGCCGTCGCGCACTTGCTGCGGCAATTCGACACCGCCGCAGTGATACAGCCGCTCGAGCACCGGCATCTCGTTGCCACCCAGCTGATGAAAGTTGACGTCGATGCTGCGTTCGGTGTCCACCAGGTCGCGGTCACGCACGCATGCGCTCAGCAGACGATGCACGCGATCGCTCCAATATTCCAGCAGCCACTGCGGATCAATGCTGTTGCGGCGCAGCCGATCCGAGTAGGCCATCATCGTGATCGCCGATTGGATCACCGCGACCGGGTCGCGGTGCGTGAAAGCCACCGTCGCGTCGGGGAACGTCGCCATCAACGGGCCGAGCTGCTCGCAGTGCTGCGGACTCTTGAGGACCCAGGTGCGCGGACCCCGCAGAAAGGTGAGCGCCTGCAGCACCTTGCGCATGTAGGCATAGTGGCGGGTTTGGTCGAGGCTCAGGTAGTAGTCGCGCCAATCCGGCACCCGCGCATGCCATTCCAGGACATAGGAGGCCAGATCGAGGTCGAGGAGTTCCACCTCCTCCTCGATCGCCTCGGGGAAGCGGTCATGCATGGCGGCCACCACGGGCGCGCTGGCCATCAGCGCTTCGTGTTCTGCTTTGGCTCGCGCGTAACGGGGGTCCACGCCGAACACGTCGGGCCCCTGCCCACGAGCGGGGATGGGATCCTGGCTCTCCCAGTACGGCAGCGCGCGCCTGCGCGGGTCGGCGGCAATGAGATTCACCAGGTGCGTGGTGCCCGACCGCGGCATCCCGACCACGATGAAAGGCCTCTCGATCGGGATGGATTCGATCTCGGGGTACCGCGTGATCAGCTCGGTGAGCGACAACCGGTTACGCAGCAGGCGGACGATCCGCTGCCGCAGCGAACCGCGGGTGAGCTGGCGCAGGCCATCGTCGGCTTCGATCGCCGCGACGTGCGCGCGCAGCCGGTCAGCGAAGCCGTCGGCGTCGTCAAGATCGGCGGCTGCGGTCTTTAGGCCGGTCTGTTCGACGGCCTCCGCGAGCATCCGGTCGACGTCGAGGTCGACGCGCTTGGCCTCGGTGAACTCCAGGATCTGGCGCTGGACGTCGGTCAGCCGGGGCGCGGTCAGGTCGTCGAAGTCGATGTCGTCAACCGCAGAACCCACCGCAACCCCTCTTCGACGCGTCAGGTGAGAAAGATGACACCGAGGCTAGACGCGGCGCTATTCCGTGGTTCACCCACCATCCCGGCCAGCGGTCACCCAGCTACAGGTTGGCCAGATCGTCGGGCACGTCGATCTTGTGCGCCTGCAGCGCCTCCAGGGGGACCACCTCGAGGGTGCTCTCGTGCGTGGATGCCAGCACCACCGGCGCCGCACACCCGTCGTGGTGAGCCCGCAGCCAATTCAGCGCGGTCACGCACCAGCGGTCGCCGGGCAGCAGGCCCGGGAACCGATACTCGGGAACCGGCGTCAACAGGTCGTTGCCAATGGAGCGCTGGTGCTCCAGGAACTCGGCGGTCATCACCGCGCAAATGGTGTGCCGTCCAAGGTCCTGAGGCCCGGTTGAGCAACAGCCGTCGCGGTAGAAACCGGTCAGCGGGTCTGTGCCGCACGGTTCCAGCGGACCGCCCAGCACATTTCGATCAGGCACCCGTCCAGTATTGCTCTCGCGGTGGTGAAGTTTGAAGCAATTTGCCGACTGCGCCCAAGGATTTTCCGCGCCGGCGCCTTGGAGCCCGATGTGGACGGCCGAACGGCGGGCGTGTTAACTCGAATCGATGTCGACGCCGCCCAACCCGCCCGGAAATCCCGCCGATGAACCACCGTGGGGATGGCAGCCGCCCGGTTACGGTCCGCAGCCGAATCCGCAGGGCCCGCCTCCGCCACCGCCGGGGTATCCGTCGCCGCAGGGTTACCCCGGGTACCCGGGCTATCCGGGCTATGGCGGGTACCCGGGCTACGTCGACCCGCAGGCGCCGTTCGGCCGTGATCCCGTTACCGGGCTGCCCCTGTCGGATAAGTCCGCCACCACCGCCGGCTTACTTCAGCTCTTCCTCGGCCTGTTCGGTGTCGGCCGCTTTTACATCGACTCGACTCAGATCGCCGTGGCCCAGCTGTGCGTGGGGCTGTTCGGAATTGTCTTCAGCCTGTTCTGTTTTCTGGGATTCCCGGTCCTGCTCGGCGGGATCATCTGGGCGATCGTCGACGCGATCCTGATCTTCACCGGCAGCGTCAAAGACAACCACGGCCGCAAGCTGCGCTAGGCCCTCCATATAAGAGGGCTATCGGGTTCGGTTGGCCTGCAACGGTTTTGGCGCACAGTCGGGGACATTTTAACCCGGCCGGCATGCACGACGGCCCGGGGCGCGCCGGAGTCGATGGTTACGGATTGGTCACGATGGCGGGTGGGTGCCGACTTTCGGCGACCCCGATTACGGTGCGGGAACAATTGTTATCTCAAGCTCTCGCGACGCGCTGAGCAAATCCCAGGGAAATCGCCCCGGAAACTTATCGTCACATCGTGGAACGACGAACGGCCCTGAAACTCCCTCTGCTGTTGGCGGCGGGCGCCGCAGTTACCCGGGTACCCAGGGCCTCCGCGGAGGAGGCGGGCCGGTGGTCCCCCGATCGCGCCAACCGGTGGTATCAGGCGCAGGGCTGGCTCGTCGGAGCAAACTACATTCCCGCGAGCGCCATCAACCAGTTCGAGATGTTTCAGGCCGATACCTTCGACCCGCGGCGCATCGACACCGAGCTCGGCTGGGCTCAGTTCTATGGCCACAACACCGCGCGGGTCTTCCTCCATGATCAGCTGTGGGCCGCCGACCAGCGCGGGTTCCAAACGCGCCTAGGGCAATTCGTCGACATCGCGGCCCGTCATCACATCAAACCGCTGTTTGTCTTCTTCGACTCCTGCTGGGATCCGCAACCCCGCGCGGGTCGACAGCGCGCGCCGCGCCCCGGTGTGCACAACTCGGGCTGGGCGCAGAGCCCGGGTGCCGAGCGCCTCGGCGACCCCCGCTACGTCCCGGTGATGCGCGACTACGTCACCGCGGTGATGACCCAATTCCGTAACGACAACCGGGTTTTGGGCTGGGACCTCTGGAATGAACCCGACAACCCGGCACGCCAATACCGCAACACCGAAAGAAGCGATAAGGAGCAACTCGTCGCCGACCTGCTCCCCCAGGTGTTTCGGTGGGCGCGCGCGGTGGATCCGAGCCAGCCGCTCACGAGTGGAGTGTGGCGGGGCGACTGGGGACAACCCCAGGGCCGCAGCGCAATCAGCGACATCCAGCTCGCCAACTCCGACGTGGTCACCTTCCATTCCTACGCTGAGCCCGCCGGGTTCGAGTCGCGCATCAACGAGCTGACGCCGATGGGCCGGCCGATCCTGTGCACGGAATACATGGCTCGGCCCCGGGGCAGCACCGTACAGAGCATCCTGCCCGTCGCCAAACGCCTCAACGTCGGCGCGATCAACTGGGGCCTGGTTGCCGGCAAGACCCAGACCTACTTCCCCTGGGAAACGTGGGATCACCCGGCCACGACGGTTCCGAAGGTGTGGTTCCACGACTTGATCCGGCCCGAGGGACGTCCGTTCCAAGACATCGAGGTTTTGACCGTCCGGAAGCTGGCCGGAAGCCAGGCCTGACAAGCAGAGGCGGGCCAACCGGCCCGCCTGGGCTTTGACCATTCAACGATCGCCGTCGCGCTGCCAGTAGTAGCGTTTATGCCAGCTCAGAAGGGGGCGGCGATGATCGTCGGTGTTGGCCATCTGCCCGCGACGCCATGACGCTGGCGAACCTGAGCGAAGCGGAACTGATCGCGTCGGCCGGCGGCGATCCGTGGGCGATCAATCAGAACTTGCAGGCGGGTAGCCCGTTACAGATTTCGCAGTTGGCGGAGGCCTTTCATGGCGCGGGTCGACACACCGCCGAAGCCGACCATGCATTCGAGCAAGCGCGAAAACGGTTCGCCGCCGCCTGGAACCATCAGGATGGTGGCCACCCCATCAACGATTCTGACGAAGTGCAGCGGGTGACCAAAATGCTCGGTGCGCAGTCCGAGCAGCTGCCGAAGATCGGTGCTGAATTGGAAACGATCGCCGCCGCGTTGGCCGACGCGCAGAAACAAGGAGCTCGAGAGATCGCCCTGCTGGACAGTGAGCTCCGAGGCCTCGACAGCCTCATGACCGCGATCAAGAAGGAATTGGCCTCCCATCTGCCCGAGTCGGAACGCCAGAAGCTGTTGAGACTGTACGACGACGCGCACGCCGATGCCGTGGACGACGTCCGCGATGCCGTCAAACAAATGACGTCAATTCGCAACGGGTACTCCGACACTCTCCGTAGAGCCATGGGTGCCCTGCATACCGACGGTTACGACCCACCGAAAGCTGTAGACGAGTGGATCGAAAGCCCGCTGAAACCGGGTGAGGTGAGAGACCTCGGGCCGATCGCCGGTACCGGCGGCATTCCCGGCATCCCGGGTATCGGGGCGGCGGACTTAGGAGAAGTGGTCGAGATCCCCGGACAGCCGGGAAAATATCTCGCGATTTTTGGGGATTCGTTCTCCGGCAACAAAGTCGGTGAGGACGAACACTATCGATCTGTGGCCGTACCGGTGACCTTCGACGCCGACGGACGTCCGCATTTTGGTGCGCCACTAACGGGCCCCGAGAATAGTGGCCGCGAGCTCTTCACAATGCCGTCGGAGGCGGTCAAGGCCGGAATCAGCGACACGTTGCCAGCCGGAACGGTCACCCTGGGCGACAAAACGTACATGATGGTGACCGGCACGACGGGGAACCTTAAGCCGGCGGCTTCGTGGCTGGTCGAAGTCAACGGTGACCCGGGCAAAGGGTGGACAATGGTGCCAGGCTCGTATCGCGCCGCGGGAGAGGCGCCCACCCAGATCAGCGGCTATAAGGGCTCGGACGGCAAAGTCTACATCGCCGCTGATTCCTTCGACCGCAGCCGAGGCATCACCATGTACCGCGCGGATCCTGACAAAGTGTTCAATCGCGGCAGTTGGCAGCCCTGGAACGGAACCGGCTGGGGCCAAGCCGGCGGAGTCGCCACCGCTCCGATAAGCCGCACACCCTTCGGCGAACTCAGTTTCAGGGAGGTCGACGGCAAGGCGGTGCTGTCGGGTTTCAATCAGGGCACTGGAAATGTCGAAGTTCGGGTGGTGGATGAACCCACTAAAGTGTTGAGCGTCGGGCCGACAGTTGTTGCACAGCAGAGCAATCCGCAGGGGCCAAACTTTGTACCCCAGAACTACGGTGGGTATATCCTGCCTGGATCCACGCTGGATAAGCTGAATCTGTTCGTAAGTCAATGGAACACAACGACCAACACCCCGTACAACACTCGGCAATTCCAGGTAAACGCAAACCGCTAATCTACCCGCCGATAGGACCAGAAATGATCAGTAGGACGCTCGCTGTCGCTGCCGGGGTTCTCACCGCGTTTATGACTAGTTGCAACGCTCGCGCCGACGCGCCTGCATTTCCGGACATCAGCGGGTATTCACCCGTGACGGTTGCGGACTACACGATTGGGCTTCCCAACACGGGGCGTGCACCGCTCAACATGGTCTATTTCCTTACCCCGGATGGAATCACGTGCGATTTCTTCTCCGGGGAAGCACAATGCACAGGCAATAATTTTCCCGCGGTCCCGCCAGCCAGCGGGGCCGGCACGGTGAACGCGATTGGGACCGCCTCTGGACTGGCTCAATCCGGCGACCCGATCGCGCCTAACGGCCAGGTCTATGGCCATCCACTCAAGACGTTGCCCCCACTGCATTCCATCACCGTCGACGGCATCATTTGCGGGGTCGATAACTCAGGCACGACCGCATGCAAAGACCCCCAAGGCCGTGGCTTCGTCCTGTCGCCACATGGTTCTGGTTGGCTGCCTCACGTGTGACTGTCAATCAGGCGGTAGGCGACCGCTTCAGCGTCCGACCATGATTCGGAGGAGGTTTCGAATGCCTACCGTCGCACGCCTGACTACTCGATCGTTTGCCTTAATCTTCGTCTTGGTGTCCGTGTCCTGTACGTCGCCGTCGCAACACGCCGTCGCACAGCCGCCCGGCTTCCCTAAGCTCGACGAGTTCACCCCGGTATCAATCGATAACTACATCGAAATTCCGCCGAAAGGATTGCGGTACGCCTACTTTTCGACCCCTTACAACATCCAATGTTGGTTTGAGGCCGGCGAGCCCGTACCGGTGTGGCAATCGCAAGACATCAACTGCCTAGGGGACATGCCGGACGCGAATCCCTGCATGGTCGGCAAAGCAACGGGCGTACGATCAGCACCCACATATGCGATCAGCATGACAGGTAACAAATGTGGTGTGCCGTATACCCACGGGACATTGTTAAACATCGGACAGAAGGTGAACTTCCGCGACGCGACGTGCGTAGTGGGTCCTGACCGCCTCGTCGCCTGCCTGGACACCAGCAGCGGCGAGCACGGATTTGTGCTCAAACCCTCTGGCAGCGTGGCTTTTTAGGGCACAACTAAACCGGTTTGCCCACGGCGGCGATCCGAAACCGCTTGACCCAAAAGGGTTTACGAAGCCGCGAAGTCGCCGACGACGGTCATTTTGTTGCCGTCCCGTGCGGTGGCGAAGCCGCCTGCGTTGAATGCGCAATTCAGGATGATCGCCCGGTGCGGGGGACTTTGCATCCACATGTCCAGGGCCTCACGGGGATTCGCGGCGGATCCGGTGCCCCAGAAGACGATTTCACCCGTGGAGCGGCTCCGATAGCCCGCCTGCGCGATCCGTGCCTGCGGCGACGAGCCGTCCGAGCCGATGTGTCCGCTGACCCCGCTGCGCAGCATGTCGTCGGCATGCCGCTGGGCGGCTTCCGTCAGACGCGGGTCGTCGGTGATCGGTCCGCATCCCTGGCGAAGCTGGTTGACGCCGCTGTACACCGCGCTCCCCGCATCGTCGGCGTGCGCAACGAACCCGTCTGCACCGGAAACAGTAATGAAGGCAGTGCAGATCGAGAAGATTGCGTAGAACGCAACTTTCCTCGTCATGTTTGCCTCGTACCGCATACTGGCTTTATCTGTTTCAGATAACAAAATGTTACCCACTTGCAACCATCGGCGGTCGCGAATAACAGATCCGTTCGGCAGCCGCCGACGGCGAGGCTAAGCCAAAGGTCCTGCTAGTGGCCGGTGTTGTGGGCCAGATCGATGGCGTACTGATTCACGAAGTGGCCCGCCGGCGGATCACCCTTGCCGCACGTCCCGTCGGATTCGCCGGGACGTTTGATCCACAGGTAGGCGTCGGCGTGCGCACCCGCGGTCGAGGCGGTGGGCGGGGTGCCCAACGCTCGGCCGCTGGGATTGCACCAGTTGAGCTCGGAATCAGGCGCCGGTCCGGCACCGTTGCGCGACGTGTCGATCACGTAGTGCGAACCGTTGGTGAGTCCCGAAATCGCTTCGCCGTAACCGATTTCGTCCTCGGTGGTGAAGAAGTTCGCGGTGTTGACGCTGAAGCCCCGCGCGTGACCGACGCCGGCCTGATTCAGCCTGGCGGCCATGTCCTCGGCACTGTGCCAACGCAGGTGACCCGCATCGATGTACACGGCCGCGTTCGGATCCTTCGTCAGCGTGTCGACGGCGTAATGAACCAGATCGAACCGTTCTTGGCGCTGATCACCCGAGAGGCAGTCGGCCATGGCGAGCGCATCGGGCTCGACGATGATCGCCACCCGCGAGGTGCCCACGCCGCCGGCGATCCCATCGATCCAGCTCCGGTAGTCGGCGCCCGACCCCATGCCGCCCGCGGCGAAGCTGCCGCAGTCGCGATGGGGGATTCCGTAGATCGCCAGCACCGGGATGGCGCCGGCGGCGGCCGCGTCGCCGACGTACTTCCCGACCGTTGCTGCGGAACCGCCCGGGACGATCCAGTACGCCTGCGGCGTATTGGCGATCGCGGTCAACTCGGCACTCGGCGGATCGGCGCTCTGGGCGGCGCGCATGGCCGCCGACGTGGGGTTGACGTAGAACGGCGCCCCGTCCAGTGGGTTGCCATCGGAGGCCAAACGCACCGTCGGGGCGGGACGGACCGGCACCGGGTCGCAGACAAGGCCGATGCCGGCGACGGCGGTGATCGTCAGGAACGGGGTGATCCATCGTGCGACTGCACGAGCAGCTGAGAACGTCACCTCAGGAAAATTAGTGGGTCGAACCATCGAGCGCCAACGAGGGTGGCGACCGGTCGGCGCGCGCACGATCGGTGCATCGTGAGAGCACGATCTACCTGCGACGGGGCGCCGGTAGTTTGTGGCGGTGGCGGAGGGATTTGAACCCTCGGACGGTTTTAGCCGTCACACGCTTTCGAGGCGTGCTCCTTAGGCCGCTCGGACACGCCACCGCCGAGCAGCTTACCGAACGGCATGCCTCTCACCCCAATCGCTGGCGGGCGAAGAACGCCTCCAGCGGCGCCGCGCACTCCTGTGCCAGGACACCGCCGCGCACTTCCGGCCGGTGATTGAGCCGCCGGTCGCGGACCACGTCCCACAGCGATCCGACCGCGCCCGTCTTGGGTTCCCAGGCGCCGAACACCAGCCGCCCGATGCGCGACAGCACCAGCGCACCCGCGCACATGGTGCACGGTTCGACAGTCACGGCCAACGTGGCGCCCTCGAGCCGCCACCCGTCGCCGAGCACCTCGGCGGCCGCGCGCAGCGCGAGGATCTCGGCGTGGGCGGTCGGGTCGCCCAGGGCCTCGCGGGCATTCACGGCGCGGGCCAACTCGGTGCCGTCGGCGCTGATCACGACCGCGCCGATGGGCACATCGCGGGGACCCGCCGTCGCGGCGACCGACAGCGCGGAACGGATCAGCTGTTCGTCAGGAATCACCGACCGATCCTGATGGCGGCGACCCGCTGCGCCCGGCTCCATCAGTGGTGGCGACCCGCTGCGCCCGGCTCCGCCGCGCTTGCGATCACCGACCGAGGCGGTCGATCACCGCCGACAGCTGATCGGCGAAGCCCATCTCGCGGGCGATGCGGCCCAGCTGCTCGTCGGCATACAGGTCGGTCTCGTCGAGGATGACCCCCAAGACCGCCTCGGGCAGCCCGATGTCGGACAGCAGCCCCAGGTCGCCCTCTTCGAAGGGATCGGAATCCTCGAGGTCGTCGGGATCGATGTCGGCGTCGAGCTTGTCGAGCACTTCCGCGGCGATGTCGTAGTCCAACGCTGCGGTGGCGTCCGAGAGCAGCAGCCGCGTCCCCGACGGCGCGGGCCGCACGATGACGAAGAATTCGTCATCGACGTCGAGCAGGCCGAAGACAGCCCCGGCGCTGCGCAGTTCACGCAGCTCCGTCTCGGCGGCCGCCAGGCTCGTAAGCGACTTGCGGGCCATTGGAGCACAGCGCCACTGTCCCTCTTCACGCACGACCGCGACGCCGAAGCCGTCCGGCACATCTGCGGACAGGCCCTGGGCGGAGGCCCGTTGTTGTGCTCCCATGGCCGCTTACGGTAGTCCCTGACCAGGCCCCTGACCAGATGGAGCCTGGTAGCGGCGACATCTGACAGCGACCTATCCGAACGGATGTGCCAACCTTGGAATGTGGCAAGCCCTCCTTCTAAGACACCGGTGTGTGTGCTCGGGCTGGGGCTGATCGGTGGCTCGATCATGCGGGCCGCCACGGCGGCGGGCCGTGAAGTCTTCGGCTACAACCGCTCCGTGGAGGGCGCGCAGGCCGCGGCCGCCGACGGCTTTGACGCCTCCACGGAGCTCACCGAGACCCTGACCCGCGCCGCCGGCTCCGGCGCGTTGATCGTGCTCGCCGTACCGATGCCGGCGATGGCGGGCATGCTCGCGCACATCAAGGACACGGCCCCGGCGTGCCCGTTGACCGACGTCACCAGCGTCAAAAAGGCGGTGCTCGACGAGGTCGTCGCGGCGGGTCTGCAGGAACGCTTCGTCGGGGGCCACCCCATGGCGGGCACCGCGCATTCGGGTTGGACCGCCGGCTACGCCGGGTTGTTCGCCGGGGCGCCGTGGGTGGTCAGCGTCGACGACCATGTCGACCCGACGGTCTGGTCGATGGTGATGACGTTGGCGCTGGACTGCGGCGCGGTGGTGGTGCCCGCCAGATCCGACGAACACGACGCCGCCGCGGCCGCCATCTCGCATCTGCCCCACCTGCTCGCCGAGGCGCTGGCGGTCGTCGCCGGGGACGTCCCGTTGGCGTTCGCGCTGGCCGCCGGGTCATTCCGCGACGGGACCCGGGTGGCGGCCAGCGCCCCGGATCTGGTGCGGGCGATGTGCGAGGGCAACTGCGACCAACTGGTGCCCGCGGTCGACCGCGTCATCGAACTGCTGAGTCGCGCCCGCGATTCGCTGGCCCACCACAACTCGGTCGCCGACCTCATCGAAGCCGGCCACGCCGCGCGAACGCGTTACGACAGCTTCCCGCGCAGCGACATCTTCCACGTCGTCGTGGGCGCGGAGAACTGGCGCCAGGAACTGGCCGCCGCGGGCCGCGCGGGCGCGGTGATCAGATCCGCTCTGCCAAGCCTGGATAGTCGACGATGAATCCTTCGTCGTCGACGCTCACCGTGGTGTCGGCGATCGGCGTGTGCACCTTGATCTCGCCGCGACTGCCCGCGCTGCTGTAGCTCACCGTGTCCGCGATGATGGACATCTCGGGCACGTTGACGTAGACGACGGGCAGCGTGACCGACGCCGCCTGCTCGTGCAGGCCGAGCCGCCGGATCGGCAACGCGTTGAAGAAGGGGCTGAACTCCACGTCGACGTCCAGGGCGCCGTTGTAGGCCGCGCGGTGCTCGCCCTGATGGTCGGTGACCAACCACATGTTCTCTTCGTCGCGTGCGAAGGAGAAGACGCGTTCGCGCTCGGCCAGGGTGACGGTCATCCCGAGCCGCTTGGTGGCGCCGGTTTCATCGGTCAACAGGTCGTAGTAGGCGCCGAACGCCGGGTTGGCCTCGGTGGCGGCCGCGACGATGCGGCCGTTGGCCTTGATTCTCTTGCCGGACACCTGGAGTCGTACCGATTCCATCCGGGAGACGTCCTGTGCGCGCCAGGTGAGCATCGCCTGCCAAACGCGGCGAGACGGGTCGGAGGGGGCTGCGTTCACTCATCTACCGTAAGACGTCCCCGCGAACCGCTGCGGAAGTGTCCGGTAAGTGCGTCGCAGGCGGCCGGTGCCCGGCACCGATGCCCACACCAGCAACGCCAGCAGTCCGTCGAGCACCAGCGCCAATGCGGCCACCATCAGCGCCCCGACCAGGGCCAGGTGAAACTCGCGTTCCTTGATCCCATCGATCAGGTATCGCCCCAAACCGCCGAGGCTGGCATAGGCGGCCACCGTTGCGGTGGCGACCACCTGCAGCGTCGCGTTGCGCAGCCCACCGAGCATCAACGGCAGCGCATTGGGCACCTCGACGCGCAGCAGCACCTGGGCCTCGGTCATGCCCATCGCCCGGGCGGCGTCGACGACCGTCGGGTCGACATTGGCGATCCCCGCGTACGTGCCGGCCAGCAGCGCGGGCACACCCAGCAGCATCAGGGCCACCAGCGACGGTCCCAGGCCCAACCCGAACAGCAGCGTCCCGAACAGCAGCACGCCCAGCGTCGGCAGGGAGCGCAGCCCGTTGACGGCGCCCACCACGAACAGGGTGCCGCGGCCGGTGTGCCCGATGACGAGCCCGACGGGAACGGCGATCAGCGCCGAGGCGCCCACCGCGATGGCGGTGTATTCGAGGTGCTCGAGGATGCGGGCCGCGAGTCCGACCGGCCCGGTCCAGTTGTCGACGGTCAACACATACGAGATAGCCCGATCGACGAAGTTCATCGCGCGCCACCCACGACGGGCGCGACGACCGAGCGGCGGCCGGCGGTATCTACGGCGCGGACCCAGGGTGTGGCCAGCCGGCCGGCGCACACGATGAGCACATCGATGACGACCGCCAGCGCGAACAGCGCGATGATGCCCGCCAGGATCTGATCGCTCTTGTCGGTTTGATACCCCTGCGTGAACCAGCTGCCCAGCCCGCCGATCCCGATGACCGAGCCGACCGAGACCATCGCGATGTTGGTCACCACCACTACCCTCAGGCCGGCGATGAGGACCGGAACCGCAAGCGGGAGGTCGACTTTCACGATCCGCGTGATGGGCGGGTAGCCGACCGCGACGGCGGCGTCGCGGGTCTGGGCGGGGACCGCGTCTAGCGCCTCGAGCACCGCGCGCACCAGCAGCGCGGCGGTGTAGGCGGTCAGCGCGACGATCACGTTCGCCTCGTCGAGGATGCGCGTTCCGATGATCATCGGCAACACCACGAACAGCGCCAGCGACGGGATGGTGAACACGACGCTGGCGGCCGCGGTCGTGAGCGTGCGGGCGATCCGCGTGCGCTGCACGGCCAGGCCCAGCGGCAGCGCGATCGCCAACCCGATCACCACCGGCACCAACGACAGCCGCAGGTGCACGATCGTCAGCCACCACGCGTCGTCGAGATGGGTGAGCAGATAGTGCATTATCGGTTCCCCCGTTGGGATTCCACCGCGGCCAGCACGTCGGCGGCCAGCACCCCGCCGATCACCTTGCCGCCGTCGTCGACGGCGATGCCGACCCCCGACGGCGACGACAGCGCGGCGTCGAGCGCCTGGCTCAGATTGCCCCGCGGCCGAAACAGCGATCCCGCCCCGCTCATGCAGTCCGACAACGGTGCGCCGTCGCGGTGCCGCCGCGCGCCTTCGGCGTCGATCCAGCCCAGCGGCGCTCCCCCGCCGTCGACCACCACCGCCCAGCCGTCGGAAAGCCCTGCCCCGGAAAGCGTCTCGGGCGTGATCCGCGCGACGTCGTGCAGCGGCAGTCCGGCCGCGTCGAGGCGTTGCAGCCAGCGATAGCCGCGGCCCAGACCGATGAACCTCGACACGAAGTCGTTCGCGGGTCGCGACAGCAGCCGAGCCGGCTCGTCGTACTGCTGTAACGATCCGCCCTTGAACACCGCCACCCGTTCGCCGAGCCGCAGCGCCTCGTCGATGTCGTGCGTGACGAAAACGATCGTCTTGTGCAGATCGCTTTGCAGGCGCAGTATTTCGTTCTGCAGCTCGTGACGGACCACCGGGTCGACCGCGGAGAACGGCTCGTCCATCAGCAGGATCGGCGGGTCGGCGGCCAGGGCACGCGCCACGCCCACCCGTTGCTGTTCACCACCCGAGAGCTGCGCGGGATAGCGGCGGGCGAGCTTGACGTCCAGCCCGACCCGCTCGAGCACCTCGTAGCCCGCTTTGCGGGCGGTGCGGCGGGACTGCCCCCGCAACACCGGAACCGTTGCCACGTTGTCGATCACCCGCTGGTGGGGCATCAGGCCCGCGTGCTGGATGACGTAGCCGATCCCGAGCCGCAGTTTCACCGGGTCTCGGGTGGCGACGTCGACGCCGTCGATCGCGATGGTGCCCGACGTCGGTTCGATCATCCGGTTGATCATGCGCAGGGCCGTCGTCTTGCCGCTGCCGGAGGACCCGACGAACACGGTCAGCTTTCCACTGGGCACCTCCAGGTTGAGGCGGTCCACCGCGGTGGTCCCGTCGCCGAAGACCTTGCTGACCTCATCGAAGGTGATCACGTCATCCGCCGATCGGGTGGTTGAAGCCGTTGTCCCGTATCCAGTTTCGGGCCGCCTCGTCGGGATCGATACCCGAGTTTCCCGACACCGCAGCGTTGAGCCCGGCAACCCCGGAGGTCGTCAGCTTCGCCGACACCGCATCCAGTACATCTTTGAGCAGGCCGGAGTTCTTTTGCGAATTGACCAGCGGCACAATGTTTCCCGCCACGAAATTGTGCTCCGGGTCGTCGAGCACCACCAGGTGGCCCTGCGGTATGGCCGGTGAGGTGGTGAAAACGTTGGCGGCGTTCACCCTTCCGTCGAGCAAGGCGCGCACGGTGACCGCGCCGCCGCCGTCGTCGATGGCGACGAAGTTGCCCGGCCGGATGTCGAGCCCGTATTTCTGTCGCAGGCCGGGCAGCCCGGCCGGCCTGGTCGCGAACGCCGACGGCGCCCCGAATCGCACCTCGGCCGAATGCGCGGCCAAGTCGGCGATGGTCTTCAGGTTCCACGCGTTCGCCGTTTGACTGGTCACGGTGACGGTGTCGGTGTCGGTCGCGGGCGCGGGCGTCAGGATCGACAAATCGCCCGGGAGGCGGCGGCGGAGCTCCAGCTCGACGACATCGAGAGTGGTCGCCTCCGAGTCCGGGGCGAAATACAGCAGCAGGTTTCCGATGTATTCGGGCACCAGATCGATGGAATGGTCCTTGAGCGCAGGGATATACGTCTCCCGGCTGCCGATCCCCATCCGCCTTCCGATGTCAAACCCGTTGGCTTGCAGGGCTTGTGCGTAGATCTCGGCGATGATCTGTGATTCCGGAAAGTCCCCGGAACCGACAACGATGGACGAGGGGCTTTTGACCTGCGCCCCCAGCGGGTCGGAATTGCTGCAGGCCGCTACAACGCACATCGCCGTCAGCAGCGCTGCCGCGCGCACGATCACGCCGTGCGGGCGCGGCGCTAGCGTCATACCGCCGACCCTAACGCCCCAACCGGGCGCACGCTGGCCTGCGAGGATCGGTTGCCCGAATCGGTTTCATTCTGGCCCGGATCGGGCAAAGATGACATTATGAGCAGCCCCAACCCTGCGTCGCCCGGACAGCCGTTCCCCAAGCCCACCCACGGGGACAAGACCGGCGCATCCACCAAGGAACCCGCTATCGGGTTCACTCGCGCCGGTGCGCTGTGGTCGTCGCTGTTCGCCGGCTTCGTGATCCTGATTCTGTTGCTGATTTTCATCACCCAGAACACGGCGCCGACGGACTTTCGGTTCTTGGGCTGGCACTGGACCCTGCCCCTGGGTGTGGCGATCTTGCTGGCCGCCGTCGTCGGCGGTCTGATCACGGTGGCGGTCGGCACCGCTCGGATCTTGCAGCTGCGCCGCGTGGCGAAAAAGCACCACACGGCCCCACCGCGCTAGCCGGGCAGCTTGGCCAGTTCGGCCAGGCCGCGGGAGATCAGCGGCGCCACCACCTCGGGCGTGTGCTCGGCGGCGTCGCCCGCGCCACGAGCCTGATCCGACATCCGGCGCCGGAAGTCGATGCCGGCGGCGATGATCGCGAGTTTGAAATACGCCAGCGCCATGTAGAACTCCCAGTGCGCCAGCGGTAAACCGGCCACCAGCGAATAGCGGTCGGCCAGCTCGTCGGCCGTCGGCAGCAGCGGTGAGGTCCACGCGGCCTGCGCATTGACGATCAGGTCCAGCGCGGGGTCGCGGTACACGCACATCAGGGCCGCGTCGGACAGCGGATCCCCCAGTGTCGAGAGCTCCCAGTCCACCACGGCCCGAACCTTTGTCGGGTCGTCGGCATCCAGGATCGTGTTGTCGATCCGGTAGTCGCCGTGCACGATCGACGTGCGGCTCTGCTGCGGAATCGCCTCGCCCAGACCGGAATGCAGCCGCTGCACATCGGAGTCGCGACGGTCCTCGGGCAGCCGCACCAGATCCCATTGCGAGCCCCACCGCCGCACCTGTCGCTCCAGATACCCGCTGGGCTTGCCGAAGTCGGCCAGGCCGACGGCGTTGGGATCGACATTGTGGAGGTCGACGAGCACCCGGATCAGCGAGTCCACGCAGCCGCCGATGACGGTGTGGCTGAACGACTCGAGTTGGGCGCGGCGGCGCACCACCTGGCCGGCAACGAATTCGACGATCTGGAACGGGGCGCCCAGCACCGAATCGTCTTCGCACAGCCCGATCGTGCGCGCCACCGGAACCGGCGTGTCCTGCAGCGCAGCGACCACCCGGTACTCGCGGGCCATGTCGTGGGCCGACGGCGTCAACCCGTGCAGCGGCGGTCGGCGCACCAGCCAGCTGGTCGCGTCGTCGTAGACGCGGAACGTCAGGTTGGAGCGGCCACCGGAAATGAACTCCGCCCGTAACTCCCCGTCGCGCCCGATCCCGAGTGAACGCAGGTAGGAGTCCAGCGAGGCCAGGTCAAGCCCCTCGAGTTGGTCAGCTGAAGTCACCGAACTTGTCTACCATCGCCGGCCACGACCCGGTTCACCACCTGCGATTTGCCGGCGTCCCGGTCAGCCCGTCCCGCGGTTCGCGTCATCGTCGAGCAGCCGCTGGTTTCGCGGCAACAGATCCCAGACGTGCTCGGTGGTGTTGACCGCGGCGACCGTCGCCTGACCGGACCGGGAGAACAACAGTCGCGTGACCGACGCGTAGTCGACGGGAAAGGACAGCAGTCGCGCCGTCCCGAGGATCTCGTGCAGCAGCACGTTGATCACCCCGCCGTGGCTGAACACCGCGACGGTGTCTTCGGGTTCGGCGCTCGCGACGAGGCCGTCGACCGCGGCGCGCACCCGGGCACGAAACGCATCCTCGTCGACCGCGCTGGGCAAATGCCCCTGGGCCAGGCGCGCCCACTCCTCGGGCATCTCCGCGCGGATCTGCTCGACGGGGATGTACACGGGAAGGTCGCGGTCATACTCGGCGAAGCGGTCGTCGATCTCGACGGTCAGCCCCCGATCCGCCGCGACCGGTTCGGCGGTCTGGATGGCCCGGCGCTGCGGGCTGCTCACCACCCGCGAGATGGGGAACCTGGCGAGCGCCTTGGGCAGTCGCTCGATTTGGGCCAACCCCTCCGCCGATAGGTCCGGATCGGAACCTTGGCCGTGTTCGCTGCGCAGCGGCAGGGCGTGCCGGACCAGAAGCACTTGCATATTTCTTCCTGTCGTTCGAAGGTGGCAGCGCCAGTTTCTCATCGCGTCCGTGCCGCCGATCCCCAGGAGGATTCTTTATGACGCAACCGGATCGGGATTGGGACGCCGCCTACCGGCAGGCGGCGCCGCCCCCGTGGAGCATCGGCCGGCCCCAACCGGAGCTGGCGCGCCTCATCGATCAGGGCCTTGTCCGCAGCGAGGTGCTGGACTCCGGCTGCGGCCATGCCGCACTTTCGCTGGCGCTCGCGGCGCGCGGCTACACCGTCGTCGGCCTCGACGCGAGCGCGACCGCGGTCCAGGCGGCGGCCGCCGCGGCCGCCGAGCAGGGTCTGAGCACCGCGAGCTTCGCGCAGGCCGACGTCACCACCTTTCGTGGCTATGACGGCCGCTTCTCCACCATCCTGGACAGCGGCCTTTTCCATGCGCTGGCGCCGGAACGGCGCCAGGATTACGTGCAGTCCATCTTTCGGGCCGCGGCGCCCGGGGCGGCGTTGTACATCCTGGCCTTCGCCGCGGGGGCGTTGGACCAGGCCCACCCGGACCGGCCGGGCCCGCCGGGCTTCACCGAAACCGAGTTGCACGACGCCGTCTCGACGCTGTGGCGGGTCGATGACATTCGCGTGGCCAAGGTCTACGGCAAGGACGAGTCTTCGGACGGCTCGCTGGCACATCTCGAACACGACGACGAGGGCCACTTCATGGCGCCCGGCTTCCTGCTGAGCGCTCACAAACCCGGCTGAGCCTTGCCGCCACCGCGGAGAATGCTATTCTCCCTACGGAGATTGGGGTGTGCAGCGATGGCCGAGCGCGTGACTGAATCGGGGCTGGATGCGGACGTCCTCGCCCGCTGGCTGGACGCGAACGACGCACCCGGTGGTGGCGAACGGCCGCGGCTGACCCAGCTGAAGGGCGGCTCGCAGAACACCCTCTATCTGGTGGAGCGGGGCGGGCAGCGGATGGTGTTGCGGATGCCCGGCGCCCGGGCCGACGCCGCGCGCATCGACGGCCTGCTGCGCGAGATCCGGCTGGTGCGGGCGCTGTCCGGTACCGATGTGCCGCACGCGGCGCTGATCGCCGCCGACGACACCGGCAGCGTGCTCGGCATGCCCTTCTACGTCATGCAGGCGATCGAGGGGTGGAGCCCGATGGACGGCGGCTGGGCCCCGCCGTTCGACACCGATCTCGCCGCCCGCCGCGGCCTGGCGTTCCAACTCGTCGAGGGCGCCGCCAGGTTGGGCCGGGTGGACTGGCGCGCGCAGGGGCTCGAGGGCTTCGGCCGCCCCGACGGATTCCACGAGCGGCAGGTCGATCGCTGGCTGGCGTTCCTCGACGCTTACAAGGTGCGGGAGCTGCCGGGCCTCGACGAGGCCTCGGACTGGTTGCGCCGCAACCGCCCGGCGCATTACCGGGCGGGCATCATGCACGGCGACTACCAGTTCGCCAACGTGATGTTCGCCCACGGTTCGCCGGCCCGCCTGGCGGCGATCGTGGACTGGGAGATGACGACCGTGGGCGACCCGCTGCTCGACCTGGCGTGGTGCCTGCTGGGTTATGACGGTGAAAACCCGCGCGAGGACGGGTTTTATCTCGACATGCGCGGCATGCCCTCGCGCAGCGAGCTGTTGGAGCACTACGAAACCGTCAGCGGGTTGTCGACCGAGAACATCGACTACTACCTGGTGCTGGCCAACTGGAAGCTCGGCATCGTGCTAGAGAAGACGTATGCGGCCGGCGTGCGCACCGGACCCCAAAAAGGAGGGGTCGACCCCAAGATCACCGACGCGTTCGGGCCGATGATCCTTTCGCTCATCGCCACCGCGGCCGACCTCGCCCGATCGCTGACGACCTAGGGGATGCTGAGATGGGTTATGCCGACCAGCTTTTCGATCTGACCGGCCGGGTCGTCCTGATCACCGGTGGCAGCCGCGGGCTGGGACGTGAGATGGCGTTCGGCGCGGCCCGCTGCGGCGCGGACGTGGTGATCGCCAGCCGCAACATCGACAACTGTGTCGCCACGGCCAAGGAGATCGAGGCCGAGACCGGCCGTTCCGCGATGCCGTATCAGGTGCACGTGGGCCGCTGGGACCAGCTCGACGGTTTGGTCGACGCGACCTACGAGCGGTTCGGCAAGGTCGACACGCTGATCAACAACGCGGGCATGTCGCCGCTGTACGACAAGCTCACCGACGTGACCGAGAAGCTGTTCGACGCCGTGGTCAACCTGAATCTCAAGGGCCCATTCCGCTTGTCCGCGTTGGTCGGTGAGCGCATGGTGGCGGCGGGCCGGGGGTCGATCATCAACGTGAGCACGGCCGGATCGCTGCGTCCGACGCCGGACATCATTCCCTACGCCGCGTCCAAGGCCGGGCTCAACGCCATGACCGAGGCGCTGGCGAAGGGTTTCGGCCCGGCGGTGCGGGTCAACACGCTGATGGCCGGGCCGTTTCTCACCGACGTGAGCAAGGCGTGGAATCTCGACCAGGCGACGGAGAAGCCCTTCAGGCATCTCGCGTTGGAGCGCGCCGGCGATCCGCGCGAAATCGTCGGTGCCGCGGTGTTTCTCGCCTCGGACGCCTCGAGCTTCACCACCGGATCGATATTGCGCGCCGACGGCGGCATTCCTTAACACGTGGCGATCACAAGCGCGGCGAGGCCGGGCGCAGTGGGTCGCCACCAACGAACGAGTAGGAGCATTCGATGTCTTGGGACTTTTCCACCGAACCGGAATTCGAAAAGAAGCTGGAGTGGATCCGCGAGTTCGTGCGCGAGGAAGTGGAGCCGCTGGAGGTGTTGTTCCCCGGCTGCGAATTCCTGCCGCTGAACGACGAGCGGCGCAAGATCGTCGACCCGCTCAAGCAGCAGGTCCGCGACAAGGGTCTGTGGGCGCCGCATCTGGGGCCCGAGCTCGGCGGGCAGGGCTTCGGCGCGGTCAAGCTGACGTTGATCAACGAGATCCTGGGCCGCAGCCCGTGGGCCCCGATCGTGTTCGGAACGCAGGCCCCCGACACCGGCAACGCCGAAATCATCGCCCGCTTCGGAACCCAGGAGCAGAAGGACCGCTACCTGTCGGGGCTGCTGTCGGGTGAGATCTTCTCCTGCTTCTCGATGACCGAGCCGCAAGGCGGTGCCGACCCGCGGGTCTTCACCACCCGCGCGGTCCGAGACGGTGACGACTGGGTGATCACCGGCCGGAAGTACTTCTCCTCCAACGCCTCCGTCGCCTCCTTCTTCATCGTCGTCGCGATCACCGATCCCGACGTGCCGGTGCACACCGGCGCATCGACGTTCCTGATCCCGGCCGGCACCGAGGGACTGGTCCTGGAAGCCAACCACCACCTGGTCGGCGCGGATCCGCACGAGCCCGGGCATTCCCTGGTGCACTACAACGACGTGCGCGTGCCCGCCGACGCCCTGCTGGGCGAGCCCGGTCAGGGCTTCCTGATCCTGCAGACCCGGCTGGCCGGCGGGAGGCTGCATCACGCGATGCGGTCCATCGGGATGGCCCAGCGTGCTGTCGAGATCATGTCGCGGCGGGCGAAAAGCCGCTTCACGCAAGGCAGTCTGCTGGCCGACAAGCAACTCGTGCAGGAGTTCGTCGCCGATTCCTACACCGAGTTGATCCCGTTCCGGCTGACGGTGTTGCACGCCGCCTGGCTGATCGACCAGGGCGACGAGCGCGGCGCGCGAGCGGAGATCGCCGCCTGCAAGATCCTGGCCTCCCAGGTGCTCAAATCGATTGCCCTGCGCGCCATCCAGGTGCACGGCGCGCTGGGGCTCACCGACCAGCTGCCCCTGGTCAACGTGTTGCTCGGCGGCATCGCGCTCGGCCTGGCGGACGGCCCTACCGAGGCGCACAAGGTCAACCTGGCGCGGATGCTGCTCAAGGGGTACGAGGCCGAAGAAGGCGACTGGCCCAGCGAGATGCTCGACGTGCGGCGCGCAGCCGCCCGCTCCAAATACGGTGACCTCGTTGACCTCTAACCGGGTCGCCGCGGCCGTCGAGCGGGCGCTGGACGACCGCCAGCGGGAAGCCACCGAGGAGGTGGAACGCATCCTGGCGGCGGCGGTGCGCGTCATGGAACGCGTGGCGCCCGAGCCGCCCCGGGTCAGCGACATCGTCGCCGAGGCGGGTTCGTCGAACAAGGCGTTCTACCGCTATTTCGCCGGCAAGGACGATCTCATCCTGGCCGTCATGGAACGCGGGGTGGCCATCGTCGTGTCTTACCTCGAACATCAGATGGCCAAGGAGTCCGAGCCCCGCGACAAGGTCGCGCGGTGGATCGAGGGCACGCTGGCGCAGGTGGCCGACCCGCATCTGATCAGCATGACCCGAGCGGCGGCCGGACAGATGTCGGCCGGCACGAGTTGGCGCGCGGCCGACCAGGAAATGATGCGGCCGCTTCGCGCGCTGCTCGTCGAACCCGTTGCGGCGCTGGGTAGTAGCGACGTCGAACGCGACGTTGAGGCGGTGTTCAGCTGCACGGCGGCGACCCTGCGCCGCTACGTGGGCTCGGCCGAGGAGCCGGGGCCCGACGACATCGCACATGTGGTGCGGTTCTGTTTGCGTGGACTGGGGGCCAATTGATGCGCGCCGTGATCTGCCGTTCCTACGGCACGCCCGAGGACCTGGTGATCGACGAGGTGCCCGACCCCGCCCCCGGGCCGGGCCAGCTGCTGGTGCGGGTGCGCGCGGCCGCGGTCAACTTCCCCGACGTGCTGTTCATCGCCGGCAAGTACCAGGTGAAGATCCCACCGCCGTTCATCCCCGGCAACGAGATCGCCGGCGAAGTCATCGCCGCCGGAGAGGGTGCGCCGTTCCGTCCGGGACAGCGCGTGTCCGGGACCACCTTCGGGGCGTTCGCCGAGCTGGCGCTACTCGATGCGAGCCAGGCCGAGCCAGTTCCGGACGACGCCGACTTCGCGTCGGCCGCCGCCTTCGGGGTGACCTACCGCACCGCCTATCACGCACTGCGCTCGACCGCCGCTGTCGCGGAAGGAGATTGGGTCGTCGTGCTCGGCGCCGCGGGCGGCGTGGGCCTGGCCGCCGTCGATCTGGCCGTGGCGATGAAGGCGCGGGTGCTGGCCGCGGCGTCGAGTCCGGAAAAGCTGGAGCTGTGCCGGCAGCGCGGCGCCGAGGCGACCGTCGACTACGACCGGGAGGACCTGAAGTCGCGGATCCGTGAACTCACCGGCGACAGCGCGCGGGTCGTCCTGGACCCGGTCGGTGGATCGTATTCGGAACCGGCGCTGCGCGGGCTCGCGCGTGGCGGCACCTTCGTCACGCTGGGATACGCGGCGGGCGCGATCCCGGCCATACCGCTCAATCTCATTCTGCTCAAAGACATCTGCGTGCGGGGCATGGAGATCCGCACCTTCATGAGCGATTACCCCGACAATGCCGTCCGCGACATCAAGGAGCTGTCGCGGATGTTCGCCGCCGGCACGGTCCGGCCCTACATCGGCGCGCGATTCCCGCTGTCCGAGACCGCCGCCGCGCTGCGGCACGTCGCCGACCGCAAGGTGCTGGGCAAGGTGGTGATCGACGTCGGGTGACGCCGTGTCACGGTGTGACGATGTTGAAACTCGGGTCCGGCCCGTCGAGCACATCCACCAAGGCCTGCAGTGCGCCCCGGTTGCCGGATAGCTCCAGACCGGCTGAGGCGAAGTCACCCGTCGCCAGGCTCAGGAGCCGAATCTTGCCCGCCAGCTTGACCGTAACGGATGCCGTCGCGGGGTCGGGCGCCGCCTTGCGGTGGACGAGCACCCCGTTGCGCAGCGCGAGCCGATAGTTGACCGCCGTGTCGGCCAAGGTGACGTCGACGGCGACGTCGAGATCCCAGCTGCGCGGGCCGTTGACCCGGATGGACAGGCTGTCGAAGATCTGCTCCGGGGTCAGCTGGGTCAGCATGGACGACGACGTTGTGGTGGTGGCCGTGCCGACGTTGCCGTCGCGCAGCTCCATCGCCCCGCTCAGGAAGAAATTGCGCCAGGTCGCGTTTTCGGCACCGTAGGCGAGTTGCTCGAGCGTGTCCGAGTACAGCGCACGGGCGCCGGCATGCGCGCTGTCGGTGAAGACCGCATGATCCAACAATGTTGCGGCCCAACGGTAGTCACAGGAGTCGAATGCCTTTTGCGAAAGGTCGACGACCCGGTCGATGCCGCCCATCGCCTCGACATACCGGGGCGCGAGCGCCTCGGGAGGGTGGGGCCACAGCCGGGCCGGGTTGCCGTCGAACCAGCCCATGTAGCGCTGATAGACGGCCTTGACGTTGTGGCTCACCGAACCGTAGTAACCGTGCGTGTGCCAGGCCCGCTCGAGTACCGGTGGCATCTGGAACATTTCGGCGATCTCGACGCCGGTGTAACCCTGGTTCAGCAACCTCAGCGTCTGATCGTGCAGATATGCATACAAATCGCGCTGCAAGGACAGGAACTCGACGATGCTGTCGCGCCGCCAGGTTGGCCAGTGGTGGGAGGCGAATACGACGTCGGCGCGGTCGGCGAAGGCGTCGATCGCCTCGGTGAGATAACCGGACCAGGCGTGCGGGTCGCGCACCACCGCGCCGCGCAGGGTCAGCAGGTTGTGCAGGTTGTGGGTCGCGTTCTCGGCCATGCACAGCGCGCGGAAACGCGGGAAATAGAAGTGCATTTCGGCGGGCGCCTCGGTGCCGGGCGCCATCTGGAACTCGATCTCCACGCCGTCGATCGTGTGGGTTTCACCGGTGGTTTCGATGTGGACGGTGGGGACGATGACGGCGACCTCGCCGGTGGACGGCGCCTGGCCGAGCCCGCAGCCGACCTGACCCATTGGCCCGCGCGGCAGCAGGGTGCCGTACATGTAGGTTGCCCGCCGCGTCATTGCCGGTCCGGCGTAGACGTTTTCGGAGACCGCGTGCTCGATGAAGCCTTCCGGCGCCAGCACCGCCACCGTGCCCGCATCCACGTCGGCCTGCGAGGTGACGCCCAGGACGCCGCCGAAGTGATCGACATGGCTGTGGGTGTAGATCACCGCGACGACGGGCCGGGCGCCGCCGCGATGCTCGCGGTACAGCGCCAGTGCCGCCGCGGCGACCTCGGTGGAAATCAGGGGGTCGATGACGATGATGCCGTTGTCGGTTTCCACGAACGTCACGTTGGAGATGTCCAACCCGCGGACCTGGTAGATGCCCGGCACCACTTCGTAGAGGCCTTGTTTGGCGGCCAGCGTCGACTGCCGCCACAGGCTGGGATGCACCGACGTCGGCGCGGGTCCGTCCAGGAAGGCGTAGGCATCGTTGTCCCAGACGATTCGGCCGTCTGCCGCCCGAATCACGCACGGCGACAAGGCCGCAATGAATCCGCGGTCCGCGGCGCGGAAATCGGCGTCGTCCTGGAAAGGCAGGACCTGTCCGCGGTGGGCGGACTCGATGACGGGAGTGGGAGGCTTGTGATCCACCTTCTCCACCTTGCCATTGATGCTGCAGGCCCCGAAAGCATTTCACCGACGAATAATGAATACAGCAACAATTTCTCGGGGTTCTGGATTCTCGGTCCAGTTAACCCGCATACTGCCCAGACGGCCCTCAATGCCGAGGACCGCAACTATCGGGCAAAAAGGAGAACAGGTGAAGCGTCAATTGACGGTCGCGGTGGCCGGGGCGGCGATTCTCGCCGCGGGCATTTCCGGATGTTCGGGTGGTAACAAGTCGGGAACGAGCGCGAGCAGTTCCGCCAGTAGCTCGGGTACGAGCGCGTCGGCTAGCACCGGCGGCGCCGCCGGCACGAAGGTCACGATCGACGGCAAGGACCAGAACGTGTCCGGTTCGGTCGTGTGCACAAATGCGGGTGGCACCATCAACATCGCGATCGGTGGCGCAGCGACCGGCATCGCCGCCGTGCTCAGCGACGGCAACCCCCCGCAGGTGAAATCCGTTGGGCTGGGCAATGTCAACGGCGTGACGCTGGGCTATACCTCGGGCACCGGGCAGGGCAATGCAACCGCCAGCAAGGATGGCAACAGCTACAAGATCAGCGGCACCGCCACCGGGGTGGACATGGCCAACCCCATGCAGCCGGTGAACAAGCCGTTCGAAATCAATGTGACCTGTAACAGCTAGCTAGGCCGATGCGGGCGGTTGCCATCCGTTGGGTGGCAACCGCACCGTGAACTCGGTGCGGCCCGGTGAGCTGTCGACCGCGATCGTCCCGTTGTGCGCCCTCACCACGGCCGAGACGATCGCCAGTCCAAGCCCGGTGCTGCCTCCCTTGCGCGAGCGCGAGGAATCACCGCGGGCGAACCGTTCGAAGACCTCCGACTGCAGCGCCGCCGGAATGCCGGGCCCGTTGTCGATGACCTGTAGCACGGTGTGCGACGGCTCGGTGCTCAACCGCGTCGTCACCACGGTGCCCGCGCCGGTGTGGACGCGGGCGTTGGCAAGCAGATTCGTCAGGACCTGGTGGAGCCGCGCCGCGTCGCCGGTGACGACCACCGGTTCTTCGGGCAGGTCGAGTTCCCACTGATGATCCGGTCCCGCGACGTGCGCGTCGTTGACCGCATCCACCGCCAACCGCGACAGATCGACCGATTCGCGTTCCAGCGGCCGGCCGGAATCCAGGCGGGCCAGCAGCAACAGGTCCTCGACGAGCCGCGTCATCCGCTCGGTCTCGGACGCCACCCGGCTCATCGCCTGCGCCACCGCCTCGCGGTCGTCGCCCATCCGTTGCGTCAGTTCGGTATAACCGCGGATCGCGGCGAGGGGCGTGCGCAGTTCATGGCTGGCGTCGGCGACGAACTGGCGAACGCGAGTCTCGCTGGCCTGGCGCGCCGACAGCGCTTCCGCGATGTGGTCGAGCATCCGGTTGAGCGAGGCACCGAGCTGTCCCACCTCGGTGGAGGGGTTCGCGTCGGATTCGCGTACGCGCACAGGCAATTCGACCTCGCCGCGCGACAGCGGCAGATCGGCGACCTGGCCCGCGGTTTGGGCGACGCGGCGCAACGGCGCCAGCGCCCGCCGGATGATCACGACCCCGGCGATCGTCGCGGCCGCCAGCGCAACCGCGGTGACGATCCCGAAGATGACGAGCATCCGGATCAGGGTGGCGTCGATGTTGGACATCGACAGGCCGGTGACGATGATGTCGCTGCCGTTTCGGCTCGGCGCCGCGACGACGCGGTAGCGGCCGAGGCCGTCCAGGTTCAGCGTGACCGGCGCGCGGTTGCCGGCGATCTGTTCCAGTTGGGTCTGGGCGGTCGGGGTCAGGTCATCCCTGGTGCCGCTGCTGGTCAGGTAGCCGGCGTCAACCGTCTTGCCGTGGCTGACCACCGCCGCCACCATGCCGGCCGGCTGACCCGGGGCGTCCAGGAACCGCGGGCCGGGGCCCGGCCTCGGATAGTAGGAGTGCTGGTGGTGGTGCCATCCCGGGTGGTTCGGCTCGGGGTACATCAGCGCCGAGCGGAACGAGGTCCCGGCGAGTTGGCCGTCGAGCTGCTTGACCAGGTGATGGTTGAGCGCCAGTTCGGTCACCGCGGTGATGCCGACGCACACGATCGCCAGGACGACGATCTGGCCGACCAGCAGCCGCAGCCGAAGGGACCAGACCCTTCGCGGGTCAGCGGGCCGGCTTGAGGACATAACCCGCGCCGCGCAGTGTGTGGATCATCGGATCGCGACCGTTGTCGATCTTCTTGCGCAGGTAGGAAATGTAGAGCTCGACGATGTTGGAGCGGCCGCCGAAGTCGTAACTCCATACCCTGTCCAGGATCTGGGCCTTGCTCAGCACCCGCTTGGAGTTGCGCATCATGAACCGCAACAGCTCAAATTCGGTCGAGGTCAACGAGATTGGCTCCCCGGCGCGGGTGACCTCGTGGCTGTCCTCGTCGAGCACCAGATCCCCGACCACCAGCTGTGCGCCGCTGTCCACGGTCGTCACCCCGGTGCGGCGCAACAGCGCCCGCAACCGCAGCACGACCTCTTCGATGCTGAACGGCTTGGTGACGTAGTCGTCGCCGCCGGCGGTCAGGCCGGCGATGCGATCCTCCACCGCATCCTTGGCCGTCAACAGCAGCACCGGCAGCTGTGGGATCTCCCCGCGCAGTTTGTGCAGGACGTCGAGGCCGCTCATGTCGGGCAGCATCACGTCGAGGACGACGACGTCCGGACGCTGGTTGCGGGCGGCCGCGATGGCCGATTCCCCGTCCCCGGCGGTGGAGATGTTCCAGCCCTCGTACCGCAGCGCCATCGACACCATTTCGGCCAGGACGGGTTCGTCGTCTACGACCAGCACGTTGATGGGGTTGCCGTCCGCTCGGCACATGACAACCCGCTCTACAGAGGCTCGGGGCTGCGTCACAAGCTCCAGTATCCGTCACCGACTGAGCCCAGACTATGACGAACCTATGCGCGCCCTGTGAAACGAAACGCGCGACTGCCGGAGCAGTCGCGCGATCGTGGTGATCGGCCGTAGCGGTTAATACCAGTAGCGCCGGCCGGCGACCGGACGGCCGATCGAGCCCAGAATCCAGAGGATCGCGCCGATCACCAGCAGCACGATTCCCAGCGTGGTCAGCACGGGTACGTGGAAGAAATACCCGAGAACAAGCAGGACAATTCCTAAGATAACCATTTCGACTTCCTTCGGGTGAGGGTTAGAGGTTGACCGATTGCATTGAACTTGGTTGCGGCAGATGGCAATCCGTGACTTTCGGGTTGACCCCGAAGTAATTCAGGGGTCCGGCGATCACGGTCACCGCAACCGTGCCCGCGGAGGCGCATGTCGTCTGGTCGTTTTTGAAGTAATCCCGTTGCCACGCCGCGAAGGCTCCGATCAGCAACCACACCAAAGCAACCGTTCCGATGATCCCGCTGCCACGCATCGTGACCTCCATTGTGAGCGAGAAGAAGTTTTCTCGTGGTGCTGAAGTTACCCATTCGACTTATGCCTAAACATGCAATGGGTTATGCGGCAGCGCTTGTCGGCACATCCCGGCACGTCAGAGGCGGTCGAAGCGGCGGCCGGCGACCCGCGCTCCCACGGCCGGGAGGGCCGTGCCCGCTGGATTAGCTCAGCTAACTCGAGGACCCGCCCCGATTCGAGGCGTTCCTATCGAAATGGCGTGCCTGAGCCGCTAAATTAGCAGCGGCACTTTCGATCTCGGCGTTCGGTCAGCCCGGCCGCCGCTGTGCGGACACATAGAGGGTGGGCGGCATCGAATCCTCCGCACCCTGCGGGATCCGGCGGTCATACCGGGCCATCAACTCGGCGAACGTCGCGGTCGTGACGTCCCAGCCGCGGCCGCGCAGCCAGCCGTCGACGGGCGTGCGCTCCTCCGGGTACCACAGGTCGTCGAAGTCCGTGATCTCGGCGTTGACCAGCTTGGCTGCCGCCGCCCGCATGCGCCGCATGTCCTCGCGCTGGCGTTGCACACGGTCGGGGTCGGTGAAACCCGATTCGGGCACGTTGGACGCCAGCCAGCTGCCCTCGGCGCTCAGCGAATCGATCCGCTCGAACAGCAAGTCCTGGGCCTGCGCCGGTAGGTAGCGAACGAGCCCTTCGGCCGACCACACCGCAGGTCGCGAAGCATCAAACCCCGCTTCCCGCAACGCTTTCGGCCAATCCTGGCGCAGGTCGATCGGCACGTTGACCAGCTGCGCGGTCGGCTCCGCGCCGTGTTCGCGCAGCGTGTTGGATTTGAATTCCAGCACCTTGGGCTGGTCGAGCTCGTAGATGACCGTGCCGTCGGGCCACGGCAGCCGCCAGCTGCGCGCGTCCAGTCCGGCCGCCAGGATCACCACCTGGCGCACGCCGGCGTCGGCCGCGCCCAGGAAGAACTCGTCGAAGAATGCCGTCCGGGTCGCCATGAAGTCGACCATCAGCTGCAGCCGCGCCCGCAGATCGGGCTCGATGTCGGCCGCCTTGGCCAGCAACGCCGGGTTGGCATAGATGCTCCACATCCCCTCGCCCG
The DNA here is from genome assembly GCF_000276825.1 of Mycobacterium paraintracellulare. Lineage (NCBI taxonomy): Bacteria > Bacillati > Actinomycetota > Actinomycetes > Mycobacteriales > Mycobacteriaceae > Mycobacterium > Mycobacterium paraintracellulare. The sequence goes on along the minus strand of NC_016948.1, from coordinate 269,049 downwards.
CGGCGTCGACGAACACCCGCGCGAACGGGTCGTTGATCAGCGGGTTGTCACTCTCGGTCTCCGCGGCGCGAGCTGCGGCGACGCCGAGCGCGGTGGCGCCGACGCTTTGGGTGATTTCCCAGGAATCGTTGTCGGTCCGCGGCATCGCCAGTTCCCTTCCCCAGAAAGTAAGTTATGCACACTATTCTTCCAGCCGCCGCCACCGGCCGCCTCCCGTCGCCCCTGCCCTAGTCTTTTTCCCAGACGGTCCACAGGTTGCAAGGGAGTGCCATGACGCCCACCCCGTCGCGTACGCCGCAGGAAGTGTTCGCCCACCACGGCGCCGCGCTGGCCGCGGGCGACCTCGACGAAATCCTCACCGATTACGCCGAGGACTCCGCGCTGATCACGCCCGCCGGCGTCGCACGCGGCGGGCAGGCCATCCGCCGGGTCTTCGCGCAACTGCTCGCCGATATCCCGGATGCCAACTGGGACTTGAAGACCCAGCTCTTCGACGGCGACGTGCTGTTCCTGGAATGGGCCGCCGATTCGGCGGTCAGCCGGGTCGACGACGGCGTTGACACCTTCGTGTTCCGCGACGGCGTGATCGCGGCGCAGACCGTCCGATACACGCCACACCCGAAGGGCTGAGCAGTGGACTCCGTGAATCTTCAAGCCGTAGCGGAATGGATGTCCGGGCAGGGGCTCGGCGAGGGCCCGCTGGAAGGCGTCTCCAACGTCACCGGCGGAACGCAGAACGTCATGCTGCGGTTCAGCAGGGCCGGGCGGCCCTACGTGCTGCGGCGCGGGCCCCGGCACCTGCGTCCGCGCAGCAACAGCGTGATCCTGCGGGAAACGAAAGTCCTTGCGGCGCTGGCAGGTTCCGATGTGCCGCATCCGCACCTGATCGCCGTCTGCGAGGACCCCGCCGTGCTGGGCGACGCGGTCTTCTACCTCATGGATCCCGTCGACGGATTCAACGCCGGCGAGGGTCTGCCGCCTTTGCACGCGGGCGACGCGAAGGTGCGACACGGCATGGGGCTGTCGATGGCCGACGCGTTGGCCAAGCTCGGTGCCGTCGACCATGTCGCCGTCGGCCTCGCCGAATTCGGTAAGCCGGAGGGCTTTTTGGAGCGCCAGGTGCCGCGCTGGCTTTCCGAGCTCGAGTCCTACAACGACTACGAGGGTTATCCCGGGCCGCAGATCCCCGGCATCGAGGAGGTGTCGACCTGGTTGGACCGGCACCGGCCGGCGCACTGGACGCCGGGCATCATGCACGGCGACTACCACGCGGCCAACGTGATGTTCTCCCGCACCGGGCCGGAGGTGGTCGCGATCGTCGACTGGGAGATGTGCACGATCGGCGATCCGCTGCTGGACCTGGGCTGGCTGCTGGCCACCTGGCGCCAGCCCGACGGCTCCAGCGTGTTCAGCCACGCCCTGGGCGGCCAGGACGGATTGGCCAGTACCGACGAGCTTTTCCAGCGCTACGCCGCCAACACCACCCGCGACCTGTCACACATCACCTGGTACACCGTGCTGGCCTGCTTCAAGCTGGGGATCGTGATCGAGGGGACGCTGGCCCGGGCCTGCGCGGGAAAGGCGGAGAGGGAGGTAGGCGACCAATTGCACGCCGCCACCGTGCATCTGTTCGAGCGGGCGCTGCGCCTCATCGACAACGAGGGCTGACCTACTAGCATTCGTCTCGTGCCGCCCTATCCCGAGGAACCGGATTACTACTCCGAGCCCACCGCGGCCGCGCGGTACGGCGGCGGCTATTACGACGCCGCGCCGGAGCCGCCCGAGCCCCCGACGCCCTGGTATCGCCGCCCGGCGGCGCTGGTCGCAGCAGGCGCCATAGGGGCGCTCCTGCTCGGCGCGGTCGTCTTCGCGGCGGTCAAGCTCGCGAGCAATTCGCCGGCGCCCAGCCCGGCAACCACGACGACGCCGGCGCCGTCCACCACCGCGCCGGTGACCACCACGACGACGGAGCCACCCCGGCACCACGGCGGCGGCGGTGGCGGCCCGACCGAGACGGTCACCGAGACCGTCCCGCCACCGAGCACCGACACTCCCACGACGACCGTCTCGCCCAGCACGGTCACCGTGACGCCGAGCACCGAGACCAGCACCGTCACCCAAACGGTGACCGAGCCGCCCCGTCGGGGGCCGTTCGGCGGACCGTTCGGCGGACGCTAGCGGTCGGCGCGGGTGTGCCCGGGTTCCGTCAAACCCGAGGGCACAACATAATTCGGCCGCTTACAACATGGTGCAAGTGGTGACACCTGCTGCGCTTGTACTGCAACCGCATGCAGACGTCAGCAGGGCGCTGGAGGCGATTACCAGGGCGGCGAGGATTGTGGTGACACGGGACATGACTCAACTCCGATGTTTTACGGAACTGAACTGAGGCCCGAGGCCGATGATATTACGCGCAGACCGCGCTGCCTGTGACACGTTTGACGCACGAAATGGCTGAGCGCGCCCGAAGGGATTCGAACCCCTAACCTTCTGATCCGTAGTCAGATGCTCTATCCGTTGAGCTACGGGCGCCTGTTCTTCAGTTGTCGTTCCGTGTTCCGTTCAGGACCCAGCGGAGGCGAGAGGATTTGAACCTCCGGTCCCCTTTGAGGGGGACAACTCATTAGCAGTGAGCCCCATTCGGCCGCTCTGGCACGCCTCCCTTTTGGACTTTCTGAGGGTACCGACCCCTTTCCGGTCTCGCGGAACCGGCCATACTGTACACAGTTGAGACATAAACTGTCGAAGTGACCGCCCGTCTACGCTCCGAACTGGCCGGACTGCCAGTGTATGTGCCCGGCAAGAACGTGCCGGGCTCGATCAAGCTGGCCAGCAACGAGACCGTTTACGGCCCGCTACCCAGCGTGCACGCGGCGATCGAGCGGGCCATCGCCGTCGTCAACCGCTATCCGGACAACGCCAGCGTGGACCTCAAGGCGGCGCTGGCCATGCACCTGGGTTCCGACGTCGCCCCCGAGCACATCGCGGTCGGCAGCGGTTCGGTCACCTTGTGCCAGCAGCTCGTTCAGATCACCGCCGCGGCCGGCGACGAGGTGATGATCGGCTGGCGCAGCTTCGAGTGCTACCTGCCCATCATTCAGGTGTCCGGCGCGACGACCGTGCGGGTGCCGCTGACCGATCACACGCATGACCTCGACGCGATGCTCGCGGCGATCACCGACCGCACCCGGCTGATCTTCGTCTGCAACCCCAACAACCCGACGTCCACGGTCGTCGACCCGGACGCGCTGGCCCGTTTCGTGGACGCCGTTCCGTCGCACATCCTCGTCGCCCTCGACGAGGCCTATGTCGAGTACGTCCGCGACGGCATGCTGCCCAACAGCCTCGAGCTGGCCCTCACCCGCAGCAATGTCGTTGTGCTGCGGACCTTTTCGAAGGCGTACGGGTTGGCGGGCCTGCGGGTCGGCTATGCGGTCGCCCACCCCGACCTGATCACCGCCCTGGACAAGGTCGTCATGCCGTTTGCGGTGACGAACGTCGCGCAGGCGGCCGCCATCGCGTCGCTGGACGCCTCGGCCGAGTTGATGGCCCGCACCGACGCACTGGTCGGCGAGCGCACCCGCGTGAGTGACGCCCTGCGCGACGCCGGGTTCGAGCTGCCGCCGTCGCAGTCGAACTTCGTCTGGCTACCACTGGGGTCGCGCACCATGGACTTCACCGAGCAGGCCGCCGAAGCGCACCTGGTGGTGCGGCCGTTCGCGGACGAAGGCGTTCGTGTCACCATTGGTGCTCCGGACGAAAATGACGCTCTGCTGCGTTTCGCCCGCGATTGGATAGCCCGCACCGAATCCTGAGGAGAGCCGTGGACCTCGCCCGAAAGAAGTTCACCGAATTCAAAGAGCGCAGCGGCGACATCGCGGATTCCGAGCTCGACGAATTCTGGGCCGAGCTTTCGCCCGCGACCCTCGACGGGATGCTCGGCGAGTGGAAGGGCGGCGAGTTCCAGACCGGCCACAAGATGAACGGCCAACTGGAAAAAGCCGGGTGGTACGGCAAGACCTTCAAATCCGTCAGCGACGTGCAGCCGCTCGTCTGCCTGGACGCCGACGGCAACAAGTTCTCGAACGTGGAAATGGGCAAGGGCGAGGCCAGCCTGTGGCTGGAGGACTTCCGCGGGGAGGTCACCGCCACCATGGTCTACGACGGCCAGCCCGTGCACGATCACTTCAAGAAGATCGACGACAACGCCGTGATGGGGATCATGAACGGCAAGGGCGTTCGGGACAACGGCAAGTACTACTACTTCTACCTCGAGCGCGTCTAGCGTCTCGACCTGCGAGCCGTCCAGTGTGAACTGGCGGCTTTGATTGTGCGTCCACGCCGACGACACGCCGGGTGGTTTCAAGGTTTGGTTGCAACAGTGGTTTGTGGCGGGTTTGACAGTAGCCGGTTGAGGACTTGGGCGGGGCTGTCCCAGCCGAAGCGTTTGCGTGGGCGTTCGTTGAGTTCAGCGGCGACTTCGGCGAGGTAGTCGGCCGAGTGCACGGATAAGTCGGTGCCTTTCGGAAAGTATTGGCGCAATAGGCCATTGGTGTTTTCGTTGCTGCCGCGCTGCCAGGGTGAGTGTGGATCGCAAAAGTAGATGTCGATACCGGCATCGATACTGATGCGGGCATGGCGCAACATTTCGTGGCCTTGGTCCCAGGTCAGCGAGCGCCGCAATGCCTGGGGCAGGGTTTTGATGGTGGCGATCATCGCATCAGCCACCGTCTCAGGGTCGCGACGGGCGGGCAGGTGCAGCAGTTGCACGAACCCGGTGGAACGTTCGACCAGGGTGCCGATCTGAGAGTGCTGATTTTTGCCCAGGATTAAGTCACCCTCCCAGTGCCCGGGCACCGCGCGGTCAGCGGCCTCAGCGGGCCGCTCACTGATGTTGACCATGCCCGGAATTCGGCCGCAGCCGCTACGGGCGCCGACTCTGGCCCGTGGCTTGCGCAATGCCCGCCCGGTCCGCAAACACTTAGTCAGCTCGCGGCGTAGCTCCCCGCGTCCTTGCACGTAGAGCGCCTTGTAGATGGTTTCGTGGGACACCTGCATCTCCGGGCGGTCGGAATACGTCGTGGCCAACATCCCGGCAATCTGCTCCGGGCTGTACTTCTTGACCAACCACGCTTGCACCTGATCACGCAACGCAGGGCAGCGACCCAGCTTGCCGATCTTGGGCCGGCGCGCTCGCTGCTCGCTGCGAAGCTGAGCAATCCGCGCCGAATAGCCCGATTTCGCATCCACGCCCGCTCGGCGGGCTCCGAAGCGGTAACGAGAACGATAACGGCCCACATACCCCCGCATCACGCCGTTGTTGGCGATCTCGCGCATGACTGTCGACGGGGCCCGGCCCAACCGGGCTGCCATCGAGCGAATCGATTCGCCCTGAGCGGTGCCGATCATGATCTGTTCACGCTCATCAGCCGACAACCGCGGCCGTTTCTGCCCCTGAGGGGCTAACCATCGCGGATTCACACCACCAAACCTGCGAAACCACTTGCCGCCGCACGTTGCCGACACGCCGACCGCAACCCCGGCATCCTCCGAGGACACCCCGGACGCGATCAACTCCCAATACCGGCGCTGCACCGACAACAACTGAGGCTGACCCGTCATCAACACCCCTAACTACGAAGTGTTGCAATCACCCCTTGAGCCCAAGCCGCGCGGACCCGACGCGGCTTCACACCCAAAGCCCAGGCTTCACACTCGACGGGCGAGAGCCGAAGGGCGGACTATCGCGCCGGGTTGCGGCCGGTGAACGCGACCAACTGCTCGAGGGCGCCGGCGTCCGCGGGCACGGCGACCGGGTCGTCGAATCCGGCGCCGCCGCGTAGCTCCGGCCTGATGATGTGGCGAGCCAGGCCCAGCACGTATTCGGACAGCGGCTCGGGGGCGTCGACCTCGCGGTTCGTCGCGGCCGCGTAATCCCAGGCGTGCACCAGGAATTCGATCGACAGGACGGCGCACGCGCTCTTGGCGGGCATCTCGCCCTTGCCGAACGGCACCGTCCCGCCCAGCCCGTGCCGGTGCCAGGCGTCCAGCGCCGGCCGCGCCGCGGCCACCACCTGGCGCTCCACCGAATCGCCTTCGGCGGGTTCGGGAACGTCGGCGCCCACCATGCCCCCGAGGGCTTTGATCGAATTCAGCAGGTGCCCGGTCAGCTGCGCGACGTCGAAATCCGCGCAGGGCGTCGGCCGCGACAGGTCGTCGGCGGCGATGGTGTGCAGGACCCGCTGCAGCACCCCCAGGGTGTCCTCGGCGCTGTGCAGCTCGTCGGTCGGCGGTGAATGCGGGCCGGGTCGCAAGTCAGGAGCCATATTCGCCACGCTACGGTCTCGATATGGCGCAAGCATACGAATCCGTCACCGTGGAGAAGAAAGACCACGTCGCGCAGGTGACGCTGATCGGGCCCGGCAAGGGCAATGCGATGGGGCCCGCCTTCTGGTCCGAGCTGCCCGAGCTGTTTCCGGAGTTGGACGCCGACCCCGAGGTGCGGGCCATCGTGCTCACCGGTTCGGGCCGCAACTTCAGCTACGGCCTGGACCTCGCCGCGATGGGCGGGACGCTGTCCGGGGTGCTGGGTGAGGGCGCCTCGGCGCGGCCGCGGGCCGAATTTCACCGAACGGTGCTGCGCATGCAGGGCGCGATCAACGCGGTCGCCGACTGCCGCACCCCCACCATCGCCGCGGTGCACGGCTGGTGCATCGGCGGCGGCGTCGACCTGATCTCGGCGGTGGACATCCGCTACGCCAGCGCCGACGCCAAGTTCTCGGTGCGCGAGGTCAAACTCGCCATCGTCGCCGACGTCGGCAGCCTGGCCCGCCTCCCGCTGATCCTCAACGACGGGCACCTGCGTGAGCTGGCGCTCACCGGCAAGGACATCGACGCGGCCCGCGCCGAGAAGATCGGGCTGGTCAACGACGTGTACGCCGACGCCGAGGCCACGCTGGCCGCGGCCCACGCCACCGCCACGGAGATCGCCGCCAATCCCCCGCTGACCGTCCACGGCGTCAAGGACGTCCTCGACCAGCAGCGCATCGCGGCGGTCTCCGAAAGCCTGCGGTACGTGGCTGCCTGGAACGCGGCGTTCCTGCCGTCCAAGGACCTGACCGAGGGCATCACGGCGACCTTCGAGAAGCGCCCACCGCAGTTCACCGGGGAGTAGTCCGGCGGCACGTACCCTCGCTGAAGTGACTCCTGACGGCAAGATCCGCGTCCCGGCCGACCTGGACGCGGTGACGACGATCGGTGCGGAAGACCACTCCGAAATCGACAGCGCCGCCATCGACCGGATCTGGCAGGCGGCGCGGCATTGGTACCGGGCCGGGTTCCATCCGGCGATCCAGTTGTGCCTGCGGCAGCACGGGCGCGTGGTGCTCAACCGCGCGATCGGCCACGGCTGGGGCAACGCCCCGAGCGACCCACCGGACGCCGAGCGGATCCCCGTCACGCCCGATACCCCGTTTTGCGTGTACTCGGCGGCCAAGGGGATGGCGGCGACCGTGGTACACATGCTCGCCGAGCGCGGCGTCTTCTCACTCGACGACCGGGTCTGCGACTACATCCCCACCTTCACCAGCCACGGCAAGCACCGGATCACCATCCGGCACGTGATGACGCACAGCGCCGGGCTGCCGTTCCCGACCGGCCCGCGGCCGGACGTCACGCGCGCCGACGACCACGAGTACGCGCAACGCAAGCTCGGCGAATTGCGGCCCCTGTACCGTCCCGGGCTGTTCCACATGTACCACGCGCTGACCTGGGGTCCGCTGGTGCGCGAGATCGTGTATGCGGCCACCGGCAAGGAAATTCGCGAAATCCTGGGCACCGAGATCCTCGACCCGCTCGGCTTCCGCTGGACCAACTTCGGCGTCGCCGAGAAGGACGTGGCGCTGGTGGCGCCGAGCCACGCCACCGGGCGGACGCTACCGCCGGTGGTCGCCCAGATCTTCCGCAAGGCGATCGGCGGAACCGTGCACGAGATCATTCCGTACACGAACTCCAAGTTGTTCTTGACCACCATCATCCCGTCGTCCAACACGGTGTCGAACGCCCAGGAGATGTCGCGGTTCGCCGAGATCTGGCGTCGCGGAGGCGAACTCGACGGTGTGCGGGTGATCAGACCGGAGACCATGTACGGCGCGATAGCCGAATGCCGAAGGCTGCGACCGGATTTCGCGGTCGGGCTGCAACCGGCCCGCTGGGGCACCGGCTACATCCTCGGCACCAACCGGTGGGGACCCTTCGGGCGCAACGCGCCGCACGCCTTCGGCAACCTCGGCCTGGTCAACATCGCGATCTGGGCCGACCCCGCGCGCGGGCTGGCGGCCGGGGTGGTGAGCAGCGGCAAACCCGGGCGGGATCCCGAAGCCCGCCGGTACACGGCCCTGATGGACACGATCGCCGCCGAAATCCCCACCGGTTAACGGCCACGGCAGTGGGAACCCTGCCGGCATGGCTACCTATCGAGTGCTCAATCCGAAAGGCGACGTCGTCGCGACGAAAGACATCGACAGCGCCGACGACGCACACGCATGGTTCGTCGACAACAAGGCCGACAACAGCGAGCTCGGCTGGCGCATGGAAGTCGAGCACGACGGCGATTGGCATTTCTTCGACGACAGCGAGGGCGATCGAAGCTGACGGTGTTTGTGCTCCGGCTCGCGGGGCAACCAACAAGGCATGGACTCGCAACGCTTCCGCAAGCTGCTGGACGCACCGGGGCCGTTCGTTTCGGTGTATTTCGACGACTCGCACGACACCCATGACGCCGAGGCTCAACTCGAGCTCAAGTGGCGGGCGATCAAAGAAGACCTCGAACGCGCACACGCCGACGCCGCGGTGATCGCCGCGATCGAGGACGCGGCCATGAACCTGCGTCCCCCGATCGGCCGAAGTGGACGGGCGGTGATCGCCAGCGCCGACGGTGTGGTGATCAACGAGCACCTGGCTCGCGGCCCCGCCGCGAGCGTGGTCCGGGTGTCCGAATTGCCTTACCTGGTACCGATTCTGGAGCAGAGCTTCGATCACCCGGACTATGTCCTGGTGGTCGTCGACCACAGCGGCGCCGACATCATGACCCACCTCGGCGGGACGCTGCGCACCGAGACGGTCGACGGCGGTGGCTACCCCGTGCACAAGGCCGCGGGGGCCGAGACCGCCGGATACGGCGACCCCCAGCTGCGCACCGACGAGGCCGCCCGCAAGAACGTGCGTGCGGTCGCCGATCGCGTCGCCGAACTCGCCGACGACAAGGCGATCGAGGTGATCTTCGTGGTCGGTGAGGTGCGGTCGCGCTCCGACCTGCTGGCCGCGCTGCCGGAGCGACTGCACGACCGCGCGGTGGCCCTCGAGGTTGGGGCGCGGCACAGCGGGCATGACTTCGGCGAGATCGAGCAGGCCATCGAGGACGAGTTCGTCAAACGCCAGCTGCGCACGATCGACGATGCGGCACAACGGTTTACCGCCGAGATCGGGCGGCAGTCCGGGCTGGCGGCCGAGGGACTCGGTCCGGTGTGCTCGGCGCTGCGCCAGGGCGCGGTGGAGACATTGATCATCGGTGACATCGGCGACGCCACCGTGGTGGCCGACGAGGGCCTGACGACCGTCGCCCCCGATGAGAACGTGTTGTCGGAGCAGGGCGCCGCTCCCGCCAAGACGCTGCGGGCCGACGAGGCGTTGCCGGTATCGGCGATTTCGGTGGGCGCGGCCCTGGTGCGCACCGACGAGCGGATCTCGCCGGCCGACGGGATCGGTGCGGTGCTGCGCTACGCGCCGACGCTGCACCAGAGCGTCGAGTAACTTCAGGGCGGTGGCGGAGGGATTTGAACCCCCGGACGGTTTTAGCCGTCTCTCGCTTTCAAGGCGAGTGCATTAGGCCGCTCTGCCACGCCACCACGGACAAGGGTAACGGGGGCCGGTAGCGTGGCCGCCATGCGAGCCATCGTCGCCGAATCCTCCGGTCAACTGTCCTGGCAAGAAGTGGCCGACGTGTCCGCTCGGCCCGGCGAGGTCGTGGTCAAGGTGGCCGCCGCCGGTGTGAATCGCGCCGACGTGCTGCAGGCCGCCGGCAAGTACCCGCCGCCGCCCGGCGCGAGCGAAATCATCGGCATGGAGGTGTCCGGTGTCATCACCGAAGTCGGCGACGGTGTCACGGAATGGTCTGCGGGGCAAGAGGTTTGCGCGTTGCTGGCGGGCGGGGGGTACGCCGAGTACGTCGCCGTTCCCGCCGGCCAGGTGCTGCCGATTCCGTCCGGTGTGGACCTCGTCGACGCGGCCGGGCTGCCCGAAGTGGCCTGCACGGTGTGGTCGAACGTGGTGCTCATCGCGGGCCTGAGCCGGGGCCAGCTACTGCTCGCGCACGGCGGGGCCAGCGGCATCGGCAGCCACGCGATCCAGATCGCGCGGGCGCTCGGGGCCCGGGTGGCGGTCACCGCCGGCTCGGCGGAGAAGCTCGACTTCTGCCGCGAGCTGGGCGCCGACATCACCATCAACTACCACGACGAAGACTTCGTCGCGCGGCTACAGGAGTCCGGCGGTGCCGACGTGATCCTCGACATCATGGGCGCGGCCTACCTGGATCGCAACATCGACGCCCTGGCCAGCGACGGGCAGCTCGTCATCATCGGCATGCAGGGCGGCGTCAAGGGCGAGCTCAACATCGGCAAACTGCTCGCCAAGCGGGCGCGGGTCATCGGCACCACGCTGCGGGGCCGTCCGGCCACCGGGGCGAACAGCAAAAGCGACATCGTGCAGGCGGTGACGGCCTCGGTGTGGCCCATGGTGGCCGACGGACGGGTGCGGCCGATCATCGGCGCCCGCTTGCCCATTCAGCAGGCCGGCGACGCGCACCAGCGACTGGTGGACGGCAAGGTGACCGGGAAGATCGTCCTGACGGTCTAGCCCAGGGAGGCCAGCGCGCGCACCAACTGGTCGACCTCGGCCGTCGTCGAATAGTGCGCCAGCCCGACGGTGACCGCGCCGCCGATGTCGTTGACGCCCAGCACGTCGAGCGCGCGGGAGCTTTCGTTGGTGACGGCCAGAATCCCGTTGTCCGCCAACCGCTGCACCACTCGTTCGGCGGGCACGCCGTTCAAAACGAAGCTGACCACCGGGATCCGCACCTCCGGGCGGCCGATGACCATCACCAACGGCAACGAGCGCAACGACACCATCAGGTAGTCATAGATCCGATTCAGGTACGAGGTGGCGGACTGCATCGACACCGCCAGGCGTTCGCGCCGGGTGCCGCGGGCGGATTCGTCGAGCGACGCCAGGTACTCGATGCTGGCGACCAGCCCGGCCAGCAGCCCGAACTGGTGCGCACCGATCTCCAGCCGCGCCGCGCCCGTGGCCTTGGGGTCGGCCGAGATGGAATGGAACGAGTTGAGTAGCAGCGGATCGCGGAACACGATCGCGCCGATCGGCGGGCCGCCCCACGCGGCGGCGTTCACCGCCACCACGTCGGCGTCGGTTTCCCTCATGTCGAGCAGCCGGTAGGGCGCCGCGGCGGAATGGTCGACCACCACCAGGCCGCCGACGTCGTGCACCAGCTTGGTCATCGCCCGCAGGTCGGTGACCGTGCCCATCGTCGCGGACGCCGAGGCGACGGCGACCAGCCGAGTCGACTTCCCGATCAGGCCCTCCCACTGCCACGTCGGCAGCTCGCCCGTCTCGATGTCGATCTCGGCCCACTTGACCTTCGCCCCGTACCGGTGCGCCGCCCGCAGCCACGGGGCGATGTTGGCTTCCTCGTCCAGGCGGCTGACGATGACCTCGTAGCCCAGGCCGGCGCGCGACGACGACGCCTCGGCCAGCGCGGACAGCAGGATCGCGCGATCGGCGCCCAGCACGACGCCGGCGGGTTCGACGTTGAACAGATCGGCCACGGCCGCCCGGGCCGCCTCCAAGATGGCGGCGCTGCGCTGCGCCGAGGGGTGCGCCCCCACGGTGGTGGGCGCAGACCTGCGGAAAGCCGTCGACACCGTCGTCGCGACGGAGTCGGGAATCAGCATCCCGGCGGGAGCGTCGAAGTGCACCCACCCGTCACCCAGCGACGGATGCAGTCCGCGCACCCGGGCGACGTCGTATGCCATGTGGGCCACCTTAAAGCTTTCGCGTTTTTGCGAAACTGCGACGGTAGCGGGTGCCTTGAAAGGGTCCAAGCCGTTCCGGCCAGTCGGTGGCCTCCCGAGCCAGGGCACCCGGCCAGCCATACTAGTCGAGTGGGGCTCTGGTTCGGAACGCTCATTGCATTGTTTTTGCTGATAGCGCCCGGGGCGATCATCGCACGTATCAGTCAGTTGTCTTGGCCGGTCGCTGTTGCGGTGGGCCCGGCGCTGACCTACGGCGTGGTTGCGCTCGCCATTATTCCGTTTGGTGCCATCGGAATACCGTGGAACGGCTGGACCGCGCTGGCCGCGTTGGTCGTCATGTGCCTGGTGATGACCGGTTTCCAACTGCTGCTCGGCCGCTACCGCGACCGCGACGCCGAGACCCGCAGGATCGGCCGCTGGCCGGCGATCACGGTGGCGGCCGGGGTGGCGCTGGGGGCCCTGCTCATCATGTGGGCCGCCTACCGCGGCCTGGACGGTCATTGGCAGACCATCCCGAGCACCTGGGATGCGGTGTGGCACGCCAACGAGGTGCGGTTCATCCTCGACACCGGCCAGGCGTCCTCCACCCACATGGGCGAGCTGCGCAACGTCGAGACGCACCACACGCTGTATTACCCGTCGGTGTTCCACGCGCTGACCGCGGTGTTCTGCCAGCTGACCGGGGCGGCGCCGACCACGGGCTACACGTTGAGCTCGGTCGCCGCATCGGTGTGGCTGTTTCCGACCGGCGCGGCGATGCTCACCTGGCGGGTGCTGCGCCCGACCTGGGACGAATGGCGCAGCGCGGGGGCCGCGGCGACCGCAGCCACGCTGGCCGCGTCGTTCACGGCGGTCCCCTATGTCGAGTTCGCCGTCGCCGCGATGCCCAACCTGGCCGCCTACGGCGCCGCGGTGCCGGCGTTCGTGCTGATCACCTCCACGTTGCGGCACCGCGACCGCATCCCCGCGGCCGTGCTGGCGCTGGTGGGTGTCATGTCGGTGCACATCACCGGCGGTGTGATCGTGCTGCTGTTGCTGCTGGCCTGGTGGCTCCTGGATGCGCTGTGGCGTCCCGTGCGCGGCAGGCTGGCCGATGTGGCGGCCCTGGCGTGCGTCGCGGTGGTGTCGGGGTTGATCCTGTTGCCGCAGTTCATCAGCGTGCAGGAACAGGAAGACATCATCGCCGGGCACTCGTTCCTCACCTACCTCAGCAAGAAGCGGGGGCTGTTCGACGCCGTCTTCCAGCACTCCCGCCACCTCAACGACTTCCCGGTCCAATACGGGCTGATCGCGCTGGCCGCCATCGGCGGTGTCATCCTGCTGGTCAAGCGGATCTGGTGGCCGCTGGCCCTGTGGCTGCTGCTGATCGTGGTGAACGTCGACGCAGGAAATCCGATCGGTGGCCCCGTCGGCGCGGTGGCCGGGATGTTCGGCGAGTTCTTCTACAAGGATCCGCGCCGGATCGCGGCCGCCACCACCCTGCTGCTGGAGCCGATGGCCGGCATCGCGTTGTTCGCGATCGTGATCGGCGTCGTGGCCGGGGCCCGACGGCTGTCGGACCGGTTCAAACCGCTGCCCGCCCCGGTCTGGGTGTCGGTCACCGCGGTGCTGCTGGTGGCGACCACGGTGCTCAGCGCGCGCCACTACCTCTATCGGCACCTGTGGTTGTTCGGCGACAAATACGACTCGGTGATGATCGACCAACGCGATCTGATGGCCATGGCGTATCTGGCCAAGCTCCCCGGGGCCCGCGAGACCCTGATCGGCAACGCCAACACCGACGGTACCGCGTGGATGTACGCCGTCGCCGATCTGCACCCGCTCTGGACGCACTACGACTACCCGCAACAGATGGGGCCCGGTCCCAACCGCTACATCTTCTGGACCTCGGCGCGGCGGGGCGATTCCGATCCGAGGGTCCTCGAAGCGATCAAGGCGCTAAATATCCGGTACATCTACACGAGTGCGCCGACTGTCCGGGGGTTCGCCGTACCCGACGGACTAGTGTCATTGGATAAGTCGAAGTCGTGGGCGTTGATCTACGACAATGGCGGCGCCCGAATTTATGAATGGCGACCAAGCGGCACGACGCCACACCCATAGTCCACGAAGGATGGTGAAGTTTTGAGTACCCGCAACGATGACGACGACGTCGAAATCATCGGCGGCGTCGACCCGCGGATGATGGCGATCACCGACGATGACTCCGACGAGCGCTCCCTGACCGATCTGGTCGAGCAGCCGGCAAAGGTGATGCGGATCGGGACCATGATCAAGCAACTGCTCGAGGAAGTGCGCGCAGCGCCGCTGGATGACGCCAGCCGCAACCGGCTGCGTGAGATCCACGCCACCAGCATCCGGGAACTGGAAGAGGGCCTGGCGCCGGAACTGCGTGAGGAACTCGACCGCCTCACCCTGCCCTTCAACGAGGACGCCGCGCCGTCGGACGCCGAATTGCGCATCGCCCAAGCGCAGTTGGTGGGCTGGCTGGAGGGGCTGTTCCACGGCATCCAGACCGCGCTGTTCGCCCAGCAGATGGCCGCCCGCGCCCAGCTGGAAAAGATGCGCCAGGGCGCGCTCCCCCCGGGCGTCGGCAAGGCGGGCGGCGCGCCCGGGCACGGCCAGTACCTGTAAGCGACCTCGAGTAGTTCACGGTGTCGGGTCCTCACATCAAGACGCACAACGCGTGGGTCGAATTTCCCATCTTCGACGCCAAGTCGCGTTCGTTGAAGAAGGCCTTCTTGGGCAAGGCGGGCGGCACGATCGGACGCAACAACTCCAACGTGGTCGTCGTCGAAGCGTTGCGGGACATCACCATGTCCCTCGAGCTGGGCGACCGGGTCGGCCTGGTCGGCCACAATGGAGCGGGGAAATCGACTCTGCTGCGCCTACTTTCGGGCATCTATGAGCCCACCCGGGGCTGGGCGCAGGTCACCGGGCGGGTAGCGCCGATCTTCGATCTCGGCGTCGGGATGGACCCCGAGATCTCCGGCTACGAGAACATCATCATCCGCGGCCTGTTCCTCGGGCAGACCCGAAAGCAGATGCAGTCCAAGGTCGACGAGATCGCCGAGTTCACCGAGCTGGGTGACTACCTGTCGATGCCGCTGCGCACGTATTCCACCGGCATGCGGGTCCGGCTGGCGATGGGCGTGGTCACCAGCATCGATCCCGAGATCCTGTTGCTCGACGAGGGATTGGGCGCGGTGGACGCCGACTTCATGAAGAAGGCGCAGTCGCGGTTGCAGGGGCTGGTGGAGCGGTCCGGAATCCTGGTGTTCGCCAGCCACTCCAACGAATTCCTGGCCCGGCTGTGCAAGACGGCGATGTGGATCGACCACGGTGTGATCCGCATGACCGGCGGCATCGAGGACGTCGTGCGGGCGTACGAGGGGGAGGATGCGGCCCGGCACGTGCGCGAGGTGCTGGCCGAGACGGCCGGACAGCCATGAGCGACACCGTCGTCGCCGTCGTCGTCACCCACCGGCGCCCCGACGAGCTGGCCAAGTCCCTCGATGTGCTGAGCACGCAAACGCGGCTGCCCGACCACCTCATCGTCGTGGACAACGATTTCTCCGGTGACGGCCGTGTCCGCGAACTGGTTGCGGGAAAACCCATTCCGACGACCTATCTGGGATCGCGACGCAACCTCGGCGGAGCCGGCGGTTTCGCGTTGGGCATGCTGCACGCGTTGGCCCTGGGCGCCGATTGGGTGTGGCTGGCCGACGACGACGGGCGCCCGCAGGATTCGCATGTCCTTGCCACCCTGCTGGCGTGCGCGGACAAGCACGGCCTGGCCGAGGTGTCACCCATGGTGTGCAACATGGACGATGCCGAGCGGTTGGCGTTTCCGTTGCGCCGCGGCCTGGTATGGCGCAGGCGCGCAAGCGAATTGCGCACCGAAACTGGGCAGGACCTGTTGCGCGGCATCGCGTCGTTGTTCAACGGCGCGCTGTTCCGGGCGGCCACGCTGGAATCGGTCGGTGTCCCGGATCTGCGGCTGTTCATCCGGGGCGACGAGGTCGAAATACACCGGCGGCTGGTGCGTTCCGGCCTGCCGTTCGGAACCTGCCTGGACGCGGTCTACCTGCACCCGTGCGGATCCGACGAGTTCCGCCCGATTCTCGGCGGCCGGATGCACACCCAATATCCCGACAACCCCACCAAGCGGTTCTTCACCTACCGCAACCGCGGCTACCTGCAGTCACAGCCGGGGCTGCGCAAGCTGGTGGTTCAGGAATGGGTCCGGTTCGGCTGGTTCTTTCTGGTGACCCGTCGCGACCCCCGTGGCCTGGCCGAGTGGATCCGGTTGCGGCGCTTGGGGCGTCGTGAACAGTTCGGGCGGCCTAGTGGGGATCGCGAGCGCGGCGGAGCCGGGCGAAGCGGGTCGCCACCATCCAGACCGGGAGGAGCCCGATGACGTTCCTTGACGCGGCGGCGCAGTCGCGGACATTCACCCGGGCCCGCCGCGACCTGGTCGACGGTTTCCGTCGTCACGAGCTCTGGCTGCATCTGGGCTGGCAGGACATCAAGCAGCGTTACCGGCGCTCGGTGCTGGGGCCGTTCTGGATCACCATCGCGACGGGCACCACCGCCGTGGCCATGGGTGGCCTGTACTCCAAGCTGTTTCACCTCGAGCTGTCCGTGCATCTGCCGTACGTGACGCTGGGCCTGATCATCTGGAACCTGATCAACGCCGCCATCCTGGAGGGCGCCGACGTGTTCGTCGCCAACGAGGGGTTGATCAAGCAGCTGCCCACCCCGCTGAGCGTGCATGTCTACCGACTGGTGTGGCGGCAGGTCATCCTGTTCGCGCACAACATCGTCATCTACGCGGTGATCGCGATGATCTATCCCAAGCCATGGTCGTGGGCCGACCTCGCGGTGCTCCCGGCGCTGGCGCTGATCGTGCTCAATTGCATTTGGGTGTCACTGTGTTTCGGCATCCTCGCGACCCGCTACCGCGACATCGGTCCGCTGCTGTTCTCCGTCGTGCAGTTGCTGTTCTTCATGACGCCGATCATCTGGAACGACGACACCTTGCGCCAGCAGGGCGCCGGGCGGTGGTCCCGCATCGTCGAACTCAACCCGCTGCTGCACTACCTCGACATCGTTCGCGCGCCGCTACTCGGGGCGCACCAGGAGCTGCGGCACTGGGCCGTGGTGCTGGTGTTGACGGCCGTCGGTTGGGTGTTCGCGGCCTTCGCGATGCGCCAGTACCGCGCCCGGGTGCCCTACTGGGTTTAGCGTTTCCCTGACTTGTCACAGGGCGGCGCTATCATCGAACGTATGTTCGAAGCAGTGCCGCGTGACCTGGCGTTTCAGGGCGTCGACGACGCCGGTGTGCTGGACCGCGTCACCGCGGCGGCCCGGGCGCAGAACGCGCACTGCGCGCGCGAGTTGGCGGCGATCGGCGAGCTGTATGCGCGTCGGGCGCCGGACGACGACGCCGACCGTTTCAATTGGGCGGTCGACGGACACGAGAACGTGGTCGCCGAGGTGGCGGCCGCGCTGGGCATCAGTCGGGGCCGCGCGTCCGGGCGCTTGCACTATGCGATCGCGTTGCGCGAGCGGCTGCCCCGGGTCGCTGAGGTCTTCGCCCAGGGCCACATCGATTTCCGGTTGATGGCGGCGGTGGTGTACCGCACCGAGCTGATCGAGGACCCCGAGTTGATCGCCCGGCTAGACGCCGCGGTCGCCCGGCACGCGCCGAAATGGATGCGGCTGTCGGGGCCGAAAATGGCCGAGCGCATTGACATGTGGGTGGCGCGCATCGATCCCGCAGGGGTGCGCGTGCCGGGGATGCGCAGTCAAGATCGCCGTGTCGAGATCGGGCCCATCAGCCCGGGGCTGGCCGAGATCTCGGCGAGGGTGCGTCCCACCGATGCCGCCGCGGTGGACCGCGCGCTCGACGCGTTGGCCGATTCGGTGTGCCGGAACGATTCCCGCACCAAGGCCCAGCGTCGCGCCGATGCGATGGGCGCGATGGCCGCCGGGCAGACGGTCTTGCGCTGCGACTGTGGCTGCCCGGATTGCCCTGCGGCGCAGCGGCCCCCGGGAACCAATGTCGTGGTCCATGTGCTGGCCGAGCCGGCCGCGGTCGGCGGCGAGGCGCGCGCGCCGGCGCTGCTGCCGGGGTTCGGTCCGTTGCCGACGGGCTCGCTGCGCGAGTTGGCTGGTGTCGCGAAGACCAAGCCGCTCTCGCCGCCGCCGGACCGGGCGGAGCCCGGGTACCGGCCGTCGACCGCGCTGGCCGAATTCGTCCGCTTCCGCGACCTGACATGCCGATTCCCCGGCTGCGACGCCCCGGCCGACGTCTGCGACATCGACCACACGGTGCCGTTTCCGCTCGGCCCCACCCATCCGTCCAACCTCAAGCTGCTCTGCCGCCACCATCACCTGCTCAAGACGTTCTATACGGGCCCCGACGGCTGGCGGGATCGCCAGCTGCCCGACGGCACCGTGGTGTGGACGTCGCCGACGGGACATACGTACATCACCAAACCTGGTGGCAGCCTGTACTTTCCGGCGCTGGCGGTCCCGACCGGGACGCTGTCACTGCCGGCCGTCGCGCCCGCACCCTCGCAGAACCGGGGGGTCATGATGCCCGTCCGGCAGCGAACCCGCGCCGAGGATCGCGCCGCCCGGGTCCGCTGGGAGCGCGGCATCAACGAGGCCCGCTTCAGCGCCGAGGCGGCGCGTCACGCCGAGCGGTCGGCGCCCCACAACAACGACCCGCCGCCCTTCTGATGTCCGGTTCTCCCGCAGATGGTGGCGGGTCGCTCATCGTGGTGTCACACTGGTACGCCACCTGAGCACACCGGGCGAAAGGTCCACGGACGTGAGCAAGAAAGCCCCATCGGCAGCGGACGCCGCGCGGAACAACCTCGAAGCCGAGCTGGACCGGCTGCGGCAGCGGCGCGACCGCCTCGAGGCCGAAGTCAAGAACGACCGCGGGATGGTGGGCGATCACGGCGACGCGGCCGAGGCGATCCAGCGCGCCGACGAACTCGTGGTGCTTTCCGACCGGATCAACGAACTGGACCGGCGTCTGCGGGCCGGGCCGCCGGACTCCGACTCCTCGGCGACGCTGCCCGGCGGCACCGAGGTGACACTGCGGTTCGCCGACGGCGAAGTGGTCACCATGCACGTGATCTCGATCGTCGAGGAGACGCCCGTCGGCCGGGAGGCCGAGACGCTGACCGCGCGCAGCCCGCTGGCCCAGGCCCTGGCCGGGCGCAAGCCGGGCGACACGGTGACGTACTCGACGCCCCAGGGCGAGAACCAGGTCGAGTTGATCGCGGTCAAACTGCCCCGCTGACGCTGCCCGCCGGTGCCCGGCGGTCCCGTTAGACTCCCCCAATGCTTCCCCCCGAGTCCCCGGCCGCGCCGGCGCGCCTGAGTCTGACGACACAGGTCACGCGCTTCGTCGTCACCGGCGGCCTGGCGGGGATCGTGGACTTCGGGCTCTACGTGCTGCTGTTCAAAGCGGCGCACGTACAGGTCGACGTGGCCAAGTCCATCAGCTTCATCGTCGGCACCATCACCGCCTACCTGATCAACCGCCGGTGGACCTTCCAGGCGCCCCCCAGCACCGCCCGGTTCGTCGCGGTCATGGTCCTCTACGCCATCACCTTCGCCGTGCAGGTCGGGCTGAACCACCTGTGCCTGGCGTTTCTGCACTACCAAGCGTGGGCGATCCCTGTCGCGTTCGTGATCGCGCAGGGCACCGCGACGGTGATCAACTTCGTCGTGCAGCGGGCCGTGATCTTCCGCATCCACTGAGCCGCCTCCGGCCCAGCCCGGATCGCCCGCCTCCTCAGCGGGGCGCCTGCGTCCCGCATCGCCGCCGGAGCAGGCGGTACCCTCTTTGACGATGTCGAGCACCGATCCCGTGACCAAGCCCACCCGGCTGATGGGCTTTGGGCGCACCGCACCGTCGGTGGCCCAGGTGCTGTCCACCCGTGATCCGGAGGTGATCGCCAAGGCGGTGGCCCGGGCGGCCGGCTCGGGCGGCCGGGGCGTGATCGCCCGCGGGCTGGGCCGCTCCTACGGCGACAACGCGCAAAACGGCGGCGGCCTGGTGATCGACATGACCGCGCTCAACCGCATTCACTCGATCAGCGCCGACACCCGGCTGGTCGATGTCGACGCCGGGGTCAGCCTGGACCAATTGATGAAGGCGGCGCTGCCGTTCGGGCTCTGGGTCCCGGTGCTGCCGGGCACCCGCCAGGTCACCGTCGGCGGGGCGATCGCCTGCGACATCCACGGCAAGAACCATCACAGCGCGGGCAGCTTCGGCAACCACGTGCGGTCGATGGACCTGCTCATGGCCGACGGCTCCGTGCGCACCATCACCCCCGACGGCGACGACGCCGAGCTGTTCTGGGCCACCGTCGGGGGCAACGGCCTGACCGGGATCGTGCTGCGCGCCACCATCGCCATGACGCCCACGGAGACGGCCTATTTCATCGCCGACGGCGTGGCCACCAAGGATCTCGACGAGACGGTGGCCGTGCACCTGGACGGCAGCGAAGCCAACTACACCTACTCCAGCGCGTGGTTCGACCTGATCAGTCCGCCCCCGAAGCTCGGCCGGGCCGCGGTCAGCCGCGGCAGCCTGGCGAAGCTGGACCAATTGCCGAAGAAGCTCGCCAAGAACCCGCTGAAATTCGATGCGCCGCAGCTGCTGACGGTGCCGAACGTGTTTCCGGTGAGCGCGATGAACAAGCTGTCGTTCATGGCCATCGGCGAGACGTATTACCGGCTGGGCGGAACCTACTCGGGCAAGATCCAGAACCTGTCGCAGTTCTACCACATGCTGGATCTGGTCAGCGGCTGGAATAACGCCTACGGCCCAAGGGGTTTCGCCCAGCATCAGTTCCTGGTCCCGCCGAACGCGATGGACGAATTCAAGGACATCATCCGCTGGATCCAAACCACGGGCCACTACTCGGCGCTGAACGTGTTCAAGCTTTTCGGCCCGGGCAACCGCGCACCACTGAGTTTCCCGATGGCCGGTTGGAACGTCGCGATGGACTTCCCCAACAAGCCCGGGATCAACGAGTTCCTCAACGAACTCGACCGGCGCGCACTGGAATTCGGCGGACGGGTCTACACCGCCAAGGACTCCCGTGTCAGCGCAGAAACCTTCCACGCCATGTATCCGCGCATCGACGAATGGATCGCGGTACGCCGCAAGGTCGACCCCTTACGGGTGTTCGCCTCGGACATGGCCCGACGTTTGGAGCTGCTCTAGATGGTGCGCCAATGGTTTTAGACGCCGTGGGGAATCCGCAGACGATCCTGCTGCTCGGCGGCACCTCCGAGATCGGGCTGGCCATTTGCGAGCGCTACCTGCAGAACGCGCACGCGCGAATCGTGCTGGCCGCCATGCCCAACGACCCGGGCCGCGACGCCGCCGTGGCGCAGATGAAGGCCGCCGGTGCGCGGTCGGTGGAGCTGATCGATTTCGAGGCCACCGACCCCGACACCCACCCGAAGATGATCGATCAGGCGTTCGCCAACGGTGATGTCGATGTGGCCATCGTCGCCTTCGGCATCCTCGGTGACGCCGAGGAGCTGTGGCAAAACCAGCACAAGGCCGTGCTGGCCGCCGAAATCAACTACACCGCAGCGGTTTCGGTGGGCGTGCTGTTAGCCGAGAAGATGCGGGCGCAGGGCTTCGGCCAGATCATCGCGATGAGTTCGGCGGCCGGTGAGCGGGTGCGACGGTCCAACTTCGTCTACGGCTCCACCAAGGCGGGCCTGGACGGCTTCTACCTGGGGCTAGGAGAAGCGTTGCGCGAGTTCGGGGTTCGTGTCCTGGTGATTCGCCCCGGCCAGGTGCGTACCCGGATGAGCGCGCACGTCAAGGAAGCGCCGCTGACCGTCGACAAGGAGTACGTCGCCAACCTCGCGGTCACCGCGGCCGCAAAGGGTAAGGAATTGGTTTGGGCACCAGCAGCATTCCGTTACGTGATGATGGTGTTGCGACACGTCCCGCGTCCCATCTTCCGCAAGCTGCCAATCTGATCATGCGCAACGCGCTGGCCACCCTCGGCCAGATGGCCTTGGCGGCGCTGGTTGCGGTGGCCGTCGCGGTGGTGTCGCTGATCGCCATCTCTGGCGTGCAGTGGCCGGCCTTTCCGTCGTCCAACCAACTGCACGCGCTGACCACCGTCGGGCAGGTCGGCTGCCTGGCCGGCCTGGTCGCCACCGGATGGGTGTGGCGGCGCGGGCACCGGCTGATCGCCCAGCTGGGCGGGCTGGTGTTCGTGTCCGCGTTCACTGTCGTCACCCTGGGCATGCCGCTGGGGGCCACCAAGCTGTATCTGTTCGGCATCTCCGTCGACCAGCAGTTCCGCACCGAATACGTCACCCGGCTCGCCGACAGCCCCGCCCTGCGCGACATGACCTACCTTGGGCTGCCGCCGTTCTACCCGCCCGGCTGGTTCTGGATCGGCGGGCGCGCGGCGGCGCTGTCCGGGACGCCGGCGTGGGAGGTCTTCAAACCGTGGGCCATCACCTCGATCGCCGTCGCGGTCGCGGTCGCGCTGGTGCTGTGGTGGCGGATGGTCCGGTTCGAGTACGCGCTGATCGTCACCGCCGCGACGGCCGCGGTCACGCTGGCGTACGGCTCGCCCGAGCCCTACTCGGCAATGATCACCGTGCTGTTGCCGCCGGTGCTGGTGCTGACCTGGTCGGGGCTGCGGGCCGCGGACCGTCCGGACGCGGGCCGGCGCGCGGGCTGGGGCGCGGTGATCGGCGCAGGGATTTTCCTGGGGTGGACGGCCACCTGGTACACGCTGCTGTTCGGGTTCAGCGCGTTCGCGATCGGGCTGATGGCGCTGTGGCTGGCCGGGGTGCGGTGGCACCGGGACGGCGTGAAGGCCGCGCTCGATCCGCTGCGACGCCTGGCGGTCATCGCCGGCATCGCCGTGGTGATCGGCTGCACGACCTGGTTGCCGTTCCTGGTGCGAGCGGCGCGCAGTCCGATCAGCAACACCGGGGGCGCCGCCCACTACCTGCCGGCCGACGGGGCCGAGCTCACCTTCCCGATGCTGCAGTTCACGCTGCTCGGTGTGGTCGCCATGATCGGCACCCTGTGGCTGGTGGTGCGGGCGCGCTCCTCGGTGCGGGCCGGTGCGCTGGCCATCGGCGTGGTGGCGATCTACCTGTGGTCGCTGTTGTCGATGCTCACCACGCTGGCGCGCGTCACTCTGTTGTCGTTCCGGCTGCAGCCGACGCTGAGCGTGCTGCTGGTGGCCGCCGGGGCCTTCGGTTTCCTCGAGGCGACGCTGGCCCTCAAGCCGCGCGGCCGCGCGATCGTCCCGGTGGCCGGCGCCATCGGCCTAACCGCCGCGATCGCGTTCAGCCAGGACATCCCCGACGTGCTACGCCCCGACCTCACCATCGCCTACACCGACACCGACGGCAACGGGCAGCGCGGCGACCGGCGGCCGCCCAGCGCCGAAAAGTTCTATGCGACAATCGATCACGACATCACGCAGGTGACCGGCAAGCCGCGCGACCAGACCGTGGTGATGACGGCCGATTACAGCTTCCTGTCGTTCTACCCCTACTGGGGATTCCAGGGGCTCACCTCGCACTACGCCAACCCGCTCGCGCAATTCGACCTGCGGGCCGCGCAGATCGACAAGTGGTCCAAACTCAAGACCGCCGACGAGCTGATCCACGCCCTGGATGCCTGCCCCTGGCCACCTCCGACGGTCTTTTTGATGCGCCGCGGTGCTAACGGCAACTACACCCTGCGGCTGGCCGAGGACGTCTACCCCAACCAGCCCAACGTGCGCCGCTACACCGTCGATCTGCGCGGCGCCCTGTTCGACAGCCCGCGCTTCGACGTCCGCAGCGTCGGCCCCTTCGTGCTGGCCATCCGCAAACCGGGGGCGTAACCACCGATGAGCACCGAGACCACGCCTCAAACGGGGCCGCACACCGCGGAAGAACTAGCATCTAGCACCGTGTCAGCCACGGAAACCAATCACCGGATCGCCCGGCTGGTTGCTTCCGTCGCCGGGCTGCTCGGCGTGCTGCTGGCGATCGCCACCCCGCTGCTGCCGGTCGACCAGACCACCGCCCAGCTGAACTGGCCACAGAACGGGACCTTCGGCAGCGTCGAGGCGCCCCTGATCGGTTACGTGGCCACCGATTTGAACATCACCGTCCCGTGTCAGGCCGCCGCCGGGCTGACCGGCGGGGGTAACGCCGGCAAGACGGTGTTGCTGTCGACGGTGCCCAAGCAGGCGCCCAAGGCCGTCGACCGGGGCCTGCTGATCGTGCGGGCCAACGACGAGCTGGTGCTGGTGGTGCGCAACGTCCCGGTGGTGAGCGCGCCGCTGAGCCAGGTGCTCGGCCCGGCCTGCCAGCGGCTGACGTTCACCGCGCACGCCGACCGGGTGACCGCCGAGTTCGTCGGGCTGACCCAGGGACGCAATTCCGAGCATCCCGGCTCGCCGCTGCGGGGGGAGAAGAGCGGCTACGACTTCCGGCCGCAGATCGTCGGCGTCTTCACCGATCTCAGCGGGCCGACGCCGCCCGGGCTGAGCTTCGCGGCGACCGTCGACACCCGCTACAGCAGCAGCCCCACCCCGCTGAAGATGGCGGCGATGATCCTGGGGCTGGTGCTGACCGCCGCCTCCCTGGTCGCGCTGCACCGGCTCGACACCGCCGACGGAACCCGGCACCGCCGCTTCCTGCCGGCGCGGTGGTGGTCCATCGGCGCGCTGGACGCCCTGGTGATCGCGGTGCTGGTGTGGTGGCATTTCGTCGGCGCCAACACCTCCGACGACGGCTACATCCTGACCATGGCCCGGGTGTCCGAGCACGCCGGCTACATGGCCAACTACTACCGCTGGTTCGGCACGCCCGAGGCACCGTTCGGCTGGTACTACGACCTGCTGGCGCTGTGGGCCCACGTGAGCACCACCAGCATCTGGATGCGGTTGCCGACCCTGGTGATGGCGCTGACGTGCTGGTGGGTGATCAGCCGGGAGGTCATGCCCCGCCTGGGCCATGCGGTCAAGCAGAACCGCGCGGCGGCCTGGACCGCGGCGGGCACGTTCCTGGCGGTCTGGCTCCCGCTCGACAACGGGCTGCGCCCCGAGCCGATCATCGCCCTGGGCATCCTGCTGACGTGGTGTTCGGTGGAGCGCGCGGTGGCCACCAGCCGGCTGCTGCCGGTGGCGATCGCGTGCATCATCGGCGCGCTGACCCTCTTTTCCGGACCGACGGGCATCGCCTCGATCGGCGCCCTGCTGGTCGCCATCGGGCCGCTGCGCACCATCCTGCACCGCAGGATCACCCGGTTCGGTGCGCTGCCGCTGGTGCTGCCGTTGCTGGCGGCGGTCACCGTCACCGGCATCCTGATCTTCCGCGACCAGACGCTGGCCGGCGAGGTCCAGGCCACCATGCTCAAGCGGGCCGTCGGCCCCAGCCTGAGTTGGTTCGACGAACACATCCGCTACGAGCGGCTGTTCATGGCCAGCCCCGACGGGTCGGTCGCCCGCCGCTTCGCCGTGCTGGCGCTGGTGCTCGCGCTCGGGGTCACGGTCGCAATGTCGTTGCGCAAGGGCCGGATTCCGGGCACCGCCGCCGGGCCGAGCCGCCGCATCGTCGGGATCACCATCATCTCGTTCGTCGCGATGATGTTCACCCCCACCAAGTGGACCCACCACTTCGGCGTGTTCGCCGGGCTCGCCGGGCCGCTGGGCGCGCTCGCCGCGGTCGCGGTGACCGCGGTGGCCATGCGGTCACGGCGCAACCGCACCGTGTACGCCGCCGTGGTGCTGTTCCTGGTGGCGCTGTCGTTCGCCAGCGTCAACGGCTGGTGGTACGTCTCGAATTTCGGTGTGCCCTGGTCGAATGCGTTCCCGGCGTGGCATTACGCGTTCGCCACCGCCCTGCTCGGGCTGACCGTGGTGGTGCTGCTGGCGGCGGCGTGGTTCCACTTCGTCGCCCCCGAGAACGGGCCACCCAAGACCCGTCTGGGCGCACGCGTGGCGGGAATCATCCAGTCCCCGTTGGCAATTGCGACGTGGGTGCTAGTGGTGTTCGAGGTGGCGTCGCTGACCCTGGCGATGACCGACCAGTATCCGGCCTGGTCGGTCGGCCGCTCCAACCTGCAGGCGCTGACCGGCAAGACGTGCGGGCTGGCCGAGGACGTGCTGGTGGAGCAGGACCCGAACGCGGGCATGCTCTCGCCGGTGGGCGCCTCGGCGGCGGACGCCCTCGGCGCCGGCCTGTCGGAAGCCTTCACGCCCAACGGAATTCCCGCCGACGTCCGCGCCGACCCGGTGATGGAACGGCCGGGTGACCGCAGCTTCGTCAACGACGAGGAGAAGACCGGCAGCAACCAGGCGGGAACCGAGGGCGGCACCACCCCCGCGCCGGGGATCAACGGATCGTCGGCCCAGCTGCCCTTCAACCTCGACCCCGCGCGCACACCGGTGCTCGGCAGCTGGCGCTCGGGCATCCAGATTCCCGCGCACCTGCGGTCCGGGTGGTATCGCCTGCCCGCGCGCGACAAGGCGGGACCGCTGCTGGTGGTGAGCGCGGCCGGGCGTTTCGACCCCCGTGAGGTCCAGGTGCAGTGGGCCACCGACGAGCAGGCGGCCGGCGGGCACCCCGGCGGCTCGTTCCAATTCGCCGACGTGGGCGCGTCCCCGGCCTGGCGCAACCTGCGCCTGGCGCTGTCGGCGATCCCCGACTCCGCCACCCAGATTCGGTTGGTCGCCGACGACGAAGACCTGGCGCCGCAGCACTGGATCGCCCTGACACCGCCGCGCATTCCGCGGCTGCGCACCCTGCAGGACGTGGTGGGCTCCGCCGACCCCGTGTTCCTGGACTGGCTCGTCGGGCTGGCCTTCCCGTGTCAGCGACCGTTCGGCCATCAGAACGGCGTCGACGAGACACCGAAGTGGCGCATCCTGCCCGACCGGTTCGGCGCCGAGGCCAACTCGCCCGTGATGGACAACAACGGCGGCGGCCCGTTGGGCGTCACCGAACTCCTGGTGAAAGCCACCACGATGGCCACCTATCTCAAGGACGACTGGTCCCGCGACTGGGGCTCGCTGCAGCGGCTGACGCCGTATTACCCCGGCGCGCAACCCGCCGACCTACTGCTGGGAACGGCGACGCGCAGCGGTCTGTGGAACCCGGCGCCGCTGCGCAAGACGTAGGCGCCGTCGCGGGCCCTTGAACGCGGATATCCGTAAGCCTATGCTTACGGTTCGTGACCACTTACCAAACCGCTGACGCGTGGCTGGCGTTGGCGGACGGGACGCGGCGGGCCATCGTGGAACGGCTCGCGCACGGCCCGTCGGCGGTCGGTGAGTTGGCGCGCGACCTGCCGGTCAGCAGACCCGCCGTGTCGCAACACCTCAAGGTGCTCAAGTCCGCCGGGCTGGTGCGCGACCGGGCCGCGGGAACCCGTCGCGTCTATCAGCTCGACCCCACCGGTCTCGAGGCGCTCCGCGCCGACCTCGACCGGTTCTGGACCCAGGCGCTCGCCGGCTATGCGCGGGCCATCGACGAGACCAACGAAGGATCGACATGACATCCCAGCGGACGCCCAACGTCACCCACCACGTCGTCGTCAACGCCCCCATCGAGCGCGCGTTCACGGTCTTCACGCAGCAGTTCGGCGCGTTCAAGCCGCGCGAGCACAATCTCTTGGCGGTCCCCATCGCCGAGACCGTGTTCGAGCCCCGCGTCGGCGGCCACATCTACGACCGCGGCGTCGACGGAAGCGTGTGCCGGTGGGCGCGGATCCTGGTCTACGAGCCGCCGCATCGCGTGGTGTTCAGCTGGGACATCGGCCCGACGTGGCAGCTGGAAGCCGACCCGGCCAAGACCAGCGAGGTCGACGTCCGCTTCACCGCCCAGGCCGACCGACGCACCCGGGTGGACCTCGAACACCGCCATCTCGACCGCCACGGGCCGGGCTGGCCCTCGGTGGCCGACGGGGTCGACGGCGATGCGGGATGGCCCCTCTACCTGGCCCGCTACGCCGACGTGCTGAGGGGCGGTGACCCGCGATGACCGCCGACCTGATGCCCATGGCCCGCGCCGAACGGGCCGACCTGGCGGACTTTTTGGCCACCCTGGCGCCGCGGGACTGGGAGGCGCCCAGCCTGTGCGCGCGATGGAGCGTGAAAGACGTTGTCGCGCATGTGATCAGCTACGAGGAGCTCGGCGCCCTGGGGCTGGTGAAGCGATTCGCGAAGGGCCTGGTGGTGCGGGCCAACCAGGTGGGCGTCGATGAATTCTCGCACCTGACCCCGCAACAATTGCTGGAGTTTCTGCGCAACCACCTCGAACCACGCGGATTGACAGCGGGTTTCGGGGGAATGATCGCCCTCGTCGACGGCACGATCCATCACCAGGACATCCGCCGCGCGCTGGACCGGCCGCGCGAGATCCCGCCCGACCGCCTGGAGCGGGTCCTCTCCCTGGTGCCCGGCAACCCCAGGATCGGCGCGGGACGGCGGATCAGGGGTCTGCGCCTGCGCGCCACCGACGTCGAGTGGACGCACGGCGACGGGCCCGAGGTGACCGGCCCCGGCGAGGCGCTGCTCATGGCGATGTCCGGGCGCCCGGCCGCGCTCGCCGACCTCGACGGTCCCGGGCACGCGACCCTGGCGGCCCGGCTCGGCGGATAGCAGCGCCCCGCTGCGCGGCCCCGCGTCCAGATGGCACAAAGCCGCGTCGCTTACGATCGAGCCTCGTGCCCCACGACCGTAATGAGCGATCGCAGCGCATCCCACGATCGGTGGCCGCGGTCGCGGGAATCGCGGGGCTGTTGTTGTGCCTCCTCGTCCCGGTGCTTCCGGCGAAACAGACCACGGCGACGGTGCTGTGGCCGCAGGGCACGGTGGACGGGCACGTCAGCCAGATCACCGCGCCCCTGGTGTCGGGGGCGCCCCGCGCGCTGGACATCTCCATTCCCTGCCCGGACATCGCGACCCTGCCCGCCAGCGGGGGTTTGGTGGTCTCGACGCTGCCGCCCGGCGGGATGGACGCCGGGAAGAACGGGCTGTTCGTGCGCGCGAACAAGGACGTCGTCGTCGTGGCGTTCCGCGACACCGTCGCGGCGGTGGCGCAGCGCTCGGCCATCGCCGCCGGGGCCTGCAGCGTGCTGCACGCCTGGGCCGGCGTCGGGGCGGCCGGCGCCGAGTTCGTCGGCATACCCGGCGCCACCGGCGTCCTGCCGGCCGAAAAGAAGCCCCAGGTCGGCGGGATCTTCACCGATCTGAAGGTGCCCGCGGGGCCGGGGCTTTCGGCCCGGGTCGACATCGACACCCGATTCATCACCGCGCCCACCGCGGTCAAGAAGATTGTGATGGCGCTGGGCGTCCTGTCCGTGCTGACGGCCATCGTGGCGCTCGCGGTGCTGGACCGCCGCAGCCGGGGCGGCGGCACGCTGCTCAACTGGCGCTCCCCCATCGCCTGGCTGTCCCGGTACCGGCCCGGCACGCACCTGGCGAACTGGCGGCGCGTCGGGCTGGCGACGTGGATCGCCGACGCCGGGGTGATCGCAACCCTGTTGCTGTGGCACATCATTGGCGCCACCACATCGGACGACGGCTACAACCTGACCGTCGCCCGCGTCGCTCCGCGCGCCGGTTACGTCGCCAACTACTACCGCTACTTCGGTACCACCGACGCCCCCTTCGACTGGTATCTCGGGGTGCTGTCGAAGCTCGCCTCGGTGAGCACGGCGGGCGTCTGGATGCGGCTGCCCGCCACGCTGGCCGGGATCGGCTGCTGGCTGATCATCGGCCATTGGATGCTGCGCCGGCTGGGCCCCGGCAGGGATGGACTGGCGGCCAACCGCGTCGCGGTCTTCACCGCGGGCGCGGTTTTCGTCGCGGCCTGGCTGCCGTTCAACAACGGGCTGCGGCCCGAACCACTGATCGCCCTCGGCGTGCTGGTCACCTGGATGCTGGTGGAACGCGCGATCGCCCTGCGGCGGCTCGCCCCGGCCGCGGTGGCCATCATCGTGGCGCTGCTGAGCGCGACGCTGGCGCCGCAGGGTCTGATCGCCGTGGCCGCGCTGCTGACCGGGGCGCGGGCCGTCGCCCAGACGATCCGGCGCCGCCGGGCGACCGACGGGCTGCTGGCGCCGCTGGCGGTGCTGGGCGCGTCGCTCTCGGTGATCCTCGTGGTGGTGTTCCGCAGCCAGACGCTGGCCACGGTGCTGGAGTCCGCCCGCATCAAATACAAGGTCGGGCCGACGATCGCCTGGTACCAGGACTGGCTGCGCTACTACTTCCTCACGGTCGAGTCCAACCCCGACGGATCGATGGCGCGGCGGTTCGCGGTGCTGATCCTGCTGCTGTGCCTGTTCGGGATGCTCGTCATCCTGCTGCGCCGCGGCCACGTTCCCGGCGTGGCCAGCGGCCCGGCCTGGCGGCTGATCGGCACCACCGCGATCGGCCTGCTGCTCGTCACGTTCACCCCGACGAAGTGGGCGATCCAGTTCGGTGCCTTCGCGGGACTGGCCGGGGCGCTGGGCGCGGTCACCGCGTTCGCCTGCTCGCGGATCGGCCTGCACAACCGCCGCAACCTGACCCTGTACGTCACCGCGCTGCTGTTCGTGCTGGCGTGGGCCACCTCCGGCATCAACGGCTGGTTCTACGTCGGCAACTACGGGGTGCCGTGGTACGACATCCAACCGGTCGTCGCCAGCCACCCGGTGACGTCGATGTTCCTGACGTTGTCGATCATCACCGGACTGCTGGCCGCCTGGCAGCACTTCCGGATGGACTACGCCGGCCACACCGAGGTCAAGGACAACCGGCGCAACCGCGTCCTGGCGTCGACCCCGCTGCTGGTGGTCGCGACCATCATGGTCGTCGGCGAGGTCGCCTCGCTGACCAAGGGCGCGGTGTTCCGCTACCCGCTCTACACCACCGGCAAGGCCAACCTCGCCGCGATCACTTCGGGCCTGTCCGCCACCAGCTGCGCCATGGCCGACGACGTGCTGGCCGAGCCCGACCCCAACGCGGGCATGCTGGCCCCGGCACCGGGCCAGACCTTCGGGCCCGACGGGCCGCTCGGGGGCGTCAATCCGGTGGGCTTCAAACCCGAAGGCGTGGGCGAGGACCTGCAATCCGACCCGGTGGTGACCAAGCCGGGACTGGTCAACTCCGACGCCTCCCCGAACAAGCCGAACGTCGCCTACAGCGACTCGGCGGGCACCGCCGGCGGCAAGGGCCCGGTCGGGGTCAACGGCTCCCACGCGGCGCTGCCGTTCGGGCTGGACCCGGCCCGCACCCCGGTGATGGGCAGCTACGGCGAGAACACGCTGGCCGCCACCGCCACCTCGGCCTGGTACCAGCTGCCCGCGCGCACCCCCGACCGGCCCCTGGTGGTCGTCTCCGCCGCCGGCGCGATCTGGTCCTACAAGGAGGACGGCACCTTCACCTACGGGCAATCGCTGAAGCTGCAATGGGGCGTCACCCGCCCGGACGGCACCACCCAGCCGCTGGCCGAGGTGCAGCCGATCGACATCGGCCCGCAGCCGGCGTGGCGCAACCTGCGTTTCCCGCTGGCGTGGGCGCCGCCGGAGGCGAACGTGGCGCGCATCGTCGCCTACGACCCGAACCTGAGCTCCGAGCAGTGGTTCGCGTTCACGCCGCCGCGGGTGCCGGTGCTGGAAACCCTGCAGCAACTGGTCGGGTCGCAGACGCCGGTGCTGATGGACATCGCGACCGCCGCCAACTTCCCGTGCCAGCGGCCGTTCTCCGAACACCTTGGCGTTGCCGAACTTCCGGGGTACCGCATCCTTCCCGACCGCAAGCAGACGGCGGCGTCGTCGAACCTGTGGCAGTCCAGCGAGGCCGGCGGGCCCTTCCTGTTCGCCCAGGCGCTGCTGCGCACGTCGACGATCTCGACGTATCTGCGCGGCGATTGGTATCGCGACTGGGGATCCGTGGAGCAGTACTTCCGGTTGGTGCCGGCTGATTTGGCGCCGGACGCCGCGATTGAACAGGGTGTGATGACAGTGCACGGCTGGAGCCGGCAGGGACCGATTCGGGCGTTGCCATGAGCGCGCCGAGGATGCGCGACGACGTGCGAACGACGCGTTGGGTGGCGACCATCGCCGGTCTGATCGGGTTCGTGCTGTCCGTCGCCACCCCGCTGCTGCCCGTCGTGCAGACGACCGCGACGCTGAACTGGCCCCAGAACGGACAGCTGAACAGCGTTACGGCACCGTTGATTTCGCTGACCCCGGTCGACATGACCGCCACCGTTCCCTGCTCGCTGGTGCGCGACCTGCCACCGGAGGGCGGGGTGGTGGTCGGCACCGGGCCCAAGAAGGGCAAGGACGCCGCGCTCAACGCGCTGTTCGTCGTCGTCAACGGCAAGCGCGTCGACGTCACCGACCGCAATGTGGTGATCGCCAGCGTGTCCCGGGACCAGGCGATGTCGCCACAGTGCCAGCGCATCGAGATCACCTCGACGAAGGCCGGCACGTTCGCCACCTTTGTCGGGCTCAATGATTCGGCGGGCAAACCGATCGGTGGCGGATTCCCCGACCCGAACCTGCGACCGCAGATCGTCGGTGTGTTCACCGACCTGACCGGTCCGGCCCCGGCCGGCTTGACGCTGTCGGCGACCATCGACACCCGGTTCTCCACCACCCCAACCACTTTGAAACTGGTCGCGATGGTGTTGGCGATCGTGGCGACCATCGTTGCGCTGGTCGCGTTGTGGCGACTCGACCAGCTGGACGGGCGGCGGATGCGCCGGCTCATTCCGGCGAATTGGCGCACGTTCACCCTCGCCGACGTCGCGGTGATCTTCGGGTTCGTGCTCTGGCACGTGATCGGGGCGAACTCGTCCGACGACGGCTACATCCTCGGCATGGCGCGGGTGGCCGATCGCGCCGGCTACATGTCGAACTACTTCCGCTGGTTCGGCAGCCCCGAGGACCCCTTCGGCTGGTACTACAACCTGCTGGCGCTGATGACCCACGTCAGCGACGCCAGCCTGTGGATGCGACTGCCGGACCTGTTCGCCGGAATCGTGTGCTGGCTGTTGCTGTCTCGCGAGGTGCTGCCCCGGCTGGGGCCTGCGGTGGCCGCCAGCAAGCCGGCGAACTGGGCGGCGGGCATGGTGTTGCTGACGGCGTGGATGCCGTTCGACAACGGTCTGCGCCCCGAGCCGATCATCGCGCTCGGTTCGCTGGTCACCTACGTGCTGATCGAACGTTCCATGCGGTACAGCCGGCTGACTCCCGCGGCGCTGGCGGTCATCACCGCCGCGTTCACGCTCGGTGTGCAGCCCACCGGCCTGATCGCCGTGGCCGCCTTGGTCGCCGGTGGCCGTCCGATCCTGCGCATCCTGGTCCGCCGTCATCGCCTGGTGGGCACGTGGCCGCTGGTGGCGCCCATGCTGGCCGCCGGCACGGTCATCCTGACCGTGGTGTTCGCCGACCAGACGCTGCGGGCGGTGTTGGAAGCCACCAGGATTCGGACCGCGATCGGGCCGAGCCAGGCGTGGTACACCGAGAACCTGCGCTACTACTACCTGATCCTGCCCACCGTCGACGGTTCGCTGTCGCGCCGCTTCGGCTTCCTGATCACCGCGCTGTGCCTGTTCACCGCCGTGTTCATCATGTTGCGGCGCAAGCGGGTTCCGGGTGTGGCCCGCGGCCCGGCGTGGCGGCTGATGGGCGTCATCTTCGGCACCATGTTCTTCCTGATGTTCACGCCCACCAAGTGGGTGCACCACTTCGGCCTGTTCGCCGCGGTGGGGGCGGCGATGGCCGCGCTGACCACGGTGCTGGTGTCGCCCGCGGTGCTGCGGTGGTCGCGGAACAGGATGGCGTTCCTGGCGGCGGTGCTGTTCCTGATGGCGCTGTGCTTCGCCACCACCAACGGCTGGTGGTACGTCTCCAGCTACGGCGTCCCGTTCAACAGCACCATGCCGAAGATCGGCGGAATCTCGGTCAGCACAATCTTTTTCGCGCTGTTCGTGCTGGCCGTGCTGTACGCGATCTGGTTGCACTTCGCGTCCCGCGACCGCGGCGAAGGCCGGGTCGCGCGGGCGCTGACGGCCGCACCGGTGCCCATCGCGGCGGGATTCATGGCGCTGGTGTTCATCGCGTCGATGGTGGCCGGCATCGTGCGCCAGTACCCCACCTACTCCAACGCCTGGGACAACCTGCGCGAGTTCAGCGGGGGCTGCGGCCTGGCCGACGACGTGCTCGTCGAGCCGGACAGCAACGTCGGCTACATGGCGCCGCTACCGGGCAACTACGGGCCGCTGGGGCCGCTGGGCGGGGAGCACCCGGTGGGATTCAGTCCCAACGGTGTGCCCGAACACATTGTCGCCGAAGCCATTCGGATCACCCCGAATCAACCCGGAACCGACTACGACTGGGACGCGCCGACCAAGCTGAGCGCGCCGGGCATCAACGGCTCGACGGTGCCGCTGCCCTACGGCCTGGATCCCGATCGGGTTCCGCTGGCCGGCAGCTACACCACCGCGGCGCAGCAGCAGAGCAGGCTCACCTCGGCGTGGTACCGGTTGCCCAAACCCGATGCCGGCCATCCGCTCGTGGTGGTGTCCGCCGCCGGCAAGATCGACGGCAACAGCGTGCTGCACCACCACACCGACGGCCAGAAGGTGGTGCTCGAGTACGGGCGGCCCGGGCCCGCGGGTGACACCGGGGCCGGCATCGTGCCCGCCGGGCGGCTGGTGCCCTACGACCTGAACGGCGAGCAGCCAAAGGCCTGGCGCAACCTGCGTTTCGCCCGCTCCGACATGCCGGCGGACGCGGTCGCCGTGCGGGTGGTGGCCGAGGACCTGTCCCTGACGCCTGAGGACTGGATCGCGGTGACCCCGCCGCGGGTGCCGGAGATGCGTTCGCTGCAGGAGTACGTGGGCTCGACGCAGCCGGTGCTGATGGACTGGGCGGTCGGGTTGGCCTTCCCCTGCCAGCAGCCGATGCTGCACGTCAACGGCGTCACCGAGATCCCCAAATTCCGCATCACCCCGGACTACACGGCCAAGAAGATGGACACCGACACCTGGGAAGACGGAACCAACGGGGGGCTGCTGGGCATCACCGACCTGCTGCTGCGGGCCCACGTGATGTCGACGTACCTGTCCCACGACTGGGGCCGCGACTGGGGGTCGCTGCGCAAATTCGACACCATCGCCGACGCGCATCCCGCGCAGCTCGATCTCGGAACCGCCACCCGCACCGGGTGGTGGTCGCCGGGCCCGATCCGCATCAAGCCGTAACCGCGGCGGAAAAGCGTGAATTATCGGCGTGTCTAAATGGCGTGCCGCGGCCACAATTCCTCCGCGGAATAACGCACCGAATTAACGCCTGAGTAATTGCTGGGCGAGGGTTTGAATCGGCCAATCGCGGGACAATACTCATTCCGATGTGATCCAGTTCACACGACGGGAAGGGGTAGTCCCGATGCGCACGCAGTCACGCCTGAAAACCCCCGCGGCCGCGCTCACGGTGCTGGTTTTGCCGGCCACGACATTCGCCATCGGCACGGCGGGGGCCGAGGGCGCCGGCACCACCGTCGTTTTCGACGCCAAACTTCGGCGTTGCGATTTCAGCCTGGTGAGTTTTGCGGTGCAGATGCCGCACCCCTCGCTGGGGACGGGGTACGCCGTCGTGCGCACGGCAGGGTCGAGGGTGGTCGCGGACGTCCATTTGGTGAACCCGCCGGAGCCCGGCACCCATTTCGACGTGGGACTGATCCAGGTGCCCCGCCCCTCCTCCGCGCCGTGCGGGCCCGGCGACCCCGGGACCGCCTTCGCCGGCCTGGACACCGACGGGGCGGGCAGCGGGAACACGACCGTCCAGGACAGCATCCGGCCCGGCACGACCGGCGTGTGGGTGATCATCGAGCAACCGAACGCCCACGCGCAGAGCCCGGCGGAGTTCTACACCTCCGAGTTCGTCGTGCCGGTGAGGGCGTAGGGCAGATGAGAGGCGAAAGTGTCCGCATCCCAACGGGACACACGACAGCAGCGAATCGCGGCCGATGACGCCACCGGCGACCTGTCCGCGGTCCGGGGCTCCGCGTTGCCTGCGGACGGTGTCCCCGAGGAGATCGACACGTCGTCGGCGGCGGCCGAGGCGGCGGCGCTGGAGCGCGGCTCGGCCATGCTCGTGGTCAAACGGGGACCCAACGTCGGATCGCACTTCGTCCTGAACCAGCCCGTCATGACCGCCGGACGCCACCCGGCCAGCGACATCTATCTCGACGACATCACGGTCAGCCGACGGCATGCCGAATTCCGCAGCGAGAACGGCGAATTCCGCGTCGTCGACCTCGGCAGCCTCAACGGCACCTATCGCAACCGCGAAGCCGTCGACTCCGCGGCGCTGGCCAACGGCGACGTGCTGCAGATCGGCAATTTCCGGCTGGTGTTCCTCGCCGCCCAGACGCCGTGATGCGACGATGTACACCTGCGAATTCCGGCCCGGCCAAACGATCTTCGCCCAGGGCGACCCGGGTGACCGGCTCTATCTGATCGCCGAAGGCACGGTGACGATCAGCCTCCGCGACCCCGCGGGCCGCACCGGCGTGCGGGCCATCCTGGGACCCGCGGACATCTTCGGCGAGCTGGCGGTGTTCGACCCCGCCCCTCGCGCGTGCACCGCCACCGCACTCACCGAGGTGCGAGCCCTGTGGCTGGACCGCGCCTCCCTGCGCGCGTCGATGGCGCGGGATCCGGCGCTCGCCGAACAGCTGCTGCGGGCGCTGACCCGGCGAGTGCGGGCCGCCGAACGACAACTCGTCGAAATGGTTTCCAGCGATGTGAACGCCCGCGTCGCCCGCCAGCTGTTGGCGCTGGGCAGGCGGTTCGGCACCCGCGAGGGCGGCGCGCTGCGGGTCGCGCATGAACTCAGCCAGGACGAGCTAGCCCAGCTGGTGGGCGCCGACCGGGTGTCGGTGAACAAGGCATTGGGCAGCTTCACGACACGCGGCTGGATCTCGTTGAGAGGCAAGACCGTTGTGATCATCAACCCCGACGCGCTGGCAAGACGCGCCGGGGACGTCGGGGGCGCCGACGGCACCCGCTACGCCCTACCCCACGACGATCGGCTCGGCGCGTAGCGTCTGTCCCATGAGCGACTACGCCGTGGAGGCGGTGGACAGGCTGCCGTTCTCCACCGAGGAAAAATCGCAGCGCTACGCGACGGAGAACTACGGCGGGGCCGTCGGTCTCAATTGGTACAGCACCGATCCCACGCTGCAGTTCACCATGGCCTACTACCTGCAGCCCGACGAGCTGAGGCTGGCCGAGCGCCATCTGACGCGCATCGGCGAGCTGATGGGGGGCCCGGTGGCGCGGTGGGCCGAGGAGACCGACCGCAACCCGCCGCGGCTTCAGCGCTACGACCGGTGGGGCCACGACGTCAGCGAGGTGGTCATGCCGACGTCGTTCACCCAGTCCAAGCGGGCCGTCCTGGATGCCCAGCGGGCGCTGCGGACCGAGGCGCACGAGGCGAAGATGAGCTCGTCGCTGACGCTGTTCGCGTCGAATTATCTGCTCAATCAAGCCGATATCGGCATGGGCTGCGCGCTGGGCACCGGCGGCGGCATGGTGCAGTCGCTGGTGGCGGCCTACGCGCCGGCCGACGTGGCCGAACACGTGCTGGCCAAATTCGCCTCCGGCGAGTGGGCCGGGGAGACGGCCCAGCTGCTCACCGAGCGCACCGGCGGCTCCGACCTGGGCGCCCTCGAGACGACCGCCACCCGTCACGGCGACTCGTGGCTGCTGAACGGGTTCAAGTGGTTTGCGTCCAACTGCGCCGGGGAGGCGTTCGTCGTCCTGGCCAAACCCGAAGGCGCACCGGACTCTTCGCGGGGCGTCGCCAATTTCCTGGTGCTGCGCACCCGCCGCGACGGCTCCCGCAACGGGGTGCGGGTCCGGCGCCTGAAGGACAAGCTCGGCACCCGTTCGGTGGCCTCGGGCGAGGTCGAGTTCGTCGACGCCGAGGCGTTCCTGCTGTCGGGCGAACCCACCGCCGAGTCCGGCCCCGCCGACGGCAAGGGGCTGGGCCGCATGATGGAGCTGACCAACGCCGCGCGGCTGGGCATCGCGTTGTTCGGGCTCGGCAATGCGCGGCGCGCCCTGGTGGAGTCGCTGTGCTACGCGCGGCAGCGGCGCGCCTTCGGCGGGGCGCTGATCGACAAGCCGTTGATGCGGCGCAAGCTCGCCGAGATGATCGTCGATGTCGAGGCCGCCCAGGCGCTGGTGTTCGACGGCACCGGCGCCACCAACCATCGCCAGCCGCGCAGCCTGCGACAGCGCATCGCGGTGCCGGTCACCAAGCTGAAGGTGTGCCGGCTGGGGATCACCGCGGCGTCGGACGCGATCGAGATCCACGGCGGCAACGGCTACATCGAGACCTGGCCGGTGGCAAGGCTTTTGCGTGACGCGCAGGTCAACACCATTTGGGAGGGCCCGGACAACATCCTGTGCCTGGACGTGCGCCGCGGGATCGAGCAGACCCGCGCGCACGAGACGCTGCTGGCCCGGCTGCGCGACGCCGTGTCGGTCGCCGACGACGACGAAGCCACTAGGCTGGTCGCCGGCCG
This sequence comes from Mycobacterium paraintracellulare, assembly GCF_000276825.1. Classification (NCBI taxonomy): domain Bacteria; kingdom Bacillati; phylum Actinomycetota; class Actinomycetes; order Mycobacteriales; family Mycobacteriaceae; genus Mycobacterium; species Mycobacterium paraintracellulare. Next base: position 230,330 of record NC_016948.1, on the reverse strand, counting down.
GATCGAGGATCTCGACGCGGCGATCACCGCGTGGTCCAAACTTGACCGGGAGCTGGCCGAGGCGCGGCTGTTCGGACTGGCGCAATTCATGGGCGACGTCTACGGCGGCGCGTTGCTCATCGAGCAGGCCGCCTGGGAGCGCGCCACCCGCGGCGGCGGGCGCAAGGCGCTGGTCGCGCGGCTCTACGCGCAGCGGTATCTGGCCGATCGCGGGGCGCTGCGCGGTATCGACGCCGACTCCGACGAGGCGCTGGAGCGCTTCGACGAACTTCTGGACGGTGCGCTGCGGCTCGAGGGCTAGGGGTTTCGGACGGGCCGGTAGACAAGGATCGCCAGGCCGTCACCCACTCTGCGGGTCGCGACGAGGCGCATGTCTTTCTTGCCGCTGGTGGCGCCGAAGAGGCGATCGCCGGCGCCGAGCACGAACGGGAAGACCATCATCCGCAACTCGTCGACGAGGTCGTGTTCTACCAGCGTGTGCACCAACCGGGAGCTCCCGTAGACGACTATGCGCCCGTTGACCTTTCGGCGCAAAGTGGTTATCTCGCGTACTACATCTCCCGCCAGTACAGTCGTGTTGTTCCAATCCGGGTCGTGCAGGGTCGTCGATACCACGTACTTGGGCAAGCTGTTCAATCGGTCCGCCCACCGGCCGCTGCGGAACGGCCACCGGGCCGCGAAGAATTCGTAGGTCCGCCGCCCCAGCAGCAGGGCCTCCGCGCCCAGCGCCTCGTCGAGCCCGACCGCCGCCCAATCTTCATGGTCCCTAGTCCCTATCTGGCCGAACCAGCCACCGACCCTGAACCCCTCGTCCCCGGTCGGGTCCTGCACGACTCCGTCGAGCGAGACATTCTCGCTGATAATGATCGTTCCCATCCGTGCTCTCCTTACGGTGGCGTTGTCAGCACCTACCACTAATGGAGACACCGCCCCGTGTGCCCATGGGCCGGTGTCCATACGGGAAGGAGGTGACGAGGGTGACAGCGGGCGATCTGATGTGCCGGGCGCGCGCCGGGGACGGCGAAGCCTTCCGGGAGTTGGTCGAACCGTACCGCCGGGAGCTCCAGGTGCACTGCTACCGGATGCTCGGATCCTTGCAGGACGCCGAAGACACCTTGCAAGACGCGATGCTGGCCGCGTGGCAAGGGCTCGAGGGGTTCGAGGGACGCGCCTCACTGCGCACCTGGCTCTACCGCATCGCCACGAATCGCTGCCTGAACGCCCGTCGCTCAGCAAGCCGACGCGCGGGCAAGGAGTGGGACGTGCCTGATGTCGAACCGCCCCACCCCACCCGACTCGGTGAAGTGGTTTGGCTCGAGCCCTTTCCGGACTCCCTCATGCCGGAAGCTCGCTACGAGCGGACCGAATCCATCGCACTGGCTTTCGTTGCCGCCCTTCAGGTTCTGCCGCCTCGGCAGATCGCAGTACTCGTGCTGCGCGACGTCCTCGGATTCCGCACCGACGAGGTGGCCGACATGCTCGACTCGACAGTCGAATCGGTCAGGAGCGCCCTCAAACGGGCGCGCAACGGCCTGCGGCGTCACCGCGCCACTGTCGACGACCGGGAACCCCCACCGGCGCGCGACTCGCCTGCCGAAGTGGCGATCGTGGCGAAGTTCGTGCAGGCGTGGGAGTCCGCCGATCTCGATGCGCTGGTGGCCCTGTTGACCGACGACATCTTCATGTCGATGCCACCGATGCCGTTCGAATACGAGGGCCGCGAAGTTGTGGCCCGCTTCTGCCGGTCTCTCTTCCGTGCGGGCCGCAGGTTCGACCTCGTGGCGACCCGCGCCAATGGTCAGCCGGCATTCGGCGCCTATCTGCGCACGCCCACCGGCGTCAGCCACGGGGTCGGCCTGTATGTCCTCGACCTCAGTGGCGACCGCATCTGCGCCATGACCCGCTTCGACAACAGCGTGCTGTCGTGGTTCGGGCTCCCACGGTCGCTGGCGCCCGGCTAGATCGGGATGAGCCCGTGCTTGCGGGCCGTGCGGAACCACAACTGCTTGTCCCGCAACAGCTTCATCGACTTGCGCAGCAGCAGCCTGGTCTGGTGCGGGTCGATGACCGCGTCGATGAAGCCGCGTTCGGCGGCGGTCCACGGGATCGCCATGTTGAGGTTGTAGCCCTCGATGAAGTCCTTCTTGATCTGCTGCGCCTCGGGGGTGGTCGGGTCGGGGAACCGCTTCATCAGCAGCTGCGCGGCCCCTTCGGCGCCGATCACCGCGATCCGCGCGGTGGGCCAGGCGAAGTTGAAGTCGGCGGTCAGCTGCCGCGAGCCCATCACCGCGTAGGCGCCGCCGTAGGACTTGCGCACGGTGATCGTCACCTTGGGCACGTCGGCCTCGACCACGGAGTAGAGGAATCGCCCGCCGCGCTTGATGATTCCCCGCTTCTCCTCCTCGGCGCCCGGGAGGAACCCGGGGGTGTCCACCACGAAAACCAGCGGGATGTTGAACGCGTCGCAGAACCGGATGAACCGCGCCGCCTTGTCGGAGGCCTCGTTGTCGATCGACCCGGACATGTACATGGGCTGGTTGGCGATCACGCCCACGGGGTGGCCGTCGACCCGGGCGTAGCCGGTGATGATGGCCGGCCCGTGCTGCGCGGCGACGTCGAGGAAGTCGCCGTCGTCGAAGATCCGCAGCAGGATCTCGTGCATGTCGTAGGCCATGTTGTCCGAGTCGGGCACGATCGAGTCGAGCTCGAGGTCGGTCGGGGTGATCTCCGGCTCCAGGCCGGGGTTGACCACCGGCGGCTTGCCGAAGGTGCTCGACGGCAGGAACGACAGGAAGTCGCGCACGTACTGAAACGCCTCGGCCTCGGAGTTCACCACCTGGTGGATGTTGCCGTAGCGGGCCTGCGCGTCGGAGCCACCCAGCTCGTCGAGGGTGACCTCCTCGCCGGTGACCTCGCGGATCACGTCGGGGCCGGTGACGAAGAAGTAGCCCTGGTCGCGCACCGAGACCAGCAGGTCGTCCTGGATCGGCGAATACACCGCTCCCCCAGCGCATTTGCCGAAGATCAGGGAGATCTGGGGCACCAGGCCGGACAGCGCCTCGTGCCGGCGGCCCAGCTCGGCGTACCACGCCAGCGAGGTGACCGCGTCCTGGATCCGGGCGCCACCGGAGTCCTGGATGCCGATGATCGGGCACCCGATCATCGCGCACCACTCCATCAACCGGGCGACCTTGCGGCCGAACATCTCGCCGACGGTGCCCTGGAAGACCGTCTGGTCGTGGGAGAACACCCCGACCGGGCGGCCGTCGATCATGGCGTGCCCGGTGACGCACCCGTCGCCGTAGAGCGCGTTCGGGTCGTTCGGCGTCTTGGCCAGCGCCCCGGTCTCCAGGAAGGTGCCCGGGTCGACCAGCGCGTGCACGCGGGCGCGGGCGCTGGGGATGCCCTTCTTGTCGCGCTTGGCGACGGCCTTCTCACCGCCGGGCTCCTGGGCCAGTTCCAGGCGGCGATGGAGCTCGGCCAGCTTCTCGGCGGTGGTGTGCTGGATGGGGGCCGGCGCCATCTCCGTCACTACTTGCCTACCTCACTTGTCTGGGTGCTTTCCGCGTCCACCTTATTCAGCACCTCGGTCAGGTGTGCGCCTACCTTGCCGATGATCGGCTCGTCGATGGCCTGGATGTGCTCGCCGCCGATGGGGACCACCTCCAGGTCCGCCACGTACTCACCCCAGCCGCCGTCGGGCTGGCGGATCGCATAGCGCGGCTCGAACTCGATGACGTCGTCGTGGTAGCGATCGGCCATGTAGAGGGTCACGTGGCCGTCGTAGGGCTCGATCACGACGGTCTCGAGCGCCCGGTTGTCCAGGTACGAGGTCCGCTGGTGCTCGACGATGCCGCCCGGGATCTGCACGCCGCTCTGCTGGACGATGTCGAGGACGAACTTGACCTGCCCCTCGTCGTCGAGCTCTTCGAGCTGCTCGTAGGGGATCGCGGGGATCTCGACGTTGAAGGTGCGCTCCGCGAATCTGGCGTAGCGGTCCCAGCGCTTGCGGGTCTCCTCCTTGGTCTGGGGGATCTCCTCGCCGGGGCGCACCGTGTCGATCATCCCGACGAACCGCACGTCGGCGCCGGCCCGCTTCAGCCCGATCGCGCACGCGTACGCCAGGGCGCCGCCGAGCGACCAGCCGGCCAGGATGAACGGCTTGCCGTCGTTCATCTCCAGCAGCTTGGGCACATACTGGGCGGCCCGCTCCTGGATGGTGCCCTCCACGCGCTCGAGCCCGTACATCGGGGTGCCCGCCGGCAGCCGGTTGAGCAGCGGCTCGTAGACCACGGTCGACCCGCCGGCCGGGTGGAACACGAACACCGGTATCTGCGAGTCGTTCTCCGGGGCCCGGATGGTGCGGACGAAGCCGTCGATCTGACCGGCCTCCAGGTACTGGCGGACCTTTTCGGCCAGCTCCTCAATGGTCTCCGACGTCAGCACGTCCTCGGCGGTGATCGTGCCGTCGGCACGCTCCGAGAGGCGCTGCGCCATCTTGGCCGCGGTGTCCTCGTCGAGCTTGGGCAGCGGGTTGAAGATGCCGCCCGGCGACTTGCCGGTGACGATCGCCCAGGTGGCGAAGGTGACCCGCTCGGCGGCGTCACGCGGGGGCACATCGGAATTGAGCGCCTTGGACACCGCTTCCTGGCTGAGCGCTCCCGCCAGGTTCGCCGTGGCGCCGTTGCCCGAAGGTCCCGACGGATCCGTCGGCGGCGGCGGAATCGGCGCGTCCGACGACGGCGGTGCCGGCTGGGTCTGCGGCTCGGCCTGCGGGTCGGGCGCCGGCGCGGTCACCGAGTCGACCGTCGCGCCGCTGAGCAACCGCGCCTGTTCCTGCGCGATCTCGTCGGCGGTCAGCGTCTTCTGGTGCTCGTGCAGCTGCTCGACCTCGTCGCGGTGCTCTACCGCGTACTGGATCAGCGTCTCGATGTTGTACAGGTTGGCGTCGCGCACCGCGGTCAACTGGATGGGCGGCAGGTCGAAGTCGTATTCGACGCGGTTCTTGATCCGCACCGCCATCAGCGAGTCCAGGCCGAGCTCGATCAGCGGCACCTCCCACGGCAGGTCCTCGGGCTCGTAGCCCATGGCCGCCGAGACGATCAGGCCCAGCCGCTCGCCGATGGTCTCGCCGGAGTCCGGCGACCACCTGCCGACGCTCGACGGCAGGTAGCGGTTGGTCAGGCTGTCCGACAGCGTCTCGGCGTCGGTCTCCTCGGCGGGGGCTTCCGCCACCGGCCCGTCGGTCACCGGGGCCGCAATCGCCGCGCCGGCGCCCACCGCGGTCGGCAGCGCGGCCACGCTCTGGCCGGCCCGCGACACCAGCGCGTCGTAGACCAGGGTGAAGGACTCGTCGATGCGGGCGTGCACCTGAACCGAGGCGCCACCCGGGTGCCGGGTCATGGTCGTCACCAACCGGGCGCCGGCGCCGGGCACCGCACGCTGCTCGGACGCCACCAACTGGGCATCCGAAAGCACCTGTGTCGCGGCCGATCTCACCAACGCGGCCAGGTCGGTCTCGCCGTTGCGCGGCGCGTACTCCCAGACGTGCCGGCCGTCCGGCAGTGCGACGTGGGTGCCGGGCATGATCACCGAGCCGTCGCCGGAGAAGTGCACGTCCAGCCAGTGCTCTTTGCGCTTGAACCTCGTCGGCGGGATGTTCGCGTAGTCCTCGGGGCCTTGCGCGCGGGTGAACAGCGTCCGGATGTCCAGCTCGTGGCCGTGCACGTAGAGCTGGGCCATCGCCGAGATCATCGACTCGACGTCGTCCTGCTTTTTGGCCAGCGTCGGAATCAGTTGGGCGTCATGCAAACCCGCGGCCGCGGTGGTCAAACCGATCTGCATCAGCGCCACCGGGTTGGGCGCCAGCTCCAGGAACGTGGTGTGGCCGCTGTCGACGGCGTTGCGCACGCCGTGGGTGAAGTAGACCGAATGCCGCATTCCCTTGACCCAGTAAGCGACGTCGTGGATCGGCTCGCCGCCGGGCTTGATGTAGCTGCCCTCGTGCACCGTCGAGAAGATCCCGACGGTGGGGCTCATCGGCTTGATGCCCTGCAGTTCCGCGGAGAACTCACCGAGCAGCGGATCCATCTGCGAGGTGTGGCCGGCGCCCTTGGTCTGCAGCTTTCGAGCGAAGCGACCCTCGGACTCGGCGCGGGCGACGATGGCGTCGATCTGCTCGGGCGGACCGCCGATCACGGTCTGGCTGGGCGCGGCGTAGACGCACACCTCCAGGCCGGGGAAGTCGGCGAACACCGTCTTGAGCTCGTCGGCGGAGTACTCGACGAGCGCCATGAACCGGATGTACTCGCCGAACAGCATGGCCTCGCCCTCACCCATCAGGTGCGAGCGCGAGGCGATCACGCGGGCGGCGTCGCGCAGCGACAGCCCGCCGGCGAAGTACGCCGACGCGGGCTCACCCAGCGACTGACCCACCACCGCAGCGGGTTTCGCGCCGTGATGCTTGAGCAGCTCGCCCAGCGCGATCTGGATGGCGAAGATGACGACGTTGGAGGTTTCGATGCCGTACTCGTGGGAGTCGTCGAGGATCAGCTCGAGCACCGAGTAGCCGCGCTCGTCCTGAATCAGCGCGTCGACCTTCTCGATCCACTCGGCGAAGACCGCGTTGCGCAGGTACAGGTTTTTGCCCATCTTGCGGTGCTGCGCACCGAAACCGGCCATCGCCCAGACCGGGCCGCTGGTCACCGGGCCGTCGACGCTGAACACGTTCGGCCGCTGCTTGCCCTCGGCGACCGCCCGCAGGCCCTTGACGGCCTCCTCGTGATCGTGGGCCAGCACCACCGCGCGCGAGCGGCCGTGGTTGCGCCGCGACAGCGCCCGGCCGATCGATTCCAGCGACGACGCCTGCCCCTCCGGGCTTTCCATCCAGTCCGCGAGCTCGGCGGCCGCGGCCTTCTTGCGCGAGGTCAAAAAGCCCGACACCGCGAGCGGGATCAGCGGCCTGGTCGGCTCCGCCTCCTCTTGCGCGGCAAGCTCTTCCAGCGCGATCGCCTTGAGGCGCAGCGCCTCTTCGGTCACGCCCGGCAGCTCGTAGTCTTCCTCTTCGTCCGGCGCCTCGGCGTCGGGGATGATGTTGCCGAAGTCATCGAACCGCAGCGAGTGGGCCTCGAGCGTGGGGGCCTCGGCGGCTGCGGCGGCCTCTGCTTGGGGGGCGGGCTCGGGCTCGCGCTCCACCACGTCGCGCGGCAAGACCTCGCGCACCACCAGGTGCGCGTTGGCCCCGCCGAAGCCAAAGCTGGACACCCCGGCCAGCGCGTAACCGCCGTAGCGCGGCCAATCAGTCGCGCTGTCAACGACTTTCAGGCGCATGCCGTCGAAGTCGATGTAGGGGCTGGGGCCGGCGAAGTTGATCGACGGCGGCAGCTTGTCGTGCTGCAGCGCCAGCACCACCTTGGCCAGGCTCGCCGCGCCGGCGGCCGACTCCAGGTGTCCCACATTGGTTTTCACCGCACCCAGCAGCGCAGGGCGGTCGGCGGGGCGGCCGCGGCCGACGATGCGGCCCAGCGCCTCGGCCTCGATCGGGTCACCCAGGACGGTGCCGGTGCCGTGCGCCTCGATGTAGTCCACGGTGCGCGGGTCGATCCCGGCGTCCTTGTAGGCCCGTCGCAACACCTCGGCCTGGGCGTCCTGGTTGGGGGCGATCAAGCCGTTGGAGCGGCCGTCGTGGTTGACCGCGCTGCCGGCGATCACGGCCAGGATCTGGTCGCCGTCGCGGCGGGCATCGTCGACCCGCTTGAGCACGAACATGCCGCCACCCTCGGAGCGGGTGTAGCCGTCGGCGTCCGACGAGAACGACTTGATCCGGCCGTCGGGGGAAAGCACCTGACCGATCTCGTCGAAACCGAGTGTGACCAACGGCGTCAGCAGCGCGTTGACGCCACCGGCGACCGCGACGTCGCACTCGCCGTTGCGCAGCGCCTGCACCGCCTGGTGCGTCGCCACCAGCGAGCTCGAGCAGGCGGTGTCCAGCGCGACCGACGGGCCGCGGAAGTCGTAGAAGTAGGACACCCGGTTGGCGATGATCGAGCTGGCGGTGCCGGTGATCGCGTACGGGTGGGCGACGGTCGGGTCGGAGACCGCCAGGAATTGGTAGTCGTTGTTGGAGAAGCCGACGTACACGCCGACGGCCTCGCCGCGCAGGCTCGACGCCGGGATGCGAGCGTGCTCGAGCGCCTCCCAGGTCAGCTCCAGCGCCATCCGCTGCTGCGGGTCGATGTTGTCGGCCTCGGTCTTGGCGACCGCGAAGAACTCCGAGTCGAAGCCCTTGATGTCCTTCAGGTAGCCGCCGCGGGTGCGGGCGGCGCCGACGCGCGCCGCGATGCGCGGTTCGTCGAGGAACTCCGACCAGCGGCCCTCGGGCAGGTCGGTGATGGCGTCGCGGCCCTCCATGAGCGCTTGCCAGGTTTCGTCGGGGCTGTTCATGTCGCCGGGTAGCCGGGTGGACAGCCCCACGATCGCGATGTCGACGCGCTCGGCCGGGCCGGTGCGGGTCCAGTCCATAGCGTCGTCGGCGGCGGTGTCTATTTCGGGCTCGCCCTCGACGATGCGGGTGGCCAGCGACTCGATCGTCGGATGCTGGAAGGCCACCGCGACCGACAGCGTGACTCCGGTCATGTCCTCGATGTCGGCGGCCATCGCCACCGCGTCGCGCGACGACAGGCCCAGCTCGACCATCGGCACCGACTCGTCGATGTCGTCCGGTGACCGGCCGACCGCCTTGCCCACCCAATTGCGCAGCCACTGGCGCATCTCGGGGACGGTCATGTCGGTCCCCTTGGCGGCGGGCGGGTGATCGGTGCTTTCGGGGTGCTCGGTGTCAGCCATGGTCCTGTAGCTCAGTCGGTGGAATTGGCGAACGCGGTCGGGGATCCGACGCCGCTTCGCAGACTGCCGTCGAGGTAGGCGGCGCGGCACGCGCGGTGCCCGATCTTGCCGCTGGAGGTCCGCGGGATCGTGCCCGACTGCACCAGCAGCAGGTCGCGGACCGTGACGCCGTGGCGCACGGCGATCGCCGCCCGGATGTCGTCGGCGATGGGCTGGTAGTCCAGCTTGTGCGAGCCCGCGGCCCGCTCGGCGACGATCACCAGCTGCTCGGAGCTGTCATCCGGGTCGTACTTGAGGCCGGTGTGCGGGTTGTCGAACACTTCCTTCGGCAGCTGGTTCGCCGGCACCGAGAAGGCGGCGACGTAGCCGGTGCGCAGCGCCTTGCTGGCTTCCTGCGCCGAGTACTCGAGGTCCTGCGGGTAGTGGTTGCGGCCGTCGATGATGACCAGGTCCTTGATGCGGCCCGCGATATAGAGGTGGCCCTTGTAGTAGGTGCCGTAGTCGCCGGTCTTGACCCACATGCCGTCGTCGGGGGCGCCCTCGGCGTGCGACTGGCTGATCCGCGACTTGAGGATGTTGCGGAAGATGTCGTTGGTCTCCTGCTCGCGGCCCCAGTAGCCGGTGCCCAGGTTGTTGCCGTGCAGCCAGATCTCGCCGATCTGACCGTCCGGCAGCTCGCTCGCCGTCTCGGGATCGACGATGACGGCCCACTCGTCGACACCGATGGTGCCGGCCGAGACCTGCGGAACGGCCTTCGGCGAATCGGCGGGCACCTCGACGAAGCGCTGCTTGTTCAGCTCGTCACGGTCGACGTGGATGACCGTGGGCGCCTGGTCCATCGGCGTGGTGGAGACGAACAGCGTCGCCTCGGCCAGGCCGTAGGACGGCTTGATCGCGGTCTCCCGCAGACCGTAGGGCGAAAACGCCTCGTAGAACTTGCGCATCGACGCCGGGGACACCGGTTCGCTGCCGTTGAGGATCGCCTTGACGTTGCTCAGGTCCAGCGGCGGCTCACCCTCCTTGGGCACCCCGCGTACCGCCGCGTGCTCGAAGGCGAAGTTCGGGGCGACGGTGAAGACCTCGCTGTCGGGAGCGTCCTCGGGCTTGCGCGCCATCTCGCGGATCCACCGGCCCGGCCGGCGTACGAAGGCGGCCGGCGTCATGAAGGTGAAGTTGTGGCCGAGCACCGGCGACAGCAGCGCCGTGATCAGCCCCATGTCGTGGAAGAACGGCAACCAGCTCAGCCCGCGGTCGCCCTCCTTGCCCTCCAGGCCGTTGAGCACCTGCAGCACGTTGGTGGGCAGGTTGAGGTGGGTGATCTGCACGCCCGTCGGGGTCCGGGTGGAGCCGGACGTGTACTGCAGGTAGGCGATGGTGTTCTCGTCGGCCTCGGGCGGCTCCCAGGTGGACGCGACCTCGTTGGGGACCGCGTCGACGGCGATGACGCGGGGCCGCTCCTTGGCCGAACGGGCGCGGATGAACTTGCGGACGCCTTCGGCGGCGTCGGTGGTGGTCAGGATCGTCGAGGGGGAGCAGTCGTCGAGGACGGCGTGCAGGCGGCCGACGTGACCCGGCTCGGCCGGGTCGAACAGCGGCACCGCGATCCGGCCGGCGTACAGCGCGCCGAAGAACGCGATGAGGTAGTCGAGGTTCTGCGGGCACAGCACGGCGATGCGGTCGCCCGGCTGGGTGACCTGCTGCAGGCGGGCGCCCACGGCCCGGTTGCGGGCGCTGAAGTCGCTCCACACGATGTCGCGGTACTCGCCGTCGCGTTCGGTGGAGAAGTCGACAAACCGGTAGGCGAGCTTGTCGCCACGCACCCGCGCCCACTTCTCAACGTGCTTGACCAAGTTCGTGTTGTCGGGGAACTTGATCTTTCCATTCACGATGAACGGGTTGTGGTACGCCATGCCGCTCTCCTGTCACACCTGTATCTAGGTCGGCTCCGCCGACGTTTGTTATCTCGGTCGGCTCCGCCGACGTCTCGGTCCTAGCTCTGGCCGGCTACCGCCGACCGTTACATGTCTACGCGCGGGCCAGAACGGCGGTCACGTGCCAGTCCCAGCCGGCATCGACCCCGACCCGGGTCCGCGACAAAGTCTGGTAGCTCTTAAATTCCTCTTAATGTTACGGGCCTGCCCACGGCAGACCAAATCACAAGGTACCGCTGATAGCCACCGGCAACCGCTACCTAAAGCCTGTGTCCCACCGCCCCGGTCATCCGTGTTTCGGTTGTGGCGCATTTGCAATCAGCCCGTGAGCCCAGTTCAACGTCCAGTCGGTCGCCGGGGCCCCGTCGACGCTCCAGCACTGGGTCGTCGCGTACAACGCGTGGACCGGTTGGGCGGCCCCGCCGGCCAACGTGTTCAGCGTGCTCGGCAGGTTGGCGATGCTGAAGGCCTCTTCCGGTGCGGCGCAGATGAGGTCGCCCGGGGCGCAGATCTCGTTGGTCCTGCCGTTGAGGTCACCGAAGCCGCCCGGGCGGGCGCCGGTCATGGTGAGACCCAGCCCGGACAAGATCGGCACCTCGTGCAGCGTGACCTCGGCGCCCTGGCCCGGCGGGTTGGGCCCGATGTCATTACCCACCCCGAGCTGACGACGCCCGTCGGCGATCAACGTCACACCCAGCACCAGGTCTTCGTCGACGGGCCCGCGGCCGTTGCCGATATCGCTGGCGATGTCGCCCATGATCACCGCGCCCTGCGAAAAGCCCATCAGCACATAGCTGGTCAGCGGGCACTTGGTGTTCATGTCGGTCATCGCCGCCACGGTGGCGCGGGTGCCTTCGGCGCGGCTGGCGTTGTAGGACATCTGCGTGTCGCCGCTCAGCGGATTGTGGAACTGAGCGGTGTACGGGGTGGTGTACGCCTGCACCCGCGACGCGGGGAAGTCCTGGGTGAGGCTCGCGGTCACCTTGTGCAGCAACGCGTTCGGGAACTGCAGCGGGTTGGCGGGGTCGTCCTGGGGGGCGGACTCCCACGTGCCGGGAACGTTGACCAGCAGCACGTCGGGACACGAGGCGTCCTGGGATGCGGGTCGCGGCTTGTGCGGGTGCGATGTCGTCGACGACGGCGGCAAGACCCCGGGCGGCACCGCGCTGGGCTGCGACTCGCGCCCGCGCAGCACGGTGACGACGGCCACGATGACCAACAGGACGACACCGGCGACCGAAAGGGCGGCAACCCAGGCGAGGGTGCGGCGACGCTTACGCCGGGCGCTGTTAGCCATGTTCTCCTGCCAGCAGAGTCGGTGGATTCGCAGCTCGGATCCGGGCAAGCGGCCCTCGCGACCCCTGCTGCACTCCTACACGGTACCGGCTCTGCGGCTAGGCGAATCCGGGCCGCGACCCGCCGCGGCTGCTAGCGGATGGCGCCGACGATGTCGCCCGACATGGCCCCCAGTTGCCCCGACCACGAGCCCCAGCCGTTGTCGCCGCCGCCCGGGAAGTCGAAGTGGCCGTTGTGCCCGCCGTTGCTGCGGTACTGCTGGTAGAACTCCCGGGAACTGCCCATCGCCGCGGACGCCTGGCCGATCATGGCCGCGTCGTCGCCGCCCATATTGGTCGGGCTGTAGACCCAGACCCGCGTGTTGTTCTGCGCCAGCAGCGCCGAGTGCACGTACGGGTCGTGCCACTTCCACCGGCCCAGCTGCGGCGCACCCCACATGCCGTTGCCGTCCACGCCGCCGAACTGCTGCAGCCCGGCCAGGATCGCGCCGTTGTAGTTGGTGCTCGACGGGTACAGGAAGCCCGACAGCGAGCCGGCGAAGCCGAAGCGGTCGGGGTGGAAGGCGGCCAGCGCCATCGCGCCGTAGCCGCCCTGGGAGGCGCCGACGGCGGCGTGGCCACCGGGCGCGAGGCCCTTGTTGGCGGCCAGCCAATCGGGCAGCTCGCTGGACAGGAACGTGTCCCACTGCTTGCTGCCGTCCTGCTCCCAGTTGGTGTACATGCTCCACGCGCCGCCGGCCGGGGCCACCACCGAGATGCCCTTGCCGCTCAGCGTGTTCATCGCGTTGCCGGCGGTGACCCAGTTGCTCACGTCGGGCGCCGCGTTGAAGGCGTCCAACAGGTACACCGCGTGCGGGCCGCCGGCGAGGAAGGCCACCGGGATGTCCCGGCCCATGGCCGCCGACGGAACCATCAGGCTTTCGTAGCCCGCGGCCCTGGCCTTGCCGACGGCCCCGACCGCCGGTGAGACAAAGGCCAGCCCGACCGCTAGCGCGGCCAGGCAGAACGCCCGAAGAAGCGCTGGCACACCCCGCACGACCGTCATGTCCACCCTCCATCGTCTAGTCGCTGAATGCACATTAGCCAGCGGGCCGGCCCCCGCGCTCGCCGGGTAGTGAAACACGTCACACGTGCCGCGAACGACTAACGGCGGAAACCCCGAAGGGTTCCCGCCGCGAGTCGTGGTGCTTGGCGTGTTTTAGGTGCCCTGGCCGGTTCCGTTACCGGCAGCCGAGGCCGTGGCCGGGCCCGCGCCCGGGGTGGCGCCCAGAACCGACTGCATGTCAGGCTTCATCGCCTGCAGCTGCGCGCCCCAGTAGGGCCAGTCGTGGGTGCCGTTGGCGTCGAAGTTCCAGAACGCGTTGTGGCCACCGGCGGCGTTGTAGGCGTCTTGGAACTTCAGGTTGCTGGTCCGCACGAAGCCCTCGAGGAACTTCGCGGGCAGGTTGTCGCCACCGAGGTCGGACGGCTTGCCGTTACCGCAGTACACCCAGATGCGGGTGTTGTTGGCGACGAGCTTGCCCACCTGAAGCGACGGGTCGTTGCGCGCCCAGGCCGGGTCTTCCTTCGGGCCCCACATGTCGGCGGCCTTGTAGCCACCGGCGTCACCCATGGCCAGACCGATCAGCGACGGGCCCATGCCCTGAGACGGGTCCAGCAGCGCCGACAGCGATCCGGCGTAGACGAACTGCTCGGGGTGGTAGGCGGCCAGGATCAGCGCCGACGATCCGGCCATCGACAGGCCGACGACGGCGCTGCCGGTCGGCTTGACCTGCCTCTGGCTCTGCAGGTACGCGGGGAGCTCGCTGGTCAGGAAGGTCTCCCACTTGTAGGTGGTGCAGCCGGCCTTGCCGCAGGCGGGCTTGTACCAGTCGGAGTAGAAGCTGGACTGGCCACCCACCGGCATGGCGACCGAGATGCCCGACTGGTTGTACCACTCGAACGCCGGGGTATTGATGTCCCAGCCGTTGAAGTCGTCCTGCGCACGCATGCCGTCGAGCAGGTACAGAGCCGGCGAGTTCGCGCCGCCGCTTTGGAACTGAACCTTGATGTCGCGGCCCATCCCGGCGGACGGAACCTGCAGGTACTCCACCGGCAGACCCGGGCGCGAGAAGGCACCGGCGGTCGCCGAGCCCCCGACGGCGCCAATCAGGCCCGTCAGCAGCGCCGCACTGGCGGCCCCCACCACGAGCCGGCGCGGCATACTCGCCACGGCGCCGCGCAATCTGTCGACAAGCGTCATCCTTGCTTCCTCATCCTTCTTGCGGCCTCCCGGCGCATTCGTCCGTTTGGGCGCTTTCCTGATTGGGTCGAACTGCCTGCGCGTACCCACTTGCACGGCTCCTCGTCGAACCGGTCGGCCCGCATCGTCACCGCGCGAAGCGCAGGAGTGCCCGTGTAGTCAACCACACCTTGCCCCATTCGTTCGCATCGAGGCGGGCCCCCGAACCGGCGAGCGGCCCACCTACCCAGCGGTTTTCATGTCAAACACGTGTAGAAAAGGCGAGTATTGCGCATGTGCTTGACCGCCATTGCCAGCTGGTGAGAGGCCAAATGTGATGTTGCTGCCATTTTTTCGTGACGGGCCGGCCGTAATCGTGGTGAAATCTGCCGAAATTTCTTCTGCGCAGCGCTTACTCGCGAGGCGGCGGGGGCGATTGTTCGGGTATCGGAAGCCCGCACCGCGCCAGCTCGTAGAGCGGGACCCGGTCGATGCGGTACTTGGTGAACTGGAAGGAGTGCAGCACGTTGGACAGGAACCGATGCGGGTTCATCGGCGCGCGCACCGAGCCGAGCACCGCCTGGGTGTCGGGGCATTTCAGCGCCGCGACCGCGTCGGCGACCCACTGCGCGTCCAGGTAGCCCGGGATTCCCGGGTACACCTTCACCCAGGGGCCGTCGGCGATCACCCAGTCCGGGAAGAGGTTCTTGTCATGCCCGATGCGGCCGTGCTTGAGCCGCTCGGTGTGTTGCGCCAGTGGATTCGCCAGCCCGATCTGGTCGATGACCCGGACGTCGAGCCCGACGTTCATGCCGACCATGCCGAGGTTGGTGAAAAACACCGCGTGCTGCGGCTTTTGCGGTTTGTCGCCCGGCGCGGGCTGGGCCTGCGGCACCAGGTCCCATTGGATGTAGTTGCCCGACGGCAGCAGCAGCGCGCCGTCGGGGGTGTCGTTCAGGGCCGTCAGGATGGCGGCCATCCGCGGGTAGCCCAGGTAGTCCGCGGCGGTCAGCGGATGTGCGTGACCGGTGGCCTGGGCGTAGAAGCGCCGTTCGTCGACGATGCCGGAGTACGTGACGTGGGTGGCGTCGTCGCCCATGCCGGGTGAATTCGCGGCCCACAGCGACCAGCCGGCCACCCCCAGCCACAGCGCGGCGGCCGCGCCGGCCACCCAGTTACCGGTCTCGCGCGAATAGTCCTGGCCGTCGGGGATGGCGACCGGGACGACGGCCACGGGGGCCAGCAGGCAGAACACGGGCGCCAGCAGCACCCGCGCGTGCATGAAGTCGCCGCCCTGCCGAATCCAGTACAGGGCCTGCAGCAGGCCGCTGATCAGGACCCACGCGACCACCGCCGGCGGGCTGTGCACGGCCCGGGCCACCCGCCCGTAGTCGGGCGCCAGCGCGGGCCGCAGGAACGAGGGCCGGCGCCGGGCTGCGAACAGCAGCACGCCCAGCGGCACGAGCAGGACCACGGGTATCCACACCGCGTACGGGGCGTCGAAGTTCGAGAGGTAGATCATGCCCTGGGACCACTTGTCCCCGGCCGCATCCTTGGCCAGGGCGGTGCCCGGCACCAGCAGGCCGTAGTAGCCCATCCGGAAGATCTCGTAGCCGACCGGCAGGAGACCGCCGGCCGCCACGATCAGCGCGCGGCGCCGCCAGGTCCGGGCGGCGATCATCATCATGATCAGCGCCAGCCCACCCATGAGCGCCAGCTCGGGCCGGACCAGGACGCTGAACCCGGCGACGAACGCCAGCGCGCCGACGAACACGTTCTTGTCCGGGCGGTTGCGAACGGGCTGCGCCCAGCAGACCATCATCCACCACAGCAGCCCGAGGTAGGCCAGCGCCAAACCGCTTTCCAGGCCCGAGGTGGCGAAGTCGCGCGCCGGCGGCAGCGCGATGTACACCAGTGCGCCGGCGGGCAACATGATCGCTTTGCGCCCGCGCAGGCTGGGCGCGTACAGCCGCGCGGCGCCCAGCATCAGCAGCGCCACACCGAGCACCGAAAGCACCAGCGCCAGAGCCAAAGCCACGTACTCCATGCGCAGCGGGCCGCCGACCCAGCTGCCGGCGTACATCAGGTACGTCCAGGCGGTGGAGGTGTTGGCCTCCACCCGCTCGCCCTGGTTGAAGACCGGCCCGTTGCCGGCGAGCAGGTTGCGCACGGTGCGCAACACGATGAGCCCGTCGTCGGCGATCCACCGCCGCTGCCAGGCGCCCCAACCGAACAGGACGGCGACGACCGCGACGCCGATCCACAGGCTGGTCCGCACCATGGTCGTGTATGGGAACACCGGCCAGCCGGGCCGCCTGATCACCGGCCGGCTGCGCATCATGCGCGCCTTGAGCGCCTGCAGCTCGGGGCTAACCGAAGGCAACGGCGGCTCCAATGGTCGCGATCCACGCCACCGCCAGCAGCTGCAACACCCGGTCCCGCAACGCGATGTCTTCGGGCTCCCCGGCCAGACCGCCGTCCACGTCGACCGCGTAGCGCAGGATCGCGATGGTGAACGGGACCATGGAGACCGCGAACCAGGACCCCGAATGGTGGTCGCGCTCGAACGCCCACAAGCCGTAACAGACCACCACCGCGGTGGCGGACATGGTCCAGACGAACCTCAGGTACGTGCTGGTGTAGCTCTCCAGCGACTTGCGGATCTTGGCGCCGGTGCGTTCGGCCAATTGCAGTTCGGCGTAACGCTTGCCGGCCACCATGAACAGCGACGCGAACGCCGCCGAGAGCAAAAACCATTGTGACAGCGGGATTTCGGTGGCCACGCCGCCGGCGATGGCGCGCAGCAGGTACGCCGATGACACGATGCAGATGTCAAGCACCGCTTGGTGTTTGAGTCCGAAGCAGTACGCCAGCTGCATGCCGAGGTAGACGGCCATCACCAAGGCCAGGTTCGGCGTCACCATCCAGGCGATGCCCAGCGAGGCCGCACCCAGCAGCACCGCCAGGGCGTAGGCCAGCCACTCGGGCACGACGCCCGCCGCGATCGGGCGGAACCTCTTGGTGGGGTGTTCGCGGTCGGCCTCGACGTCGCGCACGTCGTTGACCAGATAGATCGACGACGCCGCCAGGCTGAACACCACGAACGCCAACCCGACCTGAGTGAGCATCTGCCCGTAGTCGTATCGAATCCCGCTGCCCAGCCCGGCCACCGGCGCGGCCAGCACCAAGACGTTCTTCACCCACTGGCGCGGGCGGAGCGCCTTGATCACCCCGGCGACCAGGTTGCTGGGCGGCCCGGCCACCACTTCCTCGGTTTCCTCGGTCATGCGTTACCTCTTACAACCTCTTGCACCTGTCCGGCGCGGCGCGCGATCGCCGCGATGACGGCACCCAGGGCGATGCCGCAGGCCACGTCGCTGGGGTAGTGCACGCCCAGCAACATTCGCGACAACGCCATCGGCGGCACCAGGACCGCGGGTAGCGGCAGGCCGGTGGTCCGGCCCATCAGGATGGCGGCGGCGGTGGTGGAAGTGGCATGCGCGGAGGGAAAACTCAACTGGCTGGGCGTGCCGACGTTCACCACGACGGCGGGATCGTGCGGCCGCTTGCGCCGCACGATCCGCTTGACGACCACGGCGGCGGCGTGGGCGACGAAGGCGCCGGCCCCGGCGATCAGCCAGTCCCCGCGCCGCTTCGGCGACAGGACCGCGCCGAGCAGGGCGACGGCCACCCACCCGACGCTGTGCTCGCCGAAGTGGGACAGCGCGCGCGCCACCGATAGCACCCCGGGCCGACCGCCCAGCGCCGCCTGGACGGCGACCAGCGCGGCCACCTCACCGCGCGGGGCCTGCGCAGCAGAGGCCTCAGGCATGTTCCGCAGCTGGCAGCAACGCCGTCTCCCACTTCTGCTTGCTGGACAACACCGGCAGTGCGTCGCGATAGACCCTGCGCATCTCGTCGAACCGGCTGAGCAGCTGACGCTGCCGGCGCAACGATTTGAACAACAGCGAGAACATCTTTCGGCGGTCCCGCTGTCGGTAGACCACGCCGCATCCGTCGGCCGTCGTGACCGTCACGCCGTCGACGGTGCACAAGCGGAACCAGCGCGCGTCCTGGGTCGGCACGTTGTACTCCGGGGTCCGGTGCGCCTCGGTGTCGGCCTTGGTCGCGTTGTGCAGGATCCCGCGGGCCAGCCGGTAACCGATCGACACCGGGTTGACCGGCGGGTTCATCACCCTGCTCTGGTAGCGCGGTTGCGGTAGCTCGCTGGCCGCCGGCAGCACCACCGCGTCCGGGTATTCCTTGCGCAGGCGATGCACCTCCGGCAGCGCGGATTCCAGGATCGAGAAGATGTGCTCGGGCCCGGCGAGGAAGTCGTCGATGGCCCTGTTCTGGATCGCCACCGTCGAATACTCAAGGCAGGCAAGGTGTTTCAGCGTCGCCTTGAGGTGGCTGCGGACCAGCCCGGTGATGTCACCGTCCCAGTGCAGCGCCGCGACCACCAGCCGGTTGCGCAGGTGGAAGTAGGCCTGCCAGTCGATGGCGTCGTCCTTGTCGCTCCAGGCCATGTGCCAGATGGCGGCGCCGGGCAGGGTGACGGTCGGATAGCCGTGCTCGCCGGCGCGCAGGCCGTATTCGGCGTCGTCCCATTTGATGAACAGCGGCAGCGGCTGGCCCAGTTCCTCGGCGACCTGCCGGGGGATCATGCACGTCCACCAGCCGTTGAAGTCGACGTCGATGCGCCGGTGCAGCAGTGCGCTGCGAGGGTTCTTGTCGTTCAACGGAAATTGCGCGAAGTCGTGGTCGTATTCGGCGTGCGGCGCGGCGGTCCACATGAAGTTCGACTGGTCGACGACCTCGCCCATGATGTGCAGGTGGGACGGCTCCTGCAGGTTCAGCATCTGGCCGCCGATGAGCATCGGTGTCTTGGCGAAGCGGTGCAGAGCCAGCACCCGCAGGATCGTGTCCGGCTCGATGCGGATGTCGTCGTCCATGAACAGGATCTGTTGGCAGTCGGTGTTTTTCAGCGCCTCGTACATCACCCGGCTGTAGCCGCCGGAGCCGCCGAGGTTGGGCTGGTCGTGGATGGACAACCGATCGCCCAGGCCGGCGGCCGCCGCCGGGAAGTCCGGGTGTTCGCGCACCTTGCGGGTGCCCTGGTCCGGAACGATCACCGCGCCGATCACCTTGTCCACCAACGGGTCTGCGGTGAGGTCGGCCAGCGCGTTGACGCAGTCGGCGGGGCGGTTGAAGGTGGGGATGCCGACGGCGATGTTGGCCGTGCCCGGGGCCGGCTCGGTCGCATACCAGCCGCCGCTGATCAGGTTGACCTCGGTGTCGGTGGTGATGTCGAACCAGATCCAGCCGCCGTCCTCGAACGGCCGCAGGGCCACCTCGATCTCGACGACGGCCGGCTGCTCGTCGGTGCCGACGAATTGGCGGCCCTCCACCGAGATTCGCACCCCGGTGGCCTTGGTCCGGTAGACGTCGACGCGTCCGGTCCCGGTCAGCTCGACGCGCAACACGACCGAACTGCAGATCGACCAGCGCCGCCAGTAGCTCGCGGGGAACGCGTTGAAGTAGGTGGCGAACGACACCTCGGACTCTTTGCCGATCTCCAGCGAGGTGCGGCTGGTGGCATGCGCACGCCGGGCGTTGGTCGTCGACTCCTCCAGGTACAGCTTGCGCACGTCGAGCGGCTCGCCGGGACGCGGCAGGATGATTCGGGACAACAGGCTTACGGCAGTCATCAGGCGCCACTCCTCCTCATCGCTTCGCTCTGCATCGTCGTAGCACGCATCAGGCGCCACTCCTCCTCATCGCTTCGCTCTGCATCGTCGTGGCACGCATCAGTCGCTCTCCCCCACTAGAGCTTTGCCGTCGCGCAGGTGCGGCGCGAGGACGTTGTCGTACATGTTCAGTGCGCTGGCGATGGCCATGTGCATGTCCAGATACTGGTAGGTGCCCAACCGCCCGCCGAAAAGCACCTTCGCCGAAGCGGTTTCGGACTTCGCCCTGGCCCGGTAGGCGGCCAGCACGGCGCGGTCGGCCTCGGTGTTGATCGGGTAGTAGGGCTCGTCGTCGTCCTCGGCGAACCGCGAATATTCGCGCATGATCACGGTCTTGTCGGCCGGATAGTCGCGCTCGGTGTGGAAGTGCCGGAACTCGTGGATGCGGGTGTAGGGCACGTCGGCGTCGTTGTAGTTCATCACCGGTGTGCCCTGGAAATCCCCGATCGGAAGCACTTCCAGCTCGAAGTCCAGCGTGCGCCAGCCCAGCCGGCCCTCGGCGTAGTCGAAGTAGCGGTCCAGCGGGCCGGTGTAGACGACCGGCGCGTCGGGGCTGTCCGCGCGCAGTTGGTCGCGCACGTCGAACCAGTCGGTGTCCAGCCGGACCTCGATTCGGTCGTCGGCGGCCATGTTCTGCAGCCACGCCGTGTACCCGTCGACCGGCAGGCCCTCGTAGGTGTCGGAAAAGTAGCGGTTGTCGAACGTGTAGCGCACCGGCAGCCGGGTGATGTTCGACGCCGGCAGCTCCTTGGGGTCGGTCTGCCACTGCTTGGCGGTGTAGTTCTTGAGGAAGGCCTCATAGAGCGGCCGGCCGACCAGGGAGATGGCCTTCTCCTCGAAGTTCTGCGCGTCCTCGGTTTTGATCTCGGCGGCCTGCTCGGCGATGAGCTTGCGCGCCTCGTCGGGGGTGAAGTACTTGCCGAAGAACTGCGACACCAGGCCCAGCCCCATCGGGAACTGGTAGGCCTGCCCGTTGTGCATGGCGAAGACCCGGTGCCGGTAGTCGGTGAACTCGGTGAACTGCCGCACGTAGTCCCAGACCCTCTTGTTAGAGGTGTGGAACAGGTGGGCGCCGTACTTGTGCACCTCGATGCCGGTGTGCGGCTCGGCTTCCGAATAGGCGTTGCCACCGATGTGCGGACGGCGGTCCACCACGAGTACACGCTTCTGAAGCTGGGTAGCCACGCGCTCGGCAATGGTCAGTCCGAAGAATCCAGAGCCGACGACGAAAAGATCGAAACGAGCTGTCATCGGTTGCTTAGGGTATCCGACCGCGGGGCCCTAACCCATTTGGCGAGGCCACGGAGAGGGCCGGCCGTTTGACGGGCGCCGCCGCGGGGGCCTTCGCGGCGGCCGGTGGGAGGTCCCGGGCTCGCGATCACAGTCCTGGTCGCAATTGCCTCACGATTCAATATCACCACTCTAGTAACAGGGTCCCCACTCGTACCATCGACTGTGTGTGATTCCAGCCAGATAGGACCGGCGGGACCGCCAACACAACACATAGTCAGATAGAGGAGACTTCCGTGCCGAACCGACGCCGACGCAAGCTCTCGACAGCCATGAGCGCGGTTGCCGCCCTGGCAGTGGCGAGTCCGTGCGCATACTTCCTTGTTTACGAATCGACGGCCGACCACAAGGCGCCCGAGCATCACGAGTTCAAGCAGGCCGCGGTGATGAGCGACCTGCCCGGCGAGCTGATGGGCGCGCTGTCCCAGGGGCTGTCGCAATTCGGGATCAACATGCCTCCGGTTCCCGCCCTGAGCGGGGGCGCGACCACACCCGGTCTCGCCAGTCCCGGCCTGGGCACTCCGGGCCTCGGGACCCCCGGGCTGGGGACGCCGGGCCTGACCAATCCCGGCCTGACGAGCCCCGGTTTGACCAGCCCCGGCCTGACGAGCCCCGGTTTGACCAGCCCCGGGCTGGCGAGCCCGGGCCTCACGAACCCCGGCGCGGCTCCTACGACGCCCGGGCTCACCGCGCCCGGTGCGCTGCCGGCCACCCCGGGCGCGGGGATCGCGACCCCGGGCGCCGGGCTCAACCCCGCGCTGTCCAACCCCGGGCTGACCAGCCCGGCCGGGGTGGCGCCGGGGCTCGGCAGCCCGACCCTGTCGCCGAGCGAGGTACCCATCGACTCCGGGGCCGGCCTGGACCCGGGCGTCGGCGGCACCTACCCGATCCTCGGCGACCCGTCGACGTTCGGTAACGCTTCGCCCATCGGTGGCGGCACCGGCCTGGGCGGTGGCTCCGGATCCGGCGCCAGCGGCGGCCTGGTCAACGACGTCATGCAGGCGGCCAACCAGTTGGGCGCCGGTCAGGCGATCGACCTGCTCAAGGGCTTGGTGATGCCGGCCATCACGCAGGGCATGCAGGGCGGCGGGGCCGCGGGCGCCCTCCCGGGTGCCGCCGCGGGCGCTCTGCCGGGCGCCGTGGGTGCCTTGCCGGGCGCCGCGGGCGCCCTGCCCGGTGCCGCGGCGGGAGCACTCCCGGCCGCCGCGGGTGCCGCCGGTGCGCTTCCGGCGGCCGCGGGCGCGGTGCCGGCACTGCCCCCGGTCTGACCTTTACCCGAACCCTCCACCAGACGGCACCGCAGAATCATCTGCGGTGCCGTCGATTTTGGTCGAGATTCGGCCACGCCCAACCTCGTGTCGTCTCATAGATAACATTAGAAACACACGTAACATCGGCTGGTGTCTCGCAGTCGCGCGCCGACGATGATGCTCACCGCCATCGCGGCGACCGTCGTCATCGTCTCGTGGGTGGGGGACGCGACGCGCGGTCGCGTTGCCGCCGGCCCAGCGCCGGCGCGCGGCACCCAACTCGTCGAGCAACCGCTCATCGGACTGGGCGCCGGAGTCACGGTTCGCGAAATCGGTCAGGACACTCCGTTCTCGTTGGTGGCGCTGACCGGCGACCTGGCCGGCACGTCGACCCGGGTGCGCGCCAGACACCCCGACGGCTCGTGGGGCCCCTGGTATCAGACGGAGTACGAAACCGCGGCGCCCGACCCCGCGGGGGCCGCCCATCCGGCCGGCGTTGCGGAGGGGCCGCGCGGCACGGACCCGGTCTTCGTCGGCACCACGACCACCGTCCAGATCGCGGTGACCCGGCCGCTCGACGCGAAGGCGACCCAGCCGCCCCCGGCGTCCCCGACTGAAGCGAAGGATCTGGGGTACAAACCGGCGTCGAGGGAACAGCCCTTCGGGCAGAACATCTCCGCCGTCCTCATCTCCCCGCCCCAAGCGCCGACCCAAACCCAGTGGACACCTCCGTCCGGGGTGGTGATGCCCGGGCAGGCGCCCCCCATCATCAGCCGCGCGGAATGGGGTGCCGACGAATCGCTGCGATGCGGTAGCCCGCAGTACGACAACGGGATTCGCGCCGCGGTCATCCACCACACCGCGGGCAGTAACGACTATTCGCCGCTGGAATCGGCCGGGATCGTCAAGGCCATTTACACCTACCACAGCAAGACGCTGGGCTGGTGCGACATCGCCTACAACGCGCTGGTCGACAAGTACGGACAGGTGTTCGAGGGCAGCGCAGGCGGGCTCACCAAGGCGGTCGAGGCCTTCCACACCGGCGGGTTCAACCGCAACACCTGGGGCGTGTCGATGATCGGCAACTTCGACGACGTGCCCCCGACACCGATCCAACTGCGCACCGTCGGCCGCCTGCTCGGTTGGCGGCTGGGCATCGACGGCGTCGACCCCAAGGGCACGGTGCAACTGGAGTCGGCCGGCAGCCACTACACCACCTTCCCGGCGGGTTCGGTCGCGACGCTGCCGACCATCTTCACCCACCGTGACGTCGGCAACACCGACTGCCCGGGCAACGCCGCCTACGCGCTGATGGACGAGATACGGGACATCGCAGCGCATTTCAACGACCCACCGGAGGAACTTATCAAGGCGCTGCAGGGCGGCGCGATCTACGATCACTGGCAGGCGATCGGCGGGATGAACAGCGTGCTGGGTGCGCCGACCGCGCCCGAGGACAGCGCGGCCGGTGACGCCCGCTTTGTCACCTTCGCCCGGGGCGCCATGTATTGGTCACCCGAGACCGGCCCCCAGCCGGTCACCGGCGCCATCTACGACGCCTGGGGATCGCAGAGCTACGAGCGCGGCCCACTCGGGTTGCCGACCAGCGCGGAAATACAAGAGCCGCTGCAGATTACGCAGAACTTCCAGCACGGGACGCTGAACTTCGAGCGGCTGACCGGAAACGTCACCGAGGTGGTGGACGGCATCACGACGCCGCTGGCCACCCAATTGCCAAGCGGCCCAACGGTGCCCGCCGAACACTTCTCGCTACCGGCGCACCCCGGCGCCACCTGAGGCGCGTTAAAGCCACCAACGTTCCAGCACCCGCCCCACGCCGTCGTCGTTGTTGGCGGCGGTCACCTCGTCGGCGGCGGCCTGCACGTCGGGATGGGCGTTGCCCATCGCCACGCCATGGCCCGCCCAGCGCAGGATCGGCAGGTCGTTGGGCATGTCGCCGAACGCCACCACCTCCTCACGGGCGATCTGCAGCGGCCTGGCGATCTCGTCCACCCCGGTGGCCTTGCTGATCCCCAGCGGCACGATCTCGACCAGGCCGTTGTCGGTGGAGTAGGTGATGTCGCCCTCGATGCCGACGTGCTTGGCCAGCTCGGCGGCCATGTCGGAGCTACGGGCCCCGGCCCGGCGAATGAGCAGCTTGATCGCCGGGGCGCTGAGCAGGTCCTCGATCGACACCTCGGTGTTGTCGGGGTTGAGCCAGGCATGCTCGTAGCCCGGCGAGCTGATGAACTGCGGGGTCGCCGTGTCGTGGGCGCGTTCGCCGATCCGCTCGACGGCCAGACCCGCGCCGGGTATGACGCGAGTCGCCAGCTCCGCCAACTCGGCCAGGGTGTCGACGGACAGCGTGCGCGTCGACATCACCCGGTCGGTGGCGGAGTCATAGATCACGGCGCCGTTGGCGCACACCGCAATTGGGGCGAAGCCCAGCGCGTCGACGACGGGACGTATCCACCGGGGCGGGCGCCCGGTCGCCACGACGAACTGCGCACCGGAGTCCACCGCGGCGCGAATGGCGTCGCGGGTGCGCGGGGTGATCTTTTCGTCGTCGTCGAACAGGGTGCCGTCGACGTCGCAGGCGATGAGCGTCGGCTTCATCGTCCTCGGGCCCGACCGCTCAATGCAATCCGCTTTGCGTCTGCCCCGGGCGCGTGACGCCGTCGGTCCCGTACTTCTGCATCCGCTCCTGCAATTCCGACAACCGGATGGCCCGGGAATCCTCCTGGGTGGGCGCGCCGCCCCCCAATCGGCGCGGCACCCAGAATTCGTCCTTCGGGTGCGGATATTCCTCCTGCACCCGATACAGCAGGGCATTCATCGCCTCACGCAACACCGCGTTGAGCTGCTCGGGCGTGCCCCGCGGTGGCAGCGGGCGCCCGGCGACCACGGTGATCGGAACCTTGTTGCGCAGCACCTTTTTCGGATGGTCCTTGGGCCAGATCCGGTGGGCGCCCCACACGATCACCGGGACGATCGGCACCTGCGCTTCCAGCGCCATGCGCGCGGCCCCGGTCTTGAATTCCCGCAGCTCGAAACTGCGGCTGATGGTGGCCTCGGGGTGCGTCCCGATCAGCTCGCCCTCGCGCATGCGTTGCACCGCCGCGTCGAAGGCGTCGTGACCCGACCTGCGATCCACCGGGATCAGCCGGGCGTGCTTGATGACGTAGTTGACCGCCTTCACGTCGGCCATCTCGGCCTTGATCATGAAATACGCGCGCCGCCGGCGCTCCCGGACGGCCATCAGCGTGGGAAGCCAGTCCAAGTAACTGGTGTGGTTTTGGGCCAGCAGGGCGCCGCCGCGCTCGGGGATGTTCTCGAGGCCCTCATAGGTGAACTTGGTTCCCTGCATGGCGACCATCGGCGGGACGATCCACTCCGCCAGCCGGTAGAACCCCTCGGGCATGTTGTCTCCTTCGCCTACTGCGACGGGCGGTCGGCCCGGTTGGCCGCCTTCTTGGCCGATCGGGCCGCCGCCTCGTCGGCCTCGATGCGCGCGGCCTCCGCGCGGGTCGGGGCCGTCCCGCCCAGCCGGTGCGGCACCCAGTACGCCCCGGGCTCGTGCGGATAGTCCCGTTGCGCCTCGTGCAGCAACGTCGTCATCGAGTCGCGCAGGGCAGCGTCGGTCTGCGCAATGTCTTCGCGCACCTGCAACGGCGCGCCCACCTGCACGGTGACAGGAATTTTGGCCCGACCCAGTTTACGCGGGTGGTCCTTGGTCCAGATGCGCTGCGCCCCCCACACGATCACCGGGACGATCGGGACGTTCGCCTCCAGCGCCATCCGCGCGGCGCCCGTCTTGAACTCCTTGAGCTCGAAGCTGCGACTGATCGTCGCTTCGGGGTACACGCCCACCAGCTCACCCTCACGGAGCCGCTGCACGGCCACCGCGTAGGCGCCCGCGCCGGCGCCCCGGTCCACCGGGATCGTGCGGGTGTGCTTGATCAGGAAGTTGACCACCCTGACCTGCTGCATCTCCGCCTTGATCATGAACCGCAGGCGCCGCCCCCGGCGGTACACGGCCAGGCCAGCGGGCAAAAAGTCGACGTAGCTGGTGTGGTTGATCGCCACCACGGCCCCACCCCGCTCAGGGATGTGCTGCTCGCCGCGATAGGTGATTTTGGTGCCGGTGGCCGCCACCGCCAGTTGGGCCAGGAGCTCCAGCGCGCGGAAGGTCGGCTCCACCATCGATCACTGCTCCGGCGCCCCTGCGGGGCGCGCCCGGCGCGCCGCCCGGGCGGCCGCCTCCTCGGCTTCCAGCCGGGCCGCTTCCGCCAGCGACGGGGCGCCCCCGCCCAACCGGTGCGGCACCCAGAACTCCCCGGCGGGATGGGCGCCGTAGAGTTCCTGCGCGCGTTCGAGCAGGTGCTGCATCCGGGAATGCAGGAGGCCCTTCAATTCCTCGATGCCCAGCGTCGGCTCGATCGGTTCCCCGACCACGACGACGATCGGCACCTTCGGCCGCCAGAGCTTCTTCGGGTGGTCCTTGGTCCAGATGCGCTGGGCGCCCCAGACGATGTGCGGGACGATCGGCACCCCGGCCTCGACCGCCATGCGGGCCGCGCCCGATTTGAACTCCTTGATCTCGAAGCTGCGGCTGATGGTGGCCTCGGGGTAAACCCCGACCAGCTCACCGTCTTTCAGGTGCCGGACGGCGGCCTCGTAGGAGGCGGCGCCGTCCTGCCGATTCACCGAGATGTGGCGCAGGCTGCGCATGATGGGCCCGGTGACCTTGTGGTCGAAGACCTCCTGCTTGGCCATGAACCGCACCTTGCGGCCCAGGCCCTGCTTGTAGGCGGGCAACCCCGCGAACGTGAAGTCCAAATAGCCGGTGTGGTTGATCGCGATGACCGCACCGCCGCTCGTCGGGAGGTTCTCCACACCCGTGACCGTGATCTTCAGCCCCTGCGCGCGCCATACCAAGCGGGCTAGCTGGATGACAGTCCCGTAAACCGGTTCCACAGCTCATCAGCCTAGTGCTCCGGGCTGCGCGGCGCCCCCGGATGGCGCCTCGCGCTAAGCTCGGGGGCGCAAAAACCGTCACCGCCGGCCGACCCCGACTCGGTCCCCCAGCGCCCCCCGGAAAGGTATTAGTGCAGGTCACCAGCGTAGGCCACGCCGGATTTCTGATCGAGACCCAAGCGGGCAGCATCCTTTGCGACCCCTGGGTCAATCCGGCCTACTTCGCCTCCTGGTTCCCGTTCCCGGACAACAGCACGCTGGACTGGGACAAGCTGGGCGCCTGCGACTACCTGTACGTGTCGCACCTGCACAAGGACCACTTCGACGCGAAGAACCTGGCCGAGCACGTCAACAAGGACGCGACGGTCCTGCTGCCGGACTTTCCCGTGCCTGACCTGCGAAACGCGTTGCAGGAGTTGGGCTTTCACCGATTCTTCGAGACCAGCGATTCGGTGAAGCATCGGATCGACGGTCCCCGTGGCGGTCTGGACGTCATGATCATCGCCCTGCGGGCGCCCGCCGACGGCCCGATCGGCGATTCGGCGCTGCTGGTCTCCGACGGCGCCACAACGGTTTTCAACATGAACGACGCCCGGCCCGTCGACCTGGACGTGCTGGCCGCCGAGTTCGGGCACATCGATGTGCACCTGCTGCAGTACTCCGGGGCGATCTGGTACCCGATGGTCTACGACATGCCGGCGCGCGCCAAGGAGTCCTTCGGCGTCCAGAAGCGGCAACGGCAGATGGACCGCGCCCGCCAGTACCTCGCCCAGGTCGGGGCTACGTGGGTGGTCCCGTCCGCGGGGCCGCCGTGCTTCCTGGATCCCGAGCTGCGCCACCTCAACGACGACCACGCGGATCCGGCCAACATCTTTCCGGACCAGATGGTGTTCCTGGACCAGATGCGCACGCACGGCCACGACGGCGGCCTGCTGATGATGCCCGGGTCGACCGCCGACTTCACCGGGTCCACCCTGAATTCGCTGCGCCACCCGCTGCCCACCGACGAGGTCGAGGCCATCTTCACCACGGGCAAGGCCGACTACATCGCCGCGTACGCCGAGCGGATGGCGCCCGTCGTCGCCGCCGAGCGGGCGAGCTGGGCCCCCGCGGCCGGGGAACCCCTCCTGGAATCGCTGCGCGCGTTGTTCGAGCCGATCATGTCCCAAAGCGACGAGATCTGCGACGGGATCGGCTACCCCGTCGAACTGGTGCTCGGTCCCGAGACGGTGATCCTGGACTTCCCGAAACGCGCCGTGCGGGAACGGATTCCGGACGAGAAAGTCCGCTACGGATTCGAGATCGCACCGGAGCTGGTGCGCACCGTGCTGCGCGACCGCGAACCCGACTGGGTCAACACCATCTTCTTGTCCACCCGCTTTCGGGCGTGGCGGGTCGGCGGCTACAACGAGTACCTCTACACCTTCTTCAAGTGCCTGACCGACGAACGCATCGCCTACGCCGACGGCTGGTTCGCCGAAACCCACGACGACTCGGCGTCGGTCACGCTGGACGGCTGGGAGATCCAGCGCCGCTGTCCCCACCTCAAGGCCGATCTGTCGAAATTCGGTGTGGTAGAAGGGAACACGTTGACCTGCAACCTGCACGGGTGGCAGTGGCGATTGGACGACGGGCGGTGCCTGACCGCGCGGGGCCACCAGCTGCGGAGTCGCCGCGCGTGAACGACTCCCACCGCTCCTACGACTCCTACGACGATGGGCTGGTTCAGCTGGATCGCGCGGCGATCACGTTGCGCCGCTACCACTTTCCGTCGGGCACATCGAAGGTCATCGCGCTCGGCTCGATCCGCGGTTACAAAGCCGAAAGCCTGGGCCTGTTCACGCAGCGGCTCCGAATCTGGGGCAGCTCCGATTTCCGCCGCTGGCTTCCCCTGGACATCCGACGGCCGCTGCGGTCGACGCTGATCACCCTGGACGTACCAGGCACCTGGCCCAGCCCCGCGTTCACGCCGGCGCGTCCCGACGAGTTCACCGCGCTGCTCGACGAACTGCTGGCCGCCCGCGGCTAGCGTCCCCGGCCGGCGAGCGCCCGGCGTCGGGCCGCTGAACGTGCACTGATGGCGAATTCCGGCGTGATTTCTCGCACTGGTTACACGCTGGGTGAGGGTCAGCGCGCATCCAATGCCGCACGCGCCGCGTTGTAGCCGGGGATGAACGTGATGCCGGGTCCGCCGTGGCATCCCGCGCTGCCCAGGTACAGCCCCTCGATCGGGATCGGCTGGCCCAGAAACCCCCTGGGGCCCGGCCGGTTGGGGCCGACCTGATTCGCGTTCAACAGACCGTGGCAGTAGTCGCCGCCCGGGGCGCCGAACATCACCCCCATGTGCTTGGGCGTGAAGGTGGTGTGCCGGATGATGCTGCGTTCGAAATTCGGCGCGAGCCGGGTGATCTTGTCGATCACCCGCTGACCCATTTCGACCTTCGCCTGCCCATAATCCACGTCCCCCTCGATCGGGAAGAACAACGCGAACGCCGACGCGGCGTGCTTGCCCGCCGGGGCGAGGTCCGGGTCGTTCTGCGAGGGGATCTGCAGCACCACCGTGGGATCGGCCGGAACGACCCCGCGCCGCGCGTCCTCCCACTGCTGCTGGACCTCTTCCGGCGTGCAGAACAGGCCGATGGAGGCCTGCATGGCCGGTGCGTTGAGGGCCTCATACGGCGCGGCGAAGGCGGGGGCCTCGTCCAGCGCGAAGTGCATCTGCAGGTAGCTGCCGCGGTGGTCGATGCGCGCGTAGCGCGCCCGGATGTCGGCGGGCAGCGCGGCGGGATCGATCAGGTCGTTGAGCGTGGTGTCCGGGGCGATGCCCGAAACGACGATCGGGGCGTGCAGCGTCTCCCCCGCCTCGGTGCGCACGCCGGTCACCCGCCCGTCCGCGACGAGGATCTCGGTCACCTTGGTGCGCAGCCGAACCTCGCCGCCGTGGCTTTCCAGCACGTCGCACAGGTGCGAGGTGAGCGCGCCGATGCCGCCGCGCAGCTTCTTCATCTGCATCGTGTCGCCCTCGGGAACGCCGAGGCCGAAGGCGAGCGCGGCCGCGCTGCCGGGGGTGGCCGGGCCCCGGTACAGCGTGTTGACGGCCAGCACGGTCATCGAACCGCGCAGCGCGCCGTGTTTCTCGCGGTCGGGCAGGTAGCGGTCCAGCACGTCGGTGACCGAGCCGAACAGCATGTCGTCGATGGCCGCGCGCTCGAATTCGTTTGTGGCGCAGGCATACATCTCGTCGATGCTCTTGGGCGGGGTGCCGGCTTCGAAGCGGCCCAGCGCGCGGGTCGGGCCCTGGCTCCACGCCATCAGCCCCGCCATCCCGTTGACGGCGTCGGCCCCGTGCACCTCGTTGAGGTGGGTGAACAGCTTGACCGGGTCGCTGTATTGAACCAGCGGATCGTCGCCGACCCCGCGCACCGCCACCGACATCACGTCCAGGTCGATCGTCGGCAGGGTGTCCAGGCCCAGCTCGTCGACCACCACCTGTGATGTCGGGAACTGCACCGAGCCGGCGATCTCGAACTGATACCCGTCGAAAAGCTCGACGGTGGAAGCCATCCCGCCGGCGTAGAGCTTGGGATCCAGGCACACCGTCCGCAGCCCGGCCTTGGCCAGCAGCACCGCCGCGGTCAGACCGTTGTGCCCCGCACCGATGACGATCGCGTCATATCCAGTCATGTTCTTGCCCTCCGCAAAGGAGGCTCGCACGGCCCCAAAGTTTTGTCAATTATGACGAAACTTGCCCGGAGGTCGCGGTGAGCCAGGAGTCGGTGATCCCCGCCCGCAGCGACTCCAACGCCGCGTGGCACAGCCGCGCGAGTTCGCCCAAAGACCGCTCGTCGCCGACCATCCAGACCTCCATCGCGCCGAAGACGGCCGCCGCGATGCACCGCGCGGTCACCGCGGTGCGCACCCGCTGGTCGGCCGTCGGCTCCGCGTTACCGCGGCCACGCCGTTGCAGCTGTGCCGCAATGGCGTCGGCGAAGTCGGCCTGGACCTCCCGGATGTGGCGGACGATGCGGCCGGGGTCGAGCTCGTCCTGGCGCAGCGCGGCGATCTTGGTGACGGCGTCGACGTCGTACGGGAACGAGAAGATGGCCGACTGCACCGAGTCGATGATCGGTTCGTCGGCCGGCCTGGCGTCCAGGGCCGCGCGAAACCAGTGCAGCCCCGTGTAATCGGCGAACAACAGGTCGTGCTTCGAGCTGAAGTGGCGATAGAACGTCCTCAGCGACACCCCGGCGTCGGCGGCGATCTGTTCGGCCGACGTGTCCTCGACACCCTGGGCGAGGAAGCGCACCAGGGCGGCCTGGCGCAACGCTTCGCGGGTGCGCTCGCTGCGCGCCGTCTGAGCGGGCCTGACCATTGCAGCAAGATACCAACACTTCGGTTTGGCCATTCGGTTTGTTGTGTCAATATTGACAAAACTTTGCGGCGCGGGTGAGACTGCGCCCATGGTCTCGCTACTCACTCACGCGGTGCTCGGACTGGCGGTCATCGGTTGGATCGTCACGTCGAACTCGAAGGTCTTCGCCCGGCCGGCCAACGGCCCACTGTTTTCGCCGATGGAAATCGTCTACTACGTCGTCGGCATCGCGTCCGTGGCGCTCGGCTGGTATTTCAACATCACGTTCGTGCACGAGTACTCGCAGGGCTCCACCAATCCCCTGTGGGGCGAACACGGGAGCTGGGCCGAATACATCAAGCTGATGTTCACCAACCCCGCCGCGAGCTCGGCCAGCCAGGACTACACGATCGCGAATGTGATTCTGCTGCCGATCTTTACGATCGTGGACGGCTACCGGCGCGGGCTGCGCCACCCCTGGCTGTACTTCGTGTCCAGCCTGTTCACCAGCTTCGCGTTCGCGTTCGCCTTCTACTTCGCGACGATGGAACGGCAGCGCCGGCACGCGCAGGTCACCGGCGAGGCCGCGCCGAAGATCAGCGCCTAGCCCGGTTTGGTGGCCCGCCATCGCTGCCGGCCACGCTTGACCTCGGTGTCGATGTCGGTGAATCCCGCGGCGCGAAGCCGGCCGGGCAGGTCCTTCGGCGCGATGGGGTTGTAGGTGTCGGCAACGTGGATCAGTCGGAACGCCAGCGACGGGACGCCGTCGCTACCGGCGAACACCCCGCCGGGCCGCAGCAGCCTGAACGCCTCGGCGAAGAGCTGATCCTGCAACGCGGCGGTGGGAACGTGGTGCAGCATCGTGAAGCACACCACCGACGTGAAATCGGCTGCGGGCAGGCCGGTTTCGGTGCCGCTCGCCTGGATGATCCGGGCCCGCTCGCCGTAGCGGCGCTGCAGGCGATCGGCCATCGCGCCGTCGAGTTCAACGGCCGTGAGTGATTCCGTGCGATCGAGCAGGGCGCGCAGCGTCGCGCCGTATCCGGGGCCGATTTCCACAGTGCGCGTGCCCAGTTCGACGCCGTGGAGCGCCCACGGCAGCAGCTGATCGGCCACCGCCCTTTCCCATGACGGGGAGCTGCAGCGCCGTCGGTGGATCAGATTCATCGCCATACCGCCCACGCTAGGCCGCGACGGCGGGTGCGTGCTTCCGATATCCTGCCGAGATATGTCGGAAATCAGCCACCACGGACTGGTCACGTCGGCGCAGACGCTGCCGCCGGGCGCGCGGATCGAACGGCACCGCCATCCGCAACACCAGATCGTGTACCCGTCCTCGGGCGCGGTGTCGGTGACCACCCCGGCCGGAACGTGGATCACGCCGGCCAATCGCGCCATCTGGATACCGGCCGGATGCTGGCACGAGCACAAGTTCCACGGCACGACGCAATTTCACGGCGTCGCACTGGATCCCGGCCGCTACCGCCGCGGCCCGCGGGCGCCGGCCGTGCTGGCGGTCAGCCCGCTGATGCGCGAACTGATCATCGCGTGTTCGCAGGCCGACGGCACCGAGACCGCCGAGCATCACCGGATGCTGGCCGTCCTGCACGACCAGGTGCGGGCGACCGGCGTCGCGGAGCCGCTGTGGATCCCCACGCCCGTCGACCCCCGGCTGCGCCGGGCGTGCGCACTGATCGCCGACAACCTGCGCGAGCCGTTGACGCTGCAGCAGATCGGCGATCGGGTCGGCGTCGGACAACGCACGCTGAGCCGATTGTTCAGCGACGAGCTGGCCATGACGTTCCCGCAATGGCGCACCCAGGTCCGGCTGCAGCATGCCCTCGTGTTGCTCGCCGATCGGCGCGATGTCACGTCGGTGGCGGCCGAATGTGGTTGGGCCACGGCGAGTGCGTTCATCGACACCTACCGGCGGGCGTTCGGCCACACCCCGGGGCAGCTGGCCGGCGGGCGCTAGCTACCCACCCGGCTCGAGCACCTCGGCGCCGACGAACGGCACCAGCGCCTCGGGAACCCGCACACTGCCATCGGGCCGCTGGTGGTTCTCCAGGATCGCCACCAGCCAGCGGGTGGTGCCCAGCGTGCCGTTGAGCGTGGCCGCGGTCTGGGGCTTGCCGTTCTCGTCGCGGTAGCGGGTCGACAGCCGGCGCGCCTGGAACGTGGTGCAGTTCGACGTCGACGTCAGCTCGCGATAGGTGCCCTGCGTGGGAACCCACGCCTCGCAGTCGAACTTGCGGGCGGCCGACGAGCCGAGATCGCCTGCGGCCACGTCGATCACCCGATACGGCACCTCGATGCGGGCCAGCATCTCGCGCTGCCAACCCAGCAGCCGCTGGTGTTCGGCCTCGGCGTCGGCGGGCGTGCAGTAGACGAAGCCTTCGACCTTGTCGAACTGATGCACCCGGATGATGCCGCGGGTGTCCTTGCCGTGGCTGCCGGCCTCGCGCCGGAAGCACGACGACCAGCCCGCATAGCGCAGCGGTCCGCCGGACAGGTCGAGGATCTCGTTGGCGTGGTAGCCGGCAAGCGGCACCTCGGACGTGCCGACGAGGTAAAGATCATCGGCGTCGAGGTGATACACCTCTTCTGCGTGGGCGCCGAGGAATCCGGTGCCCGACATCACTTCTGGGCGCACCAGCACCGGCGGGATGATCAGGGTGAAACCGTTGCTGACTGCCAGCTGCGCCGCCAGCTGCAGCAGGCCGAGCTGCAGCAGCGCGCCCTGGCCGGTCAAAAAGTAGAACCGCGAGCCGGACACCTTGGCGCCGCGCTGCATGTCGATCAGGCCCAGCGACTCGCCCAGCTCGAGGTGGTCCTTGGGGTCGTCGAGCGCGGGGGGTTCGCCGACGGTGTCGAGGACGGCGAAGTCGTCCTCCCCGCCGGCCGGGACGCCGTCGATGACGACGTTCGAGATGGCCATGTGCGCCGCGGTGAACGCCGCCTCCGCCTCGGCCTGGGCGGCCTCGGCGGCCTTCACCTGCTCGGCCAGTTCCTTGGCACGCGCGAGCAACGCGGGCCGCTCGTCGGGCGACGCGGCGCCGACGCTCTTGCTCGCGGACTTCTGGTCTGCGCGCAGCGCGTCGGCGGAGGAGATGGCGGCCCGGCGTGCGGCGTCGGCCGACAGCAGCGTGTCCACCAGCGTCGGGTCTTCACCGCGGCTGAGCTGGGAGCGGCGCACGGCGTCGGGGTCTTCCCGGAGCAGCTTCAGGTCGATCACGGCCCTGACACTACTTTCACCGGCACCGCCCGACCGGCACAGCGTCCCCGCCGGCCCGGCTCAGGACTCACATCAGTAACTTTTGTCACGCGCCTCAGGTCGTCCTGTCAGAATGGACCCGATGTCGCAAGCGCCCGAGAAGCAACGTTCGGAAGGCCCCGCCGTCGAGACGCCCGCCGCCTCGACCGGTGAGCCGTCCGGACAGCAGCCGTCGGCCTTCTTGTGGCCGCGCAGCCTGCAGGCCCGGGCCACCCGGCGGGCGCTGCTGCTGACCGCGCTCGGCGGCCTCTTGATCGCCGGGCTGGTGACCGCGATCCCGGTCAGCACCGAATCCGGGCGACTCCTCGACAGCAGCCCCGTGCGCAGCACCGGGGCCAAGAGCGACGCCGCCCTCAACCGCGCCTCTCGCGGCGAATGCCTGATGTGGCCCGACGCCACGCCGGAGTCGGCGAAGATCGTCAACTGCGGCGACGACCACAAGTTCGAAGTGGCCGAATCCATTGACATGCGGACGTTCCCGGGCTCGGAGTACGGCCCCAACGCCGCGCCCCCGACGCCCGCCCGCATCCAGCAGATCACCCAGGAGCAGTGCGAGGCGTCCGTCCGTAACTACCTCGGACTCAAGTTCGATCCGAACAGCAAGTTCACCGTCAGCCTGCTGTGGCCCGGCGACCGCGCGTGGCGTCAGTCCGGCGATCGCCGCATGCTGTGCGGCCTGCAACTGCCCGCCACGAACAACCAGCAGCAGGCGTTCAAGGGCAAGGTCGCCGACGTCGACCAGTCCAAGATCTGGCCGGCCGGCACCTGCCTGGGCATCGATCCGGCGACCAACCAGCCGACCGATGTGCCGGTGGACTGCACGGCCCCGCACGCGATGGAGGTCACCGGCACGGTCAACCTGGCCGAGAGGTTCCCCGACGCCCTGCCCGCCGAGCCGGACCAGGACAGCTTCATCAAGGATTCGTGCACCAAGATGACCGACGCCTACCTGGCGCCGGTCAAGCTGCGCACCACCACGCTGACCCTGATCTACCCCACGGTGCCGCTGGCGAGCTGGACGGCCGGCAGCCGCGAGGTGGCCTGCAGCATCGGCGCGACGCTGGGCAACGGGGGCTGGGCCACCCTGCTGAACAGCGCCAAGGGTCAGCTGCTGATCAACGGCCAGCCCCCGGTGCCGCCGCCCGACATCCCCGAAGAGCGCCTGACCATGCCGCCGATTCCGCTGCAGGTCCCGGCGCAGGCGCCGTCCAACCAGTCCACCACGGCGCCGGAGATGCCGCCGAACAATCAGCACCTGCCCGGCCAGCAACCCGTGGTGACACAGCCCCAGCAGCCACCGCAACCCCAGCAGGCCCCCCAGCAGCAGCCTCCCGCGCCGCAAGCACCGCCCCCGCCGGCGGACAACGGCGCACCGCCCGCGAACCCGGCACCCGAGGCGCCCCCGCCGCCGCCGGCCCCGCCCGCCGAGCCCCCACCGGGGGGCTAGCCGGGTGCCCGTGCGGATGGACCCGCGGCGCTTCGACGAACTGGTCTCCGACGCGCTCGATCTGATACCGCCCGAGCTGGCCGCCGCGATGGACAACGTCGTCGTGCTGGTCGAGGACCGCCATCCCGAGGACGACGAACTGCTCGGGCTGTACGAAGGAGTGGCGCTGACCGAGCGCGACTCCGACTACGCCGGCGCGCTGCCCGACGCCATCACCATCTACCGCGAGGCGCTGCTGGACGTGTGCGAGTCCGAGGCCGAGGTCGTCGAGGAGGTGGCCATCACGGTGATCCACGAAATCGCGCACCACTTCGGCATCGACGACGACCGGCTGCACGAACTGGGCTGGGCCTGACTGGCGCGGCGTCCCGGATTTGTCCCCCGCGGGTGCTATGAACGCGTTATGAGCACTGACTGCCGCGACTGCCGGGCAGGCTTAGATCACTGTCACGGCACCATCATTCACCACGCGCTGCACCGGTCGGAGTGCACCGAGCCGGACTGCTTCAGCCCGGAACTGTTGCCGCACGCCTTCGTCATCGACTGCGACGCCGTGGGCTGTGCCTGCACCGAAGTGATCGCGCTGGCCGTCTGATCGACGTCTCAACCCATCGGGTCGGTGCTTGACCGCACCGCGTCCGCGACCGGGGTGGCCTCGGCCTCCGGATAAAACGGCGGGGTCAACGTCCCCCAGCGCACGCAACTCCACCGGCCGTCGGTGATCGGGGTCAGGGCCACCGATTGGGCGTTCTCGAGATGGTTGTCGAGCGCGAAGTCGGCCTCCACGCCGGCCAGGACCGCGGCGGCCAGCCGGATCGCGGCGCCGTGGCTGACGACCACGATGTCGCCGTGGAAGTCGTGGTTGTCGAGGTAGCGCAGGCGCAGGTCGGTGAGCACCGGCACGTAGCGGTCCAGCACGTCGTTGCCGGTCTCGCCGCCGGGCAGCGGCACGTCGAGCTCGCCGCGATGCCAGCGGTCGTAGATGGCGTTGAACTCCGCGACCGCCTCGTCGTCGTTGCGGTCTTCGAGCCGGCCGACCTGCACCTCGTGGATGCCGGGCACCTCGATGGCCGACATGGCGAGCTGGTCCGCGATCACCGCCGCGGTCTGCGATGCCCGGGTGGCGACCGAGTGCGCGAGCATCGCCGGGCGGCCCGAGCCGCGGGCGAACGCCCGGGCCTGGTCGCGGCCCAAGGGCGTCAGCTCCGCCCCGGGCGGGCGGGTGTCGAGCCGGCGCTCGACGTTGCCGTAGGACTGGCCGTGGCGCACCAGGATCAAGCGACCGCTCACCGCTGCGACCCCCCGGCAGGGTCTTCGGGCTTTCCGTCGCGGACCCGCGCCAGCCAGCGCAACGCCTCGTCGGCGGACGGCGGCAGGGCCCCGGCGGGCGAACCGGTGGGCCAAGATCCGAGATATCGCACATCGGCACAACG
This sequence comes from Mycobacterium paraintracellulare, assembly GCF_000276825.1. Taxonomy (NCBI): domain Bacteria; kingdom Bacillati; phylum Actinomycetota; class Actinomycetes; order Mycobacteriales; family Mycobacteriaceae; genus Mycobacterium; species Mycobacterium paraintracellulare. Next base: position 192,267 of record NC_016948.1, on the reverse strand, counting down.
ACGGTGCAGCGCCTTGAGTGCCTCGGCCACGGCGTCGTCGTCGATGTGTCCGACGCAATCGGCGAAAAACCGGTAGGTGCCGAGTCCGGTTCTGGTCGGCCGGGATTCGATCCGGGTCAGATCGATGCCGCGGACGGCGAACTCGGCGAGCGCCGCCAGCAGGGCGCCCGGCGCGTTGTCGATGCGCAGCACCACCGAGGTCCGATCGGCTCCGGTGCGGGCCGGCGGGCGGCCCGGCAGTCCGACCAAAACGAAGCGGGTGCGGGCGTTGGGCTCGTCGACCACGCCGTCGGCCAGGGTGTCCAGGCCCCAGTGGGTGGCCGCCAGCGGCGAGGTCACCGCGGCGTCGACCCGCCCCTCGGCGACCTGCTGGGCGGCGTCGGCGTTGGAGTACGCCGGCCGCAGTTCGGCATCGGCCAGGTTCGCGGCCACCCACTGCCGCACCTGTGCCGCGGCCACCCCGAAGGCGGCCAACGTGCGCACGTCGGCGGGGCGGCATCCCCGTTTGACGACGATGCTGAACGCGACGTCCAGCGTCGTCTCGGCGAAGACCTGCAGCGGTGAGCCCATGGCCAAGCTGTCCAGGGTCGGCGTCACCGAACCGTCGATCGAGTTCTCGATCGGGACGCACGCGTAGTCCGCGGCGCCGTCGCGCACCGCGGCCAACGCCGCGGAGGTGCTGTCGAACGGCACCGACTGCACCCCGTCGGAGTGCGGGGCGGGAACCATGCCGGCGGCCGTGATCTGCCGCAGCGCCGCCTCGGTGAAGGTCCCTTCCGGACCGAGGTAAGCGATGCGGGCCACGTCCCAACCCTAGCGGCGCGCCGCACAGAAAACCCTTGCGACGCCAACCCCCGTAAGTTAACTTAGGCTTACCTAAGCATAAGGATGAGAATGGTATTACCGCTGAGCTGCCACGCCCCGACCACCGCCGAACGGATCCGCAGCGCGTGCGTGCGCGCCGGCGGCGCGCTCCTGGCGATCGAGCACGACGACCCGGTCCCCACGCCCGTGCACCACCTGATGGACGACGGCTCCTTCGCGCTGGCGCTGCCCGTCGAACAGCAACGCGGGCGGCCCATCGCGGGATCGCAAGCGCTGCTGGAGCTGACCGACTACGCGCCGCTTCCCCTGCGCGAACCGGTCCGTTCGCTGGTGTGGGTGCGCGGGCGCCTGCAGCAGGTGCCCCCGGCGGAGATCCTCTCCACGCTCGACGTGATCGCCGCCGAATGCCCGGATCCGGCGTTGCTGGGCGTCGACACGCCGAGGTGTGCGCCCCCCGGCGGGCAGGAGCAGCGGTACACGTTGCTGCGGCTCGAGATCGCCTCGGTCGTGGTCACCGACGCGACCGGCGCGGAGCCGGTGGCCGTCGACGACCTTCTCGCCGCCCGGCCCGACCCGTTCTGCGCGCTCGAGTCGAGCCTGCTGCGGCACCTGGACGCCGCCCACGGCGACGTCCTGGCGCGGCTGGTGTCCCGGCTGCCGGCTCCCCTGCGCCGCGGGCACGTGCGACCGCTGGGGCTCGACCGCTACGGCGTGCGGTTCCGCGTCGAGGGCACCGACCAGGACCACGACGTCCGGCTTCCGTTCCACAAACCGGTGGACGACATGACCGGCCTGCGCCAGGCCATTCGGGTGCTGATGGGGTGCCCGTTCATCAATGGGCTGCGGGCGCGCGGCTAGCCAGTCCTGATCGCGGCGCGCCGCCGGGCACGTACGTTAGCCAGGTGAACCGCGACCGCGCACCGCAGCGTCGGCGGCCCGCTCCGCCGGGCCCGCCGGTCCCGCCGCGCCCCGAGCCGCCGCAGGTGATCCGCCGCGAGGGCGCCCCGCCGCCGTCGCCGACCGCGGAGACCCAACCCTTGCACCGCCCGGCGCCACCGGCTCCGGCGGCCGTCGCCCCGGCGCAGCGACCGCGCCCGCCCCGACCACGCGCGCCCCGCAAGCGGCGCCGCTGGATCCGAACCATGGTGTCGTTCTTGGTGGTGGCCGTGCTGCTGATCGGCGCGGGCCTGGTCGCCGGCGCCGTCTGGTTCGACACCAAACTGCACCGCGAGCAGGTGCTCGCCGACTATCCCGAACGCCCCGCGCCCGGCCGCGGCACCAACTGGCTCATCGTCGGCTCGGACAGCCGCCAGAGCCTGAGCGCCGCGCAGCAACAGGACTTGGCCACCGGCGGCGACATCGGGGACGGCCGCACCGACACGATCCTGCTGGTTCACGTGCCGGGCGTCGGGTCCAGCGTTCCCACGGCGCTGGTGTCGATACCCCGCGATTCTTTGGTGCCGATCCCGGATCACGGGAAGGACAAGGTCAACGCGGCGTTCTCGATGGGTGGCGCGCGGTTGTTGGTCCGCACCCTGGAACAGGCGACCGGATTGCGCATCGATCACTACGCCGAGATCGGATTCGGCGGGTTCGCCGCGCTGGTCGACGCGCTCGGCGGGGTGACGGTGTGCCCGACGACCCCGATCGATGACCCGCTGGCCGGCATCGACCTGCCGGCCGGCTGCCAGAGGCTCGACGGCCGGCAGGCGCTCGGATACGTCCGGACGCGGGACACGCCGCGGGCCGATCTGGACCGGATGGTCAATCAGCGTCAGTTCGTGGCCGAACTGCTGCATCGCGCCGGCAGCCCGGCGGTGTGGCTCGATCCCCGGCGCTGGTATTCGGTGCCGCGCGCGGCCGCCGACGCCCTGACCGTCGACCAGGACGACCACGCCTGGGATCTGGCCCGGCTGGGCTGGGCGTTGCACGGGCCCACCGCCACCATGACCGTCCCGATCGGGGAGTTCACCAGCGGTGACGCCGGCGCGGTGGTGGTGTGGAATCACGACGCGGCCGGCCGGTTGTTCGACGCGTTGGCCGCCGACGCGCCGCTGCCGCCCACCACGGCGGAGGGCCAGCAGTAGCGGACCGACCTAGATGCTGACCTGGCCGGCGGGATTGCCGCGGAGCCACGCCTTGGTGCGGCCCGGGTGGTGGGTGGCCAGCCACGCCACGCCGACGTCGCGGCAGAAGTCGATGTCGTCGTACTCGTCGACGTTCCAGCAGTAGACCGCCCTGCCCTGGGCGATGGCGCGGTCCGCCAGTTGGGGATATTCCTTCAACGTCAACAGGGAGGGCCCGACGGCGGTGGCGCCGACGGCGGTGGGCGCGCCGCTGGTCAGGTAGCGCGCTGTTTTGCCCAGCAGCACGGTGGGCAGCAGCGGCGCCGCCCGCCGGATCCGCCAGATCGCGGACGCCGAGAACGACATCACCACGGCGCGGGACCGATCGGCCGAGGCGGGCGCGGCGATGCCGAAACGGTGCAGCAACGCCAGGAGCTTGGTCTCCACCAGCGAGCCGTACCGGACGGGGTGCTTGGTTTCGATGAAGAGCTTTACCGGCCGATGCCAATCCAGCACCAGCGAAACCAGCGCGTCCAGGGTCAGCAGACTGGTGTCGCCGTGCGTGCCGTCCTCGCGCCAGCTGTCGTGCCACGCGCCGTACTCGAGCTCGCGCAGCTGAGCCAGCGTCATCGTGCTGACCAGGCCGGCTCCGGTCGAGGTGCGGTCCAGCCGGCGGTCGTGCACGCACACGAGATGGCCGTCGCGGGTCAACCGCACATCACATTCCACGCCGTCGGCGCCCTCTTTGAGCGCGAGATCGTAGGCGGCCAGCGTGTGTTCGGGACGTGCCGCCGAAGCACCGCGGTGGGCGACGACATACGGATGCCCGGCGAGCACCTCGTCGGCCCACGTCATATCCCTATGCTGCCGGTTCCTGCCCCTCTAACTCAACTGGGCCGGCCGAAGCCGGTGTGGGGGCGCCGTCGTCGGGAACCATGACCCAGCGGTGCGCGGGACGCGCGACGGGTTTGCGATGGAAGCCCTCGAAAATGCGGGTCGCGGCGGCCAGGGTGGCGGCCGCGAGCAGGTAGGCGACGACCATCAGGACGGTGTTGTTGGCGATGCCCTGCGCGTCGGTGGCGAAGCTGGTCACGATGGCAGCGATGGAGACGGCGTAGCTGCAGACCCACGCGATCCACCACTGCAGGACGGGTCCGCGTAGCCGCGCCCAATGGTCTTCGAGCAGGGCCAGCTCGATCACGTAGACCGGGGCCCACAAGAGATTGGCCAGCGGCACGACGCAGCCGGCCCACAGTGCCCGCGGCGAGCGCGGCTCCGGCAGCCCGTGATGGGCGAACGCGGCGGCGCGCCGCGCGATCAGCCAACGGATCAGGAGCACGCCCGACGCGATCACCGCCGCGCCCGCGCCCACGCTGGCGAGCACGCCCAGCCAGTCGGCCGCGAGGGCCACCCACGAATTCAGCAGGGTGTTCCGGTTGATGACCAGCAGCACATAGCGGACGACGTAAACCAGGGCGGCGATGCTGAGGACCAGCACGCTCACGAATGAGGTGGTGCGGATGACCTGCCCCGTCGGCCCCGCCGCCGCGGGCGCTGCGCCGGTGGCGGGCGCCTGCTCGACGCGGTCCGCCAAACTCCAACGCGGTATCACCGTGTAGCGCGGCGTGGGCCCGAGGGGGCGCCGGGCGTGTCGGGCCGGCGGCGCGGCGCCGGGACGCACCGCGATCCAGCGATAGCCGGGCGGCAGCCGTGGCGGGGTGCGCTGCCACCCCGGAGACCGCTGGGGTCCGGCCGGGGGCGGGGCGCCCGCGGAGGCCCACCGCGGGTCGGCGGGCGGCGACTGGGGCGCCATGAGGGCGCCGCGGCAGCGGGGACACCACTCGCGTTGCCGGTCGCGCACGTTCCAGCGGGTGCCGCACTGGGAGCACACCTGGATCACCGGACCAGACTAGCGCCGCGACGATGCGCGCAGCGGAACGCGGGGCGCTGAGGAGCGGCGCTCGAGGGGGCATGGGCAACGTAATCGGCCGCCGCGGACTATCCACAGTTTCCACAGGTTTATCCACATAGGCCCCCGGGGTATAGAGAACCATCGCTACTGCCTCTGGCGCCGAACTGTGGTGTAACTGTGGATAACATCGCGGTGTTGCACGCATGTCTTAAACAGTCCAAGCCGCCCGTGTGAGCGAAATGGATTGCCCCACTAAGCATCGGCGCGGCGGCGCCCGCGCCGCCCCGGCTCCCGTCCCGACGTCTTGTAACCACCCACGTCCCGGTCCTCGCTAACCCGCAGCTCAGGGCGCTATTTTTTCAACTTCGCCGCAAAGCGCTATGATCGCGTTCTCGTAAGTGTTTGTGACTCACCTCACTCACCGTGAGGTGAACCGGGGGGTGGAAGGCGATTGATGGCCACGCATTCGTTCGGTCCGGGTTCACCGGCCGCGTCGAAGTCGTATTGCGGCTCGCCCGCGTGGAATCACAGCTACACCATCGCGGCGCTGCGCGCCGGACTGATCGCACTGGCCTTACTGGCCGTGCTCGCGGTCATCGTCTTGTTCTGAACTGACCCCGAGCGGGTATCCGCCCTGCGGCTCAGAGGGGTCATTCTTGCGGTGCGCGCGCTCATGGAGCAGGGTTGATAACGGTCGGCCGCCGCAAGGCGCCCCGTGACTGAGCGTCAAGACGATAATCGAAGAAAGGAACGCCGTGGCTGAATACACCCTGCCCGACTTGGACTGGGACTACGCAGCGTTGGAACCGCACATCTCAGGTCAGATCAACGAGATCCACCACAGTAAGCACCACGCCACCTACGTCAAAGGCGTGAACGACGCTCTGTCCAAGCTCGAAGAGGCCCGTGCCAACGAAGATCACGCTGCGATCTTCCTGAACGAAAAGAACCTGGCCTTTCACCTGGGCGGCCACGTCAACCACTCCATCTGGTGGAAGAACCTGTCGCCGGACGGCGGCGACAAGCCGACCGGCGAATTGGCCGCCGCGATCGACGACGCCTTCGGATCCTTCGACCGGTTCCGCGCGCAGTTCAGCGCGGCCGCCAACGGCCTGCAGGGGTCGGGCTGGGCGGTGCTGGGCTACGACACCCTCGGCAACCGGCTGCTGACCTTCCAGCTCTACGACCAGCAGGCCAACGTGCCGCTGGGCATCATTCCGCTGCTGCAGGTCGACATGTGGGAGCACGCTTTCTACCTGCAGTACAAGAACGTCAAGGCGGACTACGTCAAGGCGTTCTGGAACGTCGTCAACTGGGCCGACGTGCAGAAGCGTTACGCCGCGGCGACCTCGAAAACCCAGGGCCTGATTTTCGGCTGACTTTTATTTCGATCGGCGGGGGCGTCGCGCGGATTGCGCGGCGCCCCAGTCGTTTGTGTGGCCCCGCAGCGGGTCGATCTGAAGATCCGCGACGCTGACCGTGTCGTGTTGCACGGCGCCTAATCCGCAGGCATTCTTAATTATTCGGACTACCAGTGTGGTTATTCCCAACGGAGGCGTCGCGCGGAGGTCGGAGATGGAAACTGGGTCGGATCGACCGATCGGGGTCTCCCCGTTCCATTCTCGTGGGTCCCTGAAGGGGTTCCTGATCTCTGGCCGTTGGCCCGATTCGACGAAAGAATGGGCCCAGCTGCTCATGGTCGCGGTCCGGATCGCGTCGTTGCCCGGGTTGCTCTCCACCACAACGGTGTTCGGCGCCCGCGAAGAACTGCCCGACGAACCCGAACCGGACACGGTCGGCCTGGTGCTGGCCGAGGGCACGGTCTTTGGTGAATCGGCAATCCAGCCAGGCTATTTCGCCGACCATCAGCCCCCCGCGCTACTCATGCTGCATCCGCCGTCGGAAACCACGCCGTCGCTGCCCGAATGCACGGGGGCGGCATCGGGATGCGTCTTGCTGCCCGGGTTGCCCTATCTCGGCCTGGAACACCGGGCGGCCTGGGTGGAGGCAGAAGCCGACGGCACCATCACGTCGATGGTGAGCCGGGTCGGTGTCGATCCGATCAGCCATCCCGACACGGCGATTTTGGCGATGCTGCTCGCCGCCTAGCGAGAACACGGCGGCGCGAATGGCGATTCGCCTTCCCGGCCGCGAGGAGGCGCTTCGCGCCCGCGGGGATCACGCGACCGGACCGCTCTGGCGACCGTCACGTCGGGCGGCGGTCAGCGGTGGACCGGTCGTGGATGAGCGCGACCCCGACGGCGCCCACTAAGTTAACGGCCCCTCGACCATCGGTGTCCACCATGCGGCCGGCGGGTTGCGGCGCGCCCTCGATGGCCAGGTTTCGGGCCCGGCAGCAAATGGCGTACCGGATCGGGCCAGCTTGCCGGTCCGTTGCGGTGCAATCGCCCAGCACGGCGCGGGCCCTCGCAACGGCCCCCACGAGGCGCCCGGCCCGCCACTTCGGGACGGGTGTCCGATTCTGCGGATAACCTGTGAGTTCCATGGATTTTGTGGACACCTCAGCGAATCAGTTAGACGCTCGTCAAGTGGGGAGTTGGTGGGCGTCGGCTGTGCCGCTCGGGAATCCTTCGGGGTTTGCACCTGGTTACCCTTACCAAGCCTCGCTACCATGATCAGCAAATACACCTAGGTAATAGTTCGCTTCTACAGCCCAGTGGAGGTCATATCAATGAGCACGACGTTCGCTGCTCGCCTGAACCGCCTGTTCGACACGGTGTATCCGCCTGGACGCGGTGCGCACACCTCCGCGGAAGTGATCGCGGCGCTCAAGGCGGAGGGCATAACGATGTCGGCTCCCTACTTGTCGCAGTTGCGTTCCGGCAACCGCACCAACCCGTCCTCGGCGACGATGGCCGCCCTGGCCAACTTCTTCCGCATCAAGCCGGCTTACTTCACCGACGACGAGTACTACGAGAAGCTCGACAAGGAATTGTCGTGGCTGGCCACGGCGCGCGACGACAACGTGCGCCGCATCGCGATGCGCACGGCCGAGCTCTCCCCCGAGGCCCAGCGCGAGGTCATGGAGCGCGTCAACGAGCTGCGCCGCGCGGAGCACCTGGACGCCTAGCGGCCTCGGCCAGCCCTGGGGGGCTGGCGCCCGCCCATTCCGATTAGGGTTGGCAAACGGATCGCGAACGCGAGAGCGTTAGACGACGATTGCCAGCGAGATACCGGGAGGCGGCCGGGAATGGCCCTGTTCGGCAAGCGAAAGAGCCGCGCGACGCGTCGCGCTGAAGCCCGCGCCATCAAGGCCCGCGCGAAGCTCGAGGCCAAGCTGGCCGCGAAAAACGAGGTGCGGCGCGCCAAGTCCGCCCAACGGGCGGAGAACAAGGCGCTCAGGGCCCAGATCAAGGCGCAGCGCGACAGTGACCGCAACGCGCTCAAAGTCGCTGAGGCCCAACTCAAGGCGGCGCGGGAGGGCAAGATCTTCTCCCCGACCCGGATCCGCCGCGTGCTGACGGTCTCGCGGCTGCTCGCACCGATCCTCACCCCGGTGATCTACCGGTTGGCCGTCTCGGCGCGCGCGCTGATCGATCAGCGCCGCGCGGACCGGCTCGGAATCCCGCTGGCTCAGATCGGCCAGTTCTCCGGCCCCGGCGCCCAGCTGTCGGCCCGCATCGCGGGGGCCGAGAGGTCGTTGCGGTCGGTGCAGGACAAGAAGCCCAAGGACGCCGAGACGAAGGCGTTCGTGGTCGCCATCACCGAGCGGCTCACCGATCTGTCGGCGGCCGTCACCGCCGCGGAGAATCTGCCCGCCGCGCGTCGCCGGGCCGCCCACGCCGCGATCTCGTCGCAGCTCGAAGGCATCGAGGCCGATCTGATGGCCCGCCTCGGGTTGAGCTGACCGACCCCACGAAAGGCAATCTCCTCCCATGTCAATCCACGGCAGGTGGATCCCGCGCATCCTGTTCGCGGCCGGCGCGGTCGTCGTCCTGGCCCTCGGGTCGGCGCTGCAGTCGCCGACGGCGTCGGCGCACGTCCACGCCAGCAGCGACAATCCGGTGCGCGGCGCCATGGCCCTGGTCACCTTCCAGGTGCCCAACGAATCGAACGTCGGGGCCGCCACCACCGCCTTGACCGTCGCCCTGCCCGGCGTCGCCTCGGCGCGCACCGAAAGCATGCCGGGCTGGACGGCCAGGCTCGACCGCGACGCGGCGTCCGGTGCCGTCCGCTCGGTGACATGGACGGCCGCCCCCGGCGGGGGGATCGCCGCTGACCAATTCGCGCTGTTCCGGTTGTCCGTGAAGTTGCCCGACACCGACACCGTCAGCTTCCCGGCCACGCAGTCCTACGCCGACGGGACCGTCGTGAAGTGGGATCAGGCGCCGCTGCCCGACGGCGGCGAGCCCGAACACCCGGCGCCCATGCTCACCCTTGCCACCGGGCCGGCGGGGTCACACCACCACCATGGGACGCCCGACCAAGCGACCGAACCGGCGCGGCCCCACGCGGCCGACAACACCGCGCGATTGTTGGGCGGCGCCGCTCTGGTGGTCGCCGCGCTGGGCGTCGCGATCGCGTTGATCCGCCGCCGCCCGTGAAACGGCTGGCGTTCGGCGCGTGCGTGAGCGCCATGTTCGCGATGGCCACGCTCACCGCGCCGGTGTCGTCGGCGCACGCCACGCGGATCGCCACCGACCCCGCGGCCAACGCGGTGCTGGCCTCCGGCCCGCAGCGGGTCAGCGCGACCTTCAACGAGCAGTTGCAGACCACGTTCGCCGCGATGACGGTGGTCGGCCCGGACGGCAACGTGTGGTCCGCCGGCGAGCCCACCGTGGCCGGCGCGATGGTCAGCATCGCCCTGCGTCGACTGGGACCGTCCGGCACGTACACGGTGAACTACCGGGTGACCTCCGCGGACGGCCACGTGGTGTCCGGGTCCTGGTCGTTCCAGCTCACGGTGTCCGGCACCGGCACGCCCGGGCCGCCGGTTGCCGGCGGCGGGGGCGGCGGCGGTGACGTCCCCGTCTGGCCGTTCGTGGCGGCCGCGTTGGCGCTCGTCGCCGGCGGCGCCTGGTGGGCGGTGCGGCACAGGCGGTGATCGAGGCGCCGTCACGCGTGCTGGCATGATGGGGTCGAGATCCCTGAGCTAGGGAAACGACGACAGAGGAAGCTCAAGGAGCGGCCGCATGGCAGACCCGCAGGACCCCACCAACAGCGCGCCCGACGGCGCCGGCACTCCGCCGGAGAAGAAACCGCCCGCCAAGGCGGCGAAAAAGACCGCGAAGGCGCCCGCCAAGAAGGCACCTGCGAAAAAGGCGCCCGCCAAAAAGGCGCCCGCCAAGAAAGCGCCCGCGAAGAAGGCGCCGGCCAAGAACGCCGAACCCGCACCCCCGCGGCCGCCCGAGCCGCCGGCCGGCGTGCAGCAGCGGGCCGAAACCAATGGCGACCTCACGGCCGCCGCCAAAGACGCTGCCGCACAGGCGAAGTCCACCGTGGAAGCCGCCAACAACCCGGTCTCTCCCGCCGTCCCGGGCCCCGCGGTGGGCCAATCCCCGGTGCCGCTGATCGTCGCCGTGGCCGTCAGCCTGCTGGCCATCCTGCTCATCCGCCAGCTGCGCCGTCGCTGAGGGCGCGGGCGTTTACATGTCAGAAGTGACGGTGCCATTCCGGCCGACCGCCGACCTGGTCGACAGCATCGGCCCCGACGTGCGCAGCTGCGACACCCAATTCCGCCAGCTCGGCGGGCGCGCCGAGTTCGCCGGCCCGATCAGTACCGTGCGCTGCTTTCAGGACAACGCGCTGCTGAAGTCGGTGCTCTCGGAGCCCGGTGACGGCGGGATATTGGTGATCGACGGCGCCGGCTCGCTGCACACCGCGCTGGTGGGCGACGTCATCGCCGAGCTCGCGCGGTCCAACGGCTGGGCCGGGCTCATCATCAACGGCGCGGTGCGGGACTCCGCCGCGTTGCGGGGCATGGACATCGGCATCAAGGCGCTGGGCACCAATCCGCGCAAGAGCACCAAGACCGGCGCCGGCGAACGCGATGTCGAAATCACCCTGGGCGGTGTGACGTTCGTGCCCGGCGAGATCGCCTACAGCGACGACGACGGGATCGTCGTCGTCGCCACAGACTCCTAAACCGCCACCGGCGCAGGCTTTTTCGCGAACTTCAAGCCCTCGTCGTCGACCTTGCCGCGCCGGATCGTGCGCATGTCGAAGAAGTAGTTCTGCTTGAGCCGCCACGGCGCCCGCGATCCCGACTTGGGCAGCAGGTGCATCGACCGCCGGAAGTAGCCGGGAGTGAAGTCCATGAACGGCAACTCGTCCACGTCGTTGCCCGGATGCTGCGGCTCCACGAAGTCAAAACCCTTGGCGTCCATGTAGTTCAGCAGTCGGCAGACGAATTCGGAGACCAGGTCGGCCTTCAGCGTCCAGGACGCGTTGGTGTAGCCGAAGGTGATGGCGAAGTTCGGCACGCCGGAGAACATCAGGCCCTTGTAGGTCATCAGCGAGGTCAGGTCGATGTCCTCGCCGTTGCGGGTCGGCTTCACCCCGCCCAGCAACTGCATGTTCAATCCCGTTGCGGTGATGATGATGTCGGCCGCCAACTCCTCACCCGAGGTGAGCTTGATGCCGGTCTTGGTGAACCGGTCGATCGTGTCGGTGACGACGTCGGCCTTGCCGTGCCGGATGGTCCGGAAGAAGTCGCCGTCCGGCGCCAGGCACAGCCGCTCGTCCCAGACGTTATAGCGCGGCCCGAAGTGCTTCTCGACGTCGTAGCCCTGCGGCAGCCGTCGCTGCGCCATCGTCATCAAGGTCTTGCGCATGTAGGCCGGGGCCTTGCGGGACAGCTGGTACTGGAAAGTGCTGAACGCGATGGCTTTCCAGCGGTTGGCCATGTGCGCGAGGCGCTCGGGCAGCAGCCGGTTGGCCTTCTCGGCGAAGGGGTCGACGCCGGGCAGCGACCCGATGTAGGTCGGCGAGCGCTGCAGCATCGTGACGTGACCGGCACCGGAGTTCACCAGGGCGGGGATCAGGGTGATCGCGGTCGCGCCGGATCCGATGACGACGATCCGCTTGCCCGCGTAGTCCAGGTCCTCCGGCCAGTGCTGCGGATGCACGATGGTGCCCCCGAAGTCGTCGGAGCCTTCGAAGGTGGGCGAGAACCCCTCGTCGTAGTTGTAGTAACCGGTGCAGGCGAATAGGAACGAACAGGTCATCTCGCTGGTGCGGCCGTCGTCCTCGACCGTCAGCGTCCAGCGGTTGTCGACGTCGGACCAGTCGGCGGCCACCACCCGGTGGTTGTAGCGGATGTGCGGCTCGATCCGGTTCTCGACCGCGGCCTCCCTGATGTAGGCCTTGATCGACGCGCCGTCGGCGATCGACTTCGCCGAACGCCAGGGCTTGAACCGGAAGCCGAGGGTGAACATGTCCGAGTCCGATCGGATGCCCGGGTACTTGAAGAGGTCCCAGGTGCCGCCGAGGTCGGCGCGGCGCTCGAGGATGGCGTAGCTCTTGGTCGGGCAGCGTTCCTGCAGGTGCCAGGCCGCGCTCACACCGGAGATGCCGGCGCCCACGATGAGGACGTCAAGGTGCTCAGTCATACGGCCACGCTATCAACACGGTGTTGAATCGGTCAACACCGTGTCGAAAATCTCGACGCCGTGTAAAGTAGCGGCCGTGACTACCGTCGGTTCCGCCCGCACCCACCGGGGCAGGCGCTCGGCGCGCCCGTCCGGCGACGACCGCGAACTGGCCATTTTGACCACCGCCGAACGGTTGCTGCAGGAACGCCCGCTCGCCGACATCTCCGTCGACGACCTCGCCAAGGGGGCCGGGCTGTCCCGGCCGACGTTCTACTTCTATTTCCCGTCCAAGGACGCGGTGCTGTTCACCCTGTTCGAGCGGGTGATCATGGAGGCAGACTCCGCGCTGGAGTCGCTGGTCGCCAGCCCGCCCGCCGACCTGAAAGCGTTGTGGCGCATCGGGATCAACGTGTTTGTCGAGACCTTCGGCACGCATCGCGCGGTGTCGCTGGCCGCCGATGCCGCGCGCACCAACAAAGACGTCGGCGAGCTGTGGTCACGCTTCATGCAGAAATGGGTCGACCACATCACCACCGTGATCGAAGCCGAGCGCGCGCGCGGCGCCGCGCCGGTGACACTGCCGGCGCGCAACCTGTCCGCGGCACTGAACCTGCTCAACGAAAAGGTCATGCTCAGCGCGTTCGCCGGCGGGCGACCGTCGGTGCCCAGCGAGCAACTGCTCGACACGCTGGTGCACATCTGGGTCAGCAGCGTGTACGGCGAGGCCTGCTGAAACGGGTTTGTCGGCGCCCCGTGCGAACATATGTTCGTGCGGTGTGACCCGTCCATTCTGCACGCGGACCTGGACTCCTTCTACGCGTCCGTCGAACAGCGCGATGACCCGGCCCTGCGCGGGCGCCCGCTGATCGTCGGCGGCGGCGTGGTGCTGGCCGCGAGCTACGAGGCCAAGGCCTACGGCGTGCGCACGGCCATGGGCGGGGCGCAGGCGCGGCGGTTGTGCCCGGCCGCCGTGGTGGTGCCGCCGCGGATGAGCGCCTACAGCCGCGCCAGCGACGCCGTCTTCGAGGTGTTCCGTGATTGCACCCCGATCGTGGAAGCGCTGTCGGTCGACGAGGCCTTCCTCGACGTCGGTGGGCTGCGCCGGGTCAGCGGCACGCCGGTGGCGATCGCCGAGCGGTTGCGCGCGGACGTGCGCGAGCGGGTCGGGCTGCCGATCACCGTCGGGATCGCCCGGACCAAGTTCCTTGCCAAGGTCGCCAGCCAGGAGGCCAAGCCCGACGGGCTGCTGCTGGTGCCCCCCGATCAGGAGTTGACGTTTTTGCGGCCGCTGCCGGTGCGCCGGCTGTGGGGCGTGGGCGCGGTGACCGCCGAGAAGCTGCATGCGCACGGCATCGTCACCGTGGCCGACGTCGCCGAGCTCAGCGAGTCGGCGCTGGGCTCGATGGTCGGTGGCGCGATGGGTCGTCAGCTCTATGCGCTGTCGCGCAACATCGACCGCCGGCGGGTCACCGCCGGCGTTCGTCGCCGCTCCGTCGGGGCGCAGCGAGCGCTGGGCCGCTCCGGTAATGCCATGTCGCCTAACGAGATCGACGCCGTGGTGGTGAACTTGATCGACCGCATCACCGGCCGCATGCGCGCCGCCGGGCGCACCGGCCGCACGGTGGTGCTGCGGCTGCGCTTCGACGACTTCACCAGGGCCACGCGCTCGCACACCCTGCCGTGGGCCACGTCGGCCACGGCGCCCATCCTGGCCGCCGCGCGGCGCCTGGTCGCGGGCGCGGCGCCGCTGATCGCGCAGCGCGGCCTGACGCTGGTCGGGTTCGCGGTGTCGGGCATCGACCGCAGCGGCGCCCAGCAGCTGATGCTGCCGTTCGGCGAATCGAGCCGGCGCGCTGCCGGCGACGACATCGACGCCGCCATCGACCGGGTGCGCCGGCGCTATGGCAAGTCGGCGCTCACCCCCGCGGTGCTATTGGGGCGCGATCCGGGCTTCGAGATGCCGCACCTGCCCGACTGACGGGTCGTCGGTCTTTTCACTAATTATTCAATTACTCTTTGCCACATGCCTTTTCGATGATTTGAGGTTGATTTGAATCAGCCTCGCGACCCCGCTTGTGCGGCGGCCCGCTTGTTAGGTTGGCGTAAACCCGACCTCGAAAGTGAGCAACTGAATCCGATGCCGCCGCACCAATCCCGCGACACCGGCCTGCCCCGCGAAGGTCTCCTGCTCGGTTACAGCGCGTTACTCGCCTTATCCGCGGGCTTCGTCAATGCCGTGGCGCTGCTGATCTTGGCGGTGCCCGTCGGCAATCTGACCGGGATCACCACCCAGCTGGGCATGCACACGGCCAACCCGTGGCTGTACGAAGGCCACGTGCTCGGCGCAATCTTTCTGGGCTTCCTGATGGGAGCGGCCATAGCCGGGGCGATCCTCGCACCCACCGATGCCCTTGCGGGCCCACGCCACGCCGCCGTGCTGTACCTCGAGGCAGGCTTGCTCGTGCTCGCCGCGGCCGGGGGAGCGGAGACCGTCGTCAGGGCACAGATCAATGCCCTGGGCGTCGAGCAGACCGCGGTGCAGGCGCTGTTCGCCGCCGCGGCGCTCGGCCTGCAAAACGGGATGACATCGAGCTTTCGCGGGATGGCGATCCGCACCACGCACTTCACCGGAACCATCACCGACCTCGGGCTGATCCTCGGCCGCAGCCGGATACACGGCATCAAGAACTGGAAAACGGCGATACTGGCCGCCACCCTGGTGTTATTCCTCGGCGGCGGCGTGGCCGGGATCATGTTCGGGGCTCAGTTGGGGGGTTACGCGCTGCTCATCCCGGCCGCGATCTGCGCGACCGTCGGCGCCGCAAACCTGCTGCAGGGCGCCGTCCGCAGCGCCGCACCGGTTCCCGAGCGCGCCGAACGGGTGCGGGTCTGAGCGGCCGCGAACAACTGGCCGCCGCCGTGAGGCCGGCCCGTCCCGCACCGACAATACGACTTTCATGCGCGTGCCTAACCCAGTCGCGGAGCAGGGCCTATCCTAGCACTAGGCAATAATTGCACTAGGCAAATTAATGGGGGTCTCGTGCTGAAAGAACTGGCGAGCGTGCCCGCGGGAATTCAGGCCCTGGAGGCGGTTGGGACGGTGACGACGCAGGATTACGACCGGGTGTTTGCGCCGCTGGTCGATCGGGTGCGCCGAACGAAGGGACGGATGCGGCTGCTCTACCAATTCGGCCCGGGCTTCGAGCGGATCACGCCGGGCGCATTGTGGGCGGACACCCGACTTGGGGTGGGCTACCTGGCCGCGCTCGATGGGTGTGCTGTCGTGAGCGACATCGAGTGGATTCGGGCGCCCGCGCGCGGCATCGGTGCGTGGATGCCGTGCCCGCTGCGGGTGTATGGCAACGCCGAGCGCGACGACGCGGTCGCCTGGCTGGCCTCGCTGCCCCGCGGCGCCGAGGTGTCGAAGCGGGGCATGGCCAAGGCCTTCATCGGTGGCACCCTCGCTGCGGTGGGAAGCCTTGCGGGACTGGTCATTTCCGCGGGCACCAACGGCGGTCACGGGAGTCGTTGATCGCGGGACATCCGGCTCGCGGTCAGTTCGACCCGGTCCACTCCAGCAGCCGGTCGGCCGGCCAGGTGTTCACGATCCGGTCGGGGGGAACGCCCGCGTCCAGGGCGCGCTGCGCGCCGTAACCGAGGAAGTCCAGCTGGCCGGGGGCGTGGGCGTCGGTGTCGATGCTGAACACGCAACCGATCTCCAGCGCCAGGTTGAGCAGGCGGGTCGGCGGGTCGCGCCGCTCCGGCCGGGAGTTGATCTCCACCGCGGTGCCGGACTCGCGGCACGCCGTGAACACCGCCTCGGCGTCGAACTTGGATTCCGGCCGGATGCCGCGGTTGCCGGACACCAGCCGGCCGGTGCAGTGGCCGAGCACGTCGGCGTGCGGGTTTTGGACCGCGCGCAGCATGCGCCGGGTCATCGCGGCGGAATCCATCGACAACTTGGAGTGCACGCTGGCCACCACGACGTCGAGGCGTTCCAGCAGTTCGGGTTCCTGGTCCAGGCTGCCGTCGTCGAGGATGTCGACCTCGATCCCGGTGAGGATGCGCATGGGCGCGAACGTCTCCTGCAGCCGGTCGATCACGTCGAGCTGCTTGCGTAACCGCTCCGGCGACAGGCCGTTGGCGATGGTCAGCCGCGGCGAATGGTCGGTCAGCGCGCAGTATTCGTGGCCCAGCGCCGCCGCCGCGGCCATCATCTCCTCGATCGGAGCGGAGCCGTCCGACCAGTTGGAGTGCAGGTGCAGGTCGCCGCGCAGCGCGGCACGAATGTCACCGCCACCGAGATCTTCTGCGGTGGAACGCAATTCGACCAGCAGGTCGGGTTCTCGGCCGGACCACGCCTGGTCGATGACCTTGGCGGTTTTGGGGCCGATTCCCGGCAGCGACTGCCAGCTGTTGGCCTGGCCGTGGCGTTCGCGCGCCGCGTCGTCGAGGCCCTCGATGATGTCGGCAGCGTTGCGGTAGGCCATCACGCGTCTCGGGTCGTGACGGCTCCGGTCCTTGTAGTAGGCGATCTGCCGCAGGGCCGCTACCGGATCCATGACTCCAGTGTGCCCGCCAGACCTCGGCGAGTTACAGCAGTTGGCCGACCACGAACCCGGCGAGCAGCACGCCGAACCCGCCGATTTCCCCGACGATCAGCGCGGCCATCGCCAATTCGGTGCTGCGGTCGGCGTTTTCGAATTGGTTGACGGTGTCGCGCCGTGCCCCGTGGGTGATGTAGGCGGCGATGGCCGCCACGAAGAAGAAGACGACGACGCCGGCGGCCGTCAGGTTCACCCACACCGGCCAGGCGCTCAGTTGTACGAAAACCGCGAGCAGCAGCGTCGCGAACGAATACAGCAGCGCCGCGCGATGCGCGATGTCGACGTAGGGATGCGCGAGATGATTCTCGGAGGTCATCATCCCGCGGTATTTCCAGATCCCGAGAACGAGCGCGAGCAGGAAGATCAGGCCCGCCGCCAGCAGCGTGAGCTTGGTGTCGATTCCCAGGGAGCAACAAGGGCAAGTCATAGCGCGGTCGAGTTTAGTTGCCCTTCATAAACGCCGACTAACGTCGTTGACATGCGATTCGCCTTCAAGACTTCTCCGCAGAACACCACCTGGGCCCAGATGCTGGCCGTCTGGCAGGCCGCAGACGACATCGACGTCTACGAATCCGGGTGGACCTTCGACCACTTCTACCCGATCTTCTCCGACAGCAGCGGGCCCTGTCTGGAGGGGTGGACGACGCTGACGGCGCTGGCACAGGCCACCACGCGATTGCGGCTGGGCACCCTGGTCACCGGGATCCACTACCGCCACCCCGCGGTGCTGGCCAACATGGCGGCCGCCCTCGACATCATCTCCAACGGGCGCCTCGAGCTGGGGATCGGCGCCGGCTGGAACGAGGAGGAATCCGGCGCCTACGGCATCGAGCTGGGCAGCATCAAGGAACGCTTCGACCGCTTCGAGGAAGCCTGCGAGGTGTTGACCAGCCTTTTGACCACGGACTGCTCCGATTTTCAAGGCAGGTTCTATCAGCTCAAGGGTGCCCGCAACGAGCCCAAGGGGCCGCAGCGTCCGCACCCCCCGATCTGCATCGGCGGCAGCGGCGAGAAGCGCACGCTGCGGATCACCGCCCGCTACGCCCAGCACTGGAACTTCGTCGGCGGCCCGCCCGACGTTTTCGCCCACAAGCGTGACGTCCTCGCCGCACACTGCGCGGACATCGGCCGCGATCCGAAGGAGATCACCCTCTCGGCGCACCTGCGCCTCGAGCCGGACCTCGACTACGGGAAGGTCGTCGCGGACGCCGCCGGACTCGCCGCCGAAGGGCTCGACCTCGGGATCGTCTACCTACCCCCGCCACACGACCCCGCCGTGCTGGAACCGCTCGCCGAGGCGATCCGCGATTCGGGATTACTCGACGGATAGCACCGATTTTCGGGCCCCGCCCCTGGCGCTCAGGCGAAAATCCCGCCCGCCGGCCGCGGAGCAAACCCGCCGGGCGCCCGCAGGCGCGGCGGCAGAGTGGTCACGCGCCGAAGAGCAGTAGATCCTGGGCGGTGACCAACCGCTCGTGCTTGGCGGGGAACTCGCGACTTTTTACCGGGTGACGCAACCATGACCAGGCCATTCGCCCCATCCGCGTCCGGGGTACTGGGTGGATATGCACAAAAACCACTCCTGCAATCGGTCCGTCCATCCGGGAAACAGTGTGACCCCCCTGTGAGCGGGCTCACAGGGGATTATTAGACACCCACCGTCTGGCAAACTGCGGAAGACGCGCCGAACGAACCAGCGCGTGTTTCTGGTGTGACTGGTGTTACTACTGAAGCGGTACCGCGGTGGGCTTGATCGGCGCCGGCAGCGCGGTGGAACCCATCATGAACCGGTCCGCCGCCGCGGCGGCCGCCCGGCCCTCAGCAATCGCCCAAACGATCAATGACTGGCCGCGACCCATGTCCCCGGCTACGAAGACGCCCGGAACCGACGTCTCGAAGTCGGCGCCGCGCGCGACGTTGCCGCGCTCGGTGAGCTTGACTCCGAGCTCGGTGAGCAGGCCCTCCTTCTCGGGCCCGACGAATCCCATCGCCAGCAACACCAGGTCGGCCTCGAGTTCGAAATCGGAGCCGTCGACCTTGACGAACTTGCCGCCCTCCATGGTGACCTCGTGCGCCTTGAGCGCCGTGACGCGACCGTCCCGGCCGACGAACTGCTCGGTGTTGACGGAGAACACCCGCTCGCCGCCCTCTTCGTGCGCCGCGGAGACCCGGTACATCAGCGGGTAGGTCGGCCACGGGGTGGACGGGGCGCGCGTCTCCGGTGGGCGCGGCATGATCTCGAACTGGTGCACCTCGGTGGCGCCCTGCCGGTGCACGGTGCCCAGGCAGTCGGCGCCGGTGTCACCGCCGCCGATGATGATGACCTTCTTGCCTTTGGCGGTGAGCGGCGGTTGCCCGTCGGCGTCCACCTCGCCTTCGCCCAGATCACCCAACGCTTGCCGGTTGCCCCAGGGCAGGAATTCCATCGCCTGATGGATGCCGTCCAATTCCCGGCCGGGAACGGGCAGATCGCGCCAGGCGGTCGCACCGCCGGCCAGCACCACCGCGTCGAAGTCGGAGCGCAGCTGCTCGGCGCTGATGTCGACCCCGACGTTGACGCCCGCCCGGAACTCGGTTCCCTCGGCGCGCATCTGGTCCAACCGGCGGTCGAGCACGCGCTTTTCCATCTTGAATTCCGGGATGCCGTAGCGCAGCAAGCCGCCGATGCGGTCGGCCCGCTCGAAGACGGTGACGCTGTGGCCGGCGCGGGTCAGCTGCTGAGCGGCGGCCAGGCCCGCGGGTCCGGAACCGACCACGGCGACCTTTTTCCCGGTCAGCTTCTCCGGCGGAAGCGGCCGCACCCAGCCCTCGTCGAAGGCCTTGTCGATGATCTCCAGCTCGATCTGCTTGATCGTCACCGGATCCTGGTTGATGCCGAGCACACAGGCCGGCTCACACGGCGCCGGGCACAGCCGGCCGGTGAAGTCCGGGAAGTTGTTGGTGGCGTGCAGCCGTTCGATCGCGGCCTGCCACTGGTCCCTGCGGACCAGGTCATTCCACTCCGGAATCAGGTTGCCCAGCGGACAACCGTTGTGACAGAACGGAATACCGCAGTCCATGCAGCGGGTCGCCTGCTCGCGCAGGGTCTCGTTGTCGAAATCCTCGTAGACCTCGCGCCAGTCGCGCAACCGCAGCGGGACCGGCCGGCGCTTCGGCAATTCCCGGTGCGTGTATTTCAGGAAGCCGCTCGGATCAGCCATGGGCGGCCGCCATGATCGCCTTGTCGACATCGGCGCCGTCGCGTTCCGCATCGGCGATGGCCTGCAGCACCCGCTTGAAGTCGCGCGGCATCACCTTGGCGAAATGCCGGCGCTCCTCCGGCCAGTCACCCAGAATGCGCTGACCCACAGCGGAATCGGTGGCATCAACGTGTGCCTGGATCATGCCGTGCAACCACTCGTCGTCATCCTCATCCAAGCTCTCGAGCTCGACCATCTCCGTGTTGAGATTTCCTGGCAATTCGCCGTGCGGGTCGTAGATGTACGCCACCCCGCCGGACATGCCGGCCGCGAAGTTGCGGCCGGTGCGACCGAGGACGACGACCTTGCCGCCGGTCATGTATTCACACCCGTGGTCCCCGACACCCTCGACGACGGCGTGCGCCCCGGAGTTGCGGACCGCGAACCGCTCGCCGACGACACCGCGCAGGTACGCCTCACCGCTGGTCGCGCCGAACAGGATCACGTTGCCGCCGATGATGTTGTCCTCGGCCACGTAGTCCTGCGGGGCGTCGTCCGACGGCCGAACCACGATCCGGCCACCGGACAGACCCTTGCCGACGTAGTCGTTGGCGTCGCCGTAGACGCGCAGGGTGATGCCGCGCGGCACGAACGCGCCGAAGCTGTTGCCCGCCGAGCCGTCGAAGGTGATGTCGATGGTCCCGTCCGGCAACCCTTGACCGCCATAGGCTTTGGTGACCTCGTGGCCGAGCATGGTGCCCACCGTGCGGTTGACGTTGCTGATCGTGGTCGAGAAACGCACCGGCGTACCGGAATCCAGTGCCTCGCGGCTCATCACGATCAACTGCTGGTCGAGCGCCTTGTCCAGGCCGTGGTCCTGACGCGAGGTGCAGTACAGGTCCTGGTTCATAAACGCCGATTCCGGCTCGTGCAGGACCGGGTCCAGGTCGAGCCGGTGCGCCTTCCAGTGGGCGCGCGCCAACGTGGTGTCGAGCGCCTTGACCTGCCCGATCGCCTCGTTGAGGGTGCGGAATCCCAACTGCGCCATGTATTCGCGGACCTCTTCGGCGATGAACATGAAGAAGTTCTCGACGAACTCGGGCTTGCCGGTGAAACGTTCGCGCAGCACCGGGTTCTGGGTGGCCACCCCGACGGGGCAGGTGTCGAGGTGGCAGACCCGCATCATGATGCAGCCGGACACCACCAGCGGCGCGGTGGCGAAGCCAAATTCCTCGGCGCCGAGCAGCGCCGCGATCATCACGTCGCGACCCGTCTTGAGCTGGCCGTCGACCTGGACCACGATCCGGTCGCGTAACCCGTTGAGCAGCAACGTCTGCTGCGTCTCGGCCAGCCCCAGCTCCCACGGCGCCCCGGCGTGCTTCATCGAGGTCATCGGCGTCGCGCCGGTGCCGCCGTCGTGCCCGGAGATCAGGACCACGTCGGCGTGGGCCTTGGACACGCCCGCCGCCACCGTGCCGACGCCGTTCTCGGAGACCAGCTTGACGTGCACGCGCGCCGCCGGGTTGGCGTTCTTCAGGTCGTGGATCAGCTGTGCCAGGTCCTCGATGGAGTAGATGTCGTGGTGCGGCGGCGGTGAGATCAGGCCGACGCCGGGGGTGGAGTGGCGGACTTCGGCCACCCACGGGTACACCTTGTGCCCCGGAAGCTGGCCTCCCTCACCGGGTTTCGCGCCCTGGGCCATCTTGATCTGGATGTCGGTGCAGTTCGTCAGGTAGTGCGAGGTGACACCGAACCGGCCCGAGGCGACCTGTTTGATCGCGCTGCGCCGCCAGGCCCCGTCGGGGTCGCGGTCGAAGCGCTTGACGTCCTCGCCGCCCTCGCCGCTGTTGGACCGGCCGCCCAGCCGGTTCATCGCGATGGCCAGCGTCTCGTGGGCCTCCGCCGAGATCGAGCCGTAGCTCATCGCCCCGGTGGAGAAGCGTTTGACGATTTCGCTTGCGGGCTCGACCTCTTCGAGCGGGATCGGTTCCCGCACACCGGCGCGGAACTTGAGCAGGCCGCGCAGGGACGCCATGCGCTCGCTCTGGTCGTCGACCAGGCGGGTGTAGTCCTTGAACACCTTGTACTGGCCGGTGCGCGTGGCGTGCTGCAGCTTGAAGACGGTCTCGGGGTTGAACAGGTGGTACTCGCCCTCGCGGCGCCACTGGTATTCCCCGCCCACCTCGAGCTCGCGGTGGGCGCGTTCGCCCGGCCGGTCCAGGTAGGCCAGGGCGTGGCGGGCGGCGACGTCGGCGGCGATGTCGTCCAGGGTGATCCCGCCGATGGGACAGCTCAACCCGGTGAAGTATTCGTTGAGCACATCCTCGGAGATGCCGACCGCCTGGAACAACTGCGCACCGGTGTAGGAGGCGAGCGTCGAAATGCCCATCTTGGACATCACTTTCAGCACACCCTTGCCGGCCGCCTTGATGTAGTTGTTCAGCGCCGTCTTGCGGTCGATGCCCTCGATCACGCCCCGGTCGAGCATGTCCTCGATCGACTCGAACGCCAGGTACGGGTTGATCGCCGCGGCGCCGAAGCTGACCAGCGCCGCCATGTGGTGCACCTCGCGGGCGTCACCGGTCTCCACCACCAGACCCACGTGGGTGCGTGTCCGGTCGCGCACCAGGTGGTGGTGCACCCCCGCCACCGCGAGCAGCGACGGAATGGGCGCCATCCGTTCGTCGGATTCGCGGTCGGACAGGATGATCACCCGCGCGCCGTCGGCGATCGCCGCCGATGCCTGCGCGCGCACGTCCTCGAGGGCGGCGGCCAGCCCGGCGCCACCTTCGGCCACCGGGTAAAGGCAGCGAATCACCTTGGAACGCATGCCATGCGGGCGTCCGTTGACCTCGTCGTCCGGGTTGAGGTTGATCAGCTTCGCCAGCTCCCGGTTGCGCAGGATCGGCTGCGGCAGCGCGATCTGGTGACACGAGAGCTCGGTCGGGGTGAGCAGGTCACGCTCGCCGCCGGTGGTGCCCTGCAGGCTGGTCACCACCTCCTCACGGATGGCGTCCAGCGGCGGGTTGGTCACCTGCGCGAACAGCTGCTGGAAGTAGTCGTAGAGCATCCGGGGCCGCTGGGAGAGCACCGCGACCGGGGTGTCGGTGCCCATCGACCCGATCGGCTCGGCGCCGCTGCGCACCATCGGCGCCACCAACAGGTTGAGTTCCTCGTAGGTGTAGCCAAATGTCTGCTGGCGCTTGACCAGTCGGTCATGCGGCATCCGCTTGTAGTGGCCCTGCGGCAGGTCGTCGAGGGGGACCAGGTTCTTGTCCAGCCACTCCTGGTAGGGGTGCTCGGCGGCCAGCTCCGCTTTGATCTCCTCGTCGGAGACGATGCGGCCCTG
This sequence comes from Mycobacterium paraintracellulare, assembly GCF_000276825.1. NCBI lineage: Bacteria > Bacillati > Actinomycetota > Actinomycetes > Mycobacteriales > Mycobacteriaceae > Mycobacterium > Mycobacterium paraintracellulare. The sequence continues at coordinate 168,776 of NC_016948.1, read as the reverse complement.
CGCGGTGTCCACCAGGAACATGCGGCCGGGCTGCAGCCGCATCCGACGCACCACCTTGGCCGGGTCCAGGTCCAGCACGCCGGCCTCGGACGCCATCACCACCAAACCGTCTTCGGTGACCCAGATCCGCGAGGGGCGCAAGCCATTACGGTCGAGCACCGCGCCGATGATCGTGCCGTCGGTGAAGGTGATCGACGCCGGCCCGTCCCACGGCTCCATCAGCGAGGCGTGGTAGCGGTAGAACGCGCGGCGCGCGGGGTCCATCGACTCGTTGCGCTCCCACGCCTCGGGAATCATCATCAGCACGGCGTGGGCCAGGCTGCGCCCGCCGAGGTGCAGCAGCTCGAGCGCCTCGTCGAAGCGCGCGGTGTCGGACGCGCCGGGCGTGCAGATCGGGAACAACTTCTCGACGTCGGCTTCCGAGCCGAACACGTCGGTCTTGATCAACGCCTCGCGGGCCCGCATCCAGTTCTCGTTGCCGGTGACGGTGTTGATCTCACCGTTGTGGGCGACGCGGCGGAACGGATGCGCCAGCGGCCACGACGGAAAAGTGTTGGTGGAGAACCGCGAGTGCACGATTCCCAGGGCGCTGGTCAACCGATTGTCTTGCAGGTCAAGGTAAAACGCCTTGAGCTGCGGGGTGGTCAGCATGCCCTTGTAGACCAGGGTCTGACCCGAAAGGCTCGGGAAGTAAACGGTTTCGCGGCCGGGGCCGTCTTGGCCCGGGCCCTTGGTGCCCAGTTCGTGCTCGGCGCGCTTGCGCACCACGTAGGCCCGGCGCTCCAGCGTCATACCGGACGCCCCCGCCATGAACACCTGCCGGAAGGTGGGCATCGCGTCGCGCGACAGCGCGCCCAGCGACGAGTCGTCGGTGGGGACGTTGCGCCAGCCCAGCACGGTCAGGCCCTCGGCTTCGGCGATCTTCTCCACCGCGGCGCACGCGGTCGCGGCGTCCTTGGACGATTGCGGCAGGAAGGCGATGCCGGTGGCGTAGCTGCCCGCCGGCGGCAACTCGAAGTCCACGACTTCGCGCAGGAAGGCATCGGGAACCTGAAGCATGATGCCGGCACCGTCGCCGCTGCGCGGCTCGGCGCCCTGGGCACCCCGGTGTTCGAGGTTGAGCAGCGCGGTGATTGCCTTATCGACGATGTCGCGGCTGCGGCGGCCGTGCATATCGACGACCATGGCTACCCCGCACGCGTCGTGCTCGAACGCGGGGTTGTATAACCCGACGCGCTTGGGCGTCATATGCACCTGACCCTTCACCTGAACGTTCTGCGCGGCCGTTACCAGCGGCCCCGATGAGATCGCACCCCGGACGTTGCGGGCGAATATCCCTTCGGTCTTGTCTCGATAGGCTGTGCCCCAGGCGGAGATGATCCTGTTCGGGATGTCCGTGCAGCTCTGAACGGTGGCCTGGAACCGGTCTCGACAAGTCGTAAAACGATATGACAATACCCGCCTGACATGCCAACTTCGTCAAGTCTAAACCGTCGGCGGGCACCCTCGTAAATTTCGCGGTTGCCGCTGATCGGCACTCGTGCGGTGCCGGGGTGCGGGCCGGTGATTTCCACCACGGCCGGCCTTCCACCGCGCGCTCGCGGCCTCGATCGACGGGCCGCGATAAGTTTGCTGCTGGCGCTTTGCGGTCCCGGTGGTAACGGCGCCTACGCCGGGGATCGACGTGCTCAGTGCCGCGATCGCGGCGGCGCGCCGATCCCGCAGCGAACCGGGCCGGGTTTGCGGGTTCCCACGCCGCCCGCGTGAGGAGATACTGGACCGGTATTGGTCACGTCCGGCGTCGCACGCCGGACCGTGGCGCTTATCACGTAACACGGCGCGACGACCGACCGCCCGGCACCTGAGGAGCCCATGAACGAGCGCGACGAATTCCTGCGGGACCGTCTGCAGCCCGCGCAGAAAACTGCGGCGGCCCGCCCGCCTGGCCCCCCTGCGCACGGGCCCCACGCCGCCCCGCGGCCACCGGCCCCGGCCCCGGCCCCCGCCCCGCCCCGGCCGTCCGCTCCGCCGCAGGGCTGGGCACCGGCGCCCCCGTCTCCCGCCGCCGCCCCGTCCTTGCGGCCACCACCCGCCGTGGCGCCGCAGCAACCCGCCCCTGCGCCGCCGCCCTCGCAGGACCTCCCCGACCGCGGTTGGCGACGCGTCCTGCGGATCGCCACCTTCGGCCTGATCACCCTGGGCCCTTCCCCGGCCCAGCGGCAGGAGGCTCAGTTCGAGGCGACCATCCAGACCCGCCTGCACGGCAACTACAAGGTCGGTGTGCTGGGCAAGGGCGGCGTGGGCAAGACCTCGGTGGCCGCCAGTGTCGGCTCGCTGTTCGCCCAACTCCGCCGGCAAGACCACGTCGTGGCGATCGACGCCGACACCGCCTTCGGGCGCCTCAGCAGCCGCATCGATCCGGGATCGACGCGCTCGTTCTGGGAGCTCACCGCCGACAAGAACCTGCGGTCCTTCGACGATGTGGTGGCGCGCCTGGGCCGCAATTCCGCGGGCCTGCACGTGCTCGGCGGCGAACCGGCGTCCGGACCGCGCCGCGTGCTCGATCCCGCGATCTACCGGGAGGCCGCGCTGCGGCTGGATCGCCATTTCACGATCTCGGTCATCGACTGCGGTTCGACGATGGACGCGCCGCTGACCCAGGAGGTGCTGCGCGATCTGGACGCGCTGATCGTGGTGTCCTCGCCCTGGGCCGACGGCGCGTCCGCCGCCGCGCGGACCATGGAATGGCTCGCGGATCAGGGCCTGACGACGCTGCTGCAGCACAGCATCGTGGTGCTCAACGATTCGGACGGCCACGCGGACAAACGCACCCGGGCGTTGCTGGCCCGCGAGTTCACCGATCACGGGCGGCCGGTCATCGAGGTGCCGTTCGACCCGCACCTGCGACCGGGCGGGGTCATCGACGTGGCCCGGGAAATGGCCCCGGCCACGCGGCGCAAGTTCCTCGAGATCACCGCGACCATCGCCGGCTATTTCGCGGCGCGCCCCCACCGCCCGGGCGAGCGCGGGCCGAAAGACCAATAGGCCTAGGCGTTCTCGGCAGCGTTGCCCGCCCGCGCCGACGGGTCGGCGATCGCCTCGATTTTGGTCACGCGCGCGCCGCGGATCGTCAGCACGATAACGGCGAACAATCGACGATCGCTGAAGGCCAGCAACACCGGCGCCCCGACCGGACCGCCGACCAGCGTCACGTCCGGCCACAGGTAGCGCAGCAGGTTGGTCGCCACCGCGTCGGGCCCGTGGTTGACCTGTGGTGGCGGCGCCGGGTCGGCGAGAATCGTGCCCACACCCCAGACCGTCGGATCCAGGACGGCGGCCAGCGCGGCGAGATCGCCGTTGGCGCACGCGGTGATGAACTTCTCCGTGACGAGCTGATGCTCGGCCACGGCCACGTCATTCATATTCGGTTGCGCGGCAACGAATTTGGCCCGCGCCCGACGCGCCAGCTGGCGGCAGGTGCCGACGGGACGGCCCACGGTTTCCGCGATCGAGTCGAAGGGAACGCCGAACACGTCGTGCAGCACGAAGCTCACCCGCTCACCGGGGCTGAGCCTCCGCAGGACCTCCAACAGCGCGCTGCGGACCTCGTCGTCGAGGGTGATCCGGTCGGCCGGGTCGGACCGGCGTGGTGCCGGCCGCTCCTCGACGTCGCCGGGGCGTTCGTAACGGGCGCGCGCGGAGCGCACCTGGTCGAGGCAGAGCCGGCTCGCGACTACGGTCAGCCAGCCCCGGACATCCTCGATGTCGCCGACCTCGGCGCGTGAGAGCCGCAGGAATGCCTCCTGCGCAACGTCTTCCGCGTCGCCGATGTCGCCCAGCATCTGGTAGGCCAGGTTGACCAGATACGGGCGGTGATGGCGCCAGGCCTCGGCGACCTGGTCGCCCGTTGACTGCGACTGGTTCATGACTCTTCGACGATCCGCCGCCCCGAAAAGTTACAGGTTCTGTCGTGTAACTTTCCCACCTTTTGCCCCGTCCTTGCAGCAGTGCACAAATCCACGAAAGGAACCGTCCCATGACAATCGTCGTCACCGGTGCGACCGGTAACGTCGGGCGCCCGCTCGTCGCGGACCTGCTTGCCGCAGGCGCGCGCGTGCGCGCGATCACCCGACAGCCGGGGCCGGCCGGATTTCCCCCCGAGGTCGAGGTGTTCGCTTCGGCCACCGAGGCGCTGCCGGGCGCGTCGGCGGTCTTTTTGAACTCCCGCGCGCTGCGCGGGCAGCTCGAAGAAGTGGTGGCCGAATGCGGGCGCGCCGGCGTCGGGAAACTGGTCGCCCTGTCGGCGATCAACGCCGACGACGACTTGTCCCGCCAGCCGTCCCGATTTCGCGGCGACCGCAACAAGGAGGTCGAACGGCTCGCCGTCGACTCCGGGCTGGCCTGGGTGAGCCTGCGGCCCAGCGTGTTCGCGTCGAACTTCGCCGGCATGTGGTCCGCGCAGCTCCGCGCCGGCGACGTGGTCGCGGGGCCGTACGCCGCGGCGTCGACGGCGCCGATCGTCGAGACGGACATCGCGGCGGTAGGGGCGCGCGCGTTGCTCACCGACGAGCTTGCCGGACAGCGCATTCCGTTGACGGGCCCACAGGCTTTCACCAACTCGGAGCTGGTGCAGGTCATCGGCGCCGTGCTGGGCCGGCCGCTCCAATACCTGGAGGTTCCCACAGACGCTGTGCGGCAACGCTTCCTGGGCTTGGGATTCAGCGCCGGATTCGCCGACGCCTACATCGCCATGCTCGCCGAATCGCTCGACAAGCCCGCGCTGGTCACCCACGACGTCGAGAAGATCCTCGGCCGCCCGGCACTTCCGTTCGGCCACTGGGTCGCCGAGCACCGCGACGTCTTCACCAACGAGAACCACGGAGCCTGACATGACCGAACCGCGTCCCCCGCGCTACCTCAAGCCCATGAACAAGTTCATGATGGCGGTGCAACGTCTGGGCATCCCGACCGGGCCGGCCATGGTGCTCACCGTGCCCGGGCGCAAGACGGGTCAACCGCGCAGCACGCCGATGACGCCGTTCGACTTCCAGGGCGGCCTCTATGTGGTGGCCGGCTATCCCGGGGCCGACTGGGCGGCAAACGCCCGGGCGGCGGGCACCGGCACGTTGCGCCGCGGCCGTCGCTCACGCCGGGTCCGGATCGTCGAACTGTCCGCCGGCGAGGCCCGGCCGGTGCTGCGGGAGTTCCCCGCCAAAGTGCCGGTCGGCGTGGCGTTCGCGAAACGTTCCGGGATGGTGCGCGACGGGACCGCGGACGAATTCGAAGCCCTGGCGGGCCGACTCGCCGTCTTCCGCTTCGAACCGGCGTGACGCGCCGGGTCACCAGACGATGGCGGCCATGTCGCGGTTGTCCGAACACACGCTGCGCACCGCCGCCTCGATATCGTCGGCGGAGATGATCTGCAGGTCCTCGACCGTCACCGGTTGGCCCGCCCGCTTTTGCGCGACCACCCGGGTGTCGCGGAAGCCCTCGGCACGTTCGACGACATTGCGGGCGAACCGGCCGTTCTGCATGGCGTCGATGCCGTGGCGCCCACCGGGAGTGGTGTAGTTGCGGATGGTCGTGGCCGCGTCCAGGAACTTCTCGCGCGCGGCGTCGTCGAGCAGGCTGGCGCGCGGCGTCGCATAACGGTGCGCGATCTCGACGATCTCCGCCGGTGAGTAGGACTCGAAGCGCAGCTTGCGGTTGAACCGGCCGGCCAAACCCGGGTTCACGGTGAGGAATTGGTCCACCTGGTCTTCGTAGCCCGCGCCGATGAAACAGAAATCGAAGCGGTGCGTTTCCAGCGCGACGAGGAGCTGGTTGACGGCCTCCATGCCGATCATGTCGGGCGTGCCGTCCTGGTGGCGCTCGATCAGGGAGTAGAACTCGTCCATGAAAATGATTCGGCCGAGCGACTTTTCGATCAGTTCGTTGGTCTTGGGTCCCGACTCCCCGATGAAGTGACCGCAGAAATCCGAACGGCGCACCTCCCGGATCTCGGGGTGGCGCACGATCCCCATGCCCGCGTAGATCTTGCCCAGCGCCTCGGCGGTGGTCGTCTTACCGGTACCCGGCGGGCCGACCAGCAGCATGTGGTTGGTCTGCCCTTCCACCGGCAGGCCGTGCTCGAGGCGCATCATCCGCACCTCGAGCTGGTCTTCCAGCGCCGCGACGGCCTGCTTGACGGCGGCCAGCCCCACCTGCTTGGCCAGCAGCTTGCGCCCCTCGGCCAGCAGCTCGGCCCGCCGGTCGGCGGTGGCGTCGTCGTCGAGTTCGTCGCGGCTCTTGGCCGTCGAGGCGTCCCAACGGTCGGTGCGGCTGTCGATGGTCTCTTCGTCGGTGACCACCAGGTGCAGGTTCGGGTCGGCCAGCGCTTCTTTGGCCGCCGCGGTCAGGACCCCGTTGATGGTGGCCTTGGACAGCCAGATCTGGGCCTTGTCCTCCTCACGCAGCTGGCGGTGCACCATCCCGCGCACGTACGCCAGATCCGCCACGAGCAGCGGAATGTCGGCCGGGCCGATCGACGCGGTCAGCACGTCGGCGTCGAAGCGCGACGACGACTGGGTGTGCCCGATCACGTCCACGCGGTCCAGCCAGTCGAGGGCGACCCGGCCCTGCCCGAGGTGGGCGGCGGCGTGCGCGGCCAGCGCGCAGATCGACGCCGTCACCGCCGACATCACGATCGCCTGCGGGGGCAACTCCTCGGCGGCCGCGAGCAGGACGTCGGGCCAGCGTTGTGTCCGGTACATCAGGAAGGTGCGGGCCAGCTGGTGCCACTGGTAGTTGGTCCAGGAGTCCAGCAGGTCGCGGTTGGCCAGCAGCCGGTCGGCCTCGGCGTACTCCCCGGCGATCGTCAACGCGGACGAGAGCGCCAGCCCGACCTGCGATGCGTCGGTGACGGTGATGCCGATGTAGGGGCCTAGCTGAATCTCCGCGGCCAGCGTCTGCCCGATCCGCGTGGTCTCCCGGTGCAGCCATTCGCTGGTGGCATAGAGACGCCGCAACGAGTCCAGGTCGCTGTCGCCGCAGGCGATGCGCCCCAGCCACGCATCGGCCATCGACGCGTCGGCGTCGGTCGCGGCGACGAACTCCGGCAGGGCCGCCGCCCGGCCCTGGCGGCCCATGATCCCCATGGCCCGGTCGAAATGCCTTCGGGCCGTTTGTAAATCACCCATCACATCCCCCATCGCGAGCGCCGCGACCGTGGTCATCGGGGTTGCGGGTAGCCGCCCTTGGCCGGAGCGAGCTGCCGCCGCGTGCGCTCATCAAACTATGCCTCAAACTCGCGTTGCCGAACTTCTACGTGCCGACCGACATGGTGACCGGATCCAGGCTGACGTAGCGGTGCTCGGCGCGGAACATGTCCATCTCGGCAAGCCAATTCTTCCCCGCGGCACTGACATTCACCACCGAGGGTCCTACTTGCTCGATGATCACCTCGAACCCGTGGCGCTGCCCCTCGGAGAGCCTGACGCCCGCGGGCGCGATGGTGATCACCGTCGCCGGCCGGGGGGTGGGCGAGATCGCGGCGTCCCGAATGTCGGTGCCCCCGCCGTCGGGGGCACCGTTGCCGTCCCTGCCCCGCCGCGCGGCGTATTCCACCACACTGACGGTGGTGCGCGGTGCCGGGCGCGAGCCGTTGACGACGCTGATCTCCGGCATCCGCACGCTGACCCAGCGCGCCATGTCACGGGTGTGCACGCAGACTCGTTCCCCGGCGCCCGCGGTGCGGATCACGATCCGCTTGGCGATCGGGTCGTCGGCGGCGACGAATACGCGCGACAGTTCACCGGCGTCGGTGACCGGCACCAGCAGCCGGTCGCCGTTGCTGAGTTTCCCGATCAGCACGCCCGAGGGCCCGATCTCGGTGACCAGCTCGGCGGGCAGCGGGCTGCGCCGGATTCCGCGCAGGTGCGGCCGGGGTCCGCACATGTTGGCCGAAGCCGCCGCGGCCTGCTCGCCGTTGAGCCGGCGCAAGATCACGCTGGGCGGGGTGGGCGCCGGTGTCGGCGTGCGCACCGTGATGGTCGCGGTGCACTGCCCGTCGGGATACACCGTGATGTTCTGGATGACCTCGTCGGCGCGCAGCGTCCACGCCTGCGACAGGTGGCGCGACGTGATCGCCTCGGGCGGATACGCATAGGTGGTCAGCCAGCCCGCTTCCCCGCGGATGGCTTTCCATCGCTGCGCCGGTCCCGACACCGCGTCCCAGCCGAGCCGGCGATCGAGCTCGATCAAATCGGTGGCGTTGGCCACCTTGGCCCGCAGGCCTTCACAGCGCAGCAGGCCCGCGATGCGCTGCGCGACCGAAATCGCCGCCGCGCCAACGGTCGTGCGCCACACCAACGCGTGCGCGTTGTCGAGCACCGCCAGCCGCATGATCAGCCACGTTTCGCGCCGGCCCGCGTACGGCGGGGTGCCGATCTCGGAGTCGTACACCCGCGGATAGTCGCCGACGGTGCCGTGCCGGGAACCGATGCTGACGACGCTGATCGAGTCGAGCTGCAGGCCGAGGGCCTGGCGCAGCATCGGCACCAGTTCGACGACGTCGAGCACGTTTTCGGTCTCGACGGTCACCGACCCGGTCACCATGGTGGCCCGATGCGCTCTGCCCAGCAGCTGCACCGCGACCACGGCGACACCGTCCTGCACGCGCACGCCGCCACCGGATCGGTTGTTGGCCACGGTGATTGGGGCCGACCAGTCGATCGGGCGCCGGCCGCGCCGCCACAGCACGGCCCACGACCACGCCGGCTGGCCCCACCAGCGCACGAACACCAGCGCGATGCCCACCACCACGGCGACCGCGGCGCCGATGTAGCCGGCCAGCAGCCAACTCGCGAGCGCGAGCACGAACACCACCCACACCCCGACGACCCGGCGATTGCTGCCGCGGCTGAACCCGGTGAGGTTGGGCCTCATCGCGCCCTCCGCAACCGCGCGGCGATCGCGAACACGAGCACGCCGGCGGCCACCACCCCCAGGAATCCGATGGCGATGTTGCGCGCCCGGTGGTCCGGCGGTGGGGGCGGCGCCGCCGGGGTGATGACCCGGCTCTGCGCGCCCGGCGGCATCCGGTCACCCGGCGGGATGTTGAAGGTCAACGCGGCGACCGGGTCCACCAGCCCGTAGCCGACCTTGTTGTCGACCCCGGCGGGCGGATTGTGGGCCGACTGCACGATCCGGTTGATCACCTGGTGCGCGGACAGGTCGGGGTACTTCGCGCGCACCAGCGCCGCGACGCCGCTGACGTAGGCCGCCGAGAAGCTGGTTCCCCAGAACGGCATGTTCTTCTCGCCCGGCCTCGACGGCGGGTAGGCGTTGACCGGCCCGCCGCCCTGGGGCGAGAGACCCATGATGTGCGTCCCCGGTGCGGCGACGCCGACCCACGGCCCCGACATGCTCTTGTCCAGGGCGCCGCCACTGGCATCGACGGCGCCCACCGACAGGACGTAATCGGAGAACCACGACGGCGCCGAGACGACCTTGACCTGATGCCAGTCCCGCGGATCCGACGGGTCCAGCGGGTCGTACATCGGGTTGTTGTTGCAGCCGGCTTCCCCGTCGTTGCCGGCCGCCGCCACGATCACCGCGTCCTTCGCTGTGGCCGCGTACCACAGCGCCGCGCCCAGGGCCCGTTGATCGGCCGGGGCCGCCGCGGGCAGGCACGCGGTGACCGAGATGTTGATCACCTTCGCACCCATGTTGGCGGCATGAACCACCGCGCGCGCAACCGAATTCAGCGTGCCGGCCTTGACTTTCTCGTCGGAGTTGGGATCCCCCGGCGGCGGGTTGACCGGTTCGAAGGCCCGCGAGGACTGCCGGATCGAGATGATCGTCGCGTGCGGGGCCACACCCACCACCCCGTCGGGTGCCCCCGGGGGAAGCGGCGGCACCGCGGGTTCTTCCTCGGTCTGCGGATCGGGTGGCCCGTTCGATGCGGCGGTGGCGCCGCCGCCCTCCGGCGGCGGGGGCGGCGGTGGCGGCGGCGGAAGAACCTGGGTGATCGTCACCGGCGGCGGCGGGGGCGGCGGCGCCATCGGGGGCGGCACCTCGACCGGTGGCGGAGGCGCCCCGGCGACCGGTGGCGGCCCGGCCGGCGGCGGGAACGCGGGAGTGGCCGGCATGGGCCGCGGCATCGGCAAAATCCCTTGCGGCGCAGCGCCGATGATCGAGCTGACAATGGTGCCATGGGCGTCGCAGTCCATCAGGCCGTCCTCGCCCATGATGTAGTCGCCACCGGGTACCACCGGCAGCCGCGGGTTCGGCGTCACCCCGGTGTCGATCACCGCGACGGGCACCCCGTTGCCGGTGCTGTATTGCCACGCCTTGGCGATGTTGAGCAGGTTGAACCCCGGAGCCAGCTGCGCCACGTCGGGGTTTCGCACGACGATCGGCGACGAACAGCTGTTGGCCCGGCGCATCGGCTGTTCGGGCCGCGGCGGTCCGTCGGGGGGCACCATCCCGGGATCCACCGAGGGCGGTGTGATCGCTTGGGCGGCAGGGATATTGGCGGATAACGCGACCAGGGTCAGGGCGGCGGTCAGCGCCGCAACGGTTCTCAGTGGCGAATCCACGTGAAGAGCCCTCCCAGGGCCGCCGCCGCCGGCAGCAGAACGATGAATGCGAGCACTTCCACCCATTCCACGGTCAACCGGATGAACGGTCTGAACCGCATGGCCGGAACCAAAAGCGCTGCGGCCAAACCCAATCCGGCGAACGTCGCCACCGCCACCACCGGCCACAGCAATCCCGCCATGGCGTCGTGGGCCCCGGCGACGGCGTATTTGACGACCCCCGCGCACACCGCGGCCGACGCCCCGCACACCAGCGCGACGGCCTGGTATTTGGCGGCGAATCCGCGGCCCTGGGTGATGAAGATCCCCACCACCAGGCCGGCGACCACCAGCGCCAACCACGCCCACGGGCGGCCCGGCGTCAAGACCCACCAGACCGCGGCGGGCAGCACGATCGAGACCCCGACGCACAGTCCCACCTGGACCGCGTTGACCAGGCGCGCCGAGGCGGCGATCGCGGCGCCGCGCGCGGTGATGTCGGTGAGTTCGTTGTCCTCGTCCTCGGATTCGTCCTCGCTGACCGGGGACACGGTGTCGACCGGCATCCCCTCGCGCCGCGCGAACAGGTCCCGTCCGGTGATCGACCCGAAGTGCGGCGGCCTGACCCGGGCCACCCACAACGCGATCAGCGGGGTCATCCGGACGAGGACCAGCAATCCGACCAACACGCACACCGCCAATACCTGCGCCGAGGCGGGGCGGAACATCCGGACGGCGGCAACGACGGCCAGGACGCCGCACACCGTCACGACGGCGGTGACCACCGCGGTCTGCCACCGGTTGCGTGCCGTCACCCCGATGGCGACGGCACCCAGGATCACCACCACGGCGCCGATCAGCCCGTGCGCCGCGCCCAGCACACCCGGCGGCGCGCAGGCGCCGGCGGTGGCCAGCGAGACCACCGCGAGCCAGGCGAACCCGCTGAACAGATCGCGCCGCTCCCGCCACCCGCTTCGCACCACCAGGGTCGCGATGACCAACAGGACGCCGACCCCGCCCGCCACCGCCGCCGGGATCGGGCCGTCGGTGAAGGTCCGTGCCCGCAGCGTCAGGGCCACCACCACCGAGACCGCCATCGCGATGACCGCGACCGCCGTGTGCGCGGCCGTCAGCGGCGTCACCGGCGCGAACATCCGATCCCCGCCGTCGCGGCCCAGCCACTTGCCCATCGCGGCCAGGCCCGTCGACAGGGACTCGTACTGCGGTTCGAACGACTCCCCGTCGACCCTGGGCACCAGCACCAGGGTGTCGCCGTCCTGGACGCCGAGCTCGTCGAGGCTCTTATTGATATCGAGCCGGACCCCATTGATCTTGTGGAGTTCGTAGCTGCCGGCCGGCAACGAAATGCCGTCAAAACCTTTGCGCTTCAGGTCCGCGTCGAACAGCTCGACCATTCCCTCGAAGAATCCCTCCATCGGAATTCCGGCGGGGAAGACTTGGGAACACAGATGCTTCTCGTAAGAAATGTTGACCGCACAACGCGCCGGAAAAGCGACCTTATGCGGCGAGGTCACGGTACCGCCCGCTCGGCGTCTGGAATGTATTTGTCGGCCAGCCCCGCGGTGATTTCAAAGAGGCGCAACCGCGTCTTTTTCTTCAACTCGTGAACCGTATCGATGATGCCGCCTTTGGCAAGATGCGGATCAAACGGCAGCGCCTCGACGGTCGCGCCGACCTTGGTGAACCGCTCGGTCAGGTACGCCAGCGCGTCCTTGTCGGTGATCTGGTCGGTGTGGTTCACGATCACGGTGCTGCGCGAGACCAACTCGTGGTAGCCCTGCGACCGCAGGTAATCCACCGCCCGCAGCACCGGACGCGAGCGGTCCGCGGTGATCCCCGAAACGAACACGAGGGTGTCGGTGTTCTCCAATACCGGCTTCATCACTTCGTGTTCGAGATCGGGGGAGGTGTCGACGATCATCACCGTGTGGGTGCGCCGCAGCCGCGACAGCACCCCGGAGAACATCGCCGGCACCAGCGGCCTGGGTTGGTCCGAGGTCCGGTTGCCGGCCAGCACGTCGAGCCCGATTGCGTTCTGCCCCAGATGTTCTCGGATATCAGCGTAGCCCTGGACATCGGTGTCGTTGATGATCGCGGTGTAGTCGCCCGGCGGGGAGTCGTCGATGCGGTCGGCCAGGGTGCCGAATCCGGGGACGGCGTCGATCGCAATCACGTTCTGCGGGCGGCATTCCCGGAACACGCCACCGAGGCAGGCCGTGAGCGTCGTGACCCCGACGCCACCCTTGCCGGAGACCACGGTGATCACATACTGCCGTCGAATATGCCGGCGGATGCGGTTTTGTAAGTCACGGTAGTGCCGTTCTCGGGGCGATTCACCGAGATTTATTTGTCGAAATGAGATGGCGTAAATGAATTTACGCCATCCTGACCCCGGTGGAATCTTTCGTGGTGCGGCCAGATCGGTAATTCGCATCGTGTCGGATACCGAATCCGGGAAGTTGCTGCCCCCTGACGGATCCCCCCGTCTGAGCGCTCCTTCGTCCGACATATTCGGGTCATTCCAAGGGCTCGTCACGACGAGATGCTAACACGGTTCGCGATACCGCGTTTACCCGTTGAGAAACCACCCATCAAGCGCGACAGGCGTTGTTATTACAAGACTTTGGTTAACTAAGTTACTTCGGCATCCGATAACACCGTCACACCACCCGCCGATACGAGTGCCACTCGTCGCCGGCGGGCAGCCGGCGGATGAGCCGTTGCACCGCTCCGCCGATGTCGCTGCGCGAGCCGGGCGAAAGAATCTGGTACCGGCGCTGCCCCGAGATGACGCTTTCGATGCACACGCGGCCCCCGGGGGTGTCGACGATCGACACCGTCGCATCGCCGACGGCCACGCGCGCCAGTTCGTCGGGCCCGACGCCCGCCTGCAGCGCGACGATGTTCGCGTGCGCCGAGCGCGCGGGATCGGCGGCGGTGAGAACCACCTGCAGCTGGTCGGCGTCGAGGCGCTGTTCGAGCAGGAATGCGCGCAGGCTGGCGGTGTCGCGCACCGAGTTCAGCAATTGCTCGGTGTCCAGGGTGATCGGCCGCAGCGGCGCCGCCTCGGCCACGCCGCACAGCCGCTCGATCTGACCCACCACGAGCTCGCTGGCCGAGGATTCGTTGCTGGCCGTGCCGGCCGGGTACAGACGCACCATCTCACCGTGCCGCTCCAAGACCACCCACCAGGTCGCGAAGCGGTTGATCGACGCGCGCGTGGGCTCGCGACCCGGCACGCCCATCATCACGACCAGACCCAGGTCGCGCCGCAGCAGGACGGTGAGCCATTCGCGGATCATCGGGTCGACGTTGCCGGCCTCATCGAGTGCGCCGGCGGCTATCAGGTCGGCGGCCGCGGGGTGGCCCAGCGCGCGTTCGGGGGTGTCCAGCCGCGGCAGCATCGGCCGCAACCCCAGCTCAGGGCATGTTTGCTCGACACCGGTGATCGCCTGCAACACCCATAGGCCATCGACCGTCGTCGTCAGCATGTCGCCCCGCCCCTAATCAGCGACTCCCTCGAATCGGCGTAGCAGAGACCGAAGGTGGGGCACATACGCTCGGCGCTCTGCCCCACCTTCGCTGGTCCCGGTGGTCGAGCGGGCTCAGAACAGGCCGGCGATGTGCTGGTCGGTGCTGAGCGCGCTGTCGAGCACGTGCGAGGTCGTCTGGCCGTGCTGGCGGATGGTGTCGATGAGGCCCTGCAACCCCGACAGCATCTGCGCCTGCGCCTCGAAGAAGCCCGACGCGCCGTGGCCGGCGAAGAATTCCTGCAGCGCGTGCGTCCGGTTGGAGGTGTCGTCGAAAATGGACTGCAACTGGCCGGCGCGGGAGGCGACGTCGGTGGCGAAGTCGGCTACGGCACCCGGGTTGTAAGTGATCGGGTCGGACATGGTGAATTTCCTTTCAAAAGACCTTTATGAATTGACGAATGGGTGGGCGGGTCAGGAGCCGTGGCCGCCGAATAGGGCGGTAAAGGCGTGCGAGGAATCCGCCTCGTGGCCTTCCATCAGTGCCGCCGCCTTCGTGAGGCCCTCGGCCAGGCGGGTGCCGCCGGTCAACACTTTGTTCAAGTCGTTTTGAACCTCGATGGCCGTCGCGTGCGACGCGGCGACCGCGTCACCGGACCAGGTGGCCGGGTTCATCACATTTTCCTGATTTGCGACGTATCCCTGACCGATCCCGATCGCATGTTCCATGTTTGCCTGAATCGCGTTTGAAGTATCGCGAAGCATTTGCGGGGTCACCTTGATTGTCACGGAATTCTCCTTCTGCGGTTGGCCGCCCCCCGTAAGGGCATGAAGCGAAGTGTATGGCGGCTATTCGGACCTGTCGATTCACCTTTCACCAGGGGGTGTGCTTCAGACTCTGGCGTCGACAACCCGCACGGTCGCCGGCTGTTCGGCTTTGTCACGGGATCCGCGGTCGCCTCCCGCCGCATGCCCCACGGGCATGCCGCCCATCGGGGCGCCGCCCGTCGTCGTGGTCTGCGGTCGCATGGCCTCGGCGCCCAACGCACCGGCCGGGCGCAACCCCACCGGCCGGCCACTGGTGGCGGGCTCGAATGCGCTGACCGGACGGGTGAAAGTGCTCGCGGGGACGCCCGCACTGCCCAGGGACGCGCCCCCGCCGGCCTCCGCCGCCGAAAGCCCGGTGGCCGAGACCGCGGAAACCGCGGGCGTCGCCCCGCCCATGCCCATGGCGCCGGGATTGGCGAACATGCCCATCAGCGGCTGCATCATCTGCATCGGGGCCTGCATCGCCTGCATGGGAGCCTGCATCATCTGCGGGGCCGCCCCCATCATCTGCTGCACGGGCTGCATGAACGTGCCGGCCTGACCCATGAAGTCCTGGGCGCCCGAGGTCGCCTGCCCCGCGCCCTGCGTACCGGTCTGGGCGCCCTGCATGGCGGCGCGCATGCCGTCGCCCGCGCCCATTTGCGCCGCGGACTCCCCCACCGCCGCCGCGGCCTGCGCCGGCGCCGCCGGCGAGGCGCCCATGGTCGCGATCGGCGGCGGAATGGTCAGGCTCGAGGACAAGGCCGTGAGGATCGATCCGTAGCTGGCCCCGACCGCGGAGTTGTTCGGCCACATCGACCCGAAGTACTCGAGCTCCAGCGACGTGATCCGTGGGGTGAGGGCGCCGAGCACCAGCGGGTTGATGCCGTAGTCGGTGGCGGTCTCGGTGCGGTTTTCGATGCATTCGGGCGCGGGCCGCATCGAGCCGTACGCCATCTGATACGCCGAGACCGCCGTCGAAACCACCGCCGGCTTCACGTCGACCCAGCCGGCGAGCCCGTGCAGCGACGCGTTGAGCGCGGTGGCGTTGGCCGCCGAGGCCAACGAACCGGCGCCGGTCCAGCTGGCCGACGTCGCGACGGTGTTGATCGTCGAGGCGATGCTGGAGCCGTGATGGGTGGCCGCCAGCGCGGTCCAGGCTGCCTGGTTGGCCAGATGAGTGACGACGCCCGCGCCGGCCTTGAGCAGCAGGTCGTTTTCCTCAGGTGTACGCGCAGCCCACCCAGGATCGGCCATGCGCACCTCCCCCTTTAAACGTTGCTAGCGACTAAGCGCCAATAGCCAGCGTCAGGCTGCGCATGAGCTCGGTGACCACATAGGTCCCCGAGGCGAGGGTCTGCGTGCCGGAGAACAAGCCGCGTTGGGCGGCGTGCTCGGAAACCACGCCCAGGTAGCTCGCGCCGCACGCGTTCAGCGCCGCCGCGAACATCGCCGAGTCGGGGTCGCCGCCCATCGGCAGCACTCCCAGCAGGACCGGCGACGCCGCCGAGGCCGCGGCCTCGGTCTCCGCGCTGATCGCCGACTCGGCGGCTGCAGACGCCAGCACCGCCTCCGACTGCACCGAAACAACCATGATTCCCTCCGAACCCTCAACGCCAAAGCCACGTGCTCGGGGCCTTCTTGGGGCCTTAGTGTAGTGCGGATTGGTTGATCTTGTATTCACTGCCAATCGGCCGGATGCGTGGCCCCTGATTTCGGTAATTCAGGCTGGTCCCAAGCGCGAAACTGGTGATTTCCCACAAAGAGTCGTTAATAAACCTCAATCGCCACTCGAGACTCGGCAGTCACAAAATCCCCGTCTTTTCTCGCCGGGGCGTCGAGTTTGATGCCGAATGGCAGGTTCCGAACGGCGGCGTAATGGTGTCGGGGATATTTGCGGGAAATGGCGGGCGGGTGAGTGCGCGCCGGCTGTCGAGGTTATCGGAGTAAACATTTCGCGGCGCGTTAAGAACGGCTCCGTCGGTCCAGGCAGGCGGCTAGGCCGGGCCACGCCCGTCGCCGGCGAGCCGCAACAGAAGTCGGGTGCCACCGAGTGGGCTGGTCTGCAATGCCGCTGTGCCGCCGTGCAATTCGGCCTGCTGGGCGACCAGCGCCAGGCCCAGCCCCGATCCCGAACGTGAGGCCGTCGATCCGCGGGCGAAGCGCTCGAACACCGTGGCACGTTCGGATTCCGGGACGCCGGTGCCGTCGTCGTCGATCGCGATCTCCACGCCCTCGCCGGAACTGCTGACGGTCAGCTGGATCTTGCCGGCGTTGCCGTGCTTGACGGCGTTGGCGATCGCGTTGTCGATCACCAGCCGCAGGCCGGTGGGCAGCCCGACCATCAGCACCGTCGGCGAGGGCACCAGGGAGACCTCGACGGCGGGGTAGCTGCGCAGCGCGTCGTGCGCGGCGCGGTCCAGCAGCTCGGTGATGTCGAAGGGGACGAAATCGTCGACGGTGGTCAGTTCGCCCTGCGCCAGCCGCTCCAGCGCCGTGAGCGTCCCTTCGATGCGGCTCTGGGTGCGGATGACGTCGCCGATGACCTCGTGCCGCTGCTCGGGCGGCAGGTCCAGGGTGGACAACACCTCGAGATTGGTGCGCATGGCCGTCAACGGCGTGCGCAGCTCGTGGGAGGCGACCGCCGCGAAGTCGCGCGCCGACTCGAGCGCCGCCTTGGTGCGCTGCTGTTCCTTGCCGATGCGGGCCAGCATCCCCTCCACCGCCTCGGCGATCTCCACCGCCTCGCGCACGCCGCGCACCTGGACCTCGTCCGGGCTGGACTGGGCGTTGATCGCACGGGCCTGCTGGGCCAGCAGCAGGAAGGGATTGACCATGATCAACGAGATCACCCAGCCCACCACGACCGTGCCACCGATGACGCTGGCGCAGATCAGCAACACCCGCAGGTGCAGTTCGTTGATCCGATGCTGGGCCTCGGCCAGCGGCGCGGCCAACGCTATCGAGGCGGGACCCGCGGTGAAGGTGCGAACGCGGTACTGCACCCCGTTGATGGTCGTGTTGGCGTAGCCGTCGGGCAGTTGGGGCAACACGATGCTGCTGGGCGCCGACACGGTCACCCCGCCGATGCGCGCGGTGCGCACCAGGTTGCCGTCCGGCATGTGCCGATCGGGGGTGGCGGGCGGCGCGGTGTTGAGCAGGCTGCTGATGTCGCCCAGGCTGCTGACCGAATCGAGCCGGCGATCGAGCTGGCTGTACTGGTCGTTGGTGACGCCCACCCACACCCAGGTGCCCAGCAGGACGACCAGCGTCATCACCGAGATGGCGGCGACGATGAGGATGGTGCGCAGCGACAGCACCCGCATCGGCAGCTGTACACGCGGGAAGACGCGGATGTCGGGCTCCTTTGTGGGTTCGTGACGACCAGCCTGAGTACAACCCTCACAGCCGCGGGGGTTCGGCACGTTCAAGCGCGATGGCGTTTCGCAAGAATTTACCGTCAACCGCGCCGCACCCGTGCCCGCCGCCGGCCGGGGACCGGACGCCGTTTGCTCGCCCGCATGGTGAGTGAGTACTCTCTCACCATGCTCACCGGGCCCGGCCGCGGACGTGACCGCCTGCTTTCCGCGGCGTTACGCCTGTTCGCCGCGAAGGGGTACGCGGCCACGTCGGTGGCCGACATCCAGCGCGAATCGGGCCTGGCGCCCGGCTCGGGCGCGCTCTACAAGCACTTCGGTTCCAAACGCGAGTTGCTCGAGGCCGCGGTCGCGCACCGGATCGACAGCATCGTGGCGGCCCGCGAGCAGTACGACGCGGGACAACCGGGCAGCGTCGAGCACGCGGTGCGCACCGCCGGGCAGCTGATCTGGAGCAACCTCAAACACAGCGAGGATCTGCTCAAGGTCATGCTGCGCGAGCCCGACGAGCTCGGCGATCTCGACGAGAAGACGTGGCAGGTCATCACCGACAACGCCTACCAACGCTTCGCCGACGAACTGGCCGCGTCGAATCGCTCCGGGCGCACCAGCATTCCCGACCCCGAAGCGGCCGCGGCGGTCGCGATCGGCTCGCTGTCCTACGCCGCGACCCTGCAAGCGCTCACCGGCCGCCTGCCCGGCAACACCGACGAAGAACGGTATTTCGAGGCGTGGGTCAACCAGACCGTCAGCGTCCTGGCCCAGCACGCGAATCCCCGAAACCCTTTGAACACCAACAATTCAGGAGACCAGCAGTGACGTTTTCACTACAACTGTCCGATGACGTGATCGAAGTCCGCGACTGGGTGCACAAATTCGCGGCCGACGTCGTGCGGCCCGCCGCCGCGGAATGGGACGAGCGCGAGGAAACACCGTGGCCGGTGATCCAGGAGGCCGCGAAGGTGGGGCTGTACTCCCCCGACCTGTTCGCCCAGCAGGCGGCCGAGCCGACGGGCCTGGGCATGCTGACGGTGTTCGAGGAATTGTTCTGGGGCGACGCGGGTATCGCGCTGTCCATCATGGGGA
Organism: Mycobacterium paraintracellulare; assembly: GCF_000276825.1. Classification (NCBI taxonomy): domain Bacteria; kingdom Bacillati; phylum Actinomycetota; class Actinomycetes; order Mycobacteriales; family Mycobacteriaceae; genus Mycobacterium; species Mycobacterium paraintracellulare. The sequence continues at coordinate 149,456 of NC_016948.1, read as the reverse complement.
CGGGACTCGCCGCGGCGGCGCTGGCGGGCAACGGAACCCCCGAACAGCTGGGCCGCTGGCTGCCCGAGATGTTCGGCACCGCCGACGAACCCAAGCTGGGCGCGTTCTGCTCGTCGGAGCCCGACGCGGGTTCCGACGTCGGCGCCATCCGCACCCGCGCGCGCTACGACGAGGCGACCTCCGAGTGGGTCCTCAACGGCACCAAGACGTGGGCGACCAACGGCGGCATCGCCAACGTGCACATCGTGGTGGCGTCGGTCTACCCAGAGCTCGGCACGCGCGGCCAGGCGACGTTCGTCATCCCGGCGGGCGTCAAGGGCCTGGCGCAGGGCCAGAAATTCAAAAAGCACGGGATCCGCGCCTCCCACACCGCCGAGGTGGTGCTCGACGACGTCCGGCTGCCCGAGGACCACATCCTCGGGGGCCGGGAGAAGTTCGAGGCGCGCATCGCCCGCGTCAAGTCCGGGGCCTCCGCGCGCGGGCAGGCCGCGATGAAGACCTTCGAGCGCACCCGGCCCACCGTCGGCGCGATGGCCGTCGGCGTGGCCCGGGCCGCCTACGAGTACGCGCTCGACTATGCCTGCCAGCGTGAGCAATTCGGCCGCAAGATCGGCGAATTTCAGGCGGTGGCCTTCAAACTGGCGGACATGAAGTGCCGCATCGACGCCGCCCGCCTGCTGGTGTGGCGCGCGGGATGGATGGCCCGCAACAACCAATCCTTCGACTCCGCGGAGGGGTCGATGGCCAAGCTGGTGGCCAGCGAAACCGCGGTCTATGTCACCGACGAGGCGATCCAGATCCTGGGCGGCAACGGGTACACCCGCGACTACCCCGTCGAGCGGATGCACCGCGACGCGAAGATCTTCACGATCTTCGAGGGCACCAGCGAGATCCAGCGCCTGGTGGTCTCCCGGGCGCTGACGGGTTTGCCTATCCGGTGACGATCGCCGCTTGACGCGTCGCGCGGCCCGCGGCCCGCGCCGGCCGGGGAACGCGACATGATGGCGGGATGGCTACCGAGATCCGGGTGCTCGACAGCGAGGACGATCTGATCGCCGCCGCGAACGTGTTTCGCACGGCCATGGTCGGGTTTCCGCCGCTTACGGGGCTCGCCCCCGGCCAGATCACGACGCTGCTCGAGCCGGGCCGGACCGTGGGGGCATTCGCCGACGGTCAACTCGTCGGCACCGCCGATGCCGTGACGAGCCGGTTGACGCTGCCCGGCCCCGTGATCGTGGGTCACGCCGCCGTCACCCATATCGGGGTGCTGCCGTCGTTCACCCGGCGAGGCATCGCCACCGAGCTGATCCGTCACCAGCTGCGCGACTTCGCCGCACGCGGTGAGGTGGTGGCGACGCTGCGGGCCTCGGAGGCGACGATCTATGGGCGCTACGGCTACGGCGTCGCGAGCTCGTCGCAATCCGTCGAGGTCCACACCGCGCGGGCGGGGCTGCGGCGCGACGTCGGGACCGGCGGTCGGGTGCGCCTGCTCGACACCGCGCAGGCGTGGGAGTTGCTGCCGCGCATCTATGCCGAGAACCGTCCCGCCCGCCCGGGCACCATCGACCGCCCACAGTCGTGGTGGCAGGGCGTGCGGCTGCGCGCCGAATCCGACCCGGGGGCCGCGTATGTCGCCGTGCACGGCGAGCCGGGATCCGAATCCGGCTTCGTCCGATACCGCCCGATCGACACCGAGCGGTGGTTCGTCAGCGACCAGCGCACCATCGTGGTGGAGGATTTCTTCGGGCCCACGGCCGAGGCCTATCTGGGGTTGCTGCGCTTTCTGCTCGGACTGGATCTTGTTGACCGCGTGCTGTTTTGGATGCTGCCGCTCGACGATCCGCTGCCCTGGCTGGTTGCCGACCGGCGCGCCGTGCGGGTCACCGCCGTGCACGACGAAACCTGGCTGCGCATCATCGATGTGGCGGCGGCGCTGTCCGCCCGCGGCTACGGTGGCGACGGTGCCGTCACCATCGCGGTCAATGACCCTGCGCTGCCGGCCAATTCGGCACGGTTCGCCATCGCGGCCGACGGCGTCACGGTCACCGACCGGCAACCCGACGTCACCGTCGACGTCGAGGGGCTGGGCGCCGTCCTGTTGGGCGGCACCACGTGGCGCGATCTCGCCGTGGCCGGGCTGGCCCGTGCCGACGATCCCGAAGCGCTAACGGCGGCCGATCGATTGTTCGCCGTGCCCGAGGCGCCCCACGCCGGGTTTTACTTCTGAGGGCGGGGGTGATGCGGATGATCGTCGTCATCGGCGCGGGAATATGTGGCCTCGCGGCGGCCTACGAGCTTTCGCGGCGCGGCCACGACGTCGTCGTGCTGGAGCGCGGGCGGCCATTCGGGGAGCAATCCGCCGGGCTGGCGCGGATATTCCGGGTCGCGCATCGGCGCCCGGCGCTGTGCCGGTTGGCGCTGACGGCGCGAACGGGCTGGCAACGGTGGGAATCCGAGTTCGGCGCGGGGCGACTGCTGGGCTCCGAGGGCTTCATCGCCGCCGGCGTCTGCGACGACGTCGCGGCGGCCATGAGCTCCGCCGGCGCGCAGTTCTCCCGGCTCGGGCGTTCCGAAATCGCGGCACGGATTCCGTTCGCGGTCGTGCCTTGGGAGACAGGAGTTTTCGATCCCCTCGGCGGCAGCCTGCGCATCCGCCGCGCCCTGAGCGCGTTGGCGCGCCGCGTCGCCATCCGCAACGCACACGTGCTGTCGGTGGCAGACGACGGCGCGACGACGCTCGCCGACGGCACCGTGCTGCGCGGCGACCGCGTGCTGATCTGTGCGGGTGCGCACACCCCAGACCTGTTCGGTCCGCTCGGGGTTGACTTCGTTCCGCACACCCGCTTCACCTACCGCGGCGCGGACGCGGTCGGCGCGCCGTGCCTGTCCGCGCCCGAGGGCTACGGATTGCCGCTCGGCAGTACCGGCCGGTGGGCGTTCGGCCAGGAGGTGGCGGACCCCGCGACCGTGCGCACGCTGTTCCCAGCACTTTCGCCGGTGGACCAGGTGGACTGCGTCAGTGTCCGCGCCCCGTGGCTCGATCCGGGCGGCGACGGCTGGACGGTGGCGCAGCGTGGGCGCGTGCTGGCGTTCGTCGGTAGCAATCTCATGAAATTCGGGCCGCTGCTCGGTGAACTGCTGGCGCGGGCCGTGCTGGACGACGAGGTGCCCGCGCAGTTGCTCCTGGACTAGGCGCTAAACCGCAAGGGCGGCAACGTAACCCACGTCACCGACCGAGTGCGTCAGCCGTGCGGCGCCTCGGAGATCTTCGTGTCCGGCTTTCCGAGCGTCTGGCAGTACGTCGTCACCGAGAGCCGCGTCGCCGAGATCTCGACGTTGCTCGGGTCTGCGCCGCTCTTGTCCTTGAGCATCTTGCTGACTTCGTCGTTCTGCTTCTTCTCGTCCTGCGTGGTGAAGTCTTTGCACTTTGTGTCGCCGCCGGTGTTGATGACCTGTGAGGCCGAACACGCGCTGGACAACAAGACGGAGATCGCGATCGTGGCTGCCGCAATGTACTTCATCGTGTGCCTTCCTGGGTGCGAGTAGTGGTATCAGTACACCAAATCCGCTGATTTCAAACCCCTTCACACCGCGAAGTCCGCGCCCGCAGCGGCGGCGCGATCACGTCCACGGGAATAACCACCCGGGTGGCGTCGCGTTCTACGATCGTCGGCCGCGCGTTGGAGGGGGAGAAGACCAGTGATCTCGTCGAGCGTGCGCAGCGGCCGCAACCGCCGAGCGCGTAACGGCCGGGCCGCCACCCGGGCCCTGTTCGTCAGCGTGCTGGCGTTGCTGCTGGCGACGGGATGGGTCGCCAACCACTTCGTCGCGTTGATGCCGGTGATCAGCGGCCGCGAACACCTCAGCACCGCGACCCTCGATGGCATCTTCGGCATCTACGCGCTCGGGCTGCTCCCCGGGTTGCTGATCGGCGGCCGCGCGTCGGACGCGTTGGGCCGGCGGCCAATGGCGCTGGCGGGCGCGGCCGCCACCGTGGCGGGGACGGTGGCGATGCTGCTGTCCCAGCACACCGGCGCGCTGCTGGTGGGCCGCCTCGTCGTCGGGGTCGGTGTGGGCCTTGCCATCAGCTCCGGCACCGCGTGGGCGTCCGACCTGAGGGGCCCGGCCGGCGCCGCGACCGCCGGCGCGGTACTCACCGCCGGCTTCGCCATCGGGCCGTTCGCCGGCGGGGGATTCGCGTGGGCCGGGCAGTCCGGCATCCAGGTGTCGTTCGCCGTCGCCGCCGCGATCGTCGTGCTGGCATCGCTTGCCGTCGCCGTCGCGGCCACACCCGGCGCACACGTGGCCCGGCCGGCGCCGCCCCCCGACGCGGGCCCGACGGGACCGGCGGCACAGGGAGTGTCGCGGCCCCTGAGTTGGGCCATGCCGCTCGCACCGTGGGTATACGCCTCGGCGACACTGGGTTTCGTCACCATCCCCACGCGGTTGCACACCGCGCTGGCGGCCCCGATCGCGGCGGGCACGGCCACCCTGATCGTCAACGGGGTCAGCGGTGTCGTTCAGGTCCTGGCCCGCACGCGCCGGTGGGGGCCACAGACCGGGACCGCCGGCGCGGCTTTGGCCGCGGTCGGCTACGTGGTGGCCGCGACGACGCCACCGGCCCTGACGCCCGCGGTCGGGATACCGCTGTTGTTGATCCTGGGCTGCGCTTCGGGCCTGTGCCTGCGGGAGGGCTTGATCGATCTGGAGGCCGCGGCGCCGCAACACCTGCGGGGCGCTCTGACCGGGGTGTTCTACGTCGTCACGTACATCGGCTTCGCGCTGCCACTGTTGTTGGCGACCGCCGAGCCTGGCGTCTCGGCGGCGATCCTGTCGGCCATGGCGGCGCTGGCGTCGGTGAGCGCGGTCGGCAGGGCGATGCGGCTACGACGAGATAGTCACCGCCAGAACTGATTTGGCTCCACAGCGGCCGTCACACCAGTTCGCGCAGCGTTTCGATGAGCTTGATCCGCTCGGCCGTGGTCGACGCGATGGGCGCCACGTTCAGCGTGGTTACCCCCGCCTCGCGGTAGGCCGCCAGACGTTCCTTGACGAACGCTCGGGAGCCGATCAGGTTGACGTCGCGCACCAGATCGTCGGGCACCACCTTGGCGGCGCCGTCCTTGTCGCCGGCAAGGTAGAGCTCCTGGATCCGGTCGGCCTGCGGGCCGTACCCGTACTTGGTGGCCAGGGTGTGGTAGAAGTTCTTGCCCTTGGCGCCCATCCCGCCGATGTAGAGCGCCAGGTGCGGTTTGACGAATTCCCTTAGCGGCTCGACGTTTTCGCCGATGGCCAGGACGGGTCCGGCGTAGACGTCGAGCTCGCCCAGCGCGGGGTCCCGCTTGGCCCGCCCGGTGGCCAGCGCCTCCCCCCAGACGTCCTGCGCCTTTTCGGGCAGGTAGAAGATCGGTTGCCAACCCTCGGCGATCTCGGCCGCCAGTTCGACGTTCTTCGGCCCCAGCGCGGCTACCAGTATCGGGATGCGTTCACGCACTGGGGAATTGATGAGCTTGAGGGGCTTACCCAGCCCGGTCCCCCGGTCGGGCGGCAGCGGGATCGTGTAGTGCTTGCCCTGGTGGCGCACGGTCTCGCGCCGCCACACCTGGCGGCAGATGTCGATGACTTCACGCGTCCGGCCGATCGGGGCGTCGTAGGGCACACCGTGGAAGCCCTCGATGACCTGCGGGCCGGACGCGCCCAGGCCGAGGGTGAACCGGCCGTCGGAGACGTAATCCAGGCCCGCCGCGGTCATCGCGGTCAGGGTGGGCGTGCGGGTGTAGAGCTGCAGGATGCCCGACGCCAGCCCGACCCGCTGTGTGCTTGCCGCCAGGTAGCCGAGCGCGCTCACCGCGTCGAACGAATACGCCTCGGGGACAAAAACAATATCCAACCCGGCGCGTTCCAGGTCGGCCACTTCGGCGGCCACGTCCTTGAAACCGCCCGCATAATTGACGCTCAAACCAATCCGCATGGTCCCTACTTCTACGCGGTGCCGGATTGATTGGCCAACTCCAGCGCCTCCCGCTGGATGCGGTCGAACTGGGCGCCCATCGCCTCCGACAATGCCGTCGCGCCCGACAGCGGCCGCACCATCACCACGAAGTCGTCGATCAGCCCGTCGTCGTCGAAATGCAAGAAGTCGCAGCCGGTGATCTTCAACCCGGGCGCCCCGACGATCCCGGTCTCGAAAACGAAGGCGTGGTCGCGGCCGCCTGCGTCGTGAATCTCCCGGATGTAGCGGAAGTCCTCGAAGACGCGCAACACACCGCGCAGGATGGCCGCGGTGATCGGCTTGCCGACATACGGCTTGAACGCCACCGGGCTGGTGAACACCACCGTGTCGGCCAGCATCGCCTGGATGGCCTGTTCATCGCGCTCTTCGACGGCCGTGCGGAACGGGTGCATCAGCGACCTCGCATAGTCAACTTGTTGAGTAATGAGGTCGACGCTAAGGCCGCCGTCGGGAATTGTCCAGGGTGCGGTTGGTCACTTTGTTGACTAGTCGCATCGCTGTACGATCGGCCGGTGTCGCTGCGTGACGCGGTGTTGGCGGCCCTCCTCGAGGGCGAGTCGTCGGGATACGACCTGGCCAAGGGTTTCGACGCCTCGGTCGCGAACTTCTGGCCGGCCACCCCGCAGCAGCTGTATCGCGAACTGGATCGACTGGCCGAGCAGGGCCTCATCCGGGCACGGGTCGTGCGTCAAGAACGGCGGCCCAACAAGCGGATGTTCTCGCTGACCGAGGCCGGGCGCGAGGCGATCCGGCAGTTCACCGCGAAGGCGCCGAAACCCTCGGTGATCCGCGACGAGCTGTTGGTCAAGGTCCAGGCCGCCGACGCCGGCGACATGCCGGCTGTGCGCGAGTCCATCCTCGAGCGGATGCAATGGGCGCGGGCCAAACTGCAACGCTACGAACGGTTGCGGGCGCGCATGATGGACGGTCGCACCGAGAAGGAGTACCTGGCCCACACCGACCGGGTCGGCCCCTACCTGACGTTGGTCCGCGGAATCTCGTTCGAGGAGGAGAACATTCGATGGGCCGAGCAAGCCCTGGCTGTCATCGAACGACGCCTGTCGGCGATTCGCGGACCGCGGTGAAGAACTTGGTGCGCATCAACCGGTCGAAGACCGCCGGCAATTCGTGGAAGGGCCGACCATACTCGGTGGCCGCCTTGTCGACCAGGTTCACGGCCGTGACACGCCAATGCCGCTGGGCCAGAAACTCTTTGGTGTCGATGCGCGCATCGTCGTACCACAGCTCGGCCACCGGAGGCTGACCGGTGTCTTGGCTGATCGTGGGGACATTGTCGGCGAATTCGCGCACTTCGCCCGGGGCGGGACCGAGTTCGGCGGCAATATGGCTACCGGTCGCCGACAACTCGTGCAGCCTTTCGAACAGCGCATCCTGGGCCGGCCCGGGCAAATACGGCAGCAGTCCCTCGAGCGCCCACGCCGTCGGCCGGTCGGGGTCGAAGCCGGCCGCGATCAGCGCGCCGGCCCAGTCATCCCGTAAATCCGTGGCGACGGTGATGCGCCTCGTCGAGGGCACGGCGCCCTGCCGGTCGAGGACCTGTTGCTTGAACGCGAGCACCCGAGGCTGATCCACTTCGTAAACCGTGTGGCCCGCGGGCCAGTCCAGCCGGTACGCCCGCGAATCCAATCCGGCCGCCAAGATGACCGCCTGGCGCGTCCCCGATCGGGTGGCATCAGCGAAAAACTCGTCGAAGAATCGCGTCCGCACCCCTACCCACTGCGCGTTGAAGGCCGCGGCACTGCTCATGTCGGCGTTGTCCACGGCCGCAATCAGATTCGGTTCACCGGCGGCGGCGACGAAGCCGGCGGCGAAGTCGTCGTTCGCCAACGGCGGCTGCAGACCCGCGTCGAGGGCCCGCGCCGCACACACCGCCAAGGCGGTGAAGCCGACGCTCGTCACGATATCCCAGGTATCGCCGGCGCTTCGGGCCACAACGGCCTCCCTTCGGTCATCAATCGGGAAGTCAAAGATTCGTTCGCACAGCTAACGATAGCGTACGCCGTGCACCGCCGGGCGCATCGCAGGTGACGAGCGCAGCGTTAGCCTGAGGCATGACCGACTACCGCTCACCGTCGACCGGTCGGGTAGTGCGTGCAGTTCTGTTCGATACGTTCGGAACGGTCGTCGACTGGCGCTCGGGGATCGCCGCCTCGGTACGGCGTTTCGCGCAGCGCCAACACATCGACGTCGACCCCGACGCGTTCGCGCTGGAGTGGCGCAGTCGATACCTGCCCTCCATGTCCGAGATTCGCTCGGGCCGACGGGAATTCGTGTCGCTGGACGTTCTGCATCGAGAGAACCTCGTCGCATCGCTCGCGAAGTTCGGCGTCAGTGCCGACGCGCTGCCCTGCGACGAGGTGCAGGCACTCGCCCGGTCGTGGCGCTGGCTGCCACCGTGGCCGGACAGCGTCGACGGCATCGCGGTCATGAAGCGGCACGTCATCGTCGGGCCCTTGTCCAACGGCAACACCGGGCTGCTGGTCGAGATGGCGAAGTACGCGGGCCTGCCCTGGGATGTGGTCCTGGGTTCCGACGTCAGTCAGGCCTACAAGCCCGACCCGCGGGCCTACCAGACTCCCGCGCGATTGCTGGGCCTGGAGCCCGGTGAGGTGATGCTGGTGGCGGCGCACACCGCCGACCTCGAGGCGGCCCGCGATAGCGGCCTGGCGACCGGTTTCGTCGCGCGCCCGCAGGAGTACGGGCCGGACCCGGTGCCCGCCCCCGCGCCCCCGGGCCCCTGGGACGTCTCAGGCACCTCACTGGTCGAACTGGCGGGCTCACTGTTCGGTGCGCAGGGCCGACCTTGAGTGCCCCGACTTTCGAAGAGGTTGCGCGAAAGCTACTTCCAGGCGAAAACGGGTTGTTCCAGCCCGTCGACCGGGTCGTGGCGGCCTTCCAGTCCCAGCCACCGCAGCTGCAGGAGCACCGCCCCGGTGGGCGCGTGGATCAGGTCGCCCCCCAACGGAATCTGGACAACCGGTCGCGGGCTCTCCGGGATGGCGATGAATCGCGGCGAATCGTCACGTTGCAGTTGGTGCAGGCCCACCCGGTACACCGCGACGACCTCGTCGGGCGATGGGCGCGGATCCAGGCGGCCGCCTCCCCAAATCACCACCGGCGTAATGACATATCCGGACCGGGTCGGGTAATCGTCGAGCAGTCCCAGCACGGTCGCCTCGGGGAGTTCGATGCCGACCTCCTCGCGCAATTCCCGCAGCGCGGCCTCGACGGCGGTCTCGCCCGGGTCGAGGCGGCCACCGGGTAACGCCCACTGCGCGGCGTGCGAAGTGAGTCGAGAAGCCCTGCGGCACAGCAGGAAAGCCGCCCCGCCCGACACGTCGACCATGCGCCCGTCGAGGCCGGCCGCGGGCAGCCCTCGATCGACGTTCCAGTCGTCCACCGGCGCCGGATCCACCCGGTCCTCCCCGACATCGGAGTCGACGAGCACCACCGCCACGGCGGCGTGCCGCTTGGCCGGATCGGCCACGCTTCGACGCTCGTGGCCGGCGAGATTGCTCCGGATCCGCTCGTGTAGTACCTGGTCATAGGGGATGGTCACCGCTCGAGCCTAGGCGGGGTCGTCCGGGCCGCGTGCTTGGTCCCCACCCGTCACCGGTGGTTAACTGCCAGCATGCGACGACAACCCGAGTTGGCCCGACGCTTCTTCGATCGCTACGAGCCGGTGCACGCGGTGACGTATTTCGCGCCCGAGGCCCGGGCGGCGTTGGACGCGTTGGGTTACCGGGGTTTCTGGATGGGCTATTTCGCGGCCCGCTCCGCGCCGCTGGGCATGGTGCCGCGGGAGGTCGTGACCTCGGTCTTCTACAACTTCGCGCCCGAACGGGTTGCCAAGGCGTTGCCGGCGGCGTGGGAGATCGCGGGTCCGGAGGCCGCATTGCGGGCGCGCCAGGAGTCCGCGGTGGCGGCGCTGCGCCGCTACGGCCTCGGGTCGGACGAAAACGTCCGCGTGGCAGCCGAACTCGCCGGGAAGGCGGCGCGCCACGCGCCGCTCGATGCCCGCCCGCTGTTCGCCGCTAATCTGGCCCTGCCCTGGCCCGACGATCCCCTGGCCGCGCTGTGGCACGCCACGACGCTGCTGCGCGAACAGCGCGGTGACGGGCACGTGGCGGTGCTGGCGGCGGCGGGCATCTCCGGACGTGAATCCAACGTCTTACACGCCGCGGCGGGCAACGTCGCGCGCGACTACATCGCCCGCACCCGCGATTACGACGAGGCGGCATGGCGCCATCACGAACAGCGCCTCGCCGAGCGCGGGTTGCTACGCGATGACGGGACGCTGACCGCCGCGGGGCGCGAACTGAAGGACCACATCGAGTCGAGCACCGACGCCCTTTGCCTGTCGGTGCTCGACGTGCTCAGCGACGACGAGGTCGAAACGCTGTTTCGGGCGCTGTCCCCCATCACGCGCGCCGTGGTCGCCGCCGGCGATATCCCCGCCGCGACCCCGATGGCGTTACGCCGCGACGAATTGCAGGATGACAACGCACATTTGGTGGACCGATGAGCGCCCGGCGAGTGCCCGGCGGGGTGGTGCACAAGCTGCCCGCCGACCTGCGCGAGTCGTTGCTCGCCAACCCCACGGCCCTGGCCGCCTGGAACGACATCACGCCGCTGGCCCGAAACGAGTTCATCTGCTGGGTCGAGGATGCCAAGCAGGAGGCCACCCGGGCGCGCCGCATCCGCCGCACCGAGGAGGAGCTGGAGGAAGGCAAACGCAGGCCGTGCTGCTGGCCGGGCTGCAAACACCGCGAACGCACCGGAAGGTAGGCGCCCTAGCGTCCCAGCGGTTTGTAGAAGACCAGGCCGTTGCCCTTGTTGTCATAGACCACGGCGCGTCGTTCGTGGGCGTCGTCGTAGGGGCCCTTGACGATGCCACCACCGCTGGCCTCGACAGCCTTCGCCGCGGCGTCGACGTCCGCGGTCTTGATGCCGACGACGACCTGGCCGGGGATGGGATGGTCCACGGCGGTTGCCAGCGCCAACGTGACCGGGCCCGCATCCAGGGCCGCGAAGTGCGCCCCGTCGCGAAACTTCAACGGCATGCCCAGGGTCTCGCTGTAGAACCGGATCGACTCGTCCAGGTCGTCGGTGGACAGGATGATCATCTTTGCTTCGTGCTCGGTCATGGCGCCTCCGTGTGGCTGGATCGCTATCAGCCTAGGCGGACGGGCATCCCGGGGAGCGGCTCAGGCGGCGTCGGTCGGAACCGGTTGCCCCTCAAGGTAATCCATCGGCGGCGCCTCCCCATGTCCCGCGCCGCGGTAGGCCACCGCGGTTGCCAGCGCCGAGCCACCTTCGATGGTGCCCACCACAACCACCCGGTCGTTGACGGTGAATTGCGGTGCCGCGACGGCGGGTTGGCTGCCGCGATGGGTGATGACGGTGGTGTCCGGGGTGAAGCGATAGGTCTGGGTGTACCCGTCGGGGCTGCGCATGGTGACCGAGTCCACCGTCACGGCGATCACGGTGCCCTCCTGCTTCACCGGCTGCGAGACGGAAGGCGGACTGACCTCGGCGGTCACGGTTCGTTTGTCGGCGCGAACCCCGTTGAGCACCAACGCCGTCAGGCACGCCGCGCATATCAGGGCAGCACAGACGATCTCGCACACCTTCGCCGCACCGGACAGACGCTGACCTCGATCGGTCGGCGTCTGGGTTTGCTCCAGCGACTCCGGCATGCGGTGTTTGGCGGCCACGATCCGTCCTTCCTGCGGCTTGCGCCGAAGGACATCGACACCCACCGAATCAGGTTGTTGCCGTGGAACTACCCGCCGTGCTATGCCGGTAAACCGGGCGCCCCCCGGGATGGGGGCACAGGACGGGCGTCAGCCTTTGGTCAGGGTGAACTGCGCGACGTCGGTGTAGCCCTCACGGAACAGGTCCGCGCAGCCGGTCAGGTACTTCATGTACCGGTCGTAGACCTCTTCGGACTGAATCTCGATGGCCTCGTCGCGGCGCGCCTCGAGTGCGGCCGCCCAGGTGTCGAGGGTGCGCGCGTAGTGCAGGCGCAGCGGCTGCACCAGCTTCACCCCGAAGCCGGCACGCTGGGCGTGCTCCACGACGCCCTTGGCCTGGGGTAGATCCCCGCCCGGGAAGATCTCGTCCATGATGAATTTCATGAAGCGCAGCTTGGTCATGGTGATGGGCAGCCCGCGCTCGGCGAACTCCTCGTCGCTGGGCTTGATGATTGTGTGCAGCATCATCACGCCGTCCGCCGGAAGAGCCTCATAGGCGGTCTTGAAGAAATCGTCGTAGCGGTCACGCCCGAAGTGCTCGAAGGCGCCGATCGACACGATGCGGTCGACCTTGTCGTCGAACTGCTCCCAGCCCTGCAGCAGCACCCGCTTGGACCGCGCGGACGGATGCGCGTCGAGGCGGCGCTGCACGTGCGCCTGCTGATTGCGGCTCAGCGTGAGCCCGACGACGTTGACGTCATAGCGCTCGAGCGCGCGGACGATCGTGGTGCCCCAGCCGCACCCGACGTCGAGCAACGTCATGCCCGGCTGCAATCCCAGCTTGCCCAGCGAGAGGTCGACCTTGGCGATCTGCGCCTCTTCCAGCGTCATGTCCTCGCGCTCGAAATACGCGCAGCTGTAGGTCCGCGTCGGATCCAGGAAAAGCGCGAAGAACTCGTCGGACAGGTCGTAGTGCGCTTGTACGTCCTCGAAATGCGGTTCCAAGCTGACGGCATCGCCGGGATTTTCGGACAAGGCACAACCTCTGACTTATTCATATCGGGTTCAACGGCGCGATCGAATCGATCGCCGCACGGACGCCCCAGTGTATCCGGCCGGCACACCGTGCCCCTCCGCCGAGTTCCCGACCAGCCTAGTGCCGCCGAAATGGCTCTCAGCCTGCCAGAACACTTACGTCGGCGCAAATTTGCTAATCCCCTGCGGCGCAGAGCAACTCGGGCACGCACATCCAGGCGGTGCCGGCGGGGTCGTTACATCGACCCCGCAAGCGGGTAAGACGAGGCTGGCGTTCTTCAATGATGTCGAACGCGATAACCCAGCCGGCTGACCGGCGTCACAGGGGCGGAGGAGCACCGATGGCCGCCATCACCATGTTGATCCTCGCCGACCACGATTGGTTCCGCGAACAGTTCGCCCAGCTGGATTACCTCCAGGCACAGCAGCCGGCCGACCACACCGGGCTCGAACGGGTGTGGCGGCCGCTCGCCGACAAGCTCGACGTGCACGCCTACATCGAGGAAAAGATCTTCTACCCCCAACTGCTCAAACGGGGTGGCGAGGACGCCGAGGGCGAAACCCTCGACGCCATCGGTGACCACAACGACATCCGCGACGGGGTCCGCGACGCCGACGCGGCCGAACTCGGCAGCGAGCAGTGGTGGGCGGCGGTCGGGCGCACCCGCGAGGCCAACGACGATCACATGGGCGAGGAGGAACGCGAAGGGCTCTCGGACTTCCGCCGCAACGCCCCGATCGGCCTTCGCGAAGCGCTCGGGCGCCAATACAGCGAGTTCATGGCCGAGCACCCCACCACCGAGGGGCTGCCCATCACGGACCGGGACCCGCGTCGCTATGTCGAGCAGGTGGAGGCCCCCCGCCCCGAGCCCGCGGACTTCTCGTTGCGCATCGGCAGCCTGAAAGGCCAGTGACGCGCGCCCGTGACCGGGCGAACGTGACAGGGATAACCGCGCGTCGGCTCCGGTGGCGCAGCGATGCCGCCGACGTCAATGCCGGCGACCCGTTCTAGCTGGCGTTTGTCGCACGCGATCGTGGCCGAGCGGGATCGCGGCGATCGCCGCCGGTCGTCCCACGTCAGGCCCGTGAAGCCCACCCCGCCGGTTGTCCCTGAGAAAGTTGTGGGTAAGTCTTGATTCGATGGTTATTCGACGCCGCCGGAGGAAATGGGCACGTAGAGAAATCAGGGTCGCCGACCCCGCGATGCGCCGAACCATCATGGGCACCGCGATCGGGAACTTCATGGAGTGGTACGACTTCGGGGTCTACGGGTACATCGCGACCACGATCGCCCAGGTGTTCTATCCCGGCAAGAACGTCAGCGGAGTCCACCTCATCGCGACCTTCGGAACGCTCGCGGCGGCGTTCGTCGTGCGTCCGCTCGGCGGGTTCATCTTCGGTCCGCTGGGCGACCGGATCGGGCGCCACCGCGTCCTGGTGGTCACCATCCTGATGATGACGGTGAGCACGACCGTGACCGGCCTGCTGCCCACCTACAGCACCATCGGCATCTGGGCGCCGATCCTGCTCGTCCTCGCGCGAATATTCCAGGGCCTGTCGACCGGTGGTGAATACGTCGGCGCCATGACCTATCTCGTCGAGCAGGCCCCCGATCACAAACGCGGCATGATGGTCGGGTTCCTGCCGATGGGCAATCTAGTGGGGTTCGTCCTGGCGGGGTTGCTGGTGACCGGGCTGCAGACCTGGCTGCCCGAGGACGCCATGCTGACCTACGGCTGGCGGATTCCGCTGCTGTTGGGCTTGCCTTTCGGGCTGGTCGCGCTGTTCCTGCGGCTGCGGCTCGAGGAGTCCTCGGCCTACCAGAGCGCCCACGACGACGCGCACGCGGGCGACCAGGGCCGTCAACAGATTCACCGCACCATCGTCGAGCAGTGGCGACCCATGCTGATCTGCGCGGCGCTGGTGCTGACCTCCCAGGTCGCCGACTTCATGCTCACCGGATACCTGCCGACGTACCTGCGGCTGTTCGTGCGCGTGGGCCACACCGCCGGACTCGTCATGATCGTGACCACGTTGGCGATCCTGATGGGCACGGTGGTGCTAGTCGCGGCCTTGTCCGATCGCATCGGCGTCAAACCCATCATGTGGACGGGGTGCGGCCTGCTGATCGTCGCCTCCATCCCGGCGTTCCTGCTCATCCGCTTCGGCGGCATCTACCCGGTGATCTTCATCGGCGTGCTGCTGATCGGCCTGATGGAGCTGTGCTTCGACAGCACCGGGCCGGCCATGCTGCCGGCGCTGTTCCCCACCAACGTGCGCTACGGCGCGCTGGCCATCTCCTACAACATCTCGATTTCACTCGTCGGCGGCATCACGCCGCTGATCGCCCAGGCTCTGGTTTCGGGCACCGGCAACGTGATGGTGCCGGCCTACATGCTGATCTTCGGGGGCGTGGTGGGCGCGATCACGCTCCTGTTCACCCCCGAGGTCGCCGGCAAGCCGTTGCCGGGCTCCGGGCCCGCGGTCGAAACCGAGCGGGAGGCTCGCGCGCTCGCCGACGACGTCCGCTAGCGACCGTCCCGCGGCGGATGGCCGTTTGGGCCGCCACCCGCTGTGGCTATTAGGAGGTAGGCCGTCCCTCCGGTGGGCGGCGCGACGGCAACAGTTGGGGGCGACACGCATGGAACCGATATCACCGACGGATGCGCTGTTCCTCATCGGCGAATCACGCGAACATCCGATGCACGTGGGCGCGCTACAGCTCTTCGAGCCGCCCGAGGATGCCGGCCCGCATTTCGTCCGCGAGTCCTATCAGGCGATGCTCGAATGCACCGACGTGCAACCGGCCTTCAGCAAGCGTCCGGCCTTCTTCGGCGGCGTCACCAACGTCGCGTGGTCCTTCGACAAGGAGGTCGAGCTCGACTACCACCTTCGCCGTTCCGCGCTTCCGGAACCGGGACGGGTGCGAGACCTCCTGGAGCTGGTTTCCCGGCTGCACGGCAGCCTGCTCGACCGGCACCGCCCGATGTGGGAGGCGCATTTGGTCGAGGGCCTGCAGGACGGGCGGTACGCCGTGTACACGAAGTACCACCACTCCCTGATGGACGGCGTCTCGGCGCTTCGCCTGATGCAGCGGGCCTTCACCTCCGATCCCGACGACGACGAGGTGCGGGTCCCGTGGAGCATGGCGCCGCGCAAGCGCGGCGGACGCAGAAGTCCGTCCCTGTTCGGGCGGGTGGGCCGCACCGCGGGGTCGGCGCTGGCGCTGGCGCCGTCCACGCTGAAGCTCGCGCGGGCCGCGCTGCTCGAACAACAACTCACGCTCCCGTTCCAGGCGCCGCGGTCGATGTTCAACGTCCGGATCGGCGGTGCGCGGCGGGTGGCGGCCCAGTCCTGGGCGTTGGAGCGCATCAACGCGGTCAAGGCGGCCGCCGGCGTCACGGTCAACGACGTCATTCTCGCCATGTCGGCCGGGGCCCTGCGCGCTTACCTGCTGGATCAGAACGCGCTGCCGGACGCCCCACTGACCGCGATGGTCCCGGTGAATCTGCGCAAGGACGACGACGACCGCGGCGGGAACATGGTCGGTACCTTCCTGTGCAACCTCGCCACCGATCTCGACGATTCGGCGAGACGGCTCGAGGTCATCAGCGCATCCATTCGCGACACCAAAGAGGTGTTCTGGCAGCTGCCGCCGGTTCAGCAGTTGGCCCTGTCCGCCTTCAACATCGGGGGCCTGTTCCTCGGGTTGGTCCCCGGCTACCTTTCCGCGGCCTCGCCGCCGTTCAACATCGTCATCTCGAACGTGTCGACGGGTCGCTCGGAGCAGCTGTACTGGCGCGGGGCCCGCCTGGACGGAAACTATCCGCTGTCCATTCCCCTCGACGGCCAGGCGGTCAACATCACGGTGACCAACAACGCCGACAACCTCGACTTCGGCCTGGTCGGCTGCCGGCGCAGCGTCCCGCACCTGCAGCGGATGCTCGGTCATCTAGAGGAGTCGTTGAAGGACCTGGAGATCGCCACGGGTGCCTGAGATGCCGTGCGCCACAGCCCTTTTCGGATCGGCGGTCAGGGCAGCTTGATCACCGACACGTACATCTCGACGATCGGGCGGAAGAGGTCCACGTCATCGAGTTGACTGCCCAACACCACCGAGTCGCTGGTGGCGACGAGGACCTGGGCGAACGTCGACGCGGGGATCAGCAACGTCCCGCCGAGCCGGTCGATGCCCGCCACGATGAACTTGGCCAGCGCCTCGACGGCCTCTGATCGCTTGGCGGCCACGCGTTCCCGCGCCTCGGGGTTGCGCAGCAGGTACAGCATGAACTCGTGACCCAGCGCGGCGTGCTCCGCCCCCCGATCGCGGCTGAGCTGACTCCAGCGCTTGGCGATCTCGTCGAGTTCGCGCGCACCGACCTGCGTCGCCGGCGCCATCACCTCGGTGAAGTTGACGAAGTACCGGCGCCAGTAGCGGTCGCTGACCGCCAGAAACAGGTCTTCCTTCGTCGAGAAGTGTTTGTAGATGGCGCCTTTCGTGTACCCGGCGGCGTGGGCGATATCGTCGAGCGTCGCGGCGACGAACCCCTTTTCGCCGAAGACTTCCTCGGCGGCGTCGACCAATAGCGAGCGAGTGTGCTCGAGGCGGCGCTCTCGCGTCCAACGCTCAACCATGCGCCAGATTCTGCCAGAGCTTGCGAGAAGCTATTCCGTTTCTCAGATACTCGTGAGTATATTGCTCGGAGCGTGGAATGCCGACCCCGGAGGACACCAGCGTCATGAGCGATCTCGCGAACAGGAACCAGCCGTCGTCCGTCACCGAGCCACTGCCCGGCGCGGGCGAACTCGGCGCGCAGGCCGCGTCGCCGGTGCGACCGATCAAGATTTGGGCCGCCGCCGGTGGCGCGCTGCTGGTGCTCCAGCTCTACGTGTGGATCCGGTGGATCACCGGCCCGTATTTCGAACGGGTGCCGTCGGGGCCGAGCGAGCCGCCGATGTACATGAAGGTGCCGCTGATGGCGAACGCGGTGGTGTTGTGGATCGCGCTGCCGGTCGTCGTGTGGTGGTTCTTCATCAGGCCGTGGCGGCGCGAGCGGCGGATCACGTTGGACGGCATGCTCGTGCTGTCGATGGGCCTGATGTTCTTCCAGGATCCGCTGCTGAACTACTTCAACACGTGGTGCACCTACAACACCTGGCTGTTCAACCGCGGCTCCTGGTCGTCGAACATTCCGGGTTGGGTCTCCCCGGAGGAGCCGGGCCGTCAGGTGTCCGAGCCGTTGTTGACCAACGCTCCGGGTTACGCCTACGGCGTCCTGCTGATCACGATCGTCGGGTGTTGGATCATGCGCAAAATCAAGACGCGCTGGCCGAACCTCAGCAATCTTCGCTTGGTCCTCGTCACCTACGCGCTCGCGTTTGTCTTCGATTTCGTCATGGAGGGTCTGGTCCTGCTACCGATCGGCTTCTACACCTACCCCGGCGCCATCAGGTCCGTGTCGATCAATGCCGACACCTACTACCAATGGCCGGTCTACGAAGGCCTGATGTGGGGTGGTGTGCAGGCCGCGCTGTGCTGTCTGCGCTTCTTCACCGACGATCGCGGCCGCACCGTGGTCGAACGCGGATTGGACCACGTGCGAGGCGGATTCGCCAGACAGCAGTTCACGCGCTTCCTGGCGATCTTCGCCGGCGTCAGCTCGTGCTTCTTTTTCTTCTACAACGTGCCCGCGCAATGGATCGGGATGCACTCCGACCCGTGGCCCCAAGACCACCAGAAGCGTTCGTACTTCAACGGCGGCATCTGCGGCGACGGGACGGACACGCCATGCCCGAATCCCGCTCTGCCCATACCCACCAAGCGTTCCGGGTACGTCGACGTGCACGGCCATCTCGTCCTCCCGCCGGGCGGCCAGCTGCCGGAGGTCGTCCCCTTCGAGCGCGCGCGAGGGCGCTAGGTGCTGACGAATTCCCAGACCACCGTGCGCCCGGCGTCGGAGGCGCCGTTCTATCGGCCCGCCGGCGATGAGGTGGAGGTGTTCCGCGCCGCCGCCCGCCGCGGCCTGCCGGTGCTGCTGAAGGGCCCGACGGGATGTGGGAAGACCCGGTTCGTGGAGGCGATGGCCCACGCGCTCGGCCGCAACCTGATCACCGTCGCGGCGCACGAAGACATGACGTCGGCCGACTTGGTCGGGCGTTTCCTTCTCAAAGGGGGAGAAACGGTCTGGGTGGACGGGCCGTTGACGCGGGCCGTTCGCGAGGGCGCGATCTGCTACCTGGACGAGATCGTCGAGGCGCGCCAGGACACCACGGTGGTCATCCATCCGCTCGCCGATCATCGCCGCGAACTTCTGGTCGACCGCCTGGGAACGACGGTGCCCGCGGCACCGGGATTTCAACTGGTCATTTCCTACAATCCCGGCTACCAGAGCGTGCTGAAGAACATCAAAGAGTCGACCCGGCAGCGATTCGTGGCCATCGAACTCGACTTCCCGCCCGTCGAGGCCGAGACGGAAGTCGTTGCCCACGAAGCGGGAATCGACGATGCGACGGCGCGCGCCCTGGTCACCGTGGGCAACGCGATCCGAAAGCTCGATGGCTCACCGCTGCGCGAAGTGTCATCCACCCGCACGCTGATCCTGGCCGGCAGCCTGGTCGCCGAAGGACTCAGCCTGCGCAGCGCCGTCCAGGCGGCGATCGTGCGGATCCTCTCCGATGACCGGGAGGTCGTCACGGCGCTCGGCGAGCTCGTCGATTCCCTGCTGCCTCCAGGATGATGGAACCCGTTGGCCCGCAACGGTATCGGCTCCTCGCCACCCACCTGGCCGGCCGGGCGGTCGACGTCGCCCAGGCGGCGCCCGGCCAGGACGCCTACACGAACGGCGGCGTCATCTTCGTCCCGGCCGCCGACCCCGCCGGGCAGCAGCGCCGGCAGGTGCTGGTCCAGGCCGCGCTGCTCGGCGCGGGCAGCCTGGATCGGCGGCTGGTGAAGCGGCTGCGGGGCCGGCCGGCGATCGCGCGCCGCTACCTCGCGCTGGAAGGCCACCGGGTGCTCGCCGAACTCGCCCCCACCGTTGCGCTGGCGGCGGCGCTTTGCCCCGACGGTGAGCCCCGCACCGCAACCGCGGACGGGTCCCTCGAAATGGCCAGGGGCACAAGCCGAATCGCGGACCCTCCGGCGTGGTTCGGTGTCATCCGGCCGGCCCAACTCCTGGCGTCGTCCGACAGCGGGGCCGCGCCGGCCACGAATACGAACCTGCGGACGGCGAGCGAGCTCGTCGCCGAGCGGGAGCCCGACGACGAGGACGAGGCCGCCTCCGAGGAAAGCAAGGTCCTCAAGCTGTTCGAGAACCCGCTGTTCAGTTCGCGGGCACTGATGGACTTTCTGCGAAAGCTGTTGGGCGAGGCGCCGTCGCGCGGCGACGACCCGTCGGGCGGGGAGTTTGAGGCGCGCTCGATTCGGCCGGCACGGGCGGTCGGCGCGTCAGCCCGTCCACTTCCGACGCGCATCAATTTCGTCGGCGACCGGCCCGGCGCGGCGCTGGGAATCGGCGGTGCACTGCATCCGGAATGGGACGTCTTCAACAACCGCTATCGGGCGGACTGGTGCCGCGTCATCGATTTTCCGCTCACCGAGCCCACCCACATCTCGGCCGCGCACGTCTCGCACGACGACGAGCTGCGGCGACGATTGGCACGCGTCGGTCTCGGCCCCAAGCTCCTACGTGCGCGCCCCGACGGTGACGAGATCGACATCGAGGCGCTCGTCGATCTCTTCGTCGACCTGCGCTCCGGTTGTTCACCCACGGACGCCGTCTACACCCAGCGCCGCAACGTCGTTCGGAACCTCGGCGTCCTCATCCTGCTCGACGCGTCCGGATCGGCCACCGACGCCGACCAGCGGGGGAACAGGGTCCACGACCACCAGCGGCGCGCGGCGGCAACCGTGGCGATGACCCTGGAGGAACTCGGCGACCGCGTGGCCATCTACGCGTTTCGGTCCCACGGGCGGCACGCCGTGCACCTGCCGGCGATCAAAACGTTCGGACAGCGTTTCGGCGCCCCGCAACGCGCGCGGCTCAATCAGCTTGAGCCGTCGGGGTATACGCGCCTGGGTGCGGCGATCCGCGGCGCGGGGGAGATACTCAACACCGAGTCCGGCACACCCAACCGGCTGCTTCTTGTCCTGTCCGACGGGTGCCCCTACGACGACGGCTACGACGGTCGCTACGCGGAGGCCGACGCGAACAAGGCGCTCGAGGAACTCCGTGGCGACGGCGTGGCCTGCCTGTGCCTGTCCATCGGGAGCGCCACCGCCGCCGAAGAGCTCGAGCGCGTCTTCGGCTCCGCGCGCTACGTCAGCGCCGCGACCCTGGCCGAGGTGAGTCCGCGGATGGACGAGATGTTCCTGACGGCGCTACGCGAGCGCGCCGCACCGGGGCCGGCGTGAGGGGGCGATTGCTACCACGGCACCTACTGTAAGGTCCACGGTAAGACCGCGCATGCCCGATTCGGGGAAGGGTGAGCCATGCCAAGCATTGTTGACACGCGAAATCGGCCACGGCCCGACGTCGATCTGACCGACGGCGCCTTCTACGCGGGCGACTCGCGCCCGGTCTATCGGTGGATGCGCGAGAACGAGCCGGTCTTTCGGGACCGCAACGGGTTGGCCGCCGCGGCGACGTATCAGGCCGTGATCGACGCCGAGCGGGCGCCCGAGCTGTTCTCCAACGCCGGCGGTATCCGGCCGGACCAGGACGCGCCGCCCATGATGATCGCGATGGATGACCCCGCCCACCTGTTGCGGCGCAAACTCGTCAACGCGGGCTTCACCCGGAAACGCGTCAAGGACCGGGAGGCCTCGATCGGCGCGCTGTGCGACGCCCTGATCGACAACGTCTGCGAACGCGGCGAGTGCGACTTCGTCTGGGACCTTGCGGCCCCGCTGCCCATGGCGGTCATCGGCGACATGCTCGGGGTGCTGCCCGAGGAGCGGCAGATGTTTCTGCGCTGGTCTGACGACATGGTCACCATGCTCAGCAGCACGACCGCGCAAGAGGACTTCCAGGTCTCCATCGACGCCTTCGCCGCCTACACCGAATACATGACGAGCATGATCGCGGCGCGCAAGGCCGAGCCGACCGATGACTTGGTCAGCGTGCTGGTGCACGCGGAGGTCGACGGCGAGAAGCTCGCCGACCACGAGATCGTGACCGAGGTGTTGTTGTTGCTCATCGGCGGCGACGAGACCACCCGGCACACGCTGTCCGGCGGCACCGCGCAGATCCTGCGCCACCCGCGACAGCACCGGCAACTGGTCGACGACGTGGCGCTGCTGCCCAACGCGATCGAAGAGATGCTCAGGTGGACCGCGCCGGTCAAGAACATGGCCCGCACCATGACCGCCGATCTCGAGTTCCACGGCACCCAGCTCGCGCGGGGCGAGAAAATCATCCTGCTCTTCGAATCGGCGAACTTCGACGAGGCCGTGTTCGGGGATCCCGAGAGCTTCCGGATCGACCGCTATCCCAACAACCATCTGGCGTTCGGCTTCGGAACCCATTTCTGCCTGGGCAACCAGCTGGCGCGTCTGGAGCTCTCGATGATGCTCGAGCGACTACTCAAACGCCTGCCCGACATGGAGCTGGTGTCTCAGGACCCGCTGCCGCTGCGGCCGGCCAACTTCGTCAGCGGCCTCGAGCGCATGCCGGTCACGTTCACGCCCTCGGCGCCCTCGGGCGGCTGAGCTGGAACCCAGCGTGAAAGTTATTGTTGGACAGCGTTATCCGCGTCGGTTGTGTAGTCCAAGTAGACGCTGGTGCCGTTGGGGCGGGCGTGGATCGTGCAGTGATCGGCGAGGCGGTGCATCAGCGTGATGCCACGCGAGGCGCGGGGATCGGTGGTCAGCCTCGACGAGGGCTTGCGCCAACTTCCGCGATCGCTGACGCATACCCGGATTGACTCGGCGCCGGGATCGTAGCTGGCCTGCAATTTCATTGCGCCGGCCTCGCGACGGGAGCGGTAGGCGTGCTCGACGCAATTGGCCAACGCCTCGTTCACCCCCAGAACGACGTCCTCACGAATGTCCTCCGGCGCGCGCACCTCGTGCCGCAGCCAGTGTTGCAATACATGGCGCCACTTCGCCGCCGTGTCGGGGCGCGCTGTGCCGGCGAGCGTCAAGCGCACCGGCGCGGCTGTCTCCTGCAGTAGCGGACTCATGAGAGCCGGATACCCAGATGCGGTTGCGGCGATAACCTTCTCGCGGTATCGCTTCGGCCACAGACCGGTTTCCATCCAGGATCGCCTGGTCACGGCGCCGGGAGGCGGTCAGCGCCGACGGCGCGGCGTCAGCACCGGCGTCACGAGTTCGCCGGTGTCGAGGTAGCTGTCGAGGTTGCGGATCGCCAGCAGCGCCATCGCCCGGCGGGTCCGGGCCGTGGCGCTGCCGATGTGCGGGAGAAGGACCACGTTGTCCAGGTCGCACAGTTCGGCCGGCACATGCGGCTCGTCGGCGTAGACGTCCAGGCCGGCCCCCGCCAGCCCGCCGCCGACGAGCAGCTCCACCAGCGCGTCCTGATCGACGACGCTGCCCCGGGCGATGTTGATCAGATACCCCTCGGGACCCAAGGCCGCCAGCACGGAGCGGTCGACCAGCTTGTGGGACTCGTGGTCGCCCGTGGTGGCGACGACCAGCACGTCGACCGACTCGGCGAGCTCCACAGCCGACGCGGCGTAGCGGTAGGGCGACCCGTCGATGCGACGCCGGTTGTGATACGCGATGGCGCAATCGAATCCGAGCAGCCGGGTGGCGATCGCCGAACCGATGCGGCCCAGGCCGAGGATGCCCACCTGGAGGCCGCTGACGTCCCTGGCGTACGGGAACCGGCCCTCGCGCGCCCAGCGGCCCGCCCGCACGTAGCGGTCGGCGGCGCCGAAGCGGCGCAGGGTCATCAGCATCAGGCCCAGCGCCGTGTCGGCGACCGTGTCCGACAGCACGTCCGGGGTGTTGCTCACGCCGATGCCCCGGCGCTTCGCCGCCGCCAGGTCGATCAGGTCCACCCCGGCCCCGTCGTTGACGATGGCCTCGAGGTTGGGCAGCGCGGCGATGGTGTCGGCGTCGACGCCCGGCGGTCCCCACGTCAGCAGCACGCGCACGTCGGCTCCGTGCTCGGCCAGGAATCGGGCTCGCGCCGGGCCGTCGGGAAGCTTCGCAATGTCGTAGCGCGCCGCCAGTTCTTCTGCCAGCGTCGGCTCCAGCTCGCCGACCCTCAGCACGCCGCTCAGTTCCTTGGCCGTCACGTCCCCATCATGCGTGAAGCCCGCGCGGTATCCAGCGACGGGCCGCGTGGGAAGCAATCGCGATGCGGGACGGTTGAACCGCGAATGCGCATCGGAGTCGTCTTCCCGCAGACCGAGCTCGGACCGGACCCCGCCGTCGTACGCGCCTACGCCGAGCGCGTCGAAGAACTCGGGTTCGCCCACATCCTGGCCTACGACCATGTCGTCGGCGCCGACACGACCGTGCACCGGGGCTTCGAGGGCCCCTACGACATCGACTCGACGTTTCACGAGCCGTTCGTCATGATGGGCTACCTGGCCGCGGTCACCAGCCTGGAACTCGTCACGGGCGTCATCATTTTGCCGCAGCGGCAGTCGGTGCTGGTGGCCAAGCAGGCCGCCGAGGTCGACCTGCTCACCGGCGGGCGCTTGCGGCTCGGTGTCGGATTGGGCTGGAACGCCGTGGAGTACGAAGCGCTCGGGGAGACGTTCACCAACCGCGGAAAACGTTCCGAAGAACAGGTCGAGCTCATGCGCATGCTGTGGACGCAGCGATCGGTCACCTTCAAGGGCAAGTACCACACCGTGACCGGCGCGGGCCTGGCCCCCCTGCCCACCCAGCGGCCGATCCCGGTGTGGTTCGGGGCGGCCTCCGATCGGGCCTACGAACGCGCCGGTCGCCTCGGCGACGGGTGGTTTCCGATGACCGCGCCGGGCCCCGACCTGGACCACGCGCTCGCGCAGGTGAACCGGGCGGCCGAGGCGGCGGGCCGGGACCCGCGGAGCATCGGCATGGAAGGCCGGGTCAGCTGGACCGGTGACCCCGACAAGCTCGCCGCCGACATCGCCGCGTGGAAAGCCGCCGGGGCCAGCCATCTGTCGGTGAACACCATGAAGGCCGGCTTCGCGCACGTCGACGACCACCTCGCCGCATTGGAACGAGTGGCCGCCGACCTGAGCTAGCGTCCCGCGTCAGGCGCGCGCGTCCGCGGACAGCTGAGCGACCAGGCTCAGGTGCGCGTTGCGGCGGTGGGGTTTTGACGGCTTGCCCTCGTCCCCAACGGATTCCGTCTCGAACGTTTCGCGGAGATGAACCTCCCCGCCCATGGCGGTATGCCGCCGCTCCCAGTCGCTGATCGCCTGATGGGCCGCATGGTCGAGATAGGTCGTGAGCAGGTGCAGCGTCACCGACGTGCGTTCCGGGATGGACGCCAGGACACCGGTCAGCCTCGGCAACGACAGGAACGTGCACGCCCCCTCGACGACGACGTGCCATCCATCCCCCACGGGCTTGGCCTCGATCCGGGCGCGCACCACCCGCCAACCGGTCACGATGACGGCCAAGGCGAGTCCGATCATGACGCCGTGCAGCAGGTTGAGAAAGACGACGCTGGTGATGGTCACCAGGTAGACGGCGAGATCACCGTTGCGCAAGGCGGTTTCGATGTGCGCCGGTTTGAGCAGTTCGATCCCGATGACGATGAGTAGGCCGGCAAGCGCAGCGGTCGGGATCTTTTCGACCAGCCCGGCGAAGGGCACGGCGAAGAGCAGGATCCAGAACCCGTGCATGATCGTCGAGGCACGCGTTCTCGCACCGACGTTCACGTTGGCCGCACTGCGCACGATGACACCGGCGATGGGCAGCCCACCGATCGCCCCCGATGCGATGTTCGCGGCGCCCTGCCCGATCAGCTCGCGGTTGAAGTCGGTTCGCGGTCCGTTGTGCATGCGATCGATCGATACCGCAGTCAGCAGGCTCTGAACGCTGGTGATCAGGGTGACCGTGATGACGGCGATCACGACGGCGCCCCAATTCCCGTGCGGCAGCGTCGGTAATTGCAGCGCGTCGAGCACCGAGCCGTTCAGCACGATCCGGGATACGTGGAAGGGGAACACCACCGAGATCGCCGTGACCACCACGATGGCGACCAGTGGCCCGGGGATGCCGGCCACCCGCGCCGGAGCCCAGCGCCAGGCGACGAGGATGGCGATCACCAGCAGCCCCAGCACCAGCCCCGGCCGGTGGGCGCCGACGATCTGCGCGGGCAGCCCGGTGACATTGCTCCATGCCGAGCTTTCCGAGGCGCCGCCCAGCAGCACGTGCACTTGCTGTAGCGCAATCGTGATCCCGATGCCGGCCAGCATGGCGTGCACGACGACCGGCGAGATCGCCAGTGCGGCGCGTGCAATTCGGCTGAATCCCAACACAACTTGCAGGATTCCGGCGACGACCGTGATGAAACATGTGATGCCCCAGCCGAACTGATGGACGACATCGGCGACGATGACGGTCAGTCCGGCGGCGGGCCCACTGACCTGCAGCGGCGATCCGCCGATCCATCCTCCGACGATGCCCCCGACGATCGCCGCGATCAAGCCGGCGAGAACGGGCGCATCCGAAGCGATTGCGATCCCGAGGGACAACGGGAGCGCCACCAGGAAAACCACCAGCGATGCGGGCAGGTCGTATTGGGCGATCTCGCGGAACCGGTCAATGCGGGACGATACGCCCTGCTCCACGCCTTGCCGACCCGACGATTCAGCGTGTTGCAAGAGCTTCTCCTGAATTCGTCAATGACGGTGGACTTTTGGGGTATCCATCCGACAACGGCAACCGGAACACTTCGTAAAGCCGTGCGGCCCAGGCGATTCAAATTCACTGAACATCATTGTTCAGCGGGGCGTGCCTGGCCTCTGCGTACGAAAGTAGGTGGGCAACCAAGACCGGTCAACCGGACGGGCCGGGCGCATATCGAATGCAAATGTTTGCGCGGGCCCGTCAGCGGTGCCGCAAATCTCTCATTCCAGAACGAAGACCGGGATCTGTCGTGCCGTCTTGGTTTGGTATTCCGCGTAGGGAGGAAAGGCCTCAACGGCCCGCTGCCACCACTCGTCGCGCTCGGGCCCCTCGAGTTCGCGAGCCGTGAGCGTGGCGACCTTGTCGCCGTCTTGCAGCGTCACCGTCGGGTTCGCCTTGACGTTGGCGTACCACGCGGGATGCTCGGGGGCGCCACCGTGGGACGCGACGATGACGTAGCGGCCGTCCTTCTCGACCCGCATCAGCGGTACATAACGCCGTTTGCCGGACTTCGCCCCCGTGACGGTCAGCAGGACGATGGGCCGGTCGAAGACCTCGACCCCGTCGGTGGTGCCGCGGCCCAGGATTTGTTCGGTCTGCTCGCGGACCCAGCCCCTGGGGCTCAGCTCGATGTGGTCGCCCATAACGACAGTGAACACCACCGCCTGCTCCGGCGGAGCGGGTACAGTCGAGTCGACACTTACATAAGCTAACTAATCAGGCGTTCGTGGCCGAGAGGAGATTGGCGTGGCCCGCACCGAGAACGACACGTGGGATCTGGCGTCCAGCGTCGGAGTCACCGCGACAGCGGTCGCCGCACAGCGCGCGATCGCCTCCCAAGGCCCGGACGCCCTGCTGAACGACCCCTGGGCCGACCCGCTCGTGCGCGCCGTCGGCACCGAGACCTTCATCAAGCTCCTCGACAGCCCGCTCGACCGCAGCGACGATCCGCTGCTGAACCGCCAGGCCGTCAAGGAACAGATCACGGTGCGCACCCGGTTCTTCGACGACTTCTTCCTGCAAGCGACGGGCTCGGGCATCCGGCAAGCCGTCATCCTGGCGTCCGGACTGGACACCAGGGCCTACCGGCTGGCCTGGCCCGCGGGCACGATCGTCTACGAGATCGACCAACCCGAGGTCATCGAGTTCAAGACGCGGACGCTGGCCGGCCTGGGTGCCGCGCCGGGCGCGGAGCGGCGGACGGTTCCGATCGACCTGCGAGACGATTGGCCGGCGGCGCTCGCGGATGCCGGATTCGACGCCGCACAACCGACCGCCTGGAGCGCCGAGGGCCTGCTCGTCTACTTGCCGCCCGAGGCGCAAGACCGCCTGTTCGACAACATCGCCGCCGCGTCGGCGACCGGCAGCCGGATCGCCACAGAACACTTGGACCTGCGCAAGATTCCGTCGGATTGGGCACAGAAGCTGACCGAGCGGTCACGGCGCATCGGGTCCAGCATCAATCTGGCCGAGCTTTTCTACACCGGCGAGCGCAACACCGCGGCCGAATACCTCGCCGCGCGCGGGTGGCAGACCGACATCTGGACCACCGAGCAGGCCTTCGCCGCCCAGGGGTTCGGCGTGCCCAACGATGAGCTGGCCTCGTTCGGCGACGCGTCGGGCTACCTGACCGCGACACTTCGGTAGCGGCCACCACGGGCATCGCCGGGCCGATCCCCGCTATATCAACTTTGTTGACACATATCAGGTTGGTTGATATCAATGGTGGTATGACTCAGCCAACGCAAGAGATGTTCGAAGCTGCTTACCGGGGCGAGGCCCCCGAGATGGGCGAGGGCAACCGGCCGCCATGGAGCATCGGTGAGCCGCAGCCCGAGATCGCGGCCCTCATCGAGGCCGGCAAGTTCCACGGCGACGTGCTCGACGCCGGTTGCGGTGAGGCGGCGGTGTCGCTGTACCTCGCCGAACGCGGTTTCACCACGGTGGGCCTGGACCAGTCGCCCACCGCCATCGAGTTGGCGCGCGAGAAGGCCGCCCGGCGCGGCCTGACCAGCGCCAGCTTCGACGTCGCGGACATCAGTGCCTTCACCGGGTACGACGGCCGCTTCGGAACCATCGTCGACAGCACCCTGTTCCACTCGATGCCCGTCGAGCTGCGCGACGGCTATCAGCAGTCGATCGTGCGGGCCGCCGCGCCCGGAGCGTCGTACTTCGTGCTGGTCTTTGACCGCGCCGCCATGCCGGCCGATGGCCCGGTCAACGCGGTCACCGAAGACGAACTGCGCGACGCGGTCTCCAAGTACTGGGTGATCGACGAGATCCGCCCGGCACGTATCCACGCCAACGTGCCGGAGAGCTTTCTGGAAGGCTTCCAGGCCTTCGCCGGTGCCGACATCCGTGACGAGGGCAACGGCCGCAAGTCCGTAGGGGCCTGGTTACTGTCCGCGCATCTCGGTTAGCGGCGCGACCTACGGGCCGTCCCAGCTCTCCGGCAGCATCGGCAGACGGGCGCCGTCGCCGGGCTGATCGCCGGCCAACGTGATCAGGCCTCCCGCCCGCACGCCGGGCTTGGGCAGCGTCCCGGTGAAACCCTCGATCGCACCAGGGGAGTCCGACGCCAGGGCGCGGACGGGCTGGGACGGGCTCACCGCGCCGGAATCGTCGTCGGCCTCGATGAATTCGTACCGGTAGCCGGGGTCGATGACCGAACGCGGGCGGCGCCGCGACCGTGCCTGCTCCCGTTCCGGTGCGCTCACGCGCGCCGGCGCCGCGGCGCCCTGCGCGGCCGGTAGCTCGGTTCTGGTGCGGCTCTGCGCTTTCGAACCCATGCCGAGGCCGAGGCCGCCCACCATGTAGCCGAAGCCCTCGGCGCCGGTCACCGGAGCGGGGGGCGTGGGGGGCGCCGCGGGCGGCGCGACGGTGGAGACCGTGGTCGCCGGGGCCGACGCCACCGACGTGACCGGCGCCGCCGGTGAGGCCGGGGCCATCGGAGCCATCGCCGGCGCAACCGACACCAGCGGCGGCTGCATCCCCACCACGGCGGGTTGCGGGGCGGCGACGGGCGCCGGGGCCGGCGCAGCCACCCCGGCCAGCCCCGCCAGACCCGCCAGTCCGGCGAGTCCTCCCAGGCTGGTGATGGACAGGCTCAAGCCGACCTGCAACAGCAGCGGCAGCTCCTGGAGGATGAACCGCAGCGTCCTGATCGTCCAGTTGATGATCCGGAAGGTCTGCCAGGCGATGAAATAATTCATCAGCGCCGGGAATGTGGACGGGTTGAGCAGACCTGACGCGTTCTGCTGAAGCCACGCCAGCGCCTGGGCGTTTCCGTTGAAGAAGTTCCCCAGATTCTGCAGATACTCCGACGGGCTCCAGTTCGGCTGTCCCTGGCCGGGGATCTTTTCGCCGTCGGGCCCGAAGAGCATCTCCCAGATCTCTTCGGGTGTGGGCAATTGGAACGACCCCTGCCCGCCGCCGCCGCCTGACCCAGTTCCGGTCCCGCCGCCCGCCCCAGTTCCGGTCCCGGTGCCGGTCCCCGCGCCGGCCCCGGTTCCAGTGCCGGTCCCCTTGCCACCGCCCGACCCGGCGCCGCTGGTCAATTGCACGGCTTCGGTCGTGACCTGATAGGTGCTCATCGTGGTGGCCGCCTGGGTCCACATCCGCGCGTAGTCGGCCTCGTTGAGCGCAATCGGAATCGTATTGACCCCAAAGAAATTCGTTGCCACCAAGGCGGCGTGCATGGCATGGTTGGCGGCCAACTCGGGCAGCGTCGGCATCGCGGCCAGGGCGGCCGTGTAAGCGGTGGCCACCCCCTGATGTTGGGCGGCCGCCTCGGCGCTCAGCGTGCCGGCCAGCTCCAGCCAGGCCAGGTACGGCATGTGCGCGGCGACATACGTTTCCGCGGTCGGGCCATCCCACACCCCGGCCGATCCGGTCAGTACCGCCGTCAATTCCGTTGCCGCCGACTGGTATTGGGAGCTCAGGGCGGCCCAGGTGCCCGCCGCGGCGAGCAGCGGGCCCGGCCCGGGACCACTGCT
This sequence comes from Mycobacterium paraintracellulare, assembly GCF_000276825.1. Lineage (NCBI taxonomy): Bacteria > Bacillati > Actinomycetota > Actinomycetes > Mycobacteriales > Mycobacteriaceae > Mycobacterium > Mycobacterium paraintracellulare. The sequence continues at coordinate 118,880 of NC_016948.1, read as the reverse complement.
CAGCAACGTCGAATGCACCTCGGGGGGCAGCGCCATCCATACCGGAGCGGTCATCGTCAGCCGCCTGCCCCCAGGTACGTCGCCGCGTCCGCCGCGTCCTGGGCGGCGTAACCGACGCCCGCGAGGCTCACACCCAGCCCGGCCCGGCCCAACACCTCGACGCCCTTGGCCGCCGCGGCCGTATGCTGGCTGCCCCTGCCGCTGAAAACCGCGGCGGCTCCGAGCGATACCGGATCGGCCGCCGGTGGAACCACCGCCGAGACCACCGGGGCGGCGGCCGCGTGTGCGGCCGCGAGCTGGGCGGTGATGGCCTCCACCGCCGCGCTCGTCGCGGCCAGGCCCTCGGGAAGGACTCGTAGCGTCATAGCGGCCACTCCTCACATCGGTTTCTGCCCATGAACATCGCCGCCACCCAGGCGAGCAGACCGGCTGACAATCCGAAAACCAGATGCCAGCCGGCCTTTTCGAGCAGCCCGCTCGACACCCAGGTCGACACATGACCGCCGGCGCGCAGGCCGAACACCGAACTGGCCAGTGCGACAAGATGAATCGGGGCGGCGGCTGGCGCCAACAACCATCGCCGCACCCGCACCGCCGGCAGCGCGGCGGCGGTGTACAGCAACGCCGCCGCGGCCACATAGCGACTACTCCACAACGGGTCGCCCCACCCGTGCATCGGCAACGTCGCCACCGTGGAGGCCGCCCCGACCACGAGTACCGTCTCGCGCCGGACGGTTACCAGCGCCACCGCCACCAAGAGGGTCAGCCAGACCAATCCACGGTGCCCGGGCAGGCCCAGCGGGATCCGGACATCGGTGGAGGCGACGATCGTGGCGGCGGCAAGCAGGGGGAACACCGCCTCGCGGGCGGCCATGAAGCCGGCCGCGGGGCGTTGCATCACGGTCATCCGGAAAGCATAAATTGCGAGCAGCTACCCTGACCCTCATTTGCGGCGTATTCACAGGATAGGATCCGAAAATGCGCAGCTATACGCCGTCGCTTCGGGCAGTCGCGGTCCTGGCCGTCAGCGCTGGGATCGCGGCGTGCGGCCCCTCCGGGACCGACAACCGGCTCGTCGTCCAGGACAACCACCGCGTCCTCGACCAGTTCACCATCGCGCAGCTGCAGCAGCTCCCCCAGGTGGAGATCACCACGCCGCAATCGCACGGAGCACAGGCCCAGAAGGGGCCCAGCGTGCGCTCGATTCTCAACGCGGCGGGCGCGGCCGACGCCACCCGGGTCCGGGTCGAGGGGCGTGACCCGGCCCAGACGCTGATCGCCGCCGCGCTCGACGATCAGACCATCCTCAGCTTCACCAAACGCAACACGCTCAAGCTGACGGGCGCGCGGCTCAGCCGCGATCAATGGGTTCGCGATGTCACCGCCCTGGTGGTCAACCCATGACCGAAGCTGTCGCGCTCGCCGGTGTGGACCTGCTCGTCGGCATCGACGACACCGACAACGCCTACACACCCGGCACCGGTCGGCGCGCCCGCGCGCTGCTTCGCGAGTTGGCGGCGGCGGGCCTCGGCGCCCCCGCCGGCGCCACCCGTCACCAGCTGCTCGTCGACGACCGGATCCCCTATACGTCCCACAATTCGAGCGCCTGCCTGGCCTGGCGCAGCGCCGACGGCGACCCCCACGGGGCACGAGGCGAAATCATCGAACTCGCCGGGCGATTCCTGGAACGGGTCTGCCCACCCGACGCCGACCCCGGCCTCGCCGTCGTCATTCCGGGGGATCTCGACGACGCAGCGCCACTCATCGAGTTCGGTCGCCGCGCCAAACGAGAGGTGTTGCATCCCAGCGAAGCCCGCGAACTCGGCCCGGCGCTCGGGGTGCATCTGTCGGGACACGGCGGCACCCATGAGGGCATGACCGGCGCGCTGGCGGCGATCGGACTGCACCTGTCCGGCAACGACGGCCTGTTCATCACCCTGCCCGGCATCCGCAAGCTGCCCCATCACGCCACGCTCGACACCGTCCGCACCCTGACACCGATCGATCTCGCCCGCGACGACCTGCACCGCCAGCCGACACCCGGCGAGGTGATCGAACTGGGCGACTGGGTGCGCCCGGTGCTGCTCGACGGACTGGCCGTCCTGCTTCTCGAGCCTCCGCGCGGTCGGGACGGGGGCGGCAGAACCTGGCGAACCGCCCCGCGCGCCGTGGTCAAACGGTATTGAGTGTTTCGACGCGTGCGATTCGGGCGACCCTGACAGGAGCCATCGCAGACGTTCGGAGGAGATCCCGGTGGATCAGGAAGTCAACGCCGACTCGCCCGCTGCGCCCCAGGACGCGCGGAAGACAACCGAGGAACAACGCAAACTGCAAGAACAGCTCGAGCACCAGCACGAAGACCCCAACGCGCCGGGTTTGCACCAGTCGCGGCATGACACCCCCGACGAGAGCACGCGATAGGCTCACCGACAACTGTTGATTACCAAGCGTTTTCGGATCCCGATTATTGTCGATCAGCCTTCGCTGTGCTCGATGCGGGCTCGACGATCGTGGGCGAGCGCCGCGGCCGCCACCCAGGTCAGGGTCAGGCCCCCGAGGGCGGCCGCGGGGATCGCCCACGCGCGCCGGGCCATCAGCGCGTTATTGCACTGGCGCACGTAGTTGTTGCCCGCCGCGTGCGGCGCACCGGCGCTTGCCTTTTGGCCGGGCGGCTTCTTCTCCGCATTGGAGGCCTGGGTCAGATCGGTGGTAAAACCGCTGCCGCATTTGACTTGCCAACCGAACTGGTCGTAGGCCTCGATGAAAACCGGGAACCGGAGCGCGAAAAGTCCGCCGGCCAAGAACACCACCGCCGCGAAGACAATGAGCGGTCCGCGGGTGACCATCCCCCTGAGCCCCTAGGTCATGCACACGTTGGCGAAAAGCAGCACCGGCCAGGACACGATCGAGCCGAGGAACGACACCACCAAATCGACGCCGTGCATGTCGTGCAGATGCGCCGTGTGGGTGCTCGACCAGATCACGCCGACGATCAGGTACGGCGTACCCAGCAGGATGCCCAGTCCCAGCAGTTCGGCGATGCTCAACTGATACTCGAGGAGCTTGCGGAGTCTGGCGAGCATGAGCGTCCCTTTCGCGCGGGCGCCGCCGGAATTGCCGCCGGCCCACACCAAGCGATGAGGACCACCACATTCCGGCGCGCGGACTAGACGCTGAATATGTTAATCCCTATTCGCACGTTTTGGTAGTGCAGGGGAACGGCCGGCGGTGATCGGCATGGCGACTTTACGCGGAGATATGCTGCTGCAACAGCACGTTCAGTACCACCGACTCGTCGGTCGCTGCGCACGCATCACAGCAAGTGCAGCGCGGTTCTTCGGAGTGAATTGTCTTTCAGCGACGTTGTCGGATCTCGCCGACCGCGTCGGGCGACGCGGCCGGCCGCCCCAGCACCGTCACTTCCATCAGGCGACGAACCGTGAGTGTGGCGGACTGACTGGTGTCGGGGTACACGAGTCGCCCGATGTCCACCGCGAGCGCGAACGCGGCGTGCACGGCGTACCGCGCGCGTCCCAGGGTGAGTTCCGGTCTTGCCGCGACGGCCAACCGGGCCCAGGATTCGACGGTCGAGCGCTGAATGTTGTAGAGCAGCACCGCATCTGACTCGGGCAGGTTGTGACGCTCGGTGTAATAGACGCACGCGAGCTCGGGGTTGGCGAAGGACCGGGTCACATAGGCGTCGATGAGCCGGGCGAGTGCCTGCTCCGGATCGTCGCTGGTGGCCAGGATGCTGGACAGGTCGCCGGAGAGTTGGTCGGCGGCGCGCCGGTAGTAGACCGCCAAGATGGCGGCCTTCCCCGGAAAGTATTGGTAGATGCTGGCAACCGGTATGCCCACCGCGGCGGCGATGTCCTCCATCCCGGTCTCGCGGTAACCGCGCTCGTTGAACAGGCGCATCGACTCATGGAGCAGCAGCTCGTAGCTGCCCGCGGCGCTGGTCAGCGTCGACGTCCGCAGCGGTTCGGAGCCGCGTGGGTGCTGCGCCGGCAACTCGGCGTGCAACACCGCGGTCGCGATATCGGTGAGCGCTGCCCGGATCTCCGCGTTGCCGAGGCGGGACCGATGGTCGGTGATACTGCCGATGACGCTCAACGTGGCCGCCGACAGCAACCAGCGTTGCCGCGATGTGAGTTTGGGGCGCAGCCTGACCAACGGCCGCTGCAGGCGCCGGTTGATCCGCTTGATCTGCTCCGCCGAAGCGCGTTGGTCGTCCCCGCGCAGATAGCGGCCTTCCCACCGATACAGCCCGCCGGTGGTGCGGTTGACGATGGTGGTGTCGATCAGCGCACGGGTGAGCGCGCTGAGGACCTTTTCGGGATCGGCGTCGGCGGGCACGTCGTCGGCGAACGCCGTCGCGTCGACCAGTTGCTGGCCCAGCGCCAAGACGACATCGCGGAACAGGTCGTATTTGCCTTGCGAATGCCGGTACAGCGCGGCCGCGGAAATCCCGACCCTCGCCGCGATGTTCTCCATGCTGACGGCGTGGTAGCCGAGCTCGCTGAAGGCATCGGTGGCGGCGCGGGCGATCTGGATCTTGCGGTCCTTCGGGCGCCGCTTGACGTGATCCGCAGACGAGCGGCTAGCCGATGGCATACAGATCACCGTAGCCGCAGCGGCGGCTGATCGGGCGATCGGTGGACCGCCGGTTTTGTGGGGACGGCAAGGTGGGGCCGCCCGGCCGGGCGCAGCGTCGTACGCGAGGTCATTGGACGTCTAACCCCGTTACGCCCCGCCGAATTCCGGCCGCAGCACCGGGCTGAGCGCGCTGAGCGGGATGTGTGGCTCAACGGTGCCTCCGTCCATAAACCATTGCTGGGACTGCCCGTACTGGATCGGGGAGTCGTGCCCGACCGGGTAGTCCGGCATGTAGAGAATCAGCTCGTCGGGCGTGAGCGCCCACGCCTTGTAGCCCCCGGAGAACACGTTGTCCGGTGTCCAGCGGTCGACGGTGAACGGATATGTCCCCGGGGTGTGTTGCCACGCGGCGCGGTCGAGCGCCTCCTGAATGAAGGGTTCGGCCAACGGAGGGATAGCGGTCAGCGGGGCGACACCGGGTTTGGTGATGTCAGCCAGCTGCAGCGGCCGTCCGGACGCCATGTCGAAGGTGAACGTGCGATAGGCGTTGTTGAACGACGGCCCGTCGGCGTGGTAGTCCTCGTGGAAGGCCACGCTGAGCGCGCGCCCATGCGAGAAGACTTGGAAGTTCTCCTCGCCCCAGCTGTCTTGGACCATCGAGGCGCCCTTCGCGCGCCAGTTGTTCATCAGGGTGTGCAGGTACTCGCGGATCGCGGGGCCGCTGGTCGGGTTTTCGACCAGATCGCCCGGCAGGGCCATCTTGATGTCGCGCACGGCTTTTCGCTCGGATGTCACCGAGGCGTGGCAGTACTGTCCGTCCCAGTCGCCGCCGAGGTCGCCGCAAAACGACTGCGCCGACGCCGACGCCGGCGGCGCGGTCAACACCGCCGTGGCCACCGCCGCGGCCACCGCCGCGACACTGGCCGAGAGCCGGATAATCCGCATGACCGAAACGCCCTAGGGGAGTTCGACTTTGCTGGCCAGCCAATGGCCGCCGACATTGTCCATCGTGATCTTCATCCGACTCCGGTCGACGCGGCCGTCGGGACGCACGGCATTGCTGACCGTCTGGTCGACCATCAACAACACCACCACCCTGGTTTTGCTCAGGGATTCGATCGCGGAGTCGACGACCGTGCCGTGCGCGGTGGCCTTGTTGTCGACCAGCAGCTGCCGAAGCTGCACGCTGGCCTTGGTGTAGGTGTCCTTGAATTCCCCTGTGGCGCCGTCGAGTACGGCGGAGAAGTTCTGGTCGACCTGGTTGGAGTCGATGCTGGTCAGCACCTGGGCATAATCGATCGCGGTTCGCTGGGCCGCCTGCCCGGCCTGAGTCACCGTGTGCTCATCCCACAGCTTCCAGCCCAGCCCGCCCGCAAGGCCGAATGCGCCCAGGTAGACGGCGGCCACCACGGCGACGCCGGCGTACCTTTTCCACTGGCGCGCCGCGGTTTTCGGGCCCTTCTCCCCGGCATCCGACGCGTCTTCGCCGTCGTCGGGCGGCTTCTCGATGTCCTCGGTGGTGTCGCATTCTTGGTCGGCGGTCACGGTCACGGTTTCTCCTCGAGGTCTGGGCGTCGGTAGGTCAGTGGGGTGGTTCGATCGGCAGCACCGGTCCGCCGTACGGCGTGGGAATGGTGAACCGGCCCTTGGGCGTTGGATCCGCGGTTTGGCCGAGGTCGGCGCCGGCCGGGGGGCCCGCGGTGTCGTCGCCGCCCGGCCGGGGGGCGTTCTTGGCGCCGCGGATCAACACCTGGGGATCGTCGTCGCGGCAATAGGTGTACAGGAACGGTTCGGGGTAGTCCGCCGACGACGACGGCCGGCGCGGGGTGCCGTAGTCACAGGTGTAGCGCGGGTAGATGTCGGCGGTCGCCCACAGCCCGTGCTCGTGCATGGTCGTCATCAGGGCCTCGAGCGTGGACCCCCGGTAGTTCGGGAAGACCGCGTTCAAGGCAGGAACCCGGACATAGATGATCCGCGCGGTGGTCACCAGGTTGGCCAGCAGCCCGACCATGGTGTCGGAGTTGTCGTCGAACAGGTTGTCCACCGACGACATCGCGTGCGGTGTCTGGTCGACGAATTTGCGATAGCCGCGGTCCATTTTGTTCACACCGGTCATGAGGTCGCCGACATTGCGTGCGGCGACCGCGAGCCCGGCATTCTTGTCGGAGAGGGTGGTCAGGACGACGCGACTGGTCTTGAGCATGCTGACGGTCTGCGGCAGCACCGGGTCCATCGTGGAGAGCAGGAACGTCGAACCGTCGATGATGTCGGTGAGCTTTTGCGGGCCCTCCTTGCTCAAACTCAGTTCGCGCTTCACGATTTCGAGCTTCTTCGGGTCGGCTTGGGCGAGCATCCCATCGGCGTCGGCCAGCACCTGGGACAGCGGGATGGGAGTCGTGGTCCGCTGTGGGCCGATCACGCTGCCGTTCGACAGGAACGGTCCGCTGTTGGAGGCGGGCTCGAAATCGATGTACTGTTCGCCGGCGGGCGAGAGTCCGGACACCCGCACCGGGCTGACAGCGGGAATCTTGGTGTTCGCGTTGATGTTTGCGATCACCTCGACACCGGTGGGTGTGGGTCGCAGCGACTGAATCCGCCCGACCCGGATCCCGCGGACGGAGACGTCCTGGTTGGCCAGCAACCCGCCGGATTCGGGCAGCCGGATCGTGACCTGGAAGGTGGAGTCCAGCGGATTGATGCGCAGTGCGCCGATCGCCAGGTAGGCCAGGCCGACCACGAGGGTGAGCACCAAGGCGAGGCCGGACAGCCAGGCGCGCTGGCGGTGGCCGGCTCGGACCGCGGCGACGATGATTCGAGCGAGGGTGTCGATCATCGCGGTGGCTCCGGGTTGATGGGATCGGGCGGCGCTTCTCCCCCGGGCGCCGGGGGGAGGGGCGGACCGCTCGGCGTCCACGGGGTCTGGCCCATCGGCGTTTGCGGCCCGCGACCCACGACGCGTTCCTGCAGGCGCCACAGCACGTACTTGATGGAGCCGATCATGTAGTTCCAGTCGCGGCGCATGGGTCCGTGAAATGCCGGGTCGCCCTTGAACCCCCCGGTCTCCGCCCCGGTACCGGGTCGCGATCCCATGACCAGCCGGTCGAAGCTTCCGCGTACCGAAATGGCGTCGCTGGACGTGGTTTTCACGAACGGCGGGATCAGCCGGTTCAGCGCGGCGAGGCTGGTATCGGGGCTCAGCACCACGTCGTTCCAGGCGGCGGCGATGGTGTTGGCGTCCTTGATGACGCTGCGGCCTGTCTTGTCGGTGCCGGCGATGGAGGGGAATTTGGAGAGCTGCCGGGTCGTGGCGCCGAGTTCGTCGACCACGTCGGCGATTTCATCGGCGTTGCTGGACAACACGTTCGTGGCCGGGCCGACGGCCTGCAAGACCTCGGTGATCGCCTGGTTCTTCTCATCCAGGCGATCGGCCAGGCCCGCCGTCTCGGTCACCGCCGCGTCGATCTGCTCCGATCGGGCGTTGAGCTTGCCCAGCAATAGATTGGTCCGGTTGATCAGGTCGCCGAACGCGCGTCCCTGGTCGCCTGTCGCCTTCCCGGCGCCGTTGACGATGTTGGTGAAGTTGCGGACCGCACCGCCGTTGACGAGCAGCGCGGCCGAGCTGAGCACGCTCTCGACGGTGGCGGCGGCGCGGGTGGCCGGCAGCCCGATGGTTTCGCCGCCCTTGAGCAGCGGCGCATTCGGGTCCACCGGGGTCGGTGGCTTGATGGCGACGAACACGTCGCCGAGCGGTGTCGCGGATCGCAGCTCCGCGGTGCTGCCGACGGGGATGCGCACGCCGTCCATGATGCGCAGGGTGGTCACCGCGGTGTAGTTGCGCGCGACCATCTTCTCGAGTTGCCCGACGTCGGCTCCGGCGAGTTTGACCTTGGCATGGGCGGGCAGATTCAGGGCGTTGGAGAACACGGCGTTGAGCAAATATCCACCGCCGCCGATTCCCGGTGCCGGCAGCGGCAAACTGGCCAGGCCGTTGGTGGCACAGCCCGCACTGACCATCACCGCGCTCAGCGCCGCCGCCGCTGCCTTGTGCTTGCCCCAGGTCATCGCTACTGCCCCATCGCCGAGAGGCCGTCGAGGATGTAGGTCAGCCCGAAGTCCGGGCCGTAATCCTGGAGCGTCCCTGTGCTGCAGCCCAATTGGCGCAGGTGCATCAGATTGCACAGCTCCTTGGCCGACTGGCTGTCGGTGAGCGCCTTGTCGAGCAGGCCGTGCACACGGATCGCGCCATTGGTGCGGTCGACGGTGTTGTACAGGTTTTCCAGTGTCAGCGGGAGCACGTCCAGCATCTCGGCCACGACGCGCTGATCCGCGACAACCGTCTTGGCGACCGTGTCCCCGTTGCGGACGGCCTGCTTGAGGTTGTCGCGATTGTTCTCGATCAGCGTGGTGACTTCTTCGAGTATCCGGTTGATGGTCCGCCCGGTGGCGCCGGTGCCGAACTTCTCGTCCGCCAGGATCTGGCTGAGCTGCCGTGTGGTGGAACCGAACTCGCGTACCTTGGCGTCGTTGCGCGCGGCCGCCTCGGTGATCGAGCTGAGGTCGGTGATGATGGTGGTCAGTTGCTCGCGGGTGGTGACGCCACGCTCGGAGCTGAGGCGCAGCGCTTTGGAAAGCTCGTCGAGGGCGGCCAGGATCTTCTTGCCGTTCCCATCGGTGATGGCGACCGCCGCGTCGCTCAGGTCGGCGACCGGGCCGCCGCCTTTCCCGTCGCCCTTGAGCGATTTGGAGACTTTGTCGAGCATGTCGAGCACGCGGTCGAACGCCACGGGCGTCTTCGTCCTGGTCAGTCCGATGGTGTCGTGGTTCTTGAGCACCGGTCCGCTCCGGTATGGCGGGGTCAATTCAACCTGGCGGTCGGTGAGTATCGAGGTGGTGATCGTGACGGCACGGACCGCGGCGGGGATCTTGACCTTCTTGTCCAGCGTCAGCTCGGCCTCGACGTAACTGCCTTTGGACGTGACCTTGCTGACCTTCCCCACCGGCATGCCGAGCACCGCTACCACGTTTCCCTCGTAAAGGCCGGCGGCGCTGTCGAATTGAGCGATCACGGTCATCGTGTCTAGTCGGGATTTGACATAGTGCCCTACCAAGCCGATGGCGACGGCCGCCGCCGCGGCTGCCACGGCCGCGACGGCGATGAGCCTGCGCCGACCGGAAATCATTTGCAGTCCTTGAAGTACTGGATCATCTTGAATTCCTTCGCGCGCCCACTGATGGCGCACATCCACGAGTCGATGGCGAGCCCGTTGGGCAGGTTGAATTCGACGACCGGACCGTAGCCGGTGGCGTTCGTCAAGCCCCGCAGCGCCACCGGGGCGACCTGCAGCGTGTTGCGCACCAAGTCGTCGTGCTGGCCGATCATGTTCGTCAGGTCATGCAGGTTGACGAACAATTCGTCGAGCATGGGGCGGTTGGTGACGACGACCTTGTCGAGCTGATCGACCAGCTCGGTCAGCGCCGCGAACATGGCGTGGAAGGTGGCCTGGCGGGCCACCAGGTGGCCGAGCAGGTCCTGCCCTTGATCCATCAGATGCCCGATGTTGGTCTGCTGGCGCCGCAGCGTATTGACCACTCGCTGAGTGCTTTTCAGCAGCGTGCCGAGCTGTCCCCGGCGGTCGGCGGTGATCGTCGACAACGTCTGCAGGTTCGCGACCGCCTGCGGAACCAGCGGGGGCACCCCGCCCAGTTGCTTGCCCAGCACGGCGAGCGACTGCGCGAACTGGTCGGAATCGACCTGCTCGAATGTGGTGGTGGCGTCTTCGAGCAGAGACTGCAGGTCGTAGGGCACCGCCGTGTGGGACAGGGTGATCGTCTTGCCCGGAATCGATCCCGGGCCGTCGGGCACCAGCTCCAGATAGCGCGATCCAAGGATGGTCATCACCTTGATGACCGCCCGGGTGTCCTTGCCCAGCGCGACGTTGTCCCGCACGCTCAAGCCCGCTTCGACGTGATCGCCGTCGAGTTTCATGCTGGTGACGTGCCCGACCTCGATCCCGGCGATGGTGATGGGGTTTCCGGGCCGCAGCGTGGCGGCTTGCAGGAATTCGGCGGTGTAATGGGTGTAACCGACGCCGAGAAGCTTGATCCCCAGCGACACCGCGACGAGGACCGCGACCACCGCCAGCCCGCCCAGCCCGAGCCAGGTCCTGTTGTAGGACTCGAGCGGTCGCCAGCGCAGCCATCGGGTTCTCAGTGCGTCAGCCATTGGCCATGTTCCTGCATCGCGGGGTGTGCCACCCCATGTTCTTCGTGGTGATCGGATACGCGTTTCCGGGCGTGGCCGCGTTGACGATGAACGTGGTGATGTCGTTGAGCCCGGGGAAGAAGCCCGTCGCGTTCAGGTCACACGCGTAGGCGTTGCCGTAGGAACCCTCGCTGAGCGCCCGCGCGAAACCCTTGAGCAATAGGGGGAGGTTGTCACCGGTGAACGCCAGCTGGGGCTCGATTCCGGCCAGGTGCTTGCTGAATCCCGGCTCCCGGGTGATCAGCTGGTTCAATGACGGGTCGACGTCGTCGGCGATCGCCGCGAGGCGGCGGGTAACCCGGGCGATCGAACCCACCGAGTCCTGCAGCGCCGGGCGGCGGGCATCGAAATTGGCTACCGCGGAGCGGGTTTGATCGAGGGCGTGGTCGAGGTCGTCGTTTTGCCGCGCGACGGTGTCGGTGACCTTGGTGAGATTGCTGATGAGGTCGCCCAACGACTGGTCGCGCGCCGACAGCGTCCGCGTGATCGTCGAGGTCTGCTGCACCAGCAGCGGAATGGACGCCTGGTCGCCTTGCAGCGACTGCAGGACCCCCTTGGTCAGGTCGTCGGCGTCTTTGGGGTTGAGCAGGGTGAACAGCGGCTCGAAACCGTTGAGCAGCTTGCCGACGTCAAAGGAGGGGTCGGTCTGCTGCACCGGTATCACGCTGCCCGCCGAAAGCGTTCCCCTGCTGCCGGTTTCGCCGAGCGACAACCCCAGATACCGCTGCCCGATGATGTTCTGGTAGGTCACCGATGCGACCGTGTTGCCGTACAGGTGCTGGTCGTTCTCGACGATGAACGAGGCCTTCGCCAATTTGCCGGCCAGTTCGATGTTTTCGACGCGGCCCACCCGCACGCCGGCCATGCGGACGTCGTCACCGATGCGTAGTCCATACACGTCGGTGAACATCGCCGCGTACCGCGTGGTCGGCCCAGCCACGTCGCGCCGCAGGGTGGCGTACACCATCCACGTCACGGCGATGGCGATCGCCATGAACAGCGACAGCCCGATCAGCGGTCCGCGTACCTTCATTTCGGCTCACCACCCGGCGCCGGCTGCGGTTGCCGTGGTTTCAGGGAGACCGTGGCGCCGCGCGCCACCGGGCCCAGCAGCAGTTGCGTCGCCACCGACGCCGGACGACCCTGGCCGGTGATCGCGCCGAGTTGGTCACGTTCGTGTTGGCTGCCCACCGGGCCGACGTTGCCGCCGTAGGCCGCCGGCGCGGCCGCGTCGGGCGGGCCCGGACTCGGGGGAGGCGGTCCCGGCGCCGGTGCCGGCGGCGCGTCGTCGGGGTCGGCGGTCCCCGGGACGCGGGGTGTCGGGCCGATCTGCCACGGCCACCACGGCAACGGCGGGTTGGGGTCTTCCAGGCTGGGATTCGGGTTGAACAGGGGCGGGCCCACCGCGGTGAGGTTGCCATCGGGTCCGATCTGCGTGCCCGGGGGCGGCGCCAAATCCGCTGGCGCGTGGTAGTTCTGCGGCAACAACACCTCGGGCAGGTCCGGGCGCACCGCGATGGTCGGGGCGGTGTAGCAGCTCGGCCCGAGCAACTGACCATACCGCGGGCAATCGGCGCGGGTGTAGGTGTAGGTCGGGGTGAGCGCCAGATTGACTCGCATGTTCCCGGTGTCCATTTCCGGGTCCCACACCTCTTCGAAGAACTTGTCGGACAGCCGGTTCAGCCGAGTGAAGATGGGGACGAATTTGTCGCTGTTCAGGGCGAACACGCCGAGGGCGGGCGTGAGGTTCTGGCTCATCTCGATCAGCTGGTCGGTGTGGTTGTCGAACGCTTGCCGGTTCACGCCGAAGGTGTGGCGCGAGCCGGTGACCAGAGACCGGAATTGCTCGTGCTTTTCGGCCAGGGTTTGCATCGGTTTGACCGCGTCGTGCAAGACGTCGAGGAGGTCGGGCGCGGTGGCCTGCAGGCCGCGGGTGGCGTCCAGCAGCGCGGAGACCGTGGACGGGCCGGGGTAGGTGGTCACGATGGCATTGAGCTCGTCGAGCACCCGGGTCAGCTGCGCGCCGGCGTTGAGCAAGGTGCCGCGCCGGTTGTTGGTGGCGGCCGCGACGGCGGCCAGGATGCCGACACTGTGGTCTTCGCGGCCCCGGCCGGTCGCGGCCAGGATGTCGCGTAGCTTGCTGATCGTGGTCTGGAAGATCACCGTCGACAGCTGCAGGTCCTCGGGGATGCGCGTCCCGTTGCGGATGCTCGGGCTCGGGGCGCCGTCGACGAGTTGCACCGACGAGACCGCGAACACGTTGCTGGGCACCACGCGCGCGGTCACCGCGCTCGGGATGTCCTTGGCGTATTCGGGTTTGAGGTTGATGTGCACGTAGTTCGGCTTGCCGTAGGCCGCCGGGACGACGTTGTCGACGGCGCCGACGAGCAGCCCGTGGTATTTGACATCGGACCGCGCCGGCAGCCCATCGCCCACGTTCGTCAGCTCGGCGACCACGCGGATGTAGTCGTTGAGCCGGCCGGTGGACTTCAGCAGCAGGCTTCCCGTGATCAGTCCCGCGATCAGCAGCACCGTCGCGCCCAGGGCCACCAGCTGTTGGTCGGTGGGGCCCCGCCCGTCGAAATCTAGCGAATTGGCCATTCAGCCACCGAATCTCGCGCCGGCGTCGATGCTCCACAGCGCCATCGTGAGCAACATGTTGACCATGATCACGACGGTGATGCTCGCCCGCATGGCATGGCCGGCCGCGACGCCCACGCCCTCGGGTCCGCCCGCGGCGTAGAACCCGTAGTAACACTGCACGGTGGAGGAAAGCCACACGAAGACAACGCATTTGAGTACCGAGTAGGCGATGTCCTTGGTGCTGAGCATCATGGTGAAGTAGTGCAGGTACGGGCCGATCGATCCGCCGCTGATGATGTTGGCGACCACCTGGCACGTGAGGTAGGTGACGGCGAGGCAGGCGATGTAGAGCGGGATGACGGCGATGACGGAGGCCATCAGCCTCGTCGTGACCAGGAACGGGATGGGGCGTATCGCCAGGGATTCCAGGGCGTCGATCTCTTCGGCGATGCGCATGGCGCCGAGTTGGGCGGTGAACCGGCAGCCGGCCTGCATCGCGAACGCCAGGGAGGCCATGATGGGCGCCAGTTCGCGGGTGTTGACCAGTGACGAGATGATCCCGGTGGCGGGGCCGAGGCCGAGCAGGTTGAGAAAGTTGTATCCCTCCACGGCCACCAGTGCGCCGGCGGTGAAGCCGAGGACCACCGCGACGCCGGCGGTGCCGCCGCCGACCACGATCGAGCCGTTGCCCCAGGCGATGTTCGACAGCAATCGTAGGAATTCCGTGCGGTATTGCCGAAGCACGATCGGCACCGCGAGCACGGCACGGACGAAGAAGACCAGCATGTGTCCCAGCCGCATGGTAGGTGCGGCCGCGACCCGGTACGCGCCGATGAACGGTCGTGCGAGTCCGGGAACGTATGCGGAGGCCGTCATTTCACAGTCCCGTCCTGGGGAACAGCGTGTTGTACAACTGGCTGATCCCGACGTTGACGATCATCAGCACCAAAATCGACTCCACCACGGCCGCGTTCACCGAGTTGGCCACGCCCGCCGGCCCGCCCTTGGTGAAAAGCCCTTTTTGGCAGGCGATTACCGCCACGATGGCTCCGTAGATCACGGCCTTGAGCAGCGCGACGATCATGTCCTCCGTGGTGGCGAACGACGAAAACGTCGCCACGAAACTTCCCGGTGCGCCGCGTTGGAAGTAGACGTTGAACAGATAACTGGCCAAAAAGCCGACGAAGCAGGTGATTCCGGTCAGCGCCACGCCGACCATGATGGCGGCGGCGAAGCGAGGGACGACCAGGCGGCGGATTACCGAGACCCCCATGACCTCCATGGCGTCGGTTTCTTCGCGCATGGTCCGAGACCCGAGGTCCGCGGTGATGGCGGACCCGACGGCCGATGCCATCAGCACCGCGGCCACCAGCGAGGCGGCCTGACGGATCACGGCGAGCCCACTGGCGGCGCCCGCCAGCGAGGTCGCGCCGACCTGGTTGGCCAGCAGGGCGAACTGGATGGACAGCGTCACCCCGATGGGCAGCGCCACCAGGACCGTGGGCAGCACGGCGGTCGCCGCCATGAAGGCCCCCTGCCGCACGAACTCCGCCCACTGGAAGCGGCCGGTGAACAGGTCGACCATGCAGTACTCGACCGTGCGGACCGCGAGGATGTACTGCTCGCCCAGTGTGTTCAGCGAGGCGAGGGGGTGCCGCACCACATAGCCCGCGGACCACTCCTGGATGGTGGCCACACTGTCGGGCGCCCGATCCTCGGTGAGCGGGCGATCGTCCTGGGCGGTCATCGCCGGATGCGCCTCGGCGCGGTCACTCGCCGGTACGGCTGTTCATCGGTGAACCTTTGCTGTGCCCCCACGGGCGGCTATGTTAACCGCTATTCAGGCTATGCGAAAGATCTCACTTTGCACTTTGTGCAGATTTGGCGCTCAATTGCCCCGCCTGGTGCCGCTATGACCCGTGGTCACTTCGCATCTTCGCCTGCCAGCGGGTCCTTGACGCGACGCCGACTTCGCGAGAAGATCCCGTTCCAGGCCACAGATGTTACTGGACATTTGTCGACTAAATGGTTGGTTAGAGCGGTCGCGAGTTATCGTGTTCTCGGGGAAGGCGCGGATGATTCTGGCGAGGTTGCGACAGGCGGGCGGAGGCATCGTGTGTGCCGGCCAGGCGCTGCTCGCGACCGCCGTCGTGCTTTCCGGCACCGCCTACGCCGATCCGGGTGAACCTCCCCCACCGCAGCCGGCGTTCACGCCCGCGCCCAGCGATTGGTCACCGAACTTCGACGTCTGGCCCTACAACACGTTCACCTCTCGGGTGACCCCCGAGATGATCGGCGGAATGTCCGACTCCTGCCAATGGTTCAAGTCCCAATTCGATCCGTTGATGGGCCAGATCAACGACTTCAATCGCCACCTCGGTGACCACCATGACGACTACACGACCGGCGGCATGCAGCGGAACGCCGATGCCGTTGTCGCCAACATCGATCGGTCGACGGCCTTTCTGGGCCCGCGGGTGAAGCCACTGATCATCACCAACGAACCCGACAACTTCGGCCCCTATTCGCCGTTATACGGCGGGGAATCCATGGTCCACTTGGCATTTCAGTTGTCCCGGATCAGCGACAGCATCAAGAGAAAGGATCCGTCGGGCGTCACCCACGCGAATATCGTCTCGGCCATCGGCTGGGCGAACGCGCTGCGTGACTCCGGCGCATGTAACTGATGAACCATCGCCCATCGCTACGAACAGTCGGCAACCCACGGACGTGGTTGGTGAGTCGCTTCCGCATCGCCGCAGAAGGCACAGAAGTTGCCGAAGACACGGAAGCGGCGGAGGCCGAGGACGACGACGTCAGCCGTCCACCGGCCGACGCCTCCCCGGACACGGACCCCGGTGAGGGCTCTGCCGACGGGGAAGACGATCAGCGTCCGAGCAAGCGAAAGGGCCGGCGCGTCAACGTCGCTCGTTGGGCGGCCGCTCTGATTCTGGCGGTCGTACTCGCCGGCGCCGGATACGAGGGCTGGTTGCTGTTCCAGCATCACCAGAAGGACGTGGCGGCGGCCCAAGCACTCACTGCGGCAAAGAAATACATCCTCGCGCTGACCAGCGTGGACACCAACGCGATCGACAAGAACTTCGCCGAAGTCCTCGACGGCTCGACCGGCGAGTTCAAGGACATGTACACGAAATCCAGCGCCCAGCTGCGCCAAACGCTCATCGACAACAAGGCGGCGGCGCACGGCAACGTCGTCGACGCGGCGGTCCAGTCGGCGACCGAGGACAAGGTGGACGTCGTGCTGTTCGTGGATCAGTCGGTGAGCAACGGTGCGGCGCCGGCACCTCAGCTGGACCGCAGCAGGGTAAAGATGACGATGGAAAAGGTGGACGGCCGATGGCTGGCCAGCAAGGTCGAACTGCCGTGAAGTGATGCGCCGGTGGCCTGTTCAGGCGCGCCAGGCTTGTTTGGCCACCCGATAGAAGTTGCCACCGAGGACCGCGTGGATGTCACGACCGTTCCATCCCCTTCCCCGCAGGTGCTCACCGAGTGTCACAAAGGTTTCCGGCGGCACCCACTGGATCGGGCCCCAGCGGGTGTAGCTGGCGTCGAACAGGTGGGGATTGCGGCGCAGCTCGTTGGCGAAATCGGCGGCGTCGAAACAGAAGTCGGTGCTGATACCGACGTGCTCGATGCCGACGAGGTCGACGGCGTATTCGAGGTGCCGTGTCATCGCTTCCAGCGTGGGCGTGTTGGGTCCGAGGAAGATGCCGACGCCGGTGATGCCGATGACACCGCCCGTCTGCGCGCAGGCCCTGGCCTGATCGTCGGTGATGTTGCGGGGATGGTCCCACAACGCGCGCATGCATGAGTGGCTGTAAATGACCGGGCCGGTCGATACCTCGCACATGTCGAGACCGGTGCGCGCACTGCAGTGAGACCCGTCGGGAACGATGCCGACCGTGTTCAGTTCCGCGACGATCGCACGGCCCCAGGCGGTGAGGCCGCCGTCGGTGCGGTCGAGGCAGCCGCTGCCCGCGCGGTTGGCGTTGTTATAGGTCGGCAACAGGGTGCGCACTCCCAGGTTCGCCAGCCTCCGCAGATTCTCCAGGTCGTCGTCAAGCGGGCGTGAATCTTCCAGGTCGAAGACGACCGCGATGCGCCCGGCTTGGGTCGCCGCGTCTACCTCACCGAGGGTGGCCGCCAATTCCAGGCCGGGGTGGTCGTCGATCGCGGCACGATAGTGATCCAGCAGCGCCACGGCGTCGCTGAAGCTGTGTGGTGAATATCCCGCGTTGACCGAAAGCACCGTGCCACCGGCGAATTGGTAACGATTCAACGGTTCGATGTCGGCGTCGGTGGCGAGCGGCAGGCACGTGTGCTGGTCCCACAACAGGGCGGTCATGGTGGTGAACTCTCCTGAGGCGAGCCGTTACCCTCGAGCGCGGAGTCGACGGCCCGATCGGCCAGTTCGGGCCAGGGCCTCGGTTCGCGCGGGGACGCGGGCGGGTCGGCCAAGCGACGATGCCACCAGCCGACATCCCACCATCTTTGTCGCTTGAAGCCCACGTCGCGAAAGACGCCGACCGGGGTGAAGCCCAAGGCTTCGTGCAGACCGACACTGGCAGCGTTGGGAAGCGTGATGCCGGCATAGGCATTGATGTGCCCCTGTGCGGCAAGCACATTCAGCAGCGCCGTGTAAATTCGGCGGCCATGTCCCCGGCCCTGAACGGATGTGTCGAGGTACACCGAAACATCGACGCACCAACGGTAGGCGTCCCGTGCCCGGTGTGGGCTTGCGTAGGCGTATCCCTTGGGGCCTCGACTGTCCGCGACGACCAGCCAGGGCAGCGTTGCCAGCGTGGTGGTCATCCTCGACCGCATCTCCTGAACGCTCGGGGCGACCGTCTCGAAGGACACGGCCGTGTCCCGCACATACGGCAGATAGATGTCCACGATGGCGCCCGCGTCCTCGGGCGTGGCCATTCTTAGCCTCACGACCACAGAAGGCTAGCCGCACGACGGCCGATGGTCGCGGCCTTCAGGAAAAGAACCTGGCCATAAGGGCTTCTGCGAACGGGCGATGCGTGGTGTTTTGCGAAGACGCGAGCAACCAGCGCCCGTCGGTCCGCACGGCGACACTGGTGTTCACCCGGGCATTGCGCCGGTTGCGTCGCCGCCTCACCACCGTCGCGTTCGCGTGAATCAGCGCCACGTCGGGTGTGAGAAACCGGAGCTGGGCGACGTCGATCCGTAGCCGGGTGCCCTTGAGGAGCTTGCGGAACAGCGGGGCGTACGACGCCGCAATCGCGTCGCGGCCCGTATGGTGGGCGCCCAGAAAGGTGACGTAGTCCGCATCCGCGGTGAAGACACTGGCGTAGGCGTCGGGATCGCCTGCCGCCCAACCCCTTACCTGCTGATCGATCAGCCCGCGGATCGCGTCTTCGTCGGCCCGCCGCTCACCGGTCGTCACAATGCCTCCCGCAATCGATGGTGTCGATGCTGCTGCGCCCGTCGGAATCGTTGCCGCAAGTTGGCTCGAAGGACGCGAGACAACAACGTGGGGTCCTGCAGCCGCACCGGTGGGTCGACGAGGTGAGTGACCCGCAGCAGGCGTTCGGTGACCGCGGTGTCGTCGCCGGCGGCGTTCAGCATCGCCCCGACCAGACGGCCCCGCAGCCGCCGTTGCAGGGAAGGCTTGCGGTTCGACGACCGGTTGCGGTCGTTGGCCTGATTCATCGCCCATGTCGGCCGGATGCCGCGTGCCGCCATGAGGAAGAAGCGCTGGGCCAAGTCGGCGTCGCCGCCGCGTAGGCAGTCACGCAGTGCCAGCGCTTGCTGCGCCGCCATTGTCATGCCTTGCCCGTACACCGGGTTAGGGCTGCAGAGCGCATCGCCGATGACGAGCAGTCCGCGGGGGAGTCTCGTCATGTGGTCGTAGCGCCGCCAAACCGCCGCGGGATTGCGGAAGGTGGCAATGTCCGCGAGCGGGTGCGCGCGGCGTAGCCCGTCCATGATTTCCGGGGGCAATGCACCCTCGGCCAGCGCAAGCATGGTGGCGAAATCGGGTGGCGCCCCGCCCGTGTCGATGGTGCGGGCGACCGCGAACATCCAGGTGTCGTTCTCGCAGGCCAGCAGCAGCCCGCCGGGCTTGCCACGGAGCCCGAGGTTGAACACGACCATCTGCTCGTTGATGCATCCGTTAGGGATGCTCAGCAGTTGGCTGGAATAGCCCAGCATGGCGGTGGAGCGCGTCTCGGGCGGGCGTCCGTAGCCCATCCCCTCTAAAAACGCCGGGGTGCGGGCGGACCGGCCCATCGCGTCGACGAGCAGATCGGCGGCCAGGTCCCCCGGCGTGCCGTTGTCGTGCTGCACTATTCGCACGCCGGCAATGGCATTTGCCTCGGTGAGCGGCTCGATCACCTCATGGCCCTCGAGAAACCGCACGTTGGGCAGATTCGCGACGCGTCGATGCACATGGGACTCCACAAAAGGTCGCGTCGCCAGCCACAACGTCACCGCCGTGGGATCAGTCAACGTGCCCGCACGTTGGAGCTCGTAGCGGCCCGCCCGCACATAAAGCCGCGACAAGTCGCCGTCGTCGATGACAACCGCACCGGCGGCGCCCAGCTCGTCAATCAGCCCGGGAAACAGTTCGGCGAGCACCTGCGTGCCGCGGCTCAGGAAATTGTGGATGTGACGCCCTTGTGGCACACCCTTCCGGTGAATGGGAAGGCCGAGAGTCTTGTCACGCTCGATGACGCACACCGAGTCGTAGGCATCCGAAAGTACCCGCGCGGCAAGCAGACCCGCGATCCCCGCACCTAGCACAACGGCGTGCTCACGCGAGGCGTTCACGGCACAGGCCTGTGAACAGAGGAGCCCACACGGTTTGTGGTGTGACCCATGCCGCAGCAGCATACCGCAAATCTAAGGTTATGGTAAGAATATTAAGGCGATGATAATACGGCTTCCGCCACGGCCGACCGGCGGGATCCGTGGAGATCGCAGTCCCTCCCGGACAACGGCACGCACCTCAACACGGTGAAAGTTGGATCTATGCACAGCTTTTGGGACATGGGTGGCCCTCCTGGCGTCCATTCCGATGATTCGCTGCCACCCACAGGGCCGCCGTGGATGCGCGAGCATGCTTTCGAAATTGTTCCGCTGCAGTTAAAGTGGGGCGTCGGCGCGGCTGACCTGCATCACGAATAGGGAGGGTCAAACTGTTCTCCCGTTCGCGCCAGCTACCCGTTACACCGGCGTGGTTCACTTCCGCACTCGATCAACAGCCCGAGCACGGCGAGGTCGATGTCGACGGCTGCCGTATCCACCTACGCATTTGGGGTGCCGCCGACCAGCCGCCGGTGGTGCTGATCCACGGCGGCGGAGCCCACTCCGGTTGGTGGGACCACATCGCGCCGTTCATTTCCCGTACCCACCGGGTGATTGCGCTGGATCTGTCCGGCCATGGCGACAGCGGGTCGCGCGCCAACTATGACCTGCGGATCTGGGCGAGCGAAGTGATGGCCGCCGCGTCCGCCGCGGGCCCCGCCGGGAGGCCGACCATCGTCGGCCACAGCATGGGCGGTTGGGTCGCATCCACAACGGCGATGCACCACAGCCGGCAGATCAACAGCATGTTGGTGATCGATTCGCCGCTGTGGGAGCGTGCGCCGGAGGAAGAACGCCTACGCCGGCACAAACACACCGAATATCGGACGAAAGACGAGATCCTGGCCCGGTTTACGGCCGTGCCGTCGCAGGAGTTGATCCTCCCCTATGTCCGCCGGCATATCGCGGCGGAGTCGGTACGCAAGTCCGACGGGGGCTGGGTTTGGAAATTCGATCCGGCGATTTACGGCGGTGAGTATCTCGATCCGACGCCCGCCGACGAGGAATCGCTGGAGAGCATGCTCGCCGCGATGCGCTGCCGCGTGGGGTATTTGCGTTGCGAGGCCGGATTGGTGCCGCCCGCCATGGCCGAACGGATCCGCTCCCTCCTGCAGCTGAGGGGCCCGTTTGTCGAGCTGGCCGAAGCCGGTCATCACCCGATGCTGGATCAGCCGCTTCCCCTGGTCGCGACGCTACGGACGCTGCTGGAATTCTGGTCGATCACCTAGGCCCGTGCGCGGCGGGCCAGCTTCGCGGGCTGGTCGATGATCAGGGCCTTGCCCTGCTGCCGGATCCAGCCGCGCTGGGTGAAATCCGATAGCGCCTTGTTGACCGTTTCGCGCGAGGAACCGACGAGTTGAGCGAGCTCTTTTTGCGTGAGGTGATGCTCGACGCGCACCGGTCCCCCGCTGTTGGTACCGAAACGCATTGCCAGATCGAGGATTTGCTTGGCGACCCGGGCGGGCACATCGGTGAAGATCAAGTCGCACAGCGTGTTGTTGGTGTGCCGGAGCCGACGCGCCAGCACCCGTAGCAGCTGCTCCGCGATTTCGGGGCGTTCGGCCATCCATGTTCGCAGGGCGTGGCGGTCCATCCTGACGGTCTCCACCTCGGTCAGCGTGATCACCGTCGAGGTTCGCGGGCCCGGATCGAACAGTGCGAGCTCGCCGAACACGTCGCCGGGGCCCAGCACCGCGAAGACGGTTTCACGGCCGTCGGCGGTCTGATGACGGATCTTCACCGAACCCGCCAAGATCACGAAGAGGTCGTCGCCCGCCTCGCCCTCGACGAAGACGGTGCGCCTGCGCGGGAAGGAGACGTGCTGCAGGTGGCGGGCCAACGCGGCGACCGCGTCGGGTGCAATTCCCTGGAAGATGCCGGCTCGCGCCAAAATGTCGTCCACGCCGCCCCTTTCAACGCGTTCCGCACGGCGTTTGCGCGCACTAGGCGCTACTCCGGGTTGGGGGCGTCTTGGCTCGCGTCCTCGACTTTACACGAGGGTTAAATTCCGTAACGCAGCAGGTCGGGCGGCTAGGCGGCCGGCGTCGTGGCGGTCGACGCGGTGGTGACTTCGGAGTAGACGTTGCCGCACGCATCGCAACGGACCTGATACTCGAGCTTGTCGTCGCGCTCTAGAAAGCTGTACTGCGCCCATGCCATGCATCGCGGGCACCGTGCGCGACCGTGTTCCACTGCCATTCACCAAACCCCTCATTCGCACAGATGCAGTGGAAGTACCCCGTGCAAAGCTGGTCTAATCACCGACTTGCGGGCCCTGCCCGCCGCCTAGTAATTCAGCCCGGAGAACATCACCCGGCCGGGATCATACTTTTGCCGCACCGCGCTCAGCCGAGACAGGTTCGGGCCGAAATAGCGCGCCGGCGACTGGCCGGCCTCGATGTAGTTCACGTAGCCGCCGACCGAATACTGTTGCACCGCTTGGTGTGCCGTGCCGAGCCAATTCGTCGCGGCCGCAGGATCGCCGGTTTCGACGTACCACTGCACCAGCGCCGACTGCCGGCGCCAGGGAAAGGCCGTCGCCCCCGGCGCCACGGTGGCAAGGGCGCCGTCGAGCGCGTGCATGATCGCCAACATGCGCCCGGCGCCGCGGGGAAAGGCGTTGACCGCCGCGGCGATCCCCTGCGCGACGCCCGCGTTGACGGTGGCGAAGACGTCGGATCCGCCGACGTAGCCGAGCGGTGACGGGTTGAGGTTCCCGACCGCCAGGTAGTTCACCAGGTCCATGTAGTTGAAGGTGTGGTTCTCGGTGCCGGAGGGCTGCATTCCGACCGCCTGGGTGATGGCCGCCGCCGTGCTGTTGCCGGATCCGGCCGGGGAGGTCGCCATGATTCGGCAATGCGTGCCCGTCGCGTCGACGGTGGCGTCGGCCAGCGCCCAGCTGTTTCGGTCCGCGGTGCGCAGCCAGTTCTGCCATCCGACGAGGACCTGGGCGAACGACTCCGGCGGGAAGTTGAGGTTGACGACGTCGACGTCCTTGGTGGGGAACGTCGCGAAGGTCAGCGAGGTCGTCACACCGAAGTTGCCGCCACCGCCGCCGCGCAGCGCCCAGAACAGGTCGGGGTTGCTGGCCGCGGATGCGGTGACCGCCTGGCCGTTGGGCAGCACGACCGACGCCGATGTCAGCTGGTCGCAGAGCAGACCCGCGTGCCGGGACTGGGCACCCAGGCCGCCGCCCAGCGCGTGCCCCGCGGCGCCGACCGATGGGCAGGTGCCCGTCGGGACGCCCCGGCCGGCCGCGGCAAGCGTCCGGTGCATCGTGTAGAGGCTGGTGGCCGGCGTCACCGTGACCTGCCCCGTGGCCGCGTCGTAGTTGGCGTCCCCGGGCAGTTGGCGCAGATCGAGCACCATGGTCCCGTTGGCGGTCGACGCTCCGATGTAGGAGTGCCCGCCACTGCGCGGAGCGACCTTGAGGTTGTGGGCGGCGGCGAACGCCATCGCCTTCTGCACGTCGGCCGCCGACGTGGGGGTGACGACGGCCGCCGGCGTGGACCCGTTGTAGTTGGTGTTGAAAACCTGTTTGGCACTGGCGAATTGGGGGCTGTCCGGGAGCAGCACCTTGCCGCCGAGCGCGGTGGAAAGGCCTTCCCACCCGGACGGCCTGGGATCGGCGAAAGCACGGGGTGAGCCGAGCACCGCCCCCGCGGCTAGCGCCCCGACGGCGCCCCGCAGAAACGTCTGCCGTGAGATCTCACGCGCCAACGTCGGGCTCCCGCGACTGCCTCATGTCCCGAATTGTCGGCCACGAGAACCGTGGCGGCGCATGACATGTCGACGGTTGACCGAAACGTGCCCCAACCGTTATCCGGCGCCCTTGCCGTTGTCGACGCGATAGACGGCGCCGTGGATGGCCGCGGCGGCGTCGCTGGCAAGGAAGGCGATCACGTTGGCGACGTCGAGCGGCTGCATCATGCCGCGTGGGGAGGCCGTGCGCATGATCAGGTCGTAGTTCGGATTGTCCGGGGCGCTGAACTGTTCGATTTGGGGTGTGAGCATCCCGCCCGGGCACACGGCGTTGACGCGCAGGCGATCCGCCGTGTATTCGACGGCCAGCGCGCGGGTAAGGCCAATCAGCCCATGCTTGGCGGCGCAGTAGCCGGCCGAGTACGCCTGGCCCTCGACACCGGCGATCGAGCTGACGTTGACGATGTTTCCGCCTCGCTCCAGCAGGTGGGGCAGCGCGGCCCGGCAGAGAAAGAAGGGGCCGTTCAGGTTGACGGCGACATCCTGCTCCCAGTCGGCGTCGGACATCGACTCCGTGCGGCGCATCTGGTGTTTGCCGGCGACGTTGACGAGAATGTCTAAGCCGCCGAATTCGTTGACGCACTGCTCGACCGCGTCCCTGCAGGCCCGGGGCGAAGCGATGTCCACCGATGCGTGGCGGCCGCGTTCCACGTCGGCGAAGACGCCGGCCAGGCGTCCGGCGTCGCGACCGATGCCGAAAACCGTTGCGCCCTGCCGCGAGAACAGTTTGGCGGTTTCCGCGCCCAGTCCCGACGACGCGCCCGTCACCAATGCCACCTTGTCCTGCAGCGCAGCCATGCCAGCTCTCTTCCTTCGTCGCGGCGAGTTCGATGCGGCGTGCATGCTTCGGGCAGGCTAGTAGGACCGCATCCGCACGACGCTACCCCGCAGAAGGTCAAGTGGGGCAACCGGTCTCGATCTTCGCCCACTCGCGAACATCCGCTCGAGCTGCAGGCTCTGCCGAAGTCGGCGTGCCGTGACCACCGCGACCAGGTTGATCGCCAGCTTGCCCAGCGCGATCCTGCTGGTGCGCTTCTTCCAGCTCGGCCGCGTGGGACGCGCACGGCGGCCGACGTAGTAGCCGATGCACGTCGCTGTCGTGAGCGCGCAGATCGCCGCGATTACCGTCACGTGATGAGCGTCCTTCGTCACGGTCGCGGGAGGGTCACGCGCCGGCCACACTCCGGCCAACAAGTCTCAGGCCAGGTCGTGAGGCACGGAACCTGCCGATTCAAACAAGCTGGACCTCAACGCAATGCGATATCAGTCGATGTCGGCGCCGCCCGACATCGAGATCAGGACGCGGCGGTCACCACCGAGATGGGGATATTCGTCGTCGGGCAGGGGTACCGACAGTTGCTGTTCTGCCCAGTCGGCGGGGTCGGCCTCCACTGGCAAAAAGCTGTCCCGCGCACCGAAGTATCTGCGCGCACGGCTGTTGAGCATGGCTGGTTCGATCACGGTTACCCTCCTTCGCGACTGATGAATAACCCCGACTGTCAACATGTTTGGCTTTGTGAGGGTGGGCCGCCCGCCCCCGGACGAGTCGCCTGGCTATGGCAGTGGCCGAACCTCATCCGTGCAGGATCGAGGTAGTGCCCACGGAGTTGCCCGGGCGCGGCGGACTGGCCCATTCATCCTCGTTGTGATCTCATCACCTGCCTTTCTCCATCCTGGTGTTACCGGGCTTGGCCGACGGTCGCCGCGGAGGGCTGCGCTGCACGGCGCGCACATTGGGCGCGGGCGCGCGCCATGGCGGTGCGCATACCTCCCAGGACCGACCAGGTGACCGGGGCCCAAGCAGGGCGCACCCGGCCACTGGTGGCGCCGGTGGCCGACGAAGCAGGGTGACTGACGCCGCGCACAAGATGGCGTCGACCTCGGCAATCAGGACCGCCACCTCCGGATCATCGGCCAGCAAGAGCCCCGTCTGCCGGCCTGCTGATCCCTCGGCGTCGGTGCCGGGCGCCGCTGTCCCGGTGCCGCAGTGCGTCATCACCAACTCACGTTCTGTCAGCATGGCACCGGCCCATCAGGCGCTGATTGCGGTCTGCTGCCTATCCCCGCGGTTGACCGCGATCTTGCGTGGCTTGGCCTTCTCGGCCACAGGGATACGTAACCGCAGTACCCCGGCGTCGTAACACGCGTCGATATGTTCGGTGTCGAGATTGTCGCCGAGCACCAGTTGCCGACTGAACACCCCACGCGCCCGTTCGGTTGCCAGCATCTCCCGGCTTGGATCGACGTCGGGGCGCTCGGCGCGCACCGTCACCACATTGCGCTCGATGTCGAGGTCCAGCGACTGCTCATCGATTCCCGGCAGATCGAATTCGACCACGAACTGCTCGCCGTCGCGCCAGGCATCCATCGGCATCGCGGCAGGACGTGCCGCGGTGCCCGATAGCTGCTGAGTGAAGCGGTCGAGGTCACGAAACGGATCGCTACGAACCAACATGGTCGTCACCTCCAACACTCCCATCTGGTGTCTGTTCGCATCGGTTATCTATGCCTTGCGGCATAGTTTTTATATAGCTCGGGTCGGCGATCTTGGCAAGGGTCTGGCGAAGATTTTCGGGGCCAGTTGCCGAGAGATGTTGCCGGCCACCGCATGCAGCGGGAGATCGGGTTGACGTGACCGGGCGACGGCGCCCCCCTTCGGCGCAAGACCCCCGCGCCGCAATCGCAGAATCGCCCGGCACTGTACGCCTGTACAGCGTGCCACCGGTGTCACAATACAACGAACCGGCTGAACGAGGAGAACATGGCAGCATCCGCGCGGCGTGTGGGCGCCGAGACGTCCAAGACCCGGGACACCCTGCTCGACCATGTCGAGAAAATGATGCTCGACGAGGGATACGCGAGCGTGACCTACCGCGCCCTGGCCTCGGCCGCCGGGGTCACGCCCAGCCTGGTCCAGTACTACTTCCCGACACTCGACGACATTTTTCTCTCGGCGATCCGCCGCTATTCCGAACGCAGCCGACGGCTCCTCGACAAAGTGCTCGAATCGCGCCCCGATGATCCACTCCGCGCATTGTGGGAGTTCAGCCGTACCGAGGCATCGGGCGCGTTGATGACGGAATTCATGGCTCTGGGCAACCACCGCAAATCCATCCAGGCCGAGATCGCCGCGGTGACCCAGGCCAACCGCAAACGTCAGGTCGATGCGCTCGTCGCCAAATTCGGCAAGAGCGCACGCCCGGGTGGACACTTCTCGCTACCCGCCCTGCAACTGCTGATCTCCGGGCTGCCCAAGTTCCTCAACCTCGAAGAGGGCATCGGCGTCAAGACCGCCCACAAGGAAGTCACCAACGCCTTCGAGAAGTACCTGGACTCGATCGAACCGGCCCCAGCGCCGAAACGTAAGACCGCCCAACGGCGTTCACCGTAGCGTTCAGGGCGGACTTCTCCAGGGAAGCCGGATCGAATCAGGGCGCAGCCAACTGCATAGCGACACCGCGGTGCCGCTCGGCTAGCGCATCACATGGGCGCACTGGGTGTGCGGATGGACGTCAAACAGGTCGCGGTAGGAGGGTGGTTGCCGGCCGTCTTCATCGTGGATGCCGTACTTGACGGCCAGTTCCGCGCCGATGAGCGTCTGGCCGCTGAGTTCGATGCATTGGTGGTCGTTGTAGAGCGCCCAGATCACATGTCCGGTGAGCTCGGGTGTTTCGGCGCTGTCGAGGATGTGCCCGAATTTCTCGGGGTTGCTGGCGATGATGGCGCGGACGCGGTCGGTGAGCAGCGATCCCATCCAGATCGATACCGCCGTGATCCCAGTGTCTTTGAAGTCGACGGCCATGTCGGCGGCCATCTTGTCGACGGCGGCTTTCGGCACTCCGTAGGCGGGTCCGAAGGCATAGTGCACCGAGCCCGACGAGGAGGTGAAGGCCACCAGGCCGCGTCGCTGCGGGAGCATCAGGGGTGCGGCATAGACGGTGGCGACGTAGCTGCTGCGCACGCCGACATCCAGGGTGTCGATGACATTGAGCGGCTCTTCCCAGAACTTGGTGCGCCCCATCATTTCGTCGCGGATGAGGGCGGCGTTGTTCACCAGGATGTCGATGCGGCCCTGTTCCTGCTCGATCCGGGTGAACAGCGCCTTGACCTGTTCGTCGTCGCCGTGATCGACACGCACGGCGATGCCCTGTCCCCCTGCGGCGCTGACCATTTCGGCCGTCCGGTGGATCGTGCCGGGCAGGGCGGCGTCGCCGGCGTTCTCGCTGCGGCCGGTGACGTACACGGTGGCGCCGTGCTGTCCGAGGGCGTGGGCTATGCCGGCTCCGGCGCCGCGGCTGGCTCCGGTCACGACGGCCACGCACGGTGCGGACGACATGAGAGTTCTCCTGTCTGTCGGGTCAGCCGACGATCGCGGGCATGGAGTCCCAGCCCCGGACGGTCGAAGTGCGCGAACGACGCGCGTTGTCCATGTCGATGGTCCACTCGGGAAATCGCTTGAGCACCTCCTCGAGCGCGACGCGGCCCTCGAGGCGGGCCAGTGGTGAGCCGACGCAGAAGTGGGCGCCGCGACCGAAGGTGAGGTGTCCGCCAGGCTTACGGCGGATGTCGAACCGGTCGGGGTCCTCGAAGTGCCGTTCGTCGCGATTTGCCGAGGCGAGCATCAGCAGTATCGCGCTGCCGGCCGGCACCATCTGCTCCTGGAACGCGACATCCTCGGTCGCGACGTAGCGCGCGACGTGCGGCCCGGGCGGCTCGAAGCGCAGCAGTTCCTCGATCGCCGTCGGGATCAGGGAGTGGTCTTCGGCGAGTTCCTTGCGTTGGTCGGGGTGTTCGGCCAGGACCTTGCCCATCCACCCGAACAGCCGACCGGTGGTCTCGACGCCGGCGCCGGCGACGACGGCGAGGAAGATGACCAGCTCTTGCTTGGTCAACTTGCGCGTAGTTCCGGTTTCGTCGTCGAATTCGACGTTCAGCAGCTCGGTGATCAGGTCCTCGGACGGGTGCTTCTCGCGCCACTCGACGTATTCGCCGAACATCTCGCCGGTGAAGTAGTGCTCCTTGTCGACGTGCATAGGCTTGCCGGCTTCGTTGCGCAGCACCGCGTTGGCGTGGGCGCGCACCGCGGGCTGCTCGGAATCCGGGATGCCGGCGAGCATCCCGATCGTTTTCATCGGGAGTTCTGCCCCGAGGTCCTGGACGAAGTCGAAGCGTTCACCGCCAACCAGCGGATCGAGGCAGGCGGTGCAGAACGCGCGCACCTTGTCCTCGATGGCGCGCATCTTCTTCGGTGTGAATGCGCGCGACACGATGGCGCGGTGGATGGTGTGCACCGGGGGATCTTCATTGATGAAGACGCCTGCCGGGATCATCGGATCTGTGAGCACGACTTCGAGGATGTCGCCCTTGGCCGAGCTCAGGCGAGTGGTGTCCTTGAGCGCCGCGTCGACGTCGGCGTAGCGGCTGATGCCCCAGAAGTTGTGCCGCTCGTTGTAATAGAGCGGGGATTCGTCGCGAAGCCGGCGATACGTCGGGTAGGGGTCGAGGTCGATCTCGACATCCCAGGGATCGTAGTACAGGTCGTCCATCTGCTGCCTCCAAAGTTATTGCCGAGCGGCGCGATTCGTTTGGCATTCGGCCTAGATGACGGCACCGCCGTTGACGCCGATCACCTGGCCGGTGATGTAGCCCGCGGCGTCGGTGCACAGGTAGGAGCACAATCCGGCGACGTCCTCGGGCGAGCCCAGGTGGCCGGCGGGAATCGCCCGCGTCAGGTACTCGGTCGGCGGCAGCTTTTCCAGCCGCTGTTGTTCGCGCAGCATCGGGGTGTCGATCGCGAATGGCGGAATGGTGTTGGCGGTGACGCCTTTTCCGGCGTAGTCCCGCGCGACGGTCTTCGTCAACGCGATCACCCCGCCCTTGGTGGCCGAGTAATGGCCCTGACGTGGCGCGCCCTGTTGGCCGGCCGCCGACGAGATGGTGACGATGCGCCCCCATCCGGCGGGGACCATGTCCGCGAGGCCGGCCTGCAGGCTCAGGAAGGTGCCGGTCAGGTTCACCGCGAGGAACCGATTCCACTCTGCCAGGGTGATCTGGTCGAACCGCGTGAACCCGCCGATGGCCGCGCTGGTCACCAGGATCTCGACGGGGCCGAACTGTGCTCGCACCGTGTCGAACGCGGCGTGAACCGACGCTTCCTCCGATACGTCGACACCGGCCGCGACGGCTTTGCCTCCCGCCTCGTGGATTTCGGCGACGACCTGGGTGGCTGCCTCCTCGTTCAGATCAAGGACGGCCACCCGGTGCCCGT
The DNA here is from genome assembly GCF_000276825.1 of Mycobacterium paraintracellulare. Taxonomy (NCBI): domain Bacteria; kingdom Bacillati; phylum Actinomycetota; class Actinomycetes; order Mycobacteriales; family Mycobacteriaceae; genus Mycobacterium; species Mycobacterium paraintracellulare. The sequence goes on along the minus strand of NC_016948.1, from coordinate 88,554 downwards.
CGGCAGCGAGCATCGTGCAGATCGACCGACCCAAGCCCGATCCGCCGCCGGTCACCACCGCCACTCGGCTCATCTCAGACACGCTCCTTGCCGCACCGACATTGGGTGGGTGCTGTACGAATGTACAGCGATACGTACGCCGTAGACAAGGCGGCCGCATTTCGCTGATGTTGTACAGTCGTATTGCGTCTGTTGCCGGTCGCGACGATGGGAAGTGGTGTTGTGGACGACAGGTTCTCGATGCAGGGGCGGGTTGCCGTCATCACCGGCGGCGGCACTGGGATCGGCCGGGCTTCGGCACTGGTCCTGGCCGAATACGGCGCCGACGTCGTGCTCGCCGGACGGCGGGAGGAGCCGCTGAAGGCCACGGCCGCCGAGATCGAGGTACTGGGACGGCGGGCACTGGCCGTGCCGACCGACGTGACCGATGCCGCGGCGTGCCAGTCCCTCGTCGATACGACGCTGGCCGAATTTGGCCACCTGGATGTGCTTTTGAACAATGCCGGTGGCGGTGAGACCAAATCCCTGATGAAGTGGACCGACGACGAGTGGCATCGGGTGCTGGACCTGAACCTGTCCAGTGCGTGGTATCTGTCGCGCGCGGCCGCCAAGCCGATGATCGCCGCGGGCAAGGGCGCCATCGTCAACATCTCGTCCGGCGCCGGCCTGTTGGCCATGCCCCAGGCGCCGGTGTATGCCGCCGCGAAGGCCGGGCTGAACAACCTCACCGGCTCGATGGCCGCGGCCTGGACCCGCAAGGGCGTGCGGGTCAACTGCATCGCCTGCGGCGCCATCCGCACGCCCGGCCTAGAAGCCGACGCAGAGCGTCAGGGCTTCGACGTCAACGTGATCGGACAGACCAACGCCTCGGGTCGCGTTGCCGAGCCGGATGAGATTGGTTACGGGGTACTGTTTTTCGCCTCTGATGCGTCCAGTTACTGCTCGGGTCAGACGCTGTACATGCACGGCGGGCCCGGCCCCGCAGGTGTCTGAGACACAGGCGAGACGCGAGGTCTGCTGGGGTTGTAACCACAGATCGGATTCCAACCGAGGCGATCTACCTCGTCGCTGAGGTTCACCACCGTTCGGCGGGGACGTCTTCGATCGTCAGCGGACGGGCGTAGGAGGGATCGGTGCGGTCCCACTTGCCCTTGATGAAGCCCTTGACGGCGCCCGATGCCATCACCGAGGAATCGCCGCTCATCATCCACTCGAGGGTGCAGCGGCGCAGCGCGATCTTCCAGACCCCGTCGCGGCGCTCGAGGCGATCGAGGTAACGGCCGCCCATCAGCGACACGATCTTGCCGCCCTTGGCCCGCATCGCCCCGATGACATAGCTCTCCGCATGGGCTTCGTCGCCATTGATCTCACAGGTGTGGGTGGTGATGTTGTGCAGGTGGTCCTCGAAGACCATGCTGTGCGCGTTGTTGGCCCAATCCCCGTATTCGGGGCCGAGTTTCACGGTCGGGCCGTGTTCGTCCACGCCGTCCTCGAAATAGACGCTGCCCATCAGTTCCGTGTCGTGGCGGTCATGCCCACGGGACTGGTTCATCACGCAGTCGAGGATGGCGGTGCGATCCTCGAGGTACTGCACCCGCTGCTGCAGTTGCTTGAGCTCGTCGCCGTTGGTCATGACGGTCCTTCCGCTGAAGTAATGGGTTCGCTGTACATCTGTATAGCACACCGTGGGGTCGACCTCATCAAGGCGGGCGTGTTCGTTCAGGACGGCTGGCCTCGTTGTGATCAACCTGCGAGAGGCCGCGTGTTCGACTACGCACGCCGGGACACGGACTACGCACTTTCAAGGGCGCGAAGGACTGCCTGGACACGCGAAGCTCATGCCGTGCGACCCGGACCGGCATGAATTTTCCACCATTCCTCGCCGGCCCGTTCGGGTCCGCCCTTCAACTATCGAGGAGACGAAGATGAGCCTGGCGCACGCCTCAGACGCCCGGATGGCCCCGGCGGACGAGTTGGTGCCGTCGCGCTACGCGGTGCGGGTCGGCGAGATTGACGTGCTGGTGATCAGCGATGGGGTGCTACCGATAACCACCTCGACGTTGGCCACCAACGCCGCCCCCGCCGAGCTGGCAGGCTGGCTGGGCGATAACTTCCTGCCGCCTGAGGTGGTCGACTGGCCGCTGAACGTGGTCGTGGTGCGTAGTGGTGACCGGACCATCCTGGTCGACGCCGGGCTGGGGCTGGAGTTCCCGGACTTCCCGCGGGCGGGGCAAACGGCGAAGCGACTGGAGGCCGCGGGTGTCGATCTGGCATCCGTGACCGACGTGGTGCTCACCCACCTGCACATGGATCACGTGGGCGGGCTGCTCACCGAAGGGCTGAAGGACCGGTTGCGTCCGGACCTGCGGATCCACGTGGCGGCCGCAGAAGCCGATTTCTGGGAGGCACCCGACTTCTCCCACACCACCATGCCGGAGCCGATACCGGACGTGCTTCGCTCGGTCGCCTCGCGATTCCTGGACGAGTACCGCGACCGGCTCCGGACGTTCGAGACGGACTACGAGGTGGCGGCGGGCGTGTTCGTCACCCGCACCGGTGGTCACACCCCCGGGCACAGTGTGGTCCGCCTGGCTTCGGGCGGCGACCGGCTGACATTCGCGGGTGACGCCGTGTTTCAGGTCGGATTCGAAAACCCCGAGTGGCACAACGGATTCGAGCACGACCCCGAGGAGGCGGCCCGCGTTCGGGTGCGTCTCCTGCGGGAGTTGGCCTCGACAGGCGAGTCGCTGGTGGCCACCCACTTGCCGTTCCCGTCAGTGTGCCGGGTCGCGGTCGCCGGCAACGTCTTTCGGTGCGTACCGACCGTCTGGGATTACTGACCGCTCCCGGGTGGTCGCGCCATTGTCGCTGCCGGACTAGGCTATCGCGGTAGCGTCGGCCGACACACGAAGGAGGCGCTCGCATTGACCGACATCATCAACGACGCTTTCTCCCGCCGGGTGTTCATGCGGGGCGCCGCGTTATCGGTGCCCGTCGTGGGCGCCGCGCTCGTCGTACCCGCCGCGTTGGCCGAGCCTTCGGAGTGCAGCGATCCATCCGGCATGGTCGGCAACTGCGCGGTGCAGCTACCCCAGGAATTCACCTCGACGAGTTTCAGCACAACGGCCATCGCCGGAGGTACGAACTACTCGATTCTGTTCAGCACCAAGATCCCGAGAGGCCCGCTCGTACCTTCGGGCGCCACCGGTTACCGCATCCGCAGCGGCAGTGTGTCGGGCACGAAGCAGGACGGAACCCCGTTCCGCCTGACACCAGGGATCGGCGAGGTGGGACCACGGGTCCTCGGAGCACGTTCGGCGTCATCCCTCGGCTTCGCGCTGGATGTGCCGTGGAATGCCGACCAGCTCGTGCGTTCGTTCCTGTACGCCTACGAAGTCGAGTTCTTGACCGGGCTGACCGGAATTCAGACCTGCCCGTACACGACCACCATGACGCTCGCGGACAACGGGATGACCCTCGGTGGTGTCGGCTCGGTGACGTTTTCCCAGCCGAGGCTTACCGATTGCGGCGAGGCACCACCGCCTCCAGAGTGAACCAGTCGCACAGCTTCCGTCGCTATCCCGCTGCTCGGGTTTCGGAACCAGGGATGGTCCTACCCTTGACGAACTTCCACCGCTCAACCAGTGCGTCGCCGAAAACATCGTTCTGCCAATAGAATTCGATGGACATTAGTACTTCGAGTATGATATGACCCGGCTGTTCGCGATTGAGGCCAGGATTGGGGCCGGCACCTATGGGGTGCAATTGGTCGGCGCGCCCCACCGCGGCATGGGCCGCAAATACGTCGCGCAGCTTCTCGACCGAGCCGCGGGGCCCGCGGCACCGGCCGTAAACGATCTGTGGGCCGACAAGGGTAATCCCTTGCCGGCCCACAGATTACGTAAAGATCAGACCGCGGTCACTCCGGTGGCCTGGGGGCCCTTGGCGCCCTGTCCTACCTCGAACTGAACCCGCTGATTCTCCTCCAGTGAGCGGTAGCCACCGCCCTGGATCTCGGAGTAGTGGACGAAGACGTCCGCACTGCCGTCATCGGGGGCGATGAAGCCGAAGCCCTTTTCGCCGTTGAACCATTTCACGGTTCCTTGCGTCATATCTCTTGTACTTCTTTCGTTTACTTTCGCGAATGCAGAACACATTCACCCTTCAGCCTACCCCACAATTGGAGTCCCTGAATCCGTCTTCTACGGCGGCGCCGCGCCGGGGGCCCCCACCGGACGAGATTTACGCGTCGATCATCACCGTAGGTTGCCAACCTGCGTGGCGGTGGACGACTCCTTTACGCGCCGCTCGACGCGATGCCAATCGACCGGCTACGGCGTGAAGGCCATGCGATCACGGCTCCGTTGCGCACACAGCTCGCCACCCCGTCAACGCCCCCCGGGTCGGTTGGCGTGGTTGACGCGACGGTGTTAGCGTAGCCACCGTCGCTGACTCGGAACCCGAGTTTCGCTTCGGTTGGCAGCCATCTTCTCGCGTCAACCGGGCTGTCCGGCGTCTGACTGAACGCAACGAAAGCTGGGGGAACGCACGCGGTGTTTCGAGTGTTGAGACGGTTCTGGATCCCGCTGCTGCTGGTGGTGGTCGTGGCACTAGGCGCGTACGCGATCACCCGCATCCGGGAGTCCACCGGGCATCACGGCCCGAATCTGGCGGAGGGATCCGGAATTACCGCGAACTTCAATCCGAAGCACATCCGGTATGAGGTCACCGGGGCGGGTGGGACCGCGAATCTCAACTACCTCGATGAGAACGGACAACCCCATCTCATCGAAAACGCCCCGCTGCCCTGGTCTTTCACGATCGTGACGACGCTGCCGTCGATGTCGGCCAACATCCTGGCCCAGGGCGATCGGGGCACCCACGATCTTCGGTGTCAGGTGACCGTCGACGGTCAGGTGCGTGACAGCAGGACGAGCACCGACGCCATCAAACCGTTCATCTACTGCTTGGTGAAATCCGTATGAGCAACTTGCACACGAAGCCGCACCGCCCGTTCGTTGGTCGGATGGTCCGGATCTTCTCGTTGCCGATCATCGTGTTCTGGGTGCTCGTCGCGGTGGGCCTGGGCGTCTTGACCCCGTCGCTCGATGCCGTCGCGGCGACGCGTTCAGTGCCTATCAGCCCCACCAATTCGGATTCGTATCGGGCGATGCTGCACATCGGCAAGGTGTTTCAGCAGTACGATTCCGACTCCACAGCGATGGTCGTGCTGGAGGGCAAGGACAAGCTCGGCGACGCGGCGCACAAGTTCTACGACAAGATCGTCGCCAAGCTGGAAGCCGATCATCAGCACGTGCAGAACGTCCAGGACTTCTGGAGTGATCCGCTGACCGCGGCGGGCTCTCAGAGCGTGGACGGCAAATCCGCCTACGTGCAGATCTTCCTCAATGGCCCCCAGGGCACGACGCCCAGCCACGAGTCGGTGGCAGCGGTGCGTGACATCGTTGCGTCGGTACCAGCGCCGCCGGGTATCAAGGCCCATGTCGCCGGTAATACCGTGCTCAATGCCGACACCAGCGTGGCAGGGCACCAAAGCATGGCGATCATGGAGCTGGTGTCGGTCGGCGTCATCATTGTGATGCTTCTGATCGTCTACCGCTCCGTGGTGACGATGCTGGTGTCCATGGTCATCATCGGCCTGGAACTATTTGCCGCACAGGGCATTACGGCCACGGCGGGCAACCTGAACATCATCGGCTTGACCCCGTACGCGGTGAGCATGGTGACCATGCTGGCCTTGGCCGCCGGGACAGATTATGTGATCTTCCTACTCGGGCGATATCACGAGGAGAGATCGAAAGGCCTCGATTCCGAAGAGGCGTTCTATGTCGCCTACAGCGGTGTCTCGCATGTCATCCTGGGTTCCGGGCTGACCATCGTCGGTGCCTGCTTGTGCCTCACCATGACCACGCTGCCCTACTTCCAGACCATGGGTCTGCCCTGCGCGATCGCAGTTGGGGTGATCATCGCCGCAGCCCTGACGCTGGCGCCGGCGATCCTGACGGTGGCATCGAAGTTCGGTCTGCTCGACCCCAAGCACAACGTGGTCTCCTCGCCGGGTTGGCGCAAGGTCGGCACCTCCGTGGTTCGCTGGCCCATCCCGATCGTCCTGGTGACCTGCGTGATCGCCGTCGTGGGTTTCGTCGCCCTGATGACGTATGTGCCGCAGTACAACGACCAGAAGTTCACCCCCGCCGATATGCCCGCCAACCAGGCCATGGGCGTCGCGGACCGGCATTTCTCCCAGGCCCGCATGAACCCCGAGCTGTTGATGCTCGAGGCCGACCACGATCTGCGTACCCCCGCGGACATGCTCGTGATCGAAAAGGTCGCCAAGAATGTCTTTCGCATGCGGGGCATCGATCGGGTGCAGACCATCACCCGCCCGCTGGGCGCGCCGATCGAGCACAGCTCGATCCCCTTCCTGCTTGGTGCGCAAAACGCCGGCACTCTGCAGGCCGCGAAGTTCAACAACGACAACTCGGCGCAGATGCTCGAACAGGCCGACGAGATGAGCCGGACCATCGCCAACATGCAACGCATGTACACCATCACCAAGGAGATGACCGAAACCACGCACAGCATGGTTGGCAGGACCCACGAGATGGTGGACACCACCAACGAATTGCGGCAAAGCCTCGCCGATTTCGAGGATTTCTTCAGACCCATTCGCAGCTACTTCTACTGGGAAAAGCACTGCTACGACATCCCGATCTGCTTTTCACTGCGGTCAGTCTTCGACACCCTGGACGGAATCGACGCCCTCGCCGACCAAATACAAGGCCTCACCACCGATTTGGATCGGTTGGATCATTTGCTGCCGCAGATGTTGCCGGTGCTGCAGAACACCATCACCTCGATGACAAAGATGCGCGACTTCATGATCGCGACCCATAGCACCCAGGCCGGCACCCAGGCCCAGCAGCAGGAGCTGGCCAAAGGCGCGACGGAGATCGGCCTGTACTTCGACCAGGCCAAGAATGACGACTTGTTCTATCTGCCACCGGACGTGTTCGACAATCCCGACTTCAAACGTGGCATGAAGATGTTCATGTCGCCCGATGGCAAGGCAGTCCGGATGATCATCACCCACCAGGGCGACCCGGCCTCGGTGGAGGGTATCGACCATGTGCGGGGCCTCAAAGGTGTTGTCGCAGATGCCCTCAAGGGCACCCCGCTGAGTAATGCCAAGGTCTCACTCGCCGGCACGGCATCGCTGTATGCCGACATGCAGGACGGCGTCGTCACCGACCTCATGATTGCGATCATCGCGGCGATGATCCTGATTTTCGCGATCATGCTGTTGATCACGCGCAGTGTGGTGGCCGCCCTGGTGATCGTCTGCACCGTCGCCGCATCCTTGGGTACCGCGTGTGGTTTGTCGGTGCTGCTCTGGCAGGACATCCTGGGGCTGGGCGTGCAGTGGATCGTGATCCCGTTGTCGATGGTGATCCTGCTGGCAGTGGGTTCGGACTACAATCTCCTCGTGGTCTCGCGCTTCAGGGAAGAGATACACGCCGGGCTCAACACGGGCATCATCCGTGGCATCGGGGCGACCGGACGCGTCGTCACCGCGGCCGGCCTGGTGTTCGCCTTCACCATGATGGCGATGATCGTGTCCGGCCTGCGCGTGGTCGGTCAGCTCGGCATGACCATCGGCATCGGCCTGGTGGTCGATACGTTGATCGTGCGGGCGTTCATGACCCCCTCGATTGCCGCCGCGCTGGGCCGCTGGTTCTGGTGGCCGCTCAACACCTTTGAGATCACCAGGCATGGCCGTGGCGGACCCGAGCCAACTCCGGTCGACGACGACAACACTGCGCCCCTTGCGACAGCGAGGGCGTGAGAGCCGTGACCGAGTCTGGCAAGCTGGCGGCGGGGTTGGTCGCCGCGGCGGAATGCTTGTCAGACACGGAATCAAAACTGCGCCAACGCACCCAAGGCCGGCTCGATCGATCCCGCGATCCCGCGATCCTCGACGCCGCGCTGGCCGCATTAGCCGAAAACGGTTACAACGACACCAATATGAACGATATCGCCGCGCGAGCGGGTGTTGGTAAAGCGGCGATATACCGCCGCTGGGCGTCGAAGGCCGCGTTGATGACCGATGCGCTTGTGTATTGGCGGCCCGACCTCATCGACGACGATGCCCCGGACACAGGCAGCCTTGCCGGTGACTTCGACGCGGTGGTTGAACGTGTAGCGCGCGCCGATGACGACCTGATCTCCAGCGATCTGGTGCTGCGAGTGGCGATGGAGGCGATGCACGATCAGCAGCTCGCATCGGCCCTCGACGAGTTGATGCTGCTCAAGGGCAGGCGCGTGGTGACGGCCATCCTCCGACAGGCCGCCGCCCGCGGCGAGGTCGCACCCGACGGGGACTGGACCCTTATCGCCGACACCTTGACGGGAATGGGGCTGATGCGGGTCATCAGCGGTCAAACCGTCGACGCGAAGTTCGTCCGCAGAGTCATCGACACGCTCATCCTGCCTGCCGTCTGCGCGGCGAGCACCAAGGATGGTGGCGGGAGCGCAAAGTAGCGCCGGTTCGACCAACGACGTCGGACGTCACCGCGCCATGTTGGCGAAGCGCGAGAGGTGCAACTGGTGCGCAACGGTCACCGTCTTGGTCGGGCCGTTACGGTGTTTGGCGAGAATGAAATCCGCCTCTCCCCCGCGCGGATCGTCCCTTTCGAATGCGTCCGGCCGGTTCAACAGAATCACCATGTCCGCATCCTGCTCCAGCGATCCCGACTCACGAAGGTCAGACAGCATCGGCTTCTTGTCGGTGCGCTGCTCGGGACCGCGATTGAGCTGGCTGATTGCGACCACGGGAACCTCGAGCTCCTTGGCCAAAAGCTTGAGCTGACGGGAGAATTCGGACACCTCGAGCTGTCGCGACTCCACCTTCTTGCCCGACGACATCAGCTGCAGGTAGTCGACCACCACCAGGCGCAGGTCGGCCTTCTGCCGCAACCGGCGCGCCTTGGCGCGGATCTCCATCATCGTCAGGTTCGGCGAATCGTCGATATAAAGTGGTGCCTCGCTGATTTCGCTCATCCGCCGCGCCAGCCGCGTCCAGTCTTCGTCGCTCATCCGGCCCGAACGCATGTCGGCGAGTTTGATTTTCGCCTCCGCCGACAGCAACCGCATGACGATCTCGGACTTGCTCATCTCCAGCGAGAAGATGACGCTGGCCATGCGGTGTTTGATCGAACACGACCGCAGGAAATCCAGGCCGAGGGTGGAGTTATGAGTAGGGACCATCGCCCTGCTCGCCAGATACAGGTGACTGTCGTTGTCCACTTCGACACAACGCACGGCAACCGTATCGACCGGGCGGACGTCCACAATGAAGCGTGATCCAGAACGCGTAGTGCCGGCTACAGCGCGGCGCTCTTTGTGCGCTAGGGCCTTTCGCTCCAACGCGAACACTTTGTCTTCCGTCGAAAAAGTCAGGGTGTAAGCGATGCTGGACGCTTCATTGCGCCCCCGGACGCGCTTGGTCGAGGTTTGGCAGCGATAGCCGAGGCTGACGATAAGCTCGGCGACATCGCACACGAGCCGCTGGTTGGTGACCGAAAACTGCACGGCACCACCCGCTGTCACCGTTCCATCGGTGTCGAGCAAGCCGGCGAGTAGCGCGCGCCGCTGCGTCTCGGATCCCCGCAGGTATTCGGTCGGGATGTGTTTGTTCCCGAGCACGCCGATTGTGCGCAGGCGCGCCTGCAAGGTACCCACAGTCGAGTGACATTTCTGGCACAACCGCAGCCCCGCGGATGGCCCCCCGCAGCGAACGCAGGTGGGGCCCGGCACCGGGGCGGAGACAAACCGTGCCCGGCCACCGCACGATCGTCCACAAGTCCGTACCTGACTAGGTTGTGGAATGAACGACTTGCCGCATACCACGCACTGGCGCGGAGCCTGTTCGGCGCTAGCCGGGAGTCGCAAGTGGTACCGATACCGAGCGGATTCCGACGGAACCGCCACAATGCCGTCCGCTTCGATCCGCATGATGATCTCAGGATCGGCCGCGGTGATCTGGGCTGCGGCACTGGTGCCATCCCCGAGCCAGGCGCCGAGAGTGTAAGGGGGCACCAAGAACTCGCGATCCGGCAGGTCAAGTGCGCGCGCATTGACCACGCTGTGGTTCAGTCGCCGGTCCAGAGTGGGGCAACGCAAGGTTCCGGCGATCTCGGCCGTCGTTCGCACCGCCGCGAAGGTGCGCTGATTCTTGTACCGGTTGTAGCCCGCGGCGGCCGCCCGCGCGGACTTCCGGGACGCACGTGTCTCGGTCAGCCACTGATGCGCGGCGTCGGCGACGATCACCGTCCCGTCGGAGAATTCCACTTCGTAGCATGGCCGTCCCAGCAGCACCTCGGTGGCGGCGACCACCCGCGTCGGCTTCCCATCGGCGCCGAGCAGCTCATCGCCGACCGCGACATCGCCCATCGTCGTCCACCCGGTCGGCGTGGGCAGCGGCGTATCCAACGCCAGGGCCTTCCCGACTCCAGGCCTGGCCGCCACAATGATCATCTGCCCGGCGTGCAGACCGTTGGTCACCTCGTCGAGTTCGGTGAAACCCGTCGGCACCCCGCGCGCCACGCCGCCGTTCGACGCGATGGCGTCGATCTCGTCCATCGTCGGCTGCAGCAGATCCTCGAGCGGAACGAAATCCTCCGTCGTCCGCCGGTCGGCCACCTCGTAGATCTCGGCCTGCGCGCGGTCGACCACCTCGGCCACATCGGCACCCTCGGCGCCCGCGTAGCCGTACTGCACCACACGGGTTCCGGCCTCGACCAGGCGCCGCAGTAACGCCTTCTCGGCGACGATGGTCGCGTAGTAGCCCGCGTTGGCCGCGGTGGGCACCGTCGAGATCAGCGTGTGCAGATACGGCGCGCCGCCGATCCGGCGCAGCAGGTTGCGGCGGTCCAATTCCGCGGCGACCGTGACGGCGTCGGCCGGCTCACCGCGCCCGTACAGGTCCAGGATCGCGTCGTAGACGTTCTGGTGCGCGGGGCGGTAGAAGTCGCCGGGCCGCAGCCGCTCGAGCACGTCGGCGATGGCGTCCTTGCTCAGCAGCATGCCGCCCAACACCGCCTGCTCCGCCGCCATGTCCTGCGGTGGCTGACGCCCGAAGTCCTCGCTGGGCGACGACGCATCCATGCCCGACGTCAGATCATCGACGACCGCCATGGATTCCCTTCTCCCGCGCTCCACTCATCCGAACATACATTCGACAACCGACATTGAGGGTAGGTCAAGGTCCTGACACCTTCGCCTCAGAGCGCCCACACGCTCGGCGCCGGGACGACGTTAGACGTTGCTGGCTACTAGGTAAAAGGGGTGCTGTTCATGAAGCTGTGCATCGTGTGTGCATATACATCGACACCTGTGTTGAGCGGGGTGTGGAGAACCTGTGGATTAAAGCAAAGGGCCAGGACATAGGTGCAGATACCGGCCATACAACGCCATGAAAACCATGTGGACAAGAATCTCTACGGCGTGTCGGGCCGGGTTACGGTCCCGGGCGTGTTGGCTTTCCGCCATATTTTCCCAGCGTTACGGGCCGGTAACGCGGACCGTTCGGATGCGGCCCAGAAATCGTTCGCTACGGAGCACGTCCGCGACCACCCGTGGCAAACAACGGCCGCAAGCCCGCAGCGCAAAAAGCCCGGCGGCGGCCGATCAAGGCCACCGCCGGGAATGAGCAAATGTCGGGTGCTTAGCTCTGCGCGACCACTTCGAGCGCGACCTCGACGTCGACCTCGGGGTGCAGGTGCACCGCCACCGGGTGAGTACCGAGGGCTTTGATGTGCGACTTCGGCAGCCGGACGATCCGTTTGTCCAGGTTGGGACCGCCGGCCTTCTTGATCGCGGCGACGACGTCGCCGGCGGTCACCGAGCCGAACAGCTTCCCGGAATCCGCCGCGGTCTTCACCGGCAGCGAGACCGGTCCCAGCGCCTCGATCGCCGTCTTGAGTTCGTTGGCGTGGCCGAGGTCGCGCACCGCCTTGGTTTCGCGGGCCCGGCGGATGTCGTCGGCCTGCTTCTGCGCGCCGCGCGAGGCCACGATCGCCAGTCCGCGCGGGAGCAGGTAGTTGCGGCCGTAGCCATCCTTGACCTCGACAGTGTCGCCGACGGTACCGAGGTGGTCGACGTCAGCCGTCAGAATCAGCTTCATCGTTCGTAACTTTCAGTTGGCCTTCGACGCCTACCGCGCCGAGGAGGTGAAGGGCAGCAGCGCCACTTCGCGGGCATTCTTCACCGCGATGGCGATGTCGCGTTGGTGCTGCACACAGTTGCCGGTGACGCGACGCGCACGGATCTTGCCGCGCTCACTGATGTAGGTGCGCAGCAGCGCGGTGTCCTTGTAGTCGATCGCTTGATCCTTCTTGGCGCAGAAGACACACTTCCGCGCCTTGACCGGCTTTTCCGGAGCCGGGCGCCGCTTGTTGGACTTGGCCATGTCTGTCTTTCTTTCCCTTTTCTACTGCTGAAGTTCTTAGAAGGGCGGTTCGTCGTCGCCGCCGCCGAACGAGCCCGATGCCGGCGCGCTGCCCCACGGGTCGTCGGCCGGTGCGCTGGTCGCGGGCGCCGCCTGCTGGCGGGATCCACCGCCGCCACCACCGCCGAAGCCGCCGCCGCCACCGCCACTGCGCGAGGCCTTGTTGACCTTGGCCGTGGCATAGCGCAGCGAGGGGCCGATCTCGTCGACCTCGACCTCGACGACGGTGCGCTTCTCACCTTCGCGGGTCTCGAACGAACGCTGCTTGAGCCGGCCCGTGACGATCACACGGGAGCCGCGGGTGAGGCTTTCGGCGACGTTCTCGGCGGCTTCCCGCCAGATGTTGCATCGCAGGAACAGCGCCTCGCCGTCCTTCCACTCCCCGCTCTGGCGGTCATAGATCCGAGGCGTCGACGCCACCGTGAAATTCGCGACGGCGGCACCCGACGGAGTGAACCGCAGTTCTGGGTCTGCGGTCAGGTTTCCGACGACGGTGATAGTGGTGTCACCAGCCACAGTTTCCTCCTCGTTCCACGCTGTTGCTCGCCGCTCCGGTAGTGGATGTCATGAGCGTGTCCTCGCTGAGCCTACGCAGGTGCGCCCCGCCGTGGGTCCACGGCGCGGCCACGATTGTTAGTGCTTGTCGGTGCGCATCACCTTGGTGCGCAGTACCGACTCGTTGAGGCTCAGCTGGCGGTCGAGCTCGGACACCGTCGCGGGCTCGGCTTTCAGGTCGACGACGACGTAGATGCCTTCGGCGTGCTTGGCGATCTCGTAGGCCAGCCGGCGCCGGCCCCAGATGTCGACCTTGTCGACGGATCCGCCATCCTTGCGGACGACGTTCAGGAACGTCTCCAAGGACGGGGCAACGGTGCGCTCGTCGAGCGTGGGGTCAAGAATGACCATGATTTCGTATGGACGCATGGAAACCTCACCACCTCCTCTGGTCTCAAGCGGCCACGGTCGATCCGTGGCAGGAGGGTCGCCTGCGTCGGCAACCGCCCCAGGCTACCGGATACCGGGCTGACCAGAAAATCCGCGCGACGGCGCAACCCCGCTACCGCCGGGCGGCCATGTATTCCTTGACCCTGGCCAGCGTCGCCGGATCGGCCTTGGCGAGCGCACCGGAATCGAATGGCGGCTGCGGGTCGTATTCGATGAGCAGCTGAGCGGCCTGCGCGGCCTGGCGGTCGACGAGCAACTCCACCAGCCGCAACGCCATGTCGATGCCGCTGGACACCCCGGCCGCGGTGATGATCCGCTGCGGCAGGTGCTCGACGACCCGCTCGGGCACGTAGCGCGCGCCCAAATTGTTGAGCAGGTCGGCGGCGCCCCAGTGGGTGGTGGCGGTCAGCCCCTCGAGCAGTCCGGCCGCAGCCAACAGCAATGAGCCGGTGCAGACCGAGGTGGTGAACCTGGTGTTCGGATGCACCGCCCGCAGCCAGTCCCGGATGGCCTCGTCGTGGATCAGTTGGCGGGTACCGATGCCGCCGGGAAACACCACCACTTCCGGGGCGCTCACCTCATCGAAAGTGGCGTCGCAGGTGACGCCGAGCATTCCGTTGTCGGTCCGCACCTCACCGCGGCGGTGCCCGACGAACACGGCCTCGATCGACGGAATGCGTTGCAGCACGTCGTAGGGCCCCACCGCGTCCAGAGCGGTGAAGCGCGGAAAGATCGGGATGGCGACCTGGGTCATGTCATGGCGCCAGTGCCGGTTGTTCGTCGGCGTCCTCGGGCACGGGGGCGCTCGCGCGGCGTGAGCCCACCGGCCGCAGCCAGTCCGGCAGCCAGCCCGGCGGGGCGTCGGGTGCGCGGTCGAACGGCCCGCCCGCCGGGTCGTCCACCCGTCCGCCCCAGCGCACCAAATCCTCGTCGGGCCGGTAGATCTGGCGGATCACCAGCGCGCACAACGCGATGACCGCGACGTCACGCAACAGCACCGTGGTGGTGAAGAACTGCTCGGGCAGCGAACGATTGGGATTGCCGTACAGGTAATACATCCGCGGCACCCACACCAGCGCGTCGATGGTCATCCACGCCAGCAGCACCCGTCGATGCGGCAGAGCCAGCACCGCCAGCGGCACCAGCCACAGCGAGAACTGCGGACTCCACACCTTGTTGGTCAGCAGGAAAGCAGCCACCACCAAGAACACGACCTGCGCCACCCGCGGTCGCCGCGGAGCGGTCAGGATGATGAATGCGATTGCCGCACAACACGTCACGAACAACACCGCGACGACCGTGTTCAACACCGTCGGCGGTTGCCAGAAACCCAGCTTGGGATCGAAACCCCGCCAGCCGGTGAACGACTTCACGACGTTGTACAACGAGTCCATGTCGTCGCCGCGTCGCGTATTGAGCCGGAAGAACTCCGACCATCCGCGCGGAAAGAACACCAGCACGGGCAGGTTCACCAGCAGCCAGGTCACCACGGCCGCCGCCGCGGTGCGGCCCCACGCCCGCAGCCGCCCGGTCCGGATTCCCAGCAGCAGCATGGGACCCAGGAACAGCAACGGGTACAGCTTTGCCGCCGCCCCCAACCCGATTAGCACACCGGCCAGCATCGGCCTGCGCCGCGCCCAGGCCAGCAATCCGGCCATCGCGAAACCCGTTGCCAGCGCGTCGAAGTTGGTGAAGATCTGAAAGATCAGCACCGGCGACGCCGCCACCAGGGCCGCATCCCAGACCCGCCGCCCGGCCAGGCCCGCGGACGCCCAGACGGTGGCCAGCCAGGCCAGCGCGAGTCCGAACGCCGAGACGTTGAAGAACATCACGACCTCGGCGACCACCGGAAGCGGGGCCAGCTTGCTCAGCGCCGTGTAGGTCTTGGCCAGCGCCATCGACACGTACTGGTACATCCCCGTCAGCACGGGATACTCCATGTACCGCACTGCGGGCCGGCCGTCGTAGCGGATCTGCTGGGCGCCGGTGGAGTCGGTCTCGATCCAGCTCGACTTGTACGGAAATTTGCCCTGGCTCAACAACTCCGCGCCGTAGAGCGGCACCGTGTCGGAATAGCACAGCTCGTAGTAGGCGCGCTGGTTGTCCCAATTGGCCACGCGCTGATCGCCGGTGCCGGTGCCGGTGCTTTGCAGGCAGGCCGCCTTGGTCGACCAGCCGAGCGCCAAAAAGACCAACCCGATCAGGAACATCACCCGCAGCGGCGTCATCAACCGAGCGCGGCCGATCAGCGCGTGCCGGCCGACGGGACCCCCGACGACGTCGGCGAGCGCGGCGCCCAGAAAGTCGGTGCGGCTCGGGCAGTCTCGGTTGTCGGCGCTGCGTAGGTCCGCGGCCAACGGCCGCGGTGAAATGGTGGCTCCGTGTTCCGCGTCCCCGGTCACGGCGGCGGGGGCGGCGCTTGGGGCCCACCCGGCGGGACACCGCCGCCCGGCTCCGGAGCGCCCGGCGGGCCGCCGCCGGGCGGCGGTGGCGCGAGCGTGATCGTGGTGGGCGGGCCGACCGGGATGGTGATGCCCGGCGCCACTTCGATGGTGGGCTGAATGACGGTTTCGGCCGGCGGCTTCGGCGGGGGCGGCGGCGCCGGCACGCCCGCGTAGCCGCCGATCTCGGTCGGCTTGGGGAAGGATTCGTTGGAGGTGCCCTTGAGCGCGCCGTCCATGGTGGCCTTCCAGATATCCGATGGCAGCCCCGACCCATAAACCGGTGCGCCCGAGGCCGTTACGAGCGGTTCGTCGCCTTTGGCGGTGCCCAGCCACACGGCCGTCGACAGCGATGGCGTGTAGCCGACCATCCAGGCGTCCTTGTCCGAGTTGGTGTCACCCAGCTGCGTGGTGCCGGTCTTGGCCGCCGATGGCCTGCCGCCGGCGAGGGCGTGGCCGCGCGAGTAGCTGGCGATCGGTGCCATGGCGGCGGTGACGTTGTCGGCGACGGCCTTGGGGATGCGCTGCTCGCCGTTGTCCTCGGACTTGCTCGCATCGAACAGCACCTGGCCGTCGGAATTGACCACCTTCTGCACGAAATGCGGCCGATGATAGACGCCGGAGGCGGCCAGCGTGGCATACGCCGAGGCCATGTCGATCACCCGGGTTTGATACTGGCCCAGCACGATTCCGTTGTTCGGTGGTCCACCCTTGCCGTCCTCGGACAGGGTGTGGGGGACGCCGGGGAAGCTGGTCGCGACGCCGGCCCGGTGCGCGGCGTCGGCCACGGCCTGCGGTCCGCCCTTGAGCTTGAGCATCAGCCGGTAATACGAGGTGTTCAACGATTGCTTGAGCGCCTGGGCGATGTTGCACGTCCCGCAGCTTTCGCCCTCGACGTTCGTGATCTTGATGCCGTCGACGGTCAACGGCGAACTGTCCACCTGATAACCCAGGCCGATCCCCTGCTCGAGCGCGGCGATCAGGCAGAACACCTTGAACGAGGAACCGGTCTGCAACCCGGCCTGAGCGAAGTCGAAGCCGTTGGCGTCGCTGCCGCCGTAGTAGGCGCGGATGGAGCCGTCGTGCGGATCGACCGACACCACCGCCGTGCGCATGTCGGGGTCTTGGCCGTCGAGGTATTTCGACACGGCCTTCTCGGCGGCCTGCTGGGCCTTGGGGTCGATGGTGGTGGTGACCTGAAGCCCCTGGGTGTTCAGCGTCCGTTCGTCGATGTTGAACAGATCCATCAGTTCTCGGGTCACCTGGCGCTCGATGAGCCCGTTGGGCCCGGTCGTCTGGTTCTGTGCGCGCGCCTGATCGGGCGGCACGGTCTGCGGGAACACCTGCGCGGCACGGTCGTTCGACGACAGCGCCTTGGTCTCCACCATGCCGTCGAGCACCCAGTTCCACCGCGCCAGGGCGCCCTTGGGGTCGACGGCCGGGTCCAGGGTGGAGGGCCGCCGAATGAGGGCCGCCAGCAGTGCCCCCTCCGATACGGTGAGCTGCTCGACCGGCTTGTCGAAGTAGGCCTTCGATGCCGCGGAGATGCCGTACGCGCCGCGCCCGAAGTAGATGATGTTCAGATAGGACTGCAGCACTTCGTCTTTGGACCACTCCCCCGACATCTTGGTGGCGATGACCAATTCCTTGGCCTTGCGCATCAGGCCGCTGATGCCGTGCTGCGCCGACCCGACGAGGGCGTTCTTCACGTATTGCTGGGTGATCGTCGATCCACCCTGCAGGTCCCCGCTGCCGAAGAGGTTGTTGTTCACCGCCCGCGCGAAGCCGCTGAAGTCGAAGCCGGGATTGGAATAGAAGTTGCGGTCTTCGGCGGCGATCACCGCCTGGCGGACGTGCACGGGCACTTGGTTGAGGTTGACGTCGACTCGATTGCCTTCCGGCGGAATGATTTTGGCGATCTCCGAGCCGTCGCTGGCCAGGATGGTCGACACCTGGTTGGTGCGAAGGTCCCCCGGCTTGGGAATGTCGACGATGAAGTACGCCATCGCGAAGGTGACGATCGGTAACAGCACCAGCACGGCCGCACACAGGTAGGCGGCGCGGCGCACCCACAGCCAGTTGATCTGCTGGGTCCAGGCCCAGTCGCGCCACGGTCCGGCCGCCCGCCTGCCGGGTCCGCCGGATCCGCCGGGCCGGCCAGGCCGCGGCGGCGGCGGAGGAGGTCCGCCGGGTGGGCGACCTCCGGAGCCGGCGCGCTGCTGCCGGCCCGACGCCGGCCCGCGGCTGTCCAAGGCGGCCTTGACCTCGTCGATCGCGTCACGGCGCAACGGCGTCGACGGCGGGCCGGCCAAGGCGGCTTTGACTTCGTCGATCGGGTCGGAGCGCCGCGGCGCCTGGTCGTCTCTGACCGCCGGCAGGATCGTGGTCAGGCGATCGTCGGGCGGCCCCTGCCGGCGGCGGTTGGACGGTCGCGGCGCATTGCGCTGTCCGGGATCCTGCGGACGGTCGTCGTTGTCGCGGTTGCCCACCCGCTCGGAACCTGGCCCACGTTGGTCACCGGACGACTGGCTGTGCCGTCCTTCGTCATTCGAGCTCATTCAGTGGCCGTGCGGGCGCCGTTGCGCGCCGCCCGCGAGCGCCCGCTGCCCCTGGGAGGAGATGCCGGGCGCGCGGCGCCGAGCACGTATGACTTGACGAGGTGGTTCCAGCTGCACGTGCGGCACACCTCCACCACGTGGACCGCGAACTCCTCGAAGCGGGTGGCCAGCATCACCAACTCCTCGGCGGTCCGCGCCGAGCCCGAGACCGGGCCCAGGTGTTCGCCG
Organism: Mycobacterium paraintracellulare; assembly: GCF_000276825.1. Taxonomy (NCBI): domain Bacteria; kingdom Bacillati; phylum Actinomycetota; class Actinomycetes; order Mycobacteriales; family Mycobacteriaceae; genus Mycobacterium; species Mycobacterium paraintracellulare. The sequence continues at coordinate 69,853 of NC_016948.1, read as the reverse complement.
AACACCCACGAGACCAGGGTCAGCTGCTCCTTGCGGCAGATCGGGCACATGACCTGGCTCGTTTTCCCGTGAAACTTGGCGGCGCGCAGCAGATACGGGTTCGCGTCACACACCTCGGACACGCCCGTCCGGCCCGAATACACCTGGGCCAGCAGTGAGCGCCGCCGAAGCGCGTAATCCACCACTTGTCGCTGCAGTCGCACGCCCACCAGAGTACGACGCCATCCCGACCAGTGATACGCAACCAAAACTGTGGCGGCCCTGCCGCGGTGCTCGGTGTCGGTTTCTGCGCCCAATGCGAGCCGGACTTCTACGATCATCCCGTGGCGAAATGGCTCGGGACACCGCTGGCCGGCGGGTTGACGGCGACCACCCGCGCCAGGGACAGCGACCGTCAGGACACCTGCACGATCCTCGACAACGCGCTGAGCGACGGCGAGGTCTCCGCCGAGGAGCATCGGGAAAGGGTCAGCGCGGCCACCAAGGCGGTGACGCTGGGCGACCTGCAGGCTCTGGTGCGCGATCTGCAGTCCAACACCGGGCGGGAACTGCCCGCCCTCGACTCGCGGCCCCGGCGGCCGCGGCTGGCCGGGTGGGGCGCACCGGCCGCCGCCTTCGTCGTCTCGGTCCTGCTGGGCATGGGGATCGGATGGGGCCTCTACGGCAACACCCGCTCGCCGCTGGACTTCACCACGGACCCGGGAGCGAAGCCCGACGGCGTCGCCGCCGTGGTCCTGACGCCGCCGACGCAACTGCACTCGGTCGGCGGGCTCACGGGATTGCTCGAGCAGATGCGCAAACGGTTCGGCGACACCATGGGCTACCGGCTGGTGATCTACCCGACGTATGCGGCGTTGGACCGCCCGGACCCCTCCGACGACCGGCGAATCCTTGCTTACACTACCGGGGCGGATGGGGCGATCCGACCAGCTCGGCCAAGAGTTCCTCGGACGGTCCGGCGCCGGTCGACCTGAGCAAATTCGACGTCAACGCGGCGGTGGGCATCATGCGCGGCGCCCCGCAGACCCTGCGCATGAAGCCGTCCGACGTGAAATCGACGTACCTGATCGTCGAGCCGGCAAAAGACCCGACCACACCCGGGGCGCTGACACTGTCGCTCTATGTCTCCAGTGACTACGGCGGCGGCTACATCGCATTCGGCGGTGACGGCACCGTCAAACAGATGAGTTTGCCCACGTAACGCCCCGTCCCCCCGGCGTAACTCGACCCCCGGTGGGCTGTGACGAACTGCAAACCAACACCGCGTGGTGTTGTGGCTAATATATCGGGACGATACGATTGCGCGAGGCGTCGGACCGTCGTAACTAGCCATGCAAACCGTCTTGTGAGGGGGTGAATCGATGCTGGAGCTTGCCATCCTGGGTCTCCTCATCGAGTCGCCCATGCACGGCTACGAGTTGCGCAAACGGTTGACCGGTTTACTCGGCGCGTTCCGGGCGTTTTCGTACGGTTCGCTCTACCCGGCCCTGCGTCGCATGCAGGCCGAAGGGTTGATCGCCGAGGACGCCGCGCCGGCCGGGACGCCTGTCCGGCGGGCCCGGCGCGTTTACCAGTTGACCGACGAGGGCCGTCGGCGTTTCGGTGAGCTGGTGGCCGACACCGGTCCGCACAACTACACCGACGACGGCTTCGGGGTACACCTGGCCTTCTTCAACCGGACTCCGGCAGAGGCGCGGATGCGCATTCTGGAAGGCCGCCGCCGTCAGGTCGAGGAACGGCGGGAGGGTCTGCGTGAAGCCGTGGCGCGGGCCAGTAGCTCGTTCGACCGCTACACCCGCCAGCTTCATCAATTGGGGCTCGAGTCCAGTGAGCGCGAAGTCAAGTGGCTCAACGAGCTCATTGCTGCGGAGCGGGCTATGCCCGGCCTCTCCGAGCAAACATAATCCCCCGCACGAACCCAGCATCCAGTCAGAGGTCAGAGGTTAGGAGAACGCCCATATGAGTGAGCAGAACGCGCCGCTTGCGTCGACGGAGGTACGAGTCGCCATTGTCGGCGTCGGTAACTGCGCGTCTTCGCTGGTTCAGGGCGTGCAGTACTACTACGACGCCGACGAGAACAGTACCGTGCCCGGCTTGATGCACGTGAAGTTCGGCCAGTACCACGTGCGCGACGTGAAGTTCGTCGCCGCGTTCGACGTGGACGCCAAGAAGGTCGGGTTCGACCTGTCCGAGGCCATCTTCGCCTCGGAGAACAACACCATCAAGATCGCCGACGTGCCGCCCACCAACGTGACGGTGCAGCGCGGCCCGACGCTCGACGGCATCGGCAAGTACTACGCCGACACCATCGAGGTGTCCGATGCCGACCCCGTCGACGTGGTCAAGGCGCTGCGCGAGGCCAACGTCGACGTGCTGGTGTCCTACCTGCCGGTGGGCTCGGAGGAGGCCGACAAGTTCTACGCCCAGTGCGCCATCGACGCCGGCGTGGCATTCGTCAACGCGCTGCCGGTGTTCATCGCGTCGGACCCGGTGTGGGCCAAGAAGTTCGCCGACGCGGGTGTGCCGATCGTGGGCGACGACATCAAGAGCCAGGTCGGCGCGACCATCACCCACCGCGTGATGGCCAAGCTGTTCGAGGACCGCGGCGTGCAGCTGGACCGCACCATGCAGCTCAACGTCGGCGGCAACATGGACTTCCTCAACATGCTCGAGCGCGAGCGGCTGGAGTCCAAGAAGATCTCCAAGACGCAGGCCGTGACCTCCAACCTGCAGCGCGAGTTCAAGACCAAAGACGTGCACATCGGCCCGTCCGATCACGTCGGCTGGCTCGACGACCGCAAGTGGGCCTACGTCCGGCTCGAGGGCCGGGCCTTCGGTGACGTGCCGCTGAACCTGGAGTACAAGCTCGAGGTCTGGGACTCGCCGAACTCCGCCGGCGTCATCATCGACGCGGTGCGCGCCGCCAAGATCGCCAAGGACCGCGGCATCGGCGGCCCGGTGATCCCGGCGTCGGCCTACCTGATGAAGAGCCCGCCGCAGCAGCTGCCCGACGACATCGCGCGCACCCAGCTCGAAGAGTTCATCTCGGGCTAACGCTCCTTCCTTGCTCCGCGAACGTCGAGTTGTTGCGGCGACACGCCGTGCAGGCGGCCAACAACTCGACGTTCGGCCGGGGGTGAGGGCGTACCTCGGCGGGGGTTGAGGGCGCACTTCGGCCGGGGTTGAGGGCGTACCTCGGCCGGGGTTGAGGGCGCAATAGCCGATTCATCGACACAACGCTGTGCGGGTGCTTAGCATCATCTCTCGATGACCGTTCAACCCGCGGCGTTCCTCCGCACAACGCTGCCCCTCGACCTGTCGCGGCTCGGCGAACTCGACAGCGGCCGCTACCACTCGATTTGGCTGCCCGACCATATGGTCAGCTTCTGGCCCGACTCGATCTGGACTCCCGAGTTCACCGACCTGGCTACCGCGTCCCCATCGCCGCACCGTCACCTCGACGGGCTCGCGGTCGCGGCCGCGGCGGCCGTGCTGACCGAGCGGGTGCCGATCGTCAGCGCCGTGGTCGACACCGTGCGCCGCCATCCCGTGATGCTCGCGCAGACGGCGCTGACCATCGATCACCTCGCCAAGGGGCGCTTCATCCTCGGCCTGGGCAGTGGCGAGAGCGAAAACACGCTGCCCTACGGTTTCGACTTCTCCCGTCCGGTCAGCCGATTCGAGGAGGCTTTGACGGTGATCCGGCTGCTCTGGCGCAGCGACGGCCCGGTCGATTTCGACGGCCAGTTCTACTCGCTGCACCACGCCCGACTGGACACCGAACCCTACGAAGGCCGGCCTCCGCAGATCTGGATCGGCGCCAGCGGCCCGCGGATGCTCGACATCGCCGGCAGGCACGCCGACGGGTGGTGGCCGGCGGGCGCCTGGACTCCCGGGCACTACGCCGAGATGCTCACCGCGGTGAGGACATCCGCGGAACGCGCCGGCCGCGACCCGATGGCGATCACACCGTCGTTCATCCAGGTGTGCCTGATCGGCGAGGACGACGCGGCCCTCGCCGAGATCCTGCAGGCTCCCCTGGTCAAGGCGTTTCTGCTGCAGGTGTCCGCGAAGACGTTGCGCGACTTCGGTTTCGAACACCCCATGGGCGACGGTTGGCGTGGCTTTCAGGACATCGACCCCGCGGTGCTCACCCGGGACCGCATCGCCGAGTTCCTGGGCAAGGTGCGGCCCGAGATGGTGCTGTCCGTCGTGCCCCACGGGACACCGAAAGAGGTCGCCAGAATCGTCAAGACCTATGTGGACGCCGGCCTGCGCGTACCCAAGATCCTCGACTACGGCGCCATGGCCGGGCTGGCCTACGCGCAGACCTCGGCGGCGAACGTCCGCGCCGCCGAGGACGAACTCATGCGGCTCTGCGGAGACCCGTCGTGACAACGCTTTTGGACGCCGCGGAGTTGCTCGCCGCCGCCGAGGCCGAAACCGGACTGCACGACTACGGCGACCCGACATTGCCGGAGCGCTTCGCCGTCGCCGTCGACCATCTCAACGGCCTCGGCCTGGACGCCGACGGCAGATTCGAAGCCGCGCAGGTATGTCGATGGCTGCTGACCTCGCGGCTCGAACTCATCGAAGACCGCAACCGCTACCCGATCGCCGAGGAAGTGATCGATTCGCCGATGTTCGTCACGGGCGAACCACGCTCGGGGACAACGCTGATGCACGCCCTGATGTCGGTCGACCCGGGCGCTCGGGCGCTACGGTTCTGGGAGGTGATGTATCCGTCCCCGCCGCCGGGACTCGCGGGACCCGACGACGAGCGCCGGGCACGCGCCGACGCCGACTGGCGCGAGATCAACGCGAAGATGCCCAAATGGCTGCGCAGCCATCCCTACAACGACATGCTGGGCGACGGCCTGCCCGAGGACGAACGCACCTGGGCGTTCGACTTCCGCGTCATGACACCCACCGCGTGGTGGCGGGTGCCCATGCAGTCACTGGTCGGGGGCCTGGCCACCGACCCGGACGCACAGTACCGGCTACACAAGGCCATGCTGCAACAGCTCCAATACCGCAGGCCGCGAAAGTATTGGGTGCTGAAGGGCTTTCACGGATTCCGGCTCAAGGAGCTGTTCGACACCTATCCCGACGCGCGGATGGTCTGGTTGCACCGCGACCCCGTGCAGGTCGCCGCCTCACGCACCATGATGATGGCCGACATCGCCGAAGGCATGGTCGGCACCGTCGACCTGCACGCCTTGGCCAAGATGCATCTGGAGTTGACGCGCGCCGGCGTCGCCAACACCATGAGCAACCCGCTGGTCGATGATCCCCGCATCCTGCACCTCCGCTACGCCGACTTCATCACCGATCACGTTGGCGCCGTGCGGCGTTACTACACGTTCTGCGGTCGCGAACTGACCGCCGAGGCGGAGGCGGCGATGCGCGCGTACCTGGCCGACAATCGCGGCGACCGCTACGGCAAGTTCCACTACTCCACGCAACTGCTCACAGACATCGGAGAAGACCTCGACGCCCTGCACGCCGAATTCAAGCCCTTCCGCGACCGGTTCGGCGTCGCGATCGAAAAACGGGGCTGACATGACGGGCGCACACCAACGGCTGTCCGTCCACAACGTCACCTTCTACGGCGCTTCGCTGGCCGAGCTGCACGAGCACTGGGCGACGCTCGGCGTATCCCGGTTGAGCATCCTGGACGGCCAGCTGCTCGACCCGGAGTTGTCAAAACTGTTTCGGCACAACGACTATACCGTGGAGGCGGTGTACCACCTCTTCGCCGAGGGCTGCCTGACCTCCGACGCCCACGCCGCCCGGGATGCGCTGTCCGCCGTCATCGACGCGGCGGCCGAGGTGGGCGCGCACACGGTCTACATGCTCACCGGCGGACGCGGAGACCTGACCTGGAACCAGGGCGCCGAGCGCTTCTGCGAGATGGTCGCGCCGTGCGCCGCGCGCGCGAAGGCCACCGGAGTGGCGCTGGCGATCGAGAACGCGTCCAGCCTGTACGCCGACATCCACGTCGCCCACACCCTGCGAGACACCGTCGCCCTGGCGGAGATGTGCGACCTACAGGTGTGCATCGACGTGTTCCACTGCTGGGCCGAAGGCGATTTCGATGCCCAGGTGCAACGGGCGCTACCGCGCACGGCGCTCATCCAGCTGAGCGACTACGTGCTCGGCGACCGGGCGCTGCCGAACCGTGCGGTCCCCGGCGACGGCGCCATCCCCATCGAAACGTTCGTGGCCCGGGTGCTCGCCGGCGGTTACAACCACGGCTTCGACCTGGAGCTTATCGGGCCCCGCATCGACCGCGAGGGCAGGCTCGAATCGTCCCGGCGCGCATGCGATGTCGTCGGCGCGATGCTGGCCAGGCTGGGGGCGTGAGCATGGCCTTCGGTGACGGTCCGGACGACGCGGCCCTCCAGGAAGCCTGGACCGAATTCTGCGAGCGGCTGCGGCGCGCCGGCGAGCGCGTCTTCAAGGACCCCAACCCCACGTCGGGCAGTCATCGCGTCGACGCCTACCGGTTCCTCACCCAAAACCTCGGCCAGGCCTTCGACCTGGCCCTCGAAACTCGCGACACCGGCTACCCCGCGCTGCACACCTTCAGCGGCCCCACCCGCAAGCTCGGCGGTGACTGCGCCGACTTCACCTATCAACAGGCCTGGATCGACGGGCACTCGACCTACCGGCTCACCGGCACCCGCGGCACCGCGCGATTCTTCAACGTCACCGTGCAGGGCCGACGCACCCCCGGACCCGGCGTGCTGCACGAACCCTTCGGCGACACACCGGAAGCCAACCTGCTCGGCCATCAGCTCCGCACCGGCGAAGACGGGGCGTTCGAGCTCTACATCGGCGGTCCGGAGCGCGGGCCGAACTGGCTGCCCACCACGTCCGGCTCACGAAAGCTGTTCATCCGCCAAGGGTTTGACCGCTGGGACGAGCTCCCCGCGCAGCTACGCATCGAGCGCGTCGACATGGCCGGCCCCAAACCGCTGCCCACGCCCGCCGACATGGTCGAGGCGATGCGGTGGGCCGGCGATTTCGTCACCGGCCTGATGTCGGATTGGCCCGAGTTCCCATTCCAATACGGCGGCGTCGACGCCGACCACCCGAACAGGTTTAACGGCGCCGGCGCGACCGACGCCGACACCAAGCGCGGCCGAGCCGCCACCAACATGTATTGGGAGCTGGCCGCCGACGAGGCGCTGATCGTCGAATTCGACGCCCACGACGGGTTGTGGATGTTCACCAACATGGGCGTCTTCTTCAACAGCATGGACTACCTGTACCGCCCGGTGAGCTACACGCCGAGCCGCACCAAGATCGACCGCGACGGACGCATCCGGCTGGTGATGGCTCACCGTGATCCCGGCGTGCACAACTGGCTCGACACCCAGGGCTTCGAACGCGGCAACCTGACCTATCGGCACATGCTCGAGGGCGAACCCGCCGCGCTGGACACCCGGGTGGTCAAGTATGACGCGCTGCGCGGCGCGCTCCCCGAAGGAACCGCCATGGTGAGCGCCGGAGAACGCGCCGCCCAGATGTGGGAACGCTTCCGCGGCATTCGCCGCCGCTATGTCCTCTAGAGCGGTCTAGGGTCAATGATCGTGACCGACGTATCTGAGGACGAACTGGCGCAGCTACCTGAATTCGCGCTGTTGCATGAAAACGCCGAGCAGGCCGGGGTGTCCGGCCCGCTGCCCGACGTCGAGCGCGTCGAATCGGGCAACGGTGAGGGCAAGATCAGCGCGCTGCGCTGGGGCGGCGCCGCGCCGCGCATCGTGTTCATCCACGGCGGCGGACAGAACGCGCACACCTGGGACACGGTCATCGTCGGCCTCGGTGAGCCCGCGCTGGCGGTCGACCTTCCCGGCCACGGCCACTCCGCCTGGCGCGAGGACGGCGACTATTCGCCGCGGCTCAACGCCGACACCTTGCTGCCGCTCCTGCGCCAGCACGCACCGTCGGCCGACCTCGTCGTGGGCATGTCGCTCGGCGGGCTGACCGCGATCCGGCTGGGCGCGGTGGCACCCGAGCTGGTCAAGGAACTCGTGCTGATCGACGTCACCCCCTCGGCGCTGCAACGCCATTCCGAGATGACCAAGGAGCAGCAGGGCACGGTCGCGCTGATGCACGGCGAACGGGAGTTCCCCAGCTTCCAGGCCATGCTGGACCTGACGATCGCCGCCGCACCGCACCGCGAGGTGAAGGCGCTGCGCCGCGGGGTGTTCCACAACTCCCGCAAGCTCGACAACGGCAGCTGGACGTGGCGCTACGACGCCATCCGCACCTTCCCCGACTTCTCCGGCCTGTGGGACGACGTCGACGCGTTGTCCGCACCCGTGACACTCGTGCGCGGTGGCAGTTCGGGCTTCGTCAGCGACGACGACGCGGCCGAACTCGCCCGTCGCGCAAGGCATTTCCGCGGCGCCCACGTGGTCGAGAACTCGGGGCACTCCGTGCAGAGCGACCAACCCCTCGCGCTGATCGACCTGCTGCGCGGGGTGCTCGACGCACCCTGAGCCGTCATGACCGACCACGACCGCAGCGCCAGGGCCTCCGGGCGGCCGCGTGACACCTCGATCGACGAGCGCGTGCTGTCGGTGACCCGTGACCTGTTGGTCGAGGTCGGGTGGGACGGGTTGAGCATGCGCCTCGTCGCGGTGCGGACCGGCGTCGGGCGATCCAGTCTGAACCGTCGCTGGTCGTCTAAGGCGGAACTGGTGCTGCACGCGATCCTCGGTGAAACCCCTGATCTGGCACCGTTTTCCGGTACCGATCTGACCGGCTGGATCGACTGGGTGGTGCGCGGAAGTCACGAGCTGTTCGCCAGGCCCGACGTGCGGGCCGCGGTTCCGGGTCTGCTGTTGGCCCTCGGCGAAAACGACGACTTACGCCGGGATCTGTGGGCAAGGTTCAGCGGGCCGGCCGTGCAGCTTTTCGCCGACGACGTGCAGGCGACGACGTCCGCCAAGCGCCGCCGAGCCGACGTCGACGCCCGGGCAACCCTGGCGATGGCGGCGGGGGCCGCGCTGTTCGTCACGACGGTCGCCGTCGAGGACGACTCCGAGACCCTACGAAACCGGATCGCGCAGCTGTTGATCACGGCCGTCGCCGCGTCGCACCCGCAATGATTCGACGATCGCGGCTTTCGGGGATCGCCACGCGATTCCGAGGTCGCCCACGGTCTTGCTGTCGTCGGTGGGGGTGGCGGCGGTCAGCAGCAGCGCGGCTTCGTAACTGAGGCCGTCGCCGAGCGCGATGTATCGGCCGGCGACGTCGGCCAGGCGGCCGATGCCGCGCAACGCGCCCGGCGATAGCCGCACGCGCCGCACCCGCCGGCCCAGCCCCTCTTCGAGCGCGTCGATCATCTCGTCGAAGGTGAGCAGCTGCCCCCCGCACACGTAGCGGCGCGGGCCGCGGCCGGCCCGCATGATCCGCGCATGCACGTCGGCGACGTCTCGCACGTCGACCATCTGCATGCCGCCGCGCACCTTCGGTGCCACCGCCCACCGCACGATCGGCGCCCACCCTTGTTCGGTGACGCCGGGGGCGGTGCCGAAGGCCGGTCCCACGACGCTCGAGGGGTATGTCACCACGACGGGCGCGCCGGTCTCCTGCAACCGCCGGGCGACCCGGTCGGCGTAACCCTTGGTCTTCGCGTACGCGCTGCGGCCGCACGCCGTGGGCGAGTCGGGCGAAATGGCGCCGTCGGGCGGCGGGAACAGCGCGCTGTAGCTGCTGACCAACACCACCGGGTCGAGCGCGAGGGCGACCGCGCGGGTCAGGATCGCCTCCGTCGCATAGGCATTGACGTCCCACATCAACTGCGCGCGGCGTTCGTCGGTGCCCACGACGCCGGCGGCGTGCAATAGGGCGTCGGCTCCGGCGAGAAGTTCCTCGACGGTCGCGGCGGACCTCACGTCACCGGTCAATACCGTCACGGGACCGAGCGCTCGTAGCCGGTCGAGGACGGCGGTGGGGTCGGTGGGGGCGGCCAACAGCTTCACCTCGTGACCGGCCTGGATCAATGCGCGCACCGTATGCGCGCCGAGATATCCGGTTCCGCCCGTCACGGCTACGAGCATGCGTGGTTCTCCGATCTGTGATCAGCCCGTCGTGCTATATTTCGGTGCCAATGGTATCGAAACTGGCATTCAGCCCGCTGCGGCTGGGTCCCCTCACCCTGAAGAACCGCTTCATCAAGGCGGCGACGTTCGAGGGCGTGATGCCGCGCGGCACGGTCAGCGACGCGCTGATCGACTTCCACACCGAGGTCGCGCGCGGCGGGGCCGCGATGACGACCGTGGCCTACTGCGCGATCTCCCCGGGCGGCCGCGTTCACCGCGACACCGTCGTGCTGGACCGCGACCGCGTGCCCCAGCTGCGCCGACTGACCGAGGCCGTGCATGCCGCGGGTGCGCTCGTGTGCGCCCAAATCGGCCACGCCGGGCTGGTCGCCAACACGCTGTCGAACCGGACGCCGACCCTGGCGCCGTCCACCCGGGTGAGCGCGCCGGCCATGGGACTGGTTCGCGCGGCCACCGCCGAACAACTCGACGCGGTCGTCGACGGCTTCGGGACAGCGGCCCAAAACGCGGTCGACGCCGGATTCGACGCCCTCGAAATCCACATGGGCCATGGCTATTTGCTCAGTTCGTTCTTCAGCCCGAATCTGAACAGGCGCACCGACCGCTTCGGCGGCGACACCGTGCGCCGCGCCGAACTGGCCCGTCGCGTCGCCGAACGGGTCCGGGCCACCGTCGGCGACTCCGTTGCCGTCACCGCCAAGTTCAACATGGACGACGGGGTGCGGGGTGGCTTCTGGCTCGACGACAGCATCCCCACGGCGCGGCTGCTGGAGTCCGACGGGCACCTCGACGCGTTGCAGTTGACCGGCGGCAGCTCGCTACTCAACCCGATGTACTACTTCCGCGGCGATGTCCCCATGGACGAATTCATCGCCTCCCAACCCCGGCCGGTCGGCGTGGGTCTGCGCGTGATGGGCCGGCGGCTGTTCCGGACCTATCCGTTCGAAGAGGCGTTCTTCTCAGCACTCGCGCGCCAGTTCCGCGCGGCGATGTCGATGCCCTTGATCCTTCTCGGCGGCATCAACCGGCTCGACACGGTCGAAGGCGCCCTGGCCGAGGGGTTCGAGTTCGTCGCCATGGCCCGCGCGCTGCTACGAGATCCCTTCCTGGTCAACCGTTTTCGAGAGGATTCCGCCACCGAAGGGTTGTGCATCCACTGCATGAAATGCATGCCCACCGTCTACAGCGGAACGCATTGCGTGGTGCGCGAACGGATCGAGGCGGCGCCGGTGGCCTGACGGGGCTTACGGTGGAGCCATGACTTCTGAGCTTCCTGTTCGTATCGGTGTGCAGCTACAACCCCAACACGCTCCGCAGTACGGTCAGATCCGCGACGCCGTGCGCCGGTGCGAGGACATCGGCGTGGACATCGCCTTCAACTGGGACCATTTCTTCCCGCTCTACGGCGATCCGGACGGCGCGCATTTCGAATGCTGGACCATGCTCGGGGCTTGGGCCGAGCAGACGTCGCGCATTCAGATCGGTGCGCTGGTGACGTGTAACTCCTACCGCAACCCGGAACTGCTCGCCGATATGGCCCGCACCGTCGACCACATCTCCGACGGGCGACTGATCCTGGGCATCGGTTCGGGGTGGAAGCAAAAGGACTACGACGAGTACGGCTACGAATTCGGCACCGCCGGCAGTCGCCTCGACGACCTGGCGACCGCGCTCCCCCGGATCAAAAGCCGGCTGGCCAAGCTGAACCCGGCGCCCACCCGGGAGATCCCGATCCTGATCGGCGGCGGGGGCGAACGTAAGACGCTGCGACTGGTCGCCGAACACGCGCACATCTGGCACAGCTTCACCGCCGCCGACGAGTTCCCGGCCAAGTCGGAGGTCCTGGCGCGCCACTGCGCCGACGTCGGTCGCGATCCGGCCGGCATCGAACGCTCGGCGGCCGTGAAAAACGGCGGCGAACTGCTGGCCAACGCCGAAACGCTGGTCGGCCTCGGCGTCACACTGCTGACCGTGGGATGCGACGGCCCGGGTTACGACCTGAGCGACGCCGAAGCGTTATGCAAGTGGCGCAATAACCGCTGAATGGGCGGCCGCCGGCTTTGCTCCGGGTTCATTCGCCAAACACGTGAACGCGCGCGTCAATTCGTGAGAAACTCTCAGCGCCAGATGGCCGAACCGGCGCGAAAGAGATTCGACAAAAAGATGCCGAAGAAATACGGGGTCAAAGAAAAGGACCTGGTTGTTTCGCACATCCTCCACCTGTTGTTGACCGGCAAGCTGCGCAGCGGGGACCGCGTCGACCGCAACGAAATTGCGCTGGGCTTGGGAGTCAGCCGGGTCCCCATTCAGGAGGCACTGGTCCAACTCGAGCACGACGGCATTGTGTCCACCCGGTACCACCGCGGCGCCTTTGTCGAGCGTTTCGATGAAGCCACCGTCCTCGAGCACCACGAACTGGACGGGCTCCTCAACGGGATCGCGTCCGCACGCGCGGCGACCAACCCCACCCCGCGGATCCTGGGGCAGCTCGACACCCTCATGCGCTCGCTGCGCGCCGCCAAGGATGCGCGCGCGTTCAGCGATATCGCCGCCGAATATCGGCGCACCGTCAACGACGAGTACGCCGGGCCGCGGCTGCACGCGACGATCCGCGCCTCGCAAAACCTCATCCCCCGCCTGTTCTGGACGACCTATCAGGGCGGACGCGAGGAAATACTGCCGTTCTACGAGGACGAGAACTCCGCGATACACCGCCGCGATCCCGACGCCGCGCGGGCGGCCTGCGTCGACCGCTCCTACCTGATGGCCCAGACCATGCTTGCCGAGCTGGTTCGGCGCAGGGTCTTCACGCCGTCCGACGACATCGGACGCGTGGCTGCCGGCCCCCTTCAAGTGATTACCGGCGGCGAGGCGATCTCGGCCGAAGCGTCGTTGGCGCTGTAGAACCGGCGCTGTCCGGGCCGTGCCGCCGCCGGGTCGATACGGTGGCAGTGATGAGTTTGCCCGTGCGCCGGCGCGCCACGCGCCTTGCCAAGCTGTTCGCACTGGCCTCGACATTGCTGGTGGTGTGGGGGTCGACGTCGATCACGCTGGCCAGTCCCGCGGCGGCCGACCGGAACCAATGCGCGCCCGCCGGCCCGAAGAGCGCGGCCGTGTTGCCGGAGGAACTGGCCCATAGCGGCGCCATGGGCCGGCCCGACGAGCACACCACGCCCGGCGTCGAGCCGTTGAGTTCGGTGAACGTCGACACCCTGGGTTTGGGCACGCCGGGGGTGTTGACCGTCGGCACCCTCTCGGGCGCTCCGCCCCACATCTGCATCACCCCCACCGGCCAGTACAGCGGGTTCGACAACCAGCTGCTGCGGGCGATCGCCCGCAAGCTCGGTCTTCAAGTCCGCTTCGTCGGCACGGATTTCGCCGGGCTGCTCGCACAGGTGGCGACGCACCGCTTCGACGTCGGGTCCTCGTCGATCAAGGCCACCGCGGAGCGCCGCCGGACCGTCGCCTTCACCAACGGCTACGACTTCGGCTACTACTCGCTGGTGGTGCCCCCCGGCTCCGCCATAAAAGACTTCAGCAATCTGACCGCCCGGCAGCGCATCGGCGTCGTGCAGGGCACCGTCGAAGAGTCCTACGTCGTCGACAATCTGCATTTGCAGCCGGTGAAGTACCCCGACTTCGCCACCGTGTATGCCAGCCTCAAGACGCGCCAGATCGACGCGTGGGTGGCGCCGGCCGGGGAGGCGGCCAGCACGATCCAGCGGGGCGATCCGGCGGTGATCGTGGCGCACGCCTTCAGCAACGAGGGCTTCGTGGCGTACGCGGTGGCCAAGGACAACAAGCCTTTGGTGGACGCACTGAATTCCGGGCTCGACGCCGTGATCGCCGACGGCACCTGGTCAAACCTGTACTCGCAGTGGGTTCCCCGCACCCTGCCGCCGGGCTGGAAGCCCGGATCGCTGGCCGCGCCCCCGCCGGTCCTGCCGGATTTCGCCGCCATCGCGGCGAGTCAACACCACAAGAACGTGGGCCCGGCCGCGCCCAAGTCGACGCTTGCGCAGTTGCGTGACTCGTTCTTCGACTGGGAGATGTACCGGCAGGCCATTCCCGCTCTGTTCAGCACGGGGCTGCCCAACACGCTGATCCTGACCAGCAGCGCCAGCGCGATCGGGCTGACGCTGGGCATGCTGCTGGCCATCGCCGGAATATCACAGTCGCGCTGGCTGCGCTGGCCAGCGCGCGTGTACACCGACGTTTTCCGGGGGCTCCCGGAAGTGGTGATCATCCTGATCATCGGGCTCGGTGTCGGGCCGATAGTGGGCGGGTTGACCAACAACAACCCGTATCCGATCGGCGTTGCCGCGTTGGGGATGATGGCCGCCGCCTACATCGGCGAAATCCTGCGCTCGGGGATCCAAAGCGTCGATCCCGGCCAGTTGGAAGCGTCCCGCGCGCTGGGGTTCAGCTATCCGGTGGCGATGCGGTTGGTGGTGGTGCCCCAGGGAGTGCGACGAGTGCTGCCGGCGCTGGTCAATCAATTCATCGCGTTGCTGAAAGCCTCTGCGCTGGTGTACTTCCTGGGCCTGGTCGCCGACCAGCGGGAGCTGTTCCAGGTGGGCCGCGACCTCAACGCGCAGACCGGCAACCTGTCGCCGCTCGTCGCCGCCGGCGCCTTCTACCTGATATTGACTGTGCCGTTAACGCATTTGGTGAATTACATCGACGCTCGGCTGCGCCGTGGTCGCGCCGCGGTCGACCCCGAGGACCGGCCCGACATGCTCACCTCGACGTTCGGCCAGGAGATCACGTGAGTTCGGGCGTCGTGGCCCGTTCGTCAGTCTCTTTGGCGTGCAACGGCATTCACAAAACCCTGGACGGTACCGCGGTGCTTCGCGGCGTCGATATCGACGTCCCCGCCGGCAGCACGGTGGCGGTCATCGGGCCGTCCGGCTCGGGCAAGTCGACGCTGCTGCGCACGCTCAACCGCTTGCACGAGCCGGACAGCGGCGACATCCTGCTCGACGGCAGGTCGGTGTTGAAAGACGATCCCGACCAGCTACGCCAGCGCATCGGCATGGTGTTCCAGCATTTCAACCTCTTCCCGCACCGCACCGTACTGGACAACGTGGCCCTGGCACCGCGCAAGTTGCGGCGTCTGCCCGCCGACCGGGCGCGCGACTTGGCGCTGACCCAGCTGGACCGAGTTGGCCTGAAACACAAGGCCGGTTCCCGCCCCGGCATGCTGTCGGGCGGCCAACAACAGCGGGTGGCGATCGCCCGCGCCCTGGCGATGTCGCCGCAGGTGATGTTTTTCGACGAGGCGACCTCGGCGCTGGATCCCGAAATGGTCAAGGGAATTTTAGAACTCATTGCCGACCTCGGTGCCGACGGCATGACAATGGTTGTCGTAACCCACGAAATGGGTTTCGCCCGGTCGGCATCCGACGCGGTGGTTTTCATGGATCACGGCAAGGTCGTGGAATCGGGCCCGCCCGAGCAGATATTCGAAGCCGCCGAGACCAAACGGCTGCAGCGGTTTTTGTCCCAAGTGCTTTGATCCCCACTGCCCTAATGGGCAATAGCTACCTTGTAAGCACCTGATAACGGGTTAGACTCCCGATTTATGGCAGACAGCGAATCGAACCCGGCCGACGTTGCCGAGCTCGCCGAAGGTTTGCACCGTGCGCTGTCCAAATTGTTTGCCATGCTGCGGCGTGGGGACCCCAGCGGGGCCGCCGCCGGGGAACTGACCCTGGCGCAGCTGTCGATCCTGGTCACCTTGCTCGATCAGGGGCCCATCCGGATGACCGATCTGGCGGCGCACGAACGGGTGCGGACTCCCACCACAACCGTGGCGATCCGCCGGCTCGAGAAGGTGGGGTTGGTCAAGCGTTCCCGCGACCCGTCCGATCTGCGGGCGGTCCTGGTCGACATCACCCCGCGCGGGCGAGCCGTCCACGGGGAGTCGCTGGCCAACCGCCGCGCGGCCCTGGCCGCGATGCTCAGCCAGCTCCCCACCGACGACCTCGACACCCTGATGAAGGCGCTGGCGCCGCTGGAGCGGTTGGCGTCCGGCGACCCCACGTCCGGCCCGGCCGGCGTGCCGCCCGCCCGCCAGGAAGCCTGAAAGCTGCTGGCGGTCAATGCTTTTCGCTTGCCGTTGGGGTCTGGGTAGACTTTCCCTCATGCCCACTGCACTCATCACCGGCGCCGGACGCGGGATCGGTACGGCGATCGCGACGGCGCTGGCGCCGACGCACGCCCTGCTGCTGGCCGGCCGCCCATCCGATCGGCTCGACGCGGTCGCGGAGCGACTCGATGCCACCACCTTTCCACTGGACCTGACCGACGGGGGCGACATCGAGGCCGCCTGCGAAATCGTGGACG
Source organism: Mycobacterium paraintracellulare (assembly GCF_000276825.1). NCBI lineage: Bacteria > Bacillati > Actinomycetota > Actinomycetes > Mycobacteriales > Mycobacteriaceae > Mycobacterium > Mycobacterium paraintracellulare. The sequence goes on along the minus strand of NC_016948.1, from coordinate 53,423 downwards.
AACTCGACGTGCTCGTGCACAACGCGGGACTGTCGATCCCCGGGAACGTCGCCGATTCCCACGTCGACGAGTGGCGTGCCACCTTCGCCGTCAACGTCTTTGGGCCGGTGGAACTCACGCTGGCGCTGTTGCCCGCGCTGCGACGCGCCCGTGGCCAGGTCATCTTCATCAATTCTGGAGCGGGCCGCAACGTCTCGCCCGGCATGGCCTCCTATTCGGCCAGCAAGTTCGCAGTCCGCGCCTTCGCGGACTCCCTGCGCAACGACGAGCCGGAATTGCGCGTCACCACGGTCTATCCGGGCCGCACCGACACCGACATGCAACGCGAACTCATCGAATTCGAAGGCGGAAGCTACGATCCCGCCAAGTTCTTGAAGCCGGAAACCGTTGCGGCCGCGGTCGCCAACGTGGTAGCCACCCCACCCGACGGGCACGTCCACGAGGTGATGCTTCGGCCGGCCGGTCGGTAGCGGCGTTACACGACGAGGTTGACCAGCCGGCCGGGGACCACGATCACCTTGCGCGGGTTCGCACCCGCCAGGAACGCCTGAACCTTCTCGTCGGCCAGCGCGGCGGCCTTCAACGTGTCCTGGTCGGCGTCGGCGGCCACCGTCACGCGTCCGCGCACCTTGCCGTTCACCTGCACCGGGTATTCCACCGTGTCGTCGACGAGGTACGCGGGGTCGGCCACCGGGAACGGCCCGTGCGCCAGCGAGGTGGTGTGGCCGACCCGTAGCCACAATTCCTCGGCCAGGTGCGGAGCCAGGGGCGCCAGCATCAACACCAGCGGCTCGACCGCCGCGCGGGGCACCGCCTCACGGTGCTCCTTGGTGAGGTGGTTGGTGTATTCGATCAGCTTGGCCGCGGCGGTGTTATTGCGCAGTGCGGCATAGTCTTCCGCGACTCCGACGATTGTGCGGTGCAGCATCCGCAAGGTGCCGGTGGCGAGCTCCTGCGCGGGCCCGTCGAGGACCCGCGTCTCACCGGTCTGTTCGTCGACCACCAGCCGCCACACGCGCTGCAGGAATCGGTGGGCCCCGACGACGTCCTTGGTCGCCCAGGGCCGGGAGGCCTCCAGCGGTCCCATCGACATCTCGTAGACCCGCAGCGTGTCGGCGCCGTAGTCGTCGCAGATCTCGTCGGGCGAGATCGAATTCTTGAGGCTCTTACCGATTTTGCCGAACTCCTGGAAGACTTCGACCTCTCCCCCGGGTCCCGGGTAGACGAAACGGCCGTCCCGCTCGACCACCTCTTCGGCGGGCACGTACGACCCTCGGGCGTCCGTGTAGGCGAAGGCCTGGATGTAGCCCTGGTTGACCAGCCGGCGGTAGGGCTCCCGCGAGCTGACGTGTCCCAGGTCGTAGAGAACCTTGTGCCAGAACCGCGCATAGAGCAGGTGCAGCACGGCGTGTTCGGCGCCGCCGACGTACAGGTCGACGCCGCCGGGATCCTGCGGGCCGTGCTCGGCCGGCCGCGGGCCCATCCAGTAGGCCTCATTCTCCTTGGCGCAGAACCGTTCCGAGTTGTGCGGGTCGGTGTAGCGCAGTTCGTACCAGGAGCTGCCGGCCCACTGCGGCATCACGTTGGTGTCGCGGGTGTAGGGCTTGAGGCCGTCACCGAGATCCAGCTCGACGTGCACCCATTCCGTGGCCTTGGCCAGCGGCGGCGAGGGCTCGCTGTCGGCGTCGTCGGGGTCGAACAGCACGGGCGAGTAGTCCGGCACGTCGGGCAGCTCGACCGGCAGCGCGGCTTCGTCGAGTGCGTGCGCGCGTCCGTCGGCGTCGTAGACGATCGGGAACGGTTCACCCCAGTACCGCTGGCGGGCGAAAAGCCAGTCGCGCAACTTGAATTCGATGCGGGCCTGGCCCCGGCCTTCGGACTCCAGGCGGGCGGTGATCTTTTCCTTGGCGGCAGCCACGTCCAGGCCGTCGAGGTAGCCGGAGTTGACCAGCACCCCGTCACCGGCGTAGGCCGCTTCCGAAATATCCCCGCCGGCAATGACTTCCACGATGGGCAGGCCGAACTCGTGGGCGAAGTCCCAGTCCCGCTGGTCGTGGCCGGGGACGGCCATGATGGCCCCGGTGCCGTACCCGGCCAGCACGTAGTCGGCGATGAAGATCGGCACGGGTTTGCCGTTGGTGGGGTTGGTGGCGTAGCTGCCCAAAAAGACGCCGGTCTTCGCCTTGCTCTCCTGGCGCTCGAGGTCCGACTTCGAGGCGATGGCCTTGCGGTAGGCGTCGACGGCTTCGCCCGGCGTCGCGGCGCGATACGTCCAACGCGGGTCGGTGCCGTCGGGCCAGGCGGCGGCGACCAGCTCGTCGACCAGGTCGTGCTCGGGGGCCAGCACCAAGTAGGTGGCGCCGAACAGCGTGTCGGGCCGGGTGGTGAACACCTCGATGTCGACCGCCTCGCCATCGGCCTTGGTCGCCGCGAACAGCGCCTTGGCGCCGGTGGACCGGCCGATCCAGTTGCGCTGCATGGCCTTGACCGGCTCCGGCCAGTCCAGCAGTTCGAGGTCGTCGAGCAGCCGGTCGGAATAGGCGGTGATCCGCATCATCCACTGCCGCAACCGCTTCCGGAATACCGGGAAGTTGCCGCGGTCGCTGCGGCCGTCGGCGGTCACCTCTTCGTTGGCCAGCACGGTGCCCAGCCCGGGGCACCAGTTCACCATCGAGTCCGCCCGGTAGACCAGCCGGTGGCTATCGATCACGTCGGCCCGCTCCCCCGCCGACAGAGCGGCCCAGTCCCGCCCGTCCTCGAGCCGGCGTGCCCCGGAATCGAATTCGGCGACCAGCTCGGCGATGGGACGCGCCTTGTTGGCGGCGGTGTCGAACCAGGCGTTGTAGATCTGCAGGAAGATCCACTGCGTCCACTTGTAGAACTCGACGTCGGTGGTCGAGAAGCTGCGTCGGCTGTCGTGGCCCAGCCCCAGGCGGCCCAGCTGGCGCCGGAAATTGACCACGTTGGCCTCGGTGCGGGTGCGCGGGTGGGTGCCGGTCTGCACGGCGTACTGCTCGGCGGGCAGCCCGAACGCGTCAAACCCCAACGCGTGCAGCACGTTACGGCCCGTCATGCGGAAATAGCGGGCGTACACGTCCGTCGCGATGTAGCCCAGCGGGTGGCCGACGTGCAGCCCCTCCCCCGACGGGTAGGGGAACATGTCCTGCACGAACAACTTGTCGTCGGGGACCGAAGACCCGTCTGGCGGCGCCAGCGATCCGACCGGGTTGGGCACATTGAACGTCCCCAGCTTCGCCCAGTTGTCCTGCCACGCGCCCTCGATCCGGCCCGCCAGCGCCGCGGTGTAACGATGCGGCGGCGCGTCGGAGTCCGGCTGGGCGGCGCCAGGGCCGCTGCCTGTCGAAGTGGTCGGGGATTCGGTCACTTGAACAGGGTATAAGGGCCGACACGGCCGTTCGCCGGCCACAGGTTGGTCTCGGTTCCGTTGCGCGCCGATCAGGGGTTCATCCCAGGTGTATTTCGGGCCTGTTCACAGCCTTTGACCTCTAGTTACAGTCGGCCACTATCGACGGCTTCTGGTATTTGAGCCATGGGAAGGACCGACGCAGATGATTGACATCGTCCCCGTCCACCGGGCACTTCTCGGCGGCATGGTCGCCGGCCTGATGGGTTTGGCGGTTGTTGCGAGCGGCACCGCATCGGCGGACCCGTTGCCCCCGGCGCCGGCACCGGTTCCCGCCGTCCCCGCGCAGGCGCCGCAGAACCTCGGGCCCGAGCTGGTGCCTCCGAGCAGATACCTCGCCGCGCCGCAGGCGGCCACTCCCCTGGCGCCGCCGGCCACCGCCGGGACTCCAGGAACGACGGCACCCGCCGCGGCCGCCCCGGCTGCCGCTCCGGCCCCGGCCGCGGCCCCGGCTCCCGTTCCCGCGACCTCCGGCACGATTCGTGAATTCCTGCAGTCGAAGGGCGTCAAGCTCGAGGCGCAGAAGCCGCAGAACTTCAAGGCGCTCGACATCACCCTGCCGGTGCCCGCCCGCTGGACCCAGGTGCCCGACCCCAACGTGCCCGACGCGTTCGCGGTCATCGCCGATCGGCGCGGCAGCAGCATCTATTCCTCCAACGCCCAGGTGGTGGTGTACAAGCTGGTCGGGGATTTCGATCCGAAAGAGGCGATCGCCCACGGCTACGTCGACAGCCAGAAGCTGCCGGCGTGGCAGCCCACCAATGCCTCGATGGCCGACTTCGGGGGCTTCCCGTCGTCCATCGTCGAGGGCACCTACCGCGACGGGGACCTGACGCTGAACACGTCCCGGCGCCACGTCATCGCCACGTCGGGACCCGACAAATACCTCGTCTCGCTCGCGGTGACCACCGACCGCGCGGTCAGCGTCGCCGACGCCCCGGCGACCGACGCCATCATCAACGGTTTCCGGGTCGCCGCCCCCGGTGGGGCCGCCCCGGCGCCGGCCCAGGCCCCGGCCGCCTCGCCGGTCGGGCGACCCGCCCAGCCACCCGTCGCTCCGGCACCCGCCACCGCTCCGGTCGCCCCGGCTCCGGCTGCCCCGGTCGCTCCGGCGGCTCCGGTTGCCCCGGTTGCTCCGGTCGCCCCGGCCCCCGCCACGGCCCCGTTGGTGCCGCTCGCCCAGACGACACCCGCGGCCCCGGCCCGGCTCCCCGCGCAGGCTCCGCTGCCCAACCAGCAGCACACGCCCAGCCTCCTGGCCATGGTGCCCGGCTTGCCGCCGCTGCCGAACTTTTCGTTCCTCCAGCACTGAGCCCGGCGGGACCCACACCCCGCAGAGCCGGATGAGCGGGCCGGCAACCCGGCTCGTATTGTGGGCCCATGCTGATTGCGGGCGTGCTGTGCATGTGTGCGGCGGTGGCCTCGGCGGGGTTCGGCACCTGGTCGCTTGCGCACAATCGGAATTTCGGCGCCACGGCGCTGGCGCTGCGCGCCATGGCGCCCACCCAGTTGGCGGCCGCGGTGATGCTGGGCGCCGGTGGCGTGGTGGCGCTGGCCGCGGTCCCGCACACCGCACTGGTGGTGCTGATCGTGTGTGTCGCGGGGGCGCTGGGGACGCTGGCCGCGGGCTCCTGGCAGAGCGCGCGTTTCGCGCTGCGCCAGGAAGCGGCGGCGCCCGCGTGCGCGGGCAGCTGCGCCGGCTGCACGCAGTCGTGCCACTGACCTTCTAGCTGGGGAGCCCTAGTTTCGGCTGATGTCGATCGGGTGGGTCGCGAGCAGCGACAGCGGCAACGGCTGCCGACGCAGGACGTGACCCCACAAATCTGACCTCGGCCCGACGAGAACGTCGGAGGGCAAGGCGGACAAGACAATCCAGTCGTCGCGTTCGATCTCGCCTTCGAGCTGACCGATCGTCCAGCCGGAGTACCCGGCGAAAATCCGCACGCCCTCCACCAGGGGAGCGATGGCGTCGGGGTCGGCGTCCAAATCGACCATCACCACCCGGCCGTCCACATGCCGCAAGCCCGGCACGTCGTGCGGATCGGCGCCGACGCGCAACGTCGCCAGACATAGCGCGGCGTCACGCTTCACGGGGCCCCCGATGAACATCGTCTTCGGCTTCGCCGACAGGTTGGTCCACTGGGGCAGCACGTTGTACACCGCGGTTTCGCTGGCGCGGTTGAGCACCACACCCAGCGTGCCGCCATCGTTGTGCTCGACGATGTAGATCACGCTGCGCCGAAACGTCGGTTCGAGAAGGTCGGTGTTGGCGAGCAGCAAAGTGCCCGCGCGCACCCGTTGCGCGGCGGGTGCGACATAGTCCTCTGGATCCTCCGGCGGCGGCACCCCACCATCATCGCATCCGGCCGATCGTCGCCCAGGGCAATCGCGACCGCGGGCCACGGCGATTTGTACTGTTGTTGGGACAGCTCTGAGCGCACGAGTTTGCCAGCCCCAATCGCGGAAGTCGGTTTCGGTGATCCCAACCCGGATGCAGTCCAGCGCACCCGTCGAAATCTGGCGGTCCGTGCGCGGTTTGCCAGACTTCTGGCGGCTGCTGCAGGTGCGCATGGCGAGCCAGTTCGGTGACGGACTGTTTCAGGCGGCGCTGGCCGGAGCGCTGCTGTTCAACCCGGATCGCGCGGCCGATCCGCTTTCCATCGCGCGCGCCTTCACGGTCCTGTTTCTGCCCTACTCGCTGCTGGGGCCGTTCGCCGGCGCACTGATGGATAGGTGGGACCGCCGGCTCGTGCTCGTCGGAGCCAACGCGGGCCGCCTGATCCTCATCGCCGCGATCGGCACGATCCTGGCGGTCCGGGCGGGCGACCTGCCGCTGCTGCTGGGCGCATTGTTCGCCAACGGCTTAGCCCGATTCGTCGGGTCCGGGCTGTCCGCGTCGCTGCCGCACGTGGTGCCGCGCGAGCAGGTGGTGACGATGAACTCGGTGGCCACCGCGGTCGGTGCCATCGCGGCGTTCGTCGGCGCAAACTTCATGCTGGTGCCGCGGTTTGTCTTCGGCGCCGGCGACAAGGGCGCCTCGGCCATCGTCTTCATCACGGCGATTCCCGTGGCGATCGCGTTGCTGTTGTCGTGGCGGTTCGGTGCGCGGGCGCTGGGCCCCGACGACACCCGGCGCGCGATCCACGGCCCGGTCATCTACGCGGTGGTCACCGGCTGGCTGCACGGTGCGCGCACGGTGGCGCAGCGCCCGACGGTCGGCGCCACACTGTCGGGGCTGGCCTCGCACCGGATGGTGGTCGGCATCAACTCGCTGCTGGTCCTGTTGCTGGTCCATCACATGCCCGATGCCGATGGCGGGGGATTCGGGACCGCGCTGCTGTTCTTCGGCGCGGCGGGCTTGGGCGCCTTTTTGGCCAACCTGCTGACGCCGCCCGCGATCCGGCGGTGGGGGCGCTATGCGACGGCAAACGGTGCGTTGGCGGCCTCGGCGATCATCGAGATCGCCGGCGCCCAGCTGCTGGTCCCCGTCATGGTGGCGTGTGGCTTTCTCCTCGGCGTCACCGGTCAGGTGGTCAAACTCTGCGCCGACACAGCGATCCAGATGGATGTCGACGACGCTCTTCGCGGGCATGTGTTCGCCGTGCAGGACGCGCTGTTTTGGGTGGCGTTCATCGTCGCGATCACGGTGGCCGGAACGTTGATCCCCGGCGACGGACACGCGCCCGCGTTCGCATTGTTCGGCTCGGTGCTCTACCTGGCCGGCCTGGCGGTGCATAGCTTCATCGGTCGCCGCGGCGAGCAGGCGAATGATCGCTAGGGTGACGACGTGAGGTGTCCAATGGCCGCGGCCGGCAGGGGAGCGCAGCGATGACAGGTCCCGCACCCATGGTCGAGGACCTGCGCGCCGAGAGCGAGGCGCTCGACGCCCTGGTCGCGCCGTTGCAGCCCGAGCACTGGGCCGACCCGACGCCCGCGCCCGGCTGGACCATCGCGCACCAGATCGGACACCTGTTGTGGACCGACCGCGTCGCCCTGATCGCGGTGACCGACGAGCCCGGATTCGCCGACGTGCTGGCGGATGCGGCCGCCGACCCGACGGGCTTCGTCGACAAGGGTGCCGAAGAACTTGCGGCCCTGGCACCGGCCGAGCTGCTCGCCGACTGGCGCACCACGCGACGCCGGCTGCACGAGGAGCTGCTCGGGGTCACCGCCGGCCGCAAACTCCCGTGGTTCGGCCCGCCGATGAGTGCGGCCTCGATGGCCACCGCGCGGTTGATGGAGACGTGGGCGCACGGCCTCGACGTCGCCGACGCGCTCGGCGTCACGCGCCCCGCGACCGACCGCCTACGGTCGATCGCTCATCTGGGGGTCCGCACCCGCGACTTCGCCTTCGCCGTCAACAATCTCGCGCCCCCGGCCGAACCGTTCCTGGTCGAACTGCGCGGACCCGGCGGTGACATTTGGTCCTGGGGACCGCCGGAGGCTGACCAACGGGTCAGCGGCTCCGCGGAGGATTTCTGCTACCTGGTCACCCAGCGGCGCCCGCTGAGCGCCCTGGACATCACGGCCCAAGGCGCCGACGCGCGGCGCTGGCTGGAGATCGCGCAAGCTTTCGCGGGGCCTCCCGGCGTCGGGCGATGAGCGCGCGATTTGGCTGAAGCCGCGGGTGCCGGCCACGCGGAGCGCCACTTCTGTCTCATGCGTCGCTCGGAGTCGGCACCCATCCTTTGCCCGCCTCACAGCGACAAAAGCCAGCGCGGTGCCGCCGGCCCGTCGAACGCCACACGGTGTCGCTACGAGGTGGGCAGCAGGCATGTCCCTTCCCGGAGAGACGACCGGTGTGACCAACGCGGGGGGGCCCGTCAACCGAGCCCGCGCGATGAGCGCGTAAGCGCCATCAGTGCAGGGGGCCGCCGTAACTCGCCCGGTTCTCGGCCTCGGCCTCTTCTCGCAGCGCAGTGATCGCGAGGTTCAGCCGGTCGGCCAACTCGCCGTGGCCGTACCCGGTCATCACACCGGGATGGAGGGTCAGTTTGATCAGGCGACCGTCGGAATTCGCCACGGCGTACACGTCGCCCAGGTCGACGCTGTAGGTCACCGCCTCGGCCTGCGCCACGAGGGCTTCCCACTTGTCGGCCGCTTCGCTCAGTTCCCGAAGAACCGATTCGACGAGATCCTTATCGCTGAGATTCGCGCGACTGCCCGAACCCGACACGAGGAACAGTATCGTCGACCCCTCCGACCAGCGTCAATTCATACGCGATGGGTTCTCGACTCAACCGCCGGGCGTCGACCCGGCGAGCATGCGATACCACGCGAGGTGATAGTTCGCCGACACCGTGTCGCCGCTGGCAATGCCTTCGGTGGCGGCCATCAGCATGCACTTGAGCAGCAATCCCGGATTGACGTTCGGATACTGAACCAGCAGCTGATAGCGCGCCGTGTCGAGGTGCACGCGTAGCACGTCGACCTCCTGATCGACGACGAACGTCCCGGCGGCCGTGGCGTCGGCCAGCCGCGTCACGATCTTGGGCAGTTCGGCGTGCGCCCGGGTGGCTTGGCTGAGCACCCTTGCCAGGTCATCGATGGCGGGCAGCTGGCGTGGCTCCACCGACGATCGCGTCGCGGCGAAGTCGGCCGAGCGGCGCAACGAATCACCGGGAGCGTAAGTGACGACGCGTGCCGTGTCGCCGATCAGTGCGGCGACCCTGCCGCCGCGTCGCTCGGGTTCCAACAGCCGCACGCCTGCGGGAAGGCTGATGCCAGACGGGATCCAGCCGTGGGCGAGGTCGGTGACCAAGACCGTGGTCCCGTCGGCGCGATCCCCGATCGCCCAACTCAGCCGTGGCTCTTGCCGGACCACGAACTCAAGCAGCCGGTTCAGCCGGGCGTTGTCGAAACCCGTTGGGGTCACCGGTTTTTCGATGGCGGTCGGCGCGGCTACGACGGGTTCGGCCTCCTCGGCCGGGGCTTCCTGGCTCACCGCGGCCGGCTCGACGGGAACTTCCTGGCTCACCGCGGCCGGCTCGTCGCGGGTGTCCTCCGCCGGTTCCTCCGCGGGCGCGTGGTGGCGCCCGTTCTCGACGGGTTCGACGGGTTCCTCGACGGGCGCCGGCGCGCGATCGGCCGGCGCCGCGAACGGGGGTTCCGCGTCGGTGACCACCGGAATGACCTGCGTCTCCTCGAGGTGCGACGCGTCGGCGACGTCGGCCGGCTCGTCCTCGGCGGGGGTTGCTTCCGGCCCGGCCGTCGGCTCGTCGCCGGCTGCGGGCTCGTCCACCACCGCATGGTGGCGGCCGGTTGCGGCGGGCTCCTCGACCGGCTCGGGCTCGGGGTCCACCGGCGTCTCGACGACCGGCTCCGCTTCGGAGACGACCGGGATGACCTGAGTCTCCTCGAGATGGGACACATCGGGGGCCGCGGCCGGCTCCTCAGCGTGGGTGGCTTCCGGTTCGCCCGCCTCCGGTTCGACCGGTTCGGCTGGTTCGACCGGCTCGACCGATTCGACCGGTTCGGCCGGGCGGGGACGCCATCTCGGGGGCGGCGGGGGTGGCTCGGCGACGTCGTCGACCTCGCGGACCGCGGGCAGCACCTGCGTCCTGTCCAGGTCAGCGCCCGGACCCTCGAGGGTGGGCGGGGCGGCGGCGGGGGGCTGCGCACCGCTCTGCACCGTGTGCAGATAGCGGATCGTCGATTCGACTCGGCGCACGGCGCGGCCGCGTGCCTCCTCGATGACTCGCGCCTCGGCCGCCTGGCGCGCCGGGTCGGTCATGCCCGCCCGCTTGAGCATCTTGAGTTGGTCGTTGGCGCCGTTGGCTATGCGCTGCAGGTCGGCCTTGAGATACTCTGCGAGAGTTGCGGTTTCGGCGGTGACCGTCGACAATTCGGCAGGCCACAGCCCGCCTGTCACCCAAGGGGTGCAGTCGATGGGAGCGCTGAAAGCCGGAATCGCCAGCGATTCCCGGGTAGCCCTCCGGAGGCGCTGACGCGCCGTCATCCGACCGAAGATCGCCACCAGCTAAGCGTACCGGCAGCGGGCGTTCGACTTGTGCGGTCAGTGAATTGTGCGCCCGCAACGGCCTGGGTAGCGTGGGGACATGGCTGAATCTGCACTGCAGCAGCAACTCGACGAGGTGCGCGCCCTACTCGCCCGCGCGCGAGAGTTGTTCGGCCCCAATCCCGTCGAGCCGCCCACGGGGATCGCTCCCGATCCCAGCGCAGCTAAGCCGTGGCTGCGCTAGCACCGCGTTGCATTTGAGATTCGTGCAGGACGGCTAGCGTCCGCCGTTGCGGCGGCGCAGTTTGTGCGCCAGCAACTTCTCGATGGCGGCGTCGAGGTCCCGGGGGGTCGGAACCTCGGCGGAAGGGGTGTGCCCTGCCGCGACAATCTCGTCGCGGATCTCCAGCAACGCCTTGAGGCACGACACATCCGCGGTGAGCACGATGCCCTGCGCCAAAGTCTCGGCGTCGGTTTCCATCGCCTCTTCGCTCAGCGCGACGCTGTGCATATATCCGCCGCGGCAAGAGCGGACCAGGATGTGCCCACTCGGGTGAACGGTGTCGAAAGCGGGATTCGCGTCGGTCATCGACCGCGGTCGACGACGTCGCCGAACTTGCGTGCAGCCTCCTGCTCGTGCTGTTCCCACATCGTCGCCGATACGGTCAATTGGTCGGCCAAATCCGCGTGGTCAGCGGCCTGCTGCTCATAGCACTGCCGTCGCAGCTCGAGCAGCTCGCGGCCGGCATCGCGCAGCTCACTAAAGATCGGCCCGAGCGAATCGAGGCTCTCCTGGATCGCGGCGTGCGACGACGGGACGGTGCGCAAGTACTCCGAGGTGTCCTGATGATGCGCGGCGGCCTGACGTAAGTGCGCGGGCACCACATGTATCGAATCTGCCATCCGCTGTCTCCTGTTGACGACCGCCGTACGTGCCGGCGAGTTCATTTTTCTCAGGTGGTCGACGAGGTTGCCGGCCGGGTAGGTGTCGGTGGTTCAGGCTTAGTCGGCGCGGTCGCGGGCACGGCCGCCGCCGGCGGATGCTCCCAGCCTAGAAAGTTCGGTCCGCTCACGGTGGCGATGTGCTGAATTTGGCCATCGAGAAGCGCCTTGTCAGGGCCCAGGACAAGCGCGTGACGGTCCGTGAACATACCGATGTCGCCCGGGCCCACCCGTAGGGCATCGATTGGGTTGGCGACCGCCGTTCCCGGTGGGGGAATGGTCATTCCCTGTTGTTGGAAGGCTTCCGCGATCGGCGTGCCGCCGACGGCGGCCTGGATCGCCGCTGCCAACTGTGGGCTGGCGGCGGTCACTGTCTCGCCGTCGGGCAGGGTCACCGGCGTCGGGCCATCCGCTGGCTCATGGGATGACACGTCCTGCGGGTCGTTGTTCTCGTCGGGATTGTCCGAGGCGTCGTGCGCGCTGGGGTCTTCCTCCTGCGCGTCCGGTAGTTCTTCGCCGGCCAAGTCCTGCAGCGCCGGATCGTCCGCGTCGCCGCCCGAAAAGGGAAGGCCGCCCGGCGCTTCCCACCCCGCCGTGGAGGCGGGCATGGTGCCCAGGCCCGGAAGTGGCCCACCACCGAAGTTGGGCATCGGGGGCGCCATCGGCGTTTCCGTCGCCGTTGGGATCGGGGCGCCCGCCGCCGGATCTGGCGCCGGGGCGTCTTCGGGCCACAGTCCGTCATCATCGGCCAACAGCGAGTCCAGCAGCGGATCCCATTCGGAGTCGGTATCGCTCGACTCGGCGACCGCACCGACCGCGGGCGCATCACCAACGGACGCCGCCGGCGCGTGTTCCTCCGGGCGATTCGGTTCATTCTTGGACGCGTCGTAGAGCGACGTCCAGGCGGCCATCAGCGCCGACTTCGACGTGTCGTCCAGGCTGGCGTTCAGGACCACCGCGCGAATGTCCCTGAGCTTGCCGATCAGGAAACGTTGGAAATCGCGCGCTCCCGCCGGAGTGTCCAGGTCCGATCTCATCAGCACCGCGGCTTCGGTTTCGTGCTGCAACTTGGTGAGCGCTTCTCTGCCGTCGACCGCACTCAGGTGTGCGTTCAGGATGGCCGACACCACTTGCATGTCCAGTTGCGAACTCGCGGAATTCTGCTGTGCGAGAGCGGCTTCGGCGCTGGCGATGGCGTCCGCCGCCGCACCCGATTCCCGGTCCGGCGGTGTCGCGGTTCCCGCCAGGGATCGACCCGTCGGCGGGCCGCTCGCGGGCACGGCGCCGAACACGTCCGCGTGCTGGCGGCGGATCTTGGCTGCGATCGCCTCGAGTTGGTCGGTGCGGGTGGTCGGCGTGATCACAGCGGAGACTTCGGTCGGCGCCAATCCCGTCTGCCACGCGTTGGGATCGCCGGTGCGGTCTCGGACGGACTTGACCGTGGCCAGCAGGTCGTCGTATGCCGACATCAGCCGCGCAGCCGGCGCTGCAGCGGCACTCGCTGCGGAAAGTGACGCGACCCCTCCATGTCCGGCGACAGTAGTGGCGGGCGTTCCTGCCGACAATTCATTGAGCAGCATGGTTGTGGACTAGTTCCGGTTAACTGCTGCCGGTGGTGTACTGCGCCCGAAGGTTCTCCAACACAGCCCTTTTCGCCTGAGCGAGTTCGCGCGCTCCGGCGACGACCGCGGCGATTTCGCGCTGCTTGTCCAGCAGGAACTTGTGAAACTCTCGCGCCCCCATCGGTGTATCCACGGCGAGGTTTGCTTGCTGGACGACGGCGTGGTCGATCTGTTCGGCGATGGCGTCCAGTCGCCGGACGCTTTCGCGCGCTGCGCTGTGAGCGGTGTTCAGCACGTCGGTCAGCACAAGGTCGGCTTCGGACACGGCGCCGTGCTGGCTCGCCAGCGTCGATCGCCGTGCTTCGACGGCCTCTAACGAGTGCCCGGGTTGTTCCGGCATCGGCTCACCCTTCTCGTCGTGCCCGCATCGCCGGGCGAAGTTGGCGTGTCATAACGGTCGGCGGATCGCAACGTTGTTGCCCAGTCGGCTTATTCGCACCGACGCCCCCGAGTACGGCGCCTCGACAACCAGGTTGTTGCCGATCGCGAGTTGGACGTGACCGGCGTGCGGAAAGACCAGATCACCCGGTCGCACCTGCGAACGCGGTACCGGAATGCCGTCGTTGATCTGCTGATATGTGGTGCGGTCCAAGTGAATACCGGCCCGCGCGTAGCTCCACTGAACCAGCCCGCAGCAGTCGAACGCCTCCGGGCCGCTGGCGCCCCAGACGTAGGGGCGGCCCAGCCGCGACAACGCCGCCCGAACCGCGAGCGCGGCCCGGTCGTTCGGCGGTAACCCGGGGCCACGCCCATGCCGCAGCCGATACCGCAACGCCAGCAGTGCCGCGTGGTGGCGTCGCGCACGCGACCTCGCCGTTACGACGTGGGCCCGTTGCGTACGCAGTCGCGCCACGCGGCGGCGCATCTCCTCCCGCTGCGCCAACGGGGTTGACGGGAGCGTGGTGGCATCGGCGCGGGCCGCGTCGAGGACGTTTTGGGTCAGGCCGCGCGCCTGCGCGCGGTCTCGGTGGGCGCCGGCGAGCACCTCGGTAACAGCGGCGTCGGTCCCGGCCGCCGACGCGAGGCGTTCGCGACCGTGGTCCACTGCGAGCTGGTAGCCGCCGTGGGCCAGTCCGTCGTTCAGTCGGGCCGCGCGGCGCAACAGGCTGCGATAGTGCCCGGTGTCCGCGTCCAGGGACGCAGGCGTCGTGCTGCCGGCGAAGAGTTGATGCGCGCGGCTCAACGCCTCGACTTCGCTATGGCTCACTGTGCCCCCTCGGCGCCGTCGTGGCTTTCCTGTTGTTCTTGGCCCGTCGTCTCGACCGCCTCGGTGAAGGCGCGCACGCGGGGGAGGGCGCCCGGCGAAATGACCCCGCGATTGCGGATGTCCCATATCTCGTCGACGTCGACGCCGACCAGCGCGGCGATGATCGTTTCCGGCAACGAGGACTGTGCGCAGGCCCGGTCGAAACGCGCGCTCAGGCTGCCGGGCATCCGCTTCAGCAGGGCCGTGCGCGTCGCCTCGAGGGCCTGCAGATGCTCCATCAGCCGGCCGGTCGAATCCGCGCCCGCGCTCACCGCCACCCGCCAGGAGCTGGCGGCGAGCATCTCCGCTTTCACGCACTGAGCGATCACAGACAGAATATACGTCTCATATTCGTTTGATGTTGTCGCAGGAAGCCGATCGATGACGGATTTGAGGGCGTCGAGCTGGGCTTCGGCATAACCTTCCAGCACTTCGGTGTCGCTGTGACGGTCGACCACGACCGGTCCGGTGCGCCGCGCCGGCATCGCGGCCGACGCTTGCGCGGCCATCAGGCGCGCCAACTCGGCATCCGGATCGGCGGCCACCAATAGCCGCGAATAGGTGCCCGGCGGCAGGCCGAGCCCGTTTTCGATCTTCTGAACTGTGCTTTTGTGCGGTTTGCGGGCGCCGCGTTCCAAAAAGCTGAGCCCCATGATGCTGACCCCGGTCGCGGCGGCGAGGTCGGCTAGTGACCAATCCCGCGATTCTCGCAACGCGCGGATCGCCGCGCCGGCCGACTCACGGCTCACCACACGCTCCGGCCATAGGCCGGATAGTACACAGCCACGGTCTCGGATATGCGGATATACGTTTTTGTCGTTGTTTCTCTTGCGTCGGGCCCATCTCGCCATATACGCTTTTGCCTACGTTTCACGCTCGACAAGGAGACCGACATGGGACATCCGTGCGCAGCCAACCCGGAGCTTTGGTTTGGCTACCCCGACGACGACGGTGGTGACGGCGCGGCGAAGGCGCGCGCATACGAACGGTCGGCCACCGAGGCGCGCCTGCAATGCCTGCGGCGCTGCCCACTGGCGCAACAGCGCCGCTGCGCCCAGCACGCCATCGCGCACCGCGAGGAGTACGGCGTGTGGGCAGGCGTGAAGCTGCCGGGCGGCCAGTACCGCAAGCGTGACCAGCTCGCGCACGCCCACGACGTCCTGCGGCGTATCGCGTCCGGGGAAATCAACTCCCGGCAGCTGCCCGAGAACGCGGCGCTGCTGGCGCGGCACGAACACGAGGCGGTCCCGGTGGCCGCGGTCGTGTTGCATCTGCCGCTGGCCCAGGTCGGGCCTCGTACGGCCGCCTGACCGTCCGGCGAAATCCCAGCTCGGCAGTTTGTTGAACCGGTCAATGGGGTAGTCGGGGTCGGCAAGACCAGTCTGTCGACCTTAAAGGCGCGCCCATGACGTTCGACCTGACCCCGACGGCCGCACAACATGATCTGGCCCGACGCACGCATGAGTTCGCCGAATCCGTAATACGCCCGGTAGCCCTCGACTATGACCAGCGCCAGGAATTCCCCTGGCCGGTGCTCGAGGAGGCGGCCCAGCAAGGTTTCTACAGCCCGCTGTTCTATCGCGACCTGATCGGCGATCCGACCGGTATCTCCCTGCCCATGTTCATGGAGGAACTGTTCTGGGGGTGCGCCGGGATCGGGCTAGCCATCGTCATGCCGGCCCTGGCGCTCTCGGCGATCGGCCAGGCCGCCTCCCCGGAACAGATGCTGGAGTGGGCACCCGAATGTTTCGGCACCCCAGGCGATCTCAAGCTCGCTGCGCTGGCGATCTCCGAGCCCGAAGGCGGCAGCGATGTGCGCAACCTGCGCACGCGTGCACGTCGTGACGGCGATGACTGGATCATCGACGGACACAAGATGTGGATCGGCAACGGCGGGATCGCCAATGTGCACGTGGTCAACGCGGTGGTCGACGAGGAGCTCGGCCATCGGGGTCAGGCGCTCTTCGTGGTGCCGGGCGGCACGCCCGGGCTGAAACTGCTGCGAAAGCTCGACAAGCTGGGCTGCCGCGCCTCCCACACCGCCGAGCTGCTCTTCGAAGGTGTGCGCGTGCCGCGCGCCAACCTGCTCGGCGGGGAGGAAAAACTCGAACACAAACTCGCCAAGGCGCGCGAAGTCGTGGCGGGTGGAAAGCGCTCCGGCTCAGCGACCTTGGGAACCTTCGAGCAGACGCGACCCATGGTCGCCGCCCAGGCCATCGGGATCGCCCGGGCGGCGTTGGAGTACGCGACGGCGTATGCCACCGAGCGGGAGGCGTTCGGCGGGCCCATCATCGACAACCAGGGCATCGCGTTCCCGCTCGCGGAACTCGCCACTCAGATCGACTCGGCTCGGCTGCTCACCTGGCGTGCCTCCTGGATGGCGGCCAACAACGTCCCCTTCGAACGGGGTGAGGGCTCGATGTCGAAGATGGCCGCCAGCGAGGTAGCGGTCAAGGCCACCGAGCGCGCGATCCAAACCATGGGTGGCTGGGGCTATATCACCGATCACCCGGTTGAGAAGTGGTATCGGGATGCCAAGCTGTACACCATTTTTGAAGGAACCAGCGAGATCCAGCGGATGGTCATCTCCAACGCCCTGGGCGCCGCCGTCGGCACCCCGCCGCTGCATGTGGTCCTCGAGCCGTCCGGGGGACCGCTGAACCGGGTCTTCGGGCGGGGTACGCCGTTGCGGTCCCGCGTCGCCGACACCGCCCTGTCCATGCAGGATCGGGTGCCCGAGCCCGTCATGCGGCTGGCCATGAAGGTGCTGCGGCCACCGGGCAAGTGAGATGGCCGGGTACGGTCGCGGATGACGGCGCCGTTGGCGAGCCTGCGACGGAGGATGGGCGATGAGCAACCTGGAAGCCGCGCCGGCCGAAGTCGCCTGCGCCGCTTCGCAACGCCGGGACGCCTCGCCCAGGGTGGAGGTGCTGCATCCGCGGGAGGTTCCCTTGGGCGGCCCCAGGGCGATCCGGGTGCAACGCACGTTGCCGCAACGCGGGCGTTCGCTGATCGGTGCGTGGTGTTTCATCGACCACTACGGCCCCGTCGCGGCGAGGATGGATGTGCCGCCGCACCCGCATACGGGACTACAAACCGTGAGTTGGTTGTTCAGTGGGGAAGTGGAGCACCGTGACAGCGCCGGCGTTCGTGCGGTCGTTCGGCCCGGCGAGCTGAATCTGATGACCGCCGGTGCCGGCATTTGCCACTCCGAGGTGTCGGTTGACGCAGGGCCGGTCCTGCACGGCGTCCAGCTCTGGGTGGCGCTTCCCGCTGCCGCCCGCGACACGGCGCGAGACTTTGCCCACTACGCACCCCCCGTGGTCTCGCTACCGGGCGCCCAGGCCCGCGTGTTCCTCGGCGAGCTGGCCGGGAGTCGTTCGCCCACAAAGACCTTCAGTCCGTTGCTGGGCGCCCAACTCGACCTCGACGCCGACGCAGGTTTCGATATCGACGTGGATCCCACCTTCGAGCACGGAGTGCTCTGCGATTCGGGCACCGTCCAGGTCGACGAGACGTCCCTGGCGACCGCCGACCTGGCTTACCTAAGTCCCGGCCAAACGCAGCTGCACGTGCGCAACGTGGGGGAGCGGCCCGCGCGGATGTTGTTGCTCGGCGGCACGCCGTTCACCGAAGAGTTGGTGATGTGGTGGAACTTCGTCGGACGAAGCCACGAGGACATCGTCAACTACCGCCGACTGTGGGAGGACGGTGACGACCGGTTCGGCGCCGTCCACGGATACCGGGGAGCGCTCGCCCGACTGCCCGCCCCGCCGCTGCCGACCGCTCGGCTGCGGCCTCGACCGATACCCCGACGAAAGGAAAGCACAAATGACAACCGATAAGACCGGCGCGGAAACCACGGTCACCCTTGAGGACGGGAAGTACACGATCGCCGTCGAGGGCAAGACGGTGGGGCTCGCCGATTTCGCCGATCGCGGCGAGCAACGCGTCTTCTACCACACCGAAATTGATCCGGCTTACGGCGGACGTGGCCTGGCGACGATCCTCGTCGAGGAGGCGCTCAACGAGGCACGCGATGAGGGCAAGCGCATTGTTCCGGTGTGCTCGATGATCGGCACCGTGCTCAAGAAGCATCCCGAGTTCGATGACATCACCGACCCGGTCACTCCGGAAATCACGCAGTGGGTGCGGTCTTAGGGGTCCACAACGGCGAAGTCCGGCTACGACAGAACATTTACGTCGATACGACGTTACCGCATTTACGCTTAGCTGATTTCGTCCGGTTTCGGCCAACCCCATTTTTTAGACGAATTGGACCGGCGTAATGTAACGAGTTCCTCGCAAATGCGTGCGGTTGCCGACCGATCCGCGAATAGCTCCTCGACACGCTTCAGGTTCATCGACAGCCAATTGGCTTGATCTATCGCGCCGCTTGCTCCCGGGTCATCACCACCTTCTAAGTATTGGCGAATCAACGGTAGGGCAAACCACTCGTCGGAGGCCGTCTGATGGACCGGAACTGCGGCGAAATTAATAAGTCCGCGATCATTGACCACGTCCCACCTGATCTGAGCGCCGGTGAACGAGATCGATGCATCAATATCGGCGAGCCCTCGGTTGGATGAATCCGTAATTCTGTACTTTGGGTTTAGGTAAAGAATGCCCACATATTGAACGATAAATTCCAGAAGCGTTTTCATCGCTAACCTCCAATCTTGGGCGGGACTAGGGTGTAGCCATCCGTTACTTGGTATCCGTGTGCCATCAGATATCTGAGTTCGGCGGCAGTATACGTATTATCGATAACACTATCGATGGGAGTCGACAGCTTAATAGTGTCCCGATTTGCGATTGCAATGTCGAGTACATGCTGATTAGCCGCGAGTCGCTGAATCGGCGTGGCCGAGTTCCATGCGTCTCCGATATCGAAGTAGCTTGCGCCTCGCTCCTGAGCGAGCTCGATGTACGACGGGCCCCCTAATGGGTTCTTAAATGGACCGAGAACTGTTTCACCACTTCCGGTCAGATGCGCTTCAGCCATCGCTCGCAACTCGGGTGTCATGTAGTTGAGCGGGTTGTCCAAGTGGAATTCCGGATGGGCTGGATCTATGACAACCGGCGCCGGGCTATCAGGTAGCGCCCCTACGTGAGGCCCGGCCGGCGCATGTTCGACGGGTACGTCGCCGTGCGGGGCCGGCGGTGCGTGCTCCACCGGGGGCGGCTCGAGAGGGTGAGTGCCCGGGACCGGCTCCCCGGGCAGCGGTGCATGGGAAGCCAGGTTCTGTTCTGCGGCTTGGAAGCGTTCCTCGGCTCCGGCGAGTGCGCGGGGGAACACGTTGTCGGCCGTCACACCCTCCAACATCTCGCGGCTGAAAAGCATCTTCAGGCCCTGAAAGGCCGCCTCGCCGCCCGCCTTGAGCGCTGGCGCCCCGGCCGCCAGGGTCACGGCCGTAAAGAGGGGTTCGGCAGTCGCTTCCACTTTCCCGGGATCCGGTGTGCGCATGCCGGTCAATTTGCCGCCGTTGAATGTGTAGTACGTGCCGGTGGCTTGGTCGAAGAACTCGCCCGTGCCGTTCTTGAGCTGGCCGTAAGCCTGCACCGGCTGCCCGTTGACCTTGTAGGTGAACGTGAAATGCCCGTCGGGGGAAACACTTACGGACGCCGGGTCAATGCTGTTGTAGTCGGGGATCTTGCCCAGGTCGTCGAGGGCACGCGCGAGGTCCGCCTTGAGCTTGGGCAGTTTGGCGCTGGCCGCCTCGCCTTCCGGCGAACCCGGGCCATGCGTATACACGTCGGCCGCGGCTTTACTGAGCGCCTCCTGTGCGGCGCGCACCTTGGCCATTTGGTCGACGACGGCCTGGTTAGTGGCTTGGCGAATGTCAGCCAACGCGGCCTGCTGGGCGGGAGACGGTGGGGCCACGCCGTCAGCGTCGGCACCATGCAGCGGGGCGCCGTCGTACCCTTCGGCGTGAAGGTTATCCAGCGATTTCTGAAGGCCATCGGCGTATCCGTTGCGGATCGATTGCAGGGCTGCGAGCGCAGCTTTGGTGTCACGCAGCGCGTCGTCCTCACAAGTGTTGATGAGGGCATGCAGCGCGTCCTTTTCCCCTGCGCTGAGGCTTTTGTCGTTTTGCAAGATGGAGACGGCCTGGCTGACCATGTCCGAGATGTTCTTCAACTGGGCTTCTAAGGTGGCGATGCGCGCGGCCCCGGCCTTTTGCGCATCGGCCAGCGACGCGGCGATGTTTTCCAGGTCCGCAGCGATCTTGGGCAGCTGTAACGACTGCGCCCCTAAGGATTTCGTGACGCGCTGAACTTCGTCGGAGTCGTTGATGGGATGACCGCCGCCGTCGTGGTGGTTCCAAGCGGCCTCGAAGCGTGCGCGTGCTTGCTGGAAAGCGTTCTCGGCCTCCGCCGTGCATCGGCCCGCACGGTGAAAGGCTCCGGCCAGATTGGAAATCTCCAGTGGGCTTCCCGCCTGCAGGCTGGCGTTGATCGCCCAGGGGTCACCACCGGCCTCGGCGATCAGCGCCTGCTCATCTATATACGGAAGTCCCACAGCACCGCTGGTCGCCGCGCAGCAATAAACTCCGGTCCTAGTGATTGCATTGCGCGCATTCCAACCCTCCCTGAGCTAGCTCATAAGGCTACTGGCGCAAACGTGCTCGTCAATTCACGACCGATCGAAACGCTTAGCTAGTCAGTTACCGCTGGAACCCCTGAGTTACACATGAAACGATTAACCTGACCTCGCAACCGTTAGAAGGAGCGGCTCAGTGCATATCGGTGTTACGCGTACCGCGGTGAGAATGGCCTGCGGGACGGGGGCGCTCTCGTGACAGGCGCCCCCGGGGCTGTGCTCGCTCGTGAGCTCACCGACATCACCGACAGCGTCCGGCAGGTGCCGGCGCCTCCCGTACCTGAACTGCTGCCGCCGAGCCGAATTCGTGTCGCCGATCCTGACGGAGCGGACGCGGAATTGGTTGCCGAGTGGATGAACCGGCCCCACTTGGTCACGACGTGGGAGTACGACTGGCCGGTCGCGCGTTGGCGTAACCACTTGCGCGCGCAAGTCGATGGCGCCTACTCGCGACCGCTGATCCTCAGCATCAATGGTGTCGACCGCGCGTACATGGAGATCTACCGTGCTGCCAAGGATTCCATCGCCCACTGCTACGACAGCCGGCCACACGACCTTGGCCTGCATGGGGCGATCGCAGACGAGAAGCTCGTGAACCGCGGGCTAGGCCCGCTGATCCTCCGGAAGGTGATCGCCAGCATCCTGGCCGCCGACCCGGCGTGCCAACGGATTATGTTCGACCCCGACCACCGCAATACGGCGGTGCGGCGGCTCTGCGAGTTCCTGCGCTGTGAATTCCTCGGCGAACACGACATGCCGAACCGCAGGATGGCGCTCTACGCCCTGAATCGGCCAGCGCCGTAACAGCGTTCGCGCTCAGGCCTGTAGTTGGCTGCGGACCTCCAGCCGTCTGAGCTTGCCCGACGACGTACGCGGTAATGAGCCTGGTGGCATCAAGACGACATCGGCCGGAGTCACCCCGCACACCGAGATGACCCGCTTGATGACAGCGCTGCGGGTCACGTCGTGATCCGCACCCACGAATTCGGCGGCGATGAGCAACCGCGACTGGGCGGCACCGGATTTCGAACCGACCGCAACCACGCCACCGTGTCGCACTCCATCCACCTGCGCGGCCACCTGCTCGATTTCGGTGGGAAAGATGTTGCGGCCGGCGATCGTGATGACCTCTTTGGACCGACCGCAGATAACCAGCTCACCGTCGACCAGATAACCGATGTCTCCGGTGCGGAACCACTCCGCACCGCGATCGGACCCTGTGGCGGGGTCGCCGAAGTATTTCGTCATCATCGATGAGCCGCGGATCTCGACCTCCCCAACACCATCATCCGCTGATCGATGCGTCGGGCTAATGCGTAACTCCATACCGGGGATGGGGCGCCCCAACAGCGCATAGCGTTGCCGCACATCCGATTCCGTCCGCTCATCGATGCGCAACCCCTGCCCGCAGGCGGGCATCGTCACGGCGCAGGTTGACTCGGCCATCCCATACGCCGGCGTCGCCGCCGACGCCCGCAATCCGAACGGAGCCATCGCGTCGGCGAATCGCTGAAACCCCTCGCAATCAACGGGTTCGCCGCCATTGATGGCAATCCGCAGCGCCCCCAGGTCCACGTCCGAAACGCGGCCGGAGTAGCGACCGAGCATGGAGTACCCGAAATTGGGTCCGGCGGTGAAGGTTGCCGCGCTGGCCGAAAGCCAATCCGCCCAGCGAAGCGGTGCCGCAGAGAACGCGCCCGTCGGCGCCTGCCAAAGCGGCATCCCGCTCAGGACGGCGGTCAACAGGAAGGCCAAGCCCATGTCGTGGTAGATCGGCAGCCACGAACACGCCCGGTCGGAGCCGTCGAGTTGTAGCCGCTCGATGAGGCCGCGCATATTGTTCAGCACGGCCTCCGGCGACAAGACGGCAGTGCGCGGATCACCGGTCGAGCCGGCAGTACCCTGGAGGATCGCGGCGTTCGAATCGGAGTGACTTTGAAGGTCATTCGACGCCGGGGTGCGAGCGGCCTCGGCAAGGCTGGAGACAGACAGCGTCGTCTCCGCATCGCCGAGCGTGCGCAGGGTCGCACCGTGACTGAATACCGTGCTGACTCCGATTCCGCTGAACCGACTCAGGGTGCTGTGCGCCCACTCGGCCGGGTCGGCACCGCGCCTGGGACGGGGCAGAATCGATACGGCGGCACCCGCCAGCCACGCGCCCTGTATGGCGGCGACCAGCTCGACGGTCGGTTCACCGACAATTCCCACGGCACCGAGGTCGTCCTGCTGGAGCAGATGCGTTGCGATGCTTTCGGCCATCCCGTGGACCTCGGGCCAGGGGCAGGCGGTCCATTTGTCGGTGTCTTTGTCCAGGACCACCAAGTCATGCGGCGATCGCGTCATCGCATCGCGCATGGCGGCCGCGAGAACGTTCATGCGTCGACCCCGACTCCGATCGCGGCCTGCAAGTCACCGACGGTCGTGCAGGTCAACAGGTCTTCCTCGCTCAATTGCGTGCCGAACCGTTCTTCGATGGCAACCAGGCCGGCGGCAAAGGCGACGGAGTCCATTCCCAGGTCGTCTATCAGACGCGTTGCGGCAGTGACGGATTCGAATTTGAGGTCCAGGTCATCCCGAAGGACGCTGACCAACTGATCGTCGACGGTGCTGGGCACAGGGGGATTGGAGGAGGTCATGAGCCGCGACCATACCGTGCTGATTTAGGTAAGGCTACCCTCATGGGTAGGGTGTGGGTTGTCTCACCGTCGAGGCCGACAGCAATGGGCCGCCCATTGACGTCGGCCAGCTGCGCTTGCCCGCGCCGACGATTGTCCCACAGGCACAACGACTTTGAACGCCGCGCGATCGGTGGCGAATGGCCGACCGGCTTCGTGTTGAGCCCGCTGAAATGATGGTGCTGTGACAGAACCTTGCGCGGGGTGCGGTTTCGCCTATGACCTGCGCCGAGCCGCCTCAGTGCGCCACGACATCCGGGCGTTGGCGGCCGAAGCCGTTGTACTTCTGTCTAACAACAAGATTGACGTGCGGTCCCGCTCGCGTCCCGACGTGTGGTCACCGCTGGAGTACGCATGCCATCTGCGAGACGTGCTGCTGGTGCAACGCGAGCGGGTGCTCGCAGCACGGCGCACGAACGGCCACGATTGTGCGTCCATGGGGCGCGACGAGCGCGCCGAACACGACGGGTACAGCGAACAGGATCCGGCCGAGGTCGCGCGTCAACTTGCCGACGCGGCAGCACTATTCAGCAATGTCCTCGCTCGGCTATCCGACGATGACTGGGACCGAACGGTGATTTACCACTATCCGGAAACCCACGAGCGGTCGCTGCGCTGGGTCGCGGTACATACCGTGCACGAACTCCAGCACCATCTTCTCGACATCCGCCGCCAACTGTGACCGCCACACACGAGGCGCATCAAAGCCGCTCGGCCGGCCCAATTCACCTGCGCTACAGTGCCGGCCATGAACGTCGACGCGGACGCCTTCTCGAAACGATGGGCACGACGCTGGAACGCCCACGACGTCGACGCCGTCCTCGACGACTTCCATGACGACGTGGTGTTCACATCGCCCGTGGCCGCCAAGCTCTTGCCGGAAACGCAGGGAGTGGTCCGCGGCAAGGCGGCGCTACGTCGGTACTGGATCGCCGCCCTCGAACGCGTTCCGGATCTCCGGTTCACCGTCGAAGGCGTCTACCAAGGCGTCAACACGATCGTCATCGCCTACCGCAACCAGAGCGGCGACCTCGTCAACGAGGTCTTGATCTTCGACGGCGAGGTGATCGTCGAGGGCCACGGGACATACCGGGTGGGCGAATAGCGGACACTTACCGCCGCGGATTACCCGTCGCGACCGGGGATGTTCGGTAACAACGCGACGTCGTCGTGCTTGCCCCAACGCCGTAATAGTTCCGCCGTTTCGCGTACGCAGCGTGCGGCCCAATCCGGATTCACTCGGTTCAGAACCTCATATTGTTTGGCCCACATCAGGATGCGCGGGTCCTGATCCCGTGGACGATGTCTGGCGGCGTACGAACCGCCGATGTCGAAAGCTATATCGCAAGCGAACCAGTAGAGGGCCTCGTCGATGTCGCCGACGTGATCGACCCTCTGCCTGCCGCGCTCCCAATAGTCGTAGTGGTATCGCCCGTCGTCATCGATATAGACGTTGCGGTCATCATCCTTCAGCACGACTCCGGCCTGGATCGGCCGGGCGTTCAGCAGCGCGGCGATGCGATTGACTTCGGACTGCAAGTGGGCCGTCTTGTCGTCGACCATGCGCCAGACCTTACGTTTTTTCGGCTGCCGTGGCCGGTCGCCCAAACACGAAAGTCACGACCCCTTGCGAGGTCGTGACTTTGCGTAGTACCGCTCAATGTGGGCGAAGGGGGACTTGAACCCCCACGTCCCGAAGGACACTGGCACCTGAAGCCAGCGCGTCTGCCATTCCGCCACTCGCCCGGAAAAACAACCGGTGGACCATACCACTGTAATGGCCCGATTCCCGAACCGCCGCAGCGGGCCTGGATCCCATTCGGCGCCCTGCCCTCGCCGCAGGCGCACCCCTGAGCTGCGGGGACCCAGTTCTCACTGTTTCGACAGTGCCGCGCCGTTGCGATGTGCCGATACCATGCGGGAGTGAACCAGCACGCGGGCGATTCGTTTGCCGCGCACCGGCAATACCTTCTGCAAGTGCAGGCGAACGGTAGGACATGAGTAGCCAACGGGGGCTGGCCGCGCGGATCGAGCGCAAACTCGAGGCGTCGGTGGACAACGCCTTCGCCCGGGTGTTCGGCGGATCGATCGTCCCGCAAGAGGTAGAAGCCCTGTTGTGCCGCGAGGCCCGCGACGGAGTTCAGAAGCTTCACGGAAATCGCCTTTTGGCCCCCAACGAATACATCATTACCCTCGGTATGCACGACTTCGGAAAGGTGAGCACCGATCCCGATCTCACGTCGAGCTCATTCGCGAGGTACTTGGCTGACTACATCCACGAACAGGGGTGGCAAACGTATGGTGAGGTGGTCGTCCGGTTCGAGCAGTCGTCGAACCTGCGTACCGGCCAGTACCGCGCCCGTGGTGCTGTCAACCCCGATGTCCAGCCCCGCCCGACGGACAAAGACGCCGTCCGGCCACAATCAAATAACGCGTTCGGCGATGAACGAGGAGTAGCACCAATGACTGACAATTCGAGCTACCGCGGGGATCAGGGGCCGGGGCGGCCCGGCGACGAGTATTACGACGACCGCTACCGGCGTCCCCAGGACGACGCGCGCGGTGGCCCGGACCCGCAGGGTGCACCCGACCCCCGCGGGGGATATCCGCCTGAGCAGGGCGGCTACCCACCTCAGCAGGGCTACCCGCCGCGCCAGCCCGAGCAGGGCGGCTACCCGGAGCAAGGCGGCTACCCGCCGCAACAGGGCTACCAAGACCAGGGCGGTTACCAGGGCCAGGCTGGCTACCCCGACCAGGGGCAAGGCGGCTACCCGCCGCAGCCGGGCTACCAGGACCAGCGCGGCTACCCCGACCAGGGGCAGGGCGGCTACCCGCAGTCGTATGAACAGCGGCCGCCCGCGCCGGGCGGTTATGGCGGTGGGCAAGGCTACGAGCAGGGATACCGCCAGGGCGGTTACGGCCCTCCCGCCGGCCAGCCGGGCGGTGGCCCGCAGGGCTACGGCGGCGGCTACGCCGACTACGGTCGCGGACCGGCCCGCCAGGACGAGGGCGGCTACGCCCCGCCGGAACAACGCCCCGCCTACCCCGAGCAGGGTGGTGGGTACGACCAGGGTTACCAACAGGGCGGGGGATACGGCCGCCAGGATTACGGCTCGCCCGAATACACCCAGTACGCCGAGCACGCGCAGGGCACGACGTACGGCGGCCAGGGCGGGGGATACCCCGAGGCCGCCAGCCCCGAGTACGACTACGGTCAGCAGCCCGACTACGGCCAGCAGGCGGAGTACGGCCAGCCCGCCGACTACGGCCAACCCGCCGACTACGGTCAACAGGCGGGCGGCTACGGCGGATACGGGCAGGGCGGCTACGGCGCGACGGGCACCACGATCACCCTTCAGCTCGATGACGGCAGCGGCCGCACCTATCAGTTGCGCGATGGCTCCAACATCATCGGCCGCGGGCAAGACGCCCAGTTCCGACTGCCCGATACGGGCGTGTCACGGCGCCACCTGGAGATCCGCTGGGACGGGCAGGTCGCCCTGCTGTCGGACCTGAACTCCACCAACGGCACCACCGTGAACAACGCGCCGGTCCAGGAGTGGCAATTGGCCGACGGCGACGTCATCCGTTTGGGCCATTCGGAAATCATCGTCCGGATCCACTAAGTCGCTGGGCTCAACGCTGCCGTGCTTCGCCCCGTGTCGACCACCGTCCAAGTATCGTGACGTAGCCGATGTGCGCGGAGTCACGGGCGCCGGGAACACGACGCTAGGACGGAAAGGACGCCAGATGCAGGGATTGGTACTGCAGCTGACGCGCGCCGGATTTTTGATGTTGCTCTGGGTATTCATCTGGTCCGTGCTGCGAATCCTGCGGACCGATATCTACGCCCCGACCGGTGCCGTCATGGTGCGTCGCGGTCTGGCGCTGCGCAGCACGCTGCTTCCGTCGCGGCAGCGCCGGCACGCGGCCCGCTATCTGGTGGTGACCGAAGGCGCGCTGGCGGGGGGGCGCATCACGCTGAGCGGCCAGCCGGTGCTGATCGGACGGGCCGACGACTCCACCCTGGTGCTCACCGACGACTACGCCTCAACCCGGCACGCCCGGCTGTCTCAGCGCGGCTCGGAGTGGTACGTCGAGGATCTAGGATCGACCAACGGTACTTACCTTGACAGGGCGAAAGTGACGACAGCGGTACGAGTCCCGATAGGAACGCCGATTCGAATCGGCAAAACGGCGATCGAGTTACGCCCGTGACCCGCGCCAATGACAATGATGCCGGCTCGGCAGATTTTCCGGCCGGGATCGAGGAGTGGCGCCCGTGACCCTGGTCCTGCGATACGCCGCCCGGAGTGACCGTGGCCTGGTGCGCGCCAACAACGAAGACTCTGTCTATGCCGGCGCCCGGCTGCTGGCCCTGGCCGACGGCATGGGCGGCCATGCGGCCGGCGAGGTGGCATCCCAGTTGGTGATCGCTGCACTGGCCCACCTCGACGACGACGAGCCGGGCGGCGACCTGCTGGCCAAGCTCGACAACGCGGTGCGCTCCGGCAATGCGGCCATCGCAGCGCAGGTAGAGGCGGAGCCCGAACTCGAGGGGATGGGCACCACTCTTACCGCGATCCTGTTCGCGGGCGACCGAATTGGATTGGTACACATCGGCGATTCGCGGGGCTACCTGCTGCGCGACGGCGAACTGAGCCAGATCACCAAGGACGACACCTTCGTTCAGACCCTGGTCGACGAGGGCCGCATCACCCGGGAAGAGGCGCACAGCCACCCGCAGCGGTCACTGATAATGCGGGCGCTCACCGGCCACGAGGTCGAGCCGACGTTGACCATGCGGGAAGCGCGCGCCGGCGACCGTTATCTGCTGTGTTCCGACGGGCTGTCGGACCCGGTCAGCGACGAGACCATCCTCGAGGCGTTGCAGATTCCCGACGTCGCCGAGGCCGCCTATCGCCTCATCGAGTTGGCGCTGCGTGGCGGCGGGCCGGACAACGTCACCGTCGTGGTCGCCGACGTCGTCGACTACGACTACGGGCAGACCCAGCCGATTCTGGCCGGCGCGGTCTCGGGTGACGAGGATCAAATGACGCTGCCCAACACCTCGGCCGGGCGAGCCTCGGCGATCAGGCCGCGCGACGAGTCGGCCAAACGTGTTGCGCCGCAACCCGAAACGCCGCACCGGCCGCGGTGGTCCCGCCGACGGATGGTCGTCGTCGCCGCGCTGGCGGTGCTGCTGGTCGTCGCGGGCCTCACCGTGGGGTGGTGGGTCATCCAGCGCAATTATTACGTCGCCGAATACAACGGCAGGGTCTCCATCGTCCGGGGTATCCAGGGGACGCTGCTGGGCGTCCCGTTGCAACGGCCTTACCTGGTCGGCTGCCTCAACGCGCGCAACGAACTGGCCCTGGTCAGCTACGGACAATCCGGCCATCCCAATTGCCAGCTCATGACCCTGCAAGATCTGCGCCGTCCCGGCCAGGTCCAGGTCCAAACCGGACTGCCGGGCGGCAGCCTGGACCAAGCGGAATCGCAGCTGCGCCAGTTGCTGGCCGAATACCTGCTGCCGATCTGTCCGCCGCCGCGCGCCACCTCTCCGCCCGGATCCCCGTCTACCGGCGGTACACCCCAATCCAGCACCACCGCAACGCCATCACCCCAGACCACCAGTTCCACCAGCGCCAGCCCCCCACCCAGCACAAGCGCCTCCAACGGCCCCGCGTCCCCAGCACCGGCAGGTCCGACGACCACCTCGCAAACGGTGACCGCTCTCCCCGGGCCCCCACCCCAACCGGGCATCGATTGCCGGACGGTGGCATGACAACACAGCTTCAACCGCCGGTCGCGGTCACACCTCCTCTGCCTACCCGGCGCAATGCCGAGCTATTGCTGCTGGGCTTCGCATCGCTGATCACCGTCGCCGCGCTGCTGATCGTCGAGGCGAATCAAACCCGCGATCTGCACTGGGACGCGATCAACTACGGGCTGGTGTTTCTCGTCGTCTTCGGATCGGCGCACATGGCGATCCGGCGCTTCGCGCCCTATACCGATCCGCTGCTGTTGCCAATCGTGGCTCTACTCAACGGGCTTGGCCTGGTGATGATCCACCGGCTCGATCTGGTCACCAATCAGCTCAGCGGCCGTCACCACCCCAGCGCAACCCAGCAGATGCTGTGGACCCTGGTCGGGGTGGTGACCTTTGCCCTGGTGGTCACCTTCTTGAAAGACCATCGGCAGCTCGCGCGCTACGGTTACATCTGCGGACTCGTCGGTCTGGTCTTGCTGGTGATTCCCGCCCTGTTGCCGGCCTCGCTGTCCGAACAGAACGGCGCCAAGATCTGGATTCGCTTGCCCGGCTTCTCAATTCAGCCCGCTGAGTTCTCCAAAATCCTGCTCCTGATCTTCTTCTCCGCGGTGCTGATCGCCAAACGCGGCCTGTTCACCAGCGTCGGCAAGCACTTCATGGGTTTGACCCTGCCCCGCCCCCGCGACCTCGCGCCCCTGCTGGCGGCCTGGGTGATCTCGGTCGGCGTGATGGCCTTCGAAAAAGACCTTGGCACTTCGCTATTGCTGTACACGTCGTTTCTGGTGGTGGTCTACCTCGCCACCCAGCGGTTCAGCTGGGTGGGGATCGGTCTGGTCCTGTTCGTCGCGGGAAGCGTTGTCGCGTATTTCATTTTCAGCCACGTCCGGGTCCGGGTGCAGATGTGGTGGGACCCGTTTTCCGACCCCGACGGCAGCGGCTATCAGATTGTGCAGTCGCTCTTCAGCTTCGCCACCGGCGGGATTTTCGGCACCGGGCTCGGCAACGGTCAGCCCGACACCGTGCCCGCCGCGTCGACCGACTTCATCATCGCGGCGTTCGGCGAAGAGCTGGGATTGGTGGGCCTGGCGAGCATCTTGATGCTCTACACCATCGTCATCGTGCGGGGCATGCGCACGGCGATCGCCACCCGGGACAGCTTCGGCAAGCTGCTCGCGGCGGGCCTGGCGTCGACGCTGGCCCTGCAGTTGTTCATCGTCGTCGGCGGGGTAACCCAACTCATTCCGCTGACCGGGTTGACCACCCCGTGGATGTCCTATGGCGGTTCGTCGTTGCTGGCGAACTACGTGCTGTTGGCCATCCTGGCGCGCATCTCGCACAGCGCCCGTCGTCCCCTGCGCGCCCCCGCGCGCCATGAGCCGCCGATCGCGGCGGCCGGCACCGAGGTGATCGAGAAAGTATGAACGCCTCCCTGCGCCGGATCTCGGTGACCGTGATGGCGTTGATCGTGCTGCTGTTGATCAACGCCACGATGACGCAGGTCTTCGCCGCCGACTCGCTGCGCGCCGATCCGCGCAACCAGCGCGTGCTGCTCGATGAGTATTCGCGCCAGCGCGGCCAGATCGTGGCGGGCGGACAGCTGTTGGCGTACTCCGTCGCCACCGATAACCGCTTCCGCTTCTTACGGGTCTACCCCAACCCCGCGACGTACGCGCCGGTCACCGGGTTCTACTCGCTGCGCTATTCCAGCACCGGCCTGGAACGCGCCGAGGACCCGCTGTTAAACGGCTCCGACGAACGGCTGTTCGGGCGCCGGCTGGCCGACTTCTTCACCGGCCGCGACCCGCGCGGGGCCAACGTCGACACCACGATCAAGCCGCGCGTCCAGCAGGCCGCCTGGGACGGGATGCAGCAGGGCTGCGGCGGCCCGCCGTGCAAAGGCGCCGTGGTCGCCCTCGAACCGTCCACCGGCAAGATCCTGGCGATGGTGTCGTCGCCGTCCTACGACCCCAACCTGCTGTCGTCGCACGATCCCGAGGTGCAGGCCAAGGCCTGGCAGTTGCTGCGCGACGATCCCGACAACCCGATGACCAACCGTGCCATCTCGGAGACCTACCCGCCCGGCTCCACCTTCAAGGTGATCACCACCGCGGCCGCGCTGCAGGCCGGCGCCTCCGACACCGAGCAGCTGACCGCCGCGCCGTCGATTCCGCTGCCGAACAGCACCGCGACGCTGGAGAACTACGGTGGACAGTCGTGTGGCAACGAGCCGACCGTGTCCTTGCAGCAGGCCTTCGCCCTGTCCTGCAACACCGCGTTCGTCCAACTCGGCATGCTCACCGGATCCGACGCGCTGCGTGGCATGGCGCGCTCATTCGGCCTGGACAGCACCCCGAGCGTGATCCCGCTTCAGGTCGCGGAGTCGACCATCGGGATCATCCCGGACGCGGCCGCCCTGGGCATGTCGAGCATCGGGCAGAAGGATGTCGCGATGACGCCGCTGCAGAACGCCGAGATCGCGGCGACCATCGCGAACGGCGGGGTGACGATGCAGCCGTATCTGATCGACAGCCTCAAGGGGCCGGACCTGACCACGATCAGCACCACGGCACCGTATGAGCAGCGGCGCGCCGTGTCGCCGCAGGTCGCCGCTAAGCTAACAGAGCTGATGGTCGGCGCCGAGAAGGTCGCACAGCAGAAAGGGGCCATTCCCGGCGTGCAGATCGCATCCAAGACGGGTACCGCAGAACATGGCACCGATCCGCGGCACACACCGCCGCACGCGTGGTACATCGCTTTCGCGCCCGCACAGACCCCGAAAGTCGCCGTGGCGGTGTTGGTGGAGAATGGCGCCGACCGCCTGTCCGCGACGGGGGGTGCACTCGCCGCGCCGATCGGACGGGCTGTGATCCAGGCCGCGCTACAGGGAGGACCATGAGCCCGCGAGTTGGTGTGACGCTGTCTGGCAGATACCGCCTGCAGCGCCTGATCGCCACCGGCGGCATGGGTCAGGTCTGGGAGGCCGTGGACAGCCGCCTGGGCCGACGCGTCGCGGTCAAGGTGCTCAAGCAGGAGTTCTCCCAAGACCCCGAGTTCATCGAGCGCTTCCGCGCTGAGGCGCGGACCACGGCGATGCTCAATCACCCCGGGATCGCGGCGGTCCACGATTACGGCGAGAGCCAGCTGGACGGGGAGGGCCGCACCGCCTACCTGGTGATGGAGCTGGTCAACGGCGAGCCGCTGAACTCGGTGCTCAAACGCACCGGCCGGCTGTCCCTGCGGCACGCCCTGGACATGCTCGAGCAGACCGGCCGCGCGCTGCAGGTCGCGCACGCCGCCGGGCTGGTCCACCGCGACGTCAAGCCGGGCAACATACTGATCACCCCGACCGGCCAGGTGAAGATCACCGACTTCGGCATCGCCAAGGCCGTCGACGCCGCACCGGTGACCCAGACCGGCATGGTCATGGGCACCGCCCAATACATCGCGCCCGAACAGGCGCTCGGGCACGACGCCACCCCGTCCAGCGACGTGTACTCGCTGGGAGTTGTTGGCTACGAGGTCGTTTCGGGCAAGCGGCCGTTCACCGGTGACGGCGCCCTGACCGTGGCGATGAAGCACATCAAGGAACCACCGCCGCCGCTGCCCGCGGAGCTGCCGCCCAACGTGCGAGAACTCATCGAGATCACGCTGGTCAAGAACCCGGCGATGCGGTACCGCAGCGGGGGACCGTTCGCCGACGCCGTCGCGGCGGTGCGCGCCGGTCGCCGTCCGCCCCGCCCCAGCCAGTCACCGCCCCCGGGCCGGGCCTCGCCGGCGGCGATACCGTCCAGCCCGACGACCCGGGCGGCCGCGGTGTCCCCGCGCAGCGCGGCGCCGCGTCGATCCCGCCCCACCACCGGCGGGCACCGCCCGCCCCCGGCCCGGCGCACCTTCTCGTCGGGGCAGCGCGCGCTGCTCTGGGCCGCCGGGGTACTCGGCGCGCTGGCGATCATCATCGCGGTGCTCATCGTCATCAATTCCCGGGGGGATCAGCAGCAACAGCCCCCGACGGTCACCGACACCGGCACCCCGCCGGCATCGGCGCCCGCGCCGACCAACACCCCGAGCGGTTCGGCAGGCATGCGTCTCGAGTGGCCGGATGACGGCACGATAGGGATGTCGGGATTCCGCGGCGGACCGGCGGGACACGGGACATCGCAATGACCACCCCGCAGCACCTGTCCGACCGTTATGAGCTCGGCGAGATCCTCGGTTTCGGGGGGATGTCCGAGGTTCACCTGGCCCGCGACCTCCGCCTGCATCGCGACGTCGCGGTCAAGGTGCTGCGCGCGGATCTGGCCCGCGATCCCAGCTTCTACCTACGCTTTCGGCGGGAGGCGCAAAACGCCGCCGCGCTGAATCACCCGTCCATCGTCGCCGTCTACGACACCGGCGAGGCGGAGACCCCCACCGGGCCGCTGCCCTACATCGTCATGGAGTACGTCGACGGCGTCACCCTGCGCGACATCGTGCACACCGACGGGCCGCTGCCGCCGCGGCGGGCGATCGAGATTATCGCCGACGCGTGCCAGGCGCTGAACTTCAGTCATCAGAACGGCATCATCCACCGCGACGTCAAGCCGGCCAACATCATGATCAGCACCACCAACGCGGTCAAGGTGATGGATTTCGGTATCGCCCGCGCGATCGCCGACAGCGGCAACAGCGTCACCCAGACCGCCGCGGTGATCGGCACCGCGCAGTACCTCTCGCCCGAGCAGGCCCGCGGCGACGCCGTCGACGCCCGCTCCGATGTGTATTCGTTGGGCTGCGTCCTCTACGAAATCCTCACGGGCGAACCACCTTTCGTCGGAGACTCGCCGGTCGCGGTTGCCTACCAACATGTCCGCGAGGACCCCGTGCCGCCGTCGCAGCGCCACGACGGCATCTCGCCCGACCTCGACGCCGTCGTGCTCAAGGCGCTGGCCAAGAATCCCGAAAACCGCTATCAGACCGCGGCGGAGATGCGCGCCGATCTGGTCCGGGTGCACAACGGCGAAAAGCCCGAGGCGCCAAAGGTTTTCACCGACGCCGACCGAAGCTCGATGCTGTCATCGAACCCCGGCAGCGGGGGCCCGCCCCGGACCGATCCGCTGCCCCGCCAGGTCCTCGCCGACGCGGGGGAGGACCGCACCGTCGGTTCGGTCGGTCGCTGGATCGTCGCGGTGGCGGCACTGGCCGTCCTGACGATCGTTGTGGTGATCGCGTTCAACACCTTCGGTGGCGGGGCTCGTGACGTTCAGGTGCCCGACGTGCGCGGGCAGGTGTCAGCCGACGCCATCGCGGCGCTGCAAAACCGCGGCTTCAAAACGCGCACGCTGCAAAAGCCGGATTCGATCGTTCCGCCCGACCACGTCATCGGCACCGACCCTGGCGCCAACGCGTCGGTGAGCGCCGGCGACGAGATCACCGTCAACGTCTCCACCGGCCCGGAGCAACGCGAGGTGCCCGACGTGTCCTCGTTGAGTTACTCCGACGCGGTCACCAAGCTCAAAGCCGCGGGATTCACCAAGTTCAAGCAAGCCAATTCGCCGTCGACACCCGAGCTACTGGGAAAGGTGATCGGGACCAACCCGCCGGCAAACCAGACGTCGGCGATCACCAATGTCATCACCGTCATCGTCGGCTCCGGGCCGGAGACCAAGCAGGTTCCCGACATCGCGGGCCAGACCGTGGACATCGCGCAACGCAACCTGACCGTCTACGGGTTCAGCAAGGTGACCCAGGTCCAGGTCGACAGCCCCCGGCCGGCCGGTGAAGTGATCGGGACCAATCCGCCCAAGGGACAGATGGTTCCGGTGGACTCGGTCATCGAGCTGCAGGTGTCCAAGGGCAATCAGTTCGTCATGCCCGACCTGTCCGGCATGTTCTGGACGGACGCCGAACCCCGGCTGCGGGCGCTGGGCTGGACGGGCATCCTCGACAAGGGCGCCGACGTCGACGCCGGTGGCTCCCAGTCCCACCGGGTGGTGTATCAGAACCCGCCGGCGGGCTCCGGGGTGAACCGGGACGGGATCATCACGCTGAAGTTCGGTCAGTAGCCGCCGGGTCGGCCGGGAAATACGGCCGCACCGCGGCGTGCACGTCATTCTCGAGCCGGCGCACCAGCGTGTCGTTGCGCACCAACCCGCACACGGCCAGCCAGTTCGCCAGCATGCGGTGGCCGCCCTCGGTCAGGATCGACTCGGGATGGAACTGCACGCCGTGAATCGGCAGTTCGGCGTGGCGCACCCCCATGATCACGCCGCTGTCGGTGTGGGCGGTGACCTCGAGAACCGGCGGCAGCGATTCGGGCAGGATGGTCAGCGAGTGGTAGCGGGTCGCCGTGAAGGGATCCGGAAGGCCTTGCAACACACCGACATTGGTGTGGTGAACGCTGCTGGTCTTGCCGTGCAGCAGTTCGGGGGCGCGGTCGACGGTGGCGCCGAAGGCCACGCCGATGGCTTGGTGCCCCAGGCAGACCCCGAGCAGCGGGGTCTGCTCGGCGGCACAGGCGCGAACCATCCCGATGGAAGCGCCCGCGCGCTCCGGGGTGCCCGGCCCCGGACTGAGCAGCACGCCGTCGAACTGCCGGGCGGCCGCGGTCTCGTCGGAGAGCCGGTCGTCGTCATTGCGCCAGACGTCCGCGTCCACACCCAGCTGCCCGAGGTACTGCACCAGGTTGAACACGAAGCTGTCGTAGTTGTCGACAACCAGGATCCGCATCGTGCCAGGTTACCGCCCGAGGGCGCGCCACCGGTCGGGCGGCGTCAGTAGGCGATCGGGCCGTTGGGCAGCGCGTAATGCAGCCGGTCGGGCTCGAAGTGCCCGACGACCTGCACGTCCGATTTGACCTCTTCGCGGTAGCCGAGGCCGAACCGGACCACGTACTGCTTGTAGAGGACCACCAGGGGAGCGGCGGCGAGGGCGGCTTGCATGGCCGCGGAGTTGCCGATCGCGGTGATCGTGTACGGCGGGCTGTAGGTGCGCCCGTTGAGCAGCAGCGTATTGCCCACGCAGCGGGGCACCGAGGTGGCGATGAGCCGTTGGTCTTGCATCTGGATCGCCTCGGCGCCCGCGCTCCACAGCGCGTTGAGCACGGCCTGGATGTCTTGCTGGTGCACCACCAGGTCGTCGGGTGACGCGTCGCGCGGGAACCGGCCGTTGGCGTCGCGCTGCGCGTCCTCGAGGGTGACCACCAGGCCCGGTCCGTGCACCGGATTCATGTCCGCCTGACCGGCGAGCTGCGCTGAGCGCCGCAGCATCGCGGCCAGCGCGGCGTCCGAAGAGCGCCCGTGCGCCGTGTCGATCTTCTTCGCGAGTTCCTCGCGTTCGGCGTTGAGGCGGTTCACCGACGACTGGGTCTCACGGACCAGGTCCACCAGCCGCGGGGCGTCGCTGCCCCGGATCTCGGCGCCGCCGGATACCCCGTGCGTGGCGGCGAGCAGCAATCCCGCCAGCGCGCACACCACCGGGACGCCGAAGCGCCATGGCGACTGGCGCGTCTGGATCATCGAGTCTCCATTTCCTGGTCACCGCCCCAGGTGCGTTAGTCTCGTAGCCAAGCTATGGGTGCAGCTGCCGTGTTCATCGTTGCACCCCGTCCCGCTCACCGTGTCGTTGAGGTAATCCGCGAGGTAATCATGCCCAAGTCCAAGGTCCGCAAGAAGAACGACTTCACCGTCAGCGCGGTCAGCCGCACCCCGGTGAAGGTCAAGGTCGGACCGTCCAGCGTGTGGTTTGTCGCGCTGTTCATCGGCCTCATGCTGATCGGGCTCGTCTGGCTGATGGTGTTTCAGTTAGCCGCCGTCGGATCCCAGGCGCCGACCGCGCTGAACTGGATGGCCCAACTGGGCCCCTGGAACTACGCCATCGCGTTCGCTTTCATGATCACCGGTTTGTTGCTCACGATGCGCTGGCACTGAGCAGCACGACCGACGGAATGAATTCATTTTCGGGCTGATTTGTCGTTGCGCCAGCAACTTTCCGACCACCCAATCACACGCGTGTGATTTATCCCCACTGTTGATAGAGATTGTGGATAACTGCATCGGCAGTGGTGGGAGGGGCTAAGGACCGCATGCAGCAAACTCAATGGGAGCCACACGCGACCGGAATCGCAGGTTGTGGAGCCGCGGGCGTCTTGTTGGCTATCGCCGGTGTGACCCTAATCACAGACCCGCCGGGGCGGGTTCTGGCGGGCGTTGCCGCGGGGGGTCTGCTGTTGTTTGCGGGGATGTCGTGGCGCGCGCGCCCGAAACTGGCAATCACGCCCGACGGCCTGGCGTTGCGCGGCTGGTTCCGGACGCAGCTATTGCAGCAATCCGACATCAAGATCATCCGCATCATCGAGTTCCGCCGTTACGGACGCAAAGTGCGGCTGCTGGAGGTCGAGACCGCCGACGGCGGCCTGGTGCTGTTCTCCCGCTGGGACCTTGGGACCGACCCGCTGGACGTGCTGGACGCTCTCACCGCAGCCGGCTACGCGGGCCGTTCGCAGCCCTGAACGCCCCGCGCGGGCGGGTCGGTTACGAGATGGTGATCGACTCGATGACGACCGGCTCGGAGGGGCGGTCATTGCCGTCGGTGCTCGTCGTGGCGATCGCGTCGACCACCTGCTGGGAGTCCGGGTCGGTCACCTCGCCGAAGATCGTGTGGCGCCGGTTCAGGTGCGGCGTCTTGTCGACGGTGATGAAGAACTGCGAGCCGTTGGTGCCCGGGCCCGCGTTCGCCATCGCCAGCAGGTAGGGCTTGTCGAATTGCAGTTCGGGGTGGAACTCGTCGGCGAACTTGTACCCCGGGCCACCGCGGCCCGTGCCGGTCGGGTCGCCGCCCTGGATCATGAAGCCCCGGATCACCCGGTGAAAGACCGCGCCATCGTAGAACGGGCCGGACGAGCCTCCCGATGCGTTCTGGGTCGAGTACTCCTTGGTCCCCTGCGCCAGGCCGACGAAGTTGGCGACTGTCTTGGGCGCGTGGTTTCCGAACAGGGCGACCTTGATGTCGCCGCGGTTGGTGTGGAGCGTGGCGGTAGCAGTCTGAAAGGGGCTGTTAGTCACGGCATGAGAGTCTGCCACTACGCGTGAGCGCGCCCGCACGCGGTGCCACCCATCCGACCCGCCGACGAAACCTCGCGAACGCGCACCCGCGCCGCCGACGTCCCTATGCTGGCAGTCTGTTCAGTATCGGGCCGGCCCGGCGCGCCGGCCTCACGACAGGCGTCACCAGCGGAACAGAAGGGCGGCAGATGAGCGCGAAGACGGAGTCCCGGCTGACCCCCCGGGAGCGACTGGCCCGCGGCCTGACCTACTCGGCGAGGGGGCCGGTGGACGTCACCCGCGGAGTCGTCGGCCTCAGCGTCCAGTCGGCGCAGTCGACCGCGGCGCAGCTGCGTCGCCGGTATCGGGAGGGGCGGTTGGCCGCGGACATCGCGGCGGCCCAAGAGGCCCTCGCCCAGGAACTGGCCGCGGCGCAGGAAGTGGTGACCAATCTGCCCCAGGCACTGCAGGAGGCGCGGCGAGCGCAGCGTCGCGGCAAGCGGCCGTTGGTCATTGCGGGGGTGGCCGTCGCGGTCCTCGCGGGCGGCGCCGTGGCATTCAGCATCGTCCGGCGCTCGGTGCGGGCGAAGCCTCAGGAGCCGCAGTCGCGCCCGCCCAGTGTCGAGGTACAGCCGCGTCCGTAGGTTCACCGCACGCTGAGGCGCAAGCGTTCGCGGCGCCGAACCAGGATGCTGGGCAACCATTCTCCGACGTCGGCGGCGTCGATCCAGGTGGTGCGCTCGAGCAGCATCCGCAACACGATGTGGGCCTCCAAGCGGGCCAGCGCGGCGCCCACGCAGAAATGCACGCCCTTGCCGAAACTCATGTGGCTCTTGGTCGCGGCGCGGTCGAGCCGGAATTCGTTCGGGGCCTCGAAGTGCGCCGGGTCGCGATTGGCCGCTCCCCACATCAACAGCAGATGTGAGTCGGCCGGCACCGCGACCCCACCGAGCGTGGTGTCGCGCCACACGTGTCGGTAGTGGCCCCGGAACGGCGCCTCGAAGCGCAAGGTCTCTTCGATGAAAGCGCTTAGCAATTCCGGCTTTTCGCGGAGTTGCTGTTGGATCGCGGGACGATCGGTGAGGATCCACGCCGCGCTTCCCAGCAGAGACGCCGTCGACTCGCCGGCCGCGCTGAAGAGGGTCAGCATGATTCCTAGCGCCGGTGTTTGTTCGAGTTCCCCCGAGGCGTAACGAGCCGCGAGGTCGGCGATCAGGCCGTATTCACCGTTGGCGCTTGTCCTTTCGAAACGCTCGAGGACATAGCCAAAGAGTTCCATCGCCGCGGCTCCGGCCTCTGCGAGCTGGGCGGGCGTGACGATCCCGTCAAGCAGCGTGGTGGTGGCGTAGCCGAGGCGGATGAGTTTGTCGACGTCGTCATCGGGGAGACCGAGCAGCTTGCAGACCACCATCATCGGCAGCCGATTGGCGATGCCGCTCATCCATTCGATCTCGCCGTCGCGCAGGTTCTGCTCCCACAGCCGGTCGGCGGTCTGAGCCGCGAATTCCTCGATGATCCGGACGCGCTTGGCCGACAAGTGTGGCAACAAGATCTTTCGGTGCATCGCATGCACGGGGTCGTCCGCGGTGGCCAATGCGTGCATCGAATCCCCGGGCGGTCCCATGTCGAGCGGAGCGACGGTGCCGTCCTCGTGAAAGACCATGGTCGCCGTGAGGTTCGACGAAAAATCCTCGACCCGCTCGACGGCCTCTTGCACCGCGTCCCAACCGCAGACGGCGTAGAACTCTGAACCGCCGATGCGATGCACCGGCGCCTCCGCCCGCATGCGGTCATACAGCGGGTAGGGATCCTGTATCGCCTCGCTACCGAAAAACCGAATCGCACTGTCCAAGACCGCCACGCGTTTCAGGCTCGGCGCGGCCCACCGCGGGGTCAATGGATCGCGCAGAAGTTGAGGAACCCGCCCGACCGACGCCGAAGGCGCGCGACCAGGGGGACCGGGCACTAGCAGGACGTTTGTGTGAGAAAAATAGGCCAATACTTCTCATGCTGCGAGAGCTATTTTCGCATCCCGCAGCGTAGGGGAGCATGGGTGGATGCCACGCGACGACTGGTTGGTGGGCCGTGATCGCCGTAGCGAAGCGGCCGAGCGGATCTATAGCGCCGCGGCCGATCTCATCGCTCGCCGGGGGTATGAAGGTTTCACGATCGAGGCCCTGGCCGCCCGGGTTCACTGCTCACCCGCGACGATCTACCGGCACGCCGGCGGCAAGGCCACCATCCGCGATGCCGTCGTCGCCATCCACGCGGCTCGCATCGTCGACACCACACGGGAAGCCATCAAGGACCTCCGCGGGCCCGATCGTGTCGTCGCCGCCACGATCATCGCGTTAGAACGGCTGCGGTCGGACCCACTGGCCCAGCTCATGCGATCGATCCACGCGGCCCCGGTCAGCGACTGGGTGATCAGCTCGCCGACCGTGACGAGCTTGGCCGCCGAGATGCTCGGCCCCGGCAACCATCATCCGTTGGCCGCACAGTGGCTGATTCGCGTCTTCCTGGGGCTGTGGGCCTGGCCGCTCAAGGATCCGGCCGCCGAACGCGCCTTGGTGCAACGCTTCCTCGGCCCGTCCTACGCGCCGCGGACAGGGATGGCCAATTAGGCGTGCAAAGGGAACCGGCTTGTGGAGCCTAGGGGAATCGAACCCCTGACACCCGCCTTGCAAAGGCGGTGCTCTACCAACTGAGCTAAGGCCCCTCATCGTGACTGGGTGGTTGACCGGGGTCATCCACAGCCACGTGCCAGACCTCGACTCCACGTCGTGACCACGCCACCGCTGCCAATACGGCGATCAGTGCCAGTGGCAGTGCGAGTCGTACGCAACGTCTTGACGGGCACATGGTTGTGGGCCTAGGAGGACTCGAACCTCCGACCTCTTCGTTATCAGCGAAGCGCTCTAACCGCCTGAGCTATAGGCCCGTACTCGCGTACGGCCGAGCGACGAGATTACCGCACTAGCCGCCCGACTCCCAAAAACGCAGCACCAGAGCCGGCCATCAGCTAGTCGCGATCTGCCAGCGTCACTTCGATGCCGCCGATCAGATCGGTGGTCAGGTTGTAGACGAACGCGGCGATGGTCGCCATCGCGGTCAGCAGCACGATGTTGACCAGGCCGATCAAGACGGCGCCGCCGAAAATCGTGCCGCTGGATACCAGTTCGCCGCTGCTGCCGCTGGTGTTGTTCAGCAGGTCGCCGACGTTGCTGTTCAACTTCGACCAGACGCCCATGCCGCCGAGCACGAGGTAGAGGAAGGCGACGGCGATCATCCACACGAAGAACAGCGTCACCGACAACAGCAGCGACACCTTCAACGTGCTCCACGGGTCGATCCGGCGGATCTGCATGCTGGCCCGGACGGGTCCTCGCGTCCGCCGTGACACCTGCACGCGGTCGCGGTTCTCCCGGGCTTCGCGGCTTTCCGTGGTCGAAGGCCGGCCGGCTCCCGACGGACTCTCGGGCGTCCGCTGTTCGGGTGCGGGCTTGCGGTGCGGGCCGCGCGGTAGTGGGCCGGACAGGTCCGGCAACTCGCTGGCGTAGGCCTCAGCGGGCGATCCTTCGCGGGCCGGTGCCGCGTCGGCGTCTTTCGCATGCGCCGCGGCGCCGGCTCCGGGTGCCGCGGTGCCGGAGATGAAACGGTTCAGCCTCGCCTCGACACCGCTGGCGGGACCCGATGGTCGCTTCTCGGTCGGAGGCTCGCTCTGGCGAGACGGTGGCTGCTGGGGCCGGGTGCCGCCACGCTGCCACGGCGGTCCGTCCCCGGGTTCCTGGGGACGGCCACCCTGCGCGGACGGCGCCGCGCGCCGCACCCCGGCGCGCTCGGCCGCACCATCCCCGTTGGGAACGTCTCCCTTTTTGGGGGCGCCCGGCTCGTTCGGTGAAGTCACCCCGACTCCTTAGGTCTGCTACCCCGGCCGCGCAGGCGGTGCAGTCGCGTCATGTCTGATCGGGCTGAGTCTAAATGCCCCGGTCCTCCTCGGGCCGCGCCGCGGCCCGCATCGTCATCGGGCTGAGTCTAGTGGCTTTACACCGACTAGCTCTCCGACTCGGCGCCCTCGACCTCCTCGACGGCTTCGTCCGCGTTCGCTTCGGCATTGCGGGCGATGGCCAACAGGGTGTTTTCTTCGCCCAGGTTCATCAGCCGCACACCTTTGG
Source organism: Mycobacterium paraintracellulare (assembly GCF_000276825.1). Lineage (NCBI taxonomy): Bacteria > Bacillati > Actinomycetota > Actinomycetes > Mycobacteriales > Mycobacteriaceae > Mycobacterium > Mycobacterium paraintracellulare. The sequence continues at coordinate 10,987 of NC_016948.1, read as the reverse complement.
TCTGCCGTCCCGCCTTGCGGACCTGGCCGGCCGCGGTCCGGATGACGCCGCCTCCCGAGGTGATCGCGTACAGCTCGCTGTCCTCGTCGACGATCAACGCGCCGACCAGCCGGCCACGCCGCCGGTCATACATCACCGTCAAGACGCCCTTGCCGCCGCGGCCCTGCACCGGGTACTCCTCGATCGCGGTGCGCTTGGCGTACCCGCCGGAGGTCGCCACCAGCAGGTAGGTGCCCTCACGAACGACGTTGAGCGACAACAGATAATCGTCGGCGTTGAAGCGCATGCCCTGCACGCCGGAGGTGGCGCGCCCCATCGGGCGCAGCGCTTCGTCGGTCGCCGAGAACCTGATGGACTGGCCGTTGGCCGACACCAGCAGCAGGTCCTCGTCGGAGGAGCACAACACCGCGCCGACCAGCTCGTCGTTGTCGCGCAGGTTGATCGCCACGATTCCACCCGACCGGTTGGAATCGAAGTCGGTCAGCTTGGTCTTCTTCACCAGTCCGTTGCGGGTGGCCAGCACCAGGTACGGCGCATCCTCATAGCCGCGGATCTGGATGACCTGGGCGATCCGCTCCTCGGGCTGGAACGCCAGCAGGTTGGCGACGTGCTGACCGCGCGCGGTACGGGACGCCTCCGGCAGTTCGTAGGCCTTGGCGCGGTAGACCCGGCCCTGCGTGGTGAAGAACAGGATCCAGTCGTGCGTCGAGCACACGAAGAAGTGCCGCACGATGTCGTCCTGCTTGAGCCCGGCGCCCTGGACGCCCTTGCCGCCGCGTTTCTGGCTGCGGTACAGGTCGGTTTTGGTGCGCTTGGCGTAGCCGGTCTCGGTGATGGTGACGACGACGTCCTCGCGAGCGATCAAGTCCTCGTCGTTCACGTCCCCATCGGCGGCGATGATCCGGGTGCGCCGCTCGTCGCCGTGTTTGTCGACGATCTCGGACAGCTCGTCGTGCACGATCCGGCGCTGCCGCTCGGGCTTGGCCAGGATGTCCTCGAGGTCGGCGATCTCGGCTTCGATCTTGGCCAGGTCGTCGATGATGCGCTGGCGCTCCAGGGCGGCCAGGCGGCGTAGCTGCATGTCCAGGATCGCCTGCGCCTGGATTTCGTCGATATCCAGCAGCTCGATCAGCCCGGCCCGTGCGATGTCCACGGTCTCCGACGCGCGGATCAAGGCGATGACCTCGTCGAGCGCGTCGAGCGCTTTGACCAGTCCGCGCAAGATGTGCGCGCGCTCGTTGGCCTTGCGCAACCGGTAGGTGGTGCGCCGCACGATGACGTCGAGTTGATGCGCCACGTAGTGGCGAATCATCTGGTCGAGGCGCAGCGTGCGCGGCACCCCGTCGACGATCGACAGCATGTTCGCGCCGAAGCTGGTCTGCAGCTGGGTGTGCTTGTAGAGGTTGTTCAGCACCACCTTGGCGACGGCGTCGCGCTTGATCTCCACGACGATGCGCAAGCCGACCCGGTCGCTGGACTGGTCCTCGATGTTGGAGATGCCGGCGAGTTTGCCGTCGCGGACCTGCTCGGCGATCGAGGTGATGAAGTTGTCGTGGTTCACCTGGTACGGCAGCTCGGTGATGACCAGCGAGGTGCGTCCGCGTGAATCCTCTTCCACCTCAACGACTCCGCGCATCCGGATCGAGCCGCGTCCGGTGGTGTACGCGTCGTGGATGCCCTGTGACCCGACGATCAGGCCGTGGGTGGGGAAGTCGGGGCCCTTGACCCGCTCGCAGACCGCGGTGAGGGTGGCCTCTTCGTCGGCCTCGTGATTGTCCAGGCACCAGTAGACGGCCTCGGCCAGCTCGCGCAGGTTGTGCGGCGGGATGTTGGTCGCCATCCCGACCGCGATGCCGCCGGAACCGTTGGCGAGCAGGTTCGGGAACCGGCTGGGCAGGACGGTGGGCTCCTGGACCCGTCCGTCGTAGTTGGGGATGAAATCGACTGTCTCCTCGTCGATTTCGCGCAGCATCTCCATCGCGAGCGGGGTCAGCCGCGCCTCGGTGTTGTGGCTGACGAAACCGTTGGTGAGGAACGCATGGTCTTCGGTGTCGACGCGAAGGCTGTACACCGGTTGGACGCCGGCCTCGGTGACAGAGGCGACCTTCGCGTAATAGAAGCGTCCGTCGGTGAGTTCCGTTGCGATTGCGCGGACATCCGGGTCGGCGATGTGCGAAAGGATCTCCGCGCCCCGTGTGCGCCACCGCTGGATGCGGTCGACGTTGTGGCGGTTCAGCCAGTCCTTGTCGACCCAGCGGCTGCCGGAGTGTCGGCGGACGAACCGTCCCAGGCCGGGAACGTGGTCGCCGTCCATTCCGGCACACGGCGGCATCGCGCCCAGAATCCTGGTCAGCTTGGCTTGTTTCGCACCGCCGAAACCGATTTGCGCGGCGAACAGTTCGGCCTGTGCACGGTTGGTGATGACGACCTTGTGCTCCCCGACGGCGTGCCGGTAGCGGCGCGAAACGACGCCGAACTCGAGCAGCATCTGCTGGACGTCTTTCGCCAGCCGCTCGCTGCGCGTCGAGTACGAGATCTGAATCGTGTTGCGGGGCAGGACGGAGCACGACCCGTCGCCTTCGAACAGCGCCTGCAGGAATGCGCGCTTGACGCAAGCCGGCGCCTGCCAAAGCCATTCCGGTACAGCCTTGTCCGCTGAACGCTGTCCGACGACATCCCAAAGACGGCTACCCCGCAGGGCGTTGACATTGTGGATATCGAGCTCGTACAGCAACGATCCCGACGCAATCGTCCGTTCGGACACGTAACGGGTGCCGCCCACGACCGCGTCATACGCGGTGACCACCGTGTTGAAGAAGTCGCGATCGAGGTTGTTGAAACCGGCGCGCGCTTCGGATACGAAGCCTTCACTGATAAATGCCCCGAGCAGCAAGGCCTCCATCGTCGGCTCCCAGTCGGCGGGACCGAGTTCCGTTGGGGGAGTGCGCTGCATCACGACGCAGTCGTCGGGCCGGATCTCTTCGATCAGCTTCCATAACAGGGTCGGTACGCCACCGACGTCGACTAGGCACAGCAACGGGTGGTTTGCGGTGCCGGTGACCTCGTAGCCTTCGGCGGTGCGCACGGTGTAGGTCTGATGGTCGCCCGAATGGAACAAGCGATCCGCCAGAACCGGGTTACCGTGCCGATCGAGAACTTTCAGGTCGGTCACGTTGTCCGTATTCGGCTTCGCGCCCGGGACGACGTCGCCGATCCGCACGGATTGCCCGAACGGCAACCGCACCAATGCATCCGCCGTGACGCAATATCTCATGGCCGCCGGCGGGTCGTTGCCGGGCGAACCGAAGTTGCCCTGCCCGTCGACCAGGGGATAGCGCAGCGACCACGGCTGCGCCATCCGCACCAGGGTGTCGTAGATCGAGGCGTCGCCGTGTGGGTGGTAGTTACCCATCGTCTCGGCGACCGACCGTGCCGACTTCGCGTGGCTGCGGTCCGGCCGGAAGCCGGAGTCATACATCGCATAGAGCACCCGGCGGTGCACCGGCTTGAGGCCGTCACGCACCTCGGGCAGCGCGCGGCCCACGATGACGCTCATCGCGTAATCGATGTAGCTGCGCTGCATCTCCTGCTGAATGTCGACCGGCTGGATCCGGTCGACGGAGTCGTCACCTGGCGGCAGCGTGGTGTCAGTCATGTATTCCTCGTTGGTCGGTCAACGGTGGCAGGTCTGCATCGCTCAGCCGTCTTAGACATCTAAGAAGCGAACGTCCTTGGCGTTACGGGTGATAAAGCTGCGGCGCGCATCGACGTCCTCGCCCATCAGGATCGAGAACAGCTCGTCGGCGGCCGCGGCGTCGTCCAGCGTGACTTGGCGCAACACCCGGACGGTGGGATCCATTGTGGTTTCCCACAATTCCTTCGCATCCATCTCACCGAGGCCCTTGTAGCGCTGAATGCCGTCGTCCTTGTTGATCTTCTTGCCGGCCTTCTGCCCCGCTTCCAACAAGCCGTCGCGCTCGCGGTCGGAATAGGCGAATTCGGGGTCGCTGCGCTGCCACTTCAGCTTGTACAGCGGCGGTTGCGCCAAGAACACGTGGCCGTTTTCGATCAGGGGCCGCATGAAACGGAAGAGCAGAGTCAACAAGAGCGTGGAGATGTGCTGGCCGTCGACGTCGGCGTCGGCCATCAGCACGATCTTGTGATAGCGCAGCTTGGTGATGTCGAACTCGTCGTGGATGCCGGTGCCCAGGGCGGTGATGATGGCCTGCACCTCGGTGTTCTTCAACACCCGGTCGATGCGGGCCTTCTCGACGTTGATGATCTTGCCGCGCAGCGGCAGGATGGCCTGGAACATCGAGTCGCGGCCGCTCTTCGCCGAGCCGCCGGCCGAATCACCCTCCACCACATACAGTTCCGACTTGCGCGGATCCGTCGAGCGGCAGTCGGCGAGCTTGCCGGGCAGCCCGCCCAGATCGGTGGCGCTCTTGCGGCGCACCAACTCTCGCGCCTTGCGCGCGGCGATCCGGGCCTGCGCCGACGACACCGCCTTGTTGACCACCACCTTGGCGTCCGCGGGGTTGGCCTCGAACCAGTGGGTGAGCTGTTCGTTGCAGACCTTCTGCACGAACGACTTCACTTCGGTGTTGCCCAGCTTGGTCTTGGTCTGGCCCTCGAACTGCGGTTCGCTGACCTTGACCGAGATCACCGCGGCCAGGCCTTCGCGAATGTCGTCGCCGGTGAGGTTCGGGTCCTTGTCTTTCAGCAGCTTCTTGTCTTTGGCGTACTTGTTCACCACCGACGTCAGCGCGCTGCGGAAACCCTCTTCGTGGGTGCCGCCCTCGTGGGTGTTGATGGTGTTGGCGAAGGTGTGCACGGATTCCGAGTAGCCGCCGTTCCACTGCATCGCGATCTCGACCTCGTGGCCGGGGCCTTTGCCGTCGAAGTCGATGATGCTCTGCTGGATCGGGCTCTTGGTGCGGTTGATGTGCTTGACGAAGTCGACCAGACCGCCGGGGTAGTGGAAGGTGCGGTGCTTAACCTTATGTGGCGCAGTCGATTCCGCCGCCTTTTCCTGGGCAGACTTGGGTGCGTCGGCGGTGTCGCTGACGACCTCGTCGACGACCTCCTCGTTGCTCACCCGCTCGTCGGTGAGGTTGATGGTCAACCCCTTGTTGAGGAACGCCATTTCCTGCAGCCGGCGCGCCACCGTCTCGAAGTCGTACTCGGTGGTCTCGAAGATGTCGGGGTCGGCCCAGAACCTGATCGTGGTGCCCGTCCGCTGGGTGGCCTCACCCTGTTTGAGCGTTCCGGGTACGGCGTGGTCGTAGAACTGCGACCATTCGTAGCCATCGCGGGCGATGTCCACCTCGAGCCGGGTCGACAGCGCGTTGACCACCGAGACGCCCACGCCGTGCAGGCCACCGCTGACGTTGTAACCGCTGTTCTCACCGCCGAACTTGCCGCCGGCGTGAAGTTGGGTCATGACGACGTCGACGGTGGGGGCGCCGGTCGCGTGCATCGCGACCGGGATGCCGCGCCCGTTGTCGGCGACCTCGACGCTGCCGTCGTCGAGTATCCGCACGTCGACCTTGTTGGCATAGCCGGCCATCGCCTCGTCGACGGAGTTGTCGACCACCTCCCAGATGAGGTGGTGCAGACCACGCTCGCCGGTGGACCCGATGTACATGCCGGGGCGTTTGCGGACGGCTTCGAGGCCTTCGAGCACGGTGATCGCTGAAGCGCCGTAATCGTCTTGCGCCTTCTTCTTCTGGGCAGCCACGGTCGGAATGCTCTCCTTGGGGTTTCATGCGGGCGGTTCCTCATCACCGCAACAGTCGCATGCGGCTAGTCTAGCGTGATCCCCCGTCCGCACCGATTTTCTAGCCGCGTTTCTACCCAGCTAACCGCGCCGTGCGGACGATTTCTTTATTCTGGCCGCGTCCCGACGTGCATCAAGGGTGTCTACGGGATTCTGGCCGATTTGAGCGGCCTGTGGATAAACGTCTGCCCGGGGATCGGGCGGCGCCCCGAACGGCGCTAACCGTAGGTGTCGCGCGGGCCTCTCCCGGCGATGTGGCGCGGCCCCTTGCGCCACGATGGCGCGGCCGGCCCGGTGATCTTCAGCGACGTCACCACCCCGTTGCCGACCGCGGCGGCGATCTTCGCCAACAACTGCGCCTGAATCATCCGCAACTGCGTGGCCCACGCCGTCGATTCCGCGGAGACGCTCAGCACGCCGTCCTTGAGGGCGGTCGGGACGGCGTGGTCGGCGATCTGGTGGCCGACCACCGATGTCCAGTTGCCCAGCACGGTGCCCTCGGCGACTTGCGCGGACCAGCCCCGCTTTTTCGCCAAGTCGCGCGCCAACCTGCCCAGCGGTTGCGGGTCGCGCCCGTCCGGCCCGGGCCCCGACCAGCTTCGCCGCTGGCCCGCCACCCGGCGCGGGGAAGACGACACCGCGCGGCCGCGGCCGGCGTCCTTCCCCTGCGCGCGCGCGCCGCCGCCCGGGCCTCCTCGAGGGTGCGCCTGACCAAGTCGATCCCGCTCAGCTCGCCCGACGGCCCGCCGGGGCCGGGACCTGGACCCGCGCCCGTGCCGGTCATGCGCGCATCTCCGATACCCGGCCCGAGTCGCCGTCATGCAGGTCGACGTAGACCCGTCGAACGTCCCAGCCCGCCGGGATGTCCTCGACGACCGCGGCGGTGACCAGCACCTGCTCGGCCGATTCGGCCACGGTTGCCAGGGCGCGGCGCCGGGTCGAGTCGAGCTCGGCAAAGACATCGTCGAGCAACAACACGGGGTCGCTTTCGTCGGCGCGCAACAGCTCGTAGGCGGCGAGTCGCAGCGCCAACGCGAACGACCACGATTCCCCATGGCTGGCAAAGCCTTTCGCCGGCTGATCGCCGAGCCACAGCTCCAAGTCGTCCCGGTGCGGACCGACCAAACACATGCCGCGCTCCAACTCCGCACTGCGGCGCTCCGCCAACGCGGCCAACAGAGCGGCCTCGAGGAATTCGCGGTCCCCGCCGGCGATGTCCGCCGCGGCGTCGGCGCCCAGGCTGGAACGGTAGCTGATCGACGCGGCACGTGATCCCGGAGCCAGCAGTTGATAGGCCTTCTCCACCTCGGGGGTGAGCTGGTTGGCCAAATCGATACGGGCGGACATCAATTCGGCCCCGTGTTCGGCCAGGCGGCTGTCCCAAACGTCGAGCGTGTCCAGCGCACTGTGATCGCCCCGGTACCGCGCGCCAGACAGGGATTTCAACAGCGCGGTCCGCTGCCGCAGCACTTTCTCGTAGTCGGCACGCACCGCCGCCACGGCCGGCCGACGCAGCGTTGCCAGGTCGTCGAGGTAGCGGCGTCGCTCCGACGGGTCGCCGCGCACCAGCGCCAAGTCCTCGGGGGCGAACAACACCGCGCGCAAGACGCCGATGACCTCGCGGGTGCTGCGCACCGGTGAGCGATTCAGCCGCGCCTTGTTCGCCCGCCCCGCGGCGATTTCCAGATCGACGGCGCATTCCCTGCCGTCGTTGACCACGATCGTGGAAACGACCGCCCGGGCGGCGCCGGCCCGGATCAACGGCGCGTCAGTTCCCACCCGGTGTGAACCCAGCGTGCTCGAATACCACAGCGCCTCAAGGAGATTCGTCTTCCCGAACCCGTTGGAACCGATGAAGACCGTCCGACCGGGTTGCAATTCGAGGTCGGCGTGTGCCCAGGACCGGAAATCGCGCAGTCCTAAATGCCGGACGTACACCTAGCCAGGCAACCGGACAGGCATCAACAGGTAGACGTAATCGGTCGGCAGGGCGCTGAACGGTCCCGGCCCGGTCGGGTGACTGTCGTCGTCCAGCGCCGGGCGCAGCAACGCGGGCTTGCCCGGAGTCGTGAAACCAAACGACACCCGCTCGGAATGCACCGAACCCAGTCCGTCGGTCAAGTAGGTCGGATTGAAGGCGATGGTCAGCGGTTCGCCGGCGAAATCGATCGCCAGGTCTTCTTCGGCCCGGCCGACGTCGTCGGCCCCCGCGGACAGCCGCAGCGATCCCTCGCTGAATTCCATCCGCACCTGCGCCCCGCGGTCGGCGACCAGCGCGACCAACTTGATGGCCTCGGTCAACTCCGCCACATTGATCGTTGCGACGGCCGTGTGCTCGGCCGGCAGCAGCTGGCGGAACTTCGGGAATTCCGCATCGAGCAGGCGCGTGGTGCTGCGCTTGCCGTTCCCGCTGATGCCGAGCAACCCGTCCTTTCCGACGCCGGCACCCGCGCCCAACGACAACCGAACCTCAGCGCCGTCGGTGCCGGCCCGGGCGGCTTCGGCCAGCGTCTTGGCCGGCACCAGGACCGCGGCTTCGATGTCTGGCGAGGCCGCCGACCAGGTCAGCTCGCGAACCGCCAACCGGAACCTGTCGGTGGCGGCCAGCACCACCGTGTCGCCCGAAATCTCAACCCGGATCCCGGTCAACATGGGCAACGTGTCGTCCCGCCCGGCCGCGATGGCCACCTGGCTGATCGCCTCGGCGAACAGATCGGCGGGCAGCGTCCCGGTCTCGTCCGGGAGGGCCGGCAGTGTCGGGTAATCCTCGACCGCCATCGTCGGCAACGAGAACCTGGCATTTCCGCAGTTCAGCGCCACCCGGTTGCCGTCGACGTAGAAGTCGATCGGCTTGTTCGGCAACGCCCGAACGATGTCTGACAAGAGCCGTCCGGAGACCAAAACGCTTCCGGGAGAAGCGATTTCGGCTGCGACCTGAGCTTCCGCGGATACCTCGTAATCGAATCCGGAGATCGTCAGGCCGTCATCGGTCCCGGACAGCAGCACGCCGGATAGCACCGGCACCGCGGGTCTGGACGGCAGGTTCTTCGCCACCCACGACACCGCGTCGGCGAAAGACTCCCGCACCAAACGAAACTTCAAGTCGCTGAGGCCAGCCGTTGTCGTCGCCACGTCCATAGCGTCCCTTCACCTTCAGCGTTTTCGAATCCATTGTGGCTAGCCTCCCCCCGCTAGCACGGGGCTCCGCCACGAGCGCCGGCGACGCAACGCGCCGACGACGACCGTAACGGCAGTCGAAGAACAACCGTAGATCCTCCGGGGCCATCTTGAAAGCTAATCGCGAAGGCCGACAAAACGATCTGACGACGGACTCGGCGAGGGGTGTGCACCGAACGTCCCCAGGCCTGTATTTCCAAGAAGAACCGATGTAGAGATCTCAGTAACAGTATTAAGGCCTGTGCATTCTGGGGACAGCGTCGCCCCGGCCCAGCTAGCGCGACGATCGGGATGTGGATCGTCGCGGTGGCGCCTGTGAGTCAGGTGTTGGTCCGGTGGGGACGAACGACAAGTGTGCACGGAACGCCCGGTACTGCACCGCAGTTTGGATGCTGTGTGCACAGGGCTGCGCACATGCCCTGGGTGTTGCGGATGTGACGGACGCGCGAGAAGTTTCTCGAAAAATTTGCGCGCAGGGGCGCCGAAAACCGGGGATTCAGCGCTTGGAGCGCTGCCGGATGCGGGTGGTGAGCTCCTTGACGTGATCAAAAACCTCACGCCGCTCGGCCATTTCGGACAGGATCTTGCGTTGCGCGTACATGACCGTGGTGTGGTCGCGGCCGAAGGCCTGCCCGATCTTGGGCAGCGACAGATCGGTGAGCTCACGGCACAGGTACATCGCGATCTGGCGTGACTGGGCGAGCGCCCGCGTCTTGCCCGGGCCGCGGAGTTCTTCCACGGTGGTGTCGAAGTATTCGGCGGTGGCGGCCATGATGGTGGCCGCACTGATCTGCATGGTGCTGGCGTCGGCGATCAAATCGCGGAGCACGATTTCGGCCAGCGCCTTGTCGATCGGGGTCTTGTTCAGCGAGGCGAAGGCGGTCACCCGGATCAGGGCGCCCTCGAGCTCGCGGATGTTGCGCTCGATGCTGCTGGCGATGAGTTCGAGGACGTCGTCGGGGACCGCGAGCCGCTCCATCTGGGCTTTCTTGCGCAGGATGGCGATCCGGGTTTCCAGCTCCGGGGGCTGCACGTCGGTGATCAGACCCCATTCGAACCGTGTTCGCAGCCGGTCTTCCAGGGTGGCGAGCTGCTTGGGCGGCCGGTCCGAGGAGATGACGATCTGCTTGTTGGCGTTGTGCAGCGTGTTGAAGGTGTGGAAGAACTCTTCCTGGATACCTTCCTTGCCCTCGATGAACTGAATGTCATCGACGAGCAGCACGTCGACATCGCGATAGCTGCGCTTGAAGGCCACCTTGCGGTCGTCGCGCAGCGAGTTGATGAAGTCGTTGGTGAATTCCTCGGTGGAGACGTACTTGACCCGCATCCCCGGGAACAGGCGCTGCGCGTAATTGCCGGCGGCGTGCAGCAAGTGGGTCTTGCCGAGACCGGATTCGCCCCAGATGAACAGGGGGTTGTACGCGCGGGCCGGGGCCTCGGCGATCGCCAGGGCCGCGGCATGGGCGAACCGGTTGGAGGCGCCGATGACGAACGTGTCGAATGTGTAGCGGCGGTTGAGGCTCGTGCCGGCGGCGACGGCGGGGTCGATGGCGTGCGGCCGCTCGGTGAAGTAATTCGGCCAGCCCGGCTGGGCGCCGTCGACGGCCTCGCCGTTTTCGAACGGCTCGTCGGTGTCGAGCGCGGCGTCGTCGCCGGGAATCGAACCGTCGGATCCCGGGAACGGCTCCGCCGGCGGGATCAGGGCGTCCTCGACATCGTCGGGTGGGGGAGCGATGCGGACTCCCAGCTGGATCTGTTGTCCGAGCCGGCGGCTGAGCGCATCGGTGATCGGGGCCCGCAGATGCCGTTCGATCTCGTTTTGCACGAAGCTGCTCGGAACGGACAGCAGGGCAAATCCCTCGACGATCGTCAGCGGCCGGACCAAATTCAGCCACGCCCGTTGCTGCGGGGTGAGGGGAGTGACCAGGGTGGTGCGGTTGGCGGCTACGCCGTCCGCGGTCGGGTCACCGTTGAGCTCGGAAACGACCGCATTCCACACTGTCGTGAAGCCTGAACCGGGGTCATCGGTCA